>CAVSGF010000001.1:0-572123 GCA_963727415.1 uncultured Actinomycetota bacterium
TGCCGGGGTCGGTGGTGATGCCGGCCTGCCGGTAGGTGGCCAGGATCGCCCGGTCCAGCGCCGCGCGTTCGGCCGGCGCGGGCACATGGCCGAGCAGCACTGAGGTGAATGTGTGCAGGAATAGGCCGCGGCGGGTCAGCACGTCGGGGCGGCGGTCGCCGGCCGGCAGATCCAGCGGGTTCAGCTTTACGCCGGCGGCGCCGAGTCGACGACGGTGCCGCCGACGGCGTCGGCGAGGCGCTGGTATTCGTCTTCGGGGTCGATGACCGACGACCTGCACTCCCTGGTAGAGGGAGCGCAGCAGCTCGAGTTTGACGAAGTAGGACTTGCCGGCGCCGGAGCGGGCGAGGACGACGGAGTTGTGGTTCTCCTGCGCCCACCGGTCCCACCAGACGATCCCGTTGGAGGCGGGGTTGATGCCGTACAGCACCCCGCCGGTCGAGGCCGGGTCGCCCGGCAGCGGCGCCGGCAGGTCTGGGGAGGCGAACGGGAATGCCGCGGCGAGGGCCTGGGTGTCCATGAGCCGCAGCATCTGCAGCGAATCGGTTGCGAGGGGCAGGGTGGTGGTCCACCCGGCCAGGTGCCGCCAGGTCGCGGGCTGTACCTCGAGCAGGGTGGAGGCGGCGGCGGCTTTGACCTGGGCGCAGGCCTGGGCGAGTTCGTCTTCGGTGCGGGCGTGCACGGTCAGGTACAGGCCGACCCGGAACAGTTTCGCCGCACCCCGGGCGAGCCGGTCGGCGAGGTCGGCGGCGTCGTCGGCGGCGGCCTCCACGTACGGGTCGGCGAGCCTGCCGCGCTCGGTGTCGGCGCGGCGGGACGATTCGAGCTTGGCGCGCTGGGTGCGCAGCCGCCCGGCCGCGGTGGCGGTCGGCAGCGGGGTCGATGTGCAGGGCGAGGTCGAGCCGGCCGGGCCAGGACAGCAACGGTTCCAGCCATGCGGCGCCGACTTCGGCTGGGTAGCCGGTCACGGCGAGGGTGGCCGCGTAGCCGTCACCGACGCGCAGATACCTCGCGGTGAGCTCGACCGAGGCCGGTGCGACCGCACCCGCGACGTCTCCGGCGGGGACCTGGGCCTGGTTCGTCGCGGTGCGGTTCGTGTGGCCGGGCATGGCCAGTCTCATCGTCGGCTCCTGTTCGTCTGGCTGTTTGCCGTGGAGGTGATGACCGCCTCCGGTGGGGCGAGACCGGCCGCGCGGGGCGGCCGGTACGGGTCGGCGCAGGACGGCGAGGACAGCGGTGGCGGCCGGGCCGTCGAGGGCTTCGTGCGCTGACACCGAGCCCAGACAGGGCCCGCACGGTGTCCTCGGCGCGGCGCCGGGCACCGTGGCCGCCGGGCCCGGCCGGGGTGCGGCCGGTGATCAGCACTTGCCGGCGCAGCGGATCGCGGCGTGCGGCGAGGTCGGCGAGGAACGCGGCGTGGTCGGCGCAGGCGCCGGCCAGCGCCGGATGGGGCTGGCGGCGGGCGCGGGCGGCGAGGGTGTCGGCGTGCGGACTGCAGGTCGACCGGCTGCGCGGAGACGACGATCTGGGTGGCGGCGGTGAGCGAGTTCAGCCACCGGCCGAACGTGTCGATCAGCGCGGCCTGCTCGTCGCCGGTGCGCAGTGCCAGGTTGACGGTCGTGGCGGCGACGATCGCCGCGGACTGGCCGCCGAGGCTGATCTGGCCGTCGTCGCCGATCGCGGACGCGGGTAGCCGCAGCGGCGCCGGCAACGCGACCCGGGCCGCGGGCGCCGCGACCCAGTCCGGAGTGCCGGCGGCGGTGTCGATGGTGGTCAGCGCCTGCGGCGCGCGGGAGAACCGGAGCCCGTGGGCGAGCCACACGTCGAACGGGAGCCCGTCACGGCGGCCGACCGCGACGCCGAAGGTCAGCCCGCCGAGCAGCACCGCGGCGACGAGCAGCACCGGCAGCGGCACCAGCTGGTGCAGGAGGTGGTAGGCGACGGCGAGGATGACGGCGGCGACGGCGAGGATCGCCAACTGCCGGAACGTCAGCCCGTAGAGGACTTTGTCCGGGGCTTCGACGTCGGCGGGCATCCGCGCCCGTGCCGGCGGGATCGGGCGGGGTCATGTCTGTTCTACCTCCTTGCCGCGGCGCGCGGAGGGCACGCCGCAGGCCTTGCTGGATGACGACACCCGGAAGATCTGGGCGCCGGGCCGGAGCCGCTGGTGCTGCATGACGTATCGGCGGACCAGGCTGGGGATCTTCACGCAGATCCACATCAGCGAGATGACGACCATCAGGTTGAGCACGCCGCTGCCGGGCAGGCCCAGCAGCGTGCCCTGCGAACGCCGGGTTCAGCAGGATCGACTCCCCTGCCTGCAACGTGAGGATCTGCAGCAGCGGGATCAGCAGGCAGCCGATCAGCGACCGCCACCACAGCCTGGCGACCGGTTCCAGCTGCGGCAGGGCATGACAGGCCACGGCGAGCGGTCCGGTGATGGCGAGGATGACCAGGACGCCGAGGCGGGTGATGAAGGAGAACGCGACCGCGACGAGCAGGAAACACGTGATCGCGGCGAGCACGGCGAACAGCAGCGCCGCGGTTCACCGTTGTTGGCGTCGTTGAACGTCGGACCCGATCGCGGTCAACGCGCGCAGTGGTCGGGTCGCTGCCGGCCAGGGCCGTGGTCATCGCGTCGGCGACGCTGATGATCTGGGAGCAGAACAGCGGCGAGAAATGCGCGGCGACAAACGCGACGATCAGCCGTGGCATGAGCGTCTTGGCCGTGTAGCGGACCGTTCGTCGCCGCCGGCGACCATGGTCAGGGCGCCCGCCGCGGTGAACGCGAGCACGAAGACGATGTCGAGGATGCTCGCGGCAGCGGGCGGTGATCTCCTGCACCTGGGGCAGCCGGGTGACGTCCGGGGTGGATACCAGGATGGTCTTGACCGTGTTGAACACGCCGTCGAACGGCGTCCGACGATCAGCCCGGTCACCCAGGACATGATCTTGTTGAGGAGCCATCCCATGGTCAGCCCCCGACGATGCCCTTGACCACCGACAGCAGGACCGGGGCGAGCACGGCCAGGCCGTAGCCGACCAGCGCGTTGCGGAGCGCGCCCTTGGCCCGCTCGACCTGGGCCGGGTCGCCGCCGGCGGTGGTCTAGTAGACACCGGCCAGGACCAGGAACAGGGTGGCCAGGGCGGCGAGGATCCCCATGATCCAGTTCTGGATGCCGGCGATGACCTGGGGCAGGGTCTTGGCCGCCTCGATGACCGGGGTTCCGGCGGCGAACGCCGTGGCCGGTGTGGCCAGGATCAGCACGATGGTGCCGGCGGTGAGGGCGTAGCGGGCCGTGGTGGCCCATCGGATGCGAGACATTGCGGCTGTTCTCCTCCCACCCCGCCCTGGCGGGGTGCTTAGCGGAATGGGTGCTTGCCGCCGCGGGCGGCACGGGGCCGGGGTGCGGCCGGGTGCCCGGGAGGAGCTGCTCCTCCCTGTGCAGGTTGCGGATCGCGGACGTGTCAGCGCGTCGGTGCGGGGCACCCGAGCGGGCCGCACCCGTGAGGCCCGTGCGCCCGCGGCGGGTGAGGATGTCCGGTACGCCGCTGGGTGCGGGGCCGGTGCGTCTCACACCCCCAATCCGGGTTTGTCATCGCCGGCGAACACCCGGCGCGCGATGGCAGCCGGTGGCAGTCCGCTGACACCGCCAGGCGCAGGCGCCCGCCGGACCCGGTGGTCCCCCGGGGCTGGACGTGCTGATGGCCCGACGCCGCGGCGCCGGGCCATAGCGAAGTCCGGGTCAGGTGGCGGAGGCGAACGCGGCACGGACCGCGGCGCGGGTCACCGCCCGGCGGCGTACCGTGCGGTGCGTGCCCGCGGAGACGGCACCGGAGAGCAGGCCGCCGCGTACCGCGTCGACCAGGGCCCGCTCGGCGCGCAGGCGCCGCATCCGTGCGGTCGCCGGGTCCAGGCCCTCCCGCGCCGCGACCACGTGCAGCGGGGTGCGGTCCAGACGGGTCCACATGATCAGTTCGGCGTCGGCGGCGTCGATGATGCCGGCGGCTACGGCCCGGGCGACGATCAGGTCCGGGTGCCCGTAGGGCAGCCGGGGTGCGGCGCCGGCGATCTGCTCCACGTCGGGCACGAGCTGGTAACGACTCGTCCCGGGCGCGGACATCCATCCCGGCGCGCAGCGCGTGCCAGCGCAGCTTCTCGTAGAGGCCCTGCGCCGGTGACATCGACCTGGGCGGCGGCGGCCATGAACGCGGCGACCATCTCCGCGTCGATGTCGTCGCGCTGCCCGTGGTAGCCGCGGGCGAGATGACCGGCCGCGCGGACCAGCCCGGCAGCGCCATGCCGAGGGTCGCGGTCATCCACGCCGGATCGTGGCGGGCGGCCACGACCAGGTCGTGCCAGACCGCGTTGCGGGCCGGATAGTGCTCCCGGCCGGGATGGTCCAGCAGCCAGCCGCGCAGCTCCCGCAGGCTCAGGAACGCGGTCGGGCAGCCCGAGCGGTCCGTAGCCGGCGCAGTTGAGCCCGACCGGGTCCGCGCCGGTGCACATCGCCGTGAACGCGGTATCGATCGCGGCGAACACCGAACCGCCCGCTCGTAAACGGCTGGCATCTCAGGCCAGCCAATCGACGTCGGCGGCGGTGCCGGTCTCGATCGCCCGCAGCAGGCCGATGATGACCTCGGCCTGCGCCGCCCACGAGTGGACATGCTCGGTCGCCGCGTACAGCCGCGCGCGGCGGTCGATCTGCCGGGCGGCCATGTGCACGGCGGCGACCCGCCAGGCCGGATCACCACCGGCGGCACGAGCGGCCAGCGCCTGCCACACCGCGATCCGCAGCGGCTGGTTGCACTGCTCGCGGCGCAGCAACCGGCCAAGCTGCCGCAGCGACAGGAACTTCGACGGCACACCCAGCGACGGTGTCGAAGGTGGCGCCATGCAGACCGAGCGGGAACGGCGGGCAGGTCAGCAGGTGAAACGTGGCAGCGGCCTCCGCGAGAGGTGAACGGTAGGCGGCGACACGGCGACGGGTTGAGGTTGTCACAGCGGGAACTCCCCACAGGTACGGCGAATGGACCGCCGTAGTGCGCCACACACCCCTGGCACCCCGATGTCAGTACAGCCCAGCCCGCCTTCGCCCGCGCCCGACGCGCCGCCGAAGGCCGAGCGCGTGCCAGTGGCAGCCGGCGCCGACCGGAGCCGGGCCGGACCCCCGGTGTCAGCGGGCCACGCTGGACTGCCATCGCCGCTCGACCCGGCCACGGCCCCGGCGCCCGGCTCACGCGCCCGCGGTCACCCCGGGCTCTGACACCGCGCTGGCAGTGGCGCCGAGCACGATGACACCGCTCTGACACCGGCCCGCCACGGCACTGGCAGTGCTCTGACACCCGACAACCGTGTCCCGGTGACACCGTCCATGGCGCGACAGGGTCGCGATGCCAAGCCCGCCACGACACCGCTACGTCGGTGCCGCGCCGCCTGGCGCCTGCCGCCGCGACGCTGCCGTACGCCACCGCCATCGCGCCTGTCGCTGTCGTCCGGCACCTGTGTGACACGGCGACGCGACATCACCATCACGATCGGCGCGACGACAGCGCCACCGGGCACTGCGCCGGCAACATCGCATGCCGGGCAGCCGTCGCATGCCGCGCCACATGTCGTGCCATTAGCGCCGTGTCGTACGCCGACACGGCGTCATCGCCCGGCACACGCCCTGACCGACACCGGGCGGCGACGTCGATCGGCCCGGCAATGTCGCAAGCGGCCGTGTCGCGAGGCGGCCCGGCGTCGCGACGGGTGTCGCGTGTCGCCGGGCTGCGCTGTCATCGCCGTGCCATCCGGTGTCAGAGGCGGCGGGTGTTCGCCGGCGATGACAGAACCGGTATTGGGTAGGTCAGCACGTCATGCGGGGCGTGGAGCCCATCCACGATGACCCACACACCACAGCACCCCGCCGGGCAGCCCGGCGACCACAGCTTCATCGACCTGGTGCCCGGCGACCCTCCGGTCGGGCACACCGTCTGGCGCACCCCGACCGGTGGGGACGCCTCACCCGTGCCACAGCGGCTGGCCTACCGGCTGCTCGCGGCGTTCACCACGCCCGGCGACACCATCGTCGACCTGACCGGCAGCCCGACGATCGCCGCGTGCGCCGCGGCGGGTGGCCGCACCCATGTACGCGCCGCCTTCGACAGGACGCGGCGCATCATCGTGGTCGCAACCACCCCACCACCGGCCCGCCGGTCGCAAGCCATGGCGCCCGGGCAGCGCGGTGGGGAGCCACCGGAGATCACCGACTGGTTCGGTGACGACCTGCGTGACCCGGACCGGCCCGCCGGCACCGTCGACGGACGTACCCGCCGACCCGGCCCCGCCGCTGCGGCGCCGACGCTGCTGATCGCGGTGTGGCCCCTGCACACCTCGGAGCCGGCCAACACCGACCGGCTCACCGACCTGATGGCCGCCGCGGCGAGCGTGCTCGCGGCCGGACGGCTGCGTGGCGTTCATCGCCGCCGCACAGCAGCCGCGGCGAATACACCGCGCTCACCGACGCCGCGTACGTCGCGGGGCTGCGCTACTTCCAGCACATCGTCGCGGTCCGCGCCGATGCCGGCGCGGAAGGGTTCACCTACCACCTGACCGACGCTGACCTGTCGACGCTGGACGCCGGCGGGCACCTCAACATCCACTCCGACGTGGTCGTCTTCAGCAACAGGCGGTGGTCTCCGATGACCGCCACACCTGCACGCCACGGCCGACGGGTACGCCGACCACCAGGTCGGCCTGTCCGTGTGGGCGACCGCGCAGACACCCGGCCCGTCCCAGCGCCGCGGCCGGTACGTCGCCGCGTCGACCGCGCACCCAGCAAGGATGCTGCCCGCGATCGCCGCGCACGCCATCGCCGCCTACACCCACCCGGGCGATCTCGTCGGGGATCCGATGTGCGGGATCGGCACCACCCTGGTCGAAGCGATGCACCTCGGCCGGGACGCGATCGGCGTCGAGTACGAATCCCGCTGGTCGGATATCGCCGACGCGAACATCGCCCACGCCCGCACCCAGGGCGCCACCGGGCGAGGCGCGGTCGTGCGCGGCGACTCCACCAACATCACCCGGATCCTGCCCGCCGCCCTACAGGGCCGGTTCGCACTGATCGTGACCTCGCCACCATACGGGCCGACCGTCCACGGCCAGGTCCGGCCCACCGCCACCGAAGGGGTCGTCAAGACCGACAACGCCTACGGCGACGACCGCGGCAACCTCGCCTACCGCGACCTGCCCGGCCTCGTCGACGGGTTCACGACCATCCTCGCCGGCTGCCACACCCTGCTGCGCCCAGGCGGGGTCGTCGTCGTCACCGCGCGGCCCTGGCGCAAACACGGCGCGCTGATCGACCTGCCCTCCGCCGTGGTCATCGCCGGCATGTCGTGCGGGTTCACACTGCTGGAACGCTGCGTCGCACTACTCGCCGCGGTCCGCGACGGCGAACTGGTCGCCCGGCCATCGTTCTTCCAGCTCCAGCAGGTCCGCAAGGCCCGCGCAGCCGGCAGGCCGATGCACCTGATCACCCACGAGGACGTCCTCGTCCTGGCCAAGCCTTGAAAGTCCGCGAGTTCAGGAAAACTGAAGGATGATCACGACGAACTCAAGGGTAGACCGTAATCAGCATGCGGCAGCGGTGCTGCGGCGGCCCGTGGGGTACCTGGTTGCAGCGCGGAAGTGAGGGCTGATCTTGCGTAGGGAGAACACCGGTGCACGTACCTCCCGCCGGCATGGTGAATCCCTGCTGGGCCCGGATAGGCCACGGTCACGCCGGCGCCCGCCAGCGCTTGACCACCGATACGGGCCGGGCCCCATCCGGCCATGCCTGCAGCCGCAGTCGTTGCATGGTTTGCGGGTCGTCGGCCGAGTCGACACCGGCCCGATGGGCGCGGTCAAGGTTGGACTGGGATGCGCGCAGACGCAGCCAGCCCATCGCCACCGGAAAGCGTCGCGCGTCCGGTTCGTAGTCGGTGCAGCCCATGACGACCAGCCTCCCCGACGTGCTGCGGATACTGGCCTCCACGACGTGATCGAACTCGGCACTGTCGTCGATCGGTGGCGCGTCGAGAATCTCCACGGTGACCGCGACGTCGACGTTTACTGCCGTGCCGATCGCGACCGCGTCCTGGCCCGCGGCCAGATGATCAGCCATCGCCTGGTCGGTCCACGCGTCGCCGAGATCGGTCAACGATCCGTCGTCGAACACGTGGATCTGGTAGTAGTCCGCGAACAGTGTCAGCTGCGCCATGCGTGCCATGATGCACGGCCGCCCAGCGGGTGTGCGCCATGGCGGGCCTCCGCGAGATCAGCGGTACCCGGGGCTGTGTACTGCAAGGAGTACCCGGGCAGCCGGATGCCCGACGGTGCTGACGCCTGTGATCAGGCGAGCCGGTCGGTCAGGGCCGTGTAGCGGGTGGGGCTGGCGGTGCGTACGGCTGCGGCCAGGGCGCGGCGGGAGCCGACGAGGACGACGAGTTTCTTGGCGCGGGTGATGGCGGTGTAGAGCAGGTTGCGCTGCAGCATCATCCATGCGCTGGTGGTGACCGGGATGACGACGGCGGGGTATTCGCTGCCTTGGGAGCGGTGGATGGTCACGGCGTAGGCGTGGGCGAGTTCGTCGAGTTCGTCGAAGTCGTAGTCGATGGCCTCGTCCTCGTCGGTGCGCACGGTCAGGGTCTGCTCGTCCGGGTTGAAGGCGGTGACGACGCCGACGGTGCCGTTGAAGACGCCGGCCTGGCCCTTGTCGTAGTTGTTGCGGATCTGGGTGACCTTGTCGCCGACCCGGAAGACCCGGCCGCCGAACGCGCCGTCTCCGGCAGCCGTCCCGGCCGGGGTGAGCGCTGTTGCAGCAGGGTGTTGAGCGCGCCGGCGCCGGCCGGGCCGCGGTGCATCGGGGCGAGGACCTGGACGTCGCGGCGCGGGTCGAGCCCGAACTTGGCCGGGATGCGGCGGGCAGCGCCACAGTCGACGGTCAGCTCGGCGGTGGCTTCGGTGTCGTCCGCAGCTGAACAGGAAGAAGTCGGGCAAGCCCGTGGGTCAGCGGCGGGCGGCCCGGCGTTGATGCGGTGGGCGTTGGTCGACGACACCGGACTGCGGCGGCCTGGCGGAAGATCCTCGGTCAGCCGGACCCGCGGGATCGGTGTCGGCGGCGAGCAGGTCGCGCAGGACTTCGCCGGCGCCGACCGAGGGCAGCTGGTCGACGTCGCCGACCAGCAGCAGGTGCGCGCCCGGCGGGACGGCCTTGACCAGCTTGTTGGCCAGGATCAGGTCGAGCATGGAGGCCTCGTCGACCACGACCAGGTCGGCGTCCAGGGGGTTGTCCCGGTCGTACGCCGCGTCGCCGCCCGGGCTGCAGCTCCAGCAGCCGGTGGACGGTCGCGGCGGCGCTGGCCGGTCGAGTTCGGCGAGCCGTTTGGCGGCCCGGCCGGTCGGCGCGGCCAGCACCACCTTGGCCTTCTTGGCGCGGGCCAGCTCGACGATCGAGCGCGACGGTGAAGCTCTTGCCGCAGCCGGGGCCGCCGGTCAGGACCGCGACCTTCGGGTCAGCGCGAGCCGGACCGCGTCGCGCTGCTCGGCGGCGAGGTCGGCGCCGGTGCGGGCGCGCAGCCAGCCCGAACGCCGCGGCCCAGTCGACGGCCGCGAAACTGGCATCCGGTCCTCTCGGACGTCAGCAGCTGCCGCAGGCCGGCCGCCAGGGAGGTTTCGGCGCGGTGGAACGGCACCAGGTACACCGCCGGTCACCGGCCCGGCCGGTGGTCATCAACTCCTCGCGGACCACGCCCTCCTCGCCGGCCAGCTCGGCCAGGCACGGTTCGACCAGCCCGGCAGGCACACCCGAGGATCTTGGCCGCGTCGGCGATCAGCTTCGGGCGGGGCAGGTAAGCAGTGCCCGTCGTCGGTGGCCTGCGACAGGGTGTGCTGCAGACCGGCCTTGACCCGCTGCGGGCTGTCGTGCGGGATCCCGACCGCTTGCGCGATGGTATCGGCGGTCTTGAACCCGATCCCCCACACCTCGGCGGCGAGCCGGTACGGCTCGGTCTGCACGGTCGTGATCGACGCGTCGGCGTACTGCTTGTAGATCCGCACCGCGATCGAGGTGGACACCCCGACGGTCTGCAGGAACAACATCACCTCCTTGATCGCCTTCTGTTCCGCCCACGCGACAGTGATCTTCGCGGTGCGTTTCGGACCCAGCCCCGGCACCTCGATCAGCCGTGCGCGGCTCCTCCTCAATGACCCGCAGCGTGTCCAGGTCGAAATGAGCGACGATCCGCTCGGCGAAGACCGGGCCGATCCCCTTCACCAGTCCCGAACCGAGGTAGCGGCGGATGCCCTGGATCGTGGCCGGCAACACCGTGGTGTAGGAGTCGACCTCGAACTGGCGGCCGAACTTCGGATGACTCGACCACCGGCCCACCAGCCGCAACGACTCCCCAGGCTGCGCACCGAGCAGCGCACCCACCACCGTCAACAGATCATCGCCGCCACGGCCAGTCGCCACCCGGGCCACCGTGTACCCGGTCTCCTCGTTGACGTACGTCAACCGCTCCAGCACGGCCTCAAGCACCACACCAGACGGACGAACAGGCGCGGACACCGCATCATCCTGCCCGCAGACCACCCTCATACGCCAGCCTCGCCGTCATGCCGTCACGACGAATGAGACCTGACCATCCAGGAACCCCTTGCTTGCAGCGCTCGTCCGCGACCTGGTTGCCACTGAATGCGCGGGCATCGGATGCCACCCGCCAGGGTGCTCACGTGGACACGCGCGCATTGACCTCGCCGGCGGCCACGCCCAGTCGAGCTTCGACTCGGGATGCCGACTGATCGTGCGCCGGTGCCGCGTCGCGCTCAGCGACATCGCCGGGCGCGTACCGGAACTGCCGGCCGCTGAACGCGACGTACCGCTCGGTAGGGCTGGCCAGGTCGGCATACCACGGCTCGGCCCCAACATCCTGGCCGGCTCCGTAGCGAACACGCCTGCTTCGCCGTCGAGGCAGCTGCCCATGCGCATCGTCCAGGCCACCGACCGCCCGCCGACCGCGTGCCTGGCCGCCACTGGCTGGAGCCCGATGAGCAGCACGTTCAGATCCGTACGCATCCGCAGCGACTTCACCACGACCATGCCGGACCACCGAACACGCCCCACGTTTTCGTTCCAGAGCCGAATCGAGGCCGCCATGCCTGACCGCTACCAGACCAAGACCAGCCAGACGGCACAGGACTGGACACCCGAACGCATCCGCGCGCTCGGCCCGGTCACCGACATCGCCACCGCCGGCCAGATCCTCGGCCTGTCCCGCTCCACCGCCTACGCCCTCGCCGCCGACGACGCATTCCCCACACCGGTCCTGCGCGTCGGATCCGGCTACCGCGTCCCCGTAGCCGCGCTACTGGCCGCGCTGCACATCCCGCTGACCCCTGACGCGCAAACATCACCGCCGGCGACTTGACCAGCGGCGACGTTCCACGCGTCCATCGTCACCAACCCACAATCCGCAGGGCCCGAATGCGAGGCCCGGCCGCCACCCGCATAGGAGTCACCACCATGACCACCACCGGATCAATCGGCAAGGAATGCCCATGCAAGGACCCCGACACCGGCAGGAGGCTCGGCCGGGCCTGCCCGAACCTGCGCCGCAAGGGCGGCGCCTGGTCGGCCAGCCACGGCGTCTGGTACCTGCAACTCGAACTGCCCTCCCGAACCGCGAGCAGCCGCCGCCAGTTCCGCCGTACCGGATTCGCCCGCAGCGACGACGCCCAGGCCGTCCTTGACGACGCCCGCGAACTACTCAACCTCGCCCCCAAAGACACCGAACTCACCCTGCGCATCGCCGACATGCTCGCCCACCTCGGCCGTGGCAAACCGCTGCCCGCCCCGAAAGACGTCCTGCGCAAGCTACGCGCCGGATACATCAACGGCGCTGAACTCACCGTCGCCGACTACCTCGACGACTGGATCGCCCAGCGCCGCGGCCTGTCCCCCGGCACCACCACCGCCTACAAGGCGATCATCCGCGTGCACCTCAAACCCCACCTCGGCCACATCGGCCTGGCCAGCCTCCTGCCCGTCCACGTCCAGGACATGTTCACCGCCATCGACGAAACCAACCAGAAAACCCTCAACGCGCAGACCCGCAACGACCCCACCGCACGCGGCAAGCAGACCACCGGACCCGCCACCCAGCAGCGCATCCGCGCCGTGCTACGCAAGGCCCTCAACGACGCCATCCGCATCTACAAAATCATCGACTTCAACGCCGCAACCGCCGTGGACATGCCCACCGGAGCGCGGCCCCGGCCGAAAGTCTGGACCGACAAAGCCATCGACGTGTGGCGCCAGAGCGGCGAGATCCCGTCACCGGTGATGGTGTGGCGGCCCACCACCGCCAGCGAATTCCTCGACTACGCCGAAGGCCACGACATCATGCTCTACGCCCTGTTCTGCCTCGTCGCCGTCTGGGGCCTGCGCCGCGGCGAGGCCTGCGGACTACGCGACATCGACATCGACCTGACCAACAACGTGATCACCGTCGTCCAGCAACGCGTCTCGGTCGGCTACAACCAGATCGAGCGTGAGGTCAAAAGCCGCGCCGGGGACCGGATCCTGCCGATCGACAACCACACCGCCACGATCCTCGCCGACTACCTCCAGATGCGCGGCCGCTGGCAGCAACACGCCGGCCAAGACTGGCCCGACACCGGCACGTTCTTCGTCAAACCCGACGGCACCCCGTGGCACCCGGAACTGGTCAGCGAACGATTCGTCAAACTCGTCGCCGCCGCCGACCTGCCCCCGATCCGATTCCACGACCTACGCCACTGCGCCGCGTCCTACCTCAAACTCGCCGGCGCGGACATGAAAACCATCCAGGAAATCCTCGGCCACTCCTCGATCGTCATCACCTCCGACACCTACACCAGCCTGTTCGCCGACCTCGACCGCACCGTCACCGACGGCGCCGCCAACATCATCCACCTCAACCGGTACGCCACCCGGCTCACCAGCATCAAAACCAAACTCAACGGCCCCGGCAAGCAAACGGCCGCGTAACCGAACTGGCCCGCCACAACCCTCCCGATCCTGGCGGAGCCTGCTGCGGTCATCCTCGGCGGTCACGCCAGTGATGACCACAGGCTTTCGTCGTAATAGGAGGCTAATCGAGCCGCGACCCCGCTCGAGTTGCCTACCTTCCGGACCGGCGCCCGCTGCCGCGCGATCGCCGGCGTCTACCGGGTCCTTGTGGTCCACGCGCCGAGAGTTCGAGGACGGCATCCTGGTGAACGTTGGGACTGGCAGCATGAGCGACCGCGTCATGCGGCACCTGAAGCGCGGCGAGCGGCAATGTCACCGCCGGCGTGCCGGTTTCCCGCCAGCCGACCTGGACCTCCGCCGCGGCCGCGTGGCGGGGTCTCAGTCGTACGTGCCGGGTCTCGGATGGCTTTCCGGGCCCGGCATAGGCTGGCGGGCGTTATGACCACGGCTGTCGATGGAGCCTTAGTTGATCACGAGCGTGTTCTTTGATGTCGGGGAGACAATCGTCGATGAGACCCGGGAGTACGGCACGTGGGCGGACTGGCTGGGCGTGCCGCGGCATACGTTCTCGGCGGTCTTCGGTGCGGTCATAGCCCAGGGCTTGGATTATCGGCAGGCCTTCCAGGTGTTCCGGCCGGGGTTTGACCTGGCGGTGGAGCGGGACCGGCGGGCAGCGGCCGGACGGCCGGAGTGGTTCGGTGAAGATGACCTATACCCGGACGCGCGGCCGTGCCTGACAGGAGTTGAAGGGTGCGGGTCTGCGGATCGGCTTGGCCGGCAATCAGACCTCGCGTGCGGAGGCGATCCTGCGTGGTTTGGAGCTGCCGGTTGACGTGATCGGCACCTCGGATGGCTGGGGTGTGGAGAAGCCATCTTCGGCGTTCTTCGACCGGGTCGTGTCCGAGGGCGGAGGTGATCCGTCCAACGTGCTCTACGTCGGTGACCGGCTCGACAACGACATCCGACCCGCCCAGGACGTTGGCTTGCTGACCTGTCTGATCCGGCGAGGCCCATGGGGACACATTCTGGTGATGCCCGAGGTCTCCGATCGGTGTGTCTTTCGCATCGACTCGTTGATGGAGCTTCCGGCGCTGGTGAGCTCCTGGAACAACGCCACTGCTTAGCGCAGAGGGATTGACGGGTGGCCGCCGACTGATGCCGCGTCAATGCGGCTGTCGAGGCCAGCTCCGAGCTGGCTGTCTCCAAGCGCGGCACGACGCTGCCGGATCCGATCGAGGCCGGTGCCGTACCAGGCGTCGCCGAGCGCGTCGAGAGCTCGGTGGAGGTAGTCAGCTGATCGGTCGGGATCGTTGGCATGGACTGCGGCGAGGTCAGCCAGCACGACGCTGCGCTGTTTACCCGCATGGCCGCTGAGTGTGTCGAGGCATTGGGTCAGATGGAACTCGGCATCGCCGTGGGCATCTGTAGTCAGTGCAGTGAAGCCCGCGAACGCGTGTCGCCGGCTGCGGTCGTAGAAGTCCATCCATGCCGGTGGTGTGGCGTTGTCGAGGTCGACGTTCAGGGCCAGGTCCGCGTGCCGGCGGGCATCGCCTGATACGCCCGCGCGAGCGTCGAGTTCGGAGGCTACGCAGTGCAGCCACGATCGTACGGTGGGGTCGACGCCGTGCCAGGTGTGCTGCGATGCCGCTTTCAGTAAGTTCCGGGCTGCGGCGTGGTCTTTGCTGACTGCCGGGATGAAGGCCATGTGACCCAGGATCGTGGTCGCGAGCGCGTGGTCGCCGGCTTCGCGGCAGGCGGCTAGGGCCACGTCGAGGCAGCGGCCGGCGAGTGCGGCTTGGTGGAGGTCGAAGAATGCGAGCCGGCCCGCGAGCATCGCTGTCTCGGCCAGCGCAGCCGCCACTATCGGCCGCGCAGCGGCGGGGCAGTCGCGCAGCATGCCGACTCCCAGTTGCGCGTGGGCGTAGACGGGTTCGAAGAAGGCCTTTGGCGGACAGGTCCAATAGAGTTGGCTGTGCCGCCGGGTGACCTGAGCGTAGGCCTCCGCCGCCTCGATGGTGGTACTGGCATGGGTGGCGGTGTGGCCGTCCAGCGACATCAGGGGCAGAAGCCCTGGGAGTGTGACCAGTCCCGCGAGTCCCCTCAGCACGGTCGCCCGGTCGAGCCCAGGCTGGTCGGTTGCCACGTCGGTGAGCCTCTCGAGATCGGTGCATGCGTCGGCGGGGCGTAGTTGCAGTTCATCCGGTGTCAGTAGGCCGAGATCCGCTGCGGGCATCTCGAAGATGAGCACGAGGTGCTTACGGTAGCGCGGCTCAGGCCATCGTTCGCCGGTCTCCCATCGGCGAACCGTGTTCGCGTTCAGGCCAGTATCCGTCTCGCCGGAAGCGACCATCGAGCGCCGGATCTGCGCTGTCAGTTCTTCGTACGACCAGCCACGCTGCAATCGCTGCCACGCCAACAGACGATTGCGATCACGACGGGGAATCGGCGGCACGAACTATCTCCTTTCGCGCACGATCTATCACCAAACCACGCTAACCGTCGATGTAACACTACGTCACTGCGTGGACACAAGCGGGTGGGATGTGGAGGGTACCGAGCGCACCAATTCCCCGCTTGTCTGGTTCATCGAGGCTGAACTGAGCTGTGGAGGAACCAAGATGATCGGCTTCCAAGCGTGTCCCGATGCCGGAAAAGCGATATGAGCGCCCGCATGCGTCAGCTCCGGCCGGATCGCTCACCTGCCGACCGACTCGGCGCAGAGGTCCGGCGCCTGCGCTGCAACCACCACCTTTCGCAAGCCACACTTGGCCGGTCGGTTTTCGTAAGCGCGGACCTCATCCGCAAGATCGAACACGCAGAACGATTCCCGAAAGAAGACCTCATCCACCGCCTCGACACGGCGCTACGAGCCAACGGCACCCTGGTCGACTTCTGGCGCGAAGCCAGGCCCACCCCTACCGTACAGACCGCAAAGAGCCCGACGAGCCACCATCGAATGGCGGCAACCCGGAGACTGCGGTCCCACATGCCGACGGCGCGCCCCAACAGTCCGAAGTCGTATGTCTGGCACCGTAGGCAGGTCGTTCAAGCCGCGGCAGAAGACCAAGGACGCACCAAGAAGCCCACTGCGCCGGCTGGCCTTAGCACAATGAACATCCTGGAGGCTGGCTCGGAAACTAACAGTTGATCGTTGCGGTCCTCGCAGTCGCCGACGCGTGAACACTGGCTCTGGCACAAGTTCCGTGATCAACTAGTGTTGATCATTTGTGTCCATTGTGGAAGACGCTGCTGTTCTGTTGCCGCATCTGGCTAAGTTGCAGCTGGACCGGGTCTACCCGAAAGGCGTCCGGGTCAGGATCGACGCCCGCACGATTGGGATGCCGGCGTGCTGTCCTAACTGCGGGGTGGCCTCACACCGGCTGCACAGCAGGTATGTCCGTCACCTGGTCGATACCGGCCTCGGCGGGCGCGAGGTGACCGTGGCGTTGACGGTGCGGCGGTTGTTCTGTGATCAGCCCGGTTGCCCGCGGCGGACGTTCGCCGAACAGATACCCGGGCTGACCACCCGGCACGGGCGGCGCACCGCACCGGCGGCCGGCGTGGTCGAGTCGGTGGCGATGGCTATGGGTGGCCGGGCCGGCGCCCGCCTAACCGATCGGCTGGCGCTACCGACGAGCCGGACCACGCTGCTGCGGGTCATCCGCCAAACTCCCGACCCGCCGGTCGTGACACCGTAGGTGCTCGGCGTCGACGACTTCGCCCAGCGGCGCGGGCACCGCTACGCCACCATCCTGGTCGACATGCATACCCACCGGCCCATCGACGTGCTGCCCGACCGGGACGCCGACACACTGGCCGACTGGCTGGCCCGCCGGCCCGGCGTGCAGATCATCTGCCGGGACCGCGGCGGCGCCTACGCCGACGGCGCGGCCCGGGGCGCGCAGCAGGCGATTCAGGTCGCTGACCGCTGGCACCTGATGCACAACCTGTCCGAGGCGATCCACAAGGTCGTCACCCGGCATCGCCGCTGCCTGCAGCACAAGCCGGCCGCACCGCCGCCACCGCCAGACACCAACGCGCCTGCCGCCGCGGCGACACCGGTGGCGTCGGGCCGGCGCGCGGATAACACCCGCAGTCGGCACGCCGCCGTCCAGGCGCTGCTCGCCGATGGCGCGACCATCCGGGCGATCATGCGAAGTCTGGGCATGAGCCGCGGCACCGCGCGCAAATACGCCCGCGCGCCCACCGCCGAGGCGCTGCTCGGCCCGCATCCCAGCAGCGGGCCCGGCAAGCTCGGCCCATACAAGCCCTACCTGCACACCCGCGTCGATGACGGCGTCATCGACAGCCAGGCCCTCTAGACGGAGATCCGCGACCGCGGATATCGCGGCACGTTACGCACCCTGCAGCGCTACCTTGTGCGGATCCGCGGAGAAACCCTGCCACCGGCACCACCCCGAGTGCCCGCCGCCCGACACCTCACCGCCTGGATCATGCGACCCGACGACAAGCTCAGCGACGACGACCGCCTCGGCCTCAAGGACGCCCGCGCCCGCTGCGCCGACCTGGACACACTGACCACCCTCGCCCACGGCTTCAACCAGCTCGTCCGCGAACGCCGCGGCCGCCACCTCGAAGACTGGATCAAACAAGCCACCGCCAGCGCATTCCCAGAAATCCGCGGCTTCGCCACCGGCCTGCTCGCTGACTTCGACGCCGTCACCGCCGGACTGACCTTGCCGTGGAGTTCCGGCCCAGTCGAAGGCAACATCAACCGCATCAAAATGATCAAGCGTCAGATGTACGGCCGAGCCAAACTCGACCTACTCCGTAAACGTGTCCTCGTGTCCACGTGAGCCGCCATCGCGCAGCGGGCTGGCCATACGATGTCGGCGTGGATGCAGCACGCAAGCAGCAGTTCGCCCACATCGATGCGGCCAAGACCAATCTCCTTGGCTGGGCGCAGGCCAACGACGTCCCGCTCGTTCACGTCGAGTTTGTCGTCCCGTTCGTCGAAACCGACTTCAGCCTGGGGGTTTGGCTGTTCTACGCCACCGACGCCAACATCAACCGCGCCGCGGCAGACGGCACCACGACGAACGTCCAGCAGGAGTTCCAGTCGATCCTCTCCGCCACCGGCTATCCCAACGACTGGCTGACACGCGTCTCGTTCTACGTCGACTCACACGAGAACGTCGAACGGAACTACCAAGGTAGCTACTTCTACCGGCTGCGATAGCAGCCCCCAGGAGCTTGGCCGGGCAACCGATCACGGAACTTGTGCCAGAGCCAAATTTCACGCGTCGTTGACACTCGCCAGGCCGTGCGGCGGACGCAGTACCGGACGCCGAGCGGATAACTCCAATTATGCGCGCCGTAGTGCCGCCTCCCCTGCGGCTCGCAAGCTCGACGAGCATCGACCGCGCCCCTGTGCCGTCGAGACGCGGCAGTACTCAGTCTGGAACGAACTGCGGACCGATCTCGCTGACGGATACGCCGGTGCAGCCGCCTCCAATTTTGGTTTACAAGCAGGGACGGCCGCGCCTCCAGGAACGTATGCAGTGGGCGCTCGTTCTCGGTGTCCTGCGCGACTTGTCCATGGTTTGCCACCTGCTTGGGTTGGACGGCGTGCTGGTTATCGCGACCTTCGCAGCAGCGCGTGAATCTCGTATCCTGTCCGCGCCGTGCCTCAACCAGATGGTGCCAAAGATCATTCATCCGGATCATGCCCGCCAGAGGCATTTTCAAAGGCCTGATCAAGTCGAAGACGTGATATCGCATTCATTCCTGGGTCGTCTTCCTCGCCAGCTTCGTGATTGATCGGCACGTTGTCCAGGCTGCCAAGGTTGACCGTCGACCCCTCATCCATAATGGAGTCGTCAGCGACGCGATCCCAATCCGTGGTCGCGACCACGACCAGTGCGTCGGTCGCGCGCGCATACTCGAGACTCCGCAGGCGATAGGTCACCGGCTCGAAGTCCACGGGATGGTGGTGGACGAGTGCGCATATCAAGTAGCCGCTGCCGTCCAACTGCCGCAGATCGTCCGGCGGATCCAACGCCGCCGGCGCTCCGTCACCAGACCGGAAGGGGTTGGCGACGACGAGGCCGGTCACGAACTCGCGTGGCCGACGCGGCGTTTCCCGACCGTCCAATTGGCCATATTCCGAGAGACCGTCGGTGTCCAGCTCGCCGAACAGCTCATCCGGTTCGACCACGTAAGCAAGCGGCACTACCGGGTGTCGACTAACGGCGACGTGATCTCGGCTGACCGATCTGCCGTCAAGCGCGCGAAAATACACCGGCTCATGCGCTCCCACGGCCTTGCACAACTGTGCCAAGGGCGACACATCCAGAGGCACTCCCTGCAGCTCGAACGAAATGTTCACAGGGAATGCCCGCCGCGTGCTATGGGCGCCAATCGTTGCAGTCAAGGTATAGAACCCGCCATCGCAGCGGTCCAGATAGCACAGCTCCTCAGAGTGATGCGAGCCAGCAGTAGCTGCGCGCTCTTTCCACTTAGGCAGCGTCTTGACAAAAGCCGCAGCACCCAAGCCGTGCCAGTTACGCCGGGATTGCTGCAGACTCCACCGGGCATCCGGCGTGGCCCAGCCGAGGCTGGCGAGCATGTCGATGAGATCAAGGACAGAACGCTCGGTAAGCGCTTCCGGGCTGAGGTCGAGGGTGACACCCACGCCACCCGCGGGGACCCAATCGATATCGGGAACCTGCTGGGCGAAGACAAACTGGCCAAACTCTCCGTCGCACTCCAGCACCCGGCTGCGAGAACCATCCGGCCATCGGAATTCGCCCTTCGACGCTGGCAGAACGACGGGCATTCTCCGTGCGCCGCGGCGCGCCGAAGTTGGCTCATCCAGGAGTACGTCGCCATGGGTGAGGAGCGCCTCAAGCTTGCGGTGTAGCAAGCGCAGGAACGGATCCGAGCCCCGCAGAGCCCGGAGCAGCTCGTCGCCGGAGACCAGCAACACGGGCTGCCGCGCACGGCTGGCCACATCTGAAAGGACGGAACCGGTGAAGCCGTTTACGCTCACGAGAACACCAACAACATGACCGGCTGTCCGGCCGAGGCGCGCTCGCAGGCTATCCAGGTCGTTGATGTCCGCTTTGTCACTGCGCCATTTGGCTTCGACGAGATAGCTCTCGGCCCCGCGGGTAGCCAGCAGATCAACCTGGCGCGGCTTTGCCGCCCTGGCGCCGAGGATCGTTTGGAAATGGTGCAAGCGAAACAGCCCGGCCACCAGCCGTTCCAAGGCATAACCGCGTCGAGCGGCGTTGGGCAAGGAACGGGCGGCTTCGAACTCGCCCAGCAGTGCGCGGTCGGTCACGATGCGATCATCTCAGTGTTGTCCTAATTGTACGAAACCAGGTCGTCAAGAGAGGGCCTGGCGGCCGTCACTTCCATGCCGCGCCGTACCGCCGGCTGCCGGCGGTTACCAGCCGTTCGGCTAGGTCGTGTTTTAAAAGGTGGTCGGGGTTGGTGTGTCGTTGATCGACATGAGGCGAGGTCTCCGGTAGAAGGTTCATCGACCAAGATGAGCATCTATCCGGAGACCTCGTGGCCAGGATACCGGCGGCGAGGCGGCATGACCTGACCGACGCGCAGTGGGCGGTGTTGGAGCCGTTGTTGCCTGCCTCGGGTGTGGCGGGTCGGCCGCCGAAGTGGACGAAGCGGCAGCTGATCGATGGGATCCGCTGGCGGGTGCGGGTGGGCTGCCCGTGGCGGGACGTGCCGGCCTGCTATGGGGCGTGGCAGACGGTCTATGGGCTGTTTCGCCGCTGGCAGCGCGACGGGACGTGGGCGCGGGTGGTGGCCGGGTTGCAGGCCCGCGCGGATGCGGCCGGGTTGATCACCTGGGATGTCAGCGTGGACTCCACGATCGCGCGGGCGCATCAGCACGCGGCTGGCGCCCGTCGTGGTGGGCTCGGGCAAAAGCAGCCGCCCGGCGGGGTTGAGGTCGAACCCGCCGATCATGCGCTTGGCCGCTGCCGCGGCGGGTTCGCCACCAAGCTGCACCTGGCCTGCGAGCAGGGCCGCAAGCCGCTGGTCGTGCACTTGACCGGCGGGCAGGGCGGCGATAGCCCGCAGTTCATCCCGGTGCTGGCCGCGATCCGGGTGCCCCGCCCGGGTCGGGGCCGCCCGCGCACCCGCCCCGATGCGGTGCTGGCCGACAAGGCGTACCCGTCCAAGGCCAACCGGGACTACCTACGCCGCCGCGGGATCAAGGCAATCATCCCGATCAAGACCGACCAGGCCGCCCACAGGCGCAAGAAGGGCTCCCACGGCGGGCGGCCACCCGCCTTCGACGCCGAGGCCTACAAACACCGCCACGCCGTCGAATGCGGCATCAGCCAACTCAAACAACACCGCGCCGTGGCCAGCCGATACGACAAACTCGCCGTGCGCTACCACGCCACCGTCAACATCGCCGTCATCAACCAATGGCTGCCCAAACGCTTATAAAACACGGCCTAGTTACCGAGACACGCGGTGCCTCCGCCTTTCCGTCTGCTCACACAGACCTGCAGCGCCGCAACGTGCCGCTGCTGCCAGACGCGTGTCTTCGGGTCGTTTGGAGTGCACGCGGGGCAGGCAGCCTGGCGGTGTAGGTGTCCGCTCGCGTTGACAGGGCTCTGCGGCTTCAGGAATTGGTAGGTGATGTTGTTGTCGGTCGGCACGGCGCTGAGCGGTTGGTCGATGATCAGCTTGATCGTCTCGGCGGCGAGCAGGACGCCGGCCATGACCGAGGTGAACCCTGCGGCGAACCGCGGTGGTGGCTGTGGTGCGTCGCGACGGAGGGACTTCAGGAGCCGGTCTCCGACGTGGCCGCATTCGCCCCGTTCCAGCCAGTCACGGACGTCGGCCTCGGAGACTTCGGCCGATGCGGCCAGCTTGGTGATCGCCTCGGATCCGCCAGCGATGGTTTGGGCTCGTAGGGTGTCGTCACCGATCATGGCCTCGGGTGGGTTGTAGCAGCGCAGGCAGGCGCCGTCGCCGGGTGGGCCAGCCCGGAGGAGTTCGGCACGGAGGTCGCTGGTGCTGGCGGAGAGGATGAGCGCCGGGTACTGGTTCTGGATGGCCTCGCGGGCCCGGTTGGTGTCGACCGCGGAGATCACCCGCGTTGGCATGTTCTCAAGGTCTTCGAATCGTGCGTGATGCGGCCGCCAGATGATGGCGCAGTCGGCGGCGATGCGCGCCGCCTCGCGTGCCTTGAATTGGTTGATGCTGTTCTGGTCGAACAGCGGGCAGCGGTTGAGGTTCGTGATGGTGACGCCTTCTTCGTCCGCGTCGACGAGGTCCACCGTGCCGGACAGGCCCGGGGTGGCCCACAGGGTGTGGACCCAGACGCTGCCGACCGCGCCGACCCCCGCGAGGCCGGTGTCGGACACATCGGTGCCGCCAACCTCGCGGGGTGCCTCACCGGACGGACTGTCACGGGGTGTCTGTGTCCAGGCGTCCCAGCCGTAGGCGACGGCGTAGCGGTAGGCGGGGAGCCGAACGGCAAGGAAGACTTCTGCGGCGGCGAAGGCGGCGGCGATGTACGGCCCGAACGGCAAGCGGCTCGGCTGGTCCGGAATCTTCATGGGTGTGGCGCCGACGCCGCCCCACCACCCGCATCCGGCGACGTGCCGGGCGCCGACGACGAGTGCCGTCGGGGTGTTGCGGGCGCCGACGATCAGGATGCGTCGATCTTCGCCGGCGGTCCCAGCCCGGTGGACCGGCACGACACCGATCCGCTGGCCGCCGGCGGCAAGCTCATCGCCGAGCGGCTGGCGGCTGGATCCGGGCACGATCCGGCCGTCGAGGGCGACGTCGTTCGGGCAGATGATCTCGATCGAGTTGACGATGCCGTCGGCGCGGGCGAGGAGGTTGACCAGCATCCAGGCGGTGTGCTGTGTCGCGGCTAAGTGCGCCGTTTCTGGTGCCACGACCACGGCCACCGCCACCTGCTGGGCTTCGTGGAACAGGGTGAGGCGACCGTCGAGGTCTCCCTCGTGGCGGGCGGAGACACGCTCCATGTGACGCTCCTGTGGTCGATAAGGGTGGGCACGATCCGCACGATGTCGGCGGCCGTGTCGACGCGCCGCCATCCATTCGAATCGCGGCGGTGGATCCCGGCCCGCTCAAGTCCGGGGCGGCCGGTCGCGTGCCGGGGCAACACAAGCGATAGAGCCCCGACCCGCTGGCTGTAGGCCTGTCGGTCGTCGATGTCGGAGTGGTCGACCCACCGCCCGCCGTGGGTGTGGACCTGTGCCAAGCGGACCAGACCCAGGCGTTCGAAGTGGTCGCCGGCCCGATCCATGGCCGCGGCGCTGACCCGATAGTTGCCGGGACCGGTGACCGCGTCGGGCATCACGACGGTGGTGACCACGGCGTGTACGGCGCCGCCGCGTTCGCGAATCCGGACACCGTCGAGGTACGCGACCCGCTCGTGGCCGCGGGGAGCGGTCGCGAACGCTTCCAGCAGCGTGTTCCAGACGGCCTCAGGAATCGAGAGCACCGGACGGTCCCCGGTAGTTGCCGCTGGTGAGCGCGTCCTGGATCCGGTTCAGGGTTGCGCCGAGGGTATGCCGGCCCTGCTGCCACTTCTGTCCATCGGTCGGGCTGTGCCCAGTGATGTAGTACTCGAAGGTCATCGAGCAGCACACCAGCTGATCGGTGCGGGGTTGCGCACCCTCGACGACCGCCTGGTACTGATAGGCCGGGTGGATCGCGAACCAGTCCAGACCCTGGACGTCCGGCAACCAGCGGCTGCCCGCGCCCGCGGTCTTCCACCCGACGCCGTCGGTGCCGTCGGACGGGCAGACGAAGGCGGTGGTCGGCGGCCACAGGTCGTAGAACTCGGCGCCGAGCTTGACGTTGTAGACGTCGCGAACGCCGTTCGGCCGTACCCCGGTCACGGTGGCCACGGCGTGCAAAGCGCCGAGGCGCGTGAACACCCAGCCGTGTTCACGCGCCTGCTCGCCCCGCTCGACACGGGCCAGATGCTCGGCGAAGACAGCCGCTGCGATCTCAGCATCCGCGACGGCGGGTACCGGTGAGCTCATTTCACGCTCCGCC
The DNA here is from genome assembly GCA_963727415.1 of uncultured Actinomycetota bacterium. Taxonomy (GTDB): domain Bacteria; phylum Actinomycetota; class Actinomycetes; order Mycobacteriales; family Micromonosporaceae; genus DASQPR01. The sequence goes on from CAVSGF010000001.1 coordinate 24,081, forward strand.
GGTTCCGCTGGCGAATTCCCAGTGCAGCCCGGTGCAGTGACCCTCGGCCAGGTAGACCTTGACCGTCAGGTGCTCGAACGGGAACACGTCCTCGCCGCTACCGCGGCACTTCAGCCGGTCATCGGCCTTGCGGCTCAGCCCGAAGTCGGCGTACATCGCCGCGATGACCGCGTCGATCGTCACGGTCAGACGACCCGCAGCCGGATCGTGTCACCGGTGTCCTTGTTCGCGATCTTGATCACCCGCTGCTCGGCCCGATCCGCCGCCTTGATCACCTCGTCGCCCTCGTCCTCGGCGAGCACCTCGATGCCTTCCGTCAAACTGCGCACAGCTCTGCCTCGTTTCCTTTAAAGGCCTCTGCGTTCTCGATAGAGAACGGCACGAACGAGATCATACGTTCCGGACCGAGAACGCGCTAATCTGAATCGTGAACATCGACGTGTCCCATCTGTCCGCTCTTGAACTGGCTCGGCTGGATGCCCCGGGCGCCCCAGATGGCCAGCTGGTCATCGAGCTAGCGCGACAAGCAATAGACGAGCTGGAGATGCAACCTCCAATCGATCACCGGATCCTCGCCTCGATGCGGGGGATCGCCGCTATCACGGAGGAACCAATCCTGTGGGCTGGCTTTCTAGTTCCGGATCCGGCAGGCGCGCGGATGACGCTGCGGTCGACCGATCCGTGGGGCAAGCGGCGGTTCACCGCGTTTCACGAGATTAAGCACACGTTCATGCCGGGATTCAGCGTCGAACAATTCCGATGCGACCCGGCGACGCCGCAAGAGGCCGTCGCGGTCCGGAACAAGAACATTGAAGCGCTCTGTGACCTCGGTGCCGCCGAGCTGCTGTTTCCCCGGAAGTTTTTTCGCGCCGACCTGGCAGGCACGGTTCCGTCGTTCTCACTCGTTGACGATCTTGCGGATCGTTACGACGCGAGCCGTGAAGCGACGGCGCTGCGGATCGTCACGCTCCACGATCTGCCGGTCGTTCTGGTGGCTCTGGAAACGATGCGCAAGCCGCGTGACCCCTTCGGGCGCCCAAAGCTGCGGGTGAAGTGGGCGCAGGCCGCGAATCCGGCGATGCCGTTCATCCCCAGATATAAGTCCGTGACCGCGGCGGGCGTCTTCGGCCGGGCTCTCGGCGGAGAACCCATCGACGAAATCGCGACCGTTAGCATCCTCAACAACTCGTTGACCCGCCCCATGAAGGTCAGCGCACGCCGCAGCAGCTACACCGACAGCAAAGGAGAGCAGCACATGCGAGTTCTCGCCCTCCTCGCCGACACGCAGGCGTCGAGAGCCGGCCATGCCTGACCAGGCCAGCTCCGCCAACGAAGGCGTTGGTAGCCGCATCCGCCATTACCGCCTCGAAGGCGGCCTCAGCCTCAGCCACCTGGCTGAGAAAGCCAAGGTCAGCAAGGGCTATATCTGGGCGCTGGAAAACGAGCCACATGCTCGCAAACCGTCCGCCGACACCCTGTACGCGATCGCAGAGGCCCTCGGTGTCACCATGTCGGATCTTCTCGGACGTAGACTGTTGACCACTCCCGTGTCACACGTTCCGGCTGGCCTCCGAGACTTTGCCGACGAAGAAGACCTCCCCGAGGCTGACGTGCACATGCTCAGCGCGATCCAGTTCCGCGGGGAGCAACCGCAAACGAAGGAACGGTGGCGCTACATCTACCAGGCGATACGCATGAGCGCCGACATCGACGACCGACAGTCTGGCTGACGTTCTCCGTTGCGCTCGTGGAGCCATCATCGTTGATCGGCGGGCTGTCCGCACGTAAGCACCACGCGTTGGATGATCCGCTCCGTCGTATCGCAAGCTTGTTGCAGGTGCTGGCCCAGGTACCGGATCCGCGTGACCCACGTGGTCGGGTTCATCGCCGGCCGATCCTGCTCGCGATCGAGGTAAGCGCGGTCGGGGCTGGGCAGCGCTCGGTGTCGGCCATCGGTGAGTGGGCGGCTGACTTGCCCGAGGCGGTGCTGGCGTGGCTGCAGGTCACCCGGCCAGGTTCACCAGCGCCTATCTGGTGCCAACGCGTCCACGATCGCGCGGGTCCTGGCGCGCATCGATGCTCTGGACACGGCGATCGGCCGGTAGCTGATCAGCCGGACAGCCGTCGCGCTGTCAGTGACGCGTCGGGGCCATCGTCGTGGACGGCAAGGCGTTACGCGGCAGAGGCCGCCCGCGGCCACGTGCACCTGCTCTGCGCGCTGGACCAGCACACCGGCACGGTCGTGGCCCAGGCCAGCGTCGACGGCAGGACCAACGAAATCACTCGGTTCCAGCCACTGCTGGACGGCCCGGACCTAATCACGTAGCACTTGCCCACCCGCAGCCCTGGCTGCCGCCTCCGGGTCTCCTGCATGGACACAGCTAGGCGATCGCTATTTGCTTCGCCGCGGACGATCGGAATAGGTCGACATCGGTTCCATCGAGTCCCTGACCACCGAAGTGCCTCACGGCGATTCAGTGAGCGTTTTCCAACCTCATTTGCGCTGGTCTTCGATGGTCTGAAGGACGCGGATCGCGGCGACGATGGCGGTGGCCCGGGACGGGCAGCAACGCAGTTTGGTCAGTAGCTTCCAGGTCTTGAGGGTGGCCATGGCGCGTTCGCCGGGTCCGCGGTTGCGGGCGTGGGTGGCGTTGACCTGGCGTTGGCGTCCGACAGGGGTCGGGGTCCGCGCCGGAATGGGACGGCGATGGTGGGTCCGGCGCCGCGGTAGGCGTTGTCGGCCAGGCAGGCGACCCCGAATTTGATCAGGGCGGCGGGGATGCCGTGGGTGCGGGCCGCCTTGACGTCGTGGACGGCGCCGGGCAGCGCCGGTGAGGCCCACAGCAGCCGGCCGCGGGTGTCGGCCAGGACCTGGACGTTGACGCCATGACGTTTGTGCTTGCCCGAGTAGTAGGGCCGGTCGGCCGCGACTCGGTCGATCGGGATCAGGGTGCCGTCCAGGATCACCCACAACAGCCGGGCGGCCTGGTAGACGACCCGCTCCAGCCTCGGCGCCTGCGCGGCGAGCAGATCCAGGGCCTCACGGATGTAGCGGTAGACGGTCGCCACCCCGATGCCGAACCCTGCGGCCAGCCGGGCGTAGGTGTCACCGTTTCGCAGGTGCGCCAACACCAGCAGCGCCTGGCGGCCCGGGTCCAGTCGTCGCCACCGGGTCCGGCCCGCGCGGCGCGCCACCGCAGCAGGTCCGACAGATGAGTCAGGGTCGCCGTCGATAGCGGAATGCTGGCAGGATAGGTGAGCAACGGAGCTCCTCGGCAGATGTGTGAATCTTGGTCGATCTAGACATCTACCAGGAGCCTCTGTTCTATGTGGACGATCGTCCCACCCAGTGATCATCAGGTCGGAAAAGCCTCAGTGACATTGCGCGAGTTTTGGCGGGGCGGCGTCCAGTTGTGGTCACGTGGAGCTAGAACGCCAGCGTCTGGATTCCAGTCGACGACGGTGAAGGTTCCGCTTGCCGGGTCGACGTCTCCTGACCTAAGAAATCGCACGTCCGCCAGGATGCCGAGAACACATTGGCCGAGGTGGTCGCGGGCCCAGGCAACCTCGCCGGGTGTGACGATCACGGCGGCTCCTGAGGTCTCGGTGCCTTTCGCTTCCAGGTACAGCGTCTGGTCGCCTTTGGTGGCGATGGCGTCGTATGGGTTTCCGTGGCGGGTGTCCTTCACGGTCCAGCCGATCTGCTCGAAGTGCTCGGAAAGGCGCCTTTGCGCCACATCCTCGACCTTCTTGCGCCGTTCTGGATTCATCTGCCAGGCCTGTGTGGGTGAGGACCGCGGTGCGACGGGCACTGCGTGGCCCAGGTGCTCGGCCCACAACCGCTCGAGCGCGTCGGCGACATCGGGGCGGAGCAATGTGCCGCCGCCTTGTGGTCTCCACTCTCCGCCGGCGGGAATGCGGGTTATGAGCTCTGTGCGGTCGAGAGTGTCCTCCGGCGCAAGCAGCTGATCCCACGCGATGAGGGCGTAGTTGGCGTGGTCGTCGTGTCGCTCCAGGTCCCAGTGGGTGTCTTGGAATATGCGGCTGGTGCAGACGCCGCTGCCAATGACTCCGCGACCCCTTTCGCCTTGGAGCAGCAGGAACACGCGGTCGCCGGGTTCGATTCCGCCCGAGCGGTTGCCGGTGGACCACGGCTCATTCAGGATCCCGCCGTCGGAGACGGCAGCCGCGGCTTCTTCGTAGTCGGCCCAGTGCCATCGGGCCGGGTTCCAGGTGACCAGCATCGTGACGCGATCACGGGCGGGCGTTTGCATGCGCTCAGCGGTCGATAGCTGATCAACGTCTGCGGTGTCGAAGTAGGCGACCGGATTGCGGTTGTGCGGCGGCTGCCTGCCCACGAGCATGTCTCGTACCGGATCGCCCGGCCGCAGCACCTCGCCGACAACCGCCCACTTGTCGCCCTTGGCCGTCGGGTAGTCGTCGCGCGTGCTGATCTCGGCCACGACTCGGACGACGCCGGCGTACGACAACGTGGCGAACCGCTCGTTGTCGACGCGATCACCAAGCGTCCAAAGACCGCAGTTGACGGCCCAAAGTTCGTCGTCGCTCGAATACGGATCCAGCCCACCCATTCGCGGTCCATCGCGTCGTCGGGATCGGCCGCGTGTTTCGGCGTCAGCGCAAAGTTCACCGCCACGCCGGACAGCTTGCCGCATTCGACCGCCCCTGCACCAGCCGGTGGGGAGCCGACTAAGCTCACGCGACGTTCCGGTCTGCGACTCTCAGTGCGGAGCCTAGCCATGCGTCGGCACGAGCTCGTTGCGAACCTCACACGCCGGCCGCGTGCGGTTGTGTCGACCTGGCCAGGGATTCCGAGGTCATGCCGTGCCGCCGCATAGAAGTTGGAGCGCAGCTCATCCTTTGGGACCCACAGATCACGCCGATCATGGAGGTTCTGAACCCACGGGCTTCGAGTCGCGGACTTGATCGGACCACCCGTTTCGACGGACCACCGGCCTCGGCGCGAGGCTCTAGCCTCAGAGAAGACGGCAGGACGTCGTCGTGCAGGTGACCATCGAGCGGAGCGAGCACACATGAAGAAGCTGAAGGTCGCGCTGAAGAACTGCCACGGCATCCGCGAGCTTGATGCGACGTTCAGTTTGAGAGGGCAACGCAGTCGCTGTCTATGCACCCAACGGCACGATGAAGACGTCTTTCGCTCGGACGCTCGCGGATCTCGCCGCGGTCAGGACACGTCAGACCAATGTTCTCGGACGCGAGACCAGTTCGGAGGGTCACCGATGAGAACGGCGGCGAACTCGACCCGAGCGATGTGGTGGTCGTCCTCTCCTATGATGAGGAGCTCGGGCCGACCGAGGCGACGTCGACACTCCTGGTAAACCCAGAGTTGCGGAAGGAGTATGAGGGGCTGCAGGTGGAACTCATCGACGCCCGGGACGAACTGGTGGCCGCATTGAAGGAGCAGTCCGGTACAAAGAGCGACGTAATCGCCATCTGTCGCGGGTGTTCACCCGGCAGGACGACAAATTCTTTACGGCACTGGCGCGTCTTTCTTACGAGATCGAGCAGATGGGGGACGCCCGGTTCGCCGACCTTCCGTACGACCTCCTGTTCAACACAAGGTACGATGCCAATCCTGCGCACGGACGGCGTCCAGTCCGAGCTGGCAAATTACGTGACCCGTCTGAACGAGCTTCTGGACGAGTCCGCCTTCTTCAGCCGGAGCAATTCAACTTCTATAACGCCGACGAACGTGACAAAGAGCCTGGGCGACAACGGGTTCTTCTCGGCGAAGCACTCCCTGCTCCTGCACGGGGACGGAGAGTCCGCAAAGACGTGACGAACCAGGCGGACCTGAATGAGCTGATCGCCGAAGAGAAGAAGCGCATCACCGACGACGACGCCTCCGCAAGAAGATGGACGCAGTCGAGAAGGCTCTCCAGAAAAACACGGACACTCGCCGATTCTTCGACTTCATCGCCGAGCAGCGAGGAGCTGCTGCCGGAATTCGCGAACGTCGACTCGATTCGAGCAGGAGCGTCTGGAAGTCCTACCTCAAGACGCATGAAGACTGTTACCAGCGCGTGGTGAAGTGCTTCAAGGACACCGAGACCCGCCGGAAGGAGATCGAGCAGCAGGCCGCCGCGGAGAGTACCCAGTGGGAGAAGGTCATCCAGATCTTCAACGACCGGTTCTTCGTACCATTCCGTCTCAGCGCCGAAAACAAGCACCGTGTCATGCTCGGTCAGGAGACGCATGCTCAAGCTGGTCTTCGAGTTCGAAGAGGGCGGCGAGTCGACGGGGGTGGAGCGAGGCGATCTGCTTCCGTGCTCAGCAACGGCGAGAAAAAGGCCCTCTATATCCTCAACGTCCTCTTCGAGATGGAGGCCCGCAAGGCCTGCGGAGCGCGAGACACTGTTCGTCATCGACGACATTGCTGACTCCTTCGACTACAAGAACAAGTACGCGATCATCCAGTACCTCAAGGAGATGGCGGACCAGCACGAACTTCAAGCTGGTCCTCCTCACTCACAACTTCGACTTCTTCCGCACGCTCGTCAGCCGCGGCGTTGTGGGGTACAACCGTGCTTCATGGCCCAGAAGGGCGAGTCGAGGATCGTGCTAAGCCAGGCCGAGCACGTCAAGAACCCGTTCATCCGCGGTTTCAAGAAGAGTTCTTCGACTGAGGAATGCAGCGGGTCGCGTCGATCCCATTCATGCGGAACATCCTGGAGTACACCAAAGGGCGAGGACGACGCGGACTACATTATACTGACGTCGCTCCTTCACTGGAAGGGCGACTCAGCTTCCATCACCAGCGAGGAACTGGATCGAATCTTCAACGACATGTTCGATGGACAGAAGAGCGACACCTGGTGCTCGCCGAACGAAGCCGTAGTCGACCTCCTCCTTCAGCAGGCCGAACAGGCCCTCACGGCCCATGAGGGTGTCAACTTTGAGAACAAGATCGTGCTGTCGATCGCCACGCGGGTCCTCGCAGAGAAGTACATGGTGGCTGAGCTCAATGATCTGGTTTCACGGGCGCGATCCGGCCGAACCAGACCCAAGCGCTGTACCAGGAGTATAAGAACCGTGGCCTCGGTACGCCGCAGGCCCGGGAGGTGCTTGACGGCGTGGTGCTCATGACCCCGGAGAACATCCACTTGAACTCCTTCATGTACGAGCCCATTATCGATATGTCGGATGCTCACCTCCGTAAGCTCTACGAGGATGTTCTGAAGCTGAGCACCATGATCTGAGGGAGTGACGGCGGACACCAGCTGGGAGTGACCATCGGATGCTCGCGGCCCCTTCCAGCACTTCTCGTTAGACCAGGTGTCGCAAGAGGTGGTCGAGGACGGTGAGATGCGCGTCCCCCCATCGAGCACCGGCGCAGTTTCTCGTAGCCAAACAGGCTCGGTTGGCGCGTGCCCGAAGGCTAGCCGCGGTTGCCTCCGCGGGAGACGACAATGCAGGCTTGGCGGTGTCGGCCCAGAGCAGGGTGATGCCGGGGAAACATTTGCGCACGGCCCAGATCAGAGCCCGGCCGCCGTCGCGGTCCTGGACGTGGGCGCCGGTGACCAGGATCGCCAGGAGCAGTCCGGTGGTGTCGACGATGATGTGGCGTTTTCTTCCATTGACGTTTTTGCCGGCGTCGTAACCGCGGCCCGGGCGGCCGACGGTTTCGGCGCCGCGGATCGATTGGGCGTCGATCAGGGCGGCGGTGGGTTGCGGGTTGCGGGTTTCGGCCTTCGGCGGTGCGGACCTGTTCGCGAAGCGTGGCGTGGATGCGGGTGAGGGTGCCGTCGCGGGTCCAGATGGTGAAGTAGTGCGCCACCAGGCTGCGGGGCGGACGCCGCTCCAGCAGCCGCGGAATGCTCTTCTACCAGCTCCTGCAACAGGCAGTGGAAACCGACCCGCACCCGCTGACAACGCTCCGAGTCAACCAAACCCGCTGAGCAGCCCAACTGCACTCAAGCAGACATGCAGTACACACGTTCTGGGTATCTGCTTGAGTGCAGTAGGCTCGGGGATAGGTCGCCCGCCGCCCAGCCCGTTGGCGGGATCGACTACCCGAGGACGTACCAGGAGTTCCGGGCCTGGTTCCCTGATGACCAGGCGTGTCGGGAGTACCTCGCCACGCTGCGCTGGCCGGACGGTTTCGTCGTGCCCGCCTGCGGGTGCGGCAGCTGCTGGCGGGTCGCGGGCGAGGGCGGCGGATGTGCGCGCCGTGCGCGGTGAAGACCTCGGTTACGGCCGGGACGATCTTCCACCGCTCCCACACGCCCGCTCTCGACGTGGTTCGCCGCGGTCTGGTTCGTACCTCCCAGAAGAACGGTGTGTCCGCGCTAGGGCTGCAGCGAGGCCCTGGGCTTCGGCTCCTACGAGACGGCGTGGGCGTGGCTGCACAAGCTGCGCCGGGCGATGGTCCGTCCCGAGCGTGAGCCTGCTGACCGGGCGTGGTCGAGCTCGACGAGAGGTTCCTCGGCGGCCGAAGCGCTGGCAGACGCGGCGCATCCAGCGGCAAGATCCCGATCACGATCGCGGTCGAACGACCCACGAGACCGCGCTGGGCCGGGTCCGCCTCGCGGTGGCCGACCGCCCGGGGCGCTCGACATGGTCGAGTTCGCCCAGCACGTCGTGACCCCCGGCGCGCACGATCCGCACCGACGGTGCCCGCATGTTCGCCGCACGGCTCGGCCACCATGGGTCACCCACGAATAGCGAGCGGGCTACCCGGTCGGCGGACCACGCCGAGGTCATGCCCGGCCTGCACCTGGTCGCCTCACTGCTCAAGCGATGGATCGCCGGCACCCTGCACTACGGCTCGCAGCGACCAGCTGCCCTACTACCTCGACGAGTTCACCTTCCGGTTCAACCGCCGCACCTCCAAAAGCCGAGGAATGCTCTTCTACCGACTCCTCCAGCAGGCCGTCGACACCGACCCACATCCCCTCGACACCCTGCGCATCAGCTCAAACCCCTGACCAGCCCAGCTGCACTCAAGCAGATACCCAGAACACAGTACGATGCGATTATTCAAGCGCAAAGGTTATGGTGGAATCGTAGGTGGGGTCGCCTGACCAGGCGCGACGTCCTGATCTTCTACGGGCCCAAGGTCTGGACCGGCAAGCATGAAGGCGGCCCCGAAGGCCGCAGCAAGCGCGTGACCGCCGCCAGTGAGGCTGAAGCGCTGGAGATCTCACGAGGTTTCGCGAGTTCGGTGGCGACGATTGAAGGAACTCACCGGTCCGGGCGATGTATCAGAGGTCAGTCAACATCCCCGATGCCGTCTCGGCGTGCATATGACCGACGGCAGTGGTATCGCTCGCGAGCGTGGCGATCGGTGGCACGATCCGCCTCTTCGGCTCAATGCTGAAAAGCTTGATGAATGTTCGAACATGCCCATGCGCAGTGGATCGCATACAGCAACGTGCTCGTCACGAGGTCCCAGTGACGACGTATCCTTCGCCATCGACGAGAAGATCGAACCAGGTGCTAGAGCAAAGCTCGACCTGATCCTGGACTATCTTGATCGAGCCAGTCAGGCCGTGCAGCCGGATCGACAGAGAGATCGAGCGTGTCGGACGTAACCGTTCCGCAGCACAACCAGTGTTCGCACGCGGCGAGATCTCAAGGAGGAGCGGAATCGCCAATGCGTACTTCGAGGTTGCGAAACGTAATCGACGAAGATACGCGCATGGGCGTCCTAGTGCTGTTTACGGAGGCTTTCTATTTCTTCGCCGAGCGTTGACGCGAAGCGCTCAACGGTGGGTCGTACAGGTGCCCCTGCTGCAGGACATCAAGGCCAAAAGCATCAACACTGTCCGAAACCAACTACTTGAACATCCGAAGGTGCGCGAGAACTTCACACAGAGCCTCGTCATCACCGACGCTGGCCCGGTTCTACGGTCACGGGCCGAGGTGATCGTCAGTTCGACCGGCATTAGGCCCGTCGACGAGAGCCTTGACAAGGGGCTTCGCGAGAATGCTGAAGCATTACGCGACGAGCTAGAACGCAAGTTCCACGCCGCTGCTCAGGCCCTGGCTTCGTAGACCTCAGTAACAACTCATCAGCCGCGCGTATATTAGTGTCGGCGCTCAAGTAATTCCCCACTGCAAGGCTCTCGCCGCTCACGATCTTCCCCAGTTGACGCTCATGAATGTCCTCATGCGAACTGACGAGCGACCGATGACACGGAGCGTTACCAGGTCCGCTCCTGGACAGAGGCCGTACAGGATGGGCGCGTAGGGCTGCCGCGCCGGCCTTCGGCCGGCTTGCCCCTGAATGCCAAGGCAATGTCCCTACCTGGCAATGGAAGCGGTCCAACGACTGGACATCAGCAGACGCCGCCGACACAGGCCAGCAGTCGTCCTGCTGCTGCGGCCTTGGCGCCCAAGGAGATCGTTACACCAGTTACGCCAAGTAACCACTGCGCTCGTTGTCACCGGTTTGACGACGACCCGAAGATGATCTCTGGTCGCGACAGGGTGGGGAATCGCGTGAGCTGAGAGCTGGGGAATCGCGTGAGCGACGACAATTAGGCCGCCGTCACCGAACATAACGGCGCCATGCGCCTGCGCCAGCAAGCCAGGCGTTTCTGGCGTTAACGAACTCGGTGAGTTCGTCCAATCGCGAGCATGATTGTGATTAGTGCCTTCGGTTCAGCCTCGGCCTGGCCTGGGCTCCACATCGCTGTGTCCAACGTGATCCATGCCCAGAGAACCTACCGGCAGGCAGCCGCACCCACGGCCACCACCGTGACCTGCGACAACTCGTTAACCTACGGGCATTGAAGCATGACCCGCCATGCGCAGACCCCCTAGAGTTCGTCGTCCTCGATCGCAACGCTGATGCCGGGTAGAGACTGAGCTTTGTCCAGCAACTGGTGAGTGTCACCGGTGCGAGCGGTCAGCGAGACGTCCAAGCCGATCATCTGGATGTCGACATTCCCCTTGGCCGGGTCGACCAGCGACGCCAGCTCCCGAACGAGTCCCCACACTTCTTCCCGCTTGCTGTGGTCGGTCATTGACGACAGCGGCATCCGAAGGGTGGTCACCTCATAGGTCGCCTCTGCAACACCGCCACCCGCAGTACCGGAGCCCGGCGGGACGTGGTCTGGATATTTCCCTAGGGCACTGCTACCGCCACCCGTGGTGCCCGTTCCAGTCGTGGCGTCGCCCGGGTTATTTCTCGCTCCTGCGACCTGGGTGGTGGGTTTCGGTGCTGGGCGTGGGCGTAGAAGCTGCTGCATCGACGCTGGCTGGATCTGCCCGGGGGTTGCCGGTCGGATCTCGTTTCCGTCGCTGTCGGTTAGCATCCATTCGCTGCCGGTGGCCAGGTCGTATACCGCACGGCGCAGGTCGTCGACGGTGGCCACCATCGGCCAGGTGGCGTTGCTGTACGGCAGGGCGAACAGTTCTTTCGGGGTCAGGTCGCGGCCGAAGTTACCGGTGGTGATGAGCTGGCCGACGTACTCGGAAGCGAGACGCCCAGCGGCGACAGCGCGGCCGGCGTTGACGAGTTCGTTCCACACCTCCTGACCGGCGAGGGCACTCTTGCCGTCAGGCACCGCCTTGTACTGCACGGTTAGGCCGGTACTTGTGCGCAGCAGGAAGGCGTAATGCTGGTAGGCCCACTTGATGTCCACGTCGAGCTTAGTGTTGGCCTCGTCGCGACGTGCGCGCGCTTCGGGATACTCCTCGTCGGCGGCGTCGAGTTGCTTGACGACAGCTTCCCAGGCAAGGGCGTCCCTAGCGCGGTCGCGGGCTCGAGTACGCCGCTGGGTGTTGACCACGGCGACGACCATCGACGCCCCGTATGTGGGGGTCAGACCAGGTGTGATGCCGTAAGCGACGTCAAAGTCGGCGCGGGTAGCGGCGTCTTTGCCGTTGAGTAGCGTCCAGCGACGCGGATCGAGTATGACGAGCCGGTTTTCCTGCCCGTCGGCGCCCGCGAAGCAAGTAGCCGCGTCGGTTTGGACATCGGTAGGCATGTCGACGAAGAGGAGGCTGCTGAAGGCGCCTTTGGTGGCGAGTTGCTGAGCGCGTTGCCACACCCGATACAGCGCGTCCTCGTTGCTAATCATCGTGGTGGCGTGGGCGTGATACATGTTGAGCGTCTGCTTGATTGACATGTAGAACCGCTCGTCGCCTTTGCCGCCAACCGGGCGGGTGCGCTCAAGCGCGCCAAGTCCGCCGTGGATCGGCCCAGCCACGAGAGCGTTGAACACTTCCTCTGCCGCCGTGTACGCCACACCCGGTCCAGCGACGGCGGCGAGCAGCTCCGGTTTGGTGGCTCCCCGCGCTGCTTGGGCACGCGGTACGAGACTGTACGCGAAACATGCGGTGGCCATACGCACCGCGGGCGCTGGCTGGCCGGCGGCTACCCCGTTACCGGCCAGACTGGCATCGAGGGCGAACGCGGTGCCGCCGCCACTACCCGAGCGCACCACGTCGGTGTTGGCCACCGCCCGAAATCCCTGGATGACCCGGTCGTTGCCGGCCAGCACGCCCGATGACAGCAACTCCTCAAGGGCGTCAGTATGCAGCGGGATGTCGCCAGGGCCGATCAGATCGGGTGCCCATCGGCCGCCCTCGTGTGCGGTAGCCCAGTGCAACACCGTGCGAGCGAAGATCGCCACGGTGGAGCGCACCCGCTGGAACGCTTGCACGACTGACCACTCTTTGGACACAAGCTCAAACAGGTCGGGGTGAAACGGGTAAGTCTCGGCGATCCGTTCGCCTAGTACGGCAGCGGCACTTGTGATCTATGGGCTGGTGGCGGCGGTGTCGCGCCGTTTGTAGTGGCTGCGGCGGGCGGTGGCTTGGTGGCGCCGTCGCCAGAGTGACCAGCGCAGGCCCGCGGCTGGGTCGATCCGGACGGGTGTGGTGATCGCGGCGAGTCGGCGCAGTTCACCGATGGTGATGGTGATGATCACGTCGTGGCGGGGGTCGATGCGGTCGGGTTGCTGGTCGGCGGCGGCGATGACGAGGATGGCCAGGGCGAGCATGGCGAGCAGGATGAACCGGTGCCAGGCGGTCCAGGTCCGGCATTGGTAGTGGTCCAGGCCGACGTGGGTCTTGGCGGCCTGGAACGTCTCCTCGATCGACCAACGACGTCCGGCCACGCCGATGAGGGTGGCGATCGGGACGGGTCGGGGACTCCAGCAGCGGTAGAAGGCGAGTTCGCCGTCGTCGGCGCGGCGGATGAGCAGGCTGTGCACCCCGCCGTCGGCCGGGGTGTGGTCGTGGACCCAGGCCCAGTCGTAGAAGCGTTCACCTTTGGAGCCGGCCCCGCAGGAGCGTCGTTCCCAGGCGAGGTCGTCCAGGCCGGTGGCGATGTCGTCGGGGCGTAGCCGTCGTGGTTCGGTGGCCTGGACCGGCTGGTTGCGGGCGATGGCCAGCACGTAGCCGACCGACATGGTGCGCAGTGCGGTGCGCAGGACCGGGTCGGCGCCGTAGACCTCGTCACCGGTGACGAACCCGACCCGCACGCCCTGACCCAGGGCGTCTTCGATCATCGCCAGGGCCAGCCGTGGCTTGGTCATGAACTCGGTGCCGTCTGGCACACCGGCCGCGGCGCACCGATCCGCGTCGGCGCACCACGAGGCGGGCAGGTACAACCGGGCGTCGACCAGTGCCCGCCCGAGCGGGGACGCGTAGGTCACGAACACCCCGACCTGGCTGTTCTCGATACGCCCGGCGGTCCCGGAGTACTGCCGCTGGACCCCGACCGAGCCGGTCCCCTTCTTCAGGAACCCGGTCTCGTCGATCACGAGGACCGCGTCCGGGTGGCCCAGCCGGGCCACGACGAGGTCCCGCAGGTCATCACCGACCCGATCGTGATCCCAGACTGCGCTACGCAGGAGCCGCTGCATCCGGTCCGGTCCGGCGTGTCCGGCCAGCTCGGCCAGCCACCACCCGTTCTTACGTTCCACCGTCGAGAGCAGCCCGACCAGCATCTCACCGGCCGTGCGCCGGGTCTCCGGCCGGGCAAACCGGCCGGCAATCCGTGCGGTCACGTCGTCGAACACACGCCGCCAACCTGGGGCGGCTACGCTGTCGGCAACGGCCGACACGAGATCATCAAGACTGTCCACAACAGACGATGATCAAGCGTCGGCCGTCTTCACGCAGCCCTCAAGATCAAAGTGCCGCTGCCGTACTAGGCGACCCAGGGTGCGCCCAGAGCCGAGGCGGGCATACACCTGCTCAGCCCAGACCTGATCGGCGCTTGCGTAGGCCTCGGCCACGGCGCGCGCGGGCGAGTTGACGTCCGCACGGGTGAACAGGCGTCGGCGGATGATCTGGGCGAAGTCAGCGGGTTCGGTGACGGTGACGGTCTTGCCATTGCGCTGCAGCCGGGAGGAGAGATATTCGCGCATCTCTTCGGCGGCCGGGTGATAGCCGGCTTGGTCCATGTCGCTGCGGATCATCACGACAACCAGGGCCACGTACGGCTGGTCGTCGACGGCGTCGGCGAGCGCATTGAGAAACCCCAGTTCCCCGGGCAACCCACCGATCGCGCTTTGATCAGACAGCGCCATCGCGTAATCCATCAGCTCATCGATGACCACTAGCACGGGGCGGCCGATCTCAGCGAAGGCCGCTTGCAGGGTGGCCTTGTTAGCGCCTAGGTCAACATAGTGCTGCCAGCGGCCCATGCGGTCGGGGTGGCCGTCGAACAACTGCCACAAGAGCCGGCCGAAAAGGTCGGTGGCCGGACCGAATCGTGGGTCCGTCTTGCCGGGGGACATCGAGTCACCCATAAGGATCACTGGCACGACATGGCTTAGATCGAGGGTGTGCCCGCCCACGGTGGCCTCCTTGGCGACCGCCTGGCCCAGATCAGATGCGAAGAACGCGTCAACGCTGTTGATCATGTGCCAGACGCCGACGAGAGCGTGGCTCTTACCGCCGCCCATGCCCTGGTCGAGATGGAACAGGGCCTGCGCCTGCACCCCCGGCACACCCAACCGGCGGGCTACCCGGGCAAGGAAACCCACGAGGAGTGGGGTTGGTTGGGTGATGTCGCTGTAGTACGCGCACTTGGCATAGGGCACAGGGACGGTCTGGTAGATAGCCTTGGCCAGGCTCATCTGCAGCTCACTGACGGACCCGTCCGTGAGGCGAACCTCATCGCGCAGCGTCAGCACGTCGGCCCAGTGTTTGCGATAGGTCGGGGCTGTCACGAGAACTCCTCAAACAGGGCGGGCTGGGCGTCCGCGGCGGCACGGGTGACCGCGGCGGCTTGAGTGGCAGCGTTGGCCTGGATGGATCCGTGGTTGCGTTTGACCGCGGCCAACGCCACTGTGACGGGATCGGATGCCGGGAGCTTGGTCGTCAGCCAGTCCACCACCGCCCACACATGCGCGTCTGTCGGGGACCTGTCTGCGGCGGTCAGGCACGCGGCGACTGCCTCGGTGCCAGCCGGCCAGGCCGCGGCCATCGCACGCACGACCTCGTAGACGCTGGAAGTCGGGATGAGGGCGGCCGGGGCGTCGTGACGCAGACGGTAGCCGGCCTTGGCCTCGGCCAGGATCGGCCCGCGTAACTCTTCCAATCGAAGGCCGTCGGACTGGGCGAAGAACCTCGCCTCCCCCTTGGGCACATCGACACGGCCATGAACTTCGTGCCAGAAAATCGCGAGGCGGGTGTTCGGGTCGAACGTCTCCAGCGGCAACTCGTTGAGCCGCAAGGCGACCGCATCCCGCACCGCACGGCGGGCGAGGTTCATGTAGTGCTCCAACGTCAACAGTGCCACCATCGGGGATGATGACCTTGCCGTACCGGCCAACGACCTGCAGAGCGGCACCATATGAGGCCATCAACTGATCCTCCAGGGCGAGGCCGTCAGTGTCCCAGCCCCGACAGCGGCGCTTTACCTCGGAGATAACTTCGGCGTCGACCTGCGCGGCGATACCGACGGGCCGGTCCGCCTGGGCCACCCGGGCACCGATTGACACTGTCACGGAGATGGTCGCCACCCCAGTCACCGCCGTCTCGGTGCGAGAAGGCCATGAAGAGGTGACGACGAAGCCGGCCTCGGTCAGGGCAGCCAGTAGCCGTCTCCAAGCCTCAGGGTCGGAGTGCCCGAAGATCACCGTGAGGTGTCCATCTGGTTTGAGGACGCGGCGAGCTTCAGCAAACGAGCGCGCCAGCATTGCCTCGTAGAATTCCTCGGTACGGTGATCACCTGGCCTTTTGCGCCGCGGCCCTTGACGATAATCTCCTCAAGCTTGTCCTGAAGCCCGTCGTCGCCATCGGACGCTCCACCGAAGAGGTCAGGCATGCCACCCCGCGCAGCGCGCGTTTGAACCAGGCGTAGGAAAGATCTGAGGAGTCCGCATAGGCAATCATCTCGTAGTACGGCGGGTCGCAGACAAGGACGTCGACAGTCGCGTCACGGAACGGCAGCGCCACCGCGGAAGCCCGGCGGAACCGAGCGGGCGCGTGTCCCTAAACGGTTCTCATTCAGCACCTTGCGCAAGGCACCCACAAGGCTTGATGAAACGGAAGTCCACGTTCCTGGTCCTGCCCCGGGCCCTGCTTCGATGTAGTCGAATGCGTGGGTGATTGTGCTCTGGTTAGTGAAGATATCGCCGGAATAGACCCGATTTTGCTCTGATCCGTCGGGCTTTCCTCGGCTCTCTTTTCGCGATCCACGAGTGGCTCGACGAGCTGCCGGGCAATGTTGGCACCCGCATAGGCACAAAGCGCAGAAGCGTACTCCGAACTGACCACTCCAGAAGTTCGCGATGTAGCTCGTGTGATGACACGAACGGTGGTTGCGAAGAGCACCCTCTGCCGCGGGTTCATCAGGGAGCCATACGTCAAGAATCCGTAATGGCGAGCGTCAACGCCCGCTGTCTTCGGGATTGCCTCGTCCGGGACGGGCCGAGTAGACCGGAAAAGGCTGATGTCAGCGGACAGCGGCAACGAGCTCTAAGGCGGCGCAGTCTCGTCTGGCACGTGGGACTCTGAATAGCTTCCGGTTTGTCTGGAGGTCGGTCTCGGCCACCGCGAGCATGGTCGGCATACTGGTCCTGCCTTCCCCTTCGCCTTTTACCACATCCAGGTCGTGCATTTGACCGCAGCCAGGGAAAGGGCAGCGCGCGGACTTGCCCCGCTTGCCGGCCGGCGCGCTGACGTCGGGCTCCTGCTGCGGAGCGCCGTCATGGACTTGGGTGCGCCACGTGTCGCCGTCGAATGTGAGCTCAGCGACTGGCCCTCGTCTTCGGTCCGTTCGTAGGGGTGCCGCAGGACCATCGAGCCGAGTAAGGGGAAGCGGCGGCCGCACCCGTCGCACGGGATCGTGACGGCCCACAGATAGGCCCAAGGCACCTGACCGCCCCGGCCCGGGTTACCCGGATACGTGGGCAATTGCGCGACCCGACGGCCCACCTCAGCGAGGACATGGTGCGGACGTCCGCGAGAAGGCGTGGTCTCCGGTCATTCCGTCGAGGTTGAGCAGAGTCTCCGCTGATGATTTGTCTTTGCGTCGACGCAACTCACCGCCAGGCACCCTGCGTCCGAGTCGTCCCCGATGACGGCGGATGGCGGCATACGGCAATGCGGGTTCCGCCGACCAGTCGCGCAGCGGATAGTCGGCCAACAGGCGCCCGGCGAGGGTCGCGACCGGGGATAGATCCGTGCCGATGGCGGTGGCGCCGGCCCGGGCAGCCTCCAGCGGAATGATGCCGCGGCCAGAGAACATGTCCAACACGACCGGCGGTTTGACACCGTACTGCTCCGTGACTCGACGGCGTAGCCGCGCCATGGCGGCGGCATCGCCATGAGGATGGCGGTCTTGATGTCGGTGCGATTATCCGGTGTGTCGGGCAGGAGGGAGCACAGCACCGCGGCGCGGGCTTGCGCGATCGGCCGGGACGCAAACCAGGTAAACAGAGCCTTCTCGCTCAACCCGGAGCCGGCGGGAGTGCCAACTGCGGCGTCGACTTCGGGGCAGGGAAACCAGGTATCGATCAGCCGGGCGGCCGGGTCGGTCGCCTGGGACTCGGGGCTGGCGCGGGCACCCGGCACAGTGATGGTGTCGTGCTGGGTGCTCACTGTTTGTACTCCGATCAGCCGGTGAAGCTCGGACACGGGGATTTGGAAACGTTCGATGCGTCGTGGCCCGCCTAGCACCGCAGCAGGGTCTCGCTGGCGCAGGCGCACCTGCGGCGTGGTGGCACAGGAGTCGACGACGTAGAGCCAGTACTCCTCGCCACGCTGCTGGGCCTGGGCCCATTCGTTCTGCTCGAGCCACACCGCGCGCAAGGTCCCTGCAGCCCCTTGACCTCGACGAGGCGCTGTTCGCGGGTGCCGCGGTGCCGGGCGTACAGGTCGTAGCCAACCCCGCGGTCTGGCGGTCGTCAACGTCGAAGCCGAGCCGTTCGAGCTCGGTGACCACGGTGGAGACGGCGACCTTCTCGGCGTCGGGGTCGTAGCCGAGTTCGTCGACGCGTGCGGCGCCCGCGGCGACGCCACCCAGCCGACAGCCGTGACGGCGCTAGCGTGCACGCTCCGCGAGTCTTGGCGCACGGCGCAGCCGCCGGTCCTTGTGCGTCATGAACTGGTCGAAGCAGCTGAGCGCACGCTCGGCGATGTGGCCGGTCAGCGATCGACTCTTCGAACCGGTACTGGGTGGCGTCCAGCTGCGTCTTGGCAGCTTTGATCCACGCCTGCCGTTCTGCGCGTAGCGCGTCAACTTGTCTGCAGGCTCGACTTTGGCAGCCTCGTCAGCATCATGGCGTGTCGCCGGCGGCTAGCGAGCCGGGCCCGGCCGGGACCGGGTCGGCGGAGTCAGGGGCCGCAGGGTCATCAGCGACTCCCATGCCACGGGCAGTGCCTGTCCGGCCGAGCAGCGAATCAGCAGCGGGGCCTTTCGGGTGGTGCGGGCGCGCGCCGTCGTGTAGCTGGATGTCGGCGTCGAACAAGCGCCAGCACGTACGGAGGTCAACGAGGCGCGCGTCGACCAGCGGCGCCCCGCGCACGAGGTCGGCTTCACCCGCGGCCAGGGCGTAGGTGACGAGCTCGTGGAAGGCCCCTTCAGTGGGCCCTAGCACGATGACTTCATCGAGGCCGGTAGCGCCGTCGTTAATGGCCTGGCGTACCGAGGCACCGTCGGCGGCGACATGGCGCTACGTGTTGCCGCCCAGCGCCTGGGCGGCACGGCGGCGTTCCAGCATCGAGGCGACGGATTCCCTTGGCTGGGCCGGGGCCGATGCACCAGCCACTGCTGCGGGCGAGCTGATCCACCATTGCCTCGACGATGACCGGGTTGATCGCCTCGAGCGCGGTCGGCCGCGAAACGCTCCAGGGCCTCGGCGACGTTAGCCGGGGTGGCTAGCGGGCGCTCGTCGGCGATGAGCGGCCCGGGCGGTCTGGCGATGAGCGCCGCGGGCTCGGGATAGCCACGTGCCGGTCGGCTTGAGCGTCGAGCATGGCCTTGCCCCAGTCGAAGCCGGCACGGACGGCGGTGGCGTCGAGGAGGTCGATAGAGCTTGCCGTCCGAGCGCCTGGCTGGCGGCGTCGAGGTTGTTGAGCATGACCTCCTGCACGCGGCCTTCGCGGGTGTGCGGCGCGACGAGGTGGTAGACGTAGACGGCGTGAGTCTGGCCGATGCGGTGCAGGCGACCCATGCGCTGCTCGAGGCGCACCATGGACCAGGGGAGGTCCCAGTCGACCATCACGTGGCCGATTGCAGGTCGATTCCCTCGCCGCCGGCGTCGGTGGAGACCAGCACCTGGAACTCCCCGGCCAGGAACCGTTCCTGAAGCGCGTCGCGGCCGCGGTGATCGACGCCGCCCTCGAGGATGTCGGTGCTGAACCCGGCCGCTCGAACCGTGGCGCGCAGCCAGCGGGCGGTGTCGGTGAACTCGGTGAACACCAGCAGCTGACCGTGGCCGGGGCGGATCTCGTGACGCGCCAGCACGCCCTGTAGCGCGCTGCCACTTCGTCGGGTCGCGGCCTGCTCGGCTTGGCGCAGGGTCTGCAGCAGCCCTGCCACCTGATTTAGCTCGGCGCGTCTTGTCGCGGGTGCGGGCGGCTCACGAGCGCGTCTTCGGCCGCGTCCCACGCCTCGTCGTCGTCTGCGGCGGCACCCAGCTCGTCGCGCAGTGAGCAGGTCCTCGGGCACGACGGGGTGGCGCGCCGGTACGCGGCGCCTTTGAGCGCCGCCTGCCGGCGGGTGATGGTTTGCGCGGCGGCGATGCAGGCTCGAGGCGGCACGTTTGCCGTAGATCGAGCGGGCCAGGGTGGCGTTATCGCCGTAGAAGGCCTCCACGTAGTCCATGACGGAGTCATAAGCGCTGGCCTCATACACGTTGAGCTGCACCGATATGGTTTCGGAGAAGCCGTGGCGGGAACAGCTTGTCGCCGTTGTGGTTAACGAGGTCTTCTTTCATCCGCCGCAGAAACGACAGCTTGCTGGGCACCAGCGCGGTTGGGTAATCGCTCTGGCGCGGGTCCCACGGGTACAACGTCGGGTCGAGAAGGTTCATCAGGCCGCGGAAGTAGTGCTCCTTGCCCCGGTGCGGGGTAGCGGTGAGCAGCAGTAGGTGGTGGGCGCGCCCAGCGGCCTCGCGGGCGGCGGCCAGGTACTGGCTGGTGGGGGTCAGCCGGTGGGCCTCGTCGAAGATCGCCAGTGACCAGGACGCCCGTTGGCCGGTAATCTTGCGCCGCACGTCGGGATTGTGGGTGAACAGATCGACTGAGACCACCCACGTGTCGTAGCGGGGATCGAGATCGGCTGGGTCAGCTCCGACCTCGCTGGTGATGCGCCGCGCCTGGACCCCGAACAGACGCAGCAGGTCCCGCTCCCATTTGGTGACCAGATGCGCCGGAACGACAACGATCGACCGGCCTTGGATGAGGCCCTGGCGTCGTCCTTCGGTCAGATACATCCCCGCCATGATCGTTTTGCCGGTGCCGGGCTCGTCACCGAGCAGGAACCGCAGCCTGGGCTGGCCGAGCATGTGACCGTGCACGGCCTCGTCTTGATGGGCATAGGGGCGTAGCGGTCGAGTGGCCAAGACTGCGGAGCGGATGCGAGGCACCGCGTGCTGCATCCATCGTCCCCAGAGCCCGGTCAAAGCGCGCGCAGGATCACCGCCGCGGTCGTTGACTGGTACCAGTGCCGCCACCAGCTTATGCGTGGGCAACAGGATCCGCTTCGGGTTGCCGGTGCTATCCAGGACGAACAGCTCTACGGTGCCGTCGTCAGCCCAGTCGGCGTCGCGGATGGTCATCAGGGCACCGTCGACGCGCACCTGCCGGCCCTTGCTCGGCAACTCGATCGTCATTTCGCCCTCTCGCGGCGCACCCTTGCGCTCCGGTCAGCACCGTACAGTCCATGCCAACCTTTGGGCTATCAAACATTGGGCTAATACGGGCGAGGCATTGGTGCGGAGGTCAATGCCCTCAGGGTCCGTCAGCGACTAATCCGACCACTCGCGCTGCCGCTGAATGCTGACCCAACCTCCACGGCGTTCGACACAACCGTCTCTGGCATCCACGCCGGGACCTGTACGCGGCGACAGGCTGAAGGCGTGCACTTGAGATCACCGCCCGCCCATGAAGAACCCGACAGCCCGGTACCGGAGGTCGGGCTTCCGGCCGGTCAGCATTCGGTCGATCAATCGCCGGAACGCTGTACGGCTGGCGCGTCATCACAAAGGTCGATGGCGGCGAGTCTGCTTCGCCGATAGATGCGGACCTACGGCTTCCGGACAATAGTTACATGACGATCCGCAGCTGGACGGCTTCACTCACCAACGTCGTGCGTAACCGCGCAGCTGGCGGCCAGACCTCGAACCGGACGGCCTGCACAGTCATCGAGAAGATCGTCGACGAAGCGTCCGCGCCCACCGATCAGCACGGTGTTTCGTGGAATGTATGCGCTTGGCGTCAAGGGCTCGAGGGATCGGCACTAGCCGATTCGGTCGAGGTCGTTGCCACCGGACTGGCACTTAAGAACGACCGGGCTTGGATCACGAGGGGTCGCGTGTTCTCGTTTGCCGATCACGCTGGCCGGCCCGCCGAACTGTTCGTCGCGGCGATGGCGTGGGGTTTCGGATCCGCTGGCTACGGTTGGTACCGCACTCTTCACGCGTACGGCGCGCATGGCGGTACGCGGCTTCCCCGCTTGATCGGCGGGTTGCGGGCGGCCTCTGGCTCACCGGAGCAAGCCTGGACCGTGTTGATGGGTGGCGACGGCCTACGCGGGCTGGGTCCGGCGTTCGGCACCAAGCTCGCCTACTTCACGGGGTACGACCGCAAAGCGCGCACTGGCCCGCTCATCGCGGACCGATGGACGGCCTGGTCGTTCTGGGCTCTCGGCAACCGATGGGACATCCGAACGTCAGCCGAGCTGTACGGGCGCTACGTCGAGACGGTTTCTGGATGGGCAACACAGCTCGACTGCCGTGGCGACGACATCGAACGTGCGCTCTTCGTAGCGGGTCCAGAGGTGCGGCGGGCGTGGCGCGATATGAAGAACGGCGGCTGATCGGATGTCCGCACCACCGAGCGACGAATCTCTTCGCGGCGTCGTGGACATCCTCGACGATCTGTCCGCCGAGACCTGGCACAAGGTGTCCATCGGGCCGTCGCGCGGTCTCACCTTCGGCGAGGAGTCGATCACCGATCACAACCTGTTCGAGCTGGATCGCCGTTGCCCGAAGGTCGAGGTCTACAAGTTCAACAAGGCCGAGGAGCCGATGAACGGAGCCGACTTCGAATGGTGGGTCGGGAACGATGGGACCGGCTGGATTGGCATACGATTCCAGGCCAAGAAGCTCGACGATGGTAACTACGTCGAGTTGAGGCACCGGATACGCGGCCTACGGCAGTACGACCTGCTCCTTGAAAATGCGTGGCGGGACAATGTCTGGGCCTTCTACTGCTTCTACAACGGCTGGGAATGTGGCTGGCCGGACGACGTGCCGAATGCTGCATGCCCAAAAGGCTATGTGCCGACCTGGGATGGAGTCGGGAAATCTGCCTGCGTGCACGCCGCACTTCAGGACTTCGGGTGCGCCATCGCACCAGCGATTGCGGTGGCACGGCGCCACTCGGGCGAACCGCGAAGAGGACATACGTCTCTGGAGGAGTACCTGAGGTTCAGCCGTCCATGGTCGCACCTGTTCAAGAGTCAGCACTCGCGTCGGGTACTGCCGAGCGAGGACGTCACTTCGGCGATCGCGTCGTCGCTTACGGGATGGACTACCGCAGCTGCGCCGGACACGCTAGCGAGCCAGATTCCGGCCCGAAGGCCCGCGCCGCCGGACAGAGGAATCCACGGCGCTCCTCCACCGTGGTTGGCGGCGCGACGCGCTGGTTCGTCGTTTTCCGGGGGGTACCGTCCTGCTGTTGCGGTTGTCTTGGAGGTGCTGTGAGCGACGGGTTCAACGCGAGGGCCGTTCATTCCTCCCTCGGAACGGCTTGTTCGGCTCAATTCCTCCTCTGGCCCTGGCGAACCGGTCTGCGACCGGTTCAACCACTACCTCGACCGAGCCGCCCTCTACGGCCACACCGGCTACCTCGCCACCCACAACTAGTACGCTGATACGAAAGGATCAAGCGGTTCGAATGTCCAGCACGAACCTCTCCGGCAAGCGGATCGCCGCTCAAGCCTATGAAGCCCTCGCGGAAGCCCTCGCCGTGATCCACTGGAACAAGCAGCCGTTCGAGGCTTACCTTCGTACGAGCCTGCGACCCCATCCGGAGATCCTCGCCCAGCTGGACTTCACCCAGACGAAGCGGGTCGTCGCGGGATTCGCGGTCACGATGCTGCAAGGCAATTCGGCATATGACGCGACCACGCTCGCGCTGATGACCGAGATCGCGGAGATGAACACGTTCCCGAATCTGGCACGGCAGAGTGATGCCGCCGCGCTGATCCCAGTCGCCACCGCCGCCGTGAAGGTTCTGGCCGACCTCACCGCCAAATACCGGTGTGACCTCGACCAAGAGGAACATGCGCGAGCGCGGCGCGATGCCGAACAACGCGCCGCTGACGCATCCCGGCTACACGCCCGCGACCTCAACAACGTGCACGTCGACTTCGTCGCACTGCACAGCGCGACCGATGTGCACACACGCGGACGTCGCTTCGAGAGTGTCCTGCACCGGCTGTTCGAGATCCACGACATGGAACCGCGCCTCAGCTACTCCCTCGACCACAAGCAGATCGACGGCTCCATCAACTTCGACACCGACGACTACCTTGTCGAGGCGAAGTGGTGGAAAGGCGCCATCGACCGCAGCGAGGCAGACGTGTTCGCAGCCAAGATCTGCCGCAAGGGTCGCAACACCCTCGGCATGTTCATCTCGGTCAACGGCTTCACCGACGGCTTCCGCAACGCCCACCACGCTAGCGGCACTCCGTTCATCACCGCCGACGGCGACGACCTCTACCACGTCCTCGATGGTCGCATCGAGCTAGCCGAACTGCTCAGGCGGAAACGACGACACCTCAACGACACCGGCAGCTGCTGGTTTCCCGCCCGCGCCATGTTGAGCTCCGTGTGACTGACGCGGAGATGATCGCAAAACCTCGAGAAGTCCCCGACCAGCCCGGCCTACCGCTGCTTCGTTTCTGCCCCGTTGTCGGCGATATGTATACGCGGCGGCTTCGCCGTGGCGGATTCCGTACGACCGAGGCCGTTGAGCACGCGCGGCAGGATCGGATTGGTCACGTGCCGGAGCCGGCGTCCGAGGCTGGGCTGACCGTCGGTCGCGTCCTGGTTGCGTAGTTGGGTTTAGACGTTGCCGCAGCGGGTCCGCCGGTCGACGGCTGTCTCGTGCGCCGCGCACATCGACAACATGCTCCTTGGGGTATGCGGGTACGGCTGCTCAGGACCGCGACCCTCGTGGTCGGGCGTTGACGGCTGTCTCGGGAGGGTGGCGCTGCAGCCATTTGCAGGCAGCGGCCTCGCTAAAGCCATTGGACATGAGGATCTCGATCGCTAGGGCCCGCACGGTGCGGGCGTGGTCTTCCCGGTCGAGGTGTTCCCTGATGCGGCGGACGAGGTCGTCGTAGTCGTCGATGACGTAGCGGCCGTTGACCTTCTGCGCGAACCGCGGAAGGAGCTTGTAGTAGTGCCGTTCGGTGATCCCGGCCTGGGTCCACGGGTAACGCTGCGGGGCTTCTTCTTTGCGGTGCTCCATGATCACGATGCTCGCCTTGCGGCGCACGTAGCGGCGGGTCTTCTCGGCGCCCCGGGCCGGGTCGAATCCCGGCTGGACAAGCTGCGCGAGCAGCCGTGCGGCTGCCGACGTAGCGTCCGGGTCACGGGTGGCACGCTGGATGCTGGCGACCTGCTGGGGGTACGCCCGCGCGACGGCGGTCGCGAGGGCTGGGCCCTCGCCGTCGAGGTAGCGATGCCAGAACGCCTTCAGCACCACCTGGCAGGCAATCTCCTCCGGAGTGGAGGCGGCGTCGACGGTGATCGTCGGGATGCCGTGACCGTGAACGGCGCGGGCGATCGTGCTCCACCTGCGCTCGGTGGGCACCGAAACGTTCTCGGGCCAGATCCGTGCGGCAAACGCCCACCGGGCGGGTTGGGATGTCATCGGTACCGCGATCAAGATCGGTTCGGTCGCGACGAGCGGTGGCAGCTCACCGTCGGACGCCGCGACATGGAACAGAGGCTCAAGGAGTCGCCCTTCATCCTCGGTCTCGTCGGTCACCCAGACGAGGCGACGGGCGACCTGGATCCACCACCCGCCAACAGAAACGCCGAGGATGGGCACCTGTAGCCGGACGGCTGGATCCATCACGCGGCGCAGGACTTCCATGCGCTTGTCGGGCTCGAAAGTGGTGCCGAGCCAGTGGAGGACGTAGTCCCCGGACAGCCGGCCGGCGCGTGCCGCCCCGGCGACGTAGTGACCCGCGACCCACAGGGCGTCAGCAGTCGGCGCGCACGTGGATGGCCTGTTCTCCAGAGACGCGAGTTGTAGGACCGCGGCCATCGAGGGGTTGGCGGGGTCCGGTATCTCCCACGCACGCGCGGGCGATTCTATCGTGCCGACCTGGAGGTCCGGGATATCCACGAACGGCAGTCCGCTGGACTCGATCACCGACGTCGAGCGACGTGGCGGATGGAAGGAGCGGCCGGCCATCGCCTCTATCTCGCGACCGACCCGGCCCAGGATCTCGGTAAACAACGCGCGGTCGGGATCACCCCCGACCTGTCGCGCGACTTCGTCGACGAGGCCCTCGGACCAATGTCTCACAAGGGCAGTATACCGAGGCGTGAGGAAGAACTCCGCTGAGCCCGCGAAGCATCGCCGCAGCGACGCCTGGCCGGTTCAGGTGCGGGCGGGCGGGCCGCGGCCCGCCCGCCGTCAGGCTGCTGGACCGCCGACGGGTCACGCGAACACGGCTGCCTTCGCGTGGATGGCCCTCGTCCGACGTGGCCAGACCCTCGGGTTCGCTGCGTTGATCCTGATCCTCGCCACGATCGTGACGCTCGCGGCGATCGGACAGCCGTGGGTGGCCGTCACCGTCACCACCGCCGGGCTGCCCGTTGTCGTGGCGATCTTCGTGACCGGCCGATACCAGCCGCCCCCCGACCAGTCCGCGCGCACGGGTCACGAAGCTGGCCGCCCCGACTAACACGCTCTGGTTCGGTGGCACCTATCCAGCGACCGCATTCGCATTCAATGCTGTACCGAATTGACGACCCGGGATCGGCGTGCCAATGACCTACGGGCGGACAAGTCCCGTCGACGCCGCACTCAGTCTCGGGACCACCGCATGCGCCACGTGGTTCGCGTAGGCCAGCGTCGATGCCGCGGGCGGTCGACGCATAGGCCGGCGTTCAGCCAAACCCCCGCGGAGGTAGACGGCAGCTGGCCGACAACCGAGCAGAAACGGAGCAGTCGATCATCAATGCATTTACATATGTGAACATCAAAAAAGACCCTGTCGGCACCGTTCTGCCAGGCCAGGGCCTTGATGATCTTGTGCGCCGCCAGGGACTCGAACCCCGAACCCGCGGATTAAGAGTCCGCTGCTCTGCCAGTTGAGCTAGCGGCGCTCACTGGAACGACCGAAACAGTAGCACGCACCGGAGCCCGTACTCCAACCAGTTCGGGTTCGCGACCCGAACTGCGGGACGGAGATCGCCTGCTGGCCAAAGATCACGCCAACCAGGACGCCCATCGGACGATGCTTCGCTGCAGTGACGGCAACGTGTCGAGGGTAGCGTGCAACGCCTTTACCGCCGCCGCCTGATCTTCCCCGGAGTTCCCTCGCCGCCCGCAACTTATCCACAGCAGGTACGCCGCCAGCGACAGCCGCGCTGCGAGCAGCCCGGTGAACGCCGACACGTCAGCGGGCCCGCGCGTACCTCCCGCCGCCACGTAGGCGCCGAGCGCGGCATCGACTGTGGTGCGCGCCGGCTCGATCTCGCCCAGTGCGGGTGTCGCCAGGTTGAAGGCGTCACCCACGAACTCCCACCACGGAACCTGCGGGCCTGCCTGGTCGAAATCCAGCAGTACGGGTCCGGAGTCGGTAACGAGGATGGTTCCCGCCGAGACATCCCGGTGCAGCCGCTGGTAGTGGCCGGCTGTGCTGCGGCCGGTGGCGATCACCTCGTTCAGGTCGGTGACCAGGGCCGCGAGGCGGATGCCGTTGGTCATGTCGAGCCGCCCGGCGGCGATCGCTTCGCCGATCCACTCGTTCCACTCGGCGGTGGGATGCAGGCGGTAGCCGCTGTCTGACTGCGGGTTGGCCGGGAGCCGGGTTCGCTCGATGGCCGCGAGCGCGGAGCCGCTCCAGCGAGCGAGGTCAGGGGCGGCCGGCAATTTCGGGTGGCGGCCGGTGACCCGCCGTACTGCTCGGGCCCAAAGATCGCCGCTGATGTCGTGCCAGAGGCCGACGTCACCGCCCTCATCGGCGGGCTCCGGCGTGGGCACGCCGGCGCGCCGTGCCGCGAGTTCCAGCGCTCCGGAGTGCGCCATGGCCTCGTACCACCAGGCACCGGACGGCATTACGGTCTTGATAATCCAGGGGCCACGTGATGTTTCCGCGGCCCAGAGCGGGCTGGAGTCACCGCGCTTCAGGTTTGTCGGCGACCCCTGCAGCCGTCCCAGGCCCAGCGCGGTGGCGACTTTGGCGACGTCATGGACGTTCACGATTCCGGTGCCGTTCGGTGTTTGGCTGACGAGCCCCGATCGGTTGAGTAACCATAAATGCACAATATGGTGACTCGCGTTACGGGCGGCGCCGGACCATCACAAAGCGCCGCCATCCTCGTGCGCGACGCGGGAACGGGGCGAGGGATGAACCGAAAAGTACGATTTGC
This sequence comes from uncultured Actinomycetota bacterium, assembly GCA_963727415.1. GTDB lineage: Bacteria > Actinomycetota > Actinomycetes > Mycobacteriales > Micromonosporaceae > DASQPR01. Next base: position 52,382 of record CAVSGF010000001.1, read on the forward strand.
CGCCGCCGTACTGGCCCTCGCCGTGCCGATCACCCTCGCCGGCTGCAACGGCGGCCGGACCGCGAGCGGCGCCCAGGCAGCGGCCGGGCCTGAAAAGGCCGGCGGACCCGCTCCAACGATCAAGGTCACCCCCGCCGCGAACGCCAAGTCCCTCCCGGTCACCACGGAAATCGGCACCGATGTCACCAACGGTGTGCTCCTTAGTGTGACGCTCACCAGCTCACGCGGCCAGAAGGTCTCCGGCTCCCTCCGTCCCGACAATTCCACGTGGGTGCCGTCGGCACCGCTGAAATTCGGCGAGACGTACACGGCGGTGGTAGAGGCCTCGACCGGGACCGGCAAGGTGGGCACGGCGACCACCGAATTCACTACGATGTCCGCGCCGAAGACCCCCGACATCCACACGTCCATCAACGTGGCCGATGGCAAGCGCTACGGCGTCGGGATGCCGATCGTGGTCGACTTCGGTGCGCCGATTCCCGATAAGCAAAAGGCCGCCGTCGAGCGACGGCTGTTTGTGCGGAGCTTGTCCACGCAGGTCGGGGCATGGCGGTGGTACGGCGACCGTGAGGTGATGTTCCGGCCGCGCCACTACTGGAAGACCGGCACCGTGGTGAGCGTGCGTGCCGCGCTCGGCGGTCTGCCGATCGGTAACCGGGTGATGGACTCCGACCGGACCGCGACCTTCACGATCGGCCGGGACATGCACTTTGACGTCACCAACAAAGATCACATGCTCACCGTCACCAGCAACGGCAAAGTGATCAAGAGGTACCCGATCAGCATGGGCAAGGCCAGCACGCCGTCCTGGTCCGGGAAGTTCGTGATCATGAGCCAGCAGTACTACACGGTCTTCAACACGATGGGCCAGCCGGGCGGCGGCTACATCACGCCGGTCAACTACGCCGAGCGCCTGACCTGGTCCGGAACGTTCTTCCACTCCGCGCCGTGGTCGGTCTACGCCCAGGGGCACTTCAACGTAAGCCATGGCTGCGTGAACATCGGCCCGGCGAACGCCAAGTGGGTTTATCGCAACAGCCTCATCGGTGACCCGGTCAGCATCTCCGGTACGCCGATCCATGTGGCACCCGGCAACGGCTGGACCGTGTGGGACATGTCCTGGAGCGAATACCTGAAGGGCAGCGCCCTGCCGAATCCGGTGGTCGAGCAGAGGAAGCCCCCATTTCCGGCGGCATAGCTCCCGGCTCGGCCAAGCTGCGGGCGACCGGCCCCGTTATCGCGATCACGACTTGTTTGCCGCCTTGCGAGATTCGGGCACCATGGGTGCGTGCAACCTCACCGGATCCGGAAAACCCTCGCCATCGCCTCGCTCGCCGGCCTGATGGCGGTCGCCGCCTGCGGGTCAAGCGGGGTGGCGAAGTGGAACCGCAACGGCACGCCTGCGGCTGGGGACGCCAGCGCGGTCACCGCGAAGATCACCTTGCCGGCCGACGGTGCGAACGACGTTCCGGCCGGGATGGAGATCGCGTACTCGACCGCGAACGCGACAGACACCACGGTCGCTGTGACCGATGCCTCCGGGCAGGCGGTCACCGGCGGTCCGGGCTACGACCAGGACACCTGGGTTCCGGACCACGTGCTCGACTACGGTACGCGGTATACCGCGAAGATCACCGCGAGCGACCCGGACGGCAAGTCAGCGACCAGCACGGTGTCATTCACCACCATGGCCGCGCCGGCGAAAACGATGCGGTTCCAGAGCTGGTTCGCCGACAACGAGGTCCTTGGGGTCGCGGCTCCGCTGGTGTTCAAGTTCAGCGGACCGGGCGTGTCCGGCCAGGATGCGCGCGCCGCGGTGCAAAAGCGGCTGAGCGTGACGACCACGCCGGAGCAGGCCGGCTCCTGGTACTGGTTCTCCGCCCACGAGTTGCATTACCGGCCCAAGGCACACTGGCAGCCCGGCACCAAAATCCAGGTGGACGCCAAGACTGGCGGGCTGCCGATGGGCAACGGGTACTACGGCCGCAGTGACCTGACCCTCGATGTCAGCATCACCGACAAGCCGCTATCGATCGTGATCGACGACAAGACGCATACGCTGACCGCCGACCTCAACGGCAAGGTTCGCACCATGCCCGCGTCGCTGGGCAAGGAGTCGACGCCATCGTCTTCCGGCCAGATGGTGATCATGACTCGCAAGACCCAGGAGATCTTCGACTCGTCACTCGGTACCGGTGGGACTCCGGTGGACGCGCCCGGCGGGTACAAGGTGCTGGTCCACTGGACCATGCGGCTGACCTGGGGCGGCGAGTTCATTCACGCGGCACCGTGGTCGGTCAAGCAGCAGGGACACACCGATGTGTCGCACGGCTGCACGAACGTCTCCACCGCCAACGCCAAGTGGATCTACGAAAACTCGCACGTCGGCGACCCGGTCACGGTGAAGAACACCGGATCCGCGCTCAAGTGGGGTAATGGCTGGACTGACTGGGACGTGAGCTGGGCCGCTTACCTAAAAGGCAGTGCCTTGCCTGCCAATTAGGCCAGCCGGGCGCATTTCCCTCGAATCACCTCGATAGAAGTCCGGTTTTCACCCAAAGATGTGAGAATCGGTACCGTTCGGGGGTACGCCGCATTGAAGTGCTTGCCGCGTCACTGAGCGTGCGCCTAGCCTGAGCCTTACTCCAGGGCGGGGAGGCAAGAACGTGGCGGACAACTCAGTATTGCGACCGCGGCAGCGTCTCGGACGCGAGCTGCGTGATCGACGGCTGCTCGCCGGGCTCAGCGGCCCGGCGCTGGCAAGCATGATCGGCATCACCCAGTCGAAGGTGTCCCGCACGGAAACTGCGAAGTTCCGCCCCGATATGCCGGTCATCAAGAAGTGGCTGCGCGCCACCAAGACGTCGGTGTTCGACTCGGAGCGGATCCTGGCACTGGCGGAGGAGGCGGCAACGGAGATCCCCGAGTACCGCACGATCTTCCGCGGTTCGCTGGTGTCTACCCGCCACGAAGGCCAGGCGCAGGACACGGCGGCGACGGCGATCCGACATTTCTCGCTCTTGCAGATCCCCGAGCCGTTCCAGACCCGGCGGTACGCTCAGCTTGCGCTCTCATCAACCGACGAGGTCGATCTGGCCAGCGACGCCAGCACCAGCACGGTGGCCGCCGTCGTCGATGCCCGGCTCGACCGGGGCCGGCACCTGGTCGAGGTCGGGACCCCTACCTACCACGCCGTGCTGACCGAGGCCGCACTGCGCCACCGCCCGTACGGCGCGACCGGTGATGACGCCGCCGAGGCCCGCGAGTTGCTCCTCGAGTACGCGTCGACTCCCAGCGTCACGATCCAGGTGATCGCCACCGGCACCCCGCTTGCGTACGCCCCCACGTGCGCCTTCACCTTCACCGAGTTCCTCGATGAGGGCGAGGATCCGCTGGTGGCGGTACGCCTGCCCGCGCTGGAGATGACGTTCAGCGGCACCGAGGACCTGGCCGCGTTCGAACGCAGCTGGAAGAGCCTGGTCGCGGCCGCGCTCGATCCAGGCGAGTCGGCAGAGCTGATCCGCTCGATCATCTGATTCGCGCCTGCACTGGCGGCGAGCCGGGCGGCCAGGGCGGCACCATCGGCTGTCACACGCTCCTGACTGTCCATAACGGACGCTGAAAACCCGCTGATTTTCAAGCGTTTCACCGGGTATCTCATCATGCGGAACACGGTCGTATCCCAGAAGAGTGAACGACTGGCGCGGATGCAGCCAAACCCTTGACCATCATGCATAGGAATGAATTACTAGACGCAAGTCGCTCCTATGCGCTCACCGCCCGGGCGCATAGGAGTGACGCTCCCAGGAAAGTCTTCAGGAGGTCATGTGTCCTACCGCGCCGAAGTCGCTCTCGATGTGCTGGCCACCATCGAGGCGCACCGCGCGGATGAGACCGGCCGGTGCGTCGGGTGCCGGGCCGCTGGAGACGACGAAGAACACCCGTGCCCCCCGTTGGCGTACGCCCTGCGCGCCGCCGACCTGCTCGCGCGCCGCCTCGCACGAAGCGGTCGCGCCACCCCGGAAGGAGGTGACCCCATGGAATTCGATCTCGGCCGCGCCAGCTGGCGCCGTTCCAGCTCGTGCGACAACTCCGGCAGCTGTGTCGAGGTTGCGTTCGTCGACAATGCCGTCGCGGTACGCAGCTCCGACGGCCCCGACGGGCCGATCGTGGTCTTCAGCAACGAGGAATGGCAGACGTTTCTGGAGGGGGTACGCGACGGCGAATTCGGCTGACCCACCGGGTGGGGCTGGTGGGGTGACCGGCCGCCGCGATGCGTGCGCGGTGGTCCGCCGGGAGGCCGCGCCGTACGGTCGGTCACGCGAAGCCGAGCTGTCGCGTACATAACGAGGGCCGGGGATATCCCCGGCCCTCGTCGGCTGTCTTAACCGACCCCGGACCCGACCGGATGTGTCGCTGTTCCAGAAACAAAATGACGGCGCCGGCCCCAACGGGGGCGGCGCCATCAATCACTGGGGTGGCTAACGGGACTTGAACCCGCGACCCCCTGGACCACAACCAGGTGCTCTGCCAACTGAGCTACAGCCACCATGCGACACCGATCGCCTGAACGACCGGCTGCCGCACAATGATAGCCGAGCACACCCACCCTCCGTCGAGCGGGATTCGCCACGCCAACCCGGCATTCCAACCCGGCACGCTGAAGCGACCGCTAGTCGATCGGCCGTGCTGCCGAGACCTCGGCCGCGATCAGCTTGGCGGCATCCACATCCGGCCCGGGGCCGGCCACGAACACAGTATTGCGGTAGTAATCGAGCTCACGGATGCTCTCCTTGATGTCCGCGAGGGCCCGGTGCGCCAGCCCCTTCGCCGGCTGCCCGTAATACGTTCTGGGGTACCACCGGCGGCAAAGCTCCTTGATCGACGACACATCGATCATGCGGTAGTGAAGATGCTCGTCTAGCCGAGGCATGTCGCGAGCAAGGAATCCTCGATCGGTGGCGATGGAGTTTCCACACAGCGGAGCGCTGCGCGGCGTAGGGACGAATGTCGTCACATACTCCATGATCATGCCTTCGGCCTGCGCCACGGATACGGTCGAGGCGCGGACCTCTTCGGTCAGGCCGGACTTCGCGTGCATGTCTCGCACGTAGTCGACCATGCTTTCGAGTACCTCGTCGTCGGCGTGGATCACGACATCCACCCCGGTGCCGAGAATGTTCAGATCTGGATCGGTCACCAGGGCGGCTACCTCGATCAAGGCGTCGCTGCCCAGGTCGAGGCCAGTCATTTCACAGTCGATCCAGACGAGGAGATCTGCCACGCGACACAGCCTATGCGGAGCCGCTGTGGGCGCGGTGGGCGCATGGCACACACGAGCACTCCCGGCGTTGTATCCGACATTCCAGATGTGCCCCGAGATACATAGATCACTAACCCCTCGTGATGGGGCCCCTCGGGCCCTCCACGAGGGAACCGACCGCACTGTGTCTACGAGGCGTTGACGCCCGAGTCGTCAGTGTCCTGCGGGGCCGGGGCGATACTCACGGTGTCCGCGATGTCTTGGGCCGGCACGACGTTATCGCTCGTCGCCGCCATCGCCATTGCCGCCTCGGCTGTCGACTCTTGCTCTCCCGGCGCGACCACCAACAGATCAACGCGGTGACCGCCATCACACGTGGCGGTTACCAGCGACGGTGGCTGACTATCGAAGAAGGAAAGGCGGATTACTCGGTCGCCCACTCGGATATGACGGGGATGGTCCGCCCACCCTTCGGCGCTGAGCACGAGACGGCGCACCGGTCCGTGCAAGTGGTCGATAGAGCGTACGAGGCTCGGCAACTCGGCGTAGGGATCGCTGGATCGCGGCCACCAACCGCCGTCCAGCAGTGTTTCGTTGGTAGCAATTGGTCCAAGCCGTACTCGTGCCGGCGCTGCGGGGTCCGCCGGAGTTTCCTCGCGCGAAGCGCTCATGATCTCTCCCTGGTGTACCACGCATCGACGGGGATCAAGTCCTCGTGAAGCGGCCGCTTCGGCGTCGCACCTACTAGCACGGCGACGGTGGTCGCGTACCTGCGCAATTTGACCGTACACCCGTTTGACTCGCCGGAGACACCCACGCCCTCCTGGTTCAGGCGCTACCGCCACCGATGTCTGTGCGCGCTCGCCGGAAAGCCATTCGGACTCAAAGCGGTGGGAGGGCGGTCGGCAGCGGGGATCCGACGGCGAAGCCGACTGCAACTCCGGCGTCGCGCTTAGCAGCCATTCCGGCAGACCCAGGCTCCGGCCGCCCTTCCTGTAGCCGGTGCAGGGTCCCGCCGTCAGCTACCGCCGATGGTGGCCGGCGCGGCCAAACCCACGCGGCCCATTCGGCGCGAGTACGTTGGATGTTATGGCGAGAATCGTGCTACGGGTGCGACTCGTCGGTGGCGATCACATGGACCTCACCTACGAGGACTCGGAAGCCGACGAAACCACGACAATTGATCGGGCGATCAGTATGCTGTCCACCTGCGGGGGTGCCCTGCGGTGTCGGCATGGTGACCGGCTTGTTGTCCTGTTTGGCCGAGGCGTTGCCGCAGTCGAAATTGCGCCGAGGGGCGCCGTCGTGTGATCGTCCCTCCACACGCCCGAGGTCGCGATCCGGGCCCGAGAGATCCAGGCGGCCCTCGCCGCAAAATCCCAACACCGCGCCGCCGGCACTTTTGACCTCATGGGTCGCCGCGTACGCGTTGGTTTACTCCGCCACAATCGTGCACCGCAACCGCGATTACGAACGGTCCCCGATCATGAACGGCTCACGGGTGATCAGTCAGGCCGACCGGCGCCGAGCGACCTCGGCCAGCGCGACCGCTGCCGCCACTGACGCGTTCAGCGACTCAACCTCGGACATCATCGGGATCGACACCCGCAGGTCACACGTCTCACCAACCAGCCGGGACAGCCCTCGACCCTCGGACCCGACCACTATTACCAGCGGTCCCACGGCGGCTTCCAGTTCGTAAATCGACGTATCGCCATCGGCGTCCAGCCCGACCACGGTGAAGCCCTCGTCCTGGCACCGCTTGATCGACCTGGTCATGTTGGTGATCTGAGCGATCGGAATGCGCGCCGCCGCTCCGGCGCTGGTTCGCCAGGCCGTGGCGGTCATCCCGGCGGCCCGGCGCTCCGGCAGAAACACGCCGTGCGCTCCGAATGCCGCAGCCGATCGGACCACGGCACCGAGATTGCGCGGATCGGTCACCCCATCAAGCGCGACCAGCAGGGGTTCGGCCTGCTCCAGGGCGTCGGCGACCAGATCATCGAATGACTCGTACGCGTACGGCGGCACCTGCAGACCGATGCCCTGGTGCAGCACCCCACCGGTCATCCGGTCAAGTTCGGCACGGCTGATCTCCAGCAGTGCGATCCCGCGCTCGCTGGCGGTGCGAACGGCCTCGTTGACCCGGGCGTCGATGTCGATCCCGAGTGCCACGTACAGTGCCGTCGCCGGTATCCGCGAGCGCAGCGCCTCCACCACCGGGTTCCGGCCGACCAGCAGTTCCGGCGCGTCCTTGGCCGGGTTCGAACGGCGGCCGGCGGCAACCTTGGGACCGGATCGCCGGCCAGAGCCGGACCGCGCCGACGCATCCGCTCGTGACGAGACCGACTTGCCGGCCTTGGCCGCGGACCGCTTGTCGGCGTTCCAGGTGGTGTCCTTCGTGCCCGGCTTGCCGATCTTGGGAGTACGCCCCTCGGCCGTCGCCGCCCGGCGCTCCTTCTCCTGCTTCCAGGCCGTGCGCTGGGGCACTTCCTCGGTACCGGAATAGGCCTTGTGCCAGGGCCGCTCGTCGGCGGGCAGGGTCCGCCCCCGGCCCTTGAGGGCACCGCGGCCCTTGCCTCCGGAGCCCCCGCCCGCACCCTTCTTCGGCGTGCTCCGTCGACCACGCCGCTGCGAATTGCCTGGCATCAGTTGCCCTCTCCAGTACCGACCGTCCAGCGCGGACCTTGCGGCGTGTCCTCGACCAGGACGCCGGCGACCTTGAGCTGGTCGCGCACCGCGTCGGCGGCGGCCCAGTCCTTGCGAGCGCGTGCCGCGGCCCGCTGCTCAAGTGCGAGCGCCACCAGCGCGTCTACGACGTCCCGCAGGTCATCGGTAGCGCCAATGCCGGACCAGTGGGGGTCGCGCGGATCGAGGCCGAAGATGTCCAGCATCGCGCGAACCTCACCCAGGGCGCGTCGCAGGGCCCCATGATCGTCCGCGGTCAGGGCCGCGTTTCCGGCGGTCACCGTGTCATGTACGCAGGCGAACGCTCGCGAGGCGTTCAGGTCGTCGTCCATCGCCTCGACGAACTCGGCCGGCAGTTCGGCCGGGGCGATCGCGCCAACCCGATCGACGGCACGCGTGACGAAGTTCTCAATCCGCTGGTACGCCACCGCGGACTCGCGCAGTGATGCCTCGGAATAGTCGATGCGGGACCGGTAGTGCGGCGCGACCAGGTAGTAGCGCAGTTCGACCGGACGCACCCCGAGGGCGATCACGGACTCCAGGTCGATGACGTTGCCGAGCGACTTCGACATCTTGGCCGGCCCCAGGTTGAGCAGCCCGTGGTGCACCCAGAAGTTGGCGAAGCCATATCCGGCCGAGCGGGATTGGGCGATCTCGTTCTCGTGATGGGGGAAGGTCAGATCGAGACCGCCGCCGTGGATGTCGAACGACTCCCCCAGATACCGGCGTGCCATGGCAGAGCACTCGATGTGCCAGCCGGGGCGGCCCCGGCCCCACGGCGAATCCCAGTACGCGTCGTCGGGCTCGCCCGGCTTCACGCCCTTCCACAGCGCGAAGTCCTTCGGATCCCGCTTGGCCCGCTCCCGCCCGTCCGGGGCGGCCTGCATGTCATCCGGTTTCTGCCCGGACAGCGCGCCGTAGGCCGGGTAGGAGTGGACATCGAAGTAGACGTCGCCGGAGCCGTCCTTGGCCGCGTACGCGTGGCCGTCGGCGATCAGCTTGCCGATCAGGGCGAACATATCGGTGACGTGCCCGGTCGCGCGCGGCTCGTAGGTCGGAGGCAGCACGTTCAGCGTGCGGTACGCCGCGGCGACCAGTTGCTCGTTGGCGTACGCGATCGACCAGAACGGCTGCCCAGCCTCGACCGCCTTGGCCAGCACCTTGTCGTCGACGTCGGTGATGTTGCGGACGAATGTCACCTGATAGCCGCGGTGGATCAACCAGCGGCGAAGCACGTCGTAGTTCACGCCGGAGCGCAGATGACCGATGTGCGGGCCGGACTGGACGGTAATGCCGCACAGGTAGACGCCGGCCTTCCCGGGGACCAGCGGGACGAAGTCCCGCACCGTCGGGTCAGGGTGTCGTAGAGGCGTAGCGTCACGCTCAAAAGGGTACCCGTGGCCACCATTCCATTTACCGATCGCCTCACGTACCGGGGGCCCGGTTAACCTGCCTAGTGTGGCGAACCCAGCGGCGGAGCCGGCCCGCACCGGCGGTCGAGACCGCGCAGACCCTCGATCGCGGGCTGCGGCTGCTGGTACTGGTCGCGGACAGCCCGCACGGGCTGACGGTGACCGAAGCGGCGAAGCGGCTGGGAGTCGGCCGCGCGGTGATTTACCGGCTCGCGGCGACGCTGGCCGAGCACGGCATGATCCGCCGGGACGCGTCGGCCCGGATGCGGCTCGGCGCCGGGGTCCTGCACCTGGCCGGCCGCGCCCAGCCACTGATCGCCGAGACCGCCCGGCCGCTGTTACGCCGGCTGGCCGAGGCGGTCGGCGCCACCGCACACCTGACCGTCGCCGACGGCATCGACGCCATGGCACTCGTCGTCGAGGAGCCGAGCTGGACGTCGTTTCACGTCGCGTACCGGACCGGGGCCCGGCACCCGATCAGCCGTGGCGCCGCCGGTCACGCCATCCTGGCCGGACGTCGCGGAGACATGTCATGGCAGTCGTCGGAGGGTGAGCTGGAGTCGGGCGCGCATGGCATCGCGGCGCCGGTCCTAGGCGTCGACGGGCTGGAGGCGAGCGTCGGAGTGATCGCGCTGGCTCCGCTTGCCGGCGACGCGGTCGGACCGCAGGTGGTGGCCGCCGCCGAGGCGCTGGCCAGGGCGCTGGCCTGACCGACCGGCCGCCGGCAGCCTGACCGCCCAGCCGACGGCCCTCCGGCCGCCGGCTTTCCGGCCGCTACCGGCGAGTCATCCGCAGCACGTCGAGCGCTTCGTCGAGCTGATCAACGGTGATCCGGCCCTCCGCCACGTGGCCGCGCTCGATCACCACCTCGCGGATGCTGGCACCGGTAGCCAGCGCCTGCTTGGCAATCGCGGCGGCCTCCTCGTAGCCCAGGTACCGGTTCAGCGGGGTCACGATCGACGGGCGATGCCTCTGCGTAGGCCCGCATCACTCGGCTGTCGGCGTTCGATCCCGGCGACGCAGCGATCCGCGAGCAGCCGTGCTGACGTTGGCCAGCAGCCGGATCGACTCCAGCAGGTTCGCGGGCGATTACCGGCAGCATCACGTTGAGCTCGAAGTTGCCCTGCGACCGGCGAAGGCGACCGTCGCGTCGTTGCCGAAGACCTGCGCGCACACCTGCCGCACCGCCTCGGGGACCACCGGGTTGACCTTCCCCGGCATGATCGACGAACCCGGCTGCAAATCCGGCAGGCGCAACTCGCGCAGCCCGGCGCGGGGCCGGAGCCCATCCACCGCATGTCGCTGGCGATCTTGTTCAGGCTGACCGCGATCACGCGAAGCTGACCGGACGCCTCGACCAGCGCGTCCCGGCCGCCCTGCGCCTCGAAGTGGTTGCGCGCCTCGGTCAACGGCAGGCCGGTGTCCTCGGCCAGCTCGCGCGATCACAGCGGCCGCGAACCCGGGCGGGCGTGTTGACACCGGTGCCGACGGCGGTGCCGCCGAGCGGCAACTCGGCGACGCGCGGCAGGCGCGGCCCGCAGCCGCTCGACGCCGTAGCGCAACTGCGGCCGCGTAGCCGGAGAACTCCTGGCCCAGCGTCACCGGCGTGGCGTCCATCAGGTGCGTGCGGCCGGACTTGACCACGTCGGCGAACTCGGCCGCCTTCGCCTCCAGCGTGACGCGAGGTGCTCCAGGGCCGGCAGGAGGTCGTCGGTCAGTGCCGCGGTGGCGGCCAGGTGGATGGACGACGGGAACACGTCGTTGGACGACTGAGAGGCGTTGACCTGGTCATTCGGGTGTACGGCGGTGCCCAGCGCCCGGCGAGCCAGGGTGGCGATCACCTCGTTGACGTTCATGTTCGACGACGTGCCGGAACCGGTCTGGAACACATCGATCGGGAAATGGTCGTCGAGCTCGCCGGCGGCGACTCGCGTCGCGGCGGCGACGATCGCGTCGGCGATCTCCGGGCCACCACGCCGAGTTCGGCGTTCACCTGCGCGGCGGCGGCCTTGATCCGGGCCAGCGCGGCGATATGCGCGGCGCTCCAGGCGCCGGCCGGAGATCGGGAAGTTCTCGACCGCGCGCTGGGTCTGCGCTCGCCACAGGGCGTCGGCGGGTACCCGTACCTCGCCCATGGTGTCGTGTTCGATCCGGAACTCCATGGACCGAACCTACTGCGAACCAGTGCCACGGTCGGCATGCCGCAACCACGTAACTGCCACATGATCACCCAGAACGGCGAGCAGGCGGCGAACCGCGGCCGGAGCCGGTGGCCGTTGACAGCGACGTAAAGGACGCCCGCGCGGCCGGAGGCCCTCGTGCGGCCCCTAGTCGCGGAGCGGCCACCGGCGCAGGCCGTGCGACGCGAGCCGCGGAAACGGCCAGGATCTAGCGTGCGCGACCCGATGGTCAGCACCGGCTTGGTCACCTCGGCGAAGAAGTCGTTGCCCTTGTCGTCGACCACGATGAAAGCCGGGAAGTCCTCGACCTCGATCCGCCAGACCGCCTCCATGCCGAGCTCCGGGTACTCGAGCACCTCGACCTTCTTGATGCAGTCCTGGGCCAGGCGGGCCGCCGGGCCGCCGATCGAGCCGAGGTAGAAGCCGCCGTGCTGCGCGCAGGCGTCGGTGACCTGCTTGGAGCGGTTGCCCTTGGCGAGCATCACCAGCGAGCCGCCGGCCGCCTGGAACTGCTCGACGTAGGCGTCCATGCGCCCGGCGGTGGTCGGCCCGAACGAGCCGGACGCGTAGCCATCCGGGGTCTTGGCCGGTCCGGCGTAGTAGACGGCGTGGTCGCGCAGGTACTGCGGCATCTGCTCGCCGGCGTCCAGCCGCTCGGCGATCTTCGCGTGCGCGATGTCGCGGGCGACGACCAGCGGGCCGGTCAGCGACAGCCGGGTCTTGACCGGGTACCTGGACAGCTCGGCGCGGATCTCGGCCATCGGCCGGTTCAGGTCGATGCGCACCACGTCACCGTCCGAGCTCGAGGTGCTCGTCGGTGACGTCGCGGCAGGAACCGGGCCGGGTCGCGTCTCCAGCTGCTCCAGGAAGACGCCGGACGGCGTGATCTTGGCGAGGGCCTGGCGGTCGGCCGAGCAGGACACCGCGATCGCGACCGGGCACGAGGCGCCGTGCCGGGGCAGCCGGACCACCCGGACGTCGTGGCAGAAGTACCGGCCGCCGAACTGCGCGCCGATGCCGAAGTCGCGGGTCAGCTCCAGGACCTGCGCCTCCAGCTCCAGGTCGCGGAAGCCGTGCGCGGTCATGCGTGCCCTCGGTGGGCAGCGCGTCCAGGTACTTCGCGCTGGCGTACTTGGCGGTCTTCAGCGCGAACTCCGCGGAGGTGCCGCCGATCACGATGGCCAGGTGGTACGGCGGGCAGGCGGCGGTGCCGATCAACCGCAGCTTCTCCTCCAGGAACTGCATCATCCGGACCGGGTTCAGCAGCGCCTTGGTCTCCTGGTACAGGTAGGTCTTGTTGGCCGAGCCGCCGCCCTTGGCCATGAACAGGAACTTGTAGGCGTCCGGATGCCCGTCCGGGTCCTCGGCGTACAGCTCGATCTGGGCCGGCAGGTTGGAGCCGGTGTTCCGCTCGTCCCACATGGTCAGTGGCGCCATCTGGGAGTAGCGCAGGTTGAGTTTGGTGTACGCGTCGAATACGCCGCGCGCGATCGCGGCCTCGTCGGCGCCGTCGGTCGAGCACGTGCCGCCCGCGCTTGCCCATCACGATCGCGGTGCCGGTGTCCTGGCACATCGGCAGCACGCCGCCGGCCGCGATGTTCGCGTTGCGCAGCAGGTCCAGCGCGACGAACCGGTCGTTCGGCGACGCCTCCGGATCGTCGATGATCGACCGCAGCTGGGCCAGGTGCGCCGGGCGCAGGAAGTGCGCGATGTCGTGCATCGCCTCGGCGGTCAGCGTGAGTGAGGGTCTGCGGCGCCACGGTCAGGAACTGCCGGCCGGCCGGCCCGTCAACGACCTCGATGCCATCAGTGGTGATCAGGCGGTACTCGGTCCGATCGGCTCCGATCGGCAGCAGTGACTCGTACGCGAACTCGACCATGGCTGCACATTATCGCGGTCGTCGAGTGGAGCGCGCCGGGCCTCGATGATCATGGCGGACGACACGCGGCTCGACGTCGCCTGCCGGCTACTGGCCGCCGGACATCGAAACCGGTCCGAACGACCGGCCGATATTGATGATCACATCGTGAGGACCCATACCGAGGACGGTGGCGCCGCTCTTGAGATTGAAGTACGGGGACCCGTCGGCCGGAGTCAGCGCGGTCAGGTGCTCGGTGGCCGGGTCACAGAGCACTACCGCTCCGTTGGCGATGCCGACCGTGGTGGTGGCCGCCACAGGCCACGTCCACGCGGTGGTGCCCGAGTCGAGCCTTATCGCCGTCAAGGTCTTCTTGTCATCGGACCGGACGATCGCGATATCGCCGTCGGTGGCCTCGATATGCTGCTTGGCCTTCGCGGTGAACAGCACATGGCCGTTCGAGACGTTCAGCAGCACGTCCCGCCCGGACCGGTCGACAGCGTAGACCGCGCCACCGCCGCCGACCGGATCGTGCCGCTCGTCGCACTGCAGCCCGCTCGACGTCTTGGTGTCGTAGCCCGGATCGGACCACCGGGCCCCGTTGAGCAGGTCGAAGCCCGAGACCGCGTACAGACACTTGCCGTTGCGGTACTGCGACGAGGTGGTGACGATCTCATGCCCGGTGACCACCGACCGTGACCGGGTGTCCACGGTGACGGGAGCGGTCACCTCGGCACCGGTGCCGGTCCGGATCACATGCATCTTCCCGGCCATGGTCAACGCCACGTACGGCGGCGCCGGCTGGGGGGTCGCGGATAGCGCCCCGCCGTAATCCGACGAGATCGGATCAAGCATGGCCAGCCCATGCCCCGCGCCGACCAGCGGCTGGCCGGTTCCGGTCAGGGTCCGATTCCAGCCCTCGTCACCGGTCGCCGGATCGACCGACTGGAGCTGGCAGCGGCCACTGGTGCAGTGCAGCAGCAGCACCCGGTCGGCGTACGCGTACACCCCGAGGTTCTCGGTCTTCTGCCACTGCAACACACCGCTGGCGATGTCGTAGACGTCAAATCCCTTGCCGGCCGGCCGGCCGACCACGACGACGGACCGATCCGAACCGGCCGCCAGCGCCCATGACGCCGGTCGCGACCACATCTTCTCGCCGTTGACCAGGCTGCGCGATTCGACCGAGCCCTCGGTGGACACCACGATGTAGTTGCCGATCACCGCGGCCGTGGTGGGTTGGTTTCCGGCCCGCTTGACCCACGCCGTCGCCGGCTTGGACAGTGGGCCGGCGTTGATGTTGGCCAGCCAGTTTCCCCAGCTCGGAAGCGGGTTCCAGCCGGTGACGATGCCGTAGGTGACCACCAGCGCGATCACGCCGAGCAGGCAGAAGACGGCCTGGACGCGAGCGAAGGTCTTACGGCCGGCCATGCCCGCGACGGTAATAGTGAATATCCTTCCGGCCTGCTAGCCCGATCTGCCCGTGTCGGTAGGGTTTGCACGCCGCGACTCGGCGGCCGCGTCCACCAGGGGCAGCACCCGGTACGGAATCTGTTCGGCAAGCGCGATGATCGTCGATGCCCGCACGATCTCGTCGTAGGACACCACCAGGTCGATCACCCGCTGCAGATCGGTATTGGATCGAGCGACGATGCGGCACAGCAGGTCGCCGGTGCCGGTGATGGTGTGCACCTCAAGCACTTCCGGAATGGTCTCCAGATGCGCCGCGACCGGATCGTGGCCTCGGCTCTGCCTGATCTCCAGCGTGACGAACGCCATCACTCCGAAACCCAGCGCCGCCGGGGAGATCTCCGGGCCGTACCCGCGGATCACGCCCCGGGCGGCCAGCTTGTCCAGCCGGGCCTGGGCGGTGCCGCGTGCCACCCCGAGGCGCCGGGCGCACTCCAGAATGCCGATGCGTGGCTCGGCGGCGAGCAGCGATATCAGGCGAGCGTCGAGATCATCGATGCGAGGCTGCGGTTCCGGACTCGTCACGCCTCACTCTTAGCAGATGACGCTCCGCCCCGGCCGTCGCGCGGGCCGAATACGCGCAACCACAGCGCATCGTCGCCCGCGCTCACCGCAAGACCGTTTCGCGTTCGGCGGATCGACCATGGGCCAGCACTCGCTGGTCTCACTCGGCGCGGCGACGTTCCTGTGCAATTTGATCAGCCTTACACCTGATCAATAGGCCAAGTCGTACAGTTTGACTAGGGATTTGCGGCCCGTTTGCCCACTCGATCGACACCGGGCAGGATTTTGGGACCGCGTACACCGCACCCGAGCGAAGGAGCCGGCGATGACCCAGGCGATGGACCGCACCGCGGACCTGGCGACAGACGAAGCCATCAACGTCGACGCCCTGATCGGCGCCGTCGCACACGACATCGATGCCGACCCGTTCCCGGTGAAGGGGCTCGATCACGTGCGCTTCTTCGTCGGCAACGCGAAGCAGGCCGCCCACTACTACTGCACCGGCTTCGGCATGACCCTGGTGGCATATCGAGGCCCCGAACAGGGCCATCGCGATCACGCCGAGTACGTTCTGAAGTCCGGCTCCGCAACCTTCGTCATGACCGGACCGGTGCACGCCGGTGCCGAGGCGGCGATCCACCACGCCAAGCACGGTGACGGGATCATCGACATCGCGCTCGAAGTTCCCGACGTGGACAAGGCGTATGCGCACGCGGTCGAGCAGGGCGCGACCGGCCTGGTCGAGCCCCATGACGAGGAGGATGAGAACGGCGTGGTGCGGGTCGCGAGCATCGCCACCTACGGCGAGACCCGGCATTCGCTGATCGATCGGTCCCGGTATACCGGCCCGTTCCTGCCCGGCTTCGTGCAGCGGGCGCCCCTGATCGACCGCCGCGCCGCGATCGAAGCCGGCATCGAGCCCAAGCGCTACTTCCAGGCGGTCGACCACATCGTCGGCAACGTCGAACTCGGCAAGATGGACGAGTGGGTGGAGTTCTACCAGCGGGTCATGGGCTTCACGAACATGGCCGAGTTCATCGGTGATGACATCGCCACCGAGTACTCCGCGCTGATGAGCAAGGTCGTCGCCAGCGGTACCCGTAAGGTGAAGTTCCCGCTCAACGAGCCGGCCGTCTCGCGCAAGAAGTCGCAGATCGACGAGTACCTCGAGTTCTACGGTGGTCCTGGAGCCCAGCACGTGGCCATCGCGACCAACGACATCCTGCGCAGCGTCGACGTGATGCGCGCTCACGGGATCGAGTTCCTGGAGACGCCGGACAGCTACTACTCGGACCCGGAATTGCGAGCCCGGATCGGCACGGTCCGGGTGCCGATCGAGGAACTGCAGAGCCGCAAGATCCTGGTGGACCGGGACGAGGACGGGTACCTGCTGCAGATCTTCACCAAGCCACTTCAGGACCGCCCGACCGTGTTCTTCGAGCTGATCGAGCGTCACGGCTCGCTCGGCTTCGGCAAGGGCAACTTCAAGGCCCTGTTCGAGGCGATCGAGCGGGAGCAGGAGCGCCGGGGCAACCTCTAACCGCTGGTGCGGGCGCCGCCGATTCGGCGGCGCCCGGCATCTTAGGCAGAGCATCGAGCCTCCGTCGGCCAGGCGCCCGCTGACACTTCGGCAAGCGATGACTACTGTTGGACAACACCTGACAGCGGGATCGTCGCGGAGAGTGGCCAGCGCATGACCGATATTGCCCCAGGCTGGTACAAAGACCCAGCCGAACCCACCACCCAGCGGTACTGGGACGGTGAGGGCTGGGTCGGCAGCTCGCTGCCGGTTGACGCGACGCCGCCGGACGGGCCGCTGGCCACCGGTTCGCCGTCCGCCGACCAAGACGCCGGCCCGGCCGCGGCGACGTCGGGTGGCCCGGCTTCGGACGACCGGGCCCCGGGCGTTGGCATGCTGCCGCCGCCGGGCTACCCGCCGCTTCCGCCGGGCTACCCGCCTGGCTATCTGGCGCCGGGCCCGCGCGGAACCTCCCAGGCACCCGGCCAGGTGGGTGAGCCCGGAGCGGGTCCGTACGGAGCCCCGGAGCCGCCGCCCGGCCGGCCCGGGTACCCCCCAGTTCCGCCGTATCCCGGAGCCCCATACCAACCAGGCCCGATGCCGCCGTGGCCCGCCGGGGCGCCAGTGGGCATCCCGTACGTGCTCCGCCCGATCCCACGACCACACGGGTTCGCGCTGGCCCCGCTCGGGCTGCGCTTCCTTGCCCGCATGATCGACATAGTCGCGGTGCTGGTGCTCAATGTCCTGCTCAACGGCTGGTTGATCTACCAGTGGATCCAGGAGACGTCCGGCTTCTGGAAGGCGTACCTGCACGCCACCAGCGGCTCCGATCTGCCGAGCATGTCCTCACGCGGATCGCTGCTGCTCAGCGTCATAACGCTGCTGGCCATCGCCATCTGGATCGCATACGAGGTGCCATTCATCGCCAACGGCGGGCAGACCCTCGGCAAACGGATCATGGGTATCCGGGTGGTACCGCTGGAAGGCATGCACCGCCTCGGGTACGGCCGCGCTCTGCGCCGCTGGGTCGCGCTCGGGCTACCCATGGTGTTCTGGCTGATCAGCCCGGTCTTCATTCTCATCAGCCCGATCTTCCAGCTCATGGCCTCGCTGTCGCCGGCGCTGAACCGGCCGCTGCACCTGGCCCTGCACGACCGCGCGGCCGGAACGATCGTGGTCGAGGCGGCCAAGCCCGACCAGCCGGCGGCGCCGGACAAGCTACCCGTGACGGTCGGCGCCGACCGCGACAACCCCGACGGAGGTACGAAATGAGCCAGTTGACCCGACCGGATCTTGACCTACTGCCGACCTACGTTCCGGGGCGTTCGATACCGGGCGCGATCAAGCTGGCGAGCAACGAGGTGCCGTATGGACCACTCCCAGGTGTGGTCGAGGCGGTCACCCGGGCGGCCGAGGAGACCCATCGCTACCCCGACATGGCCGTCACGGCGCTCCGCGACACCATCGCCGCCAAGTACGGGGTCGATCCGGAACGGGTAGCCACCGGCTGCGGTTCGGTCGCGATGGCCGAGCACCTGGCGCGCACCGCCTGTGTAACCGGCGACGAGATGCTGTTCTCGTGGCGCTCATTCGAGGCGTACCCGATCATCGCCGCCACCTCCGGGGCGACCGCGGTCCGCGTACCCAACACCGCCGGGCACGGACACGACCTGCCGGCGATGGCCGCGGCGATCACCGACAAGACCCGGATAGTGATGGTCTGCAACCCGAACAACCCGACCGGTACGTCGTCGCGCCGCGCCGAACTGGACGCGTTCATCAACGCGGTGCCGGAAGACGTGCTGGTGATCCTGGATGAGGCGTACCGCGAGTTCGTCACCGATCCGGACGTGCCCGACGGCCTCGAGGTGTACGGCGACCGGCCCAACGTGGTAGTCCTCCGCACCCTGTCGAAGGCCTGGGGCATGGCGGGCCTGCGACTCGGTTTCGTGATCGCGCACCCCGATGTCGCCACGGCGGTCCGCAAGGTGATCACCCCGTTCTCCACGTCGACGGTCGCTCAGGCGGCGGCCATGGCCGCACTCGCCCAGCATGACGAGATGCGCCGCCGCGCCGACCTGGTGATCGCCGAGCGCACCCGGGTCCTCAGCGAGATCCGGGCTCTCCGGCCGGACGTGCCGGACAGCCAGGCCAACTTCGTCTGGCTGCCGCTCGGCGACGACGCCACCGCTTTCGCGTCGGTGTGCGAGGCCGAGGGGGTCATCGTCCGGCCGTTCTCCGGCGACGGTGTCCGGGTCACCATCGGTACGCCCGTCGAGAACGACGCGTTCCTGGCCGCCGCCGGAAAGGCGCTGAACTAGCCGAAGTGGTTCGGCCGACCGGATATTCCGGCCGGCCGATCACGCGCGACGCCGTCGCGCCCAGATCATCAGCACGACGCCGGCCAGCAGGAGTACGGCGGCGGCGCCGAACAACCCGCTGGTCGCCGCCCCGGTCACCGGTAGCTTGCTCATGCTCGGGGTCGGCTTCGGGTGGTGCGATGCCGGCGGCTTTCCGGTCGACGTCGATGTACCACCGGATGACGGCGGCGACACCGGCGGGACCGACGGTGAGGTCACCGGTACCACGCCACCGGGCGTTCCGGATGGCGACGGGCTCGGCGAGGTCACCGGTGGCACTACCCCGCCTTGCGACGTCGCAGTATCGGTGGTCGCGGCGATCGGCGTCGGCGTTTCGTTCGGCGTGGAGCCGCCTGGGAACTTGCCGGTCCATGCCAGACCACCACCGGTGCACAGGATGATGAGCACGACCGCGGCGATGCCGAGGATCCACGGATGGCGACGCCGGAACGGCACCGGCGTGGCACCGCTGGGCGACTCCGAAGGCGGAATGCCGCCCGCGGCTGCTGCGCCCGCGGCTTCCTCAGCGACGGCGCCTTCGGCAACGGCTCCCCCGGCGATCAGGCCTGCGGCGATCGAGCCCTCGCCGACCTCGCCCTGGGCCGCTTGGCTTTCCAGCGTGACGCTCTCGAAGACGACGCCTTCGGCGGCCGCTACATCGATCTCGTCCAGTTCGGCATCGGTCGCGGCGATCGCCGTGCCTTCAACCGGGGCCACCCCGACGGCGCTTGCTTCCTCGGCTGCCTCGGCGGCGACCACGATCTCCGACACCTCGGCGACGGCCGCCTCTTCCTCCTCGGTCAGGACGTCTTCCTCGGTGCCGAGCGATGCGCCGGCCGCCATCTCCTCGATCCGGGCCAGTTCGACGATCTCCGCCGCGGCGGCGACCACCTCGGCCGCTGCGATGGCGCTGGCGACATCGCTCCGCTCCGCGTTGTCCTGATCCGGAGCCGCCTCGTCGGGGGCGGTCGCATCGGGGGCGGTCGCATCGGGAGCAGCCTCGTCGGGGGCAGCCTGGTCGGGGGCAGCCTCGTCGGGGGCAGCCTCGTCGGGGGCAGCCTCGTCGGGGGCATCGTCCTCAAAAACGATGTGTTCGGAGGCGGCCACGGCCAGCCCAGCGGCATCAGCCGCTGCCATGTCGGTGTAGTAGTCGTCGAGCTCGACCAGCTCTCCTGCGGCAGTCATCTCGGACTCGTCGATCGGCTCCCGCGCCGCGAGCGCCGGATTCGCGGCCGCGGCCAGCGTGACCAACTGCGCGCGCCCGACGTCGGCCCAGTCCTCGCCATACTCGGCGATGGCCGTGAGGTCGACGAGTTCCAGCAGGGCCACCGCTTCGCCTCGGTACTCCGGCTGCTTGGCCAGCCCAAGCCGGACGATGTCACGCATCGCGACCGGGACCCCGTCGCTCGGGATCTCCTCCTGCTCATGCCGGTACCGCAAGGTGATGAGCTGAGAGTCCTCCCAGTACGGCGGCTCGCCGGCAAGCATCTCGACAAAGGTCACGGTGGCGGCGTACACGTCGGAGGCGGCGGTGATCTCGTCTCCGCGCCAGCGCTCGGGAGCCAGGTAGACGCCGGTTCCGAGAGTGATGTCGCGTTCGGACCAGGCAATCGCGCGAGCATCGATCATCCGGATGTCGCCGCTCGCGTCGACCAGGATGTTCTCCGGACGGTAGTCGCCGTGACATACGCCGACCGTGTGCGCCGCGGACAAGCCGGTCAGCGATTCGTGGAAGACGAGCAACGCGGCCTCGGCGCCGACAGCACCGGTATCGCGAAGCACATGCCGCAAGTTGGCGCCGTTGACCGCGCTGGTGACTACGGCGATGCCCTCGTCGTGCTCAAGCACTTCCCGGACGTCGGCAAAGTACGGCGACGCGACCGCCGACAGGTCGGCGAGATCGGTGCGCACCCGCTCGGCATTCGCCCGCTCGATCGCCAGATACCGGATGACGACAAGGTCGCCGGTCTCCTCGTGTACGGCGAGGACCGCGCGACCAGCGTTGCCGCCTCCGAGGTCCAGCCTGTGGGCGTAGCCCGGAGCCTGCCAGCTCATGGTATTTCCCTCCGCAGGTCGCGCGTCCCGAGCGCCATCCACAGTGGACTTGTCAGCGACGCGACCACCCCGCACGTGCATGCGCGAGGGGCGGCGTGCGCCACCGTGTTACAGCACGCGCCCGCTGTCGCGGGCGCTGGCGTCTGGCAAGGATACTCACATTCACGCCCGGTGCGAGTCGGCGTGATGGTCAGTATTTACGAGAGTGAATGCACAGCGCAATGGTCACCTCACGGACCGTTACGCGGCGCCGTTGACGGTGCCCGCGACCTCGCCGAATCCAACGACCGTCGAGTCCGGGCCGGGCGCTGTCGCAGATATGACAATGGTGTCGCCGTCCTGCAGGAACGTGCGCTCCGATCCGTCAGCCAGCCGGATCGGCTCGCTACCGCCCCAGGTCAGTTCCAGG
This sequence comes from uncultured Actinomycetota bacterium, assembly GCA_963727415.1. GTDB lineage: Bacteria > Actinomycetota > Actinomycetes > Mycobacteriales > Micromonosporaceae > DASQPR01. The sequence goes on from CAVSGF010000001.1 coordinate 74,098, forward strand.
AACGAGCCGGACTGCTCACGCCGCGGCCCCGAGACCGTCCCGGAGGCGTACAGGTCGCCGGTACGCAGGCTGGCTCCATTGACCGTCATGTGAGCCAGTTGCTGGGCCGCCGTCCAGTACAGCGTCGATGCGGGCGGCTCGGACACGAGCGTTCCGTTCCACTCCACGCGCATCCGCACGTCGTAGCCGTACCGGTGGGCTTCGGTGAGATACGGGAGAACCGGCGGGTCCTGTACCGGCGCGGCCACACGGGCAGCCTCAAGCGCGGCCAGCGGCACCACCCACGGCGAGATCGATGTCGCGAACGACTTGCCGAGGAACGGGCCCAGCGGCACATACTCCCAGGCCTGCAAGTCCCGCGCCGACCAGTCGTTGACCAGCACGGCGCCGAAGACGTGGTCGGCGAACGCATCAACTGAAACGCTTGATCCGATCGGAGTGGGTACGCCGACCACGAACCCGAGTTCGGCTTCGATGTCCAGGCGCGCCGACGGCCCGTACGTCGGCACCGCCTGATCCGGCGCCTTGCGCTGCCCGGACGGCCGGGCGATCGGGGTGCCGGAGACCACCACCGTGCCGGACCGGCCGTGATAGCCGATCGGCAGGTGCTTCCAGTTCGGCGTCAGCGGCGATTGTCCCGGCCGGAAGATCTGCCCGACGTTGGCCGCGTGATTCTCCGAGGAGTAGAAGTCAACGTAGTCGGCGACGTGGAACGGCATCCGCATCTGGCACGTGGGTAGCGGCACCAGGAACGGTTCCACCGACTTCCGATGGCGCTCGTCATCGAACAGTTCGGTGAGCTGATCGCGTAGCCCGTCCCACGCGGCGCGGCCCCGCGCCAGGAACGCGTTCAGCGTCGGCTCGCCTAGCACCCCGCCGCCGTCGATGACATCGGCGTCCTCGGCGCGAGCCAGGTCGAAGACGAAGTCACCGATACGGACGCCGAGCCGGGCGGCGCCCGACCCCGCCCCCGCGTCGGTCACAAAGGCGCCGTAGGGCAGGTTGTGCAGCCCGAACGGGGAGTCGGCCGCCCCAACGATCCACGTCACGCCGCGGCCTCCTTGAAGATCAGGTGAAGCCGGCTGAGGTCGTCGAGCGGCTCACCGATGCTGCAACTGCCAAATCCAACCCACAGCGGCCGCTCCCGGTCCAGGTACCGCCGGGCGATCTCGACCAGCGGCAACGGATCGGTGGTGGCCAACAGTTCGGCCACGTCGGCGACCTCGGCGTTGTCGTGGACGGCGACCAGCGTCGCGGCCAGCACGCCGAGGAAGCCGTGGTGCACGAATCCGGTCTCCGCATCGGCATGCCGGATCGCATGGTGGAGCCCGGCGGTGAGCTTGAACGGCAGGTTCCGGTCACGGCATGCGCAGATGACCGCCGCCAGTTCGATCGGCGTCGGGAACAGTTCGGCCGCCAGACCCCCGGTACGGAACTTCGCCGACACGTCGGCACCGGCCGCTCGCGCCTCCGCCAGCCGGTCCAGGGCGCCCAGCAGGCCGAAGGTCAGCGGAATCTCGGCGTACCCGGAAATGGCCGGCCAGCCGGCGAACAAGCCGAGCAGATACTCAAGACCGGGCTGGGGATCCTCACCACGCTTGGCCACGGCGATCTCGATCTGGCGAACGGAGATCTGGCCGGCAATGCCGGCGACCGCGCCAGGCAGCGAGGTGAGGCCGGTATCGCCGATCAGCCCGATCTCCAGCGGTTCGGCACGGCCGTCGATGAGCGAGTGCAGGGTGCGCAAGGACGAAGCCGGGACCAGCAGGGGGCCAACCATGGACGAATACCACGACGAGCGGTGTTCAGCGTGCGCCGCTACCGCCTCCGGCAGCGGGGCGTTGCCGGGCGGGAACACAGCGGCGTCGTCGATGAGGCCTTCCAGCAGTACGGGCACCTGTGTTGACACGGCACTGAACCTATCGGACGCTACATATGGCGGACAACTGCGTCCGATATCCGGACACCCTCGTCCGGAAGTCGGCGTAACCGCCAGCAAAGCCGCTAATCAGGCAAATACCCTTTGCATAGATGGGCTGACATCGAATAGCGCTCGGGGAGGACTCATGCCGTACTACCGCCAGGTCGGCGAACTGCCGCCGAAACGTCACACCCAGTTCCGGCAACCGGACGGAACCCTGTACGCCGAGGAACTGATGGGCCAGGAAGGCTTCTCATCCGACTCGTCGCTGCTGTACCACCGATACCTGCCGACCGCGATCGTGGCGGCCGAGGAATTCGAGCCGCCGGCCTGGAGCCGGATCGCCAACCGGCCCCTCAAGCCCCGCCATTTCCAGACGCACAAGCTGGATACCAGCGGAGCGGACGCGATCCTCGGCCGACAGCACCTGCTGGCCAACGACGACTGCCGGATCTCCTACGTAGTCGCCGACCGGCCGTCCCCGCTTTACCGCAACGCCATCGGCGACGAGTGTGTCTACCTGGAGGCGGGCGAGGCACGGTTCGAGACCACCTTCGGCACCATCCATGCCAGTGCCGGCGATTACGTACTCATCCCGACGTCGACGATCTACCGCATCGTGCCGGTCAACGGTCCGGTCCGGACGCTGGCCGTCGAAGCCACCGGGCACATCGGGCCACCCAAGCGCTACCTGTCGGTACGCGGCCAGTTCCTGGAGCACTCGCCATACTGCGAACGTGACATCCGGGGACCGGCCGAGCCGCTGCTGGTGGACGGGACCGACGTCGACGTGTACGTGCAACACCGCTCCCGGGGCGCCGGGCCGGGCGGAAGCAACACCGCGTGGACCCGCTTGACGTTCGCCCACCACCCGTTCGACGTCGTCGGCTGGGACGGCTGCCAGTACCCCTGGTCGTTCTCCATCCACGACTTCGAGCCGATCACCGGCCGGGTGCACCAGCCGCCGCCCGTGCACCAGACGTTCGAGGGTCCCAACTTCGTCATCTGCTCGTTCGTACCGCGAAAGGTCGACTACCACGCGCTGTCGATCCCGGTGCCGTACAACCACCACAACGTCGACTCGGACGAGATGCTGTTCTACACCGGCGGCAACTACGAGGCCCGGCGTGGCTCGGGCATCGAGCAGGGATCGATCTCGCTGCACCCCAGTGGTTTCACGCACGGCCCGCAGCCGGGAGCCGTCGAGCGTTCAATCGGCGTCGACTACTTCGACGAACTCGCGGTCATGGTTGATACGTTCCGCCCGCTCGATCTCTGCCAGCCGGCGCTCGCCTGCGAGGACGAGGGGTACGCGTGGACATGGGCACGCCGCTCCGGCGGCACGACCACGGCGGGCGGCCCGGCGGAACCCGATACGGCGACCGGATGACCTTGGGCTAGTGCCTGTTCCTGACCAGCGGACCATATCCGTACCGCGACGGGATATCGGTGGGTTCACCGAGTCGGTGCCGGCCGTGCACCGGTGACCGTCCGGTGTGGCCGGAGAACGCCGACGAGTTGATCACCGTGAGTGCCTGCGCCCTTAACAGAATGTGGAGATTTTTGCCGCGGTGAGGCATGATTGCGTCCGCAAATTGTCAGTCGCGAGTCGGAAGGGGCGCCGTGACCGACTCGATCGTCGCCGACCGGTACCGTCTCATCCGCCGAATCGGAGTGGGCGGGATGGGCCACGTGTGGCTCGCCCGCGATGACGTGCTCCGCCGCGACGTTGCGATCAAGGAGGTCTACCTGCCCGACGGCCTGTCCGAGGACGAGGCCGACGAACTGCACCTTCGTACCCTCCGGGAAGCGCGCACCGCGGCACGGCTGACTCATCCCAGCGTGATACGCATCTACGACGTACTCCAGGCCAACGACCGGCCGTGGATCGTGATGGAGTACGTGCCATCACGATCACTCGCGCAAGTGGTGACCGAGGACGGGCCACTCCCGCCTCAGCGGGTCGCGACCATCGGGCTGGCCCTGCTCGGGGCGCTGGCCGCCGCGCACGATGCCGGCGTGCTGCACCGCGACGTCAAGCCGGGCAACGTGCTGCTCGCCGATGACGGCCGCATCGTGCTCACCGACTTCGGGCTGGCCGTCACCGAGGATTTCGGCATGCAGGTCACCCAGGCCGGCGTGGTGCACGGCTCGCCCCAGTTCATCGCCCCGGAACGGGCCAAGGACGGAACCTCGAACGCGGCCAGCGATTTGTGGTCACTCGGCGCCACCCTTTACGCCGCGGTTGAGGGCCAGTCACCGTACGCCCGGGCCACCTCGTACGCGACCCTGGCTGCGCTGGCTACCGAGCCACCGGACCCGCCCAAACGCGCCGGCGATCTGAAGCCGCTGCTGGCCGGGCTGCTGCGACGCAACCCGAACGCGCGGATCACCCCGGCCCGGGCCGAGCGCCTGCTCTTGAGGGTCGCGCCGAAGTCCGCCCAGACCGGGACCGTCCCCCGCCAGGTGCGTCGCGGCCGCTCCGACGAAATCCGGACGCCGGAACCCCGCGGCACCGCCGCCGGGCCATCGCGACTCCCGACGCCCAGCGGCTTGCCGGACCGCAACCGGGGCACGTACGAAGATGACCGGCCCAGGCGTTCGCGGCCGGAACACGTCGCGACCGAGCCGGAGATCGACACCGACAGCCGAATGGCCCAGGCGTGGGCGCTTGGCACTCCCTCGCCACTGCCGGCGGTGTATGGCGATGGCGGCCATGGACGCTCGCGACGCCTGCGCATCGTCGTCCTGATCGCGGTGGTCGCGGTGCTGGCCGCGGCTGCCGGGGCCGGCGGCTACGCCATCAGCAGGCGCGACGCCCACGGCACCACATCGGCCAGCGGTGACGGCCGCGAACCGGCTGCCGGCCCGCATCCGCCGGGTCTGGCCACCAGTGCTCGGTGGCCGTGCCAGCCTCCGGATCCGGCCGCCCTCAAGCCCATCCCCAGTTCGAAGCCGCTCGGCACGAAGCCGGCGGCCAGTCTCGGCGCGGGGTGGATCTGGTACACCGCGCCGAACCACGACTACCAGGTCGCCATTGAGGCGCGGATGCGGCTGCTCACCGGCGACGGCACGGTCTGCTTCTATGATCCGGTCGCCACCCAGGTCGCCGGCGTAAGCCGATCGTTCAGCGGCGGGCACAGCCCGGCCGATCTGCTGGCCGAACAGGTGGATCAGCTGAAATCGGGGCTGCCGGCCTTCCGGATACGGCAGCCGGCGGCACCCGTACCCGGGGTTCCGGGCGCGGCCGAGGTGCAGTACACGTACATCGGACCGCGGGGGCTGACGATGCGCGCCGCGATGCGCGCGATCGTCACCGAGTCGGGCGTGACCTACACCGTGGTCTGGCAAGCGAAAGACCTGGACTGGCCAGCCCGGGGATCCGCGAACTACCGGACTTTCTGGCTCACCTTCACGCCACTTGAGGTTCCGCCGACCGGGTAGCGCTCAATCACTTGTGTTCGAGGACCTTCGTGGCGTTCACGGTGCAGACCACGCGCACCACCTCGGGCGACTCGACCCGGAAACCCTTGCCGTCGTATCGGTGGGAAAGCTCCTCGATCAGCTCGCGGCCACCGTCTTCGGTCATCGAGACGGTGCCCCGGATCTCCACGTACAGGTAGCCATCCTCGGGATCGAACATGCAGATGCTCACCCGTGGATCGCGCTGCATGTTGCGGGTCTTCTGGCGGCCACGGATGGTGGAGAAGACCAGCGCATCGTCAATCCGCTTGATCCAGATGACGCTCGACTGTGGACCGCCATCCGGGTTCAACGTGGTCAGTACCGCGAACGTACTGGAGTCGGCGAGGCGGCGGGCGAGTTCGGGCAAGGGGACAGGCATGTGCTTGATCGTGCCATACCGCCGGATCAGCTGACCGCGCTGGCGCCTGGCACGAGGAGTGCCACGGCGATCGCTGCCAGGCCCTCACCGCGCCCGGTCAAACCGAGCCCGTCCGAGGTGGTACCCGAGATCGTGACCGGCGCGTTCAGCGCCTCCGACAGCACCCGCTGCGCCTCGTCGCGACGAGTGCCGATCTTCGGATATGTGCCGATCACCTGGATCGAGACGTTACCGATCTCGAAGCCCGACGCGCGAACCAGACGGGCCGCCTCGGCGAGAAACGCGGCCCCGTTGGCGCCCTGCCACTCTGGACGATCGACGCCGAAGTTGGAGCCGAGATCACCCAGCCCGGCGGCGGACAGCAACGCGTCGGTGGCGGCGTGGGCGGCCACATCACCGTCCGAGTGGCCGGCGAGCCCGACCTGGTCGGGCCAGTACAGTCCGCCGACCCAGCACGGACGGCCGGATTCGAACGCGTGCACGTCGGTCCCGACGCCGACGCTCGGAATGATCATGGGCCGAGCCTACCCGAGCTCAGATCGCTTCGAGATCGATCTCCACATCGAACGGCACGTCGGTCCTGATCACGCGAGCGAAGCGCCGTTGTCCCGGTACTGCCCGGACGCGTCGTCGAGAACGTAGGAGTCGTACTGCTCAGCGGCGACAATCTCGCGCATCCACGCGGGAGCGATCGTGTCAGCGGTCACCGTGACACCGTCCGGTTCGGCGCGATGACGACGAGCCGAGCGTAACGCCTCTCAATCCTTTCGCATGCCGGCGAGGACGGCCTCGGCAACGGCAAGGTCGAACGGCCGGGTGATCTTCAGGGCGCGATCATCGCCGGGCACCGTGTCGACCCGTACCCCCATGGCCTCGACCATCCCCGCGTCGTCGGTGTGGTCGGCGGCGGCGCCGGCGTGCGCGGCGGCAAGCACTTCGCGCCGGAAGCCCTGGGGCGTCTGAACGGCTCGCAGCACCGATCGATCGACGGTCTCGGTGACCGTACCGGCCGAGTTGACGCGTTTGATGGTGTCGGCGACCGGCAATACCGGTATGACCGCGGCCGAACCGTCGCGAAGCGCCGCCGCCACGGCCTCCACCAGCGCGGGTGGCGCCAGAGCGCGGGCAGCGTCGTGCACCAGCACCAGGTCGAACCCGGACGGTACGGCCGAGAGGGCTCGCGCCACCGATGCCTGCCGGGTATCGCCGCCGGCCACGACGGTTACCCGACCGAACGCGGCCAGCAGCGATCGCACCGAGTCGACATCGCCAGGTGGAGCGGCCACGACAATGGCGCCGGTAGACGGAGCGGTCGCGAGATTGCGGACAGCGTGCACAAGCAACGGCTCGCCCGCCAGCGCGCGAAGGGCCTTCGGGCCGCCCGGCCCGAGGCGCACTCCCATGCCCGCTGCCGGAACGAGGATCGCGACGTCACCAAGCGCACTGCGCGCGGTCACGTCGCGATCCTCGTTATTCGTGTTGACGGCCCGGCTGCCGGATCAGGCCTCGGTGAGAACCTTGTCGAGCAACATCTCCGCCTCGTCCTTCGTGCTGCGCTCGGCAAGCGCAACCTCGCCGACGAGAATGTCACGCGCCTTGGCCAGCATCCGCTTCTCGCCAGCCGACAGGCCACGCTCACGCTCCCGGCGCCACAGGTCTCGAACGACCTCGGCGACCTTGAGCGGATTGCCCGACGCGAGCTTCTCCAGGTTTGCCTTGTAACGTCGCGACCAGTTGGTCGGCTCCTCGGTATGCGGTGCCCGGAGCACGTCGAAGACCTTGCTCAGGCCTTCTTCGCCGACGACCTCGCGAACGCCGACAATTTCAGCGTTTTCCGCGGGCACGCGTACGGTCAAATCTCCCTGGGCGACCCGCAGCACCAGATACTGCTTTTCCTCGCCCTTAATGATCCGCGTCTCGATTGCCTCGATGAGTGCGGCCCCGTGGTGGGGGTAGACAACGGTCTCGCCGACACTGAAAACCATAGGTTCGAAGCCCCTTTCGCTGTGTCTAGGGTAACACGGAGCAACCATGCCCGCCCACCCAGACTGTCCGCATTAGCGCTGCTCACACCGCTTGCGGGCATAGCATTGCCGGCTTGACATCGCGCGCGACTCATGCATCACTACCGATGGTAACTGGCCCATGACTGGCCCGTGACCTGCCATTACGGCAACGGAGGAAATGTCCGTTAACAGTGTTCTGGCAACCGACTTGTCAAGCATCGTTCATCTTCCGCCCGGATAGATCGCATGACAACGTTCCGGGTCGACCCTGGCATCTGGTCCGGCAATGGAGGAAAGTTAAGGGAAGGCGAGGAGATTGCTATGGGGTCGATGCGCGGAGGAGACGGCGACGGTCGACCGCCGCCGGACGACGGGGGGCTGCCCGACTTCCCGCCCGAATGGGGCGTCGTGGTAATCCCCGATGATCTTACCGAGCTTGATCGAGAGACCGCGGCACTGCAGCGGGAGCGGCGGCGCAATGCCCGGCGGGCCAAGTGGCGCCGGCGTCTCGGGCTTCCGGCGGCAACCCCGGCCAATGGTGAGAACCCACCGGTCGGCATTCCGTTGCTGATCATGTCGATCGCGATCATTGCCGCCCTCACCAGCCTGTTCGCGATCACCCTGACGAACCGCGGCAGCCCGGCCGCGCAGCAGACGCCGCCGGCCGCGCAGACCGAGACCGCCCCGCAGATGATCGATTTGGCTCTTACCGACGCGACCGGCGACAGGGTCCAACTCCGCGACAACCTGCCCGCCGTCATCCTGCTACTCGACGGCTGCGCCTGCGAGCAACTGATCCGCGACACGGTCGCGGCGGCGGCGCCAACGGTTACGGTGATCGCCGTCGACCGGACCGCTCCAGCGCTGCCGTTCGGCGTCACGGCGACCGCGCTCGCCGATCCGGAGCAGGCGCTCCTCGCGACTTACGCCGATGGCCCGGACCGCGGCGCTGCGCCGGCCGGAGTGCCGACCGCCGTACTGGTCGACTCGGACGGCACCGTTACCAAGACCGCCAGCCCGGCCAACGCCGTGACAGCGTTCAGCGCCGCGCTATCCACGCTGCGCTAGTTCTTACCTGATCTTGGTGACCTGGTTGGTCACCGCCATCCTGGGGGCGCCGGATCTACCGGCCCCTAGCTGGTGAGCAGCACGGCGTACAAGGTGAGCCCAGGCCCGAAGGCCAGCATCACCACGGTCCGGGGCGGCCGCGGCTGGCGGCGCAACTCGTCCAGGATCATCAGGACGGTCGACGACGAGCAGTTGCCGTGCTCTGAAAGCACCGTCCGGGACGCCGACAAGGCGCCGTCGGGCAGGTCCAGCTCTCGATGCACGACATCGAGGATTCTCGGGCCGCCAGGGTGCACCGCCCACCCGCCGACGTCGCCACGGGCCAGGCCGTGCCGCCTCAGCAGGTCGTCAACGAGTGACGCGACGTGGCCGGCGAGCACGTCCGGCACCCGGGGCGACAGCCCCATCCGGAAGCCGAGGTCGGTGACGTCCCACGTCATGTGGTCAACGGCCGACACATCGGTCACCGAGGCCACCCCGGCGATCCGGTATCCGACCGGCTCCGGGCGTACCACCACGGCGGCGGCCGCGTCGGCAAACAGCGCATGCGACACGATCTGCTCGGCATCGGCGGTCGGCGGCTGGACGTGAAGGCTGGTCAGTTCGACACAGAGCAGTACGGCCGGGCGACCCCGCGCGGCCACGAAGTCACTCGCCACGCCCAGCCCGGGCAGGGCGGCGTAACAGCCCATATGTCCGATGAACAGACGCTGCGTGCCGGGCGACATGTCCAGGTCCCGGGCCAGCAGGATGTCGAGCCCAGGAGTCGCGTACCCGGTGCATGAGCAGACCGCGAACAGCCCGACCTCGGCCGGGGCCAGCCCGGCGGCATCCAGGGCATCAGCGACCGCGGCCTTACCAAGAGGCATCGCCTCGATCAGGTACCGTTCCATCCGCCGTGACGTCGGCCAGCGGCTCGCGTCTTCGAGGGCCGGGTTGACCGCGGCGTGGCGGTGGCTCACCCCAGCGTTGCGAAAGATCCGCTGCGCCACGGCCCGCGCAACGCCCGTGTAGTGGCCGGCGAAGAAGCCGTCCCACAGCTCCTGCTGGGTGCTCGACGGCGGGTAGGCGGTACCGATCCCGGCCAGGCTCACCATCGCGGCGCCGAGCCGTCCGAGTCCGGGTCACCGCCGAGCGCCGCGATACCGAGCCAGTCGGCGCACACGTCCGACGTGGCCGGTTGAAGCGCGCCGCATCGCGCGTCCCGGAACAGCCGCTCAAGCGGGTTGCCGCGCCGGGTTGCCGATGTCCCGGCGGCGGCCAGCATCGACGCCGCGACATCGGCCGCCGTGTCGCCGGCCAGCAGTTTCGCCCGCCACACCCACCGGTTGGTATCGGCGGCACCCGGGTCGGAGTCGACCCGGCGGGCCGCCTCGGTCACCGCCAGCCGGGCCGCCGCCACCGCGGCGTCCGCGCGGCCGAGGCGGGATCGTACCGCCGGCAGGTGCCCCAGCCCTCGCCCGGTTATGTGCTCGACGGCGGCGTCGATGGCGGCCTGCGCGACTCCTACATAGACGGCCGCGTAGCTGGCGACCAACCAATGCGGCATCAGCTGGGCGAACCACAGCGCCAGCCCTTCCACACCGCCCAGCAGGCAGGTCGCCGGAACCTCGGCGTCGATGTGCAGATCGTGCGAGCCGGTCGCGCGCATACCCATCGAGTCCCATGTGGACTCCACGCTCAGACCGACAGTGGCGGCCGGAACCAGGAACTGGGAGACCACCGACTGGTCGTCGGCCGCACGCGCCGCGATGAGGTACGCGTCGGCGTACCCGGCCCCGGACACGAACGTCTTGGTGCCCTTGATCTGGATCGTGTCACCGTCGCGAACGTATGCGGTGGCCAGCGCGGACAGCCGCGATCCGGCGCCTCGCTCGCTCATCGCGACGGCGTAGAACGACCCCGCTGCCGCGCTGCGAAGGACCTGGTCGCGAGCGGCGAAAAACTCCGGCGGCACGCCGAGCGCCTCGGCCATCGTCTCCGGAATCCCGGCCAGCGCACCGGTGACCGAGGCGTGCATGTTGAACACCAGGGCGGTCGCGGCGTTGCCTCGTGCGAGTTCGAACGCCACGTCGGCGTATTCGCCGAACGTCGCGCCGAGGCCGCCAAGTCGTTCCGGAACCATCAGCCCCATCAGGCCGGCGTCGCGCAGACCGGCGAAGTCGTCGACCGGAAACGACCCGTCCCGGTCATGGCCGGCGGCCCGCCCCGCGAAGCGCGGGGCGATGCGGCGGGCTCGCGCCACGGCATCGCTCATCAGATCTCCTTAATGCCGTGCCCCTGGTAGAGCACGGCGGTTGAGAAGGTGGGCACCATGGCCACCTCGCCTCGGTGAGTGGCCAGCCATCGCAGCATCGGTCCCAGCGCCGGGCGCATACCCCTGGTTACAAGCTTCACGCCGTGGGCAGCGAACTCGTTCACCAAGGCACGGCGGTCGACGAACAGGTCCGGATCGTGGATCCCACGCGGTGCCCCGCCGTGGAACCGCTCGGCGACGGTCACCGCCACGAAGCGAGCCACCGCGGTGGAGTTCAGCGTGTCCAGCACGACCAGGCCACCGGGGCGCAAGATCCGGCACGCCTCGGCGACCACGCCCGGCATATCCGCGACATGCTCCAGAATCTCGCCCGCGCTCACCACGTCAGCGACGCGGTCACCGAGGGGCAGCCGGACCGCGTCCGCCTGGGCCGGGAGCACGCCGTGATCGCGAGCCTGGGTGATCGCACTGTAGGTCAGATCGACACCGACATGGTGGTAGCCCTTACCGCGCACGTGCGGCGCCAGCAGGCCGGCTCCGCAGCCGATATCGACCAGCATCGCGCCGGGCCGTCCGGCCGGCGGGACCAGCCGGCCACGAGCCCGGGCAATCCAATGCAGCATGGCGAAGACACCATCCGGCCGCCACCATTCGTCAACCAGGTCGTCGTACTGACCCGGATCGTTTCGAGGCCGCGCCAGCTCTCGCACGCGCTAAAGGGTTTCACGAAAGCGGCGCCGGTGCCCAGCTTCTGGCGGAGTACACGCCGATGGTCAACACTTTTCATGTGCGTACCGCAGCGATCGGCGGCCTGGCCCGAGCCTGCCACCCGGAGCCAACCGCCGCCGTGACCATCGGCTCGTGCGTGCTCGCCGTGGCTCTCGGCTGCACCGCGGGGGCGGTCGTGGTGGTCGGTGCCACGGTGCTCGCCAGCCAGCTCGCGGTCGGCTGGATGAATGACTGGCTGGACGCCGATCGGGACCGATCGGTGGGGCGGCCGGACAAGCCGGTGGCCCGCGGTGCCGTCAGCCGCCGTACCGTTGGTGCCGCCGCCGTGGTCGCCGCCCTGGCGGTGCCCATGATCGGCAGCTGGAGCGGGCGGGCCGCGGCGATCGTGATCACGGTCGGCTTGATCTCCGGCCTGGCGTACAACTGGCCGCTCAAGTTCACCGGCCTGTCGGTACTGCCGTACATGGTCTCGTTCGGCTGCCTGGCGGCCTTCGTGGCGTTGAGCCGGACCGGGGCGCCGGCACCACCCTGGTGGCTGGTGGCGGCGGGTGCCACGCTCGGCGGCGGCGCACACTTCGTCAATGTGCTGCCCGATCTCGACGACGATCGGCGAACCGGGGTTCGCGGACTGCCGCACCGGATCGGCCGGGCCCGGTCGGTATGGGCCGCGGCGGTCCTGCTGCTGGTCGCGACCGGGCTGCTGGCGGTCGCGCCGCACGGACCATCGGTGGCGGCCGTGGCGACCCTGATCGCGGCCGGCGGCATCCTCGGATACGGCCTTCTCCGGGGCCGTCGGCCCGGCTCCCGGGCCCCGTTTCGTTCGGTGCTGGTGGTGGCACTCCTCGATGTCGTACTGCTGGTCGTCATCGGGGCGCGCCACTGACGCCGGGCCTGCCGATCTCGGTGCCGCGAGCCTGGATACCGGGCCGGAGGGTGATCACGACGGGTCCGGCGCAGGCCGGTTATTCCAGACCACTACGCTGTAGCCCGGTTGGACCTTGAACGGACCTTGAGGAGGAGCGCCGTGTCGCGCTTTGCCGGAACCCACCGAGTCACGCGGATCGCCGCGGCGGCTGCCGGTGTTGCCGCGATCATGTTTGCGAGCGCCTGCGGTGCCGGCCAGGTCGCGGAGACCGCTAAGATCACTCCGGCCGTGCCGGGCGCCAGTGGATCGACTTCGGTCCCGGCCATGCCCGGCCAGCCGAGCAGTGCGGGCCAGATTCTGGTCCAGAACGCCACGTTCGCGTATTCCGGTGTCGCCGGGTATCCGGCCGGGACCGCCGTACCGCTCAACCTGCGGATCATCAACAACAGCGGTTCGGATGTCCGGCTGACCGCCGTCACGGCCTCGTATACGACCGAAAGCGGCGCATCGAAGCCGCTCGGCACGGTCGAGCCGGCCGGTCGCGGCGCCCGGCCGGCACCGACGCCCACCAGCAGCGCCCCCGCCAGCCCCTCGCCGGCACCGACGCCCGCGCCGGTGTCCATCGATATCAAGATCCCAGCTAGGCAGATCGTCGAACTGGTCCCCGGAAGCGATCTCTACCTCCAGGTCAGCAACCTGGCCGAAGACTTCACCCCGGGCCATTCGGCCGACCTGACGTTCACGTTCACCAACGCGTCCAGCTCGGCCGGGACGATCGACGATCTGGCGCTGGTCGGCGTGCCGATCGGGCCGCCGACGGCGCCGCCGTCGCGGACCGCGGTCGTGCTGCCGTCCAGTTCTGAGTAGGAGCGCCCGAGTCACACCGCCCGTGGCGGTCCGGATCCGTCCGGGCCGCCACGCCGCGTTCTCGGGCGCCGTCGCGTTCTCGGGCGCCGTCGCGTTCTCGGGCGCCGTCGCGTTCTCGGGCGCCGTCGCGTTCTGGGGCGCCGTCGCGTTCGGCGGAATCGTCGTATCGCTCGGCTACCGTGCCGGTTGTGGAATCTCGATCCTCCGGCGCCTCTCAGTCAACCTCCCGCCAGCCGGCCGCTCGCCAGGCAACCTCCCGTCAAGCGGTGACCCGCCAGCCCACGAGCCGGGCGCAGACGCGCCAGTCCGGTCCGGGGCGCGGCTCGCGACCGGCGTTCGAGTGCGACGTCTGCGGGCATCGCCCGCTCAAGTGGATGGGCCGCTGCCCGGAATGCGGAGAATGGGGCTCGATCGTCGACTCCACCGGTGGGGCCTCGCTCCCCAACGCGTTGAAGTCCGTCGCCGCCCGGACCCCGCTGGAACCGGCACGGCCGATCGCCACCATCAGCGTGGAGCCGGCCCGGGCCAAACCGACGGGTGTCGGCGAGCTTGACCGGGTGCTCGGTGGCGGCATCGTGCCCGGTGCGGTGGTTCTGCTGGCCGGTGAGCCCGGAGTCGGAAAGTCCACGCTCCTGCTGGATGTCGCTCAGCAGTGGGCCAGCCAGGGCGCGTCGCCAAGCCTGGTGATCTCCGGCGAGGAGTCCACGAGCCAGGTACGCCTGCGCGCCGAGCGGCTCGGCGCGCTGCACGAGAACCTCTACCTCGCCGCCGAGACCGACCTGGAGGCGGTTCTGGGCCATCTCGACGCGGTTACGCCGGGCCTCCTCGTGATCGATTCGGTGCAGACCATCTCCACCCCCGGGACCGACGGCGTCGCGGGTGGCGTCACGCAGGTGCGGGCCGTCACGGCGGCACTGGTCGCGATCGCGAAGGAACGCGGCATCGCGACGGTGCTCGTCGGGCACGTCACCAAGGACGGCAACGTGGCCGGCCCGCGGGTTCTCGAGCATCTGGTCGACGTGGTCCTCCAGTTCGAGGGCGACAAGCACTCGTCGTTGCGGATGGTGCGCGGGCTGAAAAACCGGTTCGGCGCCGCCGACGAGGTGGGTTGCTTCGAGATGCACGAGAAGGGCATCAAAAGCCTCGCCGACCCGTCCGGCTTGTTCCTCAATCGTTACTCAGAACCGGTCGCTGGAACCTGCATCACGGTCGTCATGGAGGGCCGCCGGGCTCTCGTCACCGAAGTCCAGGCGCTGGTCGGCGCGGTGGTCCAGGGATCGCCCAGACGCACCGTCTCGGGCCTCGACAGCGCCCGACTGAGCATGGTGCTCGCGGTCCTTCAACGCAGGCTCGGCGCCAAGCTGCACGAGCGCGAGGTCTTCGCGGCCACGGTGGGCGGGATCCGGGTGGTCGAGCCCGCCATCGACCTCGCGGTTGGCCTGGCGATCGCGTCCGCGGTCAGCGGTCTGGCGATCCCGGCTGACCTGGTGGCCTTCGGTGAGGTGGGGTTGACCGGCGAGATTCGCGGCGTGGGCGCGGTGCCGCGCCGACTGGCCGAGGCGGCCCGGCTGGGATTCCGGTTCGCTCTTGTCCCGCCGGGGTGCGGACCGAAGTCAACCGGCCTCGCGGCACCTGGAATCGCGGTCACCGAGGTAGCCGATCTGGCAGCGGCGGCCCGTCAGGCGGCGACGCTGAGCACGGTGCTCCCCGAGGATTTGATGAACCTCAACTCTTAGTCACCGGACCGCGACGCAACCGCGCATGACTCGCCTCCGTAGACTGTCCGCGTGTCGGCTGAGCGAGAGGCGGGATGGATGGGCGCAAGCGACTCGCTGCGCCCGATTCTGGCGTTGATGGCGCCTGGAACGGCTCTGCGCGATGGCCTGGAACGGATCCTTCGCGGCCGTACCGGCGCACTGATCGTGCTGGGCTTCGACGAGACCGTCGAGTCGATCTGCACCGGAGGGTTTCCCTCGCCGTGGATTTCTCCGCGACCCGGCTACGGGAACTGTGCAAGATGGACGGCGCCGTGGTCATGTCCAGTGATGGCGCATTGATCGTCCGCGCCGCGGTGCACCTGATGCCCGACCCGACCATCCCGTCGGAGGAGTCCGGAACCCGGCACCGGACCGCGGAGCGGGTGGCCAAGCAGACCGGCTTTCCGGTCATCTCGGTTTCCCAGTCGATGCGGATCATCGGCCTGTACGTCAACGGCCAGAGGCACGTCCTGGACGATTCAGGCGCCATCCTGTCCCGGGCCAATCAGGCGCTGGCCACCCTGGAACGGTACAAGCAGCGCCTCGACGAGGTGTCCGGTGCGCTGTCGGCGCTGGAGATCGAAGACCTGGTCACCGTACGCGACGCGATCGCGGTCGTGCAGCGACTGGAGATGGTCCGCCGGATCGCCGACGAGATCGCCGGATACGTGGTCGAACTCGGCACCGACGGCCGCCTGCTGGCGCTGCAGTTGGAAGAGCTGATGATCGGGGTCGACGCCGATCGCGCGCTGGTCATCCGCGACTACCTACCGGCCGGCCGGCGGCCCCGGCAGTACGACGAGGCGGTGTCCGAACTCGACCAGCTCACCGCGACCGAGCTGATCGATCTGGTCGCGGTCGGCCGGGCAATGGGCTACCCGGGCTCGGCCGATGCTCTGGACGCGGCGGTCTCCCCCCGCGGCTTCCGCCTGCTGGCCAAGGTGCCACGCCTGCCAGGCCCGGTGGTAGACCGGCTCATCGACCACTTCGGCAGCCTGCAGCGCTTGCTCGGCGCCACCGTAGAGGATCTGCAGACGGTTGACGGGATCGGTGACTCGCGAGCCCATAGCGTCCGGGAGGGCCTGTCCCGGCTGGCCGAGGCATCGATCCTGGAGCGGTACGTCTAGCGGGCTGCGCCCAGGCCCGCTAGTTCTCAATCTTGAACGTGGTCGGATCGCTCACCAGGGTGCCGAGCCGCCCGTACAACTGGTACGTGCCGACCGGAGTCGCCGACTTGCCCTTGGTGCAGGACTTCGCCGTGTTCAGGTAGCTGTTCCAGGTCAGCGAAGCCATGATCATGATGTTCGGCTGGAATGTCCGCACGTCGTGCTTCCTGGCGCCGTTGGCTCCGTCGCAGTCGTCCGAGGACCAGATCTTCGTCGAGCCGTGCACGATCTTCAGCTCCTCCGGCACGGTGCCCACATCGCGGGTACAGGCATGATCCGACACGTTCTTGATCTTCAACTTCACCGCGAACGTGCCGCCGTACTGCAGCCGGCTGATGGTCGCCGAGGTGGACTCGATCGACGCGGTCACCTGCATGTCCCGGTCCGAGCAGACGGGTACGCCACCGGTGCCGGTGGTGCCGCTGCCAGCTGTGCTGGTGCTGGCCGGAGCCGATGGAGTCGCGGTCGGTCCGGCCGAGCCGAACGACGGCAGCGAATCGGACGGCGATGGTGACGGAGATGGACTCTCGCCCTCCGTCACCGCGGTGGTGTGCGACCCGTTCGCGTCTGAGGTGCCGGAACCGCCGCACGAGTAGACGACGAGAAGGATCATCGCGATCAATCCCAGTGCCACGAGCGCACGGCGCCGCCAGTAGACCGCGGGGGGTAGCGGGCCAACTGTCAGGTTCATGATTCGTCCAACGTAGCGGCCACTGCCAAGCCTGTGGGGCCGACGCGCCGCAGCGACGGCGGCCGGCGAACGCGGATGCTTTTCACGACCTGGATACTGTGTGCTCGTGACGCAATCGAGTCCGGCGATCGCCAGTGCCGCTATCGCATGGTTCGCCACGAACGCCCGCGATCTGCCTTGGCGGCATCCGGACGCGGGCGCGTGGGGCGTCCTGGTCAGCGAAGTGATGCTGCAGCAGACGCCGGTCGCGCGGGTGCTGCCGGCGTGGCAGAGCTGGATGACCCGCTGGCCGCGGCCGGCCGCCCTGGCCGCCGTGCCGGTCGCCGACGCCATCCGGGCCTGGGACCGGCTCGGCTACCCGCGCCGCGCCATGCGGCTGCACGCGTGTGCCACCGCGATCACGACCGATCATGGCGGCCGGGTACCCGACGATGTCGCGGTTCTCCAATCGCTGCCGGGGATCGGGGTCTACACCGCCAGCGCGGTCGCGGCGTTTGCGTACCGGCAGCGGCACCCGGTGGTCGACACCAACGTCCGGCGGGTGGTTGCCCGCTGCGTCGGTGGGCAGGCGGACGCCGGCGACGTGACCACCCAGGCCGATCGCGACGCCGTGGGACGGCTGCTTCCCGGCGAACCCGAGCAGGCTGCCCGGGCGTCAGCGGCGTTCATGGAGATCGGTGCGCTGGTCTGTGGCGCGCGGGCTCCACGGTGTACCGCCTGTCCATTGCGGACCATGTGCGCGTGGAATCGGCTGGGCATGGCGCTTCCCGGTGTTCCGAGCCGACGCCGCCAGGCATACGCCGGCACCGAGCGCCAGATTCGGGGGGCGCTGCTCGCGACGCTCCGCGACAGCCCCGATCCGGTGCCGCGAACCCGGCTCGACCGGTCCTGGCCGGAAGCCGAGCGGCGCGATCGCGCGCTCGCGACGCTCCTCGCCGACGGCCTGGTGACCGAGATCGCCGACGGCGTGTACGCGCTGGGTTCGCCACCGGCCTGACCGGCTCACATCGGATAAGGTGCCGGTTCCCGGTGGCTCTTCCGCATGCGATCGGTGTACAGGCGGTACCGGCGCCGTGCCTCGGCATGCCGCCCGGCGGTGGCCAGCGTGGTGACCACGCCGAGGTGACTCACTTCGTCATACGGATCGTCCTCAAGCAGCCGCAGATGCCAGGCGAGCGCCGCGTCCACATCGCCCAGCCGCTCGCTCAGCATGGCGAGGCCACGCAGCAGCTCGACGTAGCGCTCCCGCTCCTCGTCGGTACGCGCGCCGGCATCGGGAGCGAGCGCCAGCACGTCAACCAGGGTCTGGCGTACCGCCGCGTCCCGTGACGTATCCACCTCGACGGTCGGACCGGTATCCACCAGCGCCAGCCCTCGGCGGGCCGCGGCCAGGAACCGCGGTTGGTCGGCGACCGGCCCACGGAACGCGCCGACCACCCGCAGCGGCCCGGCTGGAAGGGCCGACGTGGGCCGGACACCCCGAGCGAGCAGCCGTGCCTCGGCGGAGGCGACACCCCGCCCGGTGCGGTACGCCAGTGCCACCGCTGCCCGGTTGACGAAGACCGGGTTGCCCAGCCGCGCCCACTGCCGGCCGGCGTCGGCCAACAGCTCCGCGCAGGTGTCCGGATCGTCTTGAGCAAGTGCACGCAGTTCGGTGAACTCAGCCAGCGCGAAGGCATCCCGGTAGCGATCGATGCTTGGCTTGGCGACGGCCAGATACTCGCGAGCGCCGGCTGGATCGCCGTCGCACAGGGCCAGCCAGCCCATCGTGAGATGCGCCCAGTGACGCCAGTGCCCGATGTTCTCGGCCAGAGCGCGCTGGGCCAGATGCCACGCTCCGGCCGGATCGCTGGCGTACCGGAGCCGCGCATGCTGTGCCAGCCCGTTGAGGGCCTGGTGATCACCGGAGCGCTCGCCGACCGCCAGAGCCGCGTTCAGATCGGCTTCACCCTGCTCGACATCCCCCCGGTCGAGGAACACCGTGCTGCGGGCGATCTGGGCGTACGCGACGAGGTCGCTGTTGGCCGCCGACCACAGGTCGACGGCGGCGGTCGCCTCGGCCATCGCCTCGTCATGCCGGCCTAGACCCCGGAAGGCCCACGCCCGGTTGGTGCGGATCACCGCGCCGAACCATCCCCCGGTTCCGCCCAGCTCAGTGAGCCGCAGAGCGCTTTCGAGTTCGCTCAGACCTTCGGCGTACAGGCCCTGCTGCACCATCCGCTGGCTGCGATTGACCCGCACCCGGGTGAGCTGCATCAGGTCGCCGCATCGCTCGGCCGCCGCCGATGCCCGCCGCTGATACTCCTCGCTGACGTCGAAGTCGGCGTCCTTCTCGGCCACCATCGCCGCCGCCGCGTAGGCCGCGGCCAGCGCGAACTGATCGCCGCACTCCTCGGCCATCGCGATCGCCGTCTTGGCCATCGGCCGCGCACTGTCCATGTCGCCCCGCAGCCAGTGCACGGTTGCCAGCTGACCGGTCATGATGGCCTGGTCGATCGGCTCGGCACCGGTCACCTCGGCCCGTTCGTAAACGTCGATGGCGCCGGCGATGTCACCGGCCAGTTGGCGCACCTTCCCGATCCGGCGGGCCATCGACGCGGTCAGCGCGCCGGTCGCCGGCACGACCGAGTCGATGCATGCGAGAGCACCGGTGACGTCGCCTCGGGCGTGCCGGGCCTCACCCTCGACCAGTCGCACGCCAGCTGACCGGTCCGCCGCGGGAATCACATCAAGAGCGGCCAGTACCTCACCGGTACGCCCGGTGGAGATGAGCTCGGCACCGTGCCGCTCCAGCAGGCTCGCGGCGATCGCGGCATCGCCGAGATCGATCGCGGCGGCGATCGCCGAGTCGAGTGCGGCATGGGACGTATACCACTCCGCGGCGGCACGCAACAGCCCCTGCCGCTCCGGCGGCGACAGTGGGTGGCTGGTGAGTACCGCCGCCCTGGCCGCGGCGCTGATCCGGTACCAGCCCGCGCGACCCGACTCCGGCATGATCATCGGCGCGCATGCCATCAGCAGATCGTCGATGTTCACCGGGTCGGGCGCATAATCCGTATCGGCCAGAAGCCGGGCGCTCACCCGGGGAAGATACGCGACGACCCGCACCATCGCGCGCACGTCGGGACGGGCGCTGGTCAGTACCGCCTCGGTCAGCTGACCGTCGGAGCCGGCGAAATTGGTCAGCCGGCCGCGGCGCTGATCGGCTGGCTGATGTGCCAGCCAGGCAGCGCCGAGGCTGACCTGGCCGGGCCAGCCGGCGGTCAGGGTGTGCAGATCTCCCGCGATCTGGTCGGCCTCAGCGGCGTTGCCCAGGGCGATGGTCAGCAGCTGGTACGTCTCGTCGACGTCGAACACCAGATCGTCGTTGCCAAGCTCGGCCAGCCGCCCGGTATCCCGCAGCCGCTGCACCGCGAACGGAATCGGCTGCCGCGATGAGATCACCAGCCGGATCCCGCCGGGGGCGTGCCTGCTGAGCGCCTCGACGAACCGGACCGTCGACGACTCGGCCGGTATCAAATCGAAACCGTCGAGGACGATGGCCGGCGCCTGGTCCGGTGTCGACTCCGCGGCGGCCTCCGCGAGCACGGCCGCCAGCGAGTCGGCATGCTCGGCGTCACCGGTGCCACCACTGGCCGCGCGCATCGTCTCCACCACCGGCGCCGCGAACACCGCGGAAGCGATAACCGCCTCCCGCAGCCGGGCCACGAACACCGGGAACTCGGCATCCTCCGGATTCAGAGACAGCCACGCGACCGGCCGGTCCGCCGCCCATCCGCCGACCGCGATGGTCTTCCCGGCGCCGGTTCCGGCGACCACCGTCGTCAGCCAGGTACGACGATCGAGCGCAGCGGAAACGCCAGCCCGGCCCACGTACCACGTGGGCCGGGCTGGAACGCCGGATGGCCGGGTCACTCATCCCTCTGGCTGATGCCTGGCCTACTCCTCCGGGGCCGCCGCGGCTGGGGCCGACTTGAGCTCGGCCGGAACCGCGTCCGGAACGTCCGCTGGGCGGTCGGCACCGCGGAACACCAGCTTCGACTCCTCGACGTTGGAGACGTCGCCCTCGGCGTCGACCACCACGATCTGACCGGACCGCAGCTCGTTGAAGAGGATCTTCTCCGACAGCGGGTCCTCGATCTCCCGCTGAATGGTGCGGCGCAGCGGCCGCGCACCCATCACCGGGTCCCAGCCCTTGTTGGCGAGCCAGGTCTTGGCGGCGTCGGTGAGCTCCAGACCCATGTCCTTGTTGCGGAGCTGAGTCTCGATCCGGACGATCATCATATCGACGATCTTGCGGATCTGCTCGGTGGCCAGCTGGTGGAAGACGATGGTGTCGTCGATGCGGTTCAGGAACTCCGGCCGGAAGTGCTGCTTCAGCTCGTCGTTGACCTTCTGCTTCATCCGGTCGTAGTTCGACTCGTCATCGTTCGACGCCGCGAATCCCAGGCTGACCGCCTTCGCCACGTCCCGCGTGCCCAGGTTGGTGGTCAGGATGATCACCGTGTTCTTGAAGTCCACGATGCGGCCCTGTCCATCGGTCAGGCGACCGTCCTCCAGGATCTGCAGAAGCGTGTTGAACACATCCGCGTGAGCCTTCTCGATCTCGTCGAAGAGGACCACCGAGAACGGCCGACGGCGCACCTTCTCGGTCAGCTGGCCACCCTCGTCGTATCCGACGTAGCCAGGAGGCGCACCGACCAGGCGGGACACCGTGTAACGGTCGTGGAACTCGGACATGTCCAACTGGATGAGCGCATCCTCGGTGCCGAACAGGAACTCCGCGAGAGCCCGGGACAGCTCGGTCTTACCGACACCGGACGGGCCGGCGAAGATGAACGAGCCGGACGGGCGCTTCGGGTCCTTGAGCCCGGCCCGGGTGCGCCGGATGGCCTGCGACACCGCCTTGACCGCGTCGTTCTGACCGGCGATGCGCTTGTGCAGCTCATCCTCCATGCGGAGCAGGCGAGCGGTCTCTTCCTCGGTCAGCTTGTAGACCGGGATGCCGGTCCAGTTGGCCAGGACCTCCGCGATCTGCTCGTCGTCGACCTCGCTGACCACGTCGAGGTCGCCGGCCTTCCACTCCTTCTCCCGCTGGGACTTCTGGCCGAGCAGCTGCTTCTCCTTGTCCCGCAGCTGGGCGGCGCGCTCGAAGTCCTGCGCGTCGATCGCCGACTCCTTGTCGCGGCGCACCTGAGCGATGCGCTCATCGAAGTCACGCAGGTCTGGCGGCGCGGTCATCCGGCGGATCCGCATCCTGGCGCCGGCCTCATCGATCAGGTCGATCGCCTTGTCCGGAAGGAACCGGTCGGAGATGTACCGGTCGGCAAGCGTGGCCGCCGCCACCAGCGCGGAATCGGTGATCGAAACGCGGTGGTGCGCCTCGTACCGGTCTCGCAGGCCCTTCAGGATCTCGATGGTGTGCGCCAGCGACGGCTCACCCACCTGGATCGGCTGGAAGCGCCGCTCCAGCGCGGCGTCCTTCTCGACGTACTTGCGGTACTCGTCCAGCGTGGTGGCGCCGATGGTCTGCAGCTCACCCCGGGCCAGCATGGGCTTGAGGATGCTGGCCGCGTCGATCGCGCCCTCGGCCGCGCCGGCACCGACCAGCGTGTGGATCTCGTCGATGAACAGGATGATGTCGCCTCGGGTACGGATCTCCTTGAGCACCTTCTTGAGGCGTTCCTCGAAGTCACCGCGATAGCGAGATCCGGCGACCAGGGCACCCAGGTCGAGCGTGTAGAGGTGCTTGTCCTTCAAGGTCTCGGGCACCTCGCCCTTGACAATGTGCTGGGCCAGGCCTTCCACCACGGCGGTCTTGCCGACGCCGGGCTCACCGATCAGGACCGGGTTGTTCTTGGTCCGGCGGGACAGCACCTGCATGACCCGCTCGATCTCCTTCTGACGACCGATAACCGGGTCGACCTTGCCCTCGCGGGCAAGCTGCGTCAGGTTGCGGCCGAACTGATCGAGCACCAGGCTGGTGGACGGGGCCGCCTCACCGGTGGTGACACCGGCCGCGGCCGGCTCCTTGCCCTGATAGCCGGACAGCAGCTGGATCACCTGCTGGCGCACCCGGTTGAGGTCGGCGCCAAGCTTCACGAGGACCTGGGCGGCGACGCCCTCACCCTCGCGGATGAGTCCCAGCAGGATGTGCTCGGTGCCGATGTAGTTGTGACCGAGCTGGAGCGCCTCGCGCAGCGACAGCTCGAGTACCTTCTTCGCCCGCGGCGTGAACGGGATGTGCCCGCTCGGCGCCTGCTGACCCTGGCCGATGATCTCCTCGACCTGCTGGCGCACGCCCTCAAGCGAGATGCCAAGACTCTCCAGAGCCTTTGCCGCGACACCCTCGCCCTCGTGGATCAGGCCGAGCAGGATGTGCTCGGTCCCGATGTAGTTGTGGTTGAGCATCCTGGCCTCTTCCTGGGCCAGGACGACAACGCGCCGCGCTCGGTCGGTGAACCGCTCGAACATCCCTAGTGCTCCTCACCTGCCACGCGGCAACGACAACCGCCCGCCACTCGTGCACGGGTCGTGCAGCTGCCGGTCACCGAAGTGGTTATCCGTGCCATTACTCTATCGCCGAAGACTGACCGGTCGCCGTTTCGAAGGTTCCGTGCAGGTCATGCGGTGCACGAACAAATCGCTTCAAACCCAGACGAAACCGCAGGCCGATCCGTCGCTTGAGTCAACCATGGGGGCATTCGCCCTGTTCCGCCACGCAGCCAACTACGCGCAGAGCGAAACGGCGTTGCGCCGGATACTGAGACCGATCTTGCCGGGCGGGCGGGCAGATTGAGCCCAGTGACCTTCGCCACGGTCGCCGCGGTCGGCCGGTTCGCTTGCCTGCAATTGCCGCAGGTGGCACGGCCATGTCGCGCTGGGACCCGGGATCTGGAGTCGTTACCAGGTCAGCCGACCCGCAATGACCCCAAGAGCGAATTGGCGCCACGGCACCCCGGAATGAAACCCCGAAGCCCGGATCGCCGCCGTGAAGCCCGAATAGCGCCGCGAAGCCCGAACTGCGCTAGAGGCCCGAATAGACGTGATCGCCCCGGATCGCAAGAACGATCCGAGGCGATCACACGAAACATGGCAAGGACCCGCGGCCAGGGCCGCCGCCATCGGCCCGGCCCACCGTCCGGCCGGAGCCGTGGCCGGAAACCCGGCTCCTTGCCCGACGGCCGGGCCGGACGGCGGGCGACTGACCGCCTCGCCTCTGCCGGCGGTTGCGCAACAGTCGCTAGCGGCCGGCCGACGCCATGTATTCGTCAACGATGTTCTGCGGAATACGCCCGCGTGCCGAGATCTCCCGGCCTTGCCGCTTCGCCCATTCGCGAATCGCCTTGTTCTGCTCACGGTCGGTAGCCGCCGCCGATCGCGTCGCGCGCGCACCGGCCCGGCCGCCGGCGACCATTCCGCCCTTGGAGCGCCGAGCGGCGCCCACATACGGAGCGAAGGCATCCCGCAACTTAGCGGCATTGTTCGAGTTCAGATCAATCTCGTAGAAGACGCCGTCGAGTGCGAACTTGACGCTCTCATCGGCGTCGCCTCCATCCAGGTCGTCCTCTAGGACGACGATTTCACGCCTCGCCACGAATTGCTCCCCTTCAATAACGGCACAACGCCGATGTGCAAACAATAACCTGACGGCGCGCATCATCGTCAACAACGGCCTGAATTCGTGGCACGGGATTCCACCGAGCGCGTCATACCGCACCCAATGCGTGCGGATTACCGTCCCGGAGCGCGACCAAATCGCGACGACAAGTAGCGATACAGCCCGGACGAAACTACTGTGGGCGTACCAACGGGAACATAATCGTTTCCCGAATCCCGAGGCCGGTCAGCGCCATCAAAAGCCGGTCGATACCCATCCCCATGCCTCCGGCCGGTGGCATGCCATGCTCCATGGCCCGGAGGAAGTCTTCGTCGAGCTGCATGGCCTCGGGGTCACCGGCCGCAGCCAGCAACGATTGCGCGACGAAGCGCTCCCGCTGGATTACCGGGTCGACGAGTTCGCTGTACGCGGTCGCGGTCTCCACTCCCCGTATGTACAGGTCCCACTTTTCGGCCAGGCCCCGGCTATCCCGGTGGGACCGGGTTAGCGGCGAGGTCTCCTCCGGGTAGTCCCGCACGAACGTCGGGTTTTGCAGCGTGCCGACCACCAGTTCGTCAAAAAGCTCCTCGGCCAGCTTTCCCGGCCCCCAATTCGGGTCCACGGCCACCTCATGCTTGTCGGCCAATTGGATAAGGGTGGCCATCGGCGTATCGACAGTTACCTCCGACCCCAGTGCCTCGGACAGGGCGCCGTACATCGTGATCTCACGCCATTGACCGCCCAGATCGAACTCGGAGCCATCGGCCAGCGGCACGGTGTGGCTACCGAACACGTCCAGCGCAGCGGTCTGAATCAGATCCTGAGTAAGCGCTGCCATCGTGTTGTAGTCACCGTAGGCTTCGTACGCCTCAAGCATCGCGAACTCGGGCGAATGACTGGAGTCGGCACCTTCATTGCGAAAGTTCCGGTTGATCTCGAAGACACGATCGATTCCGCCGACTACGGCCCGCTTCAGAAAAAGCTCGGGTGCGATTCTCAGATACAGATCCATGTCGAACGCATTGCTGTGAGTAACGAACGGGCGCGCGGTGGCACCCCCATGCAGCACTTGCAGCATCGGCGTCTCGACTTCGATGAAGTCGCGGCGGTCGAAGTTCGCCCGCAGGCTCCGCACCACGGCGGATCGGGTCCGGACGTGATCGCGCGCGGCCGGTCGCACGATCAGATCCACGTATCGCTGCCGGACCCGGGCCTCTTCGCTCATCGCGCGGTGCGCGACCGGAAGCGGGCGCAGCGCCTTGGCCGTCATCACCCATTCATCGGCGAGCACCGACAACTCGCCCCGGCGGGACGAGATCACCTCGCCGTCGATGCCCACATGATCGCCCAGGTCCACGATCCGCTTCCACGAGTCAAGCGCGTCCGGCCCGACCTTGTCGAGCGAGAGCATCGCCTGCAGCTCGGTGCCATCACCGTCCCGGAGCGTCGCGAAGCACAGCTTCCCGGAGTTGCGGATGAAGATCACCCGGCCGGTGACCGCGACCCGATCACCGGTAGTGGCATCGGCCGGCAGGTCCGGGTAGCGCTTGCGGATGTCCGCGAGCGAGTCGGTCCGGGCAAAGGTGACCGGGTACGGCGCGATGCCCTCGGCCAGCATCCGGGCCCGCTTCTCCCGGCGCACCCGCATCTGCTCGGGCAGTTCCTGGTCGTTGTCGTCGAATTCGGTCGCGTCACTCACAGTCGTCGAGAGTAGTGGACTCAAATTGGCGATCTCCATTTGATTAGGGTGGAGGCGCCGGTCACGGGCCGACGGCCGGCACCGCAGGGAGGCAGCTTCATGGTCAACAGCGCTCAGACCGACCACGACGTCAGACGGCTGTCATTCGGCCAAGCCGCCGCCGACTACGACCGCATCCGCCCGGCATACCCGGTCGCGGCCGTGGCCTGGGCGCTTGACGGGCATGCCGGGCGGGTGGTCGATCTGGGCGCGGGCACCGGGCTGATGACCCGCGTGATCCGGCAGATCGCCGGTACGGTGATCCCGGTCGAGCCCGATCCGGGAATGCGCGAGCAGCTCGATGCCAGCACCGGCGTGACCGCCCAGGCCGGCAGCGCCGAGAACATCCCGGCCGCGGACGCCACCATCGACGGCGTCGTCGCGGGCCAGTCGTACCACTGGTTCGACAAGGAACGGGCACATGTGGAGATCGCTCGCGTGCTCAAGCCCGGCGGCGTGTTCGCGCCGATCTGGAACATCCGCGACGAGCGCGTCGGATGGGTGGCCGAGATAACCGATGCGTTCGAGGGCCGAGCCATGACCGCGCACGAGGGCACCCTGGAAAAGGACGTCTTCGGCGAGATGTTCTCCGAGGTGGAGCGGGCTACCTTCAGCCACTCGGTGACGATGACCGCCGACGACATGGTCGCGCTGATCAAGTCGCGCTCCTACTTCCTGACCGCGGAGGCGGACGAGCAGGAACTGATGAGCCGGCGGGTTCGCGAGGTCACCGCCCCGCTCGGCGAAAGCTTCGAGTTGCCCTACGTCACGTACGCGTACCGGGCGTACAAGATCTAGGCGTTGCGCTCATAGACCAGGCGCAGCCCGATCAGGGTGAGCCAGGGCTCGTGATGGGTGACGGTCTCGCACTCCTCAAGCACCACCCGGGCCAGCCCCCCGGTGGCCACCACGGCCTTCACGTCGCCGATCTCCTTGGTGATCGCCCGCACTACGCCGTCGACCTGGCCGGCGAACCCGTAAACCACACCGGACTGCAGGCAGTCGACGGTGTTCTTGCCGACCACCCGAGGCGGCCGGATCAGTTCCACCTTGCGCAACTGCGCGGCACGAGCGGCGAGCGCGTCGACGGAGATCTCGATACCCGGCGCCAGCACCCCGCCGAGGAACTCCCCGCGCGCCGAGACGACGTCGAAGTTGGTGGACGTGCCGAAGTCGACGACGATCGACGGGCCACCGAAGAGGGCATGGGCGGCCAGCGTGTTGACCACCCGGTCGCTGCCGACCTCCTTCGGGTTATCGATGGCGAGCTGCACGCCGGTCCGTACGCCCGGCTCCACGATCACCGTAGGGATCGACGGGTAGTACCGGCGCAGCATGGACCGCAGCGACCGCAGCGCGGCCGGCACGGTCGAGCAGGCGGCGATCCCGGAGACCGCGACGTTGTCGCCGGCGAGCAGGCCACGGAACATCAGCCCGAGCTCGTCCGCGGTCGACCGGGCGTCGGTCTTGACCCGCCAGGAGTGCACCAGCACGTCGCCGGAGAACGTGGCGAGCACGGTGTTGGTGTTTCCGATATCGATGCACAGCAGCACAACGCCATCCTAGGGATAGTCAGGACCGAGGTCGCAGGTCCAGCGCGATGTCCAAGATCGGCGATGAGTGCGTCAGGCCGCCCACGCTCAGAAAGTCGACGCCGGTGGATCCATACTCGCGAGCCACGGTCGAGGGTGAGGCCCCCGGTCGCCTCCAGCTCGGCCCGGCCGCCCACCGCCGCCACCACGGCCCGGAGCAGGTCCGGGACCATGTTGTCGAGCAGCAGGAAGGTGGCGCCGGCCGCAACCGCCTCAATCGCCTCGTCCACGGTCTCCACCTCGACCTGCACCGGCAGGTCGGGATACCGCGCGCGGACTCGGCGGTAGGCGCTGGTGATCGACCCGGCGGCGAGCTTGTGGTTGTCCTTGATCATGGCGACGTCGTACAGGCCCATCCGCTTGTTCGTGCCGCCACCGGCCCGGACCGCGTACTTCTCCAGGCTCCGCAGTCCAGGCGTGGTCTTGCGGGTGTCAAGGACCGTCGATCCAGTGCCGTCCAGGGCATCGGCCCACTGACGGGTGTGAGTCGCAACTCCGGACATGCGGCACAGCAGGTTCAGCGCGGTGCGCTCCGCGGTGAGCAGGGATCGGGTCGGGCCGGCGACCGTGGCCAGGCGCTGTCCGCGCGCCACCCGGTCGCCGTCGGTGGCCAGTGCCTCCACCGTGGTACGGGGATCCACCTGCTCGAACACGGCCGCGGCCACGGCCAGCCCGGCAACCACCCCGTCCTTGCGTGCCACCAGGTCACCGACGTCGACCTGGTCGTCCGGGATAGTCGCCACGCTCGTGACATCGACCCCGTCAGGGCCGCCGAGATCCTCGTCGAGCGCGGTCCGGATCACGCGGTCGACGGCCGCCGGATCCAGCCCTTGCGCCCGCAGCGTGTCGGCCAGGTCGACCCGCATCACATCGCCTCCCAACCCTCGGCCACCACGCCATCGGCGCCGATGCCGGCCATCAGGTGACCGAGCCAGCCCGGATCGGCGTCCGGGAAGTCCTCACGCCAATGGCACCCGCGCGTCTCGGTTCGCAGCGCCGCGGCCGCGACCAGGGCGGATGCCACGGTCACCAGGTTCGCCGCTTCCCATGAGCCGGTACGGGCGGAGGCTCGCTGGCGGCCAAGCGCGGTGAGGCCGGCGGCCGTCTCGGCGAGCGAAGCGGCCGAGCGCAGCACGCCCGCGCCGCGAGTCATGGCCCGCTGCAACGGGGCCCGCACGGCCGGGTCGACGGCCCAGGAGGCGCGGTCGTCCGGCACCGGATCCTGCTGGGGCGGCAGTTCCCGGCTGATGTCCTCGGCGATCCGGCGGGCGAATACCAGCCCTTCCAACAGCGAATTGGAGGCCAGCCGGTTGGCGCCGTGCACGCCGGTGCAGGCCACCTCGCCGCAGGCGTACAGGCCGGGGATCGAGGCGCGGCCGTACAGGTCGGTCCGGACACCGCCGCTGGCGTAGTGGGCCGCGGGCGCGACCGGGATCAGGTCGGCGGTCGGGTCCACCCCGGCCGCCAGGCACGAAGCGGTGATCGTCGGGAACCGTCGAGCCAGGTCCGGGATGTGCCGGGCGTCCAGGAACACGTGGTCGGTGCCGCCGGCCAGCAATACCCGATGGATGCCCTTGGCCACGATGTCCCGCGGGGCCAGTTCGGCCAGTTCGTGCTGGCCCACCATGAATCGCTTGCCGTCGGCGTCCACCAGGTGGGCGCCTTCCCCGCGCATCGCCTCCGACACCAGCGGCTGCTGCGCGCTGCGCTCGCCACCCGGCCCGGTCGGCACCATCAGCGCCGTCGGGTGGAACTGGACGAACTCGATGTCGGTAACGGTGGCACCGGCTCGCAGCGCCAGCGCCACGCCGTCCCCGGTGGAGACCGCGGGGTTGGTGGTTGACGCGTATACCTGGCCCATACCGCCGGTCGCCAGCACCACGGCGCGGCCGAGAATGGCCCCGACGCCGTCCTCGGTACCCTCGCCGAGCACGTGCAGCGTGAGCCCGCAGGCCCGGCCGTCCGCGCCGCGGAGCAGATCGAGCACGAGCGCGTGTTCGACGATCCGGATCCACGGGTCCTCGAGCACCGCCTCGTGCAAGGCTCGCTGTACCTCGGCCCCGGTCGCGTCACCGCCCGCGTGCACGATCCGGTTCGCGTGATGCCCGCCTTCCCGGGTAAGCATCAGCGATCCGTCGGCGTTGCGGTCGAACTGGGCACCCAGGCGCATCAGCTCCCGTACCCGGGCTGGGCCTTCGGTGACCAGGACGTCAACGGCTTCCGGATCGCACAGCCCAACCCCCGCGATCATGGTGTCCCTGGCATGTTCCGCGGGAGTGTCGAGGGGATCGAGTACGGCGGCGATGCCGCCCTGGGCCCAGCGAGTGGAGCCGTCGTCGATCCGGACCTTCGTCACGACCGTTACGTGCAGGCCGGTCTCGCGCAGGTGCAGCGCGGCGGTCAGCCCGGCGACCCCGGAGCCGACCACGATCACATCGGTGGTCTCGGTCCAGCCCGGTGCGGGCGCGAGCAGCCGATGCGGGACCGGTGGCAGTAGCGGCAAGTCCATGCCGCTAGTCAACGGCACGAGGTCAGTGCGGCAGCGGGCGGGTGCCCAGTCCGGCCAGCGAACCTGTTATGGAGGTGCTGGTGTGGGCGTAACACGCGTACGTCTGGTCGCTGCCGATCCACGAGTTGGCGTCCTTCGGACCGACGAACGCGCTGGTCACATCGTCACGCTTGGATCCGTCGGGCAGCCCCAGAAATGAGCGGACGACAGCGTCGCAACCGTTGGGCACCATCGTCGCCAGCTGCTGGCCATCGAACGGAGCGTTTGCCGGAGTGACCCGGTATAGCGCGGCGAACTCGCTGGTGTGAGGTTTGTCGCATGAGACGTAACTCAGCGCGCCCGCATCGCCGGTGGCGACGCACTCGACTCCGAGTACGCCGGCCTGGCCCCGCAGCGACGACGTGCGCGAGACGAACCGGTCGTTGTTCGGCCCGGCCGATTGGGCAATCGCGCACGCGTAGAACCCGTCGGTCACCGGCTTGATGAAGTCCGGGAACACCGCCACCCGCGCGCCGCGTGGCGAGTCACCGAGAAACTGCCCAGCCTTGGCCGTACAGCCGCCACGCGCCTCGCCGATCATGACAAGCGAGTTGACCTGCTTCTGCTGACCGGATGCGCGCCGCTGGTTGACGATCAGCGCGTGATCGACCTGGCCGACGTAGAACACCTCGACGGTGTGCGGAGTGTCGCAACCAACCGGCCGGCCCGGCCATGGCGCCTGCCCGCCGGCCGTACCGGTGTCCAGGTTCCAGCACGATCCCGCCGCCGGCGCCGACGACGGCGGCTTGGTCGGAATGGATCCGCCTCGGTTGACCCACAGCAGCAGCCCGGCGACTACGGCGATGATGACCACCGCGATGGCGATCGGCACGAAGCGACGACGATTCATGATCTCCCCAGGCCATGGCTGACGCGCCAGCTTATGACACTCGCCGGGTCGGCGTCGCCCGTCGTTTGGCTGATTGCCGCGAAAAAGTTACCGATCGGTACGCCGTGTCGCGCGCCGGTTGCTGTCGGGGGCCGCCGCGAAAATGAATCCATGTCGCCAGCCGGACCGCCGCCCCGCTCCCCGGGCGCGCCGGTGCGGATGTTCTATGTCGACGACTCCGGATCGACCGACAGCGGCTTCGTCGTCTACGCCTGGGTCGAGTGCCGCGCCGACGAGTGGCGGCTGGCGCTCCGGTCGTGGTTGGACTTGCGCGCCGAGTTGTTCGTCAAGCACGCCATACCTCCGGCGTACGAGTTGCACACCTCGGCATTTGCCGGTGGCCGGGGTCGCCCCAGCGCGAATCCGCAATGGAACCTGCACAAGCGGAACCGAAGCGAGGCACTGGAAGTGGCGCTGGCCCGGCTGGGCGCGACACCGAGCCTGTCAATCGGGGCCGTCTTCCGGATCACCAGCGCCCGCGGCAGCGCGTTCGGCGCCGAGCGTGGCGAGGTCTACCGGAGACTGGTCGCGCACCTGGACAGCCGGCTTGAGGCGGCCGGCGAGCTTGGCATGATCCTGATGGACGGCGACGGCTCGGAGACGTCGTACTACGGTGCGCACCGGGCTCTCAAGCTGGCCCACCGTAGCGTCATCGAAGACCCGCTGTTCCAGGCCTCGCATCGCAGCCAGTGGATCCAGATGGCGGATCTGGTGGCGTGGAGCACCTACCAAGCGCTGCGTCGCAACCCCGCCAACCGGTACGCCTGGGATTGGTATGACCGGTTCCTGCGCGGGTGCGATGTCAATGGTGGGCCGCTGGTGCTCTAGCTCCCGTCGAGGTGGGTCCTGGTGAGCTCCCGTCGAGGTGGTGCTGGTGCAAGATTCAGTGCAGCCGCCGTCGCTGTGACGCCTCCAGCGCACAAGCTGACGCACTCGATCAACGGGCTCCGCGAGACACGATGGCCAGACACGCCGGGTCCCGGCCAAGGTGGCGGACGGTCAACACAGCGGACGGTCAACCCAGCGGACGGTCAACACGGCGCCCGGCCAACACGGCGCCCAGTTTAAAAGAAGCAGACCCGCCGATCCACGAATAGTGGGGCAGGTCCGCTCCTATACGGTAGCACCGGGCCATCACCGGCGTCCACGATTGCGCCTCACGCCACCAGCGAGCCAGATACCAGGTCGCCGGCCATCCCGGCGGGCGCGGTCGCCGCGTCGCCACCGAGTTCGATGACTTGATTCTCGGCATCGACATGCACCACCCGGGGCGCGTAGTCGCGAGCGGCGGCCGAGTCCATCTGCCCGTACGCGATCATGATGACCAGATCTCCTGGATGCACCAGATGGGCGGCGGCACCGTTGATGCCGATGACGCCGGAACCGCGTTTACCCGGGATGACATACGTCTCCAGGCGCGCGCCGTTGGTCACATCGACGATCGCGACCTGCTCGCCGGTGAGAAGGTCAGCCGCATCCATCAGGTCCTCGTCGATCGTCACCGAGCCCACATAGTGCAGATCAGCCTGTGTCACCGTGGCCCGGTGAATCTTGGATTTCAGCATCGTTCGCAGCATCAGCGCGACCTCGCGTCGGCGTCACGCATGCCGCCAGCCTCGACGCCGATCAAGTCGACGCCGACATTGTCGATCAGGCGAGTGCCCGGCCGGTCATCGCCGCGGCCTACCCACGCGGTGACGAGCAGGCGCGCCGGTCCTCGGACCGGTGCCGGCCCCAGGTCGGTGCCGGTCAGGACGGCATAGTCGAGTTCCAGCGTCTCGGGCGCGGTAGACGCGAAACCGGCGAATGACTCGCGCATCGCACGTGCTACCGCGTCACCGTCCCGCCCGGCCTCGGCAGCCGCGACGCCGGCCTGCAGGGCGGTCCACAAGCCCAGCGCCGTCTTCCGGCCGGCCGGCGACAGATACCGGTTCCGGCTGGATCGCGCCAGCCCGTCGGGTTCCCGTTCGATCGGGACGCCGACGATCTCCACCGGAATGTTCAGGTCGGCAACCATCTGCCGGACCAGGGCCAGTTGCTGGTAGTCCTTCTCGCCGAAGAAGGCGCAGTCCGGCCGGGTCAGCGCAAGCAGCTTGCTCACGACGGTCAGCACGCCATGGAAGAAGCCCGGTCGGCTGGCGCCCTCAAGGATCTCGCCCCGTGGCCCGGGATTGACCCGTACCTGAGGCGTACCGCCCGGGTACATCTCGGCTACCGACGGCGCGAAGATCATGTCGACTCCGAGCCGCTCGCAGATGGCGACATCGGCGTCGAACGTTCGCGGGTACCGGTCGAAATCTTCGTCGGGCCCGAACTGCAGCGGGTTGACGAAGATCGTGACGATCACATGCTCGGCCCGCCGCCGGGCCGCCCGGATCAGTGCTTCGTGCCCCTCATGCAGGGCACCCATCGTCATCACCACGCCGACGTCGCCGTCGGTCAGCTTCTCGCGTGCGATCGCCAGGTCCGCCCGGGATGTCGTGATCTGCATCAGAACTCTTCCGGAGTACGGACGGCCAGAACACCCAGCAGCGGCTCGGCGTCCGACGGGGACAGGCGGCCCGCTGCGATGGCGCGATCAGCGGTACGGCGGGCAAGCGCCAGATAGGTCGGTGCCGAATCGGGTGCGGTGGCGTGCAGCGTGTCCAAGTGCTTGGCGATCGTGCCGGCGTCGCCACGGGACACCGGCCCGGTCAGCGCGGCGTCGCCCATGGCAAAAGTGTTGCCGAGCGCGGCGTGCAGCAGCGGACTCAGTACTCGCTCGGGATGCACCACCCCGGCGTCACGCAGCCGGTCCAGCGCTTCGTTGACGAGGGTGACCAGGTGGTTCGCTCCATGGGCGAGGGCGGTGTGGTAGAGCGCGCGGCGCTCGTCCGGGATCCACTCGGCGGTACCGCCGAGTTCGTCCACCAGGTCCGCCGCGACATGTCGCAGGTCATCGGGAGCGGTGACGCCGAACGATATTCCGCCGGCCAGCCGATCGGCGTCCTCGGCCTGGCCAGTGAATGTCATGGCCGGGTGCAGCGCCAGTGGCCGGGCGCCGCGAGCGGTGGCCGGATGCAGGATTCCGATGCCATGAGCGCCGGACGTGTGCGCCACGATCACGCCGGGCCGGAACGCGCCGGACTCGCCGAGGTCGGCGATCAGCGGTGCGAGTACATCGTCGGGAACGGCGAAGATTGCCAGGTCGGCGTTGCCGACGACGTCATGAGCGCTGCGGTGCGGGGCGCCCGGGAGCAGATTCGCGATGCGGGCGGCGGCGGCGTCAGATCGACCGGAAGCCCCGGTGATCGTGTGCCCGGCTCGTGCCAGTGCCGCTCCGAGCGCGGCACCAACCCGGCCGGCACCCACGATGCCGATGGTCAGCTCGCTGGTGCGGGGACCTGCCGAGGGATGGTCCTCCCGCTTGCCGCTTGCCGCAGCGGTGGCAGGGGCCGCCGTCGCGACACGCCAGTGTGCCAACGTTTTCATGATCCAGTCCTCTGAACAGGTGGATGCCCGCCGCCACGGCGCTGGGTCAGCTCGACGGCCTGTTTGGGCCTCCGGCTTCGCACCGTGTCGGAAAGCACCCGGCTTGGGTACCGGTCTACGCCGAGTATGACCGCACCCTGACTGCGCCATATAGGTCTGTGTGAAGACTTTCACTCGCGGTCAGCCGGACGGTTTCACAATCCCGGCCGCCTGCCATGGCGCGCACCTCAAGCGACGCGACGAGAGACAGCGGATTCGGCCGACGCGGCCGGACCACCGGCACCCCGCCGATCGGCGGGTGCCTGGCCGCCGTGGACCACCGCGGTCGGCCTGGTCGTGCGGACCACGTCGACTACCGTCGCCGGCCAGGCACCGGCCGGGCAATCCGTGCGTAGACTCCGCTGCCATGGCCGTCATGCCCGCGGAAGGACGACACCGGCGGTGCCCGCCGAGGCCCGATCGCCGACGGGCACCGTCGGCACGGTCACAACGGGCGAGGCCATGACCGTTCGCCGCTGGCGTCTGGCCATGGCGGACGCGCTCTACGGTGATAACGGCTTCTTCCGCCGTGCCGCTCCATCCGACCATTTCCGGACCAGCGTCCACACCGGCGCGGTCTTCGCCGACGCCATCGCCCGCGTGGTCGGCCAGGTCGACGCCGCGCTCGGGCATCCGGAACCACTGGATATCGTCGACCTCGGTGCCGGCCGAGCGGAACTGCTAACCGCCCTGGACCGGCAACTGGATCCCAAGGTGCGCGGCCGGGTCCGGTTCACCGCCGTCGAACTGGCCCCACGGCCGGACCACCTCGATACGGACATGACCTGGCAGGACCGTTTGCCGCAACGCCTCACCGGCGTGCTTGTCGCCGCCGAGTGGCTGGACAACATCCCGGTCGATGTGGTCACCCGGGACCGCGACGGATGGCGGTACGTGCTGGTCGACCAGGATGGCACCGAGCGATCGGGTGACATGCCGGACCAGCTCGATGCCCGATGGCTCGATGCCTGGTGGCCGGACGGACGGCGGGCCGAGATTGGACGAACCCGGGACGAGGCGTGGGCGGACGCGGTCTCGCGATTGGACCGCGGCCTCGCGCTCGCCATCGACTACGGGCATACCCGAGACAACCGCCCGGTCCTGGGCACTCTGTCCGGTTACCGGGACGGCCGACAGGTGCCACCGGTACCGAATGGACTATCCGATCTGACCGCGCATGTTGCGATCGACGCGGTCGCGGCGGCTACCGGTCATCGATCCGCGCTGTTACGGCAGGCCGACGTCCTGCGTGCCCTCGGCGTGACCGGTCGCCGACCGCCGCTGTCGCTGGCCACCGAGGATCCTGGCGGGTACATGCGCGCGCTGGCCGCCGCGACCGTGGCCGCCGAACTCACCGATGAGACTGGCCTGGGCGGACACTACTGGCTTTGGCAGCCGGTTCGTATCAGCGTGCCGGCGCCTACCATGAACGGGTGAGTGCTGACCTTCGTGAGGTGACCGTCGGGACCGGCGCCGGCCTCGACACCGCCGACATGGTCCTGAACATCGGGCCTCAGCACCCGTCCACACACGGGGTGCTACGCCTCCGGCTGGTACTGGACGGTGAGCGCGTGGTCTCGGCGGAGCCGATCATCGGGTACATGCATCGCGGCGCCGAGAAGCTGTTCGAAGTACGCGACTACCGGCAGATCATCGTGCTCGCGAACCGCCACGACTGGCTCTCGGCGTTCGCCAACGAATTGGGCGTCGCGCTCGCCGTCGAACGGCTGATGGGCATCGAGGTCCCGGAGCGCGCGGTCTGGCTGCGAACCGCCCTGGCGGAGCTCAACCGGGTACTCAATCACCTGATGTTCCTCGGCTCCTACCCGCTGGAGATCGGTGCCATCACTCCGGTCTTCTACGCCTTCCGCGAGCGCGAGACGCTCCAGGCGGTCATGGAGGAGGCGTCCGGCGGCCGTATGCACTACATGTTCAACCGGGTCGGCGGGCTCAAGGAAGAGGTCCCGCTCGGCTGGACCACGCGTGCCCGCCAAGCCATCGGCGACGTCCGCAGGCGGCTTCCGGATCTGGCCGGTCTGATACGCAACAACGAGATCTTCAAGGCGCGTACGGTCGGCGTCGGCGTGCTGCCCGCCGACAAGGCCGCGGCCTACGGCGCTTCCGGACCCGTGGCTCGCGCTTCCGGTCTCGACTTCGACCTCCGCCGGGACGAGCCGTACCTGGCGTACGGATCACTGAACGTACCGGTGGTGACCCGCCCGGAGGGCGACTGCTACGCACGCTTCTCGGTACTGCTCGATCAGGTCTTCGTGTCACTTGACCTGGCCGAGGAGTGCCTGCGCCAGGTGGACAACATCAGCGGGCCGGTCAACGTCCGGCTACCCAAGGTGGTGAAGGCGCCGGAGGGCCACACCTACGCCTGGACCGAGAATCCGCTCGGGATCAACGGCTACTACCTGGTCTCCCGCGGCGAGAAGACGCCATGGCGGATGAAGTTGCGCACCGCTTCGTACGCCAATGTGCAGGCGCTGTCGACGCTTCTGCCGGGCGCCCTTGTGCCGGATCTGATCGCGATCCTCGGGTCGATGTTCTTCGTCGTCGGGGACGTCGACAAGTAGGGCGCTCGGCGTGGCACCGGTACCGCCGGGTCAGCGCCACCGCTCGTCGGTCACCTCGAAGTCATGACGACGCCGCGCCTGCGATCGCTGGCCGCTCGGCTCGCGCTCCCAGCGATCGTCGGCGTCCCAGGCCGCCCGCCCGCCGGTGGGCGGGCGGTCCCGGTCGTCGCGTCCGTGACCGCCGCGGCGTCCTACCGGGTCGTGGCCGTTGGCTCCCCACCCGTCACCGGGGTCGTATCCGTCGGCGTGAGCGGCGGGGCGCTGGGCCGGGATCCGATCCGGCTCGCGCGACCGGCCGTGATCGTCAATCTGGTGTCCGCGATCGTCGTGGCCCCGCTGGTCGAGCGGTCGCGGGATGAAGCCGCTGTCACGGATCAGATCGCGCGGGGAACGCGCGCTGTCCTCGCGGCCGACGCGCTCGGAACGGCTGGCGCGCTCGGAACGATCGGCGCGCTCGGAACGATCGGCGCGCTCGGAACGATCGGCGCGCTCGGAACGATCGGCGCGCTCGGAACGACCGCGGCGTTCCGCCGGATAGCGATCGTCCGACGCGACCACCTCGCCGTCGTGCACGCGGTGGCCACGGCGGCTCTCGTAGTCGGCTTGACTGGCACGGTCGCGGGCCTCGCTGCCTTGCCCCCAGCCGTCTTGCCCCCGCTGTCCTGCCCCCAGCTGTCCTGCGCCCAGCTGCGGTGGCCCCGCGGTCCGTATCTCGCTCCAACCGTCGCGATCCCGCCCGTCGCCGCCACGACCACCGTCACGCGCGGAACCGCGCGGGGCGCCGCTGTCGTACTCGCCGCTATCGTGGGCGCCTCGCCGGCTCCGCGGCTCGGAGCGTTCGTCGGCGGACTGATGGGCTCCGGGGCGGGGCTCATCCGAATGCGAGTCACCCCGCCGTTGCTCATGGCGGCGAGACCTGTCTTCGTCGTACTCGGGGGCTACGCGGCTGGCGCGGTAGCGGCGTCCCGACTCGGCCGGATCCGCCTCCCTGGCGCGCTGATCACGATGGTCGAATTCTCGGCCATCGTGATCGTCGCTGCCGCGGCGATCGTTCTCGGCGGCCTCACGAGCCCGCCGCTGCGCTCGGGTCTCGCCAGTGTTATCGAACGTGGCGGCCGAGCCGTACGGGGCGGGGGAGTCCATCCCGCCGCTGCGGAACTCGTGCCGGCCGGAGTCCTCGTCCGCCGAGTGCCCACCGGCTCCATCATGCTGGTACGCGTCTTGCTCCAGCTCGTACCGCGTGCGCGAGCGCCGATGGTCTGGTCGCGCGTGCTCCTCGCGTACCGTCGACCAGCGGTCGACGATGCGCATCTGAGTGCCGGTCTCGTCGGTCCTGATCGCCGTCCGCCGCTCACCCATCCGGAGTTCCCGGCCGTTGACGTCGTGGCGGACCTCGGCCCAGCGATCGCCGCCGCGCATGCCGGACCACCGCGGGTCCTCGGCCGGGTCGTCGTCGTCGTGATGGTCGCTCCAGGCTCGGCGGGCCGTCTCCTCGAACTCGCTGCGGCCTGCCTGCTGCCCGGGCCAGGAGTCGTCACTTCTGGCCGGCAATTCCTCTCGGGCCCGCCGTCGCGGCTCTTCCCGGCGTGGGGATCTCGCCGGTCCGACGTGATCTCCGTCACGGCGAGGGGCGGACGCGATCGCCGGGCGCGTGCCATTTGGGCCGGAATAATCGTCATTGTCGGGATCGGCAATGGTCCTGGTCGTCACCCGGACCGTTTCGGTTCGCTGCACGACCGGCGGGCTGGCCAAGCCGATTGCCGGGCGCCGTGATGGGCCGCCGACCGCGGGCGGGGCGGGCGCCCGGTCGATCTGGGGATGGTCGGCACCGCCCGGCCACGGCGCCTGATCGAAGTTGTCCACTTGGCGCCGTACCTGGTCAACAGACTCATGCAGGTGAACCATCTTCTCGCTGAGCGCCCGGTGGGTAGCGCGGGCGGCAGTGGTGATGTCCGCGCGCACGTCGTTGCGCAGCATGTCCATCTCGTCGAGCAGCGTCTCCTCAAGTTCGAGCTTCACGCTCGTGGCATCGCGCCTGAGGGTGACGGACAGGCCGATCGCGACGACCGCCAAGATCGCCAGAAGCGCGGCGAATCGTAAACCGGAGGTCGAACTGCCCACCACGATGAGCAGCAACGCGGCCAGCGGGGCAAGACCGATGCCGCCCCAGAACAGGTAGGTGAGCAGTCGACCCCGCAGGTCTTGGTTTTCCGGGGTGGACATGGCTGTAGAGGTTACCGAGACTTTTCCGGGTATGAAAAGTGCGGATGTCGCCCAGGAACAACCACGGTGCCGACCGGCAGCAACCACGGCACGGGCCAGGAACGCCGACGCCGGAACCCGCCCGCCGTTTCGGCAGGCAGGTCCCAGCGCCGCTGAACCAGCGAAACCAGGTTCTGAAACGCTATTTCACAAGATCAGCTAGTGGAGAGCGACGAGTCCGACGAGAAGACGAGGCCCATGGTCGCCTGTCCGGACGTGACGGCCGTCTTGGTGATCGGGCCGCCGGCGTCGGTGGACTTGAAGCTGCCGAACTTGATCCCGTAGGTCTTCTCCAGGCCCGGCTCGCAGAACGGCCGCTGCGGGCACTCGGCGGGGCCGGCCAGGATCGATTCCTGCCCGGAGCACTTGGCGGCGAAATCCGACAGCGTCGTCAGGTTGTACTTGGTAGCCAGCGCCTTGGTGACCGCGAAGGCATTCTGGTCCGCGGCAGCCGACGGCGTACCGAACACCAGGTTCGCCTGCTTGCCCAGTTCGGTCAGCCCGGACATGGTCTTGGTGATGTCGCCGGACGCCTGCGACGGCGCGTCCTTGCCGTTCTGCTTGGCGTTGAGGAAGTCGCTGAGCGTGGCGGCGTACTCGGGGACCACCTGGATCTGGTTCTTCTCCAGCGCCGGCTCGTAGATCTCGCGGCGGCCGATCTTCTGCACCGTCACGTCGTAGCCGGCCTTGGTGAGCGCCAGCTTGTACAGCTGGGCGAGCTCTTCGTTTTCAGCGAAGTCGGCGGTACCGATCTTGATCTTGCCGCCCGGCCCGGTCTGGGTGACGTTCGCCAGGAACCCGGCCTGCGACGCGAACTCATCGGCCGCCTGTGCCGGCGTCTTCTTGTCGACGTCAACCAGCTTGTTCATGGCAACAAGCTTGGGTGTGTCGAGCGCCGCCGACACGGCGTTGAGCGCCGAGATCAGGGCTGGATCGTTCGCCTTCACGTTCACCGCCGGAACGATGTTGTCCGACGCTTGCAGGTGCTTGTCGTCGGTGAGAACGACAAGGCTGGAGTCCTGGATCGGGGCGCAACCGCCGGCGCCCGCAGCCGACGGTGCGGTGGTTCCGGATGATCCTGAAGAGCCGCACGCCGCGGCCATCGAAGCCACGACGGCAAGACCCGCCATCGCGGCAGAAAAACGCACAACGGTACGCATGAAACGTGCCCGCCTTCCGTGTCCCGGCGCGACCACTGTGGTCGGCCGCGTGTCCGACGGGCGGCCCAGTGCCGGTATCGGCTCCGGCTGAGCGTTTCATTACCGCCCGCTAAGAGCGAGCAAACCCTGGGCCGAGGACAACGGCAACTCGAAAACCGGAATTGTCACCGGTCTGTCACCGCGCGCGCCCGTTGCCAGAATCGGCGCCGCCGGGTGGTATTGCGCAACGGCGCAGGTGTCAGCAGGTAGGCCAGAACCGAAATGACGGCATTGACTACCAGCGCCAGAACCGCGACCAAAAACCCGCCGGCCAGGATCTGACCGCCGCCGGCCGCGATCGACAACCCGAACCCGGCAATGATGATCGTTCCCAGGCCGCCACCGGCGACCAGGCCGGCCAGCGTCGCGGTAGCGATCACCTGCACCGTGGCGTTGCGGATACCGGCCCAGATGTACGGCGAGGCGAGCGGCAACTCGACCCGGCGCAGCATCTGCGAGCCGGACAGCCCCATGCCACGTGCCGAGTCCCGCACCTCGGGATCCACCTCACGTACCCCGGTATAGGCGTTGGCCAGAATCGGCGGGATCGCGAAGATCGCCAGCGCCGGCACCACCGATGGCGCGCCCAGCCTCGTGGTGCCGACGACGAAGACGGCCAGCAGTGCGTACGTCGGGATGGCCCGGGTCATGTTGGAAACCGCCACCACCGCCTGCCCGCCCCGGCCGGTGTGTCCAAACCAGATGCCCAGCGGCAGGGCGATGACGGACGCCACCGCGACGGACAGGAAGGACAGCCACAGATGCTGCTTGAGCGAGTCGATGATGCCGCCGGGATTGGTCCAGTTCAGCGGATCGTTGAGCCAGATGTAGGCCTGGTGGATGTAGTTCATCGGATGCTCCGTCGAGCCCACGGCGTGGCCAGCCGCCCGATCAGCATGATGATCAGGTCAAGCACCAGGCCTAGCACCACGCAAAGGATCATGCCGGTGCTGATCTCAGCCCGGTTGTAGTAGTTGTGCAAGCCGGAATTGATGAGTTCGCCAAGACCACCCTGGCCGACCACCACACCGACGGTGACCAGCGCGACGGTCGAGACGGTGGCCAGCCGGATGCCGGTGATGATCCCGGGCAGCGCGAGGGGCAACTCCACTCGCCAGAGCCGGCCCCGACGGCCATACCCCATCCCGTTCGCGGCGTCGAGCACCTCCGGCGGAACCTGCTGCAGGCCGACCAGCGTGTTGCGGATGATGAGCAGCAGCGCGTAAAGGACCAATCCGATCAGGACGGTAGTGCTGCCGATCCCGGTGAACGGAGCCAGGAACGCGAACAGAGCCAGCGACGGGATGGTGTACAGCACGGCGCTTGCCCCGAGAATCGGCGAGGCCAGCGGTCGCACCCAGTAGGCCAGGATGGCCAGCGGGATCGCCACCACGATCGCGACGACCATGGTCTGCGCGGTGAGGATCACGTGAGCCCGGAGCGCTTCGAGGATAGTGTCAAGGTTTGAAGTGATGTAGTCCCACGAGAACCATGGGTTGTCCGGGCTGCCGCCTTGCGCGAGTGGCATGGCCGTCTCGAGGAAGGACATACGTGGACCGTACCCCGGCGTCGGCGACCGCCGCGACGATCACCCTGGACCAGATCGGCAAGAGGTACGACGACGGGACCGTGGCGGTCACGTCGCTGTCTCTTGACATCGCGGCCGGTGACCTGGTGGTGCTGATCGGGCCGTCCGGCTGCGGCAAGTCGACCGATGCTGCGGATGCTCAACCGGCTGATCGAGCCGACCAGCGGCCGCATTCTGATCAATGGTGAGGACGCCGCCGACCGGGACCCGGTGGACCTGCGACGCCGGATCGGCTATGTCATCCAGAATGTCGGGTTGTTCCCACACCAGACCATCGCCTCCAACATCGGCACCGTCCCGCACCTGCTCGGCTGGCCACGCAAGAAGATCGCCGCGCGCACCGACGAACTGATGGATCTGGTCGGCCTGGATCCGGCCCGGTACGGCCCCCGTTACCCGCACGAATTGTCCGGAGGACAGCGCCAGCGCGTCGGGGTGGCCCGCGCCTTGGCCGCCGATCCGGTCGTGCTGCTGATGGACGAACCGTTCTCCGCGGTCGACCCGATCGTCCGGGTCCGGCTCCAGGACGAATTCCTCCGCCTGCAGCGGACGGTGCGCAAGACGATCGTGTTCGTCACCCACGACATCGACGAAGCGGTGCGGATGGCGGACAAGGTCGCGGTGCTCTCCGAAGGCGGCGTCCTTCAGCAGTACGCCGAGCCGGCTGACCTGCTGCGCGATCCCGACAACGACTTCGTGACCGAGTTCGTCGGCGCCGACCGGGGTATCAAGCGCCTGTCGGTGACGCCGATCGACGTCGAGCGGCTGGCGCCGGTCGCCTCGATCGGCGCGGAACTCGACGGCGGGCCGTCGGTGGCCGCCGACGCGACCCTGCGCGATGCGTTCGCGGCGTTGCTGGTGGCCGGTCGCGGCTGGGTCGCGGTACGGGACTCGCACGGCAAGCCGCTGGGAATTCTGACCGCGACCGATGTCGC
Organism: uncultured Actinomycetota bacterium; assembly: GCA_963727415.1. Classification (GTDB taxonomy): domain Bacteria; phylum Actinomycetota; class Actinomycetes; order Mycobacteriales; family Micromonosporaceae; genus DASQPR01. The sequence continues at coordinate 117,709 of CAVSGF010000001.1, forward strand.
CGAGTCCATCGCGAATACGCCCGGAAGCGAGGCGGCGGCTGGTGCGTCCAACCCGCCGGGCTAGATTCCGGCTCCTCGCACCGGAATCTAGTGCTTCATCAGGTAGTCAATGAACGCGGCCCGGACCAGCGGTTCCGCGCTGCCGTAATCGTGGCCCCTCATCTCATGCCACAGCGACACGATGTCGGCAAGCGACGCCCCGACCGCCCCGAACGAGCCATCGAGGTCCTCGGCGTCCACCGACGCGGGCAACTGCCGGATCACCGACACGAAGAAGTTCAGATCCTTGCGCTCCCACGCCAGGTGGAACGCGCGCTCACGCAGGTCCTCGGTGTCGAGGGCGTCCAGCTGCTCAAAGGTCGGCCGGGCGACCGGCTGCTCGGTGCTCATGACATGACTCTAGGCGGTGTTGCCCAGGCGGCTCGGGCGAGACCCTGCCAGTGGCGTGGCCCGCGAGCGCGCGCATCACGCGCGGCTGCCCCAGCGCTCGTCGGTGGAGTCGAAGCCCGCATCGGTGGTCCTAGCCGGCAGCTGATCGGTCCAGCTGCCCTGCTGTCGGCGCAGCCAGCTGGATGTGGTGTCGTCGGTCGTCTCCGCTCGCTGCGGGCGACCCGATGATTCCACGACACGCGTCATCACGATCCCGATGATGATCGCGGCAGCCGCTACCGCCAGTGGGTCGACGTTCAGCTTGGCCACGTCAAAGTAGTGCAGCAGCAGGCTGACCAGCGAGGTCGCCAGGATTACGCCGAGGACGCCGCCACGGCGCCCGAACGCGCTGGTGCCGGCCGCGAGCGCGACGCCGATGGCGAGCGCGGTCGCGAGCATGCCGGTCCCTGTCAGCGCCTCCTGCCGCATCAGTGCGGTCGCCACGCCGGCAAGACCCGCCATCAGGCCGGACCCGGCGAGCATCAGGACGGTGACGACGTTCGCCGCGATACCCCGCCGGTCCGCGGGATCGGCGATCGGCCGGAACCGGCCGACCGCGCGCCGGATCGGATGGATCGCGCCGAGAACGCCGCCGATCAGCGCCAGAGCGGCAAACGCGGCGAACCACAGGTACGCGTGCCCCTCGACGTGGTACTGGGTGAGGATCTGCACGTCCAGCGGCAGATGCCGGATCCACAACTGGAGGCCGACGAAGGCACCCAGGCTGACTGTCCAAGCCGGCACCTGCAACCCGATCACTACCAGCCCGATGACCGCGCCGATCGCGGTCGCGATCGCCGCGGCGGCGGCGAATGCCGGCACGAAACCGTCCCGCACATGGTCAGCGAAGTAGAGCGCGGACAGCACCATGATCGGGCCGATTGCCAAGTTGATCGCGCCGACCCGCAGGCTCATCCCGGCGGCCAGCGCGGAGCCCCCCAGAACCGACGCGGACAGCAGCAGGGACCGCAGGCTCGCATCCGAGAACGCGTGGGATCCGGTGTTCGCGGTCACCAGCGCGATCGCCACGCACGCGATCAGCAGGAGCGTCTCCCACACCCAGTGCACGCCAAGACGGTCTCGTCCTGGCTCGCCGTGCTCCGGGTCGTCGAACACATCGTCCAGCTCAGCCGCGCTGATCGCCGGCTGCGGGTTGGTCGAGTCGAGTGCTGGCTGGCGTGCGGTGCGATCCGGCACGTACTCGGCCTCGCCGGACGGGTACCGGAAATCGGGCTCCACGCGGAACCCGTCTCCCGGAAATCGGGATCCCGACTCGGGAGCGGGGTCAGGGTCAGGAACGGTCATCGCGGGCGAACGCCTCCTCGGACAACAGCCTGTCGGGGACGGGCGAGCGGGTGCCGGCACCGCGAAAACCAGCGATCGTCGGCCGGCCCGGCACGCTTCGCGCCCGGGGCTTCACAAACACGATCACCGGCGCGCCGAACCTGACCCGCCGCGGCCCGCCGGATGACGACCGACAGGCTCTCAGGTGCCTGACCGTACCCGTGCGAAGCACCGAGGGAAAGGGCCATGTGGGACCTTGGTCCCGGCCACGCGGGTGTGAGCAGGGGCCGCCTGCCCCGCCGCTCACATGTCGTCGCCGTCCTCGTCTTCCTCGTCATCGTGGCGTGGCGGCACGCGGCACGCCCGCTCCAGCATCAGCGCCGTGGCCAGAAGGGCGATCGAGCCGATCAGCGCGCCGATGGTCGCCGGCGTGTCGTTGACCGCCTGGCGCAACTGACGGCTGGACAGCAGCCAGGTCAGGATGGCGCCGAAGAACCCGGCGAAGATAGCGCCGGCCAGCGACGACGCCTTCGCCAGCACGGCATACCTCATGACGGTGAGAGGCTCGACCGGCCCGGCGCCGGGGCGCCGCTCGATCCGGGCCCGCGTCGTGATCGCGGCGATGAACTCGACCGCGGCCAGGCCGCCCAGGATGATCGCGGGAAGCCACTGGATGGTGGGGAAGTCGCCGTAGTCATTGGCGATGATCAGCCAGCCCACGGCAGCCGCCGCCAGCGCGGCCACCACGAGGGTCGACGGGCGGGTGGGGCGCAGGCTGGGACCGCGACGGCCGTGCTGCGAGTCCTGGGACTGGCGCCCGAGCGGCGCACCATTGCTCACGTCATCGCTCCAAATCGGTCGGCGTGCTACCAGTTTGCTTAGCCGGGTCATCCGGCTCAATCTGCCCAGCCGGGTCATCCGGCTCAATCTGCCCAGCCGGGCTGGCGGGCCCGGCGCCGCCCGCGCCCGGAGGCTCACCGGTCAGCGACAGGTCCGGGCGAGCCGCCATGGCCGGCAGGTCGGCGGCCACCTCGGGGCTCCTCATCAGGTCGGTCACCCATCCGTGGCCAGGGATCTGAGCGTATGGCTGGATGTCCAGCCATGGCCGCAGCACGAATGCCCGAACGTGGGCCCGCGGGTGCGGCAGGGTCAGGTCCGGGTCCTCGGAGATCACCGGCGCACCGCTGTCGTCCCACACCATGATGACGTCGACATCGAGGGTACGCGGCCCGAACCGTCGCCGTGGATTACGGACGCGTTTGGCCGCCTGCTCCAACGCCCGCGCGCGGTCGAGCCAGTGACCGGGTGGTACTGGGGCGGCCACCATGACCACCGCGTTCAAGTACGTCGGCTGATCCGGATCGCCCCAGGGCGGGGTCTGGTAAACGCCGGAGACCAGCAGCAGTTCGTCGCCCAGCCCGTTGACCGCCGCACGCAGGTGCGCGAGCCGGTCGCCCAGATTACTGCCAAGTGACAGCAGCGCCCGGGTCATCCGCGCTCCCGCCGGATGGTAACCGCGACGTCGGCGAACTCGTGCGGGATCGGCGCCTGGGGCTTGTGCACCGTGACGGTAGCGGCGTGGGCGTGTGGGTCGGCCAGGCATGCCTCGACGAGGCGGTGGGCCAGCGTCTCGATCAAATTGACCGGTGGCCCGGTGATCACATCGACCAGGCGCGAGGCCAACTCGCCGTAGTGTGCCGTGTCGGCGACGTCATCCGAGGCGGCCGCGACCGTAGTGTCCAGTTCGAGCTCGATATCGACGGTGAAGTCCTGGCCCTGGCGACGTTCGAAGTCGTAGACCCCATGAAACCCGCGAGCGGTCAGGCCGCGCAGCATGATCCGGTCGCTCACCGGCGCTCCTCAGTCGCACGCCATACGGCGATCGCGTCGACCGATGCGCGCACGTCATGCACACGGACCCCCCAAACACCGGCCGCGACCGCCAGCACCGTGGTCGCCACGGTCGCCGCCTCCCGCTGCGCCACCGGACGGGCGTGGCCGTCCGGTCCGGCCAGCAGCTTGCCCAGGTAGGACTTGCGGCTGGACCCGAACAAGACCGGGTATCCAAGCTCCAGCAAGGTGTCCAGGTGTGCGCTCAGATGCCAGTTGTGATCGGCGGTCTTGGCGAACCCGAGCCCGGGATCGATGATGATCCGGTCGTGCTGGATCCCGGCTGCCAGCGCTTCCTCGGTCCGAGCATGCAGTTCGGCCCGCACCTCGGCTACGACGTCCTGATACGTGGCCAGCTCGGCCATCGACTTGGAATGGCCACGCCAGTGCATCAGTACCCACGGGCAGTCGGCGTCGACCACCACCCGGGCCATGCCAGCATCGGCCAGTCCGCCGGAAACGTCGTTGACCAGCGTGGCGCCCGCATTCAGCGCGTCCCGCGCAACCGCCGCCCGAGTGGTGTCGATGCTGACCGGCACACCCGCGGCGACCAGTTCGCGAATCACCGGAACCACGCGCGCGCTCTCGGTCGCGGCATCCACGCGTACCGCGCCCGGGCGGGTCGATTCCCCGCCCACGTCGATGATGTCCGCGCCATCCGCGCGGAGCGCGACCGCGTGCGCCACCGCATCGTCCAGATCAACGAAACGCCCGCCATCGGAGAACGAGTCCGGCGTGACGTTCAGAACCCCCATGACCACCGGATGCAGCGGCTCGCGATGCAGCAGCTGATCGCTCACCTGCTCACCTTACCCGGGTGGTAACCCAGGATAAGGCACTAAGGCACGTTCATGATTGGTACACGCAGCTTGTTCGATAGGTGACCGCAACGTACGCTCTGCAATATTCCAGGCGTTACATCGCGGCTGGAGGATAACCGCATAAAGACCCCAACCGCCGCCATCATGCTGCAGCCACCTCGCACCGCGTGCGGGAGGATATAGATGATCTTACATGCCGTTCACCAGGTGACCGTGCTGAGTCAGCACCTGGCCGACCAGCCGAAGGAGATCAATACCGAAGGTATTGTCAGCTTCTTCGCCAGCAAGATCGCGCCGATCCTGCTCGCCGTTCTCGGCGTCATCTTCCTCGGCCGGGCCGGCAAAGGCGAACTCTCGCGAGTACTGACGTCTTCGGCAATCGCCATCATCGGCCTGGCGTTCATCGCGGGAGCGGTGTCGTTGTTCTTCGTCGGCGACTACCTCATCGGCCTGGCGTTCAAGTAGGCGCCACATGCGACTTCGGACCGACGACGACATTTACCGGGCCCGGCTCGTCTACCTGGGGCCGCCCGGCTACACGTTGCCAATCCAGTTGTCGTACGCGCAGTACGGCGTCTTCGTCGTACTCGTGCCAGTCTTCATGCTGATCCATTACTTGTTCACGTTCCACTTCGACCTGTTTCCGGCGTGGGAGATCGCACTGTCAGTGGTCTTCACGTCCTTCATATTCCGGCACGTCGACCCGGACCGGCCCGCCCGGATGGTCATCCGGACCGCATTGACCGACTGGCAGCGGACCCGCGAGCCGGTCACCGAGAAGAGGGAGGCACGGTTGGTCGCCAAGCGCGTACGCATCCGCGCCGACATCCTCGGCCGTGACGCGGCGCTGTCCGCGGCGGCGGGCCGCCAGGGGCGCCGGCGTCCGGCCGGCCAGACCGCCGGAGCACACCGGTGAGTAAGCCCCCTCGGACCCGGGAACCAGACGACGGCAGACCCGCGCCGGAAATCGACGCGATCGAAGTCTCGACGGTGCCGCATGGTGCCGTCGCCGTGTTCCAGGCCCCAAGACCGGCCCGGTCCCCCGCCACCGGCCCGCGGGATGGCGACCGGGATGAGATCTCCTCCCCGTTCCTGGATCTGGTCGGTAGCGGCGGGGCCGACTCGGACCCGCCGGCCGCAAGCGTCGAGGCCGATGAGGCCGGTCTCGACCAGAACCCGGACGATGACGCTGCCTACGACGACCGGTCGGCGGCGAGCCCCGCTCGCCCGGCGACCGCGCAGCGGCGAGCCCCGGCCGGTAGCCAGCCCGCACTGCCCGGCCCGGAGCCGGACCACGCGACCCGGGCGGACCCCCGCCGAGAGCAACCGGCCGCTAGCCGGAGACGCGCCGAACCGCCGCGGCCCGGTGCCGCCGGCCGGTCCCGGCGCGCCACCGCCATTCCGGCACCGCCCAAACCCGCACACAGCAAGCACCGTGACCGCGATCCCGCGGTAGAGCTCGCGATCACCGAGGTGGCGGGGCACCTGACGTTCACGCCCAACACCGTCACCGCCTGGTACTGGCTGCCCGAGGTGCGCTGGTCGTTCCGGCCGGACGCCGAGCGAGAAGCGCTGTTGCTGGCCATCGCCGAGCAGTACGCCAGCCTGGCCGGCTTCCGCCTGCATCTGCGGCGCACGACCCGGCCGTTCGCGGCGCACGAGTGGGCGCGAACGGTGGACCAGAACACGCCGTCGCCTCTGGCGCCGGTCGACGGTGCGCCGACCTGGGCCGATCACCTGGTGGCCGCGCAACGGCACCTGCGGTCGGTCAATCACGCCGAGGGCCAGACCTATCTCGGCGTGACGTTCGCACGCCGCTCGTTCGGCGCCACCTTCGCCGAGCGGATCTCGCATCTGTTCGGCAAGGGAGTGCCGGAAGGCGAGCGGCGGAGGATGGCTCGTACCGTCGAGCAGTTCGACGAGGTGCTCGGTGCATTCGGCATGCGCGGTCGCCGGGCCACCGCGCACGAACTGGAGTGGCTGCTGTACCGATCGGTCGCCCTGGGCATGTCGCCGCCGGTGCTGTCGCCGGTCACCAATGGCCAGTGGGATCGCGGCGACCTGCTGGCCATCACCGAGTCGATCGAGCGCTACCGCACCCCGTACGGCTCGACGGTGAAGCTGGTCAACCGCTTGACCGGCGAGGAACGCCACGTCGCGGTGCTGGCCGTTGGCCGGATGGAACCGCTGGAGATCCCGGAGCGGCACGAGCCGTGGCTGCATTTCCAGGAGCGGATGCCGTGGCCGATGGAGATCTCCTCGCGGATCGACATCCTCGGTCCCGGCGACTCGTTCCGCAATCTCGAGCATCGCCTCCGGATGATCCGCTCGCAGCAACTGGACTACGCCGAGCACGGCATGGACGCTCCTCCGGAGCTGGAGCGCCTGGCCCAGCGCGCGCTGCACATCGGCGACGAGATGACCACCGGGTTGCCGGTCGACTCGTCCCGGGCGCATGGCTGGCACCGCATCGCCGTGTCGGCCGCGACCCGGGAGGAATGCCTGGAGCGCGCTCGGCGGCTCACCGCCACCTACTCCCGCGAGCTGCGCATCTCCCTGCAGCACCCGAAGAACCAGGACTGGCTGGCGCGCGAGTTCATCCCGGGCGAGCCGATCGCCAACACCGGATACGTCCGGCGGATGCCGGCCAAGCTGCTGGCCGCGGCGCTGCCACAGGCCGCCTCGAATGTCGGCGACAACCGGGGTGACCTGATCGGGCGTACCGCGGGAACCTCGCGTCGGCCGGTCTTCCTGGATCTGCACTTCCCGATGGAGGTCCGCGAGCGGTCCGGTCTCGCGGTGTTCGTTGCCGAGCCCGGCGGCGGCAAGTCGACCCTGCTCGGGGCGCTGGGTTACCTGGCAGCGCGGCGCGGCGTTCAGGTGACGCTGCTGGACCCGTCCGGCCCGCTTGCCCAACTGGCGGCGATGCCGGAGCTGGCACCACACTCACGGGTGCTCAATCTGACCGGCTCGGAGCAGGGCACCCTGGCGCCGTACGCGCTGATCCCGACCCCGCTGCGGGCCCACTTCGGTGGTGGACCGGCCGGCGACCGCGAGTACGAGATCGCCGGATCCAACGCCCGTGCCGAGCGCCGGATGCTGGTCCAGGACATCTGCTCCATGCTGGTGCCGCCGCAGGTGGCGCGCGAGGCGTCGACGGCCACGTTGCTGCGCCACGCGGTGCGGACCGTACCCGCGGAGGAGTCGTCCACTCTCGAGGACGTGGTGACCTGCCTGCGCGAGATGCGCGATGACGACGCGTCCGAGCTGGCTCACCTGCTGATGGACACGGCCGAGATGCCGCTGGCGATGCTGTTCTTCGGCACCCCTCCGCCAGGTCTGCTCGGGGTCGGACGCGACGCTCACAGTGATCACCATGGCCGGTCTGCGGCTGCCGGATCTGAAGATCGAGCGCGAGTACTGGTCGGCCGAGGAAGCGCTGGCCCTTCCGATGCTGCACACCGCTCACCGGCTCGCGGTTCGGCGCTGCTACGGCGGCTCGATGCACGCACGCAAGCTGGTCGGCCTGGATGAGGGTCACTTCATGGAGGGCTGGCGGTCCGGACGGTCGTTCCTGGTCCGGCTGGCCCGCGACAGCCGCAAGTGGAACCTGGCCGCGCTGGTCGCGTCCCAGAACCCGCAGGACATCCTCGGGCTGGATGTGCAGAACCTGGTATCGACCGTGTTCGTCGGCCGCGTCGCACAGGACCCGGACATCGCCGCCGAGTCATTGCGGCTGCTTCGGGTGCCGACCGATGTCGGTTACGAGGAGACGCTGGCATCGCTGTCAATGTCGGAGTCCGCGTCGGCCGACCGGCTGGGCTTCCGCGAATTCGTCATGCGTGACGTGGACGGACGAGTCCAGAAGATACGCGTCGACGTGTCATACGTACCGCACCTACTCGAATATCTGGACACCACACCCGGCGCCACCGCGTCGGGGCTGCCCGAGCCGTCGGAGGAGTAGATGCCCACGACCGCTCCGCGCCGCCGCAGGGCCGTCGGCTGGCTCGGCGTGCTCATCGCCGGGGCGATGGCGGTCCTGATGGGACCGTCAGCCCCGGCGCAGGCGCACGCCCCGATCAAGGCGCCGGTAGTCGACCAGTGCACGGCCAAGCAGTGGGCCAACCCGTTCAACACGCAGATGTGCGTCGGCAAGCTCGCCAAGGTCGGCGCCCAGCGCGCGCAGTGCCTTCAGGCACCGACGCCGGAGACGCCGGACGCCGGCATGTCCGGATGGTTCGCGTCCGAGCCGGACACCGCCAAGCAGGCCGGTGTCAACGGCATGTACAGCCGGTTCGGCTACGCCGGATACGACTACTCGCTCTATGACCAGGGCTGCGCCACCGGGGTCACACATCCGACCGACAGCTTCGAGGACACGCTGGCCAACGGCGAGTTCATGATCGCGACATCGGTGGTCGGCGCCTCCAACGCGCTGCGCGAGAAGTCCTGGGATCCGTCCAGCTTGTGGGGCTGGGCCGACCCTCTGGTTAAGCAGGCCACACAGTCGATCTATGCCAAGGTGTTCACCGTCTTCGGCGCGGTCACGCTGGCTATCGTCGGCCTCTACCTGATGTGGCGGTCCCGGCAGGCGGACATGAGCAACGCCATGACCACCGCCGGCTGGGCCATCCTCGTGATGATCGCCATCACCGCCATCGCCGCCTGGCCGGTTCGGGCCGCTCACCTCGCCGACTCGTCACTGGTAAGCGGCCTCGATGTGGTGCACAGCGCGATCGGCCCGCAGGCCAATGACGCCACCGACTCGGCCTGCGCGTCCCCCGATCCGCAGGCATGCGTGGATCAGCGGGACCCGGCGGTACGCGCGAGCGACACGGTCACCGAGACGATCCTGTACCGGAACTGGCTACGCGGCCTGCTCGGCTCGGCAGATAGCCCCACGGCGCAGAAGTACGGTCCGGCGCTGTACTACGCGAAATCGCTGACATGGGAGGAAGCCCAAAAGATCGCGAACAATCCGGACGCTCGCGCCGCCCTACTCAATGACAAAGAGCAGGAGTGGATGCAGATCGCCGAGCAGATCAAATCGGAGGATCCGGAGGCGTACAGCTACCTGCAGGGCAATCACGGCATGGACCGGGTGGGGGCCGGATTCATCGCGGTGCTCTCGTCGCTGTTCTTCGCCATGTTCGACGTCACCGCGTCGATCCTGGTGCTGATCGGCTTTCTCATCTTCCGATGGGCGGTGATCGCGGCGCCGATCCTCGGCACCATCGGGATCCTGCGGCCGGCCAGCGCCGGGCTGCGCCGGCTGGCGAACGCGGTGATCGCGGCGATCTTCAATATCATCATCTTCGGGACTGGCGCGGCTATCTACCTGTACGCCGTCGACCTCATCATGGACACGTCGACGCTGCCCGGCTGGCTGCAGGTCACCTTGATGTGGCTGTGCGGCGTGGTGGGCTGGTTGCTGCTGCGCCCGTACCGCCGGATCACCCAAATGGGTGGCCGCGACCCGGCCGCTACCGTGGCTTCGGCCGGCAGTTGGCATCGGCGATTCTTCCGGGAGATGCGTACCGCGGCTCGTCTGGAAGTAGCCGAACGCGGAGTCACCGCGCCACCACGGGGCATCGGCGGCGCCGGTGTGGGCGGCGAGGGCACGCCGGCACCGGCCCAGCGACCGGAGTCGCGCCACGAGGATCCGGCCGACACCGGCAGGTCCGGCGCGGTACGCACGGCCGCGACCGTGGCCGCTGCCGCGGCCGGCCAGCCGGAACTTGCGCTGGCAGCGGCACGCGGCGGCACGCGTCCCCGGCGACCGGCCGGCGAGTGGACCGACCCGGACGTACCGCAAGGACCCGCTAGCTACACCATCTACCGGCCTGGATCCGGCTCGGAGCCGGCTCCGGCGCGGCGGCCCGAATCGAGTACGGTCGGCGGCTGATGCGTACCCTGCTCAGCCGTATAGGCCCGCGCTACGGCGTGGGCCTTGGCCTGATCGTCGCGGTCGCTATCGTGCTGGCGTTCGCGAGAGCGGTCGGCAACGGCCACGGAACCAGCCTCGAGACCGGCGGCAGCCCCGGACCGATCGGAGTCACCGTCTCCGGCCCACCAGACGATGGTGAGGGCACGACGCCTACCCCGGCGGCGCCGTCCACCAGTCCCGGGGCCGACTCGCCCCGCACCGTCGCGACCCGCTTTGCGCAGGTCTGGCTGCATCACGACGTCTCCGCCGCGCAATGGCACGCGAACGTGTCCAGGTACACGACGAGAGCGCTGTCCGACGAGTTGAACGGCGCCGACCCGGCCGGGGTACCGGCCGACCGCGTCGTCGGAGCCATCACCCAGATCGACGTGGGCGCCGACTTCTGCCAGATCGAAGTGCCGACCGACACCGGCACGCTCACCTTGTCGCTGCGGGCCGACAGTGGCCGGTGGCTGGTCAGCGGCATCGACTGGACGCCGTCATGACCGGCCGAGCGAAGATCATCATCGCGGTCGGGGCGTCGTTGGCGCTCATCGTGCTGTGCTGCGTCGGCGGGACGATCACGTACTTCCTGGGCGGGCTGCAGGGTACGCCGTCGGATCCGGCCGGCGGCACGGTCAGCGACTACCTGGCCTGCGGCAGCACCCAGGTGGTCTCGGTCACCGGCCACCTTCCGAACGTGTCCTCGCTCTCCGCCGAGCAGGTGCGCAACGCCGCGATCATCATCAAGGTCGGGCAGGACATGAAGGTGCCGCCGCGCGGGTGGGTAATCGCCATCGCTACCGCTCTGCAGGAGTCAACCCTGCACAACTACGGCAACCTCGGTGCCCGCAATGACCACGACTCGCTCGGCCTGTTCCAGCAGCGACCGAGCATGGGCTGGGGCACGCCGGCCCAGATCATGAATCCGTCCTACGCCGCTCGCAAGTTCTATACCAAGCTACTCAAGATCCCCGGATGGCAGGCCATGCCACTCACCCAGGCCGCCCAGCGGGTGCAGGTCAGCGCGTACCCCGACGCGTACGCGAAGCACGAGCCACTGGCTACCGAGATCGTCAACCGGCTCGCCGACGGCGCCGCGCTGGCCGTGGGCTCGTCGGCCGACCTGCATTGCGCCCGCGGCACCGAGATCGCCGCGTCCGGTTGGACCGTGCCGGTGGTGGCGCGGATCAGCTCCGGCTGGCGTACGCCGGACCGGCCGACCCACAACGGGGTCGACCTGGCCGCGGCTCGCGGAACGGTGGTCCGGGCGGCGGCGGCCGGCCTGGTCATCGTCGCCGAGTGCGACGCGCATGTGAAGGCGACCGGTGCCTGGTACGGGTGTGACCACGACGGTTCGCTACAGGTCTCCGGCTGTGGATGGTGGGTGGAGATCCGGCACGCCGACAGCGTCATCACCCGCTACTGCCACATGGGCCGCCGCCCGGACGTGGTGGTCGGCCAGGAGGTTCGGGCCGGCCAGGCCATCGGTGTGGTCGGCGCCACCGGAAACGTGACCGGCCCGCACCTGCATTTCGAGGTGCATCTCGATGGGGATGCCGGCTATGCCGGAGCCGTCGATCCGGTCGTGTTCATGCGGCAACGCGGAGCGGCGCTGGGAGTGGTCTCGTGACGCCGCGCGACGATTGGACGCCGGCCGAGGGCCCACCGGGGATCCCGGCGAGCCTGATCGCGGTGCCCGCCGCCGGCCGGGATGACCTGCGGGGACGACGCGTCCTCATCGGACTGCCCGGGGTCGGCTGGCGCGGCGGCCTGCGGGCCGACTCCGCGATCGTGCAAAGCGCCCGTACCTACGTGCCGGTTCTTACGGAACACGATTGGTATCGATCCGAAGCCGAGCGGATCGAGGTGTTCGCGCCCCTGGTACCGATCGAGCGGGTATGGGTGCAGATACCGGACACCGGCGGCACGCCATCACCGGTGCCGTCGGATGTGTTTTCCCGGCTGGTGTCGCTGGACGCTCCGCCGCGCCGCGATCCGGTACCAGTGCGGGATCTGCCACAGCTCACCGGCCGGCGGTTGGTCCAGGCCGACGGCCGGCGAGCGCTACGCGATCTGCGAGCGGTAACCGAGCCGTACCAGAACGCCGAAGGCGACGTTTGTCTGCGCCTGTGCACCGAGGTCGACTGGTACCGATGGGGCTGGAGCGGCGCCGTGCCGGCGACCCGTGAGGTTCCGATCTACTTGCTCTGGGCCGAGTAGCGCGGTCCTGCCGGCTGACCCGTGGGCGGCTCGGCCGGCCTCCCGGCCGCTGGATACCGCGTGGCCGCCGACGGCGCCGATCGATCCGATCGCGGTGAATTCCGGCCCAACACGGTGCTCTCGGCTACCGCGCATTGCGTCGCACCCTGCGCTAGGTTCAGCCCATGGCGAGAGTGCGGTCAACCGTGGAACGCGCCGCATCCCTGCACCGGCAGGCGGTCGCCAACCTGGACGCCGCCGCCGCTGCTCTCGACGCCTTCGATCCGGGGTCCGCGCCGGAAACGTTCGCGTTGCGCCTGCGCGGCCTGGCGGCCACGCTCAGCGATATCACCCGGCGGGCCGCTCCGGGCTGGCTCAGCGAGCCCCTGACCGAGGCGCTCGCCGATGTGCCGACCGGGACGTTCGCCGACCCTCTGGTACCGGTCCGCATCGGTACCGTACGGGTCCGCGACGACGCCAGCTTCCCGGTTGTCGCCCCGATCCTGGGCGCCGGCCACCTTGCCGTCACCGGCGGTATCGACGCACGGAGCCTGGGTCTGGCCCGCTCGGTGCTGCTCCGCCTGATCGCCGCCACCACGCCCGGGTCACTGCGGATCCGCGCGGTGGATCCGAGTGGCAACGCGCTCGAGCCGTTCAGCGCCCTGTTCGACGGGCTCCTGATGTCGCCGCCGGTCACCGATCGCGCTGGCTTACGCGCCGTCCTCAACGAGGCGGAACAGTGGGTACGCTCGGCCGCGCCGGCCGGCCGCCATCTGATGCTTGTCATCGCCGGGCTCCCGTCCCGCGCCGACGCCACGGATCTTGACCGGCTGCGGGCCCTGGCCGAGCGAGATCCGGCATCCCGGATCTCGATAGTCGTGGCCGGCGACGTCGACCTGCCAAACGCCACCCAGATCTCGTTCGATGGCGACGAGCCACGCATCGGCGCTCTCGACATGCCGACCGAACTCGACCCGGATCCCCCGGCCGGGCTCATCGGCACGGTGTGCGAGCGGGTGGCGGCACAGGCGCGCGCCGCCGACGCGCTGGCCGTTCGGGACCTGCTCGCGGACGAGCCGTGGCAGTCCCGGTCGGCGACCGAGCTGATCACCACGGTCGGGATGGCCGGGCTGACGCCACTCTCGCTGCGGCTCAACGACCAGACGCCGCACTGGCTGATCGGTGGCCGCGCCGGATCCGGAAAGACCGCATTCCTGATCAATGTGCTGTACGGGTTGTGCATGGCGTACCCGCCCGGCGATCTGAACCTCTACCTGCTCGACTTCTCGGCTGGACCGGCCTTCGAGGCGTTCACGCCGACCGACCGCGAGCCCACCTGGATCCCGCACACCCGGGTGGTCGGCGCCGAGTCGGATCGCTCGTACGGTCTGTCTGTCCTGCGTGTACTGGACGCCGAGATGGCCAGGCGGGAAGAGATGTTCCGGGCCGCCGGGGTGGAACGGTTCGCCGACTACCGCGCCACCTCCGAGTTGCCCCGGATCGTGTGCGCGATCGAGGAGTTCCCGGCTTTGATCGGTGGCGGCGACCGGCTGGCTACCGAGGCCGCCGCGCTGCTGGACGGGCTGGCCCGGCGTGGTCGCGGCTACGGCATACATCTGGTCATGTCGGCTCGCGAGCCGACCAGCGTCGAGTCGCTTACCGGGAAGCCGGACTCCACGCTGGCTCGCTTCCCGGTCCGGATCGCCATGCCCGGGGGCAGTTGGGTGCTTCACGGCCACAACGAGTCCGCCACCGCGTTGCGGCTGGGCACCGCGGTGGTGAACATGGCCGGCGGTCTCGGCGGCCCGGCCGGAGCGTGGCGGGCACACGAGCGGCTGGTCGAGTTCCCCGATCCGTCTGCCGAATCCAAGACCATGTCCCGTGCTCGGCGCAAGCTCTGGCTGGCACGCCCGGCCGGCTCGCCGGCGCCGCACGTTTTCCAGGGCTTCGCCCCGGCCAGGCCGCCCAAGCGGATCCCGCGGTCGCGCCGGCCGTCGGCATACCTCGGTCATGGGTTCGACATCGCGATGTCGCCGGTGACGTTCTCGTTCGACCCGAAGCCCGGGCGCCACCTCGCGGTGATCGGGCCGTCCAGCGCCGGGGCCGCGCTTCTGGACGCCGCCACCCGTTCGGTCGCGGCCCAGCACAAGCCGGGCACCGTCCATTTCGTCCTGGCGCCGCTGCTTCGGGCATACGATGAGGTCGGCGTCACGCTCGCGGCCGACCTGACCGAGGCCGGACACGAGATCGAGGTTGTCGACATGGCCACCTTGCGGGGGATCCTGAGCGATCGCTCCACACACGACACCTATGTGGTCGGCTTTGGGCTGGATGGGACCGGAGCCGCCGTGCGCCACCTGCTCCGCGACGGCCCAGCCTTGAAAGCGCACCTGATCGGCTGGTGGCGTGGCCTGCGCCGATTCATCACCGATGTCGGTGAGAGCGGGCGCGACGACGTGGGCGGGCTGGTGCTACTCAACGTTCCGGCCGCCGACGTGAGCCGCTTGCTGGATGACCCGGATCTGGACTGGCAGCCCCGCGACAATCGAGCACTGGTCCATGACCGGCAGGCCGCGCGGACCCAGGTGGTCGTGCCGTACGCGCGCCGGAGCCCACGGTGAACGGCCCCGATATGAGCCGTCCCGGCAAGGGTGGCCACGAGGTGACCGGGTGGGACGCCACCGCCTGGGGGGAGTACCTCACGACCGCCGCCGCGCTCGACAGCGCCCGCCGGGACGAGGCGGCCGCGGTGGTTGCCCAGCAGGAGGCCACCGCCACCGCCAGGCAGGAGATCGCCACCGTGCGGCGGCGCATCGAGGTACAGCGCGCTCGCCTGCTGGACGCGGCCGCGCGAGCTTCGATGCCGCGGCCGGGCGTGGACCCGGGACCTGGTGACCGGGAGACCGCCGCGGCCATGCTGAAGGCCCCGGAGCCGGCCAGTGCCGCCGACCCGGTGGCCGCCGTGGCCGCCGCGGTTAGCGGCGCGTCCGCCACGCTGGATGCCGCCGACGCGGCCCTGTTAGCGGCACGGCGGCGCCGCGCCACCGTGGGTGCGTTGCCGACCTGGCCGCCGCTGCTTCGTAATGGTGTCGTCTACTTCTGGTTCGCCGCGCTCACCATGGTGGCGCTGGCCGAGATCAGCCATATCGCCGGCTCGTCCCGTCGAGCCGACCTGCTGGTAGCGGTCTTCTCGGTGCTGGTTCCCGCGTGCGCGTGGGTCGTCGCCTGGCTGTCGATCGGCGTGCTGTTCGAACCGGATCCGGATGGCGATCAGCCGCGAAGCCCATGGCTCGGATTCCTGCTCTGCGCCGTTCCGCTGCTGGTCGGCCTCCTTCTCTCGGCACGCTAATCCCACGATACGGTCACGCGAGTCCGGTTTGCCGGAAGTTATCCACAGTAGAGTCCGACGCATTGCCCGGGCTGCCGGCGCTTCGGTTTCATGAGAGGGGCACAAACCCCCGGACTTGGAGCGGCCGATGTCATTCAGCGTCAACCTCATCGCCCTCCGAGGCCTGCCGCCGTTCCTTGACCGCCGAGCGCGAGAGTTGGCATCCGCTTCCGGCTACGTCACCGCGCACACACATCTGGACTACGGGCCGGGCCTGGTAGATGTGGCCGGACGGCACCGCGAGAACGTTCGGCAGGTTACCGGGTTCCTGGACCGCGCGGCGACGGCGTACGCGGGCGACGACGCCATCCGGCTGCGACAGGTGACCATCGACTACGCAATGTCGGACGCGCGGGCTGCGAGCCGGGCCGACTCGACGTTGCCGCGGGTGCCGGGCGGCCAGATTGACGGCGTCATCACCCCGGCCGAGCGGAATCTGGGACCGGAGATCTTCGACGATCGCGATCACCCGGCCGCCGATCTGCCGGTGCCCGCCGATCACCATGGCGACATGCCTTACAAGCCCGGCTGGTTCGACCTGCTGAGCCCGACCAGCCTGGCCCGCGACGCGGTATGGGAGCTGACCGGCCTGGCTGCCCGGATGGGCATCCTGGATCGGGCCTACGATCCGTTCGAGTTGATCGTCTGCCCCCTTGTCGGAGACTGGGCCGGCCTGCTGCGATGCGCCGAGGTCTTCGACCATGTGGCCGACTTCGTCCATGACGAGGCGCGCGTCATCCGCGGGGTCGAGTTGATGGTGCCGGAGGTGTGGACCGGTCGGGCCGCCGCCGCCTGCCGTGCCAACCTGGGCGACTTCAGTGTCGCGCTGGGCGCCGGCCAGGACCCCCTACGCAGTGCCGCCACCGCGTACCGGGAAATCGCCGTTGGAGTGCACGACAACGCGGACCTGCTCGGCACGGTGGTCACCGAGATAGCCGATCTGGCGATCGAAACGTCGGTCAACGCCGAGACGTGGGGGATATTCGGCGCCTACGAGGTCGGATCCGGTCTGAGCAATCTGATCCGGTCGCTCCGGGCGGCGTTGCGGATCGTGGCCAAGGTGCAGGACGTCCTCAACACCGGCATGAGCATCAGCGACGAGGCAATGCACCGACTCGGCCTGATGACCGCCCTGCTCCGGATGCCGCCGATGAGCGTGCCGGCACCGCCTATCCCGGCCGTGCGATGACCACCGTTGACGCCGGCTACCGGCTGTGGATCAGGCTCATCGCCTCAGACCGCGTACGCGGGTCCTGCTGCAGCATGCCGCGCACAGCGGAAGTGACGGTGCGGGCGCCCGGCTTCTGGATACCCCGCATCGCCATACACATGTGCTCGCAGTCGATCACGACGATCACGCCACGGGCCTCCAGCGAGTCCATCAGCAGGTCGGCGATCTGCGAGGTGAGGCGTTCCTGCACCTGCGGCCGCCGCGCGAACACCTCAACCAGGCGGGCCAGCTTGGACAGCCCGGTGATGCGCCCATGCGTGCCCGGGATGTAGCCGATATGCGCCACCCCGCGGAACGGGAGCAGGTGGTGCTCGCACAGCGAGAACACCTCGATGTCTCGGACCAGCACGAGTTCCTCGTGGCAAGCCTCGAATGTCGTGGTGAGGACGTCGCCTGGATTGACCCGCAGCCCAGCGAACAACTCGGCGTACGACCGGGCAACCCGGGCCGGCGTGCGCTTGAGACCGTCGCGGTCCGGGTCCTCACCGAGAGCGAGGAGGATCTCGCGGACCGCGGCCTCGATTCGCTTCAGGTCCACGGCATCGCTCAGCGGCCCGCCGTTCAGCTCGCCGTTGACCAACCGCGCCGCAACGTGGTCAAGCGACCCGCGCGGACTGGGCTCCAGGCCGGTGATGTCCTCGTCGTCGAGGTCGTACGACGCGGTCAGTGCTTGCCGTCCTCGTGGTTGCTGGCGCTCGACGCGCCGGTCAGGGCGTCGACGCCGCTCTCCGAGCCGTGGTTGTTGAGCGCCTCGGCCTCGGCCGGCGTGAGCACTGGCGGCCGGTCCGACATGGTCCGCTTGCTGATCGTGGTGAACGGAGCCATCGGCGGGCGCTTGACCACGCGAGCGCAGATCCGGGCCATGTCGGCCTGCGTGATGGTCTCCTTCTCCATCAGTTCAAGCACGATCGTGTCGAGCACATCCCGGTACTCGACCAGGATCTCCCATGCCTCATCGTGGGCGAGCTCGATCAGCCCACGCACCTCGGCGTCAATCTCCGACGAGACCGTCTCCGAGTAGTCGCGCTGGTGGCCCATCGTCCGGCCGAGGAACGGCTCGCCGTCATTCTGCCCGTACTTCACGGCACCCAGCTTGGCGCTCATGCCGTACTCGGTGACCATGGCCCGGGCGATCGACGTCGCCTTCTCGATGTCGTTGCCGGCACCGGTCGTGGGCTCGTGGAACACGAGTTCCTCCGCCGCGCGGCCACCTAGGGCGTACGCCAGCGTGTCGATGAGCTCGGCTCGCGTCTGCGTGTACTTGTCCTCGGTCGGGAGCACCAGAGTGTGACCGAGCGACCGGGCGCGCGACAGGATGGTGACCTTGTGCACCGGGGCGGCATGCGGCAACGCCCACGCCACCAGGGCGTGGCCACCCTCGTGGTATGCGGTGATCTTCTTCTCGCGATCGCTCATTACCCGGGTGCGCCGGGCCGGGCCGGCGACCACGCGGTCGATGGACTCTTCGAGCGACTCATTGGTGACCGCACGCTTCTCATTGCGGGCGGTCAGCAAGGCCGCCTCGTTGATGACGTTAGCCAGGTCGGCGCCGGTGAACCCGGGCGTGCGGCGGGCCACGGCGTCAAGGTCGACGTCGGGAGTGAACGGCTTGCCCTTTGCGTGCACCCGCAGGATCGCCTTGCGGCCCTCCATGTCGGGTGTATCGACGGCGATCTGCCGGTCGAACCGGCCCGGACGCAACAGCGCGGGGTCCAGGATGTCCGGACGGTTCGTGGCCGCGATCAGGATCACGCCGCCCTTGGTGTCGAATCCGTCCATCTCGACCAGCAGCTGGTTCAGCGTCTGCTCACGCTCGTCGTGGCCACCGCCGAGGCCGGCGCCGCGGTGCCGGCCGACCGCGTCGATCTCATCGACGAACACGATCGCCGGGGCGTTCTCCTTGGCCTGCTGGAACAGGTCGCGGACGCGGGAGGCGCCGACACCGACGAACATCTCGACGAAGTCGGAGCCGGAGATCGTGTAGAACGGCACGCCGGCTTCGCCGGCGACCGCGCGGGCCAGCAGCGTCTTGCCGGTGCCGGGAGGACCGAACAGCAGCACGCCCTTCGGAATCTTGGCACCCAGGGACTGGTACTTCGCCGGGTTCTGCAGGAAGTCCTTGATCTCGTGGAGCTCCTCGACCGCCTCGTCCGAACCGGCGACATCCGCGAACGTGGTCTTCGGAGTGTCCTTCGAGATCAGCTTCGCCTTCGACTTGCCGAAGTTCAGGACTCGCGAACCGCCGCCCTGTGCCTGGGACATGAAGAACAGCAGCAGGATCACGACCGCGGCGATGGGCAGGAAGTTAAACAGCAAGGTCAACAGCACGCTGTCCTTGCTGACCTTGGTGTCGAGGGTGGTGATCTGTCCCGACTTCTGAGCGGCGTTGAACTGGTCGTACACCTCGCCCATGGCATCGGCGGGGTACTGGGCCTGGATCTTCGAGGTGCTCTCGCCGTTGATCTTGATCGGAGACTTCAGGTCCACCTGGACCGTCTGCTCCTTGTCCTCGATCAACGCCGACTTCACATTGTTATCCGCCACCTGGGCATTCACATCCGATGTCTTCGCGGATGTGTAGCTGGGGCCGCCGGTCAAGGAGAAACTGAGAACGATGGCGGCGGCGATGACCAGCGCGATCCAGACAATCGGCCGCCGGAAGAAACGACTACGTTCCATGCTTAGGTGGGACGCCGAGACGCCCAGCTCCTCCAGATCATCAGTCCTGGTACGCGATTCGACCGAGGACCTGACCTGCCTAACGCGAGGTAGGGCTCGGCTATTCGAAGGTACACCGTGGTATTGAGAGGTGCGTTACGGCATAACTCTTTCAGACCGTAAACCGGACAAAGCCCGCTACGCTGTGCGCAGAACCGCACCGTGAACCAGTCGGTCGCCGAACGCGCTTCGCCCAGCCCCGGCCGTCCACACAACAAATTATGCCCGCTGGCGACGGCGTGGGCTACCGTCCTCGAGCGCCGCTACGCACGCGCATAGACCGCCGACTTCAAGACGCCGACGTACGGAAGCTCGCGATAGCGCTCGGCGAAGTCCAGGCCGTACCCCACCACGAACTCGCTGGGGATATCGAACCCGACGTACTTGACTGGCACCTGCACCTTGACCGCGTCCGGTTTGCGAAGGAGGGCGACAACCTCGACGGACGCCGCGGTCCGGCTCTCCAGGTACTTGAGAAGCCACGACAGGGTCAGGCCGGAGTCGATAATGTCCTCGACCACGATCACATGACGGTCCGCGATGTCGCGATCAAGATCCTTGAGGATCCGGACCACGCCGGATGATGTGGCTCGCTGGCCGTACGAGGACACCGCCATGAACTCCATCTCCACCGGCCGGCCTTCGCGGCCCATGGCCCGGGCGAAGTCGGCCATGAACATCACCGCGCCCTTGAGCACGCCCACCAGCAACACACTGTCGGTGTGCGCGTAGTCGGCGGCGACCTTGCGGGCCAGTTCCTCGGTCTTCTCGCGGATCTGATCTTCAGAAATGATCACGTGCTCGATGTCCGCGTTGTACCACGCGCCAGCTGCTTCCGCCATGTCCCAAGCCTGCCGTACGACACTGGCGGGCCCACGTCGGGGTGGCTCGGGACTGCCCGGTCCGGCGGCGCTGGACTGCCATCGATCCCTCTGGGATTGCCCAAGCATTCATCAACTGCTATACGTTTTCTAATAAGAAAGTTTCCTGAATGTAGTTTCCCATCCCCCAGCGGAACGCGAAAGGAAACACCATGCAGAACACCTCCAGGCGTGGGGCCGCGGCCCTGTTCGCCACCGCGGCCACGGTCGCGGCCGGCGGCGTCGTGGCGGCACTGACCCTGGGCTCGCCGGCCCAGGCCGCCACGCTCACCAGTAACTGGTACGGATCGGCTCCGTACGTGATGCCCCTGGACAACACGCCGCCCGACCTGCCAACCGTGATGGCCGCGACCGGCCAGAAAGCGTTCGAGCTTGCGTTCATCCTTGCCCCCAACGGCGGTGGATGCTCCCCGACCTGGGATGGCACCGCGCCGGTGTCATCGGACACCACGGTCGCGGGTGTGATCGGCTCGATCCGTGCCGCCGGCGGCGATGTCACCGTTTCGGTCGGCGGGTACGGCGGGACCAAGCTCGGTCAGACCTGCGGCACGCCGCAACAGACCGCCACGGCGTACCAGCAGGTCATCGACAAGTACTCGCTCAAGGCCTTCGACCTGGATCTGGAAGAGCCGGAGTACGAGAACCTGACCGCCATCAACAACGAAATCGGCGCAGCGAAGATCCTTCAGCAGAACAACCCGGGCCTGTACGTTTCGATCACCGTGCCCGGAACCACCAGCGGCACCGGCTACTTCGGCCAGAACGTGCTGAACACGGCCAAGAGCGCCGGCTTCACTCCGGCCAACTACTCGATCATGCCGTTCGACGGCGGCTTCAACGGCTCGTCGTCGCAGATCTCGGCGCTGGAATCGTTCCACACCATGCTGATGAACACGTTCGGCTGGAGCAGCACGACGGCGTACAACCACGAGGGCGTGTCGCAGATGAACGGGCGCTCGGACACCGGCGAGATCTTCACTCAGACTGACTTCCAGAACGTGCTCAACTACGCGACCGGCCATGGGTTGTCGCGATACACGTTCTGGTCGGTGAACCGGGACCGGCAATGCTCGCCGCCGGACAACAACGGCCAGACCTCGGGTTCGTGCAGCAGCGTCGCCCAGAACGCATGGGACTTCACCAAGTTCACCACGACGTTCGCCGGGGCCACCCCGCCCAGCACGCCGCCGACCGTGACGCCGACGCCAACTCCGACCGGCTCGTGCACGGCGGCGGCCTGGTCATCCAGCAGCGTTTACACGCAGGGCATGCAAGTCTCCGAAAGCGGCCACCAGTACACCGCGAAATGGTGGACGCAGGGCGAGGATCCGGCCACCCACCACGGCCAGTACGACGTATGGACCGACGACGGAACGTGCAGCGGCGGCACAAGCACACCGACGCCCACCCCAACTCCAACTCCAACTCCGACTCCAACTCCGACTCCGACACCGACGCCGACGCCCACACCGACCCAGACCGGCACCTACCCGGCCTGGGAGGCGAACCACGCGTACGCCGTTGGCGATCGGGTCAGCTACGCCGGGCTGAACTACCAGTGCCTGCAGGCACACACCTCCCTGGTCGGCTGGGAGCCGCCCAACGTGCCGGCGCTTTGGCAGCAGATCTAGCAGCTTTCCGAACGTCCACGACGGCCGCTCACTCCTCCGGGACTGAGCGGCCGCCCCATTCCCCATGATCAAGTGCAAGATCTTGAGCACCAGATGCGCCATAGCGACGTCAGCTGCACGACTTCGTGCACGTGATCACGCACCTGATCATGGAGATGGCGGCACCCCGGGGTCGGCGACGACACCACCACCGGGGCTCCTCCACCAGGGCTCCCCACCGGAACTCCCCACCGGATCTCCTCGAACGGGGCTCCTCGAACGGCAGCGATACGTGTCAACCACGATGCGGCTCGCCCGCGGGATCGGTCGTCTCGGACCCGCCGCCGACGGCGACGCCGGACACGCCACCATTCCGTGACGGCTCGTGACGGCTCGTGACGGCGGCGAGCCTGCCGGTACCGGACCGGGTCGAGCATCTGGCGTCGTCGTGATCAGTCACGCAAGGCCAGTCGCCGGCAACGATCGGCCCGAGGCCGGACCACCAGCGCCTGCCGTCGGCGATTCTGGCACGTCACGAAGCCGAGCCCGCTTGCGGCGGCTCAGACTGAGTATGGCGGTCCGCCGCTCCGGGGCCCGTCCGAGCCTCGGTTCGCTGATCAAGTGCGGCTACACGTGCAAGATTCAGTGCAGCTGTCGTCGCCATAGCGCATCTGGTGCTCAAGATCGTGCACTTGATCATGGGCAGTGGTCGGTCGCTCAACGCGCACGCCAATCTCAATGCGGACCCCATGCTCAACGCGCACGCCAATCTCAATGTGCAGCGGTGGCCGGCGGGGGCGGGCCCACCGGCCACCGCGCCTCAGGTGGCCTCGCTCTTCAGTTGCCGGACCGGCTCAAGCCGGGATGCACCCGTATCGTTGAACTCGGAAACTGTCGAACCGGCGCTCCCCACTACGGGTGGGGCGCCCTAGAGCAGCGGACTGAGCGCCGAAATGAGCGCACCTGAGTCCGAGTCCTGGCTGATCTCCCACACCATCGCGCCACGCAGGTGCAGAGCCTTGATCAGCATGGTCCGTTCGCCGACCGAGGTCGGGCTGGAGTAGCTGATCAACGTTGGAGTGGTAATCGTTCCGCTGGCCAGATTGTGGGTTCCGGCCGGGTTGGTCAGGTACGGCTCACCGGCTAGCACGTCCCAGCGCGCCGTGTACCCGTTGGCACCGTTGCCGTCCGGGGACAGGATGCCCGCCACGTCGACCAAGTCGTGGTACGTCGGCTGCGGCTCGACGTCAGGTGTCAGGACCACGTTCGGATCCAGGCCGGTGTTGTCGAAGGTGCCGAACAGGCCGTGGTACCGGTTCGACGAGACGTTGATGTACTGGTTGCCGTAGAACGGGACGCCGACCACGATCTTCGACGCCGGAACCCCGTGGATCAGGTAGTTCGCCACCGTACCGGTGGTGTTCCAGGTCCAGTCGCCGGCGTTCGGGTCGCGGGGGTCATGACGAAACAGCGTGTCCGGGGCCGCGCTGGTGCCGCCCGGGACGTTGTAGTCGTACGCCATCACGTTGTCCCAGTCCAGATACTTAGAGATGTCGCGCAGCTCGTAGTACTTGGTGGCGCTGGTCGCGGCGGGCAGCGCCGCGGTCAGCAAGTAGTGCTTGCCGGTGACGGCTCCGTACGCGTCGAGCTGCCTGCGGAACTCGGCCGCCAGCAGGGTGGCGTTGTGCCGGTCGGCCGGGCTCACGTCCACATTGCCGCCGGCCACCTGGGTCGGGTACTCCCAATCCAGGTCGATCCCGTCGAACAGCCCGGCCGCGGCTCCGTCGCCACCGGCCCCGGCCGGCCATCCACCACCGGGCAGGTTGCCCTTGATGAACGTGTCGATGCACGCCGAGACGAACGCCCGCGCGCCGCTGCGGCGTGGCCGCCAGATCCGAGAACCAGGTGGACTTGGTCCAGCCGCCGAGCGAGATCTCGATCTTGAGGTTCGGGTGTGCCGCCTTCAGCTTCTCCAGCTGGTTGAAGTTGCCGAACAGGTGCTGGTTCGGGTCGTTCGGGTTGTCCGCCACACCGTCGACGGTGTTATCGCCGGTCCAGTAGACCTGCTGGTAGTCGGCCCACGGATCGAGAATGTCGCACCCGATGGCACCCGACGATGGATCGAAGCTCGGGACGCCGAACGCGTACTGAATAACATTGATCTTGTCGACCGGGATGTCCTTGACGACGTAGCCCCGCCCGTAGACGTCCCAGTCGGCGAAGTAGGCCGAGACCACGCTCCGGGGAGCGTCGTTCGCCGGCTTGGCCGCCGCGGCCGACGTCGCCGGAATCGCCATTGCTACGCCGACGACCAGTGCCGACATCGCAATGAGCCGCTTGCGCACAGAAAGCATCGATGCGCTCCTCTCCTCTTGGAGCACACCTTTCTCCAGCGCCGAGCGCTCTGTCAATAGTCTTTACTATTGAAGAAGGGTTGTTACTAGTAGGCCATCGCCTGACCGTCGGCGCGCGACTCGGACCCCGCCACATAGCCGCCACCGGCCTCCGGACCGCCGTCCACGCGCCAGATGGCCTGGCCGTACCCGAACGCCGACGTGTCCTCAATCGTCACCTGGTGCCCGCGGGCCCGCAGATCGGCCGCGATGCCGTCGTCAACGGCCGACTCCAGGAATACGTCGCGTCCGGCCTCCCAGCGCCAGCGCGGCCGATCAAGAGCCTCTTGTGGGTCAACCTGGTCGTCCACAGTCGACATGACCACCTGAAGGTGCCCTTGCGGCTGCATGTGACCGCCCATCACGCCGAACGGACCAACCGGCCGCCCACCTCGGGTAAGGAAGCCGGGAATGATGGTGTGGAACGGGCGCTTGCCACCGGCCACCACGTTGGCGTGGCCATTGACGACGGAGAACCCGGCGCCCCGGTTCTGCAGGTTGAAGCCGTACCCGGGCAGCACAACGTGCGAGCCGAAGCCCATGAAGTTGGACTGGATCAGGCTGACCATCATTCCGCCGGAGTCGGCGGTACACAGATAAATGGTGCCGCCGCGAATCGGATCGCCGGCTTCCGGGAGACCCGCCGACTCGGCGATCAGCGCCCGCCTGCCCGCCAGGTAGTCCTCGGCCAGCAGACCGGCCACCGGCGCCGGATCGGACTGCGGATCCGCGACGTACTTCTGCGCATCGGCGAACCCGAGCTTCATCGCCTCGATCTGCAGGTGCATCCGTTCGGCGGGAGATCGGCCCGCGAGGTCAACGCCATCGAGGATGCCGAGCGCCAACAGCGCGGCGATGCCCTGCCCGTTAGGCGGAAGCTCCCACACCTCGTGGTCGCGGTACCGAACGCTGATCGGGTCCACCCACAACGACTCGTGAGCGGCCAGATCCGCCATGGTCAGCAAACCCCCGGTCTCGGTCGCGTGCGCGGCCAGAGCCTCCGCGATCTCACCGGTATAGAAGGCCTCCGCGCGGGTCGCCGCGATCAGTTCGAGGGTACGGGCCGAGCCCGGGTTCACGAACCGCTCACCGGCCTTGGGCGCCACCCCCTCCCGGGTGTAGACGCGGGTCCACTCGTCGAATTCGGGGCCGCTGAGTCGGGCGGCATGCATCGCCGCGGCCCGGGCCCATCCGGAGGCGATCCCGGGCGATACCGGATAGCCCTCGGCGGCGAAGGTGATCGCGTCGGCGAACAGGTCGGCGAACGGGACTGATCCGAACCGCTCATGCAGATCCCGCCATCCGGCGGGCGCGCCCGGCACGGTCACCGGTAGCCAGCCGAAATCGGGCATCCGGGCCGCACCGGCGAGCGCCTCAAGGTTCAACGCGACGGGCGAGCGGCCGGAGGCGTTGAGTCCGTGCAAGCGCGCTCCGTCCCAGACGATCGCGAACAGATCGCCGCCGATGTCGTTGGATCCGGGCGAGACGATGGTGTGCGTGATCGCCGCGGCGAGCGCGGCGTCGACGGCGTTGCCGCCGGCGCGCAGTATCGCCAGGCCCGCGGACGCAGCGAGCGGCTGGCTGGTCGCGACAACGCCCCGAGGGGCGTAAACGGCCGTTCGGGCTAGGTTCGCGGCGATAGTTGGCACGCCACAATCAGATCCTGCCGTCCCCCGGCTGAGGAAGCTTTGCCGGGGAACTGTTACAAATTGTCGCGGCGAGTAAGCAAACGGTCACCGTTTCGCCGAACTTCGATGCCTCCGGGAAGACCCACCGGCCCCTGTCCGCGCCAGCTGACAATCAGAGCATCCAGGGCGGCTATGTGTACCGCACCGAGCGCTCCCGGATGGGCGCCGACCGCGAGCGCGTACCGCCGCAGCACCCGGGTGCGCAGCGCATCCGGCAACCGTGCCAGAGCGCTCACCACCAGCGCACTGCCTTCGGTGACACCGGGCTCGGCCTCGGCGGCCATCCGATCCAGCAACTCGGTGTCAGCGGCGACCAGTCCGGCCGTGCGGGCCAGGTTTGCCACCAGGTCGCTGCCGAGCAGATCGCTGAGCACGGGCATCGCCGCGCGGACCCGCGACCGCGCGAAAGCCGGGTCGCTGTTGTGCGGATCGGACCACGGCTTCAGCCCCAGTTCGCGGCACGCGGATTCGGTCTGCTCCCGGGATACCGCCAGAAACGGCCGGACGAACCGGACGGTGCCTACCGTCCGTACCTCTGGCATACCGGCGATCCCGCGCGGCCCGGACCCACGGGCGAGCGCCAGCAGGACCGTCTCTGCCTGGTCGTCAAGCGTGTGGCCGAGCAGCACCGCGCTGGCGTCGGTGCCGATCGCGGCGGCGGTCAGCGCCCGGTACCGCGCCGATCGCGCGGCGGCCTCCGGGCCCTCGCCGCGGCCGCGCGCATCGACGGTGAGCACCCGCGCCGGCGCCAGCCCGATTTCGGTGGCCCAGGCGGCCACCTCTCGTGCCCGCTCGGCCGAACCTGGCTGCAGATCATGGTCGATAGTGACGAGCCCGGCGCGCAGGCCGACCCGAGGCGCGACGAATGCCGCGGCGGCGCTCAGCGCCAGCGAGTCAGCGCCACCAGAACACGCGGTCATCACGAGCGCGTCGTCCGGCAGACGCAACGACACCAGTGCCCGGCGGATCGCGGTACGGGTCGCCGCAACGGCAGCGGGCAACGGGGCCAATCGATCTCCTACCTCGGCCTGATGCTGGGTCAGACCCCCACGACGCGTCCGACCCACGCCTGCGGATCGGAGATCTCATCCAGTCGGGGCAGATTCATCGGCGATTTCCAGATCAGATTGAACTGGTCGATTCCGACCTGGTCGACGACGGTACGGACGAACTTGTGCCCCTGCACGTACTGCTGCATCTTGGCATCAATGCCGAGCAGGCGGCGGAGCACGCGCTCGATCGGGTTGTGCGCTTCGCGCCGCTTGTTGAACTTCGCGCGAATCTCGGCGACGGTCGGCACCACATCTGGTCCGACGCCATCCATGACGTATTCCGCATGGCCTTCCAGCACAGTGCCGAGCGCGGTCAGCCGGTCCACGATCGCCCGCTGCTCCGGAGACTGAATCAGGTCCAGCACGGACGCATGCGAGTCGGGATTGCGCACCGCGTCGGCCAGCGCCGACAGCGCGCCACGCAGCCGCTCGGCGAATTGATCCATGCCGGTCTGGGAGGCGTCGACGAACGCCTGCACCTGGCCGAGGAAGTAGCCACGCATCCACGGCACCGCCGTGAACTGCGTGCGGTGAGTCACCTCGTGCAGGCAGACCCAGAGCCGGAAGTCGTGCGGAACCGCATCGATCTTGCGCTCGACCTCGACGACGTTCGGCGCCACCAGGAGCAGTTCGCCCGGGTCGGACGAGAAGACCTCGAACTGCCCCAGAACCTTGCCGGACATGTACGCCAGGACGGTACCGGCCTGAACCCCGGTCAAGCGTGGGCCCACCATCGCGGTCAGGCCTCCGGGCTCGCGGCCCCTGGACAACCGTGCCGCGAGCGGGTTGATGACCTCCTTCAGCCCGGCGATGTTGACCGCGGCCCAGTCGGCGCGGTCCACCACGCGTACCGGATGATGGCTCAGCTGCGGATCCAGCTTGGTGAACTCGAGCACATGACCGGCCGCCTCATCGGTCAGCCGCCGCAACTCCGCGACCACCTCGGTGGCCTCGGACAGGGTCACATCCGGGCCACCCTTGCCCAGCGTTCGAGCGGTCGTCGCGGCGAGTTCCCAATCAACCAACTGCACCATTCACCCACCGTACCCGGGTGGCGCCCATCCGAAGGCGCGGCTAGCGGGCTGATGACCCGGCACCAAGATCAGGGGCGCCGCACGTTCGCGCGGTCGGCAGCGCAGAGCCGGGCCGGCGCCGGCCGGATTGCCAGGCCACTCGTGTCAGGCGGCCAGACCGGCTCAGCCGCAACCGCAGGCAGCGACGGCCGCGCCCAGCTTGTCCATCGCCGTGCCGTAATCCGCGTTCCACGCGACCTTGTCCAGTAGCAGCACGAAGATCAGCGTCCGGCCGGAGGCATCGACCACCGTCCCGGCCAGAGCGTGCACGCCGTCCAAGGTTCCGGTCTTCGCCCGAAACACGCCACGTGCCCCGGCGGCCGACTTGCTCTTGAACCGGGCCTCCAGGGTGCCGCTCCAGCCGGCCACCGGCAGGCCACTGAATATGCCGTGCAGCCGGGGGTGATCATCGCTCGCGGCGTAGCGCAACAGGGCCGCGAGCATCCCCGGGGTCAGCTTGTCGCGAGGCGACAGGCCACTGCCGTCAACGATGTGCACACCCTGCATGGGCAGGCCCATCTTGGTGAGCTGGGCGGTCACCGCGGCGGCCGCTCCGGCGAAGCTAGCCGGTTGGT
Organism: uncultured Actinomycetota bacterium; assembly: GCA_963727415.1. GTDB lineage: Bacteria > Actinomycetota > Actinomycetes > Mycobacteriales > Micromonosporaceae > DASQPR01. The sequence continues at coordinate 146,873 of CAVSGF010000001.1, forward strand.
GCACCGCGATCGCGACCTGCCGGGCCATGAATTCGGCGACGACATTGTCGCTCGTCACCAGCATCGTGTCGAGAATCCGCTGAAGCGGCGGTGACTGCACCGATGCGAGTTGTGTGGTGCCCTCCGGAGCCCGGCCGAAGGATACCGCGCTGGCCGGTAGACCCAGGTCCGCGGCGAAGATCTCTCCGGCCGCCTCGGCACTGTTGTCGTAACGCGGAGCGGCGCCTGGATTGTGGGGATTCCTCCGGCCGGCGTCAGTGGTCAGCGCATAGATCGAGGTGGCATAGGTCGAGTGGGCGTCGCCCGGGTCCCATCCGGGCCCGCTCACCGGTCCGGTGAACAGCGACGTATCCACGATGACCCGGGTCGGCTCGGTCCCACCAAGGGCCTGCTTGACCTGGGCAGCCAGGTCCGACATACGGGCCGCGCCCGGATACACCGAGCCGGTGTCGCTCGCGGTCAGGGTGGGGTCGCCACCGCCGACGATCACCACCTCGCCCGGGCTCGATCCAGCGACCACCTTGGTTGTGATCCGGTAATTGGGACCACGTAGTTCGAGCAGAGCGCTCGCGGTGGAAAGCTTCATGGTCGAGGCCGGAGTGGTGGGGCTGAACCGGTTATGGCTGAACAGCACATCGCCGGTATCCAGATCGGACACCTGGAACGACACGTGCCCGCCCAGCCGCGGATCGCGCAACGGTTTACGCACTGCCGCAGCCATCCCGCTCGCCGTCGGTACGGGCGCATCGGCGGCCGCGGCCGGCAGAACCGCCCCCGGCGTACCGAACACCGGGACCTTGGCCAGGTCCGGCGCCGGCTTGTCGCCCAGCAGCCTCACCCCCACAAACCCTCCGGACAGGAGCACTACCACCACGATCCCGGCGACCAAGGCGAGCCGGCGAGCCCGCCGCGACGCCGGATGCGGTTGCTCATCATCGGCGACGGGCGGCGACCAGGACTTCCGGTCTGCTTGCGGACCAGGTGCGTACCGGGGAGAAGCGGATGGTGGTGCCGGCCGGACACCCGGCATCGGGCCAGTCGGGGCGGCTGACGAGGGGTAACGGGATGCGGTTTGATCTTGCGGGCCACGCTCGGCCTGCGCTCGTTGAGCCCGTTCCGCCACCTGCCGAGCCGCTTGCGCCCTAGCCGCCTCGGCTCGTTCGGCTTCCGCTCGTTCACGCGCGGCCCGCTCGCGGGCAGCCTGCTCCCAGGCCAGTTGCTCGCGAGCCGCGCGCTCAGCCTGCTCACGTGTCTCCCGCTCACGTGCCGCCTGCTCATGCGCCTCCCGCTCACGTGCCGCCTGCTCACGTGCCGCCTGCTCATGCGCCTCCCGCTCACGCGCCTCCTGCTCACGCGCCTCCCGCTCACGCGCCTCCCGCTCACGCGCCTCCTGCTCACGCGCCTCCCGCTCACGCGCCTCCTGCTCCGCACGTGCCGCTGCGGCCCGCGCCGCCTCAGCCGCGGCCCGCTCTTCCGGCGTCGGTTCGAGCGGGATGCGATTAGGGTCAGGCGGCTCGACCCGCACCCGCGCTGAGACGCCAGCCGGGCCAAGCGGCTTGAGCACCGGCTTCAACACCGATTTTGGCTTCGATCCGGTCTGGACAGACGGGTCTGCCGGGTCGGCCGACGGGGCTGGTTGCTCAGGCTGAGATGGCTGCTCCGGCCTCGCAGGAGCGGAAACGGCCCGGTCATCGGTCTCAGGCGCGGACGGCTGCGTACGCGGCGCCTCAGGGGCCGCGTCTGATGGACCGGCCTGCGGATGCGCCGGGGGTGGGGGTGCGACGGGGACTCGGGCCGCCGTGGGCGGCGGCGGTGGCACGGGTGCGGCGGGCGGAGCCGATGGCGCCGGCGGTACCTGCGGTTGGGCCAGTTCCTCGTCTGTCCGAAACGGCGCCGGAGCGACGCTTGCCCGCCCGCGTTGCTGCGCCGCCTGCTTGCCCTTGAGCTGGGTAATCGGCGTCAGCTTGGGCCCGGCCGGCTTGCTCGGCGGGGCTGGTCGTGACGACGAGGCATCGGGCGCGTCCGGGCCAGAGCCGCCATCGCCGACGGCTACCTCACCCGAGCCACCGCTGGTGCGGGCATCGTCGCCGACCTGCTCGATCTGCGTGCCGGTACCTCCGCCAGGCTCGGTGGCGGCGGGCGGCGCGCCCTCGGCGGATACCACCGTGGACGTCTCGCCGTCGGACGGGTTGGCTCCGGGTCCGTCCGGCAGACCGCCAGCGTCTGCTGGGGATCCGCCGGCTGCTGGGGCATCGTCACTGCCGGTTCCGGTCACGGCAACGACCGCCTCGTCAGCTTCGACCTCAGACACACGTCAACCCCCGCATCCCGGAATCATCCGCACCCCGCGAGCACCCGCGGCGGAACAGCCGCCATGATCTACTTGTGGGCCGTAGTGTGAAGCATGCCTCTCCACGGCCCCTCCTCGACGGCGTACCGCAGTTGCTACGCGAGACTAGCCGAGGATAGGCGAAAGATGGCGAACTCGACGTTGAGGAGCGGTGGCTGATGGATTTCGACGTGACGGTTGAGATCCCCAAGGGGCAACGCAACAAGTACGAAGTCGATCACGTCACCGGTCGGATCCGGCTAGACCGAACCCTCTTCACCTCAACGCAGTATCCAGCCGACTACGGATTCATTGAAGGCACCCTGGGCGAGGATGGTGACCCGCTCGACGCGCTGGTGCTCGTGCAGGAGCCCACCTTCCCGGGATGCCTGATTCGGTGCCGGGCCATCGGCATGTTCCGGATGACCGACGAAAAGGGCGGCGACGACAAGGTCCTGTGCGTGCCATCCGACGATCCGCGCCTGGAACATCTGCGCGACATTCACCACGTCGGCGAATTCGACCGCCTGGAGATCCAGCACTTCTTCGAGGTGTACAAGGATCTTGAGCCGGGAAAGAGCGTTGAGGGCGCGACCTGGGTGGGCCGGACCGAGGCGGAGGCCGAGATCGTCCGGTCGCGCGAGCGGCACGAGGCATCGATTGCCGATGGCGACCATCATTAGAGCATCGATTGCCGATGGCGACCATCACTAGAGCACCGACTACTGGCGGCCACCATCACTGGCCGGTTCCGAACAATCCGGCCGTCCAGCAGATCGCCGGGACCATTACCGCCACCGCCCCGATCTCCACGGCCTCCGCCACGCGCGCCAAGTAGGGCGATCGCTCCACCCGGCTCACCAGCAGAACCGCAACCGGGGCTGCCAGTACCGGCCAGGCCAGTTCACCGCGCCACGCCAGAACCGCGAACGCCGGGATGGCGACGGCACCGGCGGCGCTGAGCAGACCGAACCGGTGAGCCGGGCGCCGGAACAGCCGAGACCGGACGGCGAGCACCAGGAAAGCGGCCACGACCAGCACCAGGGACGGTAACCCGGGCCGGCCGGCCAGCAGCCCGGCACCGGCACCGGCCGCCAGCCCGCTCGCCCAGATCAGACCGGATAGCACCATGTCGGTACGGGCCGCGGCGCCGGCCACCCGCTCGGGGTCCGGCACACCGCTCCGGTCGGCCGCGTTCAGCCCGCCGGCCCGTACCGCGAGCGACGGCGCCGTCAGGGCGATCAGTACGGCGTAGCCGATCAGGGTCACCGCCGCGGCAGTCCGATCCGACGCCGCGCCCACGGCGGCCGCGCCGATCAGCCCAGTGGAGCCGGCCAGCACGGCGACCAGGTCCGCCCGTCCGGCAGCCCGCGTGGCCAGTGCGATCGAGGCGTACCCGGCGGTCGCCGCGGCGGCCTCGGCAACTGACCGGAACCCGGTCCCGGCAACCGTTACCGAGCCGAAAGCGACCAGCGGCAGGCCGATGGTCGCGAAGTCCGCGTCGGCCCGGGCCACCGCCATGACGAGCAGGCCGGCCGCGATGGCCAGCGCCACCATCGCTCCCAGCAACGTGCCGGCACGCCAGGTCCCCAGGCCGGCCAGGATCGCAACCAGGCCGGCGGCGAGCAACCCGGCGCGGCGGCTCTCGACCGCGGACCATCGTCCTGGATGGGCATCGCCGACGATCGACACGGCGATGTCATCGACGACCGGGGGCGGCCAGTCGACGACGGTTTCGGCCAGCACCAGCACCTCGCCGTCACGTACCTCATGGTCGGCAAGCGAGCGCGACGCGGCGAGTGCGGCACCGTCCATGCGCCGCAGGCACCATCCCGCGGGTAGGACACCGGAGCCGTCCGGCCCGCCGGCCCGCACCAGGGTGGGAAGTAGCTCCGCCACCGGTACACCGGATGGCAGTGCCACGTCCATGCGACGGTCAGGCATATCGATGGTGACGTATGAGAGGGCCGGCATGTCTGACACCTTAGCCACAGATGGCCATCGATGTGTTCGGCTATCATCGAGCCGGTGACCACGGTTCTGATCAGCCGAGGGCCGCGCCCGGCCGCGCCCGAGTTGCCATCCGCGGACGTCACCGTGCCGCCGCCACCGGCGCTGCCGGTCGCCAGCGGCTCGCGATGGCATCAGGCGCTGCTCGCGCTCCCGATGCTGGCCGGCACGATCGCGACCGCGATGATGTTCGCGGGCCGGGACGGTGGACCGTACACCTACCTGGTGGGCGGCATCTTCGGGCTGTCGTCGCTCGGCATGCTGGCCACCGCCTTCACCGGCGCCGGGCGGCAACGGCGAGTCGATACCGAGGCAGTTCGCCGTGCCTACGCTCGCCAGCTCGACGAGGCTCGTCGTCAGGTGCGTCTCCGGATCCGCGAGCAAGCCAGCGCTCTGGAGTACCGGCATCCGGCGCCGGAAACGCTGTGGTCGCTGGTCGGCTCGCCCCGGATCTGGGAGCGCCGGCCGGACGACGCCGACCACGGCGTGATCCGGATCGGCCGCGGCCCGCAGCCGCCCCTGGTACCGCTAAGGCCACCGATGCCTTCCGGTGGCGACGAACTCGAACCGGCGTCGGTGGCCGCATTGGACCGATTCCTCGCCGCCCACGCGCTCATCCCCGACCTGCCGGTGGCATTGACGCTGCTGCGGTTTCGCACCGTACATGTCTGCGGTCCCGGCGCTCATGGCCTGGTTCGGGCGATGATCGCCGGGCTCACGGTCTTTCACTCACCGGCCGACGTCGCGGTCGCGGTGTGCGCGGATCCCGCCGAGCAGCATCGCTGGGAGTACGTGAAGTGGCTACCGCACGCCCGGCACCCGCAGCGCCGGGACGCGGCCGGACCGGCCCGCCTGATGGTCAGCTCCGCGGAGCTGCTCGGTCGTGCGCTGGCAGGGATAACCGCGACGACGATCGTGGTCTACGACGGCGTGGCCGGCACCACCGGTGATCGCCGGATCGTCATCGGCGAGCCGCCTGCGATCGCGGACGCCGCCACGATCGCCATCACCGTCGAACGCGACGGGCGCATGACCACCGACGGCGGCGGCGGGCCGGTCGACGCGGGCATCGCTGACCATCTGCCGATGGCCGAGGCCGAGGTACTGGCGCGAGCGCTGGCGCCGCTGCGGCCGGCCGGCGGAATGGTTTCGGACGACGGGCCGAGCTCGTTCGGCGAACTGGTCGGCATCGGTGACCCGCAAACGTTCGATCCGGCGGCGGCGTGGCCAGGCGGCGGGACCTTGCGGGTACCGATCGGCATGGATGGCGCCGGCCATCCGGTGATGCTCGACCTCAACGAGTCGGCCCTGGACGGGATGGGCCCGCACGGGCTGGTCATCGGCGCCACCGGGTCCGGCAAGTCGGAGCTGCTCCGATCACTGGTACTGGGCCTGGCCGCCACCCACGACTCGGCGGTGCTGAACTTCGTGCTGATCGACTTCAAGGGAGGAGCCACATTCGCGACGCTCGACCAAATGCCCCACACCGCCGCCGTCATCACCAACCTGGCCGACCAGCTCGCTCTCGTCGACCGGATGGCCGATGCCCTGAACGGCGAGCTGATACGCCGGCAGGAGCTGCTGCGGGACGCCGGCAACGTGGCCTCCATCCACGAGTATCAGCGCTTGCGCGCCACCGACCCGTCCCTGGCCGCGCTGCCTGCCCTGCTGGTGGTCTGTGACGAGTTCAGCGAGTTGCTGTCGGCGAAGCCGGAGTTCATCGACCTGTTCGTCGCCATGGGCCGGCTCGGCCGGTCGCTCGGCGTACACCTGCTGCTCGCCTCCCAGCGGCTGGACGAGGGCCGGCTTCGCGGCCTGGAGACGCACCTGTCGTACCGGATCGGGCTGCGTACGTTCTCCGCGGTCGAGTCGCGGGCCGTGCTGGGGGTCGCCTCCGCGTACGAGCTGCCGCGCGAACCGGGACACGGCTACCTGCGATCCGGTACCGAGCCGCTGGTCCGGTTCAAGGCGGCATACGTGTCCGGCCCGGCCGCCTTGCCCAAATCCGCTGACCCGGATGGGGTACGGGTAGTGCCGTTCACCGCGGCACCGGTGGGCTCGCCGGCCGCGCCGCCGCCATCCGAGCCAGCCGCGCCGTCCACACTCGACCTTCTTGTGCGGCGGATGACCGGCGCGGGCCGGCCGGCGCACCAGATCTGGCTCCCTCCACTCGGCCGGCCGGAGCCGCTGGACCGGGTGATCGGAGCGCTCGGCGTGATCGCCGACCGCGGCCTGGCCACCGCCGACGACCGTGGCTGGCGTCGGTTGCGGACTCCGATCGGGGTGATCGATCGCCCGCGGCAGCAGCGACGCGATCCCCTGGTGCTTGAGCTGGACGGCGCGGCCGGGCATGTCGCGGTCGTCGGTGCGCCGCAAGCCGGCAAGTCAACCGCGATCCGGACTTTGCTTGCGACCCTCGCGCTCACCCACACACCCCGCGAGGCCACCTGCTACTGCCTGGACTTCGGCGGCGGCACGCTGCGGGATCTGGCACGCCTGCCGCACGTCGGAGCGGTGATCGACCGGCAGTCCCCCTCGGCGGTCCGGCGCTGCGTCGGCGAGATCGCCTCGATCCTCGCGGATCGGGAGCGCCGGTTCGTCGCCGACGCCGTAGCGGGCGTGCGGCAGGCACGCGGTGGCACGGCTCTCGACCCGTACGGCGACGTCTTTCTCGTCATCGACGGCTGGGCGACGATCCGATCCGAGTTCGACGACCTCGAACCGATCATCACCGACCTGGCGGCACGCGGGCTGTCGTACGGCATCCACGTGGTGATCTCGACCGGCCGCTGGGCCGATCTGCGCCCGAACCTCCGCGACCTGCTCACGTCGCGGCTGGAGTTGCGGCTCGGCGACGTTTCCGAGTCGATCGCCGGGCGCCATGCCGCCATGTCGGTGCCGGAGCGATCGCCCGGGCGAGGCATCCTCGCCGACGGTGCCCAATTCCAGCTCCTGGCGCCCGAGCTCAGCAGCGGAACGGATCTGATCGGCGCGATCGCCGCCGCCTGGCCGGGGCCGTCGGCCCCACCGGTACGAGAACTGCCGGCGCTCGTGCCACTCGCCGCCGTGTCCGACCCGGAGGCGGGCGGCCTGCGCGTGCCGCTCGGGCTGGACGAGGCCGGGCTGGCCCCGGTCCGGCTGGACTTCGCCGCCGATCCCCATCTGCTGATCTTCGGCGATTCGGGGAGTGGCAAGTCCGCCCTGCTACGGTCGCTGGCCACCTCGATCAGCAACCAGATGTCCCCGGACAAAGCCCGGATCGTCGTGATCGATTACCGGCGCAGCCTGCTCGGTGAGATCGCTGGCGACCATTTGATCGGGTACGCGTCCGCGGCCGGCCCGGCCGTCGAGCTGATCGAGTCGGTCGCCGCCTACATGCGTGCCCGGCTGCCCGGCCCGGATGTCACCACGGCGCAGCTCAAGGCCCGGTCCTGGTACCAGGGACCGGACTGCTTCGTCTTGGTTGACGACTGGGACCTCACCGGGCCGGCTCCGTTCGCCTCGCTGCTCGACTTGCTCGGCCACGCCCGGGACATCGGCCTTCATCTGGTCGTGGCCCGGCGCTGTGGCGGGGCCGCCCGGGCACTCTACGAACCCACGCTGGCACGCCTCAAGGAGCTGGCCAGCACCGGCGTGGTCCTGTCCGGCGACTCCGACGAGGGGCCGTTGCTCGGCGGGGTCCGGCCACGGCGGCTGCCACCCGGCCGCGGCTACCTGATCCATCGCCGGGATGGCGCCCGCCTGGTCCAGCTGGGATATGCCGAGCCTCATGAGGCGGGCAGCGAGGCCGCGCACCAGTGACTGTTGCTCAGTCGGTGCACGCTCCGGTCGACACGTGCTCGGTCGCGGTCTTGCCGGTCGTCACCACCGGCGCCGCCTCCGCGGCGGTCAGCGCGAACCCGGTCTCCGGGTCGTCGGCGGCGGCGGCGAAGACGACGCCGAGCACGGCGCCATGCGAATCGATCAGCGGACCGCCGGAGTTGCCACTGCGGACCAGCCCTCGAATCGTGTAGATATCCCTGGTCACGGTGCGGTCGTTGTAGATGTCCGGTCCCCTGATCGCGCGGGCGTCTCGAATCCGGGCCGCCTCCGCGTCGTATGGACCGTCGAGCGGGAACCCCAGCACGATCGCGTCGTCGTCGGGCTGCGCCCGCTGCTTGGCGAACGACATGACCGGCGCGTTCAGGCCGGGAACGTTGATGACGGCGAGGTCACGGTGCGGGTCGTAAACGACCACGACGCCAGAGAGCACGTACTTCTGGCCGGGGGCGGCAACGGTGACCTGCCGGGTGCCGGCGACCACGTGAGCGTTGGTCAGAACGCGGCCGGGCGCGAACACGAAGCCGGAACCCTCGATGCGGCGATTGCACGATGGCGCGCTGCCCTCGACCTTCACGACCGACCGCTCGCTCGACCGGACCACCGGCAGCCCGGCCAGCGCCGCGTTGGGTGCCGGCACCTGGCGTACGTTGGTCGGAATCAGCTCGCCGAACACGTCCGGGAAGCCGCTGGTGTTGACCGTGGTGCGCAGTTGTTCGGAGAGCGCCTGCGCAGCCTGCGGCATCACCGCGTTGACACTGTGCAGGATTGCGCTCTGGCGGACCGATCGGGCGAGACCGGGCAGTGACGACGAGCCGAGCGGCGCGGCCACCAGCCACACCACGACCAACAGGGCCAGCACCGACACGATGGCGCCGCCGATGTCGTCGAGCGATTGGCCGGTGCGGTTGCGGATGCCGCCGCGAATCTTCTCCCCCATCCAGTTGGCGAGCGCCTGACCGATCAGCGCGACCCCGAAGACGCAGCCCAGCGAGATCGCGACCCGGGCAGCCTCGCTGCTGAAGTGACCGGCGAGCGCCGGTCCGACCTGCAGTCCGAGGGCGGCACCGACAAAGAACCCGACGAATGACAGTAGTCCCACAACAAAGCCCTGCCGGTACCCATTGATGGCGAAAATGACCATGAGTACCAACAGGAGGAGATCAAGGAGGCTGCCATGCACGAGTTCAGGGTACGGGTGTGGTGTCAAGCAACGGTGAGATCCTCAATACGCCCGGCCGTATCCCACGGACGGGACCAACCGCCCAGGTCGAGCAGGACCGACAGCACGCCCGCGGTAAAACCCCACACCAGCATGTTCCCGACGTGGAAACCGGCGCCTATCCACCCACTCGGGTGGCGAACGCGCACCCGGTTGGCCGGATCGACAAGCTCGGCGACAGTAACCCGGGCGACGCTAGCGACCTCCCGCTCGTCCATCGGAGCAACCGGATGCGGGGAACGCCACCAGGCCAGCACCGGCCGGACGACGAAGTTGCTCACCGGAATCCACAGCGGTGGCAGCACGGCCTGAACCGACACACCGTCAGGACGCAGGCCGACCTCCTCGCGAGCCTCGCGAAGCGCGGTTCCGACCGGGCCGCCGTCGCCTGGATCCGCGGCGCCTCCCGGGAACGCCGGCTGGCCCGCGTGATTGCGCATGTCGGCAGCGCGTTGCAGGAGCAGGATGTCCGGCTCGCCGGGAACGGATTCGCCGAGCAGCACGAGCACCGCGCTCTGGCGGCCGCCCGATTCGGGAGGCGCGAACCTGGTGAAGGTTTCCGTTGTGGCATCGGCAACGTTGGTCAGCAACGGCTGCCACCAGCCGGGCATCTCCGCGGGCTCCGGCTCCTCGACGCCGTTCACGAGTCGACCCGCACGCCGAGATAGCGCGCCGTCAGATCGGCGATCCTGGTGGTATCCAGCGGGTCGGTGCCGAAATAGACGTACATGAGCCGGCCTCCGGGCCGGACGAACAGGGTCAGCGGCAGCACATGGCGGCCGAGCGCCGACGCCAGCTTCGAGTCCGGGTCATACAGCATCGGATAGGTCAGCCCGTTGTCCGAGACATACGACGTGCCGAACGATCTCGGATCGAGATTGTCGACGCCGACCACCGCGACCCTGCCCGCCGCCGCGCGGTGGAAAGCCTCGACCGCCGGCATCTCCTGCTTGCACGCCGCGCACGAGGTGGCCCACAGGTTGACCACCATCGGGATGGTGACGCTGCTCAGCCGCACCGATCCGGATCCATCCAGGCACTCGATCGGGGCGTCCGGGAGGACCGTTGACGCCGAACCGCCTCCCACCATCGGCGTTGACGGCGTCGCGGAGGTCGCCGACGACGGTGCCGGGGTGGTCAGCGACGACAGGCAGGTGCCCGCCTGGGACGCCGCTGGCGCCGGCTTGCCGCAGCCGGCCAGCGTGGCCCCGCCGAGGCCGAGCAGCGCGGCCAGCCAGACGCCGATCCGGCAGATCGGATGAACCGGGCGGCTCACGGCGTGACGCCTGCCCGGGCGGCCAGCTCCACGACACGCGGGCCCTTGAGAAGCTTCGCGGCGGCGTGCGGGTCGGTCGGTCCGGCCCCGTACGCCGGGCACAGCCTCGACAGCGTGCAGGCGCCGCAGGCCGGCTTCTTGGCGTGGCACACGCGCCGGCCGTGGAAGATCACCCGGTGCGAGAGCATGGTCCAGTCCTTGCGCTCAATCAGCGCCCCGACGGCGTGCTCCACCTTCACCGGGTCCGACTCCACGGTCCAGGCCCACCGGTGCACCAGCCGGTCGAAGTGGGTGTCAACGGTGATGCCGGGAATGCCGAACGCGTTGCCGAGCACCACGTTGGCGGTCTTGCGTCCGACGCCGGGAAGCTTCACCAGGTCTTCCATCCGGCGCGGGACCTCGCCGTCGAACCGCTCCACCAGCGCGTTGCCGAGGCCGATCACCGCCGTCGTCTTGTTCCGGAAGAACCCGGTGGGCTTGAGGATCTCCTCCATCTCGGCACGATCGGCGGCCGCGTAGTCGGCCGCCGACGGGTACCGCGCGAACAGCTTCGGCGTCACCTCATTGATCTTCTTGTCGGTCGATTGCGCCGACAGGATGGTGGCCACGATCAGCTCTAGCGGCGTGGCGAAGTCAAGCTCACAGTGTGCGTCCGGATGGGTCGCGGCCAGCTCCCGGTGCATTTTCCTGGCACGCCGGGTAAGCGCGACCTTGGACTCGGCGCGGGCCGGAACCGGGGCGGGACCGGAATCGCTGGCCGCCGAATCTGGCACGGATCGGGATGCTGCTTTGGTTGGCACGGGACTAACCTACTGCGCTCGACCGACATCGCCCGTCCGACGCCACTCGCGTGCCCCGCGCAGGGTCGCGGCGTAGACCGCCCGAGCCAGCCGCGCGCCCCAGGTTGATCTCGGGCCGCCAAACGGCTCGGCCGGGCCGTCCGGCGGGCAGACGACGGCGACCGCGTCACTGGCGGTACCGGTAGCCGGCACGTCGGCGTCGAGCAGCGCCTGAACCTTGGCCTCGCTGACGCTGATCACCGCGTTCACCAGCGCCGCGTCGGCGAGCCGGACCGGGACCTGGATGACCGAGTTGATCGTTCCGGGCCTGGCCGGGCCACCGTCGCCATCGTCGGCGGCGGCCCAGGTCGGTACGCCCAGGCCCACGGTGACCGCGGCCGTGACACCGGCGTCGGAGGCGACCTGACGTGCACGAACGTCAACCGCGGTGAGCAGGCCGATGCCGGGCCCGCGCAGGCCCCGCACAGCCGCCAGCTCGGTCAAGTGGCATGCTGGATCGAGTCGGGCATAGCCTTTGTCGACGGTTGCGTTGATGATCCAATTGCGGATGCCGATCCCGCCGCCCAGCGGCCCGGATGAGATCGCCAGCATCGGGGCTTCGAACTCCCAGACCAGCAACGGCAGCCGGGCTCCGTTCTCCAGGCGGTCGGCGAGTTGCACGCCAACGACCGTACCGGTCACCCGGTCGGCACAGACCGTACCGGGACCCGGTGAGAACGCACCGTACCCGGCGGGCCCCGGTAACGATCTTTATGGGTGCGTGCCGGGTTGTGACCCTGGTGTGCCTAGACTGACCTTGCGGTGACAATCGGAGAGGGTGCGCTATGGATGAAGTGCTAGCCCGCAGCGGTATTTTCCAGGGCGTTGACCCGGAGGCAGCGGAAGCGCTGGCCAAAGAGATGGACATCATGGACATCCGCAAGGGTGACGTGGTGTTCAACGAGGGCGAGCCGGGCGACAGCCTCTACATCGTCATGAGCGGCAAGATAAAGCTGGGTCGGCGCGCCGCCGACGGCCGGCAGAATCTGATCGCGCTGATGGGCCCGTCCGACATGATCGGCGAGCTGTCACTGTTCGATCCCGGTCCGCGGACCGCGACCGCGACCGCCGTCACCGACGCACGGGTGGCGCGGCTGCGCAAGCAAGGATTGCGACCGTGGCTCACCAACCGGCCGGAGATCGCCGAGCAGTTGCTGCGAGTGCTGGCGCGCCGCCTCCGCCGCACCAACAACGCGCTGGCCGATCTGATCTTCACCGACGTGCCTGGCCGGGTCGCGAAGAATCTGCTGCAGATGGCCGGCCAGTTCGGCTCCCGCGACGGCGGCGTTCTCCGGGTCACCCACGACCTGACCCAGGAAGAGCTGGCACAGCTGGTCGGCGCCTCCCGCGAGACGGTCAACAAGGCGCTCGCGGACTTCGCCTCGCGCGGCTGGCTGCGCCTGGATGGCAAGAGCGTCATCGTCCTTGATCCGGAGCGATTGGCACGCCGCGCCCGGGTTTAGCCCATCCGGCATCGGGCACCATCGGCAAGCATGAGGCCTCGACTGCTTGCGGTGCTGCCCTTGCTCTTGCTCGCGGCCGGATGCACCAGCGGGCCCGCGCCACCACCGGCCGCCCGGACGCCGGTCCTGACTCCGCCGGCCACGCCCGCGGTGGCGGCCGGTGCCGCGACCCCTGAGCCGGGCCGCTCCGGCTGTGGCCAGGTGTACCCGGCCGGGTCGCCGCTGCCGGCGTGGACGGCGAGTGCGGGCCCGCCGACCGGGCTGCCATGGGTGCTGACCGATTCGTCGGCCATGGTCGGAATCCTGTTCGGCGCACCGCTGCGCTCCGGCAAGCGAGACGACGGCAAGTCCAACAAGATCCTCTGGATCTCGCGCGCCCCGCGCGACGGCGCCACGTTGCGGATCGCGGCCGGTTCGGTCGGCACGAGTGTCGCCTCATCGTTTCCGGCTGACTCCTCGCCGGGCGAGATCTATCCGTCGATAGTTGATGTGCCGTCGCCCGGATGCTGGCATCTCGATCTGCGGTGGGGTCCGAACTCGGGCTCGGTCGATCTGTACTACGGCAAATAGCAGATAAAACAAACAGGCTTGACTGTTTGTTTTATCTGGCGCAGGCTGGTGTGGTGGAGCCACGACCGCAGCAGCGGCGCAGCCGCGCTACGCAGCAACGGCTGCTCGACGCCACTATCGACTGCCTGATCAAGTACGGGTGGTCCGGCACCACCACCACCGTCGTGGCCGAGACCGCGGGCGTGTCCCGGGGTGCCCAGCTGCATCACTACCCGACCAAGGCGGACCTCGTCTCCGCGGCGGTCGAGCATCTGATGCGGCGGCGGGCGGAGGAGATCCGCGCCGAGGCGGCCGGCGGCGGCGAGGCGCTTGATCTGATGGCGACCGCGTTCACCGGCCCGCTGTTCAGCGCCGCGCTCGAAGTCTGGGTAGCGGCCCGCACCGACGAGGCGCTGCGCGCGGCCCTGATCCCGCTGGAGGCCCGCCTGGGCCGACAGCTGTACCGGCTGCTGGCCGATCTACTCCACGCCGACGAATCGCGACCGGAGGTCCGGCTGGCGATCCAGACCACCCTCGAACTCCTCCGCGGCCTCGGCGTGGCAAACCTGCTCAGCGACGACTCGCCGCGCCGTCGGCTGATCCTGGACGGCTGGACCCGGCACCTGCGGGCGGTCACCGCCTCGGTAGGTGCCTAGTGAAGGGCTGGACCTCATGCCTATCCTGAGCACCGCGGTCGATCCACGGGCTCCGTCGTACCTGGAGAACCGGGCTGCCATGCTGGATCGGCTCCAGGAGCTGGAAGAGGCCCTGGACCGGGCGCGTACCGGCGGTGGCGACAAGTACGTGACCAGGCACCACGCCCGCGGCCGCCTGCTGCCTCGCGAGCGAATCGAGCTGCTGGTCGATCGCGACGCCCCGTTCCTGGAGCTTTGCCCGGTCGCCGGCCACGCCACCGACTACCCGACCGGCGGCAGCCTGGTCGGCGGCATCGGCGTGGTCGAGGGCGTCGAGTGCATGATCATCGCCAACGACCCGACGGTCCGGGGCGGCTCGGTCAACCCGTACAGCCTGAAGAAGAGCAACCGCCTCGCTCAGATCGCCGCCACCAACCGGCTCCCGCTGATCAATCTGGTCGAGTCCGGCGGTGCCGACCTGCCCTCCCAGGCCGAGATCTTCATCCCAGGCGGCCAGGTGTTCCGCGACCTGACCCGGGCCAGCGCGAACCGGCAGCCGACGATCGCGGTGGTGTTCGGCAACGCCACCGCCGGCGGGGCCTACCTGCCCGGCATGTCCGACTACACGATCTTCGTGCGTGACGCGGCAAGCGTCTACCTGGCCGGGCCGCCGCTGGTCAGGATGGCTACCGGCGAGCAGACCGACGATGAGTCGCTCGGCGGCGCCTTGATGCACGCCACCAAATCCGGCCTGGCCGACTTCCTGGCCGCCGACGAACGCGACGCGATCCGGCTGGCCCGGATGACGGTGTCGCGGCTGAACTGGCGCAAAGCCGGCCCCGGTCCGATCGCGGCCGGGGTCGACCCGACGTTCGATCCGGAAGACCTGCTGGCCATCGCGCCGGCCGACCCGAAGGTGCCGTTCGATCCGCGAGAGGTGCTGGCGCGTGTCGTCGACGGCAGCGACTTCGACGAGTTCAAGCCCCTGTACGGTACGTCCCTGGTGACCGGCTGGGCCCGCATCCATGGTTTCCCGATCGGCGTGCTCGCCAACGCTCGCGGCGTGCTGTTCTCGGCGGAGTCACAGAAGGCGGCGCAATTCATCCAGCTCGCCAACCAATCCAGCACCCCGCTGCTGTTCCTGCAGAACACCACCGGCTACATGGTGGGAACGCGCTACGAGCAGGACGGAATCATCAAACACGGGGCGCTGATGATCAACGCCGTGGCGAACTCGCGGGTACCGCACCTGACGGTCAACATCGGAGCCTCCTACGGCGCCGGAAACTACGGCATGTGCGGCCGGGCGTTCGAACCGCGGTTCCTGTTCTCGTGGCCGAACGCCAAGTCAGCGGTGATGGGTGGCGCACAACTGGCCGGTGTGCTGTCGATCGTGTCACGACAGGCCGCGGCCGCCGCCGGGCGCCAGTTCGACGCCGAGGCTGATGAGGCCATGCAGGCGGTCATCACCAATCAGATCGACGAGCAGTCGCACGCGCTCTACCTGTCCGGACGGATATATGACGACGGCGTGATCGACCCCCGTGACACCCGGACCATCCTGGGCATCTGTCTGTCCGCGATCCACAGTGGACCGGTTGAGGGCGCCGGCGAGTTCGGCGTTTTCCGAATGTGATTAAGGGGCATCGCCAATGATTCGCCGGCTACTGGTCGCCAACCGCGCAGAAATCGCCCGCCGCATCTTCACCACGTGCCGCGCCATGGGCATCGAAACCGTCGCGGTGTACTCCGACGCCGACGAACACGCGCCGTTCGTGCGGGAGGCGGATTACGCCGTGCGCCTGCCCGCAAACGCGCCCGCGGACACCTACCTGCGCGGCGATCTGCTGGTCAGTGCCGCCCGTAAGAGCGGTGCCGACGCGGTGCACCCGGGGTACGGCTTCCTGTCCGAGAACGCCGACTTCGCCGAGGCCGTTGTCGACGCCGGCCTCACCTGGGTCGGCCCCGGGCCGAAGTCGATCGCGATGATGGGCTCCAAGCTGGACGCCAAGGCGCTCGTCGCCGAGGCCGGCATCGCCACGCTACCGACCTGGACCGACCCGGCCGAGGTAACCGAGTTCCCGGTGATGGTCAAGGCATCCGCCGGTGGCGGCGGGCGGGGCATGCGCATCGTCCGGAGTGGTGACGCTCTCGGCGAGGCGATGGCCTCGGCACGTCACGAAGCCGCACAGGCATTCGGAGACGGGACCGTCTTCTGCGAGCGCTACATCGAACGGGCGCGGCACATCGAAGTGCAGATCATGGCCGACAACGAAGGCAACTGCGTGACGTTCGGCGAGCGGGAGTGCTCGATCCAGCGCCGCCATCAGAAGCTCATCGAGGAGACACCATCGCCCGCGGTGTCGCAGACCATGCGCGGTCAGTTGTGTGACGCCGCCATCGCGGTCGCGCGGACGGTCGGGTACGTCGGCGCCGGCACGATCGAGTTCCTGGTCGGCCCGTCCGGGGAGTTCTACTTCCTGGAGATGAACACGCGTTTACAGGTCGAGCACGCCATCACCGAATGCGTCGTCGGCGACCTCGACCTGGTACGGCTGCAGATCCTGGTGGCCGAAGGTGGGACGCTGCCGTACGACAGCGCACCCCCGCTGCGTGGCCACGCCATCGAGGCGCGACTGTACGCGGAGGACCCCGCGTCGGCATGGCTGCCGTCGACCGGAACCCTGCACCGGTTCCGGGTGCCCGAGGTCGCCGCGCGGTTCGGCGCGCTGGCGGCACCCGGTCTGCGGGTCGACTCCGGCGTGGAAGACGGTTCGATGATCGGCGTGCACTACGACCCGCTGATTGCCAAGGTCATCGCCTGGGCCCCGACCCGGGCCGAGGCGGACCGGCTGCTCGCCTCGGCGCTCGCGCGAGCCGAGATCCACGGCGTGATCACCAACCGTGACCTGCTGGTACGCGTTCTGCGGCACCCGTCATTCCGCAGCGGTGGCTTCGACACCGGATTCCTGGATCACCATCCGGAGGTTTTCGCCCCGCTGCTGTCCTCGATGGATGGATCGAAGCTGTCCTGCCTCGCCGCGGCACTGGCCGGCGCCGCCGAGCGCCGGGCCACGGCCACTGTTGCCGCACCGATCGGGTGGCGGAACGTCGGAGGCATCCCGCAGGTCATCGCGTACGACGGGCCGAGCGGCCCGGTCGAGGTGGCGTACCGCTTCGATCGCGGTGGAAACCTCGCCTCGTGGGCGGTCCGCGGCGCCGAGCGCGAGGACGCCGGGGTACCGGGGGTTTTCACGGCCACCGATCCGGAAGCCCACCCGCCGGTGGCGGTCGCCTCGGCCACCAGCGATCGGGTCAGCCTCGACGTCAATGGCGTGCGCCTGGACTTCGCCGTGCACCGGGCCGGGAACCTGACCTTCGTGGACAGTACCGAGGGCTCGGTGACACTGGTCGAGCTACCGCGCTTCCCGGCGGCCGATGCGGACATGCCCGACGGATCGTTGCTGGCGCCGCTGCCGGGCACCATCGGCCGGATCCTGGTCGATCCGGGCCAGCGGGTGGCCGCGGGCGAGCTCCTTCTCACCGTCGAGGCGATGAAGCTGGAGCACCCGGTACACGCACCCGCCGCGGGCGTCATCGCCGCCCTGCCGGTGACCGCCGGCAATCAGGTCGACACCGGCACGGTACTGGCCGTCATCACCCCCGAGTAACCGCCGTCCATCGCATCGCCGTCCGAAGGGCACAACTCATGAACCTCATCAACGACACTCCGGAACAGGCCGCGCTACGGGAGGCCGTGGCGGCTCTCGGCGCCAAGTACGGGCACCGCTACTACGTTGAGAAGGCCAAGACCGGCGGCCACACCACCGAACTGTGGGAGGAAGCGGGCCGGCTCGGCTACCTCGGCGTGAGCGTGCCCGCCGAGTACGGCGGCGGTGGCGGCGGCATCACCGAGCTGGCCATCGTCACCGAGGAACTGGCCGCGGCCGGCTGCGGCTTGCTGCTCCTGGTGGTCTCACCGGCGATCGTCGCCACAATCGTGGCCCGCCACGGTACCGAGGAACAGCGCAAGCGGTTGCTGCCGGGATTCGCCGACGGCTCGCTGCGAGTGGTCTTCGCGATCACCGAGCCGGAGGCCGGGTCCAACTTCCACAAGCTCGGCACGGTGGCCCGCCGGGATGGCGACGGTTGGGTGATCTCCGGCCGGAAGTGCTTCATCTCCGGTGTGGACGAGGCACCCTACGTGCTCGTGGTTGCCCGTACCGAGGTATCCGGGCGGCTGGAACCAGCGCTGTTCATCGTGCCGACGGACGCCGCCGGCCTCACCAAGACGAAGATCGAGATGGAGATCACCTCGCCGGAGAACCAATGGATGCTGTACCTCGACGAGGTGCGGGTGCCGGCCGATGCGCTGATCGGTGACGAACGCGCCGGACTTCCCGCGCTGTTCGCCGGGCTCAACCCGGAACGCATCACGGTCGCCGCGACCGGCACCGGAATGGGCCGGTACGCGTTGAGTCAGGCGGCCGGCTATGCCCGGACCCGCTCCGTGTGGGGTGGCCGGTCGGTCGGCTCCCACCAGGGCGTCGCCCACCCGCTGGCGCACGCTCAGATCCAGGTGGAGCTGGCCCGCCAGATGGTCTACCGGGCCGCGGCCTTGTATGACGCGGACAGTCCGATCGAGGCCGGGATCGCCGCCAACATGGCGAAGTACGCCGCGTCGGAAGCGGCCATCCTGGCGGTCGACACGGCCATCCAGTCGCACGGCGGCAACGGGATGACCACCGAGTACGGCGTGGCGACGCTGCTCGGCGCGGCCCGTTCGGCGCGTATCGCGCCGGTGTCACGCGAGATGATCCTCAACTTCGTGGCGCAGCATGTGCTGGACCAGGAGCGGTCCTACTAGCACGCAGATCTTGGGGCGGTGGGGGCACCGGAGCGACGTCGCCGCACGAAGGTTCACACGTTGCCCAGTGGGCCGGTCTCGGACGTCCAGCTGATCGTCTCGTCATCGGCGGCGCCCCGCGGCGCGAACACCGAGTTGGTCGCGACTCCGAGACTGTCGATGGCGAGGTGCGCGAGGTCGTCACGGAACCGGGCGGCGGACGGCCGTCGCGCCGGCTCGTTGTCCATTGCCGCGCGCAGCGCGTCCAGCAGCGGACGCCCGATGCCGGGAATGTCCGGGATCGGTTCGTTGAACAGCTCTACCAGCGCGAACAGGCTCGGCATCCGGTCGTCACGCCAGCGCGGCGGGCCGCCCTGCAGCATGGCGTACAGCGACGCCGCGAGCGCGTACACGTCGGCGGCCGTCGACGGCGCGACGCCGGGCTGGAACGCCTCCGGCGGCGCATACGCGGGGGTGAGCACCTCCAGCGACAGCGACGCGTCCCGCGTCTCGGCCAGCACCGCCAAGCCGAAGTCGGCGAGGGCCGGCTCGCCGAACCGGGAATGCAGGATGTTGGCCGGCTTGACGTCGCGGTGCAACACACCGCGGGCATGCGCGTGAGCCAGCGCGTCGGCGATCTTCACACCGACGGCCCGCACCTCGATCGGTGCGAGGGGCGACCGGACCAGGCGGTCAGCGTAGGTCCCGGCGCATAACTCCATGATCAGGTACGGATGTCCGTCGCCGGTCACGCCGACGTCGAAGAGGTCCACGACATGCGGGTGGCCGGACATCTGACCGGCCGCGTGGGCTTCACGAAGAAACCGTCGCTGGTCGTCCTCGTTATCCAGGGCGCGATGTTCGACCTTCACCGCGACCGGGCGGCCGACGGACTCCTGTCGCGCCTGGTAGACGGTTGCGTACCCCCCTCTGGCCAGCACCGACAGCCCGGTCAGGCCGGGCACGGCCGGATGATGAGGCGGCTCAGTCACGGCTAAGAACGTAGCCCATCATGAATGCGGCTGGACAGACAGTGACGTGAGGAGCGCGTCACTGTCGGCACGCTCGCCTCGCTGCTGGGTCGCGTACGCCGACTGAGCCGCTTCAGTCGCCGCGGCCTGGGCGCCCTCGCGGTCGCCCCGGGCTTCAAGCGCCCGGGCCAGCGCCAGCCTCGCCACGGTACGGCTCCGCACGTCCTCGCCGGTAGCGTCGATAGCCTCCGCCGCCGCGTCTACCGCGTCATCGATCCGGCCGTCCGCGAGCAGGGCCGACGAGTAGGTCGCGATCGCGTACCGCCGGGACAGCAGCATCGACGGCGCGTGCGCGGCTTTGGCCACCGGCTCCAGGTGCCGCAGCGCGGCCGCGGTGTCGCCGAGCGCCAGCCGGGCCGCGCCGAGCAGCACCCGCGGCCCGACCTGCGCCGCTTCCATCACGTTGTGCGGTTCCACGATCTCCAGCACCGCCCGGGCATCCGCCTCGGCCGCGGCGGCGTCACCGCGCTCCAGGTAGGTGAATCCGCGAATGGTCCGGGACATCCCGATCAGCAGCGGGTGCCGGGTGCTCTCGGCGTACTCGAGCGCCTCGGACAGCAGGTCGACCGCGTGTGTCGGCTCGGCCAGGCCGCGCGCGACCACGCCCCGTACCACCAGGGCGAAACCTCGACCCCAGTCGTCTCGGGCGGCGGCGAACTCGCCGTAGGCCCGGCGCGCCGACCGATCTGCCTCGGCCAGATCGCCGGACTCGGCGGCGGCGAACGCGTCCACCGCGCGCAGCGTCGCGACCGCCCACTGGTCGCCGACCCGCTCGCCGAACGGCAGGAACACCCGGGCCAGCCGGCGCGCCTCGGCCAGCCGCCCGGCCAGCAGCCGGGCGAACGCGGTGGTGCCGCGCAGCCAGGCCCGGCCCACCGGATCATGCTGCTCGGCGAACAACCGCGCGGCCCGGCCCAGGGTCGCGTCGGCACCGGCGAAGTCACCCCGGGTGGTCGCTACCCAGGCCAGGTTCTGCAGCGACCAAGCCTGACTGCGGAGGTCGTCGTCGCCGACCGCCACCTGGTACGCCTGGGCCAGCCGACTGCCGGCCTCGGCGAGGCGGCCGAGCAGGAAGTCGGACATGCCGAGCCGGCGCAACGCCTCGGCCTGCACGTTGGCGTGACCGGAGGCGTTCGAGACGGTCAACGCTTCATGCCATGCCTTACGTGCCCGTACCACGTCGCCAAGCAGCCGGTATACCCGGCCGATCAGCAGTAGCGCGGCGCCCGTGTGGAACTCGTCGCGGGCCTCGGCGGAGTCGGCGATCAGCTTCTCCGCCTGGACCAGCGCATCGTTGGGCCGGCCCAGCTGAAGCAGCGCCCGGGCGTAGACCAGCCGGTCAGCCCGGGGCAGCACGTCGCCGGCGAGTGCCACGGCGCGTTCGGCATGGCGTACCGCCTGCGCCGGCTCGCCCATGTTGATGGCTCGCCGCGCGGACCGGCCGAGCGCCGCGATGGCCAGCGTCGCCACCTGCCGGGCCGCCGCGTCAGGGCGGAGGTTGACCTGGTCGGCGAGCGTCACCGCGTGCTCAACGTGCTGGGCGATGAAGGCGTCCGCGTCGGCGTCGGAGCCGACCGACCGGACCCAGCCGGTGACCGGCGTGAGCTCGCCGGCCGCCCACCGCGCCAGATATGCGTGGCGGTTTGCCAGATCCGCCTTGCCCAGCCCGGCGTACGCGGCTTCGCGCAGCAGCGGCGTGACGAATGCGTAGCCACCCCGGATCCGCCGCAGCATCCGCCGGGACAGCAGCTCCTCGACCGCGCGCTCCAACTCGACGGCGGCGACACCGGACCGGGCGGCGCGCCCGGTCCGGCGCTCGTGCAACGCCTCAAGCGCTCCGGACGGGACGGTGTCACCGACGACGGTCGCGTCGCGCAGCGCGGCCCGGGCGTCGATCGGCAGGGCGTCGATGCGGGCAGCCAGGACGGCGGCGAGATCGCGGGACAGCAGCGCCCCGCCCAGCGAATCGGCGGCGAGCCGCCACACTGGCGAGCCGTCGGCCGGGACCTGCGTCAGGCCGCCGCGTTCCATCAGCAGGGTGACCAGCTCGGCCAAGTAGTACGGGTTGCCCTGAGCGGTGGCCAGGAGGCGGTCGGTGTCCGCCGGCGGCAACCGGCCGCCGCCCAGGTACGCCGACAGCAGCCGGGCCGCGTCGGCGCCTCGCAGCGCCGGCAGGTTGGACACCTCGGCATCGGCCAGCCGGGTGAGCGCACCGGCGGTACGGACCAGCTCCGGCCGGCCCAGCAGCAGCACCAGGATGGCTCCGTCAATCTTGGCGAGCATCGCGCCGAGCGCGTCGATCGTCTCCGCGGTGGCGTCCTGCAGGTCATCGACGACGACCATCACCGGGCCTTCCTGCGCCAGCCCGGTCAGGACCTCGGCGACCGCGGACGGAACCGCCTCGACGTCGAAGCCGTCGGGTTCGGTCGTGGTCCATGGTCGCTGCGAGGGCAGCGGGTAGTCGGCCGAGGCCACCGACAGCGCGGTGGCGAGCAGCTCGATCCGGGCGCCGCTCGGGGTCCATCCGATCCGGCCGGCCAGACGACCGAGCCGTTCCTCGACCACGTTGCGGGTCATCGCGGTGGCCGCGTCAGTGGGTACGCCGATGGCGTCCCGCACCAGGTCGGTCAGCGGGCCGAGCCGCCGGCGCTCGCCGAACGCGGCGCACCGGACCGACAGCGTCCGGACCCCACCGGCCGACGAGTACCGGCCGGATGTCACCGCGTACCCGGCCGCCATGCGCTCGACCTGCGCGGCGAAGCGGGTCTTGCCGAGGCCCGCCTCGGCGGTCAGCAGCAGGACACGCGGCGTGCCCGAATCGTCAACCTCGGCGAGCCGGCTCGCCACCCAGGCCAGCTCGGTTTCCCGGCCGATGAACGGCGCCTCGTCGCCCATGCCCGATCGGGTACCCGGAGCGTCCAGGAGACCGAGCAGTTCGAAGCTCTCCACCGGCGCGCGCTTGCCCTTCAGCCGCAGCGGCCGAAGCGCCCGCCACGAAGCCACCCGCCGGGTCGTCGTGGCGGTCCGCTCTCCGGCGTACACGCCGCCGATCGCGGCCGCGTCGGCCAGCCGGGCCGCGGTGTTCACCGCGTCACCGATCACGGTGTACTCCAGCCCAGCCTGGACGCCGGCGACCACTTCACCGGTGTTGAGGCCGACCCGAAGTCCGGACGGCGCGCCACCGCCGCGCTCGTCGTCGAGAACCCGCCGGACCGCACGCTGCATCGACAGCGCCGCCCGGACCGCCCGCTCGGCGTCGTCCTCGTGGGCTACCGGCGCCCCGAAGACCGCCATGATCCCGTCGCCGGTGAGCTTGTCGACATGGCCGCCGAACGTCTTGACCGCTCCGGCCAGCGCGGCCATGACCCGGTCAGTTACCGCGCCGACGCGCTCCGGGTCCAGATCCTCGGCCCAGGCGGTGAAGTCGGAAAGGTCGCCGAACAGGATGGTGACGACACGGCGCTCGGCGACCGACGCGGCCGCCGTCGACTGCAGCCGGCTACCGCAGTTGTGGCAGAAGCGTGCCCCCGGGATCGCGACCGTTCCGCAGACAGCGCAGGTCACGGTGGATCCAGGTAAGCGAGCGTGGCCCGGACCGTCCACTCCGCCGCCGGTGCCAGGGCCGGATCCAGGTCCGGGTAGACGTGGGCTACCACCTCGGCCGGGGTACCGGCACCGGCGGCAAGCGCCGCGCGCACCTGATCCAGCCGCTGGTGCCGATGCGCACGGTAGTCCCGGGCCAGGCCGCCACAGTCGGTTACATCGGGTCCGTGGCCGGGCAGAGCCGGCACGCCGTCGAGCGCGGCCAGCGTGCCAAGGGTGGACAGATAGGCGCCGAGATCTCCATCAGGCCAGGCCACGACGGTTGTGCCCCGTCCCAGGATGGTGTCGCCGGTACACACCACTCGCTCAGAGTCACGGGTCGCCACTATGCACACCGAGTCACTCGTGTGGCCTGGTGTCGAGATCACGTCAAGAGTGAGACCAGGTACCTCGAACCGGTCACCGCCGGAGATCGGGTCAGATTCCCGACACCATTTCGCATCTGCTGCACGTACCGGCGCTCCGGTCTTTTCGTGCAGCCGATCGAGCCCGCCGACGTGGTCGAGATGGCGATGGGTGACGAAGATCGCCGCAATCGGCCCGACCGCCGCCACCGCGGCGATGTGATCCGGATCATCCGGGCCCGGGTCGATCACGATCCACCCGGTGGTACCGGACGCGCGCAGCAGCCAGGTGTTCGTGCCATCCAGTGTCATCGGACCCGGATTCGGGGCCCGCAGGCTGATGACGAAATCCGGCCGTGCGTCAGGCATGCGCCAAGAATATGTAGCGCAAGCCCGCTCGCCTATTCGACCTCGAAGATCACGTCGACCTCGACCGGTGAACCGAGCGGCAACTCGGCCACCCCCACGGCGCTACGCGCGTGCCGGCCGGCCTCGCCGAACACCTCGCCGAACAGCTCCGAAGCACCGTTGATCACGCCGGGAATCGCGGTGAAGCCGGGCGCCGCCGCCACGAAGCCTCCAACCTTGACCACCCGCGTGACGCTGGCCAAGCCGACCAGCGAGTCCACCGCCGCCAGCGCGTTCAGCGCGCACTGCCGGGCCATCGCCTTCGCCTCGTCGGGACTCACCTCGGCTCCGACCTTCCCGGACGCCGGCAGCTCGCCGCCGACCATCGGGAGCTGGCCGGACACGTAGACGTGCTGGCCGGAGCGCACCGCCGGAACATAGGCGGCAACCGGCGGAACCACCGGCGGAAGCGTCAGTCCGAGCTGGTCCAGCTTGGCGAAGACATCGGACACCGTGACTCCTTTGTTCGGCGGGAATGATCTCTATTCGGGTACCGGCCGTCCGTTACCCCGGTGCTCGTCGCACGGTGCCGGTTGTCGCGTTACTCGTTTCGGGATGCCGGCAAGCGGTCCGGCTCGGCAGCGACCCTCGTCACACCGGCCCGTCAGCTTTGAATCGGGCGCTTCATGTAGGCGACGAGTGAATCGGCGCTGGGGCCGGGAATCACCGCGACCAGTTCCCAGCCGTCTTGCCCCCAGTTGTCCAGGATCTGCTTGGTCGCGTGCGTGAGCAGCGGCACGGTCACGTACTCCCACTTCTGCATGGTCAGAACATAGCGTGCGCGGAACCTGCCGAGCCGCGCGGATGGCAGCAAGACCGGCCGGTCGGCTGGGGCGCGGGTGTCGTCCCGATAGCCAACCGGCGGCCCGTGCGCAGGTGATGACCCCGATGGGTAACGTGCGGCAGAGAACATTGCACAACACGGAAGGCGGTGACATCGGGGCGTGGGCGACAGATGGCCCGGTCGGCTGCACATCGTGACCGGCAAGGGCGGCACCGGGAAGACGACCGTGGCGGGCGCTCTCGCCGTCGCGCTCGCCGCCGGCGGGCGTCGCACCCTGCTCGTCGAGGTAGAAGGCCGGCAAGGCATCGCGCCGCTGTTCGGTGGTCCGCCGCTGCCGTACCGGGAGATCAAGGTCGCGACCGCCCCCGGACGAGGCGAGGTACGGGCGCTCGCGGTCGACCCGGAGGAGGCCCTCCTCGAGTACCTGGACATGTTCTACAAGCTGGGCATCGCTGGGCGGGCGCTGCAGAAGGTGGGCGCCATCGACTTCGCCACCACGATCGCGCCGGGCCTTCGCGACGTGCTGCTTACCGGCAAGGTCAAGGAGGCGACCACCCGCACCGAGAACGGAAAGCGGGTTTACGACGCCGTCATCCTGGACGCCCCGCCGACCGGCCGGATCGGCCGCTTCCTCAACGTCACCGCCGAGACCGCCCGGCTGGCGAAGGTCGGACCCATCAAGACGCAGAGCGAGGGCGTAGCGGCCGTGTTGCGCTCGCCGATCACTTCGATCCACGTGGTCACCCAACTGGAGGAGATGCCGGTACAGGAAACCGCGGACGCGGCGGCCGAGCTTACCGACCTGGGACTGCCGGTTGGGAAGATCATCATTAACGAGGCTCAGCCGCCGCTGCTTGCCGGGATGAAGGTGACCACGGCCGGGCTGCGTAAGGGACTGGCCGTCGCGGGACTGCCGATCACCAAGGAGATGGTGGCCGGGCTCGCCGCCGAGGCCCGGGAGTACCTGGCCCGGCACGGGATCGAAGCCGAGCTTCGCGCGGATCTTGCCAAGCTCGGGTACCCGCTGGTGGAGCTCCCATTTCTTCCTCAGGGCGTCGACCGCGACGGCATCGCGACACTGGCCGGGATACTGGGCACGTGAGCGAAGCACTCCACGTGGACTCGGTGCTCGCCGACCCGGGCGTACGGATCGTCGTCTGCTGCGGGTCCGGTGGGGTCGGCAAGACCACTACGGCCGCCGCCCTCGCGCTACGAGCGGCCGAGGTACACGGCCGCCGTACCGTCGTGCTCACCATCGACCCGGCCCGCCGGCTGGCGCAGTCGCTCGGCCTTACCGAGCTATCCAACACCCCTCGCGAGGTCAAGGGCGTCTACGCAACCAACGGCGGCGAACTGCACGCGATGATGCTCGATATGAAGCGCACCTTCGATGAGGTGGTGCTGACCCACACCGACGAGCGGCGAGCGGCGGAGATCTTCGCCAATCCGTTCTACCAGGCGATGAGCTCGACCTTCTCCGGAACGCAGGAGTACATGGCGATGGAGAAGCTGGGTCAGCTGCACGCTCGCGATGACTGGGATCTGATCGTGGTCGACACGCCACCGTCCCGGTCGGCGCTCGACTTCCTCGACGCCCCGCAGCGACTGTCCCGTTTCCTGGACGGGCGGATGCTCCGCATGCTGCTGGTGCCCGCACGCGGCGGCCGCAGCATGTTCAACCTGGTCACCGCCTCGTTCGGGGTGTTTTCCAGAGCGGTTACCAAGATCCTCGGCAGCCAGATGCTCAGCGACCTGTCCGGGTTCGTCGCCGGCCTCGACTCGACGTTCGGTGGGTTCCGCGAGCGCGCTGAGCACACCTACCGCATCCTGCAAGCTCCGGAGACCGCGTTCCTGGTCGTCGCCGTTCCAGAGCCAGACGCCATCCGGGAGGCCGCCTTCTTCGCCGATCGGCTCTCGCGCGACCGCATGCCGCTACAAGGCATGATCCTCAACCGAACGCACCAGGTCGCCGCGGAAAGCCTGTCCGCCGCGGACGCCCTCGCCGCGGCCGAGGCGCTGGCGGAATCGGGCGACATTTCGGCCACCGCCGACGTGCTGCGCGTCCACGCCGCCCTCACCCGTCTGGTGACGCGTGAGGCCGAGGTCACCGATAGGTTCCTTGCCGACCACCCGGATGTGCCGATTGTGTCCGTACCGGCGCAGCCCGCCGATATCCACGACATCGACGGGCTGCGGGACGTTGGCGCCGCGTTCGCCGGCTAAGCCGGCGAACGCCGGCTCCCGGCTGGATCGCTAGCTCGCGGGTACGAGTTCTTTGACGCCCTCCCTGGTGAGGGCGGTCTCAAACATCCTGCGCCAGCTTGCCACCTGCGGGTGCCGGCGCAGCAACGCGCGACGTTCACGTTCGGTCATGCCTCCCCAGACTCCGAACTCGATTCGGTTGTCGAGAGCGTCGGCAAGACACTCATACCGGACCGGACAGCCGCGACAGATGCGCTTCGCGACGTTCTGCTCCGCTCCTTGCACGAATAGTGCATCCGGATCACCGTTCCGGCACGCCGCCAAGCTTGGCCAATCGGCAATCATCCCCATTGGTGGACCGTCCCCCCTCGTTTCTTCCCCCGGGTTTCCCCTCCGGCACGTCTTCGCATCACCCGCGTGGGCGGGATGTTTCCCCGGCTGCCCGGCGAGTGGTTGACCGCCTCCCCCAAGGCGGTTCGGGTCGGGGCACCCCGAGTCCCCCCGAACCGAAACCCACTGCCGATGCAATCGGCCGACACCGGGCATCGTGTAGCCGCTATCGCTTGTGGCCGTCAGAGCAACGACCGGTGTCGCGTCGACCCATCATGCTCCGTAGTCAGGCGACTACGCAACGTTGCCAGCAAAATTCGCTAAACCCGACAGACGGGTAGCTACCACCCACCAAGGCATAACGATACTGTAACGGCGCGCTGATTGGCTTTGCCGGGTGGCCCACGAATTGGCCTCGGGCGATTTGTCGGACGTGTCGTCCGAAGGTTGCACACGGTCACACCGAGCCGCGCCCTCGGACGTACGCAGACACGCGACCCGCGCATTCGTCCCGTAACCTGGGCCGGTGAACTGGATGCGAAGGCGCAATCGCAGCATGCTGGCGAATGCCGCCTCACTGATCGTCTGTGGTCTGCTGGCCGGCCTGGTCGTAGCAGCGGCCGCGTTCCCAGCCGCCGCTCTCACCGGCCTGGCGGCCAAGGCCGGGGCCGAAGAGTTCGACAGCCTGCCAAGCGACCTGGAGGTTCCGCATGCGCCTCAGGTAACCAGTGTGTACGCGTCGGACGGAAAGACGCTAATCACATCACTCTATGACGAGAACCGGCGAGACGTGCCGATTACCGCCATCTCCAAATACATGATCGATGCCGTGGTGGCCTCCGAAGACCAGCGCTTCTTCCTGCACAACGGCGTCGACCCCAAGGGCGTCCTGCGCGCATTCGTGGCCGACCAGAATGGCCAGACCCAGCAGGGCGCGTCAACGCTGACCATGCAGTACGTCCGGCTCGCCATCTCCTACTCGGCCGACAGCCCGCAGCAAGTCGTCGACGCGACCGAGAAGTCGGCGGCGCGGAAGCTGCGCGAGATGCACCTGGCGATCGCTCTGGAAAAAGACCTGACCAAGAAGCTGGGCAGCAAGGAAGCCGCCAAATACGAGATCCTCGACCGGTATCTGAATATCGCGCCGTTCGGGCACCAGGCGTTCGGCATCTACGCGGCCAGCGAGGTGTATTTCAGCATCCCGCCGAGCGAACTGAACATCGACCAGGCGGCGCTGCTCGCCGGCCTGCTTCAGGCGACCACGGAATACGACCCGATGACCGATTCCGGCAAGGTCAAGTCGCTACAGCGGCGCAATACCCACGTGCTCCCTAACATGCTCAAGCTGGGCTACATCACCCAAGCTCAGTTCGACCAGGCGACGAGCCAGCCGGTCGTTACGAAGCCCGCCACGCAACACAACGGCTGCACCAACCCGACACACGCGAACTGGGCGTTCTTCTGCGATTACCTGTACCGGTGGTGGCTCGATCAGCCGGCCTTCGGCGCCGACCGCTACGCGCGCGAGAACCAGCTGCTAACCGGCGGGTACAAGATCGTGACGTCGCTGAACCCGAAGGCACAAAACGCCGCCGACGCGGCGATCAAGAAACGAGTCAGCAAGCACAACCGGACCGCAATGATCCTCACGTCGGTCGAGCCGAAGACGGGTCGTGTCGAATTTGTCGCGGTCAACCGGACGTTCTCCAACGACCAGTCGAAGAACCCGCTGAGCGAGGTGTCCGCGCGCGCGAAGCAGGGCATCAAGGCCTCGTATCCGAACACCACGGTTCCGTTGGCCACCGGCGGAGGCGGCGCCCAGGGGTATCAGTTCGGCTCGACATTCAAGATCTTCACCGTACTTTCGGCGCTGTCCAACGGCGTGCCGCTGTCGTACCGAATCACGACGCCGTCCAAATACCAGTCGAATTTCCCGAACACGGAGCAGGGCTCGCCGACCAACTGCGCGAACTACTACTGCGTGGTCAACGCCGGGGCGGGCGACACCGGCAACTTCGATATGTGGCAGGGATTCGGGAAGTCGATCAACACGTACTTCGTCCCGCTTGAGGACCGGCTCAGCATGGATCCGAAGGTGAACCCGGAGAACCCGATCGCGATCGCCGACCGGCTCGGGTTCGACTTCCAGCAGGCGTCCACGTACGGTTCGTTCACGCTCGGCGTCGCCCCGGCGTTCCCGGTGCAGATGGCGGCCGCTTACGCCGCTATCGCCGCGAGCGGTCTCTACTGCCAGCCGACCCCGGTCAAGTCGATCACCAACATGGCGGGCAACTCGCTGGCGGTCGCCGCGCCACGATGCGACCAGGCACTGGACCCGAAGGTCGCCAACACGGCGCTGGACGCGGCGCGTTGCCCGATCGGAGACGAGTCGTTCTACCACAAGTGCCAGGGCCGGGGCACGGCCACCAGCGCGCACCCGCAGATCGGCCTGAGCCGGCCCCTGGCCGGAAAGACCGGCACCACCGACAACGACCAGACCCAGTCGCTGATCCTGGTAACGCCGCAGCTGGCCGTCGCCGGCATCACCGTCGACCCGGACAACTCCGCGCGCCGGGTGAGCACCAAGCGCGGCTGGATCAACCAGGCGGTCATCGCGTCGCTGAAAGCCGCGCTCAAGGGCAAGCCAAACATCGATTTCCCGCCCCCCGACAAGGACCTCGCTCTCGGCACGCCCCAGCACGTACCGAGCGTGACATGTATGTCGGTCGACGCCGCGACGGCACGGCTGAAGGCGGCCGGCTTCACCGCCGTCGAGATGCTGTCGCCGCTGTCCCGAGTGTCGTCCAAGTGCGGGCAAGGCCAGGTCGCCAAGACCGATCCATCCGGCATGTCGGTCAAGGGAGCGCCAATTGCGCTCTACCTCAGTAGCGGCAAATCCCCCCGCCCGCCGAACCCAGGTCCGACCGGCGGGCCCAGCTCCGGGCCGGGCAACGGCCATGGCGGCGGGAGCCCTCCGGGACTGCCCACAAACGGGAGCGTTTGCGTGTCGGCCCTTGACCCGGCTTGTCAACCTTAAGTGGCTCATCAACACCGATCGAGGCGCCGCCAGCCATAGCCGCTGGCGGCGCCTCGGTCGCCAGTACCCGGTCTTCGCCAGTACCCGGTCTGGTGATCGGCCCTACAGGCCGAGCTGGCGGCGCACCTCGGCCGCGACCCGGCCGCCGGAGGCCCGGCCCGCCACCGCCGCTTGCGCAGCCTTGATCGCCGGGCCCATGGCACCCCGGCCCGCGCTGGTGTCGACCGTTGCCAGAGCCTGCGACACGATGCCGCTCAGCTCTTCGTCGGTGAGCTGCTTCGGCAGATACCGGGACAGGACCTCTTCTTCGGCGCGTTCCTTCGCCGCGCTGTCGGCACGGCCGGCGTCGGCGAAGGCGGCCGCTGCCTCCCTGCGCTTCTTGGCTTCGCGGGTTAGCACCGCCAGCACCTCGTCGTCGGTCAGCTCGCGCGCGGCGTCGCCGGCCACCTCCTCTTTGCGGACGGAGGCGATCGCCATCCGAAGTGTGGATGTGACGATCTCATCACGGGACTTCATCGCGGTGCGAAGGTCGGCTTCCAGCCGGTCCTTGAACGTGGTCATGGATGGTCAAATTACTCTGGTGCCCATGCGAAAGCGTTCAGTTTTTCGGGTCGCGACCACGGCGTCGCTCGCGATCGGCGCGGCAACCTTCGGATACGCGTCGCTGATCGAGCGAAATATGTTCACGCTCCGGCATTTCGACGTGCCAGTACTCGCGCCCGATGCGGAGCCATTTCGCATCCTGCATGTCTCCGACCTGCACATGACGCCGGGGCAACGGCGCAAGCAGTCATGGGTACGCGAACTGGCCGGCACCGACCCGGATCTGGTCATCGTGACCGGTGACAACATGGCCCACCCGGATGCGCCGACGGCGGTCGCCCGCGCGCTGAGCCCGCTGCTGGACCGGCCGGGCGCGTTCGTCTTCGGCTCCAACGACTATCGCGGCCCGGTGTTCAAGAACCCTCTCGGCTACTTCGACCACGACCGGGAGTACGTGCAAGGAGCCGAGCTGCCATTCGAAGATGTACGGGCGATGTTCACCAACGCCGGATGGCAGGACCTGAACAACGCGCGGGCCACGATCAAGGCCGGCGGGCGTACGGTCGAGATGGCCGGAGTCGATGACCCGCACATCGAGCGCGACGACTATCCGGCCGGCCCGGTTTCAGACTCGGCTGACGTCCGGGTGGCGCTAACCCATTCACCTGAGCCCCGGGTGCTCGACGCGTTCGTCGCCGACGGATTCGACCTTGTGCTCGCCGGGCACACCCACGGCGGCCAGGTACGGGTACCGATCTACGGCGCGCTGGTCACCAACTGCGGTATTGATCGCCGGATGGCACGGGGCTTGCATCCGTGGCCGTCCCCGGACCGGCCCGCCTGGTTGCACGTGTCGGCGGGCGTGGGTACCCACCCGACGGCACCGATCCGATTTGCCTGCCCGCCGGAGGCGTCGCTGCTGACCTTGATACCCCGTTGATCTGGGCGTTGAGGTTGCACCGTCGACTTGCGCCGGACCCGGCAGGCGGGTCGCGGCGAACCCCGCAGGCGGCTCGCGCCGAAGCCCGGAAGCGGGTCGCCGGGATACCCATTTTTGCCGGACGGTCGACGTCAGCTAGTATTGCCCGGCACGCCTCGGGGTGTGGCGCAGCTTGGCAGCGCGCTTCGTTCGGGACGAAGAGGCCGTGGGTTCAAATCCCGCCACCCCGACAGAGGTAGACACCAGATCAGGAGCCCTCACGAGAAGGCTCCTGATCTTTTTTATGCGCACTATCCGTGATCAAAGGCAGCGAAAAGGCAGCAAAGATCGCCGATCCCCGAGCCGGTGGCGCCGACGATGAGGGCTGGGCGTGACTAAGAGCCCGCCACCACAACGCGTGAAGATCGCGGCGGCGACATACGAAGCAATGACCGCGGCGAGCGTCAATCGGAGCAGGCAAGTGACATAGCCAACATGCAACTGGTCACCAAGACCGGGTGCGGAGACAACCTCGTGTGGTGGGCGCTGGTTCGCGATCTGGCCGGCCCGGACCAACCGGAGTTGGCCAGCGACATGACTTCCGAGCACGACTCCGCGGCCGTTGCGACCTTGTTCACCCTGCTGGACGAGTTTCTCGCCATTCGTGCAGAACCCGATGTGCTGAATCGGATCTATGCCGCACATCATGTTTGGACGGCATCGCGCCGCCGCGAGGGGTGCGTCGGCTCCGGCAAAGCATCATGTCCGAGAGCCGAGGCGCCAGCACCGAAGCGACCATGATCGGTGGGCCATCCATGGGCCAGTAGCCGGTGCCAAAGCCGGTCATGAACGGGCGCGATCCGAAGGGATGTAACCCCGGGCCTGGACGATGCCTCGTCCAGTTGGCCGACATGCGACGACCTGGCCTGCTGGCGCCCATGAATCGCACTCCGGACCGCGATGCCCCACAATACCCGCACCAAGGAGGCTGGTCCGTTGGGTTTCGTGGTCGACGAGCTTGACAGATCATTGAGAGGCTTACGCACCCGTCCTGGGCCATTAGCGGGCCATTAACTCGGGCTCATTGGGGCCGCCTTGGGCCGGGGCTGTCACTTGTCGAGCAGCGGGTGGGGCCAGGACATCGAGCCAACATCCGATTCCCAAGCTACCAGTCGGCAAGGCCATCATCGGCGGGGTAGCCAACGCCATCGCAGGTTGGGCAGGGCCCGAACGCGCTCACTGAACCGAAGTCGTAGTGCGCGGCGTCGCATGCGAATGCCCGAGCGCCAGGCGGAGCAGTTCGCGCAACCTAGTCACCCGACCAGCCCCAGAACGCTACGTGCGTTGGCTCGTCGCCCGTATACAGGAGCAGATAGGCGCCGGTCCACCTCACCTTGGCCTCATCCATCAGGCCCGGCTGCCAATCTCCGTACGGGCCGCCGTGACCGCGTCCCTTGCCGTCTCGGACGGCTTCGTACATGGCGACTGAGGGTCGATCGGTGCCGAACCAATGCAGGATCCGGTCGGCGGCCAAAGGACGTACAACATTCAAGTCGTCGTACGACCAGGGATCGGAAACATTCTTCGTACTGTCAACACGCATGATGTCGAGGATCGAGTGGGTGCCGACCGTTCCCATGAACTCTTCGTCATTCCACAACTCCTCGATGCTCGCGAAGTCGTCTCCCTCCTTATGGTGCTGCTGGAACGTGATCTTGTGTAGCGCAGCCAGGGTCGTCGCCACGCTTCCTTTGTATGGCACTACGTACTCCCAGCTGGATGCACCCATCATCGATCCTTTCGCCCTGTGGTGTGCGCATGATACGAGCCCGTAGACGGCAACGTTGGCCCTCTGCTGCCGCGACCGGCTTGGACCGGCGCACTTGGCCTCGAGGCTCTGAGGTCGCGTAGCGATTCCGGCCCGAAGAATCAAGGTCAGGGCTGAAGCCTTACGCGATGAAGGAACCGGTATGGAGGCCGAGCTTCGCCATGCGTTCGGGCGTGAAGACGACGAGGAGGCTCGGCATCCCGCCGCGGGCCATTAGCGGGCCATTAGCCCTGGCGTCGCGAGGCCACTTGAGGCCGCTACTGGCATCCATCAACCAGCAGACGAGCTGCGGACATCAGGCGAACATCCGATTCCCAGGCTGACAGTGGACAGACCAACTGCCGTCGACCCGCGCGCAGGTCACTCAGCCGTAGTGTTCCGTCGCCGCAGCCTCCGTGCCACGAATCCGCCCGTCGCGCCAGAGGCCACGGCAATGACCCACGCCAGCCACTCCGCAAGCCAGCCGCGGCTCCAGGCCCATACACACACGAAGAAGCCGAGCCAACCGCAGCCATACGCGGCCACCATCGAGAGTCGGAATTTACTCACGTCCCGATCTAAACATCGATTCCTGTTCAGCGGGCAGCGCGACCATTGTGCGACCATGAGACGAGGCAACCCGCCAAACTGCGAGGTCACGCTCGTGCGTGCACCGGCCTTGAAAATCACTTGGTTTGGCAGAGCCGCGCGGAAGAAGACATAGGCCAGTTCGTCGACGATTTGGTGGTCAGCGACGCCGGTTGGGTGCCTGGGACACCAAGCGCTCCTGCGAGGGTCGAAACGAGTTAGCCGATGGCGAGCCGGTGTCCGCCGTTCTGCCCGAACCACGAGCCCGGCGTTCCTCGCGGGTGAAGTATCGCCACCGTCATACCCGCGCCCTCGCCCGACGGTAGGCCGACCAGGCAGCGCCTTCGATGGCAGTCCAGCAGCCAATCAGGGCCAGGTAGGCCGCGATGACCAGCCACCACGGCGCCTTGTACCGATCGACTAGTGGCCCAGCCACGCAGACGAGAATCATGGTCGACGGCACAGTAGTGATCCAGGCCGGAATCCGGATCCGCTCGATCAGGTCAGCTTTGGCATCCTCATCGACCGCAAGGGGCGCTGGGAAAAAGTACGAGCCCAGGCGCATCCGTTTGCGGACGGTATCCACGAGAAAGAGGACCAGGAACCAGACGGTCAGGACCATGCCGGTCACCGCCACCCCGATATACCAGCGCGGCAGGTTGCGGTAGCCCGCACAGATCGCAACGAACAATGCCGGCGACGGCACGGTCAGCAACGCCATAAGGCTCGCCCGACGACGGAGCCCCCGCACATCACCCACGAACTCAGCCACCTTTCGCGGCGGAGGAATGGCGTTGATGCTGACACGAGACTCTGTGGCCGTCCAGACCGCGCGTGCAAGCTCTCCGTGATGCGGGGCAGCGAAAACGCAGCAAAGGTCGCCCGAACCGTGACCAGGCCCTTCAAACTTCAGGAGGCGACGAAGGCGACACGGAGGCGTCCAGTGCCGAATCCGTCGCTCAGGTATCAGGGCGCCGCTGGCGAGGCGCACCGTGGGCTCGCGTCACGGCCCGATGGCGACCTCCCGCCGATATCGGCCGCACGCGGCACCCGCTGCTCACGAGTTACGCGGTCATGGTTCTTTGGTGAGACCCGGTGGCTCCGCCCTGGGCTCGGTCATTTCATGCCCAGCCACGACTCGGTCGGCGGGGTCATGTTCCGTGCTCGTATCGATCAATACGGTCGGGTGCGGGGCATTGCCGCTACATGTGCTCGGGGTTGACTCTCGCACGTAGCTCTGCCGCGATCGCCAGCGATTCTTTGCGGCTTTCTACCGGGAAGCGAATTCTCAGGGCGCGGTCGTGACCGGCCAGCGATAGGTCCCACGCGGTTGTCACGCGGCCCGTGACATCGCCGACATCGATAATCGCCTCACGAGGAATCTCGGCGACGACGGTGCTCGGATTGCCACGGAAGCCCGTCCGCTTGAGGAAGATGAGACGATCCGTGGTCAAGACGATGTATCGGAAGTCTGTCGCGCTCACCACCATCGCGATGCCGCCGGACGCGACAGCCGCTGCGCCGGTAAGTGCCGCGTTAGCAAGCCGTGCGCCTAGCGGAACCGCTTCGATCGTGGCAAGCCCGACGATCTGCACTTCTTCGCCGGGCTTGAGCTCGGGCGCCACGGTTTGAGTCACCAGCTGCGCTTTTTTGCCGTTCACCTGTGATCCTCTCGTCGGAATGCCGGCACATTGGATCATGCGGCCTGATGGCCCCGCAATGGTCGGCCTTCAGACACCGGATACGCGCGAGCCTCACACCGCATCGTTTGGTGGGCGTGTCATGGACGGTGCGTGCAAGACCCACGTCGTCGGGTAGTCCGGGCAATGACGGAAGGTCGGCTTGAGGCGAAGCGAACACCCCGAAGCCGCCGGTCAGGTGATCGGTGGCAGCCTCTGATCGAAGTCGAGCGCACCGTGGAACAGGTCGCCGCGCTCGGCCAACCGCTTGATGATGGTGCGAATCGTGAAGCGGTCCGGTGCCAGCGACCGGCCATCGAGCTCGTCCCAATCGATCGGCGCGGACACCGGCGCACCAGCTGCCGGACGCGGACTGTACGGCGCGACCAGGGTCCGGTTCACCGCGTTCTGCGTGTAGTCCAGCCGTGCCAGGCCGCTGCGGTCCTTGACCGTCCACTTCCAGCTGACCAGTTCCGGCACCACCGCGCCGACCGATTTCGACAGCCGCTCCACCCACACCCGGGTCTCGTCGAATGTGGGGCCGACCGCGATCGGGATCCAGATCTGGATACCGCGCCGGCCGGTCACCTTCGGGTACGCGCGCACGCCGAGATGCTCCAGCGCGGTGCGGTGCAAGCGCGCGAGCGTGAGCAGGTCCGCCCACTTTGTAGTGTCACCCGGGTCGAGATCGATCAACGCATACGTCGGCCGATCCGGCCGATCGATGGTGGACGTCCAAGCGTGCCACTCCAGCGCGCCAAAGTTGGCGGCCCAGATCAGCGAGGCCGGCTCGGTCACCACGAGATGGGTGGACTCGCCCGGGTTCTGCCACCGGTCCAGCCAGTCCGGGGCGTGCGCCGGCAGATCCTTCTGCCAGAAGCCCTTACTGTCGGCGCCGTTGGGGTACCGGTGCATGTTCAGCGCCCGACGATACAGGTACGGCACCAGCGTCGGGGCGATCTGCGCGACGTAGCGGAGCAGGTCGCGCTTAGTGACCGCGGACTGCCGCGACCGTGCTGGGAACAGCACCTTGTCAAGATTCGTCACCCGGAGTTCCCGGTCATAGATGGACCAGGTGCCGCTGTCGGCAAGGTCGTTGAGGGCTCGCAACTCAGCCGCGCTGGCGGGCTCGATGTCGGCCGGTCGCAGCCGCTGGGCTGCCCGGTCGGCCGGCAGATCGGAGCGCCAAATCCAGGCTGGATCATTCTTTACCTGGTCATTGGTCAACCCAGAAAGCACCGATTCCGGATGGTCTTCCGGATCCCAGCCCTCCACCGCGTACTCGTCGCGCTTGTGCAGTAGCAGCCACTCTTCCTTCCCGTACTCATCGGTCCGGGTCCGAACTAGGACGAACCGGCCGCGCAGCTTCGCGCCCCGCACGTCGACGTGGATCTCACCGCCGGCGACAGCTTGACCGGGATCGCCCTCCTTGCCAGGTATCCAGGTGCCGGCGTCCCAGACGATCACGTCTCCGCCGCCGTACTCATCGCTGGGGATCACGCCTTCGAAGTCGATGTAGTCCATCGGGTGGTCTTCGACGTGGAAGGCGGCCCGGCGCACCTTCGGGTCGAGCGTCGGGCCCTTGGGTACGGCCCAGCTGACGAGCACCCCGTCGATCTCCAGACGGAAGTCGTAGTGCAGGCGGGTTGCGCGATGACGCTGTACCACGAACCTGCGGGTGTCGTCGCTGCTCGGCACGATCGCGCCGGACGGCTCCGGCGTTTTGCCGAAGTCGCGCCTGCGCCGGTACGTCGCTAGCTTCGAAGGCTCCTTCGACCGGGCCACAGTCTGAGGAAACCACAACTGCGCGGGTCGCGCCGAGGGTCGGGCAGCGTGGAGTCTGGTCAATGGCCGTGCCGTACTTGGCAGCACTGTCGGAAGAGCCCGCCGCACAAAGGAGGCGTTTCGGGTCAACGGCGCTTCGCTCGCGGCCGCAGAACGCGCAACTGCGGTCCGGCTCGTTCGGGGCGAATCCTCAACGGATGATCCCAGACTGCAGCAGGCCGCTACCAGCTACGCGCGTTATGGAGTCGCCGGCGCGTGACCGTCTTAATCGGTCTGGTGGCCCTGGTCGCTGTAGGCCTGGCAACCTACCCGGTTGCGGTAACGCCTCGCGCATGGCTGCTAGTCGGATTCCTTGTCGCCGAGATCATGTGGGCTGCCCCACGTCTGCGACGCAGATCCGCCGACGCCGAAAGGTTCCTGTCCAGCCTTCAGGCCACCAGACGACGAACGACAAACCGGGTCGCTAGAAGGCGCACGCGTGCAGCCATCCATACAACCACGTGTGTCCAGCATCGCCGGCACCTCCCGACAAATCCCGTACGCCCTGGCCGGAGCGCGACCCGTGGGCCTGTCGCCCTGGGCATTCTCTTCGATGGGACCTAACGTGGCGTTGATGTGCTCGAGCCGCGGGGTTCACCGCTGCGTGCGGCGTATGGCTGGCACGGAGACACGGCATCGGCCTTGTAGTTTGCCCGAAGCGCTGTCAGTTGAGGAGGTAGATGGTGGCCGCTAAGGGGCGCGCGTCCGGATGGCTTGGCTGGTCGGTGGCGGCTGGGGTCTTTGTCGTGACGATCATGCTGATGCTCACGGCCCAGGAACACGCCGTCAGGGTGGTCCAGCGATGCACGCACGACCTCGATATCGGCGTTTCGGGTCGCATCGGTGCGCTTTTCGTACTGTGCTCGACGCCGTTCATCGCGGTTGCGGTCGCTTCTGCACAATTCGTGATCAGACGGTGGCTGCCTGGACGGGCGGGTGTCCGCTGGGCTGTCTCGGCTGTCGCGGTGCTGGGCGCCTGGGCGGGGTGTTATGTGATGGTCGTCCATGAGCCCGGCCTGCCTGCGATCTGCCGGGACTAGGGTCAGGCCAGGCGATCGGTTGCGTGGCCCGGTAGACGACCTGTGCCAGACTCGGCGCGGTGGACAGCGGAATCGTGGCCGCTTACGACGTCAAAAGACGCTCATTAATGGTAGCCGGAGTGAATACGTCAAAGAGCCGAACAGAAGCGCCGGAAAAGATGAGGCAATTGACATTCATTGGCACCGTACACTACGGATGGTTTGCTGCGCTCGGGTCGTTGTTCGCCCTTCAATTGGGGCCCGCCACCCGCGCCACCAAGGCGCCAGTCCATCGAGATGGCCTCTCGCCTGAATGCGATATTCCGGCCACTCCGGACGTCCATTTTCTAGAGGAGGTAGCAGATGAAAAGGGTCCGCATCACCATTGTGGGTCTCTTCGCCCTGGGCCTGCTGGCCATTCCAGCAGCAGCATCGGCGTCAACCATCCCATCGAACTTCCCCGGAAACACCGGTACGAGCTGTAACGCCTGGCACGGTGCGCCAGGCGGCTTCGGCCCCGACTCGCCTTACGAAACAGTATCCGGCGCGCAGGGCGGCATCGGCGGCAGCACCTTCGGTCAAGACCAGGGCGTGATCACCGGCCAAGCCAACTCCGGCTATGCCGCTTCCTGCAACGGCTGATGACTAGGTCGCAAGGCAGACGCGAATCTGGCACGCCGTAGGTTGCCGGGCATTCCCAGACGCTATCTCGATTCGTGATCGCGGGATCCAGTGAGAGCTTGATGCGCCTGCCTCGCCTCGAAGACGTTTGTCAGGGTGGCTTGCGAGACCGCCATTGAGTCGGCTCGTAAGCCACCCAACTCAGTCGCGGGCTCACATCACCTGATGAAATGGAGATCGGCCCGACTCCGTTAGACAATGCGCGCTGTCGGGATCGGTCGTAAGCCACTCTCGCTGGCGTCAGGCGGTATTAGGCCGACGGGTGCAGCGAAAACGCACTGCCATGCCGAATAGCGGATGCTTCACGGGCACGTCGCTGGTCAATCGGGACGATGGTCGAACCTGGCAGGCCGACGGCTTCACGGTGGACACCACCGTTACGGTGATCGTGACCAGGGGGCCAGATCGACGATCAAAATCGCCAGGAGCCTGATCCAGTGACGACAACAGCCTTCAACGATCACGGGCGGTTCCAATGGGCGGGCCGAGCGACGGCATACCAGGACAGTTTGGCCGCCCTGTGCGCCCATCCTGCCGGGTTCCTACTCGACGCCGCCGAGGTCAGCGCCGGCACCCGACTACTCGACGTCGGCACGGGTACCGGCACCGTGGCCGCTCTGGCGTGCTCGCGGGCCGCACACGAACGGCCGCTGGCCGACGCGGTGCCTGTAGCTCCCGGCAGACGCATAGGTCCGCAAGATGGTGAAGGCAGCCGACCTGGCCGTGATCGTGAGATGGACCGGCTGTCGTCTCGCTGGGCGATCAATAGTCGCCGGATCCCGTCAGGCACCGAAACTGGGCGCGGGGCGCGCCCGATCCAGCCAGTGCCCCGCGTCCCTCGTACAGGTCGATGCGCAGAACCAGGTCACAACCGCGGCCAAGGCAAGGCGCGCTCTAGCGTGGCGGCTTGCCCGAGATCAGTCCTCGTCGAGACGTCACCGATGCCGATCAGCCTCACGGAGCATCGCGTCATGTTTGGGGTCGGGCAGGAGTTCCCGGACCTCTTGTGCACAGCGACACGCGCCGGCAACCTTGGCAGCCCAGGCGAGCGCCTCCTCGCGTGAGGGTACGTCGACGACACAGAACCCGCCGATGACCTCCTTGGTCTCGGGGTACGGGCCGTCGGTGACCATCCCGTCGGTGGCCACAATGCTTGCCTTCTGACTTGCCAGCCCGCCGCCGAACACCCACACACCGGCGTTCACGGCCTCCTGGGCCACCTCGTGCGCCGCCCTGTCCACGTCGGGAAAGTCCTCATCGGGGATATGGGCCATCGCGCCGTCATCGAACGAGATCAGGTATCGCGTCATCTCATGACTCCCGTGTCCGGGGCGGCCACCTCCGGCCACCTCTCACCTCTGCTACGAATGCGTCGCTCCGGATCCGACACCCCCAACAGAAATCTCACG
This sequence comes from uncultured Actinomycetota bacterium, assembly GCA_963727415.1. GTDB lineage: Bacteria > Actinomycetota > Actinomycetes > Mycobacteriales > Micromonosporaceae > DASQPR01. Next base: position 188,069 of record CAVSGF010000001.1, read on the forward strand.
GGACCTCGCCGTCCGGCCCCGCAGGCGTCACGTGATCCCTGTTCGATTAGACCACCCCCGCGGTCAACGCGGTTCCCGGACAGATACGGCCGTAGCCACGATGTTGTCAGTCACGGCATGCGCCGGCGACCGGCCTCACGTGCCGCGCGCGTCGGTACGCCTCTGCTCGGACCGGACTATCTCGCCAGCCGAACGCTTGGCTAACCCGAGCCGCAGGCGGCCCCCGCTGAGCAGGGTGTGCGTGTGGCCATCGACCGCGATCGTGACCGGTGCCGCGGCGCTGGGCCGAGCCCGGATGTCGACGTGGTCGTGGGTGAACACAAAGCGTAACCAGTGGCCGCGGTAGCGTAGATCGAAGTCGAGCTGGGTAAGCGTGTCGGGCAGCCGGGGGTGCAAGCGCAGGGTGTCGCCGCGGGTTTCCAGGCCGGTGTAGCAGCGTTGCAGGATATCGGCGGTGGCGGCCATGGCGCCAAGGTGAATCCCCTCGTGGGTGGTGCCGCCCTGGTTGGCGGCCAGGTCGGCGTCAAGCGCTTCACGCAGCTGCCGCCATGATGCCGGGCGGTCGCCGCGTGACAGCACCCAGGCGTGCACGACACGGCTGAGTGTGGAGCCATGGGTGGTCGGGCGAGGTAGTGGGCGACGGTGGCGGGGATGCTAGCCGGATCGAAGTCGTGGCCGAGGCGGCGCAGAACCGCAGTCGAGTTCTTCGGCGCTGAGCAGGTAGAACAGCATCAGCACGTCCGCCTGCTTGGACGCCTGGTAGCGGTTGGTGGTGTCGTCTTCGGCTTCCAGGATGAGATCGAGCCTGCCGATATCGCCGTAGCGGTGCCGGTAGGCATCCCAGTCGAGCTCGGCGAGGTCGCCGTAGCCTTCGAACTGGGCGAGCAGCCCGCCGGGCAGGAACGGCACATGCAGGTTGCGGCTGAGATGGTCCCATCGCCGCAATTCGGCATCCGTGACGCCGAGGCGTTGCCAAAGGCCTTCGGTGTGGTGCCCGCCTAGCACCTGCATAGGTCTCGAGGACTCTGGCCAGAACCCAAGAGGTCATGACCGCGATGTAGGCGTTGTCGTCCATGCCCTCGCCGGGCCGGTCCGGGTAGCCGTCGTGGAACTCGTCGGGTCCCATCACACCGCGCAGGTGGTAGCGGTCCGTTGCCGGGTCGTGCTCGGCGATCGCGGCCCAGAACCGGGCGATCTCGACCAGCAGCTCCGCGCCGTAGGCAGCCAGGAAGTCGATGTCGGCGGTGACCTGGTAGTACTGCCAGACGTTGTAGGCCACTGCCAGGTTGACGTGGTACTGCCGCCGGGAGTTGTCGGCCACCCACCGTCGTGAGCGCGGGTTGTAGAGCAACTTGGGAGTCTCTTCGCGGCCGTCGCTGCCGCTCTGCCACGGGAAACAGTGCACCGACGGCACCGGTCTCATTGGCCAGACGCCGCGCCTGTGGGAGTCGCCGGTAGCGGTAGAGCAGCAGCGCGCGGGTCAGTTCCGGAATGCGCAAGTTCAGCATAGGGAACACGAACAACTCGTCCCAAAATATGTGCCCCCGGTAGCCCTCGCCGTGCAAACCCCGCGCTGGTACGCCGACATCGAGGTCCGCCGTGTGTCCCGACAGCGTCTGTGCGACATGGAACAGGTGCACATTGACCGCACGACGCGCGAGGACTGCTTCCTCCGTTTGGCTCGTGCGGTCAGTATCGATGTCGATCGTCAGGTGCAGACGCTGCCATAGGTGCTCCCACGCCAGCGTGTGTGCCGCCCGCAGCCGGTCATAGCCGGGGGCATGGGCCAACTCGTCCTTGGCGGCGTCCAACGGTTCGGAGATCGCGTGGTCGCGTGAGGTGAAGACGGCCACGATCTTGTCCACTGTCAACGGAACACCGGGCTCTACGGGCATCGTCCACTCCTGCCCGACTTGTCCCGGCAAGCTGACCGGACGGATAACCGCATCGTCTCGGCTGGTCGTGGTGCTCGCCGCTATCGCGACGCGTACCCGTGACTGAACGGTCTCAGCGACCAGCCAGCACGTGTCACCGTGCTGGCCGACGACGGGAACAGTGAGGTGCTGCTTTGCCAGGGCGGCGAACGCGGCGACATTGTCATTGCGAACCTGGCCGTTGAGCAGGCTGCGCACGTGCAGCGTGCCAGACCAGTTCAACGGAGTGATCGTCGATCGCAGACACGCGACGTGCTCAGCGTCCATCGAAACCAGCCGATCCTGGCGGATATGGGTACGCCGCAGCGACGGATCGTCCACCACCAGCTCACGCAGTTGCAGTCCCCGACGCAGGTCCAATGCCACGTGGTGGTGTACTACCTGCCACGTGCCGGGCGCTAACCAGGGACCGTCGTCGGCGCGCATCGTGAGCGGTAGCCAGTTCGGCAGATTGACCAGACTCTCGTCGCGGTGCTGCCGACCATCCACATGGGAATCCAGTCTGTTGTAGACGCCGGCTACATACGTGGCCGGATAGTGGACACCATCGGCGGCGGCCTCCGGCACCGCGCCCCGGGTGCTCAGGTAGCCATTGCCGAGTGTCAGCAACGCTTCTCGGATACCCTCGCCCGTGGCGTCGGCGTCTACATAGGTGAGCAGCCACTCGCTGCTGCGTAGCGCACATAACGTGCAGGTGCCCGAACTTGTCATGCTCGCCGCCGTAGCCGCTTGTCCACGGCAACCGCCATGCTGACCATCATCGCGATGGCCAAGACACGTGGCCGCACGTCCGCGCCGATGGGCGCGGTCCGGAAGGTGTTGATGGTCGGCAGCCCGTCGCCGCGCCATCCGCGCCGATCGAACGGCGCAACCACCTCAACAGCATCGGCCACTCCGAGTGCCACATTCAGGCGACGTAAGATCCACCGTGCGTGCGCGGCCAACTCGATCCCGCGCGGCGACGTCGCCCCGGCACCCCCCGTAAAGGCGCCACAGCGCACCAGCAGGACCATCAAATCCCACCACCACCCGCCGGACCACTAATCTCACCCCCGGAAACAGGCGTACCACACGAGCGTTCCGAGCTTGCCGCCAACACGTAGGGCCAAAGGTCATGGCCACGCCGCCGCCCCCGGCCGTTGGCTGCCGCTCTAACAGCGGCCACGCTTAACCGGCAGATCGCTGTCGACGTCGAAGCACGGGTCGCGTCGGGTGAGTGGCTCCGGCAGGGCATCGACCTCAATCTTAGTGCTTGTTCCCGAACTGCGTGGCTGGGCTGCGGCGGGCCCAGACGGGGCGGACGCACTGCCTGGATCACGCCCGCGAGAGCAACCGTCGGCTCACTCCAAATTCGGCCCTTGACGCCGCAACTCGTCGACCGAGTTCATCGCCTCGCGCAACTCGCCCAGCCATTGCTGCGCATGCTCGCCGACCAGGTGTACACACCAAGCGAGCGCCTCGGATCGCGAGCGGGCCACCCCTGCATCGACAAGCGTGTCCAAAACCTGCCGCTGCGGCTGGCGCAGCCGGGTCATGACCGGTGCGGCCAGCCGGGTGAACATCTGTGACGTGCCGCCACACTCGACCCCCCAGGCGACCTTTCGCTCGTACCGATGCTCTAGCTGCTGGGCCAACCGGATGCGCTGCTCGCGCGTTGACTCGCGGAACTGGCTGATCCGCCCGGCCGCCGCCGCGGCAACGTCCGCGTCGGACGCGCCCTCGGGCATCTGCGGCGCCGGGATCGCACCGACGATCACGACCTCGTCCCGGTCGATGGTGATCGTTGGCGGACCAGTGAAGAGATCGTCCGGCAGCAGTCCGGAGATGAAGGCGGGCGCGTCGTCAGCCGGCGCCGGCTCGGGGCGGGTACCCCAGTGCTGCTTACGCATTTCTGCCTCCTCGTAATGTTGATTACAACATTACATGCGTACAACTCGGGTGGGGCGGCGTTCGCTGTGAGCAGAGCCCCCCGCGCGGCGTGGCGTCGTGATCGTCTTTTGAGCGCAAGCTTGCACGGCACTGAGTGATCGCAAGCTTGCACGGCAGTGAGCTTGACCCGCATCCCAGCCAGCGGGCCCGCTATAGTCCCAGCGATCCGCGTAACCGATCGCCGTAACCGGCGCACCCATTACCCAGAGAGTCTCGCCATGACAGCAGCCACTCCCGCCGACGACGTCTTCGTTCATCCGTCCGCGGATGTCGAAGCCGGCGCGCAAATCGGCCCGGGCACCAAGATCTGGCATATCGCGCACGTGCGTTCCACCGCCCGGATCGGCGGCGGTTGCGTAATCGGCCGGAATGTCTACGTAGATGCCGATGTAACCGTCGGCGACCGCGTCAAGATTCAGAACAACGTTTCCGTATACCACGGCGTGACCATCGAGGATGAGGTGTTCGTCGGGCCGTGCGCGGTATTCACCAACGATTTCCGGCCACGCGCCCAGAACCCGTCATGGGAGGTAACACCGACCCTGGTGCGTCGTGGCGCATCGATCGGCGCGAACGCGACCATCGTCTGCGGGAACGAGATCGGTGAATACGCCATGATCGCCGCGGGATCGGTGGTTACCAAACCTGTCCAGCCGTACCAGTTGGTCGCTGGGAACCCGGCACGGCCCCTCGGCTGGGTAGACAAGGAAGGCAACGTGATTTCACGCGAGGCCGAGCCGCCCGCCTGATCCGGACCTCCGGCTCGTCTCAGCGAGCTGCGCACCAGCCAGAACACCGCTGGTGCGCAGCCCTACACGGTTACGGTTTCCAGCCTGACGGCGGCTGTTCAAGCGAACCGAGATGCAGCTTCGATCCCTCACTGGCTATCAGCCGCGGAACGATCGGTGAACCCCGTCCGGTCACGTCGTCATACCCCGACGTCGCGATAAGCGAGGTGTCGTCCGCGAAGGTCACGAGTGTGCCACCGCTGGGCGTAACAATCGCGACCGTGCTGTCGGGCGCGACCACGTCGTGGAAGGAGGACGCATCGATCTGGTAGAGCAGCGGATTCGCGAAGCCGATCGGGACTCCGCGCTCCTGCTGAACGATCGCCTGTACCGCGGCGAATATGGGACACGCCAGGCTGGTCCCACCCCAACCCCCGATGGACCAGACCCCGTTGACTGTCTGCCCGACCGCGAAACCGGTGTACGGGTCGGCCACTGCCGAAACATCGGGAACGACGCGCATCGGGGTCGGCCCATTTAGGGTAGCGAGGCTATTCGGCACGACACCCACCTGGTAGGACGGCTGCGTCGTGACGGTACTGACGCCGCCGCCCGCGCCTCCCCAGAACTGACCCGGTGGGGTGGACTGGTAACCGGCCGGGGAGATGGAGTAGTCGGTCGGATCGATGTACGTGCCCCAGGAGGTTTCCCACATGTAACCGGCGCTCGCGTTGATTGCCAGGCTGGTCCCGCCGACCGCGGTCACATTCGCGTCCGATGCGGGATAGTCCGGTTGAGGTGTGTTGTACGAGTTGTATGGGTACGTTGCGTTGTCGCCGTTGTCACCGGAGGAGAAGTAGAAGCCCATCCCCTGCGCCTTCGCCTGCAGGAACATCGACTTCTCCACGACGTACGAGCTGCCCAGGTTGCCTTCGCCGGTCGATCCCCACGAGTTGCTGATGATCGATGCGGCGTGATTCTGAATCACCCAGTTGATGGCGTCGTCGATGCCGGTGTCGCAGTTCTGCGCGCCGATGTAAAGGATGTTCGCCTTCGGCGCCATCGCGTGGACGGCCTCGACGTCGAGCGTCTCCTCGCCGTTCCAGCCAGACTCGCCGCACTCGCTGGTGAGCGTGAACGGTGTGAACACCTGTTCCCGGTACTGGCCGGTGGTGAACGTCGGCTCACTCATGGCCGTTGAGTACTTGTCGGCATCACTGGCCATCGTGGAGGACGCGTACGCGTCAATGATGGCGACCGTGACCCCGGCGCCGGTGTGTCCGGCCGGAACCCCGTAGGCACCGCGTACCTGCGCCGGCGAGTATCCACAGATGTACGTGGGAAATGTTGTCGAGCCGTAAACCTGCGGTGCGGTCTGCGTGTGCTGGCCCCAGTACGTCGAGCAGGTCGATGCCGGTGGCGGTGTCGTCTTCGGCGCAAGCCCGGAATTAGCTGACTTACCTCCGGACGGGTCTACCCGCCGGCTCGCCGGTTGCCGCAGGAGGCCACCGTTGTCCAGGCCACTGATGCCGAGGACCATGCCGCGCAGCGAGTCGGGAAGGGTTACCGCCGAATCCGGCGCCCGCAGTGACTTGCCGTGGTAACGATAGTTGCGCATGGTGACGCCGAAGGCCTGATTGATCTGCGCGACCGTTCCGGTCGCCGTCACCCATCTGTTGCCCGCCGCCACGTCGCCCACGGCGAATCCCTGAGAACGCAGATATGCCTTGATCTTGGATACCTGCGCGTCGGTCGGCCCGAACCGTGAGTTGAACTCGCTCGGTGTCAGGTAGTGGCCATAGGTGGCGCTTGCCGGGTCGGATACCGTGTCGGCGATTCGTTCGGCTTCGCCCGCGTTGCGCAACGGTAGAGCCATCGAAAAGGTGATTTTCGTTTGCGACCCGACCGTGCCCAGAGCACGACCGGCTTTTGCCCAGGCGGGGGCCGAGTGCGGCACCGTGAAACTCGCCTGGCCGGACGGCGGTGCCGCATTCGCTCCGGATGAGGTCACCACGGCCGCCACGAGTGCCGCTGCGATCGTGGCTATAGCGGCATGTCGACGATTGATCTGGGGCATGTCACGTCCTTCGCGGGACCCGTGTCGGGCAAGTCTGCGGTCGGGTGAGTTCCATCAGCCCGGCCTAGTTCGATGTGGAGGGAGTTGTGCCGGCAACGGATGAGGAAGCGCTCGTGACGAACCCGGATTGCCCACTGATCCACTTCCCTGCCGACGCCTGAGAGCCAGACGGGACCAGATCGCCGAAGATCAACAGCGACGTGATGGACCCGGAGTCGACATCCAGCACGTAGCCACTGTTGATGTTGAGTCCGCCGGATTTCGGCGTGAGCAGCAGAGGGCCGCCCAGGGTACCCAGCAAGGCGCCGCCGGCGAGCGCATCCGGCCAGTTGTCGCCGATCGTCAAGCCTGCTACCTGCCCGCCGGAGAACAACCGGCTCGCCACCGCCGCGGCGGTCGCGTACCGGTTCGCACCGGCCAGCGGAATGAACGAGTCGTAGCGGGTGCCGAGCGCGGTCGCTGCCTGGTCACCTACCGCAAACAGCGCGGCATCGACGCGGCCCGCGTTCGCCACCTCAAAGGAGTCAAGGTAGGACTTCGTATCGGCCGGTAGCTTCGTGTCCGCGGTGAGGACGACCACCGCGGGCGTCTGGCCGGCGACGTCGTACGAGCCGGCAGCGGCGCCAGCACCAAGTGCATCCGGAAAATTCATTCCGGTGGCGGCAAGGACCATCCGAGGGCTCGACGTAATCTCCTGCGCGATCCGAATCGAGGTCGCGAACCGGTTCGCTCCCCCCAGACGGCTCACCTTGTAGCCGGCGGAACTGATCGTGTTCTCGGTCGAGAGGCTGATGGCAGACGTGGATCCCAGCAGATACACCGTCTTCGCCGACCGGTTCGAGCTACCCAGGACGCGCTGGATCTCCGTCCAGGTATCGGAATTCAAGCTCGTCGGCGACGTCATCAGAAGCGGCCCGTGCTTCGCGGCGGCCAACGCGGCACCGCTGACCGCGTCGGCATAGGTGTCAGATCGCGACAGGACAACCGAATTGGCGACCTCCAAGCCCGGCTCGGGCGAATCCGCCGTGGCCCAGTGGTATTGGGCGATGGCGAGCGCAGTGAGGAACCTGTTGGCTCCCGCGAGAGTGACGACCTGGTCCCGATTATCAGCGAGGTATGCCGGGACTCCCGAAAGACCGGTCAGGCTCGGGGTCCCGCCGCTGGCTGGCACCGTCCACACCGCACCGCTGACGTCGTAGGCGATGGTCGTCCCATCGCCAGACCACGCCGGGTCGTCATGTTCCACCGCATCCGACGTGATCTCCACGACGTTGCCGCCATTCAGATCGGAGACGAAGATCTGCTGATGCCCGGAGTCACTCCGGACCCACGCAACATGCTTACCATCCGGGGAGACCGCCGGGCTGGCCGCATTCGTAACGATCGTGGCCACCGAGCCACCGCCCGACGGGTCGTAGCGGACGACGTCCGGCGTCCCTGTCGGGGTGCCTCCGGAGTCGGACTGCCGTTGTGCCACGACGATGCCGGCAGGGCTGCCGTCAGGACCGGCATCCGGATGGGTGTAGTCGAAGCCGTCACTGGTCGACGGCGCTCGAGTAGGGGCTCGGCGAGCTCGACGCCGACATCAACTGCCACGGCTGGCCGGCCGCGGCCTGCTCCGACCAGTAGATGGTGCGACCGTCGGCAGACCAGGTCGGATGGTGACGCGTGGCGCTACCGTCGGCGGGCACCACGGTGACTTTCTCGATCGCACCGCCGGTGTAACGGATCGAGTCGAGCGCGCTGCCTGGACCGATGTAGATGGCGCGGCTACCGTCAGGCGACCATTGCGCTTCGGATGCCGACTCGCCGACCGAGACCGGCGAGGCACTAGAGACCGCGATCGACGTGCCGCCATTTGACGCGGTTAGGACAGAGGCGAAGCCGGCGTGGCTGGCCCACGCGTGCGGCGGATCAACTGCGGGCGCTCCGGCCACGAGTGCCAGGGCGGAGGCCACAAGGATGCCTATACGAAGGCGCGACTTGGTCAACAGGTCTCCCGGACTAGTGCGACCAGACGGCTCCTGGCGCGCTATCGAGCGCCTCGATTGGAAGCCGTGGCAGTGGCGACTGTAGAGCCTCACGGTTCACTCGCGCTACCCCGATGCCCCCATGGGCGTTCGTCTAATCCCTCGGCGACGGCAGCGCCCTGCCGCGAATGGGCGGCGTTCACATCGCCGCGGCAGCGTGCAGCGCCGCGACCGCGGACCGTGCGAAGACGGCCAACATCGGGTTAGGCAATGGAGCGCGGATGACGGCGAGGTGCCAGTAAACTGGGCCGATGACGAGGTCCACCGCCACGTCAGCCGGGATGATTTTGGCCAGTTCGCCACGTGCGACCGCGCGCTCCACGATCAAGTTGCTGACATCCCGCTGAGCGCCGCGGAGGACATCCCTCAGCGTGACGGAGATCTGATCATTGCGAGCAGCCTCAGCGAGCAGGTCCGGAATGATCTGAGATGCAAGAGGATGTTTGAGGGCCCGGGCGACGAACCGGAGCAGGATCTCAACATCGCTATCGAGGGCCCCAGTGTCCGGAACCGGAAGTCCCGCGCCCGCGACCGAGCCCACGATCTCGAGAACCATCTCCAGCTTCGAAGGCCACCTGCGGTAAACCGCGGTCTTGCCCACACCGGCGCGTCGTGCGACCGCTTCGACGGAAAGGCGCCCGTAGCCAACACGGGCCAGTTCTTGCACCAGCGCCTTCTGGATAGCCTCGGTGATGTCACCCCGCAGCAGCGCCGCGCCGGCGAGGGGTCGCTTTATGTCCATCACCACACTCGCAACATAACATACGACGGTACGATTGCGTCGCGACGCAATCGGTTCTACTGTTCGGTGCCGACGAAACGGTTGCGTTCCGTTTCGCCGTTGACAACGACCTGGGAGCCTGCAGTATGACGAGCATTCCCATTACGAAGCGACCAAGCCCTGAGCTCGAGGCGCTCGCTTCCCGAAACGGCCTGGCCGTGGCGGGCGCGCGGCCGGACCTCGTCACCTACCTGCGGCAGACCTGGCAGTACCGGCACTTCGCGAACGCGTTCTCGACCGCCGGCGTCGTCGCGGCGCTCGGGCAGCACCGCCTCGGCCGGATGTGGCAGGTCTTGACGCCGCTATCCAATGCCGGCGTCTACTACTTGATCTTCGGCGTGATCATCGGCACCAGCCGCGGCGTCGACAACTTCATCACATATCTCTGCATCGGCGTCTTCTTCTTCACCTACACCGCGCAAGTGGTACAGCAGGGCGTACTGGCCATCACCAAGAACGTCGGCCTCGTACGCGCGCTCCAGTTTCCACGCGCCACCCTGCCGATCTCCACCACGCTGACGCAACTGCAGAACCTGTTCGCGTCGATGATCGTGCTGCTGGCAATCGTGCTGCTCTCCGGCGAGTCGGTTCGATGGACCTGGTTGCTCCTGGTACCACTCATCGCCATGCAAACGATCTTCAACGCGGGGCTCGGGATGCTGATGGCACGAATCGGCAACAAGATCACCGATCTCAAGCAGATCTTGCCGTTCGCCATGCGGACGTGGATGTATTCGTCCGGTGTCATGTATCCGGCGACGTCGTTCGCGGAACATCTCCCGACGCCGCTCGCACACCTCGCGATGGCCAATCCCTTGGTGGTCTTCATTGAGATCGCCCGCCAGGCGCTACTGCCGACCGCTCCTGCGATCATGCCTACATCGACGTTGTGGATCCTCGGAGTCGGCTGGGCCGCTGTCATCGGCACTGGTGGCTTCATCTACTTTTGGCTGGGCGAACAGGAGTACGGACGTGGCTGATCTCTTCACCGTGCAGGCCCAATCAACACCAGCCGGTGACTCGCCCAAGTTGGGCAAGCCGACTGTGATCGTCGATGATGTCCACGTCGTGTACCGCGTATTCGGCGGAGGCAAAAAGGGTGGTCCGCGCGCGACCAGCAATAGCGCGGCGCGAACGCCGTCAAACGCATGGTCACTGGTGCGCGAGGGCCGGCCCCAAGCTTGATCCACGCGGTCAAAGGGGTCACGTTCACGGCGCACGAGGGCGAAGCCATCGGCCTGATCGGCAGCAACGGTTCCGGCAAGTCGACCATTCTCCGCACTATCGCCGGACTATTGCCTCCGGAGAGAGGCACCGTGTATACGGCCGGCCAGCCCTCGCTTCTGGGTGCGAACGCGGTCTTGCTCAACGATCTGTCCGGCGAAGATAACGTCATCCTTGGCCTCTTGGCGATGGGCTTCACGAAGCAGGAAGCTCACGACCGCCTGACGGAGATCGTCGAATTCTCCGGGATCAACGAACGTGGCGACTTCAGCGAGTTGCCGATGAACACATATTCGTCCGGGATGGCAGCGCGTTTGCGATTCGCGATCGCCGCGGCGAAGATGCACGACGTCCTGCTGGTCGATGAGGCTCTGGCGACCGGCGATGCGAGGTTCCGGAGAAAGAGCGAGCAACGCGTGCGCGAGATGCTCGCCGGAGCCGGCACCGTCTTTCTGGTCAGCCACGCCGTCAACACCATTGTCGAGGTATGCAACCGGACCATCTGGCTCGAAGGAGGCGTGCTCCGGATGGACGGACCTACCCACGAGGTGGTTGCGGCGTATGAGGACTACGTCAACCGATAGCCTCGACGAATCGACGAAGACCGCGGCCGTCGACATCGACGGCCGCGCACGTCGATCTAGGCCCTCCAGCCCATTCGGCGAAGCAGCCTCCCGGCCCGCCGCTTCAGTCGCCTAGCCCGCCGCTTCAGTCGCCTGACCCGCTGCTTCAGTCGGCGTTTTGCGAAAAACAGCAGGTCAGACCGGGTGGCCAGCTTGTACTCAAGCGCGAGTTCGCGCTCCGGCTGCTTGACCGGACGAATAACGAACAGGCGGAATCCGGTCCGTGCGATCGTCCGAGGACGAGGCAAGCGTGCCGGCAGACGCAAAGGTGCACGGTACGTCTGCCCGCCCTCTGTGGTCTGAATGACTGTGTCCAGGCGGCCGCCGAATCGCGGAGCCTCGGCGGCCAGATCGCTCACCAGCCACTCGAACACCAGCGTTGTCCGACCATCCACATCATCGGGCGCGATGATGCTTACCTTGGCACCTCGTCGCCCGATGACGGCGGTCAAACCAGCGCGCCTGAGTTCTGCCTCGTCGAATGGGCTGGTCGCCCGCACGACGAAGGCGGCGTGGTCGCCACTGGCAGGCTTCCACGCGACGGCCTCGACGGCGAGCTGATGGGCCATCATCTCGACGGGCTTATCGGTAATGAAGTACCACGCATCGGGAAAACCGTGGTGATCGCGAAAGAACGGATACGCGGCGTACAGCCCGGTTTCGTCGCGTACGAACTCCGGTGGCTCGTTTCCGATATTGTGCTCGATGACGGCAAGAGCCTCATCGACAAGACCGCGCTGCGCGAGCGAAATCCTCAACCGACGGTACGGGTCCAGGCGCATCCGCATTCCTCGGTCAGGTACTCGTGGGCGAGCTGCCCGAACATCCCGATCAGCCGCTCCTGCGTCGGCCGATCCAACCGCAGCAGGTCCGGCCTGGTCACTTTGCCGATCTCTGAGGTGAAGTTGCGCCGCAGTACCGCATCGCGGCGTGGACCCGGCTCCAGAATGCTGGCATTCTCATCCATGATCTGCCCGGTACACTTAAGTCGCAGCTCGCGGCTCGAGCTATACGTGATGTTGCTGTTGTTATCCCGCTTGATCGCGAAGTAGTAGTCGTAGTCGGCCAGTACGGCGATTCGCTTAGCCCGGACCGCAGCGGCGACCGTGAAAGGCTGATCGCTGCACCATCGGAAGGTCTTCCGGGTATCGGATGCGGTACGGATTCAAGTACCACGCGTCGGAACAGCTTGGTGTTGGACATCGCGAACGGAAGCTCGGAGTTGTAGAGGTCACATCGGTGTTCGTCTTCGCTGAAGATCGCGAGCGGTACGTAACTGCCGCCGATTCCCACCATCCGGCCGGCGACCAGGTCAGCGTCGTACCGATCAGCGGCAGCGACAAGGCGCTCAAGCGCCTCGCGACCGAGATAGTCATCCGACCCGACGAAGAAGACATAGCGCCCGCGTGCCGCCTGAAGACCGCGGTTGGACGGCGCTGCGGGGCCACCCGAGTTCTGCTGGTGGAGGACCTTGACCATGGCGGGGTACTTGGCAGCGAGCCGTTCCAGGAGGGCCGGGCTGCCGTCGGTCGAGCCGTCATTGACCGCGATGATCTCCATGCGGTCACGGCCGATGGACTGATCGATCAACGATTTGATGCACTGCTTGAGGTAAGGCATCGTGTTGTACACCGCAAGGATGACGCTCACATCCGGAGGATCCACACCCTCGGCGGTCGATAGAACCGTTGCCATTCGTTTTCCTCAAGGCCTCTCGAACAGACATACCGCGCCCGGTCGAACCGGGCCGGCCCCACGCGGACCCGCCACCACGTTCGGTCCACCGGCACCCGGTCGGCGGGGCACCGCCGCGCAAATTCCCAACCGGATCAACGCGGTTACCGGAGGTGCTGGTCGCCAACCAGAGGCCCTGAGACGCGTGCGCATCGCAGAATTCATGACAAGTTCGACCAGAGATGGAACGTCGCGATAACGCCGGACCACGGATGGATGAAGTGAGCACTTTCCGGTTGCACGCACGCGCTTGATGGCGAGCGCTCGTGATGGAGCCGACATGCCAGGCTCACCGGCCCTCCCACGCCGCACCAGACCTCCCGGCGACCAGCGCGGCCGACGGCCGCGTAAACCACAAACACATACCTTCCAACCCGGCGATGGGGAACAAGATCGAAGTCGTGTCCGTGAATGACCGGACGGGCGACCTGCCTTTCGGGTGGAAGAGCGCTGTCACTTTACCCCGTCGTGGCTGAGGATTTGCCGCAGCTTGCAGCGTCCTTCCGCGGCACCGGGCCGTGTGATCCCAACCACAGCGGAGCCGGCGGCCAACGTGCGGGTTCTCGACGGTTAGGAGCACAAAAGTATGGTGGTCGCGGTGTCGCCCGCATGACGATGGCGACCTCCTCCACCCGCGGGATCACCGACCAAGGAGATTGAGTGAAGGTAGTCAGCGTTGTCGGGGCCCGACCCCAACTCGTCAAGCTGGCGCCCGTCGCCGCCGCGTTCTCCAAGACCGGCCATCAGCACGTGATCGTGCATACCGGCCAGCACTACGACGTCGACCTATCCGATGTCTTCTTCACTGGGCTGGGGATCCCGGACCCAGACGTTCACTTGGGCGTTGGGTCGGGAAGTCACGGCGTGCAGACCGGCGCGGTGCTGAGCGCCATCGACCCGGTTCTTTCGGAGGCAAATCCGGACTGGGTCCTCGTGTACGGCGACACCAACTCCACGCTTGCTGGCGCCGTGGCCGCGGTAAAGCAGCACCTGCGGGTCGCACATCTGGAAGCCGGGCTGCGGTCCTTCAACCGCCGGATGCCGGAGGAGCACAACCGCGTACTCACCGACCACGCCGCCGATCTGCTGCTGGCTCCGACCCGGGAAGCCATGCGCCATCTGGCCGATGAGGGCCTGGCCGCGCGATCGGTGTTGGTCGGGGACGTCATGGTCGACGTCTGCCTGCGGGTACGCGATTCCATACTCGCCGGTGACCTGCCTGCCGCGCAGTTGCCGGACGGCATCGATCCGAGCCAGCCGTATTTGATCGCGACGCTGCACCGTGCCGAGAACACCGACGACCCGGCCCGCCTGGACAGCCTGCTCAGCGCGTTGGCCGCGCTTACCATGCCGGTCGCCCTCCTGGCTCACCCCCGTCTCGTCGCCCGCGCCGACGCGTTCGGGCTAAAGCTGTCGCGTGGTGCCCTCCATGTCGGCCGACCGATCGGCTACGCCGCGATGGTGGCGGCGGTACTCGGCTCGGCCGGTGTCGTCACTGACTCGGGCGGCCTGCAGAAAGAGGCATACCTGTTGAAGCGGGTCTGCACCACGCTGCGTCCCGAGACGGAGTGGGTGGAAACGCTCGATTCCGGATGGAATCGTCTGATTCCGGATCCTCGCCGCCTCCCGTCCGAGGAATGGATCGCTGCGGCGACTCGGCCCGCGCCGACCACCGGCACGGCTACACCGTTCGGGGACGGCACCGCCGCCGTCGCGGTGGTTGGCGAACTCGAACGCCATCTCGGCGCCTGATCACGCAAATCACCCATAAACCGATGGAGCCCCGGCCGCGCGGCCGGGGCTCCATCGATTGCGTTGCCAGTTCGCCTGTTACCCGGAGCTTAGTGAGCCGGCAGGGCGGTCGCCGCTGCCGAACATAACCTGCGCGACGTAGACCGCGGTCTCGTAGCGGTTCGCACCACTCCTGAAGGGTGAAGCGCCGAACACGCCCCACGTGTGCTGGGCCAATCCAGTCGGGGTCGGCGCGTCGCACACGTTAGCGCCATCGGATGATCTCGCGCTACCCACAAACAATGCCGCTGGCGGCAAACGGAGCCTCAACGGACGCAACGGTTCCGACGCATCCCTCTCCACCAGCGATGATGCGTCTGAGGTCGGTGGCAAAAATGTTTTCACGAATTCGCGACGGTCTCGGATGGAGGGCCTCACCGTTGCGGACAAATCACCGCAAATGCGGCTGCGATCCGTCACTGTGCATTGCCGTGAGCGCATTCCCGCCCGTATCCTCAGTCGGCGATGGTCTCCGAATCGACGACCGGAGGCGTCACCACGTACTGTCTATGGCGCCGCACACGTTCTTCGGTTGGATTGATGTTCGCGCGGATGGCCACGTCCACGGCGCGACGGACAAGGCATGTGAGTCAAAATGACCATCGGCACGGTGGATTCCAGCGGTTCGCGCGGTCGGATCCTGATGTTGGTTGACAACGCCGTCAAGGGCGATTCCCGCGTCCAGAAGACGGCCAAATCAGCCGCCGCGGCCGGATGGGATGTCACGCTCCTTGGGATCAAGGGCGTCGGCACCGAGCAGGAGTGGCGGATCGGCGACGCCCAGGTGCGGCTGCTTCCGGTCAAGTTTGCGCTAAGCCCGCATTACTCGCAGATTCGGCGGTCATGGCTCCGCCGGCCGCTGGCCTACCCGCCGGGCCGAACCGCCGCATATCGTCAGCAGTTGATCAAAGGTCGCCGCGCCGACATCCGGGCCCGGCTGGCCGCGGCGCGGGCCCGGCAGAAATCCGGGGCCGCTCGGAGCCTCGACTTCCTGGTCGTTCCGTGGCTGCGTATGTCGAGTCTTTACCACAAGGCCCTTCACCGGTGGACGCGGTTCCGGAGCCACGAGTCCGACCGCCTGCGCGCCGCCCAGCGAGACCCCGACGCGCCGATCAACAAGATGGTGATTGCATTCTGGCGGCGTGCGCTCGGTCGCCGCAGCTGGCGCCGCCTCGACCCGGGGTTGTGGGACTACGAACTGGCATTCGGCCCGGTCATTGACCGAATGCAACCCGACATCATTCACGCCAACGACTTCCGGATGCTTGGCGTGGCCATCCGTGCCGCGGCTCGCGCTCGCTCACGTGGCCGCGCAGTCCGGGTTCTGTGGGACGCGCATGAGTCGGTTGAGGGCATCATGGGGCGGTCGAGCAACCCGCGTTGGCATCCGGCTCAGATCGAATACGTTCGCGAGTACGCCCCTCAGGCCGACGCGGTAGTCACCGTCTCACCGACACTGGCCGACATGCTCCGCACCTCGCACAGCTTGCCGGAGAACCCGGTGGTGGTGCTGAACGCGCCGGTAAGCAAGCCGGATGCCATCGAGGCATCGGCTCCACTGGATGACCTTCGGTCGCTTTGCGGCATTACCGAGACCACGCCGCTGCTGGTCTACTGCGGCGGCGTCAACCCGAGGCGCGGTCTGGACACCATGGTCGACGCGCTACCGCTGCTGCCCGATGTGCACGTCGCGTTCGTGACGCTGCACCCCAGCGGCGCCAATGCCGCCTCCGAGGCGCTCCTGGAGCGCGCCGGCGAGCTTGGTCTCGCCGACCGCGTCCACCTCCTGCCGTACGTCGCCCACTGGCAGGTTTCTCAGTTCTTGTCCACGGCCGACGCGGGGGTCATCCCGATTCACCACCAGCCCAACCACGAGATCGCCCTGATCACCAAGTTCTTCGAGTTCTCTCAGGCTCGGTTGCCGATCATCGTCAGCGACGTGCGGACCATGGCCGACACCGTGCGTACCACCGGTCAGGGTGAAGTCTTTACGGCGCGGGATGTGGACTCCTACGTGGCCGCGGTCCGAGCCGTGCTCGCCGACCCACAGCGCTACCGGAAGGCGTACGACGAACCTGGGTTGCTCACCGGCTGGACCTGGGAAGCGCAAGTCGACGCACTCGACGCCGTGTATTCGCGTCTGGTGTCCGGACGCTAGCGGTTCAGCCGACCCTGCCAGTGACCTGACCTGCTATCCGGCCGTCACGGTGGACCCGAGCGCGATTCGCGTCAGTCACGACGGTCGTGGCCGAACAGCACAGCGTCGAATGCGGCGAGTTCGGCAGCCGGATCCCAGACCTCCCGCACCAGGCGGGACGCGAGGTCGCCGGCCTCTCGCCAGGTGTCGTTGGACGAGGTGAGCTTCAGGATCCGTTCTGCGGCCTGCTCCGGCGAGCCGACCACCCAGTCCGCCGGAAGCAGGGTGCGGGCGCTATTGTCGCCGGAAGATGTGAACGGCCAGTCACGTACGACCGGAATGGCACCGCTTGCCGCTCCGTTGACCACCGCGTACGGGAACCCATCGCGCACCGACCCGTTGAGTATGACGCCGACGTCGGTGAGCAGGCGGCTGAGGTCGCTGTGCTGACTGCGTCGATGAACCGCGGTGCCGAGCGCGGCGATATCGTTCGACAGCATGTCCTCGTAGTCGTTGATCTTGGTGCGTCCAGTGTTTAATCCGTCGCCCACCAAGAACAGGCAATAGCGCTGGTCGTGCTGGTGAAGATGGCGTAGAACCGCCACCGACCAGCGTGGATCCGTCGCGATCGCGCCCACGCCGATGACCGCCAGCGTGAACCGCGCATCGTCCGGCTTCGGCAGCACGGGCAGGTGTGCGTTGACCGCGCCGGCGATCACGTGCAATCGAGGGTGCTGGCCGCTGGAGAGGCCGGGAAGCACCCGCACCGCGAATTCGCGCACGTGCGCCGCGTCGAAGATCACGTCATCGACCCGCCCGAAATCCACCAACTGAGGCCAGTAGCTGAGTACGTCGGGATAGTGCGCTCGAATGACGACCCGCGTGCTTCCGGGGTCGACCAGCGTGGTCATCGCCGCCCCAGCCCGGCAGCCCTCGATGAGGACCGTGTCTGCCCAATCGACATGCGGACGGAGCAGCGATTCGACCCGGTTGGTGTAGATCGACTTCCCCACCACCAGGTGGTTGATCATGTTCTTTGACTGGAGCGCAAGCTCCGCGAGCTCCTCGTGTTCGGCGATATCGATCACGCGAAGTTCGACGGTGTCCAACGATTCAAGCCGGCGAATGATCTCAGTGGCTTGGCCCCGGTCGTTTTCGCCGCGTTCGTCGTCCTTGCTGTCCATGACGATTGCCAGACGGTACGGACGCGAACCGACCGGGCCACGCCTGGTCGCCGAGCGGCCCCGAGGCGCCACGAGCTTCTGGACGGTGGCGCTGCCGCGCCACTGTCCGAGGTAGGCCTCCGGCTGCTCGACCAGCGCCGACGTCAAGGTATCCACATGCAGCGACGGGCTGAACAGCAGGCGCATGGCGCGGTAGGCGATCGGTGCGACCTTGTTCTCCGCCTTGGCGGCGAGGTAAGAGTCGGTGAGTGCCAGGCTCGCTGCGACGGCCGGTGCGAGCGTCGGCGGATGGTGATCGTACTTCACCTCTGCCACCGCCTCCCGGAGGAGCAAGTCGACCCGGATCGGATCGTCCTTGATGCGGCCGACGGCACGAGCTGACGCGGCGACGGCGGCGGCCGGACGGTCGGCCCTCAGCAGGCTCGTGTGCACCGCATACGTCATTCGCCGGCGGATGACGTCGGGCAGCTTCGGCGTTGCCAGCGTCGCGGCCCACAGTTGCTGGCCGACCCGCGTACGCATGATGATCGGAGAGATGGCGGCACGGGCGACCGATGCCGCCGCGTTGATGCCGGCATGCCGGGCTTGGCGGTACCACACGCCGACCCGCGCGCGGACCGAGTCGAGGACGCCGCTATCCGAACGGTCCGGATCAGCCTGGTGCCGATAGACGGCCTTGAGGCCCGCCGCCATGCCGTATACCGCCGCCGGTCGACGGTACCGCTGAGCCAGTTCCCAGACCGCGTGGACCGCGTTCGCGTCCAGCGCCACGATGACGTCCGCGTCTCGGATAAGCCGTCGGACCGCGCGACTCCGGTCCACGAGCAGCCAGACCCGCAGCGGGCGGGATCCCGCCGCGAGCGCACGCTGCAGCGACCGCCCGTGTTCCGGACTTTGCGGATCAAGCCGGTAGCACGTGGCGAGGTCGCCACCGATGGAAACTGCTTCGGGATCGAAGTTGCAGACGAGCACGATCTCGGCGCCGGCGGCGCGGGCTCGCGTCATCTGCTCAACGACGGTCGCTGGCTGGGCGATCGCGTTCGCCGCGACGACGACCATCTTCGTCACGATCACTGAGGTACCCCTCATCGGGCGGCAATCAGTTCGGCTGCTGGGCGCCGCCGGCCCCGGGCAAGCTCGATCGCTTCTTGCAGAGCCGGTTCGAGCTGGTGGCGGCGGGTGAACGCGTGGGCGAAGCGGCGGGCCGCCTGACGCTGCTCATCGGTTGCGTCGAGCGCGAATCGCGCGGCCCGCACGAAGGATTCCGCGAGGCGCTTGGGCTGCAGGCCCACAGCACCCGTCCAGAACGGGTATCCGGACAAGATCGACACAGCGTCGTGGTCGACGTCGTGGGCCGAGACGATCGGCAGCCCGGACGCGGCGTACTCATAGACCTTGCCCGATGTGACGTAACGGCCACCGACCAGGATCAGCACGAGTGCGTCCCATCGGGCGTAGGTCTCCGCGACATCACTCTTGGCAACCGGCCCTCCGAATGAGACACCCCAGGGCTCGGCCGCCTTGAGTAGCTCCCTGTGCGGATTGACGCCACGTAACGCCCCGGCTCCGATATGCCCGCGGACTTCGAATCGGGACTTGGCGATCACCGGATCCGACTCGGCGGCGAATTGCCACCCGGTCAGTACCGCGTCAAGCACGGCAGGGGCGAAATTCACCGAGCCCAAGTAGCCGAATGTCAAGCCTTCACCGTCATTGGGGCGCCTGGCCACCTCAGGAATGCTGTCCGCGTCGAATCCGTTGCGGACCACCCGAACCCGCTCGGCCAGATGCGGGTAGCGATCACGATAGAACTGGGCGATCGGATCGTTGACGCACCACACCGCGAGCGCCTGGTCCAGCACCTTACGCTCCCACTTGCCGGCGACCGACGCCGGAGCGAACGCTTCGGATCCATCGATCACGTCGATTGACCAGCCGTCCCGGAAGTCGACGACGTACGGCACCCCGGCTTCTTCCCAGAGGCGCCATGTGGCGGCGAGGTTGACGTACGGAGCGCAGGTAGTCACCAGCAAGTCGGCTGGGTGCTCCCGATGAACTCGCAGCACTCCGTTCTCCAGGGCGTCGCGCCAGCCACCGAAGACCGGCTCCGGAAACTGCGCCTGCGCGCGCTTGCGCAACCCGGCAATCCAGCCCTGCGGATCGAGGCTGCGCTGCTCGCTGAACGCTCGGATGTCCGTCTCGAGGTCCTCGCGGACCAACGGAAGCTTCATGATCTGGATGCGGGGGTCGACGGCGTCAGACAACGTGTAGTCCAAACCGAACTCCCGCTCCCACGATGAATCGGCGATCGTCACCACGGTGACGTCCCAGTCCATCCCGGCCAGCAAGTTGGCCGTCTCGCGCATCCGGTAGGCGCAGCTCTTCGCGGCTGGCGGGAACCCGATGGCCAGGTAGATAGCGTGCGGCCGACGGCTTCGAGACTCCGGTTTCGGTGCCCGTGACGCCGCTCTCGGGTTGGCGATCTTCACTTGATTCTCCTTCAGACCGCTCACCGAGCGGCGTACAACCTCGTGTTACAACCGGTGTGCGTCAGAGCCGGTATGACGTACGACCGGTGGTCGCTCCTCGCGTATCAAAGAATCGCTTGGCAACCTGTGAAAGCTCCTCCGCGTCATAGACGCTGTGATTTTGTACAAGGATCACAAGGTCGGCCTCGCTCACGGCGACCGGCAGGTCGTCCGCCCGCTGGACCTCGGTGCCGGCGACCCGCCAGTTGGTGATGTTCGGGTCGTGATAGGTGATCTTCGCGCCAAGTCCCATGAGAACCCGCGCGAGCGGGACCGCGGGCGATTCCCGCTGATCAGCGATGTCCGGCTTGTAGGTCACGCCGAGCAGGAGGACCCGAGCGCCGTTGATCGCCAGGCCCGCGTCGTTGAGGATGTCCTGCGCGCGGCGCCCGACGTAGGTGGGCATGGTGGCGTTGATCTCTTGCGCCAGTTCCACGAACCGGAACGGATAGCCGAGGCGGGCACGCACGTTGTGGCTCAGATAGTTCGGATCGATCGGGATGCAGTGCCCCCCGACGCCCGGACCGGGGTAGAACGCCTGGAAGCCGAACGGCTTGGTGCCGGCGGCGTTGATCACGTCCCAAAGGTCTATACCTAGCTCATGGCAGAACCTGGCCATCTCGTTGACCAGGGCAATGTTGACGTGCCGGTAGGTGTTCTCGAGAAGCTTCGCGGTCTCCGCCTCGCGCGTACCCTTGGTCCGCACGACGGTTTCTACGAACCGCGAGTAGAACTCGGCGGTGCGGTCCACGCACCCCGGCGTGTCACCACCGACGATCTTCGGCGTGTTGCGCGGGCCGAATTTCTGGTTGCCCGGGTCGATGCGCTCCGGAGAGAACCCGAGGTGGAAGTCGACGCCAGCGGCGAGCCCGGATTCCTCAAGGATCGGCCGCACCACCTCGTCGGTGGTTCCCGGGTAGGTCGTGGACTCAAGAACGACGAGCATTCCCGGTCGCAGGTTGCGGGACACCGCCCGGGTCGCGCTGACGACCGCGCCCAGATCCGGTCCACCGTCGCCGGACAGCGGCGTGGGTACGCAGATCACCGCGGTGGTCGCCGACGAGATCTCGGTTTCGTCCGTGGTAGCCCGGAACCCGGCGGCGAGCATCTCCGCGATGTCATCGTCGGACAAGTCATCGACATGGGACCGGCCAGAATTGAGACCGTCGGCCACCGACGAGTTCACATCAAAGCCGATCACCGTCATGCCCGAGCGGACCGCTTCAAGCGCGAGCGGGAGCCCGACGTAACCGAGCCCCAGCACTACCAGATCCGTCATGCACGTGCTTCCTTTACTGAATCCGGCTCCGCGACCGGTACCCCGGCCGCGGACGGGCCGGATGTCGGCCGATCCGTAATCGCGCTGGCACTGTCGGGGTGCCGGTCCGACGGGACCAGACTCCGGTACACCTGGTCCTGATTTGCCGCCTGGGCTTCCCAGGTCCAGGGTTCAAGGTCCATCGACTCATAAGCGGCGCGGTACTGGCTGAGATCGGAAATGATCATCTTGGCGGCACGGACATAGTCTTCGACGTCATCGACCCGGAAGACCTCGCCCTGCCCATTGAGCCGGACCGTCTCGGCCATCGTCTCAACGTCACTTACGAGGATCGGCAGACCGGCGTGAGAGTACTCGAAGAACTTGGTAATTAGCTGAATCTCGTGGTTGAGCCAGTGGTGGATGGGAATCACACCGGCGGTCGCGGTCGACAGGAACCGCACCACGTCCGAGTGCGCCACGTATGGCAACACATGCAACCGGTCCGCAACGTTGAGTTCCTGCGCACGCTTGACCAGGCTGGTCAGGTACGGCCCGGTCGGGGCATTGACCACAAACGCCACGTGCACATGCTCCAGTTGCGGCATGGCCTCGAGCATTACCCCAAGCCCGCGGTGGGCGGCAGCGGCGCCGCTGTAGACGAATAGCGGCGTGTCCTTGTCCAGCCCGCAGGCGGTGCGGATGTCCGGCGTCCCAGGATCGCCGGTCGCCGTGACATCTGCCGCGCTCGGCGCGTTGAGCACTACGGTCGGCAGCGCACGGAGCGAATGGTCGGACTTGAGCATCTCTGCCAAGCGCTCCGAAACGGTAATGACGGCATCCGCGTACGGCGCGTACTCGTGTTCGTGCGCGACGTTCGCGACCATCCAGCGGTGGTTGTCGACCCGCGGCTTGACGCCCGGAAGGTACTCGTGAACGTCCCAGATGAGCTTGATGTCACGACGCTTGGCCTGGCCCCGGATCTTGGCGCGGGCGCCCACACCGAGCATGCGGAAGTCGTTGGCGTAAATGACATCCGGCTTCAGGGAGTCGACGGTCTTTCCGAAGGCCAGCTCGTAATCCCACAGGTTCGGCTCCAGGCGACGCCAGGACCGCTCCCCACTGACCCGGTGCCAGAACCAGGTGTACGCACGATCGGATGGCGCCCGCAGCGACGTGCGGTACTGCTGGCCGAAGGTGGCCTGCTTGGCCCGCAACGACACCCATTTGGCCATCACTTTGGCGGCCAGCGCCTGGGCCTGCAGCAGGCGCTGGCGGACCCCCGACGCACCGGTCTGCGCGAGCAGCGCCCGCCGCACTTTCAGATCGATCTTCCAGGCACGCATTGCCTGGCTGCGCTGCTCGGCGATCCCCGTCGGCGGGTACGCGAGCGGAGCGATGACCCACCTCCGCCTGAACTCGTGGCGCCGAGCCTTGAGCGGACTGGCCATCCGGAGCAGCCGCACCTCGGCGTCGCCGAGCTGCCAGCTCTGCGGCCGACCGTTCGGCGATCGGCCCAGCAAGATGACTTCCCACCCGTGCTCAGCGGCGGATCGAGCGGTCTTCTGGACCCGCGAGTCGCCATTGACCCCGTTGTCCACGAGCATCACCAGACGTGCTGGCTTTGGCAGATCGTCATTCGGCGTCGCCACTACCGGTCCCTTCTCCTTGACCAAGCGGTCTGCCCTGTGCGGACGCGGCCCGGCCGGTCATCGCCGGGTCGGCCAGTCGCCAGAGCGCACGCCCATAAGTCTCGATCACCCTCAGGAGCCCCGGCGACTCAATCTCCGCCGAGGATCAGCTTGTCGAAGTCGTGTTTCACGGTCTGCCAGCCCCACGTGGTGATGGCATGCTCGGCGGCGGCAGAACCGGCTGCCCTCATGGTGGTGTCAGATGTCGTCGCCTCGAGAATCCGTTCGGCGGCTTCCTTGGGCGACCGTACAACCCAATCGCCAGGGAAAAGGCTCGCCGCGCTCGCTGGCCGCCCCGCGAAGAAGGGCCAATCGCGCACGATCGGAACCGCTCCGCTTGCCGCGCCCTCGACCAGCCCGCAATGAAAACTCTCACGGACCGAACTGCTCACAATCACGCCGACGTCGACCAGGGCCCCCGGCATGTCCGACACATGCCCGGCCCTCACCACGGCACCGATCTGTTCCAGGTCGCGGATATCCGCGAGGAACTGGTCCCAGTAGCGCCGTGTGTCCGGCGTCGCACCGGCGTTCAAATCGGTTCCGTAGAAAATCAGGCGGTATCGCTCGTCATGCCGGCGCAGATGCCGCAACACCTCCACAGCCCATCGCGGATCTTTCGCCACCGCCTTGATGCCGACCACTCCGAGGGTGAACCGCGCATCGGGCTTCTTGTCGCGATGGAACCCGCGAAGGTCCATGGCATTGGTCACCACGTGCGGCCGTGCGCCGTTCGCGATCATGCCGGGAACGGCGGCAATCGACAGATCACGCAAGTGATCTGAGACGAACACCAGGTCATCGACCCGGGAGAAGTCGACGAGATGAGGCCACAGGCTGAAAGCTTCGAAACTGTGCAGGCGCACGACGACGCGAGTGGATCCCGGATCGATCATCGAGAACAGCGTGGCCAGCGCCGCACACCAATCGATGAACACCACGTCGGCCCAGTCGACGTGCGGCCGCAGCCAATCGGCGACCTTCTCGGCGAACGCCGGCGCCCCGCCGAGCCCGTACCCGATCATCGCGAGCTGGCTGCCCATCAAGCCGACGTGCTCGGCGTTGCCGGTGGGGTCGATGAACCGCAGCTCGACATTGTCCGCATCCGCGAAGTGCTGACGGATCAGGTCTATGAAGCCATGGTTGCCGTAGGTCGCCATCAGCAGGCGCACTGGTCGATCTGACGGAATCGGTCCCGCCGGCTCCCGGCGGCCGCGGGGTGCGGACATCGCCCGGACCGCAGTGCTCTCCTGCCAGGCTGCCAGAAAGGCCCCGGCGTCTTCGGCCAACGGAGACGTCAGGCGGTCGAAGTGCAGCCTTCGGTCGAATAGCACCTTTCCCACCGCGTGGATCGACGCGGCAGCGCTGCGCAGGTCGCCTTTCGCGTAGGCGGCGTCAGCTCGGTCGAGTTCGCCCTTGACCGCGACCGACAGACCCGTCGGCGTACCCAAGGCGATCTCCGCGCTCACCTGCTGCAGATGGCGGGCGGCATCGGCGCGGCTATCCCTCATGTGCCTTGACATGGAGGTTGACACACGTGCGGCCGAAGCCGCGCGGCCGGCGGCGACGAGGCTGGCATGGACCTTTTCGCCGAGTTGACGTCGCAGTCTGTCGGGGAACGCCGGCGCCGAAAGCGCGGCCGCCCACAGCCCGCCGACCAGTGGCCACCGAACGGCCTGCCGGGAAGCCGCAGCATCGAGCGTCCGCCGGACAGTTCGTCCAGCGAGACGTCGTGCCTTGATCATCGCGATGCCCAAGCGTGCGAGGTCATGATCGGCGAGATCCTCTACGAAACATCCGGAACTGGACCTTCGGTCCGGGGATGGACGGGTCCGTGACGGTGCGAGTCTGCCACAGCGTTTCGGAGCCAGCAAACAAACATCACCTGGGCAAAGAGAGATCAAGAAAAGGCCTGATGCCGCCCGCTCCCACACGGCCATCAGGCGACCACCTCATGAGTCGACGGGCGGTGAGTGGGCCACACGGCGCGGAGGCCTCGTGCCAGCCCGGCGCTCACGACGAGCGGCGAACAACTACGCTGTTCGGTGCCTTCGGCATGGGTGAGGTCTGCCACGACGCCGTCGGCGGGATTCGGCATGCGACGCTCGGCCGGTACCACACCGCCGCCCCATCCTGCGCGACCGCGCGCTATAAATTGATCGCTCAGGGCGCACGGCCCAGACCGCGACGCGCCACAGCGTTGGCATGCCGCGTCGAGACCCCCGGATAGGAGCAGTGAGGATGGGATCGACCGACGAGCGTTGGCCGGGACCGGCACGCGGTCGAATCGTGATGCTGGTCGACAATGCCGTCGAAGGGGACTCCCGCGTGCAGAAGGCCGCGTACTCGGCTGCCGAAGCGGGCTGGGACGTCGTCCTTCTCGGGCGCTCTCCGAACAGTCGCCCGCGGAACTGGATGATCGGCCAGGCTCAAGTCCGCCTCATACCAATGAGCGGCGCCCTGGCTCGGCGGCGCCATGAGCTGCGCCGGCACTGGTTGATCGCGCCGCTGGGCTATCCCCCCACCGGCATCGCCGAACAGCGGCGCGCGTCGGTCCGAGCCTGGCATGCCGATTTGTCGGTCCGCCGTGCCCTCGCGCCAAAGGGCCTGGTCGCGGCGCGGGTGCGAGTGGAGACGTTCGCCGCCCGGCTCAGCGGTGCCTGGGTGCGCCTGAGGACGTGGCAGACATCGGTCGGCAAGCGCGCACGCCGACGCTTGGCTCTGCCCAGCGACCGGTTGTACACAATGTTCTGGCGTACGGCGATGGGCGAGCGCGCCTGGCGCCGGCTCGAGCCGGGCCTCTGGGAGTACGAGATCGCATACGGACCGGTAGTCGACGACCTCAGGCCGGACATCATCCATGCCAACGACTTCCGAATGCTTGGTGTCGGTGCGCGTGCGACCATCCGCGCCAAAGACGACGGACGGCAGATCCGCCTCCTCTGGGACGCGCATGAGTACCTACCCGGAGTCGATCCCTGGCAGGACAACCTGCGCTGGCGCCCGGGCAACATCGCGCACGAACGGGAGTTCGCACCGCTCGCCGACGCCGTGATCACCGTCTCGGAGAGTCTCGCCGAACTGCTGCAGCGCGACCACGACTTGCCGCGGCGGCCGGAGGTCGTGCTCAACGCTCCGGATGTCGACGCTCTCGGTCCGACCACCGACGAGTCCAGCCCGAGCATCCGCGAACGCTGTGGCCTGGAGCCGGACGTTCCGCTTCTGGTGTACAGCGGCCTCGCCGCCCATAAGCGCGGCATCGACGTGATGATCGAGGCGCTGCCGCGTATGCCGGACGTGCATGTGGCACTCGTGGTGGGCAAGATCAAGGCGCCATATGTCCTGGGACTGATCCAGCGGGCGAAGGCCCTGGGCTGCGCCGAGCGGCTTCACGTATTCGGCTACGTGCCGCACGACCAGGTCGTCGGGTTCCTGTCCAGTGCGACGATCGGCGTCATCCCGATCCGGCACTTCCCCAACCATGAAATCGCCCTGATCACGAAGTTCTTCGAGTACTCGCATGCACGATTGCCGATCGTAGTGAGCGACGTGCGCACGATGGCGCAGACCGTTCGGAGGACCGGCCAGGGCGAGGTGTTCCGGGTCGATGACGTCGACGACTACGTGCGCGCCATCAGGGCCGTGCTGGCCGACGAGAAACAATTCCGCGCGGCCTACGACACACCCGGCCTGCTCGACGCATGGACCTGGCGGGCACAAGCCGCGAAGCTGAACGCCGTTTACTCCGAGTTGATGGGCGATCGCCCGGCGCATACCGAGCGGGCTTAGCCCGCGCACGGTTTCCCGGTAGCCGGCGATCTCTTATCCGGCCCCAGAGCCTTAAGGCTGAGAGCCCCAAGGTTACGGCGCGCAGGGCACCACGTGGCCCTCGCGCGCGGACCGCAGCACGGCGGTCGCCACCTCGACGGTGCGCAGGCCTTGACGGAGAGTAACGATGTCGCTGTCTTTGCCCTCCACCGCATCGCGGAAGCGCTCGTGCTCGACGAGCAACGGCTCGCGCTTCGGGATGGCGTATCGGATCATGTCTCCCTCAGCGACACCGCGGAAGGACCGCAGCGCTTCCCACTCGGTGTCAGTGGCCGCGTTGGCGAAGAAGGTTAGATCCGCGGTGAGCGTGTCCGCTACAAAGCAGCCGCCCTCGCCGGTAACGACGGTCGACCGCTCCTTCATCGGACTCAGCCAATTCACCAGGTGGTTCGCCATTGCTCCGTCGGAGAGTTGCCCGACCGCCGAGACCATGTCTTCGTGGGGACGCCCGCTGCGCGAAACGGTGCGAGCGGCGACCGAGACGTAATCGCGCTCGGTGACCCAGGCGGTGAGGTCGATGTCGTGCGTCGCGAGGTCCATGACCACGCCTACATCCGCGATCCGATGTGGGAACGGGCCCTGACGCCGGGTGACTACCTGGTAGACGTCGCCGATTTCGCCCGCCTCAAGCCGGGCACGGAGGCTCTGCAGCGAGGGGTTGTATCGCTCAATGTGACCGACCCCGGCGACCAGTCCGGCGCCCTCGAACGCGTCAACCAGACGGCGGGACGCCTCTACCGACGGGGCGAGAGGCTTCTCGATCAGGGCGGAGACCTTGTTGCGGGCCAGTTCGAGCCCGATTTCCTCGTGAAGTGATGTCGGAGCGCAGACGACCGCGTAGTCGATCTGGAGCGCAATCAGCTCGTCCACCGACGGAACCACCGGGACTCCTCGGGCCACTTGGTTGGCATCGCCGGCCGGGTCGGCGATGCCAACCAGGTCAACGCCATCGAGGAGCCCCAGAACGCGAGCGTGGTTCCGGCCCATCGCACCTAGACCGATCAGACCGGCCCGAAGCCGTGCCGCGGGCGCGGTCATCGCACGGCACCAGCCGCGTTCGCGGCGTCGGAGATCCGCTCGAGTTCCTCGGCGGTCAGCGATGGGTAGATCGGCAGCGAGATAACCTCCGCGGCGGCGCGTTCGGTCTCCGGAAGGTTCCAATCGCCCGGCTTACCGTCCACGAGATAGGGCAGCAGCCGATGAATCGGAGTCGGGTAGTAGACCGCGTTTCCGACGCCGTGCTCGGTCAGCACCCGCTGGGCGGCGTCCCGGTCACCCTTGGTGCGCACCGTGTACTGGTGATAGACGTGCTCGGCACCGTCGGCAACCGCCGGGACGACCATTTCGGTGATCCGCGAGTCAAGCACCTTCGCGTTCGCCTGCCGCTGCGCCGTCCACTGGGGCAGTTGGCCGAGCTGAACCCGGCCGATGGCCGCGGCCACGTCGGTCATCCGCATGTTGGCACCAACGATCTCGTTGGCGTACCGCTGCTCCATGCCCTGGTTCCGGAGCAAGCGCAAGGTCCGGGCGAGGTTGGCATCGGCGGTGGTGATCATCCCACCCTCGAGCGAATGCATGTTCTTGGTCGGGTAGAAGCTGAAGCAGCCAACCGTGCCGAAGGCCCCCACCGGCGTGCCGTTCAGCGATGCCGCGTGCGCCTGGGCCGCATCCTCGACGACCGCGAGGCCGTGCTTTTCGGCGAGCGCCATGATCTGGCCCATAGCGGCCGGATGACCGTAGAGGTGAACCGGCATGATCGCGACGGTGCGAGGGGTGACGGCGGCGGCCGCCGCCTCGGGGCTCATGCAGAAGGTGCCGGGCTCGATGTCAACGAAGACCGGCGTGGCGCCGGCCAGCCGGATGGCGTTTGCAGACGCGGCAAACGAGAAGGACGGGACGATCACCTCGTCGCCGGGCTTGAGGTCGAGCGCCATAAGAGCCAGCTGGAGGGCGGACGTGCCGGAGTTGACGGCAACGCAGTGCCGGCCGTTGACCAGAGCGGAAAACTCCTGCTCGAACGCGGCGACCTCGGGGCCCTGCACCACCATGCCACTGCGGAGCACCCGCACCGCGGCTTCAATCTCAGCCTCGCCGATGACAGGCCGCGCGGGCGGGATCGGTGAGGCTTTGGGACCTGTCATGAACAACTCCTGTCAACGACTCTCAAGTCCGTGTGGATGTTAGCGCCCGCTGGCCGCGGCACGACCATGGCAGGTCCCGTGATGAACGCCTCAGCCAATGGCCCTGAACAGCGCGGAGTATTCCTCTCGCGGCCGACCGCGGGCGCCGCTGGCTTGAAAACGACTCCGTTTCTACCGCACCACACCGGCAACGTAGCGCCATAGGTATCTATCGGGGCCAGTAATTCATAAACAACGCCGCTCCCGGCGGCAAGACGGCCACGGCCCAGTCTCAGGTAACGGTGCCGATGCGTGGGTACGCTCAGCGTAAACACCGCCTCGGCCGCGTACCCCCGACTAGGCGAATGTGACCCGGCGCACAATGGCCAGTCAGCACCGGGGCTCCGGGCGGCGCATTCGCGACTACCTCTGTCGCGCCCGGCGATGTCGCACTCTATCCTCGATTCTGCCTGCGGCCGGAAGGCGGCCGGCGCAGCCCCGGACCCACCCCGGAAGGTGCGCGGTCGGGGACCCACCCGAAAAGGAAGAAGTTCCTCGCATGAACATCTGCGTTGTCGCGCTCGGCAAGATCGGCCTACCCCTAGCGGTGCAGTTCGCGTCGAAGGGGCACCGGGTCATCGGCGCCGACGTCTCGGAACGTGTCGTGGCTCTGGTCAACGACGGCGCGGTCCCGTTTCCGGGCGAAGCTGACCTCGATGTGAAGCTCAAGGAGACCGTCGCTGCCGGGCTCCTGTCCGCTACCACGGACACGGCGGCCGCGGTGGCCGCTTCCGAGGCGGTCGTCGTGGTCGTGCCGCTGTTCGTCGACGCCGACGGAGTGCCGGACTTCGAGTGGATGGACAACGCCACCCATGCAATCGCGGCCGGCCTCAAGCCGGGCACCCTGATCAGCTACGAGACGACGTTGCCGGTGGGAACCACCCGGAATCGCTGGCTCACCATGCTGGAGCGGGGCTCCGGCCTTACCGGTGGAGCCGACTTCCACCTGGTTTTCAGCCCAGAGCGGGTGCTGACCGGGCGAGTCTTCGCCGATCTACGCCGCTACCCCAAGCTGGTCGGTGGGATCGACGACGCCTCGGCCGCACGTGGCGTCGCGTTCTATCAGGCGGTGCTGGACTTCGACGAGCGCCCGGACCTGGCTCGCGGCAACGGCGTGTGGGACCTCGGCTCGGCCGAGGCGGCCGAAATGGCCAAGCTCGCCGAGACCACCTACCGCGATGTGAACATCGGCCTGGCCAACCAGTTCGCGCGCTATGCCGACAGCATCGGCATCGACGTGCTTCAGGTCATCGAGGCCTGCAATACGCAGCCGTACAGCCACATCCACCAGCCGGGCATCGCGGTCGGCGGTCACTGCATCCCGATCTACCCGCGCATCTATCTGTGGAACGACCCGGCCGCGACGGTGGTCCGTTCGGCCCGGGAGGCCAACGCCGCCATGCCGGAGTACGCGGTCGGCCTGCTCGAGGCGGCGTACGGCGATCTGACCGGCGCGGACGTTCTGGTGCTGGGGGCGGCGTACCGCGGCGGTGTGAAGGAGACGGCGTTCTCGGGTGTCTTCCCGACCGTGGCGGCGTTGCGCGCCCGGGGCGCCAGCCCGTACGTGTCGGATCCGATGTACACCGCCGAAGAGCTGGAAGCCCACGGCCTGCCCGCGCATGATGGTCGCCCGGTCACCGCCGCGATCATCCAGGCCGACCACGCCGAATACCGGATGCTTGGTGAGTCGGACCTACCCGAGGTCCGGGTGCTGATCGATGGACGCCGGGTCACTGACCAGGCCCGGTGGACGACGGCGACCCGCATCGTCATCGGCGGCTAGCCACGATTGGGTGCGGCGCTTCACGGGTCGCCGATGAGGGCGGCCTTATCCGGGCATTGCGGATGACCGCGGAGCATAGCGCCCTGGAAAGCCGGGTTTGCGCAACCTGGCAGTGGCGGTGCCGCCCATGATCGACATGATCGCTGAGCCCGGTCAGTTGTAGGTGGCAACTGAACGATATGCCGGTTTATGTGGTG
Source organism: uncultured Actinomycetota bacterium (assembly GCA_963727415.1). GTDB lineage: Bacteria > Actinomycetota > Actinomycetes > Mycobacteriales > Micromonosporaceae > DASQPR01. The sequence goes on from CAVSGF010000001.1 coordinate 219,706, forward strand.
CTTTTTCGCCCTTGGTGGTGACGGTGGTCCGGCGCCGGTAACGTTGATTCGGGCCCGTGGTCAGCGTTCTGGCTGGTCACGATGACTGTCAGGGAAGCGATTGGGACTCGATGACCTCATCGCGGACGTCGGTGCGGCCACCGAGTCGGCGACGTCTGTGGTTGGAGCGTGCCAAGCTGCCCTGGATGCGATCGCCCGTCACTGCGAGGCCAATACCGCGATCCTGCTCCCTGTTCATGATCGGCTGCGGTCGGTCGCGGCGAGCGGATCCTGGCAGGTCTACTCGTCCGTGCACCCGGGTCGCGGCGTCGTGGGCCGTACCTACTCGTCCGGCATGACGTGCGTCGTTGAGGCACCGGCGAGCGATCCGGACTACATCGAGCTGAGCCCGCATGTAAAGGTGGAGATCGCCACGCCTGTGGTCGACGGTCCCGATCACCCCATCGGAGTGATCAACCTGGAGTGGATCAAGCCGGTCAACGTCGACGAGTGGCAGCCCGCCGCCGAACACGTGGCGCGCATACTCGGCCGCCGCATCCGCGAGCTCGGCGGGGCGCCGGCCGAGTCGCGCAGCGAAAAGCTGCTCCGGCATGGTTTCGCGCTCAGCACCGCGGCGACCGAGGCCGAACTGCTGGCCCACTCGCTGTACGCCGCCCGGGATGTGTCCGGCCTGGACTCCCCCGTGCTGGTGATCAACGAGCCGGGCGGCAGGGCACGAGTCAGCATCGACGAGCTGCACCCGACCGACTTGGCCGCGAAAATGGCCGAGATCGACCCGGTGGAACTGCGGCGGTTCTCGGAACGAGCCCGGCGGTACGGCGCCTCGTACACCATCGGTGACCCCGCCGCACTGAGCGCAGAGGGCTTCGAGTCGCTAACCGTGCTGGGTGTCCGCACCCTGATCAGCATCCCGGTTGGCCTGTCCCGGGACGGCACTGAAAGCAATGGGGTGCTTCTGGTGGCGAGCGACCGGGTCAGCCGGCCGGATGCCGAAACGGTGAACCTGATCGCGCTCCTCGCCGGGCAGGCATGGAGTAGCTGGGAGCGCATCCAGACCCTGGAACACCTGCGCGAGATGGCGTTGTCCGACCCGCTCACCGGGCTCCGCCACCACGGATCGTTCAGCGAGCGCCTCTCCGACGCGGTCCCGGGATGCACCGCGGTCTTCGCCATCGACATAGACAGCTTCAAGAACATCAACGACACCTACGGTCACCAGGCCGGCGACCGGGCCCTGGTGGAGCTGGCACAGGCATTGTCGAACACCCTGCGGGCGGCCGATGACCTCTTCCGCATCGGTGGCGACGAGTTCGCTGTCGTCGTTGACGTACAGCGTTCCGACGAGGCGCTGTATGTGGCCGAACGCCTGGTCGGCGCCGCGCGCGGGATTGGCCAAACCATCAGCGTCGGCGTCGCGATCCATCACGAGGGCGAGACCCCGAGCGAGACGTTGAGCCGTGCTGACGCCGCCCTCTACGTCGCCAAGCGCACCGGCCGCGATGGCGTGCGCCTGGCTTCCTGACCGGTGATTCGAGGATCGTCCTCAAGAAACGCGCATCAGCTCCGCGGCCAGCAGTTCGGCGATCTGCGCGGTGTTGAGTGCGGCACCCTTGCGAAGGTTGTCGCCGGTGACGAACAGATCGAGCGCGCGGGGGTCGTCGATAGCGCGGCGGATCCGGCCAACCCATGACGGGTCGGTGCCGACCGCGTCGATCGGCATCGGGAACTCGCCGGTGGCCGGGTCGTCGACCAGGATCACGCCGGGGGCGTGGCGCAGCACCTCGCGCGCGTCCTCGGCATCGACCTCGGAGCCGAAGACCGCGTGGATCGCGACCGAGTGCCCGGTCACGACCGGGACGCGTACGCAAGTGGCAGAGACCTTCAGATCGGGGAGGCCGAGAATCTTGCGGGACTCGTTGCGCATCTTGAGCTCTTCCGACGACCAGCCGCCGTCCTCGAGCGAGCCCGCCCACGGCACCACGTTGAGCGCCAGCGGAGCCGGGAACGGACCGAGGTCGTCGCCGACGGCCTGCCGGACGTTGCCGGACCGGGATCCGAGGCTGGCGTCGCCGGCGACCTTGTCGATCTGGCTGAGCAAGGTGTCGACGCCGACCTTTCCGGCGCCGGAAACCGCCTGGTAGGACGAGCAGCACCAGCTCCCGCAGGCCGTACTCGCGGTGCAGCGGAGCGATCGCCACGATCATCGCGAGGGTCGTGCAGTTGGCGTTGGCGATGATGCCCTTGGGCCGGTTGCGCGACTGCTCCGGGTTGATCTCGGGCACTACCAGCGGCACGTCCGGGTCCATCCGGAACGCGCCGGAGTTGTCCACCGCGATCGCGCCCGCGAGCGCGGCGATCGGCGCCCACTCGGCCGAGACCTCGTCGGGCACGTCGAACATCGCGACATCGACGCCGTCGAACGCCTCGGGCGCCAGCGCCTGGACGGTCAGCTCCTCGCCGCGTACCACTATGGTCTTGCCGGCCGATCGCGGCGAGGCGATCAATCGGATCTCGCCCCAGACGTTCTTTCGCGCGCTGAGCAGTTCGCACATCACGGTGCCGACCGCGCCGGTGGCGCCGACCACTGCGAGCGTGGGCAATTCCGACATCGAGCCTCCATTACCTGCAAACCCGGGACCCGTCACGGTCCGTTGGGGGCGACCAGCTGAACCGTTGCGTTGAGCGACACCGAGCGTCGCCGAGGTGTTACCGGCCGGTTCCGCCGTAGACCACCGCTTCCTCGGTGCTCGCCCAACCCGAAGGCGTCGTGCACGGCCCGGACCGCCGCGTCAAGATCGCGAATCGCGGCAGACCACCGAGACGCGAATCTCGGACGTCGAGATCATCTCGATGTTGACGCCGGCCTCGGCGAGGGCGACGAAGAACGTAGCCGCCACGCCCGGGTGCGAGCGCATGCCGGCGCCGATCAGGGACACCTTGCCGATGTGGTCGTCGAACAGCAGCGACTTGAACCCGATCTTGTCCTGGACCTTCTGCAGCGCGGCCATCGCGGCCGGGCCGTCGGAGGTGGGCAGCGTGAAGGAGATGTCGGTACGCCCCGAGCCCTCGGTCGAGATGTTCTGCACGATCATGTCGATGTTCGTCTCGGCGGCCGCCACGGTCTCGAACAGCGCGGCCGCCTCGCCGGGCTCGTCGGGCACGCCGACAATGGTGATCTTCGCCTCGCTCCGGTCGTGTGCGACACCAGTAATGAGTGCTTGCTCCACGGGAAGGTCCTCCATCGACCCGGTGACGATCGTGCCGGGCAGGTTCGAGTACGACGAGCGGACGTGAATGGGCAGGTTGAATCGGCGCGCATACTCCACGCACCGGAGCATGAGCACCTTCGCTCCGCAGGCCGCGAGTTCGAGCATCTCCTCGTAGGTGATCTGCTCGATGCGGCGGGCGTTGGGCACGATCCGCGGATCGGCGGTGAACACGCCGTCGACGTCGGTGTAGATCTCGCAGACGTCGGCCTGCAGCGCCGCGGCGACCGCGACCGCGGTCGTGTCTGTCCCGCCACGCCCGAGTGTGGTGATGTCCTTGGTGTCCTGCGCGACGCCCTGGAATCCGGCGACGATCACGATCGCGCCCTCGTCCAGCGGCCGATCGGAGCCGGCCCGGCGTCACGTCGATGATCCGTGCCCTGCCATGCGACGACGTGGTGATCACGCCCGCCTGCGATCCGGTGTACGAGCGGGCCTCATAGCCAAGGTTGTGGATGGCCATCGCGAGCAGCGCCATCGAGATGCGCTCGCCCGACGGTGAGCAGCATGTCCAGCTCTCGACCGGGCGGCAGCGGGCTGACCTGGTGGGCCAGGTCGAGAAGTTCGTCAGTGGTGTCGCCCATCGCGGAGACCACCGCGACCACGTCGTTTCCGGCTTTGCGGGCGCCCACGATGCGCTCGGCAACCCGCTTGATCCGTTCGGCATCGGCGACCGAGGATCCGCCATACTTCTGGACGACGAGCGCCACCGGCAGCCTCCTTGACTTCATGGCGTGCGGGGCTTACCTCGGCCCAGCGTCACGCACGGTGTTAGGAAACCCGCGTTGGTTCCCGCCGGATATCCGGCCATGCTGCTGTGGCAGGAACCCGCGGCCAGCAGCGTGCCGTATTGAACCAGGGTACCGGCGCCGGCACAGGCTCCGGAGCGTCGATCCCACCATCCGGCGGCCACCTGGTCAAGAATGACAGCGTGTTTGCTCCCGCCACCCTTCGCAAATACGGCAATATCCTAGCGGCGGCCGCGGTGCTACTAACCCTCGGCGGCTGCGGTGGCAAGCCGCCCCAGCTGCTGAGCAGCAATCCCGACGTGTCGAGCGCACCGCCAAGCGACCCGCGCGGGCAACTAGCCGCCCTCGTCGCCGCTGCCCAGGATCAGCACTTCGTAGGTGCATACACGCTGCATACGGACGGCCGAGCCGACCGCACCGTGCTGGTGTCCCGTGCGGTCGATGGGAGTTCGCGGATCGACGTACCGGGCGGCGCGCTCGGCGGCGGCGCCGACGTGTCGATCGCGGCCAACGCAACCGGCATCTTCCAATGCGTTCTGAGCGGGCCGGCAACCACGCTGGCAACGGCCACCAGCAGCCCCGGCCCGGATCCGTCGGCATCGCCGGCGAACCCGGCGTTTCCGGCTCCGGCGTGCGTGCGCCTCGCCGGGCCGGGGGGCCAGATCCCGAAGAAGTACGACCCGGTGATCCCGCACATCTTCACCGATTGGATGACCGTCATGACCGATCGCAACGCCCCGATCCTGGTGTTCCAGGCGGCGGCGCTGCCCGGTTCCAGCGGGCAGTGCTTCTCGGTCGAGCCCAGTTCGGCGTCCATGGCGCCGCCCATGCAGGCCGGGATCTTCTGCTACCTGCCGGACGGAACGCTGACGGCGGCGGCGATCGCGCACAACCGGCTGACGATCATCGGGCAACCGGCCCCCGCGCCGCCCACCGACCCGCTGCCTGGACCGGTCATCGACGGGCCGGCCGCGCCGATCAAGGCACCGTAGGCCTAAGCCGGAAACTGCGCAAAACCGGATGGATGCCGGAATTCGCCACGACGAAGGTGAACCCGGCTGGCCAAGCCGCCTCCATATCACGTAGCGTGGCGATGTCATGTGGCATGCGCGCCTTCTCCTTCGCTGCCGCGGCGGGGCCTACACGGCCGGCACCCCGTCGCGGTGTCTGTAGCGCGCTGGGATTCTTCGCTCCGCAGGGAGCCCCACTAGCCCCGCATCGCCGGTCGATCCCTGAATCCAGTCCCGGCGACAACGTCGTCAGCACTCCGGGATCGCCCATGTTGATCGCATACATGACTTCGAAATATCAGGTGCCGATATGTCTGTTTCGACAAGTAACCGCTCCACGAGTGATGCTCCGGCCGACGGCCCCGAAGGCGGCGCCGGCGTAGCCGGATCCGAATCCGCCGCCGCGAACCCGATCGCCCGGCAGCGCCCGAGCTCGATGCCGTTCGGCCGGTATACGCCGTACCTGCAAGAATTCGCCGTCGATCTGCCGGACCGGCGGTGGCCGGGCCAGCGGGTCACCAAGGCTCCGCGCTGGTGCGCCGTCGATCTCCGCGACGGCAATCAGGCGCTGATCGATCCGATGTCCCCGGAGCGCAAGCGACGCATGTTCAACCTGCTGGTGAGCATGGGCTACAAGGAGATCGAAGTCGGTTTCCCGGCGGCCAGCCAGACCGATTTCGACTTCGTCCGCCAGCTGATCGAGCAGGATCTCATCCCTGACGACGTCACCATTCAGGTCCTGACCCAGTGCCGCGAGCACCTCATCGACCGCACCTTCGAATCGTTGCGCGGCGCCAAGCGCGCCATCGTGCACTTCTACAACTCGACCTCGACGCTGCAGCGGCGCGTCGTGTTCGGGCTGGATCGCGATGGCATCACCGACATCGCCACGCAGGGTGCCCGGCTGTGCATGAAGTACGCCGAGATCCACACGCCGGACACCGAGATCTTCTACGAGTACTCTCCGGAGAGCTACACGGGCACTGAGCTGGATTACGCGCTCGACGTGTGCTCGAAGGTGATCGAGGTCATCGACCCGACGCCGGACCGGCCGCTGATCATCAACTTGCCGGCCACCGTTGAGATGGCCACCCCGAACGTCTACGCCGACTCGATCGAGTGGATGCACCGGCACCTGCCGCGGCGTGAGTCGGTCGTGCTCAGCCTGCACCCGCACAACGATCGGGGGACCGGAGTCGCCGCGGCCGAACTCGGTGTACTGGCCGGCGCCGACCGGGTCGAGGGATGCCTGTTCGGCAACGGCGAGCGAACCGGCAACGTCGACCTGGTCACGCTGGGGCTGAACCTGTTCAGCCAGGGCATCGATCCGCAGATCGACTTCCGCAACATCGACGAGATCCGGCGCACCGTCGAGTACTGCAATCAGTTGCCGGTACACGAACGTCACCCGTACGCGGGAGATCTGGTCTTCACCGCGTTCTCCGGTTCTCATCAGGACGCCATCAACAAGGGCTTCGACGCGCTGAACGCGGATGCCGCCGCGGCCGGCGTCGCGGTGGACACGTTCGCCTGGGCCGTGCCGTACCTGCCGGTGGATCCGCACGATCTGGGGCGCAGCTACGAAGCGGTGATCCGGGTGAACTCGCAGTCCGGCAAGGGCGGCGTCGCCTACATCATGAGGACCGAGCACCAGCTGGACCTGCCCCGGCGGCTCCAGATCGAGTTCTCGGCAGTGATCCAGCACTACACCGACGGCGAGGGCGGCGAAGTCGACCCCGCGATGATGTGGGACATCTTCGCCCGCGAGTACCTGGTCGAGTCGCAGCAACACCCGCGAGTGCAGCTTCATCAATACTCGACCTCGACCATCGACGACAAGGTCGAGCTGACCGCCGACGGCGTGGTCAACGGCGCGCCGGCCCAGCTGACCGGCATCGGCAACGGTCCGATCGACGCGCTCATCCATGCGCTGTCCGACATGGACATCGCCGTGCGGGTGCTGGACTACGCTGAGCACGCCATGTCCTCCGGCGGCGACGCCCAGGCCGCCGCGTACGTCGAGTGCGAGGTCGACGGCGAGATTCGCTGGGGGATCGGCGTCGACAGCAACATCGTCACGGCATCGCTTCGAGCCGTCACCAGCGCCGTCAACCGCCGGTAACCGAACCCGGATCACCACCGCGCCGGGCGCGGCCCGCCGCCACCGCGGCGGGCGCGCCCGGCGCGGCCGCCAGACAGCGAGGCAGGATGCGCGTCGTACTTCTCGGGCCACCGGGCGCCGGCAAGGGCACCCAGTCGGAGATCATTTCAAAGCAGCTCGGGGTACCCAAGATCTCGGTCGGTGACATCCTCAAGCAGCAAGTCGGCCAGGGTACGTCGCTCGGACGGGAAGCCAAGCCGTATCTGGACAACGGCAAGCTGGTGCCGGATGACGTCATCATCGGCATGGTCCGCGACCGGCTCGCCGGCCCGGACACCGGCAACGGCTTCGTGCTGGACGGGTTCCCGCGCACAGTCCCGCAGGCAATGGCTCTGGATGCCGGCCTTGCCTCGGCCGGAACACCGCTGGACCTGGTGATCGAGCTCGTGGTCGGCCGCGAAGACATCATCACGCGGCTGGCCGGCCGTCGCGTCTGCCCGCACTGCGAGCGCATCTGGCACGTCGAATTCGACCCGCCATCGGTGCCCGGCATCTGCGACCGCTGCGGTCACACGTTGATCCAGCGCAGCGACGACAACCCGGAAACGATCGCCCAGCGCCTCGACGAGTACGCCGCCAAGACCGAGCCGCTGACCGGCTTCTATGCGAGCCAGGGCAAGCTGGTACGGATCGACGCCACGGGCCCGGCCGAAACGGTCGCCGCCGCGACCATGACCGCGATCAAGCGCTCGCTGCGAGCGTGACCACGAGCCGCCCGGTCCACTACCCGACCGCTCCGACCGCCTCGCCGTCCGCGACCGGGAAGTGACACGCGGTCTGGTGACCGGGCGCCAACTCCACCAGTGGCGGCTCAGCCTCCGCGCAGATGGACTGTGCCTTCCAGCACCTGGTACGGAACCGGCAGCCGGACGGTGGATCGATCGGGCTCGGCACGTCGCCCTTGAGCAGGATGCGCTCGCGCTGAGCCTTGTCCCGCCGCCGCGGATCCGGTACCGGCACCGCCGACATCAGCGCCACCGTGTACGGGTGCTTCGGCTGCGCGTACAGGTCCTGGCGATCGGCGACCTCCACGATCTTGCCGAGGTACATCACCGCGACCCGGTCGCTGATGTGCCGCACCACCGACAGGTCGTGCGCGATGAACAGGTACGTCAGCCCCAGCTCCTTCTGCAGGTCGTCGAGGAGGTTGACCACCTGGGCCTGGATCGACACGTCGAGCGCCGAGACCGGCTCGTCGCACACCAGCATCTTCGGCTTCAGCGCGAGCGCCCGGGCGATACCGATGCGCTGACGCTGGCCTCCGGAGAACTCGTGCGGATAGCGGTTGTAGTGCTCCGGGCTCAGGCCGACCAGGGACAGCAGATCCTGCACCGCCCGCTTGACGCCCTGGGGCGCCGGAATCTTCTGGATCCGCAGCGGAGCCCCGACGATGGCACCGACGGTGTGCCGGGGGTTCAGCGAGGAGTACGGGTCCTGGAAGATCATCTGGATGTCCCGGCGCAGCGGCCGCATCCGCCCGACCGACAGGTGGGTGATGTCGCGGCCATTGAACTGGATCTTGCCTTCGGTCGGCTCCAGGATCCGGTTGACCAGGCGGCCGGTGGTCGACTTGCCACAACCGGACTCGCCGACCAGGCCCAGCGTCTCACCCGCGTTGACCTCGAAGTCGAGACCGTCGACCGCGCGGACGGCGCCAACGGTGCGTCTGAGGACGATCCCCCGGTGGATCGGGAAGTGCTTCTTGAGCCCGGTGACCTGCAACAGCGGCTCGCCGGACCGTTGCGCCGGTGGGGTGAACTCGGCGGTCGCGCTGGTCGACACGGTGGCTCCTTCGTGATGATTCATGGTCGGCCGCCGTTACAGATCCGGCGCGATATCGCGGCTGAACACAGATCGGCGCTTCGCCGGTTCCAGGTGACACGCGACCGAATGATCGCCGTCGGACAGCAGTTCCGGCACCGCGGTACGGCACGGGATCCCACCGGTACCGGCGTAACCACAGCGAGGGTGGAACGCGCACCCGGCCGGCAGGTGGATCAGGCTGGGCGGGTTGCCCTTGATCGGCAGCAGCCGGTCCCGTACGTCACGGTCCATGCGCGGCATCGACCCGAGCAGACCCCAGGTGTACGGGTGCTCCGGGTTGCGGAACACGACCTCGGCGCGGCCGTGCTCGACCGCCTTCCCGCCGTACATGACCAGGATGTCGTCGGCCAACTCGGCGACCACACCAAGGTCGTGGGTGATCATGATGACCGCCGAGCCGAACTCCTCCTGAAGGTCACGGATCAGGTCCAGGATCTGCGCCTGGACGGTGACGTCGAGCGCGGTGGTGGGCTCGTCGGCGATCAGCAGATCCGGGTTGCAGATCAGCGCCATGGCGATCATCGCGCGCTGGCGCATGCCACCGGAGAACTGGTGCGGATAGTCGTCGACTCGCTTGTCCGGCTGCGGAATGCCGACCCGGTGCAGCATCTCGACGGCGCGGTTGCGGGCTTCCCGCTTGGAGACGTCGTTGTGCACCCGGTACGCCTCGATGATCTGATGGCCCACCGTGTAGAACGGGTGCATCGCGCTCAGCGGATCCTGGAAGATCATCGCCATCTTGTTGCCGCGCAGCTTGCGTACGTCCTCGGCGGAGGCACCGATCAGCTCCTGCCCATCCAGGTAGATCTCGCCGCTGACCCGGCCGCTGCCGCGACCGGTGTGCAGGCCGAGGATGGCCAGGCTGGACACGCTCTTGCCAGAGCCGGACTCGCCGACGATTCCGAGGGTCTTGCCGCGCTCCAGCGCGAACGATATGCCGTCAACAGCGCGCACCAGACCGTCGTCGGTCGAGAACTGCACCCGCAGGTTCCGTACGTCGAGGAACGCGGTGTCGCTCGCCATGGTTGATACTCCGCCCGAACGCTCGTGAGGAACCGTCATGCCAGCCGTACCCGGGGATCGACGACCGCGTACAGCAAGTCGACAATGAGGTTGGCGATGACGATGAAGAACGCGCCGAACATCGTCACGCCGAGCAGCGCCGGCAGGTCCTGGCTGGTGAGCGCGATGCGCGCGTAGAGCCCGAGGCCGGGCAGCGAGAACGTCGACTCGGTCAGGATCGCTCCGCCGAGAAGGATGCCGAGGTCGAGGCCGAAGATGGTGACGATTGGCGTCAACGCCGAGCGCAGGCCATGCTTGACGACAACATCCCGCTCGCGCAGCCCCTTGGCTCGTGCCGTGCGTATGTAGTCCTCGCTCATGGTCTCGAGCATCCCGGCGCGGGTTAATCGGGCGTACCCGGCGGCGTACAGGAAGGCGAGCGTGATCCACGGTAAGAGCAGGTCGTACGCCCAGGTGGCGGGGTTTGTGGTGATCGGCGTGTAGCTGCCGCCTGGCGCGGTCCAGTGCAGCGAGTAGGAGAAGATCGCGAGCGACAGTAGGCCGGTGAAGTAGATCGGCAGGGAGACGCCGGCAAGCGCCACGCCCATTGCGCTGCGATCGAACAGGCTGCCCTTACGCAACGCCGAGATGACGCCCGTCGCGGTGCCGGACAGCAGCCAGATGACGGCGGCACCGGCGGCGAGCGACAGCGTCACCGGCAGCCGGTCGACCAGGTCCGGCCACACCGGATTCTGGGTGACGAACGAGTACCCGAAGCACGGCGCGGCGCAGTGAACAGTCGACGGGCCGGTGTCGTAGTTGGTGCCGACCAGGATGCCCTTGGCGAAGTGGCCGTACTGGACCCAGAGCGGTTTGGTGAAGCCGAGCTTGACCGCGATCGCGTGGGTCTGCGCCGCGTTCTCCGACTTCCCGACGTATCGCGTAGCCATGTCGTCTGCGGTGATACCGGCGATTCGCGGAACCAGGAAGAAGATAGCGAAGGTGACGACGCTGACGATGAACAGCATCAGCACCGCGCCGATCAGTCGGCGAATGATGTATCGGGTCACTGGACCGGCTGCGGTGACCGGCGGGCGTGAGCTCGCCGGTCACCAGTGCCTTCACCTGCTCTCAAACTTGAATCGAGGGCTCTGCTCCGGCGCGCGAGCGCCGGAGCAGAGCCATCCGTGCGTTACGACTTGCTGGTACCGAGGGCCATGAAGTCGTACCCACCGAACGGGTTACTGACGAACACGTTCGTCAGGTTCGCCGGGCGGTACACCAGCACGCTTGACCAGACACCGGGCAGGACGTACGCGTCGTCCATGACCTTGTTGTCGATCTGGCCCCAGATCTTGTTACGAGCGGCCGCGTCGGTCGTCACAAGAGTCTGGTCGATCATCTGGTCGATCTGCGGGTCCTTGACGCTCAGGTTGTAGTTTCCGGCGTCACGGATGGTCCGGCTGTCGACGATCTGGGACAGGAAGCCGAAGCCGTCGTTCCAGTCCGCGCCCCAGCCGTTGGCCATCAGGCCAAGACCGTTCGCCTTCGCGAAGGCCGGCTTTCCGGCATACAGCTTGAAGTAGTCACCGGTCGGGTACGGCTTCAGGTTGACGGTGATGCCGACCTTGGCCAATGCCTGCTGGAACGCCTCGCCAACCGCCTTCTCCTTGGGCCGGTCGGACCGGTACGAGTAGTTGGTGGTGAAGCCGTTGGGCTTGCCGCACTTGACGAGTTCGGCCTTGGCGCCGTCAACATCACCGTTCTTGTGGGCGAGGAAGCCGTACTCGTCGCTCTTGGTAGCGCCGGGGAGCAGCGGCGGCATCAGCGACGTCGCGATCTGTCCACCGTAGTTACCACCGAACGCCCGCAGGTACGACTCATGGTCCATCGCCAGCTCAACGGCCTTGCGGCAGTCGATGTTGTCGAATGGGGCCACGTCCGAGTTGATCGACGTGTACCAGAGGCGAGCCAGCGGGGCGAGGTCGGCACGAGCCTTCTTCGCCGGGTCGTTGAGGATGGTCGCCTGGGTGTCGGTCTGCACGCCGGCGGACTGCACGTCGACGTCGAGCGTGCCATTAAGCAGCTGCTGGTCGATGTCTTCGGCGTTCTGGTGAAGCTTGACCTCGATCCGGTCGGGCAGCGCCGGACGGTTCGGGTCCGTCGACGGGTCCCAGTACGGGTTGCGCTTGAGCGAGAAGCTCTTGCCGGCCTGGTAGCTGTCGAACATGTACGGACCGCTGGAGACCACGTGCTCCTGGTACTTCGAACCGGTGTCCTTGTCGCGCGGCACCGGGATGGTGGCCGGCAGCATGGCGAGGTAGTCGAAGCTCGCGAACGGCTTGTTCAGGTGGAAGATGATCGTCAGGTCGTCCGGCGTCTCGATCGCCTTCAGCCCGAGCTTGTCCGGGGTCGGGTCGTTGTAGGGCGATGTGTAGCCCTGCAGGTCCAGGAAGTCGTTGAAGTAGGTCGGCCCGTCCGGGAAGGTGGTCTTGTCCAGCGAGCGCTCGACCCCGTACTTCACGTCCTTCGACGTGATCGGGGTGCCGTCCTCGAACTTCAGGCCGGGCCGCAGGTGGTAGGTCCAGGTCTTGGCGCCGTCGCTCGGCTCACCGAGTCCGGTGGCGAGGTCGCCGGTCAGTTCCGCGCCCTTCGATCCGGGCGCGATCTTGAACATGGTCAGCGCGCGGCCGTAGTAGCGGATGAAGTTCCACGAGTAGCCGTAGTACGTGTCCGCCGGGTCCAGGCTGTCCCACTGGTCCGAGTTGGCGAAGGTGAGCGTCCCGCCCTTCTGGGTGGACGGGTTGAACACGGCGTTCGCCGCGGCGTTGAACTTCGTCTGGACGCTGTTGGTATTGGTGCTCGACGAGCTGGAACCGCAGCCCGTCAAGACAAGCGCGAACGCCGTAGCACCGGCGATTGCCAGTGCGACGATCGGTCGTCTTCTCATGACCTACACACCCTTTCCTTCGTGAGGTGTCCTCTTCGTTGGGGTTCCTTCGTGAGGTTCCGCCGGGGGCCCGTCGGGTTCACTTCGGTTCCTTGTTGCATCGGCGCCGCGGGGACGGCGCCTTGTTGCATCGGCACCGCGGGGACGGCGCCTTGTTGCATCGGCACCGCGGGGACGGCGCCTTGTTGCATCGGCGCCGCGGGGACGGCGCCGGTGGGTGCATCACCGCGCCCGGGGATCGAACGCGTCTCTGAGTCCGTCGCCGAACAGGTTGAACGACAGCACGGTGACGAAGATGGCCAGGCCAGGGAAGATCAGGAAGTACGGGTCGTTCTGGAACGTGTTGACCGCGTCCGCGATCATGGCGCCCCAACTGGCGGTCGGTGGCTGAACCCCAACGCCGAGAAACGACAGCGCTGCCTCGAACAGAATGTTGGTCGGAATCAGCAGGGTGGTGTAGATCAGGATCGGTGCTAGCAGGTTCGGCAGGACTTCGCGGAAGACGATGTACATCGGCCGGCCGCCGAGGCTCTGCGCCGCCTCGACGAACTCGCGCTCCCGGATCGACAGCGTCTGGCCGCGGATGATCCGGCCGATGTAAGGCCAGCTGAAGAAGCCGATGATGAAGATCAGAATGACGATTCGCAGCGGCACGCCGGACAGACCGAATGCCTTGTCCGGCACCACCGCCACCAGGACGAAGGCGAACAGCAGGAGCGGGAAGGCCAGGAACGCGTCCATCATACGGCTGAGGATGGTATCGACCCACCCGCCGAAGTATCCGGCGATGACGCCCAGGACCACTCCGATCACCACCGACAGCATCGTCGCGAAGAAGGCGATGATCAGCGAGATCCGCGCGCCATAGACGATGCGGCTGAACACGTCCCGGCCGTTTTCCGGCTCGACGCCGAACAGGAAGTGGCGGCTGATGCCACCATGCTTGCCGATCGGCATAGAGGTGTCGGCCGAGGTCAGGTCCTGGTGGAATTCGTTCGGCGGATGACCGAGCACCTTGACGATCAGCGGCGCGAACGCGGCGACCAGGATGAGGAAGACAATGATACCCGCCGAGGCCATCGCAATCCGGTCCTTCTTCAACCGGTTCCACGCGATCCGCCCCAGCGACCGGCCTTCGACCGCGACGGCGCCTTCCGGGGCGACGACCGACTCGTCGGTAGGTTCGGTGGTCGCCGTGGTTGGCTCCGGCCCCAATGTCATGGACGCTCCTGCCCCTCTCGCGCCCTCAAATCCCGGACCGGACTTGGCATCGGCGCCCCCCAACGCGCATCGTCGGCCACTCTCGTAGTCGAGGTCGTCTCAAGTTGTCGTATCAGTCGGTATCGGTCGCCGACCAGCAGATGAAGCGAACGTGGGCGGCGGCTTAGCGGCGGCTTAGCGAACGCTAAACCGCTTGGGGGAAGACTCGCGTTCACAGCACGTGCGGTCAAGGTCCGAGGCTCAACCGTGATAGTCACGTGATCTGCGCTACATTGCGCATTGTGCACGGTGGCCCTACCCGCTGTATACGGCCAAACGCGCAGGTAAATGATCACTTGATCAATACGGGGGCCGGATCTGATCCTGAGTCACGGAACAGGACGGTGTGCCGGTCGTGTTCAGGGACTTCGAGGCGTACTACCCGAACTGGCTGGTCATCGCCGGAATGTCCGGCATCTCAAGGATCGGACCGCTGCGATCCGGACTGGGCGCGCCGACCTGAACCGGCCGCCGGTGCCGGATGCTCACCGGCGGCTCGGTTAGTTCGTGCCACTACGCTCCGCGTCGGCGTTGCGCGGTCGGAGCCGTGCAGTTGATCGGTTTACAGTGCGCGGCGGCCGGCGAACGCCCGGCCCAGGGTGATCTCGTCGGCGTACTCCAGATCGCCGCCGACCGGCAGGCCGCTCGCCAGCCGCGTCACCGCGATCCCCATCGGCTTGACGATCAGGCCGATATAGGTGGCCGTCGCCTCACCCTCGGTGTTCGGATCGGTCGCGATGATCAGCTCTTTTACCTCACCAGAGCCGAGCCGGGCCATCAACTCGCGCATGCGCAAGTTGTCCGGGCCGATGCCTTCCAGCGGATTGATCGCTCCACCGAGCACGTGGTAGCGGCCCCGGAACTCGCCGGTCTTCTCGATCGCGACGACGTCCTTCGGCTCCTCGACCACGCACAGCACGTCGCCATGACGCCGGGCGTCGCGGCAGATCCGGCACTGCTCGGCCTCGGACACGTTGAAGCACGTCGCGCAGAAGCGCACCTGCTCCTTGACCCGCGCCAGCGCCGCGGCCAGCCGCTTGACGTCGGCCGGATCGGCCGAAAGGACGTAAAACGCGATCCGCTGCGCGCTCTTCGGCCCGATACCGGGCAGCCGGCCGAGCTCGTCGATCAGGTCCTGGAGAGCGCCCTCGTACACGTGGGTTCGCGCCTAAAAGCCGGGGAGGCCGAGGCCACCACCCAGGCCGCCCAGGCCGGAGGTCAGCGGGCCCATGGTCGACTCGGTCAGCTCGCGCACCGCCTCGGCGGCGTTGTGCACGGCCGCGAGTACCAGATCTTCCAGGGTCTCGACGTCGTCGGGGTCGACGGCCTTGGGGTCGATCGAGATCGACTGGATCTCGCCGGTCCCCTTGGCGACGACCGTCACCAGGCCGCCGCCCGCGGTGCCGGTCACCTCGGCCTCGGCAAGCTCCTGCTGGGCCTCCTGCAGCTGCTGCTGCATCTTCTGCGCCTGCTTCATCAGCTGCTGCATATTGGGCTGTCCACCGGGTCGCACGGTCGTCTCCCCTCCCTCGGCGCCAGCCGGCGCCGGTCCGCGTCCGACGATCCAGCGTAGCGGTGGCGGTCGGTCTAGCCGACAACCGCCACGGGTGGAGGCGCGATCGGACCGGTCACCGGCTCCGGCGAGAGCGCCGCCTCCCCCGGGTCTGCCGCGGCGGGCATCCGCATCGCACGGACGCCCGGCGCAAGCAGCGCCAGCGCGGTGGGAACGAGAACCGACGCGCTCGCCACGAATAGCGCATTAGTAGTGCCAACGCCGGCCACCAGCGGTCCCGCCACGATCAGGCCGACCGGGCCGAGCAGCAACGAGCCCAGCGCGTCGTAAGAACTGATCCGCGACAGCATCGCCTCGGGCACGCTGCGCTGCATGGTCGTGTCCCACAACACGCCGAAGATGTCGATCGCGGCACCACCGACGAGCGCTCCGGCGGCCACCACCAGGACCGGAGCATGGATCGCGAGCAGGAACGGTGCGAGTGCGAGCGGAAATGTCAGGACCACGCCCAGCAGGATCGGCCGGCGCGGGCGAATCCGCATGGCCACCAGCACTCCCGCCAGCATGCCGATCGACTCGGCGCCAAGGATGATCGACCAGGCCGGAGCCCCGCCGAGCTCGCGCTTGGCGACGACCGGCCCGATCACGCCGTAGAAGGCTTCCAGGCCGGCGACGAGGACGGAGAACTGGATCACTACCACCCAGAGCCACTGCCGGGACCAGAACTCCCGCCAGCCCGTCCCGCAGGTCGGTCCACACGTGGCTGGCCTGGATGACGTCGTCCTTCGGCAGCCTCAGCCGGGTCAGCAGGAACGCGGAGACGAGGAAGCCGGCGGCGTTGACCAGCATGGCCGCGCCCGGGCCGACCAGTGCCACCATGGCACCGGCGATGGCGAACCCGAGGATCCGGGCTGCGTTGGTGCCCATCCGGAGCAGTCCGTTGCCCGCCTGCAAGCTGCTCAGACGGGGTGACCTCGGGCACAACGCCGATCATGGCCGGCCAGAACAGGGCGGCGCCGACCCCGGCCGACGCCGACATCACCATCAACAACCAGACGGGCGCATAGCCGGTCAGCAGCATGACCGCGATGATCGCCCACGGACACACCGCTGAGGGCATCGGAGGCGTACATGATGCGATGCCGGGGCAGGCGATCGGCGATCACACCACCGACCAGCAAGAACAGCAGCAGCGTTATCGAGTTGGCCGCCAGCACGAGCGACAAGGTGGTGGCGTGGGCGTTGGGAAGTGCGAGTACGCCAAATGCCAGCGCGACCGGCCCGATCGATGATCCCAAGACCGAGCTGGTGCGCGCCGCGAAGAGCAGCAAGAACCTGCGATGCCGCAGAAGTGTAAGGTCCTGACGCACGGTCAGTACGTTACGGGCGAGCGACCATGGCACGCACCTGAGTTTCGACTCAGTAGGGTGTGGGCCTGGTTACTCTGGTCGTCTTACTCTGGTCGTCGTCGCGCGGCTGCGTGCCACCGCGCGGCCGCTTTGCCGGTCGCCGCTTCGACGCGCTTGCGATTACTCCGGGACGACGATCGACCGCGCCAGCGAGTCGGCGATGGTCTGGTGGGTCTTACGCCATAGCGGCCGGATCCATCCCAACATCAGCGCGAGCGTGTCCAGCACGTGGTACACATCGCGAATGAACGCGGCGACGAAGCCGATCGGCTTGTGCGGCGACTTTTCGGCGACCAGACGGATGCGCATCGTGGTGCGGCCGAGCGTCCGGCCGTTGTAGCCGGCGAGCAGCCAGCGGTTGCCGACCAGAATCAACAGGTCGACGCCGTAGAGGATGGCGATGACCCGGCCGCTGGACATGAAGTTGGCGATCACCGGCAATGGCACCAGGATCGCGTAGTCGATGAGATAGGACGCCGCGCGGCGGGGCCAAGTCGCGTAACGCATTGCGACACGATAGAACCGCGATCTAGCGCGTGTCGACCTCGCTGATCGTCTCGGCCCCCAGGGTCTGCCGAAGTAGGTCGATCGCCTGCTGCTCGCCGGATTGCGGGCTGGCGGCGAGGTCATCGTCATCGAGCGGTTCGTCGTCGTCGTCGAACCCGATGTCGTGCTCGGTTACCCCTGACGGTCGACTCCCAGTGGGCCATTCCGGCTCCGCCGGTGGCGGGGGTGCGTCCCGGCTGGGCCGTCGCGGCGCGTTGGTGCCCGGTGCCGAGCCGGACGTACGGGCCGGTGCTGCGCTGGGCGCCGCGACCGGCCCGGACGACGATGGCCGGCTTGCGACGGGCGCGGCGGCCGGGGCCGAGCGGGCTTCCGTGGTCGGCCCCGACACCTCGCATCGCACCTGCCACGTGCCGCCGATCACCTCGCCGAGTGCTTCCAGCACCAGTTTCGGATCCGATGACAGCGCCTGGGCGTGGAACTGGTGCTTGAACACCAGCACGAGGGTGTTCCCGTCGACGTCGCGGACGATCGCCTCACGGACCACGGCCGCGGCGCGCGGGCTGGCCCTGCGCACATAGGTCAGGACGTCGTCCCAGATCCGCCGGACCGCCGCGGCGTCCATGGCACCAGGCGTCCGGGCCGGCGACGCCGCGGCCTTGTCGGCGGGCGGGTCACCGGCGGGTCGCCCGGAGTCGGCCGCTCTCGCACCGGATGGGGCTTGCCGTTCGACCGGCGGCTGAGCCGACTTGGCGGGGCTCACTACCGGTGGCGGCGTGGCCTGAACCGGGCGCTCCGCTTGCTTCGCTGCCACGGGCGCTCGTGACGGGGCGCGGGCCGTAGCAGGCTCGCTGTCGGCCAGCGCCGCTGACGGCGGCTCATCGCCGGTTACTGTGAGCCGCCGCTCCATCCGCTCCATCCGCTGGAGGAGGGAAGCGGTCGACTCCTCGGCGCCGGGCAGCAGCATCCGCGCCGCGATCAGTTCGAGCACCAGGCGCGGACCGGTCGTGCCGCGCATGTCGGTCAGCCCGGCATGCACGACGTCGGCCATCCGCGACAGCGTGGCCGGACCGAAACGCTGGGCCTGGGCCTCCATCCGGGTCAACTCGTCGTCGGATCCGTCCAGCAGACCCTTGCCGATGGCGTCCGGGACCTGCTGCAACACGATCAGATCACGCAGTCGAGTCAGCAGGTCACCAGCGAACCGGCGCGGATCATGGCCGGCCTCGATCACCCGGTCGATGGTGCCGAACACGGCAGCGCCATCGCTTGCGGCTAGTCCGTCGCAGACCTCGTCGATCAGCGAAACATCTGTTACTCCGAGCAGGGCGACGGCACGAGCGTAGGTAACGCCGTCCTCGGTAGCGCCGGCAATAAGCTGATCAAGGATCGACAGCGCGTCCCGGACCGAACCGCCGCCGGCGCGGACGACCAGCGGAAACACGTTCGGCTCGACCTTGACGCCTTCGGCGGTGCTCAGCTTTTCCAGGTACGGGCGGAGCGCGCTGGGCGGGATCAACCGGAACGGATAGTGGTGAGTGCGCGACTTGATGGTCCCGAGGACCTTCTCCGGCTCCGTGGTCGCGAACACGAACTTCACGTAGTCCGGCGGTTCCTCGACAAGCTTGAGCAGGGCGTTGAAACCGGCCGACGAGACCATGTGCGCTTCGTCGATCACGTACACCTTGTAGCGGCTGGACACCGGCGCGAAGAAAGCGCGCTCGCGCAGGTCACGGGCATCGTCGACGCCTCCGTGGCTGGCCGCGTCGATCTCGATGACGTCGATCGAACCGGGGCCGTCCGGTGCCAGCGCCCGGCATGATTCGCACTCACCGCAGGGATCGGGCGTGGGGCCCTTGGCACAGTTCAGCGATCGTGCCAGGATCCGAGCGCTACTGGTCTTGCCGCACCCGCGCGGACCGGAGAACAGGTAGGCATGGCTCAGCCGGCCGGTCCGCAGCGCCTGGCTGAGCGGCTCGGTCACGTGCTCCTGGCCGATCATCTCGGCGAACGTGCGAGGACGGTATTTGCGGTAGAGCGCCAGCGCCACCTGTGACCTC
Organism: uncultured Actinomycetota bacterium; assembly: GCA_963727415.1. Classification (GTDB taxonomy): domain Bacteria; phylum Actinomycetota; class Actinomycetes; order Mycobacteriales; family Micromonosporaceae; genus DASQPR01. The sequence continues at coordinate 239,414 of CAVSGF010000001.1, forward strand.
CTGCTCGCCCGTGCTACTCGCCGGTCTGCTGCGCATTCTTCCGGCTTGTCGCCTTCTTCCGGCTCGGCGCCTTCTTCCGGCTCAGCGTTTTCTTTCCAGCCGCTGTTCCGGCCTTCCGGCCTATCCTTCCGGACGCCGCTAAGCCTCTCATGGCGATATGACATCGCCCACTGTTGGGCCGAGGCTCGACATGCCATTGGAGCGAGCGTCACATACCGCCGCCCCCGGGGCCACCCCGGGCCGCCCTCGCGCGGCCCGGACGGCCAAAGATCACGCACCGCCCCGTCGCAGGCCAGCCCATGATCCACCCAGCCGCTTGGCAACCGGCTGACAGGAGGTGCGAAAGACAAGGCCCCTCGTGCACCCGTCAGAGCCCGCTTATCCTTGCTGCCTTCCGGCCCTGGGGAGGTTCACGAGATGCACGCCGCACGAGGGGTAATGCAACTGTACCCGGTCGGCCGTTGATCATTCCGGGCAGCGTCGGGAGGCCGGGGTGTGGGCGCGGTGGCGCTCGGCCGGACGTTCTGTATCCTGGCTCGCGGAGGATTCGCCTAGAGGCCTAGGGCGCACGCTTGGAAAGCGTGTTGGGTTCACACCCTCACGAGTTCGAATCTCGTATCCTCCGCCACCCTGATCAGGCACAACGCTCGGCGGTCCACGCGGACCGGCCGGGCGTTGATCGTTTACCACGAACGCAGCTGCGTGTTGGGCTCAATCACCAACCTTCACAACCGCCACCTCAGCCGAGGACGAACTCCAGTACCAGGTTCGCGAACATCTTCGGGTCGGTCTGGTCCGCCACATGCTGATGGCCCGCAAGGGTCACCACGCGGGAGTCGGGGACGGACTCGGCCACAGCCCGGACCGCGTCCTGCAGGAAGGCGGGGCTGTCCCCACCCTGGACCAGCAACGTCGGCGCCCGCACCGCGGCCGTCTCGCCCGGCTCCAGCACCAGCGGGACGCCCTCCTCGCGGGGCAGGGTCGGGGCCGTGGCCACCCGGGCTTGCCGGGTGGGTTGCTCCCTCAGGTAGGCGATCTCCTCCTCGGGCATGTGCAGCACCTCGCGCACCATCAGATCAGCCACGTCCTCGTAGCGGCCCGCGTCGGACGCCGCCTGCATCCGTGCCACCAGCTCCGCAGGCTGGCCGGACTCGGCGACCGCCGGCTCGTACAGCACCAACCGCCGCACACCCGGGGTCCGGGCCGCAGCGCGCAGTGCCAAGTACCCGCCAAGCGAGTGGCCGAGCACATCCACCGGTTGTGTGGCGTCGCCGGCCAGGGTGTCGATCACCGCGACAACGTCCTCGACCTCCCGCTCCGGTGACCATTCCGGCCCATCGGTACTTCCACCTCGCCCGCGCCGGTCCATCGCGTGCACTGTCCGATGGCTCGAGAGAAATTCGGTGATCCGCCACCGCCGGTGGTCCGACATCGACCCATGCACGAGCAGCATGGGTGGCCCCGCCCCGCTGCTCCACACGGCGATGCTGGCTCCGTCCGGCGAGGAGACGTACCGAGGCTCCGGCGCATGTTCCTGGACCATCGCAACCTCTCAAGGACGACTAGCTCTTCCCACTCGCAGCGCTGTTGGCCGTTGAGCAAAGACGCGAGTCGACAATCCGGTGGACGTTTCGGCGGGCATCGGGTGCCGACCTTGGCCTCAGTTTGGCTGTTCACGTCCGTTCGGCGAGGTGAACCCCGAACCGGTGATGTTGCCCTACCTCGTATCCTCCGCCATCTTTGCCGGGGCGAAACGCCTTTCGGCCAAGTGGAACGACGTCATGGGGGCGGATCACATCGAGCGCCTTCGGCACATCCGCGACCTCATCACGAAGGCTGGTCGTTATGACACCACCGCGACCCGCCTCTTCTGCTTCAGCGGTGCCGGGTTCAACGACCGCGCACGCGACCTCGCCGGAGCCGACGTCTACTTGATCGACCTCAACACGCTGTGCGGGTAGAGGCACGCCGGCTCCGGCTCGGCCCTGTCGGCTATTGCCGCAGTACGCCCTCGATCGCCGACCGCAGGTCCGGGTCTTCCGGTGTCACCCGAGACCGGAACCGACGGACGATCTTGCCATCCGGCGCGACCAGGAACTTCTCGAAGTTCCACTTCACGTCGCCCGCCTCGCCGCTGTCGTCGGCCACTTCGGTCAACTCCTGGTAGACCGGGTGCCGGTCGGCGCCGTTGACCTCGATCTTGGCGTACATCGGGAACGTCACGCCGTAGGTCGCCGAGCAGAATTCGGCGATCTCCTCCGACGTGCCAGGCTCCTGACCGCCGAACTGGTTGCACGGGAATCCGAGCACCGCGAAACCGCGCCCGGCCAGTTCCTCGTGCAGCGCTTCCAGCCCGGTGTACTGGGGTGTCAGCCCGCACTTGGATGCGACGTTGACGATGAGCAGTGCGGTTCCGGCGTGCTCGGCCAGGGTGGCCGGCTCACCGGACAGGCGGGTCAGGGGGATGTCATACAGGCTCACAGCGGAGTCCTTCCTGGATACTGAGTCACGACGATACCGGCCGTTTTGCGCCGTGAACCCTGACGTGCGCCGCTGGCCGGCCGCTCACCTCCGGGCGGGTCGTGACGCACCGCTATCCTCGGCAACCGGTACCGGTTCAGCATCATCGCCCGTGGGTGCCGCTGCCACTTGACCAGCCCGGCGTGGAAGGCCGGCTCAGTCAGCGGGCGTGTGGCGGACGAACAGCAGGAACGCACCGCCCCGGAAGTGGACGGTCTCCACCCAGTGCAGGCCCGCCTCCTTGAACTGGGCGTACCGGCGCTCCTCCAGCACCCGGTTGGCCGGCCGCGCGGACGGGAATGCCCAGTACTTGACCGCCCACACTCGATCCACCGAACGCAGACGCCTGACCAGGGTGGTGTCACTGACGTTGTAACCGCTGAAGTTCGCCGCCTCGGCCTGGGATTTCAGCAGGCCCACGTCGCGCAGCCCGGCGTAGGCCGAGGGATACGAATGGGACATGAACCGCTGGGTCGGGACCAGGTACACGATGGCGTCGCCGGCCCGTTTGTTCGCCTGGATGTAGGCCGCCTCGCCCCGCAGGTCGTTCGCGCCGATCAGCGGGCTACGCACGTCGTACTGCATAGGTATCGCGGCGGCCAGAAGCGCGAGCACCAGCGGCGCGTGTAGCCACCAGCGGAACCGGTCCAGTCCAGCGGCGATCAGCACCGCGAGCGCCGGAAGGCTGTAGAGCACATACCGGAAGACATAGAGCGGATGCCAGATCGACATCGCAAGCAGCGCCACCGTCGGGGCCAGCAGCCACGGCAGCCCGACGTTCCACGGCGACGGGGTGCGGATGCCGGCGACCTCGCTGCCCGCGGCCTTGGGCCGGCGCCGGTACGCGAGCGCGATCAGAACCACCGCCGGGACGACCAGGATCAGGCCACCTGCGAAGTTCACCACCACGTCACGCAAGTCTGCCCAGGTGGGCCTGCTGATCCATCCCGCCGTTCCAGCCTGATTGAGCGCCAGGTAGCCGATCGGGAGCATCGGCACCGCGGCTACCGCCACAGTGATCAGCCAGCGCATCGCCGGGCGCCAGTTGCGCTGCCCCACGGCATACCACGCGACGGTCACCGCATGCGCGGCGAGCAACAGCACCGCGAGCAAGTGCAGCAGCACCAGCAGCACGGCCCCCAACCCGTACGGGATCCAGGCGCGCCGCCGGTCCGATTCAAGGGCGCGGACCAGGGCGTATGTGGTCCCAACGGCGACCGCGCTGATGAAACCGTACGAGCGGGCATCGTGTGCGATGGAGGAGATCATCGGTGCGCCCGCGTAGAGGATCCCGGCGGTCAGCCCGGCACGGCGAGATACCAGGTGCGTACCCAGCACGGACACCAGACCGGCGGCGATCACCACACCGATCAGCGACGGGATCCGGATCGCCACCGGCGACGTGCCGAACCAGCCCATCCAGTAATGCATGATCACGTAATAGGTGGCGTGCACCGCGTCGGCGTACTGGATCATTCGGAAGATCTGCGGGACGGTACGCGTGCCGATGTCGATCGTCGCCGTCTCGTCCCGGTCGATGCTTACCCGGGTAAGGCCCCACATCCCGATGACGAGCGCGAGGGTCATGGGGATGCCAACGGAAACGATCACCGGGGCCAGGCGCGGACGGACCGCATGTTTCCTGACTGATCCGGCCCAAGCACCTGAAGCCGACATTGCACCCATTATTGCCACAGGCCGGCGACGGTGCAGGCGGGCCGCCTAATCCGCCGGTGTGGCTCGAGCCACCGCCTCCACAGGGGCCGCATCAGGCGCGGCCGATCACCACCGTCGCGTAGAAGTCGTCCGAGGAGGCGACTTCGGCGGCCAGCCCGCCGCGTTCCATGATTGTCGCTGCCTTCGGCGCTTGCTGGTCGGACGTCTCGACCAGGAGATGACCGCCGGGCGCCAGCCAGCGGCCCGCCTGTGCCGCGACCCGCCGAAGCATGTCGAGGCCATCGGACCCGCCGTCGCGGGTAGCGGGGAGTTCGTAGAGCCGCGCCTCCGGCGGCATGAGGACGATTTCACTGGTGGGCACGTACGGAACGTTCGCCGTGAGCGTCCGCACCGACCCGCGCAGCAGCGCCGGCAGCGGCTCGAAGAGGTCGCCCACATACGCGCGCGCTCCCGGCGGCATGTTCCGGCGGGCGCACGCGATCGCCGCTGGATCGATGTCGGCCGCGTGCAGTTCCACCCCACCGGCGAGCGCGGCCACCGCGGTGCCGATTGCGCCGTTGCCGCAGCAGAGATCGACTACCACGGCGCCCGGCCCGGTCCGGGCCGCCGCGCAGCGGACCAGGAACTCGGTACGCTGCCGGGGCACGAACACCCCCGGCGCCACGTCCAGCCGCAGCCCGCAGAAGTCCACCCACCCCACGATGTATTCAAGGGGCTCGCCGGTGACGCGGCGACGGGCCAGCGCCTCCAGTTCGGCCGGGCCGCTCGCTGCCTCGACCAGGATCCGAGCCTCGTCCTCGGCGAACACGCAACCGGCGGCCCGCAGGCGCGCGGCGAGGTCAGCGAGTTCCATCAGCTCAGACAATCGGTACGCCTTCCGAGGGTGGGTGGCCCCGGCCGGGCGACACCAGGCCGGTCTCGTACGCGAGAACCACCGCCTGGACGCGATCGCGCACGTTGAGCTTGGCCAGGATACGGGCGACGTGCGTCTTGACCGTCGCCTCTCCGAGGTGGAGTTCGTGGGCCAGCTCGTTGTTGGACAGCCCACCGGCGAGCAAAATCAGCACCTCGCGCTCGCGTGCGGTCAGCCCGGAAAGATCGGCCGGTACGACCGCGGTCCCGGTCGGACGGGCGAACCGCTCGATCAGCCGCCGCGTGATTGTCGGTGCCAGCAAGGCGTCACCGGCCTGAACCAGGCGCACCGCATTCACGAGGTGAGCCGGCGTCACGTCCTTGAGAAGGAACCCGCTGGCGCCCGCGTGCAGCGCCGCGTATACGTACTCGTCCAGATCGAAGGTGGTGAGGATGACCACTCGCGTCGGTAGGCCCTCGACTGTCGCCGGACCCGTCGCGAGGATCCGGCGGGTCGCCTCCAGCCCATCCATCCCGGGCATCCGGATGTCCATCAGCACCACGTCCGGCCGATGCCTCCGCACCGCGGCGATCGCCGACTCACCGTCGGTCGCCTCACCGGCCACGTCAATGCCGGCCGCGGTAAGAATCATGCCGAACCCGCTGCGCACCAGTGCCTGATCGTCGGCGATCACTACGCGGGGAGCCGAGGTGGTCATGCCGGCTCGACCGCCATGCCAGCACCCGATGCCGGCGCCGGAACCTGGGCGGCCGGGATCCGGGCGACGATCCGGAAGCCACCGTCGGCCCGGCGACCGGCGTTGAACGTACCGTCATGCAGCCGCAAGCGCTCAGCCAGGCCGACCAGGCCGCTCCCGGTTCCAGTCGCCACCACCGCGGCTGGGGTGGGGGCGTCGTTGGTCACCTCGACGAGCAGATCGGCATCCCCGCGACGCAGAGTGACCGTCGTCGGCGCTCCTGGGGCGTACCGCAAAGCGTTGGTCAGCCCCTCCTGAGCGACCCGGTAGATCGTCAATCCGATCCCGGGTGGCACCGCCGGCACATCACGATGCAAGGTGACCGGCTGGCCGGCCGACCGGACCGCGTCGACGAGGGCATCGATGTCATCGATCCCTGGTTGTGGGTGGAGCCGATCGTCGACCGGAGCGACCAGCCCGAGCAGATGCCGCAACTCGGCCATCGCTTCCCGCCCACTCGACTCGATGGCAGTGAGCGCGTTGCCGGCCAGATCCGGCCGCGCGTCGATGACCTGCCGGGCGGCACTGGCCTGAATAACCATGACGCTGACGTGGTGACTCACGACATCGTGAAGCTCGCGCGCGATGCGAGCCCGCTCCTCGGCGATCGCCGCGCGGGCGGTCGCGGCCCGTTCCTGCTCCAGCGCGGCGGCGCGCCGGAAGCCGGCGTCGGCCCTGGCTCGTGCGTGGCGGATGGTCGCCGCGGCGAGCCCGATCGGAGTAAAGATCAGGAACGGACCTAACCCGCCCGGAATCGGCGGAATCGAGTTGGAGAACTCGGACGCGGCGATGATGGCCGCGACCCCGAGCATGGCAATCGCGGTGCGCGCCTTCCGGCCATGAGCCACCGCCGAGTACGCGCAAATCATGATCCCCAGGAACCCGGGCCACACCAGATCGGCGCGCAGCACGATGATTCCGCCGATCGCGATCAGGAATGAGGAGTACGGGAAGCGCCGCCGGAACGCGACCGGAAGCGTGGCCATCAGATTTACCAGGATGTCCTTGCCACTGACCGCCGGGTGCCTTACCGGGAGAACCAACATCCCGTCCTGGGTGAGGAACTTGCCGGGGCGGACCGGACCAACCTGCACCCCGTCGGCGTGCGTGCTGCGGATCAACCACACCACCGCCACGATCGTGAAGCCCAGCGCCAGCGCCACATCCGCCCACGGCAGCGGGAAGCGTCTCAATCGGTGGCGTACCCGGTCCGGCATCCCACCATTGTGCCCACCGGCTGCCCTGATCGCGTCGGCCGCGAGAGCTAACCGCCTCCGCCCCCAGGCGTACGCGACAGCGGTGTCCGCACACCGGCGGAGCCACGATCATCACCGCGCCGGACGCGCCCGAAGGCGATCGATACCTAACGTCGGCGACGGTTCTGGACGCGCCGGTACCGACGCCGGCCGAGGCCGCCCGTTCTACTGGAGGAGCTCACATGTCCGATCTGATTCGCCTGACGTCGATCGGCAAGTCCTACGACTCGTCCGGCCCGCCCGCGTTAAGCGGCGTCGACCTGGCTATCTCGGCCGGTGAGGCGGTCGCCGTCATGGGCCCGTCCGGGAGCGGCAAGTCGACCCTGCTCAACGTCATCGCCGGACTGGACCGGCCGACCAGCGGGCAGATCGAGGTCGCCGGTACCCGCCTGGACAAGCTGTCCGAGCACGCGCTGGCGCGGTTCCGGCGGGCCCACATCGGCATCATCTTCCAGTTCTTCCACCTGCTCGACGAGATGACGGTCCGGGACAATGTGCTGGTACCGGCTCAGCTGGCCGGGGTACGCAAGGCGGCTGCTCGGCGCCGCGCCGACGATCTGCTCGACGCCCTGGGCATCGGTGACAAGGCCGACGCGTACCCGGCGCGCCTGTCCGGCGGACAGCGGCAGAGGACGGCAATCGCCCGCGCCCTGATGAATCGCCCGGACCTACTGCTCGCCGACGAACCGACCGGAGCGGTCGATCAGGCCGCGGCGAGCCACGTCCGCGACCTACTCCGCGAGTTGAACCAGGACGGGCAGACGCTGGTCCTGGTTACCCATGACCCGGAACTGGCCCGGACCTCCGGCCGCAGGCTGATCACCATGCGCGACGGCCAGGCCTCCGAAGTGGAGAGCGGGGTGCCGGCATGACCGCGGTGTTCGCCGCCGCGATCGCCGCGATCATCCGGCGCAGACTGCAGACATTCATCATCGGGATCGTCGTACTGCTGACCGCGGCCACCGGAGTACTGGCGATCGCGCTGCTCGTCGTGTCGCACGCACCGTTCGACTCGGCGTTCGCGGCGGCCCGTGGCGCACACGTGACCGCCACCTTCCAGGCCGGGACCGAAACGGATGCGCTCGCCGCCTCGGCGACGGCGCCCGGCGTGACCGCGGCCGCCGGACCCTATGCCGAGATCACCGCGAGCGCGGTGGGTCCCGGTGGCCTGCGGATTCCGGCCGCCACCATCGTGGGACGACGTGACTACCGCGGCAGCGTCGACCGCCTCACCCTCGACTCCGGGTCGTGGCTGACCGGTCCGGGTCAGATCGTGCTATCGCGCCAGTACGCCGGACCGTTGGCGGACCAGGTCGGCGCCGAGATACACCTCAGTACTCCGGACTCGCCGATGCTGCGTCTGGTGGGCATCGCCGACTCGGTCACCGGCTCGGCCGACGCGTGGGTGTGGCCGAGCCAAAGCGACGTCCTGCACGCGGCCGGCACGTCAGGCGCGATTCAGATGCTGTACCGGTTCTCGGCACACGGATCCGACACCGATCTGCGGCGCTCACTCGCCACGGCGACGGCTGCGCTTCCGGACGGTTCGGTTACCGGAACCGTTACGTACCTGGCCGTGCGGGCGCAGGTCAACCGGTCCATTTCGGCGTTCGTACCGTTCGTGGTCGCTTTCGCCGTGCTCGGAATCGTTATGTCGGTTCTGATCACCAGCAACGTGGTCAGCGGGGCCGTGGTAGCCGGCTACCGGACCATCGGCGTCCAGAAGACCCTGGGGTTCACGCCCCGCCAGGTGGTCGCCGTCTACGTGCTCCAGGTGCTGATCCCGGCGATCGGCGGCTGCGTCGCAGGGGTGGCCGCTGGTGTCGGGCTGGCCGCACCCCTGCTGGCCGACACCGACCGGGCCTACGACCTGCCGGACACCGCCGCGGGCGTACCGGCCTGGGTGATCGGCCTTGTCCTGGTTGCGGCGCCGCTGCTGGTCGCGGGCTCGGCCACGGTTCCGGCGGTCCGTGCCGGCCGGCTCGCCGCCAACGAGGCGATCAGCGTCGGGCGGGCACCGCACGCCGGCCGGGGACTACGGCTCCGCCGGGCCATAGCCGGAGCCCGGCTGCCCCGGTCAACGGCGCTCGGGCTGAGCATGCCGCTGGCCCGGCCGGCACGGACCGTGGGTACCGTCGTCGCGATCACGCTGGGAGCCGTAACCCTGATCTTCGCGGTCGGGCTGGGCGCATCGCTGAGCCGGGTACAGGCCGGATTCAGCAGGATCGGCTCCGTGCCGATCGTGGTCCACACGTTCACCCCGGGCGTCAAGTTCGGCCCGGGCACCGCGCCGACACCCACCCCCGGCGCCCCGCAGATCACCGATCCGATCGACACCGACTCGGTACTTTCCACGGTTACCTCGGAGCCCGGCACGGCCCATGCCGCCATCACGCGGCGGTACCGGGTGCGGGCGGCCGGAATCAGCGCAGACGTAACCGTTGAGGCGTATTCCGGCGACTCGTCGTGGACCGGCTTCCCGATTATCTCCGGTCACTGGTACGCCGGGGCGGATCAGGTGGTGGCCTCGTCGTATACGTTGCGGCAGACCGGACACCGTGTGGGCGACCATCTCACCCTGATCGGCGACGCGGGCCAGCGTACGGTGACGATTGTTGGGGAGTTCCTGGGCAACGGCGATTACCTCGACATCATCGGCGACGCGGTGGTGGTGGCCGACATGACCACAGACGCGATGCCCGGCCGGATCGAGGTCGGGCTCACCGGAGGCACCAAACCCGCGGCGTACGCCCAAGCGCTGCAGGCCAAGTTCCCGGAAAGCTCCGGCGTGTACGTCGACGACCGCACCCAAGGAAACCAGCAGCGCACCTTCGTGATCCTGTACTCGCTGATCACGACCCTGACGCTGTTGCTCTGCGGGGTCGCGGGGCTGGGCGTGCTCAACACGGTCGTGCTCAACACCCGGGAGCGGATCCACGACATCGGTGTGCTGAAGTCGCTGGGCATGACGCCCCGGCAGGTGCGCGGCATGGTCATCGCGTCCATGGTCGGCCTGGGTCTGATCGCCGGAGCGGTCGCCGTTCCCGGCGGGGTTGCGCTCCAGCACTGGATCTTGCCAGTCATGGGCAACGCGGCCGACACCGGCCTTCCTCGCTCGGTCATCGACGTCTACAGCCCGATGGAGCTAGTGCTGCTCGGATTGGCCGGAGTCGTGATCGCGGTAGCGGGGGCGTTGTTGCCGTCCACCTGGGCCGCGCGCAGCCGGGTGGCGACCGCGTTGCGTGCCGAATAGCCACAAGGCAGATGCTCGGCGTCCGATGATCGGACGCCGAGCACCTGTGCTGCTGGATGGCGGCGGGATTTGACCCGCGGAGGCATCGTGGTCCTTGGCGTCAGGCCGCCACGCTCGCTCCGATGCGCTCAGAGAATTCGACGAGGCGGTTGGAGAACCCCCACTCGTTGTCGTACCAGCCGAACACCTTGACCTGGTTGCCCACGGCCTGGGTCAGCGGCGCGTCGAAGATCGACGAATAGGGGTTGCCGACGATGTCCGCAGAGACCAGCGGCGCCTCGGAGTACTGCAGGTAGTGCCGCAGCCGCTGGGAGCCGGCCGCCTCGCGGAAAGCCGCGTTGACGTCCGCGACATCGGCGCTTCGCCGGAGGACCACGGTGAGGTCGGTGATCGAGCCTGCCGGGACGGGAACGCGTAGGGCGGCGCCGGTGAGACGCCCATCGAGTTCGGGGATGACCTTGCCGATCGCCTTCGCGGCACCCGACGATGTCGGGATGGTCGACACGGCTGCCGCGCGCGCCCGGCGCAGATCGGAGTGCGGCGCGTCGTGGAGACGCTGGTCGCCCGTGTAGGCGTGGACCGTCGTCATCAGTCCTGACTCGATGCCGAACGAGTCGTTGAGCACCTTCGCCAAGGGCGCCAGCGAGTTCGTGGTGCACGAGCCGTTGGAGAAGACGTCGTGGCTGTCCGGATCGAGCTTGTCGTCGTTCACCCCGAGAACGAATGTGGGGACGTCTCCCTTGGCCGGCGCCGAGATGATGACCTTCCTCGCGCCGCCCTTGAGGTGGGCCGCCGCGGTGACGCCGTCCGTGAAGTGGCCGGTCGACTCGATGACGACGTCGGCGCCGACATCACCCCAGCCGATGGCGGCCGGGTCGGACTGCGCGAAGACCCGTATGCGCGTGCCCTGAACGGCGATCGCGTCGCCGTCGAAGGTGACGCCGTCCAGATGGCCGGAGACCGAGTCCCACTCAAGCAGGGTGGCCAGCGTGCGGGCGTCGGTGAGGTCGTTGACCGCGACCACCTCGACGTCGGCGTTGCCAGCCAGGGCCGCGCGCAGGTAGCTGCGCCCGATCCGCCCGAACCCGTTGATGCCGATGCGTACCGTCATGGAGTTCAGTTCCTCCCGTTGTTCTCGTGGTTGAGCGTGGATGGCGCCGCCGCCCGGAGCAGGCCGAGGGCGCCGGCCCGGGCGGCGTCGAACGGTCCCGGGTCCTGCTGTGCGATCGCGAGCACGTAGCCGCCTTGCAGGACGGCCATCAGGGTGTGGGCGAGTTGCTCGGGGTCGAGGTCGTCCCTCAGTTCGTGTGCGGCGACCGCCTCGCGTAGCACCTTCACCCAACTCACGTGGACCTGGGCGAACGCGCGCGCCACCGGGGCAAGCAGCACCGGGTCTTCGCGGACCTGCGGGTCCTGGGTCATCCGGCCGACCTTGCAGCCCTTCAGAGCGTCGCGGGGACGCATCAGGTAGGCCTCGATCCGGCCCATCGGGTCGCCCGGACCGTCGAGTTCAGACGCGGCCGGCAGCAGGTCGGCGACATTGCGCTCTAGGGCGGCGAGCGCCAGGTCCCGCTTGGTCGGGAAGTGGTGGTACATGCTGCCCTGGCCCACGCCGGACCGTTCGCGCACGTCACGCGGGCTGGTGTCGGCGTAGCCGCGCTCCCACATGAGCTCGCTCATCGTGTCGACCAGAAGTTGTCGCGAGTCCATACCGGCAGTGTACATACCGGTAGGTACAGCGCCGCCCCTGCCTCACTTCCTGCGACGTCGCGAGCCCTGAACGGGCGTCTTCATCCGCCGGTCGTACCCATCTGCGACGCCCCTCGGCGGGCCGCGGCGGCCCGCGGGCTTCCGACCACGCCTATCTGGGTGACGGAGTTCGCGACGGGATGTCGCCTAGGGCGTACCAACATCAACGGGCAGCAGGAATCGCTGCCCGCGTGGGTTACCGAGTCCGGCTGAACGCGCCGTGTTGCCGGGCTGGCGCGCCGGTACGGTGCGGATTACCGCCCGGGTGATCATCTGACTGTCCGAATCAAGCATCTGGAGTTTCAATGTTCACCGCGTACGCCATCGTCGGGATCCTCCTGGCAATCGGATGACGGCTGTGCTGAACATCGACCGGCGGACTCATCGACACGGAGCAGACGGCCGGTGCGGCAACTGTGACCACAATGGGAGACGCCCGGTGACTCACGGAGAATCACCGGGCGTTTCGCTTGCTCACATGGCGGTGGCGGCGGGATTTGAACCCGCGGAGGGCGTGAACCCTCACACGCTTTCGAGGCGTGCTCCTTAGGCCACTCGGACACACCACCGCCGAGAAGGGTACCCGACTCGGCCGCCCCGCGTCGCCGGGGTATGCCTCGCGTCTCGGGCTGTCGTCGGCGCATCGCTGCACCGGTCTGGCAGGATCATCCGCATGAGTACGCACATCGGCGCCGCTCCTGGCGAGATCGCACCCATCGTCCTGATGCCCGGCGACCCGCTGCGGGCCAAATGGATCGCAGAGAACTTCCTGGACGGCGCGAAGTGCTACTCGACGGTCCGCAACATGCTCGGATTCACCGGGCACTACCAGGGAGTCGACGTCTCCATTCAGGGCTCCGGGATGGGCATGCCGTCGGCGTCGATCTACTACCACGAGCTCATGGCCGAGTACGGCGCGAAGACGGTGATCCGGGTGGGTAGCTGTGGTGCCATCACCGACGATCTGCACCTCCGCGACGTGGTCGCGGCAAGTTCATCGTGTACCGACTCGGCGATGAACCGGGTACGGTTCGACGGCTTGATCGACTACGCCCCCACCGCCGACTTCAGCCTGCTCCGGTCCGCCGTCGACGCCGCCGCGGCCCGGCAGACCACCATGCACGTCGGGCAGGTCATGGCCGCCGACGCGTTCTACACCGACCGGCCGGATCTGTTCGAGAAGCTTGCGCAGTATGGGGTGCTGGCGGTCGAGATGGAGTCCGCCGCGCTCTACACTCTCGCCGCCCGGTTCAAGGCTCGTGCTCTGACCATCCTGACGGTGAGCGATCACATCAAGACCGGCGAGCAGACCACCGCGCAGGAGCGTCAGGAGACGTTCAGCCAGATGGTCGAGATTGCACTGGACGCCGCGATAGCGACGTGACGAGGGCTCCGTCCCATGATCAAATGCGAGATCTTGAGCGCCAGATGCGCTATAGCGACGTCGGATGCACTGGATCTTGCACAAGAAGGCGCACTTGATCATCGAGCGAGCCAGCCGAACCCATACCCATCAACCAGACCGGAAGAAGTCCCGCAGCAGCGCGGCGCACTCGTCCTCAAGCACCCCGCCGTACACCACCGGCCGATGGTTCAGCCGGCGATCCCGTACCACGTCCCACAGCGACCCGACCGCGCCGGTCTTCGGTTCCCAAGCACCGAAGACCAGCGTCCCGACGCGGGCCAGCACCAGGGCGCCGGCACACATGGTGCAGGGTTCCAGGGTCACGACGAGAGTGCAGCCGGACAGGCGCCACTCGCCAACCGCCTCGGCGGCCGCGCGTAAGGCCAAGATCTCGGCGTGGGCGGTGGGGTCGCCGGAGCGCTCTCGCTCGTTGCCCGCCGCGGCGATCTCGGCGCCGGACGGATCGAGCACCACCGCACCAACCGGTACGTCTGCGGAGTGCCGGGACGACGCGGCGACGGCAAGCGCCCGCCGCATCCACACCCGGTGCCGATCGTCGAGGGGACTCACGCCTCGCGGAGTTCCTCCATCTCGTCGGCACAGCCCATCAGCTGGCAGATCTCGGCGGTCATGTCGGACGGCAGCATGCCCTCTTGAGTGCACAACTGGATCAGCCTGTGTGCTGGGACGCCCAGGTCAGCAAGCAGATCGGCATCCCCGACCGGGTCCGCGTCGGTCGGCGAGGCCGGCGCCGCGTCCGAACCTTCCTCTTCGGTCTCAGACTCGTCGGTGATGTCGTCGATCTCGATGACCGGCTCCTCGACGTCACCGAGTAGTAGCGCACCGAGGCGGCTCTCCTCGGCGAACATCGCGTCCGACCCGAAGATCCGCAGTTCGTCGTCCTCGTCGAGCCGGACGATAGCCAGGTAGCTGTCATCGGATTCGACGAACATCACCGACACCGTCGCGGCCGCGTCGATGTCGCGCAGGCGGTCGGCCACTTCCTCGATGTCGGCCACGCCGGACAAATCAAACTCGCTCGACGTCCATCCATTTGACCCGCGAACTACCGCGGCGGCGAAGTACGACACGAATCCCCCCGGGGTCGTGCAAGTTCCGATATGCGTGACGCTAGCGAATCCGCCCGGAAAATATGGGCGTCACCCGGCGAGTCGTCGCCTCGTGTCGACCAGATCACGGATCCGCTCGATCCGTGCCCGCTGCGGTTGAAGCCGCTGACGCAGGGCGGTCGCGTCGGCGTACTCGGCTAGCAGGCGAAGTCGGCGGCGCCGGCGTTCCGGGTCGAGCCCTATCAACGGGGAGGACATGGAGAAAGAGTCGCTAATCGATTAGCAGCCGTCAAGACCAAACTCGCCCCGGAGTTGATCCACTACGAGGCGTTATCACGGGCGTTATCGCAGGTCACGGACCTCCGACAAGCGACGTGCGAGCTACCACAAGATCCAGTGGCCGCCGATCCAGCGGACCATGACCACGCTGATGGCGATGGCGACGCCGAACCCGCTCGACATGGCCGCACCTGCGGCGATGCCACGATCGCCGGATCGGGCCAGGATCCAGGCCGCCAGCCACGCCGCGATCCCGGCACTGATCGACCACCAGCAATAGCTGCGCGCGGAGTGCCCTAGCAGGCCAAACAGCAGCATCCACAGGGCTCCGGCGCCGGCACCGACAAGGACCGCGCCGGGACGGACCGGCAACGGCTCACGGTATGCAGGGCGCGGCGCTCGCCCCGGAAATAGACCGGAAGGCGTACGCGCGGCCGGCCAACCGGGCATCAACGGCGGTACGTTCGTCCGCCTTGGTGACGGCTGTGCCATAGCGGCACCTCCCACCGCGGCAGTTGGGCCCGGCCGACGCCGGTTCCCGCCCAGCCTACCCAGCCGCCGGCAATCCGGGACCCGTCCGCGCCGACGGCGCTCGCCCGCGTCGACCAACCAGCCGAACGGACGGCGCCGCCACCGAGTAGGTGCCGCGCAGGTATCGCGGGCCCGATACCTGCGCGGCCGAGTAATGCCAACGAGGTGCTTCCCGAAGCCCGGCTGGTGGAACTGGGCGAAGCATCCGGGGCGACGTGCCGCCGATGGTGGCCAACTCGCCGTCGGCCACGACTGAGCGGGGCCCGGTGTTCGAGGTGATCGCAGGGACACCGCGCGCACCGTTGACTTCCGAGCCCACGATTCGAGCACGTCGCGCCGCCGCCGCGGCGGCAGCGGCGGCAGCAGCAGCTTGACCCGCCTGACCGAACCGTCGACGCACATGCCGTGCGTGCCCGTCGCGGCGCACTTGCGCGCCGCGCCGAAGCGACATCGGCTCAATCGGGCATACCCCAACAGACCGCCGAATCACCTCCACACCACCTAATGGTGACGGCCGGTTGAGCATATGCGAGAGTTCCCGAATGCGAATAGCGATCGTCGGCTTGGGGCTAATCGGCGGATCGCTGACGCGTGCGCTGGCGGCGCGCGGGCACGGCGTGTACGGATACGACGCCGACCCGGCCACCCGGGGAATGGCGCGTACCGCGGCCGGGCAGGCCAAGCCGGCCGAGCGCTGGCGTGTGACGGCGTCATTGGGCGAGGCGGTGGCCGACGCCGACCTGGCCGTGATCGCGGCGCCGCTGACCGCCGTCTCGGAGATCATCGACGAGCTGGCGAGTGGCGGTTTCCACGGCCTGATCACCGATGTCACGTCGGTCAAGGGTCAAGTCCGGGACATTGTCACGGACCGATGGCGCAGGTCCGGAGCGGCGCTCGCCGGGTTCGTGGGCGGCCATCCGATGACCGGCCGGGAGACATCCGGCTTCCGGGCCAGCGATCCGAACCTGTTTCGCGGCCGGGCCTGGGCCCTTTGCCTGGAGCCGAACCTCACCGGGCTGGACGACTTCCTCACGATCGCCGCGCTCGCCACCGATCTCGGGTCCGGGTCGTACCCACCACCGCCGATGAGCACGACCGAGCCGTGGCGATCGTCTCGCACGTACCGCATCTGCTTGCCGCGTCCCTGGTCCTGACCGCGGCCGGCGACCCGCTCGCGCTGGCGCTGGGTGCCGGATCATTTCACGACGGCACTCGTGTGGCAGCCAGCCCACCGGAGTTGATGGCGGCGATCTGTGGCGGCAACGCCGATGCCGTTGACGACGCTCTGGCTGAGGTGGTCGAGCACCTTCGGCAGGCGGCGATCGCGCTGGACAGTAAGGATCCGATCAGCAAGCTGCGGCCCTGGTTCGCCCCGGCGTCGGCGGTACGCGCCGCGTGGCCACCGGCTCCGAGTGAACCGGCAGAGTTACCGGCCCAGCCCGAAGTGCTGCTGCGGCTGGGCCGGGCCGGTGGCTGGATCACCGACGTGTCCGCCGACCGGCGATCGGTGGTCGCGGTCCGGCCGCACGAGCGCGGCTAAACCCCGGTGGCGATACCGGCACGCTAGGTTTTGGCCATGGTCGATCCGCGCGATCCCGTCGCCGATTTGCGAGCAGATCGCGTTCCTCCTGGAGCGCGCGAACGAGTCGACGTTCCGCGTGCGGTCATTTCGCAGCGCCGCCGCCGCGGTCGCCAAGCTGCCGGCGGACGAACTGGTCGAGCGGGCCGCACGCCGGCACGCTGACCGACCTATCCGGCATCGGAGACGTCACGGCCCGATGCGTCGTCGAGTCGCTGCGCGGCGAGGAGCCGGTCTACCTGCGCCGCATGGAGGCGACCGAGGGCACCGATGCTGCCGACGAGGCGACGACGCTGCGTCCGCGCTGCAAGGGCGACTGCCATCTGCACTCGGACTGGTCGGACGGCGGTTCCTCGATCGAGGAGATGGCGCTGGCCGCGGTGCAGTTGGGCCACCAGTACATGGTGCTGACCGACCACTCACCGCGCCTGAAGGTCGCCGGTGGGCTGTCCGCCGGAGCGGCTGCGGCGCCAGCTCGACGTGGTCGCCGACATCAACGCCGCAGCTGCCCGACGGATTCCGGATCCTGACCGGAATCGAGGTCGACATCCTCGCCGACGGGTCGCTGGACCAGAGCGATGACCTGCTGGCCCGGCTCGATGTCGTGGTCGGGTCGGTGCACAGCGACTTGCGGGACGGACCGGACGGCGATGACCCGGCCGGATGCTGGCCGCGATCGCCAACCCGCATCTGGACATCCTCGGCCACTGCACGGGCCGCAAGCTGACCACCGGTGATGGCGGCGGGGACCGGGCACATCGGGGCGGTCGCAGCCGGCCGGAGAGCGAGTTCGACGCGGACGCGGTGTTCGCGGCATGCGTCGAGCACGACAAGGCGGTCGAGATCAACTGCCGCCCGGACCGGCTCGATCCGCCCAAGCGCCTGCTGCGGCAGGCCTTCGAGGCCGGCTGCCGGTTCACCATCGACACCGACGCGCACGCGCCCGGCCAGCTCGACTGGCTCGGCAACGGGTGCGAGAGGGCGGCTCTGTGCGGCGTACCGGCCGATCGGATCCTCAATACCCGATCCGCCGACGAATTGGTGGCCTGGGCCGCCGGTCATGCCTGAGCGTCAAAAGGTGTGACTCGCTTCACCAACGCCTCCGTAAGTGTCGATGTCGCGGCAACGCCGTACCATCGTTGGTCGCTGGCCGCTCGGAGGCGCTGGCACCGAGCGCGCGGAGCGGGGGTCACGTGGCAAGGAGGCACGCGGTTGCGCCGCTCGGCGCGCTGGCGTTCATGCGTCGCCGGGCTCGCCGCCGCATTTCAGCCGGCCAAGCTTCCGGGGCGGCGAGCATCTCGGCCTCGGCGCTCGGCGCGGCCACTACCACCATGACGCACGCCGGCAACCGCTGCCGGCCGGCTGGCCAGATCGCGTCACCGCGACATCCCCGGGCCGGCAGCACGGGCGGCGCCCGCTCGGCCGCTGACGGGGTCTCCGACGCCATCGATGTGGTCACCTCACCTCATCCGCCGTCGGACCTGCTGAGCCACATTCCGGCCGATTTCCGCAAAGTCATGGGATACCGGCCGGTACTCGGGCATCTGGCCAACGGCGCAACCGTGGCGATCAACCCGAACGGCGGCTGCTCGGTCGTCGGCGGCGGCCGGCCGTTCGATCTCGACGTAGCCTGCAAGGCCCACGATCTCGGCTACGACCTGCTCCGGTACGCCCATCGCGAAGGTGCCGATCTTGGCCCGCGTGCGCCGGCACCTGGTGGACGACAAGTTCGGCGTGGACCTTGAGGCTCAGTGTCGGGCCCTCTATACCGGCGGCGAAGCCGACGCCTGCGACGTGATGGCGGCCTCCTTCGATGCCGGCGTCGGCTTCAACTCGTGGCGGCAGGAGTTCGGCGCCCCGATTGCCACCGCGGGGCGGGTCCGCACCGTCGGGGTGATTGGCCTGGGCACTCTGCTGCTGTACTTCCTGGTGCGTCCGCTTCTCCGGCTGACGGCACGCAACCTGCTCCGGCCGCGACCGGCGCCCGTCTTCGACACCTCAACCACGTAGCCGCACCCTGCCGGGCACCCTTTGCGGGCCCTACGTCGGCGTGTGCAGGGCTACCGGCGGCACAGGGCACCTCACGTAGTGTCTTGGCTCGTGGGACGTATCGATGACATCGCAGACAAGTACGTCGAAGAGTGGGCTCCGCTCAGCCCTCTCGGCGCCACCTACGTCGGCATCTCGGGTTACGACGACCAGATGTCCGACCTCTCGCCGGAGGGGTACGCCGCCCAGGCCGAACTCGACCGGCGGACGGTGGCCGAACTCGACGCCATCACGCCGGCCGACGAGCAGGAGCGAGTGGTCAAGGAGGCGATGCAAGAACGTCTCGGGCTGGCGGTGGCGCGCTACGACGCTGGCGAGACCACCAGCGAGATGAACGTGATCACCAGCGGGCTGCACGATGTGCGGGGCATCTTCGACCTGATGCCGTTGGAAGGCGATGGCGCGGCGGAGAACATCGCCGCCCGGCTCGCCGCCGTCCCGGTCGCGCTCAAGCAGTATCAAGTCACCGTCCGGGAGTCGGCCAAGGCCGGTCACGTCTCGTCCCGGCACCAGATGCTCGAGATCGCCAAGCAGTGCGACATCTGGACCGACGAGAACGGCGACAACTTCTACCCCGGCCTCGTCGAGCGGGTGATCGCGGCCGACAGCGTGCCCGAGACACTTCGCGCGAAGCTGTCCGCGGCTGCGCACCGCGGCCGCGGCCGCGACCAGCGAGTTCGCCACGTTCCTGCGGCAGCGAGATGGCGCCGCGCGGCCGCAGAGAAGCAAGCCGTCGGCCGGGACCGGTACGCGCTCGCCTCCCAGTACTTCCTGGGCGCCAAGATCGACCTGGACGAGACGTACGCCTGGGGCTTCGAGGAACTGGCCCGGCTCGAAGCCGAGATGCGCGCGGTGTCCAACAAGATCGTCGCCCGGCGGCACGGTCGACGACGCGGTGGCCGCCCTGGACGCCGATCCGGCACGGAACATCACCGGCAAGGAGGCATTCCGGGACTGGATGCAGCAGCTCGCCGACCAGGCGATCGCCGACCTGAACGGCACCCACTTCGACATTCCGGAGCAGGTCCGCCGGATCGAGTGCATGCTCGCCCCGACCAGCGATGGCGGCATCTACTACACCGGGCCGAGCGAGGACTTCAGCCGCCCCGGACGGATGTGGTGGGCGGTGCCGCAGGGCATCAACGAATTCTCCACCTGGCGCGAGGTGACCACCGTCTACCACGAGGGCGTGCCCGGTCATCACCTGCAGGTGGCCCAGACGGCGGTCCGGGCCGAGTTGCTCAACCGCTGGCAGCGACTGCTGTGCTGGTGCTCCGGCCACGGCGAGGGCTGGGCGCTGTACTCCGAGCGCCTGATGGACGAGCTGGGCTACCTCGAGGACCCGGGCAACAAGCTGGGCATGCTCGACGGCCAGGCGTTCCGCGCCGCGCGCGTGATCGTCGACATGGGCATGCACCTGGAGCTGGAGATCCCGCAAGGACAACCCGTTCGGCTTCCACCCAGGCGAGCGCTGGACGCCGGAGCTCGGGTTGGGAATTCATGCGCGGGCACTGCCGGATCCCGGATGAGAACCTGCGTTTCGAGCTCAACCGCTACCTTGGATGGCCGGGTCAGGCCCCGTCGTACAAGGTCGGCGAACGCATCTGGTTGCAGGCACGTGCGGACGCGAAGAAGCGCAAGGGCGCGGACTTCGACCTCAAGGCGTTCCACCGCGATGCGCTGAACCTCGGTTCGCTGGGACTCGACCCGCTGAAGGCGGCACTGGACCGGCTCTGACCGGAGCTTCACGAAGGGCGCCGTCCGCGTGGACGGCGCCCTTCGTTGTCGGTAACCGCTATCTCACATCGGGATCTCACATAGGGATCTCACATCGGGATCTCACATCGGGATCTCAGAGCGGGTACGGGGCCTGGATGCCGAGCAGGCCCAGGCCTGTCTCCAAGGTGCCGGCGGTCAGGGCGCACAGCGCCAGCCGGTTTGCCCGGATCTGGTCCGAGGGGGCTTTCAGCACCGGGCAGCCATCCCAGAAAGCCGTCAGCGCCTGCGCGAGGTCATACAGGTATCCCGCTAGCCGGTGCGGCTCGGCGTGCGACGTAGCGGTGGCCACCGCCGCGCCGAAGCCGTCGAGCCGGAGTGCCAGCCGACGCTCGGCCGGCTCCATCGGCAGGTCGACGTCGACATCCGGCGGCCCGATGTCGTCATCAGGCAGCGCGACGTCGGCGCCCGGCACCGTGCCGGCCGCGCGTTCCAGGATCGAACGCACCCGAGCGTGGGCGTACTGCAGGTACACGCTCGTGTTGCCGGACAGCGAGACCATCCGGTCCAGATCGAACACGTAATCCCGAGTCCGCCCGACCGATAGGTCGGCATACTTCACCGCACCGACGCCGACCTGTCGGGCCCGGTCATCGAGCTGATCCGGCGGCAACCCCGGGTTCTTCTCCGCGACCACCGAACGGGCGTGTTCGACGGCGCCGGTTACCAGGTCGATGAGGCGCGCCGGATCGCCGGACCGGGTCTTGTAGGGCTTACCGTCCGGGCCGAGCACCGAGCCGAACGCGATGTGCCGGAACTCGACGCCCGGCGGCATCAGGCCGCCACGGCGGGCCGTCTCGAAAACCATCCGGAAGTGCAGCGCCTGCGGGGCGCCGACGACGTACCAGACCCGGTCGGCGCGAAGCGTCCCGGCGCGGTACTCCACTACCGCCAGGTCGGTCGCCGCGTACCCGAAGCCGCCCCGGCTGTTCCGCACGATCAGGGGTACCGGATTGCCGTCCGGCCCGCGTACGTCATCGAAGAACACGCACAGCGCACCATCACTCACCTCCGCCACGCCGCGCTCGGCGAGCATCTCGGCGATCGCCGGAAGGCGGTCGTTGTAGTGACTCTCGCCTTTCACATCGTCGTCGGTCAGCAAGACGCCCAGCAGGTCGTACACCTCGGTGAAGTACCGCTTCGACTCGTCGACGATCTCGCGCCAGACGGCCAGCGCGGCCTCGTCGCCGCTCTGGAGCGCCACCACCTTCGCGTGGGCGCGCGCCGCGAACCCCGGATCGGTCTTGAAGGTGGCGCTCGCCTCCCGATAAAGCTTCGTCAGCCGGGCGACCGCCACTGAGCCGGATCCGGTCGGGTCGCCGGTGAACTCCGGGTGCTCATCCAGGTACGCGACCAGCATTCCGAACTGGGTACCCCAGTCCCCCACGTGGTTCTGGCGGATGACCGTCGCACCGCCGAAGGCGGCAAGTCGCGCCAGCGCGTCGCCGATCACCGTGGTACGCAGGTGCCCGACGTGCATCTGTTTGGCGATGTTCGGCGCCGAGTAGTCGATGACGATGCGCTGCCCGGACAGCGGCTCCGGCATGCCCAGCCGCCCGTCGGCCAGCCGCTCCCGTACCTGCCGCCAGATGGCCCCGGGCGCGAGGGTCAGGTTGATGAAGCCGGGACCGGAGACATCGGCGCGGTCCAGCAGTTCGTGATCCACGATCACGGCCGCCGCGGATTCAGCCAGTTCTCGCGGTGCCGCGCCACGTCGCTTCGCCTCGGCCAGTGCCCCGTTTGCCTGAAAGTCGGCGTGGTCCGACGGACGCACCAACGGGTCGGCTCCAAGTGCGGAGCCGACCCGTTGGGCTACGAGATCGGCGAGCGAATCCATCGTCGGAATCTATCGGCGACCATTTTCGCCTGCGAATCATTTATCGCCGTGGTCAGGTCACCGTGATGTCGAGGTTGTTCGCCGTCAGCTTGTCCGCGTATACGAACGCGAGCTCAATCGTGACGTTGGTGAAGTACAGATCGGAGGTCACCAACGGAGGCGGCGAGTCGACGGTGTAGTCGACCGGCAGCACGTCGAGAAGGTCGCCCTTGATCTCGGTGCAGTAGAACTTGACGTTCGATGAAACGGTCAGCTTGCTGCTCTTGATATCGATCTCGCCGGTATCCGTGAGCGGCTGCAACTCGAACGGTGTCGACGTGGACGAATCCATCGAGAACTGCATGACCCTCATGGTTCCCGATCTGGTCGGCAGGTCGACGATGCCATCGAACGACAGCCCGTACATGTGAGCACGTCGGCGGTCATCGTGGACGGCTTGTCGTTGATGACCGGCTGGCCGCTTGCGGCGGTCAGGAGTTTCGTGACGGCACAGATCGTCGATGGCGATGGTGACGGCTGTGCCGGATGGCGCGCCGGTGGTGCCGGCTTGCCGGTCGACGTCGAGCTGGGCTTCGAGGTCGGCGTTGAGGTCGGTGTCGGTGCTTTCGACACGGTTGGCGACGGCGTGACGGTCGGTGTCGGGTCCGCGGACGGGCTGGCGCTCGGCGTGGGATCCGCCGTTGGGGTCGGGTCCGTCGTCGGAGTAGTGCTCGGCGTCGGATCCGGGGTCGCGGACGTCCCGCCAGCCAGCAAGTGGCCGATCAGATCCACGGTCGGACCCAGCGGGCCGCCGTCCTCGGGTGCCGAGGCCAGCATGGCTGACCCGTTGGCAGCCGACGACGTCTTGGCCGACTTCTGCGCCGCCGATGTGCGGGTGCTGGTGTGCTTGCTCGCCCCGGGTTTGGTGGCGACCCGACCGTTCTTGGCATCGCCAAGCAACTGGGTCAATGCCGGATTGGCGCACGCTTCGGCCGACGCCTCCGTCGGCGGCTGAAGGGTGACGATCCCGATCGACGCGACCGAAAGGGCCGCGATCAGCGCCACGGCGGTGCGAGGCGACCACCGGAAGCGGGTGGCCGACCGGTTCGCCTCGCCGGTTACGCCGGGCTCGTCGCCTATGCCCCGCTCGTCGGCGGCGTGCCGGGGGCCGGGAAAGCTGCGGCCCTGCTTACCCTCCTGTACTTCTCCGGTGTCCCCGTCAGCCTCGGCTGGATCGGCGTGCCGTGGCTGGGGCGGGGCCAGCGGTGATGTAGTGGCGGTGGGAAGGGTGTCGTGCAGTGGGCTGCCCCCGGCTGCCGGTGTGTGCTCGGCACCGTCGGCGCCATCACCGGCCCGGTCCCCATCGACGAGGTCGAGGCCCTGCGACTCCTGGGCGTCCTGCTCGTGCGGTTCGGTCGTCGCGGGGTCTCGCCGCTTGACGGGTACCCACGCGACCGTGAGGCCGCCGCCGAGAATGCCGAGCAGGAACCCGATGATGAAACCGCCGAGATTGGTGCCCACCAGCGAGTAGATGGCGTCTGCGACGCCGATGATCCCGTAGAAGGTCCGCTGCGCCGGCGTAGCCCACACGAGCGCACCGCAAAGCAGCAAGAACAGCGGGATCAGGTACGACTGGAAGCCCGGCACGCCCAGATGGATCTGGAGATTGCCGATGTCCTCGTTGCCGGCGTAGAGCATCTCCACGCCGGAGAGAAGCATGAAGAGACCGCCCCAGAACGGGCGGTTCCGACGCCAGCGCCGGAACCCGATCCGTGCTCGGGCGAACACGCTGCCGCGTGTCGACGCGCTTTCCGCGGTCATGTTTTGCGCTCCTCGTTATCACCGGTCAGCGGGGTAGCTGCCAGTTCAGGAACTACCCCGAGCGGCGGCGTGGGACCCACGGACTCTACCCGCGGGTCCCACGTGATCCGCATCAGCTGCAGGGGTCCGCCCCGCCAGCCTGAAGGCTGAGGTCGAGGTTGGGCAGCGTGAAGGTGCCAGCGGTGGTCGCCCACGCGGTCTGGCTCAGGTTGTCGATCTCGACCTGGTCGGCCGCCTGACCGAAGCCGCCGGGGGTACCGCGGCTGGAAAGGTCGGAAGCGTCCATGCCGATGTCGATGTTGGTGAAGGTGGCGTCGCCGCTGAGGTGGGTCATGTCGATGACCAGGCCGTCGGCGTGCGCCGGCGTGGTGCCGGTGCCAGCCGTGAGCTTCAGCCACACGGTCGTTCCGCCGAGCACGGAGACCGGCTGGCCGACCGACTGGCAGAGGTTGGTGATGTCGGCGCTGGCGATCGTCGACTCGGCGACGGCCTGATAGGCACCATTGACCTTGATCTTGACGGCCGAACCGTACTGAGTGAAGTCGGTGCCAGACAGGTGGTCGGCGGTCAGGTTGAACTCGGCGCCCGAGACCGCGAAGGTCACCGGGACTGCACCGTTCGCGATGCCTGCGCCGAGCGCGCCGACAACGACGACGGTCGGAACCATGACGGCAGCGAATCGCCGCCAGCGGGTGCCTCCCTGTCCTTGCTTTTCCGTTTCTTCCACGGATGGTCCTCCTTGAGGAGCACGGCATCTTGCCACCAGACCGGATGGGGGTTCGGCAGCGTGATGACGTAGCGCTGGGTACGTGAACCTGCCGTTCGCGCCAATACCGCTGCGGCGGGGTTGGGACGATGCTCGCGTAACGCCGGTCACAGAACAAGGGCCGAATTACCGACCGGTAACCTATGGAGATCTCGCCGGTAACTCTCCGCTTTGTGATGATCCACACAGCGCCGGTAAAGAATCGGAAAAGTCCGGTTTTACTCGGCCGAATTAGTGCGCCTGAAACTACTTGGGGTTATGACCTTGGCCACAAATCACAATTGAGTAACGCCTATGTAAACGAGGGTAGGGGGCCCCTTCCCCCTACCCTCGTTTACTTCAATCCCCCAGGTAAAGCCTTGCATTTAAACGATCGCAGACGCAGCGGCGGTCCTACGGTTACATTGACTGCCGACGCTGGCCTTGCCGATCGTTGTTCAGCAGCAGGAAAGGCCGCTCGGCGCGGCGTGAGTTATGCGCCGCCATCCGGAATCCGGTGTCGCGCAAAGCCGCCTCGTATCCGTCCTGCCGCTTGTCCCCGCCGTACACGGTGATCGATTCGGCAAGGTTGGTGATGTGCGACCGAAGATCTTCCAGTTCGGCGATGATCTGACGCTGACCCTCCCGCAGCGCCGCGATTCGCTGGTAGACCTTCGGTGCGATGACGTCGTACGCCCAAGCAAGGAGCGCGACGTTCAGCGCGAGTCCGCATGCGACGATCAGCCCATCTCGTACCCCCTCGGAAACGGCCGCGATCGGATGCCCCTCGTCACCGAACAGGGCAAGCGCGAAGAGCGCGACCGTCGCGAGACAGACTCCAAACGAGACGGCCCGGAAGCGGGACCATCGACGTCGACGCGGCTCTAGCGATTCGGCCTGGTCGACGACGACAGGCGGGTCGCCGGTGTCGCCAATGTGGAGCACTGGCATCAGTTGTCACCTCCGTTGACGGCGTGTCTGCCAGGTCTACGGCCGGTTGACGCCCCGGTCACAACACTGTGGAATACGCAGCGTATCCGCGTACATCCATTTGCGTTACACCCGAAGGGCTGTTCCTTATAGCGGAACGTCCGACGCCGATGGGATTAAGTCGGAGGGCTTGTGGGCGCGAACTCGTCCGTCAGAGCGGAGGCCCGGCCGCGCGCGTGTGCCGTGCCAGCGGTGACGGTTCGGTGTGGACCGGCTGGTCAGGCGGGCTTGCGGCGAGATCGCATCTGCCGCCGGTACGGGTTGATGGCGCGGTCGATCAGCGTCTCGAGCGCGGCACGGTCGGCTTCCGGAATCGGCGACTCGTCGGACAGCATGTCGGACAGCTCGCGGGCGACCGGATGGATGGCGAGCGCCGGTGGTTCCGGGACGGCGGCTACATCGAACTGTCCATGCGGGTCACGGCCGGCAAGCACGAGCAACTCGGCAATCGGAGCTCCGATAACCCGCGCAAGCTTCTGGAGGCTCGTGAATGCCGGCTGGTCGATGCCGCGGTACCACCGGGAGAGCTGGGCCTCGCCGAGCCCGGTCGCGCGGGCCAGGGCTGGACGACCGAAGATTCCTACGTTCACCGCATGGCGGGTCACGTAATCATGGAACTTCTCAAAGTCCCACTCCGGTCCGGTTTCACCCATGGTGAAAGACTCTAGGTCAATCAAAATGCGGTAGCGATAGCTGGCGGACGGCCCGTGCGGTTCGTGTCTGGGACCATTCGGATGAGTCGATACCCTACTTGCGTTGCCGTAACGGCAGTCTTCGTCACCTTGCGTACACGCAACTTCACCCAGACGAGCGACATCGATATCCTTGCTTGAGAGTTATCAACAGTGGATGTTCATTGCGTGAGAGCAATCCAGGTCCTGCAATCTCTGAGGGAGGGGTGAGATGGGACCTCATGGAACTCTTGTTTTGGTCGCAACTGTGGGGGTCATCGGGGTCTCATGTGCCTGGGTGATGAGTGCGACTCGCGCTGCGGTGCGCCTGCCGAACCGCACGCGGCTGGCCTTCGCGAGCGGATCGCGTAAGGGGAACACGTACTACTCGTCGGCCAGCAATAAGACCGCGCGCCATTCCTACGGTGCCCGCCGTGACGAGGCGGTAACGGCGGTCCTGGCACCGGTGCGTGCGATCCCGCCCAGCCGTGCACCGCTCGCGTTGGAGGGCGCGGCGGACGGCGGCGGCGGGAACGTTCCGACGTGGGGGGTGGAGAGCTGGTCCCGTGCGATCGCGGCGTACGGGGCCCTCCTCCAGCAGGCGATCGGAACGCACGAGCCGGACGACTACGTCACCGAGGAGGCACTCACCTTCGAGGAGGTAGCGACGTCGTTCGGTGCCAACCCGCTCGACTGGCACAGCGGCGCAACGGGAGCCTGGCCATTCGCCGCGTAGCCGCTGAGGCGGCCTCGCGGGGAGGACGAACGACCACGGCTCTCGGGCTCTGGGACATGCTGGACGGCTGGCAGGAAGACGTAGCCGACTCGAAGCGCCCGGAGCGTGGCAAGAAAGTGCCTCGCGGCGATGGCCGCGATGGCAGGGCGGCACGCGAGCGTGTGCGCGACGGAGGTGGCGCGCACACATGACAAGGCGTTCGGCAGCACGCCGCTTCGCGCCCCGCCCGCCCGCCGGCCCTCGGTTTGGCTGTTGACCTGGGGCTGCGGGAACCAGTGCCTCCACTGGGACGTTGTGACGCCAGCGTCCCAGTGGGGGCCTGTCTATCTCCGCGCGCCAGGTGGAACGGGCCGGCCCCGATCAGGCGTGCACGAACTTCAACAGGTGGTAGACGAGGAACGCGGGCCAGACCAGCGCCTGAAGCACGCCGAGCACCCCATCCCAGAATCCATCGGCTTGCTGGATGTAGTAGACGAGCGCGCCGATCAAGCCCAAGCCGTAGACCGCTCCGGCGCCGCCACCTGACGCTCTGTTGCTCCTGCGCTCCATGTCCCCACTATCCCCTTTGCTCCTGCTGTTTGTTCAACCGCACAATCCGCAGCGCGAGGGTTCGGTGCGCTACTAGGCATCCTGCGCCGCGCTCCACCGGAATGCTGAGAGCCGCCGGACCCGGAAGTCGGGCCATCCGGCCCGGCGAAGCGTATGCCACTTGAGATCGACTACGCGAAGTGCAGCTACATCCCATCGCGGATGCGTACGTTCACGTCAACGGGTCGCGAGCTTCCACGGTATTCCTGGGCACCGTCAGCGCGACCCGTCCGCGGTGCCGCCGTACCCGAAGGAGGCTGCCATGCCCCCGAGAGCGCGCGTCCACGAACATGATCTTCCGAGCAACGTCAAGCTCAATCCGGTCTATGCGCGGCCGGGCGAGACCCTAGACCTGCCACGGTTCGTTCTGCCTGACGACGAATCGCTGCCCGAAACGGCGTACCAGATCGTGCACGACGAGGCGATGCTTGACGGCAACGCCCGGCTCAACCTGGCAACCTTCGTCGGTACCTGGATGGACGACCAGGCGACGAGGCTGTATACCGAGACGTTCGACAAAAACATGATCGACAAGGACGAGTACCCGATGACCGCGGCGATCGAGACACGCTGCTGGACCATGCTCGCCGGCCTGTGGAACGCGCCCGATCCGAAATCGGCGATCGGAACGTCAACCATCGGCTCATCCGAGGGATGCATGCTCGGCGGTCTCGCGCTCAAGCGCCGCTGGCAGCATGCTCGGCGCGCCGCCGGCCAGCCCGCCGACCGGCCGAACCTGGTGATGTCGAGCGCCGTTCAGGTGTGCTGGGAAAAGTTCTGCAACTACTGGGATGTCGAGCCTCGGTATGTGCCGATCTCGCACGAGCACCGAGTGCTCGACGGTCACGACCTCGACAAGTACGTTGACGAGAACACCATCGGCGTGGTCTCCATCATGGGCGTGACGTACACCGGAATGTACGAGCCGGTCACCGAGATCGCCGCGGCGCTCGACCGCATCCAGGAACAGACCGGACTCGACATTCCGATCCACATCGACGGCGCATCCGGTGCCTTCGTCGCACCATTCATCCAGCCGGATCTGGAATGGGACTTCCGTGTCCCACGGGTGGCGTCCATCTCCACCTCGGGCCACAAGTACGGCCTGGTCTTTCCGGGTCTCGGATGGGTGGTCTGGCGCGACGCCGCGGCCCTGCCCGAGGACTTGGTGTTCCGGGTCTCCTATCTGGGCGGGGACATGCCGACATTCGCCCTCAACTTCTCCCGGCCGGGTGCACAAGTGCTTCTTCAGTACTACATGTTCTTGCGCCTCGGCATGGAGGGATACCGCCGGGTGCAGCGGGTATCGCATGACGTTGCCAGGTACCTGGCTGGTGAGATCGGCACCATGCCACAGTTCGAACTGTGGAACGACGGCTCGGATATCCCGGTGTTCGCCTGGCGGTTACGAGACGGGTACACCAGCAACTGGAACCTGTATCACCTGTCCGACCGCCTGCGGGCCAAGGGCTGGCTGGTGCCCGCCTACCCAATGCCCGAGGCGCTTGCGGACGTGACCGTTCAGCGCGTCGTGGTACGCAACGGATTGTCTCGCGACCTGGCCGAGGTCTTCCTGCAAGATCTCAAGATCGAGGTGGACTATCTCGACTCGTTAAGCGGCCCGATGCCGACGGTCCGGGAACGAGCGGCAGCGTTCCATCACTGACCGGTGGCCAGCAGCGCGGCAAGCTCACCCAAGCTCGACGTGACCGGCCGGTAGTAGACCCAGGTTCCACGACGCTCGCCCTCGACCAAGCCCGCGTCCTTAAGGATCTTCAGGTGGTGCGAGATCGTCGGGCCGGTGACATCGAAGTCGCCCCCGGTGAGGTCGCATACGCAGATCTCGCCATCGGACGCCGACGTGATCCGGGAGAGCAGGCGGAGCCGGGTGGGGTCGCCCAGCGCCTTGAACTTCCGGGCCATGTCGGTGGCTTGCCCGGCCTCGAGGGACTCCTCCACGATAGGCCGGCAGCACACGCCCAGATCCGCACTGTTGTCCAAAATGACGAACTGCTTCGACATACCTCTAGGTTGACAGTCCTGAAATCAAGCCGCAAGCGACGCGTAGATCATCGCTAATCGCCGATTGACGATGACATTCTGCGGCGGTGGATGTGCTGGACCGATCGACCGCCGCCGAGTACGCGTCCTGGTTCCGGGCGCTCGCCGACCCGTCGCGCGTACAACTGGTGGAGTTGCTTGCCCGCCATGGCTCACCGATGACTGTCCGCGAGATCGTGACGGCGATGGGCCTTGCCCAATCGACCGTCTCTCAGCATCTGAAGATCCTGGCCGAGGTGCGGTTCGTTCTGGTCGAGGCGGTGGGCAACGCCCGCCACTACCGGATCAACGCCGACTGCGTGTCGTGCTTTCCCAGCGCCGCCGATGTCGTCATGGGCAAGCCGGCCCCCTCGCCGACAACGAGGTGATCGTGAGCAGCGAGATTCGCATTCGCCCGATGACCGCCGCCGACGCCGATCCGGTACGGGCGATCTACCAGGCGGGGCTCGACGGCGGCCTGGCCAGCTTCGAGACCCTCGCCCCGACGTGGGCCGCCTTCGACGGTGGCAGGCTTCCAGAGCATCGGCTGGTCGCGGAGCTCGGCGGGACCGTAGCCGGTTGGGTCGCCGTGTCATCGGTCTCGTCGCGGCCCGTCTACTCGGGAGTAGTCGAGCATTCGGTGTATGTGGCGCCGTCCGCGCAAGGCTTGGGCATCGGCGCCGGTCTGCTTCGGGCCCTGTTCCGCTCCACCGAGACCGCCGGGATCTGGACGATCCAGTCCGGGATCTTCCCAGCCAACGCCCCGAGCCTCCGGCTCCACGAACGTGCCGGCTTCCGCGTGGTCGGTACCCGCGAGCGAGTCGGCCGGCACCCCTTCGACGGGTGGCGAGACGTGATCATGGTTGAGCGTCGTAGCCCGGTGATCGGCACTCTCTCATCGTCTGGAACTTCCCGGCCGCCGTCGGCAGGCTGATTTGACAAGCACCTAATTAGGCGTCAGTATCGGCAGATCTGATTCGACAAACTTGGAATCAGATCGACGCTACCCGGAAGGACACATGCAGGAGATGAGCACCAACAAGGACAGGTTGCCGATCGCGATCATCGGCGCCGGGCCGGTCGGTCTGGCTGCGGCCGCCCATCTGGCGACGCGGGGTCTGGACTTCGTGGTACTTGAGGCCGGCGACGGGGTCGCCACGTCAATCGGTGATTGGGCCCACGTGCGGCTCTTCTCGCCGTGGCGGTTCAACACCGACGCGGTCGCCCGTGACCTGCTGGCCCAGGGCGGCTGGTCACCTCCGGACCCGGAGTCGCTGCCGACCGGCGGCGACCTCATCAACGCGTACCTTGTTCCTCTTGCCACCCATCCATCGATCCGGCCGCACGTGCGGTTCGGCGCGCCGGTAACCGCCGTCGCCCGGCAGGGCTTTGACCGAGTCCGCACGGCCGGCCGGGACGCCTCGCCGTTCCTGCTGCGCCTGGGCGACGGCAGCGAGTTGCTGGCTTCGGCCGTGATCGACGCCTCCGGCACCTGGCATACGCCGAACTTCCTCGGAGGCAACGGCATCGCCGCACACGGCGAGGCCGAAGCGGTCTCCGGCGGTCGCGTCCACAACGGGATGCCGGACGTCCTCGGCCGCCTGCGCGCCCAGTTCGCCGGACGATCGGTCGCGGTCGTCGGAGCCGGGCACTCCGCGACCGGCACGCTGCTAGCGCTCGCCGATCTCGCCGAGGCCGAGCCCGGTACGACACTGCACTGGGTACTGCGGTCGCCGAGTCCGGCCCGGTCGTACGGAGGTGGCGAGGCCGACGCGCTTCCGGCACGCGGCGCGATCGGTACGCGGATCAAGGCCCTCGTGGCGGCCGGCAAGGTCGACGTCCACACCGGCTTCCTCGTGCAGAGCGTCACTGAGCGGGGCCTAATCTCTACCGATGGCCGCCGGATCGATGCCGAGGTGATCGTGAACTCGACCGGCGCCCGGGCAGATCACCGGCTGTCCGACGAATTGAGGCTGGACCTGGACCCGGTGCTCGGATCGGCCCGAGCATTGGCGCCGCTGATCGACCCTAACGAGCACTCGTGCGGGACCGTCCCGCCACATGGGGTCGACGAACTCGCCCACCCCGAGAACGGCTTCTACGTGGTCGGTGCCAAGTCCTACGGCCGCGCCCCGACATTCCTGCTCGCCACCGGCTACGAGCAAGTTCGCTCGGTCACCGCGGCCTTGGCCGGGGATTGGGCCGCCGCGCGAGACCTGCGGCTGGAACTGCCGCAAACCGGCGTGTGCAACTCGAGCGCTCCGGATGAGGAGCCGTCCGAGTGCTGTGGCGCAGCCCCCGCGACCACTGCGAGCGATGAACCGGCCGGCGACGTCACGAGCGGGTTGCGTTCACTTCCGCTGGTTTCGGCCGGCGCCACGCCGAGGTCCGGGGGGTCATGCTGCGGCTGAGGGGGCACCGGAGCCCTTAGTTCGTCCGGATGGCCATCGTCGGCGAGTCACCGCTGCTAGCATCGTGTGCTCCATCAGCCACGCGTCGGAGGAACTGGCATGCCGTTGCTATCCCGGATGCTCTCGGCGCCGTTGTTCGTCGACGTCCGAGATGGCGCGATCGCGGACCTGACCAGCATGATCGGCCAGCGCGACCTGGCCAGAGGCGGCCGGGTGGCGTTCGCGGTCGGCCCGGGCCAGGGTGACAGCATCTGCGACGAGCTGAAGATCGACGATGAGCTGGTCCTGCGGGTACCGGACGGTAGCTTCGCCGCGGCCGTCCAGCTAGGCCAGCAGGTCAGGGCGGGGCGCTTCAAGGCGGTCGCGGGCATCGGCGGCGGGCGCACGATCGACGTCACGAAGTTCGCCGCCCACATGGCGGGCGTACCGATGATCGCCGTCACCACCAGCCTCGGCCACGACGGCATCGCGTCCCCGGTCAGCACCCTGACGACCGACACCGGCACCGAGTCCTACGGCGTTGTCATGCCGGTCGCGGTGGTGGTCGACCTGGACCGGGTACGCAGCGCGCCGATATCCCTCAGTACCGCCGGAATCGGCGACGTCATCAGCAACCTGTCCGCGGTGGCCGACTGGTCCCTGGCCGCCCGTGACGTCGGCGAGGAAGTCGACGGCCTGGCGGTGGCGATGGCGCGTACCGCCGCGCACGCGGTCCTTCACCAGCCGGGCGAGGCGCTGTCCGACGAGTTCCTCACGGTGCTCGCCGAATCACTGATCCTGTCCGGGATGGCCATGGCGGTGGCCGGATCAAGCCGCCCGGCCAGCGGCGGAGACCACGAGATCATGCACGCCATCAATGAGCTTTACCCGGGCACGGCAAGCCATGGTGAACTCGCGGGTGTCGGCGCCCTGTTCTGCGCGCATCTCAGGGAAGACTCCGACCAGTTCGGTCTCCTCAAGTCATGCCTGCGGCGGCACGACCTGCCCTGCGGTCCCGGCGACCTCGGCCTGTCCGTCACCGACTTCGCCGCCGCGGTGGGCTACGCCCCGGCGACTCGGCCGGACCGGTACACGATCCTGGAGCGCCTCAACCTGTCCGAGGCGGAAATCGCGGCTCGGGTCGACTCATTCGTGACGGATCTGGGTTGATGGTCATTGACATCCGGTGCCATCACTCGAAGTCATACACGGTGACCGCGATCCCGCTCTGACATAGGCGGCCGACAGGTCCTGGAGCGCCCCATCCACACGGAGCCGCACATTCGCGGTCCGAGTCGATTCGTGGCGGATCCGGCCCGGAAATTCGCCGTTGCCCGCCCCAGCTATGAGCAGATCTTGAGCGGACGGGTGGCACCCGGTCGCAGGACGAAGTGGACCTCATGATGGGCCTTGTCCCGGAAGACCGCTTCCGTTGACGAAAGAAACGTGATGGTGCCTTGCTGGTACGGATTCCCCCAGCCGGTGGGCGGATTGCCTGAGCCATCCGACAGCGGGTGAACGGCGCGGTACCAGTGACCGTCGATGTTGGCGTCGTTGATGCCGCAGTGGGTGTAAAGGGCGTACGGCGAAGAGGCCGGCGACGGCCCACTCGCGGGTGGTGTTCCGGTGGAAGAATCGGTACCGCATCCGGCGAGAGCTAGCACCGCGGCGGCGGCCAACACTTGCCCCTGGAGTTTCGCTTGGATCTCCATCACCTCCGGCAATCGTCAGGTCATGGATCAGACGTCGATGAGTGTCCGATGGTTCCACCGTCCGGGGCGCGGATACTTCCACGTGGTCCGCACAGTGTCGGTGGCCTGTGCTAGGTACGACCTATGCCGGACAGCGATGTATCCGTGGTCCCCGCCAACGAGGCGAGCTGGGATGATCTGCAGGCCGTATTCGGCCGCGGCGCCGCAGCGAAATGCCAGTGCCAGCGGATCAAGCTGGGCGACCACGATTGGTTCGCCATGCCAGTGGAAGAGCGGGCGCATCGGCTCAGAGACGACACCGACTGCGGGCATCCGGAAGCGGATCGCAGCAGCGGCATGGTCGCGTACCTGGACGGCGAGCCGGTCGGCTGGGTCGCGGTCGAACCGCGCGCCAGCTACCGGCGACTGCGCGGGTCCTCCGTGCCGTGGGCCGGGCGCACCGAGGATCCGGAGGATCCCGACGTCTGGGCGATCGTGTGCTTCGCGATCCGTCCCGGCTATCGCAGACGGGGCCTGACCCGGCCGCTGGCGAAGGCGGCCGCCGAGTACGCCCGGGCACACGGCGCGAGAGCCATCGAGGGATACCCCATGATCCCCAAGTCCGGGCAGACGGTGTCGTGGGGCGAGATGAACGTCGGCTCCCGCAGCACGTTCGCGGCTGCCGGGTTCCGCGTGGTCAGTCACCCGACCACACGCCGCGTCGTGATGCGGCTGGACCTGTACTAGCCCGCAATCCCATGATCGCCGATCGCGGTCGTTTTCTGCGATATAACGCAGTTAGTTACCGCAATCAACGATCATGCGGTGCAGAGCGTCGAAGAGCACGTCGCCTGCGGTGCTGCCGCCCCGCCACCGGTGAGGGCTACACGACGGCATCATGCGGCTCAGCGACAGTAGATGGAACTGAAACCCGAAGCTGTGTCTCGCGCCACGGCATCATCAGCGCCGCAAGCAGCATGAGCGTTGCCGCGACCACCAGTGCCACTCGGTCCGTGAAAAGCGTCGCGATCGCGCCTCCAACCAGCACGAAAAGCGGTTGAGCTGCGACCGGTGCGAATATCCAGAGTGCTGTGGTGCGGGCCATGACCTCGGTCGGTGTCACGAGCTGGCGGTAGGCGGCCATGGTTGAGTTGCCGAGGCTGGTGCAGAGAAGCGACGAAAAGAACGCGACGCAGCACAGCACGAACCCGATCACGCCCGGAGCTACGAGTGGCGCGACGAAGAACCACGGGCTGCGGGCGATGCCGGCCAAGAACACCGTTCGGATGGAGCCGAGGCGGGCGGAGACCAGGCGCCCGAGCCGGGCGCCGATGAAGCCGCCGATTGACGGCCCGCCGAGGATGAATCCGTATTGCCACTGGGCGAAGTGCAGGTGCCGTAGGTAATACACGGTCAAGATCGGCGTCGCCATCGCGCTCGCTCCGGCGAACAGCATCCAACTCGCCAGCATTCCCCGCAGCGTATGGTGGCTCCGGGTAAATCTCAGCCCGGCGGCCAGTTCGGCCCATCGTGATTGGCCCGGCTCGCGGTCAGTCGGCGGTGGTTCGGCCTGGCGAATGCGTCGGACCAGCAACGCATCCGCAAGAAACGAAACCGCGTCGATGACGAGCAGGACTGGCGCCGACACGATCACCAGAAGCGCGCCACCGATACCCGGGCCCACACTCAGGCTCAACCAGACACTGGACAACAGCCGCCCGTTGGCGTCGACCAGCATCTGCGGCGGGACCAGTGACTTGAGGTGTGCTCCAGCGGCGGAGGTCATCGCCACCGCACCGAGTGCGCTGACGGCCGTGACTACGCCCAGCTGAGCAAAGGTTAGTACGTGCATGGCCGCGGCGGCCGGAATCGATAAGGCGCCAGCGAAGCGCAGCACATCGCTCGCGACCATGACCGGCCGCTTCCTGCGAAACTCGACGTATCGGCCAACTGGTAAGGCGCATATGGCTGTTACGACACTGGCGATCGCCGCCAGCAGGGATATCCGCCAGGTTTGAGCGCCCATCGTCGTGACGGCAACGACCGGGATGGCAACCATACCTATCGAAGAGCCGAACTGGCTGATGGTGTTGGCAGTCCAGAGTCGGCGGAAGTCGGCGTGCCCGCGGACGCTGCGATGCTCCATGCCACCCCCGTGACGTCGGCTCCGGCCGCTCACCGTAGTTGTCAGCCCGCCGGCACACAACCATCGGGAAGGCTCGCTGCTCACGGGCGGTCGCGCAGATCTTGAGAACGCCACCCCACCGTGGCCACGGTAAGGGCCATGCCGTGGCGAGCCGTCAAACTTGAGTCGAGGACCCCCGGAACGCCGGGATGATCCGCAAGTCGACGATCTACCCACGGTGCTACGTCGACGCGAGAACTCGCCTGCGCGCCGCAAGACGCATGTCCTCTGTCACCGGCTGCGTGGCGTAATCGGGTTGTTCGATGAAGGCCCGCGGGTGACCATGTTCGACATGGCGAGGAATCGGGCGTGAGGTCACCGCTGCAAGGCGGACTTCCGCCGACGGATGCGACGGTTGGCGCCCTCGTTGAGGTTGCCTGCGACGAGTCCGGATTCTCGGGCACCAATCTGCTCCATTCGACCACCCCGGTGATCACGCACGCGAGTGTCAGTCTGGACGTGGGCGAGGCCGTCGGGCTGATCACAGCCCTGCGGTCCGGGTTCCGGTTCTCAGCGCACGAGCTGAAGTCCAGGCAGTTCCTTCGCCGCCCCCGCGCGCGTGAAGCGCTGGAGTGGTTCCTGGCGGCGCTGAAGGGTCGCGCCCACGTGCACTTGATCGACAAGGAGTTCTTCCTCGTCACCCGGATCGTCGACCTGCTGCTGGCCGAGCCGTCGTACGCGGCCGGCACCCGCCTGGCTCAGGACCACCGTCCGGCCGCTCTGGCGTTGTACCGAGCCGGGCGCTGCGCCGAAAGCGACTGGGGCGCCTTCCTGTCGGCCTTCGTCGACCTGGTTCGGATCAAGCGGCGGCGCCCGGTTCGCCAGACCGTGGAGCGATTCTTCCAGGCCCGGGATGCGCTGGTCCGGCACAGGCTCGGCGCGCAGGCCGATGCTGTCCTCACCGAGCTCACGCCGGCCCGGGTGTGGGCCGTGCTGACCAGGCTTGACAACGATGACCGATCGATCCCGCCACCGCTGGAACCGCTGCTGCCCGCGCTGGCGGAGACGGTCCTGTCCTGGAGCGGTGGACGGCGGCGGGTCCTGGTGATCCACGACGAGCAGAGCGCCCTCACGGCCGACCGGCTGACCCGCCTCCAGCAGGTGCTGGCGAATGACGGCGGGCCGTGGCCTGCGGACTCTGACACGGCTAGGGCGTTGCCGGCAGGAGTATCGCCCCTGGCTGGGCTGGTGATGGTCGACTCTCGTGCCGAGCCGCGGGTTCAGGTCGCCGACCTCCTCGCGGGGGTGGCCCGGCGGTCTCGGGGCGTCATCAACAACGCACTGCTGCAGCCGCTGCTGTCCCCGACCTCGCTGCTCGATCCGGAAGGGTGAGGCCGGGTCAACAGCGAGAAGCGGACGGCTAGAGAGTCACCGGCACTCGGGAGTCTGCGTCGATACCGGTTCGAGTAGGGGCTTCTGCGCGGAGCGCGGTGCCATCGCGGCGTGTAGCCGCGGCCACCCGGTAAGCCCACTGCCGGACCCCGTCGCGTGGGAGGATCACACACCGGGTTTCATGCCTGGCAGGCGTCAGGGGGTGGTGATGGCCACGCGGAACGTCATCGTGCTGGGTGCCTCAGCGGGTGGGGTCGAGGCGCTGCGCGCTCAAGGTGCGCCGCCACACGGAAGTGACAGGTGATGCCATTGTTTCGCCAGGGGGTGCCACGGTGAATGGACCTTGCACGGTCGCCGCGCGGAGCCACGGTTGGGGGTGTCAGCCTGAAACCGACTGCGTCAACCGCCACACCCGGACGTGCGTACTAGCCACGGATGAGGTTTTCGACGACTTCTGCGCAGCGCGCGGCGTCGTCGAAGCGTTCCCGGAAGGCGCAGAACTTCATTCCCTCCAATGCCATATGCATCTGGTACGCCCGCATCGCCACCGGGTCGGGGTTCCATCGCCGCCCGATGGCGCCCTCGATGTCCACGTCGGACCATTGTTCGTACCACGGCCGGGAAAACATCAACCAGGCCGCGTCGTAAGCCGGATCGCCGAAATTGGCATTGCCCCAATCCAGGACGGCGGTAATCCGATCGCCGTCAACCAGCACATTGCGAGCGAGGAGGTCGCAATGAATCATTCCGCGCCGCTCCGGCAGATCGACGACCAACCGTTCGAGCACGGCCAGGCCGGCATCGTGCAGCCCGATACCGATCGGTGACGCCGCCAGGGCCTCGTGCCATCCCCGCTTTCGTGGCGGTACCTCGCCCGCGTCCAGCACGGCCCCGGCCCACGACGAATAGGCGCCGGCTCTCGACGAATTCCACAGTCCATACCCACTGCCGCCGATGTCGAGCCGGCCGATCCGGTCCATGACCTCAAATAGTGCCGGCAGCGCCGCCTCGAACCCGGCGGCATCTAGGTCATCTATTGGCGTACCGGTGGCGCGGGCAGACACCGCGTAGGCCCATCCGTCTCGCTCGCCACGTCGATACACCGCCGGGACTGGCAGGTTGGTCGCGACCGATCCGATGATCGCGTCCTTGGCGAAGTCCTCGCCGTGGCGACCCACGCGCAGGACGATCGGCTCACCGTCGAGGTCGAGCGCGTACGCCGTCGACCAGGCACCGGCCGCGAACCGCTCCGGCAGAGTTCCCCCCAGGTCATCGGCGATCGCGGCGGCCACGCCGTCTGGATAATCTCCGCCGTCGTGGTGGCCGGCCAACTGTTTAGTCGCCCGTCACGCCGTCGATCCGTTCCCGGATCAGGTCGGCGTGGCCGTTGTGCCGGGCGTACTCCTCGATCATGTGTGTGTATACCCAACGGACGCTGATCTCGCGCTGGCTACGCGGGTACATGAATGTCTCATCTAGCGCGCGACCCGCCACCACCGCGTCGCACGCCACCACCTCGGCTCGGAACGTGGCGAAGTCGGCCTCAGCGTCGGCGCCGGCCACGTCGTTGAAGTCACCGTCGACGTTGTCGGGACCGCCGTAGACGTTGTCGATCTCCTCACCTGCGACACGTCTGCGGAACCAGGCGCGTTCGACATTGGCCATATGCCGAACCAGGCCGAGGAGAGTGAGGTTGGATGGCTCAGCGCTCGCTTGCTTCAGCTGCTCCGCGGTCAGGCCCGCACACTTGTACAGCAGCGTGTCGCGATGCCAGTCCAGCCAGCCCTGCAACATGGCTCGCTCGTCGGC
This sequence comes from uncultured Actinomycetota bacterium, assembly GCA_963727415.1. Classification (GTDB taxonomy): domain Bacteria; phylum Actinomycetota; class Actinomycetes; order Mycobacteriales; family Micromonosporaceae; genus DASQPR01. Next base: position 278,982 of record CAVSGF010000001.1, read on the forward strand.
CACGAGCGGTTCGGATCGGCGTTCGATCTGTGGGGCATTCCAGGTCATCCACACATAGTCGACGACACCACTGCACCGGACAACTCGTATTCCTCGCGGCGTGTCCCACCCATGCTCATCGGTTGAATCACATCAATCACCACTGTGACTGGCGAAGTAGACGGTGTGCGGTTGCCCGTTCTCGTAGCCGATCACGTATGTGCCCTGCCATCGACCATAAAGATCTAGTACGTCGAGCCTGTCTCGCACCTGCCCCGTGGTTGGCGTTGGAGTGCCGAAGATTTCGACCGTCTCGTCGTCCCGCTGGTTCGGCGGCATACGTCAGGTGCACACCCGAACGCGCCGGCCAGGCACTGGCTGCGGTCGCTCCGGGTGCACTCACCCTGCCGCCCGGCCGCCAGTCCGAACGATCTTGGGCTGGCATGCACCTGACATCCGGTGAGAGACGTTGTACGCTTCCCGCGATGATTACCTTCTTGATCAGATCGGAGGTCCCATCCGCAAAAGGTGAGTGCTGATGCGCTCCTTTACCGCGAATGGGGATTCCCGCCTTATTTTCTGGCTGCGCGTGCGCGAGTTCGCCGTGCCGCCTTCGATGATCGAATCTGCGACTGCCCGCCGCGCCATAGGCGACTGGGCCGGGGCGTGTGCTGCCGCACGCGTGGACGTAGATCTGGATCTGCGTTCCGTGGCTCGCGTACGTGGACGGGAACTCGCGGCCCGGATCCGCGCCGACCTCCGCCATCTGGCTCCTGACCTGCTGCGGTGGCACATGCCAAGGATCGCTCCCGACGGTCTGCTGCGCCCCGGCCTGACCATCTCCCTGGCACGGTACCGTCCAGCCGGGCCTGACAGCGGCACCGGAGTTCACCTCGTGGCCCGAACCGCGCCGGCGTGGGCGGACGCCGGTCAGCGGATCAGCCTCGCGCTGTGGGACGGCTCCGGAAGCTGGCCGTGTCCACATCCGCATCCCCGTCCCGACCGGCGTTTTCGCCTCGACCTGCACCGCCACCTGTGGGACGCCCGCAGGGCAGATGAGCTGAGGGAACGCTCCGGGGCGCAGCAGCGGGCCGTCGACGGCAGGCCCGCTGCTCGGAGTCAACCAGACCCGGTGCCGCCGGGATACCGCTGCGCCGTGGACCGGTGGGCAGCCGAGGCGGAAATCTTGCTCCGCGCGGACGGACGGGCCCACCGCACCGTCACCGTGCGGCTCGGTGCCCGGCATCGGCTGGTCCTGCACCTCGGCGCCGAGCCGAACACATCCGGGCCACCCGCGCTGACCATCACTGCGATACCCGCAAAGACCGCTGTCGCCTCGTGGCCAGTCCTTCCAGACGCGGCGACTTGGGTACTACCGGACTTGGAGCTGCTCAGCGCCGGGCTGATCAGCGCCGACCACCTGCACCCGCTTGTCGCGCAGGCACTCGTACCGGGGCATCCGCCGACCCTCGCGCCGAGGATCCCGGACAGCGCAGGCAACCCGCGCCTCGTCGAGTGCCGTGGCGCCCCGCATCGGATCGGTCTCGTGAACGGGGTACTCGTTCCGCTGGACCACGACCCTGCAGAGATCCGCCGCGAGGAGCTGCTGACCGCGTTAGGCGGCACCCCGATGCCGTGCCTGCGGGCGATCGACGAGGCGCACCGCCACCCGGAGTGTCTCGCCGACGTCCGCGCCCGCCTCGACCACGGCGACGCCGCTGGTGCCCTGACCGCCGTCGAAGGCCTGCTCGGAGCGGATGTGCTGCTGCGCAGCGGCACGTTGCGGAACGAACTCGCGACGGCGGCGCAGCGGCAGATCAATCACGGACTGTTCCGCGCCGGGCTCATCGGCACCGGACCAATTCCGTACGGCCGCCGCCGCGGCCGCGGATCCCGGGCCCACCCGCGCCACGCCACAGTCCGCTGACACCCAAGACCTCGCCGCTTCACCCCTGACGCCCGCATTGGCCTTTCTGCGGCCCCGACGCGACCCCAAAGGTGATCAAACGTGCCCTCCTCCGTCCCATCCGCCACCATAGATGCATCCCCCGCGACGGCCGCCACCCTGCGGCTGGACGTCGCCGCCGAGTTGCTCACCCTGCTCGACGACACCGCCACTGAGCCGCGTCCCGACACCCAGCTCGAAGCCTTGACCCTGGCGGTGGCCGCCGACCTGCCAGTACTGCTATGGGGAGAACCGGGAATAGGCAAGACCGCCGCCCTGGGTCAGCTAGCCGAAGCCCTTGACCTGCCGCTAACCACGGTCATCGCCAGTGTGCACGAACCAACGGACTTCTCCGGCCTGCCGGTGATCGGCGACGATCCCTCAGTGCAGGGCGTGCCGATGGCCCCGCCCGACTGGGCGGTACGTCTCGTCCGGGCCGGCCGCGGGCTTCTCTTCCTGGACGAGCTATCCACCGCGCCGCCGGCCGTCCAGGCTGCCCTGCTCCGCCTCGTGCTCGAACGCCGAGTCGGCGCCCTGCGGCTGCCACCCGATGTCCGGATAGTCGCCGCCGCCAATCCGCGGTCCTCCGCGGCCGACGGCTGGGAGCTCAGCGCGCCACTGGCCAATCGGTTCGTCCACCTGCAGTGGACATACGACCACGACGTCGTGGTCCGCGGGCTGGGCGGGACCTGGCCGCGCGCATCGCTGCCACGCCTCGACCCTGGACGGCTATCCCACGCTGTAACGTTTGCCCGCCGCGCGGTGTGCGGACTCCTCGCCACGCGCCCCGCACTCGTGCACAAGTTGCCGTCCAACGAAGCCCGCCGTGGTGGTCCATGGCCTTCACCCCGCAGTTGGGAGATGACACTCCGCTTGATCGCCTTCGCCATCGCGGCGGACACATCCCGAGAAGTGCTGTCCATGCTCGTCCGCGGCGCTGTCGGAGACGGCCCTGGGCTGGAGCTGCTGGCCAGCCTGGACCGGATGGACCTACCGGACCCCGAGACGCTATTAGCGGACCCCGGCAAAGCCGTCCTCCCCGAACGCGGTGACCTGCGCCAGACGGTCCTCGACGGTGTGGTCGAGGCGGTCCGCAACCGGCCGGAGCAGTCCCGTTGGGACGCGGCGTGGACCCTCCTGGTCCTGGCGCTGGAGACTGGAGCCCCGGACCTCGTGGTCGTACCCGCGGCCACGCTTGCCACCCTGCGCCGCGACGACTGGGAAGTCCCGGCCGCGATCGAGCGGCTCGCCGCAGCGGTGTCGCTGTCGCAGCGGGCGGACCGCGCGGTGACAGACGCCGCAGCCGACGCGAGCAGCCGCCGATGACGGCATCCACACTGGACCGCGAGAAGCTCTTCGCCGCCCGGCTGCACGCGGCCCGGGTCCGGCCATACCTCGCAACGGCACTGTTCGCGCTGTACACGGTCGAGTCGCAGCAGGTGCCGACTATGGCCGTGGACCGGCACTGGCGATGCTACGTCTCACCAGCGTTCGTGGACCGGACCACACTGGAGGACCTCGCCGGCGTCTGGGTGCACGAGGTCTCCCACCTGCTGCGCGACCACCACGGACGCAGCGACCGGTACGCGTCGAAGCACGGACTCACCGGGCCCGGCGAACGACTGCGGATGAACATCGCCGCCGACTGCGAGATTAACGACGACGTGTACGGCGACGGGCTGGCACGACCCGACGGCGCGGTCGAACCACAGCTGCTCAGGCTGTCCGAGGGCGAGATGATGGAGGAATACCTGCAACAGTTCCGGCTCGGCCCGTACACACAAGGCCTGGCCTGGCTCGACTGCGGCAGCGGCGCCGACGGCCTGGACCGAGAGTGGGATCTCGGCCCGGACGGTGCGCATGGACTCAGCGCGCAGGAACGAGACGCAGTGCGGTTCCGGGTCGCACAAGGAGTCACCGCCCACCCCGGCAACGTCCCGAAGGGCTGGAAACGGTGGGCGGAAGAGGCGTTCCACCCGCCACAGCCATGGCGAGACCTGCTCGGAGCAGCGGTCCGCTCGGCCGCCTCCGCCCCCGGCACAGGTGAGGACTACACCTATGGCCGGCCCTCACGCAGATCCGCCAGCCTGCCCGGCATCGTCCTACCGAGCCTGCGCCGCAGGCCGCCACGCGTCTGTGTGATCATCGACACCTCTGGATCAGTCAGTGACACCGAGTTGGGTAGCGCACTCCTCGAAGTCGCCGCGATCGCCCGAGCCGTCGGCGGGCGGCGCGACCTCGTCACCGTACTGCCGTGCGACGCCGCCGCCCAGACCGCGCACCCTCTGTGCCGTGCCGAAGGAATCCCATTGGTCGGCGGCGGCGGCACGGATCTGCGTACGGGCTTCACGAAGGCCCTCCGGACGAGCCCACGTCCAGACGTCATCGTGGTCCTCACCGACGGACAGACACCATGGCCCGCCCTACAGCCACCGTGCCGGACGGTCGTCGGTCTGTTCCCCCGGAGTACACGGTGGGACGAGAACGATCCCGCGTACACGCCGGACACGCCACCGGATTGGGCGCGAGTGATCACCATCGGGTGACCTCACTGGCGATGTCACCGGGTTGTCTTCGCAACGCGCAACTCGCGGCATACGTCCTCATCGGCGCGGACGGGGCACGCTCGGTCGTCCGGTCGCTGCTGACCGACGCGAGACTCTCCTAGGTTGCCACCTGCGGCGTCGCGGTCAGCATGGTACGGCGGGTGGTGGCCGAGCCCAGGTCTAGCTGGCCGGGGTCGGGGTGGCGCCCATCAACACGTCGCCGGGACCGGGCGTACGAACTAGGTTGCGCTCGCCGCCCTGGTGGATCGCTCAATCAAGTGATGTCTTCGCCGCCGGCCGCCTGCACCATCGATCACATGCGGTAGTACATGCCGCAACCGCTAACAGAGACCCTGTGGCCATGGACGGGGAACAACCACGCCGACCGTGGCGTTCGACATCGATGACCTGGATTGCCTCAAGGGATTGGAATCCTCAGTTCCCCGGAAGATGGCGCCCAGGCGGAGTCATACGCGGTCATCAAGCCGACGACCGTCTACGCCGAGGGATAAGGCGGACGCTGCGGTGTGCCGGGTCGGCGCACACGTCGTCCACGGTGCGATGGCGTATGCCCCGCTTATCCGCTCCGCGACCATCACGACAACAGGAGAGCACATGACAGGTATCGCTCGTAGATGGCGCAGACCGGGACTGATCGCCGCCGCGTGCGCGTTCGCGATCGCCGTGCCCGCGGCGGCCAGCGCCAGCATCCCGGCGCCGGCGAACTGGACCTCGGCCGGCCAGAACATCTTCAACACCCGCTCCCAACCGCTGACCACGCTGACCAACACCAAGGCGCCGAAGCTGTCACCCACCTGGACCTATCACGCGCACGGTGACGTGTCGGCCACACCGAGCGTGTACGGCGGCGTCGTGTACTTCCCGGACTGGGGCGGCTACCTCAATGCCGTGTCCGCCGCCACCGGCCAGGCGATCTGGTCGTACCCAGTCTCGAACTACGTCGGCACCGGCTACGCCGGCACCAGCACCTTCCCGCTTCCCCCTGTTGCCCGGGACACCCCGGCCGTCTACGGCGACGAGATCATCCTCGGCGATCTGGCCGGCGCACACGTGTTCGCCGTCAACCGTTACACCGGCGCGCTGATCTGGTCCACGCAGGTGGACACCCACCCGATGGCCATAATCACCGGCAACCCGGTCGTGTACAACGGCACCGTCTACGTCGGCGTGTCCTCGGCGGAGGAAGCAGCCTCGGCCGATCCCGGCTACCCGTGCTGCACCTTCCGCGGCTCGATCGTGGCACTGAACACGACCACCGGAGCGAAGGTCTGGCAGACCTACACCGTGCCCGACAACGGCGGCGTGCCCGGCGGGTACTCCGGCGGCTCCGTCTGGGACACCCCGGCGATCAACCCGTTGACCGGCCTGATCTACTTCGGCACCGGCAACAACTACACCGTTCCGGACAGCGTGACCACCTGCGAGCAGGCCGCCAACCCGCCGGGATCAGGCAACTGCACCGCACCAGATGACTACTTCGACGCGATGATGGCGCTCGACCTGAAAACCGGGCAGATCGTGTGGACGTCCAAGACGATCGCCTACGACGCTTGGGGCGGCGCGTGCGGCTACCTGCCGCCCGGAGTCACCTGGTGCCCGTCGCCGGAGGGCCCCGACTACGACATGGGCGGCTCCGGGCCCAACGTGATGACCGTGACCACCAACGGAGTGCCAAGGCAGGTCGTCGGCATCGGCCAGAAGAGCGGCATTTACTGGCTGTTCGACGCGACCACCGGACAGGCGGTCTGGCACACCCTGGTTGGTCCCGGCTCGTATCTTGGCGGGATCGAATGGGGTACCGCCTACGACGGCAAGCACATCTACGTCGCGATCGCCAATGCCTACCATATCCCGTATAACCCGATTTCCAATGGCGTGCTGGACACCAGTCAGACGCTGACCGGTGGATCGTGGGCCGCGCTGGACCCGGCCACCGGCGAGATCCTGTGGCAGACCGGTGACCCGAATGGCGCCATCGACACGGGCGCGGTGTCCACCGCCGGCGGGGTGGTGTTCGCCGGCTCCATGGACGGCACCATGTACGCCCTCAACGGCAAAACCGGCGTGATCGAGTGGAACTTCGCCAGCGGTGGCTCGGTCGGATCCGGCGCCGCGATCACCGGCGGCGACGTGTTCTGGGGCAGCGGGTACAGCTTCTTGGGCACGGGCACGCCGGGCGGGAACCTGTACATGTTCAGCGCCAACTGATCCTGCGGGGACAATGGCGGCGGTGCCCGGCCACGGGTACCGCCGCCATTTGAGTTGCGGTAATCGTAGAAGCACCTGGGTAAACGCCCCAGCGAGTCCGGACCCCGTGTCCTCCGCCACGTGGCCTGTGCAAGCGGCGCTATCTAACCAACCGGCTCCACGGCAATCCTCCGCCACCTCGTACAGCGATAAGACCGGAGTTGTGACGTCGTGCTTCGCACTATGTAGCCCTGACCTCGACATTTGGCCTCGCCGTAGGGAAGCTTTGCGCGTGGAGAGCTTTGAGGTGTCCTCGGCGGAGGGGCTCGTGGGGCGGGACGCCGAGCTGGACTTGGCTGCGTCTGCGGTCCGCCAGCTCAGCGAGGGACGGGCGTCGGCGCTGGTGATCGAGGGGGAAGCCGGCATCGGCAAGACCCGCCTGGTGCAGAGCATTGTCGATGATGCGCGTTCTCGTGACGTGGCGGTGTTCTGTGGCCAGGCCCATCCCTTTGAGCGCACTCGCCCTTTCGGTGTGGTGGCAACGGCGCTGGATCTGAGCCGGCGCTCGCCGGACCCGCGCAGGGCTGCGATCGGCGCGCTGTTGGCGGGCCACAGCGCTGGAGGGCCTGCGCAGTGGTCCGGCGACATCCAGTACCGGGTCGTCGAGGAGATCGTGGACCTGGTGGAGACGTCATGCGCCGAGCGCCCGGTGCTGCTCGTCGCCGAAGACATCCACTGGGCGGACAGCGCAAGCCTATTGGCGATCTTGTCAGTGGTGCGACAGCTGCCGCTCGCGCCGTTGCTTGTCGTGGTGACAGCCCGGCCGTCGCGGCTGCCGGCCGGGACGGCCCGGCTGCTCGATGATCTGGAGGCCGGGGGCGCGCGCAGCATTCAACTCCAGCCCCTGAAGTCCGACGACGTGGCTGCGCTTGCCTGCCACGTGCTCGGGGCACCTCCTGGTCCGGCCCTGACCGCCATGCTGGGCAAGGCCGGCGGGAACCCGTTGTGGGCCACGGCCATGCTGCGCTCGCTGGCCGATGGAGGGATGCTGAACCGGTCCGGGGACAGCATCGAGACCACGACTTCGCAGCTGCCGACTTCGCTTAGCGGCCTGGTGATTCGCCGCCTGGGGCACCTGCCGGCGGCCACGCGGGACCTGCTACAGGTCACGGCAGTGCTCGGCGATGCGGTATCGCTTCGCGACCTGGCAGCTATCGCCCGCCGTCCGCCGGTCGAGGTCGTCGCACATCTCAGCGACGCGTTCGACGCTCAGCTTCTCGGCGAGGCTGACGACCGGGTCGTGTTCCGGCATCAGCTCGTGCAGGACGCCATCTATCAGCACATGCCGCCGCCGGTTCGCCGCCTCCTGCACCGCGAGGCCGCGGTGGCGCGGATGGCTGCGGGCGCGGATCGACTGGACGTGGCGGATCATCTGGTGCTCGGCGCCGAGCGCGGTGACGAGCAAGCGGTCGCTTGGTTGCGGGAGGCCGCCCGCGAGGCGTCGGCGCAGGCCCCGTTGGTCGCCGTCGAACTCATTCGCCGCGCTGAGGCGCTTCTGCCCGGTGGTCATCGCGATGCGGATCTGCTGTCCTCGGAGGTGGTCCAGGCGCTGCTGCGCGCCGGGAAGGTGGCCGAGGCGTCAGCCCGCGCGCAAGCAGTGCTCGCCCGCGAGCACGCCGCCGAGGTGGACACCGCTTTGCGTCTTGCCCTTGTTGGCGCGCTGGCTCTGCAGAACCGTGCCGCCGAGCTGATCGCCGTAGCGCAGGCCAGCCTTGCCGGCTCGGCCCGGCTACTGCCCTCCGACCAGGTGCTGATGCTGGCCCAGCAAAGTTGGGCTTTGACTTATACAGACGATCCCCGCGCGGGTGAATCGGCTGCCGGCCGGGCGCTCGTCATCGCCGAGCAGACCGGGACTGCGGCCTTGGCAGCGTGGGCACTGACCGCGTTGCTGGTGGCCGTGGGGCGGCAAGGCCGCTACGGAGAGGCACTGGCCCACGCCCGGCGGGCCGCTGCCCTGGCTGCTGACTCACCCGAGACGAGCTTGCTGCCGCTCCAGCCGAATTTCTTCCTCGGCCTGGCCCTGTTCGACTGCGACCTTGTCGGCGAGGCCCGCGCAGCGTTCCGGAATGCTCTCGAGGACGAGTTCGGCTCCGGGTGGTGGCGGTCCGACACACTGATGGCCGACGCTCAGGCGTCGTTTGTCGTAGGGGAGTGGGAGGACGCGGTTCCCGGCCTGATCGCCGGCGGCCAGGCCGCGCAGGAGAAGGACAACCAGCTTCTGGTGGCACAATCGCTCGCGTACCGGGCCATCATCGCGACGGCCGTCGGCGATTACCGGAGAGCGGGCGAGCTGGTCGCGCCCGTCGCCGGCCTTCTGGAGGGCGACCAGCTCGGTTACAACGCAGGAATTCTCGCTTTCGCGGTCGCGGGGCTGAAGGCGGCCGACGGCGACCGGCAGGGCGCCTATGACGTGCTGCTTCGGTGCTGGCGATTCGACGCGGCACGGCAGAACCGCTTCTACCACCGAGCTATCGCCCCTGATCTTGTACGCCTGGCCCTGGCGCTTGGGCACCGTGACGTGGCTGGCGAGGTGGCCAGCACGGTGGCGGTAGGAGCTGCCCTGGCGCCGGAGGTGCTCACTGTGCGCGCCTTGGCGCTGCGCTGCCAGGGACTGGTCGACGGCGAGGTCGAGCCGATGGTGGAGGCGGTAGCGCTCGCTCGCCGCACACCCCTCCTGATCGAACACGCCGGCGCCTGCGAGGACGCGGCTGGGCTTCTGGCTCGTGACGGGCGGCCGCAGGAAGCAACGGCGCTGCTGATCGAGGCACTGGGCCGCTATCAGCAGGCGGGCGCCGATGCGTGGGCAGGCCGAGTACGGGCGCAGTTGCGGACCCTCGGCGTGCATCCTGGCCCGCGTGGGCCCAGGCCGCGTCCGGCGAACGGCTGGGAGAGCCTCACCGCTACCGAGCGGACCGTGTCGCTGCTGGTAGCCGAGGGACTGACGAACGGCGCCGTGGCCAAGCGCCTGTACATTTCGCCCCATACCGTGAACACCCACCTGCGGCACGTGTTCGCCAAGTTAGGCGTATCGAACCGCGTCGCGCTCGCCGCCGAGGTGCATCACTCGAGCAAGTGATGTCTTCACCGCCTGTCGGCCCCTACCATCGATCGCCACGCGGTAAGCGGCGCTTCGACCACAACAAGACGTAGCGGAGGACGAAATGGCCATCAGGGTGATTGTCGAGTTTCAAGCCAAACCCGGCAGACGTGCCGATCTCAGGAGTCTGCTCACCAGCATCGCGGCTACCCACGGGCCCAGCGCGCCCGGCTTCCTGGGCAGCGCCGTGTACGAGGTGATCGACAACGCTGACGGTCTGATTGAGATCGCCGATTGGGAATCCGCGCAGGCTCAGACCGCGGCCGTGGAGAACGCTACCGCGACCGGCGTCTATGCACCTGTCGTCGAGTTGGTGGCGGCTCCGTTCAGAGCCACCAGGATCAGCCAAAGCGCCTGACCATCGAGCCGAGGTTGTGACAGGCGACCAGCCGAGCGCGGCCCCGGCCATCATTCAGTCGGGTCGCGCCGATGATCACGCTCGGTCGGCGGCATGAACGTGCACGTGATCATGCCTGGAACGTCGTCGATATTGCGCTGAGCTAGCGCCTGGCGGTCGGGGCGATCACCGCGAACTGGCCACCGACGAAGCAGACGCCGGTGCCGTGCCGTTGACCGCGTGGCAGCTTGGCAGCTTGGCCCGGATCTCCAGTTCCTTCCCCTTCAGCCGTCCGTCGCCCGTGCCGTGGCCGACCTCCAGGATGTTCGGCACCTCGGCGACGACCTCGGCCTGCGTACTTCCGACGCCCATCCTCAGCAGCCGGCCGTCGGCGAATACGAAGTAGGAGTGCGGGACCTCGTCATCTGGCACAGCCGCGCGCACGTGCCGGTTCGAAGAGTTGTTCCCCACCGCCATATCTCACCAGAGTGGGTGGCCCCCGACTACGTCCGGGCAAATTGGAAGCGCGGCGGTGCCAAGGCAACCAGCATGCCGTCATACACCCGCCCATCGGCACCTCGACACCGGCGGCTGACCTCCGATACGGAACGCAATCGCCCAGGTCGCGGCGTGTCCGGGTGTGTGGCGCGGTCCCGGCTCACAGTTGCTGGATGTAACAGAGCATCCGGTACTCGGCACCGGGCTCGATGTTGGTGAAGCCGTGTCGTTCGTAGAAGCGACGAGTGTCCGTGTCGACCTCATCGACGTTGATGTGGATCTCCCCGCCGCCGCGTTCACGTACGAGCCGGATTGCTGTCTGCAGCAAGGCGGTGCCGATACCCTGGTCGCGCAGGGCGGGTCGGACGTACAACTCCTCGAGCTGGGCCAGGGGGCCGTCGTAGTACGCCGTGGGCCGCAGGGTCAGGAAGGCGAAGCCCGTGGGGTTCTGGTCGCTGCCGGCCAACACGACGATGACGTCGTCGCGTACGAGTAGCCGAGCGAACCGGGCGCCCAGTTGCTTCGCGTCCGGCCCTGGGGTCTTGAATTCGGTGTTGAAATCGAACAGCAGGCGAGCGACCGCCTCAGCGTGGGCGGCCACGGCGCGGAAGACTCGTAGAGGGTTCATGTGACCATTCTCGAACGCACACCCCGAAGGTGCCGGTCGACCAAGTCTGGAACGAAGCACGCCGTCGACGTCGACAAAGATCAACGAGCGATGCCGGCAAGCACTCCCGAACCATACCGCTGATTGGCGGCACGCCCGGACGCCAGTTGGCTTCGGCGGCCGTGACGCTCCGCAGTGCGCGGGGCACGGGGCGCGGCAGATGAAGGATGCCGTCAACTGCGAGGGTCGAACGCTGCCAAGGCCTTGCTGACGGCGCGTACGAGGTTGGGATCGTCTCCTATGACCGGCCCTGCCATCACCAGGGACGCGATCGGCGAAGCAATCGGGCGGCGGCCTCCAGCACACCATCCTCGCCCGCCCGCTGGCACGGGCAAACGGTGTGGGCCAGCTTCATCACGCCGAAGCTGGCCGACACCGCAGGTTTCGCGGTGGCTTATGCAGCGTTGGTGCGTGGGCTGAGTAGATCGTCCAGGCCGATGCGGTGGTAGAAGGTGGTGCGTACGAGGTCGCCGACGCGGTTGACGGTTTCGGCGCCGTCGTCTGCGGGGTCGATGTGCACGCGGAATGGCCGCCGCCCCCACTACCGGCGCGGCCGCATCGGCCGGGACGAGGATCCTCGCATTGGATGTCTATTCATCCGCGATCCGGTGTTTCTGCCGCGCTCGGCGGCCGCCGACCCGCCACCGCAGTTCGCATCGAACATCGTGCAAGGCAAGGGTTACAACGTCGCCGACCAGTCGGTCGCGCCGTATTTCACCGAGCTTGCCGGCCGGATCTTCGGCGGCGTCGAGATGGAGGTCTCCAACGCGCCATGGCATCGGCCTGGACCCGTCTACGGACCTGGTCGGCTCATAACTCAGCGGCTGGGACAACGCGCATTTCAAGCGGTCGTCTTGAACGCATACAACCGTCGGTGCGCGATCACCGGCGCCAAGATCCGACCCATCCTGCAAGCAGCTCACATCCGGCCGCTACCCGCCGGAGGCGAACACCGCCTCGACAACGGCCTGCTCTTACGTTCCGACACTCACACGCTTTACGACCAGGGCTACCTCGCCATCGACACCCGCCACCGACTCCTGGTATCACCTCGGCTGCGCGCCGAGTTCGGCAACGGCGAAGAGTACTACAGCAAGGTCGGCGAACCGATTGCGTTGCCCGAGCGCAAGGTGGACCGACCCAATGCTGACTTCCTCGAATGGCACCTCGACACCGTGTACAAAGCCGCGTAACTCATACCCGTCGACCAAGGCATTGTCGCGTCGTCCGATGCCAGCATCTGACCCAATTACCGGTGCCCTCGCGTGACAGCGAGTCAACCAGTTACGGCAACATCCTGACTCTCCGGGTCGAGTACGACCTTGTCCGACCGACCGCCGGAGGCCGCGCAGCCGGCGGTTCGGATGAGACCGACCCGTCGGGCGTGCGGACTCGGATGCTGGAATGGCTAGGCGACTTTGAGTTGTTCGTCGCCGAAGTCGGCGATCAGCTTGAGGGTGCCGCCCAGCGCGGTGACGTACCGCACGAGGACGTCCTGTGTGGACACATCCCCCGCTTCGATCTGGGAGACCCGGGACGTGGACACGCCCATCCGATCGGCGACCTGCTCCTGGGTGAGTCCACGGCGTTTACGCATATCACCGAGACGCCACCCGCGTGCCTCATCCAGCATCCGGCCAACAGCCGCGTCGAACGCCTCCCGCCCGCCGGCGGTATCAACGGCCTTGCCGAGATGATCGGTGTCCCGCCACCGCTTCACGCCACTCATGACCCGCCCTCCGTCTCGCGTTCCTTCACATACCGCTCATAAGCCTGTTCGGCTTCCGGCACTGCCTGCCGGTACCACTCTCTCCACCGGCCGGACTTGTCGCCCGCGATCAGTAGCACCGCCGACCGCCACGGGGTGAGGTAGGCCCACGGGCGCGGTGCCGGCGTTTCCGCCGGTCGTCTCCGGTGGGCCCCCTCCCGAACCCGGCGTGCCGCTCTCACGGCACCGGGCTCTCCACGTGTCTTGCCCATGGGTCAGCCCTCCGTCACGAGGGCTGTGCGGCTCGGGGTCCATGGAGTCGGGATGGTGTTACCGCGGTAGCGGTACCTGTCCACCTTGACGCGGGCTGCGCCGGTGAACACGACTCCTCTCCAGGCAAAGCGCCAGCCCTTGTCACAGAACCTGCGACGAAGTTCTGGCATGCCGAGGCGGTGTTTGCCCTCGTATTTGCGGCGTAGCCAGCGCATGATCCGGTGCCAGACGAAATAGTCGACCCGGGAGAACGGGCGCTTGGCGACCGCGTGCCGGAAGTAATTGGCCCATCCCACCAGCATCCGGTTGAGCCGCAGGAGCAGCTCATCTAGTTCCATGCCCTGGCGGGGTGACCGGTACGTCGCCTTCTTCACCTTGTCCTTGACCGCCTGGACAGCCTTACGGGACACGGTGACGTAGACGTAGCGCTTCTCGGCCCCTCGCTTCTTGCGTCGCCGCACGTTGAAGGAGAGGAAGTCGAAGCCCTCGTCGATATGGACCACGTGGGTCTTCTCCGGCGACAGCTGCAGTCCCAGCGGTGCGAGCACAGCCGCCACCTCCTCACGCAAAGCCTCGGCATGTCGTTGCTCGCCACGCACCATGACGACGAAGTCGTCGGCATAGCGCACGAGCCGCCACGTGCCCAATCCCTTGCGCTGACGTATCCGCCGCTTGCCCTCAGTGCCCATTAACGTGCGCCACTGGCGATCAAAATGATCGTCCAGCGCGGACAGAGCGACGTTGGCCAGCAACGGCGAGAGGATCCCACCTTGCGGGGTGCCAGTCAGCGTGTCTTCCCGCTCGCCGAGCTCAGTGAAGACCCCGGCCTTGAGGAACGCCTTGACCAACCCGCACACGCGCTTGTCCTTGATCCGGGCCCGCAGGCGGCCCATCACCGCCGTGTGGTCGATCTCGTCGAAACACGCCTTGATGTCCGCCTCCAAGACCCACTCGTAGTTCCGTGGCCGGGAGGCCAGGAAGTGGATCTCGGCAATGGCATCGTGTGCGCGCCGGTTGGGGCGAAACCCATACGAGCACGACTTGAAGTCGGCCTCGAAGATGGGTTCGAGCACGAGTTTCAGGCTGGCTTGCACAACCCGATCGGTGATAGTCGGGATGCCCAGCTTGCGTAGCTTCCCGTTCGCCTTCGGGATCAGCACCCGCCGCACCTCGACCGGCTGGAACTGCCCGGACTTCAGCAGCTGCCGGACGTGGCCGAGGTACTCCTCAATCCCGACCCAGGCCTCCACGGCAGGGGCGGTGACCTTGTCGACGCCGGGCGTCTTCGCACCCTGGTTCGTCGACACCCGATCCCATGCGGTGACCAGGAAGGCTGGATCATAGACGAGGTTGTACAAATCATCGAACCGGCGGGAGAAGTCCTCCCGCGCCCACTGGTGCAACTTGGTCTGCATCCTCCGTACCTCGGCCGCGGCCTCCCCAACGAGAGGCCACGCCTCAGCGCCGACATTCACCGGCGCATCTTCGGACATTGCATTCCTTCCTTGACTGACATGCTGCCGCCCTTCCCCATGTGCCAGGCTCTCCCCGGCTCGGAGTACTACGGCGGCTCCGCCCCGCCATCGGCCTTCGGCTGGCATCGCACCTATCCACATCCCGCCCCCTGGCTGGGAACGTCACGCGGAACGACTCGACGGCGGTTCCCACGTTCACTGTCATCCGGTCAACAGATGAGGCATCCGGCTTTACCCCTGCGGCATCGCCACGGCTACGCCGTAGACCTTCACCGTGGCCTCCCAGCCCAGGCTTCGAAGACCCGACCAGGAGTTCCCCACCATCACACGGTGGGTGCGCACCGCGCCCCCAGCCCATATCCACCAGGTTTGAGCGGGTATCCGTGAAGAGGCGTAACGCGGCCGGTTCCTTACGTATACCTATCCATATCGCTCACCGCACGCTGATCCATCTGGCAGTGCTGGACCGCCGCGACTTCGTCGAGGCTGCTCCCACCCTCCCCGGCGATCCCCGGCTCAGGCTGCCTCCAGCTTCACCCGACCGCTACGACGGCCCGGCGACGAGGGTCTCTCACCCCCACCCGGTACTGACAACGCCTCGTGGCGCACTCGAACACGAACAAGATCCTGATCTCCGAGCGCCGTGTCGACGGCGGCCGAAGCTCCTTCATATTCGGCAAATGGGATGCGGTGATCGTGTCGACCAACGGCCGGCCCACTGACGGGCCGCTCTGCTCCAGAACGAGGATCGCCTGATTGACCAGCCGATGACTGTCCCGATCGGTCTCTTAGAGATCATCCAGGAACTCCTCGACCTGGGCGGTCAGCAAGATCTCCCACTCCATACACCCCAGCCGAACTTAAGCATATCCTAAACCGCACGTGGGATCCGGCTGGTAACCAGGCGCTCGCCATCGCTGCCGCCGCCGTGCGGCGGCTCCACGCAAATCCAGGCTCGGAAACGGCCTCCTAGAACGGCGACCCTCTTGCGACGGTCAATTGCACGGAAGGAGTGCCGCTGTCCTTATCTGCGGCCGTGGAAATGGTCGTCTTCGTGTTCGGCCACCCGCCCGAACAGATCACGCACCTCAAGCACGAGGTAACGGACAACCGCGATCAGTTGCGCACGCTCCTGCTCCCACGATCCGATGCCCGCGTATTCCCTCGACCCGACCACCGGTGTCAACCGGGTCCCATCAGCGTCGAACTCCTGAAGGCGGGGGTCCTCGGACCAGTGCCGCACCTCAGGCCGTCACAGCCCACACCCAGTCCCGGTTCATCGGCACTCCCCTAAACGTGGGTCCGCTCTCCACACTCCCTCACTTCCTGACCGGCGCGGTCCGCACTGGGTAGCCTTCGAACTCGTCCGCAACCACCTCCCGCCGGAGGCAGCACCGCCCGCACCAGACGGCTCCTTCGGACGACGACGATTAATAGCCCGGCACAACATCACGTCGTCGACCTAGGTCAGACACACCAATCACGGCACCGGCCACGCATCCGCAGATGAGTGCCCAGTCACATGATCCGGACCAGCCCGGACCCGCCCCGCGTGACGGGGGACGCACCAGGACCACGTGATAGGCGACAGCGGAGCACACACGGAGCACACAGCAACGACAGATGTCGATACCAAAAACGGCCCCCGGTCAGCGCTTCCGCTGCCCAAGAGCCGTTCCGTGTGGCGCGCCCCAAGGGATTCGAATCCCCAACCTTCTGATCCGTAGGAGCGTCGGCATCGCTACAGGGCCCAGTTCCTTCGGCCATGACCAGGGGGCCGTTGCCGCGGGAACAGGTCCTAGCGAAGGCCGTCGGCGCGTGGATCCTGTTGTTACATGGTGGGCCTGAACGTAAGACCGGTTCGGTGTGCTTCGGACCGAATTCCACGCGAGGTCAACGGGTGGTCCACGGTACGGTTTCGAGCGTGTCTGATTCCGCCTTCCGCGTACGTTTCGCGCCCTCGCCGACCGGCATGTTCCACGTCGGCAATGCCCGCACTCTGCTGCTTAACTGGGTGGTCGCGCGACAGTCCGGCGGATCACTGGTGCTGCGGATCGAGGACACCGATGCAGCAAGGTCGCGGCCGGAGTGGACCGAGGGAATCATTCGGGCGATGGCCTGGCTCGGTGTTGACGAGAGCCAGTACGAGGGGCCGCTGTTCCAGTCGTCGTTCGTGGCCGAGCACACCAAGGCGACCCATCAGCTGTTCGACGCCGGCCTGGCCTACTACTGCGACTGCGCCCGTGCGCAGGTCCGGGCCCGGACCGGTAACGCCTACACCGGCTACGACGGGCACTGCCGCGACCGTGGCCTCGCGGCCGGCGATGGCCGTGCGCTGCGGTTCCGAACGCCGGACGAGGGCACCACGGTGGTGCGGGACCTGGTGCGTGGGGAGCCGACGTTCGAGAACAAGCTGATCGAAGACTTCGTGATCGCCCGTGGTGACGGGTCGCCGGTATTCCTGCTGGCGAACGTCGTGGACGACATCTCGATGGGCATCACGCTGGTGATCCGGGCCGAGGAGCATCTGCCGAACACGCCAAAGCAGCAGCTGCTGTGGGAGGCGCTCGGGCATACGCCGCCAGCGTGGGCGCACACGCCAATGCTGGTCAACGAGAAGCGGCAGAAGCTGTCCAAGCGCCGGGACAAGGTCGCGCTGGAGATGTACCGCGACGAGGGATTCCTGCCCGGGGCGATGCGTAACTACCTCATGTTGGCCGGCTGGGCGCCCTCCGGCGATCGGGAGATCGTGCCGTGGCAGGTGATCGTCGACGAGTTCCGGCTGACCGACGTGAACTCGGCGCCGGCGTTCTTCGACGTGAAGAAGCTGCTGGCGTTCAACGGCGTGTATATCCGCGCCTTGGACCTGGACGCCTTCATAGCAGTGTGCCAGCCGTGGCTGACCGGCCCGTTCGTGTCGGCCAAGACGCGGGAGGAGTCCGGGTTGGGGATCGTCGCCCCACCGTGGCGGCCCGACGCATACAATCCGGCGTTGTTCGCCCAGGTAGCGGAGCTGGCACAGACCCGCATCGGATTGCTATCGGAGATCGTCGACCACGTCGACTTCCTGTTCCTCGACGAGCCGACCAACGACGAGACGGCGTGGGCGAAGGCCACCCCGAACCTGGACGTGCTGCCAGCCGCAATCGAGGCATTCGAGGCGCTGCCCAGCTGGGACGCCGCATCCCTGAAAGAGGCGGTAGAGATGGTCGGTACCGCTCGTGGGCTGAAGCTGGGCAAAGCACAGGCGCCGGTGCGGGTGGCCGTGACCGGGCGCACGATCGGCCTACCACTGTTCGAGTCGCTGGAGGTGCTCGGCCGCGGTCGGTCAGTCGCTCGGCTGCGAGCGGCGATGGCCCGAGTTTGGTGAGCAGCTCGAAGATTCCCGGTCACTATGGTCTGGACGTAGCCTTTGGCGGCCAACGCGGCAAGGGCCTCCCACGCCCCCGGCAAGTCGCGGCCCCTGTTGTGCGGCTCGACTTAACGTTCAAGATGGAGTTCGCGGAGCGCGCTCGCATACGAATCGGTCGGCTCGGGGGTGGCTTCTACGCCATGGAGACCCGCAGTCTCGGCAAAGATGCGGAACTCCGTACTGCCGGACACCAATGCAGCATGCCGAAATGGCTCATGGCTTCTTTTCGCCTGAGTACTACGTCCTCGACAACTTCTCGCCTCGCGCCATCGAGTTCCGCGGCGAGTTCTATCCCGCGGTCGAGCATGCCTACCAGCCGGCAACTTGAAGCTGCTCATGGCGGCGCACGCGTGCCGGGCCGTGGGGAGGTCTGGTCGCGCTGGGCGCCGGGCACGGCTCTAGAATCTCGCCGTGACCGCCGACGGTGAGCGCGTCCTGATCAACGGCGTCGATCTGTTCGTCCGTCGCTGCGGCGATCCGAACGCTCCACTGCTGGTGGTCATTCATGGCGGCCCGAGCTGGGATCACTCCTATCTACTTCCTGCCGTGGCCAAACTCGCCGATGTCGCGCATGTACTGCTGTTCGATCTGCGAGGTTGCGGGCGCAGCTGTCGCGTCGCGCCGTACGGTGACCTACCGGTGGAATCGCTCCAGCCGGACCTTATCGCCGACGATGTACGCGGGCTCATCGACCGCTATGGCGGCGGCCGGGGCGACGTGCTCGGGTTCTCGTACGGCGGGATGGTGGCAATGCGGGTGGTCGGCCAGCATCCAGAGTCGGTACGCCGGCTGATCCTTGCGTCAACCACGGCGTACACGGACTTCCAGGATGACCTCGATATGTCTGGCGACCGTGCCGAACGAGCGGCCATGGCCACCGACATCGCGTGGGACGATCCTCGCTACACCGGACCCGCCGCGCCCGATGGTGCCCTCAGCCGTGCGATGGCCTACGGCGACGCGCCACTAAATGTCTGGCGGCTCGACCGGCTTGCAGAGTGGTACGAGGTGTTGGAGCGAACCCTGTTCAGCAGCGACTGGACTGAGCCGTTCGTATCGGGCCGGCTGCGCTCTCCGCGTCCTGAGGACCCGGAAGCGGCACTGAATCGATGGAACGGCCCGGTGCTGATCTTGCACGGTGAACGGGAGATGAGCTTCCCGGTCTCGGTCGCCCGGCGGCTGCACGAGGCAGTGCCGCACAGTCGACTGGTCCTCGTGCAGGACGCGGCGCACATGGCCCACTTCGACAATCCGGCTGCCTGGCTCGCCGCGGTCCGCAGCTTTCTCAGTGCTGACGACGGGATGGCGACCAACATCCAGCGTTGATCCCGCCCATCGGCGTTCCGGTCGCAACCTCGAACATGACGGTGCCGGTGCGTGACGGGTCAGGTGACCGGTGGGAAGGCGGTGGCTTCCTGGTAGAGCTGGCCAGTCTGCGGGTTGGCGTCCGAGTTCGTCCCCGACCAGGAGGAGCAGGGCCTGGACCGAGCGGCGGCCCCCCAGTCTCGACGAGGTGCTGGCCGCGCGAGACGTGCAAGGCGCTGAGCTAGAGCGTTGGCTGTCGACGGTAACGGCCGCTCAGCTCTCGGCGCCCGCGCCAGTGCCAGCAGGCCCGGGTTGGCCGCCGTTGACACCGGAACAGCAATTGATCTTCGCGGCGTGGCAACCCGTCTCAACGGGATGGAGTTCAAAGGGGCATGCGGGTAGACCCCACCTTTGAAGTGTTTGTCGAAGACAGATCCACGGCATTGCTCCGCACCGCTTACGTGCTTACCGGGGATCGCGGGCACGCCGAGGATCTGTTGCAGACGGCCCTGTTGCGCACCGCGCGGCACTGGTCGCGGGCGCGCGAGGCACCAGAGGCGTACGCCCGCCAGGTACTGGTCAACCTCTCGCGGGATCGGATCAGGCGGCTGGTCCGGCGGCCGAGGGAGGCGCCAATGCCACCTGATCCGGGGTATCTGCGCGCGGTCGACGGCGGGTACGAACGAGTGACCGAGCGCCGGGTGGTTATGCGGGCGGTGGCCGAGCTGCCTACCCGCCAGCGGCAGGTCATCGCGCTTCGTTTCTTTGAGGACCTGTCGGTCGAGCAAACCGCAGAGCTGCTCGGCTTCTCCACCGGGACGGTCAAGTCGTACACGTCCCGGGCCCTGGCCAGGCTGCGCGAGCTCCTGGCGGACGATCACCAACCCTATCTCTTGGAGGTTTCCGATGCTCACCGATGAGCAGTACGGCCACCAGCTCGGTGTCCAACTACGGCACGAATTGGAGGACGTACACGCGGCCCCAAACCTGGTCTCTAAGCTGCGCCGGCCCCAAGCCCGGCGTACCTGGGCGATCCGTACCGCGATCGCCAGTCCGGTGGTCGCCGTGGCCGCGGCCGCCATTCTGGTCATGACGGTCGGGCAGGGCGCGCCGGACGAAGGGCGTCAGGCAAACAGCAACGTGCAGTTTGAGAACGTGGCCTATGTGCAGAATCAAACCCTCAAGGCGCTGAGCCGGGCCTCGGACTACGTCATCGACGCGAAGAGCACCTATAAGGGCGGCCATTACGAAGAGTGGACGGATACAGCCACGCACCGATACCGAAGCGACGTCTACGGCACGTCGACCCACGGTTCCGGGTCACAGGACAGAAAGGCGCCCCCGGCCGCCTCCAACCAGACGGCGGATCCCATCCATCAATCGCACCTCGTCACCGGTCCGGAAGGTGATCAGCGCATCGTGACCGTCGACTACGACCTCAAGCAGTGGTGGACGGACCGCCTGCCCGACGAGAACCCTTCCGAGGTGCCGGACATCACCGACCCGGACAGCATCCGCAAAGCGATCGCCGACGGCACGGTACAGCTGGTGGGCAAAGAAAACGTCGACGGCCTGGACACCCTGCACCTGCAACTCTTCGGCCCGAAGCGGTCGTACCGCATCGATATGTGGGTCGACGAGTCGAACTACCTGCCGGTTCAGGGAACTGCAGTCAAGGCCACCGGCAAAGATGAGTTCCCGGCCACTGCCACAGTGACGACAAAGTACTCCTGGCTGCCGCGCACCGAGAAGAACCTGGCGTATCTGGTGCTAACGCCCCCACCGGGCTTTGAACACGTGAAGTGACGCCATGCGGGGCCGCATCTTCCGGTGCGGCCCCGCATGCGTCCTGTTCGTGAGTACACCAGATCCGCAGCGTCGGCTTGCAGAGAAGCATCGGTGCTCCCGTCGCCGCCGTGCTCACGCGACGGGCTGCGTGAGGCGGAGATGTATGCAGCAGCACTCGTCTCGGCAAAGGTGGACGTTTTCCATGTGGCTCGCCGACGCCCGATCAGCGGCTAATGAGGATGGTCGGCAGGACGGCAGCGTGGGAAACCCAAGTGAGTGGGCGGTCCGCGTCGGGCATGATGCGATCATGAACCACGACAGCGACCATGAACCTCTCGGCGTTGATAACCCGGCATCTGCTCAGCTCGAGGAGCGGGTGTGGTCGTGGGTGAGGTCCCAGGGAGAACAGGAAGAACGGGTGCGGCACGCCAGCATGCTTGTCGGTCTCCGGCTGGCAGCGGTGCGTTATTTCGACATCGACTACTTCCGCGATGAGATCGCGGCGAACCAGGCCGGCCCACGGGAGATCACAGACGACGCCGAGTGGCGCGATCCGATCTGGCGCTGCTCTGGGTTCGACTCCGTCGACTACGGCATCGAGTTGGAGATGCTGGGTGGCCGGGTGTTCTCGCTGACATGGGATCCACCGGGTATGTGCGAGGGCATTGGGATGCGCGAGGTGCCTCTGCGCGGTACGGGAGTTCGCGTCGATGCCGACGTTGCAGTCTGGGACGTCAGCCAGCGCAGCGAATGGCGGCGCTTCATCGGAGCGGAAGTCACCGATGTCGGGTTGAACTACCTGCCGTGGAAGGACGGCCACCTCAGCGGCTTCTGGTGTCCTGGGATCAGCCTGCTGTTCGGCATCGCCCACGTTGAGCTTTTGCTGGGTGATGCGAACCAAAGGGACAACTGCGCACGTCGGCCGACAACGTTGCGGTGCTGTTCGACCCGGTTGAGCTTCCGGCGTGGGAGCAGTCGAAGCCCTGACCGGAAATGATCCGCTGATAAATCCAGTGCCCGGTGCTTGCATTCCGCACGCCGCACTCATCGAGGCAGACCAGTGCACCGCTGGGTAAGCAGCATGACTTTGGTGGGATACCTCTGGCGGTGCACAAGGAGGCGAGAGTGCGCCAAGCCTCCGCGGCTTGGAGTTACTCCGCTTGCTCGAGCCAACCCGTGTTAGGTCCTCCTCATCGTCGGACGCGACGATGACCTGGTCCCAGGCGTTGAAGATCGCTGCCGCCTGCCGCTCACAAAAGGCCAAGCCACTCAGTAGGCGTTGTTCCAGGGTCACGCCTTGAGGTAACCGCAGACATCTCCGGCACTGCCACCGTTGTACCAGTCACCTGCCGGCTGATCCGCGCGGATCCAGCAGGGACAACTTCACCAAGACGGCCCCAGCCAGGCCATCTATGTCGACGATGGCATCTCAGGCCGTGGGCGGCACCGCGAGCGGCGCAGCCGCCACCCCGCACGTCCAATGCCTTCTTCGCCGAGCTGGGCCCAGCACGATGAGGTCGTGAAGCAGCGACGGTTCTCAGGTGCTGCCGGCACGGTGCCATAAGCCCAGCCAAAGCCGGGTAATCGCTCAAAACGCATCTCTATCGGACAGGCCAGCCCGTCACTACCACCGATGGCACCTTGAAGGAGATCGCGGCAGAGATCGCCAAAGTCGTCCGGCAGCTCGCGAACAAGCCCCGCTTAGCTAGCAGACCGCGCGCAAAGTCTGACGGCGGGCGCCCCAGCCGGCTAGGCGCTGGCCCCTCTGCGCCTGCCGTTATATACTCGTGTATATGGGCGACAGGTACGACGTCGAACTTGAGCCCGAGGTCCGGGACTGGCTCGACAGCCTGTCGCTTGCCGACTATCGAGCCGTGGAGTATCACGCCGATCGGCTCGCCGATGCGCCCACCACCCTCGGCGAGCCTTACAGCAAACATCTGCACGGACCGGTTCGGGAATTGCGGTTCCATCTGGGCCGCTCAGCTTGGCGAGTCACCTACTGGCTCGCGCCGCAGCAACGAATCGTCCTGCTGACGGTGTTCCGTAAGACTCGTGACCGCGAGACAAGCGAGGTCAACCGGGCCATCGCCGCGCAACGCACCTGCGAGACACACCACCAAGCGGCAACGCACACATACGACCGATGAAAGGAGGCAACATGAAGGGCTACCACACACGCTGGAACATCCCCGACGAGCATCGCGAAAGCGCCGAGTACGTCGAGGCCGGCGCCCGCATCGCCCTCGGCCAGGCCGTCTACGATCGACGCACTGCGCTTGGTCTCAGCCAAGCTGAACTCGCGTCCCGGGCTGGCACCACCCAGACGGTCATCTCGCGGCTGGAGGGCGGGGCGGTCACCCCGACATTGCCACTGCTGCACCGATTGGCCGGTGCGCTGGAGGGCGAACTGGACCTCAAGATCACCGGCACCAGCACGCAGGCGGAATTCCCCGCGTTGGCTTCCTGACCCGTCCGCCCGCCGCTAGACAAGCGCGGCCACGGGCTGCCAATCGCAGCTCAGGCCGCGGAGAGCACGTATCCATGCCACCGCCTGTGCCAGAGGTGGCGCTGCCGCCTTGCGATGAGGGCGACGCCAACGTAACGCGGCGAAACACCAGGCAGGTATTGGCCCGCATATCTCCTGTCCTCACGCGCGGCCGTGAAATGGTCGTCCTCGTGTTCGGCCACACGCTCGAACAGATCACGCACCTCAAGCACCAGGTAACGCACAACGTCAATCAGGTATGTACGCTCTTCTTCCCACGAGCCGATGCCCGCGTACTCCCGCGAGCCGACCACCGGCGTCAACCGGGTCCCATCCGCATCGAACTCCTCAAGCCGCGGGTCCTCAGACCAGTGCCACACCTCGCGCCTTGACGTAACCGCAGAGATCTCGGGCTCACCCATGTGCTCTCCCACGCGTCAAACGAATGGCGACCACCGGCAAACAGGCGGCCGGCTCCTCCGGACGACGACGATGGGCAAGCCCCGCACAACATCAAGTCGTCGACCCAGGTCAGACGCACCAGTCGCGGCACCGCCCCCGCATCGACAGATAAGTGCCCAGTCACATGATCCGGAGAGTGAGACCAGTTGGCACCCGCCCGCATGACGCCGGACGCACCGGGACCACGTGATACGCGACAGCGGAGCACAGACGGAGCGCAGAGCAACGACAGATGCCGATACGAAAAACGGCCCCCGGTCAGCGTTTCCGCTGCCCAAGGGCCGTTCCGTGTGTGCGCCCGAAGGGATTCGAACCCCCAACCTTCTGATCCGTAGGGCGCGAGAGCACAATGACGGCCGATGCCAACCGTCTCGTGTCAGGCGTTCCGACGCAGGTCAGGTTCATAGCGACGCACTGCCCGGTGTCGTCGGGATCTCATCCGTTGTCATCGAGCCCGTGAGCAATCGGTGAGCACCGCGACGTTGCTTGACACGGCGCACTCAGCGGCCCCCGTTATACATGCCGCTACACCCGATAACCATCACTCGGGATCCTCGTGACCGAGTTGGTGCAGCATTTCTCTCACGTCTCTTGTCAGCTTGCTGATCGACTTTTCGATAGCCGCATCAATAAGTAACTCAATCCGATTGTTTGCAGCTTCGCTAAGTGTTGGATACGCGTCCTCATACCTAAGAGCAACCGTCGCGGAAACTTCCTTGCGAAAGGCGCCGCGCCCGCCAGTTGCCACCAAAAATGGAAACCTGTGCGAAATATCACTCGCTAACGCTACAACTAGAGCAAATTGTACGTGAACTTCTGCGGGCTTCGAAATATCTAGCTTAATGTACTTTCCAACAGCTCGACGATATCCCTTTATAGGGTAGGAGACTACGCCGCCCATGTATTCGTCGTTGACCACGCCCGCCACGATGTCGGGGGTTGCGCTAAAGCGCGATGCGAGTATCTTCTCCGCCTTATGGATGACCTGGTTTCTGAGGGAGGAAACAACCTCCTCGGCATTCTCGGATAGTCAACTCTGGGCGCGTAGCCATTAGCGCCCTTAGGTCGCTCATGGCCTTATCAATAGATGGCCGCTAGCTGACCTCAAGTTCTTGAATAGCACGCTCGATAGTGTCTATACACCTATCACTCAAGTAGGTTACCAGCGCCTGCGAACGGCCCGCATCAGCCAGTTCCAACGCTTGGAAGTACCCCTGCTTCCTGTCGCGATAAACGAGAATGGGCAGACCGCATAGCTCATAGGTGAAATAGGAGGCAATCGCCCGTATTACTCGCCCGTTGCCATCGGCAAATGGGTGTATGACCGACAGCGCATGATGCACGTAGGCGGCCTTAATAATCTGATGCGACGAC
Source organism: uncultured Actinomycetota bacterium (assembly GCA_963727415.1). Lineage (GTDB taxonomy): Bacteria > Actinomycetota > Actinomycetes > Mycobacteriales > Micromonosporaceae > DASQPR01. The sequence continues at coordinate 304,604 of CAVSGF010000001.1, forward strand.
AGAAACGCATCCGATGCTATCTACTCAATTAGCCTTCGAATTTCGTGTGGCGTCTCGTCCACCGGAGCAAATTTGATTTCGGTGCCGTCACGAGTAATACGGGAGTTCGGGAGGGACTTGTATTCCCCTTCAGTAAGGGACGCTCGACTGCTTGCGTCCCGGAACCAAGGTCGACATATGCCTTATAGGTCTCCTGCGCCGCACAAGCCAGCTTGTGCAACTCTCGGACGGAACTCTCGGTGATCGGCTGACCCGTGTCAGCCATTTCTCGAACCATCTCGTAAGCGGTCAGTTGTGCGTCAAATGTCCGGACGCCATCGCTGCTTCCCAGCAAGGCTTCCCAGCCCTCGTTCTTTGTCGGCAATGGTTTTGGTAGCCCCGGCGGCTAGCTCATACATACCCTCTATCGCGCCCGTCTCCGCCGCTGCCTCGCGATCTATCTTGCGATATGTTTCGGTCACAACGTCGTTCTGGACGCGGTTTCGCAAGCCTGCCAGCTTTTCTAAAAAGCTCGCCATATCGGTTGCTGTGGTACATCCCGCAGACCAGGCGTTGAAGTCCTTAATAGGCTCGTAGGTCATAACTTCATCCACTAGAACGTCTACCTTGGGGGACACTATTAGATTAGGGACGGCTCCGTGTCATAAACGCTGCTGTCGCGTCGTCGTGTCGCTTGGTGCGTGGGAACCGCGAACCATAAGGGTCGCCTGATTCAATGCGTCGGACGTCGGCAATCAGGCCGTCAGGTCCGAGCTTCGCGAGCATGTCAAGGTAAGTCGGCCATTCGTAAAGGCCCATCTGATCGACTGGGCGGGTCGCACCATCGCTGAACGCGGCGGCTGCATGCAAATCCGAGCGCGCATGACTGGCGACCTCGGCGTGACGCGCCGCCTCCGGATCGGCCGCCGCCACCCACCACCCGTCCGGCTTGTTGCGAGTAGCGGTCTGGCGCGTGACGAGCTGGGCGAGCGCTTCCGTGTGCTCGGGCGTGCCGAATAGCATGCCCGCGACGGCTTCGGGCTCGGTGCCGTTCAGCGTCTCTATGGACAGGTCGCAGGTGACCTGTGGCCCGTCGCCGGTCTCGACCACGATCACGGCATCGGAGAGCGCGAGCGTGTCTACGCGTTGGGTGCCGATGCGGAGGATGCCGACCGCCGCGCATGGCGTGCCGGGGTTGGTCAGGTCGCATGTGCCTCCGTGGATTCCGGCTACGGATGAGATGCCCTCGGCCAGGGCGTCGGTGAGCGCGATCGACTGATCCGCCATGAGCGCTGCCATGGTTTGGGTGCCGAGTTGGCGGGCGTACCAGGCGATGCCGTGGTGGCAGCCGCCGAAGGCGATTCCGGCGCCGTCGACGATCACCACCGTGTCGGGTGTGGCGATCACGAAGTCTTCGTTGGGTCGGCCGGGTGCGGCGTCGGTGGCGATGGTGAACAACTAGCGGCCTCCGGGTGCGTGTACGGCGTGGGCCAGTGCCTCGGTCAACCTAGCCACTGCGGCGCTCGATTCCCAGGGTCGCAGGTCGGCGTGCAGGTGTCGCAGCTCTGTGATGGTGCGGGTCGAGCCGGTCGCGATGGCGATCGCCAGCGACTCTTCTGCCCGTGCGCATGCTTCGTCGGGTTGCTCGGCCAGCACGTGGGCACGGGCGAGCCGGGAAAGGTACTGGCCACGGTCGCGGTGAAAGTCGGCCGGCAACATGTTCAACACTGCCGTGAACGCGGCCACTGCTTCTGCGGGCCGCTTCAGTTCGAGATGGCATTTCGCCTGGCTGATCGCGAGATAGAGCGGCATCTCGCAGTATCGGCCGATCGACGGATCGCCAGCGATGTCGTCGGCGTCCGCGCGGTCGACGAGCTGTGCGGCGATGCTCAGGGCGCGGTCAGATTCGCCGTGGTCACCGCTCATGGCGTGCGCCAGCGCCTCGGTCTGGGCAGCGATGGCCCGCACTCGCGCCGTGACTGGCGACCCGTCCCGCTGCGCCGCGACCGCCAAGCGTGACGCCTTGCGCGTGTCGGCCGTGGCTAGATGCTGGACTGCGCGGCGGGTCAGGACGAACGAGGCCATGCGCGCGTCCCCGGCCGCCTCGGACCATTCCAGCGAACGCCGGTACCAGCCGGTCGCGGTCGTATCGTCGCCAGCGTCTTGGGACAGCCAGCCCGCGAACTCGGCGTAGCCCGCACCGACCCGCAGCAGGTCATCGAGCAAGTCGCCGGATGCGCCGCGCTGCAAGTCTTCGATGGTGTCAGCAGTCGCCGCGACGACGGGCAACAGTGCCTTGGGGCCGAGCAGGTTGTCTGTGGTGTAGTGGCTGGTCAACGCCTGTTCCAGCGAGCGGACCAGCTCCGGCGTGGCTTGGCGCGATGCAATAGGCGCCGGTATCACCAGCGACGGTGACGGTGGTTCCTCTTCGAGGGTGCGCTCGACGAGCTGGGCGAACCGCGCGACGGCATCGTCATCCGCGCGCTTGAGCGCGATGTCTAGAAGCTGCTGCGTCTGCAGGGCAAGCTCTTGCGCTGGGTTTGCCTCCCATTTGGCGACGCCTCGGCTCGACATGCCCAGCAATGAGGCGAAGTCATCGCAGCTCAGGCGCAGCGCGTGGCGCAGCATGCGCGCCGTACCGCCATGCCAGGTGGCAATGACCTGCATCCACTCCCCCGCCCATGCGTGACTACTCTTAGTGTAGTGGGGTTCATCGATGCGTAGGGTCCGGCGAGTGCGAGATTGCGTTCAGGCGCAGTGCAGGTCGCGTTCGGTGTGGATCGACGCCATGTCGGCTTGACTTAACGCATGTCCGGAAACGCGGAGCGAACAGACCTAGCGGGCACGGCCACTGGCCTTCGGCCCTGGGGGTGCCGGTGGAATTTCGTTCTCGCGAGCAAGTCGACGGATGTACGCGGCGCTAAAGGGCACCAGCCGCTCGACTTCGGCGGGACCTATGCCCGCCCGAAGCGCCTCGACAACCGCATCGATCAGAGCCGTACGCGCCTCAGAGTGAGCGCGTTCGGTATCGGAGTACCGCCGACTAGCAGCAGTTAAAGCCTTCCTGGGATCCGCCACCTATTGACAGTAGCGCGACAGGCTTGCGCAACTCTGTAGCGATTCGCTACCGTGTTGCGCAACCAAGTAGCGCTTCAGACTTGGGAGCTGACATGAGAACCCGCCACGACAGCCCGGCCGGGCCCACCGAAGTCGAGCTAGCCGCGATCGAGCGCGAGATGCCGCTCATCGAAGCCGAGATCCAGCTGCTCGACGCGCAGATCCGCATGCTCACCATCGACGGCCGCGTCCCCGGCCCGATCGACTGGCGCCGCCTTCGCCGCGCCGAGCACCACGTGTTGCGCATCGCTGCTCAGCGCGCCGCCACCGTTCTGCCGCCCGTCGAGCGCCGGGAGGTGGCCTGATGACCACCGCTGTCGCCTCCCGGTCGGCGTACCCCGAACCGATCGCAGAACTGCTGCCAAAGGCCCGCGCACTCACCACAAAGCTGGGCGAGCTGCCCTCACGCAACCGGCTGATGCGCGAACTTCATATCGGCGGCAAGAAGGCCGGCCGCCGTGCTTGCCGCGCTCGACGCCGAGACCAGGCACGATCACCCGGCTCCGGTCTCACCTGCCGGACCGGCGCCGGACATCGACTGGCCACCGCACCGCGAGGACTCGGCCGCGAAGCCGCTGGAAGCCGTACCCGCAAACCCCGGAGCCAGACCCGTCACCAGCCGCCACGAATTGAGCACGGCGGCCGAGCCGACCAGCCTTCGCGCGCCGCGTTCCTGGCCGGTGTTCCTGCTCGCCTTCCCGCGTTCGTCGCGGTCTGGTCCGGCTGGGTCGGCCTCGGCGAGTTGACCGGGTTCGGCATCGTGCACCCGCTGCCGGGCATCTGGGACGCGGCCAAGCTCAACACCGCGATCACTCTGCCGGTCGGGGTGGAGACGTACGCCGCGTACGCGATCCGGGTGTGGCTCTCACCCGCCGTCACCGTCCGGGCACGCCGGTTCGCGAAGTGGTCGACCATCGCCGCGCTGCTGCTCGGCGCGGGCGGGCAGATCGCCTACCACCTGATGTCCGCCTGGCACATGCCCACCGCGCCCTGGCCGGTCACCACCGTCGTGGCCTCGCTGCCCGTCGTCGTGGTGTTCGCCGGGTCCGCCCTGGCGCACCTGGTCCACACCGACCGGAAGGACGCTAAGCGATGACCACCCTGGCCAGATACGCCGAATTGCTGCACGCGCGCTCACCGAGCAGGCCACGGCACCGCCTGGACGACGAGTACACCGACCGGCAACGGCTGCTGGAAGACACGTTGACCGACCTGCGACCTGGCCACGCAGATGCGCCAGGCAGACCACGCCACCACAGCCAACATGAACCGCACGTGGCTCCGCCCGGCGGCACGGCCCATGGCCTGGAAAACCGCGCCGTGCCGCCGTTCCACCCCGCAACCTCAACCCGCAGGAGAGGTCTCTGATGATCCCGCACAACCCCGAACCTGACGACTACGACTGGCACAAGGCGGAAGCCGAGATGGCCGATGTCGTCAACCTTGACGCCAAGCGTGCCCGCCGGGCGGCCGCCGAGTCACACGTTGACGTGCCGCTCGACGAGACCGCCTCGCCTGGCGGGATGCCGGTGGCGCCCCCGCCGGCCAACCGGTCCGGGCGCCGTCCGATCGTGGCGGCGAACTGGTCGACCTGGCCGAACATCAAGCACAGCCTCCGGCAGGCCGCCGAGCTGACCGCCTACCGGGCGGGGTTCCACGCGATCCGCTCACCCTGGTACACGGCGCTGGCCACGGCGTGGGCGACGGTGGGCGCGTTCCGGCTGACCGGCCGCCAGCTCAAGTGGTGGTGGGTGTCCGAGCAGTACGGGCTGCGGCAGTCAGCCGCGGACGCCAACGACCCGGCGATGTGGCTCAAGCTGCACCGCGAGGTCAAAGCCACCCGCGCGTGGCGCGGCCTGGTCCTCCTGGCCGAGCTGGGCGGCGTGACCATCGGCGGGCCGATCCTGTGGGCGACCGCGCCCCGCTGGGCGCTGGCGCTGCTGATCGTCGCGGCGGTGGTGCTGCTGGCCCGGATCGGACGCCCGGAAGACCGGCGGATCATCTCCCCGGCCGTGGTGTCGGGCCGGTTGCGGCGGGTGAACCCGGACATCATCCTGCGCGCCTACTACGCCGCCGGGCTCGGCCACCCGGACAAGCCGCACCAGCAGATCAGTTTCGGCTCCACGATGGCCCGCGACACCTCCGGCACCGGCTCCCAGGTGTCGATCGACCTGCCCTACGGCAAAACCTTCGACGACGCGGTCAAGGCACGCGGCGCGATCGCTTCCGGCCTGGATGTGGCGGTCTCGCAGGTGTTCATCAACCGCGACCCGTCCAGCCACCGCCGCCACACCCTGTGGGTCGCCGACCGGGACCCGCTCGCGATCGGCGCGGCCGCACCCCGCTGCTGCGGCACAAGCCGACCGACATCTGGCAGCCCGCCCCGTTCGGCCTGGACGAGCGCGGCAACAAGGTCGGCGTGGACATGATGTGGAACTCGATCCTCATCGGCGCCCAGCCCCGCCAAGGCAAGACATTCGCCGCCCGCCAGCTCGCCCTCTACGCCGCGCTGGACCCCTACGTGAAGCTGACCGTCCTGGACGGTGGCGGCAAACCCGACTGGCGCAAGTTCGCCCTGGTCGCCGACCGGTACGCGTTCGGGCTGGCGATGACCCGCGACGGCGACCCCGCCGAAATCGCGCTAGAAGCCCTGCGCGAGTTGAAAGCCGACGTGCAGGACCGCTACGAACGGCTATCCAAGCTGCCCGTGGACGTGTGCCCCGAAGGCAAACTCACCCCCGCCATCGCCCGCGACCCCAAGTACCGGATGCCGGTACGGCTGGTGTTCCTCGACGAGTTCCAGGAGTACTTCGACCTCGGCGACGTGTCCAAGGAGATCGCGTCCCTGCTGGTCTACCTGGTCAAGGTCGCCCCGGCCGCCGGGGTCAGCTTCGTCGACGCCACCCAGCGCCCCTCCGGCGTCGGCGGCGGGCAGGTCGCGCAGCAGTTCATCAGCTTCCGCGACAACCACCAAGTCCGCTTCAGCCTGCGCACCGGCTCGTGGCAGGTCTCCGATCTCGTGCTCGGCTCCGGCGCCTACAGCGAGGGCTACGACAGCTCAACACTGCTACCCACCTACAAAGGCGTCGGCATCCTGCGCGGCGCCACGGATGCCACGCCGACCGTGCGCACCTACCTCGCCGACCAGGAAGACGCCGAAAAGATCCTGCACGCCGCCCGCAGCCTGCGCGAGGCCGCCGGAACCCTGTCCGGGATGGCCGCCGGGGAGGACATCACCCGCGCGTCCCGTGACGTGCTCGCCGACGTGCGCTCGGTGTTCGAGCCGGGCGAGCGCGGCTTGCAGTGGGAGGACATCGCCGCCCGGCTGGCCGACCGGCTCCGGGAGCACTACGCCGACCTGACCGCCGAGTCGATCTCCGCTCAGATCCGCTCGTTCGGTGTACGCAGCGTAGACGTCAAGCGCGGCGGCAAGGCCCTCAAAGGAGCCAAGGCCGACGACATCGACGCCGCGATCGCCCGCCGCAAAGCCGCCTAGCCGGTCGCGGCCCGCCCGCGACCAGTCGCGCCGACGCGACCCGACCCGCGACCGCCCTGGTCAGCGCAGACATTCCCTGGTCGCGGGTCGCGCCGCCAACCTCACACACCCGAAAACCGCCTCAGGAGGCACCTCACATGCCTGCCCTCGCCGCAACCGCAACCGCCCACACCGCCCCGCTCGCCTCCTGCTCGCCGCCGCCATGATCGTCACCGTCTGCTACGGACTCGGCTGCTGGCTCTGACCCGTTCGGCACCTGCCGACGCTGCCACGGCACCGGCAAACGCCGCTCCCCATTCGGCCGCGCGTTCGGGCTCTGCCGCCGCTGCGACGGCAACGGCCGCCGCCTGCGCATCGGCCGCCGCGTCATCAACACCCTGCGCGAACTCCACGACAAAGGCACCCGGCCATGACCACCCGCACCACGAAGGAGACCACACCGATGAACCCGCTCACCCGCCTCGCCATCCACATCGCCGAACGCCTCCACCACACCACCGACGCCGACCTGACCGCCGCCGGATACACCGTCCACACCACACCCGACGGCCACCGCACCGTACGCCGCCCCGACATGCCCGCCATCGCCGCCGCCCACCGCGCCCGCATCGCCGCCAACCCCGACCCGATCGACCGGCTCTACCTCGACCGGGCCGTCAGGGCACGCCTCGCCGCCGAGACAGCCACCGCACACCGCCACGGATGCCGCATGAACGGAGGAACCGATGAACAACCACAACAGTGCGGGCTGTCGCCCGCGCTGCAGAGCACTACATGTCCCGGGTGGCCGGTGTTCCTGCTCGGCCGCAACAAACGACCCGTGGCCAACTGCGCCGCCTGCCGCGACGCCGGTCCCGGCCATGACCCGGCTGGGTGCGGGCATCTGACCTGCCACGGCTTCTACGCCGCCACCCTCGACCCCGGCCGGTACGCCGCCATGGCCGAGCTGGTGCCGGACGGCATGCTCGCCATCCGCACCGGCGCCGCATCCGGGCTGGTGGTGGTCGACATCGACCCGGCCCACGACGGCACCATCGCCGCGCACCTGATGCCGCCCACCGCCTACGTGCGCACCGGCTCCGGTGGCTGGCACCTCTACTACGCCCACCCCGGCGGCACGGTGCGCTGCTCGCAAAGCCTCGATCGCGCCCGGTGTCGACATCCGCGCCGATGGCGGCTACGTCGTGGCTCCGCCATCGATCCACCCCAAGACGGGCCGCCCGTACGTGTGGGGCGACCGGGGCGACGGTCAGTGAGATGCCCTCCCGCCTGATCGACGCGTGCCAGCCCCCGCCACCGGCGGCGGCGACCGCCCCGGCCGGGCCGACACCCGACCACGCCGGGGCGGGGCATCTCATCACCCGGCGGCGCTGCTCGCCGCCCACCTCGCCGCCATCGACCAGGCCCCGGAGGGCCGCCGCCGCACCACCCTCTACGGCGCCGCACGCGGCGTAGCCCGGATGGTCGCCGCCGGAGCCATCGACCGCGCCGACGCCGAAGCCGCCCTGACCCGTGCCGGCACCGATGCCGGCCAAACCCCGCGAGACATCCGCGCCGCCATCACGGGCGGATTCCAAGCCGAAGGAGTAGCCGCATGACCAGCACCAACAACACCACAACCAGGCAAGCCCGCGGTGGACGGCGCCGAGCTGCTCGACGCCGTACACGCCGCACTGACCCGCTACGTGATCCTGCCCAGCGACGAGCCGCCTGGGCGGTGGCGTTGTGGATCGCCGCCACCCACGCGATCACCGCGTGGGCGCACGCCGCCCGGCTGGTGATCCGGGCACCGGAGAAGCGGTGCGGCAAGTCCCGGCTGCTCGACATGGTCGAGGCGCATGTGCCACAACCCGCTGATCACGGTCAACGCCATCCCGGCCGCGGTGTACCGGCCATCGGCACCGACGAGCCGCCGACCCTGCTCGTCGACGAGGCCGACACCATCTTCGGCGGCAAGAGTCGCCGAAGCCAACGAAGACCTACGCGGGCTCTCAATGCTGGGCACCAGCGCAACCGGCCCGCGATCCGCTAGGACGCCGGCACCCAGCAGCGTGGAGAAGATCCCCACCTTCGCCATGGCCGCCCTGGCCGGTATCGGCGCGATGCCCGACACCATCGAAGACCGCGCCGTGGTGATCCGGATGCGCCGCCGCGCACCCGGGGAGACGGTGGCCCCGTACCGGCACCGCCGCGACCGGCCCGCCCTGCACCGACCTCGCGCTACGCCGCTCGCCGCGTGGATGGGCGAGCACCTGGCCGAGCTGGAACACGCCGAACCGGCGATGCCGCTGGAGGACCGGGCCGCCGACACCTGGGAACCGCTGATCGCGTCGCCGACCTCGCCGGAGGCGACTGGCCCGAACGGGCCCGCCACGCCGCCGTGGTGCTCACCGACGAGCGGACGAACCGCCAACGTCTCCGACCGGATCCGGCTGCTGGTCGACTGCCGCGCCGCGTTCGGCGACGCCGACGCGCTACCCACCACGATCTGCTCGACCGGCTCCGCGCCGACCCGGAAGCACCCTGGGCCGACTACGGCCACGGCGGGCTGACCGCGATGAACTCGGCGCGCTGCTGCGCGAGTACGACATCCGCTCCGACACCATCCGGTTCGGTGACCCGATCGGGCAGGCCAAGGGCTACCGCCGCGCCGACTTCGCACGACGCGTGGACGCGGTATGCACCCGAACCGCTAGCCGACTCGACCGCGGAGCGGCCCCGAGCTGCCCCCGCCCAGCTCAGCCCCGGGACGGCCGTACCAGCCGTACCAGTCGTACCAAACCAGCTCACGGCCGGACGGCTCAATGGTACGGCTCAAGCCGTACCAGCAAAAAAGCCGTACCACCCCTACCAGCAATGGGACGTCTGGTACGGCTGGTACGGCTACCCCCACCCGAACCGGCCTCCGCGTCATCAACGGCGGCGCCGGATGACCCACGACCCGCGAACCGGCCCGCTCAAATCCCCGCAGAGCGTCCGGCCCTACCAACCACACCAACCCCGCCCAGATCTTGCCCTACGGCCAAATGAGAGCCGGTCTGTATCGACCGCCCTCAATCGAAGACGCGCACCCACACCCGGACAGCACCGCGCCGGAAACCACGCCCAGCACGCCGCACAACCCGCGCCAGATGCCACCAACCGCCAGCCCGGAAGGAACACCAGCGATGCCCAGCACCGAAACCGCCGCACCGGTCGCTCGCCGCGTGTACACCGTCGCCGAAGTCGCCACCATGCTCAACCTCAACCTCGGCGGCACCTACGCCCTCATCCGCGAAGGCGTCATCCCCGCCATGAAGCTCGGCGGCCGATGGGCCATCCCGCGCCACCGCTTCGACCAGTGGCTAGACGCCACCGGCGGCGAGGGCATCTCACCCACCGGCCAACCGCACGCCGCCTGACATCCCCAGACACGTGCACGACGCGGCCCGGCCCACCCCGGCCGGGCCGCCCCGACCCACGGAAGGAACCACCGTGCGAGGCTCCGTCTACAAGCGCTGCCAATGCCGCGACGCCGAGGGCAAGAAGGTCAAGAGCTGCCGCAAGCCACACGGCTCATACGCCTACACCGTCGACGCCGGGACCGACCCCACCACCGGCAGACGCCGCCAGATCACCCGAAGCGGCTTCCGCACCCGCGACGCCGCCGAAGAAGCCCTCACCGCTGAACTCGCCAAACTCAACGCCGGAACCTGGACCGATGACCGCAGCATCACGGTCGCCGCGTGGCTCGACCAATGGCTAGCCGAACTGAAGGCAACCGATAGGGCGGTCAACACGATCACGAACTACACGACTCATGTACGCGATGCCTGGAAGCCGCAGCTCGGCCATCTGCTGCTGCGTGACCTGCGGCGCCAGCACATAGATCGGGTGCTACGGGACCTCAGCCAGCCATTGGCCGGCGAACGCCCAACGGGCAATGTCGGACGACGCATCACCCGCCGCTCACCCGCCACAATCCAGAGCTACCGGCGCACCATCCGCGCGGCCCTGTCGGCCGCGCTGCGCCGCGAACTCATCGCGGTTAACCCTGCGGTCGGCCGTCTCGACTCAATCCCTCGGACAGGACACATGACGACGAGCCGGTCATCTGGGAACCAGCGGAAACCACTCGATTCCTAGAGCACGTCACAGACGACCGGCTCGCCGCGCTCTACGAGCTGGCCGCCTACGCCGGGCTCCGCCGCGCCGAGCTGTGTGGACTTCGATGGTCAGACATCGACGACGCCGGCCTCACGGTACGGCTCACCGTCGTCTCAGTGACGCGCAACCAGGTCACCGCCGAACAAGCGCAGTGCCCCGTATGCGGCACGCCTCATGTCGGCCGGTTGTTCAAGCGGCCGAAGTCACGAGCAGGCCGCCGATGGGTACCGCTGGCCGGTCCGGCAAGGGAAGCGCTTACCCGCCACCGGACCTCCCAGGACGCGGAACGGGAGTTCTTCGCACCCGACTACAGCGATCACGACCTGGTGTTCTGCCAGCCCGATGGAACACCACTCCGGCCAGACCGGGTGACCGCCGAATTCGAGCAGCACGTCAAACGCTGCGGACTGCCGATCATCAGGCTTCACGACGCGCGACACGGCGCCTGCTCGCTGATGCTGGCTGGCGGGGTACCGATCGAGGTAGTGCAGATGATCCTCGGCCACGCCAGCCCGGACGTCACCCGCCGCGTCTACAAGCACCTCATGCGCCAAGAGACCGCCCGGCAAGTCGAGAAGGCATCAGAGCTTCTGACCCGTCACCGGCCGAGGCGGGACGCGATGTGAGCAATCCGTGAGCAACGGACCGATCAGACGCCTAGAGCCCGGCAACGCAAATGGCCTCCCACTGCTGGTGGGAGGCCATTTGATGATGCGCGCCCGAAGGGATTCGAACCCCCAACCTTCTGATCCGTAGTCAGATGCTCTATCCGTTGAGCTACGGGCGCAGTGCCTGACCAGTGTACATACCGGGTCAAACGCGGAGGCTCCGGGATTCGAACCCGGGAGGGGCGATTAACCCCAACCGCATTAGCAGTGCGGCGCCATAGACCGTACTAGGCGAAGCCTCCCAGGCGGCTCTCGAGCCGCCGTCGACCGAGGATACAGTGCGCCACCGGGACCGGCAAAACCAGTACCGGCACGCCACGTGGTGAGTTCTGTGCACAACCTCACGGCGATACCGGCTACTCTCGGGCCCCATGGAGCAGGTCGAGAACCAGCCGGACGAACCGAACGCACGTCGCCGCAGGGCCACCCCGCCGGCGGCGCTGTTCCTGCCGCCCTCGATCCCGCCGCAGTCGACCGGTGACGACGATCAGCCCGCCGCCGGGACCGACAAGGCCACCGAACCCGACAAATCATCGCAATCATCTAGGGACGCTGCGAAACGGAACCCCGACTTCACACCTCCGAGCTTGCCCGCCGCCGTACCCGCGCCGAAGCCCAGCAGGCCGGCCGACGCCGACGTCCTCCCCGCCGCTATACCGGCCGCACGCAGGCGCGCTGAGCCGAAGCCCGCGCGCAAATCGCCGACAGAGACCGACGGAAAACCGCGGGGCCGGGCAGGCAATCGGACCAGCACCGAAGACCCGCAGACGGCAGGAACGATCAATACACCTGCCAAAGCGGCTCGAGGCCCGGCCAAGTCCACCGCCAAGAAGGCAATCACCCCCGCCAGCCCGGATCAGCCGGACAAGACCGCCACCGCTCCGGCTGACGACGCCGGGCACAAGGCCGCGCCAAAAAAGACCGCGCCAAAAAAGGCTGCTCAGAAGAAGATTGCGCAGACGATGGCTACCGACCAGAAGAAGACGCCTGCCGCCAAAGCGGCTGAACCACCTGACGCGCCCGCGACGGAGGCAGCCACAGCGCGAGCGCCGAACAAGGCGAAGAAAGCAGCCGCGAAAAAGGTGGTCGCCAAGAAGGCAGCGGCGAAACCAGCGGCAACAACCCAGGCCCGCACGAAGAGCACGGCCAAGGCCGCCGCGAGCGTGGCCAGCAACGCCGAGGCGCCGTCCAGGGAGGCCGCGGCCGAGACCAGCCCGGCAAGGCCGGACACGGCTACGACCGGGCCCGCGGTCTCCAGGGAACCGGACCGGACCGGCATCGACGATCAGAGCAGCAGCGCAGCGCTGTGGGCAGCAGTACGGTCGGAGCCTCGCCGCCTTCCGGCAGCTCTCGCTCTGGCGGCAGTCCGCCAGTACGGCGAGGCGGCCGAGCACCAGGCCGCGTGGCTGCGATCGACGTACCCACAGGTGAACGAGTTGAAGCTGGCCCGGATCGCGCACCGCAACGCGTCGTTCCGGGGCCGGGTGGCGGCGCTGGCCAGTGTGCCGTTCGCCGGTGTCGGCGGCTTGCCGGTGTACGCGTGGGCGCAGCTACGGTTGATCCTCGAGCTCGCCGCGATCTTCGGGCACGATGCGAGAGATCCCCGCCGGGGCGCCGAGATGCTGGTACTGATGGGGGTGTACCACGATCTCTATGACGCTGACTCCGCCATTGACGCGGTCCTCGACACGCACCGCGACGTGCCTCTGCTCCCAGCGTTCGCGGTCGGCGTCATGCCGCATGCGGCCCGGCGCCTGCTGGGCAGGGTCCTCCCGGGCGCCGGCGTGGTCTTCGACGGCCTCGCCCGTGCGGCGGCGATCGATGATCTCGCCAGGCGGGCCACCCGCTTTTACCAAAATAGGACCGCGGTCGGCCGCCGCTGAGAGGCTCGGGCCGACGAGAGGCCACGCACGACCGAAAGGCCACGCACGACCGAAAGCCACGCACGGCTGAACGCGCCGGAAGGCCGGGTCAGCTTCGGCGGGTCAGCCGCCGCCAGGCTCGCCGGTCAGCGGCGACTTGGCGAACCACGTTGCGGCCTGGCACGCCGGTGACTCCTCCGCCGCCATGGGTACCGGATCCGGCCTGGTAGAGCCCGCGGACGGGGGTTCGCAAATCCGCGTAGCCGGCGGCCGGACGGGCATGGAACATCTGCCCCGGCGTCAGCTCACCGTGGAAGATGTTGCCGCCGACCAGCCCGTACTCCTGCTGCATCCGATGCGGACCGATGACCTGGCGGCCGACGATCGAGTCGGTGAATCCGGGCGCGACCGCCTCCATGCGGGCGGTGATCCGGTCCGCGTACGCCTGCACTTCCGCCTCGTGCGGCTCGTCGGCGTAGGTGTGCGGCACCCACTGGGTGAACATGGAAACGATGTGGTGCCCCTCGGGCGCCAGCGAGTCGTCGAAGACGGACGGGATGCAGATGTCGGCGAACGGCAGCCCGGCCGGGCGGCCGGCCGCCGCGTCCGCAAACGCCCGCTCAACGTCGTCGAGTGACTCGGACAGCACGATCGTTCCGCCGTGTTTCTGCGGGTCGAACGCCGGGTGCGAGCTGAACGTGGGCAGCCGGTCCACCGCGTAGTTGACCTTCACCGTGCCGGATCGGGTCTGGTAGGAGCGGATGTCGGCGACGAAGTCCGGTGGCAGGTCGGACGGATCCATCAACTCCAGGAACGAGATCTTCGGATGTGCCGTGGTGATCACGATGGGTGCGGTGATCTCCTCGCCATCGTCGAGCGTGACACCGGTGACCCGGCCGCCCACGGTGTTGATTCTGGCGACGCCGGCAGAGGTGCGGATCTCCGCGCCGTTGGCCAATGCCGCTTGGCCGATGGCGTTCGAGATAGCGCCCATCCCACCGCGAGCGAATCCCCAGGTGCCGGTCTGGCCGTCGACGGCGTCGCCGACGTGGTGGTGCAGCATCACGTACGCGGTGCCGGCGCTGCGCGGACCGGCCCACATTCCGATCACCCCGGACACGGACAGCACGCCACGCATCGCGTCCGACTCGAACCTGGCCTCCACCAGGTCGGCGAGGCTGGAGGTGAACAGGCGGGTGAGGTCGAACGCGGCCCGCACGTCGACCTTGCGGAGCTTTCCGGCCAGGCCGGCTAGAGCCACCAGATCGGCCGGCTTCCTTGAACCGATCTTCGGCGGTATCTCGTTGAGCAGCGGCCCGACCAGCTTTCCGAGTCCGGCGAACCACTGTTCCCACTCCTCGTAGGCGTCGGCGTCACGCTTGGAGAACTTGCTGATCTCGGCGTGCCGCTGCCGCGGATCATCCGGGAGGGCGAGGTAGCCGCCGTCGCGGCGGGGCGCGAAGTACGGACCTTGCGGGTAGACGTGGTAGCCGTACCGCTCGAGTTTCAGATCGCGGACCATGGCCGGCGACAGCCAGCTCACCACGTACGACAGGGAGGTCACGGTGTAGTCCGGGCCGAACGGGTGCTCGGAGACCGCGGCACCGCCGATCACTGGCCGGCGCTCCAGCACCACCACGTTCTGACCAGCCTCTGCCAGGTACGCGGCCGCCACGAGACCGTTGTGGCCGCCGCCGATGATCACTACGTCGTACCTGCTCATGCCGCCAGCATTCCTGATGATCCGCTCAGGGAAAAGGTCCTGCTCCAAGGTCGTTCAGTGAAGGAACTTCAGGTGCTTGCCAACCAGCGCGTACCCGACGAACGAGACGATGTCCAGGATCGAGTGCGCGATCACCAGGGGCATCACTCGCCCGTACCGCTTATAGAAGTACCCGAAGATGACACCCATGACCGCGTTCCCGACGAAGCCACCGAAGCCCTGGTAGAGATGGTACGAGCCGCGTAGCACCGCGCTCGTGAAGATCGACGGCCAGTCACGCCAGCCCAGTTCCTGGAGCCGGGTGAGCAGGTAACCGACGACGACCGTCTCCTCACCGACCGCGTTCTGGATCGCCGACAGGATCAGCACCGGGGTACCCCACCAGACGTGTGGCAAGGACGCCGGCACCAGGTTGACGTTGAGCCCGAGCGCACGGCCGAGCACGTAGAGCCCGAGACCCGGGATGCCGATCAACGCCGCGAGGCCCAGTCCCCAGGGCACGTCGAACCCGAGTCGCTTGACGTTGAATCCGATCGTGTCGAAGACGTTGTCGTAGTCACGCTGCAGGAGGTGCAGCACCAGCAGCACCGGGATGAGGGGCCTGGCGATGTAGTAGAGGTTGTAGATCAGGTCGAACCACGGCCGGCCGGGAGCCAGCGACGGATTGAGGGCGGCGGTCTGCGCCGACAGCGACCCGGGGAGGGTCAGGTCGTAGAAGAAGTCGATTAGCGCGAGGACTCCGCTTGCCAGATACGACAGCGCGATGACCAGCCAGATCTCTTGTTTTGTACGCGTCGCCGCCGCCAGCATGCGCCGAGAGTAACGCGTGAGTCTAGTCGCTGGCGCACACCTCAAGCGCGGCCCGTCGCTGCCCTATGGTGCGCCGCTCGGCCGCGACGCCGAAGAAGTCACCGCCCTTGCGCCGCGTGTCATCGGTTCCCCAGGTGCGGCCCCGTTTGACCTTAACCAGACGCGGGATGTGCTTGGAGCAATGCACGTAGGCAGCCTCGACGACCACGACTACCCAGCGCTCGGGCCGCCGCCCCGGCACCTCGTCGACCGGCAAATCCGGGTAGGCGGTACGCATCAGGTCATCCTCGACGATCATGGCGCGCCCATCGGCGTGCAGCCCGATGATGTCCTGGGTGAAGTCCATGAATAGCAGGCCCACGTGGGCGTTCTCGGAGATATTGCCCAGGCTCGCCAGTACTCCATTGCCGCGGTACTCCGGCCAGGCCAGCCGCTTGGATCCGAGTACCTGGACGAAGCCGGCCGGCCCGGCCCGGAACGTGGAGTGGCACTCGCCGGCCGCGTCCGAGGTGGCCACGAACATCATTTCCTGACGCCCGATGAACGCCCGCATCCGCTCGCTGAGATGGTCCAGCCGCTGCTCTTCGTTGAACCGATCGGCGCGGTCGGATGTGCCATATTTCGTCTGTGCCGTACGTTCAGCACGCGACCCACGCGCCCGATCCGGGTCCAGTCGCGGCGCTATCCCGATGCTGGAATCCGCTGTGGGAAAAGGGTTCGGGCGGCCCGCCACGGTCATATCGGCGACCTCCAATGTTCGGACATCCAATCACCGTGACATACAAGCAAGCCAAGCCACAGACATGAAACAGATTCAGCGCACTGTGTGTGCGACGTTGCCAGCCGTTACTTCGACACTCTTGACTGGCGAGTTCACGTTCCGGGGGCCAGCGCGGGTCGAACCCGGCACGGCATGTCAGCGTGCGCGGTTTCGGTGAGCCGATTGGGCACAGGACTCGCGTGACCGGCAATCGATGAGATCGGGGCGGTGGATGAGCAACCTCAATCGGTTGTTGAAGGAGAGCTGGACCCTCGTCGAGGAGGAGCAGGACAAACTCGCCGGCTACTTCTACGCACGCATGTTCCTCTCCAACCCGACCCTACGGGATCTCTTCCCGGTCGCCATGGACGTTCAGCGGGCTCGCCTGCTCGGCGCCATCGTCACCGCCATCCAAACGCTCGACGACCCCGAGCGCTTCGACGAGTATCTGCGCGCGCTGGGCCGGGACCACCGCAAATTCCATGTCATGCCGGAGCACTACAAGGTGGTCGGCAGCGCCTTGCTGGAGGCACTTCGCACGTTCGCCGGCGAGCGGTGGTCGGTCGAGTACGACCAGGCGTGGCGCGACGCGTACGCGGTGATCGCTTCCAAGATGTTGAACGGCGCGGCCGACGACGACGCGAACCCACCGTTCTGGCACGCGGAGGTGATCGCGCACGAGCGTCGCGGTCTCGACATCGCGGTCTTCACGGTGCGGCCGCTGCAGCCACTGGAGTACCGGGCCGGCCAGTACCTGAGCATCGAGACCAACTACCGGCCACGGCTGTGGCGGGTGTACTCGCCGGCGAACGCCCCCCGCAAGGACGGGACCATCGACTTCCATGTCCGGGCCGTCGGTGCCGGCTGGGTGTCCAGCGCCCTGGTACGCCGGCTCCAGGCGGGCAACATGATCCGGCTGGCCGCGCCGATGGGCTCGATGACCCTCGATCGCAAGTCGACCAAGGACGTCGTCTGTATCGCCGGCGGCACCGGCCTGGCGCCGATCAAGGCGCTGGTCGAGGAGATGACCCGGTTTAACCGCACCCGGTGGGTGCATCTGTTCTTCGGCGCCAAGGACCGCGAAGACCTTTATGACCTGCCCGAATTGAACAGGCTCGCTGCACGGTACCCGTGGCTATCGGTGGTGCCGGCGGTCACCGATGACGTCACGTTCAACGGCGAGACCGGCAACATCGCCGACGTGGTCGCGCGGTACGGGCCGTGGGAGCAGCATGATTTCTTCGTGTCCGGGTCGTCCGCCATGGTGAAGGCGACGCTGCGCAAGCTGGCCGAGATGAAGGTGCCGTCGGTGCGCGTCAAGTACGACGCATTCGGTGAAGGGATCTAGCCGCGGGGAGGGTTCCGACCGAGCCATCAACCTGGCGACCAGCCTAGCCTCGGAACCTCCAGGCGAACCGGTACCGAGCCTGCAGCACCGGCGAGGCGATCGCCCAGGAAAACCGGACCCGGCCGTCCTCGTACCGTGATCGGATCGGCGAATCGAGCGGCGCCGCCTCGGCGGACAGTGAACTGACCGTGCCCCAGACCACCGGGCCGGCCTCGGCCGGGAAGTCCAGCAACACCGACAGGTCCCGGCTCGGCAGCCGGACCGCGCGCTGAAACGACGTGCCCCAGGCCGGGGAGGGCACGCTGAAGCCGTACTCGATGGCGACGCGCTCGCGCGGGTAAAGGGGGAATCGGCTCTCGCCGTTCTCGAAGTTGAGCCAGAGCTCGTTGGCGGCGTTCCAGTCGTGACTCGCGCGCCACGTCATCGGCTCGATCCGGCCGTCGCCGACCAGCACGTTGCCGAAGAATCCGATGTCATTCCAGTCGCCGCTACCCACGTACACCGGATAGCGGACCACCGCTTCGGAACCGGCGTTGTATAGATCGCGGCGCACCCGGACGTGGTAGCGCCCGTCGGCCAGCCGCAGGGCGGCCTGCTCCCGCTCGACCACCAGACCGGTGCCGGGCGGCAGCCACAGCTCAGACCCGGGCGGGTTGGGCGGCGCCGCCGGATTGGGCAGCTGACGCAGCGAGTCATAGGTCTCGTAGGTCTTCCAGATCGCGCCGCCGGTCCGCAGCACGACCTCGGCCCGCCGCGCGAAGTCTTCAGTTGGCCGATGACGACGGCCCTCGACGTGACTCACGTACGAGGGATCGAAACCCATCTCCGCGGCCAATGCTCGCATCGTCAGGCCACGCTGGGTCCGCCAGGACGCCAGCTGCGTGGCGAACTCGCCAGCGGCACGCTCCAACGGTGACACCGTCATCTATGGCCTCACACCCGCGGGGGATCGACGGAACTACATTGTCTCATCCGGATCCGCCTGGGAGCCATGTCGAAGCCGCCCGGAGCGCACCCGGCCAGGCAGGTTAGGCTTCCCTGATGCACGATCCACGTGCGTCGGAAGCCGCGGTGCAGACGATCGAGACGACGCTCGATCGCATCGAAGCACGCCACGGCATTGCTCCGGTGCACGGGATTGCCCGCCCAATCGTCCGATCATCGTCGTCCGAGCCGGACGGGTTGCCCGGTCCGCCGTGGCACCCCGCGACCAGCCTGGTCAACGGCGACGCGATCGACGATCTCATCGTCGCCGCGGTGCGGCGCTGGCCGGCCGAGACGCACGTGGCGGCCGCGCTGGCCTGGAAGTCCTACGCGTACTGGCTGACCCTGCCGACGGTGATCGGATATGTCGCGGACCGGAGCGTCGTGGACGTACGTCCGGACAACGTCGAGTTCCGCATTCACGGTACGCCGCCATTCGTCGAAATCCGGCTACTCCGTGCTGGCGCGACGTCCCGGATTGGTGACGCGGGGCTGCTGGCCGAGTTGCGCAAGGGCCTTCTCGACGAACACCTGGACCCGATGATGGAGCAGTTGCACCGCCGCGTCCATCTCGGGCGCCGTACGCTGCTCGGCTCGGTCGCGTCGGCGGTCTGTTACGCGGTGATCCGGGGCTTTGAGGCGCTACCGGATCGCGCCGTGGCGGACGCCGGCGAGGTCCTGGAGGCGCTCGACATCTCCGATCTCGTCGAGTTTTCCGTCGGCGACGATGGGCTGCCCCGGGTTAGGCGCCATACCTGCTGCCTCGCGTTCGCCCTGCCCACCCCGAAGATCTGCTCAGGATGCGTGCTCCCGGCCATGACCGCGCGGGCAGGGGCCCTCAAGCGGATCGGTCAGTAGAGATCACGTACGTCCCAGATCCACACGTCGTCGATTTGCTGACCGGGCGCGCCCACCAGCTTGGTGATCGTCGATCGCAGCGTGGCGAAATTCTCCGCGCCCACCGGCAGCACGATCGCTGAACTGTTCCAGTACTTGAGGTCGGCGGCGGCGACCGCCTTCCAGTAGTCGACATCACTCGTGAGCGACCAGGTGCCCTTCGCGACGTCCCACAGCAGCACCATCGTCTGGCGGTACTGCGGCCCGTACTGGCCCTTGCCCTTAGGGTCGGGTCCCAGGAAGTAGCCGCCGGGCACGCCGAAGTGCAGATCGCTGGCGACCGCCCACCGCATGGAGCCGATCGTGTCGGACGGATCACCAGGCATGACCGTGGTGCCGGCGGGGATGTAGCGCCGGTAGTCCCCGCTGGTGAAGAACTGTGGCACGGACCCGCGTTGTGCCACCTCGACGCTCTTCGGGAAGACCGTCACCACCGCCATCATGATCGCGACAATCGCGACGGCCTCGGCCAACAGGCGTCCGGCCTGCTCACGCTTGATGGCGGTGGCCATGGCCCGGCATACCTCGGCGACCAGCACCGCGATCAGGATCCCCACCACCGGCAGTACCACGAGCGCCAGGCGGCTCGGCAATACGCTCTCGAAGATCGGCAGCGTGTTGACATGAGCCCAGAGCGAGACCGGAAGCTCGTGCTGCGGACCCTTCGGACCGGAGGTGACATAGACCATGTTGCCCAGCGACGCCCAGGCGAACAGCACGCCGACGAACGCGAGCGGGATGACCCAGCGGTTTCGCCGCCAGGAGATCGCCGCGCTGATGATGACCGCTATCGCGGCGGTGATCAGCAGACCCCAGCCCAGGAACGAGTTCTCCTCGGTACGGGTCGCGAGCCACTGGTTGACCTCTGGCGCCCCGGTAATCGACTGGCTGGGCGTGTGGACGAAGCTGGCCAGCGTCAGCCGGTACCTGTCCTGCATCCAGGAGGGCAATCCGGCGAAGTGCGCCCGGCCGTTGAACTGGTACCAGATCGGATACGCCAAGATCAGCGCAGATACCGCCGCCGCTACGCCCAGGCCCTTGCCCATCGGCAATATCGCCGGGCGTACCGCCGAGGGCCGGAACGGAATGTAGAGGAGGACGAATACGGCTCCGGCAAGAGCCGTCAGGAACAGCAGTTCCTCGTTGATCAACGCCTGGTAGGCGATCATTCCTCCGAGGATGGCACCGTCCCGCAGCCACCGGGTCGAGTTCCGCATCGCCAGCGCCCGCCACAGGATCAGCGGGAGCATGAACTGCGCGCACAGGTTCGGGTGACCGTTCGAGTGGGTCACGATGCCGGGGCCGAAGCCGCAGATGAGACCGCCGATCAGGGCGGCGAAGCGGTTTCCGACGATATGCCGGGAAAGTACGTAATACCAGGACGTCGCCGTGCCGGCCATGCCCAGCATGATGATCAATACGTAGACCGCCGCCGGTCCGAGCCAGGCGGTAAGCGGCGCCAACGGGATGCTGAGTCCCAGCAACCCGGTATTGGCCATGACGTTGACGCCGATCGGGGCGTTGAGCTGGGTCGTCAGGAACGGGTTCTCGCCATGCGTGAAGATCCGCACCCCGTGAAGCAGCATGTACTCGAAGAACGTCTGGTCGGTGCCGTTGGCCCGCGGCGTCAGCGACGTCGGGCTTACCCACATTGAGCTGGTGATCCGATAGGCGACGGCGAGGAAGAACGCGATTGCGGCCGCGTCAACCACATTCCATCGCATTTTGGGCGCACGCTCATCCCCGCCGGTGCGGGCGCCGGTGGGCTGGAGCTCCGAGGTCGCTATGCGCAACGATTCGTCGATCTCGCGCGCCTCCGGTTCGGCACCGGCCCGACCTGGTGCCGCGACCTGCTCACGACCGCCGCCGGTTCCCGAATCCAGATCGGCCGGTGCGTTCGTGGGCTGCCCATTCATGCGGCGATGCTACCCAGAAACCGCACGCGGCTCGCCAACCAGCCGCCGCACATCCCAGACCCAGACGCCTCCGGCGAACTTCGGCTTGAATCCGAGCAGGCCAGTGAGGGTGGTGCGGACGGCATGCTGAGCCGGGCCGGACGGCAGCTGGATCACGACCGCGGCGTGCCAGTACTTGAGGTCGGCGATCGCGGCCTTGCGATCGGCCTTCTTCACCACCACCGGCTTGTTCTTCGCGATCACCCGCGCCAGCAACGTGGTGGTGTGCCGTTCCGGGGCGCCGAAGATCGCGATGTCGTGGTGAGCCGGGTCCGGGCCGAGGAAGTAGCCACGCGGCAGCTGCACCGCCAGCTCGCTGCCCGCGGCCCAGAACATGCTGTCGACGGCGCCGGCCGCCGGCAGCGGTACCGGAACCACGGTCTGATCCGGTGCCACGTACTCGCGCCAGATGTCTTGGGTGAAGAAAGCCGGCGCGGGTGCCTGCGTCTCCGTCGTGACCGGGGTCGGAAACACCGCCAGCAGCGATACCCCGACCAGAATGCACCAGGCCAGGCGTGACTGCCGGCTGCGGTTGGCCACTTTCGAGTCCAGGCCATCGACCTCTTGGACCTTGCGGGTCGCGGCGAGGACGGTGTCGTGTGACAGAGCGACCAGTATCGCGATGATCGGCAGCACGAACAGGCCCAACCTGGTCGGCACCACGGAGTCGAAGATGGGAAGGTGCTTGACCAGCGTCCACGGCCCGGGCAAATGCGTCTGGTGGCCGTTGACGATGATCCGCGAACCCAGCGACAGCACCAGCAGGACGACGGCGGTGATGCCGAGCGAGCGCGCCACGACGTTACGGCGCAGCCAGAACGCGGCGACGCCGAGGGTGATCAGCAGCGGCCAGCCGAAGAATGTGTTCTGCTCGGCGACGCTGGTGGCAAGGTGCATGGTGCTCGCGAACGAACCGGCGACACTGCGCGAGGCAAGTGCCGGAATCGCCACCAGGTCGGTGCCGAAGCCCTGCAGGCTCGGGCTGAGACCGCGGTAGCTGCCAGGTCCGAAGAATTGCTGCCACAGCGGGTACGCCACCAGCGCCCCGGCTGTCCCGGCGGCGATCGTCAGCCCAGCGAGGAACGGCTTGATCAATGGTCGCACCGCTGATCGCCGCATCACGGCGTAGCACCCGATGAACAGGCCCATCGCGATGGCGACGATGAACAGCATCTCCTCGTTGATGAAAACCTGGAGCGTCACCAGGATGCCGAGGGCGAGACCGTTGCGAAGCCACCGGCCGCGCTCGCGCAGGCGGACCGTCCGCCAGGCGATGAACGGGATCAGGAACTGCGCCGTGATGTTCGGATGGCCGTTGGCATGCGCAACGATGCCGGGCCCGAGGCCGGCAATCGCACCACCGATGATCGCCGCCGACCGGTACGACACCAGGTGGCGGGAGAGCACGTAGTACCAGCCCGCCGCGGTGCCCGCCAAGCCAAGCGTGATCAGCAGGGCAAATGACACCGCCGGACCCAGCCACAGCGTGATCGGCGCCAGCGGGATGGACAGGGCCAGGATCGACGTGTTCGCCATCAGGTTCACCCCGGACGGCACGTTGATCCGGTCGGTGAAGAACGGTGAATCAAAGTGCGTAACGACCCGCGCCCCGTGCGACAGCATCCACTCGAAGAACGCCTGGTCATTGGCGTCGACCGCGCTTACGTGATGGCCACCGACCGGCCACAGCCGACTAGTGATCCAGACCGCCACCGCCAGGTAGCCCAGGTACACCAGCAGGTCGGCCCGAAGCCGGCGCAGGCGTGCGCGCCGACGACGTCTCCGTGCGGCGGTGTCGTCGGTAGGGGCACCGACGAGTTTCGGATCGACGACCTGGACTTCGCCGTCGATCGCGACAAGTAGCTCGGTATCGGCATCGTCGGTCGGGGTGGCCGCTTCGGTGACCGGGCGCTCGATGGGCTCGGTTGGCGTGTCGTTGGATGCGAACGTCGTACTCATGTGAGGTAGGCGCCCGCCCGCTTCATCGCGACGTTCGCGCGACCGCGAATACCGACTGTCCAAACGGCGGTCGCACCAGCGACTCCGCGGCCTTCGTCAGCGGCAGCACAACCTTGTCGTACACCTTGACCATGGCCCCTTCCTTGGGCGTCAGCTTGAACACGCTGGTGGCCATGTAGTAACCGATCAAGCCCAGAGCGTTCGCGTAGTGAATCTTCTCGATCGCGAGCCCGGCATCGGTCATCGCGGCGCCAAGAGTCTTCTTCGTGTACCGGCGGACGTGGCCGGTGGCGACGTCGACCGGGCTCATCGCGAACATGAACGCCGGCACGATGATGATCACGTATCCACCGGGCCGGACCAGGCGGGAGATGCTGCGCAGCGCCCCTACGTGGTCGTCGATGTGCTCCAGCACGTTGTAGGAGACCGCCGCGCTGTAGTTCGCGTGGGACTCGGTAGGCAGCAGCATCTCGCGTACGACGACCTTCGGCTGCTGCTCGGCAAGTCGCTCCTTGAGCAGGACCAGACGGTCCGGGTCGGCCTCGGTCGCGGTGAACTTCGGCAGGCGCGGTGCCCACTCGATGGCGTAGTCGCCGAGGCCACTACCGATCTCGATCGGATCGTCGCCCAGGTAGGGCAAGGCCAGTTCGACGAACCAGCGCCGGTGGTTCACGGCTGTCGCGAGGCCCTCCAGCACTTCGGACTGGACTTGCTGGTCGCCGGTGATCTCCACCATGCGGTTGCCCTCCTGTGGTCATTTCCCCCGACTGCCGGGCGATGGCACACCGGCACGACCGAACTGTCCGGTCGGCGACGCTGTGTCTTGAAGGCCCACGTGCTTCGCGCCTTAAGACGTCACGCCTGAGCGGTTGCCTGCCCGAATGGCCGTCCCTGATCGGCGATCGCTTGGATCGATCGTCAACCAGGTCCAAAACGGCAGCCCGACGCAGCGTCGGGCGCCCCTCAGCATAATCTGTCGGCGCTACCCGAAACCCGATGACGAGTCACGGTTTGCACCGTAAGTGGCTTCCTTACTTATTGTGCCCTGCAAGTCGGGCACCGTCCGTGACTAGCAACACTTTCCCAATATGGTCGCTTGCGGCCACAACCTGATGAGCCGTCACAGCGCGTGACAATGGCAACGATCTGTCAACAATCGGTTTAATCTCACCCGCTTGGATCAGGGGCCACACCGCCTCACGTACCCCCGCCACGATCCGCGCCTTGTCCGTCACGGACCGTCCCCGCAGGGCAGTCGCACTGATCGAGACCCGCTTCGCAAGCAGCACCCCTAGGTCGATGTTCCCCGTCCGACCGCCTTGTAAACCGATGATCACCAAATGCCCGTCCTTGGCCAGCGCGTCGACATTGCGGTCGAGGTACGCGGCTCCGATGATGTCGAGGATGATGTCGGCTCCAACACCACCAGTAACGCGCCGAACCTCGGCCACGAAGTCCTGCCGTTCGTAGTCGATCACCGTAGATGCGCCGAGTTTCAGCAGCGTTTCATGCTTGTTGGCGCGCGCGGTCGTTATCGCTTCGACGCCGAGCGCCGCAGCGAATTGGATCGCAAAGGTACCGATCCCGCTGCCGCCGCCGTGCACCAGCAACGTCTGACCCTTATGCATGCCGGCCAGCATGACCAGATTTGAATAGACCGTGCATGCGACCTCCGGCAGCGACGCCGCGTCCTCAAGCGACACCCCATCCGGTACGGGCAGCAACTGCCCCGCCGGTACCGCGATCTTCTCGGCGTACCCACCGCCGGCGAGCAGCGCGCAGACCTCGTCCCCGACGCGCCACCCTGGCACACCGTTGGTGTCGATGATCCGGCCGCTGCACTCCAAACCGAGAATCGGCGACGCACCCTCAGGCGGAGGGTAATGACCGGCCCGCTGAAGGAGGTCGGCGCGGTTGACCGCGGTGGCCGCCACCTCGACCAGCACCTCGCCACTGGCCGCGATCGGGTCGGGGACCTCCGACCACCGCATAACCTCTGGGCCACCGGGCGTTTCGATCGTGATCGCATGCATAGCCCAATACATACCTGGTCCCGGTTGCCCGCGGCCAATGAGGACCTCCCCGTTGGCTGAGAACTGATCGGCGTTTGAACGCGGCTCCGTCATCACCTATTCGCGTTGGTGTATCCGCTCCGCGTACCCTCACGTTTGTGCAGACCGACGCGGCCGGACCGGCCGACGCGAACGTGAAGGCACCCAGATTCTCGCGGCTGCGCACGATCGTGCTGTTCGCCGCGCTCCTGGTTGTCGTGTGCGGTGGCGCGACGATCGTCAGCCTGTGGTGGACATACGGCGTCGACCACACGCGCGCCTCATCCACGTGCGCATCGTGCGCCGTCGATCAGTTTCTCGCGGCCGGCCCGACCGGCGGGCTGACCGAGAACAGGTCACGATTCGACGAGTCCACGTGCGCTGCGCAGCGGTCGAGTCTGGACCAGCGGATGCGGGCGGTCGCCGCCGATGTGGACCGCGCGACGTCGGGGACTCCGTGGACGCTATCGCGAACCGAGGTGGCATCGTCGACAACGAGCGGCAACTCGGTGGTGGCGAAGGTCCGGTTCGTCTTCAGCCGCACCGGAACCGTCGAGACGCTTTCCACCGACGCCGGCAGTTGGACATTCACCATGAGCCGATCCGATGGCTGGCAGGTCTGCGGCTTGCAGGCGCCGCAACTGTGCGGCGCGCTGCTGAACTGCTCACACCCGAGACCGGCACCGGGCGTACCCTCCGCGTCACCGACCGGGCTCCTGTCGAACCTGGACCCGCTCGCCCGCTGTGGCCCGAAGGACCCGTTCCGGCAGTACCACGATTGCCCGTCGCCATCGCCGTCGGCCCGCGAATAGTCCGCCTTATGCGCTGCGGCGCCGAAGTGGGCTCCCTTGGCCGGACCTGTGACCGCCTGCACGATCTACTACTTATTTTGTAGGATGTTAACTCCTACTTAATCTGTAGTAGATCAGGAGTTTGCTGGTGACCGAATGGGGATTCGACCAGGTCAACAGGTTCGCGCGAGCCACTCCATGGCTGCACGGCGCCATGTACGGCTACGCGACGTACGGCGTCGTCCTGTTCGCCGCGCTCCTCCTCACCGGGTGGTGGATCGCCAGGCAACGGCGTGACCTGCCAATGGTGGCCGCGGCCATCTGCGCCGGAATCGCCACGCTGCTCGCGGTGGCGATCAACCAGCCGATCGTCGGTGCCGTGCACGAGGCCCGCCCGTACACGACTCATCCGGGCATTCTGGTCCTCGCTCATCGCAGCACCGACTTCGCGTTCCCGTCCGATCATGCCGTGATGGCAGGAGCCGCCGCGGTCGGCCTCTGGTTCGTGTCGCGGCGGCTCGGCGCGATCGCCATCGCCGCAGCCGCGGTAATCGCGTTCAGCCGCGTCTATATCGCCGCCCACTACCCGCAAGACGTCGCCGTCGGCCTCGTGCTCGGCGGCATCGTCGCCACGATCGTCTACTACGGGCTGCGCGGCATCATCCTTCGGATCGTCACCATGGTCGATTCGAGCCGGCTGAGTCCATTGGTCCGCGCTCGTACGGCACTCGACGTGCGGTAACCACCGCCTCTGGGCCGCTCGCCGCCTGGTCAGCCGGATGTGTTCGAGAAGCGCCGGTACATGACCATGCTGCCGCCCCCGGAGATCGTACCGTCGAAGTCACGGACATCGTCAAAGGCGATCAGGGCATATGGCTGATCCCAGCTCTGACCGTTCTTGTTGAACAGCACACCCTCGGCGACACAGCAAGCGGCGTGCACGGGAGAGCCATCGGTGTCCGCCCAGACGACCACATCGGCTGGTTGAGGATCGAGGCCACCAACTGGGCGGTAGCCGGTTGCACCCAGCGCTCGCAGGAACGGCTCCTGATGAAGCCAGAGCGGGAAGATTTCGGATGGGCGTCCGAGTGCCACACCGAGCGCGGCCGAGAAGCAGTTCGGGCCACTGGCGTCGGCGAATGTGTTGGCGTACCGGGCGGTGAGGTCGCGGTACCGCGGGTCGACATCTGCGGTGATCGGACGCAGTTCGTCGGCGGATATCCGGCGGCGGATCCACTCGCGCAACCATCGCCGCTGCCCGGCCGGTTCCAAGGCCAGCCAGGTGTCGGGTGCCAGCAGCCAGCGTCCGCCCGGCAGCCGGTCGATGGCGGGTACGCCGACCGGGGACAGCGGCCAGCCGTCGTCGTACACCTGGCCGCGGCCGTTGCTGCCCTGCTCATCGCGGATTCGCGCCCAGAGCGACCGGTCCAGGCGCTCGCGCGCGGCACGGTCCGCGCACCACACCAGCGAGTCGGCAGGCAAACTCCACACGTGGTACGCGTGACCGTGGTCCAAGCTGAAACGCAAGAACGAGGCGCCGAACTCGGCCCGGGTGTAGACGATCTCGCCAGCCGCCGCCAGTGCGGCCGCGGTGTCCGGCTCGACGGTGAAGAACGGCTCGAACGGCGGCAGGAACCGCCGGCTCCACAGCCGCCACTGCTCCGGCCGTACCGTGAAGTGATCTCCCGTGCCTCCCAGCCGGTCGGCCCGCAACTCGATGTCGGCGACATCGGCGGGGTTGAAGGCGACGCCGGCGGCCGGGCCCACCGGAGCATCGAGGCGGTGGGCATCGGGTCGGGCATCGGGCGTAGCCATGCGATCACCGTAGCGAGCATCGGGGCGGACGGCTGTCCGTCGTTGCCGGCGCCCCTGCCTACGTCTCGGGGCAAGCGGCGGAGCCGGAGACACGCCTACCATTCATCGATGGTCATAGCGGATGGACCCGGTTCAGCGAGCAACAAGCCGGCAACGTGGTCAATGCTCAGATATTCGTGACCGCGATGATTCGGCGAATCGCGACCGCCAACGATTGACCACGTGAGTCGATCGGACCGATCGGGGGACCATGGGTTTCGGTTACAAGACTGCCTGGATCGCCGTGTCCGGCGGCACCACGCTGGAAGTCGCTGACGCACTCTCGCTTGGTCGCCGTCGGCCAATGTCGTTTGCCCAGGGCACCGAAATGGCGTACTCCAATGGCGTGTACGTCTCAGCGCCCGTCAACGACTGGACGCTGGCACACGGACGGGAACTGGTCGACGACGCCGGGCCGACCGGACCGGACTTCCTCCGATGGCTTGCGACGATGAGCGGCCGCCTTGGCCACGTTCAGTACTTCCACACGCATCGCGTAGCCGATTGCCACCAGTGGGCAGATGCCCGCGACGGCACCGTCCTTCGCGCATACGCATACCAGGACGGTGGCGTCGCGATGTTCGTCGGTGATCCCACGGCCGCGGAGATCGAATGCGGTCTGGGGGCGGCCTTGCCATCCGACTCCGAGGCCGGTGGCGTGTCGTGGGAGGACGAGGACACCGACGGCTGGCCCAGTGAGGAGAGCGTCATGCGCATCGCCTCGCTGTGGAGTGTCGATCCCACCACGATTGACGATCGCGCGATAACCGAAGACGGCCTGTTCGGACACCTCACCTGGCGGCGATCCGCCTCCCGCCGGCTACCCCGGCTACGACCGTCAAGGCCTTCCTGATAGCCATCAAACGGCACGGGTCAACGCCGCCCGTTAGTGCCGCTCCGTCAACGCCGCTCCGTCAACGCCGCTCCGTCAACGCCGCTCCGTCAACGCCGCCCGGAGCGCCAGCGGTCGCCCGCCTCGGCCCGCTTGATCGCGGCATCGAGCTGGTCAGCCGTAATGATCTCCTCGTGGGTACCGGCGGCGCCGCAGGCAAACGCGCCCGACACCGCACCCGCCAGCATGCATTCCTCGATCGCCTGGCCGGCCAGCCATCGGCTCATAAAGGCCGTGCTGAAGGCATCGCCGGCGCCGTTGGTGTCAACGACCGGCCGCTCTGGGACGACCGCGGGGAAGAGCCGGACAGTATGGTCAGCGCGGGTGAGGACCCTGCTCCCGTCCGCGCCCTCGGTCGCGACCACCACCTGAGCCCGCCCATTGCCGACGATCTGATGCATGAGCTCATCCACCTTGGGACCGAGCGCGGCCGCGCTGAGAAACACCACGTCGGCTTCGGCGGCCAGACCCGTGGCCCACGGATCGAGACCATCCCAAGCATGGACGTCGGTTGACGTGGTGACTCCCCGCTCCCGCGCGTCGACGAGCGCGCCGACAGCTCGCTGGGTGGCGACGTGCACATGACGCGCCGCGTTGAGGTGCGGCAGGTAGAAGTCGGCCGGGTATACAAGATCGGCCGGGTGCCGGCCGTCGAAGAACGAGAACCTTCGTCCGTCATTGTCGACGAGGTTCACGCTTCGCGGCGTGCCACAGGGTGCGGGCAGATAGTCGAAGCTGAGTCCGCATGATGAGTAGCGGTCCAGGACCAGCGCGCCTTGCGGATCGTCGCCGAGGAAGTCGATGAGCTTGGTACGGAGCCCAAGCCCGTGGAATCCGAGGGCCACACCGTTGCCCGAGTGGGCCACATAGTCGATGACCGGCGGAACCGCGACCGAATCACCCTGCCCGATCACGAACGACGGCACCCGGACGATGGTGTCCACACCGACGCCGCCGATCACCAGGACATCGAATTCCGGCACCGTAACCTCCGAACCGATCACTGACTCGCTGGAGCGCCGAGCGGTGATGGTACGCGGTCGCGAAGCGGGACGCGACCAGCGCTTGGCCGCACGCCTCACAGGAGGCGTCGGATAGCGCGGGTTACGTCGTCCGGACGTTCCAGCGGGGCCAGGTGGGCGGCGTCAGCGAGATCGATGCGAACCGCACCCGGAATGCCGGCACTCAGGATGTCCGAGACCTGCTGGATCCACGGCAGGTCCTCGACCCCGTTGATCACCACCGTCGGTGTTGTCACCTCGGCCAGGCGGCCGACAGCCGGCGGTTCGAGTTGCCGCTCCGGGACCGCCGCGGTGGACCACTCACGGGAGAAGATGCCCCTCAACATGCTCACAGCGAGCTGCCAGACGGCCGGATCCACGTCGGCCGGCTGACGGTTCGGGCCGGCGACCATCAACCGAGCCTGAACTTCGGCCATCGCCTCGATGTCGTCGGGCCGGACCACGTCCGCGGACCCGGCCTGGTAGAGCGCCAGCCGTTCGGCGGGTACGGCCGCACGCACTGCCGGGCCGGTGTACTGAAGCATCTCATCCGGCCAGACGTAGCCGGACAGCCCGGAACCAATCAGCACCAGGCCTCGAACCCGGTCCGGCGCGGCAATGGTGGCGTCCAGGGCGTAGGCGCCACCCATCGAACACCCGACCAGCACGGCATCGTCGACGCGGAGCGCGTCCAGTACCGCCAGGAGGTCCTCGTAGTGGCAGACCGAACCGACCGGCGCATCCGACTCACCGACACCTCGCCAGTCGTAACGGATTACCCGGGAGCCCGCCGACAGCGCCTGGAACTGCGGCTGCCACATACGCCGGTCGGCGATGCCGCCGTGGGAGAACAGCACCACCGGACCGTCGCCTGCCTCGTCGTAGGCGATTCGGCCGCCGCCGACCTCCAAGAAACCCGCGCCCGGTGGTGGTTGATGGCCGGTACTCCGCCGCACGTCGCTCTCCCCGTCTCCCGCTTTGCCGCCGCCACAACTTGAATTCGTGCCCGCCACCGCATTCTTGATCGGCGTAGGCTTCCACGGTGAGGCGGCCCCAGAAGGTTGTGGCGTACATCGTCCGTGACGGTCGGCTTCTCGTGTTTTTGCACGCCGACGATGAACACTTCGACCAGTCCGGCCTCCAAGTTCCGGCCGGCACCGTTCGCGATGGAGAACTCGCCGAGCGGGCGGTGCTGCGAGAAGCCTTCGAGGAGACCGGGCTGGAGGGCCTGCGCATCGAGCGCTACCTGGGAGCGAGCGAGTACGACTTCCGGCCGTACGCCGAAGCCGTCCACGTACGGCACTTCTTCCATCTGTCTGTCGATGCCCCGGAGCTTCCGGAACGATGGTTCGCGGAAGAACGCGGCGACGGTGACAGCCACCCGATCCGGTTCGAGCTGTACTGGCTTCCCCTCGCGCAGGGTCACATCCTGGCCGCCGGCCAGTCCGCCATGATCGGGCGGCTCTTCGACTGACGGACCTACGGCCCGACCGGCAACGCGAACGCTGCCATCCCCTGCTCCTCGTGAGGAATAAGGCCGAGCGCATTGAACTCATCTCCGCCGCAACCACGCGATCGGACCCGTCCAGTCCGCGACTCCTGCCGTTCAGCGCGTGCGTACAGGTCGCAACGTGTCAATGTCTTAGTCCCACGAAGAATCATCACGTGGCGATCGGCCGGACCGGGGCCGCCGCAGCCCCGCCATGTTTTCGAACATCAACTAACGGAGCCGGCTCAGAAAATCGCTGTAGAACAGGCCGAGCGAGATGCAGACGCCGATCCCGCTGATCACCCAGAAACGGATCACGATGTTGATCTCACTCCAGCCGGCCATCTCGAAGTGATGATGCAACGGCGACATCAGGAACACGCGCTTGCGACGCAGCTTCCACGACGTGTACTGGATCATGCGCGACATCGTGATGATGACGAACAGCAGGGCAAGAATCGGCAGCAGGAGCACGGTGTGTGTCGCGACGGCCTCGCCCGCGATCAGTCCACCCAACGCCATCGAGCCGGTGTCCCCCATGATGATCTTTGCCGGTGAGGTGTTCCACCAAAGGAAGCCGACAAGAGCGCCGACCGCGGCCGCGGCGATCAGCGCTGACTCCAGAGGGTCGCGCGCGACGTAGCAGCCCCCATTGGAGTAATTCGGGTCCGCGCACCAATGGCGGTACTGCCAGGACGAGATCGCCAGAAAGCCCAGGAGCACCAGGATTGCCGAGCCCGTCGCTAGTCCATCCAAGCCGTCGGTCAAGTTCACCCCGTTCGTGGTCGCCAAAACGAGTGCCATCACCACCACGATGGCGGCGACCACGCCGACGTTGGCCCAACTGATGTCCCGCAGGAACGAGACATGGGTGCTTCCGACCGTTTGACCTGTTCCGTGATCCACCGTCAATGCGATGGTGCCAAACCCCAGGCCGACCAGCACCTGCAGCAGGAGCTTCCACCGGCCCGCCAAGCCCGCGGTGTTCTTCCGTGCCACCTTCAGAAAGTCGTCCACGAATCCGATCGCGGCGGAGCACACCATGAGTCCCAACAGGACAAGCCCCGTAATCGTCGGACCGGGTGGAACGATCTGCGCACGGGGCAGCTGCTTCATGACAACGTGGCCAACCACGTAGGCGACCAGCGTTCCAGAGATGAACACGAGACCACCCATCGTCGGCGTGCCTCGCTTTACCTTGTGCGCCTCTGGATTGACGTCGCGGATCGGCTGGCCGGCTCGCAACGCCGTCAAACCGCGAATCGCCATGGGCGTGGCTAGAAGAGCGAAGAAGAACCCCACCGTGGCCGCGATGAGCACTGCCGGCATGCCCGAACTCCTTACCAACGACGTCAGGCGACCTGGCCCACCCAAGCACAGCGACGCCACTTGGACACGCCCGTGGCGCAGCGACCGTGACCAGCCTCGCCGGCTGACCGCAGCGGACTCAACGTGGCGCGAACCGCCACTGTCCACCGTCCGATCAGCGGCCGCACGCGACCGGGTCATGGTGAGCGAGATCATGTTGGCATGGACGACCCGTTCGCCGCTTTACCCGGTCTGCTCGAGCGCACGATTCTTGTCCGGATCTGGCCCGGATCCGTGTATCCCGGGCCACCGCCGCGGAAACGGAGGCACGGGGTCGCGTTGGCCAAGGTTGACGACTCCGGTGCGCTCCGTCGGCTTCAACGGTCCCTTAGCGTCTTGGTCGGCTACCTCGCGCCAGACTGGCTGCGATTGGAGGCGTCTGGCGATCGGCGGCTGGTGGATCCGGGCGCGGTGACCGGTTGGATCCAGACGTGGGCACCCAGCATCGCCTCGGAACTCTAGGCAGCGCCCTGCAAACCCGAGACGAGCAGTCAAGGGGTGCGGTTGAACGTCGCTGCGCTGCTTGGATTGTCCGTAGCGAAGCGAGGCGTCAGCTCGCGGCCGGACCTGACCTGGCTGTGCTGCACACTGCTCTGGCGCGCTGGCTCGTCTTCGGTAGTCGCTAGCCATGGGCGGGCCGGCCGGGTTCGGCCGACCGTCCACGCTCGGTGAAATCTGCCAGTGGCCCGGCAGATTCGTTTAGGCGGCCTGGATGTTGGCGGCCTGGGGACCTTTCGCCCCGCGCTCGATGTCGAAGCTCACACGCTGGTTCTCTTCCAGGCTCCGAAATCCGCTCGATTGGATGGCCGAGAAGTGCGCGAACACGTCCGGTCCACCCTCGTCCGGGGTGATAAAGCCAAAACCTTTTTCCGCGTTAAACCACTTCACCGTTCCGACAGCCATGATTGCTCCTTTTCACAAGGCTGGTCTGCGCTCGCGTTTGCGAGGCGCGGCCGTGTCGGTCAGTTCACTGTCGGGACGCGCAAAAAGCGCCCGGGACGTTACTCACCAGGCGCTGGCAAATAAGAACGACCAAACTACAACGCTGCGAGTCTAGCAGGTCGTATGGCCTGCTCGGACTGGTACGGTAAGTGAGTCGAGAATCTCATCCTTCGCCGCTGATCTGGCCTTGGCCTCGATTCCCGGACGCGCCGATCGATTCGGTTTGCCGGCCCAGACACGGTTTCGGCGCGCTAATCGCTTGGGCGCGGCGTGCGTGGATGTCCGGCTGGACGCCACACTGGCCAGAAGGGTCACCATGGCGTCCTCGTTCGGGTTCTTGACCATTCGCAACGACGAGCAGCCGAAATCCGTGGATTTCGCACACTCCTTCGTCAGGCATTTGGAGGCCACCGGCTGCAAGGCACCCGTCGCTCAGATTGGCGTAGATTCGACGTCAGACAGTTTTGCCGAAGCGGTCGCGGCATTGGCTACGTGTGACGCAGTCATCGTCGACTATCCGTTCTGCGGTCAGTCCGGTGCGGCCGAGGCGATACTCGCCACGCTAC
Source organism: uncultured Actinomycetota bacterium (assembly GCA_963727415.1). GTDB lineage: Bacteria > Actinomycetota > Actinomycetes > Mycobacteriales > Micromonosporaceae > DASQPR01. The sequence continues at coordinate 339,262 of CAVSGF010000001.1, forward strand.
GGCGGCTGAACCAGCCGGTCATTGTCCGGTTGTCCGGGATCGCTCGGGTGCCGTCGCGAGGTCAGCGGGACATGTTCCATGAGCTGTGCCGTGCAGTGGACGCCGTCGTGGTTGCCTCAGGTGCGGCTCGTCGCCGTCTCGTTGCCGCGTGCGGTATGGCGCCGGACACGGTAGTGCTGATACCGGATACGGTGCAGCCACTGACCCGGGTCGCTGCCGGCTCCGCAGGCGTGGGCGCGCCGACGGTCATCACCAGCGGCATTCTAGGCCCCGATCGCGGACTTGAGACAGTTATTGACGCGGTAGCTGGATTGCGCTTGCTGAATCCGCGTCCTCAGTACGTGATTGCGGGACCAACTGCGCCATCGGCGCTCGCATGTGATGGTGAGGCACATCGGCATGCGTTAATGGCCCGTACGATCGATCGTGGCGTGGCGCCGATGGTGAACTTCATCAACGCGCCGTTGGCGTCACACATCGGGTTACCCGGGGTTTCGAGGATTGATGTGGTGGTCGTCGCGGACGTGGTCGCGGAGCAGCTAAATTCGCCTGTGGTAGTGGACGCGTTGGCCACCGGTACGCCGGTCGTGGCTCTCGTGACTGCTGCCACACGTACCACGGCGCTGGCTGCGGGGATCGATCGGCTGGTGCCGGCTGGCCATCCGCAGGCCCTCGCCGAGGTGCTGCGTCTCCTGCTGACAGACCCGGCCGTCGTCGCGTCGGTCGCACAACGGGCGTCGAGCGCGCTCGAGCCTATGTGGGTGCGGATTGGCGCCGAATATGAGGCGCTGGCGGAGGAGTTGATCGCGGCCCGGGCGAGCACGGCCCGGCGCCGCGCTGCACCTGGGCCAGCAGGCGTAACCCTTAGCGACTGATTCGCGACCGCCGTACGAACTCGGCGGCTCGGCCGCCATTGAGTCTTCGACTGTCGGCGATGTGATTCGCCTCGACACGGACCAGACGGGTCCATGGCGCTGAAGTCCGAAAACTCGGCTGAGGCAGAACTGGTCAAGCGACCCACCCACAGTGGCCGGTCGTGCGCTGTGGGCCGTCCGCGGTGCGGCCAGGCATCGACCGCTGCAATGATCAGGCAGGGTTGGCCCGGGCCGCCCGGCCGATCAGATCAAGATGGCGGAGCGCCTGCACGTACGAGGAAATAGGCCCCGTCTGCAGGTATTGAACCCCCAGGTCGGCGCAGAAGCGCTCAACGATTGGCTGGGCACGGCGCAGATTGGGTCGGGGCATGGACGGGAACAGGTGATGTTCGATCTGGTAGTTGAGACCACCGAGAGCAGCGTCGGTGAGCCAATGCCGGCGTACGTTCCGCGAGGTCAGTACCTGGCGCCGGAGGAAGCACGTGTGGTCGATGGCGGACAGCGCCGGCATACCCTTGTGATTCGGCGCGAATGAGCTGCCCAGGTATAGCCCGAACAAAGCCTGGTGGACGGCAATGAATGCCAGGGCGTGCAGTGGCGACATAACGCTGAAGACCGCTAGCAGGTAGCCGGCGACATGAGCGCCGAGAAGCAGCGACTCTCGGACATTCGCGGTGTCCCGCTGGCTAAGGTGCCGCACGCTGCTGACGTGGAGGTTGAGCGCCTCCAGAAGCAGCAAAGGAAAGAAGGTCCATGCCTGGTACCGGTACAGCAGACGCCCCGTGCGCCCGGCGGCCGCCGCCTGTCTGGTGGTGAAGACGAGCGCCCCGGCTCCGACGTCGGGATCGCGATCCTCGTCGTTAGGGTGCGCGTGGTGTCGTACGTGTTTGTCGACCCACCACGCGTAGCTCAGGCCGATGGCGAGGTTGGCGCATATCTGGCCGAGTGCGTCGTTGGCGCGGCGTGAGGCAAAAATCTGCCGGTGGCCGGCATCGTGGCCGAGGAAGCCGATCTGAGTGAAGATCACCGCGAAGTATGCGGCAACGGTCAGTTGCCACCAGGAGTTGCCCAGCAGGACGAACGCTGCGACTCCGAGCAGGACCAGTAGGAAACCGACGACGATCTTCGTGAGGTAGTACCCCCGTCGGCGGCTCATCAGGCCTTCGGCTTTCACAAGCCGCGCGAGATGTGCGAAGTCGCTGCCACGGGATGGCGCTGACGGTTGGGCTGGGTCGGGGGAAACGGACATCAGGGTCATGAAGCGACTCCCGGGGCGATCATGAGGTTCAAACGGATGTCGCCGGGGTCACAGAGACGACAGATGTACGCGGAACTGTACCTTGGTCGTGGCAAAAAGCCATCGCCAGCGGCGGAAACAGCAGCCGCCGGGCCAGCCGTAGAGCTACCCGCAGGCCGGCCAGCTCTACGATCCGATCAAGGCATTCGACGCGCCGCGAGGCCGCAACTGCTCGACTCTTGGCACTGTCGGAGGTCTCCACAAGAGGTCGGGCCGCCTTGAAACCTGGAGCGTTTCGGTGTTCCGGGTGGATGTGGCGGAGGGTCAGGGATTCGAACCCTGGAGGAACATCACTGCCCCTAGCGGTTTTCAAGACCGCCGCCATCGGCCACTAGGCGAACCCTCCATCGGGTACGCCATGGCGTACCCGCGGGGATAAGTGTGCCAGATGGCTCACCAAGATCAAGAATGCGCACCACAAAACCCGTTGGCGGTACGCCCGCCCTCCTCTACCGTTGGTCACGGATCTGCCACCGACCCAAGGGGCTCGCCATCAAGACTTCGTGATCACACCTGAGTTGACCGGATGTTCCGGGCGCGATGAGTCGTGCCCGTCCTCAGAGATCACGATGAGCCCGCTCCCGTGCCTTGCACGGTCGAGCGCCGGCGGGATAGAGGCAGCTTTGCTACGAGCGTTGAACCTTTCCAAGACCTACCACTGCGACCTGCTGTTCGATGACGTCACATTCACCCTGGGCCGGGGCGATCGGATCGGCCTGGTCGGGCCCAATGGCGTCGGCAAGTCGACCCTGCTCCGGCTCCTGGTGGGCGCCGAGGCACCGACCAGCGGGCGGGTCGACCGAGGCCCCGGAACCACGATCGGGTTCCTGCCGCAGCAGGTCTTCGACCCGTCGCAGACGGTTGGTGACCTGCTGCGCCACGACGAGTTACTGAGGGTCGAGGCCACTATGCGAAAGCTTGAGGAGCGCCTGACCGGTACGGCCAGCAAGGGCACGATCCGGGCGTACGCCGACGCTCAGGAACGCTGGATCGACATGCGCGGCTGGATGTACGCGGCCCGCCGCGGCGAGGTCCGGCAGCGTCTGGGCATCGAGCACATCGACGACCCCCAGCCGATGGCCGCGCTCAGCGGTGGCGAGCAGGCCCGGGTGATGCTGGCCTCGGTGCTGCTGGCCGACCCGACCGTCCTGATCCTTGACGAGCCAACGAACCATCTCGATCTGGACGGGGTGGAGTGGCTCGCGGGGTACCTCGCGAACTTCGAGGGTGGCGTACTGGTGGTGACGCATGACCGCGAGTTCCTCGATCGGACCGTCTCGCGCGTGTTCGAGCTGGACGGCATCCATGAGCAGCCGCAGATGTACACCGGCGGCTACACGGCGTACCGGGAGGAGAAGGCGCGCCGCTGGGAAGCGCTACTGCTGGCCTACGAAGCCCAGGAGAAACACCGTCGCCAACTGGCGACGGACATCGAGCGCACCAAGGAGCAGGCGCGGTCGGTCGAGGCGTCAACGACGAATGACAAGGTCAGGCGGTACGCCAAGAAGGTCGCTCGCAAGGCGATCTCGCGCGAACGGCGCCTGGAACGCGAGATGCGGTCGGCGCGGTGGATCGCCGCACCACAGACGCGTCCGCAGCTCACACTCGCGTTCCCGGACAGTTCCGAGCCGCCTACGACGGTGCTGCGCACCCGGGACCTGACGGTGGCCGCGGGCGGCCGGTCACTGGCCGAGCACGTGGACCTGGAGGTCGCCAGTGGCGATCGTCTGTTGTTGAGCGGCCGGAACGGCACCGGGAAGACCACGCTGCTACGGATACTCGCGGGTCAGTCGGCACCGCACGCCGGCGAGGTCGAGGTGCTGACGCCGGTGTCGCTCCTGCCTCAGGTGCATGACGACCTGCGTACCGATCAGCCGGCGCTGGATTTCTTCCGGTCCCGGATCGCGATGTACGCCGACGATGCGGAAGCGTTCCTGGAGGGCTACCTGTTCGACCTGGATGAGCAGCGCCAGCCGATGCGATCGCTCAGTGCGGGTCAGATGCGGCGACTGCTGCTCGCGATCATGGTGAACAGCGGAGCGGGCGTGCTATTGCTGGACGAGCCGACGAACTATCTGGACTTCGAGTCGCTCGATGTGGTCGAGGAAGCGCTGCGCCGGTACACCGGGACGGTGATCATGGTGACGCACGACCAGCGTTTCGCCGAGAACGTCGGCTTCCATAGGCAGGTCATGCTCGACGATGGCGGTTTGGCTCAGCCGGTAGCCGTGTAGGGCCGCAACCACGAGGAGGCAGCCAGTGCCGCGCAAGCACGTCCAGCCCGAGGACCTCACGGCGCTCATCACCGATGTCTTCGGCAGCGACCGCCGGTTAACCGGGCTGCGCCGGCTCGATGTCGCCACCAAGAAGGGCGTGTACCGGCTCACTCTCGACGACGCGACCGAGGCGATGCTGTACGTCTGGCACCCGGACGAGAACTACTGGCCGACAGACGAGGGGGCGGCAGACGAGGCCGGGCGGGCAGACGAGGCCGGGCGGACAGACGAGGCCGGGCCGCATCGCGATGTTCGCGGCGGGCAGTTCGGCGACCCGTACGGCCTGGACGCGTACCTTGCCTGCAAAGAGGCGTACGACCGGGCGGGCGTGCGAACAGCGCACACGATCGCCGTCGATCGTTCGCTCACCCGTTACCCGGCCGAACTGGCGATCGTCGAGTACCTGCCGGGTGGCACGCTGGACGCGATCCTCCGTGGTGATCCGACGGCGGCCCGGCCGGTCCTGGCTGAGCTGGCCGGATTCCTCTCCGCGATGCGTGAGGAGCGCTCGGCGCAACACGGCCGGATCGCCCACCTGACCGCAGGTGCCACGCCCGCCGACGCGCCGCCGCACCAGATCGTCCTCGAGCAGGCACTGGCGAACCTGGATGAGGCGGCGGGCTCGGTGCCCGACATCGCGACCGCTCGTGCCCGGATCGAGGACCGTCTGAACGAGCGCGCCGCCGGCATCGAGGCTCGTGCCTTCTACAGCCTCGTCCACGGCGAGCTTGGCCCGGACCACGTCATGCTTGACGATGCCGGTAGGCCCGCCATCGTCGATCTGGAAGGCACCAGCTTTGCCGACGTCGAGAGCGAGCACGTCTTTGCCAGGTTGCGGTTCGGCCGCCACTACGAGTGGCTCCGGGTCAGCGGCCTGGATCCCGCTCGCCTGAGCCTGTACCAGCTGGCCATGCACCTGTCGCTGGTGGCCGGACCGATGCGCATGATCAGTGGAGACCACCCAGAGCGTGACGTCATGCGTGAGATCGCCGAGGCCAACGCGGCCATGGTGCTGAGCGCGATATAGCGAGATCGGATCACCGGCTCAGTCCGACGAGCTGGAGCCTTCCCGCCGGTACCGCCCGACCACCGCGGCGACGACCGAGACCAGGTACAGCTGCCCGAGCAGCGCCTCGGCCACCACGAGCGCGCGAGCCACGGAGCTGATCGGGGTGATGTCGCCGTACCCGACTGTGGCCATGGTGATGACGCTGAAATACAGCGCCTCGGAGGCGTTGGGCGAATCGCCGGTGCCGTTGAGAAACGGGCTGATGAACACGGCGAAGAACTGATAGAGGGACGCGAACAGAAGCGCGATGAGCAGGTACACGCAAAGGACGGCACGCACAGCAGAAGCGTCGATGATCCCGCTTCGCAGCACCGCCCGGCCGATGAGGACGATCACGATGGCCACCAGCAACGCGGTGGCTCCCGAGGAGATCACAATCAGCGCCTCGGCGCTACCTCCCGCGGCCGCCACCACCGTCGCTATTAGCAGCAACGATCCGAAGCCAATCGCCAGCGGCAGCCATCGGCGCCCGAGACGGCGGGCGCGGACCGCAAGCCCGAGGAGCAGGCTGAGCACGGCCACCCGAACCGGCCCGCTGACCGCCGGCGACGGGATGGCAATGATCAGGATGTACGCGGCACCGACGATGACCAGCATGTGGCGGTAGCCCAGTTCGCCCCACCCGTGCCTGGTACCGCGCTCCACTTGTTCAGCCTGACGGAGTGGTCGCATGCGTTAGTGCTAAACCCGCCAAAGGCCCCCATTTTCGGCTGTCCAAACACGACGTGTGAGCGCGCGCCACTGACTAGTTCGACGTTTCATTAGCATAAGCCGTATTTGCCCGCAAATTAGCGGCCAAGAACTTAGATTCGGCTGGTGGACCGGGAACTCGTCACCGCTGGCGCACCGCCGCCAGGCCCCGCCGATGCCCCTGCTGGGATGGTATGGATTCCGGGTGGCATCGCGACGCTCGGCTCGGACTTCCATTACCCGGACGAAGCGCCCGCCCGGCCGGTCGGGGTGGCCGGCTTCTACCTCGACGAGTACCCGGTCACGAACGTGCAGTTCGCCGAGTTCGTCGACGCCACCGGCTACCACACGGTGGCGGAGCGGCTCGGCGATGCGAGCCGGCGGATGCCGTCATCGGCCGTCTTCGCGCCGCCGGCGCATCAGGTCAGCCTGAACGACCCGTACCGCTGGTGGGTCTACGTGGAGGGTGCCGACTGGCTGCATCCGGAAGGTCCGGACAGCGATCTGACTTGCCGGCTCGACCACCCGGTCACCCACATCGCCTGGCCGGATGCGCAGGCCTACGCGGCGTGGGCAGGCAAGGTCCTGCCGAGCGAGGCGGAGTGGGAATTCGCCGCCCGCGGTGGGCTGGACGGAGTCGAGTACGCCTGGGGTTCGGAACTGGCCCCGGGCGGCCGCCACATGGCCAACCTCTGGCAGGGCAACTTCCCGATGGTCAATGAGATGGACGACGGCTACTGCTGGACCTCGCCGATCGGAACCTACGAGCCGAACGGTTACGGCCTGCTCGACATGATCGGCAACGTCTGGGAGTGGACCGGCGACACCTGGTCCTCTCCAGATCCCGGTGGTGGATTGGCCGCGTGTTGCCAAGCGCCATCGCGGGACAGCGAACCGTGGCAGCCAGGAGTGACACGCACGGCCAAGGTACGCAAGGTTCTCAAGGGCGGGTCGTTCCTGTGCGCACCCAACTCCTGCCGGCGCTTTCGCCCGGCCGCCCGGCTCGCCCAGGAATTCGACGTGTCGGCCTGCCATCTGGGGTTCCGATGCGCCGTACGGCGGTAATCACTTGATCAGGATGCCCGCGCCCTTCCCGATCAGCGCCACGCCCAGGACCAGCAGAACGACGGTCATGACCGCGGCGTTGTGCTCGATCAGCCACGCCTTGATCTCGTCCAGCTTCGGGGCGGCGCGGTCCCGGGCGACCATGAAGCCGATCACCGGGGCGGCGACGGTGCAGCCGGCGACCAGAGTCAGCAGGACCAGCCCGACGATCTGCCCGCCGACGCCGGTGACCTGGGCAAGCGAGATCCCGCCAGCGATCAGCAAGGCCAGATTCTTCGGGTTCACCGCCGACAGCAGCGCACCGAGCCCGATCGCGGTAACTGGCTTCATCGAGTCGATACCGGCCATCCACTTCGGCATCGGCGATGGGCTGCCCGGTTGGGGGCGGCCTCGCCAGCTCCGGGCTGCCAGCGCGAGCACGGCGATGCCGAGGAGCAGTTTGATGACTCCCGAGGTCGTGGAGGGCTCGCCGTTGTCGCCGGCCGTGGACTCGGGAACCAGCACCATGATGAGCCCGGCTGCGACAACGATCCCGGCCAGCCACCCGATCGCGAATGCCGGTGCAACCGTGCCGGCGCGTGCCGACAGCAGCATCAGGATCACGGCGACGATGGGCAGCGGGCTGATTGCGACGCCGACCGCGGCGATGAGCACATCGCTCAGGACGCTGGACAGCATGATCGCAGCGTACGGCTCATTTTCCTGCCTTTGGCCCGAATCCTGCCCCCGGACCTTGCCGAGTGACCAGCGCGCCCTGAGTAATCGCGGCCGTGGCACCAGCTCAGCAGGCCACCAACCAGAACGGCGGAAGGCTGGAACAGCCACCGGGCTCTAGCTGCTACCTCTTCTGGCTGCTTGCCCGTGCTTGCCGGTTTGATCCGCCGCGACGGTCCAGTCCCGCGGCTCGGCGGACTGGTAGTGGCACGCCCAGGGTAAGGGATAAATCTCCGCAGATCATTAATAAGCTGACAACTTTCAACATTCGGACGCGGTGCGCGGGCTTCCCGGTGAAGATGGCTCTAGAACTGCTTGACCTCCAGACCGAGTGCTCGGCCCGGAGATCGGCACCCGGACCGGGCGAAGGAGTCCAGCCGTGAGCCGTGGACCGATGGAGTTGATGGTCGTCGAGTTTCCCGACGGCGTCCCAGGCGACCGGCTGGCCCCGGAACTCGCACGATTGGTGCGAGCCGACGTGATCCGGATCGTCGATCTGGTGTTCCTGGAGCGGGACGGGGCCGGCGACCTCACCGTCTTCGAACTGCGCGACCGCGCGGGCAATGACGCTTACGAGGCGTTCGACGACCTGGTGTACGCCATCGAGGGCTTAATCGCCGACGAGGACCTCGACGAGATCGCCGCCGATGTGGACGCCGGGAACACCGCCGCTGCCCTGCTGATCGAGCACGTGTGGGCGGCGAGACTGGCGGAGATCACCCGATCGGCCGGCGGCGAAATGGTCTGGTCCGAGCGGATCCCGGCGGCGGTCGTCGAGGCGGTCGGCGCGAGCGCCGCTTGACCAGCGGAATCGGCCCGGCAGGCGCAGCCCCGGACTGGCCGGCCAGCCCAGGTCCAAAGCTCGGAATTCCGACGGCCGTGACAACGATGAGGTGGAGACGATGAGGAGACGACCGGTTGTGGTACGTGGTCGCCCCGGGCTTCTGGGCACGGCGGCGCGGACCGCTGTGGTGGCTGGAACCGCATCGGCCACGGTGAACGCGGTTGGCAACCGCCAGAACCGCCGCCAGCGGGAGTCGGCACAGCAGCAAGCAGCCCAGCAGACGGTTGCCGACCAGCAGCGGGCACAGGCTCACGCGGCGCAGCAGGCCGCCCCAAGTGCGGGCCCAGCAGGCGGCGCGCCGGGTGACGACATGATGGCGCAGCTCAAGAAGCTCGCCGACATGAAGGCCGCGGGAGTGCTGTCCGACGACGAGTTCGCCGCCGCCAAGGCCAAGCTCCTGCGCACGTAGGCCGCCGCTGATGATGGCCCGCCAATCCCGACCCGCAGCCCGGGCCGCCCGCTGGACCGGTGCGGTCTGCCTGGTCATCGTCGCCCTGGTGCTGTGGGTGGCGTCGATCGGCGCAGTCTTCGCACGGAATCAGGTGCTGAACACCGACCGGTTCGTTTCCACAATGGCTCCGCTCGCGGACGACCCGGTAGTGCAGCAGGCGGTCGCCACCCGCATCTCGGACGAGATCCTCACCAACGTGGATCTCACCGACCTGGCCAACCAGGCGGCCACCTGGCTGCAGGACCGTGGCGCACCACCATTGGTTGACGCGCTGGTGGCGCCGGCGGTCAACGCGGTCGAATCGTTCGTACGCAGCGAGGTGTCGAAGTTCGTCGCCAGCAGCGCGTTCGAGGCGGTGTGGGACACCGCGCTACGTGCCGGCCACACCGCCGTCGTCGATGTCCTGACCGGCTCCAACATCGGCCCGGTCAGCACTGCGGGCAACGCCATCACCATCGACCTCGGCCAGGTGCTGGCGACGGTCAAGGAGAAGCTGGTCGACGAAGGCTTCGGACTGGCGTCGAAGATCCCAGACGTCTCCCTTCCGTACACGCTGTTCACCTCGGACAGGCTGCCCGAGATCAGGTCGTACGTGAAGCTGCTCGACCGTGTCGCCACCTGGCTGCCGTGGGTAGCGCTGCTGGTCGCGGTCGCCGCCGTGTTCACCGCGCCGAACCGGCGGCGTGGCATCGTGCTCACCGGCCTCGTCCTCGGGATTGGCCTGCTGATCATTCGGGAGGTGGTGCATTGGCTGGTCAGCTCATACCTGAATGACTTGCCGACGACTATCCAATCCCCGGCGGCACTGCGACAAGTGATCACTATCGTGCTGCGCAATGTCCGCACCGCGATCAGCTTCCTCAGCTTGCTCGCGCTGATCGCCGCCGCGTTCGCGCTGCTCGCCGGGCCCAGTCGGCTGGCCACCCAGGTCCGGCGCCTGGTCAACGTCGTCCTCGACGCCGCCGCCCGAGGCCTGGTTCGCACCGGCGTACCGCTGGATGACGTACCGAAGGCGGTGGCCCGGTACCGGCGTTGGGCGGCGCCGATCGCGATCGTGATCGCGGCCATTGTGCTGGTTTTCAACCCCAGCCTCGGCGCGATCGGATGGGCGGTGTTCTGGGTGCTGCTGAGCCTCGCGATCGTCGAGATCATCGCGCGGGCAACCCCGCCGTCGACCCCGGCACCGGTGGAGAGCCCAGCGGCCGCGCCGCCTCCATGATCGGCAATAGTGGACGCTGACGGCTGCCGATCCGGCCTCGCGACGACCACCAGCGTCCACTCGATCGGTAAGCGTGATGGCTCAGCCGGCCAGCATCCGATCCAGCGCAATAGAGCCTACGTTCCGTCACCCGCGAGCGACACCGGCCGTGCCATGCATACCCGCGGCCACCGGTCCAGACCGCGACGAGCCTCCGCCGCGCGTACCGCTACCAGGCCTGGCGTCAATTCCTCCAGCGCCATGACCCGGAAGCCGAGCCGGGCGTAGTAGGGACCGTTCCACGGCACGTCGGCGTAGGTCGTCAGGGTCAGTGCCGGGAACCGGTGACGGCGTGCGTACTCGGCGGCGCGCTCGATCAGGTCGGCGCCCAGTCGTCTGCGAGCGTACGCCGGATCAACGCTGACCTGCTCAATGTGAAGATCGCCGTCGAGCTCATCGGCGATCAGGTACGCCATGGGACGGTCATCGTCGTCAACGGCCACCCACGACCGCCCAGCGCGGACGTAAGCGTCCAGCTCGGGCACCGTTCCTGGATCGTCGTCGGCAACGAAGTCCATGCCCACCTCGCGGAACTGCTCGCCCGCAGCACGCTCGATCTCGATCAGCCGTGGGGAGTCGGCCACGGTGGCGGCTCGAACTCGCATGCGATCACCACCCGGATCACGGTTTTCGACTCCCGCGTTCTAGTGTGCGTGGGTGCGTCACGCCACCCCCAGTCAACGTGACGCAACCGGCAAACACCCCTACACGAGGGCGGAGGCATCCGCATGGTCGGTCGACGCGCCAGGGCTCGCCTCGCCGAGGCCGCCGAGGCTCAGGCCGAGGCCGAGCGCGCTGAGTCCGAACGTGCCGAGACGGTACGTCGCTTGCGTGAGGCGCTCGCCGCCGAGATAAACGACTCGATCGTACACACGATCGGCGCTGCGCAGGCGGTAGTGCGAGGCGCACACCCCGATGACGTCCTGACCCGGTTGCACGCGGCCGAGGACAGCGCCCGGGAGGCGCTGACCCGGCTGGGCCAGCTCGACGAGTGGCTACCAGACCACCAGGGCTGACCGACTTCGGCACCACAAGCGGTGGGTGCGCGGCCTTTTCAAGCCACGCACCCACCCACCGCTCGCCTCGGCGGTTCGACGGACTCGTTCCTGCCGTCTACTTGGACGCTGTCACGGACGTCGCGGTGACGGTCCCAGTTGACGAGTCCGTGGACCCGGCAAAGGTCACCTGCTGCCCCTTCTTCAGCGAGCTGACCTTGGTGGTCGAGGTGAGCGAAACCTTGGTGTTGCCGGTCGTCTTCACGGTGACGGTGTCGCCGTTGGCCAGCTTCACGTAGATGGTGGTGCCGTCTACCAGGATGATCGTGCCGGTTCGGCTGCCGCTGCCGCTGCCGGAGCCGCTGCCGCTACCGGACCCGGAACCGCGCTGAAAGCCAGGCAGGTTACCGCCGGCCAGGCCAGTACCGTTGAATCCGCTGCGGCGCGATGTGCCGGACGAGCCGGTGTCAGTGCCGAAGTTCTTCTGGACCAGGGTGCCGCCCAGGAATCCGACGGCGAGGATGGCCAGCGCGGCGAGCACGGTGGTTGCCCGGTTGCGCCACCGCTTGCCGGACGCCGTAGCGAGTTCGGCGGACAGGTCGTCGGTGAACGGGTCAGCGGAGAGGTCCCCGGACTCGGTCTCGGCGTCAACGTCGTCGTCCGGTGCGGTGGCATCGGCCACGGCGGGCAGTACCTGCGTCGCGTCGTGCTCCGCATGAACGTCGGCCTCGGGGTTGCCGGGGTCCGGGGTCAGGGGTTCGGTCCGCACGGGGATCTCGTTATTCATAGCGCAATGCCTCAATCGGACGCAGGGACGCGGCGCGGCTGGCCGGGTAGGAACCGAAGAACACCCCGATCGCGACGGAAACGCCCAGAGCGAGCGCGATCGAACTGGGAACGATCACCGGCGTGACGCCGACGATGGAGAACTGGCTGCCGATCAACGCCGCCGCGACACCGAGCAGGCCGCCCAGCACCGACAGCACGGTCGCCTCCAGCATGAACTGCGTCATGATGGTGCGCCGCCGCGCACCGAGCGCCTTGCGGATCCCGATCTCCCGGGTCCTTTCGGTGACCGTCACCATCATGATGTTGGTGATGCCGATGCCGCCGACCAGCAACGATGATACCGGCGACCGTACCGAGCAGGACGGTGAAGGTCTTGGCGGTGTCGGTACGGGTGGACAGCAATTGGGCCTGGTTGAGGATCCGGAACGGCTCGTTGCTGGTGTTGGTCACCTTGAGCTTGGCATTCAGAATCGAGGTGATCTCGTTCTGAGCTTCGGTCACCGTGTCCGGTCCGGTTGCCTGGACCAGGATCTGGCTCAGCGAACCGTAGCCGGTGAGCGAGCGCGCGCACGGCACTGACCGGGGCGATCGCCACGTCGTTGGCGTCCTGGAATCCGGTCGAGCCCTTGTTGGCCAGTACGCCGACGACGGTGAACAGGGTGCCGTTGACGGTGATCTGCTTGCCAAGCGGATCGGTGTCGACGAACAGGTCATCGGCGACCGTCTGCCCGATCAGCACCACCTTCCGGTTCGCGGTGACGTCGGACGCGGTGAATGGTGCTCCCTTGGCGACCGAGTAGTTGGCGGCCGGCAGGTACGCCGGTGTAGTGCCGATGAACTGGCCGATCGTGTGGTCGGTACCGTCGTACGTCGCCGTCTCCGACGCCGTCACCACCGGGGAGGCCGACTTGACGTGCGGCGCCAGTTCCGGGTCGACCAGGGCGTCAGCCATCGCGGGAGTCAGCGACGTGCTGCGGCTGCTGGCCCCGAACGCCCGGCCACCGCCGGCCTGGATGGTCAGCGTGTTCGTGCCGAGCCTCTCGATGCTCGCCTGGATCGCCCGCGACGAGCCGTTGCCGACCGCCACCAGCAGGATGACCGCTCCGACGCCGATCAGGATGCCCAGTACGGTCAGGCCGGAGCGCAGCTTGTTGGCGGCAACGCCGCGAAGGGCGAAGCGAATCGTCTCGAACGGGTTCACGTGAGGCTCACCTGCCGCTCCAGGTAGGGCAGCGGCCGGTGCCGCACGTCGGTCACGATATGGCCATCGACGAGCCTGATCAGCCGCCGCGCGTGATCGGCGACGTCCGGTTCGTGCGTGATCAGGACGATCGTCCGGCCGGACTGGTTCAGCCGGTCCAGCACGGCGAGCATCTCCGCTGTCGAGTGACTGTCCAGGTTCCCGGTCGGTTCGTCGGCGAGTACCAGCGCCGGAGCGGTGACCAGCGCCCGCGCCACGGCCACCCGCTGCTGCTGACCGCCGGAGAGCTGGTTCGGCTCATGGCTGCCTCGATCGCCGAGACCGACCAGGTCGAGCGCGGCGCGGGCACGCCGGTGCCGCTCGGCCGCCTTCACCCCGGCGTACGCGAGAGGAAGCTCGACATTGGCCAGGGCGGTGGTCCGAGGGATCAGGTTGAACGACTGGAACACGAATCCGATCCGCCGGTTGCGTACCAGGGCCAGTTGCCGGTCGTTCAGCTGGCTCACGTCAACGCCGTCCAGCGAATACTTGCCGGATGTGGCGACGTCGAGGCAGCCCAGGATGTGCATCAACGTGGACTTGCCGGAGCCGGAGGAGCCCATGATGGCGACATAGTCACCGCGCTCCACGGTCAGATCGATGCCTCGCAGAGCGTGCACCTGGGTATCTCCGGTGCCGTACGTCTTTACCAGGTTCTCGACCTGAAGGACTGGACGGTCGCTCACCGGCCACCGCCGGCACCGCCGCGCGCGAAGCCGCCGCCACCCGGACCCCGGCCGCCGAATCCGCCGAAGTTGGCGAACGGGTTATTCGACGTCGATGTCGAGGTCGCCGCCGGCAGAACCACCACGTCGCCCTCGTTCAAGCCTGAGGTGATCTCGGTCAGCGAGTCACCGACCAGACCGACCTCCACCGCGGTCCGGGTCTCGACGCCATTGGCCAATACCTCGACGAAGCTACGATCGCCGACCGTGGTGACCGCTGTGGATGGCACCGTGAGCACGTTCGCCTTCGAGGCGATGGTGACCACGACCGTCGTGGTCTGGCCGATCCGGATACCTTCCGGCAGCGAGGTCAGATCGACCACCACCCCGTAGGTAACGACACCGTTGTTGGTGGTGGCGGTCGGATCGATCGAGGCGACCTTGCCAGTGGCGGTGGCGCCGGGCAACGCATTCCAGGTGATCTTTGCCGCCTGTCCGACTTCGAGCTTGGTGGTGTCGGCCTCCGGGAAGCTCGCGTCGACCTCCATCTTGGTGAGATCGGCGATCTGCATGAAACCGCTCGATGATCCGGACGACGAGTTGTTGCCACCGCCGCCGGAACCGGAGCCGCCGCTCGAGGACGAAGCGCCGACCCCGCCATTCTGGACGATGACCGTTCCGGTGATCGGCGCGTAGAGCACCGCCCCGTCCACCGCCGCCTGGGCCGACGTGACCGCGTCCGTGGCCGAATGGACCTGAGCTTGAGCGGTGTCGATCGCCGAGGTGTCGCCGCTTGCCTCGGCTCGGCTCAAGCTGTCGTTGGCGGCGGTCAGGTTGTCCTCTGCGGTGGTCAGTTGCTGCTTGGCGCTGGTCGCGTCGATCCGGGCCAGTTTCTGGCCCTTCTTGACGTGATCGCCGAGCTTGACGTAGATCTTGGTGACCGTGCCGTTGGTGGTGAAGTTGGCGGTGACCACGTTGGAACTGGCCACCGAAGCCGATGTCGACACCGTCTCGGAAACATCAGCGACGGTCGCCGTGCCACGGCGCGTCGATGTGGCTGACGACGCGTTGGCCGTGAACCCGCCCCATACCGCCTGATATGCCCAGACGCCTGCGGCTATCGTCACAGCACCTAACGCGATATTGACGCCGAACGCACGCGTGGGCCTGAGGTTCCGCAATTGCATGTCCGGAATCCTCAGACAAGGGGCTCGACGTCAACCTCAGGAAAGCTGGGAGATAGCTCGGAATCGTCAATATCTTCATCAGATTCAGCGATAGCCGCGAGCAGCACCCGGAACCGGCATCCCGATCCGGGGTCGGTTACCAACTCGACGCGGCCATTGTGCGCGGTGACGATGGCCGCCACGATGGCCAGGCCAAGCCCGGCGCCGCCACCGTACCGGCGGTGCGGCTGCGGTCGGCCCGGTACAGCCGCTCGAAGACGCGCTCGGCGTCGGCTCGGTCCAAGCCGGGCCCGCTGTCATCGACTTCCAGTACCGCGACCCGCTGGCCGTCGGCCAGATCGTGGCCGATGGCCGCCACCGGCGTGGCGTCCTGGCCGACCACCGAGATGCCGACGCGAACGACGATCCGGGTGTCATCGGGGGTGTGCTGGATCGCGTTCGAGACGAGGTTGGTGGCGACCTGCCGTAGCCGGTCGGCATCGCCCAGGACGGTGACCGGCTCGAAGGTGTCGAACGCATCATCCATGGCGGCCAGCTGGACGAAGCGGGTGGGGACTCGCACGTGCACGTCGCGAACCGTCTCGGCGGCCACCGCCAGCAGATCAACCGGCTGCCGGGCCAGCGGGCGCTCCTCGTCCAGCCGGGCCAGCAGCAGGAGGTCGTTGACCAGGACCCGCATCCGGCCCACCTCGCCCTCGATCCGGCCCATCGCCTCGTCGAGTTCCGGGCCTGGCGGCGTGCCGCCGCGCCGGTACAGCTCGGCAAACCCCTGGATCGAGGTCAGCGGCGTGCGCAGTTCGTGCGACGCGTCCGCGAGGAACTGGCGCAGCCGCTGCTCCGAGGCGGTACGCGCGGCCAGCGCTCCCTCGATGCGGACCAACATCGAGTTCAGGGCCGTCCCCAGCCGGCCGGACTCGGTGTGCGGATCCTCCGCGGCCCGGATCGACAGGTCGCTGGACCCGGCGATCTCGGTTGCCATCTCTTCCATGTCGGTCAGCGGTCGCAGACCCAGCCCGACCACCTTGGCCGCAGCCAGGGCCATCAGCACCAGGATCAAGCCGGAAACGATCAGGTCGATGGTGACCATCTTCCGAGTGGTCTGGTCGACCTCGCGGAGGGATACGGCCGTCACCACGGTGGCGTCGAAGACCGGCGCCGTGGTGACCACCACCCGCCAGGGAGTGCCGTCCGTGCCGTCGACGGTGAACGGCCGCTGGCCCAGGCGCGCCTCCAATTGAGTAAAGCTGCCCAGCTTCGGGGTCGGTCCGGTGTAACCGGGTTCGCCGTCGGGGCCGGAATCGGATGGCTTGCGGATCAGCGTTCCGTCCGAGTCGTACCCGTAGACGAGCACGTCCGGCCCTATCTTCATGCTCCGCCGACCTTGAAAGTCACCGTTGTAGCGGAATCCACCATGGGTACCGGCGAGAAGTTGCGAGTCGGTGCGCTCCAGCAGATACGACCGCAGCAGGACGGCCCCGGCGATGTTGGCGGCGACGAGCGCAACGGCGGCCAGGGCAGCGACCGCGACCACCATCCGGCTGCGTAGCGTCCAATGGCGCCACGGCCGCGGCTTCACTCTTCGGAGCCCCGCGGCAGCCGGAGGGCGTACCCGACACCGCGCACGGTGTGGATCAGCGGCGGGCCGAGCTTGTCCATCTTGCGCCGCAGGTAGTACACATAGGACTCCACGATCCGGCCGTCGCCACCGAAGTCGTAGTTCCACACCCGGTCCAGAATCTGCGCCTTGCTGACCACCCGGCCGGCATTGGTGATCAGATACCGCAGCAGGTTGAACTCGGTCGGCGACAGCTCGATCAGTTTGCCGCCCCGGCGCACCTCATGGGCGTCCTCATCCATCTCCAGGTCAGCGTAGGTCAGAACGGAGTCCGGCGAGAAGTCGATCTCCGGCTGGCTGCGCCGCAAGATCGCACGAATCCGCAGGACGACCTCTTCCAGGCTGAACGGCTTGGTGACGTAATCGTCGGCGCCGACGGTGAGGCCCGAGATCCGGTCTTCGACCGCGTCCCGGGCGGTCAGGAACAGCACCGGTACCGGGCGGGATGCACGCAGGCGCCGGGCCACCTGGAAGCCGTCCAAATCCGGGAGCATCACGTCGAGCACCACCAGATCCGGCTCGAACTCCTCGGCGGCTATCAGGGCCTCGCTGCCACCGCTGGCCGTACGCACCTCGAACTCGGTGAGGCGGAGCGTGGCCGACAGCAGCGCGCAGATGTTCGGCTCGTCATCAACGACGAGGATCCGGGTCGCTCGCGCGGCCGGCTCGCGGTTCAACGGCTCAGAATTTGGGCGCACCACAGAGGTCTATCACTACTAACTCGTTTGATTCTGTGCGCAACCTCAGAGTTACCTGGATGGGACAACCTTTGGGCGAAGGGCTCCGGGTTCGGGCCGCGGAGCAGCGACGACGCGCTTGATGCCGATCTGATACGGAGGCGTGGCGCGCTTGGCCGGCGCCGTTGGGCTAGTCTCGCAGCTCATGAAGCGCACTCGTTCCATGTGGCTGGCCGCGGCCGCGGCGGTCACGATGTTTGCGCTCACCGGATGTTTTGGGCAAGGGACCCCGGCCTCGGTAACCGCCACCGTGTCCACGCAGCCACCGGTCGCGGTAAGCCTTGGCATCGACGCCCACGCTCTGATCACGGCTGCCCTGCCCGCCGAGCTGGACGCCTACCTCGACGGCTCGGGCGAGCGTGCCGGAGTGGCGGTTCTCGACCGCTCCACCGGGCTGACCATCGCCGTCCAGCCGCACCTGCGGTTCGAGACGGCCAGCATCATGAAGGTCGACATCCTGGCGACCAGGCTGCTCCAGCACCAGAACGCCGGCACGTCACTAAGCGGTCACGAGAAGACGCTGGCGTACGCCATGATCACTGAGAGTGACAACGACGCCGCTTCCGCCCTCTACAGCATGGACGGCCAGAAGAGCGGCGTATCCGCCGCCAACGAGACGTTCGGCATGTCAGAGACCGAACCGCACGGAGGAGGGATCTGGGGCATGACCTGGACCACTCCGGCCGACCAGCTGACCCTGCTCACGTCGATCATGGATCCGGACGGTCCGCTCAGCAAGGCCAGCCGGGCGTACATGCTGAAGCTGATGAGCCACGTCGACAAGGCGCAGGACTGGGGAGTTCCGGCGGCGGCGACTCCGGCGGCCACCGGCGTCTACGTGAAAAACGGGTGGGACATCATCTCCGCCCAGGGCAACCTGTGGGGCATCAACAGCGTCGGCCGGATCGTCGAGCCCGGTCATGACTGGCTGGTCGCGACGCTGTCGTCGAACCACCGCACCATGAACAGCGGCATCAAGGTCGTCGAGCAACTGTCCAAGCTGGCCGTCGGCGGGCTACGGCTGGAGTCAACGCTGACCTGATGCGGCTCAGCCGATGACCACGGTCTGGCCGGCCGTCAGGCCAGACATGACCTCCACGCCCTGGTCGGCTTCCAGGCCGACGGTTACCGGCTGAACCCGGTCCACACCGTCCGAGCGCACCGTCACCTCCGCCTGGCCGCCGGCTCCAGTGGTCACCGCCGCGGCCGGAACATAGAGCACGTCGGGTGCCGATGCGGTGGTGACCGCGACGTCCGCGCTCTGGCCGAGGAGCAGATCCGCCGGTACCGATGTGAAGATCAACTCCACTCCGAAACGCACCAGCTCGCCCGAGCTGGTTCCGGCCGGATCGATCTGGCTGACCCGGGCCGGGTACTTCTTGCCAGGGTGGTTCGCCAACGTCACGGTTGCCGCCTGCCCAACCTTGACGCCGGCCACGTCCGCCTCGGAAAACTCGGCCTGAACCGCGACATCGTTGGCGCCGGCCATCACGATGAAGCCGGAGCCGCCGGCTGACACCGACGATCCAACCGCCCCGGCGACCGACAGGATCCGCCCGGCCGAAGGCGCGACGATCGTGGTGCCGGCCAGCTTCGCCTGGTCCTGTTCAAGTGTCAGCTCGGCGTTGTTGACCGACTGCTGGGCTCGCAGCAGGTTGTCGGTGCCGGTGCTCTGCGAGCCGGTCCGGCTGGACCCGCCGGTTCCCGACCCGCCGGCTCCCGACCCGCCGCCCGATCCACCCGCGGACGAACTAGACGGCGACGGCGTGGGCGTCTGCGTGGCGGCGCTCGCCGCCGCGTCTGCCTGCTGCTGGGCCAACGTGAGGTTCTGCTCCGCGGCATCGAGTGCCGCCTGCGCGGCGGTCACCGCCGCCTGCGCGGCGGTCACCGCCGCCTGCGCATCGGTATCGTCGAGCGCGGCCAGCAGCTGGCCCGCGCTGACCTGATCGCCCGCCTTGACCTTCAGCTTCGAAACGCTGCCCGACGTGCCGAAAGTGAGCGCTCGCTGGTTGACCGCCACGATGGAGCCGGAAGCGGAAGCGGTGACCGTGAGCGTGCCGCGCGTGACCTCGGCCGTGTGCGGCGTGGTTCCGGCGGCATGCCCACCCCGGGTCGCAAGCCAGATGCCAGTACCGCCGGCGACGACGACAGCGGCGGCGACGGTGGTGGTCACGAGCTTCCTCATGGTCGGGGAGTGTGGCGAAACTGGCTCCCCGTTTGCTCGGGTCAAGCTGGAAGCCACCTGGGAATGCCACACCCGAACGGGTAGCATCCGACGATCCCAGCATCGTTCGAGCTTCGTCCGACGCAGCGCTGAGGTCGATGAGGTCTGATCGCGCGGTTGGATTCCCCCGGAGGAGATGACGTGCGACGCACAGCTGGGTTGGTGGTGGCAGGCGCGGCGTTGGCGGTAATCGCCGCGTGCGGAAGCGGCTCCGGAAGCAAGCCGTCGACGGCCGCGTCGGCAGGCCGCGGCAATGGCTTTGCCGCGTACATCCAGTGCCTGAGCCAGAACGGGGTCAAGCTGCCGTCGTTCGCCCGTCCCACCGGCCGGCCCAGTGATCGGCCCACCGGTGCGCCGCGGCCGTCCGGGTCCCCCGGCTCCGGCCGGGGCGGGTTCGGTGGCGGAGGGCTCGGTGGCGGAGGGTTCGGTGGCGGAGGGTTCGGCGGCGGAGGGTTCGGCGGGCTCTTCCGCGACGCGAACAACCCACCCGAGGGCGTCGACGCGGCCACCTGGAAGGCCGCGCTGGCCGCGTGCCAGTCCAAGCGCCCGACCTTCGGCGGCGGCAACCAGTACAACGGCCAGTTCGCCGCGTACCGCAACTGCCTGCGGGACCACGGCGTGACGTTCGGTCAGGGCACCAACCTGGACACGACCGACCCGAAGACCGCCGCCGCGATGAAGGTGTGCGCACCGCTGCGCCCGACTCCGAACCGGTCCGGCCAGCCCAACGGCTGACCCTGCCAAGCACCTAGATCTCGACGTCCGGCGTCCACGCACCGAAGACGCCCCGGAGCGCGCCGACCACCTCACCGATGGTGGCGCCGCGCTCCAGTGCGATCTGGACGGCGGGCACCACGTTCTCGGTGCCGCGCGCCGTCTCGATCAGCACTTCCAGTGCCGCGTCCACATCGCTTCGCGAGCGAGACGACCGTAGCCGGGCCAGGTCGGCGATGCGTTCCGCCTCAAGTGCCGGATCAACGGCGAAGACGTCGAGCGAGTGATGTCCGTCCGCCCGGTATTTGTTGACGCCTACCACGGTCCGCTCACCGGTCTCGACGTCCCGCATCTGCCGGTACGCCGCGTCGCCCAGCTGACGGCGGAAGTAGCCGTTCTCGATGCACTCGATGGCGCCGCCACGGCGCTGGACGTCAGCGATCACGTCGAGGATCCGGGCGGCGATGGCGTCGGTACGCGCCTCGATCTCGTACGAGCCGCCGAGCGGGTCGGCCGCCGACAGCACGCCGGTCTCGAACGCCACCACCTGCTGAGTACGCAGAGCCAGGGTGGCCGCCGCCTCGGTGGGTACTCCGAGCGCCTCGTCGTAGGCCGAGACATGCAACGTCTGCACCCCGGACAGCGCCGCCGCGAGCGTCTCCACGCTGGCGCGTACCACATTGTTGAGCGGCTGTGCCGCGGTGAACGACGAGCCCGCCGTGAACGCGAAGATACGCAGTTGCTCGGCCTTCGGGTCGGCGGTGGCGTACCGATCCCGGACCAGTTTTGCCCACACCCGGCGGGCGGCGCGCAGCTTGGCCACCTCATCCAGGAAGTTGATTCCCACCGACAGGAACGTGAACAGCGTCGGCGCCACGTCGTCGACCGACATCCCGCGGCGGCGCACCTCGTCCAGGTACGCGATGGCGTTGGCGAAGGTGAATCCAACCTCCTGCGCGGCGTCGCCGCCGGCCTCGGCGATGTGGTACCCGGACATGGCCAGCGGCACCCAGCGCGGAGCCGTCCGCACGCAGTGCTCGATCGTGTCCACCGCCAGCCGCAGTGACGGTCCCGGCGGGAAGATCTGGGTACCCCGGGCGATGTACTCCTTGAGCACGTCGTTCTGGATGAACAGGCCGAACGCGTTGGGCGCAACGCCCCGCCGCTTGGCCAGGGCGCCGAACAGCGCGGCCCAGACGTACCCGATGGAGTTCGCGGTGGTTCGCACCTGGCTGATCCGCTCCAGCGGGATTCCGTCCAGCAACGTGGTGATGTCATCGAGCGAGTCGACGGCGACGCCGACCCGGCCCACCTCACCGGCCGCCCGCGGATCGTCGGAGTCCAGTCCGAGCTGCGTGGGCAGATCGAGGGCCACCGAGAAGCCGGTCACCCCCGCTTCCAGCAACTGCCGATAACGCTTGTTGGACTGCGCCGGAGTACCGAACCCGGCGTACTGCCCCATGATCCACGGTTGCGGATCGGGGGTGATACCCCGGGTGTACGGAAACTGTCCCGGCTGCTCGCTCATCCGTTGCCTCCAGCCTCCAGCGTCGCCCGCAGCACGTTCTTGGCAATTTTCCCGGTCGCGTTGAGCGGAAACTCGGCTACTCGACGGACCTCCTTCGGGCGCTTGAACGACGCCAGTTGCTCACGGCAGCGGTCGATCACATCGCGCTCGGCCGCCGGCCCGGTGTAAAGCGCGACCACACGCTGCCCCCAGTCGGCGTCCCGCACGCCGACGACGGCCACCTCCCGCACTCCGGCGACGGTCGCGATGGCGTCCTCGACCTCACGTGGATAGACGTTGTAGCCACCGGTAATGATCATGTCGCCCTTGCGATCGACCAGCCACAGCCGGCCGTCCTCATCGAGGCGTCCGAGATCACCGGTGTGCAACCATCCGTCGACGACGGCGCGGACCGAACCGCCGGCCGCCCCCCAGTAGCCGCTCATCACCAGGTCACCGCTGACCACCACCTCGCCGATCTCGCCGGCCGGCAGCGACGCTCCCTCATCGTCGACGATCCGGACGCCCACGCCCAGCGCGGCCCGGCCGGCGCTGGCCAGCACCTCCGGATCGGTGGTGAGCCCGCGCGCGTGGTCGGCCGCGTCCAGCACCGTCACCGGCGGGATCGCCTCGACCAGCCCGTAGTACTGGACCAGGTTCGGAGTCAGCACGTGGTACGCCTGCCGAATCTGCTCGGGCGGCATCGGAGCGCCGGCGTAGCCCAGCATCTTCAGGCCGTGCATCGGCTTCGGGTCCAGCGCCAGCAGCCGGGCCACCATGGTCGGCACCAGCGCGGTGTGGGTGACCCCCTGCTCGGCGACGGCAGCCACCACCGCGGCCGCGTCGTAGGCCGGGTGGATCAGCTGCCGGGCACCGGCCGCCAGGAACGGGAGGACGAACAGACCGCTGGTGTGCGTGATCGGCCCCGCGTGCAGGTAGACGTCACCGGCGGACGGAACCGCGCCGAGCACGTCATAAGTCATGCCGACCAGGCTCGACCACCGGTTGCGATGGGTCCGCCGAACGCCCTTCGGCTTGCCGGTGGTGCCCGACGTGTAGTTGAGGGACACCAGGTCGTCGGGTCGCCGCCGGACCGCCGGGGCGGTCGCGCTCGCGGCTGCGATCAGATCCTGATACTGCCGCCCGGGACCGTCGCCGATCACCACCACCCGGTCATAGCCGGATCGCAACGCCTCGGACGGCGCGGCGTACCGAGCGTCGTAGACCATGCCCGAGGCGCCGCAGTCGTCCGCGATGCGCGCCCAGTCGTCCGGATGCAGGCGGTAGTTGAGGGCCACCCGGACCAGGCCGGCGGTGCAGCAGGCAAGGTCCATCTCGATCGACGAGTTCTGGTTCGGCTGCAGGTCGAGCACCCGGTCACCGGGCTGGAAGCCGATCGACAGCAGCGCGTTGGCCAGCCGGACGACGCGGTCACCCAGTTCGGCGTACGTCGAAGTGCCCTGCGGGCCCTCGACGGCGACCCGGGTGGCGAACCTGCGGGCCGACCGCGCCATGAGCTGACCGATGTCCACCGTCATGCCTCCTCTATCTGCCGGCCCGACGTGACGGTCGCGCCCACCGGGACCAGCGCCGCGTCGAGCACCACTGCTTCGTCCGGCGTCACCACCACCGGGTTCAGGTCCAGATCGCCGGGCCAGGCCTCGGCCACCTCGGCCACGTCCAGAACCAGCCGCACGAACGCGTCGACGTTCGCCGGCAGCGCACCCCGGACCCCGGCCAGCATCGCCGCCGCGCGCGTCTCGGCCAGCATGGCTCGTACGTCGTCGCCGGTCACCGGGAGCAGCCGGATCGCCACGTCATCGATGACCTCGGTCAGGACGCCGCCGATGCCGATCGTCAGTAGCCGTCCGAGCGCCGAACCGGCGATCCCGACCAGCAACTCCACACCAGGCGGCACCTGCTCCTCGATCAGCACACCGGTCGCGCCGGGCACGGCCATCAGCTGGCGGTAGGCGTCGGCCGCGCCAGCCGGATCGACGTTGCACAGGACGCCGCCGCGGTCGGACTTGTGGACCAGTCCCGGAGCCACGACCTTGAACACCGCGCGGTCGGGGCACTCGCGCGCCGCCGCGGTGGCGTCGGTGACCACCTGCCCGTACGGCACCCGGATGCCGGCCGCGGCCAGCGCGGTCTTGACCACCGCCTCATCGGCGCCGGCGACCGGCCCCGAATCGTGGCCTGCTCGCGGCCCGGGCGCCTGAGGAGGTCGTGGGTGCGATCCGAGCCAGGCCGCTGCCGCGCGCACCGCCCGCCCCGGTGTCGGGTAGCTCGGGATGCCCGCCGAACGCAGCCGGGCCGCCGCTTGCGGCGCCAGGTGATCCGCCCCCGTACGAGCGACCAGCACCGGCTTACCGTACCGCTGCTTGGCGTCGGCGAGCGCGGTCACGATGGCGTCGACGTCGTCGCCGACCAGAACGCAGAAGCAGACCACCAGGACGTCGACGCCGTCGTCGCCGGCCACGGCGCCCAGAGCGCGGGCGACCAGCGTGCGATCGTTCATCACGGTCGCCGTGACGTCGACCGGGTTCGCCACCGACCCGTACGCCGGGACGATCTGCGCGAGCTTCGCCGTCGTGGCCGGATCGAGCCGGGCCAGCCGCAGCCCGGCCCGCTCGATCGCGTCGGTGGCGAGGATCCCGGAGCCGCCGGAGGTGGTGATGACCGCGACCCGGTCGCCTGCGGCCCGCCCCTGGTCCGGGCCGCCGTCCGATCGGCCACCGAGCAGAGCGAACGTGTCACCGGCGTCAAGCAGGTCATCAACATCGTCGACCTGGACGATGCCGAACTGCCGGAGCACTCCGGCGACCACCCGGGCACCGGTGGCCAGGGCCCCGGTGTGCGATGCGGCGGCCTGCGCGCCGGCGTCCGACACGCCGCCGACAAGGAGCGCAACCGGCTTGTGATGCGTCGCGGCAGCCGATGCGAGAGCACGTAGCCCGGCCGAGTCGGCTACCGACTCGGCGTAGCCGAGCAGTGCCGTGCAACCTGGATCGGCGGCCATCGCGGCGAGTACCTCAAGCGCCGACACGTCCGCCTCGTTCCCGGTGCTCACCGCCGCGCGCAGCGGCAGTCCCCGGGCCAGTGCCAGGCTGACCGTACCGAAGCCGAGTGCACCGCTGGCTGAGGCGAACCCGATGCCGCCTGCGTCACGCGGCACAGCGTCGTGGCTGCCGACCAGTTCGGTCTCAGCGCCGCCGAACATCGGCGAGAAGCTCGCCACCAGGCCGGACTCCGGTCCAAGCGAGCCGATGCAGTTCGGCCCCACCAGCCGCATGCCGTACGCCCGCGCCGTCCGGACCAGTTGATCCTGAAGCTCCCGTCCGGCCGGGCCGGTTTCGGCGAAGCCGGAAGAGCCGACGATCGCCACCGGCACCCCGGACCGGGCGCAATCAGCGACGGCGTCGGCGACCGCCGCCGACGGCACCAGGATCAGCGCCAGATCGATCCGTTCGCCGGTGTTCTGGCAGTACGCCGACACCGACGGGTACGCCTTGCGGTCGTCGATGACGGTCGCGGTCGGATTGATCGGTACCACCCGTCCGGCATAGCCGAACCGCCGCAAGTAGATCATCACGCTGTGCCCCGGCGCTCCAGCGCGAGCGCTCGCGCCCACCACGGCGACGCTGGTTGCCGCCCACAGCACATCGAGCACGGACCGAGCGTGTCACGCGTACGTTGCGGTCGTCAACAACACGCGATATCGGGGCCGGATCAAGCCGGGTTCCCCGCTTGGCGCCGGCGCATCGGCGACGGCCGAGGTGATCGCCCCGATCACGCGTGAACGGCGGACGTGAGTCGCCCCGATCACGCCCGAACGGCGGGCACCACCAGGCGCTGAAGCACGTTGTTCTCCCAGACCCGGCCATCCGGGCGGAACTGCCGCAGGTACCAACTCTGCTGCGGGGTGCGTACCTGGTTGAACTGCCACTGGCCGCGCGGGCTGTCGAACTGGCCGACGCTGCCCAGCGCGGAGCGGATGGCATGCGCGGTGACGTCGCCGTCGATGAGGCTGATCGCGCGGTCGAGCACGGCCAGAGCGTCGTACGCCGCCATGGCGTAGGTGCTCGGCACGCTGCCGTGCTGCGCCCCGAAGTACGCCGACGCGAACTGCCGGTTGGCCTCGTTGTCGAGGTCGGGCGAGTAGTTCAAGACCGTGTAGACGTTGCGCGCGGCCATCGCGGTGGCCTTGTCCTCGACCACGAAACCTTCGGTGAGGAAGCCGGGACCGTACAGCGGCTTGGAGATACCGCTGCTGTGATAGGCCTTGAGGAACGCCTGGGCCGCGGTACCGGTGCAGGCCGCGACCACCGCCCCCGCTGCGCTGTTCCGTATGTTTGAGATGGCGGTGGCCACGTGCCCGGAGGACGATTGGTGGGACCCCGAGAAGATCCGGCGGAACGCGTCGGCCTCGGCCGTGCTGCTGTCGCCTCCGTCGTCGAACACGTAGACGTGGTGAACCCCGGCCTGGTTGAGGTAGTCGCCGAGCACGGACCCGGCATTGCCATCGACGTACGACACCTGCCAGACATATGGCGAGCCAAGCAGATCCGCTGGGGCCCCATTGGTCCCCAGCAGCGGTATTTGCGCTTTGTCCACCGCGTCGCGGACTGCGCTGACCACTGCTGAGTTGCCGATGCCCACGATGACGTCGGCCGACCCGCCGTCGGCGCCCTTCAGGATCTTATCGACCGCCGACCGGCCCTCGGATGTCGAAGCGCCCTCGTCCACGGTGGTGAGCGCAAGCGGCCGACCGCCCAGGACGTTTCCGGAATTACGCAGGTAGAGATCCCGGCCGGCGGTCATCTCGTCGCCTATCGGATGTAGCGGGCCGGTCTGCGGCACCACGAACGCCAAGCGCACTGGTGAGTTCGAATTGCTCGCCGAAGTGCTCCCGCCGCCGCACGCCGCGAGCAGCGGTGCGGCCGCCCCGGCCGCGCCCACGGATGCGAGCAACTTGAGCGTGTCTCGCCGGTTCAGTATTGCCACAGCCAGTCTCCACCGTTTCGATGTCTGCGCCGGCCAGCCATGATCAACACCGCGCGGCGCGGTGCCTATCCTCGCGCCCGTTCGGTCAGCCTGGCAAGACCTCCGGTTACGGCAGACCACGCGGGCGACGACGGATCAATCGGTCCATAATGTGCAATGTCCGGCAGTTCGATCAGTGTCACATCGTCCCTGGCGGCCATGGCGGCGCGGGTGAATCCGGCACCGACCCAGATCGGTACCTCCGAGTCAAGCCGTCCGTGCACCACGACAATCGGAACGCCGATCGGCAGATTTGCCGCCGGATCGGCCTGCCGGTAGCGGTCCAGCGCCCCGTCCGGCTCGCCGTCCAGCAGGTCGGCAACCGCTCCGTGCCCGACCCCCTCGCGCTGCATCCGGACCAGATCGACGGCCGGCGCCAGCGCCAGGACACCGGCGATGTGATCCGGACCGAGGCGGTGCGCCGCCCACAATGCGAGATGCCCACCGGCCGAGTGACCCGCGATGACCGGGGCACCGGCGACCAGACCGACCTCGCCCGCCACCGCGATCGCGGCGGACACCGCGTCCACCGCGTCATCAAGCGTCCCGGGCCAACCGCCGCCGGGCTGGCCGACTCGCCGGTACTCGACGTTCGCCACCAGGTAGCCCTCGCCGGTCAACGCCGCCACCGCCGGCCGGGCGTGCACGCGGTCGTACTGCGCGCGCCAGAACCCGCCATGCATAAAAACGACGAAGCCACGCAGGGGCACGCCCTCGCTCGGCAGGTGGATGTCTACCACCTGGTTCGGATCCGAGCCGTACGCCCGGGAGAAGTCGGGTCCAGGCGCGGGGCGGTCAAGCACGCCCTCAGATTCGTCAATCACCCTGCAAACAGTAGTGTCGCGCCCGGCAGCAATGTCGCTGAGTTGGAGGCCAAGTGATGCGTGTCGAGGATTTCACCGACGTGAACTACTCGATCGCCGACGGCGGTGTCGCGGTGATCGAAATCAACCGGCCGGATCGGATGAACTCGTTCCGGGGACGCACCATCGATGAGTTGATCTTCGCGTTCAAGTCCGCGTGGGCGAACCCGCAGATCGCGGCCGTCGTCCTGACCGGTGCCGGCGACGCGCGCGTTCTGCGCTGGCGGGGACGTAAAGGAACGCGCCGAGACCGGCGGATATGGCGAGACCGAGTGGGGCACGTTCGAGATCGAACGGCTTCACCGCATCATTCGCGACATCCCGAAGCCGGTCATCGCCGCCGTCAACGGCATAGCCATCGGCGGGGGTCACGTGCTGCACGTCATCTGCGACCTGTCCATCGCCGCCGAGACGGCGACGTTCGCACAGGCCGGCCCACGCGTCGGCTCGTTCGACGGCGGGTACGGCAGCGCCTACCTGGCCCGGGTGATCGGTGAGAAGCGCGCCCGCCAGATGTGGTTCTTGCTGGATCGCGTCGACGCCACCACCGCCGAGCGATGGGGCCTGGTCAACGCCGTGGTGCCGGCCGCCGAGTTGGTGCCGACCGCGATCGAATGGGGCCGGAAGATCGCCGGGTACTCGCCGATGGCACTGCGGTTCCTCAAGCACTCGTTCAACGCCGACAGCGACCACCTGTCCGGCATCTCGCACCTTGCCTTCGATGGGCTGGAGGTGTTCGGCAAGTCGGCCGAGGGCATGGAGGGCGCGGCCGCCTTCGCCGAGAAGCGCCCACCGGACTTCTCCCAGTTCC
Organism: uncultured Actinomycetota bacterium; assembly: GCA_963727415.1. GTDB lineage: Bacteria > Actinomycetota > Actinomycetes > Mycobacteriales > Micromonosporaceae > DASQPR01. The sequence goes on from CAVSGF010000001.1 coordinate 368,194, forward strand.
GCAACTGACCCAGAGTTACCGAGCGAGTCCCGGACCATCCGGATCGGCTCGAGCCGAGACCCGGCTGGCACCCAGGCCGGGATGTGCCCGGCAGTGACGAGTCGCGGCCGGAGGTGGAGCCCGCCGTGAGGCTCGCCAACCGATGAGAGAAGATGGCGGAATGTCAGAGGAGACCGCAGCGAACGAGAGCGGCCCGGGCCGCACCGTCGTCGTAGTCGGACCGGATGGCCAGCCGATCGGAACCATGCCGGTCGCCTCCGACGGCACCGAGCCAGGCGAGGATCCGTCGCAGCTGGTCGAGCAGCCGGCCAAGGTCATGCGGATCGGCAGCATGATCAAGCAGCTCTTGGAGGAGGTCCGTGCCTCCCCGCTCGACGAGGCGGGCCGCGAGCGGCTCACCGAAATCCACCGCCGCTCGATCGACGAGCTGGAGGACGGGCTCGCACCCGAACTGGTGGAGGAGCTGGATCGGCTGTCGCTGCCGTTCGAGGCTGGCCACGTACCCAGCGAGTCCGAACTCCGGATCGCGCAGGCACAGCTGGTCGGCTGGCTGGAGGGACTGTTCCACGGGATCCAGGCGGCGCTGGTCGCGCAACAGATGGCGGCCCGCATGCAGCTGGAGCAGATGCGGGGCGGGCGGCCGGCGCTGACAACCGGCCAGCACATACCAGGGATGCCACAGCCTCAGCAGCCGGGCGAGGGCACGACCGGCACCGGCCAGTACCTGTAAGTGCTTATTCCTGAGCTGCGTGGCTGGGCTGTGGCGGGCCTAGAGGGCCTCCGGCGGCGTTATCGGTACGGGCGCATACCACACCGGTATGCACCCGCATCTCCGCCTGGCCGGCAGCGCACTGGAGGACGCCTCGCCCCTGCCGACAGCTCAGGAACAAGCACTAAGGGCGGTCCGGCGCGCCGCTCAAGATTGAAGCCGAAGGGTGTCCGTGGCGTGCGGTGATCACGCCGCGGCCGGCAGCGAGCCGTCCAGGATCCGCTCCAGGAACACGGCGACGCCATCGTCATCATTGGAGAGGGTGATCTCGTCGGCCGCGGCACGCAGCAGCGGGTGCGCGTTGGCGACCGCCACTCGCCACCAGCCCGCCCACGCGAACATCGAAAGATCGTTGGGCATGTCGCCAAAGACCAGAACCTGGCTCGGGTCGACGTCCAGCCGGGTCGCGACTACGGCCAGCCCGGTGGCCTTGGTGACCCCAGGAGGGCAGATCTCGACATAGCCGAGGCCCGCCTGAGTCAGCTCAACCAGATTCGCCGGCACCGCGTCGCGAGCCACCTCCAGCAGTTCGTCGGCGGTCAGCGTCTCGGAGTGGATGAACGCCTTGACCACCTCGTGGCAGAGCGCCTCGGCCCGCGTGCACGGGCGGACCGCGTTCTGGAAGCGCCAGGACGGGTGGACCTCGCCAACCAGGTATGAATCGGGCGCCAGTAGCGGCTCGGCCAGCACTGTCACCGGGCCGACGGCCGTCTCGACGAGGTCAACCACCTGCTCTACCAGCGCGCCGGACATCGAGTCGGTAAACAGCACGCTCGGCTCGGCGTCGGCGGCCAGCTCCAGCACCTGCGCACCCTGGCCGAGCACCAGGTGCGACGCGGTGGGCAGGTCGGCCCGGGTCAGATCGGCCAGTCGAGGGCCTCGCCCGGTAACGCCTACCACGGGGATTCCCAGCGAGCGCACGCGCTCGAACGCCGCCGCGGTACGCGCCGACACAGTGTCGTCGGATCGGACGATGGTGCCGTCGAGGTCGGTCGCTACTAATCTTGGCAATTCACGGTGAATCGCCACGTTTGCCTCCTTTTCGCCGGTGGCGCCCTTGGACGGGGCACGCGTCCGGCTTTGCGTCGGAGGAGCAACGCTACTCCGACGCCGCTAGCGCCGGGAGGCTAAATGACCAACATAAGCCGTCAGCTGGAAGAAGGTTCGAGCAGCTCACGGCCACCGAGGTAGGGGCGAAGCGCGGCCGGCACCCGCACCGATCCATCCGGTTGCTGGTGATTTTCCAAGATCGCGATAATCCACCTGGTGGTCGCCAGGGTGCCGTTCAGGGTAGCGGCGATCTGCGGCTTGCCGTCCTCGTCTCGATACCGGATATTCAGCCGGCGGGCCTGGAATGTCGTGCAGTTCGACGACGACGACAGCTCCCGGTAACGGCTCTGCGACGGGATCCACGCCTCGCAGTCGTACTTGCGGGCCGCGGACGAACCGAGATCACCGGCGGCAACGTCGATCACCCGGTACGGCACCTCGATCTTGCCCAGCATCTCCTCTTCCCAGGCGAGCAGGCGCAAGTGCTCGTCGGCGGCGGCCTCCGGGCGGCAGTAGGAGAACATCTCGACCTTGTCGAACTGGTGCACCCGCAGGATGCCGCGCACGTCCTTGCCGTAGCTGCCGGCTTCCCGGCGGAAACACGATGACCAGCCCGCGTACCGAAGCGGCGCGTGGAGATCCAGAATCTCGTTCGCGTGGTACCCGGCCAGAGCCACCTCGCTGGTGCCCACCAGGAACAGATCGTCGGCTTCGAGCCGGTACACCTCCGAGGCGTGCGCGCCCAGGAAACCCGTACCCTCCATGGTCTCGGGCTTGACCAGCACCGGCGTGATCATCGGGATGAACCCGGCTTCCACCGCCTGGGCCAGGGCCATCTGAAGCAAGCCCAGCTGGAGCAGCGCACCGACGCCGCGCAGGAAATAGAACCGGCTGCCCGACACCTTGGCTCCGCGCTCGGTGTCGATCGCGGCCAGCGACTCGCCGAGCTCCAGATGGTCCCTCGGTTCCTTGATGTCCGGGAGCGTGCCGACCTCGCGCAGGGTCACGAAGTTGTCCTCGCCGCCTTCTGGTACTCCCTCGGCGACGATGTTGGACACCGCCATCTGCGCTGCCTTCAGCGCGCCCTCGGCCGCGGATACGGCCGCCTCGGCCCGCTTGACCTCCGCCGACAACTCCTTGGTACGGATGAGAAGCGAGTCACGCTCCTCACCTCGGGCGGCCGGCACCAGCTTGCCCAGTTGCTTCTGCTCGGCACGCAGGGTCTCGAATTCGGCCACCGCGGATCGCCGGGCCTCATCGGCGGCGAGCAGGTCGTCAACCGAGCTCTCCGGGTCCCGTCGGGCTCGTTGGCTCGCTCGCAGTCGTTCTGGATCTTCGCGCAGCAGTCGCAGGTCAATCACGAATGGTGAGCGTACCGGCAAGCCGGGCGGTAATCGACCGGGTATGCCCCTCGGCGAGCGATGCGGCCGGGTTGGATGGTTCGGTCCGCCCGGAGCCCCCGGCCCCGCACAATGATCAAGCCGTGGCCCCGCCGTGATCGAGCGCGTGGCCCCCGCCCCATGATCGGGTGCACGATCTTGAGCGCTGGACGCGCTATGGCGACGTCAGCTGCACCGGATCTTGCACCTGATCACGCACCCGATCATGCACCTGACCTACGCGCTAGCGTCGCGTGTCGGCGCCCTGCGGCCGCATGTACATGCTGTGGTCCGGCTGGGGGGCGCCGGCGGTCCGTTCCGCACTCGCGGCGTTCGAATCCGGTGAGCCGATCAGCATCACATCGTTAACCGGCTCGGCTGCCTGGATCTCCGGCGCGGCCGGGCGCGGCCGGGGCGTCAGGTCGTCGCCGGTCTCGGAGACCATCGTCCCGGGCGCACTCACGGGAACCATTGCGATCGGGCGGTCGGCGGCGACGGGAACCGCGGGGGTGCTGTCGCTGGTGTTCAGGTCATCCTGCAAGGAGGGGAGGATCCGGCCCCGGACCGCCACCACGACCGCCGAGGCGGCCATCACCAGTGCGGCCAGCGCGAGGTAGAAGCCGGCCTCCCGGTGACCATGCACGGTGGTCTCCTGACCGATGAGCGACCGGTACAGCGCCACCCCGTTGTCGTGCCAGACCGCCACCATCACGATTGCCTGGCCGGCGACCGCCCCACCCGCCACGCCAGCGGCCAGCCGGCGGATCTGCCGCCGACCGAACACCGCGACGGCGATCGCCATCAGGATCAGCGTCCAGCCCAGATAGTAGGCGGTGACCAGGCTGTTCAGCGCGGTGACCGCCCCGACGGTGCGCTTGCCCGCTGTCGGCAGGCCGAAATCACCCGAACCACCGGAGTCGCCGATGCTGAACCATGACCGGGTCTGGGATGCGGCGAGCAGCGTGAACGTCAGGAGCAGGCCACCGGCGGCGATCCGCCGGGCATAAACATCGGAGACCCGGCCGACACGAGCGGCTACACCCCGCGGCCATTCGGTGCTAGCCGCTCCGCCCGTGGTCAGTTCCGACGACGATCCCCACTCCACCCGGCTCATCGGCGAATCATGGCACATCGCGGCGGTTTGGTCAGCCACAGCTCACGCTGATGTTGAACAAAGGCGTACCCATGGCCCGCATCAGCGGCACCCAGAGCAGCAGGTACGCCTCCAGCCCGCGAGCCGCGATGATCGGGCCGGTGTCCACTATCCGGTGCGCCGGCCAGCCCAGTTCGCCCAGCAACCCGGCTGCCGTCTCCTTCGCCCTCGGGTCGTCGCCCGCCATCAGCAGCACGTGCTCACCGGGTACCGCGTCCGGGTTGACCATGACCTCGGCGTTCATCGTGTTCAGTGCCTTGACCACCTGCGTGCGCGGGTACGCTCGCTGGATGCGCTCGCCAAGGGACTCGTCGTTGCCTGGGCTGAGCAACGGAACCGGCTCGCCCCGGCTGAAGTCGATCGGGTTCGAGACGTCGATCAGCACTTTGCCGGCCGTCCGGTCGGCACCGGCCGCGGCCAGCACGTCCATGGTGGCCAGGCCGTTGGTCGCGTTGATCAGGATGGCTCCGTAGGCGGCGGCGTCGGCAAACGTACCGTTGCTGGCCAGCGGAACACGTGCCGCCCAGGCGACCGCGGCCGGGTTGGCCGCGTCGCGGGAGCCAAGCATCACCTCGTGCCCGACGTGCGCCAGTTTGGTGCCGAGCGTGGTCCCGACCGTACCGCTGCCGAAAATGCCGATCTTCATGTCGTGAAGCCTATGCCGGTTCTCCGCCCCGGACCCGTGCGAGCCACGCATCCGCATCCGCATAATCGGCATCTGACGTGCCGGGCGGGAACGTCGGGGGCTGCGGGTCCGCGTCCGAGTCGACTCGCGGGTACGAACCGAGAAACCGGACGTCCGCGCAGATCCGCCGAAGCCCCCGCAAGGCCTCACCGAGCCGTACGTCGGCCACGTGCCCAGTGCAATTGAGGAAGAACACGTACCGGCCGAGCCGCTCGCCGGTTGGGCGGGATTCGATACGCGTCAGGTTCACCCCTCGTACTGCCAGCTCGGTAAGCACGGCGAGCAGAGCCCCGACCCGATCGTGCGCGATATAGACGGCGAGGGTCGTGACGTCGTCACCGGTCGGCTGCGGCGGTGGACCGGGCCGGCTGACCAGCGCGAACCGGGTGACCGCATCCGTGTGGTCGCCGATCTGCTCGGCGAACAGGTCCAGGCGATGCCGCTGCGCACCGATCGGCGCGCAGATCGCCGCGGGGTACTGACCGTCGGCCACGGCCTGGGCCGCCGCGCCATTGGACAGCACGTCGATGATGGCCGCGTCGGGCACATTCGCCGCCAGCCAGTACCGGCATTGGGCCGATGCCTGCGGATGCGCGGCGATGGCCGTGATGTCGTCAGTCTTCGCACCGGGGCGGGTGGCCAGCACGAAGTTGACAGGCAGCACCACTTCCCGAGTGATGACCAGAGGCGCCCCTTCGGCCAGTTCGTCGAGCGTCACGCCCACCTGGCCGCCGACCGAGTTCTCCACCGGCACCAGGGCCGCGTCCGCGTCGCCGGATCGCACCGCGTCGAACGCCTCGGGGACGCTTCGTGCCGGCGTACGGGTTCCTCGTTCGGCCGCCGGTACGGTCCGCAACGCCTGCTCGGCGAAGGTGCCCTCGGGGCCAAGGTAGACGAATCGGGTGGGTGGTACTCCAGGCATGTGACTCAGGGTAATTGCTAGGCGGGACCGTGGGCGCCGCAGACCGGCCAAGTCGGTAACACCGACTGGACGATTCCCGCCGCGCGCCCGGTCAGACCGGGCTGAAGAACGTCAGGGAGCCGGCCACCCGGCCACGGTGCCACAACGGCGTAGCCACGGCATCCATGGTGATCACCTCATCGCCGGACCGCACTCTCATCAGTCCCCGGGCCAGCCGGCCGGTACGCAGGGCCAGGACCGGCGGGATCTTCTCCAGGTCAGCTTCCGACAGGGCCGCCGAGGCCGGCGTGAAGTCGACCAGCGCCAGTAGGTCGCCAGTGTGCAGGAAGCAACCGATCACGTGCTCCGGGGCGGGAAAGCCGAGCAGGTCGCAGGCCGCCTGGGAGACCGCCGCCACCGACGCGGAAGCGTCGATGACCAGGCATGGTTCGGGGGCGTCACGAGCGGCAAGCGACCAGTGATCAACGGAGGAGAGCCCACGCTGCTGCAGGAGCTGGTGACTAGTCGAGTCCGGATCATATGAACCTGAAATCGGCTCCGATAGGGACAGCTCGACGTGAGCCACGGCGCCTCCGATCGTTCACGGCTTGTCGCGTGCCGGTAACTCCTCGCGACGTTACCGACCCGTGGCGAACTTGTCAGCCGGTAAATCCGAGGCATGCCACGCGTAGGTCGCGGCGAGTTGATCTGATCGTAGGTCCACAACGGCCGCCGGATGGCGCGCGATCGATGCCAATTTATCCACCGTTCGGTTTGCGATCCGGCGGCCGTAGGCGTTGAGCAGGTGATCCAATTCGCGGTGTACCAGCACCGGGCATCCCTTTGGCGGGCCATAGAAGCTCAGCAGCCCCGATCCGGAAAACGTGAGCACCGGCGTGACTGGTACGCGTGTACCAGCCAATCGAGTGAACTTGTCCGAAAGAACGCGCGCCAGATCGCGCGCTTGCTGCACGTACGGCGGCCGATGGCCCTTGATCTGAATCGTGTCGCCGGAGATCAGCACACGAGCTCGTCCGTGCGACTTTACCGTGACGGCGAACAGGCCGCCGGGCCCGATTGCCAGGAACGAGTCGGGCATGTCGATGCCGAGGTTGGTGGCATCGATGAGTTGCCATTCCGGGCCGAGCCGGTGGAGACGGTGCTTGGTCTTGTTGCGGACGGCGGAGAGCCGGTTGAACTCGCGTTCCAAACGACGACGACGCGACCACCCGAGTTGAGTGGGCCGCGTCGTGGATCCGGCGTCCGGAGCTTGGTCGGAGGTGGGGGGACCGAGAACGTCGATAGCATGCATATCGAGGCCGGGAACGAAGCCGGTCATGATGGCCTGCCTAAGTCGGGGGGCGCTTTCCAATACGTTAAGTGATCGAATGCGTACGCAAACAGGACCTGCGCCTGAGTGAACCTGGATGAATGTGGCGTTCATTGAACATTCGCCATCCATCGACGCTCATAACAGCCTGCTTCGTTACGGCTACCGAATGCGATAGCCGATCGCGTCTCACATATTGGTTAACGACGATTTGTCGGCTCTGCACCGTGTGCCCGGATGCCGGCCGGATAGGCTGCGCAGGGTGAGCCACTACGTAGACAGCGAAGTCGCGCAGCTGCAGACCGTACTGCTGCATCGGCCCGGGCCGGAGCTGGCCAGGCTGACGCCGCGAAACAACGATTCCCTCCTGTTCGACGGCATCCCGTGGGTCGGCCGGGCGCAGGAAGAGCACGACATCTTCGCCGAGGCGCTGCGATCGCGAGGCGTGCGGGTGCTCTACCTGGCCGAACTGCTGGCGCAGGTGCTGGCGATCGAGCCGGCCCGCAAGGAGCTGACCGAGGCGGTTCTCGCCGACGTACGCCTGGGCGACAGCCTGCGCCGCCGGGTATCCGACCATCTCGGCGCACTCGACCCGGCCGAACTGGGGATCGCGCTGATGGCCGGAATCGCCCATGAAGAGTTGCGACGGCGGGTCCGGACTGGTCTACGGCCTGATGGACCCGCACGACTTCGTCATCGATCCGCTGCCAAACCTGCTGTTCACTCGCGACTCCAGTCTCTGGGTCCGCGACCACGCCGCCGTCACCAGCCTCGCGATGCCGGCCCGTGCCAGAGAGACCACCCTCACTCAGGCCATCTACCGTTATCACCCGCTGTTCGCCGGGACGCCGCTGCTCTACCAGCCGGGCCTGGAGCATCTCGAAGGCGGCGACGTGCTGCTGCTCGCTCCAGGCGTGATCGCGGTCGGAGTGGGCGAGCGCACCACCGCGGCCGGCGCGGAGCGCATCGCCCGGCAGAGTATTCGAGCGGCGAGCTGGCCCACACCGTCCTCGCGGTTCCGATCGCACAGGAGCGGGCCACCATGCACCTGGACACGGTCTGCACCATGGTCGACGTCGACGCGGTCGTCATGTATCCCAACGTCGCCGATTCGCTGGTCGCGTTCACGGTACGGGCCGGTGACGACGGGTACGAGCCCACCGATCGATGGTCCCGAACCGTTCCTGCTGGCAGCCGCGAAGGCGATGGGGCTCGACCAGCTCCGGGTGATCGACACCGGCCTCGACCCGGTCACCGCCGAACGCGAGCAGTGGGACGACGGAAACAACACGCTGGCGATCGCCCCGCGGGTCGCGGTCGCGTACGAGCGGAACGTCGAGACGAATGCCCAGCTGGAGCGTGCCGGAATTGAGGTGATCCGGATCCCCGGCTCGGAGCTGGGCTCTGGCCGGGGCGGTCCGCGGTGCATGTCCTGCCCGGTGACGCGACAGCCCCTGCCGGGGTGATGCGGCGGGTGCGGTCAACCCCGGCCGCGGGTGGGTCAAGCCCGGCGGTGGGCAGGCAGAGTAGGGCGGTAAGCGCGGCCCGATGGCCGGTTTCGCGCAGTCTCGGACCGCCGCCCGGGATTACCGGAGCGTTAGCTGGCGCCCAATCAGGCCCTGACGCGCCCGCCGCTCGGCCGGCGTCAGCGCGCCACCGGCGCCAAGCGCTTCGGCGTACCGCTTCGCGAACGCGCCCAGCGGCGCCTCCCAGTCGTCCGCGGGCGCCTGATGCGGCAGGTCCCAGACGGGTACCAGGCGGCTGTGCGCCCGGAACATGCCGGCGAACTTGGTGCCGTCACCGAGCAACAGCCCGGCGTCGGCGTGCAGCCGGGCCAGCGCGTCCAGCGCCAGGTCCTCGTCGTCAGGCAGGACCCAGCGCATGTGCACCGATCCGGGACCCGACACCAGTACGCCGCGTGCACCGCAGGCATTCGGACGGTGGGGTAGATCGACGAATCGGCGCGCTCAAGCGACGCACGTACGTCCGGGTCGTTATTCGCCTCGTCGTCCAGCCAGAACTCGAACGTATCCCGCATCGTGATGTCCAGTGGACCGTCGACCAGGATGTCCTGCAGCCGGGGCCCCTGCCCGGGCAGCGCCGGCACCGACACCGGCTGACCCGGGGCGGTTTCCAGGGCCTGGAGAATCGCCACCGCCAGGTCCCGCGACGGGTCGCCGGACTGCACGTGGCGCTGGAGGCCGATGTAGATCCGCCCATCCGGCTTGGCCATCGCCGGCCACGCCATCGGCAGGACGGTAGCCAGGACGATGTCACGCTCGCCGTACTTCTCGGTCAGATCGGGGCTGAGCCGCAGGGGCGCGGTCGCCGCCGGGACCAGCTCGCGCAGCGCGATCCACTCGACCTCGTCGACGAGGCCTTCGAAGGGCCGGGGGACGAAGACATCCCGGATCTTGCCGGGCTTGGGTTCGGTGGACGCCCTCGACTGCGGCGATTTCCGTCGCTTGCTCACGACGTGAGAGCTTACCGGCTGACCCGGTTCCGGCCCGGCCAGCTCCAGGTCACGCCGCCGCGGCGGGATACGCAGAGGTGATCAGGTACGCGAAGCCGTGCAACCGCCGACGCTGCGGCGCCCTCAGTGCTCAAGATCTCGCACTTGATCATCGGGTGGGGGGTCGGGCGGTGAACCGCCCAGCTTGCCAACCGGAGACGTGACCCTAGCCGGCCGCGGCCGGGCCCGGCCACGGGCTCTTGGCTGCCCGCCGGTACCGGTGCGGTCCGCACGTGGCAGCCGGACCTCGGCCACCGTCCCCCCGGATTGCCGGGGTTGCAGCGAGACCCAGCCGTGCTGGCGCTCGACGATGCGGCGGACCAGGTACAGGCCGAGTCCGACGCCTCCGTAGCGGCGATGATCTCCGGTATCGGCCTGCCAGAATCGTTCGAACGCCCGCTCCACATGCTCGGGCCGTACTCCGATCCCGTTGTCGGAAACCCGGATCCCCACCGTGGTGCGGTCGGCGTCGCATTCGATGTTGATCCGTCCAGACGCCGACGGGGAGTACTTGCCGGCATTGGTCAGCAACTCGGCCACCACACTGGCGATGCTCGACTCCTCGCCCAGGGCCAGCGGCAGATCGTCCGGGATCACGATATGCAAGCGTTCTGACACGTCGGCCGGCTGCGATACCAGTGCCTCTTTCACCGCCGTACCGAGATTGAACGGCTCGGCCGCGGCCGCGACGCCCAGGTCGCTCACGGCGGACAGCAGCCGGTCCAGCAGCCGTGCCAGCTCGCCGGCACGCTGCCCGAGTACGGACGCCGCGTACCGGCGGCCTCGCTCGTCAAGCAGATCCCACCGATCATTGAGGGTGTCGGCGAACCCCTTGATAACGGTCACTGGCGTACGCAGCTCGTGGCTGGTCAAGGCTACGAATAGTTCCCGGCTCTGCTCCCAGCGGCGAGCTTCGGTGATATCCCGGATCGTGATCGACATGCCGGCCGCGCCGGGCAGCGGTTTCGCGGTGACCTGCAGCCAGCGGCCGTCCGGCAGGTCATGCTCGACCACCTGGCCCGGCCCCGGAACCGGCAGCGGAAGCGGCGCGCCGATGGTCACCGCGGTGTCCTCAAGGATCGCGGCACTGCCCGGGTCGACCCAGCACACCACGTTCTCGGCGTCCAGGAGCAGCGTGCTGTCGGCGGGCGCGCGGACCGCCGGCTCGGCGTGCAGCGGAAGGCCCCGGCCAGAGCCGTACACCTGAGCCAGGAGCGCGGCGAAGTAGCCCATCGCGGCGACGTTCGCGGCATCCGAGGTGGCCGCCGCGGAAACGAACGCCACCAACGCGCCGTGTACCCGGCTGCCGAGCCCCACCCGCCCGCACAGGTACGCGTCGCTGCCGTCGGCGCGTAACTCGTCGGGCAGTGCCGCGGCTTTACCGGAGGTGACGATGGCCTGCGTGAGCAGCGCTCGGACCCTACAGTCGCCGGACTCTACCCGCCGCCCCAGCCCGTTGCGCGCGTCACCCACGGCGGCGATGACCCGGCCCACCGCCGGGCCGAACTCGATGAACGCGACCCCGGTCGCGTTCAACGTCCATAGCGCTAGCTCGGCGACCCTACGTACCCCGACCAGGCCCGACTCGCCGGCGGTCGCCTCGGCGGCCAGCGCGGTCGCGTCCGTGAAGAATCGGACGGCATCGAAACCCGGCGACCCATTCTGATGGTCGCCGGGGGCGGCGGCGCCCGGGCTCATGCCGTCAGGTTACCGTCCGGCGACGGTTTCGCCAGGGGACCGATCTAGCGGCCGATTCGATCCAGAACCGCCCGCGGCCGGTCGCTGATGATGCCATCAACACCCAGCCGGAGCATCAAGTCGATGTCGCCTGGTTTATTCACGGTCCAGACAAAGATCTTGTTGCCCTTGGCATGCACTCGATCAACCAGACCGGGGTTGGCGCGCACCAGCCGTGCGCTGGGTCCGGCGATCCGCGCGCCGAACGGCAGCCGACCGTCTCGCAGGCCGGGTGTCGCGAATTCGGTAAGCCAGACGGTGTCCAGTTGGGGCGCCAGTTCACGCATCCGCCGTACCGCGAGCGCCGAGAACGACATCACCGTGACCGATACCAGGTGATCCGGCTTGGGCTCGTGCAATCCGCGCGCGGCCAGCGCCTCAACCAGCCTGCCCTCGACGTCCGAGCCGAACCGGGTCGGATGCTTGGTCTCGATCAGCAGGCGCAGGGGGCGACCCGCGTCCAGTGCGGTGTCCAGCAGCCGTTGCAGGGTCAGTACCGGTGTGCGCGCCGGCTGATCGGACAAATCGCGATCCATGATCAGTTCGTCGGCCGAGGCCGGCAAGGCGGGATGCCACGACCCGAAGTCGAGCTCCTCCAGCTCAGCCAGCTGGTGTCGGCTGATCGCACCCCGGCCGTCGCTGGTCCGATCCAGACGCCGGTCGTGTGCGCAGATCAAGTGCCCATCCCGGGTGAGCCGGACGTCGCACTCCAGCCCATCGGCGCCCTCGTTGATAGCCCGCAAGTAAGCGCCGAGGGTATGTTCCGGAAGCGCTTCGGACGAGCCACGGTGGGCGAAGACGAGGGGCCCGGCGCTCGCGGAGCCCGGGGGTTCAGGCGATGTAGGGGTCACTGCCATCGTCGGTCACGATAGGCCGTCCGGCAGCCACCCAGTCGACGATGCCACCGTCGAGGTTGAGCGCATTGGTGTACCCGCGGGTGCTCAGGTAATTGACGACCTGCGCAGAGCGGTGACCATGGCGGCACATGACCACCACCGTCTGGTCGGTAGGAACCTCCTCAAGGCGACCGGGCAGGGTCATCATCGGGATATGGTGCGCCTCGGGCGGGTGGCCGGCGACCCACTCACCCATCTCCCGCACGTCCAGGATGAACGTGCCTTCGGCGACCTCAGCAGCGGCTATCGAAGGAAGCACGGTTCGGCCAAACACCCCGCAATCCTAGAGCGTGTTCACCCAGCTTCGATGTGTCGCGATCCACTCGTCCAGCGTGTCGGAGTAAATCGCGCTGTAGAGCGAACTCGCGACGTCGGTGGCCAGGACGTAGCTCACCCCGCCGATGGTATCCGTGGTGGCGGGGAGGCGGATGCCGACCAGGGCATCCGGACGGATCTTGCGAAATGTGTAAACCAGTTGGTCGATTGGAACGCCATTAGTGTCGACGGTCAACGACTGACCGACGTCACGGATCACCTCGTCGATCCGGAGCGGATTCTGAGCCAGCCCGTTGGCGAAGGTCTTGGCGAAGATCGCCTTAAGGAACTGCTGCTGGTGACGCTGGCGATCGAAGTCGCCACCCGGAAGAGTCTCCCGCTGACGGAGATAGTCGAGCACCTGGGTAGCGGTGTAGTCGCGACAGCCGGAGTGGAACACGAACCCGGTATGGATTGACTTGACCGGGCCGTCATCGACGCAGAGCCGGACCCCGCCGAGGGCCTTCACCACCTTGTCGAAGCCGCCGAAGTTGACCACCGCGGCACCGTCGAAGTGAATCCCAACCAGTTTGGTCAACGTCTCGGACAGCAATTGGACGCCGCCGTTTCCCCGACCGCCGAACTGAAACGCCGCGTTGATCTTTCCGGTACCACCGTGGTAGCCGGCCGACGGGTCGGGCGGGATGGTCACCCGCAGGTCGCGGGGAATGGAGATCAGATACGCCCGGTCCAGGCTGACCGGCACGTGCACGATGATGATGGTGTCGGATCGCGCCCCCATGGTCGGGTTCTTGACGCGCTGGTCCGAACCGATGAGCAGGAAGTTGAGCGGCCCGGCCAGGGACGTCTCGCCACTGCGCGCGCCCGGGGCGATCAGGTGTTCCTGGTGCACCGATGCGCTGTAGCGAGCGGCCAGCAGCTTCTCGGCCGCGATCAACCCGCCGGACGTGACGGCCAGGATCGTACCGAGGACGATCGAGAAGATCGCCCACACCGGCGTACGCGACGCTGGGCGGATCGGTGCGGGTGTGGCGGCCGTGGCGCACCCCCTAACCGGACTCCTGGACTCCCCTAAATCCTAGGAGCGCACAGGTCAGCAGGGGCTGGTGATTGATCGGCATCGAAATAGCCTGCCACTTAGCTGTTGGCCACCCAGTCCGGATGGGCAGCGACAAACTCGTCAACCTTGTCGTCAACCACCGACTTGAGCAGGTCCATGCTGTCCGCGTTCAGTGCTTGCCGGCTGTCCGGCGCGGGACCGGTGTAATGGACGTACTTGCCGTTATTCGTCTTGATCGTCACGATCGAGCCGGGGCTGATGGACTTCAGCGTAAAGATCCACTTCTCCATGGACGAGTTGCCCTGGGAAAAGGTGAACGCCTTGGAGATCGACGACAGGAAGCTGGTCAGCTTCGTCGGGTCGTTCATCCCCTTGTCGTATGCCTCCTTAAGCAGTGCCTTGATGAACTGCTGCTGGTGACGCTGCCGGTCGTAGTCGGTATACGGCAGGCCGTCCCGGCACCGCACGAAGTCGAGCGCGTCGTAGGCGGACAGGTGCTGGAAGCCCTTCTTGTACTGCACCGGCGTGACGCCGGGCAGCGCGCACTTGAGCGGCGTGCGGTCGAACGAGTACTTGCCCGGGCACCTCGGCACCCCCGTGTTCGGGTTGATGTTGAAGGGTTTGGCGTGCTGGGAGCGGTCACCGTTGATGTAGCCGTGGTGGATAGACGTGGTCAGCTCGTCGACGTACATGTCGACGCCACCGAGCTTCTTCACGATGTCGGTGAATCCGGTGAAGTTGACGATCGCTCCACCCTGGAACGTGATGCCATAGTTCTTCGCGATCGTGTCGGCGAGCAGCTTGAAGCCGCCGGCTTCCCCGCCCTTGTTCATGCTGCCGCGCTGGAACGCCGCGTTGATCTTCAGATTCGCGGCCGCGGCATGCGTCTTCGGGAACGCCGGGATATGGGCGTCCGTGTCCCGCGGGATCGAGATCAGATAAACGCCCTGATGGTTCTTCGGTATGTGCGCGATGATGATCGTGTCCGACCGAGTGCCGATCGAGTCGTTCGGACGGGTGTCCAGGCCCACCAACAGCATGTTGATAGCGCCGTCAATCGACGCCCCCGACGCGGAGTCGCCGAGCAAATTCTCGGTCTTGATCGCCCCGGCCAGCTGAGAAAGCACAGTGGGTACGGCGACCAGGCCAAACGCCGCGGCCACCAGGATCACGGAGCCGAGTGTGACAGTGATCTTCGCCCACAATGGCGCGCGCGGCTTGGTCGTCTTCCGGCCAGACTTGCCTCGGGGCTGGACCCCGTTCCCTGCCGGGCCACTCCCCGTTGGGCCACGCCCAACCGGGCCACTCCCCGTTGGGCCATGCCCAACCGGACCGCGCCCAACCGGACCGCGCCCGACCGGACCGCGCCCGACCGGACCGGGCGAGCCGGGCGGTCGACCGCCGTCGGCCCCGGGACCGGGACCGTACGTGGCGGCCGACCGGCCGGCCGCGCCGTAGACCGCCCCGGCCGGCGACCGCGGTGGCTGCTGGGAGTTGCCAGACTGTCGGTCGCTGTAGTGACGGTCGTCGTACGGTGAGTCGCCATACGGCCGGTCGCTGTACTGGCGGGCGTCATAAGGCGGGTCACCGTACTGCTGATCGCCGTGGGCCGGTCGCGGCGCCGGCGAACTGGGCCAGGGCTGAGCCGGATTGGGACGGCGCGATCCGCCGGACGGCGCCCGATAGTCCTGCGAAGCAGGATATCCGGCCGCACCGCCGTCATCGCCCGGCGGCGATCCGGAGTTCGGACGGTACGCACGCGGATCGGACACCGAACTGGCCACGCCTAACCCCCGACACGATCAATGGCGCGTCCCGGCAATGGTTATCGGCGCGCCAACGGCACTCTACGAGTCCGTGACAACAAAGGCGAGCGTCCCGCTGTCGTCGGCCGGCCTATCCGCGGAAATCGAACCCGTAACCACAGTGCGCTGCACGATAGTCCATTGACGACAGCGATGGCGGTCCCGAAATGGAACACTCAGACCATCCTCAGCCAACATCGACTACGCGTCAATGAGCGCTTACCAGCGGCTACCGGATCGCATCAGGATGGTGCGCCGGCCGATCGGTAGTGCAGGTGTACGACGCCGTTTCCGAATCGCCGCTGATCGACTAGCTCCAGCCGCCAACGCGCATGTGGTGGCATCGCCGGAGTGCCGCCGCCGACCGCGACCGGCGTGACGAACAGGTGAACCTCGTCGACCACATCGGCCCGGATCGCGGTCGCCGCCAGGCTCGGCCCGCCGATGCTGATATCGGAACTGGACTCGGCCTTCATCCGGCGCACCGCAGCCGGGTCGAAGCGCCGTTCGAGACGGGTACGTGCGCTGGCGACCTTCGCCAGTGTCGTCGAGAAAACCACCTTGTCGGCGGCCCGCCAGATCTCGGCGAAGTCCCGGCTGACCTCGGATTGGCCCACGGTGTCGAGGCTTTCCCAGTAGAGCATCACCTGGTACAGCCGGCGACCGTACAGGTAGGTCCCGATCGACCGCTCATGATCGTTGATAAACGCGTGTACCTCATCGTCGGGCGCCGCCCAGTCGAACTTTCCATCCTCATCGGCGACGTAACCGTCGATTGAGGTGACCGCCGAGTACACCAGATTCGCCATCCTGACCTCCGGTTGGGCCGCCCGTTGCCCGGAACCGGGCGGTTCGGGGCCACGCGCAGTGCCAGTGCCACCCAGTGACGTTAGTGCTACCCGCCGACATTAATGATTAGCCGCTCACCCAAGTGGGGTGGCTGGCGATGAACGCGTCGAGGGAGTCGTCACGAACCGCCCGCAGCATCTGCATGCTGGTAGCGGACAGCTTCTCGCGTGACTGGCCGCCGACTGTGACGCTGTTGTACGTACCGTCGTTGGTCTTGACCATCACGATCGAACTCGGATCGATGCCCTTCATCGCGAAGATCCAGTCGGTGAGCGAGGCTCCACCGCCGTCGAAGACGAACGCCTTGCTCACCTTCTCCAGGAACGTGTTCAGCTTCAAGGGGTTCGACATGCCCTTGGACACGCCTTCGGCGAGCAACGCCTTGATGAACTGCTGCTGGTGACGCTGTCGGCCGTAGTCGCCGTCGCCGTTTGCCAGCATGTCGCGCTGGCGCACATAGTCGAGCGCCTGCCAAGCCGACAGGTGTCGGCAGCCGGGCTGGTAGACCATCGGGTGAGTACCCGGGATCGGCTTCCAGCGCAGCCCGCCGTCGAGAATCTTGAAGGGGGCGGTCCGCTTGTTGGTCCCGTTGACGAACCCGTTGTGAAGCGACGTGGTCTTCTCGTCGATGCACATCGTGACGCCGCCGAGTGCCTTCACCACATCGGTGAAGCCAGCAAAGTTCACCGTCACCGCGGCGTTGAAGGTGATGCCGGTGAGATTCTTGATCGTCATCGCGAGCAATTGCATGCCGCCCGCGTCGCCGCCGCCGTTCATGCTGCCGAACTCGAAGGCCGCATTGATCTTGTCGGAGCCGCCACGATAGCCGGTCTTCGGGAATGCCGGGATCTGGGCGCTGGTGTCCCGGGGGATCGACACCAGGTAGGCGCGGTCGTGACCGGCCGGGATATGGGCGATCACGATCGAGTCGGAGCGCGAGCCCATGCTCGGGTTCTTCGCCCGGGTATCAAGGCCGACCATCAGTACGTTGACCTCGCCCTTGATCGCCGCGGCGCCACCGCCGGCGGCGACGTTGCCGAGCAGATTCTCCTGGTGGATCGTGTTCGACAGGTGAGCAAGCAGCATCTTGCCGCCGACGAACGTCCCTCCCGACGCCGCCACGATCAGCACGCCCAGGGCGAGAACGAGCTTCGCCCATAGCGGGTCGTTCCGCCTCCGGCGGCTACCAGGCATCCGTCACGCTCCTCGGGTTCGCGCTGGTCAGGGCGATTTCACGGTACGAGGGGCAAGCTCGTCCGACGAACGTCGCCAATCCGGCAAACCCGGGCGAATGCCCGCGTTACGAACCCTTATTCGAGGCCACCCAGGCGGCAACCGTGTCCTTGCTCACCGCGTCGAACAACGCACTGGCCTTCGCCTTGTCGGACAGCACAACGCTCTGGCCGCCGCGGGTGGCGGTACCGCTGCTCGGGCTGGTCATGAACGTCATGTTGTTGCTACGCAGGCCGCGGAACTGAAGCGCCATGTCGACGATCGACATGTCCTTGTCGACCACCACCGCCTTGGTCATGGCGTTGATGAATGCGTTCAGCTTGAGCGGGTTGGTGAGAGTTCCGGTGCTGGCCGCTTTGTCCATCACGGCCTTGAGGAACTCCTGCTGGTGCTTGACCCGGGTGAAGTCGCCGTTGGCGAACTGGTAACGCTGACGCACATAGTCCAGCGCCTGCGCTCCGGTGAAGTGGCGCATGCCCTTGCGGAACGTGCGGTGGGGCTTGTGGATCGACGTGATCGTCTTGTCCACGTACATGTCGACCCCGCCAAGGGCGTCCGTGACCTCTTTGAACCCGTCGAAGTTGATTAGCACCACGTGATCGATGTGAACGCCGGTGAAGCCTTCGACGGTCTGCACGGTCAGCGGCACTCCACCCCACGAGAAGGCCGCGTTGATCTTCGCCATGGTGTTGCCGTACTGGCTGGTCTGGCTCTTCGGCACGAAAACGTACGTGTCACGGGGAATCGAGATGAGGTAAGCGTGTTTGTGATCGGCATCGATGTGCATCACGATGATCGTGTCGCTGCGCCAGCCGCCGTTGTTGGCCGCGTCCGAAGGGTCGCGTGAATCGCTTCCCAGCAGCAGGATGTTCTGCGCGCCCTTGACCAGAACCGGCGGCCGGTCTCCGGTGATCTGGCTGAACGCGTCGATCCGCTTCACCTTGGAGCTGACATGGTTCAGGTAGATGAAGACGCCGCCGGTGACCAGCCCGGCCAGCAACAGCAGCGCGACCGCTCCGACCAGTGCGATGCGCCCCCATCGAGGCTTGATGGTGCGCTTGCGCGGGGCGCCGGGACGGCCGGGTGGCATGCCGGCCGGGCGGGCGCGGCCAGAACCCCGGACGGCCGGCTTGCCACCGGCTCCATAGACCTGGCTGCTACGACCGCTGGATGCCGACGCTCGGCCGGCGCGCAGGGCATCATCCGGCCCTTCGGCGCCCGGTACCTGGGCACGGCCGGTCGGTGGAGGCGTCGCTGGCATGCCGTCAACAGTAATGACCGGCGTCCAGTCCGCACGGTAACCGAAGCTCACGGTCGGCGACTTCACAGATCGCTCGGCGGCCACCCGGTTCACGTATCGCATTCGTTTGACTACCGAACGCGGGCGCTGGCGGTCACAGGTTCAGATAGCGTCCACGCCGGTGGGCAAGGGCCGTCGCGCCGTCCGAGTCAAGGTTGACGGCCTCGATCGTTGCCTCGACGAGCAACCCCCACCCGTACGGGCGGGACTGGTCCAGGACGCATGCCGCCCAGGCATGATCCGGTAGCACCGGCCCATACCGCGTCTGCGACCACGGCTCGGCGCGGAACCGGCCACCCGGCGACGGCAGCAACCCGGCGAACCGGTCGGCGATGAGGCGCTCGTCGGCCTCCAACTGGATCACCGTGAACCGGCCGGTGGCCTCCATCGCCTCCCACAGATCCGACTCGTCGTCGATCAGTCCCAGCACCCGGCCGGGCGCACCGTCGGCAATCAGCACGGACGAGATGGTCAGCCCGGCAGCCTCCGATCCGGAACCGGCGGTCCAGATGGTGACCGGCGCCGGCAGCCGGCCGCGCAGCCGTCGCACCGGCGAACGCTGGGCGTCCGGGGTGGCGAATGGATCCGAGGTGTGGATCGTCACCCGCCCAACATAGCCGGGTCCACCGGCCGGCAGTGCGATCCCACCAGCCGGATCAGCGGCGCTGGACCTTCGCGGGGCAGCCGCGAGCGGTGTCCAGATCGAACGTGCCGATCTGGTCCCGAGCGTCCACCCGGGAGAAGTTCCAGCTACGCCAGTCGTCCGGATTGGCGGCCAGCCGCACCGCGATGGGCCGCAGCGAGCATGCCCGCAACCGGGTCGGCAGCCGCTCGATGGCCGGCACCGCGTCGGCCGACAACAGCTGCATGTACTCCACGCTGAGCCGACCGGTCTGCTGGTACCGGGTGACGTTGTGGCTCGCGACGTAATAGTCGGGGTTGGCGATCGCGCCAGCCAGCAACGCGACCGCGAACGAACCCGCGATCACCTGCGGCAGCCAGCCGCCACGAAGCCGGATCCCGGCCACGAGGATCAGCGCGAACAACAGGCCGAGCCACAACTCGAAGCCGCCGACCACCACCCGTACCCGGGTGAAGCCGTACGCGTGCTCATAGGCCGCAAGCCGTTTGAGCGCGGCGAACACGATCACGATGGAGAACACCGACAACCCACCGAGCAGCGCCCTCACCAGTACCCGGTCGGAACGTGTCGCTCGCTCGGCCACCCGCGACGTCACGCCGATCACCGTAAGCGTCAGCACGGATACCACCACCAGTTGCCAGAAGCCCCGATGGGCGTACCCCTTCATGTAGGCGTGGGACCTGACCGCCGGCTCGCCGGCACGGAACAACACGGTGAGCTGGATGTAGACGAACCCGGCGAACAACACGTTGAGCAGCGCGAGCGGCAACAGCCATTCGATCCGCCGAACCGACCGCCAGCGCACCGAAGGGATCTCCGAGTATGTCGGACGGGATGCCGCGAGGTGTGTCGCGCCCGCCGCGAGCGCCAGCACCGCAACGAAACAGAACCCGGCTCGGAACACGGCCGGTGCCGTCCACTCCGGCGTTATCGAGCCCAGCACGTGGGCGAACTGAGCGTCGGCACCGGCGAACAGGCCACCGAAGAGCAGCAACAATCCGACGCTGACAACGATCGCCATGAACACCCGCGGACCACCGCGCTGCCGCCGCGCCGATCGGATGCCACGGACGATCCATGCCGGCGCCACAAGCGCCGACGCGGTCCAGGTCATCATCGACAGCACCAGCCCGCGGACCGACCGGCCGCCGGAAAGCGCGATGGCTCCGGCCGCTCCGGCCACCACGAAGCATAGGAAGAACAGCCATCCGGAGTCCCGGAAGGTGCCGACCGAGAGCAACGCAAGGCTGGCCAAGGTCCAGAACGTCCGCTCGCCGTTGCGTCGCCACGACCAGCGCCGATCCCCGCGCACGGTGCGGGCGGTGGTCGCCACCGCCGCGGTCAGCGCCGCCCCGGTGAGCAGGAATCCGAAGCCTGGCCGGTCCAGCACCAGGGCAACCGCGCCGAGGATCGCCGTCACCGTGATCGCCGCGATGGTGGCCCGGGATGCGCCTGCCGACGGGCGCTTCCAGTGAAGTTCCATCAGCGTCGGCTTGGCCGGCGGCGGCGGGCCATTTGGCGTGGGTCGCTGCAAGGGCACGCGGTTCGGCAGTGCGTGCGGTGTCGCGCCGGACATCGAACCCGCAGTCGCTGGACCAGCAGTGGCCGGACCAGCGGACGGCGCCGCCGCCGCGACCATTGCCGGTGTCGGCGTCGTCGCCTGGCTGGCTGATGCTGGCGCGTCCGGCGCGGGCGGCGTCGCTGGAGAGGGCGGCACGGGCTCGCTTGGCTCAGCCGACGAGGGCGCAGGCGACGTAGGTTCGATCGGTTCCGGCATCGATTCTTCTCCACGCGTACTGGTGCGCCTTCCGGCGTGCGCAGGGCAGTGATGGGGTGTGTGTAGAGGTCTTGGGACGCGGGCAAGTGGTGAGAGTGTGCCATAGCTGTGCCATACCTGAGTGCCCCGATCGCTTGCGGCGCAACGGATCGAGCCGCCCCGGTCATTCGTGAAAGCGTCGCTGCAAGGGGATGGTCCAGTCGGGTGATCGCGACGTGTACGGCCTGCCTGCTGACGCGTGGGTCAACGGGGCGGAGCGGTCTGCCGCGCACCTCCGTCCAGATCGGTCACCGACACATCCCGGCATCTAGCTGCCTGGCGGGCCGGCATCGGTATGCTCACCCGGATCCGGCATCCGGGCGTGTCCAGGACCCTGATCGAGCCGCCGTGCATCTGCACGATCCAGTGCGCGATCGCGAGACCCAAGCCGGTTCCCTCGGTCCGAGCGCCGCTACCTGCTCCGTGGGTGAAGCGCTCGAACACACGCTCCCGCTCGGCCACCGGAATGCCCGGACCAGAATCGGATACGTCGATGACAAGGCCGCCGCGGTCGAGGCCGGCCCCGACCGTGATCAGGCCACCAGGTGGGCTGTGCCGGGCGGCGTTGTCCAGCAGGTTAGCGACGACCTGGTGAAGCCTCTGCGGGTCGGCGACCGCGAAGGCGTCCTGAGCGTCGGCGACGAACCGAACCTCGCGCCCGGCGGCCGCCGCGTTGATCGCGGCTTCGCTGAGCGCCGCGTCCACGAACGTGCCGACGTGGAACGGCGCCACCTCCAGTGCGATCGCGCCGGCGTCGATCCGGGACAGGTCCAGCAACTCGGTGACCAGGCGGCCGAGCCGTTCGGTCTGCGCCAGCGCGGTACGCATGGTGCCCCGATCGGGGACCTCGACCCCGTCGACGATGTTCTCCAGCACCGCCTGCAGTGCGAAGATCGGAGTACGCAGCTCGTGCGAGACGTTGGCGATGAGTTCGCGGCGCTGCCGGTCGGCCATATCCAGATCGGCCGCCATCTGATTGAACGCCACGGCCAGCTGCCCGACCTCGTCCTGGGCGGTGGCGCGTACCCGCCGGGTGTAGTCGCCGCGGGCCATGGCCCGCGCGGCGGCGGTCATCTCGCGCAGCGGTCGTGTCATCCCATGCGCCAGCACCTGGGATGTCACAAGCGCGACGCCGATCGCGGTCACCGACGTGGCCGGTGGCACCCGGCCGATGCCGAGCCAGAAGACGATCAGGCTGGCGAGGCCGCTGAGCAGCAGAACCAGTCCGAGTTTGAGCTTGATCCGGCGAACCCAGTCCAGCGGGCGGATCACTTCGGTATCTCCAGCGCGTACCCGACACCGTGGACGGTTCGGATAACGTCGGCGCCGAGCTTGCGGCGTAGTGCCTTGACGTGGCTGTCGACCGTGCGGGTACGGCCCTGGCTGCCCCATGAGCTACCGGAAGCGCCATCGGCCCAGCCCCACACCTGGGCGAGCAGGCGTTCTCGGGGCAGCACCGCTCGTGGCCGACTGGCCAGGTGCGTGAGCAGCTCGAACTCGATCGGTGTAAGGTGCACCTCCACTCCAGATCGGCGGACCCGGCGCTCGATGGTGTCGATCTCCAGGTCGCCGACCACGATCGGCGGCGAGGTGTCCGCGGCACGGTGCGTCGTCCGCTCGGCCCGGCGCAGTACGGCGTGCACTCGGGCGGCGAGCTCGCGCAGCGAGAACGGCTTGGTGAGGTAGTCGTCCGCACCCACCGCGAGGCCGACCAGCAGATCGGTTTCATCGTCACGCGCGGTCAGCATGATGATCGGTAGCGGCCGGTCAGCCTGGATGCGTCGGCACACCTCAAGCCCATCGAAGCCGGGCAGCATAATGTCGAGCACCACCAGGTCTGGGCGGAACCGCGCGGCGGCCGCAACCCCGCTCGGTCCGTCCACGGCGGTCGCCACCTCGAAACCCTCCGCGCGCAGCCGTGCCGACACCGCATCGGCGATGGTGCGCTCGTCCTCGATCACAAGGACCTGGCGCCGGCGGTCCGGCACGCTTTGATACGTGCGGGGGAGCCTATCCGGTCGTGGTGTCACAGCGGCCTCCATGCCGGAGACGCTATCGGCACGACGTTCGGGTCCCGCGTGAGCGATGTGCAGGAGTTGTGAAGGTCTGCGCGAGACTGACTAGTGCGCACCGTGGCTGCGCAGCGCCACGCTAATACGCACCGTGGCTGCGCAGCACCACGCCGACCGTGCGCCACAGGATGGTCAGGTCGAACGCGAGCGACCAGTTGTCCACGTAATACAGGTCGAGACGGACCGCGTCATCCCATGACAGGTCCGACCGGCCGGACACCTGCCAGAGGCCGGTCATGCCCGGCCGGACAAGCAGCCGGCGCCGGACGTCGCCAAGGAAGTCGCCATCCTCGGCTGGCAGCGGCCGCGGCCCGACCAGCGACATGTCGCCGAGCAGCACGTTGATGAGCTGTGGCAACTCGTCGAGCGAGCTGGCGCGCAACCAGCGCCCGACACCGAAGACGCGCGGATCCTTGCGGATCTTGAACAGCATGCCGTCGCCCTCGTTCTCCTGGACGAGCGTGGCCTTGCGCTCCTCGGCGTCGACGTACATGGTCCGGAACTTCCAGACCGAGAAGACCTTTCCCTCGCGTCCGGTGCGGCGCTGCCGGAAGAAGATCGGTCCCCGATCGGAGATGGCGATGGCCACGGCGACCAGCACGAACAGCGGTGCGGCTAGCAGCAGGCCGATAGCGGCGATGGCGCGGTCCAGGACGTTCTTGACCAGCCAGGAAATCCCGGCGAGCTTGGGCTCCTCGACGTAGAGCAGCGGCAGGCCCTCGACCGGACGAACGTGCACGCGCGGGCCGGCGATGTCGGTGAGCTGGGGCGCGACCACCAGGTCGACGCCGGTGCCCTCCAGTTGCCAGGCCAGCCGTCTCAGGTCGGCGCGATCGGCGCTGGCCGAACCGCACACCGCGACGGTGTCCGCGCCGATCTCGCGCACCAGGTCCATCACGTCACGGCCGGAGTACACCTCAATCGGCGACTTGCGCCGGGCGTTGGTACCGGGGCGCTCGGTCAAGTGGACACCGATCGGCACCATGCCGGAGAACTTGGTCCGGGTAATCGCCGTGTAAACCTCAAGCGCCTCGGACAGCGTGCCGATGAGCAGGACCCGGTGACTCGCGCCGCCACGGCCGCGAACCATATGCAGGAACCGCCGTGCCGCTGCCCGGAGGACGAGGACATAAAGGAGGCCGGCGCCCAAGGCGACGGCCACGGAGACACGCGAGAGGTCCTGGCCCTTCTTGAAGGTGAACGCCAGGAACGACACGATCGCCATCATGGTGATCGACGCCCGCACCACACGTTTGAACTCGTCGGTGCCCATGCCGAGGTAGCGGCGGTCATAGCCGCCGTGGCCCCAGAGCACGATCAGCCAGAAGACCGGGAGCAAGGCGTATGCCAGGAAATGCAGCAGACCAAGTGCGTTGGTGAACTTCGCCTGCGCCTGGGGCACCACGTTCAGGGCGGTATAGCTGGCCAGAAGAACCGCGATCAGGTCAGTCAAGATCAGAAAGCCGGCGTACGGCCGGTGCCAGGTCGCGATCCGGCGGTGCCGGGCCCAGATCTCGCTACGGGGCACCCCGTTTGTCGACGTCATGGGGCGCTCATCGCGCACACCGTTGATCGACCTCCATGCGGGCTTGGTGTCGGTCGTGGGCGGCCGGAGACTTGTTGTCACCATGAGTGGGTCCTCCCGCGCCCTGCTGACCGGCTTCGCCGGTCCCGAACGGACGAAACCACCACCGGCTCGACCGGTTGCGCCGTGTACGGGAGGGGCGAGGCCCGCCTGACCGGCGGTGGAGCCGCCGGTCGATCCTTCGAATGCTGGTCCGTGCACACCGACATCGGGGTGCGAAGACCGGCCCGCGCCGGGCGCCGAATCGTTCACGGTGCCCCTTAGTGTGCCATGTCGTCGCGATCGTTCGATGTCGACCGCCCGACACTAGTGCGCATTACGCGGCGTGTCGATATGCAAAGGTGAGCCAGGCTGTACATTCACTGTGAGTCACCGGACGAGTCTCGACAGTCGCCGATCCGCCAACGGTTTGCCACCGGTCTGGCACGTAGGGCAGTACTGGAAGCTGGAGTCGGCGAACGAGACCTCACGAATGGTGTCACCGCACACCGGGCACGGCAGGCCGGTTCGGGCATGGACCTGCAACCCGGACCGCTTTTCCCCCTTGAGTTCAGCGGCCTTCTGACCCACCGAGCGATCGACCGCACCGGTCAGCACCGCGCGCATCGCCTCGTACAACCGATCGATCTGCTCGTCGCTTAGCCGGTTGGTGATGGCGAACGGGGACGCCTTGGCCGCGTGCAGGATCTCGTCGGAGTAGGCGTTGCCGACGCCTGCGATCACCTCCTGCTCCTTGATGACGCCCTTGAGCTGTCCGCGCCGGCCACGCAGGGCACGGGCGAACTCGTCTCGGCTGACCGCCAGCGCGTCCGGACCGAGGCGCGACACACCCGGCACGTCGTTGGCGTCCCGGACCAGATACGCGGCCAGCTTCTTCTGGGTACCGGCCTCGGTCAGGTCGAAGCCCGAGCCGTCGTCGAGCCGGATCCGGAGCGCGATCGGTCCCTTACCTGGCCGCGGTGGTGCCGGCGTGATCGCGTCCCGGTAGTGCAGCCAGCCGGCTCGGGCCAGGTGAATCACCAGATGAAGGTCACCCTCAAGGTGAATGTCGAGGAACTTTCCGTGCCGGGAGGCACCGGTGATCAACGCACCGTGCGCGGCTTGAATCGGCGGATCAAACGTCTTCAGCGCGCTGATCGCGGCCACGTCGACCCGCTCGATGCGGTGGCCGGCCGCTCGTTCGGTGAGGTACACCGCAAGAGCTTCGACCTCTGGCAGTTCAGGCATGCTCCCAGTCTGCCGTAAGGTTGGCGCCGACTGCGAAGTGTGAGCGGTCCGGTCCGGAGGGTGGGTGCCGAATGAAGGTTCTGATCGCCCACAACCGCTATTCGTCGGCTCAGCCGTCGGGCGAGAACACGATGGTCGACAATGAAATTGCGCAGTTGACCGAGGCCGGAATCGAGGTCATCCCGTTCCTGCGGTCCTCGGACGACATCGCCGGGCTGCCGCTGTCCCGCAAGGCGGCCCTGCCGCTATCGCCGATCTACTCCCGCTCGGCCACGCGGGAACTCGCCGACCTGATCCAGCGCCATCAGCCGTCACTCATGCATCTGCATAACCCGTACCCATTGCTGTCGCCGTGGGTCGTCCGCACCGCGCACAAGCTCGACGTACCGGTGGTCCAGACGATCCACAACTTCCGGCACGTGTGCGCCGCGGCCACGTTCGTACGGGACGGCCGCGATTGCCGCGACTGCGTCGGGAAGGCCTTTCCGACGCCCGCGATCAAGCACAACTGCTACCGCGGGTCGAAGGCACAGAGTGCGATCATGGCGACCACCCTGACCATCCATCGGGGGACCTGGCATTCGGTCGATCGGTTCATCGCCTTGACCGATGGCATCGCGGCCTACCTCAAGGAATACGGCATCGCCGAGGACCGGATAACCGTCAAGCCGAACGCCGTGCCGGATCCCGGGCGGGCACCGGCCACCCCGGGCGAAGGCTTCGTCTGTGTCGGCCGGCTGACTCCGGAGAAGGGCATCGGCCTGCTGCTGGAAGCCTGGCAGCGGCACCCCGATGGGAAGCTCGGCACGCTGCGCGTGATCGGTGACGGCCCGATGCGAGCCGAGGTTGAATCGGTCGCGGGGCAGCGCGGAGACGTCGAATTCCTTGGCCTGGTTCCACACGACCGGGTGCAGGCGCTGATGCGTGCGGCCGCCGTGGTGGTGGTGCCGTCGCTGTGGAACGACGTGCTGCCCACCGTGATCATCGAGGCCATGGCCAACGGCCGGCCGGTGCTCGGCACTAGTCGGGGCGGAATCCCGTATGTCATCGGCGTGGGCGAACCGGCGCCCGGCGGTTGGGTGGTCGAGCCAACGGTCGACGCGCTGGCGGAGGCGCTGCCGGATGTGCTCGCGCAATCCGACCCGGTCGGACTCGCCGCCCGGCTGCGGTATTTGGCCAAGTTCGTGCCGGATGTGGTGCTCGACGAGCTCATCGAGGCGTACCGGTTGACCATCACCCGGCATGCCGCGTTCGGAACGGCGGGTGGAGGTGGTGTCCGCGACTAGCGAATCGTCTTCACCGTCGCGCTCGCGATGCTGGCGGCCAGGAACGAAGCGTTGACCACGGTGAACGCAACCATGACCCAGATCAGATAGCCGGGCACCAGGGCGATCGCGAGAGCGAGCAAAGTGATCATTACCGCGTAGTCACGTGACAGCTTGATCACCCGTACCGGCCACGACGTGGATGGCACGAGGCTGACGGCGTCATCGCCCTTCGCCAGCACCGACGTAACCAAGTTGATCATCCAGCATCCGGCGAACATCGCCACGAACCAGGCAGGGATGCCCGGCCGGTACCGCACCGCGACCGCGCTCACGGCACTGACCAGCGAGATCTGCACCGCCACATCAACCAGAATGTCCAGCCGGGCGCCGAGCGCGGTGCCCCGCCTGGCCACCCGCGCCAACTGCCCGTCGGCGCAGTCGAACTGGTACGCGACGTGCCAGATCACGAGGGCCACCAGGCCAACCACGAGCGCCGGTAAGTGACCGGAATGCATCGGTCCAGACAGCGCGACGACGGCAATCGACATGCCTACGCCGAGGCAGAAGTTGACCACGGTCAGCACGGTCGGGGCCAGGCCCAGCCGGTATCCGGCGAGGGCGATCCGGGCCCCGATCGGCTGGTCGATCGCCTCCGACAGCAGGCCACCGCCGCGATTGGTGGCCAGAAAGTCGGCGGCGGTGGGGCGCGGCCGGGCCGCGGTCGGTGCCACGCTCACGCTGTTGACCTCCGGTGGTCTGCTGCTCGCGCGGGCGGTGCGCCGGGCGCGGATTCCCGCATGATACGGCGCCGCCACCGGGTCTGTGCGAATGCTGTGTTCCCGGGACCGTGTGACCAGCACCGGACTCAGATGGGCCAGATAGAGCGGAAAGCTCGCCTGAAATGTGGCATTCAGGACAAATCGTCGAAGTCAGGTCTTGAGACTTCGCCTAAACGGGGCCACCATATCCGTACCGTCCGTGATCGAGGGGTTTCGCGATCTGACCGTCCCGCGCGGTTCCGAGATGGTCCCGCAGCCGGGGCGCACGTCCAAGGGGTGATGCGCAGATGCAGGTACGCGACGCAATGACGAAGGCCGTGCTGATCGTGGGCCCAGAGCACACCATCCGTCAGGTCGCTCAGTTGATGACCAACCGCCGCGTCGGCTCGGCGGTCGTTGTGGACCCGGAGATGTCCGGCGTAGGGATAATGACCGAGCGCGACGTGCTGTACGCCATCGGCCGCAACCTCGACCCCGACGTTGAGCGGGCGACCAACCACCTGACCTGGGAAGTCGTGTACGCCGGGCCGGAGTGGACGCTGGAAGAAGCGGCGTCGGCGATGATCCGCGGCGGCTTCCGGCACCTGGTTGTCATGGATCATGACGAGGTCCAGGGAGTCATTTCGGTCCGCGACATCATCCGGGTCTGGACCGAACAGCGGCGGATGGCTGCCTCCCCGGCGTGAGGGCTCGTTAGCTGATCCGGGCTGAGCTGCGGTTCGACGCCCGAATGGTGGACGTAAGGCGCGCCTGTCGCGGCGTGTCACGGCCCGATCCGTACGCTGTTCGCCATGACTGCCGAGCAGCTGATCTCGTTCGCCCGTGGTGCCCCCTCCATCGACATCGTCGACGTTGACGGCCTCAAGGCCGCCGCGATCCGTGCCTTCGAAGCCGATCCGGTTGGCGCGACCGCGTACGGGACGTCGATCGGCTACGTCCCTCTGCGCAAGTGGATCGCAGACAAGCACGGCGTCGATGCCCAACAGGTCCTGGTGACCAACGGGTCGCTGCAGGCCGATGCCTTCTTGTTCGACTACCTGATCAAGCCCGGCGACGCCGTCGTGGTGGAGAAGCCGACGTACGACCGCACCCTGCTCAACCTCAAGACCCTGGGCGCCGAGGTGCACCAGGTGACGTTGGACAGCGAGGGCATCGACGTGGACGAGCTTCGCAAGCTGCTCGAGTCCGGGGTCCGGCCGAAACTCGCGCACATCATCCCGAACTTCCAGAACCCGGCCGGGGTGACGCTCAGCGCCGGCCGGCGTCGCGAGCTGCTTGGCCTGGCCAAGGAGTACGGCTTCACCATCTTCGAGGACGACCCGTACGCCGATATCCGCTTTCGTGGTGACCGGCTGCCGAGCATGCTGTCCCAAGACACCGATGACGTCGTGGTGCACGCCAGCTCGTTCACGAAGACCGTGTGCCCCGGTGTCCGCGTCGGTTATCTGGTGGGACCGAAGCAGATCATCGCCGACATCGCCAAGCGCGCCACCAACCTCTACATCTCGCCCGGCATGGTGTCCGAAGCGATCGTTTACCAGTTCTGTGTCTCCGGCGATATCGATACTTCGATCGCGACGGTCAGCGCCGCCCTCGGTGAGCGGGCCGCCCGCCTGGCCGCCTCGCTCCGCGAGCACATCCCCGGTGCCCGGTTCACCGAACCCGACGGGGGGTACTTCCTTTGGGTGGAACTGCCTGATGACGTTGAGGTCGACAAGGTTGTTCCGGCCGCGGTCGAGCGTGGCGTAGCGGTGGTCAAGGGCAGCGACTTCCTACTCGAAGGTGGCGGGCACGCACTGCGCCTAGCCTTCTCGGCGGTCACGATTGACCAGATAGATGAAGGTGTCCGCCGTTTGGCGGATGCGATCACCGCGACTCGTTGAGCAGTCGCTCAACGAAATTGAGCGGGTGGATTACCCAATTGAGCGTGATCCACCCGCTTTCGTGTAACCAAAACGTGATCTGATCCCGGTTCCGACACCGGTCACGATGGCCGAAAATTTCGACCAGACCTAACCTCCCGCCCCATATAGGGCCCGGGCGGACCGGAATCCCCCACCCCCAACCGGCCCGCCCGGGTTCTGTTTTCGCGGCCGCGCCCGGAGGTCTCGCGGCGCCGCCCGGAAGTTTCGCGGCCGCGCCCGGACGCTGAGCGGACCGGGCAGTCGGGATCCGCGCATGCGTTCAAGCCCGATCTTCTAGCCGTGCGGTCGTGGCTCGTCGGATACGTACACTTCCACCGGTTGCCGAAGTCTGCTGGGGGTGGTGTGGTGACGGAGCAGCGTGATCAGCGGAGGATCGCCCGGGCCCGAGCCCTGCTGCGGGTCTCCCGCATCCGTGGCAACGGCGCCCAGCCACCTAGCTTGCGTCAGCCAGGCGGGCGGCGCGCGATCGTCGACTGCGCCGTCTACGTCGACGGCAGTCGGGTCGAACCGGCGGCCGATCTGGCCGAGACACTGGCGCTTGCCCGCCGCGACCGAGGGTTTGTCTGGCTGGGTCTGCACGAGCCCGACGAAGCCGAGATGGCGCACGTAGGCGAGGTGTTCGACCTGCACGAGCTGCCACTGGAAGACGCCATCAAGGGGTACCAGCGACCCAAGATCGAGCGGTACGGGGCAATGACGTTCGCGGCCCTTCGTACGGTCCGGTACGTCGAGCACTCGGAGCTGACCGAGGATTCGGAGATCGTCGAGACCGGGCACGTCATGCTGTTCGTCGGGCGCGACTTCGTCGTCACGGTACGGAAGGGGCAGCCGACCGACCTGTCACCGGTACGGCATAACCTGGAAGGCCGGCCGGAGATGCTGTCCGAGGGCCCCTGGGCGGTCGCGCACGCCATCTACGACCGAGTGGTGGACACCTACCTGGACACCGCCGAGCAGGTCGAGTTCGACATCGACCAGCTCGAAGACATGGTGTTCTCCCGGGAGAGCAAGGGCACTCACCGGGTCCAGCGGATCTACCAGCTCAAGCGGGAACTGGTCGAATTCAAGCGGGCGGTGCTGCCGCTGCAGCGCCCGCTGCACGAGCTGTCCAGCGGCGCCCTGCCCGACGTACCGGCGGAGTTGCGGCGCTACTTCCGTGACGTCAACGATCATCTCAGCCGGACCGTTGAGCAGATCGTCTCCTTCGACGATCTGCTCAACTCGATTCTCCAGGCCCGGCTGGCGCAGGTCTCCGTGGACCAGAACGACGACATGCGAAAGATCGCGGCGTGGGCCGGTATCGCGGCAATCTGGACCGCGGCCGCCGGCATCTACGGCATGAACTTCGACTTCATGCCCGAACTGCGTTGGCGGTACGGATACCCGGGCGTGATGTTGCTCTGCCTGATCAGCTCAGTCGTGCTGTACCGCTCGTTCCGGAAGTCCGGCTGGCTCTGATTAGCGCTCTTCCGCCGGCCTCAGTGCAGGCCCGGCAGCGGAGCGCTACCTCCTTGATGAACCAGTCACTTGGTAAACCAGTCACTTGGTGAACCAGTTCGAGACATAAATGTCGGAGCAGGTGCCGGACAGGCGCAGACCCGGCACGGCAACCGTGTATCCCGCTCCAACCAGCACGAAGTCGGTGAGGGTACGCGCGCCGACGCCGCCGTTGCACGCCATCCCGAGCCCGACCCGGACGTCGGCCGCCTGGCCGGGACGGATTATTGCCGGCGAAGTGCCGGATGGGCCTCCATCCGGAGTGGTCGGAGCCATGGCCGAGCCGGTCCGGATAGCTGGGCTACCCGCAAGCTCGCACGTCCGATGGCCGATATTGCGTACCGAGATCAGCGCCGCGTCTCGCTGGCTCATGCCCAACTGCGTCGAGACAATAGTGCCGCGAGCGGCGAGATCGGCAGCGGTGCACCGGACGACCGAACTCTGCGGCGAATCCGAGGGTGAGGCAGACAGCTGACGGCCGGCGCCGATCGCCGCGGCGGATGACGGGGATGCGGCGCCGGAACTCGATGCCGGACCGGCACATCCGGCCAGGCCGGCACCGATCACGGCGGCGGCCAGGCAGCATTGCACTTTACGAGTCATGACCTTATGGACGCTCGCCCGGCCGGCAATGGTTGCCGTGAACCCGACGCCGAACGTGTTGCTCCATCAAGTGCGTGATCTCGTGCAAGATCTCGTGCAGCTGACGTCGCCATAGCGCGCCCAACGCTCAAGATCGTGCACTTGATCATGGGAACGGCGGCGGGCGGTCGCACAACGAGGAGCCGGGCGCCATCCGCCCGGCTCCTCGCGTTGACACCAACGGCTATTTGCCGCCCCGGCCGACCGAGTCGGCACTCCTCGATGCCGCCTCGTTCATCTTGTCCTTGGCTTTGTCGCCGAAGTGGTTCGCGCCCTCGTTGAGGTGCTCACCGCCCTTGCGGGCGCTGCCGCGCGCCTCTTCGGCCATGCCGCCGGCCGACTGCTTGGCCGATTCAGCCAGGTCGCCGACAGGATGATCCTCGGTGGCCTTGTGGATCTTGTGGCGTACCGAATCGTAGGACTTCTGGGCCTGACCCTTGGTCCAGCCGGCGGCCTTCTTGATCGTTCCCGACTCACCCATCTCGCGCGCCGATGACGACAGTGAGGTGGTCGCCGTCGACGACGAGTCGAGCAGGTCCTTGGCGTCCGAGTGAAGCTGCGATGGCTCGTACTCGGACCACTTGACCCGGTTACGCCGCCGGGCCGCGAGCGCTCCGGCGGCGCCGACCGCGGCACCTGTCGCGACGAGCGCGACGACCGTCCCGGAGACATGCCTTTCTGGGCTCGTCTTCTCGACCACCTTGCGTACCCTCTTCGTCCCGTTGCCGGTCATCCCGTTCCCACTGAACCCGCTGCTCCTGGCTTCGAGCCTGCCGGCCCGTAGCGCGCCGACCCGGGCGGCCTGCATCAGCGGTGCGAACGCCGCCGCCGTGGCGTCCCAGCTCGTGGAAGCCGCGTTGGTTACCTTGCCGGACTTCGGCGACATCCAGTCACGGGCCACCACCATCCGGTCCTTCGCCTTGCCGTAATTGGGCCCCACGGTGGCTCCTAGCCCTTCGGCCGCGTGCATCGCAGCCTGCCGGGCGTGATCCATGCTCTCGCCGAATTCGGACCGCACCAGCTCCCGGCGAGTCTTTGCGTGACGCCGTCCAAACACGTTGCCCCCACCTCCCATAGATCCCACCGCAGTCGATGACGAGTCGGCATGGCAGCCCGTACTGCCCCACGTATTCGCAGGCGGCGGGTGGTGCTCCCCACACATCCTGCCCCTAAAGACCGGCTCGTAGGGCAAGAACGGACAGATGGCAAGATTGCCTACAGAAAAGAACGTGGCGATGCTCGGACGGCGCCGGCCGTCCCGGGCCGGACCGCCCAAAGGGGCGACCGGTGCGGGTTGGCGGCGACCGGCCGTACATCATGCCGGAGCCCCGGAACATCGCACGTCAGGCTGCGACAGACAAGGAGCCACCGTGGCCGAGAAGACATACGCAACGCTGATCACCAACGCGGGCCCCATCCGGCTCGAGTTGTTCAGCAACCATGCGCCGAAGACGGTACGCAACTTCGTAGAACTCGCAGAAGGGTCGCGACCGTACACCGACCCGCGAACCGGATCCGCCGGGTCCGGCCCGTACTACGACGGCACCATCTTCCACCGGGTGATCAGCGGATTCATGATCCAGGGCGGCGACCCGACCGGTACCGGACGGGGCGGCCCCGGCTACAAGTTCGACGACGAGTTCCACCCGGAGCTGCAGTTCGACCGCCCGTACCTGCTGGCGATGGCCAACGCCGGGCCGAAGACCAACGGATCACAGTTCTTCATCACGGTAGGACCGACGCCACACCTGAACATGCGGCACACCATCTTCGGCGAGGTCTCGGGCGACGAATCGCGCAAGGTTGTCGATGCCATCGCTGGCACCCGGACCGGTGCCGGTGACCGTCCGGTCAACGACGTCGTGATCGAGAGGGTGGAAATCGAGCGGATCGCCGGTTAAGCGAGTTGACCGTTTCGAGCTAGCCTTTGCTCCATGACTCAGGTT
The DNA here is from genome assembly GCA_963727415.1 of uncultured Actinomycetota bacterium. GTDB lineage: Bacteria > Actinomycetota > Actinomycetes > Mycobacteriales > Micromonosporaceae > DASQPR01. Next base: position 402,529 of record CAVSGF010000001.1, read on the forward strand.
CCGCCGCCGCCGGTTAGTGCACCGGTTTGCTACCGGCATCCGACGCGCGAAACCTACGTTAGGTGCACGCGGTGTGACCGGCCGATCTGCCCGAGCTGCATGAACGCGGCAGCGGTCGGTCACCAGTGCCCCGAGTGCGTCGCGGAAGGACGCAAGACACAGCGGCCGGTCCGCACCGCGTTCGGCGGCAGCACCCTCGGCGCCCACGGGTATGTGACGATCAGCCTCATCGCCATCAACACCGCGATGTTGCTGGTGTCGATGCTTTCCGCCTCGTCCCTCGGGCATGCCCTGGGCGGCGGCGGTCTCGGCGGGATCCTGGGTGGCGATACACCGCTGATGGAAAGGCTCAGCGTGTACGGCCAGGACCTGTACCAGAATCAGCAGACCGGACAGGTATTCGGAGTGGCCGCCGGCATCTCCAACGGCGAGTACTACCGGCTCCTGACCGCGATGTTCATGCACTTCGGGCTGCTCCACTTGGGCGTGAACATGTGGGCCCTATGGGTGCTTGGCCGGCCGCTGGAGGCGCTGTTCGGCCCGGTCCGGTTCCTGGCCGTCTACCTTGTCTGCGGCCTTGGCGGCAGCGTCGCGTCCTACATCTTCGCCCCCGCGGTGCACAGCGCCGGCGCGTCCACGGCCATCTTCGGCCTGTTCGGCGTGTTCTTCTTCGTGTTACGCAAACTCGAACGAAGCGTGGCGCCGCTGATCCCGATCCTGGTTATCAACCTGGTCATCACGTTCGGGGTACCCGGGATCTCGATATCCGGTCACCTCGGCGGACTGATCACCGGTGCGGTCGTCGGCGCCGGAATGGCGTACGCCCCCAAAGCCCGCCGGTCACAGGTGCAGACGGCGGTGATCCTTGCGGCGTTCGTCCTGATCGGTCTCGCCACGGTCGCCCAGACCGCACGGCTCAACGGTTGACGTCGGGCCGGATCTCCTCGATGACCTTGAGTACGTCATCGGGATCAGCGCCAAGGTCGTAGCGGCTGAAGAAGTACAGCGACTCACCGGCGTCCACTTCCAGGAACGCCGAGCGCGCTCCGAACCTGGTGCGGCTGTCGACGCGTACTCGCTCAAGATCTGGCCAGGACAGCCGACGGCGACCGGCGTACCCGGTCGCGACGGTCAGGCCACCGGAATCGGCCGCGAGCCGGACCGGCGCGATCAGGTCACGGAGCCCGAACGCGAACAGGCCGACGGCCGCCGCGACGCCCAGCGCCCACGCCAGTTTGTGACCGGTCACGGTCAGTGGCAGCACCAGGAATCCGGCTGCCGCGGCGAATTTGACGACAGTGACGCGCCACTCGGCGCGCCACTCGACCGATGTCTGCACGTGCATAGTCTCGCAGGCTGATCGATCCTGGCGGGCGCTCAGTCCCGCAGGATGCGGCCTTGGGCGTCGGTACCACCGTTGATCAGGATCAGGATCCCGTCGATTATCGACCAGATGTGGCCGATGCCGCATGTGAACAGGGTGACGAGGAGTTGCCAGACGGCAGTCCTGTTGTCACCGATATAGAACCGCCCGATGCCGAACGGCAGCAACAACTGGAGGATCCCGGCCACGATCTTGCTCTTGTCCGACAGCGGGCGTCCGTAGGGGTCAAGAGCCGGATACCCGGCGTACGCCGTACCAGGTGTGACCGGAGCGGCGTAGCCGGGCGGGGGTGCGTAACCCGGCGGGGGCACCGTGCCGGGCGGGGGTGGCGGATAGCCCCCCGGTGGCGGATAACCGCCGGGCAGGGGAACGGTCGGCGGCACCGCACCAGGCTCGCCCGCGGGGTTTGGCGTGGTGGGCTCATTTGAAGGGCTGGTCACCTTCATGAATGTACGGTGGGCGCACATCTTCTCGACAGCCGGATGCGAGGTAGCATTCGACTGAGCGCTGCTACCGAGGAGTAACCATGCGAGACGCGGTCATCGTCGCTGCTGCCCGTACCCCCATCGGCCGACGCGGCGGCGGGTTGTCCGGCATTCACCCGGTAGACCTCGCAGCGCACCTGCTCGCCGAGTTCGCCGACCGATCAGCCATCGAGCCGACGTGGGTCGACGACGTGGTGTGGGGTTGCGTTTCGCAGGTCGGTGAGCAGGCGTGGAACGTCGGCCGCAACGCGGTGCTGGGGGCCGGCTGGCCGGAGTCAATACCGGGTACCACGTTGGATCGCCAGTGCGGGTCCAGCCAGCAGGCGGTTCACTTCGCCGCCGCCGCGGTCATCGCCGGACAGAGTGATTTCGTCATCGCCGGCGGGGTCGAGTCGATGTCGCGCGTGGCCATGGGCGCCAGCGCAACCGTTTCCGGGCGCCCGTATGGCGACGCGGTACGGGAGCGATACCGCGGCGCCGAGGGTTTTGCCGCGGACGACCTGGTTCCGTTCAGCCAGGGTGTCGGCGCCGAGATGATGGCCGTACGGTGGGGCTTCTCGCGGTCACAGCTCGACGAGTTCGCACTGGCCAGCCACCAGAAGGCAGCGGCGGCAACGGATGCGGGCGAGTTCGAGTCGGAGATCATCGCGATCGGCGACGTCAAGGCCGACGAAGGCATCCGGCGCGACACCACATTGGAAAAGTTGGCCGGGCTCAAGACTCCGTTCAAAGAGGACGGTGTGGTTACGGCTGGGTCGTCCTCGCAGATCTCGGACGGTGCGGCGGCTCTGGCGATCACCACGTCGGACTGGGCCGCGGCGCACGGTCTCCGGCCACTGGCACGCATTCACACCGCGGTGGTCACGGCCGACGATCCGGTCATCATGCTGACGGCTCCGATACCCGCCACCGAACTGGCTCTGCGCCGAAGTGGGATGTCCCTCGACGAAATCGGGGTCTACGAGGTAAACGAGGCGTTCGCACCGGTACCGCTGGCGTGGCTGGTGGAGACCGGCGCCAAGGCGGATCGGATGAACGGCCGCGGTGGAGCGATCGCGCTCGGCCACCCGCTCGGCGGGTCCGGCGCTCGCATCATGACGACGCTCCTCGCTCGCATGCGCGACAGCGGTTCACGGTTCGGGCTGCAGACCATGTGCGAGGGCGGCGGCATGGCCAACGCGACCATCCTGGAACTGCTCTGACCCGCTGCCCCAAACAGTCAAGTGGTGAGCCAGTGAATCCAGCCGCCGTGTGGCGCGGCCAGCGCCTTCGGTGAACCGTTAACGGATACCGTCAGCGTGGCCCTACTGTGCGGTGGCTGGATATTGACCGGGGCTTCGGCGGCATCTCCGAGGCCCGGCGCGACGCCGAGCCCCTCCTGCGAAATCCAATGGCCGTCCATTGCGAGCATCTTCGTGGCGAACGCTGAACGCACCGGTCGCGGGACGTACACCAGTGTTGACGAGTGCATGACCGCCAGGGTGGCGTCTCTCGGCGCTTCGGCGATCAGCGCGTCGATATCGTCCAGCAGGTCGCCGGATACGATTCTCGGCGGATCCGTCCGCCCGATCCGTACCGCGGCGCGCAGCCGGTCCAGGCGTGCCTGGTGCTCGGGCCATACCAGCGTTTCCAGCCACTGCATGTCGGCCTCGCTGGTGACGTCGAGCGGATTCCGATCGAGGCCGGCGCGCCACGCGATCTCGACTTGGCCGAGCGCCGGACGAATAGGACCGTCCACTTCGCACTCGATCGTGAGCGCGCTGTCCGGATCGCCAGTGGTGGCGTAGCCGTAGTCGTATCGGTAACGGTCGCAAAGCAGATTCAAACCCGCCGACGCGCCAACCTCGATCAATGCCAGCGGCTGCGGGAGCGAGGACAGGATCGGAACCACATGGGCGGTACGCGCCACCTCGTTCGTCTGCGTGTACCTGGCCATCATGGTCTCCACGACAGCGGCGCGATTAGACCGCACCTGTTCGCGGAACTCATCGAACCCGACCGGCGTACCGGCGACGAAGCGGGTCGCGGCGAACAGCAGGTTCGGCTGCACCTTCGATGCTGGCAGTCCACTAAGGAGGTCAAGAATCTCGGCGTCGCCGGCCACGCCGCACGCCAGCTCCTCATACAGCGCGGATGAACCGCGCGCCTCCATCGCCGCGAATCTGCGGTAGAACGACGCGATCTTGCCAGCTGTTTCCCCGTCTGTCATATCTGAACGCTGTCGGTCATATCAGCACCCTATGACCGATCGGCCGGTCCGGTTAGCCGGTCACCACGTGGGGCGCAACAAGCTGGTAATACGACGCGACCGCCGGCTGCCCGGTGTAATTCGGGCCGTCGCGGTCATCGGCGCCGAGATAACGGTACGGGAAGCTGAACACGTCGGCTCCCCGGCGTTTGATCTGCTTGCGCCTCGGGTCGTACTGGAACCCGGCCCGCCGCAGCACAGTGGCGAGGGAACCGACATCGACCCGCACGCTTGCCACATCGAAGTCCGCCACGAGAAGGCCGTCATCGGTCAACCAGCCGGCGATCTCGGCCAGCAGCCCAAGCTTGTCCCCCACGTAGTGCAGGCCGTGCACGCAAGTGATCAGGTCGTAGCGCCGGTCCGCCTGCCACGACGGCAACAGCGCCACCTCGAACCGGGGACGTGGACCGGTCACCGGCTCGAAGTAGTCGACAAGATCTACGCCCGTCAGCGTCACCGACGACGGCGTAGCGGCCGCCGCCTCGATCAGCGCCCGGCCGGCACCGCAGCACAAATCCAGCCAGGCAGCGCCTGCGCCTGCACCCGGGGCCGGGGCCGGGGCCGGGGCCGGGGCCGGGGCCGGGGCCGCGCCGAGGATGGTCACCGGGTTGAAGCCGAGGCAGCGCTCGTAGCTGTTCACGCCGGTCAGACCGCGCACCCGGTTCATGGCGTTGTTGGCCACCACATCCGAGCACGAGAGTTCCGTGTCGGCCTTCAGCTGGCGGTCGGTCACCGGGGCAGGGTACAGCCGGGCCGGGAAGCCGCGATTGTCAGGGAAATGTAAGACCCGGTACGCCGCACTACGGCCGGAAGCCGCCGTCGGCCATCATGGGCGCATGCCGGAACAGCCGAGCAAGGGCCTGGTGCTGGTCGTGGAAGACGAGCGCCCGATTGCCGATCTCGTCAAGATGTACCTGACCAGAGACAACTTCGGCGTGCACCTGGAATCCGACGGGCAGTCCGGACTATCCGCGATCCGGCGTCTGCGCCCGGTCGCGTGCGTCCTGGACATCGGGCTGCCCGGCATGGACGGCCTCCAGGTGTGCCGCCGCATGCGCGAGGACGCCGACTGGACCCCGGTCGTGTTCCTGACCGCCCGCGATGACGAAGTCGACCGGATCATCGGACTCGAACTGGGTGCCGATGACTACCTCACCAAACCGTTCAGCCCACGTGAGTTGGTGGCCCGGGTCAAGGCGGTGCTGCGCCGCGCTGACGGCGTGCCGGAGGCCGGCCGGGTCCGGCAGATCGGCGGTGTGAGCATCGACCCGAGTCGCCGGTTGGTGCGCAGCGACGGCGCTCCGGTCTCTCTCACGCCGACCGAGTTCGAGTTGCTGGCACATCTGATGCACCGGCCGGGCCGGGTCTTCACCCGCGAGGAATTGCTGGCCTCGGTTTGGGGGTACGCCGCCCATGCCGGTACCCGTACCGTGGACGTCCACGTTGCCCAGGTGCGGGCGAAACTCGGCGACGCCGGAGTGATCATCCGTACCGTTCGCGGGGTCGGCTATGCAGCCGACGCCTAGGCGGTCGCCGTTCACGCGAACACTCACCGCCCGGGTGGTTCTAGCCACCTGCGTCGCCGCTCTCGTCTCCGTGCTGGTCACCGCCCTGGTCGCGTTCCCGCTCGCGGTGCACGCGGCCAACCAGGCGGCGCGGGACGCGCTTTCCGAGAAGGCCACCTTCGCCGGCGAGATCATCGCCACTCGGGCCACCACACCCGCCCGGGAGCGGAACCTGGCCAACCAGCTTCGCAATACCGGCATCGACCTGTACCTGATCCGCAACGGCAGGTCTGACCGGCCCGGCCTACCGCAGCGGTTCATCACCGACGTCGCGACGGGGCGGGACGTGCACAACGGATCGGCCATCATCGGCGGCCATGCGGTAATCGTCGAGGGCCGCACCGTTGGCGACGGCGCCGGGGTCGTGCTGGTTGAGCGAACCGCCGGCGTGACGCGGCTGGCCATCTCGGCCCGGCTCCTGTTCTCGCTGCTGGCCGGCCTGCTCGCCGGCTTGATCGGCGGAGCCCTGCTGGCCAACCGGCTGGCCCGGCCGATCCGCAACGCCGCCGCCGTCGCGATGCGGCTGTCGGCCGGAGATCGGTCGGTACGCGTGCGCCCGGAACCGCCCAGCGAGTCGGAGGACCTGGCCCACGCCCTGAACGCACTCGCCACGGCCCTTGCCGTCAGCGAAGGCCGGCAGCGCGACTTCCTGCTGTCCATCTCGCACGAGTTGCGTACGCCGCTGACCTCGCTCAAGGGTTACGCCGAGGCGCTGTCTGACGGCGTGGTCGGCCCGGACGGCGCGCGCAAGGCCGGGCAAACCATGCTGACCGAGGCCAGCAACCTGGAACGTCTGGTGAATGACCTGCTCGCACTGGCCCGATTGGAGGCCGCTGACTTCCCGGTCGAATCGGTGCCGGTCGAGTTGATCCAGCTGATAACCGCTGTCGTCGAGGGGTGGTCAGCCCGGATCGCCTCGGCCGGACTGGAACTGCGCACCGAGATACCCACGGTTCCGGTCATCGTCTATACCGATCCGGGGCGCATCCGCCAGGTCGTCGACGGCTTGCTGGAAAACGCCCTGCGCGTCGTTCCGGCCGGCGCACCGATCGTCCTCGCGGTACGCGGGCCGAGCCTGACCACGCCCAATCATGGGACGATCGAGGTTCGCGACGGCGGACCTGGGTTCACCGACGAAGATCTGGCCGTGGTCTTCGAGCGCGGCGCGCTTTACGAGCGGTACCGGGGAATCCGGAAGGTCGGCTCGGGCCTCGGATTAGCGCTGGCAGCCGGGCTGGTTCGGCGACTCGGCGGCGGCATCGAGGCGTCGCACGCGCCGGAAGGTGGCGCCCGTTTCGTGGTGCTGCTGCCGACCCTGGCCTCACGGCGGCCCAGGTGAGCCGTCCCCTCGGCTTCGGCCGAGCCGGCAGGCTGGTTCTCCAGAACCGCGGGACAGCCTCTCAGTGCCCTATTCCTGAACTGGTGACGGAGGCTGAGGCGAAGCCCAGCCACGCAGTTCAGGAACAAGCACTTACATACCCCGAACACGACGCTGACCGTCTGCATGCATCGGCCCGGCAAGCTGACGATCGACGCCACCGGCCGCACGGGCCGGACGGCAGAAGGGGTCCTGGAAATGAAGGTTCGTAACCGCCTCGGACTCGGTATCGCCACGGTCGCTATCGGCGTGGTCGGCGCCCTTGGGCTGGCCGCCTGCGGCTCGACTCCGGCGGCGAGCACGTCCATGTCCGCCGAGGCCACCGCGCTCACGGCGCTCGGGTTCAGCAACTCCGACGTCTCCACTGTCGCCGACGGCACCGATGCCACCAGTGCCCCGGACTCGACCGCCACGCCCAAGGCGGGCGCTGGTAAGGGCCGCCGCCACCCGCTGCTGCGCCGCCTGGCGATTCGAAGCGGACTGGCCAAACGGGTCCAGCACGGCGAGATCACCGTCTCGACCAAGAACGGCGAAAAGGTGATCGAGGTGCAGCGCGGCACGGTCACTGACATCACCGACACCACGGTGACCGTCAAGTGCACCGACGGCTTCAGCATGACGTGGACGTTCGGCGACCCGATCCATGTGATCGAGCACCGCACCACGGTGCAGCCGACCGATCTACAGCCCGGCGAGGTGATCGGGGTGGCCGGTACCAAGGACGGTGACACCAACACGGCGAGGCTGATCGTGGTGCCGAACGCGTCCAAGGCTGGATCCGGCGGCTGAGAAGGGACTGCGTGGCTGGGCTGGGGCTTCCGGCGCGCCCGGCCACGCGGTGCTCCGAACGGCGCCCAGCCCCCGTGCTGGCTCCCACCCGCCCGTTGGCTGATCGCCAGGGCGGGTGGGTTCGCGTCAGAACAGCTAGGCGCGCAACTCGGCCATGGTGCACCTGACCGAGCCGCCGCCCTTCTTGAGCTCGGACAGGTCGATCAGTACCGGGTGGTAGCCCAGCTTTGTCAGCCGCTGGGCGAGATCGGTGCACTCGGAGTTGAGCAGCACGTTGCGACCATCGCTGACCAGGTTCAGGCCGAATCCGAGCGCGTCGGCCTCGGTGGCGATGATGGCGTCCGGGAAGAGCTGGTGCAGCACCGCCTGCGCGGACTCCGAGAAGGCCGCCGGGTAGTAGATGATGTTCTCGTCGTCGATTGCGGCCAGCGCCGTGTCCAGGTGGTAGAAGCGCGGATCGACCAGCCGCAGCGAGATCACCGGACGGCCGAGCACCTCCTGTGCCTCGGCATGGGCGGCCGGCTCGGTGCGGAAGCCATACCCGGCGAGGATCACCCCGCCATGCACACCCGGGAGGTAGGCGAAGTCACCCTCGCCCTCATTGGTGAGAGTCGGCGCCACGAACCGCCAGCCGTCCGGCTGCGATTCGTAGAACGACCGGTGCGCTGCCGCCTCGGCCTTGCGCTGAGGAAACTTGAATTCGGCGCCGTAGACGACGCCATCGACGGAGAACGCGCCGTTGGCCGCGAACACCATGTCCGGGAGGCCGGGCAACGGTGCCAGGAGATGGACGGTATGGCCAAGATCGACGGCCGCGTCGCGCAACTGCTGCCACTGCTTGACGGCCAGATCGGTGTCGACCGGCCGGTCCGTGTCCATCCACGGATTGATCGCGTACTCCACCACGAATTCCTTGGGCGGGCACATAAGGTACGTCCGCTGGCGCATCACGCGAACTGGTGCTGTCACGATCACTAAGAGTAGGTACGCTGCCTGGACGATAACAGGCGGATTCCTTGCGCGAGAGAGGCGAAATGTTGCAGATCGACGAGGTTGACCAGCGAATCATTGCGTCACTGGTCGCTGACGCGCGCGCCTCGTACGCGGAGATCGGCTCGGCGGTGTCACTGTCTGCACCCGCCGTAAAGAGGCGCGTCGATCGGCTGCGCGCAGCCGGTGTGATCAGGGGGTTTACCGCGGTGATCGATCCGGCCGCGGTGGGTTGGACGACCGAGGCGTTCATCGAACTGTTCTGCACCGGCCGCACCACCCCGGCGCAGATCGCCGCCGCCACCCGCCGCCACCCGGAAGTGGTCGGCGCCTACACCGTCTCCGGCGAGGCCGACGCGCTGATCCACCTGCGTGCGGCCGATATCGCCCACCTCGAACAGGCCCTCGAACGACTCCGGGCCGAACCGTTCATCACCTCGACCCGCAGCATGATCGTCCTGTCCCGGTTGGTCGATTCGCCGGGCACCGCGACCGGGGTCACGGCCTCCGGGATCCCGGCTGGGCCCCGGCGAACGGGCTGATCAACGGGCTGATCAACGGGCCGAGCGCCGTGTGCCGGGCACGTGCGCGGGCGCGTCGGGCGCCACGCCCGCGTCAGTTGGGCCGAAGCGTCCAGGTCACGGTCATACGCGCGCAGATGGATCCGTCCGAGCGCGCGATCTCGACCGTGACCCCGAACTCCGGCCTACGGCCGTCGTCGAGGGTGGCGATCACCTCGTCTCGGGTGGTCGCCAGCGTCGCGGTCGCGATGACGTCACCGCGCGCCAGCTTCGCGTACTCGATATCAGCCCGCACCGCCAACGGCGTGGCTCGGCTCAGCTGGTCGGCGAACGTACCTAGAACGACCGCGCCGGACGCGGTCTCGCCGAGCGTGAACAGCGCGCCCGCGTGTGGCCCGCCAACGTGGTTGTGAAGATCCATCCGATCGCGCAGCAACGCGCTGCCCGGCCCGGTGAACTCAATTCCCAGGGTCGCCGCGAACGGGACGCTGGCCAGCATCGCGGCGCCCAGCGAGTCCTGATCGATCGGGCTTGACGTATCAACCATGAGCCGGATGTTACTTGTAGGTAACCGGGTCGGCTATAGGTACATGCCGGTCTGAACCTCGGTCTCCTCGGCCTTCTCGGAAGGTCCCGCGGCATCGCCGTCGGCGAAGAACCGCTTCCCGCCGAACTCGCCGTGCAGCCGGTCATCCAACTCGTCGGCCAGGCCGGTCATCACCTGCAGGGCGAGCATGAGATGGGTGGGCTGGAAGTCGCGACCGAACACCGGCACCGAGGCCCACACCGTGTCGTTCGCGTGATAGAGGCGGCCGACCGGCATCTTCGTAGTCAGTTCGGACAGCTTGGTGTAAAGCTTCTCGGTCGGCTTCACGTCGGTCAGGATCGGCGAGAAGACATCGACCAGCGGCGGCACTTCCTTGACCCGTACGAAGACCATCGCCGAACCGGCCCGGATGCCGATGTCGCCGTCGCTGTCGACCTGGAGGGTGTCCGGATCGACCCGCTGAACGCCCGCGACCACGATGCGAACCCGCTCGTCCAGAGGCATGTTCGGGTCTTCGAGGATGGCGAAGCCCTCCTCGCCCAGCTTCAGCGCCTCAAGCCGCGCGTCCCGCCCATCGGAGTGGCGCGCGGTGGCAAGCGCCGGGATCTCCACCACCTTGTCGTCCTCGCCGTGCGCGATGTACGTGAGGAAGGCCGGATGGGGAGCGCCGAACATGTCGCGGAGGGTCTTGGTGACGATAACCGCGTACTTGCCGGCGTCAGAGATGCTGCCCAGCATGCCGAAGTCCCGGCCGGACCCCTCGATCACACCAGGCGGCGACCAACCGAGCACCACCATGCTCGCGACCGCCGCTCGATCCAGCCGGTGCCCCTCAGGAAGGCCGGCGTTGCCGACGGCGAGCGCGCCCAGCGCACCGCCCGGACGGCGCTGCACGCTCACTTCGTAGACCGCCGCTCCGGTGCCGGACGCGGTTGGATCGAGAGTGATCTCCAGGTGAACGCCCGGCTCCAGACCGCTGATGACCTCGGCCAGGGCCGTGGCGAACTCCCGCCAGGCCTGGTCGACCTTGGACTTCAGGTCGGACGTGGTGGCCAGGTCGTCAAGAAGCAGGGGCTCTTCCGACGTCACGCCGATCACCTCCTATCGGTCGATGCCACCATATCCTCCTCCGGCACGGCACCGGCCGTCGACGATGAGGGGCACGCACAGCGTCCCGTACTAACCTCGGGTCTAGGGAGGGTCTGGTCTACCCGGCCCAGTCCTGAAGACCCCCGATCAGAGGGCCCGCATCTAGAAGATCCGCGTCTAGGAGGTCCGAAATGACCAGACACGCACCCCGTGAGGACGTTGACGAGCGCGATCTCTCGGTGACCGAACCCGCCCGATCGGCTGCTGGAATCGGCGGCATCACACATGGGATCGGCCCGGTGGTTTCACAGGTCGGCGTGGTCCGGGGCACCCGCACGCTTCTCAAGATCAACCAGGCCGGCGGGTTCGATTGCCCCGGCTGCGCCTGGCCGGAACCAGACGTTCCGCACCGGGCACATGCCGAGTTCTGCGAAAACGGCGCGAAGGCGGTCGCCGAAGAGGCGACCCGTCGGCGGGTCACCCGCGAGTTCTTCGCCGCCCATCCCGTCGCCGAACTGCGCGAGCGCACCGATTACTGGCTCGGCCAGCAGGGCCGCCTCACCGAGCCGGTAGTGCTTCGCGAAGGAGCCACCCACTACCAGCCGATCGGTTGGGACGACGCGCTGGCGATGATCGCTGGGACGCTGGGCGCCGGTGCCCCGGACGAAGCGGTCTTCTACACCTCCGGCCGAACGTCCAACGAAGCGGCGTTCATCTACCAGCTCCTGGCCCGGGTGTACGGCACCAACAACATGCCCGATTGCTCCAACATGTGTCACGAGTCGTCCGGGACAGCCCTGACCGCCTCCATCGGAGTCGGCAAGGGATCGGTGAGCCTTACCGACATCCACCAAGCGAAGCTGCTGGTGATCGTGGGTCAGAATCCCGGAACGAATCACCCGCGCATGCTGTCCGCGCTGGAGAAGGCCAAGCACAACGGAGCCACCATCATCGCGGTGAACCCGCTGCCGGAAGCCGGCCTGATGCGTTTCCGCAATCCCCAGACGGCGCGCGGTTTGGTCACCGGCGGCACTCCGCTCGCCGACACGTACCTGCAGATCAAGGTGGGCGGCGATCTCGCCCTTTTCCAGGCGATCGGTTCGCTACTGCTGGAGTGGGGCGCGGTCGATGAGGAGTTCGTCGAAAGCAGCACCCACGGGTTCGACGCGTACCGGGAGGCGCTCGCCAACCTGAATTGGGCGGACGTGCTGGAGGCCACCGGGCTCACCCGTGACGAGATCACCGTCGCGGCCCGCCAGTTTGCCGAATCCGAGGCCACCATCGTGTGCTGGGCGATGGGGCTCACGCAACGCAAGGACTCGGTTGCGGCGATACGCGAGATAGCGAACGTCCAGCTGCTGCGCGGGATGATCGGCAAGCCCGGTGCCGGGCTCTGCCCGGTGCGGGGGCACTCGAACGTGCAGGGTGACCGGACCATGGGGATCTGGGAAAAGCCTCCGGCCTGGACGCCGAAACTTGGCACGCTGCTCGGCTTCACCCCGCCGGATCGTCCCGGCTATGACACCGTCGAGGCGATCCGTGCCATGCGCGACGGCAAGGTACGGGTATTCATGGCGGTAGGCGGTAACTTCGCGGCGGCCACGCCGGATGCGGCGGTCACCGAGGCCGCGCTCGAAAACTGCGAGCTAACCGTGCATGTTTCGACCAAGCTGAACCGCTCGCACGTGGTTACCGGCAAGACTGCCCTGATCCTGCCGTGCCTCGGCCGTACCGAACGCGACCGGCAGGCCAGTGGCGACCAGTTCGTCACCGTGGAGGATTCCATGTCGGCGGTACACGCCTCGCGCGGAACGCTGCCGCCCGCCTCACCGATGCTGCGGTCCGAGGTCGCGATCCTGTGCGACCTGGGTAGTGCCCTGGCGCCGGACGCCGTCGACTGGGCTCGGTTCAAGGACGACTACCGGGCCATCCGGGCGGTGGTGTCCCAGGTGATTCCGGGCTTCGAGGACTACGAGGCGCGAGTCGCCGAGCCGGCCGATGGCGGCTTTGTACTACCGCATCCGCCACGCGATCGACGTGTCTTCCCGACCCCGGACGGGCAGGCCCATTTCGCGGTATCGCCGCTGACCATCTGGCAGGTTCCCGAGGGGCGGCTGGTGCTGCAGACGGTACGCAGCCACGACCAGTACAACACCACGATCTACGGGCTCGACGATCGGTACCGCGGCATCCGGGACGGCAGGCGTGTGGTGTTCGTCAACCCGGAAGACCTGTCCAACCTGGACATCGCGGATGGCGCCATGGTGGACATCGTTTCGGAGTGGACCGACGGCACCCGGCGTCGCGCTCCCGGGTTCCGGGTGGTCAGCTACCCGACCGCGCGCGGGTGCGCGGCCACCTACTTCCCCGAAGCGAACGTCCTGGTGCCGCTCGACTCGACCGCGGACGGCTCCAACACGCCATCGTCAAAGCAGATCACGGTTGTTCTGGAGCCCACGAGCTAGCCAGGCCGGACACCACCCGCGCCGCCGTGGCCGGGTCAGCGCCGCGCCCCACTGCCACGCCGAGCAGGTATGTGGTGAGGGGCGCGGCCGGACGCGCCACGCCATGCGCGACATCTCGGGCCAGGTCGAGCACCAGATCCCGGTCTGGGGCCGGGATCGAAAGCTCGGTGCAGACGGTCGTGATCCATTCGTCGAGCGTGCTCATCGCCGCAACCACTCCTCGGCTCGTCGCAAATCATCCTCGGTGTCGCAATCGAACCATGGCGGCGGCTCCAACCGGCTGCGGACCCGTACCACGTCGAGTCCGGCGAGGACCGCGCGCAGCGGCTGGTTCGCCGGGTCCGGCACGGCTCGCAGCGCACCGGCCAGCGCCGACGACTGCCAGACACCGCATAACCACTGCTCGCGACCATCGACGTCGACGAAGACGGCGCCATCGTGCCCGGCCGCGGCTGTACGGAGAAGATCAACGGCCGTGGCGGTCAGCAACGGCAAGTCGCCGCCGAGAACGGCGGTTACCGGTGGCCAGTCGCCACCGGTCACCTGAGGCGGCGGCGCGGAGTCCGGACGCTCGCCCACCGTGAGCGCGGCCGGCACACTGTCGGGGCGGATCGCCGCCGCCAGCGCGGCTACCGGACCACCGCCGGGCGGATGCTCCCGCACCACCCGGACCCCGGCCGGTACCGGCAGGCCGGGGGGGCCCACGATGACGGTGACGCTGGCGTCCGCCACGGCCGCGAGCACCCGCCGAATCATCGGTACACCGTCCACGACCAGCGCGGGCTTGGGGGCACCACCCAGCCGGCTTGCCCGTCCGCCAGCCAGGATGACCGCGGCCAGGGCGGGGCGGTCGAGCGTGTCAGCGACGGTCATGCCCAGCGTCCAGCAGTGGCTCGTCGAAAAGGGCCATCTCGGTGGAGTCCGGCGTATCGAAGAACGGCCGCCACTGCTCCATCATCTCGCGGGTGATGGGGGACGAGGTCCACGTCGGGGTCTGGTTGCGCTCCTGCACGCGGCGCCACAGCTCGTCCGCGGGCACGTCGAGGAAGTGCAACTCCACCCCGGCACCGACCGCCCGAGCGCCCAGCCGCTTCTCATCGCGATCCGCACGCAGCCAGAAACCGGACTCCAAGATCACATTGGTACCGAGACTGAGCAGCCGCTGAGCGTGCTGCCAGAAGATCACTTCCAAACGTTCCCTGGGCGGCTCGTCATGAAGGTCGATGCACATTTGATCGAGCCATTCATCCGGGCACAGCCGGACCGCTGGCAAGCGCGCCGCCAGCCACAATGAGAGTGTGGTCTTGCCGGAACCGGGCAGACCGCAGATGAGAACGAGACGAGCTGTCACCTCCGGATGATCACACATGGCCGATTGCCGCGTTCGCATGATCGTGGCCGAGCGCGCAAGATGGCCGTATGGGACGAGTTACCTCACGGCGGGGATTAGTCCACATCAACGTCGCCGACGGCACGTCGATACGGCGGCCGGACACCCTCACCGCTGAGGAACCGCTGGAGATCCGGGTCGGCCCGGCCAGAGGGCCGAAGCGCGCACTGGCGGTCACCATGCGTACCCCCGGAGAGGATCTAGACCTGGCAATCGGCTTCCTCCTAACCGAGGGCCTGATCCGGTCCGCCGAGGATATCCGCACCGCTCAGCTATGCGCCGGTGACATCGAACCCAACACCTACAACGTCGTTGACGTGACCCTCGCCGACCATGTGCCCGCGCCCGAGGTCGATCCGGCACGGAACTTCTACACCACGTCGTCCTGTGGCGTCTGTGGCAAGGCCAGCATCGACGCGGTCCGGACCAAGTCCCGCTTCCCGGTCGCGCCGGACGCCGCCCAGATCAGCGCGACGGTCCTCGCCGGCCTGCCTGACGCGCTGCGGGCCGCGCAGCGGACGTTCGCGGCGACCGGCGGGCTGCACGCGGCCGGGCTGTTCCGCACGTCCGGCGATCTGGTCGCCATACGCGAAGACGTGGGCCGGCACAACGCCGTCGACAAGATCGTCGGGTGGGCGGTACGGGAAACGAAGCTGCCGCTCGCCAGCCACGTACTGCTCGTGTCCGGGCGGACCAGCTTCGAACTGGTCCAGAAAGCCTCAATGGCGGGCGTCCCGATCATCGCCTCCGTCTCGGCGCCCAGCACGCTTGCCGTGGAGCTTGCGGATGAGCTTGGGTTGACGGTGGTCGGGTTCCTGCGCAAGCCGACCATGAACGTCTACACCCGGCCTGATCGGGTCGCTGCCTAGCCGAGGCCCGCGATCACTACGAAGTCGCCTCACCGGCTACGCGCTCGCGCCCCCCGTCGGTTCCGGGTGGAGTGCCGACGCGCGGTCCGCCGCAGCGCGGTCCGGCGTCGTAGCGGCGCCGACTCATCATCGCCCTCCATCGCGTCGACGTACTCGCGCGGCGAGAGCCCGCCCTCGATGGCCTGGAGCAGCAGACGCGCCATCGCATAGTCGGCGTCGGCGGCCAGCGCTCGCTCCAGAGCGATCGTGCTGATGGCACCGTCACCCGCCCGCCATGAGGCGAACGCGAGCAGCGTTCCGGGCGCGGCGGCGAGTTCCGGCTCGCATCGCCGAAGCACGTCCGTCCACAACGCGACGTGGGTATCGACGGCGGTCCCGACACCGTCCCAGGCGTAGTCACGGACGGTCACATTGATCAGCAGTAGTGCCAGCCAGGCCACCTCGTCGGCGGTCAGTGCCGCGCCGGACGCGATCCGCGCGACCGCTCGGTCCACGGCGATCATGCCGGTGACCGCCGAGAGAGCCGCCACGTCGCCCCTGCGTTCCGTGGTCACCAACCGGGCGAGGCGACCCTCGGCTCGGGCCGCGGCCGCGGTCAACTCGGCTCGCTCCTCGCCGCCCACCGGCGCCAGCCGGTGGGCCAGCTCGTCCCGGTTAGCGGATGTGGTCAGCCCGAAGTAGGTGGCCTCGGCCGCGACCCGAGAGCTGCTGACGTCCACCGCCGTGCCGTCCGGCGAGCAGCACTCCGGGTTCGTGCACAGGTAAGACCAGTAGCGCCCGCCGGCGACCCGAAGCATTTCCAGGACCTGAACCGAACGCGCGTCCAGCGCCGCGGCGGTCGCGTCCACCGCCGCGGAGACCGGATCATGGTCGCCGTAGCCGACGATCAGCGCTCCGGTGATCCGCTGGCGCTGCACGATCTCAGCGACATAGTCGGCGGTCGCCGAGCGACCGTCGGATTCAGGCAGGTCAACGCGGAGTTCAAAGACCACCACCCGATCGCGCAGCCCGACCACCACCAGACTCTCTGAGGGGGTGAAGCCAAGCAGGTACGGCACAGCGGCGACCAGGTCATGCGGCGTGCTGATTCGAAGTCTCGATTCGTCCATGAACGCCAGCCTGGCCGACGGCACGGCGGGCCGGACAGCATGATCTTTTTCCTGTGGATGACACGCGTGATATCCACAGCTGTGGAACTGACCGAACGGATTAAGCGCCGCTGCGAGCCAGCCAGATATGCCATGTCGCGCCGAACCGCCAGGGCGGTCGTCGTAACCTGCTGCTCGTGGACATCGCATACCTGCGGGCACATCCGGAGCACCTGCCCACGTTCCTGACCCACCAGCGCATCCGGGAAACGCCGGTGCACGGCGGCTCGATCGCCAGCGCGGCCCGGCTGACTCTCGACGACGGCACCTCGATCTTCACGAAGACATGGCCGGAGGGGGACCAGCCACCGACCGGCTACTTCGAGGCCGAGGCGAGCGGCCTGCGCTGGCTGGACGAGGTCGCTGACGGCGTACCGGTGCCAGCCGTCATCGTCGCACTTCCGCAGCTCATCGCCCTGGACTGGATCGACGAGGCAAGCCCCGGCCGGGCCGCCGCGAGAGCGTTCGGCGCGGCTCTGGCTCGCACCCACGGGGCGGGCTCGGATCACTTCGGCGCCCGCTGGGCCGGGTACATCGGCTCACTGCCGCTGGACAACACCCCGTCCGGTGGCCCGTGGTCGGCGTGGTTCGGCAGCCGTCGGCTGCGGCCGTACCTGGAGATGTCGGTGGCGCGCGGCGCGATCGGTGACGCTGACGCCGCGGTGGTCGACGACTTGATCAATAACCTCGATCGGTACGCCGGTCCGGCCGATGACGAACCGCCCGCACGGATCCACGGCGACCTCTGGCCCGGCAACCTCATGTGGACCGGCCGCGAGGCCGTCGCGATCGACCCGGCTGCCCACGGCGGCCATCGCGAGACCGACATAGCAACGCTGCACCTGTGGGGCGGCGCACCGCTCCTGGACGACATCATCGACGGCTACCAGTCAGTAGCTCCGCTGGCACCGGGATGGGTGGACCGGATCCCGTTGCACCAGCTACACCTGTTGCTGGTGCACACGGCGCTGTTCGGTACGTCGTACCGGGACGGGCTGATGTCAGCGGTACGCGATACGGTCAAGGCGTGAGCGCACTCGTCGACGCCTTCGGCCGGACCGCTGTTGATCTCCGCGTGTCACTGACTGACCGGTGCAACCTGCGGTGCACCTATTGCATGCCGGCAGAGGGCCTGGACTGGCTGCCCAACCCCGCCGTGCTCACCGACGATGAGGTCAATCGGCTGATCGACATCGCCGTCACCCGGCTCGGCGTCCGCGAGGTCCGGTTCACCGGCGGCGAGCCGCTGCTGCGCAAGGGGTTGATCAAGATCGTCGCCGCGACCGCCCGGCTGCGGCCCCGTCCGACGATTTCGATCACCACGAACGGCCTCGGGCTGACACGGCTGGCGGCACCACTGCGTGAGGCCGGGCTCGACCGGATCAACGTGTCCGTGGACACCCTCGACGAACAGCGCTTCGAAGCGCTGACCCGCCGGCAAAGGCTCTCCGATGTGCTGGCCGGGCTGTTCGCCGCGCGCGACGCCGGACTCGACCCCGTCAAGATCAACACCGTCCTGATGCGTGGAGTGAACGACGACGAAGCGCCTGCTTTGCTGCGGTTCGCCCTGATGAACCGCTTTGAGCTGCGATTCATCGAGCAGATGCCGCTCGATGCCGGGCACATCTGGTCCAGGCACACCATGGTCACCGCCGCCGAGATTCTTGATTCGTTGCAGGCCGAGTACACGCTGACCCCCGATCCGTCTCACCGCGGCGCGGCGCCGGCCGAGACCTGGCTGGTCACTTCGCACGGTGACGGCACACAGCGAGTCGGCATCATCGGAAGCGTGACCCGGCCCTTCTGCGGCGACTGCGACCGCACCCGGTTGACCGCCGACGGCCAGATCCGCAACTGCCTGTTCGGCGGGGACGAGGCGGACCTGCGCGGGGCTCTGCGCGCGGGCGCGTCGGACGAGACCATCGCCACGCTGTGGGTTGATGCCATGGCCCGTAAGGCGCCGGGCCACGGCATCAACGACCCGTCGTTCCTGCAACCGGCGCGGCCCATGTCGGCGATCGGAGGCTGACCGGTGCCGACCATTCGTTACTTCGCCGCGGCCCGCTCGGCGGCCGGACGCGCCGAGGAGATTGTTGACGCCGGTACGCTGGCCGACCTGGTCGCCGCCGTCTCGTCCCAGCACGGCGGGCGGCTGGCCGATGTCCTGGCGTCGTCATCGTTCCTGGTAGACGGGCTGACCGCGCACGATCATTCGGCTCCGCTGGCCGATGGCGCGACCGTCGACGTGTTGCCGCCATTCGCCGGCGGCTGACCCCGCCGCGACCCGGTAAGCGCGTGGCGCCTCGCGGCGCCGGTCGGCTTCGTGCCAGGATGCCTCGTGCCCCCTGCCACGCTCGACGCCACGCGTCCCGCCGCCTGGGTCGCGGATCTGCATATCCACTCGAAGTATTCACGCGCATGCAGCCGCGATCTCGCCGTGCCGTCGTTGACCCGCACCGCGCTGGTCAAGGGCATCACGGTTCTGGGCACCGGCGACTTCACCCACCCAGCCTGGCTCGCCCACCTACGCGAGCACCTGGTGCCGGCCGAGCCCGGCCTGTTCCGCGCCAGCGACGAGGTGATGGCCGGGGTACGCCGGACCCTGCCGCCCACGGTCGCGGCCGGCGACGCCCGGTTCATGCTGTCCGTCGAGATCTCCACGATCTACAAGCGCGACGACCGCACCCGTAAGGTGCATCATCTCGTCTACCTGCCCGGCTTCGACGCCGCCGAGCGCTTCAACGCGGCGCTTGGCCGGATTGGCAACATCGGCTCGGACGGGCGCCCCATCCTCGGGCTCGACTCACGCGACCTGCTGGAGATCGTGCTTGAGGCGAGCCCGGACGGATACCTCGTCCCGGCGCACATCTGGACGCCCTGGTTCTCGGCACTCGGATCGAAGTCCGGCTTCGACGCCATCGCCGACTGCTACGCCGATCTGGCTGAGCACATCTTCGCCGTCGAGACCGGCCTATCGTCCGACCCGGAGATGAACTGGCGGGTCTCCAGCCTGGACCGGTACCGGCTGGTCTCCAACTCCGACGCGCATTCGCTGCCGGCTCTCGGGCGGGAGGGAAACCTGCTGACCACGCCGGTCGACTACTTCGCGATCCGGGATGCCCTCCGCACCGGGTCCGGGCTGGCCGGCACCCTGGAGTTCTTTCCGGAAGAGGGCAAGTATCACGCCGACGGCCATCGCGCCTGCGGAGTCAGCTGGACCCCCGAACAGACCCAGGCAGCGGGAGGCAACTGCGAGAAGTGCGGCAAGCCGGTGACCGTCGGCGTGCTGAGCCGGGTCAGCGAGCTGGCCGACCGCGACGCTCCGAGATCGTCCGATCAGCGCGTGGAGTACCTGGTGCAGCTCGCCGAGGTAGCGGCCGAGATCGAAGGCGTCGGGGCCCGCTCGAAATCGGTCACGCACCGGATCGACAAGCTGGTCGCCACGCTGGGCCCGGAACTGCACATCCTTCGCTCGGCGCCGCTGGAGGAGATCCGCCGGGCCGGCGGTGAGAGGCTGGCCGAAGGAGTCCGGCGGCTTCGCACCGGGCAGGCACACCGGACCCCGGGGTACGACGGCGAGTATGGGGTGATCCGCCTGTTCGACAGGCACGAACTGCGTGCCGACGCGGAGGCGTTGTTCGCGGTGCCGGAGTCGCTGTTCGCCACGGTGCCGGAGGATGTCAAACCGCCGGCCGGAGCCGCCGCCACGGCGGCCCCACGATCCCGGCGCGCACCCAAATCTCGCGAGCCACGTGAACAGCCGGTCCCACCGCCGATCACACCTCCGGTGTCCCCGCACGAACCGTTCGAGCCGATGCTCGCCGGAATGGAGGATGTGGGCACCGGGCTGCTCGATCGCCTCGACGCGATGCAGCGAGTTGCGGCGTCGGCACCGGGCGGACCCATGCTGATCGTGGCCGGCCCAGGCACCGGCAAGACGCGCACCCTGACGCACCGGATCGCTTACCTCTGCGCGGACATGGGCGTCTACCCGGAGCAATGCCTGGCCATCACGTTTACCCGGCGGGCCGCGCAGGAGATGGCTGAGCGACTTGAGTCGCTGCTCGGCCCAGTCGCCGAGGACGTCACGGTCGCCACCTTCCATGCGCTCGGGCTGATGATCCTTCGTGAGAACCATGCCGATGCTGGGCTGCCGAAACACTTCCGGATCGTCGACCCCGACGACACCACGGCCGAACCTGGCGCCGTGTCCCTCGACGACCTGCTGGCGATGCCCCTCAAGCTGCTGCGCGACCGGCCGGATCTGGTTGACCGGTACCGCGCCCGGTGGCCGTGGGTCTTCGTCGACGAGTACCAGGACGTCGACGCGGTGCAGTACGAGTTGTTGCGCCTGCTGTGCCCGACCAACGGCAACCTGTGCGCGATCGGCGATCCAGACCAGGCCATCTACTCCTTCCGTGGCGCGGACGTGTCGTTTTTCCTGCGCTTCGCCGAGGACTTCCCGGAAGCCCGGACGGTACGGCTAACCCGCAACTACCGATCGACGGCCCCCATCCTCGCCACCGCCGTGCAGGCGATCGCCCCGACATCGCTGGTACGTGGTCGCCGGCTCGATCCGGCCAAGTTCGACCCGGAGGCCCCGCAAGTCGGCATGTACCAGGCCGGCTCAGTCTCGGATGAAGCCGACTTCGTCGTCCGCACCATCGACGAGATGGTCGGCGGCCTATCGCACCGATCCCTCGACTCCGGGCGGGTGGACGGGCGGGCGCCGCTGGCCGATGGGGTGTCGTTCGGTGACATCGCCGTGCTGTACCGGACCGACGCCCAGTCGACCGCTGTCCTCGACGCCCTCGCACATGCCGGCATACCCGTGCAGAAGCGCTCGCACGACCGCTTCCGGGATCGCCCCGGGGTCGCCGAGATCGCCCGCGAACTGCGATTTCACGGCAGCGCACCGCTTCCGGCAGCGCTCGCCTCGGCCACCGAAGCGGTGCTCGACCGGCTGACCACGCCGACCTTGCTGCAACCGGTCACGGACGCTCTTACCGCTACCGACATTCACATGGCCACCGACCTCCTCGCGCCGCTGGTACGCCGGTGTGGCGACGACGTCGAGCAGTTCCTCGCCGAGATCGGCACCGGCGCCGAGGTGGACGCGCTCGATCCACGCGCCGAAGCGGTGACCTTGCTGACCCTGCACGCCTCCAAGGGGCTGGAGTTCCCGATCGTCTTCCTCGTCGGCTGTGAGGATGGCCTGCTGCCGCTGCGGGGGTTCGACCGGCCCGCATCACCGGAGGCGGAGGCGGAGGCGATCGCGGAGGAGCGCCGATTGTTCTTCGTCGGCCTGACCCGGGCTCAGCAGCGGCTGTTCGTCTCCCACGCCAGGCGCCGCCACTGGCGCGGCAGCGAGCGGCAGATGGCGCCGTCCCGCTTCTTCGCCGCGATCGATCCCCGCCTGTTCGAGCAGCGCGGCGACGAGCCGCCGCAGCGCCGTCGCGATCAGCAGATGCGCCTGCTCTGACCGCGGATCTGTGACGGGTTCGCGACAGGTTGGCTACCCGGCGCCTCGGGGCATGGTGGGGCGTGACAGACAGCGATAACGTATCGACGACCAACGGGACCGCCCCGATGGCAGCAGCAGCCGCTTGCTCACATCCCGCCACGGGAGGTAGAGATGTCCCAGTACGGCTCGTCCGGGCCGGCCGATCCGTGGAATGACGAGACGGTCCGCCAGGACGCTCCACCGCCGGTGCCTCCGGTGCAGTCGGTACCTCCGGCACAGTCGGTACCCCCGGCCCAAGCGACGCCTCCGGCACAGTCGGTACCGCCCGCACAATCGGTACCCCCGGCGCAGCCGGTCTCGCCGGTAGAGCAGCCGTACCAGCCCGGCTATGCCCAGCCGCAGTACCAGTCGCCGGCTCCCTACCAGCAGCCATACCAGCCACAGCAGTACGAACCGCAGTACCAGCCGGCTCCGTACGGCGGATACGACGCCGGATACGAACAGCAATACCAGGAGCAACCGAAGAAGCGGTCGAGCGCCGTGTTGGTCCTGTCGATTCTGCTCGTGGTGGTGGTGCTCGCCGCGTCCGGCATCGTCATCTACCTGTTTCAGACCCGTGACGCCACCGCCGCGCCGCCGGCCGTCCCAGCCGTCAATACCTGCCTGATCAGCAACGGCTCGGCAAGCAACCCGCTGCTGACCGTGGCCAACGTCTGCAGCCCCGGGACCTACAAGGTGCTGAAGGTAATCAAGGGGAGCATCGACACATCTGCCTGCGACAACGTCGAAGGCGTGACGAACAACTACACCTTCGAATGGCCAGTGGATCCAAAGATCAACGACTACGTGCTCTGCCTGCAGAAACAATAGCCGCGAGCGCGGATCCGTCATGGCTAACGCACTCTAGCCCGGTCTAGCGATCATGCTAGACCGGGCTAGATCTTTGTCGAGAATCTACCGGGCGACACGATTCCCGTATCTACGCGCATCTAGCGCCTTCACTAGATAGCCCGATACGGTGCAATCGTGGACCCGGTACGCAACCCGTATGCCCCGGGCGCCGGACAGCGCCCGCCGGAACTCGCCGGTCGCGAGCGCGAGCTGACCGTCTTCGAGGTGGTGCTCGAACGGGTGCCGCGTGGCCGGCCGGAACGCAGCCTGATGCTCACCGGTCTCCGCGGTGTCGGCAAGACGGTGCTGCTCAACGCGCTGCGATCGGAGGCGATCGGCCGTCTCTGGGGCACCGGGAAGATCGAGGCCCGGCCGGACCAGTCGCTGCGCCGCCCGCTCGCCGCCGCGCTGCACATGGCCGTCCGCGAGTTGGCCCCCCGCCACCGCGCGCCCGATCGGGTCGAGGCCTTTCTGGCGGTGTTGAAGGCCTTCGCACTGCGCAGCAACCCGGCCGACGCGAAATTGCGAGATCGGTGGCAGCCCGGAATCGACGTACCACCCGCGGTCGGCCGGGCGGACTCCGGCGATATCGAGATCGACCTGGTCGAGCTGCTGACCGACGCGGCCAGCCTGGCAACCGATGTCGGAACCGGCGTTGCGTTGTTCATTGACGAGATGCAGGACCTGTCGGCAACCGACATCTCCGCCCTGTGCGCGGCATGCCATGAGCTGTCCCAAACCGGCGCGCCGCTCATCGTGGTCGGTGCCGGTCTGCCGCATCTGCCGGCCGCGCTGTCGGCGGCCAAGTCGTACTCCGAGCGTCTATTCCGCTACCAGCGCATCGACCGGCTCGACCGGATCGCCGCCGACCAGGCATTGTGTGCTCCGGCCGTGCGGGAGGACGTCGAGTTCGAAGCCAAGGCCCTAGACGTCCTCTACGAGGCGTCCGGCGGTTACCCGTACTTCGTCCAGGCCTATGGCAAGGCAACCTGGGACCACGCCCCGCAGTCCCCGATCACCGCCGCCGACGTACGAGTTGCCGCACCGGATGCCGAGGCCGAGTTGGCGGTCGGCTTCTTCGGCTCCCGGTACGAGCGAGCCACCCCTGCCGAGCGTGAGTACATGCGCGCCATGGCAGCGTTGGCCAACTCCGGCGGCGAGGCGGACGAGTCGGTCTCGACGTCGGAGGTGGCGCGCGCTCTCGGTCGCAAGCCGGCCAGCATGTCGCCGGCTCGGGACGCGCTCATCAAAAAGGGCCTCATCTATTGCGGAGAACGTGGCACTGTCGCGTTTACCGTTCCGCACTTCGGCCGCTACCTGCGGACCCAGCCGGCCCTGGACGCGTGAGGCGGCCCGCCCGTCGGCTGGTTTGGACGTAAACCTCGACACGGCGGGGTATGAAGGTCACATGACTCCTGTTCGCACTCTCGCGCACGCGATGCTCGCGGCCGTCTTCGTCCGCTCCGGCGCCGACGCCGTCATGACGCCGGAGCGCCTGGAGCCACGGGCCGCGCCGTTGACCGAGAAAGTGGCACCGGTGCTCGGGAACATCCATCCGGCCCTGTCGCAGGACACCAAGACGCTGGTGCGGTGGAACGGCGCGGCGCAGATGGCCGGCGGCGTGCTGCTGATGACCCGCTGGTCGCGGCCCGCCGCCCTGCTGCTGGCCGGATCGCTCGTCCCGACCACGCTGGCCGGGCACGCCTTCTGGAAGTTGGAGACGAGTGCCGACCGCGCCGCCGGGCTGACCCAGGTCCTGAAGAACGCCGGGCTCTTCGGCGGCCTGCTGCTGGCCGCGGTGGACACCGGCGGGAAGCCCGGACTTCGATGGCGTACCCAGCACTTCGCCCACGACGCCCAGCGCTCGTTCCGGCGTACCGCGAAACAGCAGAAGGCGAAGGCCCACATAGCGATGAAGGCCGCTGCCGCCGGTCGCCGCGTGCCCGGCTAGAGCCGGATTTCGCGCTCGTCCGGCCAGCGACACCCGTGGTGGCCCACTGCTCGTCGCCGCCGGACGCGACCGCCGGTCACGGGCTGTTCACCCACTCCTCGGTGCCGTCGGCGAAGACCTGCCGCTTCCAGATCGGAAGTTGCGCCTTGGCCTCGTCGACGAGCCGGGCACAAGCGGCGAACGCGCCGGCCCGGTGCGCCGCCGACACCGACGCGACCAGGGCGACATCGCCGATCCGGAGCTTGCCGACCCGGTGCGACACGGCGACGGCGATGACATCCGGGTCGGCGGCGATCTGGCCGGCTACCCGCTGCAACACCTCGTACGCCGACGGATGGCTCTCGTAGTCGAGTTCCCGCACCGACCGCCCGTGGTCATGGTCGCGGACCACACCCTGAAAGCTCACGACGGCACCTGCGTCCGGCCGGGCGACGGCGCGCTCGTGGGCGGCCAGGTCCAGCGGCTCGTCCGACACCGACACCAGAGACACGCTCATACTGCCTCCCCCGCCAGCACCGGCAGCGCGACCAGCGGCACCCGGTCTCCGGCCTCGCCCTTCGTACCAGGCGCGATGACCGCGAACCCGGCCGCTTGCGCCAGGCCACGCAGCATCGCCGAACCCACATGCCCGACCGGTACGGCGAGGCCGTCCGGTCCGGTACGGACCAGCGCGAGATGGGTGAAGTCGCCACGACCCGGTACCGGCGCGCCGAGGGTTACCGCCGACAGCGGCGGCGCCGGCATTCCGCGCAGACCGGCCAGCACCGGGGCGACCAACGACATCAGGGCGACCACCGCCGATTGCGGGTTACCCGGCAGCCCGGCGATGAAGGTGGCCCGGCCGTCCGGGCGCTCCGCCGAGGCCAGCAGCATCGGGAAGCCGGGCCGTACGGCGACGGTGTTGACAACGTATCGGGCACCGACCGCTTCCAGGGCAGGATGCAAGTGGTCGACCGGCCCGTGCATGGTGCCGCCTGTAGTGACCACCAAATCCGCATTCGTGTCGAGCCCGGCCTGGATGGCCGCGACGTGGCTGTCCAGCGTGTCCTCGACCGGTCCCCGAACCTCACGGACCTCGCAACCAAGGCGATTCAGCCAGCCGGGCACCTGCGGGCCGAGTGAGTCGCGCACCCGTCCGGCGGCCGGCAGCCCGTCCGTGAGCAACTCGTCGCCGAAGACCACCATGGCGGCCGTGGCGCGACGGTGGACCCGCAGGTGGTCGTAGCCGCTCGCGGCGGCCAGGCCGATCACGCCGGGCGTGACCGGGACTCCGGCCGGCAGCAGTTCCTCACCGCGCCAAGCCTCGTCGCCCGGGCTCCGCCACTCGGCATCCGCCCGGGGGACGCCGTCAACCAGATCACCTGTGACGGCCGACTCCTCGACGCGCAGGATGGCCTCGGCACCTTCGGGAACCATGGCCCCGGTGGCGATCTCCACGCATGTGCCGTCTTGCCGCAACGGTTCCGCGATCGAGCCGGCAAGGACACGGCCGACGATCCGCCACGGCGCGCCGCCCCGGACCGCCCAGCCGTCGATGCTGGAGGTCGGGAAGGCCGGCATGTCGGTGAGCGTACGTAACGGCTCGGCCAGCGTTGTGCCGTCGCTGTCGGTCAGAGCCCGGTCCACCACGTCCAGCGGTTTCGCGGCACCGGCCTGGAACGCGGCAGATCGGGCATGCGACCAGGGAAGGGTACCTGCGACGTCGGTCATGCACGCAAGCCTAATGCGGCCGCCGCGGTCAGTGATCCCCACCGGCGAGCTGTTCGACCGCATGAGCCAGGATTGGCCGCAGCACGGCCAGGCCGTCTTTGGCGCCGCCGGTGGAACCTGGCAAGTTGACGATCAGGGTA
Source organism: uncultured Actinomycetota bacterium (assembly GCA_963727415.1). Lineage (GTDB taxonomy): Bacteria > Actinomycetota > Actinomycetes > Mycobacteriales > Micromonosporaceae > DASQPR01. The sequence continues at coordinate 429,553 of CAVSGF010000001.1, forward strand.
CGGCCGGCAACACCGGCCAGCCCGCGGGACAGCACCGAGGTCGGCACCGAATCACGTGAAACCAATCGGATCGCCTCAGCTATCCCGGGCACCTCGTAATCAAGCAGCGCGCGGGTCGCCTCGGGCGTCCGGTCGGTCGGCGTGATCCCGGTGCCTCCGCTGGTCAGTACGACGTCAACGCGGTCAGCGACCGCCCCACGCAGCGCGCTGGCGACCGGATCTCCATCCGGCACCACCACCGGCTCCGGTGTCAGGAAACCCATCTCCCGCAGGCCGGCAACGAGCAACGGTCCGCTCCGGTCGGCGTACACACCGGCCGCGGCCCGGTTCGATGCCACCACAACAAGAGCGCTGCGGCTATTGGATTCCGGCTCAGTCACGTTCCCGCTCCCACAGTCCGGTCTTGCCGCCTTCCTTGCGCAGGACCCGGACCCGCTCGAGGGACGCTTCCGGATCCACTGCCTTGATCATGTCGATCAACGCCAGGCCCGCGGCCGCCACCGCCGTCAGCGCCTCCATCTCCACTCCGGTGCGATCAGCCGTACGCGCCGTCACCTCGATCGATATCCAATCCTGGTGAACCACCAGATCGACGTCGACGCCGTGAAGGGCGATCGGGTGGCACAGCGGAACGATGTCCGGCGTGTGCTTGGCGCCCATGATCGCGGCGATTCTCGCCACGCCGAGCGCGTCACCCTTGGCCAAGCCCCCGGCACGGAGTAGGTCGGTCACCTTCGGCGTGGTCCGTACCGTGCCGGCGGCGACGGCGCGGCGCGCGCTGATCTGCTTGCCGGAGACGTCCACCATCCGGGCGGCTCCGGTCTGGTCCACATGGGTCAGCCGATCTTCGGGCACCTGGCCAGCGTATCGGGCGCGCCGTGAGCGCGAGCCGCTGCCCGCTGCCATCAATCGAAGGTCTTGCCCGCTGGCCGATGAGCTACCACGATGGAGCGGCGCACCGGACAGCTTCTCCGGAAACAGCCGGACAAACGCTGCCTCTTCTCAAACACTGCCTCTTCTGAAAACGGCCTCGTGGAAGGGCAATCGGGTGGACCGATACGACGGCTTTGCCTCGTTCGTCAAGGCCCGCGCCGCCGTGCTGTCCCGAACCGCCTACCTGCTCGCCGGTGATCACGATCACGCCTCGGCGCTGCTGTCGAAGGCCTTGGCCTCAGTCGCGCGGCGCTGGCCTCGGGTACGCGCCGACGGTGACCCGGAGGCCGCCGTACGGGCCGCGCTGGCACGTGCCGCGGCGGCCGGCCCGGCGCGGCACAACCCGCTGCGCCTGACCGCTCGCGAGTGGGTCGTCACCGTCCTCTCCGAGCGGTACGGATACTCGGCAGCCGAGGTCTCCATAGCGCTGGACCGATCCGAGATCTCGGTACGGTCCGACCGCCGGGCGGTGCCACCCGGCGTGCTGGACGACCTCGCGCGGCGCGCTGGGGAGTATGGCGACCCGAATGCCGCTATCGCCGCGGCGCGGCGGGCACGCCGCCGGTCGCTTCTGGTGCCGGTTGTCCTGGCAGTCGGCCTCGCGGCCGCGTCCGGAACCGTGGTGGCCAGCCGTGGCCACCGGTCGAGCCTGCCGCTGCCGCAGCCCGCACCTGCCGCGTCCTCGACGTTGACGCTCCCGCCTCAGGTGACCCAACCGCAGACCCAGGTGCCGTACCTCCCAGCGGATCGCGCCGTCGGCCCGGCCGTCATCGCGTACCGCGCATGTCCCCGCAGCTGCCCCGCGTACCTGCTGATGGCTGATGGCACCCAGTACCAGCTCCAGTTGCCCAGCCTGGCGGCGGGGTGCTGCGACAGCTGGTCACCGGCCACGCGAGACCTGCCGGTAAGCCTCTCGCCGGATGGGCGCTGGTTAGCCGTCTCCGATGGGCTCAGTCTCAGGATTCGTGATCTGTCCGGCACCGACGTGCGCACCGCCCAGCTGGCCGACGTGGTGGCCTGGTCCCCCGATGATCGATACCTGCTCGGCGACTGCCCTAGCGGCCGCTGCCGAGCTGATCTGGATTCATCGGCGCTGGCCGCGATGGATCCGCGAGCCGCCGGGGTGGACCGCACCGGGCGAGTATCGGCCGCGTTCGCCAGCCTGGTGCCGACCACCGTCGACATCCAGATGACTGACCCGGACGCGAGCGCCGCGATCAGCGGCGGCAAGATACTCGGCGGCTCCGAGGCGCTGTGGCTGCCGACTGATTCCAACGATCCCAGCAGCCCCAGCGGGCACGTCGACGTCGCCTTCGGCTCCGGGTCGTGGTACGCGGCGACGGTATACGACATGAGCTCACGCCGCCCGAAGGCGCTGCTGATCGGGAACGATGCGGACGGGTCGATCGCCCTACGCGCCAACCTGCCGGACGGCGCCGGACCACCGTTCTTCTTCAGCGGCCAAGCCACGATCGCGGTCCAGCCCGCTCCGACCGATCCGATCAAGCTGCTCGGAGTCGCACCCGGCGGCCTGGTGGAGCTATCCACCCTGCGGCCGCGGGCGGAGTACGCCGTCGCCGGCCAGGGCCTGGCGGCCGCCGGGCCGGCGGCCACCACGGCACCTCCCTGATCGAGCCGGCCCGACGGCGGCTCGCCACACGGCCCGCCCGCCGTGCACAATCTGCCCGTGCTCACGACGCTTGCCTGTGCTTCCGTCATGATCGCGACGGCTGCCGCGGCGCAGGCGATCACCGGCTTCGGCTTCGCATTGCTGGCGGTGCCCCTGCTTGCGCTGGTCACCCCGATCGACACCGCGGTGGTAGCCGCCGGAGCCGCATCGCTGGCACTGACCACCGGGATCGCGCTGACCGAGCGCGCCCACGTCCAGTGGACCGCTGCCGCGAAGGTGGCCGCGGCCTCGGCTGCCGGGCTGCCGGTCGGCCTGTTCATCTTGAAGGATCTACCTGATCGTGCTTTGACCATGCTGGTCGGCACCGTGGTCCTGGCAAGCACCTGGATCGTGTGGCGGCGCCCAGCGCTATCCAGCGGCTGGCCCACGCTCACCGGCGTCGGCGTCCTGGTCGGCATTCTGACGACAGCCACCGGTACGAACGGGCCACCGATGGTCGCCGCGTTCCAGAGCTTGGGCTACTCGCCGCGCGCGTTCCGGGCCACGTTAGCGGCCGTCTTCACCGCTTGCGGCCTGGTCAGCGTCGCCCTATTCGTCGCCGCCGGCGAGTTCAGCTCGGTGGCGGTGGCCCTAGCGCTGTCCGGGCTGCCCGCGGCCGCCGGTGGTTGGTGGATCGGCGACCGGGTATTCCGGCGCCTGCCGCTGACCAGGTTCCGAGCTCTGGTGCTGATTGCGCTGACCGCCGGCTCCACGATTACAATCGTACGGTCGTTCATTTAGGCATGTCGATTTTTGCACACGCCTTGCTATCGAAGGCGTAGCGGGACTGGCGCGCCGTAGGTGCCGGGCAGCGTAGACCGGATTGGCAGATCGTGCAACAGTCCGAAATACGACCCGCCGATTTGGACGAGATCACTCATAGGCTCGACGAGCGATGGAGTCCGAGGAGGTTGGTCGCCATGATTCACGGCCGGATAAGCGACCGGGCCTAGCGTCCCGTGTCTACTGACGCTGCGTCCGCGCAGACCAAGGCCGACAGCGGCCGGCGGTTACGGATTGCCGTCGCCGCTGTCATCGGCGTCGGCCTCCTCGTTCTCGCCGGCTCCGTGGTGCGGGCCTCGACCGCGGCGTTCCCGGAGAAGGTTCACGGCTACGACGTCGTCATCACTGTCGTCACCATCACCACGTGCGCCCGCGCCATGCTGATGATCCGCATCGGTGCCCGGCAGCATGCGCAGTCGCTCACCGACACCGCGATCATGCTCGGCCTGATGCTATTGCCCGGACCATGGATGGTGATCGCGGTCGCCGCCGGAGTGGTGATCGCAAAGACGCTGGCGCGTCTGCCCGCCAATCGGGTGGCTTTCAACGCCGCCAAGGACGTCATCACCGTTGGGTCGGCCGCCGCGGTCGGTGCCATCTTCGGCTTACCCATGCCCTATACCGTCAGCTCGGCGACGCTACCCGCGCTGGTCGTGGTGGGTGTGATGATCGTCAGTGTGGACGAGGCGATCGCGATACCGGTGCTGGCGCTGGCTACCCGTGCTCGCATCCGCGACGTGTTCATGCGCGGGAGCGGCGTACGCATTGGGACCGCGGTAGCCCGGATAGCGCTCGCCCTGTTCGTCGGTTACCTGCTTCGTTTCGACATCCACCTGGCGCTTGTCACCCCGGTCATCGCGGTGGGATGGCACTTCTACTTCGCCAACCGGATCCAACAGCGAGCCGAGCAATATGCGTGGCGGAGACTGGCCCAGACGGCCGATGAGATCGCGTCCAGTGACGAGACCGCGGTGCACGACGCGGCGATCCGCGGTGCGGCCGATATGTTCGGGTGCGACGAGGTCGAGATCGAGATCCGGATCCCCGGCGCCCAGCCGCGCCTGATCCGAGGCCACTCGGAGGGCGTGACCTACGACGGTCCACCGCGTACCGAGTTCACCACCCGCGGCACCATCCGGCGCGCGACGCTGGACACCCGGGACGGTTCGGCCGCGGGCCGCGCCGGCGAGTTGCGCCTGCATTTCCGCAAGAAGTCCACGTTCAGCGACCGTGAGCAGTACACGTTGCGGGCCTACGCGGCCACGGTCGGCACCGCGCTGCGGAAGACCGCGGCGGTGGCCGAAGCCGCCAGGATGACGACACGGCATGCCCTTGCCTCGCACCACGACCCGCTGACCGGACTCGCGAACCGCACCTTCCTCGTCGAGTACGCCGCCGCCGCAACCGGGCGCCTCGGGCTCGCCATCATCGACCTCAATCAGTTCAGACAATTCAATGACGTTCTCGGTCAGGCCGGCGGCGACCGGGCGCTGCGCGAGGTGGCCTGCCGCCTGGCCAGTGGCGCGCAAGCCAGTGACCTGGTGACCCGGCTCGGCGGTGACTCGTTCGCGATCCTGTTCGTTGACGTCGCGTCGCCGTCCGACGCCATCGCTCGCACTCGAGCCGTCATCGCGACTCTCATCGAGCCGATGATGCTGGACAACGTTCGCTTCGAGGTAGGCGCGACCGCCGGCATAGCGGTCGGCCCGCCGCTCGGCCCCGGCGGCTCCAGCACGGCCGGGAGCGAGTCCGCCCAGGGAGTTGAAGAACTGCTGCGACGCGCCGACGTCGCGGTCAACGAGGCGAAGCGAGACGGCCACCCGATCGGTGTGTTCAACCGCACCCGCGATACGGCCGACGCCGGACGCCTGTCGCTGATGGCCGAGCTGCGGCAGGCGGTCAGCGACCGTCAGTTCCTCGTGGTCTTCCAGCCGATCGTGGATCTGGCCTCGGGCGAGGTGCGGTCCGCCGAAGGCCTGGCCCGATGGCAGCATCCGCAGCACGGAAACCTCCCCCCGTACCGGTTCCTGGAAGCGATCGAGCGATCCGGATTACTCGCCGCGTTCACCGCCCAGATACTGGACACCTCACTCGCGGCCGCACGGCGCTGGCGGGAGGCCGGCTTCGCGATCCCGGTCGCGGTCAACGTCTCGCCGCGTAGCCTGCTCGATCCGGAGTTTCCGGCATCGATCCCGCTCGCCCTGGCCGCCCACGAGTTGCCGCCGGATGCCCTCACCATCGAGCTGACCGAGACCCTGACCCTCAGCCAGCTGGAGATCGTCGACGACGTCCTGCACGACATCCGGGCCATGGGTGTCAAGCTGGCCCTCGACGACTTCGGGACCGGCTTCTCGTCGCTCGCGGCGATCGCGCGGGTCCCGGTCAACGAGCTGAAGATCGATCGTGCGTTCGTGTCCGGCATGTCCGGGACTACCGAAGGCGCGATCGTCCGGTCCACTATCGATCTCGGCCGCAGCCTCGACCTGCTTGTGGTTGCCGAAGGCGTGGAGACTGAGGAACAGCGCGAACGCCTCTGGCGACTGGGTTGCCCGGCCGGGCAGGGCCACCTATTCGGGCGGCCGATGACGATCGAGGCGTTCATGGCCGCCTTGCAGGAGGGTCGCGACGGCGTGCCCGGTCGGCTGGCCGCACCGATTCAAGCGACCAGCTCGGACGGGTCGGTGATCCCGCTGTCGCCCAAGCGTCGCGCCGGCTGAGCGGCGAGTGCCGGCACCCAGCAGGCGTACGCCACCGGGTACAGCAGGTAGCCGAAGCGAGTCGCGGAGAGCAACAGGATCGCCGCCAGCAAGCCCCATGCCGCTACCGCGGCCACCCCGGCCACCGTGCGGGGCGGTCGGCGCACCAGGTAGACGCCGATCGCGAGGCCGGCAAGCACCAGCAACGCCGTCGCTATCTGGCGACCGCCCGGAACGGCCGTCGCGATCAGATGACCGGGAAGCGGCGACGCCGCCGGGCTCGTCACGTCGCGGACGTCACCCAGCACGGCGAACCGGACCACGTTCTCGTACGCCGCGCCTGGGTCTACCAGTAATGCCGGCACCAGGGCCAGCAGCGGTATGCCGGCGGCCGGGACGATCATCCGTACCAGGCTGCGGCGATCCCTGGTCGCGGCGAAGGCGATCAGGACGACGGCGACCGGCCAGGCGAACAGTTTCAGCGCCCCCGCCACCCCAGCCGCCACGCCGGACCAGGCGATCCTTCCGCGCGCGGCCAGCGCCAGTGCGAGCAGACCCAGGCCGAGGACCGGCAGGTCGTCACCGCCGACCGCCAATGTGAGCGCCACGATCGGGACCACCGCGGTGCCCTGCCAGGCCCGGATCAACAGGCGCGACGGGGCGGTACGCAGCAACGTGAACGCGCCGGCCAGGCAGCCGATGAAAGCCAGCGCGAACCAGACCCGCGCGTCCGTCCACCAGCTCACCCCGAGCGTGGCGCGCGGTAACCCGAACAGCGCCATCCCAGGCTGGTAAGGCAGGTACGCGTCGAGCCACTGGGCCCGTGGGAGTGCCCGGATGGCGTCGTGCGACAGGTACGGGGTGCCCGAATGCCAGAGCCGGGCGCCGCCATCCTCGACCACGCCGACTTCCTCTTGTGCCCGGCCGACCTGCCCGGCAGCGCGCTGAACGGACTGGAGCACGAGCGGGACCAGGGTGGTCGCGGCGAACGTGGCGACCGCGATCAGGCCCCTGGCGCGGGTACCGCCGAGGTATCGCGGTGCGGCGAGGGCGGCCAGAGTGATGATGGTTGCGGCCGCGTAGCCGATCACGGCGACCTGACCCCATGCCGCGTGCGGAGGCAGCGTAGCGGTCACCGCGGTGACTCCGGCGAACGCTGCCGAGCCCGCGTAAAGGACAACGTCGGCCGCCAGCCCTCCGGCCGCCCGGTCAGCCGCCCGCAACACCACCTCAGCACTCACGCGGGCAAGTCTTCCAGGCCATCAACGGTGTCGGCCCGGCACCTGGATTCCGGGCCATCCGCCGCCAGCCGGGCCGGCGATTCCACCAAATTTGTCAGCACCGCCGCCTAACCTGACTGGGCGATGGGAACGGTCATCGATGTCGGGCCGGGCAGACGATGGGGCGGTGGTCCCGGTCCGCATCGGACGCGACGAAAAGGGGGCGCGATGGCCACGTTCGTTTTGATCCATGGGGCCGGGGATGTCGGCTGGTACTGGCATTTGGTGGCGGCCGAATTGCGTGAACGGGGGCACGACACGGTCGCTCCCGACCTCCCCTGTGACGATGTCTCGGCCGGCCTGCCCGAGTATGCCGACACGGTGGCCGCCGCTGCTGGCGACCGGAGCGACCTCGTCGTCGTCGCGCAGTCACTCGGCGCAGATGGTCGACGCCCCATCCGAACTGTCGTCGAGGTCGCCAAACTCGCCGAGGTGGCCCGCTCGACCATTTACACGGTCTTCGGGTCTCGTGCCGGCCCGTTCGACGCGCTCGGCATGGACCTGCTCCACCGCGGCGGCTTCACCGGCATGATCCACGCCGTCACGCCGCCCGACGCCCGGCAGGGGCTGCGCGACGGCATCCGCGGCAACGTGAACATGTACGCGGCTCACCGCGACGTCTTGCGCGCCCTGTTCTCCATGGCCCAACTCGACGCCGACGCAGTCGGCGGGGCAGTCCAGCGCTTGGAACAAGGCCGTGGTGAAGGCATGAACGGCCTCGCCCGACGCCTCCACCAACAACGCACGCTGCGCGACGACATAACCGCTGATCAGGCCACCGACGTGCTGTGGCTGCTCACCGGCTTCGACAGCTTCGATCTGTTGTTCACCGGCCGACAACTATCCATCGATGCGGTCACCGCCACTCTGGCCGACACCGCCGAGTCCGCGTTGTGCCGGCCTGTGCCAGACACTCCTGCGAACCGAACGGGAGTGTAGCGGTCGCATGGTGTAGCCGCAGCCCCGAGTCCGAGCCAAGCTCAATCGAAACGCTAGATCACCAGGGACGGGCGGTGGTTTGCCCGTCGCCTCGGACCTGCATTTGTGCTCCAATGGCGCCGACGATGGCCACGAAAGCGGATTACCAGGTGCGCGTGCCTGCGGGCACCTGGCCGCCGATCGTGAGCGTGGCGTCTGGTACCCGCCCGGGGGCAACGTGGACTCCCGGCTTGCCCGCCGCGAGGCGTCCGGGCGAGACGCTGAGGCCGAATTGGTGTGGCGTGGTCGACGCGGCCGGTCCACGCGGCCCGCCCCAGGGTCCGCCCAGCACGGCCGGCACGAACACGGGAGAAAATCGCTCGCAACCGCAGGTCGGCCTCGCACTCGGGCAAGTTGTCCCAATCGTTGAACGGCGCCGTGGCAAACTGTGTCCTAGTCCGGATCGATGGAGGGAAGGCCGTGCCGATCGAGGGCTTCACTCGATGGCTCTACCGCACCGGTCGGCCGAACTCACTGGCGCGAGCGGTCAACGCCGTATGGGCGCGCGTCTTCGCGACCGGTCGGGCCCCGTGGCCGGTCGCAACCCTTGAGGTCCTGGGCCGCAAGTCCGGCAAGCCCGTTAGGCTACCGGTCGTCATCGCTGATCTTGATGGTGAGCGGTATCTGGTGTCCATGCTCGGTGACCACACCAACTGGGTTCGCAACGTCCGCGCCGCAGGCCACCGGGCCGTGCTTCTGCAGGGCGGCCGCACAGCCGTTCGTCTGGATGAGATTCCTATCGAGCAGCGTGCGCCAATTATCAAGCGCTATTGCCAAGTCGCCACGAGCGGCAGGGTGCACATCCCGGTCGAACCCGATGCCCCGGTCGCGGCGTTCGAGTCCGTCGCCGCCCGGTATCCGGTGTTCCGTATCGTTCCCCAATCCCGAGATGTGTAGCGATCACATCTCCCGGTGCGAGGTCGTCACTCCTTGTCACGCCCATGGCCGATGGACGAGTCAACCCGCCGTGCGGGAACACCGTTTGCCCGGGCGCGTTGCTATTGGCATGCGAATGATTGTCAACCTGCGACGGTGCGCGGACGTCGGCCCGAACGGTGCGGCGTGGGCCGCCGAACGGGCTCGGCTGCGGTCGTGACCGGTACCCAGGAGCAGGGCAGGGCGACCGGCGGGCTGCACCCAGTCCTGGAACAGCGGTTCAGCCCAGTGCGTTTCGACCCGACGCACGAGGTGACCACCGCCGACGTCGACCTGCTGCTGGAGGCCGCCCGGTGGGCGCCATCGGCCGGCAACTCTCAACCGTGGGCCTTTCACGTGCGCCGCCGGCACGAGCACGGCTTCGATGTACTCGTAGAGCACCTGGCCAGCAGTTCCCGCCGATGGGCGCCCGACGCCAGCATCCTTATCGTCAACCTGGCCCGCCGTTACGTCGGCAACAGCGGCATCGAGTACTCCGAGTTCGCCGACTACGACCTCGGGCAGGCGGTCGCCCACCTGAGCTTCCAGGCGCACGCAATGGGATTGGCCTGCCGCCAGTTCCGCGCGTTCAACCTCGATGCCCTGAGCGCCGACCTGCACATAGCCGCCGGCTGGCAGATCGCCACCATGACCGCCATCGGGGTACCCGCATCGCACGACCCGCCCGAACGGCACCGCCGCAGCGTGGCCGATCTGCGCACGGCCGGCACGGGCGCTAGGTAGCGCCGACCACACCCAGCCTCAAATCCGACTCCGCCGCGTAGTGCTCGCTTACCTCCGGCCACAGGCAAGTACGACATCGCCAAACGGCATCCGGTGACGAGGCGTGACGTCGATCACGAACGGACCGTCGTTGGTGACCAGCAAGTAGTTTGAGCCCCTGCGGTTCGGCCTACACGATGGCCATGTCGACGAACCGGGACAGGTGCAACTGCGCCGCGACGGTCACCGTGTCGGTTGGCCCGTTTCGATGCTTGGCGACGATGAAGTCGGCCTCGCCGGCCCGGGGAGATTCCTTGTCGTAGTAGTCGTCGCGGTGGAGCAGGATGACGACGTCAGCATCCTGCTCCAGTGAACCGGACTCGCGCAGGTCGGATAGCTGCGGTCGCTTGTCGGTGCGCTGCTCCGGTCCGCGGTTCAGCTGACTTACCGCGACCACCGGGCACTCGATCTCCTTGGCCAGCAGCTTCAGGCCTCGGGAGAACTCCGCCACTTCTTGCTGGCGCGACTCCACCCGCTTGGCCGAGCTCATCAGCTGCAGGTAGTCGACGACCACCAGCTTGAGGTCATTTTTCTGCTTGAGCCGACGTGCCTTGGCCCGGATCTCCATGAGGTTCATGTTCGGGGTGTCATCGACGAAGATCGGCGCTTCGCTGATCTCGCCCATTCGCCGGGCCAGCTTGGTCCAGTCGTCATCCGACAGCCTGCCCGAGCGCAGCGTATGAAGTGGCACCCGGGCCTCGGCCGAGAGCAGCCGGGTCACGATCTCGATCTTGCTCATTTCCAGCGAGAAGATCGCACTGGCGTGATTGTGGCCGACCGATGCGGCTCGTGCGAAGTCCATGGCCGCGGTGCTCTTCCCGAGACCCGGCCGCCCGGCAACAATGATCAGCTGGCCCGAGTGGAGGCCATTGAGGAGGCGATCCAGATCGGAGAATCCGGTGGGGATGCCAGTCATGGCGTCGCCCATCGCACCAATCGCATCGATCTCATCCAGCGTGGGCTGAAGCAACTCGGACAGCTTGGCGAAGTCCTCGTTGACCCGGCGCTCGGTGATCTCGTAGACCGCTTGCTGGGCGAGGTCAACCACCTCATCAACGTCGCGGCCACCGCTGGCGGCTTGGCCGAATCCGAGCTGAACGATCCGGGTACCGGCTTCGATCAAGCGGCGCAGCGTCGCGCGCTCGTTGACGATGCGTGCGTAGTAGGAGGCGTTCGCCGCCGTGGGCACGCTGGCGACCAAGGTGTGCAGGTATGGCGCTCCGCCTATCCGGCCGAGGTCGCCGGAGTCGGCCAGCGCCGCCGCCACCATGATCGGGTCAGCGGGCTCGCCCTTGCCGTACAGCGTGATGATCGCGTCAAAGATGGTGGCATGCGCGGGGCGGTAGAAGTCGCCACCGCTGAGCACCTCGACAACGTCCGCGATCGCGTCCTTCGAGAGCATCATGCCGCCGAGAACCGACTGCTCGGCAGCCACGTCCTGGGGTGGGGTGCGGTCGAACTGACCATCTCCATGAGGCGGCCGCGGTTCCGGCGCGGCTACGCGGTCACGGCCGCCGCCTTCGGCCGGACGCGCCACTTCTCCGTCGGTGATCGACACGATTCCTCCACCCGTCGGCCCCAAGGTCTGTCTATCGCCGCGGTACGACAGTTCTCCGACGGCGGGCGTTGCACGTAACGAACTCATCCGGCACGTGACAACTCACCCGCTCACCGCGCGGTGGCCGCTCCGGCCGCAGACCACCTGGGCCCAGAGCGTGCACCCCGCGTACGGCCGCGCCGTACCTCGGGCTGGGGCCAGCGCGCAGGGCTGGGCCACCAAAGGCTTACCGAAGAGTACGGACGGGGGTTACGGGACACCAATCCGGCCGGTGGATAACCCTTGGGACAACCCTGTGGACGACAGCGATCAGCTTGTGCACAGCGTGTGAATTGCCCTGTGGATAACTCTCGCCAACCGTCCACGCCAGCCTGTCTGCCTGCGCAAACAATGCTCACAGGATGTGTGCAGAAGAAAGTCTGCGGGTTCGGCACGTGTGCCCTTCGATCAGACGAATCGGGGATTCACGTTATGGCGCAAGGCTTCGCCGAAGTCGCGTACGGACAACCCGGATCGGTGGGTGCCGGACGCGCGAGCACCCATACCCGCATGTACGAATGGGGGATCCCAAACAGCGAACGGCGGGCTCGACAATGTCGAGCCCGCCGTTCGCTATCGCGGATGCCTACTTGGACGCCACCACGTTGACGTCGAAGCGAGCGGTGACCTCAGGATGCAGCTTCAGGGTGACCTTGTAGCTGCCGACCGATTTGATGTGGCCGGGAAGCTCGAGGCGACGCCGATCCACGTCCGGACCGCCAGCCGACTTGACCGCCGCAGCGACCTCGGTCGGAGTGATCGAGCCGAAGAGGCGCCCTCCCTGCCCAGCGCGGGCCGACAGAGTGACCCTCAAGCCCTCAAGCTGAGCCCTGACCTCGTTGGCATGGCCAAGGTCGCGGATCTCCCGGGCCGAACGGGCACGCTTGATCAGCGCGATCTGCTTCTCGGCGCCCTTGGTCCACATGATCGCGAACCCTTGCGGAAGCAGGTAGTTGCGGCCATAGCCGCTCTTGACCTCAACCACGTCGCCCGGCGTGCCGAGACCCGAGACTTCCTGAGTGAGAATGATCTTCATCAGTTATGCCTCCCTCAGCGACCCGTCGAGGTGTACGGCAGGAGCGCCATCTCGCGGGCGTTCTTCACCGCGCTCGCGATTTGACGCTGCTGCTGGGTCGTCACGCCGGTCACCCGCCGCGCGCGGATCTTGCCGCGATCGGAGATGAACTTACGCAGAAGCGCGACGTCCTTGTAGTCGATGTAGGCGATCCCCTCCTTGTCGAGCGGATTCACCTTCTTCTTGGGTTTGCGTAGGGCTGCTGCCTTCGCCATGTCTCTTACTCCAGTTGCTGTTAGAACGGTGGCTCGTCGTCGAAGTTGCCCCCACCGCTCGTCGAGGCGCCGACCGGCGACGCAGTCGCCCAGGGATCGTCGGAGGCGAATCCGCCACCTCCGGCGTTTCCACCACCGGAGCCGAAGCCTCCGCCGCCGGAACGCGACATCTTCTGCACTTTCGCCGTGGCGTACCGCAGCGACGGGCCGATCTCGTCAACCTCCAGCTCGATGACGGTGCGCTTCTCGCCCTCCTTGGTCTCGTACGACCGCTGACGCAGCCGGCCGCTGACGATGACGCGGGCACCCTTCTGCAGCGACTCGGCCACGTTCTCCGCGGCCTGCCGCCACACCGTGCAGCGAAAGGAAGAGCGGCTCGCCGTCCTTCCACTCGCCGGAGGCCCGGTCCAAGAACCGTGGGGTGGACGCCACGCGGAATTTGGCCACCGCTGCCCCGGACGGGGTGAAGCGCAGCTCAGGGTCGTCGGTCAGGTTGCCGATGACCGTGATGGTGGTGTCTCCTGCCATTGGTCACTCCTCGAACACTTCAGCCTTCGTCACCGCCGAGGCTGTCATATCTGTCTGACAGTCTGCGAGACCAGATCCGCAACGTGGCAGATCATCAGCTGATTGAGCGTGTGATGGGCGCCGTAATCGCACTAGCTGGGCTAGCGGACTTCCGGCCGGATGACCTTGGTACGCAGCACCGACTCGTTGAGCCGGAGCTGACGGTCCAGCTCGGCCACCGCTGCGGGCGTCGCCTGCAGGTCGATGACGGCGTAGATGCCCTCGGTCCGCTTACCGATCTCGTACGCGAGGCGCCGGCGGCCCCACACGTCGAGCTTCTCCACCGAGCCACCCGCGGTCCGGATCACGTTCAGATACGTGTCGAGAGACGGGGCGACGGTGCGCTCCTCGAGACTTGGGTCGAGGATCACCATGATCTCGTAATGACGCAAGACTTGCTCACCTCCTCTGGGCTAAGCGGCCACGGTCGGTCCGTGGCAGGAGGTCTGGCGTCGTTCACACAACGACGCCGTGCCATGTGAACACGGCGCCGCACGAGTGAACCCGACAAGGATACCGGAGGCCTGGGCCATCGCCCCAATCGGCGGTACCCGGCGGGGGTGAGCGCAGCCGGCCGGCCGGGCAAGGCCGCGGAGCGGCATCTCCGGAGCTGATCTGGGTGGGACCTGGGGAGGAACGACCACACCGATTGGCTCTCGACGACGCTGCCCCGCGGAGCTCTTAACCGAATCGTACGCGCACTATGCGATAAATGCCCGACTAGTGCGCTGTGCGATTATCGCCCTAATCACCGCGGCCGAGACGCCCACCACACCGACTGCCGCAATCAAGGTAAGCAACCCGCTGGCACCATGTGACGGATTGGTGGGCAACACCGGATCGCCGACGGCGATGGTCGGTTCGGTCACCGGGGAGAGTGGACCGTCGTCCCCAGTGGCGGCGCCGTGGCTGGTATCCGGGCCACCGGTCGGCACCGGCGCCGCCGCCCGGCTGGACGTGCTTGCATGCGGTGAGCCGGTTGCCGGACTGGGCTCCGAATCCGGTTTCGCCGCGCTGGCACTTGGTTTGGTTGCGCTGGTAGATGGCGAGGTCGCGCCGGATCCCCCACCGCCTGCCCGGGAAGGCGACGCCGGCACGGCTGTCGGGTGCGCAGTCGGCGCCCTCACGGTGACCGTCATCTGATCGTGCGACCCGAGGTCGAGCGCACAATCTGGCAGCATCTGGACCACGATCCGTGCCGGCCCTTGAGCGAACGTCACCGGAACCAGGGACTTGTCCGGCAGGGACTTCTTGCTATCGCCTACCCACAGCGTGGCGGTCCTTCCGAGCCTGTTGACGAAGTCGACGGTGGTGCCGGGCGAGACCGCAAGGTTCCACACGTTCGGCGTCGATGGGCACAGCAGCGTGCCGAGGCCGGGCAGAGGCTGCCCGCTGAAGATGACCGAGGGCGCTCTCGCGCTCGCGACCGCGCCCGCGGCCAGCGGGGTGCCGATCAACGCTCCGGCCAGCGTGAGCGCAGCACGACGCCGATACGACCAGGTCATCTCTCATTTCTCCCAGGTAGGGGCCGACAGCCGGGGATCTCACGTCGACGGGACTAACGGAACCAACGAGATGTTTGCGCGACGGGTGACGCAGGAGGCCGTACGCCGATTGTGTACCTCATGACCACCGTCCGCCACCGGCGGTCATCAATGTCAGCGGTCCGGCGTACGCTCGCCGGCATGTCCGCCACGATCCGAATCGGAGCCCATGTCGACTCCTCCGACCCGCTGGCCGAGGCCGCCCGCCGCGACGCCGACGCGGTCCAGTTCTTCCTCGGCGATCCCCAGGGGTGGAAGGCGCCGCCGCCTCGCGCGGACGCGGTAGCACTGCGTGAGTCCGACGTCGACATCTACATCCACGCGCCGTATCTGATCAACGTGGCTACCACGAATAACCGGATCCGCGTTCCGAGCCGAAAGAACCTGCTCAACCAGGCGAACGCCGCGGCCGAGGTGGGCGCGAAGGGATTGATCGTCCATGGCGGCCATCTCAATAAGGGCGACGACCCGCAGCTTGGATTCGACAACTGGCGTAAGACGTTCGCCTACGCGCAGGAGTCGGGCGGCTTCCGCGTTCCAATCCTGATCGAAAACACCGCCGGCGGCGACAACGCGTGTGCGCGCCGGCTCGATGACATCGCCCGGCTGTGGGATGCGGTCGGCGAATTCGGCGTCGGGTTCTGCCTGGACACTTGTCACGCCCACGCGGCCGGCGAGGACCTGGTCGACGTCGTCGACCGGATCCGAGCCATCACCGGGCGGATCGATCTGGTGCACGCGAACGATTCGAAGGATCCGTTCGACTCCGGGCGGGATCGCCACGACAACTTCGGCCACGGAATGATCGACCCGAAGCTGATCGTCGGGCTGGTCGGGGCCGCCGGCGCCACCGTGATCGTCGAGACGCCACCGGACGGCCAGCGAGCCGACATCGCGATGCTACGCGGCGAACTGGGCCGCTAGGCGCTGGAGCCACGCGCGAGCCCGGCTGATGCGCGAACCATGAAGCGGGGCTCGGAGCTACCGCCAGGCCGCCGGCGGCGGCACCGTGTCCGCTCGCGCTATCGGGCGGCTGCCCGGATCTCCGGTGCCAAGCCGGCCATGACTTCCCAGCGGTCGTCGGCGCCGACGAACACACCGCCGTCCGGATCGTCACCATAGGTCGACGTGACGACATCGTTGGCGGGTCGCAGCATGTCCCGGATGACATAGCCGCACAGGATGATCACCGTTACCAGGCGCAGGATCGCCGCCAGGATGAACACGCCCTCAGGGAAGATCGGACTGCCGTCGGCCCGCATCAACTCGCCGTCGAAGGCGAAGAAGTAACACAGCTCGGCGCATTGCCATGCCAGGAACGCTCCCCACCGGGGCCGGGCCAGGATCGCCAGCGGCAGCAGCCACAGCACATACTGCTGCGACCAGACCTTAGAGAAGATCAGGAATGCGGCCACGGTCAGGAACGCGATCTGAGCGACGCGCGGGCGTCGCGGTGCCAGGTACGTGACCAGCGCGATTCCGACGACCGCCAGAGCGAACAAGGAGTAAGAGATCCAGTTGAGCGTGTGAATGTTGGCGCCGCCAAGGCTGGTGAACGGCGGGATCCCGGCCCGGTTGTTCGGCAGCGGCATGTGCTGGCCGATATACCAGATCGTGCCCCAGTCGATGTCACGGCTGTAGTTCAACGCGAAGAACTGGTGCCAGGAGTCGTAGTACAGCATCATCACCGGGAGGTTCACGGCGATCCAGCTGAGCACCGCGATGGAGGCGGTGAACAGCACATCTCCGAGTCGGCGTGCCCGCCAGCCGATGAGCACGAGCGGGATCAGCAGAAGCGCCGGCCAGAGCTTGGTCGCCGCACCGAGACCGATCAGCAGCCCGGTCAGAACCGGCATCTTCCGACCCCACGCGTAGAGCGCGAAGACCGCCAGCAAGCTCGCGAGCAGGTCCCAGTTGATCGTCGCGGTCAGCAGGAACGCCGGGGCCAAGGCGAACATGGCCGCGTCCCATGGTCGCAGTCGCCGCATCCGCAGTAGCCCGATGACGATGCCGACCGCGGCCAGACCGAGCAGGAAAGCGGTCACATTGTAGTAAAGCGTGTACTGATCGGTGCCCGGATGCGCCGCCGCGTACGCGTGCACTGGAAGACCGATCACTCCCATGAAGGCACCAGTGAGAACCGGGTATTCGACCGCGTGGTCAACGTACGGGATATCGCCGTTGACCAGCCCCTCCTTGAAGTAGAGCGCAACGACGTCGGTGTAGCAGGCGTGCCGGTACTCGCTGAGCTTCACCCACTGACCGTCGCTGCAATCCGACTTCTGCGCCCAGTGCAGGACGAACATGAAACAGGTCAACGCCACCACGATCGCGGACACGAGCGCCCATCGGTTTCGCGGGCGAGTGGCATGCCGGCCAAGCGGCCCGCCGATGGACTCGGAGGCCCCGGCGACGAACCCGTCCTCGACAGATGGCGCCTGCAGCGGAGCGTCGACAGTCGTCACCGCTACATACTGCCGTGCCGCCACCGCCGATCAAAAGACCCCGGCAGGATCGGGCGGCCGGCCGCCTGCTGTTGGAGACCTGGCAGGTTCGCCGAAGCGGCGACGGCGCAACTCCGGATTCCTGGAGTTGCGCCGCCTCTTGCCGCTAGCCGCTCCTACGGCAGGGTGATCGTCACGTTCACCGTTGTTGTGCGGGTCGGATCATTCGCGTCGGTCACCGTGATCGTGTAATCGCCGCTAGCCGTGTAGGTGTGCTGGCTTCGGTTTCCGAACGCCGGCATGGGCGTGCTGCCGTCGCCCCAATCGATCCTCACCGGCCCTTGCCCGCTGTTGTCCCACGTTAGGTTGACCTTGCCGCCGTTCTGAACGGTCGCGCTGGCGGTCAGGGCACTGGGCGTTGACGGCTGGCTCGGGGTGTTCGAGGGCGTCGGCGTGTTCGTTGGATTCACCGTGGGGCCACAGCCCATTGGGCCGCAGGTCGGGCTGGTGCCCGGCGTGGGCTGCACCGGCGCGGGCGACTGGGCAGCGCTGATCGACTCGTCACCGGTACCGGCCTTCGGCGGGAACTTCTCCATCGGGTACGGCTTGCCGTTCGGACCGTTGTTCAGGTAGGTGTCCATGAACAACTGCCAGAGCTTGGCCACCTGCCCGTGGCTGGACAGCGCCTGGCCGTGCTTATATTTCTTGGTCGGCATGGTCCGCAACGCGACCGGCTTCGCCCCGGTAAACGTGATCATGACCGAGGTCGCGATCTGCCCGAGGCCCTTGGTTCCGGGTGCCTGGTCACCGTGAGCGGTGTAGCCGTTGAAGACCACCCATCCGTTGTCGTTGGAGCCTTCCGACAGCTCCCACGTGCCGGTCTTGCCGGCCGCCTCCCGGCCGCCCGCCAGCTGCTTATCCGCCATACCGTGGTTGTGGTAGACCTGCTGCATCGCCCACTGGAGGTCAGCCCACTGTTCCGGGGTCATGTTCGGCACCGCGATATGGGTGACCGTCCACGACGACTTGTACACCGTGGTCTGCTGCTTTCCGACACCAGTGGTGACCGAGCTGACGAAGTGCTCGGTGGAACGCACACCATCGGCGGCGTAGGTCGCCATCACGTTGGCCAGGTCCTGCAGCGCCACTCCGTACTGGCCGAACGCTATTTCCTGGCTGTAGCAACCCTGCTTGATCAGGGCCGCGCCGTTACTTCCGGTCAGGGCATGCCGCTTGTGGTCGCACGTGCCACCCGCCCACAGGTTCTTGATGCCGAGCTGGCCGGCCATGTCGATGATCTTGGCGGCGTTCATGTCGACGGGCGGATTCGCCTTCGGGTCCTGGAACTCGCCGATCTCGTAGAACATGGTGTTCAGCGACTTCCTCAGGCCCTCCCACATGGTGCAGACGTGCTCGGCGCCGGGGCAGTATTCGCCCACGACGTTGTGCACCGGGTTCCCGGGCCGGTCCGCAAAGTCCTTGATCTCCGGCCCATCCCAGTACGAGTCGATCGACAAGTGCTGGCGCAGCGCCTCGGACATGGTCACCGTCTTGAACGACGATCCCGGCGGGTTGTTGGCGCCGGTCCAGCCCGGCTGGCCTTCGACCGGATCGTTGTAGATCCCCGCTCGGTCGATGCCAGAACCGTTCTCGCCGCCGTAATAGGCAAGGACCGCGCCGGTTCCCGGTTGGACGGCCACGAGGGCGGCGCCGAGCGCCTTGGGTAGACCAGCCATCGGCGAGTCCTTCGCCGATCGGTCCGCGAGTGCCTCGGCCCGCTTCTGGGCAACCTTGTTGATCGTGGTGTGGATCTGGTAGCCGCCCAACTGGAGGCTGTCCTCGCTGGTGCCGTCGCAGTTGAATACCAGCTTGTTCTTGTACCGCGCCTGGCAGAGTTCGGAGAAGACGTGGTGAATGATGAACCCGGTCGGGGTGTCCATCTGGGCGCCGAGTGGATCCTTCGGCGCGATGTAGTCACCCTTCTTCGGGTACTGGATGGTGTTGTACTGGTCCTGTGACATCCAGTGGAGCTTGTACATCTGCTCCTTGGTGTAATCCCAGCGCTTCTGCGCGTCCTTGAGGTCTTGCGAGGGGTCGTACAGGCCGCCGTTCGGGTTCTTGATCAGACCGGCAAGCACCATGCCCTCGGACATGGTCAGCTGGGCCGCCGTCTTGTTGAAGTACGCATGCGCGGCCGCTTCGATGCCGTACGCGCCGCGGCCGAACGCGACCGTGTTCAGGTACGCCTCGAGGATCTGGCTCTTGGACATCTTGTTGTGCAGCTTGATGGCGATCACGATCTCGCGCATTTTTCGGGTGTACGACTGAGAGTACGTAAGCTTCGCCGCGGCCCGGGCGTACTGCTGCGTGATCGTGGACGCACCCTGCGTCTGACCGCCGGTGATGTTGTTGATGAACGCGCGGGCGATGCCTTTGAAGTCGACACCGATGTTCGTGTAGAACGTCGCGTCCTCGGTAGCGATCACCGCGTGCCGCACGTCAATGGGAATCTGCTGCAGTGTGACGATCTGCCGGTTCTCCTTGCCGACCTGCGCCATGACGCTTCCGTCGGAGTAGTAGATCGTCGTTGACTGAGGCTGCGGGAAGTCGGTCGGCAGTGGGATCGACGCGGAGTAATAGGTGGCGCCGACCACGAGCAAGCCGGTGAGCATGATGACCGCGGCGAAGGCGGCCAGGATCCGGTTGCGGCGACGCGCCTTCTTCGCCGCCTCACTCTTGTCCGGGCCGCGGCGCCCTGGGCCGGCAGGGCCGCCGGGACCACCGGGACCGCCCGGACCACCAGGGCGTCCCGGGCCACCAGGGCCACCGGGACCGGCTGGGCCGCCCGGCGCAACGGACGCGCGGCCGACGCCGGCCCGGCCCACCGTGCCGGGCACCGATGCCCGGCCAGCCGATGGGCTGACCGGTTCGGCGTCACCAAACGGATCGAACCCCTCATCGAATACGTCGGCCGGCCGGTCCGAGTAGCCGTCTGCCGGACGCACCGAAGCGCGTCCTACCGTGCCGCGGCCAACCGGCGGCGGGCTCTGCGGTTCCGAAGTGGAGTATGGCGGCGATGGCGGGTATCCGCCGGCCGGTGGTGCGTCGTACGCGCTCGACTCCGGCGCGAACGGATCAAAGCCCTCGTACGCATCGTCGGACGGCCCTCCGGCGGCGGGACCTGGCACCCGTGCCTGGCCCCGCGGCGCATGGGGGGGTTCGTCGTCGTAGTACGAATTCATTCGTCACACCCTGCTGTTAGTGGCCTCAGCTCGCCAAGCTGACGGCCTCTGTTGTGGTTGCCGGCCGCCCGGTTCCGGGGGGATCCGGGGGTTGGCGGCAGGCAACCGATGTAGTGCTGCAATACCTCGCGCCGCTCCTGCCTATCAGATCAAGTCAAGAGCCGGCTCCCCGCGGCTGATCGCCGCGTCCAAGCACGAACTGCTCGATGAGGTGGTTCCAGCCGCAGCCGCGGCAGACCTCCACGACGTACACCTGAAACTCCCGCAGCGCGACCTCGAGCAGCGGCAGTTCGGCGCGCGAGCGCGCCTGCCCCGCCGAGCTCTTCAGTTCGTCGCCGTATATGTAGTTAACGTGCGTCAGGTTCTCACGGCGACAGATGGGGCAGCGATCGTCGGTTGGGTCACCGTGAAATCGGGCGGCACTCATCAGATACGGCGAAGCGTCGCAAACCTCGTAAATGCTCACGCGATTCGCTAAAACCCCACGTAGCAATGCGCGGCGCTGCAATGAGTAGTCAACGGAGCCACGCTGGGTGCCCAACTGAGTCGCGGCAGCGCCCCGATGGCTCGGGGCGGCGCTGGCTCGGCCGGAATTAGGCGGCATGCGCCGAGGGTACGCGGTTCTGCGGTGTACGGCGAGATAGCGGCCCCGGACCAGGCGCCACCAGCCACGCAACGTCATGACGCAGGGTGACGAGAACCACTCACGTTCTGGGATTGCGGTGAGGTATTGGCACGCTCTAACGTTACGATGTATCGGTCCGATACATCGCAGTAATGAACATCGGGTAGACAGAACAAGCCGTCGGCAAGCCGAACGCCGGTGGGCGTGAGGCATCGCTTGAGAGGAGGCCGGCATGCTCGATCTAGCCATTCTCGGCCTCCTGCACGAGTCGCCGATGCACGGGTACGAGTTGCGGAAGCAGCTGACCACGCAGATCGGTGCCTTCCGTGCGGCTATCTCGTACGGCTCGCTCTACCCGACACTGCGACGCTTGCAGGCCGAAGGCTGGATCACCGAGGAGCCGGCAACCACCCCGGACACCGCGGTCCCCCCGCTGACCAGTCGCCGTGGCCGCGTCGTATACAAGATCACCGCAGAGGGTAAAGAGCGGTTCCAGACGCTGCTGGCCCAAGCCGGTCCGGAGACGTTCGAAGACACCGGGTTCGGTGTGCACTTCGCCTTCTTCTCCCGGACCGATCAAGCAACGCGCCTGCGCATCCTCGAGGGTCGCCGGCGCAAGATCGAGGAACGCCGCGAAGGCATGCGCGACACGCTGGCCCGGGCCGCGGAGCGCCTCGATGCGTACACGTTGGAGTTGCAACGACACGGACTTGACGCGTGCGAGCGCGAAGTCCGCTGGCTGGAGGAGCTCATCGCAACCGAGCGCTCCGGCCGCACCCCCGGATCTGGCGATCCGGGGCGATCCGGGGCCACCAGCCCCACCCCGTCCGGCTCGGAAGAGCCGGGCCTGCCAAGACAGGTTGGCTGACCAAAAGGTTGAGCCAGCCCGGATTTGGCTGACCATCCCGCAAAATCCGCCTCCGGACACGCCGGAGCGGCCGTGATTGAAGGAGGCACTTGCGATGGGCTCCGTCCGCGTTGCCATCGTCGGTGTCGGTAACTGCGCCTCGTCCCTGGTTCAGGGCGTGGAGTACTACCGCAATGCCGACCCCACCTCGCGTGTTCCGGGTCTCATGCACGTCACCTTCGGCGACTACCACGTCTCGGACGTGGAGTTCGTCGCGGCGTTCGACGTGGACGCCAAGAAGGTTGGCCGAGACCTGGCCGAGGCGATCGTCGCCAGCGAGAACAACACCATCAAACTCTGCGACGTCCCGCCGCTTGGCGTGACGGTCCAGCGTGGTCCGACCCTCGACGGTATGGGCGAGTACTACCAGGCCATCGTCGAAGAGTCTGACGAGGCGCCGGTCGATGTGGCCGCCGCCCTGCGTGAGGCCAACGTCGACGTGGTCGTGTCCTACCTGCCGGTGGGCTCGGAACAGGCCGACAAGTTCTACGCCCAGGCCGCGATCGACGCCGGCTGTGGCTTCGTCAACGCGCTTCCGGTCTTCATCGCCTCCGACCCGGTCTGGGCGAAGAAGTTCGAGGACGCCGGCCTGCCGATCGTCGGTGATGACATCAAGTCTCAGGTCGGTGCCACCATCGTGCACCGTGCCCTCGCCAAGCTGTTCGAAGACCGCGGTGTCGAGTTGCTGCGCACGTACCAGCTCAACTTCGGCGGCAACATGGACTTCATGAACATGCTGGAGCGCACCCGCCTGGTCTCGAAGAAGATCTCGAAGACCCAGTCGGTCACGTCTCAGATTCCGCACGAGATGGCCAAGAGCGATGTCCATATCGGCCCGTCCGACCACGTGCCGTGGCTCGACGACCGCAAGTGGGCATACATCCGCATGGAGGGCCGCGCGTTCGGCGATGTTCCGCTGAACGCCGAGCTCAAGCTCGAAGTGCACGACTCGCCGAACTCGGCGGGTGTGATCATCGACGCCCTGCGCGCCTGCAAGATCGCCAAGGACCGCGGCATAAGCGGCCCGATCCTGTCCGCGTCGAGCTACTTCATGAAGTCGCCGCCGGTTCAGTATGCCGACCACGATGCCCACCAGGCCGTCGAGGCGTTCATCAAGGGCGAGGTCGACCGCTAACCACGGCCGTACTCGCATTAACGAACGGCGCTCCCGCTGGTACTGGCAGCGGGAGCGCCGTTCGTCTATCGGGCCGGCCGGTGCCGGCCTCACTGAAATCGGGGCCGGCCGGTGCCGGGCTCACTGGAACTCGCGCTCGATCCGGACCCGCGCTTCGAGTTGCAGCAGGAACCGCTTGCGGTCCAGACCACCGCCGAAGCCGACCAGCTTCCCCCCGGCTCCGACAACCCGATGGCACGGGACGATCACTGGCACCGGATTGTGGTTGCAGGCGGTGCCGACCGCGCGCGCCGCGTCCGGGTCGCCGATCATCTTGGCGATCTCGCCGTACGTCAGCATCTCGCCATACGGAATCCCGGCGATCACCTTCCAGACCGCCTTCTCGAACTCGGTTCCCGAAGGGGCGGCGACCGCTATCGCGAAGTCGGTGAGCTCGCCTGCGAAGTAGGCGTCGAGCTGGCGGTTGGCCTCGACCAGGACTGGCTGCGGGTCCTCTGCGGGCCGGTTGCGACCGAGCCCGCCGAAATGCACCGCGACGATCTCACCGGACTCCGCCGCGACGCCGAACGCCCCGATCGGTGTCGGAACCGAAATCCACTGCACCCATCTAGTGTGCCGAGGCGGTACGACAGATCCGCCACGACTCGCGGTCGGCCCCACGGGGATGTGGCCTCGGAGCGGCAGCCGGATGGTTGCCGAGGTGATCAGGTCTAGTGATCAGGTGCGGTAATCAGTGCAAGATCCAGCGCAGGTGACGCCGCTATGGCGCGTCCAGTGCTCAAGATCGTGCACTTGATCATGGAAGAGGGCCAGCCGAGCCGACACCACTGTCGTGGGAAAAAGGCTCAGTCGGCGCTGATGTCGTACCAGTGATGCATCGGATCGTGTACCAGATAACGGGCCAGCGACTCGACGGTGAACTGGGCACCATCGCTGCGGGATCCGGTGCGATTCCAGACGTCGCCGTCGATGGCGTCGAACGCGGTGGCGAGCACGGCGGCATCGGAGATGATCTCCATGGCGACAGTCGGCGGACTCTGATCCACGTACCGGGAGGCGAGCGCGGTCTCGTCCTGGTCCCAGTTCGGGAAGAGAGGGTTGTCCGTGGTCACCATCAGTTCGAGGCGTCCGGTGAAGATGTGGAACACATCGCGCACATGGCAGCCGTACTCCAAGGGAGACCACCTGTCCGAACGCGGCCGCTCGCGTACCAGTGGGTCGGTGCTCAGCCGGGCGGCGAATCGCTCGGCGACGTCACGGATTATCCGGCCGGCCTGCTCACGCGGGAACGCCTGAGTGTCGAATCCGCACGCCGGGCATGGTTGGCGCAAAACCCAGGTCCAGTCCTTGGTATCCGGTGCGATGGCCATACCGTGACCATAACGCCGGATGACCACGACGCTGGGCAGCAGGTAAGTAGGTAAGTGCCGGCCCGGCGCCTTGTCCGCCTAAGCGGCGGGCGGCGGGCGGCGTCTGGCGTCCGGCGGACACCGAGCACCGAGCACCGAGCACCGAGCACCGAGCACCGAGCACCGAGCACCGAGCACCGAGCACCGAGCACCGAGCACCGAGCACATTCAAGATCAGACGTGTACCGGCAGGCTGGAACGTCCCGAAGCATTCGCGACCAGACCCCGGCGCCCGTACAGTGTGGCCGTGAGTGATCACGGATACTTGTTGGTGCTGTCCGGAATTTCCGGATTTCGGCGCCTGCTGAGTGTCCGGCTGGCCAGTCAGTTCGGTGACGGCCTTGCCCAGGCGTCACTGGCCAGCTCAGTCCTGTTCAACCCGGCTCAGCAGGCCAGCCCGATCAAGATCGCCGCGGGCTTTGCCCTGCTGGTACTGCCGTTCTCGGTTCTCGGCCCGTTCGTCGGCGTCTTCCTCGACCGATGGAGTCGACGGAATGTCCTCTACTACGCCAACCTGATCCGGTTCGCGGTCGCGTTGGGCGCGGCCGCGGTCATGTACTTCACCGGCCCGTCGCTGTGGTTCTTCCTGTGCGTGCTGGCGGTGACCGCGGTGAATCGGTTCTTTCTGTCCGGCCTATCCGCGTCTCAGCCTCACGTGGTGCCGTACGACCTGCTGGTCACGGCAAACGCCACGGCAACGACGATCGGTACCGCCGTCTACTCGCTCGGTCTGGGCGCTACGGCGGTGGCGCTGAACACGTTCCTGCATTCCAACAATCACGGGTACGGTCTGGGCGTCGCGGCCGGATCGGCTGGATACATCGCGTCCGCGTTAATGGCGCGGGCGTCATTCGAGCGGGCCGCCCTGGGTCCGGACGTCGGCCTGAGCCGGTCCACGTCGCCGTGGTCCGAGGTCGCGGTGGTGGCCCACGGCATGATCGCCGGCGCCCGCCATCTGGCCTCCCGCAAGCCTGTGTTCTACGCGATGCTGACCCAATCGCTGTGTCGCACCCTGTACGGCGTTCTCACGATAGCCACGCTGCTGCTCTACTCGCGGTTCTTCTTCGACTCGTACAAGGCGGCGCTGGGTGGCCTCGGCGCGGTCGTGGTGGTCGGGTCGATCGGTGCGGTACTTGCCGCCTTCGTCACTCCGATCGCCACCCGCCATCTCGGTGGCCGGTGGTGGATCGTTCTACTGACCGGCCTTATCGCCATCGGGCTGTTGACTCTGGCGCTGCCCTTCGAGCCGACCCTGCTGATCGCCGCGACGTTCGTGCTCAACATCGCTTCGCAGGGCACCAAGATCGTGGTCGACACCAGCGTGCAGACGCAGTGCGACGAGAATTTCCGGGGTCGGGTGTTCAGCGTCAACGACACCGTGTTCAACATCTTCTGGATCGGTGGCCTGTTCCTGGGCGCGATCCTGCTGCCGGCCAACGGCCACTCACCGGGCGCGATCATCGGCGTCGCGTTCGGGTACGCGGCGGTTGCGATCTGGTACGCCATGACCACGCGCGCGTACGAGCCGATACCTCCCAATCGCGCAGTCGTCCGCGCCGGACCTAGCCACGAGCCGGTGGCGTGATGCCGGCCTCGGCCGCCCACTCGTAGAGCGCCGCCACCGCCTCGTCATGATCCAGCGGGCCACGATCGAGCCGCAGTTCCTTGAGGTATCGCCAGGCCTTGCCGACCAGTGGACCGGGTGGCAGCCCGAGCAGTTCCATGATGGCGTTGCCATCCAGATCCGGCCGGACCCGCGCCAGGTTCTCCTCGGCCTGGATACGGGCGATCCGCTGCTCCAGCGCGTCGTAGTTGGCCGACAGCGTGGCCGCCTTGCGCCGGTTGCGGGTGGTGCAGTCGGATCGGGTGAGCTTGTGCAGCCGGTCGAGCAGGTGGCCGGCGTCGGTCACGTACCGGCGCACAGCGGAGTCGGTCCACTCACCCTGGCCGTACCCGTAAAACCGAAGGTGCAGCGCGACCAGCGCCACCACGTCGCTGATCAACTCCTTCGGGTACCGCATCGCCTTCAGGCGCTGCTTGGTCATCCGCGCTCCGACGACCTCGTGATGGTGGAACGACACCCGTCCGTCCGGTCCGACCGCCTTGGTCGCCGGCTTTCCGACGTCGTGCATGAGCGCGGCGAGCCGCAGTGTCAGGTCCGGGCCGTCGGTCTCCAGGCTGATCGCGTTCGAGACCACCTTCAGGGTGTGCTCGTAAACATCCTTGTGCTGGGCGTGCTCGTCGATCTCCAGCTTCAGACCGGTCATTTCCGGCAGGAACCGGTCGGCCAGGCCGGTGTCCACCAGCAGGCGCAGGCCGCGGATCGGATCGGCACCGAGCATCAGCTTGCTGAACTCCTCTCGGATCCGCTCCGCGGCAATGCGGTCCAAGTCGGAGGCCATCCGGGTCATCGCACCGACGACCGCCGGATCAACGTCGAACTCAAGCTTCGCGGCGAAGCGCGCCGCCCGCAGCATCCGCAGCGGATCGTCGGCGAAGCTCTCCTCGGGCCGGCCCGGCGTCCGCACTACCCGCGCGGCCAGATCGCGAAGGCCACCGTACGGATCGGAGAAACGGTGGTCGGGTACCGACACCGCCATCGCGTTGATCGTGAAGTCCCGGCGCCGGAGATCGTCCTGCAGTGAGGTGCCGTAGTTCACGATCGGGTTCCGGCTGACCCGGTCGTATGCCTCGGCGCGGAACGTGGTGATCTCAAGGCGCAGCCCGCGCCGTGCGGCGCCGATGGTGCCGAACTCGGCCCCTGTGGTCCAGATCGCCTCCGCCCATCCGCTGAGGATCCGCTGCGTCTGTTCCGGGTGAGCGCTGGTGGCGAAGTCGAGGTCGGCGCCGAGCGTGCCGAGAAGGGCATCTCGGACCGAACCGCCGACCAGGTGGATTTCGTGCCCGGCGGCGCTGAACCGGCCGCCGAGTTCGTCGGCGACCGGTGAGAGGCGCATCAACTCGGCGACGGCGCGGCGTTGGGCTTCGGAGAGGTTGTCAGGCATGGCGTCGGTCAGCGTATCGTCCGTCGGACCGCGCCGACCTGGGACGGGCTCGCTGCCGTCGTGATCGGCGATAGCTCGTACCAACCCGATAAGGTTTCGCCATGACATCGACCGGCAGACCCACAGACTCGGGCAGCTCACGCGGCTCGCTGTACGGCCGGCCGGTCCCGCCGCAGCCGGCGACGCCGCCGGTAGCACCGCCTAGCACCGAACCTGGCGCGCCCCGATCCCAGCACCTGGACGCGTCCGCGGGGCGCGGCGACACCGGCACGTTCCCAGCGGTTCCGAGCGCGGACAACGACGGTTCGGAAGGCCACCGCGATGCTGTCTATCGCGATCTCCGAAGTACCGGCGTCAGAGATGTCGCTCGGCACCGGCCGGGCAGTGACGGCGACCGGCACCGCCCGAGTAGAGCCGCCGGGACCCACCACCGAACCACGCGACGAGACCGAGGACCAGTCGGTAGTCAAGAACAGCGCGGTCATGGCGATCGGGAGCTTGATCAGCCGGGTGACCGGCCTGCTGCGCACGGTCGCGGTCGGAGCAGCGATCGGTGCGGCGAAGGTCGCCGACGACTACAACATCTCCAACGCGCTCCCGAACATGGTCTACGAGCTGCTGCTCGGGGGCGTGCTGGCCAGCGTGCTCGTCCCGGTGCTGGTCCGGGCTCGCAAGCGGGACGCGGACCGAGGTCAGGCCTACGCGCAGCGGCTCGTCACCCTAGCGGCGGTGTTCCTGGCCGCCGCCACCGTGCTGGCAGTGCTGGCCGCTCCGTTGCTGGCCACCGTGTTCGTCGGTCACCACACCGGCCCGGACCACAGCCTGGTGACGCGGCTGAACTACCTGATCCTGCCGGAGATCTTCTTCTACGGCATGGCGGCGTTGCTGGCGGCGATCCTGAACACGCGCGGGCACTTCGCCGCCCCGACATTCACGCCGATCTTGAACAACGTCGTGGTCATCGTGACCGCGGTCGCCTTCGCCGTGCTTCCGTTCACCGGTTCCACGCCGAGACCGGACAACATTACCGCCACCCAGGTGCTGGTCCTCGGTATCGGCACCACCATGGGCATCGTGATCCAGATGGTCGGTTTGATGCCGGCGCTGCGCAAGGTGGGCTACCGCTGGCGGTGGCGCTTCGACTGGGGCAAGCTGCACCTTCGCGAGCTCGGCAGAAGCAGCGTCTGGATGCTGTTCTACGTGGCGACCAGCCAGATCGCGCTCGTCGTCCTGACCATCGTGTCCAAGCGTGCCGGTAGCGCCAACAACCCTGGCCCCGCGATCTTCAACAACGCTTTCCTGATCTTCATGATGGCCCACGGCATCGTGGCGGTCTCCATCATGACCGCGCTGATGCCCCGGCTCGCATCGGCCGCTGCCGAAGGCCGGTTCGAGGACCTGGCCACTCAGTTCTCGATGGGAACCCGGCTGTCTGCCGTGGTTCTGATCCCGGCGACCGCCGCGTACGTCGTGCTGGGCCAGCCATTGGCCGTAACACTGTTCCAATTCGGCAACTACAGCCACGACGAGGCGCTGCACACCGGCACGGTGATCGCGATCGCGGCGATCGGCCTGGTGCCGTTCGCGATCAGCCAGATGCAGCTGTTCGCGTTCTACGCGATGCCCGACACGCGTACGCCGGCCTTGCTGAACGTTCCGGTCGTGGCGGTACGGATCCTCGGCTACGTCGTGTTCTACAACGTGCTGTCGCGCGGTCCTGGTGGACGCCGGCCTGATGATGGCGAACACCATCTCGTTCGTACTCGCCATGGCGCTCGGGTACATCCTGCTGCGCCGCCGGATCGGCCGGCTCGGGTTGTCCGAGACCGGACGGGCGCTGGGCAAGCTACTCAGCGCGGCGATAGTGGCGGCGGTCCCGACCTGGTTCCTGGTGATCATCTGCCAGCACACGATCGGTACCGGAAAGATCGGGTCGGCACTCACCCTGGCGGTCGGCGGGCTGCTGCTGATCGGCGTGTACGTGGTCGCCTCCTTGCTGCTCCGGGCCCGGGACGTCACCGACGTGGTGGCCATGGTGCGCGCGCGCTTCGGCCGGTAACGCCCGCCGGTCAGTCCCAGCACATTGGAGAGCACGCTCGCGGACGACGGTTGCCGTTACCTGAAGGCGACTGGACAGCCGCGGTCTATCAATTGCGTATCGAACGCGTAACCGGCCCGCCACCGCGATAACGATGTCTTCCCCGGCCACGACTGACCCTTTCATCCTGGTTAGCCGGAGATGCCCTGCGGCAATCCCGTCGCACGGCAGTGGAGAAAACGGCCGTAAATCCTCCGTAGGGTTACTGGGGAAGCCGCATATCTGGCCGGCGCCAGGTAAGGTCCCAAGCGGTGCTGGCGTTGCCCGCCTAAGCTAAACGATGATTGCTGTCCATGGCCGACCGCGACGGATGCGGCGACGCGGTCGTGGCCTCGGACATCACACCGTCAAGATGCGCCGGCTGACCCCTGGTCAGCCGGGTTTGAAGGGTTGAGGGGAGGGCGGGTGACTCACGCAGATGAGGCCCCGGACTCACCAAACCATCAGGTGATGACCGCGGGTGGGGCGGAGGCCGGCGAGACGCTCGTCGGGCGCTATCGGCTTGAGGAACACATCAACGACGACGCCCGCGGCCGACGGGTGTGGCGCGGCATCGACGTGGTTCTGCGACGCCCGATCGCCGTGGTTTTGCGGTATCCGGGTGGCGACAGTGCCGGCGAGATGCTGTCCGCGGCCATCGCGGCCAGCCGCATCACGCATCCCCACCTGGTTGACGTCTACGACGTCATCGACGAGGAGTCCCGGGCCTACGTAGTCCGCGAGTGGGTAGACGGCGTGAGCCTTCGCGAACTCGTGGTCGACGGCCCGCTTGACTCGGTTCGTGCGACGTCGGTCGCGCACGCGGTCGCGAGCGCGGTCGCGGCCGCTCATGCCTCCGGCATGTCTCATGGCAACGTTCATCCTGGTTCGGTGCTGATCGCTGACGACGGCCGGGTGGTCCTCGCCGATGCGCGGGCGGACGAGGCCGCTACCAACGCTCACGACGTGCGCGCGATCGGCGCGATCCTGTACTGCGCTCTTACCGGTCACTGGCCGCATGCCGAGGCCGGCCCGGACCGGCTGCCGGACGCGATCCGTGACGCCAACGGCGACCTGGCCAGCCCGAGACAGGTGCGTGGCGGGCTGCCGTCGGTGCTGTCCGAGATCGCCACTGACCTGCTGAACCCGGCACTCGATCCGCCGAACGCGGCCGATCTGTGCGCGGAACTGGCCCGGCTTGACACGGCCGACAGCGATGATCTGTTCGGCGATGCTGGGCCCCTGGCCTTCACCAGCGGCGGCAGTATCGGCTCCGATCCGGCCCGGGCTCGCAACGGCCGCAAGCTGGCGGTCGGTGTGGCTGCCCTGCTCGCCGTGGCCTCTGCCGGCCTGATTATCGCAGCCAAGATCGGGACCGCCGGCGGCGCGCCGGTTGCGAGCCCACCGAGCCCGACCGCGAGCACCACCTTCCACCAGCCCGCCCCTCCTCAGGACACGGTGATCCCGGTGCAGGCGATCCGGATCGTCGATCCGAAGGGCAACGGCACGGAACTGGGCGGCGCGGACGCGATGATCGATGGCGACCAGGGCTCGTACTGGCGCACTGACATCTACACCACCGCGGACTTCGGCGGTCCCGGCTTCAAGCCGGGTATGGGAGTACTGCTCGACCTGGGCCACGACGTCAACGTGGCGAGCGTGAAGGTTGACTTCCTGGCACCTGGCGCCACCATCGAGGCCCGCCTCGGTGAGAAAGATCCGGGCAGCGGTCATGCCGGTGACACGGAGATTCTCAACACCTACAAGAAGGCCGACGGCGGAGCGATCGTTGACGCACCACCGACCACGGTGATCAACATTGGTACAACCACGCGATACGTGTTGTTGTGGATGACCGAGATGCCGCGCGTGTCCAACGGCTACCGGGTGACCATCAACGAAATCACGGTCAAGGGTTCCTGACCGCTCGGCCGCGCCCGGCTGCGTGATCGGCCGGATGTGGCAACGTGCCGGTCTTCGATATCGTGGCCGGAGTGAGCCGGCATGACGACGCGAGCGATGCGGCGCTTCTGCGCGCCCACGCAACCGGCGATCCGACGGCCTTCGACGTCCTGGTCCGGCGCCACCGCGATCGAATGTGGGCGGTGGCGCTACGGACCCTCGGCGACCGCGAGGACGCCGCTGACGCGGTGCAGGAGGCATTCATCTCGGCGTTACGAAACGCCGGGTCATTCCGCGGCGACGCCGCAGTCACCACCTGGCTGCATCGCATCGTCATGAACGCATGTTTCGACCGGATCCGCCGGAAGAAGGCTCGGCCGACGGTGGAACTGCCGGCCGAGGAACCCGCGGCGCCGCCCACCGACACCGACACCGCCCTCGACGTTCGCGAGGCGCTGGGACGGCTGCCGGAGGATCAGCGGGCCGCCATCGTCCTGGTCGATCTCGAAGGATTCTCGGTCGCCGATGCCGCTGCCGTCCTCGACGTGCCGCCCGGCACGATCAAGAGCCGGTGCGCCCGCGGCCGGGCGCGGCTTGCGGTAATGCTTGGTTATCTGCGGAACCCATCCGAGGCCGGCGGAGTCTCATCAGTGGGGGTACCGCCCGCGTCGGCCACAAACGGACAGGAGGCTTAACGTGCGTACGCCACCCGAGCCGCTGTCCGGGACCGACCTCGACCGGCTGGCCGATTACCGCGAAGGCCTACTCAACGCCTCCGACGCCGACGAGGTCCGCAGGTTGATCGAATCCGACACCCGGTGGACCGAGGCGAACGAGTTGCTCGGTCCGGCTCTTGGCGCCCTCAGCGATCGGTTGGGCGAGTTCGCCCGCGAGCCGGTCGAGATGCCCGCCGATGTGATCGCCTCGGTCGAGGGTGAGCTGCGAGCGGAGCGGCCACCGATCTCGCTCGACGGTGCCCGTCAGCGGCGGCGTCGCTGGATGACCGGGCCCAGGCTCGCCGCGGCCGCCGCTGCCCTTGTCGTGCTGGCCGGCATCGGGGTCGTGGCCGGGAAGGTTCTGCCCGGCCAGTCAGGGTCCACGGCCAGCTCGGCCACCGGCTCGTCAGCGGCGACCGGCCCGGCTGATCTCTACGGCGCGGTGGTCGTCACTCATTCCGGTACGAACTACACCGCCGACAGCCTCAGCCGCCGGATGCCCGGCCAGATCACGTACAACGGCGAGAAGGTGGCCCCACGCGATCGCAGCCCCGCTCCGCTACTTCAGCAACCGGGGCCGGCGACCGGAGCCGGCTCGTCAGCGGCCGAGCCAACCGGCGACGTCCTCGGCGCCTGCCTCACTCAGCTGAGCCAGCGATACGGCGCCACGGCGGTAGCCGTGGATTACGGCACATTCGACGGCACACCAGCGCTGATAGTGACGATGACCAGTCCCAATCTGGTGGTCGCGGTAGGAACCGATTGCGGATCACCGGGTGGCGGCGAGCAGCTGGGGATCACCCGGTAGCCACGCTCGCATCGGCTCGGCCGCCATGCCGCCACCAGCGCGGCATGCTGCGGGCCGGGTACGAGGACTCGCCTCGCCAAGCGCCGCCATCCCGGTTTCGCCGACCGCCTCATCGGGCCTCCGACGCGCCGTACGAGCGTGAGCTGAAGCACGCATCAGCCGCTCGGGAATCTGGCGTTCGTAGGATGACGTTTGTCTGTCTGACCAAGCGAACTGACCAAGCGAACTCGGCGGAACCCGCGGAGTCGCCAAGATCTCTCCAAGGAGCCGGTGTGTCAGAGGTACGCAACCTAATCATCCTTGGCTCTGGCCCGGCCGGTTACACCGCCGCGGTCTATGCCGCGCGAGCGAACCTCAAGCCGCTGATCATCGAAGGCGCCCAGTCCGGCGGTGCCTTGATGACCACGACCGAGGTGGAGAACTTCCCCGGCTTCCCGGACGGCATCATGGGTCCGGAGCTCATGGACAACATGCGCAAGCAGGCCGAGCGCTTCGGTGCCGAGTTCATCACCGACGACGGCTCCCGGGTCGACCTGACCGGCGATGTCAAGACCGTGTACGTCGGCGAGACCGCCTACCAGGCACATGCCGTGATCCTCGCTACCGGATCCGCGTGGCGGCCCCTGGGCGTACCGGGCGAGCAGGAACTGCTCGGACACGGCGTGTCGTCGTGCGCGACCTGTGACGGATTCTTCTTCCGCGGCCAGGACATCGTGGTCGTCGGCGGCGGCGACTCGGCGATGGAGGAAGCGACTTCCTCACCCGATTCGCGTCGAGCGGTGACGATCATCCACCGTCGCGACGAGTTCCGCGCCAGCAAGATCATGGCCGAGCGTGCGCTGGCCAACGAGAAGATCAAGGTCGCGTGGAACACGGTGGTCACCGAGGTTCTCGGCGCCGACGGCAAGGTCGTCGGCGTGCGGGTCCGGGACGTGCAACACCGGGATGAGCAGGATCATCGACGTCGACCGGGGTCTTCGTGGCGATCGGACACGACCCGCGTAGCGAACTGTTCACCGGACAGGTCGAACTCGACGAGTCGGGATACGTCCAGGTCGACGCGCCGGGCACCCGGACGAACATCGCGGGTGTCTTCGCGGCCGGTGACCTGGTCGACCACACCTACCGTCAGGCGAGTCACCGCTGCCGGGACCGGATGCTCGGCGGCGCTGGACGCGGAGCGGTACATCGCCGGTCTCGCCCTCTGACCGTTACCTCGACGTCGAGTCACTTGTTGTTTAATCGGCTCTGCCTCGCCGGCCCGGGTCGGCGGCTCGTATGTGAAGGAGATCGAACATGGGAACGACGAAGGCAGTCACCGACGCGACCTTCACCGACGAAGTCCTGATGTCGCCAACGCCGGTGCTGGTCGATTTCTGGGCCGAGTGGTGCGGCCCGTGCCTTCGAGTTGCCCCGGTCCTTGAGGAGATCGCGCGGGAAATGGGCGACAAGGTCAAGATCGTCAAGCTTGACATCGACGCCAACCCCAATGTCGCCCGCGACTACCGGATCATGTCGGTTCCGACGCTCACCGTCTTCAAGGGCGGCACCCCGGTGCAGTCGGTGGCCGGCGCCCGGCCGAAGAGCGATCTGATGAAGCTCATCGAGTCGGCACTCTAACCATCACGCAAAGTGATTGGCGCGCTCCGCAAGCTGGCAAGGCGTTGCGGGGCGCGCAGCCGTAGCCGGCGTAGTACGCTCTCACGCACATTTGCTTAGTGCTTGTTCCTGACTGCGGGCAGGGGCGAGGCGGCGTCGAGTGCGCCGCCGGCCAGCAAGCGCTACGGCGCCGCGTTCCAGCCTCGACTGCCCTGCGTGAGCTTGCCGTTCCGGAGCGCGGTCAGGGGTGAATCAACGGGGCGCGGACTGAGTCCGGTCGCACCGGCCGGCGGAGGCAACACCGAGCGACCGGCACGCCGCGTTGCTAGCGGCCCAGTCACATTACGACGAGACTGGCGGTCGGGTCATCGACGGCAACAACGGGCGGCAGGGGAGGCTGAGGCTTCTATGCACGCGTACCGACAGGGCGAGACCGGCCCGGCCGTCGCCGAGATCCGCGGGATCCTGGCTGCTCTCGGCCTACTGGACTCGCTAGCCGCGAGCGGTGCCAACGCGGAGTTCGATCGGGCCACCGATGCGGCCGTGCGCGAGTTCCAGCAGAGCCGTGGTCTCAACGTGGATGGGCGGGTAGGCGAGGAGACCTGGCGAGCACTCGACGCCTCCCGGTGGAAGCTCGGCGATCGCACGCTGTACATGTCGATCGCCGAGCCGGTAATCGGCGATGACGTGCGCGCGCTTCAGGAACGACTGCACCAGATGGGCTACGACGTCGGTCGCTCGGACAGCATCTACGGCCCCCGGACCGCCCGCGGCGTCAGCCAGTTCCAGCGCGAGGTCGGCTTGGTCCCGGACGGAGCGTTCGGCCCGTCGACAATGGCCGCGTTGCGGCGCCTGGATCGCAGTGTCAAGAGCGGCAACGCCCAAATGCTGCGCGAGCTGGAGAGGTTTCGGCATTCCGGACCCACGCTGGTCGGAAAGACCATCGTCATCGATCCAGGACACGGCGGACCGGACCTGGGTGCGGCGGTCGCCGGACGGGCTGCTGCGATGGACCGAGTCGGAAATCGCCTACGACATCGCCACCCGGCTCGAGGGCCGACTGGCCGCCGCCGGGATGAGGGTGCACCTGACC
The DNA here is from genome assembly GCA_963727415.1 of uncultured Actinomycetota bacterium. Classification (GTDB taxonomy): domain Bacteria; phylum Actinomycetota; class Actinomycetes; order Mycobacteriales; family Micromonosporaceae; genus DASQPR01. Next base: position 465,550 of record CAVSGF010000001.1, read on the forward strand.
CGCGGGCCCCGGCCGGATCGAGCGGTGACTCGACGACGAGCGGGCCGAGCCTGGCCAACGAGCTGGCGCCGATCTGTTTCTCTCGATTCACCTGGACGTTCCACGCCAATCCGCTGGCCAACGGGGTAGCGACCTACCACTACGGCTCCCAGGCCAGCACCTCGACCGTCGGCGAGCGGCTGGCCGGCCTGGTCCAGCGGGAGATCCTGGCGCGTACTGATCTGCGGGACTGCCGGACTCACGCCAAGACCTGGGATCTGCTTCGGCTGACCCGGATGCCGGCGGTGCGAGTCGACGTCGGCTACCTCACCTCCCCGACCGACCGCGCACACGCTGGTGGATCCGATGTTCCGCGAGCGCATCGTCGAGGCGATGATCGCCGCGGTGCAGCGCATGTACCTGCCGGTCGAGCAGGACGTGAAGACCGGCTCGATCGACGTGTCAGCCATCCGCGCGAGCCAAGCCCGTACCGGTTCAACGTCACCGGCCTGACCTGGCCGTATCGGCGGGCCTCACGGCGGACGTCGCGGCCCCGACCGGCCGGTACGCGTTGCCGTCGTTACCGAGGACGGCCGTTGTTCCCTCGGCTAGGAGAGCGGGATACCGGTCGTCGATCGGGTGACCGGGCGCACCGGGCGCAGGATCGAATCCGGGCTCATCGAGCCGAGCAACTTCTCCAACGCGTACTCGACGTCCGACTTCCACGACAGCGCGGTGCGCAACTCCAGCCGGAGCCGCGGGTACTTCGCGGTGGGCCCGTACCGTCTTGAAGCCCACCGAAAGGAAGAAATCGGCGGGTGCCAGGCATCGGCCGGACGCGCCGAGTATGGTTTCGGCCTCGTCGTCGCCGGAGCTGGCGTCGCCGAACGCCTCGATCGCCTTGATTCCACGCTTGGTGAGGTCGCGCGCGACCCCCTGGATCAGCATCCGGCCCAGGCCCCCAGAGGTGAATGGCGCGATCACGTGGGCGGACATGAGAAGAACCGCATCGGCCGAAACCGGAGATGTCGGAAATGCCATCGACCGCGGCGTATACGCGGGCGGTGCGTAGAGCGCGTACCCGGCCGCCATCCCGTCGGCGTAAATCAGCTTGCCGCAGGAACCCCACTCCAGAAGTGTCTGCGAGACCCAGGCTTCTTTCTCCAGGGCCGGATCGCCGGCATGTGCACGCGCGCTGCGCGGAGACCGGGTCCAATTCCCAGAAGACGCAGTTGCGGCACGGGCGTGGAATGTCTTCGAGGGTGTCCAGGGTTAAGTTCACGAGGCGTCGCGACATCTGTAACTTCTCCGAACATAGCGCCGCAAAGGAGTCGATATAGGGCACATGCCGCCTCCCCGTGCCCAACTTCTCGATCGTACCCGTCAAAGGATGCCGTCGAAGGAGACTTGGCACGCTACGATCACCGGACCCGGGCAGCGCGGCCCGACTCGTATCGATGGACGAGGGAGGGCCGGCGGATGATCTCCGGTACGACGCTCGATGACTACACCGACCGGTATGCAAGCCGGGTCCGCGGAATGACGACGTCGGAGATCCGCGCACTCTTCTCGGTAGCCAGCCGGCCGGAGGTGGTCTCGCTCGCCGGCGGATCTCCGTACGTCGCCGCGCTCCCACTCGACGCGGTCGGGTCCATGCTGGGCGAGCTTGGGTCGCTGCACGGCGCAACCACCCTCCAGTACGGCATCGGCCAAGGGGAGCCGGGCCTGCGGGAACGCATCTGCGAACTGATGACCCTCTCCGGCATCGACGTCGCCAACGGCGCCTCGCCCGACGATGTCGTGGTCACCGTCGGCGGCCAGCAAGCGCTCGACCTGATCTGCCGGGTCTTCCTGGACCCCGGCGACGTCGTGCTCGCCGAGGGACCCAGTTACGTCGGCGCGCTCGGTGTCTTCCAAGCAGCCCAGGCTGACGTTGTGCACGTGGCGATGGACGATGACGGGCTGATCCCGGCGGCGTTGGAAGAGGCCATCGAGGCGGTTGCCCGGGCCGGCAAACGTGCCAAATTCCTGTACACCGTGCCGGCGTACCAGAATCCGGCTGGGGTAACGCTGACCAGCCAGCGGCGCGACGAGATCCTGGCGGTCTGCGAGCGCGCTGGACTGCTGGTGGTTGAGGATGATCCGTACGGTTTGCTCGGTTTTGACAGCGACCCCATCCCGGCCCTGAGAGCGCGGTCCCGGGACGGCGTGATCTATGTGAGCACCTTCTCCAAGACCTTCGCACCGGGGCTGCGGGTGGGCTGGATCCTGGCCCCGCACGCGGTGCGCGAGAAGCTGGTGATCGCCTCCGAGGCGCAGATTCTGTGCCCCAGCGCGTTCGCGCAGGCCGCGGTGTCCGCGTACCTCGAAACGATGCCGTGGAAGGAACAGCTCAAGACCTTCCGGGAGACGTACCGGGAACGCCGCGACGTGGCATTGGGCGCGCTGAGCGAGATGATGCCGGAGGGCACCACCTGGACTCGCCCGACCGGAGGCTTCTACATCTGGGTCACGCTGCCCAGCGGGTTGCACAGCAAGCAGATGCTGCCGCGAGCCATCGCTGAACGAGTGGCGTACGTCCCGGGTACCGGCTTCTACGCTGACGGCACTGGGGCCGCGCACCTGCGCCTGAGCTACCCGTTCCCGGCCCCGGAACGGATCCGCGAAGGGGTACGGCGGCTGGCAACCGTCGTTGAGCAGGAAATCGCACTGCGCTCGGCATTCGGGCTGGCTTAATGATTGGTGTGGAAGACATGCACGTACTCGTTCTTGCCGGCGGCCTGTCCTATGAACGGGAAGTATCGCTGCGATCCGGCCGCCGGGTGCTCGACGGGCTACTAAGCGCCGGAGTCGACGCCACGATGCGCGACATGGACGCCGGCCTGCTGCCGACGATCGCCGCCGAGGCCCCGGACGCCATCGTCATCGCGCTGCACGGCAGCGCCGGCGAGGACGGCTCCCTTCAGGGAATCCTGGAACTCGCCGCCGTGCCCTACGTGGGCGCCGGTGCGCGGAGCGCCCGCCTCGCCTGGGACAAGCCCTCGGCGAAGGCGGTCCTCGCCGGGGCCGGGATCGACACTCCGGCGTGGGTGACGCTGCCACAGGAACGGTTCACTGAGTTGGGGGCCAAGGCGGTCCTAGATCTGGTAGTCGGCCAGTTCGGCCTGCCGCTGATGGTGAAGCCGGCTCAGGGCGGCTCCGGGCTGGGCGCCACGGTGGTCCGGGCCGCCGGGGACCTGCCGGCCGCCATGGTCACGTGCTTCGCCTACCACAGCACCGCACTGGTCGAACCGTACGTGGAGGGCATCGACGTCGCGGTTACCGTGATCAATCTTGGTGAGGGACCCATGGCGCTGCCCGCGGTGGAGATCGAAGCCCGCGACGGCGTCTACGACTACGCGGCTCGGTACACGTCGGGGCTCACCACGTGGCATACCCCTGCGCGCCTGCCGGACGGGGCCGCGGCCGCGGCGGCGAAGGTAGCTCTGGAAGCTCACTCCGTTCTCGGCCTTGGCGACCTGTCCCGGATCGACATGATCGTGGACCGGGCCGGTATACCGTATGTGCTCGAGGCGAGCGTCGCGCCTGGGATGACCGACACGTCACTGGTACCGATGGCGATCGCCGCCGCCGGACTCGACCTCGGAACGACGGTCGCCGTGCTGGCCCGCAGAGCCGCCGAGCGGCGCCGGTAGCCGATAGACCCGTCGACGCCCGACCGAACAGAACGCCCGCCGCGGAAATCCCGCGGCGGGCGTTCTGTTCGATGTGCTTGATGTCAATCCGGGCTCTCGAGGACGCGGTTGCCCTTGTGATCAACGCTTGCCGCCGAACGATGCCGAGTCAGCGTCCGGGCGGCCGGTCGGACCCACTCTCGCAACGGCGCGCCCGGCGCCCTCAGGACTCGTCAGAGGCTTCGTGCTGGACGGGCGGACTTGGTATAGGCCAAGCGCCATTCACGGCCTGAGAGACCTCTACAGGGGCTTCGAGGGCACTTGAGGTGGTCTCGGGTACGTCTGGCGGGCCGGGCTGCGCCTCGCCGAACCGGCTCGGAGCCGTCCATTCGATCCGTGGCGGCTCAGCCAACGGCCGGCCGCCGAACTCAGCCAACCACGCGGCGACGAGTGCCAGGTTCTCCCGCCACCGTTCTTCGGAGATCGGCTCCAGGATGTCGTCCCACAACGACAGGAAAGAGCCGCGCAGTTGAAGCTGCCCGGCCGGCCGGGCCAGGAACCAAACGTGTAGGTGGGCCGCGCCATCTCCCCACCGATTGATGTGGACCCGCTGAACTCCATCAAGCGAGCGGATCGCACGCTCGACGCGCACCGTCATCACGCCTAGCTCGGCGGCGAGCAGATTCGGTAGGTCGCCGAGGTCCAGGTGCGAGCGGGATTCGAGGATCAGGACACAAGGCAGGCCACTCGGCCGGTCCATGGCGCGCACGCGCCACCGATCGCTGACCCAGATGTACGCCTCGTCGGGCGCCTTGCAAGCGGTGCATGTGGAGGGATCCTCGCCCTCGCGGGGCGGTTCGACTTCTACCGGTGGCTCGAGCCGCTTGGTTCGCAAGTGCCCCTCGAATGGAAAGCTGGGCCAGTTGACGAACTCGGGAAGCGACCCGTTAAGGGAGGCGAGAGGGCTTGGGGTGTCCGACACAAGACAGACCCTAGTCTGGTCCGCAAGCTCTGTCGCTACCGAGTTTCCGGTCATCCGATCGGGTGGCTTTTGTCCACATAGGTGAACCACGTTTCACGTGAAACATCGTCCCTATTCCGGTGAGCCATTCGACCGCGTCAAGAACACTCGCAAGGGCCATCCACGCGGCTCGCACGGAGAAAGTGGCAGCCGTCATCCACAGGCCCGCACCCGCTCTGAGCGCGGAACTTGCGCTCTGCGGGCGAGGCTGTGGATAACTTCTGTGGATAGAACTACACCGACGTGTGGATCATCGACGGCTGGGTGGCGGCGCATCCGGGCGGTACCCGCCCGGAGCTATCGAGACGACGATGTGCGCGGTGCCGACTCAGCGGAACCGGCGAGTGCGGACCCGGGGGCGCTTCGGAACGAGCGGTCCGGAGGTGAGGCTTCGGTAAGAATTCCCGCCGTCGGCCCTGGCTGCGCTGGCTGCCCCTGGCGACCCGTCGGCCGGGCGTTGCCGGCGCTGGACGCCGGACCGGTGCACGCCGGGTGCCTCGTGCCGGGCCGACCGCTCGCGTGTGAAGCGACCGGCTACATCTGCGCGGGACAGGGCCTGCGCGGGACGGACCTCTGGTGCGGCAGCCTTACCCGACCCGCTTGCCGCCCAGAGGACTCGACATTGATGCCGGCCGCGCAGCCACTGGGCTCCGGCAGGCTGCCGGAGCCGACTCCTGGTTCCCAGGCCCGACCGGAACCCGTGCCGCCGCGAGATGACAGCACCTCGTCATTGCACGCCGGTGTTCCTGATCGAGTCGGCGGGAGGTGCTGCTTCAGATCGGACGGAAGCCGCCACCGCTCGGGCGGGTACGGGCACGAAAAAGCCGGTCGAGACCATGGCTCGACCGGCTCAGCCGCTCATTGCTCCGCGGTCGGGACTCAGTCCGGATGCCCGTCGTCCACACCGAAGATTCCAACGATCCGCTCCAGGTCATCAACGGTGGCGAACTCGATGGTGATCTTCCCCTTGCTCCGCCCGATGTCGACCTTCACTCTCGTATCGAACCGGTCAGAGAGGCGGTCTTCGAGGTCGGTCAGGGCTGGTGCGGTCGGCTTGGGGCGACGGCGTGCCGCAGCAGGCTTGGTCGACGAGCCATTCGAGCCGGCCAGAGCGACCATCTCCTCGGTGGCGCGCACGGAGAGTCCCTCGGCCACGATCCGGTGGGCGAGCGCTTCCTGCTCGGTCTGGTCGTCGAGGCTCAGCAGAGCTCGCGCGTGACCGGCGGAGAGCACCCCGGCGGCGACCCGGCGCTGGACGGCAGCGGGCAGGTTCAGCAACCGGATGGTGTTGGAGATCTGTGGTCGGCTACGGCCGATCCGCTTGCGCCAGTTCCTCGTGCGTCGCGCCGAACTCCTCCAGCAACTGCTGGTATGCGGCAGCCTCTTCCAGCGGGTTCAGGTTGGCCCGGTGGATGTTCTCCAGCAGGGCGTCGCGGAGCATCGCGTCGTCGCGGGTGTCCCGGACGATCGCCGGAATGACGTCGCAGACCGATCGCCTGAGCCGACCGCCACCGGCGCTCGCCCATGACCAGCTCGTACTTTTCGCCACCGAGATCCCGGACCACAATCGGCTGAAGGAAGCCGACCTGCTCGATGGAAACCTTCAGCTCGGCCAGCGCTTCCTCGTCGAACACCTGCCGTGGCTGCTTCGGGTTGGGGACGATCGAGTCGACCGGCATCTCCGCGAACCGCGCCCCCGGAACCGGTGCGAGGGCCGACGCCTCAACCGACGCCTCAAGCGTCGGGTTCAGCGTCGGAGCGGGCGCGCCATCAGCCGCTTGGGCGTCCGGCGGCGCTGGCGCCACCGGTGTGGTCGGAATCAGTGCACCGAGGCCACGGCCCAGGCCACCGCGGGGCTTGCTCATGCGTGTGCGCCTTCCATCTGGGCTCCCCGGACCGCGATCTCTTGAGCGGCCTCGAAGTAGCTGACCGCGCCGCGCGAGCCGGGGTCGTACGTCATGACGGACTGGCTGTAGCTCGGTGCCTCCGAGACCCGCACGTTCCGTGGGATAACCGCCTGCAGGACCTTGTCACCGAAGTGCGTGCGCACGTCCTGCTCCACCAGATCTGCCAGGCGAGTGCGCCGGTCGTACATGGTCAGCAGCACCGTGGACGATGTCGAGCGCGGGATTAAGGTGCGACTTCACCAGCGCGATGTTGCTCGTCAGCGGCTTGCACGCCCTCTAGTGCGTAGTACTCGCACTGGATCGGGATCAGGACCTCCTGCGCGGCCACCAGTGCGTTGACGGTCAGCAGGCCGAGTGACGGCGGGCAGTCGACGAAGATGTAGTCGAACTCCGCGTGGCAGCCCTGAATAGCTCGGGCCAGTCGCGACTCACGCGCCACCACGGAGACCAGTTCGATCTCCGCGCCCGCTAGGTCGATCGTGGCGGGTACGCAGTGCAGGTTCGGGATTCCATCAACGGGTTGCATGACCGACTCGAGGGACGCGCCCTCGATCAGGCAGTCGTAGACGTCCGGAACGCCGGCGTGGTGCGGCACGTTCATGCCGGTCGAGGCATTCCCCTGAGGGTCGAGGTCGATCACAAGGACCCGGTTGCCATGCAGCGCGAGCGCGACCGCGATGTTCACGGCGGTCGTGGTCTTCCCCACGCCGCCCTTCTGGTTTGCGACACAGATGACGCGCCGGTGGAGCGGGCGGGGCATGGTCACCTCGCCGCTCGGATTCAGGATCTCCACGGCCCGTTTAGCCTCCTGCGCAAGTGGTGGGTCTTCTGTTTCACGTGAAACATCTGAGTTGGCCATTCTGGCCCCTGTCTCGTCATAACTTGCCGCGGGGTGTGGCCGCGGCGAGGGCACTGTCCGCCGAGTCTCACCCACAGGGGTGGGACCGGGCCAATCTGACGCGCGCGCGGTGCCGGATTCACCGTTGTTGGAACCGGAGGGTGTCACCATCGGCATCACCATTGTGGGACCGACGGCAAAGCCGGTACCCGTCCGAGGCTGGAACGCTGTCTCATGCTCATGCTCCCGAGGCTTCTTTGGGAACTCGCCGTCCTCCCGCACCGCTGTCACCCTGCCCGCCGGATCCGAGTCTCCACGCCACTGCTGTCCCCGGCTTGCTGCAGTTCTCCGCCACCGCCAAAACGGTGTGCTCCGAAATCCCCGGTTGGGCACGCGAGGTTACCAGTGTCGCCCGTTCCGACTCTCATTCGATACCGTCGTTCGGGCGAACTTGGCCACAAGCCCGACGTGGCAAGCGACCGAGCCTTATCCGCGCACATTTCTTCGACGTGATTTCGCCGGTCGCGCCGGTCGGGTAGGGAACTCACGCTGGCGGACGATCTCCACAACGGTCGCCGGTTCATCCAGCAGCCGGTCGCCGCAGGAATGAATCTCTGGAGTACGACCTCCAAGCGATTCGATCACGCGCGCGTGATCCGCCATCTCGGCTCTGGCCGACTCGCCCTTGAGGGCAAGAACCCGGCCGCCGACACGTACAAGGGGAAGAGTCCATCCCGCCAATCGATCAAGCGGGGCCAGCGCGCGAGCCGTCGCCACGTCTGCCGGTTTCACGTGAAACATCGAGATCAACTCTTCGGCGCGGCCTCGCTGGACCGTGACCTGATCTCCGAGACCAAGCCGATCGATCACCTCATCAAGGAAGGTGACCCGCCTGAGTAGCGGCTCGACCAGAACCACCTCGATGTCGGGCCGCGCTAGCGCCAGTGGAATTCCCGGTAGCCCGGCCCCTGACCCGACGTCTACGACGAACGCGCTGGAAGGAATGAGTTCGGCGACCACGGCGCAGTTGAGGATGTGTCGGCTCCAAATGCGTGGCGCCTCTCGCGGACCGATGAGGCCGCGGACGACGCCATCAGTCGCGAGAAGTGTGGCGTAACGCTCGGCACGGCTCAGTTCCGGTCCGAAGATCTCGTCGGCTGCCGGAAACAAGGCATCAGGAAGATCGCCCGGAGAATCGGGCTGCGCTGACTCGCCGGCGAGCGCTGGGTTGTTGGACACCAGACGACCTTATCGAGGTTGGGCCGGACCGCTCAGTCGCCGGACCGTGATGGCGGCCTCATGTCGTGACGACCTCACGTCGTGACGGCACACCTGGATGTGCATAGGCCGGCACACACCGGGTATCTACGCCCTCCACACTCATGCTGGAGGAGGCAGGCGCCTAACCAAGGTCAACAGACGGCCACTCTGGAGCCCGGCAGACTTAGGTATCCCGCCCGGCAAGAAAAGACGGCAGCGGATCATGTCTATGGCCGGATCATGACGGGGCCTGGGCGCCGCCGCCATGACCGCGAAGCCGAGGCGCACGACGATCCCGAATGGCGTCAACCGCCTTGCGGTACGGTCAGCGCGACGAGCCCTCCGATCCAGACGCGTGTGGGGGCCGCCCCGGTTCACGCCAGGCCGCATCCACCCAAACGATCCGTCAGCGATACGTCCCACAGAGCCCTGCCGCCGCGTGGCACGCACCCGCCGTTCGACTCTCCGGGCCCTCGGCGCGGACCGCTCCGCCAGCGCGGGAATCGCGATGGCATAAACCGCCTTCACGATCCAGAACAGGTGGTGTCCGGGCGTTCACTTCAGGACCACGCCGGGATGAGTGACGCCGTCGTGGACGAACGTAAGCGGCGGGCATGGCCAGCCACATCCGGCTGGATCTTCCGTTACCCACCATCGCCGTGAATTCTTGAAGTTCTGGTGAGCTGCGGGTGCGCTGGTCGCCGCAGGCGCCCAATCCTCCGATCGGTTGCCAAGCGCTAGACCAATCCGCCTAAACCCATGACTCATGATTTTCTTCGGGCGACCAGCGACCAGCGACCAGCGACCAGCGACCAGCGACCAGCGACCAGCGACCAGCGACCAGCGACCAGCGACCAGGATTGAACAACGACAAGTTGTGGGTGCTGGGAACATCGGACTACGCGGACGGTCCCGACCTATACGTCAAGCGACCCCGCCTGCCGGGTTGCCGGCGGGGACGGGGTCGCTCGGAGATGTTGCGCGAAGAAATCGGTGAAGTTGCCCAACGAAACGGCGCCAGACGGCGCCAGCGGTCCGACTTACTGGGGGCGGACCACAACCCGGCGGTGCGGTTCGACACCTTCCGACTCACTCATCACGTCGGTCATGGCATTGATGACGTCGTGAACGCACTTGCGCTCAAACGCGTTCATCGGCTCGAGCCGCACCGGGTCGCCGTGCTGGCGCACCCGCTCCGCTGCGTTCTTGCCAATGGAGATCAGCTCCTTCCGACGGGCGTCGCGATAGCCACCCACGTCGAGCAGCAGCCGCGACGGTGCACCCGTCTGCCGGAAGATCGCCAACCGAGTCAGTTCCTGCAACGAGTCCAGCGTGGCACCGCGCTGGCCGATGAGTGTGTGAAGGCGATCCCCGACGACTTCGACGACCGGTCGTCCGCCCTGAATGACTTCATCGATGTCGCCGTCATAGTCGAGGATGTCGAGCAGGCCCTCGATGTAGTCGGCGGCCACTTCACTCTGCGCGAAGAGTTCGCTGTCGGCCGCGGCGGCGGGCGCTTCGTCAGTGCCCTCGCGCGCCGTCGGCGTGGAAGTGTCGGTCACGTTGCCATCTCCATTGCTGAGATTAGGTGAACCCCGTCGAGCGGGGAGGCTCATCGTGCTCGTCCACCGGGCGGCAGCGCGTAAGCGCTAGATGCCGATCCGCGCGCCGGCCCGGAGTTCACGAACTCGGCTGGCGTTTAGCGCCCTTCTTCGGATTGACCGGCTTGGCACCCACCTTCGGGCCGGCGACGGTCGGGGTGACCGGTGCCCCGTTGGCGGGGGCGGACTTGTCCCGGCGTCCAGCCTTGCCGCTGACAGCGGGCTTGCCGGCCTTGCTCGTGACTGCCTTGCCGTTCGCGGCCGGCTTGCCACCCACCGGCTTGGCCCCCGCCATCGCCGGCGGCGGGAACTTGTGCAGCACGTAGAACTGCTGGCCGAGGGTGAACAGGTTCGAGATCACGTAGTAGACGACGGCGCCGAGGGGGAAGAACACGCCGGAGAAGATCAGGGTCAGGGGGAGGAAGTAGAGCATCAGACGCTGCATCATCAGCTGCGTCGGATCGGTCGCCCAGCCCGTCTTGTTGATCATCTGGCGGCTGGTCATGTACGTCGACGCCACCATGATCAGAACTAGGATGCCGGTGACGATGATGCTGTTGACGCTTGGGTTGTCCTTGATCGTGCTGGGGATCGGCACGCCGAACAGTTGAGCGTGCGAGGCACTCTCGAACTCGCCCACGGTCCAGCCGTACAGCGTCTGGTTGTGCACCGGTTGGGTCGGCTTAAGGTGACGCAGCAGGTGGAACACGCCGACGAAGATGGGCCACTGCACCAGCATCGGAAGGCAGCCCATCAACGGGTTGGCCTTCTCCTTGCGCATGAGCTCCATCTGGGCCTGCTGCAGGCCTTGCTTGTCGCCCTTGTGCTTCTCCTGCAACTCCTTGATCTTCGGCTGCAGAGCCTGCATCGCACGCTGCGACTTGATCTGCTTGACGAAGACCGGGAACAGCACACCGCGGACGGTCAGCACCATAAAGACGATCGCCAGGATCCAGTCCCAGTTGGTCGCAAGCCAATCACCGGCGCCGAGTGAAGCCCACACCGAGCGCCAGGTCAGCATGAGCCACGACAGCGCCGTGTAGATGTAACCCATCAGAGCCGAAAACATCCGTTGTCCTTTAATTCTTGCGTGGCGGCACCGGGTCGTAGCCGCCAGCGTTGAAGGGCTGGCAGCGCAGCAGCCGCCAGATCGCGAGCCGGAGGCCGCGCAACACGCCGTGCGTCGAGATGGCCTCGAGCGCGTAAGCACTACACGACGGATAGAACCGGCATCGCGCCGGCAGTGCCGGGCTTATCCATCGACGGTACGCGACGATGGGAAGGATTAGCACTCGGGCAGCGCGGTTGCGGGTCGGTGGGATCGTGTCCGGAGCGTCATAGTCGGGCCGCGCAGCTTCGGGGTGGTCGCTTTCATGGTGATGCTGGTGCCCAGTAGCACGATCGCTAATCATCGCGACCTCCGCGGGCGGGCGGCGGCGTCAAGCGCCGCCAGCAGATCGACTTCCAATTGCCGGTACGACCGGGTAGCGGCCGGCGGCAGCGCGCGAATCACCAGATCGGCACCCGGTGGGAGAGCCGCATAGTGATCGCGAACCAGGTGCCGCAGGCGGCGCTTGACCAGGTTACGTGTCGCCGCTGGGCCGACAGCCTTGGATACGACGAATCCGGCACGCGCCGGGGTGGTGCGTGCCGGATCGGTGTCATCCATGGCTGGCGCCAGGTGCACCACGAGTGATCCTCGTGTCGCCCGCCGACCCCTGCGTACCGCCGTGGAGAAATCCTCCCGACGACGAAGGCGCGCGGCGGCGGCCAGCACCTGGCTTCCCGGCTAACCTCAGGCCGAAAGGCGTGCGCGGCCTTTGGCCCGGCGGGCCGAGAGGATCGCGCGCCCGGCGCGGGTGCGCATGCGCAGCCGGAAGCCGTGGGTCTTCGCGCGCCGACGGTTGTTCGGCTGATAGGTGCGCTTGCTCACGTCAGGCACTCCGTCTTCTTTTGCCCGGGACCGACCGTCACCGGGTGCCTGATCGGCAACCACCGACCAGGCGCAGGTCACAAACTTGCTCGTCAACTCTACCAGGGGCGATAGAGCAACCTGGCCAGGGTACGCGGCAAGCGGATAGGCGTCAAAACGGGAGGGACGGGACAACCATCCCCACAAGCTGTCGCCAGAGAGCCGCGCGGTCGCGTGTCCCATGATGCGCCGCCATACACAAGTGGCACGTTTGGCTGTGGACAACAGTTGAGTAGTTGTGGACAACGCTGTTACGGTGCGCGTCTGCCTGGTACTTCAGGTGCGGTACAAACAGTGCTAATTACCATTAAAGCACCCACCCATGCACGCCGACAGCGATACACAGCTGTGGATAACTTGTGGAGAGGCCACCGATGACCGACACAACCGACCTCGCGGCGGTGTGGACCTCGACCACCGACGAGGTTTCGGAGGCGTTCGGATCCGCACAGCAGCGGGCCTACCTGCGCCTGACCCGGCTCAGCCGGATCGTCGACGACACCGCGCTGGTATCGGTCCCGGACGCGTACATCCGGGACATGATCGAGTCTCGGATGCGCCCCGCGATCACCGATGCCCTGTCTCGTCGGCTCGGTCGGCCAATACAGGTCGCGGTCACCGTGCGGCCCGGAGAAGAAGGTGCGGACAAGCCTGGCGCGGGCGTCCCGGCCGCCCGCGAGCCGGAGACCCTCTTCGACTCGGACGCCAACTGGTCGACAACCCCCAGCGGGAGCGCCGTGGCCGAGCATCCGGTGCCGCCGAGCTTCGGCGACTCCAGCGAGTTGCTGCTCCGCGAGGCCACGAACGCCCCGCAACGGCAGCGGGCCGGCACTGGCCGGGAGGATCGTCGCTCGGCCGCGTCGGTCGCACCGACGGCAACCGGCTGAACCCCAAGTACATGTTCGAGACGTTCGTCATCGGCTCCTCGAACCGGTTCGCCCACGCGGCCGCGGTTGCCGTGGCCGAGTCGCCGGCCAAGGCGTACAACCCACTGTTTATCTACGGTGGGTCCGGGCTCGGCAAGACGCACCTGCTGCACGCCATCGGTCACTACGCCACCAGCCTCGGCAACGCGCGATTCGTTCGCTACGTGTCCACTGAGGAATTCACCAACGACTTCATCAACTCACTGCGTGACGACAAGACCCAGGCGTTCCAGCGCCGCTATCGCGACGTCGACATCCTCCTGATCGACGACATCCAGTTCCTGGAGAGCCGCGAGCGTACGCAGGAGGAGTTCTTCCACACCTTCAATACCCTGCACAACGCGAACAAGCAGTTGGTCATCACGTCCGACCGATCACCGCGACAGCTGTCCACTCTGGAGGATCGCCTGCGGACCCGATTCGAGTGGGGCTTGCTCGCCGACATCCAGCCCCCGGATCTGGAGACCCGTATCGCGATCCTGCAGAAGAAGGCCGCCCAGGAGCGGCTGCTCGCCCCGCCGGATGTGCTGGAGTTCATCGCCAGCCGGATCTCCAACTCGATCCGCGAGCTCGAAGGCGCCCTGATCCGGGTGACCGCGTTCGCCAGCCTGACCCGCGCGCCAGTCGCGCTTGGGCTCGCCGAAGAGGTGCTTCGGGACTTCATTCCGGACGGCTCCAGCCCGGAGATCACCGCCGATCAGATCATGGCGTCGACGGCCGATTACTTCGGAGTGAGCCTCGAGGACCTGCGCGGGCACTCGCGTTCCCGGGTTCTTGTCAACGCGCGTCAGGTGGCCATGTATTTGTGTCGCGAGCTGACGGATCTATCGCTGCCCCGGATCGGGCAGGCCTTCGGCGGACGCGACCACACCACCGTGATGCACGCCGACCGCAAAATCCGGCAGCAGATGGCCGAACGGCGGTCGCTGTACAACCAGATTGCCGAGCTGACCAACCGGATCAAGCAGCTTCCATGATCGGTTCTGCCGGGGCCTGGAACCCTTGACTTCGGCCGCTCGCCGAAGTTGGCACACCGTACGCCGAAAAACATCGACGAATATTTATCCACAATCTGTGGAGACGGCTTGGGGACAACCTGTGGGCTCGTCCGTTTTGTCGTGGATAGCATGTGGACGACCACCGGATCACGGGAATCGATCTTCAACCTGTTTTCCCCACCCCTTGGGGATAACCGTCATCTACGGGTGGATAACCCGTGGAAAACCGGTGGACGAACCGGGGACAACTTCAGGCCGCTTCGGGCGGTTGTGGAAGACGAGGGTAGTTATCACCAAGTTATCCACTGACTGTCCACGCTCGATCGTGCATGCTGACGTGGGACAACGCGGCATATCCACAACTTCCACAACACCTACGAAGACGATGGAAGTTTTCTCTTCTAAGAAATCAAAAACCAATCATCTCCAGACCTGTCAGATGTGGATGGCTCGCTCGTGGGGCCGGATTCGCACCGGGCATCCGATAGCCATACAGTCGTTGGGGCACTGGAGACACCTCGTTGGGGGGCAACGGGTGAGACACCTCGTGGAGGCAGGTCGATGAAATTCCGTGTTGAGCGCGATGCGCTCGCCGATGCGGTCGCGTGGACCGCGAAAGCGCTGCCGTCCCGGCCATCCGTGCCGGTGCTGGCCGGAGTCATGTTGCGCGTAGGCGCCGGGCAGTTGCACGTATCGGGGTTCGACTACGAAGTTTCGAGCCAGATCACCGTCGAGGTGCTCGGGGACGCCGACGGCTCGGCGCTCGTGTCTGGTCGGCTGCTTGCCGAGATCACCAAATCGCTCCCGGCCAAGCCGGTCGAGGTCGCCGCTGTCGGCAGCCACCTCGAACTGGTCTGCGGCAGCGCTCGATTCACCCTGCCGACCATGCCGGTCGAGGACTACCCGACGTTGCCCGAGATGCCGGAGACCGCCGGCACCATCGATGCGCCCACGTTTGCGTCAGCAGTCGCCCAGGTCGCGGTCGCCGCAGGACGCGACGAGACGCTTCCGCTGATGACGGGCGTGCGGATGGAGATCGACGGCGAGACGCTCGCCCTGCTCGCCACCGACCGCTACCGTCTCGCGCTGCGCGAGATTACCTGGCGGCCGCAGGATCCACAGGCACACCTGCAGGCGATCGTTCCGGCGAAGACTCTCTCCGACACGGCGAAGACGCTGGGCGCCGCCGGTGGCGAGGTCACGCTCGCGATCGCCCGCGGCGGCGCCGGCGAGGGCATGATCGGCTTCGCCGGGGGCACCCGACGGACCACCAGCCGCCTGCTCGACGGCGACTACCCGAAAGTCCGTTCGCTCTTCCCGGATCATCACACCGCCCAGGCGAGAGTCTCGGTGGCCGGCCTGGTCGAGGTGGTGAAGCGGGTGGCACTCGTAGCCGAGCGCGCCACGCCGGTCCGGATGAGCTTCAGCGAGGACGGCCTGATTCTGGAGGCCGGCGGCTCGGACGACGCCCGGGCCAGTGAGGCGATGGACGCCGTTTACACGGGTGAACCCATGACGGTCGCGTTTAACCCGCAGTACCTTCTGGATGGGTTGGGCGCGGTGGACAGCCCGAACGCGGTCCTGTCGTTCACTGATCCGAAGAAGGCGGCCTTGGTCGTTCCGGCCGATGCCGAGGGTGAGATCATCCCCGGCTACCGCTACTTGATGATGCCGATCCGCATCGGCCAGTGACTCTGGGGGTGCGGTGAGGCACCCCCAGAGTTGCCTGCCATCGGCGAGACCGGCGATCGCGGCCCTGAACTCCCAGGGCCGCGACGTGTCGAATACAACGAGGAGCAACGCGATGCAGTTGGGACTCATCGGGCTGGGCCGCATGGGCGGCAACATGCGCGAGCGCTTGCGCCGCGCCGGCCATGAAGTCGTCGGCTATGACCGCAACCCGGACGTCAGCGATGTCGCGAGCGTCAATGAGATGGTCGACAAGCTGGCCGCACCACGGGTGGTGTGGGTCATGGTGCCGTCCGCGGTCACCGGGGAGACCGTCGACACCCTGGCCGGTCTGCTGAGCGCCGGTGATCTGGTGATCGACGGCGGCAATTCGCGGTTCACCGATGACGGCCCCCGCGCGGCCCGCCTCGCCGAGCACGGCATCGGCTATGTCGACGTCGGTGTGAGTGGCGGCGTATGGGGCCTGGAAAACGGGTACGCGCTGATGGCCGGTGGCTCAGACGAAGACGTCGCCAAGGCGCAACCGATCTTCGATGCCCTCAAGCCGAGCGGGGAGTTCGGCTTCGTACACGCGGGCGGGGTAGGTGCTGGTCACTACGCGAAGATGGTCCACAACGGCATCGAGTACGGCTTGATGCACGCCTACGCCGAGGGCTGGGAACTGCTCGAGGCCTCGGAGTACGTAACGAACGTGCCGGCGGTGATCAAGTCTTGGCGGCAGGGCACGGTGATCCAGTCTTGGCTGCTCGACCTGCTGGATCGGGCGCTTGAGGAAGATCCGGACTTGCACGAGCTGCAGGGCTACGCCGACGACACCGGGGAGGGGCGGTGGACGGTCGAGGAGGGGATTCGGCTCGCGGTGCCGTTGAACGTGATCGCCGCGTCTCTGTTTGCCCGGTTCGGCTCGCGCCAGGATGACTCGCCGGCGATGAAGGCGGTCGCCGCGTTGCGCAACCAGTTCGGCGGCCACGCCGTCAAGCATTAGACGATGTACGTACGCCGGCTCGAACTCACCGACTTCCGCAGTTATCCACAGGCTGTCGTGGAGTTCGAGCCCGGCCCGAACCTGCTGGTCGGACCCAACGGCACCGGCAAGACCAACCTCCTGGAAGCCCTCGGATACGTCGCCACGCTGGGAAGTCACCGGGTCGCGACCGACGCTCCCCTGGTCCGAGCCGGGGCGTCAAGCGCCGTGGTGCGATGCGCAGTTATCCACGACCAGCGGGAGCTGCTTGTGGAAATCGGGATCGAGCCCGGCCGGGCCAACCGGGCGCGGCTCAACGGCTCACCGAAGCGCCGCCCACGAGACATCCTCGGAGCCCTCCGGATGGTGCTGTTCGCCCCAGAGGATCTTGCGCTGGTCCGTGGCGAGCCCGCCGAGCGTCGCCGGTACCTTGACGATCTTCTGGTGGCACGTCAGCCGCGGTTCGCCGCCGTCCGAGCCGATTACGACCGGGTACTCAAACAGCGCAACGCACTGTTACGGACGGCGTACCTGGCTCGCAAGACCGGTGCCGGCGAACGTGACCTGTCGACCCTCGCGGTCTGGGATACGCACCTGGCGGCATACGGGTCCGAGCTGATCTCGGCGAGGCTGCGGTTATGTGAGGCGCTCGCCCCGTACGTCGCGAAGGCATACGAGGCGGTTAGCGCCGGGAAGTCGGTAGCGTCGGTGGCTTACAGCAGCGGGCTGTTCACGACGCCACCGGACCTGGCCGGGTTGTCGGAAATGATCATGTCGGCGCTGGCGGACGCACGGAAGACCGAGATCGACCGTGGTGTGACCACCGTAGGGCCGCACCGTGATGACGTATCTCTGATCCTCGGCGAGCTACCCGCCAAGGGTTACGCCAGTCACGGCGAGTCGTGGTCGTTCGCGCTGGCGCTGCGCCTGGCCGCGTACGAGCTGTTGCGGACGGACGGCATCGAGCCGATTCTGGCCCTCGACGACGTTTTCGCCGAGCTCGACGACGGTCGGCGGGCAAGACTGGCCAACCTGGTCGGCGGTGCCAGCCAGCTGCTGATCACGTGTGCCGTTGAGGCCGATATTCCCCAGGCCCTGCGAGGGGTGCGATTCACCGTGACGGAGGGTGGCGTGAACCGTGACTGACGAGCAGCCGAGCGGGGAACTGCGGGGACCCGAACTGGCCCGTGCGGTGCTGGACGCGGCCCGGGTGCGGCGCGAGGCGACGGCGAAGACTCCGCGCAAGGTGCCGGCCAAGCCGCGGCGGCAGCGGGGCTACTCCGGGGCCGGACCCGATCCGCGCGATCCCGCGCTGTTCGGTGACGTGCTGGCGAAGATCGTCAAGGCCCGGGGCTGGCAGCAGCCAGCCGCCGAGGGTGCGGTGTTCGGTGCCTGGGAACGTGTGGTCGGTGCGGATGTCGCCGCTCACTGCAAGCCGATCAAGCTGGTCGACGGCGAGCTGACCGTGGAGGCGGAGTCGACTGCCTGGGCTACGCAACTGCGCCTGCTGGCCGCCAAGCTGATCAGGCAGATCGCGTCCGAGGTCGGTCCGAACGTGGTGAAGAAGCTGCACATTCACGGCCCGGCCGCGCCGTCGTGGGCGCGTGGGCCTCGCCGGGTATCCGGCCGTGGGCCGCGCGACACCTACGGCTGAGGCTGGGCGCCAGCTCCGGCAAAGGAGCTCAGAAGTCGGCGTAGACGGCGAAGCTGCGCTCGGCGCAACGCCGGTAGAACCGTCCCAGGACCCTAAGTTCCGAGGCGGAGAAGCTCCACGAGGGCAGGTCCCCGTGCTCGTCGCGCATCTCCTCGACGCGGCCGTCCAGCCAGCGCAGCTGCTGGTCCGCGAGACGCCCGCCGGCGATCGCCTTGCGCAGCACGTCGGTCGCGGTCTCGAAGGTCACCTCATGGCCCAGCTCGGCGTGGGCGGCGACGAACCGCTCCAGCCCGCCGGCGATCCATGCGCACCCGTCCGGGTCAATGACCGGGTCCTCGTCCTCGGCGGCGGCGTCGGTCGCGTACAGCACACCCTTGAGACCGAGAATCAAATCGATAAGCTCGGTGAACGCGGTGACGCGTACCGTGCCGGTCTGGAAGCGATGCGGTCGGCGAGTGCGATCGCCGGGCCGGGAGCCTCCGGTTCGGTGTCGGCCAGGCCGCCGAAGTCGACGAACTCGGCCGGTGCCACCGGATCGTAGAAGCGTCCGGTGCGCGGCCACTGCACGGCAACGTTGTCGAGTCCCATCCGACACCTTTCCGTACCTCGTTAGCGGACGGACACTACGGCATTGGATGGCTGGCTCGCGACCCCCGAAGAGCCAGACATTCGAAGATCAGTTCGAATCGGTCGGCAAACCGTCCCGGGCGCCTCGTTTCGCCGTCTCTGAGACGTAGGTCCGTAGGGGGCCTCGCGTCTGTCGGATTTCGGCCGTCTACGGCGACTACAGGGTCTGCTGCGCGCGTTCTGTCGCTCGGACGCAGTAAGATTCTAGGCGAGTGTTGAACCCCGATCTTCCTACCCCACGTAGGCGCGATCCGGCGGAGCCGTAGTGGCCCCGCGGGATCCGTGCTGCCAGCGTGAGAAAGTGATGCGAGCGTGGCTGCGCAGAAAGACCTGAACGATTCTTACTCGGCTTCGTCCATAACCGCCCTCGAAGGGCTCGAGGCAGTCCGCAAGCGTCCCGGTATGTACATCGGCTCCACCGGCGAGCGTGGCCTTCATCACCTGGTCTGGGAGGTTGTGGACAACTCGGTTGACGAAGCGCTTGCCGGGTTACTGTGACGCGATCGACGTGACCATCCTCGCTGGCGGCGGTATCCGGGTGGTCGACAACGGCCGTGGCATTCCGGTCGACGTCAACTCCAAGACCAAGAAGACCGGCCTCGAGATGGCCATGACCATGCTGCACGCCGGCGGCAAGTTCGACGGCAAGGCGTACGCGGTCTCGGGCGGTCTGCACGGCGTCGGCCTCTCCGTGGTCAACGCGTTGTCGGTCGGGGTTGACGTGCAGGTCTGGAAGGACGGATTCACCTGGGCCCAGGAATACGTCAACGGCAAGCCCGGCCGGCTGACCAAGGGCGAGGCGACCAACCGGAGCGGGACATCGATTACCTTCTGGCCGGATGCGAAGACGTTCGAGACCACCGAGTTCAGTTTCGAGACGATCTACCGTCGGCTCCAGGAGACCGCCTTCCTTAACCGCGGTCTGACGATCGTGCTGCGTGACGAGCGCGGCACCGAGGAGGACACCGAGCCGCGTACCGTCACGTTCTGCTACAAGGGCGGCATCGCCGACTTCGTCCGTCATTTGAACCAGGCCAAGAGCCCGATCCACAAGTCAGTGGTCGAGTTCGGTGCCGAGGGCGACGGCATGTCCGTCGAGATCGCCATGCAGTGGAACGAATCCTACGGCGAGAGCGTCTACACCTTTGCGAATATGATCAACACGCACGAAGGTGGTACCCACGAGGAGGGCTTCCGGGCCGCGCTGACGACCGTCGTCAACAGATACGGTGCAGGACAAGAAGTTCCTCAAGGGCGACGACAAGCTGTCCGGTGAGGACATCCGGGAGGGCCTGGCCGCGATCATCTCGGTCAAGCTGACCAATCCGCAGTTCGAGGGCCAGACCAAGACCAAGCTCGGCAACACCGACATGAAGGGCTTCGTCCAGCGCGTCTGCAACGAGTGGCTGGTCGACTGGTTCGATCGCAACCCGGCGGAGGCCAAGATCATCATCACCAAGGCGAACGCCGCTGCTCGTGCCCGGCTGGCCGCCGCCCAGGCGCGCAAGCTGGCCCGGCGTAAGTCGCTGCTGGAGTCCGGGACGATGCCAGGCAAGCTGGCCGACTGCCAGTCGACCGACCCCACCGTGAGCGAGATCTTCATCGTCGAGGGTGACTCAGCAGGCGGTTCGGCCAAGCAGGGCCGGGATCCCCGGGTCCAGGCGATCTTGCCGATCCGCGGCAAGATCCTCAATGTCGAGAAGGCGCGCATCGATCGGGTCCTGAAGAACAACGAGGTCCAGGCGCTGATCACCGCGCTGGGCACCGGCATTCACGACGAGTTCGATCAGGACAAGTTGCGGTATCACAAGATCATTCTGATGGCCGACGCCGACGTCGACGGCCAGCACATCACCACCCTGCTGCTCACGTTGCTGTTCCGGTTCATGCGCCCGCTGGTGGAACTCGGCCATGTCTACTTGGCGCAGCCACCGCTGTACAAGATCAAGTGGAACAAGAAGGGCGATGACATTCAGTACGCCTACTCCGACCGCGAGCGGGACGCCCTGATCCTGGCTCGGCAGGAGCGCAACCCGCGGGCCAAGCCGGACGACATCCAGCGCAACAAGGGCCTGGGTGAGATGAACTACCCGGAGCTGTGGGAGACCACGATGAACCCGGAGACCCGGACCCTCCTGCAGGTCACCTTGGATGACGCGGCAACCGCCGACGAGCTGTTCAGCGTCCTGATGGGTGAGGACGTCGAGTCCCGCAGGTCGTTCATTCAGCGCAACGCCAAGGATGTCCGGTTCCTGGACATCTAGGGGTCAAGGTCGGCGCAGCGTCACCTCGCCGCTGGTGAGGCGCTGTTTTCCACACCCATCCACAGCCTTATCCACAAGCGCGTCACGGAACGAGTAAGGAAAGCACGTGGCAGATATTGATGGCACCAACGGCAACGACGACCTGATCGGCGATGCTCTCGGCGAAACGCCGGACCCGGACCAGATGGAGCCCGACGCCAACTCCGCCGATCTCGGCGAGCCGATCGATCCGGCCGCCGTTGAGGGCGGTCATATCGGCGGTCGTATCGAGCCGGTCGGCCTAGAGGTGGAGATGCAGCGCTCCTACCTCGACTACGCCATGAGCGTCATCGTCGGCCGGGCGCTGCCGGACGTCCGCGACGGTCTCAAGCCGGTGCATCGCAAGATCCTCTTCGCCATGTACGACGGCGGCTACCGGCCCGATCGTGGGTATGTGAAGTGCGCTCGCGTCGTCGGTGACGTCATGGGTAACTACCACCCGCACGGTGACACCGCCATCTACGACACCCTGGTGCGGATGGCGCAGCCGTGGTCGCTGCGATATCCGCTGATCGACGGCAGCGGCAACTTCGGGTCCCCCGGCAATGACCCGGCAGCCGCCATGCGGTACACGGAATGCCGGCTCGATCCGCTCGCCATGGAAATGCTCCGCGACATCGGCGAGGACACGGTCGACTTCAACCCGAACTACGACGGCCGATCGACCGAACCCGACATCCTTCCGGCGCGGTTCCCGAATTTGCTGGTCAACGGTTCCGAGGGGATCGCGGTCGGGATGGCGACCCGGATCCCGCCGCACAATCTGCGGGAGATCGCCCAGGCGGTCCAGTGGTGCCTGGACAACCCGGACGCGGACGAAGCCAGCACGCTGGAGGCGCTGGTCGGGATCGTCAAGGGACCGGACTTCCCGACCGCCGGCCTTATCGTCGGCACCCAGGCGATCCAGGACGCGTACCGGACCGGCCGTGGCACCATCCGGATGCGGGCGGTGGTCGAGGTCGAGGAGGACAAGCGGGGCCGTACCTGCCTGGTCGCGAGCGAACTGCCGTACCAGGTGAACCCGGACAACCTCGCCGAGCGCGTCGCCGACCTGGTGAAGGAGGGCAAGCTCTCCGGCATCGCCGATATCCGGGACGAGACGTCGGGCCGGACCGGCATGCGGCTGGTGCTGGTTCTCAAGCGGGATGCCGTTGCCAAGGTGGTCCTCAACAACCTCTACAAGCACACCCAGTTGCAGGAGACGTTCGGCGCCAACATGCTGGCGCTTGTCGACGGGCGTCCCCCGTACCCTCAACCTGGCCCAGTTCGTCCGGCTGTACGTAGCACACCAGATCGAAGTCATCGTTCGGCGTACCGCGTACCGGCTGCGCAAGGCCGAGGAGCGGGCCCACATCCTGCGCGGTCTGGTCAAGGCGCTGGACTTGCTCGATGAGGTCATTGCCTTGATCCGCCGGGCGCCGAGTGCGGACGACGCGCGTACCGGTCTGATGACGTTGCTTGAGGTCGACGAGATCCAGGCCACCGCGATCCTTGACCTGCAGCTGCGCCGGCTGGCTGCTCTCGAACGTCAGCGCATCATCGACCAATTGGCCGAGATCGAGGCCGACATCGAGGAACTGAAGGCGATCCTGGCCAGCCCGCAGCGGCAGCGCCAGATCGTGTCGGATGAGCTGGGCGAGATCGTCGCGAAGTGGGGCGACGATCGCCGGACGAGGATCATCCCGTTCGATGGCGAGGTTTCCATGGAGGACCTCATCGCCAAGGAAGACGTCGTCGTCACGATCACCCGGACCGGGTACGCCAAGCGCACCAAGGCGGACCTGTACCGATCGCAGAAGCGTGGCGGCAAGGGCATCAGCGGTGCCTCGCTGCGGCAGGACGACATCGTCAGCCACTTCTTCGTCTGTTCCACCCATGATTGGATCTTGTTCTTCACCAACAAGGGCCGCGTGTACCGGGCCAAGGCTTACGAACTACCCGAGGCCAGCCGGGTGGCGAAGGGCCAGCACGTCGCGAACTTGCTGGCGTTCCAGCCGGACGAGCACATTGCACAGGTCATCCAGATCCATGACTACCATGCGGCGCCGTACCTGGTGCTTGCCACCAAGGAAGGTCTGGTCAAGAAGACGCGGCTGGAGGAGTTCGACTCCAACCGAAGTGGTGGCATCATCGCGATTAACCTGCGTAACGAGGACGAACTCGTCGGCGCGGCCCTGATCGCGGCGGAGGACGATCTCCTGCTGGTGTCGCGACACGCTCAAGCTATTAGGTTTAACGCAACGGATGAGGCATTGCGCCCCATGGGGCGGGCAACTTCGGGTGTAATCGGCATGCGGTTCACGGACGGCGATGAGCTGCTCGCTATGGAGGTTGTTCGGGACGGCATGGACGTTCTTGTAGCCACAGGTGGCGGCTTCGCCAAACGGACGCCGATCGACGAGTACCCTGTCCAAGGGCGCGGTGGCAAAGGCGTGCTGACGGCGAAGATCACGGAGCGCCGTGGCGATTTGGTTGGCGCGGCCGTTATCAGCCCGGACGATGAGCTTTTCGCGATAACTTCCAATGGCGGGGTGATCCGGACTCCGGTGAAGCCAGTGCGGCGGACGCGAGACCGGAACACAATGGGGGTCAAACTAATGGACCTACCAGAGGGCGTATCCCTCGTTGCCATTGCGCGCAATGCCGACGAGCCTGACGAACAGGACTAGTTGATGACGGAGACACAGGCGAAGTCGGGGACTACGGGGACTTCGATGAATCCAGTGACCCGAGACCAGCTTGACGGTGATCATCCCGATCTTGATCTTGCGGCTGATCATGCCGTCGGTCGAGCGAGCGTCCCGGCCGACGGCGCGCCGAACGCCAAGGCTGATGACCCGGCTGGCGGGAGCGGGGCGGGTAGGACCGCCGCGTCCTCGTCGCCGTCGGCAAGTCCGGCGGCGACTTCTTCCGCGACCGCCACCAGCCCGGCCGGATCCGGTTCGGCTTCGCCGGCAGCCGGCAGGTCGCCGCTGAGTGACACTAGCCGTACCGTTGCCGAGGCCCCGCGGACCGCGAACGATGTGCGGGCCGCCCCGGTCGGCGCCCGCAGCGCGACCCCGCCCGCGACCGGCGACAGGGCAGCGGTCGGACGCTCGGCGGCCGCGGCTCCAGCAGTGGGCCCGAATACCAGTGCCGCCCGAGTCGCGGATGCGGTCCGGACCGCCCGTCAGACGGTCAGTTCGGCCGCCGCGCGGGGACCCCGGCGGGCTCGCCTGTTCGTCAAGCGGGTCGATCCGTGGTCGGTGATGAAGTTCGCCTTCGCGCTGTCGTTCGTCCTGTTCTTCGTTCTCGTCGTGGCGACTTCGGTGCTGTATCTGGCGCTCGACGCGATGAACGTGTTCACCAGTGTGAACAAAGCGATCGCCGACCTGGTACCGGGCAACAAGGACGTCAAGATCACCGCCGGGGTGGTGATCGGCGCATCTGGCGCGATCGGCCTGGTCATGGTGGTCTTGTGCACGGCTCTGTCGACGCTTGGCGCGTTCATCTACAACGTGTGTGCCGACCTCGTTGGCGGTATCGAGGTGACCCTCTCCGAGAAGGAGTGACTCGCCAGGTCTGATCGTGAGATCGGACACCGCGCGACGCGTACCCCCGGGTTGGGAATTCGCTCGGGGGTACGGTAACCTGGCTCGTCGCGCACGGGGCTATAGCTCAGTCGGTTAGAGCGCAGAGCTGATAACTCTGAGGTCGATGGTTCGATTCCATCTAGCCCCACCACCGGCGCCCGGGCCCTCGTCGCTCGGTCAGCCGCTCGGCAACGAAGGGACCCATCCCGTGTTGAAGAAGCTGCTGGTTCTCGCCAGCCTCGTGGGCGGCGCGGCTTACGTCGCGAAGAAGCTCAAGGCCGCCAAAGACGAGCGTGCGCTGTGGCACGAGGCCACGACCAATACGGATCTTCGGTAGTCCAGGGGACGTAGCTCAATTGGCAGAGCACCGCCTTTGCAAGGCGGGGGTTAGGGGTTCGATTCCCCTCGTCTCCACAAAATCCCACCTCTGAACAGCCACAACCTGCGGCCTAGATCATCGGCGACAAATCCGCGACAAACTGGCGGCAGTGGAGCCTCAGGACGCCGATCCGGCGAGCATCGCTCCGACGATCCCCCGCCGCCGTTCCCGCTTCGGCCACCAGCGCACATAGGTCTCCAACGTGATCCGCAACGTCTTATGGCGCATGAGCCACTGCACCTCCTTCGGCTCAACGCCAGCGCTGATCAGAGACGTCGCGTAGAAGTGGCGTTAGGCATGGAACGTGCCGTGCTTCGCCGGCCAACCAGCGGCCTGCCGCCATTTCGCCCACTCACGAGACCAGGTCCGATCCGTAAACGGGTTGCCCCTGGTGGTCGCGAACAGCAGGAGCGCTTGACGCCGAACCGGCAAACCTGAGGTCGTATCAACCAACTCGACATCGAGGGGCGCGAACCGGCGGACGTGCTCGGTTAGCCGTTCACCGATCAGTGGATCAAGATCAACCGTGCCCGACGAACCAGCCTTCGGCTCGGTCAGATAGAACCCGCCCTGATAGACCGACGGGGCGTACTGAAGCTGTTGGACCACATGCAGTTCGCCTAGACCATGATCGATACAGCGGACATCATGCTCCACCCCGAGAACTTCACCCAACCGAAGTCCCTGGCCAGCGCCCAGCCATAGAGCACCGTGATATCTGGCAGGCACAGCGTCGAACAGCCTGAGGACGTCGTCGGAGGTCGGTACCCATGCGGGCACCCGTGACAGCCCTCGGAGAACCTTGTTCAGGTTCACACCGTCGCAGGGGTTGTCGGTCAGAACCTTGTCGGTCACTGCGGCTTTAAGGATCGTCGCCAACAGCTCGAAGTAGAGCTTGATGGACGACTGCGGCACCCCGGCGGCAAGGCATTCCGTCAGCCATTCGAGTACGTCCGTCAGAGTGATCGAGGCCAGAACCCGATCACCGAAGGCTGGGTACAGCTGAGTCCGAAGGTTTGACGGTATCCGGCGCCGAGTGCCCACCGCCCAGCCCGACTCTCGCGACAGACGCCACCTCTCGCCGTATTCGCTGAACGTGAGATTCGACTGGGTCAGCGAGGGCGCGCTGTCCATGAGACCGAGCCTTGCCTTCGCATCCCAAGCCTCGGCGTCCACGCGTCGTTCGAAGTACTTCGTGCGGGGTGTACCAGTTGCGTCAACGTAGCGGCATCGCCACCGTTTACCCCGTCCATAAGTGGCCGACTTGAGCCGTTCGTTGTTCGGTCCTCTGCCTTTCCGGTACCAAACGTCATCGACTGCCATCGGCGGTCTCCTGGTCTCGTAGCCAGCTGCGTACCGTCGGGGTCGTAGCGTAGGTGCCGGCCGACCTTCGCGGCCGGTGGTCCTTTGCGGCGGTGTCGCCATTGGTAGAGCGTGTCGACCGGGACCCGTAGGTAAGCGGCGGTGTCTTCGATGGTCCAGAGTGGTTCGATGAGTGAACTGGGCATGTCGTTCTCCTTTCTGCCTTGTACGTTCTGCTGATGCGGATTGCAGGCATCGTGTTGTTGGGAATCTCGGCCGCGATCAACATTTCGGTGGTGCGACTCAGGTCCGAGGCCGGGGGTGAGCTTGACCTGACTCGCCGACTGCGGCGCGCGGCGATCCGTCGCCGCTACCTATTGGGCCTCGGCTTCTTGGCAGCGGGTCTGGTCTGCAACTTCCTGGCGTAGTCACTGTTGAGTTGTCAAAGGTCGGGCTCCGTGTGGGTGCTTGACACGTAGGTGTCAGGCGGCCCGGGGCAGGCTGGTGATGCCGCTGGCGATGGCGGCGTGGTGTTCGGTTTCTTCGCGGGTGGTGGCGGCGTATTGGCGGGCGAGGTTGGCGGCGGTGTTGGCGAGGATCCGGTCGCCGGTGGTGCGCCAGCCGGTGGCTTGGTAGCCGAGTTCGGAGATGACCTGCGCGGCGGTGTTGTCGTCCCAGGTCTGGGGGTGGCCTTGGGTGCGTTGCCAGATGACGCGTTGGTGGCGGAGGAAGCCCATGGTGACGGAGAACCGGCGGGATTTGGTGGTGATGTGGCCGCCGTAGCCGTATTGGTGGGCGTAGCGGCGTAGCCGCCACCAGGCCGGATCTTCACCGAGGTGCCAGGCGGTGTGGATGAGCCGTCCGGGGTGGGTGTCCGGGTCGATTTGCAGCAGGGTGAGTTCGTCGACCCGGCGCAAATCGAGGCCGGTGGTTTCGGTGCCTTTGGTGACGTATTTGGCGATGTAGCCGGTGACCTGGCCGAGGTTGACCTCGCCGCCGGGCGCATTGACGTGCCGGATGTCGAGCTGCGCGCCCCACTCGATTGGCCAGCCGTCCGGATTGGTCGAATGCGCCGGCGAGGTATGGGCCGTCTTCTGGAACGCATCTCGGACGGCGGTTTCGAGCATGTCCCGAGTGACGGCGGCGGGTGGGGGGACGACGGCTTCGGGGCAGTCCGGGTTGTACCCGTCGAGGCGGATGAGGGCGTGGTAGTGGATGACGCCGCGTACCTGGAATTCGTAGACCTTCAGATAGCGGCGACGGAGTTCGACGCCCAATGTGCGGCCGAGGCGGCGGAGTTCCCGGTCGACCTGCTGGATGGTGCGCCGCCACAACTCTGGGGCTTCGTGATGCCAGACGACCTGCCCGGTGTGGTCGTAGCAGTCCAGACACAACGGCCGCCCGAGCCGGGTATCGGTGGCGGTGTGGCGTTCGTGGCAGGTCATGTCGGTGCCGTGGGGGCAGGTTTTCCCGAATGGCCGGCACACGGCAGGGCGGCACTGGCAGCCGTCCTTGCGCCGGCAGTCGGCGGCGTGGGTCTTGACGACGCGGTGGTGGACGGGGCCGAAGGAGGGGCAGACCGTGTGGCGGCGGTTGCCGCAGGCGGTGTAGATCGCCCCGTCCGGCATTGATTCCGTGGTGTAGGTGGCGACGGTTTGCCCGTGCCGGGTGACGTGGATCTGCCCTTCGAGGCGGATGGGGTGTTTGCAGGCGCCGGCGGCGCCGCGGATGTGGTTCATCCACTGGTGGAAGTCGTCGGAGGAGGCCCGGTGCAGGATCTCGCCCACGACGCGGGGGGAGTGCCCGCGTACCGCACCCGGCTCCGGTATGCCGACGGCCGGGACGGGATTGGTGGGTGCCGCCCACGGCCAGTAGTCGGGGTCGGGCGGGGTGTGGCCGGTGCGGTCGAGTAGTTCGAGTTGTTCCGGCTGGGCGTAGGCGCCCGTGCCCGGGACCGTGTGGGTTCCGGGTGCGAGCGTCTGCGTCGAGACGGTCATGCGATGGCTCCGGTAACGGTGTGTCCGGTGTAGTTCGTCGCGCAAAGAGGGGGCACATACACCCGCTCATTCGGATGAGTCTGGCGCGGTTTGCGGTGGTCCATCTCCCGCCGCGAAGGCGGGTCGGGTCGATGAAGAACGAATCGTCGTAAAATGTGTCTATGTCCGACCGTGAAGCGCCGACGAGGCGAGATGGTCGCGGGCCCCGGCCACCCGTCATGCCGCCGGAACTAATGAAGGTCGACGCCCACAAGGTAGAGAGTGCCGCTGCCGACGGCCCGCTGGGCGTCGTCATCGAGGTCTACGCTCAGATAACCGCTTCGATGAACGAGCTCGCCGCGACCGAGGCAGACCGACACCAACTCCGTAAATGGCGAGTGCGCGCGCTCGGGATCCAACTCCCCAAATGGCTCCACATTGCCGAAGGCGAAGGATGGTTTCCGCCGTAACTCTCGCGTGACCACGTAGCTTTGAGCCGCCCAAGCCGCCTCTCGCCTATCGTCGGCTCAAGGAGCGCAACCTGACGCTCGACGAGGTGGAAGCCCTGATTAAGCGGATCCTGGGCGACCACGCTCATACCTGTGGTTGATATTGTCCAGGCTTCGGACCGTGTCTGGCTTCGTGTCGGGCAAGCTGTCGGGCAAGCGTGCCGGGCTTCAGTTGACGCGTTACGGATCGGTGTCGGATGACGCGTGACAACTTCGGCTAGATGATCTGTAGATCAGACTATCCGAATGTTTGATCTTCGCGTTCGGTGAAGGCGTCGCAGCCGTCGTGTTCGAAGCGGACCTGTCCGTCAAAGCTGGACGCGGCGTGAGAGCAGAGCCCGTAGTCGGGGCCGATGTCTCCGCGTAGGGCGATCCAGTACCGGCATCCTCCGCACTGCTCGGGGTACCACTCGGCCGGGTAGGAGGGGTCGGCAGTGTCGCGGTTGCGGCGTCGCTGCCATCCTGGTGGCATTCGTCGTGCCGGGTGTCGTCGCCAGTCCAGGGATGGCCGGATGCCATGGCCTTGACGCTGCCTGATTGACGCTTACCCGTCGATCGATTTGTCTTTGTCGCCTTCGCGGTGGCATCGCCGCCACTAATCACCGGCAAAGAGCAGCGAACTACCGGGGATGTCAGCACACAGCACGGCGAGCACACGTAGGCGAACCAGACCGTTCGTTTCAGGCCCCGGCTGAGCTTCCGGCAAAACCCGGTCGATTTCCGCGATCAGCTCCGGCATTTCTTCCGACGTCAACTCCACATCGCCGTAGGTATCTACCCTGCCGAGCAGCGGAAAGTTCGCGTCGGTCGCCGGAATCAAACGATCAAAGTCTCCCGCCGCATCGAACCACCCACCGACAGGATCTGGTAGGTGAGTGACCAGCTCACCGCTCCGCCACATGCGTACCTGCACGCCCACACAGCCGATCCTCCACACAGCTGAGCACTAGGTCCATGCCCGGGTTTCGGGTGCCCTGCCTGTCGGGTGCCCGTCTACCAGACAGGAACATAGGGACAAGACAGGTGCAAGACGGTCATGTCGGGCTCTCGAAAGCGTCGCTGACAGCGCCGGTGCCGTTGCCGTTGTCCCGAGACCGGACAGGTGCCGTTGCCGTTGTCGGGCAAGCGTGTCGGGCAAGCGTGTCGGGCAAGCGTGTCGGGCAAGCGTGTCGGGCAAGCGTGTCGGGCAAGCGCCGTGACGCTCCTATTTCGCGCAAGGGGTGATCGGTGGGCTTCACGTCAGCAGTCGGATCCGCGGGGTCTTGTCGCTGCGCGCGACTTCGGCGGAGCAGTGCTTGCATGAACTGGTCGCGGGCCGCACCAAATTCGTCTGAGTGGAGAAGTGGTCGGGTAGGCCTTGCTCAGGGCAGTAGTACCCGAGGTTCAGTCGAACCCACGGAGTCCGGGTAAGTGCAGACCCGGCACGACCATCGCGTTTGGCGTCTTGAAAGGGGGCCCACCAGTAATCGATCACGGCATGAAGCGCTGTCCACTCTTTGTGGCTTGTGTGGTCGAATGAAGCGATCCGCGCAGCGGCGTAGTGCGGTCCGGTATCCGAGTCGCCCGTGCAGACCGCCCGCTCGGCGCCATGCTCGAATTTGACAGTCCGCTCGGTTCGCTCGCAGATGAAGCAGTCCAGGCTGAACTCAAGGTTCGGAACCCAATGCAGGTTGTGGAACGGTGAGTCGGGCAGGATTAGGGTTGCCCTCACCTCGGCGGAGCGAAGCACAGCCCGATGGTGACATGATCGCCGCCCGTTCGCGAGGGCTCGACCAACCCGAATCCCGTGACGCTCTGCCCGGCCGGTCCTGCGCTAGCACGTTTCGACGAACCTGCTGGTGAGGAGCGGGTACGTTTCGCGAGCGATGTACCGCTTCAGGCAGCGCATGATCTCTGTCTTGGTTTTGCCTTCCGCGGTGCGGCGGGCGATGTAGGCCTTGGTCGGGGCGTGGCATCGCATGCGGACCAGCGCGATGCGCCACAGTGCACTGTTGGCCATCCGGTCGCCGCCGCGGTGCAGGCGATGCCGGTCGGTGCGTCCGGACGAGACGGGGATGGGGGCCGCACCGCACAGCCGGGCGAACATGGCTTCGCTGCCGAGGCGCTGTGGGTTGTCGCCCGCGGTGACGAGCAGCTGCCCGGCAGTGTCGACGCCGACACCGGGTAGGGCGAGCAGCTCGGGCGCCGCAGCGGAGACGAGGGCAGTGAGGTGCTGGTCGAGTTCGTCTATCTCCGCTTACAGGGCTTGCCAGCGGCGGGCGAGTGACCGAAGCGCTAGCTTGACGCACGAGGCTGCGTCGACAGCATCACCTGGGCGGAAGGCGGCGCAGGCGCGGACCCGCTGCTTGGTGGTCAGCCGGCGCAGTAAGGCCCGGACGCTTTCAGGTGCGGTCACGATCAGACCATCGATCTGCTGACCCGCCTGAATCCGCGCTTTCATAGCACTGCGCCGGGCCACCCGCAGCATGCGGACCATCTCGACCTGGGCGTCACGGGACTTGGGCGTGCCACTGACCCGCCCGGACTGCACCGCGCGGGCCGCTGATTCCGCATCCAGCGGATCGGATTTGCCATTGCGACGCCGCGCAGATCGGTCGGGCCGGTCGACCTCGACAACGGTCATGCCATAGTCGTTTAAGAATCGCAGTAGCCCGGCGCCGTAGTGGCCGGTGCCTTCCATGCCAACCTTGTCCACGGTTCCGAACGATTCGGCCCAGGTCGCAAGCCGGGCGTAGCCACGAGTAGTCGCCGAGAAAGACTCGATAGCCAACAGACGCCCGAGCTGGTCCAGCACGACGGCGACGTGAACGTCAGCGTGTGTGTCTATGCCAACCGTAACGATTGCTGTGTTGTCCACATGCTTCCCTTCCGAGACTCAAACAGGGGAATCGACCGGCTGGCGGCGCTAGGACAACACGGGGACGAGGCACGAAGCCAAGCTCCTAATCAGGTCACACGCCGGGCTTACCGGTCGGCGGTGGCCCCAACCAGCTGGCCGACAAATCACATTGAAGGCACGGAGCCGGTGAGAACTCGGGTCAGAACCAACCGGCGGGGGTCACCGCCAACATCATCCGCGTGAGAACTTTCTGTACGAGATCCGTAGCGTCTCGGCTGCCCACGCGGTCCGGATGGACCCTACCGGCTGGGTTTGGCCGTTGTGGTCAGGCCCATCGCGATCGCCGAGACCATCAGCGTTATGGTCGCGGCCGCGGTGACGAGCAGCAGCGTCACGATGACGTCGTTCACGGCACTGAAGGCCCCCGGGACGTCGGTCTCGCTGCGGATGCTCAGCTCTGAGATCCCGAGCATCATTAGTACCCCGGCATGCAGTCGCGTGAAGTGCCGCGAGTCGGCGAGCTGGGACCAGAAGCGGTTACCCGAATGACCGCCTGGCTCGGATGCCCGGTGAGTCGACCGCAGCAGCGTCACGAACATGTACACGACCGTCGCGACCAGAAGCGCGAACCGCGGCGTTGGCCACAGCCGCGGCCCGTAGAACCACATCACGACGCCGTACACCGTCGTCAGTCCGAGGACGCCGAGACGCAGCGTTGGGGCGTTCCGCATCGATGCCATGGCGGAGACGGTAGCGCACCCGAGCTCTGCCTCATCAGACTGCCTGTCACGGCCTGAACTGCTCCGTTCAGCAATGGCATCAGGCCGAGACCTCTTCTCGTGCAAGATCAGCCACACCGATCTTTGCACTGCAACGAAAACCCCGACACCTTTCGTACGACACGTCCCAGCTAAGACTGTCCCCTCGACCCACCGTCATCGGGAGCGGGCCTGCCTGCGACTCAGTCGATCGTCAGGTCGAGGTACTGATCGACATTAAGTTCCTGTCCGTGTCGCAGGGTGCCGCGCTCTTGGCCGTCAATGAGCAACTTGTATCTACGGGCTCGATCCCGCCACGCCGTACGAGGGCGGTACAGAATCAAAACGCGCGGACGTGCCGTCCGGTAAACTCACCGGCACATTGTGACGTCAAATCGGGCTAGCCGTACAGCCACGAGTACAGCCAAGCCGGTCGCCACTCGGCGGAATCGGTCGACCATAGTCGACACTCGGCCGCAGCACAGCGACGTCCAGCGACAGCGGCCGATAGCGTGCTCCAGGTTTGCGGGGCGGGGTTACAGGTTCGATTCCTCTCGTCTCCACAAAATCCCTCCTCTGAACAGCCACAACGCGCGGAGCTCCTACTCCTGTCAACGGCCAGCCGAGGATGTCGCCAGGCGGCGTCTGGACCACCGCCATGTCAGGGCGGCAGCGCCGGCCAGAAGTATTGCGATGCCGGGCAGGAGATTGCCGACGATGGCCCAGGCGGCGCCGCCAAGGATGCCGGCCACGGCCAGCGCCGGGATAAGGCAGCACAGCACGCATGCCAGCGCGGCCAGGCCGCCCAGGCTGCTCGGCAGGAACCGAGCCACTGTCGCTCTCATGACGCGTCAGTCTTGCCGAGGTCGGCGAATGGCAGCGGGCAGCGGTCGGTCGTGGCACATGTGGCCAGGTCGTCGCATCCGGCCTCGATCGCGCCGCGGAGCGTGACGGCGATCGCCTGCAGGTCGGCTATGCGGGTCTCGATCTCGGCGAGCTTCGCCCGGGCGCGGTCCTGAAGGTTGATCTCGGGTCGGCGGCCATGGCGGTGCCGACCCAGGTCGACGAGTTCGGTTACTTCGGCGAGCGTGAACCCGAGCCGCTGCGCGGTTTTGGTAACCCGTAGCAGGTTCAGCGCCTCGGCCGGATAGAGCCGGTGTCCGCCCGGGCTGCGAGATGGTTCGGCCAGGATGCCGCGTCGCTCGTAGTATCGAAGCGTCTCCACATTCACCCCGGCGGCCGCTGCCAGTTCGCCGCTGCGCATCGCGACAGTCATGCGGCGATCCCGGCGCGGCCGGCCATGGCGTCCAGGACGTCAACATGGGCGGGCGGGACCGCGACGTCAAGAATGACCTCACCCGGTCCGGCGGTGGTCAGGTTGAACATGAAGAAAGAGCAGCACGCCGTCTCCCGCTCAGCCAAATCCTGCACCCGGGATTCGAGATCGGACCCGCCCGTCAAGGTCAACCGCAGCCGTACCGGCCCGATCCGCTCAGCCGCCCGCACCGACTCCGAGAACAGATCATCGAACTCGGCCAGCCGTACCGGCCGGTCAGCGGTTGGCAGCTTGCACGCCGATGGCACCCAGTTCAGCTCCGCATTGTCAGCCATATCGCAACGGTAAACCCGTACCTGGGTACGGAATGCAACCTCGAAGGCCGCTGGTTCGGCGGGGCGGTCAGATACGGGTAAGGCGTCGCAGCACCGCCAATCCGTCCCGGGTGCCCGGCCAGTGTGTTTCGACGGCGTTGAGTCCGACGTGCCGGACAACTGAGCGGAGCACCGCTACGGCGATGATGGCGTCATCGGCATAGCCGAGCACGGGGATGAAGTCGGGAATTATGTCGACCGGCAAAGCCAAGTAGGCCATGAGTAGCCAGAGCCGGATGCGCACGCCTCCGGGCAGGGTTCGGTCTGCTGCCAGCCGGCGTAGCAGGCGCAGAAGATCGGGCAGGATTCTGACCGCTTCGGCCAGGAGGTTGCCGCGTGGCCGTACCAGCATCAACCCCATGACCAGCACCACCCAGCTGGCGAGCAGCGCCGCCGCAATGCCGACTAGGAACTTCAGCCAGATATTCATTCGCCGCATTCCGCGTCAGTAACTGCCCCACCCGTCGCTGCGGCAGTTCGTCCTTGACCGATCCCTGCCAGACGACCGTCGCCGTCGAACCCGATGACGACGTCACCTGCCCTGCCTCCATGACCCAAGGTTCTCAATCACAGCTTCGGTGCCAACGGCCGGCCACCGTGAAGCGGCCCTGTGTACGCAGCGTATGCGCCACATTGCCCGAGCTAGTGGCCCTGATAGCGGTAGGTCCGCAAGGCTTTCCACAGCGTTGCCCACACGATGTGCACAAGACGACGGCAGTTATCCACAGGTTGTCCACGTGGTCTGTCACAGGCCGTGTTGACGAGTAACAACCGCGACCGATGAGGAGGCGTTCGTGCCAGCCCGAGCACAAGATCGTGCAGCGATAGGGGGCTGGCGCCTCTAACGCTCCACGATCATGGGAAACGGGATGAAGCTGTCGGCCCACCGGTACAGTATGCGGGTGCCGATGTCGGAGTACGTACGGAAGATTCGTGCCCGGATGGGCCATGACCTGATCATGTTCCCAACGGTCAGCGCGGTCGTGGTCAACGATGGCGGCGAGGTACTGCTCGGGCAGCGCAGCGATAACCGGAGGTGGTCGCTGATCGAGGGCATGCTCGACCCGGGCGAGCAGCCGGCCGACGGCATAGTTCGCGAGGTGTACGAGGAGACCGGGGTGGAAGTCGCCATCGATCGGCTGGCCGGCGTCTCGCTGCACCAGGTCACGTACTCGAATGGCGATCTATGCCATATGGTCAACACGTGGTTTCGCTGCAGCGTCGCAGGCGGCGAAGCGCGGGTAAACGACGAGGAGTCAGTATCGGTCCGCTGGTTTCCACTGGACCGGCTGCCGCCGTTGAGCGACTTTGCGATGCTTCGCATCCGTACCGGAGTGGACAAGGACGGACCTGCATGGTTCGCACCGACCGGCCGGGCCACGCTGCCGATTGACTGGTAGGCGCTTTCGAATGGTGCTGGCCGCCGCGGGTCAGGGCGGCGGGGCCGTCGCGTACCCGGGCCGGGTGAAGGTCTTGCAGGGTTAAGGTGAGGTGACTTCGCGGAACGTCGGGGGGCGCGGAACGCTGGGGGCGATGCCATGCCGATCTTTACGGTGGAGCGCCGCTTCGCTGATGATCTTGAAGCGTCGGCCAAGATAGCCGATCGGATCAACCGGATCAATCAGGAGGAAGGGGTCCGCTGGCTATATTCATTCCTATCCGCCGACAAGCGCAAGACCTACTGCCTCTACGAAGCACCGAGCGCAGAGTCGATCAGGCACACCGCGAAGCGCGCCGGGTTGCCCGCCGACGCAGTGGTGGAACTCGGCGACCGGATCATGGTAGACGGTTTCCTGCGCGGATCGCCTGCGTAGTCGGCCGATCCAGCCACTGGCCGGCCAGCGCCATGGTCGCGACCTGAGTGCGGTTGGTAGCGCCGGTCTTGCTCAGGATGCTTCGCACGTGGTTGGCCGTCGTGTTCTCGGTGATCCGCAGTGCACCAGCGATGTCGCGATTGCTCTTGCCGGCCACCAGAAGCCGCAACACGTCGAACTCGCGAGCAGTCAATCCAGCCGGTACCGCGTGGGCCGGCTCAAGCATTCGCATGATCCGGACCAGGTTGTGCGAGGTCGCCAGTTGCCGGGCTCGTTCCCGGAGGGCGTCGGCGCGCGACCGGTTCTCCGAACTGCCCCGATCGCAGTGCTTTGCCCAGGCGGCGAGCGTCAAGGCCAGGTGAACGGTAGATCCGACTGCCGAGCTGTCGGCCACCGCGGCCGCGAACAAGTGATCGGCCGACTCGTAGTCACCGAGAACCGAGTCAAGCAGCGCCAGATACAGATCAGCCGGTCCGAACATCGCCACGAACTGCCCGGCCACCAACTGAGTTCCCGAGTAGGGGGCGAGCATGGGCCGCAGCCTGCGCGCCGCGGCCACGTCGCCGAGCATGACCGCGGCTTCGACGAGGAAAACCAGGACCGCGGTCGCTTGCGCCCATGGCGCCTGGTGCGCGGCGGCATCCCGGTCCAGTAGTCGCCACAGCAGCCGCCGGGTCGCCTGGACGTCCTCGAATTCGGTGTGCAAGGCGAGCAGGCCGGGTTCCCACGAATTTGTCTGGTCGGCAGGGCCCACCAGGTGGCGAACCTGATCCAGGCCGCCGGTCTCCCTCCGGAGCATGAACAGCTGCAGGCCGTACGGACCCTCGGTGTCATCGGGTCCGAACGAGCTGCCAAGTTCTACCAGATCGTCCGCGATCTGCTCGGCTGCCGCGAAGTCACCGTGCAGGTACGACCGCGCGAAGTCGGTGCATCGGCGCATATATGTCATGAACGGCTGGCCAGAGCCCCGGACCGAGCGGTCCATGTCGCGCGCGGCATCCTCCCAGCCGGAGAGGTCCGACTTGATGTACGAGATGAGGGACCGGAACACCGCGGCGGTGCCGAGCCCGCCCCAATCGCTGTCCACCGTTGCGCGCGTGGTCAGCTCCTCGGCAAGCGCGAGATGAGAGTCGACCGACCCGGGATCGACGCTATGCCACATTATCGTCTGCAGGACGTGGATGAGCAGCTGGTTGTCGCCCAGTTCCCGGGCATAGGTCAGAGCGGTCTCGCCGATCGACCGGGCACGGTCGGTATCGCCGGTGAATGCGGTGGCGCGGCCAAGGCTGGCCAGCGCCGCGACGTACGACACGTCCGCCGGGTCCGGCGTCACCGCTTCGAGCGCCCTGGTCAGCAACTGGCAGGCCTCGTCGCCGCAAGTCCCGGGCCGCCAGGCCGCGTCCTCGAAGCCGAAGGCGGCCCGCAACCGCACCACCGGATCGGCCGAGTCGCCGAGGCGCCGGTACAACGCTCGCGCACCGCCAAAGTCGCCGGCCCGTGTGTGATTCTGCGCCGCGGCAGCGAGCAGTTCCGACCGCTGCGACTCCGGCGCACCGGTGAGATCGGCGGCCTGCTCGTACCACGAAGCGGCGTCCT
Organism: uncultured Actinomycetota bacterium; assembly: GCA_963727415.1. Taxonomy (GTDB): domain Bacteria; phylum Actinomycetota; class Actinomycetes; order Mycobacteriales; family Micromonosporaceae; genus DASQPR01. The sequence continues at coordinate 503,358 of CAVSGF010000001.1, forward strand.
CGAACGCCAACCCTCGCTCGGCCGCTTGTGCCGCCGGTACCAGATATCTCGCAGCCTGCTCGCCGTAGCCCAGGGTGGCCGCCTGGGCGAAGTGGTACGCGAGCTCGCGCACGACGCGAGGCGCGAGCTCCCCGGAACCGGTAAGGCTCTCGATGGCCTCGCCGATCGAAGCGTGCAGCTTGGCGCGGCGCAGCGGATCGATCAGATCGACGACCGCGGTACGGGTGAGGTTGTGCGGGAACCCGATGCGGCCCCGGAGCAGGTCGCCCGGGTCGAGCAGCCCGAACCGGGCGGCTACCTCGGCGGCGCTCAGGATCTGGTCGACGGGCTCGCCACAGGCCTCGGCCAGGACCCGGAGGTCGCCGCCGTTGCCGAGGACCGCCGCTGCCTCGAGCGCTCCCCGATCATGACTCGACAGCGCCGCCATGCGTCGGCCGAGGGTGTCGCGTACCGACAGCGGCGTGGCACTCATGTCATCGCGGAGGACCTCGCGGAGGAAGAACGGATTGCCCCCGGTCCGGTCCCGCAGCGTGGGCGCCAGGCTGCGTGCTCGCCGCGGTGGCATGCCGCCTTCCATGATCAGATACTCGAAGACCTCATCGGTGTTCAGGCCGGTCAGGTCCACCCGCCGTACGCCGTCGAGCCGGTAGAGGTCGGCGATGGTGTCGGCGAGATCGCTAGACCGATCCGGCTCGGTACTTCGATGCGTCGCCAGAATGAACAGCCGGGCCCCGGTTACCCGTCGCGTCACGTAAGTGAGCAACTGCCTGGCCGGGGCGCCGGCCCAATGCAGGTCGTCCAGAACGCATAGCAGCGGTTGTTCGGCCGCTACGGCGATCAGCAGGTCGGCGAAGGCGTCGAACAGCTCGGTGCGACGCTCGTCATCTTGTCCCTGGGGCGCGATCAGGTCGGGTCGATGCCTGCACACCAATGGCGTCAGCCGGAGCAACTCGGCCGCCGAGTCCGGAATCACGTCGGCGATCGCGCCTTCGGGTACGTCGCGGAATAGCTGCTCGATGCAGTCGACGAACGGGGCGTACGGGCGGCTCGGCCCGGGTGGGCAGCTACCCGCCAGCACCACCGCGCCCTGGCGGTGTACCGCACCGGCGATCTCCTCGGCCAGCCGGGACTTGCCGGCGCCGGGCTCTCCGCCGATTAGAAGCAGCTGGCGCGCGCCATCCCGGGCCGCGGTCCAGGCCAGCTCCGCCACCGCGGTCTCCGCTGATCGCCCGATGAACCCCGGTCGAGATACGCCGCCGAGCCGTATCGGTAGCGGCGGCGCCTGCCAGCCACCCACCTGTCTCACGGTAATCGCCCGGGCGAACCGGCGTTGGTAGTCAGAACTGACCATGCCGTGGTGACCGGTTTTGTACGCGAATTGGTCATGACCGGCGTTGTGGCCAGACCTAGCGTCGTCAGCGACGACAGGAGTCCGCGACTCAGACATCCCAGGATAGGAGGCCGTCATGGCGCCCATCAGCGCGCTACGTGATCGGGTCCAAGGCGCGGTCGTCGCGCCTGGTGATCCGGATTATGACGACGCTCGACATGTGCACAATTTCATGATCGACAAGCGGCCGGAAGCGGTCGTTCGGTGTACGAACGCCCAGGACGTACAGCGCAGCATCGACTACGCCCGGTCAGCCGGGCGGGATGTCGCCGTCCGCGGCGGAGGTCACAGCGTCCCCGGATTCGGCACCGGCGACGGCGCGATCGTGATCGATCTGTCCGGGATGACCGGCGTCCACGTCGGTCCCGCATCCGCGACTGCCCGGGTTGGCGGCGGCGCGACCTGGGGGATGTTCAATGACGCCGGGTACGTGCACGGGCTTGCGACCACGGGGGGCGTCATCTCGACGACCGGGGTCGGTGGCCTGACCTTGGGCGGAGGCATCGGATACCTGGCACGCGGTTACGGCCTGTCGTGCGACAACTTGATCTCCGCGAACGTGGTGCTGGCCGATGGACGGCAAGTTATCGCAAGCGAGTCATCCGAGCCGGACCTGTTCTGGGCACTGCGCGGCGGTGGTGGCAACTTCGGCGTCGTCACCGAATTCGAGTTCCGCATGCATCCGGTCCGGGATGTATACGGCGGCGTCATGCTGTTCGAACTAGCCGACGCGAAGGACATCCTGGACTACTACCGGGGCTTCATCACCGACGCACCGCGCGAGTTTGGTGGTTTCCCGGCCTGGCAGATCGCGCCACCACTGCCGTTCGTGCCGGAAGATCGTGTCGGAGATACGTTCCTTGCCATGGTGTTGTGCTGGACTGGCAGCCCGGATGACGGGACGCGGATCATTGAGCGCTTCCGCAACGTCGCGAGGCCGGCCGCCGAGCTGATCGGCCAGATGCCATACCCGGCGCTGAACTCGTCCTTCGACGCACTGGTACCGCGCGGCCTCCAGCACTACTGGAAGGCGGTATTCGTCAAGGACTTCACCGACGAGGCGATCGCGGCACACCTCGAGTTCGGACCAAAGGTTCCGGTGGTCAACTCGACGGTGCACATGTACCCGATCAACGGCGCGTGCCATGACGTCGCGGAGGACGCGACCGCGTTCGGGCACCGGGACGCCAACTACGCCTGCGTCATCGCGGGTATGTGGCCGGATCCGGCCGACAACGACGCCAACATCGCCTGGGTACGTGACTACTACGCCGCGCTCGCCCCGCTGTCCGAATCGGGGGGCTATACGAACTTCGCTTCGGCCGACGACCAGAACCGGGTCCGGGAGAACTTCGGTTCCGGGTACGACCGGTTGGCAGTGATCAAGCGGCAGTACGACCCGGACAACGTGTTCCACCTGAACCAGAACATCGTTCCCGCATAACGGACGCCTAGTAACCGGACGTTTAGTAACCGAAGGAACCTATCTGACCGAGCGCAGCTGCGGCGGGCACCCAGATGTGCCCGCCGTGGCGGTTGCGCCCCGGCCGCCGACCAGTATCGGCCTGATCATCCCCGAACGGCCGGAGCGCACCATCGCTATAAATGGTCGTCAAGCCCACTGCCATCCCGGTTCCGGTACTCTGCCGCTTGCTGCCATACCTCTTCCGGCAGCTGGAAAGCGCACGGGAGGACCGGTGGTCGAAACCAGATTCGAGGTGCTCGGGCCGCTCCGTGCGATCCGGGAGGGGCAGGATCTGGACCTTGGGCCGGCGAAGCAGCGGGCTGTGCTGGCCACCCTGCTGACCGCCGCCAACCGGCCGGTGGCGACGGCGAGCATCGTTGACGGGGTATGGCGCGACGACCCGCCGAACAACGGCGCGAACGTGGTGCAGAAGCACATCGCCGGGCTGCGCCGGGCTCTGGATCCGGACCGCTCGCCGCGCACCACTGGCGGCCACATCACGTCCACCGACGCCGGTTACGTGATCAACGTCGACCCGGCGGCGATTGACGTCAACGACTTCGACCGCTTCGTCGTACAAGCCCGGACGCAGCGGGAAATCGGTCGGCTGGATGATGCCGCGGCCAGCCTCGATCAGGCCTTCCGGTTGTGGCGCGGCGATCCGTACGCCGGGCTCGCCGCAGCCGCCGTCGAGGCCGCTCGCGACCGGTACGTCGACATGTACGCCACCGCCTGGGAACTGCGCTGCGAAATCGAACTCGATCGTGGTGCGTACGCCACCGCGGTGCCGCGGCTGGTCGATCTGGTGGGCCAGTTTCCGGTACGCGAACATCTGCGCTTCCTCCTGATGCTGGCGTTGTACCGGTGCGGGCGCCAGGCCGAAGCCCTCGCGGCCTATCGCGAAGCGCAGCGATACCTCGCCGACGAGTTCGGGGTGGACCCCGGCGCCGAACTGGCGAACTTGCACCAGCGGATCCTGCGAGCCGATCCGGACCTGATTCCCCGGGTGACGGAGCCGGCCGCCGAGCCGGGTAGCGGGAGCTTCCCGCCCCATCCCGCTGTGGCGCCGGCCACCGGCGCACCTCCGATCGCTCCAACCGCCGGACCGGCCGCAGCGGTGACCTGGCAACCGGCCGAATTCCCGCCCCCCGGCGGCCAACCGATTGGCGGTCACGTGACAGGCGGTCACGTGACAGGTGGCACCCGGAAACCGGCGCTGCCGCGGACGCTCGGAATGATCGGCTACGGCGTCGGCATGCTCGGATCGGTCGTCAGCCTAGGGTTCGCGACATGGCTACTCGTTGGGGTTCTGGCGCTGGTGCGCCGCAGCCTCAAGCTCGGCTTCTGGGCGATCGGCTACGCCGTACTGTTGGGGGTTTGCGTCGTCGCGATAGGCATCTCCGACAGCGACACCATGCTTAACATCTTCGTACCCATCCTGCTGCTGATGGCCGTTGGCGGCGCGGTCCAGTTCGGTGTTCTGGCGTTCACCTCCCGCCGGGCCAGATTCCTCGACCCGGCCGCGCTCGCCACTGTTGAGCAGCAGGTCCGGCGCGACAGTGCCCGTCAGATCGCCGTCGACTTCCCGGATGTCGCCGCTCGCTTGGGGATCGGCCGACCGGATGTGGCTCGCCGGTTCAACGACGGCGGCCTGATCGACATAAACGGCGTACCGGCCGAGGTACTGGTCGGCGTACTGGGCGTTGTGCCGGCACACGCCCAATGGATCGTCGCGGACCGCACCCGGCGCGGGCCATTCCATACGGTCGACGATCTGGCGCTTCGCGGTTTGGTCAGTGCCGAGGCGCTGCACCGGATCCGGGCCGTGCTCATCGCGATTCCACCGCGGCCGGATCGGTCCTCGGCGCAACGGGACGCTGAGCCGACCGCCCCGATGTGACACTCGACCAACTCCGGAAGATCTGCGCGTGCGGTCGCGTTGACCAGCCACGTGAGCCGACTCTTCCAGCCGATGACACTTCGCGGCACGACGATCCGCAATCGCATCTGGGTTTCACCGATGTGCCAGTACTCGTCAATCGACGGCCATCCCACCGACTGGCACCTGGTGCACCTCGGCGGCCTGGCCCGCAGCGGTGCGGGTCTGGTGATCGCCGAAGCGACCGCGGTGACCCCGGATGGCCGGATATCGCCCTCGGATGCCGGCATTTGGTCGGACGCTCAAGCCGCCGACTATCAGCGGATCACCGCGTTCATCCGGTCCCAGCACGCGGTCGCGGGTATCCAGTTGGCACATGCCGGCCGCAAGGCATCGACCGAGGTGCCGTGGAGGGGAACCGGTTCGGTCGGCTACCAAGCGGGCGGCTGGCCGACGGTGGCCCCGTCACCGATACCCTTCGGCGGCTACGCGGTGCCGAAGGAGCTTTCCCTCGACGAGATCGCGGACCTCGTTCGAGCCTGGGCCGATGCCGCACGACGAGCGCACGCGGCTGGGTTCGAGGTGGCCGAGGTGCACGCCGCGCACGGCTACCTGCTGCACGAGTTCCTGTCACCGCTGTCCAATCACCGGGTCGACGCCTATGGCGGCGATCTGGCCGGGCGCGCCCGCCTGCTGTTCGAAGTCGTTGATGCGGTTCGCGAGGTCTGGCCGGATGGCAAGCCACTGCTGGTACGCCTGTCCGCCACCGACTGGGTGGACGGCGGGCTGACCGTCGACGAGGTGGCGGCGGTCGCTGCCGAACTGGGCGGCCATGGTGTGGATCTGGTCGACGTGTCCAGCGGTGGCAATTCGCCGGATCAGCAGATCCCGCTCGGTCCGGGGTACCAGGTGCCGTTCGCGCGCCGGATCAAGGCTGAAAGCGGACTGCCGGTCGGAGCAGTCGGGCTGATCACCGAGCCAGTCCAAGCTGAAGCGATCTTGGCTGATGGCGATGCCGACGCGGTACTGCTGGCTCGCGCTCTGCTGCGCGAGCCGACCTGGCCGCAGCGGGCCGCTCGCGAACTCGATGACGAGGCGTACTGGGCGCCGCAGTACCTGCGCGGCCGGCCGGCGGCCGCGTCGCCCGCCGGTGACGGGCGGGCAACCGGACACCGGGCATGATGGGTGACGTGATGGGAACCCTGCAGACCGTTCCAGCCCGGACCCGCAAGGACCTGCTGGCCGCTTCCGTGTACGACGCCGTTGAGGCGATGGACGCGGCCACGGCCGGCAAGATCTTGGTGGCGCCGATCGATCCGGGTCTCGCCGACACGGCCGCGTTCTGCGAGGCGTACCAGGTGGGCCTGGACGTGAGCGCGAACTGTGTAGTGGTGGCGGGCAAGCGAGAAGGCGCCAAGCGATTCGCCGCCTGCATGGTCCTCGCCACCACCCGCGCCGATGTCAACGGCGTGGTGCGCAGGCTGCTTGACGTTCGAAAGGCCAGCTTCGCTCCGATGGAGGTAGCGGTCAGCGAAACCGGAATGGAGTACGGCGGAATCACTCCGATCGGTCTGCCCGCCGGGTGGCCGATCTTCATCGACTCCGCCGTCGACGCCACCGATCACGTCGTCATCGGCTCGGGGCTGCGGCACAGCAAGATCGCCTTGCCTGGCCGCTTCCTGGCAGAGTTGCCGAACGCGACGGTCGTCGACGGCCTGGGCCGCTGATCAGCCCCTGGAGCCGATGCCCCGGCTCTAGGCGTCTGACGTCGCGGACTCGCGCCGCCGCACCTCGTCCAGCACGTCAAGCAGGTTGGCCGGCTCGGCGGCGCCACTCATGGCGTACTTGCTGGCGAAGATGAACGTCGGAACCGAGGTGATGCCGAGGTCGCGGGCGAAGTCGAGTTCCTCGTTGACTTCGGCGACTCCGGCATCGCTCGCCAGGAACGCAAGCACCTCGTCATGGTCGAGGCCGACAGCCCCGGCCGCCACGTCGGCCAGTACTCGGTGCGAGGCGATGTCGAGCCCGTCGGCGAAATGCGCCCGGTGCAGGGCCTCCATGAGCTCTGGGCCGTGCTCCCGCCCGGCGTGCCAGATCAGCCGGTGAGCATCGAACGTGTTCGCGATGATCGCGGTGTCGAAATTGAGTTCGAGACCGTCGACGGCGGCGATCCCGCGCGTGTTCTGAGTCATCCGGTGAGCGTTCTGCTCGCCTCCGAATCTGGGGGCCAACCACTCCATCAGCGGGCGGCCGTCACGCGGCGTGGCCGGATCTAGCTGGAACGGCCGAAAGCGGACGGTGACCGGGCCGTCGTAGTCCTTGAGCGCCGTCTCCAGGCGCCGCTTGCCGATGTAGCACCAGGGGCAGACCACGTCGGCGTACACGTCAATATCCACGATCCTTGCAACCGCAACGATCGCGAGATCATTTCAGCCCGGGGACATGAATCACATTTGCTCGCGCACCTGGCGCTGGAGCCTGGCCAGAATCGCCGATCCGCCGCGCACACGCAGCGGAGAGATGGCGTGCGCGAGGCCCATGCGCTGATAAAGATCGTTCGGTACGGCCAGAACCTCGTCCGCCGTGGCGCCGTCGAGACCTTCGGCCAGGATCCCGGCGAACGCGCGCGTGGTGGGTGCCTCCTGCGGGCAGTCGAAGTGAGTGGTCACGATCTGCTTCGTGTCAACGTCGGTCTTGAGGAAAAAAGCGGTCTGACATTCGGGCACCGGCTCCATGCCGGCATGATCGGCCATCTCCGGCGGCAACGGTGGCACCGCGTCGGAGAACTCCAGCAGCATGTCCAGCACCACGTCACGTGGTGCGGACGCGAACTCGTCCACGATCTCGGCAAGCTTCGTCGGCATGTCGGCCATGCCCCCAGACTATGCCGCGAGCGATGGTCCGCCAGCCAGGCGGAGCCGGCTTCATACCGGTCTGCCCGGTACCGGACCTCAGGAACAAGCACTCAGTGGTGCGCGACCCACCGATCAACCACGCGAGCCACCACGTCCGCCAGCGGGACGTCGGCACGCTCGCCGGACCGGCGATCACGGACCTCGACCACGCCGTCGGCCAGCCGCCTGCCGACCACGACGATCGTCGGCATGCCGAGCAATTCGGCGTCGGCGAACTTCACCCCGGCCGAAACGCCGCTACGGTCGTCCACGATCACGCGGACACCCCGGTCGGCCATTGCCGTGCCGAGCGACCGCGCCGGTTCGATCTGGTCCGATCCGGTGGCCACCACGTGTACGTGCGCGGGAGCGACCGTGGCGGGCCAGATCAGCCCACGCTCGTCGTGGTGCTGCTCGGCGATGGTGGCCATGGCGCGGGTCACCCCGATGCCGTAGGAGCCCATGGTCACTCGAATCGGCTTGCCGTCCGGTCCGAGCGCATCGAGTCCGAAGGCGTCGGTGTACCGCCGGCCGAGCGCGAAGATGTGACCAACCTCGACGCCCCGCCTGGCCTCGAGCGTCCCGTCGCACCCCGGGCAGGGGTCACCGGCGCGCACATCGGCCGCCTCGATGACGCCGTCCGGGACGAAGTCGCGACCGCACACCACGTTGGCGGCGTGCTTACCGGCCTGGTTGGCACCGGTGATCCAGGACGTCCCGGTCGCCACTCGCGGATCAACGAGGTAACGGAAGGTGCGGGCACCCTGCGGTCCGATGTACCCCCGCACCAGGTCCGGGCGCGACGCGAAGTCGTCGAACATGGCCACCGTGGCCGGGAAGACCTGGGCCTCCAGCCGTTTGCGATCCACCTCCCGGTCGCCGGGCAGGCCGATCACCAGCAGTTCCGATGAGCCGTCCGGCTGGGTGAGCGTGACCACGACGTTCTTCAGGGTTTCGGCGGCGGTCCAGTCCGCCCGGCCGCCCACCTTCAGATCGTTGACGACGGTTACCAAGGACTCGATGGTCGGAGTATCCGGGGTATCGAGCTCTTCGGCTTCCGGGTGCCGGGCCGGGTCGCTGTCCGCCACGGCGGGGGTGGTAACCGCCTCGACGTTGGCGGCATACCCGCAGGAGGCGCAGCGCACGAACGTGTCCTCGCCGGCCGCGGTCTCGGCCAGGAACTCCTCCGAGGCCGACCCGCCCATGGCGCCGGCTACCGCCGCGACGATCGTGTAGTCCAGTCCGAAGCGATCGAAGATCCGCTGATACGCCGACCGGTGCTCGGCGTACGACGAGGCCAGCCCGGCATCGTCCAAGTCGAAGCTGTACGAGTCCTTCATGGTGAACTCGCGCCCGCGGAGTAGCCCGGCTCGTGGACGGGCCTCATCCCGGAACTTGGTCTGTATCTGGTACAGGGTCACCGGGTAATCCCGGTAGGACGAGCAGATGTCCTTGACGAGCAGCGTGAACATCTCTTCATGCGTCGGACCCAGCAGGTGGTCGGCACCGCGGCGGTCCTTGAGCCGGAAGATCTCAGCACCGTACTCGGTCCATCGGCCGGTGACGTCGAACGGTTCGCGGGGCAGCAGCGCCGGGAACGACACCTCCTGGCCGCCGACCGCTGCCATCTCCTCGCGCAGCACGTCGCAGATCCGATCGATCACCAGCCGTCCCAGTGGCAGCATGGTGTAGCCGCCCGGTGCCGAGCGCCGGATGTAACCGGCGCGGACCAACAGCTTGTGGCTCGGTGCGTCGGCCTCGGACGGATCCTCACGCAGGGTACGAAGGAACATCCGGGACATCCGCAGCAACATGGCCGCAGACTACGCGGGCGACGACCCGCCGTCATGTGGATAACGGCCCGGCGCGTTTCGGTGGATTGCGTGGTCCTACGTGCGGATGCCCAACCATGAGTTTTCCGCCACGTTTGGTGACCGGCGGGTAGGCCGGGGGCGCATCCGGCTGCCAAAATCGGGTGCCGGACTGACGACTTGTCGCGGAGCGCCGCGTGACCGGCTCGCAGCGCCCGACACGCCGGCCCGATATTGGTACGGCGGCGGAGGTGTGCGATGGCGTGGCGCAGCTACGTAGCGGTGGGTGACAGTTTCACCGAGGGCCTGGACGACCCTCATCCGGAAACCGGCGTCTTCCGTGGATGGGCTGACCTGGTCGCCGAGTCGTTGAGTGCACACGACCCCGGCTTCGGCTACGCGAACCTCGCCATCCGTGGTCGCCTGTTCGACAACATTGTTGATGAGCAAGTGCCACCGACGTTGCGCATGCAGCCCGATCTGATCAGCTTTGCCGCCGGCGGCAACGATGCCCTGCGCCGCGGCTTCCGGCCGGAAGCGATGCTGAGCCGGTTCGAGCACGTGATCTCCACGCTGCGTGCCTCCGGTGCTGACGTGATCCTGTTCCGCTTCGCCGATGTCACCGCCCGGCTCCCCGGCCGTCGGATGATCCTGCCGCGAGTGCAAATGCTCAACGCCAAGGTCGGCGAGATGGTGGACCGACACGGCCTGATCATGGTCGACCTCTGGGCCGACGACGAGTTCGTCAACCCCGCGCTGTGGAGCGTCGACCGCCTTCACATGAACGCGCTCGGTCATCAGCGGGTCGCGGCGCACGTGCTCACCACCCTCGGAGAACAGCCCGACCCGGTGTGGTTCGACGCCCCGCCGGGACTGCCGAAGCTGTCATGGACGGCGGCGCGGGCGGCGGATGCTCGCTGGGCCCGCGACCACCTGGCGCCATGGGTCAAGCGCCGGCTCACCGGGCGGTCGTCCGGTGACAACGTAGTGGCGAAGCGGCCGCATCTCAGTCCGGTCCAGTAGCGCCGCCTTGCACGGAGTAGCGTGCAAGTATGCCCGTTTCCGCCGATACTGCATCAGAGTTGCAGGGCTATGCCCATCCCGACCGCCTGGTCACCACCGATTGGCTGGCACACCGGATCGAGTCCGGCACCGAGGGGCTCGTCATCGTCGAGTCCGATGAGGATGTCCTCCTGTATGACACCGGGCACATCCCGACGGCCGTCAAGGTCGACTGGCACACCGAACTGAACGACCAGGTCACCCGGGACTACCTTGACGGCGCGGCGTTCGCCGAGATGTGCGCGGCCAAGGGGATCAGCCGGGACGACACGGTGGTCTTCTATGGCGACAACTTCAACTGGTGGGCCGCCTACGCCCTGTGGGTGTTCAGCCTGTTCGGTCATCCTGATGTCCGTTTGCTCAACGGCGGCCGGGCCAAGTGGGTCGCCGAAGGCCGGCCGCTGACGCGGGACAAGGCCGACCGTCCGCGCGGCGACTATCCGGTGGTCGAACGCAGCGACGCCCAGATCCGGGCGTACCGCGATCATGTGCTGGCCCACGTCGCGTCGGGGCGGCCATTGGTCGACGTACGATCGCCGGGCGAGTACACCGGCGAGTTGCTGCACATGCCGGATTACCCCCAGGAGGGCGCGCTCCGCGGCGGTCACATTCCGGGGGCGTTGAGCAAGCCGTGGAAGCAGGCGGCCAATGACGACGGCACCTTCCGGAGCGCCGATGAGTTGGCGGCTATATATAAGGAAGAACTCGGCCTCGATCCGTCCGACGACGTGATCGCCTACTGCCGCATCGGCGAGCGGTCCAGCCACACCTGGTTCGTGCTCACTCACCTGCTCGGGTTCCCTCAGGTTCGCAACTACGACGGATCGTGGACCGAGTGGGGAAACCTGGTACGGGTGCCGGTTGCGAAGGGCCTGGAACCGGGAGGATACAGCCGCTGAAGGTTGCGGGGTGCCGATAGGCTCGCCGCATGTCGTGGTGGGGCCGGCAGGCGAACGTTCTCATCGTCTCGGCTCTGGCGGCCCCACTCGCGTTCGTCTTCGCCCGATGGCTTGGCCATCGCCGGCATCTCCGAGGCGCTGACCTCGTATGGGCACGGCGGTCGGTGCCGCCGGCTCGGTCGTCATCGAGTCGTTGCAGTGGATGCTTGACCTTGGCCGATTCTCGTCGGTCGATGACGTGCTGGTCAACGCGGTCGGCTCGTACCTGGCGGCCTGGGTGGCGTACCCGTGGTGGCGCAGGCGCGCGCGGCCACAAGTCGATGGTCGCGGACGGCAGGAGGCCGATGCGGAACCCACTAGTGCCACAGCATAGAAGCGCATAGCCCTGCCACTTCGCTTCCCCAGCCAGCCCGGGGCTGACGCGGTCGGTCGCCTGCCACTACGGTAAGCGGGCCATGACTGACTCCAGAGCCTTCCAGGTCGACCTGCGCGGCATCGTTGACCTGCTGAGCCATCACCTGTACGGCAGCCCGCGGATCTATGTCCGCGAATTGCTGCAGAACGCCGTCGACGCGATCACCGCCCGCCAGAGCACAGTCGAGGACGCCGTCCGCGCCATCCGGTTCGAGTCGTCGGACCACACCGGCGATGGCACGCTCTGCGTACACGACACCGGAATCGGCCTCACCGAGGCACAGGTTCATGAGCTTCTGGCCACGATCGGGCGCAGTTCGAAGCGCGACGATCTCGGTTTCGCCCGGCACGAGTTTCTCGGCCAGTTCGGGATCGGCCTGCTGTCCTGCTTCATGGTCGCCGACGAGGTACGGGTTCTGACTCGCGCCGACGGCCATCCGACCGTGTCGTGGATCGGGTACGCCGACGGCCGGTACGCCACCACGCTCGCGACCGAGCAGCGCGACAGTGTCGGAACGACCGTTACGTTGGTACCCCGTCGCGGTACCGAACACTGGCTGACCAACGCGTCGATCACGGAGTTGGTCCGGCTGTACGGTGACCTGCTGCCGGTACCGGTCGAAGTGGATGGCCTGCCGGTGACCAGGGGTGAGGTGCCGTGGCAGGCTGACGGGCGGCGAGCCGCGCTGATGGACTATGCGCGAGCCAACCTCGGCATCGAGCCCTTCGACGTGATCGACCTGAAGGTCCCCGAGGCCGGCCTGGAAGGCGTGGCTTATGTGATGCCGACGCCGGCCAACCCGGCCAGCCGGGCCGGCCACCGGGTCTACCTGAAGCGGATGCTGCTGTCCGAGAGCGCCGAAGGCCTGCTTCCGGAGTGGGCGTTCTTCGCCCGGTGCGTGGTGGATACCTCGGAACTGCGGCCGACCGCGAGCCGGGAAGCGCTCTACGACGACAGCTTGCTCGACTCCGTTCGGGAGGCGCTCGGCGACCAGTTGCGCGGCTGGCTGGTGCGGCTAAGCACGACGAACCCGATCCGGCTGGCCGAGTTCCTCAACATTCACCACTTGGGCGTCAAGGCGCTGGCCGTTCACGACGACGAGATGCTCCGGCTGGTCGAGCGCTGGTGGACGATGGAGACCAACGTCGGGCGGATGACCCTGGCCGAGTTCCGCGAACAGTTCGGCGTGGTGAGGTACGCCAGCACCACCGAACAGTTCCGGCAGCTGGCAGCCGTCGCCGCGGCGCAGGATCTGCCGCTGATAAACGGCGGCTACGCCTACGACACCGAGCTCATCAACCGGCTGCCCCAGCTAGACCCGGCCATCGTGGTCGAGCGGCTGGAGTCGAGCGACCTCGCTACCCGGTTTCAGTCTCTCGACCTGGACGACGAACTCGCCGCGCAGCCGTTCGTCCGGGCTGCGCAGCGGGCGATGGACCGGCTCGGATGCGAGGTGGTGCTGCGTGCCTTCGAACCGTCCGGACTTCCGGCACTGTACCTGGTCGATCGCGAGGCGGCGTTCCGGAGCGATCTGCGTGCCACCAAGGACAAGGCCGATCCGATCTGGTCGGACGTGCTCGCGGCGCTGGACTCGGCGGCCCGGGACGTCCGACCACAGCTGGTCCTCAACTTCAATTGCCCGCTGGTGCGCCGGGTCTGCGCGCTGAGCGATCCGGATGTGGTCGGGCTCGCGGTGGAGTCGCTGTACGGCCAGTCGCTGCTGCTCGGCTACCACCCGATCCGGCCGGCCGACGCCGCCGCACTGAATCGTTCCTTCCTCGGTCTGCTGGACCGGGCTGTGCCGAAAGAGGCGTGAGGCGTGCTGAACCCATCCGAGGACGACCTGTGGAACCTGCTGCGTGAGGCAAGCGGGATGCCCTACGGCGCCGCCCAGATAGCGCTCATCGAGCAGGTGCTGGCGCGCGCCGACTCGATCGGGTCGGACGATCTGGCGTTCACCGCCCGGATGCTGGCCACCACCGCCTATACCCACGGCGGCGAGCCGGCCAAGTCGTTCGTGACGTTCTCGTGGTGCCTGGCCGAGTACGACCGCGATCCGGTTCGGTATCAGCGTCACACGCACAACCTGCTGTGGCACTTCAAGTACATGATCTCGGCGCTACGCCGGTTCCCGGAGATCCCGCTGTCGCGCACCTACGCGGCTCTCGACGACATGGAGCGGCGCTACCGGTCCGGCGGGCACAGCATGCACGCCGTGTACGCGTACCGGCAGTCGATCGCGGCTCACGTCGGCGACGTTGACGAAGCCGAGAAGTGGTTTCAGAAGTGGAATACCGCCGCCCGCGACGGTCTGTCCGACTGTGCCGGCTGCGATCCCACGTCCAAGGCGCACTGGCTGGCTTCGCAGCACCGGGATGAGGAGGCCATCGCGGTCGCCGAGCCGGTGCTGGGCGGCAAGCTCACCTGCGTGGAACAGCCGCAGTCGATCCTCACCACGCTCCTCCTGCCCTACGCCCGCACCGGCAGGGATGATTCGGCACGCGACGCGCACCGTCGCGCGTACCGCGTCATGCGCTCCAACCTCGCCGACTTCGGCCAGATCTCGGTGCACCTGACCTTCCTGGCCCTGACCGGCAACGAGAACCTGGCCCGGGAGATCCTGATCCGTCACCTGCCCTGGTTGGACGTAGCACCGTCGCCGGCCGACGAGATGGACTTCGCCGCGGCCGGCGCGCTGGTGCTAAGGCGGCTCCGAGAGGCCGGCCACGGTGCCACGACCGTGCACCGCCCGGCGCACGGTTCCCGCGCGGCGGCCGACCTGAGCGTCGCGGACCTGGAGGCGACCCTGGTGGCGACGGCCACCGATCTGGCCTCCCGGTTCGATGCCCGCAACGGGACCGGCGAGCAGAGCCGGCAGGTACGGGACACCATCGAGGCGGAACCGCGCAACGCGCAGATTCCGATCGCCACCGCGACCGCGCGCCGGGTGCGCCCGGCCGGGCCGACGCCGATCAAGACCATAGAACCGCCGGCCATTCCCGCCGCCGCATCCGTGGATGAGCTGCTCGACCTTGCCGAGGACCACTGGCACTGCGACCGCGTCGCCGATGCGCTGGCGGTCGCCACCGAGTTCGATGAGCGGCACGCGCTCACCGAACTCGATCCGCTGCAGCGGGCGCGACGTGCCGACCTGAACGGATTGGTCTGCGCGAACTCGAACGACCTGGAGATGGCCGAGATCTCCTGGGGGTCGGCCATCGACCGGTACGCCGAGGCAGGTGACGAGCTGCGCCGGCAGATGGCACGGTGCCGGGTGGCGGTGCTCATGTGCCGTACCGACCGCGCCGACGTGGGGCTACCGATCGCCGAGGACGCGACCAGTTACCTCGCCGTGCACGCACCCAAGGACCGGCTGACCGCCGTGCACCGCCGGATGGCGCTGGCGTACATGTTCGCCGGCCGGGCCGATGACGCGCTGCAGTCGCTCGACGAGGCCGAGCGCTACATCGACCACGACAACTTCGCTCAGGCCCGCCCCAAGCTCGCCACCGAGCGGGCCGGGATGCTGGCTGAGTTCGGCCGGTTGCCGGAGGCCGGTACGGCCGCCGAGGCAGCGCGGGAGGTCTGCCGGGAACGCGGTTACCAGGAAGGCGTTGCCACCTGCTGCTGGATCATTGGCCGGATTGCGGAGCTGAACGCGGACCTCCCGAAGGCCATCGCGTGCTACGAGGAGGGGCTGGCCACGGCCGACGATGAGAGTCTGCGGCGCAGCCTGCGGCGGCAGCGGGCGGTCATGCTGTCCCGGACCTCCCGCGCCGCGGAGAGCATCGACGACCTGATCGACGAGGTTGCCAGCGCAGGCGATGATGACGTGGACAGCGCCTTGATCGCGCGGCACGCGCTGGCCGTGGCGTACGTGAACTCCGACCAACCGCTCGACGCGGCCGAGGTCGCCGAGGAGACGCTCGGGACACTTCCGGATGGCGACCCGCGCTCGGAGCTGGTCCGCCATGTGCTGGCCCAGGCACTGCGGGCGCTCGGACAGCCGGATGCCGCGCTGGAACAGCTCGGCGTCATCGCGGACAGCGGCCGGCGCCGGGGCAGCGATGAACTGGTGGCCGAGATGCACGAGCAAATGGGCGATCTGCTCGACAGCCTGGACCGGGACGCCGAGGCCGCGGCCAGGTACGCGACCGCAGCCGCGTCGTATGACACGGCCGGCCAGCAACTGGCCTCGGCGCGGGCTCGTCGCCGTACCGCCATGTCACTGATGTGGGCCGAACGGGTGGACGAGGCGATTCAGGCGCTGGCCGATGCGGATATGGCGACTCTCACGTTGACCACCTCTCCGGACCACGACGGCGGTACGGGGACCGAAGGTGAGGCCGCCGTCGCCTGGGAACGGGCCATGCTCGCCTGCGAGGGGGCTCGGATCCTGGCGAGAAGCGGCGACCTGGACGCGGCGCTTTTGCGGGCAGCCAGTGCGCCCGACCAGCTCAACCGCTTGGGCGACGCCAACGCCGCGCGCTTCGCCGCCAGTGTGCTGGCTCACCTGTTGGACCGTGCGGAGCGCGACCAAGAGGCCGCTGCACTGCGAAAACTCTATGGGATACCGCAGTAGTCGACCTTCGGCCGATTGGTTTGGCGGCAGCCCTGGATAGGCTGGCGCCGTGACGATTGAGCAGCGCACCAGGGCCCCCAAGCGCCGCACCCGCCGAGACGAGATCTTGGAGATCGCGGTAGCCCTCTTCGCCACGCGCGGGTATCACGGCGTGTCGATGGACGACATCGGTGCCGCCGCCGGCGTCACCGGCCCTGCGCTTTACCACCACTTCGCGGGCAAGGAAGCGATGTTGATCGCGTGCCTCACGCCGGTCAGCGAAGGTCTCCTCGCCGGTGGTGTCGAGCGGGTACAGCAGCACGTCAACGACCCGGTCGGCCTGCTCAACTCGCTGATCGACTTCCATGTCGAGTTCGCTCTTGACAATCCAGCCGTGATCACGATGCACCTGCACGAACTCGACCGCCTGCCGGACGAGCCGCGACGCACGATCCGGCGGCTGCAGCGGCTGTATGTGGAGGTGTGGGTGCAGACCTTGCTGGCCGTGCGGCCGGAATTGCTGGCCGAGGAGGCGCGGGTCCTGGCTCATGCCGCGTTCGGCTTGATGAACTCGACCCCGTTCCATGGTGGCTACGTCGATCGGGAGCGGCGCGCCGAGTTGTTGCGGTCGGCCGCGCTGGCGGCACTTCAAGGCCGGGTCCGGGACACGGTAGCCTGACGCGGTGACGCCGTCACCTAACGATCGTTAAGCACCCGGCTGGAAGGACCGCAAATCCATGATCGGCTCGCTACTTGTCGCGAACCGGGGCGAGATCGCCCGCCGGGTCATCCGGACCGCCAAGCGCCTCGGGATCCGTACCGTCGCGATCTATTCGGATGCCGACGCTGCCCTGCCGTTCGTTCTCGAAGCGGATGAGGCGGTCCTGGTCGGCCCGGCCAACCCGGCTCAGTCCTACCGCAACACCGAGGCGATCCTGGCGGCCGCGAAGTCCACCGGGGCAGAGGCGATCCATCCGGGCTACGGGTTCCTATCCGAGAACGCCGAGTTCGCCCGCGCCGTCGTCGCGGCCGGGCTGATCTGGGTCGGCCCGAGCCCGGAGGCGATCACTGCCATGGGCGACAAGATCAACGCTCGCAATCTGATGGCTGAGGCCGGCGTCCCGGTCGCGCCCGGCACCACCGAAACGGCACCCAGTGTGGACGCGGCCGTGGCCGAGGCCGCGCAGATCGGCTACCCGGTCATGGTCAAGGCCGCGGCCGGCGGCGGTGGAATGGGCATGGCGGCCGCCTTCGACGAAGAGACGCTCCGCGAGGAGTACGAGCGGGTGTGCGGCTTCGCCGAGCGCATGTTCGGTGACGGCTCGGTGCTGATCGAGCGCTACTTCCCGCGGGTGCGGCATGTCGAGGTGCAGATTCTCGGCCTTGCCGACGGCCGCGTGGTCGCGCTCGGCGAGCGGGAGTGCTCGGTGCAGCGCCGGAATCAGAAGGTGCTCGAGGAGACGCCGTCCCCGGCCGTCGATGCCGGGCTGCGGGCGCGTCTGTGCGCGGCGGCGATCCGCGCCGGAGAGGCGGTCGGCTACCGCAACGCCGGCACCGTCGAATGTCTGCTGGACCCGACCACCGGCGAATTCTTCTTCCTGGAGATGAACACCCGGCTTCAGGTCGAGCACCCGATCACCGAGCTGGTCTACGGCGTGGACCTGGTGGAGGAGCAGTTGCGGGTGGCCAGTGGTCTGGAGCCCAACTTCGATGTGGACGCCCTCGCCCCGAACGGCCACGCCATCGAGTTGCGTGTCAACGCCGAGGACCCCAAGCGGTTCCTGCCCGGCCCGGGCGCCATCACCGCATGGGTGGAGCCGGCCGGTGAGGGCGTGCGCGTCGATTCCGGGTACGCGGCCGGCACCACGGTGACGCCGAACTATGACTCGCTCATGGCGAAGCTGATCGCCTTCGGGCCGGATCGGCCGACCGCGATCGCCCGGGCCAAGGCCGCCGCCGCCTCGTTCGAGATCACCGGGCCGAAGTGCAACCTGCCGTTCTTCGCCGAGGTGCTGGACAATCCCGAGTTCGTTTCTGGTGACTATGACACCGGTATCGTGGAGCGGATCCGCCCGGCGAAGAAGTGACCGGCCGGAGGATCTGACCGGCGACAGGCAACCCATA
The DNA here is from genome assembly GCA_963727415.1 of uncultured Actinomycetota bacterium. Taxonomy (GTDB): domain Bacteria; phylum Actinomycetota; class Actinomycetes; order Mycobacteriales; family Micromonosporaceae; genus DASQPR01. The sequence continues at coordinate 521,858 of CAVSGF010000001.1, forward strand.
GCGGGAGGTAGGCATGGACAGCGCAGAACGGGTCGATGTGTCGATCCGCGAGGTCGGGCCACGCGATGGGCTGCAGAACGAGGATCCGGTACCAACCGATGCCAAGGTGGAGCTCCTGGACGCGCTCTCGCAGACCGGTGCACGCCGGATCGAGGCGGTTTCCTTCGTCCACCCGCGCGCGATCCCGCAGATGGCCGACGCGGACGAGGTTTGGGCCCGGGCCAAGCACGCCGAGGGAGTCCGCTACTCGGCTCTGGTCCCGAACTCCCGTGGAGCACAGCGCGCGCTCGACGCCGGCTTTCGCGAGATAGAGGTCGTGGTGTCGGCCAGCGACACCCACAACCGTAAGAACGTCAACCGATCCACCGAGGAGTCGCTCGACGACATCCGGGAACTCATCAGCCTGCTCCATGACGGCGATGCCTCCGTCGAGGTGATCATCGCGACCAGCTTCGGCTGCCCGTACGAGGGCGACGTCGATCCGGCACGAGTGGCCGGGATCGTCGATCGGGTGCTTGCCGACGGCGCCGACCGGGTGGCATTCGGCGACACCACCGGCATGGGTACCCCCCGGCGGGTGTCGGCGGTGCTCGGACCGGTCCGCGCCAGCCATCCCGAGGTGCCGATCCTCGCGCACTTCCACAACACGCGCGGAACCGGCCTGGCCAACATCCTGACCGCTCTCGAACTGGGCATCCGCGAGTTCGACGCCAGCGTCGGCGGGCTCGGCGGGTGCCCGTACGCCCCGGGTGCGACCGGAAACGTGGCGACCGAGGAGGTCGTGCACATGCTCGAGGACATGGGCATGCGTACCGGCATCGACCTGGACAAGCTCATCGAGGCAGCGGAACTCGCCCAGCGCATCGTGGGCCGCGAACTGCCGTCCGGGGTGCTGCGCGCCGGCCCGCGTACCCGTTTGGTGTCCTGACTTTCCCGGGCACGCCGCCATCGGTGGTGCCCGGGCGACCTGCCGCCCGCACGCGGCGCTCATGTCCCGCCCGCCGCAGTCTGCGGTGCGACATCCGCGGTGCCCGGCCGCGTCACGAGCCAGGAATTGGGGTTGACTCCTTCGCGCTTGGTTCGGTGTGGGCCGCATAAGGTAACCTAACGATCGTTCAGGTCGGCGCGGTGCGCGCTTGACGTCTGCGTGTTGTGGGAGGAGACCGGTGTCACTGGACCGCGAGGCGCTTGAGGCCCTGAGCAAGCAGGTACAGGCCGGTGGCGCGCAGCGATACCACGAAGCCAACGCGGCGCGCGGCAAGATGTTCGCCCGCGAACGTATCGCGATGCTGGTCGACGAGGGCTCATTCCGTCGAGGACGGCCGCTACGCGAACGTGCTCGCCGACGGGCTGCCCGGCCGACGGCGTCATCACCGGAACGGCCACGGATCGACGGGCGGCCGGTGTGCTTGATGGCCAACGACTCGACGGTCAAGGCCGGGTCGTGGGGCGCCCGGACCGTCGAGAAGATCATTCGGATCATCGAACGGGCCTACGCAACCGGCGTACCGATGATCTACCTCGTGGACAGCGCCGGTGCCCGGATCACCGACCAGGTCGACCTGTTCCCCGGCCGGCGCGGTGCCGGCAACATCTTCTACAACCAGGTCCGAGCTTCCGGCAGCATTCCGCAGGTGTGCGCGCTGTTCGGCCCGTCGGCGGCCGGCGGCGCCTACATTCCGGCGTTCTGCGACGTGGTCGCCATGGTCGACGGCAACGCGTCGATGTACCTGGGCAGCGACCGGATGGTCGAGATGGTCACCGGCGAGAAGACCACGCTGGAGGCGATGGGCGGGGCGAAGATGCACTGCACCGAGTCCGGCGTCGGCCACTTTCTCTGCAAGGACGAGCCGGAGGCGCTCGCGACGGTTAAGCGCTACCTGTCGTACCTGCCGGCCAACTGGACCCAGGACGCCGCCCGCCGCCGCGGCCGCGGATTCGGCCGGCGCCGACCTTGCTTCGCTGGTACCGGCAAGCGAGCGGCAGGCCTTCGATATGCGCCGCTTCATCAAGGGCCTGGTCGACGCCGACTCGTTCTTCGAGATCCAGCCGCGATGCGCCAAGGAACTGACCATCGGGTTCGCCCGCCTCGACGGCGAAGTCGTCGGCGTGGTCGGCAACAACTCGATGTTCAAGGGCGGCGTTCTGTTCGTCGACTCGGCGGACAAGGCCAGCCGGTTCGTGCAGCTCTGCGACGCGTTCAACGTTCCCTTGCTGTTCCTGTCCGACGTGCCCGGCTTCATGGTCGGCACGGCGGTGGAGAAGCAGGGCATCATCCGGCACGGCGCAAAGATGGTGACCGCGATCAGCGAGGCGACCGTGCCGAAGATCTGCGTGGTGGTGCGCAAGGCGTACGGTGCCGGCCTCTACGCGATGGCCGGTCCCGGCTTCGCGCCGGAGGCCACGATAGCGCTGCCCACGGCCAAGATCGCGGTGATGGGTGCGGAGGCGGCCGTCAACGCGGTGTACGCCAACAAGATCGCCGCGATCGAGGACGAGACCGAGCGGGATGCGTTCGTCGCTGCCCGCCGTGCCGAGTACGAGCAAGACATCGACATCGTCCGGCTGGCCAGCGAGCTGGTCGTCGACACCATCATCGAACCCCATGAGCTGCGGGGCGAGTTGATCGCCCGGTACGCGGCCGCCCGCGGCAAGGACCGCCACTTCTCCCGGCGCCGGCACGGCGTCACACCCGTCTGAGCGAGTTCGGAGTCGACCATGCCCGACTTCACGCTCAATGACGAGCACGAAGCCCTGCGCAGCAGCGTGCGGGAATTCGCGCTCGAGGTGGTAGCGCCGGTGATCGCCGAGCATTACGAGAGCCACACGTTTCCGTACGAGATCATTCGCCAGATGGGCAAGATGGGCCTGTTCGGCCTGCCGTTCCCGGAGTCGGTCGGCGGTATGGGCGGCGATTACTTCGCACTGTGCCTGGCGCTGGAGGAGTTGGCTCGGGTCGACTCCAGCGTCGCGATCACCCTGGAGGCCGCGATCTCGCTCGGCGCCATGCCGATCTACCGGTTCGGCACCGAGGAGCAGAAGGCCGAGTGGCTGCCGAAGCTCATCAGCGGCGAGGCGCTTGGCCGGCTTCGGGCTGACCGAGCCCGGCTTCGGGTCGGACGCCGGTGGCGCCGCCACCCGCGCGGTGCTGGACGAGTCGACCGACGAGTGGGTGATCAACGGTTCCAAGGCGTTCATCACCAACTCGGGGACCGACATCACCTCGCTGGTCACCGTCGCCGCGGTGACCGGGTAGCGGCCGGACGGCTCCAAGGAGATCTCGGCGATCATCGTGCCGTCCGGCACGCCTGGATTCACCGTTGCGCCGGGCTACTCGAAGGTCGGCTGGTGCGCCTCGGACACCCACGAGCTGACACTTCGACGACTGCCGGGTGCCGGCGGCCAACCTGCTGGGCCAGCGCGGCCGGGGCTTCGCGCAGTTCCTGGCGCACTCTGGACGAGGGCCGGGTCGCGATCGCCGCACTTTCGGTGGGCCTGGCCCAGGGCTGCGTCGACGAGTCGGTCAAGTACGCCGCCCAGCGCCACGCTTTCGGCCAGCACATCGGGTCGTACCAGGCGATCCAGTTCAAGATCGCCGACATGGAGATGCGGGCGCACACCGCCCGGCTGGCCTACTACGACGCGGCCGCCCGGCTGATCGCGGGTGCTGACTTCAAGCGGCAGGCGGCGATCGCCAAGCTGTACGCCAGCGAGATCGCGGTCACCAACGCGCGCGAGGCGACCCAGATCCACGGCGGCTACGGCTTCATGAACGAGACCCCGGTCGCACGGATGTGGCGGGACTCCAAGATCCTGGAGATCGGCGAGGGCACGTCGGAAATCCAGCGCATGATCATCGCTCGTTCACTCGGGGTGGACTGAGCCCGTCGTTCCTGAACTGCGTGGCTGGGCCGCGGCGGGCCCAGAAGGCCTCCGGCGGCGTCGTCGGTACGGGCGCATACAAGTGTTGTATTGCGCCCGTACCTCCGCCTGGCCGGCGGCGCACTGGACGCCGCCTCGCCTCTGCCGACCAGCCTAGGAACAAGACTTACACGCTGGCCGGAGTCTCGGCTGTCGGCTTGGCGCCAGACTCGGCACCCGGCCGTACCGCGTCCCGCACGATCCGGAGGCCGGCCAGGAGCGCGTCCAGTTGCTCCGGGTCGAGCCGGCCGGTGAACCACTCGCTGATCAATTCGAGATGGCCGGGAAGGACCCCCGCGATACGGTCCCGGCCGGAGCGTGTGATCACCGCGTAGAGGCTGCGGCGGTCGGTCGGACAGGCTGACCGCTGAACCAGTGAGGCCCTTTCCAGGCGGTCGATGACGCGCGTCACACCGCTGGCGGTCAGCGATGTCTGAGCGGACAGATCGGTCATCCGAAGCTGGCCATCGGGCGACCGGCTGAGCCGGAGCAGGATGTCGAACTCGATCGTCGACAGGTCATGCTGCGCGATCTGGCATTGCAGCCGCGCCATCAGCCCCACGTAAGCCTCGCCGAGCAGGCCCATCGCGGTGATGCGCGGGTCGTCGAAGATCTCCGGGGAACTCTCGTGGTACATGGAACAACTATAGCAACGCTTGCGTTCGCAATAGATGCAATGTATATAGTTGCCCCAGCAATTAGCCCAGCTATCGGGACTTCCGAGGAGAGCACGATGACTGATGTCGTCACCACCACCGCCACGCGGGACTACAGCGGCCTGCAGATTCCGGTCGCGGGCACCTTCGCGATCGATCCGGCGCACACCCGCGTCGGGTTCGTGGCACGCCACCTCATGGTGAGCAAGGTTCGCGGTTCCTTCACCGACGTGTCCGGCGAGATCGTCATCGCTGAGGATCCGGTCCAGTCGTCGGCCCATGCCGTCATGCAGGCCGCGTCGATCACGACCGGTGTCGAGCAGCGCGACGGCCATCTGCGCGGCGGCGACTTTCTTGAGATCGAGACGTATCCGACGCTGGAGTTCCGCAGCACCGGCCTTACCGCCCAGGGTGGCAACGAGTTCACCTTGCACGGCGAGTTGACCATCAAGGGCGTCACGCACCCGGTCGACCTTGCCGTCGAGTTCGAAGGTGTGACTCGCAGCCCGTGGGGCAAGGACGTCATCGGCTTCTCGGCCAAGACCGAGATCGACCGCGAGGCCTGGGGGATGACCTGGAACCAGACGCTGGAGACCGGCGGTGTCATGGTGAGCAAGAAGATCACGATTGAGATCGAGGGTGAGGCGGTCCGCCAGGACTGACGCACTCCGACCCTGTACGCGGGGCGCGCACCGGATGGTGCGCGCCCCGCGTGCCGTCACGGGCAGGAGGGCCGCCGGACCGCGTCCCGAGCGCGTGCATGGCCGGTCGCCCGCGATCATCCGGACGCCACGATCGGTCATCGCCGCGCCGAGCGAGCGCCGGCATGCGCATCGCCCGTGCCCATCGCTGTTCCAACGAGTGAGAGCGGATCACCCCGGTAAAGACATTGACTATTGTCACTGTAACGATAAGTTGGCAAGCAATTGCGAGGAGTTGCATCGTTGTGGAGAATTGGCGCCAGCGCGCAACCATGCAGTCACGCAGCGCTGGAATAAAGTCCGATTCATCCCTGGCGTCCTGTGTTAGGGCCCTCGTAACGATAGTCGTAATGTTGGCAGACCCAGGAGTGGGGCGGATGGGTCAAGACATCACCTCTGGGGCATTCACCCGCGATGACCGCACGCGCTACCGGCGTAAGGTGCGTCGCTGCCTCGACGTGTTCGCGCTCATGCTCAAGGACTTCCACTTCGAGGCAGACCGCCCGATGACCGGCCTGGAGCTAGAACTCAATCTCGTCGACAACGCCGCGGAGCCGGCGATGATCAACGATCGGGTGCTGGCCGATCTGGCCAATCCGCTGATCCAGAGCGAATTGGGAAAGTTCAACATCGAGTTCAACGCCCGCCCCAGGCTGGTTTCGGACCGAGGGTTCAACGATTACGAAGAAGATCTCCGCGCCACGCTCCGGCAGGCCGACGAGTGCGCGCGCAAGGCCGACGCCGGCCTGGTTCCGATCGGCATCGTGCCGACCTTGACCCCGCTGCACACGATCCTCGGCAACGTCACCCCGATCGGCCGGTACCTGCAGCTCAACGAGCAGATGATGGAAGCTCGGGGCAGTGACATGCCGATCGACATCCGGGGCGCGGAGCGGCTGCGCTCGATCTTCGACTCGATCGCGCCGGAATCCGCGTGCACCAGCGTGCAATTCCACCTGCAGGTCTCGCCGGATGAGTTCGCCAGCTACTGGAATGCCGCGCAGGCGATCGCCGGTGTCCAGTTGGCGGTCGGCGCGAACTCCCCGTTCCTGTACGGGCGGCACCTGTGGGCCGAGACCCGGATCGCGCTGTTCGAGCAGGCTACCGACACCCGGCCCGACGAGTTTAAGAACCAGGGCGTGCGGCCGCGGGTCTGGTTCGGCGAGCGGTGGATCACCTCGATCTTCGACCTGTTCGAAGAAAACGTGCGCTACTTTCCGGCGCTGCTTCCGATCTGCGCCGACGAGGATCCAGTCGAGGCGCTCGCCGCCGGCAGGTCACCGGCACTCGCCGAACTCCGGCTCCACAACGGGACCGTCTACCGGTGGAATCGCCCGGTCTACGACGTGATGAACAACCGGCCGCATCTGCGGGTCGAGAACCGGGTGCTGCCGGCTGGCCCGACCGTCGCCGATCTTCTCGCCAACGGCGCGTTCTACCTCGGCCTGGTGCGAGAACTCGTGGACGCCGATCGCCCGATCTGGACATCACTCACGTTCAGTCAGGCGGAGACGAACTTCTACCTGGGCGCGCGGGATGGCATTGACGCGCGGCTGTTCTGGCCCAGAATGGGCGAAATCGGTGTCCGCGAGCTGGTGCTCGAACACCTGCTGCCGAAGGCGTATGCGGGGCTCGACAAGTTTGATGTCGCACGTGATGTTCGGGACCGGTTGCTGGGCATCATCGAAGCCCGGTGCCGTACCCGGCGCAATGGGGCGACCTGGCAGATCGAAACCGTCGGCGAACTCGAAGCCTCGGGCATGACGCGCACCGCGGCGCTGCGAGAGATGCTCCGGCGGTACGCCTACCGCTGGCCGAGCAACGAGCCGGTGCACACGTGGACCACTGACTAACAGCGGCGCCCGGCGTGCCGGGGTCGGCTGGCCGACCGACCTCAGCGTCGCTTGCCGCGCTTGGACCCGGATCCGGGCTTCCGGGCAGCGCCGGGTTCGCCCTTTCCATCGCCGGCGGTCGGCTTACCGTGATCCGGGGTGCCTCCGGAGTCGGCCGTGTCATCGGCGGGCTGCGTGGCGCCGGCGTCCGGTGTCGGTCGGCCCGGACTCCCGAGCTGAGCCGGAATTGACAGCTTGACGGTGGTCTCGTCGGCGCCGGAGGTTGACGGCGACGGCTTCGGTCCAGGTGACGCGGGCTTGGGCTTCGGGCCAGGTGCGCCCGGCTTCGAGCCGGGCGCCTTCGGCGGCGGTGCCTTCTCGACCGTGGCATTGCCCGGCGCGACTGCCACTCCGGTCACCGGCCCGGCCGCGGCGGCCGCCCCGGCCTCGCGGGCCGCCCGGTCACGGATGCTCGCCTCGCGACTGGACGCGATCGCAACCACCAGGACCGATCCGGCGGCGCCGGCGATGAGCGCGACCGGGGCGAGGATCGAGGCGGACCGCTGTGGATCCGCGACGCCCGCCAGCGTGGGGATGGTGAGCATGTACGCGGCCATCACGAGCGCCGGTCCGGCACCGCCCGACGTCGCTACCCCAACCTTGTTTTCGTTGCGCCGGATGCCGCCGATCGCCGCGAGGATGCCGATGACAGCCGCGCTCGACAGCATCACCAGCGCCCCGGACCAGGACCAGGTATCGCGGAAGTAGTGCTCGCTGCCGAACGGCCAGACTTCGATCGACGTGCTGCCATGGCTGCGCCCGTTGACCGCGTCGTAGATCAGGGATGCCGTCGCGAGCAGCCAGATCCAGGCGACGGTGGCGACGACGTTGACCGCGGCGGCCCGAGCCGCTAGCGCGGCGACCGCCACGACGATGCCGGCGATGATTCCGACGATGGCGTAGCCTGCCGCGATCAGTTCCGGTGCGTTGGTATCGGTACGGCCGGCGAGTTGCGCGGGCGTGAGGACCAGCGCGACCGATAGCAGCGCCCCGATCGCCGACGACACGGCCAGGAGCGCCCGCCAGACCGCGGTCGCGAAGACCGTCTGCTTCCCGTTGGCCCGGGGTGGGGCGGCACCGAGTTCCCCCAGACTGCGGCGATCGGCGGCGATCGCGCCGACGACCGTTGACGACGCGGCGATCCACAGCGTCCAGGCGAGGCTGACGAGCCACACTTTGTCCGACGTCACCGTCATGCCGGCGGCCGGAGCCCACTCGATAACCCCGAACCCGTACCCGAGACCGAATTGCGCAGCCGCGGTCGCCGCGCTCGCTCCCACCGCTAACGCGACCGAACCCAACCAGCCCTGCTTGGCCATGACGGGCAGCGTAGCGTCCAGCGCTCATCCTCGCGACCTGCGCAGGTTATCGACGCCGGCCCCATCGCGTCACGCCACGGCTGCCGTGACCACGGCAGCGGACCATGACACCAACGAGGCGAACTCGGTCGGAGGCTGCGGCAGCCAATGTCGCTGCGATGCGGCACACTGTGTCGGTGCCCCCCTCCGTGACTCCAGAACCAGACGACCTGACTCCGGCAAAGCCCGGCATTTCGGTCGGGCAGGTGTTCGCGTTCGTGGCCGGGTTCGTCGCGCTCGCCGCGCTGGGCGCCTGGATCGGCTGGGTCACCACGACATCGCCCGCACCACCCGCGGACGCGCTGGGCACGACTCCGTCGCCAACGGCAACTGTGCCGTCCTCATCACCGCCGCCGCCATCGCCGTCCCCGTCTGTCACGGTCACCGGCAACGTGGTGCCAGATTTCAACGCTCTCGGCACGACGTTCACGGACGCGCGTGACACATTGCGCGCGATGGGGCTGGGCGTCGCGCTCTATTTCAACCAGAACGGCCAGGGCGCGACCGTCGATCACACGGTTCCGGCGGCCGGCACGGTCGTGAAGCGTGGTATCACCGTCAAGATCTATGTCACCGGACCGCCACCGCTTCTCAACATTCCGGACATCACTGGCGAGGGCTGCTCCACGGGGGGCAAGGACGTCGCCGCGGCCGGGCTGATCCCGTCGTACCCCAACGGCAGGAAGGGTGTCGTCCTTTATACCGACCCGGCGCCGTCTGACGCTCAGACCCACTGGAATGACCAGATCAAGGTCTACTGCGGGCAGGCGGGCATCTCGCCGAGCCCGTCCGACCAGCCCTCTGGCCAGCCAACTGACGGTGGATCACCGGCCGCGAGCGCCACTGGATGACCTGCTTGTGCGCGGTATGACCGGTCGCATTCGGCCCGGCGGCACCGACATGGTTCGATGATGTCGTGGCGGATGATCGGGCGGCACCTAAGCCGGATGGCGGCGATCCATCGCGCGGCAGCGCGGCCGGATCTGGGACGCCTTCGGACGCGGATCCGGAGGCGACACGAGCCGTGCCCCCGGGCAGTCCCAACGAGCCGGAGCCGGACGAGCCGGAGCCGAGACGGAGCAGACGCAGCTCGTCGAGCAAGGCGACGCTGACGCAACCCAGGTCGTCGGACCTGCCGACCGAGCATCAACGGGCAGCGACGCGCCTGGCGGCGACAAGACCGAGGTGGCGGAGCCGGCTGATGATGACGCCACCGCCATGCTCCCGCCGTCACCGGTCAGCCCGGCCGCACCACCGACTGCCGTGCTGCGTCCGCAGGTACCGGACTCCACGGCGGTCATCCCGCCGGCCGACTCCGCGCGCTGGAGCGCAAGTGCCCGCGTTCCCGGCGGGGCACCACGAGACCGGGACACGACCGAGCAGTGGTCACCATCCGAGCCAGGGCGCGCGTGGTGGCTGCCGATCCTTCTTGCCGTCATCGGGTTGCTGATTCTTCTGGGGATTGCCTACGCCCTGATCACCTCGCTTAACAACAAGAATGAGCCGCTGGCACCAAGCACGCCGGGGCCGTCGGCAAGCACTTCGGCACCGTCGCCATCGACCGCACCGCAAACCAGCGAACCGCCCACATCGTCAACCCCGACCGAGCCGGGCGCGCCGTACGTGATCCCAGGCGCGCTGATCGGCCTTCCGGTAGACGAAGCCGAGGACATTCTGGATCACAACAACGTGTCCTATACGGCCGTACCGCAGACCGACGACAACGCCTTCCCGAACACGGTGGTGCGGATATCACCCGACGTCGGGCAGACAGTGGCACCGGGCGGCACGGTCACGCTCTACTACGCCCAGCCGACCATCACGACACCGAGCGACACGCCATCGACCGGCGGCACCACGACCCAGTCCGCATCTCCATCGCCGTCGCCGAGCGGGGGATGATCGCGCATAGTCACCGCTTGAGCGCCTGGTACGCGGCCTGGGCCCAACGCCGCCCCTGTCCGTTCCAGCCATCATCGGGCTCGCCGGCCGATTTCACCGGCACCGCCCCCGGCGGTCACCAGAGGCGTCGTCGCATACCCAGCACCACCAGGCCGAAGGACGCGATGGCGAGGGCCGCCAGGCCGGAGTAGAACAGTGACTCGGCGAACCGCGGCTCGGTGGACAGGGCGATCCGGTGGCCGGGAACCGAGGCGACTCGGGCCGCTGACGCGACCGTCACGCGTACGGTGGCCACGGCCGGAGAGTCTTCGCCGGCGGTCGCGACCGCGCCGATGTCTGGCGGTGCCGGCGCCGGTTGGGGGGAACGAGGCGGGTCGCTGGGTGCCGCCGTGTGATTCGGCGACGGGTTCGGCGTTGGATACGTCGCGGTGGCCGACCTGACCACTCCGGCCCAGGCGCGATCCGGAAGCAGAACAGACCCGATCGCCAGTAGACCAAGCAAGATCATAATCGTACGGGTGGACCGTGCGCGGCCCACCAACATAGACGCCATGGCGCCGCCCCCACACCGAGGTCTGGGTCCGGGCCACGCAACTGGGTGTTACCAAAACCGTAGGTGCCTACGATCCTAGGCGTGCGCACCGGCTGGAGGGCGGCGAACGACGAAGGTCAGTCGCGGCTTGAGGCGCTCGCCGTGGCCATGCCGAATTGGGTACGCGTGCGGGGTGCGGCAAAGCGCTGGGCGCCTGGATGCGCACGCTGCAGCCCGCCAACCTGAACGAAGATCGACCTTCGGTCGACCGCCTCGCCGGCTGAGTTGAGCTCGTATCCATCGAGCCAGGCCCAACCGTCGTAGGTGGACCAATCGTGTACACGGATGACTCGGAACAACATCGGTGACGCGAACTGAACGCTCGCCTCGCGCGTCACGCGGATGATGTCGCCGGACCGGGGTACCAACCTGACTCCCTCGCGGTGGGAAAAGGTGCGACCTGGCAAGCGCTCGGTGGAGCTCACTCTGAGTAACGGTCGTCGTGGTGTCGTGACCAAAACTGCCAACTGTGAGCTTGCTCTGATGTGATGCAGAATGCAAGTTGCAGTTTGGTAATCGGCACATTTAGTCCCTTAGTGTGCCTAGGCCGCCTAATCCGTAATTTTCGAATGCGGCGTCGCCCGTTCGTGGGACGCGTCAGTACATTCGTACGGCTAACATCATGGAGCCGTCTCTGTCTGGAAGTCCCCGGCGTAAGGGACGAAAACCGCCGAGGGAGGCTTCATGGCTGGACGAGGAAGCCCAACCGTTCAACGACGGCGACTCGGCCTCGAGTTACGCCGCCTCCGGGAAAATGCCAAAATTACGATCGAGTTCGCCGCGGAGCACCTCGAGTGTTCGTCGTCAAAGATCTCCCGGATCGAGACCGGACACATCGGAGCGTCCCCCCGCGACGTGCGGGATTTGCTGGCGATCTACGGAGTCGATGGCGAAGCCGCCGACGAACTGGTGCAGGTCGCCCGTGAGGCTCGGCAGAAAGGCTGGTGGCACGCGTACGGTTCGGTTCTCACCGGAGCGTACGTCGGTCTGGAAGCGGCCGCATCGTCGATCAAGGCGTACGAGGCTCAGGTGGTTCCTGGACTACTCCAGCTCCCTGAGTACACCCGAACGGTGATCCGCGCCGCTCGGCCGAATATCACCGATGACGAACTCGATCAGCGCATGCACGTCCGGAAGATGCGCCAGTCGTTAATCGATCAGGATGATCCGCTCAACTTCTGGGTGGTCCTGGACGAGGCGATCTTCCACCGCATCGTCGGGAGCGCGGCGATCATGGCTGAGCAACTGGATCATCTGGCAATCATGGCCGAGCGCCCGCACGTGACCCTGCAGGTCCTCGCGTTTGACGCAGGTGCGCACGCGGGAATCGACGGAACGTTCGCGATCCTCGAGTACGAAGACCCAGGCGACCCGGACGTCGTCTTCGCGGAGAACGCTGCCGGTGGACTCTTTCTAGAAAAAGACCACGAAGTAGCCCGATATCAGTTCATATTCGACCACCTGCGAGCGAGTGCGCTGCCACCAACGCAGTCTGTCGAGCGCATCGTCGCACGGGCAAAGGAGCTGAGATAGTTGAACGTGATAGATGCCAAGGGAATGACGATCGATCTGAGCGCGGCACAGTGGCGCAAGAGCTCGCTCAGTGGGAGTTGCGACAACTGCGTGGAGGTCGCGTTCGTTGGCGAGGCCGTCGCCGTGCGTGACTCGAAAGACCCGAACGGCCCGGCTCTGGTCTACACCCGCGCCGAATGGGATGCCTTCCTCGGTGGTGTCCGGGGTGGTGAGTTCGACATCGAACAGCCATAGGCGGCCCGGTCCATCCTGGATCAGCAGCAGGCGGCGGCTACCCGGCTACGCCGGTGACATGGCCGGGCCGCTTCGAGTACCAGTGGTCCGGTTAGGCTGTCGGGGTGACCGCGCACAAGATTGAGCTGCATGTCCACCTCGAAGGCGCGATCCGTCCCGCCACTCTGCTGGATATCGCCCGGCGCAACGGTGCGACGCTGCCGGCCGATACCGTTTCCGAACTCACTGAGTTGTACCGCTTCACCGACTTCCGGCACTTCATCGAGGTCTGGAAGCTGACCACCAACTGCTTGCGGACGGTCGATGACTTCAGGCAAGTGGTAGTCGACTACGCGGCTGAGGCGGCGAGCTTCGGAGCCGTCTACATCGAGGGCATCTTCTCGCCGCCGGAGCGGGTCATGCTCGGCGTGAAGTGGGACGACATCTACACCGGCTACACCGAGGGCGCGGTCGAAGCCTTCGAGCGGTACGGGGTGACGGTCAGGTTCACGCCGGACATCTATCGCAACGGCTGTCCGGCCGAGCTCGCGATCGAGTGCGCTGAGGTCTCCGTCCGATACCGGGACCGCGGCGTGGTCGGCATCGGCATCGGCGGTTACGAACCCGGGTACCCCCTGGAGCCGTACCGGAAGGCAGTGGAGATCGCGCTCGACGGCGGTCTCGCGTTCGTGCCGCATGCCGGCGAGGCGGCCGGTCCGGAATCCATCAGGGAGGCGCTGGACCTGGGCGCCTATCGGATTCGGCACGGTATCCGTGCGGTCGACGACCCGGATCTGCTCACCGAAATTGTCGAGCGCGAGATTGTGCTGGACGTCGCACCGACCTCGAACCTGCGCACCGGTGTGGTCAACGGCCTGGACGCCCACCCGCTCAGCGAACTGGTGGCGGCCGGCGCGCTTTGCTCCATCAGCACGGACGACCCGGCCATGTTCAACACCGATCTAGGCCAGGAGTACGCCCTGGCCGAGCGGCTCGGCGTGACCGCGGAAGCGGCGTTCCGGGCCGGCCTCGCGGGTGTGCTGGCGGATCAGGGAACCCGGGCGCGTCTGGCCGGGCTACTTACAGACCAGAAAGCCTGAGTGCGTTGCGAAGGTGAACGCGCCGTCGCGTTCGATCGCTTCGGTGACAATCCGGCGTACGTGACCGGTGACCTCTGGCGGTGAGCCGTACCAGGGCCGGATCGAGTCGATGAACGCCACCACCGGCTCCGGCTCCGGTACCCGTACTTCCGAATTCAGGTCGTGACGCTTCACTTCGCCAAACATCTCGCGGGCCATCGATTCGGCGAGATCAAGATGGAAGTGTTCGGACAGACCGTGGAGCGGGATGGCTCGGCCGGCCGCGATCGCGGCCTCGGCATGCAGGCTGCGCAGCGCCGCCTTGTCCTCGGACGCGTTAGTGGAGATCACCATGAGCCCGTCCGGACCGAGCAGGCGCTGGGCTTCAGCGATAGCGGCCCTCGGATCGGGTACGTGGTAGAGCATGTGCAGTGCGATGACGGCACCGAACGAGCCGGATCGCAGCGGTAACGCGGTCGCGTCCGCAAGCACCGCCGGCGGGCCCGCAGCCGTCGCCATCGCCCGGGAAAGGTCGGCGGCGATCACCGGATGCCCGGCGGCCCGCAATGATCGGGTGTAGCCGCCGACGCCGCAGCCCATATCGAGCACCGGGCCGGTGACCTCGGCCAGAAACTCGGTGACGATCGGCCGCAGGTCCCGGCGCGGATTCTGGTACTCGTAAATCGACATCCGCGCCCGCAGCAAATCCGTCGATCCGTAGGCCGTCGTGCGCAGCGCATCCCGATCGGTATAGAGCACCCGGACAACGTATCCGCCGGCGACAACCCCGGCACTGACCGGCGGGTGTCGCGGAGGTCGGGTGTGTGGGGCGGGGCGGCGTGCGGGCGCGGGGCGGTGTGTGGCTCGGGCTCGGCGTGGGCCTGCGGGCCGCGCGGATGTCGTGGTGGCAGGCGTTTGGGGCGGGGCGGCGTGTGGCAGGCGGGTGGTTGTGGCCCGGTTCCGTGGGCGCGCGGACCTCGTGGTGGCAGGCGTTTGGGGCGGGGCGGCGTGTGGCAGGCGGGTGGTTGTGGCCTGGTTCCGTGGGCGCGCGGACCTCGTGGTGGCAGGCGTTTGGGGCAGGGCGCCCCACGGAGGGATCAAGCCTGACCGCCCGGAGTGGGGTGTCCGGCCCCAAACGCAGTAGGCCCCAAACGGCGCAGTAGACCTCAGACCGCGAAGGTCGACGGCCTCTCGGTAGCGGGAGCCGGCGGTGCCGCCTTCCACAACCGGGTCTTCTGCGCCGCGACGCGCGACAGGTAGAGCGGGTTGAGGATCAGGTAGCGCCGCCACAGCCGCGCCGGTTCCAGGCCGAGCCGCCAGAGCCACTCCAGTGCGTACCGCTGCATCCAGGCCGGCGGCTTGCGGAGCAGGCCGGCGTGGTAGTCAAAGGCGGCCCCGACCGCGAGCATCGGCATGTTCAGCAGTGGCCGCATGGCGTAGGCGAAGACTTCCTGGCGCGGGCAGCCGAGCCCAACGAACAGCACGCGGGCACCGGACGCTTCGACCCGGGCCGCGATCTCGCGATCCTCTCCGGGGCCAACGGCTCGGAATTTGGACGGCTCGGTGCCGGCGATCTTGAGCGACGGGAACATCCGCTGCAGCGACCCGGTGAGCTTGCCCAGCACTTCGTCGGTCGAACCGTACAGGTAAATCGGCAGACCATCATCGGCGCAGCGTTGCAGGACCTTGAGGGTCAGCGTGGGACCGTACACCCGGTCATCGAGTGCTACCCCGTGCAGCGCCTTCAATGCCCAGCGGACCGGCTGGCCGTCGGGGGTGACCACGTCGAACGCGTTCAACCGCGCATTGTGGGCCGGGTCGGAGACCCCGGTCATCACACCGTGCACCGCTAGCGCGGTGAGGGCCAGCGACCTCTGCTCGTGGGCGGCGGCGGCGACCCGCTCGGTCGCGGCCTCGTAGTCGATGGCGTCGACCATGACGCCCAGCACGTTGTGCCGGCCGCGGTCGATCACTTCGCGCTCCCAGGCGTCCAGCGGTCCACGTTCGCCTGGTAGATCTCCTGGAGGATCATCGGCACGTCGTAGACCTGCTTCCACTCCGGGTAGTCGGCTTGGAAGGCCGCGTTCGAGCCGATCCACCACTGGTGGTCGCCGACGCGGTTGGCTTCCTTGTATTCATAGATCATCTCCTGGCCGGAGATCTTCTCGGCCAGGGCGAACGCCTCAAGGTTCGAGACGTTCGAGTGGCGCCCGCCACCTAGGTTGTACACGGCGGCGCTGCGCGGGTTGCGGAAGAACGCCTCGAAGGCCGAGGTCACATCGTGGCTGTGGATCGCGTCACGGACCTGCTTGCCCTTATAGCCGTAGAGGTTGTAGTTCCGCCGCTCCATGTTGCAGCGCATCACGTAACCGAGGAATCCGTGCAATTCGGTGGCCGAGTGCGCCGGACCGGTGAGTGTGCCGCCACGGAAGCAAGCGGTCTTCATGTCGAAGTAACGTCCGTACTCCTGAACCATGACGTCGGCGGCGACCTTGGAGGCGCCGAACACCGAGTGCAGGCTGGAGTCGATCGACATGTCCTCGCGGATGCCGTCGGCGTATGGATGGCCCGGGTCGATCTCCCAGCGCGTCTCGTGCTCGATCAGCGGCAGCGAATTGGGCCGGTCCCCATAGACCTTGTTCGTGGAGCAGTGGATCACCGGAGCGTCGATGCAGTGCTCGCGGACATTCTGGAGAATGTTGAGAGTGCCGCCGGCGTTCACGTCGAAGTCGGTGAACGGGTCCCGAACCGCCCAATCGTGGCTTGGCTGGGCGGCGGTGTGGATCACCACCGCGATGTCGCGGCCATATTTGCGGAAGATCCGCTCCAGCGCGTCCCGGTCGCGGATATCGGCGTCGTGATGGGCGTACGCGTCGCCGAGTTCCGTGGTCAGGCGCAGCACGTTCCAGGCGGTCGACGCCTCCGGGCCGAAGAACTTGGCCCGCATGTCGTTGTCGATCCCGACCACATCGAGGCCGAGCGCGGCGAAGTGCCGGACCGACTCCGATCCGATCAAGCCCGCCGAACCGGTGACCAATGCGACGCTCACGGCAGAACCCTCCAAACTCCGGCCCCCAGTCGAGTTTGATCCCGATCGTGGTGGGAGACCGCATCACCATATGAAACAGCCCCGGCGCCACTTAACTCACGGCGACGGGGCCTGTCAAAACTGGAACGGGTGGGGAAGGAGGGAGTTGAACCCTCACGCCCTTTCGGGCACACGGACCTGAACCGTGCGCGTCTGCCATTCCGCCACTTCCCCGCGTGAGACGGAACGTTGAAGTCCGTCCTGGCAACGGGTGGAAGAGTAGCATGCCGCCAAGCCACCCGCGTAGGTACTGGACCAGTGCCGCGCTCACCCTGGCGAGCGACGCTGGGTGGCCATCGCCGCACCCGGCGTGCCCGGCGGCGGTGCTCGTCACATTGGCTGGTGGCGGGTAGCGGGCAGGTAGGCGGGCGGGCCGCACGCTATTCGCCTCGGTGCGCCCAACCGATACCATCAAGACCTCGGCTCAGTGCCGATAGTGCCAGGAGGAACCGGTGAGTGTGCTGCAGCGCTTCGAGAAGCGTCTTGAGGGCCTTGTAGAGGGGGCCTTTGCGAAGGTCTTCAAGGGTGTGGTTCACCCTGTGGAGATCCTCAACGCCATGCAGAGGGAGGCTGAGGCCCACAAGGCGATCCTGGCCGGTGGCCGGACCCTGGTGCCGAACCGTTATGTGATCGATCTCTCTCCGTACGATCACTCGCGTCTCGCGCCGTACGCGGCCGCCCTTGCGCAGGAGCTGGCCCAGTCTCAGGCCGAGTTCATCGGCGAGCAGGGCTGGACCGTTTACGGCGACGTCATCGTCGAGATCGAGCGCGGCGACGGCCTGGACACCGGCATGTTCCGGGTGACCGCGGAGGTCTACACCGGCGGCGACGTGGCGCCGGCCCCGTCATACGACCAGGGGCCCGCTCCGCAGATGCCACCTCAAGGCTACGAGCAGCAGCAGGCCTATCCGCCGTACACCGGTGGGGGCGCGCCGCAGCAGCCGGCCGGCCGCGGTGTCCGCCTGGTCGCCAATGACGGCCGTAGCTATCCGCTGTCAATCGGGTCAACGGTGATCGGCCGGGGCGACCAGGCCAATCTGAGGCTGCCCGACGTCGGCATCTCGCGCCGACACGCCCGGCTTGACTACGACGGCGCCCAGGTGGTGCTGACCGATCTTGGCTCGACGAACGGATCTATGGTCAACGGGCAGCGGATCTCCGCTGTCGCGTTGAACCCGGGGGACATGATCCAGATCGGCACCACCACGCTCACGTTCCGCGTGGACGGCTGACCGCCTTGAACCAGGCTCTGGTCGTCGCAGTCGCCCGGATCGGATTGCTCGTCCTGCTGTGGGTCTTCGTGTTCACCGTGGTCGGCGTGATCCGGCGGGACCTGTTCGCCGGATCCCGTGCGAGCCGGCTGATTGCGGCACCTCGTGGCCTTGGCCCCTCGACGTCGCCGGGCCGTCCAGCTAAGGTCAAGCGCGGTCGCGCCGCACACCAGCTTGTCGTCACCGCGGGTACACTCGCGGGCACCAAGATCACGCTTGGCGACGCGCCGATCACGATCGGCCGAGCTGAGGACTCCACGCTGGTGATAACCGACGATTACTCATCTGCTCGTCACGCCCGCCTGTTCCCGCGTGACGGGCAGTGGTTCATCGAAGATCTCGGTTCGACGAACGGGACCTATCTGGATCGCAACAAGATCAACGGTCCGACCCCCGTCCCCCTCGGTGTGCCGATTCGCATCGGACGCACCTCACTCGAATTACGGCCATGACATTGACCTTCGCTACGCTGCCCGCAGTGATCGCGGGCTTATTCGCGAGGGCAATCAGGACGCTGTCTACGCGGGACCGCGCCTGCTTGCTGTTGCCGACGGCATGGGGGGCATGGCCGCCGGCGACGTGGCAAGCAACCTCGCGATCGCCGCGATGGCGCCCCTCGACGAGGACGTGCCCGGTGACTCGCTGGTTGATGCCCTGCGCTCGGCGGTCGAGATCGCCAACCAGAATCTGCGCGACGCCGTGGATGCCAACCCGGCTCTTGAGGGCATGGGCACCACGCTGACCGGGATGCTCTTCTCCGGCTCCAAGTTCGCGATGGTCCACGTCGGCGATTCCCGCGCGTACCTGCTTCACGACGGCGAGTTCGGCCAGCTCACCAAGGACGACACGTACGTCCAGATGCTGGTTGACGACGGCCGTATCACCGAAGAGGAAGCCAGTGTCCATCCCCAGCGGTCGCTGCTGATCCGGGCACTGCAAGGCTCCGATGTCGATCCGCAGTACTCGGTGCGGGCCGCTACTCCTGGCGATCGATACCTCATCTGCAGCGACGGCCTGTCCGGGCCGGTCAGCGATGACAGCATCGCGGCCACCCTCCGGGACTATCCCGACCCGGACGAATGCGCCGATCGGCTGGTTCAACTCGCCCTGCGTGGCGGCGGGCCGGACAACATCACCGTGATCGTCGCGGACGTGACCGACGCCGACATCGTGGAGGGCCGGCCGGTGGTCGGCGGTGCCGCCTCACGCAACGGGAGCCCGGCCAACGCCGCCGCCGAGTCCACGCCGGCCGCCCGCGCGTCGGCGCTCAACCCGCCACGCGCCGCGGTGGCGGCCGATCTGGCCGAAGATGACGACGACCACCCGCGCCGGCATCCAGTGCGTACCGCTCTGTTGCTGGTTGTGGTTCTCGCCATGCTGGGCGGCGGATTGTGGTACGGCTGGCGCTACACCCAGTCGCGCTACTACGTCGGTGCCACTGACGCCGGCCAGATCGTGATCTTCAAGGGCGTGCAGGGGAAGGTAATCGGCGTCAAGCTGAACAAGATCGACGAGCCGAGCGACATGATGCTCTCCGATCTGAACCCGACCGCGCAGGAACGGGTCAAGCAGGGCATCCCCGCATCCAGTAAGGCCGACGCGGAGCGGAAACTTGCCAGCTTGCGCAATGATGACACCACCGTGATTTGCCCGAGCCCGACCGCTACACCGGTGCCGTCGCCGAGCGTCACCGCTCCCACCGTGACCGCCAGCCCGCCCGCCGTCAGCGAGAGCACCCCACACTCCGGGGCGCCGTCGTCGAGCCGGTCCAGCACCGCGCACGTCTCCAAGGTGCCGAGTCCCACGGAGTCGCTGACTCCATCGGTGCCGGAGGTGACCAGCCCGCTCCCGTCCCCGACGAACTGCTGATTGGTATCCCTCTCGCTGTGACCGCCGCCGCCACTCCCGCGAACCCGCCGCGCGCCAACGCGTCCGTGGCGGGTCGCGCGCGCAACCGGCGCAACACCGAGGTCGGACTGCTGATCTTCGCCATGTTCGTGGTCGGCGCCTTCTCGGTCGCCGCCGAGGGTGCGCTGCTTGGCCACGTCCGCCCGGATGTGTGGATCCAGCCGGTGCTGATGACGGGGATCTTCATCGGCCTGTCGTTCGTGGTGCGTAAGTTCGCGACGTACGCCGATCCGGTGTTCCTGCCAAGCGTTGCGTTGCTGAACGGGCTCGGCGTCGCGTTCCTGCGCCGGCTGGACCTGACCGGCGCGTTGCGGGATCACTCCAGCCAGTCGCCGTTCGTCGGTGACAGCATCCGTCAGATCGCCTGGACGTTCGCGGCGGCGGTGGTGGCCAGCGTCGCTCTCGCGGTCGTGCGCGATCACCGGTCGCTGTCCCGGTACGCCTACACCCTCGGCCTGGTGGGCATCGTGCTGGTACTGATCCCGGCCGTGCTGCCCGCCCGGTTCTCCGAGGTCAACGGCGTAAAGCTGTGGATCAAGTTCGGCACCATCTTCCAGATCCAGCCCGGTGAGTTTGCCAAGCTGGCGCTGCTGCCGTTCTTCGCCTACTACCTGGTCCGCAAACGGGAAGTGCTGTCGTTGGCCAGCCGCCGCTTCATGGGAATCGACTTCCCGCGCGCCCGGGACATCCTGCCGGTCCTGGTGGTCTGGGCGATGAGCCTGGTGGTCCTGGTGGGCGAGAAAGACCTGGGGACGTCGCTGCTGTATTTCGGCATGTTCGTAGTGACTCTCTACATCGCCACCGAGCGGGTCAGCTGGATGCTGATCGGCCTGCTGCTGTTCTTCGGCGGTGCGATCGGGGCGTACTTTCTCGGCTCGGCGACCAGCTTCCACGAGCGGGTCGACATCTGGCTGAATCCGTTCCACGATCCGAACAACCACGGCTATCAGCTCGTTCAGTCGCTGCTCGGACTGGGCACCGGCGGGCTGTTCGGGGCCGGGCCCGGGGCGGGGCAGCCGACCCAGGTGCCAGAAGTCCGCAATGACTTCATCTTCGCCGGCCTGGGCGAGGAGATCGGCCTGTTCGGGTTGACCGGGCTGCTCGTGGTGTATCTGATCGTGGTCGAGCGCGGACTGCGTGCCGCGATCGCCGTACGTGACTCGTTCGGCAAGCTCCTCGCCGGTGGCCTCGCCTTCACGCTCGGGCTTCAGGTGTTCGTGATCATCGGTGGGGTGAGCCGGCTGATCCCGCTCACCGGCCAGACCACCCCATTCATGTCGGCTGGCGGATCGTCGCTGATGGCCAATATGTTGCTGATCGGACTATTGCTGCGGATTTCCGATGCCGCTCGGCGCCCGGCCAGCGCACCGCCCGCCTCCACCCCGGCACCGTTGGCCGGCCTGGCCACGGAGGTGATCTAGTCGTGAACGCGCCTCTGCGCCGAGTCGGCGTCGTCATTTTTGTCCTGTTCGCGATGCTGTTCGTGAACCTGAACTGGATTCAGGCATACAAGGCGGACGACTACCGCACCAGCCGGTACAACGGCCGAGTGCTGATCTCCGACTACGAGCGCCAGCGCGGCGTGATCGCCGACGAGAACGGCATTGTGCTGGCCAAGAGCGAGGCGACCAAGGGACAGCTCAAGTACCTGCGTACGTACCCGCTGGGTGCGGCGTTCGCCCCGGTCACCGGCTACCGGCCGGTGACGATGGCCGCCACCGGGATCGAGCACGCCGAAGACGATTACCTTGCTGGGAACTCGGATTCACAGGCGCTGGACCGGTTCTGGGATCTGTTCTCGGATACCAAGAAGCCGGGCGGCAATGTCTACCTGACGATCAACAAGAGCGTGCAGCAGACCGCGTACAACGATCTCATCCACAACGGCACCGCGGCCAAGGAAGGTGCCGCGGTCGCGATCGACCCGGCCACCGGGAAGATCCTGGCTCTGGCATCGTTCCCTAGTTTCGATCCGAACCCGCTGGTCAGTCACGACACCGGTGCCGCGCAGAACGCCTTCGACAAGCTCGACGGCGCCAGCCATCAACCGCTGGTCGACCACGCCATCCAGGACACATATCCACCTGGTTCGACGTTCAAGGTGGTGGTGTCGGCGGCGGCCCTGTCCAGCGGGCAGTACACGCCGCAGTCGATCATCCCGGCCGGATCGCATTACACGCCGGTTCCAGGCAGCGGCTACACCATGAAGAACGACGTACCGTCGATCTGTCCGACCGCGACCGTCACCCTCATCTCGGCGTTGACCCAGTCGTGCAACACCGGCTTCGCTCAGCTTGGCGTCAAGCTCGGATCGGAAAGCTTGCGCCAGCAGGCGCAGGCATTCGGGTTCGGGGATGACTCACTCACCCTGGCCGGCAAGTCGATGCCGGTCGCGGCCAGCGAGACCGGCTCGATGCTCACCCCGAGCGGGAACGACGATCCCAACCACGTGGCGCAGTCGAGCATCGGACAGTACGAGGTCCGGATGACGCCGCTGCAGGGCGCGATGATCGCCGCCGCGGTAGCCAATGGCGGCAAGCAGATGAGGCCGTATCTCGTCGACCACCTGCAGGGCCCCGACCTCACCATCGACTACCAGGCTCAGCCAGAAGTGCTGCGTACGCCAATCACGCCCGAGGTCGCGTCGCAACTGCAGGAAATGATGATCAGCGTCGTCGATCACGGTACCGGTACTCGCGCTCGGATTGCCGGTTACCAGGTCGGCGGCAAGACCGGTACGGCGGAGAACTCCGCCAAGACGCACGGCTGGTTCATCGGATTCGCCATGAAGGACGGTAAGCCGATCGCGGCGGTCGCCGTGGTGCTGGCCAACGCCGGTGACATCGGAAGCCCTACCGCCACCCAGATCGGTGGCGACATTCTCAAGGCCGCTATCGCTGCGCAGGGGGGCAAGTAATGACCGGAGTGAGTCCGGGCACCGTGCTCGCCGGCCGGTACCGGCTGACCGAGCATATTGCTTCCGGCGGCATGGGCGAGGTCTGGAAGGGCCAGGACGAGGTCCTCGGCCGGATTGTGGCCGTCAAGATCATGCTCCCGTCGCTGGTAGCCGAGCCGGGCTTCGCGGAGCGGTTCCGGGATGAGGCCCGGACGATGGCCACCATCAGCCATTCTGGCGTGGTCAACGTGTACGACTATGGCTCGGACGGCGGCGTCACCTATCTGATCATGGAATTCGTCGAGGGCGACGCGCTGTCCAAGACGCTGGCACGAGTCGGCCGGCTCACCCCCGCCCGCACCATGTCGTTGATCGCGCAGGCCGCCGACGCGCTGCAAGCGGCGCACGACAAGGGCATCGTGCATCGCGATGTGAAGCCGGCCAACCTGCTGGTACGGCCGAATGGCACCTTGGTCCTGACCGACTTCGGTATCGCCAGATCCGCCGCTGCCAGCCAGCTGACCCAGGCCGGGGCGGTGCTCGGTACCGCTTCGTATATCTCGCCCGAGCAGGCGGCCGGCGAGGTGGCTACGCCCGCCTCCGACGTGTACGCGCTGGGGGTGGTCGCGTACCAGTGCCTGTCCGGCCACCGGCCGTTCGAAGGCGGCTCCCCGATCGAGATAGCGCTCCAACACATCGACGTGACCCCGCCGCCATTGCCTCCTGACATCCCGGGCCCGGTTAGGGCAGTTGTGGAGCGTTGCCTCAGCAAGTCGCCTGCCCAGCGCTGGCCGAGCGCAGCATCGCTGGCCGCGGCCGCCCGCCTCGCCGCCACCGGCCAGCCGGCTGCCCGGCCGGCCTCGCCGAGCCCGGTGGTGGTCGGACCCGCTCCCACGGCCACCTTGGTGCAGCCGGCCCATGTGCCGAGCCGGGCGATGCCTTTGCAGCCGGCGCTGCACCGGCCGATGTCGCCCGCCTACCCGCCGCCTCGCCACCCATCCGTGCCACCGGTTCGCCGGCCGGGCCCGCCGCCACGTCAGCGCAGTAACGCCGCCGTGGTGATTCTCGGCATCGTGCTGGCGATCCTGGTCGTCGTTCTGGCCGCGCTGGTCTCCCACGCGATCAAGAGGCAGCGACTGGTGGACCAGGTGACTCGCGGCTCCGGGCCGGCCGCGGCCGTCGTTTGCACAGGTGACTACCGCTGCGCACCTGCGATCAAGCTCACATTGCCCGACACCGCCAGCCGGGGCGTTCCAGAGGGCTCGTATAGCCCGGCTAAGGTAAATGCCGAAATGGCAAGTTGATCATGTTGACCAAGGGATTTTGCGGATGAGCGCGGGCCGCCTGCTCGGGGGCAGGTATCAGGTCGGCGAACTGCTGGGATACGGCGGTATGGCCGAGGTACATCACGGCCGTGATCTGCGCCTGGGCCGGGACGTGGCGATCAAGATGCTGCGGGTCGATCTTGCGCGGGATGCCACCTTCCAGATGCGGTTCAGCCGGGAGGCGCAGAACGCCGCCGCCCTGAACCACCCCGCCATCGTGGCGGTTTATGACACCGGCGAGGAGCGCGGCGCCAACGGCGAGTCGCTGCCGTACATCGTCATGGAGTTCGTCAACGGCCGCACGCTCAAGGAGATCCTGGTCGCCGAGGGGCCGTTGATGCCCCGCCGGGCGCTGGAGATCAGCGCGGACATCTGTGCCGCCCTGGAATTCAGCCATCGGCATGGCATCATCCACCGGGACATCAAGCCCGGCAACGTCATGCTCACCCAGGCCGGCCAGGTCAAGGTGATGGACTTCGGCATCGCACGCGCGCTGGCCAGCGGCGCGAGCACCATGACGCAGACCAGCGCGGTCATCGGCACCGCGCAATACCTCTCACCGGAGCAGGCGCGGGGAGAGGCGGTTGACGCTCGATCCGACGTGTACGCCACCGGCTGCGTCGTCTTCGAACTGCTCACGGGGCACCCGCCGTTTGTCGGCGACAACCCGGTGAGCGTGGCCTACCAGCACGTCCGGGAAGATCCGAAGCCTCCCAGCGAGTCCAACCGGGACGTGTCGCCGGACATCGACGCCATCGTTCTGAAGGCTCTCGCCAAGAACCCGCTCAACCGGTATCAGAGTGCCGCGGAGATGCGTGCGGACCTGCTCCGGGCGGCGGCCGGGCGGCCGGTCCTGGCCACCCCGGTCATGCGGCACGACCAGGCGACGATGGTGGCTCCGCCGCCGAGCATGGGACCGCACGGCCCGCGCCAGAGCACCCCGGCGCGGGTGGGCAACCCGCAGCGCAGGCGCGCGTCGGCGTGGGTGATGGTCGCGCTGTCACTGCTCGGCATCGTCGCCGTGGTCGCCGTCGGTACCGGCATCTACCTCACCCACCGGCCCAAGATGACGACCGTGCCCAACCTGGTGGGACTGACCAAGGAACAGGCCGATTCCGCTCTGAAGAAGGCCAACCTGTTCGGCGATCAGGTAACCGAGACCACGCCCACCTGTACCACCGGCCAGGTCACCCGGACGAAGCCGGTCGCCAACACGTCGGTGCAGGTGAACGACCACATCACCGTATGGATCTGCTCCGGCCTGACCCAGGTCACGATCCCGCCGGTCAAGGGCATGCAGCAGAAGGAAGCCGAGAATGTGCTCAAGGGCGTCGGCTTCGTCCCGTCGGTGAAGAATGTCGACAACACCGCTGCGAAGGGCACCGTCATCGATGTGTCGCCCGAAACCGGCCAGCAGGCCAACTACGGCAGCACCGTGGTGCTGATGGTGTCGAAGGGGAATCAGGCGATCGTCCCATCGTTGACCGGGTTGTCGAAGTCCCAGGCGGTGAGCAAGCTCAAGAACCTCGGCTTCACGAACATCAAGACGGTGGGCCGCCCGGACTCGAACCCGGACAATATCGGCAACGTCGTCGATCAGACGCCGTCGGCCAACTCGACCCAGAACAAGGACAGCCAGATCGTGGTGGTCTACGGCGTGCAGCCGCCACCGCCGACCCAAACCCCGTCGAGCACGCCGTCGGACACGCCATCCGCATCCGCCTCGCCGTCGGGCGGCTGAGCCGGAATCCGGGGAGTCGGGGGACCCGGCCCGCTCTGGCTGGGCCCCGCATGCTGAGGGCGCGTCCCGGCCTGGCGCGGCGTAGGTGCGTTCTGGCTCAGGCCGCGAATGCTCCGATGCGCCGCGCCTCGACCTCGGCGGCCAACGCCGGAGCGCGCTCGAGTGCCTCGGTGTCGCCCATCGCGGTGAGCCAGTTGGCGAGCATCAGGTGGCCACCCTGGGTCAGCACCGACTCGGGATGGAACTGGACTCCCTCGAGCGGAAGCGTCCGATGCCGCATCGCCATGACGACGCCGGATGTCGTCCGCCCAGTGACTTCGATCTCATCCGGCAGTGTTGTGGCAATCACGGCCAGCGAGTGGTAACGGGTCGCGGTGAACGGCGACGGCAGCCCGGCGAGGACACCGGCGCCTTGGTGCTCAACCAGCGACGTCTTGCCGTGCAGTAGCTCGGGAGCCCGGCTGACGGTGGCGCCGTACGCCGCGCCGATCGCTTGGTGACCCAAACAGACGCCAAAGATCGGCAGGTCGCCGGCACACTGCCGGATCACGTCCATGCAGATGCCGGCCCGTTCCGGAGTACCGGGCCCGGGCGAGAGCAGGATGCCGTCCGGTCCGATCCGGCCGATGTCCGTCACCGTTATCTCGTCGTTGCGGCGTACGTCGCAGACCACGCCGAGTTGCCCGAGGTACTGGACGATGTTGTAGACGAACGAGTCGTAGTTGTCGATCACGAGTACGCGCGGGCGCGGTGTCATGGCGTGGTCCCGGGGGTCACCTGCACGTCATTGAACGGCATCAGCGGGTCGATCGCGGGGAAGACGACGAACCAGAGGAGCATTCCGAAGCCGACGATGAGCAGCGCCGTTCCGAACAGCTTGCCCCACAGCCCGAACGGCAGGGTACGCCAGATCCATGCGTACATCGGCTAGCTCCCTAGCGCGACCGGCGCGCCGGACGCGTGTGGCGTGGTGGAGACGAGTTTGGCGTGAATGATCAGCCGCTGATAGTTGTCCCATTTGGGGTTGCATGTCGTCAAGGTGAGCATGGCCCTGGTGGGCTTCACGCCGGGCTTGTCCGGGGTCGGAGCGATCACCTCGACCGAGTGCGGCGTGACGATCTCTTGGACGGTGACCTTGTAGACGTACCAGTTGTCGCGGGTCTCGACAACGATCGTGTTGCCGGTGTGTAACTGGTCGAGATTCCAGAAGATCGCCGGAACCCGGTGGCCCGCAACCGCGAAGTTGCCGATCTGGCCGGGCAACGCTGTGCCGGGGTAGTGGCCGGGCGCGTACCTGATGTCGTGCAGGCTGACGCCTTCCACGACCACCCAGTGCTTGTGCAGCTTGGGGATGTACAGGCGCGCGACGGCGTTACCGGGCGGCGGCGCCAGCAGAGCCGGGATCTTGCGGCTGCTGGACTCGTTCGGCGCCGGGGTCGGCGTCGCGCTGTTCCACGAGTTCTGTAGCTGCTGGTCGAGCTGGGTTTGATGGGAATTGATGATGGCGGTCTTGCCGTACACCTCGTAGACGGCGAAGAGCAGGACGACGAGCCCGAGGGCAATGAACACCTCGCCGACGATCCTGGCGGTGGTGCGCAGCGGTCCGCCAGAGCGCTTCCGCCGGTCGCGAACCCGCCAGGCCCTGCTGTCGTAAACCTTGCCCGGGCCTTCGCCGCCTGCGCCACCGGTCGCACCCGTGTCGTCGGCGACGTCCACGCCGGAAATCGGCGGCGAGGCGTCACGGGTTGCGGGCGCGGTGGGCGGCGGCCAGTCGCCGGTCACCCGTTCCAGTACCGAGGTGGCATCGCCGGCCCCGTCATTGGCTGCCTGGTCGGATGGCGACCAGTCATGCCCGCTGGATGGCGGCGGTTCCGCCGGGACCTGGTCGACCGGGCCGACCGCGGCCGGAAGGATCGACGTGGCGTCAAGATCGACAGCCGGAATCACCGACGTGGCGTCCGGGTCCTGCTGCCGCCCGGCCGGGGACACTTCGGTGGTCACGGGATCGCCGTCGCGTATTGCAGGGCGGTCGAGCCGTCGTACCCGGGAAGTCTCGCGTCGTCGGTGGTGGTGACCGTGTATCCGAGTCCGAACGCGGCCACGGCCTGGCGGTACACGCTGACCGCCGGAGAGGCGTTGAGTGCGCGCTGCATTGCTGCCTGATCTCCGATGGCGGTGATGACGAATGGGGGAGAGTAAACGAGGCCCTGCAGGAGCAAGGTGTTGCCGACACAGCGTACCGCACTGGTCGAAATCACCCGAACCCCCATAATTGTCATGGCCTCCGCGCCACCTGACCAGAGCGCGTTTACCACTGCCTGCACATCTTGCTGGTGCACGACCAGATCGTCCACCGTCGCACCGGGTGGAAGTGCCTCGCCCGCTCGGCGTGCCGCGTCGTTCAACTCAACAGTTATCGCCGGGCCGTCCACGGCCTGCAAGCCGGCGGCGCCGAGCAGGCCGTTGACACGAGCCTGCGCGGCGGCAACCGATGAGTCGGTGGCTGCCAGGTTGGCGGTGTCCGCGGCCACCGCGGCGCGTAACTGGGCCTCCGCACGCGTGGCCGCGTCGACCTGCCGCTTGCGGTCCGCGATCAGGCTGGTGAGCTGCGGCGTCCGGTCCTCCCGAAGCGACGTGCCACCGGCGGTACGGGCGGAGGTGGTGAACAACAGCCCGGCGACGAGTGCCACCAGCGGCACCAGGACCGACCAGCGGCTCCGGGGCCGGCTACCGGGGCGCATCCCGGATGCGACCCGCCGCAGGGCCGCGGTCCAGGTCGAGCCGCCCGAGGTGTACTCCATCACATCCCCAATCCCCATTACCGGCAGAACATGACTACGCTGGGTCTGAACACTATTCGATGACGCCGGAGCTCGGTCCCCTCCCAACACCGCGTTGGTCCATCGAGCACCTGGGCGCCGCTGGCAGGAGAAGCACTGTGCCGAAGTCCACCGTACGCAAGAAGCGGGTCTACACGCCGCCGTCGGATCTCGTCCGCGTCAATCCCGCGCTCAGCCGGCGCCCGAGCCCCCGCTGGGTCGGCGGCCTCGCGGTCGGTTTGATCTTCTTCGGGTTGGCGTGGCTGGTCACCTTCTACCTCTCTGGTGGCCTCTACCCGGTCGTCAGCTGGGGTTACTGGAACCTTGCGATCGGATTCGCGGGCCTGGTGGGCTCGCTGATCGTGCTGTCGCGCTGGCGTTGAGAGTTCGGGCCTGGCTCGGATCGCTGGGCTAGGTCCTCGGCACCGGCACACGTCGTCCGGGTGGCGAGAGGCGGTGTTTCCGTCGACGGGTGCGGGTGGCCTCCTGGATTCGGCTGATGGGCCGGGCAGGCAGACGCTGTCCGGGCTGCTTTGTTGATCTTATGACCTGTCCATCAGGATCGGGTGGCCGGCGAGATGCTCTCCAAAGCGGCCGCTGTGCGTAGCTCGTGAGATCAATACGTCTGATCAGACGACAAGCGTGTGGTTTCCCGGCGGTTACCGCCGACAACCGTGGACAACCCGCGGCAAAGGCCGGGCACCCGACGCTGGTTACTGGCAAGTAACCAGCGTCGGCTAAGCTCCGCCCCAGATCGGTTAGGCTCCCGCCAAACAGGGACCGGGCTTTGGGAGGCGTACGCCAATGGGTGTCGTGCAAATCATCGCGGCCACCGTTTCGCTGGCGATCACCGTGGTGGCGATCGTTCTCATCGTGCGAGCGGTACGCCAGATGTTCGCCGTCGTACGCCTGGGCCAGCCGGACGGATCGCGGTCGGCCAACCGGGCCCAGCGCACCAAGACCATGCTGACCGAGACGCTCGGGCACACGCGCATGCTGAAGTGGACCGTGATCGGCGCCGCCCACTGGTTCGTGATGATCGGCTTCATCCTGCTGTCGTCACTGGTCCTGCAGGCGTATTTCGAGGCGTTCTCGCCGTCCGGCCTGCTGCCGATCATCGGCGGCTGGGACGTCTTCGGCTTCGTCACCGAGTGGCTGAGCGTGCTCGGCGTGATCGCGATCTCCTACCTGATCACGCTGCGGCTGCTGAACCGGCCCGGTCATCGCAGCCGGTCCCGCTTCACCGGCTCCACCATGTGGCAGGGCTACTTCGTCGAATGGGTAATCCTTCTGGTCCTGATCTGCGGTCTGCTGATCCGCGGTTTCACCGCGGCCAACGGCGATCTGCCCTACCCGACCTGGGTGGCACCGGTCTCCCGCGC
Source organism: uncultured Actinomycetota bacterium (assembly GCA_963727415.1). Lineage (GTDB taxonomy): Bacteria > Actinomycetota > Actinomycetes > Mycobacteriales > Micromonosporaceae > DASQPR01. Next base: position 552,135 of record CAVSGF010000001.1, read on the forward strand.
TCTCGGCGACGTGCTGCCGGCCAGCGGCGCGGCGGTGTCCTGGATCGCCATGGTGAAGATCGTCATCTCCATGGCCTGGGCCATCGTGATCGCTCTCAACGTCACGATGGGCGTGGCCTGGCACCGGTTCCTGGTGTTCCCGAACATCTTCTTCAAGCGGACAGGCACCCGGCGCCCGGCGCTTGGCGCGCTGCGGCCGATGCTGTCCAACGGCGAGGTCCTCGATTTCGAGAAGGCCGACCCGGAGGCAGACCAGTTCGGTGTCGCGCACGTGGAGCAGTTCACCTGGAAGGGTCTGCTCGACTTCACGACCTGCACCGAGTGCGGCCGCTGCCAGTCCCAGTGCCCGGCATGGAACACCGGCAAGCCACTGTCGCCCAAGCTGCTGGTGCTGTCGCTCCGCGATCACGCGTACGCCAAGGCGCCGTACCTGATGGCTGGCGGCGGCATGACCCCGGCCGGCGAGGAGAAGGCCACCCAGGAACAGCTCGCCGGCGTCAACGTTCTGGCGCTCGCTGAGGCGGAGCGGCCGCTCATCGGCGGCGCCGACGTCAACGGCGTGATCGACCCGGACGTGCTGTGGTCGTGCACCACATGCGGAGCCTGCGTCGAGCAGTGCCCGGTCGACATCGAGCATGTCGATCACATCGTCGACATGCGCCGGTACCAGGTGATGATCGAGTCCAACTTCCCGTCCGAGGCCGGTGTCATGCTCCGGAACCTGGAGTCGAAGGGAAACCCGTGGGGTGCCCCACCGGCCACCCGGGAGGACTGGACCAAGGGTCTCGACTTCGAGGTGCCGCGGGTCGCCGACGGCGGCGAGTTCGAATACCTCTTCTGGGTGGGTTGCGCCGGCGCCTTCGAGGATCGGGCCAAGAAGACCACTCGAGCCGTCGCCACGCTGCTGCACCAAGCCGGTGTGAGCTTCGGCATCCTTGGAAATGGCGAGACCTGTACCGGTGACCCGGCACGCCGGATCGGAAACGAGTTCGTCTTCCAGATGCTGGCGCAGCAGAACGTCGAGACGCTGAACAGCGCTGGTGTGAAGAAGATCGTGGCAACCTGCCCGCACTGCTTCAACACGCTCGGCAACGAGTACGGCGAGTTGGGCGGCGACTTCGAGGTCGTGCACCACACCGAGTTGCTCTCTCATCTCGTGCGGGCCGGCAAGCTGGTGCCCGTGCAGCCGCTCGACGGCGGCATGACCTACCACGATCCGTGCTACCTCGGCCGCCACAACCGCGTGTTCACGCCGCCGCGCGAGGTGCTGAACGCCGTCACGCCGGTAACCGAGATGGAGCGGAACTCGGAACGCTCGTTCTGCTGCGGCGCGGGTGGTGCGCGAATGTGGATGGAGGAGCGGATCGGAAAGCGGATCAACATCGAACGCGTCGAGGAAGCGATCGCCACCGGCGCCAAGACCATCGCGGTTGGCTGCCCGTTCTGCTCGACGATGATCGGCGATGGGGTTACCTCGAAGAAGGCGTCCGGCGACGCCGGAGAAGAGGTCGAGGTCGTCGACGTTGCCACCGTCCTGCTCCGGTCGATCAAGCCGGCCGGCGTCTAGGGTGCCTGGCCACCCTACGATCAGCTAGTGGACGCCTTACTCGTCTTCGGACCGCTCATCGCGTTCATCTTGCTGACCGCGGCGAACGCGTTCTTCGTCGCCGGCGAGTTCTCACTTGTCACGGTCGATCGCGCCGCGATCGATCAGGAGGCGAAGAAGGGCGACCGGAAAGCCCGCCTGGTCCGCCGGTCGCTGCGGGAGCTGTCGTTCCAGCTGTCCGCCGCCCAGCTGGGTATCACGCTGGCGGCGCTGCTGACCGGCTATCTTGCCGAACCGGCCCTGTCCAGTCTGGTAGGGCCGGTAATCGATCCGTGGGCCGGCTCGCACGCGGCCGGGGTGCGCCACTTCGCCGCGCTCGCGATCGCGACGATCGTGTCGATGCTCTTCGGTGAGCTGGTGCCGAAGAACGCCGCCCTCGCCCGCCCGATGCCGCTGGCGCGCACCACGGCCGGGCCGCTGCGTACCTTCGGAAAAATCTTCAAATGGATGATCAAGGCGCTCAACGGGAGCGCGAACCGTGTGGTCCGCCGGCTGGGCATCGAACCGCACGAGGAACTGGCCAGCGCGCGATCCCCGGAGGAACTCGGTCTGCTGGCGGCTATTTCGGCGCGCGCCGGGGCGATTCCGGCCGACACCGCCGTGCTGCTGCGCCGTACCATCCGGTTCGGCGACAAGCGGGCTGCCGAGGCGATGACACCGAGGGTGGACGTGATCGCGTTGCCGTCCAACGCCACTGTCGCTGAGGTGCTCGATCTCGCCAAGACATCCGGAAAGTCGCGGTTCCCGCTGTTCGAGGACACCCTCGATTCCATCACCGGGGTCGTGTCGGTCACGGACGCGCTTGGCGTACCGCTCGGGCGCCGTACGTCGACGCCGGCGGCATCCGTCGCCCGCGAGCCAGTTCAGGTCCCCGAGAGCCTCGACCTGGACGGGGTACTGGAAACGCTGAAGTCGTCCGGAAGCGACATGGGCATCGTCGTCGACGAATACGGCGGAACCGATGGCGTGGTAACGGTCGAGGACCTGGTCGAGGAACTGGTCGGCGAGATCGCCGACGAGCATGACATCGTGCCCGAGGCCGCCGGCGAGGTCTCCGCGGGCGACCTTGCCCTGCCCGGCGCCACCTTCCTCGCCACGGACGGCCCCATCGAAGTCGACGGCGTCCTGCGCGGCGATGAACTGGCCGAAGCTACCGGATTCGAGCTTCCCGAAGGGCCGTACGAGACGCTCGCCGGATACCTGATGGCGCAACTCGGGCACATCCCGGTGGCCGGCGAGATACTGGTCACACCGGGATGGACGTTCGAGGTCCTGCAAGTCGACCGGCGCCGGATCGAGCGGGTGCGGGTCGCCCGAACCGAGGTCGACGAATGAGTCAGCTACTGATCGTCATCGCGCTGCTTGCCGGCAACGCGTTCTTCGTCGCCGCCGAGTTCGCCCTGATCTCCTCCCGGCGTACCGCGGTGGAACCGCTCGCCGCGACCTCCCGGCGTGCCCAGGTGGCGCTGCGGGCGATGGAGCAGATCCCGCTCGCCATCGCCGGCTCGCAGCTCGGTGTCACCATCTGCTCGCTGGGACTAGGCGCGATCGCCGAGCCGGCCATGACTCACCTGCTTGAGGGACCGTTCGACACGATCGGCATGCCGGAGGCGGCGGTTCATCCGGTCTCGTTCATCGTGGCGCTGGTCGTGGTCGTGTTCGCTCACACCGTGATCGGCGAGATGGTGCCGAAGAACATCACCCTCGCCGGGCCGGAGAGCGCCGTGCTCTGGCTGGGCGGACCGATGCTGGCGTTCTGCATAGCCACCAAACCCTTACTGGTCGCGATGAAGTGGGCGGCCCGCCAAATCCTGCGAATCTGGCGGGTTGAGGCGACCGAAGCGGTCAAGACCGTCTTCACCACCGAGGAACTGGCAAACCTGGTTGCCGAATCGCGTACCGAAGGATTGCTCGATCCGGAGGAACATGCCCGGCTGGCCGGCGCGCTGATGCTGCATGCCTCGTGCGTCGGGGATGTCGCGGTGCCGTGGGCCGATGTCACGACCGTCGCTGACAACATCTCGCCGGCGGCGCTGGAGTCGCTGGCCAGCCGTACCGGGCGGTCCCGGTTCCCGGTGGTGGAGCGAGCCACCCAGCGGGCCATTGGCTTCGTTCACGTCAAGGATGTGCTGGGCGTGGTGGGACCCGCCCGGCGCACCGCGATGGATCGCCGGCTGGTACGAGCGCTGCCGGTGCTGCCGCCGGACCGGTCGCTTGCCGAGGCGCTCGTTGCGATGCGGCGTGAACGTCGTCACATCGCTCTGGTTCGCGACGGACGAACCGTCCTCGGTGTACTCACTCTCGACGATGTCCTGAGTGCAGTAGTAGGTGGTACCTCGCCCGCGCCGGCCGCTAACTGACCGTACCGGTGCTATCGCAGTACGAAGTATGGGGTCGCTCCGGCTTGCCTGCTGCGCAACAGCTTCCCTAATGTGAAGTTCCGTCCGACCTTGCGATGGCCCGTCCGGGTTCATGGGGGAGGACACCGCCAAATCGCCTTCCCAACGGCGAACCGGGGACCCACGTTCGTTACCGGGGTGAATCCGCATCCGATGCGGTAGAGCGCACTTCCCGCTCGAACCCGTCAGCTAACTCGGTCGGCGGTTACGGAAGAAGGAGCCGACAATCGTGGCTGTCACCCCTACGCCACCACGCCGCACTCTGCTCCGACCGCTCGGTGCCGTGGGCACATTCGTGCTCTCTGCCGCCATGGTGCTCACCTGCGCGACGGTGGCCCAGGCCAGTCCGACGGCGTCCGAGCTGAAGGCGGAGATCGCTGCCCAGAACAAGGCGCTGGAACCGGTTATTGAGCACTACAACGGGCTGCGGGCGAAGCTCGCCTCCGACAAGGCGAAGGCCAAGAAGCTGGAGAAGACCCTCGGTTCAACTCAGCTGCAGGCGACCGTCGCGCAGGGCCGCCTAGGTGACATCGCCAGCACCTTTTATCAGACCGGGCCGGTGAACTCGGTCGAGGCGCTGTTCGCCACCAACTCCACGAACGACATGATTGAGGTGCTCGGCGCTCTTGACGAGCTCGCCCGCCAGCAGGCCAGCCAGATCAACGACGCCACCAAGCTGGTCACCGACTACAAGGCCCAGCAGAGCGAACTCACCAAGCTGATCGCCGAGGAGAAGCAGCAGTACGCGACGCTGGTCAAGCAGAAGGCGAAGATTCAGAGCCAGGTGGACCACCTGCAGAAGTTGCTCGACGAGGCGAACGCTGCCGCTGCTGCCGCCGCCGCCGCGTCCAGCGGCAGCAGCAGCACCAGTAGCAGCTCCGGTGGCACGACCTACACCAAGAGTCAGCTCATGCCGGTCGCGTGCCCATACACCTCGACATCGGGCAAGGGCCACACGGCGGCGGTAAAGGCGTGTTCCCTGGTGTGGGACACCAGCCACAGCCCGCCGTGGCGCATGTACGGCTGGGCCGATGCCGGTCCGGACAAATACGACTGCTCGGGCTTGACCATGGCCGCGTGGAAGGCGGCTGGTGTCACCCTCACGCACTACACCGGTGACCAGTGGAACGAGTCGTACGCCATCAGCGAGAGCCAGCTGCGCCCGGGTGACCTGGTCTTCTACTTCACGAGCCATAGCCACGTCGCGCTCTATGTCGGGGGCGGGTGGATTGTTCAGGCAGAGGAGACCGGTCAGCCGCTGAAGATGTCCAGGATGACGTTCACGAGCCCGCGCTACTACCGCCGGGTGAACGGCACCTGATAGCTCCCGCTCCGGCGTTGATCGCCGGGCGCAGGGTTTGATGGCGGGCCGCGGACCGATTCGGTTCGCGGCCCGCCACGCTGATGGGTGACGGCTGCGGCTACGGACGGTAATCGTGTTCACTGGAACGGGCGACGTGCATGTGTTGTGACCAGCCCCGGTTGTCCAGATTTGCCCGCCCGACAGGCACGTTGACCTCGCCCGATCGAGTGGTGCAAAGGCAGTGAATTTCCACCACATCGGATGTACGTGGCAATCGGTAAGAACCAGGCAAATGATGCAGGGCCAACGCGATCCCGATGGTGCGCGCCGTGCCTTGCGGTCCGGGGCACCGAGCGCGGTCGCCGCGTTGCCCATCCCGAGCGCTAGCTCGACGTTTGGACACAAGCCAGGCGCCGCTTCGTGAGCCTCGTAACGTCACTGCGCTCCGTATCCGCTGGTTCTACGGTCAGCGAATTGGGGATACTCGGACTAGTCCGAATAATAGTCAATTCAGCGCCTAAGTCCTGCCAGCCTAGCCGGATGGTGGATCCAGGTGAGGGTTTGCTGAGGGTTTTATTGGCATACAAGTCCTCGCAGGACTTGCAATTTCGCCTAACGACTCCATAGCGTAAGGAACCGGCTGACCGGATGTCGGACTGTCCACGAGGGACAGGCGCCGGTGGGCACGTCGAATCGGAGTGATCCGAACCGGGGAACCACGCAGTTGGGGTGAATCCGCGCACTGGCGCGGTAGGGCGGACTTCCCAAGCCCGAATCCGTCAGCTAACCCGGTAGACGCCAAGGGAAGAAGGAGAAAGTCCCCCGTGGCTTTACCCGCCTGGCCCGCGCGGTCACGCAGTGGGCGCAAGCTTCTGTTCCGCACTTTCCTCACCGCTTTCCTGGCTTCCGCCGGCGTTGTCATGGTGGCCGTGGTTCCGGCCAACGCCACCGACACCCCGGCCGCGATCGAGAAGCAGATCGACCAGCAGTGGCAGCAGCTTGAACCGGTCATCGAGAACTACAACGCGGTCCACGCGCAGTTGGTCAGCGAGAAGAAGAAGGCCGACAAGCTCAACCGGGCCATCCTCCCGCTTCAGCTTCGGGTGGAGAACGCGTTGAACCGAGTGTCGGTCTATTCCGTCGCGGTCTTCGAGAACGGCCCCAGCGGCACGCTGAACACGCTGCTGAACGCCAGCACCACGACGCAGTCGCTCGACATGCTCGGCCTTATGGATCAAATGGCCAACGAGCAGCAGCGGCAGATCGCCGGAACGCTCAAACTGCAGCAGAAGTACGAGGCCGAGAAGAAGCCGATCGACGATCTGGTCAGCCAACTCGACCAGCAGCAGGCCGACCTGGATCAGCAGAAGAAAGACATCAACGCCAAGATCGCGCACCTGAACAAGCTGCGTCTGGCGGCGTACGGCACCACCACCGGAACCGGCAGCCTGCGGCCGGTGGCGTGCCCGCAGACCTACACGGGTGACGCCGGTAGCCGGGCCGCCGCATTCGCCTGTAAGCAGATCGGCAAGAAGTACGTGTGGGCGGCGGCGGGACCGAACTCCTACGACTGCTCAGGCCTCACGATGCGGGCGTGGGCGACCGTCGGTGTCAGCCTGCCGCACAACGCGTACCAGCAGAAGCATTCGATCCCGTCAGTCAGCCGTAGTCAGCTGAAAGCCGGCGACCTGGTCTTCTACTACCCGACCGTGCATCACGTCGCCATATATGTCGGTAATGGCTGGATGGTCAACGCACCGCAAACCGGTGATGTGGTCCGGATGGCCAAGTACAACAAGTACCCCATCGTCGGATACGGCCGACCATAACGACGAGCTGACATGCGAACGGCCCGCCAGCGATCGCTGGCGGGCCGTTCGCATGTCCGGGAGACCGCGGTCAACCGGTCGGCCAGGTCTGCCAGTTCTTCCACGACCGGCTCGGAGTCGGTCCGCGCTGATCCTGGTAGCGCGAGCCGTACACAGATGATCCGTACGGGTGCTCGGCGGGCGACGACAGCCGGAAGATACACAGCTGGCCGATCTTCATCCCGGGCCATAGCTTGATCGGCAGATTGGCCACGTTGGACAGCTCCAGGGTGACGTGACCGGAGAAGCCCGGGTCGATGAAGCCCGCGGTCGAGTGGGTGAGCAGGCCGAGGCGCCCGAGGCTGGACTTGCCCTCCAGCCGGCCGGCCAGCTGGTCGCCCAATGTGATCACCTCTAGCGTCGAGGCCAGCACGAACTCACCGGGGTGGAGAACGAACGGCTCGCCGTCGGCGACTTGTACCTCGCTGGTCAGCTCATCCTGCTGTATGGCCGGATCGATATGCGTGTACAGGTGGTTGTTGAACACTCGGAACAGCCGGTCCAACCGCACGTCGATGCTGGACGGCTGGATCAGCGCCGGCTCGAACGGATGAAGCCGCAGTTGGCCAGCCTTGATCTCGGTCATCAGGTCGCGATCAGAGAGCAGCACTCGGGAAGCTTACGCGGTGGCGCAGGATGCCGCTTCCGGCTGCCGCGTGGAGCGCGGGAGTGTCGCTGTAGCGATCTCGAACACTTGTTCGATAGAATCGCCGTATGGCTTCTTGGTCCGACTTTGCCGCGGCTGCGCCCACCCTCGCATCGTCCATACGAAATGCCCTTTACCAGTACGGTCCGGGTCTGGCATATCTCGCGACCGTGAGACCCGACGGCGGTCCGAGGCTGCACCCGGTCTCGCCCGCTGTCGTCGGTGGCGGCCTCTACTGCGTCATGCTCGACACGCCGAAACGGCGCGATCTCGAGCGCGACGGTCGCTACGCCCTGCATGCGTTTCCGGGTGAGGAGGACGACGAGGCCTGCCTGCAAGGCGTTGCCACACCCGTCACCGATCCAGGTGACGTCCTACGCATCGGCCGCGCCGTCCGTGCTGACGACCATGTGACGTGGTGGCTGTACGAACTAAGCGTGGACTCGGCGATGTTCGCCCATCGCGGACCGGCCAGCCAACCCGAAGTCGTGTCATATCAGTTCTGGATCGATCCCGATGTGGCACGAGCGATGCGCGGACGCGCTCGGACGGGGCGCTGACCGATGTCAGGCCGCCGTGGCGCTTCTAGCCCAGATGTTGTTGCACTCCTCGCAGACGTCTTCGGGAACGATGCCGGCGCGCATCAGCACCGCGAAGATCCGGCAGCCGAGGCAGAACGCGAAGACCGATTCCAGGGTGGCGGCCACGATCAGCGCACCGAGGAGGACGTATGCGGGCGTGGTGAGGCCGAATCCCAGCGCGAGGATCGCCGCGGTGGTGGACAGCGCGGCGCCGATGCCCTGGGCGAACCGCTTCGGCGGACCCGGAACCAACTTCGGCGCGAACGGCAGTCGCGGGGTAAGAACGCGCGTGACGAGTTGGCCGAGCGGGCTCAGCGTCGGGCCGCTCAGCACCCGGGCGATGAATCCGTACGCGATCAGGGCCGTGATCCATGGCTGGTCGAACACGACCGCAACAACGGCGAGGACCACGACACCACCGGCTACGAGCCGCGCGGATACCTCGTTGACTGGATTCGGAAAGCTGAAGATTCGGTTTGGCATCGGCCTGTGACCTCCTTTTCCTAGTAAACCTATAGAGATATGGGCCGTCCATTTATTCCCATCCCGTGGGTGGCCGGACGGCGGACGTGACGTAGATCGCGTAGCGTTGCGCGCCATGACATCGGTGCCAGTGGCCGCGGCGGCCATCGACGCTACGTTTCGCAATGCGATGCGGGTATGCGGCGTCCGTGGCGGGCCCGGTTTGCGGGAACGGCATCCACCAAAGTTCGCGGTGATCCTTGTCGATTTCCGTACATCCCTTGCTTGGCCCGAGCGCTGGATTTCCAGGAGTGACTTCGCTGAGGTCAGCCGGTATCAGCGGGTGGAAGACTCCGAGGGCTCGCTTGCTGGGGCGGTCGAGCGGGGCGCTCTTGAGCAGGACTCGAGCGGCGCCTTCCGGGCTAGCGCCGCTGGACACGCGTTTATCGATGACCTCTATGCCACACAGGACCGAATACTCGGCGAGTTGTGGGCCGGAGAGGTGGGCACGGTGCGCCGTCTGGCCCGGGTTCTCGCCGATCTCGTCGCCGCAGCCGCGCGAGCCGCGGTCGAGCCTGGATGCTTCCACGCGATGGAGCCGGCATTCGAACCCGCCGGCATCGATCCGGGCGTACTGGTCCTGAACCGGCTGAGTGCACTGCGATATGCGCGATCCGATGCTCACGCGGCGGCCTGGCGAGCAGCCGGGCTGACGGCGGCGCAAATGGTCGAGTTGCAGTCGGTGGGCGGCGACCGCCGCGACGCGATCGAAGAGCGGACCAACGAACTTGTCGCGCCGGTGTTTGCCGGTGTCGACCTGGCCGCGCTCGTTGACGACCTGAACCGGCTGCCGTTAGCCAATAGCGATTAACCGGCCGGACATCGACAATCTCCATCCGATCGGGCCGCGACCTCGCGATTGGCCGTTCTGGCCCGGCGCCGACGGAGCTTCAATGATTACGTGATCTCGATTCCCGCCCTGCTTGGCGTTGCCGCTGTTTCGCTCGGAATGGTCCTCACCCCCGGACCGAACATGATTTACCTGGTCTCCCGCAGCATCACCCAAGGCCGCCGGGCCGGGCTCACCTCGCTCGGTGGGGTCGCGCTCGGCTTCATCATCTACCTGACCGCGACCAACCTCGGCCTTTCGATCCTCTTCGTCGAGGTGCCGCAGATGTACCTGGCGTTGAAGCTGGCCGGGGCCGGTTACCTGGCATGGCTGGCATGGAAGGCGCTGCGCCCGGGCGGGATCGCGGTGTTCGCGCCGGTCCATCTTGAGGCCGACTCGCCGCGTCGGCTCTTCACCATGGGGCTGGTCACCAACCTGCTCAATCCGAAGGCCGCCCTGCTGTACCTAACCCTGATCCCCCAATTCATCCAGCCACACAGTGGCCACGTGATGGCGCAGGGTTTCGAACTCGGCGGGGTGCAGATCGCTATCAGCCTCGGCGTGAACCTGATGATTCTGCTGGCCGCGAGCGGCATCGCCGCGTTCTTCGCGGACCGGCCGGCCTGGCTGCGCGCCCAGCGCTACTTCATGGGCACCGTCCTGGGAACCCTCGCTATCAAGCTGGCGCTGGATTCGGCGCCGGCCGTCGCCGTCCGCGCGGCGCCATAGCCCATGTGGGGCCGCCGGGAGTTGTCGGTCGCGGGTGCGAGCTCCGAACCCGCACCAAAGTGGCGGCGCCGGTTCACGGAGCCAATCCCGGGGACCCGACCATAACGAAGGCCGGCCCCGGAATCGGGGACCGGCCTCCGTTATGCCGCCGTTGCGGCTCGTTACCGATGCTGGGGCTTGCTGGTGGCAGGCTGGCGCATCTGGCCGCCGCTGGTGGCCAGTGATTGCGTCAGCGAGTTGCTGGACTGCCCGAACGACAGGTGCGTTCCGGGATCAAGCACGTCGAAATGGCCGGGTCCGCTGATGGCGTCGCCGATCTCGGTGACGTTCGCGGCCGGCAGGGTGCCGCCGAAGATGACGCCCAGGTGGATCGATCCGGACCTCCAGGTGAGGTATCGGCCGGTCTCCGTGGACAGCGTCGTTGAGCCGCTGGTGAGAAGGAGCGGGGCGTTCACCGTGCCGCAGAGCGCACCGCCGGCGAGAGCGTCCGGCCAGTTCAAGCCGGTCGTGACCGCCGCCGAGGTGGGTCCGCCGTAGAAGGTCTCCGCGACCGCTTGGGCGGTTGCGTACCGGTTCGGACCGGCCACCGTCGTGTAGCCGGTCCAACCGGCCGAATCCAGCGCCGACTTGGCCTGGTCACCGATCGCGAACAGCGCCACGTCATTGCCTCCCGCGTTGGCGGTGTCGACCCAGTTCACCAGGTAGTTCTCCGTCGAGCTGGGCATCGTGGTGTTGTTGCTGAGGACGACCACCGCCTTGATGCCACTGCCACCGACGTTGTACGAACCGGCGGCCGCCCCGGCGCCCAGGGCGTCCGGGAAGTTCATGCCGGTGGCCAGCATGACGAATTGGGGCTGGGTCGAGATGGCGGCGGCGATGGCGAGCGACGTCTCGTACCGGGTCGGGCCGGCCAACCGGTCGGTCTTGTACCCCATGTTGTGGATCGCCGTTTCGGTTGAGGCCGAGATGGCGCCGGTGTCACCGAGGATGTAGACGGTCGCGGTGGTGTTGCTGCCGAGGACGCGCTGGATCTCCGCCTTGGTGTCGGGATTGAAGCTGGTCGGCGGGGTCATCAGGAGCGGACCCTGCTTGTCCGACGCGAGAGCGCTCCCGCTGACCGCGTCGGCGTAGGTGTCTGACCGCGACAGCACGACCGACTGTGCATGCGGGCGAGGGTCCGTCGAGTCGTCGGCGGTCGCCCAGTATGACTGCGAGATCGCCGTCGCCGTGGTGAACCGGGTGTCCCCCGCCAGCGTCGCGACCTGGTCGTGGGGGTTGGGCTGCCAAGCCGGGAAGTGCCTTGCAGCGATGCCACGAGCGGCGCGTCCTTGTCGGTCCCCAGTGGCGAGGCGGTCTCCACGTCGGAGACCGGACTTGTTCCCTGGACCGAGATCTCGTAACCGCCGCCCCACCATACGGGGTAGGCATGATTCTCGGCGTCCGCGGTGATCTGCCTGAGATTTCCACCCGCTATGTCGGTCGTGTAAACCTGGTCGTAGGTGCCATCGGAGCGAATGAACGCGACGTGCTGCCCGTCCGGTGCGATCGCCGGGTCCCGAGCGTCGTCGACGATCGGTGTGACGGTGTGATTGACGGGATCGATCGAGACCACCTGAGGGGTTCCTGTCGGATCGCCCAGCCCGTCGTCGAGTTGCCGCATCGCCACCAGCCCGTTCGGGCCGGCGTCGGGGGTGAAGTAGTCGTAGCCATCGTCCGGGGTGACCGGCACTTGGCCCCACCCGCCGGCGGTCAGGCTGACGCTGATCGTCGAAAGATTGGCATCGATCTTCGACTGGAAGTAAATCAACGTGCCGTCCGCCGACCAGGTCGGATTGCTTCGCACGTCTCCGTCGCCGGGTTCGACCAGGGTTATCGCGCTGCCACCGGCGCTGGTGCTTTCGCCATCGGGATCGTCGTAGCGAATCGAGTAGATGCCGGACCCGCTCCCGACGTAGGCGAACTGGCTGCCATCTGGCGACCAGGACAACCCAGGTGCGTTGCTGTAGGCCGGGATGACGCTACCGTCCGGGAAGTGCACGCCGTCGTATGAAAGTGATGTGAGCTGGCCACCGGGATATTCGGTGCTGCCGAACGCGCTCGGCGAGGCGGCCGCCGCGGCGATGGCCAGCGACGATGCCGCCATCGTCGCTGCCAGCCCGGCTCGTAGAAGGGCTCTGGACAAAGAGGGCTCCTCGTTTCAGGGATCTTGACGAGGCCGACCGGATCGTGGACGGTCCCGTCGCCGGAACGTGGTCACTTTCCAATGGCAGAAGGCCCGGCCACGCTCGCGCGGCCGGGCCCCCTGTGTGGGATCAGCGGTGGCTGAGCGTCCCATGTGGGGACATCGCCGTCGCCGACTTCGGCTGCGCCAGCGTCGGCGCGACCTTACTGGTCGTGGTCAGGTTCGCCGGGCCGACCATCGCGGTGTCGAAGCCCGCCGGACCGCTGATTGCGGTACCGATCTGGGCGTTGATCGACACGGGCAGCGTGTCACCGAAGATCAGGTCGGTGTTGATCGAACCGGACTGCGCGCTCAGCACCGACTGGGTGTCGGCGTTGAGGGTGGTCGAGCCGTTGGTGAGCAGAAGCGGCGCGTTGATCGTGCCACAAAGCGCCCCACCGGCCAGAGCGTCCGGCCAGTTCAGGCCGGTGGTGACCGCGGAGGTGTTGACACCACCGAAGAATTCCACCGCAACCTCCTTCGCGGTCGCGTACCGGTTTTCACCCGCCAGCACCGTATAGCCGCCGTATCCGTCGTTATTGAGCGCGGTCGCTGCCTGGTCGCCGACGGCGAAGTAGGCGGCGATGTCCTGGTTGGTGCTGTTCACCGTGTTGATCCAGTCGTCCAGGTAGGACTCGGTCGACGTGGGCATCGTGGTGTTGTTGGTAAGCACCACCACCGCCTTGATGTCCGGGCTCAGGGCATCGTACGAACCGGCGGCCGCCCCGGCGCCCAGGGCGTCCGGGAAGTTCATGCCGGTGGCCACCATGACGAATTGGGGCTGGCTCGAGATGGCGGCGGCGATTTTGAGCGACGTGTCGTACCGGGTTGGGCCGGCCAGCCGGTGGACCTGGTACCCCATGTTGCGGATCGCCGTCTCGGTTGAAGCCGAGATGGCGACGGTGTCACCGAGGATGTAGACGGTCGCGGTGGTGCTGTCACCGAGGACGCGCTGCATCTCCGCCTTGATGTTGGCCCGGAAGCTGGTCGGCGGGGTCATCAGGAGCGGACCGTTCTTGGCCGCGGCCAGAGCGCTCCCGCTGACCGCGTCGGCGTACGTGTCCGAACGGGTCAGCACCACGGACTGTGCATGCGGACGAGGGTCCGTCGAGTCACCGGCGGTCGCCCAGTGCGACTGCGAGATGGCGATCGCCGTACCGTACCGGTCCGCGCCGGCGAGCGTGACCACGTGGTCAACGTTGTTGGTCTGCCATGCCGGGAAACCGTTGAGCGTCGTCGTCTGCGGCGCGGCCGCGTCCGAACCGTCGGCCGCCGCAACATAGTCGTCGCCGGTGTCGTTTCGAACGAACGCGATGGTGCTGCCATCCGGAGACCAGGTCGGTTCGCTGAAGTCAGCGGCGACGGCCGTGATCGCGGTGACGTTGCCGCCGCTCATGTCGCTCACATAGATCTGGTCGTTCGTGCCATCGGAGCGGACAAAAGCAAGGTGCAGACCGTCCGGAGAGACGGAGGGCTGGCGCGCGTCGTCGATGATCTGCGTCGCTACGCCGGTGTCCACATTGATGCTCACCACGTCGGGCGTACCGCTTGCGTTGCCCGCTCCGTCATCGGCCTGGCGCTGTGCCACCAGGACGCCGGACGGACCGGAGTCCGGCCACGTGTAGTCATGAGTCGCGTCAGTGGTCAGGCTGCCCCAGCCCCAGCCCGCCGTTGACGGCGCCTCTCCGATGCTCCACGGGACCGAACTGCTTGCGCGCTCGGCGAAGTACAGCCCGGAACCACCAGACGACCAGACCGGGTGGCTGCGCTCCCCGGTTGCGACGCCCCAGACCAGAGGAATTGACGTGGGCGTTGCGCCGCCGTCGTACCGGACGCTCATGATTGCCTGCGCCGGGTGCGAGTCGTAGGGATCGTAGTTGTCGGTGCCGACGTACGCGATCCGGCTACCGTCCGGCGACCAGGAGAAGCCGTCGGTACGACCGCCTAGAGCGGCGAAGTTGGAGCCGCCGGCGGCGGTCTGGTAGACGGTCGATCCGTCGTACGAGGTCAGGAGCTGGTCGCCGATACCCCCGTGCGAGGCGAACGCCCCGGTGGGTACCGCCCCGATCGCAGCCGCGGCGGCGGATGCCACCACGGCCAGCGCGAGGCCAGCTCGCTTCTTGTGTTTCGTCAAGAGAGCTCCTTGTGAAGAAAGGGGAAACACACATGCCGCTGCCAGATAGGCGCGGAGGAGGTGTTGCGCTGAATCTAACTCCCACGATCTTCTCCGCGCCGTCCCGGATACCCTTGACTTGCCCGCGAACCCTACAAATTGTCTATCCGGCCGATGGGGCACTGTCCGGGTGAGCACTGGTCATGGCGGGTATGCCGGGATCGCGATCACCGGTTCGCGACGCTTCCGGTTCCGGAGATCAAACCTTGCGGCGGCTCGGCGTCGGGGGACGTGCACGCCGGGGTGACCGTCCAGCATCGATCGCGCGTTGCCGCCGAGTTGACCCAGCGGAATCTGCACCAGGTCCACCTCATCCAATCCGAGCTGCTCGACGAACTGCGCGCACGCGGGTTCGAGGTGACGGCGGGTGACCTCGGCGAAAACATCACCACCAGCGGCATCGATCTGCTGGCGTTGCCGGCCGGCGCGATCTTGCGGATCGGCCCGGTCGCGGTGGTGAGAGTGACTGGACTGCGTAACCCGTGCCTGCAGATCGAGGACTTCCGCAGTGGCTTGCTGAAGGAGGTAGCGCGACGTGGGCCCGACGGCTCGGTGGTCCGCAAGGCCGGTGTCATGGGCGTGGTAGTCCGCACCGGCACCGTTCGATCTGGCGATCAGATCGATGTCGAGTTGCCGGCCGAACCTCACGTAGCGCTGGACCGGGTCTGACCGGACCATGGCCCGGCCGGCCACCTGGTTGTCGAGCTTGGTCTCGCATCCTCTGATTCTGTGCTTGACTGCTTGGTAGAGGCGGTCATCGGCAGTTCGTCCATGGCCCGGTCTTGGGGGTCACATCATGGCCACGTACATCGCTTTCCACGAAGTCGACGACGTCGATCATTGGCTTCGCTCGCCCAAGCGGCAGGAACTCTTCGGGCCTCTGGGTGTCACCGGTCAGCTCTTCACCGATCCGTCGAACCCCAAGCGTGTCGGGTTGCTACTGGAAATACCCGACATGGCGGCGTTTCAGGAGCTCCTCCAGTCGCAATCCGGAGCCGATGCCATGAAGTTCGACGGTGTCCATCCGGACACGATGGTAATTCTCGAAAAGGCATCGGATCAGGTCTGACTCCAGCCATCAACGCGGCTGGCCTGCGCTTGCCGAGGCCTGCCCCCAGCGGTCACCACAGACCGCTGGCAAGCATGCCCGCGGCGCCATCGTGTTTGCCGGCGCTCGCGAAGGATCCAGCAGGAGAAGTAATCCAGCAGGAAGGGAGTAGTTCGATGCTTCTGGGTGGCACGTACCGGTTCCGTTCAGGTGTTGACCAGCGAAACGGGCTGAAGCGTTTCCAGGCCTGGCAACCTCCGGCCGGTTTTTCCTTCCTGGGGCACTGGGTCACGGCAGACGGCGCCGGAGGCATGTTCATCGCCGAAGCCGAAAGCGCGGCTGTCGCGCTTGAGGCGTCCGCAGCCTTCGCCGACATGGTTGACCTGCAGGTGGTGCCCATTCTGGACATCATGGAAGCGCTGCCGATCAACGCTCGTGTGTTCGACTGGATCGATTCGGTCACCTGACCCGGTCGCGCGCTGAGAACCCGGGAGCGCCAGTCAGGCTCCCCGAGACAGCACGCGCCACTCGCCGACGCCGCCGGTACCGACTAGTCGCGGCTCCCGCCCGGACCGAGCGATCACGCTCGCGGCGATCGCCGCTCGGTGGCCGTTGGAGCAGATCACCCAGATGGGCTCGTGCCGCGGCAGGGTATCGACCCGATCAGGCAGGTCCGCGACGAACATCGTGGTGCTGTCCGGAATGGTGCCCCAACCCCATTCGAGTTCCTGGCGGACGTCGAGCACGAACGGATGTTCGCCGTGACGCTGCGCCGCGTACAGGTCCTCGACGCTGGCCGTGCGGTACGTGGAGGTATCGCGGCCGGAATCCCGCCACCGGGTGAAGCCGTCGGAAAGGTAGCCCTCGATCCGGGTCCAGCCGATCCGTATCAGCTGCGTTGTGGCCTCGGCCAGATCGGACTCCGTGCCGTCGGGCAGGATCAAAGCGATTGGCGCGTCGTACGGCAGCAGCCAGCCGACATAGCTGCCGAAACCCGAGTTGAGCTCGATGTTCAGTGAGCCGGGGAGGTGCCCGGCGGCAAAAGCGTCGCGCTCGCGGCCGTCGATCACCCACACCCCCCGCCGCTGCGCGTCGGCCAGTTCGCCCGGGCTCAGTGGGCGGGGCTCGGGTAGCTTGCCGAGAACCGGTGCGCCAGCGCGGTTGGCCGGCGCCATATGTGCGTAGTAGCGGGGGTACGCCATCAGTTCGCCGGACAGTTCGGCGGTGAAATCGGCGAGTCCCTTTACCCGTACCAGCGGGTTGCGCCGCCGCTCGTCGCGGACCGTCGATGTGCGCGTGGTGGTGGGCACCGACGCGACGCAGAAGCTCCCGGCACCGTGGGTCGGCAGCACGGCCGCGCCCTCTGGAAGCGCGGCCAGGCGGGTAATCGTCTCGTACTGCGAGCGGGTCAGCTCATCGGTGTGGCCCGGCCCCAGGAGATCGGTGCGGCCGGCACTTCCGACCAGCAGGCTGCCGCCGCTGAACACCCCCTGAGGGGCATCCGCCGCAACCTCGGCAACCAGCCACGACAGATGCTCGGGGGTGTGACCCGGGGTGGCCATTGCGGTCAGGCGCAGATCGCCGATCTCCAGCTCGTACCCTTCGTCCGCGCGCTCGTGCGCGAATTCGTATCCACCGCGCGCGGGCAGGACGAGCTCGGCGCCGGTCGCGGCGCGCACCTCATGTGCACCGGAGACGTAGTCGTTGTGGACATGTGTCTCCAGAACCGCCCGGATGCGCACTTCGAGCGACTCCGCCGCTTGGAGGAATCGCCACGCGTCGCGTTGCGGGTCGACGAGCACCGCTTCGTCGCCTGAGCGCAGCAGGTAGCTGTTGTCCCCCAGTCCCGGGGTCACGAACACTTCAAGATCCATGCGGGTAGCCTCCGTATGGATTGCGGTTGTCAATTGACTAATTGAATACCGAAGTTTAGCGTTTGTCCATGGCACTCGTTCCCCGTCCGGTGCTGCACGAGACAGCGGCGCGCTTCGCCCTGCTGGGTGATCCAACCCGGCTCCAGTTGCTGAACCTGGTGCTGGACAGTGCCGATTGCACGGTCGGTGAGTTGGCCGCGGCCGCTGGCGTCTCGGTGGCGAACGCCTCGCAGCACCTGCGCCGGCTCGAACTCGGTGGCATTCTCGGCCGGCGCCGCATCGGCAACACCGTGCGATACCGGGTCGTCGAGTCGAGCATCGAGCAAATCTGCCAGATCGTTTGCGCTAGCGTGCAGGAGCGGGCACGAGTCCTCACGCCAGCCGACACCCCCACGCCGACATCAACCGACCAACGCATCGCGTCGTAGCAGGGAGCGCTGGATGGCACAGGGACCGGTCATCGCCCGCACTATCGGGGTGGGCGTGCCGAGCGCGTCATGGGCGAAGGTCATCGATCAGACCAAGTGTGTCGGCTGCCACGCGTGTACGACAGCGTGCAAGTCGGAGAACGAGGTACCGCTCTCGGTTACCCGGACCTTCGTAAAGAGCGTGGACGTCGGCAAGTTTCCCCAGGCCAGGCGGGCGTTCCAGGTCACCCGGTGCAATCAGTGCGCGGACGCCCCCTGTGTGGCGGCGTGCCCGACCAGCGCTATGTATACGCGACCGGACGGCATCGTCGACTTCGACAAGAACGCGTGCATCGGCTGCAAGGCGTGCATGGCCGCGTGCCCGTACGACGCCATCTTCATCAACCCCGAGGATCACTGCGCGGAGAAATGCAACTTCTGCGCGCACCGTCTGGAAGTCGGGCTGGAACCAGCGTGCGTGGTGGTCTGCCCGACTCAGGCCATCATGGTCGGCGATCTGAACGACCCCGATTCGGAAGTGGCGCGGGTCGTCGGCCGCGAGCCGGTGACGGTACGCCGGCCCGAGAAGGGCACCCGCCCGAAGTTGTTCTACAAGGGGGCCACCGAACTCACCTTGGATCCGCTCGCGGCCAACCGGCCGCCCGGAGGCATCTATGCGTGGGCGGAGCAGCCCACCGGGCACCAGGTGGTGGCCGGGCCGAGCGCGCCCGGCAACAGCAGCGCCGCCGCGGTCATCTCCTACGACGTGGCGCATCGGGCGCCTTGGGACTGGCGAGTCAGCCTCTACACCTGGACCAAGGGAATCGCGGCCGGCGCCTATCTGGTATCGCTGCTGCTCGTGCTGATCGGTCGCCTCGGCACCCATGACGAACTCTGGGTGTGGGCCGCGCCGGTCGTTGCGGCGGTGTTCCTCGCCATCACCGCCGGCCTGCTGGTGTGGGACCTGGAGCATCCGGAGCGCTTCTGGTACATCCTGACCCGGCCGCAGTGGCGGTCCTGGCTGGTGCGTGGCGGCATCATTCTGACGGGCTTCGCCGCGGTGCTCGGGATTCACCTGCTCGCCGGAATCGTCGGTTCGGCACCGCTGCGTACCGTGGCGGCGGTGGCCGGAGTGCCGCTCGGACTGGGCACCGCGGTCTACACGGCCTACCTGTTCGCCCAGGCCAAGGCACGAGACCTCTGGCAGAACCCACTGCTCGCGCCGCACCTGGCGCTACAGGCCGGACTAGCTGGTGCGGCAGCGATGCTGCCGATCGCCGCCTGGCGCGCCGACGGAAACGTGGTTACCGCGTTCGGCTGGGTGCTCGGCATCTCGGCCCTGATCCACCTGCTGTTCGTGGCAGGCGAGATGTCGCTTGCGCATCCGACGGCCCACGCCCGCCTGGCGGCTCACGAGATGTACGCGGGCAGGTACCGCGTCCCGTTCTGGACCGGGCTCGTGCTGGTCGCGGTCGCGCTCGCCGCCCCATGGTGGGGTGCGTGGGTGGCGGCCCCCGCTCTTATCGGGCTCGCACTGCACGAGCACACGTACGTCCAAGCCGGGCAATCGGTTCCCCTGGCGTAACGAGAGGGTACGCATCTCATGACGAGCAGTCTCGACGAGATCGCGGCACGGATCAGTGCCGCCCGCGCCGATACCCAGGCGCGGGGCGAGACCTTCTACCCAGGACCGAGCCGGATCCACCTGGCCGCGTTCCCGCCCACCGAGCGCTGGGACGACTGGGTGGAACTGGACTCCAAGGCATGGCCGGAGCGTTCCGAG
>CAVSGF010000002.1:0-2245333 GCA_963727415.1 uncultured Actinomycetota bacterium
GAGCCGTTCTACTGCGGGACGTACTACCCTGCGCAGGCGTTCGGCCGGCTGCTCGACGCGATCGGTGATGCCTGGCGGGATCAGCGTGATGCGGTGGTCCGGCAGAGCGCGGCCGTTGTCGAGGCGATAAGCGCTCCGAATGCCGAAGGGGCCGGCACCCTGACCGCGCAGGTGCTCGATGTCGCCGCCGACCGGCTGTACGACCAGTTCGACGAGCAGTACGGTGGCTTCGGCGGCGCCCCGAAATTCCCGCCCCACCTGGTGATGCTGTTCCTGCTCCGGCACTATCAGCGCACCGGCAGCGGCCGCGACCTGGAGATGGTGCGCGCGACGGCCGAGCAGATGGCCCGCGGCGGGATCTACGACCAGATCGCCGGCGGGTTCGCGCGGTATTCGGTGGATCAGACGTGGACCGTGCCTCACTTCGAGAAGATGCTCTACGACAACGCGCTCCTGCTCCGGGTGTACGCCCACCTGTGGCGCCTGACCGGCGACCGAGCTGGCGCGCCGGATCGCGTACGAGACGGCCGGATTCATGCTCACCGATCTGCGCACCGAGCAGGGCGGCTTCGCCAGCTCGCTGGACGCGGACACCGACGGCGTCGAGGGTCTCGACCTACGCCTGGACGCCGGACCAGCTCGACAAGGCGCTTGGACCGGGACGACGGGCCTTGGGCGGCGGATCTGTTCGGTGTGACCGCGGCGGGCACCTTCGAGCGCGGCACCTCGGTGCTGCGGCTGGCCCGGGATATCGACGCCGCCGATGGCGAGGTCAGACAACGGTGGCAACGGTCCGGACGGTACTGGCGATCGCAGCGAGCGGTGCGACCGCAGCCGGGACGCGACGACAAGGTGATCGCAGAGTGGAACGGCCTGGCGATCACGGCGCTGGCGGAGTTCCATGAGATCGCGCTCGCCATGGGGTCCAGCGACCCGGGTCGCGCTGCCGGCCGCGATCGCCGCGGCGCAGCTGATCGATGGAACCCACCTGGTCGATGGCCGGCTGCGGCGGGCGTCGCGGGGCGGCGTCGTCGGGGAGCCGGCCGGAGTGCTGGCCGACTACGGCGCCATGGCCGAGGCGTACGCGGTGCTTTATCAGGTGACCGGCGATGCCGCGTGGCTGGAGCCGGGCGGGCAGCCTGCTGGATGTCGCGCTCGCCCGGTTCCCGGACGGCCGGGGCGGCTTCTACGACACGGCGAGCGACGCCGAGGCGCTGGTCACCCGCCCCGCCGACCCGACCGACGGTGCCACGCCGTCCGGCGCGTCTGCGGTGACCGAGGCGCTCGTCACGTACACCGCGCTCACCGGTCGAGCCACGCTATCGCCAGGCCGCCGATGCCGCGCTCGCCGCCGGCGTGCCGCTGCTGGAACGCTTTCCGCGGCGCGCCGGATTGGCGGCGGCCGTCGCCACCTCGACGCTGGACGGGCCGGTGGAGATCGCTCGTCGCCGGTGCCGGCTCGGGACCTGCGGGCGGCCGCCTGGCGGCTGGCACCGCCCGGCGCGGTGGTGGTGTCCGGTACGCCGGACGCGCCCGGACCAGCCGCTGCTGGCAGACCGGCCGCTGGTCGATGGCCGGCCCACCGCGTACGTCTGCCGGGGTTTCGTCTGCCAGCTTCCGGTGACCGATCCGGCCGCGCTGGCCAGCCAGCTTGCAAGATCGCAGTAGCAGGTAGGCTGTCAGCACCATGGACACCCGTACTGGCCTCCCCATCGTCGGCATGGTGGGCGGCGGCCAACTGGCTCGCATGACCCATCAAGCCGCCATCGGGCTCGGCCAGTCGTTGCGGGTACTCGCCGCCAGTCCGGACGACGGCGCCGCTCTTATCGCCCCCGACGTCCAGATCGGGTCGCATACCGACCTGGATGCGCTGCGGCGGTTCGCCAAGGGCTGCGAGGTGGTCACGTTCGACCACGAGCACGTCCCGAGCGGCCACATTCAGGCGCTGGAGGCCGATGGGGTGAACGTGGCGCCTTCATCGGCGGCGCTGCACTACGCCCAGGACAAGGGCGCGATGCGCGAGCGGCTGACCGGCCTGGGCGCGCCGGTGCCGAGGTGGGCGCACGTGCGGACGGTCGCCGACATCGAGGCGTTCGCGAACGGGTCGTGGCCGGTGGTGCTCAAGGCCACCACCGGTGGGTACGACGGCAAGGGCGTCTGGATGATCGCGATCGCCCTCGGATGCCGAACCGGTCGTGGCCAGCGGCGTCAACCTGATCGCCGAGGAACGGGTCAACCTGCGCCGGGAAGTCGCCGCGGTGGTGGCCCGGTCGCCGTTCGGCCAGGTGGCGGCGTATCCGGTGGTGGAGACCGTCCAGGCCGACGGCATCTGTGTCGAGGTGATCGCGCCGGCACCCGGCCTCGCGGCCGACCGGGCGGTTGAGGCGCAGGACCTGGCCATCCGGATCGCCACTGAACTCGGCGTGGTCGGCGTGCTGGCGGTGGAGCTTTTCGAGACCGATGAGGGCCTGGTCGTCAACGAATTGGCCATGCGTCCGCACAACTCCGGTCACTGGAGCATCGAGGGCGCGCGGACCTCGCAGTTCGAGCAGCACCTGCGAGCGGTGCTCGACTACCCGCTCGGCGACACCGGGCTGACCGCGCCGTGGGTGGTGATGACGAACGTGCTCGGCGGTCCCGACGGGGGGATGTCCATCGACGAACGGGTCCATCACCTGATGGCGGCGGAGCCGGGGGTGAAGATCCATCTGTACGGCAAGCAGGTGCGCCCGGGCCGGAAGATTGGCCACGTCACCGCGCTGGGCAGCGATCTGGCTCAGGTGCGGGCACGGGCCCGCCGCGCGGCCGAGTGGCTGATCAACGGCGAGGACATCGAGGACGTCGGCGCGGGCGTGGTCATCGTACCGCCGGCCGGCGGCGTTCGCCGGAGTGGTAGCGAGAGCGAAGGGCACACCTCATGAGCGCGGACGGCTCGGCCCCGGCGGTCGGCATCATCATGGGCAGCGACTCGGATTGGCCGACGATGCGCGCGGCCGCCGAGGCGCTCGACGAGTTCCAGGTGGCGTACGAGGTGGGCGTGGTCTCGGCGCACCGGACCCCGGACAAGATGATCGCCTATGCCCGGTCGGCGGCCGGCCGGGGGTTGCGGGTCATCATCGCTGGTGCGGGTGGAGCCGCCCATCTGCCGGGAATGGTTGCCTCGGCAACTGTTTTGCCGGTCATCGGCGTGCCAGTTCCGCTCAGGTATCTCGACGGCATGGACTCGCTGCTGTCCATCGTCCAGATGCCGGCGGGCATTCCGGTGGCCACCGTTTCCATCGGTGGCGCGCGCAATGCCGGCCTGCTGGCAGTTCGCATTCTGGCCGCCGCTGACCAGGAGCTTCAGCACCGCGTCGAGGACTTCCAGGCGCGCCTGGTGGATTTGGTTGAGGAGAAGGACCGGGCGCTGCGCGCGGCGATGTGAACAGCACATCGTCCGCTTAACCGGGCGACGGGCTCATGTGGCTCGATAGAAACCGTATGTTCACCCGATGGCAATGTGATGATCGTCATGAAGAAGATGGGCGTCGTTCTGCCCGCGTGACGCACATTTCTGGGGGCCCCCGGTGGCGACAGTCGAACTCAAGGGCGTCAACAAGACCTTCGCCGAAGGCGCGGTCGCGGTTGATGACATGAACCTGGAAGTCCGTGACGGCGAGTTCATGGTCCTGTTAGGACCGAGTGGCTGCGGGAAGTCGACGATCTTGCGGCTGGTGGCCGGCTTGGAACCGTTGACGGCGGGAGAGGTGCTGATCAACGGCGCTCCGCCGACTACCTGTCACCGCGCGATCGTCAAGTGGCCATGGTGTTCCAGGACTTCGCGCTTTATCCGCACATGACGGTCGCCGAGAACGTAGCCTTCCCTCTGCGCATGGCCGGGCAGACGGCCGAGGAGGTCCAGGAGCGGGTCAACGAGGTCTCGAGCGCGCTGGGCATCGCGGAAGTCCGCAACCGGCGCCCGGCGCAACTGTCCGGCGGGCAGCGCCAGCGGGTCGCCATGGGCCGGGCGATCGTACGCCGGCCGCAGTCTGTTCCTGATGGACGAGCCCCTGTCCAACCTGGACAGCGGGCTGCGCGCCGAGTTGCGCAACGAGATCTCGTCACTCGTGCGCGAACTGGGCGTCACGACGATGTACGTCACACACGACCAGACCGAAGCGCTGACCATGGCTGATCGAGTGGCCATCCTGCGCCGGGGTGTGCTGCAGGACGTCGGCACCCCGGCTGAGGTGTACGGACGGCCGGCCACCCTGTACGTGGCCGCGTTCCTGGGCAGTCCACGGATGAACCTCATCGAAGCCTCGGTACGCGTCAGCCTGGACCGGCACGTCGCGCTGCACATCGGCGGCCAGGCACTGTTCATCCCGTGGCACGACATCCGGGCCCGGGCGATCTCCCACTATCACGGCGAGCGCATCGTCCTCGGACTGCGCGCCGAAGCGCTGACGCCGGTGCCGCTGGACTCCACTGATCAGGTACTGCGCGGTTCGATCCGGTACATCGAGCACCACGGCCATGAGTCGCTCGCGTTCCTGGACATCGGAGCGACCGCGATCCAGCTTGACGACCTGGGCCAGTCGGCCGTCGACGATGAGATCCGGCCGTCGGCGGTGCGCCGCGTCAGCCGCGCAATCCGGGGTATCGCCGGCCGGAGCGGGTCACACGGCCCGGGCCGCAGTGCGCTGGGCAGCCGGTCCACCCGTACCGCGTCGAATCCGAGCGGGCCGCAGTCGGTGTTCGGCGATCCGTCACACCGCCACCGCCGGCCGGCCGAGTTCGCCATCCGGCTTGCCCCGTACCCGAACGGTACGCCCGGGCAGGCGATGGCCGTCGCGGTCTCGCTGGACCAGGCGCACTTCTTCGATGAGTGGGGTAAGCGGATCGACGTCGGCTGGCGCTGACCGCCGGTGTACCGCTCCATGATCAAGTGCACGATCTTGAGCACTGGACGCGCTATGGCGACGTCAGCTGCACGAGATCTTGCACGTAGCCGCGCACCCGATCATTGGGCGGCCAAGCGGGGCGTGGCCGAAGCGGCGAGCATCGCCGGAGGCGCTGCGAACAGGCACGAAGACGGTGTCCGAAGGGCCGGTGGAGCGAATTCGACCGGTATCACTGCATCCGGTTGAACACGCCGCGTACCTTCTGGATGTTTCGTCGCCGCTTCTCATAGTTGGCGCCAATGCTGATCAGCACGGCAGCGACGATCGCCATCAACACCACCAGCGAGCCGGTCGGGGAGTAGCGGGCGATGTTGTTGCCGAGCGTGCCGAGCACCGCGACACCGCCGATGATGGTCGGCGCCTGCTGACGGCGTAGCGACCCGGCAACGGTGACCGCCGCGGCACCGGCCAGCAGCAGCAAGTCGCGCATGGAGGCATGATCGGCGGCGATGGTGATCGCCAGGCTGGGCCCGAGGGCGGCGGTGAGCGCGACGCCGTACGTGGCCCAGCTGGACAGGTCCGGGTTCCAGCGCAGCTCGATCCACCCGGTGATCATCGCTACCGTGGCCACACCGAGGGTGTAGGTCTCCGGCGGCACTTTGCTCGTCGTCACCGCGATGAACAGGCACCAGGCGCCCAGCTCGTGCGCCGCCGCGGTCCACAGCAGGATGCTCCGGTACAGGTGGGGCCGCTGCGCACGGGTCGCGGCAATGCCCAGCGCGGTGCCCCACGAGGCCAGGAAGATGGCCAGGTGACGCGGTTCCCGGATGGTCAGCATCAGGCCCAGGACACCGCCGGCGTACGCGCTCGCCTCGACCGTTACCGCCTCCGAGGTGGTGGCCGCGCGCAGCCGGGGCAGCAGCGCGCCGAGCAGCAGCAGCGTGGCGGCGACGGCGCCCACGGCGTACGACGAGGCCGGCACGCTGATCCCGCCCATGATGCTGAGGACAAGTGCGAGCAACTCGGCCGATATCGCGGTCACCAGCCAGCCGGTGACCCGGCTGGAACGAAGCCGGCCGCCAAGCGCGGCGACGAGCCCGGTCGCGGTCGCGATTCCCAGCCCCAGGGCGGTCGTCGACCGGGTGGCCAGGGCGCCGGTCAGCCCGGCCAGGCCGCTGATCACGCAGATGAACAGCACCAGCTTCCGGGCGGCGGCGACGGCCGATTCGCTTCCGGCGGCCGGCTGCGGGGTAAGGGCGATGGCGAGGCCGCTGAGGCTGCTCACGACCAGGGCGAAGACCGGGCCGCCGGGCCACGGCCAGCCCAGCACGAACGGCCACATCAGCAGCGTGCCGGCGACGCCGGGAGTGATGACCGCCGCGGCCCGGGCGGTGATCGCCGTCCGGGAGCCACCGAACCCGATCGCCCCGAGGGTGAGCGTGGTCGTCATCACGATCGCCGTCACCACATCCATGGGTTTGTGGGTCAGGCCGCCCAGCCCGCCGAGTTCGCCGCGGGAGTCGGCCGGCGGGCTCGTCCAGGCCGAGGTCACCCAGTGGTACGGGCCGGCAAGCGCCGCGAACAGTGTGGGCGCGACGCTCGCGATGGCGACGAAGGTCGCCGGCCCGGCCGCGGCGAGTACCACCGAGCGCCGGGTTAGCCAGCGCTCTACCGCCGGCCGGCGGTAGCGGGATGCACGGATCAGTTCGGCCAGGACCGCCAGCAGTGCGGCGAACGCGGCGTATACGCCGACGTATTTCGGCAGCCGGATCGCGGCCAGGGCGACGGTCAGGCCGCCCACGCTCAATGCCGCCGTGGCGTGCAGCAGGAACGGCTCAAGCTCGACCCGGCCGGACCCGATCAGCAGCAGTGCGGTGAACAGTCCGGCGAGGGCACAGGTCAACATCAGCGGTTCGGTGCCGTGCGCGGCCGCGGCCAGGGTGGCGCCGCCGGAGCCCAGGGTGAGGATCGCGCCGGACAGCGCGCCGCCGCCGATCAGCAGCAGGTGCGCGTTGGCCGGGTCGCGCCGCGCGGTGAGCCGCGCTGAGCCGTCGGCCGGGAATGAGGCCAGGCGTAGCGTCCGGGAGGCGGTCACGCACACCGCCGCGTTGACGGCCGTCGAGGCGACCAGGACGGCGGCGGTATTGGCGGAGTTGACCAGGCTGGTGGCGATCGTGTCGGCGAACAGCATGGTGGCGACGCCGGCGGCGACCAGGCTGGATGCGCGTTCGCGTGTTCGCGCGGCGAGCAGTCCGGCGCCGGTCGCTCCGAGCCCGCTGAACAGGCCTGGTCCCCACCACGGCGTGTGAAGGCTGGCGGGCGCGCCGAGCGCGATGAAGCCGCCCGTGATCACGACGGCGATCCGGATGTTACGAGGCGACAGCACCGTGGCGGCCGCCGCCGCGAGCAGCAGCAGGGCCAGCGGCGTCGTCGGGCTCCGGGCCGCTCCGCTGGCCAGCATCGCCACGTGGTCAGGCCAGTCGGCCAGACCGACATGCCAGAGTGGATGGTTGGCGCGGATGACGGCGATGGCCCCGTCCACCGAGGCGATGCTCATGGCCAGCCCCACAGCGCTGCCGATCACGGTGCCGCCGGCGGTCGGGCCGCGCCGCCATGCTTTCGGCATGGATCGGGTGCCGGCAGCGATCAGCAGGACGAGCGACGCCATCACCACCGGCGTGGAGCCGCCGACCACGAGCGTGCCGACCCGGGACAGGGCGGCGATGGCTGCCGCCGTGACCGCGGCCGCGGCGAAGTCGTCGGCGGTGAGGCCGAAGTACCGGCGTACCCGCAACTCGGCGAACTGCCCCGCGAATGCCGGCGCGCACAGCATGGCCGCGCTGATCAACAGAACGAACGCCACCAGCACGTCATTGCGGGCGACGCCACCGGTGAGCGTGGCGGCGACCGTGACGATCACCGCGGCCCCGGCCGCCCCACCGGAGATCAGCGCACTCTGGCGTTTGCGCGCGACCGAACTCATCGCCGCTCCGGTCAGCGAACCAGCGAGTGCCACGAAGGTCGCGGCCAGGACCGCGGTCGGCACCGGCTGCCCGCTCGTGCCGATCGCGGCCGTGGTGGCCGCCACCGCCCCGGGGAAGGCCAAGGCGGCGGCACCCCAGCCGGCCTCGGCCATCCAGAAATTGACCGGGCGGCGCCCGAGCAGTTCGGTTGCCCCGAGCCCCGGAGCCGTTGTCCCGGTGGCGCGCGACAGCGTGCGCATCCCGTGCGTACCGATGAGAGCGCCGCCAAATGTGAGCACGAACAGCGCGACCGCCATCCCGCCGGGCCGGGCCATGGCGATGCCGACAGCGTATGCACCGACGACGAACGCACTGACGATGCAGATCCAGGTCTCGCGGGCGGACGGGTTGAGGAACAGGCCGAAGTATCCGAGCAGCAGGCTGGCCAGAAGGCACAAGGTGATCGCGGCGGTCCACGAGGTGGCCCAGGCGCCGGGAATCAGGATGGCGGCGAGCGCGAAGCCGGTGAGCACCCCGTCCGGACGCCAGGAGCGCGGCAGCATCACCCACGACGCGACGGCGAGTAGCACGGTCGCGGGTACCAGTACCACCGTGGCTTCACTGCTGTGCGCGGCCACCGCGGCGTGATAGTGGCTCAGATTGGCCGACCAGGCCGGCAGCGCCGCCCGGATCGGGGCCGATAGCGCGTTCCAGCCCCGATCGACGATGACGGCCGCGGTCAGTGCCGCCGCGCTGGCGGCGGCGATCTGAGCGCCGCGCTGGGCGTACTTCGGAACCAGCCGGACGGCGAACGCGTGGGCGGTGATCGCGACGGAGGCGGCCAGCAGGCCGGAGCCCGGGAACACGAACGCCGCCATCTTCGCGAAGCCGCCGATCGAGGCGAACGTGGCGATGCCGGTCGCGATGTGTGGCAGGGGCTGCTCCCGGAACAGCAGACCGGAGCCGAGTCCGACGACGGCCGCGCCGACCACGGTGGCTCCGGCCCGGAACGAGCTAGCGGTGTCCCCGGCATGCACCAGGGCGATGGCGCCATATCCGAGGGCGGCGACGTTGGCCAGTTCTTGAAGTCTTCGGATGGCGAACTTCAGGTATCGGCCGTGGGTGGGCTGCTTCTGCGACCGGTGGGCGATCAGCAGGTCGATCGCGGCCGTCGCGGTGAGAACGGCGGCCCAGGCGGCGGCGTCTTCGAGGAAGTGGTAGAGCAGCAGTGCCGGTATCGGCTGGGTCAGCAGGATCGAGGTGAACCGTGGCACCGCCAGTTGGGTGAGTCGCGCCAGGCCCGCCGCCATCCCGGCGGCGACGGCGAACACCAGGCCCGCGTAGACGTTCCATGGCATGGTTCCGTGTACCTGCGCGTGCCACAACGCCCACCCGTCAAGGAGGATGAACATCAGTGGGATCGGGGTCAGCCACTCGGCGGTGGTGACCAGGCCGCGCCGCCCCAGGACGGCCGGGAGGGCGGCGCAGGCCACGGTCAGTACGGTCAGGCCCAGCCATCGCGCCTGCGATCCGAGCCCCGAGTAGAAGTACGGGATCAGCCCGATCGCGCTGACCGCGACGATGGCGCCGAGCGCGAGCACCAGGTTCTGCATCGAGCGCCGGGTGGTTTCCGGCGGGTGATGGGGGTGTGACCCGGGCGGTTGCGGCGATGGACCCGGCGGCCAACCCGACGGCGGTGCGGTACGGGCGCCAGGCTGCCGCGGTGGCCGCGCCGCGGATCGCTGACTTCCGGCCGGCCGGCGGGGCCCGGCCCCGGCCGTTGCCCTTGACCGGCGCGGACCGGCTTCGTGGCCGACGTCCTCGACCGGGCCCGCCTGCTTCGGCACGTCGGCGGGCGGTGCCTCAGCCTTGGCCTTGGCCCCGGCCCCGGCCGCAGCCCCCGCCTCGGCCTCAGTCTCAGCCCCGGCCTCAGTCTCAGCCCCGGCCTCAGTCTCAGTCTTTGCCCCAGTCCCGGCCTTGGCCTCCGACTCGTGGCCCTTCGACCGGCGCCGTGGACCGACCGGCATCTCCATCGGCTTACTGAGGCCGCTGACCATCCGGCTGATGCGGGATCGCCTTGAGGCCGAGCCCTGCGCCACGTCGCGGGCCTGCAGCAGCAGCGACCGGATGGCGATGGCGCCCTGCAAACGCGCCATCAGCGCGCCGCGTTCATCCACCATCGACTTGTTCCGCTGCTGCATCGACAGGATCGTCCGGTTCAGCTCGGCGATTTCCTGGTCGAGCGTGTTACCACACTTTGGGCACCCGGTGCGAGTGTCGGCCACCGCGCCGCATTTCGAGCACGGATACGTGGCCACGGTCGAGCCCCCCTCGAGAGATACCTACCCGAAGGATGCCGACTGTCCGGCTTGGGCGCTAGTGGCTGGCGCCGACTAGTTTGATCGATCGTCTTAAGCGCAGGTCAGCCCCCTGTTGAGCGGCTTGTCATCGACCATTGGTGTCGCGGTCAACGACTGGTGATGGCGTTTGATGACGCGGCGCGACCCATGCCCCGGTAGTCCCAGCCGACGTTCGTCCACAGCACCGGGTCCAAGCAGTTCCGGCCGTCGATGACCTTGGCCGAAGCCATGATTGACGCGAGCGCGGCCGGATCGGCGTTGCGAAACTCTTCCCACTCGGTCAGTACGCAGAGCAGGTGCGCGCCGTCGGCGGCGTCGGTAAGGCTCTTGGCGTACTCGACGTCTGGCAGTTCCCGTTCGGCGTTGGTCATGCCGGCCGGATCGTAGATGGTGACGTCGGCGCCGGTACGGGCGAGCCGTCGTACCACCGACAGCGCCGGCGAATCGCGGACGTCGTCGGAGTTGGGCTTGAACGTGGCACCGAAGACGGCGACCCGCAGTCCGGACAGGTCCGGCCCGGCCGGACCGTACGGTCGGTCCAGCAACTCGGCGGCCAGCTCGACCACCCGCTGGCGGCGTCGTTGATTGATCAGATCGACCTCGTGCAGGAACCGGACCGCCTCGCCGACGCCGAGTTCCTGCGCCCGGGCCTGGAAAGCGCGGATGTCCTTGGGCAGGCAGCCGCCGCCGAAACCGACGCCGGCTCGTAGGAATTTCTTGCCGATCCGGGCGTCGTAGCCGATCGCGCGCGCGAGTTGCGTCACGTCGGCTCCGGCCGCGTCGCAGACCTCGGCCATCGCGTTGATGAACGAGATCTTGGTGGCCAGGAACGCGTTGGCGGCCACCTTGACCAGTTCAGCGGTGGCGAAGTCGGTGATCACCACGGGCACTTCACGGTCTTCGGTGGCGGCCAGGTCAAAGCTGCCCTTGTGGGCTCTGTAGAGCATGTCGCGAGCCCACTCGGACTTGACGCCGAAGACCACCCGGTCCGGTCGCATGACGTCCTCGACGGCGAATCCTTCCCGAAGGAACTCCGGGCTCCACGCCACTTCGACGCCGAGATCCGGGTCGGCGTGCCGCCCTACCAGTTGCTCGACCCATTCGGCGGTGCCGACCGGGACGGTGGACTTGCCAACGATCAGCGCCTTGCGGCCGAGCTTGCTCGCGATACCGATCACCGCGCCCTCGACGTAGCTCAAGTCGGCAGCCATGCCGTCGGCGCGCTGCGGGGTACCCACGCAAATGAAGTGCACGTCACCGAACTCGGCGGCCTCGCCATAGTCGGTGGTGAAGCGCAGACGGCCGGCGGCCAGGTTCTTGCGCAGCAGGTCATCCAGGCCCGGTTCGTGGATGGGCACCTCACCGGCGTTCAGCATCGTGATCTTGTCGATGTCGACGTCGACGCCGAGCACGTCGTATCCGAGTTCGGCGAAGCAGATCGCGTACGTGGATCCGAGATACCCGGTGCCGATGAAGGTCAGCCGGGGGCGCTGGGCTCCTGACGGCGGCGTGGCCTGGTTCTGCAGCGATGTGCTCGGGAAAGCGATGGTCACGCCGTGCCTCCGGGGGTGCAGGTATAAGCGTTTTTGAGCCGCGTGGCCCTGGCCCGCGGTCGAGCGGTGCGTTTTTCGGTGGTGCCGTGATGAATGGGGGGCTAGGTGGTGCTGGCAAGACCCGGTGGGGTTGGCCCGGGTACGGGCGTACGGGCGCGCCGGTGCGGAGGTGTTCGTCACTCGCGCGGGCACGACCAAGGCTCGCCCGGCGAGGATAGTTCGTAATGGGTCGCCCCGCATCCCGCCGGGAAGTTACTCGTGAGTATTCTCGCTTTCGGTGCAGGCATGCCGACCCCTACCCGAATCGACTGAGCGAGGAGTTCGCGGTGGCAGACTTCGATGTTTACCGGCTGACTGAGGAGCATGAAGCGATCCGCGCCGCGGTCCGTGACGTCTGCGAGGCCAAGGTCGCTCCGAACGCGGCGGCCGCCGACGAACGATCGGAATTCCCGCGCGAATCGTACGAGGCGTTGCGAGCCAGCGACTTCCACGCACCGCACATTCCGGTCGAATACGGCGGAGCCGGCGCCGATGCCCTCGCCACCGCCATCGTGATCGAAGAGGTGGCCCGCGTCTGTGCGGCCAGTTCCCTGATCCCGGCCGTCAACAAGCTCGGCACCCTGCCCCTGCTCCTCGCGGCTTCGGCCGAACTCAAGGAGCGCTACCTGCCGCCGGTCGCGCGAGGCGAGGCGATGTTCTCGTACTGCCTGTCCGAGCCGGGTGCCGGAAGCGATGCGGGTGCCATGACCACCAAAGCGGTCCGTGATGGAGATCACTACGTGCTCAACGGCGCCAAGCGCTGGATCACCAATGCCGGTGAGTCGGAGTTCTACACGGTGTTCGCCTCCACTGACCTGTCCGCGCGAACCCGGGGGATCTCGGCGTTCGTGGTCGAGAAGGGCGACACCGGTGTGAGCTTCGGCGCACCCGAACGCAAACTCGGCATCAAGGGCTCGCCGACTCGTGAGGTCTACCTGGACAACGTGCGGATTCCGGCGTCCCGGATGATCGGTGCGGAGGGGACCGGCTTTGCCACCGCCATGCGGACTCTCGACCACACCCGGGTGACGATCGCCGCCCAGGCGGTCGGGATCGCGCAGGGCGCGCTCGACTTCGCCAAGGCGTACGCGCAGGAGCGAACCCAGTTCGGCAAGCCCATCGCGGAGTTTCAGGGCCTGCAGTTCATGATCGCCGACATGGGCATGAAGCTCGAGGCGGCACGGCAGATGACCTACGTGGCGGCGGGCAAGTCCGAGCGGGGCGACGCCGACCTCACCTACTTCGGTGCGGCCGCCAAGTGCTTCGCCTCGGACGCGGCCATGGAGATCACCACCGACGCGGTTCAACTGCTCGGCGGCTACGGGTACACCAGGGACTACCCAGTCGAGCGCATGATGCGCGACGCCAAGATCACTCAGATCTACGAGGGCACCAACCAGGTGCAGCGCATCGTCATGGCGCGCGAGCTGATGACGGCCTGATCGGCGTGGAAAGGCGGCCGGCGCGCGCCGGCCGCCGTACCGCTCATGCCGGCACCTCGAACTCCAGTGACAGCTGGAACGGCCGCGCCACCAAGGCGTACCGATCGAGGGTCTTGGGACCGCACGACGCCGAGCCGATGCCGTGCTGTGCCGCGTCCAGATTGAGCAGGATGTGTCCGCGCCGACGAAGCTGGTAGGGGTGGTCCGCGGCGTCCAGGTCGGCGCTCGTCCATCGCCGTACCGTGAAGTCGAACGTGGAGTCACCGTGCACCGCGATCCCGTCGCCGGCCGGGCCGGCCAGCCGCACCCATCGGGCGGCCATCCGGTTCCCGTTCTCCTGCGGGCGGACGTATGGCGTCTGCATCCCGTCCACCGTGCAGGTCCACCGGCCCACCCGAACCGCCGCGCGGGTGTCCGGGTAGGCCTCGCCCGGTCCCAGCCCGAACCACTCGACGTCGTCGAGCGAGTCCGGCATCTCGAACCGCACCCCCAGCCGTGGCACCGGACCGGTCCAGCCGCCCACCGGCTGGGCGGCCACGGTCAGCGCCAGACGATCCGGGGTACGCGCGCGCCAGGTGAACGTGGTCAGGTACCCGATATCCGTGCCGGCGGCCCCGGTCCGGACGGTCGCCACGATCGTGTCGGCGCCGACCGCCAGAGCCACCTGCCGGTGATGTGGCCGGTGCAGCCCTGAGGCGCGCCACTGCTGGTCGAGCAGCGCACCGATGTCGTTGTCGGTCGGAGCCCGCCAGAGGTCGAGTACCGGTCCGCTGACCTGCTGCCCACCGAGCCGCACCAGGAGGCCGGAGTCTGGATCGAACCGGCCGGGCCCCAGGGCCAGTTCGCCCGATCGGGTCGGCGGGAGCCAGGACGGGCTCGGGCGCTCCGGTGCCGGCCGGTCCAGCCGGGTCTGGCCCCAGGCAACCTCGTGGCCGGCCGGAGCGAACGGCTCGTCGGCGATCAGGTGGGCAAAGACGGTCAGCCATGCCTCGGCGGGCGGCCCGGCCGGCGACCCGTCCGCTGGCGCGGGGGGCGATCCGGGATTGCTGGCCTCTGCCGGCCATGGCACCGACGCGCCCGCACCCGGTGCCAGCGGCGGTACGTGCAGCGGTCCGGCCGCGACCGGCTTGCCGCCGATCGCCACCGACCAGCGAAACTCAAGGTGGGCGGTGTCGCGGAAGTCGTAACGGTTGCTGACCCGGATGATGCCCGGCTCGAACTCGAACCGCACCGGCTCGATGAGCTTGGCGAATTCCAGCAGTCCCGGGGAGGGGCTGCGGTCCGGGAAGAGCAGCCCGTCACAGACGAAGCTGCCGTCGTGGACTTCCTCGCCGAAGTCGCCGCCGTATCCGTAGAACGCGGTTCCATCCGGCGTCCGGGCCGCCAGCCCGTGGTCGATCCATTCCCACACGAAGCCACCCGCACAGCGCGGGTACGCCTCGATGAGCTGCTGGTACTCGGCCAGACCGCCGGGGCCGTTGCCCATCGCGTGCCCGTACTCGCACATCACGAATGGCAGCGATCGCCGGTGTGCGTCGGCCTCTGGATCGTCCAGAGGCTCCTCGGTGCCCCGGCCGATCCGTTCAACCTCGGCGTGGCTCGGGTACATCCGGCTGTAGACGTCGACGTAGCCGCTTTGCCGGTCGCCTTCGTAGTGCCGGGGCCGGGACGGGTCCCGGTCGGCGATCCATGCCGCGGCCGCGGCCAAGTTCTCGCCGGTACCGGCTTCGTTGCCCAGCGACCACATGATCACGCTCGGGTGGTTCTTGTCGCGCTCGACCATGCGCCGGGTCCGGTCCAGGATCGCCGGCAACCACGACGAGTCGTCGCTCGGGTTGCCGTGCCAGCCCACCAGCTTGAAGCCGTGCGTCTCCAGATCGCACTCGTCGACCACCCACAGACCGAGCTCATCGCAGAGCGACAGGAACCGCGGGTGTGGCGGGTAGTGGCTGGTTCGTATCGCGTTTATGCCGTGGCGCTTCATCAGGAGCACGTCGGACCGCATGGTGTCCAGGTCGAGGGCGCGGCCGAGTTCGGGATGGAACTCGTGCCGGTTGACCCCGCGTAGGACGATCGGCTTGCCGTTGACCAGCAGCCGGCCATCCTCGATCGAGATAGTCCGGAAGCCGGTTCGCACCGTCACGGTCTCCGACGGCGTGGCGACGATTACGTCGTAGCGATGGGGCACTTCCGCCGACCAAGGTTCGACCGCGCCGCAGTCGATCGTGGTGTTCGCCGGCATGTCGAACCGGCCGAGCGCCGGGACACTGACCACCGCGTCGGCCTCGGAGGCCACTCGAAGCGTTCCGGTGCCGGTCAACGGATCGAAGTCGGCCTTTACGTACACGTCGTCCAGCCCGCCGTCCGGCCGGTGCCGAAGCGTCACGTCGCGGAAGATTCCGGACAGCCACCACATGTCCTGGTCTTCCAGGTAGGTGCCGGCCGACCATTGATGCACGCGAACGGCGACGACGTTGCCGGCGGGCCGGACCAACCCGGTGATGTCGAACTCGGTGGGCAGCCGGCTGCCCTTCGCGTCGCCCAGCCTGACCCCGTTGCACCACACCGCGAAGCAGGAGTCGACACCGTCGAAGCGCAGCAGCGTACGGCCGGACTCCGGCCAGCCGGGCGGCAGATCAAAGCGAACGCGGTAGTCGCCGGTGGGGTTGGCGTCCGGCACCGCCGGTGGATCGACTGGGATCGGGTACGCCACATTGGTGTAGGCGGGGGTGCCGTACCCGTTGAGCTGCCAATGGCAGGGTACGGCGATCCGGTCCCAGCCGTCATCGTCGAAGCCGGGATCCCAGAAGCCGTCCAGTTCGGAGGATGCCCGGCCGACCATGCGGAAGCGCCACTGGCCGTTGAGGCTGGCGTGCTGGGCGTCGCTATCGAGCAGCGCGCGCGGCGCCAGGTATCCAGATCCGGGACCGGGATCGTCGACATAGTCGGTCATGCACCCATATTGCCGGGCCGTACGTAATCGCCAGCCACGGCCTTGAGATCTGGCCTTCTGGATTCCCCTGGGGCGGCTATGCCGCGACGGTTTGGGCTTCACGTCGGTGTCGGCCACCTGGGTACAGCCGTCGGCGACCGGCACTCATACGTCCGACCTTTACGCGCCGTGGGTCGGAATCGACGGCTACGGTTCATCCACAGTAGAGCAGACCGGTGTCGCGACTGACTGCTCCAGCGGTCACGCCGTTAACGAACAGTGGTACGAGATGTACCCTTCGGCTCCGGTGTACCTGAACACCAATTCGTACTCGGTCTCCGCGGGCGACACCATCCACGCCTCGGTGGTGTACGTGGGCAGCCACCGGTTCATCCTCACGTTGCGCAACGTCAGCCGGGGCTGGACCTACACCACCACCAAGCGGTTGCGTTCGGCCCGCCGGTCCTCCGCCGAGGTCATCATCGAGTCGCCGCCCGGCACGTACCCGGACTTCGGCACGGTCAGCTTCTCCGCGGCGACGGTGAACGGCTCGACGCTCGGTTCGTACAACCCGGTCGCGATGGACCCCAGCTACAACGGCGTCTATGAAGCACATACCGGCGCGCTGAGCGGCGGCACCGCGTTCTCCATACGTACGAGCACGAGTGATCGCATTCGATGACCTGTGACAGGGCGAGGAAGCATCGAGGCCCAACCCTGTCACATCCCTATCGTACGTTTTGACATCTTGTCGTCAGCCATCAACGTCGATACAGTGCCCATCAGTTTCATCCCCCTACCCCCAAAAGGAGGATCGATGCGCCCTGGACGCATCGCCGCTCTCGCCGTCGCGGTGACCACCGCGATGGTCGGGATCGCAATGTCCAGCTCTACCGCCGACGCCACAGCGGCCTCGCCGCTGACCACGCGGTTCAGCTGCGCCCACGAGTTGGGCCAGATCCATTGCAATGCCCGGCTGGTCACCGGCGGGCGCCTGGCCAACGGTCTGAAGCCGAACGCCAGCACCCCGTCCGGCCTGTTCCCGGCACAACTGCAAGACGCGTACAAGCTGCCGTCGGCCACGGCCGGATCAGGCCAGACGGTGGCCATCGTGGACGCGTACGACGACCCCACCG
The DNA here is from genome assembly GCA_963727415.1 of uncultured Actinomycetota bacterium. Classification (GTDB taxonomy): domain Bacteria; phylum Actinomycetota; class Actinomycetes; order Mycobacteriales; family Micromonosporaceae; genus DASQPR01. The sequence goes on from CAVSGF010000002.1 coordinate 17,309, forward strand.
CGGAATCGGACCTGGCTGTCTACCGGTCGCAGTTCGGGCTTCCGGCCTGCACCACGACGAACGGCTGCTTCCGCAAGGTCGATCAGAACGGAGGCACCAGGTACCCCCGCAAGAACGGTGGCTGGGCCGAGGAGATCTCCCTTGACCTGGACATGGTCTCGGCGATCTGCCCGAACTGCAACATCCTGCTGGTAGAGGCGAAGTCCGCCACTATCGCCAACCTCGGCACCGCGGTGAACCGCGCGGCCGCCATGGGCGCCAACGCGATCAGCAACAGCTACGGCGGCTCGGACACGGCTGACTCGTCGGCTCCTTACTACAACCACCCCGGTATCGCCATCACGGCCAGCTCCGGCGATAACGGATACGGCGTCGAGTTCCCGGCGTCGTCGCACTACGTGACCGCGGTGGGTGGCACCTCGCTCAGCGCGGCCGGCAACAGCCGCGGCTGGACCGAGACCGCTTGGTCCGGCGCCGGCAGCGGTTGCTCAAGCCTGAACGCCGCCCTGTCCGGCGCTTCGTCGTTCGGTACCGGCTGCTCCAACCGGGCCGTGGCTGACGTGTCCGCCGTCGCTGACCCGTACACCGGTGTCGCGGTCTACGACAGCACTGCGTACCAGGGCTACGTCGGCTGGCTGGTGTTCGGCGGCACCAGCGTCTCGTCGCCGATCATCGCGAGCGTGTACGCGCTGGCGGGCAACGCGTCCAGCGTCGACAACAACTACCCGTACGCGCACTCGTCGTCGCTGTTCGACGTGACGTCGGGCAGCAACGGGTCGTGCTCGACGTCGCAGTGGTGCAACGCGCGGACCGGCTGGGATGGCCCGACCGGTCTGGGCACGCCGAACGGCGTCGGCGCGTTCTAGCGATCAGCCCGGTTTGGTAGCGGCGGCATTCCGGCGCTACCAAACCGGAGCATGCGACCCCGGTTCCGGCCGGGGAAGCGTCTTCCGGAGCAGGCCTGGGGAGGCACCGGAAACACGTGACGGCCCCCGCGAACGCGGGGGCCGTCACGTGTCGTGCTGGGCGGAAGGCCGCGGCGCGGCTGGAGCCCGGTTCCCTGAGCCGCATGGCGGGGAAGACCGCATGGCCGGCAAACACCGCCCGGGCGGCTCGTGCCGCGCCTCCCGCCGCAACCGACGACCGTACGCGCTGTTATTTCTGCTCAGCCGCCGCGCCGTCGGCGGGCTCGCTCGTGTCCGCGGTCTCGTCGCCGGCCTCGCCGGCCTCGCCGGCCTCGGCCGTCTCGGCCGCCGGCTCAGCGTCGGCCTCGCCCGGCGAGGCGTCCGCCGCGGTCTCTGCCGACGTCTGGATCGGGGCGTACGTGGGCGCCGCGCTTTCCGTTGTCCCGTAGGTGGGAGCCGCGCCGCCGTAGACCGGCACTACCTTGTCCCGGCCTCGCCACCGACGCGGGCTCACGATGGTGATCAGCAACGGTATGGCGAGGACAAGCGCCAGTCCAGTCAGTGGCGCTTCCTGGGCGCCGGAAACGCCGAGGGTGGATGACCCGATCAGATTGACCAGGCCGGCCCGATCGAATACGGCCCACAGTTCCACGCCGATGAACAGTCCGGCGGCGACGACCGGCCCGAGCGGTGAGAGACGCACCATGACCAGGAGCGTGTAGAGCAGGCCGGCCGCGACGAGTGCCGCGATTCCGATGCCGACGGCGGTCCAGTCGGTGCTGGACCCCGAGGTGCCGGTGACGAACTTGACCTGACCAACGCCGGCTAGCAGGTATATCAGTGGGGCGAAGACGATCGCCAACACGATGGAACCGAGGTGGCGCATGTGAAGCCTCCCTGGGTTGGGGGTTTGATCGACGCGGAATTTACCCCGATCATCGATCGGCCGGACTCCCACAAACGGGCACTGGCCAGAGATTTCCAGCGGTGCCGGGCATCTAAGGTGTCGTCATGAGCGAGGTGAGCACCGCAGGTAGACCGACGTCCTACTCGCGCGTGACGTTGAGTCGCATCATGACGGCGGTTGATGTGAATCTTTACGGAACTGTCCATGGTGGCGTCATCATGAAGTTCATCGACGACGTCGCCGCCGCCGCGGCGGCCCGGCATACCGGGGGGCCGGCCGTCACCGCGACGATCGATGAGGTCGTGTTCCTCGAGCCGGTCCGGGTGGGCGATCTCGTTCACGCGTATTGCCAGGTGAACTGGACCGGAAGCTCGTCGATGGAGGTGGGCTGCAAGGTCGTGGCCGAGCGCTGGGATGTGGCCGAATCGGCGCCGATCGACGTGGCCACCGCCTACCTGGTCTTCGTCGCGGTGGACGCGGACGGCACGCCCCGGCCGGTACGATCCGTGATCCCGGAGAGCGAGGTCGACGAGCGGCGCTTGCGCGAGGCGGAGATCCGGCGCGCACACCGCCTGGCCCGGCGGCGGGCAATCACCGAATCACGGGTGGCGCCGCCGTAATAGCGCCGATCCATGCTTGCCGCCGCCCGGTGGCCGGGCGGTAAGTTGATTCGCGAGTCAACGACGACATGAAAGGCGCGCTGTGGATAAGACGGTGGCTACCGCGGCTGAGGCTGTGGCTGATGTCCGGGATGGGGCGTCGCTTGCGGTGGGTGGTTTTGGGTTGTGTGGGATTCCGTCTGTGTTGATCGCTGCGGTGTTTGAGCGTGGTGTGGGCGGTTTGGTGACTGTTTCGAATAATTGTGGTGTGGATGATTGGGGTTTGGGCATCTTGTTGGGTGCTGGCCGGATTGTTCGCACGGTGGGTTCGTATGTGGGGGAGAACCGGGAGTTCGCGCGGCAGTATTTGGCGGGGGAGTTGGAGGTGGAGTTGGTGCCGCAGGGCACGTTGGCGGAGCGGTTGCGGGCTGGGGGGTGTGGTATTCCGGCGTTTTATACGCCGGCGGGGGTTGGTACGCAGGTGGCTGGTGGTGGGTTGCCGTGGCGGTATGGGGTTGATGGGTCGGTGGCGGTGGCGTCGCCGGTGAAGGAGACGCGGGTGTTTGGTGGGCGGGAGTTTGTGTTGGAGGAGGGGATTGTTACTGATTTCGCGTTGGTGCGGGCGGCGCGGGGGGATCGGCATGGGAATTTGGTGTTTCATGCTTCGGCGCGGAATTTCAATCCGTTGTGTGCGATGGCGGGTCGGGTGACGATCGCTGAGGTGGAGGAGTTGGTGGAGCCGGGGGAGTTGGATCCGGATTCGGTGCATGTGCCGGGGATTTTTGTGCAGCGGGTGGTGCCGGTTGGGGTGGGCGGTAAGCGGATTGAGCGGCGTACGGTGCGGACGGCGGGTGCGTGATGGGGTTGACGCGTGAGCAGATGGCGGCGCGGGCGGCGGCGGAGCTTGTGGATGGCCAGTATGTGAATCTTGGTATTGGGTTGCCGACGTTGATTCCGAGTTTTCTGCCTGCGGGTGTGCATGTGGTGTTGCATTCGGAGAACGGGATTTTGGGGACTGGCCGGTATCCGGATGAGGATCGGGTGGATCCGGATTTGATCAATGCTGGGAAGGAGACGGTGACGGTTAATCCGGGGGCGGCGTTTTTTGATTCGGCGTTGTCGTTCGGGATGATCCGGGGTGGGCATATCGATGTGGCGGTGCTGGGCGCGATGCAGGTCTCGGCGGCCGGGGATCTGGCTAACTGGATGGTGCCGGGCAAGATGGTCAAGGGGATGGGCGGGGCGATGGATCTGGTCCATGGCGCCCGCCGGGTGATCGTGTTGATGGAACATGTCGCCAAGGACGGCAGCTACAAGATCGTCAACGAGTGCAGCCTGCCGTACACCGGCCGGGGCGTGGTCGGCCGGATCATCACCGATCTGGCCGTTCTCGATGTCACCCCCGACGGGCTGGTCCTGGTCGAGACCGCCCCGGGCGTGTCCACCGACGACGTCCGCGACGCCACCGAACCAAAGATCATCGTTAAGTAAGCCGCTGCGTCACTCGCTCGGATGCCGCTCGACCGCTGACCTTGCCGTCGTCCAGGTTTCTACACAGGACGATGGAGGAACCGGCGGCGAGCGGCGCCAGCAGCCAGTCCACTGGATCGGGATGAATATCCCCGTCGATCATCACCCGCCCGCCGGCCAGCCCATGCGATGCCGCCCGCTCGGCGGCTATCTCGCATAGCTTCCCGTTGGCGTAGCCGGGCATCGCCGGATCCTCCGGCCGCGGAGGCACGGCCGGGTAGAAATGATCGCCGTGCGCCCTTACCGCGGTGTTGAAGTCCAGGTAGCCGTCCGGCACGTCGCGCAGGGGGAGGGCGAGCGGGTGCAGGTTGAGCGCGTACCGCTCGGCCGCGGGCCAATCGTTCGTGGCGGCCGTGACATGGACGAACGCCACCTCGGCGGGGTCGGGTGCGAGCACCACCTCGAGCCCGGCCGTCCAGCAGCCGAGCAGCACCGCGGCCGACTGCCAGTGCGGCGGAAGACCAAGTGACGCCCGGTTGCCGGTACCAAGGCCGCAGTCATCGACGATCATGTTCGCCGTCTTCGCCACCCAGTTGGTCAGGGTGGCCCCCGATAGTTCGGTGCGCTCGCCGCTCTGGTCGTCGTAGTAGGTCAACAGGGGGCGCGTCGGGTCGCCGGCGACCGCGGCGGCGAACATCGCACTCAGTGTCCGAGCTGTCACGATCGACAGGCTAGCCGGTTTGAAGCCGGCTGGTTCCGGTAAGGCAGCCGATGTCGGTGGCTGCCGGGCGGCTCGGCTGGCCGATACCCCGGTTGACCGACGGCCCGGCTAACAGGTCGCGATCGGGAAATAACTGATCGCGACCGGCTGGTGCCATCCACGGGGACAGCCCGGCTGATTGGCAAATAACGAAGGTGTTGCGGTCGTCACGCGGGCTCAACACGGGCGTAGGCTTGGCGGTGTTATGGAAAACGCCTCTCGGAAGGACGTAGCGGTCGTGACCGACGGTCGCCCTCCCTTGGTCTTGTTCGACGCGACAAGCGTTCCGGCCGACCGCGGAGGCGTCGGACGATACGTCGACGGCCTGCTCGGTGCGTTGAACGCGATGGGAGCGAGTATCGCCGTCGTGGCTCAGCGGTCAGACCATGAGCGATACTCACGTCTTCTTCCCAACGCGGCGGTGATCCCGGCCCCGGCGGCGATCGCCCACCGCCCGGAGCGGCTGGTGTGGGAGCAGACCGGGCTGCCGCTGCTGGCTACCCAGATCGGCGCGAAGGTCATCCATTCGCCGTTCTACACCTGCCCGTTGCGTGCCACCTGCCCGGTAACCGTCACCGTCCATGACGCGACGTTCTTCACCGAGCCCGAGCATTACGACAAGCTGAAGCGGACGTTCTTCCGGTCGGCGATCAAGACGTCGCTCCGGCGCGCGGCCCGCGTGATCGTGCCAAGCAAGGCCACCCGGGACGAGCTGATCCGGCTGCTTGACGCTGACCCGACGCGCATCGACGTGGCGTACCACGGTGTCGATCCGGCCGCTTTCCACGCGCCCAGCGAGGACGACAAGGCGCGGGTCCGGGCGCGCCTCGGGCTCGGTGACCTGCCGTACGTGGCGTTCCTTGGGGTGAAGGAGCCCCGCAAGAACGTGCCGAACCTGATCCGAGGCTGGGTCGCGGCGGTTCGGGACATGGAGAAGCCACCGGCGCTGGTGGTGGCCGGCGGCTCCGGCCACGACGACGACATCGACCAGGCCGCGGCCGAAGTGCCGGCCAACCTTCGGTTACTGCGGCCGGGCTACCTACGCTTCGCCGACCTTCCTGGATATCTGGGTGGCTCGCTGGTCGCGGCCTATCCCTCGCACGGGGAGGGTTTTGGCCTGCCGATCCTGGAAGCCATGGCGTGCGGCGCGCCGGTCCTCACCACGCCCCGGCTGTCGCTGCCCGAGGTCGGTGGCGACGCGGTGGCGTACACCGGGGAGAGCCCGGAGGAGATCGGCCGCGATCTGGGTGCTCTTCTGGCCGACGCGCCTCGCAGAGATGCGCTGGCCCAGGCCGGTGCGGAGCGCGCTCACGAGTTCACCTGGGAGAGCAGCGCCGAGGTGCATGTCGCGGCTTGGACCCGAGCCGCGGCCGCGTGAGCCGATCTTGTCGGACGTGCCGGCGACCGACGCGGGTCACCCCGGCGAAACGGCGCCCCGTCCAGGTCGGCATTATTAGCGGATGTTCTACGCGGTAATCCTGGCCGGCGGCAGCGGCACCCGGCTCTGGCCGCTATCACGCTCCGGTGATCCGAAGTTTCTGCACGAGCTGACCGGCACGCCGGCGACGCTGCTGCAGGCCACCGTCGACCGGGTGGCGCCGCTCGCCGCACCAGGAGCGCCGTACGTCGTGACCGGCGTGGCCCACGCGGCCAGCGTGGCGCGTCAGGCGACCGCGCTGCCAGCCTCGAACATCATCGTCGAGCCGTCGCCCCGGGACTCGTGTGCGGCGATCGGTCTGGCAGCGGCGATCATCGCGGAGCGGGATCCAGAGGCGATCATGGGATCGTTCGCCGCTGACCACTTGATCGTCGATGTTGATCGGTTCCATGCCGTGATGCGGGCCGCGATCCTCGGTGCCGAGCAAGGATTCCTGATGACCGTGGGGATCGAGCCGAACCGAGCTGAGACCGGGTACGGCTACCTGCAATGCGGCGGCCTGGTCGGCGAGGGCCCGGTCCGCCGGGTCGAGGAGTTCAAGGAGAAGCCGTCGCGTGAGGTCGCCGAGGCGTACGTGGCGTCCGGGCGGTACCTGTGGAACGCCGGCATGTTCGTGTGGCGGGTGCGCGAGTTCCTCGACGAGTTGGCGACCCAGCGGCCCGAGCTACACGACGGGCTGCGACGTGTGGCTGCTGTGTGGGGCACCGACGAACAGGAGTCGGTGATGGCCGATGTGTGGCCGACGCTGACCAAGATCTCGGTCGACTACGCGGTGATGGAGGGGGCCGCCGTCGCGGGCCGGGTTGCCACGGTGCCGGGCGACTTCGGCTGGAACGACGTCGGCGACTTCAACGTGCTCGGCGACGTACTGCCGGCCGATGACTGGGGCAATGTGGTGGTCGCCGCCGCCGGGGAGAAACCGGACCTGGTCCTGACCGGCACCACCAAGTCAGTGGTGGTGCCGCACGCCGAACGGCTGGTCGCCGTTCTCGGCATGTCCGGTGTCGTGGTAGTCGATACCCCGGACGCGGTTTTGGTGTGCCCGCGCGACCGGGCTCAGGACGTCAAGGGCGTGGTCGACACGCTCAACGACCGCGGCGACAGTCGCTATACCTGAGCCGGTTCGCCGACGTCGGCGGCCGCGACCCCGTCGCGAATCCGGGCCATCGCCGAGGAGACCACCCGACCGGTGGCCGACGCGAGCGGATCGGGCAGCTGGTCTGGCGGGAACCAGCCCAGCTCAATCGACTCCGGGCTGACACGTTCGGTGGCCGCCGGTGGCGCGGTCACCACGAAACGCACATCGAAATGCAGGGTGGGCCCGGCTGAGCAGGTCACCGGATGCACGTCAATGTCGATTGGCTGCGGGTCGATCGTCAGGCCCTCGATGCCGGACTCCTCGGTCGCCTCCCGGAGGGCGCTGGTGGCCAGGCTCCGGTCGGTGTCCTCACAATGGCCACCCATTTGGACCCACTTCTTGAACCGGCCGTGCAAGCACAGCAGCACCCTGGCGTGATCGTGCGACACCACGACGGCGCTGGCGGTCACGTGACCGGCCAGGTGCTCGCGGCGCAGCGCCTTCGGCCCGGAACCGAGCAGGCGCAGCGTACGGCTGCGCAACTCGGCCTGCTCGGTGCTGGGAGGCGTCCAGTTGGTGAGCAGGCGGACGGCATCATCGAACAGCGCGGCGTTGTCGAGCACGTGGCCACTCTAGACCTGGCGGCGGAGCACTCCTAGACCCAGGAAGCCAGGGCGTACGGGCAGGTCGGCGGATCCCTCCCAGGACGTGCGGGCCCCATTGGCCGCCAGTTCGGCCCGCTTGGCGGCAATGGCCGCCCCGGCGCGCACCAGATCGTCGTTCCCGGCATCGTCTGGTACGTACGCGGCTATCCCGCCATCCGTCGGTTCCCACGAGACCGGGCTGTTATCCGGCCCGAAGCCGGCTGCGCGGCGTAAACCCGCGGCGATGGCCTCGTCGGTGCCCATCGAGAACATGTCGGTGTCAGTGGTACGGATCAGCACCTGCGCCCCGGGGCCATCCGGCGTTCCGGTGATGGTCAGACCGCGAATCACGGCGACCGGCACCTGGTCGTACTTGCCCTTGACCAGTTCGGCGGCGGCGGCCAGCTCGTCGACCGGCGACATCTGGGTGACGTTCAACTCGTTGCCGTACGCGTCGTACTCGCCGCGGTAGTCGCGGATCGGCTCCATCCCTGCCACGCCCAGCGCGACGTCGGTCAGCCCGGTCCGCCACGGCCGCCCCATGGTGTCCGACACGATGATCACCACATCGAGGCCGAACCGCTCGCGCAGGTCGGCGCGCAGCGACCGGGCCGAAGCGTCCGGGTCCTTGGGAAGCAGAACCAGGTAGTTCGCGTCGACATTGGAAGCGTCGATCCCGGCGGCGTTCATGATGAAGCCGTGGTGGGTCTGGACGATCCGGATGCCCGGCCGGCTGGCCACCACGCGCGCGGTCTCGGCGGCCAGGATCTCCGACTTACGGACTCCCCGCTCCGGCCCTTCACGTGGCACCTCGACCAGGTTGCCCTCGGCCTTGGACACGATCTTGCTGGTTACCACCAGCACATCGCCGTCGGCGATCCATGGCGCCGCCGTGGTGATCAGCTTGGCCAGGTCATCACCGGCCTGGACGTCGCCGATGCCGACGACCGGCTTGATGATCAGGTCATTCACTGTTGGACTCCAGCCAATTTCAGGGCCTCGGAAACCATGGCTGCCGTGGCTTTCGGGTCGGTCATCCACAAAGGAGTAGCCCGTACCTCGACCTTGCGGACCGTGGTCGACGCGTCCACCGGATCGACGAGCCAGCCGTCGAGGATGCCGCCGGACTTCCGAGAACGGTACAGCCCGCCGACCCCGGCGGCGGTTACCGGCACGTCGATGGCGGCCAGGCATTTGTCCGCCATGCCGCGCACCGGCGCCGAGCCGATGATCGGTGACGTTCCGATGACCTTGGCGTGGGCCCGTTCGAGCGCGTCATGGAGCCTCCCGACGGCGAGGATCGGCGCGATCGAGACGACTGGATTCGACGGCGCGATGAGGATCACGTCGGCCTTGTGGATCGCGTCGAGCACGCCGGGAGCCGGGGCCGCGGTGTCGGCGCCGACGAAGACGAAACGCTTCGCCGGGATCTCGGCCCGGTAGCGAACCCACCACTCCTGGAAGTGAATCGCACGCTCTGGCTCATCCACCACCACGTGCGTCTCCAGCCGGTCGTCGGTCGCCGGAAGCATGCGGATCCCGGTCTCCCAGCGTTCGCACAGCGTCTGGACGACCTCGGTCAGGGGGTGGCCGGCCGCGAGCATCCGGGTTCGGACCAGATGGGTGGCGATGTCCTTGTCGCCGAGGCCGAACCAGGTCGGCTCCGCGCCGTACCGGGCCAGTTCCTCCTTGACCACCCACGTCTCGCCCTGCCGCCCCCAGCCGCGCTCGGCGTCGGCGGCGCCGGCCAGGGTGTACATCACGCTGTCCAGGTCGGGACAGATCCGCAGGCCATGCATCGTCACGTCGTCGCCGACGTTGACGATCGCGGTCACCTCGGCGTCCAGGTCACGGGCGAGTTCGCGCACGCCCATCAGGTAACGCGCGCCGCCGATCCCGCCGGCCAGCACCACGATTCGCATATCCGCCATCCTTCCCCATGCCCAGGCCGCCGCGGTCGTGCGGGTATTCCCAGCGTTGCCGGTGCCACTGGCATTCCCCAGCCGCATGGCCGCGGGCGCGGCCTGTCGCCGGCACCGGCTCGCGAGGACGCGGATATTCCCGTTGCTGGTGCGCCATAGATCACCCCGCCTGCCGCGTCCGGACCGGTCGGTGCCGTCCGCCCGAGCATCTAGGCTTCGTACGTGAGCACGCCCACCGACGCATTCATCCGGCGCGCGCTGCGGCGCGCCGCCGACGGCAAGGCGATCGATCGCGACGAGGCCGCCGCCTTGATTGAAGCGCGCGGCGATTCCCTGCAGCGATTGCTCGATATCGCCTCGGCGATCCGGGACGCCGGATTGGCCGACGCCGGCCGACCCGGGGTGGTGACGTACTCGCGTAAGGTCTTCATCCCGCTGACCCGGCTTTGCCGGGACCGTTGCCACTACTGCACCTTCGCCTCGGTTCCGCACCGTCTTGCGTCGCCGTTCCTCAACCGCGACGAGGTGCTTGAGATCGCACGCCAGGGTGCCGCGATGGGCTGCAAAGAGGCCCTGTTCACGCTCGGCGACCGGCCGGAGGACAGGTGGGGGGCGGCGCGGGACTGGCTGGACGCCGCCGGTTACGAGTCCACCCTCGACTACGTCCGTGCCTGTGCGATCGCGGTGCTGGAGGAGACCGGCCTGCTGCCGCACCTGAACCCGGGCGTGCTGAGCTGGGCCGACCTGCAACGGCTCAAGCCGGTGGCACCCAGCATGGGGATGATGCTGGAGACCACGGCGGCCCGGTTGTGGAGCGAGCCTGGCGGGCCGCACTTCGGGTCGCCGGACAAGGAGCCGGCGGTACGGCTGCGTGTGCTCGACGACGCCGGGCGGGTCGGCGTCCCGTTCACCACGGGAATCCTCATCGGCATCGGCGAGGACGCGGGCGAGCGGGCCGACGCGCTGTTCGCCATCCGGCACTCGATGCGCGAGTTCGGCCATGTCCAGGAAGTCATCGTGCAGAACTTCCGCGCTAAGCCGGACACCGCGATGCGCGGTATGCCCGATGCTGAGCTGGACGATCTGGCCGCCACGATCGCCGTGGCGCGGATCATCCTCGGCCCGCGAATGCGGATCCAGGCGCCGCCGAATCTCATTGACGACGAGTACGCGCTGCTGCTGCGGGCCGGGATCGACGACTGGGGCGGGGTGTCCCCACTGACGCCGGATCACGTCAACCCGGAGCGCCCATGGCCGGCCATCGACGAGCTGGCCGCGCGCAGCGCGGCGGCCGGGTTCCGGCTGGCCGAGCGATTGACGATCTATCCGGAGTACGTGCGCCGAGGGGTGCCGTGGCTCGACCCCCGGCTGGCCGGTCACGTCGCGGCGCTCGCCGACCCGGAAACCGGGCTGGCCCGGCCCGATGCGATTCCGGCCGGCCGGGGATGGCAGGAGCCGGACGAAGCGTACGCGCCGGGTGGCCGTACCGAGCTGTTCGCCGAGGTGGACACAGTCGGCCGCACCGGCGACCGGCGCGGCGATTTCGACTCGGTGTATGGCGATTGGGCCGAGATCGCCGCGCACGTCCGGCGGCCCGGCGGCCCGGCGGTTCCGGCCGGTACCGCGCTCGCCGCGGGCCTGCGGAGAGCAGCGAGTGATCCGGCCACGCTGCTCGAGCCCCGGCACCAGGACGAGGCCCTCGCTCTGTTCGGCGCCGACGGCGACGCGCTCGATGAGCTGGCCAGGATCGCCGACGGGTTGCGGCGGGACGTCGTGGGCGACGACGTCACCTATGTGGTCAACCGCAACATCAACTTCACCAACGTCTGCTACGTCGGCTGCCGTTTCTGCGCATTCGCTCAGCGGGAGACCGATGCCGATGCCTACCGGCTGTCGGTCGAGCAGGTCGCTGACCGCGCAGCCGAAGCGTTTGCCGATGGCGCCACCGAGGTCTGCATGCAGGGCGGCATCGATCCCAAGATGCCGAACTCCGGTTACGCGGATCTGGTCCGTGCCGTGAAGCGGCGAGTGCCGCGGATCCACGTGCACGCGTTCTCGCCGATGGAAGTGGTGACTGCCGCGTCGAAGGCGGGCGTCTCCGTCGCCGACTGGCTGGAGTCGTTGAAGGACTCCGGCCTGGACACCATCCCGGGCACCGCCGCCGAGATCCTGGACGATGACGTGCGCTGGGTCCTCACCAAGGGCAAGCTGCCGGCGGCCGCCTGGATCGACGTGGTGACCACGGCGCATCGGCTCGGGATCCGCTCCAGCGCGACCATGATGTACGGCCACGTCGACCATCCAGCGCACTGGCTCGGTCACTTCCGGGTGCTGGCCGATATTCAGGACCAGACCGGCGGATTCACCGAGTTCGTGGCGCTGCCGTTCATTCACACCAACGCACCGATCTACCTGGCCGGCATCGCTCGGCCGGGAGCCACCTGGCGGGAGAACCGCGCAGTACATGCGATGGCGCGCATCCTGCTGCACGGTCGGATCGACAACATCCAGTGCTCGTGGGTGAAGCTGGGCGACGCCGGAACCGTGGCGATGCTCAACGGTGGCGCGAACGACCTCGGCGGAACGTTGATGGAAGAGACGATTTCGCGGATGGCCGGATCGGAACATGGCTCGGCCCGTACCGTCGCGCAGCTCGAATCCATCGCGCAGGCGGCTGGGCGGCCGGCACGGCAGCGCACCACCACGTACGCGAGCCTGACACCGTAGCGTTCGTCCGCCCGCCGCGGTAGGGGTTTGCCGGATTTTCATAGTTTCAGGCGGCCGGTGCACGGATTTTGGCCGCGACGCGCCGGGAGGGCGTTACCTCCGTTGCCCATCAATCGATAGGGATTCAGCGAGTCAGTGATGGCTCCGGGGATGGCTGGTTGCTTGGCGACTGTCCACCGAACAGTCCCACTTATCAGGTTTCGCTTGACGAGTCACGCATTACACGCGTGTAATTTCGTAGGGGCTGTTCGACCGGGGTATCTCAAATCGCCATCGTTCGGACAATGCGCAGGCCGGCCGCTCGCGAATGGCTTGTGGGGGTTGCACTGGCGTCGCGGCTGGTGCGCATGAAGGAGGCAATACATATGGAAGGCCGAGTCGCTGTGGCCGACCTGATCGGTAACGCTCCGGAGTGGCAAGAGCGCGCACTGTGCTCGCAGACTGATCCGGAGGCGTTCTTCCCGGAGAAGGGCGGGTCCACTCGCGAAGCGAAGCGCATCTGCACGCGCTGCGAGGTCCGTGATGAATGCCTGGAATACGCTCTCGGACACGATGAGCGGTTCGGCATCTGGGGGGGATTGTCCGAACGGGAGCGCCGCAAGCTCAAGCGTCGCGCGGCATAACCGGCGGTGCCAGCCGTCGTCCAGTTCGTCGCGCCACGAACGCACGGTTCGAGGCGGCCGGCTGCCGGGCCCTCGATCCGCCTGCTCTCGTACGGTCGCTCAGACTTCACGAACGCGAGCCGCGTCTCCTGCGGCCCGCGTTCCTTTCCGTCCCAAGGGTCTGGCGCTCCGCCGGCATCGGCGCCGGAGCGTTTCAGTCCAGATCCTCCGGATCGACGCCCAGGAGGTTAGCCACTTGTTCGATGATGACGTCGTGGATCAGATCCGCGAGGTCTTCGTTGTCCAGCGCGCGGAACTCCAGCGGGCGCCGGTATAGCACGATGCGGGCCGGGGTGCTCGGGCGGCCGGGCCCGCCGGGTAGCAGCCGCGCCAGCGGTACCTCGCCGTCCTCGAGCACGTCGGAGTCGTAGACGTTCAGATCCGGTGGTACGTCCTCGACGGCGAACTCCACCCCGGCGAGTTCCTTGCCGTACTGCCTCTCCAGCCCGTCCACCGCGTCGAGGACCAGATCGTCGAAGATTTCGGACTTGGTCCTAAACAGCGGTACGTTGGCTGGGACCAGGCGACCGCGCAAGCCGCGCCCATGCCGGTCTCGCCTGGCGCGTCCGGAACGGCTGGACGGGCGGCGGTGATTCGGGCTGGTCACCTGTGAAGCCTATCGCTCACCCGGCCGCGGGGCTTTTCCGGCGTGTCGCATCTACCGCTTCGAGCCGGGCAGCGATACCGTGCGGCGGTGAGGTCCCCACGGCGTTGTTCGCGTAACGGCTGCCCCCGGTTAGCGGTCGCGACGCTGACCTATGTCTATGCTGAATCCACCGCCGTGGTCGGCCCGCTCGCGGCCTTCGCCGAGCCACACTCGTATGACCTGTGTGAGCAGCACGCGCGTGGCCTGACGGCGCCGCGCGGCTGGGAACTGGTCCGGCACGACGGCGAGTTCGACCCGGCCCCGCACAGCGTCGACGATCTGGTCGCTCTCGCCGAGGCGGTGCGCGAGGCGGCCCGCCCGGCGCCACGCGCCGAGGATCTGGCCGCGATCGACGCCCAGGTGGGCCGCCGGGGGCATCTGCGGGTCATCCCGCCACCGCGCTGACCGTTTCTCCAGAGTTTCGGAATCGCTTAACACCGCTCATGATCAAGTGCGTGATCTTGAGCGCTGGACGCGCCCTGGCGACGTCAGATGCACCGGATCTTGCACGCGATCGCGCACTTGATCACGGAGGCGGAGCGGCCGACCGGGTGACGATCGGGGTGGCCGGCGAGCGTTAATCGTTTCGCAGCACGGTGATCATGCGCCAGGCACCGTCGTCGGACAGGCCGTGACCATCGAAGTCGCCGTACTGGCCGACCACGGTTAGCCCGGCCAGGCGAGCCGCCGCGATCATTTCGGTCGCCGTCCAGAAGCGGTCGTCCTCCTTCGAGGTCACCGTCGTCGAGGTGCCGTCCGGCCGGGTCATCGCGATGGTCACGTCGATCTGTGTCACCTGGCTTACCGGATCGATGATGTTGTCGTCCGTACCCCAGATCAGGTGCACCTTGACGCCGTCCCGCTCGGTGTCCCACTCCGACTGGGTGGCCTTGCCGCCCAGGTACTCGGTCGGGTGGCTGCCTTCGATCACGTACACCCCGCCGGGACGCAGTGCCGCCTTGACCGAGCCCAGGTGCGCCAGCATGTCGTCGAGGCTCAGCACGTGCGAGATCGACGAGATCATGCAAAACGCCAGGTCAACCTGGTACGGCAGTTGAAAGTCGAGCATGTCGCCATGGATGACGTCGAGGGCGACACCGGCGGTGGTGGCATTCTCGGCGGCCCGCTTGCACATGCTCTCGGATAGATCCAGCGCGGTGGCTGACAGGCCCCGGCGCGCACATTCGATGGCGTGGTCGGCCGGCCCGGAGCAGATCTCCAGCACCGATTTCGGCGTGGTGCCGGCCAGCCTCATGAGGGAGTCGACCTCGTCTGGAACATCGCGGTAGGAGAACGCGATCTCGTAGCCGTAGGCCTCCTCGTATACAGATGTCACACGGTAACGGTGGCACACCCGGGTCGGTTCGGGCCAACCAGGCTGCTCTCGCGGCCGGAAAGCGTTTGGCCATCCGGAGCATGTACCCGCTCGGCTATGCGAATTACCGTTGCGGAGATGGATTTCGCCCGACCCGCGATGAGTCCCGCCAGAAGCGCAGCCGTGATCGGCTTCGCTGCAGCGGTCGTGGCGGTGCTGGTCCAGGTCGGGCTGGCCGAGGTGTTCGGTTTCACCCATTTGGGCGGACCGACCGGCGGCGGCGATGACCGCACATTCGGAGTCAATTACTCGCTCGTGCGGTGGTTCGTCGCCGTCGCGGTGATCGCCGGAGCGACCCTCGCGCGTGCCTACGGCGCGCCGAAGGGTCCGGCGGCCGGGAGCGGCGCCGTCGGCGGCCTGGTCGCCCTGCCGTTCGTGGTGGCTCTGGCCGGCACCGATCGGGCCGGCTTCGCGGTCACCGTGCTCGGCGGCGTGGCTCTCGGCGCCGGATGTGTGTACGTGTGCCGATTCGCCGGTGCCGGCGTCATCGCGTACACCTCAAGCCTCTGGTTTCTGGGTGTGCTGACGCTCGCGTTCGCCAAACCGATGCAGTTCTACCCGGGCATGGTCGAGGCGCTCGGCCTGGACCGGCTCGATGAAGCGCAGCGTGGCGCGTACGCGTGGACCGGGTTGCCCTACGACATCGCGCACTACCACCTGCCGGCCATGGTTCCGTGCGCCGTCGTCATGCTGACGCTGGTGGTGATCGCCGCTCGCTCGGGACCGTTTCGGGCCGCCATCGCGGGCCCGGTTCTTGCCGCGATCACGTACTGGATACCGCCGTTGCATCTGGAGCAGTGGAACCGTGCGGCCGCGATCGTGGTGCTGATCCTCGGAGTTCTCGCGATCATCGCGGCCGCAATCTCGGCGGCCATTGCCCGGCGTCACGCCGGTCCCGAGCCGGACCGGCCCGCCGTCAGTGCCCCAGA
Source organism: uncultured Actinomycetota bacterium (assembly GCA_963727415.1). Classification (GTDB taxonomy): domain Bacteria; phylum Actinomycetota; class Actinomycetes; order Mycobacteriales; family Micromonosporaceae; genus DASQPR01. Next base: position 33,371 of record CAVSGF010000002.1, read on the forward strand.
AAGCGGTTGAACAGCGCCGCCCGCCGGGATGGCCGGCCGGTACGCATCTCCTCCGGGTCCGCCCCGGACATCGCCCGGAGCCCGGAGTTGATTCCCAGCCACCGCAACGGCTCCGGCTCCCACTTGCCTGACCGGTGATTGACCCACGGCAGCGCGGTCAGCGCCGTGTCCCGTCTCTGGATCAGGTCGGCGAGGGTTCGGCCGGCCAGGTTGGTGGTGCTTACGCCATCGCCGACGTAGCCACCGGCCCACGCGATTCCGGTGTCCCGATCCAAGCCGACCGAGGCGTACCAGTCGCGCGGAATGCCGAGCGGGCCGCCCCAGGCGAAGTCGACCGGCACGTCGCCAAGGTCGGGGAACAGATCCGCGAGGACCCGGCGCAGCCCGTCGAAGACGCGCGGGTCGCGGTCGAATCGCGGGTCGATCTTCGATCCGAAATGGTACGGAGCACCCCGGCCACCGAACGCGAGCCGGTCGTCGGCGGTGCGCTGGCCATAGATGATCAGGTGCCGGAAGTCCGAGAAGGTCTCGCGCGAGGCGAGTCCGACGTGATCCCAGAACGATGCGGGAAGCGGCGGGGTCGCGATCATCAGCGAATAGACCGGAGCGACGGCCCGCCTGAGGCGGGGCAGCCGGGCGGTGTAGCCCTCGGTCGCGCGTACCACGAAGCGGGCCCGGACGGTGCCCCGCGGCGTCCGGACCGACCGCGGGGCCAGCTCGGTGGCGGGCGTCCGCTCGTGGATCGCCACCCCCAGCCCGCGCACCACACCGGCGAGTCCCCGGGCCAGCTTGGCCGGCTGGATACGAGCGCAATGCGGCGTGTAGGTGCCGCCGAGCACCCGGGTGGCATTCAGGCGGGCGGCGGTTTCGTCGGCGGACAGCAGTGACAGCCCGAGGTCGAACTCGTCCGATTCCGCCTTCTCGGCCCGGGCCCGGTCCAGCTGTGGCCCGGAGCGAGCGAGCACCACGGTGCCGCCCTTGATGTAGTCACAGTCGATCTTCTCGGCGGTGGCGACACGCCCGATCTCGTCGACCGACCCGGCCATCGCGCGGTGCATCGCGATGGCCGGGTCGCGGCCGTGCATCCGGGCCAGTGAGCCGATGCTCTTCGGGAACAGCGCCGAGCACCAGCCGCCATTGCGGCCGGAGGCACCGTACCCGGCGATCTCGGCCTCCAGCACCGCGATGCGCAAGCTGGGGTCGGAGGTGGCGAGGTAGTACGCCGTCCAGAGGCCGGTGAAGCCGGCCCCGACGATGGCGACGTCGACGTCGATATCGCCATCGAGGGGGTTGACCGGGGTCAGGTCGTCGTCGATGGTGCGGAACCAGTGCGACAACGTGCGGTAGCCGTCGGCTCCGCCGGAGTTATCGCTCATCGGCGGCTAGGCGTGGTCGCGGTGTGCGTGGTCGCGGTGTGCGTGGTCGCGGGTTGCGTGGTCGCGGTGTGCATGATCGGAGACCACGCGGTCGATCTTGGTCCAGGCCTCGGTGAGGACGCTGCGCAGTATCTGCTCGATCTCGATGAACTGCGTTTCGTCGGCGACCAGCGGCGGGGCGAGCTGGATCACCGGGTCGCCCCGGTCATCGGCGCGGCAGTACAGACCGGCGTCGAACAGGGCCTTGGACAGGAATCCGCGGAGCAGGCGCTCGGACTCGTCGTCGTTGAACGTCTCCTTGGTGGCCTTGTCCTTGACCAGCTCGATGCCGAAGAAGAAGCCGTCCCCGCGGACGTCGCCCACGATCGGCAGGTCGCGCAGCCTCTCCAGGTACGACCGGAACAGCGGCGAGTTCCGCCGGACGTGACCGGTCAGGTCCTCGCGCTCGAAGATGTCCAGGTTGGCCATCGCGACCGCGGCCGCGACCGGGTGCCCGCCGAAGGTGATGCCGTGGGCGAACCAGTTCGTGTCCTTGAGGAACGGTTCGGCCAGCTTGTCGCTGACGATCATCGCACCGGCCGGGATGTAGCCGGACGTCATGCCCTTTGCGCAGGTGATGATGTCGGGCTGGTAGCCGTACCGCTGGGCGCCGAAGTATTCGCCCAGCCGGCCGAACGCGCAGATCACTTCATCGCTGACCAGCAGAACGTCGTACTCGTCACAGATCTCCCGGACGCGCTCGAAGTATCCGGGCGGCGGCGGGAAGCAGCCGCCCGAGTTCTGCACCGGTTCCAGGTACAGGCACGCGACCGTGTCCGGGCCTTCGAACTCGATGGCCTCGGCGATCCGGTCGGCGGCCCAGCGGCCGAACGCTTCGGCGTCGGTGCCGTCCGGGCCCGCGGTGCCCTCCGGGGCGCGGTAGATGTTGGTGTTCGGTACCCGCTGGGTCGACGGCACCAGCGGCTCGAAGTCAGCCTTGATGCCGGGCAGCCCGGTGATCGACAGCGCGCCCATCGAGGTGCCGTGGTAGGCGATGTGCCGGGAGATCGCCTTGACCTTGCCCGGCTTGCCGATCCGCTTGAAGTAGCTGCGGGCGAGCTTCCAGGCCGACTCGACCGCCTCGGAACCGCCGGTGGTGAAGAAGACGCGGTTGAGGTCACCGGGCGCCAGCGCCGCCAGCCGGTCGGCCAACTCGACCGCTTTCGGGTGCGCGTACGACCAGATTGGGAAGTAAGCGAGCTCGCCGGCCTGCTTGCTGGCCGCGTCGGCAAGCTCGTGGCGGCCGTGCCCGGCCTGCACCACGAACAGGCCGGCCAGGCCGTCGAGGTAGCGCTTGCCGTTGGTGTCCCAGATGTAGGCACCCTCGCCACGGGCGATCATCGGTACAGGGGAGTTGGCGTACGCCGACAGGCGGGTGAAGTGCATCCACAGGTGGTCGCGCGCGGCGTCGTCGAGCTGTTCGTTGGTCAGGCTCATGGGGTCCCCCAGGCATAGGTTTGTTTGGCGAGTTTGAGATAGACGAACGTCTCGGAGTTGACCACGCCCGGAATCGCCCGGATCTTGTCGTTGAGCAGGCTCAGCAGGTGCTCGTCATCCGCGCAGACAAGTTCGGCCAGCACGTCGTAGGAACCGGCGCAGATCACTACGTAGTCGACTTCGGGGATCTTGGCGATCTTCGTCCGCCACCACCCGCATGTCGCCCTCGACCTTCATGCCGATCATGACCTGTCGATGGAAGCCCAAGGTCAGCGGATCGGTAACCGCCACGATCTGCATGACGCCACTGTCGAGCATGCGCTGCACGCGCTGCCGGGCCGCGGCCTCGGACAGCCCGATCTTCTTCGCCAGCGTGGCATACGACATCCGGCCATCGTGCTGCAACTGCTCGATGATGCGCTTGTTCACGTCGTCGAGAATCGGTGGCTCGGTCACGCCATGGATTCTTATACATGACCTACATAGTTGCAACTAATTCAGTTGGCGAAATACAGCTAGTCGATGGAATCCGCACGCCGGGTAAAGGGCCGGACGGATCGGACATCACCCATCGTAGCGATGGTTTCCGTCGCCATGGGTCGCTCTTGGCGCGGTTTCAGTCTGATTACAGAGTGGGGGCTCTGGTTTCATTGGTGGCGTGGCTCGCTAAGTTAACGTGACGATCAGCGGCAACTCGGAGGCCATCCATGCGTGTATCTGCTTGTCGGAGCCGGCGGCGTCGGCTCGGCGGCCGCGGCTATCGCGGCCGGGCGGGACTTCTTCGAACTGTTCGTGGTGGCCGACTACGACCTGGAGCGGGCCCGCCGTGCGGTGACCGCGCTCGACGATGACCGCTTCGCCGCCGCACGTGTGGACGCTTCGGACGTATCGGACGTGATCGGCGCTGTGCCGCGAGCACGGGATCACCCACGTGCTCAACGCTGTCGATCCCCGGTTCGTGATGCCGATCTTCGACGGTGCCTTCGGTGCCGGCGCCCACTACCTCGACATGGCCATGTCGCTGTCGCACCCGCATCCAACCGAACCGTACGGCAGGCGGGCGTGAAGCTCGGTGACGAGCAGTTCGCGGTGGCCGGCAAGTGGGAACGCACCGGCCGGCTCGCGCTGGCCGGTATCGGAGTGGAGCCGGGCCTGTCGGACGTCTTCGCGCGGTACGCCGCTGACCACCTGTTTACCAAGATCGACGAGGTCGGCGTGCGGGACGGATCCAACCTGACCGTCGCCGGATATGACTTCGCCCCCTCGTTCTCGATCTGGACCACCATCGAGGAGTGCCTGAATCCGCCGGTGATCTTTGAGAAGGACCGCGGCTGGTTCACCACCGAGCCGTTCTCGGAGCCGGAGATGTTCGACTTCCCGGACGGGATCGGCCCGGTCGAGTGCGTCAACGTCGAGCACGAAGAGGTCCTGCTTATCCCGCGGTGGGTCGACGCGGGCCGGGTCACCTTCAAGTACGGGCTCGGCAACGAGTTCATCGACGTGCTTCGGACGCTGCACAAACTCGGCCTGGACTCAACCGAACCGGTTCGGGTCGGCTCGGCCACCGTCTCGCCTCGCGATGTCGTGGCCGCGTGCTTGCCCGATCCGGCGACCCTCGGCACCGCGATGACCGGCAAGACCTGCGCGGGCACGCTGGTCCGGGGCACCGGCTCAAGACGGCTCGCCTCGATCCGTGTACCTCTACCACGTTGTCGACAACGAGTGGTCGATGGCTGAGTACGGCCATCAGGCGGTGGTCTGGCAGACCGCGATCAACCCGGTGATCGCGCTGGAGCTGCTCGCGGCCGGTACGTGGGAAGGTGCCGGGCGTCCTCGGCCCGGAAGCCTTCGACGCAGTGCCATTCCTGGACAAATTGGTCGAATACGGTTCGCCGTGGGGGATGCGCGAGCAGTAAGCCGACGTCCGATGCGCCGCCAGTCACTGATTGGCGTAACCGGCCGACGCTGATATGTCAGGCTGGGGCGATGGTGTCTGAATCGGCCATTTCCGCGTCGGGCTGGCTCCGGCTCAACACCACCGCCGGACGCGGCCTGGTACTCGGCACCGTCCTCGGCTCCTCGATGGCCATCCTGGACGGCTCGATCGTCAATGTCGCGCTCCCGCACATCGGCGCCGACCTGAAGGCCGGCATTTCCGGTCTGCAGTGGACAGTCAACGCCTACCTGTTGCCGCTTGCGGCATTCGTACTGCTCGGCGGCGCGCTGGGAGACCGGTACGGGCGGCGGAGGGTGTTCCTGCTTGGAGTCGTCTGGTTCGCGACCGCGTCGGCGCTGTGCGGCCTGGCCCCGAGTATCGGATTGCTGATCGGAGCACGCACCTTGCAGGGCATGGGTTCCGCGCTGCTGACACCCGGAGCGCTTGCCCTGATCCAGTCCACCCGGATCCGGATGACCGGGCGCGCGCGATCGGCATCTGGGCCGGGTTCACCGGAGTCGCCGGCGCCGCCGCGGCGCTGCTTGGCGGGTACATCATCGACGCGCTCAACTGGCGCTGGATCTTCTTCATCAACATCCCGCTCGGCGATCATCACGATCCTGGTCACCATGCGGTGCGTGCCGGAGAGTTCGGACAGCGCACTGCGACGCGAACCGTTCGACGCTCTGGGAGCCGTGCTGTGCGCGCTTGGGCTGGGAGCGGTGACGTTCGCGCTGGTGCAGGACATCCGCGTGGCTGGCCATCGTCGGGATCGTCGTGCTCGGCGTGTTCGTATGCGTGGGAACGCCGCTTCGGCGATCCGATGATGCCGCCCGGCCTGTTCCGGTCGGTCAGCTTCAGCGTGATCAACTCCGTGACGTTCCTCGTCTACGGCGCGCTCGGCGGGTTCTTCTTCTTCCTCGTTCTGCAGTTGCAGGTGGTGTCCGGGTTCTCCGCGCTGCAAGCCGGGGCGGCGACGCTGCCCATGACGATCCTGCTGCTGGTCGGATCGTCGCGCGCCGGAGCACTGGGCAAGCGGGTCGGGGCACGTCTGCCGCTGACCGTCGGCGCGGCGCTGGCCGCGGCCGGGGTGGCGATGCTGATGCAAGTGGGTGCGAACGCGAACTACTGGACTCAGGTATTCGGCCCGGTCGCCCTTGCCGGTGTCGGCATGACCACGCTCGTCGCGCCGCTGACCGCCACGGTGCTCGCCGCCGTACCGCAGGACTTCGCCGGGGTGGCCAGCGGCATCAACAACGCGGTGGCCCGGTCGGCGAGCCTGCTGGCCGTGGCCGCGTTGCCACTGATCGCCGGCCTGAGCGCCTCGACGTACGGCGACCCGGTCGGGTTCGCCCGTTCGTACCGAATCGCCATCGGAGTCTGTGCGCTGTTGTTCGCCGTCGGCAGCGTGCTGTCGTTCGTGCTGTTGCCGCGCGGTGGGGCTAGCGCCGTGCGGGGCGAACGGGCGTGAGGCGGCAACCGCGCGGGCTCTGGGTGCGCCCGGTTGCCGCCTCACGCCGGCCAGGGTGGCTCGTCACGCCACGCTCGCGAACGCCCCGGCCAGGACGGCCAGGCCCTTGCGGAGCGTCTCCTCCGGCATCACCAGCGGCGGCAGGAACCGCAGGACGTTGCCGTACGTGCCGCACGTCAGCGTCGAGCAGGCCGGCCTGGTGGCAGGCTTTGGAGACGGCCGCGGCGCGAGCGGCATCCGGCTTGGTCCGGTGCCCGGCCTCCACGATCTCCACCGCGATCATCGCGCCCCGGCCGCGCACTTCGCCGATCTCCGGGTGCTTGGCGGCGAGATCGTGCAGCGCCGGCAGCATGATCGCCCCGATCCGCCGGGCGGCGTCGGCCAGGTCCAGTTCGCGCATGGTCTCGATCGCCGCGAGAGCCGCCGCGCAGGCGATCGGGTTGCCGCCGTACGTGCCGCCGAGCCCGCCGACATGGACCGCGTCCATGATCTCGGCCCGGCCGGTGACGCCGGCCAGCGGCAGCCCGCCGGCGATGCCCTTCGCCGTGGTGATCAGGTCCGGCACGATGCCCTCGTGCTCGCAGGCGAACCAGTCGCCGGTGCGGCAGAACCCGGTCTGGATCTCGTCGGCGATGAGCAGCGCTCCGGCCGCCTTGGCCCACTCCGCCAGCGCCGGAAGGAAGCCGGGTGCCGGCACGACGAAGCCGCCCTCGCCCTGGACCGGCTCGATCAGGAGCGCGGCGACGTTGTGCGCGCCGACCTGCTTGTCGATGAGTCGATCGCGCGCGCGGCCGCCTCCGGGCCGGTACCGGCCGTCGCGGAACGGGTACGACATCGGCACCCGGTAGATCTCACCGGCGAACGGGCCGAAGCCGTCCTTGTACGGCATGTTCTTCGCGGTCAGCGCCATCGTCAGGTTGGTGCGGCCGTGGTAGGCGTGATCGAACACCACGATCGCGGGGCGCCCGGTGGCCTTGCGGGCGATCTTCACCGCGTTCTCCACCGCCTCGGCGCCGGAGTTGAACAGCGCCGACCGCTTCTCGAAGTCGCCCGGCGTGAGGGCGTTGAGGCGCTCGCAGACCTCCACGTACGCCTCGTACGGAGCGACCATGAAGCAGGTGTGGGTGAACCGCTCCACCTGCCGTTGGACCGCCTCGACGACCCGTGGAGCCGAGTTGCCCGACATTGGTCACCGCGATGCCGGCGGCGAAGTCGATCCACTCCCGGCCGTCCACGTCGGTGAGCGTGCCGCCGGCGGCGTGATCGACGTACGACGTGATGGTCGAGCCGACTCCCCGCGCGACGGCCGCTACCCGGCGCTTGTGCAGATCCTCTGACGAACTCATAGTCACACCTCGATATTAGGGTCGCATGACTTCGTCATGCCTCGATGCCGGGTCCGCATGACTTCGTCATGCCTCAATGCCGGGTCCGCACGACTTCGTCATGCCTCAATGTTGTGCATGACGTGCTTGATCCGGGTGTAGTCCTCCAGCCCGTACATGGACAGGTCCTTGCCGTGGCCGGAGTGCTTGAAGCCGCCGTGCGGCATCTCCGCCACCAGCGGGATGTGGGTGTTGACCCAGACGCAGCCGAAGTCGAGCCGGCGGGAGACCCGCATCGCCCGGCCATGGTCGCGGGTCCAGACCGCTGGACGCGAGACCGTACTGCACGCCGTTGGCCCACCGGACCGCCTCGTCCTCGTCGGTGAACCGCTGCACCGTGATGACCGGGCCGAACACCTCTTCCTGGATGATCTCGTCGGCCTGGTGCAGGCCGGAGACGACGGTCGGAGCGTAGAAGTAACCACGCTCGCCGACCTGGGCGCCACCGGCGCCGACGCTGGCGTGGTCAGGCAGCCGGTCGATGAAGCCGGTGACCCGGTCAAGCTGGTTGGCGTTGTTCAGCGGGCCGTAGAGCACGTCCTCGTCGTCGGGCAGCCCGGTCCTGGTGGCACGGGCCTGCTCGGCGAGCGCGGCGGCCAGGTCGTCGTACACGCCCGGGCCGGCCAGCACCCGAGTGGCCGCGGTGCAGTCCTGGCCGGCGTTGAAGTACCCGGCCATCGCGATCGCCTCGGCGGCCGCGGCGATGTCGGCGTCGTCGAAGACGATGACCGGTGCCTTCCCGCCCAGTTCCAGGTGGGTGCGCTTGAGGTCGAGCGCGGCGGCTTTGCGCCACCTGCATGCCGGCCCGGGTGGAGCCGGTGATCGAGACCATCTGCGGAGTCGGGTGCGCCACCAGGGCCCGGCCGGTGTCGCGGTCGCCGCAGACGACGTTCAGCACGCCCTGGCGGGAAGAACTCGGCGGCTACCTCGGCCAGCAGCAGCGTGGAGGCCGGGGTGGTGTCGCTCGGCTTGAGCACCACGGTGTTGCCGGCGGCCAGCGCGGGCGCGATCTTCCAGATCGCCATCATCAGCGGGTAGTTCCACGGCGTGACCTGCGCGCACACGCCGATCGGCTCGCGCCGGACGTACGAGGTGTGCCCGGCCATGTACTCGCCGGCCGACTTGCCTTCCAGCATCCGGGCCGCGCCGGCGAAGAACCGGATCTGGTCGACCGCGGGCGGGATCTCCTCGGACATGGTCAGGCCGATCGGCTTGCCGGTGTTGCGGCTCTCCATGGCGACGAAGCTCGGCGGCTCGCTCCTCGATGGCGTCGGCGAGCTTGAGCAGGGCCCGCTGACGTTCGGACGGGGTGGTGTCGCGCCACGATCTCGAACGCCGTGGCGGCAGCGTTCATCGCGGCGTCGACGTCGGCCGCGCCGGAGACCGGTGCGCTGGCGAACGCCTCGCCGGTGGTCGGGTCGATCAGTTCGGCGTAACCGCCGTCTTTGGGTTCGACGAACGCGCCGTCGATGAAGTTCTGCAAGCGGTCCATGATGATCTCCCGTACCTCGGTGTCGGGTTTGTCGGACTGATCCGGATGGAATTCGGCATCTGAATTCTGCATCTAAGGCCATCTTGGCAACCGGATCCGTTGCCTACAAGGCTGGCATCTACTGTTTCCGTCTTGGGCGGCCTGGCATAGGCTAGCGATTGGTTGGCCTGCTAAGCAACGGAGGTACCTCGTGGAAATCATGCCCTGCTACGTGGCGGGCCGACCGGAAACCTCCGGTGAAGACCTGGTCGTGACGTCGCCCGCGGACGGGCGCGAGGTGGGCCGGACGGTGTACGCCACCGAAGAGGCCCTCGAGCGGGCGGTTGCCGCGGCGGCCAGTGTCGCCGACGCCGCCGCGGCGCTTCCGGCGCACGTACGCGCGGCCGCCCTTGACCATGTCAGCCGGCGTCTGTCCGAGCGTTCCGACGAGTTGGCACGTCTGATCACCGCCGAGAACGGCAAGCCGATCAAGTGGGCCCGGGGCGAGGTGAGCCGGGCCGTCTCGACGTTCCGATGGGCGGCCGAGGAGGCTCGCCGGTTCGGCGGCGACCTGCAGCGCCTGGACACCGACCCGGCCGCCACCGGCCGGCTGGCGTTGGTCCGGCGGGTACCGAAGGGCCCGGTGCTCGGCATCTCCCCGTTCAACTTCCCGTTGAACCTGGTGGCCCACAAGATCGCGCCGGCCATCGCGGTCGGGGCGCCGATCGTGCTCGAAGCCTGCCCCGGCCACCCCGCTGTCCGCCCTGGTGCTGGGCGAGATTCTGAGCGAGGTGACCGAGCCGGATGGTCCGGGCACCGGCCTGCCGGCCGGGATGTTCTCGGTGCTGCCGATCCCGAACGAGCGGGCCGCGGCGCTGGTCGCCGACCCGCGGCTGCCGGTGGTGTCGTTCACCGGTTCCGGCCCGGTCGGCGCGCAGATCCAGGCGGCGGTGCCGCACAAGCATGTGACTCTCGAACTGGGCGGCAACGCGGCGGCGGTGGTGTGTTCGCGACTGGTCGTCGCCGGCGGACCTCGAGTGGGCCGCGACCCGGATCGCCACCTTCGCGAACTACCAGGCGGGACAGTCGTGCATCGCGGTGCAGCGGGTAATTGTTCACGAAGATCTGTACGACTCGTTCGTGGCACTGCTGGTCGAGAAGGTCAAGGCACTGCCGACCGGTGACGTCGCCGACGAGGCCACCGAGGTCGGTCCGGTCATCAATGAAGCGGCGGCGGACCGGATCGAGCAGTGGGTACGCGAGGCGGAAGCGGCCGGAGCGAAGAACCTGACCGAGTGGAACCGGTCCGGTACCACCATCGATCCGGTGGTGCTCGCGGATGCGCCGGCCGACGCCAAGGTCTGTGCCGAGGAGGTCTTCGGACCGGTGCTGGTGCTGTCGTCGGCGGCATCGGACGCCGACGCGCTGGCAGCCGTCAACGATTCGGAATTCGGACTGCAAGCCGGCGTGTTCACGCACAACCTGCAGACCGCCTTCACCGCGCATCGCACGCTCCGGGTCGGCGGTGTGATCGTCGGAGACGTGCCGAGCTACCGGGCCGACCAGATGCCGTATGGCGGGGTGAAGGGCTCCGGCGTGGGGCGCGAGGGCCTGCGGAGCGCGATGGAGGACTACACCGACGTACGCGTCATGGTGGTCACCGGCCTAGATCTATAGCGGGGAATTAGATGATCGCGAAAGGTTGACCACGCCATGGCGTGGTCAACCTTTCGCGATCATCAGTTATCCACACGGCGATGCCTGCCTGTTTCAACTCGTCGCACCCGCCACGGCACACTTCGATGGTGTTCGATGAAATTGCAGGGTGGCAGGCTGGCGTGATTACCCGAAGGCAGGCGATGGCGGCTGGTCTAACGGCACGCGCAATCGAGATGCGCCTGACTTCCGGCGCATGGCAACGAATGCACCGTGGAGTCTATGCAACGTTCACCGGCGCTCCCGATCGAGATGCATGCCTGTGGGCTGCGGTTCTGTCGGTCGGGCGGGGTGCCATGCTCAGTTACGAGACGGCGGCTGAGGTCGCCGGCCTAATCGATACGCCGACGACGCCGATTCACGTCACGATCCCGGCCGACCGACGGGTAGCACCCCTGGAGGGGGTCAAGCTGCATCTGTCAATTCACGCAGAGATGAGACGCCACCCGGGACCTCGCCTTCCGCGAACGCGGATCGAAGAGACGGTTCTTGATCTCGTCGATGTGGCTGGTACGCCGGATCGCGCGGTCGCGTGGGTTGCGCTGGCGTGCGGGCGCAGACTGACCACAGGTAAACGATTGGAGTTCGCACTGGCGGCACGTCCACGGGTCCGGTGGCGGCGCCTACTCGAGCCGGCACTCCGAGATGCGGCCAGTGGCGCTCACTCGTTGCTGGAGGTGAGGTACTTGCGCGACGTGGAGCGCGCGCACCGGCTGCCGGCCGGCTATCGGCAGCACCCGCTCGTTGGCCTCGCCGGCCGGATCTATCAGGACGTCAAGTACGCCGGATACGGGACAGTCATCGAGCTAGACGGTGTGAATGCCCATCCGATCAGCGGTATTCATCGCGATCTACGCCGGGACAACGTCGCGGCGGCAACCGGCGATAGCGTCCTGCATTACGGCTGGTCTGATGTGACGGCCCGCCCTTGCGAGGTCGCTCTTCAGGTCGGCCGGCGCCTGGCCCTCGGTGGCTGGGACGGGCCGTTGCGGGCCTGCGCCCGGCCGGACTGCATGATCGCGAAGGAACTGTCACGCTATGGCGTGGCGGACCATTCGTGATCTTGTGGACGGCGGAAAGTAAGCTGCTGCACGTGTCGCAACCGCACAGAGACTTGAGCCGATTCGTTAAGGCGTACGACGTCCGGGGCACCGTTCCGGATCAACTGGATGAGCAGGTGGCGCGCGCATTCGGGGCAGCGTTCGCCCGCGTCCTGCGCACCGAGGGTCCAGTTGGCTCGATCGTCGTCGCCCATGACATGCGTCCGTCGTCGCCGAGCCTCGCGCGCGCCTTCGCCGAGGGTGCCGCCGCCGATGACGTGGACGTGGTGATGGCCGGGCTCGGGTCGACCGACATGGCGTACTTCGCCGCCGGCCATCTCGACGTGCCGGCCGCGATGTTCACCGCGAGCCATAATCCGGCCGAGTACAACGGCATCAAGCTCTGCCGGGCGGCGGCGCGGCCGATCGGGCTGGACACCGGTCTGTCCGCCATCCGGGACGAGGCGCAGGCAATCGTCGACGGCGAATCCCGGCTGGGCGACGGCGGCGGCCGGATGATGGACCGTGACCTGCTCAGCGAGTACGCCGGGTACCTGCACCAACTGGTCGACCTGAGCGCGGTACGGCCGCTCAAGGTGGTGGTCGACGCCGGCAACGGGATGGCCGGATTCACCGTTCCGGCGGTTCTCGGCGCCGCGTCGCCGATCGCAGGCCGGCTGGACATCGTCCCGCTCTACTTCGAGCTGGACGGAACCTTTCCGAACCATGAGGCGAACCCGCTTGAGCCGGCGAATCTGATCGACCTGCAGGAAGCGGTGGTCAAGCACGACGGTGACATCGGCCTGGCCTTCGATGGTGACGCCGATCGGTGCTTCGTCATCGATGAGGCCGGTGCGCCGGTATCGCCGAGCGCCATCACGGCATTGGTGGCCGCACGCGAGCTGGTCAAGAACCCGGGCGCGACGATAATCCACAACCTCATCACCTCGGCCGCGGTGCCGGAGATCGTCAGCGAGCACGGCGGCGTCCCGGTCCGGACCCGAGTTGGTCACTCCTTCATCAAGGGCGAGATGGCGCGTACCGGCGCGGTGTTCGGTGGCGAGCATTCGGCGCATTACTACTTCAAGGACTTCTGGGGCGCGGACACCGGCATGCTGGCCGCCATGCACGTGCTTGCCGCCCTGGGCAGCCAGGATCGGCCGCTGTCCGAGCTGGCCGCGCAGTACGAGCGGTACGTCGCGTCCGGCGAGATCAACTCGACCGTGAGTGACGCGGCGGGCAAGATTTCCGAGGTCGCGGCGGCGATGCCGGGCGTGCACACCGATCAACTCGACGGCCTGACCGTACGATTTGACGATGGCGCCTGGTTGAACCTGCGCCCGTCCAATACCGAGCCGCTGCTGCGACTCAACGTCGAGGGCCCCACCCGGGCGCGCATGGAAGCGGTACGCGACGCGGCGCTTGCCATCGTCCGGAGCTAGTTTCCGAGGTCATCGGCCGCAACTCAGTCCGGAGCAACAACACAGATTGGAGCGCACCATGTCGGAGTCGCCGGTCCTCGACCCGCTGCTGCTGGAGGTCCTGGCGTGCCCGGACACCCATCACGCGCCGCTGTCCTACGACCCGGATGCCCAGACCCTGACCTGCGCCGAGTGCGCTCGCGTGTTCCCGATCCGAGACGGCATCCCGGTGCTGTTGCTCGACGAGGCAACCGGCGGACCGGCCGCCACCGAGGAGTGACGATGGTGCCCGAACCGACCTCGGGGGTACGAGGCAGCCGCGCCATCGACGAAGCGTTGCTTGACGACGTGGCCGCGATGGAACGTGCCGATCCGGCCCGGATGCTCCGGGCGACCGCTTCGGCCGGAGCCCAGGTGCGTGAGATGGCGGCGCTCGCCGCAGAGGCGAACCTGTCCGGGCTGGCCGAGGAGGGTCGCCCGCGAGCCGTCGTGGTGGCCGGTCAGGGAACCGCCGCCCGGACCGGCGAGTTGCTGGCGACCGTGGCGGGCACCCGGGCTCCGATGCCGGTGATCGTGCACCGCAACGCGGGCGTGCCCGGTTGGGTCGGCGCCGCCGACGTGGTGATCGCGGTGTCCGCGTCCGGCCGCAGCCCGGAAGCGCTTGGCGCGGCCGAAGCCGCCGCTCGCCGTGGAGCGCGCCTGGTCGCCATCGGCGCCCCCGACTCGCAGTTGCAGTCGGTCGCCGAGCGGGCCCGCGCGCCGTTCATCCCGGTGCCCCGCCGGGCGCCGGCGCGAGCCAGCATCTGGGCACTTACCGTGCCGGTACTCCTGGCCGCTCGGGCACTCGGCCTGGTCAAGGTGAATGAAGCCGACCTGGCGGAGACCGCGGCCCGGCTCGACACCGACGCCGATCGCTGCCGCCCGTCGGCGGAGTCGTTCGTGAATCCGGCCAAGAGCCTGGCGCTCGACCTCGGCGGGTCGATCCCGATCGTCTGGGGCTCCTCGCCGCTCGCGACGGTGGCGGCCCGCAGATTCGCCGACACGCTTTCGTCGAACGCGCGCTATCCCGTGGTGGGAGGGTCTCTGGGCGATGCCGGCCGGGGCCGGGTCGGCCTGCTTGACGGCGTGTTCGGCGCGCTCGCCGAGTCGTCCCGGGACATCTTCGCCGATCCGGACGAAGTGCCACCCGAGCACACCCGGATCCGCGTCGTACTGCTTCGTGACGGCGGCATCTCCGATGAGGGGCGGGCGGATGCCGAGCCGGCGGCGGTGGAGGAGCGGCGAGCCGATGCGCTGCAGACCATTGCCGAAGCTCGCGGCGTACGGGTCAGCGTCATCAAGGCCGAGGGCGGCTCCGCCTTGGAGCGTCTCGCCTCGCTGGTGGCGGTGCCGGACTTCGCGTCGATCTACCTGGCCATGGCGCACGGTCTGGACCCGATGGCGGTTCCGGCGGTGCAGGAGATGAAGGACCTGTCCCAGCCGTGAGCGCCTCCGGAGGCACCAAAGCGGTCGTCGCCGCGCTGCTCGCCAATTTGGGCATAGCCGTAACCAAGCTCGTCGCGTTCTTGCTGACGCACTCGTCGTCGATGCTTGCCGAGGCGATTCACTCAGTCGCTGACAGTGGAAACCAGGTGCTTCTGCTGGTGGGCGGAAAACGCTCGACCCGCCGCGCCACGCCGCAGCACCCGTTCGGGTACGGCCGTGAGCGCTACATCTACGCGTTCATCGTTGCGATCGTGCTGTTCAGCGTCGGTGGCCTGTTTGCCCTGTACGAAGGCGTTCACAAGTTGCGGCACCCGGAGCCGATCACCCAGTGGCAGTGGGTTCCGATCGCGGTGCTCGTGATCGCGATCGGCCTGGAAGGCACGTCGTTCCGGACCGCCATCAAAGAGGCCAACCAGGTGCGAAGCCGGATCTCCTGGGTGGACTTCATCCGACGCGCCCGCGCGCCGGAACTGCCGGTGGTCCTGCTGGAGGACTTTGCCGCGCTCATCGGTCTGGCGCTGGCGCTCGGCGGCGTCGGCCTGACGTTGATTACCGGCAACGGGGTCTGGGACGGCGTCGGTACGGTGTGCATCGCGGCGCTGCTGATCTGCGTCGCCGTGGTTCTCGCCTTGGAAACCAAGAGCCTGTTGCTCGGCGAGTCGGCGACCGAGCCCCAGCAGGCGCAGATCCAGGCGGCATTGCTCGCGACACCCGGGGTGGAGCGCATCATCCACATGAAGACGATGCATCTGGGCCCCGAGGAACTGCTGCTTGGCGCAAAGATCGCGGTCGCCCCGGATATGGGCATGGCGGCTGTCGCCCGAGCCATCGACGATGCCGAGTCGCGGATTCGTGCCGCCGTGCCGATCACCCGGGTGATTTACCTGGAACCGGATGTGGATCGTGGTGCGGTGCCGGCACCGGCCGGCTAGCCGGCGCCGGTACCGGACCGCTCCAGGAGTTGCCTGGCCCGCCTCGCGGCGGTGACCATCCCGGCGGGTTCGAAGATCGACAGTGCCCGTTCGGCGAGGCGGCGCGCCTGGCCGGTGTCGCCGAGTGCGAGGGCGGCGGCCGCCGCGCTGAGGCTTGACTGGGCCTCGAAGACCGCCGCGCCTCGTTCCCGGAACCGGTCGGCGGCGGCGAGCGCGATCGACAGCGCCCGGTCGGGTTGACCGAGACCGGTGTACGCGTCGGCGAGGATCAAGGCCGGTTCAGTCTCGACGGTGACGCCGCTGACACCGTCGAGTACGGCGAGAGCGCCGGCGAAGTCCCCGTCGGCGAGCAGGACTTTGGCCAGCAAACTGGCCCCGTTGACGTACCGCCGCCCGCGGTCGTCCGACGGGATCGCGGCGAGCGCCTCCATGGCCAGCCGGCGTGCCTCTTGCGGGTTTCCGAGTTCGAGCTGGGTCCACCCACGATGCTGGATAACCGATGCCAGCCCGGCCTCATCGCCGATCTGCCGAGCCATCGCGTCGGCCTCATCCAGGTACTGGAACGACAACGCGATTTCGCCCGTATCCCGATAGTCGGTCGCGAGGTTCAGCATCAGCTGGACGTGACCGGCATTGGGTTCACCGGTGCGGTACAGGCGGTCGGCGGCCAGCCCGTGTTCGATCGCCTCGGCCATCCGGCCGGTGGCCGCCAGCGCCAGGCTCCGGTTCACCAGCACGCCCGGCTTCGCGATGCCGAGTCGATGGTGAATCGCGAGCGCGGCGGCAAAGTGCACTTCGGCGTCTGTCGGACGTTGCTGATCGATGAGAACGCCGCCCGCGTTGGTGCGCATGGCTGCCTCGGCCTCCAGCCAACCAGCGCGGCGGGCATGGCGGATCGCGACATTCAGATGATCGAGAACCACGGCGACGTCGCCGGAGCGCGACGCGCATTCGGCGAATATCGACGCCGCGACGCAGCTGCCGAGCGGCTCGCCGGCGAGGCTCGCGGCCTGGTCCGCGGCCCGTGCCACGGCCAGCGCGCCCACCTGGTCGTTGCGCATGGCGAAGTAACCGCGCAGGGCGTCGGCCAGCCGCCACGCGATGGCCGGCTCATGCGCCACCGCGATTCTGGCGAGCGCCGCGAGATTCGCTTGTTCCGCGTCGAGCCACCCGATCGCCGCGTCGGCATTGTCGAAGACCGGCTGCCCGGGTGAGGAATGGCTGGCGGCGTCCGGCAGCCGCAAGCGGGCCGGAGCCAGCAACCGAGCGCCCGCGTCGGCATGCCACAGGTACATGCGCATCAGCGCGGACAGCCGCCCGGCCCGGACCTCGTCCGAATCCGTCGCGAGAGCAAGCTCGTTCGCGTGCAACCGGATCAGATCGTGCAGCCGGTAGCGCTCGCCGTCACGCTGGATCAGATACGCCTCGTACAAAAGATCGAGTCGCGCGGCGGCTTCGCGTTCCGGGATTTGTAGCAGGGCCGCGACCGACGCGGGTGTGAATTCGGGCAGCGGAACGCAGCCGACGGCGCGGAACAACTCGCGCGACTCGGGCGCGACAGCCCGGTAAGAGTGCAGGAAGACGGTCCGGATCGTGCTCGCCGAGTCATCCTCGGTGGCGAGCGCGTCCAGCCGATCGGCGGCGAGCGCACGCGTGTACCCGGCGATCGAACGGTTCGGGTCGAGCGCCAGCTGAGCCGCCGCGATCCGGATCGCGAGTGGCAGATTGCCGCAGAGCGCGACGAGGTGGGCGGCGGCGCCGGCCTCGGCGGCGACCCGGTCCGGTCCGGTCATCAACGCGAGCACGTCGAGTGCCTCGGCGGGGTCGAGTACGTCCAGGGTGAGCAACCGGGCCCCGTCGCGCACGGCGAGGCCGGTCAGCCGGCTCCGGCTGGTGACAACCACGACCGACCGGCCGCCGGGAAACAGGGGCCGGACCTGGTCGGCGGAGCGGGCGTTGTCCAGGACCACGAGCATTCGGCGGTCGGCCATCAGGCTCCGGAACAGCGCCGAGCTCTCGTCCAGGTCGGCCGGGAGGGCATCGCTGTCGGTGCCGAGCGCTCGCAGGAACCGGGCCAGCACGGCGGCCGGCTGAACCGGCCCGGACCCGCCCCATCCGTGCAAGTCGGCATAGAGCTGGCCGTCCGGGAACTTGGGCGCGGCGCGATGCGCCCAGTGCAGCACGAGAGCGGTCTTGCCGACGCCGGCCACACCGCCGACGGCGGTCACCGCGGTCGAGCTCGAACCGGTACTCCGGACGGCCTCGTCCAGCCGCGTCACATCGGCGGCCCGCCCGGCGAATCCGGTACTGGCCGGTGGCAGCTGGCTGGGTCGCCGGTGGCCGGCCTCGGTAGCCCGCCTCGGAATCGAGGACGCTGCCGTGTCGCCCCGGAGGATCGATACCTGCAACCTGGTGATCTCCGGGGACGGGTCGAGTCCGAGGTCGCTGGACAGCCGCGTGCGCAGCCGTTCGAAGGCCGCCAGCGCATCAGCCGGGCGGCCGGTCCGGTAGAGCGCGGTCATCAAGTGGCCGGCGAGTTCCTCGTTGGCCGGGTACTCGGCGATAGCGGCGGGTAGCTCCACGGCGGCCCGGTGCGCGTCGCCGGCCGCCAGCAGAGCCTCGGCCCGGCGCGTCAGGTACTCGACGCGCAAGCCCTCGAGCCGGCCACCGATCCGCTGCCGTAAATAGTCGCTGGCGATGTCGGCGAGGATCGGGCCGCGCCAGAGGGACAACGCTCTCGCGTAGGCCTCGGCGGCGGGCTGTGGCGGCAACATGGCGGCGTCCTGGCCGATCGTGACGAAGTCGCCCGCGTCGACTTCGAGGTCCGATCCGATCAGCCGGTAACCGCTGGCTCGCCCCACGATGGAGACATCCAGTTCGCGCAGCGACGCCCGGAGCCGGGCCACGTAGGTGTGAACGACGCCCCGTGCCGACCGAGGCGGCAGGCTGTCCCAGATCAGGTCTACCAGGCGCTCGGTCGGAACGGTCCGGCCGGGATCGAGCGCTAGCAGCGCCAGGAGGAGCCGCTCCTGCCGTCGGCCAACGTCGATCGGCCAGCCGGCGTGGCTGGCTTCGAAGGGTCCGATCACCAGCAGTCTCATCAGCCTCGAAGCCTATCCAAGTGCCGATGTGAGCGTTCACTTGCATTGGTAAGAAAGTGGTAAGAAGCATCCTCCATAGTGGTGAAGACGGGGGGTCAGGCACGCTACCCGTCGGCGTGCCTGGCTCGCCCGCCTCGGCCCCTTTCCCGAGGCGGGCAGTGGTAGAAGCCGGCCCGGCAGCCGGGCCGGCTTCCTGCTACCAGCCCAGGTTCGCGGCTAGTCCAGTGGGCCCGGCCCGCTGATCGCTACTAGCTGGGATCGTCACCCAGCTCAGCGAGGTGCCGCTCGGCCTCACGTGCTCCTACCGCGTCTCCGGCGGCGCGGTACGTGGCCAGCGCGCTGTTCGCCAACACGCGGCTGGCGACCTGATCCTCCGACGCGATCACTTCCGCACGGGCCAGATCAACATCAGCACGTACGACGGTCATCTCGCTAGCCGAGGCGATCATCAAGGCTTGGTCGAGCGCCTCGATCGCTCCCGCCGATTCGCCGCACGCGTGCCGGGTCCGGCCCAGGCCGATGAGTGCCTCGGCTTCCGGCCGGCGGATTCCGAGCTTCCGGGCGTCAATGGTGTTTTGCAGGTAGAGGCGCAAGGCGTGATCAAGATCATCGGACTTGCTCAGGATCGAGGCGAGCGTGTTGCGGGCCATCACGAGCGATTCGTGCTCGTCCGCCTCGGCCAGCTTCCGCACGGCCGTGCGCGACAGCGTGAGCGCCTCTCCCATCCGGCCCTGATCACGACGCAAGGCCGCAAGACTTGAGGTCGCCAGGCCCTCACCGTCGCTGTTCGCTGCGTGCCGGTACAACTCGATCGCCGTCAGGTAGTCGGAGGCGGCGCGGTCGAAGTCGCCAAGCCGTTGCCGCATGGTGCCCAAGTTGTGGACCGCGACGGACAGGGCGAACCGGTCATCGACCGAGCGGAATCCGTCGACCGCCGCTTCCAGCGACCCGGCCGCCTCGCGTACCTGGCCGAGACGGGCCTGTACCAGTGCCAGATTGGTCAGGTTGACTGAGGCGGTACCGGTCCGGGCGAGCCCGCGATTGATCGCGAGTGCTCGTTGGTGCGCTTCCAAAGCCTCACGCAAGTAGCCCTGGTCGTACCTCGCAATTCCGAGATTGCCCCACAGTGCGGCGGCGCCCTCCGGCCAGACGCCGTCTTCGAGAACGTCCAGCGCCCGCTGGTATCGGATCCGTGCCTCCTCCGTCCGGCCAGTCCGGCTAGCCAGTGTCCCCAGTACTAGGCCGGCGCTGGCCTGCCCGGCAGCGTCGCCGACCCGGGTAGCCGCCTCGAGCGCTGCATGTGCGGCCGACGTCCAGGCGGCACGCTGCTGGTGGGTCCACCAGTAACCCCGGAGGGCGTCGACGATCAGCCAGGCCGCCCGGGGATCGATGGCGGCGGCCGCGATGTCGATGACGATCAGGAGGTTGTTCATCTCGGCCTCGATGAACGCGGCGGCTTGCTCGCTGGTGCCGAGCGGCGCGGCGTCAGGTCCCGGTGCGCGCGAGAAGGATGGGTACATGGCGATCGCGGCCGACCGGACGCGCATCACGTACCACTGGATGACCCGCTCGACTGCGAGGCCGCGATCAGCAGAGGTTTCCGTTGCGGCATCCTCGGCGCTTCCGATCTCGCGGGCGAAGTCGCGCATCAGGTCGTGCAGGCTGTACCTATCGGTCCCGCCCCCGCCGGTTCCAACTGTGATCAGGCTTAGTTCGATCAGTTTGGCCAGGCTCGCCGCGGTGTCGACCTCGGCCGCGCCGACCAACCGCGCGATCGCCGCCGCCGGGAGATCCGCGAACGGAGCGGACGCGAGCAACCGGAACAGCCGTCGATCGAACGGCCCGAGCCGGTCGTAGCTGTACCGGAACAGGGTGCGGACGCTCGACTGTGGGTCACCATCGACGTCCAGGGGATCCGGCCGATGCGAGCGGTCGGCGAGCTTCTGCCGCCGCCTCCGACGCAGCAGGTCCACCAGCGACTCGATGGTCACTGAGGGATTCGCCGCGAGGCGCGCGCCCAGTACCCGGATCGCGATTGGCAGGTGTCCGACCAGTTCGGCGGCCGCGGCGGCCGCGGATCGCTCGGCGGCGGCCCGGCGAGGCCCGATCAGCCGGGACAGCAGTTCGAAGGACTCGGCGGGGGTCAGCATCCCGAGTACGTGCGGGCGAGCGCCATCGCGGGCGATCAGACCGGTGAGGCGATCCCGACTGGTGACCAAGATGACCGACTCGGGCGAATTCGGTAGCAACGGACGTACCTGTTCCGGTGACCGAGCATTGTCCAGGATCACCAGCGCGCACTTTCCGGCCAGCAGAGTCCGGAACAGCGCCTCCGCGCCGGCCTCATCACCGGGAACCGAGGCCGGCGGATGTCCGAGAGCGCGGATGAAGTACGACAGCGCATCGATCGGACTGACCGGCGACTCGGCGTCGTACCCGCGCAGGTTCAGATAGAAGATGCCGTCCGGGAATCGGTCGGCGGCCCGGTATGCCCACTCGACAGCGATGGCCGTCTTGCCGGCGCCGGACATGCCGCCGATGGCAGTGAGGGCCACGAGCCCGCTTGTGGCCTGGCCGGTCAGCTCGTCGATGGCGGTGAAGTCGGCTTCCCGGCCAACGAAGTCCGGCGTTCGGCGCGGCAGCTGGTTCGGTACCGGGGCGTTGCCGACTCCGCTCGGGTCAGATCGGAGAATTCGCAGGTAGAGGTCGGTAAGCGTGGAACTTGGATCGATACCGTAGTCGTCGGCTAGACGGTGCCGAAGCGAGTCGTACACGGAGAGCGCTTCGGACCGGCGGTTTGTCCGGTACAAGGCGATCATGTAGTACCGGTTGAGTTCCTCGTCCGCTGGATAATCGTCGAGCGCCGATGCCAGGTCGAGGACCGTATGGTTCGGGCGGCCCAGCGCGAGAAGCGTCTCGGCACGGTCGCGGAGACATTGCACCCGCAGGCCGTCGAATCGCCGGCCGATGCGGTGCCTCAGATGGTCGTCCGCCATTCCCGCGAGGAACGGTCCACGCCAGAGAGCGAGGGCCTGCCCGAGCAGGTCGATGCGGCTGACCGGATCAGCAGTCCGGGCCTGGCTGGCGAGCTCATCCATGTGCAGGGCGTCGATGTAGAGCCGGCCGGCGGCCACCGTGTAACCCTCGTCGCGGCCGTCGATGGTGATTCCGGTCGGCTTCAGCGCCGCTCGAAGGCGCGCGACGTAGGTGTGTATCGCCGCTCGCGCTGACGCCGGGGGATGGTCGGCCCAGATGAGATCGATGAGCCGCTCCGTCGGAACCACCCGGCCGGCATCGACCGCGAGGATCGCCAGCAGCAGCCGCTCCTGGCGGCGGCCCAGGCTGAGCGGGCGCTCGTTATGCAGGGCGGCGAACGGACCGAGCAGGAGCAGTCTCATCGTCTCGGCAGCTTACTGAGCGATCGCGTGGCGACGCCCATGGTCCCTCCACCCAGGCGGCCGGTCGAAACCGCTCGCTGTGTTGGGGACATGGCGGCGGCCAGGCCAGCCGGCCTGGCCGCCGCCATCACGATGGTCCCAGTGGACGACTCCTCAATAGCGGTAGTGGTCCGGCTTGTACGGGCCTTCCACCGAGACACCGAGGTACGCCGCCTGCTCCTTGGTCAGCGTGGTGAGCTTGACGCCGAGCGCGTCGAGGTGCAGCCGCGCCACCTTCTCGTCCAGGTGCTTCGGCAGCGTGTGCACGCCGAGCGGCCAGGCGTCGTTGTTGCCGTACAGCTCGATCTGTGCCATCACCTGGTTGGTGAACGAGTTGGACATGACGAAGCTGGGGTGTCCGGTGGCGTTGCCCAGGTTCAGCAGCCGGCCCTCGGACAGCACGATGATCGAGTGCCCATCGGTGAAGGTCCACTCGTCTACCTGCGGCTTGATGTTCGTCCTCTGGATCCCCGGCACCTTGGTCAGGCCGGCCATGTCGATCTCGTTGTCGAAGTGGCCGATGTTCCCGACGATGGCCTGGTGCTTCATCCGGGCCATGTGCGCGGCGGTGATGACGTTGAGGCAGCCGGTGGCGGTCACGAAGATGTCAGCGGCTTCTACGACGTCGTCAATGGTGGACACCTGGTAGCCGTCCATCGCCGCCTGCAGAGCGCAGATCGGGTCGACCTCGGCGACGATGACCCGGGCACCCTGCCCGCGCAGGGACTCGGCGCAGCCCTTGCCGACGTCGCCGTATCCGAACACGACCGCTACCTTTCCACCGATGAGCACGTCGGTGGCCCGGTTGATGCCGTCGACCAGGGAGTGGCGGCAGCCGTACTTGTTATCGAACTTGCTCTTGGTGACCGAGTCGTTGACGTTGATGGCCGGGAACAGCAGCGATCCCTGCTGCTGCATTTCGTACAGCCGGTGCACGCCGGTGGTGGTTTCCTCGGTCACGCCCTTGATGCCGGCGGCGATCCGGGTCCAGCGCTTCGGGTCCTCGGTCTGGCGGCGTCGGAGCACGTCGAGGATCACCGCGTACTCCTCGCTGTCCGACTCCGCGGTGGCCGGCACCGCACCCGCCGCCTCGAACTCGGCGCCCTTGTGAACCAGAAGAGTGGCGTCACCACCGTCGTCGAGGATCATGTTCGGACCCTCGCCGTCCGGCCAGTTCAGGATCTGTTCCGTGCACCACCAGTACTCAGGAAGGCTCTCGCCTTTCCAGGCGAACACCGGCACGCCCGCTGGGGCGTCGACGGTGCCGTCAGGGCCGACCGCGATGGCCGCGGCGGCGTGATCCTGAGTGGAGAAGATGTTGCACGACGCCCACCGGACCTGCGCGCCGAGAGCAACCAGCGTCTCGATCAGCACGGCCGTCTGGATGGTCATGTGCAGTGAACCGGAGATACGTGCGCCGCGTAGTGGCTGCGACGGTCCGAATTCGGTGCGGAGGGCCATCAAGCCCGGCATCTCGTGTTCGGCGAGCTGGATTTCCTTGCGGCCGAAGGCGGCGAGGGAAAGATCGGCGACCTTGAAGTCCGCTCCGATGGTGCCTGTCATCAACAACCCCTGTCCGATCGTGGCGCTCCCGCGAGTGTGTGGCGGAGCGAGCATTGTGGCGGCGCGAGCGTACTGGCGGCGCGAGCTTGACGCCGCGGATTCCAAGCGTACCGGTGGGGGAATTCATGCCGGTTTCGACCACGACCGGTGTGGCGCCGACCAGACCGTGACTCCTTGCCCATGATCAGAGCGTGACTCCTTGCCCATGATCAAGTGCCCGATCTTGAACGCTGGCGTCGCCCTGGCGACATCGGTTGCACGAAACGATGCACCTGATCACGGACCGTTGGACCCGGCGGACCAGGGGCGATCAGGGATAGCCGTGCCCAGTGGGCGTCGGGCGCCGCGCACACGCAGCGTGCCGTGCGGGTCCTGGATGTCCGGAACAAGCACTTGAATAAATGTGCGGGGCGGGATCATCGCGACTGGCGTTCAGCCGCGGATCTCCGCCCCGCACTCCCCCCGGTTTGGTTCCCCGCCGCGTGGCGCGGACATCAAGCCCTTGCTCACACTGCGTGCTTACATATTCACACTCCGAAGTCACATTGGCAAGCTAATCCGGAGGAATTTCGTGAGAAGTACTTTCCATACATAATGTGTCGTAAAGACCTACCTGCGTTTCGGCTCCCGTTTGTGGTGACTCGACGGGGCCATCGAGGGGTTCGCCGGTTCCGGGTGATCAAAACCGCGGGGAACATCGCCGGATCGCCCCACCGCCGAGGTCTGACGGGGGGTGCTCCGGGCTGCCGCGGAAGTGGCCGCGCCGGCGAACAGAGGCCGGCCGGGTCGAGGGGCCGATGGGCCGATGCCCGAGCTGACGTCGACCGGCCGCGTGGCCAGTGATGGCGTGAGCCGGCTGCCGAGACGCACCGTTGTCACGCCATCACGATCTGCTGATCGGCGCCGGCTAAAGAATAGCAACCCGTCGATATAGCCAGAGAAATGGTCGTTCCGGGGGTATCGGCGATCGCCGCCGTGCCGATATAAAGACAACCGTCGCAACTGTGCTGCTCGCTAGTCCACATGAGACCCGTTCGCAACCGAATTCATCGATGGTTCGGAGCGGATGATCCCAGCTTGGAGCACGTCTGGGCAGGGCTGCGGCGCAGGTCATCGTATCCGCGGTGAGCCGTTGATCGAGATGTCCGAAAACGACGTTTTGGCGCCAAGAATTGGCCATTCGGCCATTCCGATTCACCCGTTCGAACCCGTTCTGTTACTGCAGTGGCACGCTCGCATAACGGGACAGTCACGAAACTCGCTTGACTATTTGCACTGGGCGCGGGACGTCGTTTCCTTTAACCACTACTGGGCAGCCCTCATATGCCGATCGTTCGTGCGGTCGGCAATCCCCCTTGGCGGTTGCGGTAGCTAACTGGAGGAAATCATGCGCTCTGGATCCAAGAGGCTCGCAGGCCTCGTTGCGATCACAGCGGCAACGCTGCTGGTCGCGGGTGCGTGCGGTACCAGCAAGAGTTCCGGTACCCAACAAACCTCGCAGGGTTGGTCGACCTGCGACAAGGACCCGAACAACTGCAACAGCGGCCCCACCAAGCCGGGCGGCACGCTTCTGGTGACCGATGAGAAGACGATCGACAGCTTCTTCGTCGCTGACGCCGCGTCGAACACGTACGACCAGGCTCAGATCATGAACGGTCTGATTCCGAATGCGTTCATCCTGAACCCGGACCTGTCGGTCACCCTGAACAAGGACCTGCTGGTCTCGGCCGAGCAGACGAGCACCAGCCCGCAGACGATCGTGTACCACATTCAGCCGAACGCGGTCTGGAACGACGGCACGCCGATCAGCGCGGACGACTTCATCTACACCTGGCACTTCCAGGACGGTGTCGACCTGCAAGCCGGCTGACTGCCCGGTTGCCGGCACCACCGGTTACGACCAGATGCAGTCGGTCACCGGCTCGGACAACGGCAAGACCGTGACGGTCGTCTTCAAGACCCCGTTCCCGGACTGGAAGGCCCTGTTCGCCCTGTACCCGGCCCAGGTCGCGAAGCAGTACGCGGGCGGCTCGCTGAGCAGCGAGTCCGACTACAAGAAGGCGTACGCCGGCTTCCTGTCTGAGGGCACCACCGCCAACCCGTTCCCGAAGTGGTCGGGTGGCCCGTACGTGATCAGCGACTACCAGAAGGACGCTTCGGTCACCCTGACGCCGAACCCGAAGTGGTACGGCAAGACCAAGCCGTCGCTGGACAAGATCATCTACAAGATCATCCTGGACTCGAGCCAGGAGACCACCGCTCTGAAGAACGGTGAGGTCAACGTCTCGACCGCGCAGCCGGACCCGGACCTGGTCGCGGCCGTTCAGCAGATGCAGAACGTCAACTACAACCTGATGGGTGGTCCCGTCTGGGAGCACATCGACCTGAACCTGGGGAACAAGTTCCTGAAGGACAAGGCTCTGCGTCAGGCGATCTTCACGGCGATCAACCGCCAGACGATCATCAACCGCACGGTCAAGCCGTTCTTCCCGTCGGCCGCTCCGCTGAACAACCACAACATCATGCCGGGGCAGCAGGGCTACAAGGATGTCATCACCCCGACCGGTCAGGGCACGGGTGACGCCACCAAGGCTGCTCAGATCCTGACGGACGCCGGCTACACCGGCGCCACCGACGGTGGAACCCTGAAGACCCCGCAGGGCACCCCGGTCACCCTGGGCTTCAAGTACACGCAGAGCAACAAGCTGCGTGAGACGACCGCCGAGCTGGTCCAGGCCGACCTGGCCAAGATCGGCGTCAAGGTCACCCTGCAGCCGGAGCCGGACCTCGGCTTCCTGGGCACCGGTGACTTCGACATGGTGGTCTTCGCCTGGGTCGGTTCGCCGTTCCTGTCCGGCAACCGGGAGCTGTGGATCACCAATGGTGGCGGCAACTTCGGCCACTACTCGAACCCGCAGGTTGACACCCTCATGAAGAAGTCGGCGACCGACCTGGACCCGGCTCAGATGATCGCTGACCAGAACGCCGCTGACACGATCATGGCTCAGGACGCCTACGTGCTTCCGCTCTACCAGAAGCCCGTGTTCATCGCGGTGTCCAGCCAGTTCGTCAACATCCGCAACAACGCGACGAACATCGGTCCTTCCTACAACATGCAGGATTGGGGCGTTCGCGCCTCGGCCCAGTAAGTCGGCCTAGCTCGGCAATGCCCGTGGCCCCGCGGCGGTTCGCCACCGCGGGGCCACGGCCCGACATCTGTGTGTGTTCGCGGAGGAACCCATGCTCGTCTTCACGATCCGCCGGCTGCTGCAGGCGATCCCTATTCTTTTCGGCGCCACGCTTCTGACGTTCTGGCTGATGTCGATCCCCACGGATCCGGTCACTGCGAAGTACGTGGGCCGCAATCCACCGACGCCACGTGGCACCATCCTCCACGAACGGGCGCGGTTCCGTCTGGACGATGGCTTCTGGGTGCAGTACTGGGACTGGTTAAAAGGCCTGGTTCACGGCAACTTAGGGCCGGCTCTCGACCCGAACGCCAACATCCGCAAGGACCTGTTCCGGCACTTCGGTGTCACCCTGCACCTGGTCGTCCTGGCACTGGTTCTGGCCGTCGTCCTGGCTGTCATCACGGGCGTTATGAGCGCCATCAAGCAGTACAGCGTCCGCGACTACACGTTCACCTTCCTCGGCTTCGTGTTCTTGTCGATGCCGTCGTTCTGGATCGCGCAGTTGCTCAAGACGCTGGCCGTCAACTTCAACCTGGCGACCGGTACGCACTTCTTCGGCACCATCGGCGACCGATCTCAGCCGGCACCCACCGGAACCTGGAACGTTTTCGTGGACTACGCCGGGCACCTGACCCTGCCGACCATCTCGCTCGCACTGATCACCTATGCCGCGCTCAGCCGGTTCGCGCGCGCCTCGATGCTGGAAGTGATGAACAGCGACTACGTGCGGTTGGCCCGTGCCAAGGGCATCAGCCAACGACGAGTGCTGACCCGTCACATGCTGCGGACGGCTCTGATCCCGATGACGACGGCCACGGCCTTGACCATCGCGGCGTTCCTCGCCGGCACGATCATCACGGAGACCATCTTCAGCTGGAACGGCCTCGGCTACTACACGATCCAGGCGATTCAAAACCATGACCGGTACATCGTGCTGGCCGCGCTGCTGCTGACCGGTTCCATCGTCATCGTGATGAACTTCGTCGCCGACCTGCTGTACGGCGTGCTCGACCCGAGGATCCGCTATGCCTAAGACACAGACTCCCCAGCAAGCCGCCTCCGTGCCTCCGGCCCAGCGCGCCGGCACCGTGGAACGTGAGTTCACCGTCGTCGAGCGCAAGCAGTGGCAGCTGATCGTCCGGCGGTTCCTGCGGCACCGGCTCGCCGTGGCCAGCTTGATTCTGCTGATCGTGCTGGTCGTTCTGGCGTACGCACTGCCGCACTTCTGGCAGTACTCGCCGACCGTGCCGACCGACCAGTTCCGGACCGGCCCGAGCCTCAAGCACCCGTTCGGCACCGATAACACGGGCTTCGACTATTTCGCCCGAACTCTTCGTGGTGCCCAGCAATCGCTGAAGATCGCCGCGATCGTGGCGTTGCTTTCCACCGCCATCGGCGCTCCATACGGTGCTGTCAGTGGCCTGATCGGTGGTCGCGTCGACGCGCTCATGATGCGGCTCTGCGACCTGCTGCTGGTGCTGCCACTGCTGGTGGTAGCGGCCGCGCTGGCCTCCAGCCACGGTGCGGGGGTTGACACGGTCATGCTGGTCGCCCTGATCCTTGGTCTACTGGGCTGGCCGATCAACGCCCGGCAGGTGCGAGGCGTCGTGCTGGGCCTTCGCGAGCAGGAGTTCGTTGAGGCGTCGCGGGCTATGGGCGCGGGTACCTGGCGGATCGTGTTCCGGCATCTGCTGCCAAACGCCACCGGCACCATCGTGGTGCAGGCGACCCTCGATATCGCCGCGGCCATTCTGGCCGAGGCGGCGCTGTCGTTCCTTGGCCTCGGTGTGCAAGCGCCGGATACCTCGCTCGGCAACCTGATTAACCAGGCGCTTACCTCGGTCGACACCTTGCCGTGGTTGTTCTACATCCCCGGCATCGTGATCATCGTCATCGCTCTCACCATCAACTTCATCGGTGACGGCCTTCGCGACGCGTTCGACCCTCGACAGACTCGACAGCGGCGGTG
The DNA here is from genome assembly GCA_963727415.1 of uncultured Actinomycetota bacterium. Taxonomy (GTDB): domain Bacteria; phylum Actinomycetota; class Actinomycetes; order Mycobacteriales; family Micromonosporaceae; genus DASQPR01. The sequence goes on from CAVSGF010000002.1 coordinate 62,341, forward strand.
ACAGCAAACATGGATATTTCCCTCAACCAGCCGCCCGCGGTCAACGACGACATCCTGCTGGATGTCAGCAACCTCACGGTGAGCTTCCCGACCGACGACGGCGTCGTCAACGCCGTGCGCGGCGTCAGCTATCAGCTGCGCCCGGGCGAGGCCATGGGCATCGTCGGCGAGTCCGGTTCCGGTAAATCGGTGACATCGCTGGCAATCCTCGGCCTGCTGCCGAAGACGGCACAGGTCAGCGGCTCGGCCAAGTTCCGCGGTGAGGAACTGGTCGGCCTGACCGAAGATGCCTACACGCAGTACCGCGGCAACCGGATCGCGATGATCTTCCAGGACCCGCTGACCTCGCTGAACCCGGTGTACACCGTCGGGTACCAGATTGCCGAGGCGATCCTCGCGCACAACGACGTGTCGAAGAAGGCGGCAATGGAGCGGGCCGTCGACCTGCTCGACAAGGTCGGCATCCCGCACCCGCAGCAGCGCGTGCACAACTATCCGCACGAGATGTCCGGTGGTATGCGCCAGCGTGTCGTGATCGCGATCGCGATGGCCAACAACCCGGACGTGATCATCGCGGACGAGCCGACCACCGCGCTCGACGTGACGGTGCAGGCTCAGGTGCTTGAGGCGCTTGAGGCGGCCCGCGCCGAGACCGGCGCGGCTCTGGTACTGATCACTCACGACCTGGGTGTCATCGCAGGTCACGCCGACCGGGTGTGCGTCATGTATGCCGGCAAGCTGGTCGAGAAGGGGTCCATCGAGGACGTCTTCTACCGGCCACGGATGCCGTACACGTTGGGCCTGCTCGGCAGCCTTCCACGCTTGGACCAGTCTGCCCGCGAGCGGCTGAACCCGATCGAGGGCGCGCCGCCGTCGCTGCTCAACCTCCCGCCGGGCTGTCCGTTCACCCCGCGGTGCCCGCTGGCCCAGGACCGGTGCGAGCAGGAGGAGCCAGAGCTGACGGGCGCGGGCGAGACCGCTCACTCGGCCGCCTGTCACTATCAGGACCAGCTTGCCGGCGTCACCGCCGCGGACCTGTTCAAGCCAACCGCCGAGGACACCGAGGGTGTTCCGGACCTGGAGGCCCAGCTATGACGAATACTGTTGCCAGCGTTGACGACTCGGCGGTCGTGCCGGAGCCGGCGCAGGCGCCGGTGGTGTCGGTGCGGAATCTGGTCAAGCACTTCCCGGTGCGGTCGAAGGGCCTGGTCCGTCGCCGTGTGGGTGACGTGCACGCGGTATGTGACATCTCCTTCGACCTGTTCGAGAACGAGACGCTCGGCCTGGTGGGTGAGTCAGGTTGCGGCAAGAGCACGACCGGGCGCCTGATGCTCAACCTGATAAAGGCGACGTCCGGTTCGGTGCATTACCGCGATCGGGATCTCACCAAGCTGTCCAACAGCGAGATGCGCCCGCTGCGCCGTGACCTGCAGATCGTGTTCCAGGACCCGTTCGCGTCGCTGGATCCGCGTATGACGATCGCTGAGATCATCGCCGAACCTCTGCGGATCCACGGCATGTACGGCGGTTCGGGCCAGGGCCGGGCCAAGGTACGCCAGCTGATGAGCACGGTGGGCCTCAACCCGGAGCACAGCAACCGGTACGCTCACGAGTTCTCCGGCGGTCAGCGCCAGCGCATCGGCGTTGCCCGGGCACTGGCGCTGCGGCCGAAGGTCATGGTGCTGGACGAACCGGTGTCCGCCCTGGACGTGTCGATCCAGGCCGGTGTCATCAACCTGCTCGAAGACCTGCAGGAAGAACTCGGCCTGTCGTTCCTGTTCATCTCTCACGACTTGTCGGTGATCCGGCACATCGCCGATCGCGTGGTCGTGATGTACCTGGGCCGGATCGTGGAGACGGCCCCGGTCGAGGAGCTGTTCACCAAGGCGGCGCATCCCTACACCCAGGCGCTGATCTCGGCGATCCCACTCCCAGACCCGCAGAAGGAGCGATCCCGGCAGCGGATCGTTCTGACCGGTGACGTGCCGAGCCCGGTGAACCCGCCAAGCGGATGCCGATTCCGGACCAGGTGCCCGAAGTTCGCCAGCGCACTCAGCGCCGCTGATCAGCAGAGGTGCGTGAACGAATTGCCGGCCCTCGACAACCGCGATGTCGGACACCCGACCGCATGCCATTTCGCCGAGCCGCTCGCGCTGGTCTAGGGTCGTTGCGCGACGTGTGCCGGGCCGAGGGGATCGGTCCGGCCTGGCGTCGCTGACGACTATGTAGCAACATCACTGATGCCGGAGGGTCGGATGGACCCTCCGGCATCAGTGGGTTAGACCTATAGGGAGATATGGGATCTTCCGTGCGCTCAGGCGCATCGACGATCCCAGCGCTCGCATCGGAGATGGAATATTGGACGCTATGAGAGCGCGTGTCCTGGTTGTTGACGACGACCCGGCTCTCGCGGAGATGCTCGGCATCGTGCTGCGAAGCGAGGGCTTCTCGCCGGCGTTCGTCGCTGATGGGGAACGGGCGCTCGTCGCATTCCGGGACGTGCGCCCGGATATCGTCCTGCTCGACCTCATGTTGCCGGGTATGAGCGGTATCGACGTGTGTCGTTCCATCCGTGCCGAGTCGGGCGTGCCGATCGTGATGCTGACGGCCAAGACCGACACCGTCGATGTGGTGCTCGGGCTGGAGTCGGGTGCCGACGACTACGTGATGAAGCCGTTCAAGCCGAAAGAACTGGTCGCTCGCATGCGGGCCCGGCTGCGGCGGGGCGAGGACGCGGCGCCGGAGGTGCTAACCATCGGTCCCACCGGCAATCAGGTGAGTATCGACGTGCCGGCGCATCTGGTGACCCGGGAGCGCGAAGAGATCAAGCTGACGCCGCTTGAGTTTGATCTGCTGGTGGCCCTGGCCCGAAAGCCCCGTCAGGTATTCACCCGCGAGGTGCTGCTGGAACAGGTGTGGGGTTATCGTCACGCCGCCGATACCCGGCTGGTCAACGTTCACGTGCAGCGGCTTCGCGCGCAAGATCGAGGCGGATCCGGAGCGTCCGGAGATCATCTTGACCGTTCGCGGCGTGGGCTATAAGGCTGGGACCAGTTAAAATCGGCACACCCCATGCCGATTAGTGCCCTTGCCACCGATCAGGAGCCGGGTCGCTTCGAAGCGCTCCGGAGGACTGGTCGTGCCGTGGCGGGCCGGATCATCACGCTGGTATCGATCGGCCGGCGTCGCTGGCGACGATCACTGCAGATGCGGATGGTGTCGTATACCTTGATCGCGTCGTCGATCCTGGTGTCGATCTTCGGTGTGGTGGTGGCGACCCGGATCCAGGACGGGGTTCTGCAGAGCCGGCTGAACGCCGCGACCGCCCAGCTTGAGGCCGGCCAGGCGTACGCCCAGGATCAGCTGGGCGCCTTCAGCCGGTCGGATGATTCGGACCTGCCTCATTCGATGCAGGCGGTCGCGGACAACCTGTCTCAGCTGTATGGGTCGGGTGGGGACTCCGGAGTGGTGATCTTCGCCAGTGGCGCACTTTCGCCACTGGGGTTCGTCGCGTCCGGCCTCGACGGCGCCGCGGCCAAGGTGTCACCGGACCTGCGCGACCGGGTCGCCGGTGACGGAGTGCGAGCTCACCAGTTCGTCTCGTTGCCGCGGACGGTCGTCGGCGGCAAACACGTACCCCCGCGGCCGGCGATGGTCGTCGGAACCCCGGTGAACGTCTCGATCGGCCTGTTCGAGCTGTACTACGTGCTGCCGCTCGACCACGAGGCAGCAAGCGCCGACCTGGTCCGTAACACCGTGATCATCACGGGCATCGCGCTGGTCGTGCTGCTGGCCGTTATGGCGGCGTTGGTCACCCGGCTGGTGGTCAGTCCGGTCCGGGACGCGGCCCGAACCGCCCAGCGGCTGTCGGCCGGCCTGCTCGATCAGCGCATGGCCGTACGCGGCGAGGATGACCTGGCCATGCTCGCGGCGTCGTTCAACCAGATGGCGATCAACCTGCAGCGGCAGATCGTCCGGCTGGAGGAGATGTCCCGGCTGCAGCGCCGGTTCACTTCGGACGTCTCGCACGAGCTGCGAACCCCGCTGACCACCGTCCGGATGGCGGCCGACCTGCTCTACACCAGCCGCGACGAACTCGATCCGCTGATGGCGCGCAGTGCCGAACTGCTGAACGCCGAGCTGGACCGGTTCGAGGAACTGCTCACCGACTTGCTGGAAATCAGCCGGTTCGACGCAGGCTTCGCCGTTCTGGACGCTGAACCCACCGATCTCGTGGCGATCGTCGAGAGGGTGGCCGACCGGCTGTCCACTCTCGCCGAGCGGGTCGATGTCGCGGTCCGTCTCGACCTGCCCGACACCCCCGTCGTCGCTGAGGTCGATGCCCGGCGGGTCGAGCGGGTCCTGCGCAATCTGGTGGGCAACGCAATCGAGCATGGTGAGGGCAAGCCGGTCATCGTCGCGCTGGCGTCCGACGATTCCGCGGCGGCGATCACCGTCAGGGACTTCGGTGTCGGCCTGAAGCCCGGCGAGGAGAAGCTGGTGTTCAACCGCTTCTGGCGGGCCGACCCGTCACGGGCGCGGCAGACCGGCGGCACCGGACTGGGCCTGTCGATCAGCCTTGAGGACGCGCGGCTTCACGGTGGATGGCTGGACGCTTGGGGTGAGGCCGGATACGGCGCCCAGTTCCGACTGGTACTGCCGTTGCGTGCTGGCGTACGGCTGATCAGCGCCCCGCTGCCGTTGGCGCCGGAGAATAACGACCCGGACGCGCCGATCGGCCGGCGCCATCCGGTGAGCCCGGCCACGGTCCCGGCCGCCAGTGCCGCACCCGAGCCGGAGGCCGCCGGTAGCGAAGCGGTGCGCCGGCCGGAGCCGGAAAGCGTGGTCGCGGCGGCACGGGCCAGCCCGCTACCCGCGGGGTCCTCAGCCGATCCTCCGGCGGCCAACGGTTCCGCGCCGGTCACGACGGTGCCGGGTGAACCCGCGCCCGGCACCTCCGGGCGGGCCGCCGGCAAGCGCGAGGGATCCGGGCCGGGTACGGCCCCGCCCGGCGCGGACACGCCCGCGGCAGGTACCACCGCGGCGGAGACCGCCCATGCCTAGACGCGGGACCAGACACTTGACCCTGCTGGCGATCGTGCTCGCCGTCGTGGGGATGATCGCCTCCGGCTGCGGCGTGCCCGGGTCGAGCGGTGTAATCAGTGATGGTCCAGCGCGCCGCAACGGGCCCGGCGCGACCGGGGTGCTTCGTGATCTGCCGTCCGGCCCGAGCGGTATCACCGATCCGAAGGCATTCGTCGAGTCGTACCTGACGGTGCTGGCCGGACGGTCCGACATCACCCAAGCCACGATCAGCGATGTCGAGAACAACTACATGAGCGCCGGAACGCGCTCGGCGTGGCGGGCCGGAAAACAGATCACGCTGATCGCTCCGGTCGGATCGGACGAGAAGACGCCGTACGGTCCGGGTGGCATCCAGTACCAGAGCACCTACGCTGTCCTGGGCATCTTCTCGCCGGCGGATGGCACGCTCAGCGCGGCGCCGAACGCGCCCGGTACGGTCCGGCTCACGTTCCGTGTGGCCAGCGTCCCGGATGACCGGGGCGGCCAGAAGCTGCAGTTCATCGACAAGGTCCCCGATGGGATGTACATGCTGGACAGCGCACTCGGGACATACTTCCGGGCGCAGTCGATCTATTACTGGGACAACAACAAGGAGACGCTGCTCTCCGAAGTCCGGTACGTGCCGCTGACCATCTCACAGGTCCAGCGCGAGACCGCGATCGTGAACTGGGTCCTCGCCGGCCCGTCCGACGCCCTCAGCGGCGCGGCAGCGGCGATCAGCAACACCACGCTCCTCGATCCGCTGGTGTCGGAGGTCGGTAGCCGGATTGTGGTGGACCTGGCGCCGAATCACCTTGAGCAAGCCGATCTTCTGAAGCTTGCCGTCCAATTGCGCTGGTCTCTGTTCGCCCCGGAGGATGGCGTGCCGGCGGTCGAGGTGCAGGTCGACCGTCAGTCCAAGATCGTCGTCAGTGACGAGCATTACAACGCGTCCTTCCGCCAAGCCAACCTCAGCTATCGGCAGGACAACCCGATCGTGTTCGCGATCGGTAACGGTGTGGTGCGGCCGCTGCACGGATCGGCGGTTTCGGTTCCCGCGCTGGACGCGTCGAGTAACGCCGAGACCGCCAATTCCAACGCGGTCGCGGCCGCGATCAGCGCGGATCTCAAGTCCGCCGCCATCGTGCGACGCGTCGGCGGACAGGACGAGTTGTGGGTACGGCCGGACCCCAAGGCCGCCTTCAAGCGGGTTCTGACGGCCGGTCAGATGAGCCGCCCGAACATGATGGCCTTGCCCCATCCGATGGTGGCGGTGATCGCCGATGGCAAGCTTGTCCTGGTAAACCTCAGTTCGCAGGCCAAGACTCCGGTTCAGGTCACCGGGGTTTCCAAGCTGGTCAGCCTCTCCGTCGCCCCGGACGACCGCAGGTTCGCGGTGGTCACCGATAGCGGCCAGCTCTACACGTCCATCCTCGGCTGGCAGTCGAACGTACCGTCGATGCTGGCGGTACGACGGGTCCGCACGGTGCTGCCGAAGGTGGAGTCGGTTGCGTGGAGCGGCCAGAACCAGCTTGTGGTGGGTGGCCCGGTCGGCAAGAAGCACATGCTCTACAAGGTCAATACTGACGGCGCCGAGAGCCTGGAACAGGTCGACAACGGTACCCACCCGCTCGTGCAGCTCGCCGCCTATCCGTACAATCCGATCGATGGAAGCCTATTCGTGAGCGTACTGTTCGAGGGCTCGGACGGCGCCCGCCAACTGGAGCGGTCGACGAGCACGTCGGCCCTGCACTGGTCCGGACCGGGCAGCGGCGATGCCGGGCCGATCAAGTGGCCGTTCTTTGCCGACTGACCTGCCCGTGCTTCAGTAGCCGCCGATCGGCCGCGCCCACGTCCGGACCTCGTCCGGCCGCGCTTGATCCGCGCCCGGATATGAGAGGGAGCGGTCATGCCGTGGTGGGGCGTACTTGGCGACTTGGTACTGCCGGCACAGTGCGCGGGGTGCGGCGTGGCCGGTGCGGGGCTGATCTGCCGATCCTGCCGATTCCGGCTGAACGGTCTGGTGCCGGTGGCGGCCCGGCCGACGCCGGCACCGGCCGGGCTTCCCGCCTGCGTGGCGCTGGGCGGTTACGACGGCATGCTCAGGGCGCTCCTGCTGGCCTACAAGGAGCGCGGTGCTCATCCGCTGTCGAGGCCGCTGGGCGACGCGCTGGCGGCGACGGTGACGGCCGTGATGGGCCGGTCGCGGGCGCCGGTCGCGGTGATCGCCGTGCCGTCCGCTCCGGCGGCGGTACGCGAACGGAACGGTGATCACATGGCCCGGCTGGCCCGGCGGGCAGCCGCACGGCTGCGTGCGTCCGGGCGGCACGCGGTCGTGACGCCACTGCTCGTGGCCCGGCCGAAGCCCGACTCCAGCCATCTGGACGCGGGCGCTCGGGCGACGGCCGCGGCGCACGCGTTCGGGGTCCGCCGTGGCCGCGCCGTGCGGGTCCTGGCAGCGCAACGGGCCGGCGCCAAGGTGGTGCTGCTCGATGACATCGTGACCACTGGGGCCACACTCGCCGCGGCGGCGCGCGCCCTGGCGATCGAGGGTGTGCGAGTCACCGGGGCGGCGACCCTGGCGGCGACCCGACGGCGAGTCCCTGATCCCATTCACTGAGAAAGCGGAGCAGTACGCACCCGCACCTCCGCCTGGCCGGCGGCGCGCTGGTCTCCGCCTCGCCTGTGCCGACAGCTCAGGTCCAAGCGCCCAGAGGTAGATTCGCCCGAAACATACGTGGGCGTGCCCGGTGGGGGAATATCGCGATGACGTTCTTCCGAACCGGGGGTGACGAGCGAGTTTCCACGGTCTAGCGTCAACAATCATCACCACATTCGTTTATTGGCCCGGTGGCCCTGGACGGCTTACCCGATGGCTCGCATATCGTTGGAGCCTTCGCAGGGTGCCGGGCGTTCTGGCAGGGGGAGGTAGGCCACCGAGACCGGTCGAAGCCAGGAGGCGATCGCCTTCGGGGAAGCGTCGGCCGGCCGGATCCGCGTTTGATCGACGCGATCATCGAGCATTCATCGGCTAGGGGCCAGCGCCCAGCAGAAACCTCATCTGGGGAACACTCATGTGGGGAAACCTCAACTGGGGGAGGTCAGGAGTGGAAATCGTCGTCAAGGGCCGCAACGTCGAAGTGCCGGATCACTACCGGCAGCACGTTTCGGAGAAGTTGCACAAGGTCGAAAAGTACGACGACAAGATCATCCGGGTCGACGTGGAACTATTCCACGAACCCAACCCGCGCCAGTCGGATCGATGCCAGCGTGTGGAGATCACGTGTTTCTCCCGCGGGCCGATCGTGCGTGCCGAGGCGTGTGCCGGCGACTTCTACAGCGCCCTTGACGCCTCGATCGCGCGGCTTGATTCGCGATTGCGGCGCAGTGCCGACCGCCGGCGCGTGCACCGTGGTCGGCGGGCTCCGATGTCGGTCGCGACCGCCACGTCCGGCCTCGCTGTCGCGAGCGAGGAGATGGTGGACGCCGCCCTCGCCGGAGAGGGGGAACGGGAACTGGTTGACGCCTTCGCCGGCACCGCCGCGATCAACGTCTTCGCTGGCCCGGAAGGGGCGCAGCAGGCCGGGAACGCCGCCAACGGCAGCGCGCCGTCACCTGCCGAGGACGATGACCAGCCGTGGCACGTCGTCCGGATGAAGGAACACCCGACCGAGGCCATGACGGTCGAAGATGCACTCTTCCAGATGGAACTGGTCGGCCACGATTTCTACCTGTTCATGGACAAAGAGTCGGGGCGGCCGAGTGTGGTCTACCGCCGCCATGCGTACGACTACGGCGTCATCTCCCTCGCATCCGCCGCGTAGCGGGCGTGCCTGCCGGGTCCGGTCTGGCGGATCGGATCCGCGCTGATCTCGGTCCGGATGGTCGGCTTCGTGCCGCGCCACCGGACCGCGGTCGCTCGCGGCCGTTCGAGTGCCCGCCGCCGCCGGGTGCCTTCAGATCGCCCTGCCGCTGGCGCCTGCGCTGGTGATCCTGGTCGCGCTGTACGCGATCATCGCGACCATGTTCTGGTGGAGATGACCGTTTCGGTCGCCGCCGTGGTCATGAGCCCTCCGATCGCACCTCGAACGCCGCCTCCTGTAGCGCCGGCGGCAGGTCGGACGGTAACAGCGCGGCCACCCAGGCATCTCGGCGGTCGCCCCGGTGCGCGATGCCGGCTCGCTGGATGCCCTCGAAGACGAAGCCGGCCTTGACCGCGACCCGGCGGCTGCTGTCGTTGCCGACATGAGCTCGCCAGACGATCCGCGCCAATCCGAGCGCCTTGAACCCCCAGATGCTCAGGGTCTTGAGGGCGTTCGGGGCATACCCGAGTCCCCGGGCGGCTGGGCTGATCATGAACCCGACCTCGGCCGCCCCCGGATCGCTCGAGAGGATCCGCAGGTCAATGGTGCCCCGATAGCGGTCGTCGGCGTCGCTGATGGCGTAGACCGCGCCGCGGCCCGTCGCCCAGGTGGCCGGGGCGATCTCCCGGACGAACTTCTGCGCGTCCTCGGTCCGGTACGGCACCGGAATGGTCGTCCACGCTGCCGACTCCGAGTCTTGGCATGCGTCGGTAAGCGCCGGAATATCACGTTCGTCCAGGGGGCGGAGCCATCCGTCCGGGTTCGGCTCGATCAGACGTAGCTTCGGCTGTGGGCCCATCTGCGAATCGTGCCGGATCACCTATGACATCGGCCACCGGTTTCCGGTGCCCACCCCCGGCTGCGCCGGGGTTAACGGCACTGGCAGCCGCTTTGTCGGAATGCCGGGGTGGCGAATACGCTTGCACTACCGCGGGGGCGGTCCGACTCGTGATCGATCACGATCCCGCGTCAAGCTTGCCTCGCCCTGACGGCACGGCTGACACATCGCTGCCTTCTCCGCCTACGATGGGTCGGCAGATAAGTTGAGGGAGCGCAATTCACCGTGGCCATTTTTGAGAAGCTTCTCCGCGCCGGCGAGGGGCGGATGCTCCGCAGGTTCCACGCCATCACCGACGCGGTCAACTCGATCGAAGAGCACTACATCGAGATGACCGACGAGGAGCTGCGCGAGCAGACCGAGGTCTTCAAGAAGCGGTACGCCGATGGCGAGTCGCTCGACGATCTCATGCCGGAAGCGTTCGCGACGGTCCGCGAGGCGGCCAAGCGCGTGCTCGGCAAGCGCCACTACGACGTGCAGGTCATGGGCGGTGCCGCCCTGCATTACGGCAACATCGCCGAGATGAAGACCGGTGAGGGCAAGACGCTGGTCTCGACGCTCCCGGCGTACCTCAACGCGCTGACCGGCAAAGGCGTCCACATCATCACGACGAACGACTACCTGGCCCAGCGCGATGCCGAGTGGATGGGCCAGGTGCACCGGTTCCTCGGGCTCACGGTCGGCGTGGTGTTGCCGAACCAGTTCGGCAACGCGCACCGGGAGGCGTACGAGTGCGACATCACCTACGGCACCAACAACGAGTTTGGCTTCGACTACCTGCGCGACAACATGGCCATGTCCGCCGAGGAACTTGTCCAGCGCGGTCACCATTTCGCGATCGTCGACGAGGTCGACTCGATCCTCATCGACGAAGCCCGGACGCCGCTGATCATCTCTGGTCCGGCCGAGCAGTCGGCCCGGTGGTACCAGGAGTTCGCCAAGGTCGTCGCACGTCTTGAGCGGGGCGAGGACGGCGAGAACGACTACGAGGTCGACGAGTCCAAGCGGACCGTCGCGATCACCGAGCGCGGCGTGTCCCGGGTCGAGGACCGGCTCGGCGTGGACAACCTGTACGAGTCGGCGAACACCCCACTCGTCGGATACCTCAACAATGCGCTCAAGGCGAAGGAACTGTACAAGCGCGACCGGGACTACATCGTCTCGGACGAGGACGAAGTCCTGATCGTCGACGAGTTCACCGGTCGCGTCCTGCACGGCCGCCGCTACAACGAGGGCATGCACCAGGCCATCGAGGCCAAAGAGGGCGTGGAGATCAAGCAGGAGAACCAGACGCTCGCCACCATCACGCTGCAGAACTACTTCCGTTTGTACGACAAGCTGTCCGGCATGACCGGTACCGCCCAGACCGAGGCGGCCGAGTTCAACAAGGTCTACGACGTCGGCGTGGTGACCATCCCGACCAACCGCCCCATGGTGCGGGCGGACCAGTCGGACGTCATCTACAAGACCGAGCGCGCCAAGTTCAGCGCCGTCGTCGAGGACATCGCCGAGCGGCACGCGCTGGGCCAGCCGGTCCTCGTCGGTACCGTTTCGGTGGAGAAGTCCGAGCTGCTCTCTCAGATGCTGCGACGGCGCGGCATCTCTCACTCGGTGCTCAACGCCAAATACCACGCGCGTGAGGCGGAGATCATCGCCCAGGCGGGGCGCCGGGCGGCGGTCACGGTCGCCACCAACATGGCCGGCCGTGGCACCGACATCGTGCTCGGCGGCAACCCGGAGTTCATGGCCGCCGCCGAGCTGCGCCAGCGTGGCCTGGACCCGGCTGAGCAGGCCGACGAGTACTCCGCCGCCTGGGAGGACGCCCTTCCGCGCTGGGAGAAGCAGTGTGACGACGAAGCCGCCGAGGTGATCGACGCCGGTGGCCTGTACGTGCTCGGCACCGAGCGCCACGAATCCCGGCGCATCGACAACCAGCTGCGTGGACGCTCCGGCCGGCAGGGTGACCCCGGCGAGTCCCGGTTCTATCTGTCGCTGCAGGACGAGCTGATGCGCCGGTTCCGGTCCGGCGCCGTCGAGGCCGTCATGGAGCGGCTGAACATCCCTGAGGACGTGCCGATCGAGTCCAAGATGGTCAGCCGCCAGATCAAGGGCGCCCAGACTCAGATCGAGGGCCAGAACGCCGAGATCCGCAAGAACGTCCTCAAGTATGACGAGGTGCTCAACAAGCAACGCCAGGTGATCTACACCGAGCGCAAGCGGGTACTCGACGGCGAGGACCTGAGCGATCAGGTTCAGCGCATGATCGACGATGTCATCTCGGCATACGTCAAGGGCGCGACCGCGGAGGGGTATGCCGAAGACTGGGACCTCGATCAGCTCTGGTCCAGCCTTAAGCAGCTGTACCCGGTCGGGCTGACGATCGAGGACGTCGAGGACGAAGCCGGCGGCCGGGATCGGATCGACGCGGAGTTCCTGGAGGCCACGCTGCTGGAGGACGCGCATCGCGCGTACGACACCCGCGAGGAGGAGCTCAGCTCGGAAGCGATGCGCCAGTTCGAACGCCTAGTGCTGCTCCAGGTGATCGACCGCAAGTGGCGTGAGCACCTGTACGAGATGGACTACCTGCAGGAGGGCATCGGGCTGCGGGCCCATGCTCAGCGGGATCCGCTGGTGGAATACCAGCGCGAGGGCTTCGACATGTTCGCCCAGATGCTCGACGGCATCAAGGAGGAGGTCGTCGGCTTCCTGTTCAACCTGGAGGTACAGGTCGAGGAGGCGGCACCTCCGCCGGTGGTGGACACCAGCGCCGCGCGTCTGCTGCCGTCTGCGGAGGCACCCGTCGAGGTGAAGGCCAAGGGCCTCGGTCAGGCGCCGGTCAACCACGGCTTGCAGTACTCGGCTCCGGCCCTCGATGGTGCCGCGGGCAACGGCGGTGGCACCGTGGTCGAGCAGGCTCCGGCGCTGGGTCTCGGCCGCGGACCGCAGTCACCGATGACGGCCGGGGCCCGCACGCCGGCTCCGGGCCAGGTGGTTGGCGGCGGTGGACCGTCGCGCAACGCGCCGTGCCCGTGCGGCTCCGGCAAGAAGTACAAGCGATGCCACGGCGCTCCGGCCGGGGCCTAAAGCTGGCGCACCCAGCCACGATCTGAGGTCAGTGGTAACAACCACGCCGCCTGGTAACGATGTCGACGGCGCCATGCCCGCGCAGAGTCGGGGGCAGGGCGCCGTCGGCGTTGCCGCTCGCGCCGGGAACGGGGTCAGGGGCAGGGCGCGGCGAGCATCCCTAGACCACCTGGACCAGCGTGCAAACCCAGGTGCTGCCGCGGGCTTCCAGCCGCATCGCGAGGGCCAGGGCTCGCCCGGCGTAGCCGAGGACCGCGACCGCTTCGCCGATGCCGGGCAGCGTCTCACTGACCCGGAGCCGGCGCAGCCGGAACAGGCGACGAGTCCGCATCGGGCCTCGCGCCGAGGCGGCGCCGCTGCCGCCGGATCGGCCCTGCGGCCCAGGCGCCAGATTTCGTCGCTGGCGAAGCTGGCGCACTATGTCGTCGAACTCGACCGGACCGGTCAACGTGCGCAAGTGCTGGTGCGGGCGGAAGCCGTTGAGCACTTCAAGGCAGACCTGAACGTAGCGGGCGGCTGCTGGACCTGGTGGTCCGGCGGGCAACCGGGGTGCCCCGGGCTGGGGAGTGAGCGCGTTGCTGCTCTCGACCGCGAACCCGTCGCGTGCCCCAGCCGGCTCCGGTGACGTGCCGACATGCGGGTGTGGCGGAGTGCCTGGATGGTGCGGGGTGGCCGACCGGACAGCCCGGACCGGACGCACCGGCGGCAACCCAAGCGGATCGTCATCGAACGGTGTATCCAGTTCGGGCGCTGTCCGGACTCGGAAGCCCCACGGCTGTGGCCGCCTGGCGACCGACTCGGTGGTGGTGGTCATCGCGCCTCCCTCAGCAGCGGTCAGCGGTTCCTCGCGAGGTCCTGCGATGGCCGCCAATACGTGCGTTTGCTTTCGTTTGCGTTTAGGTGCTGCATCAGTTCTACGGCCATCGATTTATCCGGGTCAAGAGCATGCTGAGATTCGCCCGGGCCGGACGACCGCGCGTGATGTGTCAGAGTTCAAGCCGCCAGGCAGCGGCCGACTGCCGGGCCGCGAGGCTGGGCATCGGCCGCGCCGATGCCGCCCGGCCGGCGTGCGAGATCTACTCGATCTCGTCAGTGTCCCGATTGAGCAGCGGATTCTCGCGAACCCAGTCGGCCGTCTCCTGGTACTTCTGGCTGATGTAAGCCTCGAGTTTGGCGCGCTCCACCCGCCATTGACCGCGCCCGCCAACCTTGATCGCCGGTAGCTCACCGCTGCGTACCATGTGGTAGACCTGCGAGAGCGAAACGGCGAGCTCGTCCGCGACGTCCGACAGCTGGAGAAATCGGGCTGACATTCCCTCAGTTTGCCATCGTTAGCCTTCAGTTGTCGTGGGCGCTTGCGGGCTCGCGTGGTAGCGGTATGGTCTTGGCATAACCCCGGCAGGAGTCACCTGGTGCGGATCTATGTTCCGGCGACATTGTCGATGCTGGCGCCCTTCGGCGACCGGCTCGACCTGCACGGCACCGGCGGCGCCCGGATTCTGGCGCACGCGGTGACGCCGTTCCTGCGGGAGTGGTATGCCGAGGGCGACGAGGAGGAACTCGAGTACGTCGCCTTCACCCGAGCCGCGCAGGCCGCCCTGCAACTGCTGCGCGCTGATTCCAAGGCACCACCACGCCGGGTGGTCATCTCCGCCGACGTTCCGGATGCCACCGTCACGATTGCCGATGTCGAGCTGGGCGCCAGTCTGGTACATGTGGCCAGCCCGTTGCCGTTCCGGTCGATAGCCGCGATTCATGTTGACGGCGTGGCCGCCGAGCCGGACGTGGCGGCCGCCGCGTCGGTCGTCGAGGAGGCGATCGCCGGCGATCCGGATGCGCAGTTCACGGTTGACGGTGCCGAGGACCACGAGCTGGAGTGGTACGACATCACCGAGATTGACCAGTTACTCCTCTGAGCGCCCGGCCGCTCCATCTGATCCGTTGCCGTCTAGTCCGTCGCCGCCCGATCCGCCGCCCGATCCGCCGCCCGATCCGCTGTCTGGCCCGTTGCCACCCGTGCTCTGATCCCCGCTCTGATCGGACTTTGCCGAATCCGCGGACGCGACCGCGCGGGGCGGCAAGGACCGCCCGAAGGCGATCATCGCGACCAGCGTCCCTACGAAGAGCACGATCAGGTCGTTGTTGATGTTCGCCGGCCGGGCCAGGTCGAACAGCGTCCGGTCCTCCGGGCTGATCGCCTTGACCACATCGAGCAGATTCGCTCCGCCGAGTCGAGTGGCCAGTTCACAGATCAGGAGCGTGAGGCCGGCGAACGCTCCGGCCAACTGGTAGGCCGGGAACCGGAGTCGATGGCCGGTCCGGCGCAGAACCAGGTAGCCGAACCACCCGGCCGCTGCGCCCGCGACCGCTGAGTTGGCGTACGCGACTCGGGTGCTTGCGTGCAGGAAGGACGCGATCGTGTCGCTGGCTCCGAACCACTTCATGGTGTGGGTGAGCACGTTCCGCGCGACCAGGACCCGGTAGATCACCAGAGCGGCGAGCAAGCCGGCCAGGCCGGCCAGGACGGTGGTGCGGATCGGGTCAGCGGCTCCGAAAGCCCCGCCGATCAGCCCGATGACAACGAGGGCGGCCTCGACGGAGGCGAGGCCACCGGCATGTCCGTACACGGCCAGTACAACGGCGGCCGCGATCACGCCGACCAGAACGCCCGCCGCGTTCGCCAAGATCCGCCCGGTCCACCCCGCCGGTACTCGCGAGGCGCCCCCCACGAGCAGCGCCGCCGCGACCGCGGCGGCGAAGGTGGCCTGCACCACTCCGGGCAGTGCCTGCGCGGCCGTTGCCACCGCGACGGAGCCGCCGCCGCTGCTGTGGATCGAACCATAGGACGCCCAGAGCATGATCGGGAGCCAGACGAGCGCGACGAGCGGCACTATCCATGCCAAACGGGACGGTCGTCGAACCGCCTGCACGCCAGATTGCGGGACGCTCACCGTTTTGCTCACTTGTCGCTCACTTGTCGCTCATTTGTCGCTCCGGCGGGGGTTACTGCGTTCGATCGGAGCCTACGTGACCGGCCCCGGGTGATCGCCGTCGCTGTCCCGGGCCGGTCCAGCCGGCCGGCCCGCGTGGCAGGATTGGGGCATCCCAGTCCCACCATGAGGAGTCCAACGATGGATGCCCTTTTCCATGTCCCCGACCCGCGCAACGAGCCGGTACGCGACTACGCCCCCGGCAGCGCAGAGACCGTCAGCCTGCAGAAACGGCTGGGTGAGCTGGCCAGCGCTCCGATCGACCTGACGATGACGATCGGCGGTGAACAGCGGATGGCCGCGGGCGAGTCGATCAATGTGGTCCAGCCACATCGCCACTCCCACGTCCTCGGAGTCACTCACAACGCCACCCACTCCGATGCATCCGACGCGATCGCGGCGGCGAAGGCGGCGGCGCCGGCCTGGCGGGACATGTCCTACGCGGACCGGGCGGCGGTCTTCCTGCGCGCGGCGGACCTGCTGGCCGGACCATGGCGTGACACCCTGAACGGTGCCACGATGCTCGGCCAGTCGAAGACGGCTTATCAAGCCGAGATCGACTCCGCGTGCGAGCTAATCGACTTCCTTCGGTACAACGTCGCGTTCGGCGCCAAGCTGCTGGCTGAGCAGCCGAAGTCGGCTCCGGGCACATGGAACCAGTTCGATCACCGCCCGCTGGAGGGCTTCGTCTACGCGGTCACGCCGTTCAACTTCACCGCGATCGCCGGAAACCTGCCCACCACGCCGGCGCTTCTGGGCAACACCGTGGTGTGGAAACCCGCTCACACCCAGCAGTTCGCGGCGCATTACCTGATGCGGCTGTTCGAGGCGGCCGGAATGCCGCCCGGCGTGATCAACATGGTGACCGGCAACGGGATCGCGGTGAGCGATGTAGCACTGTCGGACCCCGATCTCGCCGGCATCCACTTCACCGGGTCGACCCGGGTGTTCCAGTTGCTCTGGCAGACGGTCGGGCAGAACATCGCCAAGTACCGCGCCTACCCCCGCCTGGTCGGCGAGACCGGCGGTAAGGACTTCGTCATCGCGCACCCGTCTGCCGATCCCGACGCGCTGCTCACCGCCCTCACTCGTGGCGCGTTCGACTACCAGGGGCAGAAATGCTCGGCCGCGTCGCGGGCGTACATCCCGCGTTCCATCTGGGACGGCGGGCTGCGCGATCGGCTGGCGGCCACCGCGGACAGCCTTGCCTACGGAGACGTGACCGATTTCAGCAACTTCGGCGGCGCCGTCATCGATGACCGCGCCTTCGCCAAGCACCGGGCCGCGCTGGAGATGATTGCCGGGTCGAGTGCGTGCACGGTGATCGCCGGTGGCACCGCCGATGACAGCGAGGGCTACTTCGTACGCCCGACGGTGGTTGAGTGCTCGGATCCGGCGCACGACGTGTTCGTGACCGAGTACTTCGGTCCGATCCTGTCCGTCCACGTGTACCCGGACGGGGACTTCGAGGATATGGTCAGGCAGGCCGAGTCGGTGGCGCCGTACGCCCTCACCGGATCGATTTTCGCGACCGACCGGGCAGCGGTGGAGTGGGCGTCGAAGACGCTGCGGTACGCCGCGGGCAACTTCTACATCAACGACAAGCCGACCGGCGCGATCGTCGGCCAGCAGCCGTTTGGTGGCGCCCGCGCGTCCGGTACCAACGACAAGGCGGGTTCGTGGCAGAACCTGGTCCGCTGGATGTCGCCGCGGACAATCAAGGAGACGTTCGTCCCGCCGACCACCTACACGTACCCGCACATGGGCTGATCACGACCGCGGGTTCACGACCGCCGGCGGCATCCGGCGGGCTCGGTGAATTGTGGACGCTGATGGTCGTTTCACAAGGCTCTTGCCAGCCATCAGCGTCCACAATTTCCGATCATGCGGCGGCCATCGGATCGGTGATTGACGACACCCGCTATCGTCGTCGGCGTGTCTGACGAACAGAACGATCCGAGTGGCAACACGGCGGCATTCCAGGCGTTCGTCCGCGGCGGCGCGGCCGGGGAACCGGAGTTGATCGGCGGCCGTGGCCGGGGCAGCAGCCGCGGCATTGTGCTCGCGGTGGCAGCCGTCGCGATCATCGTCGTCGGCTTGCTGGCGCTCGCCTTCGCAGGCTGAGGACCCGCCTGGCAGGACTACCCAGGGTGGCTTCGCGAGCCGCCCGACAAGAGACGGCAGGGCGTGCCGGTGCGAAGCACCGGCACGCCCTGCCGTGCTCAGTCGTCCTCGTCGTCGAGCCGCGCTAGCCAGGTGGCGAACCGCTCGATCGGCGTCTCGAACTCAGGGTTGGCGTCCACGAAGTCGCGTAGGCAGTTCGCAACCCACTCGATCGTCACGGTCTCCTCGCCCCGCCGGTCGGCCAGTTCCTCGATGCCACGGTCGGTGAAGTACACCGCAACCCCCAGTCGAATCAACCAAGTGAGCGGGCGACCGCGTGGCCTGCCCGCTCACCATCAAAACCCGAACGCGAACCGGAATCCGGCTACGGGCGCGGCAGCGCCGCCTCGATCAGCGCCGCCTGCTCGACGTCGTGCAGCTTCGCCGAGCCGACCGCTGGAGCGGCCGCCGCCGGACGCGAGATCCGCCGCAGCGATACGCCGAGTTGCTCCAGCAGGTTCATCATGATGAAACCCCAGGCACCTTGGTTGGCCGGCTCCTCCTGTACCCAGGCGAAGTTGTCGGCGTTCGGATAGGTGGCCAGCGCCGCCTTCAGCTCGTCGACCGGCAGGGGGTACAGCTGCTCGACCCGGACGATCGCGGTGTCGGTGATGTCCCGTTGGGCCCGTGCCTGCAGCAGGTCGTAGTAGACCTTGCCACTGCAAAGCAGCACCTTGCGTACCGACGCGGGCGCCAGCGGCTGGCCGTTCACACCGTCATCGAGCAGGACCGGGGCGAACGTCCCGGAGGTGAAGTCGGAGATGCTCGATACGCACAGCTTGTGCCGGAGCAGCGACTTGGGTGTGAACACCACCAACGGCTTCCGCTTCGGTGACAGTGCCTGGCGGCGCAGCAAGTGGAAGTGGTTGGCCGGAGTGGACGGGGTGGCGATGCGCATGTTGTCCTCGGCCGCCAGCTGTAGGTACCGCTCCGGGCGGCCGGACGTGTGATCCGGTCCCTGCCCCTCGTGACCGTGCGGCAGTAGCAGCGTCACCGCCGACTTCTGGCCCCACTTCACCTCACCGGACGAGATGAACTCGTCGACGACCGTCTGCGCCCCGTTGGCGAAGTCGCCGAACTGCGCCTCCCACATCACGAGCGCTTCGGTGTTCTCCACCGAGTAGCCGTACTCGAAGCCCATCGCGGCGTACTCGGACAGCAGCGAGTCGTACACGAAGAACCGGGCAACGTCGCCGGCGACCGACGTGATCGGCATGAAATCGGTGCCGTTCTCGGCGTCGACGATGCTCGCGTGCCGCTGTACGAAAGTGCCCCGGCCCGAATCCTGTCCGGACAGCCGGACGGTGATGTCCTGGGCAAGGAGCGACCCGAACGCGATGATCTCGCCGAAGCCCCAGTCGATGTTGCCGTCGGTGGCCATCTTGGCGCGGCGGTCGAGCAGGTGCTGGACCCGCTTATGCGGCGTGAAGCCGCCCGGCAAGTCGACGTGCGCCTCCCCGATCCGCCTGATCAGCGAGGCGTCGATCGCCGTGTTGACCACCGGCTCCGGCTCGATGGCCCGGGTCCGGCTTGGCCGCGGCGCGGCGCTCGCCGCATCCCGGGTCGCCTTGAAGACGGTCTCCAGTTGCTGCTGGAAGTCACGGAGCGCGGCTTCGGCGATGTCCACCGAGATGTCGCCTCGGCCGATCAGCTCTTCGGTGTAGAGCTTGCGAACCGAACGCTTGGTGTCGATGATCCGGTACATCTCCGGGTTGGTCATCGACGGATCGTCACCCTCGTTGTGGCCCCGGCGGCGGTAGCAGACCATGTCGATCACGACGTCCTTGTTGAACGCCTGCCGGTAGTCGAAGGCCAGCTTCGCTACGCGTACCACGGCCTCGGGGTCGTCACCGTTGACGTGGAAGATCGGCGCCTGGATCATGCGCGCGACGTCGGTGCTGTACAGCGACGATCGCGAGTACTCCGGGGCGGTGGTGAAACCGACCTGGTTGTTGACGATCACATGTACGGTGCCGCCGGTACGGTACCCGCGAAGCTGGGACAGGTTGAGCGTCTCGGCAACCACGCCCTGGCCGGCGAACGCCGCATCGCCGTGCACGGCCAGCGGCAGCACCGTGTAGCCCTCCAGGCCCCGGTCGATCCGGTCCTGCTTGGCGCGGACGATGCCTTCCAGTACCGGGTCGACGGCCTCCAGGTGGGACGGGTTGGCCACCAGCGATACCGCGATCGAGTGCTGATCGTCGGCGGTGGTGAACTTGCCGTCCATGCCCAGGTGGTACTTCACGTCACCGGAGCCCTGCGCCATCTTCGGGTCGAGGTGGCCCTCGAACTCGTTGAAGATCTTCTCGTACGGCTTTCCGACGATGTTGGCCAGGACATTCAGCCGACCGCGGTGGGCCATGCCGATGACCACCTCGTCCAAACCATGGACGGCGGCGTTGCCCAGAACCTCGTCCAGCAGTGGGATCAGCGATTCGCCGCCCTCAAGCGAGAACCGCCGCTGGCCGACGTACTTCGTCTGCAGGAACGTCTCGAACGCCTCGGCGGCGTTGAGCCGATTCAGGATGTGCCGCTGCTGATCGGGGACCGGCTTCTCGTACCGCCGTTCCACCCGATCCTGGATCCACCGGCGTTCCTCGGGCGCCTGGATGTGCATGTACTCGACGCCGACCCGGCGGCAGTACGAGTCTCGCAGCACGCCGAGCACGTCGCGCAGCTTCATCTTCTGCGCGCCGGCGAAACCGCCGATCGGGAAGCTGCGGTCCAGATCCCACAGCGTCAGGCCGTGCTCAAGAACGTCCAGGTCCGGGTGCTTGCGCATGCGGAATTCGAGCGGGTCGGTGTCGGCCATCAGGTGGCCCCGGACCCGGTACGCGTGGATCAGCTCGATGACACGAGCGGTCTTGTCGATCTGGCCCTCGGAGTTCAGTGACACGTCACGGGTCCAGCGAACCGGCTCGTACGGGATCCGCAGCGAGGTGAAGATCTCGTCGTAGAAGCCATGCTCACCGAGCAGCAACTCATGCATGACCTTGAGGAACTCGCCGGACTGGGCGCCTTGGATGATCCGGTGGTCGTATGTCGACGTCAGGGTAATGATCTTGCTGACCGCCATCTCGGCGAGTTGCTTCTCGCTCATCCCGGCGAACGGGGCCGGGTACTCCATGGCACCGACGCCGACGATGGTGCCCTGACCGGCAAGCAGGCGCGGTTGCGAGTGCACGGTGCCGATGCCGCCCGGGTTGGTGAGCGAGATCGTCGTGCCGGCGTAGTCGTTCATGGTCAGCTCGTTCTTGCGAGCCCGCCGGACGATGTCCTCGTACGTCTGCCAGAAGCCGCGAAAGTCCAGCGTCTCGGATGCCTTGATGCTCGGCACCACCAGCGTCCGGGTTCCGTCCGGCTTGGCCAGGTCGATCGCGATGCCCAGGTTGACATGCTCCGGCGTCACCAGCACCGGCTTGCCGCCCACCTCACTGAACGAGTTGTTCATCTCGCGATGCACGGCCAGGGCCTTCACCAGCGCCCAGCCGATCAGGTGGGTGAAGCTGACCTTGCCACCACGGCCGCGAGCCAGGTGGTTGTTGATGACGATGCGGTTGTCCGAGATCAGCTTCGCCGGAACGGCGCGAACGCTGGTCGCCGTCGGCACGGTGAGCGAAGCGTCCATATTCTGGACGATCTTGGCGGCTACGCCCCGAATCGGTGCGGTGGTCGCGCCGCCGGGTGCGCCCTCGGCGGGCTTCGCGGCGGCGGGCTTCGCAGGAGCGGCCTTCGGGGCGGCCGGCTTGGCCGGAGCGGTCGTCGCGGCGGCGGGCTTTGCGGGAGCGGGCTTGGCGGCTGGTACGGCCGTGGGAGCGGCGGTCGTGGGGGTAGGCGCTGTCACTGGCGGTGCGGTGGCGGCGGGTGCCGCGGCGGCTGACTCGACGGCCGGCTTGTAGTCGGCGAAGAACTCGTGCCAAGCGGCGTCCACGCTGGCCGGATCGGCCAGATACCGCTGATACATGTCCTCGACGATCCACTCGTTGGGACCGAAATCTGCCAGTGGGTAATCCTTCGAAGTCTGCTGAGTCGACACAGCCAGCTCTCGTCTCTCCACGCTTGTGCGCAACCGCGAACGGCGGTTGTCTGAGTGCTTGTCAAGGCTACGCGTACACCGCAGCGGTAGCCGAATCGGCGGGGTGCGGTGTCGCGATTCACATCATGTCAAGCGGAGTCCACTCGCCTGGCGGTGATCATCGGCGTACCGAGATCACCCGATGGCGATCCACGTGGCCCGCGACACCGCCAGAGCGCTTCGGGCGGCATCGAATAGCGTGCTCGCCACGAGCGCTTTACGCCCCTGCGTGCTGAGCAGGTGGCCCATCACGACGCACTCGGTGCCCGGCGCCGGTACCACATCCACCCGGGTGGCCATCCGCCCGAGCACGAACGGCCGCGCCTCGATCCCGACCGACCAGCCACCCGGGCAGTCCAGCGCCGCCCAAACCATCGGGACGGACACGTCATCCGGCACCCGCCAAGGGGTGGCGGTCACGCCGTCGGCCACCCGCCCCGGGAAGAGGCGCAGCCCGTCGCCCTCCGCGCGGTCCGGTCCGCAGACGAAGCAGGTGGGGAACGGGTGCTCGGTAAGGCCGGGATAGGTAGCCGAGGCGGCGATCGCCTCGGCGTAACTGACCGACTTGATCTGATCCGGGTCGACGGTTGCCGGAGACCCTTCCGCCACCAGGTCGCCGGAGCCGGCGTACACCCTGATGAGCGGCCCGTCGCCGGGGACCGCTGACATCGGCGTCTCCAGCGGCGGCGGCCGGCGCAGCGTAACGGCTACCGCGTCGGCGTGATCATTGGCAACACCCGCGGCGATCGCTTCTTCGGCGACCAGGCCCGCGGTCCAGCCGCCGTTGCCCGAGTCGGCCGGACCGTTGTACCTCGCGTGGACTATCACCGATCGACCCTCCTGATCGCTCGCCGGCCGGGTGACGAGGAGCCGGCCATCGGCATCGGCCCGCCTCGGGCCAGCGGGCGCACCCGTCACTTCCGGACCATACGGCCTCGGCGGCGAGGCCGCCCACGGTGGGCGGCCTCGCCGGGCGAGACGCCGCCCTATGGCCGCCAAGCACCCGGCGGGCCGCGGCTAGAGGCTGTGGGGGCGCCGCGTTCGATTGGCGCCCCCACACGCTGTGATCCGGGCCGGGATCCGGTCTTGATCAGCCAGTAACTCCAACCGGCTCGGATTCCGGCTTCGGCTCCAGCGCATCCGGGCTGTCGGCGCGGGCCAGGCGGCTTGGCCACCACATGCGGCGGCCGACGTCCAGGCTCAGGGCCGGAACCAGCAAGGTCCGAACGATCAAGGTATCCATCAGGACGCCGACCGCGACGATGATGCCCATTTGCAGCAGCGACACCAGCGGCAGCACGCCCAGCACCGAGAACGTGGCGGCGAGGACCAGCCCAGCGCTGGTGATCACTCCGCCGGTGACGGTCAGCGCGTGCCGGACGCCTTCCGCGTGGCCGAGCTTGACTGCTTCCTCGCGGGCCCGGGTCATGAGGAAGATCGTGTAGTCCACGCCGAGCGCCACCAGGAACAGAAAGCCGAGCAGGGGCGTGCCGTTGTCGATCCGCGGATGGCCGATGGCGTGGAAGATCAGCGCCGCCGTTCCCATGGCCGTGGCAAACGACGCCACCACGCTGGCAAGCAGCAGCAGCGGCGCGACCAGGGCGCGGAGCAGGACGATCAGGACCACGAAGACCACGAGCAGGATCAGCGGGATCACCAGCTTGTTGTCGTGGTTCGCGGCGGTTTCGGTGTCCAGCTTGATCGCGGTCTGGCCGCCGACGATCGCGTCCGCGCCCGGTACCGCGTGGACCGCGTCGCGAAGTGCCACGACCGCGTTCTCGGCCGCCTTGGTCTGCGGGTCCGCGGTGAGCACCACCGGGATGTGAACCCACTGACCGTCGTCGGAAACACTGGCCCGCTGTGTGCCCGAGCCGCCGGCCGGCGTGCCGCCCGATGGCAGCGTGCCGACCGAGGTGACGCCGGGCGCGGAACCGGCCGCGGCGATCACCGCGTCGGCATGATCGGTACGGGCGTAGATGTCGGTGGGCGCCGACGATCCGGCCGGGAAGTAGCGGCTCAGGATCTGCTGGCCGGTAACCGACCCGACCTTCTTGGTGTACTGGTCGGTCCCGGCCTGCCCCACCCGCAGCGTGGTCATGCCGAGTGCGAGGGCTCCCAGGATGACCGTGGTGACCAGCCAGACCGCGCGAGGGCGGCGGGATACGAACCCGGCTACCCGATCCCACAGGCCGTGCTCGTCGGCGATGTCGTGGCTCGCGGCGTCCGGATCGAATCGAGGGATCAGAGGCCAGAACAGCCAGCGTCCGCATACCACCAGCAGGGCCGGCAGCAGCGTGGTCATGGCGATCAGCGCGGTCAGGATGCCGATGGCGCCGACCGGACCGAGACCCCGGATGTTGTTGAGTTGCGCGGCCGTCAGGCACAGCAGGCCGATCGCGACGGTGGCGCCGGATGCCAGGATCGCCGGGAAGCTGGCACCGAGCGCGACTTTCATGGCGTCATGCCGGTTCTGGTTACGCCGAAGTTCTTCCCGGTAGCGCGCGATCAGCAGGAGCGCGTAGTCGGTTCCGGCACCGAACAACAGGACGGTCAGGATGCCCTGGCTCTGGCCGTTGACCGTGATGACGTCGTTGCTCGCGAGCAGGTAAACCACGGCCGAGGCCAGTTGGCTTGCGAAGCCGACGCTGATCAGCGGTACCAGCCAGAGGATCGGGCTACGGTACGTGATCAGCAGCAGCAGGGCGACGACCGCCACAGTCACATAGAGCAAGGTCGAGCCGATGCCGCTGAAGGCATCGGTGATGTCCTTGACGGCGCCCGCCGAACCGGTCAGCGCGACCTGCAGCCCTGCCGGTACGCCGGCATGCACCTGGGCCTCGATGGCATTGATCGAATCCTGCTCGGCGGTATCACCGGTGCCGGCCACCGGGAAGGTCACGATCATCGCCTGCGGTGATCCGGGCCGGTCCGGGATGGGCGGGCTGATCTGGCCGCCCTCGGCGTGACTGGCGAATGCCGGCCGGTCTGTGCCGATCTTGGCCTGGTCGGCGGCGGTCAGCCCGCCATCGCGTGCGTATACGACGACGGCGACCAGGTGGCCGGATCCGGGAAACGACGCCTGGGCGCGCTCGACCGCCTTGGTGGCCTCGGCACCTCGGGGCAGCCACGATGACGCCTCGTTGCTGGTGGCACTGGTCAGCTTGCTCGCCAGCGGGGAAAGCGCGGCGATCAGCAGCAGCCACATGGCCACCGTGATCCATTTGGTGGCGCGCCCCGACGGCAGCGCGGCCCATCGGTTCCTCAACATGGTGATCTCCCGAACCTTTCTGGTCAGCCGGCCGTGGCGGCCGGGGTCTGCCGGCCGCGGCGGCCGCGGCGGCCGCTTCCGGCTTGCTGTGCTCGTGCCTGAACGTTGGTCTCAGGATCGAGTCCAACCGGCCACGTCGGATCCGGGACTTACCCGGTCCGCCGCGCCACGGTTCCCCTAGGGGCGTCCGGTTCCGTCGCCGTCGCGGACTGAAGCGACCTGGGCTCTGCGCTGGTCGGGTGGGCCGATCGGGTGCCGTGGAACTTGGACCTCTCCCGTATCGCGATGTATCTTGTTCGAGACAAGATACATCGCGACATTGTCGCGCCGTCAAGGCGGCAAGGTAACTTGCTTGGTCAACGCTTGCGGCCCGGCGTCGCGGATTGAGGGCATCGACTATCGAAGGCATTGACACAGCGGCGGCCCGGCCGAACCGGACGCCGCGGGAAGGCGAACGATGACCACATGGACGGTCGGCGAACCGCAGCACCTCGCCCTTGAGCCCGCTGACGTACGCAGGCTGTCGGTCAACCTCGTCTCCGGCCGGCTGAGCGTGGTTGGTACCGACGGGCCGCCCCGGGTGGAGGTGAGCCGGGTGGGCGACAATCCGATCAAGGTGAACCTTGACGGTGGCCGTCTGGACATCGCGCACGAGGACGTGAAGACCTGGCCGGGCCTGCTGAAACCGCTGTGGTGGTGGCTCAACGGCGGCCGCCGCTTTGCCGCCGACGTGACGGTCGCGGTGCCGTTCAACGCCGAGTGCAAGCTCTGGGTGGCGTCCGGATCGCTGGTCGCGTCGTCGGTTTACGCCGATGTCAGCGCCGACGTGGTCAGTGGCCGGATGACCCTGTTCGGCCTGGACGGCAAGCTGCGCGGCAAGGTGGTATCGGGGCCGATCGAGGCGCTGGGGTGCGCCGGCGAGGTGGCACTGGAGACGGTCAGCGGCGAGATCACGCTGGCCGACTCGGCCGCCCAGCGCGTGCATGCCAAGACCGTTTCCGGAGCGCTCACCGCCGACCTGGACAACCCGCCGTACAGCAGCCAGATCCGGCTTGAGACAGTCAGTGGCGAGATCACCATCCGGGTCCGCGAGGACAGCGACCTGAGGGTCAGCCTCGGCGCCGCGCACGGCCGGGTGACGAGCGACTTTCCGGGAATGTCCGGGGAGCAGTCATGGGGTTCCAAGGTGAGCGGCACTCTAGGCAGCGGATCAGGACAATTGGTGGCCAACGCGGTGGGCGGCAACATCTGGCTACTGCGACGGCCGGTTGACGCCGGATTCGGGGATGACTCATGACCGCTGTGTTCAGCCATGGCAGGCTCCGCCTGTACCTGCTCAAGCTCCTGGCCGAAGGTCCCAAGCACGGCTACGAGCTGATCCGGCTGCTGGAGAACCGGTTCCTCGGCCTGTACGCGCCGTCGGCCGGCACCATTTATCCGAGGCTGGCCCGGATGGAGGCCGAAGGCCTGGTCAGCCACGCTCAGGCGGGTGGTCGCAAGGTGTACTCGATCACCGATGCCGGGCGGGCCGAGCTGACCGCCCGGGCGGGCGAGCTGGCTGACCTGGAGTCGGAGATCCACGCCTCGGTCGCCGACCTGACCACCTTGGCCAACACCATCGAACGGGAAGTCAGCGGCTCGGTTCGGGACATCAAGCGGGAGCTTCGCGAGGCGAGCCGGGACGCACGCGTGCCCACCCGGGCGCCCTGGCAGTCCGAGCGCCCGTGGCGCCCGGCGCAGGCCGGCGAGCCGGAGCGGGGGCCGGCCGTCTCCGACCTGGATACCGCGGTCGCCGAACTCGCCGCCGAAGTACGGCGTCTGGCTCGCCAGCACGGCGTGACCGAGCCGCAACTGCGTGCCGCCACCGGCGTGGTGGTGAGCGCCCTTACCGAGCTGAAGCGCTTGCTCCGGCAGCGCTGAGCAGGGCCATCCGGCTGGATGCGAGACTGATACCCGACTCAGCCATCTCGTGCGGGTGCGCGCCGGGCGGGCCGCGGCCCGCGAGCGCGTGCCCGGCAGCCCAAGGAAAGGCAGCTTCGTGACCACTCTGGAACGGACCCTCGTCGTACTCAAGCCGGACGCCGTGGCGCGTGGCCTGGTGGGCCGGGTGATCCAGCGCTTCGAGGACGCCGGTCTGAAGATCGTCGGGATCAAGATGGCCCGGCTTGACGACGAGATGACCCGCAAGCACTACTTCGACCTCGAGGAGCGGTTCGGCAAGGCGGTGTACGACGCCAATGCCAAGGCGATCCAGCGCGGCCCGGTGATCGCGATGGTGATCGAGGGTGTTGAGGCGGTCGCGAACGTGCGCCGGATGGTCGGCGGGACGTATCCGAATGAGGCGGCGCCCGGAACCATCCGCGGTGACTTCGCCCACCAGTCCCGTGAGTACGCCCAGAGCCTCGGCAAGGGAGTGGCCAACCTGGTGCATGCTTCCGGCAAGGTCGACGAGGCCAAGTACGAGGTGGACCTCTGGTTCGGCGAGGCCGAGCAGTTCGACTATCAGACGCTCGCCCAGGCGTTCACGTTCTGACCGTCTGATATATCCCTCTTGCGCCCAGTATTTGCTTAATACCGGTATTGCGCTGGTTGGCTCGCCGGCCGCGTGGCCGGTGACCTTCCAGCAACCTTTCAGGAAGACCCCAGGATTGTTGAAGTCTTTTCCGGGAGGATCGAGGACATGGGGGTACGTGACACTGCCGCGCGGTCCGGGGGCGTGGCGTCAACCGGAGGGGCGCAGGCTGAGGCGAAACTGCTCGTGGTCGAGGACGACCCGAACATTGTCGAGCTGTTGTCGGCCAGCCTGCGCTTCGCCGGCTTCCGTGTCGCCACCGCCAGCAGCGGTACCGAAGCGGTCGAGACCTGCCGGGAGTTCCGGCCCGACCTGATCGTGCTCGACGTGATGCTGCCCGACCTCGATGGCTTCGAGGTGTTGCGGCGGTTGCGGGAGAGCGGCACCCGTACGCCGGTCGTCTTCCTGACCGCGCGGGACACCACGGACGACAAGATCCGCGGCCTGACCCTCGGTGGCGACGACTATGTCACCAAGCCGTTCAGCCTGGAGGAGCTGACCGCCCGTATCCGCGCGGTGCTGCGCCGGACCGCCGGTGAGGGGGACCCGGCCCGGCTCAAGTTCGCCGACCTGGAGCTGGACGAGGAGTCCCATGAGGTCTGGCGGGGCGGCAACCGCGTGTCGCTGTCGCCGACCGAATTCAAGCTGCTGCGGTACCTGATGGCCAACGCCAACCGGGTGCTGTCCAAGCCGCAGATCCTCGATCACGTCTGGCACTACGACTTCCGGGGCGATGACAGCATCGTCGAGTCGTATATCTCGTACCTGCGCCGCAAGGTGGACGTCGTCGAACCCCGGCTGATCCACACCCTGCGCGGCGTCGGGTACGTGCATGCGCCTGCCCGTCTGAGTTAGCCGTGTTCACATTCCTGCGCCGCACGCCGCTGCGGGTGAAGCTGGTTGCCTCGGTCTTCGTACTGACCGCGGCGGCTTTGATGATCATCGGGGTAGCCACCAGTGTTGCCGTTCGCCGGGCTCTGCTGAGCCGGGTCGACAACCAGATCACCGCCCCGGTGGACTGGCGGCTGGTCCCGACCGAGCCGATGACCAGCTACATCCCGCCCACCAACTATGTCGTCGGCATCAAGGACGTGTACGGCCACGGCACGCTGTTCCCGCAGTACCTGACCGCGGGCGAGCTACCCAGGCTGCCGACCGGGGCGGCCAATGTGGCAAGGCTGTCGGGCAAGCCGTACACCGTGCGATCGGTCGACGGCGAGCACCTCTGGCGGATGAACATCACCATCCTGGCGAACGGCCAGTTGGGGGTCGTCGGCCAGAACCTGGACGACATCAGGAGCACCGAGGCCGAGCTGGTATCGCGGATGCTTCTCATCGGTGCCGGCACGCTGGTGGCGGTGACCCTGGTCGGCGCCGCGCTGGTCCGGGCCAACCTGCGGCCCCTGTCCCGGATTGAGGAGACCGCGGCCGAGATCGCCAGTGGCAACCTCTCCGAGCGGATACCCGAATTCGAGCCCGGCCCGGCTCCGCCGCGGACCGAGGTCGGGCTGCTCGGCCAGTCGCTGAACGTGATGCTCGGCCAGATCGAGACGGCGTTCCAGGCCCGGAAGGCGTCCGAGGTGGCGGCGCGCGACGCCGCGCAGGCGGCCCAGGAGTCGGAAGGCCGGGCCCGCTCGTCCGAAGAGCGGATGCGCCGTTTCGCCGCGGACGCCTCGCACGAACTGCGGACGCCGCTGACCACCATCCGGGGTTTTGCCGAGCTGTACCGGCAAGGCGCGGCTCGGGATCCGGACGAGACCGCGCGTTTGATGCGCCGGATCGAGGACGAGGCATCCCGGATGGGGCTGTTGGTCGAGGACATGCTGCTGCTGGCCCGGCTGGACCAGGAGCGGCCGCTGGAGAGCGCGCCGGTCGACCTGCGAATCATCGCGGCCGACGCGATGGTCAATGCCCAGGCGATAGCGCCGGGCCGGACGATCGACCTGGAGATCGCCGCCGGGGCCGGGCCGTTGGTGGTGCGCGGCGACGAACTGCGACTTCGTCAGGTGGTCGCGAACCTGATGACCAACGCTCTGCACTACACGCCGGAGTCATCACCGGTCACCCTTCGGCTTGGCAAGGACGGATCCCGCGGCACCATCGAGGTCATCGACCACGGTCCCGGGCTCAGCGACGAGCAGGCGGTCCGGGTCTTCGAGCGGTTCTACCGGGTCGATTCGGCCAGGACGCGCAAGCCCGGCCCAGACGCCGGATCGAGCGGCACCGGGCTCGGGCTGGCCATCGTCGCGGCCCTGGTGAAGGCACACGGCGGCACTGTCCGGGTGGAGCGAACCCCCGGTACCGGGGCGACGTTTGTCGTGGTTCTGCCGCTGATGTCCGGCACGTTTCCTGCCAATAGTTCCGAGATGACGGAAAAGTCAGAGTGATTCCCAGGCAACTTACAGTGCGGTTCCAGGGTCGGCAAAGACCGGTAGGGAATTGTGAGTGACATGAGCGAGAACGAGAACGACTTCAATCAGCAGCCTTCGGACATGTGGCAGCCGCCGGCGGCGGCAGCGACCGGGGCGCACGGAGTCGGGTCTCCCGCACCGGGTCCGGCGTCAGCCGCATCAGCCAGTAGCGAGAACCCGGCCGCGAACGCCGGGAGCGCACCGCCACCCGGAACGCCGTCGCCGGCCGCCCAGCAGCCGACGACTCCCCACCAGCCGATGGCCCAGCAGCCGACGACTCCCCAGCAGCCGATGGCCCAGCAGGCCGAGCCGACGATGCCCACGACGCAGATCCCGGCGCACGGCCCGTACGTCGCGGCCGCCTCGTTGCCGCACGGCGCGCCCGGCAGCGGGCCGGCCGCCGGAGGGCCGGGCCCCGGCACCTGGACCACCGAGACCTACCCCGGCTACCCAGCGACCGGTTACGCCGGCCCGCCGAGGACCCGGAAGTACGGTGTCGGCAAGGTGGTCGCCGGCGGCGTATTGGCGCTCGCACTCGCCGGGGGCGGTGGTCTGGTGGGTGCCCTGGTCACGCACAACCTCGACAAGACCGGAACGGTCACTGGCACGTCGACCACAGTGGTCAGCAACGCGCCCATCATCGACCGCTCGTCGCTGGCGAGCATCGCCTCGGCGGTACGCCCGAGCGTCGTGTCGATCACGACGGCCAGCGCTGAGGGCTCCGGTGTGGTCCTGAGCAAGGACGGCTACATCCTGACCAACAACCACGTCGCGGTGACGGCTCAGGGCGGGACCGTCAACATCACGTTCTCCGACGGCAAGACGGTCAGGGCCTCGCTCGTTGGCACCGATCCGAAGACCGATCTGGCCGTCTTCAAGGCGCAAGGCGTCAGCAACCTGACCGTCGCGAAGTTCGGTGACAGCTCAGCGCTCCAGGTCGGCGACACGGTCCTGGCCATCGGCAGTCCGCTCGGGTTGGACGGCTCGGTCACCTCGGGCATCGTCAGTGCGCTGAACCGGACGATCGACGAAACATCCGATTCGCAGCCGCAGAACCCGTTCCAGCAGAACCCGGGCAACCAGCCGACCGGTACGACCATCGCCGGAGCCATCCAGACCGACGCCGCCATCAACCCGGGCAACTCCGGTGGTGCGCTGGTGAACACCAACGGCGAGGTGGTCGGGATCAACACCGCGATTGCCACGTCCGGTAGCGGTAGCGAGGGCAACATCGGCGTGGGCTTCGCGATCCCGTCGAACAAGGCCAAGCAGGTCGCCGAAGACCTGATCGCGGGTAAGTCGGTGTCACACCCGCAGCTTGGGGTCGAGGTGACGACCGCGCCGAACAACGCCGGCGCGCTGGTTCACTCGGTCAGCCCTGGCACGGCGGCCGACAAGGCCGGTGTGAAGGCGGGTGACGTGATCACTGGTTTCGACGGCACCGCGGTTCACACTTCGGAGGACCTGATCAACGACGTCCAGGGCAGCGAGGTGAACAAGCAGGTGACGCTCACGGTGAACCGCAACGGGCAGTCCATCAACCTGACCGCCACGCTGCTCGAATCGAAGTAGCAGCCAGAGGGACGAGCTAGAGGGAAGAACTAGCCGCGGCTATCCAACCGCGGGCAGGCGTACCACCGGAAAGTGGCAACAAGCGCACTGCGGTCCGCACCGGCAGAGCGTGTCTCCTCCATAGGGAGGGTGGCTCCGGGCCTTCGGGTCCGGGGCCACCCTCTTTTGCGCGCTTGCCGTCGCCGCTCGTACGGGTGACCTGGCCTTGACTGGTCGATGGCCGCCTCGATGGCCGCCGTTGCGGACTACATCCTGACGACGATGTTCTGAGAGTCGACGAAGCGGCCCACGTCGGATGCCAGCATCGCGATTACCCGGGCCACGTGCTCGGGTTGCATGATCGTCGACGGGTCCTCATCCGGCGCGAGCGTGCGCCGCAGGTCGGTGGCGCAGCGGCCCGGCGAGATGCAGACCACCCGGGTCCCGTAGATGGCCAGTTCCTCCTTCATGACTTCGCTCATCGTGATGAGCGCCGCCTTCGACGAGGAGTAGGTCAGCCAGCCTGACCGGCCGCTGATGCCGGCGGTTGAGGCGATATTGACGATCAGCTCGAACGTGTTGCCGTTGTGCAGCAGTGACTGAACGATGGTGAACGGCGCGTAGAGGTTGACGCCGATGGTGCGCTCGAAGTCGGCGAAATCGATCTGATGGATGGCCATCGGCGCGGTGAAGCCGGCGTTGTTGATCAGAATGTCGACCTTCCCGTGCGCGACCTTGATGTCGCGCATCAGGTTCACCAGGCCGTCCCGGTCGAACAGGTCGATGTAATACGACGTGACCTTCTTGCCGTACGGGTTGTTCTCACTGAGTTCCTTCAGAACCAGCTTGAAATCGTCGGACTCGCGGGAGAGCAAGATGAAGTCGGTGATGCCGTTGTCGGCGTAGAAGAACTCCCGGACCGTCTTGAGCCCGATTCCCTTGGAAGCGCCGGTTACCAGAATCGACTTACTCATCGTTGGCCTCCCCGCCGAGCAGGAAGCCGGCAAGCTGGACGTCGATCGGCGTGGTGACCTTGAAATTGCGGTCCGTGCCCTCCAGGAACCGCACGTCGAATCCGGCGATCGCGCACAGGGTGGCGTCCTCGGTGAAGTGGACACCCTCGCGAGCGGCGTACTCGTGTCCGGCGACCAGCGTCGTCTTGCGGAACTTCTGCGGCAACTGGACGTTGCGGAGCTTGTTGCGCTCCAGCGATCCGGTGACCTGGTGAGTCTCCGGATTCACCGGCGCCACCGTGAATGGAATGTCGAGCATGTAGCTGACGTCGGGATGCTCGTGAGCGATGATGCGTTCGAAGTCGGCGGAGGTCACCAGGGGGCGGGCCGACTCGTGGATGATCACGTGATCGTTTTCGAGGTATGGCAGCATCTGGTTGACCGACTCGTGCCTGGTTCGCCCTGGCGATACGTACGTGATTGGCGTCTTGATCGCGTAATCGGTGACGATCTTTTCGACCATGTCCCGGTAGCCATCGGGGTAGTTGAGAACGATCTGCGAGATCGAGTCGACGTTGTCGGCCGCCACCAGGCTGTACACGATGATTGGGAGCCCATTGACGGTCAGGAACTGCTTGGGCTGGCCGGCCGCCACCCGGGTCCCGACGCCGCCGTTCAGCAACGCGAGGCTATACACCACGACTGTCCCCTCAGACACTTCGATGAGTCCCGCACTTCGGCGAGTTCCGAAAGCGTACACGCCCCCCTGCTCAGCGGCCCTGCGTAACCGGGCGCGCCCGTTGGGTGAGGTGCGTTCGCTGTGACCGCCGTCGCATCCGGACCGTACACCGAGCAGCGGCGGGATGGCGTGCCTGACATATGTCATGGCGAAGTCGTGATCAACGGTTCTAACGCCGGCCACCTCTGCCGGACAGACTCTAGTCATGCAGACATTGGCAGTCGAGTTGAGGCGAGTGACGAAGAGATTCGGGCCGGTCACCGCGGTCGACGATCTATCGCTGGCGATCGAGCCGGGTGAGATCGTCGCGTTTCTCGGTCCGAATGGCGCCGGAAAGACGACCACCATCGACATGCTTCTCGGACTGTCGCGTCCCGACACCGGAACGGTCACCGTATACGGCCGCACGCCGGCCGAAGCAATCGCGCGCGGTCAGGTCTCCGCGGTGATGCAGACGGCGGGCCTGCTCAAGGACCTGACGATCAGGGAGACGGTACGCCTGACCGCGACGCTGTTCCCAAATGCCCGGCCGGTCCCGGAAGTGCTCGACCGCGCCGGAATCACCGAGATCGGCGATCGCCTGGTCGGGAAGTGCTCCGGCGGGCAGCAGCAGCGCCTGCGTTTCGCGCTCGCGCTGCTGTCCGAGCCGGATCTGATGCTGCTCGATGAGCCGACGGCCGGCATGGACGTGGAAGGGCGCCGCGAATTCTGGGGCGCCATCCGCCAGGACACCGCGCTCGGCCGGACCGTCATGTTCGCCACCCACTATCTGGAGGAGGCCGACGCGTACGCCGACCGGATCGTGCTGATCCGCGGCGGCCGGATCGTCGCGGACGGCGCCACCGCGGACATCAAGGCGATGGCTAGCGGGCGTACGGTCCGGGCGATCCTGCCCGACGCCAACCCGCGCGCCCTGGTCGATCTGCCCGGCGTCGACGATGTCGAACTGCGCGGTGACACTGTGCTGATCCGCGGCAAGGACTCCGACGCGGTGGCGCGGTACCTGCTGAACCACACCGCCGCGCGCGATCTGGAGATCAGCGCGCACAACCTGGAAGACGCGTTCGTCGCGCTCACCGGCGATGGTGGCCGGGCCGCCGACACCGCTGTTCTGGAAGGAAGCATTCGATGACCACCGCCGTACCGCCCACCGTGCGCACCGCCCCCAAGCTCGGCGGCTTCAACCTGACCTTCCTCGGTCTGGAGATCCGGCGCCTGATGCGCAACAGGCGTACGGTCATCTTCACCATCGCCACCCCGATCGTCTTCTATGCCATCTTCGGCAAGTCCACCGATTCCATCGGTGGCGGCAGCTCGGTGACCATCCAGCAGTACGCCATGGTCAGCCTGGCCCTGTACGGCGCGATGACCGCGAACACGGCAGGCGGCGGCATGGTGGCGGTGGAGCGGGCGCTCGGCTGGAGCCGCCAGCTCCGGCTCACGCCGCTTCGGCCGTACGCCTACATCGCGATCAAGCTGCTGACCGCCATGGTTCTCGGCTTAATTCCGGTCCTGGTGCTGTTCGCCTTCGGCGCCGCTCGCGGTGTGCGTCTTGACGTGCATGTGTGGATCCTGTGCGGGGTCGCGGTCTGGCTCGGCTCTCTGGTATTCGCGACGCTCGGTCTGTTCATGGGCTACCTGCTTCCATCCGAGAACGTGATGCAGTTCCTCGGTCCGATCCTGGGCATCCTGTCGGTCTTCGGTGGCATCTTCTTTCCGGTCGAGATGCTGTCCCACTCGCTGCAGACGATTGCCAAGCTCACCCCGGTGTACGGCGTGGGGGAACTGGCCCGCTCGCCGCTCGGTGGCGGTTTCCACTGGACCAGCGTGCTGAACATCGTGGGCTGGACCGTGGCGTTCTCGGCCGGGGCCGCGCTCGCCTTCCGGCGGGACACCAAGCGCGTCTGATGCCGATGCCGTGATGCCGGATGCCCTGATGCCGGATGTGATGTAGCCGGACGGTTGGACCCGCCACGGTCATTAACCCGCTATTCCGGGCTAATCGGTCTGAACCGGGGTGTCAGTGGTGCCACTCGCCGTCGCGCGGGCGGCACCACTGGCGTTCGTGCCCGGCGATGTAAGCGGCTTGACAGCCGTTCCGCGTACCGTACCGGCATGAGCGTCGCGAGCCGTGCCGTGGAGCGGATCCTGAAGCTGCCACCGGCCGTCACCCGGACCGTGAAACGCCATCGCGACCTCGTGGTCCGCACCCGGGACGGGGTGGCGCTGATGACCGATCATTACGCTCCGGCGCTGCCAGACGCCGCCACCGTGCTGATCCGCACCCCCTACGGTCGCCGCGGCCTGCTCGGCGTCACCTTCGGTCAGGGCCTCGCCGAGCGCGGCTTTCACGTAGTTCTGCAAAGCTGCCGCGGCACGTTCGACTCCGGCGGCGAGTTCGTACCGATGCGGCACGAGCGTGCCGACGGTCTCGACGCGGTGGCGTGGGTCGAGGCACAGCCGTGGTTCAACGGCAACCTGTTCACGTACGGGCCGAGCTACGTCGGGTTCACTCAGTGGGCGATCGCCGCGGAGGCCGGCTCCGCACTCAAGGGCATGCTCACCGCGGTCACCGCGTCATCGTTTCGGGAACCGACGTACGCCGGTGGCTCGTTCTCACTCGACACGATCCTGAACTGGGCCACCCTGGTGCACAACCAGGGTGGCTCGATGCTGTCGTTCGCCATCAGGCAATCCCGGCGCCAGCCACACATCCGGCGTGCGTGGCGGCACCTGCCGCTGGAAGAGGCAGACGTGATCGGCGCCGGTGCCGAAATCGCCTTCTTCCGCGAGTGGCTGCGTAGTGCCGACGACGACGCGTACTGGACCGATCGCAGTCATACCCACCGCATCGAAGCGGCGACCGCGCCGATCTGCATGGTCGGCGGCTGGCACGACATCTTCCTGCCGTGGCAACTGGCCGACTACCACCGGATGCGGGCCGTCGGCCGGCCGCCGCGGCTGGTCATCGGGCCGTGGACGCATGCCTCTCCAGAACTGCTCGGCACCTCGCTGCGCGAGGCCGTCTCGTTCTTTCGCGCTCAGCTCGGGCAGGCCGCGCCGGCACCGAAGCCGGTCCGGCTGTTCGTGGGCGGTGCGCAGGAGTGGCGCGAGTATGACGAGTGGCCGCCGGCCGGGCGCACCGAGGAGTGGTCCATCCGCCCGGGCGGCGCCCTGGACCTGGCCGGGCCGGCCACGACGTCACCCAAGTCCGACCGGTTCCGGTACGACCCGGCCAACCCCACCCCGTCGATCGGTGGTGCGCTGTTCGCCGCCGGCGGCGGCCCGGTCGACAACCGTGCCCTGGAAGCACGACCCGACGTGCTGGTCTACACCAGCGAGACACTGAGCGGGGCGGTCGAGGTGATCGGGCCGGTACGCGCGACCGTTGCGGTGCGGGCATCGTCGGATCACTTCGACATGTTTGTTCGGATCTGCGACGTGCATCCCGACGGGCGGTCAGTCAACGTCTGCGATGGACTGAACCGGGTGAGCCCGGACCGGGATGGCGCGGCGGGGCCGGACGGGATCCGGCCGGTTGTGGTGGACCTGTGGCCGACCGCCTACCGCTGGCGGCCAGGTCATCGGATTCGGGTACAGGTCAGCGGTGGTGCGCATCCGCGCTGGGCGCGCAACTCCGGCACGCCCGAGCCGATCGGAACGGCGGCCACGCTGAACCCCGTCGACATGGAAGTCTTCACGTCCGTGCTGTCCGTGCGGCTGGCGCCGATGACGTGAGCCGACCGCCGCCGTCGGTTCGGGGCGGCCGGGCCGCGGCCCGGGTTACGCGGCCGGGTTACGCGTCAGACTGTCGCTGACCCACTGCAGGTAGGCCGGATTCGATCCGCGCTCGTCCACGGCGGTCGCCACCACCTCGGGCGTTACGTACGGATGACGTTCGCGGATGTGCCGGGCCAGCATGGGTGCGACGGCCTCGGTGGTCTTGAAGCTGATCCGCCACTCGTCGGTGCTCTCCACCGTGTCCTGCCACCAGTAGGTGCTTTGAATCGGTCCGGTTACCTGTGCGCTCGCGGCGAGCCGCTGCCCGACCGCGGACCGGACCAGTTCGTCCGCAGCGGCCAGGTCGTCAATGGTGGTCGTCACGATGAGGAACACGTAGTCACGTTCTCACATGACCGGCATCGCCGCCTGCCTGTTTCATGGGGCCTGGGGGAGTGCGGCCGGCCCAGCGACCGGTGCCGCGATGGAATCAGAGCGCCGCCATTGATGACTCGGGCTCCCACTCGTCGTCGTCGAGAGTCCAGTAGGCGTCCCAGAACAGGTCAGCGGGTGTGTCGATAATGCCCAATGTTTCGGGGATGTTACTTGTAGAGAAGCTCGTCTCTTCTGAAACTTCCATGCACCTATCTTCCGCCATAACACTGTTGTTGTCACATGCCGGGATTCATAGTTGGCGCTTAATACCCTCTAAATTGTTGTGCCAAACCTTGGCGTACCCGTTTATGCGGAGGTGCCGGCCAAGGCGATCACCAGGGCGGCGAGCCGTCACCGGGCGATCGGGTGGTCCGGGCGGCCTCGCCTCGCGAGTACCGATCGGCGAGGATGTCAACGTGAGTCCTCGCTATCTCGCCGCGATCGATCAAGGCACCACCTCGTCTCGATGCATCGTCTTTGACGCCGATGGCCGGATCGTGGCGATCGACCAACGTGAGCATGAACAGATCTATCCGCGGCCCGGTTGGGTCGAGCACGATGCCCGGGAGATCTGGCACCACGTCGAGGCGGTGACCCGTAACGCGCTGGACCGCGCCGGTTTGGCCCGCGCCGACATCGCCGCCGTCGGCATCACCAACCAGCGCGAGACGACCCTGCTGTGGGACGCGATCACCGGTGAGCCGGTTCATCACGCCATCGTGTGGCAGGACACCCGTACCGATCATCTGATCCGGGATCTGGCCGCGGGCGACGCCGACCGATTCCGGGACCGGTGCGGGTTGCCGCTGGCGACGTACTTCTCGGCCCCGAAGATCCGATGGCTGCTCGACCAGGACCCGGATCTGCAGCGCCGCGCGGAGAACGGTGAGGTGCTGTTCGGCACCCTGGACAGCTGGCTGATCTGGCAGCTGACCCGGGTGCACGCCACCGACGTGACGAATGCCAGCCGTACCATGCTGATGAACCTCAAGACCCTGGACTGGGACGACACCCTGCTGGCGGCGTTCAACATCCCGCGGGCCATGCTTCCGGTCATCAAGCCGAGTGCCCACCTGTACGGCGAGGCGCGCGCCGGTGCGCTTGGCGGCATCCCGGTCGCGGGTGTGCTCGGCGACCAGCAGGCGGCGCTGTTCGGCCAGGCGTGCTTCGCACCCGGAGAGGTGAAGTGCACCTACGGCACCGGTTCGTTCCTGCTGGTGAACACCGGAACCGCCGCCGTGCCGAGCACGCGCGGCTTGCTCACCACGGTGGCCTATCAGGTGGGTGACACCCCGGCGGTGTACGCGCTGGAAGGCTCCATCGCGGTCACCGGTGCCCTTGTGCAATGGCTACGCGACAACCTCGGCCTGATCGAGACCGCCGACGGGGTCAACGCACTCGCCGAAAGCGTCCCGGACAACGGCGGCTGCTATATCGTGCCGGCCTTCGCCGGGTTGTTCGCGCCGTACTGGCGCCCGGACGCCCGGGGCGTCATCGCCGGTCTCACCGGATACGTGACCAAGGGGCACGTGGCGCGCGCCGCGCTGGAGTCGACCGCCTGGCAAGTGCACGATGTGGTCCGGGCTATGGCCGCCGACTCGAGTGTCGACATAACGGCGCTGAAGGTCGACGGCGGGATGACGGCGAGCCGGCTGCTCATGCAGTTCCAGTCCGATGTCCTCGACGTGCCCGTGCTGCGCCCGACCGTAGCGGAGACCACGAGCCTGGGCGCGGCCTACGCGGCCGGCCTCACCGTCGGCTTCTGGCCCGACCTCGACGCGCTCCGGGCGCAGTGGAGTGTTGACGAGCGGTGGACGCCGGCCATGTCGGCCGATGACCGTGAGGCGGGCGCGAAGATGTGGGCCAAGGCGGTCGCGCGCTCCTTCGACTGGACCGACTGACGTC
This sequence comes from uncultured Actinomycetota bacterium, assembly GCA_963727415.1. Lineage (GTDB taxonomy): Bacteria > Actinomycetota > Actinomycetes > Mycobacteriales > Micromonosporaceae > DASQPR01. Next base: position 101,972 of record CAVSGF010000002.1, read on the forward strand.
GGTACCGCGTCGCGCCCGACGGGCCCACCGAAGGGGTCGTGTCAGGACCGCGAGGTGCCGCCGCCCGGTGGCTGAGTTTCGTCGGGTGGGGCCGTGCCACTGTCCGGCGGAGGCGGTGGTGGCGGGCCACCGGCTGATGGCGGGTAGCTTTCCGTCGGCTGGTCCGGTGGCTGACCTTCCGGTGGCTGACTTTCCGGTGGATAGCTTCCGGGCGGGTAACTCCCGGGCGGATAGCCTCCCGCCGGGTAACTCCCGGGCGGATAGCTTCCGGGCGGGTAACTCCCGGGCGGATAACCTCCGGGCTGCGGCGGGTATCCCCCGGGCGTATAACCTCCGGGCTGCGGCGGGTATCCCCCTCCGGCGGCCGTAGCGGGATAGCCGCCGGGCGGGTAGCCGGTCGCGGCCTCCTCGCCCCTGCGTTTGGCGGTGATTCCCCAGATCATCAGGCCAAGCCCGAGCAGCGCCAGTAGCGCGCCGAAGATGGTCGCGCCCAGGGAGATGCCGAACAGATCCTTGATCTTCAGCCCGCCCCGGACGTCCAGGCTTACGCCCGGCGACGAGTCGGCGTTCATGATGACCAGCCGGTAATCACCGTCGGTGACCGGCCAGCGCAATTGCGGGTCGGTGCCGGTGGCCTGCGCGACCCAGAACGACTGATCGGCCGGTGCCGCGGGCTGAGCGGAACCGTTCACCCGCGTGGTGTCCATACGGAACCCGTTGAAGTGGACGTCGTTGATCTCGTCGTACGAGGATCCGTTCAAGTACGCGGTGACCTGAGAGGAGGGTCCGATACCCAGGAACAGCGGCCGGCTGGGGTCGCGGCCGTCCACCCGAAGAGTGACCGAACTGCCGGTGCGGCCGACGTTGTTGCTGTTCCGGATCCGCGACGGGTCGCTGACAAAGGCGTTGGTGGGCGTGCTGATCGTGTGATAACCGCTCTGGATCACCCCGCTACGGCCGCCGAATCCCAGACCGACCGATCCCACCGCGGTAATCGCCAGGCCGACGATGAGGGCGAGCAGCCCCAGCACGATCAGAATGATCTTCTTCGCCATCACGGACCCCCGGTTGCCTAGACGGATCCAGTATCGATCGATCTGCCCGGCTACGCCGGGATCTTGCCAACTTACGCCCGCGTGTCCCGTGATCCGAGCGCCCGTGACCTGATGCACCGCGACTTGTTATGGTCCCGCGACTTGTTGTCTCGTCCGGTCGTAGTCCCGCCGGTTCAGCCTCGCCGCAACGTCAGCGCCGTCCACGCACCCACGCAGATCACGTCACCGTCGGCCAGCGGCACCGGCACGTTCGCGGGTACCGGATCGGCCGCGGTGTTGATGTAGGTCCCGTTGGAGGACCCGAGATCAACGATCGCCCAGCCGCCATCGGGCTCACGTAGCAGCAGCGCTTGCGCATGCGACACCGCCGGATCGGACGGCGGCCCGGACAGGTCCACGTCCGGCTCGATACCACGCGAGCGGCTCCGACGACCGATCAGGATCCGTTGCCGCTCCAGCGTGAACCGGCGCTGCGGAACATATGCCGGAAGCGCGATCGGCTCGGTGTCCGCATCGGCCTGAGCTCGCATTCGCTCGTAGTACGCCGGGTCCACCGTCACCACCAACCGCCAGGCGGCGCCGTCCGGCATGTCCGGAGCGTCCGGGGTGGTCGGCTGCGGCGAACTCGGCGGCGGGGCGCCGGGAGCCGCCGGTGCCCCCGGCGTGGGCGCCGCGCTCGCCGGCATCCCGGCCGGTTCGTCTGGTGCGGGTCCGGAACGGTAACCGGTCAATACGAAGTCGTGACCGCAGACTTCGCAGAACCGGCCGGCCCGTTCGGTCGAGCAGTCCGGGCACAGCTCGCCGGACCCGGTGGCCGCGTCGACGTCCGGCGTCGAGGAGGACATCGAGGAGGACATCGAGCCGGCGAGAGAGTTGCTGCCGGCATCGCCGGCAACGGAGATGCCAAGGGCGCCGCCGGCCGAGCCCGCCGTCGAGCCAAGTGCGCCGATGGGCGCACCACACTCGTCGCAGTAGTCGCCGCTGCGGGACTGGTGGCCTTTGGGGCAGGGAAACATATCAGCCCCTCACCTCAGCCCTTGACCCGGATCGTCTTTACCGAGCGGACATTGGCGATCTCCGCGTCCACGCCTGCCATCCGCTGCTTCAGCCGGATCGTCCCGGTCTTCTCGTCCACCACATCCACCACCCTGCCGAGCAGCTTGGCCGTGTCCACGTGGCCGGATTCGGCGGCCAGCCGCACCGCCCGGCCAAGCTTCGCGGTCGCGGTCTCGATATCGCCCGCGGCTTGCGCGGCCAGCCCGTCCTGGATCGCCTGCGCGAGTTCGGCCTGTCCGGAGTAATGCGCCACGCGCTCATTGATCCGGGTGGACAGGGCGCTGTCGTCGGTCCACGTCGCCAGCACCAATGACTGTGCGTGGACTTCGTCGCGGCTGACCACGCTGACCCGGGCGGCCAGCATCTCCTCGCCGACCGCGCCGCTGGGCACCTGAACCGAGAGGTGGTAGTCCCGGCTTTCCGGGCCCCACGCGCCGGCCGGGAAGTCAGTGATCCGCTCGCTCACCTTGGTGCCTCGGCCGGTCAGGTCCTCAACCTGCGGGAACGCTTGCTTGACGAAGCGAATCACCGATCCGGCCGGCGTCCACACCCGCAACGCCACATCGGCCACCGACTTGCCCATCGCGGCGCCGGTCATCGCCTCGAAGGCGTCGGCCAGCTCGGCCGGGTTCTCCAGCCCGTCCGCCGTTCCCAGCAAAGTGGACGCGACCAGGCGCAGTTCGTCGGCGACCCAATCGTTGCCGACGCCGCGGCTGTCGCAGACGAACCGGCCCTCGCATCGTCGCAGGACCGAGGTGAGCTGGTCGCGGGTCTCATGCTGATCCTGCCCGTCGGTCAGCAGGATGGCGTGCTTCACCTCGGCCTGGCTGCGTTCGAAGATCGTCCGTGCCAGATCCAACCAGGTCCCGATGGCGGTACCCCCGTTGGCTACCAGACGGGACACCGCGACCTTCGCTTCCGCTCGCGTCTGTGGTGACGCCACGCGCAGCACCGGCGCATCCGGATACACCATGTGGGCGTTCGCGGTGCCGGCCACGATGGCGAACTCGACACCGTCTCGAAGCGTGTCGATGGCGGTGCCGCAGGCCATCTTGGCGGCCGCGATCTTGGTCGGAGGCGTGGACATCGAGCCCGAGCAGTCGATCATCAGGATCTGGGCCGCGCTGGGCGTGGCACCGGATCCCGCGCTTCCGTCGGAGCTGACGGTCACGACCGCGTCAACGATCTGGCCGCCGGCCGGCAGGTACTGGTTCTGATAGACCTCGGTGGTGAAGCCCGGCTGCGTCATGCGGAATCCTTCGGGGGTGGTGTTGCGGGGGCTCGGCGGGTCCCTGATGGGTCAGGGCGCGGTGCGCTCCGGTTGGCCGGTGCCGCGCTCGACTGGGCCGGCCGGTGGCCGGAACGGCAGCACGACCGCCGTGACGTTGTCATGGCCGCCCGCGGTGACGGCGAACGACACCAGAGCGCGGACCACGTCGATGCCTCGACCGGTATGGGTGATCGCGGCCAGATCGGTCGCCTCCGGTGCGTACCGGTAGAGACCGTCGGAGCAGACCAGCACCCGTCCCGGGGCATCCGGAACGAACGTGATCAGGTGTGGTTCGGTGTCGGTGGCATCGGCGCCGAGCCACCGCAGCAGCGCGCCCGCGTTCGGAGCCTCTTCGGAGATCGGCACTCCGGCCGCGGCCAGTTGCCCTGCCAGGGTGTCATCCACGGTCAAGATGCGCGCACCGGAGATCTCGCCGTCTGGCACCCAGTACGCCCGGGAGTCGCCAACCCAGCCGACGGTGATCGCGGTGCCGGTTACCACCGCGCACACCAGTGTCGTGCTCGGCGGGTTCGAACCGACATCGGCTCCGGCCGCCAGCGCGGCGGCGGCCTGGGCCGCGCCGACCGCCTTGGTGATGACCGCGTCGATCCGGGCGGCGCTGGCCAGCTCTGCCGGGCCCAGCCGGTCCAGTTCCCGGCTCATGGTGCGGATCGCCGAGGCGGCCGCCGCGCTGGACGCGGCGTCCGGCCGGGTCGACGTCGAGACCCCGTCGCACACCACCCCGGCCGACCATCCGGCGCCGTGTCCGAGGCCCATCGCGTCCTCGTTGTTGTGATGCCGTGTGCCGATGTCGCTGGATCCGGCTACGACATCGAGATCGACGTCGCTGTGCCGGGTGGTGGCCGGCAACCGGTTGCCGCAGGTCGTGCAGAAGTCGTCGTCGAATCCGGTGCCGCCGCAGTTGGGGCAGGCGTCCGGTGAGCCGGCCGAGGTACGCCATTCCGACACTAGATCACCGTCCGAGGGCGGACCGAGTTGGCCAGGTCGACGAGTTCATATCGGGTCAGGTTATCGGTCTGGAACCCGGCCAGCATCCGATACGAGCGCTCCAGCCCGAGACGGACGTCCCGCTCGGTCAGCCGGGCGGCCGCGGCTGACCCGGAGGGCGCGGCTTGGCTAGGTGGCGCGGCTTGGCCAGGTGGCGCGGCTTGGCCAGGTGGCGCGGTCAGCCACGCCAGGGCGGCCGAGTACATCTCAACCGACAACCGGGCATGCCGGGCGGCGTCAAGCCCCAGCTGTTCCAGCCGGGCCCCGGCATCGATCAGGTCGGCCTCGGTCAGCGTGCCGATCGCCGAGGACAGTCTGGCTCGCAGAGCCGCCACCTGAGCCGCGCTGTGCTGGCTAGAACTATGTGGCACCTGGTCGAGGACGGTGATGGCGCCGACTCGGTCACCGGTCGCGCCACGGCTGCGGGCCAGCCCGAAGGCAGCGCTCGGGTAAGCGTGATCGGTGAGCCATACCCGCTCGTACCGGCGCGCCGCGGTCACCAGATCACCGGACATCTCGGCGGCGACCGCCACCCCGAGCTGCGGTGCCAGCTCGCCGGGCAACTCGGCGTAGACCGAGTCAAAGTCGGCCAGGGCGGCCCGGAAGTCGCCGTCGGCCGTCGCGATCAGCCCCCGGTACCAGCGCACCCGCCAGTCGCCCGGCACCACACCTTCCACGTCGGCCAATTCCGCCGCGGCCGCGTCGGTGTCGCCGATGTCCAAATGAGCTCGGGCCAGCCGCAGGCCCACCTCGACGCTCCGTGGCTCGATCGCACCGAGCGCGCCGATCACGTCGAGCGGGTCGGTGGAGCCGAGGGTGGCCAGTAGCGCGGCACCCGGGTCGCTCACGTCCACCAGCGGCAGCGGCAGCGACGCCACGATCTGGGCGCCGGTCGGGCTGCCGGCCGCACCGAACGTGGCCCGCTCGGCGGTGAAGTTGGCCGACGACGCCGGTCTCGGAGTGCCGTCGGCCGCCGCGAGCACTTCGCGCAGTACGCCGACCATCTGCTCGGCCATCTCGGCGGCCGTGGTGAAGCGCCGATCGGGCTGGGCATGGGTCGCGCGGGCCAGCAGCCGGTAGTACGACTCCTCGCGCTCCAGCAGCGGCACCGACGCTCGCTCCGGCAGGCGATCGGCGTACCGGGTGCTGAAGCCGGTGAACGGGAAGCTCAGCACCGCGAGGCTGCGGCCCACGGTGTACAGGTCCGAGCCCACCGACGGACCCAGCCTGGTCAGTTCCGGTGCCTGGTAGCCCGGAGTCCCGTACAGCGCCGACGTCTGGTCGTCGATGCGGCGGACGGCACCCAGGTCGATCAGCTTGAGCTGATTCTCCGCGTGGATCACGTTGTCCGGCTTGAAGTCGCAGAAGAGCAGGCCGCGATCGTGCAGGTAGCCGAGGGCGGGCAGGATCTCAATCCCGTAGGCGAGCACCCGGTCCAGTGGCAGCGGGGCGGGCGCGCCGTCCGGGCCCCGGTGGGCGAGCGCCAGGTCCTTGAGTGAGCGGCCACCCACGTACTCCATGACGATGTATCCGGTAGCCTCACCGGTATCCTTGTCGAACTGCTCGGCGAAGTCATGGATCTGCACGATGTTGGGGTGGTCGACCTCGACCAGGAACCGTCGCTCGGCCACCGCGGCCGCCGCGGCATCCGGATCGGCGGCGTTGATCAAGCCCTTGAGGACCACCCAGCGGTCGCTTCCGGCGTCGCTGATGTTGCGGTCCCGGCCGAGATAGATCCAGCCAAGGCCACCGTGGGCTAGCGCGCCGAGAATCTCGTACCGCTTATCCAGGACCGCGCCCGGCGACAACGACGGTACGAATGAGAACGGCGTGCGGTCGCGCGGGCAATAGCCCTCAACCCGGCCCGGCTGCCCCTCCCGCTCGCGGCCTACCGGTTCACCACACGTCGCGCAGAACCGGTGCGACTCGGGAACCTGAGGGTCGGTGAGTACCGCGCTGGCCGGGTCCCGCCGGGGGATCGGAGGTACCACGACCAGGTTGGCCCCGAGCCGGCCGCCGAGGCTGCGCGAACCACGCGTGCTTCGGATCGATACCGATGGCGTGGAGCCGGTGCCGGCGGCACCGGTGGTCGCGGCGAGGCCGGGCGGCGCCTTGTGACCGCACTCGTCGCAGTACCCATCCGGTGCGTAGTGCCCGGGGCAGCCGGCGCGCTGGCATGCTGTCATCGAACGTCCTTCCGGCCGGCCCGCGGGCTGGGCCCGGTGGCCATGGCGGCCACATGTTTCTGGTATGCGAACACCGCTCGAGTCGCCTCCGGTAGGTCACAGGGTGCCGTGTAGAGCAGCGTATGGGCTGACGTGTGCAAAGTGGCCAGTTCCGCGTCCTCGTCAATCTGGTGGCGCGCCGCTTTCGATCGGTAGGCCTCCAGCCGTCCCCGCAACTCGTCCCGCCGCGCCAGCAGGCCATCGGCGGCATCGCGCAACTCGATGGCGCGATCGTGAGCCTGGGTGACCGCGGCGCGTAGAGCCGCCACGTCGTCGGCCAGCCGTGGCCACTGCTGGTCCCGGTACAGCCGGTTCAGGCCGCCGACCCGCGCGGCGAGGATGGCGGCCGCGGCCGGCGTGGGTGGCAGTCCGGGGTCCGCGATCTTCGCGACCGCCCGGGCGAACGCCTGGGCGGTGCGCGCTTCCTCGGCACGTACCGCCTCGATGTCGCGCTCCAGCCGTCTGACCTGCTCGCCGAACCCGTCGCGCACCTCGGCCTGAGCCGACAGCCGCTGGGACATCGCTCGCGCGTCGGCGGTGAGCGCTGCCAGTTCGGCCTGGACGGCGGTGGTGAGGGTGCCGGCCGGAGCCGCGGTCAGCGGGTCACCGAGCAGGCTGTCCCGCAGGGCGGCGGCTCGCTGCGAGAGGCTGGTAGCCGCGGCCGGGTCGCCCAGCCCGGTGCCGAGCCGCTCCACGGCGGTGACGGCATCGGTGACCGGCACGACCGCGGCGCCGCACGCGGTCCACGCGACGTTGAGCTCGTCCAGGCGGGCACCGGCATCGGCGCAGTGGGCTTCGAGTGGCCCAGCGATGGCCAGACCCCGTTCCAGCGTGGTCGTCTCGGCCTCGGACAGCTTGCGCGGGTTGGCCTGGGCCAGGCTGTCCAAGACCGCGGTCAGCTGGTTGAACTCGGTCCACAGGACGTCGATGTCGCTGCCTAGCCGGTCCCACAGCGCGGCCGTCTGGCCGCGGTTGCCGCCGGCCCGCAGGAATCCGAGGCCTGGGTGGCCGTCCAGCGCGAACATCGCCGCGGCGATCCGGCCGTGCGCCGACCGCAGCCCGGCCAGCGCCTGATCACCCTGCTCGCGGAGCATGTCAGCCCCCGTAGCTGACCCGTGGCGCCGCGGGCACGCCGTCCGAGCCGAGCCACTTCCGGTAGATAGCGGCCCACCGGCCGTTGCTGTGGAGGTGGGCAAGCACGGCGTTGACGAACCGGACCAGGTCCGGGCTGTCCTTCGCGATGGCGATTCCGTACGGCTCGTCGGTGAAGGCCGGGCCGACCAGCTTGGTCTGCGGGTCCTGCGCCTTGAGCCCGCTCAAGATGGTGTCGTCGGTGGAGATCGCGTCGACCTGGTGCTGCTGCAGCAGCACCAGGCAGTCGGTCCAATCCTCGACCGATACCGGGATGGGCTTGGACGCCGCGTTGGCGATATTGACGATCGACGTGCTGCCGGCCGCCGCGCATACCTTCTTGCCGCCCAAGTCGCCGATGCCGGTCGCCTTCGAGCCGGCTGGGACCAGAACCCGTTGCCCGGCGTCGTAGTAGATGGACGAGAACCGGACTTTGGCGAGCCGGTCGCAATTCACCGTCATGGTGTCCACGACCAGGTCGACGGTGTGGTCGGTGACGTACGGGATGCGTTGCGCCGCCGTGATGGCGATGAGCTGGATCTTGTTCGGATCGCCGAAGATGGCCCGGGCGATCTCGCGTGCGATGTCGATGTCGGAACCGACGATCTTTCCGGTCTCCGGGTCGCGGTAGCCGAACAGGTAGGTGTTCTGATCGACTCCGACGATCAGCCGCCCGCGCTTGAGGATCTTTTCCATCGCCGTACCGGGCGGCATGGCTCCGGGCGCCGGCAGGCTGATCGGGGTCAAGCTGGTGTACGGGTCGCAGTGGCTGTCCGAACCGGCCGGCCCGGTGCTCGGCTGCGCCGGGTCGGACATGCCGGCCGGGTGCGGCAGCGATGCCGTCGGGACCGGCTGGTCGGCGACTGGTGCGGTGGACACGCATCCGGCCAGCGCTAGCGTGGCGACCGCCGTGGCAGCGGTGACGAGCAGTCGTCTCATCGGTACTCCGCGATCCGTCGTTGCAGGCCGATGGCGGCCGCGGCGACCGCGGCGAGGATGATCACCGTGACCACGCCGCCCTCCCCGTTCAGCGCGTCGGCCGCGGCGGTCGCCTGAGTCGTCGACGCGGTGCTGGCCAAGCCGATCGCCTCGGCCAGGTGGCTGTCGACCCGGTTGAAGTAGGCCGGTGTGTCTGACGACCGGTCGCCGATCGCCATCGCGACCGCCTCCGGGTACTTGCCGCTGTCGTCGAGCTTCCGCAGTGTCTGATGCGACTGCTGCCAGTCCTTCAGGTCGGTGGCGGCCGAGCTGATCAGCTTTCGTACCTGCGGATCGGTGGCGTCCGCCTGTGCCGATGTAAGCCATCCGGTGGCGGTCGACTTGCCCAGTAACCGGTTCATCGTCTGGTTGAACTCGTCTTCGTAGCTGCCCCCAGTACCTCGCGCCACCAGGGTGAGCGACTCGTCGCCGCGTGCCTCAAGCACCGCGATCCGGATGTTGACCAGGCCCTTCACCTGGTTTGACCCGGTCGTGGCTGACCGGTGCAGGTCAGTGGCGGCCGCACCCCAGGCCGAGACGGTCCAGATCAGCGAGATCGTGATCGCGAGCAGTGCCAGAAAGACCCCGATGTTGACCAGCCGGTTGGTGCGCCGGGTCAGCAGCCGGGCGGTCGCGGCGAGCAGCACCAACAGGAGCACGCCCAACGGCAGTGCGATCCAGGGGAACTCGGCCGCGGCCGACCGGTCGCCGTCGACCGCGTCGAACTCGGTCTTATACACCCGTTGCGCCGCCGGCAAGAGGGTGTTGCGCATCAGTGCGGAGGCCTCGCGCAGGTAGGCGGCCCCAACCGGGTATCCGGCCCGGTTGTCGGTGCGGGCGGTCTCGATCAGTCCGGTGTAGACCGGCAGATTTTCGGTGAGAGTGGCGAGCGCGGCCGGGTCGGCGCTGCCTTGCCGGGCAACCCGGGCCAGCGCGCCGCTGGCCGCCGCGATGTCGTTCTGGTAGCGAGTTCGCAACTCCGGTGGTTCGGCACCACCGGAGAGGAAGGCCGCGGCCGCGGTCGCGTCGGCGTCGTACAGCGATCGGTAGAGCGATTGAGCGGAGACGGTGAGCGGGCCGCTCCCGGTACGCAGCCGGTCGACCGCTCCGGTCCGCTGCAGCGCTCCGGTCAGGCTGGCCGTGGCGTACGCGACACCGATCAGGATGATGATGATCATCATGGTGGTCAGCCGGCCCGGCGTACTGGCGACGGTAGCGCGCAAGCGGGCGCGCCGGCCGGTGATCGGAGTCGGTGCCGCGTTCGGGTACTGACCCAGACTCGTTCTCGCGAGGTGCGGCCCGGTTTCGGCGTCCTGGTCATCGGGCTGACCGGCGTTCTGGTGGTGCTCCCGTGGCCCGGGTATCGGGGTGCCGTGCCGCGGCCGTGCCGCGATCGGCGGACCGCCTGCGATCGCCAACGCATCCCCCTGTTCTCGCAGCTCGCCAACCGGCTCGCGGATGGCGCAGGCACCCGTGACGCCGGACGGCCCGGGTTCGACCGGTGACGCTCGATCGACGGGCCCGGGCAGACGCGTGGCGATGCCATGCGCCCGCGTTACGGTAGCCGTTACGGTCAACCGCCGTACAGCCGGTTTGGGCGGTGCGGCACCGGACCTGGTGCCCGACGCCGCGGCCATCCGAGCGGGCGCGGCAAATGCCGCGAAAACCGCTAATTGCGCACGAAATGGCGGCGGTCTTTGTAGTCTTCCGTTGCGGGAGGCGGACATGAGGATGCGCGGCAGTTCATCGTCGGCACTGACGGATCCGTCGGCGCCCGCGCCGCCGGCGCTACCGGTGAGCCGGCGCAAGCGCTCCAGGGGCAGTATCGCGGCCGGAATCGTCGCGGTGATCGCACTGCTGGGCCTGCTCTCGGCACCGTTCTGGCTACTCAAGGCAAGCATCGGCCTGAAACATCATCAGGACTCGTCAAACTTCGCCGCCGCCAACCACCCCGGTGACCAAGTGCACGACGCCGGCATGTCGTTCGTGGTGAACTCGGTCCGGTGTGGAGCCACCGCGATCGGCTCGTACGAGTCGCAGCACGGGCAGTTCTGCCAGATGAGCCTTACGGTCCGCAACGACGGTCCGGTACCGGTGCGGTTCAACGCGATTTCCCAGCGGGCGATGGGCTCGCAGGGCGGCTTCTACATTCCGGATCCGGCCGCCGATGCGATCGTCAACAAGGCCAGCGACACCATCCCGGACCCGAGCGATCCGGAACACACCGGAGAAGCGAAACTCAGCCCGGCGGTGGTCGCGCCGCTGAGGCACGGCCAGTCCCGCGACTACACCGTCGTCTACGACATTCCGGTCGGCGTCAGGCTGACCGAGGTGCACCTGCACGCCGACGAGTACAGCACCGGATCGGTGGTGCTGCTCAGCCGGTGAGCCGGTCGTCACGCCGAACTTCCGAGGGAACCGGCGCGCGTAGCCAGTCAGCGACGTCGCTGGTGTGCTCGCCCAGCAGCGGCGGTGGCAAACGGTAGGACGCCGGTGTCCCGGACAGCCCGATCGGCGAGGCCGGGGTGCGGATCGCGGTGCCGTCCCGGTCCAGCGTGACGACCGGCTCCAGGCCGAGCGACTCGCCCAGCGCGAACGCCTCGCCGACATCGTTCACCAGCCCGCACGCGATGCCGGCCGCGCCCAGCCCGGCCAGCCAGTGCGCCGCCGGCCGGGCCGACAGCCGCTCCTCGATCGCGTCGATCAGCCGGTCTCGGTTCGCCACTCGGGCGGTATTCGTCCGGAAGCCGTCGTCCACCGGCAGCCCCAGCACGGAGGCGAATCGCTCGAACTGCGCGTCGTTTCCGACCGCCACGGCGATCGGCCGGTCGGAGGTGCGCAGCGTCTCGTACGGGGTGATGCTCGGGTGACGGTTGCCCATCCGGCGCGGTGTCACCCCAGAGTTGAGATGGGCCGATGCCTGGTTGGCGAGCGCCGCAAGCAGCGTTCCCAGCAGCGACACGTCGACCCGCTGGCCCCGGCCGGTGCGCCCGCGGGCCACCAGCGCCGCGAGGATTCCGGCGACCAGATTCTGCCCGGCCATCACATCGACCAGAGCGACACCGGCCTTGGTGGGCTCGCCATCGGCCGAGCCGGTCACCGACATCAGCCCGCCCACCGCCTGGATCAGGAAGTCGTAACCGGGCAGCCCGGCACCGGCGGCGCGGCCGAATCCAGTGACGCTGGCGTAGATCAGCCCGGGATTGGCCGGCGCCAACTGGCCGTACCCGAGGCCGAAGCGCTCGGCGGTACCGGGAGAGAAGTTTTCGATCAGGATGTCGGCGCGCTCGGCCAGCCGTACCGCCAGTTCGCGTCCCGCGGCGGTGGCCAGATCGAGCGTGATTCCCTGCTTGTTCCGATTCGCTGCCAGGTAGTACGTCGACTCGCCGTCGGCGGCTTCCGGCGGTCGCCAGGCTCGGGTGTCGTCCCCGGTGGGCCGCTCAACCTTGATCACGGTCGCGCCCAGATCGCCGAGTGTCATCCCGGCAAGCGGACCGGCGAGCACCCGGGAGAAGTCCGCCACGATCAGGCCATCCAGCGGTGCCGGTCCGGGTTCTGGGATCCACTCAACCATTCGCCCAACTTGCCGTACCCGGCCCCGCCGCGCCAGTGTGGACCCCGGCACGGCGGCGGCCCGACGGATCGGCGCTGGCGTTGCCGCTTGGCCCACACCATGGGGCGGCTGTGCCGCGTGGTTCGGGGTTTGGGTTTGGGTCGGCTGTGCCGCGTGGATCGGGGGATTGGTGGATAGGGGGATTGTATGTACCGTGCTCAGCGAGCCGGGGTGTCGGTGATCTTCACCATTCATGGGATGGTGCAGGGCACGTTCGCCGCGCGCATCCCGGCGATCGCGGAGCATCTGCATCTGTCGGCGGGTCTGCTCGGCCTGGCCTTGTTGATGCCCGCCGTCGGCTCGTTGAGCCTGATGCCAAGGGCCGGCTGGCTGATCCACCGGACCGGGTTGCGCACATCTACCCAGATGATGCTGGCCGCCTGGACGCTGGCACTGTTGCTGCCCGCGTTCGCGCCGAACCTGGTTCTGCTGTGTGCTGGACTGGCCCTGTTCGGGGCCAGCTCCGGGCTCGCCGATATCGCGATGAATGCTCAGGGCTCGGCGGTGGAGCAGGGCATGGGCAAATCGATCATGTCGGGCTTGCACGGGATGTGGAGCATCGGCGTGTTCTTCGGCGCCGGGCTCGGTGCGCTCGCCGCGTACTTCGACGTCGGCGTACCGGTGCACTTCACCGTTGTCTCGCTGACCTTGCTGGTCATCGGCCAGGTGGCCGCCCGTACGATTCCCCGCCTCGGTCCCGGTGCTGTCGCGGCCGAGCCGGAGCCGCCGCGCTTCAGCCTGCCGCGCGGTCCGGTTCTGATCATCGGCCTCGTGGCGTTCTGTGCCGTCTTCGGTGAGGTGGCCGGTTCCGACTGGTGTGGCGTGTACCTGCGCCGGATTCTGGGCAGCGGGCACGCCACCGCCGCGTTCGGCGTGGCCGTGTTCGCGATCAGCATGGCAGGCGGGCGGCTGGCCGGCGATTACGTGGTGCGACGCCTCGGTCCGGTCGCGTCGGTGCGAATCCTTGCCATCGCCGGGACGGCCGGAGCCGCGATGATCCTGGCGGCTGTCAATACGGTTACCACGATCGTCGGATTCGGCCTGATGGGCATCGGGGTGGCGATCGTGGTACCGCTGGCGTTCGCGGCCGCCGGCCGGATCGGATCGGCTCAGGGTCAGGCCGGCGCGGGCGCCGCGATCGCCGGCCTGGCCACGGTGGCGTACGGCGCCGGCCTGGCCGCGCCCGGAGCGATCGGTGGTCTGGCCAGTTTGACCTCGCTGCGCGGGTCGTTCGTCCTGATCGTCCTGCTGATCGCGGTGATCGCCGCGAGCGCCGGGGCGCTGCGTGAGCGCCCCGCGCGACGAGTCGCCGAACGGCCGGACGAGCTGCCCGAGATGTCTGTTTAACATATGTCTGGGAAACGACAAGAAGTCGTTTTGCGCCAAAGTCTGTAGTATCGCGAGAATCTCGTCTGCAGACCGGAGGTGTTGAAGTGGACGACATGAAGACCCGATCCGGCCGGCGACCCTGGGGAAGCCTGGAAGAAGAAGTGCTAGCCACGTTGTGGGCAGCCCCGGAGCCAGTGACGGCCGGCGTGGTTCAAGCCGAACTCGGCGGCGACCTGGCCTACAGCACGATCACCACCATCCTGTCGCGGCTGCGCGCGAAGGGGCTGGTCGTGCGCACCACGGCCGGGCGTGGTCATCTGTACGCGCCGGCCCTTGACGTAGCCGCTCACACCGCAAAAGAAATGCACTCTCTGCTGATCCGCCGCGGTGACCGGAAGGCCGTTCTGGCTCGTTTCGTTGACGAGTTGTCGAGCGAGGAGGAGGCGCTTCTCCAGTCGCTGATGCGCGACCTGCAGGAGCGGTGACGTGGCGTTCTGGGTGTATTCCAGCCTATGCCTCGGAGTCCTGGTGGCTCTGCTGGCGCCCTGGATCGCCCGGACGCTGCCGCCCCGAACCGGGGTGTGGGTTCTGAGCGCGGCGTCTGTGACCAGCGCGTCCGGGATTCTCGGATCGCTTGCCATGATCGCGCTGACCGGAGCCGCGCGGGTGCCATACCTAGCCAGCGAGGGCCATGTGTCGGCGGCGGCGTGGCGAAACGTGGACCCGATCGCGGCCTGGACCGCGATCCTGGCAGCGATTGTCATCGCGGTGACGGTCTCGCTGTTCAGTGCCCGGCTGTGGCGTGAGATGTCATCACATCACCGGGTCCGGCGGATGGTCCGGACGATGCGCCCGGGCGACCGTCTCGTGGTGGTGGACGACGACCACCCGCACGCCTACGCCATCGGTGGCCGCAACGGCCGGATTGTGGTGACCCGGGGCCTGCTCCGGGAACTGAGTGTGGCTGAGCGCCGGGCGGTGCTCGCGCACGAGACCGCTCACCTGCGTAGCAACCACCACGCCCATCTGCGAGTGGTCCGGGTGGCCGCCGCGCTCAACCCGCTGCTGCGCCGATGCGTGCCGGCGGCTCGGTTGGCGGTGGAGCGATGGGCCGACGAGGACACGGCCGCCGCGATCGGGGACCGTACCCTGGTGGCCCGGGCCCTGGTCCGGGCAGCGCTGGCCGGAGCGAGCCGGAACCGGACGCCGGGCGGCGCGCTCGCGCATACCGCGGGTGACGTGGGCGAGCGGGTGGCGGCGCTGATGCAAGCACCACCGCGCCCCCGATGGGCCATCGCCGTGGCGACCTCGGCTCTGTTGATCGCCACGGCGGTTGCCCCGGTGTACGCCGCCGACAGCTTCGACAACCTGCTCAATTCGGCGGCCCGGCTGCCGGCGTCCGCGATCGTCGAGCGCTGACGGTTGGCCGTGCCGGTCGACGGCGACTGGCTCGGCCGACCGGCGCCGCGGCGGGTCGCGATCGGGAGCGCCTGCCCGCGCCGGAGGCCGGCGTTACTGTGCCTGGTTGCCCTTCTTGCGCAACCGGGCCTGCTGACGGGCTTCCTCCGACTCCCAGGCGGCGTTGCTCGCCGCGGTACCTGAGTCGGTCACCAGCCGCCCCTCGGCTGTCTCGTCAGGCAGCGCATCGAGATAGGACTCGGCCTCCTCGCGCAAGCTGCGGTCGATGTTGCGGCTGCCGTCATTGCGCTTGGCCATGGTTGCTCCTCCGGCATCTGGGACGGGCCTACGGCCCGCTCTGGTGGGATCCGATACCGCCGCGGGTCGGTTGGCCGGGCGTACGCCCGCATCGCCGGTGGCCGGCCGCGGCGGACGTAGGCCGGCCGCAATCACGCTATGGCGGCGTGTGGGCAAGCCGCCGGGTTACGGCGTAACGCCCCGGAAAATCCGGTTTGCCGAGGTGCGATCTGGACCGCTCAGACGCTGACCAGCTCAGGCGCTGCCTGCGCCCCATCGACCGCTTCATCGACGGCGGGTACCGCTGCTGGCCGAGATCGCAGCCCGAGCCAGGACAGCCCGCCGATCGGGATGATCAGCCAGCATGACAGCAGCCGGTAGGTCAGCACCACGGCGGCCGCGGCCGCGGTCCGGCTCCGGCGCCGGCCGTGGCGAGGCCGGCGAGTAGCCCGGTCTCGATCAGCCCGATGCCACCTGGAGTGGCCGGGACCTGCCGGACCAGTTGCACTCCGAGATAGATGCTGGCCAGCGTGAACAGACCGACCGGCAGGGCGAACGCGCGAGCGGCGGCGACCAGGCACAGCAAGTCGGTGAGCCAGTTGAGCGCCGCGAAGGCCAGCGCCGTCAGCCAGTGTCGCGGCCGCACATGACGCCAGCTGGCCACGTTGCGACGGACGCCGGCGATGGTCGTGGCGGTCCACCGGCGTACCGCTGACTGATGCTCGAAGACCGCCATCTCGGTCCGGCCCGGCCGTGCCGGGTGCCCGCGGCGTGCCCGCAGCACCGCCCACCCGATCGCGGTCAGCGCGAGCCCGGCCGCGGTGCTCACGATCAGACCAGCGTGCGCGTCCCACGCGTGGCGCGGCGCCGCGGCAACCACACCGGCGACGCCGAAGACATAGAGGCCGGCGAGGCCAAGGAACGACACCACGCCCGAGAGGATCATGACGGCCGCTGCCGTGTCGCGGTTGGCGCCACTGCGGCGGTACTGCTGGAACGCGAACGCCGCGGACACCGCCGATCCGGCCGGCATGCTGATGGCAAGGGCGGAGCGGGCGTAGGTGACGCCGATGGCACGCGGCATGGACATCCGTACCGACATGGCGTGCAACAGGCCGCGCTGCTGGCGGGCGAACATCGCCATGGAGACCGCCTCCATCACCGCCGCAGCCACGACCCACCGCAGGTCGGCACTGGCCAGCGCGGTGCCCACCGAGTGGGCGCTGGGCAGCTTGTCGCGCAACGTGTAGCCGACGAGGCCGAGGAGCCCGAAGGCCGCGAGGCCGGTCCACAGCTTGGCGCGCGACCGGCCGGGTTTCTGGGGCCCGGCGCTGTCTCCATCGGCGCCCGGGGCGCCAGCCGCCGCGGTGGCCGGTGCCGCCGGAATCCGGTCCTCCGGCGCCACCACCGCAAGCGGCGGCATCGAGCCGAGGTCGGCGCGGAGCCCGGCGTTGCGGAGTTTGCGGTCTTTGCTGGAGGAACGGGGTACGGTCCGGTGAGGCGGACACGGCATGAAGATCATGCGGCCGGCTCACCTCCCCCCGGAGAACCGTTCATCCCCAAATTAATTGAACGGTCGGTACGGGTCAGCTTAGCGCCCCGAAAACGGACGGTCCAACTGTTAACACTGTGAGCTACGTCAGAGTTCCCGAGGCCGACCGACATTCCAGATTCCGCGATTTTTCGTCCAGGATCGGCTTTTCGTCCAGAATTCGGCGGTGGGTTCGCCGCCGCCGGCTTCTCATTGCGGCCTGCATGCGGTTTACGTGTCGCGCGGGCCGGGTGGTGTGGCCGCCCGGTGTTGGCTCGCCCGTGACGGCCGTCTTGTGTTGGCTCGCCCGTGACGGCCGTCTTCTGGTGTTGGCTCGCCCGTGACGGCGATCTCGGTGATCAAGTGCATCGTCGTGTGCGACTGACGTCGCTATGGTGCGTCTGGTGCTCAAGATCATGCACTTGATCACCGAGTGGGGGCTGGAGCAGGCCCCACGGCGGCCGAAGCGCGGCTGGGGTGCGAGCGCGGCTCGGGTGCGAGCGCGGCTGGGGTGCGAGCGGCTGGGGGGCCGGGCACGCCGAGGCACAATTGGGGCCGTGACGGCCGCTCTCGAAGCCAGTGTGAACGAACTGGATGCACTCGCCGCGCTCATCGGGGGCGGTGAGGTGATGGTGCTCTCCGGTGCCGGCCTGTCCACCGAGTCCGGCATCCCGGACTACCGGGGGCCGACCGCGGTCCGCCGGACGACGCCGATGACATATCAGACGTTCACCAGCGACCCGGTCGCCCGGAGGCGCTACTGGGCTCGCAGCCACCTCGGCTGGCAGTCGATCGCCAAGGCCAGGCCAAACGCCGGCCACACCGTGGTCGCCGATCTTGAGCGCGCCGGGCTGCTGTCGGGCATCGTCACGCAGAACGTGGACGGGCTGCACCAGAGCGCCGGCGCCCGCCAGGTCGTCGAGTTGCACGGGTCGCTCGGCCGGGTGATCTGCCTCGCCTGCCACAACACCGTGGACCGGGACGAACTGCACCAGCGGCTGCGGCAGGCCAACCCGGATTTCGAGGCGACCGTACTCGCGGTCAACCCGGACGGCGACGTCGACCTGCGCGACGATGACGTGTCCGGCTTCCGTGTGGTCGATTGCACCACATGCGGTGCCGGCATGCTGAAGCCGGACGTGGTGTTCTTCGGCGAGAGCGTGCCGCGCGCCCGGGTGCAGGCTTGCTTCGATCTGACCGAGCGCTCGCGGGTGGTGCTGGTGCTCGGATCATCGCTGACCGTTATGTCCGGGCGCCGGTTCGTCCTGCGGGCCGTGAAGCACGGTATTCCGGTGGCGATCATCAACCAGGGCCCGACCCGGTCAGACGATGTCGCGACCCATCGGATCGAGGCGCCGCTTGGCCAGGTGCTCCCCAATCTGGTCGGCCGGCTGGCCGCGTCGGCGTGAGCTACTCCGGCAGTACCAGGATGATCGGGGTCTGCTGCTCCAGTGCCGTACTCACGGTGCAAGCCTTGGCATGGACTCGCCGGGCTACGCCACCGAACACCTCGGCCGCGGCGTCGTCGCCTTCGGGCATGAGCACGTCGTAGGTCATCGTGACCGGGCCGATCTGGTTCGGTTTGATCTTCTCCGCGGTGAGCGTGGCGGCGAGCTTTGCCAGCCGATGCCCGCGCTGGGCGGTCAGCGGCTCGACGGTCACGATGTTGCAGCCGCCGAGCGCGGCGAGCATCAGCTCGACCGGGCTGAACGTGCCCTCGGTGCCGAATTCGATGGTGGCGCCGGCCGCGTTGGTGGCGCGATAGCCGGTCTCGGTTCGCTCGACCGTCACGTGATAACCCATCCGCATATCTTTGCCTGCTGATCACACGTCGTCACACCGGCCCGGCCCCCGCCCGATGATCAAGTACGCGATCTTGAGCGTCAGACGCGCTATGGCGACGTCAGCTGCACTAGATCTTGCACCAGCCGGTGCACTTGATCAGGGCGATGAACAAACCGACCGGTCGGTATTGACACTGGCAGTGCAGAGGAGTGAGATTCGTGGCATGAGCCACTACCGGAGCAACCTCCGCGACCTCACATTCAACCTGTTCGAGGTGCTGAACATCGGCGAGCGCCTCGGCACTGGCCGGTTCGCTGATCTCGACGTGGAAACCGCGCACAGCATCCTTGAAGAGGTCGAGCGGCTGGCCGCCGGGCCGATCGCCGAATCGTTCGCCGACTCCGATCGCAACCCGCCGGTTTTCGACCCGGCCACCAACTCGGTCACCATGCCGGCCGGGTTCCGCAGGTCGTACCAGGCGTACATGGATGCCGAGTGGTGGCGGCTGGACATCCCGGTCGAGGCCGGCGGCACCGCCGCACCACGGTCGCTGTGGTGGGCGCTGGTCGAGATGATCCAGGGTGCGCAAGCTCCGGTCTTCATGTTCGGTGGCGGCCCCGGATTCGGCGGCCTGCTTTACTCGATGGGAACCGAGGAGCAGAGGCGCATCGCCGATCAGATGATCGAGCGGCGCTGGGGCGCGACCATGGTCCTCACCGAGCCGGACGCCGGTTCCGACGTGGGCGCCGGCCGGACCCGTGCCATGCCGCAGGACGATGGCACCTGGCACATCGAGGGCGTCAAGCGGTTCATCACCAGCGCCGAGCACGACTTGTCCGAGAACATCGTGCACTTCGTCCTGGCCCGGCCGGAGGGCGCTGGCCCCGGTACCAAGGGGCTGTCCTTGTTCATCGTTCCCAAGTACCACTTCGACTGGCAGACCGGCGAGTTGGGCGCGCGCAACGGCGTCTACACCACGAACGTCGAGAAGAAGATGGGGATCAAGGTCTCCACCACCTGCGAGTTGCGGTTCGGTGAGCAGCATCCGGCGATCGGATGGCTGGTCGGCGAGGTGCACGACGGCATCGCCCAGATGTTCAAGGTGATCGAGTTCGCTCGCATGCAGGTCGGCGTCAAGGCCATCGCGGCGCTGTCCACCGGTTACCTGAACGCACTCGACTACGCGCGCCTGCGGGTGCAGGGACCGGACCTGACCGAGTTCATGGACAAGTCGGCATCCCGGGTCACCATTGACCGGCACCCCGACGTACGCCGGATGCTGCTGCTCCAGAAGGCGTACGCGGAAGGGCTTCGCGCGGTCTACCTCTACACCGCCGACTGGCTCGACCGCGGCGAGGACGGGATGAACGACCTGCTGCTTCCGATCGTGAAGGGCGTCGGGTCGGAGCGGTCGTACGAAATGCTGGCGTTGTCGCTGCAAACGCTCGGCGGCTCGGGATTCCTGCAGGACTACCCGATCGAGCAGTACATCCGGGACACCAAGATCGACACACTGTACGAGGGCACCACCGGCATTCAGGGCCAGGACTTCTTCTTCCGCAAGATCGTCCGCGATAGGTCGTTGTCGTTCGATCGCCTGCTGGCCGAGATCGACGAGTTCTGCGACGTCACCGCGGACACCGACCTGAAGGGCGAGGTCGAGGCCCTGCGTACGGCGCTCGACGACGTCCGGGCCATGGCGAGCACGATGCGTGGCTGGACGGACGACTCGGCCGGCGATCCCCAGCAGATCTACCAGGTCGGCCAGAACACCACGCGGCTGCTGATGAGTGTCGGTGACCTGCTCATCGGGTACCTGCTGACGCGCCAGGCGAGCGTGGCACTGACGCGTGAGCCGGATGACTTCTACACCGGCAAGCTGGCCGTGGCGCGGTTCTTCGCCGGCGTCGTACTGCCGGAACTGACCGCCCGGCGGGCGGTGCTGGCACGTACCGACAACGCCATCATGGACATCCCCGATGGCGCGTTCTAGGGACCCCGACCAGAAGGTCCGCAAGCAGGTCCTGGCCGCGGCGGTGGATCTGTTCGCCGCCAACGGGTACGACGGAACCTCGGTGCAGCAGATCGTGGAGCGGGCCGGTGTCACCAAGGGCGCGCTGTATCACTACTTCACCGCGAAGGAAGACATTCTCCTGGAGATCTACACCACGGTCTTCGAGGAGCAACTGGCCGCTCTCGACGACATCGTCGGAATGGGCCGCGATCCGGAGTGGACGCTTCGCGAGATCATTCACAGCCTGGTCTCGGTCACCGCGGCCAATGCCAAGATCTCGGCAGTGTTCAGCCGGGAGGCCAGCCGGATGGACCGGGCTGCCTGGGCCGCCCTGCAGGATCGGTGGCGCGGCTATCAGGAGGCGGTACGCGCCGTGATCCGGCGCGGCCAGGCCGACGGAACGTTCAGTGGGGTCGCTTCTCCGGAACTGACCTCGTGGGTGATATTCGGCGTCACCACCACGCTGCACACCTGGTATCGGCCGGACGGGCCGAAGTCCGGGCAGGAACTGTCCCGGGAACTGTCCGATCTGGTGTTCTCCGGCCTGTCACCGCGGGCGTGAGCGCAGTGCCATCGATACCGTCAACAAGACCTCGTACGACAAGGAGAAGCCGTAATGACCCGACTCAGTGATCGTGTGGCCGTGGTGACGGGAGCCGGTCGTGGCATCGGTGCCGCCGTCGCGCGCCGCCTGGCCGCCGATGGCGCCGCCGTCGCCGTGATCGATCGCGCCGAATCCGACACCGCCGAGACCGTCGCCGCCATCGAGGCGGCCGGTGGCAAGGCCATCGGCATCGGCTGCGACGTAGCGGTCGCCGATCAGGTGACCGCGGCCTTCGCCCGGGTCGTCGCCGAACTCGGAGGGGTGCACATCCTGGTCAACAACGCCGGTGTCATCCGCGACAACCTGCTGTACAAGATGACCGAGGATGACTGGGACACGGTCATGAACGTGCACCTCAAGGGCGCGTTCCTGTGTTCCCGCGAGGCACAGAAGCACTTCGTTCCGCAGAAGTTCGGCAAGATTGTCAACCTCAGCTCCACCAGCGCGCTGGGCAACCGCGGCCAAGCCAACTACTCGGCGGCGAAGGCCGGGATTCAGGGCTTCACCCGGACCCTGGCGATCGAACTGGGGCCGTTCGGCGTCAACGTCAACGCGGTCGCTCCAGGCTTCATCGCAACCGCCATGACCGAGGAGACCGCGCGCCGCATGGGGGTGACGTTCGACCAGTTCGAGAAGGCCATCGCCGACATGCTGCCGCTGCGTCGGGTCGGTCAGCCCGATGACATCGCCGGCGTGGTCGCGTTCCTGGTCGGCGATGACGCGTCGTTCGTGACCGGTCAGACGCTGTACGTCGACGGCGGGCCGCGCTGAGGCGGTGGGCGGTATGAAATCGGCCGGTCATGTAGCAGACTGAATATGCATTGACCGTGCAACTACCTTGTACGCACTGACCGTGCAGCTACCTCGTACGCACTGACCGTCCAACTACCCCTGTGGAGCTTCCGATGCACTTTGCCTCGCTGGACGACCTGAAGGCCGCCGTCGGTACCACGCTGGGCCACAGCGACTGGATCGTGGTCGATCAGGAACGCATCAACACGTTCGCCGACGCCACCGGCGACCACCAGTGGATCCATGTCGATCCCGAGCGGGCCGCCGCCGGCCCGTTCGGGGGTACCGTCGCGCACGGCTTCCTGACCCTGTCGCTCCTTCCGGCTCTGGTGGAGGGCAAGCTCAGGGTCGACGGTGCGAAGATGGCGGTCAACTACGGCCTCAACAAGGTGCGGTTCCCGGGGGCCGTGCCGTCCGGGTCCAAGGTGCGCGGCACCACCGAACTGCTGGCCGTCGATGACGTCGAAGGCGGCGCCCAGATCACCTACCGGGTGACCGTCGAGCGCGAGGGCGGTGACCGGCCGGTCTGCGTCGCCGACGCGGTCGCCCGGATCTACCTGTAACCCGCCGGCGCCGCGGATCCGATCGGCGCCGCGGTCGTCGTTACCAGGCAAGGAGATGCGATGAGGGCATGGCAGGCGTTCGCCAACGGCGAACCCGCCGACGTGTGCAAGCTCGGCGAGGTCGAGGTTCCGGCTCCGGCGGCTGGCCAGATCCTGGTCCGGGTACGCGCGGCCGCGCTCAACTTCCCGGATGTACTGCTGTGCCGGGGGCATTACCAGGTGCGACCGCCACTGCCGTTCACCCCCGGTGTCGAGCTGTGCGGCGAGGTCGTCGCGATCGGGCCGGACGTGCCGGAGGGCCGGTTCGAGGCGGGGGAGCGAGTGATCGGCTCACCGGTGCTGCCGTTCGGGGCGCTGGCCGATTTCGCCGTGACGGACGCCGCGAGCACCTACCCGGCACCGCCGTCACTGGACGACGCGGCGGCGGCCGGGCTGTTCATCGCGTACCAGACCGGGTGGTTCGGGCTGCACCGGCGAGCCCGGCTACAGGCCGGTGAAACGTTGCTGGTGCACGCGGCGGCCGGTGGCGTCGGGTCGGCGGCGGTGCAACTGGGCAAGGCGGCCGGAGCGCGGGTCATCGCCGTCGTCGGCGGCGCCGCCAAGGTCGACGTCGCCCGGCGGCTCGGGGCCGATCTGGTCATCGACCGGCGCTCGGAGGACTTCATCAGCGCGGTCAAGGAGTTCACCGGCGGGCGTGGCGCCGACGTGGTGTACGACCCGGTCGGCGGCGACGCCTACGCCGGGTCGGCCAAGTGTGTCGCGTTCGAAGGGCGGATCCTGGTCATCGGATTCGCCAGCGGGACCATCCCGTCACCCGGCCTCAACCACGCGCTCGTCAAGAACTACTCGATCGTCGGGCTGCACTGGGGCCTGTACCAGAAGTACGACACGGCGGCCGTCGATGCCGCCGCCGCCGAGCTCGCCGCGCTCGCGGAATCCGGCGCGATCGCCCCGCTTGTCGGCGAGCGTCTCCCGCTGAACGCGGCGATGGAGGGGCTGACCCGGCTCGGCGCCGGCGACACCATCGGCCGGGTAGTGGTGCTGCCATGACGTCCGGGCTGGACCCGGAGGCACTGCGCACCTACCTGGAGCCGCGCGGTCCCAGGTCTGGTCTCCGGCCCGCTGACGGTGAGCCTGATCCAGGGCGGCCGATCCAACCTGACGTACACCGTCTCCGACGGCGAGCGCACGTTCATCGTGCGGCGGCCGCCGCTGGGTCACGTGCTTTCGACGGCGCACGACATGGGCCGCGAGTTCACCGTACTGTCGGCGCTTGCTCCCACCGCCGTGCCGGTCCCGAAGACGATCGCTCTGTGCGAATCGGCGGACGTGATCGGTGCGCCCTTCTACGCTATGGAGTTCGTCGACGGCGCGATCTACCGGACCGGGGCGCAGGCGGCCGCGATTGGGCCGGAGCGGATAGCGGCGCTTGCCGATTCGCTCGTCGATGTGCTCGATCGAGCTTCACGGGTGGATCCGGCCGCCGTCGGCCTGGCCGAATTCGGCCGTCCCGACGGATATCTGGAACGGCAACTGCGCCGATGGGGTAAGCAGTTGGAGAGCTCGCGCAGTCGCGAGGTCGCCGGGATCGACGAGCTGCACCACCGGCTTTCCAAGCAACCGCCCGCGCACACCGGTCACGTCGGCATCGTGCACGGAGACTACCGGCTGGACAACGCGATCGCCGACCCTGGCTCCGATCGAATCGTGGCCGTACTCGACTGGGAGATGGCCACGCTCGGCGACCAGCTCACCGACCTCGGGCTGATGCTGATGTACTGGGAGCAGATGATCAATCCGCTCGGCAGCAGCATGTTCGGCCGCGAGCCGGCCGCCGGGCTGCCATCCACCGCGGCGCTGCGCAACCGGTACGCCGAACGGTCCGGCGCCGACCTGGACGACCTGCCGTGGTATGAGGCGTTCGCCCACTTCAAGCTCGCGGTCATCGCCGAGGGCATTCACTACCGGTACGTCAAGGGGCAAACCCTTGGCGACGGGTTCGAGCAGTTCGGGCCGATGGTGCCGCAGATCGTCGCCCGCGGCCTGGCTCTGATGGAGGGGTAATGGACTTCGAATTCGATGCGAAGACGCTCGACCTGATCGACCGTCTCAACGGCTTCATGGACGCCTACATCTACCCGGCCGAGAAAGACCTGTTCCGGCACGAGCCGTGGACACGGCCGGCGGTCATGGCCGACCTCAAGGCCAAGGCCCGCGAACTCGGGCTGTGGAACCTGTTCCTGCCACACCATCCGCTCGGTGCCGGGTTGTCGAACTTGCAGTACGCCCCGCTCGCCGAGATCAGCGGCCGTAGCCCGCTACTGGCTCCGGAAGCGATGAACTGTGCCGCTCCGGACGCCGGGAACATGGAGGTGCTCGCCGCCTACGGTACGCCCGAGCAGCAGGAGACATGGCTCAAGCCGCTGCTGGCCGGCGAGATCCGCTCGGCGTTCTGTATGACCGAGCCGGAGGTGGCGTCGTCGGACGCGACGAACATCGAGACCCGCATCGTCCGCGATGGCGACGAGTACGTCATCGACGGGCTCAAGTGGTGGTCGTCCGGCGCGATGGACGCGAACTGCAAGATCTTTATCGTCATGGGCAAGACCGACCCGTCCGCGCCCCGGCACCGTCAGCAGAGCCAGATCCTGGTTCCCCGCGACACCCCGGGGATCGAGGTACGCCGGGGCATGAACGTGTTCGGCTACGACGACGGTGGCCACGGCGGGCACGCCGAGGTGCAGTTCACCGCGGTACGCGTACCGGCGTCCAACCTGATTGCCGGCGAGGGCGAAGGCTTCGCGATCGCGCAGGCCCGGCTCGGTCCGGGCCGGATCCACCACTGCATGCGCTTGATCGGGATGTCCGAGCGGGCACTCGGCCTGATGTGTGAGCGCGCTCTGGCGCGGACCGCGTTCGGTAAGCCGCTCGCCGAGCAGGGCGTGGTCGGGGAGTGGATCGCCGGCGCCCGGGTACGGATCGAGCAGGCCCGGCTGCTCGTGCTCAAGACCGCCTGGCTCATGGACACGGTCGGCAACAAGGGTGCGCACACGGAGATCCAGGCCATTAAGATTGCCGTTCCGCAGATGGCCGAGTGGGTCATCGATAAGGCGATCCAGGTACACGGGGCGGGCGGTGTCAGCCAGGACACGCCGCTGGCGGGGATGTGGGCCGGTGCCCGCTCGCTGCGCTTGGCCGACGGGCCGGACGAGGTCCACATGGCCTCGCTCGCCAGGCGTGAGCTGCGCAAGCACCGCGGCTAACCCGACTGACACGCGGCGCCTGGTAGGCCCCGGCCTGGCGGCCGCGGTGACCAGCCCATGGCCTGGCACAGGACGTGGGCCTCATCCACTCGTGGATGAGGCCCACTTCGTGCGCGATGCCGCCGACGGCACCGAGAACGCACCTGATAAAGCCCTTACGCGACCCGTTGGCCAGCGTCGGCGCACCGCCGTCCGGTGGCGAACGCCGGTTTGGAACTGGCTCTCACATCTGGAACTCCGGATCGCTCTTGATGATCGCGAACGGTGCGCCCTGCGGGTCGATGAGCATGGCCAGCCGTCCCGGCGGCGCGTCATCGCGCATCAACTCGATGGCGCCCATGTCCAGCGCCTGATCGGCGACGGCGTCGGTGTCGTTGACCGCGAAATACACGCCCCAGCTGGGCGGCACGCCTGGGTTGACCATAGCGCCGGCGATGCTGGTGTCGCCGACGCTGAACACCGTGTAGTTCATGCCTTCGCCGAGGTTGTACTCACGCGTCGTCACCGGCAGCACGGAGGGGTAGAAGGCGCGGGCCGCGTCGATGTCGTTGGTGGACAGTTCGGCCCATGTGAACGTGCCATGCTCGTGCATGACCTCGGCTCCGCTGTGGGTGATCGGCTGCCACACGGTGAACGCCGCACCGGAGGTGTCGGTGAGGACCGCCATGCGCCCGGTTCCCATCACGTCCATCGGCGGGACGACCACCTTCCCGCCGGCGGCCTCGGCCTTGGCCACGGCATCGTCGGCGTCTTCGACCCGGAACACCAGACCCCAGTGTGATCCGCCGGACGGATCTTGAGCCTGGCCGATACCACACACCATCCGGCCGCCGATCCGGGCGAAGTTGTAGCCACCCGCCTCTGGGCCGAGATCTTCGAACTCCCAGCCGAACAGACGTCCGTAGAAGTTCTTGGCCGCGTCCAGGTCGGTGGTGCCGAGATCCAACCACATCGGCATCCCCGGCGAGAAGGTTGGTGTCATACGGCCCATCCTGGCCGCTGGAGCCCGGCTTGTCGCGGCGAACCCGATTACCCGGTCACCCGGATGGCGTACATGATGTGACCCCGCGTGATCATCCGGGGCCATCCGACAGCCTGGCCCAGGGATTGAAGTCGACCTCCAGCGGCTCCTGCGGCGGGCGCTGTGCCTCCGGTACGTGCCGAAGGTTCAGCCGGATCCTCGTCCACGTGCTGCTCCGGCCGCGCATCGAGTCGACCAGTACGTCCGAGTCCTCAAGCAGCGGCCACACGTCCGGGTACCGCTGTTTCCAGTGGTCAAGCGCGGCCATCGCGTCGTCGGCGAATTCGGCACGCGCGATCTCGATCAGCGGCATCGACGACTGGCGCCGGCCACCCTTCGGCGGAGCCTTGCGGACCGCGAGCGGCGACTCGTCGTCGGCGATCTTCTCGGCCAGCTGCTCGGCAAGCTCCAGCAGGCCGGTGATGTCCCCGGCGGCCTCGTCGATGCCGTCGGCGACGTCGCCCAGCGCGGCATACCTTCTCGGCATCGTGGCCATCGTGTAGTCGTCGGGGTCGCAGCCGCCCACCTCATCCCAGCGCAGCGGCGCGGAGACCCGGGCGTTGGGCGTGGGCCGGACACTGTACGCGCAGGTGGTGGTCCGGTCCTTGGCGTTCTGGTTGTAGTCGATGAAGACGCCATGCCGCTCCTCCTTCCACCACCGGCTGGTGGCGAGGTCGGGCACCCGCAGTTCCACCTCCCGGGCCAGCGCCAACCCGGCCTTGCGCACCTGGGCGAATGTCCACCGGGGGCGGACCCGGCAGTAGATGTGCATGCCCCGCGACCCGGATGTCTTGGGCCAGCCTTGCAGGCCGTAGTCGGTCAGGACGTCCCGGACGGTGAGTGCGACCGCGCGTACATCCGGCCAGCGGACGCCGGGAATCGGGTCGAGGTCGATCCGCAACTCGTCCGGGTGGGTCAGGTCCAGTGCGCGGACGGCGTGCGGGTGCAGGTCGATGCAGCCGAGGTTGACCACCCACGCCAGTTGCGCGGGATCGGACAGGACGATCTCGTGAGCGCTCCGGCCGGACGGGTACTTCAGTTCCACCGTCCCGATCCACTCAGGACGAGCCTGCGGCGCCCGTTTCTGATAGAACGCCTGCTGGTCGATGCCGTTGACGTATCGCTTGAGGGCCATTGGCCGGTCGCCGGCCGCTCGCAGCACGCCGTCAGCCACCGCCAGGTAGTAGGTGACCAAGTCCATTTTGGTCAGGCCCAGAGCGGGGAAGTAAACCCGGTCCGGGTTGGTGATCGTTACCTCACGATCGGCGATCTCAAGAATCGTCTTGGCACCGGCCATGGCCGCACCATACGTCAACCGGCCGACGTTTCGTCGACCAACGAATTAACCGAACCGGCAGCCGAATGTTGTGCGGATGGCCCACTGGCGTAACCCGCCTTGACGTTGTGCCCCGCCGATGCCCGTGACGATCATAGATCCCGCAGCTCACGGGCGCAGGTGAGGAGGTCGAATGGGCCGGATCATCCTGGTGTTCGCGATGGTTGCCATGTGCGCCGACGCGTGCGCGTCCCAATCGTCGCGCGCCACGAGCGTGGTGACGACCCAGCCGAAGGCCGCCGGCCTGGGACAGATGCTGCCAGGGGACCTGAGTCCGGCGTCGGACTGCGCCTCATCGAAAGATCCCACGCCGCGCGACTTCGTCGGCCTGACCGAGCAGCTGAACTGCGTGGAGGGCAAGGGATCGGCGATCGCCGGGGCATACATCGACGCGTACCTGTTCCGGTCGGCAGACGCCCTGGCCAAGAGCTTCGACGCGCTCAACCAGGCGTACAACTTCTTTCCCGCGTCGGCGCAGCCAGAGTGTCCGCCGAGCAGCGAGAGCGCCCAAGGCCGCAAGGCCTGGCACGGGTCCGAGGGGCTCGGCACGCTGGAGTGCTACACCACCTCGGATGGCGGGCACGTCTTCATCTGGACGAATGAGCCGGAACGGGCGCTGTTCCTGGCGAAAGTACAGAAGGCCATCTCGTTCGCGAAGTTGCACGTCTGGTGGACCAAGACCGGTTGTTGCACGTGACCGGTGCCCGGTCTGATGCAGGCACGATTCCGGCCGACACACGCGAGGCGGCGAGCCCGGCAACCGATGATCCCGGTACCACGCCGGCGTGTCTACGGCGCGTCCCGCACCGGCGCCGGTCATGATCGTGTCCGGTTAGCGGTGCCGGGACGACCACAACCGGACACGATCAAGGGCTCGGTAGACGCGTCTGCACGCCCAGGGCATCGAGACCGCGCTCGCCGGCCGCGGTGACCCGGACGGCTCGCTGCGAGCCGATCCGCTCGATCCAGCCGGCATCGAATAGGTATGTGCAGATGGCGGCGCCACCAGAACCAGCCAGATGTGGCCGGCGTTCGGTCCAGTCGAGGCAGTCGCGCAGCATCGGCCGCTGCGCCCGCTGCAATGCCGGTACGTCCGCGCCCAGGCTCGCCAGCCACGCCAGCCCCGGCTCGGTGAACCGCGGCCCACCGTCGCGCGCGACGCGGCCGCGCGCGAGCAGCGCATCGGCCAGGTTCACACCGAGCCGGCCCGCGACGTGGTCATAGCAGGTACGCGCTCGGGCCATGGCCGTGTACGCGGTGTTGTCGCGGAGAGTGCGAGCCGAGCGTGCCGGGGCTGCCAGGCTCTGCATCTGCTCCACGAGATGCGCCATCGCCGGGCCGGACAGCCGCACGTACCGGCACCGGCCCTGCCGCTGCTCGGCCAGCAGCCCGCCGGAGACCAGGTGGTTGAGGTGTTCGGTCGCGGTCGATGGTGCGACCCCGGCAATCCGTGCCAGCTCCCCAGCCGTACGGGCACGTCCGTCCAGCAGCGTGATGAGAAACGACGCCCGGGTGCTGTCGGCGATCAGGCCGGCAAATTGGGCGAGTTCCGGACCGCCGGTGATCATCGGGAGGCGCTCACTTCGGCGGTTATGGCGTCGCTCGCGCCCGCGGCATCCGGCCCACCCGCGGTGGCCTGGTCGAGCCGTCCGACCCGGGACCCGGTGGGCCGCGGACCACGCGGCGCCCGCCGCGCCACGTACACGCCGAGCAACGCGATCGCGCCGCCGACGACGGCCAGCGCGGCCGGGGTCTCGCCGAGCAGCGCCCAGCTGATGACGATGGCGATCGGCGGGACCAGGTAGGTGGCCGCCACGGTGCGTCCGGCACTGTTGCGGGCCAGCGCGTACGCCCAGGTCGCGAAGCCGATCGCGGTCGGGAACGCCCCCAGGTAGATGATCCACCACAACGCGTCGCCGCCATGCCGGAGATCGTGCACGAGTGCCGGAGCGAACGGCAGGCAGACCACCGTGCCGATGAGGCAGGCGATCCACGTGACGTGCAGGCCTGGCAGGTGTGCGAGGAGCGGCTTCTGGGACAGCACCCCGGCCGCGTAGAAGACCGCCGATGCCAGACAGAGAACGATGCCGACCGGGTCCGATCCGCTCGACGAGGTGGCAAAGCCAATCACGATGACGCCGGCGAACGCGATCGCGCAGCCGATCATCAGGCTGCGTGGAAAGCCCTCGCCCAGCAGCAGGCCGGCGCCGAGCGCGATGAGCAGCGGCCCGATGTTGACGAGCATCGCCGCGGTACCGGCATCCACGTGGCGCTCGGCCTCGTTGAGAGCCACGTTGTAGAGGCCGAACCACAGGACGCCGCAGATCAGCAGGAGCGGCCAGTCCTGCCGGGTGGGCCAGCGCCGGGTGGCGGCCGGCGTCCGGTTTCGCCGGTAGAGCACGAACCCGCCCAGCACCAGCGCACCGACGAGCAGCCGGCCGAGCGACAGCGCTCCGGCGCCTACCTCATGCCTGACATGGCGGATCGCAACGAAGGCCGATGCCCACAGCGTCACGGTGATCCCGATCGCGGCGAGCGGCAGCCACCGGTCGAGGCTCGCGGCCCGTCCCAGCCGGGTGTGTTCGGAGATCGAATGTGCTCGGGTGGTGTCCGGTTCGGTGGCGTTGCTGCTCATGACGCTCACGCTAGCCCGCCGACGTTTAGCTCGCGACCGAAATATCGGTGGAGGCAGCCGCCCCACGATGAGGTCGCTACCAGGCTCTCAGCCCCGCGACGGCTCCCGATCCGTACGGCTGGGTTTCTGGCGCGCCCATCAGGTATGCGCAGGCGATAGCCACGGCCATACCGATCGAGCCGTACAGCGTTACGAGCGTTGGCCCCGGTAGGGCAGCCAATGGCGAGATCGATAGCCATCCCGCGTAGGAGGCCGTCAAGGCCAGCCAGACGACGGCGATCAGGTATGGCTTGCGAACCACGAGGCACGTGCTCCGTCGATCAGCTTGGCGGACGATAGCACCAACTGGTCGCGGTCCGCCGTGCCACGGTGGTCACGATCAGGCCGAGTCGATGTCAACCACGACCGGCGCGTGGTCGCTCGGGGACTTTCCCTTGCGTGCCTCGCGATCGATGTAGGCGCCGCTGACTCGGCCGGCCAGCGGCTTCGTGGCGTACACAAGATCGATCCGCATGCCCATGTCTTTGTGGAACATGCCGGCGCGGTAGTCCCAGTAGGTGAACGGGTTGGGCCCCTTCATCGGTTTCGGGACGATGTCGACCAGCCCGAGATCCAGCAGTCCGGCCAGTGCCGCCCGCTCGGCCGGCGTGACGTGGGTGGAGCCGGCGAAGGCGGCCGGGTCCCAGACGTCGGCGTCGGTGGGCGCGACGTTGAAGTCACCGCAGATCGCCAGCGGGCCGCCGCCCGAGACCTCGGCACCGATCGCCGTCCGGAGCGCTTCCAGCCACGCGAGCTTGTACTGGTAATGCGGATCGTCAACGGCTCGGCCGTTCGGCACGTACAGCGACCAGATCCGGGTGCCCCCGCAGGTGGCCCCGATCGCCCGCGGCTCCGGATCGGGAAACCCCGGTTCACCCGGGAAGCCGAGGCTGACATCGGCAATGCCGACGCGGGACAGCAACGCCACACCGTTCCATCGGCCGGTGCCGTGAGCGGCGACCTGGTAGCCCAGCGCTTCTACCTCGGCCGCCGGGAATTGCGCGGTCTTCGTTTCCTGAAGGCACAAGACGTCCGGTTTGGCCAGCTCAAGCCACTCCAGGAGGCGCGGCAGGCGGGAAGACACCGAATTGACGTTCCAGGTGGCCAAGCGCATGCCTCTGACGTTAGCCGTACCCCCCGACACCGGTGAGCGGATGGACCCAGCGCACCTGGTCCGGCCACTACGCCGTCGGCTCCCGTTGCTCGGCGATCACGTGTTCGAGCAGCGTAATGAGTGCTTGCTTGGACGACTCACGACGGCGCGCGTCGCACATCAGCACCGGCACGTCCGGATCGAGGCGCAGCGCCGCCCGCACGTCGGCGACTTCGTACCGCTTGCTGCCGGCGAAGCAGTTGACCGCGACCACGAACGGGGTGGCGCGATCCTCGAAGTAGTCGATGCAGCCGAAGCAGTCGTCGAGCCGGCGGGTGTCGGCGAGTACGACAGCGCCGATCGCGCCGACCGACAACTCGTCCCAGACGAACGAGAACCGGTCCTGCCCGGGCGTACCGAACAGGTACAGCACCAGGTCGTCGCGGATGGTGATGCGACCGAAGTCCATGGCGACCGTGGTGGTCGCCTTCTTCTCCACATCGGACAGGTCGTCGACGCCGGTTTCGGTGAACACCTCTTCGGTCCGCAGCGGCAAGATCTCGCTGATCGAGCCCACCATCGTGGTCTTTCCAGCCCCGAAGTGCCCGGCGATGAGGATCTTGACCGCGGTCGGCAGTGACCGCTGCCAGAACGCGGAGACCGGGCCGGGCGCCGAGGCGGGGCCGGGCGCGGAGTCAAGATCAGAGGGAATGGAGACCATGAATGACCGCCTCGAGTACGGGTGCGTTGGATGGTCCGGTGGTAAGCGCCGGCGAGTGCGTGTCGAGCGCGCGGCTCGTGTCGAGCGCAGGGGTCGTGTCGAGCGCGCGGCTCGCGGGTTGGATGAGTGAACATGACGCGGTTCGCATCGGGTGTTTGACCGTCGGCGTCGCCGGACCGGAGACCTGAGCGGGAGGCGGGTAGCGGGAGGTGGCTACACGTCAGCGACGCCGAGGGTGTTCTAACCCCATCGATTTGCCGACGATCGCACGTGCGGTGCGATCTCCCGTGCGGGCTGGCCAAGCGGGCGACGCGTAATGGCTGCATTGCGATCTGGCCATCCACCAATCGGTGCCCCGGCCTGGGTCGGACCCACGCCGGACCACTCGCACGTTTAGGAATTCTCGGGGCCGGGCATCGGCGGGTTGACGCTTTTCGAGGCCCCCACGAGAGGTGAAACGCAATGCACATCACGCTTACCGGGATCATTCTCGCGATCGTCATTGGCGCTGTGATCGGTGCACTGGGCCGCCTGGTGCTGCCGGGCCGCCAGAACATCGGCGTGGTAGCCACCATCCTGGTTGGCATCGTCGCCGCGATCGTCGGCACCATCATCGCTGGTGCACTCGGCGTGCGGCACACCGAAGGAATCGACTGGATCCAGCTGATCATTCAGGTCGCGCTGGCCGCGCTCGGAGTGGCGCTGGTCTCCCGCAACCGTAGCGGCTACCGCCGCCGCCTCTAGGGGTCGGTCTGACAAGCCCAGGTGGGCCAGGTCCGGGCGCGGACCTGGCCCACCTGCGGTTGGCGTCGTGGGGGCAGCGGAGGCGACCGCCGTGGACCCCGGACGCTAACCTCGCGTGCATGAAGTGGCTTCGCGTGGTCGCGCTGGCGGCCGTCATGGTGATCGTGTGGCTCGTGCTGCCGGCCGGCCGCGCCCCGCGGCCGGCCAGGAGTCGATCACGTCGTACGCGACCCAGATCGACATCCGCTCGGACGGGACCATGCGTGTTAACGAGACGATCGACTACGACTTCGGCTCGAACAGCAAGCACGGCATCTTCCGCGACATACCGGTGGCGTTTCACGTCAGCGATTACCAGAACCGGATCTACCGGATCAGCGACATCTCGGTGACCCGCGATGGCAGGCGGGAGACATTCGCCACGTCGCGGCCCGGTCAGATACTGGACGTCAAGATCGGGGATAAGAGCCGCAAGATCAGCGGCGCCCACACGTACGTCATCAAGTACACCGTGGCCGGTGCGCTCAACGGATTCACCGACCATGACGAGTTGTACTGGAACGTTGTCGGCTCCAGCTGGGACGTACCGGTCCGCAACGCCACCGCGACGGTTACCGCGCCGGCCACGTTCACCGATGTGTCCTGCTACTCGGGTCCGGTGGGCAGCCATTTCTCGTGCGCCAGCGCGGCCGGCTCAGGCGGCATCGCGACGTTCGGCCAGCCGGAGGTGCTGCCGGGCAGCGCGATGACCATTGTGGTCGCGCTGCCCAAGGGTGCGGTGCCGCAGCCCGAGCCGATTCTGGTCGAGCGGCATGACGGGCTCACGTCGTTCCGGCCGACCCCGCTGTCACTGAGCCTGGCCGGTGGCGTGGCGCTGATCGGTGGCCTGATCGCGGGAGTGTCGGCGTGGGTCATGGGCCGGGACCGCAAGTACGCCGGCTACCTCCCGGGGCTGGCCCCCGGCTACGGCCAGACCGCCGAGGAGAAGCGCAAGCCACTGTTCGGGGCACCGCCGGTCTCGGTTGAGTTCGTGCCACCCGACAAGGTCCGGCCGGGACAGGTCGGCACCCTGGTGGACGAGAAGGCGGACACGGTCGACGTGGTGGCGACCATCGTGGACTTCGCGGTACGCAAGCACCTGCGGATCCGGGAGTTGCCGGCGAGCAAGACGCCGGACTGGGAGCTGGAGAAGCTCACCGACGGCGACCCGTCCTTCCTGCCGTACGAGCGCAAGCTGTTCGATGCCCTGTTCACCGGCCGGGATCGGGTCCGGCTCTCGGAGCTGAAATACACCTTCGCCACCGAGTTCAACCTCACCAAGAGCCGGCTCTATGACGACATGGTCAACCAGGGCTGGTACCGCGCCAGCCCGCAGAAGGTCCGCAATCGCGCACGCCGCATCGGCATTCTCAGCCTGATCCTGTCCATCATCATCACCATCACGCTTGGTGTCTTCACCCAGCTGGCGCTCGTCGGGATCGGCTTCGTCGTCGCCTCGCTGGTGCTGCTGTTGTCGGCCGGTGTGTTCCCGGCGCGTACCGGCAAGGGCAGCGCGGCGCTGGCCCGCACCCAGGGCTTCCGCCTGTTCATCGCGACCGCGCAAGCCGATCAGATCCGATGGGAGGAGCGCGAACAGATCTTCTCGGCGTACCTGCCGTTCGCGATGGTCTTCGGCTTGGCCGAGCGGTGGGCCAAGGTGTTCGGCGACCTGGGAACCGTGCAACCCGATGGCAGCACCGGGCTGTACTGGTATTCGGGTGCGCCGGGGTGGAC
Organism: uncultured Actinomycetota bacterium; assembly: GCA_963727415.1. GTDB lineage: Bacteria > Actinomycetota > Actinomycetes > Mycobacteriales > Micromonosporaceae > DASQPR01. Next base: position 137,246 of record CAVSGF010000002.1, read on the forward strand.
GTTCGCGGCGTTCGCGCCGTCGTTTCACACCTTCGCCGCGACCACGGCCACCTCGATCGTGAGTTCACCGCCGTCGGCGTCCGGCTCATCCGGCTTCGGCGGTGGCGGATTCTCCGGCGGCGGTGGTGGCGGCGGTGGGGGTGGCAGCTGGTAGCCGTGGCCGCGAACCGGTGGCGCGGCTACGGCAGAAACTGAGGCCTTGCTGTCTTCTCGATCGGGTAGTACTGTCGGCGCATCGCCCGCCCTGCCAGGTTCCCCCGTGCTTGTCAGGACGGGCGTTTTCCATTCTGGAGTGCGGTCCGCGATGCCGACCGGTCCGATGCCGACGCCTACCGGCTGCCGATTCCCAGCTCCGACGCGAAGAAGGCCAGCCGGTCGGCGGCCAGCTCGATGGTCCGGGACACCGCACGGCTTGAGTGCCCGACATTGCGTTCGCGCCGGATCACCACCGGACGATCGCTCGACGTGGCATGCTGCAGCGCCGCGCAGAGCTTGCGGGCGTGCAGCGGATCGACGCGGGTGTCGCCCTCGAAGACGGTGAACACCACCGCCGGGTAGGCGGTCGCCTTCGCGCACCCGATGGTATGGCGAGTAGGCGTGCAGCCAGCCGAACTCGGTCGGCGTCACGCGCGGAGCCGTACTCGCCGTTCCAGTTGGCACCGAGCCCGAACATCTCGTACCGGATCATGTCGAGCAGCGGTGCCGAGCAGACCACGGCCGCGATACTTCTCCGGGTGCTGGGTGAGTGCCGCTCCGACCAGCAGGCCACCGTTCGAGCCGCCGAAGATGCCCAGCCTCCCAGGCGTGGTAATGCCCTGGGCGACCAGCCAATCCGCAGCGGCGTGGAAGTCGTCGAACACGTTCTGCTTCCGGTCGCGGTAGCCGGCGCGGTGCCACTGCTCACCCTCCTCGCCACCGCCGCGCAGGCTGGCCAGCGCGAATACGCCGCCGGCCTCGATCCAGGCGAGGATGTACGGGTCGTAGACCGGCGGGCGGCTGATGTTGAACCCGCCGTAGCCGTACAGGATGGCCGGCGCCGGTCCGGCTGGCCCCGTCCGCCGACGCGACGAACATCCGCACGTCGGTGCCGTCGTACGACCGGTAGGTGACATGCCGGGTGGCGACCCGCACGTCGGTGACCGCGTCGCCGTCCGGCTCGGCCCAGACCGACACCCCGGCGGTACGGGCGTCGTAGCGCAGTATCCGCACCGGCGTGGTGAAGTCGGTATACCCGAACCACGCCTCGGCCCCGTCACGCGGCCTCGCGGTCAGCTCGGTGATCGTTCCGACGCCGGGCAGGGCGACGTCGTGGACCGGGGCGCCGGTGGCGAGGTCGTAGACGGTGACCTCGCCGATCGCGTGCCGCGTGTGCACCGCCACCAGCAGCGGGCGCGCCAGTTCCGGACTGGTCAGCGTGCGGTAGCTGGACAGCACGGCGGTGGCGTCCTCGGGTATGAGTGTGCGCCATGATGAGTATCCGGACCCGGCGGCCAGGCCGGCCGGGTCGGCGACACACAGCCGCCATCGTGGCGCGTCCCGGTTGGTCAGCAGATATCCGACGCCGTCGTGACCGATCTTCATCTCGGTGATCGCGTCGACGTCCCGCTGTACCGGCACAAACCGGGCGTCACCGCGCAGATCGGCGAGGTAGAGGTTGTTGCGTGAGTCGGTGCCCCGGCTCTCGTTGACCACCAGCCAGCGGCCGTCCGGTGAGATGTCCACGCCGAAGTACGTCGACCGGGCCGCGCCGTCGCCGAAGACCAGCGGATCGGTGTCGGGGGAGGTGCCCACGGCGTGCCGGTAGACCCGCCGGTGCAGCGTGGCGTCGTCGCCGGGCACCGAGCCTTCGGGCAGATGGCGGACGTAGTAGTAGGCAGACGCGTCGGGCAGCCAGGCGATGTCGGTGTGCCGGGCTCGATCGATCGGGCCGTCGACGATCTTGCCGCTGCTCACCTCAACGACCCGCACCACCGAGTTCTCGCTTCCGCCCTCGGACAATCCGTACGCGACGAACTGGCCATCCGGCGAGGGCTGCCAGAAGTCGAGCGTGGTGGTGCCGGACGGGTCGATGCCAATCGGATCCACGAGCGTTCGCTGCTCGCCGCTGGAGTCAGTGGCGTACAGCACAGCGTGATCCTGGTCGGGCGCTCGGCGCAGTTCGAAGGCCCGGTCGCCTCGCCAAACCGGAGCGGAGACGTCACCGACGGCGTGCAGGGTTTTCAGCCGCTCGTGGAACGCCGCCCGTCCGGACCACCTGGCCCGTACCGCCTCATACAGATCGTCCTGCGCCGTGGACCACGTGACGGTGCGTGGATCGTCGACGTCCTCCAGCCAGCGATACGGGTCCGCGACGCGGTGCCCGTGAATCTCCTCGACCAGGTCGAGCCGTTCGGCGGTGGGGTAACCAGGCATGGACCCGATAGTGCCGAAACCTTTTCACTTCGGCTACCCCGGCCCGGTCACGACCGGCCCGGTTCGCGTCCGCGGATCGCTTGCCCGGTACCGTCCGTGCGGCCCGGCCCGGCCCGGCCCGGCCCGGCCTGTGCCGGCCGGCCAGGCTCGGGTGTGGCGCTGGCTACATCCCGCAACGTGGTTCGCCGAGGTCGCGCGCGGGTACGGTCGACGAATGTCCGATCTCGTACTCCGCCTGGTCGTGGTCGTTGCCAGCGCGATCGCAGGCCTGTCGGCGGCGGTCGCGATCGGTACCGTCGTGCATCGCTCGCTTGGCCGGCGGGCTATCGCCGCGGACCTCCTCCGGCGGACCCGGATCCCGTTCCGGGTCTTCGCGACCGCGCTGGGCGTGTCGGCCGCCATCCGGGTCCCGGGAGGCGACTGGGGCTGGTCCATCGCCGGGCACATCACCACCCTGGTGCTGATCGGTGCCGGCGCCTGGCTGCTCACCGGACTGCTGTTCGTGATCGAGGACAGTGCCGTTCCCCGGCTCAACGTGAGCGGGCCGGACAACCGGCATGCTCGTGCCATCCGTACCCAGATGCTGATCTTGCGACGGGTCACAGCGGTGGTGGTGGCGGTATTCGCTCTTGGTGCCGCCTTGATGACGTTTCGTGAGGCCAGGCTGCTCGGTACCTCGGTGCTGGCGTCGGCTGGAGTGGCCGCGGCGATTGCCGCGTTCGCGACAAACGCCCTGCTCGGCAACATCATCGCCGGCGTCCAAATCGCCTTCAGCGGGTCGTTGCGCCTCGACGACGTGGTCGTCGTGGAGGAGCAGTGGGGCCGGATCGAAGAGATCACGCTCACGTATGTCGTGGTCCGGATCTGGGACGACCGGCGGCTGATCCTCCCGACGTCGTACTTCACCACCCAGCCGTTCCAGAACTGGACCCACCAGGCGTCGGCCATTCTCGGAGAAGCCACCATCGATGTCGACTGGTCTGTCGACATCGATGCGCTGCGCTCCGAAGTGGAGTCCGTGGTTCGCTCAACATCGTTGTGGGACGGCCGGGTATGCAACACGCAGGTGATCGGTGCTACCGGCGGACGGGTCACCGTCCGCGCCGTGGTGAGCGCGTCCGACGCGAGCCACCTGTGGGACCTACGTTGCCTGGTCCGTGAGGCGCTGGTGCGCTGGGTACGCGACAATGGTGGGCCGCCACGCACCCGGGCCGAGCTTCAGCCCGCCGCGGCGGCCAACCGGCCGGTGCCCGGGATGCGCGAGTTCGCCGGCGATGCGGACGTGGCGACGTCCAGCGCCGAGGCCGGTAGCAGTCCCTGTTCCAGCCCCCAGATCAGCCCGGCGACGAACGTGTCACCGCAGACGAGCCGGTAGCGGCCCAGCGTCGCGGGCGGCGCCACGATCGGGTCGATGCCCGAAAACGATGTCCACGCGCCCTGCTCACCATCCATCACCACGATCGCGGTGTCGTCCGACGCGGCCAGCTTTCGCAAGCCTCCTCCCAGGCTCGCCAGATCGTGCGGGTCGGGGGCGGACAGCAGAGCGGGCGCGTGCACCGCGCTGACTGTGACCAGGTCGGCGCCGATGATCGCGATCGCGACCACATCGGCCCCCAGCGCCCGGACGTTCCGGGCCACGTTGAGACCGTTGCGGTCGGCCAGGCGTACGGTCTCCAGTGGTTAGTGAATCGTTTCGGGGACGAGCTTGTCCACGACATAGGTATGGTCAACGCTCGGGCTCAGAGCAACGGCGAGAATCATCGACTACCTCCGGCGAGCGGTGTCGCCGCGGGCACCTGACCTCGCCAGTGTTGGTTCGGCCGGATACCACGCAGGGGAGGGGCATAGTGGCGCAACCGTTAACCAGGACCGTAGCTTCGTCGGCGGTGACCGATCTGGGCTGGCGTTACGTGCTGGGCGCGTTCGTCACCACGGTGCCGGTGCCGTCATTGGAGGCCGCCGGGCGAGTTGCCGCACGGATCGCGGCGTCCGCCGGCCGGGCCGGTGACGACCACGTCAAGCTGGATGTACGCGCCGATCGGGTGATCGTGACCGTGCAGACGTTCGCGATCGGCTGGGTAACCGCCGAGGACGTGGAGATCGTCCACCTCATCACGGCGGCGCTGGCCGGTGCCGGCCGGATCGTCTCGGCTCAGGTCGGCGGCCGGCCGCGGGCGGTCCAGATCATCGAGATCGCGGTTGACGCAATGGACATCCCGGCGGTCCGTCCATTCTGGAAGGCGGTGTTCGGGTACACCGACGAGGGCGGGCATGATGGACCGGCCGATCCGCTCGTCGATCCGTGCGGTCAGGGCCCGGCGATCTGGTTTCAGCAGATGGACGCGCCGAGGCCACAGCGCAACCGGATTCACTTCGACGTTTCGGTCCCGCACGACGAGGCCTCAGCCCGGCTTGACGCCGCCCTGGCCGCCGGCGGCCGACTGGTCAGCGACGCTGCCGCTCCAGCGTTCTGGGTGCTCGCCGACCCGGAGGGAAACGAGGTGTGCGTGACGACCTGGCAGGGCCGGGAGTAGCCGCGACCCGACGTGGCCCGCAACGCCGCCCAGTATGGTGAGGCGGTGGCGAAGGTGTTGCAGTCATTGGTGGACCGGCTTCGGACCAGGCGTATCGGCGCCCCGCGAACCAGATCCCGGCGCGGCCAGGCGACGGAGGTCCGCCGGCCGGGCGCGACACCCCGGCCGGGGCCCCCGCCGGGCCGTCATCTGGAGTACTCGCCCGAACTCGACGGCAATGCCGATCCGGGCGAGGTCGTGTGGACCTGGGTGCCATACGAGGAGGACCACACTCAGGGCAAGGACCGGCCGGTCCTCGTGGTGGGTCGCGATGGCCGGCTCCTGTACGGCCTGATGCTGTCCAGTTCCACCGCGCGCGACGGACAGCGGCATTGGTACGCGCTCGGCAGCGGCGTCTGGGATGGCGAGCACCGGCCCAGCTGGCTGCGCCTGGACCGAGTACTCGAAGTGGACGAGGACGGCATCCGCCGGGAGGGCGCCATACTGGATCGTCGGCGGTTCAACGCGGTTGCCGGGTTGCTGCGTAAGCAGTATGGCTGGCACTGAGGTGCCCGGCCGTACGTGGATCAGGCCGCGGCGCTGATCCATCGCGCCGGGTCGGTGAAGACCGTCTCCAAGGCCTGATGCGCGGCACCCCGCACCGCGGCGTCGCCACCGAGCGTGCTCGCGGATACCGTGACCGGCGCCCAGCGGGCCGCCAGGACCCGTGCTTCGATCTCGCGTTCCACCGGCCCGCGTAGCCACCGGTACAACGGCGCGAAGAACCCACCCAGCACCACGCTTGGCACGTCGAGCAGGTTGAGCATGGCGGCGATGGCCACGCCGAGCGCGGCTCCCGCCGAGTCCAGGGCCCGGCACATGCCGGGGTGGCCGGCTCGGGCCAGCTCCGCGAACTCCTCGCCGCCGGCCCCGGACGGCAAGTCGGAATCCGCCTCGGCGCGGATGGCGTCCTGACCCGCGTACTGTTCGAGGCAGCCGCGGGCGCCGCACCGGCAGATCCGGCCATCCGGATGCACCGTCATGTGCCCGATCTCGCCGGCGAATCCACGAGCGCCGCGGACCAGCTGCCGGTTCACCACGATGCCGGCGCCGATGCCGATCTCGCCGGACAGGTAGACGAAGCTGGCCGGGCCGTCCGGGCGGGCGGCCATCTCACCGGCCGCGGCCAGGTTCGCCTCGTTGTCGGCGGTTAGGCCGACGCCGCCCAGGCGGTCCGGGATCATGACATCGTGCCAGCCCAGGTTCGGCGCCAGCCGTACCCGCCGGTCGTTCATCAGGCCCGGCACCGCCAGCGTGGCGCCGGTAACGGTCAGGCCGGACGCCGTCGCGACGTGTACCGCCTCGGCAGCCATCCGATCGAGTTCAGTGAGCGTCTCGGTGGCACGGCGCGGGCGCTGGTCGGCGTGACGGACGGCGTGGTGGCGGACCGATCCGGACATATCAACCACGGCGCTGGCCAGGTAGTCGACGTTGACCTCAAGGCCGAGCCCAGCCGGTCCGGACGTACCGAGCGTCAGGCCCATGGATGGACGGCCGGCCCCGTTTCGGGGTGTTGGCGGCACCTCGGTGATCAGACTGGCCCGGAGCATCTCGTCGACGAGGCTGGAGACGGTCGCGCGGGTCAGCCCGGTCCGGCCGGCGAGTTCCGCACGCGAGGGAGGGGTGGGGGCCAGGCGGACCTGGCGCAGCAGCAGCACCAGGTTGTGCTCCCGCAGATCGCCTTGCCGGAGCGCTCCCGGATTTGCCATGATCTCCGCCATCCTTGAGAGGTTCGCGCCTGATCGGTCATGGTGCCTTGACGCCAATCATGGTGCCTTGACACATCGGAGGTGCGAGCAAATAATTCATCCGCTTTACAAAATTGCACTGTACCGAATTGCCCGACCGTGGAGGTAGCCCGTGCCTGCCCAGCCCGCATTCCGGCCGGCCAGCCGCCGGCGGAGAGGGTCGCGATGAGCCTCGTGGCCGGCGTCGACTCGTCAACCCAGTCCTGCAAGGTGGTCATCCGCGACGCCGAGACCGGGGCGCTGGTACGGCAGGGATCCGCCCCGCATCCGGACGGTACCGAAGTCGATCCGCGTGCCTGGCTCGGGGCCCTTCGCTCGGCGGTGACCGTGGCCGGCGGCCTCGACGACGTCGCGGCCATGTCAATCGCCGGGCAGCAGCACGGCATGGTCTGCCTCGACGCGGCCGGCGACGTGGTTCGCCCAGCCCTGCTGTGGAACGACACCCGCTCCGCCGACGCCGCCACCGACCTGGTCGCCGAGTTCGGCGGGCCGCAGCGCTGGGCGGACGCGGTGGGCAGCGTGCCGGTGGCCTCGTTCACGGTCACGAAACTGCGGTGGCTGGCCACCCACGAACCGGATGCGATGGCCCGCACGGCATCGGTATGCCTGCCGCACGACTGGCTCACGTGGCAATGGTCCGAGCGCTCGGCGTGGGTAACGGATCGTGGTGACGCCAGTGGCACGGGCTACTGGTCTCCGGCGAGCCGGGAGTACCGGCTGGATCTTCTGGAAATGGCGTGCGGTGCGGTGCCGGACCGGCCGGCCGTGCTAGGTCCCAGTGAGGCCGCCGGGACGGCGGCGGGCGGCATGCTGCTCGGCCCGGGTACCGGCGACAACGCCGCGGCCGCGCTGGGCGTGCAGGCCGGGGTCGGCGACGTGGTGGTATCGATCGGCACCTCCGGAACCGTTTTCGGGGTGAGCGCGACCGGGACGGCCGACGGTACCGGCACCATTGCCGGCTTCGCCGACGCGACCGGCCACTACCTGCCGCTGGTCTGCACTCTCAACGCGGCGCGGGTGCTGACCGTGGCGGCCGCCGTGCTGGGTTGCTCGCTCGACCGGTTGTCGGCTCTCGCGCTGGCGGCGCCGGCCGGGGCCGAAGGTGTGACGTTGCTGCCGTACCTGGAAGGTGAGCGCACGCCCAACCGGCCCGGTGCCACCGGCATGATCGGTGGTCTGACCGGCGCCAACGCCAGTCCGGCCAATCTCGCGAGAGCCGCGGTGGAGGGCATGCTCTGTGGCCTCGCCGATGGCCTGGACGCGCTGCGCGATGCGGGAGTACCAGTGCGGCGAGTGCTGCTGATCGGCGGTGGTGCGCGATCCGTTGCGGTACAACGGATCGCGCCCGAGGTCTTCGGCGTACCGGTGGCCGTGCCGGAGCCGTCCGAGTATGTCGCCGATGGTGCCGCCCGCCAGGCCGCGTGGGTGCTCTCCGGTGCCGCCGAGCCTCCGGTCTGGGGTGCGGCCGAGGCGCGGCAATTCGAGGCGGATCCGGCGCCAGCCATCCGCGAGCAGTACACGCGGCTGCGCGATCTCTGACCCTGGGCGTCTAGAGCCCAGGTGGAGGCGATCGCTACCCGGGTGCGTGGGCGTCAGCGGGTCATGGTTGTTCGGATGGTCGGCAGGGTGACGTGAACGGTGAGGCCGCCGCCAGGTCGGGGCGCCGCGGTCACCGCGCCGTCGTGAGCGGTCGCGATGGCTTGCACGATCGACAGGCCCAGGCCGGCGCCGTCTGCGGATCGTGTCCGCTCCGGTAAGCCGCGCCGGAACGGTTCGAACAGGTCGGGCAGGTCCTCGGCATGCACCGGGGGTCCGGCGTTGGCTACGGTGAGCACCGCGCGGCCGCCATCGCTTACGACGGTGACCGACAGCGAACCCCCGTCGACGTTTTACCGCGCCGCGTTGCTGATCAGGTTGCGGGCGAGCAGGGATAGCAGAGTGGCGTCGCCGGCTACCAGCGCCGCGGTGCTCGATCTGCTGCGGGAGCTGCACACCGCCGGCACGACGGTGGTCATCATCACGCACGATCACGACATCGCGGCCAGCGTGCCGAGGCGAATCGCGTTGCGGGACGGGCGCCGAGTCGATGGTGAGGTAGTTTCGTGAACCGGCCGCGTCCGGCCCGCCTGGCACCCGCCGACATGGCCCGGGTCGGTGCCAGCGGCCTGCGATCCCGCCCACTGCGGGTGGTGCTGTCCGCGCTCGGCATCGCCATCGGTATCGCGGCGATGGTTGCCGTGGTCGGCATCTCCGCGTCCAGCCGCGAGGACCTGAACCGTACACTGCGCCGGCTCGGCACCAACCTGCTCACCGTCGCACCTGGAGAGTCGCTGCTCGGTGCGCAGGCAACCCTGCCCGACACGGCGGAGTCGATGATCGCCCGGATCGGCCCGGTGCAGTCGGTTTCGGCGGTCGGTTACATCTCGGGTGCGCACACGTACCGTACCGACCGGATTCCGGCCGCCGAGACCGGGAGCATCGCGGTGATGGCGGCGCGCACCGACCTGTCGTCCACCCTGGGTGCCTCGGTCGCCGACGGCGCGTGGCTGAACGCGGCCACCGAGCACCGCACGCAGCTATCTCGAGTTTGATGGGCATCCCACCACCGTGTACGCCCGGACGAGGCCCGATCAGGTGGCTCAGGTGCGGGCCGTGCTGGCGGCGACCGCCAATCCCGAGCATCCGGAACAGGTTCTGGTGTCGCGTCCGTCCGATGCTCTGACCGCGCAGCAGGCCACCAACGCTACGTTCACGGCGTTGCTGCTGGGCCTGGGCGGGGTGGCGCTGCTTGTCGGTGGCGTCGGAGTCGCCAACACCATGGTGATCTCGGTGCTGGAACGCCGCGGCGAGATCGGGCTGAGGCGGGCGCTCGGCGCCACCCGCGGCCAGATCCGGCTGCAGTTCCTGGCCGAGTCACTTCTGCTGTCCGCGCTCGGAGGCGGCGGCGGTACCACGCTTGGTACCGGCTTGACCGCGGTCTTCGCCACCACCCGGGGCTGGCCGACCGTGGTGCCTGGCTGGGTCGCCGTCGGCGCGGCGGTAGTGGCCATGGTGATCGGCACGCCGGCGGGCGTGTATCCCGCGGTGCGGGCTGCCCGGATGGCGCCGACCAGCGCCCTGGCGGCGCCATAGCGGTGTGCGCAATGCCTCGCGCGCCTGGTTGCGTCGTCTTAACGTGCAGGTCAACCAGGCATGTACCGGCAGCATTCAGTACATGACGGACACCTTCCCGACTCGCTTCGCAGCCGGCGGACTGCGCTCTGTGAGCAGCGTCACCGGGCGATTGGTGGGGCCATTCGCTACCGAAGCTGGCGGATGGGGGGTACCTTGGCCCGAGTACGGAACCGTTTCGTTTCGTATTTGCTAGCTGGTCGGATCCGCTTGCCGGGTGTTCGTCTGCTTCGGTGCGCGGTTGCCGGCCGAGGGAGCGCCTCCAGGCGATCCGCCACCAGGACAGGGAGAAGTTCGTGGTCGACACGGTCGAGGAACGCTGCGCCGCGGCACCGTCGGTGCGGTCGGCGCGGCATGCCGCGATCTTCGAGGCCGTCTTCGACCTGCTGGGCGAGGTCGGCTACGACCGGATGTCGATGGACGCCGTGGCGGCTCGGGCCCGAGCCAGCAAGGCGACCATCTACCGGTCTTGGCCGAACAAACCCGACCTGGTGATGGATGCCCTGGCATACCGCTTCGGCGGGGTCCCGGAGGCGCCGGACACCGGCAGCCTTCGCGGCGACCTGATCGCGCTGATGAGTGGAGCCTGTCAGCTTGCCAACGGTCCGGAGGGCGCCATCATCGCCGGGCTGATGAGTGCCGCGACGCGCAATGCGGAGCTGTCGCGGACGCTGTACCGCTGCACCTACGAGCTGAAGCACAGCGTGCACACGACGATCATCGGGCGGGCCACAGCGCGGGGGGAACTGCCGGCCGGCGCGAGGCCGGAGTTGATGCACGAACTGATCCACTCACTCGTTCTGACCCGCAAGCTGTGGTCAGTCGGCGGGATGGACCGGGATTTTGTCGTACACGTCGTCGATGATGTCCTCTTGCCGGTCCTGAAGCGTGGATCTGGTTCGCCGGATGCCGAGACACCCCACGATGCCGGACCACCTCAGAACGCCGGACCACCTCAGAACGCCGGACCACCTCAGAACGCCGGACCACCTCAGAACATCGAAACACCCCAGGGCATTGGCGGACTTCAGGACGCTCGGAGCTCAGAGCAAGCGGAACCGTCTGAGCCAACGAGACCTTCCGAATCAGCGAGACCCTCAGAACCAATCAGATCGATCTAGACAAATCCCGATTTAGAGACCGCAGCCGGACCGGAAACGGTGCCGGACGGTGACACGCGTGCCCGAACGGGCCGACGAGCCACCCTGCCCTTGGAGGAGAAATGTCGCAGGAATCCGCCGTGGCCCAGCCACCGGCGAACGGGGGGCGTGAAGCGGCGGCGCCCCCAGACAGCAAGCGGTGGTTTGCGCTGGTCGTGATCGCGATCGCGCAGCTGATGGTGGTGCTCGACGCCACCGTCGTGAACATCGCAATGCCGCATGCGCAGCAGGCTTTGCACATCTCGGACGCCAACCGACAGTGGATCGTGACGGCGTACACGCTGACGTTCGGCGGCTTGCTGCTGCTGGGCGGCCGCATCGCAGACTATGCCGGCCGGAAGCGCACGTTCATGGTTGGTCTGGTCGGGTTCGCCGCGGCGTCGGCGCTCGGCGGTGCGGCGGTCAACGCCGGCATGCTCTTCGGCGCTCGAGCGCTTCAGGGCATCTTCGGCGCGATCCTCGCGCCCGCGGCGCTATCCCTGCTGACCGTGACGTTCACCGAGGCCAAGGAGCGCGCAACCGCGTTCGGCGTGTTCGGTGCCATCTCCGGCGGCGGCGCCGCGATCGGCTTGATCTCCGGCGGCGTGCTCACCGAGTACGCGAACTGGCGCTGGTGCCTGCTGGTGAACATTCCGATCGCGTTGATCGCGCTGATCCTGGCCATCCCGATCGTGCGGGAGAGCCGTGCCCACGGCAACACCAAGTACGACGTGCCGGGCGCGGTGCTGGCGACCGGCGGTATTGCCGCCCTGGTGTACGGCTTCACGAAGGCCGCGAGCGAGTCCGACCACTGGACGGCTCCGGTCACCATCGCGTGGCTATCCGCCGCGGTCGTGCTCCTGGCCGGCTTCGTCGTGTGGGAGTCGCGGGTCAGCAACCCGCTGCTTCCGCTACGGGTGGTCACAGACCGCAACCGGGGTACGTCGTACGCGATCTCGATCCTGATCGGCGCCGGTTTGCTGGGCATGTTCCTGTTCATGACCTACTACCTGCAGCAGACGCTCGGCTGGTCGGCGCTCAAGAGCGGTATCGCGTACCTGCCGTTCTCCGGCGGGATCATCGTCGCCGCCGGTGTCGCCTCGCAGTTGCTTCCGCGGGTCGGCCCGCGAGTGCTGATGACCACCGGTGGCGTGATGGCCACGGCGGCGATGCTGTGGTTGACCCAGCTGAGCCTGACGTCGTCGTACACCGTCGGAATCCTGCCCGCGTTCATCGCCATGAGCCTCGGCATGGGCTTCCTTTTCGTACCGTTGTCCGCCACGGCGCTGTCCGGCGTGGCGAATCACGATGCGGGAGTGGCGAGCGCGATGCTGAACACGACGCAGCAGGTGGGCGGATCGCTCGGCACCGCGTTGCTGAACACGATCTTCATCACGACCGTGTCCAACTACCTGATCGGGCACCAGATCAACCCGACCGCCACCGACCCGGCGTCGCAACTGGGTGCTGCCCACGCGGCGATTCACGGGTACAACGTGGCGTTCACCGCGAGCGCCTTGCTGCTGGCCCTGGGGGCCGTGCTCTCGTTCCTGTTCATCCGCAAGCCGGAGCCGACGCGCTCGGCCGACGGCCAGACCGCCGACGGCCGTGCCGCCGAGCCGGTGATGATCCACTAAATGGGGGTGGGAGGAGCGCCGGCCGGTCCGATTCGGGGCCGGCCGGCGCTTCGGTATATGTGGCATTGCGGTATGGGCAAAACCCGACAAGTAGCATGAATATCGCGTCGGATGTCTCACGGGACGTTTCGCACGATTGAGGTGAGTGGGCATGAGCGTGGTCGATGCCAGGGATCCGGGACGGCTGCCGTCGGGGGCGGCCGGTGGCAGTTGCCGCCGGTGAACGCCGCGCAACCGCGAGGGCGCACCGATCGGGACGCGCCGGCGCTCGACGATCTACTGGAGGACCTCGGCGAGTACCGAGTCGAGTATGACCTCGACGGCGAGCCGGATCTGGTCAACATGGACGGCGTCCGCCTGGAGACGTGGCGGGAGAACTTCCCCTACCGGGAACGGATGACCCGGCCGGAGTATGACCGCCTCAAGCGTGCCCAGCAGATCGAGTTGCTGAAGTTGCAGAACTGGATCAAGCGCACCGGCCAGCGCGTGATGATCGTCTTCGAGGGCCGGGACGCGGCCGGTAAGGGCGGAACCATCAAGCGGTTCACCCAGCATCTGAACCCTCGTGGCACCAAGATCGTGGCGCTCGACAAGCCCAACGATCGTGAGCGTACCCAGTGGTTCTTCCAGCGCTATATCGCTCACTTGCCGTCGGCGGGCGAACTGGTGCTCTTCGACCGCTCCTGGTACACGCGCGCGGGCGTGGAGAAGGTGATGGGTTTCTGCACGGCCCGGGAGTACCTGGAGTTCATGCGCGAAGTGCCGGAACTGGAGCGGATGCTGGTTCGCAGCGGGTTGCACCTGATCAAGTTCTGGTTCTCGGTATCGCACGCCGAGCAGCGGACGCGCTTCGCCATCCGCATGCTCGACCCGGTTCGCCGGTGGAAGCTGTCGTCGATGGATCTGGCGTCGCTGGACCGCTGGGACGACTACACCGAGGCGAAGGAGGCGATGTTCTTCTACACCGACATCGCCGATGCGCCATGGACCGTGGTCAAGAGCAACGACAAGAAGCGGGCCCGGGTCGAGGCGATGCGCTGGGTGCTGTCTCGGTTCGACTACACCGGCAAGGACGTCGAGGTGGTCGGCACGCCGGACCCGCAGATCGTGATGCCGGCATCCAAGGCGGTCGAGCCGTCCGAGCACACCCGCGCACTACGGGACCGAACAGCCACCAAGAGACCGGCGGGACAAGGTTTCCTTTGGCCAGACAACGGGTAGCGTCGAGCCATGCAGCGGGCCGGACTAACCATCGACGTCACCCGGAAGCCGACCGAAGCCGTGGTTACGGCCATCGGCGAGATCGACGGCGGTACGGTCGCGCGCCTGTCCGAGGCTGTTGAGGGCATCCTGCTCGATACGCCACCGCGGATCGTGCTCGACCTCGATGGCGTAACCTTCTGCGACTCGCAGGGCCTCGGCACCCTGGTCACACTCAGCCAGAAGGCGCGGATGATGCAGAGCGTGCTGGTGCTGACGAATGTCGGTGGTTACCTGAGTCGGGTCCTGGATATCACCGGGCTGCGTCAGGTCCTGCTGATCAGTTGACCGTCGACGGCCAACCCGCCGCGTTCGTCGCCGGCAGCGGATACCGGGATGCCCGCCTATCCTCGCCGTCGCGGCCAGGATCGGCGGGCATCGCACCGGATCCGCGCCTCAGGCGCGGCTGGTCCGGCGCTTGCGGGACCGGGTGCGACGACGCGCCGGAGCGGCATCGCCGAGGCGGGTGTAGGTCATCACGTTCGCGATCGCGATGCCGACCACCGCGATGCCGACCTGGATCGCCAGCACGATCCAGTCCCAGTGCAACTTCCACAGCGATACCCCGGCATTGTCGTCGGCGTGGAGCGCATGAGCGATGAACTTTCCGAGCAGGCCCGCCGCCACACCGATGACGAACGTGGAGAACACCCCGATGCGTTGCTTGCCCGGTAACGTCAGCCGGCCAAGGACGCCGATGATGACTCCGACGATGATGGCGCTGAGATAATCAGTCACCTGCACGCGCGTACTCCTTAGGGGTTGGAGAACCGGCTGGGCGGTTTAATGCCCAGAGGGTACGCGATCGCAAACATCCTTGCCGTGGCCGAGCCGTGCCGGCATGCGGCGTGTGAGCGCGGCATGGCTGTGATCGGACTTTGCCGGGGCTGTGTCCGACGCTCAGCCGAATTCGCGCAGCCGCCGTGCCGCCTGCTCGGGGCTGATGTCGTTGGAGAACGAGCCCATCCCGGCTTCGGTGCCCGCCGGCACCTTCAGCTTGCTGGAACTGCGCCGGTTGGTGAACAGTTCCAGGTGCAGCGCGAACTCACTGGCCGCGGGCTCGAATCGGGGCGCCTGATGCCACGCCGAAACGTACGGAGCCGGCGTGGCGAAGAGGCGATCGAACCGGGCGAGCAGGTCCAGGTAGAGCACGACGAATGCCTCACGCTCCGCGTCGTCGAGTTCGGTGAGGTCGCGGTGCCGGCGCTTCGGGTACGCGTGCACTTCATACGGCCACCGCGCGGCGAAGGGCACGAACGCGACCCACTCGTGGTTGTCCAGCACCACCCGCGAGCCGTCCGCCCGCTCGGCGCCGACCAGATCGTCGAACAGGTTGCCACCGTGCTCGCGGTGGTAGGCGCCGGCTCTGGCCAGCATGCTCGCCGTACGTGGGGTGACGTACGGGTACGCGTAGATCTGCCCATGCGGGTGCGGCTGCGTCACGCCGATCTCCACGCCCCGGTTCTCGAAGCAGTACACCTGAGCGATGCCGTCGCGGCAGCTGAGGTCCTCGGTGCGGTCAGCCCACACGTCCATGACCAGCCGGGCCTGGTCGAGTTTGAGGTCGGCGAACGACGCGTCGTGCTCGCTTGAGTAGCAGATCACCTCGCAACGTCCGCCGCCCGAGACAGACCAGAGCAGATCCGGGGGAGCCACCGGCAGCCCCAGCCGCTTGGTGCCGGCCAGACCGTCAGGTGTGGACAACGCCGGGTAGCGGTTCTCGAAGACCGCGACTTCGTACTCGGCGGCCGGTATCTCGGTCGGGTGACCGGGCCGGGACGGGCACAGGGGGCAGTCGCTGGCCACCGGCTGAAAGCTCCGGTCCTGCCGGTGCCCGGCGACCACCACCCATTCGCCGGTGCGCGCGTCGAAGCGTGGCTGGGACGCGGCCGGGCGGGCGGAGCGCTCACGGCTGTCCGGCGGGAGGGTCCGATCGGTCGCCTTCCGGTCGTAGTAGATCAGTTCACGACCGTCAGCGAGGCGACTGGTGGTCTTGTGCATGGTCCTCGCCTTCGCGTGCATCCGGGGATTGGGGCGATGCACCCGCCATGAGCCTACCGGCCCAACCGATCGCATACAAACAAAACCGATCAGAATTTCCCACACGTCAGATGCTCGGTGGACATGCGGTGCCGAACCGTGAAAACTCGTGGCTGCGGCGTTGTCGACGGGCCGATGGCGGCCCGCCGAACGGGTGTTGGATTGTGTTTGCCGGTGTGAGACGCTGTCCGGACCGGCGTCGAGGGGAGGCGTATCCAGGCATGGTCTACGGAGCGCAGGCACCGAACGGCAGCGGGACAAGCGGGCGCTGGGCCGCCCCCGGCCGGATCAACCTGATTGGCGAGCATACCGACTACAACGAAGGCTTCGTACTGCCGTTCGCGCTGCCGCGGCGCACCGTGGTGACCGCGCACGTCACCGCCGACCGGCGCTGGCGAGTGCGCAGCGCTCAGGCGCCGGAGCCCTACGACATCGGCCCCGACGACCTGCGGCCCGGCCGGGTCTCCGGGTGGGCCGGCTACGTCGCCGGCGTGATCTGGGCGCTCCGCGACGCCGGGTACCAGGTTCCGGGTGCCGATCTGGACATCGCGTCGGATGTGCCGGTCGGCGCCGGCCTGTCCTCATCGGCGGCGCTGGAGTGTGCCGTGCTGACCGCGCTGTGCGACCTCGGCGGTATCGATCTGCCGGTGGTTGACCGTCCAGGGCTCGCGCGCCGGGCCGAGAACGGGTACGTCGGCGTGCCGTGCGGCGTCATGGACCAGGCCGCGTCCATCCTGTGCCGTGAGGGTCACGCCCTGTTCCTGGACTGCCGCAGCCTCGCCACCGACCATGTGCCGCTGGACCTCAAGCGATACGGCCTGTCGATCATGGTGATCGACACCCGCGCCGAACACGCCCACGTCGGAAACGAGTACGCGGCGCGCCAGCACAGCTGTGCGCTGGCGGCCAAGACCCTCGGTGTCGCGGCGCTGCGCGATGTCACCGATCTCGATGCCGCCCTGAGCGTGCTGCCCGACGATGTGACGCGGCGCCGGGCTCGCCACGTGGTTACCGAGAACGAACGCGTGTGGGCGGTCGTCGATCTGTTGCGGGAGGGGCGGCCGCGGGACATCGGGCCGCTGCTGACCGCGTCCCACGCTTCCCTGCGAGACGACTACGAGGTCACGTGCGAGGAACTCGACCTGGCGGCCGACGCGGCGCTGGCCGGCGGCGCGTACGGTGCCCGGATGACCGGCGGCGGCTTCGGCGGCTGCGTCATCGCCCTCGTCGATGACGAGGCGGCCGGTGCCGTCGAAACGGCGGTCACGGCCGCGTTCGAACGGTCCGGGTTTTCCCGCCCGCACATCTTCAGCGCGGTGGCCGGCAGCGGCGCCCGGCGGATCGGCTGAGCCGATCCGCGCGTCCATGCCTGGCCGAGCGGGCCACCTGACCCGCACCGGTCCACGGTGGTGTCCACCCGCGCGGCGCACGGTCGCCGCCGGCTCAGCCCTTCGACGAGCCGAGCGCCAGCCCGGCGATGAACTGCTTCTGCAGCACCACGTAGACGACCAAGGTAGGGATGGCGGCAAGCAGCGCGGCAGCGGCGATCATGTTGTGGTTGGACACGAACTGTCCCTGCAGGTTCGCCAGTGCCGACGTGATCGGCCGCTTGTTGCCGGTGGAGATCAGCGTGATCGCCCAGAAGAAGTCGTTGTAGATCCAGGTGGTGAGTAGGGTGGCCAGCGCCGCCAGCGCCGGCCGGCACAGTGGCAGGGTGAGCCGCCAGAACCGGGTCCACAGTGACGCGCCGTCCATGATCGCGGCCTCATCGATCTCCCGCGGCAGCGTCTTCATGTAGTTGCTCAGCACGAACACGCAGAAGCCGAGCTGGAACGCCGTGTTGATGACGATCAGCCCGAGGATCGAGTTGTACAGCAGCCCGCTGCCGGTCATCCAGATCGGCAGGTGGATCGACAGGTAGATGCGGTACAGCGGGGTGATGATGACCTGCTGCGGGAGCAGGTTTCCGGCGGTGAACAGGATCAGCAGAGGGATGTTGAACCGGAAGCTCAGCCGGGACACCACATAGGCGAAACACGCCGCCAGGAAGAGCGTGACGATGACGGCCGGTACGGTGACCGCCGACGGAGTTCAGGAAGAACCGCCACATCTGAGACTCTCTCCACGCATTGACGAAGTTCGCCAGCGTGAGGTGGTGCGGCAGCGACACGTACCCGAGCCGGTCCGTCTCTTTCACCGGCCGCAGTGCCACGTAGAGCGAGAAGACGATCGGCGTCAGCCACAGGACGGTCATCACGATCATGAAAAGCTGCGCCGCGGCGCTGGCCGGGCGCCAGCGCCGTTTGTTCGCGTTGGCGGGCCGCGCGCCGGCTACCGAGATGGCGGCCACGCTTACCTCTCTTCCCGGCGGAACGCCTGATAAAGAAAGACCGAGATGGGTACGAGCGAGATCAGCAGCAGGATCACGCCCAACGTCGAGCCGAATCCGATCCGCTGGGTTTCGCCGACGATGCTCTGGGTCACCGACAACGACAGCAGTTCCAGGCCGCGTAACGGGTTCCCGTTCGAGGTGATGTAGACCAGATCGAACGCGCGTAGCGACTCGATGACGGTGACGACCAGAACAACGATGTTGATCGGCCGCATCGCCGGGAACACCACTCGCCAGAAGGTCTGCCATGGGTTTGCGCCGTCGACCAGAGCGGCCTCTCGTAGGGCCGGGTCGACGGCTTTGAGACCGGCCAGGTAGAGCACCATCACGTAGCCGGCCTGCCGCCAGCTCGCCTCCACCAGCAAGGCCCAGAGGTTCAGGTGCGGATTGCCGAGCCATGAGATGAGATTGTTGTCGTGGTTGCGGCCGATGATCGTGTTGATCAGGCCGTAGTTGGGGGAGTAGATGAATTCCCAGATGATGCCGATAAGCGCCAGCGAGAGCATCACCGGCAGGAACAACACGCTCTGGTAGATCCGGCTACCCCGGATGCCGCGATCGATGATGACGGCGAACAGCATGCCGAGCGGCGTCGCGAAGAACATGAACACGCCCAGCCAGATTGCGTTGTGCCGGACAGCCGGCCAGAAGTCCGGATAGACCGTGAACACCTGGTGATAGTTCTGCACGCCGAACAGGCAGCCCGGCGGTGGAATGCCCGGAGCGCTCGGGAAGTCCTGACAGGACTTCAAGTGCACCGAGCCGACGCCGGTCCACTTGGTGAACGACAGCAGCACCGAGGCGAGTGCCGGGAACCACACGAAGACGAGGTCGAGAAGCAGCGGGACCCCGAGCATCGCGGCGACCGTGAGCTTGTCCCGGCGGTTGAGCGTGCGAAGCCGTCCCCGGCGGCGACGCGTGGTCGCGGCCGGGGACGTGGTTTCTTCTCGGTCAGCGGTGACAACCATGCTCAACTCGTGAAGATGGTCTTCGCCTGATCCTCGGCGCTCTTCTGAATGTTTGCGATGTTAGTGGCGGCCGGGTTGTCGATAAAGCTCTGGATCGCTTTGATCATCGCGTTGGCCATGTCCGGGATAGTGTCCCGGTCCATGAACTGCGATACGTTCTTGCACTTGGCGATCTCCGCGACCGACTTTTTCTGGATGGCGTTGTAGGTCGGTGCCACCAGGCCGTTGGCCAGGCCCACGTCCCAGTGGTCGGTCTTCAGGAAGTCGGTCTCGGCATCCGGCGTACCGATGTATTCGAGCACCTTCTTCGCCGAGTCCTGGTTCTTACCCTTCTTCGGCATCATGAATCCGTCGGTCGGCGCGTCCATGTAGTCGGTGCCATACGCCGGGTTGATTTCGGGGAAGACGAAGAAGTCCAGGTCGTCCAGGTTCGCAGGGTCGTAGTTCGCGGCCACCTGATTGGAGCCCTGGAACATCATGCCGGCCTTCTTGTTCTCCAGCGTCTTGGCGGCGTCCTGCCAGATCCGGCCGTTGGCGCCGTTCTGGCAATACTGCAAGAGCTCGCGCCACTGGTTGAACACCGCCGTGACGCCCTGGTCGGTCCACGGAACCTCGTGCTTCATCAGCTTGATGTGGTAGTCGTAGCCATTGATGCGCAGGTTCAGGATGTCGAAGGTGCCGAGCGCCGGCCAGCCGTCCTTCTCCGCGAACGCCATCGGGATCAGGCCGTCGGTCTTCATCTGCTTGGCGAGAGTGATGAATTCGTCCCACGTCGTCGGCACCGTGTAGCCCTTCGAGCTGAAGGTGCTCTTGTTGTAGAAGACGACCCACGGGTAGTTGTACAGCGGAACCATGTAGTAGTGACCGTCGAGGCCCTTGGACAGGCTCTTGGCGGCGTCGTTGAAGTTGTTACCGATTTTGTCCCAGACGTCGTCGATCGGGCTGAGCAGGCCTTGCGCGGCGAAGAACTGGAGCCGGTACCCGGCGAACCAGGTGGCCAGCGAGTCGGGTGTGCCCTGCAGATAGTTGCTGATGTTGTTCTGGAAGGTGTTGTGGTCGGTTGTGTTGACCGTGATCGGAACACTGGTCTTGGCAGTCGCCGCCTGAGTCAGAGCGGCGACCGCAATGCTCGAAACCTGTGGATGAGCGTCGGGGGGCGTACCCTCCCGGCGACGCTCCATGTCCAAGGAATCGAGTAGAGCCCGCGCGCCAACGCGGGCCGGGAAGGGCACGCCCGTGCTTACGGTAGTCACCACTCAAGAGTCCATGGCAGCGACGGTGTCCGAGCCGGCCGCCTCGGGTGGCTCGCTGATCGACGAGATCGTCCGAGATGGTGCGCGGCGGATGCTTGCCGCCGCGCTGGAGGCGGAGGTCGCGGCCTATATCGCCGGGCACGCGGGCGAGCTCGACGGCGACGGCCGCCGGCTGGTGGTGCGTAACGGTTACGCCCGGTCGCGACGGGTGCTCACCAGTGCTGGAGCCGTTGAGGTCACGGCGCCGCGGGTCAACGACAAGCGTATCGACGAGGCCACCGGCCAGCGGCGGCGGTTCGCCTCGGCGATCCTGCCCGCCTGGTGCCGCAAGTCCCCGCAGATCACCGAGGTGCTGCCACTGCTGTACCTGCACGGCCTGTCGAGCAGCGATTTCGTGCCCGCGTTGCAGCAGTTCCTCGGCACCAGCTCGGGCCTGTCCGCGGCCACGATCACCCGGCTCACCGCGCAGTGGCAGGACGAGGCCCGCGCCTTCGGCGACCGGGACCTCTCCGGCGTCGACTACGTCTACCTGTGGGCCGACGGGGTGCACCTGAACGTGCGCCTCGATGAGGCGAAACTGTGCCTGCTGGTCATGGTCGGGGTGCGCGCCGACGGCCGCAAAGAGTTGGTCGCGCTGGCCGAGGGCTACCGCGAATCGGCCGGGTCGTGGGCCGACCTGCTACGCGACTGCAAGCGCCGCGGCATGCACGCCCCGGTCCTCGCCGTCGGTGACGGCGCCCTCGGGTTCTGGAATGCGCTGCGCGAGGTGTTCCCGACCACAAAGGAGCAACGCTGCTGGTTCCACAAGATCGCCAACGTGCTCGCGGCGCTACCGAAATCAGCGCATCCAGGTGCGAAGAAGGCCTTGGCCGAGATCTGGAACGCCGAGGACCGCGAGCACGCCCGCCGCGCGACAGCCGCGTTCAAGCTCGCCTACGGCGCGAAGTTCGGCAAGGCCGTCGCCAAGGTCACCGACGACCTCGATGAACTGCTGGCCTTCTACGACTTCCCGGCCGAGCACTGGGTGCACCTGCGCACCACCAATCCGATCGAGTCGACCTTCGCCACCGTCCGGCACCGCACCAAGGTCACCAAAGGGCCCGGGTCGAAGGCCGCCGGCCTCGCCATGGCATTCAAGCTGATCGAAGCCGCTCAACAGCGGTGGCGGGCGGTCAACGCACCGCACCTGGTCGCCCTCGTGCGCGCCGGCGCCCGCTTCGAACACGGCAAACTCGTCGAACGCCCCACCGTCGATCTAGTCACGACCGCAGTCGCAGCCGCCTGATCAAGATTTCTCATCCACAAGTCTTGACTATTGCGAACGCCGCCTTCGTCGAGTCGTCCGAGTAGTTGGAGCCGAAGGTGATCGGCCCGCTTCCGGACGAGTTGCCGTTGCCGGTGGAGTTGTCGCTGCTGCACGCGCTGAGCAGCGGCGCCGCCGCTCCGGCCGCGGCGAGCCCGGCTAGGCCCTTGAGTGCGTTACGGCGGCTGAAGCGGGGCATCGAGCTGATGGAATCGGATCGTTCGGGCATCAGTGCCTCCTGGGCTGGGGAAGCGGGCGGGGGGCCGTTTTCAGGGGACAGTGGGGGGTTGAGTCAGTTAAACAACTTCCAACGCAGATCCTCACAACCACTCAAAGCAAAACGCGGTCGTGTTTTGTTGTCAAGGCTCTGTTTCATTGCGGTTTCACAACCGGCCTCCCTAGCCCTCCGGCGCGAGCGCACGCCTCACCGCCACGCCGCGAATGTGGCCAGGGCGACGCGGTGCTGTTTGGGTCGGTACCGGGGGCGGTGGCTCAGTCGGAGTCGGCCGGCACGGTGACTACCGAGGAGACCCGTTCGCGCAGGATCCGAGCCGCGTCCTGGGGGAGCTTGTCGTCGGTTATGACGGTGTGCGCGGCGGTTAGCGGCGCGATGTCGGCCAGTCCGACCACGCCCCACTTGGACGAGTCGGCGAGCACGATAACCTCCCGGGCACAGCCGATGAGCGCGCGATCGGTGGCGGCTTCGGCCAGGTTGGGCGTGGTGTAGCCGATCCGCTCGTCCATGCCGTGCACGCCAAGGAACAGCTGGTCGACGTGCATGGTGGCGATCGTGCGGTCGGCGACCGGGCCGACCAGTGCCGCGCTCGGAGTGCGTACCCCGCCGGTCAGGATGACGCTGATCTGATTGCCCGGATCGAGGGTCGCGATCGCGTCGGCAACGGTGGTGGAGTTGGTGACAACGGTGAGGCCAGGAATGTTCACCACCAGCCGGGCCATGGCCCAGGTGGTGGTGCCGGCGGACAGCGCGATGGCGGCGCCCGGCTGGATCAGCTTGGCGGCCTGTGCCGCGATCGCATGCTTGGCGCCCTGTTCCAGCTGGCTCTTGGCGGCGAACCCGGGCTCGTGCGCGACCTGACCGGCCAGCACGGCCCCGCCGTGCACCTTCCGCGCGATTCCGCTGGCCACCAGCTGTTCCAGGTCGCGACGGATGGTCATGTCGGAGACGCCGAGCAGGTCGGTCAGGTCGGACACCCGGACCGCGCCGGTACGGCGCAACTCGGTAAGGATGTGGACCTGGCGCTGGTGGGCAAGCATGTTCGGTTCCTCATCACAAGGCTGTGGGCTCACACAGAGTCAAACATGCTTTCCGGTAGCGAAAAAGGTCTGTGCGGACGAGCGATCGGATCCGTTGGCCGTACGATCCGGTCTGAGTGCCCGGCACCCTCGGCGCTACCGGCTTCCGGCCGGCGCCAGGGCGCCGACGGTAGCGCGGGCGACGTCGACACCCGGGGCGAAGCGCCCGAGATCGATCTCGTAGTGGACGACACCTTCGGAGAAGCTGTGATCAAGGCCCGGTCCGAGCGCTTTGGCGAGCATCGCATGCGCGGCTGTGTTGCCGGGCAGCACGTCCGCGTTCAACCGGCGTACGCCGGCTCGGTAGGCGCGCGGCAGCAAGTCCTGGACGAGCGCCGTTCCGATTCCCTGTCGTTGCCACGGATCGACCACGATGACACCCAGGTCCGCCTCATCGAGACGGCCGGGTCGGCGGCCGTACTCGGCCCAGCCCAGCAGTGTTCCGCCCGCGACAACGACATGCGCGTCCCAGGTGGTACGGGGACCTCCCGCGATGTGCCGCACGTAGGCAGCGGGCAGACGGCCTCCGGTGCCGACGAAGAACCGGTCGTTGAGGCTGCGCGGGGATAGAAACATTTCGGCGGTGGCGACCAGAGTCTCGTCTCCGGCGCGCCAGGGTCGGTATTCCACGTCAACCTCCTGAAGCCTCCTGAGTCCGCAACCAAGACGCAGCGTAACATCTGAGTCTTGTATTGGAACCCAGGCATGGCGGAGACCGGCGTCACAAATTCCCGGCATCTCCGGCGGGCACGGCGCCCCCGGCACGGGCGGCGTGGTGCATCGCTGCTTGCCGCGTGTCCCGTCGCACCGGCCGGTCCGTTCTTCCCGGCCGGCCGCCGGAAACCGCCGACCGGATGGTGGGCCCGGGATACCCGTGGATCGAAACCAGATACGGCTGGCGTCTGTTTCATTCGACTCGATGTCGGCATGATGTCCGGGTGGAACAGAACCAGCCCTCCAGCGCTCCTTCTTCCGCCGCCCCGGATGACGCCGCGCTCGCCGTCGCCGCCGCACGGGCCTCCGGTCCGGTGCGGCGTAAGCCCATCGCCACCCACTGGACCGACGGCGTGCTGACCATCGGACGCCACGACGACAACGACATCGTCCTGCCGGACCTGCGCGCATCGGCGTTTCACGCCGAGGTTCGCAAGATCGGATCCGGGTACGAGATCCGCGATCTTGGCAGTACCACCGGAATCCACCTGAATGGGCGGCCGGTGTCGCGAGCGGCGCTCGTCAAGGATGACCGGGTGTCGATCGGGCGGCACGACTTCGTCTTCGACGGCACGCACCTGCACGAATACGTCGATGTCGGGCCGTCGTCCCTGTTCGCGGACGACCTGAGCGTGCAAGTTGGCCGGCAGACGCTGCTTGACGACGTGAGTTTCGCGGTACGAGACGGGTCGCTGGTCGGGGTGATCGGCCCCAGCGGCTGCGGCAAGTCCACCTTGATCCGGGCGATCACCGGCTTACGCCCGGCCAACCAGGGCCAGGTGCGCTACGACGGCCGAAGCCTTTATGAGGAGTACTCGAACCTGCGATACCGCATCGGGATGGTGCCGCAGGATGACGTGCTCCACCGCCAGCTGTCGGTGCGGCGGGCACTGCGCTTCTCGGCGTCGCTCCGATTCGCCGACGACGTACCCCGCCGGGATCGCCTGCGCCGAGTTGACGAAGTGATCGGCATGCTCGGCCTGGCCGATCGGGCCAAGCAGCGCATCAGCACCCTGTCCGGAGGCCAGCGTAAGCGCACATCGGTGGCGCTGGAACTGCTGACCGAGCCATCCTTGCTCTGCCTTGACGAGCCGACCTCCGGACTTGACCCCGCGCTGGACCGCGAGGTGATGCGCGAACTGCGTGACCTGGCTGATCGAGGCCGGACCGTGCTGGTTGTGACCCACAGCGTGCTTCATCTGTCCATGTGCGACCGGGTGCTGGTGATGTGCTCGGGCGGCCGGATGGGCTTCTTCGGGCCGCCCGACGAGGTCCTGGAATTCTTCGGAGCGAAGGATTACGCGGACGTCTTCGAGATGATCACGAATGACGCGCCGGGCTGGTCGACGCGGTACCGCAACTCGGACGCCTACCGCCGCCATGTGGGTGAAGTGATCCTGCAGCTGACCTCGACGGCGGCCGCTCCGCCGCCGACTCCGCCGCCGTCAGTTCCGCTGCCGGCCGCCGCGGGCGCGGGCACGACCGGGGCCACGGACACAACGCCGGCGGTCCCAGCCCAGCCCGGCCCGGACGATGTCGCCGACGCCGAAAAGGTGGTGGATCTGCCGAACCCGGCGCCCGCCAGCGTCGCGGAGGCGGCACCGCCGGCCCAAACCTCGGGTACCGCCACGCCGCCCGGATCAGCGGCGGCCGGACCGGCCGGGGTGCCTCCATCGGGATCCGGTCGGCGCGGCCCCCGCAATCCGGTCGCGCCGTTGCGGCAGTTCATGACCCTGTCCGCCCGAATGATGGCGGTGATCGCCTCCGACCGCGGGTACACCGGCTTCCTTGTCGGCCTTCCGCTCATCCTCGCGCTGCTCACTCACGCGGTGCCGGGAACCAAGGGGCTCGGCAACGACACCAACTTCACGCTGGAGGCGCAGCGCCTGATCGTGGTGTTCATCGTGGGCGCGGCGTTCATGGGCATCGCCGGGCCGATCCGGGAGATCGTTCAGGAAGCGGCGATCTACGGTCGGGAGCGCGCGGTCGGCGTATCGCCGACGGCATACCTGTGCTCGAAGCTGTTCGTGTACCTCATCATCGACATCATCCAGGTTTCGCTGTTCACGAAGCTGGCCCTGCTGGGCCGCCCCGGACCGGCGCAGCCGCTGATCTTCCACGGCTTCCCGATGCTGGAGATCATCATCCCGGTCACCCTGGTCGCGTTCGTCAGCACCATCCTTGGGTTGCTTGTCAGCGCACTGGTCAAGACCGTCGATCAGACGACACCGGTGCTGGTGGTTACCGTGATGGCGCAGCTGGTGCTCTCCGGCGGCCTGTTCGAACTGCACGGCTCCGCGGTGCTCGACCAGGTGTCGTGGCTGGCGCCGGCCCGCTGGGGACTCGCCGCCAACGCGGCCACCGTGGACCTGCTCCACAAGGTGATCGGATTCTCCGACCCGCAGTGGGTGCACAGCGTGTCGTCCTGGTGGCGGTCAATCGCGTACCTGCTGATCGAAGCGGCCGTGCTGGCCCTGCTGGCCCGGCTCGCGCTGCGACGCCATGACCCGGGCAAGATGAACTGACCGCGACCGAAGCCCGCCGGCTGCCATCGCAAGCAGTTCGGCCAGGTGCAGCACGCGCACCCGTGAGCCGCGCGCTCGCAGTCCCGCGATCAGCTGCCGCTGGCATCCCGGGTTGACCACCACCAGGTAGTCGATGCCGGCGGCTTCGATCTCGTCGAGCTTCGGGGCCAGCACCGCCGCCGCGTCGCGCGGGCGCAGCAGCGAGTACGTGCCGGCGGCGCCGCAGCAGGTGCCGGCACTGGGTAGCTCCACGAGCTCGGCCACCTGCCGGATCAGCTCGCGTGGCCGGCGGTGCGTACCGAGCCCGTTGCGCAGATGGCAGGAGTCCTGCAGGGCCACCTTCCGGTCGAGCCGGCCAGTGGCGCTGGTGATGTGCTCGGACAGCTCACGGACCCGGTCCCGGCCGAGAACGGAGGCCAGGTGTGCCGCGCATCCGCCGCTGGTGGTCACGATCAGCCCGGGCATGGTCTCGCCGAGCTTCCGGGCCAACCGTTTCCCGGTGGCGGTATCGCCGTTGTGCGCATGCAGCGCACCGCAACAGCCCTGGCCACTGGGCACGTCGGCCTCCGGGATCAGCCTCGTCGCCATGCGGGAGACCTGGGGGAAGAGCATCCTCTCGGCGCATCCGAGCATCAGGTGCGGGGTACCCGGATGAGCCCGGCCGGTCAGAACCGCGGCCCGCCGTAGCCGGCCGCCGATCCCGAGCGCCGCGGTGACCCGCACCGCTGCCCGCAGTAGCCGCGCTCTGACCGGTAGCCGCCGACCGCGCCACTGATGGTCACGCCACTGCTCCAGCAACTGCCCGTACGGGACGCCGGCCGGACACACCGGTTCGCAGGCGCGGCAACCGAGGCAATAGCCGGCCTGCTCACGCAGCGCCGGATCGTCGGCGCTTAACCGTCCATCCTGGAGCGCCCGCATCAACGTGATGCGGCCGCGCGGGCTGGATCGCTCGTCGGCCGTCAGAGCGTAGGTCGGGCAGGCCGGCAGGCAGAACCCGCACGAGATGCACGTGTCCAGTGCCGCCTGATCGAAGATGCGTGCCGGGGTGTTCATGATCCGAGCTTCCCTGGGTTGAGGATGCCAGCCGGGTCGAACGCGGACTTGAGGCGACGGGTCAGCGCCATCTGATCGGCACCCAGGCGCTGGTGCAGCCACGGCCGCTTGGCGGCGCCGACGCCGTGCTCGCCGGTGATCGTGCCGCCTAGCTCAAGGGCGGTCCGGAAGATTTCGTCGAAGGCCGCGCCGGCCCGGTCGCGGGCATCGGTGTCGCCTGGATCCAGCACGATCGTCGGATGCAGGTTGCCGTCGCCGGCGTGGCCGAACGTCGCGCACACCAGGCCGGCGCGGCCGGTGATGTCCTCGATCGCGCTGACCATCTCGGCAACCCGTGGCCGGGGCACGGTGACGTCTTCCAGCACGGTGATGGGTGCCAGCCGGGACAGCGCCGGCAGGCAGCACCGGCGCGCGGCCAGCAAGTCGTCCGAGGCGGCCACGCTTTCGGCCAGCTCGATGCCGGTGGCACCGGTGTCCTTGCAGGCCTCGGCCATCCGGGCCATCGTCCCGGTGACCGCCGTCGCCTCGCCGTCGTCGCCGTACAACAGCAGCGCTCCGGCCTCCCGATCCAGTCCCAGCCGGGCGTAGTCCTCGACGGCGGTGATGCAGCGGTTGTCCAGGAACTCCAGGGTGGCCGGCAGAATACCGGCGTCGATGATGGCGGCGACCGCGGCGCCCGCGTCCGACAGCGTCCGGAAGTACGCGACCCCGGTCCGGGACGTCTGCGGTTGCGGTAGCAGGCCCACGGTGATCTCGGTCAGCACCGCGAGTGTGCCCTCCGAGCCGGTGAGCAGGCGAGTGATGTCGTAACCGGCCACGTCCTTCCACAACCGGCCACCGGTACGGATGACCTCTCCGGTGGGCAGCACCGCTTCCAGCCCGAGAACGTAGTTGCGCGTCACGCCGTACTTGAGTCCGCGTAAGCCGCCTGCGCAGGTCGCCACGTTGCCGCCGACCGTCGAGACGGTCCGGCTTACCTCCTTGATCCGGCTCATCCGGGTCATCGACAGCACGATGCCACCGTGCTCGGCCAGGGTGGCGGCGGCCAGGTTGGAGCCCGCGCCCCGCGGCGTCACCGGAATCCGCTCGGCGGTGGCCAGCCGGAGAATGGCGGCGATCTCCTCGGTGCGGCCTGGTGCGACCACGGCGTCCGGCAAGGCCCGGTATAGCGGGGTGGCGTCCCGCGCGTACGGCTCCAGGTCGCCGGGCCGCCACAGCACCCGGTCAACGCCCACGATCGATCGGAGCTGGTCCAGCGTTTGCGAGGTCAGCGGCACCGGCACCCTCCCAAGGCTCGGTCTCGGCCGGATGGTCCGGCCAGCGGCGGCCGCCAGGTACCGCCCCGCGCGAACGTATGGCCGGACCGCACGTGGTCAGACCATACGTTGGACTCCGCGTAGCGCGATCGCAATTACCCGGACGCAATCCGGCCCGCACGGCGCGCATCGACGACTTCTGCGCCGGGCGTACCTGACGGCTGCCCGGACCCGGTAGGTACCGGAATATGAGAGAGCGGTCCGAATAGCAGGATGGCGGGCGTACCGTCGGTACATGGCGAAGTACACGCATGGTCATGATGAGCCGGTCCTCCGGTCTCATCGTTGGCGCACCGCGACGAACTCGGCGGCGTACCTGCTGCCGCATCTGCGCGCCGACATGACCCTGCTGGATGTCGGTGCGGGTCCCGGCACGATCACCGCGGATCTGGCGCGGCTGGTTTCTCGCGTGACCGCGGTCGAACATTCGGCGGCGGCGCTGGCGGTCACTCGCGATGGCGCGTCCGGCGCTGCCAACATCGACTTCGCCGTCGGTGATGTCCACGCTCTCGACTACTCGGACGCCACCTTCGATGTCGTCCACGCGCACCAGGTCCTGCAGCACGTCGTGGGTCCGGTCAAGGCGCTGGCCGAAATGGGCCGGGTGGCCAAGCCCGGCGGTCTGGTCGCGGCTCGTGACGGCGACTATGCCGGCTTCACCTGGTACCCGCGGATCCCGGTGCTGGAGGAGTGGCTGGCGCTGTACCGGCGAGTGGCCCGGATGAACGGCGGCGAGCCGGACGCCGGACGCCGGCTGCTGTCCTGGGCGCGGGCCGCCGGATTCACCGATGTGGTGGCGTCCGGTTCCGTCTGGGTATTCGCAACCCCGGAGGATCGCTCCTGGTGGGGTGGCATGTGGGCGGACCGGATCGTCGAGTCCGAACTGGCCCGGACGGCGATCGACTCCGGCGAAGCGTTGCCATCCGACCTGACCCGGATGAGCCGGGCGTGGACCGAGTGGGCCGCGGCTCCGGACGGCTGGTTCGCCGTCCTGCACGGCGAGGTGCTGTGCCGGGTGTGATCCGTCCCGGCCGGATCGGTGGCCACAGCTCACGTCCGACTCCAGCACGGAGGATCGCGGTCAGGATTCGGCGAACGCCTCGTTAGCGGTCCGGCCGTTGCCGACGGTCCGCCGCAGGAAGTCCAGGATGGTGCCGAGTTGCTCGGCGTCGTAGCCGGACAGCAGCTCCTCCATTGCCGCGTTCATCCCGGCGTACAGCGCGAACACCTCGGCGCCGCGGTCGCGCCGGACGCTCACGACCACGGCACAGGTCGTTCCGGCAAACGGTCGGGATCGCTTCCTGAGGGCGCCCGCCGTCCATCGGCTTCATGGCCGCGTCCGGGGTCATCCGACCTCGGCCGGCCCGGTGTACCGGGCGGCACCCTCGACCGGCATCGCCGCGGCGAAGTACAGGCCCTGACCGAAGCGGAAGCCGGCCTGGCGGGCGACCTCAAGACTGCGGGCGGTCTCGATGCCTTCGGCGATCAGTTCGATGCCGAGGCGCGCCGCCCCGTCCACGATGATGTCGAGCAATGCGCGATGCCGTGAATCGTCCGGGTTGTTCAGGAATGACTGATCGAGCTTCACAACGTCGATCTCATGGTGCCTGAGGTAACTGAGCGAGGAGTACCCGGTTCCGTAATCGTCGAGTGCGATGCGGACCCCGGCGTCGTGCAAGACCGCCAGATCGTCCCAGCCCGGCGATCGCGCGTCGAGTGGCAGCTGCTCGGTCAGTTCCAGCATCAGCCGGGAGGGATCCACCTGGGCGTCGTGGAGCCGCGCCATGACCTGTTCGGCGAATCCGCCTTGCCGCAACTGGATGGGGGAGACGTTCACGCTCACGTAACGGTCGGTGCCGCTGGTCAGTGCCGGCATATCGGTCAGCGCCCGGTCCAGTACCCAGTCGCCGACCGCGACGATGAGGCCGCTCTGCTCAGCCTCCGCGATGAACTCGGCGGGCGGCGTGGACCGGTGGCTGACTCGAGTCAGTGCCTCGTAGCCCACGGGCTGCCGGGTTTTCAGGTCGATGATCGGCTGGTACGCGAGCCGGATCTGGTCGCTCAACGCCGGTGGCCCGCCCTGGCCCTGCGGGCTGCTCGGTAGGTTTGGCCGGTACTCGCGCCAGGCGTTCTTTCCGGCCGCCTTGGCCGCGTAGAGGGCGGCGTCGGCTCGCTTGAGAACGGTGGCGTAGGCATCCGGCGATGTGGCGTCGGCGAGCCCGACGCTGACCGAGCAGCTGACTCCAACGCCGCGAATCTGGATCGGCTGTTCGAATGCGCTGACCAGGCGCGCCGCGACATCCCGGGCCGCCGCGACGGTGTGCAGGCGCCGGAGCAGTACGGCGAACTCGTCGCCGCCCAGCCGGGCGGCCAGGTCGAAGTCCCGGCGCAGGCATCCCTGGATGCGCTCGGCCGTCACCTTGAGCAACTCGTCACCGGCGTCATGCCCGAGCGTGTCATTGACTTCCTTGAAGTTGTCGAGGTCGACGAAGAGTGCGGCGCAGATGTCCTCACCGGTGGCCTCCTGCCCGGCACGGCGCAGCTCCTCGCGAAACAGCTGTCCGTTGGCCAGCCCGGTCAGGGCGTCGTGACTGGCCCTGTACTCGAGCTCGTCGGTGAGCTGGCGCTGCGCGGTCACGTCGTGCAAGGTGAGCACGATGCCATGGATCGTCTCGTCCAGGGTTAGATCCCGCTGATGCACCAAGACGCGGCGTGGCCCGTCGGATCCCTCGACGACGGCTTCGATTGCCTGGCCGCCGTGTGCGGTCGGCGCTTCGGGCACCGGGATCAGTTGCGACACCGGCAGCCCGATCAGGTCGGTCCGGGCAAACAATTCCCGCGCCGATGGCGTGGCGTACGCGATCTTGCCGTACCGGCAGATCAAGATGACGTCGCTGCTGTTCTGGACCAAGGTGCGGAAGTAGTTCTCGCGCTCGTGATCGCGGACCGCGTCGGCCAGGCTGACCCGGGCGAGTGCGGTGGCCGCCTGATCGGCGATGCTGGTGAGCGCGGTGTCCACGTGGAATAGCTGCGGAGCGGGGCCCCTGATGCGGACCTCGCCCAGGCGCTGGGTGACGCCGGTGTGGACCAGCGTGACCGTGGAGATCGGGATCCGGATGAATCCGGTGGTGTTGTCCGCCTCGCCTATCTGGCGGGTGGAGGTCAAGGCCGGATCGGGCGGATGAAGACTAACCGTCACCTTACGGCCGCCGATCATGGCGCTGACCGCCGATGACACGGAGGTCACCACGTCATCGGTACGAGTCGCACCTCCGAGGTCGCTGGCTGCCTGCCGCAGTATCCGTTCGCGTGCGGTCCGTTCTCGCAGCGCGATCACCCCGACGGCGACCCGGCCCAGCATGAGCAGTCCGGTTGCCGCCCCTACTATTGAGATCGCGACACTCGCGCGGATCGGGCCGGGCGAGGTTTCGGCCAGCAGCGCGCTCGGCGGGATCAGTAGCGCGACCGCCAGCGCCGCCATGCGCCAGACACCGAGGTGCTCCGGCTCCACGCCGACCGAGGTGATCCGGGACATGTCCGGATCCATGGCGGCCAGCCCGCACAGCGCGCAGAAAGCCAGGAAGCCGAGGTCGGCGGCGGACGCCCTCGGATGCCGGTCCAGCAGTGCCTGGCTCTGCAAGCCATCAGCTGTCATCAAGGCGAAGAGGGCGATCCCGAGCAGCACAGCAGCGCGGTTGACGCGCCAGGTGAGCACCATCAGGATGCCCATCGAGATCAAGGCCACGTCGCCGACCCAATCCAGGATCAGCAGGGCCCGCCCGGTGTCGGTGAGGTCGAGCCGCTGGAGTGCCGGCTGGAGCAGGGTGATCCACACGATCAGCGTTCCGGCCGTGCTGAGGATCGCGGTATCCAGGACCGCCGGCAGATGCTGACGCGGTGACGGCGGATGTCCAATCCACAAGATCGACACTGCTAGTGGCAGGTAGGCGACCACGAACGCGATCTCGACAAAGGTCGGGTAGCGCGAGTTGAAGGTGAGGGCGAATCCAAGAGCCGATTCGGTCACAGATAGGACCAGCACGCCCGTGGCGAGCAGCAGCCACGCGCCGGCCCGGCGCGGGCGCATCCGGATTACGCCGACGCAGATGGCGGCGGCGCCGAGAAGTCCGGACGTGATGCCGACGAAGCGCTCGCCGGCGTTCCCGGTGACGAGCCCGATGATCAGGACGGATGCGAACGCGGCCAGGTAAGCGAACAAGATCGGCCGGGGTAGCGGCCGCGGGCCGCCGTCGGTACGAGAGTCATGACCGATCACCGGTCAATCTTCGCAAAGCGCCCGGCTTCCGACCGGCTTTTACGGCCTCAGCCGTACGGGCGTCCGAAAGCGACCAGCGTATGCCACACCTTCTTGAAATGTTGTAGCAGGTCATCGGGGACTCCCCAGGTCGCCCACCGGTCCGGCCGGCGGACCACGTCGGCCGCCGCGCAGCCGATGACCCGCGCGTCCAACTCGGCGGCGCCGAACCGTTCGGCGATCGCGGCGGCGAACCGGGGGATCAGCGGGCCACGGAAGTCGTCGCCGAACTCATCCGGAGCCAGCCGGAATCCCTCGTGGTATCCCAGTTCGATACCCAGGCGGTCGGTCAGGCCGGCCAGCCGGTCGCCGTCCGGGGTGCCGCGGAAAATGGGATCGAGCACCAGCGCCTCGGCGTCCACGCGCAGGTCAACCACGCCGTGCACCTGCGCCTCGATGTAGTCGTCGAGGCACCGGCCGTTGGCCCGGCCGACGGGTGGGGACGCCTCGGCGGCGGCCAGCGTACGCAGCGCCGTGAGTTCGGTGCCATCGGCGGTCTCACGGTGCAGGAAGCCGCCGAGCACCGTCCGGAACTCGTCGAGCGTACCGATATCGACGGGACCCAGGTGGCTGTCACCGACCGTGAAGGTGGCGCGGCGGCTGGCCGCCGCCCGGAGCCGCACGTGGGCTGAGCCGAATCGGGGCGCCGCTCCGTCCGGGAAGGCGGCCAGGTTAAGCGCGCCGTACTTGGGGCGCTCCGCGGCGGAAACCAGACGATAGTGCCGGTCTCCGAACAGGCTGCGTTCCCAGGAGTCCCGATCGCCGCGAAGAAACGCGGTCCGGCTGCCGTTGGAGATCCCGGTCTCGTACTGGGCCCGGTAGATGCCGTCACTGGCGAGCGACTCGGCCACCGTACGCCCGTCGGCGAGAAGCCGATCGGGATGGAAATTAACCGTGATCCGGCTGCGTGTCGCGATCGCGTCGATCAGCGCGTCGGCGTCGGTAATGTCGCTGAGCCGCTGATCGGCGGCTCGTGCGGCTCGAGCGCTCGCGCGGACGGCGGCAAGGGCGGCGTTTACGGCGGCGGAGTCGGTCACCGGCCCATACTTGCGCAAGCGTCGCGACCGATTCACCTCGTTTGCCGGCGTACCCCAGCGCCGCCACTCTGCTGGGCGTCGCGGCCATGGGATATCCCGGGCAGCTCGTCGAGATCGATCTCACCGCGGCGCTGCCGGCCTAGGGGCGGCGGCTGATCGGCCGAGCGCGGAATCCGGCCTACAGTCGAACCATGAGCAGTTCCGGCGAGATCCGTGACGGTGTCGAGCTCACCAGCCTGGACCAGCCGCTGTTCGATGGCGCTGGTGCGACCAAGCGCGACCTCATCGACTACCTGGACGCCGTTGCCGGCGAATTGCTCCCGGTGCTCGCCGACCGGCCGCTGTCGGTAATCCGGGTCCGGCCTGGCCAGCCGCCGTTCATGCAGAAGAACCTGCCCAAATACGCGCCGGACTGGATCCGTACGGCGTCCATGTGGGCGGAGGCATCCCAGCGCGACGTGTCCTACGCGCTCTGCGACGACCGCCGGACCCTGCTGTGGTTCGGCAACCAGCGCGCGGTCGAGTACCACGTGCCACTGGTGACCGCCGAGCACTGGGACAGCCCGACCGACCTCGTCATGGATCTTGACCCGCCACCGGGCGCGCCGTTCGCGGCCGCCGTGCACGCCGCGCGTCTGGTCCGCCAAGCGCTGAACGGCGCCGGGCTCGACGGCGCGGTGAAGACCAGCGGTGCCAAGGGGCTGCACGTGTTCGTGCCGCTCAAGCAGCCGGCGAACCTGGCCGACGCGGCGGCCGCGACCCGGGCCATCGCCGTCCGTGCCGAGCGCCTCGGGCCGGACGCCACCACGACCGCGTTCATCAAAGAGGACCGTGGCGGCAAGGTGTTCATCGACTCCACGCGGGCCGGTGGGGCCACTACCGCCGCCGCGTACAGCCCCCGGGCATGGCCGGGCGTGCCGGTGTCGTTCCCGGTGGCGTGGGACGACCTCGACAGCGTGTCGCCGGCCGATTTCACGATTCACGGCGCCGCCGAGCTGATCAATGCCACTCATTCATGGCGAACCCTGATGCCCGAGCGCCAGGTGCTGCCCGCTGACCTGGTCGCCGAGGGACACGAGATCCCGATTGCCCGGGTTCAGGCGATGCACGAGGGCAAGCGCCGGGCACGCGCGAATCGGAAACCTTGATTTGCGGGTTATCCGGCCGGTCAGCGGGGAATCGCCGTAGTGTCGATCAAGGAGGTAACGCATGTCATCCACGCCTTCTCCTTCTGGCCCCGGCACACCGGGCGGCTTCCGGCCCGGCGGCGGGTCACCAATGCCACCCGGTCCCGCGGGTCCGGTCGCGCCGCCGTCGATGGCGGCCGGCACCGAACCGCCACCCACCCGTCCGACCGTAACGATCGCCACCTACGCCAGCTACGCCGAGGCCCAGCGCTTGGTGGACTACCTGAGCGACAACCAGTTCCCGGTGCAGCACACGTCCATCGTGGGCACCGATCTGCGCTTGGTCGAGAACGTCATCGGACGCATGACCACGGGTCGCGCCGCGCTCGCCGGGACCGCCAGCGGTGCCTGGCTCGGTCTGTTCATCGGTGTGCTGCTGGGTATCTTCACCACGTCCAACTGGCTCGGCGTCATCATCATCACGGTGCTGATCGGCGCGGCTTGGGGCGCGATCTTCGGAGCGATCGCGCATGCCGCCACCGGAGGCCGGCGCGACTTTACGTCGCGCAGCCAGCTTCAGGCCAGCCAGTACGCGGTGAACGTGGACGCTGAGCACGCGGATACCGCCCGGCACATGATGGTCCAGATGAACTGGAGGGCCAGCGGCGCCCAGTAGCCGGCCGTAACCTGGTGCGCGGCCCGGTAGCACGTCACGCCGTCAAGCGTTCCGCGCGTCCAGCGCCGCGGCTACCGCTTGCTCGGCGGTGGCCACACGCAGCGGGCCGGGCACCTCGTCACCATTCAGGTCGGCGATCGTCCAGCCACCCACGCACACCACCGGCGTACCGGTACGCATGGACAATGCGAGTTCGGACAGCGTGCCCCACGACCCGCCGATCACTATCACCGCGTCGGCCGACCGGACAATGATCGCGTTGCGCGCCTCGCCCATGCCGGTCGCGACGACGGCCGACAGATGAGTGCTCGCGGTCGACGGATCGTCGTCCGGCCGGATGCCGATTACCAGGCCGCCGTTGTCGTGGGCGCCCCGCGCGGCCGCCGCCATCACTCCGGCACCGCCGCCACAAAGGAGCGTGACGCCGGCCTCGGCGAGCAGCTCACCGACCTCGAACGCGATTCGCGCCTCGGCGTGCGAGCACGCGGACGGCCCGCAGACCGCGATCTGCCGTGCGGTCATGGCGCGGCCACCCCCGCGACCGTGCGCCCACGCCCCAGGTTGGCGGCGATGTGCCGGAGCGTGCGCAGCGGGAGCAGCCCATCGCCCAGCCCAAGTTCCACAATGGAGTCGAAGACCCGCTGATCGCGCCCGGCAGCGCGGATCGTCGCGTCGACCACCCGGGCGCTGCTGGTCAGCCGGGCGGCGAACCGGCTGTGCCGCAGGTGCCGTCCCAGCCGCTGGGATAGCGCGGCGCGGTAGATGCGGGCGGCGCCCCGAAGGGCCCGCGCCGCGACGGTTCCGGCGAGCGATCCGGATGCGACCGCGTAGAAGATCCCTTCGCCGGTGAACGGGTTGACCAACGAGTAGGCGTCGCCGGCCAGGAGCAGCCGGCCGCGTCCGGGGATCGGCCGGTGCGTGGACAGCGGGAGATGGTGAGCCCGCACCCCGCTCGCCGCCCCCAGATCGATGTCCGGGAGCAGCCGGGTGATCCGGTCCAGCATGTACTGCCGGGACAGCGTCTTGCCGCGCAGCACCTCGCCGTAGCCGACGTTGGCCCGGCCGTCGCCGATCGGGAAGTTCCACGCATAGGCGGGCCATTGCGTGCCACCGGCCGTGACGATCCGCTGCGTGCCGGACATGGTCGCCGGTGCGTACCCGCGAATCGCCAGTGCCAGGCAGGCAGGCGGGTTCGCCGGTTCGCCCAGTGCCCGCCGGACGATTGAGTAGGCGCCGTCGGCTCCGATCACCGTCCGGGCGGCGATCACACCGTCGATGACCACCGCATCCGGCCGCTCGTCGATGACCCGTACGGTGTGCTTGGCCAGCACCGCACCGGCGGCCAGCGCGGCCGCGACCAGGCGTGCGTCGAAGACCTCACGCGGAATGGTGTAGTCCGGCCGCTTCAGCCGTCCGGTGACCGAGGCGCCGCTCGGACCGACCAGGTGCAGGTCCGTCACCGGCTCGAATCCGTCCGCGACACCGGTCACCCCGAGCCGCGTCAGGACCTCGATGGCGTGCGGAGCGATGCCGTCGCCGCACGTCTTGTCGCGCGGAAACCGGGCCCGGTCGAGCATCAGCACGCTGGCACCAGCCCGACGGGCGGCCAGCGCCGCGCTCGCGCCGGCCGGCCCGGCGCCGACGATTACGACGTCGTACTGGTCCATTAGCTCAGGATGTCAAGCGGTGGGCGGTTATACCAGCCGAACCCCGGTCGGGCCGCTCCTGCCGCCGCGCAGATCTCACGACTGGATGGTTATGGCGGGCTGTCCCGAACAGACCGGGCCAGATCGTGCCGTAACCATCCAGTGATCACCTTCCGCCCTGGCAGGTCGAGGACCGCTTACGCCGGCACCGGCGCACTGAAGCGCATCACGCCGTCGTCGACCCGCCGGTACCGCAAGGTGACCACGTCGTGCGCGTAGCTCATGCCAAGTTGCCATGGCGCGCGCGAGCCGTTCTTCGGCATGTCGTGCACGGAACGCTGGACGTACCCGGCGGCGAAGTCAAGCAGCGGCCGGGTCACCAGATCCGGGTCGTCGTTGACCGGCGTCGCCATCCGGTACCCGTGCTCGCGCATATGCGCCAGCAGCCGGCACACGTACTCGCTGACCAGGTCGGCCTTCAGCGTCCAGGACGCGTTGGTGTAACCGATGGTGAACGCGAAGTTCGGCACGCCGCTCAGCATCATCCCCTTGTACGCGAGGGTTTGCGCCGGAACCACCGGCTTCCCGTCGACGCTCAGGGTGGCGCCGCCGAACAGCAGGATGTTCAGGCCGGTCGCCGACACCACCACATCGGCGGGAAGGTGACGGCCGGACCGCAGCGCGATCCCGTCCGGCGTGAACGTGTCGATCTCGTCGGTCACCACGTCCGCCTTGCCCTGCCGGATGGCCCGGAACAGGTCTCCGTCCGGCACCAGGCACAGACGTTGGTCCCATGGCTGGTACCGGGGCTTGAAGTGGGTGTCGATGTCGTACCCGGCGGGCAGCGCTCGCCGCAGGCCGCGCCGGATTGCGGCCTTGATCAGCGATGGGCGCCGCCGGCTCAGGCGATAGAACGCGGTGGTGATCAGCACGTTCTTCCACCGCGTTACCGGGTAGGCGGCCCGGGCGCCGACGAGCCGCCGCAGGCGGTTTGCGATGGCGTCCTCGGAGGGAACCGACACGATGTACGTGGGCGAGCGCTGCAGCATGGTGACGTGCGCGGCCTCGTCCGTCATGGCCGGTACCAGGGTTACCGCGGTCGCACCGCTGCCGATCACGACCACTCGCTTGCCCCGGTAGTCGAGGTCGCTCGGCCAGAACTGCGGATGGACGAAGTCGCCGGCGAACTGTTCCACGCCCGGGAACTGCGGTGCGTAGCCCTGGTCGTAGCGGTAGTAGCCGCTGCAGGCGAGCAGGAAGTCGGCGGTGATGGTGACGATCCGGCCGCCGTGTTCTGCCTCGACGGTCCACCGCGCATCGTCCGAAGACCAGGTGGCGTTGCGGACCCGGTGATCGAACCGGATGTGCTTGTCGATTCCGGCATCGGCGGCCGTCTGCCTGACGTAGGCGAGGATGGACGGCCCGTCGGCGATCGCCTTGGCCTCGGTCCACGGCCGGAACCGGTACCCCAGGGTGTGCATGTCCGAGTCCGACCGGATGCCCGGGTAGCGGAACAGGTCCCAGGTGCCGCCGATGGCCTCGCGTGCCTCCAGGATGGTGTAGGTCTGGTCCGGGAACGCCGACTGCAGGTGGACAGCGGCACCGATGCCGGACAGCCCGGCACCGACGATCAGCACGTCGACATGCTCGCTGGGCTGCTCGCGGTCTTGTTCGCTCACGCGGGCGCTCCGTTCCGGGCGGCCCGGCGGCGCAGCCGCCGCTCTCCGAACGAGAGGATGTCGTAGTAGCGGGTTGGCGCGATCCGGCCGAGTACGTCGAACGCATACGCGTCCGGTCCGACCAGGATGCGTGCCTTACCGCGCTCGACTCCCCTGTGGATTATCCCGGCGGCCCGGGCCGGTGAGGTCATGGTGATGGCTTCGAACTCGGCGGCCATCTGGTCCTTCGTGCGACCCCGGCCTTCCGGATCGGTACGGATCCGGGCGTTACGTGCGATGTTGGTGGTGATCCCGCCCGGGTGGACGTTGACCGCGTGCACACCGGTGCCGCGCAACTCCTGGCGGAGCGCGTCGGTGAACCCGCGCACGGCGAACTTCGATGCGCAGTACGCGCTCTGGGTCGGCATTCCGACCAGGCCGAACACGCTTGAGGTGTTGACGATCACGCCGCTGTTCTGCGCCAGCAGCAAGGGCAGGAACGCCCGCGTGCCGTTGACCACGCCGTGGAAGTTGATGTCCCAGAGCCAGCCGTCGTCCTCGGGAACCCCGTCGCGTACCGTCGCGGCGACCGCCACCCCGGCGTTGTTGAAGACGGCACCGAGCGGGGCCGGCATCCAGTCGCGTACCTCCGCGGCGAAGTCGATCTGAGCCTGCGCGTCGCGGACGTCGAGGACCCGGGCCAGCGCCGGGCCGGCCAGGCCGGCCTCGGTCTCCTTGAGGCCGCGTTCGTCGATGTCGGCGATGGCCACCGGCGAGCCGGCGCCGGACAGCCGCTGTGCCAGCGCGCGGCCGATGCCGGAGGCGGCGCCGGTGATCATGACGGCCTGGCCGCTGATCTTCCTACGCTGCGATCGGGGCATTCCCGCTCCTCTTCCGCCGCACTACGGCGCGACCGCCGTTGGCCGGGGCGTACGCCACCCCGCGGTTGTGCCACCGCTCGCCCGGCTTGGTCGTGGTGACCAGGTCGAAGTCCCTGAGCATGGTACGCAGCACCACGTTCATCTCCATATTGGCGAACGCCGCGCCAAGGCACCGCCGGGTGCCGCCGCCGAACGGGATCCACTCGTACGTGTCCGGTGGTGCGTCCAGGAAGCGGTCCGGGTTGAACGTGGCGGCGTCCGGGAAGACCGCGTCGTCGGAGTGAACCGCACCGATGCCGATCAGCAGGCTGTACCCCTTCGGGATCACCCAATCGCCGATCCGGACCGCGTCGGCTTTGACCCGGCGCCCGGTGAGGTCGATGACCGGCCGGGTGCGCTGGACTTCGGTGATGAACGCCTGCCGGTAGCGGTCGTCGGCCATCCGTCCGATTACCTCGGGGTGGCGCCGCAACCGCTCCACGGCCCAGGCCAGCGTCGTCGCCGTGGTTTCGTGGCCGGCGGCCAGCAACGTGGTGAGCTGGTCCGCGACGTCACTGCGGGACATCGGCTCGCCGTCGTCGTAGCGGGCGCGCAGCATCAGCGAGAGCACGTCCGGTCGCTCGTCGGCGTCCGGGTGGTCGAGCGCGCGGTCGATCAGCCGGCCGACGATCTGGTCGAACTCGGCTCGGTACCGGGAGAACCGGTACCACGGATCGAGCCGGCCCAGCGGTACCGGCAGCTTGCCCACCAGCGCGATCCGGGAGCCCAGCTCGACCATCGGCGGGATCAGCCGCCGCAACTGCTCGAACTCGGCGCCCTCGGCACCGAACACGGCCCGCAAGATGATGTTGAGGGTGATGCGCATCATCGGCCCGAGCGTGCCGAACGCGCGGTCTGATGGCCAGCCGGCCATCTCACGGACCGCCTCGTCCTCGACGATCTGCTCGTACTCCTTCATCCGGCGGCCGTGAAACGGCGGCACCAGCAGCTTGCGCTGGCGCCGGTGCTCCTCGCCTTCCAGGCTGAAGAATGAGCCGGGCCCCAGCACCCGCCCCAGGTTGGGCTGGATGTTGCCGATCTGGTCGGTGCTCGTCAGGAACAGCTGCTTGATGAGGACTGGATCGTTCAAGACCACGGTCGGGCCGAACATCGGCAGATTGGCCGTGTAGGCGCCGCCGTAGCGGCGGTGCATGCGCGCCATGGCGTTGCGGCGGGACGTGGTGAACGCGATGCCTTGGAGTGCGCGGGGGAGCCGGGGTCCGGGCGGCAGCCGTGGTTCGACGGCGG
This sequence comes from uncultured Actinomycetota bacterium, assembly GCA_963727415.1. Classification (GTDB taxonomy): domain Bacteria; phylum Actinomycetota; class Actinomycetes; order Mycobacteriales; family Micromonosporaceae; genus DASQPR01. Next base: position 178,694 of record CAVSGF010000002.1, read on the forward strand.
CTTGCTCAGGGCCGGTCCGGTTGGCCGGGCTGGTGTCCATGGTTCCTGGGCTCACGGCTTCCAGCCTGGTGTCCATCGCAGCTCCTGTCAGTGGTACGCCCACGTACCACGGTACGGCCGCGTACCACCACTTGGCAAGGGTTGCCGGCGTCGTGGGTTCGGCGCCGCCCGGTCAGCCGGCCGTCAGGGTGGCGTCAGCAGCGCGGTCGCCGCTTCCACCCCGACCTCGGTCAGATCATGGATGTCGTCGCCCGCTTCGACGATGCTGGCGGTGACCTCGCGGAGACCGCCCAGCAGCAGCAATGCCAGCGCCGGGGTGAGATGGCGAGTGCCGGCCGACCGGAACGCGTCGTTGTCGACCAGCCGGAGAAGCATCTCGGTGAACGACGTCATCGCGTGGCGCTGCAGTTGATGACCGACGTCGCCGAGAGCGGGCAGTTCGCGGATCCAGCTCAGCGTGATCGCCGGATCGGAGGCCACCGTCTCGACATATGCCGACACCGCCTGCCGTACCTGGTCGCGCCAGGGCGCCCGGGAGTCGACGGATGCCTCGATGGCCGACCGCATCCGTTCGTTCATCGCCGCGAGCAGCCCGACGAAGCAGTCGTCGCGGCCGGTGAATTCGGCATAGAAGGTGCGGCGTGACGTCTGCGCGTGCCGCACGATGTCGGCCACCGTGGTTTCCCGGTAGCCGCGCTGCTTGATGGACTCGGCGAGCCCGTCAAGCAGCCGCTGTCGGTGGGTGGCCACGGCCGCGGTCATCGGTACGTTTCCAATCGGGAGATCGAGCGCTATCTGGACCGGATCAAGGGCAGGTAAGACCAGCATCGTATGACGGCTGGGCCGGATTGCCGACGACCTGGCGCGGTTACCGACGTACCAGGCGCGGGTTGCGACAAAGCGCAACCATCGGTTGCGCATTGCTTCGAGTGACTGCTAGCGTCTGATATGCAACCGATGGTTGCATATCAATCAAGGGCGAGACCGATGATTCCGAGCGTTGTCGAGCACGAAGTCCTGATCGATGCACCCCGGCATTTGGTCTGGGAGGTGATCACGGATGCGAAGCACGTGTCCCAGTGGTTCTCCGAGACCGCCGAGATTGACCTGCGCCCCGGCGGCACCGGTACGTTGACCTGGCCCGGCCACCCGGCGTCACACCTGACCATTGAGCAGGTCGAGCGGCCCAGGCTGTTCTCGTTTCGCTGGGTTTACCCGCAGGGCCAGACGCCCAAGGAAGGCAACTCGATGTTGGTCGTCTTCACGTTGACGCCGGAAGGCGAGCGGACCCGGCTGCATGTGGCCGAGACCGGCTTGCGTGAAATCGATTGGTCCGACGCGGACAAGCTGGGGTACGCCAAGGACCACACCGACGGCTGGCGCAAGCACTTCGGTGACCTCGCGGTGTACGCGGTGTCCGTGCCGCGATGACCGGTGGGCATGACGAGGAGCTGTGGGCGGCGATCGCCGAGCCGAGCCGCCGGCAGCTCCTCGACATCCTGCTGGCGCGCGGGTCGGGCACGCCGACGGCGCTGGCCGACGAACTGCCTTTGACCCGTCAGGCGATCACCAAGCACCTTGCCGTGCTGGAGCGGGCCGGGTTGGTGGCGGCTCGCCGTACGGGACGCGAGGTCCACTACACGGTCCGGCCGGAGCGACTGGACCTGGCGGTCCATTCGATGGCCGAGGTGGCCTCGCAGTGGGGGCTGCGGCTGCAGCGGATCAAGCGAATCGCCGAGCAGATACATGCCGAGTCAAGGGCGGAGTCGGCCGACGACCCGGCGTCCGGGTGACTCGGCGCCCTCCGGCGTCGTAGGGCCTCGTACATGGCGGTCGTAGGGCCTCGTACATGGTGTCGGCCGCCTCGTACATTACGAGGCGATGATTATCCTGATGCACAGCTCCAAGACCATGCGGGTACCGGCATCCGGGCACCGTCCCACCGGGACGCCCGTGCTGCTTGATCGAGCCGAGGAGCTGATCGAATATCTGCGGGGTCTCTCCCCGCCTCAGCTCGCGAAGATCATGACCATCTCTGCCGAGCTGGCCACGAAGACCAGCGAGCAGTACGCGGCATGGACCACCGAGGGGTCCCGCCAGTCTCCGGCGGTCGAGACGTTCGTCGGTGACATCTACAGCGGCCTGCGAGTCGATTCGTTCAGTTCGGCCGATCGCGCCTTCGCCGACCGGCACGTGCGGGTGCTCTCCGGTCTGTACGGCATCTTGCGCCCGTTCGACGGCATCAGCCCGTACCGGCTGGAGATGGGATACCGGCTGCCGCCCGGACCGTACGCCAGCCTGTACCGGTTCTGGGGAACCGCGATCGCGGATCAGCTACCTGCCGAGGCCGAGATCGTGAACCTGGCGGCAGGGGAGTACAGCAAGACCGTCACCGAGTACGTCGACCCGCAACGAGTCATGACACCCAAGTTCTTGACCGTGGATCCGAAGACGAAGCAGCCGAAGTTCATCGTGGTGCACGCGAAGATCGCACGCGGCGCCTTCGCTCGCTGGCTGGTCACCGGGCGGGTCACGACGCCAGGTGCCGCGGTGGAGAAGTTCAGCGAGATCGGCTACGCCTACGACGACCGGCTGAGCACGCCGACCGAGCCGGTCTTCGTCTGCCAGGAGTTCGGCGGTAAGGGCCTGTCGGTACGGCTGACCTGACGCGATTCGGCCCGATGCGTCGCGCCCCGGGGCGGCGGTCAGCCGGCGCCTGTGACAGCGGTGAGCCGGTTCGGCGAGTCGCGCATCACGGTAGCGAGGTCGCTGCTGTCCGGCTCACGCAGCCAGCGATGTACCCGACCACCACGTCCACCCCCGGATCGCGACCGCGCAAACCGCTCTGTCCTTCGTGGACCGAGGGGTTCGCTCGATGGTCGTCCGGTTCGCCGCCACCGTTCACGGTGCCGGCGATCACGGCTTCATCGCCACGTTGGTCCGTATTGCCCGGGAACGGGGCGTGTCCGGCTACATCGGCGACGGCGGCAATCGCTGGCCGGCCGTACACCGGCTCGACGCGGCCGACCTGGTACGCCGCGCCGTGGAGAAGGCGCCGGGCGGCTCGACCCTGCTCGCCGACCTCGACGCCGGCCACTACGTCGACCCGGCGCCGACGGCTTGACCCGGGTCTCGGGGCAGCGCCGAAATCCGAATGACCTGTCGGCGGGTTCTGGGTAGCGTCCTAGCCATGCCAATATCGACAATGAAGATTGGGACGCTGCGTAATGTGACCATCGACGCACCCGACCACCGCGCCCTCGGCCACTTCTACCGCGAGCTGACCGGCGCGACCATCCGAGCCGACTTCGACCACTGGTTCGTCATCATGACGCCCGCCGGTGCGAAGCTTGGCTTCCAGCCGGTACCGCAGCTGCGCCGGTCCAGCTGGCCGACCCAGGAGACGCCGCAGCAACTGCACCTCGACTTCCTCGTGAGCGACCTCGCCGCGGCGGTGGCGAAGGCCGAGTCACTCGGCGCCAGCGCGGTCGGCGGCGACGGCGAGCACTACACCGTGCTGGCCGATCTGGCCGGCCACCCGTTCTGTCTGAGCCAGAACGGGCACGAGGATCCGATTACCTTGTTCGGCGTGTGCCTGGACTCGGCGAAGGCGAAGGACCTTGCCGGGTTCTATGCGCCGCTGCTCGGGATGAAGCCGAACACCGTCGAGACCGATGACGCCTGGATCGCCGGCGAGGGTCCGATCCCCAACGTCACTTTCCAGCACGTCACCGACTATCACGCCCCGCGCTGGCCAGATCCCGAGCATCCTCAGCAGATGCACCTCGACATCCTGGTCGACGACATCGACGTGGCACACGAGCAGGTGCTGGCCCTCGGTGCCCGGCCGATGCCGGTGGTGGAGGAGGACGCCGACTGGCGGGTCTACCTGGACCCGGCCGATCACCCGTTCTGCCTGGTCTTTATGCCTAAGGGAAACCCGCCTCCGCAGAGCTGATGTGGCCGCCGCCGAGCGGTCATGCCCGGGGCATGACCGCTCGGCGGCGGCTAGCGCTGGTAAACGGCGATCGTCCATAGGCCGGGATGGGTCTGATCGGACGGGTCGAGCGTCAGGGTGAACGTGGTCGGCGCGGGCGTGCTGACCGGGGGCGGGCGTTGCTCGCCGAGTTGGGCGACTGTGCTGGTCTGGAGGGAGCCCTTCACGTCTGCGGTGACCGTTGGCGGCTGACCCGGAGCGAGGCATGTGAGTGACCCGGCGTTGATGTAGGTGCCGTCTGTAGTACCGGGCAGCTGGATGGATCGGCCGGCCAGCGGCGCCGGGCACTGGAAGACGACGACGCTGGCGGCGCCGCTGGGAATGGTCACCTGTACGGATCGTTGGGCGGGCCAGAATCCTGAGTACGTGTGGACCAGCGAGTAGGTCCCGCCCACCAGACCGGCGGATGGCGCGTCGGGGATGGTGATCTTCGCGGGCGGCTTGGCTTGGCTGCCGACCGAGGCCGGCATAGTGGTGGCGTATACCGCGAATGCCCAGCTGGCGGCGGCATCGGCTGGCGCGTCTGCGTACGAGTCGACGACGGCGAACCGTACCCGGGTGCCGCCGGCAGGCAGGGCGGCCCTGCCGACCTGGGTTACGTGCTGACGACCGTCATTGCAGGAGAACTCACCTCCGCCCGATGCATATCCGGCGACGGTGGTCAGGGCGACGGCAGAGGCTCGTTTGCTGTGCGGGTCGGCGAGTTTGCACGACGCGAAAACGGCCACGGGGCTATCGCCACCGGGTATGGAGACAGCGACGGAGCGATGCTTGGCCGTATCAAGGTAGACGACCGCTACTCGCGTATAGGTGACGCCGTTGTCGGTGAATACCGGTGCGGGAAGGGCAAGACCGGCGGGGCTGGGTGGGGTTGGCCGCGGGACAAGCTGGACAAGCCCGAGGACGACGGCGATTACGGCGGCCGCTGCGGACGCCGCGTACGCGACGCGGCGCCGGCGTCGGCGCGCGATGCGGCGGGCAACGCCCTCGCTCACGTCGAGCGGGCGGTTCGGATCGACGTCCGCGTAGTCGTGCAGCAGAGCGACGAGGTCATCACGCGAGTGCGTCATCAGCCTGGCCTCCTCCTGCGATGTCCTGCACGCCGTCGTGTACTCGCAGCTTGGCGAGCGCCTTCGCGGCCTGGCTCTTCACGGTTCCGACGGTGCATTGGAGCACCTCGGCGATTTGGGAATCGGTCAGGTCTTCGTAGTAGCGCAACACGATCACAGCCCGCTGCCGAGGTGGTAGCTGCCGTAGGGCGTGCCATAGCGCCAGGCGCTGGTCGGAGTCGTGGTAGGGATCTGTCCTTGGTGCTTCCGGAAGGTCGTCACTTGGTATCTCGTGGCGCCAACGGCGGCGAGATTGCGAAATGTAAGTCGTGATCACGGTACGGCGGACGTACGGCTCCGGATCACCGTTGAGCCGTCCCCACGCAAACCACGCCTTGGCCAGTGCTTCCTGGACCAGATCCTCGGCGGCCGCCCAGTCGCCGGTCAGCAGTCGCGCGGTACGGACGAGGCGCATCGTCCGGGACGCGACGAACTCCGCGAATCCGTCCTTTGCATCCACATGATCCCCCGGCTCCGTAAGGTCTGCCGAATATACGCATCGAGGCCCGCGATCGGGTGCCTGATCGAGGGCATGAATTTTCGCCAGGCGTGGAGTCGGCTTGCGGTCGCGTCGCCGTCGCTGGGCAAGGGAAGGTACGCATTCCAGCGTGCCACCGCCCTCGTGTGAGCGGCACCCATCGGTGCCGCGTGTCGTCTACTTTGGTCTGATGCCTCGACCTGCACAGATCTTCGCGTTTTCCGGCCCTGACTACGAGCCTGGCAAACCAACGACGTACGCGCTGCTCAGGCACGCACTTGGTCTCGCATCGCCGTCTGGTCGGCTCCGGCTGTGCTACGTGCCCACGGCGGTTGGCGATTCGGAGCGTCATGTCGACCACTACAACAGCGTGTTCATGGTGCAGCCGGAGGTCGAGTTCTCGGTGCTGACGCTGTTCCCGCAGCCTAGCTTCGCGGATCTGTCCAGCCACCTGATGGCCCAAGATGTGATCTTCGTCGAGGGTGGCAGCGTACTGAATCTGATGGCCGTCTGGCGGGCCCACGGCCTGCCGAACATCCTTCGGGAATGCTGGGAGTCCGGCGTGGTTCTGACCGGCGGCAGCGCGGGCAGCATCTGCTGGCATCGAGGTGGTCCCACGGATTCACGCTCGGACGGCTTGGATCCATTCACCGACGGGATCGGGCTGCTTCCGTACAGCAACGGCGTGCACGACGACCTTCCAGATCAGCCGCGCCGAGAGACCTATCGGCGAATGGTCGCCACCGGCACGCTGGATCCCGGTTATGCGACCGAGGACGGGGTCGGCCTTCACTACGTCGGAACTGAGCTGGTGGAGGCGGTCAGTATTCGCGATGGCAAGAAGGCCTGGCACGTCGCGGCGGACGGGCGTGGCGGATCAACCGCGTCGGCGATCGAGCCCCGACCGATTCAGCAAGATGGCTTAGGGGCAACCAAGTCGCGTTCGATTCGGCATCGTACCGGGAGAACCCCCACCGCCATGTGCCTGTGCTTTCTCATTCGGATCGGTTCGCATGGAGTTCGCGAGGTCCTTCTGGGACGCAAGAAGGCCGGATTCGGGCGCGGCAAGATCGTGGGTCTGGGCGGCCACGTCGATCCAGGCGAGGATTCACGGTCCGCCGCCATTCGGGAGGTCTGGGAAGAGGCTGCGGTGGCTATCAAGCCCGACAACATTCGTCTGGCCGGACAAGTGCGGTTCTGGTTCCCGGCACGCGAAGCGTGGAACCAGGTCGTAGATATCTTCACGGCAGATGAGTGGTGCGGCGAAGTCGCAGACAGCGATGAGATCACGCCTGAGTGGCACAGCACCCCGTCACTGCCGTTCTCGGCGATGTGGGACGACGCTCGGTACTGGATTCCCCAGGTGATGGCGGGTGCGAGTGTTGACGCCACGTTTACCTTCGCAAGCGACTGCCAGACGGTGGCTCACGCCGAGGTGCGCGTGATCCGTCCAGCGGAGGAGACCAACTGAGCCGCACTGTTGTCTCGGTTGGGCGCCAGGCGTCAGCGGCGCCGCTGGTCAGGCCGGCGTGGGCTCGTCGGGGGCCAGCGGCGCGATCTCGCACACCGACGAGCGCAGCGGCGAGCTGCCGCCGATCGGGTCGCTGGGCCGCTGGCGCAGAACCAGGTTGAGGTTGGCACTGCCCGGTCCGTACGGCGGGTAGCCGGGCATGTCGAGTTCGGCGCAGGCCTGCCACCATCCATGCTGGCCACACACGACACCGGGGTCGAGGCCGCGACTGAGACGAGCGCGGGCACGGACGCTGCCGTACGGCGTGTCGATGCGAACCCAGTCCCCAGCGGCGATGCCTCGCGCCAGTGCGGTATCGGGATGCAGCTCGACCTGCGGGTCCGGTACGGCCCGGCGCAGGCTCGCCACATTGCGGAGCTGGCTCTCAAGGAACCGCAGCGACTTGGCGCAGGTGAGGATCAGCGGGTAACGCCCCGCCAGGTCTGGCCGCGACCTCGGGCTCATCGGCGGCTCTTCGAACTCGGGCAGCGGTGGATAGCCGTGGTCGGCCAGAACCTCCGAATAGAACTCCACCTTGCGCGACGGCGTACGGAATCCGCGCGGTCCGTCCCCGTCCGGCTCGGCGTACTTGCGATAACGCGTGGACAGCGGCACCCGGACGCCGGCCCGCTCCGCGCGCAACTGCTCCAGCGTCACGCCGCTCGGGGCGAGCTGGTGCCGCCATGCGGCGTCGATGTCCCCGTGCCAGAAGTGCTCGCCCAGACCGAGGTGGGTCGCGAGCGCGAAGATGATCTGCAGATCCGAGCGCGACTCGCCGCGCGGCGCCACCAGTGGCGGCCGCAGCTGCACCAGCGACCGTGCCGCCTCACTGATCTCGAACCCGATTCGCAAGCCTTCGGTTTCGAACGCGCTTGCTACCGGCAGCACGATGTCGGCGAGTTCCGCGGTCGGGTTCATGAACATGTCGGCGTGGACGAAGAAGTCGAGCGCTGTGAGGGCGTCGCGCCCCCGCGCGCTGTCGCCGTGGGCCATCACCAGGTTGGCGCCGAAGTTCACCAGGCCGCGCGCCCGGTACGGATCGCCGTCGAGCGCCGCGGTGAACAAGTCCTCGCCGGTGACCTGCTCGAAGCGCGCTCCGCTCAGCGGCCGCTGGTCCAGGCCGATGGCCTTGGCGCGCTGACTGGGTGCCAGCAGCTCCAGGCCGTCGACCCGGTTGGTCGCCACGCTCGGGAACAGCACGTTGCCACCGCGCGTGTCGAGGCTGCCGGTCAGTGCGTACAGCTGGCCGATCGCACGGATGATCTGTGTCGTACCGGAGTGCTGTTCCAGCCCGCTCCAGGTATAGAACGCGACCGGCCGCGCCTCCCACAGCGTGCGCGCCGTCCGCTCGATCTCGGCCGCGGGTACCCCAGTGATCTGCTCCGCGACCGCCGGCGTCATCTGTCGGCACCCCTCGGCGACGAGGTCGAACACGGGCCGGCAGGCCACGACCCCGGTCGGCGTCGCCACCTTCTGCTCGCCGCTCAGCGCGAGCCGATCCTCCTCCACCTGGTGCCGACCCGTGGCCGGGTCATAGGCGATCGGCTCCCCGGCGACCTCGTCCCAGACGACGTAGTGTGCCGGATCGCCGTCCGGCCAGACCTCGTGTGCGCGCAGCGGGCGGCCGGTGTCCCGGCGTAGGAGCAACGGCGCGTTGGTCCAGCGGCGGACGAAGTCCGCGTCGAACCAGCCGTGCTCGATCATCACGTGTGTGAGCGACAGCGCCAGCGCGGCGTCCGTGCCGGGCCGCACCGGCAGCCAGTGGTCCGCCTTCGCCGCGAGCCCAACCCGGCGCGGGTCGATGACGACGAGACGGGCACCGCGCGCGAGCGCGGCCACCGTGCTGGTCGCGTGCGTCAATCGCGCCACGGATGGGTTGTAGCCCCAGTACAGGATGCAGCCGGCGTGCTCCAGGTCGGGCAGGTATTCGCCGGGCACGGCCGCGCCGAAGGTGAACAGCGGCGCGAGCTGGCGCCCCCACGCACACAGCTCCATGTACGTGCAATGGTTGGGGCTGCCGAAGGCACGCCGCAGCCGGGCCACCCAATCCACCACGTCCGAGATCGCGGATGTCGACGGCGACGCGTTGGAAAACACGACCGACTCGGGCCCGTGCTCGCCGGCCAGAGCGCGAAGGCGCGCGGAAATCGTGTCGAGCGCCTCGTCCCAGGTGATTCGCTGCCATCCCGGGTCGGCGGCGCCCTTGGGCTGGGTGCGGCGCAGCGGATACAGCAGCCGCTCGGCATGATTCACCATCGCCGGCCCGGCCTTACCTTTGACACACAGCGCCTGACCGGTCGGGTGCGAGGGATCGGGTTCCAGCGCCACGAACGCGCCGTCCGTGATCGTCGCCTGCGCGCCACACCGCGCTACGCACAGCGCGCAGAACGTCGGGACCCGCTTGCTCCCCAGCTCTTCAGCCATCGCTTCCCCCGTTGTGGGATGGGATCGAACGAGCCGCCACGCCAACCGCGCGGCTGTGATGCGTTGCGTTTCGGGGATCGTACTGCGCCGCGGAAAGCGGTCGATCGGACGCTTAGGCAGGATCGTCCGTACCTGAGTGCGGGAATGTGCGGGGTGGCTTGTCGTCCGGTATCGGTCGGCGCCGGCAGGGCGCTCGCCCGGGTCGGCCAGCGGGCGCTCGCCCGGGTCCGCCGGCGTGCGGGCAGTGATCTGGGACTGCGGTACGGATCGTGACCAGACGGGTCATCAACAGCCCGATCATGTACAGCCGGGTCGTGGGCGCCGGCCGTTGGTCGCCGCGAGCAGCCTCTCTAAGCAAGATCCGTGGGGCAAGATCGCGGATCGGCCGCAGGAGGCCCGGCGACCCGTGCGGCGAGCCCGGTACGTGCCCTTCAGGGCAATCTGCCTCCCCCGCGCACTGGGCGCGAGAAACTGTGAGCATCACCGATGCGGCTCGTCCACGGCACAGTCTGAGGGGTCGCCGGAACGGAGATTTGCTATGCGCATGCTCATGACTATCCAGATGGACGCCGAGGCATCCAGCGTCGCTATCAGGGACAGCAGTCTTCCCGAGTTGATGGATTCGACACTCAGTCAATTGCACTCAGAAGCGGCGTACTTCACCACTCATGACGGAGACCGCACCGCGTACATCGTCTTCGACCTGCGCGCACCGGCGCAGATGACAGCGATCGCCGAACCATTTTTCAGCCTGCTGAAAGCCAAAATCGACTGGTCGCCCGTCATGAACGCGGATGACCTGCGCGAGGGGATCGGCGGCCTCACACAATAGGAATCCGCGTACGCCGGGACTATTGGGCCTTCGAACGCGCCGTTCGTCAGACGGGTCGGACGTTTTCGGCCTGAGGGCCTTTCTGACCCTGCGTGATGTCGAACTCGACCTTCTGGCCCTCGGCAAGCTCGCGGTAGCCGCCGCCGACAATGGCGGAGTAGTGGACGAAGACGTCCGGGCCGCCGCCGTCCTGAGTGAGGAAGCCGAATCCCTTTTCCGAGTTGAACCACTTCACGGTGCCGGTTGCCATGCGATGACTCCTTGCCTGCGGACGGAGCGGTGATCGGCCGCCCTCCAAGCACAGTAATCTCCCCGACCGGCATGGCGTGGCGATTGTCGACGCCCGGGCTGGTCGGATTGGCAGTATGGGCGGTCGTCCGTCGGTCATGCTTGATCCTGTGACGGGTCACGTCGGCGCAATTGCCTACCTTGAGGGCGAACTGGCCGCACCGGGCGTGTCCGGACTCGATCGGCTCTGTCTCGTGCGGGCGCCGTTGGTTCCCGAGGTCCGACTTTGTCTGGCGCAGGACGCGATCGTGTGGTGGGCACGGATGGAGGCCGATGCGGGCGTGGCCTTGCCGGCTCCGTTCTGGGCCACCGCCTGGCCGGGCGGTCAGGCGTTGGCGCGTTACGTCCTGGATCATCCGATGACGGTCGCCGGGAGGCGGATCCTGGATGTGGGGTCGGGATCTGGATTGGTGGCCATCGCTGCTGCGCTGGCCGGCGCCGCGACCGTGATGGCCAATGATGTCGATCCGTATGCCTTGGCCGCGATCACGCTCAATGCGAGGGCCAACGACGTGGCGGTGTCGGTGCGCCTGGGTGACCTGCTCGATGGGGACAGCGGCGACATAGACGTGGTGCTCGCCGGTGACGTGTTCTATACCGACTCCATCGCAAAGCGGATGTGGCCGTTCCTGCACCGTGCTGCCGTGCGCGGTGCGCGTGTGCTCGTCGGCGATGCCGGATGGGAACATCTGCCCCGGGAACGAATGATGATCGTGGCGAGCTACCCGGCGCAGGCGTCCGGCGGTTCGACGGAGCCGCAGATCAGCCAGCTGAACGTGTTTCAACTGCCATGACCTCAGGGCGCGGCGTTAGGCGGCCAGTTCCGGGTTGTCGGGTGACGGCGTGACGTCGTTGCCACGGATGGGCAGGCGGCCGGCGTTGGCCGTGTGCGTGGGGTGGAAGCGGACGCGCCGGCCAGTGTTGCCGTCGTCCCCGGGCGCGCCAGGCGTTGTCCATTCGAGCGTCGCCAGGCCGGACAGTTGCAGGGTCGCGCCGGTGGCGAAGTCGACGAAGAGCAGTGCGGTTTCGGGGTTGGCAGCGATATTGCCCATGCTGTTGAACATGTTGTTGCCGGCATAGTCGGGCCGCCACAGGTCGGGGCCGTCGGTGCGGACGAACCCGGGCGGCCCGCCGCGGTGTGAAGTGTCGGCGCCCCGCGTTGGGTGGACAGTGCCGAGGAAGAACGTGTCGGATTTGGCGGTCGGCTGTGATCTGTAGGCTGGCCGGTCCGGTCGAGGTGATGGTGCCGTTGACACGGAAGCGTCGTCGTGTCGCGAACTCGATCGCGAGAATGCCGACTGGTTGTCCTGCGGGCAACTGGTGCAGCGGGTCGTTTTGAGCGGGGTTGGCGCCGACGAACAGGGTGGTGCCATGCGCGTCGAGGAACCCGGCCGATCCGAGCAGCGGAGAGGCCCAAAGACGACCGTCGCGGTCCCGGCTGGTGAGTACGGCGAATTGGCGCTGCCTCAGGAACATCGCCGGGCCACCGTCAAGGTCGGCCCTGGCGAGCATTCCTTGAAGGCGGCGTGCGTCATCGGTGACTCCGGCGCGGCGTTGCACGCACAGCTCGCCGGCGTGGAAGCCAAGGCCTGCGGAGCGAGTATCCATGGTCATTTCTTCCCGTCTGGTGTGGCGCCCGGCGAAGGTGAGGCGCACCTGCGCTGGTCGCGGCGAGCGCCCGATTGCCGGGTAAGTGGCGGGCGTATGCCCGCACGCGGCACATCGCCAGCATCTCCTAATGCTAAGTGAATATGATTAATGATTAGTCCCACATGCACTCCACGGAGCCTCGCAAGTTTTAGCACGGATGTTGAGGTAGCCGCTTCCTGACCTAATGGATTGAGTGTTGAGAAAACGTTAGCTCAGCGCCGCGCCAGGCGAAACGTGACAGGCAGGCCGATGAGTCGGTAATCAGGGACGACTCGGACAGCAGCGACGAGCTCGCCGCTGCTGAACGCCGAGCCGCCTGCGGCGACCCGCGCCCGAAGGGGTCACCGTTCAGGCCACGTCGACCACGAGCACCCGGGTGAGCACAGAGGGGATGCCGGGTTCGATGATGTCCGGCTGACGTCGGATCGGGCCGAGTACCGCGTCCGGCCGGGTCGTTTTCTACGTGCCCGACTTGGTGGAGCGGGTGCGCTCGTAGTGGCGGGCGACGCGGGTGCGGTTGCCACAAATGTTGCCGGTGCACCATTGTCGTCGTTTGGTCTCGGCGATGAAGAGCATCGAGCATGCGGGGTTGGCGCAGCGTCGTAGGCGCTGTAGCCGTTGCGGGTCCGCGAGCAGGTCGATGGTTTCGCGGGCTATCGCGGCGAGGCCGGCGTTGCCGCCGTGTTCGGTGTGCCATCGCATTTCGGCGTGGTGGCCTCCGTCGCTGTCGGAGACGAGGCGCGTGCTGGTGGGGACGGCGGCGGCGATTGCGTTGACGTCCTCGATCGATGTGGGGCGCGGCGGCCGGTGTTCAAGGTGCGCGTCGAAGAGGTCGCGGATAGCGGTGCGGAGTCGTCGTACCGCGGCCGGATCGGGCGCCGCGTCCGTCAGGCAGGCGTCGGGCCTGAAGGCTCCACCACTCCGCGGCGCGTTCGGGGGAGTTGATCAGGTCGGTCGGGGGGTCGGTCATCAGCATCAGCGTGTCGACGAGATCTACGGCCACGAGCGGCTCTCCGCCCATCGGAAAGCCGTCACGTTGGAGTTCGTCCAAGCTCGGCTGAATGCTCACTGATTGATGATATCCATTAGTCAACCCGTTGGCCACCATGCGCATCGCTGATCTTGCATGGGGTGCTGGCTGCGGTTTTGGCGTCGAGGTTGGCAAACGGCGAGGTTGCGGGCGTGACCCCGGCTAGGCTTGCATGGCCTGGCTAACGTGACGTACCGCCAACGTGACTAACGCATAAAGTCTTCTCAATTAGCATTAGGATGGTCTTTAGCGGTGCTGGCCTGGGCGAGGCGCTCGCACCCGGATCGTCTCGAAGGGAATCGAAATGGGCTTGTCATGGCAGCAAGGTCCGCTCGCGCGCGGAGCAGTCGGTCGCTTCCTCGTTCCACAGCCGCTTCCGAGCCGGCTGCTGTATGCCGAGCCGCTGCGGCGGCGGATGCGGGTACAGCTGGCAGGCGAGTGGATCGCCGACAGCGAGGATGTCGTGTTGTTGCACGAACCGGGCCACTACCCGGTGGCCTACTTCCCGGTCGCGGCGATCCGTCCGGATGCGCTGCAGTCGACCAACCGGGTGACCCAGCATGGCGACCTTGGCTCGACGGCGTGGTTCACCGTCTCCGCCGGAGGCCGCAGCTCCGAACGCGCCGCGTGGCAGTTCATAGACCTGCCTGACTGCGCCGGGGAGCTGCGTGACCGAATCGCGTTCGCGTGGCGAGCGATGGACGCCTTCTACGAGGAAGACGAGCGCATCGTCGGGCACGCTGCTGACCAGTATCACCGCATCGATATCCGGCAGACCTCACGGCACCTGGTGGTCCGCGACGGCGACCGGGTGGTCGCCGAGTCGAAGCGGCGCGCCCACAGCGGCGAACCGGTGATCCATGCCAAACCCGCCGAATCGTCAGGCCGCTGGCTACGAAAGGAATCCGCTGATGGCTTCACTACTGTCGGTCAATGTCGGCATGCCCAAGGATGTGCCCTGGCAGGGCCGGACCGTACACACAGGCATTTGGAAGTCGCCGGTGCCCGGTGCGCAGATGGTCCGTCGGCTCAACATCGACGGCGACGGGCAGGGCGATCTGAACGGGCACGGCGGCGAGCAGCGGGCGGTGCTGGTTTACCAGATCGATTCGTACGCCCACTGGCAGAGCTATTTCGGCCGCGACGACTTCACGTACGGGCAGTTCGGTGAGAACTTCACCGTCGACGGTCTGCCCGACGACGAGGTCTGCATAGGCGACCGGTACCGCATCGGTGAGGCCGAATTCGAGGTCACCCAACCACGGGTCACCTGCTTCCGCGTGGGCATGAGGCTAGGTGAACCGCGGTTGCCTGCGCTGCTCGTCGCTCACCACCGGCCCGGGTTCTACCTGCGGGTCATCACCGAGGGACGAGTCCAGGCCGGCGACGAGATCATCCGTACCCGCGTCGGCCCGCACGCGCTGCGCGTCGCCGATATCGACGCGCTGCTCTATCTGCCCAACCGCGACCCCGACCGACTTCGGGCGGCGCTGGACATCCCGGCGCTGAGCCCCGGCTGGCAGCAGTCCTTCCGCGAGCTCGTCGATGCCGCCGATCGGGGTACCCCCGCCGGGGCACCGCAGATCGGACAGGAACCTGGCTGGGCCGGGTTCCGGCCGCTGCGAGTGGTCAACCTCGTTTCGGAAACGAGCTCCGTAACATCGGTTCAGCTAGCCGCCGCCGACGGGCAGGCGCTACCGACCCCGACCGCCGGCCAGTACCTGACCGTGCGTGTTCCGGGCGCCGGCGACCCCGCGCCGGCCCGCAGTTACTCGCTGTCGTCGGATCCGCGCTCGGATACGTACCGGATCAGTGTCAAGCGTGAATCGCACGGTCTCGTCAGCGGCTACCTCCACACCCGCTTGGCCACCGGGGCCGTGCTCGATGTCGCCGCGCCTCGCGGCGAATTCGTCCTCGGCGCCGGCGACGAGCCGGTCGTGCTCATCTCCGCGGGTATCGGTGTCACGCCGGTGCTGGCCATGCTCCACCAGCTCGTCGACGAACGCAGCAGCCGAGACATCTGGTGGATCCACGCCAGCCACACGGCCGTGCAGCGCCCGTTCGCCGCCGAATCAGACGAGCTGCTTGCGCAGCTGGCGCACACGCACGAGCACATCTTCTACACCACGGGCCCGACACCGGCCGACTCGCGAGTGACTCCGGGACGCATCACCCCCGAGGCGCTGAGCAAGCTGCGCCTGCCGGTCGACGCAAGCGTCTACCTGTGCGGTCCGGCCCAGTTCATGACCGACATCACCGAAGCGCTCGTCGCCCTCGGCATCGACGCAAGCCGCATACGTACCGAGATGTTCGGTGCCCTCGCACCGATCAACCCCGGCCTCACCGAGATCGCCCACCAGCGCCCGCACCCGCCGGCCGGCGAGCAAGGAACCGGGCCCACCATCAACTTCGCCCGCAGCGGTCTGGTCGTTTCCTGGTCAGACACGTACCGCTCGCTGCTCGAATTCGCCGAAGCATGCGACATACCCACCAGGTGGTCATGCCGCACCGGCGTCTGCCACACCTGCGTCACCACCGTCATGTCCGGCGACGTCAGCTACGAGCCGCAACCCCTCGAACCGCCGTCCGCCGGCGAGGCGCTCATCTGCTGCTCGCGTGCCCGCACCGATCTGGTACTCGACCTATGACCGGCCATTGTGGAGGCGTCCCGAAGGCCAGGTCCGGCCGTCGTGCCGGGCGGTCTCGCCGACGAGGTCACGGGCAGCGTCCCTCGTCGGATGTGAGGATCTCAGCGTGGTGATGTGCGACTACTTCTCTGCCGCAGATGACGAGACCGCTGTCCATGTGCTTGATCAGCCTGGAGGGCCGAACCCCGCCAAATTCGACGTGGTGCCCTTGAAGGGCATCGATCCGGTCGTCATGTTGGCCCAACTCGAAGCGATCTTGACTGGATGCACGTACGACGAAGCATCGACGCGCCCGCGCTCGGGTCAGTTGCTCACGTCGCCCGAGGATGAGGCCGCTTTTGTCGTCAGCGTCTCCGACACCCTCCAGGAAGCGCTGGCAATGGCGCTACAGTCCGCGCTGGCTGAAGCCGCCCAATCGTGGTCGCAGACCGACGAAGGGAGGCAGCAGGCGCTGACCTCCGAGACCGCGCTGGACGTGCTGATCCTGCTCTCGGGCTTGGCCGGCCGTGCCCGCTCGGCCGGACTGCGCTTGTACTGCTGGTGGTCGCTTTGAGAATTGCGATGCCAAATTCGCGACGTCTGAGCAGGGGCGATGAGCAGCGCTTCAGCCGCGCCTGCGCTGAAACTTTGGCGCGTATTTGGCAAGGATGACCGCTGAGTGTCGTAGAGAGCCGGACACAGCCGGACACATGAAACAAGCCCGCGAACGCATACATGCAGCTTGCGGGCTTGTTCTTGCTGGTCGGGATGGGTGCCCCTGGCAGGATTCGAACCTGCGCTCCCGCCTCCGGAGGGCGGTGCTCTATCCCCTGAGCTACAGGGGCGCGATGTTGCGCCATTGCCCGCGTGGGCAACCTCGAAACTGTAGCAGAATCACCCGCTCGCTCTCGTCCGGCGCCCCGCCCGAACGGTCAACCGTGATCACCGTCTCAGCGCCTACTTGCCGAACAACGAGTTGATCAGGCCGGCCAATGCCGCTCCGGACGTACCGGCTGGATCCTTCTCCGGGTTGTAGCAGGCGACCGAGAACCCGATCAAGCCGGATTCGGCCACCAGCGGCTCCAGCAGCGCCTCCAGTTCGCTGAAGGTCAGCCCGCCCGGCATCGGATAGTCGGTGGCCGGGAATTCGTCCTGATCCAGCACGTCGACATCGAGGTGCACCCAGAACGGAGATCCGGCGGTGGCGATGGCCGCCGCAGCGACCACGTCGGCGCCCATCGACCGGATCAACTCCGGCGTCGCCTCGGCGGCGATTCCCATGTCTTCGGGCCGGATCGACTCCAGGGCCTCCGCCTCGGCACGATCGCGGGGACCGATCAACGCGATGCGAGATGGCGCGACGACCGGCCCGTCGACGTGCGTCACCCAGTCGATCGGCCCGGCACCGCTGATCACCGCGATCGGCATGTCGGCGGGTTCGCCGGTGGTGGAGGTACGCCCGTCGTACATGTCAAGGTGGCCGTCGAGGTACGCCAGTCCGAGCGCTCCGACCACGTCGCGGGCGCCGGCGAGCGCTCCGGGCAGCAGGGTGCAGCAGCCGCCGAGCAGCACCGGCAGGTCACCCGCGGTGATCATCGACGCGACGGCCGACCGTACCGCCGATGTGGTGTCGGCTACCGCCGGCCAAGCCTTGATGCCGTTGTGCGGATGCCGGGCCGTGCCGGCGAGGCGGACCGGTAGGTCGCCGCCGTCGGTGAGGGCCCCGGTGAGATCCAGGGACCGCCGCAGCGCGGCGGGTGCCTGTTCGCAACCGAACGCCGCCGCGGCCGGGCCGGGGGCGCCGATGCAGTCGATGGGTACGCCGAGCGCGACTACTGCCACGGGTGAAACCGTAGCGCCACGGCCGCCGCCGGGGGAGAGGCCCTCGGCAGCGGCCGGATGGCCGGTCGGCCCGCTGGTCCGGAGACCCGGCTCAGCCGCTGGGCGCGGCGCTCGGTGCGGCGCTGGGCGAGGAGGTGTCAGCTGGCCGGCCGACGTCGTGCGGCGTGGTACCGGTCGCGGTGATGTAGTCGCCGGACGAGCAGTCGACGCCGGGGTCCATCGAGGCGTTGATCCGCAGGTCCTTGATGAACTGGTCGATGCGTCCGTCGGTAGCGCTCTTGACCTGCAGCCCGAAGCCCCACGCCTGAAGCGAGATCGGCGACTTCAGGCCCGGGTACGGGCTCATCAGGATGTAGTCGCCGATGCCCCGGACCTTCTGGGCCAGGAGAGCGACCTGGTCTTTGGGCAGGGTGTCCGGGTTGTACGTGATCCAGATCGCGCCGTGCTGGAGGCTGTTGACCGCGTGCTCGTTGGCGATCTGGCTGGTGTAGACGTCCCCGGCGCAGCGCTGCCAGTTGTAGTTGGAGCTGCCGGCGACCGGAGGCGTGATCGTGTACTTGAGCGGTCCCCAGTCGTGGGTCACGTCGCTCGTCAGGTCGGGATTCGTGTCCCGGTAATCCACGATGCCGTGGATGCTGTCCGCCTTGGACTTCCAGCTGCGGCCCCTCTCCCAGTTCTGGTAGATGGCGTAGCCGATGATGCTGAGGGCGATGACGGCGGCCAGACTGGTCAGGCCGATCCAGGACCAGTCGCGCTGCTTTGCGACCTTCATGGGGCCGTCGGGCTTGCGCGGCCCGCCGCCGGAGGCCGAGGACGGACGGGCGCCTGGCGCCTTCCGGGCGCTGACCGAGCTGGATTTGCCCGAGACGCGTACGGTGCCGGACGAGCGGCCGTTGCCGCCCTGCGGGGTGCTCATGCTCATGAGGCCTCGAAGGTCAAAAGGTTGGTTTTCCGGACAGACTTATAGGCGGCGGCCAGCCGGGTCGCCACCAGGCACCGCAGTCTACCCCCGCTAACATTGTCCGGTGACTCCCGCCAAGCTTGGAATTGCCGTTCTCGACGCCGCCCGCGACGTGTTGACCGCACGCGGCCTAGACGCCTCTGTCCTCCCAGGGACCGTCACGGTGGAGCGCCCGCGCAATCCCGAGCACGGTGACTACGCCTCGACGCTCGCTCTGGCGGTCGCCAAGAAGGTTGGCCTGGCGCCCCGGGATCTTGCTCAGGCGCTCGCGGCCCAGTTGAGCGAGGTCCCCGGCATCGCGTCGGTGGAGATCGCCGGGCCCGGCTTCCTGAACATCCGGCTGGACGCGGCGGCGTCCGGTGAGATGGCCCGGTCGGTGGTCGCCGCCGGCGAGGGGTATGGAACATCGAGCGCGCTGGCCGGGCAGAAGATCAACCTGGAGTTCGTCTCGGCCAACCCGACCGGGCCGGTGCATATCGGCGGGGTTCGCTGGGCCGCTGTCGGCGACGCGCTGTCCCGGCTGCTGCGGGCGGCCGGGGCCGAAGTCGGCACCGAATACTACTTCAACGACGCCGGATCGCAGATTGACCGGTTTGCCCGGTCCCTGCTGGCCGCGGCCCGCGGTGAGGACGCTCCCGAAGATGGCTACGGCGGCGCTTATATCGCCGACATCGCGTCCGCCGTCGTCGCCAAGGTGCCGAACGTGCTGTCCGATCCGGACCCGCAGGAGACCTTCCGGGTCGAGGGTGTTGCCCTCATGTTCGATGAGATCAAGGCGGCGCTGGCCGGTTTCGGTGTCCGCTTCGACACCTATTTCAACGAGAAGGACCTGCATACCCGGGGCGAGTTGCAGCAGGCGCTGGACCGGCTGACCGCGCAGGGGCACGTGTACGAGGCCGCCGGCGCGACCTGGCTGCGTACCACTGACTTCGGCGACGACAAGGACCGGGTGCTGCGCAAGTCCGACGGCGACTGGACCTACTTCGCCGCGGACTGCGCCTACTACCTGGACAAGCGGGATCGCGGCTTCGACCGGGTGGTGATCATGCTGGGCGCCGACCATCACGGCTATATCGGCCGGATGAAGGCGATGGCCGCGTGCTTCGGCGACGACCCGGACCACAACCTGGAGATCCTCATCGGCCAGATGGTCAACCTGGTCCGTGAGGGCGAGCCGGTACGCATGTCCAAGCGCGCCGGAACGGTCGTCACACTGGAAGACATGGTGGACGCCATCGGAGTGGACGCGGCCAGGTACGCGCTGGCCCGTTACTCGGTGGACTCGCCGATCGACCTCGACCTCGATCTGTGGACCCGGCGCAGTAACGACAACCCGGTCTTCTACGTGCAGTACGCGCACGCCCGGATCGCCAGCCTGCTACGCAACGCGGCCGATCTCGGAGCTGTCCGCGGTGACGGCTTCGACCCGTCGCTGCTGTCCCACGAGAAAGAGAACGACCTGCTCAAGGCGCTGGCGGAATACCCCGACGTCGTCGCCACCGCGGCCGAGTTGCGCGAACCCCACCGGGTGGCGCGCTACCTGGAGAATCTCGCGAGCAGCTACCACAAGTTCTACGACGCCTGCCGGGTACTGCCGCAGGGCGACGAGCCGGTGACCGATCTGACCCGGGCCCGGCTGTGGCTGGTCGAAGCGGCCCGGGTCGTGCTGGCCAACGGCCTGCGGATGCTCGGCGTATCGGCACCGGAGCGCATGTAGGCCGCGGGCGCGGGTAGGCCGCGTACCGCTGCGGCGCGGGCACAACGATCTTGTGTTGGCCTGCGTCGAGGCGACGTAAGGGAGGGGGTCCCAGTGTCCGTACCACCGTGGTTGAAGCAGCCAGACGACGTGAGCGCGCTGGTCCCGGTGTTCTGGTCGGCGAACGTCGCGCGGGGCGGTGACGGCGTGCTGCGCATCGGCGGCCTGCGGGTCGACGAGCTGGCCGACGAGTACGGCACTCCGGCATACTTCCTCGACGAGGCGGATCTGCGCGATCGCGCCCGGGCGTTCCGGGACGCGTTCGACGGATGCGACGTCTACTACGCCGGTAAGGCGTTCCTGTCCAAGGCCATCGTCCGGATCATCGCCGATGAGGGCCTGAGCCTCGACGTGTGCTCGGGCGGCGAGCTGGCCACCGCCCTGGCGGCCGGCATCCCACCCGAGCGGATCGGCCTGCACGGCAACAACAAGTCGGTCGCGGAACTGGAGCGTGCGGTCGACGCCGGGGTCGGCCGGATCATCGTCGACTCGTTCCACGAGATCGATCGCCTGACCATCATCGCGCGGCGGTGCGGCGTCACGCCCCGGATCCTGCTTCGGCTGACCGTCGGGGTCGAGGCGCACACCCATGAGTACATCGCCACCGCGCACGAGGATCAGAAGTTCGGGTTCTCGCTGGCCGGCGGTGCGGCCGCCAACGCGGTGGCGAAGATCCTCGGCGAGGGCATCCTGGAGTTGCGCGGCTTCCACTCGCACATCGGTTCGCAGATCTTCGACACCGCCGGGTTCGAGCTGGCCGCCCGGCGGGTGCTCGGGCTGATGGCCGATGTCCACGCCGAGCACGGGGTGACGCTGCCCGAACTCAATCTCGGCGGCGGGTTCGGCATCGCGTACACCACCCAGGACACCCCGGCGTCGCCGGCCGAACTGGCCGACGGAATCAAGGCGATCGTGGCCGGCGAGTGCGCCGCGGCCGGATTGCCCGAGCCGCATCTGTCGGTGGAACCCGGCCGGGCGATCATCGGGCCGTCGATGTTCTCGCTGTACCAGGTCGGGACCGTCAAGGAGGTGGCCGGCATCCGCACCTACGTGAGCGTGGACGGCGGGATGAGCGACAACATCCGCTCCGCGCTGTACGGGGCGGCCTACAGCGCCACGGTCGCCTCGCGGTCATCGTCCGCCCCCGCACTTCTTGCCCGGGTGGTGGGAAAGCATTGTGAGTCCGGGGACATCCTGGTGAAGGATGAATTCCTGCCGGCGGACATCCGTCCCGGAGATCTTCTCGCGGTGCCCGGCACGGGGGCGTACGCGCGAAGCATGGCCAGCAACTACAACCATGTGCCGCGACCGCCGGTGATCGCGGTCTATCAGGGGTCGGCGCGGGTGATCGTACGGCGGGAAACCGAGGACGATCTGCTGGCGCTGGACGTTGGATGAGGGGGTCGGCGTGAAGGTCGCGCTGCTGGGATGTGGCACCGTCGGCTCCGAGGTCGTGCGCCTGATGCACGAGCAGGCCGAAGACCTCACCGCCCGGGTCGGTACGTCGTTGGAGATCGTCGGGATCGCGGTCCGGCGCCCGGGCCGGGACCGGGGCGATTTGGGGCTGGACCCGTCGCTGTTCACCGCTGACGCGCTCGGTCTGGTCAAGCGGGACGACGTGGACATCGTGGTCGAGGTGGTCGGCGGCATCGAACCGGCCCGTACCTGGCTGATCGAGGCGCTGCGGGCCGGCAAGAGCGTGGTCACCGCGAACAAGGCGCTGCTCGCCGAGGACGGCGGCCCGATCCACGACGCCGCCGCCGAGGGTGGCGCCGACCTGTATTACGAGGCCGCGGTGGCCGGGGCCATCCCGCTGCTGCGACCGTTGCGCGAGTCGCTGCACGGCGACCGGATCATCCGGGTGACCGGGATCGTCAACGGCACCACCAACTACATCCTGTCCGCCATGGACAGCGCGGGCATGGGCTTCGAGGAGGCGCTGGAGCAGGCGACCGCGCTCGGGTACGCCGAGGCCGACCCGACCGCCGATGTCGAGGGGTTCGACGCCGCCGCCAAGGCCGCGATCCTGGCCTCGCTCGCGTTCCACACCCGGGTCACCGCCGCCGACGTGTACCGCGAAGGGATCACCGAGGTCACCGCGGCCGATGTGGCCAGTGCCCACAGCATGGGAGCGACGATCAAGCTGCTGTGCATCGCCGACCGCACCGACGACGGCGGTGTGTCGGTCCGGGTGCACCCGGCGATGATCCCCCGTTCGCACCCGCTGGCCAGCGTCTCGGACGCGTTCAACGCGGTGTTCGTTGAGGCCGAGGCCGCCGGTCAGCTGATGTTCTACGGCCGCGGGGCCGGCGGCGCTCCGACCGCCAGCGCGGTACTCGGCGACCTGGTCGCGGTCGCCCGCAACCGCCTGTCCGGGGTGAGCGCGGCCAGCGAGTCGGCGTACGCGGCCCTGCCCATCCGCGCCATGGGCGAGGTCAGCACCCGGTACCACGTGAGCCTCGACGTCGCGGACAAGGCCGGTGTGCTGGCCGCTGTGGCAAACGTATTCGCCCGGCATGACGTGTCCATCGCCACCGTCCGGCAAGCCGGCCGGGGCACCGGGGCGATGCTGGTCATCGTCACCCACACCGCACCCGACGCGGCGCTGGCGGCGACCGTGAGCGAACTGCGCGCGTTGGATATCGTGCGCTCGGTCACCAGCGTGCTCCGCGTCGAGGGCGACGATTGACCACCGGCAGATGAGCATCGAGTGCACCAGAAACAGCAAGGAGCAAGATCATGTCTGGTGAAGCTGACCTTGGTCACCGGCCCGCCGGCGGGTCCGCCAGGCACTACCGAGGGCTGATCGAGAAGTACCGGGACCGGCTCCCGGTCGGGCCGGACACGCCCGCCATCACCCTCTACGAGGGCAACACGCCGCTGCTGCCGGCCCCGGAGATCAGTGCGCGTACCGGATGCGACGTCTACCTGAAGGTGGAGGGCGCGAACCCGACCGGCTCGTTCAAGGACCGGGGCATGACCGTCGCGGTCACCCGGGCGGTGGAAAACGGCGCCAAGGCGATCATCTGCGCGTCCACCGGGAACACGTCCGCGTCGGCGGCCGCCTACGCCGCCCGGGCCGGCATCGTGTGCGCGGTCCTGGTACCACAGAGCAAGATCGCGCTCGGGAAGCTGGCCCAGGCGCTGGTCCACGGCGCCCGCCTGCTTCAGGTGACCGGCAACTTCGACGACTGCCTCGCGCTCGCCTCCAAGCTCGCCCTCGACTACCCGGTCTCTCTGGTCAACTCCGTCAACCCGGATCGCCTGCACGGCCAGAAGACGGCCTCGTTCGAGATCGTCGAGGCCCTCGGCGACGCTCCCGACATCCATTGCCTGCCGGTCGGCAACGCCGGCAATATCGCCGCCTACTGGATGGGCTACCAGGAGGATCTCGCGGCCGGCAACGCCACCCGGACCCCGAAGATGTTCGGCTTCCAGGCCGCCGGCGCCGCCCCGATCGTCTCCGGCGAGGTGGTGCCGGAGCCGTCGACCATCGCCACCGCGATCAGGATCGGCAACCCGGCGTCGTGGACCAAGGCGCTGGACGCGCGCGATGCTTCCGGCGGGATCATCGCCGCCGTCACCGACCGCGAGATCCTGTCGGCGTACCGCCTGCTGGCCCGCTCGGTCGGCGTCTTCGTCGAGCTGGCCAGCGCCGCCAGTGTCGCGGGCCTGTTGCAGTCGGCCGAGCTCGGGCTGGTGCCGCGCGGCTCGACAGTGGTGTGCACGGTCACCGGCCACGGGCTCAAGGACCCGGAGTGGGCCATCTCCACCGCGCCGGCGCCGATCACCATTCCAGCCGATGCGCTGGTCGCCGCGCGCGCTCTCGATATCGCCTAGTCACACCGTGGACGCTCTGTCGATCCTGCGGCACAACCGCGATTTCCGTCGCTTGTTCCTGGCCGAACTGGTCGTCTTCGGGGCCGACTGGTTCGTCATGATTCCACTTCTGGTGCTTCTCAACCGGATCACCGGCTCCGGCCTGCTCGGCAGCGTCGCACTCGCCGCCGACACCGGATTCCAGGCGCTGCTGCTGCCGTACGGCGGGGTGATCGCCGACCGGTATGACCGCCGCCGCATCATGATCGCCGCCAACGGCGCGGCGCTCGTCGCGGCGGGGCTGCTGCTGCTGGTACGTGACCCGTCCACCGCGTGGCTGGGTCCGGTGGCGGTGGCGGCGATCGCGGTGGCCAAGGCGTTCTACTCGCCGTCGGCGAGCGCCGCGCTGCCGAACATCGTCGCCCCGGAAGACCTGTCCGCCGCGAACGCGATCGGGGGCAGCGCATGGGGAACCATGGCAGTGCTCGGCTCATCGCTGGGCGGTGTGCTCGCCTCGGTGGTGGGCGCGGGTGCCTGCTTCGCGATAGCGGCCGCGTTCCTCGCGGTGGCGGCGGTGCTGGCCCTCGGCGTACGCAGGCCGATGCAGGCGCCGCGGGAGTCCGGTGCCGAGCATCCACGTCTGATCCCGGCGCTGCGAGACTCGTTCCGGTACATCCGGCACCGCCCTCGCGTCGGCGCGCTGGTCACGGTCAAGTCGGCGGTCGGTCTGGGCAACGGTGTGCTGACCTTGTTCCCGGTGCTGGCGGCGGCGTATTTCGCGCCCAGCGCCGAAGGGCTCGGCACCGGGTTGCTGTTCGCCGCCCGAGGGCTGGGAGCGGTCACCGGACCGTTGCTGATGCGGCGGGTACTGGCGCACCAGAACTGGCTGTTTCCGGGGCTCGCGATATCCATGTCGGTCTACGGGATCAGCTACATAGGGGTGTCAGTGGCGCCGTGGTTCGTCCTCGTTCTGCTGCTGGTCGTGATCGCCCATGTCGCCGGCGGTGGAAACTGGGTGATGTCCGCCTACGCGCTCCAGCTTGAGGTACCCGACCAGTTGCGCGGCCGGGTGTTCGCGGCGGACACCATGATCGCCACGCTCGCGGTCACCGCCAGCACGCTCGCGGTCGGGCTGTTCGTGGATTCGGTCGATCCTCGGATACTGGCGGCCGGCTGCGGCGCCGTGACCCTGACGTACGCGATGATCTGGCGCCTGGCGACGCTGCGCCTGCCGGCTCGCACGGACCAGCCGGAAGAAGCCATGCAAGGAGCCCTCGATGGTTGAGTTCACCACCTCCCAGGTCCGGGTGACGGTCCCGGCGACCTGTGCCAACCTCGGTCCCGGCTTCGACGCCTTCGGCTTGGCTCTGCGCTGGTATGACACGGTGTGCGCGCGGGTGGTGCCGGAGCCGGGCGTGCATGTCACGGTCGCCGGTGAGGGCGCCGGGGAGTTGCCGGCGGACGAGACGCACCTGGTCGCCTCCAGCGCGCTGGCCGCGTTCGACATGATCGGCGCCCGCCCGGCCGGGTTGGGGATCGACTGCGTCAACCGGATCCCGCAGGCGCGCGGTCTCGGCTCATCATCCGCTGCGATTGTGGCAGGGATCACAATCGCGCGATACCTGGCCATCGGTGATCCGCTCGACGACGATGCCGCGCTGCGGCTGGCCACCTCGATCGAGGGCCATCCGGATAACGTCGCGCCGTGCCTGCTCGGCGGCTTCACGATCGCGTGGATCGAGCCGGGCACCGGCGCCCGCGCGGTAAAGCTGGCGCCGTCGGAACAAGTGCGGCCGGTGGTCTACGTACCGCGGACCCGCGGGTTGACCGCGCAGGCACGAGCCGCCCTGCCGGAAACCGTGCCGCACCGGGACGCGGCGGCCAACGCGGGCCGAGCCGGGTTGCTGGTTCACGCCCTGACCGCCGCGCCGGAACTGCTGCTGGCCGCCACCGAGGACCGGCTGCACCAGGACTACCGGGCCGCCGGAGCGCCGGCGACCGCCGAACTGGTCCGGATGCTGCGGGCGGCGGGCCTTCCGGCGGTGGTGTCCGGTGCCGGACCGAGCGTGCTGGCGTTGGTGACCGACGAATCGGCGGCACCGGAGGTGGCGGGCTGGTTCCGCTCGACTCCGACCTGCGATGCGATGGGTGCGCAGGGTGAGGTATATTAGGTGCCGAGCCGATCGGGAGTCCCGACGCACTGCGGTCGATGACCCATCCGTCATGGGTCAGGCAAACGTCAAGATGATCTGCAGTCGGTGGCGTGATCTTTTCGAAATGACTTGCCGCAGGATGGCCGCTTGCCGCAGGTCGGTGAGGTTGATTACGCTCTAGGGCTACAGCCACGAATCGCGATCTCTGCGCGTGGCGGCCCCGAACTCCGATGTGCTTTACCTTTTCGTGGGCGTGTTTGGAGAACCCAAGAATCTCTCTCGGCCGCCGGCGAAAGCAAAGGTCGATCTTGTCGGAGAGTTCGAATACACTCCCGCCCATCCCCACATGGTGCGGGCGCATCGAGGCAGCCCTTCATTGGCGGGCCTCAGCCTTTACAAGGGAGAAGGAATCCATTGAGCGACACCACCGACGTGACGTCGGACGTCTCTGGCGTGTCGGCGCAGGAGACCGCGGGTACGCCCCGCCGCCGCCGCACGGGCAGCGGACTGACCGCCATGCTCCTGCCCGAGTTGCAGAGCATGGCCTCGTCGCTGGGCATCTCCGGGACGGCCCGCATGCGCAAGGGCGAGCTGATCGCGGCGATTCAGGAACACCAGCAAGGCCGGGTGCCGGGTCCGCGGGACTCGCGCGCGGTCGCCGCGGACACGCCACGTTCCGAGGTACGGGCGGATGTCGCGGCCACCGAGACGACCGCCGCACCGGCCGCTGAGGCAGCGGCCGCGTCGGCCGCCGAACCGGCTGCCACCGAGGCTCCGGCGCGGGGGCGTAACCAGCGTTCCCGTGGTTCGCGAGAGTCCCGCGAGTCGTCCGAGACCGCTGAGCGGTCTGACGGCCGCGACGGCGAGCGGCGGTCTCGCTCGGAGGGCCGGGACCGGTCCGAGAATGGGCGTTCCGACCGAAACGAGGGCGGTGGTCGCGAGCGCAACGAACGCAATGACGGCGGCAACCGCGAGCGCAACGCCCGGGACCGCAACGACAGTCAGCGCGATGACGATGAGGAAGAGGGCGGCCGTCGCAGCCGTCGCAGCCGTTACCGGGAGCGCAACCGTGGCCGTGGCCGTGACCGTGGCGACAGCGGCGAGCCGACGGTGAACGAGGACGACGTTCTCGTTCCGGTCGCTGGCATCATCGACGTGCTGGAGAACTACGCCTTCGTGCGTACCTCCGGCTACCTTGCCGGGCCCAACGACGTTTACGTCTCCATGGCGCAGGTGCGCCGCAACGGGCTTCGCCGTGGTGACGCGGTCACCGGCGCGGTGCGCGCGACTCGTGACAACGATGGTGGCGGTGGCCGCCGGGACAAGTACAACCCGCTGGTGCGGCTCGACTCGATCAACGGCATGGACGTTGACGAGGCTCGCCGGCGTCCCGATTTCTACAAGCTCACTCCGCTGTACCCGCAGGAGCGGCTGCGCCTGGAGACCGAGCCGCACATCCTCACCACCCGCGTCATCGACCTGGTGATGCCGATCGGTAAGGGTCAGCGGGCGCTGATCGTCTCGCCGCCGAAGGCCGGTAAGACGATGGTGCTGCAGGCAATCGCGAACGCCATCACCCGCAACAACCCGGAGTGCCACCTGATGGTGGTCCTGGTCGACGAGCGGCCCGAAGAGGTCACCGACATGCAGCGGTCGGTGAAGGGCGAGGTCATCCCGTCCACGTTCGACCGTCCGCCGTCGGATCACACGACCGTTGCCGAGCTGTCCATCGAGCGCGCCAAGAGGTTGGTCGAGCTTGGTCACGACGTCGTGGTGCTGCTTGACTCGATCACGCGGCTCGGCCGCGCGTACAACAACGCGTCACCGGCGTCCGGTCGCATCCTGTCCGGCGGTATCGACTCGACCGCGCTCTACCCACCGAAGCGTTTCCTCGGTGCGGCGCGCAACATCGAGGAGGGTGGCTCGCTCACCATCATCGCGACCGCGCTGGTGGAGACCGGGTCGACCGGTGACACGGTCATCTTCGAGGAGTTCAAGGGCACCGGCAACGCCGAGCTCAAGCTGGACCGGAAGATCGCCGACAAGCGTGTGTGGCCGGCGATCGACATCGACCCGTCCAGCACGCGTAAGGAAGAGATCCTGCTTGCGCCCGACGAACTGGCGATCGTGCTCAAACTCCGCAAGGTGCTGCACGCGCTGGATTCCCAGCAAGCACTGGATCTCCTGCTTGACCGGTTGAAGAAGACCCGGACCAACGCCGAGTTCCTGATGCAGATCGCGCAGTCCACGCCCGGCGAGTAGGCCACGCGAATGGCGATGCCCCCGGCCGCGGCCGGGGGCATCGCCATTCTGCTTTTCACACACCGCCGCTGGACAAATCGGATAGTGGATCACGTTAACTGCGCAGAAGCCGAAAGCGCGTTTCGACGAAGCCGCGGATCATCGCGACCATCGCGTCCAGGTCCCGCAGATCGTTCCGGGTCACATGGATCACCTGCCAGCCGGCCGCGTGCAGCCGCCGCAGCCGCTCCCGGTCCCGGGCAAGTTGGCCGCGGTCGGCATGCCACTGCCCGTCATATTCGAGCGCCAGCCGGATCGCCTCCCAGGCCAGGTCAACCCGGGCCACGAAGGCGCCGTTATGGCGGACCACGAACTGCGGCGTCGGCTCCGGTGTAACGCCACCAAGGCGCAAGCTGACCCGCACGATCGACTCGGGCGGCGACTCGGCCCGCGCGTCGCAGAGTTCCAGCGTCGCCGCGGCGACCCGGCAGCGCCACTGGCCGGCGTGTTGCTCAGCATGCGAAACGAGGTCGTCGTCGGCTGGTAGTGGGACCGGCTGACGTCGCCGGGCTCAGAAATTGCCCTCGGCCACCTGGAACACGGTCAGGCCGAGCGAACGCCACATCCGTACCACCTGGTTGCGATCGTCGAACACTCCGGTGATCCGCCAACGGTGCCGGATCTCCCGCTCGAAGATCTCCGCTTTGACCGCCGAGTCCTTGCGCTGATCGCCGACCGCGCGCATGAACAGCGCCTCGTATGGGACGGCGACGTGCTTGGCCAGCCACACCTCGGTGGCGGCCCGCCCGTCATCGGTACGGCCGGAGCAGTACACGATCCGGTGCCCGGCCGCGTGCATGGCGCGTACCGCGGTGATGACCGCCTCGTGCGGCTTGTCCTCGCTGACCCGGCTCATGTCGTACGGACTGCGTCCGCCCATCAGCGCGACGGTGCCGTCGATGTCGACCAGGATCGCCTCGGGAAGCCCGAGCGCCGGCCGGTACGCCGAACGCGGTTCGGCCTCGACCGACGGTACCGGCAGCGGCAGCGCCCGGCCGGCCAGGTACCGCTGGTACATGCTCCGGATGACCTGCTCGCCGACGTGGTCCGGCCCGCTCCGGGCGGCGTCGCGGGCGATGCACACCTCTAGCGGTACGCCGGTGAAGTCGCGCACTTCGAACCGGGCATCGCAGGCGGCGGCGAGTTGGGCGAACTCGCGTACCACCCGCGACCGCAGGTTGGTGTCGTCGCAGACGACGTCGGTGCCGGCCCGCAGCAGCGCCTCGGCCGCCGCCCGCTGCGCCAGCGTGACCTGCCGCTCAGACCACCCGGCGGCGACCGGACCGCCGTGCATCATCAGGCGGAACTCATCGCGGTTGAGCCGAGCGGCGCGCGTCTGCGTGCGAGCCCACGTCGACTTGCCCGACCCGGGCAGCCCGCGGGTGATGGTCAGCGTTGCCACGCCAGCCTCCTTTGAAACGTGAACTGTCGGTTGAGGCGAGCCCCGCCCTAGCCCAGTCACGCAGTTCCGGAACGGCACTAAACCTCAGACGTGAGCGCCGCCGACCGCGGCACCCAGTCCCCGGCCGGCCGCGCCCGGGCCCACAGCATCGGCCGGTAATCCTTGGCGTCCAGCCGGAGAAACAGGTAGCCGCGCAGCGGATGCCGCCCGGCCCGGATCGCGAAGTCGCGGCGCGCGAACCCGTCCGGCAACTCGCCGATGATCGCCGCGTACGCCGCCTCGACCTCGGCCGCCGCGGCTTCGACATCGACGGTCAAGGTCGTAACGACGTTCGATACCCAGGCATGGAACTCGTCCGGAATCCCGTCGTACGGGTCTGCCGACGCGACCAGCCGCTCCCACACCGCACGGGCGTTGAGCCCGGTGACGATGCGGTGCAGTCGCACGTACTCGTCATACTTGATCTTCACACGGATGTCCTGGCCGGGGAACCAGGCGACCAGCCCCTCACGATTGGGGCGGGGCGGCGCGGCCAGCGCTTCGGCAAGGGTGC
The DNA here is from genome assembly GCA_963727415.1 of uncultured Actinomycetota bacterium. Classification (GTDB taxonomy): domain Bacteria; phylum Actinomycetota; class Actinomycetes; order Mycobacteriales; family Micromonosporaceae; genus DASQPR01. Next base: position 209,426 of record CAVSGF010000002.1, read on the forward strand.
GATGGGCGAAAGCGTCGATCACCGGTCCGGGCCAGGACGGCACCGCCGCCGGCCCGAACGTCCGCCCGGAGGCGATGTCGACGGCGCCGAGCAGCATCAAGTCGTCCATGTCGCCATAATCGACGACGATCCGGTTCGCCGGGTAGATGATCTCGACGAGGACGGTGAGCCCGGCTGGCGGGACGAATGACGCGTACCGCTTCCGCAGGAGCGACGTCGCGTGGGCGGCCTGGTCCGACTCGAACGAGCCGCGGGTGGCGACCGCGAAGCCATCGGCGGCCGGGTAGATGATCCCGAGCGAGCCGTCGGCCTTATCGGTGACGTGCACCTCCGTGTCCAGGTCGAGGTCCGGCGCGCCGGGCTGGCCGACGTTGAAGAACTTGGGCAGCGGTCGCGCCACCACGGTGCCGTCACGATCGGCGATCAAACCGCGGCATGCCAGCGTCACCGGTGTCCAGGCCTGGGCGTACTGCGCCTTTTCGGTGTAGTTGAAGATCCGCAGCGGCAGGCGCGGGTGATCTTGCATGCGGACCAGGCCCTCGGCGAGGGCCAGGTCAAGATCTTCGGCGGCGAACAGGTCGGCCAGTACGGTCATCGGCGCACATCCGTCAGTGGGGGTGGATGCAAAGGGTAGAGATCATTGCCGGTCCGCGTCACGTGGTTATCGGGTGTCCGTCGTCGGTGTCCGATTCGGTTCGGAGGCGGTGTCCGATTCGGTTCGGAGGCGGTGTCCGATTCGGTGCGGAGGCCGGCGGCATGGCAAACTATCGGGGAATGTGTGCACGCCCCTGTGCGTTAGCCAGCGTGCAACGAAAACCATCGGGTTCCGGTTCCCGTCATGATCCACGCCTAGGCGCCCAAGATCCGGGCGCGGGCGAGACGACCCGGCGACCACAACGAGAGGAAACACGCTGTGAAGAAGGGCATTCACCCGCAGTACGTCGACACCACGGTCGTGTGCTCCTGCGGTAACACGTTCACCACCCGCAGCACCGCTGCCAGCGGCAACATCCACGTTGAGACCTGCAGCGAGTGCCACCCGTTCTACACCGGCAAGCAGCGTGTCCTCGACACTGCGGGCCGTGTCGCGAAGTTCCAGCAGAAGTACGCGAAGGCCAAGTCGGGCAAGTAGCGACTCCGGCGGCGCCCGTCTGGCTCGTTATGGGCTGGACGGGCGCCGCTTTGGTATCCTCCAAGATCATTTAGCCGGAACCGGGAATTGCGATGACGACGAGTGAAGTCGAAGGTGGGCGGTTGACCGCCCTTCTTGACGAGTACGCCGAAGTGGAGGCGCGGCTGGCCGACCCGGCCATCCACGCTGACCAGGCAGCGGCGCGCAAGGCCGGCCGCCGCTTCGCCGAGCTGTCGCCGATCCACAAGGCCGCCGCCGAGCTCAGCCAGGCGCGCGATGACCTGTCCGCGGCGCGCGAACTGGCCGGCGAGGACCCGGCGTTCGGCGCTGAGGCCGACGCGCTAGCCGAACGCATCCCGGTGATCGAGGAGCGCCTCGCCGAGTTGCTGATGCCGCGTGACCCGAATGACGCCAGGGACGTGCTGCTGGAGATCAAGGCGGGGGAAGGCGGCGAGGAGTCGGCGCTGTTCGCCGCCGATCTGCTTCGCATGTACACCCGGTACGCCGAGCGCCGTGGCTGGGTGATGGAAGTCATCGACTCGCAGGAGTCGGACATGGGCGGCTACAAGGACATCGCGGTCTCGATCAAGACCAAGGGGGCGGCGGACGGCGGCTACGGCGTGTGGTCCCGCCTCAAGTGGGAGGGCGGCGTGCACCGCGTGCAGCGGGTGCCCGCCACCGAATCGCAGGGCCGTATCCACACCTCCGCGGCCGGTGTACTGGTCACCCCCGAGTCCGACGAGATCGAGGTCACCATCGACGAGAAGGATCTGCGAGTCGACGTGTTCCGGTCGTCCGGGCCAGGTGGCCAGTCGGTGAACACCACCGACTCGGCGGTGCGGATCACGCACCAGCCGACCGGCATCGTGGTGTCCTGCCAGAACGAGCGGTCACAGCTGCAGAACAAGGACCGGGCGATGCGGATGCTGCGGGCCAAGCTCGCGGCACTCTACGAGGAGCAGGCCGCCGCGGCCGCCGCGGACGCGCGTAAATCCCAGGTCCGCACCGTTGACCGATCCGAACGGATCCGCACGTACAACTTCCCACAAAACCGCATCTCCGATCACCGGATCGGCTATACCGCGTACAACCTGGACCTGGTCCTGGCCGGTGATCTGGATGGGGTACTGGACGCGTTGGTCGAGGCCGACCGGGCGGCCCGGCTCGCCGGTGAGGAACAGCTCACACGTAAGTAATCCGGCCGTATACACGGAGTATTGACCATGTCATCCTGATGAAACAGTCCGCTCTGACGATCGTTGAAGGCAGGGCACTTAGCTCTAACAGCGTTTCGTTCTCAGGAGTCCACATGGCCGCGCCTCGCACCACCGTCGACATCACTGCCGCGCCCAGGTTCGTTCTCTTCCTCGCCTCCGGTCTGGTCACCCGGGTCATCGATGTTCCGAGTGCCAAAGACAATGCTTGGAGCGCGGTCTGTGCCGACCGCGAGCGCGCCGCTGCCCGTGCCGAACTCGAGTCGGTGATCAAACGGCTGGACGTGACCGTGTCGGGGCCGGCCCGCTGAGCGAGGACCTGCGCGCCATCGTTACCGCGGCCGCCGCCCGGCTGCGGGCGGCGGGCGTACCCTCACCGCGTACCGACGCCGAATTGCTGGCCGCGCACGTGCTCGGTATTCCGCGTACCCGGTTGCTGCTCGCCGACTCGATGACCGCCGCCCAGGCCGACGCGTTCGCCGGGCTGATCTCCGCCCGCGCCGAACGGGTGCCGCTGCAGCATCTGATCGGTACCGTGGCGTTCGGTGCCATCGATATCCAGGTGGGCCGCGGGGTGTTCATCCCACGGCCGGAGACCGAGCAGTTGGTCGAGTGGGCACTCGCCGAGCTGGACACGAGCTTTCCGCGCGGCTGCGCCAAACCGGTCGTGGCCGACTTCTGCAGCGGCACCGGCGCCATCGCGCTGTCCGTCGCGCACGCCCGGCCGGACGCCCAGGTGATCGCCGTCGAGATGGAGCCATCCGCGCTCACCTGGCTGCGCCGCAACGCCGCCGCGACCGGTTCGGCCATCGAGATCGTTCCGGGTGACGTGACCGATCCGGCCACGCTCGCCGACCGCGACGGCGAGGTCGACATGGTGCTGTGCAACCCGCCGTACGTTCCGGACGCGACCGCGGTACCGCTGGAGGTGCGGGCCGATCCACGAGTGGCGGTGTTCGGTGGCGCCGATGGGCTGGACGTGATCCGGCCGGTCGCCCGGCGAGCCGCGACCCTCCTGGCCCCCGGCGGCTGGCTCGCCTTCGAGCATGACGAGTCGCACGCGGCGAACGTGGCCGCGATCATCGCCGCCACCCGGCGATTCGAGACGGTGACACCGCGCGAGGACCTGGCCGGCCGGCCCCGGTTTACGCTGGCCCGGCACATCTGAGTCAGGACGTCCGCGCCGGGCGGTGCAAGCCGATCTTGGGCCGGTGGCTGGGATATGCGGGACGGGTGCGTGGCCGATCCGGCCGGCAATGGCAGACTTGTCGACCGTGATGCTGTTTGACTGCCGTACCGCCGCCGAACGGGACAAGGGTGTGCAGGCCGCGATCGAAGCGGTCAAGCGTGGTGATTTGATCGTGATGCCGACCGACACCGTCTACGGCATCGGCGCCGACGCGTTCCGCTCGTTCGCCGTCACCGCGCTGCAGAACGCCAAGGGCCGGGGCCGCAACGTGCCACCGCCGGTCCTGGTCGGCTCCAGTTCCACGCTGGACGGGCTGGTCTTCGGCCTGCCGTCGGTGGCCCGGGACCTGGTCGAGGCGTTCTGGCCGGGTGGGTTGACCATCGTCGTCGAGCATGCCCCGACTCTGCAGTGGGATCTCGGTGACACCGGCGGCACCGTCGGCCTCCGGATGCCCCTGCATCCGATCGCGCTTGAGGTCTTGCGAGAGACCGGGCCGATGGCCGTGTCCAGCGCCAACAAGCATGGCCAGCCGACCGCGATGACCGCCGAGAAGGCCCGTGAGCAGCTCGGCTATTCGGTGTCGGTGTACCTGGAGGGCGGTCCGAGTGACCGAACCGAGCCGTCCACGATCGTCGACCTCACCAGTGATGTGCCGCGCATTCTCCGGGCCGGCGCGATCTCGCTGGACGAGCTGCGCACCGTGGTGCCGGGCATGCTCGGTGCCGGCGAGGCCAAGTGATCGGCGGGCGCGTGACCGACGACATGACCAGCCCGTTCGTGGTGCTGCACGTCTGCATGGGCAACATCTGCCGATCCCCGATGGCCGAGCGGATGCTGACCCACGCCGTCCGGGAACGACTCGGCGACCAGGCACCGGAATTCGTCCTGTCCGAGAGTGCCGGCACCGGTGGCTGGCACGCCGGCGAGGCGATGAACGCTCCGGCCGCCAGGGAACTACGCCGCCGTGGCGTGCTGGACACCGGCTTCCGGGCCCGCAAGCTTATGGGCGCGTACATCGACACCGCCGACCTGATATTGACCGCGACCGCCGAGCAGCTCGACTACGTGGCCGGGCTGCGGGCCGACGCGGCCGAGCGGGCGTTCGTCCTGGGCGAGTTCGGCCGCTTGGTGAGGCAGGTTGACCTGGACAGGTTGCCGTCGGCCAGCGGTACTCCGGAGGGCACGCACCAGCGTGGCGTCGCCTTGGTGCGAGCGGTTGACGCGCTGCGCGACGGGGCCGGGCCGACGCTCCACGACGATCTCGATGACCCGTGGGGACGTAGCGAGGCATTCTTCACCCGTACCGCCGACGAGATCGCGGCAGCCATAGACGGGCTGGTGGACGCACTGCTCCCGAAGGCCGGGCGGTGACCGGCCGTACCGTCGTGGTTAGCCGGCACGCCCTCGCGAAACGGCTGGTGCACCTGCCGCTGGCCCTGATCGCTTCGGCGGTACTGCTGGTCGTGGCCGTGATGGCCGGCTGGGTGGCGCGCGGCGGCGCCGGTGCCGCCGGAACCGCGGCCGGAGTCGGTCTGGTGGTGACCAGCTACGTCATATCCAGCCTGGTAATCGCCTGGGTCGACGTAATCGATCGCCGGCTGCTGCTTCCGGTCGGGCTGGCCGCCTACGCGGTCAAGTTCATCCTGATCGGCGTTGTGATGTGGGTCATCGCCGGGTCCGGCTGGGCGGGACTCGAACCGATGGCGGTGGCGATCATCGCCGGGGTGCTGGTGTGGACGCTGGCGCAGTCGATCTGGACGTACCGCGCCAAGATCCTCTATGTCGACCCGGACGATGACGAGTAGCCGGTCATCCGGGCACGGTGGAATCGTGGGCGTCCACTCTCGGTGGTGCCCTCCCGCCGGGACACCTACATGGACCGGTACTTCTGGCACGGGTTGGTGACCCCGACGCTGTGGTAGTCGAACGTCTTGGTATAGCCGCGCGAGTGCTCGATGACGTGGACGAACGTCCGGTAAACGTGCTTGGCACAGCCGATCTGCACGATCCGGGTACGGGTGTGTTCGGTCCGTGCCCGGGTGGTGTTCTCGCCCTTGATGGTCCAGGTCTGGCTCTTCACCGTGGTCCAGTTCAGGCCGTGCTCGCGCTGGATGCGGACGGTGAACTTGATGGAATCGGCACCGTTGCCATCACAGCGGTACCGGCCCGGAGCGTTGATCTTTTTGTCGTGTTTGATCGGCGGATCGCCGATGAACGTGCAATAGACCATCTTTTCGCCGGGCAGGGTGGTGTCGATCTGGTCGATCCGGCAGCCGCTCAGCGCGACCGCCGTGAGGAGCAACACAGCAGCGAAAATGAGACGTGACGCACGCATCGCTTTCTGGACCTTTCGAACGGCCGGTCCAGCCGGCGGAGGGGGAAGGGCTCGATGGCTGTCGATCTAAGGCATGTCTAAGCATTCCGTCCCGGAGGGTGTCCGGTCAATGACTGAACCCGCCTGTACATTTCGGAAATATCTGATGTTCTGCGGCGAAAATCGACGAGAATTGGTACGCACATCGCACCCCTCGGGTGGGTTTGGCAAGAACCCCTGCGCCGAAGTGGAAAACGTGGCTGGCGCATTTGCTCGAGAGGAGTAGCGTGAACGCGCACCGGTCTCACCGGACGGTCCGTCGCTGTTCGACCCCGCAGGGCGCCCCCTGCGGGGGTCGATGTGCTGACCCTTCAATCCGGCTGATATCGTTCGGCGCGTCATGGCCGGTAATCAGAGCCCGCAACGAAGCAGCGCTGACGGCTCCAACTTGGGTTGGACCGCGGTGGGTTACCTCTTGTCCGGAATCGCGTTCTGGGGCTTCGTGGGCTGGGCCGTCGACAAGTGGCTGACTCACACCGGCGGTGTCGCCACCGCGATAGGCCTGGTCCTCGGAGCCGTCGCCTCGATCTACCTGATCTACAAGCGGATGGCCTAAACCCCGCTCGAGCGCACATGCCCGAGCGCGAGACGCGTTAGCGCTATTCGCGTTTCGTGTTCACCACTGACAGCCCGTCAGTCCCCCGAAGACTTGATCGACATAAAAGGTACGAAGAGAGGTAACAGGTGAGTGGAGGAGTGAGCGTGGTCGCCGTCCACGGCTGGCCACCCAGCGTCGACGACTTCTACCTGCCCGGATGGGCATACCCCTGGATCACCAAGTTCACCGTGCTGGTCTGGATCGCGGTGGCCGCGATCATCATCTTTTTCCTGACCGCGTACCGGAAGCCGCAGATCGTCCCGGGCCGGGCCCAGTGGATCGCCGAGTCCCTCTACGGATTCGCCCGCAACAGCGTGGCAGGCGAGATGATGGGCACCGAGGGCCTGCGGTTCGCCCCCTACCTCGCGGCACTCTTCTCGTTCCTGCTCGTCACGAACCTGATGGGCATCATCCCGTTCATCCAGATCTCGCCCAACGCGCACGTCGCCTTCCCAGCGGTTCTGGCCGTGCTGTCGTGGATCATCTTCAACTGGGTCGGCATCAAGAAGCACGGCGCCGCCACCTACTTCCGGACGCACCTGGTGCCGCCGAACGTACCCAAGTTCTTGTACGTGCTGATTACGCCGATCGAGCTGCTCTCGACGTTCATCCTGCGGCCGTTCACGCTGGCGCTGCGGTTGTTCGCGAACATGTTCGCCGGTCACGTCATCCTGCTGGTGTTCACCCTCGGCGGCTTCGTCCTGCTGGGTACCAACGCCTGGCTCGCACCAATCTCCGTGGTGTCGTGGGGCATGGCGATCGTGCTGACCTTCTTCGAGGCGCTGATCGCGATCCTGCAGGCGTACGTGTTCGTCCTGCTGACCAGCAGCTACATCCAGGGCGCGCTGTCCGACGACCACTAGGCCACCTGAAGGTCACCTGATTTTCGAAGCACCCCCACAACTGAAGATCGCAATCGCAACGCCACAAGCTCTCGCGTGATGGTCACGCGGACTAGCCAGGAGGAATCCCGGAATGGAACTTTTCGCCGCAGTCAACGGCAGCCTGAGCGCGGTCGGCTATGGTCTCGCCGCGATCGGCCCCGGTATCGGCGTGGGCATCATCTTCGCCGCGTACATCCAGTCGTCGGCGCGCCAGCCGGAGTCGGCCGGTTTCAACCGTGCCAACCTGTTCCTGGGCATGGCCATCGTCGAGGCGCTCGCCCTGCTCGGCATCGCGTTCGGCTTCGTCTTCAAGTAAGCCGCGCCACCCACACCCCAACCGGAGGTCAGCATGCGTTTTCTCGCTGAGGGCGGCAGCCCGAACCCGGTGTTCCCGATCTGGCAAGAAATTGTCGTCGGACTCATCGCGTTCGGCTTGCTGTGCTGGGTGTTGATGAAGTTCGTCTTCCCGCGGATGGAGGAGACGTTCAAGGCTCGTGTCGAAGCGATCGAGGGCGGCATTTCCCGCGCCGAGGCCGCGCAGAACGAGGCGAACACCCTGCTGGAGCAGTACAAGGAGCAGCTCGCCGGCGCCCGCGCCGAAGCTGCGCAGATCCGGGACGAAGCCCGCGCCGACGCCGCGTCCATCCGCGACGAGGTGCTGGCCAAGGCCCGCGAGGAGTCCGACCGCATCATCGCGGCCGGTCGCGAGTCGCTGCGGGCCGAGCGGTCCGGCATCGTTCGTGACCTGCGGGCACAGATGGGCGAGTTGGCCGTCGACCTGGCCGGCAAGATCGTCGGCGAGTCGCTGGAGGATGAAGCCCGCCAGCGTGGCACCGTAGACCGGTTCCTCGCCGACCTGGAGTCGGAGTCGGCAGGGGTGAGCGGCTGATGCGGGCCGCCAGCCGGGAGACGTACGGGATCGCGGCCGACAAGCTGGACGGCATCGCGCAGTCCAGCGAGCCGGCCGCGCTCGCGACGATCGGCGACGAGTTGCTCGGCGTCGCCGGGCTCCTTGAGCGCGAGCCGCGGCTGCGGCGCGCGCTGTCCGACCCGGCCCGGGCCACCTCCGACCGGCGTGCACTTCTCGACGGCCTGCTGGCCGGGCACGTCGGCGACCAGGCGCGTGCCATTCTCGGCGAGGTCGCCGGTGGCCGTTGGTCGAGCCCATCCGAGCTGCTCGATGGCGTCGAGGATCTCGGCGTCGACGCGCTGCTGGCCGGCGCCGACCGTGCTGGCGATCTGAGCGAGGTTGAGGACGAGCTGTTCCGGTTCGGGCAGATCGTCGACGGCTCGCCGGAGCTGTCCGCGTCGCTGTCCGATTCCGCCGTGCCGGTGACGCAGCGCACCACCCTGCTGAACGCGTTGCTCGATGGCAAAGCCCGCCCGGTCACCGTACGGTTGGCGAAGGTAGCGCTCGCCGGGTTCGGCGGCCGCACCTTCGTCGGAGGCCTGACTCGGCTGGTAGAACTGGCCGCGGCGCGTCGCGACAAGCAGGTCGCGTACGTCACCGTGGCGAAGGCGCTGTCCGAGGCGGAGGAGAACCGCCTGGTCATGCGCCTGACGGGCATGTACGGGCGGGACATCACCCTGAAGGTCACCGTCGACGAAACCGTCCTCGGTGGCGTGCGCGTGCTGGTCGGCAGCGACCTCTACGACGGCACCACTCTCCGACGTCTCAGCGATTCGCGACACGCGCTCGCTGGCAAGTAGTAATCAGATTCCAAGGCTTGTAGAGCCCGAGACCATAAGGAAGTAGAAGATGGCCGAGCTGACCATCTCCTCGGAGGACATCCGTGGCGCGCTTGAGCGCTACGTCTCGTCCTACACGCCGGAGATCTCACGCGAGGAAGTTGGCGTCGTCACCGAGGCCGGTGACGGGATCGCCCGCGTCGAGGGCCTGCCCTCGACGATGGCCAACGAGCTGCTCGAGTTCGAGGACGGCACGCTGGGTGTGGCGCTGAACCTGGATGTCCGGGAGATCGGTGTCGTCATCCTGGGCCCGTTCGAGGCGATCGAGGAAGGCCAGCAGGTCAAGCGCACCGGCCGGGTGCTCTCGGTGCCGGTTGGTGACGCCTTCCTGGGCCGCGTCGTCGACCCGCTGGGCAACCCGATCGACGGCCTTGGCGAGATCGCCAACGAAGGCTACCGGGAGCTGGAGCTTCAGGCGCCGAACGTGATGGTGCGCAAGAGCGTGCACGAGGCCCTGCAGACCGGTATCAAGGCGATCGACTCGATGACCCCGATCGGCCGGGGCCAGCGCCAGCTGATTATCGGTGACCGCAAGACCGGCAAGACCTCGGTGGCGATCGACACCATCCTGAACCAGCGGGACAACTGGACGTCCGGCGACCCGGTCAAGCAGGTGCGCTGCATCTATGTCGCGATCGGTCAGAAGGCGTCCACCATCGCGGCGGTGAAGGGCACGCTGGAGGAGGCCGGCGCGATGGAGTACACCACCATCGTCGCGTCGCCCGCGTCCGACCCGGCCGGCTTCAAGTACCTGGCGCCGTACTGCGGTTCGGCCATCGGCCAGCACTGGATGTACGCCGGAAAGCACGTCCTGATCGTCTTCGACGACCTGTCCAAGCAGGCCGAGGCGTACCGGTCCGTGTCGTTGCTGCTGCGCCGCCCGCCGGGCCGCGAGGCGTTCCCTGGTGACGTCTTCTACTTGCACTCCCGGTTGCTGGAGCGCTGCGCGAAGCTCTCCGACGAGCTGGGCGCCGGTTCGATGACTGGCCTGCCGATCATCGAGACCAAGGCCGGTGACATCTCGGCCTTCATCCCGACCAACGTCATCTCCATCACCGACGGGCAGATCTTCCTGGAGGAAGGCCTGTTCAACTCGGGGGTGCGCCCGGCGATCAACGTCGGTACCTCGGTCTCCCGGGTCGGTGGTGCCGCGCAAGCCAAGCCGATGCGGAAGGTGGCCGGCCGGCTGCGCCTGGACCTGGCGCAGTTCCGCGAGCTGGAGGCCTTCTCCGCGTTCGCTTCGGACCTGGACCGGGCCAGCCGGGCTCAGCTGGAGCGCGGTGCGCGCCTGGTCGAGCTGCTCAAGCAGCCGAACAACGCGCCGTTCCCGATCGAGGAGCAGACCGTCTCGATCTGGGCCGGTACTGAGGGCAAGCTCGACGACATCCCGGTGGGCGACATCAACCGGTTCGAGACCGAATTCCTGTCCACCCTGCGCCGATCAAACAAGGGCACGCTCGAGGCGATCGCCGCGGGCAACTGGGATGACGATATCGTCGGCCAGTTGGACCGGGCGCTCGACAGCTTCAAGGCCAACTTCATCGCCGGCGATGACTCGATCCGGGTCAACGAGGCTCCGGCCAAGGCGATGGAGGAAGGCGTGGAAGGCGCCGAGACCGTGACCCGCGTTCGCCAGGCCCCGCCGAAGCAGCAGTAGCCCATGGCCGGACAAGTACGCATCCTTCGCCGTCGCATCCGGGCCACCCGGTCGACGAAGAAGATCACGAAGGCGATGGAGCTCGTCGCGACGAGCCGGATCGCCAAGGCCCAGGAGCGGGTCGCGGCTTCGCAGCCGTATGCCGCTGCCATCACGCACGTGCTGACGGCGCTGGCGTCGAATGCGAACATCGACCACCCGCTGCTGGTGCCGCGGCCGCAGATCCGGCGTGCCGGAATCCTGCTGATCACCAGCGACCGGGGTCTGTGTGGCGCGTACAACGTCGAGCGCCATCCGGACCGCCGAGCAGCTCAACTCGCGCCTGCGCGCCGAGGGCAAGCAGGTCGCACTGTATGTGGTCGGTCGCAAGGGCATCGGCTACTACCGGTTCCGGGGTCGGGAGATCACCGAGAGCTGGAGCGGTTTCTCCGAGCAGCCGACGTTCAACGACGCTCGTACCGTCGGCGAGGCGCTGATCGGGGCGTTCGTCGCCGGCGCCGACGATTCGGCTGACCACCCCGGCCCCGACGGCGTGCTCGGCGTCGACGAACTGCACATCGTGTCGACCAAGTTCCGGTCGCTGATGACTCAGTCCGTCGAGGCCCGCATCCTGGCGCCGATGGAGGTCGAGGAGCGCGAGGCCGGTGAGCACGAACTGCTGCCGGCGTACGAGTTCGAGCCGGATCCGGATGCGCTGCTCGACGCTCTGCTGCCGAAGTACATCAACACCCGCATCTACGCGGCGTTGCTGGACTCGGCGGCCAGCGAATCGGCGTCCCGCCGACGGGCCATGAAGAGCGCGACGGACAACGCCGAAGAGATGATTCAGCGCCTGACGCGGGAGATGAACTCCGCTCGGCAGGCCGCGATTACCCAAGAGATTAGTGAGATCGTCGGTGGCGTGAACGCGCTGGCGGCGGCGGGGAGTGAAGTGTGATGACGGCTCTGGCTTCGCAAGAGAAGACCGCAGAGACCCAGGCAGGCGTCGGCCGCGTCGTACGGGTGATCGGCCCGGTCGTCGACGTCGAGTTCCCGCGCGACGCCATGCCCGAGATCTTCAACGCGTTGAAGGTTGACGTGACCCTGGCCGGGGGCACCAAGACGCTGACTCTTGAGGTGTCCCTGCACCTCGGTGACAACGTGGTGCGGGCCATCTCCATGCAGCAGACCGACGGTCTGGTCCGGGGCGCCACCGTGACCGACACCGGTTCGCCGATCACGGTGCCGGTCGGTGACGCCACCAAAGGCCACGTCTTCAACGTGGTTGGCGACTGCCTGAACCTGGAACCGGGCGAGAAGCTGGAGGTCAAGGACCGCTGGCCGATCCACCGAAAGCCGCCGGCGTTCGCGGACCTGGAGCCGAAGACCGAGATGCTGGAGACCGGCGTCAAGGTCATCGACCTCCTGGCCCCGTACGTCAAGGGCGGCAAGATCGGTTTGTTCGGTGGTGCCGGCGTCGGCAAGACCGTGCTGATCCAGGAAATGATCATCCGCGTGGCGCGGAACTTCGGCGGAACGTCGGTGTTCGCCGGGGTCGGCGAGCGTACCCGTGAGGGTAACGACCTGATCCAGGAGATGACCGAGGCCGAGGTGATCAAGGATACGGCCCTGGTCTACGGACAGATGGACGAGCCGCCGGGCACCCGCCTGCGGGTCGCGCTGTCGGCGCTGACCATGGCCGAGTACTTCCGCGATGTGCAGAAGCAGGAGGTGCTCCTGTTCATCGACAACATCTTCCGCTTCACCCAGGCCGGTTCCGAGGTGTCGACGCTGCTGGGCCGCATGCCGAGCGCCGTCGGTTACCAGCCGAACCTGGCCGATGAGATGGGCGAGTTGCAGGAGCGGATCACCTCGGTCAAGGGCCAGGCCATCACCTCGCTGCAGGCCATTTACGTGCCGGCCGACGACTACACCGACCCGGCGCCGGCGACCACGTTCGCTCACCTGGACGCCACCACCAACCTGGAGCGGAAGGTGTCCGACAAGGGCATCTACCCGGCTGTGGACCCGCTGGCCTCGTCGTCGCGGATCCTCGCCCCGGAGTACGTCGGCGCCGAGCACTACGGCGTCGCCTCCGAGGTGAAGCGGATCCTGCAGAAGTACAACGACCTGCAGGACATCATCGCCATCCTCGGCATGGACGAGCTCTCCGAGGAGGACAAGGTCACGGTGGCCCGGGCTCGCCGGATCGAGCGCTTCCTGTCGCAGAACACCTACGCCGCGAAGCAGTTCACCGGCGTCGACGGTTCGACCGTGCCGGTCAAGGAGACCGTCGAAGCGTTCAAGAAGATCTCCGAGGGCGAGTACGACAACGTTCCGGAGCAGGCCTTCTTCATGTGCGGTGGTCTCGACGACCTTGAGCGCAACGCGGCCGCACTGGCCAAGGAGAGCTGACCGCACGCGTACCCGGGGCCGGTTGCCGTCGGCGGCCGGCCCTGGCGCGTCCAGCGGGCCCCCGGCAACACCGGCGTGACCGCACCCCTTAAAGTGTTTGCACTGAGCGTGAGGAGAGCCCACCGTGGCAACAGCACTGCACGTCGACGTGGTGGCCGTTGAGGCCAAGGTCTGGTCCGGTGATGCCGAGATGCTCGTTGCCCGCACCACCGAGGGCGAGTTGGCAATCTTGGCAGGGCACGCCCCACTTCTCGGCCAGCTCGCCGAGCCCGGGCAGGTACGGATCAAGACGGCCGGCGGTCAGGAGCGCGCCTATGACGTGGACGGCGGATTTCTCTCGGTAACCGAGAACGGCGTCACCGTCTTAGCCGAGAGCGCGACCGCGACCTCCGCCGAGCGATCGCACTAGACAAGCGGGCCGATGGGGATCGTCGAGTGGATCGGGATCGGCCTGCTGGCCGTTCTGTGTCTGCTGATCGTCCTCTTCGTCCGTCGCGAGTTGATAGGCCGTGGCGGCAGCATCGAAGTCTCCATCCGGCTGTCCACCTATGTCGAGGGGCGGGGCTGGTCGTACGGCATCGCCCGGTTCGTCGACGACGAGCTGCGGTGGTACCGGATCTTCAGCCTGGCGCCCCGGCCGCGCCGGGTGCTCGACCGGCGCAGGTTCGCCATCGAGGAGCGGCGCGTCCCGACCAGTGCGGAGCAGCGCGCGCTGCCCGAGAACTCGGTCGTGCTGCGCTGCGTCAATCAGCGTGAGCCGGTCGAGATCGCGATGGCCGAGACCACCGTCACCGGATTCCTGTCCTGGCTGGAGGCTGCCCCACCGGGGGGAGCCTCCTCCCGTATCGCGGCCCGCTAACCTGTCCGGGCTCGCCGTCCCCGGTGCGGTCTTCCAAGGCGCATTCCCGGCTGCGCCTTTCCCGGTGCGGTCTTCCGGTGCGCCTTCTCCGGTGCGGTTTTCGGGCGCGGAGACCGGCGCGGCGACCCGGACCCGGATAGGGCCGGTCACCGCGAAGCGATCGCGCCGATCAGGTCATCCGGTCTGGAACAGGCCGCCGGACGCGGCAGCGATCAGCACCGTCCCGGTCGCCGGATCGGTCGCGACGCCGGCCACGTCGCCCGCATCGGAGGGCAGCGCGACCTGGCGTACCGTCGCGCCGGTACCCGACCAGAGCTGGTATCCGCTGCCGGTGTAGATCGCCGCGTACCAGCCATCGCCGCCGGCCGAAGCCAGGTCGATCACCCGCGGCAGGCTGGTCGCCGGCGGGTGCTCACCGAAGCGGCCGCGTATCGACCAGCTCGTCCCGGATGCCGGTGCGGTCCAGATGCCGAACGCGGAACCGACTGCGCCGATCGCGAGCAGGCCGTCAGACGTCGCGATCACCTTCTCCATGACGTCGTCGGCCGGGCTCGGCGGTACCACGACACGATGCCAGGACAGCCCATCCGGTGACGTCCAAACGGCCGGATCCCGAGAGGTGGTGCCGATACCGCCGACCGCGACGAAGCCGTCCGGGCCGACGTACGCGCCGTGTACCTCGGTATTGCCGGCCGTTCCGCTCTCCAGCGCCGGATCGTCGTCAACCAGGCGGAACGATTCACCATTCGGTGACTGCCAGACCGCTGCGCCGGCCAGGCCGTTGGCGTCGACGCGGCCGCCCACGATCAGGAAGCCGCGAGGTCCGGCGGAAACCGGACCAACTCCGACCGCGTCGGGCCCGCCATATGTCTCGAATGACGCATTCACCTCGGTAAGCGTGGCGTCCGGGCCGAGTGGGGCTACCCAGGTCGAAGTACGAGGGTTGCCGTGCGCACCGCCGATCGCGGCGCCCACGGCGACCACGTGGGAACTGTCGCATGCCACGCTGTACAGCACGTTCTGTGGCCCGTACACGCTGATTGGACGGACCCGCAAGGCCCGGAACGACCGGCCATCCGCGCTGAACCACAGCGCCGGGTGATTTCCGCCGGCCGTGGTGGCGCCGACGGCATACCAACCGTCATCACAATGCGTGATTGCCCGGAGGGTGGCGTCGGGTAGCTCGATCCGGTGCCACTGCCTGGACTGCAACGCCTCCGGGCTGGCGCTGTGGCTGGTCGAGGTGCACCCACCGACGGCGACTGCGGACAGCAGGACAATGCTGGCTAGCGCTCGCCGCCCGGCTTCCACAACACATCGCCTCCGGGGTTTGCCACACGGCAGAGGATGAACAGCAGGTCGGACAGTCGATTGAGGTACTTGATGGCGAGGACGTTGGTGCGGTCCGGATCCACCTCGTGCAGCGCCCACGCGGAGCGCTCGGCGCGCCGGGCGATGGTACGCGAGACGTGCAGCAATGCCGCGCCGGCGGTGCCGCCCGGAAGGATAAACGAGTTCAATTTCGCGAGCGGTGCGTTGAACTCGTCGCACCAGCCTTCCACCCGTGAGAGGTAATCTTCGGTGATCCGTAGCGGTGGGTACTTCGGATCAGGCACGATCGGCGTGGCGAGATCTGCCCCGACGTCGAAAAGGTCGTTCTGAACCGTCGTTAAAACTGCAGTTACGTCGTTGGACAATTGTCCGAGCGCGAGTGCGACGCCGATCGATGCGTTGCACTCATCGGTGTCTGCGTAAGCCGCGATTCGAGGATCGGTCTTGCTGATCCTCGAGCCATCGCTCAGTCCAGTAGTGCCGGCATCGCCGGTCTTGGTGTAGATGCGCGTGAGGTGGACGGCCATGGTCGCAAGCTTAGAGCGTCTGCTACCGGCCCTGGCCGGTCCGGGTGCGTCGGTTACCGGCGCCGCGTCGCGTGCACTTCTGTCACTTAGTGCGACGCCGCTTCCAGGCTCGCCTACGATGTCGATCGTGGATGTGATCCGAGTCCCAGGAGGCCGGCAACTGGCCGGCGAGGTCACCGTCAGCGGCGCCAAGAACGCGGCCCTGAAGCTGATGGCCGTCGCGTTACTCGCGCCCGGCCGCACGGTGGTGGAGAACGTCCCCCGGATCACCGACATCCTGATCATGGCTGAGGTGATCCGTCGCCTCGGTTGCGAGGTATCGTTCAGCGATTCGCCGGCCGCGAACCACACCACCGATGTGGTCATCGACGTGCCGGACAAACTGGGCCACGAAGCCGACTACGACCTGGTTCGCCGGCTGCGCGCGTCGATTTGCGTGCTCGGCCCGCTGCTGGCCCGCTGCTGGACAGTCCGGGTGGCGCATCCGGGCGGCGACGCGATCGGCTCGCGCGGCCTGGACATGCACATCTCCGGCCTGGCCAAGCTCGGCGCGGACATATCCGGCGAGCACGGCTTCGTGATAGCCGACGCGCCGCACGGCCTCAAGGGCGCGGAGATCTGGCTCGACTTCCCCAGCGTCGGCGCGACCGAGAACATTCTGATGGCGGCGGTGCTCGCCGAAGGCATCACCGAGATCGACAACGCGGCGCGCGAGCCGGAGATCGTCGACATCTGCACCATGCTCACGTCGATGGGCGCCCGCATCGATGGTGCCGGCACGTCGAAGCTCGTGGTCGAGGGCGTGCCTGGCCTGCATCCGACCCGGCACCGCACCGTCGGCGATCGGATCGTAGCGGGCACCTGGGCATATGGCGCCGCGATGACCCGGGGCGACGTCACCGTCCGAGGCATCAAGCCGGAGTACCTGGACGTGGCACTGGAAAAGGTCGCGCTGGCCGGTGCCGATGTCAGCAAGGAGAGCGACTCGTTCCGGGTCCGGATGAACCGGCGGCCCAGCGCCGTGGACACGTCGACGCTTCCGTTTCCCGGGTTCGCCACCGACCTGCTGCCCATGGCGATCGGACTCGCGGCGGTATCCGAGGGCACCTCGATGGTGACCGAGAACATCTTCGACGGCCGGTTCATGTTCGTTAACGAACTGGCCCGGCTGGGCGCCGATATCCGTACCAACGGGCACCATGCCTCGGTTCGCGGTCGCGCGCGTCTGTCCTCGGCGCCAGTTCGCGCCACCGACATCCGGGCCGGTGCCGGGCTGGTCATGGCCGCCCTCTGCGGTGACGGCACGACCGAGATCTCGCACGTGCACCACATCGATCGCGGTTACCCGGACATCGTCGCCGATCTGGCCGGACTGGGCGTCCTGGTGGAGCGTGCCGTGGCCCCGGAGGAACCCGAGTTCGTGTTCTGACCGGCACTCCCTTGCCGATGCCTCTTGCCGGTGCCTTTTGCCGGTGCCTTTTGCCGCCGTCGGCTTGCAGACGCCCCTTGCCAACGCCCTAGCGCCAGCCCGTTGGGGCAGGTGTTGCCAGGCTTTAAGCACTTAGTCTTCGGACATGCCGAGCCTGCTCCGTAGCCGCAATTTCGCGTTGCTGTTCGCCGGCGAGTCAATCAGTGACCTGGGTTCGGCCGTGACCGTCGTCGCGTTCCCACTGGTCGCGATCGCCGTCCTGCACGCATCCGCGTTCCAGGTCGGCCTGATCGCCGCGGCGACCAACGCGGCATGGCTGTTCGTCGCGCTCCCTGCCGGCGCCGTGGTGGACCGGATCCACCGTCGGCCGGTGCTGATCGCCACCGATCTCGGCCGGGCGGCCGTGCTGTGCAGTGTCCCGCTGGCGTACGCCGGGGGAGTGCTGACGGTCGGGCAGTTGATCGCGGTCGCGTTCGGCATCAGCGTGGGCACGGTGATCTTCGACACGGCGTACCCGGCGTTCCTGCCGAGCGTCGTGCCCGCTCACCGGCTAGTGGAGGGCAACGGCATCCTCGAGGCGAGCACCAACTCGGCGTTCGTTGCCGGTCCCAGTCTCGGTGGTGTACTCGTTCAAGTCATCGGCGCGCCGGTGACGCTGCTCGCCGACGTCGGGTCGTACCTGGTCTCGGCGGTCGCGGTCAGCGCGATCCGGGTCACCGAGCCCGATCGAGCCCGGCACTCCCGTGGTGGCTTGCTGCGCGAGATCGGCGACGGCCTCCGATACGTACGGCGTCATCCGTTGATCAAGGTCTTGATCGTGGCCGTGACCGTCGCGAACTTCACGTTCGGCATCTACACCGCCGTTGTCGTGGTCTTTCTGGCCCGCCAGCTCGCGGTCGCGCCCGGTCTGATCGGCCTGCTCTTCGCGGCCGGCGCCATCGGCGGTATCGCGGGTGCGCTGTCCGCCGGTCCGCTGGCCGGGCGAATCGGTGACGCCCGGGTGCTTTGGCTGTCCGCGACCGTCAATGTTCCGGCGATCCTGACGCTGACGTTGTCCGGCGGCGGCGCCGCCTTGGTCTGGTTCGTAGCTGGCCTACTGGTGCTCAACGCCGGGATCGCGCTGTTCAACGTGAACGTGCGGGCCGCCATCCAGCGGTCCACACCGGCCGAGATGCTGGGCCGCACCACCGCGTCGATCCGCGTCTTCAGCCGGGGCGCGTTGCCGGTCGGGTCGCTGGCCGGCGGTGCCATAGCGGGGGTGTCCAGCCCACGCGCCGCGCTCGTGGTGATGCTGGCGCTGTACGTCATCGTGCCGGTACGCCTGTACGTCTCGGCGATCGGGCGAGTCCGCTCGATCACTGAACTCGGGATGGCAGACGGTGATGCGGCCGCCGTCCCGCCTACGACCGATCGGCATGTCGGGTCGTCCAGCGTGCCCGCGCCGGAGCACGGCTGATATCCGTTCGGCACATCGTGCCGGCACGCCTGCACGTCCGGTTCCACATCGCGCGGCCGTCCGGAGGCGCGGCGGGCACGCGACGGCCCGCACCATCACATAGTGCGGGCCGTCGTGGCGCGGCGGTTGGCGGCCCGCCGCGCTCGGGGGCGGCCTCGGTCAACCAGGTACGCCGGGCCGCGGGTTACCGGGTCGATCCACCCATTACCTGCCTAGCCGCCATCAGTTCGCTCTCGAATACCAGGACGTTGACCCGGCCGCCCGGCGCCATCGCGAAGGTGGACCGGATACCGGCCCCGGCCAGGCGCTCCTTGAGAGCACGAGCTTCCAGCATGTCATCGGCGACGCTGACCACGCGGAGAAGCCCGAAGTCGGTGCCGTACAGGCGCTCCTGTGCACGGGTCATATCCGCGTTGAAGGTCCAGCGCAGGATCGCGGCCAGGATCGCTACGACCGCAAAGGCGACCAGCGGGCCGACCACGTAAGCGCTCGTCGCGAAGAACACGGTCCTGAGTCTTCCAACCAAGGTCGCATGGTGCCACGCGAACCAGAGAGATCTTGGGTCACGTTTCGAAATGATTCTAGACAAATACGCCTAAACCCCTTAGTGTTTGCGGCTCGGCGTTTTCGTGCTCGCCACCCCGTAGCCGCAGTGAGCGCTTCTTCCACGGCTTTCCGTGACTTCTGTGATCAAGTGCACGATCTTGAGCACCAGGCGCGCTATGGCGACGTCGGGCGTACTCAGATCTTGCTCTTGTTGGCGCACCTGATCACCTGCGGATGCGGTGCTCCGGCGGATCCCCGCATCCGGGGTTACCGAACGGTCGCTAAGGTCTGTCTCCGGAAGACCAACAGCCCGCGAACGTCGCGGGACTGAGTGCTTGTTCCTGAACTGTCGGCAGAGGCGAAGTGGAGACCAGTGCGCCGCCGGCGAGGCGGAGGTGCGGGTGCGGACCGGTGTTGTACGCGCCCGTACCGACATCGCCGCCCGGAGGCCCTCTGGGCCCGCCGCGGCCCAGCCGCGCAGTTCAGGAACAAGCACTGAGGCAGCGGGTAGAGGAGGCAGGCATGACCGGGCGGCTCGCAGTCGTCGGCGCTGGACTGATGGGATCCGGCATCGCACAGGTGGCCGCGCAGGCCGGGTTGGGACGTGACGATCCGCGATCTGGACGCAGGCATCGCTAACCCGCGGCCTGGAGGGCATCAAGGCGTCGCTGGCGAAGTTCGCGCAGAAGGAGAAGATCACGCCAGCAGATGCCGAGGCCGCAATCGCACGGATCAGCGCGACCACTGACCTGGACGCGGTATCCGAAGCGGACATCGTCGTGGAAGCGGTGTTCGAGAAGCTGGAGATCAAGCACGAGGTGTTCCGCGAGCTGGACAAGCTGTGCCGTGATGACTCGGTGCTCGCCACCAACACGTCGGCCATCCCGGTCACCCAGATCGCCGCGGTGACATCCCGGCCCGAGTCGGTTATCGGTACCCACTTCTTCTCGCCGGTACCCATGATGAAGCTGTGCGAGCTGGTCCGCGGGTACAAGACATCGGATCGAGACGCTCGCGACGGCGCGTGAATTCGCCGAGGGCATCGGCAAGACGGTGGTCGTGGTACAGCGCGACATCGCGGGGTTCGTCACCACCCGGCTGATCGCCGCGTTCGTGGTCGAAGCGGTCAAGCTGGTCGAGTCCGGCGTCATCAGTGCCGAGGACCTGGACACCGCGTGCCGTCTTGGGTTCGGCCACCCGATGGGGCCGCTGGCCACCACCGACCTGACCGGCGTCGACGTGTTGCTGCACGCCACCCGCAACATCTACACCGACACCGCCGACGAGAAGTTCTTCCCGCCAGAGCTGCTGCAGCGCATGGTCACCGCCGGCGACCTCGGCCGCAAGGCCGGCAAGGGCTTCTACTCGTACGAGTAAGGCCCGGCCGGGACTCGGAAGGGGACGTGTCTGGCCGGTGGTGGTGCCTCCTCCATCCCATGATCAAGTGCGTGATCTCGTGCAAGATCTCGTGCAGCTGACGTCGCCATAGCGCGTCCAGTGCTCAAGATCGTGCACTTGATCATGGGGTGGGGGGCGGCGCCGCTCAGACCAGGGGCTAGGCGTCCTGCTTCCCGCGCCAGCGAAACGTCGTCAACGTCAGGATCAGACCGCCGACGCACCAGGCCAGCAATATCAGCGCGGTGCGGCCGTGCTCCCACTGGTGCGCGGCCTCCAGTGACTTCAGGTGATCCGGTAGCAGCGCCGATCGGTACCCCTGGGCGATCCACTTGAGCGGGAAGATCGCGCCGGCGGTCTGAAGCGTTGACGAGACCGAGGTGAACACGAAGTACACGCCCGAGATGAACTGGAGAACCAGCGCGATCGGGGTGATCACGGCCGGGGCGGCCTTGCCTGACCGGGGTACCGAGGAGAACCAGATCCCTAGCAACGATCCGGCGGTGGTGCCGAGCAGCGTCACCCAGATGAACGTCAGCCAGCGCCCGGCGTCGGTGGGCAGGTGCACGCGGCCGAGCAGGGCCGCCACCACGAACAGCAGGATCGATTCCAGCACGACCAGGGCGAGCACCATAATGATCTTGCCGATGAAGTACGACGCCGGCGGGATCGGCGTGCCGCGCAGGCGCTTGAGCACGCCCCGATCGCGTTCCACCGCGATTTGGATGGCGACGGTCTGGAACGACACTCCGATCAGGGCGCTGGCCAGGATGCCCGGAACGAAGTACTCGGCAAACTCGATGCTGGTGTTGTCGATCTTGTAGCTGAAGATCGAGCCGAACACGAACAGCAGGATGATCGGCAGCGCAAGCGTGAAGACAACGGACTCGACCTGGCGGAAGAACTCCTTGATCTCGATGATTCCGCGCAGCCAGCCGACCCGGAGGGTGTGGCCGAGGCCGTGAATCGAGCGGATCGGCGTCGCCGCCGGGGCGGCCGGCGTCGGGGTGGTGGCGGTCATCGAGTGGTCTCCAGGGTGTCGGAGGCGGAGCGGGGGCTGGCTGCGGAGCGGGAGTCGGCTGCGGAGCGGGTGTCGGCTGCGGAGCGGGAGTCGGGTACGCCGGCATCGGCGGCGCCGGCATCGGTGGGGCGCCCGATCATCTTCAGGTAGATGTCTTCGAGTGTCGGGGATGCCACGTGCAGGCCGGGCACCTCGCCGCCGAAGTGATCGGAGAGCTTTCGCACCAGCGCGGTGGGCGTGGACGTCGCCTCCGACTCGCGGCCGGATGGGCCGTCCCAGCTGACCACCGTGGCCGCGTCCTGGCGGCCACCCAGCGTCGCCGGGGTGGACACCTCGATCAGACGACCGGATGAGATGACGCCGACCCGGTCCGCGAGCCGCTCCGCTTCCTCGAGGTAGTGCGTAGTGAGCAGGATGGTGGTGCCCTCGGCGGACAGCCGTTCGATCAACGCCCAGAACTCGATCCGAGCCTCCGGGTCGAACCCGGTGGTCGGCTCGTCCAGGAACAGCAGTTCCGGGTTGCCGATGATGCCGAGCGCGACATCTAGGCGGCGCCGCTGGCCGCCGGACAGGCGACGACGCGCGCGCGTTGGTCTTCTCGGTAAGGCCGACCGCCTCGATCGTCTCCCGGGCGTCGCGAGGGCTGGGGTAGTAGGAGGTGAAGTGGCTGACCACCTCACCGACGGTCAGGGCCTCGAACTCCCCGATGCCCTGTAGAACGATCCCGATCCGGGCGCGCCAGTCCCGGCCGGCCCGTTCCGGGTCGACACCGAGCACTCGCACGGTTCCGGCGGTACGAGAGCGGAAGCCCTCGACGATCTCGACGGTCGTGGTCTTGCCGGCACCGTTCGGTCCGAGCAGCGCGAAACACTCGCCGTGCCGGACGTCCAGATCGATGCCGCGCACCGCCTCCACCTGCCCGTACCGCTTCTGGAGGCCCCGCACCTCGATCGCGTGGTCACCTGCCATGAGAGGTAATTCACCATCCCCGCTCTAGCTACCGGTCAGTAAACTCCGAGAATGCCGTTCCGTCTCGAAGCGCCTGACCGTCCCTGGGTTATGCGGACGTACGCCGGCCACTCGTCGGCGGCGGCGAGCAATGAGCTGTTCCGCCGCAACCTGGCCAAGGGGCAGACCGGATTGTCGGTAGCGTTCGACCTTCCGACCCAGACAGGGTACGACCCAGATCACGAGCTGGCGCGCGGGGAGGTAGGCCGGGTCGGCGTACCGATCGCGCACCTGGGCGACATGCCCGCGCGCTGTTCGACGGTATCCCACTCGCCGAGGCGAACACCTCGATGACGATCAACGCCCCGGCGATGTGGTTGCTCGCCCTCTACGTGACCGTTGCCGAGGAGCAGGGCGCCGATCTGGCCAAGCTGGCCGGAACCACCCAGAACGACATCATCAAGGAGTATCTGAGCCGCGGTACCCATATCTTCCCGCCCGGGCCGTCACTGCGCCTGACCACCGACACCATCGCCTGGACGGTGGCGACCACGCCACTGTGGAATCCGGTCAACATCTGCTCCTACCACCTGCAGGAGGCCGGCGCGACGCCGGTTCAGGAGATCGGATTCGCGCTGGCCACCGCGGTCGCCGTGCTCGACGCGGTACGCGAGGCCGGCCAGGTGCCCGCCGGAACGCTTCGCCAGCGTGGTGGCCCGCATCTCGTTCTTCGTCAACGCCGGCGTCCGGTTCGTCGAGGAGACGGCGAAGATGCGCGCCCTGACCCGGCTCTGGGACCGAGATCACCGAGGAGCGCTACGGCGTCACCGATCCGAAGGCGCGCCGGCTGCGCTACGGGGTTCAGGTCAATTCGCTCGGGCTGACCGAGGCACAGCCGGAGAACAACATCGCGCGCATCGTGCTGGAGATGCTCGGCGTGACACTGTCCCGCGACGCCCGGGCCCGGGCCGTGCAGCTGCCCGCCTGGAACGAGGCGCTCGGCCTGCCCCGGCCGTGGGATCAGCAGTGGTCGCTGCGCACGCAGCAGGTGCTCGCGTACGAGTCGGACCTGCTCGAATATCCCGACATCTTCGCCGGCTCGGTCGTCGTCGAAGGTCTGGTCGATGAGATCGCCGCCGGGGCCCGCGCCGAGCTGGACAAGATCCTGGATGGGGGCGGCGTGATCCCGGCCGTGGAGAACGGCTACCTCAAGTCGGCGCTGGTGGTTCGCATGGCCGAGCGCCGGGCCCGGATCGAGTCCGGCGCCGACGTGGTGGTCGGCGTCAACCGGTTCGCCGAGACCGAGCCGTCGCCGCTGACCGCCGCCGGTGCCGAGTCGATCGAGCAGGTCGACCCGCAGGTCGAGGCGCGCGCCATCGCGTCGGTGACGCAGTGGCGGGCGGGTCGCGACGCCGCGGCGGTCGAGGCCGCTCTCGCCCGGCTGCGCGCTGACGCGCGTACCGATGCGAACCTCATGGACGCGACGCTGGCATGCGCGCGTGCCGGGCGTGACCACCGGGGAGTGGGCGGGCGCGCTGCGGGCCGAGTTCGGTGAGTACCGGGCGCCGACCGGGCTGGCCGGGGCCGTGCACGGTGCGCATCCGGAGCTGTCCGCGGTCCGGGACCGGGTCCGGGCGACCGCCGCCGAATTGGGCTCGACGCGGCTCCGGATGCTGGTCGGCAAGCCCGGACTCGATGGGCATTCGAACGGCGCGGAGCAGATCGCGATGCGTGCCCGGGACGCCGGCTTCGAGGTGGTCTACCAGGGCATCCGGCTGACTCCGGCGCAGATCGTCGCGGCCGCCGTCGAGGAGGACGTGGATCTGGTCGGGCTGTCAGTGCTGTCTGGCTCGCACCTGGCCGCGGTACCGGCGGTACTGGCCGGCCTGCGCGAAGCCGGCGCGAAGGTGCCGGTCGTGGTCGGTGGGATCATTCCGGACGCGGACGCCGAGGCGCTGCGGGCAGCCGGCGTGGCTCGCGTCTTCACGTCGAAGGACTTCGCCCTGAATGCGATCGTCGGCGAGCTGGTTTCGGTGGTTCGCGAGGTGAATGGCTTGCCGGCCGAGGCGCCGCGGCCGGCGTAACGCGCGGCCACCGGCACGGTTACTGGTTGGCGGACGTCGATGTGTTTTCGGTGGGCCGAATGCGTTTTTGACGCCTACCTACCGGGGTACGGTCGAAAACGTGGAGTCAGCGAGCGCGGCCGACCCGACGGATGTCGCGGAGACGATCGCCCCGGACGAAGGTAGCCAGGTCGATGCCGACGGCACCGTCGTCCATCCCGAGGCGAGCGACTTCGATCATGCCCGCGTTCTGCCGCCCGACGAAACCTGGTTCCACCACGCGGTCTTCTACGAGGTGCTGGTACGCGCGTTTTACGACTCCAACAGCGACGGCCAGGGCGACCTGGCGGGGCTGGCCCAGCGCCTCGATTACTTGCAGTGGCTAGGTGTCGACTGCATCTGGCTGCCGCCGTTCTACGACTCGCCGCTGCGAGACGGCGGCTACGACATCCGTGACTTTTACCGTGTGCTGCCCGAGTTCGGGACCATCGACGACCTGGTCGCGCTCATCGACGGCGCCCACAAGCGCGGCATTCGGGTGATCACCGACCTGGTCATGAATCACACCTCGGATTCGCATCCATGGTTCCAGGAGTCGCGGCGCGATCCGACCGGGCCCTACGGCGACTACTACGTCTGGAGCGACACCGACGAGCGCTACGCGGACGCCCGCGTCATCTTCGTCGACACCGAAGAGTCGAATTGGACATTCGACCCGGTGCGGCGGCAGTTCTTCTGGCACCGGTTCTTCTCCCATCAGCCTGATCTCAATTACGAGAACCCGCAGGTGCAGGTGGAGATGCTGAACGTGATCCGGTTCTGGCTCGATCTCGGTATCGACGGATTCCGGCTGGACGCGGTGCCGTACTTGTTCGAGGCCGAGGGGACCAGTTGCGAGAACCTGCCGGAGACGCACGAGTTCCTGCGCCGGCTGCGCAAGGTGGTCGATGACGAGTACCCAGGCCGGGTGCTGCTCGCCGAGGCCAACCAGTGGCCCGCCGATGTGGTCGAGTACATGGGTGACCCGGAGGTCGGCGGCGACGAGTGCCACATGGCATTCCATTTCCCGCTGATGCCCCGCATCTTCATGGCGGTCCGGCGCGAGTCGCGGCTGCCCATCTCCGAGATCCTGGCCCAGACCCCGACCATTCCGAGCGGTTGCCAGTGGGGCATCTTCCTGCGCAATCACGACGAACTGACGCTGGAGATGGTCACCGACGAAGAGCGCGACTACATGTACGCCGAGTACGCCAAGGATCCCCGGATGCGCGCCAACGTCGGCATCCGCCGCCGGCTGGCGGCGCTGTTGGAGAACGATCGCAACACCGTGGAACTGTTCACCGCCCTGCTCCTGTCGCTGCCCGGTTCGCCGGTGCTGTACTACGGCGACGAGATCGGCATGGGTGACAACATCTGGCTCGGCGACCGGGACGGCGTGCGTACTCCGATGCAGTGGACACCGGATCGCAACGCCGGCTTCTCGACCGCTACGCCAGGCCGGCTCTACCTGCCGATCAACCAGGATCCGCTGTATGGGTACCAGGTCGTCAACGTCGAGGCGCAGCAGGATAACCAGAGTTCGGCGCTCAATTGGACTCGGACCATGCTCGCCGTGCGCCGCCGGCACCGCGCCTTCGCCACCGGCGAGTTCATCGACATCGGTGGTTCGAACTCGTCGGTGCTCGCCTACGTCCGGGTACAGGACGACGACGTCGTGCTGTGCGTCAACAACCTGTCCCGGTTCCCGCAACCGATCGAACTGCCGTTGCAGAACTGGGTCGGCTACACCCCCGTCGAGCTGACCGGGCGAGTGCCGTTCCCACCCATCGGCGCGCTGCCATATCTGCTTACCCTGCCCGGTCACGGTTTCTACTGGTTGCAACTGGTAGCCCCTGAGGAGACCCCGTGAACTTGCCGTACGGCGATTGGCTGATCCGGCAACGCTGGTACGCCGGCAGGACCAGAGAACTCACATCGACCGAACCGGTGGCGGTGACCCCGCTCGACCCGGCGCTGGACCACGTGCTGCTTCAAGCGTCCTACGCCGACGGCGGCACTGAGCAGTATCAGGTCTTTGTCGGCTGGGACCTGCCGATCCGGGAGGAGTACGCATCCGTCGCGGCGATCGGATCCGACGGTACCCGGCACGCAGCCGACGCGCTTTTCGATGAGGAGGCGTCGCGGCGTATCGTCGCGTTGATCGAGGGCAACGAGGTACGCGGGGGGCTCCGGTTCCGGCCCGAGCCGGACCTGGAGCTGGAACTGGCCGACGCGCCCCGGGTCAACGATGTCGAGCAGTCCAATACCAGCGTGCTGTTCGGAAGCGAGGCCATTCTCAAGGTGTTCCGGCGCCTGGTGCCGGGCATCAACCCGGATGTCGAACTGAGCCAGGCGCTGACCCGGGCCGGCAGCCACCACGTTCCGCCGGTTTACGGCACCGTGGACGGGTCCGAGCCGGACGGAACCCCGGTGTCGCTGGCCACCCTCTCCGCGTTCGCGTCCAACTCCGGAGACGGCTGGTCGATGGCGATGGCGAGCGTGCGAGATCTGCTCGGAAGCGTGGATCTGAGCGCCGGCGAGGCGGGCGGTGACTTCGCCGCCGAGGCGACCCGGATCGGCGAGGCCGTTGGCGAGGTGCACGGCACGCTCGCGGCGGCTCTGGGCACCACCACCGCGCGGCCGCCGATCGATCGGCTGCTGAGCCGGTTCGAGGCGGCCACCGAGACCGTTCCCGACCTGGCCATATGGGCCGATGAGGTGCGCGCCGTGTACGCCGCGGCCGACGCCCCGACCGAGTTGCAGCGAGTCCACGGCGACCTGCACCTCGGCCAGGTGCTCCGGGCGCCGGAGAGCTGGCTGTTGATCGATTTCGAGGGCGAGCCGGGCGCACCGATCGCGCAACGCCGGGCCATGGACTCGCCGCTGCGTGATGTCGCCGGCATGATGCGGTCGTTCGATTACGCCAGCCATCAGCTCCTTATCGACGACCCCGGCGACGAGGAGTCGGCGTTCAAGGCCGGCGACTGGGTCGCACGCAATCAGCGTGCGTTCTGTGACGGGTACGCGTCGGTCACCGGAGCCGATCCTCGCGAGCATCCGAACCTGCTGAGGGCGTACGAGATCGACAAGGTGGTCTACGAGGTCGCGTACGAGTCGCGGTACCGGCCGTCATGGCGGTGGATCCCGGATCGCGCGGTACAGCGCCTGTTCGCCCAGTCCGGTGTGACCCTCCCGGAGTGACGATGCCGGAGTGACCCTGCCGGAGTGATCCTGCCAGGAACCGCCCCAGCCGGCCGTTGCTCCAAACGAACCGCGGCCCGGGGCGATTTCCCCGGGCCGCGATGTTGTCGCGTCAGCAGTTGCCGGTCAGGAGTTGCCGAGCACCTGGTAGATCGCCTGCGGCGCATCGATCGCGCCGGACGGCGCGGTGACCGCGGTGGGCGAGCCGTAGTTCGAGAACTGCACGTCAACGCTGACGTCGCCGGTTCCCTCCACCTTCAACTCGCTGATGCGGCCCTGGTCGTCCAGCGTCACCGTGAACGGAACCGCCTTGACGTCAGCGGCCGCGCTGGCCATGTCGCTCTGGGCGAGCAGCGCGCTCTTCGCGGCGGACAGGTCGACGGTGCCGGTGATGTGCGTGCTGTCGGTCGCCGTCACGTCGGTGACAGAGGTCAGCAGACCGGCCACGCCGAGCAGGTCGGAGGACGACAGGTTGACCGGAAGCGAGCTGGTGTCGATCTTCGAGGTGTCCACCTTGTACCACTGCTGGCTGTGCAGCCCCAGGGTGTTTCCGAGCGGCCCGACATCGATCTTGGCATAGAAGTCGGTTCCGATGGCGACGACGTTGAGGTCGACGGCGACGCCTTGCACCGTGCCCTTCTCCTCAAGCCCGAGGCCCTTACCCGGGTCGATGGAGCCGGTGCCGGTCAGCGGACCTGCGGTCACCTTGATGTCATACCCGTTGGTGGCGAGCGTGCTCACCGCCTTGGTCAAAGCCGCCTTCGCGTCGATCGTCGTCGACGGTCCGGTCGAGCTCGTGGTGGTGGTGCCGGACGACGTGGAGCCGCAACCGGTCAAGGCAAACGTCGCGGCGGCCAGCAGGCCCACGCCGACGATAGCGAATCGAGGGGTCTTCAAAGTTCCTCCACAGGATGATGCGGGGCCGGCGGAGGTCCTCGACGTGGCCGGCCGACCGGAGTCAATGTATCGGAGTCGTGCGACAAATGCGCGTCGGGAGCGCGCGGCCGGGTGGGCGGCCTGACCGGTGTTACCAGCGCACTTGCTTTCGCCGTTCCAGCCGTTGCGCACGCAGCTCGCGCTTACGCGCGCGACGGGCCCCGATGCGCTTGCGCGCCCAGATGACGAAGAACGCAAACCCGATCAAGAAAATGACGACCAGGATCGGGACGATGATCGCGATGAGTGATAGTCCGGCGCTGGTGACGTCTTCGGCGGTCGACACCACCGGCGCGCCAACACCACCGGTGAAGGTATTGATCACCGGTCGGGCCGAGGCCTTCATCAGATGAACGAACAGGGCGATCAGTACCCCGCTGACGACCGCGACCCACTGGTGTGAGCTGAAGAAGCTTCCCGGGTCGCTGACCGTCACGGTGCTCGCGTCGGCGGAGGCGCCGAACGCCAGTCCGCCGGCGGTCGGCCGGACCACGGTGTGAATGGCGTCATTGACGCTGTCGACGACCGGGACCTTGTCGGCCACCATCTCGATCACCAGCAGGACCACCAAGATGGTCAGGATCCAGCCGTTGGACAGCCAGGTCCAGCCGCTGGGCAGGCTGATCAGGTTCGTGTACCGGTTCAGCAGGCCAATCGCGAGCAGCGGAATCCAGGCGTTGAGCCCGGCCGAGGCGGACAGGCCGATGCCGGTGAGCGCTTCGAGCACAGGCTCCATTGAACCGTTCCGCCGCAAGATCCGCGACTGGTGAGATCAAGATTCCAGCTCGCCACCGAACCGCCGGATCAGCATGGCGACCCGCTCGTCGTGCCGGGACAACGCCTCCCAGTGCCCGGCGTCCACGCTGTCACGCCGCAGGTCGGCGACCCATCGGTCGAGATCGGCTGCGAACGCCGGGCTGACGTACCGGTCGCGGGCCAGAGTGATCAGCTGTACCGGAATCCGGGCCGGCCGCCGCCGCGGCCGGACCAGGCGGGGAATCATGTTCGCCCGGTATAGCCGGATGCCGGCGATCGCGTCCCGGGCCAGGGTGGGTGCCGGATCGGCTTCGATGCCCTCCAGCCGCGCGAGCACGGACGGCCAGCGCCGGGCGAGCCCGAGACGCCAGACCAGGGGAGCGAGCAGCGGTACGTGGAAGGCGTAGATGTACCACGAGTTGCGGGCCCGGTAAGCCGCCTGCGGTGCGCCGGCGCGGTGAGGCCGGCTCAACCGATGGCGAAACCAGAGCCCGAGGTGGTCGAGACACGGGCCGGATATCGATGTGAATCCGGCGATGCGGTTCGGCGCACGTGGATCGGTGACCGCTTCCCAGCACTGGATCGATCCCCAGTCATGGGCGACGACGTGCACCTTCCGGCCCGGACTGACCGTGTCGATGACGGCGAACAGGTCATCGGCTAGGCGATCCAGCCGGTACGCCCGCAAACCACGAGGTCGCCCGGACGCCCCGGCGCCCCGGACGTCGTACCGGATCACCCGATGATCGGTGGCCAGGCGGCCGGCCACGCGGTCCCACACCGTATGCGTGTCCGGGTACCCGTGGACCATCACGATCGGTGGCGCCCCGGATGGTCCATCCTGGAACACTGCCAGCCGGGTGCCGCGGGAGGCCACCATGCTCGTCGCCATCTACAGATCCAGGACCAGCCGCTGGCCGGCCGCACCTCTGGACACGCAGAGCGGCATGCCATGGTCGTCATCGTTTCGCATCCGGATGCGGCGCGGTGCGGTGAGCGCATCTTCCGGCCTGCCTTGGGGCGGTTCCATCGTCAGCGATCCCCGATTTGTCACCGGAAGTAGTTCCATAAGCCCGCGCACAGGCCGCAGAGCGCGAGCAGCGCGGCGGCGGACACCAGAGCCGAAATCGAGATGCCGAGGGCGGCGCGACGGTTCTTCACGCACGCCAACCTACGGTGCCGGGACTCCGGCGCAGGCTGTTCCTCCGACACCACTCGCCCGGGCACCGCCGATCGCACCACGCCGATGGCGTCGGCGCGGCGGCCGTTTCGATCATCTGTGTGAGCGTTAACAGGGATAATAGCCGATCTAAGGACCCCGACCGGTCTTCACCGCCGCGCCGCCGCCATGCCGGGGCCGGTGCCGGCCGACCCGCTCGCGGTGCCCGGCGCCCATGCTGTCAATGGCCGATTTCTTCCTGCTGAGACGCCGGGATTGACCTGGGTTCGGTAACTCCTTTCGCCCAGCTTCGGCCGCCTGTGCGCCGCGGGTTGTTCCGCGCCGGCCGTGGACGGCCAGGCTCGTGGCCGATCGCTGGCGCGTGCTCGTACTGCATTCGAAACCTTGACGTAACGTCGGGCCGATGCCATAGTGTTGGCAATCGATCAAAAATGTTAGCGCTAACAATGATTGATGTCAATCAATTACCAGCAGACGCGACTGTGCCTCTTGCGCGCGCCGTGCACGACCGGCGCGATGCGCAGCGGCTTCGGGGCGGTCGTTGGCGGCCGGTGACGATCGGCCCGCCGATCGGATCCGCCGCGACTCGATCGAGGTAGTGATCGGGGCTCGATCGAGGCAGTGATGTGTGTAGACAAGCAGCCACGTAGGAGTTGATCCCGCATGTTCAGATCTCGCTATCCCGGCCTGCGCCGTACGGCGCTCGCCGCGGCCACCGCGATCGCGGTCACCCTGATAGGCGTCACGGTCACCGGCGTCACCGGCGCTCAGGCGGCCACCCAGGGACCGTGTGACATCTACGCCGCCGGCGGCACGCCATGTGTCGCCGCGCACAGCACCACCCGGGCCTTGTACGCCGCCTACAACGGCGCGCTCTACCAGGTCCGGCGGTCATCGGATAACGCCACCCGGAACATCGGCGTCCTCAGTACCGGCGGATACGCCGACGCGGCCGCGCAGGACTCGTTCTGCGCCGGTACCACCTGCGTCATCACCGTGATCTACGACCAGTCCGGCCGGGGCAATAACCTGACCCAGGCGCCGGCGGGCGGTGCGGCCGGTGGGCCGGACAACCTGGCGATCGCCACCGCGGCACCCACCACGATCAACGGTCATGAGGCGTACGGCGTCTACGTTGCTCCGGGTACCGGGTACCGCAACGACCACACCAGCGGTATCGCCACCGGCGACCAATCCGAGGGAATGTACGCCGTCTTCGACGGCACGCATTACAACGCCGGCTGTTGCTTCGACTACGGCAACGCCGAGACCAGCAACAACGACACCGGCAACGGTCACATGGAAGCGATCTACTTCGGCAATATCAAGGTCTGGGGCTACGGCACCGGCAACGGTCCGTGGGTCATGGCGGACCTGGAGAACGGCCTGTTCTCCGGCGTCAACGCCGGCTACAACTCGAACGACCCGACGGTCAACCACCGGTACCTGACCGCGATCGTCAAGGGCGAGCCGAATCATTGGTCGATCCGTGCCGGTAATGCGCAATCCGGCGGCCTGTCGACCTACTACAGCGGGTCTCGCCCCAACGTGTCCGGCTACAACCCGATGCACAAGGAGGGCGCGATCATCCTCGGCATCGGCGGCGACAACAGCAAGAGTTCCGCCGGTACCTTCTATGAGGGCGTGATGACGTCCGGCTACCCATCCGACAGCACCGAGAACTCGGTGCAGGCGAACATCGTGGCGGCCGGGTATGCCACGGCGGCGGTCTCGACGCCGTTCACTCCGGGCGCTCGTGTGTCACTGCAGGCGACGACGGCTTGCTGCACCTCCGACTACCTGCAGCACGACGCGTCGGACAGCACCGTGGTCATCGGCGCGGTGACGTCGAGTAGCTCGTCCACGGTCAAGGGCGACGCCACCTGGGTGGTACGGGCCGGCCTGGCCAACAGCTCGTGCATCTCGTTCGAGTCGGCCAACGTGTCCGGCAGCTACCTGCGTCATCAGAACTTCCATCTGTATCTGCAGCCCAACGATGGCAGTTCGCTGTTCTCGCAGGATGCGACGTTCTGCCCGACGACCGGCAACAGCGGTCAGGGCTACTCGTTCCAGTCGGTGAACTACCCGAGCAAGTACATCAGGCACTACAACTACACCGTGTACCTGGCCAGCGACGGCGGTTCCAATTCATGGGACGCGACCGCCTACTGGCCGGATGACACGAGCTGGCTGGCGGCCACGCCATGGAGCTGACCGGCTGACCGTTGCATCCGGTGCCCGCCGCGCGGCGGGCACCGGAAGCAACACCCGGTACGCGTAGGCTGTCGCGGTGCGTCTGGTCATTGCTCGGTGCTCGGTCGACTACGTCGGCCGGCTCTCCGCTCACCTGCCGATGGCGACCCGCCTGCTGATGGTCAAGGCGGACGGATCGGTCTCGATCCACGCCGACGATCGCGCGTACAAGCCGCTGAACTGGATGAGCCCGCCGTGCCGGCTGGAAGAGGCCGACGGCGTGTGGCGGGTGGTCAACAAGGCCGGCGAGGAGTTGCGGATCACCCTGGAGCAGATCCTCCACGACACCACCCATGAGCTGGGCGTCGATCCGGGACTGGTGAAGGACGGCGTGGAGGCACACCTGCAGGAGTTGCTGGCCGCGTCGCCGCACGTATTCGGTGAGGGGTTTTCGCTGGTACGCCGCGAGTACCCGACCGCGATCGGACCGGTCGACCTGCTATGCCGGGATGGTGCCGGAACGCACGTGGCGGTCGAGGTGAAGCGGCGCGGCGAGATCGATGGCGTCGAGCAGCTCACCCGGTACCTGGAATTGCTCGGCCGGGATCCGCTGCTGGCGCCGGTGTCCGGCATCTTCGCGGCGCAGGAGATCAAGCCACAGGCCCGAGTGCTGGCGCAGGACCGGGGCATTCGCTGCGTGGTCGTCGACTATGACGTGCTGAGGGGTGTCGATAACAGCGAGGACCGGCTCTTCTAAGTGCTTGCCGGCGGCCACCGGTAGCATCCGCGACTCACGAACGGCCGTAGGCATTCGTCCAGTTCAGCGGCGCTGAGCTGGTAAGGCGAGGTCACCGGCCACCTCGCCGAGGCGAAGCGGTTCCGCCACGTTTGCGTCCTCGCATCGACCACCGTGACATCGATCGCCTTTACATCGACGCCTATGGTCGATGAGGACTGGCGCATTCCGCGTCCGTGTCGATAGGAGGGAATCAATGACACGTCCGCAAGGCAGCCTGCCGATCCCGGGCAGCCGCCGACATCCGGTTCCAGGTTCACGGTGGATCGGTGCTGCCGATCCCGATGAACCGGTATTCGTTACCGCGGTTCTACGCCGCGGCGCCGGACCGGAAACCGTTGACCGGGTATGGCAGTTTGCCAGTGATGCCGGTCTTGAGGTGCTGGGCGTCAGCCTGCCCGCACGATCGATCAGGTTGCGCGCCGACGTCGCGACCATGAGCCGGACGTTCGGCACCGAGCTCGGCACGTTCGTAGCGGGGGCACGAACGTACCGTGGCCGGGACGGCTCGATCTATATCCCGGAACATCTCGACGGCACCATCACCACGATCCTCGGTCTGGACTCGCGGCCCCAGGCCACACCGCATTTCCGGTACGCGCCGGGGTACCCGCGTGCTGGTGACCGGATGGCATCTCGCGCCATGACCGGAGGTCTGCCGGTGCCGGAGATCGCTGCCCGGTACGACTTCCCGACGGATGTGACCGGTGCCGGGCAGACCGTCGCCATCATCGAGCTTGGCGGCGGGTACACCACGCCGGACTTGAATGCCTACTTCACGTCGCTGGGGCGGCCCACCCCAGTGATCGAGTCGGTCGGCGTCGACGGTGCGCTCAACAGGCCCGGCGATGATGCCGACGGTGAGGTGATGCTCGACGTCGAGATTGTCGGAGCGGTCGCGCCAGGTGCCCGCATCGCGGTCTACTTCGCACCGAACACGACGAACGGGTTCTACGACGCGATCGCGGCCGCGATGCACGACGCCGTCCGTACCCCGTCGGTCATCTCGATCAGCTGGGGCCAGGCCGAGTCGGGCTGGACACCGGCGGCGATGGACGCGTACGACGCCTTGTTCGCGGACGCGGCGGCCCTCGGCATCACCATTTTCGCCGCTGCCGGGGACGATGGCGCCAGCGACGGCAGCCCAGCCGGCTCTCTGCAGGTGGACTTCCCGGCATCGAGCCCGGCGGTGATCGGATGTGGCGGCACCCGGCTATCGGCCACGTCCGAGGAGGTGTGGAATGAGCTAGCGTCCGGCAATGGCGCGACCGGGGGTGGTTTCAGCAGCCACTTCGCGATTCCGGCGTACCAGTCGGGACTGGCGGCGCTGGCCGGTCGCGATGGCCGGGGCGTACCGGACGTGGCCGGAAACGCCGACCCGCTCACCGGCTATCAGGTGCGGGTGGATGGCCAGGATCTGGTGATCGGTGGTACCAGTGCGGTGGCGCCGCTCTGGGCCGGGCTGACCGCGATGATCAACGAGCGCCGTCAGAGCCGACTGGGCGCGCCGCATGAGGCGTTCTACCGGGCGACCTCCGGATTCCGGGACGTGGTCACCGGCGGCAACGGCGGATACGAGGCGGCGACCGGCTGGGATCCGTGTACCGGGCTCGGTTCGCCGGATGGAGCCGTGCTCGCCGCTCCGGAATCGCCGCTTCGCTCATAGGTGCTTGTCCCTGGACTGCGAAGCTGGGCGGCGGGCTCGGAGGGCTCCGGCGGCGTTTCCGGTGCGAGGCAGGGTCACCGGCGGCCGGAATGAGATCGTCTGGTTCGCCGTTCCCGGTACGCCGGGGGCGGCGAACGCCGGTCGGGGCGCGCTCCGCCACCTCCGTGACCGCCGGTCGGGGCGCGCTCCGCCACCTCCGTGACCGCCGGTACGCAAGCTCTCGCGAAGGCTGGTTGACAAGTTAGTTATTGGCCACTACCTTAGGCCGTGTGAGCCCTGTGACCCGCATGAGCGCCGGCGAACGCCGCGAATTGGTGCTCGACGCTGCGATGATCGAGTTCGGGCTCAGCGGATACGAGGGCACATCGACCGAATCGATCGCCCGGCGGGTCGGGGTCTCCCAGCCATACCTGTTCCGGCTGTTCTCGTCGAAGAAGGCGTTGTTCCTGGCCTCCGTGGAGCGGTGCTTCAGTCGAATTCACTCGCTTTTCGAAACGGCGGCGGGGGATCTCACCGGCGAGGACGCTTTCATCGCGATGGGTTCGGCGTACGGCGCGTTGCTGGAGGATCGTGCGCTGCTGCAACTCCAGCTGCAGATGTGGGCGACGGCTTGCCATGACGATGAGATTCGCGACGCGGCCCGCAAGGGGATGAGCGGTCTGTGGCAGACGGCCCAGGCCATCACCGGTGGCGATGACCAGCGAGTGATGCAGTTCATGGCCGGCGGGATGCTGCTCAACGTGATGGCGGCGATGGACCTGCCGCGGATCAAGGCGCAGCTGGGCGACGCTCTGACCGGGCTCGCCAATACCTGATCATCGAGACCGGCTTCGGCCGGCCAGTTTCCTGGGCTCAAAAGTTAGTGACTGATCACTAGTAGGGTGGACGAGATGGAAACAAAGGCACAACCGAGAGCCTTGTGGACGTGGATAGCGACGTCTATCGCGGTCTTCATGGTGTCGATGGACAACCTGGTGGTGACGAACGCACTGCCGGTCATCCGGCTCAAACTCTCCGCCGGGCTGGAAGGCCTGGAGTGGACCGTCAACGCGTACACGCTGACCTTCGCGGTCCTGCTGCTTACCGGCGCGGCGCTCGGCGACCGGTTCGGTCGCCGCCGCCTGTTCTTCATCGGCACGGCGATCTTCACGCTCGCGTCCGCGGCGGCGGCGCTGTCCAGCAGTATCGGCGGATTGATCACCGCACGTGCGATCCAGGGCCTCGGTGGTGCCATCGTGCTGCCGCTGACTCTGACGCTGCTGGCCAGCGTGGTGCCGGCGGAGCGCCGCGGCACTGCCTTCGGGGTCTGGGGCGCGACCGCCGGGCTCGGTGTCGCGCTAGGTCCGGTGATCGGCGGCGCGATCACCGAGTACTCCAGTTGGCAGTGGATCTTCTGGGTAAACGTACCGATCGGACTGGTACTGCTGCCGTTGATCGCCCTGGTCCGGGAGAGCCGGGGTGGCGCCGGGAAGCTTGACCTGATCGGCACGGCACTGGTCACGCTCGGCCTGTTCGGCATCGTGTTCGGCGTGGTGCGCGGCAATGGCCACGGCTGGTCCAGCGGCGAGGTGCTGACCGGGCTGGTCGGCGGCGGCGCTGTGCTGGTGCTGTTCCTGCTGTGGGAGCGGCGGGCGGCGAACCCGATGGTGCCGCTGTCCATGTTCGCCCGCCGCGGTTTCACGCTCACCAACGCGGTGGCCCTGGTCATGGCCTTCGGGATGTTCGGCGCGGTGTTCCTGGCCGCCCAGTTCCTGCAGACGGTCCAGGGCTATTCACCGCTGGAGGCGGGCGTACGCACCCTGCCGTGGACCGCGATGCCGGCGGTCACCGCACCACTGGCCGGCATCCTGAGCGACCGGATCGGGGGCCGGCGCGTGGTCGCCGCCGGCATGCTGCTGCAGACCATCGCGATCGGCTGGCTGGCCGCGATCAGTACCCCGACCGTCGCGTACAGCCGGCTGGTGCCGATCTTCGTGTTCGCCGGCGCTGGAATGGGTCTGTTCTTCGCCCCGATCGCCCGCCTCACTATCGACTTCTCACCGGTCTCGCTGCAAGGTGTCGCGTCCGGTACGTCGAACGCGCTTCGCCAGCTTGGGACGGTGCTGGGTGTTGCCGTCCTGGGCGCGGTGTTCTCGGCGACGGGCAGCTACGCCAGCGGTACCGCGTTCGTCGACGGGCTGACCGCCGCGGCCTGGGTCGGGACAGCCGTACTCGGTGTCGGCACCGTGCTCGCGCTGGCCATCCCGGACAGCCCGACGGTGGCGCGCAATGCCCTGGCCGAGCAAGCCGAGGTACCCGAACCGATCGCCGTGTGACGCTCCGGGGGTGAGCCTCATCGGAGCGCCGGGGCCTGAGGGCACCGGCGCTCCGATGACTGGGCGGCGCGGATACGGGCCGGGGCAGCCGCCGTACGGCACGGGCTACTTGTGCCGGCCGTGTACCAGGCGCACCGCCTTCTTGATCAGCTCGACCTGCTTCGGGGTCCGCTCGAACGACATGGCCGGCAGCACCGACCTCATCCGCCGCCTGGTGATCGCCTTGGGCCTGGTGAACTCCCGCAGCCCGTCGTCGCCATGGATCCGGCCGAAGCCGGAGTCGCCGACCCCGCCGAACGGCAGGCTCGGCATGCCGGCGAAGGCCAGCGCGGCGTTGATCGATGTCATGCCGGAGCGAAGGCGACCGGGCCGATGCGCATCGCATGCCGCTTGCCGAAGACCGAACCGCCCAGGCCGTACGGCAGTGCGTTGGCCAGCGCGATCGCCTCGTCGATGTCGGCGACGCGTCTTGACCGTCAGCGTCGGGCCGAACGTCTCCTCGCATACCGCCGACGATGTCTCCGGGACATCGACCAGGATGGTCGGCGTTACGTAGGGGGCCTTGACCGCGTCGAGCCCGCCAAGGACCGCGCGTCCGCCGCGTTCCAGGGCATCGCGAGACGTGCCGTCGGATGGTGTCGATCTGGGCCGGCATGGTGATCGGGCCGATGTCGGAATCGGAGTCGTAGCCGACTTTGAGCGTTCCGGCCTTGGCCACTAGTTTCTCGATGAACGCGTCAGCGACCTGGTCGACGACGTAGACGCGCTCGATGCCGATGCACGTCTGCCCGGCGTTGGTAAGCCCGCCCCAGACCGCCGCCGACACGGCCGCGTCCAGGTCGGCATCCGAGTCGACGATCATCGCGTCCTTGCCGCCGCACTCCAGCAGTACCGGCGTGAGCTGCTCCGCGCACTGTGCCATGATCCGCTTCCCGGTCCGGGTGGATCCGGTAAACGCGATCTTGTCGACCCCGGCGGTGCAGAGGAACGCGCCGACTTCACCCTTGCCGTGGACTATCTGCGCGACCGGGTGTTCCGGAACGACCTCGGCGAACGTGTCGACCAGGAACTGCCCGACGGCCGGGGTGTACTCGCTCGGCTTGAAGACCACCGCGTTTCCGGCCGCGAGAGCGTACGCGACCGAACCCATCGGCGTGAAGATCGGGTAGTTCCACGGGCCGATCACGCCCACGACACCGTATGGCTGGTATTCCAGGTACGCCGCGTGCTCGGCGACCAGCAGCGAACTGCGTACCTTGCGGATGTCGAGCACCCGCTTGGCGTTGCGGGCCGCCCACGCGACGTGGTCGATCGCGGCGACCGACTCGACGATCGCCTCGGCGACCGGCTTGCCGCCTTCCCGGTTGATCAGGGTCGGCTAGCTCGTCCAGCCGGCCCGCGAGCAGCGTGGCCCATCGCAGCAGGCGTTCCTTGCGGCGGTCGAAGCCGAGGCCCGCCCACCAGGTGGCGGCGTCGCGGCCCCGTGCCACCGCGGCGCGCACGTCATCTTCCGACGCGACCGGGAACCGGCCCACCTGCTCACCGGACGCGGGGTTAGTGGAGATGAGGCTCCCGTCCTCGATGACGGGGACGCCAGGTGCGAGGGTCGCGGTCATGGGGCGAAGTCTAGTCCCGTGAGCTACCGGCGAGTAAGCCTCAGATCGACGATTGCCTAGGTCGCTACGCCGGCTGCGCCTAATCTCGGCCCTTCGGGCCGGCTCGGGCACCTTCGACTAACCCGAGGGATTGACCCGAGGGGCGACCATCATCCTGAGGGCACGAACGCGGGGCGGTGCCCGCCGATCGATGTGGGAAACCGCACGGGGCCTGGCCGGTCCCTTGATCTCCACCGCATGGCAGACTCGCGCGTGAGGACGGCTTCATCGGCGAGGCAGGAGCGAGCGGTGGCGCGAGAGATCAACAGCGTCGGCGTAGTCGGCCTGGGGACCATGGGTGCCGGCATCGTCGAGGTGCTTGCCCGCAACGGTGTCGACGTGGTGGCGGTCGAGGTTGCCGAGACGGCGCTCGATCGGGGCCGCGCGCACCTGGCCGGATCGACCGACCGCGCGGTGGCCCGCGGCAAGCTGACCGAGGCCGATCGCGACGCCTTGCTCGGCCGGATCTACATTCGCCGTCGGCCTTCCGTCGCTGAGCGAGGTCGACCTGGTCATCGAGGCGGTACCCGAGCACCTGGATCTGAAGCAGAGCATCTTCGCCGAACTCGACAAGGTCTGCAAGCCGGAGACCATCCTCGCGACCAACACCTCGTCGCTGTCCGTCACCGAGATCTCGGTCGCCACCACGCCGGCCGAACCAGGTCATCGGCATGCACTTCTTCAACCCGGCGCCGGTGATGAAGCTGGTCGAGGTGATCAAGACGGTCGTCACCGTCGCCCGAGGTCGTCGACGACGTCGAAGCCCTGTGCGACGCGGCTCGGCAAGGTTGACGTCGACGATCAGTGACCGGGCCGGCTTCATCGCCAACGCGCTTGCTCTTCGGCTACCTCAACCACGCGGTCACGATGTACGAGGCGCACTACGCCAGCCGCGAGGACATCGACGCGGCCATGAAGCTCGGCTGCGGCCTGCCGATGGGCCCGCTGGCGCTGATGGACCTGATCGGCCTCGACACCGCCTACGAGATCCTCGACACGATGTACCGGCGAGGCGGCCGTGACCGCCGTGCACGCCCCGGCGCCGACTGCTCAAGCAGATGGTCACCGCCGGGCTGCTGGGCCGCAAGAGCGGTCGCGGCTTCTACACCTACGAGGAGCCTGGCTCGCCGACGGTCGTTGACGACGAGCTGACGCCCGACGCTGGCCGGCGCTGTCCTCGGCGACGCGAGCCGGATCAAGAAGGTCGGCGTCGTCGGTTCCGGCACCATGGCGACCGGCATCATCGAGGTGTTCGCCAAAGCCGGGCTACGAGGTCGTCTCCGTCACTCGTGGCGCGGAGCGGTCGGCGAAGCTGCTGCGAGTCGGTGAAGAACTCGCTGGACAAGGCGCGTGGTGCGCGGCAAGCTCAGCGAGGCCGAACGGGACGCCGCGCTCTCTCGCGTCAACTGGTCTACCACCCTCGACGACCTCGCCGACTGTCGACCTGGTGGTCGAGGCGGTGGTCGAGGAGCTGTCGGTCAAGACGGCGCTGTTCGCGACGCTGGACGAGATCTGCAAGCCCGGCGCGATCCTGGCGACGACGCACCTCGTCGCCTGCCGGTGGTCGAGTGCGCGATGGCCACCGGCCGCGCCGGCCGACGTGATCGGGCTGCACTTCTTCAACCCCGCGCCGATCATGAACCTGGTCGAGGTCGTGCATACCATCCGTACCGCGCCGGAGACCGCGGCGACGGCGCGCCGCGTTGGTCCGGGCGCTGGGCAAGCACCCGGTGGTGTGTGCCGACCGGGCCGGGTTCGTCGTCAACGCCCTGCTCTTCCCGTACTTGAACGACGCGGTCCGATGGTCGAGGCGCAGCTACGCGACCGCCGACGACATCGACTACGCCATGAAGCTCGGCTGCGGTTACCCGATGGGCCCGTTCGAACTGCTGGACGTGGTCGGCCTCGATGTCGCGCTGGCCATCCAGCGGGAGCTCTACATGGAGATGCGCCAGCCTGGCTTCGCTCCGGCGCCGCTGCTGGAGCAACTGGTCACCGCGGGGTACCTGGGCAAGAAGGTCGGCCGGGGCTTCCGGGACTACCGCAACTGACCATTTCGGCAGTTGGCAGACAGCACCGTAGGCTGGTCGTCGTGAGTCCCCGTCGCCATCACCGCCGTGACGGCGTGGTCGCGCCACTCGATGAGATGCGCGCCCGGGGTGGCGCCAGCACTCACGCGCATGCCGACGGTGACTGGCTGGTCCGGACGATCCCTGGCGGGTACTCCGAGAAGACGTACCGCTGCCCGGGATGTGATCATGAAATCCTCCCAGGTGTGGCGCACGTCGTCGCCTGGCCAGCCGATGAGCGGGGCGACGCCAGCGATCGGCGACACTGGCACACGCCGTGCTGGCGTTCGCGGAGCACCCGCGCACCGCGCATGATGAGGAGGCGAGCGTGACCGCGATCCGGGCGAATTCCGTCCTGCCGGCCCGCCGGGAAGACATCGAGCTGCACACCGCCGACGGGCTTACGCTGGTCGGCGAGCTGGCACTGCCGCCAGACCGGGACCCGGTGTCGACCATCATCTGCCTGCACCCGCTGCCGACCCACGGCGGCATGATGGACAGCCATATCTACCGGAAGGCCGCGTGGCGTCTGCCGGCGCTGGCCGGTATCGCGGTCCTGAGATTCAACACGCGAGGAACCACGAGCGTGCGCGGTACCAGTGACGGCTCCTTCGATGGAGCGGTAGGGGAGCGGTACGACGTCGGAGCGGCCATCGAGTACGCCGAGTTCGCAAACCTTCCACACCCGTGGATCGTCGGCTGGTCATTCGGCACCGATCTGGCGCTCAAGTACGGTGCCGAGCCCACTGTCGAGGGAGCCATCCTGCTGTCCCCGCCGCTTCGCTTCGCGGCCGACGCCGATCTCGATGGCTGGGCGAGATCCGGCAAGCCGGTGATCGCATTGGTTCCAGAGTTCGACGACTACCTGCGGCCGGCCGAGGCGCGCGAACGGTTCGCGGCCATCCCTCAAGCCACGGTGATCGGGGTCGACGGCGCGAAGCACCTGTGGGTGGGCGACGCGGAGACGATCCTCGACGAGATCGTGAAGGTGGTCGCGCCCCAGGCCTACCCAGTGCCACGCGAATGGGACGGCCCGATGAACTATGGCGACGCCAGCGCGTACGCAAACCGGACCACGGCCGTGTTCGCCAACGTACCGATGGCGCAACCGCCGAGCGAATAGGGCGCCCCTTCGATCCGGGACCGGGGCTTAGCGCTTGTTCCTGAGCTGTCGGCAGGGGCGAGGCGTCCTCCGGTGCGCCTCCGGCTAGGCGGAGGCGCGGGTGCATGCGGGTGTTGTGACCGCGGCTACGTCGCGATCGACGCGGGCGGCGGCCGGACAATGTGGGCGGTCCGGGTGGCCGACCCGCCCACTCCGGCTTACTCCTCGTTGTCGACCCCGACCGACACGCGGCCGTCCGAAGTCTTCTCGTCGTCCTCGTCGTCGTCCTTGTCCCCAGATGCACGGGCCGGCTCGCTTGCCTTCGCCGCCGCCTCGAGCGCCGCCGCCTCCTTGCGTGCGGCGGCCGTCAGCGTGCGGGCCGCCTCGACCTCAGCCGCGGCCGCGGTGGCTTGCTGGCGCGCCGTCGTCGCCTCGGCTAGCGCCGCCTGAGCTTCCTCCTGCGCGGCGGTCACTTCGGCCCGGGCCGCTTCCACGCTGCGCTGGGTGGCCTGCAACTCTTCGAAGCTTGCCGACGCTTGCTCGCGGAACTCCTGCGCCTTGGCCTCGGCCTCGGCCATCTGCTCCCGAGCCGCCTGCGCCGACTTGGTCGCTTCCGCGACGATCTTCTCGGCCTGCGCTCGCGCCCCGCCAAGAACCGCGTCGGCCTCTCGGCGTACCGACTCGGTCGTCCGGCGTGCGGCGTCCTCAGCCTGGGCACGAACGGTGCTGGCGTGCGCCTCGGTCTCGGCCTTGAGCTTAGCCACCTCCTTGTCGACGGTGGCGCGCTGCTTGCGGGCGTAGCTGTCGGCGTCGGCGCGGCATGTCGACGAATACACGTCGGCGTCGGCGCGCAGCCGCTGGGCATCGTCCCGGGCTTCCGCGAGCGTCATCTTGGCCTGTGC
Organism: uncultured Actinomycetota bacterium; assembly: GCA_963727415.1. Taxonomy (GTDB): domain Bacteria; phylum Actinomycetota; class Actinomycetes; order Mycobacteriales; family Micromonosporaceae; genus DASQPR01. Next base: position 253,003 of record CAVSGF010000002.1, read on the forward strand.
GTCGGCGTTATCGATCAGGGTCCTGGCCTTCGTCTTCGCTTCCTCCACGGTGCGCTCGGCGTCAACCGTGGCGATCGCGAGCTTGCCCTCGATTTCGGCGCGTAGCGACGACACGTATTCCTGAGCGGTGGCGACCTCGGCGTCGGCCGCCGCGCGGCGCTCGGACGCGGCCCTGTCTTCCTCGGCGCGACGAGATGCCAGGGCGGTCTCGAAATCGCGGGTGGCGCTCTGCCGCTCCGCCTCTGCCGCGGCCAGTTGCTCCTCGGCCTCGGCGCGGATATGTGCTACCGAATCTTCGGCGGCGGACCGGATGGCGTCGGCCTGCTCCTCGGCGAGCAGGAGGATCTGTTCCACCCGGGGCCCAAGATGCCGGAATGCCGCCTGGTCGCCGAATGAGCCGTGGCGCTTTATCTGGGCCACCTCATGTCGCAGTTCCTCGACCTGCCCGGCGAGGGACTGTGCCTGGCTGAACGCCTCATCGCGCTCGGCGGCGAGCGCGGTGATCTCGGACTCGGCCGAGGCGACATACGCCTCGACCTGACGCCGATCGTAGCCCCGAAGGGAGATCTCGAAACCCGGATTCGACGACGCTGACTCGCCCAGCGCGAACAATTCTTGGCCTTGCGACATGCACCCAATCCTCACACGGAAAGTCCCGCCCCGCTTGGATACACACCGCGTGGGACGGGACGAACCGTAAATACGTCTGGAAATCCTGAGATGTCGCGTGTGGACACCGCCGGACGCGAGACGTCGGCGGTGTCCAGTCGTGGCTACGCGTCCGCGGCTTCCTTGTTCTCGGCTGGCTTTCCGTCCTTGGCGCCGCCGGTGGTCGGGACGATGCCGGCCAGGCCGGACAGCATCTGGCCGAGCTGCGAGGTGACCGCCTCCTTCTGACGAGTCAGCTCCTCGACCTCGCGGCGCGCGGTCTGGGTGACCGTCTCGGCTTCGGTGCGCGCATCGTGGAGCAGGCGCTTCGCCTCGGCGCGGGCCTCGGCAACCGCCTTGTCCGCGGCCTGCTTCGCCTTGTCGACGGTCTCGGTAGCGGTCCGCTCGGACTCGACCCGCCGGGCCTCGGCGCGGGTCTCAATTTCTTTCGCGCGCTCTTCGGCGGTACGCGCCCGCAGGTCGGCTTCGGAGACCAGCTTCTGGGTCGCGGCTACGGCCGCGGTGTGCCGCTGGCACTCCTCGCGCTCGGCCTTCTCGCGGCGCTCGGCGATCTCCAGTTGCAGCGCCTGCAGGTCCTTGTCCCGCTTGTCACGGGCATCGGCAAGCAGCTTGGTGGCCTCGGCGCGCTTCTCCTCGGCTTCCCGGGCCGCCTTGGCCCGCAGCTGGGTGATCTCGCGCTCGGCAGTGGCCCGCAGGGTGGCGACCTCACGCTCCACGCTGGCCTTCATCTCGGCCACCTCGTGCGCGGTCGCGGTCCGCAACTGCTTGGTGTCGCGATCGGCGTCGGACCGCAGAGCGTCGGCTTCGCGGCGGGCCTGTACCCGGGTCTCGGCGGCTTCGCGCTCGGCGGCGGTCCGCGCGTTGCCGGCCTCGCGCTCGGCGGTCGCCTTCATGGCGGCGGCTTCGGCCCGAGCCTTGTCGGTGATCTCACGGGCTTCGAGCCGGGACGCGGAGACGATGCCCTCCGCCTCCCGCTTCGACTCGCCACGGTGGTCGTTGGCCTGCTCCTCGGCGAGGCGGAGGATCTGCTCGACCCGGGTGCCAAGGCCGGAGAGCGTTGGCCGGCTGCTCTCTTCGAGCTGCTTACTGGTGTCGTTGAGCTTCTGCTCGACCGACGTCAGGCGTTGCTCCGACTGGCGCAGGCGGCGCTGACCCTCGTTGAGCCGCTGCTCGGCCTCGGATCGTGCCTGTTCGGCTTGCATGAGCGCGGCGTTGAGACGGGACATGGTTTCGTCAACTTGCGCTCGGTCATACCCCCGCAGAACGACACTGAACTCAGTGCCAGCGCTCGCAGGGTCAAAGAACGCAGTGGAGGATTGCTGCTGGGGCATTGGCACATACTCGCAGATGTACCGGGGTCATCCGCAAGGGCGTCTCGGAGGTCATCTTCGGCGCGTGACCAAACTGAGATGATATGCCCTGACCAGCGGCATCGTGAATGCCAACCGGTTGGGTGAGGTTCACCGGAACGGGCCACGCTCCCGCCGGACCCGGACCCGGACCCGGGCACGGGCGAACCGGGCCGGGTGGTGCCCCGGGACGGTCGTCCGGCTTCCAGCACGCCGCGGCCGCTATGGCCGCGCCCGATGGCACGGCCATAAGCATCCGGGCCGGGAACTACGCGAGTAAAAGCGCTTCGGTCAGCGGCCCCGGAACATGTTGATGGCGTCCAGGTGCTTGGTGCGCTTGGCCCGGTCCCGGACGCCGAGGCCCTCGTCCGGGGCCAGGCACAGCACGCCGACCTTTCCCTGATGGGCGTTGCCATGCACCTCGTACGCCGCTTGGCCGGTCTCCTCCAGTGGGTATGCCTTCGACAGCGTCGGGTGGATGGCGCCACGAGCGATCAGCCGGTTCGCCTCCCAGGCTTCGCGATAGTTCGCGAAGTGCGAGCCGATGATGCGCTTGAGGTTCATCCAGAGGTACCGGTTGTCGTACTGGTGCATGAAGCCGGACGTGGACGCGCAGGTGACGATGGTGCCACCGCGGCGGGCGACGTAGACGCTCACGCCGAAGGTCTCGCGGCCCGGGTGTTCGAAGACGATGTCCGGATCCTCGCCGCCGGTGAGTTCACGGACGCGCTCGCCGAACCGCCGCCACTCATCGGGGTCTTGGGTGTCCTCATCCTTCCAGAACTTGAAGCCCTCGGCGACCCGGTCGATAACCAGGTTCGCACCCATCCTCCGGCAGATATCCGCCTTTTCGGGACTTGATACGACGCACACCGGGGTGGCGCCGCCGTTGAGGGCGAGTTGTGTGGCGTAAGAACCGAGCCCGCCGGAAGCTCCCCAGATCAGCACGATGTCGCCCTGCTTCATCTGCGCGCCGTGGTGGGAGACCAACTGGCGATAGGCGGTCGAGTTGACCAGTCCCGGGCACGCCGCTTCTTCCCAGGTCAGATGGTCCGGCTTCGGCATCAGTTGGTTGGCCTTGACGATCGCCATCTCGGCCAGCCCGCCGAAGTTGGTCTCGAAGCCCCAGATGCGCTGCTCAGTGTCGAGCATGGTGTCGTCATGACCGGCGGCGTCTTCGAGTTCCACACTCAGGCAGTGCGCGACCACCTGGTCGCCGGGCTGCCACTTGGTCACGCCCGGTCCGACCCGCAGCACCACGCCGGCGGCGTCCGACCCGACTACGTGGTACGGCAGGTCATGCTTGGCGGTCAGTTGGGAGAGCTTGGCGTACTTCTTCAGGAACTTGAACGTCGAGATCGGCTCGAAGATCGAGGTCCATACGGTGTTGTAGTTGACCGCGCTGGCCATGACGGCGACCAGGGCCTCGCCCGGACCCAGCTCCGGCGTCGGCACGTCCATGATGCGCAGCGACTTGCGCGGATCCTTGTCGCGGCTGGGGGTTTCGTCGAACATGGTCTCGTCCTCACGCCGGACGACGACCCCGCGATAGGTGCTGGGGATCTTGACGTCGGCGAGCCGGCGCAGCTCGGCCGCCGGATCCGTCGCGTTCTCGGCGCTCATGATGATGTCCAAGATCTCGTCCACGGACGCCACCCCTAACTCGGCTCGGTTACTGGGCGTCGCCTTGTCGCGACGTTTGCAGGAGGTTACTGCGCAGTAGCTGGGGCTGGAACCACATTGTGAGTTAATCCACCAGTGGACGCGTAAACGTGCGCGATGTCCGTTCTGGGCGCGCACATTGGCGCAGCGGCCGCGCTTGGCGGACGGTCCGGGTCGATGTCGCTGTCGCCCTTGCCGATCCGGCGCGTTGCCGGAAGATCGTCAAATGCGCCGGGCCCCGAAGCCAGGTGGTGCCCTCCGAGACTCTGGCACTCATGTCTCAGCCCGCCGCGGGCTGCACCAGTTCCACCAATACGCCTCCGGCGTCCTTCGGGTGCACGAAGTTGATCCGTGATCCGGCGGTACCGCGGCGGGGCTCGTCGTAGAGCAGGCGCACACCCCGCTCACGGAGCGCGGCGCACGCCGCGTCGATCGACTCGACCGTGTACGCCACCTGCTGCACGCCTGGCCCGTTGCGATCCAGGAACTTCGCGATCGTGGACTGCGGGGACAGCGGCGCGAGCAACTGCACGCAGCCCCCCTCGGGGGTCGGGCCGACCGAGAGCATGGCCTCGCGTACGCCCTGTTCGTGATTCTCCTCGACATGGAAGCACCGCATGCCGAACACGCGCGCGTAGAAGGCGATCGCCTCGTCCAGGTCGGTGACCGCGACCCCGACATGGTCGATGCGAAGGATTCCCAGTGACGAGGGCGACATATCTGCTTGCGACGTCATGGCGATAGTCTTGCGTAAGGAGCGGCTGAGCAAACGTTCAGCCCCGGATGGCCAGTGTCGACCACCCCTCGGAGGCGTATCGCTATGAGTTCTGTGATCGTGAACGGTGCCCGCACCCCGATGGGCAAGTTGCTCGGTAACCTCAAAGACTTCTCCGCGACCCAGCTGGGCGGGGTGGCCATCAAGGCGGCCCTCGAGCGCTCCGGCGTCCGCCCGGAGCAGGTTCAGTACGTCATCATGGGCCAGGTCCTGCAGGCCGGGGCCGGCCAGATCCCGGCCCGCCAGGCGGCGGTGAACGCCGGCATCCCGATGTCCACACCGGCCCTGACCGTCAACAAGGTGTGCCTGTCCGGCCTGGACGCGATCGCGCTGGCCGATCAGCTCATCCGCGCCGGTGAGTTCGACATCGTCGTGGCCGGCGGGATGGAGTCGATGACCAACGCGCCGCATCTGCTGATGGGCCAGCGTCAGGGGTACAAGTACGGCGACGTGGTGATCAAGGATCACATGGCGCTCGACGGCCTGACCGACGTGTACGACGTGTGCTCGATGGGCGAGTCCACCGAGCGGCACAACTCCCGGTTCGGCATCTCCCGCGAGCAGCAGGACGAGTTCGGCGCCGCGAGCCACCAGCGGGCGGCCGCCGCCCAGAAGTCGGGCGCCTTCGCCGAGGAGATCGCACCGCTGGAGATCCCCCAGCGCAAGGGCGATCCGCTGCTCGTGCTGGAGGATGAGGGAATCCGTCCGGAGACCACGGCCGAGTCGCTGTCGAAGCTGCGTGCCGCGTTCACCAAGGATGGCACCATCACGGCCGGCACCAGCTCGCCCATCTCGGACGGCGCCGCCGCGGTCCTGGTGATGAGCAAGGCCAAGGCGGAGGAACTGGGCCTGGAGTGGATCGCCGAGATCGGCGCCCACGGAAACGTCGCGGGCCCGGACAACTCGCTGCACGCTCAGCCTGCCAACGCCATCGAGCACGCGCTCGCCAAGGCCGGCATGACCGTCGCGGATCTCGACCTGATCGAGATCAACGAGGCGTTCGCGGCGGTCGGGGTGGCATCCATGCGGCAACTCGGCGTGGACTCGTCGATCGTGAACGTCAACGGTGGCGCGATCGCGCTCGGCCACCCGATCGGCATGAGCGGCGCCCGGCTGGTTCTCACGCTTGCGCTGGAACTCAGGCGGCGTGGTGGCGGTACCGGCGCGGCCGCGCTGTGTGGCGGCGGTGGCCAGGGCGACGCCCTCATTATCACCGTGCCAGCGACGGCCAAGTGAGCATCGCAGCGAGCGGAGCGAGTGGACAGCGGAGCGCGGTCGGAGTGGCACGTGATTTGTTGGGTGCCAGCGACGGGCAAGTGAGCATCGCAGCGAGCGGAGCGAGTGAGGAGCCCAGCGGTGGCTAACGCTTCGCTCCGCCGGAGCCGGGACGTTCCGGCGCTGGTAGCGGCGGCGCGTTCCGGTGAACCCCGGGCGGTGGCGCGGCTGATCAGCCTGATCGAGAACGCTGACCCGGCGATCCGCGAGGTGGCCGCCGCGCTTGCCCCGCACACCGGTAGCGCACAGGTCATCGGCCTTACCGGCTCGCCGGGCGTTGGCAAGTCCACGACCACCAACGAGCTGGTACGCGCGTTCCGAGCGGCCGGCAAGCGGGTGGGCGTGCTCGCCGTCGACCCGTCCAGCCCGTTCACCGGCGGCGCCATCCTTGGCGACCGGGTCCGGATGCAGGACCATGCCACCGACTCCGGCGTGTACATCCGGTCGATGTCGTCGCGGGGGCACCTGGGCGGGCTGGCCAGCGCCACCCCCCAGGCGGTCCGCGTCCTCGATGGTGCCGGCTGCGACGTGATCCTGGTCGAGACGGTCGGGGTGGGGCAGGCCGAGGTCGAGGTGGCCAGCCTCGCCGACACGGTGCTGGTGCTTCTGGCGCCGGGCATGGGCGACGCGATCCAGGCGGTGAAAGCCGGCATCCTGGAGATCGCGGACGTGTTCGTGGTGAACAAGGCCGACCGGGATGGCGCCGACGCCACCTACACCGACATTCAGGGCATGATCGCGCTCGGCGAGCGCGACGCGGGGCAGTGGCGGCCGCAGGTGGTGCGCTCGGTCGCGGCCCGGAACGAGGGCATCGACGACATCATCGCGGCGATCGACAAGCACACGTCCTGGCTCGTCGAGCACGACCAATTGCGGGTACGCCGGGAAGCTCGCGCCGCCGCCGAGGTTGAGGCGATCGCCGTCGGTACGCTGCGGGACCGCATCGGATCGTTGCGCGATGGCGCGGCGCTGCCGGACCTGGCCGCCCGGGTGGCCGGCGGCGATCTCGATCCGTACTCGGCCGCGGACGTTCTGTTGTCCGGCCTGGATCAGGCGTAGCGCGCCTGACCTGCGGGTCTAGAGCAATTTCTGACTAGTAGTTAAGGTGTGCGCCGGAGTACCGCACATTCGTGAGCGATCGTCGCGGTTCGGCACGACTTACGGAGGCGCACCTTGACGGGGTGGACCGTCACGTTGCGGGGCATCAGGTTCCGCGCAGGCCGCTCGCTGCTGGTACTGCTGATCGCCACGGTTTCGACAGCGGCGGCGGTGTTCGCGACCGGTTACTTGCGGGCCGCCCAGCAATCGGTGCTGACCGACGGGTTGCGCTCGGCTCCGGCGTACGCCACTGATCTGGTCGTGGGCGCGGATGGCAAGGACGCCGACAACGGGCCCTCCATCGACACCGCTCACCTCGCCATCAACCAGGCGCTGGCGGCTCGTCCGGCGCTGGCCGGGCATCTCGGCCATCCGGTCGCCGCGGCGGATACCGACACGTTGCTGACCGGGTCCCGGGGGGCCGCGATGGCCCGCCTGGCGTACCGGGAGGGGGTGTGCGGCCACTTACGGCTGGAGGGGGACTGCGCCACCTCGGACAACCAGGTGATGGTCAGCGCCCGGTCGGCCAAACAAACGCACATCGGCATCGGCGACCGGATCACGGCGACGTTCGACGTGGCGGGCCGGTCGGCGGCGCCGCCGGGCGCGCGCACCGCCACGCTGACCGTGGTCGGGCTTTACACCGTCATCGACGCCACCGACCCGTACTGGGGCGCCAACGCCTACTTCGCCAACGGGCCGGACCCGACCGGCATCGTGCCGGATCGGATGGACGCGGTGTTCACGCCGTCGGAGCGGACGGTGCGTACCGACCCGCAGGCAGATGTGCGTACCCATCTGGAGATTCCGCTTCGTGCCGGCACGGTACGCACGGACCAGGTGTCCGGGATGCGTGCCGACCTCACCGCGTTCGCCTCCTCGGTCAAGGCCGGCGGCCTGACCTTGGCGACCGGATTGCCACAGGTACTCGATTCGGTGGCCTCCTCGCAGCGCGACCTGCGCCACACCGTGCCGGTGGTCGCGGTACCGCTTCTGCTGCTTTGCCTGTTCGTGCTGTTCCTGGTGGTGGCGGCGCTGGTTGAGGAGCGGGCTCCGGAGATCGCGCTGGCGAAGCTGCGCGGGTTCGGCGCCTCGCGGGCGGCCCGGTTCGGTGTCGCCGAGGTGCTGGCGCTGATCGCGCTGGCGGCACCGCTCGGTGTCGTCCTCGGCCTGGCCATGGTCGAGGTGGCCGCGACCGGGCTGCTCGCCGCCGGTACGCACGCCGAGCTGGACTGGACGGTCTTCGCCGCCGGGATCGGCGCCATGCTGGCCGGCGGCCTGGCGGCGGTGCTCGCCGCCCGTCGCACCCTCGGCCGCGGAGTGCTCGGGCTGCTGCGCCGGGTGCCGGAGCGGCGAACCGGCTGGCGGGCCAATCTGGGCGAGGTGTTGGCGCTGGTCGCGGTGGCTGCCTGCCTGGCCGCCGCGTTCGAGAACCGGACATCGGCGCTGGCGCTCGCGGCGGCGCCGCTACTGGCCCTGGTCGCCGGCCTGATCGCGGCCCGGCTGCTGGCGGTCACGGCCCGGCTGAGCCTGGCCGGTGCGCAGCGGCGGGGAAAGATCGCCGGCATGCTGGCCGGTGCCCGGCTGGCCCGGCAGCCCGGACGCCATCGCGTCATCGTCGTGGTCACGGTCGCGGTAGCGCTGCTGGTCTTCGGCGCCACGGCCTGGGACGCCGGCGCCCAGGCGCGCTCCGACCACACCACCGACGTGCTGGGTGCGGACCGGGTCTACTCGGTCCTGGCGCCGTACCCGTCGGCGCTGGTCACCGCCGTTGCCAAGGCGGATCCATCGGGGCATTCGATGGCGGTGGTCCGGGCGTCGCAGTCGTACGCGAACCGGAACGTGAGCCTGCTCGGCGTGCAGGCGGACCGGATGACGAAGGTGATTTCCTGGCGCGGCGTATCGGCGGCGACGCTGGCCCGATACGCCGGTGAGCTGCGACCGGCTGCGGCGCCGCAGATCACCGTCCGCGACACGATGCACGTGACGGCCAAGGTCGTGACAGTGAGGTCCGGGTCGGTCGAACTGCGCGCGCTGATCGCCGCCCCCGGTCAGCCACCACGCTCGGTCGGGCTCGGCACCCTTTCGACCGGGAGGTCGGACTATCACGGCGCCACCGAATGCGCGGCCGGTTGCCGCCTGCTCGGCTTGAGCCTGTCCGCCGCGTCCGGATCCCACGGAGCGGCGGATGTCGATCTGACCGTCACCGGAATTGACTCGTCCGGCACCGTCGATGGCCAGGCCTGGACGGCCGGCGACGGGGCGACGGTAACCGCGTCCGGATCAGGCGTCACGATCAAGGCCCACCTCAAGAGTGGTGGTGAGGCCCAGATTTCCTATGTGGACGTTCCGGCCTTGCTCCCGGCTGTGGTCGCCGGGGGCAGTCCCGCCGGCGACCCGTCGGCCCGGGAGTTCCCGTTCCCGAGCCTTGGGGATGACCAGGAACGGTTCACAGTGGTCGGCCGCGCGGACCGCCTGCCGCGAGTGGGCCAGGTGGGTCTGATGTTCAGCCTGGACGACGCGGTCGCGATGGCCGAGCGCACCGGCACACTGGCCGACGCCACCAATTTGCAGTATGAGGTCTGGGCGTCGGCCGGTGCCCCGGCGGACCTGGCCGGCCGACTGTCCGACGGGGGCATCTCGGTGGTCCGCACCGAGACCGTCGCCGGTGACCTGGATCAGCTGTCGCGCGGTGCGCCGACACTGGGGCTGTATCTGTACCTTTTCGCCGGCGGGCTGGCGCTGCTGCTGGCCGCCGCCGTGGTCCTGCTCGGCGCCTACATCGGGTCGAGTACCCGCGTCTACGAGTACGCCGCCCTGAAGGTCGCCGGCGTACGCCCGAAGCAGCTGAGGCGGGCCATCATCCGGGAGTACCGCTCCACACTGGGGGTCTCGTTCGTGGTGGGCGCGGCCGCTGGGCTGGCCGGCGCGGCCCTGATGCTGCCGAGCATCGCGCTGGTCACCGCGGGCGAGGCGACCGGGCCGGTCCGGTACGGCGGGCGGATGGTGGCGCTGCCGATCGCGGTGATCCTCGCGGTCGCGGCGATGACGGCGGTAGTTGGCCTGGCCCTGCGGATGCTGAGTCGCGCCACGCCGGACCGGCTGCGAGAGGGAACCCGATGAGCGTTGCTGTTTCGTGTCGCGGGCTGGTCTACATCTACCGCCTCGAAGGCTATGACGTCGTGGCTCTCGCGGGTGTCGACCTGGATATCCGCAGCGGAGAGTCGGTCGCCCTGCTCGGACCGTCCGGATCCGGCAAGTCGACATTGCTGTCGCTGCTGGCCGGGCTTCTCACCCCGGCCGCCGGGCGGCTCACCGTTCTGGATCGCGATATCGCCAAAGCGACCGACGCCGAGCTGCAGCAGATGCGGGCCACCGATGTCGGGGTGGTGCTTCAGGGCGCGGCCCGTAACCTGTTGCCGTACCTGAGTGTCGAACAGAACGTGCGCTTTGCCCAACAAGCCGTCGCCGGCTTGAGCCGTGATGCCCGCCGGCAGCTGCCGCCGCCGCGAGAGGTGCTGTCCACGGTCGGTCTCACCGTCCGCGGCCGGTACCGCGCGCGGGTGGGGGAACTGACCCCGGCCGAGCGGCAGCGGCTGGCCCTGGCGGTCGCCTTGGCATGCCGACCCGGCCTGCTGCTCGCCGACGAGCCCACCTCACAGCTGGATAGCAGGTCCCGGGACGACGTGGTGGCGGCGTTGGACGCGGTCAACCGTACCGGGACCACGGTGGTCGTGGTTACGCACGATCCGGAGGTCGGCGCCCGGATGGGGCGTTCGGTGACGATCCGCGACGGGCGGGTCGGTGCCGAGGGCCGCAGCGGCGAGGACTTCTCCGTGGTTGGCCGCGATGGATCGGTACACCTGCCGCCTGAGGTGCTGCAGCGCTGGCCGGCCGGGACCCTGGTCTCGGTGACCGAGCGGCCGGACGGAAGCGTCTTGCTGGTACCTGCCCCGGTCGGCGGGACCCCGACGGCGGCGGTGCCGTCGTCGCCGGGCGCACCGTCGGCGCTTCCCGGGGCCGTACCAGGAGTGCCGGCGCAGCGAGCCGGTGTGGTGCCGTCGTCGCCTGCCGCGGGGCACACTGCCGAGTTCAGCGTGACGCTCCCGCAGCCGCCGGCGGATTCACGATCTGGGGAGTGGCCCACATGAGCAAGACGTTGTTCGCCGACCGGGTGACGGTCGCCTACGGCAAGGACCGGCCGGTGCTGCGTGATGTCTCCGTCGCCGTGGTGCCGGGCCGGGTACTGGCCGTCACCGGGCCATCCGGGGCCGGCAAGACGACCCTGCTGTGGGCGATGGCCGGCCTGTTGCGACCGGTCGAGGGCCGGGTCACGGTGGACGGAACGCCGCTTGCCGGCCGCGATCACGCGCTGGCTCAGCGGATCGTCCTGATTCCCCAGGACAACGGGCTGGCGCCGATCCTCACCGCGGCGGAGAACGTATCGGTGGCCCTGCTCGCCGCGGGGGCATCGTCGTCGGATGCTCGCCGGGTGACGGCCGACGCGCTGGACCGGCTCGGCCTCGGCGTGCAGAGCGACCACCTGGTTGAGGAACTGTCCGGCGGCCAGCAGCAGCGCACCGCGATCGCGCGGGGCCTGGCGCTGCAGGGCCACGTGCTGCTGGCCGACGAGATCACCAGCGAGTTGGACGCGCAGAACCGGCAGAAGGTGCTTGACCTGCTTCTGGACGAGGCGCGGCGTGGCGTCGCCGTGGTGTTCGCGACCCACGACCCGCAGGCGGCGGCGGGCTGCCACGCCGAACTGCATCTGGTCGACGGGGTCGCCGAGATGGTACGCGGCTAGGTTGAGTAAGAGCCGATTCGCGACCTCCAGCTGGACCGATCCGAACGAGGGCCGGGAGAGCTACCAGCGCCGGGTCCGGGGCCCGCTCCATCGCCCGGACGAGGCCTAACACGACCGATCAGGATTCGAGAAGCGCGGGCCCCGGGCCGTCCGTAGCGTGACTGGCATGGGCATCACGACGGGGGCGAGCGGTCGGCACGGCCACCTGGCCGGGCATCGGCGTTTCGCGTTGCGTCGCGATGAACCATGTCAATCCGGATAATCGCGACCTGAGGAGCGACCATGACTGACTCTGCCACGCAAGGCATCAAGACCGTGCTCTACCCGGTGTCCGATCTGGAGGCCGCCAAGTCGGTGTACACCGCGCTGCTAGGCATAGCGCCGCAGACCGATTCGTCGTACTACGTCGGGTTCGAGACGGCTGGTCAGCAGATCGGGCTGGTGCCCGGGGGCGGGCCGCAGGGCATGGCGACGCCAGTGCCCCACTGGCATGTGCCGGACATCGAAGCGAAGCTGGCCGAGGTGACCGCCGCTGGCGCCACGGTGAAGGACGCGGTACGCGATGTCGGTGGCGGTCGCCTGGTGGCGTCGGTCACCGATGTCGACGGCAACGTCATCGGCCTGATCCAGGACCGATGAGCGCCGCTCCCCGTTCCCGTGCCCAGCGCCGCGCCGACACCGAGCACCGGCTCACCCATGACGTCGATGTCTGGGTGGCCAGTGCGTCGGCCGACGGTATGCCGTACCTGGTACCGCTGTCGTTCGACTGGGACGGCGCGGCGCTGCTGATGGCGACGCCGGCCGACAGCCCGACCGGGCAGAACCTGGCCACCGGCCGGATTGCCCGGCTGGCGCTGGGCGACACCCGCGACGTGTCCATCATCGAGGCGGACGTAGAGGTCTGCGAGATCGGCGCGCTGCCGCCGGAGCGCGGCGACCGGTTCGCGGCCCGAACCGGCTTCGATCCGCGGGCGCTGGCCACGCCGTACCGCTGGTTCCGGGCCGTTCCGCGCCGCATCCAGGCCTGGCGAGAGGCGAACGAACTGGCCGGCCGCGACCTGATGCGCGACGGCCGCTGGCTGCCTTGACGCCGCCGGACGTCGTGGGCGGCCGGTGGGGCGTGGCTGCCGGTACCGTCGATGGACCAGGGTCGCCGCCCAGCCACACATACCGCTCGAAGCTGACCTGCCTCGCGGATGGAGACACGATGAGCAAGGCCACGAAGAACGGCGCGCAGCCGCTTCCGGAACGCGCCGCGGACAGCCACGATCGGATCCGGGTCCACGGCGCGCGGGTGAACAACCTCAAGGATGTCAGCATCGAACTTCCGAAGCGACGGCTGACGGTGTTCACCGGCGTCTCCGGATCGGGCAAGAGTTCACTCGTGTTCGGCACCATCGCAGCCGAGTCGCAGCGCCTGATCAACGAGACCTACAGCGCCTTCGTCCAGGGCTTCATGCCGACGCTGGCGCGGCCGGACGTCGACGTGCTCGACGGCCTGACCACGGCCATCATCGTCGACCAGGAGCGAATCGGCAGCGACCCTCGTTCCACCGTCGGCACCGCCACCGACGCCAACGCGATGCTGCGCATTCTGTTCAGCCGGCTTGGTCAGCCGCACATCGGATCGCCTCAGGCGTTCTCGTTCAACGTCGCCTCGATCAGCGGCGCCGGCGCGGTCACCATCGAGCGCGGCGGCCACACCACGAAACAGCGGCGCAGCTTCAGCGTCCTCGGCGGCATGTGCCCACGGTGCGAGGGCCGGGGTTCGGTCAACGACATCGATCTGACCCAGTTGTACGACGACAGCAAGTCACTCAACGAGGGCGCGCTCACGATTCCCGGGTACAGCATGGACGGCTGGTACGGCCGCATCTTCTCCGGCTGTGGTTTCTTCGACCCGGACAAGCCGATCCGCACCTACACCAAGAAAGAGCTCAACGATCTCCTCTACAAGGAGCCGACCAAGATCAAGGTTGAGGGCATCAATCTCACCTACGAGGGGCTGATCCCGAAGATCGGGAAGTCGATGCTCTCCAAAGACGTCGACTCACTCCAGCCGCATGTGCGGGCGTTCGTCGAGCGGGCCGTCACGTTCAGCACCTGCCCGGACTGCGGTGGAACCCGGCTCAGTGAGACGGCCCGCTCGTCGAAGATCAACGGAATCAGCATCGCTGATGCGTGCGCCATGCAGATCAGTGACCTGGCCGAGTGGGTCAGCAGCCTGGATCAACCGTCGGTCGGGCCGCTCCTTGAGGCGCTGAGGGATGTCCTGGATTCGTTCGTGGAGATCGGACTGGGCTACCTCAGCTTGGAGCGTCCGTCGGGCACGCTGTCGGGTGGTGAGGCCCAGCGCGTCAAGATGATCCGTCAACTCGGCTCGTCGCTGACCGACATCACGTACGTCTTCGATGAGCCGACCATAGGCCTGCACCCGCACGACATCCAGCGGATGAACGACCTGTTGCTGCGGCTGCGGGACAAGGGCAACACGGTGCTGGTGGTCGAGCACAAGCCGGAAGCGATCGCGATCGCCGACCACGTCGTCGACCTCGGTCCCCGAGCCGGCGCCGAGGGCGGGGAAGTGGTGTTCGAGGGCACCGTCGGCGGGCTGCGGGCCAGCGGCACGCTGACCGGCCGGCACCTGGACGACCGGGCCGCCATCAAGGGGTCGGTACGGACGCCGCGCGGCGTGCTGGAGGTACGCGGCGCCAGCACCCACAACCTGCGCGACGTCGATGTCGACATACCGCTGGGTGTGCTCGTCGTGGTGACCGGCGTCGCCGGTTCCGGCAAGAGTTCGCTCATCCACGGCTCGGTATCGGGCCGGGACGGTGTGGTCGCGGTCGACCAGACCCCGATCCGGGGATCACGCCGGAGCAACCCGGCGACCTACACCGGACTGCTCGACCCGATCCGCAAAGCGTTCGCCAGCGCCAACGGCGTGAAGCCGGCGCTGTTCAGCGCGAATTCGGAGGGTGCCTGCCCGGCCTGCAACGGAGCCGGCGTCATCTATACCGACCTGGCGATAATGGCCGGTGTCGCCACCACCTGTGAGGAGTGTGACGGGAAGCGGTTCGAAGCGTCGGTGCTGGAGTACCGGTTCGGCGGCAAGGACATCAGTGAGGTGCTGGCCATGCCAGTTGCCGAGGCCGAGCGGTTTTTTGGCGACGGTGAGGCCAAGACCCCGGCCGCGCACCGGATCCTCGGGCGTCTCGCCGACGTCGGGCTCGGGTACCTCACGATCGGCCAGCCGCTCACCACGCTGTCCGGCGGCGAGCGGCAGCGGCTCAAGCTGGCCACCCACATGGGGGCCAACGGCGGCGCGTACGTCCTCGACGAACCGACAAGCGGCCTGCATCTCGCCGACGTCGAGCAACTGCTCGGGCTGCTGGACCGCCTCGTCGACGACGGCAAGTCGGTCATCGTCATCGAGCACCATCAGGCGGTCATGGCGCACGCCGACTGGATCATCGATCTCGGCCCGGGCGCCGGGCACGACGGCGGTCACGTCGTCTTCGAAGGCACGCCCGCGGACCTGATCGCGGCCCGGTCAACCCTGACCGGTGAGCATCTGGCCGTCTATGCCGGCCACTGAGCGTGGCGGGGATCACAGCACTTATCCGGCGGCGCACCGGTCGCCGCCTCGCCTGTGCCGACAGTTCCGGAACCAGCACTTAGCGATCGTTCAGGCGTACCTCTAGACTCGGTGTCGTGGACACCGCCGTCAACGCTCTAGGAGGCACCCCGGATGGACGCTAGCGAGATCGCCGCCGGTCGCGAGCGCTGGCAGGCGCGCTACGACGCCGCCCGGAAGCGGGACGCGGACTTCACAACCCTGTCCGGGATGCCGGTCGAGCCGGTCTACGGTCCCGCTGACGGCGCGGTCGTGCCTGACTTCGAGCGGATCGGCTGGCCCGGTGAGTTCCCGTACACGCGTGGTCTCTACCCGACCGGGTACCGCGGCCGGACCTGGACCATCCGGCAGTTCGCCGGCTTCGGCAACGCGCAGCAGACAAACGAGCGATACAAGATGATCCTGGGTGCCGGCGGCGGCGGGCTCTCGGTGGCCTTCGACATGCCGACGCTCATGGGCCGAGACTCCGACGACCCGCAGTCGCTCGGCGAGGTCGGCCACTGTGGCGTCGCGATCGACTCGGCCGCCGACATGGACATCCTGTTCTCCGGCATCGACTTGCAGGGCGTCACCACCAGCATGACGATCTCCGGTCCGGCGGTGCCGATCTTCTGCATGTACCTGGTGGCCGCCGAGCGCCAGGGCGCCGATCTCGGCAAGCTCGACGGCACCCTGCAAACCGACATCTTCAAGGAGTACATCGCGCAGAAGGAGTGGCTGTTCGCGCCCGAGCCGCACCTGCGCCTGATCGGCGACCTGATGGAGTACTGCGCCGGCAACATCCCGAAGTACAAGCCGCTGTCGGTCTCCGGCTACCACATCCGGGAGGCCGGCTCGACCGCCGCTCAGGAACTCGCCTACACGCTCGCCGACGGCTTCGGCTACGTCGAGTTGGGCCAGTCCCGCGGCCTCGACGTCAACCGGTTCGCCCCCGGCCTGTCGTTCTTCTTCGACGCGCACGTGGACTTCTTCGAGGAGATCGCGAAGTTCCGCGCCGCCCGGCGAATCTGGGCCCGGTGGATGCGCGACGTCTATGGCGCCACCGACGAGAAGGCTCTGTGGCTGCAAGTTCCACACCCAGACCGCCGGCGTCTCGCTTACCGCGCAGCAGCCGGTCAACAACGTCGTTCGCACCGCCGTCGAGGCGCTCGCGGCGGTACTCGGGGGTACCAACTCGTTGCACACCAATGCTCTCGACGAGACTCTGGCACTGCCGACCGACGAGACCGCCGAGATCGCGCTGCGTACCCAGCAGGTGCTGATGGAGGAGACCGGTGTCACCAACGTGGCCGATCCGCTGGGCGGCTCGTGGTACCTGGAAGCGCTGACCGACAAGATCGAGGCGGAGGCCGAGCGCATCTTCGCCCGGATCAAGGACATGGGATCGGACGGCACCATCACGGCGGGCATCCTGCGCGGCATCGAGGACGGCTGGTTCATGGCCGAGATCGCCGATTCGGCGTTCACCTATCAGAAGGCGCTTGAGGCGGGCGACAAGCGGATCGTCGGGGTTAATGTCCACACCGGTACGGTCGCGAAGGATCTGGAGATTCTGCGTATCTCGCATGAGGTCGAGATCGAGCAGAAGCGGGTGCTGGCCGGACGTAAGCAGTCCCGGGACGCCGCAGCCGTCGAGGTGGCGCTGAAACGGCTGAGCGACGCGGCACGAGCCGACGGCAACCTCATTCCGGTCATCCTCGACGCCTGCCGCGCGGAGGCGACGCTCGGCGAGATCTGCGATGCGCTGCGCGCGGAGTGGGGCACCTACCGCGAACCGGCCCGGTTCTGAGCGGCCCCGGGAAGCGGACACCCCGGTCTTGCTTGAGACCGGGGGTGCGCATTCCACGTCGCCCGGTAGTGCCGGCTGACCCGTCGCCTCATCCGCGCTGGGCACTCGGCCGGGCACCCGAAGTGCGGCGCGACGCGGTGATGGCGGTGGAGCGATTCCAGGCCACTCGACGTGACAGACTAGGGAGTTATGAGCGACCCCCGTATGAGTTCGTCGATCTTCACCCGCGGCGCCGTGGATCTCGGTGCGCTGCGGACCCCGCCGCCCGCGCCGGCCACCGGCCCGGGGCCCGAGGCGGGTGGCGTGCCGTCACCCGGCGGCGATGCCATGATCATTGACGTCACTGAGGCAACGTTCCAGACCGAGGTGATCGAGCGCTCGCTGACCACGCCCGTGGTGATCGACTTCTGGGCCGATTGGTGCCAGCCGTGCAGGCAGCTCACCCCGGTGCTGGAGAAGCTGGCACGCGAGGGCAACGGCTCGTGGGTCCTGGCGCGCATCAATGTCGACGAGAACCAGCGCATTGCCGCGACGTTCCGGGTTCAGAGCATCCCTCTGGTGTACGCGGTGATCGGCGGCCAGCCGGTGGATGCCTTCAACGGCGTGATCCCGGAGCCGCAGTTGCGCCAGTGGATCGGCGCCGTGCTCACGGCCGGAGGGACGGCGGTCGAGGAGCCGGCCGACCCGCGTTTCGAGGACGCCGACAACGCGCTGATGACGGGTGATCTCGACGCCGCCGAGAAGGCGTACAAGCAGATCCTCGCCGACGTCCCCGGCCGAAAGCGCGGCCGAGGCCGGGCTGGCCCAGGTCGGCCTGTTCCGCCGGGTCGATGGGTCAGGACGCGGCCGCGGTGCTGGCCGCCGCCGACGCGGCGCCGGATGACGCCGCGGCCCAGACGCTGGCCGCCGACATCGAGGTGGTTTCCGGTGACGCCGAGAAGGCGTACGACCGGTTGGTCGAATCTGGTCCGGCGCAGCTCGGGACCCGAGCGGGACGCCATCTCGGACGCACCTGGTGTCCCTGTTCACCATCGCCGGTCCCGATGATCCGGTGGTGGCCGCGGCCCGACGCGCATTGGCCAGCGCGCTGTTCTGACGGGGAGCGCGATGCGCCGGATCGCACTTCTGGACGCGCCTACCAACCTCGGGCTACGTCCGCCCACGCCGAGCGCCGTTCCCGGCTGTGCCAAGGCGCCCGGCGCGCTGCGCGATCAAGGGCTGGTCACGCGCCTGCAAGCGCGCGACGCCGGGTGCGTGACCGCGCCGCGATACGACCCGGGCGATTGGCGGCCGGGTGACGGCGTGTGCCACGCGGAGGCGATCGCGTACTACTCGCCGGCAGCTGGCTGACCGCATCAACGCGATCGTCGACGCCGGCGACTTCCCGGTGGTGCTCGGCGGGGACTGCTCGGTGCTGCTCGGCCTCCGGCCTGGCGATGAAGCGGCGGGCGGTCGCCGACGAGCTGCCGTACGGTCTGGTCTACATCGACGGCCACTCCGACTTCCGGCACCCGGGCAACGCCTCGTACGTCAGGTGCCGCCGCCGGCGAGGACCTGGCCCTGGTCACCGGCCGTGGCCAGCCCGACCTGACCGACCTGGAGAGCCTCAAGCCGTACTTCCGCGACAAGGACGTGGTGCTGCTCGGCATGCGCCCGCACGATGATTACCGGCTGGACCTGCAGGCTGCCGGGATCGCCATGCGGCCGGTGCCGCAGTTGCGCGGTGAGGGTGCCGGACGTACCGCGCAGTGGGCACGCGAGCTGCTCGACGACTGCCTCGGCTTCTGGGTGCACGTCGACGTCGACGTGCTCGACCCGGCGGTGATGCCGGCCGTGGACGCGCCGTGCAGCGGAGGCATCGCCTATACCGAGTTGGAGCTGCTGATCTCCGGACTGGTGTCGTCGCCGTCGTGCGTCGGAATCGAGATTACGGTTTTCGACCCGGACTACGACCCGGACGGGGTGTACGCCCGGGATGTCGCCGACACGCTGGTCGCCGGTCTCGCTCCGCTGGTGCACGACGAACCGGTGCCGCCTCCAGGCCGGATCGTGCCGGCCCAGCGAACACCGGTCATGGACGGTGTGCTCGACGCGAGCATCGATCGGGCCGCCGACCTCAAACCGGACAGCTAGCCCTCAGCCCTCAGCCCTTCGCCCTCAGCCCTCAGCCCTTCGCCCTCAGCCCTCAGCCCTCAGCCCTCAGCCCTCAGCCCTTCGCCCTCAGCCGCCACGGCGCCGTCGCCGCGGAACGGCAGCCGCGCGGGTCAGCCGTTCAAGTCAGCCGTTCATGGCGGTCAGGAAGTCCTTGGCGATCGGGGCGGCCGCGGTCGCGCCGGCACCGCCGTCGAGTACCAGCGACGCGAACGCGATGTCGCCCTGGTAGCCGATGAACCACGCGTGCGTGTGGTCCGGATTGTCGTCGTACTGCGCGGTGCCGGTCTTCGCGTACACCGGCCCGCCCGGCGTGCCGGCCATTCGCTTCGCCGCGGTACCGCTGGTGGTCACGGCCCGCATCATCGCCTTGAGGTCGGAAACGGTGGTGGGCTTGAGCGCCTCCCCGTCGGGGGTGGCCGATGCCGGGGCCGGGTCGCTCACGAGCATCGGCGCGGTCCAGTGGCCGCGCGCCACGGCACCAACCGCGGCGCACATGGTGACCGGGCTGACCTGGGTCTTGCCCTGGCCGAACGCGGCGGCTGCCTGGTCCACCGGGCTGCCGTCATCGGGTACCGAGCCGGTGTAGGTGGGTACGCCGACCGTCCAGTCGCCGCCGATGCCGAGTTGCCTGGCCGTGGTGGCCAGGCCGTTGGCGCCCAGCTTGGAGTAGAGCGACGCGAAGGCGGTGTTGCACGATTTCGCGAAGTCCGTGATCAGGGGCACCGCCCCGAGCGCCTCACTCTCGCTGTTGCGGAACGACCGGCCGTCAACGGTGAGGGTTGCCGGGCAGTTGACGATCGACGACGGCGTTTCGGCACCGGATTCGAGAACGTTCGTCGCGGTCACCATCTTGAAGATCGATCCCGGCGGTACCTGGGCTTCCATGGCGAGGTCCTGCCCGGTCGCGCCGGGACCGTTGGCCACCGCAATGATCTCGCCGGTGCTGATCTTCATGGCGATGAAGGCGGCTTCCTTGCTCTGTTTCTGGACCGCGGCATCGGCGGCCTCCTGCGCGCGTGGTCGCAGCGTTGTCCGGATCGGCCGGCCGGGCACCGGATCCACCTTGAACAGCGTGGTGGGCGGGTTCGGGGATCCGTCCGGGTCGGTGCCGACGCCGGGCATCACCACTGCGACGCCGTCGGTCCCGCGCAGCCGGTCCTCGTACGCCTGCTCCAGGCCGCCGTACCCGACGTGATCGCCGAGGTGGTACTTGCCGGGATCCTTGTCCATCGTCTCCTTGGTGACCTCGCTCACAGTACCGAGCACGGCACGTGCGTAGATCCGGGTCGGAGCCAGCTGCATGGTGTGTTCGTTGAATACGGTGCCGTCGAGGTCGTGGATCAGCGGACGCCCGATGGCGTACGTTTCGGTGCGCAACGTCACCACATCCACGAACGCGGTCGGGCTGGCCTGGGCGACCCGCTCCTTGAGGTCGGAGAGGTCGACGTCGACTCCCATGGCGTCGAACGCGACGTTGAGCTTGCTGATCAAGTCGTCGATGTTCTTGACCAGCTTCGGCTCAACGCCGACGTCAACGACGTCGCGCGCCTTCACGAGGGTGTTGCCGTCGCCGTCGAGGATCTGACCGCGAGCTGCCTCGGTGTACCGCAGCCGCATCGTGCCGCCGGCGACCAGCCTCGGGTTGATCACCTTGGGTCCCCAGACCACTCTCCATGTCTTGCCGTCCAGTCGAAGCGGCGCAGTGGTCTGGTAGGTCCAGGTGGTGCCCGATTCGATCGGGTACGAGACCGATAGCTTGACGCTGCCCTGGTGCTTGCCGACGACCGGCTTCCCAGCGGTGATCGCCGGTGTCAGGGCGCTCAGGTCGCCAGTGAACGCGGTCAGCTGGGTCGTCGCGGTCGCGGCTGGGACGGCGGCTCCGTTCGCGTCGACGAACGTCGCGTCGGCCGTGAACCCGTGTTTCTCCCAGCCGGATACGAGCGCTGCGACGGCGGTGTCCGGTTTTGGTCGCGACGAGCACGCGGCCAGACCAGTGATGGAGATTATCGCGGCAAGGCCGAGTGCGGCGGTGCGAGAGCCCATGCGCCATTCTCGGACATGAGAGCAACGAGAAGCGACTGGGATCGCACGCGTTTTGATCGGTAGTGTGGCCAGTTGGCGACTCGAAGATCAATCTGGTCGTTCAGGGTCGGATATCCGAAAGTCGGTCGGCACTCCGCCGTGTAGGCCTACACAGCGTCAGGTTCTAGGCTTGGCGAGAGCGGGGCCCACGGCGTGGTGGGCGCGAGGGGAGTGGCGTTCCATGGATCTGACGGACGAGTCGTTGACGGCGACCGGACGCCGAAACACAGACCACACCACATCGGATGATTCGCCACCCGGCCCCGCGCAGTCCGACTCGTCGCCCGAAGACAGTGATTTCAACGCCCCGGTGCCCGACGCTGCCCGCATGGCCGCGGACGCCGTGGCTCTCGCCGGCGACGATGCCAGTCTTGCCGCACTTATCCGGCACTACTGGCGGTACGCCCCGGATGAGGAACTCACCGGCCTTACCCCGACCGCCATGGTGGATACCGCGAGAAGCCACCGGGAGCTGGCCGCTGCGCGATTGCCGGGCGAGCTGAAACTGGACATCGCCGATTCGGGCGATGGCGATGCCACGGTCATCGCGATCGTCACCGATGACATGCCGTTCCTGGTCGACTCGGTCAACTCGGCGCTGATCGCCCGGGGGCTGGACGTACACCTGCTGGTTCACCCGCTGGTGGTGGTGCGGCGCGAGCCGCTGGGCGCCCTGGTCGAGGTCCGCGCCGACACCGAGCCCGATGACGCCGGGCCCGGCGACATCGTGGAGAGCTGGATGCACCTTGAGGTCGACCGGGTCCGCGAGCCGGAGCTGGTCGCCGAACTGCGCCGGGATCTGGTGCGGGTGCTGACCGATGTGCGCGAGGCGGTTGAGGACTGGCCGAAGATGCGCTCGCGCGCGCTGGCGCTCGCCGATGAGCTGGCCGGTGCCACGCTGCCGGTACCGGACAAGGACATCAACGACTCGGTCGAACTGCTGCGCTGGCTGGTCGATGAGCACTTCACGTTCCTCGGCTACCGGGAGTACCGGCTGCGGGACGGGGCGGACGGTGAGTCGGCGCTGGCCGCGATCATGGGCACCGGCCTGGGCATCCTGCGTCAAGACCAGACCAGCCCGCGACTGCTGTCGACGATGACCCCGGAGGCGTACCAGGCGGTGATGGAGAAGCGCTTGCTGATCATCACCAAGGCCAACTCCCGCTCCACCGTTCACCGGAGCGCGTACCTGGACTACATCGGCTTCAAGACCTTCGACGCGGCCGGCAACGTGATCGGCGAGAAGCGGTTCCTCGGCCTGTTCGCGTCAGCGGCATACCTGAGCTCGGTCAAGGACCTGCCGGTCGTCAAGCGCAAGGTGAGCGATGTCATCGAACGGTCCGGGCTGACCCTGCGCAGCCATTCCGGCAAGGACCTGATGACGATCTTGGAGAACTATCCCCGGGACGAGCTGTTCCAGATCAAGACCGACGAGCTGTTCGACAGCGGTGATCGGGGTGCTGCGGCTGGCCGGGCGGCGCCAGCTACGCCTGTTCCTGCGGCGCGACCTTTACGGGCGCTTCGTGTCGTGCCTGGTCTACATGCCGCGAGACCGGTACAACACGGCCAGCCGGCTGGCCATCCAGGAGATCCTGCTGCGTGAACTGAACGGCGTCGGCGTCGACTTCACCACCCGGCTGGGCGAGTCGCTGCTGGCGCGGATCCACTTCATCGTGCGTACCGATGCCAGCGCCGGCGCCACCCCGGTCAATGTGGAAGCGATCCAGCAGCAGCTGGCCGACGCCACCCGGAACTGGGACGACGACTTCCGCGGCCTGCTCGAGTTCAAGTTCGGCGACGAGCAGAGCAAGACCCTCTACAACCGGTACGTCAAGGCGCTGCCCGAGGCGTACAAGGATGAGCACACGCCGAACGAGGCCTGCAAGGACATCGCCAAGCTGGAGCTGCTGGAGGAGCCGGGACAGCTGGAGATGCACGTCTACCGGCGTCGCAAGGTGGATCGGGACATCCGGTTCAAGGTCTATCGGTACGGCGAGCCGATGATGCTGTCCACCGTGCTGCCGGTGCTGCACTCGCTGGGTGTCCGGGTCGCCGATGAGCGGCCGTACCAGATCGACCGCTCGGACGGCGCGATCCACCTCTACAACTTCGGGCTGGTCCTGCCCGACGGTGCCCGCGAGGTGACCGACATCCGCTCGCACGTGGAGAACGCGTTCTCCGCGGTGTGGCGCGGTGAGGCCGAGGTCGACGGCTTCAACGAGCTGGTGGTCCGCGCCGGGCTCACCTGGCGCCAGGTGAACGTGCTCCGGGCGTACGCGAAGTACCTGCGCCAGGCCGGAACGGTGTTCGCGCAGGAGTCGATGGAGGCGGCGTTCATCGCGTTCCCGGGGATCGCCGCGCTGCTGGTGGCGCTGTTCGAGACGCGGCTGTCACCGGAACTCGGCTTGAGCGCTGAGGATCGCACGGTGCAGTCCAAGGAGCTGATCGCCGCGATCGGACGGCAGCTCGACGAGGTGTCCAGCCTGGACCAGGACCGGATCCTGCGGTCCTACCTGACGCTGATCCAGGCCACCGTGCGTACATCGTTCTTCCAGCGCGGATCCGACGGGCGGCCGAAGAGCTACATCTCGTTCAAGCTTGAGCCGAAGATGATCCCGGACCTGCCGGCCCCCCGGCCGCAGTACGAGATCTTCGTCTACTCGCCCCGCTTCGAGGGTGTGCACCTGCGGTTCGGGCCGGTCGCCCGGGGCGGTCTGCGCTGGTCGGACCGCCGTGACGATTTCCGTACCGAGATCCTCGGCCTGGTCAAGGCGCAGATGGTGAAGAACGCGGTGATCGTGCCGGTGGGCGCCAAGGGCGGTTTCGTGCTCAAGGCGGCGCCACTGGCCTCCGATCGGGACGCGTACCAGGCCGAAGGCATCGCCTGCTACAAGCTGTTCATCTCGGCGTTGCTGGACATCACCGACAACCTGGTCGGCGGGGAGGTGGTGCCGCCCGCTCACGTGGTCCGGCACGACGCCGACGATCCGTACCTGGTGGTCGCGGCGGACAAGGGCACCGCGAGGTTCTCCGACATCGCCAACTCGATCTCGATCGACTACGGCTTCTGGCTCGGCGACGCGTTCGCGTCCGGCGGCTCGGCCGGCTACGACCACAAGCGGATGGGGATTACCGCCCGCGGTGCGTGGGAATCGGTCAAGCGGCACTTCCGGGACATGGATCACAACACCCAGACCCAGGACTTCACCGTGGTCGGCGTCGGCGACATGTCCGGCGACGTGTTCGGCAACGGCATGCTGCTGAGCAAGCACATCCGGCTGGTCGCGGCCTTCGACCATCGGCACATCTTCGTCGACCCGGATCCGGACGCCGCCCGCTCGTACTCCGAACGGCAGCGCCTGTTCGAGATGTCCCGTTCGTCGTGGGCTGACTACGACACCTCGCTGATCTCGGCTGGTGGCGGCGTGTGGCCGCGTACCGCGAAATCGATCCCGGTGTCCGACTCGATGCGCGCCGCGCTCGGGATTACCGGTAACGCGCCGAAGATGGCGCCGAACGACCTGATGAAGGCGATTCTGCAGGCGCCCGTCGACCTGCTGTGGAACGGCGGCATCGGCACCTACGTCAAGGCGTCCACCGAATCACACGCCGACGTCGGCGACAAATCCAACGACGCCATCCGGGTCAACGGCAAGCAGTTGCGCTGCGGGGTGGTCGGTGAGGGCGGCAATCTGGGCTTGACCCAGCGCGGCCGGATCGAATACGCCCAGAGCGGCGGCCGGATCTCGACCGACTTCATCGACAACTCCGCCGGCGTGGACTGCTCCGACCACGAGGTCAATATCAAGATCCTGCTCGGCGGTGCGGTGGCCGATGGCGACCTCACGATGACCGATCGCGACAAGCTGCTGGCCGAGATGACCGACGAGGTCGCGGCGCTGGTGCTGCGGGACAACTACGAGCAGGCCACCGCGTTGGCCACCTCGGCGGCGCAGGCCCGATCGCTGCTGCCGGTGCATCGCCGGCTCATCGGCGACCTGGAACGCAAGGGCCGCCTGGATCGCGGCATCGAGTTCATGCCGACCGACGATGAGCTGGCGGTACGCGCAGAGGGTGGTTCCGGCCTGACGTCGCCGGAGTTCGCGGTACTGCTGGCGTACGTGAAGATCGACCTGGAAGAGGAGATCGTCGCGTCGACCCTCCCGGACGATCCGTGGACGCCCGGGGTGATGGCGGACTACTTCCCGACCCCGCTGCGCCATCGCTACGCCGACCGGATGACCGGGCACCGGCTGCGCCGCGACATCATCACCACGGCGCTGGTGAACGAGGTGGTCAACCGGGGTGGAATGACGTTCGTCTACCGCGCTGTCGAGGAGACCGGCGCCACCCCGGCCGACGTCATCAGGGCATACGCGATCGTCCGGGACATGTACGGACTGGAGGCGTTGTGGGGTCAGGTCGAGGCGCTCGACTCCAACCCGGATGTGCCCACCGTGGCGCAGACCGCGGTGTTCCTGGAGACCCGGCGCCTGATGGATCGCGCCGTTCGGTGGCTGCTGTCGAACCGGCGCCTGCCGCTGGACGTGCCACGGGAGACCGAGCGCTTGCGCCCCGGCGTGTCGGCGTTGCTTCCTCGACTGGACACGCTGTTCCGGGGCAACGAGCGCGAGGCGCTACACGATCACGCGGAGCACCTGTCCACCTTCGGTATTCCGGCGGAATTGGCCCTCTGGGCGACGCGCATCATGTACAGCTTCGGCCTTCTCGACGTCGTCACCGTCGCCGAATCCACGGGGCACGACCTCGACGAGGTGGCCGGGATCTACTTCGTCCTGTCCGAGCGATTCCGGGTCGATGCCCTGCTGTCGCGGATCTCCGAGCTGCCTCGCGAGAACCGGTGGGAGACGCTGGCCCGGATGGCTCTGCGGTACGACCTCTACGCCGCGCTGTCGGCTCTCACCAACGACGTGCTGGCCGCGGCGGAGGCTGCCGGCGCCGATGACCACGCCGGCCCGGAGGAGATGGTGATCGCCTGGGAGGATGCGAACGCCCCGGCGATCGCGCGGGCCCGCACCGCAATGGGCGAGTTCGAGGAATCGAAGGCCGATCTGGCGGTGCTGTCGGTGATCCTGCGCCAGATCCGCACCCTGGTAGCCAGCGGAGCCGCGTGACCGGCCCCGACCTCACCGGCCCCAGCTTCACCGGCCCCAGCTTCACCGGCCCCAGCTTCACCGGGGCCGGCCGAGCCGCGGCCGGCGCACGATCATCGGCGCTCAGCCAGGCCCAGGGCCTCAACCGCGGCCCGGCTGTTGGCCCGCGTCCCGCCATACGTGGTCACGAACGCCCGGACGCCGGCCGGCCGCCACGCCGATGGCCAACCCATCTCGACCGCGACGACCGGGTTGGTGGCGGCCAGCCCCTCGACCAGCGGCGCGGCTCCGGCCAGCCGGTGCAGGTTCCGCCCGGCGATCACGATCGGGCGGTCGCGTGCCGCCGCGCGTAGCGCGTCGATCGAGGCGGTCGCGGCCTCGACGCGGACCGCGTCGCGGTATCGCGGATCCACGTGCCGGAAGATGCCCCACGGAACCGGGCCTTCGGCGATCGAGAACGCCGACTCCAGCTGAACCACCAGAGCGTCGCCCAGTGATGGCAGGTCTCCTTCGATGCGAAGGGCACGCCGGGCGACTGCCAGGCCCAGCCCGGCGCCGGCCATCGAGGTGAATTCGTCATTGCGGGTGGTTGGCGGCGCGCTTGCCCATTTGGCCAGTTCCTGCGCATGCGCGGCGGCCTCTTCGAGGCGGTGCGGGCGAAGCTCGCCGGACCGGACCGCGGAGGCCACCTCGGCGACGATCCGCTCGACCAAGCCGGCGTCCACGTCCGCGCCGATGCACAGCAGGTCGGCGCCGGCGAGCAGGGCCGGTACGGCGGCGTGCACGGTGCCGCCGGCGATGCGCGCGGCTCCCTGCATCTCCAGCGCGTCGGTGACGATCGCGCCGGTGAAGCCGAGCTCGTCACGGAGCAGCCCGGTCAGCATCCGGCGGCTGAAGGTGGCGGGCAGGTCGCCGGTCAGGGCAGGGACCCGGATGTGGGCGCTCATGATCGATCGGGTGCCGACGGCCACCGCGGCTGCGAACGGCGGCAGATCCCGCTCTCGCAGAACCTCCGCCGGTACGTCAACGGTCGGCAGCTCGATGTGCGAGTCGGCGACCGTGGCGCCGTGCCCGGGGAAGTGCTTGGCGCATGCCGCCACCCCGGAGCACTGCAGCCCGCGCACCGCGGCGGCGGCATGCGCGGACACCAGTGCCGGGTCGGCGCCGAAGCTGCGGGTACCGATGATCGGGTTGTCCGAGGCGGAATTGACGTCAACCGACGGGGCCAGATCGAAGTTGATCCCGACGGCCGCCAGATCGGCCCCGATCGAGCGGTACACGGCGGTGGTGAGTTCCGGGTCACCGGTGGCGCCGAGCGCGCCGTTGCCCGGGTACGGGCTGCCGTCCCGATGGCCGAGCCGGGTGACGTCGCCGCCCTCCTCGTCGATCCCGATCAGGACGTCGCCGCGAGCGGACCGGAGCGCCTCGGTGAGGGCGGACAGCTGCGGCACGTCACGTACGTTGAATCCGAACAGCACGTGCCCGGCGAGCCCGTCGGAGACCAGCTTGAGCGCCCACTCCGGCACTTCGGGTCCGGGAAAGGCGGCGAGCAACGTGCCCAGTACTGTCCGACGTAGCCCGGGATCAATGCCGACCATTCCCAGAATCCTCCACCATTCGGCCGCTCGGCTTCCCCCGCGCGTGGACATCCGGATCGGCGCAACAGTCGGCAAGATGCTTGACCGTACGCTACGGATGCTTCTACGCTCCGAAACGTGTAACAAACTTAACTAATGTACTCTACGAGATGGATGTGCGATGAGTACGACCCCGCTTCCTGGGACACCCCGGCTGCTCCGGGCGATCAACGATCGCGCCGCGCTTGAGCTGCTGCTCGCCCGCGGCCCGCTGACCCGTTCGCAGATCGGTGAGCTGACCGGTCTGTCCAAGGTCACCGCGTCCCAGCTAGTGGAGCGGCTGGTCAGCCGCGGGCTGGTCAGTGGCGTCGGCGAGCAGGCCGGTGGGCGCGGACCGAACGCCCAGCTTTACGCGGTACGGCCGGACAGCGCGTACGTCGTCGGCGTCGACATCGGTCCGGAGCACGTGGTGGCCGCGTGCGCCGACATCTGCGGCACGGTCCACAGCCGTATCGAGCTGTCAACGAAGGACACCGATGATCCAGTCGGGGTGGTGCACCGGGCGGTGCTGGAGGCCGCGGCTCAGGCCAGTGCCCCGCTTGAGTCGGTGCGGCGGGTCGTGCTCGGTACCCCTGGTCTGGTCGATCCGAACACCGGCGACCTGGCGTTCGCCTATGACCTGCCGCGCTGGCAACGCGGGCTGCTCGGCGCCCTGCGCGAGGACCTGAACATCCCGGTCTCATTCGAAAACGACGTGAATCTCGTCGCCGTCGCCGAGGCGCATCGAGGCTCGGCGGCCGGAGTCGGCGACTTCGTCCTGCTCTGGGTCGGGCGTGGCGTCGGCCTGGCCATCGTGCTCGGCGGCAAGCTGTGGCGCGGCTTCAGCGGCGCGGCCGGCGAGGTGGGCTGGATCCCGGTGCCCGGCGCTCCGGTTCATCGCGATCCGTCACACAAGGCGAAGGGCGGCTTCCAGCAGCTGGTCGGCGCGGACGCGGTTCGCACGATCGCCCGCGAGCGCGGCTTCAAGGGTGCCACCGGAGCGGCCGCCATCGCGGCCGCGGTGGCCGCCGGTACCGGTGGCGGTGCGGTCCTCGATGAGCTGGCCAGCCGCCTGGCTCTGGGTATCGCCGCGGTTTGCGTGGTTCTCGACCCGCCCCTTGTGGTACTGGCCGGGGAGATCAACCTGGCTGGGGGTGCCGCGCTGGCGCAGCGCGTCGAGCACGAGGTCGCCGCCATCGCGCCGGTCGGTCCACGGGTCGTGGTGGCGTCCGGACCAACCGAGGCGGTGGTCGAGGGCGCGCTGCGCACCGCGCTGGAGGCGGTCCGGGACGAGGTGTTCGGATCCACGGTGGACGAGGCGGCGGCCTAGCGCCGCTGGCTAGGGCACGTCCCGGCGGTAGATCGAGCCGGCCGCGACCGCCAGAGCCACCAGCAGCGTCGCGCCGATGATCACCACGGCGCTGCCGGTGGTGATCTGCCAGGTGTACGGGCGGCACACGCCGGCGGCGTCGGTCCGGCAGACGAAGTAGGTTTGTGGCCGGTCCAGCCACGCCATCACGTAGCTGGACATCATCCAGCGTTCCGGGCGAGCCATCCGCAAAGCGGTCCCGGCCAATGCCCGGAACCCGATCTCCCACACCAGCAGGTAGGCGACCACCACGCCGAGCGCGGTCGCGGTGTGCCGGCCGATGGAGGCCAGCGCGAACGCCAGCACCCCGGCCGCAGCGGCGAGGGTCAGCGCCCGCACCGAGCCGTACGCCAGTTGCTCGACGACGTGGCCGGGCAGGCTGAGGTGGCCCCGAGTCTTCGCGATCAGGGTCAGGAACCCGAGCCAGGCCACGATGGCCGCCGCTCCGATCGCGGCGACACCGGTACCCAGCGCGGCCAGCTTGGCGGCGAGCACGGCGCCCCGGCGGGGCCGCCAGAGCAGCAGGTTCATCATTCCGGCCGACGACCACTCGGCGCCGATGAACGAGGCGCCGATGACGAACGCGACCATCGCGAGCAGGCTTCCGAAGCCGACGATGGCCGGGCCGCCGTCGTCGGCGAAGTTCCATTCGTGCGGCATATAGTCGGCCGCTTCCACGGTGCTTGCCGGATAGACCGAGTTGCAGGTGGCGTCCGCCGGCAGTAGCAGGTCGCCGCTGCTCACGTCCTGCTCGCACTGATCCAGTTCGGCCTGTAATTGCTCGGCGTTGAGAGCCGCCACCTGCGTCGCCTGGGCCCGCTCCTCGGCGGTGGCGTGATGGGTGCTCGCACCGGTCACCAGCCCGGTGATGGCAAGCAGGATCAGCAGGATCAGCGCCATGACGCGGGTGATCCGCCGGGCGAAGAACCGCGCCAGTTCGGCACGGTACAGGCTCATGTGATCACTCCAAGATCGATGGCTGGCTGGGTCGCCCCCCGGTCGCAGGCGTCCTCGGGCGCGAGATCGCCGATCAGTGCACCGTGCGACGAACCGCCGGTGAGATCGAGGAAGACGTGTTCGAGATCGGGCGTCAGCGCGTGCAGTTCGGTCACCCACAAGCCGGCGGTTCCCAAGGTCTCGGTGATCCGGGCCGGATCGGTGATGCCGGAGACGGTCAGGTGATCAGTGGCCGGCCGGACGGTCGCGCCCATCGCCCGCAGCACCGTCGAGGCCGCGTCCAGGTCACCGACGCGTACCCGGAACTCGGCCGCGTCACCGCGGGTGACCACTTCGGCGACCGGCCCGGCCACCACCCGGCGCCCGCGCGCGATGATCGTCACCGAGTCGCAGAGGTGCTGGATCTCGGCCAGGATGTGGCTGGACACCACGATCGTGGTGCCGCGCGCGGCGAGCGTGCGCATCAGATCCCGCATCGCGCGGATGCCGGCCGGGTCCAGGCCGTTCGCCGGTTCGTCAAGGATCAGCAGATCCGGCGACTTCAACAGGGCCGATGCCATCGCGAGGCGCTGTTTCATGCCGAGCGAGTACGCCTTGACCGGGTCGCCGCTCCGGTCGGTGAGGTCGACCAGATCGAGCACCTGGTCCACCCGCGACCGCGGCACGCCGCCCGCCATGGCGAGCAGTTCCAGGGTGCGGCGACCGCTGAAGTTACCGAAGAAGCGAGGGCTTTCCACGATCGCGCCGACCCGGCCGATCACCGCGGGCAACCGGTCCGGGATCGGCTCTCCGAAGATCCGCATCTGACCGGCATCGGCTTTTACCAGGCCCAGCAGGATGCGGAGCGTGGTGGTCTTGCCGGAGCCGTTGGGGCCGAGGAAGCCGTGGATCTGGCTGGTGCCGACCGTCATGTCGAAGCTGTCCAGTGCCTGCCGCACTGCCCGGCCGGGCGGGCGGTACCGCTTGCGCAGCCCCTCGACTTCGATCGCGGATGACATTCGCCACACGTTAGTGGACCGAAGCACGCGGCGGGGGACCTCGCCGACCGGTTCAGGCGGTACGTGATTGGATGGCGGGCGTGTCAGACGATCTCGTCATCGATGTATCCGGCGCCAGCGTCGTACGCGGGGGCAAGCACCTGCTCCGTGACGTCAGCTGGCAGGTCGAGCTGGACGAGCGCTGGGTGATCCTGGGTCCCAACGGTGCCGGCAAGACGACGCTGCTCGGCCTGGCGTCGGCGCAGCTGCATCCGACGTCGGGGACGGTCGGCGTGCTCGGCGAACGGCTCGGCCGCGTCGACGTCGCCGAGCTGCGTACCCGGATCGGCCTGTCGACGGCGAGCCTGCACGATCGCATCCCCGCCGACGAGCGGGTATCCAACGTGGTCATCACCGCCTCATGGGCGGTGGTGGGCCGGTTTCGTGAGCACTACGACGCCATGGATACCGCCCGGGCCCAGCAACTGCTGGCTCAGCTCGGTGTTGGCGATCTGACCGACCGGCGGTACGGCACCCTCTCGGAGGGCGAGCGCAAACGTGTCCAGATCGCCCGGGCCCTGATGACCGACCCGGAGCTGCTGCTCCTGGACGAGCCGGCGGCCGGACTGGATCTGGGCGCCCGTGAGGACCTGGTGACCCGGCTGGCCCGGCTGGCCGATGATCCGGACGCGCCAGCGCTGGTCCTGGTCACACATCACGTCGAGGAAATCCCACCCGGCTTCACGCACGCGCTACTGCTGCGCGACGGCGGCGTGGTGGCAGCCGGCCTGCTCCAGCAGACCATCACCAGCGACAATCTGTCGGCGACATTCGGCATCCCGCTTCGGGTCTTCTACGCCGACGGGCGGTTCGCCGCGCGCGGCGCCTGACCGCTTTCCGACGGAGCCCGGTCGCTCGCAGCGGCACGTGCGCGGGGTGTCACGGTCCGTCGCTGATCCGCCATCGGGCCGAGGCGAGATGCCGGCGGCGCATGCCCAGCCGCTCGTAGAGGCCGATCGCCGGGACGTTCCAGTCATCGACCATGGCAGCGGCCTGCCCGTGCGTACGGACCAGGTCATCGACCACGGTGGCGCAGGTGGCGGCGGCCAGCCCGTGGCCCCGGGCGGTGCTCGAGGTCGCCACGCCGGCCAGGAATCCGATCTCGGGTGCCGACCATGCGTCGGCCGCGGTGGTTACGAGCATTCCGCCGGCATCGCGGATTCCAGCCCACCTGGCCACGCCGGAGTGGCCCGGCCAGGCATCGGAACGAGGCAGCACGATCGACAGCAGGGCGACGACGTCCCGCTCATCCCGGCGGTCGAGCCAGCCGGCGCGGGCGCGCTCGGCCGCGGGCGGGAGGTCGGTGTCCATCCAACCGAACGCCGCGTCGAAGGTGAGATCGTCGATTACATCGGTGATATCGGTGATCAGGTCGAGGTCACCGACCGGCCGGTAGCTGGGGCCGACCTCGGTCAGCGCTTGGATCAGCAGCGGGATCGCGTCGCCAGAGTCGCCGTGAATCGCCAGGCGGTCACGACCGGACAGGTCGGGGCAGGCGACCGCGACCGTGCCGCGGTTGGCCCAGGCCCGTACCCGTGGTGACATGCCCTGGGCCACCCATAGCACCAGCGGGTCCTCGGACACCGTCGAGACGTCGTCCAGCTCGCGCACGTCTCGATCCTGTCTCACTGCCAGCCCGGGTCTAGCCAAAATCGCGGTTCCGGGGTCGATCGGGGTAATCCCCGAGGCGCCGGTGGCCGAGACGGGCGATCATTGCCGGTATGCGCTTCATCTTGAACGTACTGTGGTTGATCTTCGGCGGGTTGTTCATTGCGCTGGGCTACGCGGTGGCCGGCCTGATCTGTTTCATCCTGATCATTACGATCCCGTTCGGCATCGCCTCGTTCCGGATGGCCAACTACGCGCTCTGGCCGTTCGGCCGGACCATGGTGCGCGATCCGGACGCCGGCGTGGCATCCGCGGTGGGCAACGTCATCTGGTTCATCGTGGCGGGCTGGTGGCTTGCGCTGGGTCACATCGCGACCGCGATCGCCCAGTTCCTCACCATCATCGGGATCCCGCTCGGTATCGCCAACGTCAAGCTCATCCCGGTGTCGCTCATGCCGCTGGGGCACCGCATCGTCGATGTCGACGACGTCGCGCGCGTCCGTTAGGCGCCGGGCGGGTTGCCGTAGGCTCTTGGAGCAGCCAGGCAACGGAGCAGGAGGCCCAAGTGTCAGAGTTCGTGAATCTGTCGGTAGACGACGGCATCGGCACGATCCGCCTGGATCGCCCGCCGATGAACGCTTTGAACATCGATATCCAGGAGGGTCTCCGCCACGCGGCTGCCACGTTCACCAGCGATAGCGAGGTCCGTGCGGTCGTCGTGTACGGCGGAGAGAAGGTCTTCGCCGCGGGCGCGGACATCAAGGAGATGGCGGATATGTCCTATGTCGACATGTCCGCGCGTGCCGGTGCGCTCTCATCAGCGTTCGACTCCATCGCCCGGATCCCGAAGCCGGTAGTCGCCGCCATCACCGGTTATGCCCTGGGTGGTGGCTGCGAACTCGCCTTGGCCTGCGACTGGCGGGTCGCCGCCGCGGACGCCAAGCTGGGCCAGCCGGAGATCAACCTGGGCGTCATCCCGGGCGCGGGCGGTACCCAGCGGCTGGCCCGCCTGATCGGGCCGGCTCGCACCAAGGATCTGATCATGTCGGGCCGGTTTGTCGACGCCGAGGAGGCACTGAGGATCGGCCTGGTGGACCGCGTGGTACCGGCCGACGCCGACGTCTATGAAGCGGCGGTGGCGCTGGTCAAGCCGTACACCACCGGGCCGGCGGCGGCGCTGCGCGCGGCGAAGCTCGCCGTCGACGGCGGGCTGGACATGGATCTCGGTTCCGGCCGGGCCTGGGAGTCACAGCTGTTCGCGGCGCTGTTCGCCACGGAGGACAAGCAGGAGGGCATGGCAGCGTTCGTGGCCAAGCGCAAGCCGAAGTTCACCGGTCGCTGACCGGACCCCTCGGGCCGCTTTT
The DNA here is from genome assembly GCA_963727415.1 of uncultured Actinomycetota bacterium. Classification (GTDB taxonomy): domain Bacteria; phylum Actinomycetota; class Actinomycetes; order Mycobacteriales; family Micromonosporaceae; genus DASQPR01. Next base: position 287,362 of record CAVSGF010000002.1, read on the forward strand.
TGCTACCCGGCGGTAACCTGCATCCGTCAACCCCGCGACACCCGACAGGCTGGACCGACATGACTGACAAGATCGAGGGTCACGGCGGCGAACTCGCTCTGGCGGCGGTTCGTGCCTTCGGCGTGACCGAGATGTTCACCCTTTCCGGCGGTCACGTGTTCCCGCTCTACGACGCGGCACACAAAGCCGAATTCCCGCTGTATGACGTCCGCCACGAGCAGTCCGCGGTGTTCGCCGCCGAAGCGGTGGCCAAACTGCGCCGCCGGCCGGGGCTGGCGGTCCTCACCGCCGGACCCGGCGTCACCAACGGCATTTCGGGACTGACAAGTGCGTTCTTCAACGCCTCGCCGGTGCTGGTGATGGGCGGCCGGGCTCCGGCGTTCCGGTGGGGCTCGGGCTCGCTGCAGGAGATGGACCACATCCCGCTGGTCTCCCCGGTGACCAAGCACGCCGCCACGGTGCCCGCCACCGACGCCATCCCGGACGCCGTAGCGGGCGCGCTGACGACCGCGATGACCGCCCACCGCGGGCCGGTGTTCCTGGATTTCCCGCTTGAGGTGATCTTCTCGACCGGCGGGGCGGAACTGCCGTCGACGGCGGTACCGGTGATCGAGCCGGATCCGGAAGACGTGGCCCGGGCGGCGGCCCTGATCGCCGGCGCTGCGCAGCCGGTCATCATCGCCGGGTCAGACGTGTACGCGGGCGATGCCGTCGCGGCCCTCCGGGAACTGGCCGAGGCGCTGACCGTGCCGGTGTTCACCAATGGGATGGGCCGGGGTGCGCTGCCGCCGGAGCATCCGCTCGCCTTCGCCAAGGCACGCCGGGCCGCGTTGAGCGGTGCCGACGTGATCGTGGTGATCGGCACGCCGCTCGACTTCCGGCTCGGCTTTGGCGACTTCGACGGGGCACAGGTGGTCCACATCGTCGACGCGCCGTCGCAGCGTGCGCAGCATGTCACGCCCGCCGTGTCGCCCGCCGGTGACCTGCGGCTGATTCTTAGCGGCATCGCGTCGGACACCGGTGATCGCGTCGACCACAACGAGTGGGTGAGCGAACTGCGTGTCGTTGAGGACACGGCGAAGAAACGCGACGCCGAGGCGATGCTGGCCGACACCGACCCGATCAAACCCGCACGTGTCTATGGAGAACTGCGCAAGGTGCTGGACCGGGACGCGGTGACCATCGGAGACGGTGGCGACTTCGTCTCGTACGCCGGCAAGTACCTCGAACCGGCCACCCCCGGCTCGTGGCTCGACCCCGGGCCGTACGGGTGTCTCGGTACCGGCCTCGGATACGCCATGGGCGCCCGGGTGACGTATCCGGACCGTCAGATCTGCGTGCTTCTCGGTGACGGCGCGGCGGGCTTCTCGTTGATGGACGTCGAGTCGCTGGTGCGCCAGGATCTGCCGGTGGTCATGGTGTGCGGCAATAACGGCATCTGGGGCCTGGAAAAGCATCCCATGCAGGCCATGTACGGCTACGACGTCGCCGCCGACCTGCAGCCCGGTCTGCGGTACGACGACGTGGTCTCGGCGCTCGGCGGTGCCGGAGAGACCGTGACCAAGCCCGGTGATCTGGGACCGGCGCTCAAGCGGGCGTTCGATGCCGGAGTGCCGTACCTGGTCAACGTCCTGACCGACCCGGCGGACGTCTACCCGCGTTCGGCGAACCTGGCCTGATCACCGGCGCGGTCACGACCGGCGCCGGGCCGGCCGTGACCGCTGGGCGGTGCTGGAGCGACGTCGGTCAGCCGACCGGCCAGACAATCAGCACCAGCGCGATTCCGAGCGCGGCCAGCCCGGCGATGGTCAGGCCGACCAGCGGCAGCGTCCGGCCGATACCGGCCGGGACTCGATGCGCCATCGCCCGGATCCGGCTGTGCGTCAGCATCAGGAAGACGAGCCAGCAGACCGCGGCGAGGAACAGCGCCACCCCGTCGGCGAGGTTCGCGCCGTCGGCGAATGCCAGCCGGCTCAGGAGAAGCACCGCCAGGGTGGCGGACAGGGTGGTCCGGCGCCAGGCCAGGCGGGTGCGCTCGGCCTGGGTGTCACCCGGTGTCAATGGCGGGTTCGGCTCCGGCGGCAGGCTGCTCACGACGATGATCCCGGAATGACAATGGCGACCAGCAGCAACACCGCACCGACCCCGACCGCGATGGCCAGCAAGGCCGGGAACCGGGACGCCGGCAGTGGTTCACCCAGCCGCATCGCCCGCTCGCACCGTGCCCAGTGGTCGATCGCTCGGAGGGCGATGACGCCACCGAGCGCCATCAGGATGATGGCCAGCGCCTCGCGCAGGTGCGGTATGTGCAATGGCGGAAGGAACCCGGCGATGGCTAGCCCGCCTCCGATTAGCGCCAGGCCGGTCCGGATCCACGCCAGGAACGTGCGCTCGTTGGCCAGCGAGAACCGGTAGTCCGGGGTGGTGCCGACCTCCCGGAGATCTTTCGGGTCGAACCAGCGGCGCACGGTGGTGAACACAGCGCCCATTATCCTGGCGCGGGGACGGCCGGTCGCGTGTTAACCCGAGCCGGCCGCGACCGGCCGGGCGCCAGGGGTGGCACGCTGCCAGTCTGACCAGCGACCCGTCATTCTCCGGATTCTGGAGATTCGCCGGACTACCTGGGAAACCGCCGGTCAGGATGGCGTCATGACAGAGTTCACAGACGACGAGAAGAAGACCCTTCGCGACGCCGCCTTCGGTGCGGTGTTTCTTGTCTCCAACGCGGATCCGGGCATGCTTGACATGATCAAGGAGAACTTCGCGGCTTCGAAGTCGTTCGCCAAGGCCAGCGGCGACCTGCAGGACGTGTTCCGCGGTATCAGCGTGCCGAGCGTGCCCGAGGGCGGGGACGACCAGGTCGAGTCGGGGATCCTTTCGGATCTGTCGGCTTCGGTCGCGATGCTGCGGGCCAAGTCACCGGATCAGGTGGACCCGTACCGGCGGGTGGTTCTGGACGCCTGCGCCGGGGCTGCCGCGGCGGCCAAGGGCGTCTCGCCCACTGAGACCGAGATTCTGTCGAAGGTGACAAGCGCACTGGGAGCGAGCTGACCGCGTGTCCACATCGCATGCTGGTGCCCGATGTGGACACCGCGGCTCGGTTCCGACCCGCGCATAGGAGCGCCGCACCGAGATTATCGGTATTTGCTGATGAAACGCTCTAATACGACGATAGGGGATCCGGAGTGATTTCGCTCACGCGGGCTGGAACCACCCCTGTTACTGGCTAGTAACATCGGGGGCGCCGCAGTGGCCAGTTGCACACGCTGGCACGGTTGACCCACAGGGCGCTGACACGAAAGGCTCCCGGGGATAAAGCCATAGACTCGCGGTGGTTTGGCATATGGGTGCGAGTCGGCCCACGGGCGCAATGTGGCTCGCGCGCTGCGCGAAGTCGAGCAGGAGGTCAAGGATCCACCGATGAATATCGTCGTACTCGTCAAGCAGGTGCCTGACTCCGGTTCAGAGCGAAACCTGCGTGCTGACGACAAGACCGTCGACCGCGGGTCGGCGAACAACGTGATCAACGAGATGGACGAGTACGCCATTGAGGAAGCGCTGAAGATCAAGGAAGCGCACGGCGGCGAGGTCACCATCCTGACCATGGGGCCGGAGTCGGCATCCGAAGCCATCCGCAAAGCCCTGCAGATGGGTCCGGACAAGGGCGTGCACGTCGTCGACGGCGCTCTTCACGGGTCGTGCGCACTCGGCACCTCGAAGGTGCTGGCCGCGGCGTTGAAAACCCTGAACGCCGACATCGTGGTGTGCGGCGCCGAGTCCACCGACGGCCGGGTTCAGGTGATGCCACAGATGCTCGCCGAGCGGCTCGGGATTGCGGCGATCACTGGCGCTCGCAAGCTGACCATCGACGGCTCCACGCTGACCGCCGAGCGACAGACCGAGGAGGGCTTCGAGGTGGTCACCGCGTCAACGCCGGCGGTCGTCTCGGTGTGGGACACGATCAACGAGCCGCGGTACCCGTCGTTCAAGGGCATCATGGCCGCGAAGTCCAAGCCGATCGACAGCCTTAGCCTCGCCGATCTCGGGAATTTCCGCCGATGAGGTGGGCTTCGCCGGCGCCACCAGCGCCGTTGTCGACGCGAGCAGGCGACCGCCGCGCAGCGCCGGCGCCAAGGTCACCGACGAAGGTGAAGGTGGCGTCGCCCTGGTTGAGTTCCTGACCGCCGAGAAGTTTGTGTGAGGTTGACACCGATGTCTGAGGTTCTCGTTGTAGTCGAGCAGGCCGGCGGCGCCGTCAAGAAGGTCACGCTGGAGATGCTCACCATGGCCCGCGAACTCGGGACGCCCGCCGCGGTCGTCCTCGGCGCGCCAGGCACCGCCGCGTCCATCAAGGACAAGCTCGCCGAGTACGGCGCCGAGAAGGTGTACGTCGCCGAAAGCCGAGGAGATCGATGGTCACCTCGTCGCTCCCAAGGCCGCCGTGCTGCGCCTCTCTGATCGGATCGGTCGCTCCGGCCGCCGTTCTGATCGGCGTCCACCCAGGAGGGCAAGGAGATCGCCGGGCGGCTCGCGGTCAAGCTGGACAACGGGCTGCTGACCGACGTCGTCTCGCTGGACGCCGACGGCACCGCGACGCAGGCCGTCTTCGCCGGTTCCACGGTGGTCAAGTCCAAGGTCACGCGCGGTCTGCCGCTGGTCACGGTGCGGCCCAACTCGCTCACGCCGAGCCCGGCGCCGGGCGCCGCCGCCGAGACGCCGGTGGACGTCACCGTCGATGACGCGGCCAAGCTGGTGAAGGTGGTGTCCGGGCAGGCCGAGCAGAAGGGCTCGCGGCCCGAGCTCACCGAGGCCTCGATCGTCGTGTCCGGCGGCCGTGGTGTCGGCAGTGCCGACAACTTCAAGCTGGTCGAGGAGTTCGCGGACCTGCTCGGCGCCGCGGTCGGCGCGTCCCGGGCGGCCACCGACTCCGGCTTCTACCCGCACCAGTTCCAGGTCGGTCAGACCGGAAAGACCGTCTCGCCACAGCTGTACGTGGCGCTGGGCATCTCCGGTGCGATCCAGCACCGGGCCGGCATGCAGACCTCGAAGACGATCGCCGCGGTCAACAAGGACCCCGAGGCCCCGATCTTCGAACTGGCCGACTTCGGCGTGGTGGGCGACCTGTTCAAGGTCGTACCCGCAAGCCGCCGAGGAGATCCGCAAGCGCCGCTAGCGCGGTGTGCTGGCCGGCCGAAACCGGGATTGGTCGTGCCGGGCTGAGAACCTGCGTGATCGGGAAGTGTCGATGGTGTTGTTCGCCGTCGGCACTTCCCGATCAGGTCTGGCGCCACGGGGTCGCCGGCTCCGACGGGCGGGTCGTGGCGGCGAAGTGTTCCACACCGCCGGGCCGATCCTGGTTAAGTTGATCCGATGGCGCACGCAATCATCCGGCCGGCCCGGCGTACCGATCTCAACGATCTCGTCAAAGCTCTCGGTCAGGAGATGTTCTTCACCGACCGGATCGGACGGATGCGACACAACCTCGGTGAGCTGTTGGTGGCTTTCGTCGACGAGGTTCCGGTCGGTGACGTCTACCTGTGGTGCGAGCCGGTCGAGGAAGTCGAGGTCGCCGAGGCGTTTCCGGGGGTACCGATGCTGAACCATCTTGAGGTCGCGGCCGGGTGGCAGGGCCAGGGGATCGGGACTCAGCTGGTCCGGGCGGCCGAGGACGCGGCGCGCCGGCGCGGGCACGACCGGGTCGTGCTCGGTGTCGGCGTTGACAACCCGGATGCCAGGCGCCTCTACGAGCGGCTCGGCTACGTCGACTGGGGCCAAGGGCCGGTAGTGGCCCGGTGGACCGAGCCGGATGGCCGGGGTGGTGTGCGCGAGGCATCGCTCACGTGCGACACCATGATCGCGTCCCTCACATGAACGGCGGATAGGCTAGACGCCGATGGCCTACCTCGATCACGCCGCGACCACACCGATGCTCGACGAGGCGCTGGACGTCTACGTCCGCGTCGCTCGTGACGTCGGCAATGCCTCGTCCCTGCACGCAGCCCGGCCGTGCGGCCAGGCGCCGGGTGGAGGAGGCACGCGAATCGATCGCCGCGGCGCTGGGCGCCCGGCCCTCGGAAGTGATCTTCACCGGCGGCGGCACCGAATCAGACAACCTTGCGGTCAAGGGCGTTTTCTGGGCGCGCCGCGCCGCCGACCCCCGGCGTACCCGGGTGATCAGCAGTTCGGTCGAGCACCATGCGGTGCTGGACGCCGTCGATCTGGCTGGCCGAACACGAGGGCGCGACGGTCGACCTGGCTCCCGGTGGACGCGTCCGGCCGGGTCGAGCCCGTCGGCGCTGGACGAGGCCCTGGCCACCGACGACGACGTCGCTCTGGTCACCGCCATGTGGGCGAACAACGAGATCGGCACCGTGCAGCCGGTGGCCGAACTGGCGGCCATCGCCGTCGGCGCACGGCGATCCCGTTCCACACCGACGCTATCCAGGCGGTCGGGCAGGTGCCGGTCGACTTCGCCGCCTCCGGTGCTTCGGCGATGACGATCACCGGACACAAGGTCGGGCGGACCGATCGGGAGTCGGGCGCGCTGGTGCTCGGCCGCGACGTCGCGTGCACGCCGTTGCTGCATGGCGGCGGCCAGGAGCGCGACGTCCGATCCGGCACCCTGGACGTCGCCGGCATCGCCTCGTTCGCCGTCGCGATCGAGCACAGCGTGAAGTGCCAGCCGGAGCACGCCGCAGCGCTGGCGGCGCTGCGTGACCAGCTTGTCGCTCGGGTGCTCGAGGTGGTGCCGGACGCGGTCCTCAACGGGCCGCGTCCGATGGCCCGGTGCGGCGGCTGCCCGGCAACGCGCACTTCTCCTTCCCCGGCTGCGAGGGCGACGCGCTGCTGCTGCTGCTGGATGCCGCCGGGCGTAGCGTGCTCGACCGGCTCGGCCTGCTCGGCCGGGATCGCGCAGCCGTCGCACGTTCTGGTGGCCATGGGCGCGGACGACGCGTGCGCCAAGTCGTCGCTGCGGTTCTCGCTCGGCCATACCTCGACCGCCGCCGACATCGACGAGCTGGTGGCGGCGCTGCCGGGCGCGGTCGAGCGGGCCCGTCGCGCGTACCGTCCGAGGTCTTGATCTTCAACCACGGTTACCCTGTAACGATGCGTGTTCTTGCAGCCATGTCCGGCGGGGTCGACTCCGCGGTCGCCGCCGCCCGGGCGGTCGACTCGGGACACGACGTCACCGGCGTGCACCTGGCGCTGTCGCGCAATCCTCAGGCCTACCGCGCCGGGGCGCGTGGCTGCTGCACGCTGGAGGACGCCCGGGACGCACGCCGCGCCGCCGACGTGATCGGCATCCCGTTCTACGTCTGGGACATGGCCGAGCGGTTCCACGCCGACGTGGTCGATGACTTCGTCGCCGAGTACGCCGCCGGCCGCACCCCGAACCCGTGCCTGCGCTGCAACGAGAAGATCAAGTTCGAGGCCGTGCTTGACCGCGCGATCGCCCTCGGCTTCGACGCGGTGGTCACCGGTCACCACGCGCGGCTCGGTGCCGACCGGCTCCTGCGGCGCAGCGTCGATCTGGCCAAGGATCAGTCGTACGTGCTGGCCGTGCTGCGGCGTGATCAGCTGGACCGGTCGCTGTTCCCGCTCGGCGGCTCCACCAAGGCGCAGGTTCGCGAGGAGGCGGCGGCACGCGGCCTGGCGGTGGCGGACAAGCCCGACTCGCACGACATCTGCTTCATCGCCGATGGCGACACGCAGGGCTTCCTCGACCAGCGGCTGGGATCGACCGCCGGCGACATCGTCGACGCCGCCTCCGGGACCGTGCTCGGTACCCACGACGGCGCCCATCACTACACGATCGGCCAGCGTAAGGGCCTCGGCCTGACCGTGCCGGCGCCCGACGGGCAGCCCCGGTACGTGTTGTCGATCACCCCGGTGACCAACACGGTGATGGTCGGTCCGGCGGACGCGCTGGAAGTGTCGGTGGTGCGTGGCGATCGTCCGGTATGGACCGGCCCGGAGATGGACTTCCCGGCTCGGGTGGCGGTGCAGATGCGGGCGCACGGGCATGCCACACCGGCGATGGTCGAGGTGAGCGACGGCGCGATGGTGGCCAGGCTCGACACCCCGGTGCGAGGTATCGCGGCTGGTCAGGCCGTGGTGGCCTACCAGCCCGACCCGGGCGGTGACATCGTGCTCGGCTCGGCCACCATCTCCGAGGCGACCTCGGCGTCGGTGGCCGGGGCACCAGCGGTTCCGGTCGCGCGGTGACCGAATTTGGCTGGCCGCCGGGCAGCGCCACCGGGATCGGATCGCTGCCCGGCACCGACATCGTCGAGGCCGTCAAGACCGTCTTCGGTGAGTTGCCACTGCCGCACCTGCCGGAACTTCCGGCACGTGGCCCGGGCGCCGACATGATCGGCCGGGCGGCCGGCCTGCTCATCGACATCCCCGTCGAGCTCTACGCGGCACGGTGGCAGGTGGCCGCCCGCCCGGGGCGCGACCTACGGCGCACCCACGATCTCTGGGAACGCGACCTGGACGCGCTCGCCGACGCCGCCGCCGACCATGACGGCCCGGTGAAGGTCCAGCTGGCTGGCCCGTGGACGCTGGCGGCATCGATCGACCTGCCGATCGGTGGGCGGATGCTGCGAGACCCGGGCGCCGCCCGGGACCTGGCCGCGTCGCTCGCCGAGGGGGTTGCCGGGCATGTCGCCGACCTCACCCGCCGGCTGCCGCATGCCCGGCTCCTGCTACAGCTGGACGAGCCATCGCTGCCGGCCGTCCTGGCCGGCCGGGTCCCGACGGAGAGCGGCTACGGAACGCTGCGCGCGGTCGACGCCGCGGTGGTGGCGTCGGCGCTTCGCGGCGTCGTCTCCGCCGCCACCGGCACCGCGGGTGTCGTGATCCACTGCTGTGCGCCTGACGCGCCGTTGCGAGTGATCCGCGAATCCGGCGCGGTCGCGGCCGCTATCGATCTCGACCTGGTAACCGATCTAGATCAACTCGGCGAGGTGCTCGATGGGGGGCTCGGGCTGCTCGCCGGGGCAGTGCCGGTGGCCGCTCCTGCCGCCGCGTCGGGCGATTCGGTCGCGTCCGGGCCGGCCGCCGCGACCCGGATAAAGCGACTCTGGCACGAGATCGGGCTTTCCCCGAATCACCTCGCCGAGCAGGTGGTCGTGACACCGGCGTGCGGGCTTGCCGGTGCCGGCGACCGGTACGCCCGCAGCGCCATGACCGCCTGCCGGGAAGCCGCTCAGCGGCTGGCCGATGCCTGACCGCGTGCCCGGTCTCGCGGGCTGACCACGCCAGCGTCATGGTGGCGGCCCGATCGCCACGCCAGCGTCATGGTGGCGGCCCGATCGCCACGTCAGCGTCATGGTGGCGGCCCGATCGCCACGTCAGCGTCATGGTGGCGGCCCGATCGCCACGTCAGCGTCATGGTGGCGGCCCACCGATCGCGGCGCGGCGGGCCGGGAGCGGCCGGTGAGATCAATTGTCGGCCGGTCGCGCTAACCTGCGGTCATGGCGGAACGAGGGGACTCCAAACGGGCAGACGCGGTCCGGGCAGAGGCGGTCCGGGCAGACGCGGTCCGGGCTGAGGCGGTGCGAGCAGACGCGGTGCGAGCCGACGCGGTGCGTGCGGAAGCGGAATCGGCGGATCTCCGCCCGGATCCGGCACCCGACCTGGATGAGCCGGCCGTGCCGGTGCCCGGCGCGATGCCGTCGGCTGCCTTGACGGAGGCTCAGCGTCAGCGCGCCGGGACCGATCCGACTCCGGAGGCGCGGGCCCGGCACGCGGCGTTGGCCGCCGAGGCCGACGAACATCAGTACCGGTACTACGTACTCGAACAGCCGACCGCTTCGGATCAGGAGTACGACGCCCTGATGCGGGAACTGGCCCGGCTCGAAACCGAGTTCCCGGCGCTGCGCACGCCGGATTCGCCGACGCAGCGGGTCGGCGGCGTGAAGTCCACCATGTTCGCTCCCGTCACCCACGCCGAGCCGATGCTGAGCCTGAGCAACGTCTTCACCGAGGAGCAGGTGACCGCCTGGGTCGCCCGGATCGAGCGGGAGGCCGGAGGCCCGGTCAACTTCCTGTGCGAGCTGAAGATCGATGGCCTCGCGGTCAACCTGACCTACGAGTCCGGGCGGCTGGTCTCCGCGGCCACCCGGGGCGACGGGCGTACCGGCGAGGACGTGACCGCCAATGTGCGAACGATGCGCGACGTCCCGGCACACGCTGCACGGCGACGATCTGCCGGAATTCGTGGAGATCCGCGGTGAGGTCTACTTCCCGCTCGCCGCCTTCGCGGACCTGAACGCGGCCCTGGTGGAGCGTGGTGAGAAGCCGTATGTCAATCCGCGCAACTCCGCGTCCGGAAGTCTGCGCAACAAGGACCCGCGGGAGACCGCGACCCGGCCGCTTCACCTGATCGTTCACGGGATCGGCGGGCGCCGGGGCTTCGACGTTCCGACGCAGTCGGCGGCGTACGAGGCGATCAAGCGATGGGGCCTGCCGACCACCGACCGATGGCGCGTGGTGCCGGATGCGCAGGGCATCCTGGAATACATCACCGAGTACGCCGCCAAGCGCCACAAGCTGGAGCACGACATCGACGGCGTGGTCATGAAGGTGGACGAGATCGCGATCCAGCGGCGCCTCGGCTCGACGAGTTCGGCGCCTCGCTGGGCGACCGCCTTCAAGTACCCGCCGGAGGAGGTCAACACCAAGCTCATCGCGATCCGGCTGGGGGTCGGCCGGACCGGCCGGGTGACGCCGTTCGCCGAACTGGAGCCGGTGCATGTAGCCGGGTCGACGGTCGCCTTCGCCACGCTGCACAACGCCAATGAGGTCAAGCGAAAGGGCGTGCTGATCGGCGACGTCGTGGTGATCCGCAAAGCCGGTGACGTGATCCCGGAGATCCTCGGCCCGGTAGCGGATCGGCGCGACGGGACCGAGACCGAATTCGAGATGCCCACCAAGTGCCCGTCCTGCGATACCGCGCTGGCGCCGGCCAAGGAGGGTGACGTCGACATCCGCTGCCCCAACTCGCAGTTCTGCCCGGCCCAGATCCGCGAGCGGATCTTCTACCTCGGCGGCCGCAACGTCTTTGATATCGAGGCGCTCGGCTACAAGGCCGCTGCCGCCCTGGTGGATGAGGGCATCGTCGCCGACGAGGGCGATCTGTTCGCGCTGGACGCCGCCAAGCTGAGTTCGACCTCGTTCTTCAGCAACCAGGATGGTTCGCTCAGCGCGGGCGCCACGACGCTGCTGGCCAACCTGGAGGAGGCGAAGAAGGCACCGCTGCCCCGGGTGATCACCGGCCTGTCGATCCGGCATGTCGGACCGACCGCCGCGGTCGCGCTGGCCCGCGAGTTCGGTTCGGTCGAAGCGATCGCCTCCGCGACCGAGGAGCAGTTGATCGCCGCGGAGGGTGTCGGTCCGACGATCGCCGCGTCGGTCATCGACTGGTTCTCCGTTGGCTGGCATCGCGACATCGTCACCAAATGGCGCCGAGGCCGGCGTGGTGCTTGCCGAGGAGCGGGTGGACACCGGGCCGAGGCCGCTGGACGGTCTCACCATCGTGGTGACCGGATCGCTGGAGGACTTCTCGCGGGACCAGGCGGCGGAGGCGATCACCTCCCGGGGCGGCAAGGTCACCGGTAGTGTTTCCAAGAAAACCAGTTTCGTTGTAGTCGGGACCTCACCCGGGTCGAAATATGACAAGGCAGTGTCGCTGAAGGTGCCGATTCTCGATGAGGCGGGCTTTCATGTCCTTCTTGAGGATGGTCCGGACGCGGCGACCGAATCTGCCCGCGCAGACGTGGAAAGCTGAGTGAGATCGGCTGATAAACGCACTGTTACGTCCGGGTTGTGCCCCGATACACGATTGGTCTCGAGTTCGTCACGGCAAATGTTGATTTACGCAAATCCGGTCGGTTCGGCCTATCGTGGTTTTCCGGGTCCCGCTCAGCGAGCCCGCAGCTAAACATCAGCGTCGGAAAGTTGCCGGGCGTCTTCAACTGTGAGCGAGCGGGAGGTGTCGATGTATCCGACCTATCCCGCGAGCCTGCGCAATACGGCGCCGCCAGAGCATGAGCGCCGATTCTTCGGTTTCGTCGGCGCGGTATGCGTAGTTGCGCTGTGCTTGTTCGCTCCCCAGATCCCGGGGCTCGGTGACTTTCTTCAGCACGCCCCTTCGACGTACTGGGTCCTGGCCGTGCTGGGCATCCTGGCCGATTCCCGCCCGTTCACGCCACCCGGCTTGCGGCCGACGGCGGCGGTCTTCCCGTCGATCTGCTTCACCTTCGCGATCCTGCTCATGTGGGGCTTTGCCGAGGCGGTCCTGGTACAGGTGGCGGCGGTCATCGTTGCCTCGATCCGGTTGAAGCACGCGCCGTGGCGGGCGGCGTTCAACGCCGGCCAGTACACGCTGAGCTTCGCCGCCGCGGCGGCGGTACAGAGCGTGGCGGCCGGGCGCCCGTTCGCCCCCGGCGGCGAGCCGGACTGGGCTGACGTGCTGAACGCGCTGCTGGCCGCCGCGGCCTGGTTCGCGGTCAACTACAGCTTGGTGACGACCGCGGTCTACCTCCGGTTCGGCGGATCATGGTGGACCACCTTCTACCGAAGGGTCGCCTATGATGTCCTGACCACCGGCTCGCTGCTGATGCTCGCCCCCGTTCTGGTCGGCGCCGTCCGGGCCAGCCCCTGGCTGGTGCCGCTGGTGATCGTGCCGCTGCTGGCGGTGAACCGGATGGCCCGGCTCTCCGGCGATCGGGATCGAGCGGCGGCGACCGACCCGCTCACCAACCTGGCCAACCGAAAGACACTTATGCGCGAAGTGTCCGACCAGGTGGTGGCGTGCTCCACCTCGCGGCACCGGGTGGACGGCGGGTCCCGGCACTTCGCCCTGCTGGTCCTCGACATCGACCGGTTCAAGTATGTCAATGACGCGCTTGGCCACGCCGTGGGGGACCGGCTGCTGATCGAGATCGGCCATCGTCTGGGCGATGCCGTGCGCGGCATCGATCTGGTCGCCCGGCTGGGCGGTGACGAGTTCGCCATCGTGGCGCCGGAGATCGAGAGCGTCGACGAGGCGAGGGCGCTGGCCGCCAAGATCGGCTCGATCCTGTCGGTGCCGGTGGTGCTGGATGGTCTGTCATTGGATGTCGGCGGCTCCATCGGCATCGCCATGTACCCGCAGCACGGAGAGGACTTCGTCACCCTGATGCGGCACGCCGATGTGGCCATGTACGACGCGAAGAACCGGGGCGACGCGATCGCGGTGTACGCGCCCGAAGCCGACAACAACTCGCCGGCCCGGCTGGGCCTGCTGGCCGACCTGCGGCGGGCGCTGGAGAATCCGGATTCGGATGAGGTCGCGTTCTACTACCAGCCGCAGATCGAGATGGCTTCCGGGAAGGTCGTCGGGGTGGAGGCGCTGCTGCGCTGGCACCATCCGGGCCGGGGGTTGATCGATCCGGAAGAGCTGATCCGGGTCGCCGAACACAGCGGCGTCATGCGGCTGCTGACCCTCCGGGTCGTCGACGATGTGATCGCCCAGCTGGCCAAGTGGCGGGTCAACGGGATCACGCTGCGAGCCGCGGTCAACGTCAGCGTCCGGGACCTGTCCACCGGCGAGATCGTCGATCGGCTCGCCGACCGGCTCGCCGAATACGACATCCCGCCCGACCAGGTTCAGTTGGAGATCACCGAGGGCGCGCTGATGGCCGACCCGCGCCGGGTGCTGGTGACGCTGCAGCGGCTGGCGCTGATCGGGGTGGCGCTGTCACTCGACGATTTCGGTACCGGATACTCGTCCATGCAACATCTCCGGCGACTGCCACTTGCCGAAGTCAAGATCGATCGATCGTTCGTCCTGGGCATGGCCAGCGATCCCGATGATGAGGCGATCGTCCGTTCGATCATCGATCTGGCCAGCTCGCTGGGTCTGCGAGTAGTCGCCGAAGGGGTGGAAGACGACCGGACCCGGCGGCTGCTGATGGCGGGCGGCTGCGATGTCGCCCAAGGCTGGTTCTATGCCCGGCCGATGCCGGCTGACGACCTGGCGTCCTGGTTGACAAGATATCGGCCGCCGCAACAGCAGCTGTCCTGGCCGCCCAAGTAGGCTGTGACCGGTCCGGTACGCGCCGACGGCACGGGCCGGCCCCGGCCGGTGCGACCCGGCCGGCGAGGATTTCAGCTACCCGCGGGCCATCCGCCCGGCCGGGATCGACGAAGAGGGGATCGGATGTCTGCCATTTCCCGTGCCGAGGTCGCCCACCTCGCGCGGCTGTCCCGGCTCGCGGTGACCGACGAGGAACTCGACATGTTCTCGGGGCAACTCGACGTGATCCTGCAGTCGATCGCCCGGATCAGCGAGGTCGCGGCCGCCGACATCCCGCCAACGTCGCACTCGGTGCCGCTGACCAATGTCCTGCGTGAGGATGTGGTGGTGCCGTGCCTGCCACGTGAGGAGGCACTTGCCGGTGCCCCGGATGTCGCCGAGGATCGGTTCCGGGTCCCGCGCATCTTGGATGAGGAGCTGTGAGCGACGTGACCGAGCTGATCACGAAGACGGCCGCCGAGCTCGGCCGAGCCATTGCCAGCGGCGAGGTCTCGTCGGTCGAGGTCACGCGCGCGCATCTGGAGCGGATCGCCGCCGTCGATGACCGCGTCCGGGCGTACCTGCACGTCGATACCGACAAGGCCCTCGCGGCGGCGGGCGCCGTGGACGAACGCCTCGCTGCCGGGGAGAAGCTGGGGCCGCTGGCCGGGGTTCCGGTCGCGGTCAAGGACGTGGTGACGACCAAGGGCACACCCACCACGGCCGGCTCGAAAATCCTGGAAGGCTGGCGTCCTCCGTACGACGCGACCATCGTCGCGCGGATGCGCGAGGCCGGCATGGTGATCCTCGGCAAGACCAATATGGACGAGTTCGCCATGGGCAGCTCGACGGAGTATTCGGCGTACGGGCCCACCTACAACCCCTGGGACCTGAGCCGGATCCCGGGTGGTTCCGGCGGCGGTTCGGCGGCGGCGATCGCCGCGTACGAGGCGCCGGTCGCGATCGGCACCGACACCGGCGGGTCGATCCGCCAACCGGGCGCGGTCACCGGGACCGTCGGTTCCAAGCCGACCTACGGCGGTACGTCCCGCTACGGTCTCATCGCGTTTTCGTCCAGCTTGGACACGCCGGGCCCGTGCGCCCGGAACGTCGAGGACGCGGCGCTGCTGCACGCCATCATCGGCGGGCACGATGGGTGCGACTCCACGTCGATCCCGGCTGCCCTTCCGGACGTGGTCGGCGCGGCCCGTGCCGGAGCCACCGGTGACCTCAGTGGCGTACGGGTCGGCCTGGTCAAGGAGTTCGCCGGCGACGGTGCCGAGCCGGGCGTGAGCGCGGCGTTCCGGGACGCGGTCGGCGCGCTCACCAAGCTCGGGGCCGAGGTGGTCGAGGTTTCCTGCCCCCACTTCCAGTACGCCCTTCCCGCCTATTACCTGATCGCGCCGAGCGAGTGCTCGTCCAACCTGGCGCGTTTCGACGGTGTGCGCTTCGGGTTGCGTACCGGGGACGACGGCAACCGCTCGTTGGAAGACGTCATGTCGCTGACCCGCGACGCCGGCTTCGGCCCGGAGGTCAAGCGCCGGATCATCCTGGGCACCTATGCGCTGTCGTCGGGGTACTACGACGCGTACTACGGGCAGGCGCAGAAGGTCCGGACGCTGATCAGTCGCGACTTCGCCGGCGCGTTCGAGCGGGCCGATGTGCTGGTGTCGCCGACCACGCCGTTTGTGGCATTCCCGTTCGGCTCGCGCACCTCCGACCCGTACCAGATGTACCTGGCCGACCTGTTCACCATCCCGAGCAACCTGTACGGCGGTCCGGCCATCTCGGTGCCCTGCGGCCTGTCCGAGGGGCTCCCGGTGGGCTTGCAGATCATGGCGCCGACCATGTCCGACGACCGCATGTACCGGGTCGCGGCCGCGTTGGAGACGGTGATCGGGCCGCTCACCCCGCCCGCCTTGGACTGACGTGGCGGACGCGTCGCCGCTGGCTCGCAAGCTCGGGGCCGGCCCGGGTACCCAGGCCGTCGTGCTGAACCCGCCGGACGGCGTGCTCGAACTGCTCGAGCCGCTACCGGCGGGCGCCGCCGTCGCCGTCAAGACCACTCGTACCCAGGCCGGACTGGTGCTGTTCTTCGCCGCCGATACGGCCGCTCTTGAGCACGGTTGGCCGGCGGCCCGGTCGGCGTGCGCCGAGGGCGGTCTGATGTGGATCGCGTATCCGAAGGGCGGAGCGAATGCCGGCACCGACCTGAGCCGCGACATCTTGTGGGAGCACATGGGCGGCACGGTCTGATCGGCGTCGCGCTGGTCGCGGTCGACGCCGTCTGGTCGGCGACGCGGTTCCGCCCGGCCGATCAGGTGGGCACCGGCCAGTAGACGATCTAGTCCGTGGAGCGCCACCCCGGGTCTCGGCCGAACGCGCCGATCAGCCGGTCCTGCGGGTCGTCGCTTGCCGAGGCGACTCGGGGGCCGATCACGCCGCTTTCGCGGTACAGGGACTCCCGGTCGACGAACCAGTCCGCGACCCCAGCGACCAGTTCCTCGTCGAAGTGGCGATCGCCCCCGGTCGCGGCTGCCAGGTCCCAACCGTGAACGAGATGATCCGCGGCCAGCTGAGACAGATACTCACTGGCCGGTACATCCCCGAAGGACAGGTGTACGGTCCGATCCAGGTCGACCCGGGATGACGCGTCGGTCGCCTCGGCGCCCGCCGCCGCGAACGCTCCCACCGGATCATCGCCCAGCAGGTCACCGTCGAACTGGTCGCCGATGTCGGCGATGGTGGCGCCGCCGAGTAGAGGGGCGGTCCAACGGTCCTCGCCGGTGACGTGATTGACCAGCGTCCGGACATCCCAGGCCTCGCACGGTGTGCTCGCATGCCAGGCGCTCGCATTGGTGCCGACCGCATCCACCCGGGCCGCGAACTCGGCCACCGACCGCCGGTACAACTCCGCTGCATCCATAACCGACAGTCTGCCCCGGCTGCCCGCTCACCGCACGAAATCAGCGGGGCCAAAGCCGGCGGCCATGAACTCGGTCGTGGCGGCCGTACCATGATCATGGCCGGTCAGCGGGCAAGCCCGGCCGACCGGCCATGATCATGAGGTGATTCGCAGGTGCCCGGCCCCGCCGGCGGGCGGGCTTGGTTCAGTCCTTGTCGCGGTCGCTCGTCCAGGACAGCGGGCCCGGAAGGTCCAGGCGGTGCCTGCGGGTACGTGAGTTCCAGGACCACTTTCCGATCTTGAAGGTCCAGGACGAGAATCCGTTCTTTCCGAAGTTCAGGCGGATGGGACCGAGCCGAACGATCTTGCGGAACAGGAGTGGCATCTCCAGGCATCCCTTCACGTGTGTCGCGGGGGTACGACAGGGGCGTCGCGGGGTGCGACCGGATGTCGCGGGCGTGCGACCGGGCATCGCGGGGTCGGGGGTGGTGCTGAGTTCGGTCCACTCTCATCGACACCTGTGCGATACCCGGCACCAACACACGGCAGCAAACGGTAATCCTGGGTGTCAAGGTGTAACAAGGGCCGAATAGTCTGTACCGATGAGCACGAGCACATCGATCGCGTACGACGACGTCACCACCCGCTACGCCCCGGTCATCGGGCTTGAGACGCACGTCGAGCTTGGCACCGCCACCAAGATGTTCTGCGGCTGCCCGACGACGTTCGGCGGCGAACCGAACACCCAGGTCTGCCCGGTCTGCCTTGGCCTTCCCGGGTCACTCCCGGTGGCCAACAAGGCCGCGATCGAGGCCACGATCCGCATCGGGCTCGCGCTCAACTGCTCCATCGCCTTATGGTGCCGGTTCGCCCGGAAGAACTACTTCTACCCGGACATGCCGAAGAACTTCCAGATCAGCCAGTACGACGAGCCGCTGTGCTCGGACGGCTACCTGGACGTCGATGTCGACGGGAAGACGGTACGCGTCGGCATCGAGCGGGTGCACCTTGAGGAGGACACCGGCAAGACCATGCACATCGGCGGCGCCACCGGGCGGATCCACGGCGCGACCGAGTCACTCGTCGACTACAACCGCGCCGGCATCCCGCTGGTTGAGATCGTCACCAAGCCGATCCCGGGCACCGGGGCGCTCGCGCCGGTGGTCGCGAAGGCGTACGTCACCGAGCTGCGCGACATGGTCAGGTCCCTCGGCGTGTCTGACGTGCGCATGGAGCAGGGATCCCTTCGGTGCGACGTGAACACATCACTTGCGCTGCCCGGCGCTCCGTGGGGCACCCGTACCGAGACCAAGAACGTCAACTCGCTGCGCAGCGTCGAGCGGGCGGTCCGCTTCGAGATGGTCCGCCAGGCCGGGGTGCTCGACGCCGGGGACCGCGTGATCCAGGAGACGCGCCACTTCCACGAGGACACCGGCGAGACGACGCCCGGCCGCAGCAAGGAAGAGGCCACCGACTACCGGTACTTCCCGGAGCCGGACCTGGTGCCGCTGGCGCCGGACGCCGCCTGGGTGGCCGAGCTCAAGGCGCATCTGCCCGAGGCGCCCCGGCAGCGGCGGGCGCGGCTGCAGCAGGCGTGGGGGCTGTCCGACTTCGACATGCAGTCGGTGATCAACGCGGGCGCGGTCGATTTGATCGAGGCCACGGTCGCCGCCGGGGCGAGTCCGGAAGCGGCCCGCAAGTGGTGGCTCGGCGAACTGTCCCGGCGTGCCAACGCCGCCGGAGTCGAACTGGCCGACGCCGGAGTCCGGCCGGAGCACGTCGCCGAACTCCAGCGACTGGTCGACGATGGCAAGCTGACCGACAAGCTGGCCCGTACCGTGCTTGACGGGGTGATCGCGGGGGAGGGCACGCCCACCGAGGTGATGACCACCAAGGGCATCGAGGTGGTCTCCGACACCGGTGCCCTGAACGCCGCCATCGACGCCGCCATCGAGGCCAACGCCGACGTGGCGCAGAAAGTGCGGGACGGCAACCTGGGCGCGGCCGGCGTGCTCATCGGCGCGGTGATGAGGGCGACCCGGAACTCGGCCGACGCCAGGACCGTCCGGGAGATGATCCTGCAGCGGCTTTCCTGATGCCTGCGGCCCGGGCCGGCGTCCGGCCCGGGCGGCACACGACCACGCGCGATCTCGGCACCCACGTGCTGCCGTCCGAGGTAGAGGTCAGGGCTGGAGATCAGGGCCCGCTCGATGTCGGCTCCGGGGTCGGGGTGCTCGGCTCCGGAGCCGGGGTGGCCGGATCCTTGACGGTGTGCCGTTCGAGAGTCACCTGGGACTGCCCGGTCCCGCCCAGGGTGATCTCGTCGTATGCGTTGAGGTGGTGCGACTCGTCCATGTACAGGACGGTCATTTCCAGCGGAGTCGGTTGCTCGCCTTCCAGGCCTCGCAGGCCCGCGCCGCCGGTCGAGCCCTCCACCATGAGCCTGGTGGTTTGCTCGCCCGGGATGGCGGGCATCTCGGAGACCTCCCGGTGATGCAGGTGCCCGGCGAGGACGAGCGGCACCAACCCGTCAAGCGCGCCGGCTGAGGCCGGGTCGTGGACGAGCGCGATGTCCACCGGGTCGTGGTATGCGCGAATGGTCGCGGCCAGTTGCTCGCCGGACGCGTATACGAAGTTCGTGGTCTGGTGACTGGATTTGGTGTCGGACTGGCGGGTCGATTTGTCCGGCGTGAACCGCGGGTCTCCGATCCCGGCGATGGTAAGACCGTCGACGACCTTGACCTGATCCTCCAGAACGACCGCGTTCGGCTGCTTGGCCACCGCCTCGGCGGTGGTGGCCGAGTCGTGATTGCCCCGGATGTAGACGTACGGGACCTTGAGCGAGCTGATCGGCTTGACGAAGGACGCCTCGACGGTCGATCCCCAGTCGTTGATGTCGCCCGTGTCGATCACCATGTCGATGTGGAACTGGGTGACCACGCTGCTGATCACCGACCAGGCGGCGGGGTTGAGATGCAGGTCCGAGACGTGCAGCACGCGGAGGGTTCCGGGGGCCGGCTGGTACACCGGAAGCGTGCTGACCGTCTCGTACAGCTTGGTGACGTTGGTCACCAGCGCCTGCAACTCGTTGCGGTAGGCGCCGAATCGAGTCGCGATGCTCCGCGCGTCACCAATGAGCGATGGAGCGTTCGCGAGCAGTCCCTGGAATTTCGGCTCCTCGATCGAGTCCGGCCGGAACGTCGAGATCGCGATCACCCCGCTGGTCAGCACCATCACCAGCGCCATCACGCCGCAGATCGCCACGCGCCTCATCCGCCGGAAGGCCAGCGCCGCAAGGAGGATGGTGACCAGCACGGTGGCCCCGGCGCTCTGCAGCGCCAGGCGGGACACGTTCGACTCGACGTCCGGCACCGCCGTCGCGCTGGCGTCCTCGATCGCGTTGGGGTCGGTGAACAGGGCGGTGGCGTGCGTCTGGTCGAGGGAGTCCAGGCGCATGTTCAACCTGGCCGGCCCGTCGTGGCTAGCCACGCTCAACGATCCCAGCGGTGGCACGTCGACGGTGGTCCCGCCGCTGATGGACGGTGTGATCGCGAAGGTGGCTGTGAACGGGCCGACGTCGCCGGTGACCCGGCCGGCGATCTTGAGGCCGATCGCGACACCGGCGAAGGTCACCGTGACCATCGCCAGCGCGATCGCGGCCCGGCGCGCGATCGCGTGCCGCCGGGCAGCCGCGAAGGCGGCCATGCACCAGCGGCGGATGATCGTCCAGAGCCCGTTCATCGGACCATCATGCCGCGCATGATTCGGAATTGCCTGTTATCCGACCGCGACGGCGTGGGCGCGAGCGATCAGGGGATCGCGGTATGCCTGATCGTCTACCCGGGGTCAGCTCTTTCCGGCACCCTGGTCAGCGAGCACGATCCGGATGATCCGGTCATCGGCCGGCTTCGGGTGGCCGTGGCCGTCGGTGTTGGATGTGATGATCCATAGCGAGCCGTCGGGTGCCGCCGCCGCCCCGCGCAGCCGGCCGTACTGGCCCTCCAGCAACGACTGCGGCGCGCCAAGGGTGCCGCCGCCGTTGGTTAGCCCGACCAGCCACAGCCGCTGGCCGGCCAGGCACGCCGTGGCCAGCACCGAACCGACCACGGCCACCCCCGAGCAGGTGGACGTGGCCAGTGGCCAGGTGATCGAGCCGATAGCGGGCTGGCCATCGGAGGCGCTCGCGGCCTTGTCACCGATGACCCGTTCCAGCCGGTCGTTCTTGCCGTCCGAGTCGACGACGAACAGGTGTCCTTCCCGGTCCCACGCGAGGGACTCGACGTCGTGGAAGCCCGAGGCGTACACGATCGAATCCGCGCCGGACGCGGGTTTCCCGGCGGTGGTCATCCGGAGGATCTTGCCGGCCAGGCTCTTCGGGTCGTTCGCCAGCGCCGCCTTGCCGGCGTCGCCGGTCGATGCGTACAGGTCCCCGTCGGGCCCGAACATCAGCCCGCCACCGTTGGCGGTCGCGCCGTGCGGGATGCCCTTGACGATCACGTGCGGGGCGGGCCGGTCGGCGTCGACCCGGATCGACGCGATCCGGTTGTCCGACTTCGTCGAGTAGTAGACGAACAGGGTCGAGTCGGTGCCGAAGTGCGGCGACGCGGCAATGCCGAGCAGGCCGCCGTCGTCGGCTGCGGACACGCCGCCGACGGTGGTGAGGGTGGTGACGGTGAGCCGGCCGGTGGCGCTCTGAGGCTCGCCGACCTTGACTATCTTGCCGGTCTTGCGCTCGGCGACCAGGCCGGTGCCGTCCCGCAAGAAGGTGACACCCCATGGCGCCGCGAGGTGGTCGGCGATGACGTCAACGGTCGCGGCGGCGTCGCTGCGCGGAGCGGATTCGGGGGCCGACGCGCTCGGCGTGGGCAAGTTCGGCGGGGCGCCGCTCTGATCCGGGGGAGGCGCGCCGAACGAGCATGCCGTGAGCAGCGAGCAGGCGGCGGCGATCACTGCCGCGCGCCGCGCCGAGGACAGGTTGCCAGCCACCCGGCCAGCGTAGCGGCGGCTGGCCCGGTTGGCGGGCGTGCCGACCGTGATCGAAGCGTATTCTCGGATCTTGTGAAGGTCTGGATCCCGTACGCATACCACTTGGAACGCCTCGCTGACCTGCCGATTGATCTGGAAATCTGCCCGTCTCCGGCAGAGCTGCCGTCGGATCCGGCGACGGTGGAATTCTGGAGCCCGCCGTACCTGGCCGACGCGTCGGTTCCGGTTCTGCTCGACGAGATGAAGAGCATCCGGGTGGTCCAGTTGCTGACAGCCGGCGCCGATGTGTGGGTCGGCCGGATGCCACCCGGGACGGTGTTGTGCGACGGCCGCGGGATCCATACGTCGTCCACGGCCGAACTCGCGCTCACCCTGATCCTCAGCTACCAACGGCGGCTGCCCGTGCTCGTCCGGGCTCAGGCGGCGGGGGAATGGGACCGGTCGGCGACGCTGGCGCCGGAACTCACCGGCAGGCACGTCCTGATCATCGGCGCCGGTGACATCGGGCAGAATCTGGCCCGACGGCTGGAGGCCTGCGAGGCACGGGTGACGATGGTGGCGCGAACCGCCCGCGAAGGGGTGCACGGCGTGGCGGAGTTGCCGGACCTCCTACCGCAGGCGGACATTGTGGTGCTGCTGGTGCCGTTGACCGCCGAGACCACCGGAATGGTTGACGCGAAGTTCCTGTCCCGGCTCTCCGACGGAGCGCTTCTGGTCAACATCTCGCGCGGTCCCGTGGTCGTCACCGATGCCCTGGTTGCCGAGGTGCGCAGCGGCCGGTTGAACGCCGCGCTGGACGTTACCGATCCGGAGCCGCTGCCGCCCGGCCATCCGCTGTGGTCGTTGCCCAACGTGCTGATCACACCGCATGTCGGCGGAATTGTCGCCGGCCTGATGCCGCGTGCCTACGGGTTGCTGGAACAGCAGTTACGGCGGTTCGTCGCGGGAGAACCGTTGATCAACGTGGTGACCGACGGCTACTGAGTCTCGACCTGCTGGTCATCCGGAGCGATCAGCTCCGCCCCGCTGGCGGCGATGAGCCGGGGCAGGTCGGATCTTCCAACGGCTGGCAACTGGACGGATTCACCGCTGGTCAGGACGGCATTGATGGTCCGGCCGGCCGGGCGCAGCTGGCTGATTTCCGACCACGGGATTCGCCGCGATCCGAAGACGCGCCGCAGCCGTACGCCGTTGGCGTCCGCGTCGGTCCCGGTACGCCAGCCCCACGCGCCGACGCCGATCGGGACGAGCAAGATCAACAATAGTGGGTACGCCCACCACGGCGCGCTGTCGGTGCCGAATCCGGCGGTCGCGAGGGGCAACGCGCCGAGCAAAGCGACCAGGCCGGCGATCGAGATCGATACGTTGCGGCGGAAGTGGGCGGCAGTCACCTGAGAATTGTGACACCAGCCGGCCGGCTCTCGCGGCCGGGCTCCGCATCGAGCCGCGTCCGGTGGTCCGGATCGGGCCTCCGGGCAGCCCGGCTGACGTGCCGGGGCTCACCGGGGTGCGGTGCGTAATCCGGATCTCAGGCATGTGACGCGCGAAAGGCACGCGAGGCTGCGAAAGGGCGCGTGACGCGCGAAAGGCACGCGCCGCGCGAAATTGTCGGTGGCGCGGCGCATACTGCGCCGTATGACGAACACTCTCATGATCGGCACGTCGAAGGGTCTCTTCCTGGCCCGCAGCGACGACGATCGGCGTTCGTGGCACGTAAGCGAGCCGATCTTCCCGATGACCGGGATTTACGCGGTGGCTATCGACAAGCGCGGCGAGCGGCCCCGGCTGTTCGCCGGGATGACCAGCAGCCACTATGGTCCGGGCATGGCGACCAGCGATGACGGTGGCCAGTCCTGGCACGAGCCGGAGCGCGCTCCAATCGCGTTCCCGGCCGACACCGAGGCGTCATTGCAGCGTGTGTGGGCGATCGCGCCAGGGCCGGCCGACCAGCCGCGACGGGTCTACGCCGGGGTCGAGCCGTCCGCGCTGTTCCAGTCCGACGATGGGGGCCAGTCCTTCGAACTGGTCCGGGGCCTGTGGGATCACCCGCACCGGCCGGAGTGGGCCGCCGGTTTCGGCGGTCAGGCCATTCACACCGTTCTTCCGCATCCGTCCGACGGTGACGCGATGCTCGTGGCGATGTCGACCGGCGGCGTCTACCGCACAGCGGACAGCGGGGCCACATGGTCGGCCGACAACACCGGCATCAAGGCGTACTTCATGCCGGATCCGTGGCCGGAGTTCGGCCAATGCGTTCACAAGGTGGCCCGGGACGCCGCCGACGCCGACCGGCTGTACGCGCAGAATCACCATGGCGTGTATCGCTCGGATGACGGAGGCAAATCCTGGGAGTCGATCGCTGACGGCCTGCCAAGCGACTTCGGCTTCGGCATGGTCGCCCACCCACGACGCGGCGATGTCATCTACACGTTCCCGGTCGAGGCGGACGCCTCGCGATTCCCGCCGGACAAGCGGTGCCGGGTCTTCCGCTCGACCGATGCCGGAAAGACCTGGGAGCCGCTCACCAATGGCCTACCAGACCAGCCGTACTACGGCATCACGTTGCGTGACGCGATGTGCGCGGACGACGCCGACCCGACCGGCGTCTACTTCGGCACTCGCGTCGGCGAGGTATATGCGAGCCGCGACGAGGGCGACTCCTGGTCTCGTGTCGCCGCCGATCTGCCCGATGTGCTGTGCGTGCGGGCGGCCACGCTGTGACGGTGACGATGCTCGTGCCGAGCGCGCTGCGGACCGAGGTCGGCGGGGCGTCCCGGGTGGAGATCGGCACGTCCGGAACCTTGGCGGACGTTATGCGTGAACTCGATGACCGCTGGCCGCGGCTGGCCCGGCGAATCCAGGACGAGCAGGGCGCGCTGCGCCGGTTCGTCAACGTCTACGTCGACGGCGAGGACGTGCGGCGCCTGGCCGGCATGGCGACTCCGGTACGAGATGGCGCGGAGGTCCAGGTGATTCCGAGCGTCGCCGGCGGCGGCCGCTAGCCGGTGGAAGACCCGGGTGCGCGGTCGATGCGGCCGACGCGCTCGACGGGGGGCGTGCCTCGCGATCGGTCCGGCGGGTGTCCGGGCCGATCGCGGTGGCGGGCCGGCGCCGGGAGCACGGGGCTCGGCGCCGGCCCGATATGTCCGCGGCGGCTGACGCGGCAGCCGTCCGGCTGCGCTTGACGGCGGGCCGACCCGTGACCACTGCCGACCTGGTGGTAACTGCCGACCTGGTGGTAACTGCCGACCTGGTGGCAACTGCCGCCCCGCGGTTACTGCGGCTCGGTCCAGCCCGGCATCGGAAATCCAGTCATCAAATCGGCCACCTCGCCGGCGATCCGGGCGAGCGTGTCCGTATCGTCCTTGATCCCGGCCGATACCGCCTGGTCCATCCAGCGCGCGACGTATGTCATGTGCTCCTCGGTCAGCCCACGGGTGGTGAGAGCGGGCGTCCCCAGGCGAATGCCGGACGGGCTCCACGGCTTGCGCGGGTCGAACGGGACGGTATTGAAGTTCAGCTCGATTCCGGCCGCGTCCAGCGCCTTCGCGGCGGGCTTGCCCTCGATTCCCTTGTTGGTCAGGTCGATGAGGATCAGGTGGTTGTCGGTGCCGCCGGACACCAGATCGAAACCATGCTCGGTCAGAGCGGTGGCCAGCGCCCTGGCATTTGCGACGACCTGACGGGCGTACTTGGCGAAGCTCGGCTGCGCCGCCTCGGCCAGGGCCACGGCGATCCCGGCGGTGGTGTGGTTGTGCGGTCCGCCCTGCAAGCCAGGGAAGACTGCCTTGTCGATCGCGGTGGCGTGCTCGGGCTTGGCCATCAGCATGGCGCCTCGCGGCCCGCGCAGCGTCTTGTGGGTCGTGGTCGAGATGACGTCGGCGTAGCCGACAGGGGACGGGTGCGCGCCACCGGCGATCAGCCCGGCGATGTGCGCGATGTCGGCGATCAGCAGCGCGCCGACCTCCTCGGCGATCTCCGCGAATGCGGGGAAGTCGATGGTGCGCGGGATCGCGGTGCCACCGCAGAAGATCATCTTCGGGCGCTCGGCGAGGGCGATGTCCCGGACGCGGTCCATGTCGATCCGGCCGGTCTCGCGGGTCACGCCGTAATGGACTGGCGTGAACCACTTGCCGGTCGCGGAGACCGGTGACCCGTGCGTGAGGTGGCCACCATGCGCGAGTTCCAGCGACAGGAACTTGTCCCCGGGCGTCATGAAGGCCAGGTAGACGGCCAGGTTCGCGGGTGAGCCGGAGTACGGCTGGACATTGGCGTGCTCGACGCCGAACAGGGATTTCGCCCGGGCGATGGCGAGCATCTCGATCGGATCGATGTACTGCTGGCCCTCGTAGTACCGCTTGGTCGCGTACCCCTCGGAGTACTTGTTCGTCAGGACCGTGCCGGTGGCTTCGAGAACGGCGCTGGATACGTAGTTCTCCGACGGGATCATGCGCAGCTTGTCCCGCTGGCGCCGGGCCTCCTGCTCGATGAGCGTGGCGATCTCCGGGTCGGCGGCAGTGAGGTGCGGAATTGGCGGTTCGTGCACGATTGTCTCCTTGCCTTGGCGACCCGCACCCAGGCGCACGGTGCGCGGTCTCGTCGCTCCCTGGTGGTTACTTCCACCTCTGTGCGCCAGTCGCGAGACCCCTCGATGCTACCGGCCGGCAAATCGATCGCAGGTCTGGCACGCCTTGCGAGACCATCATTCGGTTCGTATTACGACGATGGGACGGAGATGACGCGCCGATGAGCGTGTTTCTGGTCGGCGGCGGACCGGCACCGGGCTACCACGCCGGCCTGATCGGCTGCGCGCCTGCGATCCGTGCCGCCACCGACGCCGGAGTTCCGTATGTCGGCTTCTCCGCCGGCGCCATGATCGCCGGAAAGCAGGCTCTGCTGGGCGGATATCGCCTGGCTGGTCGCGAGGTGTGTCCGCGGGAGTGGGTGGACGGAGCGACGGTCAGCGGCTGGCTGTAACGGCTGCTTTCCCGGTAGTCGCGCCTAGAGCGGAACCCGGCGATACGCACCGTCCGACGCCGACGTGGTCATCGACGCGTACGCCCGGAGTGCGGCGGAGACCACGCGCTCGCGCGCGACCGGCGTGTACGGCCGCTCCCGCTTCTCCTGGGCGATCTTGCGTTGTTCCAGCACATCGGCTTCGACGAGCAGTTCCAGTCGCCGGTTCGGGATGTCGATGTCGATCGTCGTCGCCGTCGGCGACGAGGGCGATCAGCCCGCCACCGGCCGCCTCCGGGGAGACGTGGCCGATGGACAGCCCGGACGTACCGCCGGAGAACCGGCCGTCGGTGATCAGCGCGCAGGCGCGGCCGAGTCCCCGGCCCTTGAGGATACGACGTCGGGTAGAGCATCTCCTGCATGCCGGGCCCGCCCTTCGGGCCCTCGTACCGGATGACCACCACGTCGCCGGCGACCACCGCGCTCGCTGAGGATGCCCTCGACGGCGGCCTCCTGCGACTCGAAGACGCGTGCCGGGCCGCGGAAGGTCAGGCAGTCGTCGGGCACGCCGGCGGTCTTGACCACGGCGCCGTCGATCGCGAGGTTGCCGTGCAGCATCGCCAGGCCGCCGTCGGCGGAGTAGGCGTGCGCGATGTCGCGGATGCAGCCGTCGGCCGCGTCGGTGTCGAGCGAGGCCCACTGGTTGGTCGGTGGAGAACGGCTCGGTCGTGCGTACCCCGCCGGGCGCCGCGCGGAACAGCGCCAGCGCCTCGTCGCTGGGTTGCCCGCCCCGGATGTCCCAGTCGCGCGAGCCACTCGTCAACGCCGGCCGCGTGCACCGCGTGAACGTCGCGGTTCAGCAGTCCGGCGCGGTCCAGCTCGCCAAGGATGGCCGGGATGCCTCCGGCCCGGTGGACGTCTTCCATGTGGTACTTCGTGGTGTTCGGCGCGACTTTGGCGACGCAGGGGACGCGGCGCGAGATGGCGTCGATGTCCTTGACGCCGAAGTCGAGCTCGGCTTCGCGCGCCGCGGCCAGCAGGTGCAGCACGGTGTTGGTGGATCCGCCCATCGCGACGTCCAGCGCGATGGCGTTCTCGAACGCCGGTCGCGAGGCGATGGCCCTGGGCAGCACCGAGGTGTCGTCATCGGCGTAGTAGCGCTGGGCCAGGTCCACGATCAGCCGGCCGGCGGACTCGAACAGCGACTTGCGAGCAACGTGGGTGGCCAGCGTCGAGCCGTTGCCGGGCAACGCCAGGCCGATCGCCTCGGTCAGGCAGTTCATCGAGTTGGCGGTGAACATGCCCGAACACGAACCGCAGGTCGGGCAGGCCGACCGCTCGATGGTGGCCGAGCTGATCATCGCTGACCGAATCGTTGGCCGACGCGACCATGGCGTCGATCAGGTCGAGCTTCCGGGTCGAACCGCCGGCCAGCTCCGGTGCCGACCCAGCCGCGTGCACGACGCCATCGACCTCAACCGTCTTGCCGGCCTCCATCGGCCCGCCGGAGACGAAGACGGTGGGGATGTTCAGCCGCAACGCGGCGAGCAGCATCCCGGGAGTGATCTTGTCGCAGTTCGAGATGCATACCAGCGCGTCCGCGCAGTGCGCGTTGACCATGTATTCCACGGCGTCGGCGATCAGTTCCCGGCTGGGCAGCGAGTACAGCATGCCGCCGTGGCCCATGGCGATGCCGTCGTCGACTGCGATCGTGTTGAACTCCCGGCCGACCCCACCGGCTGCCGCGACCGAGTCGGCTACCAGCGCACCGAGATTGCGAAGGTGTACATGCCCGGGCACGAACTGGGTGAAGCTGTTGGCAATCGCGACGATGGGCTTGCCGAAGTCGGCGTCGGTCATGCCGGTCGCGCGCCAGAGCGCGCGGGCACCGGCCATCATGCGGCCATGCGTTGAGGTCTTGGAGCGCAGTTCGGGCATACCCGTCAGCATGCCACGCATCGGCTCCGGTGCCCCGCCCGCGAGACCGCGCGTCCACGAGGCGAGATGAGAACTGGCCGGATAGTTATCAGTCGGTTGGGTTGCGTCCAGCGTCTGTCGGATATCGGACCTAGCTGAAGCCGGATCGGCCGGTCGGTGACGGCGCCGCCGGAGACCATCGGTCACCTTGGCTTACTCCGCCCGGGACGACGAGGTTGAGTAGCCACGCTTGTGGTGACGATCCCAATAGGCAGTGTGGTATTGGCCGACAGTCCCACTGCTCCGCCCGCGACGATCCGGCAGAGTGTAGGCGTGTCGCTCGACGCAGGGTCATGTCTGCTGGCCGCCGCGGGATGTGTCGTGGCGGCTGGCATCCCCGCGTTGTTCTGGCTGATCCGCTTGCCGCGCCCGGTCCGGCCGAGGCCACGGCGCGCCGGGGCAGAGCCGGCAGCGCGCGCATCGCTGCGGGCCGGGCGAGGACGGACGGCCGCCGGCGTCGCGGCGCCCGGAGCCCGGCACGGCGCTGCGCTGCTCGCCGCCGCCGTCATCACCACGATGGTGTGGGTGAGCCTGGCCGCTTGGGCCGCCGTGCTGCTGGCCGACCCCGTCGAGTTCCGGCGCGGCCTGGCCGTGATCGGTTCGATCGGGGTGGCTCTGGCCGCCTTGCTCACTCTCGCCGGCATCGAACGGCTGCCCGGCGCGGTCGAGTCGCGACCGGCGCGGCTACGCCGCCGCGTCGATGCCTTCCTGATCACCGCCGCCACGCTCATGGGCGGCTGGATCGTGGCGGGCCTCGTGTTCAACCACGCCAAACCGGTCCGCGTACACCCGTTGTGGGACGCCTTCGTCATCACGCCGCCGTTGGTCGCCGCTCTGGGCACGCTCGCGTTCGCCCTGGTCACCATCGTGCGAGTGGCGCGACCATGGGTTGCCGTATCGCTGCTCAGCGCGGCCAGCGTGCTGATGGTCGGCGGTAGTGCCGGCACCGTGTCCGCCATCCTGTACGGCACCCCGGACGAGGTCGGTCTGGCCGGCGTCGCCACGGCGGCCGGGGTACTGCTGATGGGCGGTGCCTGCGTCGGGCGGTTGCGCGGCCAGCTCAACAGCGAGCGCGTCAACCGCAAGCACGGCTGGTACCTGTCCGGCATCGTGGTTCTCGGTGCGTTCGCGACCGTCGTGGTACAGCTCAGCTTCGCCCAGGTCCTCGACCGGGTGGCGCTGATCGCCGGAGTCACCACCGGAGTGACCCTGGTGATACGCCAGTGGATCGCCCTGCATGACGCGGGCCGGCTGGCCGCGCAGCTGTCCGCGGATGAGATCAGCCTGCGGGTGCTCGCCTTCACCGATCCACTGACCGGCCTGGCCAATCGCCGCGAGTTGATGCGGGTACTGAACGAAGAGGCAGTCGGCGGTGCGGCGTGCGTACTGCTGGCGATCGACCTCGACGGCTTCAAGAACGTCAACGATCTACGCGGGCATGACGTCGGCGACGCCGTTCTCGCCGAGGTGTCCCGGCGGCTGCGCACCAACCTGCGAGACGGCGACGTCGCGGCACGCATGGGCGGTGACGAGTTCGCCGTACTGATGTGGGCCGGCCTGGCCGATGCCACCGTGGCCGCGCGCCGGCTCCGAGCGGTGCTGGCCCAGCCGATCGAGACGGCAGCCGGATCGGTGTACGTGTCGGCGAGCATCGGTGTGGCCGGATGCGGCTCGGCCAACGACGTGCCGCAGCTGCTGGGTAACGCGGACATGGCGCTCCGATTCGCCAAACAGCGGGGCAAGAACCGGGTCGAGTTGTACGACGTGGCCTATGACGGCTGGCTGCACCGCCGTACCCAGATCGAGCACGAGCTCCGGGGCGCGATCGCTCGCGACGAGTTCGAGCTGGCCTACCAGCCGGTCATCGAGCTGTCATCGATGCGGATCGTCGGCGTCGAGGCGTTGCTGCGGTGGGACAACCCCACGCTCGGCTCGGTGCGGCCGGACGAGTTCATCCCGATCGCCGAGGACGCGGGCATGATCGGCCAGCTCGACCGTTGGGTCCTGCATCGCGCCTGCCGGCAGGTCGGCCGCTGGCGTTCGGACGGGCACGACGTCTGGATCTCGGTCAACATATCGGTTCGCGAGCTGCACCTGGTCGACTACGTCGCACACGTCACCGATGTGCTGCGGGCGCACCGGTTGCCGGCCGACCGGCTGGTCCTGGAGATCACTGAGCACGCGGTCGCGGTCGATCTGGAAGAGCTGGTGTCGAAGCTGGAGGCGCTGCGCGCCACCGGCGTGCGAATCGCGCTCGACGATTTCGGGGCCGGGTACTCGTCGCTCGGTCGCCTGCGCTGGCTTCCGGTGGACATCCTGAAGATCGACCGATCGCTGGTCGGCGACCCACGTGGCGTGCCGTCTCGCAGCGCTGCGCCGCTGGTGGACGTCGTGGTGTCGCTGGGGCAACGGCTCGGCCTCTCCGTGATCGCCGAGGGCGTGGCGGAGCCGGCCGAACTCGCCGTGGTGCGGCGGTCCGGTGCCACGCTGATTCAGGGCGAGATGCTCGGGCGGGCGATGCCGGCCGAGCGGGTTGAGGCGATGCTGTCCGGCTCGATCTCGTTCGACGACGGCAGCCGGGCCGGCGACCAGCAGGTGCCCGGACCGCGGGTCCATGATGTGGGACGGCTTGACTCAGGGCGTGAGATGCGTCAGAGTTAGCGCATGTCCAGCATTCGAGTACTTATGTAGGCGCACCTCTCGTCCCGAGAGCGTGCGCAAGCCCCGTGCCGATGGCACGAGGGCTTTTTTAGTGCACGCGACCCCGACAATTTGGTACCTACCGCGCACAGCAAAGGTTGGCCATGAACATCCCGACACCCGAAATACTCGCCCGGAAGCCGCACGGCCGGGTCGAGTCGGACCTGGGGGAGCACCCCGGGGTGGCGGCTGCGCAAAACGGTGACAGCACGCCCGCGCAGCAGATCCAGACGACCGGCGCGGGCGCCCTGGTCAAGTCGCTTGAGGCGCTCGGCGTAGAAGTGGTGTTCGGCATTCCGGGCGGAGCCATCCTGCCCGCCTACGACCCGCTATTCGACTCGTCGGTGCGGCACATCCTGGTCCGTCACGAGCAGGGCGCCGGCCACGCCGCCACCGGGTACGCGCAGGCGACCGGCCGGGTCGGCGTCTGCATGGCCACGTCCGGCCCGGGCGCGACCAACCTGGTGACGCCGATCGCCGACGCGTACATGGACTCGGTGCCGATCGTCGCCATCACCGGTCAGGTGGCCAAGAGCCTGATCGGTACCGACGGCTTCCAAGAAGCCGACATCCAGGGCATCACCGTTCCGATCACGAAGCACAACTATCTGGTGCAGTCGGTCGAGGAACTGCCGCGCATCCTGGCCGAGGCGTTCCACCTCGCCTCCACCGGACGCCCCGGTCCGGTGCTCGTCGACATTCCGAAGGACGTGCTGCAAGCCCCCACGACGTTCGCCTGGCCGCCGGTACTCGATCTGCCCGGCTACCGCCCGACCGTCCACCCGCACATGAAGCAGATCAGGGAAGCCGCGCGGTTGATGGCCACGGCCCGGCGCCCGGTGCTGTACGTGGGTGGCGGAGTCCTGAAGGCCGGCGCGTCCGCCGAGCTGCTCAAGCTCGCCGAGCAGAGCGGATTCCCGGTGGTGACCACCTTGATGGCACGCGGGGCATTCCCCGATTCGCACCCGAGCCATCTCGGAATGCCGGGCATGCACGGCACGGTTCCGGCGGTGTACGCGCTGCAGAAGTCGGACCTGATCGTGGCGCTCGGCGCCCGGTTCGACGACCGGGTGACCGGGAAGCTGGACAGCTTCGCGCCGCAAGCGAAGGTGGTCCACGCCGACATCGATCCGGCCGAGATCGGCAAGAACCGGCAGGCGGACGTCCCGATCGTCGGCGACGCCAAATACGTGATCGCCGATCTGATCAGCGCTCTCGGCGAGACTCCGGCCAAGCCGGAAAGGCTGGCCGAGTGGTGGTCGGCGCTCACCGAGATCCAGGAGCGCTGCCCGCTTGGCTACGAGGAGCCGCCGGACGGCTCGCTGGCGCCGCAATACGTCATCTCGCGGATCGGCGCCATCGCCGGCCCGGACGCCATTTACGTCGCCGGGGTCGGGCAGCACCAGATGTGGGCGTCCCAATTCATCAACTACGAGAAGCCGGGCACCTGGCTCAATTCCGGCGGTCTCGGCACCATGGGGTACGCGGTTCCGGCCGCGATGGGCGCCAAGACCGGAGCGCCGGAGACCACCGTCTGGGCGATCGACGGCGACGGCTGCTTCCAGATGACCAATCAGGAGCTGGCCACTTGCGCACTGGAAGGCATCCCGGTCAAGGTCGCCGTGATCAACAATGGCAACCTGGGCATGGTGCGCCAGTGGCAGACGCTGTTCTACAACGAGCGGTACTCGAACACCGACCTGGGCACTCACAAGCACCGGGTGCCGGACTTCGTGAAGCTCGCCGAGGCGCTCGGGTGCATCGGCTTGCGGTGCGAGTCGGCCGCCGACGTCGACAAGACGATCGAGGCGGCTATGGCGATCAATGACGCTCCAGTGGTCATCGACTTCGTCGTCGGCAAGGACGCGATGGTATGGCCCATGGTGGCGGCGGGGACCAGCAACGACGAGATCATGTTCGCCCGCGGCGTGCGGCCGATCTTCGATGAGGACGATGTCTGATGAACAGCGCGATGGCATCCACGCATACCCTTTCGGTACTGGTGGAGAACAAGCCGGGCGTACTGGCCCGGGTGGCTCAGCTGTTCTCGCGGCGCGGGTTCAACATCGATTCACTCGCCGTCGGCGAGACCGAGTCGCCGGAGATCTCCCGCATCACCATCGTCGTCAACGCCGATGTGTCGCCACTGGAGCAGGTCACCAAGCAGCTCAACAAGCTGGTCAACGTGCTCAAGATCGTGGAACTCGAGTCGGCGATGTCGGTCCAGCGCGAGCTGCTGCTGGTCAAGGTGCGTGCCGACCGGGGTACCCGAGCGCAGGTCATGGAGACGGTGGCGCTGTTCCGCGCGCACGTCGTCGACGTCGCTCCTGACACGCTGACCATCGAGGCCACCGGCACCGCGTCCAAACTCGACGCGCTGTTGCGCGATCTCGAACCGTTCGGAATCAAGGAAATGGTCCAGTCCGGACTTGTCGCGATCGGCCGGGGCTCCCGGTCCATCACCGCGCCGAGCCTGCGGGCCGCGTAATTATCGAGCTACGCGATTATCGAGCTACGTGGTAGCCGAGTGAGGAGTTCTACGTTGTCCGCGGAAGTGTTCTACGACGACGACGCCGACCTGTCGCTGATCAGCGGTCGCAAGGTCGCGGTCATCGGGTACGGCAGCCAGGGCCACGCGCACGCGCTGTCGCTGCGCGATTCCGGAGTCGATGTGCGCATCGGCCTGCCGGCCACGTCCAAGAGCCGGGCCAAGGCCGCCGAGCAGGGTCTCCGCGTTCTGACGCCGGCCGAGGCCGCGGCCGAGGCCGACGTGATCATGATGCTGGCCCCGGACACCGCCCAGCGCAAGATCTATGCCGAGGAGATCGCTCCGGCGCTCTCGCCCGGCAAGGCGTTGTTCTTCGGCCATGGGTTCAACATCCGGTACGGGCTGATCGAGGCGCCCGCCGACGTGGATGTCGCGATGGTCGCTCCGAAGGGCCCAGGCCACCTGGTACGCCGCCAGTTCGTCGACGGCAAGGGCGTTCCGGTACTGGTCGCCGTGCATCAGGACGCGACCGGAAACGCCTTCGCGCTGGCCCTGTCCTACGCCAAGGGGATCGGTGGCACCCGGGCCGGCGCCATCAAGACCACCTTCACCGAGGAGACCGAGACCGACCTGTTCGGTGAGCAAGCGGTGCTCTGCGGCGGTACCACGGCGCTGGTTCAGGCCGGCTTCGAGGTTCTCACCGAGGCTGGGTACGCACCCGAGGTGGCGTACTTCGAATGCCTCCACGAGCTGAAACTGATCGTGGACCTGATGTACGAGGGCGGCATCGCCCGCATGCGTTACAGCGTCTCGGACACCGCCGAATACGGCGACGTCACCCGCGGACCGCGGGTGGTCGACGAGCGAACCAAGGCCGAAATGCGCAAGATCCTGGAAGAGATCCGTAACGGCGAGTTCGCCCGCGAGTGGATCGCTGAGGACGATGCCGGGCGTCCGAACTTCCAGAAGCTGCGTGATCAGGGTGCCGCGCACCCGATCGAGGAGACCGGCGCGAAGCTGCGCGGCATGATGAGCTGGGTGGATCGGCCGATTACCGAGACCGCCTGATCATCGGTCACCCAGGCTGCCTGATCATGGTGATGGCGCCGCACCGGGCGGTGCGGCGCCGTCACCATGTGCCGCGCAGAGCGACTTCTGGCCACGCAAGTGGGTCTCGGCCGATCAGACTGGATGGATGACCGGGCGGACGAGCGGTGATGTGGCGGCGGCCCGCGAACTGGTGGTGATCGGCGCACCGACCAGCGCGGCGAGCTACGCGGCCGGGCAGGAACAGGCGCCCCGGGTGTTGCGGGACGCCGGCCTGGTGGCACGGCTCTCGAGCGCCGGGCGGCGGCTGCGCGATGCCGGTGACGGCCCGCTGCAAGTCTGGGCACCGGACCACGCCGCGCCGCAAGCGCAGAACGTCGAAGCCGCGGTGCGGGCGATCGAGGCGGTGTCCCAGACTGCTGGGGCCGCGTTCGACGCCGACGCGGACGTCCTCGTCCTCGGCGGCAACTGCACGGTCGCGCTTGGCCTGACCGACGCGCTGATCGCCCGTTTCCCGAGCGCCGGGCTGCTCTACATGGACCGGCACTTCGACGCGAACACGCCGGAGACCACGACCGATGGTGCCCTGGACTGGATGGGTATCGCCCACGCTCTGGACGTGCCGGGAGCCGTACCCGAGCTGAGCGCGGCGTTTTGCCGACAGCCGCTGCTCACCGCCGGCCAGCTGTCGTTCCTGGGGGTCGATGAGTCGGTGGCGACTCCGAGTGAGGTCGCCACCGCTACCCGGCTGGGCCTGGCCGCGCAGTCGAGCACCGAACTCGCCGCCGAGCCGGCCGCCGCGACCGCGCGAGCGCTGCGCCGGTTGCCGGCGGCCCCGCTCGCGGTTCACCTCGACGTCGATGTGCTGGACTTCACTGATGCCCCGCTGGCCGAAAGTACCGGGGGCCGCAATACCGGGCCGAGCCTGGCAGCGGTGGCTGAGGCGCTGGCGCTGGCCTGCGGCGATCCACGATTCCGTGGGTTGTCGATCGGCGAGTTGAACCCGGCTCGCTCGGCCGGGGTGACCGGTGCGATCGATCGATTCGTGGCCGTGATCGCGAGCGCGCTGGGCCGGTAGCCGTGCGGATGCCACACTCGTGGCGTGCGCATCACCGCCGCGTTCGATCCGGCACTACTGGACTTCCCGTGGGACTTGCCGCTGGAGCGGTGGCCCAGCGATCAGTTGGTGGCGCTGCCCCGGGGCATCTCGCGGCACGTGGTCCGCTTCGTTCAGGTCGAGGGCGTCGTCTACGCCGTCAAGGAGACCACCGAACGAATCGCTCAGCGCGAGTACGACCTGCTGCGGCGGCTGGAACGGATCGATGTACCCAGCGTGGAACCGATCGCGATCGTCACCGATCGGACCGGTCGTGACGGATCGCCGCTCGGCTCCGCCCTGGTGACCCGGCACCTGCAGTTCTCGCTGCCGTACCGGGCGCTGTTCTCCAACACGCTGCGCCCGGACACCATCAACCGGTTGCTGGACGCGCTCGCGGTCCTGCTGGTTGCGCTACATCTCAACGGTTTCTTCTGGGGCGACGTTTCGTTGTCCAACACGCTGTTCCGGCGCGACGCCGGCGCGTTCGCGGCGTACCTGGTGGATGCCGAGACCGGTGCCCTCTACCCGCAGGTCTCCAATGGCCAGCGCCAGGAGGATCTGGAGATCGCCCGGGTCAACCTGTTCGGGGAGATGCTGGACCTGCAGGCCGCCGGCGTCCTGCACGGTTCCATCGATCCGGAGGCGGTCGCCGACGACGTCGTGGCGCGATATCGGACACTGTGGCACGAGGTGACCTATGAGCAGGAGGTGACCAGCGGCGGCGTACGTCATCACGTGCGCAGTCGGATCCGGCGCCTCAACGATCTCGGCTTCGATGTGGACGAGTTGCAGATCGCCAGCGAAGGCGGGGTATACCGGCTCAAACCGAAGGTGGTCGACGCCGGTCACCACACCCGGCGGCTGCTCCGGCTCACCGGCCTGGACGTCGAGGAGAACCAGGCCCGGGCGCTGCTCAATGATCTGGACACATTCCGGGCCGAGCACGGCCTGCCCGACGAGGAGCAGGCCGCACACCAGTGGGTCACCGAGGTATTCGAGCCGGTGGTCCGCGCGGTGCCATCGCACCTGTGCGGCAAGCTGGAGCCGGCCGAGGTGTTCGTGCAGGTGCTGGAGCACCGCTGGTACATGTCCGAGAGGGCGCAGCGGGACGTCGGCATCACCGCGGCGGTCGACGGCTATCTCGCCGATATCCTCGCCAACCGTCCGGACGAGCGGGCCGTTCTCGGGGTCGCGGTCGCCGACGATGACCTCGACGCGACCCTCGACGATGCTCTTGACGAAGGTGGCAGCCTCTCGCCGGCTACGTGAGGTCGTGGTTCGCGAGATCCTCGGGGGTGAACTGCCTGGGCTCGACCAGCACCAGCCAGTTGCCGGAGACATCGCGGATCACGGCCTCCACTCCGTACGGCCGGTCCGCCGGCTCCTGGAGCACCGTCACGCCCTTCGCGGTGAGTTCGGCGATGGTCTTGTGACAGTCATCGACCTTGAGGCCGATACCGCCCATCTCGCCCTTCTCAAGCTGGGCACGGATGAAGGCCGCGGCCTCCTCGGACAGCGGAGGCCCAGGAACCATCAGGGTCAACTCGATCTCCGGCTGGTTGGGGTGCCGGACGGTGAGCCATCGGAACCCGGCTCCGGTACGCACGTCGGTCGCCGGTTCGAAGCCGAGGATGTCCACGTAGAAGTCTCGGGCCTTGTCCTGGTCCAGACAGAACACGTTGACCAGGGAGATATTGGTAATCATGAGGTCACGCTAGCCGCCGCCGGCCTCGCTTGCCTTCTTTCAAATTGCGGAGGTAGGCCCGGATGGTTGCGCATCCGGCGACGCCGTCGCTCCGGTGGTACCGCGTGGATCGACGACGCCCTTCATGAACAGGAAGCACCCGGGCACGTGTGGCCCGCCGCGTGCCGCCCACCGATCGCGGTACGCCGACGGGGTCTCGCCCACCAGTTGGGTGAATCGGGTGGAGAACGAGCCGAGGCTGGCGAAGCCGACCGCCATGCAGATCTCGGTGACCGTGAGGTTGGCGTTCCGCAGTAGATCTTGGGCGCGCTCGACCCGGCGGCGGGTCAGGTAGCGGATCGGAGTCTCGCCGTAGGCCAGTTCGAAACTGCGCGCGAAGTGGTACTTGGACACACCCGCGACGCTGGCCAGCCGCTCCAGATTGAGCGGCTCGGTGAAGTGCCGGTCGATGTGGTCGCGCGCGTGCCGCAAGTGGGTGAGCAGGGTCGCACCGCGGGCCACGTATCGACGGTACCTCAGGGCGAGCGCCGGGTCGGCTGCTGTGACCCCACGATTATTCCGGATGATGAGACGGCCGTTTCGAGAAGCGAGACAATGGCTTAACGTTCGCTAGGCGGTCTGACCGCTACGGCACGCCGTGATGACGCACTCCGGCGTTAGCACCGGGATCGCCGGGGCGAGCCCAACCCAGACGAGCGAGGAGACGCGGCGTGGCGAACATCGCGGTGGTAGCAGGCGACGGTATCGGTCCGGAAGTGTGCGCCGAGGCCACCAAGGTGCTCAAGGCGGTACTGCCGGATGCCGGCCTCACCCACTACGACCTCGGTGCCGCGCGCTACCACAAGACCGGCGAGGTGCTCCCCGACTCGGTACTGAGCGAACTGGCCAAGCACGACGCCATCTTGCTCGGCGCGGTCGGCGATCCGAGCGTGCCTCCCGGCGTGCTGGAGCGCGGGCTGCTGCTGAAGCTCCGCTTCGAGTTCGACCAGTACGTCAACCTGCGCCCGGCCCGGCTCTTTCCCGGCGTGGTCAGCCCGCTGGCCGGGGTGGCACCCGGCGACAT
Organism: uncultured Actinomycetota bacterium; assembly: GCA_963727415.1. GTDB lineage: Bacteria > Actinomycetota > Actinomycetes > Mycobacteriales > Micromonosporaceae > DASQPR01. The sequence goes on from CAVSGF010000002.1 coordinate 326,354, forward strand.
CGACTTCGTCGTGGTCCGCGAGGGTACCGAAGGGCTCTACGCCGGCGCCGGTGGCTCGCTGCACCGCAACACCGTGGCCGAGGTGGCGACCGAGGAGAGCCTCAACACGCGCCACGGCGTGGAGCGAGTGATCCGGGACGCGTTCGGCCGGGCCGAGGCTCGCGACCGGCACAAGGTGACCATGGTTCACAAGGCCAACGTGCTCACCCACGCCGGTGACCTGTGGATGCGGACGTTCCGTACGGTCGCCGCTGAATTCCCGCAAATCAGTACGGAATATCAGCACGTCGACGCGGCGGCGATGTTCTTCGTGACCCAGCCGCAGCGTTTCGACGTCGTAGTGACAGATAACCTGTTCGGCGACATACTTACCGATATCGCCGCCGCGATCACCGGCGGCATCGGTCTCGCCGCGAGCGGAAACATCAATCCGGATCGCGCGTACCCTTCGATGTTCGAGCCGGTTCACGGTTCGGCCCCGGACATCGCCGGCACGGGTGTGGCGGATCCGGCCGCGGCCGTCCTGTCGATTGCGCTTCTCCTGGACCATCTCGGACACGCCGCGGCTGCGCAGCGAGTGACCAGCGCGGTCGCCGCGGAGATCGCGGCCCGCCCGGCGGACGCCGCGATCCGTACGGTGGAGGTCGGGGATCGGCTCGCGGCCGCCGTCGGCTGACCAGTCACCGGCAGCGCCGATCGCACCACGGCAATCGTTGTGGCTCAGCCGCTTTCGCGCGACCGGAAGCGGCGAGTGCCGCCGTCGCTGCCGGGTCTGACGACGGCGTCACATCGGCAGGTCCCCAGAACTCACCCGCTCCCCAAACCCCCGAGTACGGGGTAAGTTGCTAGCACCAGGGATTCCCACGATGTGAACCGGAGGTCATCCAAATGAGTGGCGGTGACAAGCTCGACTTCGAGATTCGTCCGAATCCGCAGCCGGTATCCGACGCCGAGCGCGCAGCGCTGCTGGTAGACCCTGGTTTCGGGCGGATTTTCACGGACCACATGGTCACCATTCGCTTCGCCGAGCACAAAGGCTGGTACGACGCCAGGGTCGAACCGAGGGCTCCGCTGTCGATGGATCCGGCGAGCGCGGTCCTGCACTACGCCCAGGAAATCTTCGAGGGGCTCAAGGCGTACTCGCTGCCAGATGGTGGCGTCGCGATGTTCCGCCCGGAGCGCAACGCGCGCCGGTTCCGGACCTCGGCCGAGCGGATGGCGATGGCACCGCTGCCCGAGTCGCTGTTCATCGAATCGCTCGAACACCTCGTCCGGATCGATCGCGGATGGATCCCTACGTCCGATAGCAGCAGCCTCTACCTGCGACCGTTCATGATCGCCTCCGAGGTGTTCCTGGGCGTCAAGCCGGCCTCCGAATACCTGTACTGCGTCATCGCGTCGCCGTCCGGCGCCTACTTCAAGGGCGGCGTCAAGCCGATCTCCGTGTGGATCTCGGAGGACTACACCCGCGCCGCGCCCGGCGGCACCGGTGCCGCCAAGTGCGGCGGCAACTACGCGGCCAGCCTGGCGCCTCATGCCGAGGCCCTGGAGCACGGCTGCGAGCAGGTCATCTTCCTGGACGCGGTGGAGCGGCGCTATGTCGACGAACTCGGCGGCATGAACGTCTTCTTCGTCATGGATGACAAGACCATGGTGACGCCGCCGCTGACCGGAACCATCCTGCCGGGCATCACACGGGACACGCTCATCACGCTCGCCGCCGAGCGCGGCGTGACCACGGTGGAGCGGCCCTACTCGATTGATGAGTGGCGGGCCGACGCCGCCTCCGGCCGGCTGGTGGAGGCGTTCGCGTGCGGTACCGCCGCGGTCATCACACCGATCGGGTATGCCAAGTCGCACGCCGAGACCATCACGATTGGTGGCGGAAACGCCGGAGCGCTGTCCACCGGGCTGCGATCCGACCTGGTTGACATCCAGCGCGGCGCGGCCGAGGACAAGCACGGCTGGGTTCACCGGGTCGTCTGAGCCGTTGTTCAAGACCTTGTTCAACTTCCGCGATCTCGGCGGAACGGTCACCCGGACCGGGAAAGAAGTGCGATCGGGGCGGTTCTACCGCTCCGATTCGCTTGCCAACCTCGGTGCCAGTGCCGTGGATTCGGCCACGTTCGTGGCGCTGGGTATCCGTACCGTCGTCGATCTGCGGCGGGCGGCCGAGGTCGCCGAGTCCGGCCGGGTCGATCTGCCCGGGCTGCGCTACGTGAACATCGCTCCGCGGCACGCGCTGTGGGAGCCAGAGCCGTATGACCGGGCGGCCGGTCCGGCGCGCTACCTCGCCGACCGGTACCTGGACATGGCCCGCGACGGGCGGGCCGGCTTCGCCGCCGTGCTGGCCGTTGTGGCCGAAGCCGGTAACGCGCCGGTCGTGGTCCACTGCCTGGCCGGCAAGGACCGTACCGGCGTGCTGGTGGCCCTGGCGTTGAGTCTCCTCGACGTCGCCGACGACCTGATCGCCGACGAATATGCGATCAGCGATGCGTTTGCGGCGCAGGCTCCACCGCATCTGCCCGCACATTGGGTCGGCGCGCCACGAGAGGCGATGCTGATGTTCCTGGCCGATTTCCGGGCCAGGCACGGGTCGGCCGTGCAGTATCTCCTCGATGGCGGCCTCTCCGAGCGCGACGTGCACCGGTTACGAGCGCACCTGCTCGCTGATCGCCATGCCACCTCCGGACCGCCCGCCGTAGGCCAGGAGCAAAACGCGTCCACGGTGCGGGTGACGGCGCAGGAGCAGGCAGTGTCCAAGGAGTAGGACGTGCTTTCCAATTCGCGGACGCGAGTGGCAGACTACTCATCGTGACGTTTATGTCATCCGCACTCATTATCGAGTAGCGCACGCGGCCCGGCTCCAACCCGCGTGCGCAGACCTCCCACATCCGTGGGGGGTCTTTTTGTTGGTCGGCGACGTCGCCTCGGCGATCAGCCAGCCTCGACCGTCTGCGAACCGAACATCCACCGCCGAAAGGGACATCGACCATGAGCACGTCAAAGGTGCGGGTATTCGACACCACACTGCGCGATGGCGGGCAGCGCGAGGGGATCGCCTACTCGGTGGCCGACAAGCTGGCCATCGCCCGGTTACTGGACGAGTTCGGCGTGTCCTACATCGAGGGCGGCTGGCCGGGAGCCATGCCGAAGGACACCGAGTTCTTCGCCCGGGCCCGGACCGAGCTGGACCTGCGGCACGCCACGCTGGTGGCGTTCGGTCAGACTCGCAAGGCCGGCGTCGATGTCAAGTCCGATCCGCTGATCAAGGCGCTGGTTGAGTCGGAGGCGCCGGTGGTCTGCGTCGTCGCGAAGTCGGACATCAGGCACGTCGAGCGGGCCTTGCGAACCAGCGCGGAGGAGAACCTCGCGATGGTGCGGGACACGGTGGCGTACCTGATCAGCGAGGGTCGCCGGGTCTTCGTCGACTGCGAGCACTTCTTCGACGGCTTCCGGCACGATCCCGCGTACGCGGCGCAGGTGGTCGCCGCCGCCGCGGGTGCCGGTGCGGAAGTGGTGGTCCTGTGCGACACCAACGGCGGCATGTTGCCGTCCCGGGTCAGCGAGGCGATCGCGGCGCTGCGCGAGCGCCTGCCGGAGCCGGTCGACCTCGGCATCCATTGCCAGAACGACACCGGCTGCGCGGTCGCGAACACCATAGCGGCCGTCGAATCCGGCGTCGTGCAGGTGCAATGCACGGCCAACGGCTATGGCGAGCGGCCCGGCAACGCCGACCTGTTCGCCGTGGTCGGAAACCTGGAACTCAAGATGGGCATGCGGGTCCTACCGGACGGCTGCCTTGAGCAGATGGTGCGGGTTTCCCACGCCATCGCCGAGATCGCGAACCTCGCTCCCGACACCCACCAGGCCTACGTCGGGGCCGCCGCCTTCGCTCACAAGGCGGGGCTGCACGCGAGTGCGATCAAGGTCGATCCGTTGCTGTACAACCACATCGAGCCGTCCGTGGTCGGCAACGACATGAAGATCCTGGTCACCGAGATGGCCGGACGGGCCAGCATCGAACTCAAATCGCGCGAGCTCGGCCTGCGGCCCAGCCCCGAGGTGCTGGCGGCGGTGACCGAAGCGGTGAAGGAAAGGGAGTCTCGGGGCTGGTCCTTCGAGGCCGCTGACGCGTCCTTCGCCCTGCTGGTACGCGCGGCCATGCCCGGCGGGGTGGAGAAGCCGTTCCAGCTGGAGTCGTGGCGGGTGATCGTGGAGCATCGCGAGGACAGTGCGGTGGTCAGCGAAGCCACCGTCAAGCTGGCCGTGGCGGGGGAGCGAGTGATCTCGACCGCGGAGGGCAATGGCCCGGTCAACGCCCTGGACAACGCCTTGCGGGCCGGCCTGCGCACGTTCTACCCCGAGGTGGACCGGTTCGAGCTGGCCGACTACAAGGTGCGGATCCTGGCTGGTTCGCACGGCACCGGCGCGGTCACCCGGGTGCTGGTCGAGACCGCGGGTCAGGGCAGCGACTGGACGACGGTCGGCGTACACGAGAACGTCGTGGAGGCGAGCTGGCACGCGCTCGTCGACGCGCTGACCTACGGGCTGGTGCCGCGATAGCCCGCGCGCCGGAGAATTGTCGGTCGCGGGGGCTAACCTCCCGGCCATGACAGTCAATTGGCCGGAACTCATCATCGAGCAGGCCGTCTTCCATTGGGAAGCGCACTTCTGGCCCCGGCTATCGGGCCTGACCGATGATGAGTTCTTCTGGGAACCGGCGCCGGGGGGCTGGTCGATCCGGAAGGAGCCGGACGGCACGTTCGCGGCCGACTCGGCGTGGCCGCCGCCGGATCCGGAGCCGGTGACCACGATCGGCTGGCGGATCAATCACCTCATCGACAACTACGGCCGGCGCGCCAACCACTTCTTCGGCACCGCGGTGCCCGAAGCGGTTCCGGGTAGCGCCGCCGATGGTCTCGCGGCGCTGGATCTGTCGTATCGGACCTGGATCGATGCTGTTCGAGGGCTCGATCCGGAGCGGATCGGAGAACCGCTCGGGCCGAAGGGCGGTCCGTATGCGGCCGATCCGATGGCTGCCCTGATCGTCCACGTGGCACGCGAGGGCATCCATCACGGTGCCGAGATCTGCCTGCTGCGTGACCTGTACCGGGCGGGCCCGCGCTGATCGAGCCGATCAGCCGTGCCGGTTGGCGGTTTTCCGAGCGCGGCTGCGAAATGTCCGGCGCGCCATCGGTCCCATTGACTCGACCACCTCGAGCAGCAACGACAGCTGTTCGAGGGCGTCGAGAGCCGAAGCGGCCCCGTCCGGGTCGACGCCCTCGTAGAGCTCCAGGCCGATGAACGCGGCCGACACCGCCCGCGCCAGCCCGGCCGCGTCGGCCACTTCGGTGAACGGCGAGTCGACCAGGACTCGCCGTAACACAGCCTCGATCTCGGTTGTCCACATCGCGAGCGCGTCAGCGGTCGGAGCCTTCAGCTTCGCGTCCATCTGCGCTCCGGCCAGCGTCTGCGCCAGCACCCTGACGTTGCCGGCGGCGCGTTCCTCCTCGTGCAGTTGACGGCCCAGGTCGAGCAGTTCGCGAAGCGAGCCGACCGCCTGGAACCGCGGCCGATAGACCGCGACCCGCTCCACCGTCGCGGTTCGGCAGGCGGTCGCGATCAGATCGTCGACGCTGCCGAAGTGGTAGAACACCAGCGCCTGGTTGACGCCGGCGGCGGCGGCGATGGAACGGGCCGAGGTCCCGGCGATCCCGTGCGTACGGATGGCCGCCATCGCACCATCGATCAACCGCTGCTTGGTGTCCGCCACCGCCACCCCCAGGATTCATACGTCAACTTGAGGGATTCTCTCGCACCGGGCGCACGTGATCCGGCAATTGGCTCGGGCTCGCCGTGATGAACTCCGCTGTGAACCGCCCCCGATAGTCAAATAACGGTCCAAAGTGCGGGTTCACCACGGCGACATCGATGCGGTACTCGCCGGCGGCCTCGTCGACCACTCGGACAGGCGCGCCGACCCGCTGAGCGCGAGAGGAAACCGAAAGTCCACCACCCAGACCGCTTCCAGCGGGGCGCTGATCAGCGTTTCCATGTAAACGGGCGCTATCATGCATCTCCTCGTTGAGCGATCGCTCAACGAGGAGGCTAGCGAGTTCTTGGCGATCGCTCAAGGGGTTTGGCGGGCCGGGCAGACTGGGGCGTCAGGCGCGTGGCAGCGTTACCGTGGCGTGCACCGATTTGTGGTCGGTACGCGGGACCTGGTTGGTTCCGTAGCTGGACACGCCGATTCGCGGGTCGACCAGGACGTGGTCGAGGGTCACCTTTAGCGGCACGCGCGCCCGGCGACCGTAGTACGGCCAGGTGGGCTGCCAGCCGTCGCCGAGTTTGGCGGCCACGTCCTCGTATCCGGAGTCGATCAGGCTCCGCAGGCGGGCGTGGTCGAGGGTGGAGTTGAAGTCGCCGAGGAGCAGCCGGACCGGGCCCTTCGGCGTGGCCTTCGGCTCCATCGACAAGCCCCGGCTCCAGCAGCCCATCTCTGACGGTCCGGTGGGAGCGCACGGATGCACCGAGGTGACCGCGAGCGGAACGGCCCCGGGGACGTGCACCGTCGCGTACGCCTGACCGAACCAGCCGGGCAGCACCTGGAATCCGGTGTCGGTCAGCGGATACCGGGAATAGATCGCCGAGCCGACCGGCCCGTCGCGCGGATCCTGTTCGGAGTACGGGAACAGCGTGTCGATACCGGCTCGGGTCAGCCGGTATTGCGCGAACCTGGTGAACTCCTGCAATGCCAGCAGGTCGATTCGGTGGTCGCGTGCCAGCGAGATGATCGAGTCGACGTCGGCACCGCCGAGGCGCATGTTCGAACTCATCACGCGTAGCTCCGGCCCACGAGCCGGGTCGGCGCTTCCGACCACGCGCGGGACCATGACCGACACCAGGGCCACCGACGCGACCACGGCGACGATCGCGGCGCGCCAGCGGCGCAGCAGCACGGCCGCCATTAACGGTACGAAGGACAACACCACGAAGTACGGCGTGAACGCCATGACGACGGTGCCGTACCAGGTGCGTTCCCAGCCGAAGACACGTACGACGGCGAACCCCAGCGCGGCCACGGCCAGGACCCAGCACAGTACGGCGACCGCCAGCCGGAGCCAGCCGCGCTTGCCCGGGCGTACCGGGTCCTGGCCTTGGTCCTGGCCTTGGTTTTGGCCTTCGCCTTGCCTGTCGAAATCCTCGTCGGTCAGTTCGCTAGCGGCCACGTGGCGCAGCATAGCGACCGTACGCACGGCTACTATCCGGGTTCCGAATCAGGCGACAGAATGTCGACCATGACCGACCCCCGGATGAGCGAGCAGCGGCTCGACACGCGCGAGGAGTACATGGACGCGCAGACCTTGCATGAGCGCCTCGCTCACATCTCGGCGCACCTGGAGCGCCTGACCGCCACCCCGCTTCGCGAGCCGGCATGGCTGCGCCGCACCGCCGAGGAACCGCGGATACCCGTGGTGGTCGCGGTGCTGTGTGCCATCGGGCTCCAGCTGGTGGTACCGGACAGCCTGGCTTTCAGTCCAATCTGGCTGATGCCGTCGCTGGAGTTCCTCCTGCTGGTGAGCATCATCGCGTTCCGGCAGACGAAGATCGACCGTACCAACAGCATCGTGCGCGGACTCGGTATCGCGCTCGTGATCGCCGCCAGTTTCGCCACCGCGTGGTCGGCGGTGAAACTGGCCTGGGCGCTGATTCACGGCCAGGGCGGGGAAGCGGCGATGCCGCTGCTGCGCAATGGCGGTGCGATCTGGCTGACGAACGTCATAGTGTTCGCACTCTGGTACTGGGAGACCGACCGCGGAGGACCGGTAGCCCGTGCCCACGGCACCCGCAAGCACCCTGACTTCCTCTTCGGCCAGATGGTCTCGCCCGAACTCGTCTCACCGGACTGGGAGCCGGGCTTCGTCGACTATTTCTACCTGTCGTTCACCAACGCGACGGCGTTCAGCCCGACCGACACCCTGCCGCTGTCGCGCTGGGCGAAGCTCACCATGACCCTGCAGTCGGCGATATCCCTGCTGACGGTCGCGCTGGTCGTCGCCAGGGCGGTGAACATCTTGCAGTAGAGCCGGCCGATCAGCTGACCGGCACCGCCGGCCGGTCGAGCGCTGCCGTGAACGTGTCGATAAGCCGCCGCCGGAGCACCGCGGCGCGCTCGGCGAACCCGCGCTGAGCCGCCGCGTACTCCGCCCGGCCCTCCGGCGTCTCCACCTGAATGGGCGGGTAACCGAGGTCGGCGAGGTCGTACGGGCTGGCCCTCATGTCCAGCGCGCGGATCTCGCGAGCCAGCGCGAAACAGTCGCCGATCAACTCGCTCGGCACCAGCGGTGCGCCCTTGTAAGCCCATTTGTAGAGATCCATGTTGGCGTGCAGGCACCCCGGCTGATCCAGGTCGATCTGGTTGGCCCGGGTCGGCCGCAGCAGGTTCAGAGGGCGGGCCGGCTCGGTGAAGAAGCGGTACGCGTCGAAATGGCTGCACCGCACCCGGTTCGCGTCGACCACGGCGGCCGTCTCGTGCTGGTTGAGGCGCAGAGGCCAGCCCGCGTGCCGGATCTGGCCCGGCGGCAGGCGGTACACCATGGCCCACTCGTGCATACCGAAACAGCCGAGATGAGGTGTACGCGACGCGGTCGCGGTGAGTAGCGCGCGCATCCAGACGACCGCTTCGCCGCGCTTGGCGAGGATCGCCTCGACATCGACCGACAGCCCGTCGGCCGCGGACCGGTACTCGGCGCCGAACTCGGCCGGATCCGCCCCGGAGCAGATCACACCCGGCCCCGGGTGCCACCGACGCAACTGGTTCGGCCGATACGAGTAGTACGTGAACAGAAAATCCTCTACCGGGTGCTTGCGGCCGGCCTGCCGGCGCTCGCGATGTGATCGCAGCCACCCGTCCACCCGATCCTGATGCGCCCGGCGGCGGGCACGCCAGGTCGGCTGGTCCAGGATCGTCGGCGTCACGAACCGAGAATACCGGCAGCGTGGCACCCACCCCGGCTCGCCAAGATCGTCAGGCGGTATAGATTCGAACTGTTGCCGACAGGGGAGAGCACAGTGCGTATCGCTCGGTTCGTTCATAGCGGTGGAATGTCATTCGGCGTGGTCGAGGGCGAGGCGGGTGCCAGCTCGGACGCGACGACGGTGGCGCAAGTCGAAGGGCATCCGTTCGGCACGCTCAACTTCACCGGCGAACGGTGGGCGCTCGCCGACGTCCGGCTACTGTCACCGATCCTGCCCAGCAAGGTCGTCTGTGTCGGGCGCAACTATGTCGAGCACGCGGCCGAGCACAACGCCGACGTGCCCGCCGAGCCGTTGCTGTTCTTGAAGCCGTCCACGTCGATCATCGGTAACCAGGATGCGATCAAGCTGCCGCCGCAGTCTCATCAGGTCGAGCACGAGGCGGAGCTGGCGGTCGTGATCGGCGCTCCGGGAGCGCGGCGGCTGGACCGTGCCGGCGCCGAGGCGGCGATTTTCGGATATACCGCTGCCAATGACGTGACCGCTCGTGATCTCCAGCGCAGCGACGGCCAGTGGACCCGCGCCAAGGGCTTCGACTCGTTCTGCCCGCTCGGGCCGTGGATCACCACCGGGCTCGACGTGAGCGATCTCGAGGTCCGCTGCGAGGTCAACGACGAGGTACGGCAACTGGGCCGGACCAAGGACATGGTGTTCGACGTGCCGACGCTGGTCTCATACATCTCGCATGTGATGACGTTGCTGCCCGGCGACGTGATCCTGACCGGTACACCGGCCGGGGTGTCCCCGATCGTCGACGGCGATTCGGTTTCGGTGATGATCGAGGGTATCGGCACGCTCACGAATCGTGTGGTAACTCTCGATTGACCCGATCCTATTTGGCCCGCCGGGGCCGGTCGGGTACAGTTCTCTTTCGGCGCGCTCCGGGCGACCGTAACGCGCCAATGGGGTATGGGGTAATTGGCAGCCCGACTGATTCTGGTTCAGTTAGTCTAGGTTCGAGTCCTGGTACCCCAGCGTCAGCGGTAAGACGCTGAAGCTGGCCGACCGTGAAGGTCGGCAGGCTTGCCGGTATGATCGGCAGGCGCGGTCCCGTCGTCTAGTGGCCTAGGACGCCGCCCTCTCAAGGCGGTAGCGGGGGTTCGAATCCCCTCGGGACTACCCAGAAAAGACGGCAGGTCGCCGCCCATCGGGGCGAGACCTGCCGTTCGCCAATTTAGTGATCAGAATCTACGAAGTCAGCGGATCGTCAGTCGAGCCGTCGAAGACGCTCCGAATCCGTCCCTCAAACTGGCTGGGTGCGTGCGTGTAGAGGTCGAGAGTCGTCGGCTTCGGACGCTGAGATGGTCTCATGAACCAAAGCGATACGGACCCGCGAGACCATCCCTCCCCGACAACTCAGGTGCCGGACACCCGGTGGGCGGTGTATGAGCTGCTGTTCAGGTACGGTCGGGCGTCGCTGATCACCACGCCAGTCCACGACCCATCGGGGTTCTGAAACTTCGGTGTAGCCTCCAGGACCGATGGGATGCCGTCCCCGTCTCCATCGCCGAGGTACATCGCGACGTGGCCATACTTGACCAGCAGGTCGCCGACCCGGATCTGTGACTTGCTGACCTGTGGGATGTTGTCCTTCATGCTGGACGAACTGCTCCATGGGAAGTACACGCCGGCGTACTGGAACATTTTGTAGATCAGGCCTGAGCAGTCATAGCCTTTGGTCCCCGCGGGCTGCTTGTAGACGCGGGTCTGGCCGCAGGTGGTTCCGTCGTGGTACATCGTGTAGGGCGCGACGGTGCCGAACCGGTAGGTGCCGGCCGCGCAGCCGACGTAGAGCGAGTCCAGTTGGGCCATTCCGTAGCTTATGGCCAGGCGGACCTTTACGGACGGCGACTCGACCGTCTGGCAGTTCATCATGTAGTACGGGAAGCCGACCGCCGCCAGGTCGAGAACCTTCGTGCCATCGAGGTACACCCGGTACGAGTCGTTGAAATAGATGCTGACGTTCGCGGTCGCGCCGACCTTCCATTGCCCGGCGGCGGCCGTATACGTCTGTGACGACTGCAGGCCGACGCCGGGACGGTACACCTCGACCCGCTCGGTGTGAGATCCGGATGTGCCGTTGAGCAGGTTATTGGTGGTCTGATATACGCCGCCGTACGCGGTGGTCTTGTTCCAGCAGGCACCCACGTGCGGCGACGTGTGGTAGAAGGTGTAGTCGGCGTGGGCGGCGGTGGCCTGCAGTGTGACGCCCAGCAGGGCTGCCACTGCCACGGCCGCGAGCCGGCGCAGAACTGACATGGCGGTATGCCTTTCGTTGACGGATCCGCACCACCGGACGGCGTGCGGTCGGCCGTCCGGCGGGAGACCGAGTCGGCCCAGTGCTCCCGACACGATGGCAGTGGTCGGTCACGTGCATGGCATGCACCCAATCCGCCGGACGTCACACGCGCGCCACTCCGGACGCCGTCACCTGCGGTACCCGCTTGCCGGCGGGTGTCATCAGCGGAACAGGCCGCGCAGCTTGGCGGCCACCTGATCGGCTTCCGGGTGCCGTAGCTCTCCGAAAATACTCAGGGCGCTCGTCCACGCCTTTCGAGCTCCGTCGCGATCCCCGGCCGCGTCCCGGGCATCCCCGAGGTGAACCAGCGCGAACCCGGCGTGCGATCGGTCGCCGGTCTCGCTCAGGATCCGCGCCGACTCCGTGTAGTGCGTGGATGCACGACTGAACTCACCCAGACGGTGGTACACGTAGCCGAGGCTGTCCAGCGCGTGCGCCGCGCCTTGCCGATCGCCGAGGTCGCGGTGCAGCGCCACCGAAGCCTCGCAGTCGTCGGCGGCCTCACGGAGTCCGCCGGACTGTGCGCGATACCAGCCAAGGTTGTTCAGCGCCTGAGCACGCCCGACATCGTGCCGGACTACGGCGAACAGATCGTGCGCTCGACGGGCATGGTCCAACGAGAGCTCCGGCTGGCCGATCCCCTCGCAGACCGCGCAGAGGCGCAGGTGGGTGTAGGCCAGGCCGAGGATGTCGCCCAGGCCGCCAAACAGGACCAGTGCTTTATTGAGATGATCGTGTGCCTCGGCATACCGGCGCATTCGGCTGCCGGCCAGCCCGAGTCCGCTGTGGGCGTGCGCCTGACCGACGACGTCGGCGAGCCGGCACGCCGTTGCCAGCGCCGTGCGCAGGGCGCGGATCCAGTCGTCCCAGCGGCCTTGCCGGTCAATGAAGACGCCCATCGCGGTCGCGATCCGCCACGCATGCTCGCTCAGGTCCGCCGCGGCGGCCTGCTCCACCGCCTCGACCAGGACCCGGTGCTCACCGGTGAACCAGGCCAGGGCCTGCTCCCGATCGGCGATCGTGGTGACACTGACGTCTGGATCGAGCGGCGGCAGCGCTATCCGGTACCGGTGCGGATGCAGCAGGCCCGCGGCGGCGTCACTGGTGTACAGGTAATGGTCGAGCAGCCGGCCGATCGCGGTGCGGCGCACCGTCGGCGGATCCGTGACAGCGCACAGCTCGGCGGCGTACGCGCGCATCAGGTCGTGCAAGCCGAACCGTCCGGGTCCGTACTCCTCCAGCAGATGGCAGTACGCGAGCTCGGCGAGCAGGTCTCGCGCGGCCGGGACGGGACAGCCGAGCAGACTCGCCGCCGCGGCGGTCGACACCTGAGCACCGAGGTGCAGACCGAGCCGGCGGAACAGTCCCGCCGCCTGCCGGCTGAGCCTCTGGTACGACCACGAGAAGACCGTGCGGGCATTCGCCCTGGCACCGCTGATGTCCATGGCGTCCAAAGAATCCAGCGGGTTCGCATCGTCGAGTTCAGCGGCCAGCATCGACAGGGAGGCATCCGGCTGGATCGCGGCGCGGGCGGCGACCATGGCAAGCGCAAGTGGAAGCCGTGCGCAGGCCACGATGATCGACGCCACCGCTCCATCCTGGGCGTCTACCCGATGGGCGCCGAGGCGAGCGGCGAGCAGCTCCCGGGCCTCGACGTCGGTGAGCAGTCCGACGGTGACCGGGTGAGCACCTTCGACGACGACGAGGCCGGTGAGCCGGTTGCGGCTGGTGACCAGGACCATGCAGCCATCGGTACCGGGCAACAGCGGGCGGACCTGTTCAGCGCTGACGGCGTTGTCAAGCACTATCAGCAGACGCCGCCCAGCGACAACGCTACGGAACAGGGCCGCCTGTGCCACCGGCGACGCTGGGACGTGGTGTGGCGGTACGGCGAGCGCCTCCAGGAATCCGCACAGCGCCTCCGACGGTGTGACCGGCTCCGCCTCGGGGTCGAAGCCACGGAGGTTCACGTAGAGCTGGCCATCGTGGAACCGGCGCGCCACACGGTGCGCCCAGTGGATCGCAAGGGCGGTCTTCCCGACGCCGGCACTGCCCATCAGCACCGCGAGGATCACGGTGCGGGGTCCACCGACGTCGTCGAGGAGCCGGTCGAGGTCAGCGATCTCGCCCGCCCTGCCGCTGAACCCGCGCACGTCCATCGGCAGCTGCGCCGGTACCGTCGGGCGGTCGACCGCCGCCGTGCCGGCGGCTTGCGGGTGGTCCGGGAGCGCGCCGGAGGGGCTTGACGCATGCACGATCTGATCAGATCCGGCCAACCGCCCCACCGGGGGCGTTAGCGTGTCCAGGGATGGGTCGGCGAGCAGGATCCGTCTCTCAAGGTCGCGCAGCCGGGGACTCGGCTCCAGACCGTACGACTCCACCAGCACCCGTCGGGCGCGCTGGAAGGTGTCGAGCGCGTCCGACGTGCGGCCGCTGCGGTGCAGGGCCGTCATCAGCTGAACCACGAGACGCTCCCGAGTCGGGTGCAGCGCCACCGCCTCGGTCAACTCCGCGATGATCTCGGTGTGATGGTGGCAGCTCAGTTCCGCGGTGAACAGCGCCTCCAGCGCATCGGTTCGTTTCTCGTCCAGATAGCAACGGGCATCACGGGCGAAGCTTGCGCGTACCCCGGCCAGAGCCTGGCTGCCATGCCAAAGTCCGATCGCCTCGCGCAGCAGGTGGACTGCGCGCGCCGGCGAGGCGCTACGTGCCTGCCCGACGAGGCTGCTGAAACCAGCCAGGTCGAGCTGGCCTCGGCGGACCCGCAACCGATACCCCGCCGGCTGCCAGTCGATGGTGGCCAACGGCTGTGGGCCGCTCGACAGGGCGGCACGCAGGCCCGACACCATGTTCTTGATCTGGGTATCAGCGGTACGGGGGACTTTTTCGCCCCACATCGCATCGACCAGATGGCCCACCGAGATCACATAGTCGGCGCGGAGCAGCAGCAGCGCCAGCAGGTCTCGCTGCTGCCGTCGCGGGAACGCCACCGGCTGGGCCGCTACCTGGACCTGTACGGGGCCGAGAATGCGAAACACATATTCACTTCCATCGCTGGCCATCGTCGGTAGCGTACCGCCGCGGGCACGCGCTACCCGAGTGCGCACCGATGTCACATCGGAGCCTCAGCGCAGGGATCCTGCATTCCCCGCCTGACCGCCCACCAGGAACGACGACATGACACCTATCCCTGCGCCAAGCACGCGTCCCGAGCCGACGAGACCGGCTCGTCGTGAACGGCAATCTCTCCATAGTGGATAAATTCTGGGTCGGCGGATGCGGGGTTGGAGGCTCTCCGCCACACGTGATGAGGGCCGTTTTGGTCGCGGCGCGGTGGGCCAGAGCGGGCGTAATGCGATCGCCCCGGCTCCGGCCGGCTGCTAGCGTTCGCTGGTGATTGACGACCCCTATCGTGACGTGCAGCTTGTCGACCTGTATGACGTTGGCAACCCGGGCGGCGACGACCACGTCTACTACCGCGCGCTGGCCGACGCGATCGGGGCCCGTTCGATCATCGACCTCGGCTGCGGCACCGGGTTGCTGACCCGATCGCTGGCCATGCCCGGACGGAGTGTGGTGGGGGTCGACCCGAGTCGCACCATGCTGGACTACGCCCGTCGGCAGCCCGGCAGCGAGTCGGTGACGTGGGTCCACGGCGACGCGTCCGTGCTCGCGCAGGACGGCACGGCCGACCTCGCCGTCTGCACCGGCAACGCCATCATGCACATCAGCCCTGAGGAACTGCGCTCGACTCTGACGTCACTCGCCGGTGCGCTGCGTTCCGGCGGGACGTTCAGCTTCGAGAGCCGCCACCCGGGCTTCCGGGAGTGGGAGCGCTGGACGCCCGAGGCCACGTACGGCGAGCGCGACACACCACTGGGACACCTTCGGGAGTGGCTTGAGGTCACCGACGCTCGGCCGGGCCGCGTGGTGTTCGACGCTCACAACGTGTTCCCGACCGGTGAGGACCGGGTCTACACCAGCGTGCTGTACTTCCGGACGGGCGAGGATTTTCAGCGGGAGCTTGAGTCGGCGGGATTCACAGACATCGTATTGACCGGCGGCTGGCATGGCGCACCGTTCGAGGACCGGCACTCATTCTTCGTCATTCGGGCGCGGCGGGCCTGACTCAAACAGGTCGCACGAAGGGCCGCTGCCGGCTGTCGATGGAATTGCTGGTTGTCAGCCCTTGAGCTTGACGGGATTGGGGGCCGCCGCGCGGCTGACAGTCCGGCAGCGGCCCCCAATGGTGCCTCGGAGCCTTACTTGATGATGATCCGGACGATCATGTCGCTGGACGCGCCGGACTGGCTCGACACCAATCCGATCGCCTTGACCGGCGCCAGATCGGCCGCCGTGGCGTTATCCGGGCCGGGTACGGCGGTCAGCAGCTTCTGCACGTCAAGGTAGGCCGCGACCGAGCCGGATCCGTTGCCCGGCATGGCTTCCTGGTACAGCGCGCTGTCGGCGAGCCGGCCGCCATCGGCCACGCTACCGATCTCGGCCCGCACCGCGGTGCCGTCCTTCGTGACGCTGACGTTCGGCATCCCGCCGAGGAGTCCGATGTGCTGGTACGTCTTGTCGGCGGCGGCGCTCGTCGCGGCATCGATGAGGATCCGCACGTTCGGCGTGCCGTTGCTGACACCGGTGAAGGCAATGCTGATCATCTTGGCGGTCAGGACGTCTTTCAGCAGATCCGAGAGCTGCGGCACGGCGAGCGGAGGTGGCCCGGCGCCATCCGCAAGGCCAGCGGCTCCGGCATCGAGCTGGCTCAGCATCGAATCGAGCTGGTCCAGTTCCGGACTGCCGGCCGGAAGACCACGCGCGGCCATCCCGACGACGGTCGAGGCCGGCAACGCATCGAGTGCCAGCCTCGCGTTGGTGATGCTGGGCGCGGCCGTCCGATCGCCGTCGAAGTGGACGTGGATCTCGACGCCGTCGTCGGCCACGCTCGCGCCGACCGCGATCCGGCCGCTGGCCTTCGCGAGAGCGTCAGGGAAGCCGCCGGCCGGCGACGCATCGGTGCCGCGGAGCCCGGGCAGCGACTCGCCGGAAATGCCCGGAGCCATCAGGCTCATCGCGCCCGGAACCATCACACCGGGCATTGCTCCGGCCAGTAGCGGACGAACCTTGCTCAGATCGGCATATCCGACGACGAGGTTCCGGCCGGGCAGCTTCGCCACGGTGTCGTGAAAACCGCTGTCGTCGGCGAGGTTCGCGGTCGCCGCGGCCGCGCTGGCCGCTTCGGCCGACGCCTGTGGATCGGTACCGCCGACGGCGATCAGCACGTATCCGTCGCGCACCACGTATCCGAGTTTGCCCGGGTGAGCCGCCACCTGCTTTCCGAGAGCCTGTTTCGCCTTGGCGTCGTCGTTGCTGGCCAGGGCGATCAGACCAGTCGTTTGGTGGTTCTTGCCGGCATATATGCCGATGCCCGCGCGCTGGCCGAACCAGCTGGCGACATCGGTGTCGTAGTCGAGGCCGGTGCCGGTCAGCATCTGGCGCTCGATACGGGTGACCAGCTCGGTGGTGGACTCGCCGTGGCCCGGGAACTTCTTCGCCAGGCCGTCAAACGCCAGCTGGTCGCGGTATCCGGGCTTCAGATCGACGCGGAGGAACGCGGCCGTCGCGGCCGGCATGGCGGATTCGGGTTCCACGATGCCGGACCCGGTCCACGCGCGTACGCCCGCGTAGGCACCGATGCCCCCCGCCGCGATCAGGACGGCGGCGACTCCGGAGACGATGACGGTCCGGCGGCGCTTGCGCGGCGCGGGCGGCGGCTCCGAGTCGACGATGTCGGTCGCGCCCAGATCGATGGTGTAGGGGGACGGTTCGATTGGCGGCTGTGCCGCCGGCATGTCGGTCACGACGGATTCCAAATCAGGATGCGATCGGGAGGGAGAGTCAGGATTCTCAAAGCCAACGATAAGTTAGATCCTAGCCAGCGCCAGCAATCCCGTGGGGCCCGCTGTGCCAGACCCGAAAGCGGCGCATGCTCGATGAGGTAGGCCGACCAGGCTCGATGAGACAATGAGCCATGGTTGTCCGTACCGTCATCGAACGCGGACCGAAGGGAAAGCGGTCAGTGGCCTTCGGCCTCGACTGGCCCGGGTGGAGCCGCGGTGGAAAAAGTGCCGAGCTCGCCATTGAGACCTTCGAGTCCTATCGGGAGCGATACCGGCCGGTCGCGGAACTGGCCGGAATGGCACGTGAATTCGACGCGGCCGGGCCGCTGGAGGTGGTCGAGGACCGGATCGGCCCTGGTTCGACCGACTTCTGGGGCATCTCCTTCTCGCCCTCGTCCACTGAGCACGGCCCGATGGACGCCGCGGAACTCGAACGCGGGATCACGCTGTTGCGGGCCTGCTGGGCGTACTTCGACAACGTCGCGGCGCGGGTGTCACCGCAGATGCGCAAAGGCCCTCGCGGTGGCGGCCGTGACCGCGACCAGATCATTCGCCACACCATCCGTACTGAGAGCGAGGACTTCGCGAAGCGGGTCGGGTTGCGGATTCCGGAGGAGGCGGCGCTCAGCCCGGATGGACTGCGTGCCCATCGTGAGTCCTACATCGCGGCGATGCACGCGTACAACGCCGGGGAGGTCAAGCGCCGTATGCGGTCGTGGACGCTGCCGTTCCTGATCCGGCACTCCGCTTACCACATGCTCGACCATGCCTGGGAGATGGAGGACAAGGATCTCTCCACCGAGGACGGAGCCTGACCGGCCCCGGCGCTACAGGCCCGACAGCCGCTGCCCGGCACGAACGACGGCCATCGCGTGCCGATCACCGGGCCGCCGCCCGAGTCGCTCGATCGGGCCGGAAACGCTGATCGCGGCGATGACCCGCCCGGTGCGATCGCGTACCGGTGCGGAGACGCTGGCCACGCCGGCTTCCCGCTCGGCGACGCTCTGGGACCAGCCACGCCGCCGGACCTCGGCCAGGGTACGGCCGGTGAACTTGCACCGGGGCAGCAGCGGCATGACCGCCTCGGGTGGCTCCCAGGCGAGCAGGATCTGAGCCGCCGACCCGGCGATCATCGGCAGGACGGCACCTACTGGGACGGTGTCGCGAAGACCACTGGCCCGCTCGGCGGCGGCCACGCATACCCGCTCGTCGGCCCGCCGGAGGTAGAGTTGCGCGCTCTCCCCGGTGGCGTCCCGCAATGCGGCCACCATCGGCTCCGCGGCGGTGAGCAGCACATCCGGAGCGGCGTTTGCCAGCTCACCGAGCCGTGGACCCGGGCGCCAGCGTCCCTGGGAATCGCGCACCAGCATGCGATGGATCTCCAGCGCCTGCGCCAAACGGTGCGCCGTGGCGCGTGGCAGCTTCGTGCGGTCGACGAGTTCGGCAAGGCTCGCCCCGTCCACGCACGCACCGAGAATGACGACGGCCTTGTCGAGAACCCCAACGCCGCTCATACTGTGTCCCATAAGGCGAAACATACCTTCCAAACTTTAGGATGTCCAGATGTTGGGAGCAGTACCGGCAGGAGCAGCGCAGCGGCCGCGGACTCTCGCTGAGAAGGTCTGGGATGCACATGTGGTGAAGGCGGCGCCGGGCGAGCCCGACCTCCTCTACGTCGACCTGCATCTCGTTCACGAGGTGACCAGCCCGCAGGCGTTCGAGGGCCTGCGCGCGGCCGGGCGGAAAGTGCGCCGGCCGGATCTGACGATCGCGACCGAGGACCACAACACACCCACCGACAATCTCGTGCAGATCCTGGATCCCATATCGCGGACACAGATTGAGACATTGCGCCGGAACTGCTCGGAATTCGGCATCGAGCTGCACTCGCTGGGCGACGCCGAGCAGGGCATCGTGCACGTGCTCGGCCCGCAGCTGGGCCTGACTCAACCGGGTCTCACGATCGTCTGTGGTGACTCTCACACGTCCACCCATGGCGCCTTCGGCGCGCTCGCCTTCGGAATCGGTACCAGCGAGGTTGAGCATGTGCTGGCCACTCAGACGTTGCCGCAGACCCGTCCCAAGACGATGGCGGTGAACGTGGTCGGCCAGTTGCGGCCCGGTGTCACCGCGAAGGACCTGATCCTGGCCCTGATCGCCCAGGTGGGCACCGGCGGCGGGCGGGGCCACGTGGTGGAGTACCGGGGCAAGGCGATCGAGAACCTGTCCATGGAGGGCCGCATGACGATCGCGAACATGTCGATCGAGTGGGGCGCCAAGGCCGGCATGATCGCGCCTGACGAGACCACATTTGCGTATATCCACGGGCGGACGCATGCCCCGCAGGGGGCCGCCTGGGACGCCGCGGTGGCGCACTGGAAGACGCTGCGCACCGACGAGGGCGCGACCTTCGACGTCGAGGTGACGCTGGACGCCGGGGCGATCAGCCCGTTCGTCACCTGGGGCACCAACCCGGGCCAGGGAGTGGCGCTCGATGCCGAGGTGCCGGATCCGGCCTCGTTCCAGAACCCGGACGCGCGGGCCGCGGCCGAGAAGGCCCTGGCGTATATGGCGCTGACTCCTGGTACCCCACTCAAGGAGGTGCCCGTCGACGTGGTGTTCCTCGGATCCTGCACCAACGGCCGGCTGGAGGATCTGCGAGCGGCCGCCGAGGTCATCAAGGGACACCAGGTCGCCGATGGCGTACGGATGCTGGTGGTGCCCGGCTCCGCGGCGGTGCGGGCGGCCGCGGAGGCCGAGGGCCTGCACGAGATCTTCAGCGCGGCCGGCGCCGAGTGGCGGTTCGCCGGCTGCTCCATGTGCCTGGGAATGAATCCAGACACGTTGTCGCCCGGCCAGCGCTCGGCGTCGACGTCGAACCGGAACTTCGAAGGCCGGCAAGGCCGGGGCGGGCGTACCCACCTGGTATCGCCGCAAGTCGCGGCGGCGACCGCCGTCGCCGGTCGATTCGCCGCCCCGTCCGACCTGGCCGCCGTGGCCACCGCCTGAAGCAGGAGTACCGAGATGCAGAAGTTCACCGTGCACACCGGCACGGCCGCCGTACTGCGGGCTTCCAATGTGGATACCGATCAGATCATCCCGGCGGTGTACCTGAAGCGGATCACCAAGACCGGCTTCGCCGACGGCCTGTTCCGGGCCTGGCGCGACAATGACCCGGATTTCGTGCTGAACGACCCCCGCAGCGAGAGCGCCTCGATCCTGATCGCCGGCCCCGAGTTCGGTACCGGATCGTCCCGGGAGCACGCCGTGTGGGCGCTTCGGGACTGGGGGTTCCGGGCCGTGGTGGCACCGAGTTTCGGCGACATCTTTCGGGGCAACGCCTTGAAGGAAGGCCTCCTGCCGGTGGAGCTGCCGGGTCTGATGGTGGCAGAACTCTGGGACGCCTGCACCGCCGACGCGGACCTGCCGGTGACGATCGACGTGGCCGCCCGAACCCTGGCCGCGGGCGGGCGCCAGTGGGACTTCCCGTTGACCGAATTCGCGCAAACCCGCTTGCTGGAAGGGTTGGACGACATCGACGTGACGTTGCGGGCCGAGGATCAAATCACCGCGTACGAGGCGCTTAGGCCACAATTCCTACCGGTTCTGGCGTGACGCGATCCCTTGCGACACAACGGCAATATTTGCGTCAGATGTTTGAATCTGGCGTGCATCGGGCATAGCGTGCGCGCAGAATGACCGCAAGGCTGGCGTGGCCGCAACAACGCGGCCACCGTTGTGGTACGGGAGGGAACTCGTGAACAAGGCCGAGCTAATCGACGCGCTCGCGGTTCGCCTGGGGGAGAAGAAGACGGCCAGCGCTGCGCTCGACGCGGTGCTTGCCGAGGTCCAGGCCGCAGTCACCAAGGGCGACAAGGTATCCATCACCGGGTTCGGTGTGTTCGAGAAGCGCACTCGCGCGGCTCGGATGGCTCGCAACCCGCGGACCGGTGAGTCTGTGAAGGTCAAGAAGACGGCGGTTCCGGCGTTCCGCGCCGGGGCCGGATTCAAGGAGATGGTCGCCGCGGGCAAGGCTCCCAGGGCCGCCGCCGCGGCCAAGAGTACGGCCAGGAAGACGGCGACGAGCGCCGCCAAGAAGACCGCCACGGCGGCCAAGAAGACCGCCAAGAAGGCGTCACCGGCTTCGGCGACCGCCAAGAAGACCGCCACGGCGGCCAAGAAGACGGTGACCCGGAAGACCGCGCCGGCGAAGAAGGCGACGGTCAAAGCGACCACCGCGGCGCGGAAGTCCGCGACCAAGGCGGTTGCCAAGAAGGCCAGCACGGCCAAGAAGGCTCCGGCTCGCAAGGCTCCGGCGAAGAGGGCCGGTCGATAAGCGACTTCGTTGCCGCGATCGGGCGCAGGCGTTTCCGGGAGACCGGTCACGACCTGCGCCCCATTGCGTTCAGGGGCGAAAACCGGCGATACCGGTCACGCCCCGTTCACCCGCCCGGTTAAGACGTGCAGCGGGTCCGCCGCGATCAGATCCGATCCGGCGAACGAGAGCACCCACGCATCGCCCTTCGGTGTGCCGAACGAGGTTCCGGTGCTGACGTTTGGCGGCTTGAGCGCGGCCAGCGTGTCCGGGATGACTCCGCCCTGGCTGGAGATCACCACCCGGCCGGATTCGGCCACCAGTTCGCGGATCCGGTCGGCCACCGCCCGGGGCGCCGCTCCGCGTGATTCGGCGAACATGGTGTCGGTACGCACCATCAGCCCCACCGGCGCCACCGTGTCCACGCATCGCACCAGCGGCGCCGCGTACACGCGGGCCGGCCGGAACAGCGACAGCAGCCCGCTCAACGCCCTCACCTGGGCGTGGCCGCGGTCGTCGAGCGGGCGCATCTCATCCGGCCCGGCCCATTCCGAGCGTGATCCGGCATGGGCGTGGCGGACCAGGACGCAGACTCCGGTGACCCGCTTGAGCGCGGTGAACGAGGACAGCACGCCACGGTCGTGTGCGTACGTCAGGGCCGCCTGCGCGTCCGCCGGATCCAACCAGCGCAGCCCGCTGATCTCCGGGTTGGGCGTGAAATCGGTGGATCCGATGGCCTGCATAGCCCAGAAATCCACCAGCTTCTCGGTGTCCGGTTCCCCGGTCAGGTACCCGATGCTCGGCAGCCGCACGTTCGGGATGCCCGTCGTACCGGTCTCTTCCCATACCTCCCGGACCGCTGCCGCCAGCGCATGCTCGCCCCGCTCCAGCTTTCCCTTCGGCAACGTCCAGTCGTTATACCGATCCCGGCCGATCACCGCGATCTCGACCGTCTCGTCGGAGGCCGCCCGCCAGAGCACCCCACCGGCGGATTGAACCAGCTTCATCGCAGCCACTTCGTTAGTCTGCCGCGATCTGCACCCGCCCACATCTGGGGGTAGCGCGCACGAGCCTGCCGGGCGTCGGCGCGTTCCCGCTCGGCCAGCCGTCCGGCGGTGACTGCCAGGGCATGGTCGTCCGGATCGCCGGTGGCGATCGCGATCCAGGCGTGCTCGGCCATGACCGCGTCCTGATGCGCACCGAGTACGTCGGAGACGTCGGCCAGCGCATGCGCCAGGCCGGTAGCGCGGTCGTCGACGGCCGCGACCGCTTCGGCGGTGTAGCGGGCGTTCTTGGCGCGCCTGCGTACCGCGTGCCAGGCATCGTCCGGATCGTCCGGACGCAGCCCGCGAGCGCCCGGGACGGTGCCCCCGCCGGTGGCCAGCCGGCCGAACTCCGCTGCCAGCGCGCGCTCCATCGACCGCCGAGCCGGGCGCTGCCCCGCGCCCGCTTCCGGTGGATCGCTGGCCGCCACCAGAAGCGTGTCCAGCAATTTGAGGTAGCGGGGCGAGGCCAGTGCCTCGTCGAGCGCGTGCCGCGCTTCCTCGTGGCGGGCCGCGAGATCCGCGTCGATGCGGGCGATCGCGGCCCGGTCCAGGGGCGCGGCCGGATCCAGTGCGGCGGTGCGTGGCAGCCGCGCTCGGAGCACCTCCGCGTTGCGGACCTCGCCGAGCGCGGTGCCGAGCCAGGTGAGCTCGGCCCGCAGGTTGTCGGCCCAGGTTCGGTCCAGCGTGCGGCCGAAGGCGGCCAGGTGCGCCCGGAGCCGCCGGACGGCTGCCCGCATCCAGTGCACGCTGCCCTCGGCCGGGTTCCGGCCGTCGTGCCGGCGATGACGCTCGCGGCCATCCGCCTCGGCCGGAACCGACATCCGCAGGCGTACCAGCGGATCGTTGCCGATGATCCCGGCGATGTCCGACCGGAACAGGTCAGCCAGCGCGTCCGCGGTGGTCGCGGTACCGCGCTCGGGGCCGGCCTTCGCCGGGTTCGGCGGCGGCAGATCCGGCGGCCGCCTCGCCATCGGCCCCAGCGCCCGCACCAGGCTGGGCCGGTAGCGGCGTTCCGAGGCACCGGCCTTGCGCAGGCGACGGGCGAGCCGGCGGACCAGGTCCGGATCGGTGCCTTCGGTGTCCAGCACCACCTGCCGGAACCGATCGCGGACCTTGCGCCCGTCAAGGACCGAGACCCGGTCTTCCCACAGACCGGCGACCGGTCGCCGCTTGGCATCGAGGATCTCGTACCTGATCCGGCTGGTGCGCAGCACGGCCACCGATCCGAGCGGTTCGCCCCGGGTGTAGGCGGTCAGTACCGCGACCAGGTCGGATGGGACCGCGCCGGCCGCTCCGGGCCAGGCCATCCCGATCCCGTCCAGGTCGAGGTGCCACGGCGTGGCCTCCGCCTGGTCGCCGTACCGGTCCAGCCCGCCACCACTAAATCGCATGAACCACAGCCCGACGTGGGCCCGGGTCAGGCGAAGATCGGCGGTGTCGTAGTAGGTCATCCGCAGCGCGACCGGTGCGACCGTGACGATTCGCGCGCGGTGCGGAAGCTCGTCGGCGAAGTCTGGCATCTCGAAGGCGTCGTCGACCCGGAATCGTCGGGAGTCGCCTTGACCGCTCGCCATGGTCGGCAGCCTACCGGCGTGCGTGGCGGCTGGTCAGTTCATCTGCTCCACGATGGTTCGCAGCAGCGCGTCGTGCAGGTGGCCGGCCGCCGCGGCGTCGCGCTCGGCCAGATCGCTGCCCGCGGACTCCGTCCACGCGCCGTCGCCGTGCAGTTCGAACGCCTTGGTGGCCGGGTCCATGGCCCGGGCCAGCAGCCGCCGCAGGTCCCCGGTCGCGGTCGCGTCGGTCACGCGTACCAGGGCCTCCACGCGACGATCAAGGTTGCGGTGCATGACGTCGGCGGAGCCGATCCAGTACTCGGCGTCCGGGCCGGCGCCGAATCGGTACAACCGGGAGTGCTCAAGGAAACGTCCCACGATCGAGCGCACGTGGATGGTCTCGGACAGGCCGCGAACCCCCGGCCGGAGCGTGCACATGCCCCGGACCAGCAGGTCGATCTCGACACCGGCCTGCGAGGCCCGGTAGAGGGCGTCGATGACCTCCTCGTCGACCAGAGCGTTGACCTTGAACTGGACCAATGCCGGCTTGCCCTGGCGGGCCAGATCGGCCTGCGCCTCGATCCGGGAGATGATTCCGGACCGCACGCCGTAGGGTGCCACCAGCAGTCGCCGGTAGGCGGTCTGCCGGCTGTACCCGGTGAGCATGTTGAACAGGTCGGTGAGGTCCGCTCCGATCTCCGGGTCGGCGGTCAGCAGCCCCAGATCCTCGTACGCCCGTGCCGTCTTCGGGTGGTAATTGCCGGTGCCGATGTGCGCGTATCGCCGGATCTGGTTGCCCTCCTGGCGTACCACCAGAGCGATCTTGCAGTGGGTCTTGAGTCCCACCAGGCCGTAGACCACGTGGCAGCCGGCCTTCTCAAGGGTCCGGGCCCAGCCGATGTTGGCCTGCTCGTCGAACCGGGCCTTCACCTCGACGATGACCACCACCTGCTTGCCCGCCTCGGCCGCGTCGACCAGGGCGTCGATGACCGGCGAGTCGCCCGAGGTGCGGTAGAGGGTCTGCTTGATGGCCAGCACGTCGGGATCCAGCGCGGCCTGCTCGATGAAGCGCTGCACGCTGGTGGAGAACGAGTGATACGGATGATGGACCAGCACGTCGCCGTCCCGGAGCATGGCGAACACGCTGCGCCGGGTCGCGTCGCCGCCACCCAGCAGGTGCTTGGTCTCGCCGTCCAGGAATCGCGGATGGGTGGCCGGGACGAACGGCCGGTCCTTGAGATCCGGGCGGTCCAGGTCTTCGTGCAGCGACTCCAGCGCGGACAGGTCCAGCAGGCCGGGCACCCGGAGTACGTCCTCGCTGTCCATCTCCAGCTCGCGCAGCAGCAGGTCGAGCACGTGGTCGGACGTGGTGGAGGCGACCTCAAGCCGGACCGGCAGCCCGAACCGGCGCCGGGCCAGCTCGCGTTCCAGCGCCTGCAGCAGGTCCTCGTCGCGATCGTCGTCGACTTCCAATTCGGCGTTGCGAGTGACGCGGAAGACGTGATGCTCGACGATGCTCATCCCGGAGAACAGCGCACCCAGGTGTGCGGCGATCAGGTCCTCCACGGGCAGGAACCGGGTATGGGGGCGGGCATCGCGGTCGACGGCGACCAGCCGGGGCACGTTGTTGGGTACCTTCACCCGGGCGAACAGTTCCGGGCCGCCATCCGGATCGCGCGCGACCACGGCCAGGTTCAGGGCCAGCCCGGAGATGTACGGGAACGGGTGCGCCGGGTCCAGAGCCAGAGGTGTGAGCACCGGGAACACCTGTTCCCGGAAGTACGACCGCATCCGGTCGTGCTCGATGGCGTCCAGGTCCGCCCACCGGACGATCTGGATCCCGGCGGCGGCGAGTGCCGGCACGATATCGGCCGCGAAACAGCGCGACTGGCGGGCGATCAGCTCTGCGGTACGGGTGGTGATCGCGGTCAGGTGGTCGGTCAGTGACATGCCGTCCGAGCTACGCCGGGTGGGCAGGCCGGTTTGCTTGCGGCGCTTGAGACCGGCGACCCGGACCATGTAGAACTCGTCGAGGTTGCGGGAGAAGATCGCCAGGAATTTGGCGCGCTCCAGCAGCGGCCGGTTCGGGTCCTCGGCGAGGCTCAGCACCCGGGCGTTGAAGTCGAGCCAGGACAGCTCGCGGTTGAGGTACCTGTCGTCGGGCAGCGGTTCCGGTAGAGCCGGCGGGGCGTCGGCGTCCACTCGTACCATCTCCTCGGCCTCCTGGGCCTCCTGGGCCTCCTCGGCGATCGGCCCGGCGCCGGGAGCGTTGAGTGAGACGCCGTTGATCGGCCGGGGCCGGCCCGCCGGGCTGGTGGCCGAGTCGGCCGGGGCGTCGCCGCCCGCAGCCGGCGGTGTGCCCGGCTTGGGCGGGGGCAGCTTGCGGGCCTTTCGGGCCGGAGCCGCGGCCCGGCGATGGTTTCCGGGGGCCGACTCAGCGGTGCCGGCACCGCCGGACGAGCCGGCCTTGGATTGCTTGCGCGAGCGGGACTTGGGCGCACCGCCGCCCGCCGCGGGGCTGGTCGGGTCGATCGACGGGCGTTGCCGGGGCGTGTCGGCGTGTGGTCTGGATTCATCCGAAGGTGTCGCGCTCACCTAGCCATAATGGCCGGACTTGGTCTGCGGGGAAGAGGTCGTCCGGGAAATTCATAAGTGTTTTCTCAAGCGGCGGTGGGGTAACCATGGCGCATCGCTGAGGGGCTACCTTGATGCCATGCAGGCGACTGTCGCGAGCTTCGACCCGCCGACCCGATCCGGGACGCTGCTGCTCGATGACGGCACCCCGGTGCCGTTCGGGCCCGGTGCCTTCGACGTTTCCGGGTTGCGCTTGCTGCGGCTGGGGCAGCGGATCCGGTTGGAGCGCGACGACCAGGGTCAGGTCACCGGGATCTGGTTGATCACCATGTAGCCGGCGGTCCGGTCACCAACTCCGAGTGACGCGGCGGCGACCAGGTCCGCCACCGTGTCCACATCCAGCCGCAGGCTCGGCCAGTCTCCGGACAGCGGCCGGGCGCCGGATGCGGCGTGCCGGCGGGCCGAGCCGGGACCGAACCGTGGATCCAGCGGCACGCCCCGGCCGGCCCACAGCAACGCGGTACCGGTGCCGTGATGGTCGGCCACGAAGGCCCGGGTGGTGCCGGACGCGGCATCGATCGCCGCGTCCAGTTCGGAGGGCCGAAGCGCCGGCAGGTCGGCGGTCAGCGCAATCCGGGCGCGGGTCAGCCCGGCGATCGACTCGCCATGCCGGATGGCGGCGTTCAGCCCGGCGCCCGGCGGGTCCGGGCATACGCGGGCACCGAGTCCGGCGGCGGCCGCGGCGATCAGGTCGTCGTCCGTGACCACGAGGACCTCCGCACCGGCCGCGGCCGCCGTGATGGTGTCCATGGCGATGGCGCGTACCAGTGGCTCGGTCACCCGGGCGTCGGACCGCATCCGGGACTTGCCGATCGCCGGACGCTTTACCGGGACGATGATCATCGGTGGGGCTGTGCGCATACCGGTCATCTAAGCGCCCGGCGGTGAGAGCGGTAATGTGTGGGCACCTGCGGAGTGGAGGATGAGTGGTTAGGCGGATCGGATTTGCGCCCCGCATGGCGGTCGGTTTGGTCAAACCGTTGCTGATCGTCATGACCAAGCGCGACTGGACCGGCATGGATCGCGTCCCGCGGTCTGGCGGCGTGATCATCGCGGTCAACCACATGTCCGAGTTCGACCCGTTCGTAGTGGCTCACTACGTCTACGATGCCGGCCGGTGGCCCCAGTTCCTGGCCAAGTCCAGCCTGTTCAAGATCCCGGTGCTGGGGCCGGTGATCAGGGCGGTGCGGCAGATCCCGGTACACCGGGGCACGATCGACGCGAGTAAGGCCCTCGACGCCGCGATCGCGGCGATCGGGCGGGGCGAGGCGGTCATCATCTACCCGGAGGGCACCACACCGAAGAAGGGTGATCTGTGGCCAGGTAAGGGCAAGACCGGCATCGCGCGGCTGTGGCTGGAGACCGGCGTACCGGTCATCCCGGTCGCGACCTGGGGAGCGCAACAGGTTTTCGATCCCCGCGTGCGAAAGCTCCGGCTGCGTCCCAACACCCCGGTCACGGTCCGCGCCGGCGAGCCGATCGACCTGTCCGAGTTCCGCGGCGTGGCGCCGACGGCACCGAACCTCTATGCCATCACCGAGAAGATCATGGGAGTTCTTCGCACCATGGTCGGCGAGATTCGCGGCGAGACCCCGCCGGCGCCGGCCGACATCCAGTCTGCGCAGGCGGACGCGCCGTGAGCGATCCCAAGATCACCATACTCGGCGCCGGATCGTGGGGAACGGCCTTCGCCAACGTGGTCGCCGACGCCGGCAACGACGTGACGCTCTGGGCGCGCCGTCCCGCAGTGGCCGAGGCGATCGAGCGAGACCGCCGAAATCCCGATTACTACCCGGATCTGGTGCTGCCGCCGTCGGTCCGGGCCAGCTCCGATGCCGGTGAGGCACTGGCCGGCGCGGACATCGTGGTGATCTCGGTGCCGTCCCAGACGCTGCGCGGCAACCTGGCTACGTGGGCTGGCATGATCGACCCGTCGGCCACCATCGTCAGCCTGATGAAGGGCATCGAGCTCGGCACCGGGAAACGGATGAGCGAAGTGATCAGCGAGGCGGCCGGGGTGGAACCGGAGCGAGTCGCCGTGATCACCGGCCCGAACCTGGCGCCCGAGATCGTCGCGCGGCAACCTGCGGCCACCGTGGTCGCCTGTCTCGACGACGGGCGCGCGACCCGGCTGCAGCGGGCCATCGCCACCAACTACTTCCGGCCCTACACCAACGATGACGTCATCGGGTGCGAACTCGGCGGTGCCGTGAAGAACGCGATCGCGCTCGCGTACGGCATGGCCCACGCCATGGGCCTCGGCGACAACACCAAGGCCAGCCTGATCACCCGTGGGCTGGCCGAGACCGCGCGGCTGGGCATGCGGCTCGGCGCGGATCCGCTGACCTTCGCCGGGCTGGCCGGTCTCGGGGACCTGGTGGCCACCTGCTCGTCGCCGCTGTCCCGGAACCGCACCTTCGGTGAGCATCTGGGCCGGGGCGAGACGCTGGAGCAGGCGGCGAAGGCGACCAAGCAGACCGCGGAGGGCGTGAAGAGCTGCCTGGCGATCACGGATCTCGCCGGCGAGTACGGGGTCGATGTGCCGATCACCGAGCAGGTCGAGCGGGTCTGCCACGAAGGTGTCGACCCTCGTGTCGCGGTCGCGGCGCTGATGAGCCGCGAGACCAAACCCGAGTGATGGGGCCCGCATCGTTCGGACCGTCGACGGCGGCGGTGCACGCGGGGCTCCTCCCACCGGCACCGGGAGCGAGTTTCCTGCCGCCGCCCACGCTGGCCGCGCCGTATCACCTGGATCCCGCCGGGCCGAGCCCGGGCGTCGACGGTTATGGCCGCACCGACAACGCGTCCTGGCGCGCGCTTGAGGCGGCCATCGGCGCGCTGGAAGGCGGTGCCTGCGCGGTGTTCGCCAGCGGCATGGCCGCCATCGCGGCGCTGCTGTTTACCCAGTGCCGTCCCGGCGACACCGTGATGGTGCCGGCCGACGGCTACTACCTCACCCGTGCCTTCGCGCGCGACCGGCTCGCCCCAATGGGGGTTCGGATCGTGGAGGTGCCGACGGCCGGCCCATACCCTCCGTTCGACGGGGTCCGCCTGGTGCTGCTGGAGACGCCGGCCAATCCCGGGCTCGACGTGGCCGATATCGCGGCACTGGCCGGCGCCGCGCATGCCGCCGGTGCTCTGGTCGCCGTCGACAACACCGCGGCCACGCCGCTGGGCCAGAACCCGCTCGCGCTTGGCGCCGACTTCTCCGTCGCCTCCGGTACCAAGGCGCTCACCGGCCATTCCGACCTGCTCGCAGGCTACGTCGTGACCGCGGCCGGCCGGCTCGGCGACGTGGTGGCCTGGCGCAACCAGACCGGCGCCATCCTGGGTGGGTTCGAGGCCTGGCTGGCCCACCGGTCGCTGGCCACCCTGGATCTGCGGCTGGCCCGCCAGTCGGCCACCGGACTGGCACTCGCCACCGCGCTGGTGGCGCGGCCGGACGTGTCCTCGGTACGGTTCCCCGGCCGACCCGGCGACCCGGCGTTCACCGTCGCGGCTGGTCAGATGCGCCGGGTTCCCGGAATCGTCACGTTCACCCTGGAGTCGGCCGCGCGGGTGGCCGCGTTCCTGGACGCCACCACGCTGGTGGCCCGGGCCACGTCGTTCGGCGGCACGCACACCAGCGCCGACCGCCGGGCGCAGTTCGGCGACCCGGTCGACGAGGGCCTGGTGCGCTTCTCCTGCGGCATCGAGGACACCGAGGATGTGGTGGCCGACGTCCTGGCCGCGCTCGACGCGGCGGCGACCTGATCAGGTCCGGGAACTCGGCCGCGTCCCGGTCAGCCGGCGGTGGTGACGTGATCGATCAGGCGCTCGACCGCGCCGATCAGCGGCGTCTCCAGATCCCGGTAGCTGTTGACCCGGGAGAGGATCAGCCGCCACAACTCGGCCGGCTCGGCGACGCCCAGCCCCGCGCAGATGCCTTCCTTCCACGGCTGGCCCTTCGGGACCGATGGCCAGGCCGGCACGCCGATCACTTGCGGTCTGACGGCCTGCCAGATGTCCACGTACGGGTGGCCGGTCACCATCACGAAATCGCTACTGACCGCCGCCGCGATCCGGCTTTCCTTCGAGCCGGCCACGAGATGGTCGACCAGCACGCCGAGGCGCCGCCCCGGGCCGGGACCGAATTCGGCCACCGCGTCGGCAAGGTGGTCAACACCGGACAATGGCTCGACCACCACACCCTCGACGCGCAGATCGTCGCCCCAGACCCGCTCGACCAGAGCGGCGTCGTGGACGCCCTCGACCCAGATCCGCGACGCCGCCGCCACCCGGGCCCGGCGCGGGCCGACCGCGATCGACCCGCTGGCGGTGAGGGTACGCACCGGTGCCGCCGTGGCGGCCGGTCGGCGCAGCGTGACCGGTCGGCCGTCCAGCAGGAACGCACCGACCGCCAGCGGGAACAGGCGCCGCTTACCGAAGCGGTCCTCCAGCACCACCATGCCGTTGTCGAATCCGACCACGGCTCCGCAGAATCCCGACTCGGCGTCCTCGACCACCAGGTCGTGCTCGGCGTCCACGGTCGGGTACTCGCGTCGTTTCGGCCGGCCGGCGGCCAGCACGTCGTGGTACGGATCCATAGCCGCGACCCTAGCGCCTAGGCGCTGTCGCGAGAGCTAAGGCGGATGTGTTTCGCCAGCGCGGCCTGATGAGACCGGTGCCGCCAGAGCCGGCGGAGCCGCAGGTACGCACGACTACGCCAGCGTCCCAGCGTGATTGTCGCGACGACGAGTCCGCACACGTCCAGCGGCACGAAGTCCCACGGCGTGGCCAGGGTGGCCATGTCGACGAAGCCAACCAACAGCAGGACCTTGGCCTGGATCTGGCGGCGCTGGGCAGACCCGCCGCCGTACGCAAACCGCCGGACCAGCCGGCGTATCAGCGGGTCCAGCCGGGCGTACGACCGGATCACGGCGGTGCCGACGACCGCCGTGATGAGCAGGCTCACCGCGAGCCGTGGTCCGGTACTGCCCACCATGACGGCCGTCGCCACTTGGGCCAGCAGGGCAAGCGTCATCCAGTCAACCGAGCGCCAGAGCCAGATGCGTGCCGTGCCCTGCACGTCGATCCGCAGGTTCGGATGCCCCGGCGTGGCCACGGCAGCGCCGCGGATCTTGCTCGCTCCCGCCTTGAGCCGCCCCGAGTTCACCTCGTTGAGTCCGAGGCCGTAAGTGGCCACCGTGTGGTCCGGATCAAGTTCGAGGGCACGGCGGTAGGCGCGGTTGGCACCCCTGATGTCGCTCATATCGCTGCGTACATGACCGAGGATCGTATGCGCGTCGGCCTGGTGCGGGCCTAGCTCGCAGGCGCGGACCGCCGCTTGGTGCGCCTCGATGCGGGCCGCCTTCGCGTCCAGCTTCCGCAAGCAGTTGGCCAGCGTCGCGTGAACCGCCCAGTCGTCCGGGGCTAGGCGTACCGCCCGCCGGGCGAATTCGATCGCTCGGGTGTACCGGCCGGCCTCGGCGGCGGCTATCGCGCGCAGTCGTATTGGCAGCGCCTCGCCGGGCGCCAGGCGCGCGCTGCGCTCTGCCCGCTCGGCCGCCCGGTCCAGATCCCCTTCGCGCAGGGCGATGACCGCCAGCAGGCCGTACCCGAGCCAGGATTCCGGGTCGTCGCGGAACTCGGCGGCGAGCTTCTCGCGCGCCTCGCCGAGCCGGCCCGCATCGATGAGCGCCTGTGCCGCGGCCAGGTTCCCACTCACTCAGAAACCTCCGGCCCGGCCGCTTGTGCTTGCGCGAATCGTTCAATCCTTTGCCCGCCGCACGGCCCCGCACCGGTCCCACACCGGTCCCGCACGCGGCACAGCCTAGTGGCCCGCTTGCCGATCTGGTGACCGCCGACCTACCTCGCTGGTCGCGTTCCGGCGTGGCGCGGCCACGCGATCAGTCGCCGCTCTGGCGTTGCGCCGGAACTGGACCGGCGAGGCGGCTGGACGCGATGTCACCACTGGCCAGCAGCTTGCGGTCGGCGCCGAGGACGAATCGGGAGTACCGGCGGCGCCGTGCCACCCAGCGCAGGCGCACGTTGATCCCGGCATGAAACCGGACGATGAATGCGATCAGCCACCAGATCAGCATCGAGCCGATCAGCGGCGCCGGGTGGTCCGAGCTCATCCCGGCACTGACGACGGCGAAGCTGAGCAGCGTCAGGATGGCGGCGAGAAGGACGACACGCTGGATGACGCGGCCGTCCCGTAGCCGCTGTCTGATCAGGGCACGCATCGGGCGGCGCAGCCTCAAGTACATCAAGGCCACGGCACCGAGCCCGATGGGTACCACGCCGACGGCGATGATCGCGCCGTACCGGAAGGCGGCGCCGAGTCCCGCGGCCAGCGCCAGTTCGACGCTGCAGAGCAGCCATCCGATGTCGAGGACTCGTTGCAGCCAGGTGTCGGCGGCCACCTTCACGTTGCCGACGTAGGAGGCGACGCTGGGGTTGTTCGCGACCACCTCGCTGAACCGTTCGGCGGCCGCGCCGAGCCGGCCCTTGCGCAGATCGGCGATCGCGAGATTGGTGTGCGCGGCCGAGTTCGTCGGGTCCAGCGCGATGGCCTTCTCGAAGTGCCGCTGCGCCAGCCGGTGCTCGCCGATGCTGAGAAGTACCCGGCCTATGGTGTTGTGGGTGGCCGGGATGTGAGGTGCCAGGGCGACGGCGCGTTTGGCCGCTTCGTAGGCATCCCGTCGTGCTTCACGCTGCTCCGACTGAAGCAACACCTCGACCAGCGTGACGTGGGTGGCCCAGACATGCGGGGCCAGGGCGATCGCCTGCCGAGCGGCGTCCAGGGCGGCACGCGGCTGGTTGAGGCCGCGCAGCGCCGTCGATCGAAGCCGGTGCGCCCACTCCGACTGCGGAGCGCAGGCGATCGCGCGGTCGGCGGCGTTCAGCATCCGGCCGGGCTGATCCAGGGCGCCATAACACTGGGCCATCAGGCAGTGTGCTTTGACGTTCTCGGGCGCGGCGACCAGCACCTTGCCGAGCGTGGCGATGGCGTCGTCGAACCGGCCCACCCCGATCAGCGCTTCGGCCCGCCGGACTTCGGCGGTCGCTTCGGTCGGCGCGGTCATGTCAGCTTGCGGCGCTTGAGATACACGGCCAGGTCGTCGTACGCGCCACCTTCGTTGGCAAACATCGCGACGTTGCGCGCCGTTGCCATCCACGGTTTCGTGCTCGGACGTACTTCGCGCAGGGCCGCGTCGAAGTCCCTCTGCTCGATCATCCGGACGTCTCCGGTCCGGATCGAGTCGTGCAGGGCGTTCTCGGCAGCGGTGTCGCAGAGGTGGGCCAGATCCGCGCCGGAGAAGTCATCGGTGAGGCCGACCAGCTTCTTCAGATCGATGTTGGCCACCGGGCGGTCACGCAGGTGGTACTCCAGGATCGCGGCGCGGGCCGGCCCGTCCGGTGGCAGGACCAGGCACATGCGATCGAACCGGCCAGGTCGCCGCAGTGCCGCGTCGACGTCCCAGGGCGCGTTCGTCGCGGCCAGCACGAAGACCCCGTCGTTGCCGCCAGCGACGCCGTCGAGTTCGGTGAGCAGCTGGTTGCCGATGGTCCGCATGCTCGTCGACGACATGTTGCTTCGCTTGTGACCAAGCGCGTCGAGCTCATCGAGGAACACCACGCACGGCGCGTTGCGGCGGGCCGCCTCGAAGATCTCGTGCAGGTTCCGCTCGGAGTTGCCGATCCACATATTCAGCACGTCGACGATGGACACCGTGATGAACTTGGCGCCCATCTCACCGGCCACGGCTCGGGCGAGGAACGTCTTGCCGCAGCCCGGGGGACCGTACAAGAGCAGGCCACCGCGCAGACTCTTGCCGTAAAGCTTGCGCATTTCGGGATTGCGCAGCGGACCGAAGAAGGCCAGCTCCAGGCGACGCTTGACGTCGTCCATGCCGCCAACGTCGCCGATCCGGATTCCGGATGCCTCCACTTCCACGATGCCGTCGGCGTCGCCGCGCACCGGCTCCATTCCCTCGCTGTCGGGGCTGAACCGGGGCGGGATCACACCGGCGAGATCGGCCTCCAGCGCGGTCCAGTCGACGCCGTCGCCGTCGCCTTCGCCGTTGCCCGGCCCGCCTTCGCCGGCGCCGCGGCCACTCTTGCCGCCGCCGCTCTGCTTTCCGGCCGGGGCCGGGGGACCGGCGGGCGGGGGTGTGGCGTGGCCGCCGGGCGGGGGTGTGGCGCCCCCGGCGGGCGGTGGTTCCCCGGAGCGCCGGCCGGTGCTGCCCGGTTGAGTGCTGCCCTGTTGGGTGCTGCCCGGTTGGGTGCCGGCCGCGGGCGGCCCGTCCTGGCCCGGCGCGCCGCCCGGCACCGGCGGTGGCGCGGTGGGCGTTCCACCGACCGCCTGGGCCATCAGCGCCTGGGTATGCGGATCGTCGGGCTGGCGTACCAGCACCGCCGCGAGATGCGCAACCGCCTCCGTTCGCCGCCCGGCGCCGATCAGCAGTTCGGCCAGGTGCAGGCGCAATGGCAGGTCGTCCGGCGCTGCGGCCACCGCGGCGGCGAGGCTGTTCAAGAGTGGGGCATCGGTCACGCTGATGAAGACTAGCGCCTAAAGCTAGATTCCAGCTGACCGGATTTGCGCAGGTACAGCAGAGTAGCCTCAGCCGGTACAGGCGTGAGTGACTCCCACAAAAGGAGCGTATTGTGACCACACCGCCCAGAACTCGCGTGGCCGTCATCTTTGGTGGCCGCAGTACCGAGCACGCGATCTCCGCGGTGAGCGCCGGCAGCATCATCGGCGCGCTCGACCCGGCGAGTTCGAGGTGGTCCCGATCGGCATCACCCGCGAGCCGGCCAGTGGGTTCTCACCGACGGCACCGGCCTTGCGCTCGATGCGGCGTACGCTGCCGGAGATCACCGCCGGGTCCGGCTCGGCCGTGGTGCTGCCCGGCGACCCCACCGCGCGCGGCCTGATGGTGGTAGATCCGTCCGACGGGGTCCGGGCGCTGGGCGACGTGGACGTGGCCTTCCCGGCGCTGCATGGCGCCTACGGCGAGGACGGCACCATCCAGGGGCTGTTCGAGATGGCCGGTATCCCGTACGTCGGGGCCAACGTGTTCGCCTCGGCCGCCGCCATGGACAAGGAGTTCACCAAGAAACTCGACGGTGGCCGACGGCATACCGGTCGGTCCGTACGTGGTGCTCCGTGCCGGGCAGTCGCTGCGGTCGAGCCGACCAGGCTCGGCTGGGCCTGCCGGTGTTCGTGAAGCCGGCCCGCGGCGGCTCGTCGTTCGGCATCACCAGGGTCACCGACTGGGCCGACCTGGACGCCGCCGTCGCCACCGCGCGGGAGGTCGACCCGAAGGTCATCATCGAGGCCGCGGATCGTCGGCCGGGAAATCGAGTGCGGTGTGCTGGAAGGCGAGTACGGCGGCGCGCCCGAGGCCAGCGTGCTCGCCGAAATCTCGGTCGTCGCGGCCACGACTTCTACGATTTCGAGGCCAAGTACCTCGACGATTCGTCGAGTGTACGAGATCCCGGCCCGGCTGCCCGAGACGGTCACCGCGAAGGTCCGGGAGTACGCCCGCCGTGCCTTCATCGCGCTCGACTGTGCCGGGCTGGCGCGGGTCGACTTCTTCGTCACGCCCGGACTTCGGACGTCTACCTCAATGAGATCAACACGATGCCGGGCTTCACCTCGACGTCGATGTTCCCGCGGATGTGGGCGGCGACCGGTCTGGAGTATCCGAAGCTGGTGACCCGGCTGATGCGTACCGCGATGCGGCGCGGGACCGGCCTGCACTGACCGGCCGGAGGCCGGCGCGTGTCGGCGGGCCGAGATGGTTCGCTGAGGCCCCGTCTCCATGATCAAGTGCACGATCTTGAGCGCTGCACGCGCTGTGGCGACGTCAGCCGCACACGTTAACGCACTTGATCACGCACCCGGTGCCACGCACTCGGTGCCGCGCACCCGGTGCCGGCCGCCCCGGCGATCAGCCGCAGTACTTCGACGACTTCGACGGCACCGACGAACTCAGCGCCGAGGTGAACTCGTTGGTCCACTGGCCGGGCTGCTGGTAGCTGGACGGGATGGTCACCGCCACCGGCACCGTCCGGTCCAGCGTGGTCCACACCGTGCCGGTGCCCTTGCTGTCCACGGTGTGGCGTACCAGCAGGTGCCATCGAGCGTAAACACCTCATCGGTGGCGGCGACGGACGGTTCGGTAGCGCCGCACGCCACGGTGATCGGCGGCTCACCGAAGGCGGCGTTCTGCTCGGCGCCGGCCGTCACCTGCCGCTGGGCGAGATCGCGCACCCGGACCGGCAGCGCCGCGATGAACGCCCGGCAGATGGTGGCGTCCGCGGCCGACAGCGACGGTGCCGGCATCGCCACCGGGGTGGTCGGCACCGGGCTCGGGCTGCCGCTGGCAGCCGGGCCGGTCGTGTTGCTTGCAGGACGCAGGGCCAGGTACGCGACCAGGCCCGCGATCACCGCCAGAGGTACCGCGACGAGCGCGGCCAAGCGGGCAGCGCGGCGGACTTCGGAGTCGGCCATCGTCTAGAGATTCACCACCGAGCAGGTAAGGGTCCGGGTGATGCCCGGTACCATCTGGACCCGGCTCACGATCATCTTGCCAAGTTCGTCGACGGTGTTGGACTCGGTGAGGACCACCACGTCGTAGGGGCCGGTCACCGCGTCCACCCGGACCACGCCGGGCGCTCCCTGGATCGCGGTCGCTACGTCCCGGGCCTTGCCGACTTCGGTCTGGATGAGGATGTACGCCTGAACCACGAGGAGTCTCCGTCCTGCCAGCTGGTCCCGCCCAAGGCTCGCCGATCGGATGCCCGCGGGGTGCCGCGCACCGCCGGTCGCCAGGCATCACACTGTGACTGTGCGAAAACTACCGTATGAGGCGAATCAGTCCGACGGCGGCATCAGTTGCGCTGGACGTGACCTGCCTCGACAATCTGACCCCCGGCGACGGGACCGGCACCGGGCCGGCCGACCGCGCCACGATCCGGCGCCTCGCGGCGCCTAGGGAGCCCATGCCGTGACCGTTTCCAAACCGGCGAGTTCGGCCTGATCGAGCGGATCACCGCCCGGCTCGGCACCGGCCCGACGGTGCTGCTCGGCCCCGGCGACGACGCGGCCGTGGTGGCCGCTCCCGACGGCCGGGTGGTGGCGTCGACCGACGTACTGGTCGAAGGCCGGCACTTCCGCACCGACTGGGCGTCGGCCACCGACATCGGCCACCGGGCGGCGGCGGCGAACCTGGCCGATATCGCCGCCATGGGTGCCGCGCCAACGGCCCTGCTGGTCGCCCTGTGCGCCCCGCGTGACATGGAGGTGGCCTGGGCCGAGGGGCTGGCCGACGGGCTCGGCGCCGAGGCCGCCATCGCCGGCGCCAGCGTCGTCGGTGGCGACATCTCGGCCAGCCCGACGCTGACCATCGCGGTCACCGCGCTCGGCGACCTGCGCGGTGTCCGGCCGGTCCGCCGGGCCGGTGCGCGGCCCGGCAACGTGCTCGCGATCGCCGGCCGGCTCGGATACGCCGCCGCCGGCCTGGCCGTCCTGGCCCGCGGGTTACCGTCGCCGGAGGTGATCGCGGACGCGTACCGTCGCCCGGTCGTTCCGTACCACGCTGGTCCCGCCGCGGCCCGGATGGGAGCGACCTCGATGATCGACGTGTCCGACGGGCTGTTGCAGGATCTCGGTCACATCGCCGATGCCAGCGGGGTGGCGCTGGACGTTGAGCGGGACCGGCTCCCGGTCGGCCCCGAGGTCGCCGACGTGGCATCGGCGCTTGATACCGATCCGTACGGCTGGGTGCTGACCGGCGGTGACGACCACGCGCTGGCGGCGACTTTCCCGGCCGACGTGCACCTGACCGACGAGTGGACCGTGATCGGCCGGGTGGCCGCCGGATCGGGCGTGACCGTGGACGGGAAGGCCTACCAGGACGGTCCCTCGGGCTGGGATCATTTCCGTTGACCAGCTAGCCTGACCTGCTGTGAGTGACATCGAGATCAAACCAACCCGGTTCGGAGCCCCGGTGTCCCGGGCCCTGGTCGCGGCCGCCTTGGCCGACCTGGGCCGGCGTTACGGGGGAGGCGGGGACGAAACCCCGGTGCAAGACATTGAATTCGATCCGCCAGACGGGGGCTTCCTGGTCGCGTACCGCGACGGGCAGCCGGTGGGCTGCGCGGGCTGGCGCAGCCATGACGAGTCGGCCGACGTCGCCGAGCTGAAGCGGATGTACGTCGATCCGGCCGCTCGCGGCACCGGGCTGGCCGGCATTCTGCTGCGGGCGGTGGAGGACGCCGCTCGTGTGGCCGGTCGTACCCGGATGATCCTGGAGTGCGGCGAGAAGCAGCCGGAGGCCATCGCGCTGTACACCAAGTCCGGTTACCTGCCCATCCCGGACTTCGGCTTCTACAAGGACGCGCCCGGCGTCCGGTCATTCGGACGGGACCTGTGAGCTCGGGCGACTGGGCTGATTCCTACCACGGCCAGTTGCGGGCTCTGGCCGGCGACCGGCAATTGCTGTTCGTGGGCGCCCGCTGCGTGGTCCGGGACGGTGACGGCCGGATCCTGCTCATCAAGCGGTCGGACAACTCCATGTGGGCGTTGCCGGCCGGCGCCATGGAACTGGGCGAATCGATCGCCAATTGCGCGATGCGCGAGTTGTTCGAGGAGACCGGCATACGCGCGAGCCAGGTCACCCCGTTCGGGTTCCACAGCGGACCGCAGTACAGCGGCCGCAACATGTACGGCGACCACAACCAGGTTTTCGCGCACCTGTTCCGGGTCGACCTCTGGGAGGGCCCTGTACTCAGGCAGACCGACGAGACGCTGGACGCGGGCTTCTTCGAGATCGGAGCGTTGCCCAAGCCGCGGTCGCGGTCCGTGGTCGAGACCCTCGACGATCTGGCCGCGTACGAGAGCACCGGTCAGTTCGTGATGAAGTAACCGGTACGCGATCGTCACCGGAGGCGCACCACAAAGCCGCGCCCATCCGCTTGGGGTAGGCGCGGCCAATGCCTGGACGCGGCCACCACAACGGGTGGCCGCAGGCGTGATCAGCCCCGGACGACCTTGCCGGCCTTGATGCACGAGGTGCAGACGTTGAGGCGCTTGGTCGTGCCGCCACCGGCCGGCGTGCGCACGGTCTGGATGTTCGGGTTCCAGCGGCGGTTGGTCCGGCGGTGCGAGTGGGACACGTTGTGACCGAAGCCAGGCTTCTTGTTGCAGATGTCGCACACGGCAGCCACGGGTATCTCCTGGGGTTGATCAGCTCGCAGCCGTTCACGTGCCGCGATTCCGGAAATGTTGATCTTGAAATGTCCTCATGCCACGGTCTTCACGTCACAGGTCTTAACGTAACGGCCGCGATGCCATGGTCTCCATGTACTTCCATGGTCTCCATGTCACGACGGCTCGAAGTCCGGGCAACCTGGTCAGAGTACCCGATGAGCGGAGCCGGCGGCCAATCGCCCGGCCGGCCCGCCGCGACCGACGCCCTGGCCTGCACCGCTCGCAACGTGTCGCCTACCACCAGTAGGCTTGCGACCTGTGCTGGACAGTCTCGACGCCGACGCGGTGCGCCGCTGGTGCGCGACCGGTCTGGCAGCGATGCGCCGGCATCAACGCGAGATCGACGAGCTTAATGTCTTCCCGGTGCCGGACGGCGACACCGGCACCAACCTGGTGCTCACCCTCACCTCCGCGGCGCGAGCGGCTGGACTCGACGCCACCGGCCGACCTGGCCACCACGCTGAGCTCCTTCGCCCGTGGCGCGCTGCTCGGTGCGCGAGGGAACTCCGGCGTCATCGTCTCGGAACTGCTGAGCGGCCTGTCCGGGGCGCTGAATCGTGACGGTCGTCGAGGGCCGAGCGCTCGCCTCCGGGCTGACCGCCGCCGCCGACGCCGCCTATCGGGCGGTGGCCGCTCCGGTGGAAGGCACCATGCTCACCGTCGCCCGGGGCGCGGCCCGCGCCGCCATCGCGATCGACACGGACAGCCTGGCCGACGTGGCCCGCGCCGCCGCGGCCGGTGCCGCCGAAGCCCTGGCGCGCACGCCCGAGCAGCTTGCGGCGCTGGCCCGGGCCGGCGTGGTCGATGCCGGCGGTCGGGGCCTCGTGGTGCTGCTCGACGCTCTG
The DNA here is from genome assembly GCA_963727415.1 of uncultured Actinomycetota bacterium. Lineage (GTDB taxonomy): Bacteria > Actinomycetota > Actinomycetes > Mycobacteriales > Micromonosporaceae > DASQPR01. The sequence goes on from CAVSGF010000002.1 coordinate 367,255, forward strand.
GTCGAGGTGGTCACCGGTGAGCCCGTCACGTATCCGTCCCGACCGCACCGGACATCGCCGGTGGCGATCGTGCGCGAGACCGGTTCCTCGGAGTATGCGTTCGAGGTGCAGTTCCTGATCGACGCGCACGATGACGCGGTCGAGCCAGCTCAAGGTCGCGCTGGGCCGGCTCGGCGACTCGCTGGTGGTGGTCGGCATCGGCCGGATCAGCGAATCGGCGACCGAACCGACCTGGAACGTGCACGTGCACGTCAACGACGTCGGCGCGGCGATGGAAGCGGCGGTCCGGGCCGGCCGCCCGCACCGGATCTCGGTCACCCACTTCCAGACCCAGGTGGCGGCCGCCCGGGCGGTCGAACCGACGGTGATCGCCACGACCACGCCGCCGGACGGCACCACCGCCACGCACGCGCCCCGCGCCACCGTCGTCGTCGCCGTCGGTCACGGCCTGGCCGCTCTGTTCGAGGCCGAGGGTGGCGCGTGGTCGTACCCGGGCCCAGCCCGTCGACGGCGGAGATCCTCGAGGCCATCCGGGACACCGGCGTTCAGCGGGTGGTGGTGCTGCCCGAACCTCACCGGCACCCATGCCACCGCCTCGGCCGCGGCCGCCGAGGCTCGTGCCGAGGGCGTGCGAGCCGCCGTGGTGCCCACCAGGTCGCCGGTGCAGGCACTGGCCGCCCTCGCCGTCCGCGATTCCGGCCGTCGATTCGAAGACGACGTCATCGCGATGGCCGAGGCGGCGGGGGCCTGCCGGTACGCCGAGGTCACGCACGCCACCCGGGACGCGCTGACGGTCGCCGGGCAATGCTGCCGCCGGCGATGTGCTCGCGCTCGTCGAGGGCGAGGTCATCCTCATCGGCCGGGACCTGCTCGACACCTGCCGGTCGCTGCTCGACCGGATGCTCGCCGCCGGCGGCGAGCTGGTCACTCTGATCACCGGTTCCGAAGCGCCGGACCGGCTGGGCGAGAGCCTCACCGAGCACCTGAGCCAGCGGTGGCCGTTCGTCGAGGTGCAGGTCTACGACGGCGGGCAGCCGCACCACCCGTTGCTGGTCGGTGTCGAGTGACCGCGCTCAGCTTGGATACCGACCTGGCGACCGCGCTCGGCGCCAAGAACGCCGCTGCGCTCGACCAGCAGCTCGGCCTCCGGACGGTGCGCGACCTGGTGTACCACTTCCCCCGCAGGTACGACGAACGGGGTCAGCACGCCGACATCGGCACACTGCGGATCGGCGAGCACGTCACGGTGCTCGGCCAGGTGGTCAACGTGGTCGACAAGACCTTTCCGTCCAAGCGCGACCGCCGGCGTACGGAGCGGATGCGGCTGGTGACCATCACCGACGGCACCGGCGGCCGGCTCACCCTCACGTTCTTCGGCAAGATGGTGTTCGCGGCCAGCGGCATGACGGTCGGCCGCTGGGGGCTGTTCGCCGGCAAGGTCACCGAGTTCCGGGGTACCCGCCAGCTCGGCACCCCGCAGTTTCAGATGCTCGGCGCCGGAGATCGCGACGAGGCCGAGGACGCGATCGAGGAGTTCGCCGGCGCGCTCATCCCGATCTACCCGGCCGCGAAGGATCTCAACAGCTGGAACATCGGCAAACTGGTGGCGCGGGTACTGCGGGATCTCGGATCGGTCGGTGACCCGCTCCCAGCGACAATCCGGGCCGAGCGCGATCTGATCTCGCTGCGCGACGCCCTCCGGGAGATCCACCGGCCGGACAGCCTGGATTCGCTCCGGGCCGCGCAGAAGCGGCTCAAGTGGGACGAGGCGTTCGCGGTGCAGCTCACCCTGGTGCGGCGCCGCAACCGGGCCGCGTTGCAGCCGGCCGCGCCGCGCCCGCTGCAGCCGGCCGGTCTGCTGGATCGATTCGACGAGCGGTTGCCGTACGAGCTGACCGACGGCCAGCAGCGGGTAGGCGAGCAGATCGCCGCTGACCTGGCCCGGTCCCACCCGATGCACCGGCTGCTGCAGGGCGAGGTCGGTTCCGGCAAGACGGTGTGCGCGCTGCGGGCCATGCTCCAGGTGGTCGACTCGGGCGGGCAGGCCGCGCTGCTGGCACCGACCGAGGTGCTCGCCGCCCAGCACCTGCGCAGCCTTGCCGACCTGCTGGGGTCACTCGGCCGCGGCGGCGAACTGGACGGCGACCCGGAAGGCACCCGGCTCGCGTTCGTCTCCGGTTCGCTGACGGTGGCTGCCCGCCGGTCCGCCCTGGCCGACATCGCCAGCGGAGCCGCCGGCATCGTGGTCGGCACCCATGCCCTCCTGTACGAGGGTGTCGACTTCAACGACCTGGGCCTGATCGTCGTCGACGAGCAGCACCGGTTCGGCGTCGAGCAGCGCGATGCCCTGCGTGGCCAAGGCACACACGCCGCCGCACGTGCTGGTGATGACCGCCACGCCGATCCCGCGTACCGTCGCCATGACCGTCTTCGGCGACCTCGACACGTCAACCCTGTCCGAGCTGCCGCGCGGCCGCTCACCCATCGCTTCACACGTGGTTCCGGCGGCGGAGAAGCCGGCGTTCCTGGAGCGGGCGTGGCAGCGGATCCGCGAAGAGGTCGAGGGCGGGCATCAGGCGTACATCGTTTGCCCGCGCATCGGGGCCGACGCGCACCGAGGAGCCCGGCGAGGACCTGGAGATCGACGAGGAGCCCCGCCGCGCCCCGCTGGCGGTGACGGAGATCGCGCCGCTGCTCGCCGACGGCCCGCTGCACGGGCTGCGGATCGGTGTCCTGCACGGCCGGTTGCCCGCCGATGAGAAGGACGCCGCGATGCGGTCGTTCGCGCGCCGGCGACCTGGACGTACTGGTGGCGACCACGGTGATCGAAGTCGGTGTGGACGTGCCGAACGCCACCGTGATGATGGTGCTCGACGCCGACCGGTTCGGCGTCTCGCAGCTACACCAGCTACGCGGCCGGGTCGGCCGGGGCCAGGCGCCCGGCTTGTGCCTGCTGGTCACCGAGGCGGAGCCGGACACGCCCGCGCGCCAGCGGCTGGACGCGGTCGCCTCGACGACCGACGGGTTCCGGCTCGCCGAGATCGACCTGGAGCAGCGCCGGGAGGGTGACGTGCTCGGTTCGGCCCAGTCCGGGCGCCGCAAGCACCTGCGGTTGCTGTCCCTCAAGCGCGACGAGCGGCTGATCGCCGCCGCCCGGGCCGCCGCGGCCGGCCTGCTGGACCAGGATCCGGAGCTGGACACCCACGTCGCTCTGAAGGCATCGGTGGCGGCGCTGGTGGACGAAGAGCGGGCCGAATTCCTGGAGAAGGGCTGATCTCGAGGGGCGGCCGACGTCACGGTGTGGGAAAACCGGGGTAGGACCCGGTTCCGCCCGGCGCGGCGTGTGCAACCATCGATTCCGATATGAGCCGAATAATCGCGGGCACCTACGGTGGGCGCCGGCTGTCGACGCCGGACGGGCTGGATACCCGCCCGACCTCGGATCGAGTGCGGGAAGCCCTGTTCAGCTCCCTCGACGCCGCCCACCTGCTGTACGGGCGCCGGTTCCTCGATCTGTACGCCGGTAGCGGCGCCGTCGGCCTGGAAGCGGTCTCCCGGGGTGCCGATCATGCGCTGTTGGTCGAGTCCGACCCGAAGGCGGTCCGGGTGCTCCGCGCGAACGTCGCCGTGCTGGGCGCGTCGGCGACCGTCACGGTCTCGGGCGGCAAGGTATCGGCCACGCTGGCCGGCGGTCCGGTCGGTGGTGCCTATGACGTGGTCTTCGCCGATCCGCCGTACGGTGTCGGGGAGGCCGAACTGACCGTGATGCTCGACGATTTGGTCGGGTACGGCTGGCTGGTGCCGGACGCCGTGGTGGTGATCGAGCGATCCAAGCGATCCCCCGAGCCCGGTTGGGTGCGGGGCATCACCGCGCGAGCGCTCTCGCCGCTATGGGGAGACTGTGCTTTGGTACGGTCGCCGATCGTGAACACCAGCCAGCGTCGCGCCGTGTGCCCCGGGTCGTTCGATCCGGTGACCAATGGCCACCTCGACATCTTCGGTCGCGCCAGCCGCCTGTACGACGAGGTGATCGTCGCGGTGCTGATCAATCAGTCGAAGAGCGGGCTGTTCTCGCCCGACGAACGCATCGAGATGCTGACCGCCGTGACCGAGCACCTGCCCAACGTACGCATCGCCTCGTTCCAGGGCCTGCTCGTGGACTTCTGTCGGACCGAGGACATATCGGTGGTTGTCAGGGGCCTGCGTGCCGTCACCGACTTCGACTACGAGCTGAAAATGGCTCAGATGAACTACGGCTTGTCCGGCCTTGAGACGCTGTTCATGCCGACCAATCCGTTGTATTCGTTCCTGGCTTCGAGCCTGATCAAAGATGTGGCGAAGTGGGGTGGCGATGTTTCCCCGCACGTCCCGCCGATCGTGGCCGAACGGCTTACCGTCAAGCTTCGGCGCTGATCGGGCCGCGCATAGCTGCCCTGACCGCCGGAATTAAACGGGCCGTTCGGAGCTACTTTTCGCGCCCGACGGCTCAAGATCCGACGCTCGCGGTCCAGGGAAGATATTCAGGGTGAACCGTCGTCGGCCCAGCGGTGACTCAACCGGAGGGGCGCCGGCCGAATCGTGGCCGGGCCATGAATCGGCGGCACTTCACTTAAATGCGCTCGGCGTGCCCGGGCGGCAATATAGGCCGCGGCCCGCATGATGGGTTAGGCGACTGGTAGGACAGGAGACGCACGGTGGACCCGCTCGACCGTATCGACGAGATCATTGCGATGGTGGAAGGCGCCCGCTCGATGCCCATGTCGCGCAACTGCATCCTGGATCGGGCGGAGATCATCGGCCTCCTCGATCAGTTGCGAAGCGAGCTTCCGGGGGAGATGCGCCGGGCCACGGCCCTGCTGGAGGAGCGCGACAACATCCTCGACGCGGGCAAGCGGGAGGCCGATCGGATCATCCGGGAGAGTGAGGCCGAGCACGCGCGGCTGGTCTCGCTGAACGAGATCACCGTCTCCGCCGAGCATGAGGCGAACCGGCTTGTCTCCGACGCGCGGTCCGAGTCGCAGCGACTGCGCGATGAGGTGGACGACTATGTCGACACCGCTCTGGCGAACTTCGAGCAGTTCCTTACCCGCTCGCTGGCCTCGATCGAGCGTGGCCGCGACAAGATGCACGCGTTGCGGGAGATCGGCACGTTCAGCGCCACCGAGGTCGACGATCGCCCGCTGCCGTTCTGATCGGTGCCGTTCTGATCCGCTGAGGGCACGACCGATGATCGTGAAGGGCCGGCAACGCTATGACGTGGCTCGCGCTTCGTGATCATGGCAATGGGCATCGGCGCCCGCGGTCCGTCACCTGCGATCTTGTAGCATGAAGGGCCGAGCCGGGGCGGGTGGGGCGATTCGACGACCGACGTTCGTCTCGGGTAGCCTTTTTGCGGCCCCTTCCAGGCCGGAGCGAAACGATGCCACATCATCCGACGAATCACCTTGACCCCGGGGCCCGCTGGTTCTCGATACCCGAGATCTTGCCGCGGTCCCGGGTCCATGCGTGCCGTTCACCGGGTGGTGCCGGCGCCGAACGACCTCGGCCTGGAGCTGATCGGAGTGCCGAAAGGCGCCGAGATCACCCTCGACCTGACGATGCAGTCGGTGTCCGAAGGCGTATACGTTTCCGGTAACCGCGACGGCGCCGTTGGCCGGGGAGTGCGGACGGTGCCTGCGTCCGATCAACGACACTCTCGTTGTCGACGTCGCCGAGCTGTACGCGTACGCGAACAGCACCACCGACGAGACGACTGAGGATGACGAGGTGGGCCGGATCCAGGACGATCTGATCGACCTGGAGCCGGTAGTCCGGGACGCGGTGGTGCTTGCGCTGCCGGTGAACCCGGTGTGCCGCCAGGACTGCCCAGGACTGTGCCCCGATTGTGGGGTCCCGTGGGACGATCTGCCGGCTGATCACAGCCATGAGCGGACCGACCCGCGGTGGGCCGCTTTGAGCACGCTAGACCTGTCGAGCAAGCTCGCCGGACCGAGCAAGCTGACCACAAACGAGGAGTAAGAGTCGTGGCTGTCCCCAAGCGCAAGATGTCGCGCAGCAACACCCGCTCGCGCCGGGCCAACTGGAAGGCCACGGCTGTGGCGACCGTCGCCTGCCCGCAGTGCAAGTCGCCGAAGCTGCCGCACGCGGCCTGCACGGTGTGCGGGACCTACAACGGCCGCCAAGTCATCGAGGTCTGATTTGGAATCGCCTGCGGCGCCGCTGGCGGCGTTGCCCGCCCGGTCGAGTGCATACATCGCACACGTCCCGGGCGTGCGCCTGGCCAGCGGATCCGCGTGCGGTCCCAAATCGCATGTGGAATCGCCCGCGGCGCCGCTGGCGGCGTTGCCCGCCCGGTCGAGTGCATACATCGCACACGTCCCGGGCGTGCGCCTGGCCAGCGGATCCGCGTGCGGTCCCATTTAGCCGAAACCTCGCCCGCCGGGGCGAGGTTATTGGCGTGTACGCCCGGTTGCGCGGCGCCGGCCATCGGAGCCCGCACCGAACACGGTCACGGAGGGGGTAGTGGATGAAGGCGCGCCCATCAGCCACGTTGCTGGAGGCTGCCATGGGCGTGGGCATCGAGCCCGAGCTGCTGGAGCGGGCGCTGACCCATCGCTCGTACTCCTACGAGAACGGCAACGTGCCGACCAACGAGCGCCTGGAGTTTCTCGGTGACTCGGTGCTGAGCGTGGTGGTCACCACGGCGCTGTACCACAAGCACCCGGACCTTCCGGAGGGGCAACTGGCGAAACTGCGGGCCAGCGTGGTCAACATGCGCGCGCTGGCGCAGGTGGCACGCTTGCTCGGCCCTGGCGGGCTGGGAGCGCACCTGCTGCTCGGCAAGGGCGAGGAGGCCACCGGCGGGCGCGACAAGTCGAGCATCCTCGCGGACACGCTGGAAGCCCTGCTCGGAGCGATCTACCTGCAACACGGCCTGGACATGTCGACCCGGGTCATCCAGAAGCTGTTCACGCCGCTCATGGAGGACGCCGCCCGCCGGGGTGCCGGCCTCGACTGGAAGACCAGCCTCCAGGAACTCACCGCGAACCTGGGGCTCGGCGTGCCGGAGTATCGCATCGAGGACTCCGGACCGGATCACGCCAAGACCTTCACGGCGTGGGCGGTCGTCGGCGGCAACATGTACGGCGGCGTCGACGGTGGCAGCAAGAAGGAAGCCGAACAGCGAGCAGCGGAGGCCGCATGGCAGGAACTATGCGGGCCGGACTCGGGTCGCTCCGGCGGCGCGAACCAGAACCCGGGCGCGACGTCCAGCTGAGCCGGGGACCGCGGGCGTGGCTCGGCATACCGCTGCTCATCTTCGCCGTCACCCGGATCGGCCAGCTACTTGCGATCATCTGGCTGGAGCCGTCCGGCTCGCCGCTGAAGAGCCGGTTGCTGAGCTGGGACTCGGGGTGGTACATCCGGGTCGCCAGTGAGGGCTACCCGCACGCGTTCTCCTACGACACCAGCGGTCAGCTGACCGCGAACGGGCTGGCGTTCTTCCCGCTGTACCCGGGCCTCATCCGTCTCGTCCATCTGGTCGGCTTGTCCTACGACGCGGCCGCGCTGGTGGTGTCATGGGTCGCCGCCGCGGTCGCCGCCGTGCTGCTCTACGTCCTCGCGGTGCGGTTGTTCGGCAAGGACACCATCGGGTACGCGCTGGTAGCACTGTTCTGCGCGCAGCCGATGTCGGTCGTGCTGTCGATGGGCTACAGCGAGTCGCTGTTCGTCGCGCTGGTCGCCGGAATGTTCGTCGCGGCCCTCGATCATCGCTGGTTGACCGCGGGGGTGCTGGGCGCGCTCGCCGGGCTGACCCGGCCGACGGGTGCCGCCGCCGCCCTGGCTCTCGCGGTCGCCGCCGGTCTGCTGCTGCATCAGCGGTACCGCCAGCGTTCATACTCACGCGCCGAGGCGGTACGCGCCATCGCCGGTGCCGTTCTGGCGCTGGCAGCGGTCCCGGCGTACCTGGCCTGGGTCGGGCTGCGGGTCGGCGACCTCACCGCCTGGTTCAAGATCCAAACCGCCGGCTGGGGATCGACCTTCGACTTCGGCGCGGCCACGTGGACATTCGTCATATCCACGCTGCGCCGAGGCGATGGATGGGTCGCATTCAGCGTTGTATTCATCCTGGTCGCCGCCACGGTCGCCCTGGTGGTGGCGCTGCGCCGGCGGATCTGGCCGCCGCTTGCCACCTACGGGGTGATCGCGTTCGTCCTCGCCATCGGTCAGGCAGGCTACTATCACTCCAAGCCGCGACTGCTGGTCCCGGTACTCCTCATTCTGTTCCCGGCGGCGCTCGCGGCCGGGCGTGCCCGCCCTCGTACCGCGACGTTGTGGCTGGGAGCATATGCGTTGTTCGGTTTGTGGTATGGCGCCTATATGATCGCCGTCTGGCCGTACGCGATATGAGGTCTTGCCACCCGATACCTGAGCCCCCTGAGGTCGACGATGCCTGAACTGCCCGAGGTGGAAACGGTTCGCCGTGGTCTCGTCGGCTGGGCGGTGGGCCGCAAGATCAGCGACGTGCAGGTGATGCATCCGCGCAGTATCCGCCGGTACGCGCCGGGCGCCGGTCACTTCGAGGACGCGCTGCGCGGCCGTCAGTTCGCCGGTGCCCGGCGCCGCGGGAAGTACCTGTGGCTGCCTCTTGACGACGGCGACGCGGTCGTCGCTCACCTCGGCATGTCCGGGCAGTTCCTGTTCCGGCCGGAGGCCACGCCGGACGAGACCCACCTGCGGGTCCGGATCACCTTCGCCGACGGTGACCCTGAGCTGCACTTCGTGGACCAGCGGACATTCGGCGGTCTGTCACTCTCACCCGGGGGCGCGCAACTGCCCGGCGAGATCGCCCACATCGCCCGCGACCCGATCGATCCAGAATTCGACGACGAGGCGTTCATCGCGGCCCTGCGCCGCAAGCACACCGAGATCAAGCGGGCTCTGCTGGACCAGAGCCTGATCTCCGGCGTCGGCAACATCTACGCCGACGAGGCGTTGTGGAGAGCCAAGCTGCACGGCGCCCGATGGACCGACGACATGACCAAGCCGGCCGCGCGGCTCCTGCTCGGCCATGTCCGCGATGTACTCAACGAAGCGCTGCACGCGGGCGGCACCAGCTTCGACGCGCTATACGTCAACGTCAACGGTGAGAGCGGCTACTTCGATCGATCACTTCACGCGTATGGGCGGGAGGGGGAGCCCTGCGATCGGTGCGGCACGTCGATCCGCCGCGAGCACTTCATGAACCGGTCGTCGTTCTCCTGCCCCCGGTGCCAGCCCCGGCCGCGGTACGCCCGCCCGGCGCCACCGCGCCGGGCCGTGAATAAAGCCGCCGCCAAGAGTCAAACCGCCGCCAAGGATCAGTCCGCCGCCAAGAATCAGCCCGCCGGCTAGCGCGGATCGTAGCGGTCGAGGCCGATATCGCACGTCACAACTCGGAGGCCGGCACTCCCTCGATGGTCAGCGGATGCTCAGCTGCTCTGGCCGCAGCCTCGACGGCTTAGCCGGCCGGCCGTCTCGGAGCGGAAGCTATGACCCATCCGTGGCCCCAAACCGTGGTAATGACGGAAGTTATAGATCAAAGGGCTCCAGCGGTCGGGGTCGACGTGGTCGGTAGCGGGCACGACGAGGTCGCGACGGGCGTGGACCCTCAGTACCACGGCTTCGATGATCAGAAAGTCGTCCGTGGCATCGGTGCGGATGGCCTGCGCCCGCGCTTCGAACTGCAGAGGGCATTGGCGGACGCGGGGCGGCCGCACCAGTTCGGCGGCTTGTGGCGTGAGGCCCGCGGCCGCGAACTTGTCCGGTTCAAATCGGGACCGGTCCCTCTTGGCCCGCGGTACCGGGGAACGCCCGGTGAGGGGCGCAAGGAGCTCGACGGCCTCCCATTGCCCGGGCTCCGGGAAGTTGAGAACCAGGTCTGGCCGCTCGGCAAGGTTGCGGCCGGTCTGCCCGTCAGTACCCAGGCCGAGAACGATGGTCTGCCCGAGAGCCCAGAGCGATGACATCGGTGCCAGGTTGAACGAGCCGTCGGTGTTCTCGGTGGACAGCAGAGCTACCGGCGTCCCGACGTACAGGATGCTCGGCGAGATCGCGATGTGCTCTTGTGGGACGACCGCCGGCGTAATCGAAGGTGAGGGGCGCATCGCTCGACCCTAGAGTCGCGGATGTTCGGTGCCCGCCGAACCGTTCGAGCGGCCGGCCGCGCCTTACCCGCACGGCTGGGTTCGACCGTTCATGCTGCCGGGCGACCGGGTCACCGCGTACCCGTAGGCGCGTGCCAGTGGGCACACGTCGGCGCTGCTGGTCTCGACGTCGAAAACCGCCTTACCCGCGTCGATGAACGCGGAGAAGTCGGCGCACCTTGCGGTGGCGAAGCAGCCTTCGGTGATGCCGAAGTCCGCGTACGGCTCGATGCGCGCCGCGAGCGCGGGCCCGGAGCGTACCCCGACCCGCAGCCCGATCCGGTGTGCGAGCGCCGCTACCTGCCGGGCGAAGCGCATCCGGTCAGCCGTGGTGAGCCCGGGAAAGCCGGAGGCCGGGTCGGCGTCGACGGCGTCGAACCCCTTGGCCCGGCACAGGTCCATGCGCGCGGCCAGCACCGGCTCGAGGGCCTGCCACTGGCGGATGTCCAGCCACCGGCGGCCGGCACCGCCATCCGGGCCGAGCGTTCCGGCCGGAACCCGGTGTGCGTCCGGCAGGCCCGGATCCGACGCGCCGACGTCCAGGTGGCACATCGTGTCGCGGCCCCGGGCACGCAGGTCGGTGATGAGATCCGCGCTCGTGCGGTAGGGATCGAGGTCGTAGACGTTCGCGATCACTGTGTCGACGAATCCGCCGGTCAACTGGATCTGCCAGCGCAGGCCCGGCCGGGGCTGCCAGTGCGGGTCACCCGCCGAGGCCAGTGCGGCTTCCGGCGATGGCAGCGGCTTGGTGGCTTCGCACCCCACCGTCAGTGGTCCGAGCAATGCCAGTACCAGCGCGGCGAGCAGCGGCCGCCGGATCACGGCTCGCGGCCGGCCACCGCCGGGTCTGCTGCCGGCTCCGGTACGGCCCAGTAGTCATGGGCGCCATCGCTGCCGATGGTGGCCGGCACACCGATGATCGGGGCGCGCCGGGTGCCGGCCGGAGCCGGATCGGCCGGGGACGCGACGACCGTGGTGAAGGTAACGGGCGCGCCGGTCACCGGGGCGCGGGCGATCGCCGGCGGTACCGCTGTCGCCCCGGGCCCGGCGCCCTGCCTCGGCGGCAGCTTCCGGACCGCGGGGACCGGCGGGAGGGTCGTCAGCGACTCGGTCGCCGCCGGCGCGTCGTGGCCGGCGCGCTCATAGATGTCGCGGAACCGGTCCAGCATGGATCGCAGCGCGAACAGGCTCCGGGCCCGCTGGCCGGCGGCGATTGACAGCTGGCGCCGCCGGTCCCGATCGGTCAGCAACTTCACGCAGGCGGCGGTGAGCGCCGGGGCGTCGTCCGGCGGGATGACCAGGGCGCCCATGCCGATCGCGCGGGCCAGATCACCATCGCCGGTCACGATCGTGGGGCGGCCGCACATCATGGCTTCGATGAGGGCGTACGGCATGGCGGCGTCGGCGCCGGACAGCACCACGATCTTGCCGGTCGCGTAGGCCGAGCGCCGGTGATTGACCGGACCCAGGAATCCGATGGAGCCGGCCTGGTCGCGATCATCGATGTTGGCGGCCGGTCCGGCCACCAGGAGATGTACGTCGGGCACCGCGGCCCGGATCCCGGGCAGCGCGTGCACCATCGTGCGCAGGTCAGGCTCCGGCCCGAGCCACGTGATGGTGTCGTCGATGGGTTCACCGCGAATGATCGCGCAGCTGTACGGGTCCACGCCGTACGGCACCAGGGACAGCCGCTCGCGGTCGGCGCCGTGGTCGAGTGCCCAGGAACGCCATCGCTCCGTGGTCGCCGCCACCACCCCGGCTTCCTGGTAGGCCAGGCGAGCCAGGGCCCGGAAGAAGCGAAGCAGCACGGCGCGTACGCCTGGGTTGTGCCTGGCATACGCCAGCAGCGGCGCGTCCAGGTATGTCTCGTGCTCGGTCAGCACGTACGGCGTCCGGCTGCGCCACTTGCCTCCGAGCGCCACCAGCGCGGCCAGACCGCTGTCGGTGGCGTGGTTCAGTTCGGTCAGGGGCAAAGCCGCCGATAGCGGCCGGAGCGCGCGTTCCAGCAGATCGGCCGCGTGGTCCGCGTCGGCCGACGTGGGTCGTGGCAGTGCCGCCCGCGGCAAGCGCGCCGGCGTGTCCGGGCGCGCCGTGGCGGCCGTGTTCCACGCGTCGAACAGCACGGCGCCAAGCGGCACGCCGTGTAGTGGGTGCGCCTTCTCGGTCGCGGTTCTGGCCAGCCGCCGCAGCGCGGAGCGGAACATCGCCGTGCTTTCCGCCGTGTCCTCCAGCATGCTCCGGCAGAGGAGTACCGCCGCGTGTGTCGCGGCCCGCCGGTGGGCGAGTGCGGCCTTACGCTTCGTAGGGCCGAAGCCAGGGCCGCCCAGGACGATCGACGTCATGCCGAGCGTGTTGGCCGGTGGGTAGAACACCGCGGTGGTGGGTGTCCGGTCGGTGACCGTCACGAGGTGGAACGCGTGCTCCGGCAGGCCGCGTACCAGCCGGTGGGTCCAGGTCCCACCGACGCTGGCACGGTATGGATACGTTCCATCGTTGATCAGCGCCACACGCACGGATTGAGCCCCCCTCGTCCCCCGAGGGAACAACGAGCCATTTCTTCCAGCGAATCGCGCTTTAGATGGTTTTGTTTGCTAAATCGCCTACATGGCGCCCAATCGGGTGTATCGACCTGCCCGAACGGTTCGACCTCTCCACCGTCGGCGTCGTGATCACGGTTTTTCCGAGCGCGCTGGTGATTGATCCGCTAGTCCAGCGGTGCCACTCCGCCTGGATCGATCGGCATTCACGCACAGTGACCGTCGGTGTGCCAACTTCCGACACATCGGACACCGCTCGGCTTGACTGGTGGCCCGATCCGACGGACCATAGAGATGTCGCCAGTCGCGCCCGACCATGCTCGTCTAAGGGTGGGCCAACAGTCCGTCTACGGATGGGCGGTAGTCTGCGCTCAATGCTCGGCCTCATTGGTGTGTGTGCAAGGCCCGGGCAGTGCACACCCGAGCGGAGGGCGCCGCGACTAACGGGCGCGCGTTGCTGGCTAAACCGGCGGCGCATTCAAAGGAGAAGATATGGCGAAGGCCCTCTACGGCCACGTAGGCAGCGCGTCAGATCGGCGCCTCGTCGACGAGGTCACCCTGCTGCGTGCCAAGGTTCGGAGTCTCGAGTTCGAGATCACCCGACTGCGCGCTGAGAACGATCGGCTTGCGGCCGCCGTTGCCGAAGCCGACGAGATGTTCCGGCTGCCAGAGCCGGCGCTCACCTGATTAACCGTCGCTGACCAGGCGCACAGCCGCAGACGACGAAGCGCCATTCCGGTACCGGATAACCGGTACCGGGGCGGTCAGTTTTCACGCATCATCCGCACCGCCCAGAAATGAGCGCGCCGACACCTTCCCGGGTCGGCGCGCATTGTATGTGACGGGTTGCATGTGGCGGCGACATGTGCAGCCGGCGGCACTGGCGTGGCCGGTGCCGGGTTGGACGCAATGGATAGTTCTGGTGGTATCTGGGTATCCGTGCTCGCATGTGGCCGGACTGCGAGTAGGGCCGATCGCGCGGTGACCCGAGCCGGCGGCCCACGGTACCCTTCGCGGTGGGGGGTGCCACTTCTCCGCTTAGTGCGGTGGACCACGCATGCCGGTTTGATCCGTTGCCGGTTCGGGCCAGGGCCGGCTCGATCCGGCGCCGGTTCGATCCACGCTGGACCCCACAACTGACCGAGGAACATCGGAATGAGCCAGACAACCGGAGAAGCGTGCACCTCAAGAGCCTGACCGTGAAGGGATTCAAGTCCTTCGCGTCGTCTACGACGCTGAAGCTGGAGCCGGGCATCACCTGCGTGGTGGGTCCCAACGGCTCCGGCAAGTCGAACGTTGTGGACGCCATCGCTTGGGTGCTCGGAGAGCAGGGCGCCAAGGCGCTGCGCGGCGGCAAGATGGAAGACGTCATCTTCGCCGGCACCAGCGGGCGGCCGCCGCTTGGGCGGGCCGAGGTGACACTCACCATCGACAACTCCGACGGCGCCTTGCCGATCGAGTACACCGAGGTGTCCATCACCCGCCGGATGTACCGGTCCGGCGAGAGCGAGTACGAGATCAATGGCGACTCGTGCCGCCTGCTCGACATTCAGGAACTGCTCTCCGACTCCGGCATCGGCCGGGAGATGCACGTCATCGTCGGTCAGGGCCGGCTCGACGCGGTACTGCATGCGAAGCCGGAGGATCGCCGGGCCTTCATCGAGGAGGCAGCGGGCGTTCTCAAGCACCGCAAGCGCAAGGAAAAGGCGCTGCGCAAGCTCGACGCGATGCAGACCAACCTGAACCGGCTCACCGACCTGACCGCCGAGCTGCGCCGCCAGCTCAAACCGCTCGGGCAAGCAGGCCGAGGTGGCCCGTCGCGCCGCCGGTATCCAGGCGGACCTGCGTGACGCCCGGCTGCGGCTGCTCGCCGACGACCTGTCGACCCTCCGGGAAACGCTTGCCAAGGACATCGCCGACGAGACCGCGCTGCGCGGACCGCCGCGAGCAGGTCGAAAACGATCTGGCCGAGGTGCAGGCCCGGCTCGCCGCGCTCGAGGCCGCGCACGCGGCGGACCAGCCGCTGCTGGCCCGCGCGCAGGAGACCTGGTACGAGCTCTCCTCGCTCCAGGAGCGTCTGCGCTCCACCGAGCAGCTGGCCGCCGAACGGCTGCGGCACCTCAGTGCCGCGACCGAAGACGAGCGCACCGGCCGCGACCCGGATGAGATCGCCGCCGAGGCCGAGACGGTCCGCGAGCAGGAGGCCGCGCTCCGCGACGCGCTCGAGGCGGATGAGGAGCGCCTGGCCGAAGCGGTGGCGCGACGCCAGGATCTGGAACGGACGCTGGCCGAGGCGGAACGTGCACTGGTCACCGCCGTCAAAGCGATCGCCGACCGGCGTGAAGGGCTGGCCAAGCTGACCGGCCAGGTGGACGCTGCCCGGACCCGGGCGAACGCGGCCGAGGAGGAGATCGAGCGTCACGTCGCCGCTTTCGAGGAAGCGCGCGAGCGGGCCGACATCGCCGAGGAGGCCTGGGAGGCCGCGCGCGCCGAGTCCGATGATCTCGAACACGACGACTCCGACCTGGCGGTACGCCTGCGCGATGCGATGCGCGGCCGCGGACGCCGCCGGTGCCCGCGGTCAAGGAGCTCTCCGACGCCGAACGGGCCGCCGAACGAGACGCCGCCCAGTGGAAGGCCCGCGAGGAGGCGCTGGCGCTCGGGCCTGCGCCGCAAGGACGGCGCCGGCGCGCTGCTGGGCGCCGCCGACGAGGTGCCGGGCCTGCTCGGCAGCGTCGCGGCGCTGCTCGACCGTCGACGCCGGCCACGAGGCCGCCCTCGCGGCCGCGCTCGGCGGGCTCGCCGACGCCGTAGCGGTCTCCGGCATCAGCGACGTCCGCGCGGCGATGCGACATGCTCAAGTCGGCGGACGCCGGGCGTGCGACGCTGTTCGTCGGTTCCGCCGGGCGCGCGCGATATCGGATCGGCGGCCCGTTGCCGGCCGGCGCGCATCTGGGCGCTGGAGGTCGTCCGTACCAGCGAGCCGCTGCGTCCGGCGCTGGTCCGCGCGCTGCACGACGTGGTCCTGGTCGACGACCTGGACGGCGCGCTGAGCTTGATCCGGCAGCATCCCGACCTGCGCGCGGTCACGCCCGACGGCGACGTGCGTCGGCGCGTACGCCGCCGCCGGCGGCTCGGCCAAGCCGACCAGCTACATCGAGGTGCAGGCGGCGGTGGACGAGGCCCGCGCCAAGCGGGCCGATGGCGACGCGCGCGTGACCGCGCTGCAAGGCGCAGCTGGCCGGGGCGCGGGACGAGGCAGCGGCCCGCAAGGAAGCGGTCGCCGCCGCTGAGACGCTGCGCCGTCAGAGGCCGACAGTGTCCGCAACGCCGCCGACCGCCGGCTGGCCGAGCTGGGCGCGTCCGCCAAGTCCGCGCGCGGCGAGGCGGAACGGCTGCTGGCCGCCCGCCACAAGGCCGAGCAGGCCCGCGAGGAGAGCCTGGCCCGGCTGACCGATCTGGAAGAGCGGCTGCGGACTGGCCGAGGACACCCCGCTCGAGGCGGACCCGTCCAGCGACGAGCGCGACCGCTGGCCGCGCTGGTTCCCGGTGCCCGGCAGAACGAGATGGAGGTACGGCTCGCGGTACGCACCGCCGAGGAGCGGGTCGGCGCGCTGACCGGGCCGGGCCGAGGCGCTGGAGCGTCAGGCGGCCGCCGAGCGCGCCGCCCGGGAGCGGGCCTCGGCCCGCCGCGCCGCCCGGGCTCGCGGCGCCGAGATCGCCCGGATCGTGGCCTCGCGGCGCCGCGACGGCGCTCACCCGGATCGCCGTCACGCTGGCGGCCGCGGCCGAGGAGCGCGACGAGATCGCCGCCGCCCGCACCGCCCGCGAGGCGGAGCTGGCCGAGGTGCGCGGCGCGCGCCACCCGGCTCGCCGCCGATC
Source organism: uncultured Actinomycetota bacterium (assembly GCA_963727415.1). Lineage (GTDB taxonomy): Bacteria > Actinomycetota > Actinomycetes > Mycobacteriales > Micromonosporaceae > DASQPR01. The sequence continues at coordinate 383,858 of CAVSGF010000002.1, forward strand.
TGGAGCGCCTGACCAGCGCCGTGCACCGCGACGAGGTGGCGCGGGCCGAGCAGCGGTTGCGCATCGAGGCGCTGGAGGCCAAGGCGGCCGAGGAGTTCGGACTCGATGTCGCCGCGCTGCTCGACGAGTACGGGCCGCAGGCAGCCGGTACCGCCGACCGCGGTCGAGCTGGCGGCGGCCGGAAGCGGCGGCCGAGCCGGAGCCGGATCCGGTGCCCGTACGACCGGGCCATCCAGGAGAAGCGGGCCGCTCGGGCCGAGCGCGAACTGACGCTGCTCGGCAAGGTCAACCCGCTGGCGCTGGAGGAGTTCGCGGCGCTGGAGGAGCGCTACAAGTTCCTCTCCGAGCAGCTGGAGGACCTCAAGGCCACCCGTCGTGACCTGCTCACCGTGGTCAAGGACGTGGATGACCGCATCCTGGAGGTGTTCACCAGCGCCTACGCACGACACCGCCCGCGAGTTCGAGCAGGTGTTCAAGGTGCTCTTCCCCGGGCGGCGAGGGCCGGCTGGTGCTCACCGAACCGGACGACATGCTGACCACCGGCATCGAGGTCGAGGCGCGGCCGCCGGGCAAGAAGATCAAGCGGCTGTCGCTGCTGTCCGGCGGCGAGCGGTCGCTTACCGCGGTGGCGATGCTGGTGGCGATCTTCCGCGCCCGGCCCAGCCCGTTCTACATCATGGACGAGGTCGAGGCGGCCCTGGACGACGTCAACCTGGGCCGGCTGCTCACGCTGATGGCGCAGCTGCGGGAGAAGAGCCAGCTGATCATCATCACCCACCAGAAGCGGACCATGGAGATCGCCGACGCGCTGTACGGCGTCACCATGCGCGGCGGCGTCACCGAGGTGATCAGCCAGCGGCTCGAACGTGATGCCGATTCGGTCGAGGTACCGGTGCCGTGACCGCACCACAACCCGGCCGGCCGGGGCGGCTCGCCGGCCGGCGGCGGCAACCGCGCGCCCTGCTCATCGACTTGGACGGCGTGCTCCGCCTGTTCGACCCCGAGGTGGACCGCGCCATCGAGGCGAAGTACGACCTCACCGAGGGGTCACTCTGGACAACCGCGTCGAGGGTGGCCCATCTGCATCTCGCGGTGACCGGGCGGATCACCCACGCCGAGTGGATGGCCGAGGTGGCCCGGTCGCTGGGCGCACCGGACGCGGTCCGCGAATGGCAGGGGTACCACGGTGACATCGATCCGGTCGTCCGTGGCATCGTCGCGCAGGTACGGGCCGCCGGGTTCCCGGTCGGACTGGCCACCAACGCCACCGACCGGCTTGAACATGATCTTGCCGACTTCGGTCTGTCCGAGGCGTTCGACGCGATCGTGAACGGATCGGTGGTGGGTTACGCCAAACCGCACCCGGAGTTCTACGCCGCCGCGATCAAAGCGCTGGACGTGCCGGCGGCGGAGATCCTCTTTGTGGACGACTCACCACGGTTTGTCGCCGGTGCTCGCTCGGCCGGTCTGTCCGCGGTCCGGTACAGCGGGCATGAAGACCTCCGATACGTCAGGACCGCGTTCGGCCTGTAGGCGCTTGTTCCTGAACTGCGTGGCTGGGCTCAGGAACAAGCACCAACACGGTGGTGCAGCGCGGTGCGTTTAGCGCGGTGCGTTTAGCGCGGTATGCCCCTAGTGCCGTGGCACTTCCGGCGCGGCGGGAATTGCGTTGATGCGCCGCGGCGGGTGCGGCAGCATCTGGGCATGATCGCGAATGAGATCGGCGACTACTACCGGCGGATGGGCGAGCGCGACCGGCTTGTGGCCGGCGCCGGCCGCCTGGAATTCCTGCGTACCTGGGACATCATGGTCCGTGAGCTACCGGCCGCACCGGCGACCGTGGTCGACGTCGGCGGCGCGACCGGGGTCTACGCCGGGCCGCTGGCCGAGGCCGGATACCAGGTCCGTCTGATCGATCCGGTCCCGGAGCACGTCGCGGACGCCGCGGCGTTGGCCGGGGTGACGGCGTCGATCGGCGATGCGCGGGACCTTCCGGTGACTTCAGACAGCGCCGACGCCGTGCTCATCTTCGGTCCGCTCTACCATCTGCATGATCGACCCGACCGGGTTCGTGCTTGGGCCGAGGCGGCCCGGGTGGTCCGTCCGGGCGGCGTGGTGCTGGGCGCCACGATCAGCCGGTACGCCTCGTTCCTGGACTGTCTCGGCAGCGGATCCGCGGAGGATCCGGCTTTCCGGGCCACCGTCGACATCGACCTGGCGACCGGGCGGCACCTCAATCCGGATGCCCACCCGAACTGGTTCACCACCGCGTACTTCCAGCATCCAGGCGAGATCCCGGCCGAGGTCGCCGACGCTGGTCTGGAGCTGTGCCGGATCGTGCCGGTGGAGATGGCGGCCGGGTTCGCTCGCGGGCGGTTGACGGAGCTAATCGACGACGAGGGCGTTGCCGCCTGGACGCTTGACGTCATGCGCCGTTTCGAAGATGACCCGGCGGTGCTCGCGGCCACACCGCACCTGATCGCGGTGGCACGGCGCGCTTGACGCCCGCGCCTGGACCTGGGCGGCCATCCGGACGGCCAGGGGCGCGACGGGGCGCGGCGAGGTAGGGTGACCGACATCCCGGGCCGTTCCTGGACCCGGATGCCAAGCGGGAGGCGTGAAGGTGACCCACATCCGGAACTGGTCGCGGGCGATCGCCGGCTGTGTCATGCTCGCCGTGATCTTCGGTCTGCTATGCGCCAGCGTGATCACCAGGCCGGACCCGGGCGGGTACGCCGGGCTGGCGGTCGCCGGAGCCGCGCTCGCCGGGTTCGCCGTCCGCATCATCCGCTCCGGTGTGGTGGTCGACGACGAGGGGCTGACGGTCCGCAACTGGTTGCGGACCAGGCGCCTGGCCTGGTCCGAGATCGCTGGATTCTCACCGGCGTGGGATGACAAGCAGCACCGGCGGATCGGGATCGCGCTGACCGGCGGCGGCCGGGTGAGCTGCCCGGCGCTGACCAACCTTGCCGATGTCGGTTACGTTTTCGGGCTGCGCTCGCCGACGTACTCCGGTCCGATCGACCCGAACAACGCCGCGGCCGACCGGCTCGCCGAGGCGATCGAACGCCGCCTCGGCACCGTCACCCGGGCGCCGAGGGCCGCGCAGCCGGCCGATCGAGTCGCCGGGCCGCGCTGACCGGCGGCGCCGAACGCGTCCATGTGGATTTACGCGGTGCCGAACGCGTCCATGTGGATTTACGCGGTGCCGAACGCGTCCAGGTGGATTTACGCGGTGCCGAACGCGTCCAGGTGGATTTACGCGGTGCCGAACGCGTCCAGGTGGAACTGCCAGGCGTCGGCCACGATGTCGCGGAGGTCCGGTCGCTCCGGAACCCAGCCCAGCACCCGGCGGGCCTTGTCGCTGCTCGCCACGCTGCGCATGAAGTCGCCCGGCCGGCGCGGCGCCACCTCGACCGGGACCGGCCGGCCGCTCACCTCACGTACCGTCTCGATGACCCGCTTGTTCGTGTAGCCGTTGCCGTTTCCGAGGTTGAACACTTCGTGCCGGCCCGGCGGGATCCACTCCAGCGCCAGCAGGTGCGCGCGGGCCAGATCGGCGATGTGGATGTAGTCCCGGATGCAGGTGCCGTCCTCGGTCGGGTAGTCGTCGCCGTACAGCTTCAGCGCATCCTGCTGGCCCGCGGCGACGCGCAGCACGATCGGGATGAGGTGGCTCTCCGGCGTGTGCCGTTCTCCCAGCCGCCCGACCGCGCCCGCCGCGTTGAAGTAGCGCAGGCTGACCGCGCCGAGACCAAAGGCATTGGCCTCCGCGGCCAGCATCAGGTCCGTGGCCATCTTGGTCACCGTGTACGGATTGGTCGGCGCCACCGGCGCGTCCTCATTGAGGAGGCCGTCGTCGGTTGCCTGGTACACCGAACCGGTCGACGAGAAGATCATCCGAGGCACCTGGGCGGTACGGACCGCCTTCAGCACCGCGAGCGTGCCGCTCACATTGGTGTGCCAGTAGAGGTCCGGCCGCTTGACCGACTCGGCCACCTCGATCTTCCCGGCGAAGTGCAGCACGCCTTCGAAACCCGCTCGCGGTGTCAGGATGTCCGCCACGTCGTGGATGTCACCTTTGTGAAAGCTGGCGCCGTCAGGGATGTTGTCGTCGAACCCGGTCGACAGGTCATCGAGGATTACCACCTCGTGGCCCGCCTTGACCAGTTGATGGGACACGACACTGCCGATGTATCCGGCGCCACCGGTGACCAGAAGCTTCATGGCTTCGACTCTAGTGAACCTTGCCCAATGGCCGCACACCGCTGGCTGTGCGTCGACTGTACCGGTTGAAAGCTGGCACGGCCGGACAAATCTATCGCCGGCGTGGGTCGCTCACGCGTACCGGTTGAACCCGCCCTCGACGTCGATGATCTGCCCGGTAACCCAGTTTGCCTGCGGCGAGCACAGGAACGACACCACGGGTGCGACGTCACCGGGCAGCCCCCAGCGTCCCTGCGGGAACTTCCGGTTCAGCCATTCGACGTCGGCGCGCGGCGCCCAGCCGGTGTCATTCGGACCGGGATTGATGCCGTTGACCGTGAAGCCACGTGGAGCGAGCACGAACGACAGGTCCCGGACCAGGTACTCGACGGCCGCCTTGGAGGCGGCGTAGGCAAGTTCGGCCGGCATCGGTCCCAGCCGCTGGCCGCTGGAGAACAGCACGACGCGAGCGCCCGGCGTAGCGGCCACCGAGAACGCCTCGACCAGCAGCATCGTCGCGCGTACGTTGACGATCAAGTGCCGGTCGATTTCGGTGGCGTCGAGTTTGCCGAGCGCCGTCTTGGTCGAGTACGTGTGGCAGGCGACCAGGGCGTCCACCCGGCCGAACGCGGAGCGCGCACCGGCTATCAGCGCACCCGGGGCGGCCGGGTCGGCGAGATCGGCCGTGGCCCACGTCACCCGATCGCCGGCCAGCTTCTCCGGCGACGGGCCGGGTACCCCGACGGATGCGTCGTAGGCGGGCAATCCGGTGGCGTACACCCGGTAGCCGTCGGCCGCGAGCCGGCGGGTGATCTCGGCACCGATGTTGTTGTCGCGACCGACTCCGGTGACCACAGCCACGCGATCCGGCCGCGTGACCGGATCGTGTGACTCGTGCGCGAGATGTGACATGCGACGTGACGTTAACAGGCAATGAGCGCCGGGAACGGACGTGGAGCACACCCCGTCCCGCCACATCTGCCAGGATGGCGGCCATGAGTTGGCACGAATACGTTCCGATCATCGTCGTTGTCATCGCCCTCATCGGGGGTGGTGCCTTCGTCGTCCCACGGATGCGGCGGCGGTCGTCCGAGGCGGAACACCCAACTCCGGACACCACCTCGGGCGGGCCGGCCGGCACCGCCGTCGAGGATCGCCCGCCACAGGCGAAGGCACCGTCGCCGACCAAGCCGTCGCCAACCAAGCCGTCGCCAACCAAGCCGTCGCCAACCAAGCCCGCCAAGCCGGGTGCTCCACCAAAGGTGCCGTCGGCCCGGCCCGGCCCGACCGCGCCGCCCGGCCCGACCGCGCCGCCGGTCAAGAAGCCGCCGCCGGCTCCGCCGGCCGAAAAGCCCACCATCGAGAAACCCACCGTCGAGCCGCCGGCCCCGGCGGCACCACCGCTTGAGACCCCGGAACCGACCGCGGGACGACTGGTGCGGCTGCGTGGCCGGCTGTCCCGATCGCAGAACGCGTTCGGCAAGGGCCTGCTCGCCCTGATCTCGCGTGACCACCTCGACGAGGACGCGTGGGAGGAACTGGAAGACACGCTGATCAGCGCAGACGTGGGGCTGGAGGCGACGCGAGAGATCACTGAGCGGCTGCGGGAGCGGACCCGCGTGCTCGGTACCAAGTCCGCCACCGATCTGCGCGGCCTGCTGGCCGAGGAACTAATCTCCACCCTCGATCCGGCGATGGACCGGTCACTGCACGCCACCCCGCACGGCGCCGACCCGGCGGTCGTGCTGGTGGTGGGGGTGAACGGTGCCGGCAAGACCACCACATGCGGCAAGATCGCCCGCGTTCTGATCGCGGACGGTCATACCGTGATGCTGGGCGCCGCCGACACGTTCCGTGCGGCCGCCGCCGATCAGCTGGCCACCTGGGCCAGCCGGGTCGGTGCCGAGGTGGTCCGCGGGCCCGAAGGCGGAGACCCGGCGGCGGTGGCATTCGACACGGTTCGCCGCGGCAAGGAGGCCGAGGTCGACTCGGTGCTGATCGACACCGCCGGCCGGCTCCAGAACAAGATCGGCCTGATGGATGAGCTCGGCAAGGTCAAGCGGGTGGTGGAGAAGCACGGTACGGTCGACGAGACCTTGCTCATCCTGGACGCCACGACCGGCCAGAACGGTCTTGAGCAGGCTCGGGTGTTCACCGAGGTTTGTGACGTGACGGGCGTGGTCGCTGACGAAACTTGACGGCACCGCGAAAGGTGGCATCGTGATCGCGGTGCAACGCAAGCTTGGAATCCCGGTGAAGCTGGTCGGCCTTGGGGAGGGCTCGGACGATCTGGCGCCGTTCGATCCGAAACAGTTCGTCGACGCGCTGCTCGGCGGTGATGACCGGTGACGGCCGAGATCCACGCCCGGGTGGGCGGCGAGTAGAGCGTGCCGGTGAACCTTCCCGAGATCCCGCTGCTGCGGCGGGAGCACGAGTACGGTCGTGCGTGTCGGCGATACCGTGCGCCGCAACGCCGGCCCGTGGACTCCGGCCGTGCACAGCCTGCTGCGCCACTTGGAGTACGTCGGGTTCGGCGGTTCGCCGCGCGCCTTCGGCATCGATGAGCAGGGTCGCGAGGTGCTGTCGTTTATCGAGGGCGACTGCGGCTCGTACCCGCTCGGTCCGCAATGGGTGACCGACGCGGCGCTGGCCGCGGTCGCTACCACGCTGCGGATGTTCCACGACGCGCAGTACGGCTTCGTCCCGCCGCCGGGCTCGGTGTGGCGGGCATTCGGGCCGCCGCCGCCGGACTCCGAGGTGATCTGCCACCATGACGCCGCGCCGCACAACATGATCTGGCGGCCGGACGGCACTCTCGCCCTCATCGACTTCGACCTGGCCTCGCCCGGGTCGCGCGGATCTACGACGTGGCGTACGCGGCCTGGACCTGGGTGCCGATCTTCGCCGACCGGGACGCCGACACGCTCGGCTGGGGCCGGGTCGGATCGGCGCACGGCGGTTGCGCCTTTTCGCCGACTCGTACGGGCTGACCCCGGCGGACCGCTACCGCTTGGTGGCGACCATCCGCAAGCGGATCGTCGATCACGTCGAGGGCATCCGCCGGATGGCGGCCAGCTGGTGACCCGGCGTTCGTGCAGATCGTCCGCAAGGGCCATTTGCGCAGGCCGGAGCGGGACCTGCAGATCATCGACATGGAGCGGCAAATCCTGGAGGTGGCGCTGCGCTAGACCGCGGTAATTGCGGGTTCCCTGTGCGATTGATGGCGGTATGCGGTCGGAGTCCGAGCGGATCGTTACACGCCGGAAACAGTCGGTCATGGAACCGAAATCGCGCAGGCACGTTGCGCGAAACAGAGTGCCGTCACAGTCTGCCGCATCCGGCGTAGGGCGACGCTGCTGCTGCGGCCGGCGATGACGCATTGTCGGCTCCTCGTCACCCGCCGACTGTGAGGGACTCTAACCCCAAGGAGGCAGCATGCTAAATGTGCTTGCTGATGCGCCGACGATCGATACCGGCAACACCTCCTGGTTGCTGGTGTCGACCGCGCTGGTGTTGCTGATGACCCCGGGCCTGGCGCTGTTCTACGGCGGCCTGAACCGGTCCAAGAGCGTTCTGAACATGATGATGATGAGCTTCTCGTGCCATGGGGCTCATCTCGATTTTGTGGATCATCTACGGCTTCAGTTTCTCGTTCGGTACAAACGGCAGTGATGGCTGGAACCAGGTCATCGGTGGCTTCCAGTACCTCGGCACGAAGAACTTCGTGTCCGAGCTGTGGGGCTCCACCGGCATCCCGACGTACGTGGTGCTGGCATTCCAGATGATGTTCGCCATCATCACCGTCGCGCTGATCAGCGGCTCCATCTCCGACCGGGCCAAGTTCGCCGGCTGGCTGGTGTTCGCGGCCGGCTGGTTCACCCTGGTCTACTGTTCCGGTGGCGCACTGGATCTGGGGTGGCGGCTGGATCGGCGCGCACCTTAAGGCGCTGGACTTCGCCGGTGGTACCGCGGTGCACATCAACGCCGGCTCGGCGGCGCTGGCCCTGGCGATCGTCCTGGGCAAGCCGGGTCGGCTGGCCGAGGGAGAGCTTCAAGCCGCACAACGTCCCGATGGTCGCGCTCGGTGCCGGCCTGCTGTGGTTCGGCTGGTTCGGCTTCAACGCCGGCTCCGAGCTGACCGCCGACGGCGTCACCGCGGTCGCGTTCGTCAACACCCAGGATCGCCACCGCGGCCGCGCTGCTCGGCTGGATCATCGTCGAGTGGATCCGCAACGGTAAGCCGACCATGGTCGGTGCCTCGTCCGGCGCCGTCGCCGGTCTGGTCGCCATCACTCCCTCCTGTGCCTTCATCTCCCCGCTGGGCGCGGTCGGGCTCGGCCTGGTCGCCGGTGCCATCTGCGCGCTCGCGGTCAGCCTGAAGTACAGGCTCGAGCGTCGACGACTCCCTGGACGTCTTCGGTGTCCACTTCGTCGGTGGATGGGTGGGCTCGCTGTCCATCGGCCTGATCGGCACCACCGCGTTCAACAGCGCCGGCGCCAAGGGGCTGTTCTACGGCGGCGGCTGGGGCCAGCTCGGGTCGCCAGGCGCTGGGCAGCGGCCTGGTCACCGTCTGGTCGTTCGGTATCGCCCTGCTGCTCGGTTTCATCATCGAGAAGACCATGGGCTTGCGGACCTCGACCGAGGTCGAGGTCGAGCGGCATCGACATCGCCGAGCACGCGGAGAGCGCATACGAGCTCCTGCCGGGCACCGGTGGAGGCGCGTTCGCCATGGCTGGTGTCGGTGCGGCCGTGGCGGCACCAGGATCGTCGGCCTCGGAATCGCCGGGATCGTCGGCCGAGGAAGTCGAACCCGAAAAAGTTGCCCCGTAAGCGTTGGCTGGAAGTCTCAGGACATGGAGGGTCTGAGCATGAAGCTGGTCACCGCGGTCATTAAGCCGTACCAGCTCGACGCGGTCAAGGAAGCGTTGCACGCAATGGGCGTCGCTGGGCTGACCGTGAGCGAGGTGCAGGGCTACGGCCGGCAGAAGGGTCACACCGAGGTGTACCGGGGCGCCGAATACAAGGTCGAGTTCGTACCGAAGATTCGCGTCGAGGTGCTGACCGACGAGGTCGACGTCGAGAAGGTGGTCGACGCCATCGTCGAGTCCGCCCGAACCGGGAAGATCGGCGACGGCAAGGTCTGGGTCACGGCCGTCGAGGACGTGGTCCGGGTCCGTACCGGCGAGCGCGGCATCGAAGCGCTCTAAATGCCCGACAACGTCGAGATCGGTGCTGCCGCGCGTGACGAGCGCGCGGCAGCACTCGACGAGTGGCTCAGCGGCCTGTTCCACCAGGCCATAGCCGAGCTGCCGGCCATCGTCACCGCGCCGGGCGTACCGGTGGCGCCGGTTTCTCGATCAGGAATCAAGTCGCGGCTGTTCTCGCGACGTTCCGCTACACCCGCCGGTTCTCCGGCCGATGTGCCGCCCGCGAGCACGCCGCAGATCGGATCGGCCCCGGCTGCCGCGGCGCTCGCGGGCCCGACCGGATCCGCGGGCCCGACCGGATCCCGCGGGCCCGACCGGATCCGCGGGCTCTTCCGGATCCGGGGGCCCGGCCGAACACGCCGCCTCCGGTTTGCCCGGGTTGGCCGGCGTGGCGCTGGTGGCCACCGGCGGCCTCGGCCGCCGCGAGTGCGCCCCGTACGGCGACGTGGATCTGCTCCTGGTCCACGATGGACGGCCCGGCATCCACGAGGCCGCGTCCCGGATGTGGTACCCGATCTGGGACGCCAACGTCGGCCTCGATCACGCGGTACGCACCATTCCCGAAGCGCTTTCGGTCGCCGTCGATGACGTCCGGGTGGCGCTGTCGCTGCTCGACGCCCGATTCATCACCGGTGACGCCGGCCTGGCCGCGCAGCTGCGAGCCGCCGGAGCCGACCAGTGGCGGCGCACCGCCGGACGCGCGCTGGTCCGCCTGCGGGAAGCCATCTCGGTGCGCATCCGGGCCCACGGCGAGCTGGCCTTCTTGCTGGAAGGTGATCTGAAAGAGTCCGGCGGCGGTCTGCGCGATGTGCAGATCCTGCGCGCCATCAGCATCCTGGGCATCACCGACGCGTACCGACCCGCGGTCCGCGCCGCCCACATGAGGCTTCTGGACGTCCGGGACGCCCTGCACGCCAGCGCCGGCCGCCGCATCGACCGGATCCTGGCCCAGGACCGCGAGATGGTGGCCAAACGGCTGGACCTGCGCGATGGTGACGCCCTGCTGCGCCGGGTCTCGACCGACGCGCGCGCTATCGCGTACGCGCTGGACGACGCCTGGCGCGCGGTCGAGCGGTGGCGGTCCGGTTCGGTGCGGTCCGGGCGGACGCCGGTGGCGCGCGACGTGGTGGCATCCGACGGCGAGCTCGTTCTCGCCCGCGCCGCCATCGGACCAGCGCCCGATCCGGCGCTTCCGCTGCGGGTGGCGGCCGCATCCGCGACTTCACACATGCCGATCGCCCGGGCCACCCTGGAATGGCTGGCGAGGTTCGCCCCGCCCCTGCCGGTACCGTGGCCGGCCGCCGCCCGGCAGGCTTTCGTCACCCTTCTCGGCGCCTCCGACCAGTTGGTCCGGGCCTGGGAGGCGTGCGACCGGTACGGCCTGATCGGCACCTGGCTGCCCGAGTGGAACCGCCTGCGCGGCCTGCCACAGCACCACCCGATCCACATCTACACCGTCGACCGGCACAGCGTGCAGTGTGTGGTGGAGGCGGACGCGTTCAAGCGCGACGTGTCGCGTCCGGACCTGCTGCTGGTCTCCGCGCTGCTGCACGACATCGGCAAGGGTCTTCCGGGCGACGACCACAGCGACGCCGGGGCACCGATCGCCGCCGAGATCGCCACCGCGATCGGGTTCGCTCCCGAGGATGTCGCCACCATCGCCACCGTGGTCCGGTTGCATTTGCTGCTTCCCAACGTGGCCACCCGCCGCGACATCAACGACCCGATCACGGTCGGCCAGGTGGCCGAGGCAGTGGGCGACGTCACCACGCTCGACCTGCTGCACGCGTTGTGCCGGGCCGACGCGATCGCGGCTGGACCGAGCGCGTCATCGCCGTGGAAGACCCGGCTGATCGGCCGGCTCGCCGCCAACGTGCGTGCCCTGCTGGACGACGGCGTGATGCCGGCGCCGGCGCGGCTGGATGCCGAGCTCGAGGGTCAGCCGCTGCCCGCGGTCAACGTCACCGGTACCGACGTGACGGTCGCCGCCGTCGACCGGCGCGGCCTGCTGGCATCCGTGGCGGCCGTGCTGGCCGCGCATCGGCTGAGCGTGGTCGGCGCGGACACCGCGACGCTTGGCGATCATGCCGTGGTCCGGATGGCGGTCGAGCCGCGCTTCGGGCGAACTCCGGACGCGACCCGGCTGGCCGCGGACCTGCGATCGGCGGCCGTCGGCGAGTTCGCCGTCGACCGGGTGGTCCGGGCCGGAACCGGGCGGGGCGCATTCAAGCCGACGGTGACCGAGCCCAAGGTGAGCTGGCACGACGACGCCGGTGCCGGGTCGGTGGTGGTCGAGGTGCGGGCCGCCGACGCGCCCGGCCTGCTGTACCGGATCACCAAGGCGCTCGCCGACGCGGGCGCCGACGTGCTGGCCGCCCGGGTAGCCACCCTCGGAGGCGATGTGGTCGACGCGTTCTACCTGGCCGGCGACTGGGCCGACGGCGGCGACCGGGACCGCCTCGGCGATGCCGTGCTCGACGCCGTGCGCACTTCGGCTTAACGGCGCTCGCACAGTACCCTCGTAGGGGCTCGGGCGGGCACGCGTGCCCAGCGAACCGGGCTAAACGGACATTCGAGGATGAGGCGCTGTGTTTGACACTCTGAGCGATCGGCTCAACGGGATCTTCACGAAGCTGCGGGGCAAAGGCCGGCTGAGCGACGCCGACATCGACGCCACCGCGCGGGAGATCCGCCTGGCCCTGCTCGAAGCCGACGTGGCGCTGCCGGTTGTGAAGGCGTTCATCAACACGATCAAGGAGCGCGCCCGCAGCGCGGAGATCTCCCAGGCGCTGAACCCGGCACAGCAGGTCATCAAGATCGTTCACGAGGAGCTGGTCGGCGTTCTCGGCGGCGAGACCCGGCGGCTGCATCTTCGCCAAGCAGCCACCCACTGTGATCATGCTCGCCGGCCTGCAGGGTTCCGGTAAGACGACGCTCGCCGGCAAGCTGGCCCGCTGGCTCAAGGGCCAGGGCCACCAGCCGCTGCTGGTCGCCGCCGACCTGCAGCGCCCGAACGCGGTCGAATCAACTGCAGGTGCTCGGCGATCGCGCCGACGTCGAGGTGTACGCGCCCGAGCCCGGTAGCGGAGTGGGCGACCCGGTGAAGGTGTCCCGGGACGCGATCGAGCTACGCGAGGCGCCAGATGCGCGACATCGTGATCGTCGACACGGCCGGCCGTCTCGGCGTCGACGCCGAGATGATGCAGCAGGCCGCGGACATCCGGGACGCGGTCGACCCGGACGAGATCATCTTCGTCATCGACGCCATGGTCGGTCAGGACGCGGTGGCGACCGCCGAGGCGTTCCGCGACGGCGTGGGCATCACCGGCGTCGTGCTGTCGAAGCTTGACGGCGACGCTCGAGGTGGCGCCGCGCTGTCCGTCCGGCACGTCACCGGCCAGCCCATCCTGTTCGCCTCGACCGGCGAGAAGCTGGAGGACTTCGACGTCTTCCACCCGGACCGGATGGCCAGCCGGATCCTCGGCATGGGCGACATGCTGACCCTGATCGAGCAGGCCGAGACGGCCTTCGACGAGGATCAGAAGCAGAAGATGGCCGCCAAGATGATGGGCGGCCAGACCTTCACACTGGAAGATTTCCTCGAGCAGATGACGGCGATCCGCCGGATGGGCCCGATCGCCAACATCCTCGGCATGCTTCCCGGTATGGGCCAGGTCAAGGATCAGCTCGCCGAACTCGACGACAGCCACTTCGACCGCATTACCGCGATCATCCGGTCCATGACGCCGGGGGAGCGCACCCAGCCGAAGATCCTCAACGCGTCCCGGCGGTCCCGGATCGCGCGCGGTGCCGGTGTCACCGTGGTCGAGGTGAACCAGCTACTCAACCGGTTCGCCGAGGCGCAGAAGATGATGAAGCAGATGGGCCCGATGATGGGCATGCCCGGGCCGGCGCAAGGCGACCAAGTCGCCGAAGAACAAGCGCAAGTCAGGCAAGGGCGGCGGCCGCGGTCCGCGTTCCGGCGCGATGCCGGCCGGATTCCCAGGCGGCACACCGCAATTGCCGCCCGGCTTCGATCCGTCCCAGCTCTCCGGTGGCGGGTTCAATCCACCGAAGCTGGACTTCAACAAGCTGAACAAAAAGGAAAAGTAGGCTGCCGCGAGTTAACCCGCGGGTAACAATCAGTCGTTCGGTGGACGCGCTGCCGTCGGGGTACGGACTAGCGTCCGGCCCATGTTGCGTCGTCTTGCATGCGTAGCTGCGGTCGTGCTAGCCGTCACCGGCGTGGCGGCCGCACCGGCCTCAGCCGGTGGAATCCATTCCCGTCCCTCCTATTACCTCGCGCTCGGAGACTCGCTCGCGTACGGATATCAGCCGACCCACGTGACCGGACAGGGCTATGTGGACGACTTGTACGCGAACCTCCACGCGAACGACGCGAACCTCCAGTTGAACAACCTCGGCTGCCCGGGCGAAACCAGTGCCACGATGATTTCCGGTGGCATCTGCTCGTACGCCGAGGGCGACCAGCTGGACGCGGCCATCCATTTCCTCCGGTCGCACCCGTTGCGCGTCAAGCTCGTCACCATCGACATCGGCGCCAACGATGTCGATCACTGCCTGTCCACCGGCTCGATCGACGAGACCTGCATCAATGACGGTCTCAAGGCGATCGCGAAGAACTTGACCAGGATCGTCATCCGGCTCCGGCTGGCCGCGCCCCTGGTGAAGATCGTGGGGATGACTTACTACGACCCGTTCCTGGCGGCATATCTGCAATCTCCGTCCGGACCGGCGCTCGCGCAGCAGTCCCTATCACTGGCGGACACCCTCAACCAGGAACTCACCGAGATCTACCATCTCGTCGGGTTCCGGGTGGCCGACGTCGCCGGAGCGTTCTCGACCGACGACTTCACCACCATGGTCTCGCTGGCTCCCGGCGTGATCGTGCCACTCGACGTGGCGCGGATCTGCCAGTGGACCTGGATGTGCACGGTGCCTCCGGGGCCGGACATCCACGCCAACGCCGACGGCTACGCCGTCATGGCGCAGGCATTCGCCGACCAGCTATAGGAGACCGTTCCTGAGCCGCGTGCTCTCCGACGGGCTCCAACAGCGGTGTACGAGGCCCCGGTGGCCCACGGATGGGGTGGGCGCCGGGACCTTCGTATGTACCGGCTATCAGCCGACCGCCGACCGGCCGGATCCGGTACGGCCAAGTCCGGTGTGGACGGCACTGGTACGCACAGCGGCCCACGTCCTTTGTTCGGTTGTCCATGAGGTCATACCGCCCCACCGATCGGAACCTCTGGTCAGACTCATATGGAACAGACAGCCATTTACCGGCCCGATCGGGTGTTCTCGATGGAAGGCGGCACGCGGAGGTGGCAGCCTATGCCCGCGCGGTTCCGGCCCCCGAGTCCGCCATCAAACAGAACGCTGGTGGTGCAGCCGTACTCGGCGGGGCCATTCCCGGCCTAGCGGAATCGCCTCATCGAACGGGAGACCTCCAGTGCGAAAGATTTTCGCAAGTCTGGCGCTGATGGCGCTTGCCACGATCGGCGTGGCCGCCCTGCCGGCCGCCGCCAACGCCGACAGCACGTGTACGACGAACACGGTGCATCTGAGCGACCGCCCCGATTCCGGGTTCTTCGGGGGCGACTGGGCGCTGGACACCATTGACCGCACCACCAAGATCTGCCAGGGAACCGCGCTCAACGACGGCAGCGGCCGGTACAACTACCACGCCACGGTCAGCGACGCGGGCACGTTCGTCGCCACGAAGAACCCGGCAACCGGTGACCCGATCTCGGCGACCGGCACGATGACCGGCGGCTTCACCGAGGACTTCACCGCTGGGCCGATGGCCGACGACCAGAACCAGGGCGACGGAGAGTCGTTTTCCGGCACCGACCCGGCCAGCACCGGCAAGTGGGTCGAGTACGTGTGGGGTTCTGAGGGTTTCAAGGGCGCGCTGAACAACGATTGGTCGTGGACATACACCACGAAGTGCGGCGACGCGACGAATGAGACCTGGGTGGACGCGGACTCGAACGGAGCCGGTGACCCCGGCAAGGGCGCCGGTGAGATCACCGGCCTGAAGTGCCCGGAGCCGTCCCCATCGGAGACCAAGAGCACGCCGACGGCGTCGCCGAGCACCGGAGCCTCGCAGCCGTCGCTTCCGGTGACCGGCTCCTCGCTGACGCCGATCGTGATCGCCGGCGTGGTGCTGCTCGGTCTGGGCATCGGCGCACTGGTGATCGGTCGCCGTCGCCGTTCGGTTTAGTCGCCGTTCGGTTTAGTCGCCGTTCGGTTTAGTGGCCGCTCCTGGACTGTGGGCGCGGGCAAGGCGTAACCCAGCGCGTCGCGGCAAGGCGCAGGTGCGGATGCATACCGGCGTTGTATGCGTCCGCACCGTTGGCGCCGCCGGCGGCACCCTCCCACCGCGGCGCCGCCGCGCGGTCCGGGATCAGACGCACAAAGCGGTCGCCGCCGCCGGCCGTGTTCAGGCGCCGTCTTTGGGGTCTCTTGCACGGAAGACATGAACCACGGCCGCCCCGGCCCTCGCGGGTCGGGGGCGCCGTGCGTTGCTCGGCGGAGTCCGGACATGGAGCCGGGGCGCTGACCTTCGTATTGTGTGGGGGTGGTTCTGCATGTTCGTGGCGTGGTCCTGCCCGATGACGAAGTCCGAGACCTGTGGATCGTTGGTGATCGCGTCACGCTGACGGCGCAGCCGGGAGCGACCACCGTCGCCGACCGCGGATATATCCTGCCCGGCCTGGTCGACGCCCACTGCCACATCGGGATCAGGCACGGCGGTGGCAACGTCGAATCGGTCGGAGAGGCGCGCGCGATGGCGTTCGTCGACCGTGACGCGGGCGTGCTCGCGCTACGGGACGCCGGGTCGCCGTACCCGTATGAGGTCCTCGACGACGACCCCGACGTACCGCGACTGGCCCGCGCGGGCCGTCATGTCGCGCCGGTCAGGCGCTACCTGCGCGGCCTCGGGATCGAGGTGGAGGCGCCCGCGGTCGCCGAGACCATCACGCAGCAAGCCAAGGCCGGCAACGGTTGGGCGAAGATGGTCGGCGACTGGATCGACCGGTCCGTCGGCGATCTGGCCAACGCCTGGGATCCGGATACGATGGCCGGCGCGGTCGCCGCGGCGCATGCCGCCGGAGTCCGCATTACCGCGCACTGCTTCGCCGAAGAGTCGGTGTCGGTGCTGGTAGACGCGGGCATCGACTGCATCGAGCACGGTACCGGCCTATCGCTGGACGTCATCGGCACGATGGCGGCGCGGGGGACCGCCCTGGTGCCGACGATGATCAACATTGAGACGTTCGGCGGGATCGCGGCGGCGGCCGAGTCCAAATTCCCCGGCTACGCGGCGCACATGCGGCGCCTGCAGTCCGGGTTCCCGGCGGTGGTGGGGGCGGCCTACGACGCCGGGGTGCCGATCTTCGTCGGTACCGACGCCGGCGGCGGCATCGAGCACGGCATGGTCGTCGCCGAGATGGAGATGCTCCACCAGCGGGCCGGCCTGCCAGTGATGGACGTGCTCGCGGCCGGCTCATGGGGCGCCCGGGCGTGGCTGGGCTTCCCTGGGCTGGTCGAGGGCGGGCTCGCCGATCTGATCGTGTACCCGGAGGATCCGCGCCGTTCATTGTCGGCGCTGCGGTCGCCATCCCGGATGATCTTGAAGGGGCGAGTCGTTGGCTGACGCGCCTTTCTCGGCGGCGTCATCTGAAGCCGGGCTCGAAGCGGGGCCGGACCAGGGTGGGGCTCGGCTCGGGGCCGGGTCCGCGTGCGTCGTCTATCCACGGGCATCATCTTCTGCTTACAGATGGCCGGCGGCATGCTGACGAGCGTGTCATCGCGGGTTCCGTTCAACGGCTCCGCCGCACTCGCCTCCGGCCTGCTCAGCCGCGGGACGCTCCGCGGTCCGAAGTTCCGTCACCCGCGGACGCCGCGATCTTGGTCACTGCATCCGCCGTGTCACCGCGGACGTCGCGATCTTGGACGCCGTATGTGCCGCGTCATCCGCGGACGTCGCGATCGTGCGGATAGGCGCGGCTGACTGAGCCCGCGGTAGCCGAACAAATCAAGCGCACGACCGCTCCCGGGCACCTGCCGAGCGCGCCGGTAGGATGTCGCCTCATGGCGCGTGTGCTGACTCCCCGGGCGGACGACTTTCCCCGCTGGTACCAGGATGTGATCACCAAGGCCGAGCTGGCCGACAATGGCCCGGTCCGCGGCACCATGGTGATTCGCCCGACCGGTTATGCCATCTGGGAACGCATGGTCGCCGACATGGACCTGCGGATCAAGGCGGCGGACGCGCAGAACGCCTACTTCCCGCTGTTCATCCCGGAGAATTACTTGCACCGCGAGGCGGAGCATGTCGAGGGCTTCTCGCCCGAGTTGGCGGTGGTCACCCACGGCGGCGGCAAACAACTCGCCGAGCCGGTGGTGGTCCGTCCGACCAGCGAGACCGTGATCGGCGAGTTCATGGCCAAGTGGGTGTCCAGCTACCGGGATCTGCCGCTGCTGCTCAACCAGTGGGCGAACGTGGTGCGCTGGGAGATGCGGCCGCGCGTCTTTCTACGTACCAGCGAGTTCCTTTGGCAAGAGGGACACACCGCGCACGCCGACGAGGCCGATGCCCGCGATTACGCCCGTCGCATCCTGCACGACGTCTATGAGGACTTCATGCGCAGCGTGCTCGCGATCCCGGTGGTGGTGGGCCGGAAGACGGTACGCGAGCGGTTCGCCGGCGCGACCAGCACGTACACGCTTGAGGGCATGATGGGCGACGGCAAGGCGCTGCAGATGGGCACGTCGCACGAGCTGGGCCAGAACTTCGCCCGCGCCTTCGACATCGCCTACACGAGCAAGGAGGGCACGGTCGAGCACGCCTGGACCACCTCCTGGGGCACATCGACCCGCATGGTCGGTGGCCTGATCATGTGCCACGGCGATGACAACGGCTTGCGCGTACCGCCGGTGCTGGCCCCGATCCAGGCTCAGGTCATGGTCGTCAAGGACGGCGACGGCGTGATGTCGGCGGCGGCCAAGGTCCGTGACGCGCTGAAGGGAGCCGGGGTCCGGGCCGGGTTCGATGACCGGGTGGACACCGCGTTCGGGCGGCGGGCTGTCGACGCCGAGTTGAAGGGCTATCCGGTACGCGTTGAGATCGGTCCCCGCGACCTCGCCGACGGCAACGTGACGGTGGTCCGGCGGATCAGCGGCACCAAGGAGTCGGTAAAGATCGACGACGCCGTGACCGCGGTCCGGACCGCGCTCGACGAGGGCCAGAAGGCGCTGTACGACGAGGCACTCGCGCGGCGCGAGGCCAGGACCGTCGACGCGGGCACCCTGGACGAGGCGATCGAGGCGTCCCAGACTGGCTGGGCACGCATCCCCTGGGACAAGGTCGGTGTGGAGGGCGAGGCGAAGCTGAACGCTCAGGCGTTGACGGTTCGTTGCCTGGTTCGCTCCGACGGCTCGGTGCCGGACACGGACGACGAGCCCGGCATGGTCGCCGTGATCGGCCGTTCCTACTGACCCCGGCGCGATGAACCGGCTCGCCGTGCATGACCGGCCTCCAGCGCATGATTGGCCCCCGCGCATGACGCGCCTCCGGCGCATGACCGGCCTTCAGCGCGTGATCACCGATTGCGGTAACTAGCGGCGTTATACCGCAGTAGACGACCGCGATCGGCGATCATGAGCCGAGTACGCGATATGTGACTGCCCGAGGCGGCTAGAGTCGATGACCATGCGGTTCGAGCCGGGACAATTCACGCCGGGACAATTCACGCCGGGACAGATCGTGGTACGCAGGCACTTTCAGCACGACCTGCTGTCCCGGGTATGGGTCGGTCGCGTGGCGGCCGATGACGAGCACGGCGTCTGGATGTGGGTCGACTCCGGTTCGGCGCACCGTGATTTGGGCAGCGCCGACGGCCGGCACCTGCGGGCGGTCGACTTCGCCGAGTGGCCGGCCATCGAGAAGGCGTACGACGAACGCCCGTGGGGTGGTCGGGTGCTGATGTTCCATCCCCGCCAGGGCGATTACTCGGTGTGGATGTTCTTCACCGACGATCTCCGCCTTCGGCACTGGTACGTCAACCTTGAACGTCCCGCGGTGCGCTGGGAGCACGGTCTCGACACCGTTGACTATGACCTTGACGTGGTGGTGGATCCCGACCTCGCGTGGCGATGGAAGGACGAGGAGGAGTTCGTCGAGCGCCTGGCGTACCCGTTCTACTGGGTCGACGACGAGGCCGCCGTGCGTGCGGAGGGCGAGCGCCTGATCAAGCTGGCCGAGGCCGGCCAGTTCCCGTTCGACGGGACGATGACCGAGTTCCGCCCGGACCGGGCCTGGGATCCGGTGACTGAGATGCCGGACTGGTGGAACGCGCCGCGTGCCTGGTAGCCGGGGCGTCCTGCGATGAGGCTGATCGTGTCGACGCAGATGACCGTCGACGGCGTGATCGACCAGACCGACCGGTGGTTCACCGGCAACGCCGACCACAGCCGCCGCAACTACGAGGAACTGCGTGCCGCGGACGCGCTCCTGCTCGGCCGCGTGACCTACGAGGGGCTGGCCCGTGTGTGGCAAGGCAGGTCTGGTTGACGAAATCCGGCTGGGCGTCCATCCGACGGTCTTCCGTACAGGCGGCGTGGGCCCGGCTTCTGGATCTCACATGGACCCCACTGTTAAGCTCCGGCTCCCCCTGAGTTCCTGGAGCTCGGTCGCTTCGAGTGTGGTGAGGACGCTTCGTGCGGATAGCGAGATTTGCCCTAGCACTGGCCGTTATGGCGTTGCCGACATTGCTGGTAGCGACCCCCGCGCACGCCGATGGCGTCAACCTGACCGTGACGTCCGCGACGTGGACTCCGCAAATCGGTTCGGTCCAGAGCGCCGCGTCCGAGTGGGTCCGGCTCACGCTGCCGAATATGGGCATCAAGATCCACGTTACGACGACCGTGCCCGGCGGCGTGTATGCCAGCTACAACGCTGGAGGCGGCATCTACTGCACCGCCGACAGCGACTCCTCGTTCACATGCGTTACCACGGCAAGCCCATCCGGAGACCCTGCCGGCATCCAGTTGTTCTACCACTCGTCGCCAATCATCCGGGCGCTCGGCGAGAAGGCCTCAGCCGACTACACCACGACGGCGACGGTCGTCGGGACCGGAGAGACCGCGACGTCCCAGTATCACGTCCGGCCGAAGGCCGACTGGCAGATCGGATACACGAACATCCAGGGCCTGTCGAGCACCGAGTTCGAAATCATGACCAATGCTCTCAGCCGCGGTCCGAGCGGAGGTTCGGCGGCGATGACCGTAACCGGCTTCCGAACCCGGTCACCCAAGCCCTTGCCGGCGGGCTGCAAGTGGTCCGGCGCGCTGGCCGTCACGTGCAAGTACTCCGGGGATGCGAGCCAGGATCTGACGAGCGTCGCGGAGATACCGATCGTCGCCGGCGAGCGCGGTTGCTCGTACCAGATAAAGGTGGCCGGGGTCTATCCGGACCCCAAGCCGTCGAACAACAGCAAGACGGTCCGCGGCTCGGGTCCATGCGGCTCGAGCGGCACGTCGACGGCCACGCCGACTCCGAAACCGACGACCACTAACGCGGGCGGCTCCGGCGGTACGGCCTCGGGCGGTACGGGCTCCGGCAGCACCTCGACGCCCGCGCCATCACCGGTTGCCTCCGTCTCGTCCGCGCCCACCGCGACCGCGACGCCTGTTGCATCCACGCCCGTCGCGTCTACGACCGGGGACGTGGTGGCGGCGGCGCAATCGCCGATGGCGCTAGCGGCGAGCAGCCGTACGTCGGGTGGTAGCGGGCATACCGGCCTGATCGTGGGCCTGGCAGGCGCACTGCTGGTTGCCGCGGGCGCGGGCGGGTTGTTCTGGATCCGGCGCCGAACTGCCGATACGGGCACCGTCTAGGTTGACGGCGGCCGCTATCGTCGGGCCGGTCCGCGACTGCCACGGGGAGGCTCGATGCGGTTCACACCTGGGCAGACCGTGCTCCGGCGGTACTTCGTTGGCGATCGGCTCACGTTCATCAACGTTGTCCGGGTGATCGCCGATGACGAGCGGGGACTCAGGTTGTGGTGGCCTGCCGGCGCGTCGTACTGGCGGATGATCGACGTCCGTGGCCGTACCCATCACGACGTCGCCCTTCACGACATGGACTCGCCACGCCTGACCGAACTGACGTGGGAAGGCGCGGACGTGCTGGTGTTCGTGCCGCCGCGGGCCGCGTTCTCGGTCTGGTGGTTTTTCGATCCGGAAACCAAGATCTTTAAGAACTGGTACGGCAATCTTGAGGTTCCGTACGTCCGGTGGGATGGCGGAGTCGACAGCAGCGATCAAGCGCTGGACGTCCTGGTCGCTGCGGATGGCCGGTGGCGACTCAAGGACGTGGATGAGTTCGAAGCACGAATCGGGCAACCGGGCTACTGGACCGCGTCGGCCGCCGCTGAGGTTCGGGCCGAGGCCGAGCGGCTGGGCAAGATCGCCGATGCGCGCGAGTTCCCGTTCGACGGCACATGGTGTGACTTCCGGCCGGATCCGGACTGGTCGGTGCCGGTTCGGCCGGACGGCTGGGACGCGCCCCGAGCGTACTGATCGACCGACCTGGTCGACGTGCGACGCCGGGCCGCGACTTATCGGCTTTTGCGCGCTCCGTGTTCCACAAACGCGACATTTCGCCTCGCCGACGTAGCAAAAGCTAAAAGCTCGGCGTCGCTGTGTCGATATTCCGGCCGTGACGGGCGTGCCGGGTACGCCGGGCAATCGCTCGGCACATCTCGGCGAGGATCACGTTCGCTCCGGCGATCAGCGTCAGGAACCCGGCCACGACTCCAGCCGCGACCGACGGGTGCGAACCAAAAAAGGCAATCAGAGCCAGCAAGACGGCGCTGGCGGCATAGAGGTAGCTGTCGACCGCCGCGACCGTGGCGAGCCAGTGGGTCAAGCCCGAAAGGCAGCGGCGCTCCGGCCGGATGATGATTGCCAGCGCGGCGCCGGCCAAGACGGCGGCCGCGAAGACGGCGCAGTCGAGAACCCAGACCCAGTCGGTTGAGAGGTGCGCGACCGCTATCAGTGCCACCGGGCCAAGCGTGGGCGCGAGGATGCCATACGTGATGACGAAACCGGTGACTCGGACCAGGATCGCGATCGTGAGCGCGCCGGCCATCAAGCGGTTGGCGGGCTCGGCCAAGTCCGCCTCGAATGGATCCGGAACATCGTCGTCGGCGAACCGCCGCCACCGGGCATCGAGTTCGGCATCGTGAGACCAGTCGGTGCTCATCGGCCCGCCGTCGCGCGCCATGCATGCCGGGCGATCGCGAAGACCCCGGCGTTCAATAGGAGCACACCGAGCCAGGGAACCGACCGGAGGCCAGACTCGATCATGCCCATCACCGAAGGCACGCTGACCGTGCCCAGGTAGCAGATCGCCGACCCGGCAATGGCCGCTGCCCATCCATGGATGGCGCCGGAAGATCGAGCGCTCGCCGCACCGACGATCATCGCGACCAGCAGGACCGTCTCGGTCACCAGCGAGATGAATAGAAATCCGGCGCCGGCGCCGAACCAGACAGCCGGGTTGGCGCCGATTACCGGCCCGAACCACCCGTAGGTCAGAAGCGCTACCGGCAGCCGGATAGGCGGCAGCACGACAGCGAGTGCCTTCATGGCGCTCCGTGCTGACTCCGGGACCGGTGCTGTCCCGATCATCGGGACATTTCCGTTACGGACGTCCATGTAGCAGCAACATCGCCATGATCGTGACCTCCATCGTGGTGCGGCATCCGCCCCCAAGAGCTATTAAGCGATCGCTCAAGACGAAAGTGTACGGCGAGTTTGAGCGTCCGCTCAAGTGGATATCCCGTTAGGTCATCGCCGTGGTCGCCGCGCCGGCGCGGCGTTTCTGCTGGGCGATTCGTGAACTCCCGAGGGGATCTGGCACAATAGGCAACTGGTATCCGGCGCGTGGCCGAGCCCTCTAACCCGGCGCGACGTCAGTCCACGAGTCACCGCACCCCATCAACCCCACGATGGTGGGGCGGCATGCTCAGCTTTAAATACGTACAGGAGCGACTACACGTGGCCGTCAAGATCCGGCTTCTGCGGATGGGCAAGATCCGCAACCCGCAGTACCGCATCGTCGTCGCCGACTCGCGCACCAAGCGCGACGGCAAGGCGATCGAGTTCATCGGCTTGTACCACCCGAAGGAGGAGCCCTCGCGCATCGAGGTCAACTCCGACCGGGTGCAGTACTGGCTCGGCGTCGGCGCGCAGCCGAGCGAGCCGGTCCAGCGCATCCTTGAGCGCACCGGCGACTGGCAGAAGTTCAAGGGCCTGCCGGCACCGGAGCCCCTGAAGGTGGCCAAGGCAGCCGGTCGACCGCAAGGCGATCTACGAGGCCGAGGCTCAGGCCGCGGCAGGCGTTGCCGCCACCGAGTCGGCGAAGCCGGCCAAGAAGGCGGACAAGGCCAGCAAGAAGTCCGAAAAGTCTGAAGAAGTCCGAAGCCAAGGCCGAGGCCGCGGCGGAGGCTACGACCGAGGAGTCGGCCAGTGCCGACGCCGGCGCCGAAGCCTGACAGCACGCTCCGGCCCGCGCTGGAGCACCTCGTCAAGGGCATCGTCGAGCACCCGGATGACGTGCGCGTCCGGATGATCGATGGGCGTCGCGGCCAGCGCCTTGAGGTTCGCGTGCACCCGGACGATCTCGGAACCGTGATCGGTCGCGGTGGCCGGACCGCCAAGGCGCTACGCCAGGTGATCACCTCGATTGGCGGGCGTTCGGTTCGTGTCGACATCATCGACGCGCTCTGAGCAGTCGCGGCCGGACTACGTCGTCGTCGGTTCGGTCGTGCGTGCCCACGGCATTCGAGGCGAGGTCGTCATTTACGTGACGACCGACGAGCCGGAGGACCGTTTCGCCGTCGGGTCGGTGCTGGCCACCGACCCGACGGCGGCGGGTCCGCTGACGGTCGAGTCGATGCGCGTGCACACGTCCAGCGGTGCTGACCGGTTGCTGATCGGGTTCGACGGAATCGACGACCGGGACGCGGCCGAGCGCCTGAGGGGCGTCAAGCTGCTGGTCGATCCGGGCTCGATCGCCCCGACCGATGATCCGGACGAGTTCCACGATTTCCAGCTGATCGGGCTGCCGGTCGAGCTGGCCGCGAGCGGCGAGCAGGTGGGTCAGATCGCCAGGGTCAGCCATGGCCCAGGTGCGGACATGCTGATCGTCGGCCGCCCGGACGGCCGCCAGACGCTGATTCCATTCGTCAAGGCGATCGTGCCGGTGGTGGACCTCGACGCAGGGCGTGTCGCGATCACACCGCCCGAGGGCCTGCTGGACCTGTGACGCGCTCATGAAGATCGACGTCGTCACCGTCTTCCCGGAGTATCTGGAACCGTTGCGGTTGAGCTTGGTCGGAAAGGCGATCAGTACCGGCAAGATCGAGCTGCATGTCCACGATCTGCGGCAATGGACCCATGACGTGCACCGAACCGTTGACGACACACCCTACGGCGGCGGTCCCGGCATGGTTATGCGACCGGAACCATGGGGCGAGGCGCTCGACGCGCTGACCACCTCCGAGACGCACCTGGTGGTGCCGACTCCGGCGGGCACTCCATTCACCCATGCCATGGCCGCCGAATTCGCCGTCGACGCCCACCTGATGTTCGCCTGCGGTCGGTACGAGGGCATCGATCAGCGGGTCCTGGACCACGCCGGCGGCCGGATGCGGATCACCGAGGTGTCACTCGGCGACTACGTGCTCTTCGGTGGCGAGGTGGCGGTTCTGGTCATCGTGGAGGCGCTGGCTCGGCTCATCCCCGGCGTACTGGGTAATGCCGAGTCGCTCGCCGACGAGTCGCATACCGACGGGCTGCTGGAGACACCGGCCTACACCAAGCCCGCGCAATGGCGCGGGCTGGAGGTTCCGGCCGTGCTGCGGTCCGGCGATCACGCCCGGATCGCGCGCTGGCGGCGAGATCAGGCCCTGGTACGTACCGCGCGGCGCCGTCCCGACCTGCTCTCGGCTGAGGCGCTGGTCAGTCGGGACGCACTCAGCCGGCGTGACGTCGCCGTGCTGACCGAGGCCGGATTTCCGGTACCGCCGCCAGATATGGCAAAGTAGAGCAGTTGCGGTTCGTTGTGAGCCGCGGTCGTTTGGCCCAGATCGGGTGCTCCTGATCGGGCCAAACCTGCCGGTCTGTCTCCACGGAGGCGTGCCGAGGATCCTCCGTGCCGGTGAAATGCCGGGGGCGGAGATCAGCTTCGTTGACTGCTCGTCCCGGTCCACCCGAGGCGGGCCTATCTCCAAGGACACTTAGAGATGAACCTCCTGGACGCGCTTGACGCCCAGTCCATCCGAACCGATGTGGCCGACTTCCGTGCGGGTGACACCCTCAAGGTGCACGCTCGCGTCGTCGAAGGTAACCGGTCCCGGGTTCAGATCTTTCAGGGCGTGGTGATCCGCCGCCAGGGCTCCGGCCTGCGCGAGACGTTCACCGTTCGTAAGATCAGTTTTGGCGTCGGTGTCGAGCGGACCTACCCGGTCAACAGCCCGGCCATCGACCGGGTCGAGGTCGTGACCCGCGGCGACGTTCGCCGTGCCAAGCTCTACTACCTGCGCCAGCTGCGCGGTAAGAAGGCTAAGATCAAGGAGTTGCGGGAGAAGCCGGCCAGCTGATTCCCGCCAGCCGAGTATTGACGCCCCCGTGACCATCGCGGGGGCGTCCTCGTTGTCACCGGCGCCGCAAGGTCACCCGTTACGGTGCCGTTTCAGTGTCGAATCGGCGACCGTACGATGACCGGAACGGGAATCTCGCCGGAAAATTGGGCGGGGGCGCGACGACAAATGTCCCGTTGCAGGCTCCCCAAAACCCGAATAGGGCTCTACGCTACGCCGGTGGCAAGCGGTGATTCATTTTCGTCCTGGGACAACCGTGACTCGGATTCGTGGGGCCAGCAAGCGCAGGGCACGCGCGGGGACGGTGCCACATCGGCGTGGGGCGGGCCGAGTTCCAGCGGGCCGAGTTCCAGCATGCCCAGCCAGCGAGGTGGTGACTACCGGTCGGCCGGTGGGTACGGCACCGGCAGCTACGCCGACCCCGACAGCTACCGGCCGTTCGGTGCAGACACTGGCAGCCAGGCCGCTGGACGCGATGCCCTGCCACCGGCGCCGGACGTGTTCGGCCGCCGTAAAGCCTCCGGCCGCAAGCGGTGGCCGGTCTGGGCCCGGACGCTGTTAGTCGTCGGCATCTGCTTTGCCGTTTTGCTTGTGGTCCAACTGTTCTTCTTCCAGGCCATCTCGGTGCGCGCGTCATCGATGTCGCCGACCCTGCAGGCGGGTGACCGAGTTCTGGTCAACAAGGTGGTCTACGACTTCCGGAGCCCGCACCGCGGCGAGATCATCCTGTTCCACGGCGACGCGCCGACGTGGACTCCGGACAGCGCGGTCGACCACGACTCGGGCGCGTTCGCCAGCATCGGGTCGGCGGTCGGCAGGCTGTTCGGGTTCTCCTCGCCGAGCGAGGACGAGTTCTTCCGCCGGGTGATCGCGACTCCGGGCGACACCATCGCGTGCTGCGATGTCAACCACCACGTAACCGTCAACGGTAGGCCGTTGAACGAGACCTACGTGCACAACGATTCGCCGATGGCGGCGTCAAAGAACGCCCCGGCCTGCGGTTCCCGGCAATTCGCCCCGGTCGTGGTCTCGCCCGGCAGCGTATTCGTGATGGGTGACAACCGAGTTGCCTCATTGGACTCGCGCTGCGTGGCCCAGGTGCCGTTCAACAGGATCGTCGGGCGGGCAACCGCGGTCATCATCGGGCGGTGGGCGTCGCTGTCGGTGCCGAAGACGTTCAACGACGTGCCGAAGCCGTACGGTCTCGGCGATCCGAACCGGCAGCCGGTCCGCGATGAAGGCGGCCTAGTGGTGGTTTTGCCCCTTATCACGGGATTCGCGACGCGCCGCGCGTTCCGGCCGGTGACCGACCGTCGGCGACGTAGTCTGCGTGCGTGATTGACGCGCAGGCCGAGACCGCTCCTTCCCATTCATCACGCTCGCGCAGTCGCGGCCGGTTCTGGCTCGAGACGCTGATCCTGCTGGTCGTCGCAGTCTGCGTGGCGTTCGTGGTGCGCGGATTCCTGGTGCAGACGTTCTGGATCCCGTCCGGATCCATGGAGCACACGCTGAACATCAACGACCGGGTATTGGTGAACAAGCTGGTTTACGATTTCCGGCCGCCGCGCCGAGGAGAGATCATTGTCTTCACCTCGCCGGTATCGTGGCGCACCGCACCGGATGAGAAAGACTTCATCAAGCGGGTTATCGGCGTGGGCGGCGATCATGTGCAGTGCTGCGCGGATGGCGAGATCATGGTGAATGGACGGCGCCTGATGGAGCCGTACCTCGACGCCGACGGCGGCGCAAACTCGCCGTCGAGCCCGGACAGCTTCGATGTGGTGGTGCCGCCCGGTCGGCTGTGGGTGATGGGTGACAACCGGATGCATTCCGGCGACTCCCGGCAGCAGTACGTGAGCAACGATCATGACGTTCAGGCGGCGACCATTCCGGTGTCGGCCGTCATCGGCCGCGCCTTCGTGCGGTTTTACCCGTTCGGCCGGATGATGTGGCTGTCGGTGCCGCCAACCTTCGCGTCGGTTCCATCCGCACCGTCCGGGTGAGTGTGCCGCCAGGGTGCCGTGCTCGTAGGCTGAGCTGATGCTGCCGCCCTCGCGTACCATCCTGACCCGCGACGCCGGCATATACGCGATAGAGCAGGCGCTGCGACGTCGCGGATTCGCGTCACGTAGCCGGCGCGGATGAGGCCGGCCGGGGCGCGTGTGCCGGGCCGATCGTCGCGGCCGCGGTCATCCTGCGCCCCGGGCGCCGCGGTGAAATCGACGAACTGGATGACTCGAAGCTGCTCACCGCACTAGCCCGCGAGCGCGTCTATGCGCGGGTGGTCAAGCGTGCGCTGACCTGGGCAGCCGTCGCCATCGAGCCGGGCGAGATCGACGATCGGGGGTTGCACGTCTGCAACGTCGCGGCCATGCGGCGGGCATTCGCGATGCTCGACGTCCGGCCCGACTACGTGCTGACCGATGGCTTCCGGGTCGACGGCCTCGGCGTACCGAGCCTGGCGGTGTGGAAGGGCGACCAGGTGGCGGCATGTGTCGCCGCTGCCAGCGTGATCGCGAAAGTGACCCGGGATCGGATCATGTGCGAGCTGGACCGGAAGTATCCGGAGTACGGGTTCGCCGACCACAAGGGGTACGTCACCCCGGAGCATCAGGCCGCTCTAGTCGATCACGGTCCGTGCCCGGAGCACCGCTTTTCGTACGCTAACGTGGCGGCGGTCGCGGGTCGGCCAGGCGCGTCCGGTACCGTCGGCATGGCGCCGATGGCCGTTCCGCCACCCGGCGGGGCGCTCGTTGATCTTCCGTCAGTGTTGGATGATCTCGACCCGGAGGCGGTCGAGGAAGCGCACCTCGGCGTGGCGTCCGGCGGGCTCGGCCCACGGCCGCCGTCGATGGGTGAGAATGAGGTCGGCATGGAGAGCGGCGCGCGGTGAGCGCCAGGGTTGGAGTGCGATGAGCGCCGAAGATCTCGAGAAGTATGAGACCGAGATGGAGCTCCAGCTCTATCGCGAGTATCGGGACATCGTCCGGCAATTCTCCTACGTGGTGGAAACCGAGCGCCGGTTCTATCTCGCCAACCAGGTCGACCTGCACGTGCGCAACTCCGACGGCGAGGTCTACTTCGAGGTCGAGATGCACGACGCATGGGTCTGGGACATGTACCGGCCTGCTAGGTTCGTGAAGAATGTACGGGTAATCACCTTTAAAGACGTCAACGTCGAAGAGCTTGAAAAGCCCGATATCTCGCTGCCGACCGACTCCGGATTCGGCGCGTAGAGCCCGGCTCGCCGCCCGGCCCCCTTCGCCAAAGCTGGACGATCGGGGAGCGCTGACGTCGGATAGCGACACCAGCACTCCCCAATGCGCACCGTGGGTGCGCGTGACCGCGTCGGGTCAGCCCGGCGCTATGACTCCGGCATGGGCGGCCGCCCGCAGATCCCCGGACAGCTCCGCAAGCCGTTCGATGCCCGGCGTCCCGGCCGGGATTGTCACCGTGGCCACCTCGTCGCGCATGCGCTTGGTACGCCGGATCGCGCTCAGCAGATGGCCGGCGGCGGCCAGCAGGCCCGGATCGCCGTCGGCGGGGCCCGGCTCGGGCCAGGCCGCGCGGTGGATCGAGCCGTCCCGCCACCACGACCAGACCTCTTCCGTGACGAACGGCAGGAACGGCGCCAGCAGGCGAAGCAACACGTCGAGTCCATCAGCCAGCGTGGCGATCGCGGACTCGTCGCCGGCGTAGGCACGAGCCTTGACCAGTTCGACGTAGTCGTCGCAGAAGGTCCAGAAGAACGGCTCGATCGTGGCCAGCGCCCGGGCGTAGTCCAGATCTTCGAACGCCTCGGTTGCCGTCACGATGACCTGGTCAATCGCGGCGAGCACGGAGCGATCGAGCGGCTCCCGGATCACCACGGCGGTGGCGCCGGCCGATCCCGCGACCGAGAGCACGAACCGGCCCAGGTTGAGGATCTTGGTCGGCCAGCCGGCGGCCCACCCGCATCCGGTTCTCGTCGAACACCGTGTCGGCGCCGGGTCGCCCGGTCGCGGCCCAGTACCGCACCGAGTCGCTGCCGTACCGCCGCAAGTACTCGATGGGTGTCACCACATTGCCCACCGACTTGGACATCTTCTTGCGGTCAGGGTCGGTGATGAACCCGCTGATCGCCGCGGCCTTCCACGGCACCGTCCCGTCCAGGTGCAGGGCCCTGGTCACGGTGTCGAACAGCCAGGTGCGGATGATCTCGTGCGCCTGGGCCCGCATGTCCATCGGATAGATCGACCGCCACAGCTCCGGGTCGTCCTCCCATCCCGCCACGATCCGCGGGGTCAGCGACGAGGTGGCCCAGGTGTCCATCACGTCCGGATCACCGATGAAGCCGCCCGGCTGCCCGCGCTGCGCGTCGGTGAAGCCCGGCGGCGTCTGGACCTGCGGATCCACCGGCAGATCGGGCTCGGCCGCCACGATCGGATCGCGGTAATCGGGGGTTCCGTCCTGATCCAGCCGGTACCAGACCGGGAACGGCACGCCGAAGTATCGCTGGCGGCTGATCAGCCAGTCCGAGTGCAGCCCGCGCACCCAGTCGGCGTACCGATGCCGCATGAGCCCGGGTTGCCAGCGGATCTGCGTCGCCGGCGCGTAGCAGCGCATCCCGGTGCGCGAGCGTGCGGATGAACCATTGCCGGCTCGTCACGATCTCCAGCGGGCGCTCGCCGTTCTCGTAGAACTTCACCGTGTGCGTGATCGGCCTCGGACTGGACCCGAGTCGCTCGGCGGTGAGCCGCCGGGCCTCGGAGGCGACCCGGCCGGCCAGCCCCTGATAGATCTCGGCTCCGTGATCGGTCATGCCCCAGTCGCGCAGCGCCGACGCCGGATGCGCCAGCAGGCGACCATCGCGGCCGACGATGCTGTGGATCGGCAGGCCGAGCTCGCGCTGCCAGGTCACGTCCGTCTGGTCACCGAACGTGCACACCATCACCAGGCCCGTACCCTTGGCCGGGTCGGCCAGATGGTGCGGCCGGATCGGAACGGTCAGGCCGAACAGCGGCACCGTCGCGGTGGCGCCGAACAGGCCGCGGTAGCGCTCATCGTCGGGATGGGCGACCAGCGCCACGCACGCCGCCAGCAACTCCGGCCGAGTGGTGTCCACGGCCAGGTCGGCGCCGGTGGAGGCCGTGAAGATCACTTCGTGGTACGCCGAGGCGACGTCCCGATCCTGCTGCTCGGCCTGGGCCACCGCGGTCTGGAAGTCGACGTCCCACGCGGTCGGTGCCTCGCCCTGGTAGACCTCGCCGGCATGCCAGACCGCGCACGAACGCGCGCTGTGACACGTGGATCGCGGCCGGACCGATCGTGGTGTAGGTGCGGGACCAGTCCACCGACAGCCCGAGCCGCCGCCACATGGCCTCGAACGCCTGCTCGTCGAGCTTGGCCAGCTGATCGCACAGCGCAAGAAAGGTCCTGCGGGACACCGGTTCCGGCGGCTGCTGGCGCCGCCGCCTGGTCGCGGGCTCCCAGCTACGGTCGGCACCATCGTCGGTCCGGGCCGGATCGCACCGCACGTGGAAGTAGTTCTGCACCCGTCGTTCGGTGGGCAGGCCGTTGTCGTCCCAGCCGATCGGGTAGAACACGACCCGGCCGCGCATCCGCTGATAGCGCGCGATCAGGTCGGTCTGCGTGTAGCTGTAGATGTGTCCGATGTGGAGGGCACCGCTGGCCGTCGGCGGCGGCGTGTCGATGCTGAAGATCTCGCCGCGGGGCCGGCGCAGCGCCTCGGCTCGGTCGAACGCGTACAGCTGATCGCGCTGCCACGCGGCGGAATGCTTGTCTTCGAGGCCGTCCAGCGAGGGTTTGCTGGGCACGGCACGATTCGACCCGGTCATGGTCGGATCACCTTTCGAGAGAGCGGGTAACGGATTCCTCAGCCCGCGGTGCGTACTCGACGTACCACCAGCGGGCGTGCGATCCGTACCTGTCCGGCGTGTGCGCGCGGCTCGCGTACCAGCGACGTCGACGGAGTCGACGCGGTGCGGTACGGGTGCTTGAACGCGGTCACGACGGGTTCCTCTCGTCCGGTTCCGCCAAGTCTAACCTCGAAGCCGGTGCGTGATGCGTGCCCTTTTGCTGGGTGCCGGTTGCCACGCGGTGGCCCCAGAGGACCGCGCACGGGGGCGGACATCTACTACGGGCCGAAGGCGATCGGGGCAGCCCAGCTCGTACGGGCATACCTACTCATGATCGATCGGAGCACCAATTCGAACATGCATTTCGACCTGCGCGACCACTCCGGGATCGTGGCCGTAGCGGTTGGCGACGGCTTCACCCGGATCGGGTCGCCGGTTGAGGTCCGCGACGCGATCGCCGAGCGGGAAATCCAGAGCTGCCGCCGGGCACGTGTGTGGTGCCCGGCTAGGTTCTGCTACCGGCCGATCCGGCGCCGGCTGCGGCCACCGACCGCGCGAGACCGCTTGACCAGCATGTACGCACCACCGACGACCGCGGCGCCGACGATCACGTACAGCAGCAGGCCGAACAGCAGCTTGAACAGCCAGACGGCGACAAACCCGACGGCGATCACACCGACAATCGCGAGCAGCGTATTGCGGATGAAGTGGCTCTCGTTCATGGGGCTCTCCTCGGATAACGCCGACCGAACTCCATCCTGACACCATCCGGCAAATATCCACATCCACCCTCGCTATCCACATCTAGATCTTGCAAGGGTCGCGCCTGGTTCGGGCCGCGCCGGATGCTGCCCACGTGACACGGTGGGATGCACATCTGGATCAGGCCGGGCGGCGATCGGGCCATCGCGTGTGGGGGCTGCGCGTGGTGCTGACGATGGCGTTCGTCCTGGCCGGCTTGGCTGTGGTCGGTGCCGCGACGGTCGATCGCGCGGCGTTCGGATCTGGCCAGGGCTTGGTGCTGCGGCACGACTCGTGGCGGACAGGTGAGTTCGCGGCGGCCCCTGCCCTCACGGGTTATCGCTGGCCCATGGCCGGGCATCCCACCGTGGTCACCCCGTTCCGGCCGCCGGCGCGGCCGTGGCTGCCGGGCCACCGCGGGGTTGATCTCGCGGCGGACCCGGGAGCCATGATCGTGGCGGCCGGGGCTGGGCGGGTGCGGTTCGCCGGCGAGATCGCCGGGGTCGGCATCGTCAGCGTCGATCACGCCGACGGCGTCCGGACCACCTACCAGCCGGTGGATCCGGTGGTACGCGCTGGGCAGCCGGTGCCGGCGGGAATGATCATCGGTCGTCTCCGCGACGGGCATCCGGGTTGCCCCGTAACAGCGTGCCTGCACTGGGGCGCCCTGCGGGACGGCGATTATGTCGACCCGCTGGCACTGCTCGGCCGGGCGCGCGTTCGCCTGCTGCCGGTCACGCCCGCCAAGGCGCCCCAGAACTCAGGCGGATCAGCGGCTCAGCACCTGGGGCAGCCCAGCGGCAAGCCGGTCGTACTCGTCCGGATGGTTGTAGACCTGAGCGGACAGGCGCAGCAAGCCACGCCCGTTCCACGAATGGATCGGCACTACGATCCGCAGTTGCTCGGCGATCCGGCGGCGCAGATCAATGGCGCTGCTCATGGTGTCGGCGGACCCGGCCGGCAGCGGCAGCACTCGCATGGACGCGCTGGCCGCGCCCGGATCCAGCAGGTCGGACGGGGACATCAGACCGAGTGCGGCGCCAACGATCCGCTGGCCATAGGCCGCGAGGGCGGCGTTGTGCCGCCTGACCGCGTCGATGCCGAGCATCCGCATGACATACAGGCCGGTTGGGGCGGCGAGCCACGACGTGTAGTCGATCGTTCCCATCATCTCGAGAGCGGCCGGATAGGGCTCGTGATGGGACCAACTGACGACCGGCGGTCTGATCTTCGCGCGCCAGGGCTCGGTGACGCTGAGGATGGCCGCGGGACGTGGTGCGAACAACCACTTGTGCAGGTTGCCGACCCAGAAGTCGGCGCCGATCGCGGCAACGTCGATGTCGAGGGCCCCCGGGGCGTGCGCACCATCGACCAGGACGGGTACGCCGAGGCTGTGCGCGGACTTGGTGAGCCGCTCGACCGGAAGGATCCGCGCCGTCGGCGAGGTGACGTGGTCAACGATCAGCAGGCGGGTTCGGCCGGGTTTCAGAGCGGCTGTCACCGTGGCGACGATCTCGTCGTCACCGGCCGCCAGCCCGAACGGCACCACGGTATGGACCGCGCCGGCACGCCGACAGGCCTCATCAACGGCGTACCGGACCGCACCGTAGCCATGCGAGGTGGTAACGATCTCGTCATCGCGCTCCAGCGGCAACGAGTTCAGGACGATGTTCACGCCGGCCGTAGCGTTGTTGACGAACGCGGCGCCGTCCGGATCGGCACCCAGGAACGTGGCCATGTACCGGCGAGCGTGCTCGATGCGCTGGCTCAGCGACGAGGTGAAGAAGAGGTGCGGGTTCGACTCCATCTCGTCACGCAGGCGCTGCTGCGCGCGCTGGACCGGCAGCGGCACCGCGCCGAACGCTCCGTGGTTGAGGTAGGCGACGGCCGGATCGAGTGTGAAGAGCAGGCGAGCGCCAGGAATCGGGTCCGGAGGCGGCGTCACGTTTCCGATCTTAGAGCCTGGCCTGGACCCGCATGGCCGGTCCAGGACCGGGCCACCTGGACGCCGACTCGGCCCACAACCGCCATAGCGCCGCCAACCGCGCGTCGTCGCCAGCACCCCATCCGCAGCACCCCGTCCGGCAGCACCGGCAGCCCATCCGGCTCCACATGAACAACCACCACCGCGCGTGTCGGCCGGCCACCGCGCAGGCCGCCTACCCAACCTTTGTGGGCGCAAACCTGGTCCAGTTGGCGCAGGCGGCGCTGCGGCCGTCCGGTCAGGCCCGTGGATGCGCCTGGTCGTACGCCGATCGCAAACGCTCGATGGACACGTGCGTGTAGATCTGCGTGCTGGACAGCGATGCGTGACCGAGCAGCTCCTGTACCGATCGCAGATCGGCGCCGCCTTCAAGCAGATGGGTCGCGGCCGTGTGGCGTAGGCCGTGCGGCGAGACGTGGGGAAGCCCGGCAGCCTGGGCATAACCGGACACGACCTTGCGAGCGATGGCCGCTTGAAGGCGCCCACCCTTCTCGCCCAGTAGCAGGGCGCCGCCGCTGTGACGGCCGACAAGCTTGGCGCGGCCGTGCCGTAACCAGGCGTCGAGCGCGGCCTGGGCAGGCTGCCCGTACGGCACTGCCCGCTCCTTGGCGCCCTTGCCAAGAACGCGGACCACATGACGCCCGGAGTCGACGTCGTCCACGTCCAGTCCCACCAGCTCGCTCACCCGGATGCCGGTGGCGTAGAGCAACTCGAGGATGAGACGGTCACGCAGCCGTACCGCATGATCGCCACCCTCGTTATCCGGCGCCACCATCAGCGCTTCGGCCTGGTCCACGCGCAGCACGCCGGGCAGGTCGCGGACCGCTTTCGGGCTGGCGAGACGGGCACCTACATCATGTGGGATCAGCCCGTCGCGATGCGCCCAGCGGCTGAACGTACGCGCCGCCGCCGCCCGCCGGGCCAAGGAGCCGCGCGCCATGCCGGTCGTTCTCAGCCGGGCAAGCCAGCTGCGCAGCGTAGTGAGGTCGACCTCGCTCAGGGTGCTGGCGCCCATTCGGCTTGCGTGGTCGAGCAGGGACACCACGTCTCCGACATACGCCCGCACCGTGTGGGCGGACCCGCCGCGCTCGGCGGCGAGGTGGCGCGCGAAGGCATCGACCGCGTCCCGGAAGCCGTCCGGCAGCGCGGCGTGTGCCCGCTCAGTTCGTGCCACCGCCTCAATGTACGGCGCGCTCAATGCAAGGCGCGAAGGCGACGCGTGCCGCGAGCGTCCGGCTCCGTGTGGCGCGCTGCGCCCGGAGGCTGGCCGCGCACGCCACGGGGTTTGCCGTGCCATGTGGGGGTTCCGCGCCGGCGTTCCCGCGCACGCCATGTGGGGGTGCCGCGCCCGGCGTTCCCGCAGTCCGTGCCCGCTGATCAAGGGGATATTGCTGTTACCGGAACGCTTTGACAGCAATATCCCCATGATCGCGTGGCCGGGCTTGGAGTCTTCGACCGCGCGCCGCGTCGCGCGGGTTGAGTGCGCTCCAGCGGCACCGCCCCGACGCCGCGCCCGGAGTCGACCCGGCTTCGCCAAAATTCTGTCCCTATATGAAGGGTTCTGTCGCTAACGTCGTCCTGGCCAACCTCGGCCACCTAAACTCGGCCCGACACGGATGGATCTAGGCGGGGCTTTGATCAGGTCGTTTCCGGTGCTCCACGAGCGCTCGCTGCCGAGCGTTCCCCGATCGTGGCCCGGATTCCGCAGACGCGAGGAGTCCGACCTGCCGCGCCGGCCCGCGGGCACGCTGCGCGTCTTCGAGTTCGACGGCCGGCATGTGGTCGAGGCCGGTAGACCGATGAACCCACGGGACCCGTACCTGGTGAATGCCAGCCGGGTCGTTCTTGTTGACATGCGGCCCCGCACGCTCAACATCGAGGTGGATCTCAAGCCGCCGCCCGGGTCGGCATCGTGCGTACTCAGGGTCGCGTTCCGGTGCCGGGTGGTCGACCCGGCGAGAGTGGCCGGGCTCCGGATGACCAACGTGTTCCCGGACCTCGATGCATGGCTCGGGCAGAACCAGCGCTTGCGATGGCTCGCGGCAGCGCGTCATCTGGACCGGGTGGACGAGGCATACCTGCTCATCGATCAGCGCATCCACGCGCAGTTTCGAACCTGCCCACCCAAGTTGCCAGGGATGCAGGTGCGGCTCGTGTCGGTGCGGGTCGGCGTGAGCTAGCGCATGGCAGCCGGACTGCCGGTCAATTTCGGTGACGGGACCAGACGATGACCGACGACACCCTGCCGTTGCCGGAGGACGGTGTCCCGCTGACGGAACGCATCGCCACGACTGGCGACGGCTCGACTGTCACGCTCGGGCGGCCAGAAGGCACGGCGCTGGGCGGTGGCATGCCGCGGGTTGGTGGCGTGACCGCCGACCGCGCCGGGGCTGACGACGACTCGGCGACAGAGTGCGTCCCGGCGGATCAAGTCCCGGCGGATCAAGTCCCGGCGGATCAAGTCCCGACTGCTCATCTCTCGGCTGATCAGGGTCCGGCCGACGATGCTCCGGCTGATCAGGTTCCGGGCGGTCAGGTTCCGGGCGGTCAGGTTCCGGGCGGTCAGGTTCCGGGCGGTCAGGTTCCGGGCGGTCAGCGTCCGGGTGGCCAGATCTCGGGCCGTCAGCGCTCGATTGGTGACTCCGATGCTGGATCCGATGTCGCAGGACGCCCGGCCGACCCGGCTTTCCATCCGGCGCCGGGCGCGGACCTGCCCGGCAAGTGGGACCTCGGCCGCATGCTGCGCCGGTTCGCAGGTGCGGACGAGGTATTGCTGTCGTGGGTGCCGCAGGAGCGTGCGCGGTACACCGGCATGGGCGGTGCCGTGCTCTTCACCGCGTTGATGGCCTTCCTGTCGATGACGGTGGCCCTCGGCCTGGCGTTCAACAGCCGGTCGCCGGTGCTGCTGATCCCGGCGCTGGTGTGGTTCGTTCTGATCCTCAACTTCGACCGATGGCTGGTCTCGGCCCCACTGGCGAAGGCGTTCTGGCGGCGGCTGCCCACGATTCTGGTCCGGTTCGGCATGGCGTTCCTGTTCGGCGTCGTCATTGCCGAGCCGCTGGTGCTTGCCGTCTTCAATACCGCGGTGAGGGCTGAAGTACTGCAGCTACGTGCCGATGATCTGAAGAAGTACCAGGCGATGTGGGAGCGGTGTAACCCGATCGAGTTGGCCACGCCGGCGACCGGGTCATCGTCGGCGTCGAGCGCGGGGCTGGGTCCGGGACGTCTGGAACCGGCACCGCAGTGACGTCGGACCGGCGTGCGCCGACTTCGTGGTGCCGTTGCCGGAGAACGTCAAGGCGCTCAACAGCGACTTCGCCAGCAAGCAGGCCCAACTCGCCGACCTTCAGGCGACGTTGAAGCCACTGAACGCCGAGCACGACAGGCTGGTGCGGAAGTCGCAGGACGAGTGCCTCGGCAAATCCGGGGTGGGCCTGACTGGCCGGTACGGAAACGGGCCGGTGTGCCGGCGCCTGACCAAGGACGCGGCCGACTACGCCAAGCTCAATCGCATCGATCAACTGGAGAAGAACGTCGTCACCCTGACCGGCAGCCTTGGCACGCTGTCGACGCGGATCCGCGATGCCAGTACCGAGTGGGCGGATCAGCGCGCGGCGTACATCGCCGCTCAGGTCCGGCAGCGTCAGGCTTCGGAGGGCACGATCGGCCTGCTCGAGCAGATCGAGGCGCTGAACGTGCTAGCGGTGACCCACCACGCCCTTGGCGGCGCGATCTGGGCAGTGCGAGCGTTGTTCATCCTGGTGGACCTGGCACCGGCACTGCTGAAACTCACGTCTGGCACCACCCGCTACGACCGCCTCGTCGATGGCCAGTCGCGCCTGGGCGAGATGCAATTCACGGCGACGAACCGGGCGGCGATGGCACGTGTCCGCCGGTGGGCAGAGGATGATCGAGCCGACCTCGACCTGGAGCGGGCGCGGCTGGCCGGAGATCGGACCGCCGAGTACGACCGGATCATGGACGAGCTGGAGCAGCACTGGTCGGCCCCTGCCGGTGCGGCGACCCGACCACCCGAAACGGTCGGTGCGGGATCCGCGCGAGGGTGGCCGATGCCGGGATCGCGGTATACCTATGACCCGGAATCAGCGGACCGGGACGAGGCCTAGCGGTCAGCGCGGCTTCGGCGCCAGCCGCCACCCGCTGTCGTCTCCGATGACGAAGCCGTTGCCGGCCAGGACCGGAAGCGCCCGCATCGCGACGCGCAACGACACCCCGGCGGCGGCAGCGATCTCCTCGACGTCGGCAGCCCGCCGCCCGGGCACGCCGTCAAGGACCTGCGCCAGCGTGGGTTCCAAGCGGTCGTGCTCGCGATCCGGACCGCGCACCAACGGAGCCAGATCGTCGCCGATCCGGCCGACTTCCTCAAGTATTTCCGGCACCGACGTGACCAGCCGGCCGTCGAGCTCACGAACGATCTGATGGGTGCCGACCGACATCGACGACGTAATAGGTCCGGGAACCGCCATCAACGAGCGCCCTAGGGCGCGAGTCCGGCCTGCGGTCTGCTTCGCGCCGCTACGCGCCGACGCCTCCACCACCACAGTGCCCTTCGCCAGGGCGGCGATCACGCGATTGCGGATCAGGAAGCGGTGCCGGTGCGGGTCGGCGCCGGGCGGCCATTCGGACACAAGCAAGCCGGAGTCGAGGATGCTCTCGAACAGCGACGTGTGAGCGGCCGGGTAGTACCGATCGATGCCGCACGCCAGCACGGCGATGGTCAGCCCGCCGGCGCTGAGTGCGCCCCGGTGAGCCTGTGCGTCGATGCCGTAGGCACCGCCGGAGATCACGCACCAGCCGCGCTCGGCCAGGCCATAGCCGAACTCCAGGGAAACGTGGTTGCCGTACGCGCTCGCCGCGCGAGCACCGACCACGGCGACCGATCGCTGCGTGACCTGCCGCAGTGATGCGCCGCCGCGCAGCCAGAGGCAGATCGGCGGGAGCGTGTCCCGATCGAGCCGGCTGGACGTCTCGCGGCTGATCAGCCGCAAGTCGGCCAGCTGCCAAGGCCACTCGTCGTCTTCGGGCGTGACGATCTGTGCCCCCAGCCGGTCGGCGGCCTCGAGTGCCTGCTCTGCCATCCCGCGCAGGTCGCCCCGGGCGCGCTCACGGCGGACCTGGACCGATTCGAACAGCTGCCGTTCGACGGCTCCCGCTTCCACCCGAGCCAGCGCTTCCACCGGACCGACCTGGTCGACCAGCGCGCCGAGGTCGCGGTGCCCAGGCTCGACCAGCAATGCCAGTACCAGCCGGGCCAGGCGGGGATCGTCAGTGTCGATACTGGTCACGGCGCACCGCCCCGGAGGAAGACCGCCTCGTTGACGTCGTCGCGGTCCGGGCGAGCGCGGCCGTCGAGGTCGCTGATCGTCCAGGCCAGGCGGATCACTCGATCGAAGCCGCGTGCTGACAGCGTGCCCCGGTCGACGTACTCGGTGACCTTGCTGACCACGTCGTTCGGCAGGCGGAACGGTTCGCGGCGCAGCCGGGCACCAGGCACTTCGCTGTTGGTCCGCCAGCCGTACCGCGACCAGCGCTCGGTAGCCGTTGCGCGGGCGCGGATGACCCGGTCCAGCACCGTTGCCGACGACTCCGGCCGCAGCTGCGTGGTCAGCTGGGCCGAGGTCACGGCTTGCAGCGTGACCCGCAGGTCAACGCGGTCGAGGAGGGGACCGGACAGCCTGCCGAGGTACCGTCGGCGAGCCAGCGCCGAGCACTCGCAGTGCACATCTCCGGCCGGCCGCGCGCACGCGCACGGATTCGCCGCCAGCACCAGCTGGATCCGTGCCGGGTAGGTGGCCGCACCGCTGGACCGGTAGATGGTGACCTCGCCGTCTTCGAGCGGCTGGCGCAGGCATTCCAGCGTGCGGCCGCCGAACTCGGGAGCCTCGTCGAGCAGCAGGACGCCCCGGTGCGCCAGCGACAGGGCGCCCGGCCGGGCCAGCGAGGGTCCACCGCCGACGAGTGAGGCCGGGCTTGCGGTGTGGTGCGGAGCCTGGAA
This sequence comes from uncultured Actinomycetota bacterium, assembly GCA_963727415.1. Classification (GTDB taxonomy): domain Bacteria; phylum Actinomycetota; class Actinomycetes; order Mycobacteriales; family Micromonosporaceae; genus DASQPR01. The sequence continues at coordinate 424,571 of CAVSGF010000002.1, forward strand.
CGGCGGCCGCCGGATCATCGGTGAACCCGGGCTGAGGGCACCGGCGATCGAGTGGACCGCGGTCACCTCAAGCGCCGCCTCGTCGTCGAGAGGAGGCAGTATCGAGGGCAGCCGTTGCGCCAGCATCGTCTTGCCGGCCCCGGGCGGACCGACCATGAACAGATGATGGTTGCCGGCGGCCGCGACCTCAAGTGCGCGCCGGCCGAGCTCCTGGCCGACCACGTCGTTCAGATCGGGGCGGTCCGGCGTTTCGTCGACGTCGGCGGACGCGGGCGCCGGTAGCTCGAAACTGCCGCGCAGGAAGTCGATGACCTCGCGGAGTGTCGTCGCGGCCCGAACCGTCACGCCCGGCACCAGCGCCGCTTCGGGTCCGTTGGTCGCCGGCACGATCGCCCGGGCGACGCCGGCCCGGGCCGCGGCCAGGACCTGCGGCAGCACCCCCGGCACCGGCCGGACGGTGCCGTCCAGTCCCAGCTCGCCGATGACCGCGACGCCGGCCAGCCGGGACAGCGGCACCTTCCCGGCTCCGCCCAGCACGGTCACCGCGATGCTGAGGTCGAACCCGGATCCGAACTTCGGCAGCGACGCCGGAAGCAGGTTGACGGTGATGCGCTGGTTCGGCCATCGCTCTCCAGAGTTGACCAGGGCCGCGCGGACCCGGTCCCGTGCCTCGTTGAGCGAGGCGTCCGGGAGTCCGGTCAGGGTGAACGCGGGCAACCCGGCAGCGAGGTCGGCTTCCACCTCGACCAGGTGGCCGACCAGACCGACCAGCCCGATGGCGATGACTTTGGCGTAGGACACGTGGCCAACGATGCCGACGCCGGCCGCCGGGCGCGACCACGAGCGTCAGTGACTGTGGACAGCAAGGGTGGATGTGGACAGACTGCGGGACGCTGACCAGGACCCGGCCCGGAAAACTGCGCCACGGCCGGGCCGAGGTCCGGCCGTGGCGCGCCCGATCACCAACCGGTCAGCTGGACGGGCATGGCATTCCACCGCACACGTCGGTCACGAACCCGGTCAGCAGGAAGGTGGCCTTCTGCTGTTGCGCCTCGGGCTGGGCCCGGGGGAACTCGTGCGGGTCGGTGCCGTACTGCGGCGCTAGCGGTGCCAGGTTCGTCGGTGGTGGGGCGAAGGCCGCACCGCTGTTCCACACCACCATCGCCGAGCCGCGATACGGATGATCCGGCATGGCCGGAATACCCCAGTACGGCTGCACCTCATCGGACCATCCGGGCGCGAGCGCCGGGGTATGGATGCGGGCACCGATCGTGCGAGCCTCGACCTCGGCGGCGGCATTGGCGACCTGGTGGTCACCGAAGGCCACGTGCATCAGCACCGTGTGCTTCGGCGTGTCGGGCAGCGGGTTGCTCGTCATGTGCTGGGCATACCCGTCGGCCTCGGCTCGATCCCACAGCATCTGCAGCAAGCCGAAGATGAGCTGCTGGTCGATCAGGTCCGGATAGTAGGCATCGAGAATCTGCTGGAACGGTGCGAAGTCGACGCTGCGCTGCAGCAGCGTGGAGTAGTTCATTCCGGGTACGCCGAGCACCGCCCGGGTGTAGTCCTGCGCGATCGCGGTGAGTGCCCCGCCGTTGATGCCGCCCTGGCTGTTGCCGTCGTAGTGCAATCCGCCGCGGACGTCGATCAACGGGCGCCCGCTGGCGTCCTGGAACGCGGGGTCACTGGCGAACCCGGCCCGGGTGTCCATCGCCCGCCCCAGGAACAGGAAGTTGAGGAAGCTCTGCTGCAGCCGGTCGGCTACGGCGGCGAACCCGGAGATGTTGGTGAATACGCCGGCCACGTAGCTGATGTCGGCGTTGGCGAGACCGATCCAGCTGGTGCCACAGAACATGAAGTCGTGGTTGTTGGACATGTCCTTGACGTTGCCCGCGTTGATCTCGGTGGGCCTGCCGAGCAGGCCGTGTCCGTACAGCGACAGATGGGCCGGGTGGCCGGCGTCGGCCGAGCGCGGGATGTTGCAGACGAAGTCGGCCTGCAGGTCCGTCCCCGATGGAGTGGGCAGCGCGTCCGGTGTGGCCGGCAGTCCGTTTCCGCCGACCGGCCCGTAATGCAGCCGCGATCCTGGTCCGCCGGTTCCGGTGAGGTAGGAGGGTACCGTCACGGTACCGGTGACCCGGCGCGCGATGCGCGCGTCCTGACCGGCGGTGAAGTCGGTGACCGACGCGATGGTGAACCGTGGCGAAGCGTTCCCGAGCGCCCGGAACGCCGAGTCCCGGATGGCGAGCATCCGGCCGGTGAGGTTCTGCTCGCTGGCGACCGTGAAGTCCCAGGCGAGGTAGAGGCCCGCCGGGTCGATTCGGTGAATTGCGAGGCGCATCGCGATGCGCTGGATCTGGGCATCGCGGACGGTGCGATCGCGGCCGCGGGCGGCCAGCGCCGCGGTGAACGATGCCGGTGCCGCGATCAGGCTGCCGGCGCTGTTTCGCAGGTGCCGCAACGCCACCAGGTATGTGGTGCCCTCGTCGAGAGCGACCGCCGGACGGATGATGAGCAACTGGCGATCTGGTTGCGCGGCCGCGTGCGCGTCCAGTTCGGCCCAGTACGGCGTACGCCGGCCGGTGCGCGCGTTGATCAGCACGATCGGGGCGTCGGGGTCCAGGGACGATCCGACGTCGGTGACCGGTGCGATGTGCGATGCGGCGACGTCGAGGCCCGGTACCTGAACCAGAATCGGCTCACCCGGGCTGAAGCCGTCCTGACGGTTCCACTCGGCGGGGTCGATGTGCTGGCCGAGCACGTTGGCGGGCATGGCATCCGCGGCGAAGTGCACGCGCAAACCGGTTCGGCTGTGCCGGTCGGGGACGGTGAAGTAGTTGTTGGGGAACGGCAGCAGGCAGCCGGCCGGCGCGACCGGGTCACAGCCGGTGGCGGCCGGGCTGGCCGAAGCGCTGGTGGCGGCGGCACTGGTGAGTGCTAGCCCGAGCGATGCGGCCAAGGCGATCGCGGCGCCGCGGCGTCGTGCCGATGACGAATAGGTGCGCCGCGGTCTGTGCGGCGTGGTCGGACCGAGCGGGGGAGTATGGCGAAACACGGTACCTCCGAGGGAGTAGGTCATGAGCTTCGCGAACGATCTTTTTCTACAAGCCGCGCAACGGCCCGGCAATACCTGCCGGTAACAGGTGGCGCTGCGGATCGGTCGGCCGGGCGCCACTATGGATGGTCGACCACGACGCCGCTGTCCTCGATGCCCAGTGCCGCCTCCAGTACCAGCGCGACGCCGTCGTCGGTGTTGCTCGCCGTGGCGTGGGTCGCCGCCCGGCACGCCACCAGATCCGCGTTCGCTACCGCGTACGAGGTCCCCGCCCAGGTCAGCATCGGTACGTCGTTGCTGGCGTCACCGAAGGCGATCACATCGGCGGCCTCGATGTCCCAGCCCGCCGCGAGCGCGGTCAGGGCGGCGCCCTTTGACACTCCGGCCGCGGCGATCTCGAACGGCGCGCTGGTGCCGGACCAGGTACACGACACGAGCTCACCCAGAAGCGGAGCCAGGCGCGCCCATTCGGTGGCCGGCTCGCCCGAGGGCAGCCAGACCATGAGCTTCACCGACGGCTCGCCGAGGAGCCGATCGCGCGTGACCACGTCTCGGCTGGTATCCAGCGTCGGACGGAACCGGTAATTCTCCTCGAACAGCACCCGGTGCCCGGTCTCGATGGCGAATCCGGCGTCCGGAATCAGGCGAACGATCGTTTCGACGACGTGGTTCAGCGTCGTGGCGGGCAGCGGATGGAGGATGTCGATGGTGCCGCTGCCCGGAACGTACAGGTTGGTGCCATTGCCGCAAACGGCGATGTCGATCAGGTCGCAGTCCGGGAATACCAGGTCGATGACCCTGGCCGGCCGACCCGTGGCGGCCACCACCTTGATGCCGCGCGATCGGGCGGTCGCGAGTGCGCGCCGGCTTCGATCCGACAGCGAGCCGTCGTCGCGCAGCAGTGTTCCGTCGAGGTCCGTCGCGATCATGCGGGGGGCGGGCACGTTCTCATCTCATCACCGGCAATCCCGGGCGATGCTGTCGGGCCCGACCTCGATGGATCTGGATGTTCACTGTCCACAACCACCCTCGCTGTCCACATACGGCCATGATCGCGTTTGCCGGGGCGGGCGGCGGTGGCGATGCTCCCCACATGGCAACAGCGAAGGACGCCGTCGGTGCGTACGGTGAGCGGGTCGCCGTCGCGCATCTGGTCGCGGCCGGGATGACGTTGATCGAGCGCAACTGGCGCTGCGCGACCGGCGAGATCGACGCCGTGCTCCGGGACGGGGCGACGCTTGTGTTCTGCGAGGTGAAGACCCGCAGGCGGGACGCCCACGGCCAGCCGTACGAAGCGGTCGGTTACCGAAAGCAGGCCAAGCTGAGGCAGCTCGCGGCGATCTACCTGGCGCGATCGCCGGAGTTCGCGACCGAGGTGCGATTCGACGTGGTGAGCGTGACGCCCCGAAGCTCCGGGGCGGCCATGGTCGAGCACCTGCGGGGAGCGTTCTGATGAGCCGCCTGGATTCACGTGGCGGGCCGCTCTTGCGCCGCAGCCTTCCCGATCGGCGCCGTCGTTCAGGTGGCCAGCAGCGGCGGTGCGTAGACGCACTCGCGAGGCTGGTAATGAAGGTAGTTTCCGTGCGGCGCGCCGAGCGCGAGCACCGTGACCGTGGGCTTGCCACGCCGCCATACCACGACGGTTACCGGAGTCTTCAGATCGCTGTCAAAGCGTGGCGCCGGATCGAACGCGTTGACGCCGACCACCGGGTTCTCGTTGACGATCACCACCAGGTCCCGGGTCTGGCCCACCGAGTCCCACAGCCGCAGCAACGATGCGCGCTCGGTGCTTCGAAGGTAAGCCAGTGCGTGCGAAGTGAACACGCAAGGCACCTGGTCCGGGCCGACGTTGCGCAGCACACCGGGCAGGGTGTCGACGAAGTTTCCGGCGATCATCGGTGGCCGGGTGGCGGCCACCACGGCCAGGGCGGCGTCCAAACGCGCCACCCGATCCACGTGCTCCGGCCAGATGCACGACCGCAGCCAGTTGACGCGGTCCTCGTCATCCGGCCGGACCGGGGCCAGATCGAGGCCTACGCGTGACGCGATTCGCAAGGGCTCGGCGGCTGGGTCCGGCCATCCAGACCGCACCCGGCAGTCGATCCGATACCCGGTGCCGTAGGTTTCGTCCCGGTCAGCGTTGACGTAGCGGAACGCGTACCGGTCGGGCACCAGCAGCAGGCCCGCGCTCGCGCCCAGTTCGATCAGTGCCAGAGGCTGGTCGACTCGCCGGGCGGCGAACCCGAGGGCCGGTCGCACCAGTGCCGCGCGGCGAACCTCGTTCGTCTGCGTGGTGCGAGTCGCGCACATGGTGGTGATGTGCTCGCGATGGCGGCCGATCAGGTCGGCCAGCGCTGCCGCGAGCTTCGGGTCTTCCGGAGACCGGGTACCGCCGAGCGACGGGTACCACGCTGCCAGTGCGTGGCGTGCTTCGGTGACCCGCAGGACCTGCTGTATCGACGCAAGCAGCAGCAGCGCTCGGCGCTGGCCCTTCGGGGCGACGAGCAGTGGCGTCGCCAGTTCGGGCTGATCGGCGATGATTGTCGACATGCGTTCGTACAGCGCGGATTCGCCGGCGAACTCGCGCGCCATCGCCCGGAACATACGGGACAGATCCTCGGTCACCCCGCTATCGTGCCGTTTCGACGGCCGTGGCGGCAGGCCGCCTGGGGTCGCAGATCGGCCTCCAGCCCGTGTTGACGGCTGGCTTCAAGGCCAGGCCGGGTCCGTCCATTGTCGCCGCGTGCCGATCACGATGAGATGGTCATGACAGTTGCTCCGGACAAACCGGCACCTTCCCGAAACGCCGGTAGCCAGCCGAAAGCCGGTTCGCCTAGGTTGCGTTGCGTGGATGAACAACGGTGGTATGACGAAGGCCGCTACGGCGAGGAACCCGGCCGGTACGGCACGGTGGACGACGGCCGGTACGCGCAATCGGATGACGTGGGTTCATACACTGACGTGCCGGGCTATGGCGATCAGCCGGCCTCCGCCCAGAATGTCCCGATGCGTCGATCGCGCGCGCCGCAGCAGCGTCGCGGCAAGCGATCTGGTCTGGCGATGCCGGACGCGGCCGGGTACGAGGGCCCGCCGACCGGATACGACGGTGGCTCCGGGTATGCCGGTGGTCCCGGCTACGACGCATCCCCGGGCTATGACAACGCCTCCGGCTACGACAACGGCTCCGGCTATGACAACGGTTCCGGCTATGACGCCGGCTACGACAACGCCGACCCCGCAGGCTATGAGGTTCCGCAGGTGGTGGAGCGCCCGGTTATCGACGAGGAGCCGGTTCGGCTGAGCGCGCTTGACCGGCAGGAACTGCGGGAGCGCAGTCGCGATCGGGGCACGCCGTCGGCGCCGCCATCATCGTCGGCCGCTCCGGCCGCCGTTCTACATGCTCCGACCGAGGCGATGCAGGCCGCCCGGATGGCACCCGGAGCCACCTACCGCTCCCGGCGGCCCGGTCTCGCGGTCCTGCTGACGTTCGCTGGGATGGCAGTGGAACTGGTCTTGACCAAGGTTCTTCTCGCCAACGTGTTCAACTCCACGTCCGCGGCCATCTCGGGAACCATGGCGGCGCTTTTCGCGCTTGCCGGCGTGCCGATGGTGATCATTGGACTGTACGGCCTCGCCACCGGTGCGGCGACCGCCCAGGGCCCGCAGTCCGGCCGGGCTTGGTCGCGAACGCCGCTGGCATATCTGCCGGTTGGCCTGGCGCTGATCGTCGCGTCCGGGCTGGCTGCCTGACTTCGGAGCACCGCCCAACGCCGATCGGCACACTCACCACGGATGGTGTCGGGCACGTCGATTCGGAGATGGCGAAAGTCACGCCGTACACTTATCGATTGGCGACCACCGGGAGATTCATCAGTGGTCGACCTCGCGCGTCCTCCTCAAGATCGCCGCGACCGATGGTCGCGACGTCCCGATCAACTCCTTGATCGGGGTAAGGCGATCGATCGAGGCGGCGGCCGCCCTGGTCCCGATCTTGAATCGGGCGGACACGGCCGGCGACCGGGCGCCAGGCGGCGGGCCAACCGGCCCGCCGGACAACCGGGCACGTTACTCAAGGAGCGAGAGCCGATCATGGCCGTCGTAACCATGCGCCAGCTGCTGGAAAGCGGTGTGCATTTCGGGCACCAGACCCGCCGCTGGAACCCGAAGATGAAGCGCTTCATCTTCACCGAGCGCAACGGCATCTACATCATCGACCTGCGCCAGAGCCTCGACTACATCGAGAAGACGTACGACTTCGTCAAGAACACCGTCGCCGCAGGCGGGTCGATCCTCTTCGTGGGCACCAAGAAGCAGGCCCAGGAGGCCATCGCCGAGCAGGCGTCGCGCGTCGGCATGCCTTACGTCAACCACCGCTGGCTCGGCGGCATGCTGACCAACTTCCAGACGGTGCACAAGCGGCTGCAGCGGATGAAGGAGCTGGAGTCGCTGGACCTGACCGGCACCGCCGCGGGCTACACGAAGAAGGAGACCCTGCAGCTGTCGCGCGAGAAGATCAAGCTCACCCGGACGCTGGGCGGCCTGCGGGACATGCAGAAGACCCCGGCCGCGGTCTGGATCGTCGACACCAAGAAAGAGCACATCGCCGTCGACGAGGCCCGCAAGCTGGGCATCCCGGTAATCGCGGTACTGGACACCAACTGCGACCCGGACGAGGTCGACTTCCCGATCCCGGGCAACGACGACGCGATCCGCTCGGCCGCGCTGCTCACCCGGGTGATCGCCGACGCGGTCGCCGACGGCCTGATCGCGCGGTCCGGCCGCTCCAAGGGCGGCGACGAGAAGCCGGAGCCGGGCGTCGTCGCCGGCGACGAGCCGCTGGCCGAGTGGGAGCGCGAGCTGCTGCAGCCCGCCGCTGAGGGCCGTCGAGGCGCCCGCCGTCCGAGTACGATTTTGCGCTGTTCGGCAGCCCAGCCCGCCCTGGGCGGTCAGGCTTGATCCCGACGCGGTCGGGCTGCCGGACGCGCTAGTCGCGCGGTGGCCGCATGCGGCCACCAACCGGCGGCCTTGCAGCTGCCACGACGCTGCCATGAGTGCCGCCGTCATGAGTTGACCAGACGATGTCTGCTTCGCAGGCTCAGATACTGAAAGAGAGACCACGATGCCCAACTTCACCGCCGCGGACGTCAAGAGGCTCCGCGAACTCACCGGCGCCGGGATGATGGACTGCAAGAAGGCGCTTGAGGAAGCCGACGGCGACTTCGACAAGGCCGTCGAGATCCTGCGCGTCAAGGGCGCCAAGGATGTCAACAAGCGGGCCGGCCGTACCGCCGCCAACGGGCTGGTGGCCCACTCCGGCAACGCGCTGCTCGAGCTCAACTGCGAGACCGACTTCGTCGCCAAGAACGCCGACTTCATCGCGCTCGCCCAGCAGCTGGTCGAGCACGTCGCGAAGATCAAGCCCGGCCGACGTGGACGCGCTGCTGGCGTCGACGCTCGCCGACGGTCGTACCGTGGCCGACACGGTGCAGGCCGAGTCGGCCAAGATCGGCGAGAAGCTGGTCGTGAACCGGTTCGCCGTGCTGGACGGTCCGGTCGCGGTTTACATGCACCGCAAGAGCGCGGACCTGCCGCCGCAGGTCGGCGTGATGGTCGCCGTACTCCGGCCAGGAGCGACGAGGCGTCCGCTGGACGACGCGCGCGGCGATCGCCATGCAGATCGCCGCGATGCGTCCGAAGTACCTGACCCGCGACGAGGTCCCGGCCGAGGTGGTCGAGACCGAGCGCCGGGTGGCCGAGCAGACCGCCAAGGAAGAGGGCAAGCCGGAGGCGGCCCTGCCGAAGATCATCGAGGGCCGGGTCAACGCCTTCTTCAAGGACTTCGTGCTGCTCGAGCAGGCCTCGGTACAGGACCAGAAGAAGACGGTCGAGCAGGTGCTCGAGGAGACCGGTCTGACGGTGACCAAGTTCGCCCGGTTCGAGGTCGGCCAGGCCTGATCCGGGCGATCGGCGGGCCGCCGGCTGAGATGATCTGCCGGCCAGGCCCGCTGACGCAGCCGGACCCGGCTCAGCAAGGAGGTCGCCGCGCGTATCGCGCCGGCGGCCTCCTTGCTGCGCGGGCCGCCGGAGGTGGCGAGTTTTGCCATCTGGCAGACCGTGACGGGCGTCCATGTGAAACATTTCCTTGTACGGCGTACGGGCGAGCGGCAACGCCCGCCGATGGACCGGCGCGAACGGTATCGGGCCGCGGCCAGCGCGGCTGGTTGTGGGATCGGTTCGGCCGGAGTTCGGCTGCCAATCCACCTCAGTTCGGCGCGCACGCCGCGCCGGATGGGGCGGGCGTGCCGGTCCGGTGCCGATGTGACAGATTGGAGAGCACCGTGAGCGACGGAGGCGATCGATGACGACGAGCCCAACCAGCAGCGTCGGAGCTGGCACTGCCGGTCCCGACCGTGCCGGTGTGCGCACTTCCCACGTCGGCGTTCCCGCCGCGACCGCGCCGGCGCCGGCTACCGCCGCAGGCATCGCGGGCCCCAACGGTATGCGCCGTCCGCGCCGGGTCGTGCTGAAGCTGTCCGGCGAGGTCTTCGGCGGGGGCGGCATAGGCGTCGACCCGGATGTCGTTCCAGGCGTGGCGCGGCAGATCGCCACCGTGGTCCGCCAGGGCGTGCAGGTCGCGGTCGTCATCGGCGGCGGTAACTTCTTCCGCGGCGCCGAACTGCAGAGGCGTGGCATGGACCGGCCCCGCGCCGACTACATGGGCATGCTGGCCACCGTCATGAACTGCCTCGCGCTGCAGGACTTCCTGGAGAAGCTCGGGATCGACACCCGGGTGCAGATCGGCGATCACGATGGCTCAGGTCGCCGAGCCGTACATCCCGCGGCGGGCGATCCGCCACCTGGAGAAGGGCCGCGTGGTGATCTTCGGCGCCGGTGCCGGCATGCCGTATTTCTCCACCGACACGGTCGCCGCTCAGCGTGCGCTGGAGATCCACGCCGACATGGTGCTGATGAGCAAGAACGGCGTCGACGGCGTGTACACCGCCGATCCGCGTACCGACCCGGCCGCCCGTAAGCTTGAGACAGTCACGTTCGACGAAGCGGTTCGCGAGGGTCTGCGTGTCATGGACACTGCGGCGCTCGCGCTGTGCCGGGACAACAAGCTGCCGATGCTCGTATTCGGCTCCGATGGCGAGGACACTCTGATCCGGGCCATCAGCGGTGAGAAGATCGGCACACTGATCACAACCGCCTGACGGCGCCGCACCACGGCGTCTAACGGCCCGGCATGGCACAGGACGTAGCGAAGGAGAAGACAGGTGATCGACGACACACTCCTCGAGGCCGAGGAGAAGATGGAGCGGGCGGTTGAGTTCGCGAAGGAAGACTTCGCCACGATCCGTACCGGTCGCGCGACGCCGGCTATGTTCGCCAAGATCGTCATTGACTATTACGGTACCCCGACGCCGCTGACCCAGATGGCGTCGATCGCGGTGCCAGAGCCGCGAATGGCGATCATCAAGCCGTACGACAACGGCCAGATCGACGCGATGGAGAAGGCGCTCCGCGACTCCGACCTCGGGCGTCAACCCCAACAACGAGGGCACCCAGCTGCGGATCAACCTGCCCGCAGATGACCGAGGAGCGCCGCCGCGAAATGATCAAGGTGGCTCGGTCGAAGGGCGAGGACGCCAAGGTCGCGGTTCGTAATGTCCGGCGCAAGGCCAAGGAAGAGCTGGACCGGATCGTCAAGGACGGCGAGGCCGGCGAGGACGACGGCCGCCGTGCTGAGAAGGAGCTCGACGAGCTGACGCACAAGTACGTCGCCCACCTCGACGAGATCATCAAGCACAAGGAAGCCGAGTTGCTCGAGGTCTGATGTCCTACCCAGACTCCTCGGACCCCTCATCGAACCGATCGGCAGCCGTCGGATCCAGATCGATCCGATCTTCCATCGGACCGCGATATCCGCAGCGGACGCCATCGGGCGCGGCACGGTGATGCCGCGCCCGATGCGTATTCGGCGGACTCGGACGTCACCTGGCCTGGGCATTACGACACCGGCGACGGCTACGCCGCCAACCCGATCTACCGTCGGCCGTCAGATCCGGTCGGCCCCGGACCGGACGCGGGTGGCACCGGCCGGCACGCGGCGGCCCCCGGGACGGCCCGGCATGGTGCCGCCGACCCGTACCCGGCGGTGCCACGTACCGGCCCCTCCCCGGGGCCGGGCCGCGGCATGCCCGCGCGGCCGAGCCCGGGCCGGGCGTCGGCCGGCGGCCCGGAGGCCGGCCACGGCGAGCGCATGCCGCCGGATTTCGCACTGGCCAGCAGCCGTACCGGCCGGTCCCGTGAGTCCCGGCGGGCCGAGGCCGCGCAGACCGCGCAGGCCCGGACCAGCCGTGCCGGCCGGAACCTGCCGGCGGCGATCGGGGTCGGCGTGCTGCTCGCGGCGATCGTGCTCGGCTCGCTGTTCGTGTGGCGACCCGCGTTCGTGGGGTGATCGCCGTCTGCGCCGCGGTGGGTTCCTGGGAGATGTCTCGAGCGATGTCCGGCGCCGGCCGGGCCGACCCTCCGGTGATCCCGCTCGTCGGCGGCTGCGTCGTCATGCCGATCCTGGCCTGGACCGGCGGGGTCGAGGCGCTGACCATCGGCCTGCTGCTGACCGTGGTCGCGGTGCTGATCTGGCGACTGTCGGGAGGGGCCCGCGGGTTCCAGCGAGACATGACGGCCGCGACGCTGATCGCGGTGTACGTGCCGTTTCTGATCTCGTTCGGCGTGCTGCTCGCGGTACCCGATGACGGCGACTTGCGGGTGCTCGCGGTACTGGCGTGCGTGATCTTCTCCGACACGGGCGGGTACGCCGCCGGGGTGTTCCTCGGCAAGCACCCGATGGCGCCCACGGTGAGCCCGAAGAAGTCGTGGGAAGGCCTGGCCGGCTCGCTCGTCGCCACCGGCGTCGGTGGCGCGGTGTTCCTGCACTACCTGTTCGATCAGCCGTGGTGGCACGGCGCGCTGCTGGGTGTGTGCGTGAGCGCCGCCGCGGTGCTCGGTGATCTTGCTGAGTCGTTGCTCAAGCGGGATCTGCAGATCAAGGACATGAGCAAGCTGCTGCCTGGTCACGGCGGCCTGATGGATCGGCTGGATTCGGTGGTGTTCGCGGCGCCGATAGCGTTTATGCTGCTCAGCCTGCTCGCGCCGGTCGGCTCGTGACGGATCGGCCCGAGGATGGTGCCGTATCGGGTCCGCGGCGAACGTGGGACACTGGGCACATCATGACGGTCCTGCCCCTGCTCCCGCCCGATTCACCGACGCCCGAAGCCGACGAGGCTTCGCTGGCGCGTGGTGCCCGCGAACCGAACGCGCGAGCACGGCACAAGGCGGCGTTGCCGCCGCGTCACCTCGCGGACCTCGATCTTGCGGCCCGCCGGGCCGCGGTTTCCGGGCTGGGTGAGAAGTCCTTCCGGGCGAACCAGATCTCTACCCATTACTTCGGCCGGCTGGAGCGCGATCCGGTCCGGATGACCGACATTCCGGCGGCTGACCGGCAGCGGCTGGCGGCCGAACTGATGCCGCGGCTGCTGACGCCGGTCCGCGAACTCGGCTGCGATGGCGGGACCACTCGTAAGACATTGTGGCGGCTGCATGACGGTTCGTTGGTGGAGAGCGTCCTGATGGGCTACGAGGATCGGGTTACGGTCTGCGTCTCGAGCCAGGCCGGGTGCGGCATGGCATGCCCATTCTGCGCGACCGGCCAGGCCGGGCTCACCCGGAACCTGTCGACCGCCGAGATCGTCGACCAAGTCGTGTGGTTCGCGGGGCTGGCCGCGAGCGGAGCGTTGCCCGGCTGCCCGCCGCGGCTGTCTCACGTCGTGTTCATGGGCATGGGCGAGCCGCTGGCGAACTACACGCGGGTCGTGGAGGCGGTCCGCCGGCTGACCGCGCCCGCGCCCGAGGGTCTCGGACTGTCGCAGCGTCACATCACCGTGTCAACGGTTGGCCTGGTCCCGGCCATCGATCGGCTAATTGCCGAAGATCTCTCGGTGACCCTTGCGCTCTCGCTACACGCACCCGATGATGATCTGCGCGATGAACTGGTGCCGGTCAACCAGCGCTGGAAGGTCGCGGAGGTGCTGGACGCGGTGTGGCGCTATGCCGCGCACACCGGCCGTCGAGTCTCGGTCGAGTACGCGATGATCAAAGACGTAAACGATCAGCCGTGGCGCGCCGACCTTCTTGGCCGGCTCTTGTCCGGCCGGTTGGCGCATGTGAATTTGATCCCGCTGAATCCGACTCCGGGCAGCCGCTGGGACGCCAGCCCGAAGCCGGTCGAGCGGGAGTTTGTTCGGCGGCTGCGTGCAGCCGGCGTACCGACTACGGTTCGGGACACCCGCGGTCGGGAGATCGACGGCGCGTGCGGGCAGCTCGCTGCAGCGGAGGTGGATGGGTGACGAGCAACGGTCAGCGGTTCCGGCGGCGGTCGCTGCGCCGGGGGTACAAGGTCGACGAGGTCGACTTGTTCCTCGACCGCGTAGAAGCGACCTTGAACGGCGACCCCATCGAATCGCCGGTTCGCGCGCAGGAGGTCCACGATGTGGTCTTCCGGGTGCGATTCGGCGGCTACGACGAGTGGCAGGTCGACCTTCACCTGGACCGGGTGGAGCGGCAACTCGCCGACAAGGAGGGATCGCTGAGCGAGCGCCTCGGCGGTGGCTCCCGGCCGCCGACCGGCCGGATGGCTCCCGATCGTGGCCCGGACCGGATGCCGGAGCGGGTCGGCCCGGACCAGCGCGGCCCGGACCAGCGCGGCCGGATGAGCGATTCGATGGCCGACCGGATGATGCCTCCGCCGGACCGGGGCCACGGCCAGCCGCCGCCCGGCCCTCCGTTGCCGACCCGATCACCCATGGGGTCCGGCATCGGTGGCCCGCAGGGTTCCGGCGCGCCCGGTATGGGCCCGTCGCAGCCGGCTCCGGCCGGGTTCGGGGGTCGCGACGAATCGACCGGCTACATCGGCACGCGTGGCCAGATGGGTCCGGGCGGGCCACCCGCCGGTGGGCCTGCTCCGGGCGGACCCGGTCCGGCCGGGCCGATGCCACCGCCGACGCCGGGGACCTATGGCCCGCCCCAGGGGCCGCCCGGTTATGACGCTAGCCGTCACGGCCGCATGGATATGACGACTGAGATGCGAATGCCGGACCCTCGTAGCGCGCCTCCAGCCCCGGCGGCGCCGACGATGCCGCCTCCGGAACGCTCTTCCCCGCCGCAGATTCCACCGCCCGGTCCGCACACCGGATCGATGCCAGCGGCCGGCGGGCCGCCGCCCGGTCCGTCCGGCATGGGTCCATCCGGCATGGGTACGCCCCCTCCGCCGATGGGCTCGCAGCCGCCGCCCGGCGGTGCGGGTGCCGCGTCGCCCGGCGACGTTCAGCGGGTCGACCAGATGCGACGCGCCTTCCAGCCACGCCGGTTCGGCAGCGGCTATGACCGAGCCGAGGTCGATCGCCTCTTCGAAGGCATCATGGCGGCCATATCCGGACGGGGCAATGTGTCGGTGGGCGAGCGAGAACTCGATCCGGGCCAGTTCAGTCTGGTGCCGGGCGGGTATTTCGAGGCCGAAGTAGATCAGGCGCTGCGTGAAGTCCGGGATATCCTGCGCCGAGGCTAGGCAGTCGAGGCTAGGCAGTCGAAGGTAGGCAGCCCAAGCTAGGCAGCCGCCGTTCGAAGAGCCGACCCAGCGCCGTTCTGAAACCTGACCCCGGGGCACGAGCCCCGGGGTCAGCGTTTCAGAACTATTTCTTGAGGCCGTTACGGCGCTGCGCCCAGTCGACCACGATGATCGCGCCGATCAGGGCGGCGACGCCGACCAGCCAGATGTCCTCGATCGCACCCTTATGGTTGCCGATCGTCATCAGGAGCAGCACCACGATCACGATCACACCCGCGATGCGCGCCGCCTTGTACGGCCCCGGCTTGAGCTGGTCTGGCGCGACCACCGGCTTTTCATCGGACACGATGCGATCCTTCCTACAACAGCATGGGGTCTCTAGCGATCAGTGTGGCACGTCCGGCTCGGGCCCCTGCGAGGTAGTGCCAGTCTCGCCGCCGGGCATGCGCGCGGGTATGGCTGATTGCCCCGGGATTGCCCCGGTTCGGAATGTCTGCCGACCCGGGGATGAGGTCGGCGGCCGACCGTGCCGGGTGGACCGAGCGCGCGTTCCCCGGCCGGCTGAGGTAGCGTCCAACTCGCCATGAGCGATGACGACATCTTGGTCTTCGGCGGATCCGGCAGCCCACGGCTCACCGCCGCGATCTGCGGCTACCTCGGTATTGAGCCGGGGGCCGGCGAGACGCTGAAGTTCTCCGACGGCAACGTCTTCGTCCGGATCGGCCGCAACGTCCGCGGCCGGCACGTGTTTATCGTCCAGTCGACCGTGTTCCCGGCCAACGACAACTTCATGGAGTTGCTGTTCTGGATCGACGCGTTCCGCCGGGCCAGTGCCGCGTCGGTGACGGCGGTGATCCCGTACTTCAGCTATGCCAAGGGCGACAAGAAGGACGAGCCCCGGGTGTCGATCCGGGCGCGCGTGTGCGCCGACGCGATCGAGGCAGCCGGTGCGCACCGTGCCATCATGCTCGACCTGCATGCCCCGCAGATCCAGGGCTTCTTCGGCATCCCGGTGGACGATCTCTACGCGGTCCCGGTGCTCTCCGAGGCGGTACGCGATCTGGGCTTGACCGACCTGGTCGTGGTGAGCCCGGACGCCGGTTTCGCCAAGAAGGCCCGTAGCTACGCCAAGCGGATCGGCGCTTCGCTCGCGATCGCCGACAAGGAACGCATCGACCACACCGAGACCGCGCGCGTGGTGGATCTGATCGGCGAGGTCTCCGGCCGTACCGCTCTGATCGTCGATGACTTCACCGCGAGCGCGGGCACCCTCGCCGAGGTGGCCGACTGCCTGGTCGACAGGGGCGCGCGGACCGTCTACGCGGCGGTCAGCCACGGCGTCTTCGCCGGGGAAGCGATGAAGCGGCTGGATGACAGCCCGATCGCCAAGCTGCTCACCACCGACAGCGTGGAGAACCACCCGGTGGACCTGTCGGAGAAGGTGCAGATCGTGTCGGTGGCACCGCTGTTCGCCGAGGCGATCCGGCGCATCCACAATCGCGAGTCGGTCAGCGTCCTGTTCGCCTGACCGCACGCCGTCCGGGGGTCCGGATAGCGCCGCGACCCCCTGAGCAGGCGCGCACCGAGCACGAAGCGACGTGAGTTCCCGGCACCCGTGTCAACGGAAGTTGACGACGCTCCGCTCGTCAACTAATGTTGACGGCATGACGGATCCAACCGTACTGGCCGCGGCCGCCAGCGGCGCCGATCCTCGGGAAGGCCTGCGCGCCGCGCTCGCGCTGCGCCGCCTGGCCGAAGCGCTGGAGACGCTCCAGGTGCGCAACGCGCGCCGCCAAGGATGGTCATGGCAGGAGATCGCTGAGGCGCTCGAGGTGTCGAAGCAGGCGGTGCACAAGAAGCACGCGGCACACGCGCCAAGGCCAGGCGACGACAAGGAGTAGGCATGTTCGAGAGGTTTACCCGCGATGCGCGTGCCGCCGTGCTGGACGCCCAGGAGGAGGCCCGCGAACTGGGGCATTCCGAGGTCGGTACCGAGCACTTCCTGCTGGCGCTGGCCAACCCGGACACCAGCCGGGGCACGGCCGTTCTGCTCAACCAGGCGGGCGCGACGTACGCCCAGATCCGCGACGCGCTGGTCCACCTGGTCGGCTCGCCTGCCAAGCTGGTGAGCGACCAGGACGCCGAGGCGCTGTCGTCGATCGGAATCGACCTCGACGCGGTCGTGGCCCGGATCGAGGAGTCGTTCGGGCCGGGAGCGCTGACGCCGAAGCCGGGCCGCGTCCGGTTCAGCAAGCCGGCGAAGGTGGCCTTGCAGCTCGCGCTTCGTGAGGCGGTGCGTCTGAAGACCGGCGCCATCGCGTCCGAGACGCTGCTGCTCGGGTTGCTGCGCGCCAAGGGGACCACGGCTGCGAGGATTCTCGGTGAGATCGGCATCGACATGGCCGGCCTGCGGACGCGCGCGGAGGCGAGCCTGCGACCGGCCGCCTGACGGATGGAGATCGGATGAGTTACGACGCGACCAGCGCCGTCGACCTGGCCGGTGGCGGGAAGTTCCCGCTGGTCGGGTTCGGAACCTGGCAGCTACGCGGTGATCGGGCCTACAACGCGGTGCGCACCGCGCTCGACCTCGGGTACCGGCATGTGGACACCGCCACGATGTATGGCAACGAGGCCGAGGTAGGACGAGCTATCAAGGACAGCGGCGTACCCCGGGACCAGGTGTTCGTCACGACCAAGCTGCCGCCGGAGCGGGCCGGCAAGGCCCGGCAGACGCTGGCCGACAGCCGGCGGATGCTCGATGTCGACGCGGTCGACTTGTGGCTCATTCACTGGCCGCCGAACGGTGGTGCGGCCCCCGGCACCTGGCGTGAGTTCCAGCAACTGCGCAACGAGGGCTGGACCAAGGCAATCGGTGTGTCGAACTACGGCATCGGCCTGATCGACGAGCTGATCGCGGCGACCGGGGAGGCTCCGGCGGTCAACCAGGTGTCCTGGAGCCCAGGCCGGTACGACGCGCCGACCGTGGCGGCGCACCGGGAGCGGGGCGTGGTGCTGGAGGGCTACAGCCCGCTCAAGGGCACCAACCTCCGGGCCCGGGACCTGTTCGAGATCGCCCAGGTACACCAGGTAACCGCGGCGCAGGTGGTGCTGCGCTGGCATGTCCAGCACGAGATACCGGTGATCCCGCGCTCGCAGAAGCCGGAGCGGATCGCGGAGAACTTCGATGTGTTCGGCTTCCATCTGAGCGACGCGGAGATGGCGCGCATCGACGCGATGGCGATGTGAGGAGGGTAGGGGCAGGCGATCGGCTACGGCACCGATGACATCATGAACCCGCCTCGGGTTGCTGCCGCCGGTCTGGAGAGCCATGTTCGAACGTTGGGGTCGATTCGTGGTACGGGCGCGCTGGGCCATGCTGGCCGGCGCGCTCGCGGTCGTGATCTTGGGTGCCACCTGGGGCGTGGGCGTGTTCAACTCGCTGACCTCCGGCGGGTTCGTCGACGATTCGAGCAACTCGGCCCGGGTTCGGGCCCAGATCACCCGGGCGTTCGGGCCGCAGGACCCGGATCTACTGGTGATCTACTCGGACCCGGACGCCACCGTCGGCGATGCCGGTTTCCGGTCGGCCGTGACCGGCGCGCTGGTGGCGGCCCGGGCCAGGCCGGAAGTGGCGGCCGTGACGTCCTATTACGACACCGGCTCACCCGCGCTGGTCTCGACCGACCGCCACGCCACCTACGCGATCGTGCAGCTCGCCGCCGGTGGCGACGATCAGAAGCTGGCCGCCTACCGGGCGGTGAAGCCGGTGTTCGCGGCCGGCGGGACCATCATCACCCGGTACGCCGGGGTCCGGCCGCTCTACGACGAGGCGAACCGGCGCACCGAGCAGGACATCAAGCGTGCCGAGACGCTGTCCATGCCGATCCTTCTGGTGCTGCTGGTACTCATCTTCCGTAGCGTGGTCGCGGCGCTCACCCCGCTCCTGGTCGGCGGTCTGTCCATCCTGGGTGGATTTGTCGTGGTGCGGCTGATCGCGTCGGCCACCGGAGTCTCGACATTCGCCATCAACATCATCACGCTGATCGGGCTTGGCCTGTCCATCGACTACGCGCTGTTCATGGTGAGCCGGTTCCGGGAGGAGTTGGATGCCGGCCGGTCCCCATCGGACGCGGTGGTCCGCACCATGATGACCGCGGGCCGCACAGTCGCGGTGTCCGGCGTGACGGTCGCGCTGGCTCTCGGCGGACTGCTGATGTTCCCGCAGCTCTTTCTCTGATCCATGGGGTACGGCGCGATGGCCGCCGTGGTGGTCGCGCTGGTGGCGTCTCTGACCGTACTGCCGGCCGGCCTGGTGCTGATCGGTCATCGCATCAACGCCCTGCGAGTGCCGTGGCCGCGAGCGCGGGCCCGCTCCGCCGGCGGCGGCTCATGGGCGGGCGATCGCCCACAGCGTGATGCGGCGGCCGTGGGCATACCTGATCGGGGTCCTCGCGATCCTGAGTGTGCTGGCCACGCCGGTCCTGCACATCAAGTTTGGCGGCACCGACGTCCGTGTGGTTCCGGCCGGCGCCCCGGTCCGGATCGCCACCGACACGCTCGGCCGGGAGTTCCCGGGCGTGGATGCCGCGCCCAATTCAGGTGCTGGTGTCCGCGCCGGCCGGCGATGCCGCGGGTGCCGCCGCTACCGTCGTCACCCGGATTGAGGCGCTGCCCGACGTCACATCCGCCAGGGTGGCGGCGACCACCGGCGAGCGGGCGCTGATCATCGTCGACTACCCGGGCAAGCCGGTCGATCCACCGGCTCATCGGGCGGTGACCGCGATCCGCGCGCTCGCGCCCGTCGCCGGTGCCACCATCGGCGTTACCGGGGTCACCGCGGATCTGATCGACGAATTGACGGCCCTCGGAGACCGCCTGCCGTGGATGGTGCTGTACGTGGTGGCGGTCACGCTGGTCCTGCTGTTCCTGGCGTTCGGCTCGGTGGTGCTGCCGGTCAAGGCGATCTTGATGAACATTGTGTCGCTGGGCGCGGCGTTCGGCGCGGTGGTGTTCATCTTCCAGGATGGCCACTTCGCAAGCTGGCTCGCCATCACGCCCACCGGAGTGATCGAGCCGACGAATCCGATCCTGATGATCGTCGTCCTGTTTGGGCTCGCCACCGACTATGAGGTGTTCCTGCTGTCCCGCGTTCGCGAGGAATGGGACGGCGGGGCGGGCAACGCTGCGTCGGTCGCGACCGGTCTGCAGCGCACCGGAGCCATCATCACCTCGGCCGCGCTGTTGCTGATCGTTGTGGTGGTCGGCTTCGCCGCCGGCCAGATCGCGTTCGTCAAGCTGATCGGTGTCGGCATGATCGTGGCCATTGTGGTCGATGCCACATTAGTCCGAATTCTCCTGGTACCGGCCACCATGCGCCTGCTCGGGAAGTGGAACTGGTGGGCGCCCGGACCGCTGGGCCGCATCTACCGGCGGTACGGAATCCGGGAATGCCGGGGCGCGAACCACCGACTACGCTCGCGTCCCGTGACCATCTTCGAAACCGAGCGGCTGATCGTGCGGCGCTGGACCGAGTCCGACCTGGATCGGATCTTCGCGATCTACTCGCGCTGGGACGTGCAGCGCTGGCTCGGTGCGCAACCGCGCGCCATGGTCGATCCGGCCGAGGCGGTCACGGCGCTGCGGCGGTGGACGGCGCTTTGTGACGAGAGCGCCGACCGGTACGGCTGCTGGGCGATCGAGGTCGCCGATTCCGGCATTGCGGCCGGCTCGGTGCTGCTCAAGCCGCTGCCGAACTCGGATGGCAGCCCGGCCTCGGACATCGAGGTCGGCTGGCACCTGCATCCGGATTCGTGGGGCAACGGGTACGCGACCGAGGCGGCCCGAGGCGCGATCACCCGCGGGTTCGCCACCGGCCTGAGCGAGGTGTTCGCGGTGGTGAAGCCCGGCAACGACCCTTCGATGGCGGTATGCCGGCGGCTCGGCATGGCCTCGATCGGACGGACCGACCGGTGGTACGGCCTTGAGGTCGAGGCATTCCGCCTGGTGAACACCGGCCGGGAGCGCGGGGATGCCAGCCAGGAAGGCCGATGATCCGGCGGAAATAGAATGGCCGGCCCGAGGCGTTCATGGCTAACGTGAGCCACATGGAGATCCGACGCTTGAGTGACGCGGCCGCGCGAGCTACCCGCTCGTCGGTCGCCGCTGCCTGACTCTCGCTTCGAGAACCTCACCGACATCACCGCCGGCGACCGGAGACGGTCCGCCGGCTTTTTCGTGCCCGTACGCGCTGCTTGTGCCCCGTTCCGCGGGCATCGTGACGGCCGGTTCCGGCGCCGTACCGGCCGCCCCGATCTGGCCAAGGGGCACGACTATGAACTTCGGGAACTCCCAGAACACCATCCGCCGGTTCATCGACTTCTACGCCGAGCGGGGCCACGTCGTCAGTGACGGCACCGGGCTGGTGCGCCCGCCGGACGATCCGGTGTTGTTCACCAGCGCGGGCATGCACTCGCTCACGCCGTACCTGCTGGGCGAGCCCAGCCCGCTCGGGCGCCGCCTGGTCGGGGCGCAGCGGTGCTTGCGCACCACCGACCTCGATGAGGTCGGCGATCGGACCCACCTGACCGTCTTCGAGATGCTGGGGTCGTGGTCGCTCGGCGACTATGACGGCCCGCAGAGCCTCCGTTGGGGATATGAGCTGCTGGTGGACGGTCTCGGGCTCGATCCCTCGCGGCTGCACGTGACCACGTTCGGCGGTGACGGCGTGGTGCCGCGGGACGAAGAGTCGTGGCGCACCTGGTCGGAGATCGGCCTGCCGATCGAGGAGACCGTCGAGGACAACTGGTGGGACAACGGACCGGTGGGTCCGTGCGGCCCCGATTCGGAGATCTTCTACTGGACCGGCGACGGGCCGCCGACCGGGACGCCGGTTACCGACGAGCGCTGGGTGGAGATCTGGAATCACGTGATGATGCGCTACGAGCGGCGCCCGGACGGCTTTCTTGTGCCACTGCGCCAGCCGAACGTGGATACCGGGCTCGGCTTGGAGCGACTGCTTCCGATTCTGCAGGGCAAACCGTCGGTGTTCGACTGCGATGTGTTCGAGCCGTGGGTGCGACCGGTTTCGTCGCTGTGGTCACCGCCGGTCCGGGACCTGCGAATTGTCTCCGACCATCTCCGGTCGTCGGTGGTGATGATCGGCGACGGGGTCCGGCCGTCGGCGTCCCGGCATGGATACGTACTGCGTCGGCTGCTGCGCCGGGTGCTGACCACGCTCTGGCGGACCGACTTGTCCCGATCGCTGTCTGATCTGCCGGATGAGCCGGTCCGGTTCACCTTCCAGCATTTCCGGCAGGACGGAAATATCCTCGACATCCGGCGGCGATGGATGGACGAGGAGGACCGGTTCCGCAAGCTGCTGTCGCGCGGCCGGCCACTGGTGCGCAGGCAACTGCGTGGTGGTCCGCTGCGCGATCGCGATTACCGGTACCTGCACGACACTCACGGCTTGCCCCGTGAGCTGGTCGACTTGGTGAGCGGTGAGTGACGCCTTGCCGCAGGGGCGCTGACCTGGCACGCGCAGACCATAATGGCCGGATGCGAGTGCTGGTGGTCGAGGACGAGGTGATGCTGGCCGGCGCCATCGCCGACGGGCTGCGGCAGGAGACGTTCGCGGTGGACGTGGCCGGCGACGGCGAGGCCGCGTTGGAGCGCCTCACGGTCAACTCTTACGACGTGATGGTGCTCGATCGGGACCTGCCGCGGCTGCACGGTGACGACGTGTGCCGCCGGGTCGTCGCCGACGGCATCGACGTTCGGGTTCTGATGCTGACCGCCGCCGGGACCATCGCCGACCGGGTGGGCGGGCTGTCCATCGGAGCCGACGACTACCTGGGCAAGCCGTTCGCTTTCGAGGAACTGGTGGCCCGGGTACGGGCACTCGGGCGACGGTCGCGTCCGGCGATTTCCCCGATCCTGGAGTACGCCGGGATCAGGCTGGACCCGCACCATCGCGAGACGTACCGCCACGGGCACTACGTCGGGCTGTCCCGGAAGGAGTTTGCGGTGCTGGAGGAGTTGCTCCGGGCCGGCGGCGCGACCGTGTCGGCCGAAATGCTGCTGGAGAAGGTGTGGGACGAGAACACCGACCCGTTCAGCACCATCGTCCGGGTGACGATGAGCGGGCTGCGCCGCAAGCTGGGTGAGCCGGCGGTGATCGAGACCGTCACCGGCGTCGGATACCGGATCGCATGCTAGGCCGGCTCCGCGGCAGCCTGCGGGTCCGGCTCACGGCCGCGTTCAGTCTTACCCTGCTCGCCGCCGGCGTCACGGTCCTCGCCGGCATCAACATCCTGGTGCGCAATGCCATGAACTACGGCTTGAACCTGGCCGGAACATCGGTGGCCACCAACGCGGTGATCCTGGCGTCGATGAAGCAGAACCTGTGGTTCAAGGGCGGCCTCACCGTGTTCGGCGTATGGGCGATAGCGACCGTCGCGATCTGGTTCATCGCCGGCCATCTGCTGCGGCCGCTGCGCCGCATCACCGATCACACCGAACGCGTCGCGGCGCGCAGCCTGCACCGGCGCATCGCGCTGAACGCCGCGCCCGGCGAGGTCAAGACGCTGGCCGACTCCTTCGACCACATGCTCGACCGGCTGGATACCGCGTTCGCCGGGCAGGGCCGGTTCATCGCGAACGCCGCCCACGAGCTCAAGACCCCGGTATCGGTGACCCGGACGCTGATCGAGGTGGCGATGCGGCGTCACGGCAGCGGCGCCGATGTTCGCGATCTCGGTGAGAACCTGCTCATCGTCAACGCGCAGCAGGAGCAGCTGATCGAGGCGCTGCTCATGCTGGCGCGCTCGGACGCCGCGATCACCGACCGGCTTCCGGTCGATCTGGGCGCCCTGGCCGCCAGCGCGGTCAACACCACGTACGAGCTGGAGAACGTGCGGCTGGACTGCGCGCTGCGGCCGGCGCCCGCGCTCGGCGATCCGGTGCTGCTGGGCCAGATGATCCGGAACCTGGTGGACAACGCGATGCGGTACAACGTCCCGGCGGGTCAGGTGGTGGTCGCCACCACCACGCGCCAGCACTGGTCGCAGGTCGTGGTGAGCAATACCGGCCCGGTGATCGCCGGTCACGAGGTAGCGGCGCTGTTCGAGCCGTTCCGGCGGCTACGGGACCGCGCCGGGTCCCGGGGCGGCAACGGACTTGGCCTGTCCATCGTCCGGGCGGTGGCGCAGGCACACGGCGGCGACGTCACCGCCACACCACGTGGTGGCGGCGGGCTGGACGTGTGCGTGAGCCTGCCCCGGGCACCGGCGGGCGCGGCCGCTACGGCGCCAGTGGCGGATAACCCGGATCCAGTAGGCCGTGATCACGCAGGTACCCGTACAGGGGAGTGGTCTGCGGGTAGTGGCCCCATTGATGGTCGCCGGGTGCCTGACCGGTGACGGTCAGGGGGTCGCCGAGCAGTTGCCGCCGTACCGGGTGCAACGCCGGGAACTCTGGGCCGGCGAGCAACTCGGCGTTGTCATCCCGCCCGTACGCCCAGCGATGTGAGTAGGCGACGAAGATGGCCTTGCGGGTGATGTCCGAGTAATTCGCGGTCCGGGTGTGCCACAACCGGCGGTCGAAGAAGACCGCGTCACCGGCGTTGACGCACACCTCCACGGCGCCATCGGGATCCGGCCACGGCATGTCGCGCCGGGGTGGCCCGTCGATCCGGTTGGTGCGGTGGCTGCCCGGCACCACCTTGAAGTTGCCTCGACCGGGCCGGGACAGGTCGGACAGCCAGAACGCCACCTTCACCGACAACCGCGGCCGGGGGTCGGTCTCCAGCTCTTGGTTCTGCCGGCCGCCGTCCTGATGCCACCGGTACCGGAACGGGATCGGCTCGCGCAGAGGCGGGTGTACGTCCAGGTGCGAGTGGTAGACGTGGATGTTCCATCCGAGCACCGACCAGACCAGCCCGAACGTACTCGGATGGTCGATCAGGCCGACCGCGGCCGGGCAGCCGGCCACGGCGCTCAGCCGGTGCATGGCGGCGGTGTCATCGACCCGGCCCGCGGCCCGTTCCCGCTGGTAGACCAGGTCCAGTGCGGTCGCGTAGAAGTCCACTTCCGAGCGGCTCAACGCGCCACTGATGACCAGGTAGCCGTCACGCTCGAACTCGCGGCGCTGGGCGTCGGTCATGGCCCGCGGCACCGCTGCTGTCTCCGTCATCGTCATGTGTTTCTCCCCGTCTTGGTGCCCATGTGATTGCGTCTCGCGGTGAGACGTGTGATTGCGTCCCGTGCAGAGATGTCTCGTGCTGAGACGTCCGGTGCGAACGAGGAAACCGGATCGGGCGTTAACCGGCGGAGAGCGGCGCCGCTAACGTCTCGCTCACAAGGCGCATACCGGAATGTGGCGAGACCTGACAAGATCACTCCCATGGAGATCCGCCGCGTTACGCGGGCCGATGCGGTCAAGTTGGGTGTCCACGAGCCGTTTCGCGGGCGAGGTGTCGGCCGGGCGCTGGTGTCGGCGCTCGCCGATCTCGCCCGAGAGCGGGACTGTTACGGCATGTGGGTGATCACCGACAAGGACAATGCGGCGGCCAGGGCGGCGTACCAACACGCCGGAGGCGAGCCGGAGGGCGACCAGGTGGTGTTCCTCTGGGAGTTCTAATCCTCGGCTGGTTAGCGGACGAGCAGCGGCTGGCCGGTGACGGCGTCCAGGATGGCCCGACCGCCGATCGGGCCCGACAGCGTCACGGTCTCCGGCTGTAGCTTGAGCGCGTCGGCGCAGATGCCGGCTGGCTGCTGAGCGGTTCCGCCCACCACGACCGCTTGCGCGGCCTGGTACACCCAGACTTCGACGTTCTTGTCGCACATGCCCAGGCCGAGCCGGAACGTCACGGTACGCCCGTGAACGCTGACCAGGTTCTGCGCGCTCCGCAGTTCCGGCTGGTGGGGCCGGTCGGCGGCCGGCGCGGCGGGCACCTGAGTGATCCCAGCCGGTGCGGCCGCCACCCGGTAGACCGGCGCGTCCAGGCCGTCGATGGACAGCCGCCAGGCGGGTACCGTGGCCTCGCCCCGGCTGGTCAGCACGGTCGTGGTGGCCAGCCGCAACCCGGTCAC
Organism: uncultured Actinomycetota bacterium; assembly: GCA_963727415.1. Lineage (GTDB taxonomy): Bacteria > Actinomycetota > Actinomycetes > Mycobacteriales > Micromonosporaceae > DASQPR01. The sequence continues at coordinate 450,342 of CAVSGF010000002.1, forward strand.
CGGCAGTGGGCTGCACTCACCCGCCGCGCACGAGCCGGACCGCATGGCGGCGAGCGCGCCGGGCGCCGTCAGCAGCGGAACCCTCATCGTCGACCCATCCGGGAACCGCACCACGCCGGTCGCCACAGGTGCCGGTACTGGCGCGGCCAAGACCAGGTCGCCCTTCAGCAACGCTAGTTTGCGATGCTCGTCGAGGTGCGGATCGGCCGGGATCACGGTCAGATCCTGCAGCGGAACGAAACCGGTGCTCCACCTCTCCGGCATGCCGGCGTCGGTCCACACCCTGATGACGGCTCGTGCCCGATCGTCGAAGACCGGGTTGCCGGTCGCGATGCTGCCGCTAGGGTCGGTACCGGCCGGCTGGGAGCCGGACGGGGACGGGGTGGCTGCCCGTGGCTGCGTGACGGATGCGCAACCGGCAAGGGTAACCGCGCCGACGACGGCGCTGGTCAGCGCCGTGATGACGAGGATGCTGGACCGGTCTCGGAGTCGCATATCCATTTCGACGCGATGACCCGCCGCACGGTTCCGGCCCGAATCGGCAAGAATGGGCAACGTGAGAACGCCCCGCGAGATCGTCCTGCTCGGCTCCACCGGCTCGATCGGCACCCAGGCCATCGACATCGTACGGGCGAATCCCGACCGGTTCCGGATCGTCGCCCTGGGCGCCGGGGGCGGCAATGTGGAACTGCTCGCGACTCAGGCGCTCGAACTCGGCGTCGACGTGGTCGGAGTGGCCCGTGCATCGTCCGTTCAGGACCTGCAACTGGCCTTCTACGCGATCGCCCAGCAGCGCGGATACGCCACCGGGGACTTCCGGATCCCGAAGATCGTGGCCGGGCCGGAGGCGATGACCGAACTCGCCAACTGGCCGTGCGATGTGGTGCTCAACGCCGTGGTCGGCTCCCTCGGCCTGGCCCCCACGCTGGCCGCGCTGCGGGCCGGGCGGGTGCTGGCGCTGGCCAACAAGGAGTCCCTGGTCGCGGGCGGGCCGCTGGTCCGGGCGGTGGCCCGGCCAGGGCAGATAGTCCCGGTCGATTCGGAACACTCCGCGCTCGCTCAGTGCCTTCGAGCCGGTGCCGGCCGCGAGGTCCGGCGCCTGGTCCTCACCGCCAGCGGCGGCCCGTTCCGGGGCCGGTCCCGCGAATCGCTGGCCGACGTGACCCCGGCACAGGCGCTGGCCCACCCGACCTGGGACATGGGCCCGGTCGTGACGATCAACTCGGCCACCATGGTCAACAAGTCGCTGGAAGTCATCGAGGCGCACGAGTTGTTCGACATCGGGTACGACGACATCGCCGTCATGGTGCACCCGCAGTCGGTCATCCACTCCATGGTCGAGTTCGCCGACGGCTCGACGCTCGCCCAATGCAGCCCGCCGGACATGAAGCTGCCAATCTCGCTGGCTCTGGGCTGGCCGGACCGGGTGCCCGGTTCCGCTCGCGCCGTCGACTGGACCGCCGCGCACACCTGGGAACTGGCTCCGTTGGACGACCGCGCGTTCCCCGCGGTACGGCTGGCCAAGGCCGCCGGGGTCGAGGGCCGGTGCCGGCCGGCGATCTTCAACGCGGCCAATGAGGAGTTCGTGGCCGCCTTCGTCGAGCAGCGGCTACCGTTCCTGGGCATCGTCGATTCGCTGGAGCGGGTGCTCGCCGCGGCTCCGGATTTCGACGAACCAGGTAACGTCGAAGACGTCCTCGCCGCGGAATCATGGGCTAGGGCGCACGCGCGTTCGCTGGTGACGGCTGTGACGAGAGGGATTTGATGCAGGTTACGGGCGTTGTGATCTTCGCCCTGATCATCTTTGCGTCGGTGTGCCTGCATGAAGCAGGTCACATGGGCACCGCAAAGATGTTCGGGATGAAGGTCACCCGGTATTTCGCCGGGTTCGGGCCGACACTGTGGTCGTTCCGCAAGGGCGAGACGGAGTACGGCATCAAGGCGATTCCGCTGGGTGGCTTCGTCAAGATCGTCGGGATGACCCCGCAAGACGACGATGTGGAGCCGGGCGACGAGAAGCGCGCCATGTGGCGTTATCCGGTGTGGAAGCGGACCATCGTGATGTCCGCGGGCTCTGTGACGCACTTCATCCTCGGGTTCGTGCTGCTCTGGGTCACGGCCGCGTTCGTCGGGCTGCCAAACCCGAACCTGGCCCCCGATACGGTGGCTCAGAAGCTGCCTGCGTCGATCAGCATCCAGGACGGCGTGCCCGCGTCGCCCACCGCCACGTCGTGCACCATCGGCGATGCCGGCTGCGTGACATCGCCGGCGCAACTGGCGGGCCTGCGGACCGGCGACGTCATCACCTCGTTCAACGGGACGCCGACGCCGCACTTCGTCGACCTGCAGAACGCCATCAGGGCGGCGGCGCCGGGCGCGTCGGTGACGGTTGACTACACCCGTGACGGGGTGGCGCAAGCGCCGGTGACGGTCAATCTGGCGGACCTGAAGCGCCCCCCGATGGACAACCCGAGCGGCGCCGTCAAGCCGACCGCGGTCCTCGGAGTCGGACTCCAGGTCCCGGACACCATTCCGACCACGGTCACGTACGGTGCCGCCGACGGCCTCGGCCAGGCCGGATTGATGACGGTCGCGACCGCGAAGGGGATCGGCTCGGCGGTAGCGCACCTGCCGAGCAAGGTTCCGGGCCTGGTCAAGGCTCTGTCCGGCCAGCCCCGCGATCCGAACGGCCCGATCAGCGTGGTCGGCGCCGCCGACTTGGGCGGGCAGGTCGCCTCGCACGGCCTGTGGAACTACTTCCTGCTGCTCGCGGCCAGCCTGAACTTCTTCGTCGGCGTGTTCAACCTGCTGCCCCTGCTGCCGCTGGACGGTGGGCATATCGCGATCGCCTGGTTCGAGAAGCTACGCTCCTGGCTCGCGGCGCGTCGCCACCGCCCAGATCCCGGCCGGGTGAACTACGAGAAGATGATGCCGGCAACGTACGCGGTAATCTTGATCTTCGGTGGCTTCTCCGTACTGACCATCCTGGCCGACTTCGTCAATCCGGTTAACCTCTTCGGTAAGTGAGATCACTGGTGACTGCGATAAATCTCGGAATGCCGTCCACGCCGGCCGCGCCACTCGCGCCGCGCCGCCAATCCCGCCAGATCATGGTCGGGAACGTGCCGGTCGGCGGCGGCGCTCCGGTCTCCGTACAGTCGATGACCACCACGCTCACGGCGGACGTCAACTCGACGCTTCAGCAGATCGCCGAGCTGACCGCCGCCGGATGCCAGATCGTCCGGGTCGCGGTGCCGTCGCAGGACGACGCCGACGCGCTCGCGACGATCGCGAAGAAATCGCAGATCCCGGTGATCGCCGATATCCACTTCCAGCCGAAGTACGTGTTCGCCGCGATCGATGCCGGCTGCGCGGCGGTACGCGTGAACCCGGGCAACATCCGGCAGTTCGACGACAAGGTCGGCGAGATCGCCCGGGCCGCCTCGGCCGCCGGGGTACCGATCCGGATCGGCGTCAACGCCGGATCGCTGGACAAGCGGCTGCTGGAGAAGTATGGCAAGGCCACGCCGGACGCCCTCGTCGAGTCGGCGCTGTGGGAATGCTCGCTGTTCGAGGAGCACGGGTTCCGGGACATCAAGATCTCGGTCAAGCACAACGATCCGGTGGTGATGATCCAGGCGTACCGCAAGCTCGCCGCAGGCCTGCGACTACCCGTTGCACCTCGGCGTGACCGAGGCCGGCCCGGCGTTCCAGGGCACGGTCAAGTCGGCGGTGGCGTTCGGGGCGCTGCTGGCCGAGGGCATCGGCGACACCATCCGGGTGTCGCTGTCGGCGCCGCCGGTCGAGGAGATCAAGGTCGGTAACGCGATCCTCGAATCGCTCGGACTGCGCGACCGGGGCCTGGAGATCGTGTCGTGCCCGTCCTGCGGCCGCGCACAGGTCGATGTCTACACCCTCGCCGAGCAGGTCACGTCGGCGCTGGACGGGTTCCCGGCGCCGCTGCGGGTGGCGGTCATGGGCTGCGTCGTCAATGGACCGGGTGAGGCGCGCGAGGCCGACCTCGGTGTCGCGTCCGGCAACGGCAAGGGCCAGATCTTCGTCAAGGGCGAGGTCATCAAGACGGTACCCGAGTCGCAGATCGTCGAGACCCTGGTCGAGGAGGCGCTGCGACTGGCCGGCGACATGGGCGTTGACCTGTCCGAGGAGCTGACCGGCCCGACCGTCACGGTGCGCTGACCGGGCGTACCGCCGTAACGCAAGGCCGAGGTCCGCGCCCACCTTCACGGGGCGTGGACCTCTTCGCGTCCGGCCGGCCCGGGGGCGTCATCCGATCCGGGCCGGCCGAACGGCTACTCGCTTTCGGTGTCGCGATCGGTCTCGGTGTCGGCGAGGATCGCGTACAACTTGCGCTTGGTCTCGTTGAGCACGTCGACGGCGCGCTGCCACCGCTCCGGATCGCGCTCGAAGCCGATCTGCTTGAGTGCCATCATGATGCCGGCGATGGCCTCGCGAGTGTCCTGCCCGCTCGAGACGGTCTGCTCGCTGAACTCGTCCCACGGCGCGTTGGCCGCGGCGGCCGTGGCCTCGGACTGGCCGGCCTCGGTGAGGGAGTAGGACTTGCGGCCACCGGTCTCGGTGCTGGTGATCAGGCCCTCGTCTTCGAGCAACTGCAGAGTCGGGTACACCGAACCCGGGCTCGGCCGCCACACCCCTCCGGTGCGTTGGTCCAGCTCCTGGATCATCTCGTAGCCGTGCATCGGGCGCTCGTTGAGCAGGGCCAGGATGGCGGCGCGGACGTTGCCCCGCCGGCCACCGCGGCGGCGACCGCCCCGGCCGTGGTGGCCGAATGGCGGTGGCCCGGGCGGGAACGGCGGGCGGAACCCGCCGAAGGCGTGCATCGCCTCTTCACGCATGCGCATCGCTTCGCCTCGCATCCGCCCCTTGAACTCGTGGCGGTCTTCGCCATGGTGTGGATGGAAACCCATTGTGATCCACCTTTCTCGTCAAACTATACGATCAGTCTCCGATCGTTCGTAGATGTGTCGACGATATATCGAGAAGCTATCGATCGCAAGGCTCGCGTGGTCCACGTCACGGCGCGCCGGTCCGTCGGGTCGCGGATTGCGGATAGCGGTTGGGAATCGCTGTGGTTTTCGGCTTTTCCGCACTTAGCCGTGGACAAATCGGGCATTGGGCTGCCGCGCCAGCAGAAAAGCAGAAAACGTGAGCCGAACGGATGCGGTTGCGCTGCTAATCGACGTAGGGCCGAGGGCGCCAAACCGGTCCGGATCTGGCAGGCTGTCAGTGTGCTGACGCTGGAAGCGCGGCTCCTCGGCGATAGTGAGCGAGCCGCCGTCGAGCGGATCCTGGACCGGGCGCCGTATGCCGCCGCGCAGGTCGCCGAGCAGGTCGCCATGTTCGGACTGGAGTGGTGGCGCGCCGACGCGCGGATCTTCGGCTTCGGGCACCGCCGTCAGCTGGAGTCCATCTGCTGGATGGGTGCCAACGTGATCCCGGTGAACGCCAGTCGCTCAGCGATCGCGGCCTTCGCCGAACTGGCCGGCATGAATCAGCGCCAGGCCTCGTCGATCGTCGGGCCGGCCGATGAGGTGCTGGATCTGTGGGATCGGCTCGACGGTGTGTGGGGGCCGGCCCGGGAGGTACGCCGGAATCAGCCCCTGATGGCCACCGGCTCACCGCCGGCCGCGTACGCCGACCCGGCCGTGCGCCTGGTCCGGCCGGACGAGCTGGATCTGCTGTTTCCGGCGGCTGTGGCGATGTACACCGAGGAGGTTGGCGTCTCTCCGGCCGCCGGCCGGGGTGGGTCCGCTTACCGGCAGCGGATCGGTGATCTGGTGAACGCGCGCCGGGCCTACGCCCGGTTCATCGACGGCCGGGTGGTCTTCAAGGCCGAACTGGCGGTCGTCACCCGGCACACCGCGCAGGTCCAGGGAGTGTGGGTTCATCCGGACTATCGCGGCCGGGGGCTGGCGCTGGCCTCGATGGCGGCGGTGGTGCGCGACGCCTTGCGCCGGGTGGCACCCACGGTCAGCCTGTACGTCAACGACTACAACCACGCCGCGCGCCGGGTTTACCAGCGGTGCGGGTTCAAGCAGGTGGGTACGTTCGCGTCGGTGCTGTTCTGAGGGTCTGCGAGATCGGAACTCGTGGCCGCCGAAGCTGGTGGGCGGCCGGCCGCCCGGACCGTGAGCGTCCACTTTCAGCAGTCGACGAACATCGCTGAGCGCGCCAGCCTGCCTCTGTGCCAGGATCCGGGGAAAACCGCCGAGTTGCCGAAACGCTCGCATAACGGCGCACCTATTATTGGTGATACGCCCCGGAACGACAGGCTGGGTCACCACATGGGACAGATTGTCAAGCAACTGGCTGGCGGCACCACGCGCTATTACTGGTATCCCGGCGATCGGAAAGAGTATCTGCGCGCTGTCGTCGCGCTGATCGCGGGCGGGGTGACCTACGCGGTGCTGCACTTCATGACCGGTTCGGTCGTGCTGCCGGCCGTCGCCGGCACGTCGATCACGTCGATCCTTGCCGGCTTCAACTTCGGCCGCCGGGATTCCCGTGCCATCGCAGCGTTTTCCGACGCCGTCGGCTCAGGCCAGGAGCAGGTCGCGGCGAAGCCGTTACGCCGCAAGGCCGTCGCGCACTCCGGCCGTGCGGCCTGGCGAGGCATTGTTGAGGGTACTGGCGGAGCCGCGGCAGCGGTGCTGATCGTCAACCTGCCCGCGGACGGGGTGGTGGCGAACTGGCTGCTGCCGCTGGTGCCGGCCGTACTTGGAGCGCTGGCACACCAGCTGGGCATGGTTGTCGAGCGACTGGGCCACAGCCGTGCTGCGAACGGCCCAGGCAAGAAGGTTGACACCGCCGCGCCGGACGGGCCGAAGACGGCCGAGCAGAGGCTGGCCGAGGCGCGATCCAACGTCCGCGAGCGGAAGAAGCCACCCGTGATGAGGTAGCGGCGTTACCGACCGAGCCCGCGGTCCAAAGGTCTACTGATGACTGATTAACAGGCGGGATCCATTGACTTGGATCGGGCCGGGGGTGATCATCGGTTTAAAGGCGACGCAGGCCACATCCTGCTCGGGCGGGGTGTGATGGCCCCGGCAGCGCGTGCTGGGCCATCACCCTGAAAGGGTGCCTGAGCGGGCGGCGGTAGCTTACGATGCGTGATCGGTTGACGGTACCGCCCGGAAGGTAGGTGGTGCGACGTGGCACGCGTTGAGAACGGCGCTCAGATTCCCATGCAGCGTTCGGTCGCCGTGCCGCTGTGGCGTCCGGTACGCGGCGGAAACGCTTTCGAGGTCACGGTTGCGCGTTTCGCCCAGACCATCCGGCTCGGCATGCTGGGCGCGGGCGACCAACTGCCGCCCGAGCGGGAACTGGCCGAGCATCTGCAGGTCAGCCGCGTGACGTTGCGAGAGGCGATCGCCGCGTTGCGCGACATGGGGTATCTGCAGACCCGCCGGGGGCGAGCCGGTGGCACCTTCGTCGTCTTCCAGGACGCGGCGGTGCCCTCCGGTAACGCCGTCGCGATGGCCAGGGAGATGGGCGACGAACTGCATGACGCGCTCGACTTCCGGCGAGTGGTGGAGCCCGGTGCCGCGGCGCTGGCCGCGACCCGCACTCGTCGCGGCCACTGAACGATCGAGGCTGACCGCGCGTCTGGCCGCGGCGGGCGACATTCCGCACCGACCCGCCGGGTCGCCGATTCCCGGCTGCATCTGGCGATCGCGGCGGCCAGCGGCTCGGCGATGCTCGCCGACGCGGTGACCCAGGTCCAGGTGGTGGTCGATCGGCTGCTTGCCGCGATACCGGTGTTCGAGCGGAACCTGGCCCACTCCGACTTTCAGCACAAGCGCATCGTGGAGGCCATCCTGGCCGGCGACGAGAAGGGCGCGCGGGTGGCCATGGAGGAGCACTGCGACGGTACGGCCGAGTTGTTGCGCGGCCTTTTGGCGTGACGACCGCGCTGTACCTCGGTGCCGTACCTTTCGGCTGGCGTCGCTGCCAACCGGCCGCACGGCTGGTTGACGGTTAAATGGTTCGAGGAGTAGACCCTAGTTCATCGCACGGCCAGTTCGTCGGGCACCGACCGGCGCTATCGAACCGGCCGCGCCGCGGGATCGGAGGATGGTTGAGCTACTCGATCGAAGCGCTCCGCGCCGACGTCGAGACCGGCGCCATCGACACGGTCGTGGTCGCCATCACCGACATGCAGGGACGGCTGCAGGGTAAGCGATTCCACGCCCGTTCTTCCTCGACGAGGTGGCTCGCGCACGGCACCGAGGGCTGCAACTACCTGCTCGCCGTCGACGTCGACATGAACACCGTCGACGGATACGCGATGTCATCGTGGGCCGCGGGATACGGCGACCTGGCGATGCGGCCCGACCTGTCCACGCTGCGCCGGATGCCGTGGCAGCCCGGCACCGCGATGGTGCTGGCCGACGTGCTGTGGTTCGACGGCGCCCGAGTGCTCGCCTCGCCGCGGCAGATCCTGCGCCGGCAGCTGGACCGGCTGGCCGAGCTCGGGCTGTACGCGCCGTACGCGGGCACCGAGCTGGAGTTCATCGCTCTACCGCGACTCGTACGAGACGGCCTGGACCGCGGGCTACCGGAATCTGACGCCGGCCAACCAGTACAACGTCGACTACTCGCTGCTCGGCACCGCGCGGGTGGAGCCGCTGCTGCGCCGGATCCGCATCGAGATGGCCGGCGCCGGGCTGACCCCGGAGAGCGCCAAGGGCGAGTGCAACTTCGGCCAGCACGAGATCGCCTTCCGGTACGCCGACGCGCTGGCCTGCTGCGACCATCACGCCGTCTACAAGAACGGGGCCAAGGAGATCGCTGCCCAGGAGGGCATGGCGCTGACCTTCATGGCCAAGCCGAACGCCCGCGAGGGCAACTCCTGCCACATCCATTTCTCGCTGCGCGACGCGAGCGGGACGCCGGCGATGGCCGGCGCACGGGCCGGGCCACCTGTCGCCGGTCGGGCAGTCGGTGCTCGCCGGGCTGCTGGCCACCATGCGGCGCGTTCAGCCTCCTCTACGCGCCGAACATCAACTCGTACAAGCGCTACCAGGCCGGCTCGTTCGCGCCGACGTCGATGCGGTGGGGGACCGACAACCGCACCTGCGCGCTGCGGGTGGTGGGGCACGCGCCCGCGGCGATACGGGTGGAGAACCGCACGCCCGGCGGCGACGTCAACCCGTACCTGGCCGTCGCCGGCGATGGTCGCCGGCGCCGTGCACGGCATCGACAAGGGGCTTGAGCTGGAGCCGGAGTACACCGGCAACGCGTACGAGGACGCCGCGCGCCGGCACGGATGCCGGCCACGTTGCGTGAGGCACTGGGGGAGTGGGCGCGTCTCCGATCGGCCCGGGCCGCGTTCGGCGAGGAGGTGGTCGCGCACTACGCGAACATGGCGAAGGTGGAGCTGGCCGCGTTCGACGCGGCCGTCACCGATTGGGAGCTGTTCCGTGGCTTCGAACGTCTCTGATGCGGTCAGCCGAGCTGATCAATCCGTCCACCGGGCACGGTTTTCCGGACGGACGCACGCCGACGTCGGCGGAGGAGACCGACGACGCGATCGAGCGGCTCGAGGGGCGCGTTCGACAGCTGGCGTCGGGTGGCTCCCCGGAGATCGGGCCCGGCTGCTGCGCCGGTTCGCCGCGCGTCGTCGACGCGCACGTCGACGAGCTGGCCGCGATCGAGGTGGGGAACTCCGGCCACACCATCGGCAACGCCCGCTGGGAGGCGGGCAACGTCCGCGACGTCCTCGACTACTACGCCGGCGCGCCGGAGCGGCTGACCGGCCAGCAGATCCCGGTGCCTGGCGGCGTGGACATGACCTTCCACGAGCCGCTCGGCGTCGTCGGCGTGATCGTGCCGTGGAACTTCCCGATGCCGATCGCCGGCTGGGGGTTCGCGCCGGCGCTCGCGGCCGGAAACACCGTCGTGCTCAAGCCGGCCGAGATGACGCCGCTGACCGCGCTGCGGCTGGCCGAGCTGGCGCTCGAGGCCGGTGCTGCCCGAGCGACGTCTTCACGGTCCTGCCCGGCCGGGGCTCGGTGGTCGGGCGCGGTTCGTGACCCACCCGTCGCGTCCGCAAGATCTGCTTCACCGGTTCGACCGAGGTCGGCAAGCAGATCATGGCCGGCTGCGCGGACCAGGTGAAGCGGGTGACGCTGGAGCTCGGCGGCAAGTCGGCGAACATCGTGTTCGCCGACGCCGATCTGGAAGCGGCGGCCGGCGCGCCGCGCCGGGCAGCGTCTTCGACAACGCCGGTCAGGACTGCTGCGCGCGGTCCCGGATCCTGGTGCAAGCGCAGGTGTACGACCGGTTCATGGAATTGCTCGAACCGGCGGTCAAGGCGTTCCGGTGCGAGGACCCGACCTGGTCGACAGCGCAGATGGGCCCGCTGATCTCCGCCGGCGCAGAGGCGCACGGTCGCCGGATACGTCGACGACGCGCCGGTGGCGTTCCGGGGCAGCGCGCCGGCCGGCGCGGGCTTCTGGTTCGCCGCCGACCGTGCTGACCGCCGTCGTCGGCGACGAGCGCGCACTGGCGCGAGGAGATCTTCGGCCCGGTGGTGTCGGTGCTCCGTTCCGCGACGAGGCCGAGGCGGTCGCGCTCGCCAACGACACCGAGTACGGGCTGTCCGGCTCGTTGTGGACCCGGGATGTCGGCCGGGCGCTGCGCGTCGCGCGGGCGGTCGAAACCGGCACGATGAGCGTCAACTCGCACTCGTCGGTGCGCTACTGGACGCCGTTCGGCGGGGTGAAGCAGTCCGGTCTCGGCCGCGAACTCGGACCCGGACGCCCTGCACGCGTTCACCGAGGTGAAGAACGTCTTCTTGCCAGTGAATTCATGATCGGAAGTGACGACCAATTGGAGCAGGTGACATCGTCTGCAGGACCGGGTCGCGGTCATCACCGGCGCGGGCAGCGGCATCGGCCTGGCCACCGCGCGGCGGCTTGCACGCCGAGGGCGCCCGCGTCGTCGTGGTCGATGTCGACGCCGACGCCGGGAAGGTGGCGGCCGAGGAGGTCGGCGGCGAGTTCGCCGCGGTCGACGTCACCGATGAAACCGCGGTCCGCGACCTGTTCGCGCACGTGGTCGACGTCCTACGGCGCGCTGGACATCGTCTTCAACAACGCCGGGCATCTCGCCACCGGATGACGACTCGATCCTGCAGACCGGCCTGGACGCGTGGGAACGGGTGCAGCGCGTCAACCTGACGTCCGTCTACCTGGGCTGCAAGTACGCCATCCCGCACATGCGCCGCCAGGGCAAGGGCTCGATCATCAACACCGCCAGCTTCGTGGCGCTGATCGGCGCGGCCACCTCCCAGATTTCGTATACCGCGTCCAAGGGCGGCGTGCTCGCCATGACCCGCGAACTGGGAGTGCAGTTCGCCCGCGATGGCATCCGGGTCAATGCGCTGTGTCCCGGGCCGGTAAACACTCCGCTACTGCGAGAGTTGTTCGCGAAGGACCCGGAGCGGGCGGCGCGCCGGCTGGTCCACATCCCGATGGGCCGCTTCGCCGAGGCGTCCGAGATCGCGGCCGCGGTGGCGTTCCTGGCAAGCGACGATGCGTCGTTCATGACGGCGAACACATTCGTCGTTGATGGCGGGCTCACCGGGGCGTACGTGACCCCGCTGTGAGATGCGCGGCACCTGCTGGTTTGGCTATCGTCGCAGCTTGCGGCGGGCCGGTAGGGTTCGAGGCTATGTGTTGTCGCCACGCGACGACCAGCTGTCATGGCGATCATTGCGACGGCCGATCATGACCAGGGAAGGTGACAAATGGGGCGTCCGATCATCGGGCTGACCACCTACGGGGAACAGACTCAGTTCGGAAACAACGACACGTTCTCCGCGGTCCTGCCGATGGCGTACGTCCAGGCCGTTCACGCCAGCGGTGGCCGCGCGGTCCTGGTGACCCAGGACGACCCCGACCCGGATGTGGTCAATGACCTGGACGGGCTGATCATCACCGGGGGCGCGGACGTGGACCCGTTCCGATACGGGCAACCGGCGCACCCGCACACCACAAGTCGGCCGGACCGTGACGTGGCGGAGTTCCTCTTGCTGGAAGCCGCACTTGAGGCGGATCTTCCGACCCTCGGCATCTGCCGGGGAATGCAGTTGATGACGGTGGCGTACGGCGGTCGGCTCTACCAGCACCTGCCGGACGTGCTCGGCCACCACGGTCATCGACCGCAGTCCGGTCCGAAGTTCGGTGAGCATCCGGTGCGGTTCGCGCCCGGATCCCTGTGCGGCTCGGTGCTCGGCGCGTCGACGACGGTGAACTCGTTCCATCACCAGGGCGTGGCCGACGCCGGGAGGCTGACCCCGGTCGGGTGGGTTCCGGATGACATCGCCGATGGTGCCCCGCTGATCGAGGCAGTCGAGGATCCATCCCAGCGCTTCTGCGTCGGCGTGCAGTGGCACCCCGAGGACACCGACGACTTCCGGCTGTTCCAGGCTCTGGTCGCGGCGGCGCGGGTCACCTCGTCGGAAAGACGGGGCCGGCGGGCTCTCGCGTAACTCGAGAGTCCCGCCGGCAGGGTGGCGTCGGGCAGCCGCCGGGCGGTCCGCGCCGGACGGTGAGCGAGTCCGGAACCTGAGGACGGCCGGGCGATCCGCGGTCCGGGAAGGCATGCCCCGAACTGATCCGCGGTGCCTCCGGTCGGGTAGCGGTCGACCTGTGACGCCGGTATCAAGTTGTGTTCCGGTTCCGGACGGTGATGGCCGGATCGGTGGGCTGTCGATGGCAGCAAAAAGCCGCCGGGTTCCACGCGGGAAGGGCGGCTGGTCGCGTCCACTGTGGTCGTTTCGCTAGCCGGGTAACCCGCCCGTTCGGTTCCTGCTAGTCCGGACGCCGCCGGTCGCCGTTGCCATGCCAGAACGGTAGCGAGGGCGGCCGACGGCGGCAAACGATTTTGCCGGAAGACGTCCGCCCAGAGGCGTAACGTGAAAACCGTGACACATCCTCCGCCGTCCGGTTCTCAACCGTCCGGTCCGCAGCCCGGCCAGCCCTGGCAGGTGCCCGATCCGACGGCGCCTACGGTGCCCGCCGGGAGTGAGGTCGCACCGGGTCGCCGGCGTCGCGGGGTGTCGCCGAAGTTGATCCTTGCCATCGTGATCGCGGTCGCCGCGATCTGGTTCGTGGTGGTCAACAATCAGCGCGCGAAGATCAACCTCTGGGTCCACACCTACAACGTTCCGGTCTGGCTGGTCCTGCTGTGCACGTTCGTCGCCGGCATGCTCGTGGATCGATTGCTGCGGGTGCGCAAGAAGAGGAAGCAGCAGCCACCACCGGTGTGAGAGCGGCCCGGCGCAGCTGGCGGTTCGTTATTCGGCTAACGATAATGAGCGGGTGCTCACGCGCATGACCGGGTTTCACACGGCCGCGCGGCCGTGGCCGGTGGCGCTCAAGCCGCCCGGTCCATCACCGTGCCACCGGCGCCGAGGCGCGGCAGGCTGGCCACCAGCGTCCGCTGCACCGACTCCGCGGCCGGCAGCCGCCATCGGGTCTCGCGCGGCGACATCACCCACCGGACGCGCCCGCGCGGGGAGCGCACCGGCGGCGCCGGCACCCAGGAATTGGTGCCGTGCAGCACGACGTCGGAGTGCATGGCGAGTTCTCGCCGCAGCGGGACGCCGGTCCGTACGAAGAACAGCCACCGGCCGATCGGCGTCACCGCGACCGGGCCGCGGACCGCGTCTGGCGACAGCGCCCCGATGTAGGCCGGAACATCAACGACATCGAACGCCTCGCCGGTCGCGAGGAGCACGCTGTGCGGTGACGCGGCCCATGTGCGCTCGACGGCGGCGCTGGTGCGAAGGCGGGGTGGTGGCTCGTCCGCCGGATGGCAGGGGATCGGGTGGCAGGATTCGATCCGGCACCCCGGTCCACATGAGAATCTCTCACCGCAGAGACGGGACCCGGCCAGCACGGACCACTCGTGTGCCACATATTGGCGCGCCGCGTGCCGTAGTTGGACGCGGCGAAACGCCGACCGGCCCTGGCATCCGTCCGGGAACGCGCGTCCGAACATCGGCAATCCCCCCTTATGAAAGCCGCCCTGCAATCGACACCGGTAAAACTACGAACCCATCTCGCATACCTCGACGGTTCGCTAGTAGTTATTGAGGTCAGGTAGCGTGCTTGCAACTTGCATAGGAACGTAAGAGCATCGATTCGCCGGCTGACGCACATCGCGTGCGACGTGCCGGGAGCAAGGCACTCGCGGACGTTGCCGCGGGGCCTCGCGTACAGGCGGGCGGACCACCCAGCGCGAGGGGCGGCGCGCACTACCTGCGAGGGAGCACACGGGAGTGGAAGAGCTGCCGATCGGTCGCCGGGTCGCCTACTGGCGCGGCCGCCGCAAGATGTCACAGCAAGTCTTTGCCGACCGCCTCGGCAAGTCCAAGAGCTGGGTAGACAAGGTCGAGCGCGGGGTGCGCCGGCTGGACAAGTTCTCGGTCGTCTATGAGATCGCCGACGTTCTGCAACTGGACGTCGCGCTGCTGATGGGCCGGGATCCGGACCGGCGTGACGGCGCCACCACCTGCATGGACCAGATCGAGGTCGAGGACATGCGTGCCGCCCTTGAGCGCTACGACCAGATCAGCGTGTTCTTCTACGTACCGCCGGAGCCGCCGCCGATCGACACGATGCGCAAGTCGGTGAGCCATGCCTGGCTGAGTTACCAGCATGCCAAGTACGCGGTACTCGGCCGGTCCCTGCCGAAGCTGCTACGGGAGGCGCAGGCCGCGGACATCGGATACGCCGGAACCTCGCACGCGCGGGAGGCGGCTCACCTGCTCAGCCAGGTGTATCAGATTGTCTCGTCGGTTCTGCGCAAGATCGGCGAGCACGATCTTTCCTGGCTCGCCGCTGACCGGGCCATCGCCGTCTCCCAGCGGGCCGGTGATCCACTGCTGGCGGGAACCGCCACGTACCGGGTCGCGCTCGCGTTGCTCTGTCTGGGCCGGGCCCGGCCGGCGCTTGAGGTGAACGTTAACATCGCCAACCGGCTGGCCCCCGGCAACGACGGCGAGCCGGTCACGCCGGAGCGCCTTTCCGTGTACGGCATGCTGCTGCTGCAGGGCGCCATGGCGGCGGCACGGATCGGCGACGCGTCGACCGTACGTGACCTGATCGGCGGCGCCGCCGACGCGGCCCGCCTGATGGGCGGCGAGGGCAACCACTACTGGACCAACTTCGGGCCGACCAATGTGGAGCTACATCGCGCCGCCGCCGCCGTCGAGCTGGGCGAGGGCCGGCAGGCGATCGACATCCATGACCGGCTCAACCCGGACGCGTTCGGCACTCTGCTGCCCGAACGGCGCGCGCACCACTACATCGACATCTCGCGCGGGCTGGCGCAAGTCGGCGACGTCTCGCGCGCCAGCGAAATGCTCCTTGAAGGCGACCGGCTGGCACCATCGGAGATCCGGTGCCGCCCGATCGCCCATGAAGTCCTTACCGACGTGCTCCGGCGCACCCGTGGCACGCCACCGCCGGCGGTGGCCGAGCTGGCCGAGCACATGGGCGTGGGGGTGTGAGCCGGCCGGTCCTGTACGCGATCGCATGCGGGTCGCCGCCGGCCCGCGACGTCGGACGCCTGGTGGAGACGGCCCAGGCGGACGACTGGGATGTCTGCGTGGTCACCACGCCGCACGGCCGCGACTTCGTTGACGTGCCGGCATTGGCCGCGGCGACCGGATATCCGGTACGCAGTGCTTTCAAGTATCCCGGCGACCGCGATGTGCTGCCGGATCCGGCGGCGATCATCGTGGCACCGGCGACGGTCAACACGATCACCAAGTGGTCGCTCGGGATCGCTGACACGCTGGCGCTCGGGCTGCTGATCGAGGGGCAGGGAAGAGGCCTGCCGATCGTGGCGGTGCCGTACACCAACGTGGCGATGGCCAGACATCCCGGGTTCCTCGATGGCATCGACCGGCTGCGCCGATGGGGCGTGAACGTGCTGTTCGGCGACGATGTGCTCCGATTACATCCACCGGGTACCGGCGAGAATCGCGTGCAGGATTTTCCGTGGCGGCTGGCCTGGACGTCGCTCAACGGGCAGTCCGGGTAACCACATCGCCGGGGCGAATGAGCCCGGAATGGGATCCCGCAACGGGCGGGCACCGACCCGATGCGGCGCTGGGCCGGGCGCGACCGGGCTAGCCTTGGCCAGTGAACATCTCCCGCCACAGCGTCACCGTCGGTGATGTGGCCCGCCTGCTTGATCAACGTTTCCCACCCGGCTGGGCGGACGACTGGGATCGCGTCGGCCTGGTCGTCGGCGTGCCTGACATGCCGGTACGCAAGGTCTTGTTCGTGGTCGACTGCGTGCCGGAGACGGTCGCGCAGGCTCGTTCGGTCGGTGCCGACATGATGGTGGCCCACCATCCGCTGCTGCTGCGCGGCGTGTCCAGCGTCGCGGCGACCACGTACAAGGGCAGGATCGTCCACGATCTGATCAAGAACGACATCGCACTCCACGTGGCGCACACCAACGCCGACCATGCCAACCCGGGCGTCTCGGACGCACTGGCGCACCGGCTCGGTCTGATCGACGTACGCCCGCTGCGGCCGGACCCGGACGGCAGCGGGCGGGGCCCGGGCCGGGTCGGCCGGTTGCTGGCGCCGATGCCGCTGCGAAACTTTGTGCGCTACGCCGCGGACGTGCTGCCGCCGACGGTCGGCGGCATCCGCGCGGCCGGTGACCCGGAGCGGTCGATCGCAACGGTGGCGGTCTGCGGCGGCGCGGGCGACGCGTACCTCGGCGACGCGGTCGCCTCCGGCGCCGACGCGTACCTGACCGCCGATCTCCGGCATCATCCGACGAGCGAGCACCTGGCTGGAGGCGGACCGGCCCTGATCGACGCCGCCCACTGGTCCACCGAGCGGCCATGGCTGGATGAGGTGGCCGCCGTCTTGGGCGCCGACACCGGACTGCCGACGGTCGTATCAGACCTGGGCACCGATCCGTGGACGATCTTGGTTGGTGGTGGCTTGCCCGGCGGCCAGTCGAAGTAGTCTTACGGGCGCCGCTTTTTGCGGGCCAACTCAAGGTTCTGGCGGGCCAACTCAAGAGCGAAGGAGCTTGACGGCGTGAAGGCAGCACCCGAGGCGCAGCGACGACTGCTCGATCTCCAGGAAATCGACACCACGCTCACCCAGCTCGCTCACCGGAAGCGGACCCTTCCGCAGATCTCCGCCCTCAACGCGCTCGCCCGCGACATCGCCAATCTCGACCAGGACCGGGTGCGCGCCCAGGTCGCCGTCGACGACATCGATCGCGACATCGCCCGGCTGGAGAAGGACGTCGAGCAGGTGCGGGCTCGCGCCGACAAGGACCGCACGCGCCTGGAGGCCGGTTCCGGACCGGCCCGCGAGCTGGAGGCGCTGCAGCACGAGCTAGCGTCCCTGGCCCGGCGCCAGTCCGAGCTGGAGGACAGCGAGCTGGAGTTCATGGAGCAGCGCGAGAACGCCGAGACCGAGCTGGGTACTATCGCTACTCGCCTTGACGAGGCCCGGACCCAGCGCGAGGCGCTGGAGGCCGAGCGTGACGCGGCGCTGGCCGAACTGGCCGCTGACGAGGAGCGCCAGACCACCGCCCGGGGGCCGCTCTCCGCCGAGCTGCCGGCCGATCTGGTCAGCCTCTACGACAAAATCCGGGAATCGTCCGGCGGCGTCGGGGTGGCGCTGCTCCGCTCCGGTCGATGCGGCGGGTGCCGGCTCGAACTGTCCGGCGGCGAGCTGGCGCGGGTACGCGGGGCTGCCGTCGACGAGGTGGTCCGGTGCGACGAGTGCCGGCGAATAATGGTCCGTACCGCCGAGTCCGGGCTGTGACGGAACCTTCCGGTCACCGGCACGGCGTCTCCGTAATCCGAGTCATCGTCGAGGCCGACGGTGGCTCTCGCGGCAACCCCGGGCCGGGCGGCTTCGGTGCACTGGTCCGCGATCCGCTGACCGGTTCCGTCGTCACCGTCCGCTCCGGTGCCCTGGCGCGCACCACGAACAACGCCGCCGAGTACTCCGGCCTGATCGCCGGCTTGTCCGCGGCCGCCGGGCTCGGCGCTCGCGAGGTGGTCGTCCGGATGGACTCGAAGATCGTCATCGAGCAGATGACCGGCCGCTGGCAGATCAAGGCGTCGGCGTTACGCCCGTTCGCCGCACGCGCTGCGGCGCTGGTGCGCGAGTTTGCCCGGGTCGAGTTCGAGTGGGTGCCGCG
Organism: uncultured Actinomycetota bacterium; assembly: GCA_963727415.1. Classification (GTDB taxonomy): domain Bacteria; phylum Actinomycetota; class Actinomycetes; order Mycobacteriales; family Micromonosporaceae; genus DASQPR01. Next base: position 468,585 of record CAVSGF010000002.1, read on the forward strand.
ATCCCGCAACCTGGATGCGGACGCGCTGGTCAACCAGGCGATGGCCGGCGGCGCAGGTGGTGACGGCGGGCCCGAGCCGGACCGTGCCGACTGGTCCACGGCCGGTCACACCGACGTCCGCGGCGCCACGGCCGGCCCCACCGCCGGAGTCCGGCGTCCGCCGGGCGCGGCCGACGGTTCGTGGGCGCCGCGCCTATCGCCGCCGACGCGGCTGATCCTGGTACGGCACGGGGCTACCGAATACACGGCCGAGCGCAAATACTCGGGCCGGGGCGACGTGGCACTGTCCGCGGCCGGCCGGGATCAAGCCGAGCGGCTCGCGGCTCGGATCGCCGGCATGACCGGTCAGCAGCATCCGGCCGCCGTCATCAGTTCGCCGTTGTCCCGCTGCACGCAGACCGCCGGAGCGATCGCCGCGGCGCTGCCCGGATCGGTACCGGTCACCACTGACGCCGGCCTGATCGAGTGCGACTTCGGCGAGTGGGAGGGCCGCACCTTCGCCGAGGTTCGCGCGCGCTGGCCGGAGCGACTGTCGGACTGGCTGTCCTCGCCGTCGATGGCACCGCCGGGCGGCGAGTCCTTCGACGTCGTCGGCGCCCGGGTCGACCGGGTGGTCACCGCTCTTCGGGCCGCGTACCCGGAGCGGGTCGTCATCGTGGTCTCGCACGTCAGCCCGATCAAGCTGATCCTCCGCGATGCCCTGGATGCCACCTTCGCGTTCCTCCATCGGATGCATTTGGATGCCGCGGGTATATCGATAACCGACTGGTGGCCCGACGGCGGAGTGTCCGTTCGCCTGATTAATGACACAGCGCATCTCAGTTAGGTCACAGAGGCCGCTCAGCTGGATCGATATCAATACAGTCGCGGCTCTAAGCCGGCAACTTGCCACCATGGGCCACACTGTGGGCTGCAATTCAAGCGAGTCAATCAAGCGAGCCAATCAAGCGAATCAATCCAGCGATCGAAATCGAGCGATCACGGCACCGTACGCATCACGAACCGCGGCGCAGCGAGCCACGCCGTGCCCGACGAACGGAGCAGCATGACCTCCCCCCAGAACCCGATGCCTCCAGAGCCGAACCAGCAGCCGCAGGACGGCTCGACGGCGCAGCAGCCGCCCGCGCCACAGCAGTACAGCCCGGCGCCAGGTGCGGCCCCGCAAGCCGGCGCGGTACCTCCTGGTGCGGTACCTCCTGGCGCGGTACCTCCCGGCGCCGCCCCGCAGCAGCCCGGGTACGGTCCGGACTACCCGCCGCAGTACCAGCAGCCGTATGCCCAGCAGTACCCCGCTCCGGCCGCTCCGGCCGCACCCGGCGGCAACGGCCTCGGAATCGCGGCGATCATCCTGGCGATCCTGGTCTGGCCGGTCGGTTTCATCCTCGGCATCGTCGCGGCGGTCAAACCGCGTACCCGGACGCTGGGCATCGTCGCCATCGCGATCTCGCTGATCGTCGGCGTGCTGTCGGTGGTCGGGCTGGTGGCCGCCTTCCGCACCGCCAACGACACGCTGACCAGCAGCAAGACTCCGGTCGCCGCGGACACGACCGGCGCCACCGCTAGCACGCCACCGGCCGCGGCCGGAATCGATCCGGCGTGCGTCCAGGTAGAAACGCTGATGACGACGTCGTCGCAGGATCTTCAGAGCCACATGGACGATCCGAACGGGCTCGCGAAGGCGCTCGGCGACATTATCGACAAGCTGAAGGCGGCGAAGGCACAGGCCAACGATCCGCAGGTGGCGGCGGGCCTGGGTGCGATCATCGACGACTACACCGAGCTGAGCGATGACCTGACGAACAGCAAGGTCCCGGATAGTGGCTTCCTGCAGAAGCTCACGCAGGACGCGACCAATCTAACCGTCGCCTGCTCGTAACATCATCGCTGACCGGCGCCCGGATCGTGATCGGGGCGCCGGTCAGCCATTAGCTGCCGGCCTCAACTGAACGCCTTCATCAGCAGCACGATCCCCACCACGAAAGCGATCGTGACGATGACCCCGCGCAGGATCGGAGCCGGCAACCTGCGGGCCACCTTCGCGCCGAGATATCCGCCGACGATCGTCGCCGGCGCCACGATCGCGACATCGGCCCAGTTCACCGGCCCGAAGACAGCGAATGCCAGGACCGTGGAGAAGCCGACCACGGTGGACACCAGATTCTTGATCGCGTTGATGCGGTTCAGATTCTCGTCGAGGACCAGACCGATTCCGGCGACCAGCATGACGCCCAGCGCGGCACCGAAGTATCCGCCGTACACCGATCCGATCCCGATGATGCCCTGAAGCGCCAGCGTGCGCCGGCGCGGTGTCATGTCCCGGGGGTGCCCGACCACGCCGCGCAGCCGCTGCTGAAAGGCGAGCACGAAGGCGGCGAGCAGCACCAGGAACGGCACGATGAACTTGAAGATCCGTGCCGGGGTCAGCAGCAGGAGTGCGCAGCCGATGGCGGTGCCGATGACGGTCGCGGGCACCAGCTTCGCCAGGCCGCGCCGATCCGGGAGGTCCTGGCGGCTGCCATACGCGCTGGCCAGGTAGCCGGGGGATACCGACACCGAGTTGGTGACGTTCGCGGGGATCTGGGCGAGGCCGGTGCCCAGCAACGCGGGGAAGGTGATCAGCGACCCGCCGCCGGCAACCGCGTTGACGGTACCGGCGGCGAGCCCTGCGAGTATGAGTATTGAAAGGTGTGCGGCGTTCATCGCCGCTTACGTTAGCGGGTCTGTCCAGGCCGGCTGGTTCGGCCATCCGGCCCTGCTGGGGCGGCTCCGGCGCCCGACGGTACCGGGGGTGTCTCCGGCCCGCGGCGCACTACTTGGGCGGCGCTGAGCCGGACGCGATCGCCGCCAGTTGCGGCAGCAGCCAGGGCGCGATGATGCGCTGCACGCCGGCCGGGGTGAAGTGCAGGCCATCGCTGCGTACCTGGATGTTGCCGATCTTCCAGGTGAACTTCCCGTTCGGGCAGACCTCCTTGTTCAGGTCGATGATGGAGATCTGCCTGGGGTTCTTCCGCCGCTCGATCTCCAGAAGCTTGTTCCACGCGTCCACGCGGGCCGGCTGGTCCTCGGAGTAGAGGGTGCCGTCCGGCTTCTCGGATCGATGCGTGTACGGCGCGGTCAGCAGCACGATGGCGGCCCCCCGCGATCCGGCGATCTTGATGGCCTTGTCCAACTGGCCCAGCAGGTAGGCGTTGAACTCGGGCTGGCCGACGTGCTGGTACTTGCCGTTCAGCTTGCGGTCCATCAGTTCCCAGCGGTCCAGCAGGATGACCGCTACATCCGGGTCATCTTTGTTTATGCCCTTCTGCCAGCGCGCCGGCCATTTATCGCAATTGGGATAGTTGGTGTGCGGCGTGCCGAGTTCCAGGATGTCCGGAAGCAGCGCGATGCCGCAGCCCTCGATCGACCGCACACCCACCCACAATCCCGGATGCTTGGGCAGGTACGTGCCGAGCGTCCAGGACACCGAGTCGCCCATGAAGTCGATCCGCGGCTGTTTGCCCGGCTTACGTCCGGGGCGATCCATCGGGTCGAGCGGGCCGCCCGCCTTCGAGGCCGACGGGTGCGGCGCGATCGAGGTGATCACGGCTGGCGCGGCCCCGGATGCCGCGACCGAAGCCGGTGCGAGCAGGAGCACGATCGCGGCGGCGGTGCCACCGACGGCGGACGCGGTCGCGCCGACCGGGCCGCGCCGAGGCAGCCGGCGGGTCAGGTAGCCGTGCCGGATCGGCGACTCGATCAGGTAGAACGAGGCGACCGACACCACCATCGTCGTGACGATGCGGACCAGCAGCAGCGGCGTCCTGGTGAGCCCGGTGGTGTCGGCGTTGACGAACTCGAACACCGGCCAGTGCCACAGGTACACGCCATAGGAGATCTTGCCCAGCCACACCAGCGGCGCGATGGCGAGTACCCGCGCGGTCGGCGAGCGCGGGCTGACGATGGTGTGCGCGATGACGGCGGCGACGCCGAGCGAGGCCAGCAGGAATCCGCCTCGGTACAGAAACGGGGCGGTGCCGTCGGCGAAGTGGAACATCGCCCCGATGGCCAGCGCACCGGCCAGCGCCACCGCGCCGATCACATATTGCCTGGACGGGCGGGCGTGGACGCCACGCCGGGTCGGCCGGGTGCTCAGCAACGCCGCCAGCGCCGCGCCGATGAGCAAACCCTGGCAGTGGCTGTCGGTGCCGAAGTAGGCGCGGTTGACGTCGGCGGGCCCGCCGTACAGGGCCGCGCAGGCCACCGCCGACGCGGCAGCGCCGGCCAGGCACAGCCAGATCAGAGCCGATCGGGTACGCCGCATGGCCAGCCACGCCGATCAATCCGACGATCAGCAGCGGCCAGAGCAGGTAGAACTGCTCCTCGATGCCGAGCGACCAGGTGTGCTGGAGTGGTGACGGGGTCGCCGTGGCGGCGAAGTAGCCGGTCCCGCGGAAGATCATCCGCCAGTTGGCGACGTAGAAGAGGGCGGCCAGAGCGTCGGTGCGCAGCAGCCTGATGTCGAAGGACTGCAGCAGGAAGTGGCCGGCGACGGCGACCGCCACCAGCATCATCAGCAGCGCCGGGAGCAGCCGCCGGGCGCGCCGGGCCCAGAACGCGGTCAGCTTGATCCGGCCGGTGCGGGCATGCTCGGCCAGCAGGAGTGACTGGTGATCAGGAACCCGGACAGGACGAAGAACACGTCGACGCCGAGGAAGCCGCCGTTCAATCCGGGCACGCCGAAGTGAAAGAACGCGACGGCGGTCACCGCCACGGCGCGCAGCCCGTCCAGCGCGGGGTGGTACGCGAACGCCTTGTTCGGTTCGGTTGGTCCAGGCACCGGATCATGTTCCCCAGTAGGCAGCGTCTCGAACCATATTTGGATCGGCGCGTACGGGGCAAGCTACTCTCAGTTTCGGCGAAGCTTCCTTTTGCGTGATTTGTCGTCTTTCTCGGCTTGGAGCATTGGTCCTCGGGTCTGGGTGCCGGTCACCGGTCGCATACGATTGATCAGCGGCGGACGAGTCGGCCGGGCGGTCGCGTCGGTGGCCTTCGGGCCATCGCCGAGGAACGTCCGGGCTCCACAGGGCAGGGTGGTTGTTAACGGCAACCCGGGGTGACCCGCGGGACAGTGCCACAGAAAACAGACCGCCCCGTCCGGCGCGGCTTCGGCGACCGGATGGTGGTAAGGGTGAAACGGTGGGGTAAGAGCCCACCAGCACCCCGGGTGACCGGGGTGGCTCGGTAAACCCCACCCGGAGCAAGGTCAAGAGGGTCCGGCCGCGGCGCGGACCTGCGCAGGCGTTCGAGGGCGGCCCGCCCGAGCCTGCGGGTAGACCGCTAGAGCCTGCCGGCAACGGCAGGCCGAGATGGATGGCCGCCACCGGGCGTCTCCGGCGCCGGGCACAGAACCCGGCGTACAGGCCGACTCGTCCGTCGCCTCTCGCCTTGTCGCCTCCCGTCCGCCGCCTCTCGCCTCCCGTCCGTCGCCTCCCGTTTTGTCGCCTCCCGCTTCGGAGCCGGCCGCGGTAGCCACCGCGCGCGCCGGCCCCGGCCTTTCGGCCGGGGCCGGCGGCGGTTTGCCTCAGCGGTTCGTTCGCCCGGAGGCCATCTGAGCCAACTGTGCCTGGTCCGGCAATAGCCCGAGTTGCTGGAGTATGCCCGTCATGTCGTAGCTGTTCCATTCCTCCACGATCCGGTCGCCTTCCCACTTGTCCAGCAGGATGCCGGTCGAGACGAAGGTCTTGCCGGTCGCGGGCAGGCCCATGACCTCACCGCGCTGGGTGCCGCCCATGGTCCACCGGGTGGCGGTCATGTCGCCGTCCACGAGAATCTCGTGGATCTCCATGTGCATGTCGGGGATGGCCGAGCGCATCTGCCGTCCCTGCTCCTTCATGGTGGAAATCCCTTGTGCGGGGAAGACCGGGTCGTGGATAGAGCAGTTCTGCGCGTACACCTCGTCAACGAAGTCGATGTTCCCCTTTTGCATTTCCTCGGACATCTTGCGGATCAGTTGCCTACGGTCCTGCGCCATGTCGGGGCCTCCTTGCCCAGGTGTGAGAGTCGGTCCTGCGGTCGGCGAAAGGCGCGTTGACCGCCGCTCGTGTTCGCCAGCGATCCGGCTGTCTCGGCATGACCGCTACAGCCCCATACAACCAGCTCATCGGCGGTCTGCTGGCGGGTTTGGGCCCGTCGGGCCAGACTTCGCCGACCGCCGGCCGAGATGACGCGGCGATCGCCGGGTACTCCTGGAAAACGTCCGCCCGGCGCCGCGGCCCGCGTAGAGTGATCCCATGCGGCGCGTGGTCGTCGATCATTTCGGCGGGCCCGAGGTCTTGAGGGTGGTGGAGGTCGAGGATCCCCGACCCGGTCCGGGTGAGGTCCGCGTCAGAGTCCGGGCCTCCGGCGTGTCGTTCACTGATGCGCTGATACGCGCCGGCACGCTATCTCGGCGGGCCGAAGCCGCCGTTCACGCCGGGATACGAGTTCGTCGGCGTCGTCGAGGAACTGGGTCCGGGCTGCGCTCGATTGCAGGTGGGCGATCGCGTCGGCGTGCTGACCGTGTGGGGAGCCAACGCCGAGCGCGTCTGCGTTCCGGAACGGTACGCGGTGGTAGTGCCCGCGGACCTCGATCCAGCAGAGGTGGTAAGTCTCGTCTTCCCGTACATGACCGCGTACCAGATCCTCCACCGGACGGCGAGGGTGACCAGCGGGGAGACGGTGCTTGTGCACGGCGCGGCCGGCCGGGTGGGCACAGCGACGCTCGAACTGGGCGCGGTGGCCGGCCTACGACTCATCGGGACCTGCTCGGCTCGCGACCGGGCCACGGTGGAGCGGCTCGGCGCTGTGGCGATCGACTACCGGAATGAGGACTTTCTGGCTCGGGTGCGCGAGCTGACCGGCGGCCGGGGTGTAGACGTCGTGATCGATGGGATCGGTGGCGCGGTCTCGTTGCGTTCGTTCCGCGCGTTGCGCGTCGGCGATCAGATCACCGGAGATCCCGGCGGCCGGCTCGTCATGATGGGCAACTACAACACGATGGCGCAGGGGCGCAAGAGCTGGCGAGGGTGGCTGGAGTGGTGGCCGGCGACGGCGATGGTCTGGGCGTTGGGCACGCTTTCGTCCCGCCGGCACGCGATGGGCTATCGCGTCCAGAAGCTGCGCATCCCCCATCAGGACTGGTTCGCCGAGGACTTCGGCGTGCTGCTTGAGTTGCTCAGGGCCGGTGAGATCAACCCGGTCGTCGCTGAGCGCCTGCCGTTGTCCGACGCCCGTCGCGCCCACGAAATGCTCGAGAGTTCGGCGGCGACGGGGAAACTCGTGCTCGTGTCATAGGCCGACGGGGGCGTTCGCTGATTCCGGGGACGCGCGCCGGTCGGTAGGGGGCGGGCTATGCCTGGTGGAGATGGGTGGGTACCACAGGTGCCCTACCTGCCGATCGCCGAGCACGGCCTGATCGGCGACCTGCACACGGTCGCGCTCGTCGGCACCGATGGGACGATCGACTGGTACTGCTGCCCGCGTTTTGACTCGCCGAGCGTCTTCGCGGTCGATCCTCGACGCCGACCGCGGCGGCTGTTCCGCATCTCGCCCGACTGCGAGGGCTGGACTTCCAAGCAGCTCTACCTCCCCGACACCAATATCCTCATCACGCGCTTCCTCACCCCCGACGGAGTCGGCGAGGTGCAGGACTTCATGCCCCCGCCGCGCACCACCCGGTCGGCGCACCGTCACTGCATGATCCGCCGGTTGCTCGCCGTGCGCGGACACATGCGTTTCATCGTCGACGATCGCCCCGCGTTTCGACTACGGGCGCGCCAGCCACGAGGCGGTCCGTACCCCCAACGGCGCGCTCTTCCGCTCTCCCGATCTTGAGCTGAGCCTGTCGACTCGCCAGCCGCTCGAGATCGTCGACGGTGACGTCCGCGCGCGGATCAGCGTGAAGGCGGGAGAGACGGCCACCTTCGTGCTCGACCGCGTCGAGCCCGGACGAGCCGCCGGTGTCATACTCCGACGACGACATCGCGGACGACTTCGACGCCACCGTGGCCTTCTGGCGGCGTTGGCTGAGCCAGCTCGCGGTACAGCGGGCGGTGGCGCGAGACCGTGCACCGCTCGGCCCTCACACTCAAGCTGCTCACGTACGCGCCCACCGGGGCGATCGTGGCCGCACCCACCACCAGCTTGCCGGAGGAAATCGGCGGGCACGCGCAACTGGGACTACCGCTACACGTGGATGCGCGACGCCGCCTTCACACTCTATGCGCTGCTCAGGCTCGGTTTCACCGAGGAGGCCGGCGCGTTCATGAGCTGGCTGGAGGCATGCTTCCGCAGTGCACGCCGATCGTGAGTCGGGCCCGCTGCAGATCATGTACGGCATCGACGGCCGCGAAGACCTGACCGAGGAGGAACTGCCGCACCTGAAGGGCTATCATGGGCTCGGCGCCGGTACGGATCGGCAACGAGGCGGCGACCCAGCTACAGCTCGACATCTACGGCGAGCTGATGGACTCCGTCTATCTCTGCAACAAATATGGCCTGCCCATCTACCACGACGGCTGGATGGAGCTGACCCGCAACCTGGAGTGGCTGATCGACCACTGGGACCAGGCCGACGAGGGGATCTGGGAGACGCGCGGCGGCCGCCGAGACTACACGCACTCGCGCCTGATGAGCTGGGTCGCGGTCGAGCGGGCGATTCGGGTGGCGCGCCAGCGCGGCCTGCCCGCCGACATCCCCCGCTGGAGCGCGGTTCGGGACAGCATCTACCGCCAGATCATGGAGCGCGGCTGGAACGCCGGCCGCCGGGCGTTCGTCCAGCACTACGACACCGACGTGGTGGATGCGTCCCTGCTGCTCATGCCCTTGTGCAAGTTCATCGCACCCACCGACCCGCGCTGGATCTCCACGCTCGACACCATCACCGGGGACCTGGTCTCCGACAGCCTCGTCTATCGCTACAAAGTGGACACATCGCCGGATGGCCTCGCCGGCGAGGAGGCAACCTTCTCGATGTGCTCATTCTGGTGGGTGGAGGCGCTCGCCCGGGCCGGACGCCTTGACGAGGCGCGGCTGGCCTTCGAGAAGATGCTCACCTACGCGAACCATGTCGGGCTGTACTCGGAGGAGATCGGGCCGACGGGCGAGCAGCTCGGCAACTTCCCTCAGGCCTTCACGCACCTGGCGCTGATCAGCGCCGCCTTCAATCTGGACCGCAAGCTCGGATGATGGCGCCTGGTTCGCCCGCCTGTCTCCCGACGCCGCTGGACACTCGTCCCGATCTGACCGACCGATCGATCTCGCCACGAGCTGGTTGATGGCCGGTGGTGGCGGACTTGATGGTCTACTCTGCACCTCGTGCACCGCGGCGGCGACCTGGAGCCTGGAGAGCGGAGGCGACGGTGGGCAGTCATGGCGCAGACGTCACCGTCTACGGCCCGACGCGGTTGCGCTTTTCGGCTCCGCTTCTCGTCCGGCCGGGCAGTATCTACGCCTCTTGGACGGTGGTCTTCGGTGCCTGTGCCGGCGCGGCCCTTCTGACCAGGCGTCCGTGGCTACCCGGCCTGGTCCTGGTCGGCGTTGCCGTTGTGGTGGTCGTTCTTGTGATCGCTGGCCACGTTGCTCAACCTCGCGTCGTGCTGACCGATCGAGCCCACCTGAACAAGTGGCCGGACGTCGAGAGGTGGTGCGCCGTCGTCAGACGGACATGGCCGCAGATCAGTGGCATGACCGGCATCAAGGATGCCGCGCCAGTTGTCAACCATGCGCGATGGGATCTGGCCCGCCTTATCGTCGAGCGGGGCCGTCTTTCCGGGGTGCGGAGTCAGGCGAAGTTCGCCGAGTACGGCCTGGACCCTGATGACCCGCTACGAGACGAGCTAGCGTCCCGCCGCGACCAGCTTGATGCCCGCCTGGCTGCGATGGACATCGAGATAGCCGGTCGCGTCAAGCGCCTGCAATCGTTGGCCGAACACTGCGCACACTTTGCCCACGTTCAGGCCACTGCGAGTCGTGCGCCAAGAGTGGCTCGGCGCGCTCAGCACGTGGTGGAACGAGCAGACTCGGTCATCCTGAGTTCGACCGGGTGGGAGGCCCGCGCCGACCCCGCTGCCGAGTTGTCAGAGCGAACTGAGGCGGTCCTGGCCGCGTACCGGGAATTGACCGCCGCGCCCGAGGCTCTTCAATAGGCGGCCGGCGGCATTGACCGCCGCTTCTACCCACCGCAGCTGGCTGACCAACTGGCGGTCATCAAGGGCGAGGTCGGGATCGGCGCGACGCTCGCGTTCTCCTGACTCAATCCGGCGCATTTCGCGTGCACGGTCAGGCGCACATACCGCGGCATCTGGCGCGACGCATTTCCGCCCACCGCATGTGCAACGACTCTGACGTGGATCACAGGAATATCTGACACATTGGTGCACGGTCCGGGCGATCGCCGAGTATAGAGGCGGCCGTTAGCCGGGTTCATCCAACTGATGGATTTCGTTGGCGGGGCGTGCGTACCTCCCTAAGCGGCTTACGCAACGATGGCGGAGAATTGCTCTGAGGCCGATTAGCTCAATGTCGCCCGTGGTTACCGTCACCGCATGCGAGAGCTCATTAAGCCAACCACCGACATGTACGAAGCGTTCCGTGACTGTTATCGGGAGTGGGGTCCCGGCCTGCACGAAGATGGCTTCGGCATCGATGAACGCGACAATCTTGAGTCCCGTGAGGGATTCGAGACGTGGATCCATCGGATGCTCGCCCAGGTCCATCACGTCGACGTACCCAGCCCGGACCGGCCGCACTGGGAACCCCGCTGGATCGTCGAGGACGGCCAGATCCTCGGCGGTATTGCCTTGCGGCACAAGCACGATGAGTGGATGGGCCGGGTCGGCTACGGCGTACGGGCCTCGGCCCGCCGCCGCGGCGCGGCGAGCTGGGCGCTGAGCAAGATGCTGGAGCGGTGCCACGACGTGCTAGGCCTGGATCGTGCGCTGCTGGTATGCCTTGAGGACAACATCGCGTCGGCCCGCACGATCGAACGCTGCGGCGGCGTCCTCGAAGGCATCGTGGACGACGAGGCGCGCGGCGTCAGAATCCGGCGTTACTGGGCCACCCTCACATAGGCATATCTACCAGCCGAGCACACGTCCTGGGCGATGCGCGCATCTGGCTCGAACGTCCTTGTCCGACGAGAGGTCGCGCCGGCAACCGTCACGTCTTACGCGGCCAATGCGGCCTTGATAACTCATGCCGCCAATGCGGCCTTGATAAATGGCGCGTCCGAGCCAAGCATGTCGTGCACGTCAATGCCGTTCTGCCAGAGCGCGATCGAACGGCCGTCCTCGGTGCGCATCGCGACGGTGGAGAACCCGGGTACGCCGCCGGTGTGCCCGTAAGCGACCGAGCCGGTACCGAAGTCGTACCGGACCAGACCGCGGCCGCGGATGCGTTCGGGGTCGAGCGCCTCGAGCGGTGCCGTCATCAGCGCGAGCGACTCATCCGACAGCAGCCGCCGATCGAATAGCCCGTCGAGGAACGCCGCCACGTCACGGGCCGATGCGACGATCGCCCCGGCGGTGAAGGCCTCCGATGGGGAGATCTCGGTCATGTCGAGGTACGGCATGTCCAGGGCCAGGCGCAGATGTCCGCGCGCATGCTCGCCGCGCAGGTACGGATCGACGGTTGGGAACGTGGTCGCGGCGAGCCCGAGTGGCTTGACGATCCGCTGCCACATCTGCGCATCGAAGCGCTCACCCGTGGCGCGCTCGACCACGAGTCCGAGCAGGACATAGTCGGTGTTGGAGTACCGAAATTCGGTGTCCGGCGGAATTCGTCCCGCCGACCCCAGCGCGAGGCCGACCACGTGCTGGGGCGAGTGGTAGCGCTGCAGGACGGCCAGATCGGGTGGGACGCCGAGCAGGGCATCGTTGTAATCGGGCAATCCGGATCGCAGCCGGATCAGCATGTCCACGGTGATCTCATCGCCGTCCGGTACGACGCCCGGCAGCCATCGCTCGACCGTGTCGCTGAGCGCGAGTACACCCGCCTCGACCAGGCCGAGCACGACCGTCGCCGTGTACGTCTTCGTCACGCTGCCGATCCGGAACCGGTGGTCGGCGGTGAGCGTGTCGCTGCCGACGAAGCCTTCGAAGAGAACGGATCCGCCCTCGGTCACATACCCGAACACGCTCGGTCCGTGCGCCGCGGCGGTCTCTTCCAGCGCCGCCCGGAGATCGGATGTCGCCCGTGTGCCCATGGGCTGGAGCGTACCCGGGGCATTGATCGATGATCGTCACGTTTTTGTTATCGAGCTGCTTTAGTTGATCTTAGAGCTACCCACCCGGTCGCTATGTATTAGCTGTCTTCGCAGGTAGCGATCTTTGTCCAGCGGTCGCCGTAATCGGTTCGGACCCGATGTCGGAGACCATACAATCTGGACATTTACGTCCTACAGCGATAATCGGTCGCACTCCCCGCCGGCTCTTCCAGATCATCCACGCCGCGCTAACGCCAGCCCCTTGATGCACATAGGGCCTTCGGTGGCATCCATACCCGGCTGGCTCGGGGGTTCGGCATCGGCGTGGCGACCCTCTACCGGTACCTCCGCGAAGCCGTTGATCTGCTCGCCGCTACCGCACCACGGCTGGACCGGGTCGTCTACCGGGCCGGCCACGCGGCTGTTGTGGGTGATTCTGGACGGTACGCTGATCCCGATCATCGGGTCGCCAACCAGCGGCCCTACTACCGCGGGAAACATAAACGTCACGGCTTCAACATCCAGATGCTGACCGACATCATCTAGGGGCGGGCTGTCGTGGGCGTCCACCGCGTTGCCCAGCGCCGTCCGTGAGTGAATGACTGGGTCCCCGCGCCGCGAGCATGGTGGGCGGCCATCCGGTGCCGCAACCATCGACGACCGGTGGTAACGCATTTGTCTAGGCTCCGTGACGTCATCATTGGGTGCTCTTGGTACGGCTCTGCGCTGACTTCCTGTAGCGAGCTGAACCGTGGCGTTCACGCAACCGCTGATCAACTCGCTGAACAGATGCTTTCATGAGGTGAGGCTGTCCTAGGGCGCGAGCACGGGATGTGATCATGTCGGTACCGGACTCGATGGAAGCGCGAGCTGACGCGCTTCTACGCACTCGCCGGTACCTGATCCTCCTGGTCATCGCCGCCATCCTCGGCGGCATCATCTCGGCCGGTTCGTACGGCTTCCTGTCGCTGATCAGCCACACGCAGACCTTTGCCTACACGACGGTTCCGAAGTGGGCCGGATTCGATTCGACGCCGAAGTGGTGGCCGTTCGTCCCGCTGGTAGTCGCCGGTCTGGTGACCGGCGCCGCCGTGCGATATCTGCCGGGCCGGGGCGGCCGCCAGCCGGTCGAGGGCTTCGACGCGGGCGAGCGCCCCCAGGCGTCGTACCTTCCTGGGATCGCCCTGGCCGCGCTGGCCAGCATCGCCCTCGGTCCGGTGATCGGGCCGGAGGCGCCGCTGATCGCGCTCGGCGCGGGCGTCGCGGTCGCCCTGGTACGGCTGACCCGCCGCGCCCTGCCGGACCAGGCGGTCATGATCTTCGCCGCGACCGGAAGTTTCGCCGCTATCAGTACGCTGCTGGGCTCGCCGATCGTCGGTGCGTTCCTGCTCCTGGAGATCACCGGACTCGCCGGTGCGACGGCGAGCGCGGTCCTGGTTCCCGGCCTGCTCGGCGCGGGTATCGGTGCGCTGATCTTCACCGGCCTCGGCAACTGGACCGGTGAGGGGTTCTTCTCCTTGACCATCCCGAACCTGCCCGCCGTGGGCAGCCCGACGGTCGCCGAGTTCGGTTGGGCACTGGTGATCGGCGCTACTCGCCGCCGGCCTGTGCTGGGTGTTGCGCAAGCTCGCGAGGCTGATCCAGGCGCCGGCTGCCCGCTGGACCGTACCCGCCACGGTCGCCATCGGCGTGGTGATCGCTGCGGCGGCGACCGGTTACGCGTACGCGACCGATCACAGCACCAGCGATGTCCTGTTCTCCGGGCAGGATCAGTTGCCGGGGCTGCTGGAGAACGGCGCCAAGTATTCGGTCGGCGCGCTGCTGTTGCTGCTGCTGTGCAAGGCAGTGGCGTACTCCGGAAGCCTGATCGGGTTTCGCGGCGGCCCCACCTTCCCGGCGATGTTCCTCGGCGCGACCGGCGGAATGGCGCTGTCCCACCTGCCCGGCCTGCCGCTGATCACCGCCGCGGCGATGGGAATCGGGGCGATGACCGTCGGCATGCTGCGGCTGCCGATCACGGCGGTCCTGCTCACGTCGCTGTTCCTGGGCAAGGACGGCATCGAGGTGATGCCGGTGGTGATCGTGGCGGTGGTCGTCGCGCACGTGATCACGATTCGGCTGACGCCGCCGTCGGACACCGCCGCGAGCGCCGAGCCCGCGCCGGTCGCGGCCGGGTAAGACCGCCCTCGAACTTCAACTGGTCTTGGCGACGATGTCCCCGCGGGAATCGCGCGCGATCACGATGTCGATGTCGCTCCAGCCGTACGTGGTGGCGCCGTTCAAAGGCAACCAGACGGCGTACGCGCCAAGCTCGCTGCTGCCCGGCAGGTCGGCGGGTACCACGTTTGCCGTGACGTCGTGACCGAGGAACCGCACGGTCACCGACGCCGCGTTGCCACGAACCAGGCCGATCGCCAGGACCTGGTCGGTTTTGTCGATCGGGGCGACCTGGAACAGCGGCTTCATGACCCAGATCCCGGTCGACGTCTGGTGAGGCGAGGCCCATCCGCAGGTCGACGAGAAGTAACCGCGGTCCGACCCGGACACGGCGACGGTACCCCCGCAGACGTCGTCGTCGGGGGACAGGTAGACGATCGCTTGCCAGCCGGGCGCCGGAGTACCGACCACCACGGGACTGTCCAGGCCGGACAACGGATTGGCCGGTTCGCTGGGCGCCCCAGGCCGGCCCGCGGGCACGAGGCCGGCCGCGCCCAGCGCCACCGCCGCCACCGCCGCCGCGGCGCTGCCCGCGGCGGAGAGGCGCCGCCGCCGTCGCACCCGTCGTGCGCGAGCGATGACGGTGTGCGCCGCGATGGTCGGCTCCAGAGGGTCTTGGTACGTCAGGTTCGGTGGAGTCATGTCCCAGTCACCCCATCCATCAGGCTGCGGTCCCTGCGAAGCTTCGCCAGCGCCCGGGCGGTGGTGCTCTTGACCGTTCCAACTGGACAGCCCAGCTCACGCGCGACGTCGGCCTCCGCGAGATCGACGTAGTAGCGCAAGACGATGACGGCTCGCTCCCGTGGTGCCAGCGACGCGAGCGCGCGCATGACCGCGTCGCGGTCGGTCAGCGAGGCCGCGACATCCGGAGCGATGTCCGGCTGCGATCCCTCACTCCACCGCGGCGTGATCGAGGACGGCACCTCGCGCCATGGCCGCCGTCGCCACCAGTCGGTTTGGGCGTGGGTGATGATGGTACGGGCGTACGCCTCCGGGTTCCCGTCACGTAGCCGCGCCCATCGCAGGTACACCTTCACCAGAGCGCCTTGCACCAGATCCTCGGCCCGGCCACGATCGCCGCTGATCAGATCGGCGTACCGGATCAGCCGGTGCTGGACCATGCCGACGAACTCGGTGAACTCGTCATCGTGGTCGCTCACGAGGCTCCGTCCGCGGGTCGGGGTACAGGGGTCCGGCGATACTAGAACGGATTCCGTCCCTTTCGGGTTCCCGCGACTTCGCGCCGTGACGGCGGGCATCAGGCCGTACCGCTAAATGGACAAGTCACCGATGACGGTGATCTACCGGCGGTAGCCTGCGGTCATGACCACGGGTGCCCCTGTCAATGCCGCCGGCGGCGCGTCGGAGCGGATGTGGCGCATGTGGTGGCGGCGGCTATGGGGCATCAACGGCCTGGTCAGCCTTGCCGCCGGCGTGATCGTGCTGATCTGGCCGGATGAGAGCCTGATCGTGCTTTCGGTAGTGCTCGGCCTGTGGCTGGTGGTGGCGGCGCTGATTCAGGTCGGGCAGGCGGCGGTCGCGCCCGGCGGCCGGACCGTGGTCGCGCCCGGCGGCCGGACCGCGCAGGAGCGGTTACTCGCGGCCGGTGGCGGTCTGATCTACCTCGCGGGCGGGGTGTTCTGCCTGATCCATCCGTTTGACACGGTGGCCGTGCTGGCCAGCATCTTCGGTGTCGTCCTGATCCTCGGCGGCTTGATCGAGTTGTTCTCCGGCACTCGCCGGAAGTCTGGCCGGCGGCGCATACCGCAGATAGGCGTCGGCGTCATCGCCGTGCTGGCCGGCCTGGTCGTGCTGATCTGGCCATCGTGGACGTTGGTCACCCTGATCCGCATCGCCGGCATTGCGCTGCTCGCCCTTGGCCTGGCCCAGGTGTACGCCGCACACCGCGCACGACAGCGCGCCGGAGAAACGCCGTGAAGATCGACGGCTATCGCTGAATTTTGTCGTACGGGCGTGCGAAGCTCGGTTTGTGGAGGAAGAGCTGGCAGGGCTTCTGGCGGATCTTGAATTAGATGTCGCCAAGCTGGGCCGGCGTGCCCTGTTCGCACTCTCTGACGAGCAGGAGCGGGTCGCGATCGGTCAGGTCGAGCGGGTCGTGTCGATGCTGAACGGTCTGCTGGCTTCACTGGTCGATGACGCGGCGCGGCGGGGGGTGCCGGAGGCGATGGGTTTCCGGTCGGCGGTGGTGTGGCTGACCCAGGCATATCGGATGGGGCAGCGTGCCGCCCGCGATCTCGTCGCGCTTGGCGCGGTGATGGACGCACGGCCCGCCTTGGCAGATGCGGTCGGGTCCGGATCGGTCTCGGCTGATCAGGCCCGTGCTATCGGTACGGTGTCGGGCGCGCTCGCCGGCGATGGTGTTGACGCGGGTACCGTCGCCGAGGCCGAGGCGCTGTTGCTGGATCAGGCCGGAAGTCTTGGCTCGGCCGATCTGTCGCGGGCGGGTGACCGGATTCTCTGGCATGTCGCCCCGGACATAGCCGAGGAGCGGCTGCGGCGCCAGTTGGAGGCGGCCGAGAAGCGCGCGCATCTGGATCGGGGCTTGACGTTCTCGCCGGAACGCGACACGCAGCGCACACGTATCAGCGGTTACCTGACCGCTGAGGCGGCGGCGATCGTTGCGACCGCGCTGGAACCGCTGGCGAAGCCGCGATCGGCCTCCGGCGGCGTGTCCTCCGGCGGTGTGGCAGACGGCGGCATGGCCTCGGATGGCGTGGCCTCTGGCGGCGTGGCCGATGATCGCAGCGCTGCCCAGCGCCGCCATGACGCGCTTGTCGAGGTATGCCGGCTCGCCGCCGGTGCCGACCAGACTGGCCGGGCCTACCGGGCCTCGGTGGAGCGGCCCCGGCTGACCGTAACCGTGGACTACGACGTGCTGGCAGGCACGCTTGGCGACGGCATCCTGGATACCGGGCAGGCCCTCACGCCGGCGTCGGTGCGGCGCCTGGCCTGCGACGCCGGGATCCTGCCGGCCGTGCTCGGCGGTGCCGGGCAGGTCCTGGATCTGGGCCGCTCGGCCCGGACCTGGACCGGGCCGGCGCGCGAGGCCATCATCGTGCGCGACCGGGGCTGCGTGTTTCCCGGCTGCGACCGGCCACCGTCGCTGTGCGACGTGCACCACTGCACCTACTACTCACTCGGCGGCGCGACCGATCGCGACAACGGCGCCCTGTTGTGCGGCTTCCACCACTACCTGGTCCACCACAGCGGCTGGCAGGTCCGGGTCGCCACCGATGGGCGGCCGGAAGTGATACCGCCGCCTTACGTCGACCCGGATCGGCGGCCCCGCCGCAACCTCTATCACCGGCGCAACTAGTAGTCCAGCCATCGTTTGCGCATCTCCGGCCGGGCGGAAGTTGATCGACCGAGCCGTGTGGGTCACCGTGTCGTGGACGGACGACGCGGGCCGATGCGCGGCGGCCGTGATTCTGAGCGGTGCGCGGCGGCCGTGATTCTGAGTGTCGAACCGAAGACTGCCCTCGGCCGGCGGATGCTCGATCCGACCCGGACACGGTTCTCTCGCCGGTCGGGCGACCGCCGACGAGTTCTATGTGCTGACCGGGCGCTGCGTTGTGACCTCGAATCTCCTCGGCAGCGACGACGCAGTAGTCACGCTGACCACCATTCTGAGTCGTCAGCGCACCCGCCGAGACACTGACCATCAACCAGCAACTGCATAACGTTCCCGGGCTGGCCTACTGGGCCCCGTTAAGAACGCAGCGCGAAGGCCACCAACTCGTCCAGTCCCGGCCGGTATCCGTCGGTGGTGTCGACGATCAGTTTCGGCATGGTCAGCCCGATCCACGTTGTCCGCGGATCCGGGTAGACGTGCGCTCGGGCGTGCACCGGATTGGTCCGGTACCGATCGGCGGTTCGCGCCCGGATCGACGTGGCATCGGCGGCGCATTCGAGGATTCGCAGCTCGGCGTCTATCTCGGACAGACCCTTGCGCCAGAGGTGATCCTGGAACGCCGCCTCGCCGATAACCGTGACCCCGGCGTCGAGCAGCAGCCGCAGCGCGTCGAAGAAGACATCAAACGTACGTACCGTGAGCGGGTCGCCCGGTGCCGCGACAAAGTCGGGCGCGTTGACGACCATGCCTTCCTTGATCTCGTCGCGGCTGATGACCGGGCAACCGATCCGTAGGCTGAGTGCGTGCGACAGCGTAGTCTTGCCGGCCCCGGACGGGCCGGTGATCAGGATCAGGTGTGGTCGGTTCACAGCGCTACCCTGCTGTCGACGGCCGATGTTGATCGTGGAGTCTTGGCTGCGGGTTGATTCGGGCGGGTCTACGGCGCTGGGGCTACCGCCTCATGTGCCGGATTTCGCCTCGATCGCGTCGAGGTCGCGGACGGCGTAGCGGTGGTGCTCCCACTCCTCCTCCAGGATCGTGTGCAAGCAGGAGCGAACCGTCTCCGGGTACTGGGGCGCCCACGGGTTCGTTCGCGCTTCCGCCAGATCCTCCGGTGTGACGGTGGCGAGGAAGTCGCGAACCATCGCGACGCGACCGGCACGGACATCGAGCACATCGGCGTACGACGGTTTGCCCGTCATGAAGATCGACAGGTCCAGGCCGTCGCGCGCGGCTTCCGCGTTCGCCTGGCCGATCGGATGGTACGGCTGCTCGATGCCCAGGATCGCCCGGCGCAGCCATGTGTCGGTGGCCATGACCAGATGCCGCAGCGTCTGCGCGAACGACCATTCACCGTTGACCGAGATGTCGACCGTGCCGACCGGCATCGCCGCGACCCGCTCAAGGGTGGCCGCCCACGTACGCTCCAGCGCGGCCCAGGCCGCTCGCAGACCGTCCGGATCCGCGGCACGCCGGTCTGCTCGGCCGGGAAAGCGGCGGTTGAGCTCGGCCTCGACGAGTGGGACCACGTTGACGCCGTTGATCAGCAACGAGCTGTCGCCGTCGAACAGCCATGGCGCGTCGATGTCCGCTCCCGACACGTCGACGGCGCGCATCACGACATCGGAGAGGTCGCCTCCGACGAACCTGGCGCCCCGTAGGTTCGCACTGACGAATTCCGCACCTTGCAGGTCGTCGGACCGGGTGAAGGTCGCCATGAGTTCTCCTTTCGGGCTGCCCGGCGACGGCAGCCGGTGAATGGACAGCGGAATGGATCGACAACGGGATGGACGGCGAGTGGGTGGAGGGTCGGTGAGTGGACGGCCGGTGGGTGAGGCGGGCGAACGGTGGCCGTGGGTGGCGTCGGCTGACGATGACGCCGGCGGGGATGATGACGCTGGCGGGGATGATGGCGCTGGCGGGGACGATTGCCGCTTGGTGCAGCGTACCGGCCGGACGGCTCGCCCGCTGCCCGCTGACCTGCGCTGCGCGCCAGGGGCGGAGTGTGCCAAGGACGGGGCGTGCCAGGGACGGGGTCGAGGTCCGCGCCGGTGCGCCTGGAGTCCGGGATGAGGACTCCGAGTGAAAGCGTGGGACGCGAGGCGGATGCGCGCGTCGTGGATCTGGCCGCCGGCCGGATCGTCGACAGCCCGCTACGATCTGGCTGTGTCCGAACCGGCCGCGGCGCAACCGGCGAGCGCCGGATTCACCGTCAGGCCGCCGTGGGCGCAGGCTCCGCAGCATCTGCGCCGGACGGTTCACACCGTCATAGCGAATCGGCTCGGCCCGGTGCGGCGGGAACGTGATGTCCACGGCGGCATGTCTCCAGGCCCAGCGGTGGTCCTCGAGGCCGGCTTCGGCCGGGTCACGGCGAGGGTCTTCGTCAAGGCGGTCTCGTCAAGTGCCAGCCAGGCCTCGTACGGCTATTACCGCGATGAGGCGAGCGCCCTGCGTGACTTGCCCGATACGGTACCCCGGCCGGAGCTTGTCGACGTCGTTCACTCCGGCGACTGGATCGCCCTGATCCTCGATCACGTGCCGGGCCAGGCGGCCGGACCGCCATGGACACCCGATTCGATCCGCCGGACCGACGCCGCGCTCGAAATCGTGGCGAGCCATCGGGCGCCCGCCACCGTACCGCCGATCGCCGATCTGGCCCGGGACCTGGATGGCTGGGAACGAGTGAGTCCGTTTGCGGACCGATGGGAGCGCGAGCGTGCCGGGCGTCTGGCCGAAGCGGCCGGCGGTTGGGCACGCTGGACGATCGGTGACAGCACGGTTCACCAGGACGTACGCGCGGACAATGTGTTGGTCAGCCACGATGGCGCCGTCCTGGTCGACTGGAGCTTTTGCTGCGCCGGCTCCGGCGTTCTGGACCGGGCGCGGCTGGCGGCCGACATCGTCTGCAGCGGACACTCGGGCGGGCCGGTCGTCGCCCGGGCCGCCGCGCGAGCCATTCTGAACCGAACCGGAGAGACCGGCTGGCGGTTCCTCATCGCGCTCGCTGGCATGTGGCGGATCCGGTCAACGTACCCGGTCGATCCGATTATGCCCACGATGCGGCGCTGGCAGTATCACCGGTCGATCGCGCTGCGGCCGCTGATCGACGAGTGGCTGGCTTGACGAGCCCGGACGTGGCGTCGGCGCCCAGCTCCAACCGATGCGGCCCTCACCGACGCGGCGATACCGGCCGCGTCGAGACCGTGCGCGGCGAGCAGGGCGCCACGCGAATCGTGCGGCAGGAATCGCTGCGGCAAGCCCAGCACGTGTACGCCGGTACGGGGCCCGAGCGCTTGCCGCAACGCCGATCCGAACCCGCCGTGCACGCCGTTGTCCTCGACCGTCACCACCGTTTCGTACCGGGCGGCGAGTTCGGCCAGGTCGTCCGAGATCGGCAGCGCCCACCGGGGATCGGCCACGGTAACGTCGATACGTTCAGCACCGGAGTCCAGCGCGTCCACGCCGGCAAGCGACTCCGCGGCCGCGAGGCATGCCCCAGCCAGCGGCCCGGTCGCGACGATCAGCACCCCGGAGGACCCGGCCCGCAGGATGTCGACCGACCCCGCCCTCTCCACCACGGGCAGGGCCGGGCCGACCGTGGCCTTCGGGAAGCGCAGCACCGTCGGGCCGCTGGAGTCGGCGACCGCCTCCGCAAGCAGCGCGCACAGCTGGGTGCCGTCCCGGGGTATGGCAACCCGGACGCCCGGAACCGTACCGAGCAGGGTCAGATCCCACATGCCGTGGTGAGACGGCCCGTCGCTGCCGGTGATGCCGGACCGGTCCAGCACGAACGTGACCGGAAGGCGGTGCAGCGCGACATCCATCAGCAACTGGTCGAACGCCCGGTTGAGGAACGTGGAGTAGACGCACACCACCGGATGCAGACCGGCCATCGCCATCCCGGCCGCCGACGTGACCGTGTGCTGCTCGGCGATGCCGAGGTCGAAGGTGCGCGCCGGGTATGCCGCGGCGAACGGCAACAGCCCGGTCGGGCCGACCATAGCGGCGCTGAGCGCGACCACGTCCGGGCGGGCCGCTCCGATGCGAACCAATTCGGCGCCGAACACCGCGGTCCAGGTCGGTACCGGTGACGTCGACGGTGGGCTGATCGCGTGCATCTTCTCCAGGTCGTCTGCCTCGGCCGGCTGATGCCTGAAGCCCTTGCGCGTCACGCAGTGGACGACGACCGGCGCCGCCAGGTCGCGGGCTTTGCGGAAGGCGGCTTCCAGCGCGGCCACGTCATGGCCGTCGATCGGCCCGAGGTACGCGAGCCCAAGCTGCTCGAAGATCGGCGCATGCTCGGGTCCCAGGCGGGCCTCGTCGGCTGAGCGCGGCTCGGCCGACCGCGGCTCGGCTGACCGCAACTGGGCCGACAGTGGCTCGACTGACCGCAACTCGGCCGACTCGCGCAGTCTGGCCAGGTGCGCGGGCACCGCCCCGATGCTCGGAGCGTACGAGCGTCCGTTGTCGTTGAGCACGATGATGCACGGCCGCTCCGGCGCCGCCGCGATGTTGTTGAGCGCCTCCCAGCACATGCCGCCGGTGAGCGATCCGTCGCCGACGACCGCCACCGCGCGCCGCTCGGTCGCACCGGTCAGAGCCAGACCCTTGGCAACCCCGTCCAGGTACGACAGCGACGTCGAAGCGTGCGAGTTCTCGACGTGGTCGTGTTCGCTCTCCGCCCGGGACGGGTACCCGGACATGCCGCCGCCCTGGCGCAGCGTGTCGAAGGCGTCGTTGCGGCCGGTCAGCAGTTTGTGGACGTACGCCTGGTGACCGGTGTCCCAGATAATCACGTCACGAGGGGACTCGAACACCCGATGCAGGGCGATGGTCAGCTCCACCACGCCGAGGTTCGGACCCAGGTGTCCACCAGTTACGCCGACCACGTCGATGAGGCGTGCTCGGATCTCGTCGGCCAACGACGGCAGTACGGACTCGGGCAACCCCCGCACGTCAGCGGGACAGGTGATCGAGGACAGGAATGGCATATGACTCACCCGCCGATCGCGGCGCGTAGCGACTCCTTGATCGAACCCATCGTGGCGATTACCGCCGTGGGCTCGTACCCGCAATGCGCCATGCAGTTCGCGCAGCGCGGGTCTTTGCCGCGCCCGAACGCGTCCCAGTCGGTGGTCTCGATCAGCTCCTGGTAGGTCTTCGCGTACCCGTCGTCGAGCAGGTAGCACGGTCGTTGCCAGCCGAGCAGCGAATATGACGGGATTCCCCAGGCGGTGCAGGACAGCTCCCGCTTGCCCTCCAGGAAGTCGAGGAAGATCGGCGAGTGGTTCAGCCGCCACTTCTTGCGGCGCCCGTCGGCGAACGCCTTGCGGAACAGCGCCCGGGTCTCCTCGACTCCGAGCCAGTGCTCCTGGTCAGGTGCCTTCTCGTAGGCGTACCCGGGGGAGATCTGCATCAGGTCGACCTGGACCACATCGTTGAGGTAGTCGAGGACGCCGATCACGTCGTGCGCGTTGTCGGTGTTGAAGAAGGTGGTGTTGGTCATCACCCGGAACCCGGCGCCCTGCGCCATCTTGATCGCGTCGATGGCGCCCTGGAATCCGCCCTGCTTGTTGACCGAATCGTCGTGCCGCTCCTCGAGCCCGTCGATGTGCACCATCCAGGCGAAGTTCCGGTGCGGCTTGAACTTGTGCAGGTGCTTGGGCAGCAGCAGCGCGTTCGTACAGAGAAAGACGATCTTCCCGCGGTCCAGCAGTTGCCGCACGATCTCGTCGATCTGGGGGTGCATGAGCGGCTCGCCACCGGCGATCGAGACCATCGGGGCGCCGCTCTCCTCGATCGCGCCGACCGCTTGCTCGACCGGCATGCGCTGTTTGAGCAGCGACGCGGGCTGGGCGATCTTGCCACATCCGGCGCACTTGAGGTTGCACGCGAACAGCGGTTCGAGTTCGACCAGCAGCGCGAACTTGTCATTCCGCTTGATCTTCTGCTTCATCAGATATGCGCCGAGCCGGACACTCTGGCGTAGTGGCATCGCCATCTCTAGCTCACTTCCTTCGGCAGGGTGAAATGCACGTCTTCGGGCTGGGCGACGATTTCGCGGACGGTGACCGGTCCCAGCCCCCGGACGGCGGCGACCAGTTCGTCGACGAGCCGGGGTGGCGCGGAGGCGCCCGCCGTGACACCGACGTTGCGGTGGCGTTCCAGCCAGTCCAGCCGTACTGAGGACACGTCCTCGATCAGGTGCGCGAGGGCGCCATCGCGTTCGGCCACCTCGACCAGGCGGACCGAGTTGGACGAGTTCGCCGATCCCACAACCAGGATCAGGTCGCAATCGCCGGCGATGGCGCGTACCGCCTGCTGGCGGTTGGTGGTGGCATAGCAGATGTCCTCCCGGCGGGGCCCGGCCAGCGCCGGGAACCGGGACCGCAGCACCGACGCGATCTGTTCGGCCTCGTCGACGGCGAGGGTGGTTTGCATCGCGAACGCGACCCGGTTCGGCGAGTCGGCCCGGGCGACGGCGGCCTCGTGCACGTCGCCGATCACCTTGACCTTGGTGGGCGCCTCCCCGACGGTTCCGTCGACCTCCTCATGACCGGCGTGGCCGATCAGGAAGACGGTGTCGCCCCGGGTGGCGTACCGGCGCACCTCGTTGTGCACCTTCGCCACCAGCGGGCAGGTCGCGTCGATGACCCGCAACTCGCGGTCGGCCGCGGTGGCCCGGACGGCCGGTGCCACTCCGTGCGCGGCGAGGACCAGCACGCCACCGCGCGGTACCTCGTCGGCCTCCTCGACGAATACCGCGCCCCGGCGTTCCAGTCCGGCGACCACATGGGTGTTATGCACGACCTGCCGCCGGACGTAAACCGGGGCGCCGAACCGGTCCAGTGCGCGGTCCACCACGTCGATGGCGCGCTCGACACCCGCGCAGAACGACCGTGGGGAGGCCAGGGCGACCTGATGCGTACCGGTTGCGCGGGCCCAGGCGTCCAGGGCCGGGACAATCCGGCGCAGCGTGGCCAGCGCGCGGATGCCGCGCCGGATGATGCCGGGCCGCCAGATCGGCGCGGAGGCGGTATCGGTGATCACCCGAACCACCGCGAACGGGCTTAGCGGATCGCCGTCGGCCAGCCACGCTGATTCCATGTCGACGGCGAGCACTCCGTCCGCCGTACCGGCCGGTCCACTGGCAGGCCCGGCGTAGCCGCCGAGCCGCCGCCGCGACCGGATCGGTCCGAGGTGGACGGTCACGCCCAGGCGGCGCAACTCACCGGCGAGCAGCGCGGCCGACGGGCATGCCACCACGGTGCCGTCGTCACCGCGCACCTCGGAGGCCACCACCACGTCGCCGGGAACGACGTCCGGACTCACGCCGCCCGCGACACCGGCCACCAGCCGCGGCCGGTCACCCAGCGCGGTCGCCGCGGCGCGCGAGCGGGTCATTCCCATGCCGGTACGCACGACCTCGGTACCGGCGGCCGACAGTGCCCGCTTCTCCAGCCACAGCGGTGCGCAGATAACCGGCTCGGTCATGAGCGCGACCGGCTCTCATGGGATCGGCTCTCATGGGATCGGCTCTCATGGGATCGGCCGTCATGGGACCGGCCTCCATCCGAGGCAGCCGGGTTCGTCGCGGCCACCTGCTTCGCGGCCACCTGCTTCGTGACCACCTGCTTCGTGGCGGGCTGGTTCGTCCCGGAGGAGCGGTGGACGTACCGGCCAAGCGCCATGATCGGGAAGACGATCCGGTACAGGTGGTAGTTGATGTAGAAGTCGCCCGGGAAGCCGGTACCGGTGAAGTGGTCCTCGTCCCACCCGCCGTCGTCGCGCTGGGTGCGGCCGAGGAAGGCGATCCCGCGTTCGACCGCGCCCTGGGCGGGAGCCGGGGTCTGTGCCAGAGCCGGGGCATCTGGTTCCGACGCGGCCAGCAGCGCGAGCAGCGCCCACGCGGTCTGGGAGGCGGTCGACTCGCCGCGTCCGGACCATGACCGGTCCACGTACGACCGCAGGTCCTCGCCCCAGCCACCATCGTCGTTCTGGTGCTCGACCAACCAGCGCACTGCCCGCTCAATGCGCGGATCGGTACGGCTGATCCCGGCCGCGATCAGAGCCGGTACCGCGGCGCCGGTGCCGTACACATAGTTGGCGCCCCAGCGGCCGAACCAGGAACCGTCCGGCTCCTGATTGCGTAGCAGCCACCGCACGCCGCGCCGCGCCGGCTGCTCGCCGGCCGCCCCGATGGCCGCGAGCATCTCGACGATGTGCGCCGTCACGTCCGCCGATGGCGGGTCGATGACCTCGCCGAAGTCGCAGAACGGCAGCTTGCCCGGCAGCCGCCCGGTGTTGTCCGCGTCGAACGCGCCCCAGCCGCCGTCGCGGGACTGCATGCCGGTCGTCCACTCCACCGCCCGGTCGACGGTCGCGGCCAGGCGGTCCGGATCCGGGTACGCGATCCGACGCAGTGCCAGCACGATCTCGGCGGTGTCGTCGGTGTCCGGGTAGACGTCGTTGGCGAACTCGAAGGCCCAGCCGCCCGGGGCCAGCCCGGGACGGCGGACCGACCAATCGCCGGGTGCCCGGATCTCCTCGTCGAGGAGCCAGGCAGCCGCCGACACCAGCGCCGGATCATCCGGAGCGGCGCCTCCGTCGAGCAGGGCGATCGCGGCGAGCCCGGTGTCCCACACCGGTGACTGGCACGCTTCCAGCCGCCGTACCGGACCGTCCGAGGTGTCCTCGCGGATGGTGAACCCCTCAAGGCCCTTGATCGCGGCGGTCAGGACCGGGTGATCCATCGGGTAGCCGAGCAGGTGCAACGCCATGATCGAGTACACCCACGGCGGCTGGATGCCGCCCCAGCCACCGTCTGCCTCCTGCCTTGCGATGATCCACTCGGCCGCCCGGCGCTGGGCCAGCCGGCGCAACGGCCGGATCGGATGCCGGGCGTAAGCGCGCAGGATTCGGTCCACGCCCCGGAAGAACAGCGCCCAGCCGCCGTGCCGCCGGGTCGGCTCGCCACCAGTACGGATCTCATCTATCCCGAACGGGATCGGCCGGACCGGCCGGCAACTGCCGACGATGGTCAGCGGGACCACCGTCTGCCGGGCCCAGCACGCGAAGTCGTACACGTTCAGGGGCATCCATTTGGGCAGGAAGATCAGCTCCGGCGGCAACTCCGGCAGATCCCGCCACGACCACAAGCCAAACAGCGCCAGCCAGATCCGGGTGAACACCCGGCTCCGCTCGACGCCGCCATTGGCCACGATGTACCCGGCGGCTCGTGTCATGTGCGGGGCGCCCGGATCGTCACCAGCCAGCCGCAGCGCCACCCAGGCCTCCACCGTGGTGGACAGCTCGGCCGGCCCGCCGGCGAAGGTTGCCCAGGTTCCGTCGTCACGCTGCTGGGAGCGGATCCATCGCGCGGAGGCCGCCGTGTCCTGCGCGGTACGGATGCCCAGGAACTCGCGCAGCAGCAGGTCCTCGGCATCCATCGTGACGTTGGTGGCCAGCTCGCCCTTCCAGAACCCGGCCGGGTGCTGACGCCGCCTCAGGTGGTCGATCGCGGCGGCCAGCACCGCTTCGGCCGGGCGCTCATGCGGCGGCGGGGCGGCGGGCGGGCGGGTCGCGGTCTGCGTCATGAGTCGCGCTCGACGACGTATGTGGCCAGCTCGACCATGTCGGCCCGAGGCCGCGCGCTCAGCGGCACGCTGGCCAGTGCCTGTTCGGCCAATGCCATCCGGCGGGCCGCTTCGGCGAGTGCCCAGTCCCGGGAACCGGCGGTGGCGAGCAGATCCGCCATCGCGGCCAGCTCATCCGGAGGCGGGTCACCAATCAACGCGGGATCGGCGGGGCCACCGTGGTCCGAGGCGTTACCGGCGGTAAACCACTCACGGATCAGGGATCCGTACCTCTCATGAGTCCAGGCCCAGCTCACCGGGAGTGACTTCTTGCGCGATCGTAGGTCCGAGTGCACCGGCTTGCCGGTCACCGCCGGGTCACCCCAGATACCGAGTACGTCGTCGACAAGCTGGAACGCCAGGCCGAACTGCACCCCGAAGGTCTTGAGCGCGGCCACCTTGGACTCCTCCGCGCCGGCCAGGATGGCGCCGATCGACGCGGCCGCCGCGAGCAGCGATCCGGTCTTGCCGCCCGCCATGTCCAGGCACTCTTCCAGAGTCACGTCATCGCGCTTCTCGAACGCCAGGTCCTGGGTCTGCCCCCTGGTCAGCTCGCGAGTCACCTGAGCCAGCAGGTGGCAGGCGCGGGCACCGCCGGGACCGTCCGCCTCCAGAACGACCTCGTGCGCGAGGGCCAGCAGCGCGTCGCCGGCCAGGATCGCGGTGGGCATGCCCCACACGGCCCAGACTGTCGGACGGTGCCGCCGTTCCAGGTCGCCGTCGAGGACGTCGTCGTGCAGCAGCGAGAAGTTGTGAACCAGTTCGACCGCGACCGCGCCGGGCAGCCCGACCGCTTCGGGCGCGCCGACCGCCTCGGCCGAGAGCAGTGCCAGCGCCGGCCGGATTCCCTTGCCACCGCCATCCGGCGTCGGGTTGCCGTCCACGTCGCACCATCCCATGTGGTACGAGACGTTCAGCCGGCTACTTGGGTCGAGCCGGGCCACTGCTTCCTGCATCGCCGGCACCAGTTGGGTACGGCCCCGGTCGAGCACGGACGTCGTGATTGTCATACCGTCACACCCGTTCGTACGGGCCGGGCCAGGACGGCGGCCGCCGCGGCATCACCGCTGCGCACCGCCCCTTCCATGGTCGCCGGCCAGCCAGTGTCGGTCCACGCGCCGGCGATGAAGAGGCCGGGCGCGCTGGTGGTGGTCTTGGCACGGAACCTCGCGGTGCCCGGCTCCGGCCGGAACGTGGCATGCCGTTCCCGCGTCACGAAGAATTCGACGACCCGCGCCTGGCTCGCGCCGGGCAGCATGGCGATCAGCTCTGGCAGCAGGCGCTCTCGAAGGGTCGCGACCGGTTCGTCGATGTACTCGTCGGCCGCGCTGACCGAGACCGCGACGTACTGACCACCGGACATGTCCCCGGATACCGCGGTCCGATCGAATACCCACTGGATCGGCGTACCGGCACCGGCGACGAACGGCTCACGCATCACGGGCCGGTCGAAGACGACGTGAACGTTGATGATGGGGGAGTCGGGCAGACGCGCCGACCAGCCCGGCTCCAGGTCGATCGCTCCGGCCGGGAGCAGCTTCTCGGCGGCGCCCGGCGGGACGGCGATAATCACCGAGTCGGCTCGCAGGTCGACGTCCAGGTCGACATCCAGGTGCACGTCCACGTCAACGTCGCGATCCGAAGGGCCCTGGCGATGGTGGCCGTTGCCGGCGAGCCGCACGCGCCAGCCGGTGCCGTCCGGTGTGATCGCCGTGGCGGACTGACCGGTGCGGACGGTGCCGGGCGGCAGCGCGCGCATCGCGGCGTCACCGTGCAATCGTTGCAGCGGCACGGCGGCCCAGCCGATATCGGCCGCGGCCGCGTCGGTGAGCAGGCCGACCTGGAACACCATGGCGGCGGCCCGCAGTGACGTGCGATCCGGGCGGGCATTGAGCGTTGCCACACCGACCAGGTCCCACATGGCATCGACGATGGCCGCGTCCTGCCGGTGTTCGGCCAGCCAGTCGGCGAAACTGCGGTCATCGACGCCGTCGGAGTGGCGGTCGAGCGCGCGCATGGAAAGCGCGGCACGAACGAACCGCAACCGCTGCGGCAGGCTGAGCAGCCGGTAGCGCAGCAGCGACCCGGCCAGGTGCGCGGGCGCCGGCAAGCGGGTCCGCCGCAACCGGGCCTGACGCCCGGACTTCGGAGCCCGGACCAGAATGTCCAATCTCGGCTGCAGCACTACCTGATCGCGGACCCCGAGCCGGTCCAGCAGGCTCAGGTACGCGGCGCAGCAACGCAGGAACACATGCTGGCCG
Organism: uncultured Actinomycetota bacterium; assembly: GCA_963727415.1. Taxonomy (GTDB): domain Bacteria; phylum Actinomycetota; class Actinomycetes; order Mycobacteriales; family Micromonosporaceae; genus DASQPR01. Next base: position 498,291 of record CAVSGF010000002.1, read on the forward strand.
TTGTCGACGGTGCGGCCGTCCCGGTCGAACGAGTAGGTCAGGCCGCCGAGTCGTGGCTTGGTCTCCAGCAACGTGACTCGCCGCCCGGCGTCGGCGCAGCGGATCGCCGCGGCGATCCCGGCGAGGCCGCCGCCGATGACGACGACCGATCCGGTGGTACCGTCGCCGGCCGGGTCGGGTTCGGTCATGTCGGAGCGGGCCGTGTCCGGACTCGTCATGTCGACATCCCGGTGAGCGCTCGAGCCGCGACCGCCGCCTTCTGCCAGCCGGACAACGACAGCCGCCGGTCAAAGACCTCCTCCGGGTGTACCGCGATGTGGTCGAGTAGGCGCCGGTAGATGCCGGACATGGCACCGGTACAGGCCCGGCTGCGACGGTCCAGCAGCGGCATCAGGCGCCAGCCGCGCTCGTACCAGGTCCGGTTGCGGGCCACGGCGAATCCGATCAGTTGCGCCAGCTGCCCGTCGACGTCGACCAGGTTGCCGTCGGCGTCGAGCTTCAGCTCCACCCCGAACCGGTCCAGGTCCTGTCGTGGCAGGTAGACCCGGCCGTTGGCGAGGTCCTCGCGAATATCGCGAAGGATGTTCGTCTGCTGCAACGCGATGCCGAGTACGTCGGCGTATTCGGCCGCGTCCGGATCGGGCTTGGACCCGAACACGCCGAGGCACAACCGGCCGACCGCGCCGGCGACGCACCGGCAGTACTCGACGAGTTCGTCGAACGTCTCGTACGCGCGCCCGTTGATGTCCATCTCGACGCCGTCGATCAGCTCATCGAACGCGCCCATCGGAACCGGGAAGTGCTTCGCGGTCGCGGACACGCCCACCAGAACCGGGTCATCGCTCGCGTCGGCGTCGGCGATCGCAGCGCGCAGCTCGGACAGGGCCGCCGCCTTGCCGTCGCCGGGCAGGTCGCCATCGCCGATGTCGTCGACTCGGCGGGACAGGGCGTACAGCGCGCACAACCCGCCTCGCTTGGCTTCGGGAAGCAGGCGAATGCCGTAGTAGAAGTTGCGGGCCTGCTCGCGGGTGATCGCTTCGCAGACCCGCAACGCGTCATCCACTGTGCTGGTCAACGGCTGACCCTTCCTCGAATCAGGAGCTTTAGGAGGTGCTTGGCGATAACGCTCCGTTTTGCATGGCAATGCGTAGATAGCACGTCGAAATTCGCGTCGCGGATGGCATCGATCGCCGCGATTCCGCCGGCCGCGTACCCGGAAACCGACAGGCGTGCCCACCCTCGCAGGTCACCGACCAGCGGCGCCCCGGCATCGAGCAGAGAGGCGCACCGGTCCAGTTCGGTCGCCACGGTCTTGCGCAGTGAATCCGATGCTGAGGGGGCGCTGAGATCCGCCGTCGTGACACCGAATCGCCGCAGGTCCTGTCGTGGCAGGTAGATCCGGCCGGCGCGATGGTCCTCGGCCACGTCCTGGCAGTGTTCGATCACCTGCAACGCGGTGCAGACGTGGTCGGAGCGCACGGCGCGGCGTGCATCGAACTGACCGAACACCTCAAGCACCAGGTGCCCGATCGGGTTCGCCGACAGGTCGCAGTACGCCATCAGGTCATCCCAGGTCTCGTAGGAGGTTCGCGACTGGTCTTGCAGGTTCGCCGCGATCAAGCGGGTGAACGGCTGCTCGGTCAACCCGCACGCGGCCACGGTGGCCGCCAGTCGACGCGCGACCGGCGCTTGCGGCTGCCCGCCGTGCCAGATCCGGCTCAGGTCGGCGCGGAAGGCCTCAAGCTGGGCGGTACGGTCACCGGGCGCCTCATCGCCCAGGTCATCGATTACCCGCACCACGTCGTAGATTGCCGCCAGGTGGACCCGGTACCGCCGCGGCAGCGCGCGCAGCGCTACCGGAAAGTTCTCCGCGGCCTGCCGGTCGCGCAGGTAGGTGTCATCGGCGCCGCCGCGCCGAGAGGTCCACGCGGACTCGGCGGCGCCGGCCGAATCCGCCTGAGCCGGGCCCATGGCTTGATGGTGCCCAACTGCCCCGCCCCAGGTCTTTACCTCAGGACAAAAAACCGGGCACTCTGGGTTATCACGAACGTACAAACCGGTAACCGCGTGCCGACCGGCCGCCAAGCGAGTAAACACGTAAGCGTGCAACCATCCGGTCACCTGTCCCGGGACGATCTCATGTGGCTCATCCCCGAGATCGATGTGCGATTGCCCCGGATCCTCGAGGAAGTGCGGCAGCGCTTCCACGCCGAATGGCCCGACTATGCCGAGTTCCTGACTCGCGAACAGGACGAGGTGCGCGGCGCGGCCCGGGAGTTCCTCAGCCAGCTCATCGAGATCGTGGACAAGTCCGACGGCCAGACCACGCCACCGCAGGACACCAGCCCGCAGACCCTGCTCTTTGAGGAGATCGGGCGGGTGCAGTGGCGCGAAGGCCGGGATCTGACCACGCTGCTGTCGGCTTACCAGGTGGGCGCCCGTGTGGCATGGCACCACGTGTCAGCGGTGGCACTCGACGTGGGCGCGCCGCCGGACGCGCTGGCCGCCCTTGCCGAGGCGGTGTTCATCTTCGTCGATCAGTTGTCGTCGGCGTCCGCGCGAGGCTACGTCTATGAGCAGACCGAAGCCGCGGCCGCCCGCGAGCACCTGCGCGACGAGCTGGTCGAGCTGCTGCTGTCCGGCCGGGCCGACGAGCTGTCGGTGCGCGGCGCGGCGAGCCGGGCCGGCTGGCCACTGCCACGTCAGGCCGCCGTGATCCTGGTAGATCCGGACAGCGAGATCGGTCAGCGGGTGCTGACCCGTCTGGACGCCTCCAGCCTGCTGATCCGTCGCCGGAGCGTGATTGGCGCGATCGTGGCTGACCCGGTGCAGCCGGGACGGCGCGCACGCCTGGCCGCTTCGCTTCGTGGCGCCGGCGCGGTCGTCGGGCCGCCGGTCCCCCTCGACCACCTGCCGGCCAGCCTGCATATCGCGGAGGTGGCCGCCACGTTGCAGCGGGACGGAGTGCTCGCCGACGATCCGGTGTTCGCCGAGGAGCACCTTGACGCCATCATCGTGCACCGCGACGGCCGGTTGCTGGCGGCGTTCCAGGCCCGCATGCTGGCCCCGTTGGAGGATCTGCCGACCGGGGTCAGGGAACGGCTCACCGAGACGCTGGCCAGCTGGCTACGCCACTTCGGGGACCGCCGCGCGGTCGCCGCCGAGTTGCACATCCACCCGCAGACGGTGCGGTACCGGATGGCTCAGCTGCACGAGCGGCTTGGCATGGTGCTCGACGACGCGGACGGCCGCGCCCGGCTCATCCTCGCCCTCGGTTGGCAGCGGCCGTCTCGCTAGCGCCGGCCGAGCGCGGTTCCGCCTCGACGGCTCCGGGCTCGTCCGTCTCAGAGCCATCCGCTCCTGAGCCATCCGCTCCTGAGCCGTCCACTCCTGAGCCGTCCGCTCGTGAGCCATTCGGTCCTGGGGTGTCCGGCCGGGCACCATTCGTTCCTGGGCCACCCGTGCGGGTGCCGCTTGCCCGGGATCCGGCGGCCTGCGCGTCATGCCGGGCGCCGTCATGCGGGGCGCCGTCATGCCGGGCGGCCTCGGTGCGCGCACCGTCGGTCCCGGCCGGGAGCGCCTCGGTACCGGGCACTGGCGAGCCCGAAGCGGTTTCATGCGGTGTGTCTCCGTCGGGGGCGACGGGCTGAGCGGCGCCGCCGGAGCCACCGTCCGATCCGGCACCGCCCGTGAGCCCGGCACGCTCGGCGAGGGTGGTAGCGCTGTCATGCAATTCGGCCACGATCGTGGCGGCGGCGTCGGTCAAGGCCTGTGAACCGGTCACCAGGTCCGGGCCGATGCTGATCCCCAGGTAGACGGTTCCGTCCCAGCTGAGGGCGCCGATCGCGATCGGCGCTCGGCGGGCCAGCGGGAGGATCGGATAGACCCCGATCATCGGACCACCGGCCATCCGGTACGAGCCGACCGGACCGGGCATGTTGGACACGATGGCCTGGAAGAACCGGAAGCCGTAGACGGTACGCGCGAACCAGGCATGCGCGGGCGGGGGCAGCAGGGCCGCCGCCGTGTTCATCACGAAGCGGGAGGCGAGTGCTCGCGTGGTCCGCTCGGTACGCCTCGATATCCGGCCGATCTTGACCAGCCGCTCGGGCTCCGGGATGGCATCCAGCGGCACCGTCATCATGACCGCCGCGGTCAGATTGCCCTCGGCCGAGCTGTCGGCCGCCCGTACCATCAGTGGGGTTGTCACCCGCAGAGTGGCCGGGGCCGCCGCGCCGAGCACCCGGCGCACCGCTCCGGCCGTCACTGACATCAGCACATCGGTCAGCCGTACCTCGTGGTGCCGTGCGATGTCGCGAAGCGTGTCCAGCGGCAACGCCAGCGACCGGAAACCTCGTTCGGCGCTGTCCCGGCTCGGCAGCCGCGGCCCGGCCCCGCCGTCGGTGGCCAGCCGGGCGAGGCCCGCGGTAATCGCGGCGGCCCGGCGCCACCATGGCGCGGCCGGCGGAAGGTTGCCGAGCTTGGGCGGTGGCGGTTCGATCAGCTGCATCGCCTGCTCGATGGTTCCGATCCCGTCGGCCACGCAGTGATGCACCATCAGGACCCCTGCTATCTCGTCCGGTGCGAATCCGCACACCGTGATGAACCGCCACAGCGGGCGGTCCCGGGGCATCGGCTCGCGTTGCAGGGAGGCCACGTAGTCGTCGAGCCTGGCTCTGCCGTTTTCGGCCGCGCCGGCTCTGCCGTCCTCGGCCAGGTCGACCAGCGGCGTGTGCCACTCCCAGTCCAGATCCGGTGCGTCCTGCCAGCGCGGGCGCTGCCAGGTCCGGCCCGGTCGCAGGCGCTGACGGAAACGGGGAAGGTCGTCGAGATGTTCGCGGATCGACGCACGTAGCTGGCGCTGGTACGCCTCGGCATCCGGCTCATCGAACATGATCAGGCCGCCGACGTGCTGCGGCCATTGGGTGGATTCGGCGTAGAGGAAGAACGCGTCCGGCGGCGCGAGCCGCTCGCCTTTGCCGGTGCCCGGCTGGTCGACCACGAGTCCCATGAGCGCGACGGTAATCCACACCAGTACCGCTCCCGCAACCACGTCGAGCAGATAGTGGTTGGCGGTGGCCATCACGACGAGCGCGGTGAGCAGCACGTGTACCGCGCTCAGGCCCTGGATCCACCTGGCACCCGAAATGCAGGCGAGAACGATGCTGACCCATACCGCCCAGGCGATGTGCAGCGACGGCATCGCGGCCATCTGGTTGGCATTCTCGACCAGCGGCGAGCCCCACGAGCCCCACGTGCGTCCATGCAGCACGGTGTCGTAGAACGGCTCGGAGGCGAGCAGCCGGGGCGGCGCGGCCGGATAGGCCACGAAGCACGCCATCGCGATCAGGTTCAGCACGATGAACGAGTTGCGCGCCCACCGGTACGTCGCCGGGCGCTTGATGTAGAGCCAGATGAGCAGTGCCAGCGCGCTCATGATGTACGTGAACGCGTACTCGTAGTTCGCGGCGGTTTGCAGGTCGGGGTGGCGCGCCAGCCAGTCGTTCAGCCACTCCTCGACCGGGATGCCGACGGCGCGCTCGGCGGCGAGGATGTCCCGGCCGTTGCGCGTCGCGGCAATGATCCGGCCCGGGCCGTTGAGGCTGTCAACCAGGATGTAAAGGGCAAACAGGACTAGCCCGCCGAGCAGTTCCCACCAGATTCGCGGGCGTGCGTTGTCCGGGCGTTCGCCGAGCCGCGACGGGTAGGTCACTAAGAACTTGTAACACGTGCGCGATCACCGCGCCGAGGTATCCCCTTGGCGTTTGTGGCGGTTCGCCCAGGCGGTGCCTGATTGTGCATAGACGTGCCACAACGACTGGCCGGCGTATCGGCCCTGCGTGCGGCGCTGAGGCGACGGCGATGGCGCGGATCGGACCGGGTGTGGCGCGCGTCGCGCGACTATGGGGACCGCGCAATCCATGGGGATCGCGCGACTACGGGGATATCGCTGCTACCGCGGTCGGCGTAGCGGCAACAGGGCCATGATCGTGGGGACGGGTCCGCTGACCGGATTACGCCGCGGCCGCCGGCCGGGTTGTTAGCAGGGAGGGTTTTTACGCCGCGGCCTGTGCTCCGGCCGAACCGAACCGCAGCGTCACGCCCAGGCGCCGTACGCATCGACGGCCCCACGCGGCACACGCCGCGATGGTCAACACGGTCAGCAGCCCGCTGAACACGCCGCGGGACAGCAGACCGAAGTCGATGCCGAACCGGAGGAACCCGACGCTCATGCCCGCGTCAATCAGGCGGCCGGCGCCCCAAAGCACCGCCACCTGGGTGAACATCCGCTGCATGCCGCGATGGTGAATGAGTGCCTGGGGGAGGGCGATGAAGTCGCGTGCCAGGCGGGCGGTGATCGGCCGCCCGGCGAGCGCGCTGCCGAGGAAGAGCAGCGCCATGAATAGTGAGCCGATTACCGGCTGCAGCAGGTAGGCGAACGCGCTCGACATGATCAGCGCGATGGTGGCCCGGGCGGATAGTGATCCGACGACCAACAGCAGCGTGCCGGGCATGTGGCGGCCCCGGACCCAGCGGGCGGCCACCGTGACCACGCACCAGCCGAGCACCGCGCTCAGGCCGGCCACCAGGCCGAGGGTATTGAGGAACAGGTACATGAGTGCCGTCGGTATGAAAACGGTCTCGGCAAACAACTGACCGGCCTGCCGTAGCGCCGGGCGCCAGTGGCCGATTTCGATGATGAGGTCATGTGCCGAATGGGGTTTTTCGATCTTCATCCACGCGCATCCGTGTCGGGGACCCAGGGGATCCTTAGGTGGCCGGTGAGGTCGGCCGCACTATCGGTGAGTGCGCCAACCCTACCGCGCCGACGCAGATCAGCAACCCTGCTCCGGCCAGGCCGGCCAGTGAGCCGGGCGTTTCCGGCGCCAGGGAGCCGAACGCGTAGACGCCGATCATGTAACTCGCGATGGGATTGGTGATCGACATCGCGGCGACCGCGGCGGGTAACGATCCGGCCGCGAATGCGCCTTGCTCGATCAACAGCCCGCCTAATGTTGACGCGGCAAGGGTATAGCCGGGCCAATCCCGCGCGGTGTACGCGACGCCGTGGTGAAGCAGGTCGGTACTGGTCATCTTGATCATGGCGGCGCTGACCGCGAAGCAGATGCCGGCCGCGATCGCGATCATGGTGGCCCGGACCGGCCTGGGCATGCCGGCGGCGATGAGGATGATGGTCAGAACCGCTCCGGTGGCGGCGAAGCACGCCAGGATCAGCCTGGCGCGGTCGGCTTGATCGGCGACCGGGGCCACACCGCGGACCGACAGGAACACGGCGAGCCCGCCGCAGATCAGTACGGCCGAGACCCAGTCTCGCGCCATCGGCCGTTGCCGGGTCCAGACCGCCGCCCATGGGAGCGCGAACAACAACTGGGTGACCAACAGTGGCTGGACCAGCGCGACCGAGCCGAAGTGCAGCGCGATCGCCTGCACGCCGAAACCGATCAGATTGGTGAACCAGCCGATCAACCACAGCGGCGTGCGGACCAGCTTGCCGATCAGCCGCCACAGGGCCCCGAACAGGTCGGTCCGCCGCTCGAAGCGGTCGTCGTCGCCGGTGGTCACCGCTTCCGGTCGTTCCAGTTGCGCAGCCCGTTGCTGCATGGCCGCGGACGTGGCAAACAGGAACGCCGCGAGCACGCCGAACGTCACCGCAAAGACCACGCCGCTACTTTCCGATTTCGGTTCTGGCGGTCATGATCGGCTAGCTGCCGCCGAACCGCTCTGCCAGTGCTCGATAGGCCCGCGGCGCCACACCTCTGATCGCCACCGGCGCGCGTAACCAACTCGGACGGTACACCTCGGCGGCGCCCGTTCGGATCATTCGAAGACACGCGGAGGCGATCACATCGGCGGTGACCGGCCTCGGGCGGCTCCGCTGGTACGGCTGGCCACGACGGCTGAAGAAGTCGGTCGCCACCACGCCCGGTACCAGCACGCCGACGTTCACCCCACCGGGTGTCTCGAACCGCAGGCTCTCGGCGAAGGTATCGAGCCCGGCCTTGGCCGCCGCGTACACCGCCTCACCCTTCACCCCGGTACGGCCGGCGATCGACGTGATGTAGACCAGCGCACCCTGGTTCTGCCGGACCATCTCCGGTAGCAGCAGGCGGGTGAGCTGGACCGGCGCCAGGAGATTGACCTGCATCAGGCGATCGATGTCGGCCGTGGCCATCGACTCGAAGTCGCCCGCGTAGCCCTGGCCGGCGTTGGCGATCAGGATGTCCACCGGGCCGGCCGCTCCGGCCAGGAACCGCACTTGCTCGGGATCGGCGAGGTCGGCGGTGATCGGGCGGGCCCCGGCGATCCGCTGCAGCCGGCCGGAGTCGCGGCCGTGCGCGATGACCTCGGCACCGGCGCTGACCAGACGGGTGGCGATCGCGGCGCCGATTCCGGACGAGGCACCGGTGACGAGAACGCGTGCGCCTTTGATGATCATCAAGCCAGTATCCCGGTAACCGGCGCCGTTCGCACAGCAAGGACCCGTCCCGGGGTCCGGATCCAGCGAATTCGCCGCGGTCCTCCAGGCCGGTCCTCCAGGCCGGGTGCTTAAGGTCGGGCGCTAAAGGCCGGGCGCTAAGGGCCCGGTCCTTCAGGCTGGGCACTCGCGGGTAGCGTGGTCGCACGTGGCGGTGGTTCTCTTCGACATGTTCGGCGTCATCGCTCGGGTCCAGTCCGAGGAGAGCAAGGCCGAATTGGTGGCGATCGCCGGGATCGGCGAGGCGGACTTCTGGTCCACCTACTGGCGCTTGCGCCCCGCGTACGACGATGGCACGTACGACGGGCGGGCCTACTGGGCCGCGTTCGGAGCCGAGGTCTCGTCGCTGGCCGGCAACCCGGTGTCCCTTGACATCGACGCGCTGATCGACGCCGATCTGCGCAGCTGGAGCCGGATCGACCAGGACATGGTGGCGTACCTGCGGATGCTGGACCGCCGTGGCGACCGGCTGGCCCTGCTGTCGAACATCACGCGTGAGCTGGCCGACGAGTTCGAGCGCACGCATCACTTCCTGGAACTGTTCGATGTGGTCGGCTTCTCGTGCCGGATCGGGCACGCGAAGCCGAGCCGGGACGCGTTCACCTGGTGCCTTCGGCGGCTCGGCGTCGCCGCCGAGGAGGTGCTGTTCGTCGATGACTCGCCCGCGAACATTGACGCCGCCGCCACGCTCGGGCTGCGCGCGCACCGGTTCACCGGCCTCGACGAGTTGCGGCGGCTGCTGGCCTGAGTCCCCGCCGGCGCCCGGAACGGATCCCCGCCACCGCGAGTCACACGGCCAGCGAGCGTCGGTAGGCCAGCGACCCGGCAGGCCAGCGACCCGGCAGGCCGGCGACCCGGCAGGCCGGCGAACGTCAGTAGGCCAGCTCGCGCAGGCTGGCGTGCGCACCCGGGTCGACGCCATCGGCTGAGCACAGGGCGAGCCACGCCGCGCCACCGGCCGCGTGCCGGGCGATCACCGGCTCGCGACCGTACGTCTCGGCGATCCGGCGCTTTACCTCGCGCTGTATGTGGCCGGGCCCGCTCAGCAGCTCACCGGAGCAGACAATTGGATCGGTCCCCGCGCTCTCCGCCGCGGGTACCTCGTGGAACAGCGCGTCGAGCGATTCGACCAGCAGGGTCACGCCCCGGTCCAGGATTCTCTGCGCGGTCCGGTCGCCGGCCTCGGCCGCCGCCGGTACCAGCGGCGCCAGCCGGGACAGGGCGATCGGCGGTTGGTCGTACACGGCGGTACGAAGCATGGTCATCTGCTCGTCCGGCTCGGCCGGAAGCTCATCGGAGTTGGCGATGGTGCCGAGTACCGCCATCCGCAGCAGCGTCGGGCGACCGCGGCCGTCGAGCTCATCGAGCACCGCGCGCACCGCCTGGCGGCCCAGCCAGAAGCCGGAACCGTCGTCGCCGATCAGCCATCCGTGTCCGGCGACCCGATGGGTCACGCGCTGCGCGTCGATCCACGCGGCGATCGATCCGGCACCGGCGATGAGCACGGCTCCGCGGGACGCGGTGGTACCGCCGGCGAACGCGGCCACGGCGTCGGTGACCACGCGGACCGGGCACGTCAGGCCGACCCGATCCCACACGTCGTCGAGCGCCCGCAGCGCGGCCGGCTCGGCCGAGGTCCGGATGCCGGCCATGCCGACCACCGCGCCGACGACCTGATGCGGCGGGGTCGCGCCGAGGGCACTGATGATCGCCCCGGCGAGCCGGTCGGATACCACGTCGAGCGGGTAGGCCGTTGGGTTCGCCCCGGCCGCCCGGCCGATCCCGAGCATGGCACCGGTCGAGTCGGCGAGCAGGGCGCACACCGCGCTCCCGGTGGCTTCGATGCCGAGCACGAGTGGATCCACCGGAGCAGTCCACCACGTTTGGGCTCGGCCAGCCACCCCGCCCCGGCAGCCACACCAGTCCGCCAGGCCCCGGTGCCGCGCTGGTGGACGCGCGCCGCGCCCACCCGGCCCGGCCGGTTCGATCAACCCTTCACCGCGCCGGCGGTCAGCCCGGTCGCGATTCGCTTTTGGATAATCATGAAGAACACGATCACCGGTACGGCGATCAGCGTCGAGCCGGCCATCAGGGGCCCGTACTGGATGCCCTCGGAGAGCGTGAAGTGGGTCAGCCAGAGCGGCAGCGTGTAGTTCTTGTTGGTCGCGATGACGAAGTACGTCAGCAGATACTCGTTCCACGCCAGAATCATGGTGAAGATGCTGGTGGAGATCAGCCCGGGAAGGACCAGCGGCAGGACGATCCGGCCGAACGCGCCGATCCGCGAGCACCCGTCGACCATGGCGGCCTCCTCCAACTCGGCCGGCACATTGGCGATGAACCCGCGCAGTGTCCACACCGCGAACGGCAAGGAGAAGACCAGGTACGCCGCCACCAGACCGGGCAGCGTGTCGGCAAGTTGCAGCGAGGACAGGGTCAGAAACAGCGGGATCACGATGGCCACCAGCGGCACCATCTGAACCGCCATGATGGCGAAGAGGAACACGCGCCGACCGAGGAACCGGAACCGCGTGATGGCGAGCGCGGCGAGAAACGCGATCACCATGGCGATCACCACGGTAGCGACGGCCACGATCACGCTGTTGCGCAGCGCGGTCCAGAACACCGGGTCGTCTACCACCTGGCGGAAGTTCTCCAGGGTCGGATGCTCCGGGATGAAGTGCGGCGTCACGGTCAGCATTTCGGCGCCCGGTTTGAAGGCGGTGTTGATCATCCAGTACACGGGGAACAGCCAGATCACCACGACGGCGACGCCGATGACGGTGTAGGCGGCACGGGCGAGCCGGCTCATTCGATGCCTCCCAGCCTGGACAGCGAGCGCATGTAGATGCCGACCACGGCGGCGAGCAGCAATACGATGACGATCGCGACCGCCGATGCGTAGCCGTAGGAATGGCTGTAGTACGCCTTCGTGTAGGCGTAGATCCCCAGCGTGAAGTAATCGCGCGTGGGGTTGCTCTGCCGCAGTACCCAGATCTGTGCGAACACCTGCAGATCCCAGATGATCGACAGCACCGTCAGCAGCCCGACGATGGGCCGGATCAGCGGTAGCGTGATGCGCCGCAGGATCTGGCCGGCGGACGCGCCGTCGACCCGGGCGGCCTCGATGAGTTCGGCCGGCACCTGGCTCAGCGCGGCGTAGGTGCTGATCGAGATGAGCGGGACGGCGCCCCACACGACCACGGCGGTGGACACACCGAAACCCTGGATGTTGGAGATGTACCAGTTGTGCCGCTGCATGCCCAGCAGCCAGTTCACGACGCCGTAGTTGTAGTCGGTCATCCAGGCGAACATCTCGGTGGAGACCACGCTGGGAACCGACCAGGCCACGACCAGGGCCAGCGTGATGAGCCAGCGGCACCACCCGGGCACCCGCCGCATCAGCAGCGCGATGCCGACGCCGATCACCATCGAGGCGCCGACCATGACGACGGTGAGCAGGACCGAGCGGCGCACCACCGTCCAGAACAGCGGATCGCGCAACACCTGCCGGTAATTGGCGAATCCGACCCACTCCGGCGGGTATCCGCCGTGGATCTGCCGCAACCCCCAATGCTGGAACGACTGCAGGATCAGCCGGACCAGGGGATAGCCCATGAGGCCGATGAGCAGGATCGAGGCCGGCGCGATGAGCCAGTACGGGGTCAGGTCCCGGCGCCGGCGCCCGGGGCCCGGCCGCGAACCGGTGCCCTCGGGCGCGCCCCGTTGCGCGGGTACGGCGCGCTCGCCGTACCCGCGCGGGGCGTCGAGTTCGGAACGTGTCACGAAGTGACTCTCAGCTTTCCGCGTTCAGATCCTTGTTGATGGCATCGTCGGCGGTCTTGGTGGCCTCGTCGATTGACTTGTTACCGGTGGCGATGTCGACCAGCATCTGATTGATGATCTTGTCCTTCTCGACCTGAGCCCAGTTCGGCGCGAGCGGGACGAACCAGGTGTTTGCCAGTTCCTTGGAGAAGGCGGCCCGCAGCGGGTCGTCGGAGACGATTGACTTGGCGTTGGCCAGGAAGCCGCCGTCGACGAACTCCTTCTCGATGTCGGTCGAGGTGAACGCCCGGATCCAGGCCTCGGACCAGTTGGCGTGCTTGGCCGAGTGCGGGACCGCCAGGTCGGAACCACCCATGAACGGCGGCAGGAAACTGCCCGAGTTGGTCGGGCTGGGCATCGGGAAGGTACCGATCTTGTCCTTCAGATCCGGGTTGCCCTTCGGCCCGAACACCGCAGCCATCTGGCCGCTGGAATCGTAGAACATCGCCGAGGTTCCGTTGACCAGTTGGGTGTATGAGTTCAGGTTGGTGATCGTGCGGTCGCCGTTGTAGCCGGCGTCGATCAGCTTCTTCCAGTTCGCCAGCCCGGCCTGAGCCTGCGGCGAGTTCAGGTTCGCGGTCCACTTGCCGCCGTTGTCGGTGGCGATGGTCGCGCCGGCGTCGTAGACGAACGGCAGGCCACCGTACGGGTACGAACCCGGCATGTAGAACGCGTTGAAGTTCTTGTCGCCGCTGTGCTTGCCGGCGAGCTTCCGCACGTCGGCCAGCAGTTCGTCCCAGGTGGCCGGCGGCGCGGTGATGCCGGCGTCGGCGAAGATGTCGATACGATAGGTCACCGCGCGGTCGCCGCCGTAGTAAGGCACGCAGTACAGCTTGCCGTCCAGCACGCAGGACTGGGACAGCCCGTCAAGCCACTGGTCGGAGTTGTCGAACGTGGACTTGACGTCGGTGAGGTCCTTGAGCGCGCCCGCGGTGATGTACTGCGCCGTCTCGCTGTTGCCGAATTCGATCACATCCGGCTCGGTGTGTGACTGCGCGGTCGCGTCGAACTTGGTGAGGTGGTCGGTCCAAGCCTGGTACTCGACGTCGACCTGGACCTTCGGGAATGCCTGGTGGAATTTGTCGGTGGCGTCCGCAATCGCCTTCGGCCAGAGGGTCTGGGCGTCGGTCTGCAACCAGACGACGAGCTTGCCACTTGCGTTCGGGTCTGCCGTCGCCGTCGAGTCTGCCGGGTTGCCGTCACCACTGGACGAGCAGGCCGCGCTCGCGAGCACGGCGGTCGCCGCCACTGCGATGAGGGTATTGCGGGCGGTGCGCTTCACGCGATCTCCTCTCAAGGGCTTGGATCGTAAACGTTCGTGGATCAGCGGCGGCCGTTCGGCGCCGCGGTGGTGGATCAGCGGCGGCCGTTCGGCGCCGCGGTGGTGGATCAGCGACGGCCGTTCGGCGCCGCCAAGGTGGACTGTGGGGGAGCTTGCCACAAGATCACGTAAGAGTCCACAACAAACCAACGTGGATCTGTCACGTCCGGGCAACTGGTCGTGACACAATGCGACGACGGCTCGGGCCGCGTGAGCACCGGACGACCGATGACATGATCGAGGAGTCATGGCCGAGGAATTGGGCACCGCGCTCCCGGAGGAGCGGCGGCTGCGGATCGCGGCGCAACTGCGCCGTGACAACCGCGTCCGGGTTGACGACCTGGCCCGGCAGTTCGATGTGTCGGGCGAGACCATACGTCGGGACCTGCAGGTTCTCGAGGAGCGCGGGCTGCTCCGCCGGGTCTATGGCGGCGCCGTCGTAGCGGCAAGCGGGCCATGGGAAGTCCGGGTCGACGAGAGCGAGCCGGCCCCGGCACCGGCGATCGCGGCGCACGCGGCCGCCATGGTCGACTCTGGTGACACCATCGTGCTGCACGGCGGCGCGCTGGTGGTGGACATGGCTCGGGCGCTGCCGGCGACGTACGCCGGGCGGGTGCTGTGTGCCGGGCTGTCGGTGGCCGCCGAGCTCGCCGGTCGTACCGGTGTGGACATTCTGCTCGCCGGCGGCCAGTTGCGATCGGCCGACCTGGTCTGCTCCGGTTCGGTGACCGAGCGGTTCTTCGGCGAGTACTTCGCCGACAAGGCGTTCCTGGTCGCGGCCGGGGTACACGCGCGCGCCGGCCTGACCGGTACCGACCTCGCCGACGTGGCCGTGCTGCAAGCGATCGTCCGGCAGGCCCGGGAGGTATATGTGCTGGCCGACGCCTCGGCGCTCGGCCGGATCTCGGTGGCGCGGGTGGCCGGCCTGACCGCGGTGACGGCGGTGATCACCGACATGACCGCGGACCCCGACGAGGTCCGCGCGATCGAGCATGCCGGTGTGAAGGTCCTCATGTCCGCCGACCGGCTGCGCGACGACTGAGGGCTGACGGGTCGCCGCCGTCCAGGCCAGGCGCGGCCGGACACCGGACTTGACCACCGTGCTCAAATACAACAAGAATCCTCGGCATAGTTCCACAGGAGTACACGGTGGCCCGAGGAGTTCGCGTGACGGATCAGTACGTGCTCGGCGTGGACCTCGGCGGTTCGACCACGCGCGTGCTGATCGCCGACCTGGCCGGCCGGACCGTCGGATCGGGCACCGCGGGCGGCGGAAATCCGGTTTCGCGCGGTCTTGACGCCATGCGGGTCAACCTGACCCGTGCGCTGGAGGCCGCGCTCGGTGAGCTGGACCGTTCCGCCGGCGCGATGGCGGTGCTCGGCCTGGCCGGCGTCACCACGTACGGTGACGCCTTTCACCGCGCCGTCGGTGAGGTGTGGAGCGCGGTTGGGCTGTCATGCCCCCGGCAGTTACGGCCGGACACCGAGGTCGCGTTCGCGGCCGGTGGGGTCGGAGAGCATGGCTTCGTGCTGCTGTCCGGCACCGGTGCCATCGCGGCGTACCTGGCCGACGGGCGCATCGTCGCGTCGGTCGACGGTCACGGCTGGTTGCTGGGCGACCGAGGATCCGGGTTCTGGGTCGGGCGCGAGGGCATCATGGCCGCGCTCGCGGCGATCGAGGGAAACGGTCCGCAAACCAGCCTGCGGGAGAGCGTCCCAGCGGCGCTCGGAGTGCCGGTCGTCGACGGAGCGGCGAGGCTGGCCCGGTCGGCCTACCAGCGGCCGCCGGTAACCCTCGCCGAGCTGGCGCCCGTCGTTACCGACGCGGCCAGCCGGGGCGACCCGGTGGCGCTGCACATCATGTCCCGTACCGCGGCCGCCCTGCTGGACTCGCTCCGTGGCGTGCAACGGGCCGTGGGATCGCCGATCGACCTTCCGGTGGTGCTCGGTGGCGGGCTGCTTCGTGCCGGCAATCCAGCGTCGCGAGACCTCTGCCAGCGGGTTCGACGCGGCGTTGTCGGATTCGGCCTGCGGCCCCACCTGGCCAAGGCTCCGGAGACCGGAGCGGTGGCGCTGGCCATCTCCATCCTTACCAAGCAGGGAGTGTGACGAGGGTGGCGACCTCATCGACCGACGACGTCGTCACGCACTTGGCCACGCTGACGACCGAAGCCTACGATCCGCGGTTCCGGGATATCGATATGTCGGCAACCGAGGCCATCGTCACCGCCATGAACAAGGAGAACACGGTCGTGGTCGACGCCGTACTCGCCGCCTCAGCGGCGATCGCGGCCGCGATCGACGCGATCGCGGCCCGGATGCGCGGCGGCGGGCGGCTCATCTACGCGGGGGCGGGTACTGCCGGCCGGATGGGCATCCTCGACGCGAGCGAGTGCCCGCCCACGTTCTCGGCGCCCCCGGAACTGGTCGTCGGGCTGATGGCGGGCGGCTCCGGCGCGGTAACCCGGGCCGCCGAAGGTGCCGAAGACGACTTCGACGGCGCCGTCGTCCAGTTCGACGACCTGGACCTGGCTTCGCCGGACTCGGTCGTCGGCATCTCGGCCAGCGGCCGGACCCGGTACGCGGTCGGAGCGCTCACCCATGCGCGAGCCAGAGGCGCACTCACGGTCGCGCTGGCCGGCAATCTGGACAGCGAGATCGGCCGGGTCGCCGACCATGTCATCGAGGTGCCGGCCGGGCCCGAGTTCCTCGTCGGTTCCACTCGCCTCAAGTCGGCCACGGTGCAGAAACTGGTACTCAACACCATCTCGACAGTCGTCATGATGCGCCTGGGCCGCACGTACGGCAATTTGATGGTGAACATGACCGCGACCAACGACAAGTTGCGCGCCCGCGCGCGACGCATTGTGGTGCTGGCCACCGGCTGCGAGCAGGCGGTCGCGGATGCCGCGCTGGCCGATGCCGGCGGCGAAGTCAAGGCGGCCATTCTGATGCTGCTGGGCGGCGTTGACGCCGCGACCGCGCGGTCCCGGTTAGCCGACGCCCACGGTTACCTACGGACCGCGCTGAACCGCTGACCTGGCGGGCCAGTCGCTGTAGCCACGCCGGTTCCGTGACCGTCTGTCCGCTGTGTCGCAAGTGCCGACCGGGCCCGTAGAGTCAGTTCCGTGCAGATCGGACCCATGCAGCTGCGCATCGACCCGCACGGGGCCGTGGCGCCGTACGAGCAGATTCGCGCCCAGATAGCGGCGCAGGCGCGGACCCGGATGCTGCCACCGGGCACCCGGTTGCCGACCGTGCGCCGGCTGGCCGACGACCTGGGCGTGGCCCCGGGCACCGTCGCTCGCGCCTACCGGGAACTGGAGTCCGACCAGGTGGTCGAGACCCGCGGCCGGCATGGGACGTTCGTCTCCGCCGGGCCGGACGCCGTGGCCCGCGAAGCGCTCGCAGCGGCGACCGAGTACGTCGATCGCATCGTCCGCCTCGGGCTCGGTGAGTCGGACGCGGCCGGCTACCTGGACGCGGCTTTCCGGGCGCGGGAAGCCTGACGCGCAGTCGCGATTGGCCGCCCCCGTAACGGCTCCGGCGGGCCCGCAACACGCCGGAGTTCGCGATCCACCGCGGATTTTTTTGCGCCCGTCCGGACCGGCCGGACGGGCGCGGCGACTCGAGTTCGCCGGCTGCCTGACGGGCCGCCAGGCGAGACGAAACCGTTGCCAGATAACGGAATCAGGGCAGTCCGGCCGTGGCGGCGGGCGATTCAGTGGATTAGGTCCAGATTACATCCAATGTAGAAGTGCTTAGGCTTTTGAGTCGAATCGGTAGCGCATGGGAGGTTTGCGGTGCACAGTGATGTCATGAGCAGCAGCGGGAGCGGCGGCAGGTACTTCTGGTGCGTGCGCCACCACCGCGTGGAGACGGACGCTAACGCGTGCGCCGGGAACTACCGCCTGGGGCCGTACGCGACCGAAGCCGAGGCGGCTGCGGCCCTGGAGCAGGTGGCCGATCGTAACGCCGCCTGGGACGCCGAAGACGCCCGCTGGAACGGGGAGTCGTAATCCGACGAACCGGCTTGTCGAGCAACCCGTCAGGTTCCCGAGGGAGGGACGTCATGGCCGCAGCTACAAAGGCCACGATCAAATCGGCCGTCCGTGCGGCCGGGAAGAAGACCGCAGCGGCGACTAGAGCCACCGCCGCGAAGACCGTGGTCAAAAAGGTAGCCGCCAAGAAGACGGCGGCGAGCAAGACGGCCGCGAAGCGGGCGCCGGCGACCAGGACCACCGCCAAGAAGGCGCCGGCCCGCAAGACCACGGCTGCCCGCAAGACCACCGCGAAGAAGACGGCGCCGGCCACCAAGACGACGGCGCGCAAGACCACCACCAAGCGGGTGGC
This sequence comes from uncultured Actinomycetota bacterium, assembly GCA_963727415.1. Lineage (GTDB taxonomy): Bacteria > Actinomycetota > Actinomycetes > Mycobacteriales > Micromonosporaceae > DASQPR01. The sequence goes on from CAVSGF010000002.1 coordinate 516,287, forward strand.
CTCGGCTCGGACGTCGGGGCCGGCCAAGAAGACCACGGCCAAGAAGACGACTACCGCGAGGAAGGCCACGGCCAAGAAGGCGACGGCCGCGCGCAAGGCGGCGCCGGCCAAGAAGGCGACCACCGGGGCGAAGAAGACCACGGCGGCGAAGAAGTCCACGGCGGCCAGGAAGACCACGGCGGCCAGGAAGACGACGGCGGCCAGGAAGTCCACGGCGGCCAAGAAGACGACCGCGCGGAAGGCGACGACGAAGGCCGCCGCCAAGAAGGCGCCGGCGAGGAAGACCACTACGGCGAGGAAGGCCACCACGGCGAAGAGGGCGCCGGCGAAGAAGACCACCGCCCGTAAGGCCGCGGCGAAGAAGACCACGGCGAAGAGAACGGCGGCGAAGGCGCCTGCTCGGAAGACGGCAGCTAAGAAGACGACGGCGAAGAGAACGGCGGCGAAGGCGCCTGCTCGGAAGACGGCGGCTAAGAAGACGGCGGCGAAGAAGACGACGGCGAAGAAGACGACGGCGAAGAAGACGACGGCGAAGAAGACGACGGCCAGGAAGACGACCGCGGCCCGGACCACCGCCCGGACCACGGCCAAGGCCACCGCCAAACGGGCGCCGGCCCGCAAGAGCACGGCGGCCCGCAGGACGGCCGCCGCACGCAGGACCACGGTACGTAAGACCACCACCGGCCGGGTCACGCGAAAGGCGAGCGCGCCGAGGGCGTCGGCCTAGAAGGCCTCGGTCGGCAGGCCGACCCCGGCCGGTGCGACGGCCCGGTGGAGCGTGGTGATGAACGATGCCCGGGCAACCCAGCAAGGCGACGCGTTGGGCGCTCGATGGTATGACTAACGGATGGTGATCCGCCGCCTCGTCGCGCCGAACATCGACTTCTCCTCCCTGCGCCGCGAGCTTAAGCTGCCTGAGCAGTTTCCGCCCGCGGCGCAGGACGAGGCTGACCTGATTGCGGCGTCGGGCCCGGCCCGCCCGGCCTCCGACCGGACCGACATCGAGTTCGTAACCATCGACCCGCCGGGATCGATGGACTTGGACCAGGCGATGTGCCTGCGACGCCGACCCGGTGGCGGTTACCGCGTGTACTACGCCATCGCTGACGTGTCATCGTTCGTCACGCCCGGCGGCGCTCTTTTCGGAGCCACCTGGAGCCGCGGGCAGACCGTCTACCTGCCGGACGGCAAGGTACCGCTGCACCCGAAGATCCTCTCGGAAGGCGCCGCAAGCCTGCTGCCGGGCCAAGACCGCTCGGCCGCGGTGTGGACCATTGACCTGGACGCCGGCGGCGCCACCATCGAGACCCGCGTCGAGCGCGCCCTCGTCCGCAGCCGGGCGCAGCTCGACTACCCGGCAGTCCAGTCCGACGTAGTGGCGGGCCGGCTAGCCGATCCGATCGCTTTGCTGCCGGAGATCGGTGCGCTGCTGATCGAGCGCGGCCTGGCGCGGGGTGCGATCAGCCTGCCGATCCCGTCACAAGAAGTCGTCAAGGTCGACGGGGGCTGGGAACTCGTGCTGGCCGCCGCCGCTCGGGTCGAGGAGTTCAACGCGCAGATCTCGCTGCTCACCGGCATGGCCGCCGCGCAGATCATGATGGCCGGCCGGATCGGGCTGCTGCGGACCATGCCGGCGCCGGAACCCAGGGCGATCGCGAAACTCCGGATCGCCGCACGCGGGCTAGGCGTCGATTGGCCGGACGGCGCCGCCCCGGGACGGGTCATAGCGGCCGTTGACGGCAACGATCCGCGCGGTGCGGCATTCCTGGACCACGCCGCCGAGCTGATGCGCGGTGCTGGGTACACCGCGTTCGACGGCGAGCCGCCGGCGCTGACCGAGCACGGTGGCGTCGGTGCGCCGTACGCCCATGTGACCGCGCCGCTGCGGCGCTTGGCCGACCGATTCGCCACCGAGGTGGCCCTGGCCCTTTTCGACGGCCGGGAGGTACCGGACTGGACGCGCCAGGCGCTGCCGGAGCTTCCACGTGTCATGTCGGCGACCGACCGGATCGCGTCGGCGGCCGAGCGCGGCGCGGTGGACCTGGCCGAAGCGGTGCTGCTGGCGGGCCGGCTCGGCGAGAAGTTCGACGCGGCGGTCCTCGATCTGGACGACAAGCCGAACGCCACGCGCGGCACCATCGCCATCGACCACCCGGCGATACGGGCCCGGTGCGAGGGCGAGGGGATGGTGCTGGGTGAGCGCATCACCGTCCGGCTGGCCGCCGCCGATCCCACCGAACGCAAGGTCCTCTTCACTACCGACGGCTTCGCCACCGACCGGTTCACCACTGACAGCTTCACCACCGACGGCACGTGAGGATCGTCTCGCTGGTCCCTTCGCTGACCGAGGCGGTCGCCTCGGTGGACCGGTCGCTGCTGGTCGGTGCGACCGACTACTGCGCGTACCCGGCTGATCTGGATGTGGTGCGGGTGGGCGGCAGCAAGTACCCGACGGTGGCGACGGTGCTCGGGCTGCGTCCGGATCTGGTGCTGGCGAATGTCGAGGAGAACCAGCGCGCGGACGTGCAGGCGTTGCGCGCGGCCGGAGTACGGGTGTGGGTGTGCTACCCGCGGACACTCGACGAGGCGTTCGGAGCGCTCCGCGAGATGTTCGAGCTGATCCGGGTCGCGGAGCCGGCCTGGCTGGCCGAGGCGGAGCGGACCTGGGCCGCGCCGCCGGACCGGGTGCTCGCCGAGCGCGCGCTCGTACCGGTGTGGCGCAAGCCGTGGGTGGTGCTCGGCTCCGGCACGTTCGCTGGTGACGTACTGGCCCGAGTGGGCGTCCGGCACGCCTACCACCGGGCGCCCGATCGGTACCCCCGGCCCAGCCTGGATGAGCTGCGGGCGACCCGGCCGGATCTGCTGGTGCTGCCGGACGAGCCGTACCCGTTCAATGCCGACGATGGCCCGCAGTTCTTTCCAGAAGTGCCGTACGCGCTCGTCTCCGGGCGGCACCTGACCTGGTACGGCCCATCGTTGCGCGATGCCAGGCAGGTACTGGCCGAGGCGCTGATTCGGGCCTGACCAACCATCGTGCGGGCCGGAGGGATCAGGCAGTCAGCCGGGCCGTCACCCAGTCCCGGAAGCCGTCCGGTGGCACGGCGACGGCACCGGGAACGACCTCGGCCAGCAACCGAGCCGTCGCGATGGCCGCCCGGCGCAGATCGGCCGCGTCCAGCCCGGCGACGGTCGCCTCGATACCCGCCGGTAGCCGAGGGTCGGCTTCGTCGAGCAGAGCGGTGAGCCCGTACCCGGCGAAGTCGACGCGGAGCGTCACGTTCCACAGCCGCCAGAGGTGGTCGCGGGCCTCCTGGAGCCGCTGGTACGCCTCCCAGACCGAGCCGCGGTCCAGATACTTGGCGAGGTCGCCGAGCGCGATCCAGGCCAGGCACGCCCACTCGTGGCGGGTCTGCGGGGTGGCGTCCGCCGCCGCCGGGCGCACCGGCGTGCTCAGCCGGCCGTCCTCGTCGTAGAGCACGACCGACCCGGGTGGCGCGCCGGCTCGCCATGACGCCGGCATCAGGACGAGGCTCAGCTGGGCGCCGTCGGTATACAGGGTGTGCAGGTGCCATGACGTCAGACCGGGGTCCGTCGTCTGTCGGGGAGGCCTCGGGAACTCCTGGCGCATCTGGTCGCGCACCGGACCGCCGATCGCCGTCAGCGTGGCGCCGAGAGCGAGCGCGTCACCGAACCGCTCGTCGGCGACGCCCACCCCGCAATCGATATCGGATAGCTCGTCGCCCGTGCCACGGGCCAGCGAGCAGGCGAGCTCGAACCAGCGCAGGGCCGGTTCGAGCTCGACCGCGTCGAGCATGCCGCTCAGGATGTCGCGCTGCCGGCCAACCGCGCGCGGCATACCGGCCAGGAATGCTCTGGTCACCAGGGATACTCCGGGCTACTCGAACGTGTGCTCCGCGGCGGGGAAGGCCCCGTCACGCACCTCCTCGGCGTACTGCCTCGCGGCACCGGCGATGACACCGGCGAGGTCGGCGTACCGCTTGACGAACCGGGGAGCCTTGCCGGTACGCAGGCCGGCCATGTCCTGCCAGACCAGCACCTGAGCGTCGGTGTCCGGGCCGGCCCCGATGCCGATGGTCGGGATCGGCAGCTCCTTGGTGATCTGCTTGGATACCTCGCCCGGCACCATCTCAAGCACGACCGAGAACGCGCCGGCCGCGGCGACGGCACGGGCATCGGCGATGACCTCCTCGGCCGCTTCGCCCCGGCCCTGCACCCGGTACCCGCCGAACGCGTGCTCGCTCTGCGGGGTGAACCCGACGTGCGCCATGACCGGGATCCCGGCCTTGGTAATCGCCGCGATCTGCTCCGCTACCCGCACGCCGCCCTCCAGCTTCACCGCGTGGCAGCCGCCCTCCTTCATGAACCGCACGGCCGTACGCAGGGCCTGAGTGGGGCCTTCCTCGTAGGAGCCGAACGGCAGATCGCCCACAACCAGCGTGCGCTTGGTCGCGCGTACCACGGCGCGGACCAGCGGCAGCAGTTCGTCGGCGGTCACCGGTACGGTCGTCTCGTAGCCGAACACGTTGTTGGCGGCCGAGTCGCCGACCAGCAGCACCGGGATCCCGGCGTCGTCGAAGATTCCAGCGGTGTACTGGTCGTAGCTGGTGAGCATGGCCCACTTCTCGCCGCGTTCCTTCGCCAGATGCAGGTCGCGGGTGCGTACCCGACGAGTTGCCGGCCCGCCGTAGAGGCTCGGAACTTCCGGCTGAGATCGGGAGACCTCGGGATGAGACATCGTTATCTCCTCTTGTCGGACTCGAGGCCGCGCTGATCGCGGTCCCCGGACACGTGGAGATCGTCTCACCGGCCCGGCGGCGCCGGGCAGGGATCAGTGCAAGATTTCACAGGCACGGTAACTTCCGATCTTGCTGTTCCGCAGGCGCCCATGACGCGGCGGGCGGCGATGGAAGCGGGTCGCCGCGCCGCGTTGGGGCCGTTTCGCGACTGGACCGGCCCAGCCAACGACAGGACCGGTCGGCTCAGGGCTGTCAAAGACCGGTCGGCTCAGGGCTGTTCGCGAAAGCGGTTGGTGATCGGTAGCCGCCGGTCCCGTCCGAACGCCTTGAATGAGATCTTGGTGCCCGGCGCGGACTGCCGGCGCTTGTACTCGGCGAGGTCGACCAGGCGCAACACGCGGTCGACCACCAGCGCGTCGTGACCGGCGGCCAGCAACTGGTCACGGCCCATATCGCCGTCGACGTAGCCGGCCAGCACCGCGTCCAGGATGTCGTAGTCGGGCAGCGAGTCGCTGTCACGCTGGCCCGGCCGGAGCTCGGCGCTCGGTGGCTTGGTGATCGAGTTCTCCGGGATCGGCGGGGTCTGGCCGCGCCGCGCCGCTTCGTCGTTGCGCCACCGCGCGAGCTTCCACACCAGCGTCTTCGGCACGTCCTTGAGCGGGTTGAAGCCGCCGACCGAGTCGCCGTACAGCGTCGAGTAGCCCACCGCGAGCTCGCTCTTGTTGCCGGTAGTGAGCACCAGGTGGTTCTCCTGGTTGGACAGACCCATGAGCAGCACGCCGCGGACGCGGGCCTGGAGGTTCTCGGCGGCCAGCCCGGTCAGGTGCATCTGGTCCATGAAGGCGTCGACCATCGGCGCGATCGGCTGCGACCCGGTAGTCCAGGCCGGTGCGCTTGGCCAGATCCTCGGCGTCCTCGCGCGAGTGCTCGGACGAGTACGAGCTCGGCATGCTGACACCGACCACGCCGCGCCGGTCCGATCGCGTCCACCGCGATCGCCGCCGCCACGGACGAATCGATACCACCGGACAGTCCCAGGATTACCGACTTGAAGCCGTTCTTGCGCACGTAGTCGCCCAGGCCGAGCACCAGCGCCCGCCATACCTCGGCTTCATCGGTGACCTGCTCGGCGATGCGAGGAAGGGCCGGCTCGCCGCGCGGCGGTTCGGCGTGGTCGGTGACGCCGGACGGCGCGCGATCTTCATACCGTCCGGGCCGACCGGCGGCGGCGCGCTCAGGTCGGTGGTCGCCCGGGGCAGGTCCACGTCGAGTACGAGCAGGTCTCGGCTCGAACTGCGGTGAGCGCGCGATAAGCGTGCCGTCCGGCCCGACGACCATCGAGTCGCCGTCGAAGACCAGCTCGTCCTGGCCGCCGACCATGTTGACGTAGGCGACCGTGGCCCGGGCCTCGTCGCGCCCGCCTGGCCACCAGAGGCAACCGCACGTCGTCCTTGTTCAGCTCGTACGGCGAGCCGTTGATGTTCACGACCAGCCCGACGCTCGGCGACGGCGGCCGCCGCGAACGGGCCGCCGGCCTGCCACAGGTCCTCGCAGATGGTCAGGGCGATGTCGACGCCGCCGAGGCGGACCACGGTGAGCGTGTCACCGGGCGCGAAGTACCGGTCCTCGTCGAAGACGCCGTAGTTCGGCAGGTGATGCTTGAAGTACGTGGCGACGACGCGCCCGCCGTGCAGCAGGGCCATGGCGTTGCGCGGACCCTTGCCCGGCACCGCCGCGCCGCTGGTCTTTGCCGGGCCGTCCGAGTCCAGGTAGCCGACCGCCACGGCGAGGTCGCCGAGGCCGTCGGCGGCCAGGTCGGCTGCCGAGGCGGTCACCGCCGTCCGGGACGCGGTCACGAAGCTGGACCGGAACACCAGGTCCTCAACCGGATAGCCGGTCAGCATCATCTCCGGGAAGGCGACCAGGTGCGCGCCGCTCTCGGCGGCTCGTCGGGCCGTGTGGCGGATGGTGGCGGCGTTGCCGGCGATGTCGCCGACGCACGGGTTGACTTGCGCGAGCGCGAGACGGAGACGGGCAGTAGCCGACATATCTTCATCTTGCCAAACCGGACTCCGGGCGCCGCCGTGATCTCGGTGACAGCGGCTCGCCGGATTCGCCCGTGTCGGGTAGCTGGGCTCGGCGGAGGGGTGAATCGGTGGTGTTCGCGGGCATCAAAGGCTGGCATGATCGCCGATCGCGGTAACTGGCGACGATATGCCGTCGTAGACGACCGCAATCGGCGATCAAACGAGGCGGGCCTGGTGGTCACCGCCGCTGGCCGAGGGCCCGGGTGCGGCCGGCCGAAGCGGTCGAGCCCGGCGGGCCGGGGCGGATATGCCGTGCTTTTCGTAGGGGTTGGTAACAAGCCCGTAACCGGCCGGGTGGACAATTCGGAGCGTGGAACGACAGCAGGAGTTCGTACTCCGCACCCTGGAAGAGCGCGACATCCGGTTTGTCCGGCTGTGGTTCACCGACGTCCTGGGCACGCTCAAGAGCGTGTCGGTGGCGCCGGCCGAGCTTGAGGCGGCCTTCGAGGAGGGCATCGGGTTCGACGGCTCGGCGATCGAGGGATTCGCCCGGGTACTACGAGTCGGACATGGTGGCGATGCCGGACCCGGCGACGTTCCAGGTGTTCCCGTTCGAGGGCGGCCTGTCCGGCGAGAGCGCCAGGATGTTCTGCGACATCCTGCTGCCCGACGGTTCGGCCAGCTGGGCCGACCCGCGGCACGTGCTGCGCCGGTCGCTGTCCCGGGCGGCCGAGAAGGGTTTCACCTTCTACACCCACCCGGAGATCGAGTTCTTCCTGGTCGAGGACATTCCCGGCGGACGGCGAGCGTGCCACGCCGGTGGACACCGGCGGCTACTTCGAGCACACCACGCACGCCGTCGCGCGGGACTTCCGGCGGCAGGCGGTGCTGGCCCTGGAACGGATCGGGATCTCGGTCGAGTTCAGCCACCACGAGGTCGCCCCGGGCCAGCAGGAGATCGACCTGCGCTACGCCGATGCCCTCACCACGGCCGACAACGTCGATGACGTTCCGTCACGTGGTCAAGGAGGTGGCGCTGTCGCACGGGGTGCGGGCCACGTTCATGCCGAAGCCGTTCACCGACCAGCCGGGCAGCGGCATGCACACGCATCTGTCGCTGTTCGAGGGCGAGCGCAACGCCTTCCACGATCCGACCGACCCGATGAAACTGTCCAAGGTGGCCCGGTCCTTCATCGCCGGGCTGCTGACCCACGCCCGGGAGTACGCCGCGATCACCAACCAGTGGGTCAACTCGTACAAGCGGCTGTTCCCGCAGACGGTGGCCGAACAGCATCGCCGAGGCCCCGGCGTACGTCTCGCTGGGGCGCGCTGAACCGATCGGCGCTCGTGCGTGTGCCCGCCTACGGCAAGCCGAACTCGGCGCGGGTCGGAGATCCGGTCGCTCGACTCGGCATGCAACCCGTACCTGGCGTACGCGGTCCTGCTCGGCGCCGGGCTGAAGGGCATCGAGGAGGGGTACGAGCTGCCGCCGGGCGCCGAGGACGACGTCTGGTCGCTGACCGACGGCGAGCGGAGGGCGATGGGCTACGAGACGCTGCCGGGCAACCTTGCCGAGGCGATCGACGTGATGGAGCGCTCCGAGTTCGTCGCCGAGGTGCTGGGCGAGCACGTCTTCGACTTCTTCCTGCGGAACAAGCGCGCCGAGTGGGACGAGTACCGGCGGGTGGTCACACCGTACGAGCGTCAGCGGTATCTCGGGAACCTGTGATCGCGTAGAGCACCGGTCTCGGCGCGAAGGCGGCGAAGGCCATGGCGGTGAGCGCTGCCGCGGCGACGTACGCCCCGGCCGCTAGATGGGCGATCAGCAGACCGGCGGCGGTCACCGCCAGCGCGGCGCCCGGAACCGTGGCACGCCACCAGCGGGGAAAGCCGATGTTGGGGCCGGTCCGGCGACGGCGGATCGCGTCGGACCCCCACAGATCGAAGCCGAGCGCGATGATCAGCGCCCAGCGCAGATCGCTCACGGTCTGGTTCGGATGGTCGTCGGTTTCGTGTGTCGGTGCCGGGTAACCGACCGCGACGATCTTGCCATGCCACCATTCGACCCGCAGCGGGTCGCCGTAGCGCTGCGACTTGACCCACTTGTGCGCGCCGTCTGGCATCTCCACCCGCTGCCCGTCGAGGTCGATCGCCTGCGTGCTCGATCGGTGCACGTCGGTCGCCAATACCAAGGCGTCTTCGATGTCCCGGCAGTTGAGCGTCACCTGGCGGGCCGGGCATGCCGGTGCGGTTCGATACGCCTCGGCGTTACGCATAGCGCCCGGGTATGTCGCGACCATGGCGATCGTGCCGCCCAGCAGGACCACAACTCCGGCGCCGATCAGCACCGGCTGCAGGCGGCGCCGGATCGGGGTCGGCGTCCGGCGAATCAGTGGGCGGCGAATCAGCGGGCGGCGAATCAGTGGGCGGCGGATCGGCGGGCGGCGGGAAGCGGGCCGGAAGCGCGGTCGCACGGCAGCGGCTCAATCCCGGCGAATCCGGTACAACAGCGCCGCCGACGCTGCCGCCGCCGCAGCGCAGACGGAGGCGACGAGAACCAGGAACAGGGCGATCTCCCACGCCGTCTGCGGGTTGGTGCCAGCCCGGGTCGCAACCGCTAGCAGCCCGTACAGCCCGGCAGCGGAGGTGGTGAAGGCCTGCCCGGCGATCCGCGCGATCGGCGGGTGCGATGCGCGTTGCAGGGGTCCGATGAGCAGTGCTGCCGCATACGCCACGAGCGAAAGCGTGGCGAGGATGGCGAACGCGATCCCGCGCACCGCCGCCGACGTGTACTCCGACGTGCCGTCGGCCGCGCGTACCCGCCACGGCGTGCCATGCCAGATCTCGACCGATACCGGGTCGCCGAGCCGCACATCGTCGATTAACGGAGCGGACTCCTCGAACCGGATCGAGGTTCGTCCGGGGATAGCGTCCAGGTTTTCAACGATCAGGTCTGCGGTGGTATCGGTGACCTCGGTGTCGTCGACGGTCACCGTCTGCGCCCCGCGGCATCCCGTGTTGACGGCCTGGCCGCACACCGATGCCCGGTCGAAGGCGGCCAGCCGCTCCAGCCGGTACGCCGTGTATCCGCCGCTGGCGAGCGCCAGGAGGAGCACCGCCACGATCCATCGCCGCCGAGTTGTGGCCGATCGTGACGGGACTACCGGGCGGTCGGTGTCGATCGTGAACAGATCGGTCACGGCGTTGAGGATAGGCGCGCCGGATAAGGTGCGGCAGCCCGGCGACCGGCCACCCGGCACGGATCGGCCGTATTGGCCGATCGAAACCAGCCGATCGAAACCAGCGGATCGACCGAGCGGTCGGGCGCCCGGTCGATCTTTCGGCGAAGGATCAGGCCTGAATGCCGGCGTGTCAGTTGAAGACGCTGTACACGCTGTCCGGCGCGGGTACGTCTCCGGTGGGATCGGTGATCGGGGTGGCGTTGCCGTAACCGGAGTACGCCACCGTGACGCCGAGCGCGGGATCGAAGGCGCTGGTGTCGACCGAGAGGGTGGCGATCCGCCCCTGGTCGTCGGTCGTGACGGTGAACGGAGTCCTGGTGGCCGCCTCGCCGGCCCGGGCGACCTCGTCCGGATCCGGCGCGTTGCGCCCGGCCACCTTGGTCAGGTCGAGCGTTCCGGTGAAGGTGGTCGGGTGTGCATGCGTGACGTCCACGATCCCGGCGAAGATGCCGCGCATGTCGATCGGGTCCGACGCATCCGGCTGGATTGGCAGGTGGTTGGTGGCCGACATCTTGGCGGGGTCCATCGACATCCACTGTCCGCCGATGATGCCGAGCTGGCTGTTGGCATCCCTGCCGAGGTCCATGCGCAGCCATACGTGCCCGTTGTGGACGACCTCATCGACTTCGAGGTCGCCACTCGTTGCCGCGATCGACGCGGCCCTCGCCTCCGGGTCGACCGAGCCCTTGATGGTCGAATCGGACGTTGTCATCACCACGTCGTGGCTGGTCGTGCCCAGCGCGCCGAGAGTGCCGAGCAGGTCGGCCCGATCGCCGCCGTCATGCGCGGAGGCCTGCGCGGCAACCCCGAGAAGGAGCGCGGGGACACCGATGAGGAATGCGGCCAAGCCGGCGATCCGTACCGCCGCGCGACCAGCCGGGTGCCATCCCGTCATGCTGACGAATATACGGATTTAGCGGTACATAGCGTTTGGTTCTTGCGGTTGCCGACCCGCCAATTGCCGTTTGCCATCCGCCGCCGTGACCGGGTGCCGGCGTACCGAAATCCGAGGTCCTAGGACCATCGTCCGAGGCGGAACCGGGAATTCGCGCACCTGCCAGTACGCTGTGGCGCTCATGACCGTCTTCACCGACAACGAGATCGCCTACTTGGCGTCACAAACCCTGGGCCGGCTCGCGACCGCGCAGCCCAACGGAAACCTTCAGGTCAATCCGGTGGGCTTCCGCTACCACCCGGACACCGACACCATCGACATCACCGGTTTCGGCATGACCACCAGCCAGAAGTACCGGAATGTCGCGGACAACGGTCGCGTCGCGTTCGTCGTCGATGACATCCCGTCCCGGGACCCGTGGCAGGTCCGGTTCCTGGAGATCCGGGGCGAGGCCAGGACGGTGGACGACATCATCCGGATTTTTCCCCGCAAGATCATCAGCTTCGGTGTCGAGGAGATCGACACGCCACGCAAGACCCGGATGCACAGCCGCCGCGTCCCGGCGCCGGGGCGGGTGCCGGCCCCGAGGTAGGGGCGCGCCGACTTCGGGCCCTCCTAGATCATCAATAGTGGACGCTGGTGGTCGTTGGGAGGCCGGTTCAGCAGCCACCAGCGTCCACTTTCGGCGATCATGGACGCGCGGGCAGCTTGGTGGCGGCAACGGGCATCACGGTGCCGGCTACTTCGCGGTGAGGATCACCGGCCCGTCGTCGGTGATGGCGACCGTGTTCTCCACGTGCACGCACCGGCTGCCGTCGATGCTGCGGATGGTCCACCCGTCGCGATCGACCCGGTACCGATCGTCGCCGCCGCCCATGAACCACGGCTCGATCGCGATCACGAGGCCGGGCAGCAGGCGCAGGCCGCGTCCGGCGCGGCCGTCATTGGGCACGGACGGTGACTCGTGCATGTGGTGGCCGACACCGTGGCCGCCGAAATCGGTCGAGATCCCGGCACCCGCGTCGCGGCCCACCTTCGCTATCGCGGCGGAGACGTCGCCGATCTTGTTGCCGACCGCAGCCGCCTCGATGCCGGCGGCCAGCGCGTCGTAGCCGGCCCGGATCAGCCGTACGTCGTCGGAACGTGCGGTGCCGACCGTGAAGGAGATGGCCGCGTCGCCGGTCCATCCGTCCAGGGTGGCGCCGCAGTCGACGCTGACGAGATCGCCGTCGGCCAGCCGGTATCCCGACGGGATGCCGTGCAGTGCGGCGTCGTTGACCGAGGTGCAGATGACCGCCGGGAACGGCGATGTGGCAAACGACGGCTGGTAGCCGAGGAACGGCGAGGTGGCTCCCGCGCCGGCCAGCACGTCGCGGGCCACGTGGTCCAGGTCTACGAGGCGTACGCCGACGGCGGCCGCGTCCCGAACCGCGTCGAGGGCGGTCGCGACCACGCGTCCGGCGGCGCGCATCGCGTCGATCTCGCCCGGTGTCTTCAGTTCAACCATGAGGGATAACTATACCGGTATTACTATCACGGTATGGTGCGGCGCCCACTGACCCCGGAAGAGCGTGCTCGCGGCGAGAAGCTGGGAGCGATGCTGCGTGAGGCACGCGCCGCCCGCAGCATGACCGAGGTGGCCGCCGTCTCCGGGGTGCCGGTGGAGACGCTGCGCAAGATCGAGGCGGGTCGCATTCCGACCCCCGCGTTCTTCACCGTGGTGGCGCTGGCCGGCGCGCTGGATCTGAACCTGGGCGACCTGGCCGTGGCGTGCACGGAGCCGAGCGCGCAGCGCGGCGCCGGGCAGGCACCCGCTCGCAGCGCCGCATAGCCGCCCTGCCACAGCAGCGCGCAGCCGCCTGGCCACAGTGCCGCGTGGCTGCCCTGCCCACGGCGCGTTGGGTAGCGGAAGCGGCGCTACTGGGTGGATTCAGTCGTAGTGGATTCGACGGTGGCGGATTCGGTCGTGGCGGACTCGACGGTCAGGGTCCCGGCCGCCACGTCCAGGATGGCCGGCGTCCCGATCGGCACCGTCAGCTGATCATGACCGTGTCCGACCGGCAGGCCGCCGAGGATGGGTACGCCCAGGTCGCCGAGCCGGTCGGTCAGCACGTCGGCGACCGAGGTCGGCCAGCCGTCCGCGCAGTTGGTGAACTGCCCGATGGCGATTCCCGCGATACCGTCCAGAACGCCGCTTCGCCGCAGGTGAGTGAGCATCCGGTCGACCTTGTAGGGCGGCTCGTCCACTTCTTCCAGGAGCAGGATCGCGCCTCGCAGGTCCGGCATGTCCGGGGTGCCGATGGTCGCCTGGAGCAGGCACAGGTTGCCGCCTAGCAGGACGCCCCGCACCACCGGGCCGCCCACGGTGACCTCGGCGGTCTCCTCGTCCGGGCGAGCCGCCAGCAGCGTCGGCGCGGTGGACATCAGGCTGGCACGCAGGGACTCGATGGACACCTCGCCGGTACGCTCGCCGTTCCAGGCCACCATCGGCCCGTGCAGCGAGGCCAGGCCCGCGCGCTGCCACAGTGCCAGTTGCAGCGCGGTGATGTCGGAGAACCCGGTGAACACCTTCGGATCCGCGCGGACGGCGTCGAAGTCCATGCCATCGACGATGCGCTGCGCTCCGTATCCGCCACGGGTGCAGATCACGCCTCGGACCGCCGGATCGCGCAACGCCGCGTTGACCCCGGCCAGTCGGGCGTCGTCGGTGCCGGCGAAGTAGCCGTACGCGTCCAGGGCCCCGGGCGCCACCTCGACGTTCAGCCCCCACCCGGTGAGCATCGAGATCCCCAGATCGACCCGTTCCTGAGGGGCCGGGCCGGACGGCGAGACGAGCATGACCGTGTCGCCGGGACGGAGTACGCCGCCGCGGGCTGGTACGCGATGCACCGCGAGAGTCTACCGGCAGGTTCGATAGCCTCGATCCGTGACCGCGCGTGCTCTGGTGATCGAGAATGACCCGACCGACGACCCGCGCCGGCTCGGCGACTGGCTGACCGAGGCCGGGCTGGGCCTGGACGTGGTCCGGCCGTACCGAGGTGATGCGCTGCCTGATGATCTTGACGGGCATCAGGCCCTCGTGGTGATGGGTGGAGAGCAGCGCGCATATCCGGACGCGGCCGGCGAGCCCGGCGCACCGTGGTTCGGCCGTGTCGAAAGCCTGCTGCGCAAGGCGGTGCGTCATAACATCGCGACCCTCGGTGTCTGCCTTGGCGGCCAGTTGCTGGCGATGGCGACCGGCGGCGTGGTGGAGCGAAGCCCGAGCGGACCGGAGATCGGCGCCAAGCTGGTGGCCCGCCGGGACAAGGCGGAAGAGGATCCGCTGTGGCGGTACGTCCCGTTCGTGCCGGATGTCTTCCAGTGGCATCAGGACGAGATCGTCATGCTCCCGGCCGGAGCCACCCTGCTGGCCGCCTCCACCGCTTACCCGAATCAGGCGTTCCGGATCGGCGAGCGGGCCTGGGGCCTGCAGTTTCACATCGAGTGCGACGTGGACATGATCGCCGAGTGGGCGGCCGGCGGTGAGGCTCAGCTGGCCGAGATCGGTACTACCGCCGACGAGCTGGTGGCGGGGTGCGCCGCCGTGATGGCCGACGTCGAGGAGGTCTGGCAGCCGTTCGCGGCCCGGTTCGCGGCGGTGGCCCGGGGCGAACTGGACACCACCCCGACGCGGGTGCTGCCGTTGCTGGGGCACTAGTGACGGAGGTCCGCCCGGTACGGGTCAACCGCGGGTTTGACGGTCCGATCGCCGCGACCCTGGCGATCACGGCCGACCCTGATCTGGCCGCCCGGCAGCTACAGCGCCTGATCGACGCGGCCGGCCCGGAGGTGAACGGCACGCTGGAGGCCGACGACGAGCACCGGACCCGGATGCTGTCGGTCCTCGGCGCGTCCACCGCGCTCGGCGACCACCTGGTCGCGACCCCGGACGCCTGGCGGCATCTGGCCGACGGCGAGGTACGCCTGCCGGAGCGCCCGGCGAGCGTCGCTCAGTTGCGCCTGGACTATCGCCGGGCGCTGATCGCGATCGCCGCCGCCGACCTGACCGGCCGGTTCACCATCGACGAGACGATGGCGACGCTGTCCGCGCTCGCCGACGCCACCCTGGACGCCGCGTTCGGGCTGGCCGGTGGCACCGGCACCACCCGGCTCGCGGTCATCGCCATGGGCAAGTGCGGCGGCTTGGAGCTCAACTACGTCTCCGACGTCGACGTCATCTTCGTCTGCGCCGATGACGAGGACTTGGCGCCCGCGACCGACGTCGCGATCAAGCTGATGCAGATCTGCGGTCAGGTGGCGTGGCCGGTCGATGCGGCGCTGCGCCCGGAGGGCAGCCGGGGGCCGCTGGTCCGCACCCTGGCCGGGCACCTTGCCTACTACCGCAAGTGGGCCCGCACCTGGGAGTTCCAGGCCCTGCTCAAGGCCCGGCCGGCGGTCGGCGATATCGAACTGGGTCAGCATTGGCTCGCCGCGTTGCAGGAGCCGATCTGGCACGCTGCCGAGCGGCCAGAAGCGGTTGATGACATCCGGGCGATGCGCCGGCGGATCGTGGACTCGGTGCCACGCAACGAGGTCGATCGAGAGATCAAGCGGGGTCCGGGCGGGCTGCGCGACGTCGAGTTCGCCGTTCAGCTGCTGCAACTGGTGCACGGCCGCGCTGACGAGACGCTCCGGTCAGCATCCACCATCGAGGCGCTGCGAGCGCTGACCGGCGGCGGGTACGTGGGCCGCGACGACGGCGAGTCGCTGCTCGCGGCGTACCGGTTCCTCCGCGTGGTCGAGCATCGCCTGCAGTTGCAGCGCTTGCGGCGGACCCACACGGTGCCGACCGATCCGGCCGCGCTCAAGTGGCTCGCCGCCGCGCTCGGCTACACGCCTCAGGGCGACCGGGACGCCGAGGCGATGTTCCGAGCCGACTGGGTGGCGCACGCCGCCGAGGTCCGGCGCCTGCACGCCAAGCTGCTGTACCGGCCGCTGCTGGAAGCGGTCGCCCGGGTGCCCTCGGCGGAACTGCGGCTCGCCCCGGACGCGGCCCGCGCCCGCCTTGAGGTGCTCGGCTTCGCCGATCCGGCCGGCGCGTTGCGCCATATCCAGGCGCTGACCAGCGGAGTGTCCCGGACCGCCGCGATCCAGCACACGCTGCTGCCGGCGCTGCTGAGCGAGTTCGCCGACGAGCCGGAGCCGGACCGGGGCCTGCTGGCGTACCGGCAGGTCTCCGAGTCGCTGGGTACCACGCCCTGGTACCTCCGCCTGCTCCGGGACGGCGGACCGGTCGCGACGCGCCTGGCCGAGCTGCTCGGCCGCTCCCGCTACATCACCGATCTGCTGATCCGCGATCCGGAGGCACTGCGCCTGCTGGCCGCCGACCGCGAGCTGGCACCCCAGCGGCGGGAGGTGCTGGTCGACGGCTTCACCGCCGCCGCGGTCCGCCATTCGGATCCTCAGGCCGGAGCCAACGCGGTCCGCGCGCTCCGACGCCGCGAACTATTCCGGATCGCGGGTGCGGACCTGCTCGGACTGGCCGAGCTGGACCAGGTCGGATGTGCGATCGCCGACATCACCGACGCCACCCTCGCCGCCGTCCTGGCCGCCGCGCTGCCGCCCGATCCCGGCTTCCGGTTCGCCATCATCGGCATGGGCCGACTCGGCGGCCGTGAGATGGGCTACAGCTCCGACGCCGACGTGCTGTTCGTCTACGAAGGGCCACCCGAGCTGGCCGAGGACGACGCCAGCGGGCTGGCGCTCGCGGTCGCCGAGCAGGTCCGGCGGGTGCTGTCCTCGCCGGCCCCGGATCCGCCGCTCGGCGTCGACGCCGACCTGCGGCCCGAGGGCCGGCAGGGGCCGCTGGTCCGCAGCTTCGCCGCGCATCAGTCGTACTACGCGCGGTGGTCGAAGGTGTGGGAGGCGCAAGCGCTGTTGCGGGCCCGGTTCGTGGCCGGCGACCGCGATCTGGGTTCGCGCTTCCTGGCGCTCGCCGACCGGTTGCGCTACCCGTCCGGCGGGCTTACCCCGGAGCAGACCACCGAGGTACGCCGGATCAAGGCACGTGTCGATGCCGAGCGCATGCCACGCGGCGCCGATCCGGCGACTCATGCGAAGCTCGGCCGGGGCGGGCTCGCCGATGTCGAGTGGGCGGTGCAGTTACTGCAACTGCGGCATGGCCACGACGTTCCGGGCCTGCGGACCACACGTACCCTGGACGCCCTTGCCGCGGCACGCGGCGCCGGCCTGGTCGGCGCGGCGGACACGGCGGCGCTGTCGGACGCGTGGATCCTGGCCAGCCGGGTCCGCAACGCCCTGATGCTGGTCCGTGGTCGCCCATCCGATCAGCTGCCGCGTCACGGCATCGACCTGGCCGGCGTGGTGCGGGTGCTGCACGCCGGGGATCCGGGCACGTTCGTCGACCATTACCTTCGGACCGCGCGGCATGCGCGTGCCTCCTTCGAGCGGATCTTCCATGATTGACGAGCATGTGAGCGCGACCCCGGGCGTCGCGCCGGACCGGCAGCGGTCTCGGGCTCGATGGTTCATCGCGTCCGCCGCCGTGCTGGCCGCGCTGCTGCGCCTGCCGTTCGTATTCACTGGTCTGTCCACCGACGAGGGCGGGTACGCCTACGTGGCCCAGCAGTGGTCGCGGGGCGCGGCCCTCTACCGGGACGCCTGGCTGGACCGGCCGCAGGGGTTGCTCCTGACCTACCGGATGCTGTTGTGGATCAACGATTCCGGATGGACGATCCGGGTCGGGGTGATGCTGGCCGGCGCGATCATCACGGTGGCGCTCGGGATCACCGGCTGGCTGCTCGTACGGCCGTGGGTGGGCGCGGCGGCCGCGGTGATCTACGCCGTCGTCGGGGTGGCACCGCACCTGGAAGGCATGACCCTCAACGGCGAGTTGCTGGCCGGCGTGCCGTCGACCGTTTCGATCGCCCTGGCCGTGTACTGGTGGCGCCGCCGACGGCCATGGTGGGTGCTGTTCGGCGCCGGCGTCTTCGCCGGCCTGGCCATCACCATGAAGCAGTCCGGAATCGACGGGATCGTGGTCGGGCTGGTCGTGTGCGCGCTCGCGTTCGGCTGGGCACGGCTGGCGGCCCTGGTCGGCGGGTTCGTACTGCCACTGGCCGCGAGCGCCATCCATGGCATGTACGTGGGCTGGTCGTACTACTGGACGGCGCTGGCCGGGTACCAGTTCGCGGCGATGGGCGGCTCCAGCTCCAATACGAGCACCCGATGGCACGACTTCTCGGTGTACGCCCCGCACATCGCCTGGGACCTGGTTGTCATCGTGGTGGTGGGTGCCTTCGGCTGGCGAGTGCTGGACTCCTCTGGGCGGTGGGTCCTCGGCGCCTGGCTGTTCGCCGGGTTCGTCGGGATCAACCTCGGCGGCTCGTACTGGCCGCACTACTACATGCAGCCGCTGCCGGCGCTGGTTCTGCTGGTGGCCTGTGCGCTGTGCGGCATCGCGTCGGTGCGCTGGCGGCGAGTGGTGGGCGCGGTGGTGATGCTGCCGACGCTGATCTGGCTGTTGGCCCTGATCCCGCTGTCGAACGCGGCCCGGGCCGATCGGATCCCGTACGACGCGCTGGCCGCCAGGGACGATCGGATCGCCGCCTACATCGATTCGACCACCACCGCGAGTGACCAGATCTACGTACTGGAGTCCGAGGCGTACCTGTACTTCGCCGCGCAGCGGACCTCGCCGTATCCGTACCTGTGGGGGAAGCCGATCGACAAGATCCCGTCGGCGTTGCCGCGGCTGCGCGCCATGCTGGCCGCGCCGGATCGGCCGGAGCTGGTGGTGATGGACACCGCTGACCCGAACCGGGTGGATCCGTCCGGCGGCATCGCCGCCGACCTGCATCGCTACTACCACCTCGACGCGGTGGTCGACGGCGTGACGATCCTGCGAGCCAACCGATGATCGCCTCGCTGCTCGCCCGCCCGTCGTTCCTGCGATGGCTGGGCTTCGCCGGGTCGCTCTTCTGCGCCATCGACGCGTTTCTGTTCGGCGCTGCCCGGTACGTCCGGCCAGGCGTCACGGTCTGGAGCATCCTGCGCGGGCCGAACGGCGTGCTCATCATGGCGTTGTGGGTGGCCGGCCTGATCGCGATGTGCGCCGCGTGGTGGTACGGGCGGCACCTGGTCGGCCGTGGCGTGGTGACCACCCGCTGGGTGCTGGTCACCGCCGTCCTGTGGATCGGCCCGATGATGTTCATCCCGCCGCTGGCCAGCCGGGACATGTACGCCTACGCATGCCAGGGCGCGTTGTTCGCCTCCGGGCACAACCCGTACCACGATTCGATCTCGGTGCAGCCGTGCCCATGGATCGAGTCGGTGTCGGTCCGCTGGCGGGTCACCAAGACCCCGTACGGGCCGCTGTTCATCCCGCTGTCGGCGCTGGCGGCCAAGCTGGGATCGCAGGTCGCCGCCCTGGTCGCGCTGCGGGCACTCGCCGTGGCCAGCGTGGCCGGGATGGCCGGGGCCATGTGGGCGCTAGCGCGCCGGGTCGGCGTGCCGACCGATCGCGCGCTGTGGCTGCTCCTGTGCTGCCCGCTGGTACCGATGCACCTGGTCGGCGGCGGCCACAACGACGGCCTCACGGTCGCGTTCCTGCTCGCCGGATTCGCGCTCATCGCCGGCCCGCGTGGTGACGCGGCGCGGACCGGCATCCCGGCGCTGGTGGCCGGCGGCGCGATGCTTGGCCTGTCGATGTCGGTCAAGACCACCATCGGGCTGGTCATCCCGTTCGCGGCGGTGTACGCCGCCGGCGGCCTGGTCCGGGTCTCGTGGCGAACCGTGGTTGCCCGTGGCGGGACGGTCGTCGCCGGCGCGCTCGGCGCTCTGCTGGCGCTGTCCTTCGGTACCGGGCTGGGCCTGGGCTGGATCGGTGCGCTGTCGAATCCGGGGGAGTCGGAGAGCTGGACGTCACCGGCGACGGCGGTCGGCCTGGCGGTCGAGGCCGCCGGACGATGGTTCGGGCAGCGGTGGAGCGCGGTCCCGGTGACCCGCGAGGTGGCCCTGGCCGCGCTCGCGGTGGCCCTGGTGGCGATCTTCTGGCGGGCGCGCGAGCGGGACCAGATCTACTACGCGGGGCTCGCCTGTCTGGCGCTGATCGCGCTGGCCCCGATCACCCAGCCGTGGTACCTCACCTGGACCCTGGGGCTGTTCGCCGCGACGGTGGTGCGCGCCCGGTGGTTCTACGGGCTGGTCGTGGCCTCGATGTTCACCATCCTTCCGGACGGCGACGGCGCCTGGAAACCGCTGCGGATCCCGCTGTCGTTCGTCATGACCGGGCTGGTGATCTGGGCGGCCTATCGCGGAATCGGATGGCTGCGCACGCCGCCGGTACCCGCGACCGACGCCACATCGGGCACGTCCGGCCTGGGCGCGGGAGAGGCGGTGAGCCGTGGCTGACCAAGCCCGCCGGGCGGCCGGCACCTTGACGTTCCTGGATGTGCTCCGGCACGCCGCCGGCGGGCCGCGCGGCAGTTCCGAGGCGGATCTGGCCGCGCTGGACGGCGGTACGACGTTGCTGGTCGCCGCGTTCCGGCGCAGCGGGTCCCGGATGCGGCGTGGGCAGTTGGTGCTGTCGGCGACCGCGGTGGCCTGGCGGCCGTCCAGGCTGGTCGGCTACGGCCCGGCCGAGGCCATCGGCGGCCCGTACCGGATTGCCGGGGTCGGCATGGTCAACAGCACCGCGGTGAAGGCCAACCTGTTCCGGGCGATCTCCTTCGAGGCCGCCGGGCAGCCGTGGGAACTGGCCGTTCCGATCATCGACGTGCCGCTGGTCCGGGCCGCGCTGGAGCGGCCGCCTCGGCGTCCGCCGCGGCCGTGATCTGGGTCAGTACCCGTGCCGCCGTCTCCAGGTCGGACGGTGCGATGCCGGCGTAGACATGGCCGATCGTGTCGTCGATCCGCGCGCTGATCGTCCGGTACCGCTCGCGCCCGGCCTCGGTCAGCGCGCCGCCGCTCATCAACCCGCCCGCCGTCAGATGGGCCACCGCCTCTTGAGCGGTTACGCGGTCGGCCTTCAGCGCCGCGGTCAAGGTCTCGATCACTAGACCGCCGCGCGCGGCCACCTTCAGCGCCACCCACTGCGGGAAGGTAGTGCCGGTCCCGTCAAGCGCGCGCTGCATGAGTGGCTTGTGGGCGGCCTCGGCACGGCCGATGATCTCCGGGTTCAGTTGCATGATCGATCCAATCATTTATGTGACTAACGTTTGTGTGGCTAACGTTAGCTCAACAATCGTTAGAGCGCCAAATGATCCGGTAGGCTGTGCGGCATGGTTACCGCGTCCCGGATGGCAAGCCTGCCCAGCTGGCAGATCACCCAGGCCGGCGGCCACGCGCACCGGCTGGTCGCCGAGGGGCTGGCGGCGGCGGACGCGCGCGGGTACGACTTCCGGCTCCTGGCCGCGCTCGCTGACGAGGGACCGGACAGCCAGGCCGGGCTGGGCCGGCGGACCGGGATTCACTTCAGCGACCTGGTCGCCGCGCTAAACGAACTGGAGCGGCGGGCCCTGGTGCGGCGGGCGCCGGACCCGGCCGACCGGCGCCGGAACGTCGTGACGATCACCGCCGCCGGGCGGCGGGTCCTGGCCACACTGGACAAACGGATCGACGAGGTTCAAGATCGGCTGCTCGCGCCACTGACCGCCGCGGAGCGCGCCGACCTCGTCCGGCTGCTGGGCAAGCTGAACGCGTACCACGCACAGTGAAGTCCGGAGCCGTCGGCGGGCGACGCGGTGCCCCGCTCGAACGGCGCCGGCCCGCTGGCACCGCTGGGACGGCGCGGACGTTGTTGGGACGGTTGGGACGGCGCGGGCCGTCCGCGGTGCCCGTGTTATCGCCTACGGCGCTAGCGTCAAGGTGTCCGTCGCTTCGTGCTTGATCGTCGACTCGTCCCAGCGCATCGGCAGGTTCTTGCCGGTCCGCCAGAGGTCGAACTGGTCGTGGTAATGGCTGGAGAACGCGTGCCCGGAGTTGCCGGTCAGTTCCACCCAGCGCGACGCGTCCAGGTTGGACATATCCACAATCATCCGCATCGATGGCGACGCCTCGACCTGGAAGCCGTCGCGGAGCGTGTCGCCGGTGGCGTTGACCGCGTCGTTGCCGCCTGGCAGGCCGACCGGGCCATAGTTGAACAGCCACTCGATGATGCCGATGCCCGACTTACCGAGCGACTGGTTGGCCAGCAACGCCGTGTGCATCGTGCCCCACCGCCACTTGGACGGGTCGCTGCCCTGGCTGCTGACCAGCTGATCGGCCGCTTGGTTCATGGCCGCCGTCACGATGTCGTCGCGGGTCTCCACCTGAGGCGTCGACTTGATGTCCCACCATGCGTTGGTGGGGTCGTTGATGAGGTTCAGCATGACCACGAACCAGCGATCGTAGCCGTCCGGCCGTAGGTCCTTTGGGAGTTCGTCGAACGTCTTCAGGGCGAGGTCGCGCCAGACCTCATTGAAGT
Organism: uncultured Actinomycetota bacterium; assembly: GCA_963727415.1. Taxonomy (GTDB): domain Bacteria; phylum Actinomycetota; class Actinomycetes; order Mycobacteriales; family Micromonosporaceae; genus DASQPR01. Next base: position 538,672 of record CAVSGF010000002.1, read on the forward strand.
AGGCCGCCGCCGCCGAGTCGGCCGGCTGGTTGAAGTCCCAGTTCGCCAGCAGGCTCTGGGCCTTCCGGGCGGTACCGGTCAGCTTCTCACCGAGCAGGGTCGGAGTGATCTGTTCGGCGAACGTGTTGTGGTTGTCGAACTGCATCGTCGCGACGTCGGCGGCGGAGATCTTGCGGCCGCCGGCCGACGCCTGCTCGATCAGTTTCATGATCCGCTGGCTGCGGTATCCGTACGACCAGTCGTCGGTCAGGAACGGTTGGTAGGTGGCCGGATCGATGACCGCCTGGTTCGCGGTGACGATGTAGCCCTTGGCGGGATTCAGCTCGTACGGAAGCTCGGCGAACGGGATATAGGACTTCCAGTCGTACGCCGAATCCCAGCCGGGTGCCGGGTACCGGCCGTCGCCCTTGCCCCGCACCGGGATCTTGCCGGGGGACTGGTAGCCGATGTTGCCGTCGACGTCCGCGTAGATCATGTTCTGGGCCGGCACGTCGAACTGCGCAGCCGCCGCCCGGAAGTCGCTGAAGTCGGCGGCGGTGTCGACGGCGAACACCGCGTCCATCGTCGTACGCCGGATCCAGCGCCGTCCACCGCAGGCTGACTGCGTACTTCTCGGGTGACACCTTGTCGAAGGTTTCGTGGTCGGCGTCGGACAGCAGCGGGCCGTTGTCGGTGGAACGGACCGTGATGGTCCGGCTCGGCCCACCGGCGACCTTGATCACCTCCTGGCGGGTCCGCAGCGGCACCCACCGGCCATCCTTGAGGTAGTCGTTGCCCTTGATCTTTTCCAGGTACAGGTCGGTGACGTCCGGGTTCAGGTTGGTGAAGCCCCAGGCGATCCGTCCGTTATGGCCGATCACCACGCCCGGCATGCCGGAGAACGTGAAGCCCTCGACGTTGAAGCCGCAGTCGCAGTGCAGGCCCATCTGGAACCAGATGCCGGGCATCGACGTCGACAGGTGCGGGTCGTTGGCCAACAGCGGCTTCCCGGTGGTGGTCAGGTTGCCGCTGATCACCCAAGAGTTGGAACCGATTCCCGGCAGCTTCTCGCCGCCCAGCGGGATGCCGTCGATCGCCGCCTTGACCGCCTTCAGAGCCTTGGTCTCGCCGGTATTCAGCCTGGTCGGGGCGGCGACGGCGGCGTCACCGGCCGGGGCCGGCGCCTGGGTGAACGTACCGTTGCTCACGGTGCCGCCGGCGAGGATGGGGGCGTTTTGAGCAAACGGGTACGGCGGATAGAGCGAGTCCACCTGCGCCCGGCTCAGGCCGCTGGTCAGCAGGGTGGCCCGGGTGATCTCGTCGTCCATGTTGCCGCGCAGATCCCATGCCATCGCCTTGAGCCAGGCCAGCGAGTCAATCGGGCTCCAATTCTCGATCCGGTAGCCGCTGTTCTGCAGTCCAAGCACGGTGTACTCGAGGCTGATCTTGCCGGGCGCCTTACCGGCCAGGTACGCGTTCACGCCGTCGGCGTAGTCCTGCAGGTATCTCTTCGTCTGCGGTTTGAGCAGGTTCCACTCCTGTTCGGCGACGTGGTGCCAGCCCATGGTGCGGAGATAGGTGTCAGTGTCCACTTCCGACTTGCCAAACATTTCCGACAAACGGCCACTCGTTACGTGCCGCCGGAAGTCCATCTCCCAGAACCGCTCCTGCGCGCCGACGTACCCCTGCGCCTTGAACAGGTCGTCGGCATTGCGGGCGTACAGCTGGGGGATCGCGTGATCGTCCCGGTACACCGTGACCGGCGCGCTCAGGCCGCTAAGGCGCAGCGTCCCGTCGTACTGCGGGAACGCGCGGCGAATCTCCCAGATCACGGTGCCTGCGAGGACAAGCGCGAGTACGACGACGGCGACCGCCACCGACACCAGGATCCGCTTGAGCCGCCGGTGCTTGCGGGGGGCGCGCTGCCGGGCGGCTGCTGCGGTGTGGTCGGTTGCGGCGTCTTCGGTGGTGGCGTCTGCTGTTGCGGTGTGATCGGGTGCGGCGTCTTCGGGTGCGGTGTCTTCGGTGGCGGCCTCGTCGGTTGTGGAGTGGTCGGTCGCGGTGCCTTCGAACCGGTCTGCGGCGGTGGCGGGGAGAGCGTCGTCGGTCACAGCGTGCCAGCTTAGGTGAGCTCGTTTCGCTTGTACTCGCGGGTAGGGACTGCGGCTTGGTTGCGGCCCGCCGTACCGGTTACGAGCGCAAGACCGACGTGATGTCGGCGATGATGCGGTCCGGATAGTTGAATACGTCGGTCGAGGCGAACCGGAGAACGGTCCAGCCGGCCAGCCGCAGCCGGTTGAGCCGGCGCATATCGGAGCGGAAGGCCGCCGGATCCCGGTGCTGGTCGCCGTCGTACTCGATGGCCAGCTTGCGATCCGGATAGGCGAGGTCGACCCGGCCGGCGAAGCGGCCAGTCGCGTCAAGTACGCGAAACTGGGCGACCGGCCGGGGCAGGCCGCCCGCCACGATCACGAGTCGCAGGCGAGTCTCCATCGGCGACTCCGTCCGGGGTTCGGCGGCCGCGATGACGGCACGAAGTCCACGTAGTCCCGGCCATCGGGTACGGGTGCCGGCGTACGCCTCAAGATCGCCGATGGCGATCGATGCCTTGGCCAGCATCGCGTCAACGGCGATCACCGCTTCCACGAATTCGAGCTCCCGGCCCAGGTCGAATGCGGTACGCAGCGGCGACGTCGTACGGATGCCCACCTCGGTGATCAGATCGCCCGAATGGAGCGTCGAGCGCCGCACGTCGAGGCGGGGATGGCGGTACAGCCGTGCGGCCTGGCTGATGGTGACCTGAATCGGGGCCGCGTCGGTCCAGCGGTTGAACAGCGGGAATCCGAGCACGCGCAGGGCATTCCGCCCGCTTACGCCGCCACGCCCGCGAACCGCGACGCACGCGGCGGCGCACCAGAGCCGGTGATCGGGTTCGACGTTGGACGCGATGTAAACGTCCGGTAGCAGCCGAGTCCACGCCCTACTCCGCAGTTGACCTCTGGTCACCAGGCCGGCCGCTATCGCTTCGCTGCCGCGAAACGGCATCAGGCGCAGATCACGAGGGCGTTTCATCGACATCTGACGATGTAATCACGTGCCCCGGGGCCGGACAAGGCGCGTCAAGGCCGGCTCTCGTCACGGCTGGAAGGTTGCGGCTGGTTTCGGGCGACCGCCGCCCTCCTGCACCGCCATATCCCTCCAGTAGTCATCTGCGATGCCCGGATCAAACGGTGCCGATCAGCCAGTCCCGGCATGCTTCCAGCCCGTCGACCGTCACCGGTACCCGCCGGTGGCGCTGCCAATCAGCCCGGGTCAGCAGCAGATGCCGCAACTGCTTTACCTGACCCCGGATCACGGCCCGCTGCACGCCGTTGGCCTGGTAGCCGAGCTTGCGCGAGACCCCGTTCGACGCCGGGTTATCGCGGTATGCCGACGTGGTCGCGAACTCGGCGCCAAGCCCATCGAAGGCCAGTGCCAGGACCGCCGCCCGCATCTGGGTACCCAGGCCCCGGCCCTGGTACGCCCGGCCCAGCCACGATCCGGTACCGACCTGGCGCCGGATCGCGAACCGGTCGGCGCTCACCGCCTGGGTACCGATGATCTGACCGTCCAGATGGACGGCGAACGCCAGCTCCCAGGAACCCGCTGCCCACCGCGCCCGAAGCGACCAGGCGTGCTGGATCACGGCGGCGGGGATGGCCTCGGCCGGCTGATCAGTCCATTGTGCACCGAATGGCTGTACCGACGGGTCGTGGATACCTTCGGCGGCCAGGTTTCCAAGGGCGCTCAGCTCGTCGTCGCCGGGTAGCCGCAGGGTGAGATCCGGCGTGGTGAGCCGGAGCCCGAAGACCGGCATGACATCGATAAGCGGCATGCCGCCATGGTGCCGTCAGTCGATCCCCGGGGGCTATTCATTTAGCCTTACCCAAGGCGCATCCGCTCCAAGGCACATCCGTTTAAGGCGCATCCGCACCCCCCTCGGAGACACCGTGGTCCGGCCCTCCCGCTTCGCCGTCGGCACGATCGCTGGCCTTGCCGTCGCAGTCACCGGCGGCTTTCTGGCCACGGACGCGATCGCGAACCCGGCGTACGCCCTCCCGGCCTTGCCCCGCACCTCCGCTCAACCTGGCGGGCAAGACCGTCGATCCCGCGACGTACGCCCACGAAGCGTGGCGCGGCCCTGGTTCGGGCCGCGCCACGCCTGCGAGTTGTCCGGATCCATCAGGCCGGCAGCGAGGCCACTCCGGGCGGCAGGAACGCGCTTGCCGTTGACCCGCTCGGAAACGCCGGTGCGGTCCAGGTACGGGGTGATGCCGCCGTTGAAGAACGGCCAGCCGGCACCCAGGATCATGCACAGGTCGATGTCCTGCGGCTCGGCCACCACGCCCTCGTCGAGCATCAGCCGGATCTCCAGCGCCAGCGCGTTCAGCGCTCCCTCACGCAACTGCCCGGCGGTCATCGGCTGGTCGCCGACGCCCAGCAATTCGCGTACGGCCGGATCGACGTCACCGTCGGCGTCGAGGAAGCTGGGCTTGCCGGCGGCCACCACGCGAGCCAGGTTCTCCGAGACACCGAACCGGTCGCCGAACGCCTCGTGCAGGGTCTCGGATACGTGCAGGGCGACGGCCGGTCCGACCATCCCGAGCAGCTTCAGCGGACGCATCGGCAGGCCGAGCGGGTCGAGCGCGGCGTCGGCGACCTCGATCGGCGTACCCGAATCGATTGCCTTGTAGGTCTCGCCCAGGAAGCGGGTGAGCAGCCGGTTCACCACGAAGGACGGGGCATCCTTGACCAGTACGCAGGACTTGCGCAGCTTCTTGCCGACCGCGAAGGCGGTGGCCAGTGCCGCGTCGCCTGTCTGCTCGGCGCGTACCACCTCGACCAGCGGCATGATCGCCACCGGGTTGAAGAAGTGGAACCCGACCAGGCGCTCCGGATGCGCAAGGTCGGATCGCCATCGCCGTCACCGACAACGACGACGTGTTCGTGGCGAGGACGCACTCGTCGCTGACCACCTTCTCGACCTCGGCCCAGACCTGCTTCTTCACCGCCAGGTCCTCGAAGACGGCCTCCAGTACCAGGTCGGCGTCGGCGAACACGGCCTTGTCGGTGCTGCCCGAGACCAGGCCGCGCAGCTTCGCCGCGGTGCCTTCGGACATCCGTTTCCTGGCGACCTGCTTGTCGATCTCGCCGTGCACATAGGCCACGCCCTTGCCGACCCGTGCCTGGTCCAGGTCGGTCAGGACGACCGGTACCTCCAGGCGGCGGGCAAGCAGCAGCGCGATCTGGCCGGCCATCAGACCGGCGCCGACGATGCCGACCTTGGTGATCGTCTTGGCTAGCGCCGGTGCCGGGGCGCCGGCCGGCTTGCCTGGCTCGCCGCTGTACCAGGTCGAACGCGTACAGACCAGCGCGCAACTGGTCGGACATGACCAGGTCGGCGAGCGCCTCGTCCTCGGCGGCGGTGCCGGTCGGCGAAATCGCGCGTCCTTCGCGAGTCTGCAGCAGGTTCAGCGCCCGGTACGGGGCCAGCCGGAGCGCCGTGCAGCCGGTCGTCCAGCGTCTTGCGGGCGAAGCCGAGCACGCGCGTCCCACATGTCGCTCTGTCCACCTCGGCCCGCTGCACCGTGGACCTCGCCCTTGACCACGGAGGCGGCCCACGCCAGCGAGCGCTCCAGGAAATCGGCCGGCTCGAAGATGGCGTCGAACGATGCCCATCTCGTGCGCCTCGGCCGGCTTCAGCATCTTGTTCTGCATCAACGGGTTCTCGACGATCACCTTGGCCGCGCGCGATGACGCCGATCAGGTTCGGCAGCAGTTGCGTGCCGCCCCAGCCGGGTACCAGGCCGAGCGAGACCTCCGGCAGCGCGAGCGCGGCCGCGCCCGACGACACCGTGCGGTAGTGGCAGTGCAGGGCAAGTTCCAGGCCGCCGCCCATCGCCGCGCCGTTGACGAACGCGAACGTCGGAACGCTGCAGTCCTTCAGCCGGCCGAAGACCCGGTGGCCCAGCCGGCCGATCTCGAGCGCCTGCTCGCGGCTGGTGATCAGCGGCATGCCGGTGACGTCGGCGCCGACGCAGAAGATGTACGGCTTGCCGGTGACCGCGATGAACGCCGGGTCGGCTGGCGAGCGCGGCGGTGATCGGCCGCGTCGAGGCTGGCCAGACCGCCCGGGCCGAACGTGTTCGGCTTGGTGTGGTCGAAGCCGTTGTCGAGCGTGATCAGCGCGGCCGGCCGGTCCAGCCCGGGTACGCGCCACCGACCGCAGCAGCGCCTTGGTCACGACCTCGTTCGGGAAGATGTTCTCGCTCGGGACGGCGTTCTCATTCGGGATCACGTTGTCGCGTCACGCCTTCGCTCCGTCGAGTCTGCGCCGTTCCAGTGCGGGTTCTCCCAGATGACCGTGCCGCCCATGCCGATGCCGATGCACATCGCGGTCAGGCCGTAGCGCACCTCGGGGTGCTCGGCGAACTGCCGGCGACAGCTGGGTCATCAGCCGCACGCCGGAGGAGGCCAGCGGGTGGCCCGATGGCGATCGCGCCGCCCTAGGGGTTGACCCGAGGGTCGTCGTCGGCGATGCCGAAGTGGTCGAGGAACGCCAGCACCTGCACGGCGAACGCCTCGTTCAGCTCGAACAGGCCGATGTCGTCGATGGTCAGCCCGGCCAGGCGCAGCGCCTTTTCGGTCGACGGGATCGGACCGTACGCCCATCACCTCCGGTTCGACGCCGACGAAACCGAAGCTGACCAGGCGCATCCCGACCGGCAGGCCCAGTTCGACGGCGACGTCCTCGGCGGCGAGCAGGCACGCGGTGGCGCCGTCGTTCAGACCGGCTGAGTTGCCCGCGGTGACCTTGCCGTGCGGGCGGAACGGAGTCCGCAGGGTGGCCAGCTTCTCCATGCTGGTCTCGCGCGGAGCCTCGTCCACCGTGGACAGGCCCCAGCCAGTTTCTCGATCACGTACCGCCACCGGGACCAGGTCCGGTTGCAGCTTGCCGTCGGCGTACGCCTTGGCGGTCTTCTCCTGCGAGGCAAGCCCGAACGCGTCGGCGCGTTGTTTGGTCACGGCCGGGATGCGATCGTGCAGATTCTCGGCGGTGGCACCCATCACCAGGGCGGACGGGTCAACCAGCTTCTCGGCCAGGATGCGTGGGTTGGGGTCGACGCCCTCGCCCATCGGGTGCCGGCCCATGTGCTCGACGCCGCCGGCGATCGCGAGGTCGTAGGCGCCGACCGCGATCGCGGAGGAGACCGTGGTGACCGCGGTCATCGCGCCCGCGCACATCCGGTCGATGGCGTACCCGGGGACGGTCTTCGGAAGGCCGGCCAGTAGCGCGGCGGTCCGTCCGATAGTCAGGCCCTGGTCGCCGATCTGAGTGGTGGCCGCGATCGCGACCTCGTCCACGCGCTCCGGTGGCAGTTGCGGGTTCCGCTTGAGCAGTTCGCGGATGCAGCGGATGACGAGATCGTCGGCGCGGGTGTTGGCGTACACACCGCCGGCCTTGCCGAACGGGGTACGGACACCGTCGACGAAGACGACGTCCCGGACGGTACGTGGCACTGGAGCCTCCTCGCTGGTGCGGTCACGGCGAATGTTACTCGCCAGTAATCTCGCCGCGCGAGGGGACTCGCTGTGGCCCAGGCCACTCATTGGCTGTCAGCTTGGTTGTCAGCGGTGCACCGGTTGACATCGGGTCGCGTGGCACCGTTCAGCAGATCGGCGCCGCGCTATCACGTCCAGACGGCGGCGACCTGATCGACGGCCGTGACCGCCTGGGCAAAGCCGGCCCTGGCGGCGGGTGCGCGTACCGCCGGGTCGAGCGGGTTGCGGCCGAACGCGGCGACGGCCGCCTGATCCGGATAAACCTCGGCGACCCGCGCCCCGGCGGCACGCAACGCCGCGGCCTGCGTGGCGGGCGCCGGCAGTTGCCCGCCGCCCCGCCGGATCGGGGCGATCAACAGCACGCGGTCGTATCCGCCGGCCAGGTCGGCGTTGGCGGCCGATCGCATGCCACCGTCCATGAACCGGCGCCCGTTTATCGTCACGCACGGCCACGCTCCGGGGACCGCGCAGCTCGCCGCCACCGCGTCGATCAGGCCGACGCCGCTGGACCGGTCGAAGACGACGAACTCGCCGCTCACCGCGTCCACCGCCGTGATCTTGAGTGGCGGGAACGGCCAGTCCGCGACCGGTAGGCGCGCCGCGACGATCTCGCGACGCTCCGCCTCGGAAATCGTCTTCGCCTTCAGCGCCATCTTGCCGATGTGCCGGCGGAACTGAATCTCGTCCTTACGATGCCGCAGCATGCCGGTCACTATGGAGACGAACAGCTTGCGGCCCGGGTCGGCCGGCATCTCGCGGTTCGGTCCGTTGACCTGAGCCCGGTAGAGGTCATCGAGGGGTACCCCGGAGGTGATCTGGGCGCCGGCCGCGGCGCCTGCCGAGGTGCCCACGTAAAGGTCCGCATCGGACAGATCGACACCGGCGTCGGCGAGTCCGGCGATGAGGCCAAGTTCCCAGGCGATGCCGGCAATGCCGCCGCCTCCGAGGACGAGCGCTTTGGTCATGGGGATCACCATGCCATGCGGCACCGCGAGCGGGACCCCGCGGGCGCGGCCTATCCGGACACCCGCTGCTACTTCTGAGGCTTCCAGACGTAACGGATGTCTGGCTCTCGTTCCTCGTTGCGTAGCCCGTCCGTTCGCTCTGCCTCGATGAAGCCGTGCCGCTCGTAGAACCGCCGTGCCGCTTCGTTGACCTGGAACGTCCACAGCGCCAACCCGTCCGGCCGCCGCTGCTTGGCCAAGGCTATAAAGCGATCGCCCAAGCCTCGGCCGCGCCACGATGGATCGAGGTAGAGCTGCTCCAGTTCCCCGCCGTCGAGTACCAAGAGCCCCACCACACCGCTTTCGACGACCGCCACCCAGGTCTCTAGCTGCGGCACAACGACGTGTGAAAACCAGGCCCGCACCTCGGTATCGTCGTGCGCGCGGCGTACCGACGGCAGTGCGGCGCCAAAGGAACGCAGCCACACATCGGCCGCGCCGAGCGCGTCGGCGCGGCCGGCTCGACGAAGAACAACGTCATCACCATGCACGGGCGAGACCATCGCAGATCACTGGTCGAGTCGCATCCGAATTCGAGAACGTCCTCCACCACCGACTCCGCGCCCAGACACCCGGTGACCGTTTCCGGCCGCCGCACTAGGCGCCGGGCTGCCCGCCTTCGGACTCAGGCGACCCGGCCAGCGCTTCGGCGATCGCCGCCGCGACCAGCCCGACCTGCCAGTCGCGGGCAAGACGAGCCCGGAGCGCGCCGGCCACCGACTCTTCGGTTATCTCCGCCGGCGGCTCCCACGCGACCCGGCGGACCGTGTCCGGCGTGATCAGGTTCTCCGGCGGCAGGCGGCGTTCGGCGGCGATCTCGTTGACCCGGGCGCGGGCCCGGGCCAGCCGCTCGGCCGCCGCCGGGTCTCGCTCGGACCAGCGGTGTGCCGGTGGTGGGCCGTCGTTCTGCACCGGAACCGGCAGCTGATCGTTTCGCAGTTCCCGGGCCTCGTCGAGAGCGTCCAGCCAGGTCTGGGCCAGCCGCCGTACCGACCGGCCACCGAAGCCAGGCAGCAGGAGCAGGGAACGCTCATCCCTCGGATCCATCTCGGCGGCCGCGACGATCGCGGCGTCGGCGAGGACCCGGCCGGGAGCGCTGTCCCGGCGTGTGGCGACCGCGTCCCGGGCATACCACAGGGCCCGGACCCGCGACAGCGCGCGGGCACCGCGTACCCGGTGGATGCCGGAGGTGCGGCGCCAGGGATCCGGACGCGGCTTGGGCGGCAGCCCGCCGTACCGCACCAGAGAGTCGAATTCCTCGGCCGCCCACTGGGCCTTGCCCTGCTTGGTCAGCTCCTCGGCCAGGACGTCGCGCAGGTCGACGAGCAACTCGACATCCAATGCCGCGTACGTCAACCAGGACTCCGGCAGCGGGCGGGTGGACCAGTCCGCTGCCGAGTGATGCTTCTCCAGGGAGTAGCCGAGCAACGACTCGGTGATGGCGGCGAGACCGACCCGCTCGAATCCGGCCAGGCGGGCTGCCAGCTCGGTGTCGAAGAGCTCCTTGGGCCGCAGGCCGATCTCGGCCAGGCACGGCAGATCCTGGCTCGCCGCGTGCAGTACCCATTCGGCATCGATGATGGCGTCGGCCAGGATCGTCAGATCTCCGAACGGCAGCGGATCCAGCAGGATGGTTCCGGAACCCTCGCGGCGCAATTGCACCAGGTACGCCCGGGACGAATACCGGTAGCCGGAGGCGCGTTCGGCATCGACCGCGACCGGTCCGGAGCCGGTCGCCAGCGCGTCGGCGGAGCGGCGGAGACCGGCGTCGTCGGCGATCGGGGCGGGAGTTCCGTCGCGTGGCGCGACAAGCGGGGTCGCGTCGCGTCCGTCGGTCATGCCTCCAACTTACGGCGGACCGGTAGGTGACTGGTGCAGCCGGGTCGGCGCGTCGGTATGGACAAAATGACGTACAGCGGTATGGAATCGGGCATTGGGTCGCCAGTAAGTTGGCCAATTCGCAATGGAAATCCCATTCTGGTCACGTAAAAGAGGACTACGAATGTCGCCGTCGCCCGGTATGGTGCCCCGATGCGGCGAAACTCTCAGCTTCGCCTCAGGCGAGTCGTCAACACGTGCAGGCGTCTGATCGGCAGGTGCCGGCCCTCTGACGCTCCCAACGATCCTTCACCTTGGAGGCACCCCCGATATGTCTGAATTCGACGAAACGTCCACCGAGCCAGCCGCCGGCAGCGGATCCGGATACGCGGCTCCGACCTCCGAGCCGCTGTCCGCCGCCGAAGCGCCGGCCGCGGGGTCGCCGGGTCAGCCGGGTGAGGTCCCGGCGGCTCCGGCGGTGCCCGCTCAGACCGTGCCCGCTCAGGCCGTGCCCGCTCAGGCCGTGCCCGCTCAGGCCGTGCCCGGCACCGCCAACCCGCAGCAGCCGACCTACGAGGCGCCGACAACGGCGTACCCGCCGGCATCCACTCCGGGCTCATCGGTCCCGGCCTCCGGCGCGCCGGCGGCTCCCACCTACGCCCCGACCGCCGCCTACCCGGCCGCTCCCGGATACTCGCCGGGGTACGCGACGCCGGTTTCGTCGGCGGGCGGTTACCCAGCCCCGACCTCGGCGCCGGCCGGGTACGGCGTTCCCGGTGTTCCCGGTGTTCCCGGTGTTCCGGCCGCACCGGCCAAGCGGGGAAAGGCCGGCCTCATCATCATGTCGATCCTGGCCGTGATCTTCCTGCTCGGCACGGTGGCCATGGGTGGGCTGTTCGCGGCCGCCGCCAACGACCTCGACCATCAGAAGACCGCCAACGCCAACCAGCGGGCGCAGCTCGCCGACCTGACCAAGCAGGTCGCTGACACCAAGGACCAGCTGAGCGCGCTGCAGACCAGCACGTCCGGCCAGATCGATGACCTCAAGAAGGCCAACTCGGTAAGCAAGACCTGCATCAACGACATCGACGCGTTCCTCAACCTGCCGACCGGCTCCAGCAACAGCAAGCTGGACAAGTCGTGGAACAAGATGGTCAAGGCGTGCATCGTGGCCAAGGCCGCGATCGGCTGATCCGACCGGCTGATCCGAACGGATCAGCCGATACGTCCCGCGCGGCGAGCGGCTCCGGCCGCGTGCCGCGTTCAGGCCGGTGCCGCGATGCCGAGGGCGGCTACGCGCTCGCGGCGGATCGGTGCTCGATCGAGGCCACTCCCGGGGGTGGCAACCCGGCGGTCGAGGCGAGCAGCGCGCACCACGCCTTGACGTGCACGCCCACATTGGCGCCCCGAGGCGTCCACGAGGCCCGGATCTCCAGGTCGGCGACTGGTGCCGGGCCGGACAACTCGCCGAACCGGGTGGAGACGGTCAGCGTGACGGTGCCGCCGATCGCCGCGTACCCGGCATGGTGATGATCGAGCGCATCGGTAAGCCAGCTCCAGCCGACCGCGGCCAGCAGCGGATCCGACGCGATCTCCGATTCCAGCTCGGCGGTGACGTAGGTGACCAGGCGCATCGTGCCATTCCACGCGTCGTGCCCGGCGGGGTCGTGCAGCAGGATCAGCCGGCCGGTCGACACCTCCTCGCCTTGCCGGCTGACCGTGCCGCCGAGGGCATACGCGTACGGCGCGAGCTTGGTCGGAGCGGGCGCCTCCTCAAGCAGGATCTCGGGTCGGGCGGTCACCGCTGCCATCTGCGCGACGGCGCGCGAGAACGGTTCGGGTATCGCGGTCTCCGGCGCCATATGGGCAGCTTATGGCGCCCGAGGGTGATCCCGTCGGTACGGCGCGCCGGTTGGTCGCCGGATATCGAAACTGGCGAGCCCGATTCACGAGCCCGATTCACGAGCCCGATTCACGAGCCTGTGTGATGGCGACCGAGGCCAGCCTGTCATGATGTGGCAAATGAGCATTCCCCCGTTCCTCGCCGCGTGCCGTGGCCTGCCGGTCACACGCACGCCGGTCTGGTTCATGCGTCAGGCCGGGCGCTCGCTCCCGGAGTACCGGGCGCTGCGAGCCGGGCACGCCATGCTCGATGCCTGTATGCGGCCCGATCTGGTGTGCGAGATCACTCTGCAGCCGGTACGCCGTCACGACGTCGACGCCGCGATCCTGTTCAGCGACATCGTGCTGCCGCTGGCCGCCGCGGGCGTCGGGGTGGAGATCGTCGCCGGGGTCGGTCCGGTCGTGGCTGAGCCGATCCGCTCGGTTGCCGACCTGGTACGCGTGCCGAACCTCGCCGCCGAGCAGGTCGGTTACGTCGACGAAGCGGTCCGGCTGCTGATCGGCGAGCTGGGCGAGGTGCCGTTGATCGGCTTCGCGGGCGCCCCGTTCACGCTGGCCAGCTACCTGATCGAGGGCGGCCCGTCGAAGAACCATGCCCGCACCAAGGCCCTCATGCACGGCGACCCGGAGTTGTGGCACGCGCTGTGCGGCCGTCTGGCCCAGATCACCTCGGTATTCCTGAACGTGCAGATCGCGGCCGGAGCCAGCGCCGTGCAGCTGTTCGACTCGTGGGCCGGGGCTCTGTCCGACGCCGATTACCGCCGGTTCGTGATGCCGCACTCGGCGGCGGTGCTGGGGGCGGTGGCCGCGACCGGTGTGCCGCGGATTCACTTCGGCGTCGACACCGCGCAACTGCTCGGCGCCATGGCCGAGGCTGGTGCCGACGTGGTCGGAGTCGACTGGCGCACCCCGCTGGATCAGGCGGTCAAGGTCATCGGCGACCGGTCGGTGCAGGGCAACCTTGACCCGGCGCTGCTGTTCGCGCCGTGGCCGGTGATCGAGTCCGAGGTACGCCGGATTCTGGCCGAGGGCACCTCGGCCCGGGGTCATGTCTTCAATCTCGGCCATGGAGTACAACCGGAGACGGACCCGGACGTGCTGACGCGCGTCGCCGGTTTGGTCCATGAGCTGACCACGAAGTAGGACGGAACTATGCGCATCGTTGTCATCGGAGCCGGTATCGCCGGGCTGGCGGCGGCCCTGCGCCTGCATGACACGCTCGGATCCGCCGCTGATGTGACCGTCTGCGAGGGCGCGTCGTGGCTGGGCGGCAAGCTGCGCACCGGCGAGATCGGCGGCCGGGTGGTGGAGACCGGGGCCGAAACGTTCCTGACCCGCAAGCCGGACGACCCGGCCGGTGGTCCCAGCGCCGCGGTCCGGCTGGCCGGCCGCCTCGGCCTGGCCGAGAATCTGACCACGCCGGCGACGCTGTCGGCGAGCGTGCTGCGCGATGGCGTGTTCGCGCCGATGCCGGGCGGCACGCTAATGGGCGTACCGGCCGATCTGTCCGTGGTGGACTGGGCGCCGGTCCATGACGCCGACATCGACCGGGGCGGCCCAGTGCTTGGTCCGGAGCAGGATGTGACGGTCGGTTCGCTGGTGCGCGAGAGGATGGGCGACGCGGTCGTGGACCGGATGGTCGATCCGTTGCTCGGTGGCGTCTACGCGGGCCGCGCAGACGACCTGTCGGTGACCGTCACCATGCCCGGCCTGGCGGCGGCGTTGCGCGATGAGCACACGCTGCAAGCCGCGGTGCGGCGCACGCTTGCCGCGCGGGTGCCCGGCGGTGCCCCGTTCGCGAGCGTTCCCGGCGGCCTGTCCGGCCTGGTAGAGGCGATGGTTGCCGCGATGCCGACGGTGCGGATCCGGACCGGATGCCCGGTACGGGCGGTGCGACCGGATGCCGGCCGATGGCGTCTGGACGTGGGAGCGACCCGCGACCACGAGACCATTGAGGCGGACGCGGTGGTGATGGCGGTACCGGGACGGCCGTCCGCCCGCCTGCTCGCTGGGGTGAACGAAGCCGCCGCGGAGGCGATGGGCACGCTCGACTACGCGAGCATCGGTCTGGTCACCTACGTGCTGCCGCCCGGATCGCTGGACCACACCCCGCTGGCCGGGCGATCCGGCGCGCTGGTTCCGGCGGTCGAGGGCCGGATGGCCAAGGCGATCACCGTGTTCAGCACGAAGTGGGCACCGCAGCCGGACGGGCACGTGCTGATGCGGGCCTCGGTCGGGCGCTACGGGGACACCGCGGCGCTCGGATATGACGACCAGACCCTGGTCAAGCTTGTGCACGAGGATCTGGGCGGGGTCGCCGGGTCGCCGCTGCCGGCCTGGACCGACGCCCGTGTGTTCCGGTGGGGCGGGGCGCTGCCGCAGTACACGCCCGGGCACTCCGTCCGGATCGCCCGCGCTCGCGCGGCGCTGCCGCCGACGGTGGTGCTGGCCGGCGCCGCGTATGACGGCGTCGGCATCCCGGCCTGTATCGCCTCCGGCGAGCGGGCCGCCGACAACCTGGTCGAGACCCTGGGGAGATGAGCCGATGACCGACACCGATCAGTCCAACGCCGCTCGCATTCGCGAGCTCAACGCCAGCATCCGGTACACCATGTGGTCGGTGTTCCGGGCGGAGGAGCCGCTGCCGGCGCTCCGCGACAACATCGTCGGCGAGATCGATTCGCTGTTCAGCCAACTCGCCGAGAAGGACGTTGCGGTCCGGGGCACGTACGACGTGGCCGGCCTTCGCGCCGACGCGGACCTGATGATCTGGTGGCACTCGCCGTCGTCGGACGACCTGCAGGACGCGTACGCCCGCTTCCGCCGCACCACGCTCGGGCAGCACCTGCGACCGGTGTGGTCGCAGATGGCGCTGCACCGGCCGGCCGAGTTCAACAAGAGCCACCTGCCGGCCTTCCTGGCCGGCGAGGAGCCCCGAGCGTACCTGTGCGTCTACCCGTTCGTGCGCTCCTACGAGTGGTACCTGCTTCCCGACGAGGAGCGGCGGGACATGCTGGCCGAGCATGGCCGGATGGCTCGCGGGTACCCGGACGTGCGCGCCAACACGGTCGCCAGCTTCGCGCTCGGCGACTACGAGTGGATGCTCGCCTTCGAGGCGGATGAACTGCACCGGATCGTGGATCTGATGCGTGACCTGCGAGCGTCGCGGGCCCGGCGGCATGTCCGGGCGGAAGTGCCGTTCTACACCGGGCGACGTCGCTCGACCGCGGATCTGGTCGCCGGGCTGGCCTAGACCGTAGAACCGACGATCCCGGAGCGGAAGCATGTCCGCCCCGGGATCACCCGTTTCGCAGTGGTCTCAGGCGACCGTCACAACCTCGTCGAAGGACAGACGCGGCATGCGTTCGAACCAGGCGCCCTCACCCGGGCGGCCGATGTTCACCACGGCGAGGGCCTTGTGCTCGCCGTTGCCGAAGAACTCCTTGTTGACGCCGTCGGCGTCGAAGCCGGTCATCGGCCCGGCGGCCAGCCCGGCGGCGCGGACGCCGAGGATGAAGTACCCGACCTGGAGAGCCGCGTTGAACGTGGCGGTCGTCTCACGGGCGCTGTCGTCGGCGCCGAACATGTCCTTGGCGCCCGGGAAGATCGGGAACGTCTTGGGCAGTTCCTCGTGGAAGTTGACGTCCGCGGCGAGGATGGCCACCAGCGGCGCGGCCGCGGTCTTGGCCTTGTTGCCGCCGGCCATCAGGTCAACCAGCTTCGATCGGGCCTGCGGCGAGCGCACCAGCACGACCCGCAGCGGCTGCGTGTTCATCGATGTCGGCGCCCACTTGACCAGGTCATAGATGGCCTTGACAGCGTCATCGTCGATCGGCTCGTCGGTGAACGAGTTGGCCGTGCGGGCGCTGCGGAACAGCAGGTCCTGAGCCTCGGCGGACAAGGCCAGCGGGGTTATGGAGGTGGTCACGAACGCTCCTTGAATATGGGGTGTTGCTGAGCATGATGCACAACATTGCTGTTCAGAATGGCGTTCCCCGAGCGCTACGTGATGTCGGACACGATAGTTGCGTACGCAACTAAATCTGCGGCCTGCGCCGCATCGGCACGTGCGGGATTCCGTCTTCGAGGAATTCCGGACCGTCGACGGAGTATCCGGCGCTCTCGTACAGCGATCTGGCGTAGGTCTGCGCGTGCAGCGATGACTCCCGGTCGCCGATCACGCCGATCGCCGCGCGGAGCAGTTCCCGGGCGTACCCCCGGCGCCTCGCCGTGACGGCCACCACCACCCGGCCAACAACCGCGGTGCGATCCGGCTGCTCCAGGATGCGCAGATAGGCCAGGGGCTCTTCGCCCCGGTCCGCGGCGGTCAGCCACAGATGGCGGGTGCCGGGCTCGTCATCACGGCCGTCGAGATCCTGGTACGCGCATTGCTGCTCGACGATGAATACGTCGGAGCGAAGTTTCAAGATCGAATAAAGGGTGCGCGGGTCCAGATCGTCGAACGATGCCACGTGCAGGCGAGTCTGCGTCACCAGGTAATCCAACTACACCGGCCGGGCTGCCTCTGCCGGCGGTCCATGGACGGCCACTTAAGCGCGCCTCCAGATGTCGGAGTAGTCGCGAACGATCCCGTCGCCGTCGACGGTCAGGTCGGCACTGAAGAGCCGGATTCGTATCGGTAGCCGGTCGGGGTCCGGGTATAACGCTGAACCGCTCGCGTGACGGCGAGGCCAGGCACCGACACGTACGCCACGTCGATCGTCGTCGACTCGTCCGGCCCGAGCGCCAGCCGCCGGATCGGCAGCGCGTTGGTGAGTGGTGTGATCGCTATGTCGACATCGACGCACCCATCCAGCTCTGGACGGCCCTCCCAATTCCCGGCGCCGTCGCACCGCAGCTTGAGGTGTCCGGCCGGAGTGCTCAGGTTGACATCGCGTACGACTCCGGCCGCATCCGTCCCGAGTTGGTACGTCACGTGTGTAGGCGAGCCGTCGAGCACCGCTACCGCCACCCCGGACGCGGTCATTCCACGGTCGCCAGCCATGACCATCTTGGCGTGTTCCAGGCCCGGCCATTGCAGCGCGGCCCAGGCTACATCGGGCATGGCACACCTCCCATGGTTAACCGTCAAATCAATTAGGAGGTTAGTGCGATACGCCCGGCCTCGCAACCGGTAAGCTAGTTTGATGGTTAACGCTGAGCCAGCCCTGCGGGCCGCTCAGGTCGCGCCCGGCGCGCTGGAGGCGGTTCGCTCGCTGCTGAACACCTGGCTGATCCCCAACGACACGCGGACTCCGACCGACATCTTCGACGGCCCGGAAGACCTGCGGCGGATCCGCGACACGATCCGGGAGGCGATCGAGCGGCGCCGTCCGGAGTTGCTGGACCCGCTGGTCCGGCGGGCCGGGCTGCGGCCAAGGGTGACGGCGTGCGGCCTCCAGTGGACCGGTCGCGGTCCGGGTGCGGAGATCCTCGCCGCCGTGCTCGACGCCGTGGTCAACGGCACCTGGGCCCGGCTGAAGGCCTGTCCGGACTGCCGGTGGATCTTCTACGACCACACCCGCAACGGTGGCAAGCGCTGGTGCCTCATGACCGCCGGCGGCCCGTCCGGCCGGAGCTGCGGCTCGATCGCCAAAGTGCGTGCGCACCGGCGGCGTGCCGCCGCGGCCGGCCCTCATGGTCAGTAACCGCCCTTGATGGAAGGTCTTCGCGTCCCGGGTGCCCGGCACCGTCCCCGTCCCGGACAAGCGGGCTCAGGCCCGCTGGGCGTCGGCGCTGGACCGGTACGAGCAGGGTGCCCGGTACGAGCAGGGTGCCAAGGACTGCGTCAAGGGAGCCGACACGGCCGATTCGAACCTGCCGATCAAGGCATCGCAGGAGATCATCGACGGCAGTACCGATCTGCGGAAGGCGACCGCCCGACTAAAAGAGATCTCGGGCTGACATCCTTGGTCGGTGCGCATCGCGATCCTCGGCCCACTCATCGTCACCGACGAATCCGGCGCGGCCATCACCGTCGCCGGCGCGCGGCTGCGTACCCTGCTGATCCGGCTGGCGCTCGAGCCCGGCCGGACCGTGTCGGCGGACGCGTTGATCGACGCGGTGTGGGGCGCCGAGCCGCCGGCCGCGGCCGGCAATGCGCTGCAGGCACTGGTGTCCCGGCTGCGCCGCGTACTTCCGGAGCGCACGTTGGTGGCCGAGCCGGCCGGCTACCGGCTGGAAGCGGCCACTGACGTCGCCGAATTCGAGTCGCTGATCGCCTCCGACCGGGTCGACGACGCGCTGGCGCTGTGGCGAGGGGATCCGCTGCCCGACGTGGCGGACGCCGACTTCGCCCGCGCTCGGCTGGTACGCCTGGCCGAGGCGCATCTCAGCGCGGTGGAGGAGTCGCTGGCGCGGAGGGCGCCCACCGGGACGCTGATCGGCGAGCTGGAGGCGCTCACCGCCGCCCATCCGCTGCGTGAGCGGCCGCACGCCCTGCTGATCTCGGCGCTGGCCGCGTCCGGTCGCCAGGCTGACGCCGTCGCCGTATACGAAGAACTCCGCGGCCGCCTCGCCGAGGATCTTGGCCTCGACCCGTCACCGGAGCTTGCCGGGGCGTATACCGCAATGCTGCGAGGCCGGCGATCGGACGGCAACGTGCGCGCCTCGCTGACCACGTTCGTTGGCCGCGAGACCGATCTCGCCAAGATCGGCTCGGCGGTCCGCCACACCCGGCTTCTCACCCTGGTCGGCCCGGGCGGTGCCGGTAAGACCCGGCTCGCCACCGAGGTGGCCCGGCGCCTGTCCGGCGACTTTCCCGGTGGCACCTGGATGGTCGAGCTGGCGCCGGTGCGTGATCCGAAGGATCTCCCGGGCGCCGTCGCCGACGCGCTGCGGATGCGCGAGGTGCGAATGCTCGATCTGGGCCCGGCCGCCGACCTGACCGACCGGATCATGCGCACCATCGAGGGCAGGGAGTTGCTGCTCATCCTCGACAACTGTGAGCACCTGGTCGACGCGTCGGCGCGTTTTGCCGACACCATCCTCGGCGCTTGCCCTGGCGTCCGGGTCATCGCGACCAGCCGGGAACCGCTCGCGATCACCGGCGAGACCCTGCATCCGGTCGGGCCGCTGGCCGTTCCGGTCGCGGGTGCCGGCGTGACCGACGTCGGTGCCGCCGCCGCCGTCCGGCTGTTCGGTGACCGGGCTGGTGCGGTCCGGCCAGGCTTCGCGGTCGGCGAGGCCAACGTGGACGCGGTCGCCGAGATCTGCCGGCGTCTGGATGGCATGCCACTGGCGATCGAACTTGCCTGTGCCCGGTTGCGGACCCTGCCGGTTGAGACCATCGCGGCCCGGCTCGACGACCGGTTCCGGTTGCTCACCGGGGGCAGCCGGACGGCGATGCCACGGCACCAGACCCTGCTGGCGGTCGTCGAGTGGAGCTGGGATCTGCTCGACGAGGACGAACGACGGCTCGCCGCCGACCTGTCGGTGTTCCTGGGCGGCGCGACCGGGGAGCTGATCACCGCGGTGTGCGGCGAGGCCGATGTGGCGCTCGCCGGCCTGGTGGACAAGTCGCTGGTACGGCTTGATGAGGACTCTCGCTACCAGATGCTGGAGACGATCCGGGTCTTCGCCGCCGAGCGGCTGGCCGAATCGGGCCGGGCCGATGAGGTACGCAACCGGCTGGCCGCCTACCTCACTGACCAGATGGCGATCGCGGAGGGCGCGTTGCGCGGACCCGATCAGATGTACTGGCTCGACTGGATTACCGCCGAACGGGACAACCTGGGCGGCGCGCTGCGCTGGGCGATCGACTCCGGTGACAGCCTCACGGCGTACCGGCTGGCCGGTTACCTCGGCTGGTACTGGCTGCTGTCCGACTCGCATGTCGAGGCGGTGGACTGGCTGCGGCAGGTGCTCCGGATGCCCGGCGACGTGCCGGTCGACGTGCAAGCGCTGGCATTGGCGCACTACGGCATGAACGCGATGATCACCTCGGATCAGCAACTGGTGGTCGACGATCCGCTGGAGCGGGCTCGCACGTACGGCTCCCGTCACCCGGTGGTGGCGCTCAGCGCTCTTCTCGCGGGGATGTTCGACGACGATCTGGAGGGCGCCGACCGGGAGCTGCCGAACCTGTTCAACCACGACGACCGGTGGGTCCGGGCGATCGGGCAGTGCATGCGCGGGCTGTCGCTGCTCTACCGCGGCGACCCGTCCGGCGCTGAGGCGGACTTGCGCGGGGCCCTGGGGGAGTTCCGGCAGATTGGCGACCGGTGGGCGATGGCGACCATGACAAGCGCGCTCGGCGACCTGCTGGCACTGCGTGGGCACAGCGACGACGCGCGCGAGACCCTGGAAGAAGCTACCGAGCTGGCAGTCGGTCTCGGTGTGACCGACGTGAGTACGCAGGCGCTGGTGTCGCTCAGCCTGTTCCTGGCGCGGGCGGGCGATCTGGACGGTGCCGACAAGGCCATGGCGCGCGCCCAAGCTGAGGTACGCAACCGGATCTCGCTGCAAACCGACGGCATCCTGGCGACCGCCAGCGCCGAGCTGGCCCGCCGGCACGGCGACCTGGCGTTATCCCGCCGGAGGTACCGGCAGGCGCTGGCCGCCTTGCCGGAAGTCGTCGGCATGGCACGCGAGCTCAAGTCCATCGCGAAGATCGGTCTGGCGCACACCGAGCTGGAACTGGGTGACGTGGATGCCGCGGAGAACCTGGCTCGCGAGGTCTGCCTGGCTTCGGGGCTGCCCCGCGACCGGATCTCCATGGCGATGGCCGCGGCGACGTTCGCGTCGATCGCGATCGCCCGGCAGGAGTTCGAGCGGGCTGCGTTCCTGATCGGCGCCGGCGACTCGCTCCGTGGTGTACCGGACTACGGAACGCCGGAGATCACCAGGGCCGAAGCGGCGGCGCGTGCCGGGCTGGGCGACGCCGGGTACGCCGAGGCGTACCGGTCCGGTGCCGGGCTGGACCAGGAAGCCGCGAGCGCCGCCGTGACGGGCGGCGCTCGCGACCACGGACCGATCGCCGGTGCCGGCTAGCCGGCCGCGATCCGGGCTCCCGATCCGGGTCTCACGCGATCCGGGTCTCACGCGATCCGGGTCTCACGCGATCCGGGTCTCACGCGATCCGGCGGTACTTGCGGACCGCCAGCGGCGCGAACACCGCGGTAATGGCCGCCGACCAGAGCAGCGTGTGCCACAACGGCGTGGCGATCGGTCCGCCCACCATCAGGCCACGGATCGCCCCCGTGACGGCCGTGACCGGGTTGACCCTCACCCACGCCTGCAACCAGCCGGGGAGGGTGCCGGACTGGACGAACACGTTGCTGCCGAAGGTCAGCGGAAACATGATCATGAAGCCGACGCCCTGCAGTGTCTGCGGGGTCTTCAGATGCAGGGCGAGCAGTGACCAGATCCACCCGACCGAGAACGCGAACACCATGATGATCGCCACGCCGCCCAGCGCGTACCCGGCATTGGTCTGGATCCGGAAACCGAGGATGGTGCCATAGATCAGCACCACCGAGAGGGACGCGACGTACCGGAAGAAGTCGCCGACGACGGCACCGGACAGCGGTGCCGAGCGGGCGATCGGCATGCTCCGGAACCGGTCGAAGATGCCCTTGGAGATGTCGGTGTTCAGGTTGAAGCCGGTGCCGATGCTGGCGAAGATCACCGTCTGCGCCATCACCCCTGGCAGCACGAACTGCAGGTACTGGTGACGATCCATGCCGGCGATGGCGCCGCCGAACAGGAACACGAACAGGGTCACGAAGATGATCGGCTGAAGGGTCACATCCAGCAGTTGCTCAGGGTTGCGCTGGATACGTTTGAGGGTGCGCCAGGCCAGGGTGCGGCCGTGCCGGATGGCTCGCAGCGGTCCGATGTGCGCCTTCGGCGCGATCACGGTGGCGGTGGTCATTTCGTCTCCTCGGCAACGTGCCCGGTGAGCGCCAGGAAGACCTCGTCGAGGCTGGCCAGGCGGAGGGCGAGTTCGGTAACGGCGATGTCGTTGCGCTGCAGCGCGGCCACCACGTTCGGGAATGCCAGCGGATCCTCGACCGGCGTGGACAGCAGGCCCGGGTCCTCGGGCATGCGGGTCGGCGCCACGCCCACGATGGACTCGACCAGGCTGAGCGCCACCGGGATGTCCTCCGGATCGGTCGGGCGGATGTCCAGCGTCTGACCGCCGACCTTGGCCTTGAGCTCGGCCGGCGTACCGGTGGCGATCACCCGGCCGCGATCGATCACGGCGATGTCGTTGGCCAGGCGGTCCGCTTCGTCCAGGTACTGCGTGGTGAGCAGGACCGTGGTTCCCTCGGTGACCAGCTCGCGGACCATCGACCAGACATCGCCCCGACTGCGCGGGTCGAGGCCGGTGGTGGGCTCGTCCAGGAACAGGATGCGCGGGGTGTTCAGCAGGCTGGCGGCCAGATCGAGCCGCCGCCGCATGCCGCCCGAGAAGGTCCTCACCGGCCGCTTGCCGGCCTCGGTGAGATCGAAGCGCTCCAGCATCTCGTGCGCCCGGGCCTTGGCCCGCTTCGCGCCGAGTTCGAGCAGCTTGCCGATCAAGAACAGGTTCTCGAAGCCGGTCAGGTCCTCGTCAACGGCGGCGTACTGGCCGGTCAGGCCGATCCGGGCGCGTACCTCATCGGCCTGCCGCACGACGTCGAATCCGCCCACCGAGGCGTGACCGCCGTCCAGGCGGAGCAGGGTGGACAGCATCCGGACCACAGTGGTCTTGCCCGCGCCGTTGGGGCCGAGCAGACCCAGCACGGTGCCCTGCGTGACGGCCAGATCGACCTCGTCCACCGCGAGCGTCTTGCCGAATCGCTTGACCAGGCCCGTCGCCTGGACCGCATAGTCGTTGTCAGTCTTCACGCCCGTAACGGTGCCCTATGCCACTGACATCGCACCGACACCGCGCTGACAGGCGCGGTTCGCGGTGTCAGCCGCGCGAGCGGTACGCGCGGGCTAGTGCCTTCGGTGCCTGCACCAGGAACGCGCCGACAATCAGCTCGTTCAGCTGAGTCGCGGTGATGAGGTCCAGCCGGGCCAGCACGGCCGGGTATCCGTTGAAGTGCGACGTGGTGAAGTAGACCGACGGATCGTTCTGGATCAGAGCGTGCTTCTCGGTCTCGCCGTCGGTCCGCGCGCCCAGGATCGGACCGTCCGGCGCGTCCGCCCCCAGCTCGGCGAGGTCTCGCTCGCGCAGCGGCCGCTCCCACACCACGTTCTTGCCGCGAACCCGCCACTTCAGGCGGCCGGCCCGGTCGACCTGCTCGTCGACTTCTGGCAGGCCACCAGCGATCCGGCTTACGTCGTCCCAGGTCGCCACCATCACACGGTAGCGCCGATGCCCGGATCTGCGCTGCCCACCGGCCCATGGGGTGCGACGGGTCCGGATGAACTGGCTGGTAGCGCTTCCCACCTCTGAGGTGCGAAGCGCTACCGGATCCGGTAGCCGGTGCCGTGGGCGCTACTCGGCTGGATCCAGGGTCATGCTGATAGAATTGATGCAATACCGGGCATTTTTGGGCGTAAAGCCCTCACCATCAAATCTATGACCAAGGTGAGAGTCGCATCGTGCGCACCGCACCTCGACTCGAACCATGCCAAGCGACCGATCTTCCAGGTAGCGAATGGCTCCCGGGATCGCCTCGTCGAACGACGGCCAGCCACAGTGCGAATCGAACTTGGTGTCGCTGCGGAACAGTTCGGCCCCACACGCGCGGCACTCGTACACGCCCTTGGTCTTGGTATCGGTGTATTCGCCGGTCCAGGCCGGTTCGGTGCCGGCCTGGCGCAGCACCCGGAACTCGGCCGGCGTCAGCCGTACCCGCCACTCGTCCTCGGTGGCCGGCAGGTCCTTGAACTCACTCATGGGCACCACAGTACGGCGGCGCCACGGCGGCCGGCGATTACCGAATGCGAACGTCCGATGGAGGACCCGGCATGGTGATCCGTCGGGGCGCGCGGTATGCCGATGAGCCACCGCAGGGCGTGCTGGCCTCGTTCCGGCGAACCTATCGCCAGGCGCTCGGGCACGGGCTCATGCTCGGCGTGATCGCCGGTGCCGCGCTGGCCGGGGCGACGTTCGTGGCGGTCGTGGTGCGCTGGATCGCCGGCGGTGGCAGCCCACGGTACTTCGCGGTGTGGCTGGTGCTCGGGTTCTTGGTGCCGTTGATCGTCGGCGCGCTGGCCGGCGCGTGGCTCGGCATCCGGCTCGGCGCCGACGCCGATGACCTCGGGGTGCGAAGCGTGCCGGCCGGCGGCGTGACCGGGTGGCCGGCGATCGCCGATATCCGGGTCGAGCGCCGCCGAGCGCGCACGGTGATCGCGCTGTACCTGATCAACGGCCGGACGGTACGGCTGCCTGCCCCGTACGACGGCGAGTATCTCGCGCACGACCCGAGTTTCGAGCGGAAGTACTTCACGCTGCTCAACCTCTGGGAGACTCACCGAAATTGGCGAAACAGACCATAGCCGAGCGGTCGATGCCGCCTCGGGAACGCTCGCAGGTCGGGGGCGCCTCGCTGGCAGCGGGCGCCCCACTGTCGGACGGCGTCGATACAGTCGACGGATGGCGGTCTCCAAGGCGAGCGGGTCGTCCGGCACCGGCCGGTCCGCGAGGGTTAGCGAGTTCGACGTCAACGGCGTCAAAGTCCGGCTGAGCAGCGCCGACAAGATTTACTTTGCCCGGCGCGGTATCACCAAGGGCGACGTCTTCGGCTACTACCTGTCGGTCGGCGACGGCATCCTGCGTGCCCTGCGCAACCGGCCGACCACCCTGCAGCGGTTCCCGGAAGGCCTGGACGGCGAGGCCTTCTACCAGAAGCGGATCCCGGCCAAGGGTGTCCCGCCGTGGGTGCGATCAGCGCGGATCACGTTCCCCAGCGGTCGCCCGGCCGACGAGCTGTGCCCGGCCGACCTCGCGCACGTGGCGTGGGCGGCGCAGCTTGGCACCATCGTGTTTCACCCGTGGCCGGTTCGCGGCGATACCCCGGATCACCCGGATGAGCTGCGCATCGACCTGGACCCGCAGCCCGGAACGGACTTCGCCGACGCCGCCGTGGTCGCGGCCGAGCTGAAGGCGATCCTCGACGAGCTGGGGTGGGTCGCGTTCCCGAAGACCTCGGGCGGCCGGGGCGTTCATGTCTACGTCCGGATCCGTTCGGAGTGGAGCTTCGTCCAGGTGCGCCGCGCGGCGATCGCGCTCGCCCGCGAGGTGGAGCGCCGCCGTCCCGACCTGGCTACCACTTCTTGGTGGAAGGAGGAGCGGGGCCGGCGGGTGTTCCTGGACTTCAATCAGATGGCGCGAGACCGGACCATCGCGTGCGCCTATTCGCTGCGAGCCAACTCGCGCGCGACCGTTTCGGCGCCGGTGACCTGGGACGAGCTGCCCGACGTCGAGCCCAACGACTTCGATCTGACGACGGTCCCGGACCGGTTCGCCCGGATCGGCGACCCGCACGCCGCCATCGACGACGTGGCCCATGACCTCAGCCCGCTGCTGGAGTGGGTGGACCGGGACGAACGGGACGGGCTCGGCGATATGCCGTACCCGCCGGATCACCCGAAGATGGCCGGTGAGCCCAAGCGGGTGCAGCCGAGCCGGGCCCGGCCCGACACGTAGCCGGCCGGCTGCGCGGACGGCGGCCGGCGCGCGCTACCTACGACTTCGCCGGGCAGACCGTGTTCGGCGGTGGCATCTTGAGGTTGATCAAGTAGTTGTCCACCGCGTCGATGATGCACCGCGTCTGCGGGTACGCGGTGTGCCCCTCGCCGTTCCAGGTGAGTACCTCGCCGACACCGAGCATCTTCGCCAGCTTGGCCGTTTGGGCGTATGGCGTCGCCGGATCGCCGGTGGTACCCACGACCAGGATCGGGGGAGAACCGACCGCCTTACCGGTGGGGTACGGGTCGTGCTGGTTCGGCCAGACCGCGCACGACACCATGCCGACCGCCATCGGGCCGCCGAACAGCGGGTACTTCTTGCGCCACTCGGCCTGGTACGTCCGGATCTCGGCAAGGGTCGGCAGGTTCTGGGCGTCGGCACAGCTCACCGTCTCGAAGACATCGAACAGGTTGTTGTAGGTGCCATCCTTGCGACGCTCGGTGTACGCGTCGGCGAGGATGAACACGCCCCGTGGATCGCCCTGCTTGAGCAGTGCGAATGTCTGCGCCAGCGGAAGCCAGTACTGCTGGGTGTACATCGCGGAGCTGACCGCGACCATGATCATGCCGGCGGTGGCCTCGCGGCCCGAAGCGTCCCGGATCGGGCTCCGTCTCGCGTTGTCCATCGCCTGGAGCACCTCACCCTGAGGGTCGTCGGCGATCGGGCAGGTCGACGCGTTGGCCTTGCACCACGTGGCGAAGTCGTCGAAGGCGTGCTGGAATCCGGCGGCCTGCGATTCGGAGCTGGCGACGTAGCTCTGCTTCGGGTCGACGGCGCCGTCGAGCACGAGGGCCCGGACCTTGTGCGGGAACAGCTGCGCGTAGACGGAACCGAGCAGGGTGCCGTACGAGAATCCGAGGTACGTGGTCTTGGCATCGCCCACCGCCTGGCGCAGCGCGTCGATGTCCCGGGCCGACTGCTCGGTGGAGTAGAGGGCGAGCTGGTCCGGATACTTGGCGCCGCAGGCGTCACCGATCTTCTTGCTCAGAGCGACTATCTGGTCGAACGCGGCCTGCGTCTTGGGATCCGGTTCGGCGGCGAAGGCGGCGTCCTCGTCTTTCGTGGACAGGCACTTGACCGGCGAGGACTGCCCGACGCCACGCGGGTCGAAGCCGACCAGGTCGAACCGCGAAGTGACCGCGCTCGGCATCGAGCCGGCGATTTCGGCCAGCAACTCCATGCCGGATCCGCCGGGACCGCCCGGATTCATCAGGAGTGAGCCAATGCGGTCGGACTGTTTGTCGGCCCGGGCCCTGGCCACCGCGATCACGAACGTCTTGCCGTTGTCCGGGTGCTTCCAATCCTGCGGAACAGTGATCTTGCCGCAGTCGAAGGTGAACCCGGAAGCCGGTGGCTGGGCGTAGTAGCTCGGCAGGTTCGGACACGCCTTCCAGCCAATCGGCTGGCCCAGCGGCGTCACCGGGGCGTCCGAACCAGGCGCCGTCGACGGCGACGGCGAGGCGGTCGCGTTGTCCGCCGAGGTCTTGGTGTGTGACGAACCGCCCGAGACGTTGATGATCGCCAAGGCGCCGATCAGCGCGATGACGGCCACTACCGCGGTAACGGTTACCGCGATGATCCAGATCTTCCGCCGACCAGACATACGCCGAGAGTACTCACTGGTAAACCGGACCGTAGAAGAGATCCACAACCGGGCGACGCGACATCCGGTTGCGGCGAAGTGTCGGTGTCACGCGCCAGAATGGACGGCATGGATCTGCCAGTGATGCCGCCGGTGCCCCCGATGCTCGCCAAACCGGTCGCCGACATCCCGGACGGCCAGCTCTATGAGCCTAAATGGGATGGGTTCCGGTCGATCATCTTCCGGGACGGAGACGAGGTGGAGATCGGAAGCCGCAATGAGCGGCCGATGACCCGCTACTTCCCGGAGATCGTCGAGGCCGTGCTGGCGAACTTCCCGGAGCGCTCGGTGATCGACGGCGAGATCGTCCTCGTCGACACGGACCGCAACACGCTCGATTTCGAGGCGCTGCAGCAGCGGATCCACCCGGCCGCCAGCCGGGTCACCATGCTGGCCGAGACGACTCCGGCGAGCTTTGTCGCGTTCGACCTGCTGGCGCTCGACGGAGACGACCTGTGCCAGCGCCCGTTGATCGAGCGCCGGGAGTTGCTCGAACAGGCCCTGTCCAGCGCCGCCTCACCGGTCTACGTGACGCCCGCTACCCGCGACGTCGCCACCGCCCGCGAGTGGTTCTCCCGGTTCGAGGGCGCCGGGCTCGACGGTCTGATCGCCAAGCGGCTCGACTTGACCTATCAGCCGGACAAGCGGGTGATGAGCAAGATCAAGCATGAGCGTACGGCCGACTGCGTGGTCGCCGGCTACCGCGTGCACAAGTCGGCCGATGATGCCATCGGGTCACTTCTGCTCGGGCTGTTCGACGAGCGCGGGGTGCTGGCCTCGGTCGGGGTCATCGGTGCCTTCCCGATGGCCACCCGGAAGGCGCTGTTCCAGGAGCTACAGCCCCTCGTCACGACGTTCGACGGGCATCCGTGGAACTGGGCGGCGACCGCCGAGGGGGAGCGGACCCCGCGCCGTAACGAGACCAGCCGGTGGAACGCCGGCAAGGACCTGTCGTTCACGCCGTTGCGGCCGGAGCGGGTGGTCGAAGTGCGCTACGACTACATGGAAGGGCCGCGGTTCCGGCACACCACCCAGTTCGTGCGCTGGCGTCCGGACCGGGAGCCGGACTCGTGCACGTACGACCAACTGGACCGGCCGGTCAGCTTCCACATCGCGGATGTACTGGCCGGGAGGTGACTGCCTGGCCCGAGGGCGGCTGAGTCCGGCTAGTCAGAGTCCAAGCGCGCGTGCTGATGCATGTCGTGCCAGCCATCGGCGTGCAGCGCGCTCGACCGGTTGACGCCCTCGGCGGCGTATCCGGCCTTGACAGCGACGCGGCAGGACGCCTGGTTGGCGGTAGCGTGCCGGAGCTGGAGTCGGTGCAGCTTGAGCTCGGAGAATGCCCACCCGCTCATCGCGGTCAAGGCCCGGACCGCGACCCCGCGGCCACGCGCGGCGGGCAGTGTCCAGTAGGAGATGCTCGAGCAGCCTTCGACCAAGTCGAGGTTCCTCAAGCTGACCTGGCCGATGGCCGCGCCCGACGACGCGAGCGCTACCGCCCATCCGGCGTCGGTCTCCGCCGACCACCGCCGCGGCCACCGCGCGATCCACTCGGCGGCCTCGTCCGGAGTCATGGTGCGGGCATGCCAGCGCTGGATGGCCGGATCGGCGAATGCCGCCACCACGGCCGGAGCGTCGGCCGCCTGCCACGGGCGCAGGAGCAGGTCTCCGGCGCCGATGACCGGCTGAGACAGGGCGCGCAGGCGGCCGACCGGAATGGCCGGCGTCACGAGGCTGGGCATCGGCCTCAGCCGGCCACGGCCGGAGCGCCGCCGGCGACCCGCAACCGCGCGAGGGTGGTGAACCGGCCGTCGTCGGAGAGGTCGGCCACCAGCACCTCGCCCGGCTCGGTCCCGGCCTGGGCGGCGATGGTGCCATCCGGCCGCCAGAACCCGGACCCGCCGCAGGTCGACATCGGACCGTCCGGTCCAGCGCCGCACGCAGCGATGACCGGAATGCGGTGGGCCAGGGCCCGGTCGCGCATCCGCTCATCGCGGGGCTCGTCCGGCTCGTTCAGGGCGCTGGCCAGGGTGCGATGTATTCGCGGCCGCCGTCGGCGACCGGCGCTCCGGACGATCGCGGCATGGGTGGCGGCGTTGGCCGTGACGTCGTACGGGACGGCCGGCGGCTGGGCGACTGCGACACGCACGCCACGACCCTACCGGCGGCGAGTGACGGCTAGGTAAACCAGGTGCGGGCGGCAAAATCGGGTGCGGCGGCGTATCCCGGCGCGTACGGTGCCGCCATGACGCTCCTGCACACCTCGCACGCCGCCGAGATCCTGTCCACGCTGGGCGAACCGAGCCGGCTGCGGGTCCTGGCCGAGCTCGCCCGGTGCGGGCCGGACGGAACCGGGCTGAGCGAGCTGGCCGTCACGCTCGGCTTGCCCGCGAAGGTGGTGGGGGCCTCCGTGGCCCGGCTGGTCGCGGTCGGCCTGGTGGTGCGGGTGGGCAGTTCGTACTGCGCGCAACTGGCCGAGATGCGCGACACCGCAAGTGAACTCGACCGGATGAATCCGGTCAACGACCTGCTCGACGACTACCCCCGGCTGAAGGGCGTCTTCTCGCACGGCCGCCTGGTGTCCAACCCGGAGCTGTCGGTGCATGGTCACGATCTGGCCGTACTGGTGGGCCGCCTGGTCGGCCTGACCGAACCGGCCGGCGAGTCGGAGGTCAACCGGCGGCTCGCCGAGATCGGTGACGACGTCGCGATGCTGCGGCGGCTGCTGGTCGACGAGGGGGTGTGGCAGCGGGATCCGGCCGGGGCGGC
Source organism: uncultured Actinomycetota bacterium (assembly GCA_963727415.1). Taxonomy (GTDB): domain Bacteria; phylum Actinomycetota; class Actinomycetes; order Mycobacteriales; family Micromonosporaceae; genus DASQPR01. Next base: position 569,018 of record CAVSGF010000002.1, read on the forward strand.
CTACCAGCCGGCGGCGGCGAGAACCGGCTGAATCTCAGAGCTAGCTGAAACTCAGAACCGGCTGAAACTCAGAACCGGCTGAACGAGCGCACCGGGCTGCGGGGCCCGAACCGAGGCGCGCTGTGGCCGGCCGCCAGCAGCAGTTGCACGGTGCGGGCGCGCTGCGGCCGGAACGGCTCCAGGACTTTGAGCATCCGGGCGTCAGCGGAGCTGATCCGGCCCGGCACCGCGTCCCGTCGGCCGGCGCGCGCCTCGCCGGTCAGCGCATACACGACATGGTTCGGCAGGTGGTAGTCGCCGACCGTGACCGCGTCCGGATCTCCGTACGCCACCCGGGTCACCTCGGCCGCGGTCCACACCCCGATTCCCGGAATCGATCGGAGCAGGGCCGACGCCGCGGCGGCACTGGTGCACGCGTCCAGGCGGGACGCGACCGCGGCCACCCGGCACAGCGCGTCGGCCCGGCGTTGCTCCAGCCCGAACCGATGAAATCCCCAGTACGGGGTGGCGGCGAGCGCGTCCGGATCGGGCGGGAGCATCAGCCCGTCGAGCGGGCCCGGTGCCGGCTCACCGAACGCCCGCGCCAGAGCCAGGTACGTCCGGGATGCCTCCAGCCCGGTCACCTTTTGGGTCAGGACCACCGGCACCACGTGTGCGAACGGGCGCCACGTGGCGGTCAGGCGCAGTCCCGGATTGCGGTGGAAGGCCTCGCGTACCACCGGGTGCGCGGCGGCCAGGGCGCCGAACCCGGCGGTGTCGTCGCGAAGGCCGGCCACCGCGTCAGCGTGATCGAGCACCCACTGGGCGCCCGGGCCGTAACCGGTGGCGGTAAGCGTGCCACCGTCGCGGGCCAGCCGAAGCGTTGCCGGACCGAGCGGGGTCCGGGCCGCCCACCAGGCCTGATGCCCGCCCACCCGCGCGCACGGATCGTGCCGGTTCATCGCCAGCGGACCCAGGGTGCCGGCGAAGTCGTAGTGATCGGGCAGGCCGAACGCGCGGATCATGTGTCGGCCGCGGCCTTCACCAGGGTGCGGTGAAGCAATCGCGCGTCACCCAGCATCGACCGGAGCTTGCGCTCCAGTCCGGCGATCGGGATCAGGTTCTGCGGCGCCCGGGGGTCCTTGTACGCGCAGGAGGCGAATCGGGGCAGTGTCACCGCCGACGTATCGGCCATCGTGATGGCCGCCTTCGTGGCCAGGCTGGTCGAGCACTCGATACGTACGATGCCGGCCCAGGCCGAGCCCGGCGGCCCGGGGAGTCGCAGGTACCAGGCGTAGACGTTCCACTGGGTGCCGAGCATGAAGATCGGCGATCGCTGGCCGGGTCGCAGGTCGCTGACCACCCGGTACAGCCGGTCCGGCAGGTACCGCTTCTGGTGTGTCTTCACGTAACCCAGCACCCGGGGCAGGTCCTGCCGGTTGCGCAGCGGACCGTCGACGACGAGCAGCTCGTCACCCCGGCTGATCTGGTGGGAGATATCCGATTCGAGCGCGAGCACGCTCTGCTGCAGTACGCCGATCAGCTTCTTGAGATCGGGATATTGGCAGAGCACCGCCTCATAGCGGCTGGCACCGGCTCCCACGGATTCGAGGTTAGGCGCCGCCGAGAACAGGCCGCGCCGCAGGCCCACGGCACCGATCGCGGCCACCTGCGCCTTGAGATCGCAGCGCACCGAACCGGCCGCGTAGGACGCCGCCACCCCCGGGTACGGCTGCAGGTCGCCGTCGATCGACACGTGAGCGTCGATCCGGCGTACCCCATCGATCAAGTGCACCACATCCGGCACCTGCGTTCCGGACGGTACCGTCACCGGCCGCCACTGTTCGGCGGGAAACTCCACCTCGGTGTCGAGCTTCGCCGAACTCGACTCGGACGGCCCGTCCTCGGTCTGCTGATCCGCGCCGGGGGCGTCCATACCGGCGCTGTAGCCGGGGTCCCAGGCGTCGACGAACAACTTCATCGCGATCACCCGCTCCGGTGCACGTGAGCGGTACGCGTGTCCTTGCTTACCTCGAACCGGACCGGCACCCGTTCGGCCAGCGCGCCGACGTGCGTCACCACGCCCACCATCCGATCGCCGCGAGCCGCCAGGTTCTCCAGGGTGGCGGCCACCGTGTCCAGAGTCGCCGAGTCCAGCGTGCCGAAGCCCTCGTCCAGCACGATCGACTCCAGGCTGGCCGCCGCGGTGGACAGCCCGGCCAACTGCTCGGACAGCGCCAGCGCGAGAGACAGCGATGCCTGGAACGTCTCGCCGCCGGACAGCGTCCGGACCGGCCGGGCCAGCGCCGCGTCGTGGTGATCGACCACGTAGAACTCGCCCTTGGTCGTGGGTCAGGTCGTACTGGCCGCCGGACAGTTCACGCAGAATCGCCGATGCGCCGTCGACGAGCGTGTCCAGCGCCTCGACCAGCAGCCAGCGCTCGAAATTGTTGGCTCGCAGGTGCTGGGCCAGCGCCTTGGCGACCCGGCTCTCGGTCTCGTAGACCTCACGGTCGGCACGTAGCTGATCGGCCTGCGCCCGCCGCTCGGTCAGCCGGTCGTGTGCGGCTCTGGCCTGCTCCACGGCGACCGTGGTCGCGCGAGCGTACTCATCGGTGGCCGGCGTCGGTACCCCGGCGGCGTGGAACAGAGACACGATTTCCCGGCGCGTGGTGGCGACCGCGGCGACCGCGGCGGCGGACTCGGCGGCCGCCGCGGCTCGACGGGCCGACCCGCGCCAGCCGCGGTCTCGGCGGCCCAGCCGGCCAGCCGGTCCCAGGCGGACGCCAGATCCGAGCGGTCGGCCGGCGGCGGCTCCAGCGTGGCGAGCCGGTCACGGGTCGCGTCGAACGATTGCCAGGCCGTGGCCACCTGCTCGCCGGCCCGGCGCTCGTCGGCGGCGGCCCGCCGTGACCGCTGCCGTGCCTCGGCGACCGCCGTCGCGGCCACGTCCAGCTCCATCTGCAACTCGGTGATCGCGCGGAGCTGCTTGCGCAGGTCGTCCGGGGCCGGGTGCCCGGCGAGCGTGGCCTCGACGGTGGCCATCCGGGAGACCAGCTGCTCGCGCTGTGCCCGCGCCCGGTTCAGCGCCGTCTCCAGATCGCGCACGGCGCGGTCGCGCGCCTGCGCCTGGCTCGCCGCCTTCGCCGCTGCTTGCTTGGCCGTGTTGAGCTTCGCGTTCGCCGCGGCCAGCAACGGCGCCTCGGGTATCGCCGGGAGGGTGGCGACGGCTTGCAGGCACACCGGACACGGCTCGCCTTCGACCAGATGTGGGCGCAGCGTCGCGGCCCGATCCGCGGTACGCGCCGCCTCGACCTCCGCTTCCACGTCGACAACCGCGGCGGCGGCTATCCCGGCGGCGGCGGTGGCCCGCTGGTACGCCTCAAGGGTGGCCTGGTGCTCGGATCCGGCCGCCTCCAGCATCTCCTCAGCCTGCGCCAGGGTGCCGGCCAGCTGGGCACGCTCCGCGTGCACGTCGAGCAGCCGGCGGACTTCGGCGGCGTCGCCGGCCGAGCCGAGGTCGCCGCGCAGTGACTGCTCGCGCTCCTCGGCGGCGGCGACCGCCGCCTGCGCATCGGTCACCGCCCGGGCCGCGGCGGCGGCGGCGCCGGCCAGTTCGGCGGTGCCGGCCGGGACCGCCACCGCACCCAGCCGGGCCAGGTCGTCATCGAGGGTACGCAGCAGCGACTGGGCCGCCTCGGCCGCGCGGACGGTATCGTGCAGGGCCGGGACCTGCCGGTCGACGTCGGTTTCCAGTTGACGCATGGTCGCCAGGCGAGCGGCCGCCTCAGCGATCGCCTCGTCGGTGGCGTCGGCGTACGAAGTCACCTGCCGGTCGGTCGCGGCCAGTTGAGCATCGGCCTGCTGGCCGACCGCCGTGGCCTTCTCCCGAACCTTCTCGTAGACGTGCAAGCCGAGCAGGTTCACAAGGATCTGCTGCCGCGCCGACGGCTTCGCGTGCAGGAACTCGGCGAACTGCCCCTGTGGCAGTACCACGCAACTGGTGAACTGGTCGAACGGCAGTCCGACCGCCTCCTGCACCGCCTCGTCCATCTCGGCGGGCGTGCCGGCCAGCGGGTCGCCCAGATCCCCGGGCCGCAGGCCCTCATCCAGCCGGGTCACGTCGAAGCCCTTGGGCAGCAGCTCCAGACCCGCGTGAGTGGTCGAGACCTTACCCTTGCCATCCCGGCGGACCACTCGCGTCGCCGCGTAACGGGAGCCGCCGGAATCGAAGATCAGCCGGACCCGGGCCTCCGCCGTCGACGGGGCCAGCGCGTTGGCGATCGCCCGCCGGTCGTTCCACCGGGGAACCGTCCCGTAGAGCGCGAAGCAGATGGCGTCCAGCACCGTTGATTTGCCGGAACCGGTCGGACCCACCAGGGCGAAGAAGTCGGCGTCGGTGAAGTCGATCGTGGTCGGCTCCCGGAACACCGCGAACCCGGCCAGGTCGAGGCGCAGCGGCCGCATCAGACCTGCACCTCCGCGTGCAGGCGGTCGAACAGTTCCGCCACCGCCGGGTCGGAGTGCCCGGAGGCCTCCAGATACTCCCCGAACAGCTCGCCGGCGCCACGCCCCAGCTGCCGTGGCACCCGGGCCGGCCCGGCTTCGGCGGCGGCCAGCACCTCCGGATCGATGCGGACTTCGAGCGCCTGCGGCAGCAGTTCCTGCACCGCTTCGCGCAGCCCGGCGCGCGGCCGTTCTCGTACATACACCCGCAGCCATCCGTCGACGTTCGCGAACGCGCCCAGTTCGTCGAGGGTGCCGCGGATGGTCCGCAGGCTGGCCGCTGATGGAATGGTCACCGGCCGGGTGCGGGCCGCGCTGGAGGTGCCGACGTCGACGATGGTGACCGAGGGTGAGTTCTCCTCCTCGCCGAAGTCGACCGCGAGCGGGGAGCCGCAGTAGTGCACCGGGCACGGCCCGGCCACGGCCTGGCGGCGGTGCAGATGGCCCAGAGCGACGTAGCTGGTGGCCGCCGGGAAGACCGTGCTCGGCACGGCGTACGCCTGGATGGTGTGGGCGTCCCGCTCGCCGCCCCCGGTGGTCGCTCCGACCACCGTCAGGTGCGCGGTGATGATGTTCACGGCATCGCCGGTGAAGTCCTCGGTCAGTGCCGCGATCAGACGTTGCACGTGGTCGGCGTACGTCTGGTTGGCCTCGGCGGCGGTCAGCTCGAACATCTCGTTGGCCCGGATCGCGTACCGCTGGGACAGGAACGGCAGCGCCACCACCCGCCACGCCTCACCGCTCGCGGTGACACCGGTAATCAGGTGATCGGCGGCGCGGTCGCGCACGGTACCGCGCAGGGTGACTCCGGCGGCGTCGGCCCAGCCCCGCAACGCGTCGAGCGCGGCACCGTTGTCATGGTTGCCGCCGATCGCGATCACGTCGGCGCCGGTCTGCCGCAGCGCCGACAGCGCGCGGGTCACGATGCGGGTGGCGTCGGGTGTCGGTGCCGCCGTGTCGAACAGGTCCCCGGCGACGATGACCAGGTCCGGCTTCTGTTCGCCGGCGATGCGGACCACGTCGTGCAGGACCTTGATGTGCTCGTCGAGCCGTGACTGCCCCTTGAGGACCTTGCCGACGTGCCAGTCGGAGGTGTGCAGGATCCGCAACTGTCTTCCCTTCGATTCGACGGTCCGCGCGACGCCGGTGTTCCGGAGATTCCCGTGAACGTGGACGTGATGAACGCCAGCGGTGATCTAGAACGGGATGTCGTCGTCCGAGAGCTGCGCTGGATGCGAGCCACGCCGCGCACCGGCCATCTCCGGCCGGGCCACCACCTCGAACGGGTCCACCGACTGGGTCAGGGACCGCAGCGTCGCGTTCGGTGCCGCGCCCGCCTCACCCGGCCGGGTCGCCCAGGCCGGGAACGGAAACTCGACCACCAGCGGGACCGGGATCTCCGGTTGACCGACGAACATGGTGCCGGGCTTGGCGATCAGCGCCCGGGCACGCTGGGCCGGGGGCAGGAAGCCGTACTCCGGACGGGACGCCTCGGCCGGGTCGAGGCGCCCGACGACCCGGATCGCCGAGTTCGCCACGATCCGGCGCTCCACCTCGCTCGCGGTCTGCTGGGCGCCGATCAGCACCACGCCGAGCGACCGGCCGCGCTCGGCGATGTCCAGCAGCACCTCCTTGATCGGCGAGGTGCCGTCCCGGGGCGCGTACTTGTTGAGCTCATCGAGCACCACGAACAGCAGCGGCTTCGCGGTGCCGGCCTTCTCCTTGCGCTCGAACTCGGTGCGCAGCGTGACGCCGACCACGAATCGCTGCGCGCGGTCCGGCAGGTTGTGCAGGTCGACGACGGTCACCTGGGCGCTGGCGGCGGTGTTGATGCCGTGATCGCGGCGCATCGAAAGGTCGCCACGGATCAGCCGGGACAGGTCTTTCTTCGACGAGATCAGGCGACGTGAGAACGCGTTGACCGTACCCAGCCCGACCGCGCTCCCGGCCCACATCGGCCGGGCATCCTCGTCGTTCAGCTGGGCGACGATGAAGTCGACCAGATCCGCGTACGAGCCGAGCCGGGTCCCGTCGATCGTGACGCCACCGTCGGCCGGCTGCGCCACCTTGGCCAGGAACGCGGTCACCGCGTGGACCACCATGGTGTACTGCTGCCGCTCGTCGTCGGCGTCGGCGAACACGTAGGGCAGCAGGCGCTGCGAGCAGAATTCGTCGACCGTCCAGTAGAAGCTGTCGACGCCGGACATCCGGCTGGACACGTCCGGCGTACCGGACGAGTCGCCGGGCCGGGGCGGCGCGAACACCGCGACGTCGGCGAACGCTCCGGCAGGCAGGCCGAGTTTCGCGTACGTGTTGATGGTGGTTGCGTCGAGCTTCCGGTTCGGATGATCGAGGAACAGCAGGTCCTCGCCCTTGACGTTGAAGATCAGCGCCTTGGTGTTGGCGGCTTCGCCACCCAGTACGCCGGAGTGGAAGACGCTGTAGAGCAGGAAGGTGGCGAACGACGTCTTGGTGGCGACGCCCGAGATTCCGGATATCGACACGTGCGCGCCGCGGGTGCCGTCGAGGAACTCGGCGTTGAGGAACAGCGGCTCGCCGTCACGGCCGGTACCGATCGGGATCTGCTTTTCCATCCGATCGAAGTACAGCGCCTTGGCACGATCCTCGCCGGCGGCCCGATGGACCACCGCCCCCGGCGCGGGTGGCACATAGACCTCCGGATCGATCCGGGTGGTGGTGATCTCGGCGGATTCCTGCATCTGGGCCGGGAGGGTGCCATCGGAGATGGCGAAGACGTCCGACTCGAACTGAGCACCCTCGTGACGGGCCCGGACCTGGGTGACCACGCCGGCGATCGCGACCGGGTCGGCGCCGAACACCTCCCGGTGCGTCACCACCACGTCGTCAAGCTGCAGGTACGCACCAGGAGTCACGGCCACCCAGAATTGCAGCGGCGTCGCGTCCATGGTGCCGAGCACCCGACCGACCGGCTCATTCATGAGGTCTGCCTCTCTCCACCCGGCTGCCCAAGTCCAGACCACGCTGTCGAAGTCCAGACCACGCTGTCGAAGTCCAGACCACATGGTGCCGCATTCGGCCGACAGGAGCACCCTCCCACGCCTCGAACGACTGTGCGAGTTGCCGGCCGACGCCGGACCACACCTGATTTGCGCCGGTCTGTCCCCGCCGACGTCGGCGATCAGGCCGTCCTCAACTCCTCGACGCTCGTGCTCGGCTTGATGAACATCATCCCGATCGATGTCGTCGCAAGCACCGCGGCCAGCGCGACTCCGACGGTCAGACCCATCTGTGGCCACGGCCACGGCACGTGCATGGTCGTTGTCACGGCCCGTACACCGTCGCCCCACGAGGACTCGCTGATCGTGGTGCCGCTGAACAAGCGCATCGCCCCGACGCCGACGATCGTGCCGAAGATCACCGGGGGCGTGGCGCCGGCCAGTGCCTGCCAGACCGCCGTACGCGCCAGAGTTGCGCGCGGCACGCCGGTTGCGACCAGACACGCGTACGCCCGCCGCCGCGACACCAGTGCCTCGACGATCGACACCAACTGGCCAAGAGCGGCGATGACCAGCGCGATCGTGATGGCCAACGCGATCAGCTTCAGGGTGTTCACATAGAACGGGTTGACGTTGCCGAGTAGCTGGTCCGGCGGGATGTCCGGGTTCTGCGCGATGGACTGGGCCGTCGAGACCCGGTCCTGCGTCTCGGTGTAGGAATAGAACGCCGCAGCGCCGCCGCCGAAGACGGTCGCCACCAGGATCACTGCCATGCTGCGGCTGGTGCTCCACGGATCGTCGACCAGCCGGGCGCCGGCCAGCTGGATCGAAGCCCGCCCGCCGAACCGCCGCATCAAGCGGCCGGCGGAGTACCCGAACCAGCCGGCACTGAAGCAGACGCCGAGCATCGCCGCGAACGCGCCACCGAACAGGATCGTGGGGGTCAGCCAGGCGGCGTTGCGGAGCCAGGCCGGCGAATGCCAATGGTGCCGGTCGGCGGCTTCCATCAGCGGATTGTAGAGCCCGAAGATCAGTAGGGCGATCGCTACCATGACGCCGGGCCACGGCCGGGGTGCGCGGTCGCGGCGGACCCGGCGGACCACCCCGAGGGGCGTGATAATCACCTTGCGCATCAGCCAGGCCGCCGCGAGGGACGCGAGTACCGGAAGACCGGCGCTGATCAGCACGATCGACCAGAGCGGTGGCAGCACGTCGGCGGGGACCAGCAGCTGGCCATTGGCGTCCGGGTGATCGAGCAGGCTGCGCAGCACGACGTAGACAACGAGGCCGACTGCCGATCCCGCGACGGCCGCGACACCCGTCTCGGCACCTGCCAGCCACACCGCCTGCCGCGGTGTGGCCCCGGCGAGCCGGTAGGCGGCGAGCCGCCGATCCCGCGCCGGCGCGCCGAGCCGGGCGCACTGCGCGGCGAACGCCAGCACCGGGACGGTCAGCAGCACGAGGGTGACGACCACCCCCGGCCGGAGCCCGGGTTGCTGCAGCAGATCCGGCCGGTACCGCAGGTTGTTGCCGGCGGTACCGAGATCGGAACCACGGAACCCGAGCGATGCCACGGTCGCGGCGGCCAGCCAGGCGAGTACCGCCGCCGCGGCGGCGACCGCGGTCAAGGTGACGCGTACGGCGTCGGTCCGAGTGCCGGCTATGGCCAGCCGTATCGTCGCGGCGGGACTCACGCGGTACCGGCCGGCATTGGTCCACGCAAACCAAGACCGCTCGGGTCCAGCTCACCGTCGCGCAGCGTGATCTCGCGATCGGCGTACGCGGCCACCTTGGGGTCGTGCGTCACGAGTAGCACCGAGGTGTGGTGGTCGCGAGCAACCCGGACAATCTGGTCGAGTACCGCCTCGCCGTTCAGCGTGTCCAGCGCGCCGGTCGGCTCATCGGCGAACAGGATCCGCGGCTCGGTGACGAGCGCGCGGGCGAGTGCGACTCGCTGTGCCTGGCCGCCGGACATCTCCCCGGGCCGCATGCGCGCCAGGCCGCCCACGCCGAGACGGTCCAGCCAGGTGCCCGCCGCGGTGAGAGCGTTGCGCCGGCGTGTGCCGCGAAGCAGCAGCGGCAGCGCGACGTTGTCTTCCGCGGGCAGTTCCGCCACCAATTGGCCGAACTGGAACAGCACCCCGAAATCGGCGCGCCGCAGCGCTGATCGACGGGACTCGTTCCAACGGTCGATCCGCTGACCCGAGTAGACGACCTCGCCGGCGTCCGGGACCAGGATGCCGGATGTGCAGTACAGCAGCGTGGACTTGCCACACCCACTGGGACCGGTGACCGCGACGATCTCGCCCTCTGCGACGTCGATCGTGACCCCCCGTAGGGCCGGTGAGACACCGTAGGACTTGACGACCCCCCGGGCCGTCAGAATCGAACTCATGGATGCACCTCCTGGTGCAGTTCGGCGACGCGGCCCAGCGTGGTCTCCAGCCATCGCAGGTCGGCGTCGAGATGGACGAGCGCGTAATCGGCGGCTACCAGGTCACCAACGGATGACGCCGGGTCGGTCTTGACCCGGGTCAGCTCTCGCATCCGCGTTGTGTGGGTCTGGCGCTGCCGAATCAGGTAGTCACGGGCCACCTCCTCGCCGGCGGTGAGCAGCGCGACCACCACCTTGGCGAGGAGCGCGCTGGTGACGTGCGGCGCGGCCGGCTCCACCTCAGCGAGCCAGCCGGCCAGCGCCGCGCGCCCGGAATTGGTCAGTGCGAATGTGGTGCGTTCCGGTCCGCCGTCGCGCTCCGAGCCGGCCTTGACCACCAGACCGTCCCGCTCCAGCCGGGCCAAAGTGGCGTAGACCTGCCCGAATGCGAGCGGCTTGGCCTTGGGCAACGCGGCGTCGTGGGCGTGCTTCAACTCGTATCCATGGTGCGGCCCGCCGGTCAGCAGACCGAGAAGCACATAGGGCGTGGACACCTGATCACTATTCACTCAATGAATAGTCGCGGTCAAGCGTCTCGGCCGACGTCACTCGCCCAGGACTATCGGGCGTACCGCGTGAACAGTGCCCCGTGGGCTTCGATCACGCTTAGCAGCCGCATCTCCTGCACGTTCGCGGTGGGACCGGCGGTGATCCGTCCGGCACCCGGTCCGGCCAGGATCGGCGCCACCGTCAGGCACAGCTCGTCCACCAAGCCGGCGTGTTGCAGCGCGCCGAACAGGTGCGGGCCGCCCTCGCACAGGATCTGCCCGATTCCGTACCGCTCGCGCAGCTCGCCCAGCGCCGAGATCATGTCGATCCGGTCGACGCCGTGGGTGAGCACATCGGCCACCTCGCTCAGCGCGTCGCGCTTCTCGTCGTCGGACGAGGCGTGCGTGACGATGATCGGTCGCCGAGTCGCCGCCGTTATCAGGGCAGCGGCCGGATCCAGATCGAGGCGGCCGGATACCAGCACCAGATACGGGTACGGCTCGAGCCGGTGCAGACGGCGCCACTGCCTGGCGTCCTCGTCGAGGCGTACCGGGCCGTACCCCTCGTCGCGGGCCGTGCCGGCACCCACCAAGATCGCGTCGGAAAACATCCGGAGCAGCCCGAACAGGAGCTTGTCGGTGGGATTGCCGAGGCCTCCGGAGCGCTTGTCGATGGTGACCGCGCCATCGGCGCTGGCGATGAAGTTGACCCGGAGGCAGGGGTGTGATCGATTCGGTGCGTAGGTGTCGATCAGCTCGTCGCGTCCCGGAACCGCCATGCCCCTATGAGATCACTCGCGAGACGATCGCGGGTCACTCGCCCGGGCTCCCGGTCGTCGGCGGGGTCGGAACCGGCCGCCGGTGCTGGCAGTCGCACCAGCCCCGGCCTCGGCACTTTTCGTGCTTGCCATCCCGGCACGCTCGGCAGATCACGTGTTTCAGCCTGCGCGCGCGGCGGTCATGCGTCAAGAATGGGGCGAGTCGCGCCTCGCCGATCCGTCGCCAGCGGAGAGGCCGGCCGGCTGCCAGAGGAGGACTATGTCGCGTCACGTCTTTTTCCTGCGGGTGTCACTGGTCGACATCTCACCGCCGATCTGGCGCCGGATCGCCATCCCCGGGGGGTACACGCTCGACCGGCTGCACCGGGCTATCCAGCTCGCGGTCGGCTGGCACGACTGCCATCTGCACTCGTTCGACATCGGCTCGGTGCCCTACGGCGAGCCGGACCCGGACTCGCTGCTGGAGATGCGCGACGAACTGGACGCCCGCATCGACGCAGTGGTCGGCAAGGACGACCGGTTCGCCTACGTCTACGACTTCGGAGACTGGTGGGAGCACGAGATCGTGGTCGAAGACGTGCTGTCACCGGAGCCGGACCAGCGTTACCCGTACTGCGTTGACGGCGAGCGCGCCGGGCCGCCGGAGGACATCGGGGGATCGGCCGGCTACCAGGCCTACCTGGACGCGCTCGCTGATCCCGAGCCGCCCGAGCACGCCCAGCTTCTGGACCTGCTCGGCATGGATTTCCATCCGGACGAGTTCGACGCCGGGCGGGTGAGCGCGGTGATGCGCCGGATGGTCTAGCGCGGTGATGCGCCTGGTCTGGCGGGCGGCCCCGGCCTGGCGATGGTCACGTGTGCCGGGACCGCACCACGACCACCCGGTCAGTCGCGGTCAACGCCGCCGCCGCGTCGAACGGCATGGCCACGCCGCCGCGTACCACCGCGATGATCTGATCACCGCCGGCCGGAGCCTGACCGACCTCCGCCGAGTGCACCTCGCGCTCGATGATCTCCAGCCCGGCGCCGTGCACGAGCAGGTCTTCGAATACGTGGCTGACCAGTGGGGACAGGGCCGCGAGGCCGAGCAGGCGGCCCGCCGCCTCGGACGAGGTGATCACGGCGTTGGCGCCGCTCTGCAGCAGCAACGGCTCGTTCTCCGACTCGCGGATGCTCGCCGTGATGACCGCGGTCGGGTTGAGCTGACGTGCGGTCAGGGTGATCAGCACGGCGGTGTCGTCGCGGTCCGGGGCGATGACGACGTAGGCGGCATCAGCCACCTTCGCCTGCCGCAGCACCGAGGCGCGGGTGGCGTCGCCGATGATCCCGGCTATCCCGTCGGCGTTTGCCTCGGCGATGAGATCGGGCTGCCTATCGACCACGAGAAAGCTACCCGCGGGCGCGCCGTTGGCGCGCATGGTCGCGATCGCGGCCCGGCCCTTGGTGCCGTATCCGATGACGACGGTGTGCATTCGTGTTCTCGCTTTCCACCGGTGTACCCGGAAGTCGTCGCGGGTGCGCTGGGTCAGCACCTCGAACGCCGACGCGACCAGGAGTCCCAGGAACAGCACTCGCAGCGGCGTGATCACCAGGCTGGTGATGAGCCGGGCCGCGGTGGACACCGGAACGAGGTCGCCATACCCGGTGGTCGAGATGGACACGGTCGTGTAATACAGCGCGTCCAGGACCGACACGTTGCCGTCGGCGCTGTCGGTGTAGCCGGATCGGTCGGCCACGACGATCGCGAACATGATCAGCAGTACCCCGGCGGCGGCGCCGACACGCAGGAGCAAGGCTCGCAGCGGGGACCTGTCGCCGCTGGGCAAACGAACGCGGGCCGCGGTACCGGCGCCGAAGGGCATATTCGGGACCTTACGTTCTTTCTGCCCGATCACGGCGCTAAACGCCGCTGCTCCCCATCGCGGTGTGGGCCGGGCGGCGCTCGTGTTTGCCCATCGCGACCGCGCCGGCGGGAGAGAGCTTGAGCGCTTGTTCCTGAACTGCGTGGCTGGGCTGCGGCGCGCTGGACTCCGCCTCGCCTCTGCCGACAGTTCCGGAACAAGCACTGAGCCGCTTGATGGCCACAGGTGGCGCGGAAATGCGTTGTCGGCCGGCATCGATGGCCCATGAATTGGGAACGCTCCCAAATGACTATTGACACGACCGTAACCCGGCGGCAATCTTCATGGGAGCGCTTCCACGCCGCTCAGACAACCCCCGGGCGCGTGGGTCATGACGGTCGAAACCTCCGCCTTGCAATGCACCGCACCCGCACCAGTACCACCACTGCGCCGGCTCACCCGAATGAGCGGCGTCGCACGAGGCATCAGAGAGGGAAGTCAATGCTTAGAACTCGCACGAAGGGCATCGCGCTGATCAGTGCGATCGCCGCGGTTGTGCTCCTGGCGTCGGGCTGCGGTAGCAGCGGCTCCGGAAGCAGCAGCGGCACCGTCACGCTGAAGGTCCGCCTGTTCGGCACCTTCGGTTACAAGGAAGCCGGCCTGTTCGATCAATACCAGAAGCTGCACCCGAACATCAAGATCGACTACACCACGGTCGAGCAGGAGGCGACGTACTGGACGGCTCTGCAGACCAGCCTGTCCTCTGGCGCCGGCCTCGGTGACGTACAGGGCATCGAGGTGGGCCGCATCGCCGCCGTGACCTCCCAGCTGGCCGACAAGTTCGTCGACCTGAACACGCTGGGCGCGACGTCGCTGAAGGACAACTTCTACCCCTGGAAGTGGCAGGAGTCGATGGCCGGCGACAAGCAGGTCGGCCTCGGTACCGACATCGGCCCGCTGGCCATCTGCTACCGCACCGACCTGTTCAAGGCGGCCGGCCTGCCGACCGACCCGCAGCAGGTGAGCGCGATGTGGGCCAACGGCTGGGACGGATACGTCGCGGCCGGTCAGCAGTACAAGGCGCACGCCAAGTCCGGCCAGTACTGGACCGACACCGCCGGTGGCATGTTCAACGCGGTCATCGGCCAGTCGCCCAACCAGTACTACGACGCCAGCGGCAAGCTCATCGTTGACAGCAACCCGGCGGTCAAGGCCGCGTGGGACGAGTCGATGAAGGTGGCCGCCGGCGGCCTGAGCGCAAAGCTCAGCCAGTTCAGCACGGCCTGGAACGTCGCGTTCACCACCGGTACGTTCGCGACCATCGCCTGCCCGTCCTGGATGGTCGGCTACATCAAGTCCGAGGCCGGTGCCATGTCCGGTCAGTGGAACATCGCCGACATCCCCGGTGGTGGCGGCGACTGGGGCGGCTCGTACCTGGCCATCCCGAAGGCGTCCAAGCACCAGAAGGAGGCGTACGCCCTGATCAGCTGGCTGACCTCGGCGGAGCAGGAAGCGGCCGTGTTCAAGGCGGTCGGCAACTTCCCGTCGAACAGCAAGGCCGCGGCCGACCCGACCGTGGCATCCGCCACCGACATGTACTTCAGCGGCGGTACCGACCCGAACAACCCGGTCGGCGCACCGATCGGGAAGATCTTCGGTGACTCCGCTTCGAAACTTCAGCCGGCCATCCTCGGCCCGCACGACGGCGACGTGAAGAACGCCATCTCCACCGCGATCACCAGGGTGGAGACCGGGCGGCAGTCCCCGGACGCCGCGTGGAATCAACTGCTCACCAAGGACATCCCGTCCGCGGTCGGTAGCTGACGTCGCACGCCGCGAGTGCCGGTCCGGTGGCCACCGCCCCGGGCCGGCACTCCCCGAGGGAGGAACTGTCATGGCCGCCACCATCACGCCGCAGTCCGGCACGACCATTCCCGCGCCGCGCCGTCGGGGGCCGCGGATCTGGCGCGAGCGGGGGTCGCGGTGGGATCAGAGATTCTCGCCGTACGCGTTCGTAGCGCCGTTCTTCATCGTCTTCGGCGCCTTCGGCCTCTACCCGCTGCTGTGGACCGCATGGGTTTCGGTGCATCACACCGAGCTCATCAACGCCGATCAGATGGGCAGCTGGGCCGGATTCTCCAACTACGCGAACCTGCTGCACGACTCGTTCTTCTGGAACGCGTTCGGCAACACGGTGTCGCTGGCCATCCTGTCGGCCGTACCGCAGCTGCTGATGGCGCTGGGCCTCGCGCACCTGCTGAATTACAAGCTGCGTGCCAGTACCTTCTGGAGGATCTCGGTGCTGGCGCCGTTCGCCACGTCGGTGGCCGCCGCTACGGTGGTGTTCGCGCAACTGTTCAACCGGGATGTCGGCACCGTCAACTACGTGCTGCACACCGTGTTCGGCATTCACAATATCGACTTCACCAACTCGAAGTGGCCGGCGCAGATCGCCATCTCGACCATCGTCATCTGGCGCTGGACCGGCTACAACGCGCTAATCTACCTGGCCGCGATGCAGGCCATCCCGAGCGACCTGTACGAGGCGGCGACCGTCGATGGAGCCGGCAAGTGGCGCCAATTCCGGGAGATCACCATCCCGTCGCTACGGCCCACGATCATCTTCACGATCATCGTGTCCACGATCGGTTCCATCCAATTGTTCGGTGAGCCGTTGCTGTTCTCCAGCGGGGGCACCAACGCCGTGACCGGTGGTGCCGACCGGCAGTACCAGACCCTGGCCATGTACTTCTACGAGCGCGGTTTCAACAACGGTCATCTGGGCCGGGCCGCCGCCGTGGCATGGCTGATGTTCCTGATCATCATAATCTTCGTGATCATCAACACGCTGATCGCGCGTCGCATGAGGGATACGGAGTGACGCCATGACGACCGCTGCCATTCCGGCGCCGTTACGGCGCCGCCACCGCTCCCGGGCCGGGCGGGCCGGCGGCCACCTCACCGCCGGCTGGATCACGTACTCGATCCTGACGCTGGTCTTCCTGCTTTCGGTGTTCCCGTTCTTCTGGACGATCGTGGCGGCGTCGACCTCGAACACCGAAATCAACAGGGTTCCGCCGAACCTGATCCCCGGCCCGAACCTGATGAGGAACTTCCACGCCGCGCTGACCAACGTGAGGATGGGTACGGCGCTGCTCAATTCAACGATCGTGTCCGGCTGCGTCGCGCTCGGCACGGTCGCGTTCGGCACGCTCGCCGGGTTCGCCTTCGCGAAGCTGCGCTTCCGGGGCCGCAACGTGCTGCTGTTCATCACGATCGGAACCACCATGGTGCCGATGCAGATCGGGATCGTCCCGCTCTACATGCTGATGAACAGGCTGCACCTGATCGGCCGGCTTCCGGCCGTCATCCTGCCCACGCTGGTGACAGCGTTCGGCGTCTTCTTCCTCCGGCAGTACCTGCTGCGGGCGGTGCCGGATGAACTCATCGAGGCGGCGCGCATCGACGGTGCGTCGCTGTTGCGGATCTTCTGGTCGGTGGTGGTGCCGCTGGCCCGTCCGGCGATGGCCGTGCTCGGCATGCTCACGTTCATGGCCACCTGGAACGACCTGTTCTGGCCACTGATCGTGCTCAACTCCGACAACCCCACGGTCCAGGTGGCCATCGACAACCTGAATGCCGGCTACGTGCCGGACATGTCGGTGATCCTGGCTGGTACGCTGCTCGGCACGCTGCCCGTACTGGCCGTATTCATCCTGCTCGGACGTCAGATCGTCGGCGGCATCATGCAGGGCGCCGTCAAGGGATGAGCGGACCGGCCAGCCCATCAGCGTCGTTGCCCCATCAAGCCGTTCGCCGTCAAACCGCTCGTTATCACCGCCGCCGGCCCGCCACCGGCATCACGGAGGGTGCCGCGTGACCACCAACTTTCCGACCCCGCTAGCGTCCGGCGCGCAGTCGGCGCCGATCACGTTTCCCGCGGGCTTCCGGTGGGGTGCGGCGACGGCCGCTTACCAGATCGAGGGCGCGGTCGCCGAAGGCGGTCGTACGCCCTCGATCTGGGACACCTTCAGCCACACGCCGGGGAAGGTGAGCAACGGCGACACCGGCGACGTGGCGTGCGATCACTACCACCGGATGTCCGAGGACGTGGCGTTGATGGCCCGGCTCGGCCTGCGGGCCTACCGGTTCTCGGTGGCGTGGCCCCGCCTTCAACCGAGCGGGCGGGGGCCGCTGAATCAGGCCGCGCTGGACTTCTACCGCCGGCTGACCGACGAACTCGACGGGCATGGCATCGAGCCGTGGCTCACCCTGTACCACTGGGACCTGCCCCAGGACCTGGAAGACCGAGGTGGCTGGCCGGACCGCGACACGGCGTACCGGTTTGCCGAGTTCGCCGACCTGGTGCACCGCGCACTCGGCGACCGGGTGGACTACTGGACCACACTGAACGAGCCCTGGTGCTCGGCCTTCCTCGGGTACGGCGACGGCCACCACGCACCCGGGCGTACCGACCGCAACGCGGCCCTCGCCGCTTCGCACCACCTGCTGCTCGGGCACGGCTTGGCGGTCCAGGCGATGCGCGCGAACCGGCGAGGGCGCCAGCAGTTCGGCATCACGGTCAACCTCTACCCGGTGACGCCGGCAGGCCCTTCGCGGGCGGACGCCGACGCGGCGCGCCGTATCGACGGCCTGATGAACCGGTGGTTCCTGGACCCGCTGTTCCGGTCCGCCTACCCGGCCGACGTGGTCGCCGACCTGAGCGGGATCGATGACCTGCGGTTCGTCAAGGACGGCGATGCCGCGGTCATTGCCGCGCCGCTGGACTTCCTGGGCGTCAATTACTACACCCGCCACGTGGTCGCCGCACCGGAGCCGGCCCGGACCGGCGGCGGACCGGTCCCGGCACCGGCCTCGCCGTGGCCGGGCAGCGAGGATGTCCGGTTCGAATCGCGCGGCCTTCCGGTCACCGCAGATGAACTGGGAGATCGATCCGGACGGGCTGGCCGAGGTGCTCGGCCGCGTGCACCGGGAGTACACCGACCTGCCGCTGTACGTGACCGAGAACGGCGCGGCCTGCGACGATCAGGTCGGCCCGGACGGTGCCGTCGACGATCCCGGCCGGATCAGCTTCGTCGACGTCCACTTGCGGGCGTGCGAGCAGGCGATCCAGTCCGGTGTGCCGCTGCGCGGTTACTTCGCGTGGTCCCTGATGGACAACTTCGAGTGGGCGTGGGGCTACGGCAAGCGGTTCGGCATGATCTACGTCGACTACCCGACCCAGCGCCGGATCCTCAAGTCGAGCGCGGCCTGGTACGCCGGGGTGATCGCCCGCAATGGGTTGATCCCTCCGGACGATCGGCCGCCCGGCCGCGCCGGTTAGAGTAGCCGTTGACGCCGGGTGCCCGGTCGGCGAACCGATCCGTGGTGCCCGCACTGAGCATCCCCGAGCATCCCGATCCGCCGAGCACAGCGACGCGCTCAGGATCCCGACCTAAGGACGACCGTGACCGGAGCGACCTCGAGCCAGCGCCCACGTTCCGCGGGCCGGCCCACGCTGGACGAGGTGGCCGCGCATGCCGGCGTCGGTCGCGGCACCGTGTCCCGGGTGGTCAACGGTTCGCCACAGGTCAGCCCGGCCGCCCGCGCCGCGGTGGAGCGAGCCATCGCCGAGTTGGGCTACGTGCCCAACCGCGCGGCCCGGGCCCTGGTCACGCGACGAACCGATTCGGTGGCGCTGGTCGTCTCCGAATCGGAGGACCGGATCTTCGGCGAGCCGTTCTTCGCCGGCATCATCCGGGGCATCAGTTCGACTCTGCTGGAGACGCCGCTGCAACTGTGGCTGGCGATGGCACAATCCCGGGCCGAACGCGAGCGGGTGCACGCCCACCTGACCCGGCAGCACGTCGACGGAGTCCTGCTGCTGTCGTTGCACGACGACGACCCGCTGCCGGCACTGCTCGCCGACCGCGGGCTTCCGGTGGTCTTCGGTGGCCGTCCGGCGCGAATGCTGGCCGGGCCGATCGGCGATGTCAGCCTGGTCGATGTGGACAACTCCGGAGGTGCGCAGCAGGCAACCGAACACCTGCTCAAGATCGGCCGGCGACGGGTGGCGACGATCGCCGGCCCGATGGACATGGGCGTGGGCGTGGCGCGCCTCGACGGTTACCGCGCGGCCATGGAGGCGGCCGGCCAGAGCGCCGATCCGAGTCTGATCGGTTACGGGGACTTCAGCGAGGACAGCGGCGCGCTCGCGATGCGTACCCTGCTGCGGGCCCATCCGGATGTGGACGCGGTGTTCGCGGCCTCGGATCCGATGGCGCTGGGCGCCTTGCGGGAGTCTGCGGGCCTCCGGCCGCTCGGTGCCCGACGACGTGGCGCTGGTCGGGTTCGACGACTCACCGATGGCCCGGCAGGCGGTACCCAGCCTGACCACCGTGCATCAGCCGGTGGAGGAGATGGGCCGGGCCATGGCTCGGCTGCTGTACGACCGGATTCGCGGCGATGACAGCGGCGAGCAGTACGTCATCCTTGGTACCCATCTGGTCGAGCGCGACTCGGCCTAGGTGCTAGGCCCAGGTGTTCGGCCTAGGCGCTCGGCCTAGGTGCTAGGCCCAGGTGTTCGGCCTAGGTGTTGGGCCCAGGTGTTCGGCCTGGGTGCGCGGCCTACCGGCCCGGGCCGTCCAGGAACACCCGGCGGACCACCTTCTCCGCGGAGCGGCCGTCCATGTGCGGGCAGAACCGGTCACGGAAGGCGGCCCGGGCCTTGCGGGCCACGTCGTCGTCGTAGGAGCCGTCGCGGAACGTATCGACAAGCCCGGGCAGGGTGGTGGCGACTACGCCCGGGGGCTGCTCCATCAAGTCGAACGTGACCCCACGAGTACGCCGGTAGGTGTCCCAGTCCGGTGCGAAGATCACGATAGGCCGGTCCAGATAGGCGTAGTCGAACATCATCGACGAGTAATCGGTGATCAGCACATCGGCGGCCAGGTACAGGTCCTCGACTTCGGGATAGTCGGACACATCGATGATCGACTCGTCGTCGCCGGCCAGGTCAACCGGGCTCTTCTCGTAGTAGTAGTGCGCCCGCGCGAGGACCCGGAAGCCCGGCCCGAGCCGATCGGCGAACTCCTCCAGGTCCAGCATCGGCTGGTACCCGCCGGTGTACTCCCGATGAGTCGGCGCGTAGAGCACCACGGTCTCGTCGTCGGCGAGCCCGAGTTCGGCCCGGATCCGGGCGATCTCCAACGGATCCGGATCGACCAGGCGGTCGTTGCGCGGGTAACCCACCTCGATGGTGTCGTAGTCGCACGGGTACTCGCGTTGCCACACCTCGGTGTTGAACGGCGACGTCGAAATGCTGAGATCCCAGTTGTCAGATCGTCTGAGCAGCGCCGGCAGGTCGGTTCCGGCGGCTCCCACCGGGTACTTGTAGTGGTCCATCCCCATGACCTTGAGCGGGGTGCCATGGTGGGTCTGCAGATACACCGATCCCGGTCGCTTGACGTACAGGTCCGGGAAATTGACGTTGTTCACCAGGTACCGGGCCCGGGCCAGCAACCAGTAGTAGGCCGGAGTGCCCTCGACCACGTATGGCGTACCGGGCGGCAACTCACTCACCCGGTTGCGCTTGACGATCCACACGCCCTGGATCTCCGGTGCCAGCTCCCGCATCTTCCGGTAGATCGCCGCCGGGTTGCAGCGAACCCCCCGGTACCAGTACGACGCGAAGGCCGCCAGGTTCGGCTCCAGAGGCCGCCTCCGCTGGAGCGCGTAGTATCCACGTAGCCCGACTTGGCGAACGCGGCGGGCATTGCCTCGGGCCGAGACGCGCAGCGACCGGATCCGCCCGCGTCCCCAGACCGCCGCGGTGCGCATGGATTTGCGGCCGACGCGTGCCACCTTGTACGCCGCCCATCGATCGTCGCCGGTGAACCGCTGCCGCCAGCCTTCCAAGCCGCTCGGGACCTGATGCATCAGCGGCCGGTACCGGCGCCAGTCGGCGCTCATCTGCTCGAAGAACTGGCGCCGCCGGTCCCGGGGCACCCGCTTGGACTCGTTCAGCACCCACCGGTAGTGCCATTGCATCCGGTCGAACATCACCTTGCGCAGCCGGGCGTCGTCGATGCCGAGCCGGTCGAACTCGGCGAACACCTTCCGGTAGTGGGCGAAGATGTCGAAGTGCCGGTTGTCGCCGTGGCTCTGAGTGATCGATCCTTGCCGGCGCTGCCGGTATTGGTAGCACACCCGGTACAGCACCGCGATCCGCTCGGCGGCGGCGGTCACCGGGAAGATCAGCGACACGTCCTCGTACCAGCCGGCCTCGAACCGCAGGCCGGACCGCACCAGGAAGTCGCGCTTGATGATGCGGCTCCACGCGGTGTGCAGCGGCCGGAGCACGAATGGCCATTCGGCGGCGGCGAATGGTTCGGCCCGCTCCGGCAATGGGCGGAACTTCCGCTGTAGGCTGCTGCGCCTGGCCGTGCCCGACGTGAACAGGCGGGCATGATCGATCAGGATCACCTCGGCGTCGGTCTCGTCAATCTTTGCGGCGATCGCCTTGAACGCGCCTGGCGGGATCAGATCGTCGCTGTCGACGAACCAGACGTACCGGCCGGTCGCGTCGTCAAGGCCGAGGTTCCGGGCCGGGCCGAGGCCGGCGTTGCTGGTCAGGTGCAGCACCCGGACGCGGGGATCGCGGGCGGCGTACTCGTCGAGGATCGCTCCGCAGTTGTCCGGAGAGTGGTCGTCGATGGCGACGACCTCGAAGTCGCCGAACGACTGGGTCAGAATCGAGTCCATGCACTCACGCAGGTAGCCGGCGACTCCATGGACGGGTAGAACAATGCTCAAAAGGGGCATCGATGGCACGGTTGCACACCCCCGCCGCGCGTCGACTTCAACAGCACCGCGATATCCGACAATAAGACCATATCCGACAACCAGTCCCACGCATGCTGGACCGAGATCTGACCACCGGTCAGACCAATAGTTGAGCAAATCAGCAGCTCATTGGGGGCCGTTTTTGAGCTATTTACGCCTATCTAACTAAATGTGCATAACTAGCCAGGACAGCCCTGAAATCCGATACTAACGGCTGATCATGGCGCCGGGCCTGACGAAGCCAGGATCCGGCTCCGACCATCCGCAGCGAACGACCGTGGCGAGGGGATTCGATGACACTCTGGCTTGTCCGGGCCACCGTTGATGATCGACCGGGATTCCTCTCCGTCCTCACCGCCAGCCTGGCCCTGCGCTCGGTGAATATCCTGTCGGTCCAGGTACACGGCACCGAGGCGGGCGCGGTCGACGACTTCCTCGTGGACGCGCCGGACGACCTGACCGAGGAGGACCTGCTGGCCGCGGTCGTGCGTGGCCGTGGGCGTGACCCCTGGCTCCGCCGCACGGATGCACAGCACCTGGTGGACCCGCCGACGGCACCGAGGCGGCCGTCGCGCTCCTGGTGGATCCGGCGTGGCGCGGCCGGGGCGTTGGCGGCTCGCTGCTGCGCCGGCTGGTCGAGATGGCCGAGCAACGGCCCGCTGGGATCGTCGCGGTGCACGTGCACGGGTACGCCGCCGATGAGGCCTTGATCCGGACCGTCGGACGGCTGGAACTGCCACTACGCCGGCTGGTGGACGGCCCGGTGATGACGGTGAGCGCAGACCTGAGGCCGGTGCGGGAAGGCCCGGACAGCGCTGTCGGGACCCTCCCGCGGCCGTTGACGTCGCTACGGCGACCGGCCGGGGCCGCCGGCTAGTGGGGCGACCACCGGCCGGGCCGGCTAGTGGAATGGAACGTCGAGGTACGACGTCGCCGAGAACGTGATGCCGGCCCCGAACGGGTTCTCGTCCAGGAACAGACCATCCTGCGTGTCGATCACCAGGGCCAGCGCATGCCCGCGGCCGATCGTGTACGCGGTCGCCGGGAACTTGATATCCACGCTGGTCGCGGTAGTGGTAGAGCGTCCGGTCCAGGTGGCCGGCTGGAACGTGATCAGGTCCGCGTAGCCCAGCTGATCCAGGTCGTACAGGTACGCCACCACGGTGCCCTGCGACCGTGACGGCTTGATGGTCAGGTGCGCCTCGGGGATGCCCCGGATCGCCTTGTCCGAGCCGTACCAGCCGGTCACCCAGACCGCGCCGTAGGTGCGGTTCACGCCCGGCATCCAGATCGTGGGGCGGTCACCGGTGAGCGCGCCCCATGCGTTGGTCAGCAACGCCACGCCGCCCGAGGCGCTCGTGTCGAATCCGGTGTAGATGGTGCTCGACCAGCCGGTGGGGCTGCCGGTCGACAGCGGCCCGGTGGCGCTCCACCAGTCCTTGCCGCCCAGACCGTACCGGGTCGTCGTCGACGTGACGTGGGCCCAATCCGGGTACGTCTCGGTGCCACCGGTCAGCGGCCGCAGGACGACACCGTTGGCCACCGTAGCCGGCGCGCCGGCCAGGTACTGATCGAACCAGCCGTGCAGGCTGGTCCACACGTGGTTGTCCAGGCCGACCAGTCCGGTCGCCTCGACCACGGCGTGGTCGCCGGGAGCCAGTTCCAGGCGCTTGCGCCCGGTCAAGCCGTTGTAGAAGGCGATCAGCTGGTCCGGCTCGAACAGGCTGTCACCGAAGGCGTTGGCCATCAGGATGGCCGGGTGGTTCGCGTTGATCTGAGCTTGGTACGTCTGCGCTGATCGCATCCGCCCGAACGCCTTGACCACGTCGGTGTCCCGGTCGTTCCAGAAGTCGTTGAGCACCGTGGTCAGCTCGGCGCTCGGGGTGCCGAGCAAGTCGGCGGCGACCTGCAACAGGGCCACCGACTGCGCGTGGCGGGTGTCGCCGCCGTAGAGCGAATCGACCAGGTCGGTCCAGCCGCTCAACGCGCCCACCGCCTTGATACGGGCGTCGAAGGCGGACGCGATCAGGCTGATGCCGGCGCCGTAGGAGACGCCCGCGGCACCGATGTGCTCCGGATCGGCCGAGGTGTTGGCGATGGTCCAGTCGATCACGCTGGACACGTCCGCGATGTCTTTGGGTCCGGCGGTGTCGATCTGACCGCCGGAGCCCCACCAGCCGCGCGGGGTGTAGGACACGACCGTGTAACCGTCGTCGGCGAATTCGCTGGCCTGTGCCAGGTATTCGGCGTCGTTCAGGCCCCAGCTGGAGACGAATATGACGGCTGGGTGCGGGCCCGCCGACATCGGTTCGATGACGTTGGCTTTGAGGATGGTTCCGTCGGACGCCGGGATGTCAACGAAGCGGAATCCGGTGGTCTCGGCCTGTGCCGGAGTCGCGATGATCGCGGTCGCGACGAGGCCGAGAATCAGTGCTGGTACGAGCATCAGTCCTTTGCGCTTGGGCATGAGTGCCTCACTGGGGGAGAAGTTACCGACGGGTATCTTGGGGTTACCGAACGGTAACTTGATGTTGCGGAGATCACAATAGGCGTTCACCAATGTCTTGTGATCGCTCAGGTCTTGTGATCGCTCATGCCCTTGCGATCAACTCGCTCGTCGAGATCACTCCCGTCCCGGGGCGCTCGGTTGCGCGGGTTCCTATGCCACGCGGGGCGGGCTTGCCACCGGATCGCGGCTCACCGTGACGGCTCGATCACTCATTGGCATATCCGCAGGCCCCTCCACCTCACTCCACCGCTCAGGAAACCCGCCCATTTGCGGGCAATACGTCGGCGATTTTGCCTCGAATGTCGGAATGGTGAACCCGACTGTCGCCCATCCGACCCGCCGGCGCGCCCATCCGTTCCACCCCGCTTCACCCGTTGTGAGCTGTGAAAACACGCCTGGCGCTTGCCGTGCCGTATGCCGAATTTCGTTGACGGTGGAGGGAAGTGGAGTAGAGTGGGGCGCACTGGTGGGGTTAGACCGGTTCACCGGCATCAGTCGCCGTTGGCATCGGGGATGCGGCAGTCGCGGTCGGCGTCGGGGGGTTCGGCGTGGGAGGTGGGCTCTCGTGTTTCTGGGAACCCATACGCCGCGCCTGGATGACAAGGGCCGGCTGATCTTGCCGGCCAAATTCCGCGACGATCTGGCTGGAGGTGTGGTGATCACGAAGGGACAGGAGCGCTGCCTCTACGTGTTCCCCACCGAGGAGTTCAAGCGGATCGCCGGACAACTGCGGGAACAGCCGATGACGCACAAGGCGGCTCGTGCTTACAGCCGGGTGTTCTTCGCCAGCGCTCACGACGAAGTGCCGGACAAGCAGGGCCGGGTCACCATTCCGGGTCACCTTCGTGATTACGCCGGACTGGAGCGCGACCTGGTTGTCATCGGCGCCAGCACGCGTGTAGAGATTTGGGACGCTCAATCCTGGAATGCCTACCTTTCCGAAAGTGAAGACGAGTTCGCCGGAATCGAGGAAGGTGTCCTTCCAGGGGGCTTTTAGCCGTACCGCCAGATCTCCGTCCGCCTTGGGTCCTGGCACTCCTTCCCCAGCGCCAGGGAACAGGAGCGGATGGGGATCTGACGGTACGGACGACGGAACGGACAGCAGCACATAGGACAGCGACGTACATAGGGGTTGACGGTGATGGGGGTCGCGGTGGCGGAGCACACGCCGCCGGTGGGCGGCGAGCAGCCGGTGACGGCGCGTGGTGCGCATGTGCCGGTGCTGCTGCAGCGTTGCCTGGAACTCATCAGCCCGGCCCTGAGCCGGCCTGGCGCGAGTCCACGGGTGCATGTGGACGCGACTGTCGGCCTCGGCGGGCATGCCGAGGCCGTACTGGCCGCGCATCCGGACGCCGTGCTCATCGGCCTCGATCGGGATACCGAGGCCCTGGCGCGATCGGCGGCGCGGTTGCGGCGGTTCGGCGACCGGGTGCGCCTGGTGCACGCGGTCTACGACGAACTGCCAGAAGTGGTACGGCAGCAGGGGTTCACCCAGATCGACTCGGCATTGTTCGACCTGGGAGTCTCGTCGCTGCAACTGGACGCGGCCGACCGCGGGTTCGCCTACGCGCAGGACGCGCCGCTGGACATGCGCATGGATCAAACCCGCGGGATCACCGCCGAGCAGGTGGTCAACGAATATCCGGTCGCGGAACTGGCCGGCGTCATCCGGCGCTACGGCGAGGAGAAGTTCGCGTCCCGGATTGCCTCGGCGATCGTGCGGGAGCGAGCCCGGCAGCGCTTGACCAGTACCGCCCGGCTCGTCGAGCTGATCCGGGACGCGATCCCGGCACCGGCTCGGCGAACCGGTGGAAATCCGGCTAAGCGGACGTTTCAAGCATTGCGGATCGAAGTCAACGGCGAGCTGGCAGCGCTGGAGTCGGCGATCCCGGCGGCGCTCGACGCGCTCGCCATCGGGGGGCGCCTGGTGGTCATGTCCTACCAGTCATTGGAGGACCGGATCACCAAGCAAGCGATGGCACCGCGCACCCGGGCCACCGGGCCTGTCGACCTGCCGGTCGTACTGCCCGGCAGCGAGCCGGAGTTCCGAATGCTCACGCGAGGAGCCGAGCCGCCCGGCGAGGCGGAGCTGGCGGCGAATCCGCGCGCGGCATCGGTACGGCTGCGCGCGGCGGAACGGATCAGACGGAGCGGATCAGGGTGACACCGATGGCGGCGCGCCAGCGCGCCGCCGCGAGCGGAGTACCGGCTGGCGGGGCCGGGAACCGCGTGGACGAATAGGGGGAATGCGGATGAAGCCACATGCACGTCCGGCGCGGGCCGGAATCGCATCCCGGCCGGCCACCGGCCGCCGGGCCGACACCGCATTCCCGGTGGAGGGCACCGCGGCGCTGTCGCCGCTGTACCCGAGCGCGGAGTCGTTGCCGGAGACCACACCGTCCGATGGGGACGCGCTCGATGACTACCTCACCGAGCCGGTCCGGACTCGCACCGCCGAACAGCGCCGTGCCGCCGACGAGGCGGCCGGCCGCCGGGCGGCCGAAAGGGAGGCGGATGCCGCTTCGGCGGCCAATCGCCGCAAGCTGCGGGTGGCGCCGCCACTGCCGGTGTCGGTTGCCCGCGCGCCGTTCGTCGCAATGCTGCTCGGCATCGTCGTCGCTGGCGTGGTGGGCATTCTGGTGCTCAACACCATGATCAACGCCAATCAATTCCGGCTCAACAACCTGCAGAGCCGGCAGGCCGGTCTGGACCAGCAGGAGCAAGGGCTCAAGGAGCAGCTCGCCCACCAGCAGGCGCCGGGCAGCCTGGTGGCCGCGGCCAAGTGTCTCGGCCTGGTTCCGGCCGGTGCCCTGGCCTACATCAAGATGCCGAACGGTCAGCTGGTGGGCGTACCGCAGCCGGCGTCCCGCACGCCCAGCGTGACCCACCAGGCCACATCCTCGGACGAGAGCACAGCCCAGTGCATCGACGACGTGATGAACGGCAACTGACGTGAAACACCACTGACTCACACACGGCGGCTTCGAGGGATAGGCAGGTCGGCGCATGGCCGGTGACCGGGACCGCGAGAACGACCGGCAGTCCGGTTACGGCCTGGGCCCGGCCGAGGGCCAGGGCAGCCGCCGGTCGCCTTGTCGTGGCCAGGAGAATCCGGAGATCGCGCCTCGCGGGCCCCGGCGCACCGGGGCCGGTGGCACCGGCCGTGGCGGGATCTCGGAAGCACGGGCTTACTCGCCGCGAGGTCGGACCGTACGGGAGACCGGTCCGATCCGCTCGTCCGACTCGGACCGGCCCGCCCTGCGACTCGTTGCGGGTGGGCCGGCCGAGCCGTCGACGAGCGCCGAACCGGCCGGTGCCGGGTCCGGATCCGGCAGGGACGGCTCGGGACGGCCAGTGGCCGCGAGGTCCCGTACATCCAAGGCCGGTACGCCCAAGGCCGGTACACCCAAGTCCGGCACATCGAAGTCCGGCACATCGAAGTCCGGTCCCGGCAAGTCCGGCACGGCCCGCACGGGTGCCGGAGCCCGGGCACACGGGCGCCGGCCCTCGCGGGGCCGTGCCGCCGCGCCACTGCGGCGGTTCTCGCCGGGCAAGCGCCTGCGCGCGGGTACCGCGTTCCTGCTGCTGATCTTCCTGGTCCTGGGTGCCCGGCTGGTTCAGTTGCAGCTCACCGACGGCCGTGCCTACGCCGCGCAGGGCCTCAAGGACCGGCTGCATACGACCTATATCAGCGCTCCGCGCGGCTCGATCGTGGACCGGGACGGCAATGTACTGGCGCAGAGCATCGACGCCTTCTACGTCTACGCCGATCCGACGCAGGTCAAGGACCCGGTCGCGACCGCCACCAAGCTGCGGGCACCGCTCGGCATCCCGGTGTCGGCCCTGCTGCCGCTGCTGTCGAAGAAGGTTCGCGACAACGGTCAGCCGGATGAGTTCGAGTACCTGGCCCGAGGCGTCGACGCCACCACCGCCAAGCAGGTGATGGCTCTCGACCTGGCGGGGATCCAGATCTCGCCGGACCAGAAGCGCGATGACCCCGGCGGCGCGCTCGCCGCCAACCTGATCGGTTTCACCGGATCCGACATGCACGGCCTGGGCGGCCTGGAGGCGGCGTACGACAAGGTTCTCTCCGGGGTGGACGGTAGCCACACGTTCGAGGTCGGCAACGGCCCGTTGCTCACCCAGTTGCCGGGTGGCTACGACGAGACCAAACCGGCCAGGCCGGGCACCTCGCTGCAGCTGACCATCGATCGTGACCTGCAGTACGAGGTCCAGCAGATGCTGTACGACCACATGACCGCCAAGCACGCCGACTGGGGCTCGGCGGTGGTGATGAAAGTCGGTACCGGCGAGATCATGGCACAGGCCAGCTACCCGACGTTCGACGCGCAGCAGTGGCAGCAGTCGCCACCCTCATCCCGCATCGACGCCAACACCCAGATGACCGTAGACCCTGGCTCGGTCGCCAAGCTGATCGTGTTCAGCGCCGCGCTGCAGGAGGGCGTCATCACCCCGGACTCGACGGTGAAGATCAACCCGACCATCAAGAAGGGCGACACCACGTTCCAGGACACTCACAAGCTGCCGCCGGGCACGAAGATCACCATCCCGGGCATCCTGGGGTACTCGTCGAACGTCGGGACCATCACGGTGGCCGGCGAACTGGGTGCTGACAAGCTGTACGAGTATCAGAAGAAGATGGGTTTCGGCCAGCCGACCGGCGAGGGCCTGCCCGGCGAGTCGGCCGGCCTGATCCAGCCGCCGTCCCGGTGGAGCGGGTCCAGCTACGGCTCGATCCCGATCGGTATGGGTATATCGGTCACCCCGCTGCAGATGGTCGCCGCGTACCAGATGCTCGCCAACAACGGCGTGTACGTCGCGCCGAAGCTGATCAAGGCAGAGATCAAGCCGGACGGCAAGATCAAGCCGACACCACCGTCCCGGTCGCACTTCGTGATCAGCCCGTCGAACGCGAAGGCGCTGCGCACCATGTTCGAGGCAGTGACCTCGCCGGAGGGTACCGGGCGCGGCGCTGCCATCACCGGCTACCGGGTCGCCGGCAAGACCGGCACCGGTCTGCAGGTGGTCAACGGCAAGTACGAGTCCGGCGCGGCCGTCTCATTCGTCGGTATCGCACCGGCCGACAACCCTCAGTACGTCATCGGGGTGTTCGCTCACGTGCCGGCCGGATCCGGTGGCGCGGTGGCCGGTCCGACCTTCCGCGACATGATGACCTTCACGCTCCAGCATTTCCAGGTGCCACCGACCGGGAGCAAGCCGCCCACGTTCTCGTTCACGGCCGGCTGAGGCGATCTCCCGCGGATGGCCACTCGAATCAAGGCGGCGCGAATAAAGGCGCGAATCAAGGCGCGAATCAAGGCGGCTCGAATCGTCCGGCGAACGCTTCGCCGACGGTCATTGCGTTCGATCTTGGACGTTTCGGAGCAATGGGTGCCGGCGCGCACAAGGTCTGGTAACGGTGGCGGGTGCGGGCGGGCTGGTCGCTGTCCCAGTGTGGGCTGGTACGGGTAGGGTCTACCGGCGTGCCCGGTCAATCCAGTTATCCACGCCCGGCGGTGCCGCGTTGCGCATGCGCTCGCGGGTTGGCGGCGCTGGCCGGGGTCTCGATCAGCGCCGAGACGACGGCGTGGTGGTGACCGGCGTGACCAACTCAGCGACGCGGTCCGGCCGGGCGATCTGTTCGCCGCGCTGCCCGGGGCCCGCTCCCACGGTGCCCGGTTCGCCGCCGGCGGCCGCACGTGCGGGGCCGCGGCGCCGTGCTGACCGATCCGGCCGGAGCCGCGCTGATCCGGGCCGAGGCCGCCGCCGGTGCGGATGACGCCGTCGACCTGCCACTTTGGTGGTCGGCGACCCGCGCGCGCTGCTGGGCGACCTCGCCGCCGCCGTGTACGGCCAGCCGGCCCGGCGGATGCGGATCATCGGCATCACCGGCACCGCCGGCAAGACCTCGACGGCATACCTGATCGAGTCCGGCCTGCGCGCCGCCGGGCCACGTCACCGGCTCTGATCGGCACGGTCGAGACGCGCATGGGCGACCTGGTGATCGACAGCGTGCGGACCACCCCGGAGGCCAGCGACCTGCACGCGATCTTCGCGGTCGCGGCGAGCGCGGCGTCACCGCGGTGGTTATGGAGGTGTCCAGCCACGCGCTGGCGCTGGCCCGGGTCGGCGGGGTGCGCTTCGCACGTCGGCGGGTACACCAATTTCGGCACCGATCACCTGGACTTCCATCGCGACGCCGAGGACTACTTCGCGGCCAAGGCCCTGCTGTTCGACGGCCGGTGCGACGTCGAGGTGCTCAACCACGACGACCCGGCGCTGCGCCCGCTGTACAAGCCGGCGACGCTGACCTACTCGGCCGCCGGGGACGCGCCGGCGACGTGGCGGGCCGCCGACATCACCGACGACGGCTACGCCCAGCGGTTCACCGCGTACGGGCCGGACGGTCTCGTCGCCAAGGCCGGCGTGGCGCTGCCCGGTCGGCACAACGTGGCCAACGCCCTGCTGGCGCATCGCGAGCCTGGTACGCCGTCGGCGTCGACGCGCAGGTCGCCGCGAACGGCGTGGCGGCGTGCACTCGGCGTGCCCGGGCGGCTGGAGCGGGTCGACCGCCGCCGGGCCGGTCACCGGCGTGGTCGACTACGCACACAAGCCCGACGCGATAGTGGCGGCGCTGGCCGCGCTGCGCGAACTGCGCCGGCCCGCATCGGCTGATCTGCGTGCTCGGAGCCGGCGGGGACCGCGACCGGGGCAAGCGGGCGCTGATGGGGCCGCCGCGGCGCGGGGCTGCGACCTGCTGATCGTGACCGACGACAATCCGCGCACCGAGGACCCGGCGGTGATCCGCGCCGAGGTGCTGCGCGGCGCCGTCGAGGCCGGGCTCGGCCAGCACCGAGATCGTCGAGGTCGACGGGCGCCGCGCCGCCATCACCGAGGCGGTCCGGCGAGCCGACGCCGGGCGACGTGATCGCGTTGCTCGGCAAGGGCCACGAGCGCGGCCAGGAGATCAACGGTGAGATGCACCCGTTCGACGACCGGGTCGAGCTGGCCGCCGCGCTGACCGAACGATTTCCGCCGGAGCGATCGCGGCATGATCGACCTGATGTCCTGGCCGAGGTGGTCGCGGAGGCCGTGCGGCGGCTCGCTGACGCGACGCGGACCCGGACGCTACGGGTTACCGGCACGGTCGAGTTCGACTCACGCAAGGTGACGCCCGGGCGGCTTGTTCGTCGCGTTCACGGTGTGAACGTCGACGGGCATGACTTCGCCGCCGACGGCGATGCGCGGCCGGTGCGGTCGCCGTGCTCGGCCGGCGGGCGGTCGACGGCGTGCCGATGATCGTGGTCGACGATCCGCTGGCCGCGATGGCCAAGCCCTGGCTCGCTATGTGGTCGACCGGCTGCCGGACACCACGATCATCGGGCTGACCGGCTCCTCCGGCAAGACGACCACCAAGGACTTCATCGCGCAGTTGCTAGCGGGAGGTCGGTCGGACGGTGGCACCGGCCGGATCGTTCAACAACGAACTCGGCCACCCGTACACGGTATTGAAGGCCGCCACCGACACCCGCTGGCTGGTTCTGGAGTTGGGTGCCCGGGGTGCCGGTCATATCACCTACCTGACCGGCATCGCGCCGCCCCGGATCGCGGCGGTGCTCAACGTCGGGGTGGCGCACATCGGTGAGTTCGGATCCGTGGAGGCCATCGCGGCGGCCAAGGGCGAGCTGGTCGAGGCGCTCGACGACCGACGGCGTGGCGGTCCTCAACGCCGACGACCCGCGGGTGCGGGCGATGGCCGCGCGCACCGCGGCGCGGGTGCTGCTGGCCGGCGAGGCGGCCGACGCCGACGTGCGGGCCGAGGGGGTCACGCCTCGACGAGCGCGGCCGAGCCTCGTACACGCTGGTCACCAGCGATGGCCAGGCGCCGGTGACACTTGCGGTGAGCGGCCGTCACCAGGTCGCGAACACGGTGATCGCGGCGGCGGTCGCGCTGGCCGCCGGGCATGCCGCTGGCCGAGGTGGCGTCCGGGCTGGCCGAACTGCGCCTGCTTTCTACACGAAGGATGGATGTCTTCGACCGCGCCGACGGTGTCACGGTCATCGACGACTCGTACAACGCCAACCCGGCGTCGACCGCGGCGGCGCTGCGCGCGCTGGTCGCGATCGGCGCCGGGCGGCGACGCATCGCTGTCCTCGGCTACCTGGCCGAGCTCGGCGCGCACGAACGGGCGGGACATGCTGAGGTCGGGGCGCTGGCCGCTGAACTCGGCGTGGACCGGCTGATCGTGGTCGGCGGGCCCGCGGCGCCGATTCACCAGGGTGCCCAGGCAGTACGTGAATGGAAAGGGAGATCGGTGGCGGTACCGGACCAGGACCAGGCGATCGAGATACTCAGATCGGAACTGCGCGAAGGCGATGTGATCCTGGTGAAGGGTTCCCGGTATCGAACCTGGGATGTCGCCGACGCGCTGCGCAACGGTGATGTTCCCGCCACCGTCGCGGTGGAGACCACCCCATGAGCGCGATCGGCTCCGTGATCGTCGCCGTCTGCGTCGCGTTCGTGTTCACGCTCATGGGAACTCCGCTGGCCATCGGCGCGTTGCGCCGGCTCAAGGCGGGCCAGCCGATCCGGGACATCAACCCGGCCGGTCACTCGGTGAAGCGCGGTACCCCGACCATGGGTGGTCTGGTCTTCATCGGTGGCACCCTGGTCGCCTACGTCGCCGGCCATCTGATGCTCAAGACGCTGTCGCACAACTACATCGTCCCGCCTGGCCCGACCATCACCGGCCTGGTGCTGCTCGGCCTGTTCGTGTTCTCCGGAGCGATCGGGTTCTGGGATGACTTCCTGAAGGTGCGCAAGAAGAACAGTGCCGGCGTCTCGGCGCGCAGCAAGCTGGCGCTGCAGATTCTGGTCGGCGGGGTATTCGGCACGGTGGCGCTGTTCTTCCCGTCCGATGCCACGCCCGCCTCCGCGTCGACGACGGTCGGCAGCACCATGATCTCGTTCGTCAAGGACATCTCGTGGCTGGACGTCGGCCGGGTCGGCGCGGTTGTCCTGTTCATCCTGCTGGTCATGGGCACCACGAACGGCGTGAACCTGACCGACGGCCTGGACGGTCTGGCGACCGGGGCGTCGACCATGGTGATGGCCGGGTACATGATGATCGCGTTCTGGCAGTTCCGTCATTGGTGCGGTGACACCGGCGGCAGCGGCTACACCGCCAAGTACTGCTACCCGGTACGAGATCCGCTGGAGATGGCCCTGATCGCCGGCGCTTGCGCCGGCGCTTTGCTGGGCTTTCTGTGGTGGAACGCGTCGCCCGCCCGGGTGTTCATGGGCGACACCGGCTCGATGGCCATCGGCGGCCTGGTGGCGGCGTTGGCGCTGGCCACCCGTACCGAGTTGCTGCTCCCGATCATGGGTCTGCTCTACGTCATCGAGACGATGTCGGTGATCATCCAGGTGATCTCGTTCAAGACCACCCGGCGCCGGGTGTTCCGGATGTCACCGCTGCATCATCACTTCGAACTCGCCGGGTGGAGCGAGGTCAACATCGTCATCCGGTTCTGGATCATCGCGGGTATCGGCGTCGCGATCGCGCTTGGCCTGTTCTACGGCGACTTCCTGCGTACGGTGTCATGACGTGAGCGCGGTCGACGGCTCGCCCGCGGCGGGGCGATCAGGCAGCCACCGAGCCGTGGACGCCTCCCGTGGCGGCCGGTACCTGGTGGTCGGTACGGGTGCCGCCGGCGCCGCCTGCGTGCGGGCGCTGCGGGCGCGCGGCCTCGATGTGGTCGTTGCCGACGCCGTCGGCAACGCTACCGCCGACGCGTTCGCCGATCAGGGCGTGCGGGTGGTGATCGCCGATCCACTTCCGGTCGAGCTGCTCGACGACGTCGACGACGTGGTGGTCTCGCCTGGCGTGGCGCCGCATTTGCCGTTCGTGAAGCACGCCCTGGCCACCGGCCACGACGTCTACAGCGAGCCGGAACTCGCGTGGCGGTTGCGATCGGCGGACGCGCCGGCGTGGCTTGCTGTCACCGGCACCAACGGCAAGACCACCACGGTGACGATGCTGGCGAGCATGCTGGCCGCGGCCGGGCTGCGGACCGCCGCGCTCGGCAACATCGGCGAGCCGCTGGTCTCCGACGACGTGGTCGGCCCGGGCCGGTACGACGTGGTCGCCGTGGAACTGTCCAGCTTCCAGCTGCATTGGTCGTCGACGATGGCGCCGCCGGTCGCGGTATGGCTGAACCTCGCCGACGACCATCTGGAGTGGCATGGAACCGCCGAGGCGTACGCGGCGGCGAAGACGGTGGTCTGGCGGGCCGCCGCGGCCGGTGGCGGCGCACCGGCCCGGCCGGCGGGCGTGGCGATCGGCAACGCCGACGACCCGCAGGTGCTCGCGGCCTTGTCCGGTGTACCCGGCCGGCGGCTGTCGTTCACCCTCGGAGTGCCGGCGGCCGGGCAGTTCGGCATCATCGACGGCTGGCTGGTCGACCACATGGCACCCGGCGGGCCGCACCGGCTGATCGAGGCGGATCGGATCCGCCCGGCGGGCCGGCACAACGTCGCCAACGCCCTGGCCGCCGCCGCGGTGGCGCGCGCGTATGGCGTCCCGATCGAGGCCGTCCGCGAGGGACTGGTGGCGTACCAGCCGGAACCTCATCGCAACGCACCGGTGGCGACCGTCGCGGGAGTGACGTACGTCGACGACAGCAAGGCCACCAACCCGCACGCGGCGGCGGCGTCTCTCGACGCGTACCAGTCGATCGTGTGGCTGGCCGGAGGCCAGCTGAAAGGCGTCGACGTGGACGAGCTGGTGGCTCGCTTCGCCGGCCGGATGCGGGGCGCGGTCCTGATCGGCGTCGATCGTGCGGAAATCGCCGCGGCACTGGCGCGACACGCGCCGCAATTGCCGGTGGCCGATATCGCGAGCACGGATGATGGGGCGATGGCAGAGGCGGTACGCGCGGCCGCGGCGCTCGCCCACCCCGGCGACACGGTTCTGCTGGCACCAGCGGCCGCTTCCAAGGACATGTTCACCAGTTACGCCAGGCGCGGTGACGCGTTTGCCGCGGCGGTTGCCGGGCTGGCCAACCGGATCCGGGCCGGCCGGATGTGAGCCACGCTGATCCGGAACAGCCCATCGGCGGCCATCGGCCGGCCGGCCGACCGTGACCGGCGACGCATCGGGCCGGCCGCCGGGGCCAGATCCGGAACCCGATCGGCGCGTGCCGGCGCCGGAGCCAGCACGAAGTCCGCGGGGCGGCGAAGTCTGCGCGGCCAGGTCCGGGGCCCGGCCCTGGTCCGACCGGCCAACGGCCGCCGGCGACGCCGCCTGGATCTGGCGCTATATCCGGACCCCACCGGCGCTGCGCGGATTGCTGGCCCGGCCGCTCGCCTCCTACTACCTGCTGCTCGCCAGCTCCGGCCTGCTGCTGGTGATCGGGCTGGTCATGGTCTTCTCGGCGACCAGCGTCCAGTCCTACGCCGCCAGCGGCAACGCGTTCGCCTCGGTGAGCCGACAAGGCGTTTACGCCCTGATCGGGCTGCTCGCGTTCTGGTTCGCCCAGCGGCTGCCGGTGGCGACCTACCGTTCGCTGGCGGTGCCGCTGATGGCAACGTCGGTAGCGTTGCTCGATCGGTTCTGGACGGTGTCTCCGGCGCTGGCCAGCATCGGCGTGATCGCCGCGCCGCGGTTGGGCCCGCTCCACGTGGACAACCTGTGGCTCTACCTCGGTCCGCTGCAGTTGCAGCCGTCCGAGCTGGCGAAGCTGGCACTGGCGCTGTGGGGCGCGAGCGTGCTGGTCCGGCAGGGCCCGCGGCAGAAGCGGTTCAGCGACCTGGTCCGCACCCTGTTCCCGCTCGCCGTCGGTGCTCTTCATCCTGGTCGGTTACAACGACCTGGGCACCATGATCTGCATGCTGATGCTGTTCGTCGGTCTGATGTTCGCCGCCGGGGTGCAGCTGCGGGTGTTCGCCGCGCTGGCCGGGGTCGGCGCTGGCCGGCATCACTCCGCTCTGGTCCTGTCGTAGCAGACTACCGGAAGGAGCGGCTGATCGGCTTCCTGCATCCGCTCAGCGGATGCCAGGTCCAGGTGCCTGAACGACCCGTGCTACCAGGCGCTGGAAGGCCGGTACGCGATCGCCAACGGCGGCTGGTTCGGCGTCGGGCTGGGCCAGGGGCACCTGAAGTGGGGCCGGCTGCCCAACGCCCACAACGATTTCATCTTCGCGGTGATCGCCGAGGAACTCGGTGTCGTCGGCTGCTTCGTCGTGCTCGCCCTGCTGGCGGTGCTGGCCTACACCGGGCTGCGCATCGCGCGCCGGATCGGCGACCCGTTCCGGCGGATCGTCGCCGACCGGCGATCACCGCCTGGCTGGTCGGCCAGGCCACGATCAACATCGGCGGCGTGATCGGATTGCTGCCGATCACCGGCCTGCCGCTGCCGTTCATCTCGGATGGGGGAAGCGCCCTCGTTGTCGTGCTGGGCGCGGTCGGCGTGCTGGCGTCGTTCGCCCGTGCCGAGCCGGATGCGGCCCGGGCGCTACACGCCCGTCCGCCGGACCGGTGGGTGCGGCTACTCTGGGCGCCACTACCACCGCTGCCGCGGTCGGGTGGCGAGGAGGCGTACTACGCGGAGGACGGCGCGGCTCACGCGAAGCCGGGCGACCTGCCGCGGGCGCGCTCGGGCACCGGCGGATCGCTCGGTCCGTGGCGACCGGGCGCGCCGGCCCCGCCAAGCGGCCCGGCAAGCGGTCGGTGGCCGACGACGTGCCCGAGGAGGAGACGACGATGGCCGGCACGGTTTACTACGGCGCGACCGCGGCTGACGCGACGCCGCGCGGTGCGATCGGTGGTGCTCGCCGGCGGCGGCACCGGCGGGCACATCTACCCGCTGCTGGCCTTCGCCGACTGCCTGCGCCGGCATGACCCGTCGCTGCGGATCACCTGCCTCGGCACGCCCACGCGGCCTGGAGAACGAGATCATCCCGCCGCGCGGGTATGACCTGCGCCACGTACCCGCCTACCAGCTGCCCCGATCGATCAACATGAACCTGGTCCGCACCCCGGACCGGATGTGGCGGGCCGCCCGGGCGACCCGGGCAAGTGCTCGACGAGGTCGACGCCGACGTGGTGGTCGGCTTCGGCGGGTACGTGTCGACGCCGGCCTACCTGGCCGCGTGGCGGCGCAAGACGCCGATCGTGATCCACGAGGTGAACGTTCCGCCGGGTGTCGCCAACAAGATGGGCATGCGCTTCACCGAGAACGTCGCGGTCGGGTTCCCGTACCAGGTCGAGCAGGTCGAGGCGCTGCGCGAGCGCGCGGGTGACCGGGGTGCCGCTGCGGACGGCGATCACGACCCTGGACCGGGCCACCGCGCAGCGCGAGGCGCGCGGCGCACTTGGGCCTGCGACCCGGACCTGCCGACGCTGTTCGTCTTCGGCGCCTCGCAGGGCGCCCGCTCGATCAACCTGGCCATGGCCGGCGCGGCCAAGGCGATGACCGCGGCCGGCATCCAGGTGCTGCACATCATCGGGCGCCCGCAACGAGCCGGTGGACATCCCGCCGGACCTGCCGTCGCCGTACGTGACGCTGAAGTTCCTCGAGGAGATGGAGCTCGGCTACGCGGCCGGCGATCTCGCGCTGTGCCGCGGCGGCGCGATGACCTGCGCGGAGACGGCCGCGGTCGGCATGCCGGCGATCTACGTGCCGCTGCCCTACGGCAACGGCGAGCAGCGACGCAATGCGCTGCCGGTGGTCGAGGCCGGTGGCGGAATCCTCGTCGATGACGCCGACCTGACCCCGGACTGGATCGAACAGAACCATCATCCCGCTGGCGCATGACGGGCCCGCCTGTCGGACATGAGCGCGGCGCGGCCGCAGTACGGCCGCCGCGACGGTGATGAGGCCCTGCCGTGACATTCATGTACGAGGCGGTGGGCGGAATGAGCGACGAAGTTGACTGCCGAAGATCTGGGCACCGTCCACTTCGATCGGGGTCGGCGGCGTGGGCATGTGCGGCCTCGCCCGGCTGTTCGCTCACCCGGGGCATCCCGGTCACCGGCAGCGAGTTGCGCGAGTGGCCGCAACTGGCCGCGCTGCGGGCGCTCGGCGGCGACTGATCCACATGACGCATCGAAGCGGTCCAATCTCGACGGTGTGGACACGGTGGTCTACTCGACCGCGATCCCGAAGGATCATCTGGAGATCGTCGAGGCGCGCCGGCGCGGGCTGCGGGTGCTGCACCGGTCCGAGGCGCTGGCGGCGGCGATGGTCGGCCGGCGGGCGATCGCGGTCGCCGGCACCCACGGCAAGACGACCACGACGTCGATGACCACCGTCGTGCTGCAGCACGCCGGCCTCGACCCGTCGTTCGTGATCGGCGGCGAGATCTCCGAGGCCGGCTCGAACGGCCACCACGGCACCGGTGACTCACTTCGTGGTCGAGGCCGACGAGAGCGACCGGTCGTTCCTGCGCTACAAGCCGTTCGTCTCGATCATCACCAACATCGACGCCGATCACCTGAACACCTACGGCGACCTGGCCGGGCCTGTCGGCCGGCGTTCGAGGAGTTCTGCCGGCAGACCGACCCGGCGGGCTTCGTCGTCACCTGCGCCGACAACGAGGGCACCCGGGAGCTGGCCGCGCAGAGCTGCGCGCGCAGCGGCCTGACGGTCTACACGTACGGCGAGGCGGCCGACGCCGACCTGCGCCTGACCGAGATCGCCACGACCGCCGCCGGCAGCGCGCTACCTGGCCACCCTCGACGGGGATCTCGCTCGGTGAGGTCAGCCTGCCGATCGCCGGGCGGTTCCTCGGCGCTGAACTCGGCCGCGGCCTTGCTGACCGCGGTCAAGCTGGGCGTGGACGTCGCCTACGATCGTCGAGTCGCTGGCGTCCTTCCCGGGGGTGCGGCGCCGGTTCGAGCTCAAGGGCACTGCCGACGGCGTGCGGGTCTACGACGAGTACGCCTACCACCCGGTGTCGATGGCCGGCGCGCTGGAGACGCTGCGCGACGGTCGCCGGGGACGGGCAGCTGATCGTCGTCTTCCAGCCGTACCGGATGTACCGCACCCGCGCCTTCCAGACCGAGATCGCCGCCGCGCTGGCGATCGCCGACCAGGCCGTGGTCCTGGAAGTCTTCGGACCGGGGGAGGTCCGCGGGCCGGGCGAGGGCGGCGTCGGCGCTGACCGCCGCGGTACCGCTGCCGCGCCGGCACAAGGTCTTCGTGCCGTCATGGGACGACGTGCCAGGCGAGGTCGCTCCGCCGGGCCCGCGAGGGCGACGTGGTGGTCACCATGGGCGCACCACCGATCTCGCTGATGGGTGACCAGTTGCTCGGCGCGCTCGCCGGAGGCGCACCCGGCCGTGGTCCGCACCGGCGATGATGCCCGGCGCTTTTCGGCATGC
Source organism: uncultured Actinomycetota bacterium (assembly GCA_963727415.1). Lineage (GTDB taxonomy): Bacteria > Actinomycetota > Actinomycetes > Mycobacteriales > Micromonosporaceae > DASQPR01. Next base: position 608,783 of record CAVSGF010000002.1, read on the forward strand.
GGCGAGCGAGGGGCCGAGGCAGAGAGCCGGGAGCGACCCGGCACGACGCTGGCGGCTGGTCCGTGCCCCGGCGGCGGCGATCCCGCTTCGGTGCGGCGGTTCAACGAGCGGGCCCGGGCGCGGCGGCTCGCGGCCGCCCGGCCATGGCTCATCGCCGGCGGCGCTGGCGCTGACGGGCCTGGTCAGCTGGCTCGTCTTCGGATCGTCGGTGCTGGGGGTCGGAGCGGTCAAGGTGACCGGCGTCGGGTTCGTCGGGGCCGAGGGCGATCCGATGCGGCCGCCCGGATCCGTCCCGGCACACCGATGGCCACCTGGACACCGCCGCGGTCGCGGCCCGGGTCGGGCGGCTGGCGCGCGGTGGAGACGGTCCAGGTCAGCAGGCAATGGCCGCACACGATCGTCATCGCGGTGACCTTGCGCCATCCGGTAGCCGCGGTTCCGGTCGACGGCACTCACCAGTACGTTGAGGTCGACGCGGAGGGCGTACCGTTCCGGACCGTCAGCGCGCGGCATGATCTGCCAATCATCAAGCCCGGCGGCAGCGGTTCGGTGGACCTGAGCGACCCGGCGGTGCGCGCCGCTGTTGCCGCCGCGGCGCAGATACTGGTGTCGCTCCCGCCGAAGCTATCCGATCAGCTGGTGCGGCTGGAGGCGCCGTCGGCGAGCGGGGTCGTTCTGGTGATGTCCGGAGGTCGGTCCATCGTGTGGGGCGATTCGACGGATAACGCGCAAAAGGCGCGTGTCGCCGAGTCTCTTTTGGCGCAACCCGGCAAAGTCATCGATGTGAGTGCGCCGACGGTGGTGACCATTAGGTAATCGAGAGCGACACGCCGCCCAGGGTTCTTGGCTCTGCTCTCGCTGTTGCTTACCTTGCCCGGTAGATGGTGTTTGACATAGCTATAAGTCTCTAGTAGAGGGTGAGGGTTTCGTCCCTCGCCCTTAACGCGATAGCCGTATTCGCGGCTTGCCGGGGCGCACCGGTGAGCCCGAACCACTGACTACGCGAACCGCTGACTACTCGAACCGCTGATTAACGGGATCGCTGACATGCTGGATCACTGCGACAATTGCTTCACTGTCACACTGGCTCTGCCGTAGTACCGGACTTGTGTAATACCCGACGTGCCTACCTGTGCCACCGCTAGACCTGCGACACCCGGAGTCGATGCCACACCCGGAGTCGATGCCACACCTGGCTCCATTGCGATACCTGGCTCCGCTGTAACACCTGGCTCCGCTGTAACACCCGCGCTCCGCTGTAACACCCGTCCTGCTCCGCTGTAACACCCGGCTCCGCTCATGCTCCGCTGTAACACCACTCGCTCGTTGCTCCACGGCTGCTCGACCCGGCCCGCCTCGGCGGTCTGATGGCCGGCGAGGTCAACGGTCGGATGCTCGTACCGCAACCGAAGGGAATGATGTCGATGACACCTCCGCACAACTACCTTGCGGTCATCAAGGTGGTCGGCATCGGTGGCGGCGGCGTCAACGCCGTGAACCGCATGATCGAGGTTGGCCTCAAGGGCGTCGAGTTCATCGCCATCAACACCGACGCCCAGGCCCTGCTCATGTCAGACGCGGATGTCAAGCTCGACGTCGGCCGGGAACTGACCCGCGGTCTCGGCGCCGGAGCCAATCCGGACGTCGGCAAGAACGCGGCCGATGATCACAAGGAAGAGATCGAAGAGGTCCTCAAGGGCGCCGACATGGTGTTCGTAACCTGTGGTGAAGGTGGCGGTACCGGCACCGGCGGCGCGCCGATCGTGGCCAGCATCGCCCGCGAGATCGGTGCGCTCACCATCGGCGTGGTGACCCGCCCGTTCTCGTTCGAGGGCAAGCGCCGCCAAGTGCAGGCCGAGGTGGGCATTGACGAGCTGCGCAGCGAGTGCGACACGCTGATCGTGATTCCGAACGACCGGCTTCTGGCCCTCGGCGACCGGGGCATCAGCATGATGGATGCCTTCCGGCAGGCGGACCAGGTGTTGCTTTCGGGTGTCCAGGGCATCACCGATCTGATCACCACGCCAGGCATGATCAATTTGGACTTCGCCGACGTCAAGAGCGTGATGAGCGGTGCCGGCAGCGCGTTGATGGGCATCGGCAGCGCGCGCGGCGACAACCGCGCCGTCGAGGCGGCCGAGGCCGCGATCTCCAGCCCGCTGCTTGAGCAGAGCATGGACGGCGCTCGCGGTGTGCTGCTGTCCATCGCCGGCGGCTCCGACCTCGGGCTGTTCGAGATTCACGACGCTGCCCAACTGGTCACCGATGCGGCGCATCCGGACGCGAACATCATCTTCGGCGCGGTCATCGACGACGCGCTCGGCGATGAGGTCCGGGTCACCGTGATCGCGGCTGGTTTCGACGGCGGCGCGCCCACGTACAAGCCGGCCGAGATGGCGCGCAAGACCGTCCCGGCACACGCCGATGGCGCGGCCCCGGCCAACGGCCCGGCGCAGACCAATCCACCGTCCGGCGCCGCGCCGCGCCAGGGGCACGGCCAGCAGTCGCCGCGTAAGGTGCTGTTCGACGACGTTGACGTACCCGACTTCCTGAAGAACGGATCGTGACCGGCGAGCATCACCGGGCCGAGCCGTCCACGCCCGACTCGCGCCGGGCCGAGCCGTCCACGCCCGACTCGCGCCGGGCCGAGCCGTCCACGCCCGACTCGCGCCGGGCCGAGATCTCCGAACGCCTGGCGGCGGTACGCGACCGGATCGCGGCCGCCGCCACGGCATGCGGCCGCGACCCGGGCTCGGTTCACCTGATCGCGGTGACGAAGACCTACCCGGCCTCCGATGTCGTTCGGCTCGCCGAACTTGGCGTGCGTGACATCGGCGAGAACCGCGACCAGGAAGCCGCGCCGAAAGCGGCTGAGCTGGCCACCGCGGGCGTGCCGGTGCGGTGGCACTACATCGGGCAGCTCCAGCGCAACAAGGCCCGCTCCGTGGCCAGCTATGCCTCGTTCGTGCATTCCGTCGATCGTGTCCCGCTGGTGACGTCCCTCGCACGTGCTCGTGCCGACGCGATCGCGGCTGGAACCGTCGCGGTACCGCTGCGGGTCCTGGTTCAGGTCAGCCTGGAACCAGGCGCCCATGGACGGGGCGGCGCCGACCCGGACACGGTCGGGCAACTCGCCGACGCCATCGAGTCCGCCGGGTCGTTGAGCCTTGCGGGGGTCATGGCGGTCGCACCTCTGGGTGAGCCGCCGGAGCCGGCGTTTGCCCGGCTGGCCCGGGTCGCCGACCGCCTGCGGTGTACGTATCCGCAGGCCACGATGGTGTCCGCCGGAATGAGCGGAGACCTCGAAGCGGCGATCGCGCAGGGCGCGACACACGTACGCGTCGGCAGCGCGTTGCTCGGACAACGCCGCATGCTGGGGTAGCCTCGATCCCGGACACCGAACTACACCCGTGTTGTTTATGGCAGGGCATTGCCGCAACCGGATCAAGTCGGGAATGTCCGGGGTGCGCCTGGAGGCGGCGTACCAGCAAAGTGACGGCACTTCACCGGGGATGCGCCGTCGGTTGGCGGGGATGTGTTGGGCCGCATCCCGGACAGGAGGCGTCGTGGGCGTGGTGCGCAAGGCCGGCGTGTGGCTCGGCCTCATCGAGGACGATGACGACCGCGAGTACGCCTATGACGAGCGGCCCTACGACGAGGACTACCCCGACGATGAGGGTGATGCCGCGGCGGTGATCCGGGCTCGGGTCGCAGGACCGTCTCGCCGAGCAGCGGCTGCAGCGGGAAGCCGCCGCGCCGGTGCGGTCCCTGTCACGCCAGCCCGCCGTCGCATATCCGACACGGGACAACCTGGCGCTCGCTCCGGAGGCGGAGGCCGAGGCGGCCGGGTCCCGGGCGGCCGCGCCACACTCCGTGCCGGTGCCCACCGTGCCGGCGCCGTCCGGCACGGTGGGCACCACCGATGACCGTCGCTACCAGATCACCACCCTGCACCCGACATCGTTCAGCGAGGGCCGAACGATCGGTGAGCACTTCCGTGATGGTGTGCCGGTGATCCTGAACTTGACCGAAATGGCTGAGGCGGACGCGAAACGTTTGGTCGACTTCGCGGCCGGGCTCGCGTTTGGGCTGCGCGGTACGATGGAGCGCGTCACCAATCGAGTGTTCTTGCTCTCACCAGCGAATGTTCAGGTAACCGCGGAGGACAAGGCGAAGATCGCCGAAGGCGGGTTCTTCTACTCCAACTGAGGCGGATGATCTTCGCCGGTGGGCGCTCAGGTTGACGAACTTTCAGATGCCAAGATAAAGGACTCCGCCGGTCATATGGTGCAGATCATCGGGCAAGTCATCTATCTCCTGCTGTTTTTCCTGATCCAGCTCTTGCTGATCAGGATCCTGGTGTCGTATACATTACAGTTCGCTCGTCGCTGGCGGCCGGGGCGAGCGGCCGCGGCGTCACTCGAAGTGGTGTGGAGCGTCACCGACCCGCCCGTTCATGCGTTGAGGCGAGTGATCCCACCTTTGCGAATTGGTACGGTGAGTCTGGACATCGCTTACATCGCGTTGCTCATTATTCTCTACGTACTGATGACAGTCGTGCGGAGTTTGATGATCAGGTAGATGCCCCTACCCGAACGTCCGGCTCGCGGCCGCAACTGACCCGAGGAGTTTCGATGCCGCTCACCCCGGCCGACGTCCACAACGTCGCCTTTAAGAAGCCTCCGATTGGCAAACGGGGCTACGACGAAGATGAGGTCGACGCGTTCCTGGACGAGGTCGAGCGCGAGCTCGCGCGCCTCATCGAGGACAACAACGAACTTCGCGCCGCCGTGTCCACCGGAGGTGGTGGTGGCCGCCCGGCCGGCGCCGCTGGTGGCGGTGGCGACGGCCGGTTCGCTGCCGAGAACGCCGACCTCAAGGCGCAACTGGACCGCATTCAGCGTGACAAGTCCGCGGCCGAGCAGGCAGCCCGGGCCATGCAGGCCGAGCTGGAGCAGATTCGCGGCGGCGCCGGCACCGCGGTGGTGCCGGGCGGCGACGGTGAGCAGCAGGCGTTGCGTGTGCTGATGATGGCCCAGCGCACCGCCGACGACCACGTTTCTGATGCTCGCCGGGAAGCTGACAAGCTGCTCTCCGACGCTCGCGCCAAGGCCGAGGAGGTCACCCGTGAGGCGCGCTCGAAGGCCGACGCCCTCGAGCGTGACGCTCGCGCCCGGCATGCCGAGGCGATGGGCGGCCTGGACACCAAGCGCACCGCGCTGCAGAAGCACATCGAGGAGCTCAAGCAGTTTGAGCGCGAGTACCGGACCCGGCTCAAGGCCTACCTGGAAAGCCAGCTTCGCGATCTGCACGGCCGCGGAGAGGGCCTGGAGGCGGAGATGAACCGCGCCGACTCGGCGCGTGCGGGCGGTAACACCGGCAGCCTCGCCGCCGCTGGTTCTTACAACACCGGTGGTCGTCCGGCACTAGACCCTAACGGCCGCTGACACCAAGGCGAGGTGAGTGGTGATAGTCGGAAGTCTTCTGCTCATCCTCGTCGCGGTGGGTTTGCTCGTCGCGGGTGTGCTGAGCGGCTCCAACGCTCTGATCATCGCGTGCATCGTCGCGACCGCGGTTGCGGCCGTCGTCCTGATCCTGGGCGTCCGCCAGTCGGCGAATGGCGAGGATGAGGAGTCTGAGTACGAGGGCCGTGAGCCGGGCGGTCCCGAGGGGCAGCCCGGTTATCGGGGAGCCCCGGGACAGCGCGATGCTCAGCATGGGTCGCGTCCGCAAGCCGACCGGCCGGGCGCCGTTCCAGGTGGCTCCAGCCGGTCCGGCCCAGACCGTGCCGGCGAGGCCGTCGACGGTGCGGCGGAGCGAGGCAGCACCATCACCGAAGAAGCCCCGTCCAGCACGATTCCGAGCCAGGGCGGCGCCGGTGAGTTCGAGGCGGCCGAGGCCGAGGACCACGAGGCGCGGTCGACCGACGCCGAGTCCGGCGCGCCGATCGACGAAGATCCGCCGGATGAACCGTCGGCACAGGTCACGTCACCATCCAACGCCGCCAGGATCGCCGCGATGACCACCGAGGTTCTGGTGATTGACGGTCGGCCGCGATATCACGTCAGCGGATGCGTACATCTGCTCGGTCGGGACAGCGAGCCGCTTCCGGTCGGCGAGGCGCTTGAGTTGGGCTTCTCGCCGTGCGGAATGTGCGAGGCGGACAGTGTGCTGCTGGAGTCAGCGGATAGTTGACGGGCCGGTCGCGGGCATTCGCAGTGGCCCGTATGCCGAGTCGGCGGCCGATGTCGGCTCGGTGCCCGGCGCAGGTTTCCATGGTGGGCAGGCGATCTTGGACGTGCCGGGACCGAGTCTTTGCCCCGATGCCTCGGCCGGGCGCTCGGAAGCCGCCGAGGGGGTCAGGTAATGGGCACCCGGCCGGCAACTATTCCAATCCGGGTCAAGCCCGGTTCATCTCGTACCCGTGTTGGCGGGAGCTACCCCGGTCCGTACGGCCCGGCGCTCGTCGTCGCCGTCCATGCGAGGGCGGTCGAGGGGGCGGCCACGGCGGCCGCCGTCAAGGCTGTGGCCGAAGCGCTCGGCCTGAGATCCCGTCAGGTCGCGGTAACCGCGGGACATTCCAGTCGCGACAAGCTACTTCTTGTCGAGCCGGCGCCGATCGGATTAAATGAGCGGGTCGCGACGCTGATGGCGGCGACCGCATAGCACACTCTGGCAGTTGGATGACCCGAAAGCATTAAATTTCGGCTTTGTCATCATTTGTGCCGTCCAATGCGTTTTGCGATTTGGGATGGCATCTGACCAGGCAAATGATGCGAACATCGTACGCATTGTGCCCGAATTCTGGTTTGATCGTGTGGCGTGTTTGTCGGACGCCGGTAGGTTCCGTATTCTTGCCAGCCTCTGGAGTGTGCGGCAACCTGCCGTGCGCCCGTTTTGCTATTGGGGGACGCCATGGCCAACCGGGCTGGTGTCGCGAAGAAAGGTACACCGAAGGCTAGTACGCCTCCGGCGCGTGACCGCGCCGGCAAGTCAGCGAATCCGGCCGGATCCGCCACGCCGTCGACTGGTACCGGTCGGCGCGCGGTGGCGGCGCCGTCGGCCGCGACCGCGTCGCGCCTCAGCACTCAGGTGAGTGCCGTCCCCAGATCACCACGGTCGTCGCAGGAGTCCCGTCCGGCCGGCGCCGAACCACCAACCACAGCGGCGCAGCTTTCGGAATCGCCGGCTTCTGGGTTGTCGGCTTCTGGGTCGCCGGCTTCCGGGTCGCCGGCTTCCGGGTCGCCGGCTTCCGGGTCGCCGGGTTCCGACCCGTCGGCGGCCCGTCCCGAGAAGGCTCCGTCCGAGAAGGCTCCGTCCGAGAAGGCGCGGTCAGCGAGCGGGAATGCCGCCAAGACAAATGCGGCCAAGACAAATTCCGCAAGGACATCGGCCTCGACATCGAGGCGATCCGGCGGTGCCAATTCCCGGTCGGGCAAAGCCCGCGCCGGCAGTCAGCCCGCCAAACGTGGATCAGCCAGCAAGTCCCGCGCGGTCCGGTCCAACGCGGCGGCGGACACGCCGGCGGTGAAGCCGTCGCGGACCCGCGTGCCCGGACGTTCGGGCGCTGGCACCGCGGAGGCCGGCGGCGGCAGGTCGACGGCTGCTGGCACGACGGTTACTGGCGCGACGGTTACTGGCGCGACGGGGACTGGCACGACGGTTACCGGCACGACTGGGAGCAAGGCCGCCAAGGCTTCGGCGGCGAAGACGTCGGGCTCCAATCTCCGGCATCCAAATCTCCGGCATCCAAATCTCCGGCATCCAAATCTCCGGCATCCAAATCTCCGGGATCCAAATCTCCGGGATCCAAGGCTCCAGCGTCCAAACGATCAGCCGACAAGCGGTCGGCTGCCAAGGGCTCGGCTATTGGTGCCTCGCCCGTGACGGACCGCTCCGTGGCGGCCGGTACTGACGGACCGGGATCGGCTCGGTCGGGATCGGTCAAGTCGGGATCGGTCAAGTCGGGATCGGTCAAGTCGAGGTCGGTCAAGTCGAGGTCGGTCAAGTCGAGGTCGGCGACGACGGATTCGGCTACCTCCGGTTCGAGCACGTCCAGGTCCAAGGGTGCCGACAGGTCGGCCGCGGCCAAATCGACGACCAAGTCCACGACAGCAGGGTCCGCGGCAGCCAAGTCCGCGGCAGCCAAGTCCGCGGCAGCCAAGTCCACGACTAGCGCAGCCGAGACAAAGCCCAGCACCGCGAAGTCCTCGGCGACCAGCAAATCCACGGCCGGCAAATCCACGGCCGGCAAAACTGCCGCCAAGAAGTCTGAGGGCAGGAAGTCCGAGGCGAGGAAATCTGAGGCGAGGAAATCAGAGAACTCGAGGCGAAGAAGTCCCCGGCCAAGAAGTCCCCGGCCAAGAAGTCCCCGGCCAAGGAGTCCCCTGCCAGGAAATCCCCGGCCAAGAGGTCTGGCGCGACCAAACCGGTCGCGGCAACGAAGGCGTCAGCCGCACGGTCTGCAGGAAAGGCGCCATCAACAAAGGCAACACCTGAAAAGGCATCATCACGAAAGGCACCATCACGAAAGGCACCAGCAGGACAGAGCACATCGGCCGGTACTGCCGCGAAGCCAGCGACGGTAACGGCCACCACGGCTGACCGAAAGTCACGGTCGGCCGACTCCGTCTCCGGAACGACCCCCCTGAAATCCGCTGCCGGAACACGTACCGCAACGACCGGAACTAGCGCCGCGCCGCGCGCGGACAAGGGAGCGACAATGGCGAAGCCATCCGAGACAAAGGCCGGTGCCGCGACGGCGACCGCGCCACGGGTACCAGCATCGAAGTCGGTCAAGTCGACTGCGGCCAAGGCCACCAAGGCGGCACCCCGTGCCAAGCGCAGCGCCGCCGAGACCGAGAAGATCCGGGTGGCCCTTTCCGAGCGCCTTGCGGAGCTGCGTGATGAGTACGACTCGACGCTCTCCGAGTTCACCGAACTCCAGCGTGAGCGGCTGACCGACTCGGCCGGCGATGACCAGGCCGATACCGGAACCAAGACGTTCGAGCGGGAGCAGGAGATCACTCTGGCAAACGCGATGCTTGAACGTGTCACCCAGGTGGAGCGCGCGCTGGAACGTCTCGATGAGGGCAACTACGGTTGGTGCGAGAAGTGCGGCAATCCGATTCCCGTCGAACGGCTGGCGGCATTCCCGTCGGCTACCCTCTGCGTGACGTGTAAGCAACTTGAGGAGCGGCGGTAACAGCCAGCCCAGGGTTTCGGTCACCGCTCGCGGCGTCGGCTCAGCCGGTGCCGCGAGCGGTTCGGGCCTCGGACCGGGAGCCCTACCGGCCACGATCGTGACCGGTAGGGAGCTCACCAGTGTCTGGCCCGTAGATCGATCCCGGGCGGGGAGCTGGACCGGTGGGAGCTGGACCGGTCGGCCGGAAACGCCGGACCGATCGGGGCCGGGCCCGTGGCTGCGGGCCGATCCGGTCCGGGAGACGGCCGGAACGCCGATTGCCGCGCCTCGTGCCCGGGCGACCGGGCGAGGGTGAGAGGGACCATGGTGACGGAGTTGGCCGCGGATCAGGCCGGAAGCGGGACCGGAGCATCGACTGGCGATGCTGGTGGCTCGCACGCCTCGAAGGCGATATCGCATCGTTCCGCAATGATCATCTTCGGTATGGTCGCGGTCGCGATATTGATCATCGACATCGTCACCAAGCAACTGGCGGTGGCACATCTGACCGAGGGCGACCCGGTGCGCTGGCTGGGCGGTGCGATCTACCTGTCACTCACCCGCAACGGTGGCGCCGCGTTCAGCATGGGCACCAGCATTACCTGGGTGTTTCCGCTGATCAGCATCGTGGTGGCCGGCTGGATCGTGTGGATGACGCGAAAGCTCCGCTCGCTGGCATGGGCGATCGCGCTCGGGCTGGTGTTCGGTGGTGCGCTCGGCAACGTAGGGGACCGTCTCTTCCGGGAGCCGGGCGTGCTGCGCGGCCACGTCGTGGACTTCATCAGCTTGTTCTCGCCGTACGGTAGCCATTTCGCGATCTTCAACATGGCAGACGCGGCCCTGACCACCGGTGTCGCGCTCGCCGTACTGCTTGAGCTGCTTGGGCGGCGCCGTGACGGCAGCATTGTGCGAGAAGGCCGCGAGCGTCGCGCTGGATTGGCCCGGGACTCCGGCACATCGGGTAGCACCGGCACATCGGGTAACGCCAGTACATCGGGTAACGCAAACGAGTCAACCAACATGAGCACGTTTGGAAACGGCAGCACGTCAAGCAACGGCAGCGACGTCAAGCAACGGCAGCATGTCGGGCAACGGTTCCACGTCCGGGAAGCGTCAGGAGTCGTGACCGAGCATCGATCGTTGCCGGTGCCGGACGGTCTGGAGGGCATGCGTCTCGATCAAGCCGTATCGCGCCTGTTCGGGCTGTCGCGCACCGCCGCCGCTGCGTTGGTGGAGTCTGGTGAGGTCCTCATCGACGGCCAGCCATCGGCCAAGTCGGATAAGGTCTCCGGCGGATCATGGCTGGATGTGGCTCTCCCGCCACCGCCCGGGGCGGTGACCTCCATCGCCCCGATCACGGTCGACGGGCTGCGTGTCATCTACAGCGACGACGACGTGGTCGTGGTCGACAAGCCGGTCGGCGTCGCGGCGCATCCGAGTCCCGGCTGGAGCGGCCCGACGGTACTGTCCGGGCTTGCCGCTCTCGGCCACACCGTAGCGACCAGCGGAGCGGCCGAGCGGCAGGGCATCGTGCACCGGCTCGATGTCGGCACCACTGGAATCATGGTCGTGGCCAAGAGCGAGATGGCGTACAGCGCCCTGAAGCGGGCGTTCAAGGAACGCGAGGTCGACAAGCGTTACCACGCCGTGGTCCAAGGTCACCTTGATCCGCTTCGCGGCACCGTGGACGCCCCGATCGACCGGCATCCGACCGCCGATTACAAGTGGGCGGTGGTCTCCGGGGGAAAGCCGAGCCTCACGCATTACGACACGATCGAGGCGTTTCCGGCGGCCAGCCTGGTCGACGTGCGGCTGGAGACCGGCCGTACGCATCAGATCCGGGTGCACTTTTCGGCACTACGCCATCCATGCGTCGGAGATTTGACGTACGGGGCGGATCCCACGCTCGCTGCCCGCGCACACCTGCACCGGCAGTGGCTGCACGCCCGCCGGCTCACCTTCGTGCACCCTCGTACGCACGAAGAAGTGACCTTTACCAGCGAATACCCCCAAGATCTCGCGAACGCCTTGGCGATCTTGCGCGGAAGCGGATAGCGCGATGCGAGTCCCTCGGATGCTCCGTCGCCTTGATCAGCGGGTGTTGCCGCCGATCGGCCGCGCATTGTCCGGGTTGAGCCCGGGGGCGCGTCGCCTGCGCTTGGTGATGATCTTGGCAGCGGTGCTGTCAGTCGTCGTTGTGCTGCTGACCGTCTACGTGGCGACCCGGTCGCAGGCCTCGCCGACCGGCACCGCGGCGGCGCCGGTCCGCGTCGGCGTGAGCCCCGGCGACTCGATCCCCGGCTACGTGCGCAGGGCTCAGACAAACCTGCGTGCGCAGGTGGAGGCGCACCCGGCTTCCGACGGCACGAAGGTCGTGGCGTTGGTCAGCTTCTCCGGCTACCAGACGCCGGAGCAGGTCGCCGACCTGGTCGCCGGGATGCAGTCGGTGCGAGCCTTCATCCACGTACCGGTGGCCGGAAAGCAGACCAGTATCTTCAATGTGGTCGCCTACCGGGTGCCGAAGGACATCGAGAACGCCATGCACGCCCGAGCGGTGAGGAAGGCACAAGACGCCCGTAACAATTGGGACAAGGCCGCCCAGGTCCAGCCGACATCGGACGAGAAGCAGCGGCTGTGGGCCATGTACCGAGACGTGGCCGAAACCGAGTCGGACGAATCCCAGGCGTACATGTCTCTGTGCTCCTGTGTCTTTGGGATCGTCGTTTACGCCACTCCGGCTCAGTTGGCCGTCCTCGCGTCGCATGGGCCGGTCCGGGCGGTCGATCCGGCTCCTGATGTGACCGATTTGCAACATGCCATCTTCGCGCCTCCTCGGCCAGAGGAGGACACAGTGGCGGACGAGCAGGATGAGTACCCGTTAACGACCGATAGCGACACCGTAGCGGCGGCCACGCTCCCGCGTTGAATATCGCAGCCGGCGAACATCGGGACCGGCTGTGCCGGGCGCTGGTCGAGCGGCCACGATTGGCCGTACCCTGTGGGGCGGCGTATGTCGTGTCGCAGACCCGCGATACCGGCGTCGCGGGCACCACCTGTGGTACCGCTGAGACGACGGGCGGTCGCCGGGTGGCGCCGTCTCCGGTCCGGGGCGTAACGGTCCGGTCCAGTCCGCGGCGCTGCGGGCACAAGCGAGGTCGCTGCAACAGCTCTGGTGGGCAGGAGGTCGAACGTGGAACGTACCGAGGCTTGGAACCGCTCCGAGCCGACGGGACGATTGCGTTCACTCATCGATCGCGCCCGATCAGGCTTCGCCCATTCGGGCGATGAGGACCTCGGGAGCACCGACGGCGGCTTCGACGATGGTGAGTTCCTAGCACCCATGTCGCCTCAGGCGGAGCAGGCCCAGGCACCGCACGCCCAGGCGCCGCATGCCCAGATACCGCCAGGACCGCCGCTGCAGCGGCCGTTCGTGGACCGGATGCCCACTGGCGCGTACCGCAGCGTCTCCGCCGGACCGGGCGAGCAGGGTACGACCTACACACCGTCGGCTCCGCCGTACATTCCGCAGCCGACCGGCCCGGCGCCGACCGGGGCCGGCATGTCAGGTGGAGCTGGCGTGTCCGGTGGGTCTGGTGTGCTAGGTGGTTCCGTGGGGTCGGCCGGGCGCTTCGAGTGGCGGTCCCCGCAGCCGCAGAACCAGGGAGTCGACCGTCTGGTGACCCGGCTGCGCGGCGATCTGGGCGGACCCAAGGTCATCGCCTTCGCCAACCCCAAGGGCGGTGTCCACAAGACGACCGCGACCGTGCTCGCCGCCGCGACCGTCGGCGGAGTACGCGGTCGCGGGGTGATCGCATGGGACGACAACGAGCTACGCGGCACCCTTGGCTTGCGCGCCGGATCGGCCCGGCACGCCCGTACCATCCGGCACCTGATCGGCGACCTGGCGATGGTAGAGGCCAGCCCGCCGAGCGAGCTTCACGACGTGCTCGATGACTACCTGCGCCACGCCTCAGACGGTTCCTACGATGTGCTGGCCGGCGAGGAGAGCCCGAGATTCGCGGCCAAGCTCGATCAATACACGGTCCGGCGGGTCATCGAGTTGCTGCGGCGCACTCACGACGTGATCTGTATCGACACTGGCAACAATGTCGAGAGCCCGAACTGGCAGACCGTTCTTCAGATGGCCGATCAGCTGGTCGTCACGTCGGTGCCGCGCGAGGATGCCGCGTTCACCGCTGACTGGATGCTGGATCTGCTCAACGACACCGGCATGGAGAAGCTGGCGTCCAACGCCGTCACTCTGCTGTCGTGCCCGACACCGAACCCATCGTCGATGCTCAGGGACCTCGCCGAGCATTTCGCGACCCGTACCAGGGCGGTCGCGGTGGTTCCGTACGATCCGATGCTCGAACCCGGCTCCTCGATCGATCACGAGATGCTTGCTCCGGCGACGCGCCGGGCGTGGCTGGACGCGGCTGCCATGATCCTCGAACCGTTCGTGCGCTGACCCGGTTCATCGCGCATAACCGAGCATGTGAGGATCGTTCGATGACCAGCGACTCCACACCGCCGTCCGGCTCGCCGGCGCGGTCGGACGCCCGGACACCGGCCGATCCTTCCGCGCCATCCGCTTCCGGCGAACCCGCGGCGTCAGATTCGGTGGCGTCAGATTCGGTGGCGCGATCGACGCCGTCATGGGGGCCGCCGGTCGATCAATCGATACTGCTCTATCAGGTGCCCTCGGATCCGGCCGCCTACTATCAGGCCCGATGGGGCCAGCAAACCGGCTCGGAGCAGGCAGCCGGTATGCCGCCGCCGTCCCGGAGTTGGTTGCGTGACGGACTTGTAGCGCTGGCAACGGGTGTGGTGATCGCCCTGCTCGGGTTCCCGCTCGCGTGGCTCTGGCACGCGATTTCGCCGGTCCTGACCGTGAAGGCCAGCGGCGGCGCGTTCTACTACACCGACATATACAGCTCACAGTGGGCGGCGTGGGAAAGCCTTTACGTAGTGATCTCCATCGCGACCGGCATCGCGGTGGCGATCCTATCGTGGATCTTGCTGCGGCGGTTCCGGGGACCTCTGATGGCGATCGCGCTGGCGCTCGGCGGTGGCACCGCCGGGTGGATCATCTGGCGGGTCGGGCGGGCGATCGGCCGCGCCGACTTTGACTACGCACTCCGGCACCCGGTCAATGGTGAGGTCATCAAGGTGCCGATCGATCTGCGAATTCAGCGTAATGGCCTCTGGCACGGGGTCGTTCCGTGGATCGGTGGCAACTTGACGTACCTGGCGATCGCCGCCGTCGCCACCTACTGCGTGATTGCCGGATTCACCATCCGTGGCGATCTCGATGCGGCCAAGTCGCGAACCTCACCGCCGTCGTCATCGGCGCCGTCATCGGGCGTGTCGACGCCGGCTGAGTCGACGCCGGCGGCGTCGTCAGGGGCTGCGTCGTCACCATCGGAGTCGTCACCATCGGAGTCGCCGTCAGCGGAGCCGCCGCCGGCGACCGAAACGTAGGTCTCGAAACCCCGCTCGTCAGTGACCATCGCGGGTTGGCGATGACGGCCGGCGCGATCTGGACGTCTGGATCGGCCCGGATGGGTGCCGCCCGGTTTGTCGGGTCGGGACGCCGGGGGTCGGGTCGCGGAGGTCGGGTCGCTGCGGGCCGGAGGATGTCATCGCGGAGGGCGCCGCGCGGGGCTCCGGGAGGGTACGGGGCCGTTGTGCCCGCGTCCCCGCGTCCCCGCGTCCCGCAGCGCTCGAGCCGCTGGGATGCGTGAAGGTCTTGGGCCGGCCCGTCTCTGGTCATGTGGCGCGGGGCGGGTGCGGTCGTGAACGGTCTGAGCCAGGTGCGACAGCCGAACGTCGAACGAATCCGGATTCGGTTGTGGGGGCTTCGTTGTAGTCGACGCGGGCGACGGTGCAGGTGCAGGTGCCGGGTGACCGGGGGACTGGGGGACTGGGCGGCTGCGGACGGCGAAGCGGCTGCGGTGTTGTGGCGAACTGCTCGTGGTGGGTATGTCCAATTCCACACGGCGCAGAATCCTCGGTGGCGTTGGCCTAGCGCAGCCCGGTCAGTCCGGTGCTGGGGCGCGACAAGCGCTGCCTGTGCGCGGCTCGGCGCATGAACCCTTGATCCGCCCCGATCTGTTGATCCAGGTGGATCAATTCTCTGGGTCCGACCACCCCGAAGTATCGAGGACGTCCTTGCCCTGCCGGTGATACAAACGCGTCTCGCCCGGAGGTGTGCACATGGTCGCCCCGGGGGTCTGTACCTCGTCGCCCCGAGGGGTGCGCCTTGCCGCCCAGAAGGGGGTGTGGATCAGTAAGCCGGTCGGCTGATCGTCAGTTCCGCCTGTGGTAGCTGTTGCGGCGTGGCCGCTGCGCCGGATCGCACCAAGCGGGCGGGATCACCTCCGGCATGCCATCGCTTGCCATGCCCAGACGCCAGTCGGAGTGATGGATCAAGTAATGATGGAATCCGCACAGCAGCGCGCCGTTGGCCAGGTCGGTCTGGCCACCATCTCGGAAGTACCTCACGTGGTGCACGTCGCAGTAGGCGGGTGGGCGATCGCAGTCCGGGAAGACGCATCCGCCATCACGCAGGATTACCGCGCGTCGGGCCGCGCCTGTCCAGGTGCGATGCGCCCGGCCGAGGTCCAGGACCTGACCGGCGCCGCCCATCACGGCCGGGAGGATCCTAGCGTCGCATGCCAGCCGGCGTGCGGATGCCGGGGTCAAGGCGAAGCCGGAGTCCAGCACTCCCGACCTCAGCTCGCGAGCCAGGAAATCGTAGGAGACAGTTACCGCCATCTGCGTACGGTCGCCAGTCGTCACATCGTCGGTGGCGTTGAGCGCGACCCGGCAAACTTCCTCAAGTGCGTCCGCGCGTCGCTGCGCGGGAGTCCGCTCGTCGACCGCGGCGCCTGCGACGCCCGCTCGCTTGCGCGCCAGTGGATCGATCGCGGCCGTCAGGGTGGCAGCCATTTCCGGTGTCAGGTAGCCAGTAAGCCGGAATCGGTGGTTGGCCCGATCTGGAGTCAGGGTCAGCCCGCGGTCGATCCGGGCCCGCTCCTCAGCGCGACGCAGGGCTTCGGCGTCGTGCTCATCAGCGATCTCGGGCGCGACGTGGGCGAGAACCCGGTTTCCGGCAACAGCGAGTTGCTCCGGGCTCAATGTCGCCGCACAGTCGAGCAGCCGCTGCTCGGCCGCGGCCAGGACGGAGGCGCTGACACGCGGCCGCAGGCTGCTCAGGCATTGACCGATGACAGCGGCTTGATCGGGCGACACCGAACCGGCGGCAACGGCGGTGCCCACCGCTGGATGGGCGTCGGTGGTCGCTGCCAGCGCGAGCACCTGGCGTGCCTGATATCCACCCAGGTGCAGATCCTCCCGCAGCCACGTGGTGGTCGAGCGATAGCCCAGCTGTGCCGGGATCCCACGCGCCGACGCCTCGGCGGCCAGGCCGGAGGCAAGCGCGGTCAGCATCGCCACCATGGACTGAACTTGGCGAAGCGCCGGCACGATTTCCAGATCGCCCAGACCATACGGTGCGCGCCGGCCGATGGCGGCGATCATCGGTGTCAGTTCCGCGAGGGCGGATTCCAGACACTGATTGTTCGGAGGCTTCGGATGGATCGAGGTCGTCGGCACCTGTGGTGGGGCCGCAGACGCTCGCTTCGCTGCTCGCTTGGAGGTCGAAGCGCCGACCTCCGGCCCAGGGCCAATTGGCGGAGGGGCCAGAGGCGTGCGGGCAGTTGGCGTGCGGGCAGTTGGCGTGCGGGCAGTTGGCGTGCGGGCAGGCGAGGCCGGGGCGCTGCGGGTGCCGCGCCGTGTCGCCTCCGCCGTTTCCATGTAGGCAGATTCGCACAGGGGTACGACAAAACAGTTACATATATCGATTGAGCGGCGTGAGTCCTGGGCGTACGTCGGCGTTGAGCTTCATGCCATGTGCACATCCTGGCAGCAGGCTATAAAGCGACAACCCGGGCGGGGCAAGGGGTGCGGATGGATCGGGCGGGGCGGACCACGGTTTCGGGCCGGGATGCGAAGCTGAGGTGCCAGGCGGGCGGGCCAAGAGGCCGGGGGTGCCGGGCCGAGATGCGGAGCTGAGGTGTCAGGCGGGCGGGCCAAGAGGCCGGGGGTGCCGGGCCGAGATGCGGAGCTGAGGTGTCAGGCGGGCGGGCCAAGAGGCCGGGGGTGCCGGGCTGAGGTGCCAGGCGGGCGGACGAAGGTTCCCGGCCAGGATGCCGGGCCGGGTGTCGGGCTGAGGCTCGGGCCAAGATGCCGGGCTGGAGGCGCCGGGCTGGAGTGGGCTGGCGCGGCGAGGTCGAGGGCGCCGGATGGTGGGGGTGCCGGATGGCGCGGCATGCCGCGATGGTGGGGATGTCGTGCCGGTGGGCCAGGTTGAGACATAGGGCAACCCGGTCAGAGGCGCCCGGCAAGGTGCGCTGGAGCGACGTGCGAAAGCCCGGCCCGCCCCGCGATCCTGAGGCCGCGACCCGCCGCCGTGGCCGGAGACGCCGGAGACGCCGGGGCCGGAGACGCCGCCGGGCCGGAATCGCTATCAGTTCTCCGGCCAGCCGACGCAGTGCCAGGAATCGCCGGACGCGTACAGGCCGAACGGCCGTGCCGGCGGCAACGGCCGGCCCCACACCCGCGTCTGCGGGCATAGCGCCGCCACCGCGACGGTGAGCGACGCTACGTGGCTCACGACCAGGACAGTGGAATCCGGATGGTGTCCCGCGATGGTCTCCAGCGCCCCGACCATCCGATCGCGGACGGCGAAACCGGGCTCGCCGTCGGCAACCTGGGCGGTCCAGTCGGCGTCGACGACCCACGATCGCAACACCTCGGCGGTACGCCCGACAACGGCCGGATCGGTCGTGCCTTCGGCCGCGCCGAGATGCATTTCGGCCAGTGCCGGCATGCCGACGACCGGAAGGCGCAGCCGGGCGGCTACCAGCTCCGCGGTCTGCATGGACCGGCGCGCGGTACTGGAGTACACCGCCACGATGGGCTCGTCGCCGAGCCGTTCCGCCAGGCGTACCGCCTGATCATGGCCCTCTGCGGTGAGCGCGGCGTCGGGCAGGGCGCCGGCGGCCCCGGCGACCATGTTGTCTGCCTGAGCGTGCCGTACGCAGATCAGCCGCTGCACACGTCGCAGCGTAGCGGCTACGGGACATCGGCGAGGTGGCTTGGGCGCGTGCGAATTATAGTGATGCGTGCTGAATTCGGCGGTGGCCGATGAAATTGATGAAATTGCGGTCGCGGTGTTGGCACCGGTCGGAAATGCTGTCCGAATGCCGGTGACATTCGCGAGCAAGCCAACCCTGATCGGGGAGCAAGTGATTCTTCGGCCGGTGACGGTCGATGACGCTGATGGCTTGCTCGAACTGATTCGCGATGCCGAGGTGGCGCGCTTGACCGGTACTCACACGATTGGCGGCGACGAGCAGGAGACCTGCCGGAGGTGGTACGCGACCAGGGCCGATCACGATGACCGGATCGACTTGGCGATCGTCGAGCGGTTGGGCGGGGAGTACCTGGGTGAGGTGGTCCTGAAGGATCTCGACCCGGTGAACCGATCGTGCGGGTTCCGGATCGCGCTGGCTGGCCGGCGGCACTTCGGCAAGGGGTACGGCACTGAGGCGACCCGCCTGGCCGTCAACCACGCCTTTGCCGTCGGCGTCCATCGGGTCAGCCTGGAGGTGTACGACTTCAACCCCCGAGCCCGTCACGTCTACCGCAAGTGCGGGTTCGTGCATGAGGGAACCATGCGCGACGCGCTCTGGTGGGATGGTCGCTGGGTCGACGCCCACCTCATGGCGGCGCTGGCCACCGGACCGCGCACTCGCTAGCCGCGGCCCACAAAGATCGGCCGCGCTGGCGCATCAGCGGCGCTGGCGGATCAACAGCGACGCGCGTTAGTTCGAGTCAGGCGAGTGCGTCGTCGATCTGCTCCCGTAGCTTCGACTTCGGCCGTGCACCGATCACCTGCGAGACCACCTCGCCCTTGCGGAACATGGTCAGCGTGGGCATCGACATGATGCCGTACGCCCGCAGGACGGCCGGATTGGTGTCGGCGTCGATCTTCACGATCCGGGCCCGTCCGGCGTACTCGACGGCGAGTTCGTCGAGCACCGGGGCGATGCGGTGACACGGCGGGCACCACTCGGCCCAGAAGTCGACCAGCACCGGAACGTCGCTGTTGAGGACCGCGTCGGCGAAGGTGGCGTCGGTGACGGTACTGGTCATGGGGTGCACTCCTCGTGGCTTGTCGGGGCGGGCGGCGCACCGGCGGGAGCGGAAGACGCCGGGGAGGGCGGCGGCGAGGACAGCAGCGAGGACAGCGGCGACGGCAGCAGCGACGGCAGCGAGATGCGAAAGCCGGGCGGTATGGCGGCCGCGGCAGGCGGTACCGCAACCGGCGGGGCGCTGGCCGCCGCGACCAGATCCTGATGGACCTTCCGCCGCACGTCGGTCAGCCGGGCAATGCAGATGTCCAGGTCGGTGAGTTTCCGGATGAGGACCTCGATGGACGCCGGACATTCCGCGCCGGTGTCGTGCCCGGTCCTTAAGCACTCGACGAACGGCCTGGTCTCCTCAAGGTTGAATCCGATCTCCAGGAGGGATCGGATCTCCCGGACCAGGCGCAGGTCGACCTCGTCGTACTCACGGTAGCCGTTGCTGGTACGGCGCGCGCAGAGCAGTCCATGCTGCTCGTAGTACCTGAGTGTCCGGGTACTGGTTCCGGCCCGTTCGGCAAGCTCACCGATGCGCATGCCGGAAACGGTAAACCTTGACGTTGACGTCAAGGCCAGCCCGATGGCCGAATCGGCACGATGTTCATGATGCGCGGGGTCCATGATGCGTGGGGTCCATGCGGAACCCGGCCGGCCGACCCGGTGAAAGCCGGACCGGTGGCGGCTCAGTTATCGCTTGGCTCGGTCGCGTATTCGGACATGGGCAGCGGCAAGGCCCGGATCTGCGGCAGCAGGGCCAGCTCGCGGTTGAGTATCCGGCGTTCCGCGAGCAGTCGCTCGCGTGTGCTACCAGAGGCCAGCAAGCTCTGCCGCTCGTCCACCGAGAGGATGGCGGTAGCGGCGATCACGTATGACAAGACGGTCGGATCGTCCGGCAGCTGTTCCCGCGCGTTGTGGCCGTCCGTACGGATGATCTCCAGGTACTGCTGGAAGCGGCCGAGCAGGCTTGGCACCAGGTCTTCGGCCTCGCTGCTGTCCTCAGGTTCGGGAAGCCACTCCACCTCGGCGATCAGGTACGGCTCGGAATCCGGATCGACTCCCGTGATGCGGAACCGGCGCCGACCCACGGTGACCAGGTCGAAGCGGCCGTCGGGATGCTCGGTGACGTGCCGGACCGAGGCAGTACAGCCGATCTCGTAAAGGTCGACGGCGCTGCCGGCGGCCGCGGTTTCGAATCCATGCTCGATGGCCACCACACCGAAGTCGCCGGGCTCCGGGGACTGCCTGGTCAGGTGCTGAACCAGAGTGCGGTACCGATCTTCGAAGATGTGCAGCGGCAGCACCAGTCCCGGGAACAACACCGTCCCTAGTGGGAACAGTGGAAGCCGCTCGCTCATTTCGCGAGCTTAGCCCGCCAACCCTGGCCGGCATGCGTTGATCATGCGGGCGGGTCACGTGGCGGACCGTGTCAGGCCCGGCCGGACCTCCCGTGATGTGGACGCGATGCGTCATTAATTGGGACCCAAGCCTAGACTTGCCTGGTGCTCGCCCGTATTGACATGCGCAGTCCGGGGCTCGGCCAGGCGAACATGCCGCGGGCCCAACTTGACGTCTCCGCTGCCGCGGCCGCGGTGGCGCCGATCATCGAGGCGGTACGTGAGCATGGTTCCACCGCGATCCGCGAGGCGACCGCACGGTTCGACGGCGTCGACCTGACCGATCTGCGGGTAGCGTCCAGCGCCGTCGAGGCCGCGCTTGAGCGCCTGGATCCGGGCGTACGCGCCGCGCTGGAGGTGGCCATCGCGCATGCCCGTGTGGTGCACGCCAGCCAGCTCGCGCCGGATGTGACCACCGAGGTGGTGGCCGGCGGCACGGTCACTCAAACGTGGCGGCCGGTACGGCGGGTCGGCCTGTACGTCCCGGGAGGCCGCGCGGTCTACCCGTCCAGCGTGGTCATGAACGTGGTGCCGGCCCAAGTCGCGGGCGTGTCCCAGATCGCGGTGGCGAGCCCGCCGCAGAAGGACACCGGCCTGCCCGACCCGCAGGTGCTCGCGGCGTGCGCGCTGCTCGGCGTCGACGAGGTGTACGCGGTGGGTGGAGCCCAGGCGATCGCGATGTTCGCCTACGGCGCCGCCGATGCCGGGATCGAGCCGGTGGACATCGTGACCGGGCCGGGCAACATCTGGGTCGCGGCGGCCAAGCGGCTGGTCCGGGGCGACGTCGGCATCGACGCCGAGGCCGGGCCGACCGAGATCGCCATCCTGGCCGACGCCGGCGCCGACCCGGCGCACGTGGCGGCCGATCTGATCAGCCAGGCCGAGCACGATCCGATGGCCGCCAGCGTGCTGATCACCACCTCCGAGGAGCTGGCCGACGCGGTCGATCGTGAGCTGGACCGCCGGGTGGCCCAGACCAAGCACGCCGAGCGAGTCCGTGAGGCGCTGACCGGCGCCCAGTCGGCGGTGATCCTGGTCGCCGACATCGACGCCGGGCTGCGAGTCTGCGATGACTACGCGGCCGAGCACCTGGAGATTCAGACCGCTGACGCCCGCGCGGTCGCGAACCGGGTCCGCAACGCGGGTGCCGTGTTCGTCGGCGCGTACTCGCCGGTCTCGCTGGGCGACTACTGCGCCGGATCGAACCACGTGCTGCCGACCGGCGGGTGCGCCCGGCACACCGGCGGACTCACCGCCGCGACGTTCACCAAGGGCATGCAGATCATCGAGTACGGCCGGGAGGCGCTCGCCGGGCTCGCCGCGCACGTGGTGACGCTGGCCGAAGCCGAGGACCTGCCAGCGCATGGCGAGGCGATCACCGCTCGGACGGCGCCGCGATCATGACGGCAAGCGACCTGCCGATCCGTGATGACCTGCGGGCGCTTTCGCCGTACGGCGCACCGCAGCTGGACGTCGCGATCCGGCTCAATACAAACGAGAATCCGTACCCGATGCCGCCACCGGTCGCGGCCGCGATCCGGGACGCCGTGGGTGATGTGGCGGCGGGCTTGAACCGCTACCCCGATCGGGACGCCGTGGCACTGCGTACCGATCTCGCCGCGTACCTGCAGCGTGATCGGGACTATCGGCTGACGGCGACGAACATCTGGGCGGCGAACGGATCGAATGAGGTCCAGCAGCAGATCCTGCAGACATTCGGCGGGCCCGGCCGCACCGCGATGGGATTCCAGCCGTCCTATTCAATGCACCGGTTGCTGGCCCTCAGCACCGCGACCGGCTGGATCGACGCGCACCGCGACGCCGATTTCGACCTGTCCCCGGACGCCGCCGCGGCGGCGGTCGCCGCGCACCGGCCGGACGTGGTCTTCTGCTGCTCACCGAACAACCCGACCGGGACCGCGTTGATGCCCGAGGCGCTGGACGCCATCATGGCGGTGGCGCCCGGGATGGTGGTCGTCGACGAGGCCTACGCCGAGTTCGCACGTACCGGAACGGACAGCGCGCTCGGGCGGCTGGAACGGCACCCGCGACTGATCGTGACGCGGACGATGAGCAAGGCGTTCGCCTGCGCCGGTGTGCGGCTCGGCTATCTCGCGGCGGCTCCGGATGTGGCCGAGGCGCTGCGGCTGGTCCGGTTGCCCTACCACCTATCGTCGCTGACCCAGGCCGCGGCGCGGGTCGCGCTCGCACACGCCACGACCCTGCTGGCGACCGTTGACCAGCTGCGCGACAGCCGGGACAAGCTGGTCGTCGACCTTGAGGCCATGGGCCTGCGGGTGGCCGCCTCGGACGCCAACTTTGTGCTGTTCGGCGGCTTTTCGATGAGCTCCGGCGAGCTGTGGCAACGCCTGCTCGACCGCGGTGTGCTGATCCGCGACGTCGGTCTGGACGGCTGGCTTCGCGTCAGTATCGGCAGGGCGGAGGAGAATGCGGTGTTCCTGGCCGCGTTGCGAGAGGCGTTGAGCGCGCCGGATGAGAGCGCACCGGCTGAGAGCGGGCTGCCTAAGAGCGGGCCTGCCGCACATGGGTCGGCGTGAGTGGGCTGGCGTGAGTAGGCATGGCGTGAGTAGGCATGGCGTGAGTAGGCATGGCGTGAGTGGCCTGATTGGGAGCGGACCCGGTTCGGAAGCCGGCCGGTGGAGAGGGGAGCGGCGGGCGTGAGCCGCGTTGGAAAGGTTGAGCGGATCACCGCGGAGACCCGAGTGCACGTCGCGATCGACCTTGACGGTTCCGGACGCGTGGAAGTCAGTACCGGTGTGGGGTTCTTCGACCACATGCTCAACCAGATCGCCCGGCACGGCGGCTTCGACCTGACCGTGTCGACGGTCGGCGACTTGGAGATCGACGCCCATCACACCATCGAGGACACCGCGCTGGCGGTCGGCCAGGCGCTGGACCAGGCGTTGGGCGATAAGAAGGGCATCAACCGGTACGGCGACGCCGTCGTCCCGATGGACGAGGTACTGGTTCAGGCCGCGATCGACCTGTCGGGACGGCCATATGTGGTGCACGACGAGCCGCCCCTCGCCCCGTATGTCGGCCCGGTTTACCCGACGTCCATGACGCGCCACATCTGGGAATCGCTGGGCCAGTCGGCGCGGATGACGCTGCATGTCAGCGTTCTGAGGGCCTGCCGCCCGGGCGGGCATCCGGACGCCCACCACGTGATCGAGGCGCAGTTCAAGGCGGTGGCCAGGGCGCTGCGTACCGCGGTCCGGCTGGACCCGGCCAGCGTGGCGGTCCCGAGTACTAAAGGGGTGCTGTAACCGATGGCCGTGGTGATGTTTGTGCTTGGTGGATTCCTGATCGGCGGCACCTGGTCGCTGTACAAGCAGAAGGTGCCGATCCTGGTGACCGCGTTCTGCGGGCTGCTGGCCGCGATGGCGATGGCGGCGGGTGTGCTGTGGTCGATCTGAGGCCACCCGATCGAGCCGAAGCGGATCTGACGGCGGCGGATCTGACAGCGGCGGATCTGACGGCGGCGGATTTGACATTGGCCGACCTGACGGCGGCGGACCCGGCCCAAGCCGGTCTCGCTACCGAAGGGGCGCCGCCGTCGGTCGTGGTCCTGGACTACGGCTCCGGAAACCTGCGCTCGGCCGAGCGCGCGCTCGCCCGGGCCGGAGCCCGGGTGACGGTCACGTCGTCGCTGGCCGACGCCGAGGCGGCCGACGGCCTGGTAGTACCGGGAGTGGGCGCGTTCGCGGCATGCATGGCCGGGCTCGAGGCTATCGATGCCGGGAAGGTGATCGCCGAGCGCGTGCAAGCCGGCCGCCCGGTGCTGGGCATCTGCGTCGGCATGCAGGTGATGTTCTCCTACGGCGTCGAGCACGGCGTCCGTACCAGCGGGCTGGGTCTGCTGCCCGGTGGCGTGAGGCGGCTGGCCGCCCGACGAGTCCCGCATATGGGCTGGAACGAGGTGAACGCGGAACCCGGTTCGGTGCTCTTCGGCGGGCTGGACGGCGAGCGGTTCTACTTCGTCCACTCGTACGCCGCGCACGACACCGAGGGCCTGGGCCTGGTGGCGCTCGCCGATCACGACGGGCCGTTCGTCGCCGCCGCCGAACTGGCCTCGCTCGCGGTCACCCAGTTCCACCCCGAGAAGTCCGGAGACCCGGGCGCTAGGCTGTTGCGGAATTGGGTGGCGTCGCTAACCCCGGACGCCTCCGGTACTGGTGCTGGAAATGAGTAGCGATGAGCAAGGAACGGGCCATCCGCCGCGCCGCCCGCGAGGCCGAGCAGCAGGCGGCTCGCGAGGCCCGTGCCCGCCGGATCGCACGCCACGATCGCCGTCGGGCACTTGTCCGCAAGCTGACGCCCCGGCTGCCGGACCGGCGCGTCGGCAAGATGTTCCCGCGCCGCAGCCGCGCCCAGCGCACCGGAATCACCGCCGTCACGCTGATCGTCATCGCCGGAATCTGGCTGCTCTTCGACGATCTGGCGACCCGGGTTGCGTTGACCGCGGCGCTGCTGGTGGCGCTTCCGGCGATCATCGTGGTGGCGCTCGGGCGGCGCTGACGGCGATCTCGCCCGGCGGCCCGAACCGGCCCGATCTCCTGGAGGTCCCGTGCTGACCCTGCTCCCGTCCGTCGACGTCGCCGACGGCCAGTCCATCCGCATGGTGCATGGCGCCGCCGGTACCGAGACCGGGTACGGCCCGGCGCTCGACGCGGCGCTCATGCTGCGCGCCGGCGGTGCCGAGTGGATCCACCTGGTCGACATTGACGCGGCCTTCGGGCGCGGCTCGAACGCGCCGCTGCTTGCCGACATCATCGCCGAACTGGACGCCAAGGTGGAGCTGTCCGGCGGCATCCGGGACGACGAGTCGCTGCGCCGCGCTCTGGACTGCGGTGCGCAGCGGGTCAACATCGGCACCGCGGCCCTCGAGGACCCGCAGTGGTGCGATCGGGTGATCGCGGAGTACGGCGAGGCCATCGCGATCGGCCTGGACGTGCGACCGAACCAGTCCGGCTGGACGCTGCGCGCCCGTGGCTGGACCCGCGACGGTGGCGATCTGTACCGCGTTCTCGATCGGCTGAATGCGGCCGGGTGCAGGCGCTACGTCGTCACCGACATCGCGCGTGATGGCACCATGACCGGCCCGAGCATAGGTTTGTTGCGCGACGTGTGTGGCCGTACCGATGCCGGGGTGATCGCCTCGGGAGGGGTGTCCAGCCTGGACGACCTGCGCGCGCTTGCTGGATTGGAGTCGGTTGGCGTGGAGGGCGTGATTACCGGCAAGGCGATCTACGCCGGGGCGTTCACGGTGCCCGATGCGCTCACGGTGCTGAAGGAGGCGGCAAGATGACGATTACGGGTGGTGGCGGGATTCAGCGGTACCAGTCCGGCGGCCCGTGGGAGGAGACCTACGGGTACTCGCGCGTGGTGCTGGCCGGGGATCGGGCGGTGACCGCGGGCTGCACCGCGACCGTCGATGGCGAGGTGAGCAGCGTCGGAGATGCCGCCGCGCAGACCCGCACCGCGCTCGCGGTCGCGCTGTCCGCCCTGGCGGAGGCCGGCGTATCCAAGGAGCAGGTGGTCCACACCCGCATGTACGTGGTCAACCGCGAGGATGCCGACGCGGTCGGCCGGGCGCATCGCGAGGTGTTCGGTGACATCCAGCCGGCCGCCACCATGGTGCTGGTCGCCGGGTTGCTGCATCCGGATCATCTGGTCGAGATCGAACTGGAGGCCTACCTGGGCGTGGTGCCCACCGTGACGGCGACGTCCCAGCAGATCGGCTTCGCGGTCCGGGCCGGCTTCTGACCTCGGGACCGGGTGCCCGGCAGACCTATCGGACCGGGTGCCCGGCCGCTCGCAGCGCGTCCTTCACACCGGACACGGAGATCAGCTCCGAGTGGAACACGCCCGCCGCGAGCACCGCGTCGGCGCCCGCGTCGACCGCTTCGACGAAGTGCGCGACGGTGCCGGCCCCGCCGCTCGCGACCATCGGAACCGTGCACGCGCCCCGCACCGCTCGCAACATGTCCAGATCGAACCCGGCCCGGGTGCCGTCGGCGTCCATCGAGTTGACGACGATCTCACCGGCGCCCAGGCGCTGACCCTCTCGTACCCACTCGACCAGATCCAGCCCGGTCGCCTGACGACCGCCGTGGCTGGTCACCTCGAAACCGCTCGGTGCCGTGGCGGCGCGCCGCGCGTCCACCGACAGCACCACGCACTGGCTGCCGAATCGCTCGGCGGCGCGGGCGATGAGCCCGGGCTCGGCGATCGCGCCGGAGTTCACCGAGATCTTGTCGGCGCCGGCGCGCAGTAGATCGTCGAAGTCGTCCACCCGGCGGACGCCGCCGCCGACGGTGAACGGGATGAACATCTGGTCGCTGGTGGCCTGGATGAGGTCCCGGACGTAGTGGCGGGAATCGGAGCTGGCCGTGATGTCATAGAACACCAGCTCGTCGATCGCCTCGGCATCGTACTTGCGGGCCAGCGCGAGCGGCTCGCCGACGTCGACGTTGTCCTGGAACTGGACGCCCTTGGTCACCCGGCCGCCGTGCACGTCGAGGCAGGCCACTACCCGAACCGCGACTGCCATGCCACCCCCTCCACGCTACCCGTCGCCGTACCCGTCGCCGACGTGGCCCAGGTTAGCGAGGCGCGACCGCACCGCCGTCGTCGCCCGGGCGGTGTCCATATCGCGGTCACGCCGAGATCGCGGTCAACAGAGATCGCGGTCAAACCGAGTCAGCCGCGCCAGGCGGTCGGCGTGCTGGGCATGTGCGCGCTCCAGCAGACCCCGAACAGGTCGTTCCAGGCCGCCTCGGTATCCAGCCCGTACCGTTCGGCGCGTTCGCGCGCCAGATGGTAGAAGATGCCGTCCTCGCGGATCGCCGCGACCAGGTGCAGATCGCCCTCTTCGTCGCGGACATACGCCCGGACCTGGGCGTCCGGCGTGCGCTCGCCGTACACCTCGATGGTGCGTGCCACGCCGCCCCGGTCCAGCCAGCAGAACCTGGTGACGAACTCCATGCCGTACTTCGGGCTTTCGTCCATGGTGATCCGATAGTCGCACAGCCATGCCGGTCGGGGAGCGCCGCGATCATTGTAAGGTTTCCTAATGGATCTGATTCCCCGCCCGACCTCCGTTCAGGTGCACGAGGGCATGCTCGGCACCAGCAACCTGACACCGCCGGACGGCCCCGAGGAGATCGCCGGCCTGGCGGCCGAGGTGCTTGGCGTGCGGGCGACCGGCCGGTTCCGGCTCGACCCGGCCGGGCCTAATCCGGGCAGGGCTGATCCGGGCAGGGCTGATCCGGGCAGGGCTGATCCGGGCAGTACAGACCCGGGTCCGGCCGACTTGGGCGGGCATGACCTTGGCGGGGTCGATCTGGGTGAGGAGGGCTACCGGCTGACGATCGGCGAATCCGGCGTCGAGGCCTCCGCGCGCACGCTTTCCGGCTTGCGATGGGCGGTCGCGACCCTGCGCCAACTGGCCGACCGGGAGTACCCGTTCGTGGAGATCGTCGACATCCCCCGGTACCGGTGGCGTGGTGCCCTGCTGGACGTTGCGCGGTGGTGCCATCCGATGTCGTACCTGCGAACCTTCGTCGACGCCATGGCCTTGCACAAGCTCAACACCTTGCACCTGCACCTGACCGACGATCAGGGCTGGCGATTCGAGGTACGGAAATATCCGCTGCTCACCGACGTCGGCTCGGTGCGGAGCCAGTCCGGCGTCGGGCTGTCCCGCGACGTCTTCGACGGCGTTGCGCACGGCGGGTTCTATACCCAGGCGGAGTTGCGGCACCTGGTGGCCTACGCGGCCCGGCGCGGGGTTCGGATCATGCCGGAGATCGACCTTCCCGGTCACATGCAGGCGGCCGTCTCGGCCTACCCGTGGCTCGGCAACGATCCGGCGCGCCAGCTTCCGGTCCGTACCACCTGGGGAATCTCCTCGCACGTGCTGAATTGCGAGGAGGCCACCCTGGACTTCGTCCGGGACGTGCTGGACGAGGTGGTCGACGTGTTCGACTTCGAGCTGGTGCACCTGGGCGGCGACGAAGTGCCGCCGACCGAGTGGAAGGCCTCCCAGGCGGCACGTAGCGTGGCCGCCGCCAATCACCTTCCCGACGTGTCCCATCTGGTCGGATGGTGGATCCGCGCGATGGGCACGCACCTGGCCGGGCACGGCCGGCGGGTGGCCGGCTGGGACGAGCTCATCTCCGTCGGCGCGCCGCGGGCGGCGACCATCTTCGCCTGGCGGGACAATCAGTACGTGGCCGCTGCCCGTGCCGCCGGGCATCCGGTGGTCGCGTGTCCGCAGGAGTACGTCTATCTGGATTGGGCCGAGTCCCGGGATGCCGATGAACCGCTCGCCATCCCGAACGGCATCACGTCACTTGAGCGCGTCGCGTCGTACCGGCCCGGTGACGTCCTCGGCATCCAGGGCCAGATCTGGAGCGAGTACCTGCCGGTGCCGGAACTGGTCGGCTACCGGGCGTACCCGCGGCTGGCCGCCATCGCGGAGATCGGCTGGGCCGGGTCCACCGATGCCGGGCACCTGCGGACCCGGTTCGAGACCCACCGGCGACGTCTCGACGCGATCGGCATGACGTACCGCTGGCGGTGACCGGTTCAGGCGCCCGTTGGATCGGGATCCCGGGTGGCGAACATCGGGATCGTCACATGCATGGCCGGGCCGATCGCCACCGCGTAGACGAGCGTCATCCAGCCGATCTTGCCGCCCATCAGGAATCCGCAGGTCAGGACCGTCACCTCGATCGCCGTGCGGACCAGCCGGATCGATCCGTACCACCGGCCATGCCAGCGGGAAACCAGGCCGGTCATGATCCCGTCACGAGGCCCGGGTCCGGTGCGCGATCCCAGGTAGAGGCCGGTGGCCACGGCCACCATCGCGATGCCGGCCAGGCCGTACGCCCATCGGAGCCACAACGCGTGCGGGTGGGGGATCCAGGACGTCGCGCTGAGCGCCGCGCCGATCAGCACCACATTGCTCAGGGTGCCCAGGCCGGGCCGTTGCCGGATCGGTATCCAGCACGCCAGCACCGCGATGCCGACCAGGATGACCACGGGGCCCACGCCGAGACCGAGCAGGCGGGACAGGCCGACGTGGAACGTGTCCCAAGGATCGAGCCCCAGGTTCGCCGCGATCATCACGCTGGTGGCCGCGCCATACAGGAACAGGCCGAGGTATAGAGCGAACAGTCGCCGGACCGGTCGATACCGGAGCGGCAGATTGCCAAGCGCGGTCATGCGTGCCACTCTTGTGGCCAATGCGTCGCTAATAAATAGCCAGTTCTGATCAAGTGGCTACTTCGGTGGCGATGGTGTGGCGGCTAGTCCAGCGGCCGGCCCGGTTCCCGCAGGACTGGGCGTGACCGGCCCGGCATCGCGAAGGAGTGCTCGTGACCCAGCTGATCCGTGGCGTCCAGCTGGCCCGGCTGATGGGCCGATGGCAATCGACCGGACCGGACTACGTCGCGCTCGCCGACACCGTCCGGGCGCTGCTGACCGATGGCCGGCTCGCGCTCGGAGTGCGGCTTCCGGCCGAGCGGGAACTGGCCGAGACACTGGCCATATCCCGCACTACGGTGTCCGCCGCCTATGCGGAGCTGCGTACCTCCGGTCACCTCACCAGCCGGCGTGGCGCGGGCAGCTGGACCACCGTCCCGGGCGGCACCCGGGTGGCGTACACCGGCCTGTGGTCCGCGCCGGACACGGCACCGGACCTACTCGATCTCGCCACCGCGGCGCTCGCGGCGCCACCGGAGATGATGGAGGCGACCGCCGAGGCGATCGGCCTGCTGCCGCGCTACCTGTCCGGCGCTGGATACCACCCGACCGGCATCGCCGACCTGCGGGCCGCGGTCGCCGCCTCGTTCGAGGCGCGCGGCCTGCCGACGTCGCCGGAGCAGATCATGATCACCAATGGTGTCCAGCACGCGCTGGACCTTGCGGTACGGCTGCTGGTGCCACCGGCGAGCGCGGTCGTCACGGAGTCGCCGACCTACCCGAACGCGCTCGCCACATTCGCGTCCCGGCGAGCCCGGATCCACACCTACGGCGTCGGCGCCGGTGGCTGGGACGAAGATCTGCTGCTCACCACAATCAAGCAGGCCGGTGCCCGCATCGCGTACCTGATCCCGGAGTTTCACAACCCCACCGGTCATTTGATGCCGGAGGACCTGCGTGCCAAGCTCCCGGCGTCGGCGCACGCCGCCGGGACCGATCTGGTGGTCGATGAGTCGTTTGTGGACCTCAATCTCTCCGGCCGGCCGATGCCACCGCCGGTCGCCCACTGGGACCGGCACGCCCGGGTCCTGACCATCGGGGGGATGAGCAAGCCGTACTGGGGCGGCCTGCGGATCGGCTGGATCCGCGCGACCGAGCCGGTGGTGCAGCGGCTGGCCGCGGCTCGGGTCGGCGTCGACATGGCCGGTTCGGTGCTGGACCAGTTGGTGGCGGTCGCGCTGTTGCGCCGGGCCGATCAGATCGTGCCGGCCCGGCAGGAACTGCTGCGGCAGCAACGCGACACGCTGATCGCCGCGGTCCGGGCCAAACTGCCGACCTGGCAGTTCACCGTTCCGGACGGCGGCGTCACGCTCTGGGCCGAGCTGGACGGTCCGGTATCGAGCGGCCTCGCCCGAGCGGCCGAGTCATTCGGGGTACGGCTGGCACCCGGCCCCAGATTCGGCGTCGACGGCACGCTGGAGCGCTTCCTCCGGCTGCCGTTCACGATGCCCGACAGTGAACTGGTCGAGGCCGTCGACCGGATCGTCGCGGCCACTCATGAGATGAGCCGGGGGTCCCGGCGAACCTGGGACGCCCCGGCTCTGGTGGCCTGATGCCCGGAGTAGCCGGGCGGGCCGGCGGCTACTGCGCGGGCGGCTCCTGGGCCGGCATCTGCGCGGTCGGCGCGGCCGGGTCGGCCGGAGCCGCGGGAGCGGGTGCGGTGTACCCGGCGGCCGGAGCCGACGAGCCCGCGGTGACGTTCGGCACCGTCAGGGCGTTCTGAAGCTGGCCGAAGTGGTTGAGTACCGCGCCGGCGGTGGCGATCAGGGCGCCAAGCAGTTGGAGGATGCCGCCCCAGCCGATGGTGGCGCCGGAACCGCCGGACATACCGAGGCCGAAGACGTCGACGAGCACGAAGAGGGCCAAGCCGACCTGCACGTGGTGCCGGTTCAGGCCGACCTTGGCGTCGTCGCGCTTCCACCAGGTGTCGATCAGGGCCGACGCGAGCAGCAGCAGCGTCGCCAGGATCACGAAGATGCCGAGCGGACGCGCGTAGGACCACAGGCTGAGGCCGGGCAGGTTCGCGCCGCTGATGCCCAGCCGGCGCAGGTCGTCGATCCCGGGGAAGGTGATGACCCGTGCCCAGGAGAACAGCAGGATGATGACCGCCCCGGCAGCGACCAGGGCATCGGCCAGGGTGATGCTGAGCTTCGATCCGGAAGGAGCCGGCGCGGCCGGCGTGGTCTCCGGGTTCATGACTTACTCCTATCGCCAAGCATTACGAGGGGTCTGGCACGGGGCCAGGAGTGCTATAGGTCCTAGGCGCTAGCTCCGTCGGGAGTCCTAGGCAGGGGTCCTAGGTGTTAGCCCCGGTGATCCTATCGGCCAGGGCAAGCAGGCGCCGAAATCAGAGCTCGGCCAGGGCGCCGGCGTACATCTCCTCGATCTGGCTGGCGAAGGCCGATTCGACCGCGCGTCGCTTGACCTTCAGCGATGGGGTGAGTTCACCGTCCTCGATGGACAGATCACGTGGCGCGATGGTGAACTTTTTGATCGTCTCCCACCGGTTGAGCTTCTGGTTCAGCGAGGCAACGTAGCCGCCGATCATCTCGCGTGCCTCGGCCGAGGCGGCGATCTCGGCGTACGGGCGCCCGGCCAGCGGGCCACCGGCGGCCCACCCCTTGATGGCATCCGGATCGAGCGTGACCAGCAGCGTGCAGTAGTTGCGCGCCATGCCGATCAGGACCACCTGCGAGGTGTACGGGCAGAGCGCCTTGAACATGCCCTCGATGTGCGACGGCGCTACGTACTTGCCGCCGGACGTCTTGATGAGGTCCTTCTTGCGGTCGGTGATCCGGATGTAGCCGTCTGCGTCGATCTCGCCGATGTCGCCGGTGCGGAAGAAGCCGTCCTCGGTGAACACGGCCGCCGTCTCATCCGGCAGATTGTGGTAGCCGCGCATCACCGCGACCCCACGGATCAGCAACTCGCCGTCGGAGTCGGTCTTGAATTCCAGGTCGGCCAGGGGCCGCCCGACCGTTCCGATGCGCAGGCCGCCGACCGGGTTCACGGTGTTGCCGGCGGACGCTTCGGTCAAGCCGTACCCCTCGTAGATGGGCAGGCCAGCGGCCGCGAAGAAGCTGGAGATCTCGGTGGACAGCGGGGCCGATCCGGAGACCAGGACACGGATCCGTCCGCCGAGCCGGGCCTGCAGCTTTGAGAAGACCAGCCGATTGGCCAGCGCCCGCTGCGCGGCGAGCCCGGCCGGTACCGGCTTGCCGGCCAGTTCCAGGGCAACGGCCTGCTTGCCGACCCGTACCGCCCAAGTGAAGATCTTGGCCTTGGCGCCGCCAGCGGCGGTGGCCTGGCTGACCACGGCGTTGTAGATCTTCTCGAAAATCCGGGGTGCCGCGCACATCAGCGTCGGCCGGACCACCGGCAGGTTGGCCACGATCTTGTCAACGCGGCCGTCGACGTACGTCGGGATGCCGACGTGCAGGAGGCTGACCGACAGGGTCTTTCCGAACGAGTGCGACAGCGGCAGCCACAGGTACTGCAGGTCGTCCGGCCGGACCAGGTCGTTCTCGGACTGGGCCACCGCCTCCCAGCACCAGCCGGCGTGCAGCAATTCGACGCCCTTGGGGCGGCCGGTGGTACCGGACGTGTAGATCAGCGTCGCCAGATGGTCACCCCGCACCGCGTCCGAGGCTCGCTTGACCAGATCCGGGTCGGCACGTAGCGCCTCATCGCCGCGGGCCTCCAGGTCGGCGAGCGTCATCACCGGAACCGGCGAATTCGGCTGGGCATCGCTGGCCGCCCCGTCCATGATGACGACGTGGCGCAGGTCCGGCAGGTCGGTGCCGGCCAGCTTGGCCACCTGGTCCGGATTCTCGGCGATGAGCACCATCGACTCCGAGTCGCGCAGGATGTAGCACGCGTCGTCCGGCTCGGTCGTCGGGTACACGGTGGTGGTGGCCCCGCCCGCGTTCATCGCGCCGAGATCGGCCAGCAGCCATTCGACCCGGGTGTTCGCCAGGATGGCAACCCGGTCCTCGGAGCCGACACCGAGGCCGATCAAGCCGGCCGCTATGGCGGCCGTACGGTCGCCGACCTGGCGCCAGCTCAGCCAGCCGATGCCGCCGCCGGCGGCGGGATATCCCAGCGCGTCATTGTCCGGCGTGGCCGCGACACGCTGCGCGAGGAGGTCGGGAATCGAGCGGTACGGGACTTCGAGCGCCATCGCGTTACGTCCTTCGGTGTCCTACACGTGTCTTCATGGTGTCGCCTCGTTCTGGTGCCGCGTCGTTGTGGTGCTGTGTCTTCGTGGTGCCGTGTCTTCATTGTCGCGCCGACGCCGTCAGTGCTCCGACGTCGCGCATCTGCCGACGTCTCGGACCTGCGGACGTCATCGGTCGTGTTATGTGACGGGTTGCGGTGAGTCATTCGTGTTACCGAAGGGTAGGCCGGATGTGAGCAAGTGAACAGTCCCAGATCCACGTCCGTGCGCGATCATCACGGGATCGAGGTGGGAGCGCGGTTGCGTTCGCGTGGCCGGGGCGGCGGATCTTGGCTGGTTCCGGCCCCGTCCGCGAGGATCCGGAGCCGGGTCGGGGGAGCAGGGTCGGGGGAGCCGGGTCAGGGAGCCGGGTCGGATGGTCGCGCCGGTTAGCTGGTCACGTCCTTGGCTCCGAAGCGTGCCCAGGCGGCGGTCCAGAAGATGGCGGTGTACGCCGCCGCCGAGATCAAGCCCGGCACGATCCGGTCGAACGCGATCGGGTCCCGAAGCAGGTCGCCGAAGTTGAGCCAGTAGTGGGTGGGCAGGTACTGGTGGATCGCGTGCAGCTGAGGGATGGCGTCGGCGATCTGGCTGCCGAGGGCCAGTATCATCACCGTGATCGCGGCACCGATCGGCTGCTCGGTGAGCGTCGAGACGAATAGCCCGATGGCACCGAGGCCGACCAGGCAGATCGACACGTACACGCAGACCAGCAGCACGCGCCCGATCCCGGCGCCGAAGCTCAGCGACGAGCCGGACAGCGTAGGCATGGCGCCGCCGCCGAACAGGGCCAGCCCAAGCGCCGCGGCCACGGCCGCGACCAGGAACGTGGCCGCGGCCGTGAACACCGCGATGGCGCCGAACTTGACCGCCAGCAGCCGGGTCCGGTCGGTCGGAACGGCCAGCAGGTAACGCAGCGTGCCGAGGTTTGCCTCACCGGCGATCGAGTCGGCCGCGATCGCGGCGACCGCGATGGGCAGGAATAGCGGCAGCTCCAGCCCGATTGAGGCGAGCGCGGCGAACAGCCCGTTATGGGTGATGCCGGCCAGGAAATCAGGCCCCTCGCCGGGCCGCGGTGATGAGACCTTGGTAGCCACATTGACCAGGATGGGAACCGTACACAAGATCATCAGGCCGACCCAGTTGCGGCGGCGGCCGAAGATCAGCCACAGTTCGGATCGGAAGAACCGGGATGACACGTGCAGGCGGGTGGACTCGAAGCTGAACCGGCGCGGGTCCGCCGGATGATCACTAGCCACTGACGTCGAACCCCTCACCGGTCAGGCCCACGAACAGCTCCTCAAGGTCAGGTGTACGCACGACGACCTGGGTCAGCGGAACGGCGGCGGCCACCAGCGCCGGCGCGATCCGCTCCGGGTCGATCGAGCCGAGCCGCGCGGACACCCCGGCACGGTGGCTTTCGACGCCGGTGAGGCCGAGCTCGCCGAGAGCGGCGGCCGCCTTGTCCGGCGCTCGCGAGGTGACCTCGATCCGTGTGTCCGATCCGGCTCGCAATTCGTCCAGCGACCCCTGCGCTACCAGCCGCCCCAAGTGCATAACGCCGACATGGGTGCAGATCTGCTCGACCTCCGAGAGCAAATGGGTGGACAGCACCACGGTGGCGCCACCGGCGGCCAACTCGACCAGCAGGGCGCGCACCTCGCGGGTGCCCTGCGGATCCAGGCCGTTGGTCGGCTCATCGAGGATCAGCAGGTCGCGCGGTCGCAGCAGGGCGGCGGCGAGCGCCAGACGCTGGCGCATCCCGAGCGAGTAGAACCGGAAGCGCTTGGTCGCCGCGTGGCCCAGCCCGACCCGGTCCAGCGCCGCGTCGATGCGGTCGTTCGCGGTGGCTGCCGTGACGGTACGGTCGGCCGCGTCCAGCCGGCGCAGGTTGTCCAGGCCGGACAGGTACGGATGGAACGCCGGACCCTCGACCAGCGCTCCGATGCGCGGCAGCGCCTGCTTCGCCCCGCCGGGCATCGGAACGCCGAGCAGCCGGTGCGCACCCGCGGTGGGCCGGATCAGGCCCAGCAGCAGCCGGATCGTGGTGGTCTTGCCGCTTCCGTTCGGTCCCAGGAAGCCATAGACCGAGCCGTGCGGAACCGCCAGATCGATCGAGTCGACCGCCACCTGCCCGGAGCGGAAGCGTTTGGTCAGTCCGGACGACTCGATCGCGAGTTCCGGCGATTCCGACGCGGGGGCGCCCGATGTGGGGGCGCCTGATCCGGTGGTGCTCGATGTGGGGGCGCCTGATCCGGTGGTGCTCGATGTGGGGGCGCCTGATGTGGTGGTGCCCGATGCGGTGGTGCCCGATGCGGGGAAGCCGGTCGTCATGCGCTACTTCAGTGCCAGCTTCGGGTTGGTGGCGGCGGTGACCACCCGACCGGGGTCGACGGCGCCGGCGATGATCCGGCCGTCGTCGAGGATCAGCACGGTGACCAACCGGGTCTCCAGCAGCTTGCCGGTGCCGAACGGGCCGCGCACCGTGGGAAGCGCGCCAAGCAGGGCCTTGAGCTGGCCGGCCGGACCGCTCGGTGCCGGGGTGGAGCCGGGTGCGGGGCTCGGACCACCCAGCGCCGAGCCAGACGGCGGCCGTACCGCGACGATCGTGGTCCACGCGCTGCCAATGCTGGCCGCTGCCGGGCCGGCCGGCTTGGAGCCGCCAGGCTGGCCTGGCGAAGCGCCGGGATGCGCGTGGACGTCCGGGCGGATCTCGGTCACCGTGGCGCCGGCCGGCGGCGTGAACGCGAAGACGCTCGCCTTCGGCTTGGTGAACGACACGCTTGTGAAGCCGATCGAGAACGCCGGCGGCGCATAGTTCTTGGCGTAAACCTGGATGCGCAGCGGGACGTGCTGCGTGGCGTCGATCGCGACCGTGATCTGGCGGACCAGGGAAGAGTGGTCCTTGGGCGCCACCCGCAGTTGGTACGCGGAGCGGCCCGCCACGGTCACGTCGGGGCCAACCGTGACGTCGGTCGTGGGGCCGACGAGGGCGAGCAGCCGGCTGACGGCGTCCTGCGGGCTGAGCGGCAGGCCGCCCAGCCCTTTCGCCAGCGGGCTGGGTAGCGGGCTCGGGAGCAGGTGCGGCGGCATGCTCGGGTTGCCCGGCGACGGCGACGGCGACGGCACGCTGGCGTGCGCCACCGTGTTTTTCCGGCTGGACCACAGCCACACATCCGAGCCATCGCGGATGGCATCGGACTCAGCGAGCGAACCCAGCACCGCGATCCGGACCTGCCGCGGTCCGGCGTACCAGAACTTGAGGGTGTGGGTCCCGCTGATCAGCGACGTGAACTCCGCGTCGCCGCCGATGCCCGGAAGCTGCGGCAGGCCGAAGTCGGCAGTCTCGGATAAGGTGCCGGACAATCCATCGACACGGGCGGTCGCCAGATCGGCCAGCAGCGCGCTCGCCGAGCGCGACGGCAGGGCCGGCGCGGCCGCCGCCATCGCCCGGGCGGCCAGCCCGCCCCCGGCGAGAACCGCTGCGACGCTGAGTGGGGCGAGCCAGCGTGCCAGCGGACGTGATGCCATGATGGCCATGACGAAACCCCCTCGACTCACTCAATCATCTTCCGGGGCACTGTGGCCACTCTGAGACACTTGTGAACATGTGCCTTGTTTTCGGCGGTCGCTTGGTTGCCCGGCGGCGCCCTCCGGCGAGCGCTGGTGACCTGGCCGTCGCCCACGTGGCGGGCTCCGCTCCGATGCGATCCGGCGCGGTCGGGTCCCGGCATGATCAACTGCCAGGAGGCTGAGAGATCTAGGGCAACGGGCCCGAACCGTGGCAGGCTTGGTGACGTGCGAATCCTGGTCGTCGAGGACGAGCCCCGGCTGGGCCGGGCGCTTCAGCGTGGCCTGTCCGCCGAGGGTTACCTGGTGGACCTGGCCATCGACGGCATCGCCGGCCTGGACGCGGCTCGCCATGAGTCCTACGACGTGGTGATCCTCGACATCATGCTGCCCCAGCTGTCCGGCTACCGGGTGGTTCGCGCGCTGCGGGAGGAGAACAACTGGGTTCCGGTGCTCATGCTCTCCGCCAAGGACGGCGAGTACGACCAGGCCGACGGGCTTGATTGCGGCGCCGACGATTACCTGACCAAGCCGTTCTCATTCGTTGTTCTGCTGGCCCGGTTGCGGGCATTGATGCGCCGGGGTGCACCGGAACGTCCGGCGATTCTCACCGTCGGCACGCTTTCGCTCGATCCGGCGAGCCGCCGCGTGATGCGCGACGGGCAGGAGATCGTGCTGACCGCCCGGGAGTACGCGCTCCTGGAGTACCTGATGCGTCGGCAGGACCAGGTGGTGACCAAGATCGAGTTGTTGGATCGGGTGTGGGATGCGAGTGCCGACACCGATCCGAACGTGGTTGAGGTATATGTCGGATACCTTCGCCGCAAGATCGACCAACCGTTCGGGCGCCGCTCCTTGCAGACCGTGCGCGGGGCGGGCTACCGCCTCGTCAACGATGCCGACACCCACAGTTTCGCCACCGCATAGGATCGCTGCCGTGCGCTGGTACCGCCGGATGTCCCTGCGAGCACGGCTGATCGTGATCGGCGCAGGCGGCCTGGCCGCCGCGCTCGCCCTCGGCGGCCTGCTGATCCTGCTGGTGCTCAACTTCGCGGTGATCCGGTCGGTGGACCAGAGCAGCAAGCAGACCGCGCGCGAGGTGGGTGCCCTGGTCGAGGCGGGCAACCTGCCCGATCCGATCCCGACCGCGGGCACCTCGCTGGTGCAGGTCCTGACCGAGGACGGCACCATCGTCTCGGCCACCGCCGGGGCGGATCGCTCCACGCCATTGCTGGACGAGGCGGAGCTGCGCGAGGCCAAGTCGGGCGAGACCGTGGAGGTGTCCGGTCGCCGGGTCGGCACCCAGGGCACCTTGAGAGTGGTGGAACGCACCGCCGGCGAGGGCAGCAAGCGCCGCTACGTCGTGGTCGCCACGCCGACCAAGATCGTGCGGCAGAGCATCGAGACCGTCCGCAACATGCTGCTGGTGGCGTATCCATTGCTGCTCGCCGGCCTCGCGGTCCTGGCCTGGCGGGTCGTCGGCGCCGCGCTGCGCCCGGTGGAGGAGCTGCGGCTCGGCGCCGAGCAGATCAGCGCCCGGAGCAACCGCGCCGGACCTCTCCCGGTACCTGACGGAGACGACGAGGTGCACCGGCTCGCGGTGACGTTGAACGACATGCTGGACCGGCTGGACGCGGGCCGGGCCCGGCAGCGGGCCTTCGTCGCCGACGCCGCTCACGAACTGCGCAGCCCGATCGCGAGCATGCGCACCCAGCTTGAGGTGGCCGACCGCCTGGACGAGCCGGCACCGGCCGCGGATCTGCTGACCGATGTGACCCGGCTGAGCCGGCTGGTGGACGACCTGCTGTTGCTGGCTCGCGCGGACGAGGGCGATCCAGCGCTCCTGCTCGACGAGGCGGTTGATATCGCTGAGGTGGCCCGCGAGGCGGCGGCGAGCCAGGCCGGCGCGCGGGTGCTGGTCACCGCGGAGGGCGATGCTCCGGTCTGGACCGTCGGCGATCCGGTGTCGATGCGGCGGGTGGTCGACAACCTGGTCGCGAACGCGGTCCGGCACGCGTCGACGCGTGTGGTGATCGAGACGAGCGGCGCCGGCGCCGACGCGGTACGGCTGCGGGTGATCGACGACGGGCCGGGCATTCCAGCCGAGGACCGGGAGCGGGTGTTCGACCGGTTCACCCGGCTGGACAACGCACGCCACCGGGACGAGGGCGGCGCCGGGCTGGGGCTGGCGATAGTCCGGGAACTGCTACGCCAGCATTCTGGCACGATCGAACTGGGCGACGCCGGGCCCGGCCTCAAAGTCGACGTGGTGATGCCGGCGCACCACCCGAAGAACGATCTGGCGTCAGAGGCTGAAGTCGGCGCCGCGTAGCCGGGCCACGGCCGGGTCCGGTCCGGCAAGCTCGACGTTGCTGACCCGCTGCCGGCCGTTCAGGAACAGTATGATCTCGCCCACATCGCCGGTCATGGTCACTTCTGGCCCGTCGCCGCGGTCGCGCTGCCCGCGGCCCGCGATGATCGGCTGGTCCGATCCGGTGACGTTGACGGTGACGAGGCCCGGGAACTGCCGAAGCCGTAGGCGGGTTAGCAGCCGCAGTTGCCTGGACAGGACCCGTGCCACCGCGGGATCGAGCGGTCGAGGCGCCGCCTCGCCATCGGCGCGCCGCGCGTCCTCGGTGTGAATGAAGAACTCGGCGGTGTTGGTGGCGTTGTCGGTGCTGGTCAGCGCTGCCAAGCTGTACCAGGGCGGGTTGCGGATCAGGTCGATGAGCTCTTCGAACGAGTGGGATCTGGCGGTGGCGGCCTGAACCGCGGCGGTGTGCTTGGCGAACAGCGGCAGGGTGATGCCGGCCGCCGCGTCCGGCCGCCGTTCCCTGATCACGATGTGCGCGGCCAGGTCTTTTGTGGTCCACGGCGAGCACAGGGTTGGCCGGTCCGGACCGAGTTCGGTCAGTACGTCGCAGAAGTTGGCGCGCTCGATCCGCGCCGCTCGTTCAGCAACCATGATTGACCATCCTAGATCACCGATGGACCCTCGCCCCGACCCGATCTAATGCCCGCGAGGCCACGCCCGGTAAGGACCGGAACCGCATCGCGCCTGATACAAATTACGTATGACTCCACAGCCCGGCGCCCTGAAAGAGGGCCTGAAGGTGCTGCGCCGGGCGATCCGGGACGAGCCTGGCGTGTTCGCGTTCGCCGTCGCCGGCAGCTGCCTGTTCAGCCTGATGACGGTGGCCAGCGCGTATGTGACCGGCGCGATCGTCGGTCACGTGATCATGCCGGCGTTCGCGAGCGGCCAGGTTACCCGTGGTGCTCTGGCCGCGGCCGCGGCTGCGGTGCTCGGAGTGGCAGCGCTCAAGGTGGCCGGGATCTTCGGCCGCAGGCTCGGCGCCGGGTCCATGCAGTACCGGTTGCAGGCACGCTATCGTCGCGCGGTCACCAGGCGGTACCTCGAGCTACCGATCGAGTGGCACCAGAAGCACGCTACCGGGACCCTGCTGTCGAACGCGAACGCCGACGTCGAGGCGGCGTGGTACCCGATCGCGCCGCTGCCGTTCGCGGTCGGCACCATGGTGATGCTGGTCGCCGCCGTGGCGTCGCTGTTCGTGGTGGACTGGGCGCTGGCGATGGTCAGCCTCTTGGTGTTCCCGGGCCTGTTCGCGGCGAACTTCTGGTACGCCCGCCGGATGTCGCCTCGCATCAGCCACGCGCAGGCGCTGCGCGCGCGGCTGTCGGCGGCGGCGCACGAGAGCTTCGACGGCGCGCTCGTCGTCAAGACCATGGGACGAGAGTCCCATGAGACCGAGCGCTTCGCCGCCCACGCCGCCGAGCTGCGCGACGCCATGATCCAGGTCGGCCGGGTCCGCGGCATGTTCGATCCGATCCTGGATGCCCTGCCCAGCCTGGGCACCCTCGGTGTGCTCGTGGTGGGCGGGCTGCGGCTACGAGCCGGGGCCGTGAGCGTTGCCGACGTGATCAGCGTGGCCTTCCTGTTCAGCGTCCTGGCGGTTCCGGTGAGGGCGATCGGATTCGTGCTGGGCGAGCTTCCCCGGGCCGCGGTCGGCTGGCGCCGGGTGAACAATGTGCTGACGGCGACCGGATCGATGCCGTACGGGACCGGACACGTGCCCGGTCACGGGCCGGTCGGGCTCCGGTTCGACGAGGTGACGTTCCGCTATGAGGGCGGGCCGGCCGTGCTATCCGGCGTCAGCTTCGACGTTCCGGCCGGCAAGACGGTGGCGCTGGTCGGGCCGACCGGCTCCGGCAAGTCGACGATCGCCGCGCTCGCGGCCCGGCTGGTGGACCCGGACTCGGGCCGCGTGACGATCGCGGGTGTCGACGCCCGTACCCTCTCGTCGGCCGCCCTGACCGAGACGGTTGCCCTGGTCCCGCAACTCCCGTTCATCTTCGATGACACGATTGCGGGCAACGTGTCGCTGGACCGTGCCAGCGCCGATCAGGTACGGGTCAAGTCGGCGCTGGCCGTGGCCCAAGCCGATGGCTTCATCGCTCGCCTGCCGGACGGTCTGGCGACCCCGGTCGGCGAGCGCGGAACCTCCCTGTCCGGCGGCCAGCGTCAGAGATTGGCGCTGGCCAGAGCCCTGGCCGGCCGCCCCCGGCTGATCATCATCGACGACGCCACGAGCGCCGTCGATCCACGTGTGGAGGCGGCCATCCTGGCCGGGCTGCGCGAGGCGGACACCGCCGCGTCGTTGCTTCTGGTGGCGTACCGGCGGGCCACCATCGCGCTCGCCGACCTGGTGATCTATGTCGAGGGCGGCCGGGTTCTCGCCATCGGAACGCACCAGGAACTGCTCGCCACCAGCCCCGGATACGCCGACCTGGTCAACGCGTACGAGAAGCGAGCCGCCGCCGACGGTGGTCGGCTCGACGCCGCTGGCTTCGACGCCGCTGGCTTCGACGCCGCTGGCTTCGACGCCGCTGGCTTCGACCCCTGGCTTCGAGCCGTGGCTTCGACGCCGCTGGCTTCGCCGACGCCGAAACCGCCTCTGACGATCTGGAGAAGGTGAGCCGCGCATGAGCGCCCGCGACGAGTCCACCCTGTCCGTCATCCGCCGGGGCTTGGCCCTGACACCGGCGGTCCGCAACGGGCTGGCCGGAACCCTCGGCCTCGCCCTGCTCGGCACCCTGGGCAAGGTGGCCATCCCGGTCGCCGTGCAGCAGGGCATGGACCATGGGCTGACCGTTCCGGGCGGACCCGACATGGCGGTGGTTTACCAGGTGGTGGCGATCGCGTTCGTGGTGCTGTCGGTCACGCTCTACTGCACGTACCTGATGAACGTGCGGCTCTACACGGTGAGCGAGACCGCGCTTGCCGAGATCCGGACCCGTACGTTCCGGCATATCCACGATCTGTCGATGCTGCACCAGCAGGCGGAGCGGCGCGGATCGCTGGTGGCGCGGGTCAGCACCGACGTCGACCAGATCAGTCAGTTCCTGCAATGGGGCGGCGTGATCCTGCTGGTCTCGACCGGTCAGCTGATCATCACCACCATGGTGATGGCCGCCTATTCGTGGCAGCTGACGCTGCTGGTGTGGATCGCGTTCCTGCCGCTGGCGCTGGTCATCCGCGGCCTGCAGAAGCAGCTGTCGGTCCGGTATCTGCTGGTGCGCGAGAAGATCGGGGCGATGCTGGCGGCGGTCGCCGAGTCGGTCGTCGGCGCCGGCGTGATCCGCGCGTACGGCGTCGCGCGCCGGACCTCCGGCCGGATCGACCGCGCCATCGAGGAGAACCGGCAGGCGCAGTACCGGGCGCAGCGGATCAACGTGATCAGCTTCAGTACCGGCGAGATCGCGGCCGCGCTCGCCACCGCCGGGACCGTGATCCTCGGCATCCACCTGGGCCTCGGCGGGCACCTCAGCGTCGGGGCAGTTGACCGCGTTCCTGTTCCTGGTCACCCTGTTCGTTCAGCCGGTGCAGATCGCCACCGAGGTGCTCAACGAGGCGCAGAACGCGATCGCCGGCTGGCGCCGGGTGCTCGATGTGCTGGCCACGCCGCCGGACGTCGTCGACCCGGGGCACCGCGGGCGGCACCTGCCGCGTGGGCCCGTCGAGATCGACTTCGCGCAGGTCGGGTTCGCCTACCCGGGCGGGCCAGAGGTGCTGTCCGATGTGCATCTGACCATCCCGGCGCGTACCCGGGTGGCCGTGGTCGGCGAGACCGGGAGTGGCAAGACCACGTTCGCGAAGCTGCTCACCCGGCTGATGGACCCGTCGCGCGGTTCGGTCGCGCTGGCCGGCATCCCGCTCACCGACGTCAGCTTCACGTCCCTGCGCGAGCGTGTGGTGATGGTGCCGCAGGAAGGCTTCCTATTCGACTCGACGGTGGCGGAGAATGTCCGCTTCGGCACGTCGGCGTCGGATGCCGAGATCGGCGCGGCGTTCCGGGAACTCGGGCTCGGCGACTGGATCGACGGGCTGCCGGCCGGGTTGCGGACCAGTGTGGGGGAGCGCGGCGAGGCGTTGTCGGTGGGCGAGCGGCAGCTGGTCGCGCTGGCGCGGGCGTACATCGCTGATCCGGACCTGCTGGTGCTGGACGAGGCGACCAGCGCCGTGGATCCGGCGACCGAGGTCCGGCTGCAGCGGGCGCTTGATGCGCTGACCCGAGGGCGGACCACGGTGGCCATCGCGCACCGGCTGTCCACCGCCGAGGCGGCCGACGAGGTGATCGTTGTCGACAATGGACGGGTAGTCGCCCGCGGGCCTCACCATGAGCTGGTCAGAGAGCATGACTCTGTGTACGGGCGTCTGCACGCATCGTGGTTAGCGCAGGTAACGTAGGCCCGCTCCGGTGGCTTGTGGGTAGCATCGCCCGCATGAAGTAGTCCGCACGGCCAACAGAGGCAAAACGTTTGTCCAACGTGGGTGTCAAATACGGTGATAAACGCGGTGCGCCGGGCAGTATGGTGCGGTGACCCCCGGTTTGCCTTCGAGTCCGTTGTTGCGCTCGACACTCTGGCGCCGGCGCCGCCTCGTCATTATCGGCGTGGTGGTGCTGGCCGTCCTTGCCATCGGGCTTCCGATGACCATCGGCTGGCCGGTCGATCTCGGCGGCAGCACCGAGACCGCCC
Organism: uncultured Actinomycetota bacterium; assembly: GCA_963727415.1. GTDB lineage: Bacteria > Actinomycetota > Actinomycetes > Mycobacteriales > Micromonosporaceae > DASQPR01. The sequence goes on from CAVSGF010000002.1 coordinate 653,705, forward strand.
AGCACACGCCGCTGGTCTCGGCCACCACCAAGGCGCCGTCGCCGGCGCCGACCACGGCTCCGCTGGTGGCGTTCGACCCGGACCAGGACGCGATCCTGCCCACGCACCGGATCGTCGCTTTCTACGCGGTGCCGAACGCCGCCGCGACCGGCCCGGCGTACAAGCTGTCGTCGAGCATGCTCAAACGCCTGCGGGCCCAGGGTGCCGAGTATCAGAAGCTGGATCCCTCGCATCCGGTGAAGCTGGGCATCGACTTGGTGGTGAGCGTCCCGGACCGGTTCAAGGGCAAGGACGGCAGCTACAGCCATCACGTGTCGGCCAAGACGATCGATCAGTACGTGGACTTCTGCGAGAAGCACGACCTGCTGCTCTTCCTCGACCTGGACATCGGGTGGTCGGACCCGCTGACCGAGCTGATGTCCTTCCGGAAGTACCTGAAGCTGCCTTTCGTCGAGGTGGCCATCGACCCGGAATGGATGTTCCCGCGGCATAACGGCATTCCCGGCATCAACCTGTCCAACGTGCGGGCCAGCGACCTCAATCCGCTCATCAAGGCGGTCGCGGAGATGCCGATGAAGTACCACGTGCCGCGCAAGGTGATGATCATCCATCAGTACCGGGGCGACGGCGACGGCAAGTCGAACCCGTTCAACCCGCGGTATTCCGAGATCGCCGACAAACGCAACCTGCTCAACGACCCGCGGGTCGACCTGGTCATCCACATCGATTCGGTGGGCGGCTGGCCCGGCGACATCGCCCTCAAGGAGAGCCAGTACAAGAAGTGGGTGGCCAAGGACATGGCGAAGTACGGCAACTTCAAGTACGGCGGATTCAAGATCTTCTACAAGCTGGAGTCAAGGCACCGGCTGATGACGCCGAAGGAAGTCATGTCGATGAAGCCGGCGCCGATGGTCATCACGTACGGCAACTGACAGCTCGCGCGCAGGGGCCGGACGGATCGGCGGTTACTCGCCGCGGCGTACCGGCAGGCTCAGTGGTCCCCTGATGGTGGTGGCGTTTCGCCGCCGGACCCGGCCGGCCCGCCGCAGCCCGGGCATCCGCTCGGCCAGCGCCCGTAGCGCGACCGTTGCGGCAAGCGCTGGGGCGGGCGGCGCGCTGTGGCGAACGTTGTCAGCGCGGGTGCTGATGCCGAGCGGAGTCCGACTAGAGCGGCCCGGTCAGGTAGCGCTGGATGGTCGGCCCGATCAGGTGGGCCACCTCGTCCACCGTGGCGCTGGCGATCGGCTCGATCTTGAGCAGGAACCGGGTAACGGCGAGCCCGAGCATCTGTGACGCCACCAGCGACGCGCGCAGTCGGGCCTCGTCCGGGGGTACGTCCAGGCGGCTGGTGATCCGCCGCAGGATGGTGGTGGTGGCGAACTCGCGGAGCATCCGGGCCGACCACTCGTGCGCCAGGCCGCTGCGGATCAGGGCCAGCAGGGCCGGTCCGAGCGCCGCGTCGCCCCAGACCCCGAGGAACGTCCGGACCAGCCGCTCACCCAGGTTGTCGACGTTCCCGGCGACCGCCTCGGCGATGAACGCCGACGGATCGGTCGGCGCGCCCACCACCTCGAGGAACAGGTCTTCCTTGGTCGCGAAGTAGTGGTAGACCAGCGCCGGATCGACTCCGGCGCTGGTCGCGATGCCGCGGATGGAGGCGCCGTCGAAACCGCGCTCGGCGAACGCGTCCCGGGCCGCGCCGACGATCGTCTCGCGGGTGCCGGGGCTGCCTTTGCGCCGGCCGGTACGCGGCATTTGTGCTCCTCTCGATCGCGGCCGGCTTGGTCGGCCGCTCAGTCGGTGCTGCCAGCTCACCCGCTGCCGCCAGCTCAGCCGTGCCGCCGGCCCAGCGTGCCGGCGGGAGCGGCGGTGGGTTCGACGGTAGTGGTGCTGTGGGCGTATCTCGCAGGCCGTGGACCGGCTGCGCCCCCGGCCGGGTTGGTCCGGCCGGGGGTTTCCGCGATCCGACTTACAAGAACGACCTAGTCGGTGCGGCGACGTAGCGTCACAGCGCCCAGCGCCAGCGCGACCACCGCGGCGCCGACGACGACGGCGAGGTCGCGCCACATGGTCGCGGTAGTGCCCGGGTTCACGCCGACCTCCTGCAGTGCCTCGACCGCGTACGTCATCGGAAGGACCTTGGAGATCGCGGTCAGGAAGCCGGCCATTTCATCGCGGGGTGTGAACAACCCGCACAGGAACAGTTGCGGGAACACCACCGCGGGCATGAACTGCACGGCCTGGAATTCGGTCTGGGCGAACGCGCTGCACAACAGGCCGAGTGCCATGCCGAGGATGGCGTCGGCGACCGCGATCACCATCACCCACCAGACGCTGCCGGCGATGGTCAGGTTGAACGCCCAGTACGCGATCGCGGTCAGGATGCCGGCCTGTATGGCCGAGACCAGGCCGAACGCGACGGCGTACCCGAACAGCAGGTCCATCTTGGCCAGTGGCGTGGTCAGCAGGCGTTCCAACGTGCCGGACGACCGCTCCCGCAGCATGGCGATGCTGGTGATGATGAACATGAGCACGAAGGGGAAGATGCCGAGCATGATCAGGCCGACATGGTTGAACACCGGCGGCTTGTTGTCGAATACGTAATAGATCAGGGTGAGCAGCAGTGCCGGCACGATCACCACCAGCGCCAGCGTGCGCTTGTCGTGCCGGAGTTGCCGGAGCACCCGGCCGGCGGTGCTGAACAGGATGAGCGGGTTCATGCCGGCACCTCCTGGCCGTGGCCGGCTTGACGGTCGCGCTCGCGCACCAGCGCGAGAAACGCGGCTTCCAGGTCTTCGGTGCCGGTCCGGGCCTGGACCCGCTTTGGCGTGTCGTCGGCGATGATGCCGCCATCCCGGATCAGGATGAGCCGTTCGCATCGGACCGCTTCGTCCATCACGTGACTGGACACCACCAGCGTGGCCCCGTTGCGCGCCAGCTCATGAAACCGCTGCCACAGGTCGTCGCGCAGGACCGGGTCCTGTCCGACCGTCGGCTCGTCGAGCACCAGCAGCTTCGGGTTGCCGAGCAGCGTGCACGCCAGCGAGGCGCGGCTGAACTGCCCGCCGGACAGCGTGCTTACCAGCTGGTCGGCCGCCTCGGCCAGGCCGACGTCGGCGATGGCGCGGTCGGCGTCGGCTCGCGAGACCCCGTCGTAGAGGGATGCGAAGTAGTGCGCGTTTTCCCGGACGGTCAAGTCGGCGTACACGCTCGGGGCCTGGGTCAGGTAGCCGACCTTGGATCGCAGAGGTGGTGAGCCGGCCGGTTGACCGAGCACGGTCACCTTGCCCGAGGCGACCTTCTGCACACCGACGATCGATCGCATCAGGGTGGTCTTGCCGCTGCCGCTGGGACCGAGCAGCCCGGTGACGCTGCCGACCGGGATGGTGGTGGACAGATGATCCAGCACCACACGGCCGCCGCGCTTGACGACCAGATCGTCGACTTCAATCGCGTTTTCCATGATCCATCCTCCTTTCTTGATCGTTCCGTCTTGCGTCATTAATTCATCGCTTGTTGAACTCAACGGTAGATGAATTCCTCGCGACCGGTCAAGCCCTTACCGGATTAGTACATGGCGGGCGGCAACGCAGCGGTTGAGGGGAATGCGCCTTTGGGGAGTGCTGACTGCTGATAACGACGTCAGCGCTCCCCGATCACGTACGCCCGTGTTATCCACATCGGGCCGTTATCCACAGGCGGGCGATCGACGATTCGACCGCGCTGCCCGGGCTTGCCAGACTGCTTCGCCATGGCCTACCGGATCCCGGCATCACTGTCGGCCCTGGCTCGCAAGCAGGGCGGTGTGATCAGCCGCGATCAGGCTCGCCGCGCGGGCATGCCGGTCGCGGCCATCGACGGCAGCCTGCGCCGGGGCCGCTGGCAGGCGGTATACCCAGCGGTGTACGCGACGTTCTCCGGCCCGGTGCCCCGCCACGCCCGGCTACACGCGGCTGTCCTCGCCGCTGGCGCCGGAGCGGTGCTGAGCCATCTCACCGCTGCCGAGATGTACGGCTTGGTCGATGCGGCTGGGGCGAAGGTTCACGTGACCATCCCGCACCAGCGCCGTATCGCGCGGATTCCGGGAATCGTGATCCACCGGTCCGGTCGCCTGGACGCGGCCCGCCACCCGACCAGAACGCCGCCGGTAACCAGGTTGGTGGACACGGTCTTTGATCTATCCGATCGTTCCACCACCCTGGACGCGGCATGCGGCTGGCTGGCCACGGCGTGCTCGCGTGGGCTGACCACCCCCGACCGGTTACGCGCTCGGCTGGCATCGCGGGGCCGCACCAGATGGCGCCAGGAGCTGTCGCGCGTGCTCGGCGATCTCGATCGTGGCTGCCGGTCGGTGCTGGAGTGGAGGTACCTGCGGGACGTCGAGCGTGCTCACCGGCTACCCACCGCTGATCGTCAGGTGCGCCAGGATCGTCCCGGCGGCCATCTGTACGACGACGTCCGGTACTCCGGGTTCGGTCTGGTGGTCGAGCTGGACGGCCGGATCGCCCACCCGGACGGGAAGATCGAGCGGGACCGGGCCCGGGACAATCACGCCGGACGGCGTGGTGACTCGGTACTGCATTACCGCTGGGCGGCCGTGATCAGCGAACCGTGCCGGGTGGCCGCCGAGGTGGGCATGGCGCTTGCCATCCGGGGCTGGACCGGCCGGATGATCCGATGCCACCGACCGGAATGCATCATTGGGGAGTGCTGACTGCGGATAGCGACGTCAGCGCTCCCAGATCCGCAGATCCCGCGGCCTGCCCGGTCCCGCGTCCGGAATGGGGAGCCAAGTCCACATCGTGGCCCACATGGCGGACCACCTGCCGAGCCGCCGGACCGGCCGCGCGAGAATCGACCGATGTCAGCCGCCACGAACCAGCCCGCCGGCAGCCAATCCGCCGAGCCCGCCATGGCCGGTGCCGAACCGGTGATGACCGGGCTGGACCCGATGATCTCGGCTCGCCTGAAGCGTGATGCCGGTGGATTGGTGCCCGCCGTTGTCCAGCAGTACGACACCGGCGAGGTGCTGATGCTGGCCTGGATGAACGACACCGCGCTAAACGCGACCCTGACCACCGGCCGGGCGACGTACTGGTCGCGCAGCCGGTCCGCGCTGTGGGTGAAGGGTGAGACCTCAGGTCACCATCAGGCGGTCGTTTCGGTCGCCCTCGATTGCGACGGCGACACCTTGCTGGTACGGGTGGATCAGACCGGCCCGGCCTGCCACACCGGGTCCCGTACCTGCTTTTCCGACGTACTGCTGGAGACCTCATGACCTCGGGCCAGGTGTTTCCCACCGAGAGCACGTTCGCCACCCTCGCACAGGCACACCGGGTGATCCCGGTGACCCGGCGGCTACTCGCCGACGGCGAGACCCCGGTGGGTGTGTACCGGAAGCTCGCCGGGGGTCCGGGCAGCTTCTTGCTGGAGTCGGCCGAGCAGTCGGCGTCGGCCGGAGCCGCCGCCTGGTCGCGGTACTCATTCGTGGGGGTGCGCAGCCTCGCCACCCTCACCTCGATCGACGGTGCCGCGACCTGGCTGGGTACGCCTCCACCCGGCCTGCCGGTCACCGGTGATCCGGTCGAGGTGCTGCGCTCAACCGTGGCCGCGTTGTCGTCGGCGGCCCGCCCGGACACCGGCGAGCAGTTGCCACCCCTGACCGGTGGCCTGGTCGGGTTCCTGGCCTACGACATCGTGCGCCGGTTCGAGAAGCTGCCGGTCATCGCCGAGGACGATCTGCGGGTGCCGGAACTCGGCATGATGCTGGCGACCGACCTGGTGGTGCTCGATCATGTAACCGGCAGCGCGCTGCTGGTGGCAAACGTGATCCTGCCGCCGGGCGCCGGCGGCGCGGAGGCACTGGCGCAGTACCACCAGGCGATCGGGCGGCTGGACGCGATGACAACGGCGCTGTCCCGTCCGACTCCGCCGATGGTCTCCACGGTGACACCGATGCCGGCCGCCGGGGCCACCTCGCGTACCGCGGACGGCCTGCACCGCAAGGCGGTCGACGCGGCCAAGGAGGCGATCGCCGATGGCGAGTGCTTCCAGATCGTGGTGGCGCAGCGATTCGAGCGGCCGACCGACGCCGATCCGTTCGACGTCTACCGGGTGCTGCGGATGACCAACCCCAGCCCGTACATGTACTTCCTGCGATTCGACGGCTTCGACGTGGTCGGCTCCTCGCCCGAGGCACACCTGAAGGTGACCGACCGGCGAGCGCTGCTGCATCCGATCGCCGGTACCCGCTGGCGCGGTGACACGCCGGAGGCGGACGCCGCGCTCGCCGAGGAACTGCTCGCCGATCCCAAGGAGCGGGCCGAGCACATCATGCTGGTCGATCTCGGTCGCAACGACCTGGGCAGGGTGTGCGTGCCCGGCACTGTCGAGGTGCCCGAGTTCGCCACCATCGAGAGGTACTCGCATGTGATGCACATCGTCTCGACGGTGGTCGGTGACTTGGCGCCGGACCGGACGCCGTTCGATGCACTGGTGGCGACATTCCCGGCCGGTACCCTGTCCGGCGCTCCGAAGGTACGGGCCATGGAGATCATTGAGGAACTGGAGCCGACCAGGCGCGGCCTGTACGGCGGCATCGTCGGCTACTTCGCCTTCGGCGGCGACTTGGATACCGCCATCGCGATCCGTACTGCCCTGATGCGCGACAGCATGGCCTACGTGCAGGCCGGGGGTGGCGTGGTGGCCGACTCCGACCCGGTCGCCGAGGAGCAGGAGACGGTGAACAAGGCGGCCGCGGTGCTGTCCGCGATCTCCACCGCCGAGACGTTGCGGGCCGCCCGATGACGGCTCGCCGGTCGTTGCTGATGGCTCTGGTCGCGATCGTGGTCGGCGCCGGGCTGGTGCTGCTCGCCGGATCGCGTACCTGGCAGACCGAGATGGTGCCGCGGCCGGCGCCGCTGCCGGCCCGGCCGGTCGGGCACAGCGGTAACTCGCTACTGCCTTGGCTTCCGGCCCTGGCCCTGGTCGGCCTGGCCGGAGCGGGTGCCATCCTGGCCACCCGCGGCGCGGCTCGCCGGATCGTCGGTGTGGCCATCGCGGTCGCCGGCATGGGCGTGGTCGCCGCGGCCGCGCGGGGTCTCGGGTACACCGCCGGGTGGGCACTGCTCGTTCTGATCGGTGGGCTCGCCGTCGTGGCCGGTGGAGTCGCGGCGGTACGCCGGGGACCGGCCTGGCCGGCGATGGGCGCGCGCTACGAGAGATCCGACGAGGCCCCGGCCCGGTTCGGACCGGTCAACGAGTCAACGATGTGGGATGACCTGGACCGAGGGGTCGATCCGACCGAGCGTTGAGCGCCTGTTACGGGACCGGCGATTGGCCGTGCCGCGGCCGGCGGCCCGGTCGCCTGATGGTGGAGTCACCGCCGGGGCGGTCCGGACCAGCGACGCGGCTTCGACCCGCTTCGCGCGGACTGGTGCATCCGGACGCCGGGCTTGTCGTGGCCCGGGCCAACGTCGTTGACCAGGTCATATGTACTAAATGCCAGAACCGGGCAAGGGCCGCCAGCCATTATGCCGTACCGGTCCTGGGTGACCAGGGCCATACCCCGAACGCCTTGCGAAATGCGGGACCCCTAGCATCGGGACCATGACACCGCCTGAGGGGAGTCCGCAGCCGGCCACGGACGGGCACCATGGTGGCAGTGTGCTCGACGAGATCCTGGCCGGCGTCCGGCACGATGTAGCCGCCCGGCAGGAGAAGATCCCGCTGGACCGGATGCGCGAGATGGCCAAGGCTGTCGCGCCCGCCCGGGACGCCTACATGGCGTTACGGTCGCCGGGCGTCGGCGTCATCGCCGAGGTCAAACGTTCGTCGCCGTCTCGCGGCGAGATGGCCGAGATAGCCGACCCGGCGCACCTGGCCGGGGAGTACGCGGCCGGTGGTGCGAGATGCGTATCCGTGCTGACCGAGCGCCGATGGTTCGGCGGCAGCCTGGAAGATCTCGCCGCGGTGCGCGCCGCCGTCACGGTGCCGGTGCTGCGCAAGGACTTCGTCGTCTCGTCGTACCAGGTGCATGAGGCCCGGGCGCACGGCGCCGACCTGGTGTTGCTGATCGTCGCCGCGCTTGAGCAGAACGCGTTGACGGGCCTGTTGGAGCGGGTCGAGTCGCTGGGCATGACCGCTCTGGTCGAGGTGCACGACGAGGAAGAGGCCGACCGGGCGCTGGCGGCCGGGGCCCGGGTGATCGGCGTCAACGCGCGCAACCTGCGGACTCTGGAAATCGATCGGACGGTGTTCGAGCGGATCGCTCCCGGCCTGCCCAACCATGTGGTGAAGGTGGCCGAGTCGGGTGTGCGCGGCCCGCATGACTTGATCAAGTATGCCTCCGCCGGCGCCGATGCGGTTCTGGTCGGTGAAGGCCTGGTTACACAGAAGAGCCCCCGGGACGCGGTCGCGGAACTGGTGACCGCCGGAAGCCACCCCGCCACGCCGCGCCCCGCACGATGACGTGCCAGGCGGCGGGCGGTTGCGACGCGAGGTAACGAGCGGTAGCGAAGCGAGGTTGAAGTGACTGCAGAAACCGCGTACGCGTCCGCAGCCGGGCTGGTACCCGATGCGTCCGGTCATTTCGGACGATTCGGTGGGCGATTCGTTCCCGAGGCCCTGGTCAAGGCTCTGGACCAGCTCGATCAGGTATACCGGCATGCCAAGGCCGACGAGGCGTTCCAGGCGGAGTTCGCCCGGCTCCTGCGCGACTACGCGGGTGCGCCGTCGCCCCTCTACGACGCCACCCGGCTGTCCGAGGCGGCCGGCGCCCGGATTCTGCTCAAGCGCGAGGACATGCTGCATACCGGCGCCCACAAGGTGCGCAACGTGCTGGGCCAGGCGCTGATCACCCAGCGCATGGGCAAGAAGCGGATCATCGCCGAGACCGGTGCCGGCCAGCACGGTGTGGCCAGCGCGACCGCGGCCGCGCTGTTCGGCCTCGACTGTGTGGTCTACATGGGTGAGCAGGACACTCGGCGGCAGGCTCTGAATGTGGCCCGGATGCGAATGCTCGGCGCGAGGGTGGTGCCGGTGTCGCATGGGTCGAAGACCCTCAAGGACGCGCTCAACGAGGCGCTGCGGGACTGGGTCGCAAACGTCGATGACACGCACTACCTGCTGGGCACCGCCGCCGGGCCGCACCCGTTCCCGGCCATGGTCCGCGACTTCGTCGGCACGCTCGGCGTGGAGGCGCGCCGGCAGGTGCTGGACCTGACCGGCGGGCTGCCGGACGCGATCTGCGCGTGCGTGGGTGGCGGCTCCAACGCGATCGGCATCTTCCACGCGTTCATCCCGGACACCGGCGTGCGCCTGTACGGGTTCGAGGCGGGCGGCGACGGCGTGGAGACCGGCCGTCACGCGGCCACCATCTCGGCGGGTGCCGTCGGGGTTCTGCACGGCACCCGTTCGTACCTGCTGCAGGACGAGGACGGGCAGACCGTCGAGTCGCACTCGATCTCCGCCGGTCTGGACTACCCCGGCGTGGGACCGGAGCACGCCTGGCTGCACGACACCGGCCGGGCCGGCTACCGGCCGATCACCGACCGGGAGGCGATGGACGCCTTCGACCTGCTCTGCAAGACCGAGGGCATCATCCCGGCGATCGAGAGCGCCCACGCCGTGGCCGGCGCTCTCAAGGTGGCCCGGGACCTCGGGCCGGACGCCACCATCCTGGTCAACCTCTCCGGTCGTGGAGACAAGGATGTCGACACCGCGGGCAAGTGGTTCGGGTTGTTCGGTGACACCACCACCACGGGGGACGGTCGATGAGTGTGGGCACCGCGTTCGACAAGGCCCGCGCCGATGGCCGGGCGGCACTGGTCGGCTACCTGCCAGCCGGCTTCCCGTCGCTACCGGCCAGCCGGGACGCGTTCCATGCCATGGTCGACGCGGGTGTTGATCTGATCGAGGTCGGCCTGCCGTACTCGGACCCGGTGATGGACGGACCGGTGATCCAGGCGGCCGCGGATCGTGCGCTGGCCGGTGGCGTGCGCACCCGGGATGTGCTGTCTCTCGTGGCCGACGTGGCCGGATTCGGCGTTCCGGTCGTCATCATGACGTACTGGAACCCGGTCGAGCGGTACGGCGTCGAGGCCTTCGCTCGTGACCTGGCCGCGGCCGGCGGATCCGGGCTGATCACCCCGGATCTGATCCCGGACGAGGCGAGCGAGTGGCTGGCCGCCTCCGACCGGTACGGTCTCGATCGGATCTTCCTGGTGGCGCCGAGTTCGACCGATGAGCGGATCGCGGCCACTACGGCGGCGTGCCGCGGATTCGTCTACGCGACCAGCGTGATGGGCGTGACCGGGGCCCGGGAGCAGACCTCGCAAGCCGGGCCCGAGTTGGTCGCGCGCACCCGGCGTACCACCGATCTCCCGATCGGGATCGGGCTCGGAGTGCGCGATGGTGCCCAGGCGGCCGCGGTCGGCGCTTACGCCGACGCGGTCATCGTCGGAAGCGCCCTGGTGTCGTGCCTGCTGGACGCCGCCGACGACGAGAGCGGGCGGGCGGCGCTGTCGGCGCTGACCGCCGACCTCGCAGCCGGGGTGCGAGCGGCACGGCGCTGACCGGCCGTTCGTCCCGCCCCCGCCGCCATCCGGCCGCCGTCGTTTAGCCGCCGTCGTGTGGCCGCCGTCGTGTGGCCGCTGTCGTGTGCCCGCCGTGGTCCGGCCGCCTGATCAGCCGGCCGGCTCGGCCATCCCGGTGCCCCGGGCGGTCATCGTGCCGACTCCATCGATCGCGGTACGGGTACCGAGCGAGGCCCGGCCGATCTCGCCGTACGGGGACTCGGTTGACACGAATCCGGCTTCGCGAAGCCAGCGTGCCGGCGTGCCCGAGTTATGCACCGACGAGATGAAGTGGTCGCCCTGGTCGTGGGTGCCGTCAGCCATCTGGACCTCGGCGCCGGGCCAGCCGCCGCGCCGGAAGATGCGGGCCGCCGAGAACAGCGCTTCGTGCGGGCGGGCGACGATCCCGAACAGGTTGAACGGCAGCACCAGCAGCAGCCTGCCGCCGAGGCTCAGCAGGCCGTCGACGGCCTCCGGCTCGCGGACGTCACTGCGTGTCGGGGTGGCGCGCTGGCCGCCGTGCCGTGGGGTGCGTGCGGCAATGGCCTGGCGGGTGATCGCCACCGCCTGCCCGACCACGTCCACGCCGATGTGGTCCAGGCCGGCATCCAGCACGGTCGACGGCATGAGGCTGCCGTCGGCGCACCCGCCCTTGATGACGGTGGTGTAGGCGGTCGACGGCAGCAACGTGGCCAGGTAGCTCCGTTCAGCGCGAAGGTGCCGCTGGGCTGGGGTCGAGCAGAACAATCCGGATAGTCACGTCGTCGCGCACCGCCGCCGACAGCGCCTCCAGAAACCGGGCCCGGCGCTTCGGCTCAGGCAACCGGGTCCAGGTCTCGATGATGTCGATCGCCGACCATCGCGTACGTGATTCCGAGCGCCCGCGCCCGGACGCGCCGGCACAGCCTGCGCGTCCAGGCCCTGGCCGTCCAATCACCGAGTCGTACCCCAAGCCACCCCCGCCGCCGCTGTGATCAACGGTAACGTATGGATGGGTGTAAACGTCCAGTGTGGATTGTTCGGCCGTGCTCAGTATGGTTCGGCGGCTGGAGGTCAGGCGCCGACCAGTTCGGCGGCGGGCTGCGCAACCGGTGGCGGGCCGTCCTGGGCGTCGGGCGGCTCCATCTCGGTGTCGCGCCGCACCATCTGGAGCATTCCGGCGCGCCCCGCGGCCGAGTCGGCCAGAGCCGCACGAGTGGTCGGGGTCAGCGCGTCCGGCATCTCAGACGCGTCATGCCAGCTCAGCCGGCTGATGCGTCCGGGTGCGTTGAGTGTTGCCTCGCCGTCGAGCCGGGCCCGGAACACGTGCACGAGGACGTCGGGGAGATCGTCATCGGTGTCGCCGGTGAGCTGGTAGAGCCCGACGACCTCGAGCAGGTGCACGTCGGCGCCGATCTCTTCGCGGATGTCGCGGATCGCGGCGTGCATCGGCGACTCGCCGGCACGGATCTTGCCACCTGGCAGGCTCCACCTGTGGTGGCCCTGGCTTTGCTTGCACAGCAGGATCCGGCCTGCTGGATCGCTGATCACCGCGGCGACCGCGGACGTTAACGAGTTCATGACGAAAGCCTAGAACCGGACAGTGGGGATGGCCAGACTCCCGATCGAGTGTCACCGGCGGTAGCCTGTCGCGCGTGACGATTTTGGCCAGCATCCCGAGCCCGACCACGGCCGTATGGCACCTGGGCTGGTTGCCGATCCGCGCTTACGCTGTCTGCATCATTATCGGCATCCTCGCGGCGAGCTATATCACCGAGCGGCGGATGCGCAGCCGGGGCGCGCCGGAGAACATCATCTTGGACATCGCCGTGTGGGCGGTTCCGTTCGGCATCGTCGGTGCCCGGATCTACCACGTGATCACGTCCAACGAGCTTTACTTCGGCCCGGGCCGGGACTGGGTCAAGATGTTCTACATCTGGGAGGGTGGCCTCGGCATCTGGGGCGCGGTCATCGGCGGCGCGATCGGCGCCTGGCTGGCCTGTCGAAGCCTCAAGATCCCGCTCAGCTTCGTCGCCGACGCGCTGGCCCCCGGCCTGCCACTGGCGCAGGGCATCGGGCGGCTGGGCAACTGGTTCAACAACGAGTTGTACGGGCGGGCCACGACGCTTCCGTGGGGCCTGAAGGTCCACCAGATGAGTGAGAGTGATCCGGGCCACGCGGTGATCGGTCCGGACGGCAATGCGATCACCCTGCCCGGCATGTACCACCCGACCTTCCTCTACGAGCTGATCTGGGATGTCGGCACCGCGCTGCTGGTCTACCTCGCGGACCGGAAGTACCGGTTCGGCAAGGGCCGGGCCTTCGCGCTCTACGTGATGGTGTACACGGTGGGCCGGTTCTGGGTCGAGTACCTGCGGATCGACGAGGCCAATCACATACTCGGGCTGCGGCTTAACGACTGGACGTCGATCATCGTCTTCCTCGGTGCGCTGATCTACTTCGTCAAGGTGAAGGGTCCGTTCTCGCGCCTGGTCCCGGCGGCCGGCGGCGGCTTCCGGATCGCGGCCGACGATGCCGACGAGGGCGATCTTGAGACGGAGGACGCCGAACCGGAAGGCGCCGAACCGGAAGGCGCCGGGACGCAGGACGCGCGCGACGACAAGCCTGATGCCTCCGGGCCGGACACCGGGCCCGGTGATCAAGCCGGTGATGACGACGGCGATTCCGAATCGAGCGACGACAGCGGCGGTGAGCGCGCCAACCAGGCGTCCTCCGGGAAGAAGTAGCTCATGGCCGACGCGGTCGTGGTCGGTGGCGGCATTGGCGGTCTGGCCGTCTCCGGCGCGCTGGCCCGCCGGGGGTGGGACGTCACCCTGGCCGAGCGGGGAGACCGGCTGCGCGCCGACCGGGCGGCCCTGTTTCTTGACCAGGACGGCATTGCCGCGCTGCGGGACCTCGGCCTTGGCGGCGGCCTGGACGCGATCGCCTACCCGGTAGCCGGCTCCGGGATCCGGCACCCGGACGGTGCCTGGCTGGTGCCGCCGGCTGAGTCCGGTCAGCCGACCGGCACGGTCGTGGTGCATCGCGAGGATCTGCACGATGCGCTCGTGGCGGGCCTGACCGACCGGGTTGAGATCCGGACCGGCGTGACGATCCGGTCGGTGCGCCCGCCCGGCCCGTCCCGGCCCGCGGTGAGCGATGGCACCACCACCTGGGAAGCGGATCTGATCATCGGCGCCGACGGAGTGGACAGCCTGATACGCCGCCGCCTGGCACCGGAGGCGAAGGCGGTACCGGCCGGCTGCGCCGCGTGGCGGGCGGTGATCCCGTGGTTTCGCGCTGCCGAACTGGCCGATCGGCTGGAGCGGCTGCCGATGGGTGGCACCTCCGGCGAGTCGCTCGGCGGCGGTCACCGGTTCCGGTACGCCGGCCTCGGCACCCGGGGATCGGCCGGTGAGTCGCGGCGTGGCGGGCTCTACTGGGTGGCGACCGTGCCCGGCGCGGCCCGCCCGGAGTCGGCGCAGGCCCAGCTCGCACTGCTCAAGCGCTGGTTCGCCGGGTGGCACGCGCCGATCGGCGACATCATCGCGGCCACCGATCCGGATGAGCTGATCCAGCACTCGGTGAGCGAGCTGTGGCCGCTGCCCAAGACGTTCCGGTTCCGCTCGGGCACGGGCGGGTACGCCCTGCTCGGCGACGCCGCCCATGCGATGGCCCACCACTTCAGCCAGGGCGCGTCACTGGCACTTCAGGACGCCGCGGTACTGGTCCGTACGCTGGTCCGGCAGCCGCTGCAGGCGGCGCTCGACAGCTACCACGATGCGCGGCGGCCGGCCGTGGTCCGGGTCGGCCGTCAGTCGCGCCGGGTCGGCGCGGTGCTGTCGGCGCCGCGGTCGTCCGCGGCCCGGACCCGGGAGGCCGCCCTCGGCACGGCACCAGGCCTGGTGGGCCGCGCGTCCAGCGCCCTGCGGCACATTCGCCGGTCCGCTTGAGGCACCGGTCCGCTTGAGGCGGCACGGGCCCGGGACATGTGCTACGCCATGGACGGCAAGAGGGGCGGCGTTGCCAACGACCTGTTGCCGAGCGCGGTGCGGTAGAGACGCGACGTGGGGCCCGCGAGCACGGGCCTCACTTCACCTTCCGGGTGGTACGCACGACGATGTCGTCGTACTCCGTGTGCTTCTCCAGCCACTTGCTCAGGTACGGGCAGATCGGCACCACCGTGCGGCCGCGCTGCCGCGCGTCGTCCATCACCACGCGGGCCAGCCGCCCGCCGATGCCTTCGCCCTCGTGCCCCGGGCTCACCTCGGTATGGGTGTACGCGATGATGGCGTCGCTCAGCTGGTACGTCACCATGCCAATCATGGCGCCGTCGATGTCGCGGGCCTCGAAGCGGTGCTTGTCGGGTACGTCGATCACGGTGATATCCACCCGACTATCGTGCCTCGGCTCACCCCGGGCGGGTGCTGAGCCGGCGCGACCCGCCCGGAGCCCGCTGATCCTGGCCGGCCCATCCCGGCGCGGGACCTGCGATGCCCGGCAGGCCGGTGCCCGTTGCTGACGAGTGGCCGTGATCACTGCCATAAACGTTCACATCTTCCCGACCGCCGCCCGTGAAGGTTACGCTGGCATTTCCGACATATGTCGTCAGATGACAGATGGCGGCGCCCACAAGCTGAGACCGGCTCTCGCAACGATCACGCCTGCCGGAACCCGCCGCCTAAACTTGTGTTAACCATCTGGGCCGACGTCGTCCCTCCACCCTTCGACGACGCGAGGAGCCCGCCAGGCGATGACTGTTACCCATCGACCGACCTCCCCACTGCCGTTCGAGGCGGACCCGACCACCAATTCGTTCGCCCCGAGCTACGGCCCCGGGGCGGGACTGTACGACCCGGCCTTCGAGCATGACGCGTGCGGCATCGCGCTGGTCGCGGATATTGCCGGGCGGCGCTCCCACGATGTGATCGCGGGTGGGCTGCGGGCGCTGCGCCGTCTGGACCACCGGGGTGCCCGCGGATCGGACCCGGACACGGGTGATGGTGCCGGCATCCTGATGCAGATCCCGGACGACTACTACCGCGCCATCGCGGGCTTTGACCTGCCACCGCCCGGCGCGTACGCCACCGGGCTGGTGTTCCTGCCGACCAACCCGTCCGACGAGGCCCGTGCCGTCACCGTCCTGGAGAAGCATGCCCGCCGCAATGGCGCGGATGTGCTCGGCTGGCGCGAGGTCCCGGTCCAGCCGAGCGGCCTGGGTGTCACCGCCGCCGCCGCGCGTCCGGGCATCATGCAGGTCTTCCTGGCGTCCAAGGACGCCGACGGGCACTACCGCACCGGCATCGACCTGGACCGGGCGATGTACCCGATCCGCCGCGCCACCGAGCGCGAGACCGCCGAGCGGGGTATCGGTGTGCACATCCCGAGCCTGTCCGCTCGCACCGTGGTCTACAAGGGCATGCTTACCCCCGAGCAGCTGCGCACCTTCTACGTCGAGTTGTCCGACGAGCGGATGATCTCGGCGATCGCCCTGGTTCACTCCCGGTTCTCCACCAATACGTTCCCGTCGTGGCCGCTCGCCCACCCGTACCGGATGATCGCCCACAACGGTGAGATCAACACCATCCGGGGCAACCGGAACTGGATGGCCGCTCGCGAGGCGATGCTGGCCACCGACAAATTCGACTTGAGCCGGGTACTGCCGATCAACACCCCGGGCGGCTCCGACTCGCTCAGCTTCGACGAGGTTCTCGAACTGCTGCACCTGGCCGGCCGGACGCTGCCGCACGCGGTTCTGATGATGATCCCGGAGGCATGGGAGAACGATCTCACCATGGACCCGGCGCGCCGTGCCTTCTACCAGTTCCACGCGAGCCTGATGGAGCCGTGGGACGGTCCGGCCGCGGTGGCCTTCTCGGACGGCACCGTGGTCGGCGCGGTGCTCGACCGCAACGGGCTGCGTCCGGGCCGGTGGCTGCGGACCAATGACGGCCTGGTGGTGCTCGCCAGCGAGGCCGGCGTGCTCGATGTCGACCCGGCGACCGTGCTGGAGAAGGGCCGCTTGGCGCCCGGGCCGGATGTTCCTGGTCGACACCGAGGCTGGCCGGATCGTCCACGATGACGAGATCAAGGCCGAGTTGGCGGCGGCCGAACCGTACGCCGACTGGCTGCATGCCGGCCTGATGCACCTGGACGAGCTGCCGCCACGCGAGCACGTGGTCTACACCCACGAGTCGGTACGCCGCCGCCAGCAGACGTTCGGCTATACCGACGAGGAGCTCAAGATCCTGGTCGCGCCGATGGCCCGGACCGGGTACGAGCCGATCGGCTCGATGGGCACCGACACCCCGATCGCCGTGCTCTCCAGCCGGCCCCGCCTGCTGTACGACTACTTCACCCAGATGTTCGCCCAGGTCACCAACCCGCCCCTTGACTCGATCAGGGAAGAGCTGGTGACCAGCATGGCCACCACCATCGGGCCGGAGGGCAACCTGCTGGCGCCGGGACCGGCCAGCTGCCGTCAGATCGTGCTTCCGTACCCGGTGATCGACAACGATGACCTGGCCAAGATCCTGTCCATCGACGCCGACGGGGACATGCCCGGCTTCAAGGCGGTACGGGTCTCCGGGCTGTACCGGGTGGCCGACGGCGGCAACGGCATCAAGGCCCGGCTGACCGAGATCTGCCGGCACGTGTCGGAGGCGATCGAGGACGGGGTCCGGATTCTGATTCTGTCCGACCGGGACTCCACCGAGGACCTGGCGCCGATCCCGTCGCTGCTGCTCACCGCGGCGGTACACCAGCACCTGGTGCGGGAACGCACCCGCACCCAGGTGGCCCTCGTGGTGGAGAGCGGCGACGCCCGGGAGGTGCACCACGTGGCCGCCCTGATCGGCTACGGCGCCGCGGCGGTGAACCCGTACCTGGCCCTGGAAAGCGTGGACGACCTGATCGCCAGCGGCGCACTGGCCGACGTAGCGCCGGCCACCGCCGCGCACAACGTGGTCTCCGGGCTCGGCAAGGGCGTCCTGAAGATCATGTCGAAGATGGGTATCTCGACCGTGTCGTCCTACTGCGGGGCGCAGGTCTTCGAGGCGATCGGCCTGGACGACCGGCTCACTGAGCGGTACTTCCCGGGCACCCCGAGCCGGGTCGGTGGCATCGGCTTGGACGGCATCGCCGCCGAAGTGGCCGCCCGTCACGCCGACGCGTACCCGCCGGCCGAGCGGCGCCGCGGTCAGCGCCTGCGGATTGGCGGCGAGTACCAGTGGCGCAAGGACGGCGAGCTGCACCTGTTCAACCCGGAGACGGTGTTCCTGCTGCAGCACTCGGCCCGCAGCGGCCGGTACGACGTGTTCAAGTCCTACACCAAGGCGGTCGACGAGCTGGCCGCCGAATCCGGGTCGCTGCGCGGGCTGTTCTCCATCAACGAGGCCGAGCGCGGCCCGATCCCGATCGACGAGGTCGAGGCGGTCGAGGAGATCGTCAAGCGGTTCGCCACCGGCGCGATGAGCTACGGCTCCATCTCCGCCGAGGCCCACGAGACCCTGGCCATCGCGATGAACGCGCTGGGCGGCAAGTCCAACACCGGTGAGGGTGGCGAGGATCCCGAGCGCCTGCACGACCCGCGACGCCGCTCGGCGGTCAAGCAGATCGCGTCCGGGCGGTTCGGCGTCACTAGCGAGTACCTGGTCCACGCCGACGACCTGCAGATCAAGATGGCGCAAGGAGCCAAGCCGGGGGAGGGCGGCCAGCTGCCCGGCAACAAGGTGTGGCCATGGATCGCCAAGACCCGGCACGCCACCCCCGGCGTGGGGCTGATTTCACCGCCGCCGCACCACGACATCTACTCCATCGAGGACCTCGCACAGCTCATCTACGACTTGCGCAACGTCAATCCGGCCGCCCGGGTGCACGTGAAGCTGGTTGCCGAGGTCGGCGTCGGCACGGTCGCGGCCGGAGTGGCCAAGGCCAAGGCGGACGTCATTCTGATCTCCGGCCACGACGGTGGCACCGGGGCATCGCCGCTGAACTCGCTCAAGCACGCCGGCGCGCCATGGGAGCTAGGCCTGGCCGAGGCACAGCAGACGCTGCGCGCGAACGGGCTGCGCGACCGGGTCACGGTCCAGGTCGATGGCCAGCTCAAGACCGGCCGGGACGTGGTGATCGCGGCGCTGCTGGGCGCCGAGGAGTACGGCTTCGCGACCGCTCCGCTGATCGTGTCGGGGTGCATCATGATGCGCGTATGCCACCTGGACACCTGCCCGGTCGGCATCGCCACTCAGGATCCCCGGTTGCGCGAACGGTACACCGGCAAG
The DNA here is from genome assembly GCA_963727415.1 of uncultured Actinomycetota bacterium. Lineage (GTDB taxonomy): Bacteria > Actinomycetota > Actinomycetes > Mycobacteriales > Micromonosporaceae > DASQPR01. The sequence goes on from CAVSGF010000002.1 coordinate 672,537, forward strand.
GCCGAGTTCGTGATCAACTTTTTCCGGTTCCTCGCTCAGGAGGTGCGCGAGCACTTGGCCGCGCTCGGCCTGCGATCGCTGGACGAAGCGATCGGCCGGGTGGACCTGCTGGACGTGGTACCGGCAATCGAGCATTGGAAGGCGCGCGGCCTTGATCTGAGTCCGATCTTCGCGATCCCGGAGGACGATGGCGTGCTGCGCCGTGACCCGGGCGCCGGGGGCTATGCCACGGACCTGGCCGGTACGCTGGACGAGCGCCTGATCGCCGGCGCCGAGCCGGCGTTGCGCAACGGCACCAGGGTGCGCCTGGAGGCGCCGATTCACAACACCGACCGTAGCGTCGGCGCGCGGCTCGGCGGCGAGGTGACCCGGACGCAGGGCGCCATCCTCGCCGAGGACACCATCGACGTGACGCTGACCGGCACCGCCGGGCAGTCGTTCGGCGCGTTCCTGCCCAGGGGCGTGACGCTGCGGCTGTTCGGTGATGCGAATGACTACGCGGGCAAGGGCCTGTCCGGCGGCCGGCTCGCGATCCGGCCCGATCAGCAGGCGCCGTTTCGCGCCGAAGACCAGATCATCGCGGGCAACACCCTGCTGTACGGCGCGACCAGTGGCACCCTGCACGCGCGCGGCCGGGTGGGCGAGCGGTTCGCGGTCCGCAACTCGGGCGCGGTCGCTGTTGTCGAGGGCGTCGGCGACCACGGCTGTGAGTACATGACCGGCGGTACGGTGGTTGTGCTCGGGCCGACCGGCCGCAACTTCGCCGCCGGCATGTCCGGCGGCCGCGCCTACGTCTGGCGGCTCGACGTGAGCCGGGTCAATCGCGAGCTGGTCGACCTCGACGAGCTGGATGCCTCGGACGAGAAGACGCTGCGCGAGCTGATCGAGGCGCACCGCGACGAGACCGGGTCCCCGGTGGCCGCGGCCCTGCTCGACGACTGGCCGAACGCGGTCGCCGCGTTCACCGCCGTGGTACCGCGGGAGTTCAAGGCCGCGCTGGCCAAGGCGGCCGCCGCGCAACAGGAGAAGCTGGCGGTGTCCAATGCCTGACCCCACCGGATTCCTCACCACCGAGCGCGCCCTGCCGCCCCGCCGGCCGGTGCCGCTGCGGCTGATGGACTGGCGTGACGTGTACACCGGCGGCAGCGACGAGCTGGTCGCCGCCCAGGCCGGCCGTTGCATGGACTGCGGCATCCCGTTCTGTCACCACGCCTGCCCGCTGAACAACCTCATTCCGGACTGGAACGATCTGGTCCGAACCGGCGACTGGGCCGGCGCGCTTGACCAGTTGCACGCCACCAACAACTTCCCGGAGTTCACCGGACGGCTGTGCCCGGCGCCGTGCGAAGCGGCGTGCGTGCTCGGCATCCCCAACCCGGGGACACCGGCCGCTCCGGTCACCATCAAGCAGGTCGAGGTCAGCATCATCGACCGTGGCTTCGACGCCGGCCTGGTGGTGCCGCAGCCGCCGGCGGCCGAGACCGGCCGTACCGTCGCGGTGGTCGGGTCCGGACCCGCGGGCATGGCCGCCGCTCAGCAGCTCGCCCGGCGCGGACATGCGGTGACCGTGTTCGAGCGCGATGCGCGCGTCGGCGGCCTGCTGCGCTACGGAATCCCCGATTTCAAGCTGGAAAAGCGCCATATCGACCGGCGTATGACTCAGCTGGAGGCCGAGGGTGTGACGTTCCGGACCGGCGTCGATGTCGGTGGCGACGTCACCGTCGCGGAGCTACGGGCGGAGTTCGACGCGGTGCTGCTGGCCTGCGGCGCTCTGGCCGGGCGCGACATGCCCGAGACCCCGGGCCGCGAGCTGGCCGGTATCCACTTCGCGATGGAGCACCTGGTAGCGGCGAATCGAGTGGTCTCCGGCGAGGGCCGGAGTGCTGAGGCGAACCCTCTGGACGCCGCCGGCAAACACGTGATCATCATCGGCGGCGGCGACACCGCGGCCGACTGCCTCGGCGTCGCGCACCGACAGGGCGCCGCCAGCGTGGCGCAGCTGGACATCTACCCGACGCCGCCGGCCGACCGGGACCCGGATCGCGACCCGTGGCCGACCTGGCCGTGGATCTTGCGTACGTACCCGGCTCATGAGGAAGGCGGTGAGCGGATCTTCGCGGTCGCGGTGACCGAGTTCGCCGGCGCGGATGGCCGGCTGACCGGCGTCAAGATCGCCGAGGTGGTTGTCGAGAAGGCGAACGGGCGACGAATTGTCACCCGCAAGCCGGGTACTGACCGCGAACTGCGCGCTGACCTCGTACTACTGGCCATCGGGTTCACCGGAACGGATGCCCGGGCGGTGACACGGGAGCTTGGTCTCGCGAGTACGGTGACGGGTGGCATTGATACCAACGGCGGCGATCATGCTGGCGCAGAGGTCTCGACCAGTCGTCCTCTACGGACTCGTTCTTCGTCCTACGAGATCGGCGGTCCGCACGTGGCAGGCATTTTCCTGGCCGGAGACATGCGCCAAGGCGCGTCGCTGGTGGTCACCGCGATTGCCGAGGGGCGCGCCGCGGCCACCGAAATTGACGCATACCTGGAGAGATTAGCCTGATGTCCGTGAAACGTCGCGCGAAGATCGTCTGCACACTCGGCCCAGCGGTCGGCAGCCCGGAGCGGATCCGCGGTCTCGTCGACGCCGGCATGGACGTCGCTCGCCTCAACTTCAGCCACGGATCGCATGACGACCACCAAGGCATGTATGAGCTGGTCCGCAGCGCCTCGCTGGAGGCTAACCGGCCGGTCGGGATCCTCGCCGACCTGCAGGGCCCGAAGATCAGGCTGGGAAGGTTCGCCAACGGCCCGGTGGCGTGGCGTACCGGAGACACCATCACGATCACCAGCGACGATGTCGAGGGTACGGCCGAGCGGGTGTCATGCACCTACCGGAAGCTGCCGCAGGAGGTCAAGGCCGGTGACCGGCTCCTGGTCGACGATGGCCGGGTGTCCCTGGAGGTCACGGGCGTCCGGGGCAGTGACATCTCCTGCCTGATCGTCGAGGGTGGCATCGTCTCCAACCACAAGGGCGTGTCGCTGCCGAACGTGGCCGTGTCGGTGCCGGCCATGTCGGACAAGGACGAGGCGGACCTGCGGTTCGCGCTGCGGCTCGGTGTCGACCTGGTGGCGCTGTCGTTCGTCCGGTCTCCGGACGACATCAAGCTGGTCCACTCGGTGATGGACGAAGAGGGCATCCGGGTCCCGGTCATCGCCAAGGTCGAGAAGCCGGAGGCGGTAGCCGCGCTGGAGGCCATCGTTGACGCCTTCGACGGCATCATGGTGGCGCGCGGCGACCTCGGCGTGGAGATGCCGCTGGACCAGGTTCCGCTGGTGCAGAAGCGGTGCGTCCAGCTCGGCCGTGAGTCGGCCAAGCCGGTGATCGTGGCGACCCAGATGCTCGACTCGATGATCGAGAACTCCCGGCCGACCCGGGCGGAAGCCTCCGACGTCGCGAACGCGGTGCTCGACGGCGCGGACGCGGTGATGCTCTCCGGCGAGACCAGCGTCGGCAAGTTCCCGGTGCTCACCGTCTCGACCATGGCGCGGATCATCCAGACCACCGAGTCCGGCTCGTTCAACGTGCCAGACCTGCAGCATGCTCCGCGTACCCGATCCGGGGCGATCTCGTTCGCCGCCGCCGGCATCGCCGAGGCGATCGGGGCCAAGGCACTTGTCGCGTTCACCCAGAGCGGCGACACCGTGCGCCGGATGGCGCGGCTGCACTCCGATCTCCCGCTGATCGCCTGCACCCCGATCCCGCAGGTCGCGAACCAGCTCGCCCTGTCGTGGGGAGTTCAGACCGTGCTGGTCCGGTCGGTGCGCCACACCGACGACATGTTCCGGCAGGTTGACGGCGCGCTGCTGGAGGCCGGGGCGGCCACCAGCGGTGACTTCGTGGTGATCGTGGCGGGCGTTCCGGCCAACACCCCGGGCTCGACCAACACGCTGCGGGTACACCAGATCGGGTCGCTGGTCGACGCATGAGCCAGTTGCCGGTCGGCCAGGAGGCCGTCGATCTGCTGGTCGAACTGCTCGACCTGGACCGGGTCGACGACAACCTGTTCCGGGGCAGCAGCCCTCCGGTCGGGCCGCAGCGGGTGTACGGCGGCCAGGTCGCGGCTCAGGCGCTGGTCGCCGCCGGCCGCACCGTTGACACCAGCCGCACCGTCCACTCATTGCACGGCTACTTCGTGCGTCCCGGCGACCCGATCGAGCCGATTCACTACAGCGTCGAGAACGTTCGCGACGGCCGGTCGTTCAGCGTGCGCCGGTCGGTCGCGCTGCAGCACGGCCGGCCGATCTTCTTCATGTCGGCGTCGTTCCAGCGTGCCGAGATCGGGCTCGACCACCAGGTCCCGGCGCCGCTGGACGTGCCTGAACCGGACCAGTTGCCGACCATGGTCTCGCGCCTGGAGGCTTATCCGGAGCGGCTGGAGTTCTGGAACCTGATTCCACGCCCGATCGACGTGCGGTACGTCGGCGAGCCAGGCTGGATCCAGGCCGGCAGCCGGCCCGCCGACGAGCGTCAGCGGGTATGGATGCGCATCGACGGCAAGCTGCCGGACGACCCTCTCGTGCACGCGTGCGCTCTCACGTTCGCCTCGGATCTCACCCTGCTCGACTCGGTACTGGGCACCCACGGTGAGGTGTGGGGACCCGGCGGCTTCATCGGCGCCAGCCTCGACCACGCGCTTTGGTTCCACCGGTCATTCCGGGCCGACGAGTGGTTCCTGTACGACTGCTTCAGCCCGTCCGCGTCGGGCAGCCGCGGCCTGGCCAACGGCCGCATGTTCGCCTCCGACGGCCGCCTCATCGCGAGTGCGGTTCAAGAGGGGTTGCTGCGCCGGATCGGCGCCTGACCACGCTGGGCCTCCGGGGGTTCGCGCCCCCGGTCCGAGGCCGGCCTGTCGTGGTGCCACTCTGGGGCCGCGGCTAGGGCCGCCCCGCTTATGATCGTCATGTGCGACTGTCGGCGAGAGTGGACTATGCCCTGCGTGCGACCGCGGAGCTGGCAGCGGCGCAACTGGCCGCCGCGGGCGCCGGCGCGGCCCCGGTCACTGCCGAGAAGCTCGCCACCTCGCAGCAGATCCCGGCCAAGTTCCTGGAAAGCATCCTGGTGCAGCTGCGGCGCGGCGGCGTGGTCACCGCGCAGCGCGGGCCGGAGGGCGGATACTGGCTGACCCGGCCCGCCGCGGAGATCTCCCTGGCCGACATCATCCGGGTGATCGACGGTCCGCTGGCCCACGTCCGTGGTACCCGCCCGGAAGATCTCGGGTATCGGGGAGCGGCGACCCGCTTGCAGGATGTCTGGATCGCGCTGAGGGCCAGTGAGCGGCAGATCCTGGAACTGGTCTCGCTGGCCGATGTGGCCAGCGGTGATCTGCCGGACCGGGTTCGTGAATTGATCGCGGATCCGCGGGCCTGGGCCTGATAAGAGTGTCCGCTCGGAGCGGCTGATTGCGCCGCGGGCCCGCATCCGTCAGAGTGCTTGCCGTGCGTCGACGCGGGATGAAGAACCTGGCACTGGCCACCGTCGCGGCTCTCGCATTGGCCGGGTGCACTGGTCAGGACGCACGATGGCACGGTCAGACCGCCCCGTCGGCGAGTCCGGCCACACCGGCTAGCTCGGCCCGTCCGGGCGCGGCGCCGCCATCCGGGCCATCCGGGCCATCCGGGCCGCGCACTCTGACCATCCTGGGCGCCGGTGACGAGCTGCTGCATCCGCCAGTGTGGGCCCAGGGCCGGGCGGACGCGGAGTCGTCCGGCTTGGGCCGCACCTACTATTTCGACAAGATCTTCGCCAGCGTGCGCCCGGCGATCACGGCGGCCAGCTTGGCGATCTGCCATCTGGAGACGCCGCTCGGTCCGGCCGGCGGCCCGTTCTCCGGGTACCCGAGGTTCAGCGTGCCGCCCCAGATCGCCACCGCCATCGCCGACGTCGGGTACGACACCTGCTCGACCGCTTCCAATCACACCCTGGACCAGGGCCGGGCGGGCATCAAACGAACTCTTGACGCGCTCGACGCCGCCGGCGTCAAGCACACCGGCAGCTACCGGACCAAGGCCGACTCGACCCAGCCGGACCTGATCGAGGTGATCCCGCGGGGCGGCGGCGCACCGGTCACGGTCGCGCAGCTGTCGTACACGTTCGGTTTCAACGGCCTCAAGCGCCCGCGGCCGTGGGTGGCCAACCAGACCGACGCGGCGTCGATCCTCGCCGCCGCGCACCAGGCCCGGGCCGCTGGAGCCCAGATCGTGGTGCTGTCGATCCACTGGGGCGTGGAGTACGACCACACACCCAACGCTGACCAGAAAGCCCTGGCCACGCGACTGCTGGCGTCACCGGACATCGACCTGATCCTCGGCTGCCATGAGCACGTGGTGCAGCCGATCGGGACGGCGTCCGGCAAATGGGTGGTCTACGGCATGGGCAACCAGCTGGCGCGGCATGCCAAGCCGGTGAACGCGAATCGCGAGGGAATCATGCCGGAGTTCACCTTCACCGAGGTATCCGCCGGGCGCTGGCGGGTCACCACGGCGGCGGTCATTCCCACCTGGGTGACGCTCGACCCGATCCGGGTCATCAACCTGCCGGCGGCGCTGGCCTCGCGGGATCTGCCGGCCGCCACGCGCGCGACCTACCAGGCGGCCTTGGATCGGATCACCCGCTATGTCGACGGGCTCGGCCCCAAGATCACGGTGACGTCCGGCGTCTCGTCCTGACCCAACCCAACGATTGCGTACCGACGTCGCGATCCTGGATGCCGTTCACTGACCGGCCGGTTAGCCTGGCAGGCCACGACCTGGCCGGAGCCTGGACCGGACGTCAAGGACCGGCCGGTTGACACCGGCCCGGCCCAGGACCGGCCAGGCGCCGCATCAATACAACCGCATCAGCACAACCGCATCACACAGCACAACCGCATCAGCACAACCGCATCAGCACAACCGCATCAGCACAACCGCATCAGCACAACCGCACCGGTACAACGGTGGACCAGGGCAACCATCCGTCCGGCCGGTGAGTCTTTAATTCGACACACCGTACCGACCACGCGCGAACCACCGGGGTGCTCCCACCGGATCCGGGCGCGCGACCGGCGAGTCAAGGAGCCCGGAACATCTATGCGGATCTTGAACAGCCCGTGGTGGCGAGCGCCGTTCCAGCTGGTGCGCCGGCCGGGGGTGGCCCTCTCGCTGATCGCCGCCACGTTCGTGGCCGCGCTGCCGGCCGCGGCGGCACCGCTGTTCCTCGGCACCGCACAGTCGGCGACGGTCAATTCCCAGGTCGCCGATGCCTGCCCGAATGTCAGCGGTGTGACGGTGTCGAGCTCCCTGTTCAACGCCAATCCCGGCGACGTGAAGCTGGCCGCGAGCAACGTCGCCTCTCAGATCGCCAGGATCCCGAACGTGGCACCGGCCCTCACCACGGTGTTCCAGATCAAGATCCCGGTCATCGGCTTGCCGAGCAACGACCCGACGGCCCATCCCTGGCTGACCACGTTGATGTCACGCGATGGCTTCCAGGACCACATCAAGATCCTCGCCAAGGCCGACAACCCTGGCCCGATGAGCATATGGGTGCCCGATGACATCGCGGCTACCTGGCACGTCGAGCCCGGTGATCGCATCACCATCGGCTCGGGGATGACACCGGTCACGGTCGCCGCGATCTACAAGAACATGAACGTCGGGCACGTGGATCGGTTCTGGTGCTCGGTCCGCGGCGTGTTCCAGGGCAACATCCTGGCCGAGACCGGGCAGCCGTCGCTGCTGCTCGGCGACCTCGACACGGTCCTCACGGTGCTGAACGCGAGCCGGTCGTCCTACCCGGCACCAATGGCGGTATTCGAGTCGCCGCTGGTCAACCCGGCTCCGTCGCCCGAGCTGGCGTCGCGGACCACGAGCGAGCTGTCCCGGCGTACCTCGGATCTGATCGACGCCTTCCGCGTCACGAACACGTACCCCGGCGGCACCCGGGCCGTTTATGGCGGCGGCACCCGGGCCGGCGTCAGTTCGCATCTGCCGCTGTTCATGAGCCGCGCCGCACTGGTCGAGCGCACGCTGAAGGTACCGATTTACGCGGTGTCCGCGGCCGGAGCGCTGGTCGGCCTGATCGTCCTCGGTGCCGCCACGGTCCTCTGGGCGCGGCGGCGCGAGCATGAGCTGTCCGTGCTCGCCGTGCGCGGCGCGGCGCCACTCGCCCTGGGGATCAAGGCGGTCCTTGAGGCCATCCCGGCGGTGCTGATCGGAGGCGGCCTGTCCGTACTGGCGGCGCGCTGGCTTGTCATCCAGGTCGGCCCGGCCGGGACGCTCTCAGAGCAAGCTCAGATTGTCGGTGTGTGGTCGACCGCGGGGGTGATCGGAGCCGCCGTCATCACCATCGCGCTGGTCGCCACCCGTCGCGCTCGGGCCCTCACCGACACCACTGGGCACCTTCATCACCAGCACCGGCTGCTGGGTGTGCCGTGGGAACTGCTCATTTTCGCCGCCGCATGGGTGCTGTGGGCCCGGATGGGTGGCGATCTGATCAGCTCGGACGGCGGCGTCGCGGTCGGCGGGACGGTGGTGTCACTGCCGCCCCGGTCACTGGTCATCCCGATCATGCTGATCGTGGCGAGCAGCGTGCTCGCCGCCCGCGTCGTCGCGGTGTGGCTGCGGCGTAGCGGAACCCGGGGCAATCCGCGCGGCCACGCCCGCTATCTCGCCCGGCGCCGGCTGGCCCGGGAACCAGTGATCGCCGCGCTGCTGCTGGCGATCGCGGCGATCCCGGCCGCGGTCGCCGGGTTCGCGGCCACCGCTGCCGGATCGGTGCAGACCACCATCGAGTCCAAGGCACTCGCCGCGGTCGGGGCGGACATCGTGATCCGCACCGGTACCGAGACGCCGGTACCGGCTGATATCGCAGCCATCGGCCCGGCCACGGCGGTCATCCGCACCAATGGCGTTTATGTGGGCAGGTATCAGGCCGTTCTGCTGGGCGTTGACCCGGAGCAGTTCAAGAAGGTCGCGACGGTCGGATCGAGGGTGGCCGGCCCGGCCTTCGGCAAGACCCTGGACCGGATGTCGCGCGAAACCGCCGCCACGGCGACACCGACCATACTCGCCAGCGCCCCGATCGAGGCGGGCCCGGCCGACTTGGTCTCGGCGGACCAGACGCTGCACGTCAACATCGTCCGGGTGGACAACCTGCCGGCCGCGGAGAACAACCTGCCGGTGCTGATCGCCTCTCGGTCGGTCGTCGGTGACGGCATCTTCGGTGGCGCGGCGAGCCCGCAGATCTGGGTGCGCACACCGCATACCGCTCAGGTCCAGGCCGCCGCCCTCGGGAACAAGGACCTGGATGTGACCAATATCAGCATCGCGTCGGACCTGTACGCCGACACCCTGTTCGAGCCGATCACCTACATGTTCCAGTACTTCGTCGCGATCGCGCTGCTCACCGGATTGGTGGTGGCGGTCGGCCTGCTGCTGTACCTGGAATCCCGCACGATCGCGCACCGGCGCGCGTACATCATGGCCCGGCGGATGGGGCTGCGACCGCGCACCCACCGGGCCGCGCTGTTGCTGGAGATGTGCACCGCGCTGGGCGCCGGGCTCGCGGTCGCCACCGGTACCGTCGTCTTGATCTGTTACGCGATGCGGACGTCGTTCGACGTGAATCCGGCAAAAGCGCCGGGAACCGTGCTGGCCGTATCGATTCCGGCGATCTCGGCGATCGTCGGTAGTGTCCTGGTCACCGCGGTCGCGGCCGCGCTGTTCGGCCATGCCCGGATCGCCCGGGCCAAGCCCGCGGAGGTGCTGCGCGATGCTGTCTGATGTCGTGGTGTGCCGGGAGGTTTGCCGCAGCTACGAGACGGTGACCGGACCGGTGGAGGTGCTGCGCGGTGTGGACCTCGCTATACCTCGGCGTGCGATCACCGCGTTGCGGGGACCGTCCGGTTCCGGGAAGTCGACATTGTTGCGGCTGATCGGCTGCGTCGAGCGGGCCGAGTCCGGCGCGGTTGATTTCGACGGCGAGGACACCACCTCCATGTCCCGCCGCAAGCGGCGCCGGCTCCGGCGCCGTGACATCGGCGTCATCCACCAGGATCCAGCCAGCAACCTGCTGGACTACCTGACCGTCCGCCAGCACCTGGAGCTGGGCATCCGGATGCGCGGACTCCGTCCCGGCCCCGGCCAGATCGAGCGGCTGCTGGAGCGACTCGGCATCGCCGACCGGGCCGATCACAGGCCCCGGGAACTTTCCGGCGGTCAGCAGCAGCGGGCCGCGATCGCGTTCGCCGCGATCGGCCGGCCGTCATTGATCGTCGCCGACGAACCGACCGGCCATCTGGACCACACCAGTGGCGAGACGGTGATGGGCGCGCTGACCACGGTGGCGTCCTCCGGTGTCGCGGTGGTGATCGCGACACACGACCGCATCGTCGCCGACCGCGCCGACCGGGTCGTGGATCTGGCCGACGGTGTCGTGGTAGGAGGACGGCGATGACGACAGCGAACGCACCGGCGCTGGTGTCGATCGAGAACGTGAGTCGCCGGTTCCGGCTCGGCACCATCACCGTAGACGCTCTCGTCGACGTGTCGGCCCGGATCAACACCGGTGAGCTGACCGTGATCGCCGGCCCGTCCGGGTCCGGCAAGACTACGTTGCTGACCATCCTCGCCGGACACGAAACCTCCGACAGCGGCACCATCGTGGTGCGTCCGCCGCTGCCGCTTGGCGCCCGGATCGAGGAGCTGAGCTGGGGGTACGTCGGGTACGTGCCACAGATTCCGGCGCTGCTCGACGAACTTACCACCGCCGAGAACGTCGAGCTTCCGGCCCGGCTGACCGGACGACGGGTCCGCCGCGCGGACCGGACCGCGGCGGCCGGCTGGACCACGGCCGAGCTGATGCGACGCTTGCAGATCGATCACCTGGTTGACCGGTATCCAAGCCAGACCTCGGGTGGCGAGCAGCAGCGCACCGCCATCGCCCGCGCGCTGCGCCTGATGCCGCCGCTGGTCATCGCCGACGAGCCGACAGGGCATCAGGATCGTGCCCGGGTTCACATCGTGCTGGAGACGTTCCGCGAATACGCCCGGTCCGGGCACGCGGTGGTGATCGCGAGCCACGACGACGAGGTGATGGCCGCCGCCGACCGGCTGATCCGAATGCAGGACGGCCGGCTTTCGCCGCAATGGGCGGCGCTATGAGTTTCCGGACGAACTCGAAGGCCCGCGCAGCGGGCAAGACCCGCAGGGCGGCCCGAACCGCGGGCGGTGGCGGCGATCCGGGCGCCGCCACCGCCTGCTGGCGGGACCGGCCGACGCGCTCGAGGTCAGCCGTCGCGGCACTGTGACCGTAGCGTCATGATGTCGGCATTCCACATCAGTCCTACTAGTGGCATGCTAGCGCTGGACAGATACGGGGCGATGTCCAGTCTTCGGTGTGTGCCGTGAAGCCGGTGCCGCCGTGTCGTAAGGCCCCAGTGGAGGACGATTCGCAGGTGGCCGGCGACACCAGAACTCCTGGTCACCCGCTGCGGCCCGGAGACCCGGAACGACTCGGTCGTTATCGGCTGGCGCGACGGCTCGGCGAGGGCGGCATGGGCACCGTGTATCTCGCCGAGACGGGCGAGGGCGAGCGCGTCGCGTTGAAGGTCATCCGGCCGGATCTGGCCGACGAGCCGGAATTCCGCCGCCGATTCCGTGGCGAGGTCGCCCGCGCGCAGGATGTGCCACCGTTCTGCACGGCGGAAGTATTGGACGCCGATCCGGATCATCAGACGCCGTACCTGGTGGTCGAATTCGTCGATGGGCCAAGTCTGTCCGAGGTGGTCCTGGATCGCGGTCCACTGACGCCGGCCAACCTGCACGGGCTGGCCATCGGTGTGGCCACCGCCTTGACCGCCATCCACAGTGCCGGGGTCATCCACCGTGATCTCAAGCCCAGCAACGTGCTGCTGGCGCCGGGCGCACCCAAGGTCATCGACTTCGGCATCGCCCGCGTCGCATCGTCACAGGATTCGGACACCCGCACCGACCAGCTCATCGGCACGGTCGCCTACATGGCGCCGGAGCGACTCGATCCGGTCAAGCAGCGCCCGCTGACCCCGGCGGCGGACATCTTCGCATGGGGCGCGGTCGTCACGTTCGCCGCTACTGGCCGGGTGCCGTTCGTCGCCGAGTCCTCACCGGCCACCGCGGTGGCGATCCTGACCCGTGAGCCGGACCTGGCGGGCCTGACCGAGCCGTTGCGAGCACTGGTCGATCGGGCGCTGGCAAAGGACCCGGCGGCCCGCCCGACGGCCCGCGAACTGCTGGATGCGCTGCTGTCGACGGCACCTAGGCGGTCCGGGCAGCAGTCCGCGACCGCAAACCCGGCCGGGCCCGGCAAGCAAGGCGGTATTGCCGATCAGGCCGGCAAGCAAGCCGGTCATGCCGATCAGGCCGGTAAGCCGGCCGGGAACCGCGAGCAGGCCTCGGACCACCATCTGACCACGGGGCAGGCGGCGGCCCGGGTGACGATCCCGGGGCCGGCTGGCGCCTCAAATCCGGCCGGTACGTCCGATCCGGCCGCCACTTCTGATCCGGCTGGCGCCTCAAATCCGGCCGGTACGTCTGGTCCGGACAGTGGCGACCTGGCCGCCGCCCGCGAGACGCCGCCGGAACCTCGGCCCGACGCGGACGAGCCGACCAGGGTCGGCGTACCCGAGGATGTCATCGGTACCGAGGTCATCCCCGGCGAAACCGTACCGGTGCCGCGGCGGCCCGGGTCGCGGCTGCGAACGTTCGCGGTCTCGGCGCTCGTGCTCCTGGTTCTGGGAATGGCCGGAACCTTGGCCGCCATCATTCACGGTGACATCCGGCTGCGCGGAGTATCCGGTCTCCACGATCCACGATCGCCGGTCGCGGCCGGGTCCACATCCCCGTCCGCCTCGGCGGATCCGTTCGCCGGCTGGACCTACTTCGCCGAGTCCCTGGCCGCTCCGGGCAAGTGGCCGAATCGCGCACTCAATCCGGTTACCGGATCGAGCTGCACCGTCCATGATGGACTAAGTGTCACGCTGTCCAAGGTGACCACCTACCGGTGTCCCGGCATGTTCACGCAGTACGCCGACTTTCGCGCCCGCGTCAACCTCACCCTGATGAAGCCCGGCAGTTGCGGCTCGATCTGGTTTCACTTCGCCGACAACGGCGACGAGCCGCAAGGCTTCGCGCTGCAGGTGTGCGCCGACCGGGTGTTGCTGATGCGGCACTACACCGTCGGTGGGGTGTCGGACACCGACCGGATCGGCGGCGAGATGATCACGCCGCTGGTGGTGGGGACGGCGTACCCGGTCGAGATCGTGCAACTCGGCACCCATATCACCGTTTCGATCGCAGGCCTTCCGATGGTGGACACGTTCAGCAGCTATTACCCCGTGGGCCGGCTGGTGCTCGGTATCTTTCAGTCGCCGCCGGTCGACCAGCCGCGCGATGGCACCCCGGCGGCTGACGGTTACCAGGTTCGCTTCGATCACCTGGAGATCTGGTCGCCGGCCACGTTCACGCCGGCTCCGGTGATGACGCCTGATGCCGGCCGAACACAGCCCGCTCCCACCTCGGCGGCCCCGTCGCCGTCGGCCTCGCCCACTCCATAGACTCACTGGCATGGACCTCAACGATCTGACCACACGAGTGCGGCTCGATCGCCGCGCCGTCGCATACAGCCTGGACGTGGTCAACCAGGCACGCGAGTCCGATCTGGACCGCCGGACCCCGTGTTCGGACTGGAACCTCCGGCAGTTGCTCGGCCATATGATCGCGCACCACGAGGGCTGGACCGCGGCACTCACCGGCGCGCCGGTCGGCGGCGAGGTATGGGACCGCACAGACTTCGGCCCGCACACCGGTGCCGAATTCCACGCCGCGTACGAAGCCGCCGCCACGGCGGTCAACGCGGCTTTCGGGCAGGCCGGGCTTCCGGACAAGGCCGAGGTGTACGGGTTCGGCACGCTCGGAATCAACACCGTGCTCGGGATGCACATCGTCGACTACGTGGTCCACGGCTGGGACGTCGCCAAGGCGATCGGGTCGCCGACCCGGCCCGACGACGAACTCGCCGAAGCCGCGTACGCGATCATGAGGCAGTTCCCGGTCGGCAAACGGCCTAGCGTCGCCTTCGACGTGATGGTCGAACCGGCGCCAGACGCCTCCGCGATGGATCGGCTGGTGGCCTACGTCGGACGCGATCCGGACTGGCCGGTCGAGAATTCGGCCGGTACTCGCGTCCCGGACTAGCCGGTCGAAGGTTCGGCCGGCGTTACAGCCTGAAGTCCAGGTCCGGTGTCATCACCGCGGTGTCCATCTGAGCCCGCTGCAGCGCACCGGAGTAGTCCCAATTCATCGCCTGCCAGCGAGTGAACTGATCGAGCACCCAGATGCCGGACTGCCGCGATCCGTTTCCGGAGGCGCCGTTGCCGCCGAACGGGAGGTGGGCCTCCGCCCCTGAGGTCGAGTTGTTGACCGACACCATTCCGGCGGAGATCCCGGCCCGGAACGCGAACGCGCTCGCCGGGCTGGTGGTGTAGATCGACGAGGACAGGCCGTACCCGGGTGCGTTCGCCAGCCCGATCGCCTCGTCCAGCGTGCGATAGGGCATCACTCCGATGATCGGTCCGAAGGTTTCGGTGGTGAACAGCTTGTCCGATGGCCGCACCCCGGCCACCACGGCCGGGTGGTAGTAGAGCCCGGCGTCGTCGCCGGCGAACCCGGGACGCGGGTTGTCCGGGCCGATCCGGCCGGTCCCGGTCGAGCCGAGCACCCGGTGATACGGCTCGATCCAGCTGAGGAACTGCTCGTACCGCTCGGCGAACCTGGGTGCCAGCAGCGGACCGTAAAGCACGTCGGTACGCCTCGGGTCGCCCACGACCGCCGCGCGTACCGCCTCGTCCAGCGCGGCCAGGAAGCGGTCGTATACCGACTCCTGGACGATGGCGGTGCCCAGCGACGTGCACCGCTGTCCGGCGGAGCCGAAGCCGGAGAACAGGGCACCCTGCACCGCCAGCTCGATGTCGGCGTCTGAGGTCACCACCATCGGGTTCTTGCCGCCCAGCTCAAGGCACGGTGTCTGCAAGTGGCGGCCGCACAGCTCGCCGATGCGCCGGCCGACCTCGGACGATCCGGTGAAGCCGACCTTGTCGACGAAGCCCCCGTCGAGCGCCGCGGCCAGGCCGTCGAACGTGGTCGGACCGTCGGCGAACACCACATCGAAGACGCCGTCGGGCACCCCGGCCGCACGGATCAAGGCGGCGAAGGCGCTGGCCGAGGCGGCCGCGTACTCGGCCGGCTTCCAGACCACGGCGTTACCGCACAGCAGGGCCGGGACGATATACCAGGACGGTACGGCGACCGGGAAGTTGCCGGCCGTGATGATGGCGGCCACGCCGACCGGAACCCGGAACGTGAACAGCTGCTTGTCCGGCATCTCGCTGGGCACCGTCTGGCCGTACAGCCGGCGGCCCTCGCCGAGGAAGAAGTCGCACGTGTCGACGATCTCCTGCACCTCACCGCGGGCCTCAACGATCGGCTTGCCGATCTCGGCGGTGACCAGCTGGGACAGCGCCTCGAAGTTGGCCCGGACCAGCCGTCCCAGATTTCCGATCACCTGCCCCCGAACCGGCGCCGGCACGGCCGCCCAGTCGCGCTGGGCAGCCGACGCGCCACGGCAGGCATCGACCAGGGTGGCGGCGTCGGCGAGCGCCACTTCGGCGATGACGGCGCTACGGTCGGCCGGATTGATGTTGGTCTGGACGGCGGCGCCGGGCGCCGTCGCCCGGCCTCCGATGGTCGAGGAGATCATCAGGTCAGGGTAGCCCCGCCCACGTTAAGCACCCAGCGGCCGGCCCGGTAACGTGCGAGCATGACGGGGCGATACGAATCCTGGGTGGACAAGCAGATCCGCGAGGCGACCGAGCGTGGCGAGTTCGACAACCTGCCCGGCTCCGGCAAGCCGCTGCCCGACCGTAACGAACTCTACGACGAGGACTGGTGGCTGAAGCAGTGGATCGCCCGCGAAGGCATCAAGGGTGACGCCGGCCTGCCGACCACGCTGCGACTGCGGCGGGAGATCGAGGACATCCAGAAAGCGGCCGCCCGCAAGACCACCGAGTCCGATGTCCGGGACCTGGTGGCGGATCTGAACGACCGGATCGTTGAGGCCATCCGCGGGCACGTGGACGGCCCGCCGGTTGGACTGCGGAAGGTGGATGTGAACCAGGTGGTGCGGGCCTGGCGGGAAGGCGGCTAGCCGGCGACCGAGGCGGACACGTCGTCCATGGCCTTGTAGATCCGCTTCTCCGAGACCGGGTACGGCGTGCCGACCGCCTGCGCGAACAGATTGACTCGCAGCTCCTCGATCATCCAGCGGACGTGCTGCACCTCGTCCCACGACGCGGCGCCGCGCGGCAGCTCGGTCAGCCAGGTGGCGTACTCCTGCGCCACGTCCTGGACCGTCTCCATCGAGAGCCGGTCGCGGGCCGGATCGAGGGGCAGCCGTTCCAGCCGTCGCTCGATGGCGCGCAGGTAGCGGACCAGATCGGCGAGCCGGTCGGTGCCGGTAGCGGTGACGAAGCCCGGATAGATGAGCCCGGCCAGTTGCTGCCGGATATCGGCGATGGACGCCACCACCGCGAGGTTGCCGGTGCGCTCCAGCCGCGTGCTGATGCCGTGCCACGCGGCAAGTACAGTCCGTACCCGGGAAATCGCCCTCATGGCCTCGTCGAACAGCTCGCCGCGCACCTGGTCGCGCAGGCGCGCGAACGCCGCGCCATCCCGGACCGGCCCGCCGAACGCGGCGACCAGCGCATCCGCCGTCGCGTCCATGCAGTCGGCGATCAGCGCGCCGACGTTGCGGTTGGGGTTGCGCATCAGGGCCAGCTTGTCCTCGTTGGACAGTTTCGCCGATATCAGCGGGATCGGCGACGGGATGGTCAGCAGCAGCAGGCGCCGGGTTCCGGCGATCATCGCCCGATCGGCGGCGCGGGCGTTGTCGAACACCCGCACCGCGACGCTGTCGCCTTCATCGACCAGCGCCGGGTACGCGCGGACCTGGTATGCCCCGCGGCTCTCCTCGATCATCCGTGGCAGCGCGCCGATCGACCATTCGGACAGGCCCTCGCGCTCGACACCCTCGCCGACCGACGCCACCACCTCACGGGTCTTCGGGGCCAGCTTGGCCCGCAGCGCCGCCAGGTCCTTGCCCTCGGCCAGGGTGGAACCGTCCTCGCCGACCACCCGGTAGGTCATGCGCAGGTATCCCGGGACACGGTCGAGATCCCAGTCGGTGCGCGCGATCTGCACGCCGGTCATCCGGCGAAACTCGCGTTCCAGTGCGTCCAGGAGCGGCTCGGACCCGGGCGTCACCCTGGCCAGCACCTCGCGGGCATGATCCGGCGCCGGTACCAGCTGGACCCGCAGCGGCTTGGGCAACGACTTGATGAGCGCCGTGACCAGATCCTCGCGCAGCCCCGGTACCTGCCAGTCGAAGACGGTCGGTGCCAGCGACGCGAGCCGGGGGAGCGGTACCGAAACGGTGACGCCGTCGGCCGCGATCCCGGGTTCGAACTGGTAACGTCAGCCGCAGACCGGCCAGCTCGTCCGGGTACGCGTCCCGGTCGAAGGCGGTTCCGGCGTTGGTGAGCATCTCCGGGTCGAAGTCGAGCAGGTCCGGGTCGGCCCGGCGGGCCTGCTTCCACCACGAGTCGAAATGACGGCCGGATACCACGTCGGAGGGAATCCGCTGATCGTAGAAGTCGAACAGGGTCTCGTCGTCGACCAGGATGTCCCGGCGGCGGGCCCGGTGTTCCATGTCCTCGACTTCGTCGAGCAACTCCCGGTTGGCCTTGAAGAACGCGTGATGGGTGTCCCAGTCGCCCTCCACCAGGGCGTGCCGGATGAACAGCTCGCGGGACAGCTCCGGATCGATGCGCCCGTAGTTGACCCGCCGGGCTACCACGATCGGGATGCCGTACAGGGTCACCCGCTCGCTGGCCAGCACCGCCGCCTGTTTCTTGGACCAGTGCGGCTCGCTGTAGTTGCGCTTGACCAGATGGCTGGCGAGGCGTTCGACCCAGTCCGGTTCGATCTTGGCGACCACCCGGGCCCACAATCGGCTGCGTCTCCACCAGTTCGGCGGCGACGACCCATTGTGGCGCGCTCTTGAACAGGGATGATCCGGGTGCGATGGAGAACTTGGCGCCGCGGGCGCCAAGGTACTCGAACCGCCTCTTCTTGTCTTCCGGTTCCTTGAGGCCGACATGGCTCAGCAGGCCGGCGAGCAGCGACTGGTGGATGCGCACCGGGTCTGGCTCGCGGCCGGCGCGGTCGTCAGGTTCAGCGCTTGGCGGTCTGCCGCAACTGGCTGTAGAGGTCCTGCCATTCCCGTACCCGCAGGTAGTTCAGGTACTCGTTGCGGCACAGCTTGCGGAACTGGTTGCTGGAGCGGGCCTGCTGCTGCTCGGTCAGGTAGTTCCAGAGATTGAGCAGGGCGATGAAGTCGCTGCCCGGATCCTTGAACCGCGCGTGCTTCTCGTCGGCTGCTGCTGCTTGTCGGCGGGGCGTTCCCGAGGGTCGGCGATGGACAGCGCGCTGGCGATCACCATGACCTCGTGCACGCATCCGTTGCGGTCGGCCTCCAGCACCATCCGGGCCATGCGCGGATCGATCGGCAGGGTGGCGAGCTTGCGGCCCAGCGGGGTGAGGTCCCGCTTGCCGTCGAGCGCGCCGAGTTCGTGCAGCAGTGCCATGCCGTCGGCGATGTTGCGCTGGTCCGGTGGGTCGATGAAGCGGAACGTCGCCACGTCGCCCAGCCGGTACGCGGTCATCTGCAGGATCACGCCGGCGAGGTTGGTACGGAGGATCTCGGCATCGGTGAACTCGGGCCGGCTGTCGAAGTCGTCGTCCGAGTACAGCCGGATGCAGATGCCGTCCACGGTCCGGCCGCAGCGGCCCTTGCGCTGGTTGCGCTGAGCCTGCGAGATCGGCTCGATCGGCAGCCGCTGGACCTTGAGCCGGTTGCTGTACCGCGAGATCCGGGCGGTGCCGGGATCGATGACGTACTTGATGCCAGGAACGGTCAGGCTGGTCTCGGCCACGTTGGTGGCCAGCACGATCCGACGTCCGGTATGCCGGGCGAAGACGCGGTGCTGCTCGGCGATCGACAGCCGCGCGTACAGCGGCAGGATCTCGGTCTCGAACAGCTTCATGCCGCCGATCGCGTCGGCGGCGTCGCGGATCTCCCGCTCGCCGCTGCAGAACACCAGGATGTCGCCCGGCCCCTCGGCGATCAGTTCCTCGACGGCGTCGCAGATCGCCTGGACCTGGTCGCGCGGCTCGGCGTCCTCGTCGTCGCCGGTGTCCGGGATGCAGCGGCCGGTAGCGCACCTCAACCGGGTAGGTCCGGCCGGACACCTCGATGATCGGGGCATCGCCGAAGTGGCGTGGAGAACCGTTCCGGATCGATCGTGGCCGATGTGATGATCAGCTTGAGGTCCGGACGCTTGGCAAGAAGGTCTTTCAGCACGCCGAGGATGAAGTCGATGTTGAGGCTTCGCTCGTGTGCCTCGTCGACGATGATCGTGTCGTACTGCCGCAGCAGCCGATCGTTGGCCAGTTCGGCGAGCAGGATGCCGTCGGTCATGACCTTGACCCGGGTGCCGTCGCCGACCTGGTCGGAGAACCGGACCTTGAAGCCGATCGCGGCACCAAGCTCGGTGCTCGTCTCCTCGGCGATGCGGTCGGCCACGGTACGCGCGGCGATCCGGCGTGGCTGGGTGTGCCCGATCACGCCGTCGATGCCCCGGCCCAGTTCCATGCAGATCTTGGGCAATTGCGTGGTCTTGCCCGAGCCGGTCTCGCCGGCGACGATCACCACTTGATGATCGCGGATCGCGGCGGCCAGGTCGTCCTTGCGCTGCGAGACCGGAAGTTCGTCCGGGTACGCGATGGTGACCGGCTGGGCCAGCCGCGCCGCCCGCCGCCGGGCGATCCGGGCCTCGCGCTCGGGAGGGCTGAGGCGTTCTCGTGGCTTGCGGCCGCGGCCGCGACGGCCCTCCGGTGCCTGCTGCTCCGGCGATTGGTGGTCCGGTCGTTGCTGGTCCGGTCGTTGCTGGTCCGGCGTCGTGTGCCGTCGATGGTGGCCGTCGGTGGTGCCGCCGCGGGGTCGATTCGACCGCCGCTGGAGTTCGCGCCGCTTCGCGTCGTCGGGCTCGGGGCGAGCCTGGCCGTGCGTAGTCATGTCCGCGCAAGCATACGGCGCTGCCTGCGCAACTCCCACCGAATATCACCGGGCGCCATATCACTGGGCGCCATATCACTGGGCGCCATATCACCGGGCGCCATATCACTGGCCGCCATGTCAGCGGCCGCCATGTAACCGGGCGCGATATCACGCTCCGGCACCGTCAAGATCTATTCGCCGATAGTGGTGGAGGTAGCGGTGGTGGCGCCCACTTCGTTCAGATGCGCGATCGCCTCGCGGTACGACGTCAGCAGCCCGGTCTCGACGTAGGGAACCCCGATCTCGGCGCAGAACTGTCTCACGACCGGGCGTGCCGCCCGCAGGTGGGCACGCGGCATGCTCGGGAACAGATGGTGCTCGATCTGATGATTGAGCCCGCCGAGCAGGACGTCGATCATCCGGCCCCCGGTGACGTTTCGAGAGGTCAGTATCTGTTTGCGCAGGTAGTCGAGCTGGTCGTCGGCGGTCAGTATCGGCATTCCCTTGTGGTTCGGGGCGAACGACGCACCCATGTAGAGCCCGAAGGACGCCTGGTGTACCGCGATGAACGCGAGCCCCATCCCGATCGGCAGGACGCTGAAGACGGCCCCCAGGTAGAGCGCCGCATGGGCGATCATCAGCGTGGCTTCCCATCGGCGGTGCCGCATCGGTGTGGTGGCGATCTCCTTGGCGCTGACGACGTGTAGGTTCCAGCCCTCCAGCAGGGTCAGCGGGAAGAACAGGGTGCCCTGGTGACGGGTCAGCCACCGGGTCAGCCACCGGGTCAGCGCGGCGTTGCGCCTGGCTGCCTGAGTGACGGTCCAGACCAGCGCACCGGTACCGACATCGGGGTCGTGATCCTCGTGATTCGGGTTCGCGTGATGCCGGGTGTGCTTGGCCACCCACCAGCCCAGGCTCATGCCCACCCCGAGGTTGCCGACCAGCATCCCGGCAACCTCGCTGGCGGTACGTCGCCGGAATACCTGCCGGTGCGCGATGTCGTGCCCGAGGAATGCCAGCTGCGTGCTCGCGACGCCGAGCAAGACGGCGACGGCCAGCGTCCACCAGGTGGCTCCGGCGGCGGCGAAGACGGCCCAGGCGATCCCTGACAACCCGGCCGCTGCCCCGGCACGCAGCACGGAGACGACCGGTCGGCGCCGCATCAGGCCGGCCGCGGCGACCCGCCGCGCCAGCGCCGCGTAATCGCTGCCGGAGGCGGCCGACGGGGGATCGGCGTGGGCCGACCGGTCAGTGCCGGCAGGGGGAACGCGGTCGGTGGCGGTGTCACGAGCGGGGTCGTCGGCGGCACGGAGAGCAGCGGCGCGGAGAGCGGCACGGAGATCAGCGGCATCGAGAGTCATGCCTCCAGCGTCTGGAAACCGGACGTCGCGTTGAACCCGGCTGCCACCCGTTTTGATCGACGGGCTAGCCGGTCGCCGGCGCTGAGGCTAACCCCACCCGTGCGGCGAACCCAGCCGCGCGGTGTCACGACAGCCGCCCGGCCACCTCGGTTCGCGAGGTCACGCCGAGCTTGCGAAGAATGCTCGACACGTGAACGGCGGCCGTCTTCGGCGAGATGTACAGGCGCCGCGCCAGCTCGGCGTTGGTCAGGCCGGCGGCCAGCAGCAGGGCCACCTCGCGCTCCCGCGCGGTCAGGTCCGGCGACCCGGCCGGCGCTCCGGAAACCGTCAGGCCAAGCCGGTCACGCAACTCGTCGACCTGAGCCCGGCGCCAGCCCCGCCATCGTGCCACCAGGGATTCGGCCACCCGTACGTTCTCGGATGCCTGGTCCGTCCGCCCGGCGGCGATCAGACATCGCGCGGCGCCCGCGCGGACGGTTGCCATGATCGCCGGCGGGACCTCGTCCGCCTCGATGATGGACCGGTACTGATCGAGAGCCCGCTCGATGTCACCGTGCGCCTCGGCAAGCTGGGCATCGACAATGACCCGCCATGGGTGGGTCGGATCGGCCGGGGCGAACTCCGCCGCGATAGCGTCGATACGATCCAGCGGCAGGCCCGCGTACAGGGCGGCCGACACCAAATCGTGCGCCAGATCCCAGCCATGCCACCCCTGAGACCGGTGCGCCTCGAAGACCGTGGCGAGCAGGCGACCGGCGGCCGGGTCCCCGCGTCGGCAGGCGTAGTGGAAGGCGAGCGCCGGGACCGTCATCGGCGCCTGGCCCGGCGAGTTCCGCAGTGCCTCGATGACCTCGGCGACGCGATCGAACTCTCCGGCCTCAAGCAGCAACCCGGCCAGGAACACGGCGTGATAGTCGCCGCGCCGGCCCGGTCGGTGGTAACCGCGGTCGCGCTCGCGCCCTAGCTCGACCGCCTCGATGGCCGCGTCCAGGTCCCCGGCGTGCATGGCCAGACGGGCGCGGACCTGGAAGTAGGCGGCCACCGCCGTGTTTTCGTGCCCGGCGCGCTCGGCGTCGATCCGCATCCGCTCCAGCAGGTGCGCGTGCTCAGGAAGCGATCGTGGCTGCGTCGACTGCAGAAGGTTGTACAGCGCTCGCGCGGCGAGCAGCCACTCGCCACGTTTCTCCGCCTCATCGAGAAGGGAGGTCAGGATCTGCTGACCCTCGTCCGGCCGGTCGGCCATCCCGATCAGCGTGGCGCCCTTCTCCACCAGGGCACTGAGCCGGACCGATGGAAGGTCGTGTTCCTCGGCGACGGCAAGCGCCCGGTCCGCCCATTCCAATGCGTCCGGGTCTTCATCATGCAGCATCGAAATCTGGGCCAGCGCGGCCATCACCCGCGCCTGGTGCTCGCCCGGCGGCAACTCGTCCACCAGGGCGGTCAGGGCCTGCGCGTATCCGGCTTCGGCAGCCGCGTCGTTGGCGTCCCAGGCCAACCGGGCCAGCAGGATCAGGGCATCGGCGCGCTCGGCCGGTGAACTCGCGCCGGACAGCCACCGGCGCGCGTGCATCGTGGCGTCGTCGATCAGGCCGGCCAGCCATGCGGCGCGGGCCGCGGCGGATCGCAACTCGGCGTCGTCGCAGGCCTCCTCGAGCCCGGTCTCGGCCAGGACCAGCGCCTGGTAGGGGGATCCGATGCCGAGGTAGGCCTGGGCGCCGCGGCGGGCGGCGTCGACCATGTCGGCGTACCGGCCTGCCTGCTGGGCATGGTGCGCGACCAGGGCCGGATCCGCGCCGCTGCGAAGCAGCGCCTCCAGCGCCGCTTCGTGCAGGCGGCGGCGTTCCCGGCCGAGCAGTTGGCCGGCGATGGCCTCGCGCACCAGGGCGTGCCGGAACGTGAACTCGTCCTCGCCGGACTCGACCAGCAGGCCCTTTCCGACCAGTTCACGGAGGACCGGAATCAGTTCCCGTTCGCCGGTCGCCGTCACGGCGGCCAGCAGGTCGAACGGGATCCGGTGGCCGAGCATGGCAGCGGCCTCGGCGATCGACCGCTCGCCCTGGTCCAGTTCGTCGGTCTGCCGACGGAGCGCTTCGGCCAAGCTCCACGGCAGCGGCCGGTCGACCAGCTCATCGAGGTCGGCACCGTCGCTGCCGCGCAGCAACTCCTCGAGGAAGAACGGGTTGCCGCCGGTGCGCTGGTGCAGTGCCATCGCGGCCCGGTACGGCGCCGGGCGGCCGGTCGCGGCGGCGAGCATCGCCGCGGTCTCGTCCGGGGTGAGGCGATCGAGGTGCAGGTGAGTGACTTCGTGACGGCGGTCCAGGCGCGCCAGCAGCGGCGCGATCGGATGCCGGCGAGTCACCTCGTCAGGGCGGTAGGTCCCGATGAGTACCAGCTTGATCGGCAGGTCCGCGATCCGCTCGAACAGCGTGACGCTCTCCGAGTCGGCCCAGTGCAGGTCTTCGAAGACGAGGACGGTCTGCCGGTCACCGGCCGCGTCGGTGACGACGCGCAGCGCCGCGTGCAGCCGCTCAACCGCGCTCAGGGCGGGATCGGCCAGCTCGTCGAGCGCCGGTGAATCGGCGGATACGCCGCCAGTTCCGGAGCGTGCGGTGTCCGGGTCGGCGCTGTCGAGCGCGTCCAGCAGGACTTCGTACGGGCGGGCAAGCGAGCCCGGCTCGGCCTGACCGATGAAGATCCGTGCGCCCTCACCGGCGGCCGAGCCGGGTGCCGTGGTGGTGGTGATGTACTCGTGAATGAGCCGGGTCTTCCCGATCCCGGGCTCGCCGGCGACCATGGCGATTCGGGGCCGGGGCGAGCCGAGCAGCTGCCGTAGCTGCCGCAGTTCCAGCTCGCGGCCGACCATTACCGGGGTCACGCCGCCGCGCGGGGTTCGCACGCCGCCAGGGTACCGTCGGCGGCTGACTCCGAACGTGCGCCGCCGGCGGCAAACCGGTCGCGGGCGGTTGCCGCGCCGGGCGTACGCAGTCCGGCCTTGACGGTGGCGTCCGCTGCCGGTACCGCCTGGTGCGCAGCGTCAGCCGTGTGGCGTGCGGCGCGCGCCGCCGCGCGGGCCTGGCGCCGACGGCGCAACGCCGCGGACAGGACGCGGGCGTGCTCGGCTTCGGCCATCAGGTCGTCCACGTGCTGCCTGACATCGAACCCGACCAGGTCTGGATGGGTGAACATGCGGGTCTCCTTCGATCGTCACCGGCGCTGCGCCGGTGTGACTCAATCGTCGGAAATCCGGGGTCCCGAGCCATCGGTAGCGATCACCTAACTTCGCCGCCCGGCTGATACCTATGCGTGGGCCGGGTGGGCCTAGGTATCCCTAGCGCGGCTCGCGCCAGGCCGGGCAAGCGTGTCCGGCCGGAGCCGGCTCGCGCGTGGTCCCGTCCGGCGTGCATCCACGCGGCCGTCTCAGGCGGCGCGGACCGGGAAAATCAGACAGGTCGAGGTGGCGTGCGCGGCCAGACGGTCGGCGGCGTCGTACAGGCGGGCCTCAGCCAGAGCGGTCTGGCGGCCGCGGTTGGTGACCGTGCCCTCGCAGCGCAGCCGCCCGGAGGCCACGGTGATCGGTCGCAGGAACCGGGTGTGCAGATCGAGTGACGTGTAACCCATGCCGGGCGGGAGCGTGGCGTGGACCGCACAGCCGGCGGCGGTGTCGAGAAGCGCCGCGATCACTCCGCCGTGCATCGTGCCGAGTGGGTTGTAGTGGAACTCCTGCGGCATCAGCGAGACCCGCACCTCGTCCTCGCTGATCACCTCGATCGCGTCCATGTCGAGGGTTGCCATGATGGGAGGTGCCGGGATCTCCCCGGCGATCATCGATCGGAGCTGGTCGACGCCGCTCATGGTGCCCAGCTTGCCGGCCACGATGCTCGGATCGGTCCATGAATAACTCCGGGTTCGCGCATCCGCCGTAATGACGTCCGGTACCGGCCGCGTCTGGGTCATATGCGCAGCCTGCCCGAGACTTGCTGGGTCTGTCAACCAGACTTAGGCTGGTGTGATGACCGCCTCCCGTCCCTCGTCACGGGCAGCCGCCCCGGTGCCCCCAGCCGGCCCGCCAGCCACGGCTGAGATTCCCGCCACGGCTGGGCCTGCCGCCACGGCGGATCCCAGCCGTCCGGCCACGACGACCATGACGACTACGACCGCGACGACTACGACCGCGACGACTACGACCGCGACGACTACGACCGCGCTGGACTGGTCGGTGGACAACTGCACGATCGCGGCGTCGCTGGCAGTGCTCGGCGAGAAGTGGACGTTCATCGTGCTCCGGGATGTGTTCCTCGGCATCCGGCGTTTCGACGACTTCACCGAGCACACCGGCATCCCCAGGCAAGTGTTGTCGAACCGGCTGGCCACGCTCGTCGACCAGGGCCTGTTGCGCCGGGAGGCATACCAGGAACCGGGCGAGCGGGTGCGGTACGAGTACCGGCTCACCGACAAGGGCATGGACGCCTATCCGATTCTGGTGGCGCTGCGCGAGTGGGGTGACAAGTACACGGTCGACGAATCCGGGCCGCCGTTGCTGACCGTGCACCGCGACTGCGGCGCGTCGGTCGGCGTGCACCTGCGCTGCGAAGCGGGACACGAGCTCGCATCGCCTCGTGAGGTGGTGCCGCGACCGGGTCCGAGCGCCCGCCGGAGGCGTCGCTGAGGCCCCGGAGCGTCTGGAAGCCGGCCTAGCCAACAACGCCCGGGCCCGCGTCTTCCGGTGCCGCGGGTCCCGACGAACTGTCCGGACGAGCCGCTCCACCGGCCGTGCCGGACTCCGCCAGGAAGTCACGGATCTGCCGCCGGGATCGCAGCCGCACCATGCGCCGGTCGCCGGTGGCCGGGTCGCTGAACAGGTCGCCGTACTGCCGCCGGTAGTGGCGGTGCCTGGTCACCGACCACACGATTACCGAACGTTCCGGGTTCAGCGAGAGCAGGTTGCGCCATCGTTCCCGGTTGCCGTTCCACAGTTCCTCATTGCGCCAGACCCGGCGCACGCTTCGCCCGATGATCTGCCGCGTGACCACGTGCCGAGGTAGATCGAGCCAGATGACGGTATCGGCGCGGCCCCAGATCAGATCGCGTACCGCGCGGTAGTTGCCATCGATCACCCAGCCGCCGAGCGCCGTGAACTCGTCGATGCGCCGGCGAAACGCCTCCGGCGCCAGCGGCCGCCAGTCGCGCTGGTGGATGACCGAGTCGAGTTCCAGGTGAGTGACTCCGAGGCGGACGGCCAGCGCCGCGGCCATCCGCGTCTTCCCGGAGCCGGAATTCCCGACGATCGCTACGCGTCGCACGGCAGGTGATGGTACCGGCCGGCCACGATGGGCAGACACTCGTTTTGCTGGGGACACATCCTCGGACGGCCTTGACCCGGCTGGCCGGGCCCCCGCCACCGCAAGCGAGCCGCCCGACTAGTAGTCGCCGTTCGTGAAGCCCCGGCGGGCGCGCGACCGGTGGCGCAGGGCCAGCCCGATGGCGAACCAGGCCACCGCGGCCGCCAGGATCACCCAGGTGAACGTGGCCGCGGACCGGCTCAGGTCAAAGACCTTTGCGGTCGCGCTGCCGACCTGCTGGATCTTGTTAGCGGATGACGCGCTGGGTGACGGTGACGGTGACGGCGACGGCGGCGCGACCTTGGGGATCCCCACCTGGTAGTCGTCGGTGGCCTTGTCGTCGAAGGTGTTGAAGAGCTTCGTGCTGCTGGCCACGGTGACGTTGTTTGTGACCTTGTGACCCTTCTTGAGGTTCTTGGACAGCGTCCCGGTGAGCCTGACGGTCGCGGACTTGCCGGCCTTTACCGTTCCGAACAGGCAGGTGGTCCGCTTCGGGCCGCGATGGCAGCGGCCCTTGGAGATCTTGTACGTGAGATGCTTCAGGCCCGCCGACGTCTTGAAGACGATCTGTACGCGGGCGGCGGCGTGCTTGCCCTCGTTCCGGACGACGATCGTGTACGTGATCTTCTTGCCGGGCTTGGCGTCCGGCTTGTTCGCCAGCGTGACGATGAGATCGGTCGATCCCTTGGCGGCCTCGGCCGGCGTGGCGATCAGGGCCGCGGTCCCGGTGACCGTGGCGAGGCTGATCAGGGCGGCGATGGCAAGGCGGACGCGGGCGTTCATGTCCGCTATTCAACGATAAATACGACAAGCTCGTGCGTTACTAACGTAATTCGCCAGACATTCGTGTCCCTCGCACGCGGGCCTATTCCACTCGGCCCAGTGCGACCCGCAACGGTGACCCTGTGACGTCCGAGGTCTTGCCCGGCGTGACCATGTTCCCGGACCTGGGCCGCCGGCGGGTTCGGCGTCGTGAGTGAGCTAGGGTGTGAAACTGGCGGGCTCAACGCGGCGCCCCGCGG
Source organism: uncultured Actinomycetota bacterium (assembly GCA_963727415.1). Taxonomy (GTDB): domain Bacteria; phylum Actinomycetota; class Actinomycetes; order Mycobacteriales; family Micromonosporaceae; genus DASQPR01. The sequence goes on from CAVSGF010000002.1 coordinate 700,504, forward strand.
CAAACGCCGCGTGTCCAGGCGCTTTCAGGCGTCATCTGCCCCAGGAGCCGTCCTGACAATCGCGGCGGACTGCGATGGGTCGGACGGTCGCCGGCGGGACCGTCTCGCCTCGACCGTCTCGCCTCGACCCGCGGTTGCCGGTATCGACTCCAAGGCCCGCAAGGAAATGGACTTCCATGACACACGACGGCAAGATCCGCGCTCTGCTGCTGGAAAACATCCATCCCGACGCCGTCCTCCGCCTGGAGTCGGAGGGCTACATGGTGGAGACGGTCGGCGCGGCGCTCGACGAGGACGAGTTGATCGAGCGCATCCGAGACGTTTCGCTGCTCGGCATCCGATCCAAGACCCGGGTGACGTCCAGCGTCCTGGCCAAGGCGCCCAGGCTGGCTGCCATCGGGGCGTTCTGCATCGGTACCGACCAGATCGATCTACCGGTCGCCACCGGCAACGGGGTGGCGGTGTTCAACGCACCGTTCTCCAACACGCGGTCCGTCGTCGAACTGGCGATCAGCGAGATCATCGCGCTCACCCGGCGGCTCACCGAGAAGAACAGCGCGATGCACACCGGATTGTGGAACAAGGACGCCACCGGCAGCCACGAGATCCGGGGCCGGTCGCTGGGCATCGTCGGCTACGGCAACATCGGTACCCAGCTGTCGGTACTCGCCGAGAACCTGGGCATGTCGGTGTACTTCTTCGATGTCGCCGACCGGCTGGCGCTCGGCAACGCGCGACGCTGCGAGTCGCTCGACGAGCTGCTGGAGGTCGCCGACGTGGTGACCCTTCATGTCGACGGGCGTCCGGGCAACAGCGGCTTTTTCGGCGACGACCAGTTCCGCCGGATGCGTAAGGGCAGCCTGTTCCTCAACCTGTCCCGGGGCTTCGTGATTGATCACGCGGCGCTCCGCCAGCATCTGGACAGCGGCCATCTCGCGGGCGCGGCCGTCGATGTGTTCCCGCACGAGCCAAAGCGCAAGGGCGACGAGTTCGTCTCCGAGCTGCGCGGCCTGCCGAACGTGATCCTGACCCCGCACATCGGAGGGTCGACCGAGGAGGCACAGGCGGACATCGGCCGCTTCGTCGCGAACAAGCTCGCTACGTTCGTCAGCGACGGCAACACCACGCTGAGCGTGAACCTTCCGCCGATCTCGCTGCCCCAGCAGACGGCGACCCACCGGATCGCCCACGTGCACCGGAACATGCCCGGTGTGCTGGCACAGGTCAACAGCATCCTGGCGGCCCACTCGGTCAACATCGAGGGTCAGCTGCTCGCCACCCGCGGCGAGTACGGCTACCTGCTCACCGATGTCGGGACCGACTACGCGGACGACGTGCTGGACGAGCTGCGGGCCATGCCGGAGACGATCGGGCTGCGGGTTCTGTCATAGGCCGGCTGCCCCTCCGAGCCGATGCCGGATGCCCGGACCGCATGGCCCGGGCACCTCGGTGTGGCCGTCGTGACGGCGTTCAGCCGATCAGGGTGCTGCCCCAGTAGTCGCCCGCGCCGGTCACCCCGGGCGGGCAGGCGAACAGGCCCGATCCCACGTGCTGGATGTACTCGTTCAGCGCGTCGCCGCGGCCCAGGCGCCGTTGCAGGGCCACGAACTGGGTTCGCGGATCCTTCTGGTACGCCATTTGGCCCGGCCGAAGACCGCTTCCTGATCCGACAAGCGGTCGCGGTCCCAGGCTTCGATGTGCATCCGAATCCGGCGTACCACCAGATAGCTGCCGCCACGCATCCCATGACTGGTCGGTCTCGCCGCCGACCCATACGTGAGCGTTCATCAAGGCGTCGTCGGCGGTGTCGATGTTACGGGTACCGTCCTTGAAGCCCATCAGGTTCCGTGGCGTGCTGCTATCCCGGCCAGTGGAGATGGCCTTCCCGAATCCCAGCTGTGACCATCGCATCACCACGGTGCCCCGGCCGATTCGGGCCAGGTTCCGGATCGCGTGGAAGGCCACCACCGGATCATCCGAGCAGGCCTGAACGCATAGGTCGCCGTCGCTGCAATCGGGGTCGAGGCTGGCCGGCGGCAGGTGCGGGAGGTCGGCCAACGCGGTCGGCCGCCCGCCGGACAGGCCGAAGCGGTCGTCGAACAGCGATGGCCCGAAACCGATGGTGATGGTGAGGTTCGAGGGCTTGCTCCCGTATGCCTCACCGGTATCGGCCCGCGGGGCATCCTTGCTCGTGTTGTCACCCGGGACGGGGTGGCCGGCCGTCATCGCGGCGGCGGCCGCGGTCCAGTCCTTGAGCAACGCGATCAGCGCGGCCCGCCGCCGCGAGGTGGTGCCGGACGTGACCACGTCGTAGCTCGCGAACGCGAGCCGGGCCGGCGCCGGCGTGGCGATCCCGGCTTGATGCTCGCCGTGGAACTCGACCTGGTCCGGGAACGGCTGGTCGGCACTGGACGTGGCCGCGGCCACCCCCGAGGCGGTGACGGCCGCGGCGCCGAACGCCGCCACTCCACCGATCTTGAGCAGGCCGCGCCGGGAGGTCACCGGTTCACCTTCGCGGCCACCTGCGATAGCGGCTCGGCGAGCGCGTCGATGACCTGGGTCAGGTCTCGACGAGCGGCATCGTCCACGGTCGAGTAGTCGGTCACCCCGTCGTAGGGCTCGAGCGCCGCCGCGACGTCATCGAAGCGCTGTGAGACGGTCATGGCCAGTTCCGGGTCAATCTTGGCCAACGCGGGCCGGAGCAGCTCGTACGCCTTGCGGGCACCGGCCAGGTTGGCCTTGAAGTCGGACAGGTCGGTGTGGCTGTACCGGTCTTCCTCGCCGGTGATCTTGCTGGATCCGACCTCGTTGAGCAGCTCGGTGGCGCCGTTGGCGAGCTGCGCCGGCTGGTACGTAGCGGTTGCCACCAGCGTCTGTAGCTTCTTCACGTCGGCGTCGAGCCTGTCCGCGATCGGGGACATGCCGGACAGCGACTTGTCCTGCCACAGGGCCTTCCCCAGACGGTGGAACCCGGTCCATGAAGACACGTCGTCAACGTCGTCGATCCGGGCATCGACATCCGAGTCGAGATCGCCGAAGCTCTCCGCCACCGGCTCCACCTCTTCGTAGTAGTAGCGGGCCGGTGCATACCGGGACTTCGCCGCGGCGATGTCGCCGGCTCGTACCGCGTCGGTGAACGCCTTGGTGGCCGGTACCAGCTTGCCCACTTCGGCGATCACGTATTGCCGATATCCCGCGGTCGCATGGTCCAGGTCGGACTTGACCGCCGGCTCGGCGGCCGAGGCGGCGGTACCGGTGACGGTGAAGTCGAACTTCTCGGTGGCCGCGCCCGGGCAATACACCTGATAGGTGCCGGCGTCCAGCTTGAGCGAGAAGCTGCCGTTCAAACCGGGCGCGATGTTCTCCTTCTCACCGAGAATGGTGCTGCCCTTGAGCAGCTCGGCCTCGGTCACTTTGCTCGCGTCCTGGTTGGTGATCTGGAACGTGACCGGCCCGGCCACGGCGGTGGCCGGCGACGGCCGGCAGCCCTTGTCCGTGAGCTTGACCGTGACCACGGTGGCGCCGGCCGCCGGCTTGGGATTGGACTTGGCGCAGCCGGCCGCGAGCAGCCCGAGACCGGCGATCGTCGCGATAGCGCCGATCAGCGCCGGGCGATGGGTACGCATGCGGGGGTCTCCTTCGGCAGCGGCAGGTGATAAACGGCGTAAATACGATTCAATGGCGCATCGACGGGCACACGACGTCGAGGTCTGGCGACCCGTGTATGACGTTGAGGCCCGGTGACCCTGGATCGTTGGTGTCGGATCAGGCCTGAGCGGGGGAGGAGGTGGCCGGCGCCTCTGACCTGGCCGGTCGCGGCGTCGACGGCCGTGGCCAGGTGATGAACAGCAGCATCGGTATCGCGTACAGGAGCCAGGCGACCGCTTCGGCCACCGTCGGCTTGGGCTGGATGCCGAGCACGCCGGTGATCAGCGACGCAACCACCGTGCCGGGCCGGACCAGCCAGGTCAGGTCGGCGGCGGTGGCCTGGCCGAAGTTGATCCAGCCGGCCTCGTGCGCGGTGTGCGTGACGGTCATGGTCAGGCCGGCGGCCACCAGGACCAGGACGATGCCGGTGACCTTGAAGAATCGGGACAGGTTGAGGCGGACACCACCGCGATAGATGCCATACCCGATAGCGATCGAGATGGCGATGCCGGCGAAGGCGCCGATCGTCGCCGCCGTGGTGCTCGCGCTGTTCTGCAGGATGGAGACCAGGAACACCGAGGTTTCGAAGCCCTCCCGCAGGACCGCGAGGAACGCCATCGCGACCAGGGCGGCGGCGGAGCCGCGCGCGAGCGCCTCGGCGGCCGCGCCCTCGAGTTCCTTCTTCATGCTGCGAGCGTGCTTGTTCATCCAGACGATCATGAACGTGACCATGACGATGGCGAAGGCGCCGACCACCGTCTCCAGGCCTTCCTGAGCCCGCTGCGGCAGCTCCCGGGACAGGGTGACCAGCGCGATGCCGACGGCGAGGCACAACACCGCCGCCGCGGTGACGCCGATCCACGTCTGGCGGAGCGCGTCGCGCCTTCCGTTGCGCGCTAGGAACGAAGCGATGATGCCGACGATGAGGCTGGCCTCCAGGCCCTCGCGAAGGCCGATCACTAGCGTAGGAATCACGCGCGCTCCCCCTGGTTGCGTCGATGTCGAGTGCGTCTGTGGTTAGGCTAACCTAACAACACTGCGGTCGCGCAACGGGGTACCGGCCGAAATTCCGGTGGTAATGCGTCGGTCCAGCTCACGTACCTGAGCATGACCCACGTGGGCTGGCAGGTCCACCTGTTCGGGCGAGCCTCGACAGACGTCGGGCCGACGGCCGGGCGGGTGCCACGGCCGCGTCGGCGAGGTCCCGCGCCGTGATCAACGCGTGCGATGAGGTCAACGAGTCCCAGGAACGCGTCCCACGAGATGCAGCGTCCCACGAGATGCGCGCCCACGGGAGCGTCCCACGAGATGCAGCGTCCCACGAGATGCAGCGTCCCACGAGATGCCGCCCAGCGCGTCCCACGAGATGCAGCGCCCCCATCACCCCACGAGATGCAGCGCCCGAGCCCCACGAGATCCAACGCGTGCGATGAGATCACCCGTGCGATGAACCCGACGGCGATTGCCTCCGCGTATGGCCCCGGATCGCCTCCGTACCCGCGCCTCCGGAGACGTTCAGTGCCGCGCGTTCATGGAGTAGTTTGCTAGGCGAACGACCTTGGCCTGGAAGGGAAGAGACTATGACTGTGCGTGAGGATGCCGCTGCGATCCAGGGCGAACTCGCGATCTTGAGGCGAGAACTGCACCAGATCCCGGAGATCGGGCTGGATCTTCCGCTTACGCAGGAGGCGGTTCTCAGCGCTTTGCATCCGCTGCCGCTGGAGGTGACCACCGGCACCAACCTGTCGTCGGTCACCGCTGTCCTGCGCGGTGGGCGCCGGGCCGCCGATGGCTCCAGCCCGGTGGTACTGCTGCGCGGCGACATGGACGCGTTACCGGTCGACGAGAGCCCAGGCGAGGTGTTCGTGTCCCGTAACCCGGGAGTGATGCATGCCTGCGGTCATGACCTGCACACCGCCGGGCTGGTTGGTGCCGCCCGATTGCTCGCCGCCCGGCGTGATGAGCTGGCCGGGGACGTCGTGTTCATGTTCCAGCCGGGCGAGGAGGGCTGGGACGGTGCCGGTCAGATGATCGACGAGGGCGTGCTGTCGGCCGCCGGCAAGAAGGCCGACTACGCTTACGGCATCCACGTCATGTCGTCTATCCTGCCGCGCGGCGTCTTCGCCGGGCGGCCGGGGCCGCTGATGGCCGCCTCCGACGGCCTGTTCGTGCGGGTGATCGGCGCCGGCGGACACGGATCGCGACCACACGCCGCGCTCGACCCGGTTCAGTGCGCGGCGGAGATGGTCACCGCGCTTCAGACGATGGTGAGCCGCCGGATTGACGCGTTCGAGCCGAATGTCATCACGGTCGGGTCGTTCCACGCCGGCACCCGCCGCAACATCATCCCCGACGAGGCGGCGTTCGAGGCGACCGTGCGGTCGTTCAACCCTGAGGTCCGCGAGCAACTGGCCAAGTACACGGTGCAGGTGTGTGAGGGGATCGCGGCCGCGCACGGCCTGACCGTCGAAGCGCGCTACGAGCAGGAGTACCCGGTGACCGTGAACGACGCCGACGAGGCGGCGTTCGCCGCCGACGCGGTGCGAGACGTGTTCGGCGAACAGCGGTATCTGGAGCTGCCGACACCGGTCACCGGTGCCGAGGACTTCTCCCGGGTGCTGGAGAACGTGCCGGGCGCCTACCTGTTCCTCGGTGCCTGCCCGACCGACGATCCGGCGACCGCGCCATCGAACCACTCACCGCGCGCGGTCTTCGACGACAGCGTTCTGAGCGATGGTGCCGCGTTCCTCGCCGACATGGCCTTGCGCCGGCTTGGCTGACGGCGCGGGTCCAACCGACGGCGCGGGTCCAACCGACGGCGCGGGTCCAACCGACGGCGCGGGTCCAACCGACGGGGCCTCTGGATGGCACCAGGGGGCTTGGCCGGACCGCGTTTGCTTGCCGCGCACCGCCGCCGTATCGCTCAATGCCGGCCTCCGGCGACGCCTCGTTACCGCGGCGTCGCCGGTCCGCCGGTGCCGCCTGATGATCCTGAGACGAGCCTGTGGACCTGCGCTTATACCAGTCTGGCGGAGCGCTGTCCGGCGTATCGTCAAATACATGGAGGTGTGACATGGCAGGAAAATCCACACCGAGCTACGCAGAGTTCGTCCGGCGCCACCGTTCGCTCCAGCATGGAACGGTCCATGAGCAAGCGCAGGAGCTTGCTGAGTGCACATTCGACTGGGTAGGCGTCCCGGCCGCGGAGTTTGCTGAGTGCACCATCGGGACGCTCGTCCATCACCAGATGGACGCACGCGGACCGCGCCCGGCTCCGAAGACTGCATAGCTCCGTCGTGGGTCGCCAGCGTCGCCGACCGTTAACTATCAGCTAGACCAATCCGGATCTTGGTGCGTCCTGCTCGCCACGGCGAGCCGAAGGCACCAAGATCTAATTTTTGATCTCCTGGCCCGCGCATCACGTTGGTGCGTCATCCCGGCCGCATGATGTCCCGGCCGCATGATGTCCCGGCCGCATGATGTCCCGGCCGCATGATGTCCCGGCCATTGATATCCCGGCCGCTTGACCGACCCGGCAATCGGTAGGGCGCGCTCGCGGTCAGAACCGGACCCCTACGCGCGCGTTGAGATGCCGGTTGGCGTAGGCCGACCGGGGCGTCGCCGCGATCGCCGAACGATATGCGCTGGTGTAGCCGTAGGCCATCCGGTCGGCGCTGAAGTTGACGGCGACGTGGTTCCGGCATGCCGCCGGATCCATGTACGCCGCCGCGACCAGGGCGTCGGGAAGTTCGGCCGGGCTGTCGCAGATGAACCCGGTGACCCCGTCGATGATCACCTCGGGTACCGAGCCGGCGCGTAGCGCCACGACCGGCGTACCGCAGGCCATCGCCTCGATCATCACCATGCCGAACGGCTCTTCCCATTGCACCGGAAACACCAGGCACCGGGCGTTGGCGAGCAGGATCCGCTTCTCCCGGGTGTCGGCTACGCCGAACAGGGTGTCCTGCTGGGTCAGCCGTGGTCGCACCTCGTCGGCCAGGTAGTCCTGCTCCAACTGCTCCTGGCACTTGCCGGCCAGCACCAGCGGCAGGCCGATCGAGTGAGCGGCGTCGAGCGCCAGATGGGCGCCCTTGTCCGGGCTGAACCGTCCGAGGAACAGGGCATAGTCCTGCTTGCGCTCGTGGTACGGCCAGCGGTTTACCCGCAGTGCGTTGTGCACCGTGGCAACCCAGTTCAATTCCGGCGCCAGGGCTCGTTGCCGGCCGCTGATCGCGACCATGTGCACCGATGTGCCCAGGCCGCCATAGTAGGTCCGCAGATCCGGTTCATCCGATGGCCCGTGCATGGTGACCACGGTCGGCAGTCCCCAGCGGGCGTAGATCTCAGCGTTCAGCGGTCCGGACAATGAATGGTCGTGCACGACGTCGATCTGTCCGACCAGGTCCCGGATGACGTTGCGAGTGATGGCCGCGTTCATCATCTCGGGGTAGATCTGGCCGAGCCGCTCGGGGATGATTCGATCCCATGCGCGGATGAGCCGTGCCTTGGTGTGATTCTCGCCCGCGCCGATCAGGCTCACCGAGTGTCCAATATCGACAAGCCCGTCGACCAGATCGGCTACAACCGCTTCAGTGCCACCGTATGCGGATGGCGGTATGTCGAAATACGGCGGAGCGACCACGGCTATTCGGAGCGGGTCATGCTGGCCTAAGCCATGTTGCCGCCGCGCGTCATGCCGTAGTCGCGCGTTATCTAAGGGCATGGCATTTCCATACCCCTGACCGACTAGCGGCAAACATGACATTTACCCTGGCTTCGCCCGAAATCTGCTAGCATCCAAAGTCCTGGCCGTGCCCGCGTGTACGGCTGTCTCGTCGCTTTCCGGACCTGACGGCTCCGGGTGGAGAGTGCTCCAGATGCAGAGTGTGATCCGGGTGGAGAGTGATGGCTGGTGAGCAAGCGTGGTGGAGTCTGCGCCCACGCGCACCGCGTCGGCGATACGTCGCTGATCGTTGCCGGGGACTCGCTGACACGTGCGGACTGCGGCCGGCTCCGGGCGCTGGTGCGCGACGCGATCGCGAGTGGTGGGCGCACTATCGTGGTGGACCTGTCCGGGGTCCGCGTACTTGATGCGTACAGTGCCTCCTTGCTGGCACAACTGCGTGCCAAGGTATCGGCCAGGGATCAGGCGATGCACGTGGTCGGCGCCGCCGGGCCGATCCAGGACCAATTGGACCGGCACGCGGTGCCACGCTATCGCGGCGATCCGCCGGCGCGCCCGGCGTTGCCCTGTTGTGGCATCGCATTCCATCGAGCCCGAGCCGCCGACGATCCGATCGGCGCCATGCTGGCCGACATCGCGGTACTGCCTCGCGGCGATCCGCATCGCGAGCGGCTCAGAGCCGCCGCGATCGAGGCCGGGCTCCCGGCGGCTACCCGGCTGGCACTGCGCTACTCCGGCCGCGGCGAGCCGAACGAGGACCTCGCCCAGGTCGCCGCGATGGGCCTGATCAAGGCCATCGACGGCTACGACCCACGCAACACCGGCGGCTTCTGGGCGTACGCCACGCCGACCATCGCCGGCGAGTTGCGGCGGCACTTCCGGGACAAGAGCTGGGGCGTACGAGTGCCGCGCCGGATCCAGGACGCTTGGCTGCAGATCCGGACCGATGCCGACCTGCTCACCCAGCGGCTTGGGCGCTCGCTCACCACGCGCGACCTGGCCAACGCGCTCGCGATGGATGAGCGAACCGTCATCGAGGCCAGGCTGGCCGCGCGGTCGTATGCCCCGGCCTCGCTGTCGGCGCCGGTGCTCGACGGAGGCGTGCTCGCCGACTACGTCGCGTGCAACGATGACGGGTTCGAGGCGGTGGACAACCGGGCCTCGGTCCGGGAGGCGATGCGCCTGCTGCCCCGTCGCAGCCGCCGGATCCTGCGGTTGCGGTTCCGCAACGAGATGACGCAGACGCAGATCGCCGAGACGGTCGGGTTATCCCAGATGCATGTGTCGCGCATCATCTCCGACGCGCTGGCTGTGCTTCGCACGGTGCTCGCCGACGACAGGCGCTGATCCACGGTCGTTGCTTAGTTTGACGGCGGTGCCGTACGCGCATATCTCCGACCAGGTGCCGGTGATCCGACGGTTGTCGAACTTCATGCCGATGATGGCGTCGGCGCCCAGCTGTACCGCCTCGGCCACCATCTCGCTGACGGCTTCCCAGCGCCAGCGCAGCAATGACGACGAACGTTGTGGCTTGCTGTATCCGTCGAGTTTGCGCAGACCTTCGGTGAAGGGGTTGTTCATGCGCGCGGTCACGCCGATCACCTCGCCGATCACGAACCGGATCTGGCGCCCGGGAATCGACTCGGTGGTCACGATGAGCATCGGCGGCTCCTTGAAGTAGAGAACTTCGGATCGCGTACTGGTTGTCGCGGTACGACCCGGACCGCTCTATATACCCATACACATGGGCCTTTAAACACTTACGTGATGATTTGCCAGGCATCGTCCAAGCCGTCGACGACGACGTCGGAACCACGCGCGCGAATCGTGGCCGTGTATTCGCCAAGCCTCAACCGGTCCACGGTCACCTCGCCCCAGCTGGCTGGCAGCTTCGCGCGTACGGTTATGGTCTTGTTCGGCTCGTCCGGTTGCAGGCCGAGGAACGAGCGCAGCACCAGCAACGGGGATCCGCTCGCCCACGCCTGTGGCGAGCAGGACGTGGGGTACGGCACCGGCGGGGTGAAGTCGGTCCGTGGGAAACCACAGAACAGTTCCGGCAACCGGTGGTCGAACGCCACGCCGGCGTCGATGAGCCCTTTGGCAAACCGGTGGGCCAACTCGATGGCGCCGGGAATGTGCCGGTAGCGCAGCAGCCCGGCGATCGTGATCGCGGTGTCGTGCGGCCACACCGAGCCGTTGTGGTAGCTCATCGGGTTGTAGGCGCCCATGTCCGCCGACAGCGTCCGCAGGCCGTAGCCGCTATCCATGGCCGGTGTGCCGAGAGCCCGGATCAGTTCGGTGGCGTGCTCATCGGTGGCGATTCCCGTCCAGAGGCAGTGGCCGACGTTGCTGGACAGCGCATCCACCTGCCGGTTCTCACCGTCCAGCGCGATGGCGTACCAGCCCTTGTCGGCGACCCAGTAGGCCCGGGCGAATTCGGTGCGCAGGGTCTGCGCCTTGGTGCGGCAGGTGCGCGCCCTGTGGTCATCGCCGAACGCGTCGGCGAGTTCGGCGCGGGCCAGCAGCGCGGCATAGGTGTACGCCTGCACCTCGCATAGCGCGATGGCGCCATCGGCCAGACCGCCGGTGGCGAAGTTGATGCTGTCGAAGCTGTCCTTCCAGCCTTGGTTGAGCAGGCCGTGATCGGTGGCCCGGCGGTACTCGGCGAACCCGTCCCGGTCGACGTCGGCGTACTGCTCGATCCAGGACAGCGCGGCGTCGGCCGCCGGGAGCAATTCGCGTACCGCGATCGGGTCGGCCCCCCACCGGAACGCCTCGCCGAGCAGCATCACGAACAACGGCGACGCGTCCACCGTGCCGTAGTACTCGTGGCCGCCGAGCGCGTCCTTGCTGTCCGGGCCGAGCCGTAGTTCATGCAGTATCCGGCCGGGCTGTTCCTCGGTGATCGGATCCTCGACGTGGCCCTGCAACGCCGCCAGCGTCTGCAGCGTGCCGACCGCGAGGTTGACGTCGACCGGCAGGCACATCCATGCGGCTACCAGGCTGTCACGGCCGAATAGCGTCATGAACCATGGCGCGCCGGCGGCCATGAATGCTCGGCCGTGCGTGTCGCTGATCCGCAGCGCGTCGAGGTCCAGCAGGCTGCGGTCGAGCACCCCGGCGACCCCCCGGTGCTCCACCCGGATGCTGCTGGTCCGGCCAAGCCAGTCGTCGTCGTCCTCGGTCTGCTCGTCCGGCTGGGCTCGTACCCACTCGTTGCCGACGATCGGCTGTACCTCGATGGTGGCCTGCCATTGCTCTCGCGACGGGACCAGCACGTGCCAGAGGATTGCGTTGTCGGTCAGTTCCGGGTCACCGGAAGCGGTGATGTGCACGCCCCGGGCCGGATCGGCCACGCTGCGCAGCGTCACGTCCATCGGCGTCACGGTGGCGGTGATCTCGCCGTGCACCGACCGCCCCTCCTTGACCGCGAACAGGTCGGCGAAGTCGGCGTCGAAGCGCAGCTTCAGCTCGAACGATGTGGCCTCACGGCCGATGTTGTCGATGGTGACCGTCTCGGTGAGACCGTTGTCCACCTTGCGATCGCGGACCATCAGCAGGGTCGAGTCGGCGCGGCCGGGCGGCGGCCGGCGGCGCAATACGAACCGGGAGCCGGCCGTGGTTGCCATGTGTACGGACAACGACTGGGGATGATGCCCGTCGATAAGCAGTGACCAGTTGGACAACAAGCGGGCGTCGCGGAAGAACAGCCCGTGTGGCTCGCCGGTGGCGATCTCGCCATCCGTGCCGGACAGGCAGAAGGTGGTGCCGTTGACGACGGTGATACTGCCGCAATCGCCGCGGGTGGTGGTGGGCGAGCCGGCATTGAGCGGGTTCGACACGACTTCCAACGTAATCGCCGAGACGGTGCGGCGGGGACGAAGCCGCATTTATGGCGTAGCGTTGCCGCCCGCTGGGCTCGATGGCGTGGCGTTGCCGCCCGCTGGGCTCGCTACCACCCGCGATCGGGTCAGTAGGAGTCGGCGGTGCGGAAGCTCAGGTGGAACCGTCCGATCTGGACCACATCGCCCGGGCGCAGCCGGGCCTCGTTGATCCGCTCACCGTTGACATACGTGCCGTTCAGGCTGCCCAGATCGACGATCACGAAACCGGACCCACCGTGCGACCGGCGGAACTCGGCGTGCTGGCGCGAGACCGTCACGTCGTCGAGGAAGATGTCCGAATCCACGCTTCGGCCCGCGGTGATCAGATCCAGGTCCAGCAGGAATCGGGCGCCGGAATTCGGGCCGTGGGTAACCACCAGGAGGGCGACTCCGGGTGGGAGCACGGGGGCGAATCGGGCGGCCGCAGGGGCCGGCCGGCCCTCCTGCGAGGGAACCTGCGGCATCGCCGTCGTGACCTCGGAGGTCACCGACACGTCGTCCCACTTTCCGGGCGGGTAGTCACCAACCATCCGGCGATCTTACTCCCGGTTGCTGACAGCGGGGTGTGCGCTCGCGCAGCGCGGTGCGTGCGCTCACGCGTGCGCCATCTCGTGCTCGGCCATACCTGGCCGATGTCGTCTACCGGTAACGGTGAGGTTACGAGTCTTGACCTCCCCTGACAGGTAAGTACACTCCCGATGTAATTAGTTTAGTGACATGTGCCACATAGCACGCCTCGAAACCGCGCCGTACCTGCACTGACACACCCAAAGACCTCGCTGGCGGGCCGGCCCTCCGACCGGCCACCGGCTAGCAAGCTCCCGACTAGAACTTCTCGATCACCGATTGTGTCCGATCACCAATTCGTCGATCGCCAAATTGTCGATCACCAATCGCGTCGATCGCCGCATCGTCGGCACTCACCGGCGATCACCGAGTTGAGGGGGTTCAACCGTGAACGGACCGGACGAGGGGAGGTCCTGCGGCCCGACGGGACGACCGCGCCGATCGCCCCGGCCGACCGGACCGGCCTGCGGCTGCGCGGCATCAGCGCGGCGTTCGGCGGCCTGGTCGCGCTGTCCGGTGTGGATCTCTCGGTGGAGCCGGGGCACATCGTCGGCGTGATCGGCCCCAACGGAGCCGGTAAGACCACCCTGTTCAACGTCGTCTGCGGCTTCGTCAAGCCCACCTCCGGCGAGATCACCTGGGACGGTGCCCCGCTCCAGCCGCGTCCGCATCAGCTGGCGCGCCGCGGAATCGGCCGCACCCTGCAGGGCGTCGGCCTGTTCGCCGGGCTGACGGTGCTCGACAACGTTCTGGCCGGTGCCACCGTACGCGCCCGGGCCGGCTTCCTGTCCGGGCTGCTGGGGCTGCCGCGTTCGGACCGGGACGAGCGCCGGCTGCGCGAGGAGGCGATGGTCTACCTGGAGCGGTTCGGGATAGCTGGATATGCCGCGGCACTGCCTGGCACGTTGCCCTTCGCGCTGCAGAAGCGAGTGGCGCTGGCGCGCGCGCTGATCGCCGAGCCACGACTGCTGCTGCTCGACGAACCCGCGGCCGGCCTGGCCCACGACGAGATCGACGGCTTCGCCGATTTGATCCGCGGCCTGCCGGCAACCGGGTGTTCCGTGATGCTGGTCGAGCATCACATGGACCTGGTGATGGCCGTCTGCGACCAGATAGTGGTTCTCGACTTCGGCAAGGTGATCGCCCGGGGTACCCCGGCCGAGATCCGGGCGTCCGGCGCGGTCACCAAGGCGTACCTGGGCACGGCGGACGGAGCGGCGGCATGACCGGATCCGACGCGACGCCGCTGTTGCGCACCGAGAGCCTGGTGGCCGGCTATTCCGGCGCGCCGGTCCTGCACGGCATCGACCTGACCGTCGCACCGGGTGTGATCGTCGCCGTGCTCGGCGCGAACGGAGCCGGCAAGACCACCCTGCTGCGGACCATCTCCGGCCTGATCAAGCCGCGTGCGGGACGGGTCTGGTTCGACGGCGCCGACATCGGCGGGCGGCCGGTCGACCGGATCGTCAAGGCGGGCCTGGCGCACGTACCCGAGGGCGGAGGCGTCATCACCGAACTCACCGTCGCCGAGAACCTGCGGCTCGGTGGCCTCTGGCGGGCCGACAAGGGCGACGTCGACAGCGTGTACGAACTGTTCCCGGTACTCAAGCAGCGGCACCGCGCACTCGGCCAGCAGTTGTCCGGCGGCGAGCGGCAGATGCTGGCGATCGGCCGGGCCCTGGTCGCGAAACCGAAGCTGCTGCTGCTCGACGAACCGTCGCTCGGCCTGGCACCGAGAATCACCGCGCAAATCATGGACCTGCTCCGGCATCTGTGCCAGGAGCAAGGCCTGACCGTGCTGCTGGTGGAGCAGAACGTGCGTGCCGCACTCGGCGTCGCGCATCACGGCGTGATCCTCGGCCTTGGCCGGATCGCGCGTACCACCGGCACCGCCGCGGAGCTACTCGACGACGACGCGCTACGGCACGCCTACCTGGGCTTCTGAGAGGGAGGACTGTGGATCGCTTCATCTTCCTCACCGTTGACGGGCTGTCGCATGGCGCCATCTACGCGGCGTTCGCGCTCGCGCTGGTGCTGATCTGGCGGGGCGCCCGGGTGGTGAACTTCGCCCAGGGCGCGATGGCGGTGGCCGCTGCCTACATCGCGTACAGCGTCACCGGGGCGACCGGGTCGTACTGGCTCGGTGCGCTCGCCGCGATCGCGGCCGGCCTATTGCTCGGCATAGCGGTCGAGCGCGGTGCGATGCGGTGGGTCGGCCACACCAACCCGCTGACCGCCATCGTGGTCGCCCTGGGCGTGGCACTGGTGATCGAGGCCGGGCTCGGCATGGTGTACGGCGTGAACAACCGGCCGTTTCCGGTCCCGTTCAGTGCCAAGGCGTTCACCGTCGGCGGGCATCCGCTGTTCAGCCCGTACGACCTGTTCGTGTTCGGAGTCGTGACGGTGGTGCTGGCCGCGATCGGGCTGCTGTTCACCCGCACCGACATCGGGTTGCGGATGCGCGCCGCGGCGTTCGCGCCGGAGACGGCCAGGCTTCTCGGCGTCAACACCGCTCGGGTGCTAACCCTGGGCTGGGCCCTGGCCAGCGCGGTCGGCGCGTTCGCGAGCCTGCTGATCCTGCCCACCGGGTTCCTCAACCCGACCGCCATGGACCTGGTCTTCACCGCGGCGTTCACCGCGGCGGTGATCGGTGGTCTGGACAGCCCACTCGGTGCCGTCGTCGGCGGTCTGTGCCTGGGCTTGGTGCTCTCCTACGCAAGCGGGTACCTGGGTAGCGAAGTCACCTCGATCGCGGTCCTCATTCTGCTGGTACTGGTGCTGCTGACCAGGCCTAACGGCGTGTTCAGCTCGACTGCGACGCGGCGGGTGTGACATGGGCGTCCTACGGCACAGCACCCTGCTGCGGCATCTGCTGATCGCGATTGTCGCGGTGTTCGCGCTGATGTTCGCGACCGGGTACGTGGAGACCTTCTACGATTACCAGCTCGCCATCATCGCCGCGTACCTGTGCGCGGTCGCCGGCCTGACGGTGCTGACCGGCCAGAACGGTCAGGTCTCGCTGGGCCAGAGCGCCATCATGGCGATTGGGGCGTACACCACGGCGAAGCTCCAGATCAGCTTCTCCGGCCACGACGTGACGACGCAGTGGACGCTGTTGTATTCGCTCGCCGGCGCGGTCATCGTCAGCGGCCTGGCCGGGCTGATCATCGGCCTGGCCGCCGCCCGCCTGCGCGGCCCGTACCTGGCCGGGCTGACGCTCGCGATCGTTCTGGTCGTGCCGGCCGTCACCACTCGCTGGTCCGATGTGTTCGGCGCCGACCAGGGCCTTCCGGTGCCGATGAACCCGCCTCCGGCGATGCTCGGCGAGGGATTCCCCAACGAGCAGTGGCAGGCATACTTCGCCACCGTCGCCGCGGCGGTGACACTGTTCCTGCTGGCGAACCTGATGCGCAGCCGGGTCGGCCGGACGTTCCGGGCGGTCCGCGACAATGAAGTGGCCGCCGCGCTGGCCGGGATTCCGGTCGCGCGTACCCAGGTGATCGCGTTCGTGGTGAGTGCCGCCTGCGCCGGACTCGGCGGTGGCGTCCTCGCGGCCATCAACCAGGCCGTGTCCCCGGACAGTTACTCGCTCACCCTGTCGCTTTATCTGCTGCTGGCGATCGTTCTGGGCGGGTTGGGCAGCCTGGCGGGGGCAATCTGGGGTTCGGCGGCGATCGTCGTCCTGCCGTACCTCACCGCGAAGTTCATGACCACCATCACGCTGTCGCCCGGCCAGGCGGTCAAGCTCAAGGACAACGTGCCGCTGGCGGTGTTCGGCCTGGCGCTCATCATCATCGCGATCGTCGCGCCCGGTGGCATTCAGGGCCTGCTCCGGCGGCTCGCCTGGGGGATCCGAGGCCTGCGGGGCGCGGCCGGACGAGACGGTTCGGCGACGGCAGCCGCCTCCGGTGCGACCGGGGAGTCTGGGCCTGGTGAGTCTGGTCCTGGGGGGTCTGGCGGGTCCGGTTCATCTGGGGGGTCCGATTCGTCCGGCGGGTCCGGCGGGTCTGATGCCTCCGGCGCCGATGGTTCCGTTGACCAGGCGGCGTCCACCACGTAACACACCCGGATGTCCCGACCGGCATCGTCGCCCGGTCGGGCCCACCCCGACGACGGCTCGTCGGGGTTGACAAGGAAGGTCGGTGTCGCATGTATCGCACCTCACGGCGGGGGATCGCCCTCGTCGCCGTGGCCGGCATCGTCATCGCGCTGGCCGCGTGCAGCAAGAGCAAGTCAGGCAGCGGCGGGTCGGCGTCCAACGATCCCGGTATCACCGCTACCACCATCACGGTCGGCACCCACCAGCCGCTGACCGGTCCGGCCGCGCCGGGCTATTCGAAGATCTCGGCCGCCACCAAGGCGTACTTCGCGTTCGTCAACGCCAACGGTGGCATCAACGGCCGGAAGATCGATTACAAGGTGATGGACGACGGGTACAACCCGGCCAAAACCCAGACCGACGTCCGGCAGCTGGTGCTGCAGGACAAGGTGTTCGCCATCCTGAATGGTCTCGGTACCCCGACCCATACCGGGGTACTGGACTTCCTCAAGACCAACAATGTGCCCGACCTGTTCGTGGCGTCGGGCAGCCGGAGCTGGAACCAGCCGCAGAAGTACCCCGATACGTTCGGCTTCCAGCCCGACTACACGGTCGAGGGCAAGATCCTCGGCACGTACCTGAAGTCGGCGTTCGCCGGCAAGAAGGTCTGCTTCTTCGGCCAGAACGACGACTTCGGTGCCGACGAACTGGCCGGCGTCAAGCAGATCCTGGGTAATCTCGCGCACTCCGAGACGTACACGGTGACGAACCAGGACGTGTCGCCTCAGATGGGCGCGCTCAAGGCGGCCGGCTGCCAGGTTACGGTCGCCGCGACGGTGCCCGGCTTCACCGCGCTGGCCCTCGGTACCGCCGCGCAGATCGGGTTCCAGACCCAATGGGTGGTATCAAACGTCGGCGCCGACTACGCGACCGTCGCCGGCCTGCTGACGGCCAAGGGAGCGCCGCTGCTGGAAGGCGTTATCACCGACAACTACCTGCCTAACGCGGGCGAGTCGGACAACCCGTGGATCAAGCTGTTCCAGATGGTCAACGAGAAGTACAACGGCAACGCTTCGTGGGACGGCAACGTCGAGTACGGCATGGCCGTCGGGTACACGTTCGTGCAGGCCCTCGAGGCCGCGGGCAAGAACCCGACGCGCAAGTCGCTGATCGCGGCCGTGGAGAAGGGCGGATTCACCGGCCCGGGCCTGGTGCCGTTCGCGTTCTCGCCCACCAACCACTCCGGCTACACCGGCGTGCAGCTGGTCAAGATCAGCAACGGCGTGGGGACGTTCTTCGGCCCGATCTACACGACCGACAGCGGATCCGGTCCAGTCCAGGAGTACACCGGAACTCCGGCCACCCCGCCGGCGAGCGGTATTCCCTCCTGATCGGCGGCCGCCACCGCGGCCGGTGGTCGCGGTGGCGTGGCCGTCGCCGGGCGGGATGACGCCGGTGGCATTGTCGGATGACGGCATCGTCGCTACCAGCTGATGGCTTTGTCAGCTGACGGCACTGTTGGCCGAGGGCATTGTCAATCGCCCGGAACACCGTGAATCGCCCGGAACAACCATCGCGGGGGATAGAGATTGACGAGTACGGGGATATGGCTGCTATCCAGCATCACGTAGCAGCCATATCCCCATGATCGCGTCGGGCCGCCGGGCGCGTTAGTCCTCGCGACCCGGCCGGCGCCGCCCGCCGGCGGCCTTCGCCGGGTCCCGCCGGCGTGCTGGGAACGAGTCCGACTCGGATTCAATTCACCACGGCGGATCAGGCATGCTGTTGATTCGATGATCTCTGGAGGAGTGCATGGCCGAGGCTGCCCGGATCGACGGCAGGACCGCCCGATCGCAGCGCACCCGGGCGGCGATCGTTGACGCGCACCTGGCGCTGCTCGCGTCCGGTGACCTGAAACCCACCGGAGAGCGGATCGCCGAGAGCGCCGGTGTCTCGCTGCGCACCCTGTGGACCAACTTCAAGGACATGGAGACGCTGTTCCAGGCAGCCGGGGAACGCCTGATCGAGATCCAGGACACGGCTCATCAACCGGTCGACCCGTCGATGCCGCTAAACGAGCGGGTGACGGCGTTCTGCGATCAGCGGGCCCGGATGCTGGAGATCATCGCTCCGGCGGCCCGTGCCGCGGCCGCGCGCGAGCCGTTCTCGGCACAGCTGCGGTTGAACCGAATGATCCAGCTGGACCGCAGCCGCGTTGAGCTGGAGGACGTGTTCGGCGACGAGCTGACCGCCGCCGGAACCAGCCGGGCCGACCTGACCAACGCGCTGGTCTCGCTCACCACGTACGCGTCCTGGGGGCTGTGGCGAGACCATCTGGGCCTGGACGCCGACACCGCCTGCCGGATCATGACCCGCAGCGTCGCGGCCCTGTTCCAGACGTTCTGACCGGCCGATTCCCGGCCGGCATCGATCGCGTCGACGCTCGGGCGTCCGGGAACACGACGGACCGCCGAAGAGCACGGGAGCGGTTAGAAGATCACAAGCGACCGGCCGCCGGCACCGGCCGCCATCCGCTCGAACGCGGCCGGAACGTCGTCCAGCCCGATCCGGTCGGTGACGAGGGCGCTCAGATCCAGGTCGCCGGACCGGACATACTCGGCCAGCACCGGCAGGTCGGCGGCCGGATCGCTGTTGCCGTACACGCAGCCGCGCAGGGTACGGGCGAAGTGGAACAGTTCCAGCGCGTTGAACTCCACCTTGTCGCTGGCCGGTCCGATACCGACGACCGTCGCGGCGCCACCGCGCCGGGTGCTCGACCAGGCCGCGCGGATGGTGGCGGCACGCCCGACGCATTCGAACGCGTGGTCGGCCCCGAGCCCGCCGGTCCGTTCCCGAATCGTCCGCGCCAGAGCCTTCGGGTCATCGCTGATCAGGAAGTCCGTGGCGCCCTGCGATCGGGCCAGGGCCGCCTTGGCGTCGTGGATGTCGACCGCGATGATCGGCGCGGCACCGGCGATCCGGGCCGCCTGGATCACGGACAGGCCGACGCCGCCCAGGCCGAACACGACGACCGACTGGCCCCCGCGTACGCCGGCGGCGTGGTTGACCGCGCCGAACCCGGTGAGCACGGCACAACCGAGCAGAGCCGCGTCGGCCAGCGGTACCCCGTCCGGCAGCGGCAGCACCGCCGCCTCGGCCACCACCGTCTCCTCGGCGAACGCGGCGGTGCCGAGTCCGGCGTACAGCGGGCCGTCGTGATACGTCGCGTACGGTGCGCGGGCGCCGTCGCCACCATGCACGCACAGGTACGGTTCGCCGGCCCGGCAGAAGAAGCAGTCCCGGCAGGCCGGCGACCAGTTCAGCACGACCGGATCGCCGGCGGCGACCGACGTCACGCCGGGGCCGGTCGCCACCACCGTGCCGGCGCCTTCGTGCCCGAGCACGACCGGCACCGGCTGCTGCAGCGTGCCGTTGGACAGCGACAAGTCGGAGTGGCACACACCTGCCGCGGCCAGGCGGACCCGGACCTGCCCGGGCCCGGGCGCCGGCAGGTCGATGTCGGTGACCTCCAGGTCACCACCGATCGTGGACAGAACTACTGCTCGTGTCACGCCCGCTGCCTTTCAGAAGTGCCTGTCGGAAGTGCCTGTCGGAAGTGCCTGTCGGGAGTGCCCATCGGAACTGCCTGTCGGAACTGCCCTTCAGAGGTGCCTTCGGTACCGCCTCTCGCGGCGACCGGCCCAGACTGATCTCAGAACTGCTGGCTCTGGTACTGGACGAACTCGGCGATGCCGTGCGTGCCGAGTTCCCGGCCGATGCCGGAGGACTTGAACCCGCCGAACGGCGCCCGGGGATTGAACGCGCCACCGTTGATATCGACCTGACCGGTGGCCAAACGCGCGGCGAACTCCGACGCTTCCTCGGCGGATGCCGCCCACACCCCGCCGGCCAGGCCGTACTGGCTGTCGTTGGCGATGGCCAGCGCCTCGTCGGTGTCCTGGTACCGGAGAATGGACAGGACCGGCCCGAAGATCTCTTCCTGCGCGATGCGCATCGAAGGCGTGACGTCGGCGAAGACGGTCGGGCGAACGTAGTAGCCGCGCTCGCGAGGGGCATCGGTGCCGCCGGTGACCAGCCTGGCGCCTTCGGCCGTACCGATGTCGATGTAGCCGCGAACCCGCTCGGCCTGCTTCGCGCTGACCAGCGGCCCCAGCCGGGTGCCCGGATCCAGCGGGTCGCCCGGCTGGTACTTCGCCGCCGCGTCCGCGGCCAGCGACACGGCCTCGTCATACGCGGCGGCGGGCACAAGCATCCGCGTCCACGCACTGCACGTCTGGCCGGCGTTGAGGTACGCGTTGCCCACCCCGACCTTGACCGCCTTGGCCAGGTCGGCGCCCGGCAGGATCACGTTCGCGGACTTGCCGCCGAGTTCCAGCGCCACTCGCTTCAGGGCGCCACCCGCCGCGGCGCCGATGCTCCGGCCGACGGCCGTCGATCCGGTGAACGAGATCATGTCGACGTCCGGATGATCGACCAGCGCCTGTCCCGCCACCGGGCCACGGCCGGATACCACGTTGAACACTCCCGGCGGCAACCCGGCCTCGGCGAACACCTCGGCCAGGAGGTACGCGATGAACGGCGTGTCCTCGGCCGGCTTCAGCACGACCGGGCACCCGGCCGCGATCGCGGCTCCCGCCTTCGCGACGATCTGATGCAGCGGGTAGTTCCACGGGGTGATCGCACCGACCACGCCGACCGGACGAGCCCACACCATCGAGTTGCCGACTTCCTCGACGAACCGGAACGACGTCACCAGGTCGGCGAACGAGGCCAGCACGGTCAGTGGGAGGCCGACGTGCAGCCGTTGCGACAGCGGCAGCGGTGCGCCCAACTCGGCGGTGATGAGCGCGGCCGCCTGATCGGCCCGCGCCGAAAGCGCGGTTCCGGTCGCGGCCAGCACCCGTGCGCGCTCGTCGGGCGTGGTCGCCGCCCATCCGGCGGCCGCCTCGCGGGCGGCGGCCACGGCGGTGTCGATGTCCGCGCCGGTACCCGCGGCCACCGAGCCGATGACCTGTTCGGTGGCCGGGTTCACGACCTCGATGACGTCCCGGGTGGCCGGGTCGCGCCAGCCGCCGGCGACGAAGACACGGCCGTCGAAGATCGGGCCAGAACCGATGTCGTTGTTCGGGTCGCGGTTGTCCATACCCTCGATCATGCCGTGCGCGGATCCGGCAAGTGAAGCGGGTTGAGGCTGGCCGTAGCCGCGTGCAGCGGCACCGCCAGCGGCGTCAGCAGGTCGGCCAGCCGCTGCGTGCGTTCGGCGCCGAACGCCTCCCAGACCCGCATGGCCTCTCGATCAGTGGCGTCCTCGACCTGCTGGTACACCTGAAGCCCGGCATCGGTGCGCTTACCCTCGGCATCCAGCCAGCCGCGATCGCGCAGGCTCCCGATGGCGCCGTCCCACTCGTCATCGGTCCAGCCCCGGTACGGCTGGAACCGGGCGCGGTCCTGCGGTTCGCAACCCCAGACCGCCGACTCGACGCCGCTGAATCCGTATGCCACCAGGGCAGCGACGTGACCGTCTCCACGATGCTCGCGCAGCGTGGCGGTGACCTCCCAGATCCGGGTCAGCGCCGAGCGGCCGTCCTGGCGTGGGATCGCCTGGTTCGCCGCGCCGAGCGGGTGTCCCGCCGGGCTCAGCAGGTCGGCGGCGGCCTCGGCGAGGTCGGCCGCTTCGCCGGTGCCGCTCAGGTCGACATCGGCCTCGGCCAGCATGCGTTCCATCGCGGCGGTGGCGCCGTCGCGGCGAGCCTGTAGCGAGGCCTCGGGCGTGGCACGCGACCATACGTCGGGGATGGCGCGGCGCACCATCGCCGGGGCGAAGCCGTAGAACGTCGCGGCCACCACCGGCCAGTCGACCGGTCCCAGCGGCGCGGCCCGGCCGGCGAAGTAACCGCGCCAGTAGCCGCGTAGCCCGGCGGCCTCGTAGGCGGCGAGCGCCTCCGGTGTGAAGTAGGTGACGTCGTGAATCGCCTCGAAGCGCGTCCACATCCGACGAGCGACGTTCAGCTGCATTCGGGCCTCCACAGGGCGCCGGCGACGTTGCGAGCGGGTCACTCATTCTCACCGCTGCGTGGCCGGTGGCGGAAGGGACTTGGGCGGAAGGGACTTGGGGGATACACCACATCGGCGCGTACCGTCTGCGGTCATGGATTCCGCACAGGTGAGCAGGTACTTGGACCGGATCGGTGCGACCATGGCCATCGGGCAAGCGCCGGACCGGGAGTTGCTCGCCGGCCTTCAGCGGGCCCACCTTCGTACCGTGCCGTTCGAGAATCTGAGCATCCACCTCGGTGAGCCGATCGTGCTTGCCGAGGCCGACCTGTTCGCCAAGATCGTGGATCGGCGCCGTGGCGGCTACTGCTATGAGGCGAACGGCCTGTTCGCCTCGTTGCTGACGGCACTGGGCTTCGAGGTTGACCTGCTGGCCGCCCGGGTCTTCGGCGGCGACCGGTTCGGCCCGCCGTTCGATCATCTGGCCTTGCGGGTACGCGCGGACGAGCCGCTGCTGGTCGATGTCGGCTTCGGGCGCTTCGCGATGGAGCCGTTACGCCTGGCCGCCGGTGCCGACCAGCTCGATCCGGCCGGTACGTTCCGAATCGAGGCGGCCGGGCCGGATCTGGACGTCATCATGGACGGTCAGCCGCAGTATCGCCTGGACACCCGGGCCTATCGGCTCAGCGACTTCGGGCCGACCAACTTCTGGCAGTCCACGTCGCCGGAGTCGCATTTCACCAAGTCGTTGACCTGCTCGCTACCGACCGCCGAGGGCCGGATCACGCTGTCCGGCGACCGCCTCATCGTGTCCAGTGGTGCGGAGCGCACCGAGCGGCGGCTCGACGGCGACGCAGCGGTGCTCGGCGCGTACCGCGAGTGGTTCGGCATCGACCTGGACCGGGTGCCGCGGGTCTCAGATCAGTCCTGACGTGTGACGCCGCGAGGCCGGGAGCAGCGGCGGTGCGATCGTGAGGGTGGGCGGAGAAGAAGACAGCGCGCGCGAGGCCGGCGTTCGGCTTCGGGCGCGCTGTCCGATGTTTCGGGGGGTGCCCCGCCGGGTGCCTGAGCCAGGTACCCGGCGGGGCCGGTGCAGCCTGAGGTCAGCCCGCCGTCTTGACGGTGACCGGAATGGTGCTGCCGGCGACCTTCAAGGTGCCGACCGTGGTGCCGGTCTTGGCGCCGGCGGCCACCTTCGCCGACAGCTTGCCGTGGACGCTCATCCCGGCGAAGCCGGCCATGGTCACGTCCTTGGTCGCGATCAGCTGGTTCTTGGTGCCGGGCACGGTGCCGACGACCTGGCCCTTCTTGACGACCGGGTAGACGTTCAGCGATTTGTGTGCCGAGTTCAGCAGGCGCGAGCTGGCGTCGAACGCGGCGGTCAGGATGCCGCGCGACCCGCGCTGGTTGAACACGGCGCCGACCAGCGTGACCCACTTGCCGTGAACCTTGTACTTCGCGGCGAACAACAGGCATCCGCCGGCCTTGCTCATCGAGCCGGTCTTCATGCCGATGACGGCCGGGTTGGATAGCAGCTTGTTGTAGTTGATGATGTGACCCTTGACCGGGATCCACGCGCTCTTGAGTGACGTGAAGCGGGTGTACTCCGGCACCCGGAGGGCCGCCGACGCGAGCTTGACCTGGTCCGCCACGGTCGACTTGGTGGTCGCGGTGAAGCCGGACGGGTCGGTGTAGTGGGTGTGGGTCATACCTAGCTGCTTGGCGGTCGCGTTCATCTTGCCGACGAACTTCGGCACGCTGCCGCCGTCCCACCGGGCCAGGATCTGCGCCATGTTGTTGGCCGACGCCAGGAGCAGCGCCTCAAGAGCGTCACGCTCGTTGATCTTCTCACCGGCGCGTACCGGCACCACCGACTGGCTCTGGCGGATCTGCTTGTTCAGCAGGCCGGCCTCGGCCGCCGAGATGGTGATGGTGGGGCCGTACCAGCCGGCCTTGAGTGGATGGTCCTTGAGCACGACGTACGCCGTCATCGCCTTGGCGACGCTGGCGGTGGACAACACCGAGTTGCCGTTCTTGGAGTCCATCGTGCCGATGCCATCGACGGCGATGGCCGCGGCGCCGCCGCGCGGCATTGCCAGCTGCGGAGTCTTGCCGGGAGCCTTCAGCGTCACCCAGGTGTTGACGGTGCTGGGCGGCGCCGGAGTTGGGGGCTGAGCCGGCTTCGAGGTGGCGGGCGGCGCGCTCGATGGGTTGGCGGGCGATCCGCTCGCCGAACTGGTGGCCGGGCTGACGGCGCTGCCGCGCGCGGCGCTCGTCATCGTGCCGTCGTGCTGCCATGGCTGCGCCAGGCCGGTGATTGCCAGAGCCGCTACCGCCGCTACTCCGGCGGCGGGGCGCCAGAACCGGCGCACGATCGACGAAATGCGGTTATCGGAAGTTGGGGTTGTCGGCTGCATGACGAAAAGCGTAAACGAGGATTTTTCCGTTTTGTTCTAGCGAAGACCATGGATGGATTTCGACTGTGGCGGACTACGCCAAACTTGCTTGTTCACGCGGGAATGCCGTAACGGGTGTGACTGGTGTGAAAGCGACTTCATCGCTGCGTAGGCGGAAAATAGCGGAGCGAATTGGTGAGACCTGGGTCACACGGGTGGGCGCGACGCAATTCTCGCAGGCGATTCCATCGCAATTAGTAGCGCTCAAATTACCTAACGTAATTGGCATGGGATCCGGCATGTCAAGATCGCCGATTGCGGTCGCCTCCGACGACATTCCGTCGCCAGCGACCGCAATCGGCGATCATCATCGGGTCCAGCGTCAACCACGCCAGGAACCTGCCACCGCCTGGTTCGGATCGCTTACAGTCGATTTACTTCGGCACAGGAGTTGGCATGCTCGCAGCAGTCGTCATCGCCAGCGGGATCGCGCTGCTACTGGTGAACGCGTGGACCGGGCGGCCGGCGTCGGATGCCCGGGTTCGGGGGTTCGCCGCGCGGCACTTGCTGCGACCCGACGCGGCCGGCAGTGACGACTTGCGTCGCTACCTGACCCGCACCCGGCGGTACCGGTCGTTCGGCGTGGTGATCGCGGCTATCGCGTGCGCGGTGAGTGGCGCACCGAGCGGCCACGTCACGTTCGGCTTCGATGTACTTCTCTGCGGCTGGCTGGCCGGTGCCTGGCTCGCCGAGACGAAGCTGGCCGGGACGGAGCCGGCCGATACGGAACCGGCCGATACGGAACCGGCCGGGATGGAACGGCCCCAGCCTGGATCGGACGCCGCGCCGGCGCCGGTGGTGCCGCGCTGGGTGATCGCTCTGCCGTATGTCACTGGCGCTGTCGCGGTCCTTGCCGGTGCCGTGATGGCGACCATCGAGCGTGCGCACGTCATCGAGTGGACGGTGCTCTCGCTCCTGGTGCTGGCCGGCGTGGCGCGAGCCGTCGCGGGAATCGGGCGGCGCGCACCGATCGCCGCCGACCCGGCCGTCGACCGTGCGACCCGGTCCCGATCGACCGCCGCGCTGACCGCGGTCGGGACTGTCATCGTGATCGGGTTCATGCTGCGGGCACTGGCGGTGGCCGCCGGCCGTACCACGGCCGACCTGGTTGATGCACGTAACGGACTCGACCTGCTGTGGACCGTTGGCGCGATCACGCTCGGGCTCATCATCGCCCGGATCGGATCGTGGGCGGTCCGTCATGACTCGGCCGGCATCGAGCGCCCCGCGGCACAGCTGACCGTGGTTGCCACAGTGCTCGTGGTGGCGACCGGTGGCTGGCTGGCCGCGGCGTGGGTACACGATCACCCGCCGTACTCGGCGGCGGTGGTCCATCCGGCAGCCGTCATCAAGCTCACCGACACAGATCACGTCATCGCCGACGCTCGCGCCTACGGCGGCGCCGGACTGACGCCGGTCGTTGTCGGGGGCGAAGGGGATCGGCTGCTGGTCGGCCGGGTGGATTTCGCGGTGCCGACCGGCGCGGCCGGGTCCGGGCGCTATGACTTCATCCTCATCGACACCCGGACCAACCAGCCGGTCCAGGCGTTCTCCGGCAGGGACGGTGGCGGCTGGGGCGGCTCCCTGGGCGTCGAACTTCCCAGGCGGTATCCGTGGCTGAGCGCGGTCGCGCCGCACCGGACGGCGTCCAATGAATGGACTGACACGGCACAGGCGGTCCAGGTTGACCCGGCCGCCGGATACGCGGCGTTCACCGCGGCCGTGCCGGATGGAACCGGCGTGACGGTCGCCGATCTGATGCTCGCGATGGTGTTCGTCGGGACCGACGGACAGATCTACTGGGCTGCGCAGGTGCCGGTCAGCGCCGCGGCGTGAGCCGGAATCACCGCAGCGCGCTGTAGACCAGCTGCCGCAGTTGCGGCCGGATCGGGTACCTCGATGACGGCATCAGCTGGGTGTAGAACGTGACGATCAGATCCTCGACCGGATCCACGAAGAACGCGGTGCTGGCCGCGCCGCCCCAGTAGTAGGTCCCGGGTGAGCTCGGGTACCGCGCCGGTACCGGGTCAACCACAACCGCGAATCCGAGGCCGAAGCCGACCCCGTCGAAGATGGTCTCGGCGAAACCTCCGGCGTTGAGCGAGGCGATGTCGGCGCCGCCCGGCAGGTGGTTGCGCGTCATGTAGGCCACCGTGCGCGGCCCCAGCAGCCGAACCCCGTCCACCGCACCGCCGCCCAGCAGCATCTGCAGGAACCGCTGGTAGTCGGCGGCGGTGCAGATCAGGCCGGCGCCGCCGCCGTAGAAGCCGGGCTTGCGGCGAGCCTTGTCGTCACCGAACGCCCAGCGGATGGGCCGCCCGGTAGCCGGATCGGGGATGTGCAGCGCCGCCAGCCGCTCCGCATCGTCCGGCTCGGAAACCCACCACATGCAGTCGGTCATCCCGAGCGGACGGAAGATCCGCTCCTGGCAGAACTCGGCAAGGGACACTCCGGAGATGATCTCCACCAGCCGGCCCAGGACATCGGTCGAGACGCCGTAGCCCCACCCGCTACCGGGCTGGAACAGCAGCGGTAGCGAGGCCCAGCGATCGCAAACGTCCGCCGAGTCGCCGTCCGTGATCGTCGTCATGTCGAAGCCGGCCGCCCGGTACATGGCGTCCACGATGGACACGCCCATGTGCCCGTACGTGAGGCCGGACGTGTGGGACATCAGGTGCCACACCCGGATCGGCTCAAGCGCCGGTACCGTGACCGGCGCGGTCGCGGTCCCGCCGGCGAACACCCGCGTGTCCGCGAACGCCGGGATCCACCTGCTGATCTCATCGGTCAGCTCAAGCCGGCCCTCTTCCCACAGCATCATCGCCGCGACAGTGGTGATCGGCTTCGTCATCGAGTACACCCGCCACAGGGTGTCCGGGCGGACCGGGTCGTCGCTGCCCGCCGCCATCACGCCGTACGTGCTGGCGTGCCCGACATGGCCGGCCCGTGCCACCGTCATCTGCCAGCCGGCCAGGCGGCCGTCGTCGACGTAGCGGGCGAAGTGCTCGTCCAGGCGGCCGAGCTGGCGAGGGTCGAGACCGATCTGATCCGGGTCGGCGGTACGGAACATGTGGGCACTCCTTGTTCGGGTGGCTAGCCGAGAACTCGCGAGAGCACCACATCGAGGTGGCGTGGCCCGTGCACGCCCTCGACGCGGTCGAGTTCGATGTCGCTGGTGGCCGAAGTCCCGGAGATCCACGTCCGCGACCGCGCCGGAGCCGGTCGGCGAATTGCTTCCGGCACCCGGCCGACGACCTGATCCGGCCGCACCACCACAATCTGGCGATCCGGGACCAGGGTAATGGCCCACGGCCCGGAGCCGTACCCGCCACCGGCACGTATCAAAGGCCGCGCAGTTCGGCGGCGATCCGGACAACGTCGGGCAGGACCATCTCACCGCCGAAGCCGGCCGAGTCCTGGCGCAGCAGGTCGCAGGCTTCGGCGACTCCGGCCACGCGTACCTCGACGATCTGCTCGGCGTCATCCGGGCTGGTTGGTTCACCGGCCAGATCCACGTCCGCGTAACACCACAGCCAAGCCTTGCGCGGGTGCGGCTGCCATGGCTTGTACGGCTCGGCGTGATCGGTGACGCAGTCGTGATGACCGAACCAGGTCAGCGGTCCGGCGAGGCGGCCGCCGGCCTCCTCGGCTAGCTCACGGGCGGCGCAGGCGGCCACCGTCTCGCCAGCCTCACGGGTACCGCCGGGCAGGAACCAGATGTCGCGGGTATCCCGGCACAGCACCACGCGGTCGCCGACGAAGCCCACGACGTGGACATTCGTTACCAGCTCGTCGGGCGGGGGCCCGATGGCGAATGTGGCCTCGATACCGCCCCATGCCCACCGGACGGTCCGATGCAAGTCCGGAAACCGGGTCTCGTATGGAGTCATGCCGGAACCCTAAACTCAGGACAGTTGCCGTCGCAGGCCCTCCACGTCGCCAAGGACCCACGCGCTCGCCAGCCGGTCACCGTCGGAGGTGAAGAACGCGGCCCCGGCGTACTCGAAGGAGCGGCCGGTCGCGGGAATGCCCAGCAGCGGTCCGGTATGAGTACCCGTGTATGTCAGCCGGGCGGCGGCCCGGCCGCCGTCGCTGACCAGGGTGACCACCGTGTTCCGGAAGTCCGCCGAGCCGGCCCGGATGGCGTCCCGGTAGGCCCGCCACTCATCCCGCCCGTAGGTCGACTGCCCGAGCGAGCCACGGAACTCGAATCCGGCCGTGAGGATCTCCTCGACCATCTCGTCGTTCCAGGCGTTCCACAGTTGCCGGTAGAAGGTGTTGATCAGATCGTCGATCACCTGAATATTGTGAGCATGACAAATCCGGACCATCGCGTGGCGGTCGTCACCGGCGCCGCACAGGGCATCGGCGCACGGATCGCGGAGGTGCTCGCCGAGCAGGGGTACTCCCTCGGCCTGATCGACCGGCAGCGCTGCTCGTCACCCGGCGCGGTCGCCGTCACTGGCGACGTGACCAGCCCAGACGACGTGGGGGCGTTCGCGTCTCGGGTGGCCGACGCCTTCGGCCGGGTCGATGTCGTGGTGAACAACGCCGGCATCGCCTCCATCAGCCCGGCCGAGGACACGCCCCTGGATCTGTGGCGTCAGGTCATCGACGTGAATCTGACCGGGCCGTTCCTGATCAGCCAGACCTTCGGCCGGCTGATGCTGCGTCAGGGGAGTGGCTCGATCGTGAACATCGCCTCGGTCGCCGGGCTTCGCGGTGTGGCCGATCGTTCGGCGTACAACGCGAGCAAGCACGGCCTGGTCGGGCTCACTCGTACGCTGGCGGCCGAATGGGGCGGTCGCGGCGTGCGGGTCAACGCCGTCTGCCCCGGCTGGGTGAAGACGCCGATGGATGACGCTTCACAGGGCGAGGGGGCGTACGGGGACTCGGACATCACCGATCACGTACCGATGGGCCGGTTCGCGACTCCGGACGACGTGGCCCAGGCAGTCGCGTTCCTGGCCTCGCCGAAGGCGTCGTTCGTCAACGGGGCGACGCTGTCGGTCGACGGCGGCTGGTACGGCGACGGCTCCTGGCAGTCATTGCGCTTGGGGGCCCGTGCCAGGTCCTGAGCGCGTCTCAGTCCGGAGGCGGTCGAGGCGTGACATACGGGGGCTGTTCCCGGGCGGCGAGCCTGGGAACAGCCCCGATCATGCGATCGATCAGAATCGCGGCCATCCGACGATGCCGTACAGCGGGAACAGCGGAAACCGCACCACCTGCGGGTCGTGGTCGTGACGTCTGGTTGGCGAACTCGGCGTTGATGTGCACCACGTCGTACGAGTACGGCTCGCCGGCCAGGGCGCCGGAGATGAAGGATGTGGTCCAGTACCTCGGAGTTGCCCTCGTAGTCGTAGGTGTACCGCTCGCTCGGCGGCAACGTCCGTGGCAGATCGGTCAGGTAGCCGTCGCCGACCAGGATGTCCGCGGTCGGTGAGAACTCGAAGTCGTTGAGGTCCCCGAGCACCACGATCGCGGCCCTGCTCTCGATCGCCCGGATCCGGTCGACGAAGTCGCGCACGATCGTCGCCTGCTGGTGGCGCTGCACCGCGCTCGGCTCGGCGATCGGCTGGAACCGGCCCATGAGCGGATCGTCACCGCCCTTGGAGTCGAAGTGGTTGCCGATCACGAACAGCTTGCGTCCCTTGAACCGGAACTGGCCGACCAGCGGCTTGCGGGAATCGTCGAATGCGGCGTTGGTCGGGTCGATCAGGCCCGGTGATTGGGTGAGCTGGGCGGTGCCGAGAAACGTCCGGACGCCGACACTCGTGGTGGCGCTGCCGCCGGGCCGATCCACGAACGACACGCCACGATGCGGATTGAACAGGAACGCGACCCGGATGTTGCCACCCGGCTGGCCGCCGTTGGTGTCGTTGGCCGGATCAACCTCCCGGTACTCGTACGCCGGCCCGCCGGCCGCCTCGACGGCGGCGACCAGACTGATCCAGGGTGGCGTCGGCGGCGACCACGCCGTCATCGACGGCGCCGTCGTTGTCCTGGATTTCCTCCAGCGAGACGATGTCCGGCGACCGCAGATTGGTGACCACGGCCGGCCGCCAGGCGGTCGAACTTGTCCTGCGGGTCGGTCGCGGCCAGGTTCTCCACGTTGTAGGTAGCGATCGAAAGCTCCAGCGGACCGGCTTTGCGGGTCACCTCGGGCTGGATGCTGCTGCGGCGTGACCGTGGGACTGGCCAGCACGTGCAGGTAGTAGTCGCCGAACTCGTAGTCGAGCACGCCGGTCGTCGGGCCGGGGATGGCCGCGCCCACGTTCACCTGCGGCAGCGGCGCCAGCAGTCGAGTCCAGGATGAGGCGCTCGGTGTTCGGGTCGGCGTAGCTCGCGTACACCACGCCGCCGCGGACCGAGCGGACCGCGTCCGATCCCTGCGGGACGATCACCGGGATCTCGCCGTACTTGTTGGTCGGGCCGACCACCTCGGCGTCGTCCACGGTCACCAGCATGCCTTCGACGGACTCGTAGTAGTCCAGCGCGTTGACCGCCGGGTCGAACGGCGCGGCCTCGATGTCGCCGGGGTTGTCGGCGTGCGGCGACTGGGGCACGTCGTGCAGTACCACCGGGGCGGGCAGCGGGTTGCCACTGCTCACGACGGTCACGTGCGGGCTGCCGATCTCGGTGTTCGACAGGCTGTTCGCGTGGCCGCCGGGACGGTATTCGCTGACCTTCCCACTGATCAGCACGCTGTCTCCGGCGTTAACGGCCGGCGCGGAGCTGGTGAACACGAAGATGCCCTCGCTGGTCGCCGGGTCGTTGTCGGGTGCCGGGTCCTGCATCCAGAATCCGTTGTGGCTGACCGCGGTAACCACGCCGGGAACGCTCGTCACGGTCTGCCCGACCAGCGGGGACCGGTGTGACGCGCCTTGAATGTCGTGGATGCGGGCGCTCGTCGGCGGGGGTGTGCCACCACCACCGCTTCCGGCCGTGTCACCATTCGAGTTCGTCGGGGTCGGATCACCCGCGGTGAAGTCGGCGGCATTGTTGTCGGTGTCGGTCCCGGCCGCCGAGCGGGCGTCGGCGGTGGTGTTGGACAGGCCGGGCGCGGCCGCGGTCTCGTAGTCGTTGGCGCTGCCATACCCGACGAAGTCGCGCACCCCGGTGGCCGCGTCACACGCGCTTGCGCAGGTCAGAGCCGTGCTGATGGTCGCGAGGGCGACCTTCCCGGACGACGCGCTCATGGCGATCGAACCAGCGGCGTCCGGCACCGGCAAGGGCACCGTGCCACCGGCTCCCGCGTTCTCGGCCACCAGGTAGTGGGCACCCGGCGCCACGCTGCCACTCAGGGCGGTGACCTGCCAGGAGGTCCCACTGGCCGATGCGTACTGGACGCTCCAGCCGGTTACGTCGACCGCCGCGGTGCCGGCGTTGTACAGCTCGACGAAGTCGTTGGTGAGGGTGGCACCGGAGTTGCCGCCGCCTCCGTACACCTCGGAGATGACGAGATCGGGCGACGCGGCGTCAGCGGGGGTAGCTACCAGCGTGAGAGCCAGCGCGGTCGAGACCGCGGCGGTCCACGCAACCAGGGGGCGCAAGTTCATGCCATGTGCCTATCAGGAACAGGCAGATATATCTATACATGACGATGTCCAACGGGCGAACGCGAGGGGTGGCGGGGGGTACCTGCCAGACTGGGGTCATGTACGCCGAGCGGCCATCGCGACTGCCCGGTGGCGTCCTATGGCGGGCCGCGGGCCGGCCGCCGTCGGCACCGGTGCTGCCGGACGGCTGCTCCGATCTGATGTTCGACGGCGCCACCCTGCTGATCGCCGGACCGGACACCACGGCCTATGTGGCCGAGCCTGGCCGGTTTAGCGAACCCGGTCACTTCACCGGGCTCCGGATGGCCTCGGGCATCGGCCCGTCCATGTGGGGCGTGCCGGGCAGCGAATTGGTCAACCAGCGGGTGCCGGTGGCTGATCTGTGGCCGCGGGCGGAGGTGGACCGCTTGACCGATCTGATCACGGCGGCCGCCGACCCGGACCGGGTCCTGGAGTCGATCGTTGCCAGGCGGTGGCGTGGCAGCCCGCCCGATCACGTCATGGTGTCGATCGCACGCGAGCTGCGTCGGGGCGTATCGGTGGCGTCGGTGGCGGCGCGCTCCGGGCTCAGCGAGCGGCAGTTGCATCGGAGAAGCCTGGCCGCCTACGGCTACGGCGCCAAGATGCTGGCTCGGATCCTCCGGATGAATGCCGCGCTCGACGGGGCCCGGTCGGGTGCCGGGTTCGCGGCGGTGGCGGCCGATTGCGGGTACGCCGACCAGGCGCACCTGTCGCGTGACGTGCGGGCGTTGACCGGCCAGACGCTGTCCTCGTTGCTGGCTACGTGACTCACCATCGTCAACCATGATCGTGTCCGGTTAGGGGTGTCCTGGTGCCCATAACCGGACACGATCACGTCGTTGGACAGGATCATGCCGCCGCGTACAGGTCCACGGCATTGCCGTCCGGGTCGTGCAGGACCGCGTACCGCTGACCCCAGAACGCATCCCAGGGCCTCATCTCGCCGTGATACCCGGCTGCCGTCATCGCCTGGTACACCTCGTCAACCGCGGCCGGTGATACGCACTCGAAGGCCAAGCTGCCCCACGACCCGCTCGACGGCCGGTAGCCCGGAAGAATGTCACGGATCATCGCTTCATTGTCGAAGGACAGCCGGATGCCGCCGTCGAGCTGAACGTCCACATGCGGCTGCGAGTCGGCCTCGGCCGGAATGTCCAACCCGAGAGCGCGATAGAACGCGAGCGCGCGCGGCATGTCGGAGACGATCAGGGCGAAGACATTGAGTTTGGGCGCCGTCATGCCCCCGACGGTACGGCCGTGGCCGGGGCGCGTCTTGAAGAAATCGGACACCGTCCGGATGTGGGGGAGATGCGGCGCGCGGATGTGGCACGCGGACGCGGCACCGCGGATGCAAGTGGCCCCGGGACGCTTGGGCCCCGGGACGGCGAGCCTTACCGGCTGAAGTCCTCTTCCCAGAACTCCGTCTCGGCGCGCACCTCAGGAGCCCCCAGCAAGTGCCGGTCGGCCTCCAACTGCCGCAACTCCACCCTCCGGATTTTGCCGGAGATGGTCTTGGGCAGTTCGGTGAACTCGATGCGGCGCACCCGCTTGAACGGCGACAAGTGCTCGCGGGCGTACGTGAGGATTGACTCGGCGGTCGCGGCGTCCGGCTCGGCGGTCGCGGTGAGCGACACGAACGCCTTGGGCACCGACAGCCGCATCGGGTCCGGCGACGGGACGACCGCCGCCTCGGCGACCGCTGGGTGCTCAAGGAGCACGTTCTCCAGCTCGAACGGCGAAATGCGGTAGTCGGAAGCCTTGAACACGTCGTCGGTACGGCCGACGTAGGTGATGTATCCGTCGGCGTCGCGGCTCGCGACGTCTCCGGTGTGGTAGCACGCCGTCGCGCATGACCTCGGCGGTGCGCTCGCGCGGAGTCCCGGTACCCGGTCATCAGCGAAGTCGGCCGGGCGGTCGAGTTCGACGCAGATCTCGCCCTCGTCGCCGCGGCTCGCCGGTCAGCGGATCGACCAGTACGATCCGGTAGCCGGGCAGCGGCCGGCCCATCGACCGGGCTTCAGCGGCTGGCCCGGCGGGTTTCCGATCTGGGCGGTCGTCTCGGTCTGCCCGTAGCCGTCCCGGATGGTGATGCCCCAGGCGGCCGGACCTGCTCGATCACTTCCGGGTTGAGCGGCTCGCCGGCCGCCGACGCATTCCCGGATCGGCACCCGCACCGCGGCCAGATCGGCCTGGATGAGCAAGCCGCCACACCGTCGGCGGCGCGCAGAACGTGGTCGCGCCGCAGCGCACGATGGCCTCCAGCAGGCCGGTCGGCGTTGAACCGGGCCTGGTTCACGATCAGGATGGTCGCGCCGGCGTTCCACGGTGCGAAGAAGTTGCTCCAGGCGTGCTTGGCCCAGCCCGGCGACGAGATGTTCAGGTGCACGTCGCCGGGGCGCAGGCCGATCCAGTACATGGTCGACAGGTGCCCGACCGGGTAGCGACGTGTGCGTATGCTCCACCAGCTTCGGCTGCGCGGTGGTGCCGGACGTGAAGTAGAGCAGCAGCGGATCGTCCGCGCCGGTCGGGCCGTCGGCGCTGGAGTCGGCGAGCGACGTGTACGAGTCGTCGTAGCGGAGCCAGCCCTCGACCGGCTCGCCGACCGCGATGCGGGTCCAGCCGCCCTCGACGCCGGAGAACCGCGGCACGTCAACGGTACGGGCGACAACGTGCGCGACGTCGCCGCGATCAACGCGGTCGGCGAGGTCCGCCGTCGTCAGCAGCGTAGACGCCGGGATCACCACGGCGCCCAGCTTGATCGCCGCCAGCAGCGTCTCCCACAGTTCGACCTGGTTGCCGAGCATGAGCAGGATGCGGTCGCCCCGGCGTACCCCTTCGGACCGCAGCCAGCCGGCGACCTGGGACGAGCGCGCGGACATGTCGGCGAAGCTGAGCTTGGTTTCGGAACCGTCCTCCTCGACGATCCACAACGCCGTCTGATCCGGCTGCTCCACCGCGAGCACGTCGTCGAACCAGTCGCGCGCCCAGTTGAACGACGTCAGCCGGGGCCAGGCGAACCCGTCGTAGGCGGCCGCGTAGTCGGTGCGGTTGGCGAGGAGAAAGTCTCGCGCGGCCCGAAACGCCTCGATGTCCGTCTTACCCACGGTTACCTCCATGCATGCCCGCTTGACCGTCTTGCCGCCCGTCCCGAGGCCGACCTCAAGTGTGATCGACAGGGCTTACCCTTGTCCGTCGATCAAGGGTTGGCAAGGCCCTCCGGGCCTGCTCATCCGGACACACAGGGCACTCACAGGTACGTTCGATCCGAGGCCCAGCCGTACGGGTGAGGATGGTTTCATGACCTCCGCTGCCCCCAAGTCCCGCGCCCGCGTCGCACGTCCGGACGGCAAGCCGGCCCGCATCCTCGTCGTCGACGACGAGGCGACGCTGACCGAGTTGCTGTCCATCGCGCTGCGGTATGAGGGCTGGGAGGTGCGCGGCGCTGAAGACGGCCAGTCCGCGCTGGCGGCGGCGCGTACGTTCGAGCCGGACGCGGTGGTACTCGACATCATGCTGCCGGATCTCGACGGCCCCGCCGTGCTGAGCCGGCTGCGGGACCAGATGCCGGAGGTGCCGGTGCTGTTCCTGACCGCCAAGGACGCCCTGGAGGACCGGATCGCCGGGCTGACCGCTGGCGGGGACGATTACGTGACCAAGCCGTTCAGCCTGGAAGAGCTGGTCGCACGGCTGCGCGCGCTGCTGCGCCGGGCCGGCATTACCGCGGCGCGCGACGGTGCCGTTATCACCGTCGGTGACCTGGTGATGGACGAGGACAGCCACGAGGTGCGCCGGGGCGGCACGATCATCGATTTGACCGCGACCGAGTACGAACTGCTGCGGTACCTGATGCGCAACGCGCGCCGGGTGGTGTCCAAGGCTCAGATCCTGGACCGGGTCTGGAAGTACGACTTCGGGGGGCAGGCGAACGTCGTCGAGCTGTACATCTCGTACCTTCGTAAGAAGATCGACGCCGGCCGGACGCCGATGATCCACACCCTGCGTGGCGTCGGCTATGTCCTCAAGCCCGGTGCCTGACGACGATGACGCGGAGGACACCGCGACCCCGAGGCGATTGCGGAACATGACCTTGCGCGGCCGGTTGCTGGCCGCGCTCGTCGCCATGCTGGCGCTGATCTGCCTGATCGTCGGCGTGGTGACCTGAGCTGGCTCTGCGCCAGCACCTGATCGCGTAGTTGGATGACCGGCTCCACGCGCAGGCCGCGCACGCGCTGCACACCGGTCCGGCCAGCGATCCCGGGTCCGCGCCCGCCACGGCTCAAACGACCAATTCGGCTCAAGGTCCATCCGATCAAGATCCGGCGGATATGGCCGGCCCCGGCGACGGGTCGCTGACCGCCACGGTGGTCGGCGGCACGGTGACCGACAGCGAGTACTCGAACAACTTCACCCGGACCGCGGCCACCCCGGCGCAGCAGAGGGTTCTGGCCGGTCTGCCGGTGACCGAGGGCTACAACACCAACGTGCCGGGACTGGGCAGCTACCGGTTCATCGTGGTGCGTGGTGCGCCGGGCACGCTGGTGGTGACCGGGCTGCCGTTGGCGGACGTCAACGACACGCTGTGGCGGCTCGGCATCACCGAACTGTGCGTGGCGCTGGCCGGGATGATCGGGGTCAGCCTGATCGGCAGCACCATCATCATGCGGACGCCGCGGCCGCTCAACCGGGTCGCGGCGACCGCGCGCCGGGTCTCGGAGATGAAGCTGGACAAGGGCGAGGTGGCCCTTTCGGTACGGGTGCCCGCTCGTGACACCGATTCGCGCACCGAAGTCGGACAGGTCGGCGCGTCGCTCAACGCGCTGCTCGGTCACGTCGCCACGGCACTCAACGCCCGGCAGGCCAGCGAATCACGGGTACGCCAGTTCGTCGCCGACGCCGGTCACGAACTGCGTACCCCGCTCGCCTCGGTGCGGGGATACGCCGAGCTGACCCGGAGGACCGGTGCCGACCTGCCGGACGATGTCAAGTACGCGATGAGCCGGGTGGAGTCCGAGTCCAAGCGGATGACGCAACTGGTCGAGGACATGCTGCTGCTGGTACGGCTTGACTCCGGCCGGGATCTGGAGCAGCGGCCGGTGGATCTGACCCGCCTGGTCCTCGACGCGATCAGCGACGCGCACGTGACCGGGCCGGACCACAAGTGGCTGCTTGACGTGCCGGAGTTGCGCCCGTTCGACGGCGACCGGCCGCTCGGCTCCGCAGACCGTACCGGCGATGATCCCAATGGCGACGGGGTGGCGCCGGTGGTCGTCATCGGCGACGAGCCCCGCCTTCAGCAGGTGCTGGTGAACCTGCTCGCCAACGCGCGAGTGCACATCGGGCCCGGCCGTGGTCAGCGGTTCCGGGTTCGGTGGGGGCCTTTGGTGGTGGCGGTGCTGCGGGTGGTGGCGCTGCGGGTGGCGGTGCTGCGGGTGGCGGTGCTGCGGGTGGCGGTGCTGCGGGTGGCGCATCCACCTCGGACAGTGCGCTGGTGACGTTGCTGCGCCAGGCCGGTACCCGCGGTCGGCGGCGACGGTCGGATCGCAGTCGGCGACAACAGCGCGATCGCGACCTGGGTGGCCGCCAACTTCCAGTCGACCACGGTCGGCGGGCAGACGGTCTACGACCTGACGTCGTCGTAAGGCCAAGCACAAGATCGCCGATCGCGGTCGTTAGCGGCGAAATACCGCAGTTAACGACCGCGATCGGCGATCATCGTGCCCGGGGCGCGATCGTGCGGCGTCGGGTCACGCCGGCTCGTGATTGAGAGTCACGCCGGCTCGTGATTGAGCGCGGCCTTCTTCCTGAACCACGGAATCACCGCCGACGTGGTCGCTTGGTATTCGGCGTACTCCGGATACTTCGACAGGCTGATGCTCTCGGTGAAGCGGGTGGAGCCGACGAAGAGCAGGGTCAGCAGCACGGCCCCGAGTACGGTCGGCTGCAGCACCGAGCCGGCGGCGATCGCCCCGAACGCGAACATCACCCACCACTGCGCCTGCTCGAAGAAGAAGTTCGGGTGGCGGGAGAACCGGAACAGGCCGGAGCGCAGGAACCGCGGGTCAGGGACGCGGCCGGCCGCCACCTCGGCCTTCTTCCACTGCTGGAAGTTCCATTGCTGCTGATCTGCGATGGTCTCGCCGGCGAGGCATCCGAGGAACGCCACCGTGGCGAGCGCGTCGAGCCCGCCGAAGCCGCCCTGGTGACGCAGCGCCGTGTATCCGGGCAGCGCGATCAGCAACAGCAGCAGGTTCTGGTACAGCACGATGAAGAACAGGTTGAACAGGGCGAATTGCCAACCGGCCATGCGCGCACGCAGGATCGGCCACCGGTAATCCTCGCCACCGGGAGCGTAGCCGCCCTTGCGGGCGAAGTTGAAGGTGAGGCGCGCGCCCCACAGCACGGCCAGCGCGAGCATGACATCCAGCCGGGTGTCGGCGAATCCGGCGGCACCCGCGAATACCGCGAGGTAGGGGATCGGCACGATCGACCAGATCCGGTCAACCCACGAGTGTTCACCGGTGGCCAGCGACAGGATCCAGGTGGCCGCGCAGACCACGGCATAGATCCACAGGCAGGTATGCAGAGCGTGCACGACGCGTACTCTAGTTCGATCATGTGACTGGGCCAAGGTCGCGGCGGCTGACCGGACATGGGTCGGGTGGCACGCTGGCGGGCCGGCGCCCGTGGCCGCCGTAGGATCGCCCTGTGGATGGTATGGACCGGTCTGGGCTGACGGTGATTACGGCGCTGAACGGCTCCGGCAGGTGACGGCGCCGGTACCGGTCGGGTTCCGATCCCCGCGCGGCCGGATCATCGTGGCGTTGATGCTGAGCACCGGCCTGGTCGCGATCGACTCGACGATCATCGCCACCGCGGTACCGTCGGTCGTCGCCGACCTTGGCGGGTTCGCGCAGTTTCCGTGGCTGTTCTCGGCATACCTGCTGGCTCAGGCGGTGCTGGTGCCGATCTACGGCAAGCTGGCCGACGTCTTCGGTCGCAAGCCCGTCATGCTGTTCGGGATCGCGGTGTTCTTCGGCGGGTCGGTGCTGTGCGGGGTGGCCTGGTCGATGCCGGCGCTGATCGCGTTCCGGGCCGTTCAGGGGCTGGGCGCGGGTGCGGTGCAGCCGATGAGCATGACCATCGTCGGCGACCTGTTCACCACCGCCGAGCGGGCCAAGGTGCAGGGTTACCTGGCGAGCGTCTGGGGCATGTCCGCGGTGATCGGGCCGACCCTCGGCGGCGTCTTCTCCGAGTACGTCAGTTGGCGCTGGATCTTCTTCGTCAACGTCCCACTGTGCCTGGTCGCGGCCATGATGCTGGCGCGTACCTTCACCGAGCAGATCGAGCACCGGTCGCACCGGCTGGACTACCTCGGCGCCGGACTGCTCGCCGCCGGGTGCAGCTTGCTGATCCTCGGCCTGCTGGAAGGCGGCGAGGCCTGGGCGTGGACGTCGCCGGCCGGCCTCGCGGTGGTGGCCGGCGGGGTGGCGTTGCTGGTCGCGTTCGTGCTCGTCGAGCAGCGGGCGGCCGAGCCGGTGCTGCCGCTGTGGGTGTTCCGGCACCGGCTCCTGGTGACCAGCAGCCTGGTGGCGCTCGGTGTCGGCGCGGCGCTGATCGGCCTGACGTCGTACATCCCGACGTTCGTCCAGGGCGTGCTGGGCACCGGTCCGCTGGTGGCCGGGTTCGCGCTGGCGACGCTGACGGTGGGCTGGCCGCTGTCGGCCTCCCAGTCGGGCCGGGTGTACCTGCGGATCGGCTTCCGCAACACGGCGCTGATCGGCAGCGTGGTGGCGATCGGCGGCACCGCGCTCGTCGCCCTTCTCGGCGCCGGCTCATCCGTGTACGAGGTGGCGGCCACCTGCTTCGTCGTCGGCGCCGGCCTCGGCTTCGTGGCGGGACCGACGCTGATCGCGGCGCAGTCCACGGTCGGCTGGTCGGAACGTGGCGTGGTGACCGGCAACAACATGTTCAGCCGGTCGATTGGCAGCGCGGTCGGGGTGGCGCTGTTCGGCGCCGTCGCCAACGCCACCCTCCGTGGCGGAGACACGTCCGGGAACCTGGCGCGGGCGTCCCATCATGTGTTCGTCGCGGTCGCCATCGTGTCGGTACTGATGGGTGTGGCGGTGGCGGCGATGCCGCGGGCGCAGCCGGCGGTACGTGAAGCGGCGGTACCGGTCGCGGCGGACTAGGCGCCGGGGATAGGCGCCGGGGATAGGCGCCGGGGCTAGGCGCCGGGGTCAGACAGCGGGACCAGACGGCGAGGTGGACGCGCGCCACAGACTTTTCCCGAATGGCGAAGTTTCCCGGCACTTGCGGGTTGAGCGCGCGTTGCGGCGGCGTTACGGTTAAGTAGCTCATCGATATCTATGGCATCGATATCTGTGGCAGCGATACCTGTGGAATCGATGCGGGTCGAGTTGACTCATCCGTCTGGCCGGTTTCACCGCCGGTCGAGTGTTTCGTACCCGGCCGGCTCGCTGTTGTTCCAGACCGCTCGTTCTCACAGGCCGCCGTCGTTCAGCTCGGTTCGGCACGCCGTTGTTCCAGCCCGCTGTTGTTCCAGACCGCTCGTTTCTCACAGGCCGCTCGTTCTCACAGCCCGCCGTTGTTCTCGTGCCACAGGAGGTTCCGGATGCCCCGGTCCCGCGCAACTATCAGGCAACTGGTCACGTCCCGGCAATCGCTCATCCGCGTCGGTGTGGTGGCGGTGGTCGTCGCCATGCTCAGCGTCGCTCCGGCCGGCGTGCAGCCGGTCGCGGCTGCCGCCGGCTGCTCGTCACCCAGCGACTGCCTGTCCAAGATGACGCTGGCCGAGAAGGCCGGTCAGATGACGCAGGTCGCGAACACCTACATCAAGAACAAGAGCGACATCGCCACCTACGGCATCGGATCGGTGCTGAGCGGCGGCGGTGGTGGCCCGAACGGCGCCGGCGGGACCGCGACCCAATGGGCCGACATGGTCGACGACTATCAGAGCTATGCGCTGCAGAGCCGGCTCGGGATTCCGCTGCTCTACGGTGTCGACGCGGTGCACGGCAACAACAATGTCGAGGGCGCGGTGATCTTCCCGCACAACATCGGCATGGGCGCCAGCCGCGACACCGCCCTGGTGACCCAGGAGGAGGACATCACCCGGCAGGAGGTCCTCGGCACCGGGATCAGGTGGGCGTTCGCCCCATGCGTGTGCGTTCCGCGCGACGACCGCTGGGGCCGCACCTACGAGGGATTCGGCGAGGATCCGTCGATCGTCGCGCCGATGGCTCAAGCCGCCGTCGAGGGCTTCCAGGGATCCACGCTCAGCAGCACGTCGGTGCTGGCCACGGCGAAGCACTTCGTGGCCGATGGCGGCACCACCTTCGGTACCGGCGACAGCGGCTACCTGATCGATCAGGGTGATGCCCAGATCAGCGAGACCGAGCTGCGATCGATTCACCTGCCCGGCTACCAGAGCGCGATCAGTGCCGGGGTCGGATCGGTGATGGCGTCCTACAGCAGCTGGAATGGTGTGAAGGACCACGGCAACTCGTACCTGATGAACACGGTTTTGAAGGGCGAGCTGGGGTTCGCCGGGTTCGTCGTGAGTGACTGGGGTGGAGTCAAGCAGTTGCCCGACTCCACCTATGCCGATCAGGTCGCGCACGCGGTGAATGCCGGTGTAGACATGATCATGGTGCCGGACGACTATGTCGGCACGATCAACGCGATCGTCGACGACGTGAACAACGGCAAGATCAGCCAGGCTCGCGTAGACGACGCGGTGACCCGGATCCTGACCGCGAAGTTCGGGCTTGACCTGTTCAATCACCCGTACGCGGACCGCTCGTACACCGCCACGGTCGGCTCGGCGGCGCACCGCGCGGTCGCCCGTCAGGCGGTGCACGAGTCGCTGGTACTGCTCAAGAACGACAACCAGGCCCTGCCGTTGTCCAAGACCGGCAGCTACAAGATCGTCGT
Source organism: uncultured Actinomycetota bacterium (assembly GCA_963727415.1). Classification (GTDB taxonomy): domain Bacteria; phylum Actinomycetota; class Actinomycetes; order Mycobacteriales; family Micromonosporaceae; genus DASQPR01. The sequence continues at coordinate 743,331 of CAVSGF010000002.1, forward strand.
GGGCGGGAAGTCGGTCGACAACCTCGGCTACCAGATGGGTGGCTGGTCGATTACCTGGCAGGGTGGCAGCGGAGCCACCACCACCGGGACCACGTTCTGGCAGGCGCTCCAGCAGGCCACTGCCGGCACCAACATCACCTTGCAGAACGTTGGTACCCACACCAAGGGGCGCTACTCCGGTGACGTCGGCATCTGGGTCGGTGGCGAGACGCCGTACGCGGAGGGCAAGGGCGACTCGTCGACGCTGGACTTCGGCCGGGACAACTCGACGGCGCTGTCGGACATCTGCTCGCGGGTGACGACGTGCATCGCCATTCTCTACTCGGGGCGGCCGGTCATCATCAGTGACCAACTGTCCAAGGCGAACGCGTTCGTCGCGGCGTGGCTGCCCGGTACCGAGGCCAGCGGCATCACCGATGCGCTGTTCGGCGGCGGCTTCACCGGCAAGCTGCCGGTGAGCTGGCCCTCATCGGTCTCACAGGAGCCGATCAACAGTGGCGACGGCCAGACACCGTTGTTCCCGCTGGGCTACGGCCTGTCGCCGTACTAGCGGTAGCGGTCCGGCGCGGTACAGCAGTCCGGCCCCGAACTGATGGTGCCGAACTGATAGCGCAGCGCCGTACTGACAGGCCAGAAAGTCCCGTCGGGGCCGCCCAATCGGCGGCCCCGCCCGGCCGGGCTGGAAACGGCTGGCCCCGACGGGAGATCGGGTGGGCCGTGCTTCGCGCTGTGCGACCCCCGCACGCCCGCCGCTCAGGCGCTCGATGACGGAAGCGCCGCCCGCACCGCCGCGACGATGTCCGACGGCGCCGGCACCGAGTCGTCGGCGATGACCGCCCGGATCACTCCTTGACCGTCGACTATCTCGACCACGTCGTTGTGAATCATGTCGTAGTCGACGCCGGCGCTGGCGGCCAGCGAGTTCGGCGCGGTCGGCTGCGGGGTGAACGTTCCGGCGGCCTTCTGCTCGTCCTCGGTGCGCTGCTCGTCGGCGATGGACACCTTCTGGTAGAAGACGTGGAAGCCGTCCCGGACCACCGTCCGCACCTGGTCCGGCAGGCCGGTGAGGAAGTGCCAGGCCGGATCGGCCGGGTCGATCCCCTCCTGGCGCAGGAACGCGGCCAGGGTGCCGGGTCCGGCGTTGTCCGGGTCGACGTTGAAAGCGACGTACTCGACCTGGCCGGACAGGCCGTCGGCGTCCAGCATCGCCTGCGCTTGGACCAGGCTCGATGCCAGCAGCGGGCAGAAGCTGGTGCAGTACGGGAACAGGAAGCTCACCACCTGCACGTGCCCGCGCAACTGAGCCGAGTCGAAGCGGCGGCCCTGCTGGTCGGTCAGGGTGTACGTGGGCGCGGTACCGAAGTCCGGCGCCGCGGTCCCCGACGATGCGGCGCCCGGGCCGATCACCCAGGCCGCCCAGCCGATCGCGGCCGCGACCAGCAGCCCGGTGCCGGCCGCGACCGGGATGCGCCAGCGTGGATGGATCCGCCTCACGTATGCCCTCCTCGGGTCATGTGCCGTGCGTTCCGGGTCAGTTCCGGGTAGTTCCGGGTCAGAGGAACGCGCCCGCGGCGACCGCCACGGACAGCACGGTCAGGTAACTGATCGACGCGTGGAACAGCTTCATCGGCCGGCCCGCCGCACCGCGCCGGATCGCCCGGTACAGCCGGTGCGCGTGCACCAGGAACCATCCGCCGGCGACAGCCGCGACCGCGCCGTACCACCAGCCCGCGTACGGGATCAGCGCCAGCGACGCGAGCACGGTCAGGTACGTGTACCCGAGGATCTTCCGGCTGACCGTGATCGGCTCGGCGACCACCGGCAGCATCGGAACCCCGGCCGCCGCGTAGTCGGACCGGAACCGCATGGCGAGGGCCCAGAAGTGTGGCGGCGTCCAGAAGAAGATGACGGCCGCGAAGATCAGGGCTGCCGGCCCCACCCGCCCGGTCACCGCCGCCCAACCGACGAGTACCGGGAAGCACCCGGCCGCCCCGCCGATCACGATGTTCGACGGTGTGCGGCGTTTGAGGGTGAGCGTGTAGACGAACACGTAAAACACGATCGCGGCATCGGCGAGCGCCGCCGCCAGCCAGTTCACACCGAAGCCGAGGATAGCCGTGCCGGCCGCGGCAAGCAGGAGCCCGAATGCCAGCGCCCGTGCCGGGGTGATCGAGTCGGCCGGCGTTGCCAGCGGTCGGCGGGATGTGCGGCGCATGACCGCGTCGATGTCCCGGTCCAGGTAACAGTTGATGGTGTTGGCGCTGGCCGCGGTCAGGGTGCCGCCGAACAGGGTCAGTGCGATCAGCACCACCGACGGAAGGCCGTGTTGCGCCAGCAGCATGGGTGGGACCGTGGTTACCAGCAGCAGTTCGATGATGCGCGGCTTGGTGAGCGCCAGGTAGCCGCGAATCGACCGGAGCGGCCGCACCGGCGCCGGCACCGCCGGCCGCCCAGTTGCTGCGTCAAGCCCCGTTGCCGTGTGGAGTCCGGTTGCCGTCTGCAGTCCCATGGCACCCCCAGAGACGTCGAGGCCGCCCGGGCGGGCGGCCTCATCTGGTCAGTGGCCGCCCGCCCGGGCGGCCTTGGCGATCCCGGCGGCGCGCCGGGCTTCGTGCTTGTCGTCCTGATCCAGCCAGCGCAGGAGCACGACGACGAGCAGCGGTGGGATGGTGAGCATCCCCGATGTCCACATGAGCGTCCCGGCCAGGTGCTGATCCTGCAGCGGACTGGAGCCCCACGGCGGCGGGTGCGATACGTAGTACGGGTAGAGAACGTGCCCGGCACTCGTGATCGCGATGCCGAGGAAGGCCATCACCGGCATGATCAGCAGCACATAGAAGAGCCGGCCGAGGTGCTCCGGCTGCGCCGGACCGGGGTCGACGCCGATCGCCGGCCACCAGAACAGCAGCGCTGTGGCCAGGTAGGCGATGTGCTCGATGGCGTGAACGGTGTCATCGCGCAGGGCGACGCCGTAGATCGGTGACAGGTGCGACCCGACCAGTACGACGGCGAATAGCCCGAAGGCCACCGCCGGCCGCGATATGGCGTGCAGGATCGGCGACCGCAGCACCGGCACCAGAGCCCGGCGGCGTAGCCGGGGCGGGCTGGCCCGCAGTGCCAGGGTCACCGGAGCCGCCAGCAGCAGCAGCGGGGCGGCGATCAACTGGATCAGCAGGTGCTGCGCCATGTGCAACGCGAACGAGCTGTCGGCGAACACATCCGGCGGTCCGTCCAGCGCGATCAGCAAGACCAGCAGGCCGCTGCCGAAGAGCACGTCGCGGTGGGCCGGCCAGGCGCGCCCCGATCGCCGCACCCGGGCCGACGCGGCGGCATAACCGAGCCCGGTCACGACGATGCCGACGGTCGGCACCGGGTCGAGTTCCCAGGCGGTCAGGACGTCGCGCACACCGAACACGTGCACTCCTTGGGCGGATCGTTACTCGCCGGACAGGCTCTCAGCCTGGCATCGTCGACGACCCGGTGGCCGATCATGACGAATCTGTCACCAACGGCCAGGCCTGCGGTTACAGATCTTTCATGTTCGGCCGGTGCCGCTCCGATGGCGTTTAAGACCGTTGCATAAGGCATTTGTTCCACCGGATGCATGCAGCGTTTTGCTCCGCCCGGATTAGAGGGGGAGAACCATGAGCGCAACACGAGACCGATGGCGTACACCGTGGACGGTCAGCCTGTTTGCCGTCACCTGCCTGGTGGTGGCCCTTTCCGGCTGCGCGAAAGGCAGGCACACCACCACCAACACGCCGACCGCCGCCGCCGGGATACCGGTGTACTCGGTGTCGGTGACGAAGTTTACGTATAGCGGTATGCCGGATTCGGTGCCGTCGGATAAGCCGTTCACGATTGTGTTCAGTAATAACGAGTCGTTTGAGATCACGCATGAGCTGGTTGTCATCGCGATTCCGGAGGGGAAGACGCTTGATGATGTGGTGGCTGATGCGAAGGCGAAGGGTGCCGATGGTGAGGGCGACTGGTTGCACTTTGGTGAGATCGGTGAGGTCGATACCGGGGCTACCGGGGTAGGGACGTTTGATCTGCCGCCTGGCAACTATGCGATTACGTGTTGGCAGGATGGCAAGGCCGGTGGTGGTAAGGGACCGGTGCACGCGTCGATCGGTATGGCCGCGGCGTTTACGGCTTCGGCTTCGGCTCCGGCTCCGGCGGCGCAGGCCGCGGCGGTGTATCCGGTGTCGGTGACGAAGTTTACGTATAGCGGTATGCCGGATTCGGTGCCGTCGGATAAGCCGTTCACGATTGTGTTCAGTAATAACGAGTCGTTTGAGATCACGCATGAGCTGGTTGTCATCGCGATTCCGGAGGGGAAGACGCTTGATGATGTGGTGGCTGATGCGAAGGCGAAGGGTGCCGATGGTGAGGGCGACTGGTTGCACTTTGGTGAGATCGGTGAGGTCGATACCGGGGCTACCGGGGTAGGGACGTTTGATCTGCCGCCTGGCAACTATGCGATTACGTGTTGGCAGGATGGCAAGGCCGGTGGTGGTAAGGGACCGGTGCACGCGTCGATCGGTATGGCCACGGCGTTCACCGCGACGGCGCAGGGGTGACCGGGATGCCGTCGACTCGACTCAACCAGGATTCGCTCGCGGAGGAGGTGGCTGACCGGCCGTCCGGCCGGTCAGCCACCCGACCCCGGACCCCCCGACACCGGACGACCCGCTCCCGGGCCGCGGTCATCGTGCTGCTCGTCGCCCTGCCGTTACTCCTGACCGGCTGCGTCAAGCAGGGCATCAGCGACAAGGCCGCGGAGGTCAGCAACCTGTTCTACGTCATTCTGTGGCTGGCGCTGCCCGTCTTCGCCTTTGTCGAGGGCATGCTGCTGCTGTCGATCATCCGCTTCCGCAAGCGGCGCGGCGACGAGTCGATGCCACCGCAGACACCCGGCAACCGCGGCGCCCTGATGGCGTTCTTCGCCGGGCCGCTCGCGATCGTCATCGCGTTGCTGGTGTTCGGCGAGGCGGCGGTCGCCGACGTCGACAAACAGGACCCGCACCCCGGCGAGCAGGTGGTGCTCACCGGTTTCCAGTGGGCGTGGTCGGCCCGGTACGTCAACGAGAAGGTCACGGTTACCGGCAAGACCAACAGCACGCCGCTGACCATGGAGCTCCCGGTCGGCACGACCACCCGGATCGACCTGCGCTCGACCGACGTGATGCATGAGTTCTACGTACCGGATCTGCTGTTCATGAAGAACGCGATCCCGGGCCACCCGAACATCTTCACCATCAAGCCGACCGAGCCCGGCACGTACCACGGTCAATGCGCGCAGTACTGCGGTCTCTGGCATTCCAAGATGGAGTTGGTCCTGAAGGTGGTCCCGCTACCCGAGTTCCAGCGCTGGGTGGCGAAACAGGCCGCGGCCAGCCAGCCGGGCAACGGCGACTGCTCGCCGAACGGATCCGCGGTCACGCTGGTGGCCAGCCAGATCTCCTGGGACAAGGACTGCATCGCGGCGCCGGCCGGAGGCCCGTTCCAGTTGACCATCGATAACAAGGACTCGGGCATCGCGCACAACTTCGCCATCTACGACAGCTCCGATCTCACGCACCGGTTCTACCTGAGTCCGGACGTGACCGGCGTGGACAGCAAGACGTTCACGGTGCCGGCGCTGCCGCCCGGCAAGTACTACTTCCAATGCGACATCCATGGTCCGGCGATGGCCGGAACTCTGGTGATCCGCTGACCCGCGGGATCGGCCGGGCCCAACCCCACCCGGCCCGGCCGATCCGCAGCGGGCCGGCAACGGCCGGACCTGGCAGCGGGCGGGAATCGGCAGAGGCGGCAATCGATGAGAGGAGAGGGACCGGGATGACCACCACGCAGGTGCGCCCCACCGCGGCGGCGCCTCGGCCGGCGAGGGCCCGGGCGCTGGACTGGCTCACCACCACCGATCACAAAAAGATCGGGATCATGTACTTGATCAACTCGTTCACGTTCTTCGCCATCGCCGGTGCCATGGCGATGCTGATCAGGACGCAACTGGCCGAGCCCGACAACAACGTGTTGTCGCCTCAGACCTACAACGAGACGTTCACCATGCACGGCACCCTGATGATCTTCCTGGTCATCCTGCCGCTGCTGTCCGGCTTCGGCAACTACATCGTGCCGTTGCAGATCGGCGCCCTGGACATGGCGTTCCCCAGGGTCAACGCGCTGTCGTTCTGGCTGCTGCCGGCCGGTGGCCTGACCATCCTGGCCGGGTTCCTGACCAGTGGCGGTGCGGCGGCGGCCGGCTGGACCAACTACGTGCCGCTGGCGCTGCAGGAGGGCACCGGCGAGGACCTGTGGATCCTCGGCCTGCTGGTGGTCGGCACCAGTTCGCTGCTCGGTGCCATCAACTTCATCGTGACGGTACTGCGGCTGCGCGCACCGGGGCTGAGCATGGCGCGGGTGCCGATCTTCACCTGGGCGACGCTCAGCACCTCGGTGCTGGTCGTGCTCGCCGTGCCGTCGCTGACCGCCACCCTGATGATCGTGTTCGCCGACCGGCACCTGGGCACCGCGTTCCTGGATCCGTCGCACGGCGGCAGCGTCTTCAACTACCTGAACACCTTCTGGTTCTTCGGCCACCCCGAGGTCTACATGCTCATCATGGGCGCCTGGGGAATCGTCTCGGAGATCATCCCGGTCTTCAGCGGCAAGCCCCTGTACGGGTACCGCGGTGTCATCGCTTCCCTGCTGCTGGTGCTGGCGCTGTCGTTCACGGTATGGGGACATCACATGTACACCACCGGGCTGGTCGATGACTCGCTGTTCTCGATCACCACCGAGCTGATCTCGGTACCCACTGGTGTGCTCTTCTTCAACTGGCTGTACACGCTGTGGCGAGGCAAGATCCGGTTCGAACCGGCGATGCTGTTCGCGCTCGGGTTCGTAGCGCTGTTCGTCATCGGCGGCATCGACGGTGTCTGGATGGCCTCGCCCGCCATGGACTACGCCATCCACGACACCTACTTCGTCGTCGCGCACATCCACTACGTCCTGTTCGGTGGCAGCCTGTTCGGCATCATCGCCGGGATGTACTACTGGTTCCCCAAGATGACCGGCAAGTTCCTGGACCGGCGGCTGGGCGTTATCCAGTTCTGGCTGACCTTCGTCGGGTTCAACGTGACGTTCTTCCCGATGCATTACCTCGGCCTGTCCGGCATGCCGCGCCGGGTCGCAACCTATCCGTCGTACGACGGGCTGGGGCACGCTCAACCTGGTCGCCACGCTCGGCGCGTACCTGATCGGCGTCGCGATGCTGGTGGGTCTGGCCAACCTCATCATCACCTGGCGCCGACCGCGAACCGCGACCGGCGATCCCTGGGAAGGCAACACGCTCGAGTGGGCGACGTCATCGCCGCCGCCTCCGCACAACTTCGATGCGCTGCCGCCCATCACGTCCGAGCGCCCGGTCCGTGACCAGCGCCTGGCCGCCGCTCGTGATCTGGAGGTGACCGGATGACCACCACGCAGCCAACGGCCGAACTGATCGACCGGCACGCGGTACGCGCGGCCAGCAGCGCCGTGATGGCGATGGCGCTGTTCATCGCGTCCGAGGCGGTCTTCTTCGGAGCGTTCTTCGGCATCTACGCCAGCGCCTACACCACCGCCAAGGTGTGGCCGCCGTCCGAAGTGCCCGACCCGGCGCTAGGACTGCCGACCATCTCGACCGTGGTCCTGCTCGCCGGTGGTGTCGCCATGGCGCTGGCGCAGCGTGCCGCGCGCCGTGATGACTTCCCGAGCCGGAGTCTTCCTTGGCTGTGGGCCACCCTGGTGTCGGCGGTCGCGTTCGTGGCCCTGGTCATGATCAGCCTCCCGGACACGAACTTCGGCGTCGGGCAGGGCATCTACGAGTCGCTGTTCTACACCATCACGGCCTTGGCCATCGCCCACGCGGCCGGCGGCATCGTGCTGCTCATGCTGGTTATCGCCCGCGCCCGGGCCGGTGAGCTGGCGCTGCAGCGCGAGCCGCTGCAGGCCGCGAGCCTCTACTGGTACTTCGTGGTGGTTCTCGGCGTCGTCATCTACCTGCTGCTTTATGTGGCCGCCGCCGGCTAGCCACGCGGCCCGGCCGGGCTGCCGATCCGATGGGTCGCGGTCCGGCCGGGCCGCCGGCCCGCGCGACTTGTGGCCGGCTGGAGTCCCGGCCCGCTCGACGAGGTGTGGAGGTGCTGCTCGATGAGGTTATTCTCCCGGCTGTTCCTGGCCCTTAGCGCGTTCCTACTGGTGTCACTGATCATCTACTTCTGGCACGCTCGCGAGTACGAAGGCGTGGTGCTGTCCATCACGGTCGCGCTCGGCGCGCTGCTCATTGGCGGGTGGGGCTCCTCGGTCGTTCGCCGCTCAGCTCAGGAGGCCGCGCAGCCAGCCGCCGAACCGGACGTCCCACCGCGGCCGGCGCAGATGGACGAGGTGGACGAGCCGCATGTCGGGCCGACCATCTGGCCGCTGGTGTTCGCGATCTCGGCGGTCGGAATCGTGGTCGGGCTGGTCGGCAACCGCTGGGTGCTGGTGGCCGGCGGCGCGCTGTTCGTGGCGGCCGCGATCGGCTGGGTCGTCGATGTGCATCACCAGTGGCATCACCACTTTGGCAGCCACGGTGATGCGGCGGAGCACGGTGACACAGCAGGCCACGCCGCCGCCGAGGCCGCGGCGGATCGGCCGGCCGCCGTCGTGGACGAGGCCGAGCCGGCCGCGGTGCCGCGCCAGGCCGAGGCTGCGCACGCTGGCGAGCCGGCCGGCGACCGTACCGACAATCAAGCCGACCACGCGACCTGATCGGCTTAGGTGCCCAGGAGGCGATTGTGACGATGGCGCAAGCGCACGACGAGTGCATTCGCTGTGGCGGACCGACCGCGTGGGGCCGCTCGACATGCCGCAACTGCAATCCGGCCGGCTTGCCGGAGCCGAGCCGGGCGCAGTACCACGCAACCGTGTTCATCACCGTGATCGTGGTCCTCGCGGGCCTGGTCATCGCCGCGATCCTGATGCACTGACATGGTCGATCCGGGGGCGGTGACGACCCGGACCGCGGCCGCGAGGGTGCGGTCGGTGGCCGCGCTGACCCTGCTCGGCCTGGTGGTGGTGATCGCCGTCCTGCTGGCCACCCCGGGCACCGCACAGGCACACGCCGTGCTGGTGTCGTCCAGCCCGGAGGCGGGTTCGACGGTCGGTGCGGCGCCCGACGCGGTGGTGCTGGACTTCGACGAGCCGCTGTCACCCAAGCTGTCGCACGCCGCGGTGGTCGATCCGACCGGCCGCAGGTTCACCGCGACCGTCGCGGGGGAGCAGATGCGGGTACCGTTGCCGGTCACGGTGCCCGGCATCTACCACGTCACCTGGACCACGGTGAGCCAGGTCGACGGCCACACCATCACCGGTGAGTTCCAGTTCGGCGTCGCCGTCGCCGTCGGCGACGAGGTTGGCACGGGCGTGCACGGCGCGAGTCGCGGTGATGTCGTGGTCGCCCTGCTGCGCGGCATCGAGTACGCCTGCCTGCTGCTCGCGTGCGGTCTGGTGGTGCTGCGGCGGCTCGGGCCCCGGGTGCCGGTACGCGAATCCGCCGTACCCGTCGCCGGAGCCCTGCTGGCCAGCGTCGCCGTCGTGATCGTGGCCGAAGCGAACCTGGCGACCGAGCATCCATCACTGGCGGCGGTCGCCGAGTACCTGGGCATCGGTGCCACCGGCTTGGCCCGGCTGGTCGCGCTGATCTGTTCGGCCGGCCTGCTCGGCGTGGCCTGGCAGCGCAAGCGGCTGTCGGCGATGCTGACCGGCGGCGTCGTCATCGGGCTGGCCGCCGCCGGTCATGGTGCCAACGTCGAGCCGGCCTGGCTCGGCATCACCGCCAACGCGCTGCACGTCGGGGGTACCGGTATCTGGGCCGGCGGGATCATGGCGCTCGCGTGGCAGCGCGTCGCCGGTGACTGGGCGGCGTCCGGGCGTACCCTGCTGGCGCGGTTCGCCAAGGTGGCTCCGTGGGCGTTCGCGGTGTCCATGGTGATGGGCGTGCTACAGGCCACCGAACTCGTCGGCTACTGGGACGGCCTGGTCTCCACCGCGTACGGGCGAACGCTGCTGGTCAAGTCCGCCCTGATCACCGGCATGATCGGCCTTTCCGTTCTGGCGCTGCGGCGGCGGCCGATGGTGCGTGCCGAAGCGATCCTCGCCGTCATCGTGGTGCTCACCGCGACCATGCTCACCGCGTTCCCGGTGGTGCCGAAGGAAGCGCGCGAGGCCGCCGAGGAGAACAGCCCGAGCCGGACCAGCCCGCAGGCCGCCGTCATGTTCCCGCGCGCCGGGGACCTGACCATCGCCGGCCGGGCCGGCGACACATTGGTGGTTCTCACCGTGCGCGGTAACAAGGCCGGGCACGATCAGCTGTACGCGTACGTGGCACCGGCTACCGCGCAAGCCACCGGCGTGACCGCCGGCGGAGTCAGCTCGCCGCTGACCGCGTGCGGCACGTCATGCTGGTCCGGTAGCGCCGACCTGTCCGCCGGCGAAACCGTGGCCATTGCGATCGCTGGGCCGCACGGCGGCACCGCGAGCTTCACGCTGCCCGCCGCGCTGCCGGCTCCGGACGGTACCGATCTGGTGAGTCAGGCCACCACGTGGATGAACAACCTGCAGTCGTACCTGGTCGATGAGCAGTTCTCCGGGATTCACAGCGTGTACCGGTTCAGCGTGCCGCACCAGATGTGGCTGCGGATGTGGCTGTCCGGTACGCCCCGCGACTCGCTCTGGCTGGGCACCTCGTTGTACAAGCGCAGTTCCCCGTCGGCTCCGTGGAGCGCTCCGGTGCAGACCCAGCCGGTACCGGTGCCGTACCTGGCCTGGAAGGCGTTCCAGCCGGCGGCCGATGCCACGGTGCTGGGCAGCGATCGGCTCGACGGCGTACAGGTCACCAAGGTGTCGTTCTTCGGCGGGCACGGCGCCGACCCGGAGCCGGTCTGGTTCACGCTGTGGCTGGACACCGCCGGCCACCGGGTGTTGAGGTCGCAGATGTGGGCGCCGAACCACTTCATGGACGATCGGTACTCCGGATTCGATGAGCCGCAGGAAATGCCGCGGCCGCCCGGCACGTAGCCAGATGAGAGTGAGGCCGGCCCCCAGGGCTGATCAGGTGCCGGAGGTGGTGGCCAAACCGGCCGGCGCCTCGGTGACGGTCTCGCCGTCCGGCCGCGCGGCGCCACCGCCGGTCTCGCCGCCGCCGGCGGGTGCCGGTTCGGGTGCCGGTTCGGGTGCCGGTTCGGGCGCCGCCGATATCCCGGGCAGCCAGAGCGTGAACGTGCTGCCGCCGCCGGGCGTGTCCGACAGCGTCACGTTGCCGTCATGCGCGTCGGCGATCGCCCGGACGAAGGCCAGGCCCAGACCCAAACCGCGGCGGTCACCCCCGGAGTCGCGGTGCGCGAACCGGTCGAAGATCCGGTCGCGCAGGTCTGGCGCCACACCGGGGCCGCAGTCGGCCACGCTGACCTGCACGTCGCCGCCGGCCGCTGCCATCCCGATCGTGATGATCGTGCCGGGCGGGGTGTGGTGCACGGCGTTCGTGATCAGCTCGTCGAGCGCGTCGCGGAGCTGCTCCTCATCATGCGGCACAACCTTCGACACCAGCGGGCCGAGCACCACGTTGGGATGTGTCGTCGACCAGCGTGACCACACCTGGATCACCAGGTCGTCCAGCCGGGATCGAATCGGATGCAGGAAATCCGGCTGGTCCATCGCGGCAAGCGTGAGCAGCCGGTCGGACACGTGCTTGAGGTGGTGCAGTTCCTCGATGACGACGTCGAGATCGACGGCGTGTTCCGGGTCAGAGGTGGTCCGCCGGACCAGCTCGGCGTGGCCGAGCGCGATGGTCAGCGGGGTTCGCAGCACGTGCGACGCGTCCTGGACCAGCTGGCGCTGTCGCCGCACCAGTTCCAGATTGTGCTCCGATACGCGCCGGAACATCTCCTGGGTGCGCACCGCCCGCCGCACGTACCACACCATCACGATGAACACGGCGGACATGAGCGGGATCTCGGTCAGCTCGTCGGCCGCCTGGTGGCCCAGCACGACGTCGTCGAGCAGCGCGCCTCCGGTCAGCACGATCACCGTGGCGAGTGACCAGAACGTGGCGTTCATTGACCAGACCCGCCAGCCGTACATGAGAGACAGGCCGATCCAGATGAAGTGGAACGGCACCGTCGCCCAGTCCCGGAACGTCAGGATGCCCACCGTGTTGACGGCGACGAACGCCGCCCACACAACTTCGGCCCAATACCGGCGCAGCCAGCCGGAAGCATCATCAATCAAGGTCAACTCCGTAGCCCCTGCCGCGTACGGTCGCGATCACGTCCGGATCGAGCTTGGCCCGAAGCCGTCGGACATACACGTCGACGACGTTGGACTCCGAGCTGAAGCTGTATCCCCACACCACCGACAGCAGCCGCTCCTTGGACACCGCCCGGCCGGCGTTGTGCATCAGCTCGGCGAGCAGCATCGACTCGCGGCGGGTCAGCGGTACCATGCCGTGGCCGGCGTCGGCCTCCTGGCGTACCGGATCGAGAGTGAGATCGCGGGTGACCAGCGTCTGCGGTCGTGCCGGAGTGCGCGAGCGCATCCGTGCCTTGACCCGGGCCAGCAACTCGTCCAGGGCGAACGGTTTGGCCACGTAGTCGTCGGCACCCAGTTCGAAGCAGCGAACCTTGGAGCGGGTGTCGGTCAGGCAGGACAGCACGATTACCGACTGGTCGGGCCGCCGCGACAGGATCCGCCGCAGCACCGAGAAGCCGTCGCTCCCCGGCATCAGCAAGTCCAGGATGACTACGTGATAGGAGCCCGCCACCGCCAGGCGGAACCCGTCCTCGCCGGTCGACGCGGTGGTGACGTCAAGCCCCTCATGCCGGAGCGCGCGCGACACGAAGGCGAGAACACGGTTCTCGTCATCAATCGCGAGGACTCGACTGCCGGTCACGGCTTCTCTCACACTGTCGGCTTGCGGTCAATAGAATTTGCGACTTGCTCTCAAAAAAGTTTCCCCATGTTAACAACAAACTCACAGCTCAAGCTAGGTCGAAGCTCAGGTGGAGGTGAGGTATGGCCGAACGGTCCGACGCGATTGCCGGTCGTCGATTCTTTGTCGTCCTGACCCTGGTTCTGGCCTGTGGCGGGTCGGCGGCGGCCGCTTCGCCGGCGACCCGGGGCGGCTCGCAGGCTGCTTCCGCGGCGTCGCTATCGGCTACGTCAGAGCCGTCCGAGCCGACGCACGCTACGTCATCGCCCGCGGCTGCGGAATCATCGCCCGCGGCTACGGATTCGGTTGCGTGCCCGCCTCCGGCCGCCGGCCCGCTCGACGGCGTCCGGCAGGTTCGCCTGCCGTGCCTGGGCGATCCGAGCACCACCGTCGCGGTTGGAAGCGGATCGGGGCGGCCCCGTGTGGTCAACGTCTGGGCATCGTGGTGTGGCCCGTGCCGCCAGGAGATGCCGATGCTTGAGAAGGCGTACCGGTCATATGGCGAGCAGGTCGACTTCATCGGAGTCGACACCCGCGACGAACGCGACGCCGCGCTGAGGTTCCTGGCGGCAAACGGCGTCACGTTCCCTCAAGTGTTCGACTCGGCGGCCCGGTTCGCACTCGCCGTCGGCGCCGTCGGGGTCCCGTACACGGTGGTGGTTGGCCCGTCCGGCGCGATCGTGTACCGGCACATCGGGGCGCTGACCCAGGAGGGCTTGCGTACCGCGCTGGCGCAAGCCGGTGTCGTCGCATAGCCGGTGTCGCCGCACAGCCGGTTTAGTTGGATAACCGGTTAGTCGGATAACCGGCTTACTCGGATAACCGGCGTCGTCGCATAGAGGTCGTCGCATAGAGGGGGTTCCATCACTCGCCGGGCCCGCCATATCGTGAGGCGGTGACCGAGACCGCAACCGAGTCGCCAGGCACTGTTTCGCCAGGCATTGTTTCGCCAGGCATTGTGTCGCCACGCATTGTGAGGCCCACCCGAGCGGCCGTACGTGAAGTGTGGCCGCTGGAACCCACTCACTTCACCCCGTGGCTGGGTCAGCATCTGGAATTTCTCGACGATCTGGGACTCGGAGAGTTGCGGCTGGTCGAGATTGAGGCGCAGTTGCCGGGGCTGGGCCGCAGCCTCGACATCCTGGCTGAGACGGTCGACGGGCGCCGGGTGGCGATCGAGAACCAGTACAGCGCGGTCGATCACGACCACCTGACGCGCGGGCTCGCGTACGCGGTGGGTCATGATGCCCGCGCGTTGGTGGTCGTCGCCGAGCATCACCGCGACGAGTTCGTCGCCGTGGCCGACTACCTGAATCGGTGCCAGGAGAGCATGGGCGATGAGCATGGAATCGCGGTGTTCCTGGTCGCGTTGTCGGTTGAGCGCGTTGATGATGCCTTCATCCCGCGCTTCACCACGCTGTCCCAGCCGAACGCGTGGCGCTCAGCGGTCGCGGCCGCGGCCGCCGGCCGGTTTGCGAGTTCGGCGGACTTCCTGGCCGCCTGTGACGAGACGGTCCGCCCGGCGGCCGGGACGGTGTTGCGCGAATGGGAGGAGCAGCCGGATTCGTCCGTCCGGTTCAACAAGGTCGGCGTTTCCTTGGACATTCGTAATCCCTATAAGACCGGCGGGGGAGTCACGTCGGTGTTCGTCCTGCAGGTTGACGGTCAGCTCACCATCAACCGCGGGTATCTGGTGGAAGGTGGCCTGGTCACCGAGGACCGGACGGCCGACCTGGACGAGCAGATCAATACCCGGTTTCCCGCCGGGAGATGGGGCAAGGAGTCTTACTACGTGACGGTTCCCGCTCCGCTCCAACCCGGCGCGGTCCAAGCGCTGCGAACGTGGCTGCGCACTCACGGTGGCGAGGCTGCCTGACCGCGCCCGGCGGGCGTAGTCGGCCGGGCGTGCCTAGCGAGTCGGCCGGGCGCGGACGTGTATCCGTTCGCCCTGCGGCCCGAAGAGGGTCAATACCTCGGTGGGCGTGCCGTACGGGTTGATGAAGGCGTGCGGCACCCGAGTGTCGAACTCGGCCACCTCGCCCGACCGCAGCGCCAGGTCGTGCTCGCCGAGCAGCAACCGGAGCCGGCCGGACAGAACGTACAGCCACTCGTAGCCGTCGTGACTGGCCGGCTCCGGCTCACCGGCCGGCGTGTGCGGCGGGAAGATCTGCTTGAACGCCTGCAGCCCGCCGGGCCGCCGGGTGAGCGGCAGGAACGTGATCCCCTTCCGGACGAAGGCCCGTGGCCGTACCCGCGGGTCCTCGGTCGGCGGCGCGACCAGCTCATCCAGCGGCACCTGGTGCGCCCGGGCCAGCGGCAGCAGCAGCTCAAGCGTGGGCTTGCGGCCACCGGATTCGAGGCGTGACAACGTGCTGACCGATATCCCGGTGTCGGCGGCGAGTTGAGCGAGCGTGATGCCCCGCCGGGTGCGAAGCTCGCGCAAGCGCGTTCCGACCGCGGCCAGTATCGCTGCGTCCTTTGCCATAACGGCAAGAATAGTTGCCGTATGTCCAACGTCGCCGCACGCTGGATCGGTGGCGCCAGGTGCAGCGGTACCTGATCTGCGGGGCCGATCCGGCATCAGCGGAGCCGATCGGCGGCGCTGGTCGGCGGCATCGGATCGGCAGCCCCGGAAAGGCAGTGCCGGGCGAGCGGTGCCGGGCCAGTGGTGCCGGGCCAGCGGTGCGGGGCGGTGACCCCGGGTTGACTGGCGGTGCCGGCCAGCGGTGCCGGGGGGACCGTGCCGGGACCGCGCACCCGATCTGCGGATCCGGGCCAAGAGGCGCTGATTTGCCAGCGGTGAGCGGAGGATGGGTGAGATGAACGAATTAGACGGCAACAGCGGCGAGGCCCACGGCCGGGTCCATCACGGAGTCCATCACGGGGTCCATCACGGGTCTCACGGCGAGGTTCCTCATGGGCCGCACAGCGAGCGCCGCCCTCGCGGTGAGGCTCCGAGCGGACCCGGTGACCAGTCGGCCCGCGCGCCGGATGAGGTGCAGGCAGGTGACGTGGGGGTCCCCGACAAAGAAATTCACGACATAGAGATTCACGACGTGGTCGTGATCGGTGGCGGCCCTGCTGGGATGAGCGCCGCCATCGGGCTGGCGCGGGCCGGGCGGTCGGTGATGGTGATCGACAACGGCTCGCCGCGCAACGCCACCGCCAGTCACATGCATAACTTCCTCGGCAACGAGTCGATCACGCCCGCGGATCTCCGCGCCAAGGCCGTTACCACGCTTGCCGGTTATGGCGGATCGGTGATGGACGGCACCGTCGAGGACATCTCGATCGACCGGGGAGTTCTGCTGCGCCTGGCCGATGGCCGCGGGTTCACCGCCCGCCGGGTACTGGTCGCCACCGGCCTGACCGACGAGTTGCCCAACGTGCCCGGGGTCGCCGAGCAGTGGGGACGCGGTGTGCTGCATTGCCCGTACTGTCATGGGTTCGAGGTCCGCGACCGGCGCATTGGCGTCCTCGCGACCGGACCGCTAGCGGCCGAGCAGGCGCTGCTGTGGCGGCAGTGGTCGCCCGACACGATCCTGTTTCTGCATGAGCAGCCGGCGCCGGACCCGGCGGTGTCCGAACGTCTCGCCGCACGCGCGATCCCGGTGGTCACCGGGCGGGTCGAGCGGTTGGAGGCGGACGCGGACACCATCACCGGTGTACGTCTGTCCGACGGCGAACTTGTCCCGTTGGACGCGCTGGTGGTCGCACCCCGGATGATCGCGCGTGGTGATCTGCTCGCCTCGCTCGGCTTGAAGCCGCTGGACGTCGAGCAGACCGGGCACGTGATCGGCACGCAGATCCCCGCGGATCCGAGCGGCGCGACCGCGGTACCCGGTGTCTGGGTGGCCGGCAACGCCGGCGATGTGCGCGCACAGGTGATCGGCTCGGCCGCGTCCGGGCTGGCCGTGGCCACCGCCCTCAATCACGACCTGGTCGCCGAGGACACCGACCTGGCCCTCGCGACCTATCGCGCGCAGCGCGAAGCGCTGTTCACCGAGGCGGCCTGGGAGGAGCGTTATCAGGCGCGGGAAGCGGTCTGGAGCGGCAACCCGAATCCGCAACTGGTCGCCGAGGCATCCGGCGCGCGCCCGGGGCGGGCCCTCGACGTCGGCTGCGGCGAAGGTGCCGACGCGGTGTGGCTGGCGAAGCGAGGTTGGCAGGTCACCGCCGTGGACATCGCAACCACCGCACTGGACCGGGCTGCCGCGCACGCCGCCGACGCCGGGGTCGGCGAGGCGATCGAGTTCCGGCATGCCGATCTGCGTGCCGACCCGCCCGAAGCGGGGTCGTACGACCTGGTCACGGCACAATTCATGCAGTTGCCGCCGGAAGAACGGCGAGACCTGTTCGCCGCGCTCGCCGCCGCCGTCGCACCGGGCGGGCTGCTGCTAATCGTTGGCCACCATCCGAACGACATGTACACCACGGCGCACCGGATGCATTTCCCAGATCGGATGTTCACCGCTGAGCAGGTCGCCGCCGACCTGGACCCGGCGGAATGGGCGATCACCACGGAGACTCGGCCGCGATCGGTGACCGATCCGGACGGGCGCAGCGTGACGATCCGGGACGCGGTGCTGGTCGCTCGCCGCCTGGGCTGATCACGGTGCGTTCGTCATCGGGGGCTGACGGGCTGAGCGCCCAGTAAGCCGCACTGCGCGCGGCCGGATTTCCGTCGCGCACGCCGGCCTGTTCACTCGTCCAGGCCCCGCAGCCCTCTCCGGCTCAGGCAAGCGCGCCATCCGGCTCAGGCAAGCGCGCCATCCGGCTCAGGCAAGCGCGCCGCGCGCCATCCGGCTCAGGCAAGCGCGCCATCCGGCTCAGGCAAGCGCGCCATCCGGCAACCAGGTAAGGGGACCGATCGGGTGGCCGAGCCGCTTACGGATCACTAGGGTTCGGACCATGACGCGTACCGTGATCTCCGGCGGCCAGGTGTTCGACGGAACTGGCTCGGCGCCGTACCGGGCCGATGTTGTGGTTGAAGACGGCCGCATCGCGGCCGTCGGGACCGGGCTCGACGGCGATGAGGTGATCGACGCTACCGGGACCACTCTTACGCCCGGCCTGTTCGACTGCCACACCCACTTCATGATGTCCGGCGTCGACTGGATCCGGATCCTGAACACCCCGTTCTCGCTGCCGTTCTACGAGGCGATCGACAACATGCGAGCGACCATCGAGTGCGGCATCACGTCGGTGCGCGACGCGGGCGGGACCGACCTTGGTACCGCCGAGGCGGCCCGCCGCGGCCTCATCCTGGGACCGCGCATGCAGATCTCGATCACGGCGTTGTCGCAGACCGGCGGGCATGGAGACGGTCACCTGATCTGCGGCGCCAACCTGAATGTCGTACATCCGGGCGCGCCGTCCGGCGTGGTCGATGGGCCTGAAGAAGTGCGCAGGAAGATGCGCGAGGTGATCCGGGCCGGTGCCGATGTCATAAAGATCATGACGTCCGGCGGCGTGCTGTCGCCGCGCGACGACCCGCGGCACGGGCACTTCCGCGATGACGAGATCGCCATGATGGTCGCCGAAGCCAGCGCCGCCGGGTTGCATGTGATGTCGCACGCGCAGGGCGCGGAGGGGATCAAAGCGGCGGTACGCAACGGGGTCCGTTCCATCGAGCACGGCATCTTCCTCGACGACGAAGGCATCGAACTGATGCTGGAGCACGGCGCGTGGCTGGTGCCGACGCTGGTGGCGCCTCGCATGGTGATCGAGATCGCCGAGGCCGGCGGGGGATTGCCGCCGTCATCGGTGGAGAAGGCACAGATGGTGATCGAGTCACACACCGACGCCGTCACCCGGGCGGCGGCTGCTGGCGTGAAGATCGCCATGGGTACCGACTCCGGCGTCGGTCCGCACGGCAACAACCTGGAAGAGCTGCGGCTGATGGTCGAGTGCGGGATGACGCCGCTGGCCGCGCTGTATGCGGCGACCGGGTCGGCAGCTGCGCTCTGCGGAGTTGACGATCATCTCGGGACGATCGAGGTCGGCAAGCACGCGGACATCACGATGTTCACTGGCGAGGTGCTCGACCTGATTCCCAAGGGCGGCCAGGCGATGCGGGACGCGGTGGCGGAGGTTTGGATGGACGGCAACACCGTTTACCGGCAAGCCGCGTAATCGCCGACGCGTGGTTGGCCAGCTTGGGTATGCCCCGCGAGGGTGCCCAGAGGGCGGTGCCGGTCCAGTCCACGACGACCCGCTGACGACATCGTCACCCGCCCGCATGATTTCAGCGAGCACCCTCATCTCAGCGACCACCCGATCTCAGCGAGCACCCGCGCCTGAGCCCGCCCTCGACAAAGCTCGGTGAGTCGTTGCGCACGGCCTGATGGTCGTTGGCAGGATGGCCCAGCTTCGAGGGGATGACTCGTTTGACAGCTTGGCTCTTTGGCTGTCCGCAGGATGTGCCTTGCCTATGACCGCCCTCTACCCGTGACCGACCGCCATGCATGACCGACCGCCACGCACGACCGATCGCCACGCACGACCGATCGCCACCTGTGACGATCTCCCGAACGCAGGGGTGGCCTGGCCCATCCGTTGACATGGCGCCCGCCCGCGTGGCATGACTCGGCAGGGTGTCGGCTCCGGGTCTGTTTCGCCAACGGGGTTTCCGGCTGGATGTTGAGGCGGTGTTTCGTACCCTGCCGACCTCGATTGGCGAGCTAAGCGGGGCAAATCGCCTGGTTATGGCGATATGCGGGTAATCTGCGAGTAGGGCTGGACCTTAAGGCCGGTTCTGTCTAGAAAGTCCGAAAACCGGGGCCGCCGACCGGGTGAGAGCCGCCATGCTCTCCGACTGATGTGGAGCCGATCGTGACGTATGCCGCGCAGTTCGGGTCTGGGCAGGTATTCCTGTCGATGCTCGAGTTCTTCTTCTTCATCATCTGGATCTGGCTGCTCATCATCATCTTCGGAGACATCTTCCGCAGCTCTGATCTGTCCGGGTGGGCGAAAGCCTTGTGGACGATCTTCGTCGTGATCCTGCCGTACGTCGGTGTGCTCGTCTACCTGATCGCTCGGGGGCGCTCGATGCACGAGCGTGCCGAGCAGCGGGCCCAGGCACAGGACGCCTCGATGCGGCGGTACGTGCAGAACGTGGTCGCTGGCGGCGGCGGCACGGGCGGGGGCGCCGGTGGTGGCGTCTCCGCCGAACTGGCCCGGCTGGCCGAACTCCGCGACAAAGGGGTCATCAGCGAAGCGGAGTTCCAGCAGGGTAAGGCTAAGGCCCTGGGCTGATCGTCGGCGCCGTGACCGGGCTTGTCGTCCGCTCGGTGTTGTCGTCCGCTCGGTGTTGTCGCCCTCTCGGACTAGCCTGGGCCGATGTTCCGGATCGCGTTCCTGCAGCCGCAGATCGCCCCCAACACCGGCAATGCGATGCGGCTGGTTGCGGCGACCGGCGCCGAGTTGCACCTGATCGGGCCCCTGGGCTTCGATCTTTCCGACGCGAAGCTCCGCCGAGCGGGCCTCGACTACCGGGACCTGGCATCCGTCACCGTGCATGAGCGACTCGCAGACTTCTGGTCGTCGGTCCGGGCCGCTCGGGTGTACGCGTTCACTGCGCGCGCCAGTACTCGCTACTCCGATGTCGCCTACGAATACGGGGACGTGCTCCTGTTCGGGCCGGAGCGGACCGGGTTGCCTCCTCATGTGCTGAGCGACCCACGAATCACGGCCCAGGTGCTGCTGCCGATGCTGCCGGAATGCCGGTCACTGAACCTGTCCAACGCGGCCGCGATCGCCGCCTACGAGGCGTGGCGACAGCACGGCTTTGCGGGCGCGTGACGGCTCGTGGGACCTGTCGAAGCGTGATCCACCCGGCCCGGTCTTCCCCGAGCCCGTAGCGGGCGGGTCCCGCGAGCTCAGTCGGCATCGGGTGCGGTCGGCGGCGCGGGCTGCGGTCGGCATCGGGTGCGGGTGGAGAAGTGAGTGCCGGGCAGCCCCCAGCGGGACATGCAGGATCGCCGCGGGCTGCGGTCGGCATCGGGTGCGGGTGGAGAAGTGAGTGCCGGGCAGCCCCCAGCGGGACATGCAGGATCGCCGCGGGGTCACCGCCAATCTGCGGCGCCGCCGTTGCGTGCGGCCTCACGGTCTTCGGTGATAGTGATTTCGGAGCGGCCGCCGGTCCGGGTCCACGTACGCGGGCGGAATGACCTCGGGAAGCCCGTCCGAGGCGACTCGCACCTGCCATCCGGCGTGATGGATGAGGTCATGGTGGTATCCGCAGACCAGGGCACCGTTGTCGCGGTCGGTGCGGCCGCCCTCGCGGTAGTACGTGCAGTGGTGCACGTCGCACCACGCCGCGGGACGGTCACAACCGGGGAACACGCAGCCGCCGTCTCGGACGATGATGGCGTGACGGGCCGGTCCGGTCCATGTGCGGGCGGCACGGCCGAGGTCAAGAACCTGCCCGGCGGTGTCGAGTACGGCCGGGATGAGGGTGGCGTCGCAGGCCAGCCGGCGAATTGACCGTGGGGTCAGCATCTGTCCGGCGTCGAGCAGCCCGTAGGAGAGCTTCTGGGCTAGGACGTCGTAGTTGACCGTCACCGTCAGCCGTGGCCGGCTCATCCCGGTGCTGGCGCTTGCCCGCGTGGTTGGGGCCAGGCCGGATGGCGTCGGTGCCAGAGGGGCCGCTTCGCCCGGGCCTGGTTCGGCGCGGCAGATCTCGACCAAGGCATCCGCTCTACGTTGCGCAGCTGTGCGCTCGTCGTGAGCTCCGCCTACGGCGGCTCGCGGCTTCGACATTGGCTCCAGGGCGGCGCCGACGATCGCGGCACCTTCTGCGGTCAGGTAGCCACTGATCCGGGTGCGTTGCAGGTCGCGTTCAACCGCAAGGGTCAGACCACGATCAATGCGGGCTTGCCGCTCGGCTCGCTCGAGGCGGCGCCGCAAGACGTCCTCGGCGATGTCCGGCGCGACATGCGTCAGGATCCGCTCACCCGCGACCGACAGCGCGGCCGGACCGAGCACCCGTGCATGGTCGAGCAGAGCCGCTTCCGCGGCGTCGACCGCCGAGGCGTCCACAGCGTCGTCCGTTAGGGCCGCGACAGCCTTGCCCACGACCCGGGCTTGGTCGGTGGAGACCTGCCCCGATGCGACCGCATTGGCGAGCGCCGGCCGTGTATCCAGCGTGCCGCCCAATTCGGTCAGCGCCTTCGCGGTGGCGGGCGACAACTTCTGGGTCTCGCGCAGCCAGACATTTGCCGAGGTGAAGCCGGCCGCAGCCGGGACGGCGCGACCGGCCGCTTCGCGGATGATCCCGGCCCGGACCCCGTCGAGCGTTGCCACGATCGCCGTAATCCGAGCCAGACCGGCGCACAATTGCTCATCGGTCAACGCGAAGAGGGCACGCTCACTGATCTCGGCCGCGCCGGCCGCGAGCTGTGCGAGCACCTCTTCCATACATCGACGATCGCACATGCGTACGACAAAATCCGGCCGGGTTGATCCTTGGCGGCCAGGATTTGTAAAAGCAGCGGCGAACGATGACTTTGTCAGTTCGGGTTTGCGCCCGGCCCGGGTTTACCGTCACGACGGATGGTCGGCGCTCTGCCCGGCCTCGCACGTGTACCGCCAGATCCGCCGTGAGGCTGACCGTCTCGACTTTCCATCGGGCCTGCTGTCAGGCCATGGCCCGCCGCTGTTTCCCCCATCATGGGCGATACTGCCGGGCAGAAGCCGGGAGCGGACCCACCTTGGACTCTCGGTCAGCAAAGCACTCGAGGTCAGCAGAGGGACTCGAGGTCAGCAAAGCACTCGAGGTCAGCAGAGGGACTCGAGGTCAGCAAGGCTGAGGCGAAACTCGCTCCGGTCGGCGGGACGGCTGCTGAGAAACCTCGTCTGCGGCTTGATACTTCGTTACGTGCACTCCCTGTCCGGGTCTGACGAACTGTCCGGGCCCGCCGAACTGACTGGGCCCGCCGAACCGTCCGGGTTTGACGAACTGACTGGGCCCGCCGACCTGTCCGGGTCTGACGATCGCTCAACGCCGTGCCTGGAGGCCGCGGCCGGCGGACAGCGGCGCGAGCAGGGCAGACACCTCGCTGTGCCAGCTTCGCAACTCGGCGACCGTGGGTGGCAGCTCGTAGGTGTGGTGATGTACGGCGCGCGAGAGTCCGTACCACGCCGATCGCGCGGTGGCGGCGATGCTCTTGTCCGCATAGATCGGCAGCGCGATCAGCTGGTGGCGCATCGGTGATTGGGCAATGGACGGGGACACCAGAGTCCAGTACGCGATGAGCTGCTGCTCCAGCGCTGCCCTGGTCAGCGTGGCACAGGCGCGCTGCCAGCAGTTGCGCATGCTGGCCGGCGGCTCGTTCAGCAAGGTCGACGCGACCTGGAGTATCTCGTTCGGTGTCATAGCCGCTCCAAGGCTTCCGTGACGCGCTGTGCATCGCCGATGAGGTCACGGGGATCACGCAGGTCACGAGCGGCCTGACCGTGCGCGCCCTGGTTGGCGACCTTCAGTACGCGAGGAACGGCGGGGTGCACGCGCCGGCGCAACGTATCGTCGTCCACGTCCGCCGATGCGCTACCGGCGACCAGGATCGCGAACAGGTCTCGTACTCGTCGTGCCCCTTCGAGCTTCGCCTCGGTTTCGGCTATCGGTACTCCGCCCCGGAAGTCACGCCTCCGGATCGCTTCGTGGCAGGCGCTCTCCAGCGCATCGCGAACCAGCCCGGCGACGATCACGCCCTTGACCTGCGGCGACATGTCGCCGTCATGGGTTACCGCGCGGGCGTCACTCAAGTACCGGCGGGCCGGATCGCCCTTCGGGTCGTGGGCGATGCCGACGTGAGAGCCGGTACGCCGGTTGACCAGCACGATGTGGGCCGGAATCTGCAGCTGGCGCACCGCGGCGGGCAGCCGGTCATCGTGGGTGAAGACGATGACCTGCCGCTGCTTGGCGACGTCGGCGAGGACGGTGGCCAGCCCGTACACCTTGACCGGGTCCATCGACTGGACCGGGTCGTCGATGACCAGGAACCGGAATGGGCTCTGCGCCATGGTGGCCCGGGGAAGGAACAGGGCGAGCGCGAGAGAGTGCAACTCGCCCTGGCTCATGACCCCGAGCGCCGCGCTCGGGATGCCGTCGACGTTGACGTCCAGGTCGACGCGGCGGCTGGTGCCGGTGCCCGCGAGCCGGATGGCGTCGAGCTCGACGTTGCTGTCCTGGCGCAGCGTCTTCCAGATGCCGGTCGCGGCATCCGCGACCGGCGCGAGCTGGGCGTTGCGGATGTCGTCGGAGACCTGCTGCAGCCACGTGACGGCGGCCCGCAGGTCGGTGTAGGCGGCTCGAGCGCGGCGGGATTGACGAGCCGTGCGTACCCAGTCTCGTAGCTGGAGCGCGATGGGCTGCCATGCTTGGCGCCGCTGGACCAGGGCCTGCTGCGCGGTCTCACGAACAGGCGTGTACGCCTCGATGAGCGCCTGGTAGGTCACGCGCGCGCGAGCCGCGAGCTCGCGGTCGTCACCGGTGAGCAACTCGTCCCACGTCCGCCAGCGAGCGCCGGCGTCCGCGGTGTGCACGCCGTGTTCGGACAGGTCGTGGGCGAGGGCAGCCGGTGCCGCGGGGACCAGCGCGCGGAGAGCGCGGCGGGTCTCGTCGATCTGACGGAACGCGTCGTCCAGAGCGGCGGCCTCGCGGGTCAGCCGATCGAGTTCGACACGGGTCTTGGCCACCCACGCCGCGTCGAGAGCACGGCCGCCGCAGACCGGGCATACCTCGCCCGGGTGCTGCGCCTGATGGGCCAGGGCCTCCCGCAGGAGCCCCGCGACCGACCGTGCCGTGGCGGCATCGGTACCGGCCATGGCGTCCATGGCGGCGAGCGCGGCGCGCAACCGGTCGATGTGATCAGTGACGGCGTCGAGCGGGGGCAGCTCCATTCCTTCGATCTGGCGCAGTTGCGGCATGCCGCGCTCATCGGCGTCGTCTCGGTCGTCGGCCAGCGCCTGTACCGTGTCCAGATCGACGTCGCGGGCGGCGAGCAGCGCCTCCGCCTGCCGCGCTCGCGAATCGGACTGCGCGGCGAGCAGTTCGCGAAGGACCGGAAGGGCGGCGTCGGCCAGCTTCCGGCCGTCGTCGGCCTGTTTGCGGGCACTCTTGAGCGTTCGTTCCAGGTCGACGAGACGATCCAGGCCGAGAATGCGGTGCAGCGAGTCATGCATCTCGCTCGGCTTGCCGCTGAGCAGGCCGCCCAGCTCAGCGTACGAGAGGAACGGCCGGTACAGGTCGAGCGCCCGATCCCAGCCGAGGTCGGTAACGGGTCGCCTGCGCTCGCCCGCTATCTGGACGTAACTGGTCCGGTCGCTCAGCCGGCCGTCGCCGGTCCAGAAGCACTCGACGGTGGCGCCGTTCGGGCGGCCCTCCACGCCGAGGTGCAGGTGGATGCGCGGCTCGTCGCCGCGGTGCAGGTTCCGCCAGCCGTCCTGCCAGACCGCGGAGCGTCCCGACCAGCGCTTGTTGTCGCCGGTCAGTGCGAACTCGGCGGCCTCGGCGAAGCTGGACTTGCCGGATCCGTTGCGCCCGGTGACGATCGTCAGCCCCGGCCCCGGTTCCAGCCGAAGCGTGGCGGTCGGGCCGATACCGCGGAAGCCGGTCACCTCGATGCTGTCGAGGTAGGTACCCGCAGCGGCGGCCGCCGTTCCGGCGTCCGGTCCGGTCGGCCGGGGCGGGGGAGCACCACCGCCCAGCACGGCGGCGAATTCGTCGGAGCCGACCATGGCTGCCAGGACGAGATCCTTGGCCGACTCGGCGAGGCTGGAAGCGTCAAGACGGTCCAGAATGAGTTCGTCGATGGTGTCCGATTCGGCGTGTGCCATCGGAGCCTCCCGCGTGGGGTGCCATGTGGCGTCGGACGCTTGTGGCCAGGGCGCCACTCTTCCAGGAACTTTGCTGGATATTGCTGGAAAAGACTGGGACACTGTACAGTGTCCATCGTGGTCGAGTCCATAGACAAGGTGCAGCAGCGCATCGATCGCCTGCGCACCGAGGTCCGGCGGGCTGCGATGGCAGGCGACCGCACCCGCGCTCGAGCCTTGCGGACCGAACTCCGCGAGGCGGAGCACGCCTGGGAGAAAGCGATCGCCGACATCGAAGCCGAGGCCGACGGGGGCGACTCGTCCCGCGCCTCGACGTCTCGCCTGCCGGAGCCGTTGCTGCCGGTGCGCGAGCAGGTGCATCAGGCGCTCACCCTGCTCGGCGTGCCGACGGCGCCGAAGCTCATCGTCGCGGTCGGAGAGGCCTTCTTCTCCGGCGAGATCTCCAGCACCAGGCTGACCAGCCTGCGCCGTGACGAGGAACGTTCCTTCACCGTTGCGCCGTTCTCGCGGCCGTACTACATCTGCAGCGCCCTGACCGCCGACCTGCTGAGCGCCGCCCGAGGGCTGCTCGCCGTCTCAACCTGGCCGATCGCCGACCGCATCGTCGGCCCGCTGTCCCCACGAGCCGGCTTCCTGACGTCGGCCGTGCGCGTGGCTGAATACATCGAGCGCCTGCCTGATCCGTCTCCGACCGCGCGACGGTTGCTGTGGCGCTTCGCGGCGAGCATCCCCGGCGCGGCCGACGGCTTCGACGAGATGAATCCGGCGACGGTCGCGCGCGCCGCCGCGGCCGAACTCGACCTGCACGCCGACGCCGATCGTGCCCACCGCCGCGCGGCCGCGGAGCGTGCTCGCGACCAACTCTCGGACGTTGAGCAGCTCTTCGGTGCGCGTCTCGATCTCGCCGAGCGCACTCGCGGGGCGGCGGCCCAATCCGAGGAAAGCCGGCGGAACGAGCGATGACCGATCTCGAAGCCCAACTCAGCCGCATCCGCGGGCACGTTCCGCCGAAAGCCCACAACGCGCGCACCATTGCCGCCCTCAGCGCCAATCCTGGATGCGGCCGGCGCGCCCTGCTGGATGCCGCCGGTGTGGACAAACCGCGGCTCGCGCTGCACGCGGGGTTCCCGGCCCGGGTCGGGCAGTCCGTGTTCGCGATCACTCGCGGTAACGCGTTCGAGGCGCAGGTCAAGGCGAATGGCTGTGCCGAGCTGCTGCGACTCCTGCGAGAGCGGCTCGACCTGCCGTTGACCGAGGTCTCCTACGCCGACCTGGAGATCGTCGGGGGGAACGAAAGCCTCGCGGTGCGGCACGCCCGCACCCGTACGCTTCTCGGTGAGGTGGCCTCCGGAACGGAGGCGGGCACACTCTTCGACCACCCGCTGCTGCAGATAGAGGTGGGCGGGCGTGCCGCTTATCTCGAGCCGGACCTGATCGCCTTCCAGCTCGCCGGCCGGTTCCACGTCGTCGAGGTCAAGTCCTTCGCAATCATCGACGGTCAGGCCGACGGCGGGAAGGTCGCGGCGGCGGTGACCCAGGCCGCGGTGTACGTGCTGGCTCTGCGCGCGCTGCTCTCCGAACTCGGTTACCCGCCCGGCGCCGTGGCCGACGAGATCGTGCTCGTCTGCCCGGAGAACTTCTCCAACCGTCCCACCGCGGACCTCGTCGACGTGCGCAAGCAGCTGACCGTGCTCCGGCGCCAGCTGTCCCGGCTGGAACGCATCGACGTACTGGCGGCGGCCAATGTCGACCTGACCTTCGACCTCGACCTCGACGACGCGGGCGTACCGCAGCGTCCGGTCACCGAGATCGTCGAATCGCTGCACCGCGTGCCCGCGCGGTACTCGCCGGAGTGCCTGGACACCTGCGAGATGGCGTACTTCTGCCGAGACGAGGCGCGCGACGACACCGCCGCTCTCGGCCGGTCGGTGCGCGAGGACCTCGGCGGTGTCGAGAGCATCGCGTCCGCGCTCGGGCTCGCCGACGGCACCCGCGCAGCGGCCGCCGATCAGTCCGAGGCCGCCGAACTGCTGCGCACCGCCGCCCGGCTGCGCCACGAGTGCCTGGCCGGCGCCGAGTGAGCACGCTGACGTCACTGGCTCGCGCCGAGGCGGTACGTGCCGGCGTCGCCCAGCCGATCACCACGGTCCGCCACGTGCACGTACACGAGCGGCCGCTCGTGCTCATCCCGCTGACTCTCGCCGGCGAGGCGAACGCGCCGCTCGCGGCGATGGTCGGCGACGACCGGGAACGGCCACATCTGCTCGTCGTGCCCCAGCCGCGCAACCGCGACATGCGCTTCGCCTTCGCCGCCGAACTCGCCGTTCACCTCGTCTCGTACCTCAATGCCTTCACCACGGATGTCGAGGCGGTCGCGGCCGACCGCGGCAAACAGATCCGGGTTCGCTACTCCGAAGCACCACAGCTTCTGGTGCCCAACCGGGGTGGTCTCGGCTTCGTGAAGCTGTTCGGGCGCTCGACCCGGTTCCGCCGCACTGACGGCGAGTACGCGGTCGATCCGCTCGTACCCGATCTGGGCCGCTGGCTGACGTTTCTCGCCGAACGCGCCGAACACCCCGGATCGAGCCTGCTGCTCGCGGCGACCGACCTGCTCGCCATGCACTGGGCCACCGGGCAGAGCACGGTCGAGGACCAGAATCTGGCCGCGTTGGCCGGCTGGATCGATCCGCCCGCCGGACTGACCGGCCCGGAGGCCGCGGCGGCGGCCGAAGATCCGCTGACTTGGCCGCCGGCCGGCCCGGCCACGGACCCGAGTTTCGACAACGAAGTCCTGGCGCGGCTCATCGAAGCCGCCGACCTCCCGAGCCTGGAGAAGGCGCTGGCCGGCCAGCTTGAGCCGACGTGGTCGGTGATGTGGCGCGCGATCGACCTGGTGCGAGACCTACCGCCCGGTGCCACGGTCGCCCGCCGGTGGGACGAGGACAAGGATGCGTACACCAATCATGTGACCTACCTGCGTGACGGCGGCGTACCGCAGCCGCGCCGCGACAGCGCGGTCGCCGCCGCCGGGCGGCTCAACCGGTTGGAGCGTGCCCAGGCGGCGTACGAAGCTCAGCGCGCATTCGACGATCCGCTGGTGATGGCCGAGTACCGCCTGACCGGCGAGGCGTTCGTCGGCACCGTCACCGCGGCGGAGCCGGGCCGCATCGTCGGCGAGGGCCGAGGTCGCAAGCTGCGCCCGCTGATCACCGTCTCCACCGACGATCCGGTACGCGTACCGGTCGGCGCGGCACTGGTCTGCCCGGACCGGCCCGGCCAGAAGGCCACGGTCCTCGCCGTCGACGGCGGTGTGGTGCTGGAACTCGCCGGAGGCATGGGGCGCTCTCTCACGCCCGATCCCGGGACCATGCCGGGTGTGGGGGAACAAGTCGCGTACTCCAGCATCACCGACGGCTACCAGCCGGCGGCGACGTTCCCGGCCCGGGAAGACACCCCGTGGACACACGGCGGCCCGCCCCCCGAGTTCGTGCCTTCCGACGACGACGCACACGAGGAATGGTCATGAGCGCGGACATCCTGGGCGCGGTCCTCGCGGACCTGCGCGGCGGCGACCATCCCGGCGTCGTCGTCGACTCGCCGCCCGGTGCGGGCAAGTCCACCCTCGTCGTCCGTGCCGCGCTCGACATCAGCGCCTCCGGCGATCCGCTCATCGTCATCGCGCAGACCAACGAGCAGGTCGATGACCTCGTGGTGCGGCTGGCGGAGCAGGCGCCCGACCTCGCGATCGGCCGTATCTCCGCTCAGGACTACCAGCCGTCGCGCCGCATCCTTGGCCATCCGAATGTCACCGTGGCCTCGAAGATCCCGGATCTGGCCGGGGCGCGCGTCATCGTCGGCACCGCGGCGAAGTGGGCCACGATCACCGACCGGACCTGGCCGTGGGCGATCGTCGACGAGGCCTACCAGATGCGCTCGGACATGATGCTGCGCATCGCGAACCGGTTCGAGCGCGCCCTGTTCGTCGGCGACCCGGGCCAGCTCGACCCGTTCTCCACCGTCGACATCGACCGGTGGATCGGCTTGACCTGGGATCCGATGCAGAGCGCCGTCGCGGTCCTGCTCCGCCACAACGATCTGCCGGTGTACCGGCTGCCGGTGTCATGGCGCCTTCCGCCGGCCGCGGTGCCGGTTGTGGCCGAGGCGTTCTATCCGTTCACCGGCTTCGACGCGGGTACGTCGCCGGGCCAGCGTCGCCTGTCGTTCACGACCCGCGCCCTCGGCTCCGGGCCGCTGGACCGGACCGTCGAGCTTGCCGCCGAGACCGGCTGGGCGTTGCACGAGTTGCCGACACGGCATGCCGTGCGCACCGACGCCGAGGCCGCCCGGGCGTGTGCGGATCTGGCGGTACGGCTGCTGCAGCGGGGCGCCACCGCCCAGTCCGAGCGCTCGCCACATCCGACGCCGGTGACCGCCGACCGGATCGCGATCGGGGCCGCGCATCGGGACCAGGTCGCGGCGATCCGGTCGTACCTTCCTCCGTCGTGCGACGGCGTCACCGTGGATACCGCGAACCGGTTGCAGGGGCGGGAGTACGACGCGACCATCGTGCTACATCCGCTGTCCGGCCGCCGCGACGCGACCGCGTTCCATCTGGAGGCCGGGCGGCTGTGCGTCCTGACGTCGCGGCATCGGCACGCGTGCATCGTGGTGGCGCGGGCCGGGATTCCGGAGTTGCTGGACGCGCATCCGTCGACCGAGCCGGTGCACCTGAACGTGCCCGCGAAGTTCCCGGACGGCTGGGAAGCCAACCACGCCGTCATGGCGCACCTGGCCTCCCATCGAGTCCCAGCTCCGTAGACCGCTCACGTAAGGAGCTCGCCGTGCGTTCACCAGGACGGCACGATCGGCGATGGATACGCCCAGGCGGCGGCGTACTTCGGTGAGCAGGTTGGCGATGACATCGAGATGTACGCGGCGATCCATCGTCTTGCCTGTTATCGGGAATTCGCCTCGGACCTGCCAGCCGACGGCGGCGTGCCGATGCTGACCGAGCAGGTAGCGGCGCGGCGGAGGCGGATAACCCGGCAGCGCGAGAAGCCCACGGCGCTCTGCCCGACGTGCTTTACGGCCCTTCCCGCTACCGGCGTCTGCGACTCATGCATGTAATTCGGGCCGCCGTCGAGGCCGTCTGGCAATGCGTAGGGCGATCCGCCAGTTGTTCCGGTCGGTCTGGAACATCCGGTTCTTCGCCAGAGCAACGATCAGTGGAAACGTCACAAACGCCGCACCGAGCGCGATCAGCGGGCGAGCCCATGAGCCGCCGGCGCTGTCCCGCAACATCAACGCGTTGACCATGAGAGTTCGATGGCGCTGATCGCCGCCGGGATCTGCCACAGGATAGCGTCGTAGTTGCGAATGTCGGCCCAGCATTCGGCCAGCTGCACGGTCAGGAGCTCGTGCGGATACGGCCGCGGCGCGGGTGTTCCATCGCCGGCACGTGAGGCGGCCGGGTCGACCGTCTCGTGCTCTGTGGGATGCCCTCGCGGAGTTGGCGCGGGTGGCTTGGCTGGGCGGTCCGGGCTGGTCACGAGGCCCTTTCGGTCGGGGTGGGACCGCGTCCGCGCGATCCGGGCGTACGGGCCGGTCGCGCCCAGCGGTTCGAGGCGGACGATCGGTGATCGTAAATTGGCGTGTGGTCGAGATCAACACCTCGGCGGACAGTTGGTGCGGCTTCTGCCGCCGATCGCGGTCCGCGCCAGGCCTGCCGGCTCGGTCACACCCAGGCGGACGGCTCGCGAGACGGCACGTGTCACATCCGGCGCGGCTGCGGGGTCACATTGGTGACGCATACACCATGTGAGGAGCTGATCGTGACGACACCAATCTTGATCACGGGCGGTACCGGCACGTTAGGACGGCTCGTCGTACCCCGGCTGCGCGATGCCGGTCAGGATGTGCGGATTCTGAGCCGGACCGCACATCCGGCCGGCGACGGCGTCCAGTACGTGACCGGTGATCTCCAGACCGGAGACGGGATCGATCAGGCCGTCAGCGGCGTCGAGACGATCGTGCATTGCGCCGGGTCAGCGAAGGGGGACGAGGCCAAGGCCCGCAACCTGGTGCGGGCGGCCAGCCGATCGGGGGCCCGTCATCTCGTCTACATCTCGGTGGTCGGTGCCGAGCGCGTCCCGGTACGCGGCGTCCTCGACCGTGCCATGTTCGGCTACTTCGCTTCGAAGCGGGCCGCCGAACTGGTGATCGAGGGGTCTGGGATTCCGTTCACGACGTTGCGGGCCACCCAGTTCTACGACCTGATCTTGATCGTGGGACGGGCGATGGCGAAGCTGCCGGTGATGCCGATCGCCGCCGGTTTCCGGTTTCAGCCGGTGGACACCGCCGATGTAGCGGACCGGCTGGCGCACCTGGCCCTTGGCGAGCCGGCCGGGCTGGTGCCCGATATCGCCGGGCCGAGGATCTACCCGATGGCCGACCTGATGCGCACCTACCTGGCCGCGGCCGGACGCCGTCGCCCGATCGTGTCACTGCCGATGCCCGGAGGCGCCGCGCGGGCGATCCGAGACGGAGCCAACCTCGCTCCCAGCGAGGCGGTGGGTCGGCGGACCTGGGAAGAGTTCCTGGCCGAGCGGGTCGGCACGGCCGCCGCGCGGGCGCGCTGACGACCTCGATGGTGGGTGGCCGACTCGCCGGTAACGCGTGTGGGGCGCCGCCGATGGTGTTCTGATCGGGTGGTATGTCCTGGTTGCTGAGGGGGCGCCGCCGGTGGGTGATCGCCGGGCTGCTCGCGCTTGTGCTGGTGGCCGTGGTCGCGGTGGCCGTGGTCGCGGTGGCCTGGCCGCTGGCCCGGCGCTACAGCGGAGCGGCGCCGCCGCGGCAGTTCTATGAGACGGTACGGCTGGATCCGGCGCTCGCCGGCGAGTATCCGCGCGTGGTCGGCGTGGCCCACAACGCGGGCAACAACATCGGGACGCTGGAGGCCGCCCTGCGCCACCGGGCCGATGTGATCGAGATCGACGTGATCAGCGCGCGTGGCCGGCTGGTGGCGGGTCGCGATCAGCCGTGGGGGTGGCTGGCCCGGAAGGTGTTTCGCGGACCGACCCTGGCCGAAGCCTTCGCCCGAGCCTCGGTCACGGGCACGGTCAAGCTCGACCTGAAGCAAACCGACCTGAGCTTCCTGAATGACCTGGTCGCCTTCGTCGCACCACGTACCGGCTCCACGGAGGTGATGATCTCCAGCCGCGATCCGAGTGCGTTGCGTTACCTGCACGACCGCCTGCCCGGCGTCACGATGCTGTTCAGCGTCGCGAGCCCCGAGGCGGTCGGCCGGCTGATGTCCGACCGTGCCCTTCAGGACATCGTCGGTGGTGCGTCGGTCTTCCAGGACCTCGTGACCGCGGGCCTGACCGAGTGGGCGCATCAGCACGGATTGCCGATCCTGGCGTGGACGGTCAATGACGGCCGGCGCCTGAACCAGCTGGTACGGCTGGGTGTCGATGGAATCACCACCGCGAATCTGGCCATCCTTCGGGCGCTCGGCTGACGAGCTGGCGGGCGTTCTGGCTGGCGGGGCGCTCCGCAAGGCGCCGTGGGACGCAGCCGGCGGCCGAAGCGCTGCGCGGCTGAGGACGCGGCATGGCGGCCGACCGCGCCCGGCTCAGCCCGGCCAGCCGATCATGTCGAAGAACTCGTCGATCGCGGCCACCACCCGGCCGAGCACGGCGATCGTGTCGACCACCGGACCCGGGACGTTCAGGCCGTGGTCGGCGCCCTCGACTTCGAGCAGGTACGGCGAAATCCGGCGCGCCATGTCGCCGTCCCATAACGCGTCGGCGGTGCCACCAACGAGTAGGCACGGCGCCGAGGCACGTTGGATCGCATCCGGTATCCAGCCGAAGGTGAGCAGCGGCGTCAGCCAGACCGCTGGCAGGCCACGATCGGCGGCCAGTGCCGCCGCGTTGGTGCCGAGGGACTTGCCGATCAGCATCGGCGTACCAGAGCAGCGGTCGACGATCGGGGCGACGTCGCGGCAGACCCAGTCCTCGATCGCTGGGTCGATGGGGTCCGGCCGATCGGGTGACCAGTGGTGCCGGTGAATGGTGGTGCCGCGTCGCTCGGCGACGGCCGCCGCGTACAACAGCATCCCGGTATCCGGCCCGTACCGGCCGCCGGGGACCACGACCGCGTCAGCCATTCCGCGACAGTACCGGCGATTCTCGGCTCGGGCTCGCCCGCGCTGCCCTCCCGGGTCGCACTCGAGGCTGGACTACCGGCAGCGGAGCGTGATGGGGCGCCGTTTCCGCGCTGACGGCCCCGCAACGGCCCGGCAGCGGCCCCGATCACGAAACCCCTGGGCTTCGGCGGGTGTGTCCGGATGGCGTGGAGGCAGGCGCGGATGCACGAGCGCTGGAAAGGCCCGCGCTGGGAAATTGTGCCCCCGGTGGGAGTCGAACCCACACTGGCGGAGGTTTGAGCTCCGTGCCTCTGCCGATTGGGCTACGGGGACATCGGCTGGGCTAGCGTACCTACTACTCTTGCGGACGGCGACATCGTATCGGGATGTGGCCGCGCGGCAACGGCGCGACGAGGCGCTACGGGTGGGTTCACGTGCTGGCAAGCCTGCATGAGCATGAGCACGAAGGAGTTGGGGCAGTGTCCGAAACGGCTGGAGCGGTCCGCCCGCGGGTGCTGATCGCCGAGGACGAGGCCCTGATCCGCCTCGATCTTGCCGAGATGCTGGTCGAAGAGGGTTACGACGTAGTGGGCGAGGCTGGCGACGGCGAGGTGGCTGTCCGCCTGGCCGAAGAACTCCGCCCCGATTTGTGCATTTTCGACATTAAAATGCCGGTCATGGACGGCCTTGCCGCGGCGGAGAAGATCGCCGACGCCCGGATCGCACCGGTCGTCATTCTGACCGCGTTCAGCCAGCGTGAATTGGTCGAGCGGGCCCGCCAGGCCGGGGCCATGGCCTATCTGGTCAAGCCCTTTCAGAAGAGCGATCTGGTTCCGGCGATCGAGATCGCCCTGTCGCGTTTCGCCGAGCTGGCCGCTCTGGAAGCCGAAGTCGCATCCCTTTCCGAGCGGATGGAAACCCGCAAGGTGGTGGAACGGGCCAAGGGCGAAATGATGAGCCGGTACTCGATGAGCGAACCGCAGGCCTTCAAGTGGATTCAGCGGACCGCCATGGATCATCGTCTCACCATGCGCGAGGTAGCCAACCGGATCTTGGCCGAAGCGGCCGAATCCGAGCTTCCCTAATCGGACCTTCCGGAATTCGTGCGCCCAGCATCGGAGCCTCCACGACCCGAGTTTCGGTGGCCGGTGCCGCCCAGAAGGCCGACCGGAGCGGGGTGCACGGATACGGACGGTTCGGCCGTCCGGCTGGGCGCCGAGCCGGTTCCGGCGGCATCCGGCCGGGTCTGCCGGGTCGGCCGGCCGGTCATTTGGGGTATGGGCGGGTCAGTTCGGAATCCGTTTTCGGATCCGGCCGGTCCGCGGTCGCGATCTAGCTGAAACGGCCTTACCCTGCGCAGTTACGTTGATCGGCGTGGTACGGAATCCGTTGCGGAAATGGCCCCCAGATGTCGTCCGGGCGTCAACAATGTTTCTTGCGGTCACATCGAATACCTCTCCGTCACCCGGGCAATCGCCAGGCGTAATGTCGCAGGTCAGTGGGGCCCGCCCTTGTCTATGACACGCTAAGTAACGGTTAGGTCAACGCGTCAGCGAAGCACTTACGGTGTGCGTGAGCGGTGGGATAACGTCCCCACCGCCAAGGCCGACATAGGTCTTGCTCTCACCCGGCGGCTCCCGGAAGCTCTATTGCCGCCGGCGCAGAGAGGTCCATCGATGGAGGAGGGCTCGGAGCCTTGAGGCAGGGACTCGCACGCGTTATCGGCGGTGTGGCGCTGGCCGCGCTCGTCGCCGGTACCGCGGCATGCAACAGCAGCAGCTCAAGCACCAGCGCGAGCGGCAAGAACTGTGGATACAAGATCGCGTTCTTCGGAGCGCTCACCGGCTCTGCGGCGAACCTCGGTGTGAACATCGAGCACGGGGCTGAGCTCGCCGTTGACCAGTACAACGACAAGAACGGCGCCGGCTGCATCACCATGGCGAAGTTCGACTCGCAGGGTGACCCGGGCGTGGCTCCTGGCCTCGCGCGTCAGCTCGTCACGGACAAGAAGATCATCGGAATCGTCGGCCCGGCGTTCTCCGGCGAGTCCGAGGCGGCTGACCCGATCTTCAACAGCGCCGGGATCCCGCAGGTCACCCCGTCGGCGACCAACCCGGCACTGTCCACGAAGGGGCGCCAGACGTTCCACCGTGGCGTCGCGAACGACGACGCGCAGGGCCCGGCGGCCGCCAGCTACATCCAGAACATCCTGAAGGCGCAGAAGGTCTTCGTGGCCGACGACCAGTCGGCGTACGGCGCCGGCCTTGCCGATGCGGTGAAGAGCAAGCTGGGCGCGCTCGTCGTCGGCACCGACAAGACCGCGGCGGACGGCAAGCAGACCGACTTCTCGGCGACGGTGCAGAAGATCGTTTCCAGTGGCGCGACCGCGTTCTTCTACGGCGGCTACTACACCAACGCCGGTCTGCTGCGTAAGCAGCTCACTCAGGCGGGCTGGAAGGGCACCATGGTGGCCGGTGACGGCGTCAAGGACCCGGGCTTCGCCAAGGCGGCGGGCAACGCGGCCGCGGCTGGCAGCATCGTGACCTGCCCGTGCGCTCCGGCTGAGAAGGCCGGCGGTTCGTTCGTGGCCGACTACAAGGCCAAGTGGGGCGACGACGCTGGAACCTACTCCGACGTCGCGTTCGACGCCGCGAACATCTTCCTGCAGGGAATCGACGCGGGTAACACCACGCCGCAGAAGATGAACGATTACCTGAGCACGGTTACCTACAAGGGCGTCGCGAACACCTACAAGTTCACGTCGACCGGCGAACTCGACCCGCAGTACCTCGTCGTCTGGGCGTTCAAGTTCGCGCCCGACGGCTCGGTCCAGCCGGACCAGCAGATCCCGCTGAGCTAACGCACCGGCGCTGATATTCGACTGGTGCGGCCGGGAGGGCCTTGACCCTTCCGGCCGCACTGCCCTTCTCGACGCTGGAGAGCTCGCGTGGATTTCAGCAATCTGATTCACAACCTCGGGCCACTGACGATCACCGGACTTACCCAGGGCGCGATCATCGCGTTGTTCGCCCTCGGGTACACACTGGTCTACGGTGTGCTCCGACTGATCAACTTCGCCCACTCCGAAGTCTTCATGACCGGCACCTTCTCGGCGCTG
Organism: uncultured Actinomycetota bacterium; assembly: GCA_963727415.1. Classification (GTDB taxonomy): domain Bacteria; phylum Actinomycetota; class Actinomycetes; order Mycobacteriales; family Micromonosporaceae; genus DASQPR01. The sequence goes on from CAVSGF010000002.1 coordinate 780,453, forward strand.
ATCGTCTGGGGATGGTTCGGACTAAACCAGAATTCCACGGTAACCTCGGTTGCCGCCGTGATCGGTTACCTGCTGATCGGCCTTGTAGCAGCCGTTATCGTGTCAGGGACCGTCGCGATCATCATCGAGCTGGTGGCGTACCGGCCGCTACGCCGACGCAACGCCCCCCCGCTCACGTTCCTTATCACCGCGATCGGCGCATCCCTCGCGATCTCCGAGACGGTCGGCGTCTTCACCGGACACAACATCCGGGGCGCGCCTCCGCTGATCAAGCCCCGAACGGTGATCACCATTGGGAACACCCACATCACAAACCTCGAAATTCTCATCATCGTCACCGCATTGGTCATGATGTACGCGCTCGACCGGTTCGTGAACCGGACTCGTCTCGGCCGAGGAATCCGATCGGTCGCGCAGAGCCCGGACAGCGCCGCACTGATGGGCGTCAACAAGGACCGCATCATCTCGCTCGTCTTCTTGCTCGGCGGGCTCATGGCAGGTATCGCCGCGCTCATGTACGTCGTCAAGATCGGGGACACGCGGTTCAACTCCGGGTTCGAACTCGGCATCGAGGCGTTCACCGCGGCGGTGCTCGGCGGCATCGGAAACCTGCGTGGAGCCCTGCTGGGTGGTCTCGTCCTGGGCGTCGCGGAGAACTACGGCGCCGGGCTGTTCGGAACGCAGTGGCTGCGGTTCGTGGCGTTCGTGCTGCTGATCTTCATCCTGCTGTTCCGGCCGAGCGGCCTGTTGGGTGAGTCCCTAGGGAGGGCGCGCGCATGACGACTCAAGCGGAGAACGAGCCGGCCACGCCGACCACCGAGGTGCCCGGCAAGCGCGGCTCAGCCAACGGTGGTGGCCTGCGCGGCTGGTTCGCGCGGCTTCCGGCTCCGGGCCGCATTCTGGTCGTGGTGCTCATCGCGGCGGCCGCGTACATGCTGCCGTACGTCGGCAGCGTCCCGCTGGTCGGACCGCAGATCATCACGACCGGCATCGACTGGCCGAGCGCGTTGTTCAACATGTCGTACTTCGTGCTGCTGGCGCTCGGCCTTAACGTCGTGGTCGGCTTCGCGGGCCTGCTCGACCTCGGGTACGTCGGCTTCTTCGCCGTCGGTGCGTACACGGTTGCGCTGCTCACCTCACCGGTGAGTGATCTGGGTACCAACTGGCCGTGGCTCGCGGCGATTCCGGTCGCGCTCGGGGCCTGCCTGATCGCCGGGCTTCTTCTCGGCTGGCCGACGTTGCGGCTGCGAGGTGACTACCTGGCGATCGTGACGCTCGGGTTCGCCGAGATGATCCGGATCGCCGCCGACAGCGCGCAGTTCCTCCGTGGAGACCGCGGCTTCAGCGAGATCCCGCATCCGCCCGGCAAGCACGCCGACGGTACGCCGATCTTCGGCGTGACGGATGCGACGCCGTACTTCTGGCTCGGACTCTCGATCGTCATCCTGGTCGTCATCGGCGTTCGCAACCTTGATCGCAGCCGGGTCGGCCGGTCCTGGCTGGCCATCCGCGAGGACGAGGACGCTGCCGAGCTCATGGGTGTCCGGACGATCAAGTACAAGTTGTGGGCGTTCGCGATCGGGGCGGTGATCGCCGGCTTCGGCGGCATCATGTTCGCCGGTGCGCAGGGCTTCATGAACTCGTCGACATTCCAGCTTCAGTTCTCGATTCTGGTCCTGGCCGGCGTGGTCATGGGTGGCTCGGGCAGCATTCCAGGGGCGATCCTGGGTGGCGCTCTCATCTCGTACATTCCAGACCGCCTGCGTGGCATCAAGGTGCCGGACGGGATTCCTGGATTGGGCGGTACGGAGTTGTTCGAGTTCCGGTTCGCCTTGTTCGGTCTCGTCATCATTCTGATCATGATCTTCCGGCCGCAGGGTCTTATCCCCAGCCGTCGCCGGGCAATGGAGCTGGCTGACCGTGCCAAGGAAGTAGGCCCGCAATGACCGAGCCTCACCAGGAAACACCTGACTGGGAGGACGAGGCCGCCCGCCATCGAGTGGATGAGCCGTTTCCGACCGGGCCGCAAGGACCTCCGGCACCAGTACACCCACGTGATCCGGAGGCATTGCTCGAGGTCGACGACGTGTCGCTGCGGTTCGGTGGCGTGCTCGCGCTCGACCAGGTCAGCTTCAGCCTTCGCCCCGGCGAGATCTTCGGCATGATCGGTCCGAACGGCGCCGGCAAGACGACCTGCTTCAACGCCATGACCGGTGTGTACCGGCCGACGAGCGGCCAGATCCGGTTCAAGGGCAAGGTCGTCACCGGCCTGAAGAAGCACCAGATCACCCGGCTGGGCATCGCCCGGACGTTCCAGAACATCCGGCTGTTCCCGGAGATGACCGCGCTCGAGAACGTCATGGTGGGGGCCGACGCTCACCACAAGACCAGCGTGCTCGGCGCGCTGGTGCGCGTCCCGCGACATTGGCGCGAGGAGCGCGAGGCCCGGACCCGTTCCCTTGACCTGTTGCGGTTCGTCGGCATCGAGGCGCGGGCCGGCGAGGTCTCCCGCAACTTGAGCTACGGCGAGCAGCGGCGCCTGGAGATCGCTCGGGCCCTTGCGACGAATCCGAGCCTGCTCTGCCTCGACGAGCCGGCCGCGGGCTTCAATCCGACCGAGAAGACGGAGTTGCTCGAACTCATCCGCAAGGTCCGCGACAACGGCACGACCGTGCTGCTCATCGAGCACGACATGCGGGTGGTCATGGGGGTCTGCGACCGGATCGTCGTGCTCGAGTTCGGCCGGAAGATCGCCGAGGGAGCGCCGGCCGAGGTCCGCGAGAACCCGAAGGTCATCGCCGCATATCTGGGGGAGCCAGCCGATGCTTCTTGAGATCAACGATCTTGTTTTGCAGTACGGCCGGATCCAGGCCCTGCACGGCATCAGCCTGACCGTCAACGAAGGCGAAATCGTGGCCCTCGTCGGCGCCAACGGCGCCGGGAAGACGACGACCATGCGGGCGATCTCCGGGCTCAGGCCAGTGGCCTCCGGAAAGATCCTCTTCAACGGCCAGGACATCACGAAGCTGCGCGCCGACCTCCGGGTCGGACTCGGCATCTGCCAGTCTCCGGAGGGCCGTGGCATCTTTCCCGGGATGACGGTCGAGGAAAACCTGGAGATGGGCGCGTACATCCGCAGGGACTCGGCCGGGATCGCTTCGGACATGACCCGCGTGTACGAGCTGTTCCCGCGCCTGGCCGAGCGGCGCAAGCAGGTCGGCGGCACCCTGTCCGGCGGCGAGCAGCAGATGCTGGCCGTCGGTCGCGCGCTGATGACGCGGCCGAAGCTGCTCCTGCTGGACGAGCCGTCGATGGGTCTGGCACCTATCCTCATCCAGCTGATCTTTGACACGATTTCCGAGATCAACCAGCAGGGCACCACGATCCTGTTGGTTGAGCAGAACGCTCAGCAGGCGCTGTCCCGGGCCCACCGTGCATACGTGCTGGAAACCGGGCGCATCGTCAAATCGGGTACTGGCTCCGAGCTGCTGAACGACCCTGCCGTAAAGGACGCCTACCTTGGCGTAGCGTGACCTACCACCGGGGTAGAACTACCCCAATTGGGAAAGGCTTCGCCATATTCACATATGACGGAAAGAAGGAAACGATGAAGCTCAGAAAGTCCCGCCGTGCGATATTCGCCGTGGCCGGCGCGGGCCTCATGGCGCTCTCGGTGACCGCTTGTGGTTCAAAGGCGAGCGAGAACCCGGGTGCCGGCTCTACGCCGTCGACCGCCGTCGACTCCAGCCTCGCCGCGATGGTGCCGGCGGACATCAAGGCGGACGGCAAGATTCTTATCGGCACCGACTCCAGCTACGCGCCAAGCGAGTTCCTGGACACCGACGGTAAGACCGTGATCGGGTTCGACGTTGATCTGTTCGACGCGGTCGCCGCCAAGCTGGGTCTGAAGACCGAGTGGCAGTCCGGTGACTTCGGCACCCTGATCTCGGGCGTGCAGTCCGGCAAGTACGAGGCGGCAGTGTCGTCATTCACGATCAACAAGGAGCGTGAAGGCAACGCGAACATGATCAGCTACTTCAGCGCCGGCACCCAGTGGGCGCAGAAGGCTGGCGGCAGTGTCGACCCGAACAACGCCTGCGGCCTGAACATCGCGGTCCAGCAGAACACCGTCCAGGTCGACGACCTGAAGGCGCGCAGCAAGAAGTGCACCGACGCCGGAGCCAAGGCGATCAACATCGACCAGTACCAGTTGCAGGACGACGCGACCGCGGCCGTGGCCTCCGGCAAGGACTCGGCCATGCTGGCCGACTCGCCGGTTTGCGCGTACGCGGTGAAGAAGTCCAACGGTCAGCTGGAGCTGGCCGGCGACATCTACGACTCGGCACCGTACGGCTACGTCGTGAACAAGTCGCAGACCGAATTTGCGAACGCCATCAAGGGCGCGGTCCAAGCGCTGATCAACGATGGTACCTACAACAAGATCCTCACCGACTGGAATGTCCAGGCCGGTGCGATCACTGCTGATCAGGTCGCGGTAAATCCGCCGGCTTCCTGATGTCTGACGCTCAGACGCCGACACCGGCACGGCCTGAACCGATCAAGGCCGTGCCGGTACGGCACCCCTGGCGCTGGGTGGCGATGGCGGTCCTGGCGGTCCTGACCGCGATGTTCGCCCACATGCTTGTCACCAACAAGAACTTCCATTGGTCGTTCATGGCCGACAACATGTTCCGGCCGCCCATCATCGAGGGCGTCCGGACGACCGTCCTGCTCACCATCACCGCCATGGTGATCGGTGTGGCGCTCGGTGTGGTCATCGCGGTTCTGCGCCTGTCGCCGAATCCGATCATGTCCAAGGTCGCGTTCGTCTACACGTGGTTCTTCCGCGCCGTGCCGCGGCTGGTTTTGCTTACGCTCTTCGGCAACCTGGGCATCCTGTGGGAGCGGATCGGGCTCGGCGTGCCGTTCGATCACCAGATCGGCAAGCTGTTCGGGATCGACAATCTGGACGCGAAGATCTTCAGCATCAAGGCGATCACGCTGCTTTCCGGGTTCCTGGCAGCCATGCTGGCGCTGGCGCTGTCCGAGGCCGCGTACATGGCCGAGATCGTCCGAGCCGGCATCGCATCGGTCGATCCGGGTCAAACCGAAGCGTCCGAAGCACTCGGCATGAGTCGCGGCCAGACGCTGCGGCGGATCATTCTGCCACAGGCGATGCGGGTGATCGTGCCACCGACCGGCAACGAGGCGATCGCGATGTTGAAGGACACGTCGCTGGTGATCGCCGTCCCCGTCTCCAACGAATTGTTCTTCCAGCTCCGCCAGGTCGGCTCCCGGGAGTTCCTTCCGTTTCCGATGCTGGTCGCCGCGTGTTTGTGGTACCTCCTGCTGGTCAGCGTCATGATGGTCGGCCAGTACTACGTCGAGCGGTACTTCTCGCGTGGTTACGGCGGCAAGCAGCAAGGCAAGGTGAAGCCGGTCGGCGTGGACACCATGGGTGACATCGAAGTCGAGGGAGGCCCCGCGTGACCGATGAAAGCTCGGCGTCGCACCCGTCGGCCATGGTCGTCGCCGACGACGTGCACAAGTCGTTCGGTCATCTTGAGGTACTCCAGGGCATCGACTTCGAGGTGGGTCGCGGCGAGGTTTCGGTGGTGATCGGACCGTCCGGATCCGGCAAGTCGACGTTCCTGCGCTGCATCAACCACTTGGAGAAGATCAACGCGGGCCGGATCTGGGTAGACGGCGACCTGATCGGCTATCGACAGCGTGGCGACCGGCTGTACGAGATGAAGGACAAGGAGGTAGCCGCCCAGCGCCGCGCGATCGGCATGGTGTTCCAGCGATTCAATTTGTTCCCGCACATGACCGCGCTCGCCAACGTCATGGAGGCGCCGTGCCGGGTCAACCGGATGTCGCGGTCCGACGGCCGGGACCGGGCCGCCGCACTGCTGAACAGGGTGGGCCTCGCCGACAAGCTCGACAGCTACCCCGCTCAGCTCTCCGGGGGCCAGCAGCAGCGGGTCGCGATCGCCAGGGCGCTTGCGATGAGTCCGAAGCTGATGCTTTTCGACGAGCCCACCTCGGCTCTCGACCCGGAACTGGTCGGCGAGGTTCTCGACGTCATGAAGGACCTGGCCAAGGAGGGGATGACCATGATCGTGGTCACCCACGAGATCGGCTTCGCCCGCGAGGTCGGTGACCGGCTCACCTTCATGGACGGCGGGGTCGTCGTCGAGTCCGGCGATCCGCGTGACATCATCGCCAACCCCCAGCATGAGCGGACCCAGTCGTTCCTCAGCAAGGTCCTTTAGTGGGCCGGCGGCGCACTGGACGCCGCCCCGCCTCTGCCGGCAGTTGCGGAACAAGCACGTAGCCGGATCCGGCAGGCAGTTCCAGGCGCTCGCTTTCCGGCGGGCGCCTGGAGGCGTCATCGGTGGCGAGTCACGGTGCGGGACCCCAGCGCGCGGCCAGGCTGGCACCAATCCTGTCGGTGGCCGCGACTAGGGTGGTTGATGTGACTGGAACTGGTGGCACGACCGGGGGCAACGGAGCGTCCGGGGGCAACGGAGCGACCGAGAATGACGGCGGCCGGCTCCTGCTCCTCGACGGGCACTCGCTGGCCTACCGGGCGTTTTTCGCGCTTCCGGTGGAAAACTTCTCCACCTCCACCGGCCAGCCGACCAACGCGGTGTACGGCTTCACGTCGATGCTGATCAACGTTCTCCGCGACGAGAAACCCACGCACATCATCGTGGCCTTCGACGTGTCCCGGCAATCGTTCCGCACCGAGAAGTACGCGGAGTACAAGGCCGGCCGGTCCACCACTCCCACCGACTTCACCGGCCAGGTCGCGCTGGTCAAGGAGGTGCTGTCGGCGCTGCGCATCCCGGTCGTCGAGGTGCCCGGCTATGAGGCAGACGATGCGATCGCCACGCTCAGCCAGCAGGCTCGCGGCGAGGGCCTGGAAGTCCTGATCTGCTCAGGTGACCGTGACACATTCCAGCTGGTCAATGACCATGTCACGGTGCTGTACCCGCGTAAGGGCGTCTCCGACCTGGCGCGGATGGACCCCGCCGCGGTCACCGACCGATACGGCGTCGGCCCTCAGCGGTACCGGGATCTGGCGGCCCTTGTCGGCGAGACGAGCGACAACCTGCCGGGCATTCCCGGCGTTGGGCAGAAGACGGCGGCCAAGTGGATCGACATGTACGGTTCGCTGGACGGCATCATCGCCAACGTCGACCAGATCAAGGGCAAGGCGGGCGACAGCCTGCGCTCCGGGCTCGCCGACGTGATGCGCAACTACGATCTCAACCGCCTCGTTGACGATCTGGAGCTGGCGCTGCGTCCGGAAGACGCCCGTTGGCACGGCTGGGACCGCGAGGAGGTGCACCAGGTCTTTGACACCCTCCAGTTCCGGGTGCTGCGAGACCGGCTCTACCAATACCTCGAAGCGGTCGAGCCGGAGGCCGAGCGCGGCTTCGATATCGACACCACGATCCTGCGGTCCGGGCAGGTCGCCTCGTGGCTCCAGGCACACGCCGCGGCTGGCGTCGCCGTGGGAGTCGCCGCGACCGGGCGGTTCGGCCGCGGCGCGGGGGAACTGACCGGAGTCGCGATCGCCACGCCGGACGGAGCCGCGGCCTACTTCGACCCATCGGATCTAGATCCGGCGGACGATGCCGAGGTGGCGGCATGGCTGGCCGGCGGGTCCCGGCAGAAGGTGATCCACGACTCGAAGCCGATCATGCTCGCCTGCACGTCGCACGGCTGGACGCTGGATGGCGTGGTAACCGATACCGCCCTCGCGGCCTATCTGGCCCGCCCGGATCAGCGATCGTACGACCTGAACGACCTGGCGCTGCGGTACCTTCACCGCGAACTCAAGGTTGACGAGCCGGACAACGGCCAGTTGAGCCTGGAGGGGCTGGGTGACGACACCGCCGCGGCGGAGCGGAACCTGATGCTCCGCGCCCGGGCGACGCTCGACCTGGCCGAGGCCATCGCCGCCGAACTGGCCCGTGACGGGGACGACTCCATGCGGCTGCTCTCCGAGGTCGAGTTGCCGCTGGTGAAGGTGCTGGCGGCGATGGAGCGCAGCGGCATCTGCGCCGACACCGACTACCTGTCGGAGCTGGAGTCGCACTTCGCCGCCGAGGTGAAGGCGGCCGCGCAGGGCGCGTACGCGGTGATTGGCCGGGAGTTCAACCTGGGATCGCCGAAGCAGCTGCAGGAAATCCTGTTCACCGAGCTGGGCCTGCCCAAGACCAAGCGCATCAAGACCGGATACACCACCGACGCCGACGCCCTGCAGGGGCTGTTTGCGCAGACCGGTCATCCGCTGCTTGAGCACCTGCTGCGGCATCGGGACGTCGCGAAGCTCAAGACCACGGTCGACGGCCTGCTCAAGTCCGTGTCCGCGGACGGGCGGATCCACACCACGTACTACCAGACGGTGGCCGCCACCGGCCGGTTGTCATCGACCGATCCGAACCTGCAGAACATCCCGATCCGTACCGAGGAGGGGCGCCGCATCCGACGGGCATTCGTCGTCAGCCAGGGCAACGAGTGCCTGCTGACCGCGGACTACAGCCAGATCGAGATGCGGATCATGGCGCACCTGTCTGGTGACGCGGCGCTGGTGGAGGCGTTCAACTCCGGCTTCGACTTCCACGCGGCGACCGCGTCGTCGGTGTTCGCGGTCGAGCCCACCGAGGTCACGCACGATCAGCGGCGCCGCATCAAGGCGATGAACTACGGACTGGCCTACGGGCTGTCGGCATACGGGCTGGCGAACCAGCTCGGCATCACGCCCGGTGAGGCGACGGTGCTGATGGAGGAATACTTCATCAGGTTCGGTGGCGTCCGCGACTACCTCCGCGAAGTCGTCAAGCAGGCGACCAAGGACGGCTATACCGCCACCTTGTTCGGCCGCCGCCGGTACCTGCCCGACCTGACCAGCGATAACCGGCAGAGGCGCGAGATGGCCGAGCGAATGGCGCTGAACGCCCCGATCCAAGGATCGGCCGCCGATATCATGAAGGTCGCCATGCTTCGCGTCGACGGTGCGCTGCGCGAAGCCGGCATGAAGTCGAAGATGCTGCTTCAGGTTCATGACGAACTGGTCTTCGATGTCGCGGCCGGCGAGCGGGAGCCGCTGATCGAACTGGTCCGCGCCGAGATGGGCGGTGCCTACCCGCTGTCCGTACCGCTGGAGGTTTCCGTCGGTTCCGGTCGCGATTGGGACGCCGCCGACCATTAGGCGGCGTCAAGGACGCGGCCGACACAGGCATTCACATGCGACGATGCTAACCTCAGCGAAACCAGTGAGGCTCAGGCGGACGGATCGCTGCCATTCGCGCTGATTTGTGCCGAGATACATGCCACCATCGTCGGTGTGGAGTCCGGTGCGCGTTCGCTGATTGGTGCCACCGACGTTGACGTTTTGTTTCAACGGGCGGTGATGCTGGCGCGGCAGGAGTCCATGTGGGACCTGCTTCATGAGGCCGCGTCTGCGGGCCCGGTCGCCACCCAGGTCGCCATCGGCTACCTCACCTCGACCGACGCCGACACCACGGCGACCGCGATCGACCTGCTCGGTGTGGTCGGAGAGTTCCATGCCGACCAGCGATCCCAGATCGTGTCGATGCTGGCCGACGTGGCCGCTGACCGGAGGAATGAGGCCGAGGTCGTGCGCGCTCTCGGCCGCACCGGCAGTGATCGAGCGATCCGGGTGCTGCTCGGCTTCGTCGACCACGTCGACGCGAGGATTCGCCGAGAAACCGCCAACGCACTCAGCCAGGCAATGTGGGCCGATTACGACGAGGCGGGCGTACGTGCGCTGATCCAGCTGACCCGAGACGCCGATCCAGAGGTCCGCAACCGCGCAACCTTTGCGCTCGGCTGGCAACTCGCGGTTGATGGCGCGGACGTGCGAGCCGCGCTGTGGGAGCGGACATCCGACCCGTACGAGGAGGCGCGGGCGGAGGGCATCCGTGGGCTGGCGCGCCGCCGGGATCAGCGTGCGGTACCGCTGGTCGCCGAGCTGCTCGGCCAGGGCGAAGCGCACCTGTTCACGTTCGACGCGGCGGCTTTCCTGGCGGCGCCCGAACTGGTGCCGCTTCTGGCGGCGTACGACATCATCGAATTCGGCGTCGCCGAGGCGCTGCAGGAATGCGACCCGGCGGCCCGGCTGCGCCGCGACAACCTGGCGTGGAAGGTCTTCAAGGAGGTCCACGCACGCCGGCCGGACCTGCCCATCGCGCTGTATTCCGAGCGGTTCGAGATCGGCATCTACCTGGCAGTGGCGCCGATCGGGGAGCCGGCCACCATCTGGTGGACCCTCAGCAGTCTGCTGGAGCGGGCGAGTGACGACCCGGTCTGGGCCGCCGAACTCGCCTGCGCCGACGTCGATCTGGCGTCGGCCTGAACGGCTGGGCCGGCCGGGGATGTCCCGGGCCGGGCCCAGCGGTCGGGGTTAGCGAACGACGTGCGTGTAGTGCATGGCCTGGGTACGGGTCCGGTCGAGTCGCCGCTCCGCGCGGGACGAGGCCGTGCTGATGGTGCGGTCACCGTCGCAGAACTTGACATCGCTGCCGACCCGACGGGACTTGCGCGTGCTCACTTCTTCCTCCTGTGATTGGTGTGTGCACTGAGGTTAAGGCGCCGAGATGGCCCTACATTTCATCTCGCTGTTGTGATCGCCAACACCAGTGCATTGACCAGCGCGTATATAGACGTGATGCGCGTGACTGTGACGCCGCTAACGCCCGTTCGAGAGCCAGCGGCCGCGTTGGATTCAAAGAACCGGATAACCTACGGGCCTCCGAAACGGCGCTCAGACGTCGGGGCGGTGCGCGCGGAATATCGCGGTGCCGGGAAAGACCGCGCCCACGCAGCGGGCTCCACTGGCCCCAGACCCGATCGTGCCCGGCCGGCCATTCCGGCTCGACGATGCCGTCCAGGACGAAACCGGCAGCGATCAGTTCCTCGAATCCGGTCGCCGATGCGTGCGGTGGTGTTCGACATAGGTCGGCGCGCCGTTTTCGTCGTACTCCACGTACGGGCGCCGGTCGAAGTACGAATGCACCGCGACCAGGCCGCCCTCACCCGGGTCGTCGAGGAAGATCCATCGCATCGGGTGGGTGACCGCGAACACCCAGCGACCGCCGGGCTTGAGCGCCCGGTGCACCTCGCGCATCACCTGTGCCGAATCGTCACGAACGGAACCGCTCCGAAGGCGGTGAAGGCGAGGTCGAATCCCTCGTCGCGGATGGGTAGCCGCCATCGCGTCGGCTTGCACGAGGTCCACCCGTACGCCGGACTCGCCGGCCTGTCTCCGGGCGTGTCGGAGCATGCCGGCGGAAAGGTCCAACCCGACCACCGTGGCACCACCGGCCGCCAGCCAGCGCGAGCAGGCAGCGGCGCCGCAACCCACCTCCAGGATTCGTTTGCCGCCGGTGTCGCCCAGCAGGCCGGCGTCGGCCTCCCGCAGGCCTTCCGGGCACCAGACGAAGTCGACTTCGCCCAGGAAGTCGCCATGCTCGGCCTGGTAGGCGTCGGCATCGCGGTCCCACCAGGACCGGCTCGCGGCCCGGTTGGCGGCCGAATCGACGAAGCGGCGCGTGACTCCGGGCTCACCGGGTTGAGCCTCGCCGGGTTGAGCCTCGCCGGTTTGAGCATGGTGATCGGTCACCTGGTTACCGTACGTGACCGGCCGAACGGCTAGACATTTTGTCGGATGTCGGCGTGTCGGTTGACGCGATCCTTTAGCCGGTTCAGGTTGTGTACCGTCTTGCGGCTAGATCGCGTCCAGTATGGACAATGGAAGCCGCAAAGTAGACATAAGCGCAACGTAGACATAGAGGAGGGCCTGATGGCCGACACCGATGACGACGTGACCGAGGCCCACGATCAACGGCTGACCGTCCACATCCTCACCCATGTGCCGGAGCATCAGCCGCGCGAGAGCGACCCGCACTACCACCTGTTCATCGCCGCCAAGGCCCGAATGAAGCGCCAGGGGCTGTGGAGGTGCGCGATCAACGATGACTACTGCGGCGGGAACATCGAGCTGCATCACTCGCATATCGAGTTCTCCCAGGTGGGCAGCGCCGACCTGGACAAGGTGAACGAGGCGTTCGGCCTGCATCTCGACAGCGACGACGACTTCCAGAAGTGGATCGAGTCGCCCGGCAACCTGGAACCGCTGTGCGAGGTGCATCACCGCACCCACTACGGCGTACACGTAATCCCGGGCCCGTTGTGGGAGCCGCTGCGTTACCGCAAGGCAAAGGCCAGGCCGTCGGCGGAGTTCGTGACCGCGGAAGAGTTCGAGGCCAGCGAGGTCAAGACCAAGACGGTCAGCAGTACCCGCCGGAAGCGTGGCGAGGTCGATAAGAAGACCGACTCCAAGACCGAGGTCAAGGTCACCGCTGGTGCGGACCACAAAGTGGTCGACGACATCAAGGAGAGCCGGCACGTCGAGGAGCGCCACAAGGTGCCCCGGCAGCGCAAGAGCACGGCCAAGAAGGGCTTCCTGAGCCGCATGTTCGGCAAGGACTGACCGGGCGCCGTGCCCGCCCCGGCAGCACCGCCTCCGGCGGTCGTGCCGGGGCGGGCGCAGGCGGGCGCTAGGCGGTCGTGCCGGGGCGGGCGCTAGGCGGGCGGGTGCAGCCTGGCCCTGATCCGATCATGTACGCGGTCCGGGTGAGCGGCCGCCACCGCGATCCGGGGTAGCAGGTCCGGATCGGTGGTCAGCGCCCGGAAGGTCATCTCGATGGTCACGTCGTGATCGGGCCGCTCGACGATCTCGATCGGATCGCCCGCGGCGACCGTCCCGCTCTCGATCACCCGGAAGTACGCACCCGGCCGGGCCGCCCGGGTGAACGTCTTGATCCAGCCGTTCTCGCCAAGCCAGCCGGCGAACGTCCGGCACGGAATGCGCGGCGTGGACACCTCAAGGACCAGCTGACGGCCGATTCGCCAGCGCTCGCCGATCCGCGCCGCGGACAGGTCGGCGCCGATCGTCGTCAGGTTCTCGCCGAACATGCCCGATCGGAGGTCTCGGCCGAGATGGACGCGCCAGAAGTCGAGGTCCTCCCGCGCGTACGCGTAGACCGCCTGGTCCGGGCCGCCGTGGTGGCGCACGTCGCAGACGACGTCTCCAGCGAGCCCGCTGCGGCTCGGCTCGGGGCGGCGCACCGCCACCGGGCCGGAGTGCGGCACCTTGTCGATGCCGGTCACGTCCGAGTCGGAGTGCAGCGTTGGCCGCGCAGATCCAAGGTTGACCGTCAAGACCGTGGACATGGCAGAATCTTAGGGCCCGATCGCTTCGCGCGAACCCCGAGTTCGCGGGCGCCGGCGCAAGTCCCGGAATTGTCGCCGCCGACGGCGATCCCTGAGACAGGCAGTCCTTGAGGTCGGCGGTCCTTCGGGATTGCGGATTCTTGGTATTGGTGATTTTTGGGACTGCCGATTCTTGAGATTCTGGTCGCAGATCACCTGCCAGGTGCTTGCACCTTGCGCCGGGGCGCACGGTAAGCTATCTGGTGCACTCGTGGGCTGCGCATCTCGGTAGGGAGCAGATCCGCGGTCGGCGGACAATTCAGTGACGTCCACTTGATCATCTGATCTTGGACTTGCACGCTGGATGCTGCCCGCCGGCGAGCCCGCGGGTTAATACTGCGACATCCATCCGACCGGAGCAACAGCCCACATGACGAGCAGCATCGAGGCCACCTCGAGCGCCAACAAGATCGCCATCGACGACCTCGGCTCTGAGGACGCGTTCCTCGCCGCGATCGACGCCACCATCAAGTACTTCAATGACGGTGACATCGTCGAAGGCACCATCGTTAAGGTCGATCGGGACGAGGTCCTGCTCGACATCGGCTACAAGACCGAGGGCGTGATCCCCTCGCGCGAGTTGTCGATCAAGCACGACGTCGACCCGGCTGAGGTCGTCAAGGTCGGCGACCACATCGAAGCCCTGGTTCTCCAGAAGGAGGACAAGGAAGGGCGTCTGATCCTCTCGAAGAAGCGTGCTCAGTACGAGCGGGCATGGGGAACCATCGAGAAGATCAAGGAAGACGACGGTGTGGTGCGCGGCTCCGTCATCGAGGTTGTCAAGGGCGGTCTGATCATCGATATCGGCCTGCGCGGCTTCCTGCCCGCCTCGCTGGTCGAGATGCGTCGGGTGCGTGACCTCCAGCCGTATGTCGGCCGCGAGCTTGAGGCCAAGATCATCGAGCTGGACAAGAACCGCAACAATGTGGTCCTGTCCCGCCGCGCCTACCTGGAGCAGACGCAGTCCGAGGTCCGCACCGAGTTCCTCAACAAGCTTGCCAAGGGCCAGGTCCGCAAGGGCGTGGTGTCCAGCATCGTCAACTTCGGCGCGTTCGTGGACCTCGGCGGGGTCGACGGTCTGGTTCACGTCTCCGAGCTGTCCTGGAAGCACATCGACCACCCGAACGAGGTCGTCGAGGTCGGCATGGAGGTCGAGGTCGAGGTACTCGACGTCGATCTCGACCGTGAGCGCGTGTCGCTGTCGCTGAAGGCGACCCAGGAAGACCCGTGGCGCCAGTTCGCCCGCACTCACGCCATCCAGCAGATCGTGCCCGGCAAGGTCACCAAGCTGGTGCCGTTCGGTGCGTTCGTGCGGGTCGATGACGGCATCGAAGGTCTGGTCCACATCTCCGAGCTGGCCGAGCGCCACGTGGAGATCCCGGAGCAGGTCGTCCAGGTCGGCTCGGACGTACTGGTCAAGGTCATCGACATCGACCTGGAGCGGCGGCGCATCTCGCTGTCGCTCAAGCAGGCCAACGAGGGCTTCGTCGAGGGCGAGGAGCACTTCGACCCGACCCTGTACGGCATGGCCGCCACGTACGACGCCGAGGGCAACTACATCTACCCGGAGGGCTTCGACCCGGAGACCGGCGAGTGGCTGCCGGGCTTCGACGAGCAGCGCGAGCTATGGGAGAAGCAGTACGCCGACGCACGTCAGCGCTGGGAGGCGCACCACAAGCAGGTTCAGTCGGCGCGTGCCGCCGACGGGGCCGCCGAGGCCGCGCCGGCCGGGAACGTCTCCAGCTCGACCCCGGCGGCGTCGAAGACCGCCGAGGAGCCGGCCGGCACGCTGGCCACCGACGAGGCGCTCGCCGCGCTGCGGGAGAAGCTCGCCGGCGGCGGCAAGAGCTGACGCCGCCAGCGGCGCCGGTTCCCACGAATCCGGCGAACGGCCCCCGACCACGTGTCGGGGGCCGTTCCGCGTCTGCACGGGGCCGGGCACCATATGGCCGCCGCGCCGAGTCTCGCCCCGGATTCCTCCTGCCCGCTGCCCGCTGCCTGCCGCCCGATTGGGCCACGAGCGGCCGTGATGATCGAGACGGCATACTAGGCGCGTGAACACCGCCAGGTCGATCAAGCGAGTGGGCCTCACCGGCGGCATCGGCTCGGGCAAGAGCGCGGTCGCCCGGCGGCTGGCCGGCCACGGCGCCGTCATCATCGACGCGGATCAGCTGGCGCGTGACGTGGTCGCACCCGGAACCGCCGGCTTCGCCGAGATCGTCGACCAGTTCGGTGACGGTGTACTGGCGCCCGACGGCAGCCTCGACCGCGCGGCGCTGGCCCGCGTGGTCTTCGACGACCCGGGCCAGCGGCGCGCGCTCGAGGCGATCATCCATCCCCGGGTACGTGCCTGCACCGCCGAGATCATTGAAGCGGCACCGGACGGCTCGGTCGTGGTAAATGACGTGCCGCTCCTGGTCGAGGCCGGGCTGGCCGGCACGTACGACCTGGTGCTGGTGGTGGAGGCACCGGAGGCGGCGCGGATCGAACGGCTGACGCGGGACCGGGGCATGCCCGAGGCCGAGGCGCGCTCGCGGATCCGGGCTCAGGCCAGCGACGCGCAGCGGCGAGACGTGGCACACGTGGTGATCGTCAATGACGGCACGCTCGACGAACTGAATGCGCGAGTGGACGAGGTGTGGCGTACCGCGATCATGACGGATGTCATGCCCGGATCGGCCGGTTCGACACTGGTTGCCGGTGGTGAGTCCAGCGACGATTGACGGCATGGAATCCATCCGGCCGGCGCCCGCCGTCGCGGCGGCGCCGCCGGGGCTCCGCGCTCGCTGGCGGCAGGCGTACCAGGACATCTTCCTCACCGACGGGGGATCCAAGCGTGGCCACCGCGCGCGATTCGTCACCCCTCCATTTCTGCTGTTTCTGACCAGCCCGATCCATAGAGCGCTCACCAGCGGCTGGCCCGCCGTCAAGGTGGCCGCGGTGGTGACCGGCCTGATCCTGTTCGCCGCCGGCTTTATCGGCGTGCTGTTCAAGAACACGCCGGTGCTGCACACCAACCGGTCGCCGGCTCTCGTGGCAGCGACCATCGCCGCCGGTGCCGCCATGGTTCCCGCACTCGGAGTCGGGTGGTTGTCCGGTCTGTCCATCTACGCCATCAGCCTGCTGCTGTTCAACTTCGATAAGCGGTACTGGCTGCCCAGCCTGGTCGCGGTGACGGCGGTGACATGGGTGGCATCCGCGGCCATGGGCAAGAGCATGTCCGCCAGCATGGGCATCGCCGCCGAGACGCTGCTGGTCGGCACCATACAGGCGGCGTTCTATACCCAGATCCGGGACAAGGTGGCGTTGCGCCAGGCGCGGGCCGAACTGGCCCGGCTCGCGGTCACCGAGGAGCGTTTACGCATCGCGCGCGATCTGCATGACCTTCTCGGGCAGCGGCTGTCGGCGGTGTCGTTGAAGGCCGAGGTCGCGGCGCGCCTGGTACGCCGCGATCCGACGCGGGCCGCGGTCGAGATGGGAGAGGTCGCCTCGGTGGCCCGGGATGCGCTGAGCGATGTGCGGGCAACCTTGTCCGGCTACCGCACGATCAGCCTGAACGGCGAGATCGAGACCGCGACGACGCTGCTCACGGCGGCCGGAATCGCGGTGCGCACGGCGATCGAACCGCTTCCGGCCGAGGCCGACGAGTGCGCTGGCTGGCTGGTCCGGGAGGCCGCGACCAACGTGATCCGGCATGCGTCGGCGAGCAACTGCGTAATCCGGGTCGTGTCGACCGAGACCGCCGCGACGGTCGAGGTCAGCGATGACGGCGCCGGCCGGGGTACCGGGGTACCGCCCGATTTCGGTAACGGCCTCACCGGCCTCTCCGAGCGGATGACCGCGATCGGCGGGACGCTGTCGGTGTGCCGGGAAGACGGATGGTTCGTGGTGCGGGCAACGTTTCCCGCCACGGTCACGGCGGCTTCGCCGGTACCTCTGGAGGCCGGGTGATCCGCATCCTGCTGGCCGATGACCAGCACCTGGTCCGGGGAGCGCTGGCGGCGCTGCTTGGCATGCAGGACGATTTCGACGTGGTGGCGTCGGTGGCCGACGGACACGAGGCGGTCGACGCCGCCGTCGAGCTGCGGCCGGATATCGCGTTACTCGATATCGAGATGCCCCGGATGGACGGGATCAACGCCACCGCCGCGATCCGGTCCAAAGCGCCCACGGTAAAGGTGATGATCCTGACCACCTTCGGCCGCCCCGGCTACCTGCGGCGTGCTATGGACGCCGGCGCGTCCGGCTTCATGGTCAAGGATGCGCCGCCGGATCGGCTCGCCGACGCGGTACGGCAGATCCACCAGGGACGCACGGTGGTCGATCCCGCGCTGGCGATCGCATCGCTGTCCGACGGGCCCAGCCCGCTCACCGAGCGCGAGGCGGACGTGCTGCGGGCCGCGGAGTCCGGCGGAACGGTCTCCGCCATCGCGCGTGAGCTGATGCTGAGCGAGGGCACCGTCCGCAACTATCTGTCCGCGGCGATCGGCAAGGCGGGCGCGCGAACGCGCGCCGAGGCGGCCCGGGTGGCCCGCGACCGCGGCTGGTTGTGAGGCGCCCACCTTATCGCCGGAACCGCCGGCCTCGATGCCATGCCGGTGGTCGCCTCCGTGCTGGTGGTCCCTCCGTGCTGGTGGTCCCTCTGTGCTGGTGGTCCCTCTGTGCGGGAGGTCTCTCTGTGCGGGAGGCCCGTCTGTGCGGGAGGCCCCAGGAGTTCCGGAGCCACCGTTCCAGGTCCCCGGAAGCGACGTGGGCCGGACGTGTGTCCGTGACTCACCGGCGGTGGGCGGGGCCGGCCTGACCGGGCCGGTGGAAGGTGCGTGCCGGTGGAAGGTTCGCGCCGGTAGCTGGTACGCGCCCGTGGCCGGTACGCATGACAACGACGGGCCCCGTCGCCGCGGGCGGGCAATCGGGTAGGTAAGCGACGGGGCCGGGCAAGCGACGGGGCCGGGCAAGCGACGGGGCCGGGCAGGCGACGGGGCCGGGCAGGCAGTCGGGTGGGCGGCATCGGCTCGGCGCGCCGCTCGACAAATCCGGCACTGGCTGACTAAGGTGATGTATAACGTGGAAAAGGACGTTCGTGAAAGGACGTTCGCGGCGGCCGGTCTGCGCAACAGCGCGACCGCGATGGAGCTGCGCTCATCGGTGTTATCCGAGGCTGCGAACTCCTGCGCCGAACGAGACCGGCCGGTGTGGAGGTCCGGTCACAATGCTCGGACGGCCGCCGCGAACGGCCTACGAATTAACGGTAGCGGTGCGCCGTGAGCCACACAATGCCCGTTTCGAATCGGTCGCCGGGATTTGCGGTTGACCGGTCACGCTGACCCGCTGGACTTCACCGCAAGCGGACTGAAGCCAGGCCATTTCTGTCGTACGGCGGGCGTACGGTTGGCCCATGGCGTTGGACATCCCGCGACTCGAGAACCGCTTCGAGGTCATCAGTGACTACCAGCCGTCCGGCGATCAACCGACGGCCATCAACGACCTGGAGAAGCGTCTTCACCGAGGGGACCGGCACGTGGTGCTGATGGGCGCCACCGGCACCGGCAAGAGCGCGACCACCGCCTGGCTGGTCGAGCGGATGCAGCGGCCGACGCTGGTGATGGCGCCGAACAAGACCTTGGCCGCGCAGTTGGCGAAGGAGTTCCGCGAGCTGCTGCCGAACAACGCCGTTGAATATTTCGTCAGCTACTACGACTACTACCAGCCCGAGGCGTACATCCCGCAGACCGACACGTACATCGAGAAGGACTCGTCGATCAACGAAGAGGTGGAGCGGCTGCGACACTCGGCGACGATGTCGCTGCTGACCCGGCGAGACGTGATCGTGGTGGCGACGGTCAGTGCGATCTACGGTCTAGGAACTCCTCAGGAATATGTCGAGCAGTCGGTGCGGGTCAAGGTGGGCATGGAGATCGAGCGAGATCTCCTGCTGCGCCGGCTGGTCGACATTCAGTACGCGCGCAACGACATGGCGTTCCAGCGCGGCACCTTCCGGGTGCGCGGTGACACGCTGGAGATCATTCCGGCATACGAGGAACTGGCGATCCGGATCGAGTTCTTCGGCGACGAGATCGAGAGCCTGTATTACCTGCATCCGCTCACTGGCGATGTGGTGCGAGAGGTGAACGACCTGATGATCTTCCCCGCCTCGCACTACGCGGCCGGGCCGGAGCGGATGGAGCGCGCCATTCGCGGCATCGAGGCCGAACTGGCCGAGCGGCTCGCCGACCTCGACCGTCAGGGCAAACTGCTGGAAGCGCAGCGACTGCGGATGCGCACCACGTACGACATCGAGATGATGCGCCAGGTCGGATTCTGCTCCGGCATCGAGAACTACTCGATGCACATCGATGGGCGCAGCCCAGGGGATCCGCCGAACTGCCTGCTGGACTACTTCCCGGACGACTTCCTGACCGTCATCGACGAGTCTCACGTCACGGTGCCGCAGATCGGCGGGATGTATGAGGGCGACGCGTCCCGCAAGCGGCAGCTCGTCGATCACGGGTTCCGGTTGCCGTCGGCCCAAGACAACCGGCCGCTGCGGTTCGACGAGTTCATCGAGCGCGTCGGTCAGATGGTGTTCCTGTCGGCGACGCCCGGTCCGTGGGAGCTGACTCAGTCGCAGGGTGAGTTCGTGGAGCAGGTGATCCGGCCGACCGGTCTGGTTGATCCGCAGGTGGTGGTCAAGCCGACGAAGGGCCAGATCGACGACCTGATGCACGAGATCAAGGTGCGCACCGAGCGGGACGAGCGGGTCCTGGTCACCACGCTGACCAAGAAGATGGCCGAGGACCTGACCGACTACCTGCTGGAGCACGGCATCCGGGTGCGGTATCTGCATAGCGAAGTAGACACCCTTCGACGGGTCGAACTATTGCGAGAGTTGCGCAAGGGTGACTACGACGTGCTCGTCGGCATCAATCTGCTGCGTGAGGGCCTTGACCTGCCCGAGGTGTCGTTGGTCGCGATCCTCGACGCCGATAAGGAAGGGTTCCTGCGCAGCGGCACTTCACTGATCCAGACGATCGGCCGGGCGGCGCGCAACGTGTCCGGCGAAGTCCACATGTACGCCGACAAGATGACGCCGTCGATGGCTACCGCGATCGAGGAGACGAACCGGAGGCGGGACAAGCAACTGGCGTACAACAAGGCCAACGGGCTGGAACCGGAGCCGCTGCGGAAGAAGATCCACGACATCCTGGACGACATCTACTCCGACGCCGAGGAGACCGAGGCGATCGTCGGCGGCAGTGGACGGCAGATGTCGCGAGGCAAGGCGCCGGTTCCGGAGACGCGCAGCCGCGGCAAGGCGACCGCCACGACGTCCACCGCCGGCATGGCCCGTTCCGATCTCGCCCAGCTCATCTCCGATCTGAATGAGCAGATGCTCGGCGCGGCCCGCGAGCTTCAATTCGAGCTCGCGGCGCGGATCCGGGACGAGATCGGCGTGCTCAAGAAGGAACTGCGGGACATGGACGTCGCCGGGGTGAAGTAGACCGGATCCGCCGGCGGGTTCCTCATGGCGCGTGCCGGCGGCCTTGAACGCATCGAGCGCGGTGCCTCCGGGCGCGAGCCAATCCGGCACGGCGGAGGCCCGGCCGGACTAGTCGATGTCCTCGAAGTGCTCGACCGTCGGGGCGCCGTCGAAGTACGGGCCGATGAGGCCGCGCCACGTTGCGAAGCGCTCGGTGGCGCGGAAGTTGTCGAGGTGCGCATCGACCGAGTCCCATTCCACGAGAAGCACGAACCGGAACGGTGACTCGATTCCTTGGGTCATTCGTACCGATCGGCACCCCGGCGTGGTGACCAGCGTTTCGCGCGCTTTCGCGTACGCCTCGGCGAACGCGGCTTCCTGACCGGGAACGACGTTGATGAGTCCGACTTCGAGAACCATTCCGGCAGCCTGCCACGGCCCGGCCGGACACCGCGACACGGGGGTGGTGCACGATGTCGCCGGTACTGCCAGGGCGTGTCTGCCGGCGGAAGTCCCCGGTCGGCTCGGGCCACAGGATGTGGTGGCATCGAGGGGATGCGGGGCCCGTATGCCATCGCGACAACGGTGTCTGGCGGGCCGGCCAGCGGGCGGGGCTGCTCAACCTGGCAACCGGACTGCGCGGAGTGCGTCTCCAGTTGCGCTCCGCACGTCTGACCCGAGAAACTGACCATCGCGCACTACACCCATGGGATGTGACTGCGGGGATGGCGCATGCGTCGATTTGTCGAGGGTCGTGGACCGTCGGGCGAGGGACAGCCCGAGGTCGACGTGCGCCTGCTCGGTCCCTTGGAGATCGACGTTTCCGGGTGGCGTGTGTCGCTCAGTGCCCGTTCCGCCCGGCTGTTCTGCATGCTCGCGCTGAACGACGGACTGGATGTCGGCACCGACCGCCTGATCGATGAGCTGTGGGAAGCGCCCCCGCAAACTGCCCGTCAGCAGGTGCACAATGCGATGCGCGCGCTCCGCCGGGCGCTCGGCGAGACCTCCGCGATCGGGCTGCGGACCACCGACTCCGGGTACCGGCTGACCGTCGCGCGGAGCGCGCTGGACACGGCCCGGTTCCGTGGTCTGGTCCGGGCAGCGCACGATCTGGTCCGGTCCGGGCAGCACGCGGCGGCGATTGACCGGTACCGGGCGGCGTTGGACGAGTGGCGCGGGCCGGCCCTGGCCGGCCTGGATGGCCGGGTGCTCGGCTCGGTCGCGGCACGGCTCAACGAGGAGCGACTGGTCGCGATCGAGGAGTTCGTCGCGCTGCGGCGGGAGGCGGGTGAGACGACCACTCTGATTTCGGACCTGATGGAACTGGTCGCTGCGTACCCGTCCCGGGAGGCGCTCCGGGCCTGCCTGATGATCACCCTGCAGACATCCGGGCGGCAGGCCGACGCGCTGGCCGTCTTCGACGAGGGCCGTCGCTGGCTGGCCGATGAGTTCGGCCTGGACCCCAGCCCGCAGATGCGGGAGTTGCATGGCCGGATTCTCCGCCAGGAGGCGCTCGGGAGCGGCCTGGTGCAGCGGACCGAGGCCAAGGACCCGGACGCGGCCGCGTCCGGGTCGTCGGCCGAGGAGCGGCGCTCCTTCCTGCCCTACAGCACGCTCGACTTCACCGGACGCGAGTCAGAGAGCGAAGTGCTTCGGAGGGTGGCGACCCGGCCGGACCGGAGCGCGCTGACCATCGCCGCTATCGATGGCATGGGCGGCGTCGGAAAGACGTCACTGGCCATCCACATCGCACACGACCTGGCCGGACAGTACCCGGATGGGCAGTACTTCGTCGATCTGCGCGGCTTCGCTCACGACGTGAGCCCGATTGACCCGGTCGATGCGCTGGGCGTCCTGCTCGGCCAGATAGGGGTGCCGATCGAGCAGGTTCCGGCAGACCTGGACGGCCGGATCTCGCAATGGCGGGCATCGACCGCCGACCGGCGCGCGCTGGTCTTGCTGGATAGCGCCGTGGACGCCGACCAGGTCCGGCCGCTGCTGCCCGGGTCGCCGCATTGCCTGGTCCTGATCACGTCCCGCCGGCGTCTATTGCTGATCGACGGCGTCACGCCGGTCTCCCTCGGCGTGCTGCCGCAACAGGACGCGGTCGCGCTGTTCACCGCGATCGTCGGCACCGACCGGGTGGACGGTACCGAGGGCTTGGTGTCCGAGGCCGTGGATCTGTGTGGCCGGCTACCGCTGGCGATCCGGATCGCCGCGGCCCGGTTCCGGTCGCGCCGTGCGTGGACCCTGCCGTACCTCCTCGAACTGCTCAGCGACGAGGACGGCCGCGCCCGGGTACTGGATCCGGACGACCGGGGCGTCTCGTCGGTGATCGGGCTGTCTCTCCGGCATGTCTCGGACATCGGCCGCCGGTGTTTCGGACTGCTCAGCCTGCATCCGGTCGGGGAGTTCGACGCCGGCGCGGCAGCGGCACTATGCGATATTCCGGTCGCCGACGCTGCCCGCGTCCTGGAGGCGCTGAATGACGACAGTCTGCTGCTTGAGGACCGGCCCGGCCGGTATCGCTTCCACGACCTGGTCCGCAGCCATGCCCGCCAGCTCCTTCGCCCGGACGAGGCGCCGGCCGCGGTTGAGCGCCTGGTCGCGCATTACACGACGCTTGCCGATCGCCGGTACGGCCCGCTCGCGCGTGGGCCATTCCGGTCGTCCGGCCCAGCGGTGTCCGGACGGTGCCGTGACACGGGCCGAGATCCGCGGGACGAGCCCACCTTTCACGCCGTCGCGCGGATTGCACTGGAGACCGGTCCGGCCGACCGGGCCTGGCGTCTGGTCTGCGCGCTGCAGCCGATGTTCCGGGCGGCGAACTATGGCGGCGGTGCGGACGAACTGTTCCGCGGCGCACTGATCGCGGCCGAGGCGGCCGGTGACGGCCGGGGTACCGCACTTTGCCTGACCGGCCTGGCCCTCGCGTTGCGTGAGCGCGGCGACTCGGCCGGGGCCGCCGCGTTGCTGCAGCGGGCCGCGGCGATCAGCGAGCGGCTCGGCGACAGTCACGCCCTGGCCTACCAGCTCAGCGATCTCGGGGTGGCCCGGCTCAACCAGGATCTGTTCGACGCCGCGGTGGCCGACTTCCACCGGGCGCTGGACCTGGCCGAGAAGATCGGTGACGACGAGGCGGTCGCGTCGCTGCACAACAACCTCGGCGTTGCGCAGCGGGAAATGGGCCGGCTGGACGAGTCGCTGGCCTCGTTCCACCGGGCTGTTGGCGCGTACGGCCAGCCGGAGCGTGCTCGGGCGGCCAGCTACACACACGTAAACATGGGACTCGTGCACAACCTGATGCACCGGCATGCGAGCGCGGCGCAGTCGTTCCGTACCGCGATGGATCTCAACCGGTCCATCGGCGACCAGCGTGTGACAGCGCTGGCGCTGGCCGGGCTGTCGCTTGGTGAGCGGGCGACCGGCCGGCCGGCCGAGGCGCTCCGGCTCGGCCGCGAGGCGCTGGAGGCTAGCCGGAACAATCAGCTCATCGAGGCCGAAGCTGACGCGCTCAATGCAATCGGTGAGGCCCTGCTGGCCGACGGATCGGTCGCCGCCGCCCGGGAGACATTCGACCGCGCCCGCGACTTCGCCATAAGCCATCACCTGCGGGCGAGTCTGGCGCGGGCGCTGAGCGGTCTGGGGCATGTGGCCGCGGCGGCCGGTGACCGGGCGGCGGCGGAAGCCGCGTGGCGGGCCGTCGCGCCGGCGTTCCCGGGCGGTGCGGCCGACATCGAACGCGCTGAACGGCATCTGACCGGGCTCGGCGCCGACGCCGTCGGCCAGAGGGTCACGTGCCTGCGGTGCGAAACCGCTTGCGCGGTCGGAGACCGTGACTGACGTCAGCCGTCCAGCTGACGGCGCAGCGTATCCGCATCAGCTTCCAGCCAGGTGACGGTTCGCTCCGGTCGGTAGCCGAGGGCGAGGTTGATGTCGATCATGTACCGGTTCGTCACGTCGCACGTGGTGTAGAGGCGCGCGATCGCGGGCCGCCGGTCCGCGATCCGCTCCGCCATCGCCGCCTTGACCGCCCGGCCGAGGCCGTTGCCCCGGTGCCGGGGGTCCACCACAGTGTCGCCCTGGAGTGCCTGGTCCGGACGGTGTGGAAGGAAGCGCACCTCGGTGAACGCGGTCACCAAACCGTCGGCGGCGTGCACAGCCGCCACGATCCAGGACTCCACCCCGTTGACGCGCAGGGCTCGCTCGGCCTCGCGGACCCGTTCGGCGCTCCAGGCCGGCCGCCGGAAGCTGAGCCGACCGTGCGGCGCGTCCTCGATCGACCGCCGTGTTCGCGCGAACGACTCGGTGAACTCGCCCGGCGTAGTGCCGGTCCATCCGTGCAGGCGGTAACCACGTGGTGCCGGTGTGGCCCATCGGTCGCGGTCCACCGTGGTCAGATCCAGCACCAGCATGGTGTCCCGCTTGGCCTCGACGAATCCGCGGCGCAGGCACCACTGCTCTCCGTTGCCCGGGTGGCGCAGGCCGGCCGCGAGGATGGCCGAGCGATGATCAACGATCACCGGGTCGACCGCGGCTCGCAACAGCGCCGTCCCGATGCCTTGTCGGCGATGCGTGGGATGGACCGTGAGGTCGACGAACGCGACGTGGGCGTTTTCGTCAGCGGGGAGGCCGACCGCGATGGTACCGACGATGTCCGCGCCGGCCCGCGTCGCCAGGTGCCTGGTCGCGCCGAACTCCGGCAGGGAACGGCGCAACTGGCCGATCACCGCGGCGCGCGAGGGTGCTGGGTCGCCCGGCGAGTCCCGGCCGAACGCCGCGATCCGCAGATCGGCGCAGGCGATCAGATCGGCCTGTGGTGCGGTTGCTGGATTGAGCCATTCGATGCGCGGATTCACACCCGCTCCAGTACCGCGAGGTGTACCGGCTCGGGCTGGTGGTCGCGTGCGGAAGTCACCGTCGTCCGGTCCGCGGCCGCCGCGATCAGCACGCCGGCGATCATGAGCGCTCCGAAGCTGAACAGGCCGAGGCCGATCACGATGCCGATGTGCAGGATGGCGCACAAGCGCCACGCGATGCGGCGGGCTTGCCCGGTTCCCAGGATCAGCACAGCGATGCTCAGTTCGGTGGCGAGTACGCCCCACGTCAGCGCGGCGATCAGCGGCGGCCAGACGAGTACAGCACTGGCGATCGGACGCCAAGCCGGCGTCAACCCGAAGTTCGGGTTCGTAAAGCAGCTGAGTATCGCGTATCCGGCACGCCAGCCGGGATCGGCGAGCTTCGCTCCGGCCGCGTCGAGGTAGATCACCGCGACCTGGATTCGCAGCGCCCACCAGGCCGCGTACGCCATTCCGCGGTACCCCGCGGTCAGTCCGTCGCGCACGGGTGTCCAGTGCCAGCGCCGGCGGTCGCCGAGACACATCGGAACCAGTAGGAGAGTGAACAGCCTGGCTGCGGATTCACCGCCGTTGGGTACCGCGATGGCGAGACCCAGGCTCGCCGTCACGTACCAGTGAGGCAAGCACGTCCAGCGCGGCCGGTACCCGGAGGCGACCACAGCCAGAACCGTGACCGCGACCCACCGGGCAATCGACGTGCCGTGCGGTACCCCGTCCGTCAGGCACCACATCCCGGCCTGGCCGAACCCATCGCACCGCGGTCCGTACCCGTGAGAGGCGGTGCCGGTGAACAGAACGTGGTCCGGCGACCAGAGCAGCACGGACATGGTGGCCAATGCCAGGAGGCTGCGGCCGGCGGCGTAGGCCCGCGTGCGCGGATCGAATGTGTCGGCGCGATCCATGATCACGGACATTCGATCACCACCCGGATCGCGGCGGTGGGGTTCCACCGCCCGCTCCACGCGTTCGCCCCGGCACTCCACCGGGGTGGCGTCGCCCGGGTCAGCACCACGGATCCACAAACCGACGGCCGGTCGGACGGGTTCGTCACGGTCACCGCCGGGCCGGACTCCGCGGTGGCGACGCAGTCCGAGGCGGGCGCGCAGGATGCCCAGGCGGACGCTGGTACGCGCGCGGCGACGCCGGCGATCTCAAGCAGCCGGTCCTGGGCGTACCGGCCAAGCCCACCCCGGTCAGCCGAGGACCCCTGGACCTCATTCATGAGCCGCAGGTCACCGAAGGTGTCTGGCCGGTATGCGATCACGATCGTCGAGTCCGGCTCGTGGGCAAAGAACGCCCAGCTCTCCGGCCACACGGATCCGATGGCCGCGCGCCTGCGGGCCAGCCACGGCGACCAGTGCCCGATCGGTCCGAGTTGAGTCACGACGGCCAGCGTGAGAATGGCGCCCAGGACCACGGCCGTGGATACGGCGCTCCGCTGGCTCCGGGTCGACGATCGTGGTCCGGGGCGCTCCCGGTTCCTGATCAATAAGGGCATATCGAACATACTTCGTTGTTGGCGATCGGGAGGTCGCTCTGCGGACCGGCCGACGGCACGAACGTGATGGCAGCGATGAGGCCTACTGCGACGAGCAGGCCGATGAGGACCGCCTTTCTCATGTCACTCCTCGATTCGTTGGGGTGGAGCCGAAACTATCTACGACGCCTGTCGCGGCCCTATCCATGCGCTATCGGCCCTCTACCCATCTGCGGCCCAGCTCAGCGGACGCGCCCTCGGGCGTCGGCCGGTGCGGCCGGATAGGCCACGGATAGGGCCCCGGTATCGGCAGGTCAGACCATGGTGTCCGCAAAACCGATCGCGACAGGAAGGTGCCGACCGTGACGGATGTACTGGCGGACGCCGGTGCCGAGCGGCAGTGGGACCGGCTCGTCGGCCTCGCTGTCGAGGACGTACCGCTGACCGCGCTGTCCGAGACCGGCTCGCCCCGCGCGGCCGGAGCCGACGCCGCGCATGTGCGGCTGCTGGCGGAGATCGACGCGACCGTCCTGCCCGCCATCGTCGTCCACCGGCCGGCCATGCGGGTGATCGATGGGGTCCACCGATGCCGGGCCGCGGCGCTGCGCGGCGAGGCAACCATCAGGGCCCGGTTCTTTGACGGCTCCGAGTCGGAGGCGTTCCTGCTCGGCGTGGCCGCCAACATGGCGCACGGGCTGCCGCTGACACTCACCGACCGGCGCGCCGCCGCCCGGCGGATTTTGCGGATGGAGCCGCAGCGCTCTGATCGCAGCATCGCGGCGCTGAGCGGCCTGTCCGGCAAGACCGTGGCTCGGTTGCGTACGTTCGAGGTCGTTGACGCGGAACCGATCGAGGTCCGCGAGGGCGCGGATGGGCGTCATCGGCCGATCAGCGCCGCGGAAGGCCGGCGGCGCGCAAGTGCGCTGATTCTGGACCGGCCGGACGCACCGCTGCGGGAGATCGCCCGGGCGGCCGGGATCTCCGTGGCCACGGCCCACGACGTGCGCCGCCGGATGCGCGCCGGTGCGCACGCGGCGCCGGCAGCGGCCCCGGTGAGCGGACCGCCGGACTGGCTCGGTGCCGTCGCGCGGCTCACCCGCGACCCATCAATGCGGTTCAGCGAATCCAGCCGGCATATCCTGCGGCTTCTCGACGCCCACGCGATTCTGGCCAAGGAGTGGGACCGTATGGTCGACGAACTGCCCGAGCACTGCCGGGACGCGATCGCGCTGGCGGCGTCTGAGTGCGCGCAGATGTGGACGATGACGGCTCGGCGGTGTGGTCGCCAGGCCGTCGCTTAATCCGATAAACGCCGCACAAATACGTTCAAGTGAGGAAATTCCTCACTTGAACGTTTCGTTATCAGAGTGACATTCCGGTGCGGTCGGCGACGAACGCGATGACGTCGGCCTCGCGGCTTACCGTACGGTGCACCGGCCGGGTGCCATGTCCGGCGCGAGCCTCCCGGCACAGCAGGATCGGAGCGGCCGACACGGTCGCGTGCTGCAACGCCGCGCACATTTTGCGGCCATGCGCCGGGTCGACCCGGGTGTCGTTGTCGAATGTGGACAGCAGAACCGCGGGGTACGCGGTGCCGGGCCGCACCCGGTGGTACGGCGAGTACCCGAGTAGCCAGTTCAGCTCGACCGGATCCGAGGCGGTGCCGTACTCGGAGGTCCATAGCCGCCCCAGGCCGAACCGCTCATACCGGACCATGTCCAGCAGTGCGGCCTTGCACAACACCGCGGCGAACAGGTCGGGTCGCTGGGTCAGGGCCGCGCCGACCAGCAATCCGCCGTTGGATCCACCCGACGCGCACAGCCGGTCGGCAGCCGTCCAGCCGGCCGCGATCAGGTACTCGGCCGCGGCACAGAAGTCGTCCACGGTGTTCTGCTTCGACTCCCGGATGCCGGCCCGGTGCCAGGCCCGGCCCATCTCGCCGCCGCCGCGGACGCCGGCCACCGCGTACACGCCGCCGGCTTCGATCCAGGACAGCATCGACGGCGAGTACCCGGCGGTCACCGTGACGCCGAAGCCGCCGTACGCGTAGAGGATGGCCGGCCGTGGCCCGGCACCGGTGTCCGGGGCGCCCGCCGGCGCGACGATCAGCATCGGGACCGCGGTACCGTCGACCGATCGATACATGACCTGCCGCGTGTCGACCTCCGGTGGTGTGTCCACGCCGGACGGGCGACGCCAGATGCACCAGGTTCCGGCGTCGTACTGCAGGGCCGTCGTCGGCGTGACGACATCGGTGTACTCGCACCAGACCCGGCCGTCGTCAGGGTGCTCGGTCAGTCCGGCTACCGTGCCCAGCCCGGGCAGCGGCACCGATCCGAGGCGTTCGCCGCTGTCCAGGTCGTGCCGGGTCATCTCGCTGATCCCGTACCGTGTGCGGACCGCGAGCAGTTCGGCACCGGCCACGGCGAAGTCCTCCAGCACGGTCTCGTCCTCGGCCAGCAGGGTCCGGCCGGCGTCCAGGCGAGGGTCGTCGGCGTCCGCGACAACCAGCCGTCCACGCGGCGCGTTCAAGTCGGTGAGCAGGTACAGCCGGCCGTCGGCGCCGAACCGGGCGCGCGTGCGCGCCTCCGAGCCGACCACGACCGGCCGCCACCGCAGCTTGGAACCGGCTTGATCGGCGAGGCGATCGACGTCGGCGCGGCCGTCGAACTCGGCCAGGTCGGCTGGGTCGGCGAGGTCGGCCAGGTCTGCGAGCCAGACGTCGGTGCGCGCGGCGGCGCCGTAGAACTGGTGGATCAGCAGCCACCGGCCGTCGAGCGAGGTGGCGGCGCGGTACAGGGCAGCCGGGCCTCCGTGGCCGCCGAACACCGCCACATCGCTGTCCACTGGTTCACCGACGCGGTGCCGGTACACGCAATGCGTGTCGGTGCCCGGCGCCCGGCGCGTGTAGAAGAACTCCGCGCCGCCCGGCCGCCATGCCACCGCGCCGTGCCTGACCGGGCCGATGGGGCCGTCGAGGAGCCGGCCGGAATCGATGTCGAGCACCCACAGGTCCGGCTCCTCGGTGCCGTCGCGCGATATCCGGTACGCGACCTGGCGACCCTCGTTGTCCGGGAACCAGTCGTGCAGCACGGTCCGGCCCTCCGGATCGAGCTGTGCCGGATCCACAAGCGGCCGCTCGATGCCGTCCGGGCCACCGGTCCATAGGGCCGCGTGGTCTCGACCGGCTTCACGACGCCGCGCGAACCATCGCTCGCCCCGCCACGTCGGCCGGCCGGCCTCACCGGCGCCGTGCAGCTGCGCCAACCGCTGGGTCAACCGGTTCCGTCCGGGCAGCGCGTCGAGGTGGGCGCGGCAAAGTCCGTCTTGCTCGGCCTGCCACGCCACCGTGCGGGAATCGGCGGGATCCTCCAGCCACCGGTACGGATCGGCGACCGGCCGGCCCGCGACTATCTCCTCGGTACCGACGCGCATTGCCTTTGGATATGTGCGAACGGAAGTCGTCATAGGGCCGATGACAGCACTATTCGAACAACCTTGTCACCACCGGAGTGCGGGGTTTTACTGAGCCAGCCAGCCGGATTGGCCGGCCGGCAAATTGATTAAGGGAAGGGGGAAAGTCATGTCCGCTACCGCCGAGCGCATCCTCGCCTGGAGCCCGGAAGAGGAGACGATTATCCCGAACAACCACGGCGTGCTCGCGAGCTTCACCTCGTGGAGTTCCGTGGAGCAGTCCTCCACGCCCGGCTTCGACTTCGAGGCTAGCTGGAACGGCGACGACGACACGGTCGTCCCGGGTCACCACCAGACCGATATCACATTCGTGTCGTAGAACTGGCAACGCCAATTGCCGTGCAGCTCGTTTCGGTCGGGCTGCACGGCAATCGAATAGGAATGCTATTTGCATTGGAGAACATCAATGGCGTCGTGGGCTGAACTCGAAATCGAATCGCCGGCGCTGGCGAACCTGGGCCGGATGGTGCTCTTGAAGAAGGGCCGGGGATTCCTGGCCACCTCGCGTGCCGACGGCAGCCCGCGGATCACCGCGATCTGCCCGGTCGTCCGCGGCGGGCGCCTGCTCGCCGGAATCATCAAGGCCACGCCGAAGTACGGCGACCTGACCCGCGACGCGCGCTACGCGTTGCATGCTCCACTCGGCGAGGGGGACACCGAGTTCTGGGTCACCGGCCGCGCGCAGGTCCTGAGCGATGAGGAGTACGCGCAGCTCATGGCGACCGAGCCGGGCTGGCGGCAGCCCATCGAGAACGCGATGTTCCATCTCGACATCGCGACGGCGCACGGCACGATCTTCCACCCCGGTCCGAACAACATGCCGGTTCCCGACCGGCGCGTCTTCAAGGCGGCAGCATGACCGAGCCCACTACCACCGTCCGGCACGTGCAGATCGCCGCGCAGGGCGATGACAAGACCGCGGTGCGGACGTTCTCCGGCCGCTGGTTCACGCTGACCGCGCCCTGCGAGACCGCGGTCAATCTGGTGTCCGTGCTGTCCGGGGCCGACCACCGTGAACTGCCGCCCACGGCGCAGCAACTCCGTGCCATGCTGATCGAGGGCGGAAGCGCCGTCGCTCGCGGTGCGACGCCTGGCGGGCAGCTGGGCCTGGCCGGTTGCGGGCCGCTGTTCACCGCCCTGCGCACCGCCGGGTCGACCTGGTCGGAGGTTCCGGCCGTCGGGCTCGACGAATCAGCCCTGCCGGAGTTGCCGCCGGGGCTGGTAATCCTCATTCCGGAGACGTTGGACGACGAGCGCACCCGCGCGGTCGCCGCCGCCGTCCTCGCGTCCGGCCGGTCGCTCGCCCCGTTCTTCGAGCGCGACGGACGAGGCTGGTTCGGACCACTGCTAGTACCCGGCGGCCCGCTCGATCTGACCGATCTGATCAACCGGCTGGACGCCAACGCGGACCGGTGGCCCGGTACCGCCGGAGCGGACGTGCGCCGCCTCGGTGGCGGCATCACCACGCCGGAGATCGTATGGATGGCCGCCGCGGTCGAGGTTGACACCGCGCGCTGGTTCGCCGGAGAGCCCGCGCTGTGCGACGGGTATCTGGTCGAGTTCGACCCGGCCGGCCTGCGCACGGCGCGGCATCCGGTCCTGCCGTGGCCGGACCGCGGCGCCGGCCGCCCACGGGTACCAGACGGCCGGTATCAGCCCGAGGACCTGATCGACGACCGGACCGGTGTCATCAACCGGCTGTCCACGTTCCGGCACCACGTGGACATCCCTCGACAACTGGTCTCGGTTCACTCGCACGTGTCGCGGCTAGGCAAGCACAGCCCGTGGCACACGGACGCGACCGCGGCGGGTACCTCATTCGTGGGCGAGCAAGCCGCGCGGGGTGGGGCCATCGGCGAGGCGGTGGAGCGGTACTCGGGCAACATCGTCCAGGCCGAGCTCCTGCGTACCGGCACCTGGCGGGAACTCAGCACCGCGGGCGAATACGCCCTCGACCCCGAATCCATGGTGCTCTTCAGCGAGCGCCAGTACGCCACGCCCGGATTCCCGTTCGCCCCGTTCACCCGGGACCTGGACATCCACTGGGTCCGTGGCAAGTCCCTCACCCGGAACCGGTCGGCCTGGCTGCCCGCCTGCATGTCCTACGGCAACTGGCGCATCGGGCCGTACCGCGACACGGTGAAGCTGTCCAACCTGTACTGGGCCGGCCTGGCCGCCGGACCGAACCTGGAGTTCGCCATTGTGTCCGCGCTCCAGGAGATCGTGGAGCGGCACGCCACGATGATCTGGTGGGCCAACGCCCAGGCGTTGCCGTCGATCCGGGAGTACCCGGCAGCGCTGGCCGCACTGTGGGGATCCGAGGCGACCCGAGCCTGGCTGGTGCCGCTGCCCAATGAGTTCGACATCCCGGTGATGGCCGGGTTCGTCGAGCACACCGGTGACCGCCTGCTCACTGTCGGGTGCGCCGCCCGGTCCGATCCGGCGCAGGCCGCGCTGAAGGCATGGGCGGAGGCGCTGACGCTGCAGGACGGAGCCCGGAACCTGGACCGGCCACGCGGGGGGTACCGGCAGTCGATCGAGCGCGGCGAGGCGTCCGGGCAGTTCCTCAAACCGTGGCGCGCGGATCGTCGGTACCTGGACGACTACCGGCCCGACTTCCGGGACGCGCCCGATCTGATGTGCCAGCTTCAGGTCTACCTCGACCCGCGGGCCGCCGAGAATGTCCGGCCGTGGATCGACACGCCGACCGGGCTCCGGGTCGAGGACGTTCCGGCGATGCCGGACCCGTCGCTGGCCGGGTACGCGGCGGCGATCGAGTCGCGCGGGTATGAGATCTTCTACGCCGACCTGACCACGCCCGACGTGGCCTGCACCGGCATGCGGGTGGTGCGCGTGTTCGTGCCCGGGCTGATCGGCAATTTCGCGGCTGCCTTCCCGTACCTCGGCCGGGGCCGGCTTCAGCAGGCCGCCGTCGATCTCGGCTGGCGGTCCGCGCCGCTTCGCGAAGATGAGATCAACGTCTTCCCGATGCCGCACGCATGATGGACACCACGACCCTCGACGAGCTGGCCGGCGCGGTCCCGGTCGGTGCCCGCGACTGTGCGCACAAGGCGTCCGGAGCGTTCGCCTTTCTCACTGACCGGGAGTTCGCCGGGTGTCTGTGGGCCGCTTATGTGCGCAGCCCGTACCCGCGGGCCACGGCGATCTCGGTCGACACGGACGCCCTGCGTGCCGCCGAGGGCGTCGAGGCCGTGTTCACCTGGGCCGATGTGCCGGACGCCCGGTTCAATCCGGCGCTGCTGCCGCCACACGCGACGCATGACGCGAGCCGGGACAAGCGGATGCTGACCCGGACCGTCCGGCACATCGGCGACGAAATCGCCGTGGTGATCGCGCGGACCCAGGTGCAAGCGCGGCGGGCCGCGGCCCAGGCGCGCGTCGAGTGGGTGACCGAACCGGCCGTCCTCACGATCGACGAGGCGGTGCGGTCACGGGTGGTGGCCCGGATGGGCGCGGGACCAGAGGCGGCGCCGGCGATGGTGGCGGCTTCGGCACTGCGCCTGCGGCGCCGGTTCGACTTCGCCGCCGCGAGCCACGTCTGCATGGAAGCACCGGCGTGCGTGGCGCAGCCGTCCGGTTCGGGCGTCGAGGTCTGGACGAACACGCAATGCCCGCTCGAGGTGCGCCGCCAGATCGCCGTCATCCTGCGGCTGGACCCGGAAGTCGTGCGCGTGCGAAAGGTGGACGAGGGCGGCGGATTCGGCGCCAAGCAGGACCTGTACGCCGAACCGATGGCAGCTTGGCTGGCGTTGCGGCTCGGCCGTCCGGTCCGGTTCAGCGGTAACCGCGCCGACGAACTGCGCGCCGGCCGGGTCCGGGCGGGTGGCCGCATCGATCTGGCCATCGGCTTCGATCCGGACGGCCGTCTCGTCGCCAGTCACACGCGCGCGGTGCTCGACTCCGGCGGGTACGCCTCGCACACGCCGTTTGTGCTCGGCTGCCTGATCGGCCATCAGCTGGCCGTGTACCCGCGCGGGGCGCACCGCCTGGACGGAATGGTGGTCGCGACGGACACGATCCCGGCCGGCGCATACCGCGGATACGGCGTCGCGGAGTCGAACTTCGCCGTCGAACAGATGATCGACGAGGCGGCGGGCCGGCTGGACCTCAGCCCGGCCGAGATCCGGCGGCGCAACCTGTTCTCCGACCGCACCGGCCGGAGCGCCTCCGCGTGCCTGGACGCCCTGCCGGAGGCGCCGGTGCCGCCCGGTGACGGGGAGGTGCGCCGCGGCCGGGGCATCGCGATCGCCGCGAAGCACAGCGTGGGTGGTGATGGCACCGACTCCAGCCGGGCCGAGGTAAGGCTGGTATCCGGACCGCGCCTGATCCTGACCACCGGTACCTGCGACAGCGGTACCGGCTCCTCCCGGGCACTGGCCGGCATCGTGGCCGGTGTCCTCGGCGCGCCGCTGGACGCGGTTCTGGTGCGCGAGGGCGACACCGCCCGCGGTACCGACCTGGGTAGCACCGCACAGCGCAGCGTCTACGTCGGCGGCGTCGCGGCTCGGAAGGCGGCCGAGAACTGCCGGGCAGCGATCCTGGCGGCGGCCGGCCGGACCGATCTCGAGCTGCGCTGGCCGGATTTGACCGACCCATGCGGGCGCGGTGTGACGACCCTGGACGACCTGGCCGCGGCAGCCGATGGCGGGATCGCCGGCCGGGCCACCGGGACAGCGACCGGCCGAGGCGCCAGCTACTGCGCCCTGGCGGTGGACGTGGCGGTGGACACCGCGACCGGTTGGGTCCGGGTCGAGCGGGCCGACATGATCATCGACTGCGGCCAGGTGGTCGATGCCCTTGGTGCGCGCGGCCAGGCGGTCGGCGGGCTGGTACAGGGCATCGGGTTGGCCTGCACCGACGAATGGGCGGCCGGCCACGACGGAGGCGGACCGGAGTCCATCCTGGACCACGGCGCGCCGCGGGCTGGTGACGCGCCTGAGATGACGGTGACGTTCCTGGCCGGTGACGAGCCCGCGAGCGGCCTCGGCGAGCTTCCGATTGTGCCGGTGGCGGCGGCCGTCGGGAACGCGATCGCCGATGCGACCGGGGTCCGGGTCCGGCGCACACCGTTCCGGCCTGCGACCGTGTGGCGTCGCCTGGTGGAGAGCGAGCGGCCATGATCGCGCCCACCATTCTTGCGCCGACCACGCTGCCCGAACTCGACAGCGCGCTGGTCACGCACGCCGACGCGCGACTGGTCGGCGGCGGCACGCTTGAGGTGCCGCGCTGGACCCGATGCCCACCGCGCTGGGCCATTCACCTCGGTGCGCTGCCCGAGATGCGTGTGCGCGGCGCCGGCATCTGCGGCGGCGGGCTGACGGTTGCCGAGATCGCCGCCGAGCCAGCTTTCCCGTCGTTGCTGCGCGATCTCGCCGCGGTCTGCGCGACGCCGCCGATCAGGGCGCTGGCGACGCTGGGCGGCAACATCGCCGCGGCCCGCCCCGGTTGCCTGGTGACCGCGCTGCTCGCGCTGGACGCCACCGTCGAGGCGTACCGCCCGGGCCGTGGGCGGTACTCGGCACCGGCCGGCGTCCTGGCCGGGTCGATTGCCCCAGGCGTGGTGCTCGGTGCGACGTGGCACGCCGATGGCCGCAGGACCGCGTTCCGGCGGCTCACCCGGCAGGCAGGCGGTGGTCCGGTGCTGGCCACCGTAGCCGCGTCGGTCCGCCCGGCCGCGCGCGGCGCCGCGTGGCGGATCGCGGTCGCCGGCACCGGCCTGCGGCCGCATCGGCTTCTCGCCGCCGAGTCGCTGCTGACTACGACCGATGCCGATGCCGATGCCGATGCCGCCATGCTCGCCGCCGCCGCGGCAGCCGAAATCGGTGACCGGTCGAGCGCCGATCCCGACCACCTCCGCCAGGTCGTCGGCATCCTGGTGCGCCGGGCGGTCGGAGAACTCCAGGAGGGACGGACGACATGACCAGCGACCTGATCCGCCTTGACGGCCGAGTCGTGGCGGCCGGCCCGCCCGGCGCCCGGCTGATCGACTGGCTGCGCGAAACGGCCGGGGTGGTCGTCCCGAAGGAAGCCTGCGGCGCGGGCCATTGCGGCGCGTGCACGACGTTGGTCGATGGACTTCCGGTCGCCGCCTGCTGCACTCTCGTGCATGCTGTCATCGGCCGATCGGTGAACACGGCCGCCGAACTGAGAAGGACAGAGGTCGGACGAATGGTTCTAGACAAGTTCCAGGAGCACGGCGCGATCCAATGTGGATTTTGCGGGCCGGGCATGGCGGTCGCCGGTACCGCCTGGCTGGCCGGTATCGGCGATCGGATACCCGACCGCGCCGAGGCCGCCGCCGCGCTGGCCGGCAACCTGTGCCGGTGCAGCGGGTACGCCCCGATCGTGGATGCCCTGCTGGACGCCGCCGCGAGCCGGATCGGAGCGTCGTCGTGAGTGCCCCGGGGATCGTCCACGTCCTACGGCGCCGTCCGACCTTCCGGTACCTGTTCGCCGGCGTGACGCTTTCCCGGATCGGGGATGCGATGACGTTCGTGGTCGTCTCCTGGGTGGCGCTGGGGATCGGCGGTGCCCGGGCGGTCGGCTTGGTGGTGTTCCTCGGTGGCGTGGTCCAGCCGTTTACCGCCCCGCTGATCGGTTATCTGCTGGATGTTCTGGGGTTGCGGTTGTTGTTGCTGGCCGACAACCTGTTCCGCGGTGCGCTGATGCTGGCCCTCGCATTCACGGTGCACACCGGTCACGTCCGGCTGTGGTATCTGGCGGTGTTCGCGGTCCTGTCGGCGATGCTGGCGCCGGCGACGGAGGTTGGCCAGAACGTTGCCGTGCCGGAACTTCTGCCCGATGAGGAGGCGGACGCGGCCAACCGGCTGCTGTCGGCGACGTGGGACTTGTCGGCGTGGTTCGGCCCGGCCATTGCCGGGTTCGCCATCGATTGGTTCGGTTCGGCTTGGGTTCTGGTCGCAGACGGCGCCACGTTCCTGGCTATGGCGCTGGTCGCGCTGGCCATGCCGGGACGCCCGGAGCACCAGGAGGCCGAGGACAACCCGCTGCGCGGCATGCTATCCGGCTTCAAGCTGCTGTGGACCGCGCGGCCGGTCATGCTGATGACGCTGGTCGTGGTCGGTGACCTGTTCCTTGGCGGCATGGTCGAGGTGTTCCTTCCCGCGTTCAACAAGCTGTCGCTGCACCACGGCGCGGGAGCGTACGGCCTGATGGTCTCGCTCGCGGGCGGTGCGTGCCTGTTCGGCACCATGGTGCTGTCCAGTTGGATGACCCGGCTCGGGCACGCTCGGGCGCTGATTCTTGGCCTGGTGCTGCGCGGGATCGTGTTCGCGCCGGTCGCGTTCGTCGGCAACTGGGCGCTCGCGGCGGTGTTCGTGGCCGCCTCGGCGATACCGGACGGGACGTTCTTCCCGTTCGCGCGCACGATCCAGCAGCGGATGGTGCCCTCCGGCTTCCGGGGCCGCGTGCAGGGGGCGAAGGCCACGCTCGGTGTAGCCGGGTTCCCGCTCGGTTCGGCCGTCGGCGGGCTGCTGATCGGCGCCTTCGGACCACGGCCGGTGGCCGTCGTGATCGCACTCGGCTACTTGCCGGTCGCGCTGATGGTCCGGCTGTCACCGCAGATCATGAGCGGTGAGACCATCAAGATCGGATCCAGCGCCACCGACGCCGACGCCGATGCCGGGCCCAGCTCGGCCCAGGACGAGGAGGCCGCTGGTGTCGCCGGATGAGCTACGCGTGCATCAACTCGGCGCCATCGTCGCCGACCTGGCCTGCTGGGTGGTCCGCCGGTACGCGATGGTGGACGGCTGGACCTGCGACGGCGCCCCGATTCCCCCGGGCGAGGTGTGGGCCCGCCAGCGCAAGCTGTACCGGCTGGACTGCGCTGAGATCACCGTGCCGGACGGGTGGCCGGTCGAGGACACGTACCTGGAGATCGGAGGGTACGCGTACGGCCGGCTGCGAATGACCACACCGGACGGGGCAACGCGGACCCACGCGGTCAACGAGTACAGCCGACGCCTTCCGCTGTCCGGCCCGCGGTTTGCCGTGGACGCCACGCTAGCGCCGATCCGCGACCGGCAGGTCGGCCTGGCCACCGTCGGGGACCGTTGGTCGGTACGGCTCGCGCTGGTCGAGCCCGGGCTCGACGAGTTCTGCCGAACGCTGCTGGCCGTACGCGACCTGGCCACCGCGGACGAGCGCTACCGGGCCGAGCTGCTGGACCTCGCGGCCCAGGCGATCGGCGCGATCGGCTGGCCGACTGGATCCGCCGACTACGTCGGGCGTATCTCGCACCGGGAGAACCACGGCCGGCACTGGTACCACGTACCGGTCAAGGCGTACCCGAAGGCACTGTCCGGATCGGCCCGGGTCAACCTGGTCACCGCACGGGCGCTGCTGGACGAGGGTCTGCGCCGCCTCAGGTCGGAACGGCCGGTCAACGGCTCGGTCCGCCTGCTCGGGTACGCGCACACCGACCTCGACTGGATGTGGCCCGAGCCGGTGTCCATTCCGGCCGTGGTCGGAACCGTGGCCGGCGCGCTCGGACAGCTGGCGCGCATGCCCGGGTACCGGTTCGGGCTGGCCGGCTCGTACCTCTACAGCCTCGTCGAGCGGCATGACCCGGAGGTTTTCGGCCGGCTGACCGCGGCGGTCACCGACGGCCGGTGGGAGCTGCTGACCGGCATGTGGGTGGAGCCGGACGCGACCATGCTGGGCGGCGAGTCGCTGACCCGGCAGCTGCAGGAGGGCCAGGCGTACTTTCAGTCCCGCTTCGGTCGGCGGAGTGAGGTGTGCTGGCTCCCGGACACGTTCGGCTTCACCGGTGCCCTCCCGCAGTTGCTGGCCGGCGCCGGCATCCGGTACTTCTTCACCACGCGGCTGGCCGCTCCCGCGGTCACCCCTGCCCCGTCGAGCCTGTTTCATTGGGAAGGCATCGACGGCACCCGAATTCTCGCGTACAGCTCGCAGTACCCGGACGGGTACCAGTGCGTGCCGTCGGTGGAGTCGCTGCGCACGGCCTGGCGGTCCTACGACGCGGATGGCGTTTACCCGCATGCGTTGCAGCCCCTCGGGTACGCCAACGGGATCGGCCCGACCGACGGTGACCTGGCCGACGCGTCGATCCTGGCGTCGATGCCGGGCGTACCGGCGGCCGAGTTCACCTCCGCCGCTGGGTACTTTGCCGACGCCGAGCGCCGCGTCCGGCACAGGTCAATTCCGGCGTGGCGCGGCGAGCTGTACATGGACGGCTTTCGAGGGACGTACACGACCCAAGGCCGGACGAAGGTGCTGCACCGGCGGGCGGAGACTGGCCTGCTCACGGCCGAGGCGGTCGGCGCGCTCCGGGTGCTGCGCACCGGAGGTCCGGCCGAGGATCTGGCCGAGCCATGGCGGCGCTTGCTATCCAAGCAGACGCACGACATCGTGGCCGGCACATGCGTGGGGGAGATCCACCGTACCGCCGAGCGGGAGTTCGCCGACATCGCCGGGTTCGCCGGCAAGGCGACCGAACGGGCGCTGACCGCGATCGCGGACGACCTTCCGGACGACGGCACCGCCGAGCCGGGCCTGTTGTTCGTCAACCCGACCCTGGTGCCGCGCCCGGTCCGGGCCGAGCTGGCCGACGGAACCGTGCTGTCATCGTCGCGGACGGTGCCCCCGCTCGGCGCAGTCTGGGGCCGTTCGTTCCCGTTGACCCCGGCCATGGCAGTCGGCCGCACGCTGGAGACCGGCCGGGTACGGTTGCAACTCGGCGCGGATGGCACCGTGACCAGCTTGTACGACAAGGTGTGCGATCGTGAGATGCTGGCCGGCCCGGCGAATCGGATCCGCGCCTATCTGGACCGCCCGTACCACTGGGATGCCTGGGAGCTCTCCGCGAACTACCGCGACTTCGAGCTGGAACCGTTGGTGTGCACCGGCATGGAGGTCGTCGAGTCCGGACCGGCGCGTGCCGCGCTCCGGGTCGCGTGGACGTTCCGGGACAGCCGGATCGAGCAGGATGTGCGGGTCTGGGCGGACAGTGCGCGAGTGGATTTCGTCACCCGGATCGACTGGCGGGAGCGGCGGGTGCTGCTCCGCACGTATGTACCGACCACCGTCACCGCCGACCACGCGACCTTCGAATGCGCGTACGGCGTGGTCGGGCGGCCGACGGCGGCCGATACGGCGTGGGACCAGGCCCGGTACGAGACCGCGGCTCACCGGTTCGTCGACCTGTCCGATGACCGGGGCGGGATCGCGTTGCTCAACAACGGCCGGTACGGCCACCACGTGTCCGGTGGCGAGCTGAGCCTCAGCCTGCTTCGCAGCCCGGTGTTCCCGGATCCGTACGCGGACGAGGGCGAGCACGAGTTCCGGTACGCGCTGTTCCCGCACTCCGGTGACTGGCTGGCCGGCGGCGTGCCCGCCGAAGCGGCTGACCTGAACGCCGCGCTGCCGGTGATCGCCACGACCGGCAAGGGCGACGGACAGTGGCGGCCGTTCGGATTCGACGGGCTGCCGCTCGCGCTCGGCACGCTCAAGGCGGGCGGCAAGGGTATTGGCCTTGTGCTCCGGACGTACGAGCCGGCCGGCGCGCGCGGCGAGGTGCAGGTCACCCTGCCCACCGGTTGGGCATTCGGCGCCGAGCTGGACCTGCTCGAAGACCCGACGGGTACGCCCGGATTCACGTTCGGGCCGCATCAGATCAGGACGTGGTCGCTCGACCGCGTCGACACGACCCGCTAGTGGCGGGGGACGAGGAGGACGACATGGAGATGAAGGAGCTGCTCGAGACGTACTACACCCGGCTGAAGGCGAAGGACTTCGCGGGCGCGGTCGAACTTTTCGCCGACGAGGGCGAGGTCTCGCTGAACATCGCGGGCCGTGGTCCGATTGGCGGCAGTTACCAGACCAAGGACGCCATTCTCAAGGCCCTGACGGCGATGGAGGACGGCCGGTTCGGCGAGGTCAAGCGGGGCGTGCACACGTACTGCCTGTCCGACGACGGCGTCCACGCATGCGTGCAGTACACGTTGCGGTTCATCCGCGATGGCGTCCAGCACGACTTCTTCACCACGGACGGCTGGCACCTGCACGGCGGGCGCCTCGAAGAGGTGTGGACCACCTGGGACGACACGTACGTGTTCGATGAGTGGACCGGCAAGAAGTGACCGGGCCGCTGGTGCCTTCGGTGCCGCGGCCCGAGGGCACCTTCCGGCCGGCGATCGGGAGCGCCGCCCACTCGGCCTAGCGGTTTCACCGGCGCTGACGATCGACATCATGTAACAGGGCGTAACTGGCGAGTCAACTGTCGTCACGGACGGTAGTCCGGCACAATAGATGCCGGAGGGGAGTATCCCGATCTTGGCGGCGTCGTCAGCACGGTGCCCGGACGCATGCAGCACATGCGGCGGCCCCGGCTCCGCCAGCCGGTTCGGTACGCGTTGCCGCGTGCGTATCGGCGGGAGAGACCTCCGGTGAGCAACTGTGTCCACCGGAGGTCCGTATGCACGTCACGACCCTGACCTGGGTCAGCACCCTCGCCGTTCTGCTCGCTATCCTGGCGCTCGACCTGGCCATCATCGGCCGTCGCCCGCACGAGCCGTCGATCAAGGAGTCGACGACGTGGGTGGCCGTCTACGTCGGGCTGGCTATCCTGTTCGGGCTGTTCGTCTGGTGGGACTGGGGCGCCCAGCATGGTGGAGAGTTCTTCGCGGGCTGGCTGACCGAGTACAGCCTGTCGGTGGACAACCTGTTCGTCTTCGTGATCATCATGGCCAGGTTCGCGGTCCCGCGGATCTACCAGCAGAAGGTCCTGATGATCGGGATTATCCTGGCGCTCGTGATGAGGGGCGCCTTCATCGCCGCCGGCGCCGCCGTGCTGAGCCGGTTCATCTGGGTGTTCTACCTGTTTGGCGCGTTTCTGATCTACACAGCGATCAGGCTCTTCGGCCAAGGGTCCGAGGACGAGGCCGAATTCAAGGAGAACCCGCTGATCCGGTGGAGCCGTCGGATCCTGCCGATATCGAAGTCGTACGTTGACGCCAGCCTCACCACCCGGGTGCCGGACCGGCGCGGGTTGGACAGGCGGATGTTCACACCGATGCTGATCGTAATGATCGCCATCGGGACCACGGACCTGATTTTCGCGCTGGACTCGATTCCGGCGATCTTCGGGCTCACCAAGCAGCCGTACATCGTGTTCACCGCGAATGTCTTCGCACTGATGGGCCTCCGCCAGCTGTATTTCCTGCTCGGCGGGCTCCTCGACCGGCTCATCTATCTGTCGGTGGGCCTCGCGGTGGTGCTCGGGTTCATCGGTGTCAAGCTGGTCTTGGAGGCGCTGCACGAGAACAACCTGCCGTTCATCAACGGTGGTCGGCCGGTGAACTGGGCGCCGCACATTCCCATCTGGCTGTCGCTGACGATCATCATCGGAACGCTGGTGGTCGCGACGGGGGCCAGCCTGGCGAAGTCGGCTCGGACTCCGACCCGGGTTTGAGCGCCAGGACCTGCCCGTCACCCGGGCCCGCTCGTCACCCGGAACCCGCGCTCCGCTGCGCCGGACCAGCGACCGCCCGCCGTCGCGGTCGATTGTGGAGCGCGTCCCGATTGCCACGACCGCCGAGCCCATGCTCGTCCGGCGGCACGACGGTCGCGTCGTCGCAGGTGATGCTTCCGTCAACCGCCGACGCGGTCGGCCATCAGGCGCGGAGCGCTGAGCTTGCGGTTACGGACCGCGGCGACCGTCACGCGGGCAGCGTAACCGTCTGGCTCTTGGTCTCGATACGTGGAGCATCGTCTGAAGTAATCTTCATCCACCCGGTCGCCAGGAGTGCCTGACCCGCGGCGTACGTCAGCATCACCCAGATATCCGGTCCGCCGATCGCGTCCGGGTAAGCGATGCCGATGGCGATGAGCATGTCGGACACCAGGAACAGCGCACCGCCGGCGCCGATACGCCAGCCATACGCCGCGCTGGTGGCGGCCATCACGGTGAGTGCGAGCGCGTACCCGGCGATCGGGATCCGCAACCCGCCCAACCCGCTCCATAGCCAGCCGAGGGCGGCGAGCATCACAACGGCATACCCGATCGGTATCAGCGGCCGCCGGGCGAGGCGCGCGATCGCGCCGCCGCGCACGAACGTCGCGATGTAGCAGCAATGGCAGCCCAGGAACAACGCCATCCCGGCCAGGAACCAGGTGGTGGAGGTCCCGATCAGGGCGATGTCGCCGGCGGCGGCGAGCAACTGCCCGGCGACGAACAGGCGCCGATCGCGCGGCGCCGGAGAAGCGGACCAGACGAGCAGCGCCAGCAGCGGCATCAGCAGCGGTTTGGTGAGAACGTCAGCGGCGTGACTCCCGGTGCCGCCGGCGATGACGTT
Source organism: uncultured Actinomycetota bacterium (assembly GCA_963727415.1). GTDB lineage: Bacteria > Actinomycetota > Actinomycetes > Mycobacteriales > Micromonosporaceae > DASQPR01. Next base: position 824,406 of record CAVSGF010000002.1, read on the forward strand.
GGCGGTCGCGGCGACCGCGAAGGCGGCCAGAATGATCTTCTGGGGGATTCGCATGGTCAGCCTTCCCGGGGCGCCGTCGCCGCCGTCGGTGTCTCCGTTACGCCAGGTCGTGCCGGTCGGACCAGCTCGCGGCCGCGATCCGGGCGATCAGCGTACAGGCGTCGTCGCCGTCCTCGCCGTCCGCCAGCGGGGTGGTGGTGCAAACCGCTATGGCGTACGGCGGCGCGTCGTCCGGGAACACCACGCCGGCACCGTGACGAACGCCGTGCACCCAGCCGTTCTTGTGCGCGATCCGGGTACCCGCGGGCAAACCCGCGGCCAGGTCCTCCAGGTGCTCCTGCGCGCACAGCACCTCGAGCATGGCCGCGCACGTGTCCGGCCGCGCCAGCGCCCGGCCGGTTCCGGGCCCGGCCGCACCCTCGGCGATCTTCCCGATCAGCAGAGCCAGGTCCCGAGCGGTGACCACGTTGTCGATTCCCGCCTCGCGCGCCGCCGCGTCCTCGATTCCTCGTTCCACCCGCATGTGCGTGGTGCCGACGATGCTCAGCACCTCATTCACCGCGGGTACGCCCACGTGCGCCAGCACCAGGTTGGTGGCGAAGTTGCTGGACCGGACGATCATCCTGCGGGCCAGCCACCGCAGCGAGGCGGTATCGCCGAGCAGCGCCCAGACATCGTCATCCTGGTCGTGATTCCGGGCGTTGCGGAATACCGGTGCCCCGGGCCTGGCCGACACGAATTCGTTCACCACCGGTACCCGCGCGTCCAGATCCAGGTCGCCGGCCTCGGCTCGGCGATACAGCGCCGCCAGTACCGCGGCCTTCATCGTGCTGGCCGCGTAGTGGGTGGCGGTCTCGGCCCGGGCGTACGCGGGGGTGAGGCTGCCGACCGGCCCGCACCAGACTGAGACGGTACCGAACACGGCGGCCAGTTCGATGTCGAGCGCGTGCAGGCGGGGTGCCGTCATGCCGGACACCGTACCCGCGCGCGTCGTGGCCGGCCCGTACCATCACGGTCCAGGCGCTCGGCGATCACCGACCGCGCGGCGACCAGATGAGGAGAGCCAGCCAGAGATGGAGTCGTGGTTCGGTCCTAGAGGGACGATCGTGCGCTGGTCGGGGACGGCGGTGATTGTCGCCGGTGTCTTCACCTGGCTGTATTCCGGGGGTCGCTACCTGGTGGCCGCCCTAGCCATGATCGGCGCAGGCCTGCTGTTGCGTATCGAGGCGGCGATTACCACGGGTCTGGCCGAGCGGGCCAGTTGCCCGGACCCGTCGGAACATGAGGCGGCCGGCTCGGAAGCTGGGTGATCGTGAATAGTGGACGCTGATGGCTGCCGGATGGCCCTCGTGACGACCATCAGCGTCCACTATTCGTGATCATGGGGCTGGCTCAGCCGCCGGTAGGTCACGGGGCTAGCTCAGCCGCTCCCGAGGACGGCGCGGATCAGCCGCGCTGCGCGCGCCGGAACTGCCGGTACCGCTCGGTCTGATCCAGGATGACCTTGCGAATCCGGACCGCGTTCGGGGTCACCTCGACGCACTCGTCTTCCCGGCAGAACTCCAGCGACTGCTCAAGGGACAGCCGGCGCGGCGGGATCAGCTTCTCGGTCTCCTCGGCGGTCGAGCTGCGCATGTTGGTGAGCTTCTTCTCCTTGGTGATGTTGACGTCCATGTCGTCGGCACGGGAGTTCTCGCCCACGATCATGCCCTCGTACACCTCGGTGGTCGGCTCCACGAACAGGGTGCCGCGCTCCTGCAGGTTCATCATCGCGAACGGTGTGGCGACGCCGGCCCGGTCGGCCACCAGCGAGCCGGTGGCGCGGGTCCGCAGCTCACCGAACCAGGGCTCGTACGCCTCGAAGACGTGATGCAGGATGCCGGTGCCCCGGGTGTCGGTCAGGAACTCGGTCCGGAAGCCGATCAGCGCCCGCGCCGGTACCAGCCACTCCATCCGGATCCAGCCGGTTCCGTGGTTGACCATCTGTTCCATCCGGCCCTTGCGGACCGCGAGGAGCTGGGTGATGGCGCCGAGGTACTCCTCCGGTGCGTCGATCGTCATCCGCTCTACCGGCTCGCAGGTCTTGCCGTCGACCTGCCGTGTCACCACCTGCGGCTTGCCGACGGTCAGCTCGTAGCCTTCCCGGCGCATCTGCTCCACCAGGATGGCCAGGGCCAGCTCGCCGCGGCCCTGCACCTCCCACGAGTCCGGTCGCTCGGTGGGCAGTACCCGCAGCGACACGTTGCCGACCAGCTCCCGGTCCAGCCGGTCCTTGACCAGCCGGGCGGTGACCTTCGCGCCCTTGACCTTGCCGGACAGCGGCGAGGTGTTGGTGCCGATGGTCATCGAGATGGCCGGCTCGTCAACCTTGATCAGCGGCAGCGGTATCGGATCATCGGCGTCGGCCAGGGTCTCACCGATCATGATGTTGCCGATGCCGGCCACCGCGATGATGTCTCCCGGCCCGGCCTCCTCGGCCGGCTTGCGCTCCAGGCCGTCGGTCATCATCAGCTCGGAGATCCGGACCCGCTCCGAGGTACCGTCGGTCTTGCACCACGCGACCGTCTGGCCCTTGCGGATGCGGCCCTGACGGACCCGGCACAGTGCCAGCCGGCCCAGGAACGGCGACGCGTCCAGGTTGGTGACGTGCGCCTGCAGCGGAGCGGCCTCGTCGTAGGACGGGGCCGGCATGGTCTCCAGGATGGTCCGGAACAACGGTTCGAGCGAGTCCGAGTCGGTCGGGACCGTGCCGTCGGCGGGCTGGTTCAGCGTGGCGATGCCGTCGCGCGCGCACGCGTACACGATCGGGAAGTCGATCTGCGTGTCGTCGGCGTCCAGGTCCAGGAACAGCTCGTAGGTGTCGTCGACGACCTCCTTGATGCGGGCGTCGGACCGATCCACCTTGTTGATCACCAGTACGATCGGCATCCGGGCCTTGAGCGCCTTGCGGAGCACGAACCGGGTCTGTGGCAACGGGCCCTCGGATGCGTCCACCAGGAGCACCACGCCATCGACCATGGTCAGCCCACGTTCGACCTCGCCGCCGAAGTCGGCGTGGCCGGGAGTGTCGATGATGTTGATGGTGACCGGGTCGGAGCCGTCCGGTGGCACATACCGAACCGCGGTGTTCTTGGCCAGGATGGTGATGCCCTTCTCCCGCTCCAGGTCCATCGAGTCCATGACCCGGTCGGCCATCTCGGCCCGGGCGTGCCAGCCGCCGGACTGCTTGAGCATCGCGTCGACGAGCGTGGTCTTGCCATGGTCGACATGCGCGACGATGGCGACATTCCGGAGATCGGTGCGGGTGGGCATGATGTATATCCTCCCGTGCGCGCGCCCGGCCACCGGCGGCGGGCCCCTCCAACGAGCGTTGCATCACCACCAGCAGTGATCGGGCACGTTCTTGACGGTACCGGCACCGGGCGGTAGGAACTGAGCCGTGGCCCGCAGGACAAGTGCCGGTCCGGCACGTGCTCCCGATGTCGTTGTGGTCGGCGCCGGGGTGGCGGGGCTGGTCGCGGCTACCCGGTTGCGCGAATCCGGCTACCACGTGAAGGTGCTGGAGGCCCGGGACCGGGTCGGCGGCCGAACCGTCAACCGGGAGATCCCCGGTACCGCCGGCCAGGTGATCGAGATGGGCGGGCAGTGGATCGGACCGTCCCAGCATCGCGCCGTGCGGCTGGTTGAGCAGCTGGGATTGAGTCTTTACCCGACCTACGACAGCGGGAAGCACATCGTCGACTTCGATGGCCGCCTGCGTCGTTACCAGGGCCGGATTCCGTGGCTTGGCGCACGGACGTTGATCGACATCGGACTGGCGCAGCTCAAGCTGGACCGGGCGGCGAAGTCGGCCGCCGCGCCGCGCAGCGGCGCCCATGCTGCCGCGCCGCGCAGCGGCGCCCATGCTGCCGCGCCCTGGGCCGGCGCCCGTGCCGAGGCGTACGACCGGCAGACGTTCGCCGACTGGATCGCCCGCAACGTGCGTACCAGCGGCGGCGAGAAGTTCTTCCGGATCGTGACCGAAGCCGTCTTCTCCGCCGAGCCGGAGGACATGTCGGCGCTGTGGGCGATGTTCTACGTCGGCGCGGCAGGCGGGCTGGATTCGCTGATCAATACCCGCGATGGTGCCCAGCAGGACCGGGTGGCCGGTGGCTCGCAGCTGATCAGCGTGCGGCTGGCCGAGCGCCTGGGCGACGCGGTCGAGTTGAACGCGCCGGTCGACGCCATCGACTGGTCCGGACCCAAGGCGGTGGTAACCACGCGCGGTGGCCGGTCGTTCGAGGCCCGCAGGGTGGTGCTTGCTGTGCCTCCGGCGCTGGCCGGGCGCATCACCATGACGCCGGAGCTTCCGGAGCGGCGCCGGGCCCTGGTTGACGGCATGCCGATGGGCTCGGTGATCAAGATCAATGTGGTGTACCGGACGCCGTTCTGGCGCGAGGCCGGCCTGTCCGGGCAGGCCAACAGCGATACCCGGGCGCTGAACACGGTCTACGACAACACGCCCCACGGCGGCTCGCCCGGCGTACTGCTGGGGTTCCTGGAAGGCAGGCATGCCAAGGCGGCGGCGCGGCTGGACCCCGGCGAGCGCCGCCGGCTCGTCCTTGACGACCTGGCCGCGTACTTCGGGCCGCGGGCTCACGAAGCAGTCGAGTACCTGGAACTCGACTGGTGTGCCGAGAAGTTCAGCGGCGGTTGCTACGGCGCGTTCGCGATGCCGGGGACGCTCACCCGGTTCGGCGCGGCGCTGCGCGAGCCGATCGGACCACTGCACTTCGCCGGGACCGAGACCGCTACCAGGTGGGCCGGGTACATCGATGGTGCCGCCGAGTCCGGGGACCGGGTCGCCGCCGAGATCGTGGCGAGCATCCTGAGCGAGGCCAGCGGGCGGCTTTGACCTGTTCAGGCTGTGTTGCGAGTTTGGCCGCGTGAGACCCCGGCTAGGGGGCGCCTGGCGCCGACCTAGGTGTCCGCTGTGCTTCGGGGCAGACGAGTGCTGACCCGGACGGGTATGGTCGGCGCCTGACCGTCTACGGGGGGAGACGCCAAGTGCCGTACCGTGCGTTCTTGCCGATCGTCACGAGCGCCGCGATCGTGCTCGCCGTATTGGCCGGTTGCTCCACCGGCGGCACAGCGGATTCCGGCGCGATAACGTCGCTGCGACCGGTGACCGCCAGCCCGCTGTCACCGTCACCGTCACCGGCGCCCAGCTCGCCGTCGCCGCGGCCGGCAACCACAATGACGCCGGAGCCGGCCGAGACCACACCGGCCCCGATCATCGTGCCCGAGCAACCTGGCTGCGACGGATTCACCGGGAAGAACATATCGAAGAGCAAGGTGTCGGCGTTGTTGACCAGGGTCCAGCAGATGCAGGAATGGAAGGGCCTCGGACAGAGCCGGGTCGATCCTCGGATCTGGCCCATCCCGAAGGTCGTCGTGCCGCTGTCGATGTTCAAGGCCATCGCGTACCTGGAAAGCGGCTGGCGGAGCGCGTGCAAGGGCCGTGACGGCATCGGCTTCGGCCTGTTCCAGGTCTCGGCGTCCACGGCTGACTTCGTCAACCAGCGGTTCGGCGAGAACTTCGACCGGATGACACCGGCCGGCAACGCCGCTGTGGCAAACGCCTACCTGCAATGGCTCATCGTCTACCTGGGACTCAATCATTTCGGCACCCACTTCGATCTAACCAAGAACACGAAGTTCATGGACGCGGTGATCGAAGCGTTCCAGCAGGGACAGGACGCCGTGCTGGTCAACGGCACGATCGTGCTGAACAACCCGGACTACGTCACGGCCGTACGGGCGATGATGGTCAGCAAACCCTGGGCGTAGCCGGCGCCGCGCCGACCACCCGGGTCACCGGCCGTACGCGCCGGCTACCCGCACAGCCCGTTCGGTTCTACCTTCGTCATGCTCGCGCCGATATGCTGTGCCCACGCCGATATGCTGTGCCCACGCCGATATGCTGTGCCCACGCCGATTTCCCGCGCGCTCGGCTCGCGATCGCCGGCTCCGGTTCGCACCAGTGCTCCGACCGGGCCGGGCAGCAAAATCCAGTGTGGACGGTCCTACAGGAGAGCATGTGTCCGGTGGTGACGACGTCGAAGTACCCGGCTCCTACCACGTCGAGGTGCGCGGATCCGTCGGCGGGAACCTGGTCGTCGGTGACCACAACCTGATCGTCAACGCGGCGACCGGATCGTCGGTCACGGTACTGCGGGAAGCCGAACGCCCGAAGCCGGTCCGGCGGTCGTCGATCCGGCTGCTGCCACGGCGCCCCGGTGAGGTCGTCGGGCGGGCCGCCGAACTCGGCGCTATCGCCGCGGCCGTGGTGGCCCAGGACACCATTCAGGTCTACGGGGCTCGCGGCATCGGCAAGAGCACCCTGCTGCGGCAGTCCGCGCACGCGGTCGCCGACTCGGTATCGGGTGTGGCCTATCTGACCGCGGCCGGGCGCGACCGTGGCGACGTACTCCAGGAGATCTTTGAGGCCTGCTACCACACCTCCGGCTACCGGCCCAGTTCCATTGAGCTCCGGCAGTACCTGACCGGCGTGCGCGCGGCCCTGTTCGTCGATGATCTGGTAGCCGACGATGATGCGCTGGCGATGATCCTCGACACCGTTCCGGACGCCGCGTTCGTGTTCGCGTCCATCGCCCGCGAACTCTGGGGCCGGGGCCAGGTCCTGGAACTCGCCGGATTGCCCGAGGACCAGGCGATGCGGCTGTTCCGCCAGGAGTTCGGGCGCGATCTGACGGCCGCGGAGCAAGCCGCCGCGGCCCGGTCGTGGCGGGAGTCGGCCGGCGTGCCGATCGTGCTGCTGCGGGCCGCGGCCGTGCTGGCGGCGGCGCCCGCGCATCTGCCGGACCTTCCGGCCCAGCGCGACGGTGACGACCCGGAGCGCACCGTCGCCTACTCGGTAGCCCTGACCGCCACCGAACGCGACGTCTTCGATCTGCTGCTGGCCGTGCCGGGCCCGATCTCGTTGGATGTGATGACCCGGCTGGTCGGGGCTCCGGAGCAGGGCCGGGTGCGCGCCGCCGCGGACCGGCTGGTCCAGGTTGGACTGGCCGATATGGTCGACGACATGTACCGGCCGGCCGCGGATCTGGCTGCGGATCCGGCCTCACCGGATGACGTCCGCCGGTACCGCCGGACAGCGGCCGTGCTGGCCGGGGCGATGCTTGACTGGCTGGGATCCGGCGCCGCCGATCCGGGCCGGATAGCCCGGCACTCGGCCACCATCGTGGCTCTGATCGACGCGGCGGTCGCCGATGGCGGCGCTGTGGCCGCATGCCGCCTGGCTCGTGCGGCCTCGGCGCCGATGGCGCTGTCGCTGCGATGGGGAGCGTGGCGGGACGTGCTGATCAGCGGCCAGGCCGCGGCCGCGGCGTGCGATGATCGCGAGGCGATCGCGTACTTCACCCATGAGCGCGGGATCCGGATGCTGTGCCTTGGCGAGGCGGCCGCGGCCGCGGCGGTGCTCGCGTCGGCCGCCGGCATGTGGCATGCCCTCGGTTCGGCCCAATCGGCGATGATCGCGTCGAACGCGCAGGCGATCGCGGCAGCGGCCGGCGGGGTACCAGCGGTACCGGCGCCGGGCGCCCCGCCCTCCGCTGGTCCGGATGTGCCCGCTGGTCCGGATGTGCCCGGCCCGCCAGCCGATGCCGGGCCGGGCGTGCCGGTACCGCGCCCGCCCCGGCCGCCACGCCGGTTCATCGGCCGCGCGGTCGCCCGCCGCCCGCGGTCACGGTTCCCGGTTCTAACCCTGGTGGCGGCCGGACTGACGGTAATGGCGCTGATCGCGGCCGGCGTCGTCATCGCGGTACGGTACCGGCACCATCCCTCGCCGAAGGTGGCAATCGCCTCGCCGTCGACCGGCCCGTTCGGTCCACCGGTCGCGTTCTCGCTGTTCTCAGCGCCGCGCAGCGATCCGGCCTGGGTGCTCGACAACAATCCCGACACGGTGTGGTCGTCGACGCCGTCCCAGGTGCCGCAGGCCGCCCTGTGGATCGCGATCGACATGCGGGCGGTGGGCACGTGGACCGGGGTGACGGTCACTCCGCGCGCTCGCGGTCTGGGCTTTCCGACGAGCTTCCGGATCGAGTCCAGCGTGGACGGGGTCAACTGGCTCACCGTCTCCGGGCAGGACTACAACGCGGACAACCCGCTGCCCGGTGACCCGGTGACGCACGTGCTGACGTTCGGTACCCCGGTGACGGCCCGCTACATCCGGTTGTTCGCCTACACGCTCACTCCGGCCAACGCCCCCGCCAGAACCTCCGTGACCGCGCCGGTGTACGCGTTGCAGATCGCGGAGATGCACGTTCTCAGCTAGCCCGGCAACCGTTGCCGGCCAACCCGATTGGAGTCACCGATGGGACAGCCGCAGGGTGACCACTACCAGATCAACATCGGCGGAGCGGTCGGCGGTAACGTCGTGGTCGGCCGGCAGAATCAGGTGATCTCGTCGCCGACCACCAACGCGGTGTCACCGGCAGACCTCGCGGCGTTCCAGGCGGCCGTCGACGCGGTCAAGGCCCAGGCCGCGGCCGCCGCGCCCGCCCAGGCCGCGGAGGCGGCGGCTCACCTGGACGAACTGCACCGGGCGGCCACCGCGCCGAAGCCCGACTTGAACGCGTTCGAGCGGGTCCGGTCGTGGTTCGTCGCGCACCTGCCGGCCATGGCCGGCGCGGTCACCGGACTGCTGGTGCACCCGGTGGTCGGGGCACTGGTGAAATCCGCCGGCGACGCCGTCACCGAGGAGTTCAACCGCCGGTTCGGCGGCGAGTAGCCGGTCGTACCGATCCCGCCGGGTGGCCTCCGCGAGTAACATCCGGCCATGACCACGATCAACCGGGAACGCATCAATGAGCTGCGGCTTCGCGAACGCCAACGGTACGCCGACACGCACCAGCGGTCGTTTGAGGCATGGCGGGCGTCTGAGCACCTGTTCGGGCGGGTCCCGATGACGTGGATGAGCAAGTGGGCCGGCGGCTTCCCGCTGACCTTCGCCACCGCCGAGGGCGCCCGCATCACCGACATCGACGGCAACTCCTACACCGACTTCGCGCTCGGCGACACCGGGGCCATGGCAGGGCATTCGCCGGAGCCGACCGTGCGCGCCGTCGGGCAGCGGATCGGTGACTTCGGTGGCATCACCACCATGCTTCCGAGCGAGGACGCGGAATGGGTGGGTGCCGAGTTGGCCCGCCGGTTCGGCCTGCCGAAGTGGTCGTTCACGCTCAGTGCGACGGACGCCAACCGGTGGGCGATCCGGCTGGCGCGCCTGGTCACCGGCCGTCCCAAGATCCTGGTGTTCTCCTACTGCTACCACGGCTCGGTTGACGAGACGTTCATCGTCGTTGGCCCGGACGGGCATCCGGTCAGCCGACCCGGCAACGTCGGTCCGGCGGTGGACCCGACGGTGACCACCCGAGTGGTTGAGTGGAACGACCTGGCGGCGGTGGAGCGGGAGCTCAGCCACGGCGACGTCGCGGCGATCCTGACCGAGCCGGCGCTCACCAACATCGGCATCGTGCTGCCGGATGACGGCTTCCTCGCCGGGTTGCGGCGGGCCGCCACCAAGCACGGCGCGCTGCTGATGATCGACGAGACGCACACCATCTCGGCCGGACCGGGCGGCATGACCGCCCGCCACGGCCTGCGGCCGGACATCTTCGTGATCGGCAAATCGATCGGTGGCGGCGTGCCCTGCGGTGCGTACGGCCTCACCGGCGAGATCGCCGACCGGGTCACCGAACTGGCCGAGACCGGCAGTGCCGACATCGTCGACGTCGGCGGCGTAGGCGGCACCCTGGCCGGCAACGCGCTATCGCTCGCGGCGATGCGGGCGACCTTGAGCGAGGTGCTCACCCCCGAGGCGTTCGTGCACATGGAGGCGCTGGCCACCCGGTACACCTCTGGCGTGCAAGCGGCGCTGGACGAACTGGGCCTGCCCTGGTCGATCACGCGGCTCGGGGCGCGGGCGGAGTACCGATTCGTTCGTCCGGCGCCTCGAAGCGGCGGGGAATCGGCGGCCGCCGGTGACGACGACCTGGACGAGTTGATGCACCTGTACACGTGTAATCGCGGCATCCTGATGACCCCGTTCCACAACATGGCGTTGATGTCACCCGCGACCACGACCGCCGATGTGGACCGGCACACCGCCGTGTTCACCGAGGCGGTGGCGGAGTTGGTGGCGTGACGCCGGTGGATGGCCATTCGGTTTCGGGTTGGGGATGAACGTTGGTGCCGCGAGGCGGGCAACGGTGTGACGATGACCCGATGGCTAGCGACACCCCGCCGGCGGACCGTTTCCGGATCCGCCCCGGCCGCCCGGACGAAGCGGCGATGCTGGGCGGACTGGCGCTGCGCTCGAAGGCTCACTGGGGTTATGACCAGGCGTTCCTGGAGGCATGCCGGGCCGAGCTGATGTTCGAGCCGGCCGAGATAGCGACCCGCCGCATCCATGTCGCCGAGGCCGACGGGCGGGTGATCGGCTTCTACAGCCTTGACGGGGTACCGCCGGACGGCGAGATCGGGAACATGTGGGTGGACCCGTGCACGATCGGGTCCGGAGTCGGGCGCGGGCTGTGGCAGCACGCCGTCGCCCACGCGGCGGCCCTCGGATTCACCGCCCTCCGGATTGACGCCGACCCCTATGCCGAGGGCTTCTACCTGGCGATGGGGGCGGCACGGGTCGGGCAGACCCCGTCCGGATCGATCCCCGGCCGGGTGCTGCCGCTGCTTCAGTACCGCCTGGCCGAGCACACCGCGGCCTAGCCGTCCGGCCCGGCGGCTCGGGCCCGGCCGGCGACCTCAGGTCACCCGGTACGACCGTCCCCCTAGCTCGACCACGTCTCCGGCATGCAACTGGCGGCCGCGCCGCGTCTCCACCTCGCCGTTGACGGTGACCTCGCCGTAGGCGATGCGGATCTTGGCTTCTCCGCCGGTGTCCACGGCGTCGGCGAGCTTGAGGAACTGGCCGAGCCGCATCGCCCCGTCGCCTACCGGTACGTCTGTCATGCCGCCATTCTCGCCAGGCGAACGCGGCCCGGCGAAGCCGGGTGTCAGGGCCGCGCCGGGTGTCAGGGCCATGTCAGCGCGTGTCAGCCTGTGCACAGCGTTATCGTGCCTGCCGGGTCCCACGCGCCCGCATGTGATCACATGCGGTTCATCGGAATCCGGCCGGCGGATCCGGCTCGCCGGTCCGGTCAGGCTCGCCACCGTCGCAGCACGCGTTGGTCCAGCTGGACGAACTCGCGGGTGCGCGGATGGAACCAGGCCGGCTGGAAGCCGGGTACGGTGCCGACCAGGGCGCCGGTCTCCGGATCCCAGATGGACAGCCCGGCCGGGCCCGCGCTGTAGATCTGGTTGCCGTCGGCGAACAGCCGGCCCGAAGGTCCCTCGAACCGGATCAGCTCGATCGCCGTCTGCATGCCCCACAACCCGTCCCGTACGGCGTGCCCGACGTCGAAGATCCGCACACCGGGCCGCATGTTCCCGGCGTCGTCGCCGATACCGGTGATCACCACGCGGGCTTCGTCAAGCCAGGTCATGGGCCGGTCCCAGTACGATGTCCGCCCGCACACATTGAGCCGGGTCGGGCCGTCCTCGGACTCCCATAGATTGGCGGTGAGCCACTCGTCGAGCCGCCATACCGCCGGGATCCCGACCGGGTGCCAGACCCAGCCGTCGTCGAGCAGGTGCTTGCCGCTCGGGCCCAGGTACAGGGCGCCATGGAAGTAGTCCAGGTAGTGCGGCGGATGCGCCTTCCCGTGCGTGGCCGAAATGGACGGCCGGTCGGTGAGCAGGTCGCCGGTGGCCGCGTCGGACACGTCCAGGCGGTTCCAGTCGGTGCGGTGTACCGCCACGGTACGGCCGAGATGCTCGGCGAAGGCGAACGAGAACGGCACCGTCTCCTCGCAGTCGCCCTGGTTGTCGAGGCCCATCGTGGCCACACCGGTCCGCAGGTCGAGGACTTCGCCATAGCGGCCGTAGTCGTTGACGACGGCGGCGAACCGGCCGCCCTGGGACACGTGCAGGTGGCGGCGCAGCTCGCGGCCGGCCCACGGGTCGCGGCCGGGCTCGGCCGGGGCGGCCGTCGTGGCCAGGCGGTTGGCGACTCCGGACTCGAGGTTGACGCGGGTCAGGCCCCCGCCGTCGTCGAGAACCAGCCAGTCGTGGGTCCGATCGATGGGTGCGAGGTCAACTACCTGGTCAATCCGGGACGGGAGCAAGGTGGTGCGGAGCTCTCGGTCGATCGTCGTACGCATTCGGTCCCTGTCCTGGCATCGTCCCTGCGGCGCCGATGGCCGGCCCCGATCCGCGGCATTGCGGCTGAGCCTGACGCTAGAACCACTCAGATGCGCTCACACCGCATATGGCAGTGCATGGCACATATTGGCGATTAAGGGCGGACACTCGTTGGCGAGGTTCAACCATGTAACGAACCAGGCCGCCACCGGGCAGCGGTGCGGGACACGCCAAGTCACCGCCGCCACGGCGGTCACCGGGAGTCGCCGGCCCTGCGGGACAGTGTTACCAGGTGACCATCAGGCTGCTCAGCCCGCGAATGGCCAGACCGTCGCTCCACTGCACGGCATCGTCGCGCTCGGCGAGCCGCAAACCGGGAAACCGCCGGAACAGGCCCCCGACGGCGATGCCCAATTGCAGCCTGGCCAGCGGCGCGCCCAGGCAGTAATGCGCGCCATGGCCGAACGTCAGGTGTGCCGACGAGCGACCCTCCGCGAGTAACAGGTCGGGCGAGGCAAAGACCTTCTCGTCCCGGTTGCCGTGTAACAGGCAGACGACCACGGCCTGGCCGGCCTCGACCGTGATCTCGCCGACCCGTACGTCCTCCAGCGCTACCCGGGGAAAGCTGAGTGGCGTGGCAGGAGTGAGCCGCAGAAGTTCCTCGATCGCGGCGGTTGTGGCCGGCACCGATCCCCAACCGCCCGGAGTCAGCAGTAGCGACAGCACGGACATGCCGATCTGTCCGACGGTGGTCTCGTAGCCCGCCGTCAGAAGGACGATCCCGAGATCGACGAGTTCGGTCTGGGAGAGCATTCCGCCGTCGTGCGACTGGGTGAGAGCGGACAGCAGATCGTCGCGAGGCTCGCGTCGCTTCCGGTCGAGCAGCGTCGACATGTAGTCGTACAACGCGAAGCCTTGCCGCGCCCTCTCCCGCGGTGTGCTTGCCGTCATGTCGAAGAGGACTCCGATGAACTCACCGAAGACCTCCCTGTCTTCGACCGGTATTCCGAGCAGTGTCCTCAGCACGGTGAACGGCAGTGGAGCCGCGAAGGCGGTGATCAAGTCCGCCGGCCGGTCGCCTCGCTCAAGGTCGTCGAGCAGGTGATCGGTCAGGTGCTCGATGGACGAGGTCAGCGCCGCCACCCGGCGCGGGGTGAAAGCACCGACCACGAGCTTGCGCAGGCGGGCATGCCCGGCGCCGTCCATGCTCGTCATGGCTGTGTGTGACGGGCTGGAATCGCTGAATCTGGGCGCTCCGGGCGCGGCCGCGGCCGCCCTGCTGAACCGGGTATCGGTGAGGACTCGTCGGCCGAGTTCGTAGTCGCTTACCAGCCACAGCAGGTCTCCGGTGGCCGCGCGCACCCGGGCCACCGGAGCACCCGCGCCCTGCCTGAGGAAGTCCGGGAGCGGGCCAAGCTGGTCGAGGGTCACAGCGGGCGTCATGCGAGCACACTCCTCTCGAGTCGACCACATTCCACGGTGCCTCGTCAGAGCCTCACTCAAGGATCCCTGTGGCGCCCGCCGTCTCGGACCATGGCCGCGCTAACCGTTGTCGTGCCGTTCTCGATCGTGCTGCGCGAGTGTGCAGACCATGCTCAGCGCAACGAGGGAGGATCGCCATGACGTCGACTCGCCACCCCACTCTGGCGCACAATCTCGCCGTCAGAGCGAGCCGGCACGAGAAGCGCGTGGCGGTCTCGTTCAGCGCGGGCGATGGCGTATGGTCCGACCTCACCTACGCCGGGCTGTGGGAGCGCGCGTCGGCGGTGGCCGAGGTGCTCCGAACCGCTCGCCGAGACGGCCAGGAGCATCAATTCGTCCTTATCGTGCTGCCCAACGGGCTGGACTATGTCACCTCGTTCTACGGCTGCCTGATCGCGGGCGCCGTCGCGGTGCCGTTCTACCCACCGACGACCATGACCAGCCGAGCCGAACGGGCCTTCGGCGAACGTCTCGCGCAGATCATTTCGGACTGCTCACCAGCTGCGATGATCTTGCCCGGGAAACTGATGCCACAGGTCCGGGCGAGGCTGGGCGAGCGGTTGCTCGACACCCAATTGTTCGCCGCGGAACTGCTTCCGTCGCGGCCGGCGGAGGCGCGGGCGACCGGTGAGATCGACGCGCGCCCGGACGACCTCGCCCTGCTGCAGTACACCTCGGGATCAACGACGAGACCGAAGGGCGTCATGGTCAGCCACGCGAACCTGGTGCACAACGTGGCGGGGCTGGCCGCCGGGCTCGGCTCGTCCGAGGGTGAGTCGTTCACGACCTGGTTGCCGCTCTTTCATGACATGGGGCTGATCGGCGCGGTCTGCCACCCGCTGGCCGCCGGCATGAGCGTCCAGTTGACCACCCCGGCGGCCTTCGTCCGCAGGCCGCTGCTGTGGCTTGAGACGATCTCCCGGTTCCGTTCCTCGCTGACGTTCGCCCCGAATTTCGCGTACGACATGTGCGTACGCTGGGTGAGCGCCGAGCAGCGGGAAGCGCTCGACCTGAGCTGCCTGCGCCATACGCTCAACGCGGCCGAGCCGGTCCGCGTGGCGACCATCGAGGCGTTCATCAAGGCCTACGCGCCGCACGGGTACAACCCGGGGGCCATGATGCCGGCGTACGGAATGGCGGAGAACACTCTCGCGGTGTCCATCTTCGACCGGCAGCGCAAGCCGGTGCTGCTGGAAGTGTCGTCGGAGAAGTTGGGCAGGGATCGCATCGCGGCGCCGCCCCACGATGAGGCGAGCAATGTCCTCGTCGGCTGTGGGCGGGATTTCGCGTCCGACATTGAGACGGTGATCGTCGATCCGCAACGACGCACCCCGCTCGCGGCCGGCCGGGTGGGGGAGATCTGGGTGACCGGGCCGAGCGTGGCCCAAGGATACTGGGCCGATCCCCAGGCGTCCGAGCAGTCGTTCGCCGCCGAGTTGCCGGATGACGGGCGGCGATTCTTGCGGACCGGAGACCTCGGTTTGAAGGTCGACGGAGTCCTCTACATCGTGGGGCGCATCCGGGACGTGATCATTCAGCACGGTGCCAACCACTACCCCCAGGACATGGAGTACACCGCCGAGCGAGCCCACCCGGCGGTCCAGCCGAGCGGCGTGGTGCTGTTCGCCGTGCCCGGATCCGACGACGACCGGGTGGTGCTGCTCTGCGAACTCGGCCGCTATGGTGCCAAGGTCGACGCGGACGGCGTGCTGCACGCCGTACGGCGTGCCGTGGCCGAAGAGCATGGCTTGCAGTTGAGCGCCGCGGCCGTGATTCGCAAGGGACAGATCCCCAAGACGACCAGTGGCAAGGTGAGGAGGCGGGCCGCCGCCGAGCGATGGCTCGCCGACGGGTTCGACATCGTGGCGGAATGGCCGAAGGCCGGTCCACGTCCGATCCGGGCCGAAGAGCCCATCGCCACGTTCGCGTCGTGACCAGCGTGGACGCCGCCGCCTACCTGGCTCGACTCGGCCTGAGCGACGTTGGTTTCCCTTCGGTTGAGGGCCTCCGTCGACTGCACGCCGCCCACGTCGAGCGGGTGCCGTTCGAGACGCTGTATCGTCCATCCGGATTGGACCTCGACGAGGCGTTCGAGTCGATCGTGTGGCGGGCTCGCGGCGGCACCTGCTTCCACCTCAACGGGGTCTTCTCGCTCTTACTCGGGGCCTTGGGCTACCAGGTGAACATGCACCCCGCGGGCGTACAGAGCGCGTTTAGGGCCGAACCTCCCGGCGCCGACGGTTCGCACATCATGCTGACTGTCTCCGGCCTTCCGGCGGACGGCAATCCGGCTGGCCGTTGGGTGCTCGACGTTGGCACCGGCGAGGGCTTTCACGCGCCGCTACCGCTGCGTCCCGGTATCTATCGCCAGGGCGATTTCCACTACCGGGTACGGCCGTCGCAGACCGATCCGAATTCGTGGCGTATCGACTACGACCAGCGGGAATCCTGCCGGGGAGTCGACTTCGCGGACGTGCCGGCCAGCCGTGAGGAGTACGCGGTGATGTACGACCGGTACGTCTCGGGGGAATGGTCCTTGTTCCATCAATACGGCTGGGTCAAGCGGCACCACGCCGGCGGGTACGACGAGTTGCTCGGTTGCCTGATGAGCAGCGTTACCGCGCACGGCCGGACGAGTTCGGAGATCATCACGCCAGACCGGTACTTCAGCGTCCTCCGCGACACCTTCTGGCTGACGCTGGCCGGAACGACGCGGCCGGAGCGTGAGGCTCTGTGGCAGGCGGTACGCGGGGCGTGGAACGGCAGTGCCGCGGCCGACGACGGGGTTGGCGCGGCCCATGACCCGGCTGCCACCGATTGACCGCAAGACACGCCCGCTCCGGAGGGCGAAACGGGTCCGCGATACACGCGCCCAGCACCGAGCCGAAGAGGGGAACGCCATGATCGATCAACCCGCGAGTGCCGAGATGTCCCAGCGAACGGCCGTGTTGGCCACCGACAAGCAGGACGTGCTTGCCACAGTTCAGGCCGTGCTGGCCGAGTTGATGCCCCACCCGGCCGGGTCAGCGGCGGAAACCTTCGCGCCCGAATGCGAGATCCTCGATCTCGGTGTCAGCTCGGTCCAGATGCTGCAGATCCACGCTCACCTGGAGACGAGGCTCGGCCGCGAGTTCCCCAAGACGGCGCTGTTCGACTACGAGACGATCGCGGACCTGGTCGACTACCTCGCCGGATTGCCGGCTTCCGACGGCCCGCGCTGACCGGCGCCGGTCCATCCGTACACATCGGCGGGGTAGCCCGTAGCCCGCGCCAGACCACAACAATCGGGAGATCTCATGGTCACAGACGTGCGGCCGGTGCGGCCCGCACCGCCGCCGGCACCGGTGCTGCGCATCGTCAACCCGCTCATGCGCGCGTTGCTGCGTTCCCGGCTCGGGCGGCGGATGAAACCGTCGATCGCGTTACTGCTGTTCGCCGGCCGCCGCAGCGGGCGGCCGTTCGCGGTACCGGTCGGCGTACATGAGGTGGATGGCCGGCCGACCGTCTTCACATCGGGACGGTGGCGGCGCAACTTCGCCGGCGGCCATCCGGTGGAGGTCGTGCGCGGGGGCCGGCTGGTGCGGGGACGCGGCGAACTCGTGGAGGACGTCGACGACGTTGGCGCGGGCTTGTACGCGGCATTGCGTAACGTGCCGGCCCGGCGCCTGGGCATCGCCGTCGCGGCCGGATACCAGCCGACACCCGACGATCTGGGCGCGGTCGGCCAGTCGATGATCCGTCTGTATCTGGACCAGACCTGAGCGGGTCGCCGATCCGGGTGCGGGCGCAATGTGGCGGTGCCGAAAGGCGATGGCACCGCCACTTGCGCGCGAACCCACTCGCGCGGGCTCAATCACGGGGACCCAGGCACGAGGGACCCAGGCACGGGGATTCGGTCACGCCTCAGACAAGCAAGGCCGCCTTGAGCTGGTCGACGACGTCGGGGCCGACGCCCAGCCCGTCGCTCAGGTAGCCGTCGAAGGAACCGAACGAGATGTGGGCCTGCTCGAACGCGGCGTCGAGGTATTCGTTCACGCAGTACGTGCCACCCAATGCCGTATTGCTGAGCAGGAAGTCGTCGTAGATTTCGCTCTTGTGTACCCCGATCGCGGTCAGCAATACCGCCGTCGCCCAGCCGGTCCGGTACGTGCCGGAGTCGCAGTGCCACAGCATCGGCTGCCCGCCACCGGCGGCGATCGCCCGCAGAGCCGTGCCGATCGATGTCCGCGCCTGCGTGGTCGCGACGTAGAGACGGAACTTCGTGGTGATCCACGCGTTGGCGCCGGTTGGCTCGGGCTGCGCGCCTTCCCAGGGTGCGCCGAGCTGCGCGTTCACCGCCAGATTCAGGCTGGGATCGATGGCCGGCGAGTCGCCGATGGGGCAGCCGATGCTGGCAACGCCGGCCGGCAGGTGGTCCGGGCCGTACAGCGACACCTCGTAGTTGCTGAGGAAGTTCTCGACGGCGCTCAGGTTGAGCGCGGCGAGTTGAGTGACGCCCTGCGCGCTTACCCGCGTCAGCGAGGCGGAGCGGTACATCCGGCCCCACGCGACCGTTTCGCCCGTGGGGGTCGAGTAGCCGCCGATGTCACGGACGTTGCGTGCGCCGTCGATGGTGAGCAAGCGCGACTGGGGGTCCGATGCGCTGGTGTCCGCTGCCGCGGCCGACGTGAGTCGTGGTGTGAAGACGAGGCCGAGTCCGATCGCCCCCGCGGTCAGCACCCGCCGTCGGGCGATGGTGGTCGCGCCCTGGGGTTGGCGCGGTGAATCAGTGTGGGACATCGTTGCTCCTTGGTTGAGGAACGTCGTACGTGCCGGCACGCTATTCGGCCGCGCTAGAGCCCGGCTTGAGAGACGTCGGCCGGACCGGGGTCGCCGCGCCGTGTCTACCCGCGCCGTGTCTACCCAAGCTCGGCCGAGCCTCTAGCGGCCGTCCGTACCGTCGCGCCATGTTGCCCGTTGATGTGCCGGCCTATCTCGACAGGCTTGGCCTGACCAGCGCCGGTTCCCCCTCCCCGGGACAGTTGGCCCGGTTGCACGCCGCGCACGTCGAGCGCGTGCCCTTCGAGACGCTGGACCGGCCCGACGGCGTCGACCCGCATGTGTCGTACGAGCGGATCGTGCAACAGGGGCGTGGCGGCGTCTGCTACCACCTCAACGGTTCGTTTGCCCTGCTGCTGGACGCGCTCGGCTACCGGGTGACGACGCATGCGGCCGGCGTACAGAGCATCTACAATCCGGAGCCGATCGGTCCGATAGGTACGCACAACATCCTGCTGGTCTCGGATCTGCCGAGCGATGACAACCCCGGGGGACGCTGGATCCTCGACGTGGGCTCGGGCGAGGGCTTCCATCATCCGCTTCCGCTGGCGGCGGGCCCGCATCGACAAGGCGACTTCTGCTATCGGGTGCGGCGTTCCGGAACCGGTTCTCACTGCTGGCGTGTCGATTACGACGAGCGGGAATCCTGCCGTGGTGTCGACTTCACCGAAGCGGAGGCGAAACCGGAGGATTTCGCCGCGATCTACGAGCGACTCGCCGACAACGACATGTCGATCTTCTTCCGGTACGGCTGGGTCAAGCGACATCACGCCGGCGGGTTCGACGAGCTGGTCGGCTGCATGTTGAGCAGCGTCGACGCACGTGACCGGGTCGTGACGAAAGTCGACACGCAGGATACGTACCTCGGCATCCTCCGGGATGTCTTCAGGCTGACGCTGCCACGGATGACGTCGGACGAGCGCGCGGCGCTCTGGAATCGCGTCCATCACACCTGGACCACGCAGAACTTCCTGAATGAGTTGCCGTCGCCGCCGCCGGGCACACGTGGCCGGGGCGGCCGGAGCAGGAGAGAAGGCAGGCAGTGACCAGTAGCATCCATGACCGCGTGGCCGGTCTTGAGTCCGCGCTCGCGGAACTCGGCGACATCGACGACTGCGTCGTGCTCAACCGGTCGACCACGACGAGTTCCGAAGCCGACCCGCAAAGCACATCGTGGACGGTCGCCTACGTGGCGCCGGTGCCGGACGCCGCGCCAGAGGTGGTCAAGCAGCGTGTCGCGGACTGTCTCGTGGACCGCGGCCGCAACGTGGCCATCACCCTGGTGCGCCGGATTCCGCTCAGGCTCGACGGCGAGCCCGATCTCGACGCGCTGCTCGCGCTGCCGGTGGTCACCGAGACCGTGTTGCGCGAGTACAGCGACGCCGTCTCTGAGCACGGCGTGAAGGTGGAGCTTCACCCGGTATCGGCGGTCGCGCGGACCGTACGCATCATCGATGCCGATGCTCCCGTTCAACCGTCAGCGGCCACCGGCCTCCGGACGCGCGCGCACGATGAGGCGGCCGTCGTCGCGTGCGGACCCAAGACCCGGATGTCGCTCGCCGAAGGGCCGGCGCTTGACGTGTTGCCGACCGATCCGCCGACGGTCACCCAGGCGATACTGGAGTCGGCCCAGCGCTTCCCCGACTTGGGCGTGCGGGCCGTGTCCCGCGACGGCGATTTCTTCATCTCCTATCCGGACCTCCTTCACCAGGGCCGTAAGGTCCTCGGCGGGTTGCGCGACCGTGGACTGGGACCAGGCTCGTACGCGATCCTGCTCGTGCCAACGCTGGCCGAGTATTTCCGCGCCGCTTGGGCATGCTTGCTGGGCGGAGTCGTCGGCGTCACCGTGAGCAGCCCGCCCTCGTTCGACGCGCCAAGCCCGGTGCTCGACAAGCTGGTGCACGCGTGGCGCGCCCTGGGCCGTCCGGTGATCATCACGGACGACCAGAACGCCGCCGTCACGTCGTGCCTGCGGGAGCTCTACGGCGAGCCAGAGATCGCATCGGTCACCGTCAGCGCGCTGGAGGCCTCGGCCCCGAGCGAGGACGTGTATCCGGCCAGGCCGGCCGAGACCGCCATCTTCACGCTCTCATCGGGAAGCACCGGGCAGTCGAAGGTCATCCCGGTCACGCACCGGGCCATCGTGGAGAACGCGATCTCGTCGCGCGGGGTCGGCCTTGTCCGGCCCGGCGAGGCGAGCTTCAACTGGCTGCCGTTCGACCACGTGGCCCCGCAGGTGATGTACCTCTTGCGCGACGTCGTCCTCGGCTGCCAGAGCGTCCACGCGCCGACCAGCTACATCGTCGAAGCGCCGCTGCGCTGGCTCGATGTGCTGGAAAAGTACCAGATCAACCACACCTGGTCGGCGAATTTCGGATACCGGCTCGTGACGGATGCGCTCCGTGCGGCCCCGGACCGGCGGTGGGACCTGTCGCACGTCCGTACCATGCTCAACGCGGGCGAGCAGTGCACGCCACCGGTGATCCGCGACTTCCTCGCCCGTACCGAGGCGTTCGGTATCGGTGTCGACACCATCGTCCACATGTGGGGCATGGCCGAGACCGCGACCGGTGCGACCTGCAAGTTCTTCGCGCGGCCGCACAGCGTGCGCCGCATTCTCAAGTCCACCCTCGGCGGACGCCTGCGGGAGGCCGAACCCGGCGTGGCCGACGAAGATTGCGTCGAATTGATGAGCATGGGGCCCGCGGCGCCGGGCGCCCTACTGCGGGTTGCCGACGACAATCACCAGGTCCTCCCGGAGGGGATGATCGGGCGCTTTCAGGTCAAGGCGACGCGGGTCACCCCCGGATATCTCGACAACCCGGAGGCCAACCGTGAGGCGTTCACCCCCGACGGCTGGTTCGAGACCGGCGACCTGGCCTTCATCATGGATGGCGAGGTGGTGATCACCGGCCGTTCCAAGGAACTCATCGTCATCAACGGCGAGAAGTACTACTGCCACGAGATCGAGGATGTGTGCGGCCGGCTCGACGGGGTGCGCAGCGGTCTCGTAGCCGCCTGCGGGGTGCCCGATCCGGTGCGCGGCAGCGAGGTGCTGGCCATCTTCTTCGTACCCGAGAACGAGTCCGGCGGCCTGCCGGTGGAAGTGATCGAACGGGTGCGCTCGGCCGTGGCGGCCCGGCTGCGCTTGACCGCGGCCTATGTGCTGCCCATCTCGGAGGAGCAGTTCCCGCGCACGACCAGCGGCAAGATTCAGCGTGCCGCGCTGGTGCGCGCGATGGCCGCCGGCGAGTTCGGTGCGCTCGTCGCCGAGGTGGACGCGGCTCGTGAGAACGGAGCCGACCTGCCTGACTGCGTCTTCACCCCCGCATGGCAGCCGGGACGGCCACGGCCGGGGGCCGCTCCGACATCGACCGGCGTGACCCTGGTGTTCCGGGACGACCTCGGCCTGGACAGCGCGTACGGCCATGGGGAAACCATCAGCGTCACGCCGGGAGACGGATTTGCCCGGGTGCCGGGCGGCTACCGCATCGATCCGGCGGCGCCGGACGGCTGGAACTCGCTGCGTGACGACCTCGCCGGGCGCGGCATCCGCCCGTCAACCCTGTTGTACCTGTGGAGCTACCTGGGCACTCCGGACCCGGCCGGCGACCGGTCCGGCGTGTACGACGCGGTCGCTCGGTGCGGCCAATACCTCGCGGCGTGCTGCCGGACGTTCCTGCCGGCCACGACCGAGGCGCCCGAACTTGTCGCGGTCACCCGGCAGTTGTACCGGGTCACCGGCGAGGAGCGGGTGTGCTACCCGGCCGCCCAGACCGCCTCGGTCGCCGGAACTCTGGCCAGGGAGCGGCCGGACGTGCGCGTACGCCACATCGATCTGCCCGGCAAGTCCATTGAGGACGACGCGTCCACGCTGATGCGCGCGTACCGCGACGCCGGGGCGCAATCGACGTCGACGGCGTGGCGCGGTGGTCGACCGTACCGTCGCGCGATCAAGCCGGTCGCGGAGGTGGCCAGTGGCCGCGACCCGCTGCGGCGCGGAGGCCGTTACCTGGTCTCCGGCGGATCCGGTGGCGTCGGCGCCGAGATCCTGGCCGGTCTGGCCGATCGGTACGGGGCGCGGCTCGTCGTCATCGGGCGCCGCCCGCTTGAGAGCGACCCGGCGCTGCGGTCCGCGTGGGAACGGCTTGATACGGCGGGGCGCGACGTCAGGTACCAGGTCGCCGACGTCGTCGACGCCGAAGCCGTGCGCGCGGTGGTGACCGAGGCCGAACAGCGGTGGGGGAACGGTCTGGACGGCATCATCCACCTGGCCGACGCGTACCGATTCCGGCCTATCGCGGCCGAAGACCCGGCCGACTGGGAACCGGCTCGTCTGGCCAAAGTCTCGGGCACGCTCAACCTGCTCGACATCGTGCGAAGCCGGCCCGGCGCGCGGCTGATCGTCTTCTCTTCGCTGCTCGGATCGCTGCCCTTCGCGAACTGCGCGGCGTACGGCGCCGGTAATGCCTTCGCCGACGCGCTGGTGGAGAATATCGTCGCGGCCGGCCGGACCCAGGCGACCAGCCTGGCATGGGGGCTGTGGCACGGAATCGGCATCAACCACGACAACCCGTATGAGGCCGCGGCGACCAGGCGTGGCGTGTTGAGCCTCTCGGCCGATCAGGGACGGGTGCTCGCACGACTGGTGCTGCGGCAACCGCCGGGCGTCTATCACATCGGCTTGGACCCGACCGGTCCGCAAGTGCGCGGCATGGTCCTCGCCGACGACGCGATGTGCCTGGAACGCGTGGTGCTCGTCGGTGATGCCGGCGTCGAGCCGGCCGAGCTTCCCGAGCTCATCGACCCATTCGGAACGCCGGTGCGATTCGTCGTCGCCGAACGCTCGGATGAAGCCGGACAGATGGCATTGACCGACGAGGAGGACGAGGTGCTCGGCGTGATACGCGCCATCCTGGCGCCCCTCGTTCCGGTACCGATCCAGCCCGAACGCAACATCCACGAATATGGCATCACGTCGATCCACATGCTGCAGATTCACGCCCAACTGGAGGACGCGCTCGACATCGACATCCCGAAATCGGCCCTGTTCGTGCAGCCGACGATCGGGGCGCTCGTCAGCTACCTCGCCGCCCGCGTATGACAGCGGCTGACCGCGGCCGGCAGCGGCAACGTATGCGGGAAGCGCCTGCCCGGCGCCGGGCCCCATACCGCGTCGGCGGGTCGGCCGCCATACCGCTTTGGACGCATGCCGAGTACTCCCTTTGACGCGATTGCTTGAAGGTCATCGATCAACCTACGGTCGGCAGGAGGATCAGACAGATTCATGAACGCTGATGCGTCTGGACCAAAAGTCCAGGCCGCAAAGGAGCGACCAATGCTCTCATTCAAGATACTTGGCGCGATCGAACTCGCGTACAACCAAGGCATAATACCGACGGCACCAAAGATTCGCAATGTCCTGGCGCTTCTGCTCGTGCGCGCCGACCGCTTGGTTGACGTCGATTCGATTATGCGGGAACTGTGGGGAGACGACCCGCCCCGCAGCGCGGTCACCACCATACAGACCTATATCTGTCACATTCGCAAGAAGTTCGAGCTCGGCGTCGGCGCGGCCACGCTGGTGACGGCGCCGCCGGGGTACATGCTCAGGCTCGGCGACGCCGAACTGGACGCCCGGAGCTTCGGGGATCTGACCTACCGCGGCACCGAGTTTCTGGAGCGGGGCCAGATGTCCGAGGCGTCGCGGACTCTGCGCGCGGCACTGGCGCTGTGGCGCGGGCGGGCGCTTGCGAACGTGACCGCTGGGCCGCTGCTCAGCGGTCACGTCACACACCTGGAGGAGATGCGGATTCGGGCACTTGAGCTGCGGATTCGCGCGGACATCGAGCTGGGTCGGGCTCGAGAGCTGATCCCGGAGTTGCGATCGCTCGTGGCCGCTTACCCGCTGAACGAGTGGTTCCACGGACAGCTCATCGACGCGCTGTCCCGATCCGGTCGTCGCGGGGAGGCGCTGCAGGCCTACCAGAGCGTACGAACGATGCTCCGCGACGAGCTCGGCATCGAGCCCTCGTCCGAACTGCAGCGGCTGCAACGCGAGGTGCTCGCCGGAGACAACCGGATGGAGGCGTACTCGACGGTCGTGCGCGACCGCCTGCGCCGGGCCGGTTAGTGTCGCGGCTCGCCGTATCAACCCTTTTTTCATCTTGACCGAATGCGGTGGTGGCCGATAGTTAAGGTCACGCTTGATAAGCGCTGAATCTCTCAAGGGTTTCTCAATCGACGATTGAGCGGAATCGTCGAAGATGCTGTAACGGAAAAGATCCGGCCAGCGGGAATCCACCGGAGGTAGGCGCGTGAAACGCTCACTCGGCGACCTTGCCGGATTCGGCGGAAAGGCCGCCTTCGCATCACCGGTAATCGTCGGCAAGCCAAATGTCGGCGACCGAAATGAATTGATGCGGCGAATGAACGGGGCTTTGGACAGCGGCCGCTTGTCCAACGGCGGCCCGCTGGTGCACGAGTTCGAGGCCAGAGTGGCGCGGATCGCCGGCACCCGGCATTGCGTCGCCACGTGCAATGCCACGCTCGCACTTCAACTCGCGATCAAGGCGGCTGACCTCAGCGGCGAGATCATCGTTCCTTCGCTGACGTTCGCGGCCACCGCACACGTCGTGGCATGGCTGGGGTTGACGCCGGTCTTCTGCGACGTCGATCTGGATACCGGCTCGATCGACGCCAAACACGCCGAATCGCTTGTCAGCGCGCGCACCACCGCGATTCTGGGCGTCCACCTCTGGGGTCGCCCGCACGCGGTCGACGACCTGCTGGACGTTGGAGCGCGCAACCGTCTAGCCGTCATCTTCGACGCGGCACACGCTCTGAGCTGCACGTGGCGAGGTCGCCCCGTCGGAGGATTCGGGCTGGCCGAGGTGTTCAGCTTCCACTCGACCAAGTTCGTCAACTCGTTCGAAGGCGGGGCGCTGGTCACCAACGATGACCAACTCGCCGCCCGGGCCGCGCGCATGCGCAACTTCGGCATTACCGGCGACGACGTCGGGCTCGTCGGCGTCAACGCCAAGATGAGCGAGGCGAGCGCGGCCATGGGGCTGACATCACTGGACAGCCTGGAAAGGTTCCGGAATCACAACGCTGCCAACTACCGCCTCTACCAAGCCGATCTGGCCGGCATACCAGGGGTGCGATTGTTGGGATTCGACGAACGCGAGCAGAACAACTACCAGTACATCGTCATCGAAGTCGATGAGACGGTATGCGGAATTGACCGCGACACGATGGATCGTCTTCTGTGCGCCGAAAATATCATTGTCCGTCGCTACTTCTATCCGGCCTGCCACATGATGTCGGCGTATCGGACCGGTGCTCGGTTGCCGCGCACCGAACTCCTGGCATCGCGGACCCTGGCTCTACCGACCGGGACGCATGTTGGTGCCGATCAGATTGCCGAGATCTGTCACATCATCCGATTTGCTGCCGAGCGCGGTCCGCAGATCAGGGATCGGATGGGCACGGCTGCTTCCTGGCTTGCCGCACCTTAACCCCACGCGCGCCGTCCTGGCTCCGTGCGGTCAGGTGGCGCCGGTCCTTTAGGGAGTTCGCACATGAAAGTCTCCGTGTTGGGTCCGTTGGAGGTCACCGTCGGCGATGAGACGCTGACGCCCAGCGCCCCGAAGTTACGCAGTCTCATCGCGCTCCTGGCGCTGCGGCACGGTCACGTGGTGACCCGGGGAGCGCTGATGGAGGAGCTCTGGGGGGACGACCCGCCGATCAGCGCACTGGCGACGCTGCAGACGTACATCTACCAGCTTCGCCGACTGCTGGCCGCCGACCAGGACGGCGGCCGTGAGGTGCTGGTCACCAAACCCTTGGGGTACGTGGTGCATCTCGAACCCGATGATCTGGATCTTGACGTGTTCGATCGGCTCGTCCAGCAGGGCCGCGCCGCGCTGGACGAGGGAGCCCCGGAGCGCGCGACCGTGCTGCTCTCACAAGCGCTGAGCATGTCGACGGTGCAGCCACTGTCCGACGTGGACGCCGGCCCGGTGCTGAGCGCGCACGTGAACCAGCTGGCCGAGCGCAAGCTGCAAGCGGTGGAACTCCGGATCGAAGCGGACCTCCAGCTGGGCCGGCACCGGCAGCTGATCAGCGAACTCAAGGCGCTGACCATCGAACACCCTTTCCATGAGTACTTCTGTGCCAAGCTGATGGTGACTCTCGAACGCTCCGGTCGGCGCTCCGAGGCGCTCGAGGCGTACCAGAACCTCCGTCGCACACTGGTGGCCGACCTTGGCATCGAGCCGTCGGCGAGTCTTCGTGGACTGCACGAGGCGCTGCTGGCGGCCGACTCGGAGCCGAGCCGGCCGCCGCAACAGGCGTTGCAGATTGGCGGGCTGGTGCGACCCGCCCAATTGCCATCGGACATCGGCGACTTCGTCGGTCATGGCGAAACCGTTCGCGCTCTTGCGACGCTGGTGGTCGGGGAGCAGGCGGCCAGGGCGACGCGGCTGGTGTCGATCACCGGAATGGCCGGCGTCGGCAAGAGCGTGCTCGCCGTGCGGGTGGCCCACGAGATCCGTTCCTGCTTCCCGGACGGGCAATTCCATGCCGAACTCGCCGGATCGAGCGACAAGCCGGCCGATCCCCACGTTGTGCTGGGCGGCTTCCTGCGCGCGACCGGCCTTCTGGACCGGCAACTGCCGGACAGCATCGCCGAACGCAGCCAGCTGCTGCGCAGTTGGGCCGCGGAACGCGGCGTGCTGATGGTGCTGGACGACGCCGCGAACGCGGCCCAGGTCCGGCCGCTGCTGCCGGGCGGTCCGCGATGTGCCGTCATCGTCACCAGCCGCGCCCGGCTTCCTGAACTTGCCGGGGCCCGGACCATCGAACTCGAGGAACTGGGTGTCGACGACTGCGTAGCGCTGCTGGGCAGCATCGCTGGGCATGACCGGGTCGCGGCGGAGCCGGAGGTCGCGCACGACATCGTGCGCATGTGCGGGCAGTTGCCTCTGGCGATCCGGGCGGTGGCCGCGAAGCTGATGCTGAACCACCGGTACCCCCTGCGCAAGCTCGCCACTCGGCTAACGGATCCGCGGCATCGGCTTGGCGAGCTATGCCTCGGTGAGCTCGATGTGCGCGCGAGATTGTCGCCCGCCTTCGGCCGCCTCGATTCGGCTGCCCGGCAGATGCTGCGCCACCTCGCCGGCGCCGACGCTACCGCGTTCACATCACTGAGAGCGTCGCGGTTGGCCGGTGGCACGCCATCGTCGGCCGAGGAAGTCCTCGAACGGCTCGCCCAGCGTGCCTTCCTGCGCATGGGCGGCACCGATGCCCGCGGCGAGACGCTGTTCCTGCTCCCCGTCCTGGTGCGAGCGTTCGTACTTTCCGCCGAGGCGTCACCGGCTGGGGTGTCACCGGCCGGGGTGTCACCGGCCGCGGTCGGGCCGACCCCGCTGACACGACACGACGAAGTGCGGACCGCTGGACGAGCCTTCGCCCGGCGGACCGCGTGAGCCGCGCCCCGGGCCCCGGCGGCGCCGCTACGTCGCCGGTACGCGGACGGCGCAGCCGGCGATGTCGTCTGCCAGACGCACCGTGTCGACGGCGGCGGCGCACCAGGTGGCCTCCTCGTTGTCCGTCGCGGTCCGGCCCGCCGCCACCGCCTCGGCGAACGCCCCCACGGACCGCTCGAACTGGTGGTCGGCGGGCAGCGTCAGTTCCTCGGTGCGGTCCTGCTCGGCTATCCGCAGCAGCGGTTGCCAGCCAGGCGGCGGGGTGAACGCCCGATCCAGGCTCAGCCGGCCGGTGCTGCCCCACAGCTCGTAACGCGCGCCGTAGGCGTGCTCGAAGCCGAAGTCCACGTTCGCGACCCTGCCATCCGGTGCGACCAGCAGGGCGGTCCCCGCCACGTCGACGCCGCGTGCCGGATCGATGCGAAGGCATGCTCCGGCGACCCGCAACCGGGCGCCGAGGAACATCCGGGCGGTGCGCAGGGTGTACACGCCAACGTCGAGCAGCGACCCGCCGCCGAGTTCGGCCACGTACCGGATGTCCGCGTCTGGCAGCGGGGGGATGCAGAACGAGGCGTGCAATGACCGGAGCTCGCCGAGGCGTCCGCCGCTGACCAGCGCGGACACCGCGGCGTGCTGCGAGTGGTGCACGAACATGAAGTTCTCACGTACCAGCAGCCCTTGACGCTCGGCCAACCGCACCAGCTCGCGGGCATCCCGGCCGGTGGCCGCGAGCGGCTTTTCGGTTAGCAGGTGTTTGCCCGCCCGCAGCACACGTTCGCCCCAGACACGATGCAGCCCGGTTGGCAGCGGAAGGTATACGGCATCCACGTCCCGGCGATCGAGGAGGCCGGCGTAGTCGGTCGCTTCGCAGCCGAACTCGGCCGCGAAGCGCTTGGCCTTCTGCGGATCGCGGCTGGCCACGCAGGTAACGCGGGTGAGCGGATGCGACAACAACGCGGGCAATGTGCGGCGCCACGCGATCGCCGAGCAACCGAGCACGCCGAAGCGGACCTGGCGGCTCATCCCAGCGCTCGCAGGCACGTGACCAGTGTGCGGGCTTGCACGTTGAGATAGTGGCTGTGCCGTAGTAGACCGCTGAGCTGATTGAGCGTCATCCACCGGAATTCCGGCCGCGTCTGCGCCGGAACCTCGTCGCCGACCTCGATCACCAGGTAACGGCATGCCGGGTGGTAGAAACGCCCGCCTTCCTCGGCGAGTTCGACATCGAAGAGGACCTGCTCAGGCCTGCGGGCAAGAACCAGGTCGAGCAACGGAGGCTGGCCCCCGACCGGCAGGTGGGCGTAGTTCTCCGGCGTGCACTGCACCGTCGGCGCGAGTTCCACCACGTCCAGGAAACCGGGCTCGACGCGGGCGTTGACCAGAGCGTGCAGCACACCGTCGAATCGCCGTACGATCATGGCGATGATGCCCACGCCGTGCGGCTCTATCATCGGCTGTGTCCAGGCGGACACCTCCCTGCTGTTCGTTTGCACATCGACGGCTATCACGCTGAAGAAGACGCCACGGTCGTGTGAGATCGAGCCGTCGGAGCGGTACCAGTCGTGCAGGTCGCGCAGCGCGATGCGCTCGGTTTGCAGTTCGTGCTCGGCCTGACGCGCGGTGATCCAGTTGAGGATTTCGGAAGTGGGGTGGACGCTGCCACACACACCGGCCGATGAGTGATCGATCGACGCCGCCAACCCGCCGCGCGGCGCCAGATCCACCAGGCCGCCGCCGTAGGGCAGGCACGAAAGCACGGTGCGGGTATCCATCCCGACCAGGTTGTCCACCCGTAGGAGTTCGTGCAGCTGGCCGATGGTCAGCCAGCAGAACTGCTCGGCGACGTCGACGTCGTCGTCGACCTCGACGACGATGTTCCGGTTGCGCTTGCGATAGAACCAGGTGCCCTGCTCGGATTGCAGCACGTCGGCGAGAACCCGGTGCGGCGGCGGGTCGCGGAAGTATTCGAGGTAGGGCACCTCCGCACCCCGGTGCACCCCGGTGTAGTTGCTCTTGGTCGCCTGCACCGTGGGTGCGAGTTGGACCCCGTTGGCGTTTCCGGGCTCGCACTTGGCCTGCACCAGGCAGTGCAACACGCCTCCGATCTCGCGCACCACCATGCCGAGAATGCCGATCTCGGGCTGGTGGATGATCGGTTGCGTCCACTCCGCCACCGGGCCGAAGTCGGTCTTGACGCGCAGTCCCTCAACCGCGAAGAAGCGACCGCTGTCGTGCACCAGGTTTTCGCTGCCCAGGTCGAACGACCAGCCACGCATCGCGGCGAAGGCGATCCGCTCCACGTGCTGCGTCTGGTGGCGGCGCTGTTCGCCCAGCCACTGGTAGAACTGCGCATTGCTGATCAGCCCACCGTCACGGAGCAGGGCGGACCTGGCGATGCGTACCGGGAGTTCCGCGTCGACGTGACGCAGCAAGGTCGGAGCGGCGACATCGTGCATCCCGATCTCCTTCGATAGCGCGGATCCGAGGCGGGCGTCCTGGCATTCGACCCGGCGACCGCACGCGGGCACGAAACCGTGATGCTCATACGCAAGACCTGACGGCTGGAATCCTGGTCGAGAACGGCCGGTGCGAGCCGATCCGTCCCCGCGACGCCGGCGATGAGCGCCGTTCTATCGATCTGCGAGCCGCCACTGTTTGGGTTGGCACGTAGCCGACGCCCGGACGCGAGTCCGGCGTCACGCTGGGCCCGCGGTCCGAGGACGTGAGGTGGTGTCGTGCCGGAACTTGACGTGGTGCCCGATGTGGTGCTTGACGTGGTGCCCGACGCTGTGCGGGCCATCGCCGAGACCGCTTCGGAACTGCTCGGCGCCGTCGTGGGGCCGGACACCGACCTGCTGGACTCCGGCGCCACGTCGATCACGGTCATCGTGCTGGTGGGTCGTGTACGGCGGATAGCCGGCGACGGGCTAACGCCCGCCGTCGTCTTACGCGGACGTACGCCACGCGAGATCGCGAGCCTCGCCGCGCGGGACGGCGCCGGGGCCTCCGATCAGGAGACAACGGGTGACCCGGCGCGGTATCCGCGCTCCGCGGCCGGACGGCCGGAACGCGAGCGGACGACCGGCACCGGCGACCGGCGGGCCGCGCAGTCGCCACGGTGGGTCACCGGCCTGCCCATTACGCAGTACCGAATGTGGTATATCGAGCAGCAATATCCGGGTGCCGGTGACTCCGCGGCCCCGGTGCTGTTCCGGATCCGCGGCGACTTGCACGTCGACGCGCTGGAACGCGCCGTGCGGTACGTCGTCCAGCGGCACGAAGCGCTTCGCACACTGCTGTGCTCGACCGACGGGAAGTACGTCGAGGCGCGGGTGGTGGCCGTGCACGATACCGCCTCGCCCTGGGACGTGCTCCCGGTCGCACCCGACGACCTGCCGGCCGCGCTCGACGAGTTCCTGTGGCAGACGTTCGATCTCAACCACGACCTTCCCGTGCGGGCGCGGCTGTTCCGCATTGACCCGGCCGATCACCTGCTCGCCATGAGCTTGCATCACACCGCGTACGACGGATGGTCCGACGGCGTGCTCGCCCGGGACCTGTCGGCCGCGTACGTCGCGTACGCCGCCCGGGCCACTCCCGACCTTCCGGAAGCGGCCGGGTTTCACGCCGTCGCCGCCCTCCAGACCGCCCGCGCCGAAGCGGCCGGATCGGACGACGAGTATTGGCTGGAGCATCTGCGTGGCGTTCCCGACCTGCCACTCGGCTTTCCGCCGTCATCGTCGACCGGCAGCGTCCAAGAGGTCCCGGTGCGGCTCGATGCCATCGATGCCGATCAGCTGCGCGGTGCCTGCTCGCGGTTCCACACCACACCGAGTGCCATCTACCTCGCCGCGTGGGTTCTCGCGTTGCGGGCCGAGACCGGGGCGACCGACTTCGCCGTGGGCATGCCCTTGGCCGGGCGGACGGTATGCGAGGCCGAGAACGTGATCGGCTGTTTCGCCTCCTCGGCCATCCTGCGCTTCCCGTCCTCGGTCGGCGATGGCGCCGAGTGCCTGCGCCACGGCGCCGGACTGCTGGAGCGTGCGATGACCGGGCAGTTCATGCCGCTGGAGCGGCTGTTCTGGCAGTTGCGCCCGACCGACACCGGCCGCAACCCGTTCTGCCAGGTCGGATTCGTCGTCCAGAACAACGCCCACGACCCGCTGGCGTTGCCCGGCTTGCAGGTCGAGCGGGTGCGGGTACCGCAGCGCACCTCGATCTTTGAAATGGCACTGGTGCTATGGCCCGGCTCGGTATTCGGCAGCTACGTCTGGTACCGCGACGACGTGGTGGCACGTGACCGCGCCGAGCGACTGGCTGACAGCTGGCTGGAGCACATGGCGCGACTGTGCGCCGATCCGGAGCCGGCGAAGAGTTCGGGGGCGAGATGCATCTACTGACCATCGCCGTTCTGGTCTTCAGCGGCGTCACCGCGGGCGTGCTCTTCTGCGTGGCACTGAGCGTCGTCCCCGCGTTCCTGGATCTGCCCGCTGATCGGTATGTTCAGATGCACAAGGCGGTCGGCCGCCGCTTCGACCATGTCATGCCACCGATGGTGATCGCGTCCGCCTTGTTCGACATCGCGCTGGCCGTCCATGCCGCCGGCGCCGCCGAACGGTCCCTTTTCGCGGCGGGCGGGCTGCTGCTACTCGGTGTCTCACTCGTCTCCCAGTTCGGCAACGTGCCGATCAACCGCCGGGTGAAGGGCTTGCCGGACGGGGCACTCCCGGCAGGCTGGCGCGATCCGCGCCGCCGCTGGCGGGGCTGGCACCTGCTGCGTACCGCGTTCGCGATCGCGGCCCTGACGCTCAACGCGAGCGCCGTTGTGCTCGCCGGCTAGGGGAGGGCTGGCCAGCTGGGAGGGCTGGCCAGCTGGGAGGGCTCCGGCTAGGGAGGGCTCACCGGGCGGCGAGCTCTTCCAAGATTCCCACGACCTCCATCGGCGACGGTTTGGAGACCATGTCGGTGCGAAGGTCCGCGGCGGCCCGCGCGTAGCCCGGGTCGTCGATGATCGCCAGGACGTTCTCCCGGATCGCGTCGGCAGTGGCGTCCAGACCGTGCAAGTAGCGTCCGGCGCCGGAGTAGCCGACCTGACGGCCATGGAAGACACAGTCCGGTATGTGCGGGATGATCACCTGTGGCACCCCGCTGACCAGTGCCGTCATCGTGGTTCCGGCGCCGCCCTGCTGAACGATGCCGGCGCAGGTAGGCAGCAGCAGATGCAGCGGAACCCGGCCGAGAAAACGCACGTTGCCCGGGAGCGAACCGAACAGGTCCCGCTGGCTGTCCGCCACCGCGACGACGACCTCGACATCCTCGCCGGCAAGAGCTTCGACGACCTTGGGCGCCAGCACCAGGTGCGAAAAGCCCCATTGATCCATCGAGGTGCCCCAGCTCACGCAGATCCTTCGGCTCGATGCGGGCTCGCGCAGCCACTCCGGCATGATCGAGGCCCCGTTGTAGGGCACGAATCTGATCGCCTGCCGGTCCACATCGCCGCTCAGCTGGACGGCGGCGGGGCACGGGTCGATCGTGAGATCGCCGTTGATGCCGAGTTCGGAAAGGCCGAACCGGCGGGCCAGGTCGCCGACGATGTCGTTCTCGAACCCGGCGGCCGGCCCGGTGATGTCCACACCCCACAGATGGCGGACTGCCGGTACCCCGGCAAGGCGCGCCACCAGCGGTCCGGCGTAACCGCTCGGCTCGAAGACGACCAGGTCCGGCGGCCACTGGCGGCAGAACTCGACAAGGTCGCCGGCCTGTGCCTGGGCCGCCTGTTCGGCGATCCGGTGGCCGAGCAGGCTCCGACGACGGATTCGTTCGATCGTGTCCGGCGCGCCCAGCGTGCGGTCGACCGGCCGCTTCGGCTGCCAGCCGCTGGCGCGGACCTGCTCAACGAGGATCGAGAACGAGTCGAACTGAGGCCCCACGGGTAGGAATGGCACTCCCGCATTGACGATCTTGGGCGCCAGGTGGGGGTTGCTCGCGACCACGACGTCGTGGCCGGCCGCTCGCAGCGCCCAGGCCAGCGGAAGCATCGGGTTGGCGTGCCCGGGCACGTCCCACGTGCTGAAGAGCACTCGCATCTGACGTCCCTCGCCCTTCTGATGTCCCTCGCCCTCGACGGCAACTGGATGCCAACGTCACCCGGCGCGCTCCGGAAACGCTGGAGCAACACTCATGTCCGGCCGCGCCGGCCTGGGTCGATGCGGCCTCGCGCGCGATCCTGCCGATTCTCTAGCGGGCTCGGCCAGGCTCGGCGGCAACGGATCTCCGGAATGGAGCACGCGATGCGGCTTGGCGTATTCCTCAACTACAACGGCGCGGCGCGGGTGGCCGTCAGGGCCGAGGAACTCGGCTTCGCCGTGGCCCTGGCACCCGAGGGGTTCCGCTCCGACGCGGCGAGCGTCCTGGGAGCGGTGGCCGCGCGTACCAGCCGCATCGGTCTCGCCTCAGGAGTGATGCAGATCCCGGCACGCACGCCGGTGATGACCGCGCTTACCGCCGCCACCCTGGACGCTGTTTCCGGCGGCCGGTTCCGGCTTGGGCTTGGCGTGTCGAATCCGGACGTGTCGCTCGGCTGGTACGGCGTGGATTTCGAGCATCCGTTGCGGCGGACTCGCGAGTACGTCGACATCGTGCGACTCGCCTTGCGCGGCGAACACGTTCGTTACCGTGGCCGGCACTACCGGCTGCCGGCCGGGAGCAGTGAGGAAGCCGCGCGGCTCGTCGCGGCGCCGGTCCGCGCCGACGTACCCATCTATCTTGCCGGCGTCGGGCCGGGCAGCCTCAAACTCGCGGGCGAGATCGCCGACGGGTGGATCGGCGTGTTCAGTTCGCCGGAGCGCATTGCCGAGTCGCTGGCCCACGTGCGCGCCGGCCGCGAGCGCGCGGGGAAGGCGATGACCGGCTTCGAGGTGCTGCCATCGGTGCCGATCGGCGTCGGCGATGACCCGGAGCTGGCGGCGGCCGCGCTGCGCCCGTACTTCGCGAATTTCATCGGCATGGGCAGCCAGGACAAGAGCATCTACGGCGCACTCGCCGCCCGGATGGGATTCGCCGACGCCGCCGCCGAAATCCGCCGTCATCTCCACGCGGGCGATCGCGCCGCCGCCGCGGCGGCCGTTCCCTATCAGCTGATCGACGCGACGTCGCTGGTGGGCGACGTGGAGCGGATCGCCACTCGACTGGCCGCCTTCGAGCGCGCCGGCGTGACCACCCTCGGGTTGACCGTGCTCGCACCGACCGCGCACGGGCAGATCGAGGCGATCGAAGCGGCGGCGGCGGCATTGCGGCTGGCCCAGCGGGGCCGCGACCTGCCGGCATGGTCCGGCGATCACGCCGCGACCGCGGCCGGAGCGGCGCTGCCGTCATGAGACGGATCGTCTGCCGGAAGCCACGACCGAAGGGAGCACATCAGTGACGCAGCGAAACCTCATCGTCGCGCGACTCGATCCGCGCGATGCCGACGGGGTCGCCCGGCTCTTCGCCGAGTCCGATCGCACGGAGTTGCCGGGCAAGGTCGGCGTCACGCGGCGGACCCTCTACACCTTTCACGATCTTTACTTCCATCTCGTCGAGGTCGAGGGCGACGTCGCCTCACGGCTTCGTGAGGTGCGAACCGATCCGCTCTTCACCGAGCTCAACACGGCTCTCGCCGAGTACGTCCGGCCGTACGACCCCGGTTGGCGGGAGCCCGCCGACGCGATGGCGCGACCGTTCTACGAGTGGCGCCGGCCATGACCACCGAGCCACTCATCGAGCGCGACCACCCGCCCGCCGATCCCGCACCGTCTTCAGGAGACGACATGTCACAACCCCGGACAACCAGTCTGGCCAAGGTAAGCCTGGCCGGCATCGCGCCCAACCGGCGGCGCGGCGGCGAAACCAGAGTGGTGCTCGGACCGCGGACCTGCGGGGCCACGTCCGGATTCATGGGCGCGCTCACGCTGGCGCCAGGGGAGTTCGTCTCGGAGCACTATCACCCGTACTCGGAAGAGTTCCTCTACGTGGTCAGCGGGCACATGCGCGCGCGAATCGACGACCAATGGATCGAGCTGACCGACAACGAGGGCCTGTTGGTGCCGATAGGCAGCCGCCACCGGGTCGAGAACGCCGGGGAGGGCACGCTGTTCGCGATCTTCCACCTGTGCCCGCTGGCACCTGAACCCGCGCTCGGCCACGTGGACACCGAACCGCTGCCGAATCCGGACTCGCCGCATCCCGGGATCGGCGGACAGTGATGGCCGACCGAGCCGCCTCCATCACCGGCGTAGGCGTGGTGGCGCCGGGTGGGATCGGAACTCGAGCGTTCTGGGACCTGCTCACCGCCGGCCGCACCGCCACGCGCCGGCTGTCCCTCTTCGACCCGGCCGGGTTCCGGTCCCAGATCGCCGCGGAGTGCGACTTCGATCCCATGTCGTGTGGCCTGACGGCCGACCAGGCCGAGCAGATGGACCGGGTAACACAGTTCGCGATGGTCAGTGCCGCGGAGGCGATGACCGACAGCGGGCTCGACTTCGACGCGCTGGCTCCCGAGCGGGTCAGCGCGGTCATCGGCAGCGCGGTCGGCTGCACCATGCGCCTGGAGGAGCAGTACACGAGGGTCAGCGACGGCGGCCGGGAATGGCTTGTCGACCCGTCGAAAAGTGTTCCGTTCCTCTACGACTACCTGGTGCCGAGCAGCATCGTGCGGGACGTGGCATGGTTGTGCGGAGCGGAGGGGCCGGTAGCGCTGATCTCGACCGGTTGCACGTCCGGGCTGGACGCGGTCGGGCACGGCGTCCAGCTGATCGAAGAGGGCAGCGCCGACGTGGTCGTCGCCGGTGCCTCCGAGGCTCCGATCTCGCCGATCAGCTCGGCCTGCTTCGACGCGATCAAGGCGACTACGCCCTGCAACGACGAACCGGAGAGCGCATGCCGCCCGTTCGACCGCCGCCGCAACGGGTTCGTGCTCGGCGAGGGTTCGGCCGTGTTCGTGCTCGAAGAAGCCGGCGCCGCACGCCGCCGGGGTGCCCACGTCTACGCGACGTCCTGGGCTTCGCCAACCAGGGCAACGCCTACCACATGACCGGTCTGCGCCCGGACGGCCGGGAGATGGCCGAAGCGATCCGGGTCGCGATGCTCCGCGGCCGCGATCAACCCGGATGAGATCGACTACATCAACGCGCACGGCTCGGGCACCAAGCAGAACGATCGGCACGAGACCGCCGCGTTCAAGCGCAGCCTCGGCGACCACGCCTACCGGACGCCGGTGAGCTCGATCAAGTCGATGGTCGGGCACTCGCTCGGCGCCATCGGCTCGATCGAGATCGCCGCGTGCGCGCTGGCCATCGATGAGGCGACCGTCCCGCCGACGGCGAACCTGCGCGAGCCCGACCCCATCTGCGATCTGGACTACGTGCCGCTGACCGCTCGCGACCAGAGACTCGACGTCGTGCTGAGCGTGGGCAGCGGCTTCGGTGGCTTCCAGAGCGCCATGGTGCTCGGCGCCCCAGGAAGGAACAGGTCATGGCGCGAACGCTGGTGACCGGCATTGGAGTGATCGCGCCGAACGGCGTCGGCACGGAGGATTACTGGTCGGCGACGCTGGCCGGCAAGAGCGGCATCGACCGCCTCACCCACATGGACCAGGACCGGTACGCCGCGACCGTCGCCGGCACCGTGGACGGATTCGTCGTCTCGGAGCATGTGCCGTCGCGGCTCGTCGTGCAGACCGACCGGTTGACCCAGTTCGGTCTGGCCGCGGCCGGCATGGCGCTGGCCGATGCCCGGCTCGATCCGGCGACGTTGCCCGAGTTCCAGTTCAGCGTCGTGACCGCGAGCGCGTCCGGCGGTAACGAG
Organism: uncultured Actinomycetota bacterium; assembly: GCA_963727415.1. Taxonomy (GTDB): domain Bacteria; phylum Actinomycetota; class Actinomycetes; order Mycobacteriales; family Micromonosporaceae; genus DASQPR01. The sequence continues at coordinate 862,298 of CAVSGF010000002.1, forward strand.
TTCGGCCAGCGCGAGATCCAGAAGTTGTGGTCGAAAGGACCGCAGCATGTCGGCGCGTACCAGTCGATCGCGTGGTTCTACGCGGCGACCACCGGGCAGGTGTCGATCCGTTTTGGTGCCCGCGGCCCGTGCGGGGTGATCGTCTCCGAGCAGGCGTCCGGTCTCGACGCGCTCGCCCAGGCTCGCCGGGTGCTGCGGGGCGGCGCGCGGGTCGTGATCTCCGGGGGCACCGAGGCGCTCGCTGTGCCCGTACGCGCTGGTGTGCCAGAGCGTCAGCGGCGCGCTCAGCAAGAGCACCGATCCGGAGCGCGCGTACCTGCCGTTCGACTCCTCGGCGAGCGGTCACGTGCCGGGCGAGGGCGGGGCGATGCTGATTCTCGAGTCCGAGGATTCCGCGCGTGAGCGGGGCGTGCCCGCGTACGGCGAGATCGCGCGGATACGCCGCGACGTTCGACCCGCGCCCGGGAAGCGGCCGGCCGCCGGGCCCTTGCCCGGGCGATCGAGTTGGCGCTCGCCGACGCGGGTCTGGCCGCGGGCGACATCGACGTCGTCTTCGCCGACGGGGCGGCGGTGCCGGAGCTGGACCGTCAGGAGGCCGAGGCGATCAGCACGGTGTTCGGGCCGCTATCGGGTGCCGGTTACCGTGCCGAAGTCCATGACGGGCCGGCTCTACGCCGGTGGCGCGTCGCTGGACGTGGCGACTGCGCTGCTGGCGCTGCGCGACTCGGTGATCCCGCCGACGGCCGGAGCCTACGAGGTGCCGGGCGGCTACCAGATCGACGTGGTGGCCCGGCAGCCGCGCGGGAAACGGTCTGCGCAACGCGATGGTCCTCGCGCGTGGCGCGGGAGGGTTCAACGCCGCGATGGTCGTGTGCGCGGCGACATGACGACTTCGAGATCCAGCGGAAGACGTCCGCGGATCAGGCGAGCGGAGGGGTGAGGTACCGATGTCAACGTTCACGATGAACGAGTTGAAGTCAGCGTTGCGTGAGGCGGCCGGTGAGGATCGAATCGCAACTGTCCTCGGCGGCGATATCCTCGACACGTCGCTGGTGGACCTGGGCTATGACTCGCTGGCGTTACTGGAGCTGGCGGCCGTCATCCAGCGTTCGTACGGGGTTCCCATGCCCGACGACGCGTTCCTGCAGATGGCCACCCCCCGTCAGGCGATCGAATCGGTGAACCGGATCCTGGCGGCGGCCGGATCATGAGCGGGCATACCGAGAACTCCGTCGTGGTCAACGCGCCATTCGACCGGGTCTGGACGATGACCAACGATGTCTCCTCCTGGCCGGGCCTGTTCAGCGAGTACGCCACCGCCGAGATCCTCGGACGCGGTGAGAACACGGTCCGGTTCCGGCTGACCATGCACCCGGACGAACAGGGGCGCGTGTGGAGCTGGGTCTCCGAACGCCATTGCGATCCGGTCAACCGTACCGTTCTGGCGCGCCGGGTGGAGACCGGCCCGTTCGAGTACATGCACATCCGGTGGGAATACCGCGAGGTCGACGGCGGCGTGGAGATGCGCTGGATCCAGGACTTCGCCATGAAGCCGACCGCCCCGGTCGACGACGTGGGCATGACCGAGCGGATCAACCGGAACAGCAAGATTCAGATGGATCGCATCAAGGCTCTCGTCGAGCGGGCCGCACAGTGAACGCGCTGGCGCACGTCCTCGCCTCGGTCGTCTTGGTGACGAATGGTCTGGCCGCGGGGATCATGCTGTCAACCGTGATCGGCATCGTGCCGATGTTCCTGTCCCTGCCGTACGGAGCCTACGTGCGGACGGTGCGGTTCCTCTGGCCCCGGTACGACCCGATCATGCCGGCGACCAACGGCACGACCTTCATCATCGACGTGCTGCTCGCGACGGTTGTCGCCCCGAACGGCGCGGCGCGGATCGCGTACGCCGTCGCCGCCGGCCTGCTCGGCTGTGTGCTGGCGATCTCGGTCAGCAAGAACGTGCCGATCAATCGGTACGTGTTCTCGCTCGACCCGGACGATCAGCCGGCGGACTGGTCCGACCGGGACCCGCGCCGGCGATGGCGCGGTTGGAACCTGCTGCGCACGTCGCTGGCCCTGCTGGCGTTCGCCGCCAATGTGAGCGCCGTTCTGCAACTGGCCTGAGGCATCGCTGGCGGAAGACCGCTCGGAGGAAGACCGCTCGGAGGAAGACCGCCTGGAGAAAAACCGCCCGGAGAAAAACCGCCTGGAGAAAGGAAGACGATGAGTATTTCACTGTCCGGCAAGAAGGTGCTCGTCACCGGTGGAACTCGGGGCATCGGGCGTGCGATAACCACGACCCTCGCCGCGGCCGGCGCCGACGTGATGACCTGCTACCGCACCGACGGCGAGCACGTGGAGTCGCTGCGGCGGGTGCTCGCCGAGACGCCCGGAAAGCACCACCTGGTGCGAGCCGATGTCAGCGAGGGCCCCGACATCGAGACGCTGCTCGACGAGTGCCGCAATCAGTTCGGCTCGCTCGACGTGCTGGTGCACAACGCCGGGGCGATCAGCCACGTCCCGTTCCGGGACCTGGGCATCGACGAGTGGCACCGCGTGCTCGACACGAGCCTCACCGCCTCGTACCGCCTCGCGCAAGGAGCGCTTCCGCTGTTCACCGGCGGCGGCTCGATCATCAACATCGGATCTCGCGTCGCCACGGTCGGCATCCCGCTGCGGGCGCATTACACGGCCGCCAAGTCCGGCCTGATCGGCCTCACCCGGTCGCTCGCCAAGGAGCTGGGGCCGCAGGGTATCCGCGTCAACGTGGTCGCGCCCGGCGTCATCGCCACCGATGCCGAGCTGCCACCCGAGGTGGTGGCGCGCTACCAGAATCTCACCGCGGTGCGGAGGCTCGGCTCGCCCGATGAGATCGCCAACGTCGTGGCGTTCCTCGCCAGCGATCTGTCCAGCTACATCACCGGTGAAACCATCAATGTGGACGGGGGCATCTGATGCCGGGCGCGGACCGGGTGTTCCGGGTGGCGCTGCGGATGCAGACCCACCCGGGACGGGAAGCGGGAATTCGAGCAGGCATGGTACGACGGCGCGAGCGTCATCACCGAGCAGCCCGCCAACCTCGGTCAATGGCTGTTTCGCAGCGCGGAGGAGCCGGGAACGTACCACATCGTCAGCGACTGGATCGATGAGACCAGCTTCCGCGAGTACGAGCGCAGCGCGGCGCATCTCGCGCATCGCACGCGGCTTCACCCGTTCCGGGCGGCCGGCACCATGACGACGATGACGACCGTGTACGCGATGGCTAAGGCGGGAACGACCGGATGACCGAGGGCCGCGTGCACGTCCTGCTCTACGCGCGCTCGCCGGCCTCCAGCCCGGGCGCGGTCGAGGACGTGTACCACCAGATCAGCCGGTCGCTTTCGGGCACCCCCGGCCTTCTCGGCAACCGCCTGCTGCGGGATCTGGCCGGAGACGGCGACTTCGTGGTGATGAGCGAGTGGCGAAGCCTGGAGGCGTTCCGGACCTGGGAGCAGGGATCCGATCACCGGAACACGACCGCTCCGTTACGGCCCTACCAGGACCATCGCCACGGGCGGGCGTTCGGTATTTACGAGGTGATAGCGGGGTACGGCGAGCCGCACCGACCTTGACCGCGCGGCGGGCAAGCCGCCGTGGCAAAATTGGTGCCCGTCGATTCAATCGCGCCGATCGCGAGCGCTGCGGAGCGACTCGGTGAGTTTTGATCAATAGGTTCCGGAGGATCTGTCGTGACGTACGTGATGCCGTTGTCGACCGTGGAACTTGGCGACACCGAGCAGGCCGGCCGGAAGGCGGCCGTACTGGGCGCGCTGCGGCGAGCCGGCTTTCCGGTGCCGGACGGATTCGTGATCGGCGCGGACGCGCTCACCGAGACCCTTCGCGGTGCCGGCATCGATCCCGCCGACCGGAACGCCGTGACCGAGCGGATCGGCTCGCTCGACCTGCCCGACGGCCTGGTGGACGAGGTGAGGGCCGCGATCGAGGCGCTTGGAGAGCCGCCGCTGGCGGTCCGCTCATCCGGCGTCGCCGAGGATCTCGCCGACCGCTCGTACGCCGGCCAGTACGAATCCCTGCTCGACGTGACCGGGCTCGCCGGGCTGATTGACGCGGTCCGCGTCTGCTGGGCTTCCGGCTTCTCGGAGCGGCTCGCCGCCTACCACGAGGATCGCACCGCACCGCGCCTGGCCGTGCTTGTCCAGCGGATGGTCCCGGCGCGGGCGGCCGGTGTCGTCTTCAGCGCCAATCCGGTCACGGGCGACGCGGCCGAGACTGTGGTGAGCGCGGTGACGGGCCTGGGCGACCGGCTGATGTCCGGCGAGGTGAGCGCCGATGAATGGGTAGTGCGCGACGGCGCCGCCGCGCTGACGTCCGGCACCGGCGACGTGGTCGACGCGACCGATGTAACGCGAGTTGCCGAACTGGCGCGCCGGGTCGCCGCCTTCTTCGACGCCCCTCAGGACGTGGAATGGGCGATCGCCGGTGGTGTCGTGCACCTGCTCCAAGCACGGCCGATCACCGGGCTGGGACACTCCGTCGAGCCGATCCCGCTCGCGGTGGACGTTCCGGACGGGTTCTGGGTCCGCGATCGCGCCTCGCAATCGCCGTGGACGCCCATGAAGACCTCGGTCTTCCTGCCCGTCTACCGCCGCGTCGCGGCGCACGTCTTCGCGTTCACGAACGGGTCGACGCCGCGAATGCGGATGATCGGAGGTTGGCTGTACCTCAACACGGCACCGGACACGATGAAGGATCTGGCCACCCGAGTCGAGCGGATCGCCGTATCGGTGGCAGCCGGTGAACCGCGCGCGCTGGTGGACCGCTGGCACGGCGAGTGGAAGCCGGCGTTCGCGGCTCGGATAGCGCGGCTGCGCGACGTCCCGCTGGCCACGGCGTCCCCGGATGAGCTGGAAAAGCACATCGGGGACCTAGTCGCCCTCTTCGCGGAACTGCACGACGTCTACTTCCGGCTCACCGGCGCGGCGATCGCCCTGCTCGGCAAGCTCGGCCTCGTCTGCGAGCACCTGTTCGGCTGGCCCGCGGCTCAGACGCTGCGACTGCGCGCCGGACTGGCCGGGGACCACATGGCGGCCACCGTTCGCCTCGGCGAGCTGGCCGCGCTGGCCAGGCAGCGCCCCGCCGTGCGGGAATTTCTCGATGACCGCGACCGGGATGTGAAGCGGCTCGACGACGTCGACGCGGAGTTCGCCACGGCCTTCGCCGACTACGTTGACCGCTACGCCCACCGTACTGTCGGTTTCGACATCACCGAGCCGACCCTGGCGGAGCGCACCGACATCCTGCTGAGCTTGATCGCCGCCCAGGTGTCCTCTCCGTACGACTTCGCCGGCGAACGGTCCGCTCTCCTCGAAACTCAGCGCAAAGCCCTGGCAGAGGCCCGAAGCGCGCTGGCGAGCCGGTCCGAGCAGGAGCGGACGGCCTTCGAGACGGCGTTCGCGGACAGCGACGCGGCCAGCCCGGTGCGCGACGAGAAGGTCTTCTACGCGGTGTCGCTGTGGGCGCTGCTCCGGTACGCCGCGCTGGAACTCGGGTCGAGGCTGGCGGCGCGCGGAGTCGTTGACGACCCCGGCGACGCCTTCTTCCTGGAGATGGACGAGGCGCTCGCGGCGCTGCGCGACGGGATCGATGCCCGGCCGAGGATCGCGCGGCGTCGTGCGGAGCATGCCTGGGCGATCGCCCATCCCGGCCCGCCGGTGTATGGCACCTTCCCCGGGCCACCGGCTCCGGACCCCGACGTCACGCCGTCGGCGGCGGCGCACATGGTGTTCCAGGTCGGGCAGTGGTCCATGGGTTTGATGGCGGGTGGACCGGCGGAGCAGTCCGGCGACGGATCGCTGCGAGGAGTGGCGGCCTCGCCCGGCCGCTACACCGGGCCGGTTCGCGTGATCGCCGACGTGTCCGAGTTCGGGAAGCTGCGGCGCGGTGACGTGCTGGTCTGCCCGGAGACGACGGCGCAGTGGGCGGTCCTCTTCCCGAGCGTCGGTGCCCTGGTCACCGATCGTGGCAGCCTGCTCTCGCACCCGGCCATCATCGCCCGGGAGTACGGCGTTCCCGCGGTGGTGGCCACCGGCCGGGCGACACGGACGTTACGTGATGGGCAACTGGTGACCGTCGACGGAGCTTCGGGTGTGGTGAGCCCGGCAACCTAAGCGCCCCGGCCACCGGCGAGCGGCGGCCCTGACCGGACGGAGCAGCTGTGTCTCTACGCGTACTGGTCGTCGGCGCCGGGGTCGGCGGGCTGTGCCTGGCACAAGGTCTGCGCCGGCGTCGCGTCGAGGTCGATGTCTATGACCGGGGTACGCCCGAGGACTGGCCGTTGACCGGCCTGCTACGCGTCAACCGGCACGGCGACGCCGCGCTCAGTGGCTGCCTGCCGACCGAGCTCTACGACCTCTATCAGGCCACCCGGGACCGGTTCGGAGCCTCGCCGGCGGTCTTCTACGACCACCACCTCAACCAGTTGACGTCCACCGACCCCGGTGATGGCCCAGCCCGCGGGTGGCTGGTCGACCGTCAGGTGCTCCGGCACATCTTGCTCGCCGGCCTCAGCGACTCCGTGCATTTCGGTCGCCTGGTGGAGGGCTACGAGCAAGGTACCGACGGGATCCGGCTCGGCTTCGCCGACGGGACCACGACGACCGGTGACGTCCTGGTCGCGGCCGACGGCATCAACTCGGTGATCCGCCGCCAGATGCTTCCGCATTTCGAGGTGATCGATACCGGCCTGCGAGCCATACACGGGCACGTTCCGCTGCACGACACGCAGATATCCGACCTGCCCGAGCCCCTTCTCCGCAATTGCCAGCCGGTGCATGGGCCGCACCGATGCACCCTGCTGCTACGCCCCTTCCAGCCGTATCTGCCACCCAAGCGGGCCGCCGCCGAGTTCGCACCGTATGCACGTCTGCCTCCGCTGACCGGGTATCTGCGGTGGACACTCGTGCTGCCCATGGAGTGGGCCGGCGCGGGACGATTGACCGAGGCCGACACCACCGCGCTGCGTCAAGTCGCGCTACACGCGACCGAGGGATGGCATCCGGCGATCCGGGGCATCCTCGACGCGTCGCAGCCGTCGAGCATCTCCGCGGCGCCGATTCGCGCCTCGATGCCGATGCACCAGTGGTCGGCCACCGCGGTGACGGCGCTCGGTGAGGCGATCCATGTGGCCCCCACGGTCGGCGAGCTTCCGGCCGACCTGATGGTCGGTGCGGCGGCGCTGCTCACCACGGTGCTCAGCGACGTGCGCGATCCCGCCTCGGATCTGCTGCCGGCCATCGACTGGTACGAGAAGTGGCTGCGATACCAAGCGTGCGACTCGGTCAGCCGCTCGCTTCGTGATGTCGTCGAGTGGGAGACACGGCACTCATCTCTGGACGGCGGCTGATGCCGACAAGCGTCGTTCCAGCCGTTCTCGAAGCGCCCGGTGCATGCTCGCCGCGAAGGCAGCCGGCGGACGAGAGCGGGACGGCATGCGTGTTCTATTCACCACCTGGGCTTGGCCCTCGCACTTCTTCCCCCTCGTACAACTCGCCTGGGCGATGCGGGCATCGGGCCATGACGTGTGCGTGGCCAGCCAGCCCGGCCTGAGCAAGACGATCACGGAGGCCGGCCTGACCGCCGCCGCGGTCGGCTCCGATATCGACGTGGCACCGATGCTCGAGCCGCTCTACCGGCATCTGGCCCGAGCCGGCCGGCCGATCGAGGTCGCCGAACTCGTCGAACGCTTCGGCGCGGCGACCGTGGCGCTCTACATCGATCTTGCCGAGAACATGGTCGACGACACGCTCTCGCTCAGTTCGGCATGGCGGCCGGATCTGGTGGTATACGACCCCACTACGTTCGCCGGCCCGCTGGTGGCGGCGGCGATCGGCGTGCCGGCCGTCCGGCACATCTGGGGGATGGACTTCACCTACGCAACTCACGAGCATGAGCCGGCCTCGCTCCGGCCGCTGTGCGATCGGCTCGGGCTTGGTGAGGTGGACACGCTCGGCACGGTCACGGTCGACCCGTGCCCGCCGTCGCTACAGGCGGCGAATCCGGTGCGGCGCTTGCGGATGCGGTACGCCCCGTACAACGGCCCCGCCGAGTATCCCGAGTGGCTGTGGGACGCGGCGCGCCCCAGGGTGTGCGTGACCGGTGGCACGGTGGTCGGGCACTTCTCCGTCTCCGGGCAGTCGTTCGACTCACGAGTCGTGGAAGCGCTCGCCGGCTTGGACATCGAGATAGTAGTGGTCAATCCGGGCGCGGACAGCGACCTTCACCGTGCCGCGCCGCCGAACGTGCGCGTGGTCCCGCGCCTGGCCATGCACCTGCTGCTGCCGACATGCGCGCTGGCCGTGCACTCCGGTGGCGGCGGCATGGCGATGACCGCCGTCGCCGCCGGCGTGCCGCAACTGTTGATTCCTCTCAACCCGGACCATCTCTTCAATGCCGGCCGGCTGCACGAAGCCGGGGCCGCGATCAAGCTCCCATCCGTGTACGCGAACACGGACCTCATTCGCGATCACGCGGCGGACCTGCTCAGCTCGCCCGGATACCGCGAGAGCGCGGCGAAGCTGCAACGCGAGATGGCCGGGCAGCCATCGGCCGGCCAGGTCGTCGAGGCTCTGGTCGAGCTCGCGTCCACCACGGGCGGTCGCGATGAGCGCTGACGCCCGGCCGGCAGCCCGCCCGCTGCGCATCCTTTTCACGAGCCAGCCGGCCAGCGGCCACCTGCGCCCACTGGTCCCGATCGCACGGCTGGCCGCCCAGCGTGGCCACGACGTGAAGGTCGCCACGCTGGAGCGGATGGCCCCGGAACTCGCCTCCTACGGGCTCTCCCATCTGGCGGCCGGGTACGACTGGGGGCCGGACGTGTTCGCGGACATCCCACGCGGTTACTGGCGGATGCCATTCGCCGACGCCGCCGATGTGCTGGCCGGCCTGGATCGGTCGGTAACCCGGATCTTCGCGGGACCGGCCGCACGCGCTTGTGCCACGGACATCCTCGCGAATGCCGACATCTGGCGGCCGGACCTCATCGTGCGCGAGGACGACGAGTTCGGCGGTTACCTCGCGGCCGAGGCGCTGGGCATTGCGCACGCGAGCGTGGCGTCGTTCGGCGGGCTCGACAACATCACCGGTCCGCGGCTGGCGCCGATCCTGGACGTCGGCCGGGCACATCTGGGGTTGCCCGCCGATCCCGACGGCAAGCTGCTCTACCGGCACCTGCACGCCACGTTCCTGCCGGAAGCGTACGGCTCCGGCGAGTTCATCCTGCCCAACACGCGGGCGTATCGGCATGTGAGCGCGGAGCACGTTCGCGGCCGCCTGCCCGACTGGCTGGCCGGTGTGGACCATAGCGTGCCATTCGTCTTCGCCGGCTTCGGTACCGTCGTCTACGACCTTCCCGGAGCCCGGGACTTCCTGCGCGAGGTGATCTCCGGGCTGGGCGGGCTGACCTGTACGGCGGTGGTCGCGGTCGGTGCCGGGAACTCCATCGAGGGATTCGACGATGTCCGGCCGAATGTGCGACTCGTCGACTTTGTCGAGCAGTCACTGATGCTGGAGGGCTGCGACCTGTTCGTCACGCACGGAGGCCTGAACAGCATCAAGGAGTCGCTGCGGCTGGCCGTGCCGATGGTGGGCATTCCGGTTGGCGCAGATCACCGCCACAACGTGGCCACGTGTGTCGAGGCGGGCGTGGCGCGCGAGGTGCCGGTGCATGACGCGACCGCCGACCGGATCGCCGACGCGTGCCGGCAGGTGCTCGACGGACCCGGTTATCGCGTCAGCGCTCGTCGCATCCAGCGTCACATTCACGCGCTATCCCCCGTGGAAGAGCTCATCGACGCACTTGAAGACCTTGCCTGCCGGCCAGCGACGCGAGAAGCGGGACGGTCTCGGCCGGCGTCGGCATCGACATCGCGTCGGCCCGCAACCGGGCCGCCGCGGCCCGGACGGACGGCTCGGTGAGCAGCGCGTTGAGCCGCTCACACACTCGCTCGGCGTCCGCCTCCTCGTCCAGCAGGTGGAATCCCGCGCCGGTCGACGCCATCAGGCGGCCGTTGATCGCCGTCTCCTGCAACGTCGCGATGGCCAGCTGCGGAACGCCCGAGATGACCGAGGACATCGTCGTGCCGGCGCCGCTTTGGTGCACGATCGCGGCGCAGCCGGGCAGGAGCGCGAGCAGCGGCACCGGCCCGAAGTGAACGACGTTGCCGGGCAGGCGGTCGAAGAGCTGCCGCTGGCTGGGCAGGGCCGCGACCACGACCTCCACGTCGAGCCCGCCCAGCGCATCGACCACTCGCGGTGCCAGGTAAGCATGCCGCAGTCCCACGGTGTGCAGCGACGTGCCCCACGTCAGACATACTCGCGGCCGTGCCGGCGGATCCAGTAGCCACGGCGGTGACGTGGCCGGTCCGTTGTAGCCGACGTACCGGACCGGCGTGCGTACCAGCCCATCGTCGACCTGCATCCCGGCCGGGCATGGATCGAGCGTGACGGTCCCGGTGATGTCGATGTCGTCCAGGCCGAACCTGTTCAGCACCGGGGCGAGGAGGCGGTCGGCGATCGCCTGAAGCCCGGCGGTCATGTCCGGCGCCCACAGCTGACGTGCGGTGGGAACGCCGATCACCGCCGCGAGCACCGGCCCCAGCAGACCGGTCGGCTCGAATACCACGAGATCGGGCCGCCAGGAGCGCGCGAATTCCAGCGCCTCGTCGATCATCGCTTCGACTCCCTCGACGATGACGCGCAGAACCTCCCTGCCATACCGGTTCTCCGGTAGGTCACGGGTTCTCATCCGCGTCGCGGTGCCGTCGCCGTCGCGCGTGCCGCTCGCCGTGGCACTGCCGGCCGCGTCCGGCGCCGGCTGCTCCCGCAGTCGCCGTGCCCGGAGGCGAAGCTCGGCCGGCACGTCGATATCCGGTCCGATGGGCACAGCCGGCAGGCCCGATCCGGTGACCTGTGGAGCGAACCTCGGATGGGTGGCAACGATCACCTCGTGCCCGGCGGCCCGCAGTGCCCAGCCCAGCGGAACCAACGGCTGGTAATGGCCGGTCTGCGCCCAAGTGGTGAATAGCACGCGCATGGCGTTCTCCCAGCGTCGAGGGATCCTCGCAGCAGACTCGCGCGGTCCGGTCGAAGAGCGGTCGACATCGGATGAAATCCACCGCGCCGGCCGCGCAACCGGTGGCACCAGGAGTTCTCCAGCACGAGTCATGTGGGCCCGCCTAGCGTCGTTCGCGACAGGTGAGCTAACGCGGGGCCGTGCCTGGTCTGTCGACACACGGTGCGCTGTCAACAAAGCGCGCTGTCAACAGTGCCTGCGCTCTCGGCTACCGCGGCGCCATGTGCGCGCAGGGAGGCGGTGGGGCGTTGGACGGATTGCGCGAGGCGCAAACGGCATCCACCGCGAGGACCGCCCTCGTCCTTGGCGGCGCCGGTTTCGTCGGACGGAATCTGTGCGCGGCACTGCGCGCCGGCGGGTACCGGGTGGTGACCGTCGGGCGACGGCCGGAGCACGCGCCGCCACGATGCCTGGCGCGGCGTATCGATCTGGCGCGCGCCGCGCCGGCCCAGCTCGCCGACCTCCTGGCCCACGAGCGGCCCGCGGTGGTCGTCAATGCCGCGGGAGCGGTGTGGGGCGCGTCCGACGACGACCTCGAAGAAGGAAACGTCAAGCTCGTCGACAACCTCATCGCCGCCATGACGACACGGTCTTCGCGCGCGCGTCTGATCCACCTCGGCTCGGTCTACGAGTACGGTGCGCAGCCCACCGACGCGCCGGTGCGTGAGGACTCCATGCCCCACCCGGTCACGCGCTACGCACGCACCAAACTCGCCGGCTCCCGGAAAGTGCTCGCGGCGTCCGCCGCCGGGCTCGACTCAGTCGTCCTGCGGCTGTCCACGGTGGTCGGGCCCGGTGCGCCACCGCAGAGCCTGTTCGGGTCGATCGCCCGCAGGCTAGCGGCGGCGGACATCGGCGACGCGCCCGTTCCCCTGGAGCTGCCGGCGCTGCACGGCGAGCGCGACTTCGTCGATGTGCGAGACGTCGCCGACGCGGTCCTGAAAGCGGCGAGCGCTCCGGCCGCGACGGACGTCTTCAATATCAGCCGAGGCGAGCTCGTCCGCGTGCACAAGGCGGTCGACCTGCTTATCGAGATCAGTGGCGTAGCGGTGACGGTGACACGAATGCCGGCGTCCGGGCCGCGGCGGGACGCCGGCATCGGATCGGTGCCGATAAGCAACGAAGCGGCTCAACGACGGCTGGGCTGGGAGCCGCGAAGGAACCTGGCCGACGCGCTCGGCGCGCTGTGGCGGCACACGAGCATGCCGGCTCCGCATCTCGACACATCGGCGCACCACCCGCACTGAACGGAGACGGCACGCATGGACGACGGCAAACAACTCGTCCTGGAGCAAACCCGCAAGCTCCACCGGGTCCGCTCCGCCGAGAAGCCATTCATTCCTGGGGTCACACCGATTCTTCCGTCCGGGGCCGTGATCGACGAGGACGACCGAGCCGCGATGGTCGAGGAGGTTCTCGAGCTGCGAATCGCCTCCGGCGTGACGGCGCTGCGCTTCGAACGCGAGTTCGCGCGCACTCTCGAGCTCCGCAAGGCACACCTGACCAATTCGGGTTCGTCGGCCAACCTGCTCGCGATCAGCACGTTGACCTCGCCTCAGCTGGGCGATGATCGGCTGCGCGCGGGCGACGAGGTCATCACCGTCGCGGCCAGCTTCCCGACCACGGTAAATCCGATCTTGCAGACCGGCATGGTGCCGGTGTTCGTGGATGTGGAACTCGGTACGTACAACACCACGGTGGACCGGATCGAAAAGGCGATCGGAGGCCGCACGCGCGCCATCATGATGGCGCACGCGCTGGGCAATCCGTTCCCGGTGGCGGAGGTCGCCGAACTCGCTGCCGAGCGAGGGCTGGTTCTCATCGAAGACAACTGCGACGCGGTCTGCTCGACGTATCAGGGTCGCCTGACCGGAACGTTCGGCGACATGGCGACGGTGAGCTTCTATCCGGCACACCACCTCACCATGGGTGAGGGTGGGTGCCTGCTTACCAACAACCTCACCCTGGCCCGCATCGCCGAGTCGATCCGGGATTGGGGCCGGGACTGCTGGTGCCAGCCCGGGGAGGACAACCGGTGCCTGCGCCGCTTCGACCACCACATGGCCAACCTGCCGGCCGGCTACGACCACAAGTACATATTCTCCCACCTGGGATACAACCTGAAGGCGACGGACATTCAAGCCGGGCTTGGCCTGAGTCAGCTTCGAAAGCTGCCTGAGTTTGTGGCGGTGCGCAAGCGTAACTGGCAGCGGCTGCGGGATGGCCTCGACGGACTTCCCGGCTTGCTGCTGCCGTCCGCAACCGCGGGAAGTGATCCCAGTTGGTTCGGCTTCGTCATCACGGTCGATCCGGACGCGCCGTTCACCCGGCGGGAGATGATCCGCTTCCTGGAGTCGCGCCGGATCGGAACACGGCTGTTGTTCGCCGGCAATCTCACCCGGCACCCGGCCTACGAGGGCCAGTCGTACCGGATCGCGGGCGATCTCACCAACAGCGACATCATCACCGAGCACACGTTCTGGATCGGCGTGTATCCCGGCGTGACCGATGAGATGACCAACTACATGATCGAGTCGATCCGGGAATTCGTCACCAGTCACGTAGTTCGAGGAGGGAGCTGACCATGCGCGTGCTGATGACATCGTGGGCGTGGGCATCGCACTACATGCCGCTCGTCCCGCTCGGCTGGGCGCTGCGCGCGGCCGGGCATGAGGTGCGCGTGGCCAGCCAGCCGAGGCTCGAGTCGGTCATCACCGATTCCGGCGCCGTCGCGGTGCCGGTCGGCCCCGACCTCGACCACAACGAGGTACGCCGCCGGTGCATGCGTGATCTGCGCCTGACCTCCGTCCCGGAGGCCCCGACGCCCGGGGCGTCGATGGACGCCTGGCAGCCGGATGCGAAGGGCAAGGTCCGGCAGGTGTTCAGCGTCTTCGCCGCGTATGCCGACGCGATGACCGACGACCTGCTCGCCTACGCGAAATGGTGGCGTCCCGACCTGATCGTCTTCGACCCGACCACGTACGCGGGACCGCTGGTCGCGGCGGCCCTGGGCATCCCCGCCGTCCGGCACGTGCACGGTGTGGACGTCACCCACCAGGCGCGCGAGGTGGTACCGGAGCTCATCGAGCCGCTGACCCGCAAGCTCGGCCTGGATCAGGTGGAACTCCTCGGTGACCTGACCGTCGACCCGTGCCCGCCGACCATGCAGATCCCGGTCGGCGTGAAACGCAGGTCGGTCCGCTACGTGCCGTACAACGGTCCCGCGGTGCTGCCGTCCTGGCTCTGGCAGCGGCCCGAGCGGCCACGCGTCTGCATCACCTGGGGTACGTCGACGACCCGGCTCGCCGGAAACCACGCGTTCCTGCCGCCCAGGGTGGTGGAGATGATCGGGGACCGCGGCTGGGACATCGTCGTCTCGCTTATCGGGCACGACGTCGCGTCGCTGGTCGAGATGTTCCGGGGCGGCGACGACATCCGGGTGGTTGAGTCGCTGCCGCTGCATCTGCTGCTGCCCACGTGCGACGCCGTCATCCATCAAGGCGGCAACGGGACGATGCTGAGTGCCATCCACGACGGGGTTCCCCAACTGGTTCTGCCTCAACTGCCAGATCAGATGTTCCACGCCGACCGGCTCGCCGAGACCGGGGCCGGCGTGGTCCTCCGTCCGGACCAGGTGACCGAGTCAACCGTGCTTCCCAGCGTCGAGGCGCTCGTGGCGGACGGCTCGTTCCGGGAGGCGACCGGCCGGATGCGCGACGAACTGCACGCCCAGCCGACGCCCGCGCAGATCGTGCCGGATCTCGAGGCACTGGCGCGCTAGCCGGCATCCCGGTGGTGGCTGGCATCCCGGTGCTGGCCGACGTTCAGGTGGTGGCCGACGTTCAGGTGCTGGCCGGTGTTCAGGTGCTGGCCGGCGCGCCACCAGGCATGCTAGGGGGCCTTATCAGGCATGCGAGGGGGCGGCCATGTGGCCGCCCCCGGCACGTGTGGTCGGCGGGATCAGATAGCCGTGTTCCACCTGAATTCCGCGGGCTCGGCGCGGAAGATCTTTTCCGCGCCGCGAAGTGAGGCCCGCACCGCGTCCTCGCCGTATTTGCACATCGAGGATTGGTAACCGGCCAGCGCCTCACGCAGATCCAGTCCGTCGTCCACGACGCGGCGCAGTTGAGTGGCGAGCAGAGCGGCGTCGCGCAGCGCGGTGTTGGCGCCGGTGCCACCGACCGGAGTGGTGGCGTGGGCGGCGTCGCCCAGCAGCGTCACGCGGCCGGCCGGCCAATCCGAGGCCGGCATGGACGCCCGGATGGCCAGCGGGAAGGTGACCGAGACGTCGCTGCGCGCCACGAGCTTGCCGAGCGCCGGATGCCAGTCCGACATGCAGTCAGCGGCCTCCCGGTGCAGGGCCTCCGCCGAGGCCAGCCACATCTGCGGCTCCGGGATCGAGAACGTGTGAAACGGCGCCACCAGCGTCCATTTCATGTAGTCCGGCACCGGGTCGAGGCGCGCGTACGGCGCCAGCGCGGCCGCGGCCTCCGGCGGTGGCGTCACCGGCTGGTAGGACCCGAGCGCGAGGGTGCGCCGACGAGGGCCGAGCACCGGCGAGGAGCCCCCGAACAGAGCCGCGGGCAACCAATCCAGCAGGTCTTCGTCGAGTGGTGCCTGGCCGTAGATCGCCCGCAGCCCGGTGTCCACAACCCCCGCCGCGGCCTCGGGCAGCAGTTGCCGGCGCAACGGCGAGTTGATGCCCTCGGCGCCGATCACCAGGTCGGCATCGGCGCTGCTCCCGTCTTCGAAGCACAGCCGGACGCCGTCGCCGGATTGCTCGAACCCGCACACCGTCCGCCCGAAGTGGACGGCATGATCGAGGCCCGCGAGCAGGATCTGCCGGAGAGTCAAGCGGTTGATTCCCCGGCTTGCGGTCGCCGGGTCGAGCTTGACCTCACGCCGGTGGGTGTAGAGCATGGTGAGCTCGTGGTCGTAAACGGCGCCGGTCGACATGTACGGTGCGTTCGCGGTCGCCTCGTGCAGCGCGAACAGATCGTCGGACAGGCAGGCTCGCAGCGCCGCGTGCCCCTGATGATCGAGCCGTAACCGGTAGCCCTGGCCTCTCGCCAGCGCCTCCGGATCCTTCTCGTAGACGGCGACATCGATGCCGGCCCGGCGCAGGCCCTGAGCCAGGCACAGGCCACCGATGCCGGCACCGGCGATCGCGACACGCAAGACCATGACACTCCTTCACTAATCACTCAGGCGTCGGGCACACCCCGCATGGGCGCGAGAGCGAACTGCTTCATCCCCATGTCGAAATCGATGCTGGGCCGCCAGCCCAGTTCGGTCATCAGCCGGCGCGGCGACGCCACGATGTGCCGTACGTCGCCGATCCGGTAGCGGCCGGTCACCACCGGCGCCGGGCAGCCAACGGCTTCGGAGAGCGCCGATGCGACGTCTCCGATCGTGTGGGGTGTCCCGCTGGCCACGTTGAATGCCCGAAACTGCGCCTCGTCCCAATCCAGAGCCGCGATATTCGCCGAGGCCACATCGCTGACGTGCACGAAGTCACGCAGCGACCGGCCGTCTTCGTAGAGCTCCGGCGCGACACCGCGGTGCACGGCGCTGCGGAAGACCGAAACCACACCCGAGTAAGGGCTCAGGTACGGAATGCCCGGGCCGTAGACGTTGTGATAGCGCAGCACCACCGCCCGGCCACCGGTTTCGCGCGCCCACGTGCCGATCAGATACTCCTGCGCGAGCTTTGTGACGGCGTAGACGTTCCGTGGTGGGTCCAGCGCGTCGTCCTCACAGACGGCGCTGGCACGCAGCGGCCGGCGGCACGAGTCGCACGTCGGCTCGAACCGGCCCGCGTCCAGGTCGGCGCGGTTGCGCCGCTCCGGCTTGACCCGGCCGTGCTCAGGGCAGTCGTACCGGCTGTCGCCGTAGATCGCGACCGTACCGGCCAGCAACAGCCGGCTGACCCGCATTCGCGCCATCGCGGCGATCAACACGGCCGTGCCGAGGTCGTTACACGACACGTGGTGAGCCGCGTCAAGGACCTCCCGGCCGCGCCCTACCACGGCGGCGTGGTGGCTGACCACGTCGACGCCGCGCAACGCCTCGACAACGATGGCGTCATCGCGCACGTCGCCGCGAATGAACTCGACGCCGTCGGGAAAGGATGGCGTTTCGCGCTCGGCATGCGTGTCGGGAAGCAGAACGTCGAGCACTCGGACGTCGTGGCCGGCGGCGGCGAACGCCTCCACGACGTACCGTCCGATGAAGCCGGCCCCGCCGGTCACCAGGATCCTCATCGGCTCTCCTCGCCGGTTGGGGCCCGCAGCGCGAGCTGGCGGGCCTTGACGTTGGCTAATAGATCACCCGCGACGGCGGGCGTCGCGCTACGCCCGGGCGGCGAACGCCGTGAAGTACGGATCCACGCTGACGTCCAGCACCTCGCCGAACAGATCCGCGAGGTGCCGTTCGGTCTCCGCGCTCGGTCGCAGCTGGGTGCGGTGCGAGCCGCTGTAGAGCCGGCCGTTCGACAGCCGGATCATCGCCGCGGTACCGAGGAACAGCGTGGTCCGCATCAAGTGTTCGATCGCGCCATATCGCAGCCGCTCGAACTCGTGGAAGTTGTCCAGCGTGAAGACGTTGCCGATGAATATCCCGCCGGGCTTGACGAATGAGTGCAGCCGTTGCAGGACCGTCCGAACGTCACCGAGGTGATGGATGGCGTCCACACAGACGATCAGATCCGCTCGGGGCAGGCCATGGTCGGCCCAGAAGTCGCCCTGGATGAACCGCACGTTGTCGTGGCGTACCCGCTGGCGTGCCAGATCGAGGCCATGAGCGGAGATGTCCACCGCTGTCATGTCTCGCACCGCCGTACCCTCGGCGGTCAGGCGGGTGAACTCGCCGGTGCCGCACGCGAACTCGATGGACGTCTCGGCGCCGTCGCCGTAGGTCCGCAGGTACCGTGCAATGGTTTCCTTCTGGCGCAGGAACGCGGGCGCGAGCACCGGATGCCGCTCGGCCGAGTCGCGGTCCCAGAAGCGCGCCGCCCAATAGCTCTTACCATTCGGCGGGGTATTCCCGATCAAGGTCTGCCCGGCGCGGGCCATCGTTTCGGCGAGCACGATTCGTCTCCATTCCAGCGGTCGAACCAACGAGCACCATAATTTTTCGAGCAGCGGCTCGCGGCGCGCCCGTGCCGCGCTCAAGCGTCGAACGCCACATTCGGGCGACGCCGTCTTCCAGTGATGTCTGGGGCCGCCAGCCGAGCACGTCACGGGCGCGATCGACGCGCAGCCAGACCGAGCGGCGGTCGGGGCATCGGGCGGGCAGATGCTCGACCGGCAACTCGCGGCCGACGATTCGCTGGACCACCGTCAGCAACTCGGTGAGGGTCGTCGGCACGCCGGAGCCGACGTTGAGGGTGAGGGGCGGCCGGCCTGCCGGGGCGCGGTCCCGGGCGGCCGCGTCAACTCGGCGCAGGCAGTCGATGACGTCGTCGATGTAGACGTAATCGCGCGCGCACTCCGGGTCTCCGATGAGCCTCAGCGGCACGCCCTCACGTGCCGCCCGCAGCCAATACGCGAGCACGCCCTGCCCCTTGCCGGTCGACTGTCCCGGCCCGTACGCGTTGGACAGGCGCAAGATCACGCCCGGAATCCGGCCCGCGTAGGTGAGCAGTTCCCGTTCCAGCCCCAGTTTTGCCGCGCCATACCGGCCGCTCGCGCGCACGGGCGACAGCTCGCTGTACGGCGGCGAGACGTGCTCGTCGTAGACCGTTCCGCCGGAACTGGTCAGGACAACGGTGGGAGCGTGGTCGCGCCGCGCGAGCCGGCCCAGCAGTTGTGAGAAGAGCCGATGGTCGGCAGCCGCCCACTCGGGATGCTGTTCGCCAAGGCTCGGGTTCAGGCTGCTGGCGAGGTAGAACACGATATCCGACCGGTGCAGCGGATAACTCAGCTCGCCGCCGGCGAGAAAGTGGGAGCTCCTGGTGAAGGCGGCGACGTCGACTCCGGCCCGCGCCAGGGCGACGGTCAGCCGGCGGCCGATGAAGCCGGCCGCACCGACAACCGCCGCCCGCCGGGTGGCTCGACTGCTCCGATCGCCGGTCGGCGGTGGGGCGGGCACGGGTCACCATCCCTCGGCGGCCGCCGGCGCCGCCAGCCGCGGCAACAGCTGTAGCGCGTTGTCCCGGTCGATCATCCTGCGAGCGTCGTCGTCGAGGTATCCGGCACTTTCGTAGCCGCGTGTCGCGGCCGCCACGGGCCCGGCTGACGCCGCGCACCAGTCCGTGCCGAACAGGATCTGCTTGGGGGGTACCGTGGCCAGGAGACTGGGCAGCGCCGACGGGGCGGACAGCGCGATGTCGTAGTAGAAGCGAGTGAGGTAGCGCTCGAAGTGCTCGGGCGTCAATCCGTAGAACCGGTCGGCGAGCAGCCTCACCCGCGTGGCGGCGTACGGCAGGAAGCCCCCGGCGTGGGCCAGGATGAACGAAATGCGCGGGTACCGGTCGAGCGTGGACGTCAGCATCAAGTTGATCGCGCCTCGCGTCGTGTCGAGCAGGAAGTCGGCCAGGACCGACGGCGGCTCGGCGACCGGCCCGCTCGGAAGCATCATCGGGTGCACCAGCGCGACGGCTTCGCGACGGTCCAGTTCGGCGAACACGTCGTCGTACACCGGATCGCCGAGGTAGCGGCCGCCCGCCTGGGGGATCAACACGACGCCGTACGCGCCCAGCACGTCGTAGGCGAAGCGGATCTGTTCCAGCGCGGAATCGGCAAACGGCATGGGCAGGGCGGCGAGCAGGCCAAACCGGGCCGGATGCTCACGTACGAGGTCGGCGACGGCTTCGTTGGCGGCGGTGACGAAGCCGGCCGCCTGGCGTTCGTGTTCGAAAAAGCCCCCGGGAACCGGGTTCGAGACCAGCGCGAATTCGATGCGGTTGTCGTCCATCACCTGCCATGTCTCCGGCAGGGACCAGGGGAGTACGAACGGAGCACGGCGCTCGCGGAGCATGGCGGCGATCTTCGGCGTGATCGCGTGATGGTGTGCGTCGATCCGCCCGGGCTTCGCGTCTACGTCCGGCGCGTGGACGTCTCCGGTGTCCGTCAACACGGTCCCCAATCTCATCGCGCTGCTTGCGGGAGCCACGTTCCTCGCGGTTGCGCCAGTGCATCGCGGAGCGCTCGTAAACCGCTTCAGCGTGACTGTTGTCCGTGATGATCATGGCGCGACCGGCCCTCCAGCCAGGCTCAAGCGGCCGCCGGGAGCCTCGGACGAGAAGATGCCGAGAGGAGTGCGCGAAGTGACCGTTGATCTTAGAGTGAGCACGCCGGAGCCGGCGGCGATGAAGCTGCTGGGCAACGCGTTCTGTGCGGCCAAGCTTCTGCTGACCGCAACGGAGCTGGGAGTTTTCAGCGCACTGGCGGAGGCTCCGGCGACCGGAGCCGACCTCGCCACGACGCTGGGCCTGCACCCCCGTGGAGTGCCTGACTTCCTGCACGCGCTGGTCGCCATGGGCCTGCTGGAAAACGATGGCGGGCGCTACCGTAACTCCGAGGCGGCCGCGAGCCTGCTGGTCGGAGGCTCGGAAGGGTATGTCGGCGGCTACCTTGAGCGCGCGAACCGGATGCTCTACCCCGCGTGGGGGCGGCTCGGCGAGGCGTTGCGCACCGGCCGGCCTCAGGTTGCCGACGCCTTCGCCGCGATGTTGACGGATCAGGCAAAGCTGGGTCAGTTCCTCAACATGATGGACGCCGTCAACAATCGGCTGGTCTCCGATCTGCAAGACGCGCTGCCGTGGGGCGAGCATCGAAGCGTCGCGGACGTCGGCGGGGCTCGTGGCAATATCATTGCCCGGCTCGCGATGGCCTACCCGCACCTGGGCGGAGTCGTCTTCGATCTGCCCCCGATCGGGCCAGCTGCCGAGGCCCACCTCGCGTCGCTCGGTGTGGCCGACCGCTGTGTCTTCCAGGCCGGTGATTTCTTCGCCGATCCGATGCCCTCGGCCGATGTCGTCATCCTCGGTCACGTGCTGCACAACTGGTCGCCGTCCGAGCGGGCGATGCTGGTGAAGAAGGCGTACGACGCCATCTCGCCGGGCGGCGCCCTGCTTGTCTACGACTCGATGATCGACCCGGAACCGGCAGACCTGAGCAAGATCCTGGTCAGCCTTAACATGTTGCTGGTCACCGAGGGTGGCTCGGAGTACACCGTGGATGAA
Organism: uncultured Actinomycetota bacterium; assembly: GCA_963727415.1. Taxonomy (GTDB): domain Bacteria; phylum Actinomycetota; class Actinomycetes; order Mycobacteriales; family Micromonosporaceae; genus DASQPR01. The sequence goes on from CAVSGF010000002.1 coordinate 883,615, forward strand.
TGCCGGCAGTGGATGTCCGAGGCCGGATTCGGCGAGATTTCGGCCCGGCCGATCGGCACCGGCGACACGATCGTCACCGCCCGCAAGTAGCGGCTCGTTCCGCGCGTGATCCTGGCGAGCCGGCCCGGCCTTCGGCTGGGCGTCTCGCCAGGATCGAGTTCTCGCCCGGTAGCGACGACGCCGCCGGAGGTTCCGGGTCCGCCGCGGCCCGGCCACGCAGTTGCGGAACAAGCACTAAGATAGCTCCATTTCGATGGCCCCCTTGCTGGCTACCTGAAAGGACAACGCAGCTGTGCTCAATGAGAACCGTGCCGATGTGGTCCGACCAAGCAAGGGCGTGCTCGGATTACTGCCATACCTGCTGGACCTCTTCCTGCCGATCGCGACCTACTTCGCTCTCAAGGCCGTGGGCGTGGGCGATTTCTGGGCGCTGGCCGCGGGCGGGCTGCTGACCGCGGTGAACGCGGCGATCAACACCGCCCGCCAGCGCAAGCTCGACAGTCTCGGCCTGCTCGTGCTGCTTGAACTCGCGCTCGGGCTTCTGCTCACGTTCGCCACCCGCGACCCGCGCCTGCTTCTGGCACGCCCGTCGCTCTACATCGCCCTGGCCGGCCTCTGGGTGATGGTCAAGGCGTTCTCAAGCCGCCCGGTCACGGTCGACGCGTCCAAGCCGATGGCCTACAAAGGTGATCCGCGGCGGCTGATCGCGTACGAATGGTGTGCCGCCAATTCGGAGGTGTTCCAGCAGACGCACCGGCGGTTGAGCACGCTATGGGGATTGGTCTTCATCGCTTACGCCCTGGTGCGCCTCGTCATCATCTACTCGGTCGACAGCATTCCCGAGTCCATCTGGCTCAACGAGGTTCCGGGTGTCATCGGCATCGTCATTTGCCTGCTGGCGTCCAAGCAGGCCGGGGAGCGCCTGGAGAAGGTGGTCGACGAGCGGATGACGGTGATGTTCCCGGCCTCACCCGATCCGCTCGGGTGACTCATGATTGCCGTGGCCGTCACGCGGCCGCGGCAATCGCATCCCGTTCCAGGTCATCGACGAGCTGCGCCGGCGCCGGCATCGCCAGATGCTCGTCCCGCAGCCGCAACGCGTCGCGTCGGTATGCCGGAAGCGCGGCGAGGAAGGTCTCGATCTCCGAGGCGAGCGCCTCGTCGGTCGCGTCGCCGCCGTAGAGATATCGCCCGGCGCCGGTCGCGGCGACGTGCTTGGCATTGAACACGGTATCGGGAATGTACGGGATGATCAGCTGTGGGATGCCGTTCTTCATCGAGGTCATGAGCGTGCCACCGCCACCTTGATGGATGACGGCATCGCAGGTGGGCAGCACCACGTCGAGCGCCACCGGACCGACATGAACCACGTTTGGCGGCAGGTCGCCGAAGAGTTCCTTCTGCGAATCGAGCACCGCGATCACCACTTCCACGTCATGGCAGGCCAGAGCCGCGACCACCCTCGGGGCGAGGAAGCCGTTGTCCAGGCTCATACCCGCGATGGAAGTGCCCCAGGTGACGCAGACCCGTGGTCGGCGTGGCGGCGTTCGCAGCCACGACGGCGATACGGCGGGACCGTTGTACGCCACGTATCGCACGAGCCGGCGCGGGTGCTGATATTCGGCTTGCAGCCGTGGCGGGCACGGGTCCAGGGTGATGTCGCCGAGTGCGCTGACCTTCCCAAGGCCGAGGCGTGTGGTGAGCGGGCCGAGTATCTCGTCCTCGACGGAACCGATCTCGTTGAAGAAGTCGATGGTCCACAGCTGGCGCAGCGCGGGCACGCCGAGCGCGCGGCCGAGCACCGGACCGAGAAACGCCATGGGTTCGAACACCACGAGGTCCGGTCGCCACCGCCGCGCGAAGCGAACCGCGTCGGTGGCCATCACATCGGCACTCTCGGCCGCGATGCGCAGCACGGTGAGTCCCCTGCGGCGCTTGAGCGGGCTCTCCGCGTGCGCGGACTGAGGGCGCCACTTGCTCGCCTCCACCGCGTTGCGTAGCACCGTCGGCAGGTCGAACTCGGGTCCGGCGGGTAGCGCGGGCAGGCCCGCGGCGGTGATCGCCGGCGTGAAGTCGGGCGGGCTGAGCACCATCACCTCGTGCCCGGCGGCGCGCAGTGCCCAGCCCAGCGGAACCAGCGGATTGAAGTGGGTGCGCCACGCCCAGGTGGCGAACAACGCGCGCATCGGATGCCTCCGCTCCTCGTCCCGGCGATGGTGTGCCACCGGGATCCTGAATCGCTCGCGTCGCGCTGGATCGCCTCCGCGTCAACGTCGTCGCGAGCGATCCTCGACCGGTGCCCATTAGCCTCGGCCGATGTCGTCGGGGGACGGTGCGGGAGGTGGGGAGATGATCGCGTCGGGTGGCGGGCGGAATCCCGAGGACAAGCGGCGATCGGGTAACCAGATCTCGGTTGACGGGTGCCCGGCGCCGGAGCCGGAGTCACGGAGCCGGACCGAGCCGGCGATCCGCACGGTCGACCTGCGAAAGACGTACCGGTCCCGAAGCGGTCCGGTCGAGGCCCTGCGGGGGCTGGCCATCGAAGTCTCCCGTGGCGAGCTGTTCGGGATCCTGGGGCCCAACGGAGCCGGCAAGTCCACGACGATCGGCATCCTGACGACCCTTGTCTTGCCGAGCGGCGGCAGCGCCACGGTCGGGGGCATCGACGTGGCACGCGATCCCGTCGAGGTCAGGAGCAGGATCGGGGTGGTGTCCCAGGCCAGCAATCTGGACCGGGAACTCACCGTCGCGGAGAACCTCGAGTTTCGCGGCCGTTATTTCGGTATGAAGCCGGCCGCGAGCCGGAGGCGAGCACGCGACCTGCTGGAAAGCTCGAATCTGGCGGACCGGGCGGGCGCCATGGTGACCGAGCTGTCCGGCGGCCAGGCCAAGCGCGTCGCGATCGCGCGCGCCTTGATGCACCGGCCCGACGTGCTGTTTCTCGATGAACCGACGGCCAGCGTCGATCCACAAACGCGCATGCGGCTCTGGGACACGGTTCGTGGCCTCCAGGCCGATGGAGCCACCGTGCTGTTGACGACGCATGACCTCGATGAAGCAGAGGTGCTCTGTGATCGAGTGGCCATCATCGACCACGGCCGGCTGCTGGCATGCGGCACGGTGGAGAACCTGACCTCGACCGCGGGCGCCGACACCGTGCTGACCGCGCTGTTCGACGGACCGGTGGAGGGGATCACGCTTCCGGCCATGACGGACGGTGGCCGCGTCGAGGCCAGCGGCGACCGCGTTCGGTTCTTCACCACCCGTACCGAGGGGCTGCTCTCCGATCTGATCGCCGCCGCGGGTGCGATCGGCCGCACCATCCGGGACGTCACCACGGTCCGTCCGAGCCTGGAGAGCGCCTTTTTGGCACTGACCGGAAAGGAGTACCGGGAATGAGCGCCCTCGATGCCACGCTCGGAACCGCGAGCGGCACAAGAGCCCGCCCGATGCGCACCTTCGTCGCGATGATCGCGCGCGAGCTATATGTTCTGAGGCGCAACGTGCCGGGGTTCGTGGTGAACACCGCGATGCAGCCCACGCTTGCCGCGTTCGTGTTCACGTATGTCCTGCCGAAGATCGGCGCGATGGGCGACGTGCAGGGTCAGAGCCTTCCGTCGGTGCTGGTGCCCGGGATGGTGGCCAACGCGGCGGTGTTCGCGTCGATGACCAGCGTCACCATGAGCCTGGTGCGTGAGCTCTCCTTCGGCAGGGCGATCGAGGATCGGATGCTCGCTCCGATGCCGCTGTGGGCGCTCGGCGTAGCGAAGATCGCCTGGGGGACGCTGAACGGGATCATCTCCGGCATGATCGTCTTTCCGGTCGTCTACTTCCTTCACGCACCCGGTCTCAAGCCCAACGTGCACGTAAACAACTGGCCACTGTTCGTCGTGTGCGTCGTATTCATCCCGCTGCTCGGCGCCGGCGTCGGGCTCCTGGTCGGCACGATCCTGGACGTCAACCAGGTCAATGTCCTGATAAACCTGGTGCTGGTGCCGGCGACGCTGCTGGGCTGCGTGTACTTTCCGTGGGCGGCGCTGCGTGCCATCCGGTGGCTTCAGATCGCGGTGCTGGCCAACCCCGTGGTGTACGCCAGCGAGGCGATGCGCAGCGTCCTCACACCCGACATGAAGCACATGCCGGTGCCGGTGTTCCTGTCGGTGCTCGTCGCCGGCTCGGCGGTGGTCGGCTGGGCCGGCATGCGGTCCTTCAGGCGGCGGTTGCTCGGCTGATTCGTCCGGCGCCAGGCTGCCGGGCGCGCACATCGGCTCCCCGGCGCACACATCGGTCACCGTGCCGCGCATCGGGCGGCCGCCGGGCGCCGGCAGGGACCGGCACCAACAAGGCACGAGACCGACTCGATCCGCGTCCGACCGGCCGCCATGAGCATCGGGACATGTGGCCCTTCTCCGCTTTCCGACCACGCCGGGAATTCCAGCCGGGCCAGGGCCTGCCGTCCGGTCCGGTGCCACCTCCTCATGGACATCCCGAGCGCCTGATACCCAATGTGCCGGCCACCTCCGTGGAGGCGAAGTTGTGGCGCCAGTTGCAGAAGCCCGATGAGATACCCGCGTGGGTGCGCTTCCTGGAGGAACTGCGCTGGATCGCGGGCATCGGCGGCTTTTTGATCATCCCAGGTCCCCCCGACGACGACGATGAGTGACCGTGCGCCACTTCGCGTCGACCGTTCTCCGGGCCGGATCACGTGGCGGCCGGCCGGGCCGCCCGCCATTGTCGTTACGTCAGGAAGGTGAGCCATGGCCGAGCCGCGATTCCGATACCCGTTCGCCTGGCCATCGGCCACTGACCAGCCGAAGGAGCTCGCCGACCTGCACGAGCAACCGATCCTCTCAGTCATTCTGCCCAGCGGTGACACCGCGCTGCTGGCCACCCGGTACGACGACATCCGGGCGCTGCTGGCGCATTCCGCGGTGAGCAAGAACCGGAACCGGCCCGGCGTGGCACGCATGACGACGACGCCCCGGGTCAAGCACTTCCAGCGCCAGGTCGATATGGATCCGCCGCACCACCCGCGGATGCGGCGGCTGATAGCCAAGGCGTTCACCACCGCCCGGGTCGATGCTTTCCGGCCCCGGATCAAGCAGATCGTCGACGAGTTGCTCGATGAGCTCGTTCACGCCGGACCTCCGGCCGACCTCAACACCACCTTCTCCTATCCCGTCACCATCAGGGTGATCTGCGAGCTCATCGGTGTGCCGGCCGAGGAGCAGTCCAGGTTTCACGACACCGGCGCTCCGCCGTGGGAGTACATGCGGGAGCTCATCGAGCGCAAGCGCCGCGAGCCGGGCGATGACCTCATCAGCGCGCTGATCCGGGTACGCGATGAAAACGACGGCCGCCTCAGTGATGACGAGCTGCACTGGTGGTCCACCGTCCTGCTGCTGGCCGGGTACGAGACCACGGCCAGCCAACTGTCCGGCAGCATGGTCCTGTTGCTCAGCCACCCGGCCGAACTGGCCAAGCTGCGGGCGGACTTCGGGCTGGTCGCGGACGCGGTCGAGGAGCTGCTGCGCTGCCAGGTCGTCGGGGCGTCGCTGACCATGCTTCGGTACGTGACCGAGGACGTCGAGATCGGTGGCGTCAAGATCCCGAGCGGCTCAAGCATCATCCCGGCTCTGGAGAGCGCGAACCAAGATCCGTCCGCGTTCGGTTGCCCCGCGCACCTGGACATCACTCGTGCCGAACGGCAGCAGCTCACCTTCAGCGTGGGGCGGCACTTCTGCCTCGGCGCCCCGCTGGCCCGCGCGGAGTTGCAGATCGCGATCGAGGGCCTGCTTCGCCGCTTCCCGCAGCTACGGCTGGCGGTGCCAACCGGCGAGCTGCGCCGTCAGGACGACCCATTCTTCCAAGGTTTTGTCGAAGTACCGGTCGCCTGGTAGATCGCCCGCACCGGACAGGAAGGCTTGCCATGACTGCCCAGCCGTATCCCTTTCAACGGCCCTCGGCTCTTGAAGTGCCCGCCGAACTCGCCACGATCCGGCAGGAACCGGTGGTCCCGGTCACGCTGCCCAGCGGAGATTCCGCATTGATGGTGACGCGATATGCCGATGTGCGCCGGCTGCTGACCGATGACCGGCTCAGCCGCAACCTGGAACGCCCGGGAGCGGCACGCATCACGCGCAACAACAAGATGTTCCAGGATCCCCGCATCAATCCCGATCCGCCCGAGCACACGCGGGCGCGGAGCCTTGTCCTCAAGGCGTTCACGGGTGCCCGCGTGGAGCGGTTGCGGCCGTACGTGCAGACACTGGTCGACGAGATGCTCGACGCGATGGAGCGAAGCGGCGGCCCGGTCGACCTGAACGAGACCTTGGCGTTCCCGTTGCCGATCCGGGTGATCTGCCGGCTGCTCGGCGTGCCAGCCGACCGGGTCGCCGCGTTCCGCGATTGGACCGACCACTTCCTGTCGGTCAGCCGGTTCACCGGTCAGCAGATCGGCCAGGCGATGCGGGAGATGAACGCCTACATCGGCGAGCTCATCGAACTCAAGCGCCGCGAGCCCGCCGACGATCTGGTCAGTGCGATGATCCGTGCGCGTGACGAGAACGATGGGCGGCTCACCGAATACCAACTGCACTGGTGGTGCCGTCTGCTGCTGCTGGTCGGTTACGAGACGACGGCGACTCAGCTCGGCGGTGGAGTGGCGATGCTTCTCACACATCCCGACCAGCTCGCCCTGCTACGCAGCGACTACTCGCTCATCGCCGGCGCCATCGAGGAGATGCTGCGGTGGAAGCTGGTCGGCTCGTCGGTCTCGATGCTGCGCTACGCCGTCGAGGACATCCCGCTGGACGGCTACACGATTCCCAAGGGGGCCAGCGTGATTCCCGCCGTTGATTCTGCCAATCAGGACGAGTCGGTCTTCGAGTGTCCCCGGACGCTCGACATCACGCGGGCCGACAATAATCACCTGACATTCAGCCTCGGTCCGCACTTCTGCGTGGGCGCCGCCCTGGCGAGGATGGAGCTTCAAGTGGCCACGGAGAGCCTGCTCCGACGGTTCCCGACGCTGCGCCTGGCCAAGCCCGCCGCGGAGTTGCGCCGTCAACCCGGTTCGCTGCTGGAAGGCTTCGTGGAGATCCCGGTCACATGGTGACCCCAGGCATCGACGCTCTTGGTCTCTCGCCGGCCTGGATCGAGAGCGCTTGATCTCGTCGACTATTCGGGGGAGGATGCCGCACGAACCCTGGGAGCGAGCGTCTGCGACTGCGGGAGCGGGAAGGCGGGGCGGATGGCCGTTTCAGGCTCTGCGGACCACCCCGCCGCCCGGCGGCTGGCAGGCAGCGCGGGGACGCTCCTTGACCGGTATGACAGCGCGCTGCTCGACTCGCAAAGCACCGCGCTGGCTGACGCCGGGATCCGCCGTGCATGTCTCCGGAGCGCCGCGACCATCCTTGAGGAAGTATGCGCGGCGTTGAGCGGTGCCTCCGCGATTCCCGATCCGGCCTTCGGGCGGGCCGGTGCCCCGTCGGCGGGAGGCCGGATCGGCGCCGGTCCGTCCGGAGGCGAGAGCGCGGCGGCCGCGGTAGGCACCGGCCATCCGACCGAGCTGTTCCGGGCAGCCATGCTCCTATTCGAAATCTTGCTGCCGGCCATCGCCATCGCCGTCGCGCCGGAAGACGACGCGCTGGCGATGATGACCATCGGCGTGCGCGCGGCCCACGTCGCCATCATGTCGCGCATGCACGTGGCGGTCTCGGTGCACTCCAGCACCCTGCTCAGCAAGGTTCACGACGCGCATGTGGACGAGCGAGCCCGGATCGCGCGTGAGTTGCACGACCGGCTGGGATCAAGCGTCAGCGCCGCGGTTCGCTGCGTCGAGTCGCTCCGGGTGCACCGCAAGCGCGATCCGGCCATGATGGACAAGCGGATCGTCCAGGCGGAGGAGTCGCTGCGAGAGGCGGTTGACGAGGTCCGCCGCGTCGCGCGGGGATTGCGCCTGAGTGCCGAGCCGAGGACTCTGCGGAACGCGCTGCTGTACGCCGCGAGATCCTCCGCGCCGGTATGTACGAAGACGGTCGTCGACGTCGTCGGCGACGAGGCGTGGGCGCCGCCCGCCACGTTGGACGAGCTGTTCCTCGTGCTCCGCGAGGCGATGCGCAACGCGTACACGCACGCGGAGGCGGAAACGGTGACGGTCCACGTCGAGATCGCCCCGCACGAGGTGCGCGCGTCGGTTGTGGACGACGGGGTGGGCGTCGACCCGATGGGCCGGGGCGACGGGCTTGGCCTGGTTTCGATGCGCGAGCGGATGGTGCTCGTGGGAGGCACGGTCAGCCTCCTCAGCACTCGAGGAGCGGGCACCTCCGTTGAGGTCCGGATTCCGCTCTCCGGGGCCCAGCATGTTGCCTGAGCCGGGCGGCGCGACCGGGCCAGGCGAGGCGAGCGCGCGCGAGTCCGGCCGTCCCATCCGGGTCCTGATCGTCGACGATCACACGCTCCTGCGTGAAGGGCTGCACGACATCCTCGAGGCGGAGGAGGACATCACGGTCGTCGGGGAGGCGAAGAACGGATCCGAAGCCCTTCACTACGTCACGAGCGCCGGTCCGGACATCGTGTTGCTCGATGTGGGCATTCCCGGAGACGCCGTCACAAGTACGGTGGCGGCGATAAGGGCCGCTTCGCCGCAGACGGACATCCTGATCCTGAGCGTTTATGACGAGGCCGCCGTGATCCGGGAGCTGCTCGCCATGGGAGTACGCGGCTACCTGCTCAAGTCCGTGACGCGGCAGGACTTCCTGGCGGCGGTGCGGGGCGTGCGCGGCGACCGGCAAAAAGTGATTCTTTACGTCTCGAAGCAGAGCCTGCAACAGGTCAATGGTCCGGCGACGATGCTCTCCCGGCGAGAGCGGGAAGTCTTGTCGATGGTGGCCGAGGCCCTCAGCAACGCGCAGATCGCGCGAAAGCTCTCCATCGCGGAGAGCACCGTCAAGCGGCACCTTCGAAACATCTTCGCGAAGCTCGACGCGGTGTCCCGGATCGACGCGGTCAACAAGGCAGCCGCGGCGCAGTTGTTCCCGGCCCGCGGCCGCGACGTCACCTATCGAGGAGGCGACAGCCCACCACAGAGCCCGGCGCCCACGGACGTAAAACCACGCTGATCTGTGCGCTCGCCGGTCGCTTCAACGATCCTCGACCGGACGTCGTGGCGACATCGGTAGGAAAGGGCGTGGCCGGGCCGGCCCTAGGGGATGGCAACACCGACGGCCGCCTCCCGGCCTGATGCCTGTCGACTTTCCTGAAATGGGGCGCACAGTGAAGGCATTGGTGTTGGCCGGTGGCTCTGGGACTCGATTGCGTCCGTTCAGCCACTCGATGCCGAAGCAGTTGATACCGGTGGCGAACAAGCCCGTTCTGCGCCACTGTCTGGAGGTGCTTCGCGACGCGGGGATTGAACAGGTCGGGATGATCGTCAGTGCCGGAAGCAATGAGATCGAGGCGGCGATCGGCGACGGCAGCGATCTCGGCATGCGCATCACCTACCTGCGCCAGGAGCGCCCGCTCGGACTCGCGCACTGCGTGTTGCTGGCGCGCGACTTTCTCGCCGGCGATGACTTCGTCATGTACCTGGGTGACAATGTCCTGGTAGGTGGTGTCGCCGAACTCGCCGAACAGTTCCAGCGCGACGGTTGCTGCGCGCAACTCGTGGTCACAAGGGTCGCCGACCCCAGAGAGTATGGCGTGGCGGAGATCGGTGCGGACGGTCGCGTCACCCGGCTGGTCGAGAAGCCGGCGGAACCACAGAGCGATCTGGCCATCATCGGTCTCTACTTCTTCACCGCGGCCATCCACGAGGCGGTCGCCGCGATCAGCGTGAGCCAGCGCGGAGAGTATGAGATCACTGACGCCATCCAGTGGCTGGTGGAGCGGGGACGGCCCGTCACGGCGCAGGTCTTCTCCGGGTACTGGAGGGACACCGGCGCGGTCGCGGGCGTGCTGGAGTGCAACCAGGTCATGCTCGACCGGATCGAGCACGAGGTCGACGGGGCGGTGGATGCGGCCAGTGACGTGACCGGCCCCGTCATCGTCGAGGCGGGCGCGAAGATCGTGCGCTCGCGCATCGTCGGCCCGGCGATCATCGCCGCCGATAGCGTGGTCGAGGAGAGCTACGTCGGACCGTACACCGTGGTCGGGCGCGACTGCTCGCTCTACCACGCCGGGATCGAGAACTCGATCCTGCTCAACGGAGCATGCGTCGAGCGTGTACGCGGCATCCACGGCTCGGTCATCGGGCGCAGCGCCGAGGTTCGCTCGTTGCCGGACGCTCCCCGGCATCGTCTCGTGCTCGGCGACCACGCCCGGATGGAGATCGCGACATGAGAGTCCTGGTCACCGGTGGCGCGGGCTTCATCGGATCGCACTTCGTGCGGACGTTCCTCGACGGTGGCTACCCCGGCTACGAGGACGCGCACGTGACCGTGCTCGACAAACTGACCTACGCCGGAAACACCGCCAACCTTCCGATGGAGCACCCCCGGTTAACCTTCGTCAAGGGCGACCTGGTCGACCTGCCGTTGGTGCTCGACCTGCTGCCCGGACACGACCAGGTCGTTCACTTCGCCGCCGAGTCGCATGTGGACCGGTCGCTCGCTGATCCCGCCGCCTTCGTGCGTACGAACGTGGGCGGCACTCAGGCCCTCCTGGAGGCCTGCCGAGTCAGCGGCGTGGATCGGGTCGTCCACGTGTCCACCGACGAGGTGTACGGCTCGATCGACGTGGGTTCGTGGACCGAGCAATGGCCGTTGCTGCCCAACTCGCCGTACTCGGCGTCAAAGGCCGGAGCCGACCTGCTCGCCCGGGCCTACTGGCGCACCTACGGCTTGGACGTGCGCGTCACCAGATGCAGCAACAACTACGGGCCCTATCAACATCCGGAGAAGCTCATTCCCCTGTTCATCACGAACTTGTTCGGTGGCGGCACGGTGCCGCTGTACGGCGACGGGGGCAACGTGCGCGAGTGGCTTCATGTCGATGACCACTGCCGGGCGATCTATCTCGTGCTCACGCGCGGTCGGGCCGGGGACATCTACAACATCGGCGGCGGAAACGAGCACAGCAACCGCGAGGTCGTCGACCGGCTGCTGCGCCTGTGTGGCATGGGCTGGGAGATGGTCCGGTACGTCGAGGACCGCAAGGGACATGACCTGCGCTACTCGCTGGACGACCAGAAGATCCGCACCGAACTGGGGTACGCGCCGCGAGTGCCGTTCGACGAGGGCCTGGCGGACGTGGTCCGGTGGTACCGGGACAACGAGCAATGGTGGCGTCCGATGAAGCCGGCGTAGCCGCCGTTCCATGATCAAGTGCAGGATCTTGAGCGCTGGACGCGCTATAACGACGTCACGTGCACTGGATCATGCACGGATTCGCGTACTGGATCATCGGCCGGCGGCACGCGCAGAGTCGCCGCTGCCCGCATGTTCTGCCCGCCGATGTCGGCATGCGTGATCGGGGAGCGTTGACGTCGTTATCCGCCGTCGACGCTCCCGGTTGTGGCTTGGGGCGCTTGCGGGTTCGTCGACGCTTCCAAGCTGGCGGTCGGCGACCACCTGCGCACCGAGACCATCAGACCGAGGTTGTGGTACCGGTTCACGGCTACACCGGTCAGCGAATCGTGCTCGACCTGACCGTCAGTATCGTCCGCACCTACGATGCACCTACGATGTGATATCACGAATTGGAACGACAATTAGAGGATGTCTTTGTTGACGGCGAATATCGATTGTGCTGCGGTTGTGGCCGGTATCGAGCCCTGAGTCGACGACGCAAAGAGAAACCGGCTTCGGGTGACGTTTGCGGATTGAGATAATCTGCCGACCTGACTGAGTTATTTCGGCAACCGGGTTGGCCGCGAGCCGCACACAGCCGTGCGAGCCCCCCGCACACGGCGCGCACAGGTGCGAAATCCCGTCGGAACGTTAGGTTAACGTGGTGACCCTGCGCATCCCGATCGAGGACGTTTCGCCCACCGTCGACTGCGGCGCCTACCCGGCCAAGGCGGTGGTCGGCGAGCTGGTACCCATCTTCGCCGTGGCGTACCGCGACGGCCACGACGCCATCGGCGTACACGTGGTGTGGACCGGTCCGGACGGTGCTGAGCACCGCGTTCGCATGACGCCCGGTGACAACGACGGCTGGCATGCCGCCATCCGGGTGGACTCGGTCGGCATGTGGTCGTTCACCATCGAGGCGTGGGCCGATCCGTACCTCACCTGGCGCCATGCCGTCCTCAAGAAGCTGGCCGCCGGCCAGGGCACCGCGGATCTGGCCAACGACCTCGCCGAGGGTGCGGCGATCCTGGATCGTGCGGCGCCCGCGCCGCACGACACCGAGCGGGTACGGCTGGCCGCCGCCGCCCTTCGCAGCGAGCGGCTGGCGCTGTCGGCACGGGTGACCCCGGCACTCGGCCTCGATGGCGTGATGTGGCACCACCCGGTACGCGAGCTGATCTCCGCGTTTCAGCCCCGCCAGATCTGGGTGGACCGGCAGCGCGCGCTGTACTCCGCCTGGTACGAGTTCTTCCCGCGCTCGGAGGGCGCGACACCGGCCACGAAGACGGCACCGGCACGGCACGGCACCTTCGCGACCGCGGCGAACCGGTTGCCGGGTGTGGCCGCGATGGGCTTCGACATCGTCTACCTGCCGCCCATCCATCCGATCGGCCAGGTCAACCGCAAGGGCAAGAACAACACGCTGACGGTCGGCCCGGACGACGTCGGCTCGCCGTGGGCGATCGGGTCGGCATCCGGCGGCCATGACGCGATCCATCCCCAACTCGGCACGCTCGAAGACTTCCGCGACTTCGTGGCCGCGGCCCGCGACAACGGCCTTGAGGTGGCCCTCGACCTGGCGCTCCAATGCGCGCCGGACCACCCGTGGGTCACCTCGCACCCGGAGTGGTTCACCACCAAACCGGACGGCAGCATCGCGTACGCCGAGAACCCGCCCAAGAAGTACCAGGACATCTACCCGCTGAACTTCGACAACGACCCGGACGGAATCCGCGCCGAGGTGTTCCGGGTGGTACGCCACTGGATGGATCAGGGCGTGAAGGTGTTCCGGGTGGACAACCCGCATACCAAGGCGTTCGACTTCTGGAACTGGCTGATCTGGAAGGTCAAGGAGATCGATCCGGACGTGCTGTTCCTGGCCGAGGCGTTCACCCGGCCGGCGGTCATGCATGGGCTGGGCAAGCTCGGCTTCACCCAGTCGTACACGTATTTCACCTGGCGCACCACGGCGCGCGAGCTGCGCGAGTACTGCGAGGAACTGGTCGCGAGCGTCGACCACATGCGGCCCAACTTCTGGCCGAACACCCCGGACATCCTGCACGAGAGCCTGCAGCACGGCGGCCCGGCGATGTTCCGGATCCGCGCGGTGCTGGCCAGCATGCTGGCACCGTCATGGGGAATGTACGCCGGGTACGAGTTGTACGAGCACGTGGCGCGGCCGGGCGCCGAGGAGTACCTGGACAACGAGAAGTACGAGCTCAAGTTCCGCGACTGGGACGCGGCCGAGCGGTCTGGCCAGTCGCTCGCACCGTTCATCACGCTGCTCAACCAGATCCGCCGCGACAACCCGGCCCTGCATTGGCTGCGCAACCTCACGTTCCACGACGTCGACAACGACGCCTTCCTGTGTTTCTCCAAGCGCGATCCGGACGGCGACAACACCGTGCTGGTGGTGTGCTCGATGGACTCGTACCACCCGCTCTGGACCAACACCGCGCTCGATCTGCCGGCGCTCGGCTTCGACTGGCACGATCGGTTCTGGGTACGCGACGAGCTGACCGGCGCGGTCTACAACTGGGGCCAGTACAACGCCGTTTACCTCGACCCCCAGGTCCAGGTCGCGCATGTGTTCACGGTGCACCGGACCGAGCCGCCCCGGCCGCGGGTGGCCGAGGGGCCGGAAGAGGTGGAGTCGATCCTGGACCTGGCCGACGACCGTGACGTGCCGGAATCCGCCGGGCCGGAGGACACGACGTCGGAGGACGCCACATCAGAGGACGCCACATCAGAGGACGCCACATCAGAGGATACGACGCCTGAGGACGCCACGGCCGACGCCGACGGCACACCGGCAACAGCAGCACCGGCACCCACGGCAGCACCGGCCAAGCCCGCTGCGCCCGCCAAGCCCGCTGCGCCCGCCAAGCCCGCTGTGCCCGCGAAGCCCGCTGTGCCCGCCAAGCCCGCTGTGCCCGCGAAGCCAGCGACCACCGCCGAGTCGGCGGCTGCCGAGGCGCCCGCGCCGCCGGCAACACCGCCGAAACCTGAGCCCGCTACGAATAAGTCGGCGCCGAGCGGGGCAGGCAGTAACCGGCCGCGCAACGGGACATCACCCAAGGGTCCGGAGCCGGGCGCTGCGGGGCAGGCTCGCGCAGCCGGTTTCGACCCCGGGAAGAACGTCGCCGGGAAGAATGTTCCGAAGACCGCTCCTAGCAGCGAGGATGCCTGATGGATCAGCTGATCTCCGGGGCCCACCACGACCCGCACTCGATACTGGGCGCGCACCCGTCCGGCGACGGCGAACGGACCGTCATCCGTACCCTCCGGCGCGGTGCCGGGCAGGTGAGCGTCCTGATCAACGGGGCGCCGGCTGGAGACGGCGCAAATCCAGTGGCAAGCGACGGCAAGCCGGTGCCGATGACCCGGGTGCACCCGGACGGGATCTTCGAGGCCACGGTCGAAGGGACGGTGCTGGACTACCGGCTGGACGTCGACGGGACTGAGGTCGACGATCCGTACCGGTATCCGCCCACGATCGGCGAGGTCGACCTGCACCTGATCCGCGAAGGCCGGCATGAGCGGCTCTGGACCGTCCTCGGGGCGCGGGTCCGCGACGGCGGTACCGGCTTCGCGGTGTGGGCGCCCAACGCCCAGGGGGTCCGGGTGATCGGCGACTTCGCCGGATGGGGGCCGCATGACGGCTGGCCGATGCGGTCGCTCGGCAGCAGCGGAGTCTGGGAACTGTTCGTACCCGGTGCCGGGCGCGGCGACCGGTACAAGTTCCGCCTGCTCGGCCCGGGCGGCTGGGTGGAGAAGGCGGACCCGCTGGCCCAGTCGGCGGAGGTGGCGCCGGCGACCGCCTCGGTGGTGTACCAGTCCCACTACCCGTGGAGCGATGACGCCTGGCTGGCCGAGCGAGCCGAACGACAGCCGCATGAGCGGCCGATGAGCGTCTACGAGGTGCACCTCGGCTCGTGGCGGCCGGGTCTGGGCTACCCGGAACTGGCCGACCAGCTCACCGAGTACGTCACCTCGATGGGCTTCACCCACGTCGAGTTCCTGCCGGTGATGGAGCACCCGTTCGGCGGGTCCTGGGGCTACCAGGTGACCGGCTACTACGCGCCGACGTCTCGATTCGGCACCCCGGACGACTTCCGCTACCTGGTGGACCGGCTGCACAACGCCGGAATCGGGGTGATCCTCGACTGGGTACCGGCGCACTTCCCGAAGGACGAGTGGGCGCTGGCGAACTTCGACGGCACCCCCCTGTACGAGCACGCCGACCCGCGTCGCGGCGAGCACCCGGACTGGGGCACGCTGGTCTTCGACTTCGGCCGGCCGGAGGTGCGCAACTTCCTGGTGGCCAACGCGCTGTACTGGTGCTCGGAGTTCCACGCCGACGGGCTGCGGGTCGACGCGGTGGCCTCGATGCTCTACCTGGACTACTCCCGCCAGTCCGGCGGCTGGACCCGAACCGGTTCGGAGGCCGGGAGAACCTGGAGGCGATCAGCTTCCTGCAGGAGGCCACCGCCACCGTGTACAAGCTGCATCCGGGCGTCAGCATGATCGCCGAGGAGTCCACCGCGTTCCCGGGCGTCACCCGGCACCACCAGCGACGGCGGCCTCGGCTTCGGCTTCAAGTGGAACATGGGCTGGATGCACGACACGCTGCAGTACGTGTCGAAGGACCCGATCTACCGGCAGTGGCACCACAACCAGATGACGTTCTCGCTGGCCTACGCGTGGACCGAGAACTTCATGCTGCCGATCAGCCACGACGAGGTGGTGCACGGCAAGGGCTCGCTGGCGTCGAAGATGCCCGGCGACACCTGGCGGCGGCTGGCCAACGTCCGCGCGCTGCTGGCGTACATGTGGGCGCATCCGGGAAAGCAGCTGCTGTTCATGGGCTCCGAGCTGGCCGACGACCGGGAGTGGAGCGAGCAGCGCGGTCTCGACTGGGGGCTGCTCGACGACCCGGCCCGGGCCGGTGTGCAGCGGCTGGTCCGCGACCTCAACGCGGTCTACCGGGATACGCCGGCGATGTGGGAGCGCGATACGTCGCCGGATGGGTTCCGGTGGCTGGACGCCGACGACGCGCCCGGCAACATGTTCGCCTTCATCCGGTACGGCAACGACGGCTCGCCGCTGGTCTGCGTGGCGAACTTCGCCGCCAATCCGCACGACGGCTACCGGCTCGGACTGCCGTACCACGGGACCTGGCGCGAGGTGATCAACACCGACGCCGAGGTGTACGGCGGTTCCAACGTCGGCAACCTGGGCTCGGTCACCACCGAGTCGTCCGGATGGCAGGGCATGCCGGCGTCGGCCCGGATCCGGGTACCACCGCTGGGTGTGCTGTGGTTGCGGCCGGAGTGACCCGCTGGGCTGACCTGCGGGAGTGACCCGCGGGTCAGCCGGGCAGCACCGACCGGTACACCTCGACGGTCCGCTCGGCGATCGCCGACCAGGAGAAGTGCGCGATCGCCCGCTCCCGACCGGCTTTGCCCATGCGCCCGGCCCGCGCCGGATCGGCCAGCAGCGCGTTGATCGCCTCGGCCAGGCCGGTGACGAACCGGTCCGGATCCACCGGTTCGCCGTCCGGGTGCTGGGTCACCGGTACCAGCAGGCCGGTCGCCCCGTCGTCGACGACCTCCGGGATACCTCCGGTCGCCGTCGCCACCACCGGCGCTTCACAGGCCATGGCTTCCAGGTTGACGATGCCCATCGGCTCGTAGATCGACGGGCACACGAACACCGAGGCGTGGCTCAGCACCTGGATCACCTCGTGCTTGGGAAGCATCTGAGGGATCCACACGATGTCGCCGCCGCGCCTGGCTCGCAGATCGCCGACGAGGCCCTCGACCTCGGTGGCGATCTCCGGCGTGTCCGGCGCGCCGGCCAGCAGCACGAGCTGGGTACCGTCGGGCAGTCGCGGCGGCTGCCCGGAGTAGGTACGGCAGGCCCTTCTGGCGGGTGATCCGCCCGACGTACACCACGCTCGGACGGCCGGGATCGATGCCGAGCCGGTCCAGTACGCCGGTGCGTGGATCCGGCGCGTACTGGTCCGGGTCGATGCCGTTGTGTACCACCGCGATCTTGGCCGGGTCGACGTCGGGATACGCGGTCACCACGTCCCGGGCCATGCCGGCGGACACCGCGACGATCGCGTCGGCCGCCTCGATCGCGGTTCGCTCGCACCACGACGACAGCGCGTAGCCGCCGCCGAGCTGCTCGGCCTTCCACGGCCGCAGCGGTTCCAGGCTGTGTACGGTCATCACGTGCGGGATCCCGTACAGCAGCTTGGCCAGGTGGCCGGCCAGGTTCGCGTACCAGGTGTGGCTGTGTACCAGGTCGGCGCCGGCACACCCGGCGGCGATGGTCGACGTCCACTCCGACCGTGCGTAGCGCAGCGTTGGCGCCGGCCAGGTCGGCCGGTTCCGGGTACCCGATCACGCCTGCCTCGGATCGGGGCGCGCCGAAGCACCGGACCCGGACATCGGCCAGGTCGCGCAGGTCGCGAGCCAGGTACTCGGCATGGACGCCGGCCCCGCCGTACACCTCGGGCGGATACTCCCGGGTGAGCAGATCCACCCGGAGCCGGTTTCCGGAGGCGTGGTTTCGGGCACTCACAGTCGTACCCTAACGGATACTTTTGGGATGATCGGCCAGCCGCTGGCGCGCCGCCTGACCGGCTCGATAACGTGGGTCGGCGGCCGCTGGGTGGACGGCGGTGGCCACTGGGTACGCGGTGGCGCAGGGCGAGTGGGGGCTGGACATGGCAGCAAAGGTGCTCGGCGATCGTGCTTGCCGGCGGTGAGGGCAAGCGGCTGATGCCGCTGACCGCGGACCGGGCCAAGCCCGGCGTGCCGTTCGGCGGCATCTACCGCATGGTCGACTTCGTACTGTCCAACCTGGCCAACGGCGGATATCTCAAGATCGTCGTGCTGACCCAGTACAAGTCGCATTCGCTGGACCGGCACATCACCAAGACCTGGCGGATGTCGACGCTGCTCGGCAACTACGTCACCCCGGTGCCGGCGCAGCAGCGGCTCGGCCCGCGATGGTTCGCCGGCTCCGCGGACGCCATCTTCCAGAGCTTCAACCTGGTCGATGACGAGCAGCCCGACTATGTCCTGGTCTTCGGCGCCGACCACATCTACCGGATGGACCCGTCGCAGATGGTCGCCGACCACATCGCCTCCGGCGCCGGGGTCAGCGTCGCCGGGCATCCGGCAGCCGCGGTCGATGGCCGACCAGTTCGGCGTGATCGATGTCGGCCGCCGACGGTCACACGCATCTCAAGCTTCCGGGAGAAGCCGGCCGACGCGGCCGGCCTGCCGGACGCGCCCGACGAGATCTATGCCTCCATGGGCAACTACTGCTTCACCACGTCGGCGCTGCGCGAGGCACTAACCCGCGACGCGGTCAGCCTGGACAGCAGGCACGACATGGGCGGTGACATCATCCCGGCCCTGGTCGCCAAGGGCGACGCCCAGGTCTACGACTTCCGCGACAACGAGGTGCCGGGCAGCACCGAGCGCGATCGCGGGTACTGGCGGGACGTGGGGACGCTCGACTCGTACTACGACGCGCACATGGACCTGATCGCGGTACACCCGATCTTCAACCTGTACAACCGCAGATGGCCGATCTTTACCGAGCACCCGCCGGTGCCACCGGCCAAGTTCGTGCATGGCTGGGGCGAGCGGGTCGGCCGGGCGATCTCATCGATGGTCTCGCCCGGCGTGGTCATCTCGGGCGCTCGGTGGAGAACTCGGTCCTCTCGCCGAACGTCACCGTGCACTCCTGGGCCCACCTGGACGGCGCCGTGGTGCATGGACGGCTGCGACATCGGCCGGCACGCGGTGGTCCGCAACGCCATCCTGGACAAGAACGTGATCGTGCCGGAAGGCGCGGAGATCGGCGTGGACCTGGAACGGGACCGGCAGCGGTTCAAGGTCTCCGACAAGGGCGTCGTGGTCATCGGTAAGGGCCAGCGGGTGGAGGTGTAGGCGTGGCGGACCATCCCAGGGCCGGGCAGCCGGCGCAACCGTCGGATCTGGTGGACGTCGACCGGCTGGTGTCGGCGTACTACGCCGATCATCCCGACCCGGACGATCCGGCCCAGCAGGTCAGCTTCGGTACCTCCGGGCACCGCGGGTCCAGCTTGCGTACTTCGTTCAACGACGACCACATCGTCGCGATCAGCCAGGCGATCTGCGAGTACCGGGCGGCGCGGGGCACCGACGGTCCGCTGTTTCTGGGCCGGGATCCGCACGGGCTGTCCGAGCCGGCGACCGAGAGCGCGCTTGAGGTGTTCACCGCCAACGGCGTGACCGTGCTGGCCACCGAGGGATTCACCCCGACACCGGCGCTGTCGCACGCCATCCTCACGTACAACCGGGGGCGCGGTGCCCACCTGGCCGATGGCGTTGTGGTCACCCCGTCGCACAACCCGCCGGAAGACGGCGGCTTCAAGTACAACCCGCCGCATGGCGGGCCGGCCGACACCGACGCCACCACGTGGATCCAGGATCGGGCCAACGAGCTGATCCGCGGTGGTCTGACCGATGTCAAGCGCAGTTCGGCGCCCCGATTCGAGCAGTTCGACTTCATCGGCGGGTACGTCGGTGCCCTGGAGTCTGCGATCGATATCGCCGCGATCCGGTCGGCGGGCGTGCGCGTCGGTGCCGACCCGCTGGGGGGCGCCGGCGTCGAGTACTGGTCCGAGATCGCCGCACGTCATCGGCTGGACCTGACGGTGCTGAACACGACCACCGATCCGACCTGGCGATTCATGACTCTGGACTGGGATGGCAAGATCCGCAGCGACTGCTCGTCGCCGTACGCGATGGCGTCGCTGATCGCCGGCCGGGACCGGTTCCAGATCACCACCGGAAACGATGCCGACGCCGACCGGCACGGCATCGTGACGCCCGATGCCGGGCTGATGAATCCGAACCACTTCCTGTCGGTGGCGATCTCGTACCTGTTCGCGCACCGGTCGGACTGGCCGTCGTCGGCCGCGGTCGGCAAGACCCTGGTGTCGTCTTCGATGATCGACCGGGTGGCCGCCGGCCTGGGCCGGACGCTGCTGGAGGTTCCGGTCGGCTTCAAGTGGTTCGTGCCCGGGTTGCGCGACGGCTCGGTCGGATTCGGCGGCGAGGAGAGCGCCGGGGCATCGTTCCTGCGGCGCGACGGTGGTGTCTGGACCACCGACAAGGACGGCATCCTGCTGTGCTTGCTGGCCTCGGAGATCACCGCGGTGACCGGTCGAACCCCAAGCGAGCTGTACCGGGACCTCACCCAGCGCTACGGCCAGCCCGCGTACGCCCGTATCGATCAGCCGGCCACCCGCGAGGAAAAGGCGAAGCTGGCCCGGCTGTCGCCGCGGCAGGTAAGCGCGTCGACGCTGGCCGGTGAGCCGATCACCGCCGCGCTGACGTCCGCGCCCGGAAACGGCGCTCCGATCGGCGGGCTCAAGGTGAGCACGGACAGCGCCTGGTTCGCCGCCCGCCCGTCGGGTACCGAGGACGTGTACAAGATCTACGCCGAGTCGTTCAAGGGGCCGGACCATCTGGCCCGGGTTCAGGACGGCGCGCGCGAGGTGATCGCGGCGGCGCTGGAGGGCTGAACCCGGAATGGTCGGCGGCGCGAGCGGCTTCGGCGCCGGCGGGCGGGTCAGCGCGCCGCGTGTAGCTGGATGATCAGCTCGGCGACCAGCGCGGTCCAGCCGGTCTGGTGACTCGCACCCAGTCCGGTGCCGGTGTCGCCGTGGAAGTATTCGTTGAACAGGATCAGGTCGTGCCAGTCCGGGTTGGCCTGGAACATCTCGGCTTCGCCGAAGACCGGCCGGCGGCCGTCCGGGTCATTCAGGAACAGCGACACCAGGCGGCGCGTCAGCTCGTCGGCGACCTCGCGAGAGCGGCTTCTTCTGCCCGGACCCGGTCGGGTATTCGACCATCAGGTCGGCGCCCAGGTACGACCCGTACGATGCGGAGCGACTCGATCAGCAGGTAGTTGATCGGGAACCAGACCGGCCCACGCCAGTTTGAGTTGCCGCCGAACGTTGCCGTCGGTCGAGTCGCCGGGGTCGTATCCGACGGTGAAGTCGGTTCCCAGTTTGACCCGGTACGGCGCGTCCCGGTACTGCGCTCGAGACGCTGCGGATGCCGTACGGCGACAGGAACTCGGCCTCATCCAGCATCGGCGCCAGGACCCGGGCCAGCCGGGCCGGCCCGACCACGGTCAGCAGCCGGTCGCCGCTGCCGTTCGGTCGTCTCACCGACGAACTCGGCGAAGTGCGGGTCGGCCTCGATCAGTTCGGCCAGCCGCGCGTCCAGTTCGGGGAACGCGGCCAGGTCGTCAGCGGACAGGATGGTGGTGGCGACCAGGGGCAGCAGGCCGACCAGCGAGCGCACCGCCAGCGGGATGTCGGTGCCGGTCTCGGCGCGCAGCACGTCGTAGAAGGCACCGTCGTACGAATCCCAGAGTCCCTTGGCGTACATCGCGTTGGCGATCGTGGTGAAGTGGTCCAGGAACTTGACCGCGATGTCGGTGTAGGCCCGGTCGCGCCGCGCCAGGACCAGGGCCATCTCCATGAGCTGCAGGGCGTACGCGGCCATCCACGCGGTGGCGTCGGCCTGATCGAGGTCGCCCGGGATCGGCAGCGGCGCCGACCGGTCGAACGGGGCGATGTTGTCCAGCCCGAGGAACCCGCCGCCGAAGATGTTGCCGGTCGTCCGGGTCCTTGCGGTTGACCCACCAGGAGAAGTTCAGCATCAGCTGGTGCAGCACGCAGGCCAGGAAGTCGTAGTCCCAGGCACCGTCGGCCTCGAACACTCGCAGCGCCGCCCACGCTTGCACCGGAGGGTTCACGTCGCCGAACGCCCACTCGTAGGCCGGCAGCGCGCCGTTGCGGTGCATGTACCGGTCTTCGAGTAGCAGCAGTACCTGGCCCTTGGCGAACGCCGGGTCGGCGCGGGCGATGGCCACGCAGTGGAATGCCAGGTCCCAGGCGGCGAACCACGGGTACTCCCAGGCGTCCGGGCACCAGCATCACGTCGTGGCACTTCATGTGCGCCCAGTGCGAATTGCGCCCGGACCGGTGGCTGTCCGGCGGCGGCGGCCCGACCGGGTCGCCACCGAGCCAGCGCTGCACGTCGAAGTTGTAGAACTGCTTGCCCCACATCAGCCCGGCGATCGCCTGGCGCACCACGTTGGCCTCGTCCGGTGGACGTGGTCGCCGGAATCAGCTCCTGGTAGAACTCGTCGGCCTCGCGCCGGCGGGCATCCATGACCGGCTCGAAATCGGCGAACGGGTCTCCGGCGACGTCTCCGGCGAGCACCGACAGCCGCAGCCGGACCTGCACCGACTCGCCGGGCGGGATGCTGAACGTGTAATGCAGAGCGGCCTTGGTGCCGACCGCATCCGGGTTGACCGTGTCGGCTCCGGACACGACGTGGTCGTTGATGCCGTCCTTGGGGTACCGCGACAGTGTCGGCCCGCCGGTCAGGCGCGCTTCGTTGGTCTGGTTGTCGCACGCCAGCGGCACCGGATCGCCCTCGCCGGAGAGCACCAGCCGACCCAGAGTCTCGTGATCGCCGATCAGCCGCGCCGGGCCGTCGCCGGAACGCCGGACGCCCTCGATGGACGGCACGGCCACCGTCTCCGGCACCTCCCACACCCACGTGTTGCGGAACCACAAGGTGGGCAGCAGGTGGACGGTGGATTCCTCGGGTCCCTTGTTGGTGATGGTGACCCGCACGCACATGTCGGTCGGGTGCCGCCTTGGCGTAGTCGGCGGTCGACCGCGAAGTACCGGTCCTCGGCGAAGACGCCGGTGTCGATCAGGTTCGTACTCGGGCTCGGCGCGGTTCGCGCATCGATTCGTCGGTCGACAGGTCGCGGTACGGGAACCGTTGCTGCGGGTAGTGGTACCGCCACCGCATCCACGAGTGGGTGGGCGTGGAGTCGACGTACCACCAGTAGTCTTTGGCGTCCTCGCCGTGGTTGCCCTCGGGTCCGGCGAGCCCGAAGATCCGTTCCTTGAGGATGGCGTCCTTGCCGTTCCACAGCGCCAGCGCGAAGCAGAACAACTGCCGGTCGTCGCAGATCCCGGCGAGCCCGTCCTCGCTCCAGCGATAGGTCCGCGACCGCGCGTGGTCGTGCGGGAAGTAGTCCCACGAGGCGCCCGATTCGCTGTAATCCTCCCGGACCGTGCCCCACGCCCGTTCGGCCAGGTAGGGACCCCACTGGCGCCACGGCACCGCGTTGGTATCCGCCTCGGCCCGACGGGCGAACTCAGGTGTGTGCACGATCTCCCCACTCGACGGCCGCCGGACTTCAGCGCCCTATTTTGACCAAGACCGCTGGACAAAGCCAGTTGCGGTTCATCCTTGTCGCACCATACGAGTTTCTGATCACATTTTGGGCAGCGGGTGGGACGGTTCTCGGCCGGCACTTTCCATCACGCCGTCGATGTCCGCCTTGCCCTGGTCCGTTGTCCCTGGTCCGTTGTCCCTGGTCCGCCCTGGGTCGCCGGGCGGAACTGCTCGTCCGGTCCGCGCCGGGGCGCCGCTCGCCCGGCCGGACGCGGGAAAGGGAGCGGGGAAAGGGAGCGGGGAAAGGGAGCGGGGAAAGGGAGCGGGGAAAGGGAGCCGGGGAAAGATGCAAGACTGAGTTATGCCCCGGCCCATCTCGTTCGGAACCCAGGTTTGTGGCGACCTCGATGCCGGCAGCAAGCGGGAGTGGCTGCTCCCGGACGGGCTCGGCGGGTATGCCATGGGAACCGTCTGTGGCCTGCGCACCCGCCGCTACCACGCGCTTCTGGGAGTGGCCGGAGACCATCCGGGTGCCCGGAATGTCGGCTTGATTTCACTTGATCCGGTGGTCCGGCTGGAGTCCGGCCAGGAGTACCGGCTCGGCGTGCACGAGTGGACCTCCGGCTCGGTCGCGCCCGCAGGGCACACCATGCTTGAGCGTTTCGATCTGGTTGCCGGCCTGCCGGTGTGGCGGTTCCGGATCGGCGACGTGGTGATAGAGCGCACCTATGCGATGGCACCCGGCTCGAACTGCCTCGGGGCCGTGTACCGGCTGCTGTCGGGCGGCCCGGTGGGCCTGTCGGTGGAGGCGTTGTGCACGTGGCGGGACGCTCACGGCGAGCGCCATGACACCGGCCGGCCACTGGACTGCGTGCACCACCCGGACGGCGTGGTGGTCGAGAACGCCTACCGGCTGGCCGGCCCCGGCTGGCACCCGGGTGGCCAGTGGTACGAGGGCGCTCACCTGCGAGAAGAGGCGAATCGGGGACTCGGCGCCGATGAGGACATCTATCTGGCGGGCGCGTTCGCGGCCACCCTCGCGACCGGCCAGACGCTGGAGATCACCGCCTGGTCCGGTGCGCTCAGCGAGCCGCAGCCGCCCGCGTCGGTGCTGATTGAGAGGGCCCGGGCCCGGCGCGCGGCGATCATTGCCACGGCCGCCGCGCCGGACGACGTCACGGCGGCGCTCGCCCTGGCGGCGGATCACTTCGTGGTACGCCGCGCCTCCGGCCGCCCGGACGTGGTCGCCGGATACCCATGGTTCGGTGCCTGGTCACGCGACACGATGACCTCGTACGAGGGTCTGTTCCTGGCGACCAACCGGTTCGACGAGGGTCGCGAGCTACTACGGGGCTATGCGGCCACGCTCTCCGACGGCATGCTCGCCAACACCGCCGACACCGGAGCGCTTGAGTACAACACCATCGACGCCACCATGTGGTTCCTGCACGCGGTGGGCCGACACGTGGAACGTACCGGCGATCTTGATCTGGCCGCCGACCTGGCCCCGGAGTTGCAGGCGATCGTGGCGGCTCACCTGGCCGGCGTTCGCCACGGCATCCGAGTCGACCCGGTCGATGGGCTGCTCACCGGCGGTGCGCCCGGGCTGGCGCTCACCTGGATGGACGCCCGGACCGGCGGCATGGTGGTGACCCCACGGGTGGGAAAGCCGGTCGAGGTGAACGCACTGTGGATCAACGGGCTGGCGGTGATCGCGGCGCTCGGTGCCAAGCTGGGGCAGGAGGTGCCGGACGTCGTGGCGTTGCACGACCGGGCCCGGGCATCGTTTCAGAAGCGATTTCCGAACGGCGTGGCCGGGTTGTTCGACGTCGTTGACGGCCCAGGCGGCGACGACGCCAAGGTACGGCCGAACCAGATGCTGGCGTACTCGCTGCCGTTCGCGCCCATGGACGGCGAGGCACCCGGGCTGCCGCGGCTGGTCACGCCGCTCGGCATGCGCACGCTGGACCCGGCCGACCCGGCATACCTTGGCCGTCACCGGGGCGACCAGACCCAACGCGACCGGGCATACCACCAGGGCACGGTGTGGCCGTGGTTGATCGGCCCGTACGTCGATGCCCGCCGCCGGAGCGGGCCGGTTGACGTGTCCGAGGTGACCGCCGGGCTGGTCGCGCACCTTGGCGAGTACGGCCTCGGGTCGGTGTCCGAGACCGCCGACGGCGACGCCCCGCACACCGGCACCGGGTGCCCGTTCCAGGCCTGGTCGGTGGCCGAGATGCTGCGGGTTCTGCGGTCCGCCTGAGGCTGCGCGGCCGGCCCGGCGGCCGGGCCGGGTCAGGCGGACCGGGGCATGCCGGTTCCACGCCGGATCACCGCGTCGTACGCCCGGTCCGGCAGCACCCGCCGCGTCCAGATCAACGGCCGGGCGCCCGCACCGACCACGTACCGCGGCTTCGGCCGGGCGGCGGTGACAGCGCGGCCGATTGTCCGGGCCACCACCTCCGGTGACGACGGCCGGGCCAGTCCGCCCTCGGCGGTCAGCGTGCGCGCCATTGCGGTGGCCTGCCCGGCGTACGGGCCGGAACCGGACGTTTCGCGCAGGTTGCCCGCCGCGATCGCGCCCCACTCCGTCTTGATCGCGCCGGGTTCCACGATGATGATGTCCACGCCCAGGGGCTTGACCTCAAGGCGGGCGCAATCGCTGAGCGCCTCAAGGGCGAACTTCGTGGCGTGGTACCAGCCTCCCATCGGCGTGTAGATCTTGCCGCCCATCGAGGTGACGTTGACGATCCGGCCGGACCGCCGGGTCCGCATGCCGGGCAGGACCAGCTGCATGAGGCGGGCGGCGCCGAACACGTTGACCTCGAACTGGGCGCGCGCCTCGTCCAGCGCGACCTCCTCCACGGCGCCGTATGACCCGTACCCGGCGTTGTTGACCAGCACGTCGATCCGGCCGGAGTCGGCCTCGACGCGCTCGATGCCGCTGGTCATCGAGGCGTCGTCGGTGACGTCCATGGCCAGCGGCCGGACGCCGGGCGCGGTGACCCGGTCGATGCGGCGGGCGGCGCCGTAGACCGTGTAGCCGAGACTGGCCAGCCGCGACGCGGTGGCGAGCCCGATACCGGACGAGGCGCCGGTGACGAGGGCGACTTTGCTGGTTGCGGCCATGATGCTCCTTGTGGGTTCGTCGGATCCTGGTTTGGTCGAGTCCTGGTTTGGTCGAGTCCTGTTTGGTCGAATCCGGGTTTGACGGTCCTCGTTGATCGATTCCGGCGGCGGGTCCGGTCGAATCAACATGAACTATGGTTCAGCTTAACCTGAACCTGGATTCCGATTACCCCGGGGTCCACGTTCCGGTCAGAATGGCTGCTATGACCTCCAGTACGCCGACCTCCGGTACGCCGACCTCCGGTACACGGCAGACACGTGCGGACGCGGTCCGGAACCGGCAGAAGATCATGGCGGCCGCTCGTGCGCTGGTCACCCGGCATGGCCCGGAGGTAGGCATGGACGCGATCGCGCGCGCGGCCGGAGTGGCGGTCGGCACCCTCTACCGGAACTTCCCGACCAAGCATGATCTGGTCCAGGCGGTGGTGGTCGAGCGGGCCGAGACGATGGTCGGCGACCTGGACGCGACCGTGGCGCGGGTGCGCGCCGGCGCCGATGTCCGTGCCGAGATCGCCGGACTGGCGGCCCGGGTGGTCGAATCGGTCGCGGATGATGCCGCGGTCAAGGCGGCCGCGCAGCGCCTCGGTGGGGCCGATTACGCCGAGCCGGAGCGGCGGGCATACGCCGCTCTCGACTGCCTGGTGGAGATCGGCCACCGGGATGGCTGCCTCCGCTCCGGGGTCACCGCCGCCGACTTCGGGCTGCTGGTCACCACCGCCCCGGCCGACCAGCCGAAGGCGGTACGGGACCGGTGGCTGGCCATCTTCCTGGCCGGGGTGATGGCGCCGTGATCACCGGCCGCCTCAGGCCCACCGCACCTCGACCGGATGGCCCAGATAGCGGGCGTACCCGGCGAACGCGTCGGTAACCCGGGCGCGCGGCACCCGGCCGAACGGGGTCAGGGTGACGACCGTGCCGGAACTCCTGGAAGTCCGTTTCCAGATGGCGATCACCTCGCCGCGCAGGACCACGGTCGGCGCGAACATCCCGTTGTTGCCCGGCACCACGGCGGCCAGCCGCTGCGGGGTCGCCATCAGCGAGCGGTCCTTGAAGCCGAGCAGGTATTCGTCGAAACCCGGCAGTACCACGATCTCGTCGCGACCGGAAGCGACGTCCAGCACGGTAGGGCGCACCAGCATGTCGACGTCGTTTACCCGTACCGTGGCGAGATCGTGCGCGGCGATGCCGCGCCGCGCATCGGCCAGGGTGAGTCCGGTCCAGCCGGCGAAGTCGCGCTCCGAAGCCGGGCCGTGGCTGGCGAAGTAACGCCCGGCGAGGATGGCCAGCGCCTCGTCGCGGTCCGGCTGATGGTGGGCGGTGACCCAGTCGTCGAGCAGCGCGAACGTCTGCTCCCGGCCGACGTGCGGCGCGATGCACGTGACGCCGTGCAGGCTGGCGCTCATCAGGAGGTGGTAGCCGCGCTGCCCGGTGGTGTCGATCCCGGCCTTGTCCAGCAGATCCAGGGCTTGCCGCCGGGTCAGCCGGCGACCACCGGACAACCCGGCGCCGAGCACGTCCAGCGCGGTCGTGAACACGGTGTCGTCGATGCCGAGGTCGGCGCGTCTCTTGCCCAGCGCGGCCCAGACTCGCTTCCCGGTGAGGTCCAGCATCCATCGGGCGTCACGCGACGGTACGAAGTGGATGGTGCCGCGCATCGGCCAGGTTCGCAGCACCGCCGCCTGCTCTATCTCGGCCTCGATGGCGGCCCGGTCCAGGTGCGGCAGGCGAACTCCCAGCGACCACAGCCCGCTCGCGATGTCCTGGGCCTGCATGGCGCCGAACCACTCGACCACACCGGCCACGCCGGCCGGGCGGAGCGCACCGGCCGGTTGTCCGCCTGCCGGTTGCTCGCCGGTCACTTGCTCACCCGCCAGCAGCAGGCTGGTCATCCGGATGGCGCGGGCGGCGCCAGCGGTGAGGTCCACATAGGCGAGACTAACCACTGTCGGCTAATCACTGTCGCCGAGCCCGCTCGCGGCGGCCCGGGCGTTGTCCCGGTGACCGGCCAGCCGGACGCCGAACCCACGGGTGGCCAGCGTGATCAGCACCGGTCCGGGGGTGGTCAGCCGGGCCACGCGATCCTGGCAGAGCCGCTCCAGCCGGTCCAGCGCCGCCCGGTACGCCGCCGCTCCGTCACGGCGGGCCCGGTTCAGCACGATCGCGTTGTCCCACACCTTGGCCCGGGACTCGGCGAGGAGCCGACGCGTCGCCGCCTGGTTCGCCGGACGCATCATCCGGTCGATCAGCCGTACCCGGGACACCGCTCGCAACGCGACATCCTCCGCATCGATCTGCTCGTGCAGTACCCGGTCCAGGCGCTCATGATCGCGATGGCGGGCCGCCAGGACCCCGGGGTCGTCGAACTCGTCCGGTGTGATCACCTGGAGCAGGGCTTGCGGCAGGTCGTAGTTGATATGTGCGTTCATTCCGAGCAGTACGTGCCGCACCGGCTCCAGCGCCGGCCGGCCCGGGGGACCGCCGGCGGCCCGGAACGCCACCCGCCACGGCCCGGGCACCGGGGCTCCGGCCCGATCCCGATCGAGCGCGTCCAGGTAGTAGCCGGCGAACACCACGTCCCACCGGCGCATCCAGCCGGCATCGAGGAAGCCGCCGGCGTCGATATCGGCGGCCACGGTGATCGTGGTCCGCAGGTATGTGCCGTGGAAGAACCGCTTCGGGTCGCTCGCCGCGGTCATCGCTTCGAGTTGCCGCCGCATACCGGCGATCAGCTCCCCGATGGCGGCGCGGCCGTCGTCGCTCACCGTCCGGGCTTCTCGATGGTCGCCTGCCGGGCCATCACCAACCGCGGGCACGCCACTCGGGCAGCGACGGCCGCTCGGCGCCAAGCGTCGATGCGCGCCCGTGGCCGGGGTAGAACCTGGTCTCGTCGGGCAGCCGGTCGAACAGCTTGTGCTCGACGTCATTGATGAGGGACGCGAACTTCGCCTCATCCCCCCAGGTGCCGCCCACGCCGCCGGGAAACAGGCTGTCTCCGGTCCACAGCAGTGGCGGGCCGTCCGGGTCGCGGTAGAGCAGCGTGATCGATCCCGGGGTATGCCCGACGATGTGGATCACTTCGAGTTCGGTCTCGCCGACCCGAATGACGTCGCCGTCGGACACCGTCGCGGTGACCACCGGGATCTCGTCGGCGTCGGCCGGATGCGCCAGCGACCGGGCCCCGGTGGCGGCGACCACCTCGGTCAGCGCTCCCCAGTGGTCGGGGTGCTGATGGGTGGTCACCACCGTGTCGAGGCGATCGTCTCCGATCCAGGCAAGCAGCCGGTCCGGCTCGGCCGCAGCGTCGATCAGCAGCCGGGATCCGGTTTCGGTGCACCGCAGCAGGTAAGCGTTGTTGTCCATGCCGCCGACCGAGATCGACGAGAACTCCAGAGTCATGACGCCTCACTTCAGGTATCCCGTTGGCCGCTGAGTCCGCTGAGTCCGCTGAGTCCGCAGCATCTATCCGATGTGCCCCGAGCGCCGGAGCACCTGGCGCGCCGTCACATCCAGTCGGGGAGGGCCGGCAGCGACCCGTCCGGATCCACCGTCAGGTTCGATCCGGTCGAACGCCCGGCGAGCCACGCCGCCACGTCCGGTGCGGAGCCGGAGACGACGATCGTCGGCGTACCGGTGCCGATTGACGGCACGTAAGCGAGACCATCGATCGCGAAGCCGATCGCCGGCATCGGGCCGGTGGAGCGGGGCCGGTCGGTGACCAGTTCGTGGATCAGCCGGTGGGTGAACGCTTCCGGCCAGTCGGCCGGTTCGTAGCCCAGGTCGAGATCGACATGGTGAACCTCGACCTCGCGGAGCCGCCGCCAAACCAGCTTGGCGGCCGGCCCCTGGGCACCGAGATCGGCGCCCCAAGCGGCCGCCGTCATCCCCGCTATCGCCTCGACCAGCCGTTGGTGGGCGGCTCGCAGGTCATCGATCTGCTCGTCCTTGCTCCGCCCGGCGCCATCGGCGATCGCTTGCGCCCGAGCTTCCGGCGACGCGTACCCGGGCGTCTGCACGCCGGTACTCGCCCAGGTCAGCAGGTTGCACATGGCGTCGGCCTGGCGGCTGAGGTGGGTGAGGACGTGACCGCGGGTCCATTCGGGCAGTCGGCTGGGTTCGCCGATCTGGGCCTCCGTCATCCCGGCCACGCTCGCCATCAAGCCGGTGGTGGCGAGATCGAGATCGGGGGTGAGC
The DNA here is from genome assembly GCA_963727415.1 of uncultured Actinomycetota bacterium. Lineage (GTDB taxonomy): Bacteria > Actinomycetota > Actinomycetes > Mycobacteriales > Micromonosporaceae > DASQPR01. Next base: position 914,511 of record CAVSGF010000002.1, read on the forward strand.
GCTAGTGGATCAATCGTCACGGCTCGACCGTACCCCGTTAATGGGTTTCATATCTCGCGCTGGACCCCTACCGTTGACTTGGCACATCGATCCAGGTCGAGAGGGGGTGGGACCTGTGTACCGATGGTTGTCCCGTCTCTCGAGCAGAGGATTGAATGACTCTTGACTTGGCATCCCTCGGATGGGATGCGCAGATGGCTTCGACGTACGCGCGATATGACAAGCCCGGCCAGCGGCCCGGGCGGGTGATCCGGATGGATCGCGGCATAGCCACCGTGCTGACCGAGGCCGGCACCGAGCGGGCGAGCTTGGGGGGCTCGGCGCTGTTGCGGGCGAGCAAGGACCCGATCTCGTTGCCGTGCGCCGGCGACTGGGTGGTGGTCCGTCATTGGCCGGACCGCCGGAACACCGTGGAGGCGGTGCTGCCGCGCCGGACCCGGATCATCCGCGCGAACGCCAACCTGGAGTCGCGGGGGCAGATGCTGGCCGCGAACGTGGACGTCGCGGCGGTGGTGGAGCCGATGGATCCGGAGCCGGATCTCGGCCGGGTCGAGCGCATGCTCGCGCTGGCGTGGGACTCCAAGGCGGCACCGGTGGTCCTGCTCACCAAATCGGACCTGGCCGGTGACCCGGTGGCGGTGGCGGGTCAGGTGGCCGACGCCTGCCCGGGTGTCGAGGTGATCCCGGTCAGCGGCGCTTCGGGTCTCAACGTCGACCGGGTCCGGGCGTTGATCCGGCCGGGGCGGACGCTGGCCTTGATCGGTACCTCCGGGTCGGGGAAGTCAACGCTGGTCAACGCGCTGGCCGGCGCGACCGTGATGGCAACCCAGCAGATTCGGCGTTCGGATGGCCGGGGGCGGCATACGACCACGTACCGTGCGCTGGTACCGCTGCCCGGCGGCGGCTGGGTTCTCGACACGCCGGGGATCCGCGCGGTCGGTGTCTTCGACGGCGATGAGGGCCTCGATCGCGCGTTCGCTGACATCGAGGAACTGGCCGGGATGTGCCGTTTCAAGGATTGTGCGCACAGTGGCGAACCAGACTGCGCCGTCTGGGCCGCGGTCGAGACCGGGGAACTGTCGCACCGGCGGCTGGAGAGCTGGCGCAAGCTGGAGCGGGAGTTGCACTGGCAGACGCGCCGCCGGCAGGCCCGGCTATCGGCGCAGCAACTGGCCGAGTGGAAGTACCGGCCAGGTGCGGAAAAGCGGATGATGCGGCGGGCTCGGGAGACCTGATCGGTCACCGTCCCGGCGCCATGATCGCAGACTCTCATATCGCGTACTCGTGATCGCGACCGTCATGATCACGGCCTTCATGATCGCGGCCTTCATGATCGGGTATCGCGGTCGTTCACGTCGGGATACCGTCGCGGGCGAGCGCGGTAAGCGATCATCGCGGCCGTGATCTCCGTGCTGGTCGGGCGCCGGCCTGCTTTGGGTGGCCGAGCCGGGTAGTCTCGGTTCGGCGCGGCGGCGGGGTGCCAATGATCTCGCCTGGCTGCCGCCGTCGCGTGGACTCGTTAGCAGTTTTGTCGTACCGGGTGTTTAGAGTCGCGGCGGGCATGACCGGGCTCGTCGCCGGCTTGCTGATCTGGCGGGTGGGTCGTCTTTCATCTCATCCGGCGATCGGCGTCGGGGGTGATCCGTCTTGGAGATGATCTGTCTTGGAGATGATCCGTCTCGGAGATGGTCGGCGTGGGAATGCCCGCAGGCACGTTGGTGGTTGGGTTGATGCCAGGTGGCAGGGCCGGCGCTGCCGATGGGCCGCCGACGGAAATGGGCATAACTGGACGTCGGGACGGCACCAGCCGTCACGGCAAAGCTGAACTTCGCGGGTGAGGTTGGGAACCGGTGTCGGACCGTTTGATCGTTCGTGGAGCGCGCGAGCACAACCTGCGCGATGTGAACCTGGACTTGCCGCGCGACAAGATGATCGTGTTTACCGGCCTGTCCGGATCGGGCAAGTCGAGCCTGGCGTTTGACACGATCTTCGCCGAAGGGCAGCGGCGATATGTCGAGTCGCTGTCGTCGTACGCCCGGCAGTTTCTCGGCCAGATGGACAAGCCCGATGTCGACTTCATCGAGGGTCTGTCACCGGCCGTCTCGATCGACCAGAAATCCACGTCCCGCAATCCCCGATCGACCGTCGGCACCATCACCGAGGTCTACGACTACCTGCGGTTGCTGTTCGCCCGGATCGGCGACCCGCATTGCCCCAACTGTGGTCGCCCGATCAGCCGCCAGACCCCCCAGCAGATCGTCGACCGGGTGCTCGCGATGGATGAGGGCATCCGGTTCCAGGTGCTGGCGCCAGTGATCCGGGGCCGCAAGGGGGAGTACGTCGATCTGTTCGCGGATCTCCAGTCGCGCGGGTTCGCCCGGGTACGGGTCGACGGGGTGGTGCACCAGCTCACCGATCCGCCCAAGCTCAAGAAGCAGGAGAAGCACACCATCGAGGTGGTGGTGGACCGGCTGGCCGTCAAGGACTCGGCGAAGCAGCGGCTCACCGACTCGATCGAGACCGCGCTGAAGCTGGCCGGCGGCGTGGTGGTGCTCGAGTTCGTCGATCTTCCGGATGACGACGAGCATCGCGAGCGCACCTTCTCCGAGCACCTCGCGTGCCCCTACTGCGACCTGTCGTTCGAGAAGCTTGAGCCCCGTTCGTTCTCGTTCAACGCGCCCTATGGCGCCTGCCCGGAGTGCTCCGGCCTCGGCACCAAGAAGGAGGTCGACCCGGAGCTGATCATCCCGGACCCGGAGAAGTCGCTGCGCGAGGGCGCCGTCCAGCCGTGGTCGGGCGGGCACACCCTGGAGTACTTCCTGCGGCTGCTGGAGGCGCTCGGTCGCGAGGAGGGCTTCAACCTCGACACGCCGTGGCGAGCGATCTCCGATCGCGGGCAGAAGACCATCCTGTACGGCTCCGAGGATCAGGTGCACGTCCGGTTCCGCAACCGGTACGGCCGTGACCGGTCGTATTACACCGGATTCGAAGGCGTGGTCCAGTGGGTGGAGCGGCGCCACGCCGACACCGAGTCGGACTGGTCCCGGGAGAAGTACGAGGGCTACATGCGGGACGTGCCGTGCGGTGCGTGCGGCGGTGCCCGGCTCAAGCCGGAGATCCTCGCGGTGACCATTGGCGGCCGCAACATCGCCGAGGTGTGCGAACTGTCGATCGGTGACTGCGCCGGGATGCTGAACGAGACGGAGCTGACCGACCGGCAGAAGCTGATCGCCGAGCGGGTCCTCAAGGAGGTCAACGCCCGGCTCCGGTTCCTGGTCGACGTCGGTCTGGACTACCTGTCGCTGGACCGGCCGGCCGGCACGCTGTCCGGTGGCGAGGCGCAACGGATCCGGCTGGCCACCCAGATCGGCTCGGGTCTGGTCGGCGTGCTGTACGTGCTGGACGAGCCGTCGATCGGCCTGCACCAGCGGGACAATCACCGCTTGATCGAGACGCTGGAGCGGCTGCGCAGCCTGGGCAATACGCTGATCGTGGTCGAGCATGACGAGGACACCATCCGGACCGCGGACTGGATCGTCGACATCGGTCCGGGGGCGGGCGAGCACGGTGGTCACATTGTGCACAGCGGCAGCTTCGACGACCTGGTGGCCAACGAGGAGTCGATCACCGGGGCATACCTGGCCGGGCGGCGGTCGATTCCGACCCCGGCGGTGCGCCGCCCCCGTACCTCCGGGCGTGAACTGGTGGTGCACGGTGCCCGCGAGCACAATCTGCGCAACGTCACCGTCGGGTTCCCTCTTGGCCAGTTCATCGCCATCACCGGGGTGTCCGGGTCGGGCAAGTCGACGCTGGTGAACGACATCCTGTACGCGGTCCTCGCCAACCAGATCAATGGCGCCCGGCTGGTACCGGGCCGGCACACCCGGGTGTCTGGCCTGGACCACGTGGACAAGGTGGTCGGTGTCGATCAGTCTCCGATCGGCCGGACCCCGCGGTCGAACCCGGCCACCTACACCGGCGTCTTCGACAACGTGCGGAAGCTCTTCGCCGAGACCTCCGAGGCGAAGGTCAGGGGATACGGCCCGGGCCGGTTCTCGTTCAACGTCAAGGGCGGCCGGTGCGAAGCGTGCGCCGGCGACGGGACGATCAAGATCGAGATGAACTTCCTTCCCGATGTGTACGTGCCATGCGAGGAGTGCAAGGGCGCCCGGTACAACCGCGAGACACTCGAGGTGCACTACAAGGGCCGGACCATCGCCGATGTGCTGAACATGCCGATCGAGGAGGCGGCGTCGTTCTTCGGGGCGATCCCGGCCATCCACCGGCACCTCAAGACGCTGGTCGAGGTCGGTCTCGGATACGTCCGCCTTGGACAGCCGGCGCCGACGTTGTCCGGCGGCGAGGCGCAGCGCGTGAAGCTGGCGAGCGAGTTGCAGAAGCGCTCTACCGGGCGGACCGTCTACGTACTGGACGAGCCGACCACCGGCCTGCACTTCGAAGACATACGCAAGCTTCTGCTGGTGCTGGAGGGGCTGGTCGACAAGGGCAACACCGTCATCGTCATCGAGCACAACCTGGACGTGATCAAGACCGCCGACTGGCTGATCGACATGGGTCCGGGCGGCGGCAGCAAGGGCGGCCAAGTGGTGGCGATCGGCTCGCCCGAGGAAGTGGCCGAACTTCCGGAAAGCCATACCGGCGAGTTTCTGCGGCACATGCTCGGACTGACCGGTCCCGCCGCTGGGTCCCCGGAGGCCGCCGCGCGGGCCGCGCAAGCCAACGCGGGCGTGGCGCCGGTCCGGACCGACGCCGCCGCCGGTTCCGCGAGTCGCTCGGGCGCCAGAACGAAGACGCGGAGGGCCTCCGGCGCCAAGGCACCGGCGGCAAAGACGTCTGCGGCGGAGCCGTCATCGGCGGAGCCGTCCCGGGCCGGGTCGTCCCCGGCCAAGTCGCCGGGCGGCAAGGCCGCGAAGGCGGCGGGGACAAAGGCGGCGGGGACAAATGCGGCGGGGACAAAGGCGAGCAAGGCCGCCAAGGCCTCGTCGCCGGCGGCGCCGCCGGCACCGAGGAAGGTCACGTCGGCGAAGGCAGCCGCCAGGTCCCGGTAAGCCGCCGGGCCGAGCTGCCGGGCCGGTCCGGCGGCGCGACTTTCGCTGATCCGAGCGCCGGACCGGCCGCGATCGGTGCGGCGTAGCTCACATTCGGGCCTGCCAGCAGGGGTGAGGATCCCGGTTCTCAGGTCAAGCGTGTTAACTGGCGCCCATGGCTGACCGACTGAGCACCGACGACCTGGCCGTCGATCATCCCGACGACCAGCCCGCCCAGCAGCCCAACCGGCGCACCGTCCTGCTCGGTGCCGGCGCGCTCGGGAGCGCGGCGGTGCTGGCCGCCTGCGGCACCGGCGGCACCGGCAACCCGGACACCGTGACCGGTAACGGCGCCGGCAACCCAGACCTCGGGCCGACCAGCGAGATCCCGGTCGGCGGCGGCAAGATCTTCACGGACCAGAACGTGGTGGTGACCCAGCCCACGAAGGACACTTTCAAGGGCTTCAGCGCCACCTGCACCCACCAGGGTTGCCAGGTCGGCCGGATCGCCGACGGCACGATCGATTGCATGTGTCACGGCAGCCGGTTTTCGATCGTGGATGGGTCGGTCACGAACGGCCCGGCTCGGCGGCCGCTCGGCAAGGCGAACATAACGGTCGCCGGCGGCGAGATCACGCTGGCCTGAGCCGGACCGTGCCGGCCTCAAGCCCGATCGCGCCGGCCTCAGCCCAATCCGTTTCCCCGGAGCGCGTATCCGGGCTCTGTCGGAGCACTGAAGTAGGCTCTGGCACGTGGTTGACCCGTCGTCCTACCGTCCGCCGACCGGAACCATCCCGGAGTCGCCGGGCGTCTACCGGTTCCGCGACGCCGGTGGCCGGGTCATCTACGTAGGCAAGGCAAAGAGCCTGCGCAGCCGCCTTAACTCATACTTCGCCGATCCGTGGACGCTGCACGCGCGGACCAAGCAGATGGTGACCACCGCGGCGAGCGTGGATTGGGTCACCGTCGGCACCGAGGTCGAGGCGCTCCAGTTGGAGTACGCCTGGATCAAGGAGTACGACCCCCGGTTCAATGTGCGCTACCGGGACGACAAGTCGTATCCGTACCTGGCGGTCACGCTTGACGAGGAATTTCCACGGCTCCAGGTGATGCGCGGAGCCAAACGCAAGGGCGTGCGCTATTTCGGCCCGTACTCGCATGCCTGGGCCATTCGCGAGACTCTCGACCTGCTGCTGCGAGTCTTCCCGGCCCGAACCTGCTCGGCCGGGGTGTTCAAGCGCAGCGGCCAGATCGGCCGGCCGTGCCTGCTCGGCTACATCGGCAAGTGCTCGGCGCCGTGCGTCGGTCGCGTCGACGCGGACCAGCACCGCCGGATCGTCGAGGACTTCTGCGACTTCATGGCCGGCAAGACCGACACCATGATGCGACGCCTGGACCGCCAGATGCAGGCGGCCTCCGGCAACCTGGAGTTCGAGCTGGCGGCCCGCCTCCGCGACGATCTGGCCGCACTGCGGCGGGCGATGGAGAAGCAGGCGGTGGTGTTCGGCGACGGCACCGACGCCGACGTCGTCGCGTTCGCCGAAGATCAGCTCGAGGCCGCGGTCCAGGTGTTTCACGTGCGCGGCGGGCGCGTACGCGGCCAGCGCGGCTGGGTGGTCGACAAGACCGAGGACCTGACCATGGGCGACCTGGTCCACCATTTCTGCACCCAGGTGTACGGCGCCGAGCACGGCGAAACCGACGTACCGAAGGAACTGCTGGTCCCGGAGTTGCCCGCCGACGCGGACGCCCTCGCCGACTGGCTGTCCGAGCACCGTGGCAGCCGGGTTCAGATCCGGGTGCCGCAGCGCGGTGACAAGAAGACCCTGATCGAGACCGTCGCGCGGAACGCGGGTGAGGCGCTGGCCCGGCACAAGCTCAAGCGCGCCTCCGATCTGACGACCCGCAGCAAGGCACTGGAGGAGATCGCCGAGGCGCTCGGCATGGATCAGGTGCCGCTGCGCATCGAGTGCTTCGACGTCTCGCAGATCCAGGGCACCGACGTGGTCGCCAGCATGGTGGTCTTCGAGGACGGTCTGTCCCGGCGCGGCGAGTACCGCCGCTTCATTGTCCGGGGCGATACCGATGACCTGGCCGCGATGTCCGAGGTGCTGCGCCGGCGGTTCTCCCGATACCTGGAAGCGGCCGCCGCCAGCGGTGACTTCGCCACCGACGCAACCAGCGACGAGGAGAACGGCGACGCCGGGCCCGGTGCGGACGGCGCCGATCAAACCAGCGCCGATCAAGATGGCGCCGATCAAACCAGCGCAGATCAAGATGGCGCCGATCGAACCGGCGCCCGCGGCGCCATCGGAGGCGATCGCGATGGCCAGCCCACCGCCGGTGAGGGCAACCCGCGCCGGCGGTACGCCAAGTTCGCCTACCCGCCGCAACTGCTCGTGGTCGACGGCGGTGCTCCGCAGGTCCAGGTGGCCGCGCAGGTCCTGGCCGATCTCGGCATCGATGACATCGCGGTCTGTGGCCTGGCCAAGCGCCTGGAAGAAGTATGGCTGCCCGATGATGAGTTCCCGGTGGTCCTGCCGCGTACGTCGGAGGCGCTTTATCTACTTCAGCGAGTGCGCGATGAGGCCCACCGGTTCGCTATTACGTTCCACCGCGAGCGGCGCTCCAAGCGGATGACCGCGTCGACCCTGGACTCGATCGCCGGGCTCGGCGAGGTCCGGCGCAAGGCGCTGCTCACCCGGTTCGGATCGTTGAAACGGCTGAGTGCCGCCTCGGTCGAGGAGATCGAGTCGGTGCCCGGAATCGGGCGGCGCACCGCGGAGGCGATTATGGCCGCGCTGCGCGGCGATACTGAGGTGCGGCGCGTCGAGGGTCCGGAACGGACCGAGCTGGTCCCGGCTGAGGCGGACGATGCCTCGCCGTCAACATAAGATCGCAGGAGAGGCGGGCACCGGACCGGCACGCCAGCCGGGCGCCGTGGGGGTGCGGAGCGCGGGTGCCAGTGGGCGGACACGAGGATGCAGTGGTGAGGACCGATATCGAGGATCCGGCCGGCGCGGCCGGCGGCGGCGGTGACGCGCCCGGGGGTGACGCGCCCGGCGGCTATACCCGCATCGGTGGCCCTGGCAGCGATCGAGAGGCCACCGGCGACACCGGTATCCGCGACACCAATATCGAGGCTCTGCCGAACGACGTGGCCGGACGCCCACCACGTGGCGAGACGGATCTCGTCATCGTCACCGGCCTGTCCGGCGGTGGCCGGAGCACGGTGGCACGAGCGCTGGAGAACGTCGGCTTCTACGTGGTGGACAACCTGCCTCAGGCGCTGATGCTGGACATGGCCGAACTCGCGTACAAGGCGGGTGGCGCCGCGCGCCGTACCGCGATGGTTCTCGACGTGCGGTCCCGTGCCTTCTCAACCGACCTGGCCGGAGCCGTGGCCGCGCTGAAGGACAGTGGCTTCTCACCCCGTGTGGTGTTCGTCGACGCCGATAATGAGGTGCTGATCCGGCGGTTCGAGAATGTGCGGCGCTCGCACCCGCTGCAGGGCACCGGCCGATTGTCGGACGGGATCGCGGCCGAGCGAGAGCTGCTCGCCGAGGCACGCAACACCGCCGACGTGCTGATCGATACCAGCCACTTGAACGTCAACCAGCTGAGGCGCCGGGTCGAGGAGCTGTTCGGCGGCGAGGACGCCAGGCGCCTGCACGCGACGGTCCTGTCGTTCGGGTTCAAGTACGGACTTCCGCCGGACGCCGACTTCGTGCTCGACGCCAGGTTCCTGCCGAACCCGTTCTGGGAGCGGGAACTGCGCGACCATACCGGGCTCGACGACGCCGTCAGCCGGTACGTGCTGAACCAGCGCGGCGCACGCACGTTCGTGGAGACCTACGCGCGGCTGATCACCGCTACCGCGCCCGGGTTCGAGCGCGAGGGCAAGCGGTACCTGACCGTGGCGGTCGGCTGCACCGGCGGTAAGCACCGCAGCGTCGCCATCGCCGAGGAACTCGCCAAGCGGCTGCGCGACCTTCGGGTCGTGGTGGCCGCGCAGCACCGGGACCTGGGGCGCGAGTGACACGGGTTGTCGCGTTCGGCGGCGGCCACGGCCTGGCCGCGTCGTTGCGATCGCTGAACCGCCTGCCGGACCTGGACATAACCGCCGTGGTGACGGTCGGCGACGACGGCGGGTCCAGTGGCCGGCTGCGCGCCGAGCGGGCCATCCTGCCGCCCGGCGATCTGCGCCAGGCGCTGGCCGCCCTGGCCACCCGGCCGGACCTCGCCGGGCTGCTCCAGTACCGCTTCGGCGGCACCGATGAGCTGGCCGGGCACCCGGTCGGAAACCTGCTCCTGTGCGGCCTTCTGGAGATGCACAGCGATCCGGTGACGGCACTCGACCAGGCCGCGGCGATGGTCGGCGCGAGCGGCCGGGTGCTGCCGATGTCCAAGGCTCCGATCATCATCGAAGGCGACGTCCGCGAGGCCGGAGGCCAGCTCAGAACCATTGTCGGCCAGCATTGCCTGGCGGCCAGCGGGTCCGAGGTGAAGGCGGTACGGTTGACGCCAATTGACCCTCCCGCATGCCCGGAGGCGGTCGCCGCGGTGGCTCGCGCCGACTGGCTGATCTTCGGTCCCGGCTCCTGGTATACGAGCGTCATCCCGCACTTGCTCGTGCCAGATCTGGCATCGGCGATCCTGGCCGCCCCGGCCAAGCGCCTGGTGGTCCTGAATCTGGCCACGGAGAAAGAGACGGTGGGTTTGTCCCTGCCCGACCATCTGGACGCGCTTACCCGTTACCTTCCGGGGCTGCGGGTCGATGTAGTACTAGCCGACGGGAATGCCATAGAGGACCCGGAACCAGTCCGGCGCACGGCGGCGGCGCTCGGCGCTCGCGTGGTGTTCGCGCCGGTCGCGATGGACGATGGGACCCCCCGGCATGACCCGTCAGCGCTGGCATCAGTGCTCTCGCCGCTGCTGGCGACGTGCTGATCTCGACATATGCTTGATCACATAATTCCCCGACCGGCCTCGAGGTGACGACACTATGGCGATGACCGCCGCGGTCAAGGACGAACTGAGTCGAGTCGACGTAGCCAAGCCGTGTTGCCGCCGCGCTGAGATGGCGGCGTTGCTGCGGTTCGCTGGTGGCCTGCACATCGTGTCCGGCCGGGTGGTGGTGGAGGCGGAGCTCGACACCGGGGCGGTCGCACGACGGTTGCGCGCGGGAGATCGCCGAGGTCTACGGGTACTCCAGCGAGATCCACATCTTGGCCTCCGGTGGGCTGCGCAAGGGCAGCCACTACATCGTGCGGATCGTCAAGGACGGCGAGGCACTGGCCCGCCAGACCGGCCTGCTGGACGTGCGCGGCCGCCCGGTTCGCGGGCTGCCGCCGCATGTGGTGTCGGCCAACGTGTGTTGCAACATCGCCGCCTGGCGCGGGCGCGTTCATGGCGCATGGTTCGCTCACCGAGCCGGGCCGGTCGTGCGCGCTGGAGGTCACCTGCCCCGGTCCGGAGTCGGCGCTCGCCCTGGTCGGCGCGGCGCGCCGGATCGGCCTGGCGGCCAAGGCCCGCGAGGTGCGCGGCGTGGACCGGGTGGTGGTCAAGGACGGCGACGCGATCGCTCACGCTGCTCACCCGGATCGGCGCGCACGCCAGCGTGCTGGCCTGGGAGGAACGCCGGGTACGCCGCGAGGTGCGCGCCACCGCGAACCGGCTGGCCAACTTCGACGACGCGAATCTGCGCCGGTCGGCCCGCGCGGCGGTGGCCGCGGCGGCCCGGGTGACCCGGGCGCTTGACATCCTTGACGGGGACGCGCCCGGTCATCTGACCAGCGCCGGGCGGCTGCGCCTGGAGCACCGGCAGGCCTCCCTGGAGGAATTGGGTGCGCTGGCCGACCCGCCGCTGACCAAGGACGCGATCGCCGGGCGGATCCGCCGGCTGCTCGCGCTCGCTGACAAGCGCGCACGGGATCTGGGTATCCCGGACACCGAGGCGGCCGTCACTCCGGAGATGATGGTCGGCTGACCGCCGATGCCACGCCCAGAGGTGATCATGCTCACGTCGGGACCGTGAACGAGCCGGTCACCCAGGCTGGTTCGCCGAATGTTAAGCCGGGATCACGGGCGCGGTTGTGTCTTGATCAATCGAGTTCGCTAGAGTTTTTTTGTTCGGCGACGAGGCCGACCCAGTCGTCTCTCGCCGAGCGTGTCGCTACGCGAGCGGCCGGCGCCGCCAGAGCGAAGTCGGCGGCGATCGCGGCGGGGCGGCCCATCATGACCCAATTCTGGAGGGCGGTCACGTGCTGCCCTCGCGCGTGGCAAGGAGATGGAACCTGTGACCATCCGGGTTGGTATTAACGGGTTTGGCCGCATCGGCCGCAACTTCTACCGAGCGGTCCTGGCCAGTCGGCGCCGACATCGAGCTTGTCGGAGTCAACGACCTGACGGACAACACCGCGCTGGCGCACCTGCTCAAGTACGACTCGATCCTGGGTCGCCTGGGGCAGGAGGTGAAGGCGTCGGCGGATGAGATCTCGGTTGGCGGTCATACCTTCAAGGCGTTCGCCGAGCGGGACCCGGGCAAGCTGCCGTGGAGCGAGATCGGTGCCGACGTGGTGATCGAGTCCACCGGCTTGTTCACCGACGCCGAGAAGGCGAAGGTGCACGTCGAAAACGGTGCCAAGAAGGTCATCATCTCGGCCCCGGCGAAGAATGAGGACTTCACCGTCGTGCTCGGCGTCAACGATGACAAGTACGACCCCGCCAAGCACACGGTCATCTCGAACGCGTCCTGCACCACGAACTGCCTCGCCCCGATGGCGAAGGTGCTCAACGACACGTTCGGCATCGAGCGCGGTCTGATGACCACGATTCACGCGTACACCCAGGACCAGAACCTTCAGGACGGCCCGCACAAGGACCTGCGCCGGGCCCGCGCCGCCGCGTTGAACGTGGTGCCCGACCTCGACCGGCGCCGCCAAGGCAATCGGCCTGGTGCTGCCGGAGCTCAAGGGCAAACTGGACGGCTACGCCCTGCGGGTGCCGGTGCCGACCGGCTCGGCCACCGACTTGACCGTGACGGTCGGCCGCGAGACCACTGTGGAAGAGGTCAACGCGGCCATGAAGGCGGCGGCCGACGGCGCCCTCAAGGGCTACCTGAGCTACACCTCTGACCCGATCGTGTCCACTGACATCGTGACCGACCCCTCGTCGTGCATCTTCGACTCGGGGCTGACCAAGGTGATCGGCGACCAGGTCAAGGTGGTCGGCTGGTACGACAACGAGTGGGGCTACTCGAACCGGCTCGTCGACCTCGTCAAGCTGGTGGGTTCCTCGCTGTGAAGAAACTCGACGAGCTGATCGTCGAGGGCGTGTCGGGTCGGCGCGTGCTGCTGCGCGCCGATCTGAACGTGCCGCTCGACAACGGCGACCATCACCGACGACGGGCGGATCCGCGCGGTGTTGCCGACCATCAAGACTCTGGCCTCGGCCGGTGCGAAGGTGATCGTCTGCTCGCACCTCGGCCGGCCGAAGCCGGCGTCCGACTTCGAGTCCGACCCGAAGTACGTGCTGGCGCCGGTCGCGGCGCGGATGAGCGAGTTGCTCGATGCCCCGGTGGCGTACGCGACCGACACGGTGGGTGTCAGTGCATCGGCCGCCGTGGACGGCCTCGCCGACGGCGGTGTGGTGCTCCTCGAGAACCTGCGCTTCAACAAGGCCGAGACCAGCAAGGACGAGGCCGAGCGCAAGGCGTTCGCGACGAAGCTGGCCGGATTCGCCGACGCGTACGTCGATGACGCGTTCGGCGCCGTACACCGCAAGCACGCCAGCGTGTACGACGTCGCGGCGCTGCTTCCCGCGTACGGCGGCGGGCTGGTGGCCCGGGAACTGGACGTGCTGAGCAACCTCACCGGCGACCCGAAGCGGCCGTATGTGGTGGTGCTCGGTGGCTCCAAGGTCTCCGACAAGCTGGCGGTCATCGAGGCGCTGCTGCCGAAGGTCGACCACCTGCTGGTCGGCGGTGGCATGTGCTTCACGTTCCTGAAGGCCCAGGGGCTCCAGGTCGGCAAATCGCTGCTGGAGGACGACATGGTCCCGGTCTGCGCCGACCTGCTGGAACGGGCAGAGGGCCGGATCGTGCTGCCGTCGGACATCGTGGTCGCCGACGAGTTCGACGAGAACGCGACCGTGCGGACGGTCTCGGCGGACCAGATCCCGGACGGCTGGATGGGCCTGGACATCGGGCCGGAATCGGTCTCCGCGTTCAGCGCGGTGATCGCCGGCGCCACGACGGTGTTCTGGAACGGCCCGATGGGTGTGTTCGAGAAGGCGCCGTTCGCCGCCGGTACCCGGGGCGTGGCCGAGGCCATCACCAAGGTGAGCGGTTTCACCGTGGTTGGCGGTGGTGACTCCGCCGCGGCGGTTCGCGCGCTGGGTATCGACGAGGCCGGGTTCAGCCACATCTCGACCGGCGGCGGGGCGTCACTGGAGTACCTGGAGGGCAAGACCCTTCCCGGCGTCGCGGCGCTCGAGGCGGCGGCGTGAGCGCCCCGGTACGCCGGCCGCTGATGGCCGGCAACTGGAAGATGAACCTGAACCACCTGGAGGCGCTCAAGCTCGTCCAGCAGTTGGAGTTCAGCCTGACGGAGAAGCAGCTGACCGCCGTCGAGGTGGTGGTTCTGCCGCCGTTCACCGACATCCGCAGCGTGCAGACGCTGATCGACGGTGACAAGCTGCTACTCGGATTCGGCGCCCAGGACGTATCGGTGCACGAGGCCGGCGCGTACACCGGGGAGATCTCCGGGTCCATGCTGGCCAAGCTCGGCTGCCAGTACGTGCTGGTGGGGCACTCCGAACGCCGGGAGTATCACCACGAGACCGACGAGATCGTCAACGCGAAGCTCAAGGCGGCGTTCAAGCACGATCTGACGCCGATCCTGTGCGTCGGTGAGGGCCTGGACGTCCGCGAGGCGGACGGGCACATCCCGCACTGCCATGCCCAGGTCGACGGCGCCCTGGCCGGGATCAAGGCCGAGCAGGTGGCGGCGATGGTGATCGCCTACGAGCCGATCTGGGCGATCGGCACCGGCCGGACGGCGACTCCTTCCGACGCTCAGGCGGTCATCGCGGCCATCCGGACCCGCATCGGCGAGCTGTACGACCAGCACACCGCCGAGTCGGTCCGGATCCTCTACGGCGGCTCGGTCAACGCCGGGAATGTCGCGGCGATCATGGCCGAGAAGGACATCGACGGTGGCCTGGTCGGCGGCGCCAGCATCAAGGCGGAGGAGTTCGTCACGATCTGCCGGTTCCCCGATCACATCGCCCGATGAGCTGAACCGGGCACCGGACTCCAGAGCGCCCGTTACCGGACGTAGCGGGCGCTCTGCCGTGTGTACCGCCGGATAACCAAGAGTGACCGGTGCGGCGCCCTGCGTCGGCGCTGTGTTGCGATCCGGGTCCGGAGTTCACGTCTGCCGGGTAGTGCGCCTAGAGTGTCCGAGCGGGCCGTATTTCCGGCCCGGTCCGGCTTGATCACCCCCCTTGCCGTGAGGAAGAGCATGCCCCGCGTAACCTCTCCGCGCCGCGCGCGTTCGACTTGGCGCCGCCTGGGCGCCATGGCGTCGCTGACGGCCGTCGTGGTGACCTCCGTCACCGCCTGCCAGTCATCGAGCAGTTCCGGTGCGCCCGCGCCGGTCAAGGGCGGGACGCTGTACGTCTACATGACTACCCACCCGGTGGCGAACCTGGACCCGCAGGGCATCTCGTTCGCCGGCGACGGCAACGTCAGCCGGCTCCTCAACCGAACCTTGACCACCACACTGGCCAACGGCCAGATCGTGCCGGATCTGGCCACCGACACCGGCCGGCCGAACGCCGACAACACGGTCTGGGACTTCACCCTCAAGCAGGGCTTGAAGTGGCAGGACGGCAAGCCGGTGACGTGCGACGACGTGAAATACGGCATCGAACGCCGCTGGCTTCCGCAGATCGACGCCTACAACGGCCTGAACTATCCGATGACCTACCTGGTCGACAACAAGCCGCCGTTCAAGGGGCCGACCTCGAAGGACGCGTCGCTGAACTCGATCAAGTGCCTGGACAAGAACAACGTCGAGTTCACCCTCCAGCAGCCGGCCGGCGACTTCGGCTACACCGTGTCGGTATCGCCGTTCGCTCCGGTCGAGGTGGGTTCCGACGGTGGTGGCCGCCAGCAGTACAACTGGCATCCGGCGGCCGATGGGCCGTACATGGTCGACGAGCAGAACACATCGAAGCCGGTTCCGGACGCCAACGGCGTCGACTACCTTCCGAAGCTGACCCTGATCCGCAATCCCTTCTGGAACCGGAGCACCGACCCGGTCCGCAAGGCGTACCCGGACAAGATCGTCTTTGTGGCCGCGACCGACAACGCCCAGCTGACCAACGATCTGATCAACAGTACCGGCCAGTACGCCAACGCGATCAGCCTGGACCAGGACGTGGCGCCGAACTTCGTCCAGCAGGTGATCAACGATCCGGTGCTGTCCAAGCGGGTGGTGCGAGGCGAGACCACCGGCGTGCGGTATTTCGCCATCAACACCATCAAGCAGCCGAAACTGGCGTGCCGGCAGGCGCTGGAGTACGGCTTCGACAAGCGGGCCTGGCGATTCGTGATGGGCGGCGCCACGGCCGGCACGCTGGCCACCGGCATGATCCCGCCGCGGCTTCCGGCGCATGAGGACTTCGATCTTTATGAGACCAAGACGGCGCCCGACGGCGACGTCGAAAAGGCCGCCCAGATGATCACCGCGAATCACTGCAAGACCACAATCAAGGTCGCGATGCCGGATCTGCCGATCAATCACCAGCTGATCTCCACCGTGATCGAGGCGTACCAGCGCATCGGCGTGCAGGTGGAGCCCACGTTCTTCGGCCTGGCCTCCTACCTCACGTCGGTCAACCAGCCCACCAGCAAGTTCGACATGTCGTTGATCGGCTGGGTGCCGGACTGGCCGAACGGCTCCGCGGTGCTTCCGCCCCTGTTCTCCGGTGCCACCGTCGGGTCCCCGGCCAACCTGAATCTGTCGATGCTCAAGAACGCGGACATCGATCAGGGCATGGCGCAGGCGCTCAAGGAGCCGAACATCGACGCGCAGTACCACCTATGGGGTGACCTGGACAAGCAGATCATGCAACAGGCGGCGGCGATTCCGATCCTGGTGCAGGGCGCACTTCGGATGTACGGATCGAATGTCCGTGGCGTCGTGCTGGACCAGGCCTACAGCCAGCCCGATCTGAGCTCGATCGGCCTGGGCACGCCGACCAACCCGGCGATCAGCTGATCGACATGCCGGTGCGAGCCCGGTTCCCGCCCCCACCGGGGTAGGGGATCGCGGCTCCGCCCGCTATCCTTGCCAGGGCCGCGATTGCGTGGCCGTACAACCCGGCCGCGGGGCCGCAGCGCCATCCGAGAGGACACCACGAGATCATGATCTACCCGTACCTGCTTATCGCTGGTCTGATCTTGACCAGTGTGGTCCTGACGCTGCTGATCCTGCTGCACCGCGGCAAGGGCGGAGGACTGTCCAGCATGTTCGGCGGTGGCGTGACGTCGAGCCTGACCGGCTCGTCGGTCGCCGAGCGCAACCTCGACCGCTTCACCGTGATCGTGGGTCTGGTCTGGTTCGCGTGCATCGTGGGCTTCGGCTTGTGGCTGCGCGGCGCCACGCTGGTCTCCTAGCGCCTGACCACTCCCAGGGCTGCACGCCGCCAGGGCCGCACGCCCCCAGGGCCGCACCCTTCGAGGGCCGCACCCTTCGAGGGCCGCACGCTCGGGGAATAGCCCGACGCAAGGCCGCGGGCCTCACCTGGGCCGGCTGCCTGGTGAGGGCGTGTCAGGCGGGTCGAGTCGCAACGGACCAGACCGCCGTGGGTAGCCGTGCCGCGGTCGATCACCCGCCACGGTGAACATCTGTGCCAAGAACGCGACGGCAGGTGCGCTTCGGCATGGCACGGGTCACAAAAATGTGAAACAGGCCTAGACTTGTCGTTTCGGATCTTTGCGCCCCCACCCCTGATCAGGCGTGATGATTCGGTGTTCCCCGTCGACCCCCCCGACAGGAGCCATCCGTGGCAAGCAACGCCATCCGCGGCAGCCGTGTGGGTTCCGGCCCGATGCGCCTGGACGAGCCCACCGATCCGATCCCGCGCCGCCGCGCCTCCTACTGGTGCGCGAACGGCCACCTGGCCGAGCCCTTCTTCGCGGCCGACGTGTGCCCGCCGGAGACCTGGGACTGCCCGCACTGTGGCCTTCCCGGCGGCCCGGATCCGCAGGCTCCGCCAACGCCGCCGCAGAACGCGCCGTTCAAGACTCATCTGGCGTACGTGAAGGAGCGGCGCAGCGACGCCGAGGGCGCGGCGCTCCTCGAGGAGGCGCTGGCAGCGCTGAGGCAGCGTCGCGGCCTTTAGCGGCTCGCTCCTGGGCTGTGTGGCTGGGCCGTCGATAGGTCCGGGTGGTTACCGGCTGTTCGGCCGGGCCGGCAGTTCCGCGGCCGCGCCGGCGTCCACCAGCCAGAGGGTGCGGCGGGTGCCGTGCACCCCGGCAGCCGGAGTGTGCCGGACGTCGGCGCCACCGAGCGCGCTGGCGACCGCCTTGGCCTTCTCCGGGCCGGATGCGATCACCCACACCTCGTCGGCGCTGTTCAGCACGTCGAGGGAGAGGGTCAGACGGGTCGGCGGCGGTTTGGGACTGTCGCGTACCGCCGAGACGGGGCGCGGATCGCCGAGATTCGGATGCTCCGGGAACAGCGACGCCACGTGCCCGTCCGGTCCGATGCCGAGCAGGACCAGATCAAAGTGCGGCGGCACACCGCCACCGGCGGCGCTCAGCTCACCGGCGTAGCGTTCCGCCGCGGCGTCCGCGGCATCGCCGTCGAGGCTGTCCGCGTGCGGCATCTCATGGACCCGGGATGGCGTCACGCCGATCGCGTCCAGCAGCGCGGCGTGCGCCTGGGTGGCATTGCGGTCCGGGTCACCGTCGGGCAGGAACCGTTCGTCGCCCCACCACAGGTCGACGCGCGACCAGTCGACGGCGTCGCGGACCGGTGCGTCCCGCAGCGCCGCGTACGCCTTGTTGGCGATCGTGCCGCCGGTCAGCACCACCGACGCGGCACCGCGTGCGACCTGGGCGTCCTGCACGAAGATGGCCAGCCGGGCGGCGACCGCGGCGGCCAGCGTCGCCGAGTCCGGATGGACGATGACGGCCGTCTCGGTCACGAGGCCACCGCCGAGTCCGATGTCTCGGCGGTGTCGGGGCGCTCGGCCAGCGCCGGGTCATGCCAGATGTGCACCCGCATCGGTGCACGGCCCTCCAGGTCGGTGACGCCGGTCAGGGCTGCGAGGGACTCGCAGTAGATCTGGTCGGCGTCCAGGCGTCGCAGCTCTTCGGCGAGCTCGTCGCCGAGCGGGCGGCGGGGCAGCGGCAGGTCGCGGTCGTCCTGACCGGTACGCCGGAGGATCGCCTGGCCCTCGTTCCGGGTCAGCGACAGCAGGTCACCGTTATCGCATTCCAGGCGTACCTCGTGCAGGAACGGCTGGTCCGGGGTGATCTCAAGCTCGGGCACCACGCCGAGCCGGCTGCGCAGCCATCCACGCATCAGAGCCGCCGTCGGATCATGTTCGGGAGCGGCTACGGTCGCGGTCTTGATGTTGGCCTCGATCGTGTCGAACGCGGCCGCGACCAGTGTGCGCCATGGGGTGATCCGGCTCCAGGCCAGGTCGGTGTCGCCAGGGGCGTAGTCCTCGGCGCGCCGCCTGAGCACCTCCAGGGGATCGCGGGACTGCGCCGAGTCGGTGATCCGGCGCTCCCCGACCACGCCTAGCGGGTCGTACGCGATCCGGTCCGGCGGGTCGCCGTGCCACCACGTCACCACCGGTACGTCCGGCGCCAGCAGCGGGATGACCACCGACTCGGCGTGCAGCGCAAGCCGACCGTGCATCCTCAGCACCACCGCCTCGCACGGGCCGAGCCGGCCACCTACCACGATCTCGGCGTCCATGCGGCTGCGCTCATCGAGGTGGTCAACGGTCTCGTCGGTCCGGACCACGATCACCAGGCGGATCGGGTGCGCCGCCGCGGCGATGGTCGCGGCCGCCTCCGCCTCGCGAACCCTCCTCTCGTTCACCACCACGACCAACGTCAGGGCGATGCCGCTGGTTACGCCGCCGGCGTTGCGCCGCTCCGCGGCCAGGGCCTTGACGACTTCCTCGCCGGTGGTATCCCACAACCCGATCATGCTCGCCGCCAAGTCCGGCCCTCGCGGGCCACCAGGTCATCCGCTCCGCGCGGTCCCCATTCACCCGCCCGGTACGGTTCCGGCCGGGTGCCCTTCCAACCCGCTTCGAGCGGGTCGACTACTCGCCAGCTGGCCTCCACCTCGGCCGCGTCCGGGAACAACGTCCGGTCGCCGATCAGCACATCCAGGATCAGTCGCTCGTACGCTTCCGGCGACGAGTCGGTGAACGCCTCGCCGTACTGGAAGTCCATCGCGATGTCGCGCAGCTCCATCGTGGTGCCCGGGACCTTCGAACCGAACTTCAGCGCCACGCCCTCGTCCGGCTGTACGCGAACCACGAGCTGGTTGTCGCCGAGCGACTCCACATCCGCCTTGTTGAACGGCAGGTGCGGAGCTCGCTTGAACAGCACCGCGACCTCGGTGACGCGGCGCGGCATCCGCTTGCCGGCCCGGATGTAGAACGGCACGCCGGCCCAGCGCCGGTTCTGGATGCCCAGCCGCACCGCGACGTAGGTCTCGGTGGTCGAGTCCGGCGGCACGTTGGCTTCGTCCAGGTAGCCGACCGCGCGCTCGCCGGCCACCCAGCCCGGCAGGTACTGGCCGCGGACGGTACCGGAGGGGATGTCGGCCGGGATCGAGATGGCCTTGAGCACCTTCAGCTTCTCGGCCCGGATCTCGTCCGCGTCGAAGCTGGTCGGCTCCTCCATGGCGGTCATCGCGAGCAGTTGCAGCAGGTGGTTCTGCAGCACGTCGCGGGCGGTACCCGCGGCGTCGTAGAAACCGGCGCGGGAGCCGATGCCGACATCCTCGGCCATGGTGATCTGCACCGAGTCGACGTAGTTCGAGTTCCACAGCGGCTCGAACAGGGTGTTGGCGAACCGCAGCGCCAGGATGTTCTGGACCGTCTCCTTGCCCAGGTAGTGGTCGATGCGGAAGACATCCTGCGGCGGTGAACACGTCGTCGACCAGGGAGTTCAGCTGCATCGCCGACTCCAGGTCGTGACCGAACGGCTTCTCGACGACGACCCGCCGCCAGCCGCCGGACTTGGCGTTGTCGGCCATCCCGGTGCGGGCCAGCTGCTTGAGCACGATCGGGAACGCCGCCGGCGGGATGGACAGGTAGAACGCGGCGTTGCCGTGAATGCGGTGGCTGTGGCGGAGGTCGTCGAGAGTCGCCGCCAGGACGGTCGAACGCGTTGTCGTCATCGAACGAGCCGCCGACGAACTTGATGTTGCCGGCCAGCCTGGCCCATACCTCCTCGCGCCACGGCGTGCGGGCATGGCTCTGGGCCGCCTCCTTGGCGAGTGCCTCGAAGTCGCCGTCGCCCCAGTCGCGCCGGGCGAAGCCGGGCACCACGAAGCTCGGCGGCAGCATGCCACGGTTGGCCAGGTCGTAGATGGCCGGGATCAGCTTCTTGCGCGCCAGGTCACCGGTGACGCCGAAGATGACCATGGCGCACGGCTCCGGGATCCGGGGAAGCCGGCGGTCTTGCGGGTCGCGTAACGGATTCTTCCGCTCGACCTCGGCGATCGTTCGCTCTCTCATCGTCTGACCTCAGCCTGCCTGGAGAAGGGACACGCATTCGAGAAGTTCGGGTGGCGGCGAGCGCCAAGACCCGCACCGGGCCCGGGAGTCCGGATGCCCGGCGCCGGAGATACCCGTGCCGGCGCGCGATGGCGCGACGGCACGGGTGTCGTTCCGTGCGCGGACGCCGGTCTCAGGCGCTGCCGCCGGTGACCAGCTGAGCCTTCGTACTGTCCAGGAGTTCATTCCAGCTCACCGTGAACTTGTCGACGCCCTCGCGCTCGAGCGTCTCGATCACGTCGTCGATACGTCGATGCCGAGGGCCGCCAGATCGTCGAGCACCTTCTGTGCCGTGGCGTACTCGCCGGTGATCGTGTCCGGCTTGGTCTCGCCGTGGTCGGCGAACGCGTGCAGGGTCGGCTCCGGCATGGTGTTGACGGTGCCTGGTGCGATCAGCTGCTCGACGTACATCGCGTCCCGGTACGCCGGGTTCTTGGTCGAGGTGGACGCCCACAGCGGGCGCTGCGGGTGGGCGCCGGCGGCGGCCAGCGCCTGCCAGCGGTCGCCGCCGAATTTGGCCTCGTAACGCTGGTAGGCCAGCTGCGCGTTGGCGATCGCCGGCCTTGCCGTGCAGCGCCTGCGCCTCCGGCGATGCCGATCTTGTCGAGCCGCTTGTCCACCTCGGTGTCGACCCGGGAGACGAAGAACGACGCGACCGAGCCGATCTTGGAAAGGTCGTGGCCGTTCGCCTTCGCCTGCTCCAGTCCGGCCATGAACGCGTCCATCACCGCGTCGTAACGGTCCAGCCCGAAGATCAGCGTGACGTTGACGCTGATGCCCTCGGCCAGGACGGCGGTGATCGCCGGCAGGCCGGGCTCGGTGGCCGGGATCTTGATGAACAGGTTCGGCCGGTCGACCAGCCACCACAGCTGCTTGGCCTCGGCGATGGTCGGTTCGGTGGCCGTGCGCCAGCCTCGGGTCGACCTCGATCGAGACCCGGCCGTCGACGCCGGCGGAGGCGTCGTAGGCGGGCCGCATCACGTCGCACGCCCACCGGACGTCGTACGTGGTGATCATCCGGACGGCTTCGGCCACCTCGACCTTGCGGACCGCGAGGTCGGCGACCTGGCCGGCGTAGTCGTCGGAGTCGGACAGCGCCTTGGCGAAGATCGTCGGGTTGGTGGTCACACCGACCACGTGCTGCTGATCGCGATCAGCTCGGCCAGGTTCGCCGGTGCGCAGCCGCCCCCGGGAGATGTCGTCGAGCCACACGGCATACGCCGGCGGCGGAGAGTTCAGCGAGTCGATCAGTCATGGCGAGTCCTCGTCCTCAGTTGCCGGTCGTCGAACCGGTGATTGCGCCGACCTGCGCGAGGCTGGCATGCGCCGCCGCCACCACGTGGTCCGGGGTGAAGCCGAACTGCTCGAACAGGACCTGGTACGGGGCGCCGACGCGCCGTAGTGCTCGATGCTCACGCACTCGCCGTACGTCGCCGACCAAATCGCGCCAGCCCATCGCGATTCCGGCCTCGACCGACACCCGGGCGCTCGACGCTGTGCGGCAGCACGCTGCTGCGGTACGCCTCGTCCTGGGCGTCGAACCACTCCCGGCACGGCATCGACACGACCCGGGTCGGCGTGCCCTGCCGCCTCCAGCCGTGCTCGTGCGCTCCAGCGCCAGCGATACCTCCGATCCGGTGGCGATCAGGATCACCTCCGGCTTGCCGCCGGTGGCGTCCGCGAGCACGTAGCCGCCCTTGGCGACGCCGGCCGCGGAACTCACCTCGGTGCGGTCCAGGATCGGCAGGTTTTGCCGGGTCAGGCACAGTGCCGTCGGGCGGTCGGTGTGCTCGAGCGCGAGCCGCCAGGCCCACGCTGTCTCGTTGGCGTCTGCCGGCCGTACCACGTCCAGGCCGGGGATCGCCCGCAGCGCGGTCACGTGCTCAATCGGCTGGTGGGTCGGGCCGTCCTCGCCGAGCCCGATCGAGTCGTGCGTCCACACGTAGATGACCGGGAGCTCCATCAGCGCCGCCAGCCGTACCGCTGGGCGCATGTAGTCGGAGAAGACCAGGAACGTGCCGCCGTACGGGCGGGTGCCGCCGTGCAGAGCGATGCCGTTGAGGATCGAGCCCATGCCGTGCTCGCGGATGCCGAAGTGCATGGTCCGCCCGTACCAGCCGCCCGGGAACGCCTTGGTCTGGTGCTCCGGCGGGATGAACGAGGGCTCGCCCTCATCGTGGTGTTGTTGCTCTCGGCCAGGTCGGCCGAGCCACCCCAGAGTTCCGGGAGAATCGGTCCAATCGCCTGCAGGATCTCGCCGGAGGCCTTGCGGGTCGCGATGCCCTTGGCGTCCGGGGCGAAGACCGGCAGCGCCTCGGTCCAGCCGGCCGGCAATTCCCGCTTGGCCATCCGGTCGAACAGTTCCAGCCCGGCCTCGTGGGTCGCTGCCCAGGTGTCGAAGCGCTGCTGCCACTCGGCGTGCGACGCGTGGCCGCGCTCGATCGACCTTGCGGGTGTGCTCGAGCACCTCGCCGGCGACCGCGAAGTTCTGATCCGGGTCGAAGCCGAGGACCTTCTTGGTGGCGGCCACCTCGTCGGCGCCGAGGGCGGAGCCGTGGATCTTGCCGGTGTTCTGCTTGTTCGGGGCGGGCCAGCCGATGATGGTCCGGAGCGCGATGAACGACGGCTTGTCGGTGACCGCGTTGGCCGCCAGGATCGCCCGGTACAGCGCCTCCGGGTCCTCGTGGTACCCGTTGCTGGTACGCCAGTCGACGTGCTGGACGTGCCAGCCATACGCCTCGAACCGGGCCGGCACGTCCTCGGACTTGGCGATGTTGGTGTCGTCCTCGATGGAGATCTGGTTGTCGTCCCAGATCAGCAGCAGGTTGCCGAGCTTCTGGTGGGCGGCGAGGGCGGCCACCTCGTGGCTGACGCCCTCCTCCATGTCACCGTCGGACGCCAGCACGTACACATTGTGGTCGAAGAGGCTCTCGCCTGGTCCCGGCTCCGGGTCGAACAGGCCGCGCTCGCGGCGGGCCGCCATGGCGAACCCGACCGCGTTGCCCACTCCCTGGCCGAGCGGGCCGGTCGTGGTCTCGACCCCGGCGGTGTGGCCGTGCTCGGGGTGACCAGGGGTGAGCGAGCCCCATTGGCGCAGCTGCTGGAGGTCGCTCAGCTCCAGCCCGTAGCCGGCCAAGTAGAGCTGGATGTAGAGGCTGAGGCTGCTGTGCCCGCAGGACAGCACGAATCGGTCGCGTCCGGGCCATAGCGGGTCGGTGGGGTCGTGTCGCATGACCTTCTGGAACAGCAGGTACGCGGCGGGCGCGAGGCTCATCGCGGTGCCCGGGTGTCCGTTTCCGGCTTTCTCGACCGCGTCCATGGCCAGAACGCGGACCGTGTCCACGGCCTTGCGATCGACATCTGACCAGTTCAAGCTTGCGTCGGTCACTGCAATGGCTCCCTCATAGGTGCGCCGCTCGCGCACGCTTCCTCGCAGACGTCTTCGTAAGCAGGTGTACCGCGCGCCCCTGAGACACCGGCGTCCAGCCCCCGTGAAAGCGTGCGGCGCGCTTCCAAAACCGTATAAAAGCGCTCGTGAACGCGTGGTGTCGTTTCGTCCATGACCCTACTAAAACCGTGCACGCGAGCCCGGACCGGGCGGTTCGGCGCGGCATCAGGCAGGTTGCGGGCATCCGCCCGGGCATCGCGTCTGTCTGGCTCTACCCGGCGTCGTGCCGATGCAATCATGGGCACGCCGCCGCGATCCGAACCGGGCCGCGGCGGCGGCCGAGTTGCGGTGGTCCCGGGGCTGCCAGGCCGCCCGCGCGGACGCCGCCGGCTGTGACTCCGGGCACCCGCGGTAGGCCGCGTCAGGCCTGGCGGGATCGGCGCGTACGCTGTGCTTCGCTGGGTTTTGCCCCCCAGAGCGCACCCGAGATGCCGGCGGCAGCCACCCGCCGGATTCCGCGTCGGCGGCGAGGCATCGCAACTCAGTCTGGTTCGGGCGCGGCGGTGATCGGACTCGGAAGTGATCGGACCGGATGTGATCGACCTGCATGTGATCGACCTGGATGTAACTGACGATGTGGAGGTTGGCCGCCTGATGAGCACGCTCGCCGACCGGCCCGCGTCGGCGCTGGGCCAGCAGCCGGTCGAGCCGGTGGTCCTCCTCGGAGCGGACGTCGCGGTGACTCGGGTCGCCAGGCCGGCAACAGTCGGCGACCGAATCCGCGCTTATCTGACCCTGACCAAGCCGCGCATCGTCGAGCTGCTGCTGGTCACCACGGTGCCGGCCATGTTCCTCGCCGCCGGTGGCCCGCCGTCGCTGTGGCTCACGATCGTGGTGGTCGTCGGTGGCGCCCTGGCCGCCGGCGCCGCGAACGTTTTCAACTGCTACATCGACCGCGACATCGATCAGCTGATGAAGCGAACCTCGCGGCGGCCCACCGCGGCGCACACCATCCCGGCACGCAACGTATTCGTCTTCGGCGTGGTGCTGACCGTGGTGTCGCTGACGATGATGGCGGTCTTCACCAATTGGCTGGCCACTGGCCTGACCGCCGCCGCGATCGCGTACTACGACGTGGTCTACACCATGTGGCTGAAGCGGACCACGCCGCAGAACACCGTGTGGGGCGGGATCTGCGGGTCGATGCCCGTGCTGATCGGGTGGGCCGCGGTCACCGGTGGTCTCGATGCGCGCGCCTGGCTGCTGTTCGGCATCGTGTTCTGGTGGCAACCGCCACACTTCTACGCGCTGGCGATCAAGTTCGCCGATGACTACGCCCGGGCCGGGATCCCGATGCTCCCGGTGGTCGCGTCGACCCGGCGGGTCGCCATCGAGACGGTGATCTACAGCTGGCTTACCGTGCTCACCTCGGTGGCGCTGTGGCCGTTCGAGATGACGCCGGTGTACGGCGTCACCGCGGTCGTCGTCGGTGCGCTGTTGCTTCGCGAGGCGCATCGACTGTACCGGCAGGCCCGGCGGGGCGTGCCGATCAAGCCGATGCGGCTGTTCCATTGGTCCACGACGTATCTGACGCTGGTCTTCGTGTCCGTCGCGGTGGACGCGCTGCTGCACTGACGTGGCTGCCGTATTGATGTGGCTGCCGCGCTGGCTAGCTGACTTCACGCGACGCTCCGTCGGCTGAGCGTCATTCGGCGCCGCGCCACCCGATCGGTGGTGCCTATTCCCGTTATGGTCGGAAATGCGGAGAAACTCCGGGTTAGTGAATTCGGGTCGGCGAAAGTCAACTAGATGACAGAGTGGCGCCCGTATCATCCCGATCGCCCGCCCGAAGAATTCCGAAATATGGCGCCTTTACATTGAAGATCACCGACGGGTAACAACGTTACGGCGATCACAATGTGGCATCGGCACACCTACCCTGCGACACACCTTTGCTTAGTCTCTCTGGTATGGCAGATGGTTCCGACACGATGCTCACCACCGGCAAAGCCAACGACGTCGACGCGCTCACCTCGAGCATCAAGACGTTCGCCGGCAGCCACGGTGGTGCGCGAGCGGTCATTGAGTACGTCGGCCGACGCGGCGCCCGGATCGTCCTTGTGGGGGAGGACGGCGAATGGGCCGACGAGTTTGCAAGCGGCACCGACATCGCCCGCGCGGCCTGCACGGCGGCCGGGATCCCGGTGAACAACGAATGGGAGCGTGAGCTTATGGAGCAGATGCGCCCAAGCAACGACTTGTGGCGGTCCATGGCCCGCCGCGTGCTGAGCCGGTAGCGAGTACCGGCCCTCTCTCGAATCCGGCACGGAGCGTCGCCATTGCACGCTCGGCGACACCATACTCAACCGTTGACGCGACCCGGGACCTCAATCCCGGGTCGCTTTCTTTACCCTTACCTGCGTGGCTTCCTCTATCGCGCTGGTGACCTGCAAAGACATCCCAGATCTCGAACCCGACGATCACCTTCTGATCGAGCCGCTCGGCGCCCGTGGGGCGGCCGTGACCGTGGCTGTGTGGGACGACCCCGGCGTCGACTGGGGCGCCTTCGACCTGGTCGTACTGCGATCGCCGTGGGACTACACGGACCGGCGGGACGAATTCGTGGCCTGGGCGGCGTCGGTGCCCAGGCTGGTCAATCCGGCGCCGGTGGTGGAGTGGAACACCGACAAGCGGTACCTGGCGGACCTGGCCCGCGCGGGCGCCCGGGTGGTGCCGACCACCTGGCTGACCCGGCAGCGGCCGGACTGGGACATGCCCGCGGCCGGCGAGTGGGTGATCAAGCCGGCGGTGAGTGCCGGAAGCCGGGACACCGGGCGGTACGACCTGTCCGTGCCGGAGCATCGGGCGCACGCCTCGGCTCACCTGGAGCGGCTGGTATCGGCCGGCCGGGTGACCATGATCCAGCCGTACCTGAATGCCGTCGACAGCTACGGCGAGACTGCGCTGATGTTCTTCGGCGGCCGGTTCAGCCACGCGATCCGCAAGGGGCCGATGCTGGAGGGACCCGACCTAGGAGTGCCGGGGTTGTACAAGCCGGAGGCGATCGTGCCGCGGGTGCCGACGCGGGCCGAACTGGCCGCGGCCCGGCGGGTCCTCGACGCGATCCCCGGCCACCTGCCGCCACCGGTCTATGCGCGGGTTGACCTGATTCCCGGCCCGGACGGCGAGCCGACGCTGGTGGAGCTTGAGCTGACCGAGCCGTCGCTGTTCCTGGAGCATTCCGGCGACGCTGCCGGGCGCCTCGCGGATGCCCTGGTCGCGATCCGCTTCGACGGCTAGCGCGGGCCCCGGCCCACGCGGCCGGGCGGCGCGCCGGGCCGGGTCAGGACGCGTGTACCAGGCCGGCCGGCTCGGCGGTGCCCACCGGGTCGGCCCCGGCGATGCTGACCGGGCGTACTGCCGCCAGTAGCGCCAGCGCCGCGACCCAGACCAGTGCCGCCCCGAGCATGTGCAGGCCGACCAGGACCTCCGGCAGGTGCGTGAAGTACTGCACGAAGCCGATCAGGGCCTGGGACGCCTCGACGGCCACCAGGATCCCGGCGGCCCGCACCGCGTTGCGGGCCGCGCCGGTGGCGCGCAGCGCGAACCACGCGGCCAGGGACAGCCCGATCAGCAGCATGACGAGGTCGGTGTGCAGTTGCGCGATCATCGCCGGATCCAGTCCGGTGCGCTTGGCCTTCGCGTCACCGGCGTCTGGTCCGCTGCCGGTCACCACCGTGCCGACCACGAGTACCGCGACCGTCGCCGCGACGATCACCCACACCAGCGAGCGGATCATCGGATGGGTGGTTACCGCGGGCACCGCTGGGCGAGTCCAGGTCCACAACATGAACGCGGCCGCGATCACCGCCATCGACGCCAGGAAGTGCAGGCCGACGAGCCAGGGATTGAGGTCGGCCAGCACCACGATGCCGCCGATGACCGCCTGCAGCGGGATGCCGGCGAGAACCGCTACCGACCAGAACAGCTGCTTGTTCCGCCGGGCCGTGCGGGCCTGCATCCAGGCGGCGATCACGCAGGCCACCGCGAGAATGCCGACCACACCGGTAAGGGTGCGGTTGGTGAATTCGATCTTGCCATGGATGCCCATGGCGTCGGTCGGCACGTACGAGCCTTCGTCGCACTTGGGCCAGGTCGGGCATCCGAGGCCGGATCCGGTCAGCCGGACGGCGCCGCCGGTCACCACGATGCCGATGTTGGCGACCAGGGACGCTAGCGCGAGTCGCCGCATGGTTAGCTCATGGCGAATCAGCACGCCCAGAGAGTCCGTCACGCCCGTGATGGTACGACTGGCGGGTATGGATGTGCAGAGCGCGTCGCCCGGCGGGGATCTGGTTCATGATCATCAGGTGGGCAGAAGCTAGATCCACTAAGTTAGGGCTGCCTATCGTGCGGTGGATCACCGGAGGGCCGGTTTGCGAGGCGGCCCGGAAATACGTCACACTGGTGTTGTGAAAAACCCCGAGACGGTGATCAAGGAGGCGACCGTGCCGGCTGTCCCGGCCGCGGCCGGCTCGGATCGGCGTACCCGGGATCGTGTCTTGCACCTGCTCCTGCTGCACGGCAGCGCCACCGCCGCGCAACTGGGGTACGAGCTGGGTCTGAGCCCGGCCGCCATCCGCCGCCACCTGGACGCCATGCTCGACGACGGCGACGTGGCCTGCCGGGATGCCGCGGTCCGGTCCGATCGCGGTCGCGGCCGGCCGGCGCGGCTGTTTGCGCTGACCGAGACCGCGCGGCTGCGTGCCGGCACCCACACCTACGACGACCTGGCCGCGTCCGCACTCCGATGGATCGCCCTGCACGACGGCCCGGACGCGGTCGCGGAGTTCGCCGCGCAGCAGGTCGAGTCGCTGGAAACCCGCTGCCGGAACGCCATGGAAGGGGCCGCTGACGCGCCTCTCGCCCGGGCCGAGGCGCTGGCCGGCGCGCTGACCGCCGAGGGCTACGCGGCCTCGGCCTCGACCATCGCCAGCGGTGGCCAGTTGTGCCAGCACCACTGCCCGGTGGCGCATGTAGCGGCCGAGTTCCCGCAACTGTGCGAGGCCGAGACCCGGGTCATCTCGAACCTCGTCGGTACGCACGTGCAGCGCCTGGCGACGATTGCTCACGGCGACGGCGTGTGCACCACCCACATCCCGGACCCGCGCAGTCAGGCCGGGTTCGCACCCAGATCCAGCAACCGTACGACGGCAGAGCCTACGAACGCATGACCGCGGCAGCACCGCGGAACCGAAAGTAACGCAGAACCGACAGTGAGGACTGATCGATGACCGAGCAGACCGTTACGACGACCCCTCCTCGCGCACTGGCCGACGGCCAGCCGCTGAGCCAGGAGGAGGCGCTCGCCGCGCTCGGCCGATACGAGTACGGCTGGGCGGATCGCGATGACGCCGGTTCGATCGCGCAGCGCGGCCTTTCCGAGGCGGTGGTCCGCGACATCTCGGCGAAGAAGAACGAGCCGGAGTGGATGCTGAACCTGCGCCTGAAGGGCCTGCGGCTGTTCGGCCGCAAGCCGATGCCGGCGTGGGGCGCCGACCTGAGCGACATTCAGTTCGACAACATCAAGTACTTCGTCCGATCCACCGAGAAGCAGGCCGCCAACTGGGAGGACCTGCCGGCGGACATCAAGAACACCTACGACAAGCTGGGCATCCCGGAGGCGGAGCGGCAGCGGCTGGTGGCCGGTGTCGCCGCGCAGTACGAGTCCGAGGTGGTCTACCACAAGATCCATGAGGACCTGGAGCGCCAGGGCGTGGTCTTCCTGGACACCGACACCGCGCTGAAGGAGCACGAGGATCTCTTCAAGGAGTACTTCGGCACGGTGATCCCGGTCGGCGACAACAAGTTCGCCTCGCTGAACACCTCGGTGTGGTCCGGCGGCTCGTTCATCTACGTGCCGAAGGGCGTGCACGTCGACATCCCGCTGCAGGCGTACTTCCGGATCAACACCGAGAACATGGGCCAGTTCGAGCGGACCCTCATCATCGTCGACGAGGGTGCCTACGTGCACTACGTCGAGGGTTGCACCGCCCCGATCTACTCGTCGGACTCGCTGCACTCGGCGGTCGTCGAGATCGTCGTGAAGAAGGGCGCCCGGTGCCGGTACACCACCATTCAGAACTGGTCGAACAACGTGTACAACCTGGTCACCAAGCGTGCCGTCTGCCATGAGGGCGGCACCATGGAGTGGATCGACGGCAACATCGGCTCCAAGGTCACCATGAAGTACCCGGCCGTATACATGGTCGGCGAGCACGCCAAGGGCGAGGTGCTCAGCGTCGCGATGGCCGGCGAAGGCCAGCACCAGGACGCGGGCGCCAAGATGGTGCACGCGGCGCCGCACACCTCGTCGACGATCGTGTCGAAGTCGATTGCCCGGAGCGGTGGCCGCACCTCGTACCGAGGCCTGGTCCAGGTCCTGGAGGGCTCGCACAGTTCCAAGTCGACGGTCAAGTGCGATGCGCTGCTGGTGGACACCATCTCCCGTTCGGACACGTACCCGTACGTGGACATCCGCGAGGACGACGTCTCCATGGGGCACGAGGCCACCGTGTCGAAGATCAGCGACGATCAGCTGTTCTACCTGATGAGCCGGGGCCTGACCGAGGACGAGGCGATGGCGATGATCGTGCGCGGCTTCATCGAGCCGATCGCCAAGGAGCTGCCGATGGAGTACGCGCTGGAGTTGAACCGCCTGATCGAGCTGCAAATGGAAGGCGCTGTCGGCTAGGACGGCCGTAGGCCGGCCATAGCCGCCAGCGCAAACCGGATAGGTGACCAGTCGCCGTCGATGGCGGTCGGGAGAGTGCGAGCATCCGCTTGGGCCGCCGTATCTCGCCGGACTACTCAACGCGGTCGTCGAACCTGGCACGACCGTTGGCTGAGATTCACGAACACATACGTGAGCACGGACGAAGAAAGAAGAGCATGAGCACCGAGACACTGGCGCCGCCGGAGACGCTGAGCCCGCCCAAGACCCGAGCGCAGCTGCTGCGGTCGTTTGACGTCGCGGACTTCCCGGCCATCACCGGCCGGGAGGAGGAATGGCGGTTCACGCCGATCGCGCGCCTGCGGGGCCTGATCGACGGCAGCACCACCGAGGAATCGGCGCACTGGCCGGCGTACCAGGGCGTGACGCTGCCGGACGGCGTGTCCCTCACCTCGGTCAAGCGCGACGATGCCCGGCTCGGCTCGATCCTCACGCCGTTCGACCGGCTCAGCGCTCGGGCGTACAGCGAATTCGACATGGCGACGGTAATCGGCGTGGCGACCGAAGCGGTGCTCGCCGAGCCGGCCGTGGTGCGGGTGACCGGGTCGCCCGCTGATGTGCTCTCCTTCGGTCATACCTTTGTCGAGGTAGGCGATCTCGCCGAGGCCACGCTCATCGTGGAGTACACCGGTCACGGCATGCTTGCCGACAACGTCGAGGTGGCGGTGGGCGCGGGCGCCAGGCTGACGCTGGTGACCATCACGGACTGGGACGCGGACGCGGTACAGGCGCAGCACCTCAAGTTCCGGATCGGCCGTGACGCCAAGGTGACCCACGTGCAGGTGACTCTGGGCGGCGGCCTGGTCCGGCAATACACCAGCGTGGACTACGCCGGTCGCGGCGGCGAGGCCGAGCTGTACGGCCTGTACTTCGCCGACGCCGGCGAGCACTTCGAGCATCGGCTGCTGGTCGACCACGGGGTCCCGGACTGCCGCAGCTACGTCGGCTACCGTGGCGCCCTCCAAGGTAAGGACGCGCACACGGTGTGGGTCGGCGATGTGCTGATCCGTGCCGAGGCAACCGGCACCGACACATATGAGATCAACCGGAACCTGGTGCTGACCGATGGTGCCCGGGCCGACTCGGTGCCGAATCTGGAGATCGAGACCGGCGAGGTGGCCGGCGCCGGACACGCCAGCGCCACCGGCCGGTTCGACGATGAGCAGCTGTTTTACCTGATGGCCCGGGGCATTCCGGCGGAGCAGGCGCGACGCCTGGTGGTGCGCGGCTTCTTCGCCGAATACCTGGGCAAGATACCGGTCGAGGATCTTCGCACCCGGCTCTCCGACGCGATCGAGGCCCGGCTCGCCGAGGCGGGTGCCTGACGATGAGCGACCTGGTCAAGGTCTGCGCGGTTGACGACGTCGCCAAGGGCAGCGCGGTGAGCGCCAGCATCGACGGGTATCCGATCGCGCTGGTCCACGCCGAGGACGGTGAGTTCTACGCGATCCGCGACGAGTGCTCGCACGCCGCCGTGCCGCTGTCCGAGGGCGAGATCGAGGGCTGCACCCTGGAGTGCTGGCTGCACGGCTCGCGATTCGATCTGAAGACCGGCAAGCCTACCGGCCTGCCGGCCACCGAGCCGGTGCCGGTGTTTCCCGTCGAAGTACGAGACGGGTTCGTGTTTGTGTCAATGACGCCAAGTAACGATCCCGAGCGATGAGCCCCGTTCGTCAGGTCGTCTACATCGAGCAATGGAGTTTCTTAAATGAGTGTGTTGGAGATCCGCGACCTGCAGGTTTCGGTGAAGCTGCCGGACGGAGAGCGCAAGTCGATCCTGGCGGGCGTCAACCTGACCATCAAGGCCGGCGAGACCCACGCCATCATGGGCCCCAACGGCTCGGGCAAGTCGACGCTCGCGTACTCGATCGCCGGTCACCCGAAGTACGAGATCACCGGTGGCACGGTGACGCTCGACGGTGAGGACGTACTCGCCATGACGGTGGACGAGCGGGCGCGGGCCGGCCTGTTCCTGGCCATGCAGTACCCGGTCGAGGTGCCCGGCGTGTCGGTGGCGAACTTCCTGCGGACCGCCAAGACGGCGGTCGGCGGCGAGGCGCCGAAGCTGCGGACCTGGGGCAAGGAACTCAAGGCGGCGATGGACGCGCTCGGCATGGATCCGGCGTTCGCCCAGCGCAACGTCAACGAAGGCTTCTCCGGCGGTGAGAAGAAGCGCCACGAGATCGTCCAGTTGGAGCTGCTCAAGCCGAAGATCGCAATCCTCGACGAGACCGACTCCGGCCTGGACATCGACGCCCTGCGGGTGGTGTCCGAGGGAGTGAACCGGGTCCGCGAGACCGGCAATACCGGAATGCTGCTGATCACCCACTACACCCGGATCCTTCGGTACGTGAAGCCGGACTTCGTCCATGTCTTCGTCGGCGGCCGGATCGTCGAGGAGGGCGGCCCGGAACTGGCCGAGCGCCTCGAGGCCGAGGGCTATGAGCGGTACGTCGCCGGCGCCGGCGCGGTCGCTTGAGCCGTCGTTTCACCGGCGCCGGACCCCACCCCGACCGCGGATAAGCCCCGCTTACCCGCCCTGCGGATAGGAGAGCGATGACCGACCTGATCGCCGGCGGCGCCGGCCGGATCCCAGCCGAGATGGCGCCGGCCGAGATGGCGCCGGATGGCCACGCGCCCGGCTTCGACGTGCATCGGGTCCGTGCCGACTTCCCGATCCTGGGGCGCACCGTCAACGGGCGGCCGCTGGTGTATCTGGACAGCGCGAACACGTCCCAGAAGCCGCGTCAGGTCCTCGACGTGCTCGACGCGCATCTGTCCCGGCATAACGGGAACGTGTCGCGATCGGTACACACCCTGGGTACCGAGGCGACCACCGCATATGAGGGCGCACGCGCCCGGGTGGCCGCGTTCATCGGGGCAGCCTCGGCGGACGAGATCGTGTTCACCAAGAACTCGACCGAGTCGATCAATCTGGTCGCGTACGCGTTCTCCAACGCCACCGCCCTTTCCAACGCCACCGCCACCCCTGGCGGTTCCGAGGCCGTCGATCCGAGGTTCGTGCTCCGGCCGGGCGACGAGATCGTCATCTCGGAGATGGAGCACCACTCGAACATCGTTTGCTGGCAGATGCTCTGCGAACGGACCGGTGCGGTGCTGAAGTGGTTCTCCGTCACCGATTCCGGCCGGCTCGACCTGAGCCGGCTGGACGAGGTGATCACCGAGCGCGCCAAGCTGGTGTCGGTGGCGCACATGTCGAACACGCTCGGCACGATCAACTCGATCGCGCCGATCCGGCAGCGAGCTCACGATGTCGGCGCGCTGGTCATGCTCGACGCGTCCCAGTCGGTACCGCACCTGCCGGTGGACGTGACCGCAATGGATGTCGACTTCATCGCCTTCACCGGGCACAAGATGCTCGCTCCGACCGGAATCGGCGCGCTGTGGGGGCGTGGTGAGCTGCTGCACGCCATGCCGCCGGTACTGGGTGGCGGATCCATGATCGAGACGGTCACGCTGGCCCGGACCACGTACGCTCCGCCGCCTGCCCGGTTCGAGGCCGGTACGCCGCCGATCGCCGAGGCGGTCGCGCTCGGCGCCGCCGTCGACTACCTGACCGGCCTCGGCATGGACGCCGTGCACCGGCACGAGCGGGAACTGACAGGGTACGCGCTCGACGCTCTGGGCAGCATCGGTGGCGTCCGGATCTTCGGGCCGGATGTGCCGGACGGCCGGGGCGGCACGATCTCGTTCGCGCTGGACGGCGTGCACCCGCACGACGTCGGGCAGATTCTCGACGAACTGGGCGTTGAGGTTCGGGTGGGGCATCACTGTGCGCGGCCGATCTGCCAGCGCTTCGGCGTGGCCGCGATGACCCGGGCAAGCTTCTACATCTACACCACGACGGACGAAATCGACGCCATGGTTTCCGGCGTCGAGCAGGTCAAGAAGGTCTTCGGCTGATGCAGTTCGAGCAGCTTTACCAGGAGATCATCCTGGACCACTACAAGCGACCGCACGGCCGCGGGCTTCGGGAGCCGTACAACGGCGAGGCCCACCAGGTGAATCCGACGTGCGGCGACGAGATCGACCTGCGGGTACAGCTCGACGACGGCGTGCTGACCGACGTGTCCTACGACGGTGTCGGCTGCTCGATCAGCCAGGCGTCCGCGAGCGTTCTGTTCGACCTGGTCGAGGGCCGTACCGTCACCGACGCGATCGCTCGGCACGAGGCGTTCGCGGCGCTGGTCGGCGGCCGTGGCGAGAGCCAGGCGGACGAGGAACTGCTGGAGGACGGAATCGCGTTCGCCGGGGTCGCGAAATATCCGGCCCGGGTCAAGTGCGCGTTGCTGCCATGGATGGCGTTTAAGGCGGCGCTGGTGTCGGCCGCGGCAGACGGCGATCAGGTCACCGGTGTCACTGACGGAGGTACGAAATGAGTGAGATGACGAGCACCGATGCCCCGGCGGCGGCCGGCAAGGCCGCCGTTGCCGACGTCGAAGAGGCCATGAAGGACGTCGTCGACCCTGAGCTCGGCATCAACGTGGTCGATCTGGGCCTGGTGTATGGCATCCATATCGACGACGAGAACGTGGCCACCATCGACATGACGCTGACGTCAGCGGCCTGCCCGCTGACCGACGTGATCGAGGACCAGGCACGCTCGGCCCTGATGACCGGCCCCGGTGGCGGGATGGTCAAGGATCTGCGCCTGAATTGGGTGTGGCTTCCGCCGTGGGGGCCCGACAAGATCACCGATGAGGGCCGCGAGCAGTTGCGGTCGCTCGGCTTCAACGTCTGATCCGGGTCTCCCGCCCACGTCGGCGGCCGTTCTGGCCGAGGTGGCGGCCCGGCCCGGGACCGGAGACGATCAGCGTTGCCGTGATCAACTGAACTGGGTGGCCTCGCCGGGCGCCGGTCGGGTTACACCGGCAGCCCGGCGATGAGGTCCGATATCGCTTCGTCGAGCAACTCGACCGGGTTGCTGTCCGGGGCTGCGAGGGACCGCGCCATCGCGGCGATCGCGACGCCGACGACGGCTCCGGCGAGGTGAACCACCTTGGGGTCGGCAGGTGACCGGTCGGTCCGCTCGGCCACCAGGCCGGCGAGCATCCGGATGTTGTCAGCGAGCGTGCCGAGCATCCGGTCGCGCAGCTCAGGCACCTCGAAGATGGTTCGCATCCGCAGCGTCTCGGTCAGCCGGTCGGCTTCCGAGACGCCGCTGAACATCTCCCTGATCGCCAGCCGGAACGCTTCCAGCACCGGAATGTCCGGCGGCTGCTTGCGGAATGTCTCGATCATCCCGGCGTCGTAGTCGTCGGCGAGCACGGCGTCTTCCTTGGTCGGGAAGTACCGGAAGAACGTGCTCGGGGACACGTCCGCGGCCTTCGCGATCTGGTCTACGGTGGTCGCCGCGTACCCCTGCTCGTTGATCAACCGCAGCGCCGCCGCCTTGATTTCCTCGCGGGTCCGCAACCGATTCCGTTCTCGCAGGCCAGCCACCGCGGGCGTGCTCCCTTCTCATCGCGTGCTCAGTCGGTCAGGTCTGAGATCGATTCTGCCGCAACCACGTCCTCCGCGGCAGTGGAGCCGGCTTCGGGCTGCTCCGCGGCGCCGGTGCCGGCTTCGGGCTGCGGTCGACGGGGTAGGAAGACCAGCGCGAGGACCACGGCGGTCATGGCGACACCGGCCGAGACCACCAGCATCGTGTCCATCGCATCGGCGAAACCGCGGCGCACCGCCGCCAGCAGTCCGGCCGACCGCAACTCGTCGGCGACCGCGACGCCGGCGGTGACGCCGCGCTTGACGGTCTCAGCGGTCGATGCGG
The DNA here is from genome assembly GCA_963727415.1 of uncultured Actinomycetota bacterium. Lineage (GTDB taxonomy): Bacteria > Actinomycetota > Actinomycetes > Mycobacteriales > Micromonosporaceae > DASQPR01. Next base: position 951,353 of record CAVSGF010000002.1, read on the forward strand.
GCAACCCGCCGACATCGACGCTGCCGCGGTAGGTCGAGTTCAGCACGGTGCCGAGCACCGCGACCCCGATGGCGCCGCCCACCTGGCGTACCGCTTGGATGAGGCCGGATCCGACCCCGCTGCGCTCGCGATCCAGGGCGCCGAGCGCGCCGTCCATGGCGGCCGGAAGCGCGAGGCCGATGCCGAGCCCGACCATCGCGAACCAGGCGGCGACGAAGCCGTAGCCGCTGTCCGCGGTGGTGCGCGCGCCCAGCAGGAGCCCGGCGGCGAAGGCGGTGTACCCGCAGGCGATCACCACGCCGGAGCCGGTCTTCGCGACCAGCTTGTCCGCGGCTCGCGCGCCGATCAGCAGGCCACCGATGACCGGCAGCAGGCGCAGCCCGGTGCCGAGCGCGTCGGTGCCGTCGACGGCCTGGAAGAACTGCGGCATCACGAAGAAGACGCCGAACATCGTGAAGGTCGCCAGGGTGGCGAGGATGGTGCCCCAGGTGAACCGGCGGGATGCCAGCAGTCCGATGTCGACCAGCGGGCTACCCCCGTGCCGGTGCAGCCGCGTTTGCCAGCCAGCGAACGCGGCCAAGCTTGCCAGCCCGGCCGCGGCCCAGGCCAGCGCGGCACCGTCGGACCAGCCGGCGTCGCCGATGCGGATCACGCCGTACGTCAGGGCGACCAGCCCGAGGCTGGACAGGGCTACGCCGACGACGTCCAGCCTGGGCTGCGTCGCGCTGCGCGACTCGGGGAGCAACGCGATCGCGGCGACGATGGCCACGGCGATGACCGGGACGTTGATCAGGAAGACCGATCCCCACCAGAAGTGGTCGAGCAGGAGCCCGCCGACGATCGGCCCGAGCGGCAGCCCGATCGAATTGGCCGTGATGATCATCGTGAGGGCGCGGCTGCGCTCGGTGTCGTCGAATAGAACGGTGAGCATGCTCATCGACAGCGGCATCAGCACGGCAGCGCCGACGCCGAGCACCACACGGGCGGCGATGAGCTGGCCGACATCCGTGCAGTACGCGCATGCCAGCGACGCGGCAGCGAAGATCACGAGAGCGCTGACCAGGGCCTTCTTGCGCCCGTAGCGATCACCGGCCACGCCGGCGGGTAGCAGCAACGCCGCCATCACCAGGCTGTACGCGTTAGCGATCCACTGCAGGTCGCTGGTTGACGCGTTGAGGTCCTTGGCCAAGGTCGGCAAGGCCACGTTCAGCACCATCAGGTCCAGCCCGATAACCATGCTGACCAGCGCGAGCGCGGCCAGTGCCCACCACTTGCGCTGCTGCGCGAAGCTCATGGGACTTCCTCCTGTCCTGAAAGTCTCTACGAATCTGATAGTAGCTATCAGAATGGAGGAGGCTACTGCTTTTTGTGTGACCTGCGCAACCGCGTCACGGCCGCGTCCGGAGTCGGGCGGCATCCACGTGTGGCCGGCCCGGCGAATATCGGATGCGTCCGGATTTCGTGCCTGGCATGCTCACGCCTCGTGACGGATGCGTTGATCTCCGGCCTGCTTGCCGGCTACGGCGTCGCGATCCCGGTCGGGGCCATCGGCGTGCTGATCATCAGCCTGTCCGCACGCGAGTCGTTGCGGGTAGGACTGGGTGCCGCGTTCGGCGTGGCCACCGCCGACGGGCTGTACGCGCTGATCGCGGTCGTGGGTGGGACCGCGGCCGCCGGACTGGTCCGGCCGATCGCGACTCCGTTACGCAGCGTTGCCGGCGCCGTGCTGCTCGGACTGGCGGTGCAGATCACCGTCCACGCATGGCGGCATGCCCGCGATCCGGGCCGCGAGGTACCCAGGTCGAAGCTGCGCTCCGGACCCCGGGCGTTCGCAGGCGTGCTCGGGCTGACCATCCTGAACCCGGCCACAATCGTCTACTTCACCGCGCTGGTGCTTGGCCACAGGGCCGGCGGTGGCGCCGTTCACCTGGCCTCGGGTGCCGCTTTCGTCGTCGCCGTGTTCGTGGCCTCGGCGAGCTGGCAACTCCTGCTCGCGGTCGGCGGGTCCGCGCTCGGCGGGGCGCTATCCGGGCCGCGCGGCAAGCTCATCACCGCCATGGTGTCCAGCACGGTGATCGCGGTGCTGGCGGTCGGGACACTGATCGGTTGATTCCGGCCATGCGGCGATACCGGGCGGCGCCGGCAAACCCCGCTCAATGCTTGCCTAATGGATGAACGTGATGCTTGCCTAATGGATGAACGTGAACAGTTTGGCGCCCATCGGGGCGGGCATCGGATCCCTGGCCGATCGATGCACCACGACGCCGAACGGAAGATGGGCCGGGGAGGACCACACGGTCTCGAAGCCGGCCTCGTTGAACCAGTTCGAGATGCTCGGCACCCGGTCGGGTGGGCGCCGGTGGCGGGTCCAGATGACGATGCCGCCCGACGCGGTCAGGGCGCCGGCGTACCCCACGGTCCGGATGATGTCGGGGTCGCTGATGTTGCCGAAGACTCCGCACATCAGCACGATCTGCGCGGGCAGGTACCCGTCGTAGTTGTAGATCAGGGCCGCGTCGCCGGTGACCACGTCCACGCCGTCCAGCCGGGCCGCGCTCGCCGCGGCGCGTGCGATGCTCGCGTTGCCCGCGTCGAGTTCGACCAGCCGGGCCGCCACCTCCTGGCGCCGGGGATGGTCGGTGAGCACCGGGATCACATCACGGCCCTGGCCGGCGCACATGCTGATGAGCCGGATCGGCCCGGGCGGGGCGTCGTCGAGCCCGGCGCGAAGCTGCCCTCTGACCGTCTCAAGGCGCTGCGACAGGGCTGAGCGCGGATCGTCGTAGTCGGCGTGCCACGCCTGCCAATCGCGTCCGGTCACGTGTGCACATTAGGCGCCGTCAGGCCCAGAGCGCATCAGCCGGAATATGGAGCCCGACCATGGGGCCGGCAATCCCGGTCACCGCACGCTGCGCAGCGCCTCCCGCTGGGACAGGCCGGAGAGGGTGTCGCGGTGGCTGGAGACGAACGCTCGTACCGCGTCCGGGTCGGCTTTCGCGTACTCGCGCAGCGCCCAGCCGATCGCCTTGCGTACGAAGAAGTCCGGATGCCCGGCCTGGTCGGCGCAGTACCGGAACAGCCGATCCGGGTCGGTCGCCTCTCGGTACCGGTTCTGCTGCAGGATGGCGGCGCGGACCAGCCAGATGTTGTCGTCGCGTGCCCATCCGTCGATCGCTGACACCAGTGCCGGATCGGCGAGTACCAGCGGTCCGACGACGTGCGTGGCGATCTCATCGACGGTGTCCCACCACGATTTGGTGGTCAGCAGCGTCCGGGCCGTGCCAAGAAAGCCGGACGGTAGCGCCTTCGCATGGCGCCGTAACCACTTCTGGGCGAAGTACTGGAATTCCCGTTCCGGCAGCGCCCAGCAGGCCAGAGCGGTTGCCCGCAGGTCATCTGCGCCGGGTCGACCGAGTCCGGCCAGGATCTCGCGGTTGAGCGCCAGTTGCCTCGGCGCCGGCAGGCCCAGAAAGTCGAACTGGTCGCGCATGTAGGCGCGCATTCCGGCGGCGCGCTGGGGATCGCCCGCCGCCCGGTAGGTCCGCACCAGGCGGTCCATCACGATGGCGGCCAGCGGGGTGGTCGGGGGATTCGGCACAATCAAATCATGGGGCACATCATCGGGTACGCGCGACGGATGCGCCGATGACGCGCCCGGCGGCCGGCGGTGGGCGCTGGGTCGACGTGGCGCCGCAGCGGCTGGAGCGGTGGCTGGACGGCTTCCGGGCGCGGCACGGTGACTTCGCGACCACAGCGGTCCGGGGTGCGGTCGTGGTGCGTGCTTTCGATGACGCCGTTGCCGAGCTGCACGCCCCTCCGGGCGCTGTGGACACACTGGACATCGACGCGTTCATCGCCGCGGCCAACCGGCCCCGGCGGATCGGCCTGCTGCTCGCCCGGCGGGCCGCGGTCGCCGTCGGCGTCGCCTTCGGCGACGCTCTCGAAGTGCACAAGGTCGACACCAGCTACGTACAGAGCCGGACCGCGGCGGGCGGGTGGTCACAGCAGCGGTTCGCCCGACGGCGGGAGAACCAGGCCAAGGCGGCCGCCGGCGACGCCGCCGATATCGCGGTACGAGTTCTGCTGCCCCGCCTGCCCGAGTTGAGCTGCGTGGTCACCGGCGGGGACCGGCGCGCGGTGGACGCCATCCTCGCCGACCGGCGCCTGGAACGCCTGGTGGCCAGACGTTCCGACCGATTCCTCGACGTGCCCGAGCCACGTTTGGCCGTGCTGCAGACCGCCGCCGCGTCGGCACGCGCGGTGCGGATCCGCGTGATCGACCCGTAACGGGCACAGCCCGTGTGCCCGGGCCTCCGTCCGGGGCCGCCCCGGCCGGGCCCGCCCCGGTCCGGTCCGGCCTGCCCCGGCTTGTTCCGGTCCGGCCTGCCCCGGCTTGTTCCGGTCCGGTCCGGACTGCCCCGGTCCGGCAGGCGTCGCGGAGCGCATGACGATGGCGTGACGATGGCCACCGAAAATCAGTCGCGGGGGTACGAAGCACCGTCGTTATACTTGCCGCGTGCTCCTCTGCGAAGACTGACCGCTCCGCACCGACCGCGCTTGACCAAGCGGCCGGTGCCTCAGTGTGCCTTGACGTAGCCTTCTGAGAGCGAGCGAGCCCCCAATCATGATCACGACCAATGCCCTGGAACTGCGTGCCGGTTCCCGGATCCTGCTGTCCGACGCCGCCCTGCGGGTCCAGCCCGGCGACCGGATCGGCCTGGTCGGCCGCAACGGCGCCGGGAAGACCACGACCTTGAAGGTGCTGGCCGGCGAGGGCCAGCCGTACACCGGGAGCGTCGATACCCGCGGGCCGGTCGGTTACCTGCCGCAAGATCCCCGTACCGGCGATCTTGAAGTGACCGCCGCCAACCGGGTGCTGTCCGCGCGTGGCCTGGACACGCTCCTGGCCGACATGAAGAGCCTGGAAGCGCAGCTGGCCGCGGGCGACCCGGACGACCGGACGCTGCGCCGGTACGGCGCGCTGGAGGACCAGTTCGCCGGGCTGGGCGGCTATGCCGCCGAAGCCGAGGCGGCCCGGATCTGCGCCAACCTCGGCCTGCCGGACCGGGTGCTGTCCCAGAGCCTCGGTACCCTCTCCGGCGGCCAGCGGCGCCGGATCGAGCTGGCCCGGATCCTGTTCCGTGACGCCGCCGCCACCGGCGGCGGCACCCTGCTGCTGGACGAGCCGACCAACCACCTCGACGCGGACTCGATCGCCTGGCTACGAGGCTTCCTGTCCGGCCACAAGGGCGGGCTGGTCGTCATTTCCCACGATGTCAACCTGCTGGAGGCGGTTGTCAACAAGGTCTGGTACCTGGATGCCAACCGATCCGTCGTGGACGTCTACAACGTCGGGTGGAAGCTCTACCAGCAGCAACGTGAGCAGGACGAGAAGCGCCGCCATCGGGAGCGGGTCAACGCCGAGAAGAAGGCCGGCGCGTTGCTGGCCCAGGCGGACAAGATGCGGGCGAAGGCCACCAAGACGGTGGCCGCGCAGAACATGGCCCGTCGTGCCGAGAAGATGCTGAGCAGCCTCGACGAGGTGCGGGTGGCCGACAAGGTGGCGAAGGTACGGTTCCCGACCCCGGCACCGTGCGGAAAGACCCCGCTGACCGCGTCCGCCCTGTCCAAGAGCTACGGCTCGCTGGAGATCTTTGTCGACGTGGACATGGCCGTCGACCGCGGCTCGCGGGTCGCCATTCTGGGCCTCAACGGCGCGGGCAAGACCACGTTGCTGCGGATGCTGGCCGGAGTGCTGGAACCCGACACCGGTGAGGTGGTGCCCGGTCACGGCTTGCGAATCGGCTACTACGCGCAGGAGCATGAGACGCTCGACGTCGAGCGCACCATCCTGGAGCACATGCGATCGGCCGCTCCGGACATGACCGATACCGATCTTCGCAAGATCCTCGGCGCGTTCCTGTTCAGCGGTGACGATGTGAACAAGCCGGCGGGCGTGCTGTCCGGTGGTGAGAAGACCCGGCTGGCCCTGTCCACGCTGGTCTGTTCGGGCGCGAATGTGCTGCTGCTCGACGAGCCCACCAACAACCTCGATCCGGTCAGCCGGGAGCAGGTGCTGGACGCGATCGCCCGGTATCCGGGCGCGATCGTCCTGGTCACGCACGATCCGGGCGCGGTGATGGCACTCAAGCCGGACCGGGCCATCCTGTTGCCGGACGGGGTGGAGGACGCGTGGAGCGACGACTTGCTGGAGCTTGTCGAGCTGGCGTGATCGGGCCGCATCGAGTGCAAGATCCAGTGCACCTGACGTCGCTATGGTGCGTCAGGTGCTCAAGATTGTGCACTTGATCATGGAATGCGGGCGGGCGGGCCGAGCCGGCTCGGGCTGCGCGAGCACTACCAGGGAGTGGCAAGCACCGCCTCGATCACCAGTGCCGTGATCACGCCTCCGGTGACAAGCATCCACGGCATCGACGGCGGCTCGCCGCCCGGCTGGGCCGGTGCCACGGCGGCCACCGTGAGCCACGGGAAGAACGGCAGCCACGCCGCTTCGACGCCGCCCCGGGCCAGCCCGGCGAGGATCGAGAACAGCACCGCCAGCGCGGATCCGACCAGAAACGGCCAGGCCGGGGTGTTCCGGATCTTGCGGGCGCTGGCCACGATCGCCGGGCCGGTGGCGATGAGCAGCGCGATGATGCTGAGTACCGCCCACCACGGCGCCGAGCGGAACGGTTCGACTCGGGCGGCGAAGTCGGAGTTGGCCGCGATCACCCCGTCCAGCCAGCCGAAGCCCAGGTGATTGGCGAGCACCAGGGGGACCAGCGCGCCGATTCCGGTACCGATGTTCAGGAACGGCCGGCGCCGGGCGAAGTAGAGAAACACGATCGAAAGCCCCAGCCAGGCCACGCCGTAGGAGAACATGGCGCCCAGGCCGACCAGCAGCCCGGCCACCACGGACCAGGATGCCGAGGGCCAGCCATGCCGCCGATGAGCGCTCGCGTAGACGCCGGCGGCGATCATGGCGGCGCCGAACGCGGCCACCACGGCGTCCATGCTGACGGCGATCCAGATGGCGTACGGCGCCAGCGCCAGCACCGGCATGTACCGGCGGGCGGTGGCCTCGCCACAGACGTCCTTGACCGTGTAGAGCACCAGCGGCACGGTGGCGACCGCCAGCGCCGTGACCAGCACCGCGAGGGTGAGCTGATCCTGCACGCCGAGCTTCTCCAGGGACCAGAGCAGCAGCACCGAGCCGGGCGGGTGGCCCCGGGCGGCCAGCGAGTGAGCCTGCACGTCCTGGGTGAACGTGCGGATGTAGCGCAGCGGATCGTCGCCGACGGCGGCCACGTCCGGCGCGTAGTTGGACTGGTCGAGCAGCGACCGGGTCAGCCCGGCGGTGCCATCCACCAGTGCCAGGGCGATCGCCCAGGTGAATGCGGACGCGTACGACATCAGCAGGAACGACGGCCAGCGGCGCCGGTCGAACCAGCCCAGCGCCCAGGCGCCCAGAACGGCGGCGGCGACCGCCGGCGCGAGCAGCGAGAATGGGCTGACTTCCAGGCGGTAGCGGCCGAGGAACGGTGCGCTGGCGGTGCCCAGCCGGGCTCCACCGGCCACCGCGACCGCGGTCAGCCCGAGGCCGGCGCCGGCCAGCGCCAGCCAGGTCAGCAAGTCAGCGCGCTCGCGCGCCGAGGCCTGACGCGCGGGTGCTGCGGCGACGACGGTGTCCACGGGGCAACACGGTATCGGGTAGCCGACAAAAGCGCGCGTGACGGCTCGTTTACCCATGACATCTCACGCATGATCGTTGCGCATGATCGTTCGGCGAGGTCTAATTGATGAGACCGCCAACACCACTCAATGTGATGTGAGGACTCCACTATGGCAGCCACTGGAACCACCGCCGCCAGCACCGAGAAGGGTCGCCGGATCGTCGGTACGGAACGCCAGAACCTGGCCAAGGATCTGGTCAAGCGGTATTCAAACGGGGAAAGCATTCGCGCTCTTGCCTCGTCGACAGGTCGTTCATATGGATTTGTCCATCGGGTTCTGACCGAGTCGGGCGTGGCCCTGCGGCAGCGCGGTGGTGCCCGGCGCCGCAAGAAGGCGGCCTGAGTTTTCAAGGTCAACGTGACACACCGTGATCTTGACGATCATCAATCGGGTAGCGGCCGATGACCGCGTCTGAGTCCGGGATCCGGTGGGAACGTGACGGGCCGGTCGCAACGATCACGCTGTGCCGGCCCGACGTCCTTAATGCGCAGACCCCCTCGATGTGGGCAGCACTGCGCGAAATCGGGCATGAACTGCCCGGGGACGTGCGAGTTGTTGTGGTGCGTGGTGAAGGTCGTGCCTTCTCCGCCGGCATTGACCTGGCCGTAGCGAACGGCGGGTTTGCCGGCCTGGCCGGTATGGAGCCGGCCGCGGCGGCGGAGGAGATAGCCGGGTATCAGTCGGCGTTCACGTGGCTCGGCCGCCCCGATGTGATCAGCATCGCGGCGGTCCAGGGCCATGCGATCGGTGCCGGTTTCCAACTGGCGCTGGCATGTGACATGCGGGTGGTCACCGCTGACGCAAAGTTCACGATGGCCGAGGTCAGTCTCGGCCTGGTGCCCGATCTGGGCGGCACCCGGCCGCTTCTGGACCTGGTGGGCTATGCGCGAGCGGTGGAAATCTGCACCACCGGGCGGCGGGTCGGTGCCGATGAGGCGTACGCGATCGGCTTGGCGAACGTGGTCGTGCCCGTTGATCAGCTTGAGCAGGCGGTGGCGGACCTGGCCGCCGCGGTCCTGGCCGGAGCCCGGGACGCCGTCGTCGAGATCAAGGCGCTGCTACGCGGCGCGGCCGAGCGGGATCCGGAGGCCCAGCTGCGGGCCGAGCGGGAGGCGCAGGTGCGGCGTCTGCGGGGTCTGGCCGGTCTTGGCGATTAGCGGTCCGGTCGGTGCCCGTTTGGGCCTCGTCGGACCCACTTGATAAGACTGGGGCCATGGCGGGACATGGTGCCAACAGCTGGGGGATGCTGCGCTCGATCCGGCGCGGGGACGAGCTGCGTGGCAAGAAGGTCAATCGGGGTACGGCCCGGCGGGTGCTGGCGTTTGCCCGGCCGTTCCGACGGGACATCATCGTCTTCTTGTTGACGGTGATCGTCGACGCGGTCATCGGCGTGCTGACCCCGATCCTGGCCGGCGACGTGATCAACGTCATCAACCGGGGCGGTTCGCAGGCCGGGCGCGACGTGATCCGGATCGCGCTGTTCATCGCCGGTCTGGCCATCGCCGACGCGTTGCTGTCCCTGGCCCAGCGGTGGTATTCGGCTCGCATCGGCGAGGGGTGCATCTACCAGCTGCGTACCAAGGTCTACGACCACGTGCAGCGGATGCCGTTGCAGTTCTTCACCCGCACGCAGACCGGCGCGCTGGTCAGCCGGCTGAACAACGATGTCCTGGGAGCGCAGCAGGCGTTCACGTCGACGCTGTCCGGCGTGGTGTCGAACGTGATCCAGCTGGTGCTCACCGCCGCCGTGATGTTCTCGCTGTCCTGGCAGATCACCGCGCTGTCGCTGGTGATGCTTCCGGTGTTCGTGCTGCCGGCGCGGCGCGTCGGCCGGAGGCTGGCGGCGATCACCCGGGAGTCGTACCAGCTTGACGCGAAAATGAACGCGACCATGACGGAGCGGTTCGGAGTGGCCGGCGCTCTGCTGGTCAAGCTGTTCGGCCGGCCCGACGATGAGGCCGACCGGTTCTCGCGCCGCGCCGCCCGGGTCCGCGACATCGGTGTGCAGCAAGCCATGTACAGCCGGACGTTCTTCGTGTCGATGCTGCTGGTGGCATCGCTCGCGCAAGCCTTGACATATGGCCTCGGCGGCTGGCTCGCGGTCACCGGGCGTGGTGGCATCACCGCCGGAACCGTGGTGACCCTGGCGCTGCTGCTGACCCGCCTGTACGGGCCACTGACGTCGCTGTCGAACGTCCGGGTCGACGTGATGAGCGCGCTGGTCTCCTTCGAGCGCGTCTTCGAGGTGCTCGACCTGCCACCGGCGATCGACGAGAAACCGGATCCGGTCGCTATCCCTGCCGGTGCCGGCGATATCACGTTCGACGACGTCACCTTCCGCTACCCGAGCGCCTCCGAGGTGTCGCTGGCGTCCCTTGAGGACGTGGCGACCCTCGACCGGACGGTGAGCGAGCCGGTGCTGCGGGGCATCTCGTTCGACGTCAAGCCGGGTCAGATGGTGGCCCTGGTCGGACCGTCCGGTGCGGGCAAGTCGACCACGTCGATGCTGGTCTCCCGTGTCTATGACGTCACCTCCGGATCGGTGAAGGTCGGCGGTGTCGACGTCCGGGACGCGACTCTGTCGTCGCTGCGTGACACCGTCGGCGTGGTCACCCAGGACTCGCACCTGTTCCACGAGTCGATCGCGGAGAATCTGCGTTACGCCCAGCCAGGCGCCACCGATGACGAGATCTGGGCGGCGCTCGACGGGGCCCAGATCGGTGAGCTGGTCCGAAGCCTGCCGGAGGGCCTGGAAACGGTGGTGGGGGAGCGCGGGTACCGGTTCTCCGGCGGGGAGAAGCAGCGCATCGCGATCGCCCGGCTGCTGTTGAAGGCGCCGAGCATCGTCATCCTCGACGAGGCGACCGCTCATCTGGACTCCGAGTCCGAGGCGGCGGTTCAGCGGGCCCTGTCGGTGGCGCTGGCCGGGCGTACCGCGCTGGTGATCGCTCACCGGCTGTCAACGGTACGGGACGCCGACGCGCTGCTCGTGCTGGACAACGGCCGGATCGTCGAGCGCGGCACGCACGAGCAACTGGTTGCCGCCGGAGGGCTGTATGCCGAGCTGTACCGCACCCAGTTCGCGGTAGCCGACTCGCCTACGCCGTACGTGGAAGCCGTCGACGATCCGGATCCGGTGGTCGTGGTCGACGGCGAGTACTCCGGCTGAACGGCCGTCCCGGTGCCGGCACGGCCGGCGATCCCGATCGGCCCGGCGATCCCGATCGGGCTGGTCCCGCCGGGCGGCCGACGGCGTAACCGATCGACGGCGTAACGGGTGGACGGCGTAACGGGTGGACGGCGTAACGGGTGGACGGGGTGACCGGTTAGGTTTGACGCTATGGACCTTGGACTCGCTGGACGCGTCTACGTCATCACCGGGGCCTCGCGCGGTCTCGGCTACGCAACCGCCGCCGCCCTCGCCGCCGAGGGCGCGCGGCTGGTGCTGTCGTCACGGAATGCTGAGGCGGTGGCCGCCGCGGCCAAGCGCCTCGGTGCCATCGGCGTGCCGGCCGACAATGCCGATCCGGCCGCACCGACCCGGGTGATCGACGCCGCCATCGACGCGTACGGCCAAGTGGACGGTGGTCTCATCTCGGTCGGCGGGCCGCCGGCCGGTACCGCCGCGGGCGTCAGCGACGAGCAATGGCTGACCTCGTTCCGGACCGTGTTCCTGGGTGCCGTCCGATTCGCCCGTACCCTGGCCAACCGCCTGGAACCCGGCGGTTCCGTCGGGCTGGTGCTGTCGTCGTCGGTACGGGTACCGATCCCCGGGCTCGGCATCTCCAATGGCCTGCGCCCGGGCCTCGCCGGTGTCGTCAAGGACATGGCCGGCGAGTTCGGCCCGCGGGGCGTACGCCTGGTGAGCCTCCTGCCCGGGAGCATCTACACCGACCGGATCAAGGAGATCCACGACGGCACCGGGGACCCCGAGGCCGCCCGTACCCGGGCCGAGGCCGCCATCCCGCTGCGCCGGATCGGCGATCCCGAGGAGTTCGGCCGGGTCGCGGCATTCATGCTGTCGCCGGCGGCCAGCTACGTGACCGGCACCACGATCGCCGTCGACGGTGGCGCGACGCCCGGCCTGTGATGACCGATCCGGGGTACCGGATCCGTCCGGTCTCGCCGGAGGTGCTGGCGGGGGAGTTGAGCGAGCGCCTGCTGGGCATGGCCGGGCTGATCCGGGTCGCCATCGACGGCGCCGCTGCGCTACGTCCCGGCGATCTCGGCGCCGGTATCGCCCAGCGGCTGCGCACCGCCGGCCGGTTCGCCCTGCACGTCTCGACCGACGACTTCCTGCTGCCCGCCTCGCAGCGGTACGAGTTCGGCCGTACCAGCCCGGAGGCGTTCTACGACGGATGGCGGGACATCCGAGGGCTGCGCCGCGAGGTGCTCGACGCCGCGCGGGCCGGCCGGGCGCTGCCGGCGCTGTGGCGCACCGACGTCGACCGTTCCGCCCGGGCCGCTTATGTGGACGTGCCCGCCGACGCCGTGATCCTGGTCAGCGGCCAGTTCCTGCTCGGCGGCGGCCTGCCGTTCGAGCTGGAGGTTCACCTGGAGGCGTCCGACGCGGCGCTGGCCCGCCGGACCCCGGACGAGCAGCGGTGGACCCTTCCGGCGTACACCCGGTACCGCGACGAGGTGATGCCGTCCACGTTCGCCGGGGTGGTGGTCCGGATGGAGGATCCGGGCCACCCGGCTCTCATGGAAGCGGGCGCGTAGCCGCTACGCCTTGCGGACGGCGGCCTCGACGAGGTCCAGCACCGGTTCCAGGTTCTCCGCCGGCCGCCCGGTGGCCAAGTGCAGCACCAGCCCGTCGTACGCCAGCTCAAGGAACTGGGCCAGCGTCTCGATCGGCACGTCGGTGCGGATAGCGCCGGCGTCCAGTTGGCGTCGAAGGCGCTCGCGGGTCGCCGCCGCGAGCGCCGCCACCGGCGCCGACCAGCGGGACGCGAAGTCGGGATCGGTGCGCAGCCGCCGCGACACTTCGAGCTGGCTGCCGAGCCACCCGATGGTGTCGGCGTTGCCGCCCCCGGCGAGCAGGTCCCGCATCACCTGGACCAGACCGTTCTTCGCTACCGTCGTGACCATCGCGTTGGCGTCGTCGGTCGCGACCGCGATGAACAGCGCTTCCTTGTCCTTGAAGTGGTGGAAGATGGCGCCGCGGGACAGCCCGGTCTCTTTCTCCAGGAGCCGCACCGTGGCACCCTCGTAGCCGTAGCGGGCAAAGCAGGCCCGCGCGCCGTCCAGGATTTCCTGGCGGCGCGCCTCGAGCTGGCGCGGGCTCACCCTGGGCACCCTGTGATCATAAGCCGTACGTACGGCTTGAATAAACCGGCGGCCGGTTGATCATGTGCTCCGGCGGCCCCACGTACTGTTCCTGAGCTGTCGGCAGAGGCTGAGGCGGCGCCCAGTGCGCCGCCGGCCAGGGGGTGTATACCGGTGATGTATGCGCTCGCGCCGACAACGCCGCCGGAGGCCCTGTGGGCCCGCCGCACTCCAGCCACGCAGTTCAGGAACAAGCACTACGGTCCGTGCATGAGTACGAACTATTAAACGATCGTCGATCTCGAGGCGACCCAGGACGAAGCGCCGGCGCTCGCCGATCGTGTGGTGACTTGGCTGATCGAGAACCAGATCACTCGACCGGAACGACCGGGTGCCGGCCGCACTGGTGATCCGCGCTGCCAACCCGGCTCGTCATGCGCACGCAGCAGACCTACCACGATCCTCGGCACCCGGCCGCATGGGTTGAACGTGATCACTGAACGCCGGGTGTTCCACTCGATGGAGATCACGGTCGGGTGCCCCGACTGCGGCGCCGATCAGCCATGGGACGAGGTGGAGCCGTCGGTCAGCGACTGGCATGCCGGTGGCACCGGGATCCGTCGCTGCTCAGCATGCGGGCGGTGGTGCGGCCTCAACGACTGGAACTGGGACCCGCCGTGGGGACTCGGCTGCCTCGGTTTCGAGTTCTGGGGCTGGTGGCCGCTGACCGACGCGTTCATCGCGGAGGTCGCCGGGCTGCTCGAGCATCGCGTGGCGGTCCCGTACGGCAGGATCTGATGCGAGGATGGGCGTCATGAAGACCTGGCCGGCGTACGAGTCGGAGCCCCCTGAGACCCTGATCGTGGCGGCCATCCAGGCCGAACCGGTGCCCGGTGACGTGGCCGGCAACGCCAAGATCGGCGCCCGGCTGTCCGGCGCCGCAGCCGACCAGGGCGCCCGGATCGCGGTACTGCCGGAGCTGTTCCTGCCCGCGTACCACCCGCCCACTCTCGCCGTGGATCCGGCCACGGACGTCGCCGCCGACGCCGATCGGGTGGTCGACGACGAGCGCTTGGACCCCTTGCGCGAGGTCGCTCGCGACCGCGGAATCGTGATCGTGGTCGGGGCGGCGGTACGGCACGGCGACGGGCGCCGTACCTGTTCTTCGCTGGTCGTCGACCGGCTTGGGCGAGTCACCGCCGCCTACGACAAGCAGCAGTTGTGGGGACCGGACGAGAACTCGCTGTTCGCCGCCGGAGCCGACGGCGCCACCATAACCGTCGACGGCTGGAGGTTCGGGCTGGGCATCTGCTACGACGGCTGCTTCCCGGAGCATGGCCGGGCGGCCGCGGCCGCCGGTGCCGACGGGTACCTGATCCCCAGCGGGTACGTGGTCGGCTCCGAGCACCGGCGCGACGTCTACTACCCGGCCCGGGCACTGGACAACACGATGTACGTGGCGTTCGCCAACGCCGTCGGGGGCGAGACTCCGTACGAGTTCAACGGAGGCGCCGCGATCTACGATCCGGAGGGGCGGGCGCTTGGCCAGGCCGCCGACGCGGGCGAATGCGTGGTAGTGGCCGAACTGTCCAGGAATGCCCTGGCGGCTACCCGAGCCGATCACTCCATGCTCGCCGACCGGCGGGCGCACCTGGGCGGGCGCAGGTTCGTGCAGGCGTGACGGTCACGACGCCCCGTACGCGCGACCGTCGAGCGGACGAGGGACGCGGCGAGGGCCGGCGGCACCGGGGCCGGACGGAGGCACCGCCGGACGGGGCCAACCTGCGGTAACGAGTCTGTCGCGGTTCGTCACGCTGGTACGCGTCCGTCGCACCCGTCACCGCCATGGGCTAGTCGCCGGTGGCCTCCGTCACGTAATGTGCCCGCGTGCCGCTGTTGCTCGTCGATCTCGATAACACGCTGCTGGACCGGATCAGCGCCTACCGAGCGTGGGCGCGGCGGTTCCTGGCCACCGTGAACGCTCCGGCGGATGATCTCGAGTGGATTCTCAAGGTCGACGACGACGGTCACACCCCCCGTTTGGAGGTGGCCGAGGCGATCAAGCGGCGGTATGGCTTGACCGTTCCGGAGGCAGATCTGGTCGAGGCGGCGCGGGCCGGCGTGGTGACGAACATGCGGCTTGACCCGCTGGTGGCGTGTGCCCTGCACATCGCGGGCGGCGCCGGCTGGGTCCCGGTCGTGGTCACCAACGGCGCGACGCATCAGCAGGAGGCCAAGATCCGGATGACCGGCCTGGACCGGTACATCGCGGACTGGGTGATCTCGGATGAGGTGGGGGTACGCAAGCCGGATCCGCAGATTTTCGAGATCGCGTCGCACCGGGCCCGGCAACCGTTGCGGGGCGGCTGGATGATCGGCGATACCCCGGAGGCGGACATCGCCGGTGGCGCGCGGGTCGGCCTGCGGACCGCCTGGCTGCGGCGGGGCCGCCGGTGGACGGAGAGCCGGTACGGGCCGACGGTCAGCGTCGACTCGGCGATCGAGGCGCTGTACGCCGTGCTGGACGGCGGCATTTAAATCGCTTGACCCCTACGCGCGCCCGCCCGCTAGTCTGTGCGCGCGACGTCCGCCGCTCGCGTGTCACCCGGCACTCGCGTAGCCGCCGCGACCCTTGGCGCCGATCGGAAGCGATCGGCGGGGAGATGGAAGGAGGGCCGACACGATGGCTGTCTTTGCCGCAGCTCGTATCTCGTCTGATTCCACTCCGAACAAGGGACTTTCGCGTTGCGTGATTTCGATGGCGGGCGCCCGGTAGCCAGGCGCCGCCGCTTTGACGACGACGATCCAACCTTCCAGAAGCGCTTCGGCCGCGAGCGGGTTGAGCCCGAGGTCGATACCTGGGACCTCGCCGAACTCGGCGGAGCCGATCGCTGGTCGACCTGGGACCAGCCGGCGGCCGGCGAGCGTGGCCCGCAGCCGTACCCGGAATGGCTGGTGACCGAGCTGGCCGCCAGGGATACCGAACTCGGCATCCTGAAGACCGGCAAGGAGGCCGACGTCTTCCTGATCGAGCGCGCGGTGCCGAACTCCGAGCCGGGCTGCCTGCTGGCCGCCAAGCGGTACCGGAGCTCACAGAAGCGGCTGTTCCACCGCGATGCCGGCTATCTCGAAGGGCGCCGGGTCCGTGAGTCCCGGGACAACCGGGCGATGGCCAAGCGGACCAGCGTCGGCATGCAGATGATCGCGGGTCAGTGGGCCCGTGCCGAGTTCGACGCGCTCTGCCGCCTCTATCAGCTGGGCGTGCCAGTGCCGTATCCGGTGCAGATCATCGGCACCGAGGTCCTTCAGGAGTTCATCGGTGATCCGGACACCCAGCAGGCGGCGCCGAGGCTGGCGCAGTTGCGGGCGTCCGGCGCCGAGGTCGCCGACCTGTGGGAGCAGCTGGTGGCGGCAACCTCCCTGCTGGCCCGGGCCGGCCTGGCACACGGAGACCTGTCGGCCTACAACATCCTGGTGCACGAGGGTCGCCTGGTGCTGATCGACCTGCCACAGATCGTGGACGTGGTGGCCAACCCGCAGGGACGGGAGTTCCTGGCCCGGGACGCGCGTAACGTCGCCACCTGGTTCCGGTCGCGAGGCCTGGACGTCAGCGGCGACGACCTGGCCATTGAGCTGGTCGCCGAGGCCGGTATCCGGTGATCGCCCCGCCCCCGCTCCATGATCATGGAGTGGGGGCCACGGTTCGCCGAACCGGCCCGTCTCACCGCGCTCCGATGTAGACGACGTCCGGCTCGCCCCGCCGTACCGGCGAGGTCAGCACGTCGACGTCATTGAATCGCCCGCGCATCCGTTCCTCGAAGGCCGGATCCGGGGCCGCGCTCCACACCGCGACCACGCCGCCCGGACGCAGGCGGCTATGGATGATTTCCAGCCCGGCATCGGTGTACAGGCTCGCGTTGTCATCGAACACCAGCCAGTTCGGCCCGTTGTCGGTATCCAGGCAGATGGCGTCGTACGAGCGGTCGGCGGCGCGCAGCCAGTCGGCGAGGTCGGCCTCGATGACGCGAACCCGGGGGTCGGCGAGCGCGTCGGCGGTCAGCGGCCGTAGATGCGTGCGATGCCAGCCGACGATGACCGGCTCGATCTCGACCACGTCGATCGCGGCGGCGGCGGTCGCCCGTACCGCGTGGTTGAGCGAGAAGCCCACGCCGAGCCCACCGATCAGCAGCACCGGCGCGGTCGCCCGGGCGCGGTCGGCGGCCGCCGAGATCAGCAGGCGTTCCGAGGTGCCATCGCTGGTGTCCATCAGGAACACGCCGTTACTGATGATCTCGAACCGATCGCCACGCCGCCGTAGGACCAGTTCGCCGCGCTCGGTCGTACGCCGGTCAAGCACCCGCGGCTGGTCGGGCTCCACCATGGTGTTCAGTCTCCCAGGAGCAGGCGGGCGCCCCCCGGGAGGAGGACGCCCGCCATTCCGATCGGTCCGGGATCGGTCAGCTGTCCATCATCCTGCGCAGGACGTACTGCAGGATGCCGCCGTGGCGGTAGTAGTCCGCTTCTCCGGGCGTGTCGATCCGGACCACCGCGTCGAACTCGATGTCATCCGCCTTCACGTGCACCGTCCGTGGCGTCGAGCCGCCGTTGAGGGCGTCGATGCCGGTGATGGTGAACGTCTCGCGGCCGGTGAGCCCGAGCGAGTCGGCGGTCTCGCCGGCCGGGAACTGCAACGGAAGCACACCCATGCCGATCAGGTTGGACCGGTGGATGCGTTCGTAACTCTCCGCGATGACCGCCCGCACGCCCAGCAGTACGGTGCCCTTGGCGGCCCAGTCCCGGGACGAGCCGGAGCCGTACTCCTTGCCGGCCAGGATCACCAGCGGCGTGCCGGCCGCGGCGTACGACTGAGCGGCGTCGTAGATGGTGGCCTGCCCGCCGGTGGTGAAGTCGACCGTGTAGCCGCCCTCGACGCCCGGCACCAGTTGGTTGCGGAGCCGGATGTTGGCGAACGTGCCCCGGATCATCACCTCGTGGTTGCCGCGCCGCGACCCGTACGAGTTGAAGTCCTTCTTGCCCACGCCGTTCGCGGCCAGATACTTGCCGGCCGGCGAGTCGGCCTTGATGGAACCGGCCGGCGAGATGTGGTCGGTGGTGACCGAGTCGCCGAGCTTGGCGAGCACCCGGGCACCGTCGATGTCGGTCACCGGAGCCGGCTGGGCCTGCATGCCCTCGAAGTACGGCGGCTTGCGCACGTACGTCGAATCGGCGTCCCACTCGAAGACCTGGCCGGTCGGCGTGGGCAGGGACTGCCAGCGTTCGTCGCCGGCGAACACCTCGGCGTACCGCTCGGCGAAGGCGTCGGCGGACACGGCCTGGTCGATGACGTCCTGCACGTCGCGCGGCGAGGGCCAGATGTCGGCGAGCATCACCGGGTTGCCGTCCCGGTCGGTTCCGAGCGGCTCCGTGGTCAGGTCCATGTCCATCGAGCCGGCGATGGCGTAGGCGACCACCAGCGGCGGCGAGGCCAGGTAGTTCATCTTGATGTCCGGGTTGATCCGGCCCTCGAAGTTGCGGTTGCCGGACAGCACCGAGACCACGGCGAGGTCGGACTCGTTGACCGCGGCCGACACCTCCTCGGGCAGCGGGCCCGAGTTACCGATGCAGGTGGTGCAGCCGTAGCCGACCAGGTTGAAGCCGAGCTTGTCCAGGTAGGGAACCAGGCCGGCCTTCTCGTAGTAGTCCATGACCACCTTGGAGCCGGGGGCCAGCGTGGTCTTCACCCACGGCTTCGAGGCCAGCCCCTTCTCGACGGCGTTGCGGGCCAGCAGGGCAGCGCCGATCATCACCTGCGGGTTGGAGGTGTTGGTGCACGACGTGATCGAGGCGATGACGACGTGGCCGTGGTCCAGCTCGTACTCGGTTCCGTCGGGTGCCCGCACCGGAGTCGGAGCGTGCGCCCGGCCCCCGTTGGCGCGCGAGTTGGACGCCGGGGCGTCCGACGCCGGGAAGCTCTCCTCGCCTGACTCGTCGACGCCGTCCTCGGCGACGTAGTCCGGCAGTACGTGCCGGAAACCGGCCTTCGCCTCGGACAGCGCGACCCGGTCCTGCGGCCGCTTCGGGCCGGCGATGCTCGGCACCACGGTGGACAGGTCCAGCTCCAGGTACTCCGAGTAGGCCGTCTCGTGGCCCGGATCGTGCCAGAGGCCCTGCGCCTTCGCGTACGCCTCGACCAGGGCGATCTGCTCGGCCGGCCGCCCGGTGAGCTTCAGGTACCGGACCGTCTCCTCGTCGATCGGGAAGATCGCGCAGGTGGAACCGAACTCAGGGCTCATGTTCCCGATGGTGGCCCGGTTCGCCAGCGGTACGGCGGTGACGCCGGCGCCGTAGAACTCGACGAACTTGCCGACCACACCGTGCTTGCGCAGCAGCTGGGTGATGGTCAGCACCAGGTCGGTCGCGGTGGCACCGTCGGGCAGCGCTCCGGTGAGCTTGAAGCCGACGACGCGGGGGATGAGCATCGACACCGGCTGGCCGAGCATCGCCGCCT
Source organism: uncultured Actinomycetota bacterium (assembly GCA_963727415.1). Lineage (GTDB taxonomy): Bacteria > Actinomycetota > Actinomycetes > Mycobacteriales > Micromonosporaceae > DASQPR01. The sequence continues at coordinate 970,863 of CAVSGF010000002.1, forward strand.
CGGCCTCGATGCCGCCGACACCCCAGCCCAGCACGCCCAGACCGTTGACCATGGTCGTGTGCGAATCGGTGCCGACCACGGTGTCCGGGTACGCGATGCCGTCGCGCGGCATCACCACGCGAGCCAGGTGCTCGATGTTGACCTGGTGCACGATTCCGGTGCCGGGCGGGACGACCTTGAACTCGTTGAACGCGGTCTGGCCCCAGCGGAGGAACTGGTAGCGCTCCTTGTTGCGGCCGTACTCGAATTCGACGTTGCGCTCGAAGGCGTCCGGGCGGCCGAACACGTCGGCGATCACCGAGTGATCGATGACCAGTTCGGCCGGGGCCAGCGGGTTCACCTTGGCCGGGCCGCCGCCGAGGTCCTGGATCGCCTCTCGCATGGTGGCCAGGTCGACGATGCAGGGCACGCCGGTGAAGTCCTGCATCAGAACGCGTGCCGGCGTGAACTGGATCTCGACGCTCGGATCGGCACCGGCGTCCCACCCGCCAAGCGGCGCGGATGTGGTCGGCGGTAACGTTCGCGCCGTCCTCGGTCCGCAGCAGGTTCTCCAGGAGGATCTTCAGGCTGTACGGGAGCCGTTCGTAGCCGGCTACCTTGTCGATCCGGTAAATCTCATAGCTCGCGTCACCGACGCTCAGCTGGCTCTTCGCACCGAAGGTGTCGAGGCTCGCCACGTCTCTCTCCTTTTGTCACACCGGTCACGGCTTTAACCCGTTGGTCACCGCTTGTGCAGTCTCTCGCAGCGGCCCGCGCGGTTCGCGTCAGGGCTGCCCATCAGCTCAACCAAACCGTACGTCCGTCTTGCTTTCAAGGCAAGACCGCATGACCATATACGTACCCCGGATCGGCGCCCGATGAACGGCGGGTGGTGATGATTGCGGCCGTGGGCCTGTCGTTGCGGCCCTGGCGGGTGCCGGGGCCGGGCGGACCAGGTTGTGGCGATACCCGATCCGCCCGCCCGCTGATGCCCTCAAGCGGGGCCGGGCTGGTGTGTACGCGACGGAGGCGCCCCCGTGCCGCCCCCGCCCGTCGGTATCCAGCCCGCTATCTATGAGACGCGGCACGCACGCCGGATGGTTGCCGTTACAAAGAAATTCATCAGTAACTTTGCGGGGGTGGTAACGATCCATCATGTCCAGGTCGCTCGCCCACGAGGATCCGAGGATGCGCTGCGCTGCGACCTGGGGCGGCCGGCAGGGCGCCTGGCCACCGCTGGACACCCGGTGTCGTGGAGCCGCCTGGTGGATCTTGGTCGCTTAGGTGGCCAGGGGGTCTCCATCGAACAAGATCCACAAGAGGGTCAGCGCGTCGGGTTCCAGGCCGCGATCGCGACGTAGCGGAAGCCGGCCGCGGTCAGCCGGTGCCGGTCCAGGGCGTGCCGGCCATCCAGCAGCAGTGGCGTGCGCATGGTCGGAGCCAGCGCCTTCCAGTCCAACTGGCGGTAGTGGGTCCACTCGGTGGCGAGCACCACCGCATCAGCGTCGGCGAACACGGCGGCCGGATCGTCGCGCAGATACGCGGCGAGTTCCGGGTATTCGTTCGCGAGCCGGGCCATGGCGACCGGATCGTGCAGGCGGACCCGCGCGCCGCGGCTGACCAGCCGCTGGGCGATGTCAACGGCGGGGGAGTCGCGCAGGTCATCGGTGTCCGGCTTGAAGGCGAGACCGAGAATGCCGATGGTGCGGCCCTTGATGATGCGCAGCTCGTGGAGCAACTTCTCCACCACCAGCTCGCGCTGCATCTGATTGATGTCGCGCGCCGCCGCGACGATCGGCAGGTCCAGCTTGTACTCGCGCGCGGTGGACAGCAGCGCCGCGGTGTCCTTGCCGAAACACGAGCCGCCCCAGCCGATCCCGGCGCCGAAGAACCGGGTACCGATCCGGGTGTCCAGGCCGGTGCCGAGCGCGACCTGGGTGATGTCGGCACCGACCCGCTCGGCCAGTTGAGCGATCTCGTTGATGTAGCTGATTTTCAGTGCCAGGAACGAGTTCGCCGCGTATTTGATCAGCTCGGCCGATGCCAGGTCGGTGGAGACCAGCGGTACGACTCCGAAATCCTCCGGGCGAGGCAGGAAGGCCGGAGGGGTGAACGTCTGGTCCAGGATCGGCCGGTACAGGGTGGACAGAACATCGAGCGCGCGCGGGTCGTCGGAGCCGACCACGACGCGATCGGCGTACAGGGTGTCGCCGATGGCCGTGCCCTCGCGCAGGAACTCCGGATTCGAGGCGAGCTGGAAGTTGCCCCGGGCGCCGTCATGGGTGCTCTCGTACGCGTCCCGCACGATCGCGCCCACCCAGTTGCCGCTGCCGATCGGCACCGTCGACTTGTTCACGATGACGGTGAAGGTGTCACCGAGCGATTCGCCGATGCTCTGGGCGGCCGCTCGCACGTACCGCAGGTCCGGGCTGCCGTCGGCGGCCGACGGCGTGCCGACGGCGATGAAAACCACGTCGGCGCCGGCTACCCCGTCGGCGTACGAGGTGGTGAAGCGCAGGTTGTCAGCGGCCAGATCGATCAACTCGGCGAGGTGCGGCTCGTAGATCGGAACGTCGCCGGAGTGCAGCGCGGAGATCTTCGCCTGATCGGTATCTACGCAGGTGACCTGGTGTCCGAGGAATGCGAGACAGACACCGGTGGTAAGGCCCACATACCCGGTGCCGACGATACAAATCTTCTGCGCCATGGCGCCGTTATACACCGACTGGTCAAGAGTTTCGACTCGATGACGCCTGGATTTCCCCTTCGAGTTCGGCTGATGCCGGAATCAGCCACGGTGGCGGGTAGCCCTTCTGGCGGGAGATGGATCCAATCAGCTGGATCCGCCTGCGGCTACCGGAAGCCGGCCGGCGGCCGTATGTGCCAGCGCGAGCAGCCGTTGCGGCGGCAGTGTCGCGGCGGCGGCACCGGTGTGCAGCAGGCATACCTCGTTGCCGCGGCGTACCGCGAGCCATCCGGGACCGCCCACCGCCTCGTCGCCGAGGCCCGCGACCGGCTCACCACGGCCGCGGCTGCGCATGGCCATCTTCGCGACCACTCCGGTGCTGCGTACCACGGTCAGTGCCAGGGCGCCGTCGGCCGTCGTGTACTCGGTCGTCTCCACCGGCAGCGACGCCGAGCCCCCGGCATCGCGTGCCCGCACGGTCACCGGTGCCCCGATGGCGGCCGTCGCCTCCTCGGCGGTGACCAGCGGCCCGATCGGTGTCAGCGACCCGATCACGCCGCCGAGCAATCCGGTCAGCGCACCGGCGCCGCGATTGCCGGCCGCGTTGGCACCGGACCGCTGCGCCGGAAGGCCCATCGCCTCGGCGATAAGGCTCTCGGTGTTCGCCGAGGCGGTGCCCACGTCAGCCTGGGCCAGCCGCGACGCCGCGCCTTGCGACTGGAGCGTGACCGACACCACCCTCCGGGACCAGCGGCGGACCGTCGCGGTAACGATGTCACCGTCGCCAAAACCGGTGTTCAGCGGCCGGGGCAGCGCCCAGGCCCGAGTGGAATCGCCGGAAGCGTCGTCGATGGCCAGATAGTCCAGCGCCGGCCTGTTGTTCTGCGCGTCGCGCCACTCCTGGGTCCAGACCACCTCGCCGGTCACGGCTCGCGGTGCCGCCAGGTCGGCGACGGTACGCACGAGGACGTAAACGGCGTAGCCCAGCAGGACCAGGCCGGCCAGCAGGCCGATGCCCTTGACCAGGATGATCGAGGAGTTGACCGCCGACCTGTCGGGAGCGACCGACAGCACCGAATCGATGGCGGAGTACCAGAATCGCACCAGCACGAAGCCGATCGCTCCGGCGATGACCGCGCGCAGGATCAGCCGGGGCGCGGTCTTGCCGTATCGCGGCCAGAACCGCGGGTAGTGCACCCGGACCCGGTGCCACGAGACCTCGCCCGGCTTCCCGGTGTACCCGGACCAGACCCTCTTACGGTTGCCCATGCCGAGATCGATGACGGCGCTGGAGACCCGGGTCGCACCGACGGCGGCGCCGTAGCTCAGGTACCGGTCCCAGATTCCGACGGCGGCCGGCGGCAGGTCGGCGAATGCCTCGTGGCCGCGCAACCAGGCCCTTACCCCGAGCCATCGGGAAGCAACCTGGCGCCCGGCGGCCGTATCCCGCTCGCCGGAGACCCGGCCCGCGTACGTCGACAGGGCCAGGAACGTAACAATACCCGCGCCGAGAGTCGTCTGGACCACGTCTTTGCCATGGGTGCGGTGCATCCACATCAGCACGCCGACGGCCACGCAGGCGCCGACGATCGCGGCGGCCACCGACAGCGCGCTCAGCACCTGCGGGCCGAAGCGGCGCCGGGACAGGCCGCGCGACCTCGCCTCGGCGACCACCGCGGCGGCCAGCCGTTTGCCCCACGATTTCGCCTCGGCCGGATCGCGGAAGGTGAGGGCGGTCAGCGGCACCACGCCGCCCTGCGCCAGGCCCCGAACCCGGTCGAAGACACGTTGCTCGTAGGCGGTCAGGCCGGTCGGCTGTGGCACCCGGATGTGCACAGTGGTCTGTCGGGGATCGTTGGCCGGCTGGCGGAACTCGAGGATGTGCCGGGCGGCCAGATCTATCAGGGTGGACTCGGCCGCGTCCTCGGTGATCTCCCAGTGATTGACCAGCAGGCTGACCACGGCCGGTGACTCCGGGCCGAGGTCCTCCGTGGCCGGCGCGGAATCCGGGTGCCGTGGCCGGGTAGCGACGTAGGCGAGGCCGAACAGGCCGAACCATGCCGCGACCGGCGCGACGATGATGAAGCCTTCGGCGATGCGGGGGTCCATCGCGGCGGCCGGCTAGAACTGGACCTGGACCGGACCGCGCTCCGCGCCGCTGGCCTGGAACAGGTCCTCGGCCTTGAAGCCACCGACGCCGGCGATGATGTTGGTCGGGATCGACTGGATGCTGGTGTTGTAGGTCTGGACGGCGCTGTTGTAGAACTGCCGCGCGTAGGCGATGCGGTCCTCGGTGCCGGACAACTCGCTCTGCAGGCTCAGGAAGTTCTCGTTGGCCTTCAGGTTCGGGTACGCCTCGGCGAGCGCGAACAGGCGGCCCAGCGTCTGGGTGAGCATGTTCTCGGCCTCGGCGCGCTGGCCCGGGCCGGCGCCGTGTTCGGCCGCGGTGACGGCGCCGTTACGTGCCGCGATCACGGCTTCCAGCGTCTGGCGCTCGTGCGCGGCGTAGCCCTTGACCGTCTCCACGAGGTTGGGGATCAGGTCGTACCGCCGCTTGAGCTGGACGTCGATCTGGGCCCACGAGGCCCGCACCTGGTTGCGCTGGCGAACCAGCTTGTTATATGTCACCAGGCCCCAGACGAGCAGGATCACGACGACCAGACACACCAGGCCGAGCATGATCCCGAGGACCGCGCCAGCGTTCATTATTGCCCACCTATCACGAGTCGGAATCCGGTTCCGCCGGCATCCGGGCGAGACCCGCAGGTCCGTGATGTCGGCCATGGCACCGTCGGCGCCATGGCCGATTGTGTTAGACAACCGTGCTCTGGTCTACAACGTCTGTCAGGGATCTGACATTCTGTTCCGCTCGGGCGGCCTCAGCCGGGCAGCCGCGGGCCGGCCTCGCGCTGAGCCAGCAGCCATCGTTCCACGTCGTCGGCGGTCCGCGGCAGCCCGTCGGACAGGTTGTGGGTGCCGTTCGCTGTCACCAGAACGTCGTCTTCGATGCGAATCCCGATTCCGCGAAGCTCGGCCGGAACCAGCTCGTCCTCCGGCTGGAAGTAGAGGCCGGGCTCGACGGTCAGCACGTAGTTCTCGCCCACCGTTCCCTCGCGGTAGTTCTCCGACCGGGCGTTCGCGCAGTCGTGTACGTCGAGACCGAGCATGTGGCCGAATCCGTGCAACGTCCACCGGCGGTACACCTGAGAGCCCTTGTCCATCGCCTCGTCCACGCTCACCGGCAGCAGGCCGAGGTCGTGCAGGCCGGCAGCGAGGACCCGCATGCAGGTCGAGCTGATCTCCTGGAACTCCACACCGGGCTTGATGATGTCGATTCCGGCCTGCTGTGAGGCGTGGACGACGTCGTAAACCTCGCGCTGCAGCCCGGTGAACCGGCCGCTCACCGGAACCGTCCGGGTCACGTCAGCCGTGTAGAACTGGCGGTTCTCCACTCCCATATCCATCAGCAGCAGGTCGCCCGGCCGGGTATGGCCGGTATTGCGTACCCAGTGCAGGATCGTGGCGTTCGCGCCGGCCCCGACGATCGAGCTGTACCCGACGGCATTGCCGTCGTGCCGGGCGCGCAGGCCGAAGACTCCGTCGAGCAGGCGCTCGGATACCGGGCGGTCAGCCGGCAGGATCCGGGCCACGTCCTCAAAGCCACGTACCGTCGCGTCCACCGCGTCCCGCAACTGGGCGATCTCCCACTGGTCCTTGGGCAGTCGCAGCTCGGACAGAGTGACCCGCAGGTCGCGGTCGCCGCCCCCGTCGCCGTAGACACCGATGGCGCGGTCCACCGCCGGATCGACGCCTCGGAGCGTGCGGGTCCGCGCCGGCGCCAGCCCGGCCAGCACGTCCGGCATGGTGTCCAGGTGCGCGGCGGCGATGCCGAGTTCACGGGACTTCTCGTCCAGCGTGTGCCGGCGGCCGATCCATAGCTCGCCGTACTCGCGGTCGCGGAAGAACTCGTCGGTGTCACGGGGTGACCTCGGACGGATGAACAGCGTGGCCTCGCCCGCTGGCGTGATCACCAGCACGGCGTCCGGGTCGTGCTCGCCGGTCAGCCAGACGAATTCGGTGCCGGGCCGGTATGGGTAGAAGGTGTCGTTGGACCGGACCTGCTCGCGGCCGGAAGGGATCACCAGGGTGAGGCCGGGAAACGCCGCGGCCACCGCCGCTCGCCGGGCGGCGTAGTTCGGTGCCGCGTCGCTGACCTGGACGTCTCGTGTGGTGTCCCGCCACGATCCGCGCATGAACTCAAGCAGTTTCTCCGGAAAGTCCGGATCGTGGGCTTTTCCGGCGGATGGCGCCTGGCCGGTTTCCGGTTGCTCTGACATGACGGCTCCTCGCAGCAAGGCCTTGTGGGCGGGTACCGTCCACGACCGTACCGCCTGTGCCACCGCCGCCACACGGCTGCTATGCCGGGCTCGGCGGCTCGGCGGCTCGGCGGCTCGGCGGCTCGGCGGCTCGGCGGCTCGGCGGCTCGGCGGCTCGCCGGCGCGGGCGGCCGGCGGTGGCCACGGGCTCGGCGCGGCCCGCTGGATCATCGCGGTTCCCAATTAGGCCACGATGATCGACGGTTCGCCGATCGGGGGCTTGCTGCCGATACCAGCCGATTGGCGCCATTGGGACGAGGCGGGCCGCCGCTGAAAGGCATTACGCTGCCTGGGGCCGGTGGCGCCGGCGATCCGGCCTCGCGACCGGCGCCCGGCCGGCCGGACCCGCGTTACGTGAGTTACCCGCCGGGCCCGAGTTACCCGCCAGACCTGAGTTACCCGCCGGACGTGAAAGGATATCGAGCATGTGCGGACTGCTTACCTTCGTCAGCGCCCGGGGCGCGGCAGCGCGGCACCGGGACGCGGTGGCGGCCGCGCTCGAGAGCATCCATCACCGCGGCCCGGACGAGACCGGCATCACGGTGGTCGGCGACGACATGGTCTTCGGATTCAAACGCTTGTCGATCATCGATGTCGAGCACAGCCATCAGCCGCTGTCCTACCCGGCCGAGGGGTACGACGCGGGTCGCTACATGATCACCTTCAACGGTGAGATCTACAACTACGTCGAACTGCGCGAGGAACTGATCGCCACGTTCGGCGCGAAGTTCGCCACCGAGGGCGACACCGAGGTGATCGTCGCCGCCTACCACTACTGGGGCGAGCAGGCCGTGACGCGCCTGCGGGGCATGTTCGCGATCGTGATCTTCGACACCCATCGCGGCATCGTCTGGGGCGCCCGTGACCCGTACGGCATCAAACCGTTGTTCTACCTGGTCAATGACGACGGCATCTATTTCGCGAGTGAGAAGAAGGCGTTGCTGCCGTTCCTGCCGGGCGAGGTCGGCGACGCGTCGGTGGACGGCGCCAACCTCTCGCACTACCTGACGCTGCAGTACGTGCCCGAGCCGGGCAGCCTGCACCGGGGGATCGGACGGGTCGGCTCCGGCGAGAGCTTCTCGTACCTGCCCGGCGGCACATTCGCGACCCGGCGTTACTACCAGCCGGAGTTCCGGCCGACGCCGACCGACGAGCCGGAGAAGCTGTTCAACACGATCCGCGAGACGCTTCGCGAGTCGGTACGCATGCACATGCGCTCGGACGTGCCGGTCGGCTGCTTCCTGTCTAGCGGCATCGACTCGACCGCCGTCGTCGCGCTGGCGCGGGAGTTCAACCCGAAGATCCTCACCTTCACCGTCGGCTTCGATGTGGACGGTTACTCCGAGATCGATGTGGCCCAGGACTCGGCGCGGCACCTCAACGTGACCACCATCCCGACGAAGATCGGACCCGAGGACATGATGGAGGCGCTGCCTCGCATCGTCTGGCACCTCGACGATCCGGTCGCCGATCCGGCGCTGGTCCCGCTGTACTTCGTTGCGAAGAAAGCCGCCGAGCACGTCACGGTAGTGCTGTCCGGCGAGGGAGCCGACGAGTTCTTCGGCGGCTACACCATCTACCGCGAGCCGCTGTCGCTCGCGTCGGTCGCCGGCCTGCCCGATTCCCTGCAGAAGGGGCTGCGCCGGATGGCCGCGCGGATCCCGCAGGGCGTCAAGGGCAAGAGCTTCATCGAGCGCGGCACCACTCCCATCGAGGAGCGGTACTACGGTAACGCGCGGATGTTCACCGAGGAAGAGAAGCAGAAGCTGATGAGGCGGTACGACCCATCGGTGCGGTACACCGACGTCACCGCCGAAATCTACGCCGAGGCGGAGAACCTCGACGACGTCACGAAGATGCAGTACATCGATCTGTACACCTGGCTTCGTGGTGACATCCTGGTAAAGGCGGACCGGATGTCGATGGCGCACTCGCTTGAGGTGCGGGTGCCGTTCCTGGACAAGATGGTCTTCGACGCCGCCGCCACCATCCCGGTCGATTTGAAACTGCCGCCCAAGTCGGATGCCACCAAGTACGCCCTGCGCCAAGCCCTGAAGAGCGTGGTGCCGCCGGCCATCGTGAACCGCCGCAAGCTTGGTTTCCCGACACCGACCCGGGTGTGGCTGCGCAACGAGATGTACTCGTGGGTGCGCGACATTCTGTCCCGTTCCGGCGCCGGTGACCTGATCAACCTGCCGTACGCGATCGAGTTGCTGGACGCCCACAAGCGGGGCGACGCGGACAACTCCCGAAAGGTCTGGACTGTCTTGATCTTCTGCATCTGGCATGCCATCTTCATCGAGCGCTCGCTCGACCCGGGTGTCGAGCGGAACCAGTCGGCGCTGCTCACCAAGCCGGTGGTCGGATCGGTGGTCGCGTGAGTGGCGCGCGACCGGACCCCCGCAACGTGGTGGTGACCGGCGGCGGTACCGGGATCGGCCGCGCGGTGGCGCAGGCGTTCGCCGCGGCCGGCGATCAGGTGGTGATCACCGGGCGGCGCAAGGGCGTACTCGATGAGGCGGCGGCCGCGATCGGTGCCGGTACCCGGGTGGTGTCGTTCGACGCGTCCGACCCGGTGCAGGTGGCCGGGGCACTGGTGGACCTGCCGGCGACCGTGGACGTACTGATCAACAACGCCGGAGGCAACACCGATCTCGGCCACGGCGATCCGGTCGACCTGACCGGACTGACCGCCGCGTGGCAGGCCAACTTCGAGGCGAACGTGATGTCGGCGGTGCTGGTGACCGAGGCGCTCCGCCCCCGGATGGGCGTCGGCGGCCGGATCGTCAACTTCTCGTCGATCGGCGCCCACCGTCCCGGCGCCGGGTCGTATGCCGCGGCGAAGGCCGCGATCGAGGCGTGGACATTCACGCTGGCCGCGCAGCTCGGTCCGGAGGGGATCACAGCGAACGTGATCGCTCCCGGCTACATCGAGGCCACCGAGTTCTTCCGCGGCGGCATGTCGCCACAGCGCCTGGAGTTCAACATCGCGTCGACGCTGAACAAGCGAGCCGGTACCCCGGGCGACATCGCGGCCAGCGTGATGTTCCTGGCCTCGCCGGAGGCGTCTCACATCACCGGCCAGACCCTGCACGTCAACGGCGGCGCGTTCCTGGGCCGTTGAGTTTCTGTTCCTGAGCGCTCGGCAGCGGCGAGAGGGGCCTTGCCGCACCGGGAGCCGGTGCGGGCCGGACGGGGCCGTCAGCGGGCCGGTTCGTCGAGCGCTGTGAAACCGCGACGGGCCGCCGCCCGGTTGGTGTCGGGCGGGAACGGCCCGCGGTCGACGATCGCCTCGATGGTGGCGCCGTCGCGGTGCCCGTCGCGGATCAGCCAGTCCATCCGGGCAAGCGCGTCGTGCTGCGTGTGGACGAACGTGGCGTCGACGAGGGCGCCGTGACCGGGCACGAACCGGGATCCGGCAGGCGCGACCTGCAACATCGCCGCTACGGTCCGGGGCCACTCAAGTGGATGGGCGTCAGAGAAATCCGGCGGCCCGCTCGACTCGATCAGGTCACCGGCGACCACTACTCCGGCGTCCGGGACCAGAGCCACCACGTCGCCATCGGTGTGACCGTGCCCGAAATGGGCCAGGGTCACCCGCCGGCCGCCCAGGTCCAGCACCTCCGACGCGCCGACGAACTCCGTCGCCGGGCATATGGTTGCCGCTGCCAGGCCCTGCGCCAGTTCCGGCTCGGCGGTCGCCCAGTCCGAGTACCACCGATGCTGCCAATGCGAACCGCGTTCGGTGAGTTCGGCCGCCGCTCGCGGGTGTGACCAGATCCGGGCACCCGCCGCCGCGAAGACACTGTTGCCGAAGCAGTGATCGAAGTGAAAGTGAGTGTTGAGCACCTCCAGCGGCAGCGTCGTGATGCCGCGGGCCGCGCCCAGCAGGTCCCGCGCTTGCCCCTCGGTGGACAGGGTGTCCACCATGAGCGCCGACTCATCACCGAGCACCAGGGCGACGTTCACGTCGAGCGGACTGGTCCGCGCGACCAGCACGCCGTCGCCGATCTCGGCGAACGTGATGCTCACGCCCCGAAGGCCCTTGCCATGAACTGCTGCCGGTCCACGATCATCCGTTCCACCCGGCCCTCCGCTACCTGCTCCGCGCCGTCGCGAACCACGATATCGAAGAACAGGCGCCGTCCATCGATCTTCGCGAGGGTCGCCAGCACGGTCACCCGGCGGCCGACCGCGGTCGCCGCCTGGTGGTCGAACTCGATGCGGGTGCCCACGGTGGTGGCGCCGGCATCCAGCCGGGACGCGGTGGCCGCTACGGTGGCGGCCTCGGCCAGCGCGATCAGCCGGGGCGTGCCGAGGACGGGCACGTCTCCGGAGCCCACCGCCTGGGCGGTGTCCGCGTCGGTGACGGTCAGCTCGACTCGGGCGGACAGACCGGGGTGCAATTCCATGGGCACGAGCGTAGGCGGTCTACTCCGCGGTGGTGAGGCCGAGCTTGGCGGCGCGTTCGGCACGGCGTTCGAACACGGTCTCCTTCAGCGCCTCCATTTCGGCGATGGCGTCCTTGCGATCCCGCTTGGTGAGCCGGTCGACGTACAACTGGCCGTACAGGTGGTCGGTTTCGTGCTGCAGGCATCGAGCGAAGTACCCGTGTCCCTCAATGACCACCGGGTCGCCGTTGATGTCCTGCCCGCGGACGACGGCGTAATCGGGCCGTGCCAGGTTCTTGTACGGGCCGGGAACCGACAGGCAGCCCTCGGTGGCGTCGACGAGTTGCCGCTGGTCCGGCGGCAACTCGTCGAGAACCGGATTGCAGACGTGGCCGACGTGGCGCACGCCGTCGTCGTCGGTCAGGTCGTAGATGAACAACGACAGATCGACGCCGATCTGATTCGCCGCGAGGCCCACGCCCTCGGCCACCTCCAGGGTGACGATCATGTCGTCGACGATCTGCTTGAGCTCGGGCGTCCCGAATCCGGTGACCGGCTGGCAGCGACGGTGCAGCACGTCTTCGCCGACGACCGTGATGCGCCGGACGGTGCCGTCGGGTAGCTCGCTCATATCGTCTCCCTGGCCTTTCGTCGCCGGCATCATGCCCGGCCATCCCATCGCGGCCCTCGCGGTCGTCAAGCTTTGCAAAGCGCTTTGCAAAGTAGCATATTGGGGCGGTGGAAACCGAATCGGGATCGAGGGCGACCGACCGCCAAGGCCACGAGCCCGGCCATGTCTGGTGAAGCGCGGCGAGCGAGGGCCGCCGGCGACGCGAAGGCCGGTGGCGTGACGGCATCACCGTCACCAGACCATCCGGTGCGGGCGGCCCTGCTCGGCCTGCTCGCCACGTCCGGCACGGTGACCTCGACGGAGGCGGCGCGGCGATTGGAGCTCAGTTCCGGGATCACCTCGTTCCACCTTCGCCGGCTGGCGCGTGACGGGCGGATCGAGGAGGCACCCGCCCGGGATCGCCGGGCCCGGCCGTGGCGTCTGGCCGGTCCGCGCCCGGCGGGCAGCAGCGAGCTGGACCGGGAACTGTCCGATGAGGCATACCAGCGGTGGCTGGCGCAACGCGGTGCCACGCCAGATGGCGGCGAGGCGGCGTTCAGCGCGGTGATCCACGTCTCACCAGACCAGCTGGCCGCCGTCGCGGACGAGATCCGCGCGGTTCTCGCGCGCTATCCGGCGTCCGGCCGGCAGCGCCGGCCCACCGGCGCGATGGTGCGGCTGTTCCCGCTGCTGCCGCTGCCATGACCTGGCCGGAAGCCGTTGCGGCCGCCGTCCGTACGTCCGACGTCTTGCGCGCCGCGGGGCACATCGCGCACTCCTCGACAGGCACCGGCCGCTCCCTGGCGCCGGTCGCCCCGACGTTGACATTCGCCGGGTCGCCTCCGATCGCACAGGTTCGGCCGGTAGGCTTGATCGCCTATGAGATCGCAGGTCACCGACTCCCAATCGCCCGACACTGTCACCAATCGGTCGTCGGGCGGTTCCATGTCAGGCCCGGACGAGCCGGCGAACGCGGCGCTATCCGAGCAGGCGCGACCGGAGGACGCCGGACTCCTTGACGTCGCTGACCTGCCCGCTCGGAGTGGCTACCGGGCGACCAGCCCGGCCCGCCGGGTCATCGGAATGCTCGTATACGCGGGACTGCTGGTCGGCCTGGTGGCCGTCGCGGGCCTGCCGACCGACCCGATCGCCGCGTTCGGTGTGCTGTGGGCCGGCACGATCGCCTGGAACAACGGCCGACCGGTGCGCTCGCACCTGGGGTTCTTGCGTGACTGGGTCGCGGTGGTGATCCTGCTCGTGATCTACAACTTCTCACGCGGGTACGCCGACAACGGCATCACACCGCATATCACCGAGATGATCGACGCGGACGAATGGATGTTCGGCTGGGCTACCGGCGGTCAGATCCCGACCGTATGGCTGCAAGATCACCTATATCACGAGCAAGCCCAGTGGTACGACGTGCTGGTCAGCTTCGTCTACTTCTCGCACTTCCTGGCGACGCCGGCGGTGGCGGCGGTGCTGTGGCTCAAGAACCGCGCCACGTGGGGCGCGTTCGTCCGGCGCTGGTTCACTCTGAGCGCGCTCGGACTGATCACGTACTTCGTCTACCCGGCGATGCCGCCATGGCTGGCGTCGCAGGATGGATTCCTGCCGACGATCGTGCACGGCGTCGCCACCCGTGGCTGGTACGCGATCGGGATGCGACACGGTGGCAATCTGCTGAACACCGCCCAACTGGACGCCGCGAACCTGGTAGCCGCGATGCCCTCGCTGCATAGTGCCTTCGCACTGCTGATCTGCGTGTTCTTCATGACCCGGGTCCGCAAGCGGTGGTGGCCACTGCTGCTGGCCTACCCGCTGGCGATGACGTTCACGCTGGTGTACGCGGGGGAGCATTACGTAATCGACGTGCTCGTCGGCTGGGCGTACGTCGGGGGCACGTTCCTGCTGGTCGCGCTCGCCGAGCGCGCATGGCGCCGGTACCGGGCGCGAACCGCGCGGCGGGACGGATCCGAGCAGCCCGCCGAGGTGGCGGCCGGCTGACGGCCGGGCCGCTCGCGACGCGCCGGTGCCCCGGCTGTCTCCGGTGCGTCAGCCGGGCATCGTCACGGCGTCGCAAGTCCTTCGTCGGCCGCACCCGTGGCGTGGTCGGCCCGGTGCGCGATCGGGTCCGCGTCGATCGGGTCCGCGTCGATCGGAGCCCACGTCGATCAGGAATCCACGTCGGCCGAGGAACTCCGACAGGCTGTCACGGTGGGCTTCGCAGGCAAGCCAGATCTTCCGCCGATCCGGCGTGTGAATCTTCGGGTTGTTCCAGCGCAACGCGAAGGCGGCCGGATTCCGGCAGCCCTTCGCGGAGCAGACGCGGTCGTCGACGGGTGCGGGCACGTACCAACCCTAGCCAGTGCCTTGTTCGGGAACCGTGTGGCTGGCCGCGGCGAGCGCGGATCGGCCGCTGGTGGCGGGAGAGCCCGGATGACAGCCCGCAGAACCGACATGGCAGCCAGGCGAACTGGCGATGATAGATGCGCCCCGATTGGCGCCACGGCATCCGGACGACCACCCGGCAAGAGCGCGCCGAGCCGTGCAGTGGCCAACGAGGGCCAGGCATGAAAATCGCCGGGCGACCACGGGGGAAGTCGCCCGGCGACGCGGCAATGGTATCCATAATGGGTCCCTTCATGTCCAGCCAAGCGGAGTGCCGTTTCGTGCGAACCCTGGCACCTGATCGGTGGATGCGGCGACTACGGCCGGAAGTGGCGGGAGCGTCACGCTCGGTGGTTCACGCCTTGGATTCCAGATCGGCTGGTCCGTACCGGCGTCAATTGCCGCTCGGTCGTGGGACGCTTGGTGCGTTCGAGACGCGATGGTTCCTTAGCTCCGCCTGGAGGCACACCGGTGACTGACCCGAAGACGCCGAACTCACCATCGGCAACCACTCCGGCGGCGCCGCCCCCGGCAACCTCGACCCCGCCGGCCACCACGCCCTCGACCTCCGCGACCAGCACGCCCGCCCAGGACGCGACCATCTTGGAGCGGGCCATGTTCGAGGTCAAGCGGGTGATCGTCGGCCAGGACCGGATGATCGAGAGGATGTTCGTCGCGCTGCTCTCGCGCGGGCACTGTCTTCTTGAAGGCGTGCCGGGCGTCGCCAAGACGCTCGCCGTCGAGTCGCTGGCGCGGGTGACCGGCGGTTCGTTCTCCCGGATCCAGTTCACGCCCGATCTGGTCCCCGCCGACGTCGTCGGCACCCGGATCTACCGGCAGTCGAACGAGAACTTCGACGTCGAACTCGGGCCGGTGTTCGTCAACTTCCTGCTCGCTGACGAGATCAACCGCGCGCCGGCGAAGGTACAGTCGGCGCTGCTTGAGGTCATGGCGGAGCAGCACGTGTCGATCGGCGGCAAGACGTACCCGGTACCGAAGCCGTTCCTGGTGATGGCGACCCAGAATCCGATCGAGCAGGAGGGTGTGTATCCGTTGCCGGAAGCGCAGCGGGATCGATTCCTGCTGAAGATCGTGGTCGGCTATCCGACCGACGCCGAGGAGCGGGAGATCGTCTATCGGATGGGCGTGTCACCGCCGGTGGCTCAGGCGGTGCTTACCACCGAGGAACTGATGATGTTGCAGGCCAAGGCGGATGAGGTCTTCGTACACAATGCGCTGGTGGACTACGCCGTCCGGCTGGTGCTCGCCACGCGGACCCCGGCCGACTTCGGCATGCCGGACGTGGCCCGGCTGATCCAGTACGGCGCCAGCCCGCGCGCCTCGCTGGGGATCGTGCGCGCCACGCGGGCGCTGGCGCTACTGCGCGGGCGTGACTACGCCCTGCCTCAGGACCTGCAGGACATCGCCCCGGACATCCTCCGTCACCGGCTGGTGCTCACCTACGACGCGCTCGCCGACGACATCCCGGCCGACCGGATCGTCGAGCGGGTGCTCGCCACGGTTCCGATGCCGACGGTGGCATCCCGGCAGAATGCCGTCCCGGTGTCGCCCGGACCGAACAACGGTCACGCCCAGATCGCCGGCTCGGTCGGCGCCTGGCCGACGATGGGGCCGCGGTGACGGCACCACGACCACGCGAATCGCTGGCACCGCTGGCCGAGGCGGCTCGTTCCGAGCCCACCCTGACCAAGCTGCAGTTGCTGATCACGCGAAAGCTCGATGGCCTGCTGCAGGGCGACTATCTGGGGCTGCTGCCAGGGCCGGGATCGGAGCCGGGGGAGTCGCGGGAGTACCGGCCGGGCGACGACGTGCGCCGGATGGACTGGCCGGTCACCGCGCGTACCACCGTGCCACATGTGCGGCAGACGGTGGCCGACCGCGAGCTGGAGGTGTGGCTCGCGATCGATCTGTCGGCCAGCCTGGACTTCGGTACGGCCCGGTGCCGCAAGCGGGATCTGGCGGTCTCCGCCGCCGCGGCGGTGGCGTACCTGTCGGTGCGTGGTGGAAACCGGATCGGCGCCGTGATCGGGACCGGCAACCAGCTGATCCGGTTGCCGGCGCGGCCGGGACGTAAGGAGAGCCAGGGCCTGCTCCGGGCGATCGCCGCCACGCCCAGCGCCCCGGGCCGGGCCGACTTGGGAGCCCTGGTCGATGGGCTGCTCCGGCCGCCCCGGCGGCGTGGCCTCGCCGTGATCATCTCGGACTTCCTGGCCCCGCCGGAGGGCTGGACGCGCCCGCTGCGCAAGCTCGCCGTGCGCCATGATGTGCTGGCCATCGAGGTGCTCGACCCACGTGAGATCGAGCTCGGCGACAGCGGCGTGATGGAGTTCGCCGATCCGGAAACCGGCACCGTCCACGAGGTACAGACCTCCGACCCCGGCCTGCGCGGACGGTACGCCGAGGCCGCGGCCCGGCAGCGGTATGCCATCGCGGCCGGTATCCGCGGCGCCGGTGCGGCGCACTTGCGGCTGCGCACCGACTCCGACTGGTTGTTCGACATCGTGCGATTCGTCGCGTCGCAACGCCACGCCCGTACCAGGGGGACCACTCGATGATCCGCTTCCTCGAACCGATCTGGCTGCTCGCGGTCGTACCCGTGCTGGCGCTTGCCGGAGCGTACGTGTGGCGGACGCTGCACCGGCGCGCGTACGCCGTCCGGTTCTCCAATGTCGACCTGCTGCGCACCGTCGCCCCGAAGGGCATCGGGTGGCGACGGCACGTCGCGGCGGTTGCGTTCCTGCTTACCTTGCTGATCCTGTCGACCGCGATGGCACGGCCGTCGATCGACAAGAAACAACCGTTGGAGCGGGCCACGATCATGCTGGCCATCGATGTGTCGCTGTCGATGGAGTCGACCGACGTACAGCCGACCCGGATCGCCGCGGCACAGGCGGCGGCGGTCGAGTTCGTCAAGACGCTGCCCGCGTCGTACAACGTAGGGCTGGTCGCGTTCGCCAAGTCGGCCGACGTGCTGGTGTCGCCCTCCAAGGATCGGCCAGCGGTGATCCAGGGCATTCAGACCCTGCAACTGGCCGAGGCGACGGCGACCGGTGAGGCGGTTTTCACCTGCTTGAACGCCATCCAGACGGTGCCGACTGACGGCGCCACCGGCGCGCCACCGGCGCGGATCGTGCTCCTCTCCGACGGGTACCGCACCGCCGGCCGGCCGATCGAGGAGGCAGGTGCCGCCGCGTCGAAGGCGAACGTGCCGGTCTCGACGATCGCGTTCGGCACCGACAGCGGCACGGTGACGATCGGTGGCGAGACCCAGCGGGTCCCGGTAGACCGGCCGTCGCTGCAGGCGCTGGCCGAGATGACGCGAGGACATTTCTACGAGGCCACCTCGCTTCCCGCTCTGAAGCAGGTGTACCAGGACATGGGCTCGTCGATCGGCTACCGGACGAAGCCGGAGGAGATCACCCAGTGGTACGTCGGGGTGGCGCTGCTGATGGCGCTCGCGGCCGGTGCGATGAGCCTGCTCTGGACGTCCCGCCTGCCGTAACCGGTCCCGCTCGCTGCCCGCGTCGATCTCCGGTGCGGGCGGCGATCTGGACGGGGGCGGCGATGACCGGATCGGCGGGACGTCACAACGACGACCTATCTTCCTAGGATGCATTAGGCGGAGTGATCCCGTCTATGACGCGACGTGATGCCGCTCCTGACGCGAAACCGGCGAGCATGCCCGCCGGCCAGCAGCCACATTCACGTCGGCGGGTAGGCCGCGCCGGCTCGGCCGAGGCCCGTGCGGACGGGTCTACCGGGTTGCGTGCGTGGCCGGACCGCTCTTGGTGGCGCGGTGTGTGTCCGGCGTGGTCTGGCCGGCGATCAGTGTGGAAATCACGAGAACCCAGATGGCGATCAGGGTGAAGCCCAGGGGCGCGGTGTAACGGTTCATGACGACTCCGGAGGGGCGCGGACTGGCGGCAGGTTCACAGCACGCGAAGAGTCGTGGCGGGGCGACCGGAGAGCACCTTGGGTGGCCCGCGAAGGGGGCCGCACGATGCGCCGGCGTCTGATCGGGAGAGCCTCGCTGGTCAGGTCAGATCAGCGAGAGCTGGAGTGCCCGGCCACGACTGGGAGGATCGCTATCTCGCACAGCGATCACCTCCAATGGACGGCATGAGCACACGGTCGTTCCCGTGGGGCCGACGTTCTGGCCCCCGATATCGTACACACAAGCTCAGAGCGGAACGAGCGGGCATCCGCCGGGCACCCCGGGTTTGGGTACCGCCGGGTAACCCATACTGTTTCCGGAAGCACCGGTTCCGGAAACACCGACATCCCGGTGTCGCATCGAGTTCCGCGTCATGGGTTCGTATCTATGAAGGAGGGGTCGTGGCACGCACTGTGCTGGTGACCGGAGGCAACCGCGGCATCGGCCGGTCGATCGCGGAGGCATTCCTGAAGCAGGGCGATCGCGTCGCCATCACCCACCGAGGCAGTGGCGCGCCGGCCGAGATGTTCGGCGTGACCTGCGACATCACCTCGTCCGAGCAGGTCGATGCGGCGTTCTCCGCCATCGAGTCCGAACTCGGGCCGGTCGAGGTCCTGGTCGCCAATGCCGGGATCACCGACGACACGCTTCTGATGCGGATGTCGGAGGAGTCGTTCACGAAGGTGCTCGACACCAACCTGACTGGGGCGTGGCGATGTGCGAAGCGCGCTTCCACCAAGATGGTCCGGGCCCGGTTCGGCCGGATGATCTTCGTATCGTCGGTGGTCGGCCTGATGGGTGGTGCCGGACAGGTGAACTACGCCGCGAGCAAGGCCGGGCTGGTTGGCGTGGCCCGGTCGATCACCCGCGAACTGGGCAGCCGCAACATCACCGCCAACGTGGTCGCGCCCGGCTTCATCGAGACCGACATGACCGCGGGGCTCTCCGATGACCTCAAGGCGCAGTACCTCAAGCAGATCCCGGCCGGCCGGATGGCACACCCGGACGAGGTGGCGGCCGCGATCACCTGGCTGGCAAGCGACGCGGCCGGCTACATCAGTGGTGCGGTGATCCCGGTCGACGGTGGCCTGGGCATGGGCCACTAGGCCGGCCGCTCACCGATTGCGCGCGTCGGCGTCCGTGCGCGTCAAGTCCGGTCGCCACGACATCGCGCGTCGACGACTTCGTATTCCATCGACCTTTCGTATTCCATCGACCTAAGGACCAAGAGTGTCTGGATTGCTGGCCGGCAAGCGCCTGCTCATCACCGGTGTCATCACGGATCAGTCGATCGCCTTCTCGGCCGCCAGGATCGCGCAGGAGGAGGGCGCCGAAGTGGTGCTCACCGGCTTCGGGCGGCTGTCACTGGTCGAGCGCATCGCCAAGCGGCTGCCAAAGGATGCGCCGGTGATCGAGTTGGACGTCACCAACGCCGAGCACCTGGCGGCGCTGGAGGGCAAGGTGCGCGAGCACGTCGACGGCCTCGACGGAGTGCTGCACGCGATCGCATTCGGCCCGGCGCCGGTACTCGGCGGCGGCTTTCTGACCGCGACCTGGGAGGACGTGTCGACCGCGCTGCACGTGTCGACGTACTCCTACAAGGCACTTGCCATGGCGGCGCTGCCGCTGATGTCGGCGGGCGGCTCCGTCGTCGGGCTCACGTTCGACGCCACCCAGGCATGGCCGGTCTATGACTGGATGGGCGTGGCCAAGGCCGGGCTCGAGTCGGCCAACCGGTACCTCGCGAACTACCTCGGCGAGCAGGGCATCCGGGTGAATCTGGTGTCGGCCGGACCGCTGCGCACCATGGCGGCCAAGTCGATCCCGGGCTTCGAGAAGTTCGAGGACGCGTGGACCGAGCGCGCGCCGCTGGGCTGGGATCTCACCGATCAGATTCCGACGGCGAAAGCGGTCTGCGCGTTGCTGTCCGACTGGTTCCCGGCGACCACCGGCGAGATCGTCCACGTCGACGGGGGATTCCACGCTATCGGGGCCTAGCTGCCCGTCAGGCTGTGCCGCCGTGATCGTGTCCGGTTACGGGTGTCGTGGCGCCCATAACCGGACACGATCACGCGCCGTGGATCAGCCGGCCGGCTCCAGCACCTTGGGTTCCACTGTGGTGCCTTCCACCACGGCCGGCGCGATCCACTTGGCGTGCCAGCGTGCCAGCGGCTTCGGTGCCCACCAGTTCCACTTGCCGAGCAGCGTCATCGTCGCGGGTACCAGCACGCAGCGCACCAGGGTGGCGTCGATCGCGATGGCTGCCGCGAGGCCGAGCCCGATCTCTTGCGTGTTGCCGACCCGGCCGACCAGGAAGCAGCCGAACACGATGACCATCAGTAGCGCGGCCGAGGTGATGACCCGTCCGGATCGCTGAAGGCCGCGCCGTACCGCCTCATCCGACGGATGGCCGGCATCGACGTACTCCTTGATCCGCGACAGCAGGAACACCTCGTAGTCCATCGACAGGCCGAACGCGAACGCGAGCACGCCGACGATCACGAACGGGTCGAGGCTTCCGGTGTGCCGGGTGTGAAGCAGGCCGGAGCCGACACCGTGCTGGAATACCAGGTTCATGACACCGACCGTGGCACCCAGCGACAGCGCGTTCATCACGATCGCCTTGACCGGCACCACCAGCGAGCCGGTGAGCAGGAACAGCAGGACGAACATCGCGACTACGGTGACGGCGATCGCCCATGGCAGACGGTCCTGGATCAGGCCCAGCACGTCGTCGAGCAGGGCGGCGTCACCGGTCACCCACGACGTCCCGGCAGGGCGGTCCGCTCGTACCGTGCCGACGAGCGCACGGGCGTCGGCGCCCTCCGGGTCGCCTGGGGTGTAGATGTCGACGGTGGCTAGGTTCGGTGCGACTTGTTGAGCGGCGGAGACCCTGGTCACGCCTGGCGTCCCGGTCCAGCGGGCGGCCCAGCGATCCAGGTCGGCCGAGGTCCCCCGGTAGACGACGGTGATCGCGGGTGAGTCACCCTGCCCGTACCGGTCGGTGAGGTCGTGGGCGACCCGCACCGACGACAGCGACGTCGGCAGCGACGCGAGGCTGTTCACCGTCGGCTTCGTGCCGAGCAGCGGGAGACCGGCGGCGAGCAGCAGACCGGCGGTGACCAGTACGGTCACGACCGGCCGGCGCTGCACTCCGTGGGCGAGCCGGGCGAAGAAGCCGGAGGTGTCGTCACCGTGCCGGCGGGCGGCCCGCTTGGACGGCCGGATCCGCTTGCGGGCGACGCCGAGCAGCGCTGCGGTCGAGGTAAGCGCGATCGCCATTGCGATCAGCGCGATGCTCACCCCGGCTAGTCCAAGAGCGGTCATCGAGACCACGCCGAAGACCACCAGACCGGCCAGCGATCCGGCGACGGTGAGCGCGGAGAAGAAGATGGTACGGCCGGCCGAGCTCCACGCCCGGGCCAGCGCCGCCTCGGGTCCGTCGCCGCGCAGCAGCTCCTCGCGATAGCGGGCCACCAGCAGCAGGCCGTAGTCGATGGATAGTCCGAGGCCGAGCAGCGTCACCACGATGGTGGCGTTCTGGTCGATGTCGGTAACGTGTTCGAACCCGAACAGGGCCGCCATCGCGACGAACACCGAGAGGATGGCGGCGAACACCGGTAGTCCGGCCGCGATGATGCCGCCGAAGACGAACACCAGAACGATCAGCGTGATCGGCAGGGACAGTTCCTCGGCGAGACCCACGTCCTTCTGGACCTGGTCGCCGACCTGCCGATTCATGACGGCGCCACCGCCCTGCAGCACCCGCGCCCGCGGCGATCCGTCGTCGCGCAGGGCGGCCTGCATGCGCTCCAGCCGGGTGCCGATCGCGGCGACCGCGGTGTCCTCGGCGGCGGTGTTCAGGTCGTTCAGCGTCACGCGGATGAGCAGGCCGGATCCGTCCTTCGCGACCAGGCCGGACGCTTGAAGTCCGGATCGGTACGGCGTCTGGACGCTTCGTACCCCGGAAATCGCGGCGATGTCGGCCGCGGCGCTGGTGACCGCCGAGCGCACCGCGGAGTCGCGGTAGTCGACGTGCGTGACCTCGCCGAGCACGGTGCCGCCGACCTGGCTCTCGTTGGACAGCACGGTATAGGCCTGTACCGACTCCAGCGAGTTGGCACCCGGCTTGTCGGACAGCCCGGTGAAAACCCTGTTGGCCATCGTGAAGCCGATGGCCGCGAGGAGCAGCCAGGTGGCCAGTACCCACCAGCGGTGGCGGAAGCTGAACCGGCCGATCGCGGCGATCGGGCCGGATTTCGGCGTGTCGGTCATGGTCTCGTCGTCTCCTCGGTCGCCGGTCATCTGACGGTTCGACTTGGTTCTTGTTCCGCAACTGCGTGGCTGGGCCGCGGCAGGCCCGGAGGGCCTCCGGCGGCGTTGTCGGTGCGGGTGCATGCCACACCGGTATGCACCCGTACCTCCGCCTTGCCGGCGGCGCATTGGAGGACGCCTCGCCTCTGCCGACAGTTCACGAACCAGCACTTAGGGTGTCCGGAACCGGCCGTCGGGCACCATGCGGGACTCCCCCGAGGTTTCCCTGGGGCTACCCCCACCACGCGTTCAGTGCAACCCTGAAATCGCCTGGTCAACGGGGTTGAGTCGGACCGCTGCCGGCCCAATCATGCCGGGAGATGCCGGTCACGTTCACGCCCGAGGGCGGACGGCCCGACGGTAGGCGCGGCCGGAGGCGGACGGCCGGAGGCGGACGGCCGGAGACGGGCGCTCGGAGGTCCCATGAAGTGGGCCGGTGCGGAGCCGTCCGGACCGGGGTGCAGGATGGTCCACATGGCCTACGACGCGTTTCTTCTCGTCTCGTTCGGCGGCCCGGAAGGCCCGGATGACGTCATGCCGTTCCTGCGCAACGTCACTCGCGGGCGGGGCATCCCGCCCGAGCGCCTGGCCGCCGTCGCCGAGCACTACCACCACTTCGGTGGCGTCTCGCCAATCAACGGGCAGTGCCGGGAACTGATGGAGGCGATCGGGAAGGAGTTCGCGGCGTCCGGAATCGAACTGCCGGTCTACTGGGGAAACCGGAATTGGGATCCGTTGCTGGCGGACACCATCGCGTCCATGCGGGACGCCGGAGTGAGCCGGGCACTGGCGTTCGTGACCAGCCCGTACGGGTCGTACTCGTCGTGCCGGCAGTACCTTGACGACATCGAGCGCGCTCGATCGTCCGTGCCGGGAGCCCCGGTGATCGACAAGATTCGCCACTACCATGATCATCCAGGTCATATCGGCCCGCATGCCGAGGCGGTTCAGGCGGCGCTTGCACAGTTGCCGGCCGGCGACAACCGGATCGCGTTCACCGCCCACTCGATCCCCGTGTCGATGGCGGTGAGCTCCGGTCCCGGCGGCGGTACCGACCGATATCGCGCTCAGTTGAACGAGGTCGCGCACCTGGTCGCGGCCTCGGCGGCCCCGGGCGTGAGCTGGGATCTGGTGTGGCAGAGCCGCTCCGGGCCACCGGGCATGCCGTGGCTGGAGCCGGATATCAACGATCACCTGCGCGCGCTGAAGGCGGATGGTGCCGGCGGGGTGGTGGTGAGCCCGATCGGCTTCACCTCCGATCATCTGGAGGTGGTCTGGGACCTCGATACCGAGGCCCGCCAGACCGCGGCCGAACTCGGCATCGGTTTTGTCCGCGCGGCGACCCCGGGAACCCACCAGGCGTTCGTCTCGATGATCCGCGAGCTGACCACGGAACGGTTGTCCGGGGCACCACGGCGGTCGCTGGGGTCGGTACCCACCTGGGATTTCTGTCCGGCAGACTGCTGTCCGGCCCCGTCGCGCCCGGCTCGGCCGGCCGGATAGGGCGGGTAGCAGATCGCGCCCGAAACCCGCCGGTAAAGCGCCCGCTGGGACAATGTCGCCATGACTGAACGCAAACCCGTCGAGTGCTGGCTCACCGACATGGACGGCGTACTCGTTCACGAGGGGCAGCCGGTTCCCGGCGCTCCCGAGTTCGTCGGCCGGATGCGCTCGTCGGGCAAGCCTTTCCTGATCCTGACGAACAATTCCATCTACACCGCCCGGGACCTGCAAGCACGCCTGTTCCGGATGGGCATCGAGGTCGACGAGCGCAGCATCTGGACGTCGGCGCTCGCGACCGCCCAGTTCTGTGACGACCAACGGCCGGGCGGCACCGCGTACGTCATCGGCGAGGCCGGCCTGACCACGGCGCTGCACGCGGTCGGCTACATCCTCACCGACCACGAGCCGGACTACGTCATCCTCGGCGAGACCCGGACGTACAGTTTCGAAGCCATCACGACGGCGATCCGGCTGATCAA
The DNA here is from genome assembly GCA_963727415.1 of uncultured Actinomycetota bacterium. GTDB lineage: Bacteria > Actinomycetota > Actinomycetes > Mycobacteriales > Micromonosporaceae > DASQPR01. The sequence goes on from CAVSGF010000002.1 coordinate 995,547, forward strand.
CAACGGGGCCCGGTTCCTGGCCACGAACCCGGACCCGACCGGGCCGTCGAGCGAGGGCGCGCTGCCGGCATGCGGTGCGGTGGCGGCCCTGATTCAGAAGGCAACCGGCATCGACCCGTATTTCGTCGGGAAGCCGAATCCGATGATGATGCGGTCGGCCCTCAACAACCTGGCCGCGCACTCGGAGACCACCGCCATGATCGGCGACCGGATGGACACCGATGTGCTGTGCGGTCTCGAGGCGGGTCTGGAGACGATCCTGGTGTTGTCCGGCATCGCGACCCGTGCGGATGTGGGCCGGTTCCCGTACCGGCCGTCGCGGATCGTGAACTCGGTCGCCGACCTCATCGACGAGATCTGACCTCGGCTCGGCGGATTTTCTGACGGGGGCCGTTACGGGCTGTCGGCCCGGTAACGGCCCTCGATCGTCGATCTAGATCAGTGGTGCGTTGCACGCCGCGACGAGCGCCCGGCGGCAAGCGGTGGCGAGTGGGCGTAGCACATCGTCGCGAGCGCGGGCCTCGTAGCTGTTGATCGCGCCGCCCGGAGCGCTCTCGTCGGCCAGTGACAGCATTCGGTCGACCGCGTTGGCCTTCGCGAACAGCTGCCTGGCGCGCTGGTCGTACCCGGGTGGTAACTCGCCGGCGCCGTCCGGTCGTCGCAGCGCCGCGATCGCGCCGGCCAGTTCCGGACGCCACTGCGCGACATCGAGCTTGGTCAGCGCGTTGGCCGCGTCGAGAATCGCGGCGTTCAGGTCGGCGGCCGCGGCGCCGACTCCGGCATCGGCGGCGGCCGGTGCCGGAGTCGGAGTCGGAGTCGGTCGGTAGGTGATAGGTCCGCCAGAGCACGGTGACGAAGGTGTCGCCGGAACCGGAGGTGTACTCCCTGACCTCCGGAACGAAGCCGAGCCGGCCGGCGATCACACCCTCGCCGGCGAGCAACGCGGCGCCGGTGAACTCACCGGGGCCGGGCAGCCCGATCGGGTCGCCAGGGGCCGGCAGCACCAGCCGGATCTCGTCCGGGTGCAGCTTCGACAGCACCGACAGCGCCTCCCGTAGCGGCACGTCGGTCCATGTGCCCGGCGCGTCGGCGACCAGGTGCTCCTCGTCGAGCGCGATCTCGTCGGGCAGTTCGTCGTAGGGAACCAGCCCGGCTCGCCACGCGCGCGTCCACGACACGAACCGGCTCGACCGGCGTGCCGCGATCGCGGTGAACGCTGCCTGGGACATGTTCCGTAGCCTACCCACCAGCGTCGCGGGCAGCGGCGGCGTCGGGTGCCAAAACCGCGATTACATCGGCGGCCACGGATCCCGGCTCATCACGTACGTGGCAATATCCAGCAGCTCGGCTCCTCCGGCGGCATCGCGCCGTACCATCATCGTCTCGCCGTCGTTCATGCCGCCGTGGCACCGCCACCGATCCGGAGAGATCTCGGCGAACCGCCAGGGTTCGGCACCGCCGGCCCGATAGCTCAGGACCAGTTCGCCGTCCCAGGTGGCGTCGTACGCACGGCCCATCCACCACCAGGTCCCGAGAAGTTCCCTGACGGGCTCCGGCGGTGAGGCCGGCCGGACCCATGCCGGCGGGGACGGGTCCCAGTCGCCGAGCACCTCGTTGAGTACCGTCTGCGCGAGGCCGGAGATCGAGCCGCGGCGCATCGTGTACGCGTTGACGAAGGCGGCGACGCCGAGCCCGCTGCGCCGGTGCACCATGAGCGCGGCCAGGTAGCCGGGCATCGAGCCGGTGTGCCCGGTGTAGATCCGGTCGCCGCTGCGCCACATCTCGAATCCCAGCCCGTGCGCGCCGGACCAGGCCGCGTCGTGCATGGACACGGGCGCGCACATCTCGTCCATCGTGTCGGGCGCGAGCACCGCCGGGTCGGGATTCGCGATGAAACCGCCCCAGCGCGCCAGGTCACCCACAGTGGACCAGAGTTGGCCGGCCGGTGCCATCGCGCCGGCATCGTGCCGGGGTTCGGCACGCAGCCGCCCGTCGTGCGGGTGAACGACGTAACCGGTCGCGAACGGCGCCTGCGGCCGGTAGCTGGTCCGGGCCATGCCAAGGGGAGCGATGACCTGCGCGCGCAGCGCCTCCCACCAGGTATCACCGGTGATCTTGCTGACAACCGCGCCGAGGAGGCCGTAGCCGAGGTTCGAGTAGTGGTGACGGCGCGACGGGCGGCCGAGCAGCGCATCGCCGGTCAGATCGGCGAGCAGCGACGGGATGTCGACCCCGGCGGCGCGTTCCCACCACGGGCCGCCGGGTTCCCGGCGCAGCCCGCTCGAATGCGACAGGACCTGCCGGATGGTGACCTCACCCAGCGGGGCGGACGGCAGGAACGTCCGGAGCGGCGCCTGCAGCGACAGTTCGCCGGCATCGCGCAGGCGCAGCACCAGGGTGGCCGTGAAGGTCTTGGTGACCGAGCCGATGCGGGACTGTGTCATCGCGTCGAGGCCGGTGCCGGCGCTGGCGGTGTGCAACACGTCGCCGCCCGCCATGACGCTCGCGACCACTCCCGGTACCCGGGCTTCGGACTGCGCGCGGGCGACGATCGCCCCAATCCGGTCGGCGATGAACTCGGGCCGCGTCATGAATGATCACCCTAGGCGGTGCTCGCGAGGCTGCCAATCGTGGCGGCCCGACCTGGAAGATCCATGATTGAAGATCGGGGGTGTCGCAAAGGATGCGCAGTCGTGCCACGATTTGAGTGTGTGGATTGTGTGGCTCATCGTTGCCGTGGTGCTGGGTGTCGCGGAGGTCTACAGCGGCACGCTCATCCTGATCATGCTCTCTACCGGTGCTGTCGGTGCTTCGCTCGCGGCGGGCATCGGGGCTCCGATCTGGGTGCAGGGCTTCGTCTTCGCGATCGTGTCGGCCCTGGCCGTGGTCGGCCTGCGGCCCGCGTTGCAGCGGCATATCCATGCGTCTGCCGACAACGCGCCGATGGGGCTGGACGCGATCGAGGGTTCGCCCGGCCTGGTACTGGAGCGCGTCGATATGGATCATGGACTTATCAAGATTGATGGCGAATTGTGGAGCGCCCGCCCCTATGACGCCAGCCAGACGTTCGATCCGGGCGAACGGGTCCGGGTCATTGAGGTCCGGGGCGCTACCGCCCTGGTGTGGAAGGAGTGAGCGTGGGCGCTGAGGTCTTCATAGCCGTACTCGCGGCTGTTGTGGCGCTGTTTGTGGTCATTGCGCTGTTCCGGATGATCCGGATCGTGCCGCAGCAGCGCATGGACGTGGTCGAGCGCCTTGGCCGGTATCACCGGACGATGAAACCCGGTCTGAACCTGCTGGTTCCGTTCTTCGACTCGGTCCGTACCAAGGTCGACATGCGTGAGCAGGTGGTCAGCTTCCCGCCGCAGCCGGTGATCACCTCCGACAACCTGGTGGTGTCGATCGACACGGTGCTCTACTTCAAGGTGGTCGACCCGGTTCGCGCGACCTACGAGATCGCGAACTTCCTGCAGGCGATCGAGCAGCTGACCGTCACGACTTTGCGTAACGTCATCGGCTCGATGGACTTGGAGCGGGCTCTGACCAGCCGCGATGAGATCAACCGCCACCTGAGCGGGGTGCTCGACGAGACCACCGGACGGTGGGGCATCAAGGTGACCCGGGTGGAGATCAAGGCGATCGAGCCGCCGCCCAGCATCCGCGACTCGATGGAGAAGCAGATGCGTGCGGAGCGGGACCGCCGCGCCGCGATCCTGACCGCCGAGGGTGTCAAGCAGTCGCAGATCCTCACCGCCGATGGTGAGCGGCAGGCGGCGATCCTGCGCGCCCAGGGTGACCGGGAAGCCCGGATCCTGCAGGCCGAGGGTCAGGCGAAGGCAGTCCACACCGTCTTCAGCGCGGTACACAACGCGGATCCGGACCCGAAGGTGCTGGCGTACCAGTACCTGCAGGCGCTGCCGCAGATCGCGGCCGGGCAGGCCAACAAGATCTGGATCATCCCGGCCGAGATGACCAAGGCGCTGGAAGGAATCAGCGGGGTGCTGACCGGCATCCTTCCGGGCACCCCCGGCGCCGAGCAGCGCGCCGTCGCGGTGGCGGACGAGACCGTGCCGACCGAGGCGGTCGACGAGGCGCTCGCGGCGGCCCGCCAGGCCGCGGCCGAGACCGAGGCCGAGGCGATCAGCGGTACCCCGAGCATCACCGCGGGTAAGTCGGTGTCGGCGTCGAGCCTGCTCGGCGACACCGAAATCGAGAAGGTCGGGATGACCGAGCCGGGCGCCGGCATCCCGGGCCTCGGCGCGCCGTCCACCACGGGCAACCCGCCGGCCGGCGAAACCGCCCCCGAAGCGGATGAGCAGGCCAAACCCGAGAACGGCTGAGCTCGACCGCTATCGCAAAATAGGACACGTCCGGTCGTATTGGCGATAACCATCCCGGATCGCCCCCGCTCCTGTCAGGATCGAACGACAGGAGCCGGGGCGATTCGCATGACTCGGCTATCGCGTCGCCGGGGGTCGCCGCCATGTCGCAAGGTCAACCAGCTCCAGGTCGTTCCCACCTCGCGAACATGGCGCCGGTCGGCGGGCCGGCACGGGGGCGGGCCCCGCTGGTACCGATGCGGTCGGCCGGCGACCCAGGCATGTCCGGCCCGGTGGTAGCGCCCACGCCGCGCGAGCGCTGGCTGCGCCGGGTCGAGACCTTCGGCCGGTACGGTGTCTGGGCCATCCCGGTCTACGCGGTGATCGCCGGCCTGTTCCCGCGCTCGGCGGATGCCTTCAGCACGGACCCGGCGCGGTACGCGCGCTACCTGGCGACCGAGCAGGGCAGCATCGGCGACATCGTGCGTACCTTCGGGCTGGGCATCTTCGGTGTGGTGTCGCTGGTCGCGCTCGCGGCGTTGCTGATCCGGGCCCGGGGTCGATGGCTGGCGCTGGCCGGCATGCTCGCCGGGCTCGCCGGTTCCGTCCTGTTGATCGGTGCGGTCGGCTCGGTGGTGATCCGTGATGAGGCGATGCGTTCGGCGGTCCTCGGCGGTCACGTGAGCCGGATCGCAGGCAACGCCGACGTCACCTCGACGCTGGTACCGCTGGGTGTCGCGCTGCTGATCGGCGGCTGGATGACCCTGGGCGCGGCGGCGTTCGCGGCCAACGGCCTGAGCCGCACCGACGGCGTGCTGCTGATCCTGTCCGCGCCGATGCTGTACGCCGGCGGGATGGTGCTCAGCATGGTTCCGGTACTCGGTGCGTTCCTGCTGCTGGCCGCCGGGCTCGGGATCGGGCTGTCGGCCGGCGGAGTCGAGCCGGCCGGTGCCGTGACGGTGGCGCCGCCGGCCCGGGCCGGGCAGACCCTGCCGGCCCTGGCTGGCTTCGCTGACGGGCCGCAGGGCCACGCACCCGTATGGCTCGGCGACGGGGCGGCGCCGCCCCACCCCACGCCTCGCGATGACAAGCCGGCCGGATCGCCCGGCGCCCGGCCGGATGGCGTCACGGACTCCACCGCGGGAGACGGCGAGCCGACCGCGAGCGAAGCCGCCGATGCCGAAAGCCCGGATCGCAAGCCCTGGCGGCCGCGCGGGGCCCCGACGTCATGGTCGGTCACCCGGGCCCCCGGCGACGACGATGTCGTCGCACCGCCGTCGTCGGTCCCGCCATCGTCGCCGCCGGTCCCGCCGTCGACGAAGAACCGGAAGCCGATCGTCACCAGCAAGCGGAGTGGCTCCATACTCAACGGCGCTTCGGTCAAGGCGGCCGGCATCAACGGCAAGGCGGCCGTCTCCGGCGAGACGGCCAAGCCGGGCGAACCGCCCGGGAAGCGCCGGGCCGACGCGGCCCGGCGGGGCAAGGCCCGTAACCCTGCCAAGCCGCCACGCGGCAAGGGCGGGCCCGACGGTTCGAATGGATCGCCGTCCGGGCGAGAATGACCGGTGTGCCACACACCGTCGTCATCACCGACCCCGCCGACAAGCGGATCGCCGACTACCGTGCGCTGACCGACGTCGAGCTGCGAACCCGCTGGGAGCCTCCGCACGGCCTGTTCATCGCCGAGGGCGAGTTGGTGCTCCGTCGCGCGCTGAAGGCGGGGTACCAGGCCCGGTCGGTGCTGGTGGACGCGAAGCGGGCGGACCAGGTCGGCGCGCTGGAGGTGGGCGGCGCGCCGGTGTACGCGGCCACGCAAGACGTGCTGGAGGCGGTCACCGGCTTCCACGTTCACCGGGGGATCCTGGCGTCGTTCCGGCGCCGCGAGCTGCCGTCCGCGGCCGATGTGCTGGCCGGCGCCAAGCGCCTTGTGGTCCTTGAGGCGGTCAACAACCACACCAACCTGGGCGCCCTGTACCGGGGGGCCGCGGCGCTCGGATTCGATGGGGTGCTGCTGTCGCCGACGTGTGCGGATCCGCTCTACCGGCGCAGCGTACGGGTAAGCATGGGCGAGGTGTTCGCCGTTCCGTACGCCCGGCTGCAACCGTGGCCGGCCGCTCTGGACCAGGTCAAGGCGGCCGGGTTCACCCTGATCGCGATGACGCCGGCGCCCGACGCGATACCGCTCAATCAGCTGGATGCCGCCGCCCGCGAGCGGCCCGCGCTGCTGTTCGGCGCGGAAGGCTCGGGCCTGACCCGGCAGGCGCTGGCGGCTTCCGACATCCGGTCGGTCATCCCGATGCGGGCAGGGGTGGACTCGCTCAACGTGGCCGCGTCGGCAGCGGTGGCGTTCTGGGAGTTGATCCGATGACCTCGGTGTTTCCGAGCGTGCGTGAGGTGCTGGAGCTGGATCCGGTGCGGTACGGAGCACCCCGCGTGGTCGCCGGCGAGGTTTCGCTGGACCGGCCGGTGCGCTGGGTTCACGTGGCCGAGGTGCCCGACATCGCGACGTTGTTGCGTGGTGGTGAGCTCGTCCTGACCACCGGTATCGGGCTGCCCTCCGACGATGACGGGTTGCGCGCGTTCATCGCCGCGCTGGCCGATGTCGGCGTATCCGGGCTGGTGGTGGAGCTGGGCCGGCGCTACCCGACGCACGTGCCGAAGGTGATGGCCGCGGCCGCCGCCCGGCACCACCTGCCGCTGATCGAGTTGCGGAAGGCGACGCCGTTCGTGCGCATCACCGAGGCGGTGCACGCTCTGATCGTCGATGCCCAACTGGCCGAACTGCGCGTCAGCGAGGAGATCCACCAGCGGTTCACCGAGCTGTCCGTCGAGGGTGCCGAGCCGGCCGAGGTGGTCAAGGAGGCGGCCGCCCTGGCCGGGGCTCCGGTGGTGCTGGAGAACCTGTCCCGCCAGGTGCTCGCGTACGACACGGCGGGCCAGCGGCCGGAACTGATACTCGACGGATGGGAGTCGCACTCGCGCCGGATCGCGGCGAGCGGGCGCACCGTCTACGACGCGGACGCGGGCTGGCTGGTGACCACGGTGGGCGCCCGGGGTCAGGACTGGGGCCGGCTGCTGCTCAAATCCGATTCGCCGCCGCCCACCCGGCTGACCATCCTGCTGGAGCGGGCGGCGTCGACACTGGCGCTGGGCCGGCTGATCCGCCGCGACGCCGAGGGCCTGGAGCGGCAGATGCACCGCACCCTGCTGGCCGCGCTGCTCGATCACGCCATGCCGGTGGACGAGGTGGCGTTGCGGGCCCGGGCGCTTGGCGTCTCGCTGGAGCGGCGGTATCTGGTCGGGGTGGTGGTTCGCTACCGCGTGCCGTCCGACGATCCGGCCCCGCCGGCCGGTGTCGAACAGGCCCAGGCCCGGCTGCGTGACCTGGCCGAAGCGGTCAGCGACGCGTTGCGCGAGGCGTCGCTGCACGGGCTGGCCAGCGCCCTCGACGACCACACGGTTGGTGCCCTGATCGCGCTCAAGCGACCGGACGAGGCGGACCCGGGCCTGCGCGCCTTCGCGTCGGCGCTGCGGCGGCCGCACGGCCGGGGCGCGGTCATCATCGCCGCCGGCTCCGGTGTCGATTCACTGCGCGAGGCTCGCCGGTCGCTGATGGAGGCGCGCCAGATCGGGTACGCGGCCCGCCACGACGTCCGCGACGTCTCGGTGTTCCGGCTTCCCCACGTCGGGTTGGCCGGGCTGCTTCACCTGCTGCGAGACGAGCCGCGGGTCCAGACCTTCGTGGAGCGGGAACTCGGGCCGCTACTGGCCTACGACGCCAAGCATCCGAAGGAGCAGATGCTCCGAACGCTCCGGGTGTATCTGGACAGCGGCCGCAACAAGTCGGCGGCGGCCTCGCAGGCCCACCTGTCCCGTCCGGCGTTCTACGAACGGCTGGCCCGGATCGGCCGGATTCTCGACGTCGATCTGGACGCCGTCGAGCCGTGCCTTTCGCTGCATGTGGCGCTGCTGGCGCTGGACGCGATCAGGGATGTCTAGGCGAAACGACGATTGAGCGCCGGGCCGTCCGGATCGGCGGGCCCGCGACGTAGGGTCGAGGTCGTGAGCAACCTGGAACTCGCGCCCGCCGAAACCGGCTGCCCACCGGCCGCCGCCACCGCGGCCCGCGTTGATCTGCTCGCCGGCCGGGACGTGCCGCTCGGACGCCACACCGTGGTGCGGCGTCTGCTACCGCACACCAACCGGCGCATGGTCGGCGCCTGGTGCTTCTTCGATCACTTCGGGCCGGAGAATATCGCCGACACGCCGGGCATGCAGGTCCCGCCGCACCCGCATTGCGGGCTGCAAACAGTCACATGGCTGGTTCGCGGACAAGTGCTGCATCGCGACAGCCTCGGCACGGTGGCGACCATCCGTCCGGGCCAGCTGAACCTGATGACGGCCGGATTCGGCATCGCGCACTCGGAACAGTCGCCGGCCGATCACACCCCGGTCATGCACGGGCTGCAGCTATGGATAGCGCTGCCGGCGACGGTGACCGGTTCGCGATTTGAGCACCATGCCGGGCTGCCGCGGGTCGAATTCGGCGGCGCGTCGGTCATGGTCGCCGTCGGCGCGTTCGGTGGTGTCACCTCGCCGGCCGAGGTGCATTCGCCGCTGGTCGGCGCGGAGATCACCGTGGTCGGCCGGTCACGGCTGCCATTGCGAGGTGATTGGGAGTACGCGGTGGTCTCGATCGACGGGGCGGTAAGCGCGGCTGGGGCACCGGTCGAGCCGGGTGCGCTGCTGTACCTCGGGGTGGACCGCGATTCGCTGGACATCGACGGAACCGGGCGGGTGTTCCTGATCGGCGGCGAGCCGTTCGCCGAGGAACTGGTGATGTGGTGGAACTTCGTGGGCCGGTCGCACGAGGAGATCGTGGCGGCCCGCCAGGCATGGATGTCGCCGGACCCGTCGCGGTTCGGGGAGGTCCACGGGTACCCCGGCGATCGGCTACCGGCGCCCGAGATGCCGACGACCCGGCTCAAACCACGCGACCGGCACGGCCGGCCGCGGGTGCGGTGATGGGCCAGAGTGTTAACCGGCATCGCGCCGGCATAGCAGAGTGTCACTTGTGTGACGTGGATGACTAGTGGCAGCGTGGGTCCTGGTACCGCGGCTGCTCCCAGACGCCAGCCGCGGTGCTCGCGCACGCCGTCCGTACCAGCGAAGGGTCTTGTGAACGATGACCACCGATGACCTGTTGGCGCGCCACAAGGCCGTGCTGCCGTCGTGGATGATGCTCTACTACGACCAGCCCCTGGAGATCGTGTCGGGATCCGGACGGCGCGTGGTGGCCAGCGATGGTCGCACCTACCTGGACTTCTTCGGCGGGGTGCTGACGAACATGCTCGGCTACGACATTCCCGAGGTACGCGCCGCCGTCGACCGGCAACTCGACACCGGCGTCGTGCACACGTCCACGCTCTACCTGATCCGCCAGCAGATCGAGCTGGCGGAGAAGATCGCCAAGCTGTCCGGAATCCCGGACGCGCGGGTGTTCTTCACCAACTCCGGCACCGAGGCCAACGAGGCCGCGCTGCTGATGGCCACCAGCTACCGCCGGAGCAACCAGATCCTGGCGGTACGCAACAGCTACCACGGCCGCACCTACGCCACCATGGGCATCACCGGCAACCGCAGCTGGACCACATCGGCGGCCAACCCGCTACAGGTGGCCTATCTGCACTCCGGTGACCGGCTGCGCGGCCTGCTGGCCGGCCGGGACGACGCCGACCACATCGAGGCAGCCGTGGCCGACATGCGCGAGATCCTGGCTACTCAGACCTACGGCGACGTGGCGGCCCTGATCGCCGAGCCGATCCAGGGCGTCGGCGGCTTCGTGCATGCGCCGGACGGCATGTTCGCCGCCTACCGGAAGGTTCTCGACGAGACCGGCATCCTCTACATCTCCGACGAGGTGCAGACCGGCTGGGGCCGCACCGGCGAGCACTTCTGGGGCTACCAGGCCCACGGCGTCACGCCGGACCTGCTGACCTTCGCGAAGGGGGTGGGCAACGGCTTCGCCCTGGCCGGCGTGGTCGGCCGCGCCGACGTGATCAACGCGGTCAGTGGCATCTCGTTCTCCACCTTCGGCGGCAACCCGGTCTCGACCGCGGCCGGCAACGCGGTGGTGGACTACACGCTCGAGCATGACCTGCAGGGCAACGCTGCGGCGATGGGCGCCATCCTGCACCAGGGCCTGCGCGAGGGGCTGGCGGACAAGGCGATCGTCGCCGAGGTCCGGGGCAAGGGGCTGATGCTCGCGATCGAGTTCGTCGAGCCGGGTACGCTGAACCCGAACGCGTACGCCACCGCGCGAGTGTTCGAGGAGTGCAAGAAGGCCGGGCTGCTGGTCGGCAAGGGTGGGCTTTACGGCAACACGATACGGATGGGCCCGCCACTGACGTTGACCGAGGACGAGGCGCGCGAGGCGCTGGCGATCCTGCTCGACGCCATCGCGACCGTGGATGCGGAGTTGGCGGCATGAAGCACGTAACCCACTACGTAGACGGCAAGCCCTGGAGCGGCACCACCGCCCGGCAGGGGGAGATCTTCGACCCGGCCACCGGCGCCGTGGCCGGGCATGTCGACTTCGCCACCGCCGAGGACGTCAACGCCGTCGTTTCGGCCGCGGTGAGCGCGGCGGCGCTCTGGCGGCAGATGAGCGTGGCGAGGCGTACCGCGGTGATGTTCGCGTTCCGGGAGATCGTCAACGCCCGCCGCGATGAGCTGGCGGCGATCGTCACCGACGAGCACGGCAAGGTGCTTTCGGACGCGGCCGGCGAGGTCCAGCGCGGTCTTGAGGTGGTGGAGTTCGCCTGCGGTGCCGGATCTCTGCTGCGCAGTGGCTTCGTCGAGAACGTCTCCACCGGAGTCGACTCCTACAACATCCGCCAGCCGCTTGGCGTGGTCGCGGTGATCTCGCCGTTCAACTTCCCGGTGATGGTGCCGCTGTGGTTCATTCCGGTGGCGATCGCGGCCGGCAACGCCGTCGTGCTCAAGCCTTCGGAGAAGGACCCGAGCGCGGCGGTCAAGCTGGCCGAGTGGTTCGTCGAGGCGGGGCTGCCCGAGGGCGTGTTCAACGTCGTGCACGGCGATAAGGAAGCGGTCGACGCGCTGCTCACCCACCCGGACATCAAGGCGGTGTCGTTCGTCGGCTCAACGCCCATCGCCCGCTACGTGTACGAGACCGGGACCGCGCACGGCAAGCGGGTGCAGGCCCTCGGCGGCGCCAAGAACCACATGGTCGTGCTTCCCGACGCGGACCTGGACCTGGCCGCCGACGCGGCGGTCTCGGCCGGATTCGGATCGGCGGGCGAGCGCTGCATGGCGATCTCCGTGGTGGTGGCCGTCGACCCGATCGGCGACCAGCTGATCGACAAGATCAAGTCTCGGATGGCGGGGATCCGGACCGGCGACGGCCGGCGCGGCTGCGACATGGGACCCCTGGTCACGCGGGCCCACCGGGACCGGGTTGCCGGCCTGGTCGAGGCCGGCGCGTCGGCCGGAGCGGCGCTGGTGGTCGACGGGCGCGAGGTGATCCCAGACGGCGAGGATGCCGGTTTCTGGCTCGGCCCGACCCTATTCGACCACGTGGCGCCGGACATGGCGATCTACCGCGAGGAGATCTTCGGTCCGGTGCTGTCGGTGGTGCGTGCCACCTCGTACGCCGACGCCGTGGAACTGGTCAACGCCAACCCGTACGGCAACGGTACGGCCATCTTCACCAACGACGGCGGCGCGGCGCGGCGGTTCCAGCACGAGATCGAGGTCGGCATGATCGGCATCAACGTGCCGATTCCGGTGCCGATGGCGTACTTCTCGTTCGGCGGGTGGAAGGCGTCGCTGTTCGGCGACACGCATGCGCACGGGCTGGAGGGGTTCCACTTCTTCACACGCGGGAAGGTGGTCACCAGCCGGTGGCTGGACCCCTCCCATGGCGGCGTGAATCTGGGTTTCCCGACGCAGGCGTAGCGGCTCGCCTGTTACGGGCGCCCGACCGCTCCGCACTGGTCACGTGATGACCTTGTGATGGTTTCTGACCTTGTGGTAATTCGGTGCCCCGCTGGATCTCGCGCTCGGTGCCATCATCAGGGCGTCCCAGATGCTGTTCGGCATCGTTCGTTCGGCATCGTTCGGTCGGCGTCGGGCTGACGATCGCTCCATTCGCGATGCCGGATAACCCGAGCGCAAGCGGTGTTTACTCGGCGGTGCCGCCGCCATCGTTCTAGGCCGTACCTGCCCGTGGCCGCCGCCCGGTGCCGGAACCGGCCCAATCCCGACCGTCGCCCACGTCGCGGCGGCGGGCCCGGCGATGCCACCATGGATGCTGGCCGGGTAAGCGGTCGTCGGTGACCCATGGTGGTGATGGCGCGGCCGCGCCCGGCGGTTCCGGCAGCTGGGCAAGCGCCGTCGTCGATCTCCCGGTCATGCGGGTGACCCGCGGTGCCGTATTTTTGTTGCGCCCGCGCTTGAACAAAGCCCCTGCTCAGAGCGCACGTCAACGGCGTGGGGGTAGGTCACAGTTAGGAAACTTTCCCGCTAAGACTTGACAGCACCCGGGGTTCAGCAAGGACTATTTCCGTTAACAGTTAAGACTCCTTCGAGAAAGGCGGCTCCGGACGGCCGTACCCCACCACGACGGCCGGCGCGCGCGGCCAGACGTTTTCGAAGGGCACCTCGACAACGCATAACAACAGCGGCGCTCCTGGTTCGCCCCGGGTGTGTCCGCTCGCTCCACAAGCCCCGGACAGCAGATGTCCACCTTGTGCAAGTACCCATCGAGGAGGATCGCGTGAAGCGACGGATCGCGGTAGCCGCGGCGCTCGCAGCGACGCTGATGGTGCCGCCGCGTGCGGTAGCAGCAGTGGCAACAAGAACGACAGCGCAAGCCTTGGCAGCCTGGACGGCAAGGGCAAGACGATCAACGCGTGGATCATGTCCGACGCTCAGAACCCCAAGTGGCAGCCGATCCTGCAGGACGCCATCAGCCGGTTCAAGGCGGCGACCGGCGCGGACGTCAATGTCAACTACACCAACTGGGGCAACCACCTGCAGCAGCTCGATGCCGCCCTGAGCGCCGGCACCGGACCGGACGTGGTCGAACTCGGTAACACCGAGGCACCCAAGTATGTCTTCGGCGGCGGCCTGAAGGACCTGTCCAGCGTCAAGAGCCGCTTCGACAACAATGGCGCGTGGCTCGACGGTCTGGCCGGTGCCTGCCTCCAGGACGGCAAGTACTACTGCATTCCGTACTACGCCGGCACCAAGCTGGCGATCTACCGCACCGACCTGATGCAGGCCGCCGGCATCGCCAACCCGCCGACGACCCAGCAGGAATTGCTGAGCGATCTGGACACGCTGAAGGCGAAGAACGCGAGCAACAAGAACTTCGTCGCGTTCAACATGCCGGGCCGGTACTGGTACGCCGCGATGTCGTGGGTCTACACCAACGGCGGCGTGATCGCCGACAAGGGCTCGGACGGCAAGTGGAAGGGTGAGCTGGAGAGCACCCAGGCGCAGGCCGGCCTGACCCAGTGGGCCAACATCGTGAAGAACTACTCGACCACCACCAGCCAGACGGTGACCGAGCAGAACCAGGACACCCTGTACGAGACCGGCAACGTATTCATGGAGTACGACGCCGGCTGGCACAGCGCGGTGGTGCAGCAGGTGCACACCAACCCGAACGACCCGAACTCGCCGCTGAAGGACACCGCGGTGAAGGGCAAGGTCGGCCTGTTCGCGATGCCTGGCCTGTCCGCCTCGCAGCCGTTCAAGTCGTTCCTGGGTGGCTCGGTTCTGGGCGTCACCAAGGACAGCAAGAACGCCGCCCTGGCCGCTGAGTTCATCAAGTACTACACCGACACCAAGTCCGAGACCGCGATGATCGATCTCGGAAACCTGCCGAACACCACGGCGCTGCTCGACCAGGCGTCGGCCAACGCGGCCGTTGGCCCGCAGGTCGCCGCGGCGGCGAAGGCTTCCTGGTTCACCCCGGCCGCCCCGACCTGGGCGAACGTCGAGAGCCAGAACGTCCTGCAGGACATGTGCCAGGCGATCGCCACGGGTACCGACCCGATGACCGCGGCGCAGCAGGCCGACCAGAAGATCGACAGCATCCTCAACGCTTCCTGATCGCGGAAGCCCCGAGCTCCCCGGCAGGGAGTTCGAGATTGGCAGCACATCGTGGGGCCGCACCGCCGGCGGTGCGGCCCCACGCTCGATCGGGCCTTTCCAATCCGGTGCCCGGGCACCACGATGGTCGTGGCCGCGCGTGCCGCGACGCCACAGGCTCACCGCGAGAGGCCGGAGTCCGCAGGCGACAAGGGGCAGGTTAATGAGTACGACCGGAATTGACGCGGTGCCTAGCGCGCCGGCCGTCGACCCATCCGGCATCGGCGGCGGTGATGCCCGGCAGGTGCGTGGCAAGCGGCGCCGCGATCGGGCCGACAGGCTGGTCCCGTACTGGCTGTCGCTGCCGACCCTGGTGATCGTGGTGGCCGTCTTCGGCTACCCGTTCGTCAAGATGATCATCATGTCGTTCCAGGCCAAGTCGCTGCGCAACCTGTTCCGCGACGTCGGGCCAAGCTGGGTTGGATTCAAGCAGTACCGGGTGGCGCTGTCCGACTCCGAGTTCTGGACCATCACGCTGCGCACGGTCATCTTCACCGTCATCGTGGTGGTCGCCTCGGTGGTTCTGTCGATGCTGGTGGCACTTCTTCTCAACCACACCTCGCGGTGGGCCAGGGTCCTTCTCACCACCGTCTTGATGTTCGTCTGGGCGGTGCCGCAGGTGGTGTCCATCCAGCTGTTCAGCTGGCTGACCGACCCCGACTTCAGCGTCATCAACTGGCTGCTGACAAAACTTCCCGGTGTCGACATGTCCAAGCACGACTGGTTCCGTGACCCGCACCAGGGCCTGGCGGTCGCCGGAGCGGTGCTGGTCTGGGGTGCGATTCCGTTCCTCGCGATCACCCTGCACGCCGGCATGACGATGGTGCCGAAGGAGCTGATGGAGGCCGCCGAGATCGACGGCGCCAACGTCTGGCGGCGGTTCCGGGCGGTGACGCTTCCGGTGCTGCGCCCGCTGCTGGTGATCGTCACAACGCTATCGGTGATCTGGGACATCCAGGTGTTCAACCAGATCTTCCTGTTGCGGCACCAATCGCCCGAGCAGTCGTACTGGACGCTCGCGGTGTACGTGCGCAACGTGGCGATTCAGGGTTCCAACTACTACCTCGCCTCGGCGCTCGGCGTGATCACCGTATTGCTGATGCTGGGCGTGATGATCTTCTACATCCGCCAGATCTTCCGGATCGGAGATTACGAGTGACGACCTTGACGACCTCCCAGCGCCAGGCGCCGGCGGCCGGGCCGGTACGGCCGCGTAGGCGCAAGCAGCGAGGGCGTACCACCCGGCGGGTGCTCAACGTCGCCGCGGTGATCACGTCGGCGGTGTTCGCGTTCCCGATCTACTGGATGATCAACACCGCGTTCAAGTCCGCCGACGAGTACCAGACGCAGGTGCCGCGGTTCTGGCCGCATGAGCCGACACTGGTCAACTTCACCACCGCCTTCGATGTCGGCAACTTCGGCGATGACCTGCGCAACAGCCTGATCCTGACCGTCGTCTCGGTGGCGTTCAGCCTGGTGGTCGGGTTCCTGGGAGCGCTGGCGATCGCGCGGTTCCGGTTCGCCGGCCGCAAGGCCCTGATCTTCGTGATCATGATCGTCCAGATGCTGCCGATCGCGGTCATGGTGGTGCCGATGTACAAGGTCCTCGCCGACGCGGGAGCCACCGACACGCTGTACGGCATCATCGTCCTCTACATTGGCCTGATCATGCCGTACACGGTGTGGACGCTGCGTGGCTTCATCGTCAACGTGCCGCGAGAGCTGGACGAGGCCGCGATGGTCGACGGCTGCAGCCGCTGGCAGACGTTCTTCCGGATCATCCTGCCGCTGGTCGGGCCTGGCCTGGTTGCCACGTCCGTCTACGGCTGCATCCAGATCTGGAACGAGTGGCTGGTCATCTACACGATCAACACCGACAACTCGAAGCAGAACCTGATGGTCTGGCTGACCGACCAGAGCACCCGGCACGGCACCGCGTGGGGTCCGCTGATGGCCGGAGCGATCATCACGTCGCTTCCAGTGGTGATCCTGTTCCTGGCGATCCAGCGGCACATCGCCACCGGATTGACGGCGGGTGCGGTCAAGGGCTGATCGACGGGACCGGGTGGCCGAATTGGGGGTCGCCTCAACCCAACAGCTCAAGGGCGGGCGGCGGATTGTCGTACCGGGCGGGCAGGATGAGCTCGTGTTGATGGCGGTCGCCACCGATCCGGACGGCCGGTCCCGGCTGGCTCCGGTCACCGACGACGGCACGCTTACCGGAGAGGTCACCCAGACATGGGATCTCGCCGGCGCCGCCGCCCGCCTTGAGTCCGCCGGCGACGTGCGCTGGCTGTGGGCATCCTCGGCCGGGATCTACCCGGCCCTGGTCCGGGCCGGCGTCCGGGTGGCGCGCTGCCACGACCTGGAGCTGGTCGAGGCACTCCTGCTCGGCGCCGAGGGCCGGTGGGGCGAGCCGCGATCGCTGCCGTCGGCGTTCGCGCGGGCCACCGGTGCCGAAATCCCTCCGGATCCGCCGGAGCGGCCAGCGGTGGCCTCTGGCGACGTCCAGGAGGCGCTGTTCGAGCCGGAGGGGACAACGGGCACCCCGGCCGGGTTCGACTCGTTAGAGGCCGTTCTGGCCGTCTACCGGGCGCAGTTGAAGCGGATCGCCGCGGTGCCCGCCCCCGGCCGGTTCCGCCTGCTGGCCGCGGCCGAATCCGCCGGTGGCCTGATCGCGGTGGAGATGGGCCAGGACGGCCTCCCATGGAGCACGGCGGTCCATGACCAGGTGCTTGCCGACCTGCTCGGCGATCCGGGCCCGATGGGGACGCCGCCGACCCGGCTCGCCGAACTCGCCGAACAGATCCACGAAGCGTTCGGTGGCCCCCGCTTCCGCGTCGATTCGCCGGCCGAACTGCTGCGGGCGTTCCACCGGGCCGGGCACTCGATCTCGACGACCCGCAGGTGGGAGCTGCGCGCCATCGATCACCCCGCGGTCCCGTTGGTGCTGCGCTACAAGGAGCTGTACCGGATCTGGACCGCGCACGGCTGGTCGTGGCGGCAATCGTGGGTTCGCGACGGCCGGTTCCGCCCGGAATACGTGCCGGCCGGCGTGGTGTCCGGCCGCTGGGCCACCAGGGGCGGCGGGGCGCTGCAGATCCCGAAGGTGATCCGGGCCGCGGTGGTCGCCGATCCGGGCTGGCGTCTGGTGGTGGCCGATGCCGGGCAACTGGAGCCGCGCATCCTCGCGGCCTGCTCCGGTGATACCCGGATGATGCGAGCGGCCGGCGAGGGCGACATGTACGCGGCGCTGGCCGCGGACGCGTTCGGCGGCGACCGGGCGCGTGCCAAGGTGGCGCTGCTCGGTGCCATGTACGGGCAGACCGGGGGCCAGGCGATTCCGGCGCTCGCGACGCTCAAGAAGTCGTACCCGGTGGCATTGAGCTATGTCGAGGACGCCGCGCGGGCCGGCGAGGCCGGCGGGCTGGTCCGTTCCTGGCTCGGCCGGACCTGTCCGCCACCATCGGCGAGCTGGGACTCCTACGGCGATGGCGCCGACGCTCGCGGTGGCGCGTACGGGCGGGCCCGTGGACGGTTCACTCGCAACTTCGTTATCCAGGCGACGGCGGCCGAGTGGGCGCTGGCAGTGCTGGCATCGCTGCGGACCGCGCTCGCCGGGACCCCGGCCAAGCTGGTCTTCTTCCAGCACGACGAGGTGATCGTGCACGCTCCCGCAGCCCTGTCCGCGTCCGTGGTCGACGCCGTCACCGAGGCCGGTCAGCGGGCCACCCGCTTGTTGTTCGGCACCACCGGGGTCCGGTTCCCGCTGGGTGCCACGGTGGTCGAAAGCTACGCCGACGCCAAGTAGCACGGTCGGGTGGCTGCTAAACGGGAGGCCGCCCGCCGCGCGTTTAAACGCAATGCCAGGAAGATAAGCGTTTCCGCTGGTAGGTGAGCTGCTCTGGATGCCGCGGTGAGGGTCGCTGCGTGGCGTGGGCAAGACGTGGTGAAGCTCCTGTAGAACGTTAAACCGACCAAGATCAAACGTCTGCTACAGGAGCTTCGGTGTCCGATGATGTCATTGCGTGCGCGGTAGCGCACGCCTCTGACCGGCCGGTGTGGCAACGCCTCGGGCTGGGTGTGCTGGCCGAGCATGTTCCGGCTGGTCTGATCGATGACGTCCTGGCCGAGACGGGTCGGGTGCAGCAACGCATCCGGCGGCTGCCGGCACGGGTCACAGTCCTGTTCATCCTCGGCCTGTCGCTGTTTTCCGGGGTCGGGTATCGCGGGGTGTGGCGGGAGTTGACCCATTCCGGCGGTGACCTGGCCGTGGCGCCGTCGTCGTCGGGGCTGGCGCAGGCCCGCCGCCGGGTCGGTGTCGAGCCGCTGAAAGCACTGTTCCTGCGGGTCCGTGGCCCGCGGGCCACCACCGCGACGCCGGGGGCGTTCCTGGCCGGGTTGCGGCTGGTGTCCTGGGACGGCACCCAACTCGACGTCGCCGCGAGCGACGCCAACAACGCGGTGTTCGTCCCGACCCGCAACCGGCGGCGGGGACCGGCGTCGTTCGGGAAGGTCCGGCTGATGATGCTGATCGAGGTCGGTACCCACGCGGTCATCGACGCCGTGTTCGGCCCCGAATCCGAACAGAGACTCGCCCGGGCGCTGCAGCCGGCGTTGCAGCCCGGGATGCTGCTGCTCGCCGACCGCAACTTCCCGTCCTGGAAACTGTGGACCCACACTGCCGACACCGGTGCGCACCTGTTGTGGCGGGTGAAAGCATCCCGGCTGCTACCCCGCATCGGGACGTTCACCGACGGATCATGGCTGGCGGTCCTACCGAAACCCGCCAGCGGTGGCCGGTCCGGCGCCTGGGTGCGAGTCATCGAGTACACCGTGACCGTGACCGCCACCGACCCGCGCACCGGGACGGTCACCACCCGCACCGAAGGGTTCCGACTCCTGACCAGCATTCTGGACCCGAACCTCGCCACCGCCGGTGACCTCGCCGCCTGCTACCGCAAGCGGTGGGAATCAGAAAACACCTTCCGGGAGGTCAAGACCTTCCAACGCGGCCCGCGGACCGTGCTGCGCTCCACCGACCCCGACGGCATCCACCAGGAGCTCTATGCCTACCTCATCACCTACCAGGCGATCAGAACCCTGATCACCCAGGCCGCCCACAGCCAGGGCATCGACCCGGACCGGCTGTCATTCACGGTCGCTGTCCGCGCGGTCCGCCGATGGATCACCACCGCGGCGACCGCGACCACCGCCGTGCTCGCCGCCGCGACCCACGCGGTCCTGGTCGAGATCGGCCAGGACCAGCACGAACGCCGCGACCGCAGCTCACCCCGCGCAGTGAAACGCTCGCAGGCGTCCTACCCCGCCAAACGCCACGCCAGCCAACAAACATCCACCACAGTGGACCACCACATCACACTCATCCCCGACCCAGTGACCAGCGACAATGCTTAACTTCCCAGCATTGCGTTTAAACGGGACGCCGCGGGCCGCGCGCGAAGAACTTCGCGATCACGGTTGTGTGGGTCGGAAACGCCACCACCTCGGGGGTCCGCGCGATGACCCACTCGGATGTCTCGTGGGCGGCTGCCGGGGCAGGCAGGGACTTCGCCGGTCGCGGCGCGACGATGCCGAAGACCAGGATGTGAGCGCCGGTGCTCTGCACATCGAACAGCGACACCTCGTCGGGCTCGGCCAGCAGGCCGGTCTCCTCGCGCAGTTCACGTGCCGCGCCCTCGGTCCAGGTCTCGCCGAACTCGATGAACCCGCCGGGCAGGCACAACTCGCCGCGGCCCGGCTCGATGTCTCGCCGCACCAGGATCAGGCCTTCGGGACCACCGTCGGCCATCTCCACCGGAACCAGGACGAGCCCGACCGGCAGGGGATTGCGCCAGGTCGTTTCACCACAATTCGGGCATATTCTCGGCCATGGCGCACCGGCCGGGTAAGCGGACCCGCAGTATCCGCAATGCCCGTTCTGTTCTAGCGTGGTCACCTGCCAGGGGAGGGGCATGTTATGCACCGTACCTGTTCCCGGATTTATCCCCAGCGTGTGGATAACTTGTGGACCCGCCGGTCACAGCGTTGAGGAGGTGTGGACAAGGGTTGAACAACATGTGGACAAGTATGCGGCGCGGCATCGTCCACTGTGGGCACGGGATGATCCGGCCCCGCCGGCGATCACTCTGCCAGGCGGGGCCGGATAGGAAAAGCAGGCGGGGTCCGATCGGAAAGACTGCCACCGCCTTGCCGCGCTCTGGAATCCGTCTCGCCCATGTCGGCAGTTGCGGAAACAGCCACCTGCGAAGTCGCCTAGACGATCACCCGGCCGCCGGTCGGCACCCCCTCCCTGGCCGGTATCGGCATGCCGAGGCTGGAGCAGGGCAGGCCGCCGCCGGTCACCTGGTCATCCGGTGGTAGCGCCGCCACGCCATGTGCATGCCGATCCGGACCGCGGCGAAGATCACCAGGAGCGGGATGATCGGCCAAAAGAAGTGACCGTGCGCCGCCGCCCCGATCATGCCGAAGATCGCCACGATCGCGATGATCGGCAGGAGCGGCCATGCCCACGGCGGCCGCCGGAATCCCCACGGTCCGGGTGACCACGGGCCGGGCGGTCCCCACGACCCGGGCCGGCCCCGGCCGTCCGGTCCCCACCCGGGCCGTCCATCATCCGGCCGCGGCAGGTCCACGGTCAGCGGTCCCAGTTCGTCGCGATACTTGGTGGCGTAGAGAGCCGCCAGGCGCTCGTCGCCCTCTTCGAGGTTGAGGCGGCCGTCGGTCACGGCGGTACGGATGGTCTCGGCGACCGACTCGCGTTCGGCATCCGAGGCCCTGACCCGGCTACCCCGGCCGGGCACCGCGTCGCCGAACCCGGCCGTGGGCCGGCTCGCCTGCGTCTCGGTGCGCTGGTCCCTGGCTTGCTCGTCTCTCGCCCGGTCGTCGGAGCTCATCGTGTTCCTCTCAATGGAGTTGGCTGATGAGATCCACTATTCGCACGGCTGGCGCGGTGCGCGTCCGGCCCGGGTGGCATTGTGCGGGCCATCGCGGGCAGTACGCGCCGGCGGGGCGTACCACTCCGGTCGTACTTCGCCACGGTGCCCGGCCACCTCCGGGCGTACCAGCCCCTCGTGACCTTGGCTTACCGTGGCGGTGTGGAAGCTCAGCAGCCCGGAGCGAGCCGGCCGGGCGGACCGCCGTGGCGCCACGGGACGGTCCGGGACGGTGGGCCGCCCTGGCGGTACGCGCGCACCGACCGGGTACGCCATCCGGCCGTGTTGTCCAGCCTGCTGGTCTTCGGGATAGCGATCGCCGGTACCCACTGGGCCGCGGCTCACCAGCCGGGCCGGCATCGTCTCGACGGCCTCGGACTGGCACTTCTCGGGCTGGCATGTGCGGCGCTCGTCTGGCGGCGCCAGGCCCGGGTGGTCATGCTCGCGATCACCACCGGTGCCACCGTCGCCTATGTCGTGCTCGGGTTTCCGTACGGTCCGGTCTTCCTGGCCGTACTTGTAGCGACCGTTGGCGCGATCCGCACCGGCCACCGGTACTCCGCCTGGATCACGCTGGCGATCGGCTACCTGGTGTTTGTCGGGATCGGCCGGCTCATTCCCACCGCGTTCGGGTTCCGGCTGACCACGCCGTCGCTTGGAATCGCGATCGAAGTGGCCGCGTGGATCATCGTGGCATGCGCCATCGGCGAGGCGGTCCGGGTCCGCTCGGAGCGGTACGCCGAGGTCGCGCGGGTGCATGCCGAGCAGGCCCGGGCGCGCGCCGAGCAAGAGCGCCGCCAGGCCAGCGAGGAGCGGCTGCGGATCGCGCAGGAACTGCACGACGTGCTCGGGCACCATCTCTCGCTGATCAACGTGCAGGCCGGTGTCGGGCTGCACCTGATGGACGAGGACCCGCAGCAGGCCCGCCGGGCCTTGCAGACCATCAAGACGGCCAGCGCCGAGGCGCTCGGCGAAGTGCGCGGCGTGCTCGGGCTGCTGCGTGCCCGGGACGAGCGGGCCCCACGCTCGCCGGCGCCGACGCTGGCCAACCTGGAAACGTTGATCGACCGGGAGCACACGACGATCACTGGAACCCCCCGGCCGCTGCCGCCCGACATCGACCGGGCGGCCTTCCGGATCGTGCAGGAGTCGCTGACCAACGTCCGCCGGCACGCCGGTCACTCAGCGGTGGCGCGGGTGACGGTGGGATACGAGCCGGCCGCGTTGCGGGTCACGATCGTCGACGACGGTGCCGGGCCCGCGCCCGGTTCCGGCGCCGCTACCGGTCCGGCGTATTCGGGAGGTGGCCCGGGAAACGGCATCGCCGGAATGCGGACCCGCGCCGAGGGGCTCGGCGGCACGTTCCACGCCGGTCCGGTTCCTGGCGGCGGGTTCAAGGTGACGGCGCGGCTGCCGGCGCCGGACACCGTCACGGGCGGGCCGTCGGCCGGAGCCGGTCCGCGAGACGGCGAGATGTCGGCGCGGCCGGGCGACGAGAACGGTGGGGCCGTCGGCGTACCCGGCGATGACGGCGGTGGGCCGGCCCGGGCTTCCGGCGATGAGGATGGTCGGCGGACCCGCGCGCCGGTCGGCACCGAGGAGAGGGAGGATTCGTGATCAAGGTCTTGCTCGCTGATGATCAGGCGCTGCTGCGGGCCGGCTTCCGGGCGCTTCTGGACGCGCAGCCCGACATCACCGTGATCGGTGAGGCGATCGACGGAGCCGATGCGGTGCGACAGGCCCAGCGCGAACTTCCGGACGTGGTGCTGATGGACATCCGGATGCCGGGCACCGACGGTCTTGAGGCGACCCGGCGGATCGTCGCCGACCCCGGGCTGGAGCAAGTGCGGATCATCATCCTGACCACATTCGACCTGGACGAGTACGTCTTCGAGGCGATCCGGGCGGGCGCGAGCGGGTTCCTGGTCAAGGACACCGAGCCGGTCGAGCTGCTTCGGGCCGTGCGCGCCGTGGCCGGCGGCGACGCCCTGCTCTCACCCGGAGTGACGCGCAGATTGATCGAGGAGTTCGCGGCTAGGGCCCCGGCGCCGCACCCGCCCCGCACGCCGGACCATCTGACCGACCGGGAACGGGAAGTGGTCGCGCTGGTCGCCGCCGGGCTGTCCAATGAGGAGATCGCTGAGCGGCTGGTGGTCTCACCGGCGACGGCCAAGACG
Source organism: uncultured Actinomycetota bacterium (assembly GCA_963727415.1). Taxonomy (GTDB): domain Bacteria; phylum Actinomycetota; class Actinomycetes; order Mycobacteriales; family Micromonosporaceae; genus DASQPR01. Next base: position 1,019,178 of record CAVSGF010000002.1, read on the forward strand.
CACGTGTCCAGGGCCATGGGCAAGCTGACCGCACGGGATCGCGCCCAGGTCGTGGTCTACGCGTACGAAAGCGGCCTGGTCAAGCCCGGCTGGCTGGGCTGAGGCATGAGCCGTGCCCGCCCCTTTTCCATGATCAAGTGCATGATCTTGAGCGCCGGAGGCGTTATAGCGACTCCCAGCGCACTGAATCTTGCGCGCACTGGCGCATTCGATCAGGGGACGCCGGGTCAAGACGGCCCGGCGAAGGCCTGACCGAGCCGACCCGGGCGGCCGGGTCAAACGGTGGCCATCGCCAGGATCGCGAGCGTGCCGGTGGCGAGGAGCAAGGCGACGAAGATCAGCATGTTCCGCTCGGATGGCGGCAGCTTGTCCGGGTCGACCGGTGCCTCCTCCGGCTTGGCGGGCTCGGCCACCACCGCGTCCGCGGCCTTTACCACCTCGGCCGGGGTGCCGGTGAGGAAGGCCGGAAGCAGCATGGTCTCCTGGCTCAGCGCCCAGTTGGTTTCGGCGGATTCCGCCGGGGTGCGCTGTCCGGGTAGCCAGCCGCCAACGCGGAGTTCTCGGGTCTGGCTGTCGGGGTGCATCGCCGCACTCTATACGTACTCCACAGGAGCGCCAAGACGGCCACAGCCCAGATGATCCCGAGGCAGATCAACCACCCCGCAGGGTAGTCGCGCGGTAACGCGGACGGTATGTCTGCGCGTCGGCCGCGGCCGAGAAGGAACGGCAGCGCGAACAGGGTGACGACCACCGACGCGAACAGGGCGAGGTAGACGATCGAGCGGGCGCGGCGGTTGGCAATGAACCGGGCGGCGAGCAGCCCGACGCCGATCGCTACCGGGAGCAGGATCCCGTCGTGGGCGATCAGCACCGCGGCCAGAAACACCAGCTGGCCGATCGGCTTGAAGTCGGGGCTGGCAACCGCGGTGACGACGGCGTACGCGACGGCCAGAAGGCCAAGCGTGATGAAGCTGGCACGAGCTACGCGCATCATGATGGACCTACCGTGAGCGTGGACAGCCATTTTGTCTGCATGACACCGGGCCTGTTCGGGGCGATGAGGCGGCATGGATAACCGTGGTCCAGCGCAAGCGGCTCACCGCCCAGCCGCAGCGCCACCAGGGTGAGCGGGTCGCGAGCGTGCTCGGCGGCCACCACCGACGCCCGGTACCGCCCGCCTGCCTCGAGCGACTCGGCCAGCACCTGCGAGCCCGTACCGCCGCCAACGGCGGCCACCAGATCGCGCAGCCGTACGCCGGTCCAGCGGGCGTCCGCGCTCCATCCCTCGACGCATGTAATCGGAAGATCCGATTGGTGTTGCTCGATCGCGGACAAATCCGCCAATGACAGGCTGAGCGTCTTGCTCGGGCCGACGACGTTCAGGCGGTAGTTCGGGTCGGTGGCGGCGGCGCTTACCCGGGCCCCGGCGGCCGACTTGTTCACCGGCAGGCCCTGCGGACCCTGGCCGGGCCGCCGTGGTCCCAGCAGGGAGAAGGGTGACAGCCAGGGCACCGTCTGGCCAACCGTCGCCACCGTCAGCAGTCCGGCGGTACCGGCCACCGCCGTGAGGATTCCGCGCCGGGTCACCGCCCCGCCGGGCTCCGGTGCGGGTACCGTCGTGGACTCCGGTACGGGCGCCCGGCGGGACAGGCTGTCGCGTACCACTGGCAGTTTCACCCCGATGTGGACCAGCAGGGCGCCGATCGCGAGCCACGCGGCGATGTAGTGGGCGGCGGTGAAGAAGAACGGCATCGGGCCGTACCACCGGGCGATGTTCAGCACCCCGGTGACCACCTGGAACAGCGCCGCGGCAACCAGCACCGCGATGGAGCCACGCTCGACCGCGTGGGCCGGGTCGCGGGCCGGAGGCCAGGCGAACAAGCGTGGATACACCGACCACAGCTTGGCCGCCAGCAGCGGGATGAGGGCGATTCCGGTGGCGACGTGGGTGCCCTGCGTGGCCCGGTAGAGCCAGACCGGCCGCGAGGGCCAGAAGAACCACGACGGCGGGTGCTGGATCAGATGACTCAGCAACCCGGTGACGAAGCAGATCAGGAACGCGGTGCCGAGCGCGATGCCGAGGATGCTGGTGAGCCGGGTGGACCGGGCCGATGAGGTGAACGTGCCGTCGCGGAACGGGCCTCGCCGGAACTGGTCCGGTGGCGGTGCCAGCGGACGGTGCCACAGTTCGGCAAGCCGCCCCAGCCGCGCCGGCCGGCCGGCCGGCGGTGTGGTTGTCTGCCGCGCGTTCTGGGAAGTCTCGGAGCTCATAGCGTCGCCAATCGTGCGAACCACCGTCCGGCGGTGTGGAACGATTCGAGGACCCGCAACTGGGCCTCCATCGCGTAGCGGGGCAACTCGTCGAGCGCGACGGCCGCCCACGGAAACGGGTTGCTGAGCCGGTCGCCGTCGGTCAGGCGTACCGATCCATGCCAGGTCGGCGATCCGGGCGGGTCGGCTTCGACCAGGATGTCACCGCTTTCGTGCAGCAGGCTCCGGCAGCGGTGTAGAAGCCGGGCCGGGTCACCATCGATGCCGATGTTGCCGTCGGCGAGCAGCACGTGCTGCCAGCGCCCGGTGCCGGGCACCGTGCTGAACACGCATCGGTGCAGAGCGCTGGCGCCGCGCTTGCGCGCCTGGCGAACCGCCTCAGCCGAGACATCGATGCCGAGGGCGAGCCGGCCGCGCGCGGCCAGCGCCGCCACCAGCCGGCCGGGCCCGCACCCGACGTCCAGGGTCGCCCCGGTGCACCGGTCGAGCATCGCCTCGTCGCCGGCGCGGTGCTCGGTCCACACATGCGCGTGCTCGGCGCGCACGGTACGGCCGCCCTCGTCAACCAGCCGGATGGCTGAGCGGTCACCCGTACCGGCCCGGCGCAACGCCGTTCCGTAGATGGCGAGAGCGCTGGTCATCTTGCCACCGGCCGGGGGATGTGGACGCGTACCGCGCGGGCGAAGTCGCTGTTCGGCGCGCATTGGCCGGCGACGGCCCACGCGTCGGTGGCGGTATCGACGTCGCGCAACGATGGGCCGGTCGCCACCCGAAGCCCAGCGGACCGCAGCGCGGCGACCGTGCGGGCGCCGGTGGTGGACGTGGACATCGGCACCTCGCGCAGCACCGCGGCGGCCGCCGGGTCGCGCAGTACCAGGCACCACCATCCGCCGTCGTCGGCATGGCCGATGACCGCGTCGGCACCGACGAGCCGGGCGGTCATTCCGTGCAGCAGCGGTGCGCTCACCTGCGGCGTATCCATCCCGATCAGCAGCGTTGCGGCGTCGTCGACGGCGGCGTCACCAAATGCGTTGGCCAGCCGTTCGCCGAGCCCGTCACCACGCTGCTCGACGGCGCGCCAGCCTGCAGGCACGGGCAACCGTCCGGTCCGCGCCACAGTGCGGGTGCCAAACCTCGCGGCCGTCGCCGCGGCCAGCGTGTCGGCCAGCGCCGCGCTCGCGATCAGCGCGGCCGACTCCGGCGTACACGGTGGACACAGCCGGGTCTTGACGCGGCCCGGCACCGGTTCCTTCGCGATGACCACCAGATGCGGTGGCCGTCCGGCCAGGTGATGCGCGGTCATGCCGCCAGCACCTTCGCCATGTCCCGGACCGCCCGGGTGGTACCGCGGACGGTGCCGGTCACCTTGGATTTGCCACCGGCGCGTGGCCGGTAGTCGACGTCTACCTCGCTCACCCGCCACCCGGCCTGAGCGGCCCGGACGACCATCTCCAGCGGGTACCCGAATCGCCGGTCGGTCAGGCCGAGCGCGAGGAGGTCGGCACGGCGCGCCGCGCGCATCGGTCCCAGGTCGTGGACCGGCACGCCGGCGGCCCGGCGCAGCCGCCAGGAGATCACGGCGTTTCCGGCGCGGGCGTGCACCGGCCAGGCCCGCGGCGACGTCGGCCGTCGCCGGCCGAGGACCAGATCGGAGGTACCGGCGACAACGCCGGCCGTTACTCGCAGTAGTTGCTTTGGGTCGAGCGACCCGTCCGCGTCAAGGATGCAGACGATGTCGGAGGTCGCCGCCTGGACACCGGCGTGTACCGCGGCACCGAAGCCGCGTGGGGAGGCATGCACGACCACTGCGCCGTGAGCAGCGGCAACGTCGGGGGAACCATCGGTTGAACCGTTATCCGAGACGATTGCGCGAAAACCTTCCGGAATCCGGGACAGGACCCATGGCAGCGCGGCAGCCTCGTCGAGGCATGGCAGGACGACATCGATCACGGTTCCGACGTTACGGCTAGTGATCCGCGATGGCTGCTTACGAAGTTCTCACCAATCCTTACGAACCGCGAAACGAGGAGCGCTTTCGCGCGGGCGACCCCTTAGCGTCGACGCGTGACGCAAACCGCCCCCGCCGTCGCGATTCCGCCGGCCACCGAGCGTCTTCCGCGCCGGTCCGGGTACGCGGTCGCGGTCGCGGCCGCGCTCGTCGCCGGATGCGGGCTCGTCGGATATCTGCTAACCCGCCACGGGGATCGCCTGCACCTGGGCACGATCTATCCGCTTGCCGGCCGGTGGTGGGTGCACGCCACCTGGTGGGCGTTACCGGCGATCGTGACCGGCATCCTGATCGCCCGGTGCTCGAACGCGATCGCCGCTCGGCTTCGATGGGGTGCGTTGCTGGTCACGGCTTTTGCGACCGCGGTCGTGTGGACGGTGGCGCTGTCGATCGTGAGCGGCGGGTTCGGCCAGATCGGCCGCCCGATCGCGACGGTTCCGGAATACCTTCATGACGTACCCCGCATCCGCGCGCTCGGTACCGGCGAGTTCCTGCGCCAGTTCGTTAGCCATGTGGTCCAGACGCCGCCACTGTGGACCACTCATGTGTCGGGCCATGGGCCCCTGGCGACGCTCAGCTTCGTCTGGCTCGCCGATCTGGGGCTGGGCAGCCCCGGTGCCAGTGGCCTGGTATGCATCCTGGCCGGGGCGAGCGCGGTGCCATCGGTGCTGTCCGCGACCCGGGTCCTGGCCGGTGCCGACGTCGCGCGGCGGGCGGCTCCGTTCGTCGCCGCGGCGCCCCTGGCGCTGTGGGTGGGTACCAGCGCCGACGCCATCTTTGCCGGCACCGCCGCGGCGGGCCTGTGCGCGATGGTGCATGCGGGCTCCCGAGAGCGGGCCGGACGGCGCACCGGTGCGCTTCTCGGGGTGATCGGCGGGCTGCTGCTCGGCGCCTGCCTGTTCATGTCTTACGGGCTCACCCTCTTCGGGCTGGTGGTACTCGCCGCGGCCTGGGCACAGCGTGCCTGGCGGCCGTTGATCTTCGCGGCTGCCGGGGTGCTGCTCGTCTACTTGACCTTCCGGAGCGCCGGGTTCGACTGGTTCGCCGGGTTCGCCGCCACCCGCGAACGGGTGATGGTGGGCGGTGCGTGGCAGGACCGGCCCGGGGCGTACTTCATATTCGCCGACCCGGCCGCGCTCGCCATCGCCGTCGGCCCGGCGGTGATAGCGGCCGCCGCGTCGGTGCGCCGGGGCTGGCCGCGCGGTGTCTGGGCGGTACCGCTGGGCGTCGCGGTGGCGATCGGACTGGCGATCGCCAGCAACCTGGCCAAGGGCGAGGTAGAGCGAATCTATCTGCCGTTCGCCGTCTGGCTGTTGCCGCTCGCCTCGATGATCCCGGTCGCGATCGCGCGGCGATGGCTGGCCGTCCAGGTCGGGTGGACGCTCGCGATCGCACTGGTCACCTACCTGACCTGGTGACCAGGCCGGGCCTGGCGACGGGCCCGGCCAGCAACGGGTCCATCCGGCCGATGAATGACTCATAGATGGGGATAAGCATGGCGAAGGTGCTGGTTACCGGAGGCGCAGGCTTCATCGGCGCGCATATCGTCGCGCAGCTCACCGCCCGCGGCGATGAGGTTCGCGTACTCGACAGCTTCCACCCGCTGGCCCACCGGGCCGCCCCGGCCGACGCCAGGGCCGGCGGCGACCTGGTCGTCGGTGACGTCCGGGATCCGGCCGCGGTCGCCAAGGCGGTCGATGGTGTGGACGCGGTGGTCCACCAGGCAGCCATGGTCGGTATGGGGGTGGACCTATCCGACGCGCCGGAGTACGTCGGGTGCAACGACCTCGGTACGGCCGTGCTGCTCGCCGAGATGGCCCGTGCCGAGGTGCCGCATCTGGTGCTGGCCAGCTCGATGGTGGTCTACGGCGAGGGCGCCTACGACTGCGGCGAGCATGGTCCGGTACGCCCGGCCCGGCGCCGCATCGAGGACCTGGACCGTGGCGGCTTCGACCCACGCTGCCCGGACTGCGGGCTGGAACTGGCCGGCGGCCGGGTCAGCGAGGACGCGCACCTGGAACCGCGTAGCGTCTACGCCGCCACCAAGCTGGCGCAAGAGCACCTGGCGGCGGTGTGGGCGGCGACGACCGGCGGTGCCGCGGTCGCCCTTCGCTACCACAACGTCTACGGGCCGGGAATGCCGCGCGACACGCCGTACTCGGGAGTAGCCGCGATCTTCCGATCGGCCCTGGAGAAGGGCGAGGCGCCGCGGGTGTTCGAGGACGGACGGCAGCGGCGCGACTTCATACATGTCGCCGATGTGGCTCGGGCGAACCTGGCCGCGCTGGATCGGCAGCGGCCCGGTTTCCGGGCGTACAACGTGGCGACCGGGCGCCCGCACACGGTGGGACAGATGGCGACGGCGCTGGCCAGTGCGATGAATGGTCCGGAGCCGGTGATCACCGGTGAGTACCGGGCCGGCGACGTCCGGCATATTCTCGCCTCGCCGCTGGCGGCGACCCGGGACCTGGGATTCGTGGCGGGTACCGGGTTCGCCGAGGGGATGACCGAGTTCGCGTCCGCCCCGCTGCGCGCACCGGTGCGTTGAGCGGGCAAGATCACCCGGATGCGGGCTGGGCATCGCCGGTTCGGTCACAGCCAGAGGTACCAGCGGCTTCGCCTAGACTCCTGGGCATGGCAGATGGTTACGTTCCGGCTCGAAGCGCCGCGGTCGCGTCCGGTGAGATCGTGGAGCCCGACCCGTTCGACGTCTGGGACGACGGGATCCTCGCGGATCTGGTGGCCACTCTTGCCGTACCGCGCCCGATCGGCGAAGTCGAGGCGGTGGAGGCGTGGATCAAGCGGTCCTGGGTTCAGGCCGGTATCCACACCGCGGACGCCGCCTTGCGCCGACGGTTCGCCGAGTTCTTCGCCCGGCTCGGATTCCTCGTCAAGTACAAGTCGTACGGCGTGAAGTACGCCGCGCCGTTCGGCTACACGCTGTTCGACCTTGAGGACAACGGCGGGTTCAGCATTCAGCTGCATGAGTCGGCGAAGGTTGAGGCATTCCATGTGCTGGCCACCCGGTCGCACGCGTTCCTGCTGCTGTGCACGGTGCCGCAGTGGCAGGCGTACGCCGATCAGCTCGTCGCCGCCTGGCGGGACGGAGATCCGGCGGCAACGCCGATCGCGACCCGGCCCGACGTCGGTGACGTCGCGGTCGTCGAGGACCTCAGCACCGTGCATACCGTCATCGGCTGTGTCCTGGAGGAGTTCGCCACCTCGTCGTACGACGTGGTGCTGCGACTGTATGACCAGAATGAGGGCCGCCAGGTGCGGCTGCCCACCGCGCATACTCCGGTGCTGGATGTGCTGAGGCAGGCCGGCGGCTTCGCTCCGAAGCGCCGGCTGCGGTTCCGTGAGGGGTGGCGGACCGAGCCGATCCCGGCGGGTACGGCGGACATCGCGTACCTGCCCGGCATGGGGCTGGCCGCCCGGCACCTGCTCGTCGACCCGACCGCCCCGGTGTCCGGCATGGTGTCGACCGACAATGTAGTAACCATGTGCGTGCTGGACGGCTCCGTCGAGGTGGATGCTGACGGCGCCGCGATCCGGCTGGGGCCCGGCCAGGTGGCGGCGCTGGCTCCGGGGACTGCCTACCAGGTAGCCGGCACCGGCCAGGTCTCATGGTGCGAGGTGGCGACCAAGTTCGCCTTCGAAGACCTTCGGTGATCGTCCGGCGCGACGTGCGGATGCCGGGCGCGGCGCTCGGCTCGGGCGAGCGCGAGCGGACCCGGACGTGGGAACCTTAGGCGTGGCCGGTTCCCACCCGAGAGTGCTCTCCGACGCGCGGTCGGCTCTGGCGCCATTGCTTGACGCCGACGGTTCCGTCGTTGACCGCAAACGTCTCCTGGTAGGGATCGCCGGCCCGCCCGCGGCCGGCAAGTCGACCCTGGCCGTGACGCTCGCGCGAGAGCTGTGCGGCGAGTTCGGTACCGATTTCGCGGTGGCGATCGGGATGGACGGCTTTCACCTGGCCAACGGGGAGCTGAGCCGGCTCGGGCTGACCGCTACCAAGGGTGCGCCCGACACGTTCGACGGATACGGGTTCGTGGCGCTTTTGCGCCGCCTCCGGCTCGCCGACGAGCCGGTGGTTTACGCACCGGTGTACAGCCGCACGCTGCACGAGTCGATCGGCAGTGCCCAGCCGGTCCGGCCCGGCGTCCGGGTGATCGTGGTGGAGGGCAACTATCTGCTGCTGTCCCAGCCGCCGTGGACCGAGGCCGCGGATCTTCTTGACTACGTCTTCTACCTGGACGCTCCGGCCGAGTCGCGGATCGAGTCGCTGCTGCGCCGCCAGCGCTTCCGCGGCCTGGACGCGGATGCCGCGAAGGACTGGGTGAGCCGCAGCGACGAGGTGAACGCGGCGCTCATCGCCACCACCCGTCACCGGGCCGACTCGGTGCTCACCCGGCCTAGTTGAGCCAGGTTGATCGGGCCGGGATGATCGGGCGACGTTTGAGCTGGCCTGGCCGTCGAGGCCGTTCGGCTGATCCGGTGCGATCTCACCGCCTGTGATCAAGTGCGAGATCACGTGCACTAACGAGTGCGTCTGACGTCGCCATAGCGACGACGACGCTCAAGATCGTGCACTTGATCATGGGGGAAAGCGCGCCCGCCGCGCCCGCGCTTAGCGGCGCTCGCTGATCGGGTCGAGGGTGGCGGTGCCGAATGCGACCACCGCAAACAGCGCGAGCGTCAGCACGTGAACCGTCGTGCACCACAGGCAGATGCTGTCGATGATGAACAGTTCCGCATAGACCAGGTAGAACACGAACAGGATGCCCACGCCGACGGTGGCGAGGCGGACCCGCCGGATCAGCGTGCTGCGAGATTTCCATGTGGCCGGCAGGCACAGTGGCACCATCGCGGCGAAGAAGAACAGGCCCAGAACCGCCACCGGGATGCCGAACACCTTCGACTGCGCGCTCGTGGTGACCTTCAGGCAGTTGATGATCCCGGTGTCCGAGCACGCCAGTGTTGTCGAAGCGGTGAAGTGCTCGTACGTCAGGTAAGCGGCGACCAGCAGCCCGGCGACCGAGATCGCCAGGCTGCTCCACACCACCCACGCCGGAGCCGACGCGGCCCGATCATCGCGGCTTCGGGCCGCCACCTCGGTACCGGCCATGCTCAGCTCTGGCTGCCGGCGTACGCCTGGACGGCCGCGCTGTTGCACACGTCGCCAGGCTGGTTGTTGGTCAGCTTGCAGATCTGCGCGGTGAACGCGTTGGCGGTGCCGCCGACCGCCTTGGCGATCGGGCTGTTCGGGTCGGACAGCGCGTCGGCGACCTGCATGTGTGACTTGCCGGCGAACAACGCCGGGCTGTAGCTGGAGCCCGAAACCAGGGCCTGGTTGGCGAAGTCGATGAACGGGATCGATCCGGCCGACTTGGAGTCCACGTACGGCGGCGCGTTGAACTTCTGGATCAGCGCTTCCTGCTGCGCGGTCGGCGTGTCCAGCTTCGCGTAGGAGTTGCCGGAGATCTGGTTGCTCTCCGTCTCGACACCTTGGAAGGTGATGTATTGGCTGGCGTACGACGAGCCGTGGAAGGACAGCGTTGGCGTGTTCGGGTAGGTGTCGTGTGAGGACGACGAGGTCTGGCCCAGGTTGGTGAACGTGCCGAAGCGGCTCAGCGCGACCACCATGGACCAGCGCTCGGCGGCGCAGAACGGACAGTACTCGGCGCCGATGTAGACGATCAGCGGCTTGCTGTTGGAGGTGAGTACCTGCTGACCGGTGATCGTCTTCGGCAGGCTGTCCACCGATCCCTTGCCGATCTTGTCAAGCGTTGCCGCGGGCACCGTCGTCACCTTGGTCACGACTTCGCTGGAGGCCGCCGTCGAGGCCGACCCGCCGGTCTTCGGACCGCTCGTAACGATCTTCGTGATGACCGCTCCAAGCGCGATCAAGACCACGATGCCGACGGCGGCACCGGCGATAGCCAGGCGCTTGCGCTTGCGCGCTTCGGCGCGGCGACGCTCAGCGATCGCCTCTTGGGCGCGCTGGCGCGCCAATCGTTGTTGTTTATTGCCCTGCGACACGTGGTGAGGTTACCCGGCTGTGGACCGAGCGTCGAGCGCGGGCCGGGATGTTGGGGGAGTTCCCAGAAGACTCACAGTGCGGTGCTCGGTGATCTCCAGATCGCGGGCGATTCAATCGGTGAACGTCGTGGTTTGGTGCTTGCCCGGACGGGTCCACGCTCCCTCCGGGGCGGGCCAGGTTCTCGCCCCGGGCCCGGCAAGGTGAGTCCGCTCACTAAGGCGGAGAATACCTTTAACCGGACAAACGTCATGGGTACATTTCGCGAGTCTGCCCTTCGCCGACCACCCCTCGGTGATGGGCGCCAGATCCCGATCGGGACCCGCGGGCGATTGCCGGAGGACACACTCCAATCCCGGCGGCGCCTGCCCGCATGCCTTTGGAGGAACCGATGCTGGTCCGTCGCCGGCTGGCTTTGACCATGATCGCCACGGCGGCACTCGCCGTGGCCGGCTGCGCCTCGAACAGTCACGCCCTACCCTCGCGTACCGAGATGTCACCCAAGGACGCTCTCATGGCCGCGGTGGCTGACCTCGGGCAGATCAGCTATGCGGTCGAGGTGACCGAATCGGCTGACGACCGGCGCGAGGCCGGAACCGTCGACCCACGCAAGCGGACCGGCACCATCAACACCAGCGGCCTCGCGGACGGAATGCCGGCCTCGATCGACGCCGTTCTGGTCAGTCCGGACATCTGGATCAAGGTGGATCTGGGAGCGGCGGCGAACCAGCAGTACGGAATCCCGCCCAAGTCCTGGATGAAGGTCGACGCCAGCAAGATCAGCAAGGGCAAGGCACTTCCGTTCGACCTGGCCAACCTCGGCGACGCACTCGATCTTGGCGGGTTGCTCGCCGGTGTGACCGCGCACCGGTCTGACACCCACACGCTGACCGGAACGATCGATCTGACGCGCGCCACCGGCGTCAGCGCGCCGGACCCGGCGGCGGTCGCGCGGGCCGGCGATCGTGCCCGTGCCGTCCCGTTCCAGGCGACCGTCGACGATCAGGGCAGGCTGACCCGGATTACGGTCGACGGCGGCTCGGCCGACCCGAACCTGGCGGTTCGGATCTCCTTCTCCGACTACGGCACCTCGGCCGACGTGAGCCGCCCCAATGACAACGAGATCGCGCCGACGCCGGACAGCGTCTACCAGCTGCTGACGCGGTAGCGAGCCCGGGCGAGCGTCCGGCCGACCAGCCGGCGATGATCGCGGGCCCCCTCGCCCCTGTTCCGTAACGACCGCCGCGGCGGCCGGGCCGGCAGAGCGCGGCCGCCGCGTCACTGCCCGGCCCTCCCGCATTTCGTGCTACCGCGTTTGCCTGCGCGAACCCGCTTGACCATGTGAGCCTGAAGGCACGGGAGAAGGGTGGCCGATGCGGGTTGTCAGCGCGGCACTCTTGGCGCGCGCGATCGGGCTCGGCGCTCTTGTGTGCGTGCTGGGCGCGGGGGCCATGGCAGTGCCTGCACCCGCGGTGGTGCCGGCCCGGGCGGTGGCACCGGTGGACGGCGCGAACCTCCTGCTGAATCCGGGCGCCGACATCGGCGATTGCTCCGCCTCCGGGTACGACGCGATGACAATGCCTGGGTGGACTGTCACGGCCGGATCGCCGGACGCGATCTGTAATGGCACCGCCGGCTTCCTGCCCGCCGACCCGGCACGCGGGCGCGCGTACTTCGCCGGAGGCGCGACCGGCGACGCGCGCATGATCCAGCGGGTTGACGTCTCATCGGCGTCCGCCGCGATCGACCGTGGCGGGGCGCGGTTCGACCTGTCCGGCGCGCTCGGTGGCTGGTCGGCCCAGAACGACCGGGTACGCCTGACCGCGACCTTCATCGACGCCGGCGGCACGCCGCTGGACCAGGTCTCGCTGCCGATCGTGACGAACACCGACCGGGGCCTGGCCAGCGGGCTGCTGACGCGCCACCAGACCGGCCCGGTACCGCCGGATACGCGCGAGATCGATGTGAGCGCGGAATTCCTGTGGACGGCCGGTGACACCACCGACGGGTACGCCGATGATCTGGCCCTGCGGCTGTCGGTACCGGTGGACCCGCCGGTTCTCCGCCGTCCCAATTCGAACGTGCCCCAGTTCGACCACGTGTTCGTGGTGTTCATGGAGAACGAGAACTACGCGGATTCCGAAGCGCCGTCCGGCAGCGGCGACTACATCGTCGGAAATCCGGCCGCGCCGTATCTCAACAAGCAGGTCGCCAAGCAGGCGTCACTGCTCGGCCGGATGTTCGCCACCACGCACCCGAGTGACCCCAACTACCTGGCCGTGACCGGGGGCGCCACTTTCGGCTACACCCGCAACCTGCGTGTCGGCACCGATCGGATCGCCGCGGCCCACATCGGCGATCGTCTCGACGCGGCCGGCAAGACCTGGGCCGCCTACGCCGGCGGCATGGCTTACCCATGCGACATGACCACGCACGACACCGAGTCAGGCGGGTACTACCTACCGAACAACGAGCCGTTCATGATGTACGCCGATGTGATCGCCAAGCCGTTCGAGTGTGCCGCTCACAACAAGCCGATCGAACAGCTGAGCGTCGATCTGCGCCGGACCGGGACCACGCCGGATCTGGTCTGGCTGGCCGCCGACGACGGGCAGAGCATGGAGCGCGGCGGGGTGTCGGCCGGAGACACATGGCTGAGCCACACCCTTCCGGTGATCTTCCGCTCGCCGGCCTGGACCACCCAGCGGTCGCTGCTGATCGTCTCCTGGGACGAGGGCCGCCGCGAGGCGTTCGGCCCCGACTACCCGAACCATGTCGCGACGTACGTGCTCGGCTCGCAGGGGACGGTGAAATCCGGGTATGTGAGCCCGCTGCGGTACACCGGCTACAGCCTCGGCGCCACCATCTGTGATGCGCTCCGGGTGCCGACCATGACCAGCAACGACACGTATGCGCAACGCCTCAGCGACGTGTGGCGGCAGTCCAGCGGCGGCGCACCGTCAGCAGGCATCTGATCCGGTCGGCGACGGATCTCAGCCGGCCATCGCCGGCTGGCGGGGCCGGTTCATCACGTACTGGACCAGTGAGATCAGGGTCTGCTTGCCGGATTCCCGTTCACGTGCGTCGCACATCACCACCGGTACCCCCGGGTCGAGGTCCAGTGCTGCGCGGACCGAGTCGACGCCATAGCGCTGCGTCCCGTCGAAGCAATTCACCGCAACGATGAAGGGGGTGTTGTGCCGCTCGAAATAGTCGATCGACGGGAAGCAGTCCTCCAGCCGCCGGGTGTCAGCGAGCACGATCGCGCCCAGCGCCCCGAGGGCCAGTTCGTCCCACAGGAACCAGAACCGGTCCTGTCCGGGGGTGCCGAACAGGTAGAGCACGATGTCGCGGCCGAGGCTGATGCGGCCGAAGTCCATCGCGACCGTGGTGGTCCGCTTGCTCTCGACGCCGGTGGTGTCGTCCTCGGCGGCGCCTGGATCGGTAAGGATCTCCTCGGTCTGCAGCGGCATGATCTCGCTGACAGCGCCCACGAGCGTTGTCTTGCCCACGCCGAAGCCACCGGCGATGAGAATTTTGATCGCCGTTGGGACATGGGTTTGCTGGGCATCGCCGCGGTCAGAGCGATTGGAGGCCATGGATCACCGCCTTGAGCAGGTCGTCATCGGGAGTGGAGTGTGTTTCCAGCAGGGTGATCGCACCTCGGTCGACGAGATCTCCGAGAAGTACCCGGACCACGCCTACGGGCAGGTCCACGTACGAGGCGATCTCAGCGACCGATGCCGGAGTCCGAGCGCGATCGAGGATTGCTTGATGTTCCGGGTGTAACTGGTGGCGCAGGGCAGCGGCCGACTCGGTGGCCACCACGTAGGTCAGTAGTTCGAGCCCGGCGGCTTGCGGCCGGGCCCGCCCTCCGGTGAGCGCGAATGATCGAACCAGCGGGCCGGCCGCATCGTCAATCCATCCGTCCGACACCGGAATCGCCTCCTCCTACGGGCTGGTACCGCATGGCTCGCTCACCGCCTAACCCACCTGCGTCGGCGTGCTGGACCTGCGCGGCGGTGTAGCCAGAGTGTGCCCGATGCGCTCAATCAGGAGAGCCATCTCGTAGGCGATGAGTCCGATATCCGACTCGGCCTCGCTCAGCACCGCGAGGCAGGTGCCCGTCGCCGCCGACGTGATGAACAGGAACGCCGACTCCATCTCGACAATCGTCTGACGGACCGGCCCACCGCGGAAGTGTCTCCCGGCGGTGCGGGCCAGGCCGGAGAATCCAGCGGCCACCGCGGCCATGTGCTCGGCGTCCGCGCGGGCCAGGTTGCCGGATTTGCCGATCAGAATGCCGTCGACGGAGAGTACGACCGCCTGCCGTGCTGCCGGGACACGATCGATGAGATCGTTTAGCAGCCAGTCGACGCTCGCCGCCTCAGTTACCGTCATTGCCTCCCCCTCTCGCGGTCGTCGGCCCGCCATCTTCGGCCGCCGACGTGTGTTCCGTGCCGTTCATCCGTCCGGCACCTGTCGTTCCAGCGGGGCCGGACGCGCTCGCGCCGTTCGACCTGCTGCCACCACCGTGCTTGCCACCACCGTGCTTGCCGCCACCGTGCTGTCCGGCGCCGGTTTGCCCCGTGCCACCCTCGTCATGCCCGGCCGGACCGGTCTCACCTGATTCCGGCCCGGCATCGGAAGCCGCTACGGCCCGCCCCTGGTTCATTCCACTCTGGAACGACGTGAGCATGGTACGCATCTGCTCCGGCGTACGCGCCGGGGCCGCCGGCGCGCTGCGGATGGTTTCGTCCGTCTTGTCCGGCAGAGCGCGGGCCACGCTGGCCTGCCGGATCCGGATCGGCAGGCCGTCAGGCGTGCGATTACCACTGTCGCCCGGCTGCTCGCCGTCGCCGTCCGGCGCGCTCCCGGCCGGTGCCGAGTTGACCACCGTTGGCGTCGCCCCGGTGAGCGCCATGACGCGACTGGCCGCCGCCGGCCGGGTGTCCAGGGCACCGTCGCCGACCACCACGCCGTCGATCGCGTCGGGGTGGGTGCCGCTGGGCGGCACCACGATGTCGTTCGGAAGCAAGGTGACGGCCGCCAGGCCACCGTACGCCGACCGGCGCAGCGCGACCTGGATGTTCTGCCGTGCGGCCAGCTTCGCCACCACGAACAGGCCCAAGCGGGAACTGTGCGCCGGGTCGAAGTCCGGCGGCACCGCCAGTCGCGCGTTCGCTTCTTCGATCGCCTCCGGGCTCATACCGAGACCTCGGTCTTCAACCTCCACCGCCAGGCCGTTGGGCACTACGTGGGCGGTCAGCGTGACCGGGCTGCCCGGGGGCGAGAACATGGTGGCGTTCTCCAGCAACTCGGCGAGCAGGTGGACGACGTCGTTGACGGCGCGGCCGACGAGCGCCAGGTTCGGCGGCACGGCGACGGTGATGCGCGCGTACTCCTCGACCTCGGACGCGGCGGCGCGCAGCACGTCCGCGATCGGCACCGGGTTGCGCCACCCGCGTCCAGGTGTCGACCCGGCGAGGATGACCAGGTCCTCGGAGTGCCGCCGCATACGGGTGGCCAGGTGGTCGATCCGGAACAGGTTCTCCAGTTCCTCCGGGTCGGTGGCCCGGCGTTCCATCGCGTCCAGGAGCGCGAGCTGACGGTGCAGCAGTGTCTGGCTGCGCCGGGCGATGTTCAGGAACACCTGGTTGAAGCCCTGACGCAGGTTGGCCTCGTGTACCGCGGAAGCGATAGCGGTGCGCTGCACCCGGGTGAACGCCTCGCTGAGCTGGCTCAGCTCATCGGTGCCCGCGGACAGCGGTGGAGCCTCCGTTTCGACGTCGACCGTCTGCCCGGCGCGTACCCGCTCAACGACCGACGGCAGGCGGTCCATGGCCAGAGTAAGGGCTTCGCCGCGCAGCCGTGCGACCCGGCGCAACAGGTTGCGAGCGTTGAGCCAGGAGAAGGCGATGAGCGCCAGCAGCATGATCGTGCACGCGACGATGACGCCGACCAGTTGCCGCCGACGCGAACTGGCGGCGTTCGCCGTGGCCTTGATGACGCGCTGCGCGAGACCGCCGTTGAGCAGCTGAGCTCCGTTGTAGACGGTGTTGAAGTCCGTCTGGAATCGGTTGAAGTCAATCTTCGGCTTGGCGCCGATACGCGGGTTGGCGATCAGGCTGTCCTCGGCCGAACGCAGCCGCTTCGCCGCGTCACCGTCCATCACCTGCTTGAAGCCGTCCAGGTCGGAGCCGGTCAGGCCGCTGGCCACGTCGGTGTACATCTGCCGCTGCTTGGCGATGGTCCCGACGATGTCGGTGTAGTCGCGGCTGGTCATGGTACCCGCGGCGACCACGCCGAGGATTAGCGCGTCCTCGCGGGACAACATCTCGCCGGCGGCGACCATGTCAACAACCGAGAAGGCGCTGGTGGTCAAGGAGTGGTCGTCCACGCTCGCGATCGATCGGTAGAGGAGCACCATGTTGTCGGCGATTCCGTTGTAGAACGTCATCACGGCGGCGTGGGACTCGCCGTCGCTGACCTTCTTGCGCCCGTCCGCCATCGTGGCCAGCGCGTGGTTCAGCTTGGCCAGCGCGCTCGCCGTGCGCTTGCTCGCCGCGTCCTGGAATGGCTTGGCCGAGGTGAGCTTGTTCAGATCCGCGATCCGCTCGTCGGTGGCGCGCTGCGCGTCGGCCAGGGCCTGGGTGTCACCTGCCTTGTGCACCTTGGTGCTGACATACTGCATTGACTTGGCCCGTTCGGCCTCGAGGAACACCAGAACATAAGCGGTAGGCACACCAGCGGCGTCTACGGTGGTCTTGGCATCGGAGAGGTTCTGGGCCGGCCCGAGCGCGATGGATACGGCGAACACCGACATGGTGAGCAGCGGAACCAGCGGGGCCGCCAGCAGGGCGACGACCTTGGCGCGGATGGAGTAGCCACGACGTTTCGGCGGCGGCGGTCCGATGCGGATCGATCCGAGTTGAGTCATGCGAACAACCTGTCCATGTGGGGCTGGGCGGTTGGGGGCACCGGCCCTCACGTGGGCCAAGCCTTCGAGATGCTACCGAGGGGATCGATACATCGCACTATCGGGATGGAGTTTCGCCGCGTCGGCGCGGCATTTGTGCGAGTGGTGAGCCCGAGGTCGCGCTTAGTCGTGTACTCAATAACAGCTGGCGACCGGCGCCGCACTCATTGTCCTCTATTTCGATTCGGCGTCCGGCACACTGAGATGGTGACACCGACGGCTCGGATCGCGCACAGGTCGCTCGTGGACGGTCTGCTTATCGCCGCGTGTGCGGCGTACGTGTGCTGGTCTTGGCTGATCGAGCCGGCGCCGTCGACGTTGGGCCGAATCCGCGTCGGCATCACGGCCAGGCTCCTTCTGCTGGCCGTTGCCGGTCTGGCGATCTGGGTGCCGGCCGGGCTGTGGCTCCGACATCACCGCGGGCACCGTCCTGGACCATCCAGCATGGTCCTGACATGGGCTCCGGTCAGCGTCGCCATCCTCGCCTGCCTGGTTCACTTGGCGGTCTTTCACGGCGAGGACAACACCGGCATCGTCATCGCCATGGTGATCGGGGCGGCGCTCGGGTGGAGCCAGGCCCTGACCGTTCGCGATCTGCGCGACTACGCGTCGCAACTGGCCGCGCGGGAAACGACGTTCCGTCGTCTGGCTCACACCGACCCGCTCACCGGTCTCGCCAATCGCCGAGCCCTCGACCACGTGCTGGCGGGGCAGACCCACCCGGATTCCAGCAGCGTGGTCCTGTTCATCGACCTGGACGGCTTCAAGGCGATCAACGACGTTCGTGGCCACGATGTCGGTGACCGGGTGCTGCAACGGCTAGCCGACCGGATTCGGGCGAACGTCGGATCCGATGATTTCGCGGCGCGGTTTGGTGGTGACGAGTTCGTCCTGGTGCTGCGGGCGTGCCCGGAGCGGGCGGTCGCGGCGGCACATCGCTGGTTCGCCGTGATCTGCGCGCCGTACCTGGTCGGCGGGGCGCCGCTGCCGCTGTCGGCGAGCATCGGGTTCGCGCGCTGCGGCGAGTTCGCCAATGTCGGTAGCCTGATCCAATGCGCTGACCTGGCCCTGCGCCGGGCGAAGTCGAACGGAAAGGGCCGGATCGAGGTGTACGAGACGGTAGCGCTGCCGACGCCATGCACCGGGGGCACCGACGCAGCCGTCGGCTTGGTCGATCCCGGCATGATGGCGGCCGGGTCCCCGTCCGTCCACGCCGGCCCCGCGGCTCACCAGCGGGCCTGAACCATCGCGTACCGTCCGCTCTTGCGCCAATCGTCGCCGGTCGCGTCGAGTTCGGCCTCCTGACCGGGTGCCAGACCCACGACCGCGTCCGACTTCAGCGTGCGCAATGCGACCAGCGGGCCGGGGAAGTAGCTGGTCAGATCCGCGAAGCTGGCGGTTGCCGGCCAGTACCGATCCTCGATCAGGCGGCGATAGTTGAGATCGCCCTTGAGGATCGTCAGGTCGTGGTCGCCGCAGCGCACCAGCAACTCGTCCAGCTGATCCCGGTACGGTACCGGCGCGCAGAACATCCGGTCGGCGGTTCGGTGCAGGCGTCCTTCGCCTTCCGCGGCGCGTAGCCGCGCGGCCGCGCCGGCGGCCGTCCGCGGCCCACCGGCCATCCGGTCCAGGGCCGCGTCCACGTCCGCGCCGACCGCGTCGGATACGAAGTACGGGTACGGCTTGAGATGCAGCGTCACGCGATCAGCGAATCCTCCGTGCAATAGCAGGTCGACCAGCATCAGGTCGGGGATCAACTCCCGCCCGGCGTTGTCGGCGATCAGCCCGATGTTGGCGCGGGGCGTCTGGAGCACGTACTCCCAGAAGGCAGGCCGGTCGTCGATGACCAGCGTGGAGACCGCGGCCCGCCCGGCGGCGGCCGGACGGGAGACGTTGAATCCCAGGTCGGCACGGTTGCCCCACAACGCGGCTTGGACAAAGGCCAGGAATCGCTGCCGTACCGGCCGGCCGGCCAGGCGGTCGTACGAGGCGAGTTCGTCGTCGACCGCGCTGGCCGACAGGTCGTCCCGCTTGGCTGGCGCGAACGGGTCGACACCTCTCCACGGGCCCGGTTCGAAATACCGGACCGTATCCAGCAGGCGCCGGTAGAAGTAGCTCTCCGCCTGCAGCCACGGCAGCGAGGTCCAGGGCCGGCCGATGTAGCCGTGGTTCCAGTGCTGGTTCCAGTCGTCCGCGTCGGAGTCGTCGCTCGGCAGCGGCGTGACCGCGCCGTGCATGATTTCGTCGGTGAACCGCACCAGCGCGGCGTCGATCTCCGGCGGGTAGGGGTAGGCGCGCCTGGTCGCCTCGATCAGCGCCGGGTGGCGTTCGGTGAGAACGCTGAACGGGAACGTGCCGGGCTCGTCGGCGAAGATCGTTGGCGCGGACATGCGGCTCCCTGGCGTCGGCATCGGCTCCATGCTGCCTGATCCCGCGTTCCTGCCGACCAGGGGTGCCACCTCGTGGTCCACGCTGCCGGTGGCCGGGCTCGCGATCGAGCACCGGCCACCGGATGTCGCGCCGTGAGGTGTGGGCCGGTCAGCCGATGACCCGGAACGTGACGCGTCGATTCGTGGCCCGGTTCGCCTCGCTGGTGTTCGGAACCAATGGCCGGCTCTCGCCGTACCCGATCGTGGTGAGGCGGTCCGGGTTGATGCCGAGCCGGACCAGAGCGTGGTAGACGGCCCGGGCCCGGGCCTCGCTGAGAGCCTGGTTGTCGGCCGCGTCACCGGTCGAGTCGGTGTTTCCTTCGATCCGGACCCGCACCCCCGGGTTCGCCTTGAGAATCGCTGCGATGCGCGTCAATGTGGCGTCGGAGGAGCCGGTCAGCACCGCGCTACCGAGTGCGAACTGAATGCGGCCGGCGGCGGCGATCTGGCGTTCCAGGTCAACCGGTGCCGGAGCGCTGGTGCCCGGCGATGGGCTGGGCGAGGCCGCCGTGCTCGGCGACGACGACGGGCTGGTTGCCGGGACTGGGCTGGGCGACGGTGACCAGCTCGGCGCGCCGGCCGCCACCGGGGTGGTGCCCGGTAACGCGGAGACCACCTCGACGGTGGCCGTCCGTACCCCCTGTTGGCTTTCCACGATGGATCGTGCCTGGTCGGCCTGTGCGGCCGACAGCACGCTGACCGTGCCGTCGCGGCCGGTGAACCGAACCGCGACGGCGGTGATGCCGGCCTGACGCAGCGCCCTGGTCGAGCGATCGCTTAGCTTCGACTCGATCGAGTGCCGGTTGGGCAGGTCCTCCGCGACCAGGATGCCGGCGAGGCCGACCACCGTCACGGTGATGGCGATCGCCAGCTTGCGCGCGCGGCGGGACCCGGGCATCAGGCTGGCTCCTCGACGCTCACGTCACGCCCGGCGACCAGGTGGAGCGTGAGATCGGTGAACCCGGCCTCGTCGCCTTCGGCCAGCAGCTTGGCCTGCCGGGTCCAGGTGGTGATGCTGGGGGCGAAGGTGATGCCGGCTTTGTTGATGGCGGTTCGCAGGGTGTCCTCGTCGGCGTCGGCGACTTGCTGGTAGGTGCGGATGCCGGCGTCGACCAGGGCGGCGGCGATCTTCGGGCCGATGCCCTCGATGCGGGCCAGGTCGTCGATCGGCTGATCGGCGCGATCCGGGTCGGGCTCGCCGATGCCCGGCTCCCGGCCGGCGATCAGGTAGTCCACCAGCGCCTGGAAGCCCTCCTCGTCGCCCATGGCGAGCAGTGCCGCTTGCCGTGACCAGGTGGTGATGCTGGGGGCGAAGGTGATGCCGGCGTTGTTGATGGCGGTTCGGAGGGTGTCCTCGTCGGCGTCGGCGACTTGCTGGTAGGTGCGGATGCCGGCGTCGACCAGGGCGGCGGCGATCTTCGGGCCGATGCCCTCGACCCGCGGCAGGTCGTCGATCGGCTCCGGTGCCCGTTCGTCGGCGACCGGTGCGGGCGGCGCGTCCACACGGTCGGCCGGAGCGTCGTCGTCGCCCCGGCGAGGGCGCGGGACGGCGGGCATCGCCGGCTCTGCCGGATCTCCGGCCACGTGGTCCTTAGCCGCCTTGCCAGGCTTGGCAACCCGGGCCGGCTTGGCCGCGTTGCCCGCCTTCGTGGCCTTGCCTGGCACGGTCCGGCCGGCCTGGCGGGCCGTCGTCTCGGCGGTGCCCGTCGGCATCTGTGCCGTCGTGGTGAGCGCGGCCGCTTCCGTGGTCGGGGCCGCAGCCGCGCCTTCAGCGTCTTCGCCGGCAACCGGTCGCTGATGCCAGATGATCCAGCCCACCAGCAGGCCGAGTAGGAATGCAAGCACAATCATCACGGCCGACTGGCCGATGAACCACGCCACGGCGTGACCTCCGGGGACTAAACGAGGGGCGAGTCGCCCGGGCGGCGCGATGCGCGCGGCGTTGACGAGCCATGCCGGACGAACCGTGCAGGCAGCATGCGGCAGCGAGCCTCGGGCGTAAAGGCTCCGGGCAGCGTCGCATAGGACGACGGTCCCCAACAGTGGCCATACCGGCCAATTGTCTGCGGCGATATCGATAGCACCGGCAACCGCTTGTTCGATCACCGCGAGCCTTCAGGTGAACCGGGTCGACCTGGCGGTGCGTGGGTTGACGACATGAGAGGTGGCTACGTCGACGAGCCCGCGCGGCCGCCAGGCGGGGCAGGACTGCACTCGCCCGGATGCGAAGGAAGGTTGCCGACGAGATGAAGACCCGATTGACGACAAGACGGTGGCACCTCGGCGCCGCGCTGGCGTTCGCGGCCGTACTCCTGACGGCGTGCGGGAGTAGCGGATCGTCCGGGGCAAAGCCCGAGTCCGGGCCCGGTTCAAGTGCCGCCACCGTCGCCACCAGAACGGGAGCGCTCGGTAGCCACCTGACCGACGGCTCCGGCCGCACGCTGTACCTGTTCGTCAACGACACCGCCGGAAGGTCGGTATGCAATGGCAGTTGCGCGACGATCTGGTCGCCGCTGACCACGACCGGCACGCCCCGGGCCGGCAGTGGCGCGGACGCCTCCAAGCTGGGCACCACGATCCGGGATGACGGATCGACGCAGGTGACCTACAACGGGCACCCGCTCTACTACTTCAAGGAAGACAGCGCGGCCGGGGATACCAACGGCCAGGGCGTGAACGGGTCCGGGGGACTGTGGTGGGTGGTGTCCCCAGCGGGCGACCCCATTGAGGGCGCGGCGCCCTCGGGCAACGGCACCGGTGGAGGCAACGGCGGCAGAGGGGGCTACGGCGGCAGTGGCTGGTGATGGGGGCCGGTAGCGCTTCGCACCGCGGTGGTGTGAACCGCTACCGGCTCTTCGACATCGTGGACGGTATCGGCGATCATGGTGCGGCCACGTCCGGCTGAGCCGTGACACAGTCGATCATGGTCGGCTCGCTGGCCGGAGCGGGGTTCCGGCGGTCATAATCGACGCCGACTCACCGTAGAGGCCGATACGACTGGAGCCGCGCCCATGACCGCACCGATGACCGGGGCCAACCCGCCCTCCGACTTTCCGAGCCGGGCGCGGGTGGTGATCATCGGTGGCGGGATTATCGGGACCTCGGTGGCCTACCATCTGGCGCACGCAGGTGTTCGCGATGTGGTGTTGCTGGAGCGCGACCGGCTGACGTCCGGCACGACCTGGCACGCCGCCGGGCTGATGGTGACCTTCGGCTCCATGTCCGAGACATCCACTGAAATGCGGAAATATACTCGCGATCTGTACGCTCGGCTGGAAGCCGAGACCGGTCAGGCCACTGGGCTCAAGCAGGTCGGATTCGTTCAGGTGACGACCGATCCGGACCGGCTCGAGGAGTACCGGCGGGTGGCCGCGTTCAACCGGTACTGCGGTGTCGACGTGCATGAAGTCGGCCCGGACGAGATCGCCAAGATGTGGCCGCTGGCCCGCGTGGATGACGTGCTCGGCGGCTTCTACGTGGCGGCCGATGGCCGGGCCAACCCGGTCGACGTCACGATGGCGCTGGCCAAGGGTGCCCGGATGGCCGGCGCTCGGATCCTGGAGGCGACCGCGGCCACTGGGCTGATCAAGAAGGGCAACGCTGTCGCCGGGGTACGGACTCCGTACGGCGATATCGAGGCCGAGGTGGTGGTCAACTGCGCCGGCATGTGGGCCCGCCAGATCGGCGAACAGGCCGGGGTGGCCATTCCGCTGCAGGCCGCCGAACACTATTACTTGATCACCGAGCCGTTCGAGGGGATGAACGGGGATCTCCCGGTGCTTGAGGATCCGTCGTCCTACGGCTACTTCCGCGAGGAGGGCGCCGGCCTGATGATCGGCCTGTTCGAGGCGGTCTGCGCCCCGTGGAAGGTTGGTGGCGTTCCGGAGGACTTCTCCTTCGGCGAGCTTCCGCCGGACTGGGAACGGATGGCCCCGTACCTGGAGCAGGCGATGGCCCGCGTGCCGATCTCGACCGAGGTGGGGGTGCGCAAGTTCTTCTGCGGTCCGGAGAGCTTCACCCCGGACCTGCTGCCGATCGTCGGCGAAGCGCCAGAGGTGAAGAACTACTTCGTGGCGGCCGGCCTGAACTCGATCGGCATCCTGACCGGCGGCGGTATCGGCCGGGCGATGGCCCAGTGGATCATCGACGGCCGCCCGGACATCGACATCACCGCCATCAATATCGACCGCCTCCACCGGTACCAGAGCAATCCCGAGTACCGGGCGAGCCGGACCGTTGAATCGCTCGGAATGGTCTACGCCTGCCACTACCCGGGTAAGTCGATGCGGACCGCGCGGATGGCCAGGTTGTCGCCGATTCACCACAAGCTGGCCGAGCGGCGCGCGTATTTCAAGGACGTCAGCGGGTTCGAAGGCGCCGACTGGTACGCGCCCGACGGCGTCGAGCCGATCGTCGAGAAGCTGTCCTGGCAGCGGCAGAACTGGTTCGGCTACTGGGAAGCCGAGCATCGCGCCGCGCGCGAGGGCGTGATCTTGATGGACATGTCGTTCATGTCGAAGTTTCTGGTGCAGGGGCGCGACGCGGGCGCCGAACTGGACCGGCTGTCGGCCGGAGCGGTCAACGGCGAGCCCGGCCGGATCACCTACACGCAGTGGCTGAACGACAAGGGCACGCTGGAAGCCGACCTGACCGTCACCAAGCTGGCCGAGGACCGCTTCTGGGTGGTGGCTTCCGACAGCGCGCACCGGCACGTCGAGACCTGGATGGCGCGCCACTTCGCCGAGTCCGGCGCGCACGCTTTCGTCACCGACGTGACCTCCGGTTACGCCCAGATCAACATCCAGGGACCGCGCTCGCGCGAGCTGATGCGGCTGGTCACCACCGAGGACATGTCCAACGAGGCGTTCGCCTTCCGGGACGCGAAGGAGATCGACCTCGGGTACGCCCGCGCGCTGTGCATCCGCATCACGTATCTCGGCGAGCTGGGTTACGAGCTGTACATCCCGGCCGAACAGGCGGTGCACGTCTATGACCGGCTGGTCGCCGCGGGCGAGCAGGTTGGCCTGGTGCACGCCGGCCTCAAGGCGCTGGCCAGCCTGCGGATGGAGAAGGGGTACCGGGACTACGGCCACGACATCGATAACACCGACACGGTGCTGGAGGCCGGACTCGGCTTCGCGGTGGCCTGGGACAAACCGGGCGGATTCGTCGGCCGGGACGCCGCGCTGGCCCAGAAGCAGGCCGGTCCGCTGACCAAGCGGTTGCTGCAGATCCTGGTCCGGGATCCGGAGCCGTTGCTGTTCCACGGCGAGGTGGTCCGCCGCGACGGCACCATGGTGGGCTATATCCGCGCCGCGTCGTACGGCCACACGCTGGGCGGATCGGTCGGCCTCGCGATGATCGAGACACCCGGTGGCGAGCCGCTGGATCAGTCGTGGATCGACTCCGGCACGTGGACGGTCGAGATCGGCGACCAGATCTATCCGGCGACCGCGTCGCTGCGCCCGCTGTTCGATCCGAAGAACGACAAGATCCGCGCCTGAGCGCCCGGGTCACCGTCGGACGCGGCGGCGACGTCCGACGGTAACCCGGCGTTCGAATTGGTGGGAGCCGGTACGGGCCGGGCAAGGCGAGGATGGCGTACTGGTTGTGCGGCATCCGGTCACCGTCGGTTGCGAGACTCTCGTCGTCGTTCTCGCCGACCGGCGGAAGGGATCGTGATGCAGGTGGCGGTGCGTACCCTCCTGGACAGCCTGGTGCGTCAGCGGAGACTGACCCGGAACGAGGCGCGTGAGCTGCTCGCTTTCCGGGCCGGCGGGATGGGGATAACCGAGCGCAGGTACGCGTTGTCCGAGCGTCAGTTCTACCGGCTGCTGCACGGCGAAGTGAAGACCCGGCCGCACCCGGTGGTATGCCGGGTGATCGAGGCGGAGTTCGGCTACCCGATCGACGATCTGCTGGCCCCGTGTGGCCCAGTCGACGCCGACACCGGAACCGCCGCCTAGTGCCTGCTGCGGTTTTGCCGTACGGGATCCAGTGCATCTGATGTCGTCATAGCGTGCCTATCGCCCAAGATTGTGCACTTGATCAACCGCAGGCGGAGGCGGCGACTCGACCTAGACCAGCACGGCGACCAGTGCTCCGGCCAGCATGTATGGGCCGTATGCGAGATGGTCATGCCGTCCGGCCCGCCCGGCCACCAGCATGGTCACCGCTCCGGCGCCGGCCAGCACGACGGTGCAGAGCAGGGCCAGCACCGTTATCGGAAGCCCGAACCAGCCGGTCGCCAGTCCGATCAGGACGGCCAGCTTCGCATCGCCGGGACCGATGGCGCCCGGCATGGCGAGAACCATGACGAGGTAGACGGCGCCCGCGCCGGCCGCGCCGAGAAGTGCGGTCCCGAGGTGACTCGCGCCGTCGGAACCCAGCGCCGCCACCCCGAAGCCCAGCAGCGTGCCGGTAATCCCCGCGATGATCAGGCGATCCGGCAGCCGGTGCACGGCACGGTCGACGAACGCCAGCGCCACGCCGATCAGGGCGGCCCAGGCCAGGGCGACCAGGAGGACTGACGCGCCCAACCGGATAGCGAGTGCGGCAACGGCGAGGCCCGCGGCGCCTTCCACCGCACCCGCCGCCGGGCCGATGCGGACGTCGCACGCTGGGCAGCGTCCGGTCGCCGGTAGCCACCCGGCCACGCCACCGAGACGATCAGGCACTGTGGACTGACACGATGGGCACCCGGTGCGCCACGGCTGACCTCGGGGAACCGAGAAGTGGAAGATGCTGGCCCGGACCCATGCGCCCAGCAAGGCACCGGCCAGGCCCGCCGCGACCGGGACCATCACCGATTCATCTTCGCCTATCGGCACGGTGACCGCGACCGACGGCGACGCGGCTCACGCATGAAGCCCGTCGCCCGGGCCAGCGCCCATGGGCACCCTCACCTATCCTTGAGCGGGTGGGAGAGCTCCAGGCGGGTCGTGACGACAGCGAATTCGAAGCCTTCGTCCGCTCATCATCGGCCGCGCTGCATCGGTCGGCCTACCTGCTCACCGGTGACAAGCACCTGGCAGAGGACCTGGTGCAATCGGCGCTGGCCCGGACTCACCGCTCCTGGTCACGGCTGGAGGATCCGGCCAACGCCGAGGCGTACACCCGGCGCGTGATGTATCACCTGCAGGTGTCCTGGTGGCGCCGGAATCGGGTACCGGAGTCGATCACCGAAGACGCGCCCGAGCCGCGGCCGACCGGAGGCCCTGGCGAGGCGACCGGGCTTACCAACCGGATGACCATCCACGGAGCGCTGCAGAAATTGTCCCCGAAGCAGCGGCAGGTCCTGATCTACCGATACTTCGAAGACCGTACCGAGGTCGAGACCGCGCAGTTGCTCGGAATCGCCGTGGGCACGGTCAAGTCCCAGACCGCCAAGGCGCTGGGCAAGCTGCGGGAAATCGCTCCGGAACTGGCCGAACTGTACGCCGGGCGGATCACCGACGCCCGGTAGCCGGCCGGCCACGGCTCAGCGACCGGCGAGCACTCGTGACCGCACTGCCCACAGTGCCGCGTCGGTCCGTGATGTCGACCTGGTCTTGCGAAGCAGGCTGGACACGTGCACGCCTACCGTTCGGATCGAGATGCCGAGCGAGCGCGCTGCTTCCTTGTTCGACATCCCGGATGCCAGACAGGCCAGCACATCCAGCTCGCGCGCGGTCAGCTCGGCACCGATCGGCTCGGCCGCGGGTACGGCGGATGCGAGATCCGCCGGGTCGGTGGTGGCGATCAGCTCGGTCAGCCGGTACGGGTTGCCGGCTGTCTCGTGGTGAACCCGGACCGCGATGGCGTTGAGATCATCGAACCGGCCCGGGTACCGGCCCGCGAGTACCCGCCGCACATCCGGGACGGTGAGTGGCCCCAGGTGCAGCCGGCGCGCATGACGTCCGCCGAGCAGCCGGGCATGCACCCGGCGGACCAGATCCGGCGCCGCCGCGTCGGTGGCCGGCCGACCGGCCACCAGCAGCAACGCGGGCAGATCCGGTGCCGCGGCCAGTTCAGCCACGAGGTTGACGCTGGCCGGGTCGAGAGCATGCAGATCGTCAACGACGATGATCGCGGCCTCCGTGCCCACCAGGGCGCGAACCGTCCGTACGGCGATCCGCAGCAGCGCGTCCGGGGCGTAGCGCAGCCTAGGCACGTCCGGCTCCTGCGCCAGCCAGGCGAGCGCCTCCCGCGGTACCGGCAGGTCGTGGTGGGGGACCTGGCTCAGCACCGCGGCCAGCCAGTCGTACGGGGCGGGGGTGTGGATTCGCGCGGACGCGCGCAGGACGGTGACCGGCATCGCCGCGACGCCGGTGATCGATTCCACCGCCGCGCTGGTCAGACGGGTCTTTCCGACGCCGGCGGCCCCGGTGATGAGGACCGTCTGCGGGCTGCCTAGCGCGCCGGCCGCCGCGGCCGGTACCCGCTCCCAGCAACGCGCCAGCTCGTCGAGTGCCTCGGCGCGGCCGACGAGTTCCAGGGGCGTCACGCGCCTACTCTACGAAGTCCTTGCCACGGGCGCGATGCGTCCCCGGCCGGCCTCCGGCGTCGGCGGGGCGGGCGCTGGCGGGGCGGGCGCTGGCGGGGCGGGCGCTGGCGGGGCGGGCGCTGACCACACGGCATGCTCCCGGCGCCTCCGGCTGGCCGGCGGCGCTGCGGACTCCGCCTCGCCCCTGCCGACAGTTCAGGAACGAGCACTACTAAGTAGGTCTGCGTAGAGACAGGAAAGGTCCCGGTCGGGCACTATCGACGGATGAATCTTCACTTCCGTGCCGCCATGGCCACCGACGTCGGGCTGATCCGGGACAAGAACGAGGACTCGGCATTCGCTGGATCGCGGCTGATCGTGGTGGCTGACGGCATGGGTGGGATGCCGGCGGGGGAGTTCGCGAGCGACATCGTGATCCGCAAGATCACGGATCTTGACCAGTACGATGGCGACAGACCGATCGCCGCCCTCACCGAGGCCGTGGAGGCGGCCAACCTCGAAATCGGAACCGCGGCCGAAGCGGATCCGGACCGGCAGGGCATGGGGACGACGGTGACCGGCATGCTGACCTACCGAGATCAGGTCGCCCTGGTGCACGTCGGTGATTCGCGGGCGTACCTGCTGCGAGACCAGGAGATGGTCCAGCTGACCTCGGATGACACATACGTCCAGATGCTGGTCGATAGAGGCGAGCTAACCAGCGAGGAAGCGCGAAATCACCCGCAGCGGTCCTTGGTTACGCAGGCGGTGCAGGGTGGCGTCATCGATCCGTACAGCGCGGTCCTGGCACTGGAGCCGCCGGATCGGGTGCTGATCTGCAGCGACGGCCTGTCGGACTACGTAGACGACGACGCGATCGAGGAGACCCTGCGTACGTGCGCGAATCCCCAGGAGGCCACGGACCAGCTGATCAAGCTGACGCTCGCGGCCGGTGCACCGGACAACGTGACGGCGGTCGTCGCCGACGTGGTGGCGGGCTGATCCGGCATCGGCGCCCTGAGATCGCCGGCTTACGCCAGCCCGGCGCGCCCCGGTCGGTCGTCGGCGGGTCGCTCACCGGGGGACCGGCCCGGGACGGTACGTGGCCGGCCCGCGCCGGGTGCCCGATGAGCCGAACCGAGCACGGTGGCACCGTGGCGTTCGTACTCGAACTCGTCATCGGTCATCGAGACGTGCGCTGACGGTGTGATCTCTGCCCGGGCTGACTCGCGGGCCCGGTATACCGCCTCGGCCCGGTACGCGTCCGGCATCGCCTCGCCCCGGTCGGCGGCGGCTGCCAGGGCATCGGCCCTGGCCCTGCCGCGCCGGAGGGCGATCGCCACGCCGACGCCGGTGATCCCGGCGAGTGCCGCCCACAGCCCGATCCGGGCTCCGGCCGACCCTCCGCCGCCATGCGCGGACGCGGACTTCCTGGTCACGGCCTCAGCGTAGCTTTTTGTCAGGCCTGGTTCCTACGATCGCGGCATGCCTAGGGACTTTCAGACGGTGGTCGATTGCGTTGATCCACATGTCCTCGCTGACTGGTGGGCACGCACCCTGCAGTGGGTCGTCGAGCGCAGCGATGAGGAATTCATCCGCAAGATGATCGCCGATGGGCACGCAACCGACGACGACACGACGGTGTTCAACGGAGTGCTGGCGTGGAAGACCGGTGCGGCGATCCGACACCCGGACGATCCGGAGACCGGACCTCGCCGGCGCATCCTCTTCCAGACCGTGCCCGAGCCGAAGACCGTGAAGAACCGGCTGCACATCGACGTATGGGTCGGCGCTGACCAGGTGGAGGACGCTCTCGCCGACATCGTGTCCCGTGGTGGATCGTTCCTGCATCGTGGCCAGCAGGGTCCGTACGCCTGGGTCACGGTCGCCGACCCCGAGGGCAATGAGTTCTGCATCTCGTAGCCGGCATGCCCGGCGGTGGTGGGCTTGCCGGGCGTGCGGCCGGGGCAGCGGGTTTACCGAGGCGGCCGGCACCGGCACAATGACCCGCGTGAGCACCTGGATCGACGTGGCCGCCGCGGCGGATATCGGCGCGCGGCCCCGGGCGGTGGTCGCCGCCCGGCAGCCGATCGTGCTGGTGCGGTTCCCGGACCCGGCCGACCGGGCCGGCGAAGCCACCGCTGATCAACCCGGCGGCCTGCGGGCGTTCGTGGACGCGTGCCCGCACCGCCTGGTGCCGTTGTCGGCCGCCACGCTCTCCGACGGTGTCCTGCGGTGCCTCTATCACGGCTGGGAATTCGATCCGGCGGGCACCTGCGTGGCGCTACCCAGTGGCGGTCCTGGCGCCAGCCCGCCGGCACGATCGCGGCTTCGATCCGTGCCGGTCCGCGTGGTAGACGGCCGGGTGCTGGTGGCGCCCGATCCGGAGTACACGCTGGCCGCACCGCTGCTGACGAACATCGACGCTGCCCTGGAACGTGCCTGGCATCCGGTCTCGCTCGGGTCGGAGGTCGGCGACGAGCCATTGGAGGTGCGGCTTCTCGGG
Source organism: uncultured Actinomycetota bacterium (assembly GCA_963727415.1). Lineage (GTDB taxonomy): Bacteria > Actinomycetota > Actinomycetes > Mycobacteriales > Micromonosporaceae > DASQPR01. The sequence goes on from CAVSGF010000002.1 coordinate 1,049,875, forward strand.
CGTACCTGGCGAATCCGCCGGGGCCCGAGCGGCCTGGTGATGCTGCCGCACGGAGCGTTCGCGGTGACCGAGCGGTGGGGTCTGGTTTGGCTGGCGCCCGCCGAACCGCTTGCCGGCCTGTTCGACGACCCCGATGACGAGGACGCGTCCTTCGTCGGCGCCTGGCTACCACCGGCCCGTACCAACGTCGCGGCCGGCATCGTCGCCGACAACTTTCTGGACGTGGCGCACTTTCCGTTCGTACATGCGGCAACGTTCGGCGCCGACGAGGCGAAGGAGGTGCCCGCCTACGAAGTGGACGAATCGGACGATGGTTGCCGGAGCGTTCAGGTGCAGCGGTTCGACAACCCCGAAGACCCGGCGGTACGCGCCGGAACCCGGCCGCTGCGCCAGCGCCGCCGCGCCACCTATGTGTACCGGGCTCCGTTTCAGATGATGCTCCGTCTTGAGGAACTCGATGCCGGAGCCACCAAGACGATCCTGTTCTTCGCTCAGCCGGAAGATCTCTACAGCACCCGGATCTACACCAAGATGCTGCTGCACGGCATCGGCGGCGCGGCTCGCCCGGGACCGGAGACGATCGCCGCGGAGGTCGCGTTTGAGGAGGCGGTACTCGCCGAGGATCTGGCCCTGCAACGGCAGATCGCGGTGACCGGCCTGCCGCTGGAGATGCGCACTGAGCTACACGTGCGCGCAGACCGGCTGGGCGTGGCGTTGCGCCGGGTGCTGGCCCGGTTCGTCGCGCGCGCCCACGACCGCGAGGCGTGAGGGCTCAGGCGTCGTACGCGCGTGACCGAGCGTCCGGCACGCGTGGGGCGTCAGTCGCCGGCCGGTGCTCGCCGGGCCCCAGCCATTTCGTCGACGAACCCGGCGAACGTATCCGGCGCCACGATGGGGATGCTGTGGGCCCGGGCCGCTCGCGCCTTTCCGGACATGGTGTCGACATCGGCCGCCACCAGTAGCCGGGTCGTGCGGCTCACGGCGCGGCCGATCTCCAGCCCGGCGTCTCGAGCTTGCTGCTCGAGTTCCTCACGAGGTGGACTGGTCTGCCCGGTGAACACGATCTCGTCACCGCGTCGCAGGCGAAATCGGCGCAGCGGCTGACGCGGGATCCGGGCCGGATCCGGGTGCAGCGCGGCTGAAACGGATGAGGCTGGAAGTCCGAGCATCGACGCGACGGTTTGCATCTCACCCTCGTCGTCCGGGGTCACGACTCCGTCGGAGATGGCCGTCGAGCCGAGCGCGGCCAGGTAATCCCTGTGCAGGTCGAGTACTTCCCGGCGACCGAGACCAAGGTGGCCGGCGAGGGCGACGAGCCCGTCCGCGTCGGTCTCGGAGATCCGCCGGTCCACCAGAGCCCGGTCAAGCAAAGCGAGGTACCGATTCGCGGCCGGCGGTCCGGACGCACGGGGTAGATGGTCGACGAGGCGACCGAGAAACGAGGGTTGAGGCGCTGCGGCAGTCCGGCGGTGCACCACCGGTACCGCCCCGGCCGGCTGCGCAACCGGCCACCAGGCCGCGATCGAGGCCGCCAGAACGTCCGCCCACGGCACCGGACGTCCCGCCGCTGCCAGGTAGTGGCCGAGCAGCATCGCGGCGGCTCGCGTGTCGTCCAGCGCGCAGTGCGCGCGGTCGAGTGGCACGTCCGCGGCCGCGCAGCACGCGGCCAGGCTGCGCCCGGCGCCGGGCAGATAGGTGGCCGCCATCGTCATGGTGCACAAGCCGCGATCGGCGGACAGCGGCGTGTCGAGGCCGATCTGCTGGAACTGGAATGCCAGGAACGGCGCGTCGAAGGCCAGGTTGTGCGCCACCACCACGCGTCCTCGTAGCAGATCGATGATGGCCGGGGCCACTTGCGCGAACGCCGGTGCCCGGCGGGCTTCTGCGGCGCTGATGCCGTGGATGTGCTGCGGGCCGAGGTCACGGTGCGGATTGACCAAGGTGGACCACTCGCCGGTGCGCCGGCCGTTGTCGTCGACATGAACCACTGCGATCTCGACGATGCGGTCGTGGCGGGCCGGGTCGAGGCCGGTGGTTTCCAGGTCGATGACGGCGTACACGAGCCGAGCCTAGCCGTCGCCGCTGTCCGGCCGGTTGCCGTGAGGCCACCGGCCGGACCGGGCGCGCGCTATTGGCAGCGGCTGAGGTGGATACCGTGGCTGGCCAGGAACGGTCCTGGTGAAATCCGGTGCCACATCGCGGTCCAGACCTCGAAATGCAGGTGCGGCCCGGTCACGCGCCCGGTCGCGCCTTCGAGCGCTACCGGCTGGCCGGCGCTCACCTTCTGCCCGACGTGCACGAGCACCCTGCTGGCGTGACCGTACAGCGTGAACAGGTGCGCGTTGTGCTTGATGATGACCATGTTGCCGTAGCCGCCACTGTTCCACCCGGCCGAGATGACGGTGCCGGCATGCGCCGCGAGGATCTTCGCCCCCGGGTACGAGGCGAAGTCGATGCCCTGATGCAGGCGGCCCCAGCGCATGCCGTAGCAGGACGTGATCCGGAACTGCTTCATGGGAGCGACCCACGCCGGCTTCACCGGCTTCGGCGGTGCCGCCGCCGATGTCGCCGCGGGCGAGGTGGAACTTGGGGTCGGGCGGGTGCCACGGTTGGCGCGTGGCGCGATAGTACGGGCGGGGGCCGACACGGCCGGCAACGCCAGCCCGGCTGGGGCCGGCGGTGCGCTCGGAGCCGGTCCGGATGTGCCAGACGCGATCGCGACGCTGGCGGCGCTGACCGCTACGACGCCTGCGAGAGCGGCGATTGAGCCGCGCCGGTACCAGGGGCGGCGCGCCGTCGCGACGGCGGTGGCCGGTTGCTCGGCCGGAGCATCGGTAATGGCCGGCAACTCCGACGTGGGGGTCTCGTCGTGGATCGACACGGGAAACACACCTTCCGTTGGGGGCCACCCATCGTGCGGGGCCGGATATGGCCGGTGGCCGGGGAGGTGTAGATGTCGATCTTCAACGAAGATCATGGATCATACGATTTTGCGGTATTGCGCCAAGCTGGTGGGCAAATGTCGCACCGGAGAAACTGTGCGTGAGGTCACCGCGTCGCGCGTGACCAGCGCCACAGCCTTGGTCGAGTGGATCGAGTGGGCTGTACCAGACCATGCAGGAACGGCCGCCGATGTCCGAAATGGCGGCGGGCATGATCGGGGACTATAGCTCGGAAGTTTTGAGAAACATTGACGATCCGGTGTCACCGGAATGAAGGCGTCAACGAGTAGTGGTCCGATGACGCTGGGTCTACACGAATCCCACTCGGTGTGGAGGCCCTCCTCAGGAGTCACGGCCCGACCGGCCGGCCCGCCCGCCCGGCCGGACCGCCCGGCCGCGACCAGGCGGCCCGGTGGAGCCACGTCGTGGGGCCCGATCGCGCGAGCCCGATCGTGCGGGGCCGTGCCGCGAGGTGGGCGAGATGAACGAACAGGGCCTGCAAAGGCATAGAGAACCGGCTCTGGTGACCAGAGCCGGTGCCTGCCGAGCACGGCGCGCAGTGACTGGTCAGCCGGTGCACTCCCGGCACACCGGCTGCCCATCGCGGTATCTGGACAGCTGCCGATGATGCCGTACCAGGAAACACGACGAGCAGCGGAACTCGTCGGACTGGATCGGTACGACGGTCACCGTCAGTTCCTCGTCCGTCAGGTCGGCGCCGGGCAGGTCGAGCACCTCGGCGTCCTCGTCCACATCCACGGTTGCCGAACTGGCATCCGCCCGGCGGGTTTTCAACTCCTCGAGGCTCTCCTCTTCCACGTCGAGCGCTCCTTGCCGGGGAGCGTCGTAGTCAACGGCCATTGCCACCCTCACTTGAATGCCTACTTCTGGACCCGGTCGCGGCGCCGATCATCGGCGCTGCTGACGGGGGACGATACCGGCCTCGACGCCGGTAGCCGCGGAGGGACGCCCCGTGTTTTTCGCAAGGCGCGCGAATACTGCGCTCCGGATCGGCGTGCCTTTGCGAATGGCGCCAATTGGGGCGCTGTCCGGCTGGCCGGCGGACACGTCACGCGGCCGTCCGGTTCGGCGATCAGCCGGCGGTCCGCTCCTGGCGGCGTCGCCGCTCGGCGCGGTGGCCGCCCGCGGCGACCGTCGGATGGTAAGCGACCACCCGACCTGAGCCGACGGCTGGATAGCCGGCGCTGGTTGCACGCTTGTCGGGTAAGCGTCAGGGCCAAGCGGTTGGCGAATGGTGCCCGCTCGGTGGAGACTACTGACGTGTCCCACGTCTCGTCCCGCGCCTTGCGCGTTCCGGCTGATCGCCGGGCGCCCGCGATCGCCAGGGACGCGGTGCGTGCGGTGCTCGGCGGCACCGAGCTGGAGGAGTTGCTCGACGATGCTCTGCTTCTGGCCACCGAGCTGACCACCAACGCGGTGCTGCATGTCGGCGCCGATATCGAGATCTTCGTGGAAGCGGCCGGGGACACCGTCACGGTGAGCATCAAGGACAGCGAGCCCGACGAGTTGCCCGAGCTTGGCCGGGTGGACGCCCGGGCCTACCCGCTGGCCAACACCGGTCGCGGTCTGATACTGGTCGATCAGATCGCTTACCAGTGGGGAACGACGGCCGATGGCGACGGCAAGGAGGTGTGGTTCCAGCTCACCCGCGAGTGTCCGGATCCGGACGCGCCGGCGGACGGGTGGGCGGCCGATACGCCGCCGGCCGGCTTCGTGAACTGGCTGCGCAAGCGGCTGGTCTGGCCGCCTCGGATGGTCGCCGGCAAGTAGCGGCGCGCCGACCACGACATGGCCGTGAGGCCGGATCGGCTCGGAGAAGCAGAAGTCGGGCCACGCTTAGAAGCCGGACGCGTTCGGTCGGCCGGGGGCCCGCCGGCGCCGCCCGTCCGGCCGGTACGAATCCATCCGGCGTCGCACCACCAGGATTCCGAGTAGCCCGGCGATCATGATCGCGCCGAACCCGGCCCACCACAGCGGTGGCAGCCCGGTTGCGCCGTTATCGGCGCGGAGGTCCGCGAGCCGGTGCATGGCGCTTGAGGCGGTCTAGGCGGGGTTTACCGGCCGGGACGGCACCGACCCTCCCATGACCCTGCCCGACATCCGCGATGACGGCCGTCAGTATCGCTCAGCGGCCATCCATAGTCGACGGTGCGTAGCGTCGCCATGGTTCATCCCTTTCGGTTGGGTTTGCTGGCCGATGATCATCGCAAAAACCCTGATGGCATCCGGTTTTGTGCCCGTTGTCACGGCCGTCGGCCGAACCGTGGATGGCACAAGTCCGGGATAATCACGGCCGAAGGTATTACGCCCGACGTCGTAAAGGAGCAGGCGTGACCGGTACGGAGTACGACGGCCCCATTACGCCGGCCGAGGCGTTCGGACTGCTCGTCGAAGGCAATGAGCGGTTCGTTTCGGGGCAGCCCATGCACCCGAACCAGGACGCCGACCGGCGGCAGTCGGTGGCCCCGTTACAGCATCCGTTCGCGGTGCTGTTCGGGTGCTCGGACTCGCGGCTGGCGTCCGAGATCATCTTTGACCGCGGGCTGGGTGATCTGTTCGTGGTCCGGACCGCCGGACATGTGGTCGGGCCAGAAGTGCTCGGATCGATCGAGTACGCGGTAGGTAACCTCGATACCCCGCTGATCACGATCTTGGGCCACGACTACTGCGGCGCGATAGCGGCGGCGCTGGAGTCGGTGGCGTCCAAGGTGTCGCCGTCCGGCTTCGTCCGGGATGTGGTCGACCGCGTCAAAATCGGGCTGCTAAACGTGGCCGACGAGGCTCTGAAGGACCAGGATGTCGCTCTTGACGAGCACATCCGGTACACGATCGACGTACTGGTCGAGCGCTCCTCGGTGATTGCCGAGCGGGTGCGCGACGGGCGGCTCGGGATCGTCGGGCTCGCGTACCGGCTGGGCGAGGGCAGCGTACGCACGGTGGGCTCCCGCGGGCTGTGACCGGCCCGGTGGGGTAGCGTCGCACCGGCGGGGCGATCCGCCGGTATCTGAGCGTTGAGGGAGCGTACGTGCGGTTGAGCCGAGGCTGGTCGGTGTTCCTGGTCGCGGTCGGTGTCTGGACGTGGATGATCTGGCCCCGGTTCGCGGTGGCGATCTGGGACGATCCGAGAGCCTGGAGCGGTCATGCCCGGGGTACGGGTAGCCCGACCGGGTTCCTGTGGGTGCACGCGCTGCTCATCGGCGCATCGCTGGTGATCGGCACCATCGTGGGGGTGCTGGGGATCCGAGGATGGCGAGCGATCAGAGGTTCGCGTCACAGCGACACGTAGGCCGGATGCCACGTCGGGTGGTTCGCGGCGTGGCCGCGTCTGCATATCACTTTCGGGGCCGCATAAGAGACGCCCGACCAGATGATCACGGGGGAAACCATCCGGGCGGGCGTTCGCGAGAACAGTACCAATCATGTGACGCACTTGCCAAGACCCCAGTTTCCGTGCCCAGCATGCCAGATCTGACCTGCTGGAATGCCTGACGGGGCGAGGTTGTGCGCCGGTTCGCCGGCGTCACCGGCATGCGTTGCCGGGTACCGGCCGCTGGCATCCCCGGCCGTCAGCGCGCCTCGACGAGGGACCGAGTCAGGTACACCAGGGTGATGAACGTCTGAAACAGTCGCAGGGGCTCGTCGTCGGTGAAAGCCACGGTTCTGGTGCCCACCCGTTCCACGCCACGGACCCACCGCGCCTGCTCGGCCATGTCCGGGGACAGGAAGTCGATCTCGATCGTCGCGGGTGTGCCGATGGCCGGCCGGGCCGGCTCGGCGGTCCTCAGGGCGGCGGCCACCGAGTCACGGATCGCTTCCCGCGCTTCGACCGGGTGCAGATGCTCGGCGGCGTACCGGCTGATCGAGGTCTTGACCTGAACCGCCGCGATCCCGGGGCAGAACGGTTCGGCCTCCGGGCCGACGTACTGATCTCCAGTGATGACCGGCACCGGGACGCCGAAGTGCTGCGCGACCAGGCAGTTGAGCCCGGCCTCCCCAGTGGGCACGCCGCCGATGCGTACGCTCGCGATGGCGCGTGGGTTGTACGTGTGCGACAAGATGCCGGGAGTCTGCATGGCGGCGTGGTAGCCCAGGAAGATGACCGCGTCGAACGACCCGTCGAGGCCCTGCATCATGTACCGCGGCTTGAAGCGCCCGGACAGATAGCGGGCCCGGTGCCCGATCGCGGCCGGCGGCAGGTTGCGCATCACCGAATGGGAATCATTGATCAGGAAGTCGGTGCCGCCCGCCGCGACCGCGCCGTCAAGCGCCGCGTTCACTTCGCCGATCAGCAGGTCCCGGCCGACCGGGTAGTCGTCGCCGCCGGCGACGCATTGCTCCCAGTCGCTGATGCCGGCGACGCCTTCCATGTCGACCGAGATGTAGACCTTCATGACCGCAAGTCTGTGGATTGGCCGGCCGGGCCGCAAGCGGGTGCCGGTCCGGTGGTCGCCATTGGTCCGCACGCCGCCGGAGTCATCGAAGCGAGGCGTCGAGCTGGCGGATCAGTTCCCCCGATCGTCGGGGCGTCATCGGGCATGGCGGCATCCTTGTGTACAGGGGCCGGGGCGTTCAACGAGTTCCGCGTCCGCCGGCGTCAGAGGCGCTTCTGCGGCTGCCTGGTGTCAATAGTGTCAAGCCCCAGCGCTCCGGGGCCTCGACCCAGACCGGCTGTCGAGATCGCCGCATCCGGTTTGGTCGGCGCGGCCAGGAACCGGTGCGGCTGGCACGGCTCTCTTAAGCAAGAAAGGCCAATCCGCTGCTGCGGGCCGGCCAAAAAAGAAGCTGGTAAAATCGCAATTCGTATGTGCCTGGCGTCAAGAATCCCGATAGTCGATGCGCGGGAGACTCGCGCCCAACAATACACACAGGCGAACTATATCAACGCGAACTGCGAATCCCGCAAAATGATAATGCAGAGGGGCCTACGTGTCAAATGACGTCGCCGCGGAGCAGGCGTACGTGTCAATGCTGTATTCCCACCTCGATGACCTGCGCCGGCGTGCGAACGGTCGGCTGGCCGGGGTTCTCGGCGAGACGAGTACCAATCATCAGGCACGCAGCCAGCGCGATTCCACCAGCACGATGTACCGGATCGACCTAGCGCAATTGGACGCGGTCGAGAATGGATTGTGTTTCGGGCGCCTCGACTTCACCAACGGCGGCACGCGGTATATCGGTCGAATTGGCATCTCCCGTTCGGATCACGACGGCGATCCCCTGTTGGTGGACTGGCGGGCGCCCGCTTCGCAGCCGTTCTACCTCGCCACCGTCGCGTCGCCGGAAGGGGTACGCCGGCGCCGCCACATCCAGACCCGGCAGCGTGAGGTCACCGGCGTGCAGGACGAGGCGCTCGATCAGGCGGCGCTCGGCGACGACGACGAGATCAGCCTGGTGGGCGAGGGCGCGCTGCTCCGCGCGCTCGGTGAGAACCGCACTGGCCGGATGCGCGACATCGTGGAGACCATCCAGGCCGAGCAGGATGAGATCATTCGTAGCGACCAGACCGGGGTTCTGGTGGTCGAGGGCGGGCCGGGAACCGGCAAGACGGCCGTGGCCCTGCACCGGGCGGCCTACCTGCTCTATCACCACCGCGAGACGCTCTCCAAGCGGGCCGTACTGATCATCGGACCGAACGCCACCTTCCTGCGCTATATCGGCCGGGTGCTACCCGGCCTGGGCGAGACGGCCGTGGTGCTGTCGACGATCGGCGGGCTCTATCCCGGTGTCCGGGCCACGGCAATTGATCCGGATCCGGTCGCTGAGCTGAAGGGGAGCGCCGACATGACCGGCGTGCTCCGGCGGGCGGTCGCCGACCGGCAGCGGGTACCGGCGCAGGACGCACCGCTGCGGATCGAGTTCGAGCGGGACACGCTGAGCATCGATACCGCGATGGCGGTGCGCGCGCGGACCCGGGCCCGAGCCAGCCAGCTGCTGCACAATCAGGCCCGGCCGGTATTCGTCGAGCATCTGATCGACGCCCTCGCCCGGCAGGTTGCCGATCGGGTCGGTGCCGACCTGTTCGGCGGCCCGAATCTGCTTACCGACGGCGACATGGCGGTGATCCGGACGGACCTGCGTGCCAGTACGGAGGTTCAGTTTGCCATCGACGAGCTGTGGCCGGACCTGACCCCGCAACGTTTGCTGGAGGACCTGTACGCCGACTCGATCAGCCTTGAGATCGCAGCGCCACATCTCGACCTGTCGCGGCGCCGCCTGCTGGAGCGTCCGATCGGTAGTGAGTGGACAGTCTCCGACGTGCCGCTCCTGGACGAGGCGGCCGAACTGCTCGGTGTCGACGACAGCGAGGAGATCGCCCGCGCCGAGGCGGAGGCCGGGCGGGATCGGGCGTATGCGGAGGGCGTGCTGGACATCCTGTCCCGCGATATCGAGGACGATCCGGAGATCCTGATGGCATGGGACCTGCTTGACGCCGGCCAACTGGCCGACCGGCATCTGGTCGACGACGGACTGACCGTCGCCGAGCGGGCGGCCGGCGACCGGCAGTGGGCGTACGGGCACGTCATCGTGGACGAAGCGCAGGAATTGTCACCGATGGCCTGGCGGATGGTGATGCGGCGATGCCCGAGCCGGTCCATGACGCTGGTCGGCGACGTCGCGCAGTCGAGCGAGCCGGCAGGCACATCGTCATGGTCGGATGCGCTGGAGCCACACGTCGAGCAACGCTGGCGGCTGGAGCGGCTCACCGTCAACTACCGGACCCCGGCCGAGATCATGGATGTCGCCGAAGCGGTGCGGCGCGAGATCGACCCGGACGGAATCGTGCCGACCTCGATCCGGTCGGACGGTGTCGAACCCTGGCACCGGTACATCTCCGGCGCGGCCGACATCGCCGATGCCGTGGCGATGGAGCGCAAGCTGGTCGGGGACGGGCGCATCGGGGTGATAGTCGCGGCCGGGTCGGTCGGGGCGGCGTGCGAGGCGCTGCCGGACGCGGCGGTGGGCGTTGGCGTGGATCTCACCGCCCCGGTCGCGATCCTGACCGTACGCCAGGCGAAGGGCCTGGAATTCGATTCGGTTCTGGTGATCGAGCCGGATCTGATGCTGGCCGGTTCCGCGCGTGGTGCCAATGACCTGTATGTAGCGCTGACCCGCGCTACGAGACGTCTTGGAGTGCTGCACACCCGGCCGCTGCCCGGCCACCTCGCAGGCCTGAGACCCGCGACGGTGACCGGCTGACCTGATGGGCGGGCGGATGGGCGGGCCGATGGAGTCGCGTCAGGACGGGCCGGACGCCAGCGCCTCCGCCAGCGCCGCTTCCAGGTCGGCGACGCCGCCGTCGTTGACCACCGCCAGGTGCGGAACCGAGGGCGGCCGGTCCGGCCGCATCCGCGCGACGAATTCGTCGAAACGCTGCAGCTTCTGCCGATCGCGATCCGATGCTCGGCCGGTCAATCGGCTCCGGAGTACCGACGGTGTGACGCCGATCCAGACCAGCCGGATCGGGTCACCGCCGAGGTCGGCGGCGAGCGCACGCCATGCCGCCGGGTCCAGGCGAGCGTCGGTATATGGCGCCACCAGCACAACCGCGCATCCGTACCGGCGGATCTCGCGAGTTGTCGCGGCCAGCCCGGCGTACTCGTGAACCTTGATGTGCTGGTCGTACCAGCGACCCTCACGTTCACCGTTCGGGCGCCCGGCGGTAGCCAGTGTTGCGGCGACGAAGCCCCCGTACACGGTGTCCTTGTCGAGCAGCGCCGCCGACGGTGACAGGCGGGCAGCGAGCAGTTCCGCGACCGTGGTCTTGCCGGCGCCCGGTGCTCCGGTCACTACCCAGACGGTGCCTGCCACGAGTCCACGCTACGTGACGGGGCGACGGCGGCGCGGCCGGTGGGTTCAGGCCACCGGCCGGATCGCCGGCCGGATAGCGTAGGACGTGGTTGCGAATAGGTGCACAGGCAGTACGTCAAAACGGTGTGAGGCTCCGCTGATCGGACAGGTTGTGCTGGTATCGGACTAGCCGGCCTCGTTCGGGCCCGGCAAGCCGAGTGACTGACCACGTTGGACCGAGATCGGCACCGCGTGCCGTGGAGAACTCGGCGTGACTCCGGATACCGGATATGTCCTGGTTGGCTTTCGGCCCGGGACCAGAACTCAAACGGTATCGAATGGCATCGAACGGCTGCGGTGTGCAGCAGCCCGACATATTCCGGCTTAGAGTTTGCAATTTTTTAACATTCGCTTTGAAAACGCGCAAAACCTGAGAATTAGCTGAGATTATTTGCGCGCGGCTGTCATCCTCGATCGACTGCAAACGATCTAGATGCCAGACTCGGCTCAAAGTAGGCGCCGTGTCGGCACTTTGTGGTGCGCGTACATCGACGCCCGTGCACAGGGAGATCCACCTACTGCACCGGGAGGTTCTAATGGCAGAACCGGAAGCCGCTACCAACGGCATTGCCGATCCGGCCCCTCTGGGACTGGCGGCTTTCGCCCTCACCACCTTCCTGCTATCAGCGAAGAACGCAGACTGGACGCGAGGTACCGATGCGTGGCTTGGGTACGCACTCGCGTACGGCGGCCTGTGCCAGCTGCTCGCAGGTATGTGGGAATTCCGCCGTAACAACGTGTTTGGCGCGACCGCGTTCAGCACGTACGGCGGGTTCTGGATCGGCTTGGGGCTCTACGTCAAGCTGGTCGCTGGTGGCGGGACGGCCGCTCAGGTCAACAACGACCTGGGCTGGATCCTGCTGGCATTCGCAATTTTCAACACTTACATGCTGATCGCCAGCGCGCGCGTCAACATGGCCGTGTTCGCCGTGTTCCTGACGCTTGAACTCACCGAGATCCTGCTGTTCATCGGCGCGTTCTCGGACAGCACCAACCTCACCAAGGTCGGCGGCGTCGTCGGCGTGATCACCGCTGCGGTGGCTTGGTACACATCCGCGGCCGGGGTGATGAATGGCCTGGCCGGGCGGCCGGTGCTATACGTCGGCAAGCCCATGCTGAGCACCTGAGCGAGGGCAACCGGATGACGTTGGCTGGACGGGCGCGATGCGCCCGTCCAGCCAACGTCGTATCCCGGCGGCTACCGGCAACCATGCCGCGTAATGGACGACCTACCGGCCAGCGCACCGGCTGGCCGCGATGCCCGGGGTCATAGCCTTACCACCCGGTGAAAGGCGCGTGATCGGCCGGCGACGCGACAGCGGCGCGCCGATGGACGGCAATGTGGAATCGGATCAGCCCAACTACCGGCTGACCCGGTCGGGGCGGCCACGCCGCTAACCAGCCACATCCGGCGGGCCAACCCGCGCACCTCCCAGACCGCGGGCAGCCGGATCCTGCGCCGTCCGTACAACTACGACAACGGCATGGATCCGGTCGGCAACCTCGACATGGGCCTGCTGTTCATCGCCTGCCAGGCCGACCCGCGCAAGCAGTTCGAGGCGGTCCAGCACCGGCTGGCCGGCGAGCCGCTGGCCGACTACATCCAGCCGGTCGGGGGTGGCTATTTCCTGGCGCTGCCCGGGGTGCGCGATGCCCGCGACTACTTCGGCAGCGCCCTGCTGGCCTGAGAGCGTTCCAGCAGCCGGCGGCGCCGGGGCTCCGGGCGACCGGCGGCGCCGGGTAGCCGGGGCAGCCGGGGCTGGAGCACCGGTCAGCTCTTCGGGGTGCAGACTTGCGAGCCGGGATCGGGGATCTCGGCCCGTACGTCGTACGGGAACTGGACCGCTCGGTGGTAGTGCCGGCCGCCATAGGAGTAGTCGAAGGCGAACCGGTCCACGCTGACCGCCGCCCCGGCCGTACCGGAGCCCGACGCCTTGATGGTGCCGTAGAACGGAACCTGGCCATGCGGCGCGATGTAGGTGGCGGCGAGCGATGCGTCGATCCCGGCCGTACCCGGCCTGACGAAGCTGATGCGCAACGGACCGGCACCGCCTTCGGAGACCTCGACCGGCCCACCGCCGGTGTTGTGCAGCAGACCGGTGAAGTGGTAGCTCTTTGCCCGCTGCGCCGGGAAGCAGTGCACCGTCTTGTCGGACTGGACGTAGGAGATCGATCCGCTGCCGGTGAAGTCCGGTTCCACCCGAAGCACATCGGACTGGCCGGCCTTCGAGCAACCCCCGCTGGCCAGAGCAAAGGCGGCAATGGTCAACAAGCGGACGCCGACTGACCGGCGTCCATCGCTCGATTGGCGATCAATCATGCGGCGCAGAGTACTCAGGCTTCCACCCGCCGGTATCAAACTTTCCGTCCGGTGTGGGCGCCGGTCAGGTAACCATCGTTTCATCCAGTGTTCGGCCTCGCTTCGGCCCGACGCCGTCGCCAGGCCTGAGTAGCAGGCGAGATTGCGTCTTAGCAACGTCAGCGGCATCGGAGCACTCGATGCCGTGATGATGTCGTCCTAGAGGAGGCAATCGTGGGCATCAAGCCCCGCAACTGGAAGAAGCGGACCCAGCTCACGCTGCTCGGCGCGGGCGTCGCCGCGGCCGCGCTGGTGGCTGCGTCCAGCCCGGTCTGGGCCAACGGACATCGTGGCGGTGACCACGGCCATCACGGTCCGGTTCATACCGCCACGCCGATCAAGCACCTGGTCGTCATCTTCGGCGAGAACGTTTCGTTCGACCAACTACTTCGGTACCTACCCGAAGGCGGCCAACACCGACGGCACCACGTTCGCCGCGGCCAGGAACACCCCGACGGTGAACGGTCTGACCACCCGGCCTGCTCACCAGCAACCCGAACCTGTACAACCCGAACCGGCTCACCCACGAGCAGGCGCTGACCTGCGACCAGGACCACGGGTACAGCCACGAGCAACTCGCCTACAACAGCGGCGCGGCCGACCAGTTCGTCGAGCACACCGAGAAGTCCAAGTGCACCGGCGCGCCGATCCTGTTCGGCGAGCCGGGCCTGGTCATGGACTACTACGACGGCAACACGGTCACCGGCCTGTGGAACTACGCCCAGCACTACGCCATGAGCGACAACTCGTTCGACACCGTCTTCGGGCCGTCGACCCCCGGCGCGATCAACCTGGTCTCCGGCCAGACCCACGGCATCTACGCGGTCGACCCGGTCACGCACGAGAAGGTCTCCGACTCGTACACGGTCGCCTCACCTGACGGCAACGGCGTCGGCACGGTCATCAACGACCCGGATCCGGCGTGGGACGACTGCTCGGACAAGAACCACACGTCGTCGTACGCGCTCGGCGCCATGCAGGGACGCAACATCGGTGACCTGCTCAACGACAATGGCGTTACGTGGGGCTGGTTCCAGGGCGGCTTCAAGCCGACCGGCACCAGCAACGGGTACGCGGTGTGCGGTGCCTCGCACGCCAACGCGGGCGGCATCTCGGTGACCGACTACAGCCCGCACCACAACCCGTTCGAGTACTACCCGTCGACCGCGAACCCGCACCACCTGCCGCCGTCGTCGGTAGCCGCGATCGGGCACACCGACCAGGCCAACCACGAGTACGACCTGAGTGACTTCGACGCCGCGCTGTCGGCCCGCAACCTGCCCGCCGTCAGCTTCCTCAAGGCGCCGGCCTACCAGGACGGGCACGCCGGCTACTCGGATCCGCTGGACGAGCAGACGTTCGTCGTCAACACCATCAACAAGCTGGAGCGCTCGCCGGAGTGGTCGTCGACCGCGGTGGTCATCGCCTATGACGACTCGGACGGCTGGTACGACCACGTGACGCCGCCGATCGTCAACGGTTCGGCCGACGCCGCCAACGACACCGCCTTGTGCGGCACCGCCGGCGTGGCCGGTGGTTTCCAGGACCGGTGCGGCTACGGCCCACGCCAGCCGCTGCTGGTGGTCAGCCCGTGGAGCAAGACGAACTATGTCGACCACACCCGTACCGACCAGACCTCGATCCTGAAGTTCATCGAGGACAACTGGGGCACCGGGCGCATCGGCAACTCGTCGTTCGACCAGCAGGCCGGCTCGCTGAACGGGATGTTCAACTTCTGGGGCGGCCCGCACGCGCGCAAGGTACTGCTGAACCCGGTTACGGGCGCGGTGGTGCGCGGCTGACCAGCCACTGATAAGCCCGGCGGCCTGACCCGCCGCTGCACAGTCGCGGGCCCGGTGGCGACCTCACCGGGCCCGTCGGCTTGCCACGTCCGGCACGTCGCTGGCGCGCCCGGTCCCGTCAACGATCGCGAACCGGCATGATGATCGGGTGACTGACCTCCTGCTGCGCCATGCCCGGGTCGCGTTCAGCGACGACGGAGTCCACGATGCCGATACGGCGGTGGATATTCACATCACCGGCGACCGGATCACCGGATTCGAACTCAGCGACGTCGCCGACCCACGGCACGCGGCCACCGCCGGTGAGGTCATCGACCTGCACGGCAGCCTCGTCACCGCTCCGCTGGCCGAGCCGCACATCCATCTGGACGCGGTGCTCACCGTCGGCCAGCCCCGGCCGAACGTGTCCGGCTCGCTCTTCGAAGGCATCGCCGTGTGGGCGGAACGGGTCAAAGACCTCACCTATGCGGATGTGCAGGCCCGGGCTCGCCGGATCCTGCGCTGGCAGGTGGCCAACGGCGTCCAGTACGTGCGCAGCCACGTCGACGTGTGTGATCCGGACCTGCGGGCGTTGCGTGCCCTGATCGACCTGCGGGAGGAGGTACGCGGCATCATCGACCTGCAGCTGGTCGCCTTCCCGCAGCAGGGGATCCTTGCCTTCGACGGTGGCCGCGAACTGATGCGGCGCGCCGTCGAACTCGGCGCCGATGTGGTAGGCGGCATCCCGCACTACGAGCTGACCCGGGAGGACGGGGTCGAATCGGTGCGGTTCGCGATGGCGCTGGCCGACGAGTTCGGGCTGAAGGTCGACATCCATTGTGACGAGACCGATGACGAGCATTCCCGCTTCGTCGAGGTGATGGCCGCCGAGTCGATTCGCCGTGGCATGGCGGGCCAGGTCACCGCCAGCCACACCACGGCGATGCATTCCTACAACAACGCGTACGCGTACCGGCTCATCAGCAACATCGCGAGGGCCGGCCTGCACATGGTCACCAATCCGCTCGACAACGCGGTGCTGCAGGGACGGTTTGACGCCGGACCGATCAGGCGCGGGCATACCCGGGTCAAGCAGTTGCAGGAAGCCGGCGTCAACGTGTGCATAGGCCACGACAGCGTGATGGACCCGTGGTACCCGCTCGGCTATGGCGATCCGCTGCAGGCGGCATTCGTGCTCGCCCACCTCGGTCAGATGTCCGGCGACTCCGAGTTGCGCCGGCTGATCGAGATGATCACCGTAAACTCGGCGGCGGCGCTCGGCATCTCCGACTATGGGGTTCGCGCCGGGGGACCGGCCGATCTGGTGGTGTTCGACGCGCCCAGCGAGGCGGACGCGCTCCGCCTGGTCGCGCCGCGGACCCTGGTGCTGCGCGGCGGACGCGTCGTGGCGCGGGCGACCCCCGCCCGGCACACGGTCATCTGGGACGGTGTCGAGGAGCCGGTCACCTTCCGTCGCTGACGTCAGGTGACCGGCGCCTCAGATGGTGCTTACGCAGCGAGCACTACCGGGCTCACGCGAGGGCCTCGGCCGGTTCGTCCGGTATGTGCAGCAGTTCCTCCTGCCGGCCACGCTGAAGCCGGAACAGCAGGGCGTAAAGCGCCGCCGACACCAGGAACCCGACCTCGAAAGCGATGTCACCGAACTTCGGGTAATGCTTGGGCACCAGGCCGACGTACTCGGTCTGGTTGGAGAACAGCCAGATCGACACGACCATGCCGACCGCCATGGCGATCAGCCCTGCCCACGGGTTGTGCTTGCGGTCGAACAGGAAGCCGGAGACCTCCCGGCCACGCCGGAGCACCAGGTCGGTGAGGTAGACACCGAGCCACGGCCCGATCCAGTAGGCGATCACCAGCAGGAAGTTCTCGTACTTCTCGCCGGCGTCGTGCAGTCCGGACCAGGCCAGGACGAACCCGACCACGCCGAACACGATGGCGACCAGCGCGCGCCGCAGCGACAGCGGCAGCCTGATTCCGAGCGCCAGGAACGACATCGAGCCGGAGTAGACGTTCAGCGCGTTGGCGCAGATGGCACCCAGCGCGATGGCGAGCAGGGTGACGTCGCCGACGAACGTGGGCAGGTGGCTGGTGAAGCCCGCGGTCGGGTTTGCCCCGTACTTGTCCAGGTTGGTGATGGTCGCCGCGGCGGCGCCGACCACCTCAAGCAGAACGCAGGAGACGAACACACCGAGCCCGGCCCACATCCCGGTCAGTCGCCGGCTGGTGTCCCTGGGCAGGTACCGCGAGTAGTCGGCGGCGTACGGGTTCCATCCGGCCGCGTACCCGAACGTGGCACCCAGCGTGATGAGGAATCCGCCAATGCCGCCGGAGTTGTGCGCGCTGCCCGGGTGTGCCTTGGACAAGATGATGACCGAGGCCACCACGAAGATCACGGCCAGGATCGGGAACGCGTACCGCTCGAATGCGTGTACCAGGTTGTGGCCGAAGAAGGCCACGGCGACCTGGAGCAGCACGATGATGCCCAGGCTCAGCTTCGCCGACATGCCGGTCAGCGCGTTGAGGGCGAATGCGCCGCTGACGCTGTTGACGGCGAACCAGCCGACACCGGCCACCAGCGAGTTGAGGCCGGCGGGCAGGATGTTGCCGAGGAAGCCGAAGCTGATCCGGCTCAGTACCATCTGCGGGACGCCGAAGCGCGGGCCCCGGGCGGCGAGCAGGCCCATCGACAGCGAGCCGAGCCCGGTGCCGATCACGATGGCGAGCGTGGCGAGCCAGAATGACTGGCCGAAGAACCAGACCGAGATGATGCCGACGAAGACGGTCGCGAACTCCATGTTCGGCGACGTCCATGTCCAGAACTGCGCGAGGGGCCTGCCGTGCCGCTCAGAGAGCGGGATGAATTCGGCACCACCCGGTTCGACGGCGGCAACTCTGGCGCCGTATGTACCTTCGCGTACGTCTGCCTCGATTAACGTGGCTTCGACCGCGATATCCGTGTTGACCATATGCGGGTACACCCCTTGTTTAGGCTGAATGCGAGCGCATGTTAACCGACAAGTTGTCGATCACGACAGGTCGGTGATCGCGAAGGTACCGGCACATTGTTTCCGGTCGGTCACGCCAAGCGCGCCGCCCGGGATTCCAGGTAGCGCCGTTCCGGCAGGCTGGTCGTCATCCGGGCGGCCTCCCGGTAGGCGGCGCGGGCGGCGGCCCGGTCACCGGCCCGCTCCAGCAGATGCGCGCGTACCGCGGGAAGCCGGTGATGTCCGGCCAGCCGTCGATCGGTGGCCAAGGTCGACAACAGTTCCAGCCCGGCCGGGGCCCCGTGGGTCTCGGCCACGGCCACCGCCCGGTTGAGCGTCACCATCGGGCCGGGCGCGAGCACTTCCAGCAGCTCGTACAGCATCAGGATCTGCCGCCAGTCAGTGGTGGCGGCGTCCGGTGTCTCGGCGTGCACGGCGGCGATTGCCGCCTGAACCTGGTAGGGCCCGATCGGCGCTCGGCGCAGCGTGGCCGAGATGAGCGCGGAGCCCTCGGCGACGGCGGCGTGGTCCCAGCCCCCGCGATCCTGCTCGGACAGCGGGACCAGTTCGCCGTGCGGGCCGACCCGGGAGTGCCGTCGCGCGTGGGTGAGCAGCATCAGAGCCAGCAGCCCGGCGACCTCGCCCTCGTCCGGCCGCAGGTGGGTGAGTATTCGGGTTAGCCGGATCGCCTCGTCGGCCAGGTCCAGGCGCTGGAGAGCGTCTCCGGACGTCGCTGAATAGCCTTCATTGAAGATCAGGTAGAGCACATGCAGCACCACCCGGACGCGAGCGGTCAGGTCCGGCTCGGGTGGCAGCTCGAAGGTGGCGCCAGCGGCGGCGATCCGTTGCTTGGCCCGGCTGATCCGCTGCGCCATCGTCGTTTCCGGGACCAGGTACGCCCGAGCGATCTCGGCGGTGCTCAGGCCGCCCACGGCGCGCAGCGTCAGGGCCGCCTGGGACGCCATCGTCAGCGCCGGATGGCAGCACATCAGCAACAGCGTGAGGGTGTCATCCTCGGCCGGCGTCTCGTCCCCAGGTCCCGGTGCCGAGGCCGCCGCCAGCCGGGCCGCGGTGTCCTCCCGGCGCCTACGCGCTATATCACCGCGTACCGCGTCGGCCAACCGGCGCCGGGCCACGCTGACCAACCACGAGCGGGGATGTTCCGGTACCCCGGCGGACGGCCAGCCGGTAGCCGCGGCGACCAGCGCTTCCTGCACCGCGTCCTCGCACTCGGCGAGGTTGCCGTACCGGCGCATCAGCACGCCGAGGACCTGCGGCGCGCAGGTGCGCAGCAGGTCCTCGATCTCGCGATCGGTGATCACATCTCCAGTCCGGACGACTCCATGAGCGGCCGGATTTCGATCGCGGTGAGCTTGGCGTCCGGAATCTGACCTGCCAGGTCGATCACCCGTTGCCTGGACTCGCACTCCAGCGCGTAGTAGCCGGCCAGCCACTCCTTCGCTTCCACGTACGGGCCGTCGGTAGCCGACAGAGCGTCGTCCCGCACCCGTACGGTGATGCTCTGGGACGGGTCCGACAGCGCGGCGAACCCGAGCAGCTCACCGGACTCCTTCAGCGGCTTCTGGAACTCCTCGTGCGCGGCGAAGATCGCGTTGCGCTCCTCCTCGGTCAGCGTGTCGAACAATGACGGGTTCATGTAGATCATCAGCAGGTACTTCACGGTTACTCCCATCGTGCGACGCCCCGGGCCGGGGCGGCTGTCACCGGTGAGTCGGAGCCGGCCCGCGGTTCTCGACATCCACCCTGCCAGCACCGCCACCGACACCCATGTCCAGGATCCACGTCGAGATCGTGTCCAGGATCCATGTCGAGATCGCCGGTTCAGCTCCGACTCATGCGCGTGAGCCGCCCGCCCGAGGCGGCCGAACCGGAGGTTCCTGATGCCTGCAGAACCGGAGGTTCCTGATGCCTGCCGAACCGGAGGTTCCTGATGCCTGAGGCGGACCGCGCCGGCCGGCGCGAGTGGCTGGGCCTGGCCGTGCTGGCGCTGCCCATAATGCTGGTCTCGATCGACGTGTTCGTGATGCTGCTGGCCCTGCCGAGCATCAGCGAGTCGCTGCGCGCTTCCGGCACCGAGCAGCTGTGGATCATGGATGTCTACGGGTTCCTGCTGTCCGGCTTCATGGTCACCATGGGCACCTTGGGTGACCGGATCGGTCGTCGCAAGCTGCTGCTGATCGGTGCGGCCGCCTTCGGCGTCATCTCCATCGCCGCGGCCTATTCGGCGTCACCGCTCCAACTGATCATCGCGCGCGGCGCGCTCGGTGTGGCCGGTGCCACGTTGGCGCCGTCGACGCTGGCCCTGATCAGCACCATGTTCCGTGACGCCGGCCAGCGTGGGGTCGCGATCGGCATCTGGTTCGCCTGCTTCATGGGCGGTGCGGTGCTCGGGCCGGTCATCGGTGGGGTGATGCTGGCGCACTTCTGGTGGGGCTCGGTGCTTCTGCTGGGCGTACCGGCGATGGTGTTGCTCCTGATCCTGGGACCAGTCCTGCTTCCCGAATACCGAGGATCCGACGCCGGCTCGCTGGACCCGATCTCGGTCGGTCTCTCGCTCGCCGCGATCCTGCCGATGGTGTACGGCCTGAAGGAGATCGCGCGTGGCGGTCTTTCGGCCGGTCCGCTCGCCGTCTTGGTTGCCGGGCTGGTGGCCGGTATCGCGTTCGTGGCCAGGCAGCGGCGGCTGCGGCATCCGCTTGTCGACGTGCGGCTGTTTCGGCGTCCGGCGTTCACCACGGCGATCGGCACCCTGTTCGGTGGCACCCTGCTGACCGGCGCGATGATGCTGTTCATCACCGAATACCTGCAACTGGTCAAGGGTCTCGCCCCGCTGCAGGCGGCGTTCTGGATGCTGCCGGCGGTGCTCGCCACCACGGTCAGCTTCCTGGTCAGCCCCCACCTGGGCAAGCGCGTCCGTCCGGCCTACCTGATCGCCGGCGGCCTTCTGGTGTCGGCGCTCGGACTGCTGATCGTGATCAGCGCCGGGCCGGGATCGTCGCCATGGTTGATCGTGGCGGGCTGGGCGGTGATGAATACCGGCGCCGGACCGACGGTCACGCTGGGAACCAACCTGGTGCTCGGTGCGGTACCCCCGCAGCGCGCCGGCTCGGCGGCCGCGCTGAACGAGACCGCCGGCGAGTTCGGCTTCGCGCTCGGCATCGCCGCGCTCGGCAGCCTCGGCACCGCGGTCTACCGGGCGCACCTGCCGCTATCGGCGCCACCGGCCGCTCGCGAGACGCTGGCCGGTGCGGTTTCGGTCGCGGGCCGCCTTCCCGCCGCCGGCCGGGCCGACTTGCTGATCCAAGCGCGCGCCGCGTACACCGATGGCCTGCAGGTGACCGGACTGGTCGCGGCCGCCATCCTGGCCGGTCTCGCGGTGCTGGTCACGATCGGCCTGCGCCGCGTTCCACCGCCACCGTCCGGCGGCGCGGCCACCGATGCGGCCACCGATGCGGCCACCGATCAGCCGGAACTTGCCGGCGCCGCCGACTAGCGTTCCCATCGGAGCGAAAGAAGGGTCTGTCCATGGCAACCGACGGCACCGTCACATCGGCTGATGGCACCACCATCGCGTACTCGAAGCATGGCTCGGGATCGGCGCTGATCCTGGTTGGTGGCGCGTTCCAGCATCGGGCATTCGATCCCCGGACCGCCGCGCTCGCCGAGGCGCTGGGCGAGCACTACACCACCTATCACTACGACCGGCGGGGCCGCGGCGGCTCCGGCGACACCCCGCCGTACGCGGTCGAACGCGAGGTCGAGGACATCGCGGCGCTGATCGACGACGCGGGCGGATCGGCGTACCTGCATGGGCACTCGTCCGGCGCGCTGCTCGCGCTCGCCGCGGTTGAAGCCGGCCTGGCGGTCACCAAGGCTTCCGTGTACGAGGCCCCGGTCAGCGTCGACGGTTCGCGCCCGTCCACGCCGTCCGGTAGGGGCGACGAGATCCGGGCCATGCTCGCCGCCGGTGACCGGGCCGCTGCGGTGGAGACGTTCCTGACCAAGTCGGTCGGGGTGCCGGGCGACATCGTCGCGCAGATGAAGCGGTCGCCGATGTGGTCCGGCTTCGAGGAGGTGGCGAATACGCTTCCGTACGACGTCGATCTGAGCGCATCATTCGTCACCGGCACGCCGTTCCCGGCCAATCCATGGCCGCACGTGACGATTCCGGTGCTAGCTCTCAACGGCGGCGCCGGACAGGCCTGGATGGCCGGGGGAGCCGATGCGATCGCGGCGGTGCTGCCGGACGCGCGCCGGGAAACCGTGCCGGGACAGGATCACGGCCCCGAGGCGGCGGCGCTGGCCCCGTTCCTGATCCGGTTCTTCGGTTAGTTGTTGATTAGCGGGCTGCTACTACATGGGCGGCCCGCCCATAACAGTGGCCCGCCAATTCAATCGGCGAGCTTGAACGCCAGTTCGGTCTCCCATTCGTCCAGGTTCGGTACGTCGACCGGATCGGTCAGGTAGATCTCCAGCCGGCATGCCCACCGATCACCTTCGGGCGTCTCGGTGTGGTCGAACCGCAGATCCTCGCGCTCGGCCCAGGCCAGCAACTCCCGAGTGGATTCGATGATCTGGGCCGGGTGGCCCTTGTGGATCACCGACGCGAACCGGCCGGCCGGCAGCGCGCCGTAGAAGAACTCGCCCTCGTCGTCGACCGGTGTCTCGATCGGGAAGCCGGCCACCATCTGGTAGCCGCTTTCCATGTCGATCACCTCGTACATGACGAACGGGGCTCCGGTCGGGAACACGTCCTTGCCGACCAGCCAGGCCGGGATGGTGCGGAGATCGTCGGCGACCGTGCTGATCTCGTTCGGTGCCACGGTGCGGCGATAGCCCGCGTACCGCACCGGGTCACGGTGGATGATCCTGGGCGTGCCCTGCAGTCCGGAAGTCATGTCCTCGATTTAACCGCTTGCCGCTTCTCGATGCCCAGTACGAAATGCCCGGTACGAATCCTTCTCGGCCGCGGCCAGTCGCGCCTACTTCTCGCTGCGGACCACGATCAGCCCGTCCTTGCCTGCGCCGCGAGAGGTGACCGCGCGTTCGGTCCGCTTCCACGACGCCTGGTACAGCGCGCGCCGCGTACCGCTCAGATTCGGATCGGCGAGCGCGCGCGGCAGGTCGATCAGCCGCTTGGCACCGCCATCCTGGCCGAGGTAAATGAAGGTCGGGATGGCTTCGGCCTTGGTGACCTGGAACTTGCCCGGCGATGTCTCGGTGAACGTGAATCGCGGCATCACGCCGTCCTGGGTGGGTTTGCTGAATGGTTGGGTGGCGATCTGATTGCCCATGCCGAACGCCACCCACTTGCCGTTGATCTCCTGGAATGGCTGCACCACGTGGGCGTGACATCCGAGGATCAGGTCGATGTCGGGGGAGGCGAGCAGGGCCTTGGCCACGGACAGTTGCTGAGCGTTGGGCGCCGTCTGGTATTCGGTGCCGAAATGCAGGCTGACGATGACGACCTCGGCGCCGCGCTCGCGGGCGGTCCGCGCGTCGGCCAGGATCTTCGGTACGTCGATCAGGTTCGCCAGCCACTGCTTGCCGGCCGGCCGCTTGAGCCCGTTGAACCCGTACGCGTACGACAGTTGAGCGACGGTGACACCGTTCGCGTCGATCAGGTCGGTACTCGCCGCCTCGGCAGGCGTGCGTGCCGTGCCGGCATGCTTGACGCCGGCCGCGTCCAGAGCATCCAGAGTGCGATCGACGCCGGCTTCTCCGCCGTCGATGGAGTGGTTCGACGCGGTCGAGCACGAGTCGTATCCGATGTCGTGGATCGTGGTCGCGATCGCCGGTGGCACTTCGAAGACCGGGTATCCGTGGAACGGGCCACCGGCCTTCCCATACGGCGTCTCCATGTGGCAGATTGCCAGGTCGGCGCCTTCGATGTCGGGTACCGCCGAGGCGAAGATCGGATCGAAGAAGTACCCCTTTTTGTGCGCGGCTCTGGCATCCCGCCGGCCCTGCGCCCACAGGCCGGGGTGGAGCAGGATGTCGCCGGCGCCGAGCACGGTGAACTGGCGGGGCGCTGGTGTGTTTGCTGGCCCGGGGGCGGGCGGTTCCGCGGTCTGAGGTTCCGTGGCCCCAGGCTCGGAGGCCCCAGGTTTCGTTGCCGGAGGCGGGGGAGCCGGGTCGAGCGCGGCGCCGTACGGCGAGGCGACCAGGCTTCGGCCGTCCGCGTTGAACTGCAAGAGCGAGCCGAGGGCGTCTGGCGGGTGAGATCCAGTACTCACCGCCCGGCCGGCGGCCCTGTCTGTTGCCGCGGCGGCCGAGATGGGCGGACCGCTGGTTTCGTGAGCGCTCGCGGAGGTGGCCGGAACGATCAGTTCGGCGGCTATCACGGTCAGCGCGATTAACCCGAGCTTCACTCGCATCGCCTCATATTGCCTGCTCATCAGCTGTTCAAGGGATTAAAAGGCATAACTAGCGATAAATCAGTTCAAATCGTTCGGTACTCAATCGCCCGGCCGGCCGGCAGCGCACACGCCGGGTGATCGATGGCAGCTGTCTACATGAGACGCTTCAGAACGTCCGGGCGGATCCCCCGAACCGCTGATTTCTATCGGTACACCTGACGGTCCCCGGCACCGGAGGGTTGTCGCGTTCCCGGGGCCGTCGACAACCGGCTCACTGCTCCGTCGGCCCCAGGATCCGAGCCAGCACGTCGAGGGCCGCCGGGTAAGCGTGCGTGCCGGGCGTGCCGTACCCGACGATCAGGCCCTGCGGACGGTCGTCGGGCCGGTGCCAGTGACTCGCCAGGTCGCCGAGGGCCAGACCGTGGCTGGCCGCTCGGGCGAGCACCTCTGTCTCGCCCGGGCCTCCGGCCGGCAGCCGGATCAGTCCCTGCAGGCCGGCCGCGACCCCGGTCAGGCGGAACCTGCCGCCGAGCCGCTCCACCAGCAGGTCCCGGCGCTGCCGATAGCGCAGCCGGCTGGCACGTACATGGCGGTCGTAGTCGTGTGAGGCGATCAGCTCGGCCAGCGTCAGTTGGCTGATCGTGTCGGTCTGCCGGTCGGCATACCGCTTTGCCTCGTCGAGCGGTGCGACCAGGCCGGCGGGGACCACCATCCAGCCGAGACGCAATGCGGGGGCGAGCGTCTTGGAAGCGGTTCCGATGTAGACCACCCGATCCGGCGCCGTGCCCTGGACCGACCCGACCGGCTGCCGGTCGAAGCGGAACTCGCCGTCGTAATCGTCCTCGATGACGATCCGGCCGGCTCGCTGGCACGCCCAGTCGACCAGGGCTCGTCGCCGATCCGGGTGCAGGGTGACGCCGGTCGGATACTGATGCGCGGCGGTCACGACGATGGCTCGGGCGGACGCCGGGATCCGATCGACTCGTGCGCCCAGATCGTCAACCGGCACCGGCACCACGGTGCCGCCGGCATGCCGTACCACCTCGCGGTGATCCGGTATTCCGGGGTCCTCCATGGCAATGGTGGCCTGGCCCAGGACCTTGGTGAGCAGCGACAGCGCCTGGACGTAGCCGGACGTGATGACGATCCGGTCTGGATGCGCCGCCACCCCCCGCGCGCGCCCGAGGTAGTCGGCGATCTGAGTGCGCAACTCCGTGGTGCCACGTGGAGCCGAGTAGTCATAGGACGCCGCCGGAGCCCGGTTCAGTGCCCGGCGGGTGGCCCGCAGCCAGGTGGCCACCGGGAACGTGGTCACATCCGGCATCCCCGGCCTGAGGTCATAGCGGATCGGCGGTGGCCCCGCGGTGGAAGGCGCGGCCAGCGGTGGTGCGGTCGTAGGGCGGCCGGCCGGCCCGGCGCCGGCTGGCAAGCCGATGACGTAGGTGCCCGATCCGGTACGCGATCGCAGGTAGCCCTCGGCGATGAGCTGGTCGTAGGCGGCCGCGACGGTGTTGCGTGCCAGGCCGATCTCGGCCGCGAGGACGCGGCTGGCCGGCAGCCGGGCGCCGGCCGCCAGGCGGCCGCTCCGGATGGCGTCACGCAGCGCCCGCTCCAGCGCGTCCCGGCGGCCGCCGGCCGAGTCGAGGTCCAGGTGCAGGTCCACGCTGGCGGCCCGATTGGCCCAATTCTCTGCCATGTCTTGGACCCTAATAGCGAGCCAATACCTGGTCAGCGTGAGGCCGTGGCAAACGGTGGCATGGCCATGAGCACTAAACCGGCTGAGCGGCGCGGCGCACCGGTGCCGCTTCTGAGGTGGCCACGATCAGCGGGTACGCGACGGGCGCGCCGCGCGGCGATCAGGCGTCCGGCCGTCCCCTGCGGAACGCCATCGACGCGACGATCAGCCCGGCCAGGGCCAGGACCGCGGCGATGATCGAGATCGTCAGCGGTGCCGCGTTGGACGCCGTTTTAGGGGTGGGCGTGTCGGTCGCGGACACGGCTTGTTGTGCCGAGCCGGACTGGCCCGGGTCGCCGGTGGCCTTGACCAGATTGAGGACTGGCGCCGGATGCTCGGGCTCGGGTGCGCCGGGCGTCGACTCGTCGATCCACCGCACGATCGTGCCGTCGGAGTAGGTCTGGAGCACCTTGAAGGTCATCGAGGTTGATTCGGGCAGGGGGCCCAGCATTATGGGGAACTCCTGGAACTGGCCCGGCTTTATCGCGGTCGCCGCCGAATCCGCGTTCCAGGTGATCCGGCTGACCGCCTCGGTCACCTGGTCGCCGTCGTCGGTTGTGATGGGCGACGCGAGCTTCGTCGAACTGACCTGGGCCGTCCAGCCGGGAACCGGCATGACCAGCACGGACGCCACCGGCTTGTCGGTCGGGAGGTAAACCTGCAGCTTCGTGGTGGACGCGGAGTCGCTCTCGGTCGGCACCCGGAACGCGATCCGGGCGCTCCCGCCCTGGCTCGCGTCGCTTGGACTGACCGTCACGTGCGCCTGCGCGGCGCCGGCGAGCCCGATCGCCCCGATCGCGGTGGCCGCCGCGACCGTGATCGCCGCGCGTACGCTCCGTCGCATCAGATCCCCCTACATGCAGCGTCCGGTCACCGCCCGGCGGCCGGTGCGCCGAATCCGGCGCCGTTTGAATAGTGGGCGCTGCCGGTCGATTAGTTCCCGGAGGCGTGCCGCCGGGTGGTGTGGATTACGTCGGGGGGTGACGATCACGCCGCGCTCGGCCGCGCTTCGGCCGGCCTCGGGACGCTTGCCCGGAACTCACGTGTCCATCTCACGAGGTGTCCGCCCGTAACTCGCGGACCAGCGCGACGGCCGCGTCCGGTAGGTCCCCGTCGGCTGGGCAGTCGGTGTACGAGATCCGAACGCTGCCGACGGTGACCGTGTAGTCGAACGCGTCCCGGCATCGGGTCGGCGCGGACGGACGCGCGGCCTCAGACGCCAGACGCGGATCGGCGGCGAGGACCGCGACGGTGGCGAACTGGGCGGCGTTCAGTTGACCACTGCGCTCGCCGGACGCCCGGCTGGTCGCGGTCCACGCCCCGGTCGGCCTCACCCGCAAGGTGTTCGAGACTCCGGCGATCCCGCCACGCTGTTGCACGGTGATCGCCGGGATCCGGCGCTGCGGCGTACCGGTCGACGTTCCGGAGCCGCAGGCCGCCACGCCCCCCACCAGGGCCGCCAGCGCGACCGCGATCGCGACCCCTCTCGATCTCGTCGCACATAGATTCTTCGCAGGATTCAGAAAGCATACGCCTCGCATATTCACAACCATATAGGTAATGCGCTATATACATGCACATCGATGTTCACTACTACCCCCTACCGGAGGATCGAGTGAAACTGTCATCAGGTGTGCGTGCCGCCGCTGCGGTCGCCGCACTTACCGTCGGGCTCGCCGTGGTGGTGACCGCCGCCCCGGCCTCAGCCCGTCCGAGTCCTTCCACGCCGTCGACTCCGCGCGAGCGAGCGGCCCACGCGGCGGCCGCGCTGGTCGCGGGGCGTCCGGCATTCCTCCATGCCAGTGGCAAGGATCGGTTCGCCCAGAACGCGGTCATCACCGCCGGGCACACGCAGTACGTGCCATACCACCGAACCTATGCCGGCCTGCCGGTGATCGGCGGCGACTTCGTCGTGGTCACCGACGACAACGGGCGAGTGCTGTTCAACTCGGTGGCGCAGTCGCGCCCGATCGGCGCACTGCGCACCACCCCCAAGGTCACCGGCGCAGCCGCAGAGGCGACCGCCCGGTCACAGCTCAAGGTCGTCTCGACCGTCGAGTCGACCACCCTCGTGGTGTACGCGCTGGCCGGGCCTGCTCGCCTGGCCTGGGAGTCCATCGTGGATGGAGTTGGCGCGGACGGAGTCAGCCGGCTCAGCGTCTACGTGGACGCGGTCAACGGCCGGGTACTCGGCACGCAAGAGCACGTCACCGAGGGCACCGGATCGTCGGCCTACAGCGGCACCGTGACACTGGCGACCACCCAATCAGGCAGCACGTTCACCATGAAAGACCCGGTCACCTCCAACCTGAGCTGCCAGGACGCCTCCAACAATCAGACGTTCAGCGGTTCCGACGATGTCTGGGGCAACGGCAGCGCCACCAACAAGGAAACCGGCTGTGTGGACGCGCTGTTCAGCGCCCAGACCGAGGTCAAGATGCTGTCGCAGTGGCTGGGCCGCAACGGGATGAACGGCAGCGGCGGAGCCTGGCCGATCCGGGTCGGCCTGAACGATCAGAACGCCTACTACGACGGCACTCAGGTCCAGATCGGCCACAACACCGCCAACCAGTGGATCGGCTCGCTCGACGTGGTCGGGCATGAGATGGGCCATGGCGTGGACGACCACACGCCGGGCGGCATCTCCCGCGGCAACACTCAGGAGTTCGTTGCCGATACATTCGGCGCGGCGACCGAGTGGTTCGCCAACGAGCCCGCCTCCCTCGACGCGCCCGACTTCACCGTCGGCGAGGAGATCAATCTCGTCGGCAGCGGCCCGATTCGGTACATGTACAAGCCGTCGCTGGCCGGCGACGACAACTGTTACTCCAGCAGCATCCCGAATGAGGAGGTGCACGCCGCGGCCGGCCCCGGCAACCACTGGTTCTACCTGCTGGCCGAGGGCACCAACCCGACCAACGGGCAGCCGGTGAGCCCCACCTGCAACGGCAGCACGATCACCGGCCTCGGAACCCAGACGGCCATGAAGATCATGTACAACGCCATGCTGATGAAGACGTCCAGCAGTTCCTACCTGAAGTACCGCACCTGGACGCTGCAGGCCGCCAAGAACCTGTTCCCGAGCGGATGCACCGAGTTCGATACGGTCAAGTCGGCGTGGGACGCCGTCAGCGTTCCGGCCCAGTCGGGCGACCCGACATGCACCGCCGGTACCGCGCTGGCGCTGACCAACCCCGGCGGCCAGTCCGGCACCGTTGGCGTGGCCGCCAGCCTCGCGCTGTCCGCCTCCGGTGGCACGGCGCCGTACACCTTCTCGGCGAGCGGGCTACCTGCCGGCCTGTCGATCAACGCGTCCAGCGGCGTTATCTCCGGCACGCCGACCACCGCCGGAACCTTCACCGTGACGGTGACCGTCACTGACAGCGCGAGCCCGGCGCATGCGACCGCCAGTCAGACGTTCACCTGGACGATCTCTCCAGCCGGATCGTGCTCCAGCCCTGGCCAGAAGATCGGCAACCCTGGCTTCGAGAGCGGCAGTTCGCCGTGGTCGGCGACCTCGGGCGTGATCGGGTCGTACAGCGGGCAGGTGCCGCACAGCGGCAGCCGGTTCGCCTGGCTCGACGGGTACGGAACGACGCACACCGACACGCTGTCCCAGTCGGTCGCGTTGCCGAGCGGCTGCTCCAGCTACACACTGACCTTCTGGCTGCACATCGACAGTTCGGAGTACACCAGTTCGGTCGCCTACGACAAGCTGACCCTGACGGTCGGCAGCAGCACCCTGGCGACGTACTCGAACCTGGATGAAGCCGGCGGGTACATCCAGCGCTCGTTCAACCTGGCGGGATTCGCCGGGCAGACGGTGACGATCAAGTTCACCGGCGCTGAGGACTACTCGCTGCAGACGTCGTTCGTGCTGGACGACTTCGCATTGAACGTCTCCTGATATCACGTCAGCGCGCGGTGGGCGGGAGCTTCGCGCTCCCGCCCACCGGCGTGTGCGGTTACCTTGCCTGGCCGCGCGGTCTTGTCCGGCGCGCTGTCGCGAGTTGGGGCATCCGCTTTCTGGCTGGTCGTACGTCAGGCGCGCGGGTGCGTTGCCGGGTAGATCAGGCTCGTGCACAGCCGCGGACACCGCTTGAGGGCCGGAGATCGAGAGTGTCGGACTAGACTCCACGCGACTGCAATAACGTGAGTCTTTGAGGAGTACCGGCGGAGCATGTGTCGCCTGCTTCAGAGGAGAACGTGGCAATTGTGGCGGTTACCTGGCGCAACTTCAGTAGTGAGGAAGCGTTCGCAGATGTTGCGGCGGCAAGGTTGTTGCCGAATCCAACGAATTTGAGAACGTGCCCGCACTGTGATCGGGTCAGCCTCAGGACGGTGTACCTGCATTGTCGTGTCCTGGACGCTCCATCGAAGCTGATCGTCCAGATCTGGTGTCGAGAGTGCCAACGGTTCGCAGGCTGGACCACCGAGGTGCCGGACGGTCTGTCATTCGCCGATCCGATTTCGCCCGAGCGCCAACGCCAGCTATCGAATGTGTCGGAGTTCCTTGCCGAGATGGATCGCTTGTGGGATAACGGCGTCCTGCCGCAGGCGATAGAGCGCCGCTAGGTGCCCGCTCCTGATCCGGTGTTCCTATGAGACTTGGCGTGGGGTGGGCGATTCCTGTGACTGCGGCTGACCTGGTGCGTGAGGTTCGGCGGGAGTTGGGGCTCTCACATGCGCGGAGGTCGCCGCCCCGACGCTGAGCGCACGGGAGCGCCGCATTCTCGAAGACGGGCAGTAGTCTCACGGTCCCGCCAGCGCCTTGCGCGCTGGCAGAGGAAGGTTCGTGCAGGCTGCGGCGCGTACCTTGCCATCCGTCGTCTAAATCTGAGG
This sequence comes from uncultured Actinomycetota bacterium, assembly GCA_963727415.1. Taxonomy (GTDB): domain Bacteria; phylum Actinomycetota; class Actinomycetes; order Mycobacteriales; family Micromonosporaceae; genus DASQPR01. Next base: position 1,080,788 of record CAVSGF010000002.1, read on the forward strand.
CTGCGGTGGGCAGGATAGAAGAATGAGCGATGTGGAGCGATCGCCAAATGCCTCAGGAGCTACTAGGCAAAGGAATGGGTGAGGGGATTCCGGATGGGACCACGTGATGGTCGGTTGCGTCCACGACGGTTCGTTGGCCAAGTGGGGATTTCAACCTGACTGTTGCGGTGTCCGGCCATGCGGCGGAGCCGCATACTGTTCCATCGCGCAGCTTTGTACCCAGGTCGATAACGACCGATGCTTTGGATTCGACGACCTTCTTGTAATCGAGCGGCCCGCAGCCGCCTTGGCTGGTGTATAGAGTCAGCGTTCGTCCGTCAGGCGAAACGGTGTAGCTGTCGAACCCCGAAGGCGCCCATGATTGTTGGCCGCCGCAGGCGCTGATAGTCAAAACTACTGCCGCTGCGGCGATCAGGATGCGGATCCTCATTGCTGCGGCCTCACGTAGTGTCACCCCGTGGTGATGATTGCCAGGAAGGTTGTCAAAATCGTCCCAGATATCGGCGAGTGAGGCATTTTCAACTTGATGGTGCTGGTCAGAGGGTTTGTGTCGACCCAGAGGTGAGTGGTGGGTGAGGCTATTCGTAGCCTCAAACCAGCTGGCGGATCTGATCCGCGACCACCGCCGACAGCGCCGGTCGCGGTGGCGGCGGCTGGATCCGGCGCGGCAGGCGTTGATAACTCTAGCCCCACTTACGCAATGGCGACACCTACGCCCGGCTGGCCGCCGGGTTCGGCGTCGGGCTGAGTACCGTCTACCGCTACCTGCGTGAGGCCATCGGCCTGTTCGCCGCCCGCGCGGTGCCGTTGGAGCGGGCCGTGTACCTGGCGTCCCGGCTGCTGTCGGTGTTGCATGCGGATAGCGGCAGCGAATTCGTTAAGCAGGCCCAGCAAGTGATGGTGAGCCAATTCGAATGATCGAGCCAGTGTTCAGCGGGCTCACCCCATGGCCGGCCAACATCGAGGTGACCGAATGCATGGTCGAAGGCCGCTTGCTCGATCTGCACAATTCGTGCACGGTCATCGAGATTGCACTGCCGTGCACGCCAGCGCATCCGCTGGTGCTCCGGCTACTGGAGGATGCTTCCAATGATCGATGGGAACTGGTCTTCGGAGAGATCACTGACTTGACGGTCACCTCTGAGGGTCCGGCCGCGGTGAATTGGTCGGCGCGTGAGGTGGAGACGTTCATCGGCGTCGAGTACACGCTGTCGGACGACCGGCCACCGCACTTCTCGCTCGAGACCATTACGGCCACGTGCGCCTTCGACTGCAGGACCGTTGAGTTGCGGCGTATCTGACAGACGAGTGGATCCACCGCGCTGCGTTACGTCCGCGATCCTGCGACCGGTGGCGGGCTCCTGCGACGGTACGGGCCAGCGCATCGTCGTGATGCGCTGGCTCATAGCGCGGCCGGTGGGCGGGAGCTTCGTGCTCCCACCCACCGGCCTCTCTTTACTGCTGGTTGGCTTCCGCCGGGCTAATCCCCGGATCGGCTCAGCCCGCCTTGTTGCTGAACACCGGCAGGTAACCACCGGACTGGCCGTCAGCGGTGGGGTGGTAGGACTCGCCGATGTCGAGGAAGTTCAGGGCGTGCAGCCACTTGGTGCCGTAGCTGCACAACTGGTGCCCGACGAAGATGTCGCGGACATCGGCGAAGACGAAGTTGCTGTGCGCGCTGACGGCCGTCTTGATGACGCCGTCAAGCAGGTTGATGCCTTCATCGATCTTCGCGTGCGAGGTCGAGCTGAGTCCGATGCAGAACGTTCCGAGCTGGTAGAAGACCGGGTAGTCGAGGACCACGATCTTGGCGTTCGGAGCGTGCGACCGGATTTTGTTGTAGGTCGTGTTGAGCAGGCCCGGCAGCGTGCTCTGGGCGTAGTCCTCGGCCGACTGTACGGCGCTGACGCAGGCCGTGGTTCCTTGCAGCGCGCAGGTCTCCATGATGTTCGCGAAGCCCACATCGTTGCCGCCGACGGTGATGCTGACCAGCGTGGTCGACGAGCTGAGTGCGGAGAGCTGGGAACTGTTGACCGAACTGGTGGTGGCGCCGGAGCAGGCCACCGAAGTGTAGGAGGCCGGTGAATGTGCCGAGGCCCAGAGTGCGGAATAGGCGTTGGTGCTGCGGTCGCATGAGCCGCTGGAGCTGATGTAGCTGCCGGCACCGACACCGGACGAGTACGAGTCGCCGAGTGCCACGTAGTGAACGCTGCTGGCGGCGGAGGCGGGAGACGCGAAGCCGACAACGGCGGCAATGACCGCGGCGGCCCCGACGGCGAGGAATCTGCGCACGACAACCCTCCAGGGGGTGGGAGGAACGGCTGACGAAGGTGGGGGAACTGCGCTAATGAAACTCGCCAGTAACATCCATCGCATATAGTCCTTTCGATGGATTGACACCAGCTAGCGTCCGTCCTTAGTGCCCAGTCAGTAACAAGGAGTAGGTGCTGCCGTGGTCACGCCGAATTGGTCCGTTACATGTAGTGATCGAGAATTGTCTATGAATTTCCGATCGCGCCACTTGCGGCGGCATCGTGGCGCGCGAAGTCGCATCATCTGAACGGCGCCGGTCTGAACCACGGTCATCTGAGACCTGGCATGCGTGGCACATAGGACCGGTGCGTTGCTCGGCAATCGCGGAGCCGCGGCACCCTCCGCCTGATCAAGTGCACGATCTTGTGCAGCAGGCGCGCTATGGCGACGTCAGACGGACACGATCATGCACTTGATCATGGTGGTATGCAGGAAAGGTCGACCCCGCGGTGGAACTCGGCGCATCGGAGCGGTCGGGCATGCGACGGGCGGCGCCGATGACGGCGCCGCCCGCTGGTGCTGGCCTCTAGGAGACCGTTTACGGGTACGAGACCAGGTTCACCGGGACCGTGTCGGTACCCTGGGCGGTCGCGCCCGTGTCGTTGATGATGTGCGTGATGGAACCCATGCCGCCGAGCGATACCGTGAGCAGGTCATGCCACTTCACGTTGGCGTTGTTCGGCGACTCGAACGAGTGGTACGCGGCGATGGTCGGGTCCGCGGTGAAGTTGCAGTAGCTGCCCAGGCCCCACGCTTCGAACGAGGTGACGTTGTCGCCCACCTTGAACGCGGCGTACCCGGTCCCGTGCGAACCGTTGGTCCACGCCGCCGCGCTCGGCGGGTCGTACGGCATCTCGTTCTGGAAGAAGATCGCCTTTCCGCCCTGACCGTTCCAGATCACCTCGTACTTCTGGTAGTGCTCGACGAAGAGCCCGAGGCCTTCGACGTTGTTGCCGTTGACGATCAGGCCGGTGTCGGCGGTGTTCGTGGTCCAGCCGACGCCGGCGCCGTGGTCGGCCCGCCATGCCCAGATGTGGTCGATGATCGCGTTGTTCTGATTCACGATCAGGCTGGTCGTCGCCGAGCCGGCACCCGCGCCACCGATCCGGAAGAACACGTCCTGGATCGACGTCGGGTTGCCGGCGTGGCCGGCCGACGAGCCGGCCGGGCCGACCTGCAGCAGGTACGGCGAGGTGGTGGTGCCGGCGTCGAACAGCAGGCCGGCGATCTTGACGCCGTCCACGTCAGCGACTGACATGGCGTTGACGCCGCCGTCCGGGATGATCGTCGGGAAACCGATGCCGAGCACCACGGTGTTGGCCCGGGTCACGTTGATCGTCTGGTTGACGTGGTAGATGCCCGGGGTGAAGAACAGGTTCAGCCCCTGGGCAAGTGCGGCGTTGATGGTCGCGGCCGAGTCGCCCGGATGCGCCACGTAGAACTGGTTCCACGGGATCGACGTGCCCGGGGTGTTGCCGCCCGCCCACGTGGTACCCGACGAGTTCGTCTGCAGCGATGGCACGAAGACGTTGTAGTTGCCCGAACCGTCGACGTACAGGTACGGCTTCTCGCGAGTCACCGGGGTGGTCGCGAGCGTGGTGTAGACCGGGTTCGGGAACGACTGCGCCGGAGCGCCCTGGACGCCGGAGAACACCATGTTCCATACCCCGTTGGTCCAGCCGCCGATCTGGCTGTTTCGGGTGTACCACTGCTGCTGGGAGTACGGGCCGACGGTGCCGCTGACCCGGGAGTCCGCGATGTAGCCGCCGGACGCCCAGCCGTACCCGCTCGGGGCCAGGTTCAGCCCACCGTGGATGTCCATCCGTCGGAACGGTGCCGCCTGTGCGACCGCCCACCGGTCGGTGCCGCTGACCGGTGTCAGGGACATGTTCTCCGCCGACCGCCAGAAGTTCTGCGTGGCGTTGCCGTTGAACCAACCCGCGTCCACCGTGACATCGCCGTTGATCTGCACCTGGTCCGGGTTCTGTCCCAGGCCGGCGATCGAGGTGTAGAAGCCGATCTGGGCGTTCAAGCCGCTGTACGTGCCGGGCTTGAAGAGCAGCGCGTACCGCTCGGTGCCGAACTGGTTCGACTCCTGGGTAGTGAACACCGAGTCCAGCTGGTTCTGGATCGAGGTGCTGGACATGCTGGGATCGAAGACGATGACATTGGATCCGAGGTCGCCGCCGCCCGGGATGGTCCCTCCACCGCCGCCGCTACCGCCGGATCCCGCGTAGACGGACATCTCCCACAGCGAGTAGCCGTAGCCGGTGTTGCGGACCGTGCCGTACATGCGCACGTACCGGCCGGTGCCGGACACCGACAGCGTCTGCACTCCGCCGGGACCGGTCGTGGTCGAGTAGATGTCGGTCCAGGTGGAGGCGTCGTCGGATGTCTGGATCTCGAAGGCCTTGCCGGACGCGGTCTCCCAGTTCAGGGTGACCTGGCAGATGCTCTGGGTCGAGCCGAGGTCGACCTGGAGCCATTGGGGGTCGCTGAACGCGCTGGACCAGCGGGTGCCGGTGTCGCCATCGAAAGCGGCGGAAGCCGGCGTCCCGCCGTTCTCCGTCGACGATGCGGTCGCGGGCTGGTTGCGCGCCACGTTGGTCGACGTGTCGCAGCCGCTGCCGCCACCACCGCCACCACTGCCTGCGGTGCCGTAGACCTGGAACTCCCATAGCGAGTAGCCGTAGCCGGTGTTGCGGACCGTGCCGTACATGCGCACGTACCGGCCGGTGCCGGACACCGACAGCGTCTGCACTCCGCCGGGACCGGTCGTGGTCGAGTAGATGTCGGTCCAGGTGGAGGCGTCGTCGGATGTCTGGATCTCGAAGGCCTTACCGGACGCGGTCTCCCAGCTGAGGATGACCGTGTCGATGGTGTCGGTGGCGCCGAGGTCGACCTGGAGCCATTGGGGGTCGCTGAAGGCGCTGGACCAGCGGGTGCCGGTGTCGCCGTCGGTCGCGGCCGACGCCGGGGTGCCGGCATTCTCAGTGGATGAAGCGGTGGTCGGCTTTCCCTGGGACAGCAGGGTACCCATCGCCGACGCGGCGTTCGGCGTGGCGGCGACCACGAGTCCGGTGAGGACGGTCGCGGTCGCGGCGGCTAAGGCGAGTAACCGGGTACGAAGTCTGGCTCGATGATGTACAGGGTGCATCAAATCTCCCTGATGGGTGAGGATGGCGCGCGGCGCGAACCGTCGGCCTTGCGGTTGCGCCGTGCATAGGTGGGGGCGGTGCCGCCCGAATCGGTTAACGCGCCGTTTCGAGCGTGTGTCAGGGAGCGCTCTAGGGACTGAGATTCTTACCGCTGAGCACGAGTGTCAATAGGACAGAATGGACATGGACGTTGCGGAACCACCGCGAGGGTTTGCAGGTCGGGGCGCGTTCGGCGGTTGAACAGCGGATTTGTTGCCGGAAACAGCAATCCGCATCTCTCGCGAGTCGAGAAAAGTAGATTTCATCATCTGCACAAGGCGACTAATCACTTCCGTCGATGCGACGAAGTTCGATGTTCGGTCCGGCAACTCGTGCGCCCGGGTTCCGCGCCGCGGTCCGAGCCCGGATGCCGTGCGCACAGGTTGCGGATCAGTCCGGGCTCCGTCCGGGTTCCGTGCGGGAAGGTGGTCTTCGGGTCCGGGTGATCGCCGGTCACCCCTGTCGGCGCGGGCCCGCCCGCAGCCCGGCACCCAGCGCCCCGTGCCGAACCCGTGACAAGATGATCGTGTGACCAGCGGTCCGATCGCATTTGTCCTGGGTGGTGGCGGCGTCCTGGGCGCCGTCGAGGTCGGCATGCTGCGCGCGCTCATCGAGCGGGATGTCCGGCCGGATCTCGTGGTTGGTACGTCGATCGGGGCGCTCAACGGTGTGCTGATCGCCTCCGATCCGACCGAGACGGTGATCGCGAAGCTTGTCCACCTGTGGGCTTCCCCTCAGGCTCGCGAGGTCTTCGGGGACTCCGCGCCCCGGCAGATCGCACGCCTGGCGCGAGCCGGAACGCACCTGCATTCCCCGCAGCCGCTTCGCGGCATGCTCACCCGTGAGCTGGAGGGTCACACCCACTTTCACAACCTGCCGGTACGGTTCGAATGCTGCGCGGCCAGCATCGAGCGCGCCGCCGAGCACTGGTTCAGCAGTGGTCCGCTCGTCGAGGCGGTGCTGGCGTCGACGGCCGTACCCGGGCTGCTGCCCCCGGTCCGGATCGGTGATGAGCACTTCATCGACGGCGGCATCGTGAACTCGATCCCGGTGGGCCAGGCCATCGAGCATGGCGCCCGTACCGTCTTCGTGCTTCAGGTCGGTCGTATCGACCGGCCGCTCACCGCGCCGCGCAACCCGGTCGAAGTGGCCCGGGTGGCGTTTGAGATCTCCCGGCGGCACCGGTTCGCGCGGGAGATGGCAGCGGTACCGGACGATGTCACGGTTCACGTCCTGCCCGCCGGTGAAGGTTCCAAGCGAGATGACTCCCCGCTGGCTTACCGGGACATGAAGGCGACCAATCGCCGGATCCAGCGTGCGTACGATGCGTCGGTGGCGTACCTGAAGGAGCTGGGGTGAGACCGCCACCGCGATGGGTGCGGCGGCTGCTGCTAGCGCCGCTGACCATCGCCCTCGCGCTGGGGTTCGCGGTGACCGTGCCGGTGTGGGCGCTGCTGACCCTACTGCTGGCGCCGTTGTTGCCGACCGGCCTGCGGTTGCTGCGAGTGATCTGGCTCGGCACGGTTTACCTGCTGGTCGAGGCGGCGGTTTTGATCGCGATGTTCGCGATGTGGATCGTGTCCGGGTTCGGCTGGCGGATCCGCCACCCGGGGTTCCAGCGCGCGCATTACCGGCTGTGCGGCCGTGCGCTGCGGGTGCTGTACCGGCAGGCGTGCTGGGTGCTACGCCTGACCGTTCACATCGAGGGTGCCGCGCCGGATGCGCTGCCGGCGGACGGGCCGCTGCTGGTCTTCAGCCGGCACGCCGGGCCGGGCGACTCGTTCCTGCTCGCGCATGCCCTGATCACCTGGTATCGCCGTGAACCGAGGATCGTGCTCAGGGACAGCTTGCAGTGGGATCCGGCGATCGACGTGCTGATGAACCGGCTGCCGAACCGGTTCCTGCTGCCCGGCGGGGGGCCAGAGGCCGAGATCCAGGTCGGCCAGCTGGCCACTGGCCTGGATGACAACGACGCGCTGGTCATCTTCCCGGAGGGCGGAAACTTCACGCCGGTCCGCTGGCAGCGGGCCATCGACCGGTTGCGCAAGCTCGGCCTGAACGCGACCGCGCGCCGCGCCGAGCGGATGCACAACGTGCTACCGCCCCAGCCGGGCGGGGTGCTGGCGGCGCTGGCCGCCAGCCCGCGCGCCGAGGTCGTCTGGGTTGGGCACACCGGCCTTGATCATCTGCTTACCATCGCCGACGTCTGGCGCGCGCTGCCGATGGACAAGCAGATCGTGATGCATTGGTGGGCCGAGCGGCCGGAGGCGGTACCGGCCGCGGACGGCAGCCGGATCGACTGGCTGTACCGCTGGTGGGCGCACATCGACCGCTGGATCGAAGCGCAGAAGGAGCGGACCGAGCGTGCTGGCGGCAGCGACGGCGGTGGCCGCGATGATTGGCGGGACGTGGCCGACGGGACGGCCAAGCCTCACAGCGACCGGGTCGAGGATCGCGACGAGGCCGTCTGACCGGCTCGTCCGAGCCGCACCGCCACGTCGCTGAGCCGTTCAGCGGGCAGGCGGGCGAATCCGATCACGATGGCCGGCGGTCCGGGTGCCCATCGCATGGGCGTCACCGGCAGGACGCCGACGCCGTGTTCGCCGGCGACGGTCGCGAACCGTTCGTCGTCCACGCCAGCGGGCAACTGGGCGCACACGTGCAGCCCGGCGGAGATGCCGTGCAGCGTGGCGCCGGGAAGGTGCACCGCCAGCGCCGAGGTGAGCGCGTCCCGCCGGGACCGGTAAGCCCGGCGCACCCGGCGCAGGTGCCGGTCGTAGCCGCCACCGGCCAGCATCGACGTGAGGGCGTACTGCTCGACGGTCGGCGACCCGAGATCGATCAGCTCGCGCAGATCGGCGACGCACCGGGAAACCGTCGGCGGCCCGAGCAGCCAGCCGAGCCGCAGGCCGGGCGACAGCGCCTTGCTGACCGAACCGGCCAGGATCACCCGCTCCGGGCCCAGGCCCTGCAACGATCCGACCGGGTCGCAGTCGTACCGGAACTCGGCATCGTAGTCGTCCTCGATGATGAGCGCGTCCGCCGAGCGCGCCCAGTCCATCAGCGCGACCCGGCGGGCCGGTGACACCGCGACCCCGGTGGGGTACTGGTGGGTGGTCGTCAGCAATACCGCTCGTACTCCGGTCCGGGCGAGCGCGTCGACATCGATCCCCTCCTCGTCCACCGGCACCGGTACCAGGTCGGCGCCCGCGGCGGTGAGCAGCGACTGGTGCGGGAGCCCGGCCGGATCTTCGATGCCCAGCCGGTCGCCGTACCCGAGCCGGCGCAGCGCCCGGATCGCCAGATGCAGCGCCTGCGCCACGCCCGAGGTGATGATCATCCGATCCGGCTTGGCGACCGTGGCCCGGACCCGGTTCAGGTACCCGGTCAGCTCCGCGCGCAGCACCGGTGCGCCCGCCACGTCCGGGGTGGTCGCCGGAATCATCGTCGGCTTCGGCTGGCCGGCGTTGCGCCGGAACCACCAGGACCGCCGGAACCGCCAGAACCGCCAGGACCTCCAGAACCGCCAGGACCGTCAGAACCGTCAGAACCGTCAGAACCGTCAGAACCGTCCGACGCTGACGTGGCGCGATGAGTACCACCGCGACGCTGCCGTCACCGGGCATGGCGAGCCATCGCACGTGGAAGGTTCCGGGCAGCACGGCAACGGCGCGCATCTGGTCGTCCAGGAATAGCCGCGGCGCCCGTCCACAGTCAGATAGCCCACACCTTGATCGCGTCTCCGGCGTGTTCACGTTTCCGGCTGGCGCGCACTGGGCAGCATGGTCGGCAATGAAACTCTTCCTCTCCTGGCGCCTCCGCCGCGCCGCTGCCAAGTTCTTCGGATGGTCCAGCCTCCGCCCCGGACAGCTCCCCGCGATGCGGGGGGTCGCGAGCGGGCGGGACACGGTTGTGGTGCTGCCCACCGGCGCCGGCAAGTCCGCCGTCTACCAGGTGCCGGCCAGCATTGCCGCCGGTCCGACGATCGTCATCTCACCACTGCTCGCCCTGCAACACGACCAGGTCGCCGCGCTGAATGCCCGGGGCGTCGCCGAGCTGGCAGCGGTCGCGCTGAGCTCGGCCCAGACGCCCAAGCAGCAGGACGAGGCGCTGCGCCTGATCCGTGACGGCCGTGCCCGTCTGCTGTTCATCACGCCCGAGCAGCTGGCCTCGCCGCATCGGGTGGAACAGGTGCGCGCGCTCAAGCCCGCCCTGGTCGCCGTCGACGAGGCCCATTGCGTATCGAGCTGGGGCTACGACTTCCGCCCCGACTATCTGGCCCTCGGGCCGGTGATCGAGGCGATCGGGCGGCCGCCGATCGTCGCTCTGACGGCGACGGCATCGCCCCCGGTACGTGAGGACATCGCTGCCCGGTTGCGCCTTCGCAAGCCGCGCACCGTCATCGGTGCTCTGGACCGGCCGAACCTGTTCCTCGAAGCCGCCCGGTGCCAGACCGAGGAGCAGCGCTGGCGCCGGCTGCGGACGTTCCTGGACGAGCAGGACGGCTCCGGAATCATCTACGTACCGACGCGCCGTGCCGCGCAGGAGCTGACCGCGCGCTTGACCGCGGCGGGATATCCGGCGTCGTTCTACCACGGCGGGATGGCGGCGGGGGTTCGGCGCAAGCGGCACCAGGAATTCGCCGCCGACCAGATCCCGGTCATGGTCGCCACCTCGGCCTTCGGCATGGGCATCGACAAGGCGAACATCCGCTGGGTCGCGCACGTGGCGCTGCCCGATTCGCCGGACAGCTACCTGCAGGAGATCGGGCGTGCCGGGCGCGATGGTGCCCCGGCGCGGGTACTGCTGTTGTTCCGGGCCGAAGACGTGGCGTTGCAGCGATTCTTCACCGGTGGCGCTCCGGCACTTGACGAGTTGCTGTTCGTGGCCGCCGCGGTGCACGCCGGGGTTGGCACCAAGGCGGAGCTCGCCAGGAAGACCAATCTGGCCCCCCGGAAAGTGGCGGCGTTGCTCAACCTGCTGGAAAGCGTCGGCGCTGCCGCGTTGAGCGGCCGGGGTGAGGTGCGCTGCCCTCCATTCGCACCCACCCCGGAGGACGCCGCCGTGCTGGCGGCCGCCGAACACGACCGGCACCAGCTGCTACAGCGGTCTCGGACGGACATGATGCGGCAGTTCGCCGAGACCGGCTCGTGCCGGGTCCAGCCGCTGCTGAACTACTTCGGTGAGCAGCTCGCGCACCGTTGCGGCCATTGCGACAACTGCGCGGCGGGTCAACGGCCGGCCGCGTCCCGGCGCCGCGATCAGCCGTTCGCACCGCACGCCGTGGTCCGCCACGCGGACTGGGGGCGGGGCACTGTCCTCGGCTACGAGCGCGATCGCATGACGGTATTGTTCGACGACGCTGGGTATAAGACGCTGTCCGTGCAACTGGTTCGTGACAATGGTTTGCTCGTTGCCGACGCCTCTGGAGGAGCCGCCTGATGAACCGATTCCAAGCACAGTTCACGGACCAGGAGTGGAGCCTGCTCGTCGGCCTCCCGGCGTCGGTGCTGGCGGCGGCGAGCGCGGTTCAGGCCGACTCGCCCAAGCGCACCCAGGCGGAGAACGAGGCCGGGCTGGAGGCCATCTCCGATGGCCGGGTGGCCGGCAACCCGTTCGTCGAGGCGATAGCGGCGGTGGTGGTGGAGCGCCTCGGCGCCGATCCGGAACTCGGTGAGGAACCGATAATCGCTCCGGTGCCGGACGACCCGTGGGAGTACGCAAACGAGACCATCGCCCGTGCCAAAGCGGCGCGTGCCCTCCTGGTGGTCAAGGTGAACGGGGGAGACGCGGGGGCGTACTGCCATTGGCTGGTGACCGTGGCCGAGCGGGTAATCGCGGCGGCGAACAGCGGGATCGGTACCGAGCGGGTGACCGCGGCCGAGTTCAACTTCGTCCACCGGTTGTCGGTGGCGGTGGACGACTGAGCCGGCTCGATCCCGCGATTCCTGTGACCTTGCACCCCTCCGGTGGGATAGGCCAGGTCACCGGCGAGTAAGAATGACGCATGCCGTTGACGCGTCAACGACGCCAGCTGGTCCTGGCGATCTGCTGCATGAGCCTGCTGATTGTCGGGCTCGACAACACGATCGTGAACGTGGCACTGCCATCGCTGCAGCGAGGTCTGCATTCGTCGGTGTCCGGCCTGCAGTGGACCGTGGACGCGTACACCCTGGTTCTGGCCAGCCTGCTGATCATGTCCGGGTCGGTGGCCGACCGGCTCGGCCGGCGCCGGATATTCCAGACCGGCCTGGTGGTGTTCTCGGCCGGGTCGCTGCTATGCAGCGTCGCACCGAGCCTTGGGTGGCTGGTCGTGTTCCGGATGGTCCAGGCCGTCGGCGGATCGATGCTGAACCCGGTGGCCATGTCGATCATCACGAACGTGTTCACCGACCCCAGGGAGCGGGCCCGGGCCATCGGCATCTGGGGCGGCGTGATCGGTATCAGCATGGCCCTCGGCCCGCTCGTCGGCGGCGCACTGGTGGACTCGGTCGGATGGCGATCGGTCTTCTGGATCAACGTGCCGGTCGGCCTGGCGGCGCTGCTGCTGACGGCGTTGTTCGTGCCGGAATCCAGGGCCGAGCACCCGCGCCGGCCGGACCTGGTGGGCCAGATGCTGGTGTTGACACTCCTGCTGACCTTGACCTTCGGCATCATCGAGGGGCCGGGCCAGGGCTGGGGATCGCCGCTCATCGTGGCCTGCTTCGTCACCGCCGTGGCGGCATTCGGTTCGCTCGTCTGGTACGAGCGAAGGCACGTTGAGCCGCTGATTGATCCCCGCTACTTCCGGAGCCTGCCGTTCTCGGCCGCGACGCTGATCGCGGTGCTGGCGTTCTCCGCGCTCGGAGGCAGCCTCTTCCTGAACACTCTGTACCTGCAAAACGTTCGCGGTTACTCGCCGTTTCACGCCGGCTTGATCACCCTGCCGCTCGCGTTGACGACGCTGGTACTGGCGCCGATCTCCGGCCGGATCGTCGGGAGCCGGGGTACCCGGATCCCGCTCACCATCGCCGGCATCGCGATGGCCACTGCGGGCGCCATGCTCACCCGGCTGTCCAACACCACGCCCATCTGGTGGGTGGTGGTGTCATTCATGGCCTTCGGCCTGGGGTTCGCCATGGTCAACGCGCCGATCACCAACACCGCGGTGTCCGGGATGCCGCGAGCCCAGGCCGGAGTGGCCGCCGCCATCGCCTCGACCAGCCGCCAGGTGGGTCAGTCGCTGGGTGTCGCGATCGTCGGCTCGGCGGTGGTGTCCGGCATCGCGGGCCAGTTCGTCGACCAGTTCGCGACGGCCAGTCACATCGGATATCTGATCATCACCGGTTGCGGGGTGGGCGTGCTGGCGCTCGGCATGCTCTCGTCATCGGCGCGGGCCCAGCGCAGCGCTGACGCGGTACGCGAGCATCTGGCCGAACCGGCGCCGGTTGGCTGACCAGCCGGCCAGCCGGCCTGCCCGCTATCTGGCGAAACCAGGTGTGATCACGAGCCCACCGCGTAACAGTGGCGGTATGCAGAACCAGGATTGGGCCGGCATGCAAGAAGCACTTCGCGATCTGGACTTTCCGGCCGATAGAGACGCGATCCTCACACACGTGCTGGAGTACACCAGCGACCGTGGCGTCCTCAAACTGGCCCGGACCCTGCCTCCGGACCTGTACCGCAACATCTCCGAGGTCCGCAGTTCGGTGCGCCTTGATCCGGGCGTGGAGGAGGGGCGCACGGCGGCGAAGCAGGCGGCTCAGGCGCGATCCCGCAACAAGCATGTGGCCGAGTATTTGCGCCAGGTCCCGGACACCAGGCTGGACACCCCGTTCGGTCCGCCCGGCTAGCGGACACGCAGGACCCGTCACGTTCCGGGTACGGTCTCCTCGCGCTTGCGGACCGTGCTGACGGCTGTCGACAGCCGGGCGGCGATCCGTGAACCCCGGCCGAGTCCCAGAGCCCGCCGCGCCTCGTCGGCGACCTCGTCATCGGTCCGCAGCGCGCCGTCGGACAGAACCCACACCACGATGGATTCCAGCTCCTCATCGGTGTACGTGGTGATCGGCCCACCGGTCGGCACCCCTGGCCTGGGCCCGCGCTCGCCGGCCGCCACGATCACCGCGTCACGTCCGTCAGCCGCACCGGTATCGTGATGCGCCGCGCCCTCCGGGCCGGTGCTGGTGCTCGTCCCGGTGCCGGTGCCGGTGGCGTCCAGCCCCGTGCCGTCCAGTCCGGCATCCGACGGGCCCGCCTCGTCCGGCTCGTCGCCGGCCGCGGCCGCGGCTCGTCCGTCGGCGTAGGCGATCGCCTCGTCGTACGCCTGCTTTATCCGCGCCACCTCGCGATCCGGATGGCGAAGCCACTCGGTCGACCAGATCCGGTGGAACCGCCAGCCGAGGCGTTCCAGGTGCTCCTGCCGCAACCGATCGCGGGCACGCGTGGTCGCCGCCGAATGATAGGTCGCGCCGTCAGTCTCGATGGCAAGCACCATGCGATCCGGATCGTCGGGATGGGTGGCCACGAAGTCGATGGCGCAACCGTCCTCGCCCCACTGCGGCACGACATTGATGCCGGCGGCCAGAAGCCGATTACGTACCTGGATCTCGAACGGGTTGAGTGCCGGATTGCCGCGCACCGCGCCGCTGGCGCTACTCGCGCCCCGGGCCGCGTACCGCAGGTAGTCGGCGAGCCGGGCGGCGCCATCGGAGTGAAGCTTGGCCGGGTCCAGATCGTCCGGATGGAAGCCGGCAACCACGGTCATCCGGCGCTTGGCCCGGGTGATCGCGACGTTCAGGCGGCGCTCGCCACCGGCCATGTTCAGCGGGCCGAACCGGTGCATCATCCGGCCGCTGACCTTGCCGTAACCGATGGACAGCACGATCGCGTCGCGCTCGTCGCCCTGCACCCGCTCCAGGTTCTTGACGAAGAACGGCTCGGAACCGCCTTCGGTGAACCAGTCGCGCAGGTCCGGCTCATCCCGCAGGCGCTGCTGGACGGCTCGGTCGATCGCGTCGGCGTGGCTGAGGCCCATGGTGATGACACCAAGTGACTCGCTGGGCCGGGTCCGCGCGTGGTCGAGCACCAGCTCGACGACTCGGCGTACCTCGGCCGGTGAGGTGCCTCGTGCCGACTCCGCGTCGGGCACCTCGACGAAGCTGACGGGTGCGTCGACCTCGGTGCCCGGGAACGTGGTCATCCGGTTGTCGTAGAAGTACGCGTTCGACGGCGCGATCAGCCGGGCGTCCCGGCTGCGGTAGTGCCAGCCCAGGTAATACTCGCCTGCCAGCGACGAACCCAGCGCGCGGTTCACCGCTTCCAGAACCGACTCCACGTCGACCGTGAAGGCTTCGTCGTCGCCGGCCGCGTTATCGAACTGGTCGTCCACCGCGCTTTCGAAGAACGCGGTGGGTGGCAGTTGCTTGGAGTCACCGGCGATTACCGCGGTCCGGGCGCGCGCCATCGCCGCCATGGCCTCGGCCGGCTGCACCTGGCTCGCCTCGTCGAAGACGACCACGTCGAAGAGCTGATCCGGGGGCAGCAACTGGGAGACCAGCAGCGGCGACAGGGCCCAGCACGGCTTGGCCGCGAGCAGCACATCGGGCGCCTGGCGTACCAGCTCGCGCAGTGTCTTGAGCCGGCGCTTCTTGTCCAGTTCGCGGTCCAGGAACAGGTCCTGGTCGTGATGCTCGCCCCGGACCCGGGTGAGGCGTTCGGCGACCAGGCGGCGGATGCGGTGCCGGGCGGTTTCGAGGTGCGCCCGGTCGGTCGCGGCGAACTCGGTCACCGCGCTGGAGTGCGCGGCGCCGTCGAAGGCCGCCAGGTGGTCGTCGCTGACCAGGACCAGATCGAGTACGGATGCGAACCACGCGTGGTCGAACGCGGACCGGATCAGGTCCGATCGTTTCTCATCCGGCCAGCTGGGTAGCTGGGTGCCGATCCAGGCGATCAGATCGCTCAGCCCGGCCGCGGCAAGGGCACCGGTCAGCCGGTTGATTCGGGCGGTCCGGTGCGGAGCATTCGGATCGAATGCCAGCTCGTCGAGGCGGGTGGACAGCGAGTCCCATCCAGCGGCTGCCGGGGCATCGGGCAGGATTCCGGCCAGCTCCGTGACCGCGGGCCGGGTGGCGGCCAGCGCCGCTCGTGCCGGGCCGGTGTCAATGCCGGCCGCAGGTGGCGCGCCGGTCAGCGTGTTCCACTCGGCGTGCACCGCCGCCAGTTCCAGTAGCTCGGCATGGGACTGGCCGCGTGAGGCCGGACCACGGCGCAGGGCCTTGACCTGGCGGAGCAGGCGCCGGCGCGTCCACCAGCCAAGCCCGGGCCGGTGCGCCTGGCGATACGTCTTGTCACCGGTCGCCGCGATCAGGTCGCCCAGGTCGTGGTTGTTTACCTCCGACCGCCACGGCGCCATCGCGGCGTTGGTGCGATCACACCAGTTCGTCAGAACCTCGGACTCGGCGATGGTCGACGGCATCGGCAGCCGCGTGCGCCCCGACAGATCGGTGATGGTCCGGCGCAAGCCGGGCAGCGTCGCCCGCACGCTCAGGACCATCTCACGTGCATGTTCGGCGGCGGTGTCGTCACTGATCTGGGCGCCACCCCACGGTCCGAGCATTTCGGCCGGGCCGACGCCGCCGAGCACCCATAGCTCAACCAGCCGATCCCGGGCCTCGTCGGCGTGCTCGCCATGCAGGCTGGACAGCGCGGTGCCGCTCAGCCGGATCGGGGTACGCGCGTCGACCGGCGACTCGGTGACCGCGACCTGGGCTTGAAACGCCGAGATCCCCCACGGCTGGCGAGGTACGTGTAGTGAACTGTCGTGGCGCATCAACGTCTTGCGCAGACGCTCCAGGCGAGCGTCCTGGCGGTCGGCGTCTACCGCCGGGGCTTGCCGGGCGCCGGCGATCGCGGTGCGGAATTGCTCGTACACCCGGGCCTTGTTCGCCACCGAGACGTGCAGATCGAGGGTGAGGTCGCCAAGCCCGGCCCGGTCCAGCCGGCCGAGCACGGCCTCGATCGCGGCTCGCTTCTCGGCGACGAACAGGACGGTCTTGCCGCGCGCCGCGAGGCTAGCGATCAGATTGCTGATGGTCTGCGATTTGCCGGTACCGGGTGGGCCCTGCACGACCAGGTTGCGGCCGGCCAGCGCGGCGTTGATGACGTAGTTCTGTGACGGATCGGCATCGAGCACCAGGAACTCGTCGGCCGGGGAAGTGAGGTCGGGCTGATCGATGCTGACGTCGCCGGCCGGCCGCCGGATCCGGTCAATGGCCGCGAGGTCACCGGCCATCGCGGCGAACAGGTCGTTGGCGGCGAACACCTCGGCGTGATCGATGAGGTCCTGGTGCATCGCGAGCTTCGCGTAATGAAACGTTCCGGCCAGGACTCCGTTATCCAGCCGCAGGCCCGGTACCGCGTCCAGCGCGGCCCGCAGGCGATCGATTGACGGTGCCACCTGCTCGGGATCGTCGATGTCGTCGTTCAATTCGGCGATCAGTGCCGGATCCACCTCCACCCGAAAGGTCGAGCGCAGGTAGTGCAGGAGAACCGGGTTGACCTCCACGTCTCTGTCGGCGATCAGCTCCAGCTCGTCGACCCCGGGCTTGCGGGTGATCGCGATGTCGCGAAGTAGCAGCGGGGCGCGGGGAACCCGGTCCTCCTTCGGATCGGTCCAGGTGACGAAGCCGTAGACGAGGCGTCCGACCCGGACGCCGCGCTCCTCGTCGTACTCCTTGATGCGCTTGCGGATCTGCTCCGCGGACTTGGTAGCGGCCGCCAGCGCCTCGCCGGTGAACAGTTGCCGCAGCCGGACCGGCTGGCCGCGCAGCAGGCGGCCGAGCGCGTCCGGCTTGGCATCGTCAAGGGCGAGCTTGCCGCGGTCGCGGCAGATCAGCAGCTCATTGCGGCCGGTCCGGTCGATCAGCGAGTCCGCCCAGTCATGGGCGGCCTTCAGTGCGAGCCGGCGGTCGGTGGGGGCGGCCTCGTGCATCGCTCCAGTGTGCTGATCGAGGCCGCCCAGGACAACCGAGCGACGGGCTACAAGCTGGTCACTCCTTCGTGCCGCCAAGTGAAGCGCGGCTGGTACCCGAGGATCCGCTTCGCCTTGTCGATGGACAGCAAGGTCTCATGTGAGCCGACCTCGCGCCGGAACGGCACGCCCGGGTAGACCGCCGCGGCCAGCTCGGCAACCGGTGTCGTCATCACGCTGTCGGCGTTGGCGATGATGAAGATCTCCATGCCGCTACCGTCGTGGATCAGGGCCTTCCGGACCGCCTGGGCGCCATCGCGGCGGTCGATGTAGGCCCACAGGTTCCAGGCGCGGATCCGGGGATCGCTGTTGAAGGCCGGGAACCCGGCGTAGTCATCCGGAGCCATGACGTTGGAGAAGCGAAGGCCGTACATCTTGAGGTCGCCGAAGCGGCGGCACAGCTGGGCGGCCATCTGCTCCTCAAGGTGCTTGGCCATCGCGTACGAGGTCTCCGGGCGTGCCGGGTACTCCTCGTCGACCGGAAGGTACGGCGGCGGGGTGTCGAACGGCAGCCCGAGCAACGTTTCGCTGGAAGCCCACACGATGTTTGTGATGCCGGCCGCGCGGGCCGCGTGAAAGACGTTGTACGTGGCGGTGATGTTGTTCGCGAAGGTAGCCGCGTTCGCGGCCACGCCCGGCCCGGGGATCGCGGCCAGGTGCACTACCGCGTCAACGCGGTCATAGCGGCTGTCGATGCCTGCCATCACCTCGACGACCTGGCCGTAGTCGGTCAGATCCACCTTGATGAACGGGCACTTCTGCTCGCGCGGCGGCGCCTGGTCGACGTTGACCACCTCGAAGCCGTGTTCGGCAAGCTCGTCCACCACCGCGACGCCGAGCTTGCCGCTGCCGCCGGTCACTACCACTCGCATGTGTGCCCCTCCCGGGCGTACCCCGTTGTTCTGGTCCGGATCGGCGGCTGACGGCCGGAGCGCCGGTCTGGTGTCCGGACCGCTGGTTTGGCGTCCGGAACGCCAACGGCGGCTCGGCTCCGTGTGGAAGCCGTGCCGCCGTTGGCCGTCCTCAGCAGACCACGTTAGCCGGGCCCGGGCGTCGCGGTAGAACCGCACGGCAGCCTCGTAATCGTCAGCGGTGACGACCGGGCGTAGCTCTTTCATAAGCTTCCTTACTGGCGCCGTGCCCGTTGTGACGATCGTCTCAAGATCTCTTGAAACGGAGCGTCATGGATGATCACTGACGGTTCCGGCACCGGCAACTGGGTTTGATCTTGTGTATTATCGAGCCGGCGGAGGGGCCCGCCACGCTCGCCACAGCGGGCGGAACCGCGACGACGCCAACGGTCCCTACCAGATGTCGAACTGGTAGGAGTGTGTTATGAGGCGTGCGGAGACAGAGAGCTCAGATTCCGAGGCATTACCTCATTACTTCGGTCAGCCGGCCGAATCCGGGCGGCCGGTGCATCACGTGCATCCCCACGTGGAACTGCCCACCGACCCGGACGTCGACCTGCACGTTCCCAGCCAGCGGGTGGAACTGCGCAGGCACCCCGCCACCGTGCTTGGAGCGATCTCCATCGGGGGCGGGGCCGGCGCCGCGGCCCGCTACGGCCTCGGCGAGGCATTCACGGTCGGAACGTCGTCCTTCCCCTGGACGACGTTCTTCATTAACGTCGCCGGCTGCCTGCTGATCGGGTTCCTGATGGTCCTGGTCGTCACGGTATGGCCCGAGCAGCGTCTGATCCGTCCCTTCTTCGGTGTCGGGGTGCTCGGCGGGTTCACCACGTTCTCGACATACATCGTCGACGTGCAGCGGCTCCTGTCGCATGGACGGCCTCTCGTCGGTCTCGGCTACCTGTTGCTGACGGCCGTCTTCGCACTGCTGGCCGCGTGGGTCGGACTGGGCCTCGGCCGGGCGGTGTTCGAATGACCGCGTTGCTGGTGATTGCGGGTGCGATGATCGGTGCACCCATTCGTTATGTGGCTGACCGGTACGTGCAGTCCAAGCACGAGTCGACCTTTCCGTGGGGGACGTTCGCGGTCAACGTCGCGGGGTCCGCGCTGCTCGGCTTCCTGGCTCAGGCCGCGCTCGGGCATCATGCGTTCGCGTTCCTCGGCACCGGCCTGTGCGGTGCGCTGACGACCTACTCCACGTTCGGCTACGAGACGGTCCGGCTGATCGAGACGCGGGCGCGGTTCTACGCGATCGTCAACGTCGCGGCGAGCGTGGTGGCCGGGCTGGGCGCCGCGATGTGCGGCGCCGCGGTGGCCAACGCGTTCTGGATGTAATGACGCGTTCTGGGGATGACGCGTTCTGGGGATGACGCGTTCTGGGGATGACGACTTCCGGAGGCGGCATGGTACGGACACCGGCTGGACGGCCCGCCTACGTGGTCGTGGTCGAGCTGTTCCTGTACCGCGGGGATCAGTGGCTGCTGATCCGGCGCTCGATGACCGAGACGCATGGTCCGGGCCAGTTGGCCGGCATCGGCGGCAAGGTGGAGATCGCCGGTGCCGACGTGCCGGGCGTACTCGAGGCGACCGTGTGGCGTGAGGTGCTCGAAGAAGTCGGCGTGGACCTGACCGGGCTGGCGCTCATGTACGTGGCCAGCAATTTCTTCACCTCCGACGACGGCGACCCGATGGTGAACATCGTGTTCACCGGCGAGCTGCCCGCGGCGGTCTCGCCGTACCCGGCGGCCCCGGATGAGGTAGACGAGGTGCTCTGGCTGACGCTCGACGAGGCGCTGGCCGAGCCGTCCTGCCCGCCGTGGATCCGGCGCAGCCTGCGACAGAGTGCGGATGCCGCCGGGCTGACCGCTGGTATCGGCTGAGCAGCCCGCGACGGCATCGAGAATTGCCCGTCAAGCCTCTGGATCGACGTGGTTTGACCGGGCTCTTCAACCGGATCCGTTGTTCCTGAGCTCGGCGCCGGAGGTCGCCGTGTGCGAATGCACTCACGACTGCTCGGCAACGCTCTCAAGGGCGACGGAGACGATTCCCCACGCCCTCCAGCGGGGTGCCCTGGCGGCTATGGCCTCCGCCGGGCCGGCAGACGGCGGCGGTGGCGCGCGTGTTCAACGGGTTCGCGCTAGCGACCGTGATCGGCCTGCCGGCCGGCACCTTGATCGGCGAAGCGTTCGGGTGGCGGGCGACGTTCGCGCTGGTGGCGGTGCTCTCCGCGATCGGACTCGGGGGCCTGGTGTGGTGGTGCCCGCCGATCGCGCCCACGCCCCGGGACCGGATCGGGCCGATGACGCCAGACCGTCGGGTGGTTACCGCGCTGGCGGTCGCGCTGGCCATGTTCGGGCTGGCACTCCGTGATCTGCCGTCGGCACTGGTCTCCGTGTTCGCGCTCGGTGCCAGTACGTTCGTGATCGTCCCCCTGGTGCAGACCTGGCTGATGGAGCGGGTCGGTCCGGCACGGGTGACGCTGGCACCGCGACGGGCAAGCGCCCGGCAGACCGCGGCGGCACAACTCTGTGACGCGGCCTGATCCCCGTCGGCTCCGGGCTTTCCCGTGATCGCCGCCGCCGGCGGGCGCGTGTCTCATGATCGCGAGGCAGGCGACGAAGCCCGCGACACCTACGCGGGCAGGATCACCTGAGTGCACCGGCTGCTCGCGGTGACGGCGCCGGCGCTGTCGTAGAGCGATGCCGCGCAGAACGCCACCCGCGACGTCCGGCGCTCCACCGTTCCGACCGCGGTGAGCAGCCCCGGCCGGGTCGGCCGGAAGAACTCCACTCGCAGATCCGCGGTCAGGAACACCTCGTCGTTGTCGAGCGTCGTCCAGCATGCGCCGCCCATTGCCGAGTCGAGCACCGCGGTGACCAGGCCGCCCTGGATGACCGGCCCGCCCGGAGTGTGGAAGCCATACCCGGCGGTCGCCTCCCACTCCACCGTGGACGTTCCGGGTCCCCAGCCGGTCCGCTGGTAGCCGAGGGTGCGCCACAGACTCTCGCCGGCGCCGGCACGCTGCGCGAACGTGGTCATGTCGGCCAACCGCTGACCGGCACGGATTGACTGCTCAGGCATGCTGCTCCCGGGTGAGGGTGAAGGCCGGATCGTTGGCGAGGACTTGACGTCGGCCCGGCGTGAGCAAAGTATCAGCATCACCAGTGTAGAAACATGGGAGATTCCGGATGGAGACGAATCTCGCGAAGCTGGCCGAGGTGGCGCTGGAGCGGTTCGGCGACTATCGAAGCCTCTACTTCGAGGAGACCTGGTTCACCTCTGGCGAGCTACTCGAGCGTGCCCGGCGTGTGGCTACCGGCTTCCAGCAAGCCGGCATCCGCCCCGGCGACCGGGTTGTCGTGATCATGGCGAACTGCCCCGAGGTGCTGGTGACCTACCAGGCGCTGTGGCGGGCCGGCGCGGTCGTCACACCGGTCGTCTTCCTGGTCACCGCAACCGAACTGGCACACATCATCGCCGACGCCGGTGCGGCGGCCGTGGTCACCACGGCCGACCTGGAAGCCAAGGTGGCGGCGACCGGGACCACGGCCGCCGTATACGTGATCGGCGCCAATTTCGCCGATCTGGAGGCGGCCGAGGCCGGACCCATCCTCCGGCGCTCGCCCGACGATCTTGCCGCGCTGCTGTACACCGGCGGTACCACCGGGCGCAGCAAGGGCGTCGCGCTTACCCACGCGAACCTGTCACACGCCGGCGCCGCGTCCCGAGCGGTCAGTCACGTCACCGGCCACACCATCGGCATTTCGGCGCTGCCGCTGTCGCATTCGTTCGGCATGCTGGTGACCGTCGGTGCCATGCATACGCCCGAGCCGGTCGTATCTGTCGTGCAGCGATGGTTCGAGCCGCAGGCATTTCTCCGGATGGCGGCCGAACACCGGGCTCAGACGGCGGCGGTGGTGCCGTCGATGGTGGCCATCCTGCTCGGGCAGCCGCTTGAGTCCTACGACCTCGGTGCGCTCCGCTTCGTCTT
The DNA here is from genome assembly GCA_963727415.1 of uncultured Actinomycetota bacterium. Lineage (GTDB taxonomy): Bacteria > Actinomycetota > Actinomycetes > Mycobacteriales > Micromonosporaceae > DASQPR01. The sequence goes on from CAVSGF010000002.1 coordinate 1,103,210, forward strand.
TTCCGGAGCGGCGCCGCTGTCGCCCGCGGTGGCCGGCGAGTTCAGCCGGCGGGTACCGTCGGCGGTCATCCTTGAGGGCTACGGGTGCACGGAGACCGGCGGCATCATCTCCGGCATGCCTCCGCTGGCGCCACGGCCAGGCACCGTGGGCCGCGCCGTTCCGGGCGTACGGATAAGGATCGCCGCACCCGACGGACGGGAACTTCCGCCCGGCGAGGACGGCGAGATCATCGTGTCCGGACCGAACGTCATGACCGGGTACTGGGGCGTCCTGCCGTTGGCCGACGGCTGGTTCGCCACCGGCGATGTCGGGCGGCTCGACGCCGACGGTTACCTCACCATCGTTGACCGGATCAAGGACGTGATCCTCCGCGGCGGCTTCAACGTCTACCCACGCGACGTCGAGGATGCCCTGATCACGCATCCGGCGGTGTCGATGGCGGCGGTGGTCGGGCGCCCTGACCCGCGGCTCGGTGAGGAGGTAGTCGCGTACGTGTCGCTAGCTCCGGACATGGAGGTGGCCGCCGACGACTTGATCCAGTACGCCCGGCAACGGCTCGGCGCCCACAAATACCCGCGAGAGGTGCACATCGTAGACACGATCCCGCTCACCTCGGTCGGCAAGCTGGACCGCAAGCTGCTGCGATCGCAGGCCCGCGACGGAGCGGACCGCGCCGTGGCCTGAACGCCTCGATAACCGCCGACACCTACTGAAGTCCGGTTTAGCCGACTCATCCGGATGGGTAAGACCGTAGGATCGGCGGGACGGTCCGCAACGATGGTGGGGGAGTGCGGTCGATGTCGGATATCTCCGCCCGGAAACTGAGCCGTGACTCCTGGCGGAGCGCCATCACCCGTACCGTGAAGAAGTTCGCCGCGGACAACCTGGCCGATCGAGCGGCAGCCCTGACCTACTTCAGCGTCCTGTCCATCTTTCCGGGCCTGCTGGTCCTGGTGTCGGCGTTGCGCGTGTTCGGCGAGAACACCGCCCAGACGGTCGTCAACAACGTCTCCGGGCTGGCACCGGGCGAGGCCGGCCAGACCATTGACAGCGCCGTCAACGAGCTGTCGGCGAGTAGCCAGAGCGGAGCGGTCGCACTGGTCATCGTCAGCCTTCTCGGCAGCCTGTGGTCGGCCTCCGGCTATGTCGGGGCGTTCATGCGGGCCGCGAACGCCATCTATGAAGTGCCGGAGGGCCGGACGTTCCTGGCCAAGCTGCCGGTCCGGTTGGGCGTCACGGTCCTGGCCGGGGTGCTGCTCACGGTGTCGACGTTCATGGTGGTGTTCACCGGCGAGGCCGCCCGAAACATCGGCGACGCGCTCGGCATCGGCGCCACCGCCGTGAAGGCCTGGGACATTGCCAAGTGGCCGGTGCTGGTCATCATCGTCAGCCTGCTGTTCGCGGTCATGTACTGGGCCGCCCCGAATGCCCGCGTCGGCCGGTTCCGGTGGATCACCCCGGGCGGCGTGACGGCCGTGGTGATCTGGTTGATAGCTTCCGGTGGCTTCGCCTTCTACGCCGCCAACTTCGGCTCCTACAACCGGGTATACGGCAGCATCGCATCGGTCATCGTCTTCCTGATCTGGCTGTGGATCTCCAACCTCGCGATCCTGTTGGGCGCCGAACTGGATGCGCAACTGATCCGCGAGCGAGTCATCGTCGGTGGCGCGAGTGCGGTCCAGGCACCGTACCTACCGCTGCGGGACAGCCGGAAGCTTCGCGAGCCCATCTAGCACCATGTCCCGATCGCTGAGCAAGTCCCGATCGCTGGTGCCGTCCTCGCCGTCAGGCGCGAACCAGTGAGAACCGCACCTGCCGGACGTCGTTGTCGCCGTTCGGGTCGACCAGGCAGATCGACTGCCAGGTACCGAGGGCGATGCGACCGGCAACCACCGGAAGGCTGGCGTACGGGGCGATGAGCGCGGGCAGGACATGATCGCGCCCGTGCCCGGGCGAGCCGTGCCGGTGCCGCCACCGGGCTTCGGCCGGAAGTACGTCGTCGATGGCGGTGAGCAAGTCGTCGTCTGATCCGGCGCCGGTCTCGATGAGAGCGACACCGGCCGTTGCATGCGGTACGAAGACATGCAGCAGACCGTCGCCACCGGCCGCGTACGCGTCCACGAAGGCCTGTGCCTCGGTGGTGATGTCCTTGACTGCGGGCCGGCTGCCGGTTCGCACCGTGATCACGTGACTTTCCATGATCTGATTGTCTCCCGGCCCGGTACCGATTCTCATGCTTGTTCCCGTCACCTGGTTCGGCGGACAGGCGCTAGCCGAGCAGATCGTCGACGTAGCACCAGCGCCACGCCTCACCCGGCTCCACGCTGCGCATCACCGGATGCCCGGTGGCACGGTAGTGCGCCGTGGCGTGCCGCAGCGGGCTGGAGTCGCAGCACGCGACGTGGCCGCAGCTCAGGCACATCCGCAGGTGCACCCATTCGACACCGGCGTCAAGACATTCCTGGCACTGGCCGGGCTGGTCCGGGCGAGCGGTGCGGGGCGCCTTGGTGAGGTGCTTGCAGTCACCGCTTCCTGGCACGATGGAGACCTCGTCGCCGATCTGATCCTCGGCGCGGTCAAGCCGGTCGATCATCGATTCCTCCAGATCGATCATCGACATGACGATCTGCAGCACGCGCTGGTCCATCACGCCCGAATCCCGTACCCGCAGCAGTTCGGCCCGTTCGGCGTTCAGCATCACCACGCGCAGCCGCCGGTAGCTCTCGCTCGGTGTGGTTCGCTCCTCCTCGCTCGGGCCGAGGCGCTCCCACGCCGCGTTGGTACGCGACTCCGATCGCGCCAGCAGCGTGTCCACCAGTTCGGGAGCGGTCGACTCGTCAACCACGTCGTGGAGCGCGCGGTTTCCCGCCGAGGTGACCTGCTGGAGCAGATTCGCGACTTGCAGGGCGTCTTCGGCGCGGCTCGGCCCACGCAGGCGCAGCGCGCGCACCACCATCGGCAGGGTCGAACCCTGAACGCCGAGCGTTCCGCCCACCACCACCAGGGCGAGCAGAACCAGAACGTCCCGGTACGGCGTGTCGGCCGGGATGATGAAGACGGCCGCGAGCGTGACCACGCCGCGCATCCCGGCCCACGAGATGACCGCCGGCGCTCGCCAGTTCGGTGGCGGGTCGGCCCGGCCAACCGCGGGGATCATGCGAGGCAGGTACGTGGCCGGGAACACCCAGATGGGCCGGAGCACGATCACGGCGATCAGGGTGGCCACGCAGATCAGGATGAGCCGGCCATGCCCCAGATCGGTGCGCCAGGCCGCCCGCACGATGGCTCTCGCCTGAAGTCCGATCAGCATGAACACCGCGTTTTCCAGAACGAACTGGACGGTACGCCAGTTGGTGCGCTCGGCTATCCGCGATGACGCGTTCTGCCACAGCGGCGCGTTCTGGCCGAGGATCAGTCCGGTGGTGACCACGGCGAGCACGCCCGATCCGTGCAGGTGCTCCGCGGGCAGGTAAGCAGCGAACGGAGCCAGGAACGAGATGGTGGTGTCGATGACCGGATCTGCCACGCGCCGCCGGATCAATCCGAGCGCGTACGCGATCGCGGCTCCGACCGCGGCGCCCACCCCGACGGCGAGTACGAAGTCGCCGCCGATCCGCCAGACGCTGACCGTTCCGGCGATGCCGGCGATCGCGGTCCGCAGCGCCACGATGGCCGTCGCGTCGTTGAACAGTGACTCGCCTTCCAGCAGGGTGATCAGCCGTCGTGGCATTCCGACCCGGTTGGCGATGGCGGTCGCGGCCACCGCGTCCGGCGGTGCGACGACGGCGCCGAGGGCGACCGCGGCGGCGAATGGCACCGGCAGCAGCCACCACACCACCAGCGCCACACCGAACGTGGTGAACAGGACCAGGCCGACCGACAGCAGCAGGATCGGGCGCTTGTTCGCCTTGAAGTCCACCAGCGATGTACGGATGGCGGCGGTATACAGCAGCGGGGGTAGCAGCCCGGCCAGAATGACTTCCGGGGTCAACTCGACGTCCGGCACGTAAGGCAGGAAGGACGCGGCGAAGCCGACCAGGGTGAGGGCGAGCGGCTCGGACAGGCGTATCCGGTTGGCCAGTGCCGCGACCGCGGTGGAGACGCCGACCAGCGCAGCAAGCCAGCCCGCGACTTCCATTGACCCCCCAGTCCGATGCCGACCGCAGGTGCAGGAGTCTACCGAGGCGGCCGGGCCGGCCGGAGATCGAGCCCGCAGGTCGTCGGCTGCCCGGTGGCCCGGCCGCCCAGGCGGGGCCACCCAGGCGGCTCGATCGCCGGGGTTGCGATCAGGGGATGACCACCAGCGGCAGGCTCCGCTGGCGTACCGCCCCGAACCGGGGCCGGGCGGCGATGACCAGCAGGTCCGCGCCGTCGCGCTCGGCAGCGACCAGCAAGGCGCGGCGGGACCGGCCGGCCACTTGATTGAATCGGACGCCCACACCGAACTCGGCGCCCAGTCGCTCGGCCTGACGGCGGATGTCGTCGGCGATGATCGCCTCGGAGCGCCGGACCATGTGATCGACCGAAGTGGTCGCGGTCAGCGGGAACATGTACGCCAAGACGGCGAGTGACCGGGCCGAGCGCGCCGCGTAGATCGCTAGGATCGGGCAGCGGGATCGCCGCGCGTGACCGAGCGCCCAGGCGAACGCCCGCCATGACGTTGACGACCCGTCCAGCACGACCGCTACCAGACTCGGCCCGTCCGCGGTGTTGACTCGCCGACGTTCGGGGGAGTGGTCGATCACATCCCAGAACATAACACCGAAATATAAGCACGTGATATATCTGGTATCGTGCCCGGTACCGCGCTGGAGACGAACGACGAGGTCATGGCCCTCGCCAAGAGCCTGGAGCGAGTCGTCACCATGCTCCGGAGGCTCGCCGATACTCCGCACATCTCGCTGACCACGGCAGCCACTCTGCGCATGCTGGAGATGTCCGGTCCGTGCCGGCTGTCGGAACTGGCGGCGAGCCAGGGCGTAACCCAGCCCGCGATGACCCAGTTGGTCACCCGGCTACAGCGTGATGGGCTGGCGCACCGGGGCCGCGACGCCTCGGATGCCCGGGTGGTGCTGGTCGAGCTCACCGCCTCCGGACGCCGGCTGCTGCGTGACCGGCGAGCGGAGCGGGCCGGCCGGCTACGCGAGTTGCTGGACGCGCTTGGACCGGCCGACCGCGCCACCATTCTGGCCGCGGGGCCGGCGCTCGACCTGCTCGCCGACCTCGGTCAGACGTTCGAGTTCCCGATGCGCTGACCCGCCGCCGGATACCCGGTCGCCCATCGGCCCGCCGGCACCCGATTAGCCATTCGCGGCGGCCGAGGGCGGGGTACACCAAGATGACCGGGCGTGCGGGTGATGTTTTCGTCAGTGCGGACCGGTAGCCTTCGCGCGTGGCCAACCCCGACAGGTCGTCCGAGGCATCCGTCTCGTCCGAGGCAGCCGTCCCGGCTACGTCCATGCCCTCGGCTCCGGCACCCTCGTTGCCGTCACAACCGCAAGCCGGTCCCGGAGCAGCGGCTGAGCCGGCCGCCCAGCACCTCTCCTTCGATGAGTACAAGATGTACTACGAGTCGGCGGAGCGGGTGACCGAGCGGCGCCTGGATCTGAATAAGTGGAACTACTCGGTCATGACCGCGACCCTGCTGGCGATCGGCGGCGTGCTGGTCTGGTCGACCCAGCGCGCCGATCACGAGCTGACCGGATGCGTCGGGGTGTTCATTCTGTCGCTGATGGCCTTCCTGCACTGCACGTTCTGGATTAAGCAGATCGATGACTTCAAGGCCCTGAACACGGAGAAGTTCCGGATTCTCAACGACATGGCGCCCCGGGTCACGTTCCCGGATACCGCCGGTGCGCACCTTGCCTCCTACGAGCCGTTTCGCAAGGAGTGGAGGGCCATGGAGGCCGAAGACGCGGTACGGGAGATCCGGTCCGGGCTGGGCCGGTTCATGGCGTTGAAGTCGAGCAGTGCCGAGTACACCATGGCCAGAGTCTTTAGGCTGGCGTTCTTGCTGGTCGCGATTGCTATCATCGGCTTGGCGCTGGCCGATCTCGGGAATATCGTTGACCACCTCTCACCTTTTACACACAGCAAGTGATGGCACTCAAGCAAGCCGTGACGCTCAACTGAAGGATTCGACATGACACCGCTGGTCTTCGTGATCATGCCGGTAGGTTCGGACCCGAACTATCTGTCTCGACGGTCGCGAATCGCCGGGACCATCCATGCCCTCGGCATGGAGGCTTACTTTCCGCTCGACCACCACGAGCACAACGCCGTCTTCGACCCCGCGACTGTCCGCTTCGAACTGCAGCGGGCATCGGTAGTGGTCGCCGACCTGACGCTTGAGCGTCCGAGTTGCTACTACGAGCTGGGCGTCGCGCAGGGCGTCGGTCTCCCGGTCGTCATGGTCGCCGAAGCCGGCACGCCTGTCCACCAGACCGCCGACCGGGACCAGGTCGGTTTCTACGCTGACTACGGCGAGCTGGAGAAGCTGCTGGAGGCAGGTTTGCGGCCGTACGCGCCAACGCTGGTGGGCTAGCGGCACGGCCGTAACCGCAGGCGCGCTCACCGATCGACAGCGTGTGCGAGCCGTGCCGCGGATCGATAGGCTGCCGCGATGAACGTGATGGATTGGCTGCTCGACTCCGACCCGGCCATCCGTTGGCAGGTGCTACGCGACCTGACCGGGGCCTCCCCGGAGGACACGGCCGCCGAGCGGGCGCGGGTGGAACGCGAGGGCTGGGGCGCTCGTCTGCTGGCGCTTGAGGACGCGAACGGCATGTGGGATGGCGGCGCCGTGTTCCCGGCGTCGTATACCGGGGACGAACCGGGGCAGCCGTGGACAACGACGATGCACACGCTGCAGACCCTCCAGATCTTCGGGCTGGAACCGGCGTGCCCGTCGGCACGTCGCGCGGTGGCGCTGATCGCCGAGCACGGGCGATGGGAACATGCCGGGCAGCGATACTTCGACGGCGAGGTCGAGCCGTGCATCAACGGCAGGACCATCGAGACTGGCGCTTACTTCGGGTTGGACGTCGCACCGATCGTGGAGCGGATCCTCGGCGAGCGTCTCGCCGACGGTGGATGGAACTGCGAGGCGGAAAACGGGTCGGTGCGCTCCTCATTCGACACCACGATCAACGTGCTCGACGGGCTGCTCGAATTCGAGACCGCGACCGGCGGTTCCTCCGAGGTACGCACGGCCCGGCGCGGCGGGGAGGAATACCTGCTCGAGCGCACCCTGTTCCGCCGCGGCAGTACCGGCGAGATTGTGAAGCCGGCATATCTGGACTTCGCCTTCCCGTACTACTGGCACTACGACGTGCTGCGCGCGCTCGACTATTTCCGCCGTTCCGGCGCCTCCCCGGATCCCCGGATGGCCGAAGCGGTGGAGATCGTGCGTTCCAAGCGCCAGCCGGACGGCCGCTGGCTGCTCGATCGCGTTCATCCGGGTCGCGTTCATTTCGCGTTCGAGGCCGGGGCAGGCGAGCCGAGCCGGTGGAACACCCTCCGCGCTCTCCGGGTGCTCGACTGGTGGGAAGGCAAGCCGTCAGGCTCGGCTAACCGACATCCGGCCGACGGCTATACAGTACCGACATGCTGATGCCCGCACCGACATGCTGACGCCGGTATCCGCATGCTGACACCGGCCCGGCGCGTCACGGTCGCCGCAACCGGCGCCGCGCTGCTGATCGCCGCGTTCGCCCTGGCCCGCTGACCGGCATCGTTCTTTCCCGGGCCCCGGTGCCCGCGAGCGCGGCCCGCCCGGACAAAGTCTCAGGCCCAGGCCAAGATCCTGGCCCCGGCCCAGGCCGCATGCTCGGCCGGATACCGTTGCGGTCGCGATTGACATGCAGCCGATCGGCCGGCGCGACCGGCTCCGGAGCCGCTCGGCGAGATCCGACAGCCACCCTGGTCGACGGAGCTGATGAGCGGGTACTGGTCGTGGGCGCCGGTGCGACCTGGTGGCCGGGCTACACCCGAGCCCGCGCCTCTGATGCCAGCGCGCCGTAGACATAGGTGCCGGCGATCATCCGTTCCTCATCGTTGAGTTGCAGATGATCGAAGAGGTCGGCGATCAGCTGCTGATCCGAACGCTGGTCGTCGGGCATTTGGATGGCCTGCAGGCCGGCGCGCACCCGGCTGCGGAGCGACGACTCGTTGACGGCCGGTGTGGCGTCCTCCCACAGGCTGTCACTCTCCATCAGCGTGGCCGGATCCGGCTCGCGCGGTGCCGGTGCGACACCGCGGGAGCTTGGCAGCCGCCGTTCCAACTCGCCCCGGATCTCACCGGTGATCAAGCCACGGCCGCGCCTGCGGCCGGTCGCCTCAGGCTGGGCCGGGGACGGATCGCTGAATGCCGGGGGGCCGGCATGGCCGTTGCGTGAGCCCCCGTTCACGCCGTTGACCTCGATGCCGTGTACGCCGTTGAGCCCGGCGCCATTCACCGCGGGACCGGGCGCCGCGGCCGTCACGGCATCGAGTAGCTCCTGCTGGGCCGCGTCCCCGCGTGCCTTCTCCTGAGCCTTGCGGGCCTTACGGTTCAGCGGTTCGAGCTTGCCGTTAGGCGCCAGCCGTGCCGGTGCCAGGTCGGCGGCGATCAGTGCCGTCAACCCGTCGTAGTCGGCGTTGTCAGCCAGGCGCGCGGCGATCTCGTCGAGGTCGTACACGGCGATCGCGATGTCCGCGGTCTTCGGGTCGACCGCGGACTTGATCTTCCGGTGCAGCACTTTCGAGATGGCCGCTTGCCGGCGCTCGCGACGGATCTCGGCTCGTGCGGAGGCGAGCGAGTCGTAGAGGCCGAGCCGCGGATCCGCCTTGGCCAGTGCCCGGGCCCGGATGGTCAGCCAGGGGTGGCGCAACCAGTGACCGGCGAGTTCGTACGCCGGCGTGGTCGGCGGCAGGTCGCCCTTGACCCGGAGCCGGTCGCGCCGTTGGTTCTCGGTGTGCATGAGCCAGACCAGGTAACCGAGCGCGGACATGCCGGCGAAGAAACCGCCGAGCAAATGGTTCTTGTGTGCCAGCCAGTTGAACGTTACGGCGGATGCGGCGATCGCGACGGAGAGCAGCCGGGATGCGACGGCCCGCTCGCCGAGCCGGCGCCGGACATCGGCATTGGCCAGTACCACGATGCCGCCGAGTTCCAGTGCCGCAACAGCGGGAACGGCCGCGGCCAGCGGGATCCCGAGTGTCTCGACCGCACCGGATACCTGGCCGGCCAGCGCGACGAGTAGCACCACCAGGTAGAAGCCTTGCCGCACGATCGAGGTGCGACGGACCAAGCGGCTGAGATCGGCGTCGAGTTCGCCCTCACCAATCGGCAGATCGGCGCGGCGTGACGCTGTTGACGACCACGTTTCGGTCATGACGTCGCCGCCTGGGCATCGCCACTGCGGTAGCCGCGAGCGGCCAGGAACTCGACCAGGGCCAGCTCAACGCAGTCCTGGACAGTGGTTTCCTGGTCTCTTACGAAGCGCTGTAACACCTGCTCCACCTCAACCCGCACGCGGGCGTTGACCTGCACCCGCTCCCATCTCGACCGCCGTGGTGGCATAGCCAGCGTTGGCCGGCCGCCGCTGTCCGTCATCGCCTCACCTTCTGCTAGCTCGATTGCTAGCGGGCAGGCTAGCAAGCCAGACGGCGACACGCCGAAAGTAACCGGCGTGTCGTAAGAATGTTCGAATACGCGTCTGTCTATGGCGCTTCGATTTTCGCGGTTACCCGGCCGCCGGTGCCCAGACCAGCTGCACGGCGTGGATTTCTCGTGCTGACGAAGCGCTTCGGATGGGGTGGTGGCCGGCGACTTGGTATCAAACCTGCGCCTGTCCGCGAGATAGGGCGGGAGGGCCTGGCCGAGGAGGGTGGCGTGCGGGTGGCGTTGCCCAAGGACGGGAAGATCTTCTGCACCTGGATGTTCTCGCTCGGCGGGGAGTACCTGATCGAACGGATCGGTGTCCTTTCCCCGGCGAAGCAGCGCGAGCTCGACGTCGCGATGGAGGTATCCGGCGCCGAGTGACCGGCGGCGCGAGCCTGATCCGGGCTCCTGCGGGACGGATGGAGCTCGGCCGCCAGGCACGTCACCGGACCCCGGTGGGCCGGTGGAATTCCGCCAGCCATTCGACGATGCCGCCGGACGATGGATCAAGACGCCCGGTCACCTCGCGCTCGATGAGGTCGCCTTGGGCGTACCCGGCGATCTGCGACCGGGTGAGCGGCCAAGGTGGACCGTCCGCGGCTGTGCCGGACTCGGCCGCGCTGGACTCGGCCGCGCTGGACTCCGCTGCGCTGGACTCCGCTGCGCCGGACTCGGTCGCGCCGGACTCATCGATACGGGCCAGGGCCACCGCGACCAGCCGGCCGCCCGGCGCCACCAGCGACGCGGCACCGGCCATCGCCGCCGAGCGTGGCGGATCCGGCAGAGCCTGTACGGTGAACACGTCCACCACCAGGTCGAACACGCCGACCCAGGAAGCCGGCAAGGCCAGCAGGTCGGCCTGACGATAAATCACCGAGCTGTCCGGGTGGCGTTCGTGGGCGAGCCGGATCGCGGCTGGTGATATGTCGAAAGCGGTGGTGGTGAATCCGGCTTGCTGCAGGTATTCGGCGTCCGCGCCGAGCCCGCAGCCCACCACGATGGCCGTACGCCCGGCCGCCGGACCGTGGCCCGCGGCCCACTCGACCAGGAGCGGATGCGGGTCGACGCGGTTCCACGGGGTGGCGACCGCGCCCGTCTCGGCCTGGCTGTACAACTCGTCGAACCACCCGGTTGGCCGACCCCGGCGGTAGGCCGCCCGCGCCAGCCGATCGGCCTGCTCGGCCCAGGTGCCCGAGGTGTGCCGCAGGATCGTCGGAACCAGGTCAGTCGAGACCGGACCGGCGCCCCGATCACGCATGACCAGCGGGCTCGATCCACCGTCGATGAGCTGCTCGGCGCCGTCGATCGGCTCGGTGTCGACCACGGCCAGCGTACGGACCCGGTCCGGGTGGGCGACGGCCACCCGCGCGGCGACGGTGCCGCCGAGACCGGCACCGACCAGGTGCGCGGCATCGATACCGAGGGCATCCATGGTGGACAGGGTGTCTTGGGCGAGGTCCGGCAGGCGTTCCGGGCGGGGATCGACGATCCGGTGTTCGTGACACACCACGAACCTGTGACCGGCCGCCAGTTGCCGGCAGAACTCCGGTGTCCACCAGTGCCCGGCCTGGCCGGAGCCGGGAATCAGAACGATCGGTGGATCGGTGCTCTCGCCCATGGTTGTCGCCACCTTGCGATTATCACCGCACTACGGACCCGGAGGCCCGTGGTGCCGGCGGAGTCACCTGGCGCGGTCAGACCATCGCCGCGAACTGCCGGAAGTCACCCACCCAGAGATCGGTGGCCTCGTGGGCGGCGTAGTGCCCGCCGGCGTTGCGCGGACCACCGGCGGGCAGCCCGGCATCGTACCGGTTCCAGCTCACCACGTTCTTGTGGTCCCGGTCGACCAGTGGCCGGATTGATTGGAAGTCGCCGGCGAACATCGCGACCCCGAGCGGAGCGGTGGTCGGGCCGTCCGGCTTCGTGCCGGCATGAGCGTCCTCGTAGTAGAAGCGGATCGCCGACCCGGCGGTACCGGTTAGCCAATAGATCGCGACATTGGCCACGACGAACTCCGGGTCCAGGTTCTCGCCCAGCAGTTGCGCGTTCCACGCGAGCAGTCCGACCGGCGAGTCGGCCAGCGCGAACGCCAGCGTCTGGGGCTGCTGGCTGTGCAGGACGTTGAACGAGAACATGGTGTCGTAGAACCACTTCAGCTTCTCCAGCGCCGCGTAGTCGTCGGGGCCGAAGCCGGCGAACTCGTCCGGTTCGCCGGACGGGAACGAGAACACCTGGGTTACGTGTACGCCCGCCACGTGTTCCGGGTCGATTCGGCCCATCTCCGGCCCGATCATCGATCCGGCGTCGTTCCCCGCGGCGATGTAACGGTCGTAGCCGAGGCGGCTCATCAGCTCGGTCCACGCCGACGCCGTGCGGTAGCGGTTCCAGCCCACCGACCGGGTCGGGCCGGAGAAGCCGAACCCCGGCAGCGACGGGATGACCAGGTCGAACGCCGGGTCATCCGGAGCGGCCGGTGCTGTCAGCGGCCCGATCACGTCCAGAAACTCGACGATCGAGCCCGGCCAGCCGTGCGTCAGGATCACCGGAATCGCGTCCGGTCGCGGTGACCGGACGTGCAAGAAATGGATCTGCTCGCCGTCGATCTCGGTGACGAACTGCGGGAACGCGTTGAGGCGCGCCTCGAACGACCGCCAGTCGAACTCGTCTCGCCAGAAGCCGATCAGGGCGCGGACCCGGGCATTGGTCATGCCGTACGTGCCATCGGTGCCGGGCAGCTCATCCGGCCAGATGATCCGGTCCAGCCGGGCCTCCAGATCGTCGAGCCGCGTCTGAGGGATGTTGATCTGGAACGGGCGGATGTCGGCGTTCGTCATGAGGGCCTCCATGGCTTGGTCGGTGCACTGCGGCACTTGGAGCGGAATGCTTCGTTCCGTTTCAACATAGCAGAGCGGAATGATCCGTTCCAGTGGTACCCTTGATCGATGCCGAAGACTCCGACCCGGACGGACGCCGGACCGTCTCGCTCCCGACTACCCGGGCGGCAGGGTCAGGCGGCCCGGAACGACGAGACGATCCTGGCCGCGGCCCGGGAGGTGTTCCTGGCCGACTCCAAGGCGCCGATCGCCGCCGTGGCCGATCGGGCCGGGGTCGGAATCAGCGCTCTCTACCGGCGCTATTCCAGCAAGGAAGACCTGTTGCGGCGGCTCTGCCACGACGGGTTGCGGCGCTACATCGCGGAGGCTGAAGCGGCGCTGGCCGAGCCGGAGGCCTGGCCGGCGTTCCGCCGTTTCGCCGAGCGGCTGGTCGATGCCGACGTTCACTCGTTGACCGTCCATCTCGGCGGGACCTTCTCGCCGACACCGAACATGGCCGCCGACGCGATCCGGGCGAACGAACTGGGTGAGCAGGTGTTCGACCGGGCCCGCGATGGCATGCGGCCGGGACTCGTACCGGCCGATTTGATTTTGCTGCTGGAAGGCTGCGCGGCGATCCGGGTTCCGGATCCAGCGCGGACCCGGCAATTGCGCAGGCGGTTCCTGGCGCAGCAACTGGACGGGATGAGCCGCGCCGAGGCCGGGCCGTTGCCCGGGCCGGCGCCGGTCGAGGACGAACTGAACTGGCGGTGGCGAGCAGGATGACGGTACGGGTGAGCAATGACGGTCCGGTGACCACTGTGGTGATCGACCGTCCCGAGGTCCGCAACGCGGTGGACCGTCCGACCGCGGCCGCGCTGGTCGAAGCGTTCGCCGAGTTCGAGTCGGATCCGGACGCCCGAGTGGCCGTGCTGGCCGGGGCAGGCGGCACCTTCTGTGCGGGCGCCGACCTGGCCGCGTTCGGCGCGGATGGCGATCGCGCGAACCGGCTGCGCGATAGCGGTGACGGCCCCATGGGGCCGACCCGGATGCGGCTGTCCAAACCGGTGATCGCGGCGATCGCCGGATTCGCCGTGGCCGGCGGTCTGGAGTTGGCTTGCTGGTGTGATCTGCGGGTGGCCGAGCAGGACGCCGTGTTCGGTGTGTTCTGCCGCCGATGGGGCGTACCGCTCATCGACGGGGGCACGGTGCGCCTGCCGCGACTGGTCGGGATGAGCCACGCGCTCGACATGATCCTGACCGGGCGCCCGGTGCCCGCCGACGAGGCGTACCGGATGGGTCTGGCCAACCGGCTGGTCGCGACCGGGACCTCGCTCGCGGCGGCTCAGGAACTGGCCGCGCAGATCGCCGGGTTCCCGCAGATGGCGCTGCGGGGGGACCGGCGGTCGGTATACGACCAGCAGGGTCGTTCCCGATCCGAGGCGCTCGGCCGGGAATTCGCCATCGGGATGGCCGCGATGGGTGAGGCGCGCGAGGGCGCGCTGCGGTTTGCCGCGGGGTCGGGCCGGCACGGCGGGCTCGACGATATCTGAGTGCTTGTTCCTGAGCTGTCGGCAGAGGCGAGTTCCTGAGCCGCAGCCCAGCTACGCAAGTCCAGGCAACAAGCACTAAGCGTGCGAGCACTTAATTTTTTACCCGTTAAAAGTCGCAACGATCTATGGCGCATTCGGAGGGAAACGCGATAGAAACACATCGACCCCCTTTTCTCGCGGTCCGATGAAAGTGGCCCGCTCTTTCGATTGGCAGGTCGATGAACACACCACGATCGACGCGTCGCGTCGTGGGTCTGACGCTGACCGCCCTGGTAACCGTGGCCGGTTTGGTCTCCACCGCCGGCAGTGCGCAGGCCGGCGCGACCGACCCGGACTTCGGGCCGAACGTCTTCATCTACGACCCATCCACGCCCACCGCCACCATTGCGGCGAAGCTGAACCAGCTGCACGACCAGCAGGCCGATGCCCAGTTCTCCGACAACCGGTACGCCATCCTGTTCAAGCCCGGGCAGTACCAGGTGGACGCGAATCTCGGGTACTACGAGACGGTCGCCGGGCTGGGCCTGTCGCCGGACGACACGAACATCACCGGCGCGGTACGCGTCACCGGGTACCCGGATCCGACCTCGCCGGCGGGCATCTCGGCCCTGGAGAACTTCTGGCGCTCGGCGTCCAACCTGTCGATAACGCCGACCGACTGGTCGGACCAGTGGGCGGTGTCCCAGGCGGCACCGCTGCGGCGGGTACACATCAAGGGCATCCTCTGGCTGGAGCCGGGCAATGGTGGCTACTCCAGTGGCGGGTACATCGCCGATTCCAAGGTGGACGGCATCACCATCAACGGCTCCCAGCAGCAATGGCTGACGCGCGACAGCGACCTTGGTGGCATCTGGACGAACGGTGTGTGGAATCAGGTGTTCTCCGGTGTCACCGGTGCCACGCCCGCACCGGATTACCCGAACAACCCATACACGGTGCTGCCCACCAGCCCGGTCACCCGTGAGGCTCCGTTCCTGTACGTGGACAACGCCGGGAATTACCGGGTGTTCCTGCCGGCGCTTCGGCACAACACCTCGGGAACCACATGGGACCACGGCCAGCCGGGCAGATCGGTGTCGATCAGCACGTTCTACATCGCCAAGCCGGGCGACTCGGCCGGCCGGCTCAACCTGGAACTGGCGCTCGGCAAGAACCTGATCTTCACACCGGGCGTGTACCACCTCCGCGCTCCGCTGATGGTGACGCGCAAGGACACGGTCATCATGGGGCTCGGCATGCCGAGCCTGACGCCGGACAACGGCACGGCGGCGATCCGCATCGCGGATGTCGACGGCGTTCGGGTCTCCGGCCTGATCGTCGACGCCGGCCCGAAGAATTCCCGGGCCCTCGTTGACGTGGGCAGTGGCTTCAGTCACCGCGGCCACGCCGCCGACCCGACCTCGCTGCAGGACGTGTTCTTCCGGGTCGGCGGGCCATGGGCGGGCCGGGCGACCGCCAGCCTCGTGGTGAACAGCGACGACACGCTGCTCGACGACATCTGGGCCTGGCGTGCCGACCACGGCAACGGCGTTGGCTGGACCGCCAACACGGCCGAATACGGCGTGGTGGTCAACGGTGACGACGTCACCGCCTACGGGCTGTTCGTCGAGCACTACCAGAAGTACCAGACGGTCTGGAACGGCCAGCACGGCACCACGATCTTCTACCAGAGTGAGATGCCGTACGACCCGCCGAGCCAGGCGGCGTGGACCAGCCATACCGGCCTCGGTTACGCCTCCTACAAGGTGGCGCCCTGGGTCACCTCGCACCAGGCGTACGGGCTCGGTGTCTACTGCTACTTCAACCAGGGCGTGGACATCCGCGCCGACCGGGCCATCGAGGTGCCGGACCGGCCGGGTGTTGTGTTCACCCACATGGTGTCGGTGTTCCTGTCCGGCTCCGGCGGCATCGAGCGCACCATCAACGACGTCGGCACCCCAGAGGTCGGGTCGTTCGGGACCAGCTACGTGGTCCAGTACCCGAGCTAGCTGATCGAACGTTGGCGGGACCGGCGAGTCGCCGGTCCCGCCAACGCTGAAGCCCGGTTTAGCCCCACGCGAGGTTCAGCCCCACGCGAGGTTCAGCCCCACGCGAGGTTCAGCACCAGCTCCATGAACGCGCCGAGCGCCGTCGGCTCAGCGGTGAGCCGGTGCGCGAGCCAGCCACGTGCCCATCGCGCTTCGAACCGGTACTCATCGCCGTGCAGCGCCACCCGGTGGCCGCCGAGGTTCATCAGTGCGATCAGGTGCCCGGCCGGCTCCGGCTGCGCATCGGCCGTTGAGTGCAGCCCGATGCCGACGCCGTCCGGGGTGATGAAGGCGCCGAACCGGCGGGCGGCGGTGGCGACCTCGCCGCCGTACACCGGACGCCAGCAGGGCGGTATGGCCGGCAGGTGATCGATGGGAACCTGGAGGGCGCGCTCACCGAGTACCGGTGTGGCCGCCGGGGCGGTGGACAAGTCGATCAGGCGTACGCGGGCAGTGGCGAGCTGGGTGGCTGACAGCACGATGCGGCTCCGTCGGGTCCGTGTCGCATCAGGGGTGGCGATGCGATCACTTGCTATGTGCGGTGGCAGGAGCCCGACGTTGCGCTCGATCCCTACTGTGCACCACGATCCCGAGGTCTGGGTACCCGCGTCCACACATCGGGATCGTGGATCGCTTGTTCCGGCTCGCGTGCCTACACCGTCGCCGATGCCGCCAGTGGCTGATCGGCGATGCTGTGACCGGCCGACACGGTGTACCGGCCGCCGGCCGTACTCCACCCGCCCTGCCAGGTCTGGAACGCGCGCTCCGGGATCCGAACCGCGACCGTGACGGCCTCGCCCGGTGCCGCCGACACCACGGCGAATCCGGCCAGCCATCGCCGTGGCCGATCGGGTTCTGGCAGCTCCGGCCCGGCGTACACCTGGACCACCTCGCGCCCGGCGCGGCCGCCGGTGTTGCGCACCGTCACGGTCGCGGTCATCGTCCCCGGACCGCCGGTGACCTTGAGATCTTCGTAGGCCCAGGTGGTGTACCCGAGGCCGGAACCGAACGCGAAGCGCGGCGCGATGGCATGCCGGTCCCAGGCGCGGTACCCGATGAACAGCCCTTCGGTGTAGTCCAGGACGCCGTCATGCGGAGTCGTGTCGAGAACCGGGCAATCGGCCATCCGGACCGGCCAGGTCGTCGGCATCCGGCCGCCCGGCTCGGCCAGGCCCAGCAGCACGTCCGCCAGCGCGTGGCCGGCTTCCTGGCCCGGAAACCAGGTGAGCAGCACGGCGGCGACCTCGTCGGCCCACGGCAGCTCGACCGGCGAACCCGCGTTGACCACCACCACGGTGCGCGGGTTCACCGCCGCCACCCGGCGCACCAGCTCGTCCTGCCGGCCGGGCAGGGCGAGGCCGACGCGGTCGAAGCCTTCCGACTCGACCTCGTTGGTGGTGCCCACCACGACGATCGCGACGTCCGCCGCGGCCGCCACGCGTTCGGCCTCCACCAGCATCTCGTCCGGTCCGATCGTCGGCTCGGCGTGGGCCAGGCTGAGGCTGACCATGAGCGTCGGTTCGGTCACCATGCCGTGCTGGGTCAGCACCACGTCGATGCTCTGCCCGGCGGCCAGCTCGACCGGGAAGCGCAGCTCCGGCGGCGCGCTGAAGACCAGGCTGAGATCGGAGTTCTCGGGTGCGACGAAGTCGTGGAAGGCCGTTTGCCCGTCGATGGTCAGGGTGAACATACCGACACCTCGAATGGCGATCTCGTGGATTCCGGTCGTCTCCGCCCGTACTCGTGAGGCCAGCTCGACGACCGCGAGGGTGCCGGTATCGACGCCGTCCGGGGCCGACGTCCATTTGATCTGGGCCTCGGGCAGTTCGGCCTGGTAGGCGACGTCGCCGCCGGTGGTGCGCAGCGTCACCCGCACGTCTGTGTCGAGGGTCGGGAGCTTGGTGCGCGGGTCGGCGCCGGTGGCGAAGCGCAGATCGGTACCGGCCGGCAGCGCCGCGGTGAGCCCCTCCAGCGGGGAAACCACCCGGTCCGGGAACACCGTGGCGCTGCCGCCGCCCAGTACGCGTGCGTGCTTGGCCAGGGCGCCGAGCAGCGCCACCGAACCGCCGCCTGGCAGCGGGAGCAGGCCGTCGTTGCGGGCCAGCACGAACGAGCGGGCCGCCAGGTCACGGGCGACGGCGCGCCCATCGAGTGACTCCGGCCGGGCGTCGGCCGGCACCGCGGGCTCGACGCCGTCCAGCGCGCCGACACGGGCTGCCAGGCGTAGCACCCGCCGTACCTTGTCGTCGATCAGCTCCTCGGCGACGCGCCCGGACCGTACGGCCTCGACCAGCCGGTCGCCCCACGGGCTGTTCATCGCCGGCATCACCACGTCCAGGCCGCCGTTCGCGGTGGCCTCGCAGCTGGTCGCGGCCAGCCAGTCGGACATGATCACTCCGTCGAATCCCCACTCACCCTTGAGGACGCCGTTCTGCAGGCCGTCGTGTTCGGTCATGGACAACCCGTTGACCCCGTTGTACGCGGCCATGACCCCCCAGGCCCCAGAGCCGATGACCGTCTCG
Source organism: uncultured Actinomycetota bacterium (assembly GCA_963727415.1). Lineage (GTDB taxonomy): Bacteria > Actinomycetota > Actinomycetes > Mycobacteriales > Micromonosporaceae > DASQPR01. Next base: position 1,121,769 of record CAVSGF010000002.1, read on the forward strand.
AACGGCGCCAGGTACAGCTCGCGGAGCGGCCGCTCGGCCACGACGTTGTCGACCGTGAAGCGTTCGGTCTCGGCATCGTTGGCCACGAAGTGTTTCACCGTCACACCCACGCTGTGGTCCTGAACACCCGCCACGTAAGCCGTGCCGATGGCCCCGGTCAGCAGCGGGTCTTCCGAGTACGCCTCGAAGTGCCGGCCGCCAAGCGGGGTGCGATGAAGGTTCACGGTCGGCGCCAGTAGGACGTGCACTCCCTTGCGCCGGGATTCCTGACCGAGTAGCCGGCCGGCTTGGCGGGCCAGATCAACGTCCCAGGTCGCGGCGAGCGCGGTCGGGCTGGGCAACGCGATCGACGGGTCCGCGGTGGACCAGCCGGTGCCGCGGACTCCCACCGGTCCGTCCGATACCACGATCGAGGCCAGGCCGATTTGCGGTGCGGCGGGCAGGGACCAGAAGTCCTGGCCGCTCAGCAGGCGGACTTTGGTCTCGAGATCGAGCTGCGCCACCTTGGCATTGATGACGGACTCGGTTTCGCTGGTCAGGGGCATGACGGTCCTATCCGGGATTGGGCGATGGGCGCGGTTCCTCGCGCTGCGTGGTGACTGCCGGCTGACGCGCCGGCGCCCAGCGTGATCGCGTACGTGCCTCTGCTTGGTGTCCGGGTGGATGCGACATGTCGGCGCGGGTCAGGCGGGCGGAGTGGGATCGGGGGCGTGCATGTCGGAAAGCCGTCCGACGATGGACAGCGCGGTCTGTCGTGGCGACGTGTCAGTGGTCACCGGAATCGTGATCGCCGGTTCGTCCGGCCCGGGAGGCTCCAGCGTGGCGAGCTGGCTGTCCAGCAACGTCGGCGGCATGAAGTGGCCGACCCGGCGGGCCAGCCGGGCCCGCAGCACGGGCACCGCGACATCGAGGAAGACGAAGCAGGTCTGTGGCTGATCGCGGTCCAGTACCTCGCGGTAGGCGCGTTTGAGCGCCGAGCATGCGATCACGCCGCCGCTGCCGGCCGAGGCCCAGGCGTCGATCTGGGCCCGGACGGTACGCAGCCACGGCCACCTGTCGGCATCGGTGAGCGGGTGACCGGCGGCCATCTTCGCCTTGTTGGCGGCGGGGTGAAGGTCGTCGCCGTCTTCGAAGGGCCACTGCTCGGCGGCGGCGAGTTCGCTGCCGACCGTGGACTTGCCGCAGCCGGTTACGCCCATGACAACGACGATCACGGCCGTCATCGTACGTTTGTTTCTCCTCGCGAGAGAAGAAGGACCCACCGGTGTGACTTGGACCGCCTAGCTAGCCAGAGTGTTGTTATTGCTAATACTTTGCAATTAGTACGCTCGTGCGGTTAGATCGTTGGTGGCGCCGAACCGGGTCGCCCCCTCCTCAGCGATAGGACGAGTGATGGCCGAATCCGCCTCCACCCGCACCTCATCCACTGCCGTTGCACCTCGGCCCGTCGGATGCCGGCCCGCTGCCGCACCTCAAGCCTCCGCCGCACCTCGGCCGGCTGTCTCACCCGGCCCTGCTGCTCCATCGCCGAAGGCCCGCCGCAACCTGAGCCGCCAAGAATGGACGCGCATCGGCGGGATGATCGCGTTCGTCACGTTCCTTCATGTGATCGGATTCTTCAGCCTGTTCGTGCTGATCGCTCCGCATCACTACGCGCTTGGAACCGACTCGGCCAGCGGCAAGGCGCTGGTCTACAGCGTGGGTCTTGGCATCACCGCCTACACGCTGGGCATGCGTCACGCATTCGACGCCGACCACATCGCCGCCATCGACAACACCACCCGCAAGCTGATGGCCGATGGCCAGCGGCCGGTGTCCGTCGGCTTCTGGTTTTCCCTCGGCCATTCCAGCGTGGTGTTCGGGCTGTGCTTCCTGTTGTCAATGGGCGTCCGCGCCCTCGCCGGCCAGGTCGAGAACAACTCGTCAGCGCTACAGCAGACCACCGGCCTGATCGGCACCCTGGTGTCCGGCGTGTTCCTGATGCTGATCGCGATCATCAACATAGTGATCCTGCGTGGCATCCTGCGAGTGTTCGGCCAGATGCGCCAGGGCACGTTCAGTGAGGACGAGCTCGAAGAGCACCTCAACAAGCGCGGCTTCATGAACCGCCTTCTCGGTGGTGCCACCAAGGCAGTGCGGAAGTCCTGGCACATGTACCCGCTGGGCTTGCTTTTCGGACTCGGCTTCGACACCGCGACCGAGGTGTCGCTCCTGGTCGTAGCGGGCGGCGCGGCGGCGTTCTCGCTTCCGTGGTACGCGATCCTGACACTGCCGGTGCTGTTCGCGGCGGGCATGTCGTTGCTCGACTCGGTCGACGGCTGCTTCATGAACTTCGCGTACGGCTGGGCCTTCTCCAAGCCGGTCCGGAAGGTCTACTACAACATCACGATCACCGGCCTGTCGGTCGCGGTGGCCCTGATCATCGGCGTGATCGAGCTGATCTCGATTCTCACCGACAAGCTGGACATCACGCACGGCCCACTGGCCTGGCTCGGCAGCCTCGACCTGAACTACGTCGGGTACGTGATCGTCGGCCTGTTCATCCTGACCTGGGCAGTCGCACTGGGCATCTGGCGGTTTGCCCGGATCGAGGAGAAGTGGTCGGAGCACATACGCTCTGATGCCGCGGTCGCTGCCGACCAGGCCGGCGCCTGGTAGCCCCCGGCGCGCGCTCACCAGACGAGTAGTTCCGAAGTCAGGGGTCGATGTCTGGGTATGTAGGGAGGGTGCCGATGATCATGTTGTGACGCAAGACCTCGACACCCTCTTGACCGCACTGTACGTGAAGATCGACGACACCATCCGGGCACCTCGATGGCGTGGTGGGCCACCGCTGTTGACCGACTCCGAGCTGGTGTGCCTGGCCGTGGCCCAGGTCCTGCTCGGCGCCCGCTCGGAGGCGCACTGGATCCGCTACGCCCGTATCCACCTGCGCGGGATGTTTCCTTACCTGCCGCAGCGGCGGGGTTACAACAAGCGGCTCCGCGCCGCGCTGCCGCTGATCAAGAAGGCCATCCGGGACCTGGCCCGCGACAGCGACTTCTGGTTCGACAACTGCTGGATCGTCGACTCCACCCCGGTGCCGTGCGGCATGTCCCGCCCCACCGTGCAACGCTCGGACCTGGCCGGATGGGCCGGCTACGGCTACTGCGCCTCACACTCGCGGTTCTTCTGGGGCCTGCGGCTGTACCTGGTCTGCATCCCGGCCGGGATGCCGATCCTGTGGGCCCTGGCCAACCCGAAGATTGGCGAGCGCGAGGTCCTCGCGGCGATGCTGCAGGTAGAGGCCGGTGTGGTCGCCGACCGTCCGGGGATCCTGCTGATCAGCGATAAGGGCTTCGCGTCCAGGGCGTTCGAGCAACAGCTGGCCGAGCAGGGCATCGAACTGCTCCGCCCCTCACGCAAGAAGGAGAAGGCCCGCTACGGCGAACCGATGCTCAAAAAGGTCCGACAGCTCATCGAGTCGGTCAACGACACCCTCAAGGGCCAACTCGACCTGGAAGAACACGGCGGGCGGACCTTCGCCGGTGTTGCCGTGCGTGTCGCTCAGCGTCTACTGGCCATGGCCGCCGCAATCTGGCACAACAACAAGACCGGCGCACCCATGACCAGATCATTGATCGCCTACGACCACTGACCGGAATTCGGAACTACTCGTCTAGAGTTCGGCGCGGCTGCCGTACGCCGCGTCCAAGGATGCGGTGGAGGTGATGACGCTCGTGCTCGCCCGCGAGTTGACCGGGCGCGATATCACGGTCAACGCGGTCGCTCCCGGACCGACCGGAATGCCGCTGTTCCTCGACGGCAAACCCCAGGAACTCATCGACCGGATCGCCGCCTCCTCGCCGATGGGCCGGCTCGGAACGCCGGATGACATCGCCGGAACGGTGGCGTTCCTCGCCGGGCCGGCTGGTCGCCGGATCAACGGCCAGGTGCTGTTCGTGAATGGTGGTGCGGCATGAACGCGTAGCAACGCCACCGCGCCGACGAACCGGAAATCCGTTGCCGGTGTTTGGTGGTATTGATGTTCGGTGGTATTTAGGCCCCAGGTCCCGGAATGCCGGGGTACGTCGACTCTGCGCCACTGCCGCTCCCACTTGAACGATTGGGGCAGTTGGAGGAGTTGGGCGGGAGGGCTGGACCATGGACCTGAAGGACCGGACAGCAATCGTCACTGGTGGGGCTCGCGGGATCGGCGCCGCCGTCGCGTCGGCGTTCGTCGCCGACGGCGCCAACGTGATGATCGCCGATGTCCTCGACGAGGGCAAGGAACTGGCGGAGCAGTTGGGCGAACGATCGGCCTTCATGCCCCTCGATGTGACCAGCGAAGATCAATGGGCGAGCCTGATCGCCGAGGCCGAGCGACGGTACGGACCGGTATCGGTGCTGGTCAACAACGCTGGGATCGTGGCCTTCGGGGCAATCGACAGCCAGTCGGCGGCCGAGTTCCGCAGGGTGTTGGATGTCAACCTTTACGGTGCCTGGCTGGGCATGAAGGCGACGATACCGTCCCTGAGGCGGGCCGGCGGTGGCTGCGTCGTCAACATGTCGTCAACCGCGGGCTTGATGGGCTACGCGAATCTGGGCGCGTACACGGCGAGCAAGTGGGGGCTGCGCGGGCTGACCAAGAGCGCCGCCCTGGAGCTTGCCGGCGATGCGATCCGGGTCTGCTCGGTTCATCCCGGACCGATCCGCACACCGATGACCGCGGGGATGGACGACTCCGTCATCGCCAGCCAGCCGATCCGTCGCTTCGGCGAGCCGGAAGAGGTGGCTCGCCTGGTGCGGTTCATCGTCACCGAGGCGACCTTCTCGACCGGCTCGGAGTTCGTTGTTGACGGCGGCGCTACCACGGGTATCACCCCCGAGGTGCAGGCTCCGGACGAAACCACCGGCTGAACGAGGTCTCGACGGCGGTTATCCGCCGGTCGTCCGGGCCGCCGCGACGGTGGTTCCGGCCACCGCGATCACCCATGCCAGTACCAGGAGCAGGCTGGCTCGTTCGGCGATGCCGGTAACCGTGCCCCGGCCGGCTATGCCGATCGCCGCTGCCAGGAAGACCAGCGGGGGAAGACAAATCGCGACCCCGAACCGGCAAACGGTGCGCAGGCCGCCCGGCGGGTACGTGACAGCGATGCTGAGCATCGCCAGCGTGGCCAGTCCGACGGCTCCCACGCTGGCGACGGCGTGGACCACATCCTGCGTCGTAGTCGGCTGGTACGGCGGCAGCGGGCAGCCCGTGCTGCACGAAACCCGGCTGGAGATGGCGCCGAGCACGGCGCCCGCGGCGAGCAACGTGGCCGCCCCCGGGATCCAGCGCGGCCACCATGCCGACCCCCGGGCGCCGGGCCGCCGGGTGCCCGATCGTCCGGTGCCGAGCGGTGCGCGGTCGAGGCTCATTCGGTGGCCGCGGCGAGGTCCGGCAGCGCCCGCGCTCGGGAAGGCATGGACCGCGGGAGCGGCTGAGCGCCCAGGTGAACCGACGACCACGGCGAGCAGGCCGATCGAGATGGCCAGCAGCGCGATGCCGGTCCGGTACAGGTTATGCTGCGCGGAACTCGCCGCGCCAGCCTCGCTGATGTAGCCGAAGACCCACGGGCGGTCCAGCGCCGAGACCCCGACGGTCACCAGGGCAGCGCCGGCGGTACTGGCGACGATCGCTGCGTACGCGTACGCCACCGCCGGTGCGGTCGCCGTGGCGCGCTCAGCGGTGCGGATTGAGGCGACAGGCCGCACGTCGTCAGCGTACCCGGCCGGTCTGCGCCATGATCCCGGACCGGCATCTCAGCGTGGTTGCCGGAGGCTCGGCCCGACGGGCCCGCGTGCTCCGGGGGCTTGGCCCGACAGGCCCGCGTGTTCCGGGGGCGTGGCCCGACGGGGCCCGCGTGTTCCGGCGGCGCACTCCGAGCGCCAATTCGTGCGGCGTCATGATCCGCGCCGGTTCAACCGCCCGGGCGTGATTTTACGCTTGGGTTGATCTACGACAGATGTGATCCACGACAGATGTGACCTGTGACAGACCGGCGGTGCTCCAGCCGTTATTCGGCGGCGAATTGTCAGAGCCCGTGGTTATGGTCGCGGATGTGCCTGCACGTGATCTGCCGAAGACAAGCGATCTCCAAGCAAGTGGATTCCAGGTGAGTGGATTCCAGGTGAGTGATGTCCGGACGGGCCTCGTCACGGAAGAGCGCGACGTTCTGGCCGACAGCGGCGTACCCAGAAGTGAAGTGCCCCGCACCGTCCTACTCATGATCGATGTCCAGCGCCGTACGCTGCTTCCCCCGCGGCCGGTGCCAGCAGCGGAGAAGGTCGGAACTCGACTGGGCGAGTTGCTCGAAGACGCGCGCGGTGCCGGAATGGACGTCATCCACATCCGCAACAACGGCGGTGACGGCGAACCCGACGCGCCCGGCAGCGATGGCTGGCATCTGGTGCACCAGCCCGCCGGGGACGAAGCGGTTATCGACAAGACCGAGCCGGATGCGTTCGCCGGGTCGGATCTCGCCGAGCTCATCGATCCTGGGGATCGGCTGATTATTGCCGGAATGCGCAGCGAGCACTGTGTCCGGGTGACGGCGCTGGCAGCGCTCAACCGCGGCCACCTGGTCACCGTCGTGACCGGGGCACATGCCACCTACGATGACGACCGGCCGGCCGAGTCGATCAGTTCCGATGTGGACGCCGAACTGCGGGCGGCCGGCGCCCGGGTCACCGACGATCCGTGGAGCTGGGAGAACTGACCGGACGAGGGCGACCAGCCGTCGCCCTCGTCGCAAGCGCGGAAGTCAGTAGGATCGCGGGCCGGTCACGATCGGGCCGCCGTCACGACTGGGCAGCCGTCACTATTGCGGCGGGCTGTCCCGCAGGCGGGCGGCGACGTCGTTGAGCTGCGCGGCCGGAACACGGTAGGGCGTGTAGAGCGAGATGCGATCGACGGCGTCGCCGAACCGATGCTTGATCTGAGCTGCCACCTGCTCGGCGTTGCCAGCGACCGCGAACGCGTCCAGCACGTCGTCGGTGATGAGCGCCCCCATCTCGGCCCAGGCCTGCTGGCGGGCCAGTTGGTTGAGCTTGACGTGCAGGTCCCCCCAGCCGTGCAACTCCAGCACGGGCAGGTATGAGGGGGTGGAACCGTAGAACGCGATCTGCCCGCGGATGGCTTCGGTGGCCTTGGCACGCTGTGCCTCATCGTCACCCAGCACGACGAATGAAGCCAGGCCGATGGTGAATCCATCCATCGACCCGCGAGCGGACCGTACCGCTGGGATGGTGCGCTCCCGCAGGTACGCCTCGGTGGTGAAGCTGTGGCAGATGAGCCCGTCGGCGACCCGCCCGGCCACCGCGCTCATCCGCTCGCCGACCGCGGCCAGCCAGATCGGCGGGTTGCCGTGCGGGTTCGGCCCGGGGTTGAAAAATTCGGTCATCAACGTGTGCTGGTAGAACCGTCCCTTGTACATCAACCGGCCACCGGTCGACCAGGCGGTCCAGATCGCGCGTACCGCAGCGACGAAATCCTCCATCCGGGCCGCGGGAGCGCCCCACGGCATGGCGAACCGCCGCTCGATGTGTGGCTTCACCTGCGAGCCGAGACCGAGCTGGAACCGTCCACCGGAGATGAGCTGTACGTCGTTGGCGCAGTAGGCCACCGTCATCGGATTGCGGGCGAACGCCACCGCGATCGCCGACTGTAGGTCGATCCGGCTGGTAGCGCGGGCCGCCAGGGTCAACGCCGGGAACACGTCGTGCTTCGTCTCGGGAACCCCGAACCCGTCGTAGCCGGCGGCTTCCGCGGCCGCCGCGGCTGCCTCCGCCTCCAGCGGGCTGGCGGAGATCTTGGACATGGCGTCGACATGCATGGCGGGCCCCTCCGTCGCGGTTGCCTGCCACCATATCGGTCCCGGGCCGGAGCCGGTTACCGGTGGGTAGCACATTGGGGAAGCGGGCAGCGGACCGTGCCGGCGCTATCGGCGCAACTCCAGCGTGCAGCACTTCGGCCCGCCGCCGGCCAACAACAATTCGGAGAGGTCGACCGGCACCGGGGTGAAGCCTGCCTCGCGAAGCCGCGCGGCGAGGCCGCCGGCCTGCACCGGCATCACGACGTGGGTGCCGTCGCTGACCGCGTTGAGACCGAGCACCCGGGCATCGGCGATCGCCGCCCGGATCGCGTTCGGAAACAGCCGTTCCAGCACGCGGCGGCTGCCGTCGGAGAACGCCTCGGGCAGGTAGGCGATTTGTGGCCGGGTGTCGGCCGGGTCACGGTGCAGCACGCACAGCGCCGTATCCAGGTGGTAGAAGCGGGGATCGACGAGGTGCAGGGTGATCACCGGGCGGCCGAACAGTTCCTGAGCCTCGTCATGAGCCGCGGTAGCGGTGCGGAAGCCGGTTCCGGCCAGGAGATACCCGGCGGTCAGTAGCAGGTCGCCCTCGCCTTCATTGATCGCCTTCGGCTGCACCGCCCGGAAGCCGGCCGTGGCAAACCAGTCCAGGTACGCCGGACCCTCATCGGCGCGTTCGGCATGGGTGAACTCGGCCCCGAGTGCGATGCCGTCGATGACGGTGCCGCCGTTAGCGGCGAACACCATGTCCGGAAGCCCGGGCACCGGCTCGATCAGCTCGACCGAGTGGCCGAGGCTCCGGTGTGCGGCGGCCAGGTCCTCCCACTGTGCGACCGCCTGGTCGCGGTTGATCGGCGTGTCCGGGTTCATCCACGGATTGATCGCGTACTCGACGGTGAAATGCGTGGGTGGGCACATTAGGTACTGCCGGCTCATGCGGGACCTCCAGCGTCGGTGACGTTACGACCCTAGAGGCGGTTTCGCGAATCAAACAGCCGCTTTTCTTGCTCACAACCGGCTGATCGTTGCGCGTTCAGGACGCTCTGCGTCGGTTTCTTGCGTCACGAGGGCCACGTCGTGATGCGTGCCCGGCGGCGCAGCTCGTCCGCGGGATTCGCGGATCAGGCGAGTGCCCAGTCCCGCTTGATTTCGTCGAGTGCGTGATGGAACTCGGGGAAGGTCTTCCGCACGCATCCCGGATCGTCGAGCGTGATCCCGGGCGTGCGCAGGCCGGTCACGCTGAACGACATGGCGATGCGATGGTCGCCATGAGTCTCGATCCGGGCGGCCCTGGGCTCACCGGGCTGGATCTCCAGCCAGTCGCGTCCGGTCTGTACGTCGACGCCGAGACGGCGCAGGTTGGTCGCGCACGCCTCCAGCCGGTCGGATTCCTTGACCCGGATGTTGTACACATCTTCGATGCGTACCGGGGCGTCCGCGAACGGGGCGATGGCGGCGAGGGTCGGTACCGTGTCGGAGATGTCGCGCATGGCCACCGTAAGGCCGTGGAGCTTGCCGGTACCGCTAACGGTGATCGAACCGTTGGTCAGCTCGACGTCGGCTCCCATGCGGCTCAGCACGTCGGCGAAGCGCAGATCGCCCTGCATGGACTGGGTACCGAGCCCGGGAATCGTCACCGTCCGCCCGGTGAGCGCGGCCGCCGCCAGGAAGTAGCTGGCGGTCGACGCGTCCGGCTCGATCAGGTAGTCGGTGCCCCGGTATCCGATCGGCGGCACCAGGAACGTGGCGCCGTCGCGGAGCACGTCGACACCGAAGCGGCGCATCATCGCCAGCGTTATCTCCACGTACGGCGCCGACACCAGGTCGGTGATGGTGATCTGCAAGCCGCGCTCGGTCAGCGGCCCGACCAGCAGCAGGGCGGTCAGGAACTGGGAGGACAGGCCGGCGTCCAATGCCACCGGTCCACCCGAGATGCCATGCGCGCGTACGGTGAGCGGGTGATAACCGTCCTCACCTTCGTGGGTCAGATCGACGCCGAGCTCGCGCAGTGCGTTGGTCAGCGGTCCCAGCGGCCGGCGCCGCATCTGTGCCGACGCGTCGAAGTGAAACACCCCGGTCCCGGCCGCCGCGAGGGCCGGCAGAAACCGTGCGGTGGTGGCGCCATCGCGGCAGTACACGCTGGCCTCCGGCACCGCCGGGCCGGAAGGCCGTCCCTCTATCGTCCAGTGATCCGGTTCCTGGTCGATGCGGTAGCCGAGGGCCCGCAGCCCCTCGGTGAAACCTTCGGAATCATCCGATCGCAGCGGGTGCCGCAGGATGCTGGTTCCGCTGGCGGCGGCGGCGAGGAACAGCGCCCGCGCCGTGATCGATTTTGATCCCGGAATCTGGACAACAGTCACAATCTCCAGCGTACGAGCGGCGTGCGGTACGCGGATCGACCGGCTCGGCGCATCCTGGATGCCGGGAGGCAGGTCCGGGCGCCGGCTCGCCGGGCAGGGGTGGCATGACACGATCTACGTGGCACGGAATCCGCACCGAAAGGATGAGCCTGCGGCGGCCGTCGGCCGCGGATCTGGAGCCGGTGCACGCGATCCACGCCGATCCGCGCACCCATGGCTACAACATGGGTGGTCCGCACGAGACGGTGGAGCGGACCCGGGAATTGCTCGACGTCATCGGCGATCAATGGGAGACCGACGGCTTTGGCTACTGGGTGGTCCGGCTGCTGGAGACCGACGCGGTGATCGGCGCGGGCGGGCTGCGCCGGCTCGACCTCGGTGGGCGTGCGGTCCTCAACCTGTATTACCGGTTCGACCCAGCCGTCTGGGGCCGCGGCTACGCCACCGAACTGGCCCGGTTCTCGATCGGCCTGGCCGAGAAGGACCTGCCGGGCGTGCCGGTGGTGGCGCGCATTCACCCGGACAATCAGCCGTCGCTGGCGGTCGCGGCTCGCGCCGGCATGCTGAATCTCGGGATACGGCACGGTGGCAGGCACCCGACCGTGATCTTCTCGACGCACCGGCTCTGAAACTCGACGCACCGGCTTTGGCGCACGCCGCCTCGAACTCACGCCGCCTCGAGCTCACGCAGCCTCGAGCTCACGCCGGCTCCAGCTCACGCCGGCTCCAGCTCACGCCGGCTCCAGCTCACGCCGGCTCAGCGCCGCCACCAGGGCCGATCGAGCACCGTGCGCACCTGGTGTGCCGGATCGACCAGGTCGCCGCGCAGCCGGTTGATGTCGCCGATGTATTGCCCGGCCCAGAGCAGCCGCTCGGCCCGGGTCGCCCGCTGGGCGTCGCGGCCCTTGTCGACGGCGGGTATCACCACGTCGACGAATGAGGCCTGGGGCACTCGGGCCGACGACCACATGGGAACTTCGATGCCTTCGTTGGTCAGCGCGTTGCCGAGGTCCCGGTACCACGAGGTGACCTCCCGGGCACGGTGGCGGAGCAGGTCTACCGGCCCGTCCAGACCGGCGCCGGCCTGCCCCTTCATCGCGAGGCCGTGGACCGCCGCGCCGGCCAGCCGCAGCCGGGTGGCGCCGTTGGCCAGGGCGGTGATGCTTTCCAGCGGCACGTTCTTGGCGCCGCGCTCGGCCAGATACTGCCGGAACGCGTCGTCCACCCGTACCGTCGAACCGACCGCCGCGTCCGGCCCGTCCGGCTCGTTAGCACGGCGTCCGGTAAGGAAGTCGACCGCCTGCGCCAGCGTGTCGGCGCCGGTGTGGAATGACTCCCCGAGCACGCGGCCCAGCGCCGCGCTCGCGCCCCTTGGCCAGAACAGGGCGCCGGCGATCAGGCTGGCGAGGCAGCCCAACGCCACGTCTTCGACGCGCAGGATGCCGATCCGCCACCCCTGCGGCGCGATGATGTTGAACAGGATGATTACCGCGACCGTGAACGCGGCCTGCCCAGCGGCGAACGAGATCAGATCCGGCGCGAACCCGGCCGCGAAAACCGCCAACGGCAGCAGCGGCCAGAGCACCGTCGGGCTGGTGCCGATCAAGCCGACCAGCAGGCCGCCTATGGCGAACCCGATCACCGTTCCCCACAGCGCCCGCCAGGCCGTCGCGGATGTTGACAAGGCGTTCGAGCGGAGCACGGACAGGGCGCCCAGAACGATCCAGAACCCCTCCTGCTGCTCGGTCAGCCGGGCCACCAGTACGGCCGCCGCCAGCCCGGCGGCACCCCGGACACTGTTCTGGAACCACACTGAATGCCGGTCAAGATGGCTGGCCGCAAGCCGCTCGGCGGTCGCGGCCTCACGCAGGTCGAGGTCCGCGTCGGGGCCAAGGTTCATGGCCCTGGGACGCCGGCCGGCCAGGCGGTCCAGCCAGGAGCGCGAATCGGCCGCCGCGATCGCCGAGATGGTACGGGCGGTCAGCCCGACGACATAGCCGAGTTCGTGTGCCGCGTACAGCGGGCGATCGAATTCGCCGCCACCGACCTCGCCCTGGTCGGCCACCAGGGTCCCGAGCCCGGCCGTGGTGCCGCCCTCGGTCGCGTGCTGCAACTCGTACAACGTCTCGGCCGCGACCGCCCGGCGCGCCTGATCCAAGCTGGTGATGCCGCGGGCCAGCGCCTCGCACTCGTCAGGCTGGGGCCGGTCCCCACGGTGGCCGAGCACGTCGGCGCTGGTGTGCAAGGCCTCCGCGGCCACCGTCCGCAACCGCCGGCCTTGGGTCGGCCAGCTCTCCGGCGCGTCGGCGCAGGCGTTGGCGACCGTCGTCGACAGCCACTCCAGCTCGTCAACTAGGCGGACGAGCAGACGGCTGCCGGTGCTCAGCGCGATCGGACGTACGGCCGAGGCGCGGAACGCCGCCCGCAGTTGCTTGACCGATCGCCACATGCTGACCAGCGGATCGCCGCCGGCCGGGTCCGGCCGCAGTTCCAGCATCCGGCCGAGAGCGTCACAGGTTGCCGCGGCCTGCATCCGCAACCGGTTCTGTTCCTGCGGCGGCCAGATGAACAGCGCCGCCGGGATAGCGATCGCGCAGGCTATTGCCCAGCCTGCCAACCGGTCTGGGATGTCGGCGGTGGTGCCGGGAAGCATCACCGGAAGGATGAAGGTCAGCAGCGCTGCCCGGCCGGCGCCCGCGATGGTCGAGCTGATCACGCCGGCGAACAAGACCAGGAAGGTGACCACCGCCATCGAGACGACCGCCAGCCAGTCCGGGTGAGCGAGCACCGATCCCGCGACGATCAGCGCAGCCCCGGTAATCGCCAGGAACGTGTACGCCGACGTGCGCGCGCCCCGGGTGCCCGGGAAGTCGACGAACAGCAGCAGCGCGAACGAACCGAACGCGGTGAACACGGCCAGCTGCGCACCCCCGATGAGCTGCGATCCGATGGCGAACGCGGCTGGCACCACGATGGCGGCACGAGCCGCCTTGCGCGCCGCGTACGAGTGGAGGTCGCGGCTGAGCTGGGCGCGCCACCGGGCGATCCGGGCCGAAGCCGTCGGCGGCCCTTTGGACGGGCCGGCCACGCCGGCCGATGACCCGGCCACGTCAGTGGATGTGCTGGCGCCAGTCGGCTGGAACCCGGCCGGACGGACCGGGCGTCGGCTGATCGAGCGGATGGTGGTGAGGCGCGGCCAGTCGCGGACCGTCGAGGAAGTCGTCTGTGGCGTAGTTCCAGAACCAGCTCTCGCCCGGCTCGAAACTCTGGACGACCGGGTGCCCGGTCGCGGCGTAGTGGGCGTGAGCGTGCTGCGACGGTGATGTATCGCAGCAGCCCACATGACCGCACTGGGCGCACCGGCGGAGATGTACCCACCAGCCGCCGCTCTGGTCGCACTCCATGCATCCGGTGCCGCTGGGTGGAACCGCCGGGTCGATCGACAAGGAGTTGGGTTCGGTCACGATCAACGCTCCTCGTTGGTGGCTGCAGGAGCCCCACCCCGATCGTCCGGAACCGCGACGTTGGGGCCGGCCAATGGAAGGCGTACCACGAACCGGGTGTCACCGGGCGCCGATTCGACCGACAGATCCCCGTGATGCTTGTCAACCACGATTCGCCAGGAAATGTCCAGCCCGAGTCCGGTACCCTCGCCAACCGGCTTGGTGGTGAAGAACGGTTCGAAGATACGTGGCTTGATCGACTCGTCGATGCCGGGACCGGTGTCGCTGATCTGGACCTCAAGCGAGTCATCGATCCGGCGGGTCCGGATGGTCAGCGTGCCGCGACCGTCCATGGCCTGCACCGCATTGTCGATCAGGTTGGTCCAGACCTGGTTGAGCTCGGCCGCGTAAACCGGCACGTGTGGTAGCGATCGGTCGTACTCCTTGACCACGTCGATGTGCTTGCCGATCTTGCGGTTGAGCATGATCAGTGTGCTGTCCAGTAGCTCGTGTACGTCGACGACGGCGAACGGCGCCCGGTCCATCTGGGAGTACTGCTTCACGGCCGTCACCAGGTTGGAGATGCGGTTGGTCGAGTCCTCGATCTCGTCCATCAGCATCTCGGTCTCCAACGTGTAGGTGAGCCAGCGCACGGCGGCTTCGATGGTGCTGCTGTCCACCGTCGCGGCCAGCTCATCCAGCCACTCGATGTCCATGCCGGCTTGCACGAAGGTCGGAGCGATCTCGTAACCTCCAGCGACGTTGTGAGCGTCGAACCAATCGCTTAGCTGGTCCTCCCGGTCGGAGGCCTCAAGCGGGCTGAGCGCCGGAGCCTTCGCCACTCGCTCCACCGCCGCTTCCTGAAGCCGGATCAACGTCTCGAGCGTCTTGCGGTCGTACGACCCACCGGCGATCAGCGCCAGCTTGTGGCGCATACCGGCGACACGCTCGCGGAGCAGCGAGGTGGCCCGTACCGAGGCGGCCGCCGGGTTGTTCAGCTCGTGGGTCAGCCCGGCCGAGAGCGACCCCAGCGCCAGCAGCCGCTCTCGCTGGCTGATTGCCCGCTGCCGGCTCTGGTTACCGAAGAACAGACCTTCCAGCAGGTGTACCGCCATCGGGAACCACTCGGCCATCAACGTGGCGAAGTCGTCCGCGTCGAGGACGTAGAACCTGCTGTCGGTCAGCGCACGGCAGGTGGCGTTGTAGGTCTGCGGTACCCGGTCGCCGAGGTAGGCCGACCAGGCGCCGGTGTATACCCCGACCTGGCTGGTCCGGCTGATCTCGACGTCGTCGGCGCCGACCCGGCGGGACAGGGTGAGCGAACCGTCCAGCATCACGTAGAAGCAGGTCGCCGGATCCCCTTCACGGAAGATCACGCCGGGTTTCAGATGCTGAACCGTGCCGTGCTCGCACAGCCATCGCAGCTGCTCATCGTTTAGCTTCTCGAACAGGAACAGCGTTCTGAGCTCGTTGATGTCGCACGGCAGCGTTTCGACGATGATCGCCGATTCGGCGTCGCCCGCGCCGGTGGCCCGCGTGGACAGTCCGTCCTGGGTGTCGGTCATATGGTCACAACCCTTCGAGAAGTGCCGTCTTTCCGGATCGTCCGGGCTCGGGGTTCGCGCTGCCTCCGGAAGTCGCGGGGGAGACCCATTCGGGAGGCCCGCCAATCCAGGGGGTAACGCCCCTCTACGCGGCGCTAAAGGCCTTCCAGGTATCGGTGCACGAGCATCACCGCCATCGCTCCCTCGCCGACCGCGGAGGCCACCCGCTTCGCTGACTCCGCGCGGGCGTCGCCGGCCACGAATACGCCCGGGACGCTGGTCTCCAGGTGGTACGGCACCCGATCGAGCGTCCATCCGGCCGGCGCCGACCCGTCCGCGCTCAGGTCGGGCCCGGCGAGGACGAAGCCGCGCGCGTCTCGCGGAGACCACGCCGTCAAGCCAGTCGGTCAGCGGCGCGGCGCCGATGAACACGAACAGCCACCCCGCGTCGACGCGTTCGGTGCTCCCGGTCGCCTGGTCGCGGAGCGTGAGACGTTCGAGATGGTCGTCGCCGTGCGCCTCGAGCACCACCGTTTGCGTACGGACCTTGATGTTCGGAATGCTGCGCGATCTGCTGGATCAGGTAGTAGGACATCGAGTCCTGCAGCGACTTGCCCCGCGACCAGCAGGGTCACCGACTCCGCGCATTACGGGACAGGTACACCGCCGACTGCCCGGCCGAATTGGCGCCGCCGACGATGTAGACGTCCTGCGAGGCGCAGTTGGGCGCCTCGGTCAGGGCGGAGCCGTAGTACACGCCGCGGCCGGTGAAGACGTCCAGGTGCGCGGCGTCCAGGCGCCGGTATGAGACGCCGGTCGCCAGGATGACGGTGTGGGCGTCCACCGAGGCGCCGTCTGCGAACCGCACCGTCCGCGCCGATCCGTTCACCTCAAGGGCCACCACGTCACGGGTGGTGATGAGCTCGGCGCCGAACTTGACCGCTTGGCGGCGGGCGCGCTCGGTCAGCTGCGCGCCCGACACGCCGTCCGGGAAGCCGAGGTAGTTCTCGATCCGGGAGCTCTGGCCGGCCTGCCCGCCGGTGGCGGTCCGCTCGATCAGTACGGTGCGCAGACCTTCGGACGCCCCGTACACCGCCGAGCCCAGCCCGGCCGGACCGCCGCCGATGACGATCAGGTCGTAGAAGTCCTTCGCGGGGGTGGTCGCGAGGCCCACCCGCTCGGCCAGGGCGCTGTCGCTGGGCGCGGCCAGAGCGGTGCCGTCCGGCGTGACCACCAGGGGCAGCGCCTGCGGATCGGCGCCGGCGGCGTCCAGCAGGCGCCGGCCCTCCGGCGTCTGCGACGAGTACCAGTGGTACGGCACCTGATTGCGTGCCAGGAACTCTCGTACCTCGGAGGATCGCGCCGACCAGCGGTGACCGACCACCTTGGTCTCCTTGACCGGCCGGTAGTCCGAGGCGCGCCATGCGTCCAGCTGAGCGTCGATCACCGGATACAGCTTCTCCTCCGGCGGGTCCCACGGCTTGAGCAGGTAGTAGTCGAGGTCGACGACGTTGATCGCGTCGATCGCCGCGCCGGTGTCGGCGTACGCGGTCAGCAGCACCCGGCGAGCTGCCGGATGAAGGTCCATCGCGGCTTCGAGGAACTCCAGGCCGCTCATGTGTGGCATGCGGTAATCGGCTAGCAGGATCGCCACCGCGTCGCCGCGCAACTTCATCTCGCGCAGCGCATCGAGGGCTTGTTCACCGCTTTCGGCGCGGACGATCCGGTACTCCTCGCCGTACTGCCGACGCAGGTCGCGGGCCACTGCCCGGGATACACCGGGGTCGTCGTCGACTGTCAAGATCGACGGTCGGGCGACCGTCGCCGGGGTGGTCATTCGGGATCCTCCGTAGTCGTCCGCGCGGCGCGCTCGGGGCGCGGGTCTGCCGTCGGTCTGGTCGCCTCCGGGTTGCCCCGGTCCCTTCCCAGGTAGCCCTCGTTTCCGGGTTGCCCGGGTCCGCTCCAGGGTGCCCTAGCTTCCGGGTTGCCCGGTCGCTTCCCGGAGTCCGGAGCCGTGATCTGGGAATCATGGCCCCCGGAATCTGGGTTCCGGCATTCTGGGTTCCGGCACTTCGAGTTCCGGCACCCGGCATCCGCTGGCTCGTCCGCGCGTCGCGTGGGCCAACTCCGTACACCCTACGGGTCGGCCGACGGCCGCGACCAGCGCGAGACCGCCTGGTTGGAGCGGCTTCGCTGGTCGCGGAAATCATCCCCTCGATGGCGATGGGGGAGTACTATCCCGCGACATGCCGAAGCTGTTCAACGTCGTTTTCGACTGTGCCGACGCGTACGCCATGGCTTCGTTCTGGAGCGCGGTGATGCAGATGCCACTCGACGAGGAACTCGACCCGGACGATGACGAGACCTGGGTCGAGCTGCCCGAGGGTCCCAACCTCTACTTCCAGGAAGTTCCGGAGCCGAAGCTGGTGAAGAACCGGATGCACGTGTGCCTGAGCCCAGACACGGCTCGGGACCTGGATGTCGAGCGTCTAATCAGTCTCGGAGCGACCATCGTCGCCGATCGTCGCGAGCAGGACGGGCAGGGATGGGTGGTCCTGGCCGATCCGGAGGGCAATGAGTTCTGCATGCTGCGCAGCGCGAGCGAGCGGGCGGCGGCTCGAGCTGCCGAGCAGCAGGCAGCGGGGTTGTCCCCGCCAGCGGCGCAGTCCCGGCCAGTGCAAACCGAGTCGCCGCAGTCCGGGTCACCGCAGTCCGGGTCCGCATCGCCGGTGTCGGTACCGTCTCCGTCGACGCCCGGTGACGATGCTGGACCCGCGAATGGTTCCGCGCCGGCGGGCGTTGCTGGGGCGGCGCATACTGCGGGACACACGCATATTCCAGGGCACGCGCACCATCCTGGGCATGTGCACCATCTGGGCCATTCTCATCTTCCGGGGCACGCGCATACAACTGAGGCGGCGCATCGTGGCCACGCAGAGAGTCCCGGGCAGGCAGGGATCCCCGGGCACGTAGGGATTCCCGGGCACGCAGGGATTCCCGGGCACGCGGATGCTGCCGGCGCGGCGCCGCCGGTGGGCGGACCGGCCACTCCATCTGGCCGCGCCCCGGCCGAGGGCAACGCGCCAGCCGATGGCGGTGCTCCGCCGACGGGCGGTGGCGCAGGGCCGGATGGCCGCACCGTATGACCGATAGACGGCGTACCCGGCTCGCCGCCTACGGAGTGTGTGTCCGGGACGTGGTGGGCGAGGGCGCATCGGAGATCTTGCTGGCCCGGTTCATCTCTCGTGACGGCACGCGCCGCCACTGGACCCTGCCGGGCGGCGGGGTCGAGCACGGGGAGGACCCGTACCAGGCGGTGATCCGCGAGTTCGCCGAGGAGACCGGGTACGAGGTGGTGGTCCGCCAACTGCTCGGCGTCGACGCGCGCAGCCACCGGCTTCGCTCCGGCCTGACTTCGGTCGATATGCACCACGTCGGCGTGTACTACGCCGTTGACATTGTCGGGGGCGACCTGCGTCACGAAGTCGCCGGCTCCACCGATATGGCGGCGTGGGTACCGGCGTCCGAGGTACCAGAGCTGGAACGCGCGGTGATCATCGAGGTCGGGCTGCGCCTGGCCCGGCAGTTGCCGGCTGACGGGCATGTCGAACCCGTGCCGGTTGATGGGTTGCTGCGTCAATGAGCCCCGGGGAGGTTCCTGGGCGCGCGGACCAACTGATCTGACGCTGACCGAGTACCGCGATCCGTATGGCGACCCGCTCGCGACGCTGGTGATCCCGCAACCGATACGCGGGTGGTCGGTGATCCTGGGCCTGGTTGGTGAGAACGCGCTGGCCCGGCGGCGTGATCGCTGGACCCCGGCTCGGCAGCCGGACCGCGGTGGTCCACCGTGCCTGCGGCGACGAGCGGTCCATCGCCTCCGGATCGAGGGGCGTGCGCGCGGCATTGCAGGCCGGCGCGAGAAACGCCTTTGCGGAAAGTGGACGCTCATGGCTGTCCGAGACGCCGGATGACAACCATGAGCGTCCACTTCGTTCGCCTGCCGCGCGCGGCACGGATGACGATTCGCCGCAGTACGTAGCTGGGCATGGGAAACTGTCTGATATCTGCGGTCTACCCGGTATAGGTACCGACAACGGTTGTCGCGTCCGGAGCGACGTTGATCTGCGTCGCGCGCAGCCGGGGATGATTGAGCCAATGCAGCCGGCACCTATCAACCTCGCCGTTGTGCAACGGCGGCCACGCGGCCGATGGTGTGAAATCGTCGACGACGAGGAGGCCGCCGGGTCGTAACCAGGCTGCCGGATCTGCTGGTTGGCTGCCGTTCTTGCCGTGCCCGCCGCCATCAAGAACGAGCAGATCGAAAGGCCCGAAGGAACGTAGTTCGCGCCAGTCGCCGACGAGGACGTCGATGCTGGCTCGGTCCTGGTTGGCGCGGTCCTCGTCGTCTCGGTCCTCGTCGTCTCGGTCCTGGTTGGCGCGGTCCTGGTTGGCGCGGTCCTGGTTGGCGCGGTCCTGGTTGGCGCGGTCTCGGCGGCATCGATCCTCGTCGTCCCGGTCGATGAACGTGGCCTGCCCGACACGGCCGGACCGACCGGTGCCGACCATGGGGGACCGATCGTCGGGACCTGGCCCGGCGCTGGACGCGCGTATTGCCCAGTTTGGCGGACCTGCGTTCAAGACGCTGGCGGCGGCCGCTGCGCGATCCGGATCGCGCTCGATACTGATCAACTTCGAGCGTGGATCAGCACCCGCCGCGAGCCATGCCAGACCGACGCCGAATCCGGTCCCGGTTTCGCCGATAACAGCCGGACCAGCGCCCCGTGCCAGCAGCCGGAGCAGTTCACCCTGTTCGGGGCGGCAGGAGTACGCGAATCCGGCCGTGCTAGCCATTTCGGCCGCCATTCTGACCATGGACGGCAGTCCCGTACATCGGCCATATGCGGCCGTGCCCGATTCGCTCACCGCGTCATTCTTTCGCGCTTGTGCCCGTCCTGCGCGCCCCACCGTTGGGCATGGGCTGTCTGCCGGTGCGCTGGTTCGCGGGTGCCGGCCGGCTCCCATATGCCCGTGCCCGTCCGCGATCCCGGAATACGATCGTGATTCTGGTTAGGCGATGTCGTGCCGACCGGCCATGCGCCGTTGGCGCACACGGATCGTCCATGTTCGTCGGACGTTGCGGGATGCGTGGTGCGGCGTCGCCTCTGGGCGACGCCGCACCGGTCACGGTCTTCGGTGGTACGGGTTGCGCATCGGCTTCTGCTGGGGGTCGATATACGGTGGGGGCGTGACTTCGGGGACACCGTCGGACGCGACCTGCACGCGCCACCCGGCATGGTGGATCAGCTCGTGGTGGAAGCCGCAGACGAGCGCGCCATTATCGCGATCGGTTCGCCCGCCCTCGCTGAAATAGGTGCAGTGGTGAATGTCGCACCATGCGGCCGGCCGGTCACATCCGGGGAACACACATCCGCGGTCGCGGAGGAGGATCGCGTGTCGGGCTGGACCGGACCACACGCGCGCTGACCGGCCGAGGTCGAGGACCTGCCCGGCGCTTCCGAGGACGGCCGGGATGATCGAGGCATCGCAGGCCAGTCGTCGTACCGACTCTGGAGTGATCATTTGGCCGGTGTCGAGCAAGCCACAGGAGAGTTCGCCGGCCAGTACGTCGTAGTTGACCGCCACGGTGAGGCGGGGCGGCGCGAGGTGCCGGTCCGAACTGGCCTCGGCCTGTTGGGCGCCAGCAACGCGGCACAGTTCGACCAGTGCGTCGGCTCGCCGTGCTGCCGCACTGCGATCGTCGCGGACACCGTCGACCGCCGGGCGTGGCTTGGCCAGTGGTTCGAGCGCAGCGGTGACGACAGCGGCTCCCTCGGCGGTGAGATAGCCGGACATCCGGGTGCGCTGCAGGTCCCGTTCAATCGAAAGCGTCAGGCCACGATCAGCCCGCGCCCGCCGCTCGGCGTTGTCGAGCTTGCGGCGAAGCGATGACTCCGCGATCTCCGGCGCCACATGGGAAAGAACTCGGTCACCCGCCACTGTCAGCGCCGCCGGGCCGAGCGCTTCGGACTGCATGAGCAGCAATGTCTCGGCTTCGTGCGTTACATCGGCGGCAATACCCTCGACGGCCAGCGCGGACACGGTCCGACCGATTGCCCGCGCCTGGTCGGTCGACAGCCGTCCGGCCTCCAGGGCGGCGGCGGTCATCGTGTGGTCATTGAGGGTGTTGCCGAGTTCGGTCAGCATCGTGGCGGTGGCCGGAAGCATCCGCTGGGCCTCGCGCAGCCATACCTTCGAGGATGGAAAGCCGAGTTTGGCCGGAACGCCGCGGGCATCGGCCTCGTGCACCAGGCTTGCGCGGACCCGATCGATCATCCCGACGATCGACGTGAGGCTCGCCAGACCGGCCTGGAGTTCCTCATCGTTCAGACCGAAGATCGCGCGCTGGCCCAACTCGGCCGCATCGGCTCGCAGTCGCTCCAGCACCTCGTCCATGAAACGCAGCTTCGCACAGACGTACGACAATTCATTTGATGCTGATCGATAGACGCGATCGGATGCGTCCAGGCCTGGACATGTACTGTTCGGCTCGGGCTGCCATCTGGCATAAGGCGGCGGCCACCACTCCCGGACAGGGGCATAACACAGCCCGGTTAACACAGGCCGGACAACACAGGCCGGACAACACCGACCGCGCCCGCCCAGGCCCGGTCCATGGTCCGAGACCGGCGGTATCGGCAGGGCATCAGCGGGCGAGGGCATCAGCGGTCTGGGGCATCTGCGGGCCGGCGGCGTATCGATCACGAGCAGTGGCGGGATGCTGGCACGACGGGGCCGAGTACCGCAATAGGCTTGACGAAGGTCGAGGCGGGTATCGCTGGGCCGAGGTGAGTGCCATGCCACTTGGACCGCAACCGCGCCGGGCGCGCGGAACGATTGAGCATCCGTACAGCGCTCTCCGACTGCGCCAGGTCCTCGCCATCTTCGGGATCATCGTCGGCGCGGCCGCGGCGATCGTCTTCTGGCTGGTCGGTCTGACCGCCTGGGGGTGGTTCTGTGCAGTCGTGGCGGTCCTGGGCGCCGCCGATCTGGTGGTGGTCATGGCCCGCCTGAGGCGCGGCCCACCATGATCGCGGCCAGCCCGACCCGATGATCAAGTGCGAGATCTTGAGCACTGGACGCGCTATGGGGACGTCAGCTGCACGAGATCTTGCACAGCTTGACGCACTTGATCAGGCCACCCGACCAGGTCGTCACCAATCGTGGACGGTGCCGTCCATCAGGCGCTCTCGCCGGGGCCGATGACGGTCAGACCGACCTGCGCTGCCAGCCACTCCGCGCGCTGCTCCTCGCCCGGCCACGGTCCCACGGTCACGTATAACGTGCTAATCGGAACCGGGGACACCGAGTTGATGCTGTCACCGTTGATCACCAGCTCGGCGCCGACGTGCTTCGGCTGCCGCAGCAGGTCCAGCGATGGGACTGGCGGCCAGACCCGAAAGATCCACGTGGCCTTGCCAACCTCGGTTGCGATCAGTGACAACGCGTGATCGAAGTCCCAGGTGCCGGCGTCGGGGTCCCACGAGACCGCGCCGGTTCCGTCGGCCAGTCGAGCGACAACCGGTCCGGCCTGGGCATCGAGCTCCAGGGAGATACCCGATTGACCGTACCTGTTGAAATTCAGGCCCGACGACGAAAGCAGCGCGGCGGCCGCGTCGGCGCCTGGCGGATCAAAGTCCAGATGGCACCAGCCGTTAAGTCCCGCATAGGACGCTAGATCAGCCGCTGTGGCTGTGTATATGTACAGGAACCGATCAAAGCCGGGCTTGTCGCCGCCCCCGAGTTCCGACAGCCGGCGGATTGCCGCCAACGCCTCATCCTGGTCGGTGCCTTGCCAGATGGGGTAGTCGAAGTCGTTGCTCACCGAGCGATCATCACCAATCGTGGACGGTGCCGTCCATCAGCCGGTTCACCGGCAGGTAAGCCTGGTCGTACGGATGGGCGCCGGCGACCTCGTCCAGGTAGGACACGCCCAATCCGGGAACGTCGCCCGGAATGAGCAGGCCGTCCGTGAACCGGTACGTGGGCTGGAACAGTTCGTCGGTGACCGGGCTGTGCTTCATGTACTCCTGGATCCCGAAGTTGTGCAGGGCGATGCCCAGATGCAGGGCCGCCGCCATGCCCACGGGCGAGATATCGGTCGGACCGTGCATCCCGGACTTGATCTGGTAAACCCCGGCGTAGTCGAAGATGCGCCGGAGCGCGGTGATGCCGCCGGCATGCGTGACCGGCGACCGGACGTAGTCGATGAGCTGGTTCTCGATCAGGTCCCTGTAGTCCCAGACGCTGTTGAACACCTCACCGATCGCGAGCGGTGTGGTGGTGTGCTCACGGACCAGGCGTAGCGCCGCCTGGTTCTCGGCCGGGGTCACGTCCTCCAGCCAGAACAGGTCGTACGGTTCGAGCGACTTGCCGAGCTTGGCCGCCTGGATCGGGGTGAGCCGATGGTGCGCGTCGTGGAGCAACGGCAGTTCGGGGCCGAACTCGTTGCGTACCGCCTCGAAGACGGCCGGGGCGTGGCGCAGGTAGGCACGCGTGTCCCATTGCTCGGCCACCGGCGCGGTGCCGCGGCGGGCCGGCTCGTGGTCGTACCGGGAGGTTCCGCCGGCGCTGGCGAACGTGCTCGTAGCCACTCCGTACACCGAGTCAAGGCCGGGGATTCCGGTCTGCACCCGGATGGCCCGGAATCCCTCGGCCCGGTGCTGCCGGATCGAGTCGAACAGCTCCGGCAGATCCCGGCCGGACGCATGCCCGTACGCCAGGCACCCGGTCCTGCTCTTCCCGCCGAGTAGCTGGTAGAGCGGCATGCCGGCGAGCTTGGCCTTGATGTCCCACAACGCGGTGTCCACGGCCGCGATAGCTGCCATGGTGATCGGGCCGCGCCGCCAGTAGCCGCCTCGGTACAGGTACTGCCAGGTGTCCTCGATCCGGTGCTCGTCCCGGCCGAGGATAAGCGGCACGACGTGATCGGCCAGGTACGACGCGACCGCGAGTTCGCGGCCGTTGACCGTGGCGTCACCGAGGCCGGTGACGCCGTCGGAGGTGGTGACCCGCAACGTCACGAAATTCCGGCTGGGAGACGAGACCAGTACCTCGGCGGATTCGATGGTCATCGGGATCGTCCAATCTGGGCGCGGTATTCGGTGATGGTCTTGACGAACGCCCGGTCGTCGGCGAGTGAGTCGGACAGCCGGGAGACGGCTCCGGCGGTATCGCCTCCCGCACCCGTGTAGCCGAGGTACGCCGCGATGGCCAGTGCCGCGGCATCGGCCGGCCGCCCGGCGGCGCGCAATGCCGCGGCCGGTTCGGCGACCCGTACCCGCATCTTGTCCGGCCCGTTCTCGGTGATCTGGGTGAGCGGGTAACCGATCGCGGTGTTCGCGAACCGGGTCCGCAGCTGCGACAGGTAGTCATCGATGCCGTCCGGATCCAGCAGCGTCGCGACATCGGACCACCACGACTCGACCGCCGCGGCCACGGTCGGGTCGGCATCGGCCGCGGCGACGGTGGCGTGGCCGCGCGGCAACCCGAGGTACGCCATCAGCGAGTGCGCGCCGTTGAGCAGCCACAGTTTGCGCTGCTCCCACGGTTCGATGTCATCGACGAAGAGCGCGCCGGCCCGCTCCCAACGCGGCCGGGAGGCCGGGAAGTCGCCGCTGCATACCCAGTAGCGGAACGGTTCGGTGATCACCGGCGCCCGGTCGTCGAACCCGGTCGCTTCCCGGACCAGGCGCCGGTCCGCTTCGGTCGGTCGTGGCGTGATCCGGTCCACGCTGGTGTTGACGAAGCTCACCTCGGTCGACAGCCAGGCCTGCAGGGGCGGCTCGGCGGCGGCCAGCGTAAGCATCAAGTCGGCGATCCGGACGCCGTTGGTGGATAGGTTGTCGCAGGGTACGACCGCGATCGGTGCGGCGTTTGCGTGGAACCGGGCACGCAGGCCGCGCAGTAGCCGGGCCGGTACCGGCGAGTCGAGCCGATAGCCGGCCTCGGTCACGGTCATCGTGATGACGCCGGTCGCCGGATCGGCCAGCCGGGCGTCGAAGGTCTCCTGGTCGGCACCGTCGTACGCCTCGCGAAGCGAGGTCACGAGCTCGAACCGGTCGCCGCTGGAGTCGCGCTCGACCAGCGTGTACCGGCAGTCCTGGGCGGCCAGGATCGCGGCGGCGTCCGGGCGGCGTACCGTGAACGCGGTCACGGTCCACTGTTCCCGGTCGTCCGGTCGTGTGACTGCCCAGGTCCACCAGCACTGGTGCGCGCGGTGGAAGTTGCCCAGCCCGATGTGGACGATTCGCCTGCCGGTCATGCGGTATCCAGCTTGAACACCCGGCGGGGCGCGCCGTCGACCAGATCGACGATGATTTCGCGAGCCTGGCCCTCTGAGACCCGGCGCTCGGCCACCAGCCGGGCCAGGACGCCGGCTTCGACGCGGCGGGCGGCGTCGTGGCGAGCCGGGATCGAGCAGAATCCGCGCGTGTCGTCGATGAAGCCGGACGATCTGGAGAAGCCGGCGGTCTCGGTGACCGCTTCGCGGAAGCGGCGGATGGCCCACGGCGCGTCCAGGAACCACCAGGGCGCGCCGAGGAACACCGATGGGTAGAAGCCGGCCAGTGGTGCCAGTTCCCGGGAGAACACGGTCTCGTCCGTCGTGAACAGCACCAGGTGAAACCCTGATGCGGTGCCGAAGTCGTTGAGCAACGGTCTAAGCCCGGCGGTGAACGACGCCGGCACCGGGATGTCGTGGCCGGTATCCGGCCCGAACCGCCGCAGCGTCGGGCCGTGATGGGCGCGGTAGATCCCGGGATGCACGGTCATCACCAAGCCGTCGTCGACGGACATACGCGCCATCTGGTAGAGCATGTGTGCTTCGAACGCGGCCGGGTCGCCCGGATCCGGCGTGCCGGCCCGCAGACGATCGAATAGCGCGACCGCGTCACGGCGATCCAGCCGCGCGGACACCGGCTGCCGAACTCCATGATCGGCGGAGACGGCGCCGTTGGCGATGAAGTGCTCGCGGCGGTCGGCCAGCGCGTGCAGATAGCCGTCATATCCGGTGCGGCCGCCCCCGGCTTCGCCGATCAGCCGGTCCGCGTGGGCGGGCCAGGCCGGGTCGAACGCGTTGAGGTACCGGTCCGGACGGAATGTGGGCAGGACCCGTGCGGTCGCCTGGACCGCACGATGCGCGGCCAGCGAATCCAGCGGATCGTCGGTCGTCGCGAGCACCTCGACGCCGAATCGCTCGAAGAGCGCCATCGGCCGGAACTCGGGCCGTGCCAGAACCGCGCCGATCTGGTCGAACAGTTCGTCGGCGTTGCCGGCGGACGGATCCTGGGTGACGCCGAGCACGTGGTACAGCTCGGAGGCGAGCCAGTACCCGGAGGCGGTGCCGGCGAACAGCGGCCAGCCGGCGCAGAAGGACCGCCAAACGTCCCGGCTGGTCACCTCGTCACCAGGGCGCAGCCGATCCATGGGTACGCCGCTGGCGTGCAGCAGGCGCGTCACGTAGTGATCGGGTGTGACCAGCAGCGACGCGGCATCCGTGAACGGCCGGTCCTCGGCCAGCAGGTCGACGTCGACGTGACCGTGCACGGAGACGATCGGCAGCGTCTCGACCAGCGCGAGCAGGTCGCGTGCGATGGCGCGGGTACCCGGGTCGGCGGGCAACAGCCGATCCGAATCGGCTGCCAGCGACACGCTCACGCCCTCATCGCTCCTTCGATCATGCAAACGTCCGCCGAACGGGCGCGCCGCGGCGGCGTGCCGGCGGCGTACCTCTTGATCGCGAACTTAGCCACCCGGATCGCATGCGGCAGCCGATTGCCAAAGTATCGCCGCGGGTTTGCCCAGCCGGGTACTCATCCACAGTAGGTGCTCGTCGCCGGCGTTACCGCCCGGGGTGACCGGCGTGGCGGTCGGGCCGATCATGCCGAGCCACAATCCGACAATATCGCCTCTGACCTGCGGCTTGCTCGATACGCTTGGCCTGTCTTGCGGGTCTTGGCGTCGGGTCTACCGGGATGACGGACCGGACGGGGTCGCGACCGGCAGGGCCGCTGCGGGATGACGTCATCGGTAGGCAAGTCCACCGGAGCAGGCAGGGATGTCGCCATGACCGCTGATCAGGTGTATATCGGGGTGGCCATCACCGTCGTTCTGGCCGTGGGGTGCCAGCTGGCGGGTGCTCGTCTGCGTATCCCGGCCCTGATCCTGCTCCTTCCGGCCGGGTTCATCGCCGGCGCGCTCACCGATGACGTGAACCCCACCAAGCTTCTCGGCTCGTCGTTCCAGCCGCTGGTGTCGCTGTCCGTCGCGGTGATCCTGTACGACGCCGGGCTTGGCCTGAAGCTCAGCAACCTGACCGGACATACCCGGCGGATCGTGGTCCGGCTGATCGGCCTCGGCGTGCCGATCACGTGGCTGGCGACCGTCCTGGCCGCCGAGCCTCTGTTCGGTATGGAGCACCGGGTGGCGGTGATGTTCGCCGCCATCCTGGTGGTGTCCGGCCCCACCGTGGTCGGGCCGCTGCTGGGTGTGGTCCGCCCGACCGATCGCCTCCGGCGCGTCCTGGTCTGGGAGGGATCGCTGATCGATCCGGTCGGTGGCCTGCTCGGCGCGGTCGTGTTCCACGGCGTGGCGGCGAGCCAGCAGGTAACCCGACGTGAACAGTTGCTGCAGTTCGCGATCAGCGTCGGGGTGGGCAGCCTCGGCGCGGTGATGGGGATAGCGCTGCTCTGGCTGCTGCTCACCAAGATGCATTTCGGCGAGGTACTCGGAACCGCGGTGCAACTGGCGGCGGTGCTCGCCGTCGCGGGCTTGTGCAATGTGGTACGTGAGGACAGTGGCCTGATCTCCGGAGTCTGCATGGGCCTGGCCGTGGCGAACATGCCTCAATTCGACGTGCCGGTCCGCCGGCCGTTCTTCGAGGTGCTGGTCCAGCTCATCATCGGCCTGCTGTTCATCTCGATCTCGGCGACCGTGACACCGCAGTCGATCCGGCACCTGCTGCTTCCGACGCTCGGATTGGTCGCGATCCTGGTGCTGGTGGTCCGGCCGCTGGTCGCGGCGCTGTCGTCGCTGCGAACCGACCTGCCACGTCGCGAGCGAATGTTCGTGGGCTGGATGGCCCCGCGCGGCATCGTCGCGGCGGCGACCGCCTCGACCTTCGCGGCGTCGCTGGTGAACCGGGGACTGGCCGGCGCCACCAAGCTCTTGCCGGGAACCTTCCTGGTGATCGTGGTGACCGTGACCCTGTACGGCCTGACCGCCGGGCCGGTCGCCAGGGCGCTGGACGTCATCCGCAAGCGCATCACCCGGCCGCTGGTGGTCGGGGGCGAACCATGGGTGATCGGGCTGGCCGAAGCGCTGAAATCCACCGGCATCGAGGTGCTGATGTGGGCGGATCGCACCGATCACCGCAGCGCCATCCGGGATCGTGGCCTGGAACTGGCGCCCGGCAGCCTCATCGTCGACGCGACCGGTACCGGTGCCGAGATCGAAGGTGTCACCGAGATCCTGCTTCTCACCGGCGAGCATGGATTCAATGCCATCGCCTCGACCTTGCTGCGCGGCGGCGAGGGCGGTCGCGTGTACCGGATCGGCTCGCCGGAGGACGTCCGCGGCGGAGCGCTGAGACGCGACGGCGACAACATTCTGTTCGGCGGCGGCCTCACCGAGGATGCCATGGCGCACTGGTACGCCTCCGGGGCCCGGTTCACGGTGACGACCGGTGATGAGACACCGGACGAGCACCGGTTGCTGTTCCGGGTGCGGGCCGACGGGCTGCTGGCGGCGGTCACCACGGTCGCCGTGCCGCACAAGGCACGCGGCGACAGCATCGTCCTGTTCGGCCCGGTACGCGCGCAGCGGCCGGCCCCGGAGCGGCTGATCCGCAGCACCCCATGACCGAACCGCGGCCGTCTGGCCGGCGCGGGCATCGCCTGAGACCGCGGTGAGTGGTAGCCGTCGGCAAGCGCAGGCTCGGCTCAGCCGAGGATCCGGCGCTTCTGCTGCTCGAACTCCGCGTCGGTCAGCACACCTTGCGCCTTCAGGTCGGCGAGCTCCTTGAGCTGCTCGACCGGATCGGCGGCCGGTGGCGCGGCCGGCTGCGGCGGGGGCTGCTGGTACGCCGGTTCCGGCGGCTGCTCTTGCCGTGCCCACCGGCCGGCCTGCCGCCGGGACACCCGGTTGGATACGGCGGTCGCGGTGCCGGCAATCACCGCGGTACGTGCGACTCCGCGCAACAGTCCAGGCATGATCTGTCCCCTTCACTGACGTAATCCGAGCACTGACTCAACGGTCGAGCGGTCAGACCGCCGAGTCGGCGCCGGACCTGGTTTCGGCCTCGATGGAGGCCAGGATGGCCTGCACCGGAATGCGGCCGTCGGCGATCACCTGGGCGCCGGCCCGGCGGAGCGCGGCGGCGAACGGCCCGGCCCAGGCGTTCTCATAGATGAGGATTCCGGCTACGCTGCCGGGCTCGACGGCGTTCGCGGCCTCGCCGACGTCGTCGCTGTCCAGCAGGCCGGACGACGCGCCCTCGAAGACACTGAAGTCGGCACGCACCCGGTCGTCCAGTTCGCTCAGCTCGAGCCGGCGAACCGTCCCGTCCGGATCCTTTGCGATCATCGTCAGGTCGAGGATGCGGATGACGCCTCGATCGACAAGATCGACCAGGTACGGCAGCGCCTCACCGGTCAGCTTGCCGCTCGGGTACTCGACGACCAGGTAGTCGATCGGACCCATGGTGTCCAGGTCAGGGTTCATTCGAATTCACCTCCAGAGCGTGTCCCGGGTCGCCGGGCACGGTTATCGATCTGCCTGCCACAGGTATGCGGCCACTCACCGCCGCTAAGCATGGGTCGCTCCGCCGTGGCGCAGCCCCGGGACGGACGCGTCCGGCGCCCGTGAAAGCTCGGCATCCTCACCAAGATCGCCGCGCTGGTCGAGGGTGAACAGCACGATCAGGAGCGGAATCACCACCACGACCGCGACCAGGAACCACACGAGTACCCAGCGCAGGGTGACGGTGGCGCCGGCTCCGGCGGCGATGGTCAGGGTGAACGGCAGCAGGTACGGGCTCTGCGCTACCGCCCACGCCCAGACCAGCCCGGCGACCCCGATCGCCGCCACGACGCGGATCCCGCGAAGCCGCCCCCGGATCGCCATCACCAGTGTCGTGGCAAGAGCGAGCACACCGATCACCAGCAGCGGGATGCTTCTCGCGGTGAACCGGTGGAACATCGCCACGTCATCGGCGTGCAGCGTGATCGCGGCGGCCACGCCGCAGGCAAGCGCGACGACGCCGATCGCGATCGCCCGGACCCGGAAGTATCGCCGCAGGTCCATCACGCTCCGGCGGGTGGCCTCGACGGTCAGGTAGACAGCGGCGAGGAACGCGCCCATGCCAAGGGTGAGCAGGCCGACGCTCACCGACACCGGGTTCCACCAGCTGCTGACCGGGTCGCCGGAGCCGTCGGCCGGAACGCGCCCGGCCGCCACGGCGCCCAGGCCGGCGCCGAAGAAGAACGGCGTGAGCAGGGAGCCGATGCCGAACAGCCAGCCGGCGAGGGCGCGGCCGCCGGCTCGCTCGGCGTCCTTGCGGAGCGCGAAGTTCGCCCCCCGCAGCACGATCCCCAGCGCGGCCAGGGACAGCGGTACGAACAGCGTCGTCATGATGGCACCGAAGGCCGCGCCGAAGGCGGTCCACAGGGTCACCAGCAGGAAGATCAGCCACACATGGTTGGCCTCCCACACCGGCGTCACCACGTCATCGATGAGCGCCCGGACGCGCCGGCCGGTCCGGCCACCGCCGGCCAGCAGGTCCCAGAAGCCGGCGCCGAAGTCGGCGATGCCGAGCCAGGCGTAGAGAGTCATGCCGATAACAACGACAACGGCGACCAGATCGGCGGTCATGAGCGGTGAGCGTTCTGTGTCGTGGCGGCCATCGGAGCGCTGGCGTTCGGGCCGTACGGCGCGGTAACGTCCTCGACCGGCGCGGATCGCCAGCGGCGTGCCATCGCGCGCAACGCCGCGACAGTGCCGATCCCGAGCAGCGCGTATAGCACGATGACCACGATCAGGCTGACATTGATGCCGGTGGAGGTGGTGACGGCGTCGGACGTCCGAGCCACGTTCCACACGATCCACGGCTGCCGCCCCACCTCGGTCACGATCCAGCCGGCCTCGATGGCGACGTAGGACAGGAAGCCGGCGAACACCGACACCCAGAGAAACAGGCGCAGGCGCGGCACGTCCCGGCGGCGCCAGTACGCGATCGCGTACCAAACGACGAGCAGCAGCAGCAGTGTCGCGACGCCGACCATGACGTCGAAGGCGGTGTGCACCAGGGTCACATTCGACGCGCGGTTGTCCGGCGGCACCACGTCCAGGCCGGGTACGAAAGTATTGCGGGTACCACCGGCCAGGATCGAGTCCAGCCCGGGAATCTTGATGCCGCCCGTGACCGTGTTGGTAGCCGGGTTGTACCGGCCGAAGATGTACTCGGTCTGATCGGTACCCGAGGTGGTCACCACTTCCATCGCGGAGAACTTGGCGGGCTGGTTCTGGAATACCCACCGGGCGATCGAGTCGCCCGCGACGAACTGCAACGGGGTGGCGATCGCCGCCACCGTGAACGGGATCAGGATGCCCAGCCGGTGATATCGATCGCGGCGGCCGCGCAACCACCCGGCTACGTACACGGCGGCGACCGAGAACGCGGCGGCCATGTACGCCGCGAGCAGGAAGTGTGTTAACTCGAGCGGCAGTGCCTTGTTGAACATCGCCTTGATCGGATCGATCTGGGTCGGCTTGCCGTCCGATCCGATGGTGAATCCGGACGGCGCGTTCATCCAGGAGTTTGCCGAGATCACCGACAGCGCTCCGATCAGCGCCACGAACGGGATCGGGAAGCCGAACCAGAAGTGGGTCCACGGGCGCAGCCGCCGCCAGCCGTAGATGTAGATGGCGACCAGAAGCGCCTCACAGAAGAACGCGATCCCCTCGATGGCAAACGGCAGGCCGAACACGTCGCCGAACGTCCTGGTGAAGTTCGGCCACAGCAGGCCCATCTCGAACGACAGCACGGTGCCGCTGACAGCGCCGACGGCGAACGTCAGCCCGGCCGCGTGCGACCAGCGCCGGGCCAGCATCAGGGCAGCCGGGTCGCGATGTCGCAGCCCCTTGTAGTTGGCGATCAGCATGAGTGCCGGCAGCGCGACTCCGAACGGCACCAGGATGACGTGGAACATCAGGGTGAATGCCATCTGGGTGCGTGCCGGCGTCAGCTGCACCGGACCGGACGCGAGACCGGTCAGGCCGCTGAGATGGAGGCCGATCACCTCTGGCATGGCGGCCGCCTAAGCTCCGGCCGCGCTTGCGCCTGATTGGCCCGTGCCCGACTGGCCGGAGCCCGGCCGGCCCCTGCTCCCGGCGACCGCGCCGGATACGCCCATGCGATCGAGCAGGTGGTCGCCCACTCGCAGCGCGTTCGCCATCGCGGTGAGTGCCGGGTTGACGGCGCCGATGCTGGGGAAAAAGCTGGTGTCGACCACGTACAGGTTGTCCACCTCGTGCGCCTTGCAGTTCGGGTCGAGCACGCTGTCGCCCGGATCCCGGCCGAACCGCACGGTGCCGGCCTGGTGGGCGCAGCCGGCTACCGGGATATCGGATTTCATGTACGCGAACCGGTTGATGAGGTGCTCTGGATGCAGTCCTAGCGACCCCAGCATCGACTTGAGCTGGTGGTAGAGCCGCTTCGCCGCGGTCGCGTTGGTGGACCGGTAGGTGAGCCGGAGGTTGCCGTTGCGGTCGAGCGACACCCGGTTGCCCGGCTGTGGCAGGTCCTCCGAGGACAGCCAGAAGTCGACCGCGTGCTCGGCCACCCTGTGCAGCGCCCATTCAGGGGCCAGCTTGGTCTCCAGCGGCCTCTCGCCCCGGTACATCTCGGCTTCGGACTTGCCGATCATCTGGATGCTGCCCAGCGGATAGCGGAAGTCCGGGCCGTTGAAGTAGAAGTCGTTGATGCCGAGCGTCTTCTGGAAGACGGTGTCGTTGCGCTCGCGCGACAGCGCCAGCACCGCCTGGCTTTCGTGGAACATGTAGTTGCGCCCGACCTGGTCGGAACCGTTGGCCAGGCCGTTGGGGTGCTTGTCGGTGGCGGACGCGAGCAGCAGCCGGGCGCTGTTGGCGGCTCCGCAGGACACCACCACGATGTCCGCGGAGTAGCGCTCCTCGTGGCCTTCGTGATCGACGATCACCTGGGTCACGGCGGTTCCCGCCGCATTCGTCTCCAGCCGCACCGCCTTCGCGTCGGTGAGCAGCGTGACATTCGGGTAGGCGAGCGCCGGCCGGACCCCGAACACCTCTGCGTCGGACTTGGCGTGCAGCGGACACGGGAAGCCATCGCAGTGCGAGCACTTCACGCAGACGCTGTTGGTCACGTCGGTTTCCGTCAGTCGCACCCCGCAGGGGGCGTGGAACGGGTGGTAGCCGGCCCGCGCCAGGTCATCGGACAATTGCTGCATCCGCGGTTCGTGAGTCACCGCCGGATACGGGTACCCTCCGCTGGCCGGCGGCTCGGTCGGGTCCTCGCCCCGGGCGCCGTGCACCTCGTACATAAGCTCGGCGGCGGTGTAGTACGGCTCCATGTCCTGGTACGAGATCGGCCAGGCCGGGCTGACGCCGTCGTGATGCTCCAGCAGCTCGAAGTCCCGGGTCCGGAGCCGGTACAACGCCGCGCCGTAGAGCTTGGTAGCGCCGCCGACGAAGTAGTGCACCTGCGGCTGGAATGGCTTGCCGGCGTCGTTGTACCAGGTTTCGGCGGAGATGTACCGGCCATCGACGAAGACGTCGGCGGTGGACCAGTTCTGCGGTTCGCGCGGCAGCCAGTCGCCGCGTTCCAGGATCAGGATCCGCTTGCCGGACGGGGCGAGCCTGCGGGCCAGCGTGCCGCCGCCGGCGCCGGAGCCGATGATGATGACGTCGTACGATGAGGTTTGCATCAGAACTCCCGGATCATTTCGGCGACGATGATTCGCCCCGCTGCCTCGATCATGGCCAGGTGCGAGAACGCCTGCGGGAAGTTGCCGAGGTGCCGACCGGTCGCCGCCTCGAACTCTTCGGAGTACAGGCCGAGCGGTGAGGCGACATGAAGCAGCTTGTCCATCAGCCCGCGAGCGCGTTCCAGCTCTCCGACCAGGGCCAGGGCCGACACCAGCCAGAACGAGCAGATGACGAACGTGCCCTCCTTTCCGGACAGGCCGTCATCGGTCTCCTCGGTGCGGTACCGCAGGACGAAGCCCTCTTCGGTGAGGTCGCGCGCGACCGCGTCCACGGTGTTGCGAATCCGGGCATCGGACGGTGGCAGGAATCCGAAGATCGCGGCCAGCAGAGTCGACGCGTCAAGAGCATCGGTGTCGTAGTGCTGGCGCAGCACCCCCTTGTCGGTGACCCCGCGGGTCAGCACGTCGTCGCGGATCTCCTCGGCGATCTTCTTCCAGGCCTTGGCCCGGTCCCGGTCGCCCCGCAACTCGGCGAGCTGCGCGGCGCGATCCAAGGCCACCCAGCACATCAGCTTGGATGAGACGTAGTGGCGTGGTTCCCCGCGCGCCTCCCAGATGCCCTGGTCGGGCCTCTGCCACACCTTCGCCGCGCATTCGGCCTGGGATTCGACGATCGGCCACAGCCGCCGCGGCAGCCGCAGACTATGCCGTGCGTGCAGCAGGATCGAGTCGAGAACCGCGCCGAATACGTCGTTCTGCCGCTGGGCAAACGCGCCGTTGCCGACCCGGACCGGATGCGCGTCCTCGAACCCGGTCAGCTCATCGCGGGTCGACTCGGTCAGGTCACGGCGGCCGTCGATGCCGTACATGATCTGCAGCGAACCGTCCTCGGCCGGCTCGATGTCGGCGATGAACTGCATGAACTCGTCGGCCTCCCAGTCCAGCAGCAGGTAATGCAGCGCGCGCAGGGTGAACGTCGAGTCGCGCATCCAGGTGTACCGGTAGTCCCAGTTGCGCTCGCCGCCCGGCGTCTCCGGCAGCGACGTGGTCAGCGCCGCGACCGTGGCGCCGGTCGGCATGTAGGTCAAGCCCTTGATTGCCAGCGCCGACCGCTGCATCGGCTCCCGCCACCGGTGATCGGGCATGCGGGCGTTCTCCAGCCAGCGGCGCCAGAAGGCCACGGTCGCGTTGACCCTCTTCTCCGCGGCGGCGAAGTCGCCTGGCAGCCGCAGGTCGCCGCGGACATTGACATCGTCGGCAACGGTGACGTCCTGGCCCCAGGACAGGACGCAGTAGGCGTGGTCGCCGGTATGCAGCACGTGGCGTCCGCGAGCGCGGCCGCCCTCGACCCCGATCGCCAGGTCGGTGCGCAGCCGGAGCCCCTGACCGGCTCCGGTCGCGAGGGCCGAGTGCCGGTCGTCGCTCATGGTCCACTCGGCCGCCGTCCGGCCATAATCGAATCCTGGCTCGCAGACGAGTTCCAGCTCGACGCTGCCGGAGACGCACTCGACCACCCGCACCAGCATGTGGTCCGCGTCCGAGTCGGCAGGCGGTCGGGTGTGCGGGGTCACCACGTCCTCGGAGCCGCCGACCATCATCGTGAGGGCGTCACGCACGATCAGCCATCCGGACCGGGTCCGCCAGGTCGTCTCCATCACGTTGGTCCCGGGCACGTAGTTCCGCGCGACCGGATGCTCGATGCCGTACGGGCCGAACCGGAACGATCCGGCCTCGCGATCCAGGATGCTGCCGAACACGCTGGGGGAGTCGAACCTGGGTACGCACAGCCAGTCGACCGAGCCGTCGGGAGCGATCAGAGCGCCGGTGTGGCAGTTGGACAGGAACGCGTAGTCGGCGATCGGCGTGAACGGCGACACCGGAATCCGCTTGGCCGCGCTGAGCGCCGGACGGTCCTGGATGGTGGTCATGACCCGGTCCACGGCGGACGCCAGCCGCCCAGTTTGGCGACCAGGCTTTCCGCTTCCTTGGGACCCCACGTGCCCTTCGCGTACGCGTAGACCGGTGGCGGATTGTCAAGGAGCGGCTGCACGATCCGCCACTTCTCGTCGATGCCGGCCTGCCTGGTGAACACGCTGTGATCGCCGATCAGCGCGGCATGAAGCAGGACCTCGTACGGTGTCGCGCCCTCGCCACCCTCCTCGGAGAACCTCATCAGTACCGAAATCGGGCCGGGAATCTGCTGGCCGGCGCGTTTGGCCTCCAAATCGAACCGGATGCCGGTGCTCGGGTCGAGCCGGACGGTGAGCTGGTTGGCCTCCGGGTCACGCTCGCCTCGCATCCGTAACCCGAGCCGTGGTGGCTGTTTGAATACCACCCGCAACTCGGTCTCGGTGGCCGGCAGGTGCTTGCCGGTACGGATGAAGAACGGCACGCCGGACCACCGCCAGTTGTCGATGTCCAGCCGGAGCGCCACGTACGTCTCGGTGGTCGAGGCCTTGGCCACGCCGTCGATGTCGAGATATCCGTCGTACTGCCCCCGCACGCACTGGTCGGGGTCAGCGTCGTGAACCGCTTGCCACAGGGCCAGCTTGGCGTTGTTGAGAGTGTCCGGGTCGCGTCCGGCCGGCGGCTCCATGGCGCCGGCGGCGAGGAGTTGCATCAGGTGGTTCACCACGACGTCGCGCAGCGCGCCTACCGGGTCGTAGAAATGGCCGCGGTCCTCAACGCCGAAGCTTTCCGCCATGGTGATCTGCACCGACTCGACGAAGTTCCGGTTCCACAACGGCTCGATCATGGTGTTCGCGAACCGGAAGTAGAGCACCTCCTCAAGGCCCATCTTGCCGAGGAAGTGGTCGACCCGGTAAACCTGCGACTCGTCGATGTACTGATGTATTTCCTCGGCCAGTGCCCGCGCCGAGGCAAGGTCGTGACCGAACGGCTTCTCGATCACCACTCGGCCGGTCTTGGTCAGTCCGATCTCGGTGAGTTTGCCGATCACGGTGCCGAACAGGAACGGAGGGGTCTCCAGGTAGAACACCGGCATCGCGGCGCCCCGCATGGCGCCGGCCACATCGTGGTACGTCGACGGGTCGTTGAAGTCGCCGGCGACGTACGACAGCCGTTGCGCGAACCGGGCGAACACCCGATCATCGATCTTCTGGCCGGTCGCGGCGATGCACTCGCGGGCATGATCGCGACACCGCTCCACCGACCAGTCATCGACCGCGACACCGACGATCGAGCAGTCAAGCAATCCCCGTGCTTCCAGGCGGTACAGCGATTGGAACGTCATCACGCGGGCGAGGTCGCCGGTGATACCGAAGATCACCAGGACGTCCGCTGGGGCGGCCGGCCTGCCGCCGCCGGAATTGCCAGCCATCGCAGATCCCTTCGTCGTCTCGCTCGTCGCGGTCGTGACCGTCGGTCTGTCCTCGTTCCTGATGTTCAGGGGGCTTGATGTGCCGGGGGCTTGATGTCCCGGCCCGTGCCGTTCTTGTCGGCCGGTCCATCGCTGGCGGATGGCTAGCCGGGGCGCTCATGGATGTGCCGTGCGCTGCCGACCGGCTTCCTGGTGCGTCCCCAGTTGATGCGCGGCGTGTCGATGTTGGCCGCGTTCAGCAACTCGGCGGAACGGTGATGCGGCCGCATGTAGAACTCCTCCGCCCAAGCGGTGAATGCCCTCAGCTCGACACCGATGTTCGACAGCAGGACGGCATGCACGCCGAGCCAGGCGGCGAAGGCGACCCGGCCATGCAGCTCATGGCGGTGCTCGCCGATTTCGGCGACCGCGGCCCGCCGGCCGATCATCGCCATGATTCCCTTGTCGTGATAGTCGAACGGCTCGCGTTCCTGGCCACGCGTCGCGGCGAGGATGTTCCGGCCCACGTGTTCCCCGGCCTGCTGAGCCACGCTGCCCAACTGGGGCAGGACGGATCCGTCCGAGTCGGGAATGTTGGCGGCGTCGCCGACCGCGTACACGCCCGGGAAGCCGGGAACGGTCAGGTCGCGATTGACGTCGACGCGCCCGCCGTGGCCCACCGGCAGGCCGCAATCGACGACTATGGCCGCCGCCTTCTCGCCGCCACCCCACACCGTGAGGTGAGTCCGGATCGTGCTGCCGTCGCTCAGTACCACGTGGTCACGGGCCACTTGCTTGCACGACGAGTTCATCGCGAGCTGCACGCGGCGATGGCCGAGCTGTTTGGTGACGTACTCGTGCGCGGCAGGGGAGAAGGCCGATAGGGGGTCGCTGGCGAGATCAACGAGGATTACCTGTGCCGCGGAGAGATCGACATCCTGATACCGGTGCGGCATCACATCGTGGATCAGCTCCGCTAGCGCACCGGCGACCTCGACTCCGGTAGGCCCGGCCCCCACCACCACGAAGTTGAGTGCGCCCCGCTCGATCAGCTCAGGACGGCTCGCCACGTCCGCGAAGATCTGCAGGATCCGGGATCGGACCCGTTCCGCGTCAGCGAGCGAGTACAGCGGAAACGCGTACCGGTCGGCCCCGGGCGTGTGGAAGAAATTGGGCTGCGCACCAGCGGCGACGACCAGTACGTCCCCGGCGATGGTTTCGCCGGTCTTGACCGTGACCGATCGGGTGTGCGGGTCGATCGCGGTGGCGTCGGCGATGCGAGTGGCGACGTTGGCGTCGTCGAGGAACATCTCGTCCAGGTCGAACGCGACGTCACTCGGTGTCAGCTCGGCCGTGGCCACCTGATACAGCAGCGGCTGGAACTGGTGGAAACCGTTCTTGTCGAGCAGCGTCACGCGAATGCCGTCGGCTCCGGCCAGTTTCTTGGCGCATGCGACTCCAGCGAAACCGCCACCCACCACCACAACGTGCGATTCGACGTCTGACATTGGCGCCGCCTCCGGTCTGAAGGCCCTTGCCGAGCGGCCCGGTCTGAAGGCCCCGTCGAGCAGCCCGTCGAGCAGCCCTGTCGAGCAGCCCTGTCGAGCAGGCCCCGTCGAGCAGTCCGTGCCGGTACCTGCCGGTATCGGCGCTGGTACCTGGATCTCCGCAGACTCTCGCACGGCCGCGGGTCCGAATGTCGCCGAACCGGCAGAGGATCACCGAATTCCGTGTGCGCCGTCGCCATCCGACCGGGTCGCCGGCCGGCCGGGCCGTGGCTGTGAGCGAAAAGTCCGACTTGCACGCGGGGCGCGCAGTGATTCGTACACACGTCGGAATCGCTGCGCTATCGTGTGGGCATGGTGCCGGAACTGCAACGATCGTTGCTTGACCTGCTGGACGAGGCCGGCATCGCTCCGGGTCCGCTGCGGCCGGAGCGGATCGGGCTGACGCTCGGCGCCTGGGTGGACATCTGCCGTGGCTGGATGCGCGGAGCCGACGAGCTGTTCGATCACCTGGTCGATGCGGTTCCATGGCATGCCGAGCGGCGGCAGATGTATGAGCGCGTGGTGGACGTACCGCGGTTGCTGTCGTTCTACGACGCCGACGCCCAACTGCCACACCCGGCGCTTACCTCGGCGCGCGCCGCGCTCGATGCCTTCTACCTGGACGAGCTGGGCGAGCCGTTCCGGACGGCGGGCCTATGTTTCTACCGTGACGGCCGTGACAGCGTCGCGTGGCACGGCGACCGGATCGGCCGGGGTCAGACCGAGGACACCATGGTGGCGATCATCTCGGTGGGCGCACCGAGGGCGTTGCTGCTGAGGCCCCGGTTCGGGTCCGGTAGGACGTTGCGGTACGAACTGGGGCACGGCGACCTGATCGTGATGGGCGGAAGCTGCCAGCGCACCTGGGATCACGCGGTACCCAAGACGGCCAGGCCGGCCGGGCCCCGGATCAGCATCCAGTTCCGTCCGGCCGGCGTGCGCTAGTTAGTTAGTGGTTCGGATCGCGGGCCGGTTCTACCGGTATCGGAGGCCGACGGTAAGGCTCCAGATGAAGCCGACGATGCTGAGCCCGATCGCGACGTAGCCGAGCGTCGGCGAGTTGCTGAAGCGCCTGGCGTCCCGGATCGACAGGATCCCGAACACGATGCCGACGATCGGGCAGCAGATCAGCCCGACGATCATGCCGATGATGCCGTACAGCTGAGTGTGGTCATTCTGGCCGGTGCTGACCCCGGGCGGTGCCCCGGCCGGTTGCATGCCGTACTGCCCGGGTTGCTGGCCATACCCGGGCTGCTGGCCGTATCCCGGTTGGCCGTACCCGGGCGCTGGCCGTATCCCGGTTGGCCATACCCGGGCTGCTGCCCATAGCCCGGAGGTTGCGGGCCGTACCCGGGCTGCTGCCCATAGCCCGGCGGTTGCTGGCCATACCCGGGTTGGCCGCCCTCCTGCTGGCCACCCCCTTGCTGGCCGCCCTCCTGCTGGCCGTAGCCCTGCGGGTAGTTCTGCGGATACGGCGAACCGGATGTTCCGTCCGAGTAGCCGCCTCCAGGCTGGTTGGACGGCGGCCCGGACGGGTAATTCGGCGGGGTGTTCGGTGGCACGTTCTCATCGCCCGACCACTCCGGCG
The DNA here is from genome assembly GCA_963727415.1 of uncultured Actinomycetota bacterium. GTDB lineage: Bacteria > Actinomycetota > Actinomycetes > Mycobacteriales > Micromonosporaceae > DASQPR01. Next base: position 1,162,424 of record CAVSGF010000002.1, read on the forward strand.
GCGGATTCTGCGTCATCGCGTTCCTTCCCTGCACCCTCGCTCGCGCTCTGGGTCCGGCGCTCGCGCTCTAGACCCGGCTCTGGCGCCCAGACCGGCTCTGGCGCTCCCGGTCCGGCTCTCGTGCTCTGGGCCCCGGCTGGGCCTGGCTTTCGCGCTCCGGCTGTCCTCGACCGGTAGCGCCAACCGGAATCGCGGGCCTCTGGCCGGGTGGCCGGAGTCGAGACCGATCGCCGCCAGCATAAAGCGGACAATTTGCCAATACAGCGAATTGCCGCGACCGTTTGGTCGGCGTCGTCTTGTTCGGGGGCTCGAGGAGGTTGGTCCCGGCTGAGATTCCCGGATCTTGCGGCCCGGATCTTGCGGCCGATCTTGCCGAAGGGGTCGTGCGGTAACCCGTTGGCTGCCTTCGCGACCGGCATCAGGCCTCCCCGGGTGTGGGGGACCGGCACCGCCGCGAGCACTATGGCGGCGATCACACCACGGAACACATCGGCGGCAAACGAACTTGAGCGTTGATGACTCAATTTTGGCAAGCCTTCGATAAGCCGAGGTGGACATAGATGACTACGCTTCCGGTCCTGCCCCTGACCGACCAAGTCCTACTGCCCGGAATGGTCGTCCCGGTGACGCTGGACGGCGCCACGCAGGCCGCCATCGACGCTGCCCGTACGTCCGGCAACGACACCGTCCTCGCGATCCCGCGGCTGGATGGCCAGTACGGCCCGGTTGGCACCGTCGCCACGATCGAGCAGGTCGGCCGGCTCAGCAGCGGTGAACCGGCCGCGGTGATCCGGGGCGTGGAGCGGGCCCGGATCGGATCCGGCGTGCCCGGGCCCGGCGCCGCGCTATGGGTGGAGGCGGACCCGCTGGGTGGGTCGGCCGAGACCGGTAAGACCAAGGAACTGGCCCGCGAGTACAAGGCCCTGGTCGTCTCGCTGCTGCAGAAGCGCGAGGCGTGGCAGGTCATCGACGCGGTCGAGCGGATGACCGACCTCGAAGAGCTCGCCAACGCGGCCGGGTACGCGCCCTGGCTCACCGTGAAGCAGAAGGCTCAGCTGCTCGCCACCGAAGATCTGACCGAGCGGTTCGAGCTGCTCGCCGGGTGGGTCAAGGACCACCTGGCGGAGCAGGAGGTCACCGAGAAGATCACCGAGGACGTCCGCGAGGGCATTGAGAAGACCCAGCGCGAGTTCGTGCTCCGTCAGCAGCTGGCCGCCATCCGCAAGGAGCTGGGTGAAGGCGAGCCGGACGGTACCGATGACTACCGGGCCCGCCTCGAGCGGGCCGAACTGCCGGAGAAGGTTCGCACGGCTGCCATGCGAGAGGTGGACCGGCTGGAGCGCAGCAGCGACCAATCGCCCGAGGCCGGTTGGATCCGCACCTGGTTGGACACGGTGCTGGAGATGCCGTGGAGCACACGTACCGATGACAACACCGACCTCACGGCGGCGCGAGAGGTGCTCGACGCCGATCACGCGGGTCTGTCCGACGTGAAGGACCGGATCCTGGAATACCTGGCGGTGCGCAACCGGCGGGCCAACCGCGGCCTGCACGTCGTGGGCGGCCGCGGCTCCGGCGCCGTCCTGGCGCTGGCCGGCCCTCCCGGCGTGGGCAAGACCAGCCTGGGTGAGTCGGTGGCACGGGCCCTTGGCCGGAAGTTCGTCCGGGTCGCGCTCGGCGGTATCCGCGACGAGGCGGAGATCCGTGGTCACCGGCGTACTTACGTGGGTGCCATGCCGGGTCGCATCGTCCGGGCGATCCGGGAAGCGGGATCGATGAACCCGGTAGTGCTGCTGGACGAGGTCGACAAGGTCTCCGCGGGTTTCTCCGGCGATCCGGCCGCGGCCCTTCTGGAGGTGCTCGACCCGGCGCAGAACCACACCTTCAGGGACCACTACCTGGAAGTCGACCTGGACCTATCGGACGTGCTGTTCCTGGCCACCGCGAACGTCATCGACAACATTCCGGGTCCGCTCCTGGACCGGATGGAGCTGGTCGCGCTCGACGGCTACACCGAGGACGAGAAGGTCGCCATCGCCCGGGACCACCTGTGGCCCCGGCAACTGGAGCGGGCCGGCCTGGACGACGCCGAGGTGACCATCACCGACGAAGCGCTACGCCGGGTGGCGGGCGACTACACCCGCGAGGCGGGCGTGCGGCAGCTGGAGCGGTCTCTGGCCCGGATCCTGCGCAAGGTCACCGTTGAGCTGGCCGATGCCGACCAGGTGATCAGCGTGAGGAACGGCGACCTGGTCAAGTATCTGGGCCGGCCACGGTTCGAGTTCGAGTCGGCGGAGCGGACCTCGGTGCCCGGTGTCGCGACCGGCCTGGCCGTCACGGGCGCCGGTGGCGACGTGCTCTTCATCGAGGCCACCGCGATGGACGGCGACTCCGGGCTCACCCTGACCGGCCAGCTCGGTGACGTGATGAAGGAGTCGGCGCAGATCGCGCTGTCATACCTGCGTTCGCACGCGGAGACGGTCGGCATCGCGGCCGACGCGCTCACCGGACGGCGGTTGCACCTGCATGTTCCGGCCGGTGCGGTGCCCAAGGATGGTCCGAGCGCCGGTATCACCATGGTGACAGCGCTGGCGTCGCTGGCCTCCGGTCGTCCGGTCCGTCCGGAGGTGGGCATGACCGGCGAGGTGACGCTGGCAGGTCGGGTGCTGCCGATCGGCGGGGTGAAGCAGAAGCTGCTCGCCGCGCACCGGGCCGGCCTCACCGAGGTCATCATCCCCAAGCGCAACGAGCCGGACCTTGACGATCTGCCCGAGGAGATCCGCAAGGAGCTCACCGTGCACGTCGTCGGTGACGTCGCCGACGTGCTGGCCTTCGCGCTCCGCCCGGTCGGGTGGGTCGAGGAGGAGCTCAACCGCGGCGCCGATCTCGTCACGGCGGCCTGACCGATCGCGGTTTGCTCCGGGCCGCTCGGCTCGGCGAACGCGCGACCCGCCAGCCCGTGATCCGGAAGGGATACCTACCAAAACGGTGGGAAACCCGTCCGGATCACCCTGGCCGGACCCACAGCGCGATCGCCGAACCGTGCAGCCGAGCCGTGTACTGCCAGACGAAGCCCGCGTCGTGTAGCGCCTGGAAGATCTGCCGCTCGCGGTTGCGGTAGCCGGTCTCGCCACCGGGCCAGATGAAGTACTTCACCGTCCACACCCGATCGATGCCGGCGAGGCGTGCGGGCACATCGGCCGCGGCGACATCGGTACCCGAGATGGTCGCCGACTCGACCGGTGTGGAGGCGACCGTCACGTCGATCAGGGACGCGTACGGGGCCGGATAGGCCGCCGCCAGATATCGCTGGCCCGGCGCGACGTATATGACGCCGTCGCCGGGCTCCTGGTTGGTGCTCAGGAATCGCGCGACCGCCCGCAGATCGTTGACGCCCGAGACACCGGCCGGGTGGTACCGGATCGCGTTCTGCTCCGGCAGGCCGGCCGTCACCAGTACGGCGAGCACGGGCACCATCAGCCACCACCGCAGCCGGTCCAGTGCGGCGCCGGCCAGCAGCGCCAGTGCCGGCACGCAGTAGGCGACGTAGCGGAACGCGTATAGCGGGTGCACCACGGAGCCGGCCATCAGCAGCGCCGGTGGCAGCAGCAACCACGGCGCCGCGACCATGAACAGGCGAGGTCCGTGCCGGACCCGGTCGCGATACCCGAAGGCGACGAGCACCGCGCTCGCGCCCAGCAGAAACGCGCCGCCGGCGAGCGCCACCAGCAAATCAAGCACGACTTGCCAGTTCGGTGGCCGGATCCACGCGGCCGTGCCCCGCTGGGCGACCACCAGGTGGATCAGCGGGGTCAGTGCCGTGATCGCGATCGCCGAGCAGCCTGCCCACCACGCGACCGGCCGCCAGCTACGGCGGCGCCGGGCGACCACTGCCACGACCACCGCGTACGCCGGCAGGATCAGCACTACGAAAAGGTGCATCGCCACGGCGACCAGGAGAATCACGGCGTACGCGATCCAGGCCAGGCGTGGCCGGGGTCCGGTCAGCGCCGCCAGCAAGGTCATGGTCAGCCCGACGACGAGTGCGTACACCAGGCCGTACGGGCGGGCATCCTGGGCGTACTGTGACGCGGCCGGTGCGCAGGCGAATAGCAGCCCGGCCAGCAGACCGGCCCGGCGTGACTGCAACGCCTCGCCGAGCAGCGCGACCAGGCCGGCGGCGATCGCGGTGCCGATCAGCGACGGCACCCGCACGGCGGTGGCGCCGGAGCCGAACGGCACCACAACGAAGTGCATGGCGAGGTAGTAGACGCCATGAACGGCGTCAACGTGGCGGATGGTCTCGATGATGTCGCCGACGCCGCGCCGGGCGACGCCGACGGTGACCGCCTCGTCGTTACTGAGCGGAACCCGGGTGAACGCCCAGAGACCGACCAGGACGGTGACCGCGGCTGGCACCAGGAACTGCACGACCCGGCTCCACACCCGCACGAACGCGAGCCTATGGGCTGCTCTCGTTCACCATCGGTGATATGCGAAACACGATCGGCTGTCGGAACGCTGATGGGACATAAATTCGGAACGGTTCTTCCGATCGGCCGCTAGACCTCAATACCCCCGATAGGCACCCCAATACACCCGGATAGACGCGGTCGGCGGCCCGCGCGGCCTCCGATGGCATACCTTCCCGGCCTAGCCAGCCACCCGGGGATGCGGATCTACTAGGGCGATGGACGCTGGATCAACCAACACCGGATCTGCCGCACCGGGGACTTTCACACCCGGGGCCACGGGCGCCAAGCGAGTTCTCATTCTCGGTGGGAACGGCTGGCTCGGCCGGCACCTGGCCGAGTTTGCGCTCGCATCCGGTCATCATGTGACCTGCCTGGCCCGCGGGGTGTCCGGTCAGATGCCGATCGGGACAGAGGTGGTTATCGCTGACCGGGACGCCGACGCGGCACTCGACCAGGTCGGCTCCCGCTCCTGGGATCTCGTCATCGACGTGTCCCGTCAGCCGGGACAGGTACGCCGGGCGGTGCGGTCGCTGGCACCGCGCACCGACATGTACGCCTTCGTGTCATCCGGGAGCGTATATGCCGATACCAGCCGGCCGGGCGCGAGCGAGGACGCTCCGGTACTGGCCCCGCTAGCCGCCGACGTGATGCCGGGCATGGAGTTCTACGGCGAGGCGAAGGTCGCCTGTGAGCAGGCCGTGCTGGCGGCGTTCGGGCCGGACCGGTCGCTGATCGCGCGAGCCGGGCTGATCGGCGGTCCGGGTGACGAGACCACCCGCAGCGGCTACTGGCCGCTCCGGTTCGCGCGGCCGTCGAATCCGGCCGGGCAGGTTCTGGTGCCGGATACGCCGGATCTGATGATCCAGCTGATCGACGTACGGGACTTGGCCGCGTGGCTGGTACGCGCGGGTTGCGACCGACGTCCGGGAACGTTCAACGCGGTCGGCGAGCCGATGCCGCTGCCGGAGCATCTCCAGGTGGCCCAGCGGACGGCGGGCTTCACCGGAAGCGTGATCCCGGTACCGCCCGGGTGGCTGGCCGAGCGGCAGGTCGCCTTCTGGATGGGACCGCGCTCGCTGCCGCTGTGGCTGCCGCTGCCGGACTATGCCGGATTCGGCGCCCGCGATGGTTCGCGCGCCCGGGCGGCCGGGCTGTCCACCCGGCCGCTGGCCGTGACGCTGCGCGACACTCTCGAATGGGAGCTGACGCGCCCGCCCGGCACCAGTCGCGGGGCCGGGCTCACCGATGCCGAAGAGCGAGACCTGCTGGCCGTGGTCGCCACCGTCGATGGGCAGAACACTTAGCCATCACGTCCAAGCCATCACGTCCAAGCCATCACATCCAAGCCATCACATCGAGTTGCCGAGGAGGGCGGCCACGTCGGCGGCGCACCCGGCGGCCAGCGTCACCCCTGCACCGCCGTGGCCGTAGCAGTGCACCACCGGCCGTCCGGACGGCAACGTGCCGCGGTCCAGGCGTACCGCCGGGCGACCCGGCCGAAGTCCGACCCGGTGGGCCACGACTCGTGCGGTGGCCACCTCCGGGACGAGCGCGGCGCATCGGTCACGAATAGCCTCGGCGGTTGAGGGGTCGGGGACGGTGCCCTCGGCTCCATCCACCGCCGTGCCACCGAGTACCACGGTCTCCGTGCGCGGGATCACGTAGGTGAGGTCGACATCGGACTCGTCCAGAGTCCACTCGGTGAGGCCGAATTGCTCGACGATGACGACCTGGCCGCGGATCGGCGCCATGGTGCGGTCCCCGGCCAGTTCGCGGGCGCCGAGTCCGCTGCAGTTGACAACCGCGTCTCCGGGCACCTCGTCGAGGTCGGTGACGTGGCCGATGGTGACCGGCACACCGGCCGCGGCGGCGCGCCCGGCCAGCCAGTTCAGGTACACCGGCATGTCGATGACCGGGACGGTCATGGCGAACCCGTCCGCGTATCCACCCGGCAGTTGCACGGCTCGCCGCAGGCTGGGCACGGCATCCTTCCACCAGGGGTCGGGCGCCGGTTCGCGGCACAGCTCGCGTCCGGCCCGCATGGTGACCCCGGTCTCCAGCCGCCCGGCCAGGCCGGCCAGAATCCGGTACGTCTCGGCCGACCAGCGGGTCACCTCCGCTTCCGGGTACGCCCGGTACGGGTACCACATCGCCGCCGCGACCGCGGATGTGGTGTCCAGCGGCCCGGCCGCCGCCTGGATGCGAACCTGGTGCCCGGCGGCGGTCAGCCGGTCGGCGACGGTTAGCCCGATGACGCCCGCGCCCACGATGGTGATACGCATGGCACCAGATGATGCACCCCCGGACACCGGCCTTCCCACCAGGGGCCCGTATGGCCGTTCTTCAGCTCCGTCGTCCGCTAACGGGAATCCGGACCACCATTGACCTCGCTGGCACGGACGCCGGCTCGTCCTGGCCTACTCGAACCGGCTCGGATCACCCGCACCGACCCGCAGCACCTCGGGCTCATCGCTGGACAGGTCGATGACCGTGGTCGGCTCGGTCCCGCAGGCTCCGGCGTCGACGATGGCATCGACCGCGTGATCGATGCGGTCGCGGATCTCCCATGCCTGGGTCATGGGCTCCTCATCGCCGGGCAGCGTCAGGGTCGTCGACAGCATCGGTTCGCCGAGGGCTTTGAGAAGGGCCTGGGTCACGGCGTTATCGGTGATGCGAACGCCCACTGTGTGCTTCTTCGGATGCATCAGCCGGCGCGGCACTTCGCGGGTGGCCGGGAGGATGAACGTGTAGCTTCCGGGCGTTGCCGCCTTCAGCAGCCGGAACACCGGATTGCTGAGCTTGACGAACTGGCCGAGCTGAGCGAAGTCGACGCACATCAGGGTGAAGTGATGACGATCGTCCAGATGCCGGATCTCCCGGATCCGGCGCAGGCCGTCGGCATTGCCGAGCTGACAGCCGAGCGCGTAGCAGGAATCGGTTGGGTAGGCGATCAGGCCGCCACCCCGGATGATCTGGACGATCTGGTCCACCAACCGCGGTTGCGGGTTGTCCGGATGCACGTCAAAGTAGCGGGCCACGCCCCCGAGCGTATGGCATCGCCGGCTGGCCGGCCGGACGACTCACGGGCTGGGGCTGGCGCTGCCTCCCGGCGACAGGGGCGCCGACGAGCCCGATGTCGCCGATGATGACGACGGCGGCGGTGACGGAGCGGGCGCGCATGACGGGTCCGCGGTCCAGGTGGTCGAGCGGGAAAGCCCGGCGATGGTCACGGTCACGGTGCCGCCGGCGGTGACGGCGTGCGTGACGACGTCGACCACGTTCGGGCCCACGGCGTACGTGCGCGGTGCGGTGGTACCGCTGCCGATCTCGTCACCCATCCACGACACGCCGCCGCCGGCCACCGGCGCGGTGCTCACCGTCACCGTCGCGGTCACCGTGACGGTGCAACTGCCCGCGACGGCGTTTGTCGCCGCGACCGATAGCGCGTCGATAGTTCCGGTGGCCGACGGCGGTGACGGTGTCGTGGGCGGCTTGGCCTGCGTGGTGGCGCTGACCGTCCCGCTGCTGCCGGACACGTTGTTGGACGAGTCGTACGCCCGGACGAAGTATGAGTGCGTGGACTTCGCGGCCAATCCCCTGTCGATGAACGAGGTCCTGGTCACCGAGGCGATCTTGTGCCCGTCACGGAACACGTCGTAGCCGGCCACGCCGATGTTGTCATGCGATGCCGACCAGGCCACTTCGATGGTGGACACGCCGGTACCCGTCACGTGCAGTCCGGCGGGAACCGAGGGAGGTGCCGTGTCGGCGGCCACCAGGGTGGTAGCCGATATCGGTGAGCTGCTCGATGACTTGTTGCCGCTCTTGTCGAAGGCGACAACGGTGTACTGATAGGTGCTGCCAGGGCGCAGATCCGAGTCGGTGAACCCCGGATCGTAGGTGGTGCCGACCTCGTGGCCGTTGCGATGCACGATGTAGCCCGCCACTGACGTGTTATCGGCTGACGCGTTCCAGTCGATCGACACGGCCGTCCGGGACCGGCTGATGATCCGCAGGCCGGTCGGTTGCGTCGGGGCCAGGACATCCTTGGATCCGTTGTGGGTTGCGGGGACGGATGGCCCGGTGTTCACGATCGCCGAGTGGTTGTGCCCGGGCGCGGCCCGCGATGAGGAGTCCTGGCCGGTCAGCCTGCTGCTGGCCGCTAGCAAGCCGGTGCCCAGCAACACGGTTATCCCGACCGCGGTCAGGGTCCGGGCCGGCCGGCCGAATCGCCCGGCCAGCGCTCCGCGCCGGTGCCGGTCCGGCCCGTCCGCCGCCGACGTCGCGACGCCGGCGGCGGTCCGGGCAACCTCTGCCTCGACGATGAACGCGGCCGAGCCGACCGGCGCGTAGATCTCGGCCTCCGCGGTCGGCGATGGAATGTCCGGGCGGACCATGATGGTGCCGCCGGCCGAGGGCATGCCGGCCGCCGCCCCGGCCGCCGGCACGTTGCCGTCGCCGTCGCCGTCGCCGTCCCCGCCACTCCCGGCGGGCCGGGGTGCGGAACCCACCGCGTACGCGTCCAGCATCGCGGCGGCCACCACCCCCGCCCGCCCGCCGGAGTTCGCCGCTGCCGCGGCCGGACCGCCCACCAAGCGGGCCACCCGGTGCGAGAGCTGGGTCAGGCCGTTCTCCTCCCACGTGATACCAAAGGCATCGAGGGCGGCCAGTTCCAGCTCATCGAGCATTGGCATGGCGTGCATGGACCGCCGTGACGGCTGGTGAGACAGTTCCTTGGCCAGCATTCGGCGAATCCTGTCGGGCAGTTCCGGCGCGAGGATCGCGGCTATGCCCGCGTCGTCGGTCAGCCCGCTCTCACCCAGCAGTCGGCCGGCCGCGGTACGCGGCAGCATCCCAGTGATGGTCTCGGTCAGCATCACCGCGGCCGCGAACACGTCGGAGGCGGGGGTCGCCGGCAGCCCCGCCCACATCTCCGGGGCCATGTAGCGAGGATCGCCTGGTTGAGGCGAATGGCGCTTGGCGCGGACCGCCAGGCCGACATCGACCACCTTCGGAGTGGCGTCGGTGGTGATGAGCACGTTTTCCGGCCGCAGATCGCGATGCGCGATGTGGTTGCGATGCGCCATGGCGAGAGCCATCAGCGTGCACTTAAGGATGTAGCAGGCCGACTCCGGCTTGAGCGGGCCGCCGTTGAGAAGCGCGCGCAGGGACGGCCCGTCAACCATTTCGGTCACCACCGCACCGGTGCCCGGGCCGTCGACAAACTGGTAGATCCGGGCCAGGTTGGGATGGTCAACGCTGGCGAGCGAATCGATATCGTGCCGGATGTCCGCGGCCGCCCGGGCGCGGAAGACCCGCTTCGACAGGTACTTGATGGCGACGTCGGACCCGGTGGCGGCGTCATGAGAGAGCACCACTGTGCCGGTCGCCCCCGAGCCCAGCACGCGTACCGGGTCAAATCCCGGCGCTCTCCACGCCATCTCACTCTCCGTCACATATCGCTGCACTGACCGCTGCGATAGTGCGCTTGCCGGGCGCGCTTCGACAATGGATCTGTCAGACAAACTTCACCGGATCGGACGCGGATCAGCTGGTGGTCCACTTCGGATAGCGGGCGCCGGTGGCGATGTTCCGGTACGCGAGAGCCAACGCCGTCGACGGGGACCAGGCCAAGCGCCTCTACGGCCACTTCGCCGGTGGCCACCTCGCCGGTGGCCTCGTCGGGGCGCTTCTGAGACCGGTCACACAGTCATCCCACGTTGATCGCGACATAGATTGGCCAGGTGAAGCTCTCCGTACTGGACCTCATGACCGTTCGGACCGGCCAGGCCACGGGCGATGCGCTGGCGGCCACGCTGGCCTTGGCCCGGCGCGCCGACGAACTCGGATTCCACCGCTACTGGATGGCTGAGCACCACAACATGCCGTCGGTTGGGTCGACCAGTCCGCCGGTACTGATCTCCCTGATCGCGGCGCACACGCGGCGGATCCGGGTCGGCTCCGGCGGCGTAATGCTGCCGAATCACTCGCCGCTGATCGTGGCCGAGCAGTTCGCGCTGCTGGAGGCGTACGCTCCCGGCCGTATCGACCTGGGCATCGGCCGGGCGCCGGGTAGTGATCCGGTGGTTACCGCCGTTCTCGGCCGTGGCGACGAGCCGGTCCGGGAATTCGGCGACAACATCCGTACGGTGCGGCGGCTGATGTCGCCGGATGGCGCCACCGTGCTGCTCGGTGGTGACCGCGAATACCAGCTGCGAGCCACCCCGGCGGCGGCGACGGTGCCGGAGATCTGGCTGCTCGGCTCGTCCGACTACTCCGCGGCGCTGGCCGCGGCGCTCGGCCTGCCCTATGTCTTCGCCTCACACTTCTTCGCCGGTGCCGGAACCGAGCGAGCGCTGGATCTCTACCGTGGCCAGTTCCAGCCCTCGGAGGCCCTGGCCGCGCCGTTGACCTTGATCACCGTGAACGCGATGGTCGCCGACACCAGCGCCGAGGCGGAGGCACTGGCCCGACCGCAACTGCTGCGGATGGCATTCATGCGGACCGGCCGTCCGATGATGCCGTTACCGACGGTGGAGGAGGCGGCCGAGACGTCGACCACGCCGGTGGAGGACGAGCTGATCGCGGAGATGCGACAGGCGTGGATCATCGGCGAACCGGACTCCGCCTACCAGCGGATCGAGGACTTCGCCAAGCGGTTCGGCGCCGATGAGGTGATGGTGTCGGCGGTCGGCTCCGCGCATCAAGGAGAGGATCTCCGACGGTACGCCGCCCGGGAGCGCACGCTGGAGTTGCTGGCCTCCCGCAATCTCGTCAAGCATCCGCCGGGTGCTGCCACACGCTAGGAGGACCTGGCTTTTGATGGGGTGATCGCGAAAGGTTGACCACGCGATAGCGATGGCAACGCTTCGCGATCACGATTCCAGCGTCCACAATGCAAGAGTGGCGACGACACACGGACGTTACCGGGCACCCCGGCTGATAGCCCCGGGTCGGGCCGAGGCCACGGCTCCGCCAGATCCCGGTGGCGTGTGGGCACCGGACGATCTGAGACTGGATACGTTCGAGCTGTTCGGCCTGCCTGCCGGCCGGGGTCCCGAAGACGTCGTGGTCGACTCGGAAGGACGGCTGGTGGCCGGCGGCGAGGACGGCACCATTTGGCGATGGCCGGCCGGCGCCGATCCGGGCGTGCCACCGGAGCCGGTGGCAAACACCGGTGGCCGTCCCCTCGGGGTGGAGATCGATCCGCGCGACGGCACGCTGATCGTCTGCGACGCGTACCGTGGCCTGCTCCGCATCGATCACGCCGGCACACTCACGGTGCTCGCCACCGACGTCGCCGGATCGCCCATCCGCGTCTGCAACAACGCCGGCGTGGCCGCGGATGGGACGATCTACTTCTCGGACAGTTCGGCGCGGTACCCGCTGTCTGACTGGAAGCGGGACCTGCTCGAACATCGCCCGAATGGGCGGCTGCTGCGCCACGATCCGGCCACCGGCGACACCGATCTGGTGCTGGATGAGCTGTATTTCCCCAACGGCGTGGCGCTCAACCCGGACGAGTCGGCCATCTACCTCGCGGAAACCACCACGCATCGGTTGATCCGGGTGCCGCTGGACGGCGGCGCGCCCGAGGTGATCGCGGACCTGGCGGCGTACCCGGACAACGTCTCCGCCGTTGGCGACGGCACTTACTGGATCGCGTTGCCCAGCGCGCGGCTGCCGGTGCTGGAACGGTCGCTGCCGGATCCGGGGTCGCGCCGGATGGCTGATCTTCCACCGGGTGCCGCCACGCCAAGACCCGCACGGTACGGGCTGGTGGCGCTCGTCGACTCCGATGGTGACGTGCTGCGAACCCTGCACGGCCCATCCGGCCGATTCCGCATGATCACCGGGGTCCGGCAGCAGGGCGACGTGCTGTGGCTGGGCAGCCTGACCGAGTCTGGCGTGGCCCGGGTGCTTCTGCACTGATCAGGGGGAGCGATTCGATGATCTGCACGTGGCCGGCCGACTGCTGATATGGCACGGATCGCCATCCTCGTCAACGGGCTGCCGGGTGCCGGCAAATCGACGCTGGCCGAACGCCTGACCGGGCCGCTTGACCTCCCGTTGCTCAGCAAGGACATCGTCAAGGAGGCACTATCGGCGGTTCTCGGCTTCGTTGCCCCGGACGGCCGGCCACAGCGCAGCTGGAGTAGGGCGCTGGGTGCCGCCGCTACCGAGGCACTGTGGGCCCTTCAGGCAGTGACGCCACACGGCGCGATCCTGGAGTCGTTCTGGCGGCCGGAGTTCCTGGACCTGGTAGTAGCCGGGATCGAGCGGTCGGCGACGGAATCGACCATCGAGGTGTGGTGCGACGTGCCGTTGGAGCTGGCGCGCCGCCGGTACGAACAGCGATGGCCGCGCGACGCGATCCACGGCGCGTTGCTCGACGATGCCGAGTGGGCCGCGATCGCCGCCAGCCGGCCGTTGGGGCTGGGCCCGGTGATCCAGGTCGACACCAGCAAGCCCGTTGACGTGGCCGAGATCGCTGACCGGATCCGCCGGTTGACCGCCATCGCCGATCTGGCGCGGCCGGAGGGCTGAGCGCCGAGACGGCGGGCACGACTCGATATGGCGCAGCCGCCGGATGTGGCCGGCCTCGGATATGGCCCTGATCCCGATACGGCCCTGATCCCGATACGGCCCTGATCCCGGCGCTCCCCGCGGGTCCCGATGCGCCGATTGGGGCCTCGAACTCCGCCGCTTCCGCTCTGGTCCGGGTACCGGCCGCGATGGGAAGATCGCATGAGTCCCGATGGGACTTGTCATGACGATGGCGTGCCGGAGGGAGGCGGGTGCGTGAGCGGTGCGGGTGGCGCCCGCCAGCGGGTTTACCGGTGGGTGGGCCCGGTGCGGCGGGCCGTCGCGTTCATCCGCCCGGCCGGCGGCGTGGCCGGCATGGAGCACGATGACGACGCGGACCATCGCTGGCTGGTCGACTGCGCGGTCTACGCGGGCGGGCATCGGCTGCCCGCGAAAGTGGGCTTCCGCAACGCGCTGGCGGTCGCGCGCGACTTTGACGGGTTCGTGTGGCTCGGCGTGCACGATCCGACCGAGACCGAGTTCGCTGCCGTCGCCTCGGCGTACGGCCTGGATGAGCTACTGGTCGAGAAGGCGGTCACGACGGGACATCGGCCGCGGATCGAGCGCCATGGCGACGTGATCCTGTTCATCCTGCGCACGACGAGCTACGTGGAGCACTCCGAACTCACCGAAACCTCCGAGGTGGTGGAGACCGGTGAGGTCCTGATCGTGCTCGGCCGGCGGTTCGCGATCACGGTACGGCACGGCGCGCCGGGCGAGCTGACACCGGTGCGCGTCGAACTGGAGCAGCGGCCAGATCGATTGCGCTGGGGACCGTGGGCGGTCGCCTACGCGGTCTGCGACCGGCTGGTCGACTCGTACCTGGATGTGGCCGAGGAACTGGAGGACGATCTGGACGCGCTGGAAGACGACGTCTTCGCGCGGGTCACGAGCGACAAGATCGCGCACATCTACCAGCTCAAGCGCGAGATGAATGAGTTCAAGCGCGCGGTCGCCCCGCTGCAGCGGCCGATGGCGTCGATCATCGACGGGTTCGACCTGGACAAGCAGATCCGCCGGTACTTCCGGGACGTCAACGACCACCTGCTGCGCGTGGTGGAGCGGGTCACCTCGTACGACGATTTGATCAACTCGATTCTGCAAGCGCGGCTGGCGCAGGTCTCGGTGGCGCAGAACAACGACATGCGCAAGATCGCCGCGTGGGCGGCCATCGCCGCGGCGCAGACCGCGATCGCCGGAATCTACGGGATGAACTTCGATTTCATGCCCGAGGAGCACTGGAAGTACGGGTATCCAGCGGTGCTGCTGGTGATGTTTATCTGCGCGTACGTCTTGTACCGGGGATTCCGGCGGTCCGGCTGGCTGTGACCGGACAGTCGACGGTCGGCCAACCGCCGGGCGGGCAATCGACGGCCGGCGAACCGCCGGCCAGCCAGTCAGCGCGCGGACGCGGCCAGGCCGCCACTGAAGATCTCCCACTGCGCCGCGTACCGGCCGCCAAGCGCCAGCAGTTCCTCGTGGGTACCGTCCTCGACCACCCGGCCGGAGTCGAGCACCACGATTCGGTCCGCCCGCGCGGCGGTCGTCAGGCGATGGGCGACGACCAGGGTGGTGCGGCGTCCGGCAAGCGCGTCCGATGCCCGGATCACCGCGCTCTCGGTGGCCAGGTCGAGCGCGGCTGTCGCTTCGTCCATGATCAAGATGTCCGGATTCGACCAGCTGCGCTCGGGCCAGCGCCAGTAGCTGCCGCTGCCCGGCCGACAGGTTCCGGCCCCGGCCGGCCACCTCGTGGTAGATAGCCGCCGTCCAGCCGGGCGATCATCTCGTGCGCGCCGACCGCACGGGCGGCCGACTCCACCTCGGCATTGGTGGCGTCTGGCCGGCCGTATGCGATCGCGTCGCGGACTGTGCCCGGGAACAGGTACGCCTCCTGCGGTACGACGCCGATGCGATGCCGGTAGGAGGCCAGGTCGTAGTCCCGCACGTCCACCCCGTCGACGGTGAGCGATCCCTGTGTCACGTCATAGAACCGGGCCACCAGCTTGACCATGGTGGACTTGCCGGCCCCGGTCTGCCCGACCAGGGCCACCGTTTCGCCCGGGGCCACCGACAGTGTCACGCCACGCAGCGCCTCGTCGGCCTCCGTTCCCGTAGCGGAAGTGCACATCGTCGAAGGCGATCTCGCCCGCGCAGCCGGGCCGGAGGCGTCACCACCACGGGATCGGCGGGCGCCGGGGTCGACGTCGGGGTGCGCAGCAGGTCCCGGATCCGGCGCCAGGCCGACCATGGCTTGCTGGTAGCTGTCGAAGACCTGGGACATCTGCTGCACCGGCGCGAAGAACATATCGATATAGAGCAGGTAGGCGATCAGCGCGCCGGCGGTCAGCGCGCCGTTGCCGACCAGCGCGGCCCCGACGATCAGCACCGCGGCCGATGCGAGGTCCGACAGCAGCTGCAACGAACGGGAAGTACGTGGCGATGTACCGCTGGGCGCGCAGCCGGGACACCCGGTAGGCGTCGCTGTGATCGGCGAAGCGCCGCTGGTTGTGCGCCTCCCGGCGGTACGCCTGGGCGACCCGCATGCCGGCCACGTTCTCCTGCAGATCGGCGTTGACGATGCTGACCTTCTCGCGGGCCTCGGTGTAGGCGCGGGAGGACTTGGACCGGAAGATCAGCGTAGCGACGAACATGAACGGCAGCACGGCGAGCACCACCAGGGCCAGCTCGAGGTCGAGCACGAGCAGGGCGACCAGGATGCCGACGAAGGTGAGGAGGCTGACCGCGGTGGTGGTCAGGCCGGTCTGCAGGAACGTCGAGAAAGCGTCAACATCGGTGGTCATCCGGGTCATGATCCGCCCGGACATCTCGCGCTCGTAGTAGTCGAGCCCGAGCCGCTGGAGATGCGCGAAGATCTTCAGCCGCAGGGTGTAGAGGAATCGCTCGCCGGTACGGCCGGTTACCCGGACCTGTCCCCAATTGATCAGCCAGTCGGCGGTCACGACGGCGAGGGCGATCAGTGAGACGGTCCAGATCACGCTCAGCGTGTCCTTGGTGACGCCGTCGTCGACTCCGGTGCGGATCAGTACCGGTAGCGCCAGAGTCGCCATCGCATCGAGAGCGACCAGGAAGAACGCCAGCAGCAGCGGGCGTACCAGCGGTCGGATCAGCTTCTTCAGGGTGAAGTGCGCATCGGCCGCCCGGGCGGTCCGCTCGTCCACGTCGGGCACATCGTTGGCCGGTGGCAGCGCGTCGACGGCGGCAAGCAGTTCCGGTGTCGCCGGCATGCTGGCCATCATGTCCATGGCGCCGCCACCGATGCCCGCCCGCGATCCGCGGACCCGGCCGCCCATACCGATCCGGGCCTGGTCGAGCTTGGTGCCGCCGGCCGGTGCGGCGCGGGCGTAGTCGGGCGCCCTGGATTCATCCCAGAGGTTCTCGTCGGTGGTGACCTCGAGTTCTCCGGCGTCGATCCCCTCGGCATCGTCGCCGGGGCCGGACAGCAGTAGCCGGTACAGCGGGCAGCGTTCCTCAAGCTCGGCCGGCGTACCGATGTCGACCAGGCGGCCGTCATCGAGCACGGCGACCCGGTCGGCCAGTTCCAGTGTGGAGCGACGGTGAGCGATCAGCAGCGTGGTACGGCTGGCCATGACCCGGTGCAGGGTGGCGTGGATCTCGGCCTCGACCCGGGCATCGACCGCCGACGTGGCGTCGTCGAGGACCAGCAGCCGGGGGTCGGTGATGAGGGCCCGGGCCAGGCGCGACGCGCTGCCGCTGGCCGCCGGACAGCGTCAGGCCCTGCTCGCCGATGACGGTGTCGTAACCGTTCGGCAGGGCCATGATGAACTCGTGTGCCTCGGCGGCCTTCGCGGCCGCGATCACCTGCTGGTCGGTGGCGTCCGGTCGGCCGTACGCGATGTTCGCGCGCACCGACTCGGAGAACAGGAAGCTGTCCTCCATGACCAGGCCGATCGCCGCCCGTAGCGATTCGATCGTCAGGTCCCGCACGTCGTGGCCGCCGATCCGGACGGCCCCGCCCCGGACGTCGTAGAAGCGGGGCAGCAGCATTGAGATCGTCGACTTGCCCGAGCCGGAGGTGCCGACGAACGCCACCGTCTCGCCAGCCTGTACGTGGACGCTCAGCTCCCGCAACACCGGCCGGCTCGCGACGTAACCGAAGGTGACGTCGTCGAGTTCGATACCGGGCGCGGCATCGGCGGGCAAGGCCACGGCGCCGGGCTTCTCGGTGATGATCGGCCGCGAGTCGATGACCTCGAATACCCGGATCACGCTGGCTCGTGCCTGCTGGCCGATGGTCAGCAGGTTGGACAGCATCCGGACCGGCCCGACCAGCTGTGCCAGGTAGGTGGAGAACGCCAGGAAGGTGCCGAGCGAGATGCTGCCGTGCACGGCGAGATAGCCGCCGAGCGCGAGCACGCCGACCTGACCCATCGCCGGGACCGCCTGCAGTGCCGGGTTGTAGATGGCGGTGAGCTTGGCGGCGCGCACCCGGGACCCGAACAGCAGCTTGGCAACCCGGTCCAGCTTGTTGAGTTCCTGCTCCTCCTGGCCGAATCCCTTGACCACGCGCACACCGGTAACCGCGTCGTCGACCACCGCCGCGACGGCGGCGGCTTGCTGCTGTGAGTCCCAGGTGGCCGGGAACAGCCGTTTGCGTGCCAGGGTCGAGATCCACAGCAGGCCTGGGCCGACGGCGATCGCGACCACGGTGAGCAGAGGCGACAAGGCCAGCATCGCCACCAGTGAGAGCAGGAAGAGCAGGGCGTTGCCGGTCATGATGGGCATCATGCCGAGCAGGCCCTGAACCATCGTGATATCGCTGGTGGCGCGTCCGATGATCTGGCCGGTCTGCAACTCGTCCTGCCGGGCACCGTCCAGAGCCGACAGCGAGCGGAACATCTCGTTACGCAGGTCGTGCTGCACGTCGAGGGCGAGCCGGCCGCCGATGTACCGGCGGGTGAAGGTGGTGCCGTAGCTGATCAGCGCGGCGATGATGAGGATCGCGGCAAGTGGGCCCAGCGGTCGGGTATGCGCGATGATCGAGTCATCGACGATGGCGCGCTGGATCAGCGGGACGAGCGCCTGGATCGTCATCCCGATCAGCGAGGCGCCGAACGCCAGTAACACCGAGGAGCGGTAGTTCCAGCACGCCGAAGCCAGCCGGCGCAGCCACCCCCGTTCGTCGGTCACGCGGTGATCTCCTTCGTCGGCATCTTCGCTTTCAGCCGCTCGTCGAGCACGTCACCGAGAGCGACGAGTTCGGCGACGAGACCGGTGCCGGCGGCGTCCAGAATCGGGCCGATCTTGGACACGTACTGTGCGTCGGCCTCGCGCAGCGCCCGCCGTCCGGATGCGGTGACATGCAGGCGGACCACGCGGCGGTCGCCGGGCTCGCCTTCACGAGTGGCGTATCCGGCCGCCACCAGGCCGTCGGCGATCGCGGTCAGGGTCGGGCCGCGCACCGCTAGCCTGCGGGCCAGGTGGGCGGACCGGACACCACCCTGATCGATGGCGCTGAGCACGCGGTACTGCCCCAGGGTGAGGCCGGATTCGACAGTGTCGATCAGCCGGTGGAGCCGCGCCAGAGCGCGGACGGCCGCGACGCGGTCGCGTTCGGAAGCAGGCACGGTTACCAACCCTAATACTTAGGCTGCCTAATCATCTACTCCTTGTCGCGGCCGGTTCCCGGGCTGCTCGTACGGCGGTTTACTGCTTTTTCGACGCCGTGACTGGTACCTGACTGATTTGTCCAGCGGCGAGGGCGGAAAAGTCGAAAACACGTCCGTGTTGGCGTACCCGTAGCGAAGATCGGCCGTTGGGAGTCAAGCGGGGTGATCTTGTGGAGGTCGCGGCGTCCGTGCTGCCGAGGATTGGGCGGTCGATCTGTTGACCTTCACACTGTGTGACTTATAGCGTCGCCATCCATGAGAGGCCTTCGGACCCGTGTCGTCTCCGCGGTCGCGCGGCGTTATCTGCGCCGTCTCGGAGGGCAGGGCCTCGATCTGTCCGTGCTCGGCCGGCTGCCGGACCACACCCTGATGCCGCTGCGCCGTCACGCCCTCAATCCGGTTCCCGAACTGGGCCAGGTGCGGCACCGTGCACCGATCAGCCGGTTGCCGGTGCCGTTCGGCTTGAATGTCTGGCTGGTCACCGGGTACGGGCAGGCCAAGGCGGTGCTCGCCGACGCGGACGGCTTCTCCACCGATTTCGCCAACCTGATCGGTGATGGGGTACCGGGGTCGACGGCCGGCCCGGGCGGGCTGGGTTTCGCCGACCCGCCGGTTCACACCCGGTTACGGCGGCTGCTCACCCCCGAGTTCACCATGCGGCGCCTGGCCCGGCTGGGTCCGCGTATCCACGAGATAATCTCCGGCTGCCTCGCCGAGATGGACGCCGGCGGTCCGGTCGACCTGGTGTCGACCTTCGCGCTGCCGATCCCGTCGTTGGTGATCTGCGAGCTGCTCGGAGTGCCGTACGACGACCGGAAGGACTTCCAGCGCCTGGCCATGGCCCGGTTCGATCTGTTCGGTGGCGCCGCCCAGTCGCTCGGTGCCATCTCCGAGTCACTGGCGTACCTGCGCGAGGTGGTTCGGCAGCAGCGCCTCGAACCGGGCGAAGGTCTGCTCGGCGGGATCATCACCGAGCATGGCGATGAGATCACCGACGAGGAACTGGCGGGCCTGGCCGATGGCGTGCTGACCGGCGGCTTCGAGACCACCGCGAGCATGCTGGCGCTGGGCGCGCTGGTGTTGCTGCAGGATCGGGAGGCGTTCGGGCTGATCCGCGATGACGACGCGGCGGTTGCACCGTTCGTCGAGGAGCTGCTGCGCCACCTGACCGTAGTGCAGGTGGCGTTCCCGCGGTTCGCCCGGCGCGATGTCGAGATCGACGGGGTACGCATTGCGAAAGGCGACTTCGTGGTGGTGTCGCTGTCCGGTGCCAACCGGGACCCGGTGCTCGGGCCGGGCCTGGAGACCGTCGATCCGGCTCGGTCCCCGCTGTCGCATCTTGCCTTCGGGCATGGCTTCCATCGCTGCGTCGGGGCGGAGCTGGCGAAGATGGAGCTGCGCGCGGCGTACCCGGCCCTGGTCCGGCGGTTCCCGGGAATGCGGCTCGCGATCCCGGCCGCCGAGCTGGAGTTCCGCAAGGCATCGATCGTCTACGGGCTGGACAAGCTGCCGGTCCTGGTCAACGGACAGCCGTAGGCCACGGCCCGGTCGGCGGGGCAGCCGGTTACCGGCGCTGGCCGCGCAGGCGGCGGCTGAACTCCCGGGCGATCTCCCGGCTGGCGTCGCGTGCGGCGATCGCCTGCCGCTTGTCGTACTCCCGCTTGCCCCGGGCGACCGCCAGCTCGACCTTGGCCCAGCCGTTTTCGAAGTAGAGCGACAGCGGCACCAGCGTCACCCCGCTGTCGGCGAGCTTTCCCAGGATCTTGGTGATCTCGGCGCGGTGCAGCAGCAGCTTGCGGGTACGCCGGGGCTGGTGGTTGGTCCAGGTGCCATACGCGTACTCCGGAATGTGGAGGCCGTGCAGCATTATCTCGCCGTCACTGGGCTGGGCGAAGGCGTCGGTCAGTGAGGCCCGCCCGGCGCGAAGCGACTTGACCTCGGTGCCGAGCAGGGCGATGCCCGCCTCGTAGGTGCGCAGAATGGTGTAGTCGTGGCGTGCCTTCTTGTTGGAGGCGATCAGCCTGCGACCGGCCCTGGTCAACGCGCCCTCCCGGATCCCTTGACGCCTGCCTTGGGGGCTGGCGTGATGCGATCTTGCCCACTAAGGTCGTTGCCCGTGCACGATCGACATGGCAGTTTAGTCGCGGCCCTCGAGTCCGGCGTCCTCGACGGCAATGGCAGCGTGCCGGCAGAGGTGCGACGGGCGCTCGCCGCCGGGGGCGAGATCCCCGAACAACTCGCGGGGTACGCGGACCAGGTCCGCGACCGCGCCTGGGAGATCACCGACGCCGATCTCGCCGAGGTCACCGGTGCCGGGTACAGCGAGGACCAGGTGTACGAGGTGACGGTCGCGGTCGCGCTGGGCGAGGGTCTGCGGCGGGTGACCGCGGGCCTTGCCGCGCTGGAGGCCTCGGCCGGCCGGGATCCGTTCCCGGCTCCGGCCGGCCCGGCCGCCGATGCCGGCGGCGAATCGGAGGAGCCGTTTACGCCGACGGTCGCCATCGACCCGGATGCCGAACCACTTGCCCGCCGGACCGAGCCGTCATGAGCCGGCTGCCGAGCCTGGGGCACTCATGGCGGATGAGCGACCGGATGAAGCTGCGGGTGATCCGGCTGGCCAGTGGCCGGGAACCGTCGGACATCCTGAAGTTGCTCTACTACCGGCGCGACTTCTTCGGCGATCAGTTCACCCGGTGGGTTGAGGCGGTCCTGCGCGGGCCGTCCGACTGGTCGGTCGGCGACCGCGAGCTGATCGCCGCCTTCGTATCGAACCTGAATCAGTGCCGCTTCTGCACCAGCAGCCACGGTGCCGTGGCCGCCCTTGAGGTCGGCCCGGAGCTGATCGCAGCGGTCCACGCGGACTGGCGTACCGCGCCGGTGAGCCGGCCGGTGGCGGCCGCGCTCCAACTGGCCTCGGCCCTGACACTGGCACCGGACCAGGTGAGCGCCGACGACATCGAGCCGTTGCGATCGGTCGGCGTATCGGCCGAGGCGATCGCCGACGTGGTGCACATCTGCGGCATCTTCAACACGATCAACCGGATCGCTGACGCGGTTGACTTCGCGGTGCCCGACGACGAGGGCCAGCAGGCCTCGGCCGAGGCGCTGCTCAAGCGCGGTTACACGCTGGGATAGGCGGACAGCGGTGGCACCCCGGATTGCGCGGATGCCTGGGGCCCGACGGGGCAGCGGGCGGGAGCCGGTCGGCTAGCCGGGCGCCGGGGTGTCCATGTCGGCGCCGTCGGCGACGTCGTCGCAGGGCACGCGCTCTACCTGATCCGGGTGTGCGGCCAGGTACCGGCGCGCGCCGACATCCGCGACAGCCATCTCGGCGACGCCGGCCCAGTGGGCGCGGCCGAGCAGGACCGGATGCCCCGGTTCGCCGCCGTAGGTGGCGATTGCCAGCGCGCCGGCCGCTGCCCGCGACCGCAGCCGGGCGACCGCGGCGGGCGTGATTCCCGGCGTGTCCACCAGTAGCACGATGGCCGCGCCAGCGGGCTGATTGGCGAGCGCGGCGAGACCGCACCGCAACGACGACCCCATCCCAGCCGACCAGTCCGGATTGGCGACGGCGACGGCCGGGCCGAGCCGGGCGCGCGCCCGCACCTCGTCGGCGGCCGCACCGAGGACTACCACGACGGGTACGCAGCCACCCGCCGTCAAGGTCGCGATCGCCGTCTCCACCAGCAGCCGGCCGCCGTACTCGACGAGCGCTTTGGGCCGGCCGTATCGCCGGCCGCCGCCGGCGGCGAGCACGATGCCGGCGGTCTGCCCGCCGCCGACGCCTGGATCGGTGCTCCGGGCCTCACCCACCGGCGGTCGCCGGCACCGCGCTGTCACGGCTGCCGGGTCCACCGCGATCGGGCTCGGCGTCGGCGGCCTCATGGTGGATCCGGCCACCGGTACGCCCCAGCCGCTCGCCACTACCGCCCCAACGGCCGGCAATGATCTCCGCCGCGATGCTGACCGCGGTCTCCTCCGGCGTACGGGCACCGAGGTCGAGCCCGATCGGAGCGGCCAGACGCGACAGTTCGTCGTCGGTCATGCCGGCCTCGCGGAGCCGCGCCATCCGGTCGCTGTGGGTGCGGCGGGAGCCCATCGCGCCGACGTAGGCCAGCCGCATCCGCAGCGCCTCCCGCAGCACCGGGACATCGAACTTCGGATCGTGGGTGAGCACGCAGACCACGGTGCGCTCGTCGATCCGGCCGGCCTCGGCCTGGGCCGCCAGGTAGCGGTGCGGCCAGTCGACGATGACTTCGTGGGCATCCGGGAACCGGCGCGCCGTGGCGAATACCGGCCGTGCGTCGCACACCGTCACCCGGTAGCCGAGGAAGACACCCATCCGTGCCACGGCGGCGGCGAAGTCGATGGCGCCGAAGACGATCATCCGGGGCGGTGCGGCGAACGTCGACACGAACACGGTCAGCTCGTCACCCCGGCGCTCGCCGTTGTACCCGTATTGGAGCGTGCCGGTACGACCCGCGGCGAGCAGGCCGCGCACGTCATCGGTGACGGCGTCGTCGAGACGTACTGTGCCGAGCGATCCGGCGGTCCGGTCGGCCCAGACCAGCAGGCGCCGGCCCAGCCGCCGATCCGGATCGGGCTCGGCCGGTACGGCCCCGGATGGCTCGGCCGGTACGGCCCCGGATGGCTCGGCCGGTACGGCCCCGGATGGCTCGGCCGGTACGGCCCCGGATGGCTCGGCCGGTACGGCCCCGGATGGCTCGGCCGGTACGGCCCCGGATGGCTCGGCCGGTACGGCCCCGGATGGCTCGGCCGGTACGGCCCCGGATGGCTCGGCCGGCTCGGTGGCCTGCCGCGCGGCAGAGATTACGGTGACGATCGCGACCGGCTCGTCCGCGCGGACCGAGTCGACCAGCGCTCCGAAATCGGCGAAGGCGTCCGGGTCGATCCGTTCGACGAAGACGTCGAGGATGCCACCGCAGGTGAGCCCGACCGCGAACGCGTCGTCGTCGCTGATCCCGTAGCGCTGCAGCACCGGCCGCCCGTCGTTGATCACTTGCTGCGCAAGGTCGTACACGGCACCCTCGACGCAGCCTCCGGAGACACTGCCGACCGCCGTCCCATCGGAGTGGACCAGCATGGTGGCGCCCGGCTGCCGGGGCGCGGATCTCCAGGTGGCCACGACGGTCGCCACGCCCACCGGGGCGCCCTCGCCCCACCACTGCGCCAAGTCGTCCAGGACCTCTCGCATGTACCCACTATGCGCCGGGACAGTGACGATCACCACACCGACCGCGATTCGATGTCGGTCTGATCGCCGATTGCGGATCTTGGTCGGCGTCGGCGTCGGCGTCGGCGTCGGTGTCGGTGTCGGTGTCGGCGGTTGGGGTGCCTTAAGGTCGAATCGGTTCGGCGGTCTTCGGTTCGCGGTCCTCCGCCCGGGCGGCACGGTGGTGTCCTGCCGCCCCGGTTTCGCATCCACCTCCGGCGAGAACTGGCGGGTGGACGTCCGTCCGATATGGATGGACATCGTGGTGACGGCGGAAATTCTCCGTTTGGTACGCCAAATGTGGCCGTTCGATGTGACATCTCGCCCGGATTTTTGGCAATTGACTGATAAATGGCTGTGGAACCGCACCGCAGGTGAGCCTTAAGATCATGCGGCCCTTGGGTGCATCCCCGACACCCACCGATACGGGCGTCGCATTCACCTCGAGGAGAGTCACATTGTCTGAGCAGCCCCAGGGTTCCTGGCCCCAGCAGGCATCCGGAGGACCGGTGCCGCAGCAGCCGAACCCGTATGCGCAGCCGCCCGCGGGCAACGCCTACGGGCAGCCGTCCAGCACGCCCGGTGCCCCGTACTCGCAGCCCCCGGCCCAGAAGGGCTCCAACGGCCTCGCGGTCGCGGCACTGATCCTCGGCATCCTGCCAACGGGTCTCATCGGCCTGATCGTCGGCATCCTGGCGATCGTCAAGGCCGCCAAGACCGGAGCCGGCAAGGCCATGGCCTGGATCGGCACCATCCTGTCGATCCTGTGGATCGCCGGTCTAACCCTCATCCTCGTCGCGGTGATGAGCAGCGACACGGTGCAGACCGCGGTCAAGCGGATGGACCCGGGCTGCGTGTCGTTCGAGAGCCAGTCCGCTCTGGCCAACAGAATGCAGAACGAGACCGACCCGGCCGCGATGAAGAAGGACATCCAGCAGGTGCTCACGGAGCTGAAGGCGGATCAGGCCAAGACCAAGAGCGCCGACGTGCGCTCGGCGATGGCCGCCCTCCAGAAGGACTTCGAGGACCTGCAGACCGCCATGGAGACCGGCAATGTCCCGTCGGACCTGATCGATCGACTCGGCACCGACGGCACCGCGGTGGACACCGCCTGCGGTCAGTAACCCGGCGGCAAGATCCGGATCGCGACAGGCTCGGCGACGCTAGTCGCCGGGCCTGTTCGTCCGGTTTCGGCCCGCGCGAGGGCCGCGTCCGGCTCGTGGCCGGCGACGAGAAGTGCCGGTATGCGAGCCACCGGCCAGCACCAATCCGCTCATCGGACATCTCCGGCTTTGTCCGGGCGAGCGCCCGAGGCATAGTTTGCTAATGAGGATCCGGGTCCCCGCGCCGATCGCACTACTGGTCAATCCATTGCCGGTCCACCCAATGCCGGTCCGCCCAGCGCCGATCGGATTGGCGTCGTGACCGTCCGGTACGCGTCGGCGGATGCGCTGATCAAGGCGGTCGCCGAGACCGGATACCTGGCGGACGACGGCCTGGCGACGGCCGCGTATCTCGCGATGCGCCTGGATCGGCCGCTGTTCCTGGAAGGTGATCCGGGCGTCGGGAAGACCGCGTTCGCCGAGGCACTGGCCGCCGCCAGTGGCGCGACGTTCATCCGGCTCCAGTGCTACGAAGGGCTGGAAGCCGCCCAGGCCCTTTACGACTGGGACTTCCCACGCCAGATCCTGCATCTGCGTACGGTCGAGGCCGCCGCCGGCGGCGCGGCGCTGGATGCCGACGTCGTTGAGGCCTCGCTGTACAGCCGCCGGTTCCTGATCGCCCGTCCGCTGTTACGGGCGTTGGAGGAGTCGCCCTGTGTGCTGCTCATCGATGAGATCGACCGGGCCGACGACGAGTTCGAGGCGTTCCTGCTGGAGTTGCTGAGCGATGCCGCGATCACTATCCCGGAACTGGGCCGGATCGTCGCGGCCGAGCCGCCACTGACTGTGCTCACCAGCAACCGGACGCGCGAGGTGCATGACGCGCTCAAGCGCCGCTGCCTCTACCACTGGCTGGAGCATCCGGACTTCGAGCGGGAGGTCGAGATCCTGCGGACCCGGCTGCCGGAGCTGACCGCAAGGCTGGCTGCGCAGGTGGCCACCGCCACGGAGCGGATGCGCGAGCTGGACCTGGTCAAGCCGCCCGGGGTGGCCGAATCGCTGGATTGGGCCGGTGCCCTGACCGCCCTCGGCGCGCGGGCGCTCGATCCGGAACGGGCGGCCGCCACCCTGGGCACCGTACTCAAGTACCGGGAAGATCATGACCGGGTCCGTGCGGCCGGCCTCGACCGATTGATCGGCGGCTGAGGCGGCGGCGATGCGGGACGTCACCGCGGTGCTCACCCAGTTCGTCCGGACCTTGAGGCACGCCGGTCTGGACGTGCCGGCGCAGCGGGTGACGACGTTTCTGAACGCGGTCGGCACCCTCGACGTCGCCTCGCCGCGGGACACCTACTGGGCCGGCCGGGTGACTCTCTGCGGCAGCAGGGAGGACCTGCCGGTCTACGACGCCGCGTTCGCCGCGTTCTTCGGCGGCGTCGCGCCGGTGACCGCGATGCCGCGACCGGCGCCGATGACCCGGCCACGGCTGGCCGCCCGGTTCGGCGCGCCGGATGTTTCCATCGGCGCGGACGAGACCGGCGTACCGGTGGCGGTCAGCGCGAGCGATGCCGAGATACTCCGGCACCGGGACATCGCCGGACTCTCCGCGACCGAGCGCGACGACGTGCGGCGGATGATCGCCATGCTCGCGGTGGGCACCGCGACCCGGCCCAGCCGGCGTTTCGACCCGGGACGATCCGGTCCGGTAGACCGGGCCCGGACGGTGCGCCGGCTGCTGCACGGCGGCGGCGAGCCGGCGCGGCTTGAGCGCCGCCACCGCCGGCCGAAACCTCGCCGCCTGGTCCTCCTGATCGACGTGTCCGGGTCGATGGCACCGTACGCGGACGCGCTGCTGTGCTTTGCGTATGCCGCCTCCCGGCGGGGCTCCGGCCACGCCTCCACGCCCGGCGGCGCGCGGTCTCGGAACGCCGCGCCCCGGACCGAGGTTTTCACCATCGGTACCCGGCTGACCCGAGTGACCAGGGCCATGCGGCAGCGAGATCCGGACGCCGCCTTGCGGGCGGCCGGCCAGACGGTGGCGGACTGGCACGGCGGTACCCGGCTGGCTGAGTCGATCAAGGCGTTCCTGGAGCGCTGGGGCCGGCGCGGTGTCGCCCGTGGGGCCGTGGTGGTGGTGTGCAGCGACGGGTGGGAGCGGGGCGATCCCGGACCGCTGGCCGAGCAGGTGGCCCACCTGGCACGCCTTGCCCACCGACTGATTTGGGTGAACCCGCATCGAGGCAAGCCCGGCTACCAGCCGCTGGCCGGCGGCATGGCGGCCTGCCTGCCGTATGTCGACGATCTGGTGTCCGGACACAGTGTGGCCGCCCTCGCCGACCTGGTGGACCGGATCCGTGAGGGCTGATCGCCCGGCGCGTGATGCCGGGCCCGCCGCGGTGGGCCGTCACAACCGTGTACGTCACAACCGTGTACGTCACAACCGTCGGCGGTCACGACCGTCAGCCGTCACAAGGGTCAACCGTCACGACCGCCCGCCATCGCCGCCCCACCTATCATCGTCGCGGCACCCGGTCCGCGGCCGTTCCCAGTTTCTCATCATTTTCACGGCGCGGCGCGGAAGATGCTCTTGCGGTCTGGGGCGATCGGGGCTTGGCTGGTACTAGTGCGCGCACGTGCGGATCGGTGCGCGGCCGTGGTAGGACGCATCAAACAGATCTGGCCACACCGTCCAGCGGCCGAGCGGTCCTGCCTGCCGGCAGGCCACCGACGAGCATTCGCAGTTGCCCGGCACCGATGCCGACGGGCACGCCTGTTGTGTAGTTCTGGCGCGTCCGCCGGAACTCTTGCATCCATGCCGGGAGGCCACATGGCGTCGGTCAGCATTACCGTCGACGGCGTCCGTTACGACGACGACGTCGAACCACGCACACTCCTCGTCCAGTACCTCCGTGACACGATCGGCAAGGTCGGCACGGTGGTCGGATGCGACACCAGCAATTGCGGCGCCTGCACGGTGCTGCTCGACGGCCGCAGTGTCAAAAGCTGTGCGGTGCTCGCGGTGCAGGCCGATGGCCAGCAGGTGACCACCGTTGAAGGCCTGGCACCGTCCGGTGAGCTGCATCCTCTGCAGCGCGCGTTTCACGAACGGCATGCCCTCCAGTGCGGCTTCTGTACGCCTGGGATGATCATGGCAGCGGTGTCGCTGCTTGCTGATGAGCCGGACCCGTCGCCGGACGAGATCCGCGACGGGATCGAGGGCAATCTGTGCCGGTGCACCGGGTACCAGAACATCGTCCGAGCGATCCAGGACGCCGCCGCGACGATGCGCGACGGCCGGCCGGGCACTGATGGCGGTCCGATGTCGCCCGCCACCGCCTCCGAGGAGGTGCCGGCATGACCGCCACCGAGACACGGCCCGCGGGCGAGGTCGGATCGGCTCGCCGCCGCAAGGAAGATGCGAGGCTCGTCACCGGGCGTACCACCTGGACCGACAACCTGGTGCTACCCGGGATGCTCCACATGGCGATCCTGCGCAGCCCGCTGGCGCACGCCCGGATCACCAGCACCGACGTCTCCGAGGCCCGTGGCATGCCGGGAGTGGTCGACGTCTTCACCGGCCAGGACATCGCCGACTTCCAGGGCAGCCTGCCGTGCGCGTGGCCGGTGACCGCTGACATCGTGCACCCGAACCACCCACCGCTGGCTGTTGACGAGGTCCGGCACACCGGCGAAGCCGTGGCCGTCGTCGTAGCCCGCAGCCGGGCGGCGGCGGTGGACGCGCTAGGGGCCATCAACATCGACTACGAGAACCTCCCGGTCGTGCTCGACATGGAAGCCGCGATGGCTGACGGAGCCGACCACGCCCATATCGGCCTGGACACCAACAAGTCCTACACCTGGGTGTTCGACTCCCAGGCGGCGGGCAGCGGTGGCAGCGTGGACGACGCGGTCGCCGAAGCTGACATCGTCATCCGCCGGCGCTACCGGCAGCAGCGTCTCATCCCGGCGTTCATGGAGCCGCGCAGCGTCGTCGTCGATCCCGGTGGCGACGGCTTCACTGTCTGGTCGTCCACGCAGGTCCCGCACATCTTGCGCTTCCTGATGGCGCTGATCACCGGTACGCCGGAGCACAAGCTGCGGGTGATCGCCCCGGACGTCGGCGGCGGATTCGGGGGCAAGCTGCAGGTGACCGCAGAGGAACTGCTCACCTTCTACGCCGCGCGGCGGGTCGGCAAGCCGGTCAAGTTCACCGAGAGCCGATCGGACAGCATCCTGTCCGGGCACCACGGCCGAGACCAGATCCAGGACATCGAGCTGTCGGCGACCCGCGACGGGCAGGTTCTCGGGCTGCGCGTCAACCTGCTCGCGAATATGGGCGCCTACCTAGGCCTGGTCGGTCCGGGCGTGCCGCTGCTGGGTGCGTTCATGTACAACGCGATCTACAAATTCAAGGCGTACCGCCTCGAATGCACGGGCGTGTTCACCAACACCACGCTGACCGACGCCTACCGCGGCGCCGGCCGCCCGGAAGCGACATTCGCGATCGAGCGCGTCATGGACGAACTGGCCGCGGAAGTCGGCGTCGATCCGATGGAGATCCGCCGTCGCAACTGGATCAGCCACGAGGAGTTCCCGTTCACCACGGTCGCCACGCTGACCTACGACTCCGGAAACTACGAGGCGGCGACGGCCAAAGCGATGGACCTGTTCGGGTACGACGAACTGCGCGCCGAGCAGCGTCGCCGGCGCGAGGCCAACGATCCGGTCCAGCTAGGCATAGGCATCTCGACGTACACCGAGATGTGCGGGCTGGCTCCGTCACGGGTCCTCGGCGCCCTACGGTACGGCGCCGGTGGCTGGGAGCACGCCGGTGTACGGGTGCTGCCCACCGGGAAGGTAGAGGTCATCACCGGCGTCTCGGCTCACGGGCAGGGCCACGAGACGGCCTGGAGCCAGATCGTCGCGGACCAACTAGGGGTGGCTTTCGAGGATGTCGACGTGCTGCACGGCGACACCCGTACCGCGTCGAAGGGCCTGGACACGTACGGATCCCGGTCGCTCGCGGTCGGCGGTATCGCGCTGTACAACGCGTGCCAGCGGGTGATCGAGAAGGCCAAGCCGGTGGCCGCCCACCTGCTGGAGGCGGATGTCAACGACGTCGAGTTCAGCGACGGTGCGTTCCGTGTGCGGGGCACGCCGGGCGAGGGCAAGACGCTCGCCGACTGCTCGCTGGCCGTATTCACCGCACACGACCTGCCCGATGGCGTCGAGGCGAGCCTGGACGCCGAGGCGGTCTACGACCCGACCAACTTCTCGTTCCCGCACGGCACCCACCTGTGCGCCGCCGAGATCGATACCGAGACCGGCGGGGTCGCTATCCGGAAGTACGTCGCGGTCGACGACGTCGGTCGGGTCATCAATCCGTCGATCGTCGAGGGCCAGATCCATGGTGGCGTTGTGCAGGGTGTGGCCCAAGCGCTGTTCGAGGAGGCCGTCTACGACGCCGACGGCAACCTGGTGACCGGTACGTTCATCGACTACACGCTGCCATCGGCGGCGGATGTCGGCGACATCATCACCGATCGCACCGAGTCGCCGGCGACGGACCATCCGCTCGGCACCAAGGGCGTCGGCGAGGCCGGCGCGATCGCGTCCACCCCGGCGGTGGTCAACGCGGTCGTGGACGCGCTGCGCCCGCTCGGTATCAACGACATCGAGATGCCGTGCACGCCGGAACGGGTCTGGCGGGCGATCCAGCAGGCCGGAGGTGCCCGATGATCCCGGTAGCATTCGACTACGCTCGCGCGGACTCGGTCGAGGCGGCCCTGTCATTGCTGTCTCAGGGCGGCGATGACGCGAAGATCATCGCGGGTGGCCAGAGCCTGATGCCGTTGCTGCGGCTGCGGCTGTCGGCGCCGAGCCTGCTGGTGGACCTCGCCGGGGTCGACGAGATGCGTGGCGTGCGTGACGCCGGCGACGAGATCGTGATCGGTGCGATGACCACGCACGCCGACGTGCTTCGTGACCCGCTGGTCGCCGCGAACGCTTCGCTGGTGGTGGACGCGACCCGTACCGTGGCCGACCGCCAGGTCCGCCACCGGGGCACGTTCGGCGGCTCGCTGGCTCACGCTGACCCGGCCGGTGACCTGCCCGCGGTCGTGGTGGCCCTGGACGCGGTATTCGACGTCGCCGGGCCCGGCGGCCGCCGCCAGGTGGCGGCCGCGGACTTCTTCGTCGACTACCTCACCACCGCGCTCTCGCCTGACGAGGTGCTGGTTTCCGTACGGTTGCCGAAGTGGCCTGGCTGGCGGACCCACTACGAGAAGTTCAACCGGACCGCGCAAGCCTGGGCGCTGGTCGGCGTCGCGGCGGCCCGCTCCGGGTCGCAGGTGCGGGTCGCGCTGACGAACATGGGATCCACGCCGGTTCGGGCGACCGGCGTGGAGGATGCGCTGGCCGCTGGTGCGGACATCGCGACGGCGGCGGCCCGGGCGGCCGAGGGCACGAACCCGTCGGACGACGTGACCGCGTCGGCCGGCTACCGGCGGCACCTGGTTACGGTGCTGACCCGGCGGGCGCTGGAAGCCGTGTCGTGAGGGCTTCCCGGCCGGGCGGACCAGCCCGGCCGGGAAGTCGCCGGCCGAGTGCCTTTCCGAGCCGGCCCGGGCCTGCGGCAGGTCCGGGCCGGCCTGGGCCTACGGCAGGTCCGGGTCGGCGCGCATGGTAATGCCGTGGCCGGGCGTGCCGCCATCGACGGCAAGTGCTCCTCGAGCCGGTACCGGCAGTCCGTCGAACAGCCGCCGATCGGCGTCCACATGGTCATGGAACCATTCGCAGTGGCGCAGGTTAGCAATCCCGGCGGCGACGACCGCGTGCAGGTGCGGAGCGCAGTGAGTCGATACCGCGAGCCCGTAGGAGTCGGCGACCGTGGCAGCGGCCAGGAAGCCGGTGTAGCCGCCGCACCGCGACGCGTCGACTTGCAGGCAGTCCACCGCGCCGGACGCGCACATCCGGCGGAAGTAGTCCACCGTGGTGCCGTACTCGCCGGCGGTCACCTCGGCGGCCAGCCGTCCCCGGAGCAGCGCCAGTTGGTCCAGGCGATCAGAGGAGACCGGCTCCTCGAACCACACGATGTCGGCTCCGGCGGCCAGCCGCGCCAGGCGTACGGCCTGCTTGGTGGTGTATCCGCCGTTGGCGTCGACCATCAGGGCCGTGTCCGGTCCGATGGTCTCCCGGGCGATCTGGATGCGATGCAGGTCGCGCCGGAGATGCCCGCCCCGGTCCTCACCGATCTTGATCTTCACCGCCGGCATGCCGTCACCGTCCACCCAACCGGTCAGCTGGGCGCGCAGCTGCTGGTCGGTCATGCTGGTGAAGCCTCCGCTGCCGTACAACGGGACCCGGCCGGTGACCCGGCCCAGCAGGGTCGCCAGTGGCACGCCGAGCAGCCGCGCCTTGAGATCCCACAGCGCCACGTCCACCGCCGAGATGGCGTACGAGGCCAGGCCCGGCGACGGCGCGTTGCGGGTGCCCTGGCGCATCCGCAGGTACGCCCGGCCGACGTCGAACGCGTCCAGGCCGCAGATCAGGGGTTGCAGGACGTCAGAGATCACCGCGGCCGCGGCGGCCGGACCGTAGGTCCAGCCGAGCCCGGTCTGGCCGGCGGCGCGTACCTCGACGGCAACCACGGTGGTCGAGTTCCAGGCCAGCGTTCCGTCGGTCTCCGGATCGCCGAGTGGCACGTCGAAGACGCGGGTCGCCAGGTCGGTCAGGTGCGGGCCGGTCATCGCGGCGCCTCCGCGTCCAGCGCGCTGTCCAGGACCTCGGCGAGGTGCCTGCCGACCTGACCGGTGCCACTGTGCGCGATCTGCAGGCGGCAGGAGAACCCGTCGGCCAGTACGACGGTGCCGGACCCGGCATCACGCAACGCCGGGTAGAGGACGCGCTCGGCGCAGGCGTACGAGACGTCCCGGTGCTCTGCGGACATGCCGAAGTCCCCGGCGAGCCCGCAACATCCGCTCGCCAGCACGTCGGCGTCCAGGCCGACGCGGCGCATCATCTCCATGTCGGCTTGATTGCCGAGCACGGCGTGCTGATGGCAATGTGTCTGGACGATCGCCGCGCGAGCCTGTTCGGGCACCTGCGGGGCGAACTCCGGCGCTTCGGTGTTGAGCAACTCGGCCAGCGTCTTGGTTTGTGCCTTCAGCCGCGCTGCCAGTCCGATCGGCCGCTGGTTTCCGGTGCCGTCCATCAGTCGTTGCGCATCCTCACGCAGCACCGAGGTGCAGCTCGGCTCCAGCCCGACGATGGTGAGCCCGGCATCCAGGTACGGTGCCAGGACCTCCAGGGACCGCCCGATGACCCGCTGCGCGATCGTCAGCTGGCCGGTGGAAATCCAGGTCAGGCCGCAGCAGACGGCACGTCGGCGGCACCCGGACGCCGAACCCGGCCGCGTCCAACGCGGACCGCGCTGTGCGCGATCTCCGGGGCCAGGTGGTCGGTGAACGTGTCCGGCCACAGCACGACCGTCCGCGCGCACGCCGGGGCACACGTGTGCGCCGGTACCAGCGCGAGAAGCCCGTGGTGAACCGCGGCATCCGGCGCTGCGGGTCGACCCCGGCGAGCGCCTTGGCCAGCCGGGACACGCCCGGCGTCTGGGTCGCCGCGTTGGCCAGCCACGGCGCTCGCGAAGCCAGCCGGGCCCACAGCGGCAGCCAGCCCAGCGAGTAGTGGTGCGCGGGCGTAACCGGCCGGCATAGTGGTGCGACAGGAACTCGGCCTTGTAGGTGGCCATGTCCACCTAAACCGGGCAGTCGCTCTTACAGCCCTTGCATGCCAGGCACAGGTCGAGCGCCTCGTTGACCTCGGTGCTGCGCCAGCCGTCGGTGAGCACCTCACCACGCATCATCTCGAACAGCAACCGCATCCGGCCGCGGGTCGAGTGCTTCTCCTCGCGGGTCACCTGATAGCTGGGACACATCACGCCGCCGGAGTCGGTGTCGTGCCGGCGACACGCTCCGACACCGAAGCACCGGGTGGGTACGCCGACAACCCGCCGTCGGCCGGATAACTGAAGTGAGTGTCCGGCCGGGCGGCCGGCCACCGCGGACCGAGGCGGAGGTCGGAGTCGAGCGGGTTGGCGTCGACCACCTTGCCCGGATTCATCTTGCCGTCCGGGTCCCAGATCGCCTTGAACTCGCGCATCGCCTGAACCAGTTCGTCACCGAACATGATCGCAGCAACTCGCCCCGGGCCTGGCCGTCGCCGTGCTCGCCGGACAACGATCCGCCGTACGAGTGGACCAGGTGCGCGGCCTTCGTGACGAACGACCGGAATGCCGCGATCCCTCCGGTCGTGGTCAGGTCGAACGGGATCACGTGTGGACACAGCCATGCCCGAAGTGGCCGTAGAGCGACGCGTCCTGATAGCCGTACTCGCCCAGCAGCTTCACAGGTCCCGCAGGTAATCGGCGAGCCGGCCGGCGGGACCGCCGAGTCCTCCCAGCCGGGCCAGGTGTCCGGAAGCCCGGGACCCGCGCGGTGGCGCCGAGCGCCGCCTCCCGTACGGAATCGATCTCCGCGACATGCGCGTCGTCGTCGTAGATCTTGTCGTAACCGTCAGTCCATCAGCGGTCCGAGCGCGTCGAGCAGGTCGTCGGCAGCGGCGCCGGCACCGCTCGGCATCGTCGCCGGTCGAGCTTCACCATCAGCCAGGCGCCGGCGTCGGGGACTCGTGGATGGTGACGGTGTTCAGCCGTCGATCCCGCTCGTATCCGAGGAGCTTGTGGTCGAGGCCTTCGAGGACGTACGGCGAGTGCTCGTCGGCCAGTGGTCACGTGCCGGCGGCGGCGGCGATGTCGGGGTAGCCGACCAGCAGCAGCGCCACATGGGTCGGCTCGGGCAGCAGGTCGAGTTCGGCACGGAGGATGGTCACACAGGTGGATTCCGAGCCGACGAGCGCCCGGGCAACGTTGAAGCCGTTCTCCGTCCAGCAGGTCGGGCAGGTTGTACCCGGAGATCCGGCGCGGCAGCCGCGGGTAGCCGACCGCGGATCTCGTCGGCGAAGTGGTCGCGCAGCGCGCGCAAGCGCTGATAGATCTCGGCCCGCGGCCGCCGGCCGCGAGATCGCGGCGTACTGCTCGACGCTCGTCCGGGCCGACCCAGATTCGGCGGCCGTCGTAGGTGAGCATCTCCATGCGGCGTACGTTCGCCGCGGTGGTGCCGCTCCACTGTGCGGTGGACCCGCACGAGTTGTTGCCGAGCATGCCGCCGATGGTGCAGTGGTCGTGCGTCGCCGGCTTGGGGCCGAACACCAGGCCGCCGTGCTCGCGCGCGGCCCGGTTCAGTTCGTCGAGGACGATGCCGGCCTGGACCACCGCGACCCGGCGATCACCGTCGACCGACTCCACCCGGTTGACGTACTTGGCCATGTCCAGCATGACGGCGGCGTTGGTGCATTGGCCGCCCAGGCTGGTACCGCCGCCCCGGGACAGGATCGGCGCGCCGAACCGGCGGCAGACCGCCACGGCCGCGACCACATCGTCGAGGTCGCGCGGGATGACGACGCCGATCGGCACCTGGCGATAGTTGGACGCGTCGGTGGCGTACAAGGCCCGGCTTCCGGTGTCGAAGCGGACCTCGCCGCGTATCGCGGCCGCCAGTTCGGCGGCCAGCGCGTCCACGTCTATGTCGTCGATGTGGACGTCGCTGCTCCGGACGGTCGGCGCAGGAAGGTCGATGGCCGTCATGTCAGCCCTTCAGTTGCTGGATCCGGTCTTTGAACAGGGTGGTCGTGATCGCGGCCCGGCGCGGCTGGCCCTTGAGGAACGCCTCGGCGAACTTCGTCGCCTGCTCGTGGGTGACCTTGCCGGGCATCGGGGGCTCGTTCGGGTCGACCGCGACATCGACGATCGCCGGCCCGTCGTGGGCCAGCGCCTCGGTGAGCGCGCCGCGCAAGTCACCGGCCTTGTCGACCCGGATTCCCAGACCGCCGCACGCGGTCGCCCAGGCCGCGTAGTCGGGCTGCGGCTCGGTGAATCGCACGCCATGCTCGGGGTAGCCCAGCACCATCTGCTCCCAGAGGATCTGGCCGAGCGCGGAGTTGTTGTTGATCACTGCCTTGACCGGTAGCCGGTACCGGCACGCGGTGTTGAACTCGGCCATCAACATGGCGAATCCGCCGTCGCCGATGTACGCGATGACCTGCCGGCCCGGCGCCCCATGCGCGATGCCGATCGCGTACGGCAAGCCGGGCGCCATGGTCGCGAGGTTGCCGGACAGGTAGAACTCGCGGTCACCGCGAATCGTCCAGTGGCGGGCAGCCCAGGTCGCGATGGTTCCGGAGTCGCACGTCATGATGGCGTCGTCGGCGGCCAGGTCGTCGAGCAGACCGGCCAGATACTGCGGCGCGATCGGGTCGCGTTCGGGCGTTTCGAGCGCGTCCATGCGCGAGCGCCAGCCGTCCATCTCCTCGCGGTACTTGTCCAGGTGCGAGCGGTCCGGATTGACCGTCAGCTTGGGCAGCAGCGCGTCCAGTGTGGTGCCCACGTCCCCGATCAGCGGTATGTCGGTGGGCAGCCGGTTGCCGACCCGGGTCGGGTCGATCTCGACCTGGACGACCTTGACCTTCCCGGGTTCGGGCAGATGCTTGGTGTACGGGAAGTTGG
The DNA here is from genome assembly GCA_963727415.1 of uncultured Actinomycetota bacterium. Lineage (GTDB taxonomy): Bacteria > Actinomycetota > Actinomycetes > Mycobacteriales > Micromonosporaceae > DASQPR01. The sequence continues at coordinate 1,199,095 of CAVSGF010000002.1, forward strand.
TGCCGAGCATGACCAGGGTGTCGACATCGTCGACCAGGTCGGCGCTCGGAGCCGTGCCGAGCAGCCCGATGCCCCCGGTTGTATACGGAGAATCGTCCGGCAGCACCATCTTGCCGGACAGCGTCTTGATCACCGGCGCGCCGAGCGTCTCGGCCAGTTGCTCGATCCGGTCGCCGCATCCGCGCGCTCCGATGCCGGCGAGGATCGCCGCCTTGCCGGCCCCGTTCAGTACCTCGGCCGCGGCGTCCAGATCGCGCTCGCTCGGACGGACCCGCGGCTGCCAGAGGATCGGCGCGGTAGTCGGTGCGTGCGCCGGGGCGACCATCGGCCAGGGGTTGTCTCCAGCGTCGGCGACCTGGATGTCGTTGGGCAGCGTCAGGTGCGCGACGCCGCGGCGGGAGTACGCGGTCCGCACAGCGATGTCGACAAGAGCCGGCATTTGTGCCGGGTTCGTGATCATCTGGTTGTACTCGGCCACGTCGGCGAACAGTTGCTCCACGTGGACTTCCTGCTGGTAACCGGTGCCGAGCACGCTGGTTTCCTGCATGCCGGTGATGGCCAGAACCGGCGCGTGGTCGAGCTTCGCGTCGTACAGGCCGTTGAGAAGGTGAATCGCCCCCGGTCCGGAGGTGGCCAGGCAGACACCGATCGTGCCGGTCTGTTTCGCGTGGGCGGTCGCCATGAAGGCGGCCGCCTCCTCGTGGTGTACCAGGACAAATTTGATCTTGTCGGACTGGCGCCGGAGCCCTTCCATGATTCCGTTGATTCCGTCGCCCGGGATGCCGAAGACAGTGTCGACGCCCCAATCGGCCAGCCGGGCGATCATGGCTTCTGCAGTAATTTGACCCATTGGCTGGTCATACCCGGGTGTGACCGCTTCATGCCCGATTCCGGTACAGGGATATGGCTGGGGGACTCGTTCCGTGATCCAGTGCGGCACCGAGTGCAAGATCCAGTGCAGCTGACGTCGCTATGACGCCTCCAGTGCTCAAGATCGTGCACTTGATCATGGCGGGAGCGGCCGCCTGCGCCTTAACGTCGTCTGAGAGCGCGGGGAATCGCGACCGCGGTGGCGGCGAGCAGGCCGCCGGCGGCAGCGGCCATACCGTGATGGCGGGACGCCCAGTCCTGCAGACTGCGCCGGTGCGATCGGTCGTCGAACTCGCCGTGCGCGCCGTGGTCGCAACCGTCACGATCGTCCAGCGGTTCCCACAGGTTGCCCGGCTGGCGGGGGTCGTGAGGCTGCGTCGTGAGCTGCGACTTGTATCCGGTCCGGGCCAGGTACCGATCGAGGACGCCGGGGGCCACCGCGTTGGCCATCAGGGTTGCGACGGTGGATCCGCCGACCCAGTACTCGCGCCGGTTCGGGTGGTCGGCCGCGTACGCGATCGCGCGCGCCGCCACCTCCGGCGCGAAGATCGGTGGCACCGGTTGTGCGTGCTTGCGCATCCGGGACCGTACCCAGGAGAACTGTGGAGTGTTGACCGCGGGCAGTTGCACCATCGTGGTGCGCACCGCCGAGTCGTTGGCGAGCAGTTCGCACCGCAGCGCCTCGTTGAAGCCCTGGATCGCGTGCTTCGCACCGCAATAGGCGCTCTGCAGCGGAATGCCACGGTAGGCCAGCGCGGAACCGACCTGCACGATGGTCCCGTGGTCACGCGGCCGCATCCGGTCCAGCGCGACCTTGGTGCCGTACACGTAGCCCAGGTAGCTCACCTCGGTGACCCGCCGGAACTCGTCCGGTTCGATATCGACGAACTGGGCGAACACCGAGGTGAACGCAACGTTGATCCAGGTGTCGATCGGTCCGAGTTCGCGTTCGGTGGTGTCGGCCGCGCCGGCGAGCGCGGCGTAGTCGCCGACGTCCACCCGCAGCGGCAGCGGCGTCCCACCGGCGCGGGCCACGTCGTCGGCCGCGCCGTCCAGGCCGGCCTTCCCGCGCGCCAGCAGGGCGACCCGATCACCCCTGCGCCCGAACTCGCGAGCGACCGCCCGGCCGACGCCTCCGCTGGCTCCGGTGATCACGACGACGCGTCGATCCGTCACGGCTGCCTCCCTTGGTCCGCGCAATCCGTCGAAGCGGGCAGGTTGACCTGTGGCTGCTCTGCCCGTCGAGATGAGCGTTCCCGCTCCGGCGGTGGCACAAACCGGACGCGCCCGGCCGGTACGGCGGCCGTCAGGACTTGGGCAGGGTGACCACGGTGACGAAGAATTCGTCGATCTGCCGCACCACTTCGACGAACCGGTTGAAGTTCACCGGCTTGGTGACGTAAGCGTTGGCATGCAGCTTGTAGCTGCGCAGTACGTCCTGCTCAGCCGACGACGTGGTGAGCACGACCACCGGAATGTCGCAGAGATCAGGGTCCGACTTGATCTCCGCGAGCACCTCACGGCCGTCCTTCTTCGGCAGGTTCAGGTCCAGCAGGATCAGCCCGGGCCGCGGCTTGCCGGCGTACTCGCCCTCCCGCCGCAGGAACCGGATCGCCTCGACGCCGTCCTGTACCACGTGCAGGCTGTTGCTCAGCTTGTGATGCTCGAACGCCTCCCGCGTCATCAGAACGTCGCCGGGATCGTCCTCGACCAGCAGCACGTCGATAACGTTGAGCAACGACTCGGTCATGATGGTCTCCCGGTGGTGATCTCTTCCCGCTGGGCGATGGCCAGGCGGATGTCGTCCGCGGTACGTCGGGGCAGGGTGAACCGGAACCGGCTGCCGGGGGCGGAACCGGCGCGATCCAGCCAGATCTGTCCGCCGTGGAATTCGATGATCTTACGACACATCGCCAGGCCGATGCCGGTGCCGGGATATGCGGACTTGGGATGCAGGCGCTGGAAGATGACGAAGATGCGATCGGCATAGTCCGGTTCGATGCCGATGCCGTTGTCCTCGCAGGTGAGCTCCCAGAAGTCACCGCGTTCCCGCACGCCGAATTCGATCCGAGGCCGATGGTCCGGCCGGCGGAACTTGATGGCGTTGGCGATCAGGTTCTGGAAGACCAGGGTGAGCAGCCCGGCGTCACCGTTGACCACCGGCAGCCGATCCGCCGTCACGGTCGCGCCGGTCTCATCGATCGACGAGGCCAGGTTTCCGGTCGCCGTCGCGAAGATCGCGTTCAGGTCGACCGGTACGCGTTCGTCGTTCGCCCGGCCGACGCGCGAGAACGCGAGCAAATCGTTGATCAGCGCCTGCATGCGCATGGCGCCGTCGACAGCGAAGCCGATGTATTGCCGGCCCCGGTCATCGAGCGAGTCGCCATAGCGGGCTTCCAGCAGTTCGCAGAAGCTCGCCACCTTGCGCAGCGGTTCCTGGAGGTCGTGCGAGGCCACGTAGGCGAACTGCTCGAGTTCCTGATTCGACCGGCGCAACTCGGTGGCCTGAGCGGCGAGCGCGGTATGCATATCGCGTACCGCGGCCAGTTCGGCCAGGATGCGCTCCCGCATCGACTCGACGTCGGCGGCGAGGTCGCGTACCTCTTGCGGGCCGGCCGTGCTGAGGTCGTGGGTGAAGTCACCGGACGCGACCGCCCGGACGTCGGTGCCGATCCGGCCCAAGGGGCGAATGATCCCCCGGATCAGGCCCGTGATCAGGACGATCGTTCCGATCAGCAGGACCAGCCCGATGCCGATGCCGGTAAGGGTGAGGATCGTGGCGTACCGGTCCAGCGCCTGCCGGGCCGTCACCTGCTGGGCCTGTAACTCGGCATCCAGCGGGTCCAGGCGCACGCGCATGGCGTCGAACAGCGCCTTGCCCCGCTGGACCTCGGCCTGGGACTGAGCCATGCCGGAGGTCTCCACCGCCGCGATGGTCGGTTCGGCGTATTCGGCGTGCCATCGATCCGAGGCCGCCTGCACGGCGGTGAGATCGGCCGAAACGGTCGGGAAGCGATCGCCGAGCGACGTCTTGAGGTCCGCGACCGCCGCGGCCTCGTCGGCCTTCCCGTCGGTGTACGGGGTCAGGAAGTCCCGCTGCGCCGACAGCGCGTACCCGCGTATGCCCGTCTCCTGGTTCACCAGCGCGTTGTTGAGTCGCAGGCTGGATCGGATCGCCGGATCGAGCCGGTCGACGACGTTCGCCCGCGCCTGTCGCAGTTGCCAGATGGCGAAGCCGCCGCCGCCGATCGAAGCGAGCGTCAGCAGTGCCGCGAAGATCGCCATCAGCATCGCCCATCGACGCAGCGACCAGCGTCTGGCCGTAGCGGGCACCACGGTGGCCTCCGTTCCGGTCATCGGCGGGACCTGTTGACCCGGCTCACCACCAGCATCGCCACATCATCGCTGAGCGGCCCTCCGTTGAGCGTGGTTGCCTCGCTTATGGTCCGGTCCAGCAGGGCATCGCCGCTGACGTTGTTCTGGTTCAGCAACCGGAGCAGGCCGTCGACGCCCAGCCGGCCGGCGCCAACGCGAGCGTCGGTGACGCCATCGGTGGTCAGCAGGATCTGGTCCGATCCCGACACGTCGATTTCGGTACCGGACCAGGTGACTCCGTCGATCAGGCCGAGCGATGGCCCCTGATCTATCGGCGGCGCCGACCAGACCGTCGACTTGGCCATGAGCGGTGCCGGGTGACCGGCGTTGAAGACCGTGGCGGCCGACCAGTCGGGGGTGATCGAGACGCCGCACACGGTGGCGAAGGTGGTTTCGTCTGGCCGCTCGTGCCGCAGCAGCCGATCCATCATCGCGATCGCCTCGGCGGGCTGCTGTCCGGCCAGCATCAGCGTGCGCCAGGCAATACGCAGCGCCACGCCGAGCGCGGCCTGGTCCGGTCCGTGGCCGGCGATGTCACCGATCAGGACGTGCACGGTCCGATCGCGGCTTTGAACCAGGTCGCAGAAGTCGCCGCCCAGCAGCATCCGGCCGCCTCCCGGTTGGTACCTGCTGGTGATGTCCAGGTCAGCGTCCCAGAGCAGCGGCGAGGGGAGCAGACCGCGCTCCAGCCGGGCGTTCTCGTCGGCGTAGATCTGTGTCTGCAGCAGCTCAGCGGAGACGTCCTCGAAGTCGCGGCGCTGGATCGCGTATCGCACGGTGCGCTCGATGCCGCGCGCGTTCACCTGGCCTTTGATGAGGTAGTCCTGGGCGCCGGCGGCGAGCGCCGCGGTGGCCAGGGACTCGTCGTCATGTCCGGTCAGTACGATCACCGGAGTGCGGCCGGCCCGCCTGCGGAGCGCCCGCACGCCGTGCAGGCCGATGGCGTCCGGAAGGCCGAGATCGAGCAGAACGCAGTCGACGTCGTGCAAGCAGCCGAGTGCCTCGGCGAGCGTGCCGGCCCGGCGGACCATGATCGTGCCGGAACCGGCGAGCAGCTCATTGACGAGCAGTGCGTCGCCGTCGTCGTCTTCGACCAGAAGCACCGACAGCCGCCGGGCACCGGTGGTAACCACCGGATTCATTGAGGACACCGCGGCGTCCACCTCATCCATGACTGCTCCCGTGGCTCGGTTCGGCCGAGCGTCGGCGGGTGTCTCGCGCGAAACGCCAGCGGGCGGGCGCCGATTTCGATCATGCGATTGGTTCAAGACTAGAGCATTCGCGGCACCAGAAAGGCGCGGCCTCGACCGCCGCCGTGTCTTTGTCAGGGGCGCCGGCCGGTGCGGGTGTACCGGCGTGGGCGGCGCGAGTACGGTTTCGGGGAACCGCTGCCGGGCGGCGCGGCGCCCCGGCCCCGGCCGGTCGGTGTGACCTAGGTGCCCGCGGGGGAGGGGAGGATCGTGACTTCGGCTGCCCAGTTCGTACCTTCCGAGGCGAGCCTGAGCGAGCTCGCCACCGCGGTGCAGAGCTGCCGCGGATGCACGCTGTTCGAGCACGCGACCCAAGCCGTCTTCTCGCGTGGTCCGGCCGACGCCGATCTGGTCCTGGTCGGGGAGCAGCCGGGTGACCAGGAAGACCTCCGGGGCAAGCCGTTTGTCGGCCCGGCCGGTCATGTCCTGGTCCGAGCGCTCGGCGAGGCCGGGATTATCCCGGGTGATGTGTACGTCACGAACGCGGTGAAGCACTTCAAGTTCGAGCATCGCGGGAAGAGACGGATTCATCAGCGGCCGCAGCGGATCGAGATTGTGGCGTGCCGCCCGTGGCTGATGGCCGAACTGGCCCGGGTGCGCCCGGCAGTGCTGGTCGCGCTCGGCGCCACGGCGGTCAGCGCCTTGCTCGGCCCGGCATTCCGGGTCACCCGGGATCGCGGTGTGCTGATGCCCTGGCCGTCATCGTCGAGCCAGCCGGACGACTTCCCGGCCTCCCGGCCCGGAGCACAGATCCTCGCGACCATCCACCCGTCAGCGGTGCTCCGGGCTGATGATCGCGAAGGCGCTTACCAGGGCCTCGTAGCCGACCTGCGGCTGGCCGCGCAGGCCGTGTAGGCCCGGGCCGTCGGCGCCGGGCCGGGCGTCAGCTAGCCGGGCGTCGACCAGCCGGGAGTCAACCAGCCGGGCCGAGAACGCCGGACGAGCCGCCCTAGGGGTGAACATCGGGGGAACACCCGATGGTGATCGGCAGTGCCCGTCCAGGACGATGAGACGTCAGTTGATCGCGATCATTAATCCTATTAGGACGAGGTAACTGTCGGAAGTGTGACGCGTGCACGCTGTCTGACGAATCACCCTCCCAAACCCCTTGCACTCGTGATCTATCGTACTTACCGTTCGGCAAGTAAGTGCGTGGCCCAGACCAAGATCCACCCCCGTTGGAGGCAGTCGTGCCGGTGATCCCGCTAGTAGAGCGGTCCGCGACGCCGCCCAAGCAGGACAGCGACGGAGAGCCTCCCGCAAAACGCGTACGGCCCCGGGCGCTCCCCGAACTGGGGCTGGTCGTGGGCCTGTTTCTGATCTACAAGGTGGGCCGGGTGATCGCCGACGGGCACGTCGGGCGGGCGTTTCACAACGCCGCCACGATCTGGCATGCCGAACGATGGCTGCGTCTGCCCAGCGAGACGTCCGTGCAGCACGCGTTGCTCCACAGTGAAGCCCTGGTCAAATGCGCCAACTGCTACTACGCCTGGATCCACTTCCCGGTCTCGGCGGCGCTGCTGCTGTGGCTGTATGTCTATCGGCCGTCCCACTACATCCCGGTCCGCCGCCTGATGGCCGTGGTGACCGGCATCGCGCTCGCGGTTCACATGATGTTCCCGCTGGCCCCGCCGCGAATGATCCCGGCGTTCGGGATGATCGATACCGCCGGCGTCTACGGCCCTTCGGTGTACACGTCGCCATCGACCGACACGCTGTCCAACCAGTACGCGGCCATGCCGTCACTGCACGTGGGCTGGGCGCTGATCGCCGCGATCGGGTTCATCGTGGCGTCCCGGACCCGGTGGCGCTGGCTGTGGACGCTGTACCCGGTCGCGACGTTCGCCGTCGTGGTCGGCACCGCCAATCACTACTGGGTTGACGGTCTGGTCGGAGCCGGCATGGTCGCGCTGGTCGCGCCGCTGCCCGGGATCCTGCGCCGGACCCGGCCGGTGGTGATGCCGGACGCCGAAGCCGTGCGGGACGTGCAAGCCGTGGCGGCCCGTTCCGGCGGCCGGTCGGCCGAGCGCGCCGCGGATGGCGTCCGGGCCGCGATCGATGGTGAGGAACGGGTGCCGGATCCGGTACCGGCCGCGCTGCTGACGGTCTGGATGTAGGCCGCGCTTTCGCGCCGGGACGTTCCGGATGCAGGCCGGGCTTTCGCGCCCCGGACCAATGGCACGGCGGGGCGGGCACGCGCTAGCCGCCGATCCATGGACTGGATCGGCGGCTCCCCCGATGACAGGCAACACGCGTGGCGTAGCCGGACACGCCACTGTGTCCAGGGCGGGTGAGGGTCCGCTTATGATCCGCTGATGGTCTCATGATCTTTTCAGATGAAAATCGTTCACATGCCTGCTATCGTCGGCGCTTCGCGGTGGTCCGGAAACATGGGGCGCTAGCAGGGCCGGTAGCAGGGGCTAAAAGCAGGGGCTGAAAGCAGGGGCTGGGAGCACACGGACAGGCGAGCAGGTGAACGGAGAATCCGCGGCGATTGCCAGCAGCTTGGAAATCAAGCTGCTGGGCGAACTCGACGTTCGGGTCGGCGGCACGCGGATCACCTTCGGCGACCGCCGCCACCGCGTCGTGCTCGGCCTGCTGCTGCTGGAGCCGGGGCGCGCGATCCAGACCGACCGGCTCGCCGACCTGGTGTGGGTCGGGGAGGAGCAGCCGCGTACCGCACGCAACGCGATCCAGGTGAGCATCTCCCGGCTGCGAACCGCCCTCGGTGAGGCCGCGCCAATCGTCCGTAGCGGCGACGGGTACGCCATCGAAGTCCCCCGGTCGGCGATCGACCTGTTCCAATTCCGCGATCTGGTCCTCGACGTCGGCGGCACCGCCACCGCCACCGTCGATCTGCTGCGCCGGGCTTGCGACCTGTGGCGCGGCCCGGTCCTCGACGGCACCTTCTCCGATCGGCTGCGCGACCTGGTCTGCGGGGGAATCGCGGAGGAGTACGTGGTCGCCGTCGAACGGCGTCTGGAACTTGAGATCGGCCTCGGCCGCAACGCCGCGGCTATCGTCGAACTGGCCTCGCTGGTCCGCGCGCACCCGCAGCGCGAGCACCTGATCGGCCTTTACATGCTGGCGCTGTACCGGGACGGCCAGCAGGCTCGGGCGCTGGACGTCTACAACTCTTTCCGGGACGCACTCGCCGACAGCCTCGGCATCGATCCCGGCCAGTCACTGCAGGACCTGGCGCTGTCGATGCTGCGCGGATCGGCGGCGCTGTCGCCATCGGCCATCGAGATACCGGCGCAACTGCCACCGTCGCCGGCCGACTTCACCGGCCGCGCCGAACAGGTCGCCATCTTGGATCGGGCATTGCGCGACCGGGGTGTCTGCCTGATCACCGGGCCTGGAGGATCCGGAAAGTCGACGCTGGCCACGCACGTCTCCCACCGGGTCGCGGCCGAGTTCCCGGACGGTCAGCTCTACGTCGAACTGCACGGTATGACCGATAGCCCGGCCCCGCCCGAGAACGTGCTCGGCCGGTTCCTCCGGGCACTCGGCGACAACTCGGTGGTCGCACCGCAGAGCCTCGACGAGTACGTGTCCCGGTTCCGCACTCTCACCGCGCACCGCCGCATACTGTTCGTGCTCGACGACGCCGGATCGGCCGCGCAGATCCGCTCGCTGCTGCCCGGGTCGTCCACGTGCGCGGTACTCATCACGTCTCGCAAGCGGCTCGTCGAGGTCGCCGGTGCCACGGTACTGGAGCTGGGCGTTATGCAGCCGTCCGAGGCGCTGTCGCTGTTCGAGTCGATTGTGGGTGTCGACCGCGTCGCGGCCGATCCGATGTCCGCCTCAACGGTCATCTCCAGCTGCGGGTTCCTGCCACTGGCGGTACGCATTGCCGGTGCGCGCCTGGTCACGCGAAAGCACTGGTCGCTCGCCGACCTGGCCGCGCGGCTGTCCGAGTCGCGTCGGCTCGACGAGTTGCTGGTCGGCGACCAGGCGGTACGGGCGACGATCTCGCTCACCTACACGTCGCTCGGCGCGGCCGCCCAGTCGGCCCTGCGGGGGCTAGGCTTTCTCGGGCTCCCGCACTTCCCGCTGTGGGTGGTGGCGGCCGTCCTCGACGTGCCTGCCGACGACGCCGAGGCGGCGCTCGACCAGCTGATCGACGTTCACTTGGTCGAGTTCGGCTCCGTCGACGGCGTCGGCGAGCCGAGATTCCGGCTGCACGATCTGGTCCGGCTGTTCGGCGCCGACGAGTCGGCGGCCACGGATCTGAAGTCGGTCCGGACCGGCCAGCTGTCGCGCGTCGCCTCCGGCTGGCTCTGGTTGATCGATCAGATCAACACGTCGGTCCCGCCGGCCGCGATCGAGCAGAAGCCTGAATTCCGCCGCATCGCGCTGGGCGCCGCGCTGGCCGATCGAGCTTCGAGCGACCCCCGGTCCTGGTTCGACTCGGAGTACACCGGGCTCGCGCTCGGAATCGAGCTGGCCGCCGCGAACGACCTGGTGGACCTTTCGGTAGAGCTGACCGCAGCGATCAGTGGTGCCAACTCGTGGTGGCGGACCCCGATGCGGCGGACCAGCGAGCCGCTGGATGTGGCGCTTGCCGCGGCCCGCCGCTCCGGCAACCTGCCGGGCGAGGCGCGCCTGCTCGCCGAGCTTGGACAGCTGCGCTGCGAGCAGGACCGGTATGCCGAAGCCCGGGAGCTCCTGACCACGGCGCTGGCCCGGTTCGAAGCGCTCGGCGACCAGCACGGGATCGCATCCTCGCTGGCGTCGCTCGGGTCGACCTGCCGGGACCAGGGTCACCTGCGTGACGCAGCGGGATATCTGAGCGCGGCGCTGGCGGTGTCCGAGAAACTGGACGACATCTCGGCGATCGCCTACGTGCAGCGGTTCATCGGCGCGGTCGACTTGGAGCTGGGACGGTACGACTCGGCATCGACGGCATTGACCACGGCTCTCGATCAGTACCGCGAAACCGGCAGCCGGCAGGGTGAGGCACTGGTGATACGTACCCAGTCGCTGTTGGCGAGGGCGCAAGGCGCGCTGTTGCCGGCGCTGTCGCTGGCGAACTCGGCCCGCGAGATCGCTGCCGAGGCCAGCGACAAGCTGCTGACGGCCTACTCTCAGCGAGCCATCGGAAAGACGTTGCTACGGCTCGGGCGCCACGACGATGCTCGTGATCAGCTAGCCGAGTCGCTGTCGTGGAGCCGGGCCAACAATGACCGATGGGGAGCCGGCGTTACGTTGCGGAGCCTGGGTGAATTATGGCTGGCTTCCGGCGACTTGCCGGCCGCGGAACGTGACCTGAACGCGTCGATGGAAATCTGGGACGCGATCGGGCAGCCGGTGTTCCGGGGCCGGACGTTGCGGGATCTGGCCCTGCTTGCCGAGGCCAGGGGCGACCGGGGCGAGGCGGACCGGATTCGCGCGCAGGCGATTGAGCTGTTCCGGCACTTCGGCGCCCGGGAAGCCGCCGAACTGAGCCGCGCCGAGCCGAGCTGATTACCGCCCGTTCCGGTGCGGCACGCCGGTCGCCGCCAGGTCCGCTTGCCCGTCATACGTGCGTGCTCCATGCACCCATGCCCGCGGGAACCGCCAGATTTCTGCGAGTGTTCGCCCGGAGCGGGCGACCGCGACCGGGTGGCGGCATCCGGCGCTGGATGCGAATCGGTCCCAACTTGGGCAGGATAGGGGAACAAGGGCGGGTCGGGCGGTACGCGCCGCCGCGGACCGGCCGGGCAGCACCGGCCGCCCGGATCTGGCCCATTCAGACCGCAATCGGACACGTGGTATCCAAACGCATGAGCACCAGCATCGAGGTCGAGAGGAAGTTCGACGTTGCCGACGGCTTCCGGCTACCGCCCATGGACGCGCTGGGCGAATCCGGGGCGGCGAGCACGTTCGACCTGGATGCGACCTACTACGACACCGCCGACCTGCGGCTGATCCGAAACCGGGTGACACTGCGCCGCCGCGCCGGCGGGCATGACGCGGGCTGGCACCTCAAGCGCCCGGCGGGCGGCGAACGATCGGAGACACAGCTGCCGGACGCACCGGACCTGCCCGACCAGCTACGGGAACAGGTCCGGGCGATCACCCGTGACGCCGAACTGGCCGCCGTGGTGCGGCTCCGCACGCACCGGGCCGAGTCTGCGCTGACCGACGGCTCCAGTACCGTGCTGATCGCGCTCGATCAGGTCGAGGCGACCCCGGTGGGTGCCACCGCCAGCCGGTGGCGGGAGGTCGAAGTTGAGCTGGTGGACGGCGATCGGGCCTACCTCGAACGGGTGGCCGGGGCGATCCGGTCCGCCGGGGCGACGCCCAGCGCCTCGCCGTCGAAGCTGGCCCGGGCACTCGGCGATCGGGTGCCCAGGCCGGCGCGCGAGCCGGCCGAGCCGGCCGCCGCGGCCTTCGCCGGCTACCTGCGGCAGCAGCGCGATCAGATGATCTCCAACGATCCGCTGGTACGTGCGGCCGACGTCGATGGTGTGCACGACATGCGCGTGGCGGTGCGCCGGCTCCGATCGGCCCTGAGTACGTTCGGCGGTCCGGGCGGGGACGCAGTCTCGATTGAGCCGTTCCGGGCCGAGCTGAAGTGGCTGTCCGGCCTGATCGGCGCGGTCCGCGACGGCGACGTGCTGGCCGACGAGTTGATCACCGACATCGCCGACGCTGAGCCGGACCTGGTACCGAGCCAGGTCACCCGCCGTATCCGGCGGAAGCTGGCCGCCGACGCGGACACGGCTCGCTCGGCGCTGGCCGATGCGCTGAACAGCCGTCGCTACTTCGACCTGCTCGATGAGGTGGACCGGATCGCCGACGCCGACCCGGACCCGGTTACCTGGCGCCACCTGCGAAAGCAGGCTCGCAAGCGGATCCGGAAGGCGGACTCGCAGCTGGTGGCGGCCATGGCCGACGGCACCGACGCCGAGCTGCACGAGGCCCGCAAGACATACAAGAAGGCCCGGTACGCCGTCGAATTGGCCGGTGCGTCCAGCGGCAAGCCGGCCCGGAAACTCGGCAACCGGCTCAAGGCATTGCAGGACATTCTCGGCGAGCATCAGGATGCCGTCGTCGCCGCCACGCTGCTGAAGGATCTAGCGGGCGACATGGTGGCGGGCAACGGGAAGTCCGGCTTCGGGTTCGGGGTGCTGTACGCCCACGAACGAGCCCGGGCCCAGCGACTGCGCGCCGCTGTTCCGGCCGCCTACGTCCGGGCCGGCCGGAAGCGGGTCCGCGCCTGGCTGGACGGCTGACCGATCCGGCCGCGCGTGCGCCGGCCAGAACCCCGCCTCGGCCGAAACGCACCGTTGCCGATGTGCATGTCCAGGCGAAAGTCCGGGTACCCGGTGGCCATGGGGTGGATTCAGGCACGGGTTGACGATGTTCTTCACGACCGCAGGCAGGGCCGGGCCGCCCGGCCCCTGGGCGGCTATCTGGCGGTGGCGTCGGCGTACGGGACGGCGGTGGCCGCGGCGGCGTTAGCGGCCCGGCTGCTGCGCCGGCCGGTACCCGGGATCGGCCCGGCCGACGTCGCGCTGATGTCCGCGTCGGCGTTCCAGCTGTCCCGCATCATCACCAGGGACGCGGTCACCAGCCCGCTGCGAGCGCCGTTCACCGACTACGAGGGCCCGGCCGGCCGGGGCGAGGTCGACGAGCACGTGACGGCCGAGGGGGACGCCAGGGTGATCGGCGAGCTGCTCAGCACGCCGTACTCGATGTCGATGTGGGCCGCGTCAGCGCTCGGCGCCGGGATGGTGCTGATGCCTAGCGTGACCCGGCTGGTGGCCGGAACGTTCACCGCCGCGGCCGGAGCGAACTTTCTGCATGCCGCGTACGACCGGCTCGGACGATCCGAGCGGCGCCGACGGAGCTGACCGGCGCCCTCGGCGCCAGTCCGTTCAGCCGGAATGCGCATACCGTTCGTGTAGTTGCTCGCGTTGCCCGTGACCTCAGATCGAGCGCGGCCGTTTCCCGGATAACGGTTCCACCGTGATTTCCAGGCCGTCATCGATGTTGGAGGTGCTTCGTGACGACGGAAACCAATACGTGGTTCGCGGGTGGTGACTCGGTCTCCGATCGGTTGGCGGCCTTGGCGGGAAGTGCTCAAACGGCGGAGTACCCGTTCGTCACCACCGATGACGTACCAGCGGGCGAGGTGATGGGGGAGTTCGTCGAGCGCTGCCTCGCCGCCGAGCGCCGGGCCACGGCGTCGCTGGAAGCCAGGGGGCTGCGGGTCGTCGCCGCCTCCGGAACGATCGCCGTGGTGTTCGTCGGGTTGGTGGCGCTGGCGCCCAAGGGCGTGCCGGTGGTGACCGAGGTCCTGCTCGTGCTCGGCGCCGGTGGCGCCCTGCTGTCCGCGGCCATCGCGATCGGCTGTGCCAGCCCGAAACGTACCGTCGACGTCGATCCGGCGTCGGTCGAGGCGAAGCTTTCCGATCAGTTCTGGCGGGTCCGGTCAGATCTCGCCCGCCGCACCGTGGCGCGTAGCCAGCTCAAGGTATGGGAGGCGGTGCGGGCGCTCAACAACCGCCTGTCCCGCCGGCTGAGAACCGCCGTCATGATTCACGTCGCCGGGCTGGCGATGGTCGCGGCCGGGGGACTGCTCACCGTTCTGCGATAGTCCACGGCCACGCGCCGGCGCCGCTGTTGGTTCCGGGATCCGGCTGCCCGCCACGAGGGTCACAGCGCGGGGGCGTGGCCGGGCTGCTCATCGACCTCGAACAACTGGGACGCCGGCCCGACGATCAACGGGTCCGGCGTGCCGACCAGGTGCGCGTCCTTGTTGTCGTACTCGAACCGGCTGAGCAGGAACCGCATCGCCTGCAGCCGTGCCCGCTTCTTGTCATTGCTCTTGATCACCGTCCACGGCGCGTCCGCGGTGTCGGTGTAGAAGAACATCGCTTCCTTGGCTTCGGTGTACTCGGTCCAGCGGTCCAGGGAGGCGATGTCGGTTGGCGACAGCTTCCACTGGCGCACCGGATCGACCTGCCGGATCACGAACCGGGTCTGCTGCTCCCGCCGGGACACCGAGAACCAGAACTTCACCAGGTGGATACCGGACCGGACCAGCATGCGCTCGAGTTCCGGAGCCTGGCGCATGAACTCCAGGTATTCGGTGCGCGTGCTGTAGCCCATGACGCGCTCGACACCGGCCCGGTTGTACCAGGACCGGTCGAAGAAGACCATCTCGCCGGCGGCCGGCAGGTGCGCGATGTAGCGCTGGAAGTACCACTGCGTGGCCTCGCGCTCGTTGGGCTTCTCCAGCGCCACGACGCGGGCGCCGCGCGGGTTCAGATGCTCCATGAAGCGCTTGATCGTGCCGCCCTTTCCGGCGGCGTCGCGGCCCTCGAAGAGGACCACGATCCGGGTGCCCGAGGCCTTGACCCAGTTCTGCAACTTCAGCAGCTCGATCTGGAGCAGGCGCTTGTCGTGCTCGTACTCCTCACGGCTGTATCGCTCGTCGTACGGGTAGCCCTCGCGCCATGTGTCCACCGGCTCGCCGCTCGGGCTGACCAGTACCGGATCGTCGTCATCGGTGTCGATGACCCGGTAGTCGGCGAGCAGATCGAGCAGGGCGAACGTATCCTGCATACCTCAACCCTACGATTCGCGACCCGTCGTTGACGAGGGACATTTCGCTGGTCATCTGGTGTTTTCCGGGCGATCACCCGATGCTCGGCGGGTTGATCATCCGGTGTCTCCGGGTCGCGTGTACCGGGCGGCGTTATCAGCGGCCGGACCGGGCGGCCGGACCGGGCGGCCGGACCGGGCGAACGCTACGAGGAACCCGGGTGGGGTAGACCTTCGCCGCTTGGCGGCACTGCCGAGCGCGGCAGCGGGGAACCGGTCAATGCGTGCTGCAGGGTCGGCGCCATCCACGCGGTCAGTTCCTCCGGGCTGAGCATGGCGACCGGAGGGATGGCCAGCACGTAGCGGCACAGTGCGACGCCGAGCGCCTGGGTGGCGAGCAGGCCGGCCCGCACCGGGACCTCCGCCGGATCCAGCGCGACACGAGCGACCAGCGGCGCGATCTGCTCGCCGAAGATCGCTCGCATCCGACCGGCCGCCACGGGGTTGGTCACCGCGACCCGCAGCAGCGCCATGAGAGTGTCGTCGCGCTCCCAGCGGTCGACAAAATGCCGGGCCAGCGTCGCGCCGACGGCGTCAATCGGCACCCGATCCACGTCCGGCAACTCCAGCCGGAAGTCGGCGGCGGCGGCAAACAGCTTCTCCTTGCTGCCGTAGTAACGCATGACCATGGACGGGTCGATGTTCGCGTCGGCGGCGATGGCGCGGATCGTGGCCCGCTCGTATCCATCGGCGGCGAATCTCTCACGCGCCGCGGCGAGGATCGCCGCGCGCGTCCGATCGGACCGCCGGGAACCCGGAGGATGTCCGTGAGCTGCCACATCACGCATGCCAACGATTGTAGGCCAACAACGGTTGACCGCAATCGGGAAGACGGCCTACGGTTGCCTACGGACGTTGGCCAACGCGCGTTGGCAAGATCGAGGAGGTAACCCGAATGGAGACGGACGTCATCGTCGTCGGAGCCGGGCCAACCGGACTGACGCTCGCCGGCGACCTCGCCCGCGCCGGGGTCGGTTGCGTCGTTCTGGAGCGTCGGGAGACCGACGCGCAAACCACACGAGCCTTCGCCGTGCACGCGCGCACGCTTGAGGAGCTTGACGCGCGTGGCGTCGCCGACGAACTGATCGCCACCGGCACGCCGGTGCGGCGTTTGCAGCTCTACCGTCGTGTCCACATCGATCTGTCGACGCTCCCGACCCGGTTTCCGTACCTGCTGGTCACCCCGCAGTACCACACCGAGCACGTGCTGGCCGCCCGGGCCGCCAAGCTCGGAGCGGTAATCGAGACCGGAGTCACTGTGACCTCGATCAGCCAGGATCAGGCGGGTGTGACAGCGCGAGCCGGTGACCGGGTCTACCGGGCGCGGTACCTGGTCGGTGCCGACGGAGTGCACAGCATGGTCCGGGAAGCGATCGGCTTGCCCTTTCCCGGCGAGTCGGTGGTCTCGTCGATCATGCTTGCCGATGTGAAGCTTGCCGATCCACCGGAAGATGTGCTGACGATCGGTGCCGAGGCGGACGGATTCGTGTTCATCGCGCCATACGGCGACGGCTGGTACCGGGTGTTTGCCTGGGACCGTCGCCACGAGTTGCCCGACCGGGCGCCGGTCACGCTGGAGCAGGTAAAGGACATCACCGGCCGCGTGGTCGGAACCGACTTCGGCATGCACGATCCCCGATGGATGTCCCGCTTCCACAGCGACGAGCGGCAGGCACCGCACTACCGCGTCGGCCGCGTGTTCCTGGCCGGCGACTCGGCGCACTGCCACTCGCCGGCCGGCGGCATGGGCATGAACACCAGTATCCAAGACGCGGCGAATCTGGGCTGGAAGCTCGCCGCCGCGGTACAGGGGTGGGCGCCGGAAGGCCTGCTCGACACGTACGAGTCGGAGCGGCATCCGGTGGGCAGGATGGTGCTGCGGTTGAGTGGATCGCTGGTGCGTTTCGGGATGATGCGCTCAACCGTGCGCCGGCATGCCCGCAACTTCGTCGCCGGCCTATTGCTGGGAATCCCGGCCGTGGAGCGGAAGGGCGCCGGGAAGGTCTCGGGCATCGCCATCGGCTACGACGGCGCGGAGCGGGTTCCCGACATGGACTTGCTCGGCGGCGGCCGGCTTTACGAGGCGCTTCGCGACGGCCGGTTCGTGATGGTCGCCCCCGACGGCGTCGCGATCGAGCCGAGCGAGCGGGTCGCCGTCGTCCGGTCCGGGGCCGCCGACGGCATCACGCTGGTGCGCCCGGACGGCTACGCGGCCTGGCAGGGTGGCGCATCCGACGTCGAGCGGGCACGTACTGAGATCGCCAAGTGGCGAAGCTCAGGAACAAGCACTAACCGGCGCGCTCCGGGCCCACGATCAACTCATGAAACGCGCTAGTCGCGCTCGGCGTGCTCGCGGCCCTCGACGAAGAACGCGTGGATCGGGTCCGGGCCGGTACCGAGATCGGCGAGCGGTCGCGCGGCCCCGAACGGCGCGTTCCAGAAGTCACCGGTCCGGGGATTCCACGGTCCGACATACGCGTACGGCTCGCCGTGATAGCTGTCTCCGGGCGAGACGCCGTAATTCACTTCGTCAATGGTGACCCCGATATCGAAGTGCTCGGGCCACAGCACCGGAGTGGTAGTCGGTTCCAGCCGCCGCAACGCGGTGTCGCCCCAGGCGTAGCAGTCGGCCAGCAGCGCCGCCGCCTCCGGGTCCACGTCAACGGCGGTGCCCGCGGTCGCGCCGCTGCCGTCGTGGTAATTGGTCGGCGCCCCGGGTCGCAGCCCGGCGGCGGCCGCCAGTGCGCCGATGGTGGTGCCAGTCAGCGGCAGCGACCGCCCGGCATAACGCAAGGTGGTGCCGACGACTCGCACGTCCGGATCGGCGACCGTGCCGAAACCTCCGGTCAGCGCCCGCAACCGGATCGTGCCGGATTGCCGGAACTGCGGTCCGGCGAGCAGATTCTCGGCGACGGCGTGCAACGATGAGCGAGTGTTGTCTAGATCCGGCACGATCTCAACAATAGGGCTACTTCGGGTGGTGGTGTCGACGGGATACGGCGCCGCGGTGCGCCATTGTCGTTTTCCCGCTCCCGCCCGCGGGTAGGTCGATGCCATGGCGAAACGCCGAGGACTCCGTGACGACATGCACACGCTGCCCGCGCCGCCGACCGCGGATCAGGGCCCGAAGTCACCGACCGGGCTACGCCGGCGGTCCTGGTGGCGGGCGCTGAAGCAGGCGGTCGTCCAGGCCGGTGAGGACAAGGTGACGACCTGGGCGGGTGCGCTTACCTACTACGGCGTGCTGTCCATCTTCCCGGGCCTGCTCGTTCTGATCAGCGTCCTCAGGCTGACCGGCGAGGACACTATGCGGTCGATTTTGGACAACCTCACCTCGATGGCGCCCGGCCCGACCCGCAGTGTGCTGACCGCCGCGGTGACGAATCTGGAGCGAGGGCAGCAGTCGACCGCGAGCATCCTGGCCGTGGTCGGTGTGCTCGTCGCGCTCTGGTCGTCGTCCAGCTACATCGGGTCGTTCATGGCGGCGGCCAACGCAATCTTCGACGTTCCCGAAGCCCGTCCGCTGTGGAAGCGGCTGCCGATCCGGCTGGCCCTCACCGTGTTCGCCGGCGTCATGGTGATCGCCGCTTCGGTCACTATCGTGGTCACCGGTGGCCTGGCGCGTCAGCTTGGCTCGCTGATCGGCGCCGAGGGCAAGACGGTCGCGCTGTGGGACATCGCCAAGTGGCCGGTCCTGGTGGTCCTGGTGGGATTCCTGTTCGCGATCCTCTACTGGGCGTCGCCGAACGCCAAGCACGGCGGCTTCCGCTGGGTGACGCCGGGCAGCGCCCTGGCCACGCTGGTCTGGGTGGCGGCGTCCGGCGGATTCGCCTTCTACGTGGCCCGGTTCGGTTCCTACAACAAGACCTACGGCAGCCTGGCGGCCGTCATCGTGTTCCTGGTCTGGCTGTGGATCAGCAATCTGGCGCTTCTCATGGGTGCCGAGTTCGACGCCGAGTTACAGCGCGAGCGAGCCGCCGCGGCCGGCCATGCCCGGCACGACGAGCCGTACATGGAGTTGCGGGACAGCAGCGGTGTCGGCGTCGCACCGGAACCCCGTCATGAGGCCGAGTGAGCGCTCCAGTGCTCGACGATCCGGCCGCTGTCGAGCCGGAACACGTCGAACGCCCGGTACCGGGCCCGGCCCCGGCTGGCCGCGCTGACCGTGGCAACGAAGTTGCCGCACCCGACCACGACCTCGGGATCTTGGTAGCGGATCGGCTCGCCGGTGGCCGCGCAGCGTTCCAGGTGGCGGACCAGGCCAGCACCGTCGCCGACCTCCGGGTCGTGCTCGGCGTACTGGAACGTGTCAACGTAGGTGTCCAGCCGCGGCCACGCCGCCCCGGCCAGAACTTCGGTCAGGTAACCGGTCACCACCCGCTTGTTCGCCTTCGTCCGGTGACGGTCGTCGACGTAATGCGCGCCATCGATCTGACTGCGGCCGGACCGGGACCGGTGGGCAAGCGGCAACCGTACGCTCCATCGCCCGGTGATCTGATCGTCGGCGTCGGTGTCGAAGACATCCATCGATACCCATGCGACGTCGGCCCCGAACGTCTGGTATGAGTGCAGGAACACCCGTGAGCCGTCCTCGAAGCCGCGCAGCGGCCAGACCGCTCGCGAGTGGTAGCGGGCGACCAGCGGCTCGTAAAGGTCGACGAAGCTGCCCCGGCCGGGCGTTTGCCCGGGGTGCTCGGAGTGCTCGGTAAAGGTCTCGGTCAGGTACTTCTCGGCGGCCGGCAGCACGTGCCCATCGCGGACGCCGTCGAGGTAGAGAGAGATGACGTTGTCGATCTTGTTGCCCATGTGAATCCCCCGACTGCCGGTGCACCGGAATCCGGGCCAAACCTTTGCGGTCCGGCAACCATCCAATGCCCGATGCCGGCCGACGTCGCGTTTGGAGGCGTTTGATGGCCGGACGCCGGTTTCCGGTGGGACGGTGGCGTGGACTCGAGGCGGGCCCGGATTTCCGTAATCCGGGCAAATTACCACTAAGCCGGCCCGCCCGCGGCGCTTTATCCCAGGTCAGACGTGTGTTGTTGAGAATCAAGACTGCGCCCGGTGTGTTTCCGGCTCGGTCCGGCACGCGATAACACCGGATTAACTCGCCGCGACGACTCCATGATCGGCCGGGCCGACGATCGCCGCCGATCGCGCCGGCATTTCCAGCCGGCCGGCATCCAGCCGTACCGCCTGATCGGTCCGGAAGGCGATGGCGCCGTCAAGATCGAATAACCGGCTCGCGGCGCCGACATTGGCGACCACGGTGTGCTCTCCTCGCCGGATCACCAGCGCCTCCGGCATGGCGGTGACCGAGACCCGGTCAAGGCGTGGATCGGACAGGTCCGGGATCCGCCTTCGCAGCGCGATCAGGTCGCGGTACACCGTCAGCATCTCGGCATGGCGGCCGGTGGCCGGCTCGGACCAGTCCAGCTTCGAGCGCTTGAAGGTGGCCGGGTCCTGCGGATCGGGCACCTGCGCGGCGTCCCAGCCGTGCCGGGCGAACTCCGCCCGGCGCCCGGCGCCGACGGCGGCGGCCAGTTCCGGCTCCGGATGGCTGGTGAAAAACTGCCACGGGGTTCCGGCCGCCCACTCCTCGCCCATGAACAGCATCGGGGTGAACGGGCTGGTGAACAGCAGGACCGCGCCGACTCGCAGCAGGTCCGGAGCCAGCGTCGAGCTCAGCCGATCGCCGGTCGCCCGGTTGCCGATCTGATCGTGGTCTTGCAGGTAGGCCACGAATCGCCAGCCCGGCGTGGAGCCGGTCTCGACCGGCCTTCCGTGCACCCGGC
Organism: uncultured Actinomycetota bacterium; assembly: GCA_963727415.1. GTDB lineage: Bacteria > Actinomycetota > Actinomycetes > Mycobacteriales > Micromonosporaceae > DASQPR01. The sequence goes on from CAVSGF010000002.1 coordinate 1,219,982, forward strand.
CCCGGAAACTGGAGAACGTGCCGGCGTGGAAGAACGCGCCCCGCCATACCGTCGCCAGGCAGGACGGCGAGCCGAAGTCGGCGTAGTAGCCCTGCCTTTCGCCGGTGAGAAGAGTGTGCAGCGCATGGTGCACGTCGTCGTCCCACTGCGCGGTAAGGCCGTACCCGTGTGCTTCCCGTGGCGTGACGAGCTTCGGGTCGTTCAAGTCGGATTCGGCAATCAGCGTGAGCGGGCGGTTCAGATGTGTCTCAAGCACGGCGGTCTGCGCCGCGAGCTGCTCCAGCACATGCGTGGCCCCATGATCGACCAGCGCGTGTACGGCATCGAGCCGCAGCCCGTCGGCGTGGTAGTCACGCATCCACGCGAGTGCGCTGCCGATGATGTAACGGCGCACCTCATCGGAGCCGGGATCGTTGAGGTTCACCGACCGGCCCCAGGTGTTCGATCCTTCGGTGAGATACGGCCCGAACATCGGCGGGTACGCCCCGGACGGTCCGAAGTGGTTGTAGACGGCGTCGATGAGCACGCCGAGGCCGCGCGCATGGCACGCGTCGACCAACCGCTTGAGACCGTCCGGGCCGCCGTAGGCGGCGTGCGGCGCGTACCAGCAGACGCCGTCGTATCCCCAGTTGTACTCGCCGTTGAAGGCGTTGACCGGGAGCAGTTCGACGAAGTCGACTCCGAGTCGGACCAGATGATCGAGGCGCTCGATGACGGCGTCGAACGTGCCGGCCTCGGTGAACGTGCCGACGTGCAACTCGTAGATCACCGATCCGGCCAGGATCCGGCCGGTCCACGCCTGATCCGACCACGGGTACGCGTCGTGGTCGTAGACGCGGCTCGGCCCGTGCACGCCGTACGGCTGCCAGCCAGAGCGCGGGTCGGGCCGGGGCGTGTCGTCGTCGCCGATCAGGTAGGCATAGTCGGTACCCGTGCCGACGGCCGGCTCGTCACGCTCCCACCAGCCGTCGTCGCGGCGCCGCATCGAGCGGATCTGGTCGTTGACGACCACGCGGACGCGTTCGGCGGCCGGCGCCCAAACCTCGAACCGTGTCATGGCGCCTCTGCCTCGTTCGCCAGAAGCGCCACCGGGTAGCGGCGGAACAGCGCGGCAACGGATCCGTCGGTCGCCGAGCCGGTCAAGACGTCGCGCCACGAACCTGGCGGCAGATACAGCCGGTCGTCGCCGCACCAGCCTCCGGCCGCGTCCAGCCGGACCGGCAGCCGGGTCGCCGCCACGATCGCACCGCCACGATCGAAGGCCAGCACGTGCGCGGCGTTCGGACCGGTCGCCGACACCGGGGAGTACCGGCAGAACAGGTCAGGCCGATCCCGCCGCAGCCGCAACGTCCGTGACGTGACCAGCAGTTTGACCGCCCCTGTGGCGTCGATCGGCGGCAGCATGCCGCTGTCCAGGTCGGCGAGCAGGTCGCCGCACTCGGCGAAGTCGACCGGGCGCCGGTTGTCCGGATCGACGAGCGAGTTGTCCCAGAGCTCGGTGCCCTGGTAGACGTCGGGTACGCCGGGCATGGTCAGCTGCACCAGCTTCTGGCCGAGCGAGTTGCTCCATCCGTACCGGGTGATCCGGGCCGCGAAGTCGTCCAGGGCGGCGGTCAGTTGCGGATCGTCGTACATCGCGTCGATCACCGCGCGAATCCGCGACTCGAAGGCCGCGTTCGGGTCGGCCCAGGTCGTCGATGTCGCGGCCTCGCGGGCGGCCTTCTCGGCGTACGCCCGCAGCCGGTCCCGTTCGATCGGCCAGGTGCCGACGGCGGTCTGCCAGAGCAGATCGGCGAAGTCCGGATCACCGATCGGGTACCGGCGCGTCCACTCGGCACGCGCCCGCTGCCAGTCGGCACCCAGCTCGGACAGCACCGCCAGCCGGGCGCGGACGTCCTCGCCACGCTTGGTGTCGTGCGTCGAAAGCGTGGTCATCGACGTGGGAGAGAGCGTGGCCGCTCTGGCATGGAACTCGCCCGGGGCGACGCCGAAGCGGTCCGGCGCGCCGCCGACCTCGTTCAGCGCGACGAAGCGGTTCCACCGGTAGAAGGCGGTGTCCTCCACACCCTTGGCCATGACCGCGCCGGTGTACTGCTGGAACCGCATCGCGATCTCCCGGGTTTCGTCGAGCAGCAGCGTCGACAGCGCATCCACCTCGATCGGATACTCCTCCCACACCGCCATGAGCACCCGCCGCAGCAGCTCGCGGTCGGCCATCCCGGCGGCCCGATTCATGCCCGGAGCCAGGTACGTCCGGTAGACCGGCATCCGTGCCGCCGTCTCGACCAGCGCTTCCCGTACGTGCGGCAGGTCAAGCGCGCCGGGCTCCAACTGGATCAGCCGGGTCAGCTCCGAGGCCAGCAGGTCGGTGCCGACGGAGCGCTTGGCGTCGAGTACCGCGTCGCGCAGCGGCTGCCTCGCGGGAAAGTCGGCCTCGGCGTCCGGGTCGATGAACAGGCCGCAGGCGAGCCGCAGCGCGTCGTACCCGGTGGTGCCATTGACCGGCCAGTCGCCGGGCAGGCTCTCGCCGTACTCCAGGATCTTCTCCACCACCAGCCACCGCGAGCCGATCGCGGACCGTAACCGCCGCAGGTACTGGGCCGGGTCCCGGAGGCCGTCCGGATGGTCGACCCGCAGCCCGTCGGCCAGCCCGTCGGCGATCCAGCTGAGAATCTCACCATGGGTGGCCTGGAACACGTCCTCATCCTCGACCCGGAGGGCCGCCAGATCGGACACGGCGAAGAAGCGCCGGTAGTTGACCGTCGCGTCGCCCAGCCGCCAATCCACCAGCCGGTAGTGCTGGCGCTCATGCACCTGCTGCGGGGTTCCGCCGAGGGTGCCGGGCGCGATCGGGTACCGGTGGGCGTGGTAGTGCAGCTCGCCGCCGTCGATGGTGAGGTCGGCTACCGCGGCGGCCGTGCCGAGCACCGGGATCACCAGCGGGCCGCGGTCCCAGTCGATGTCGAACCATCCGGCGTACGATGAGGCCGGACCCTCCCGCAGCACACTCCACCAGGCCGGGTTGGTTTCGGGGCGGCTGATCCCCAGGTGGTTCGGCACGATGTCGACGATCAGTCCGAGGCCGAACTCGCGTAATGTCGCGGACAGGTCTTCGAGCCCGGGGCGGCCGCCCAGCTCCGGGTTGGTCTGGGTTGGATCGGTCACGTCATAGCCGTGGGGCGAGCCCGGGGTGGCCTCCAGCAGCGGCGCGCTGTAGAGGTGGCTGACGCCGAGCGCGGCCAGGTAGGGCGCCAGGTCGGCGGTCGTGGTCAGGTCGAAGTCGGGGCGTACCTGTACCCGGTAGGTGCCGGTCGGCGGGCTCATTCGGCCCGCTCCAGAACCAGCAAGGTCCGGCCGGGCACCCAGAGACTGCCGGCCGCGTCCGCGTCCTTGGTCTCCTCCGGTTCCGGCTGGCTGGTGTCCACCACGACCCGCCATCTTTGGCCGTAGTCTTCCGGCGGCATGGTGAACTCGGTCCACTCCGGATACGCGTTGAAGCACAGCACGAACGACTGGCCGGAATGCACTTCGCCGCGCGGATCTCGATCACGCAGCGCCTCCCCGTTGAGGAACAGGGCGATCGCCCGGCCGAGATCGGCCGACCAGTCATCGTCGGTCATCATCCGGCCGTCCGGGGCCAGCCATACCACGTCCGGCAGCGGCGAGCCCTCGGCGCGGTGAACCGGCCGGCCGGTGAGGAACCGGCGCCGCAGGAACACCCGGTTGGCCGCGCGCAGCGCGATCATCCGCTTGGTGAATGTCAGCTGCACCGGGTCGACCGCTTCCCAGTCGATCCAGGTCAGTGGGCTGTCCTGGCAATACCCGTTGTTGTTGCCCCGCTGGGTCCGCCCTCCTTCGTCGCCGTGCCCGATCATCGGTACGCCCTGGGACAGCATCAGCGTCGCCATGAAGTTGCGGCGCTGCCGGGCCCGCAACTCGGTGATGTCGGGGTCTTCGGTCGGGCCTTCCACCCCGCAGTTCCAGGATCGGTTGTAGGACTCGCCATCGGCGTTGTTCTCGCCGTTGTCCTGGTTGTGCTTCTCGTTGTAGGAGACGAGATCCAGCAGCGTGAAACCGTCGTGGCAGGCGACGAAGTTGATGCTGGCGACCGGACGGCGGCCGTCCTGCTGGTACAGGTCGGCGGATCCGGACAGCCGGCTGGCGAACTCGCCGAGCGTGGCCGGTTCGCCCCGCCAGAAGTCGCGCACGGTGTCGCGGTACTTGCCGTTCCACTCGCTCCACAGGGCCGGAAAGCCGCCGACCTGGTATCCACCCGGACCCACGTCCCACGGCTCGGCGATCAGCTTGACCTGGCTGATGATCGGATCCTGCTGAACCACCTCGAAGAACGTCGACAGGCGATCCACCTCGAAGAACTCGCGCGCCAGCGTTGAGGCCAGATCGAACCGGAACCCGTCGACGTGCATGTCGGTGACCCAGTAACGCAGCGAGTCGAGGATCAGCTGGAGCATCTGCGGGCTGCGTGCGTTGAGGCTGTTGCCGCACCCGGTGTAATCCATGTAGTAGCGCGGATCGTCGTCGACCAGGCGGTAATACGCCGCGTTGTCGATGCCCCGCAACGACAGCGTCGGGCCGAGTTCGTTGCCCTCGGCGGTGTGGTTGTAGACCACGTCGAGGATGATCTCGATGTCGGCGGCGTGCAGCGCCTTGACCATGCCGCGGAACTCCTGGACCTGCTGGCCGAGGTTTCCGGTGGCGGCGTACCCGTGATACGGCGCGAAGTATCCGATGGTGTTGTAGCCCCAGTAGTTCCGTTTGCCGGCTTCGACCAGGTGCTGATCGTGAATGAAGTGGTGTACCGGCATGAGCTCGATCGCCGTGACGCCCAGGTCCTTGAGGTAGTCGATGATCACCGGGTGCCCGATCCCGGCGTACGTGCCGCGTAAGTCGGCCGGCAGGTCCGGATGGGTCATCGTCAGGCCCTTGACGTGTGCCTCGTAGATGACCGAATGGTGATAGGCGATGTCCGGTCGCCGGTCGTTGCCCCAGTCGAAGTAGGGGTTGACCACCACGCTCTTCGGCATGTGCGATGCCGAATCCGTGTCCGACGCCGCGTCCGGGTCCCCCCACGGGTACCCGTAGACCGCCTCGTCCCAGTCGACGTCGCCGTCGATTGCCCGCGCGTACGGGTCGATCAGCAACTTGTTCGGGTTGCACCGGTGACCCCGTTCCGGCTGGTACGGGCCGTGCACCCGGTAGCCGTACCGCTGTGCGGGTTCCACTCCCGGCAGGTACCCGTGCCAGACATGGGCATCCACCTCGTACAGGTTGACGCGTTCCTCGACGCCTCCGGCGTCGAACAAGCACAGCTCGACCCGGGTGGCCACCTCGGAGAATATGGCGAAGTTCGTGCCGCTGCCGTCGTGGGTAGCGCCAAGCGGATAGCGGCGTCCGGGCCAGATGTCCAACGGTGCGCCTCCTGGCAGAGCCTGGGTTCGAGCGGGTATTCGGTTCCAGCGGGTCCTCGGTTCGAGCGGGTGGGTCGGACCGGTGCGTCGGCGCCTGTACTCACTCAGTGTGCTACCAAGCCGACAGGCTTGCTGGTACCGGGACAAATATCCTTGATGAAGATCAGGCCTGCCGTGGCGGGTGTCTCCCGTTCCGGACCGGAACCGGTCCGGCTTCCGGCGGCGCCTTCCGCCTGCGTGCGGCGCTGGAGTGATCGCCGCGGGATGGGGGGGATCGGCGGTCGCGGGCCGGCGAGCGGGCGAACACCGCCCGGCGTACTCCCCGGCGGGGCGTACTGCCTGGCGGGCCGATTCGATGCCTAGTCGGGCCGCTTGGCCGGCTCCAGGCCGGAGCGGCCGTCCGGGCTCTCCGGTTCCTCGGTCTTCTCCGGCGATTGGTCGGCAACCCATGCCTCATCGCGCTCGGAGGCGAAGTCCTCGGTGTCGGGCTCGTCGAACGGCCGGGGCTGCTTGATGGGCTGTGTCATACCTCATTCAATACCAGGACCTCGCGGTCATATAACTCCTATCGCCACCAAACCATAGGTAGCCAGCCGAATTCCGGGCACGGCGCCGAACGCGGACCGGCGGCGATCAGCCTGCGCCGGTACCCCGCTGGCCTCAGACTGGACTGGTCGGCGACCGAGACCGCACCGCGGGCGATGATCGGGAGGGGCCATGACGACGAGCGAAGTGCTCAACCGCCTGTACGCCGGGATGGAGCGGATGACCCGGGGTGAGGTCGTGCGTCGCGCGATCGCGGCGGACACCTCGGCGGAGATCGTCGCCGCGCTCGCGTCGGTACCGGAAGGCGAATACTCCCTCGACGAGATCGCCGACATCGTGGGTGCCGAGACCGATGTTGACGGTGACGGCGAGACGGAGCTGAGTGAACTGGGTATCGACCCGTCCGACCTGAGCGATGACGACCTTCTGCGCGAGCTGGCGACGCTGCACGACCGCCGGGACGACACGTTCCGGCACGGTTCGACGGATGCTCTGGCGCAGCACACCCGGCGTACCACCGAGCTGGAGAACGAATACCTGCGGCGGTTTCCGGATCGCGAGGTGGACTGGCGGCGGCTTCGACCGTGACGTGACGTCCCGGTCAGCTGGTCTTCCAGCGCGGGCCGGTGCTGGAGTCGACCAGGTCAGGAGGCTCAAGATCCGGTGCCAGCACCGCGTGCCCGGCGATCAGGCGGGTGCGGGAGAGGTCCTCGCCGCAGTGCGCGGCGTCATCGAACGGTTCCGATCGAACCAGGAGCGTCCCGTCGTCGGCATGGCAGCTCCAGATCCAGGTTCCGTCCGGGCGCTGGATGACCGACGCGTGGCTGAGCGCTTCGCCGATGTTGGCGCCGGCCAGCTCGCACGACATCACGTCGGGGTAGCTCGCGATGCCACGAAGCACCAGATCGGCGCTGCCCGGTATGGCGCGGATGATGGTCCAGTGCCAGCCGTCGGTTTCATGCTTGGACGAGACGTAGGCCGTCATGGGCGGCACCCATCAGCCCCGCCGGCCGGTCTACCCGCCTCGCAGGCCGGCATGCGCAAATCGGGTTCGGATAGCTGAGGCTCGGCGCTGGTCCCGCCGGTAAAGTCCGTCGCCCCAACGCCGGGTGCGGCACCCAGTCGCTGGTATGCGGTGACTATTAGTTTCACGGCGGTCCTCGTCACCCACACTACCCCGGCTCACCGCTCGACGAGGTGCTGGGGCTGCCCGCCTATGTGCTCGAGTTGCCGCTCGGCTCCGGCAGTAGCGGTTCGATCACGTCGACGAAAGCGTTCAGGTTGCGGGTCTGCATCAAGATCGTTCCTGGGCCGGTAAACGACGCCACCAGTACCTCGCCTGAGGCGAGCGAACGGAAGAAGCTCTTGGTCGCCTTGCGGATCTGGTACGCCATGGACGCGTGCCACGCGACCAGGTGGCCGGTGTCGACGATGTAGGTCTCGCCCGGCGCCAGGGTCCGGGCGTGCAACGCCCCGAACGATGTCACGAACTGCACCCCGGAACCGCGGACCTGCAGAACGAACAGGCTGTCGCTGGCGAAGAACGACTTGGCGCCGCCCCAGCCGGTGTCCACCTCCAATCCGGCATCGCTGGCCAGATACGAGGACGCGGCGATGTTGTACGCGTCGTTGGCCAGCGCCAGCGCGACGATGTCCCCGGGCGACCCGGGCGCCAGGGTCAGTTCGCCCGGCCCGCTGCGCGCGGTGAAGGTGGAAACGAAAGCGCTGCGCCCCGCGACGCTTCGTTTCACCGCGCGCCACAGACCGCCCTCCATCTTGGATTCGAGTTCAATGTTGGCGGCCATGCTGACCATGGCACCGGACTGTGCCTTGATCGACTGCTCGGGTCCGAGCGTGAGGGTGGCCAGTGCGAATGCGGGACGGTAGTCGATCCGGTAGCCGAACGAGCCGCCCTGGCCCTGATCGGCTAGCAAGTTGATGTCGGACATATCGCCCACACTAGCCGTGCGCGGCCGGTTCGCCGGGGCAGATTAGGCTCACCGGTTGGATAAGCGCCGGGTGATCTAGCGGTGACCGCGCGGCCGTCCAGCGCGCCGGGTCGCGGGAGGGATGGAGCGATGCTGTTCGAGGCGTTGGATCATGGGGCGCTCGATCACGTAAGTGTGGCCACTGTGTCCGGGCGCTCGCTATCCGGCGCGGCGCTGCGGGCCGCCGCCGCGGCGGTAGCGGCCGACGTCGCCGGTGCCGGCGTGGTGGCCGTGCAGGCAACCGCCACCGTCGAGACGGTGATTGCGGTCGTTGGCGCGCTATCAGCCGGGGTCGCGGTGGTGCCGCTGCCGCCGGACTCCGGCGAGGCCGAACTGGCCCACATGCTGCGCGATTCAGGCGCCACGATGGTGCTGGCCAACTCCGATCTCATCGACCCGGTGATCGGCTCCGGGATGATCGACTTGACCACCGGTTCCGGCATAGCCGTGCGCACGGTCGACGCGGGCCGGACGGCTCCGGCCCTACCGACCGCGGTCAGCCCCTCGCAGCCCGCGCTGATCATGTATACGAGCGGCACCACCGGGCCGCCGAAAGGCGTCGTCCTGTCCCACCGGGCGGTCGCCGCCGGGATCGACGCGCTCGCCGACGCGTGGGCCTGGACATCAGCCGACGTACTGGTGCATGGGCTGCCGCTGTTCCACGTTCACGGTTTGGTGCTTGGGCTGCTCGGGCCACTTCGATTGGGCAGCCGGCTGGTGCACACCGGGCGGCCGACTCCGCAGGCGTACGCCGAAGCCGGGGGCACCATGTACTTCGGCGTGCCGACCGTGTGGTCGCGTGTGGCCGCGGATCCGGATGCCGCCCGGGCACTGTCCAAAGCACGCCTGCTGGTCTCCGGCAGCGCCCCGCTGCCGGTTCCGATCTTCGACCGGCTGCGGGACCTGACCGGCCTGCGCCCGGTCGAGCGGTACGGCATGACCGAAACCCTGATCACGGTGAGCGCTCGTGCCGACGGGGAGCGCCGAGCCGGCTACGTGGGCTTCCCCCTGCGCGGCGTGCAGACCCGCCTGGTCGCCGAAGACGGCGGCGAGGTGCCGCACGACGGCGAGCAGGTCGGTGAGCTCCATGTCCGCGGCCCGATGCTGTCCGACGGGTACTGGCACAACGCCGAGGCCACCGCCGCGGCGCGTACCGAGGACGGCTGGTTTCGCACCGGGGACATCGCGTCCATCGACCGCGCTGGCTGGCATCGCATCGTGGGGCGTGCGTCGGTCGATCTGATCAAGTGCGGCGGCTATCGGATCGGTGCCGGCGAGGTCGAGAATGCCCTGCTGGCGCATCCGGCTGTGCGAGAAGCCGCGGTGGTCGGCGTCCCGGATGACGACCTGGGCCAGCGCGTCGTCGCCTATGTCTCGGCCGATGGGATCTCCGGCGATGAGTTGATCGAATTCGTCCGCCGGCGGTTGTCGGCGCACAAACGACCACGCGAGATCCGGTTCATCGGGGCACTGCCACGCAACGCGATGGGAAAGGTGACCAAGCACGGGCTCCGATGAGGCGTTCGGAAGCGAGTGGCCGGGGCGCGGCACCCTAACTGTCAGTCCAGGACACCGATGCCCTGGCACGAGACAGATTGCACAGTCCGACAACGTAACGAGCCGCTCGATGAGCGTGCGGAGTGTGGAAAGACTGGCGGGTGTCGAGGTTCCCGCCCGCCGGTACCCCCTGCCCGGTAGGCACGGGGTACGGATCGTGGATCACTTGCCGGCCAGCACGAGCCTCGGTCGTCAGGTGACGTCGACAACCGCGACTCCGCTGGGGCCGGCCGCCGTCAGCGGCGCCTCGCCGCGATGGCCAGGGCTCCGAACTCCGCCAGCGTTCCGTCGAACAGCACGTCCGATGTCTGCGACATCAGGATGGCGGTGACATCGGACGCCGGGTCGTTGAACCACGACGTGCCGTAGCCACCCTCCCAGCCGTACCGGCCCGGAATCCGCGAGATCGTGTCCGGCGCCACGGCGACCGACATTCCGTATCCCCATCCGCGCCCGCCTAGGATCGCGCCTCCTTCGGCGATCTGGTCCGGGGTCAGATGGTTCGTCGTCATCGCCGTTACCCAGCTACCCGACAGCAGCCGCCGGTCGCCGTGCACGCCGCCGGCCCGGAGGAATCGCGCGAACGTGAAGTAGTCATCCACCGTGGACAGCAACCCGGCGGCGGCCGATGGGAAGGCCGGCGCGCGGGTCCACACGTCGATACCGGTGCCCGTCTGCTCTTCCATCACGCCGGTGCCGAAGTTGGTCATGTACTGCGCCGGAAGCCCGGCCAGCCGGTCGGCCGGCAGCCAGAAACCGGTGTCGCGCATGCCGAGCGGCTCGAAGACCCGGGACCGCAGCACCTCATCAAGGCCGGTGCCGGCGACCCTGGCCAGCAGCACGCCGAGCACCAGCGCGCTCGCGTTGTAATGCCAGTGCGTCCCGGGCTCGTGCATGAGCGGCAGCGTGCCGAACCGCTTGATCCACTCATCTGGCCGGTGTGGCGTACGAGGGTCCGGCTGTGCCATCACCAGATCGAGGTCGCGGGCCGCGGTGATCACCGGATATGGCGGCTCGAACTCGGGCTCGACGATCATGCCGTAGCCCATCCGGAAGGTGAGCAGGTCCTCGACGGTGATCGGCCGGCCCGCGGCGGTGGTGTCGTCGAGCCCGGCGTCGACCGAGCGCAGCACGCGCCGTCCGGCCAGTTCCGGCAGGTACTCGTCAACCGGCTGGTCGAGGTCGACGGAGCCGTCGTCGACCATCATCATGGTCGCGGTGGCGACCACCGGCTTGGTGAGTGACGCGATGCGGAAGATGGTCGACCGGGTCATCGGCTCGCCACCGTCGAACGCGGTGTGGCCGATCGCGTCGACCGCGACCTCGTCGCCGGCCGCCACCAGCGTGACGAGACCGGGCAGGCGCCTGGCGGCGACGTGCGCGGCCATCGCTTCGTGCAGCCGGTCCAGCGCCTCGCTGGACAGTGTGCACGGTTCGGTTACGCGGGGCGTGTCGGTCATGGCTGTCTCCTTGGATGTTTGGATCAGTCGGGTGATCGGTCACCTTCTCGTCGAACGGGGGCGGCCTGGGAGGACAACCGGCTCAGACTTTCTCGTCAACGTTCCGGCGTCGCGGTTCGGCGCCGCGCCATGGTTCCGTGGGTGCAATGCGGCGCAAACGGCGGGCCGGCTCAATATGATCAGAAGATGCGCGCAATGATCTACCGTGAACCGGGCGACTCGAACGTGCTTCATCTGGTAGATCGTGACGTCCCGGAGCCGGGGCCGGGCGAGGTCCGGGTGGCCGTGCGAGTCTCCGGGGTCAATCCCACCGACTGGAAGGCGCGCCGGGGCCCGTTGCGGTTCGCCGAGCAGGTGCCCAACCAGGACGGCTCGGGGGTTATCGACGCGATAGGCCCGGATGTCCCGCCGAGCCGGCTGGGCGAGCGCGTCTGGATCTGGGAGGCCGCCTGGCAGCGGCCCGGCGGAACCGCCCAGGAGTACGTGGTCCTTCCGGCCCGGCAGGCGGTACCGCTGCCCGAGACGGCCTCGTTCGATCTGGGGGCGAGCCTCGGCATTCCGTTCCTGACCGCCCACCGGTGCCTCACCGTCCTTGAGAACGGGCCGCGCCGGCTGTCCGCGGATGCTCTGTCCGGCCGTACCGTGCTGGTGGCCGGCGGTGCGGGCGCCGTTGGCAACGCCGCGATCCAGCTGGCGCGCTGGTCCGGAGCCACTGTGGTGACGACGGTCAGCAGCCCGGAGAAGGCGGCGCTGGCCACCGATGCCGGCGCCCATTTCGTGGTCAACTATCGCGACAACGACGCCGTCGAGGTGATCGGTTCGGTGGTCCCCGCGGGAGCCGACATCATCGTCGAGGTGGCGCCGCACGCCAACGCCACCCTGGACGGACGGCTGCTGGCGGCCGACGGGGTGGTCGCGATGTACGCCCGGGACGGCGATCCGGTGATCCCGTTCGGTGACGTGTTCTCCCGCAACATCCGCTGGCAGGGGGTGCTGGTCTACACGGTTCCGGCGACGGCGAAGGATGACGCGGTCGCGGCGGTGTCCGACGCCCTGGCCTCGGGCGCGGTACGGGTGGGCGAGCCGACCGGCCTCCCGCTGCACTACTTCCCGCTGGAGGAGACGGCCGCCGCCCACGACGCGGTCGAGTCCAACGCGGTCGGTAAGGTACTGATCAGGGTGTCCTGACCAGGCGCCCGATGTCGCGGTGTGCCGCCACCGCCCAGAAGTGATCTTGGGCCTGGTGCCAGGTAGCATGACCGGCATGACCCAGTTCCGTGATCCCGTCGTGCCCGAAAAGCCCTCCCTGGATGGCCTTGAAGAGCGCTGGGGAGCGGTATGGGAAGAAACCGGCGTCTATCGCTTCGACCGGACGCAGCCGCGGGAGAACGTGTACTCCATCGATACGCCTCCGCCGACGGTGAGCGGTTCGCTGCACGTCGGGCACGTCTTCTCCTACACCCAGACCGACATCGTGGCGCGGTTCCAGCGGATGCGCGGCAAGTCGGTGTTCTACCCGATGGGCTGGGACGACAACGGCCTGCCGACCGAGCGCCGGGTGCAGAACTACTTCGGCGTGAAGTGCGACCCGTCGATGCCGTACCAGCCGGACTTCACCCCGCCGGAGAAGCCGGACCCGAAGCGGCCGATCGCCACCTCCCGGCAGAACTTCATCGAGCTGTGCTGGCGCCTGACCGCCGAGGACGAGAAGGCGTTCGAGGACGTGTTCCGGCGGCTCGGCCTGTCGGTGGACTGGAATTACACGTACGAGACCATCGGTGACCGCTCGCGGGCCACCTCGCAGCAGGCATTCCTGCGCAACCTCGCGCGTGGCGAGGCTTACATGGCCGAGGCACCGACGCTGTGGGACGTCACGTATCAGACCGCCGTCGCGCAGGCCGAACTGGAGGACCGGGAGTGGCCGGGTGCCTTCCACCGGATCTCGTTCCACGCGGCCGACGGCAACCCGGTCCACATCGAGACCACCCGGCCGGAGCTGATCCCCGCCTGCGTGGCCCTGGTCGCGCATCCGGACGACGAGCGGTACCAGCACCTGTTCGGGCAGACCGTGCGGACCCCGGTGTTCGGCGTCGAGGTGCCGGTGGTGGCGCACCACCTGGCCGAGCCGGACAAGGGCTCGGGTATCGCCATGGTGTGCACATTCGGTGATCTCACCGACGTGCTCTGGTGGCGCGAGCTGAACCTCGCGACGCGGGCGATTCTCGACTGGTCCGGGCGCATTCTCCCGGCGCCGCCGGCCGGCCTGGACAGCCCGGCGGGGATCGAGGCGTACGGCCGGCTCGCCGGTAAGACCGTGCACACCGCTCGCGAGCTGCTGGTCGGCATGCTGCGCGAATCCGGCGATCTTGACGGCGACCCGCGCCCGGTGAGCCGCCCGGTGAAGTTCTACGAGCGTGGCGAGCGCCCACTGGAGATCGTCACCACCCGGCAGTGGTACATCCGCAATGGCGGGCGGTCCGAGGCGCAGCGCGCGGAACTGCTGGAGCGCGGCCGCCAGCTGGAGTGGCATCCGCAGCACATGCAGGTCAGGTACCAGAACTGGGTGTCCGGGCTCGCCGGAGACTGGCTGATCAGCCGGCAGCGGTTCTTCGGCGTGCCGATCCCGCTGTGGTACCGGCTGGACGCCGATGGTCAGCCGGACTACGAGAACCCGCTGGTCCCGGACGAGGCCAGCCTGCCGGTGGACCCGTCCTCGATGGCTCCGGCCGGGTACACCGAGGATCAGCGCGGTGCGCCCGGAGGCTTCATCGGCGATCCGGATGTCATGGACACCTGGGCCACGTCCTCACTGACTCCACAGATCGCCGACGGCTGGCGAGGCGACGCCGACCTGTTCGACCGGGTGTTCCCGATGGACCTGCGCCCGCAGAGCCACGAGATCATCCGGACCTGGCTGTTCGCCACCGTGGTCCGCGCGCACTTGGAGCACGGCGTGCTGCCTTGGCGGCATGCGGCCATCTCCGGCTGGGTGCTTGACCCGGACCGGAAGAAGATGTCCAAGTCGAAGGGCAACGTCGTCACCCCGATGTCACTGCTGGAGCAGTTCGGTACCGACTCGATCCGCTACTGGTCGGCCAGCGCGCGGCTCGGCACCGACACGGCGTTCGACCAAGGGCAGTTCAAGGTCGGACGGCGGCTGAGCGTGAAGATCCTCAACGCCAGCAAGTTCGTCCTCGGCCTCGGCCCGGTCGAGGACGGCACGCCGGTCACCGATCCGATCGACCTGTCCATGCTGGCCTCGCTCAGCTCCGTGGTCACCGAGGCGACCGCGGCACTTGAGTCCTATGACCACACCGGCGCCCTGGAGCGCGCGGAGCGGTTCTTCTGGGAGTTCTGCGACGACTACCTGGAGATCGTCAAGACCCGGGCATACGGCGAGGACTCCGGCTCGGCCCGCGCTGCCCTGCGGCGCGCACTCGGGATCATGCTGCGCCTGTTCGCGCCGGTCCTGCCGTACGTCACCGAAGAGGTGTGGTCGTGGTGGCAGGAAGGCTCGGTGCATGGCGCTACCTGGCCGACCGTCGCCGAGTTGCCGGAGGCGAGCGACGGCGACCCGGCCCTGCTGGCCGCCGTCGCCGCGGTGCTGCGGCAAGTTCGCAAGGCCAAGTCGACCGCGCAGATATCGATGCGTGCGCCGGTAGACCGGGTCGAGGTTCAGGGCGCCGAGGCCGCGCTGATCGGTGCCGCCGAGGGCGACTTGAAGGCCGCCGGTGTCATCTCGGAACTGGTGCTCGGCTCGTCCGAGAAGGACGAACTGACCGTCGACGTGACGCTCGGCGTGGTCGCGGCCGGCTAAGGTCAGGCCGGCGGCGTCCGGTTAGGCCGGCAGGCCGGTTAGGCCGGCGGCGTCCATGGTCGCCGCCGCGGCCACCCCGTCCCGGATACCTTGCGGCGGGTCGAGTTCGTGATAGCGGCGCTCGCTGTCTTCGATGTGGTCGAGGAAGTGCTGGTAGAAGAGCGCGCCGCTGAGGGCTTGCAGCGGGCCGGCCAGCTGGAGCGCGCGCCGCGGGTGGCTGCCCGGCATCTGGTCACCACCGGCTCGACATCGGACCACCATGGCGAGTCGGCCGGAAACGGTCCGACTGTGCCGATGTCGAGCTCGCGATGGGTGACCAGTGCCGTGACGATGCGGGTCACGCGGCGCGGACTCGCTCCACCCAGTCCTTCACGACGCCATCGAGTACCCCGAGCGAAAGGCCCCCGTGGCCGAGCACGGTGTCGTGGAACGCCCGGATGTCGAACCTGCCGCCGAGCGCTTCCTCGGCATCCCGCCGGATGCGCTGGATCTCCAGGCGGCCGACCATGTACGCGAGCGCCTGTCCGGGATCGGCGATGTAACGGTCGACCTCACTCTCGATCTCCACCGGCATCACCGGTGTGTGGTCGAGCATGTACTGGATCGCCTGCTGTTTCGACCAGCCCTTGGCGTGCAGGCCGGTGTCCACGACCAGCCTGGCCGCTCGCAGCGAGTCCATGCTCAGCATGCCGAGGAGCGCGACATCGTCTGAATAAAGGCCCATCTCGCGGGCCAGTCGCTCGGTGTAGAGACCCCAGCCCTCGGCGTAGGCGTTCGGTGCCTGGAGGCGGCGGAGCAGCGGCAGGTCTTCCAGCTCCTGAGCGATGGTGAGCTGAAAGTGGTGTCCGGGAACGGCCTCGTGGAACGCGGTCGCCTCGCACTGGTGACGGTCCCGCTCGGTGACCTCGTAGGTGTTGGCGAAGTAGATGCCGGGGCGGCTTCCGTCCAGGGCGGGCGGGACGTAGTACGCCCCGGCCGCACCGGGGGCTTCGTCGTCGGGAACCGGCCGGACTTCGCAGTCTTGGCTGGGCAGTCGTCCGAACCACTTGGGTGCTTGCGCCTGAGCCCGGTCGATCGCCGCCTTCGCCGCCGCGATCAGCTCGTCCGCGCTGGTCCAGCGAAGCGAATGGTCATTGCGGAGGCGATCGAAGACTTCCTGCTCGGTGCCGACTCCGAATACGCGCCCGCCGATCTCGCGATACTCCGCGGTTAATCCGGCGATCACGTCCAAGCCCATCTGGTGCAGTTCGTCGGCGGTCCGGTCGACGGTGGTGTGCAGCTTGATGAGTCCCGCGTACACGTCGGACCCGCCGGGCAGCCAGGACAGGCCGGGTCGTTCGGTATCGCGCCCATGCATGGCGATCTCGGAGGTGAGCACGTCGCGGTATTTCGCGTAGGCGGGGCGGACCAGATCCTGGATCACGGCGTCGCGGCGGTCTGCCCACTCCGCGTTTCCCGCCAGGGTCGGCTTCTTCAGCGGGTCGGCGTCGCCGGCGAGGTAGCGGTCGATGTAGCCGGCCGCTTCCTCGACCAGGTGCCGGACCGGGACCAGTCCGGACGCGACGCCGTCGCGGTGCCGGGCGGCCAACTGCTCAAGGGCCCGCGGCACTTCCCGGAGCCGTTGGAGATACGCGTCGGCCTGCTCGGAGTTGGCGACGTTGATCATCGACATCATGATCAGCATTTCGATCGCGGCGGCCGAGAAGTTGTCCACGATGGTGAATTCCACCAAACGCGAACGCAACCGGGTCTGCATCTCCTCGACACCGTCGAGAATGACCAGTCGCGTGATCCGGTCGGTATCGCTCAGCTCATCCGGGACGATCGCGTCGGCCCGTGATCCCAGGTCATTGATCCGTTGTGCCAGGGCGTCCTCGTACGTCTTGCTGTAATCGGTCAGCTTCGCATCGCGCGGTCCCGGAATACCGATCAGCGTCGACATCAGCGGGTAATAGTCGAGAAGCACATCGACGAGTTCGTCGGCAAGCTGGTTGACAGTGGTCATGGAATCCCCCGTGCGTCATCGGGTGTGGCAATTCCGGGCCCGGGCAGCCCGACCTGAGGGCCGACCGCAGCCGGGCGATCTCGCCGCCGCGGTGCGGACCCGCTAGGCACGCTACTGCCAGAGCGCCGGCGGCAGCTACCCGATATCAGCCCGCGCTTATCCGAACACCATCTCGAAGCGGATGGCCCACGCAACCCCACCGGGTTCTTGGCCTGCGGTCCGGACCGCGGCGGCGCGCCGGTCTCCGTCCGGAGTGGAATCCCGTTCCCGTCGGGTGCGCTCCCTCGCTGAGTGCTTGTTCCTGATCTGTCGGCAGAGGCGACGGCGTCCAACGGAACAACCACTAAGGCTTGCGACCATGCCGCGCCACGGCGGTCACGTGTGGCATACCGCTTCGACGTTGTTGCCGTCCGGGTCGCGAACGAAGGCGGCGAAGTAGCGCTCGTGGTACTCCGGCCACTCGCGCGGCGCGTGCAACACGTCGGCACCGGCCGCGACCGCCGCGTCATGGAATGCCATCACCCGGTCCCGGTCCGGGGCGGTGAACGCGAGATGGGACTCCCGGAAGCCGGACCCGGTCCGGTGTGGGCCGAGCCAGAATTCGGGGCGTTCGGAGCCGTACCCGATAACCTCACCGAAGTCCATGATCCGCCGGCCTCCGACGGTGGCGAGCACCGAGTCGTAGAACCTGGCACTTGCGGCTACGTCCGAGCACTGGATGGAAACGTGATCGATCACAATCCCCAGACTAGGGCCGGAGGGCTGCGACATCCGGGTACGATCACGACATTCGAGGCCAGTTCCCTCGTTAGGTCGCCGCAATTCTGAGGGTTCATCGCCGAGGCCGGGCGGCTGTGCCCGCGGGCAGCTAGCGTTGAGGCCGGAGACCGCTCGTGACACACCTCGTAGACAGCATCCTGGGCCTTCGTGGTCTGGCCGTGTACGCCGTCATCGCTGCATTCGTCCTGGCCGAGACGGCGATCTTTGTCGGGTTCGTGATCCCGGGCGAGACCGCCGCCATCATCGGCGGCGTCGTTGCCAGCCAAAGCAACGCGTCGGTCATCGCGGTGTGCACGGTGGTGGTGGCGGCGGCCATCATCGGTGACACCATCGGGTACGGGATCGGTGCCCGCTACGGCGACCGAGTCCTGCACACCCGGGTCTTCCGCCGTCGAAGGGCGCAGGTGGACCGGGCCGAGGACGTGCTGCGACGCCGTGGTGGCCCGGCGGTGTTCCTCGGCCGCTTCATCGCGTTCCTGCGAGCCGTGATGCCGTTCCTGGCGGGCTCCTCACACCTGCGGTACCGCACGTTCCTGGCGTACAACGCGGCCGGTGCGGTGATCTGGGGGATCGGATCGGTGCTGTTGGGCTATCTGGCCGGCAACTCGTACCGCGCGGTCGAGCGCGCGATCGGTCCGATCGCGGCCGCGGCGGTGGCCGCCATCGTGGTAGCCGCGCTGATCGTCTGGCATATCCGGCGCCGTCGCGCCGAGGCCAGGATCGACGCGGACGTGTCCGAACCCCCGCGCCCGGGCGCCGGGCACCCCCGCGAGAACCGGCCGGTCCGCGCGGGCGAGACGTCGCGGTCGGCGGGCGGTTCAGGAACCGGCACGTAGCGGCACCCGGATCACGGCTTACACTGCCGATCATGCCCACCTCCGGCCCGTACCGCTGGTTCGTCCTGCTGGAGATCGCACTGGCGATCGTCACCTTCGTGGCGCTCTGCTTCATCGTGGCGCCGTACGGTCGGCATGGGCGTTCCGGGTGGGGCCCGACGGTGCCCGCGCGCGTCGGCTGGCTGGTGATGGAGGCGCCGGCGTCCCTGCTGTTCCTGGTCTGGTACCTGGTCGGAAGCCATCGGTGGCAACTGGTCCCGCTGATCATGCTGTGCGCCTGGCAGGTGCACTACGTGCACCGCGCATTCGTGTACCCGCTCCTGATGCGCGACGGTGCCCGGATGCCGGTGGTGGTGGCGGCTTTGGCGATCACGTTCAACACGCTGAACACCTACGTCAACGCCCGGTGGATCTCCGGATTCGGCAGCTACCCCCGGTCATGGCTGGCCGATCCGCGATTCATCGCCGGTGCGTTGCTGTTCGCCGGCGGGCTGGCGCTGAACCTGCAATCGGATCGAATCTTGCGCGGGCTCAGGCGCGATCACGCCGGCTACCAGATCCCGTACGGCGGCGGGTACCGATTCGTGTCGAGCCCGAACTATCTCGGCGAGATCGTCGAGTGGCTCGGCTGGGCGCTGGCCACCTGGTCCCTGGCCGGCCTGTCGTTCGCGCTGTACACGATCGCCAACCTGGCACCGCGTGCCGTCGCCAACCATCGGTGGTACCGGTCCCGATTCGATGAGTACCCGGCCGGCCGCAAGGCGCTGGTGCCGTACCTGATCTGATCGCTGCCCGGCCAGGCTTACCGAACCCGGCTCATTCGGCGTTACCGTCCGAACCGGATCGTTCCAGCGCCCGGCGCAGGATGTCGCGAGCGGTCTCCACGTCCGGCTTGTCCGGGTCGCCGAGCGCTTCCAGTGCCGCCCGGGCGTCGGCGGTCATCGCGGCGGCCGTCGCCGCGATGTCGGCTTGTGCCGCGAGCTGCTGGGTCTTCGTCCACAACTCGGCGAAGACGGCTACCTTCGCGCGCAGTACCCACGGGTCGAGCGGCTTGGTGAGGTAGTCGACCGCACCGGCGGCGTACCCCCGCAGCGCTAGCTGGGCGTCGTGGTCGGCGGCGGTCAGGAAGATGATCGGCACGTTGCGGGTGCGCTCGCGTTCCTTGATCCGGGTGGCCGTCTCGAATCCGTCCATCTGCGGCATCTGCGCGTCCATCAGGATCACCGCGAAGTCGTCGATGAGCAGTTGCTTGAGCGCGCTGGTCCCGCTGTCGACCGCGACCGGCTCGACCGGTAGCCCTTGCAGGATCGCCGCGAGCGCGATCAGGTTGTCGCGGCGATCGTCGACGAGCAGCACCTTGGCCGGGCCGGCCGGCACCCGGGCCGGCCGGCGGCGGTGCGGCGCGGTCATGCCTGCGCCTCGACATCGACGCCAACCCAGTTCGACATGGTATGCAGCAGTTCATCCAGGTCGACCGGTTTGGTGAGGTAGTCACTGGCCCCGGCGTGCAGCGCGGACTCACGGTCGCCCGGCATCGCCTTAGCCGTCAAGAACACCACCGGAAGGTGAGCGAACGTCGGGTTCCGGCGGATCGCGCGGGTCGTCTCATAGCCGTCCTGTTCCGGCATCATCGCGTCCATCAGGACCATGTCGACGTGGGGTGTTTCGGTGAGAAGCCGGATGCCGTCGGCGCCGTTGTCGGCGTACAGCACCTCGATGCCGTGCATTTCCAGTGCGCTGGTCAATGCGAAGACGTTACGCACGTCGTCGTCGACGATCAGGACGGTGGCGCCTTCCAAGCGGACCGTCGCGGACGATTCTCGCCGCTCCGGCATCGGCTGCCGCATCAGCGTCGCCGCGAGCGCTGCGGCCTCTTCCGGCTCCCGGCTGACGGTCTTCGTGTACGCCGGGGTCATCGGCATCGTGAACGTGAACGTGGAGCCGGATCCCGGCCGCGACGACACGGTGATCGCGCCGCCGAGGAGCCGGGCCAGCTCCAGGCTGATCGACAGGCCCAGTCCGGTGCCGCCGTACCGGCGGCTGGTGGTGCCGTCGGCCTGCTGGAACGCGTCGAAGACGAGTTCCAGTTTGTCATCGGCGATGCCGATGCCTGTGTCGATCACGCCGAACGCGACGTCGGTCGCACCGGACGGGCTGATTCGCAGCCGGACCGAGCCGGAGTCGGTGAACTTCACCGCGTTGGACAGCAGGTTGCGCAGCACCTGCTGGAGCCGTTGCGCATCGGTGATCATGCTCTCCGGCAGTTCCGGTGAGATTTCAACGGCGAACGTCAGGTCCTTGTCCTCGGCCTGGGGCGCGAATGCACGCTCCACATAGGCCCGGATGTCGGCGAACGTCACCTCGGCGGGCTCGACGTCCATCCGGCCCGCCTCGATCTTCGACAGGTCCAGAATGTCGTCGATGAGAGCCAGCAGGTCGGATCCGGCGCCGTGGATGGTACGGGCGAAATCGATCTGCTTAGGGGTGAGGTTGTCGTCGGCGTTGTCGGCGAGCATGCGGGCCAGCAGCAGCAGTGAGTTGAGCGGCGTGCGCAGCTCGTGGCTCATGTTGGCGAGGAACTCCGACTTGTACTGTGACGCCGCGGTCAGCTGCTGCGCCTTCTCCTCCAGGCCGAGTCTGGCCAGCTCGATCTCCCGGTTCTTGGATTCGATCTTGACGTTCTGCTCAGACAGCAGTGTCGCCTTCTCTTCCAGCTCAGCGTTGGTGCGCTGCAGCTCGATCGACTGCTGCTGCATCTCAAGGGCCAGCCGCTGCGACTCGGTGAGCAGTTCCTCGGTACGCCGGTTGGCCAGGATCGTGTTGAGTGACACACCGATCGCCGCTACCACCCGCTCCAGGAACTGCAGGTGCAGGTCGGAGAACCGGCCGATGGAGGCGAACTCGATAACGCCGATCAGCTCGCCCTCGAACAGCACCGGCAGCACTACCAGGTCCCGGGGCGCCACCTCGGCCAGGCCGGACCGGATGGTCAGGCGGCGCTCGTCGGTCGGGGTCAGGCGGATGCGGCGCCGGGAGGCCGCGGCCTGCCCGATCAGGCCCTCGCCGGTCCGGAAGACCAGGCCCGGTTCGGCGCTCTGGCCGTACGAAGCGGTCAGCCGGAGCTTGGCGCCCCCGAGTGCCGGCGTGTGCACGTCGCCGGTGCCGGCCATGAAGAACGCGCCGAGTTGAGCGTCGATCAGCGGGGTCACCTCGGTCATGATCATCCGGCAGATGTCGTCGAGGTCGCGCTGGCTCTGCATCAGGCCGCCGATGCGGGCCAGGTTCGAGTCCAGCCAGCTCTGTTCCGCGTTGGTCGTAGTGGTGTCCCGGAGCGTGACGATCATCTGGTTGATGTTGTCCTTCAGCTCCGCGACCTCGCCCATCGCCTCGACGGCGATGCGCTGGGTAAGGTCGCCACGCGTCACGGCGGTCGACACCTCGGCGATGGCGCGCAACTGAGTAGTCAGCGTCCCGGCCAGCTGGTTGACGTTGTCGGTGAGGTCGCGCCAGGTTCCGGCGACGCCGCGGACCTGGGCCTGGCCGCCGAGTTTGCCTTCGGTGCCGACTTCGCGGGCGACGCGGGTGACCTCGTCGGCGAATGAGGACAGTTGGTCGACCATGGTGTTCACGGTGGACTTGAGTTCGAGGATCTCGCCTTGCGCGTCGACGGTGATCTTCTGGGACAGGTCGCCGCCGGCCACCGCCGTGGTGACCTGGGCGATGTTGCGGACCTGCGCGGTGAGGTTCGAGGCCATCGAGTTGACGTTGTCGGTGAGGTCGCGCCAGGTTCCGGCGACGCCGCGGACCTGGGCCTGGCCGCCGAGTTTGCCTTCGGTGCCGACTTCGCGGGCGACGCGGGTGACCTCGTCGGCGAATGAGGACAGTTGGTCGACCATGGTGTTCACGGTGGACTTGAGTTCCAGGATCTCGCCTTGCGCGTCGACGGTGATCTTCTGGGACAGGTCGCCCCGGGCGACTGCGGTGGCCACCGACGCGATGTTGCGGACCTGGGAGGTGAGGTTCGAGGCCATCGAGTTGACGTTGTCGGTGAGGTCGCGCCAGGTTCCGGCGACGCCACGGACCTGGGCCTGGCCGCCGAGTTTGCCTTCGGTGCCGACTTCGCGGGCGACGCGGGTGACCTCGTCGGCGAATGAGGACAGTTGGTCGACCATGGTGTTCACGGTGGACTTGAGTTCGAGGATCTCGCCGCGCGCGTCGACGGTGATCTTCTGGGACAGGTCGCCCCGGGCGACTGCGGTGGCCACCGACGCGATGTTGCGCACCTGGTCGGTCAGGTTCGAGGCCATCGAGTTGACGTTGTCGGTCAGGTCGCGCCAGGTTCCTGATACGCCGGCCACCTGGGCCTGGCCGCCGAGTTTGCCTTCGGTGCCGACTTCGCGGGCGACGCGGGTGACCTCGTCGGCGAATGAGGACAGTTGGTCGACCATGGTGTTCACGGTGGACTTGAGTTCGAGGATCTCGCCTTGCGCGTCGACGGTGATCTTCTGGGACAGGTCGCCGCCGGCCACCGCCGTGGTGACCTGGGCGATGTTGCGGACCTGGGCGGTCAGGTTCCCGGCTAGCTGGTTGACGTTCTCGGTCAGATCCTTCCAAGTGCCGCCGACGCCGCGGACCTGGGCCTGGCCGCCGAGTTTGCCTTCGGTGCCGACTTCGCGGGCGACGCGGGTGACCTCGTCGGCGAATGAGGACAGTTGGTCGACCATGGTGTTCACGGTGGACTTGAGTTCCAGGATCTCGCCTTGCGCAGCCACCGTGATGGTCTGGGACAGGTCGCCCCGGGCGACTGCGGTGGCCACCGACGCGATGTTGCGCACCTGCGCGGTGAGGTTCGAGGCCATCGAGTTGACGTTGTCGGTCAGATCCTTCCAGGTGCCCGACACGCCCGGGACCTGGGCCTGGCCGCCGAGTTTGCCTTCGGTGCCGACTTCGCGGGCCACCCGCGTCACCTGCTCGGCGAACACCCGCAACGTGTCGGTGAGCGAGTTGATCGTGTCCGCGAGTTCGGCGACCTCGCCCTTCGCCGAGACGGTGATCTTCTGGGACAGGTCGCCATGCGCGATCGCGGTGGTCACCTGAGAGATCGAGCGCACCTGGTTGGTCAGGTTGGCCGCCATCAGGTTGACGTTCGCGGTCAGGTCCCGCCAGGTGCCCGACACTCCCCGTACGTCCGCCTGCCCGCCGAGCTTGCCCTCGGTGCCGACGTCGCGCGCGACCCGTGACACCTCGTCGGCGAACGAGGACAACTGGTCGACCATGGTGTTCACGGTGCGGCCGATCCGCAGGAACTCACCGCGAAGCGGGCGTCCCTCGATCTCGTCGGCCATGTGCTGGGACAGGTCGCCCTCGGCGACGGCGGCGATCACCCGAGCGATCTCCGTGGTCGGGCGAGCCAGATCGTCAATGAGACCGTTGACCGCGTGTACGCCGTTGGCCCATGAACCCTCGGCGCCCTCTTCGTTGAGGCGCTCGGTCAGCTTGCCTTCGCGGCCCACCAGCCGGCTGATCCGTGCCAGATCGAGGGCTTGGCGCTCCTGCGCGGCGACGACGTCGTTGAGGGCGTCGATGACGACGCCGGCTTGACCGGTACGGCGCGGAAGGCGCACCTTGAAGTTGCCCCGGCGCATCTGGTTCAGGGCTACCGCGAGGTCACCGAGCACCGACTCTTCCGAATCCATCACATCCGTGACGGTCATGGCCCTCCCTCGCCCCTGCCGCCGGGCGCGGCCCGATGCGAGCGCCGCCCGATTGTGTACGGTGGGCGGAGCGGCTGGCCGATCGGTTGGCCTCGCTCGCCCACTCGGTGGAGACTACTGTCCGTGGCTCGTATGGCAACCCGTCGCATACGCCTCAGCGGTGACTTTTCGGCGCTCGCGGCCGCGCGGGCCGTGGTGGCGGATGTGCTGAATGAGACGGATCTCACCGATTTGCACGATGATGCCGTCTTGCTCACCACAGAACTCGCCGCCAACGCCGTCCGCCATGCTGGCACCGCGGTGGATCTGCGGGTCGAAGCTGATGGGGAAATTCTACGCGTGACCGTTGGTGACGGTATGCCCGGCCAGTTGCCGCCGGTCGACGCCGACGCGATGGCACGCCGGCCGTACGCACCCTCCGGTCGCGGGCTGGCGCTGGTCGACCGGATCGCGACCAGTTGGGGTACCACCCACCACAAGCTCGGCAAGCTGGTGTGGTTCGAACTGCGCCGTGACGACGCCCAGGCCGAGCCCGCCGACGAGGTGGTGCCGGATATCGGGGCCCGCACCGATCAGCGGGTCATGCGCGCGCTGGAGCGGCTGACCACGGCGACCGGCTGCGTGGCCGTTCGCGTCTGCGTCGACCGGGCCGATGGTCAGGGCGAGCGCGAGATAGCCACCTACGGCAACGCCAGCGCCAACCTGCGTGAGTTCCGGCTGCCGCTGGGCCTGGCCCCGCCCTGGGTCGGAGAGCTCTCGCTGCTGGTTACCGGGCAACCGTCGGCGCGATCGCACACCATCGCCGAACTCGCAGCCGAAACCATCGGGCTGGCGCTGGACAACGACCGTCTGCGGCGCGACGACCTGCAGCGGCGGGCCACCTTGCGGTACGCCACCATCGCAAGCGACCTGCTGGCTCAGTCGCTGGACATCGAGCTGACCCACGCACTGATCCCGCGTCTGGTGGTGCCGCGCCTGGGCGAGTGGTGCGCCGTGTTCAGCTGCGATGCCGACGGCGTGCCGGTGCTGGCCGCGGTCGCCCACGCCGACGAGTCCAAGACCACGTTCGTCACCAGTGCGCTTGAGCACCCGGACAACCGGCAAGCCATGCTCGAAGCCCTGGATCAGGGGGTACACACCTCGCTGTCCCGCTCGCCGGAAGGGATCGCGGTTCCGCTGCGGGTCCGGGATCGATCGCTGGGCGTACTGCTGGCCGGCCGGCCGGCGGCGCACCGGCACACGCCCGACGAACTGGCAGCGGTCGAGGATCTGGCCCGGCGCGCCGCGCTGGCCTTGGACAACGCGGCGCTGCACGCCGATCGTCAGCGGGTCGCCCGGACCTTGCAGGAATCGTTGCTGCCGCCGTCGCTGCCGGACGTCAAGGGCATGCGGTTCGGCGCCGAGTATCTGCCCGCGCTGCGCGTGGCCGATGTCGGCGGCGACTTCTACGACGTGCTGTCCTTGCCGTCCGGAGGCCAGCTGATGGTGATCGGCGACGTCTCCGGAAAAGGGGTCGCGGCGGCCGCCGTTACCGGACTGATCCGCGACGTGTTCCGGATCCTGATGCGCGACCAGCGGTCCGTGGTCGAGGTTCTGACCCGGCTGAACGAGACCCTCAAGGAGCGTGGTACCGGGCGGTTCGCCACCCTCGCCATCGCCGAGCTGAACCCATCCGGCGATGACCTGCTTGCCAGCGTCTACCTGGCCGGTCACGACCGCCCGGTGGTGGCCCGGAAGAACGGCAGCACTGAGTCGGTGGGGGAGCGGGGTACCGCGATCGGCCTGCTTGACCAGATCGCCGTCACGGCCGTCCCGGTCCGCCTCGCACCCGGCGACACGCTGGTCTTCTTCACCGACGGGGTGACCGAGCGGCGGGACGGCGACGAATTGTTCGGTAGCGGCCGGGTGCATGCCGCGCTCGCCGGGTTGGGCGGCCACGACGCCGACATCGTTGCCGCCAAGCTTCGCGCCGCGACCATCGCGTTCTCGGCCGATCCGCCTCGTGATGACATCGCCATCCTCACCGTCCACCACAGCGGCTGACAGCCGCGGCGTGCCCTCGCGGGCGTGCCCTCGCGGTGGCGCTGTGGCCGGTTGCCTCCCCGCCGCGGCACCGTTGGCTATAGCGTGGTGACATGACCGATGCCCAGCGCCGAGCCGAAGAGGCCGCTCGCGCCGTGTATGACGAGCAGGAGTCAAACGCCCGCTCCGCCGGCGACGGGGGACCCCGCGAGGAAGAAAACGCCGCCGAGTTCGCTGAGCTCGCCGAAGAGGAGAGCGAGGAGGCCAGCGAGGAGGTCGGCGAAGAGTAGGGTCACCCCGGCGGCGGATCGCGGACGCGCGCGCCGCCGCTACTGGCGCGCATCTCGTACGCTCGGCCGGTGCCATCCCCCCGGCTGTTCGACTCCCGATCCCCCGTGCGCCGCGCCTCCGTGGTGGCCGGAATGGCCGCGCTGGCTCTGGTCGCGATGGCGGCATGTCAGGCTCGGAGCGCCGCCGCGCCGAACCCGGCCGTCTCCGGCGCGGCCGCGCACGGCTCGCCATCGGTACGCGGCACCGGCGGTGCGGCGACCCCGCACCACTCGGCCGCGGCCCGGCCGAGGCTGACCGGGCTCGCCGCGATCCTCGCCAAGCTTCCGACGTTCGGCTCGCCGCCGGCTCCCACCGCGATCAAGCTGCCCGGCGGTGCGACCGCCCCTGTTTATTACCGGCTGCCGGTGACCGCCAAGGTGGCCTTCCTGACCATCGATGACGGCGTGGTGCGGATGCCGAAGGACCTGGAGGTGATGCGGGTCGCGCACATCCCGTTCACGATGTTCCTGATCGGCCCGGTCGGCGCCTCGGACCCGACGTTCTTCAAGGCGTTGGAGGGCTACGGCGGGGTCATCGAGGACCACACAATGACGCATCCCGAGTTGCCGGGCAAGTCGTACACATACCAGAAGCATCAGATCTGCGGCGCCAAGTCGACGCTCACCCGCGCTTTCGGCGCCGCGCCGACGCTGTTCCGGCCGCCGTACGGCGACTATGACCGGACCACACTGGCGGTGGTACACGATTGCGGCCTGGCCGCCGCGTTCGACTGGTCCGAGACGGTCCGCAATGGCAAGGTCTTTTACCAGACCGCCGACCATCGGATCCGTCCCGGTGACATTATCCTGATGCACTTCCGGGACACGTTCCCACAAGACGTGCTGGCCGCGCTGACCGCGATCCATCGGGCCGGGCTAACGCCCGCGCTCCTGGAGGACTACGTCGCGCTGCCGGCGTGACGAGGTTCCGGGCGCGGGTCGCCCGCCTCGGCGGGTACCGGCTGGGAGCGCCGGGTGGCGAGTACCGATCCGGCCAGCACCAGGACGAACCCGAGCCCGATACCGGCGGTGAGCGGCTCGCTGAGAAGCAGCACACCCAGCGCGACGGCGACCGCCGGATTCAGGTACGTGATGACGGTGGCTCGGACCGGACCGACCTCGGACAAGAGCGCGAAGAAGACCAGGAACGCGATCGCCGTGCACAGCACGGACAGCACCACCACCGCGGTGATCACCCGGGCCGACGGCCAGTGCCCCGGCATCTGGGCCATCCCGGCCGGCAAGTAGACGATCGCGGTCAGGCTGAGCGCCGCGGCGATCACTCCCAGGCCGGGCACCCCGGTCAGGTACCGGGCCAGGATGAACGGTCCCACCGCGTACCCGACCACGACCAGCGCCATCTTCATCAGGGCCGGAATGTCGCCGCCGCCGAGGTCGAGCCCGACCAGCGCGGCCACGCCGCAGATACCGATCGCGAGGCCGATGATGCGCCGCAGGCCCAGCCGCTCACCTCCGGTGAGCCAGCCCAGCAATGCCCCGACCAGCGGTACGGCGGCGATCAGCAAGCCGGACAGCGAGCTCGACAGGCGCTGCTCGGCACTCGACAACAGGAACCACGGCACGGCCAATTCGGCGACGGCGAAGGCGACCAAGGGGCGCCAGCGGGCGAGCACCTGCCGCAACTGGCCCCGCGCCACCGCGATCGGCATCAGGATGGCCGCCGCGAGCGCGGTGCGCACGAACACCAGCGATGCCGGGGACAGCACGTCCACCGCGACCTTGATCAGCAGGTATGGCACGCCCCAGATCACGCCCATCGCGATGAACAGTGCCCAGCCCCGACGAGACATCCCGAACCTCACCCAAGTCCTCGCCCGTTGTCAGGAGCGATTGTGCCTGGTGGTCCTTTCCGGGCCGGCGCCGGGCCCGGAGTTCCCAGATGGCGGCGCGACCGGCCTACGGCACCGGCGGTGGCGGCGTGACCAGGTAGTCCTCCAGGAGCGCGGGCGTGATGCCGTTCTTGTGGAACGCTCTCAAGGTCGCCAGCAGGTTCGCCTTCAGGTACTTGTCGAAGTGCATCAGAACCATGTCCCCCGGGTGGATGCCGCCCGGGCGCTGCCAGGTGACGGTGCCGGTGATGGCGTACTCGTCCCAGAAGACATTGGCCCGGATCCCGCACGACGCGGCGGCTTTGAGCGTGTCCTTGTCAGCCAGCCCGTATGGCGCTCGCATGATGACCGGCGCGCGGCCGTACAACGCGGCCAACGTTTCCCGGTTCGAGCAGATCTCGTGTCGCTGTTGCAGGTAGCTCATCCGAGTCAGCTTGGGATGGGTGACCGTGTGATCCTCGATGACCCCGCCGTAGCCTTGCAGCGTCTTGAAGAACCGCGGGTCGCTCTTGATCGCGTCACTGGTGAGGAACATGGTGAACGGGATGTGCGCCGCCTTGAGCATCGCCGCGGCCCCTGGATCCTTCTCCCAGCCGTCATCGATGGTGACGAACGCGACCTTCTGGTCGCCGACCGGGATCTGATTGAATTGCCGGGCTTGGCCGCTGACCGCCAGAGTCGTTACGTGTTCCGGCGCCGGGGGCGGGCCGAAGCGCGGCAACTCGTAGATGTACCACGCGAGCGTGCCCCGCTTAGGTGGCGGTCCAGCCGGCTTTGGTGAAGCCGCCACCGGCGACTGCGAGTTCGAAGCCGATGGTGCGGCCCCGCCGGCGATCGGTCCGGACGAACCGGCGGGCGAGGACGCGACGGTATGAGCGACGGTGGTAGCAGCCGGCCCGGAGCAGCCGGCCAGCAGTAGCACCAGGGCGGACAAGGCGGTCGCGAATATCGATGCGCGGGGCGGCATGCCGACATGGTGCCGGTTGTGCCCGGAAAAAGCTGTTCGACGCGCCCATAGGCCGGGGTAACGAGTGCCGCCGTACCCGGAGCATGTCCCGACGTAGACTGGCGGCGATCACGCTTGCGCTCCCCGTCGGCGGCTCCGCACGGTCTCCCCGCGCGGCCCGGCCGGCGGACGTGATCCATCCGGCCGAGCGCCACAATGGACAGTGAGGTGTGGCGTGATGGTCACCGTATTCGGAATCGCGGCCGCCACTTGGGGCCTGGTCATGGCGATCTCACCGGGACTGCAGATCAGGCGAATGCTGGTTCGCCGGTCGTCCGCGGACGTCTCGGTCGGCTACTACGTGCTGCTGGTGCCCGGCTTCGGGCTGTGGGTCGCGTACGGCCTGGCCTCCTCGGACCTGGCTCTGGTCATCCCGAACGCCGTCGCGTTCGCCGTCGGCACCGCCACCATCGTGGTGGCGCGGCTGCTGCGGCGGGTCCGGCCGCCGTTCAGCTGATCGCCAGCGCAGTCTCCAGATCGCGCCAGAGATCCTCCGGGTCTTCCAGCCCGACCGACAGCCGTAGCAGCGAGCCGGCCGGCTTGGCGTCGGCCGTGACCGGGCGGTGGGTGAGTGAGGCCGGATGCTGGATGAGCGTGTCCACGCCACCGAGCGACACCGCGTGCGTGATGAGCCGGCAGCCGGACGCGACACGCGCCGCCTCGGGCACTCCGCCGTTTACCTCGAACGCGACGATCGTTCCCGGACCGGACATCTGCCGGCCGACCAGGCCTCCCGGGTCGGAGTCGGCGAAACCGGGATAGTGCACCGCGCTTACCGCCGGGTGGGACCGCAGCCGGTCGGCCAGTTTGGTGGCGCCCTGCTGAGCGGCCGAAACTCGCACCGGCAGCGTCTGCAATCCGCGATGCAGCAAGTAAGCGCCGAGCGGGTGCAGCAGGGCACCCGTGATCGCGCGCACCGGGCGGAGTCGCTCGGCCCAAGCGGCCGAGCACGCGATGACGCCGGCCATCACGTCACCGTGGCCGCCAAGGAACTTGGTCGCCGAGTGCAGCACCAGGTCCGCGCCGAAGTCGGCCGGCCGCTGCAGGACCGGCGTCGCGAACGTGTTGTCCACCAGCACCGGTACCGATCCCGCCTGGCGCCGGATCGCCGCCAGATCGAGCAGCCGCAGGTCGGGGTTGGCCGGGGTCTCCACCACGATCAGACCTGTGTCCGGGCCGATCGCCGCCGCCACGGCATCCGGCTCGGCCCAGGTCACGGTGGAGCCCAGCAGGCCGCTGGCGAGGAGGTGATCGGATCCTCCGTACAGTGGGCGAACGGCGACGACGTGCCGCTTGCCGGCGGCACCGGCGGCGAGCAGGGCGGCGGTGAACGCGGCCATACCGGACGCGAAGGCGACTGCCGTCTCGGTGCCTTCCAGTTCCGCGAGGCCGTCCTCGAACCGTGCCACGGTCGGGTTCCACAGCCGTTGGTAGACCATGCTGCCGTCGGCCGGTGGCCGGCCGCCGCCGGCCAGAGCGTCATAGGAGGCGCCGCCGCGGTCAAGGTCCGGCAGCGGGTACGTTGTCGACAGATCGATCGGGGGAACGTGTACGCCGAGCGCGGTGAAATCGTGCCGGCCGGCGTGGACGGCGGTGGTAGTGGGGGACAACCCGGCGGCGTTTCCGGCCCGGGTACCGGCGGTACGGGCATCGTTGACCATGCCGGTATGGTGAACAAGCAGCGGCCATACGGCAATAGTTCCGAATTTCCTGCGACCTGCGCGGGGCCACGATCGCCGGAGAGTTCGGTGATCTCGGTGGAGGGGAGCGCCACAGTGAACGATCTTCGGAGCCCTGGCCCGCCGCCGCGCCCGCCCGCCACCGGGCTCGACGACATTGACTGGCGGCTGCTCGAACTGCTGGCGGCCGACGGCCGGATGACCAACGCGGCGCTCGCCGAAGCCGTCGGGCTGGCACCATCGACTTGCCTGGCGCGGGTCCGGGCGCTCCGGGACAGCGGAACGTTGCGCGGCATCCACGCCGACATCGACCTGGCACGCATCGGACGGTCGCTTCAGGCGATGATCTCGGTACGCCTGGCGACCCACTCCCGCTCGCAGGTTGACGCATTCCGTTCGGCCGCCCCGGCGATGCCCGGGGTCCTGACCGTCTTCCACGTGACCGGATCGGTCGATTACCTCGTGCATGTGGCCGTCGCCGATGCCGATAGCCTGCGCAATTTCGTGCTCGATCACCTGGTCAGCCGTCCCGAGGTGGCGCACGCCGAGACGAGCCTCATCTTCGAGCACGTGCGCGGGGAGGCCCCGCTCGGCTGGGCCTAGCGACGCGAGCCGGCACCGGCCGGCCGCGACAAGCCGGAGCGATCAGTCGGACCCGCGGAGCCTTGGTGATCATGCCGACCCCCAGGTCCGGCGGCGGCGTAGCCGGCCACAGACGAGTCCGGCGCTCGGGGCGCCGGACTCATCACTCGACCGAAACGATCCGCTGTGGACGATCCTCTGTCATGGGATCAGCGGCGGGAAGGACGGGTCGAGCAGACCACGCTCGGCCAGATGACCGTAGAGCGGCGTGGTGGCTGGGTAGTGACCCCACTGATGATCACCCGGAATCTCGCCGGGCGCGGCCAGCGGCCCGCTGAGCAACTGTTGCTGCACTGGCGTGAACCGGTCGTACGCATCGGACGCGAACAACGCGGTGTTGTCGTCTCGGCTCACCCCCCAGCGGTGCGAGTACGCGAAGAAGATGCCCTTGCGGGTGATCTCCGAGTAGTTGTCGGTGCGGGTGTGCCACAGCCGCCGGTCGAAGAAGACCACGTCGCCGGGCGCGGCGGTGACCTGGACGGCACCCTTCGGGTCGGGCCACTTGACGTCACGGCGAGGCGGACCATCGATCCGGTTGGTGAGATGGCTGCCCGGTACCACGGTGAAGTTGCCGCGTCCGGTGGCGGTCAGGTCGGACAGCCAGTAGGCGAGCTTCACCGACAGCCGTGGTCGCGGGTTCGTCTCGATCTCGCGGTTTTGCCGGCCGCCGTCCTGGTGCCACTCGAACTGGAATGGCTTGGCATGCCTGATCTGTGGGTGCACATCGAGGTGCGAGTGATAGATGTGGATGTTCCATCCCAGGATCGACCAGACCAGCCCGAACGTGTTCGGGTGGTCGATCAGTCCGACCGCTTCCGGACAGTTGGCCACCGCACTCAGCTGGTGCATCGCAAGGCCGGCGGTCACAGTGCCGTCCGCGACTCGGCCGGCGTACACGCGGTCCAGCGCGGCCGCGTAGAACTCCACCTCGGCAGGTGACAGCGCACCGCGGATCACCAGGTAGCCGTCATGCTCAAACTGTTCCCGCTGGTCCGCGGTCATCGGTGTCGAGGCCGGCGCGAATTCCGGGGAAATTGCCGGGGATATTGGCGGGGACATTGACGGGGATCCGGTGAATGTGGTCGCACCGGACAGGTCGTTCACCAGGGTTGAAGTCATATGCACCTCATGAACTGAAAAGGCCGATAACCAGTTCAAGAGACGTACCACGCACGTTCCGATAGTTGTGGGAGGTTCCGTCAATATTCGTGACGGTAAGTCACCCAAAGGAGTTATCGGAGTGGATTTCGGGTACGTGTCCGGCCGTCCCGGCACGACCCGGCGCGTAGCCTCGCGCCGCCTGGCGTCGCGCCGCAGCCGTGCGGGCCGTAAGTTGGCGGCATGGATCTCACCGGATCGGTCGCTCTCATCACCGGCGGCGCCAGCGGGCTCGGCCTGGCCACCGCGCGCCGCCTGGCCGCCGACGGCGTGGCCGGCATCGTGCTCGTCGACCTGCCCACATCGGCCGGCGCCGACCTGGCACCCGAGCTCGGCGTGCCGGCCGCCTTCGTGCCCGCGGACGTCACCGACGTCGAGCAAGTGGCCCAGGCCATCGCCACCGCGCGAACGCTGGGCGATCTGCGCATCACGGTGAACTGCGCCGGCATCGCCACGGCCGGGCGGGTGCTCTCCAAGCGCGGGGTGCTTCCGCTCGACGACTTCGCACGCGTAGTGCAGGTGAACCTGATCGGCACGTTCAACGTGCTGCGGCTAGCGGCCGAGGCGATGGCCGAGACGGAACCGCTGCACGGCGAGCGTGGCGTCATCGTGAACACCGCCTCGATCGCGGCGTTCGACGGCCAGATCGGACAGGCGGCGTACGCGGCCAGCAAGGGTGGCGTGGTGGGGCTGACCCTGCCGGCCGCGCGGGACTTGGCCGACCGGCTGATCCGGGTGATGACCATCGCGCCGGGCCTGTTCGAGACGCCGATGATGGCCGGGCTGCCTGAGGAGGCTCGCGAATCGCTCGGCGCCCAGGTGCCGCACCCGAGCCGGCTCGGGTCCCCGGATGAGTACGCCGCCCTGGTCGCGCACATCGTCAACAACCCGATGCTGAACGGCGAAGTGATCCGGCTGGACGGGGCGCTGCGCATGTCGAGCCGCTGATCGCGGCGGCATGAAGCACCGCCGGCGGTGCGCCTGTCTTACGAGGCGCCGGGCCATCCGGATGGCTCCGCGCCGGACTCGTGGATCACGAAGCGGGGATGCATGAAGCCGGGATACTGGCGGGATGCTGATCCGTCACCGTGGCAAGCGTCCGGCGGTCGACCCGACTGCGTACATCGCTCCGACCGCTGCTCTGGTCGGCGACGTCCGGATCGGCCCGCGCGCCCGCGTGCTGTACGGGGCGGTGCTGGACGCCGAGGGCGCGTACGTCGAGATCGGAGAGGCAACCGTCATCTCCGAGAACGCGGTGCTGCGGGCCACCGCCGTCGCCGCCCAGCCGCATCCGGTCGTCCTCGGCGACCACGTCTTCGTCGGCCCGCACGCGACCGTGCTGGGCTGCCACATCGAGCGCTGCTGCTACCTGGCCGCGCAGGCGAGCGTGCTGCAAGGCGCGCATCTGGGTGCCGGGTCGGTGATCGCGGTCGGCGCCCTGGCCCACGCCGGAGCGTCGCTGGAGCCGGAGACGTTCGTCGCGCCGATGGCGGTGGCGGTCGGCGCCCCGGCCCGGGTGCTGTCATCCGGCAGCCCGGACGAACTGGCCGCCGCCATCCGGGACGTGAACTTCGCGGCCACCGCGTTCGGCGTCGACCACGAGTGGTCGGATCGGGTAGCGAGGTACGAGGCGATGACCGAGGTACGGGTCGAGGAGTACGCCGCCCATTCCGATGACGAGGTGGTCGGTTAGCCCGGCCCGGCGGACAAGTTTCGCTGGGCCAGGAACCGCAGGTACTCGGCCCGGTCGAACGGATTGCCGTCGGTCCGCGCACGGACCGGTGGGCGCCCGTCGACGGCTCGGTCGCCGCCCGGCGTCACCGACCACGCGCCTTCCCCGTTGGTCAGCCCCGGCAGCCGTTGCTGCGCTTGATACGCCAGGCGGGACGGGATCTCGCCGGTGACCGCCCAGCCATCACCCGCGAGTTCAGTGCCGTCGATCCGGGCGCCCAGATGCGCCAGGAACCCGGTCACCACGCCCAGCCGCTCGGTCGGCACGTCCGCTTCGAAGCGCTGGCACGGTTCATGGACGCGCGTGCCGGCGGCGGCCAGGGCCGCCGCGAGCACCAGCGGTACCGCGTTCCGGAAGTCACCCGATGAGGTTCCAGAGCCGTACCGCGAGTGGGTGAGCACCACCGTCACGTCGGTCACCGGCCACCCGTACACGCCCTGTTCCAAAGCCTTGCGCACGGTCTGCTCGACCGCGGTGTGGAAGGACGGAATCAGCGTTCCGTACGAGGCCTCGACGGAGTAGGTGACGCCAGTTCCCGGCTCGACGCGCAAGCCGATCGTCACCCCGAAGCCCTCTGGCGCCCAGTGCACATGAGCGCCCACGCCGGTGACGCGTTCCCGGTACACGATCTCGGTCGGTGCGAAGACCACCAGCACGCCATAATCGCGGGCGAGTGTGGCTCCGATGACTTCCTTCTGCACCTCCCCGTACAGCAGTACCGAGGTCTCGCCGGTGGCGGTCACCCGGGTCTGGATCAGCGGGTCCTCATCGCTCAGGTGCATCAGCGCGGCATGCAACGCCCCGGTGAGCACGCCATCGGCCGGGCGGACCACCGTTTCCAGCGTGGGCCGCGCGAACCGCCCTTGGGCGCTCAACTCCCGGTCGGTCCCGAACTGGTCGCCGATCCGGATTCCGGGCAGCCCGGCGATCGCGGCGATTTGGCCGGCCGTCAGCCGGTCCGAGCCACCGGAAACCCATACCGCCGTGACCTGACCCCGGTACCGGCTGACGTGGCCGTCCGGACACGGCCGGAACACCGTCACCCGGTCGCGCCGCGCCAGCGAACCGCCGTAGCAGCGCGCGTAGGCGAGCTTCTGGCCGCCCCGCCGCTCGATCGCGAAGACCCGAGCACGCAGGCCCGGTTCGGGCGTCGGGGCGGCGGGCAGCACGCTGCCGATGACATCGAGGAGTTCGGGCACACCGGCACCGGTTAGCGCCGATCCGAACAGCACCGGGAGGATCTCGCCGACGGCCGTGAGCCGGCGCAGGGCGGCATGGACCTGCGGGTACCCGGGCTCAGCCCCGTCGACGAGCAGGGCTAGCAGCCGATCGTCGTGATCGGCGAGCTTCGGGGCCCAGATCTCGGCGGCGTCGTGCCGGGCGTACCGAATGAACCGGGCCCGGGCCGTGCCTTCGTCGCGGATCGTGCCGATGGGAACGACACCCTCGGTTAGCAGCCGCCGTATGTCGGTGAGGAGGTCGTCACCGCGAGCGCCGGGCCGGTCGATCTTGTTGATGAAGATGACCGTGGGCAGCCGCAGCGATCGCAGCGTCTTCATCAAGACGCGGGTGTGCGGCTGCACCCCCTCGACGGCGGAGATGACCAGAATGGTCGCGTCAAGCACGCTGAGCGCGCGTTCCACCTCGGCCACGAAGTCGCTGTGGCCAGGGGTATCGATCAGATTTACATGGCGCTGCGCGGTGGTGAACGAGGCGACCGCCGAGCGGATCGTGATGCCGCGCTCCCGCTCGATGTCCCCGGTATCGGTCTGAGTGGTCTCGGCGTCGACGCTGCCCAGCCGCTCGATGGCGCCGGTGTCGAAAAGCAGGCGCTCGGTGAGGCTGGTCTTACCGGCGTCGACGTGCGCCAGAATACCGATATTGACGAATTTCATAAGCGAACCGGTCCTCGAAAACTCGCAAGCGGTTGGGCTGGGAGATTTCGAGTCCGCGCATCGCCGGTCTCCTATCGTCAACGATCGGTACCGCGACAGGCTGACACGCTGGTGCCTGGCAGTCCATCGAATTTCGGGCTTACGGCTTCACCGCGATCCGGCGGGCGTGCCGTGATCCGCTTGGATTCACCGCGATTCACCGCGCGAACCAGCGGTTCAGTGCGCGAACCAGCGGTTCAGTCGGCAAACTGCGAATATGACCGATCCTCATAGCCCGCTGGACCTGGTGCGGCGCTACGAGCCGGTGCTCCGCTACACGGCCGGCGAGCTGTTTTTCCCGATGCCAGTTCACGACTACCTGGCTCAGGCCGCGCTGTGGGTGGCCGTGCCCGGGGCGAAGCCGGTGCAGCTCATCGACCACGGCAAGCTTGACGCGGATCGCCTGGCCGAGGCCGCCCGAGATCATCCGGATGCCGCGCTGCACCTGCGATACGTTCCGGCGTCGCTCTCACGTGATGCCCTGCGAGCCTGGCGCCAGCGGCCGGGCCGGCCCACTTTCCACGGGATTTCCAGGCTGGCCGCGGTCGGCTTGATGGGCCGCGTCATCGACACCGGCATGCGCCTGTCGCTCACCGTTCGCGGAAAGGTGCCGGGTGGTCTGGCGGCGGCGTGCCAGCAGCAGTACGCCCGGATCGCGCCGCCACACGACGCGTACCACGCCCACGTCAGCTCGGACGGCGGTTACGTCGTAATCCAGTACTGGTTCCTGTACGCCATGAACGACTGGCGGTCCAGCTTCAGCGGTGTCAACGACCACGAGTCGGACTGGGAGCAAGTGACTATCTACCTGGCGCCGGATCAAGGAGGCAACCTGGTGCCGGCGTGGCTCGCCTTCTCATCGCACGACGAGACCGGCGACGAACTGCGCCGCCGCCCGGACGACCCGGACATCATCTGGTTCGGCAGCCACCCGGTGGTCAATGTCGGCGCCGGTTCGCATTCCGGCGCGTATCTGGCGGGCGACTATCTGGTGCGAGTGCAACCCACCGCGCTGGCGCGGATGTTCACAAAACTCACCAGCATCCGGGCGGCGATCATGCCCTGGACCCGGGGCCGTCCGTCACTGGGCCTCGGCATCCCGTACGTCGACTACCGGCGCGGCGACGGTGCGGCGATCGGACCTGGCACTTCCCGGCCGTGGACGCCCATCTTCATCGACTCAAGCACTCCCTGGGTGCGGGATTTCCGAGGCCTCTGGGGCCTGGATACCGCCGACCCCTTCGGCGGCGAGCGGGCACCCGCCGGGCCGCGGTACGAGCGCAGCGGGGCGATCCGGGTGTCCTGGGCCGATCCGGTGGGCTGGGCCGGGCTGGACAAGGTGCCGCCGACCGTCGCCGCGACGGCGCGGTCGGGGCAGGCCAGGATCGCGGAGCTGGACGAGCTCATCGCGTCCTACGACGCCGAGATCGCGACCGGCCAGGACCGGCTGCGCCGCGCCGCGACCGGGCTTGAGCTGCTGCCTCCGACGATCACCGAGGCACGCCGCGATGGCCTGCATGCCCGGCTGCTCGCCAGCGAGGCCGAGGTCGCGGCGGTACGCGCCCGGCGTCGCGAGGCGGTCAACGAGCGCGATCAGCTGCGCCAGGTGCCGGCGATGTCGGTCCACCCGGCGCCGCATGCGCACCTGAAGCACCGCACGACACCGGACACCACCACCCCCGCCGGGCTGGTGCTGCGGTTCTGGGCTGGGGCCTCGCTGTCGATCCTGCTGATGCTGCTTGGCCTCTCGCTGCTGTTCCGGGCCGATCCGCTGGTGTGGACCGCGGTCGGGACGGTGCTGATCGTCATGGGTGTCGAGGCGCTGTTGCGGCGGCGGCTGGTGCCATTCCTGATGAGCGTGGCCGTGGTAGCCGGAATCGGGGTGCTGGTCTGGCTGCTCGTGACCAATCTGCGGATCGCGCTCGGGGTGCTGGCGCTGATCGCGGCGGTGGCAATAGGCGTGGCCAACCTGCGCACCCTGGCCAGGCGTTAACGGGCTTCGGCCGACGGGTTTGCCCGCCTGCCCGCCGCGGGTAGCTCTCCGGTAACCGACCTGTTGGGAGAGCATCATGTTCGGCAGACATTCCGGCACCGGCGTCGAGGACCGGCCGGTCAACGATGCGCCGGTCGACGACCGTACCGGTGCCATCAAGAATGGCGTCGCCGTTGACGAGGACCGAGACACCGAGCGTATGCAAGCCCGGCCGGGCCTGGCCGCCGAGGGCCGGGCTGAGACCGTTGACGACGCCGGGCCGGGCGTCGTCGAGGGGCACCGCTCCGTTGCCGGACCCACCACCGTGGACGAGCCGGTTGACGGGACGTCCCGGCAGCGCTGGGCCCACGTCAGCCTGACCGCCACGCTGAGCCTGATTGCCGGCACCGTGGCCGTGGCCGCGACCCTGACCGGGCTGCTGGCGCCGCTCGGGTTCGCCGTCGGCGTTATAGCCGTGATCCTTGCCCTGACGTCGGTGTCGGGTGTCGGACGTTCGCACGTCACCGGCCACGGCATCGTGATGACCGGGCTACTGTTCGGCGCTTTCGCGATAGTGCTCAGCCTGCTCGCGATCAACGGGCAGTTGCCCTGGCTGTCCAGCGATACCAACGAGATCACGGTGGTGCACAACTGGCTCAACGATCACATGCACTGGCTGCGCCGCTGGTAGCCGACTTCGTGATCGTGTCTGGTCAGGGGCGCCCTGGCACCCCTGACCGGACACGGTCATGCACATGCCGTCTACGGCCGATGCGGTCTACGGGCGCAGATGCTCGGCCATGAAGTCGGCGATCGCGGTGTAGCACCGGACCTTGTTCGCGGCCTTGGTGACGTCGTGGCCCTCGTCCTCGAAGACCAGGTAGTCGATCTGCTTGCCGGCGTCGCGTAGCTCCTTGACCAGGTCGTCGGAGTCGGACTTGGTGACCCGGGGATCGTTGGCGCCCTGGATCACGAGCATCGGAGCGGCCAGGTCGCCGAGGTAGGTGCGGGGCGAGCGGGCGATCAACTCGTCGCGGTCCCGGTCGGGGTGCCCGAGCGCCAAGTGGAAGTACGTCTGCCAGGCCTCCGGCAGCCGGGTGACCCAGACCGGCAGGTCGTACGGCCCGAACATGTCCACCGCCGCCGACCACAGGTCCGGGTGGCGGCCGGCCAGCATCAGGGTCATGTACCCGCCGTATGAGCGGCCCATCACGCCAATCCGGCTCGCGTCGACGCGCGGATCGTTGCGCAGGTGCGCGACGCCGGCCACGTGGTCGAGCCGATCCTGACCGCCCCAGTCCCGGTCCACCCGCTGCATGTACTCCTGGCCGTACCCGCTGGACCCCCGTGCGTTGGGTACGAAGACGGCGAACCCGCGCAGCGTCAGGTACTGAATCAGCGGCATGGAAAACCAGGTGAAGTCGGGCCGTTCCTGACCCTGCGGGCCACCGTGGATGTAGTAGACGACCGGACGCGGTCCACCGAATCCGAGCGATTCGGCCGGAAGGTACAGCCGGGCCGACACCCGCAGCCCGTCGTGGCTGATGTACGAGGCGTCCTCGCCCGGGCACAGCAGTGACGGGTCGAGGCCGACGACCCGGTTGCGGGTGACGAACCGAACCGGCCGGGTGTCGCCACCGTCCGGCTTGCCGAGCACCGCGATCTGGGCCGGCATCGCCGCCGACGAGAACGACGCGACGAACTGGTCGCTTCCCTCGTCGTAGGACGAGTGCTCGACGACACCGCCGCCAAGCTCGCCGGTGCCGTAGAGCACCTCCTGGACGGTGAACGTCTTCGACGGCTCGTCGAACACGCCCGCGTAGCCCCAGGATGCGCCGTCCACGTTGTACCACAGCGCGAACCGGTTGCCGGCCAGGTGGGACAGGCCGGTGAACTCGCCGGTGCCGGCATGGCGCAGACCGTCGATGCGCACCTGGGCCAGCTGATCCGGAGCGTCGACCGGCAGGTAAGCCAGGCCACCGAGGTCGGAGAACGCGAACGACTCGGAGAGCACGCCGTGGTCGCTAATGAACCAGCCGCGCGCGAAGCCTTCGCGAGGAGGCTCCTGGCCGTCGGTGCGATCCTCGGGTGGTACGCCTCGAAGCAGCCGACGCTGGCCCGTCGAGCGCTCCCACAGCCAGACGGTGTTGTCGCGTGGCAGGTATTCGTCGATGAGCAGGTACCGCTCACGATCCGCGGCGGCGGCCACCGGTATGGCGCCGTACTTGGAGGTCGCCAGCATCGTGAGACCGCGATCAGGCGCGGACATGTCGAACTCGTACGACTCCAGCTCGGGCCGGGTGCGCGGGTCCACCAGGAGCACGCCGTGGCCGTCCTGGTCGAGATCGAGGACCATCACCTGCTGACCCCGGAAGCGATCGCCGAACAGCGGTTCCGGATCGCCGCCGGCGATCGGGATCAGGCATGGTTGCTGGTTTTCGTCGCCGTTGTTGTCGACCATCACCACAATCGCGCCGAACCGGGGGAGCGCCACGAACGACTCGCCGTTGACCAGTTCTGGTGTCAGCAGCCCGATGTCGGCGGGCAGCAGCCGCTCCGGCATACTGCCGCCCTCGTCGATGGCGTAAAGGCTGAGGCGGCCGGACAGGTCGGAAATGAAGTAGATCCGGCCCTCGGCGAGCTGCGGTGCCAGGTACAGGTTGGCGGATAGCAAGTGATCCACTCGTGGTGTCATGACTGGACGATACCGATTTGGGCGGCGGGCCGAATGCCGGCGCGGCACGGATGGCCGGATGGCGCGGGTCCGGTTAAGGGTGGGCCGTCGCGCGCCGCGGCAGCCGTCGTCACCGTCGCCGACAAGGCCGCGAACTCACCGGCAACCTGGAGCCGGCCCGGATCCACGCTATGGCGCGACCGGTTCGGCGGCGGCCGGGGTGCCTGCCCGCGGTGGTGCCGGCCCCAGCTCCCAGATCGTGGCGCGCATGTGGTCGGTGTCCTCGAGCGCACGCCGGGCCGGTACCTCGTACTCGGCGAGCCGCCGGAACCGGTCCGGTGTCAGGTATCCGCGATTCGGGTCGCCCACGATGATCCGTACGTCCGGGACCGCCGCCTGGGCTCGCCGGAAGTAGCGCATGAGCCGGTGTGCCATGGTGGCGCTGTAGAAGACGTCGCCGGCCATGATCACCGCGACATCATGGGGGGTGCCGGCCAGCGGATCGCGACATTCGCCGCGGACCGCTACATCGTTCGCCGCGGCATTACGGGCGATGGCGGACACCGCGTCGGCGGCGACGTCGACAGCGGTCACCTGGGCGGCCCCGGCCATCGCGGCCGCGATGGCCACGATGCCCGACCCGGCGCCGATGTCGAGTACCGGCAGGCCCCGCACCACGTCCGGCTGATCCAGCAGGAAGCGGGCCAGGCCGACGCCGCCGGCCCAGGGGAACGCCCAGAACGGGGGAGGGTCGGCGCTGCGGTACTGCCCGCCGCCGGAATCCCATAGGCCGATCGCCTCGTCGGCCAGTTCCAGCCGGATCTCCGGTACCGACGGCACCGGTTTCCGGCGGACCCGAAGTACGGCCTGCGCGGCGATACGGCTCGTCATCGGCTCAGCCACGCCGACTCAGCCCATACTGTCCGGCGCTCCGGTCAGTTCCACGCTGCGCCGCCACAACTCGGCCCGAGCCGCCTCGTCGTACGCCTGGTCGTTGGCCCGCGCCGGCCGGCTCCGATCGAAGAACTTTCCAGTGACGCCGGTCAGCCGAGGGTCGGCGATCAGCCGGTGGGTGGCGGCCACCCCATCGGCGATGCTGTCGATGGAGTGCCCGACCTCGGCCAGCACCATCTTGGTCGGCATGTACGTCGACGGGTGCAGGCTGTTGACGGTCACCTCGGCCGGTTCCAGCCGGGCGGCCAGCTCGAACCCGGACATGATCTGCGCGAGCTTGCTCTGCCCGTACGCCCGGCCTCCCTGGTAACGGCGCTCGATCATCAGGTCGTCGAAGTCGATCGGGTACTGCCCGATCGACGCGACGTTCACGATCCGGGCGTTGCCGGTTGCCCGGAGCAGCGGCAGCAACTCCATGGTGAGCAGGAACCCGGCCAGGTAGTTCACCGCGAATCGCAGCTCGTACCCGTCGGCCGAGGCGCGGCGCTCGCGACCGTCCGGCTCGCCACCGCCGATGCCGGCGTTGTTGACCAGGACGTCCAGTCGGCCGGACTGCCCGGCCACGGTGGCGGCCAGATCCCGTACCTGCTTAAGGTCGGCGAAGTCGGCCAGCACTGTGCCGGCCGGCGGCCGGGCAGCTCCGCGGCGACCCGGTCGAGCCTGCTCTGGTCTCGCCCGTGCAGCAGGAGCGACGCGCCGTCGGAAGCGAGCCGGTGGGCCAGCGCCCGGCCGAGCCCGTCGGTGGCGCCGGTTATCAAGATCGTGGTCATGACTCATCTCTACCCGCGTTCCGGGTCGCCCACCACATGATCTACAGCATGACTCGCCTCGGCACGTGGCCGGCGTCGTCGGATGATCGGCTACTTCGACGCCGACGCCCGGTTTGTCCCACCGCTAGCTGGGCTTTCCGGGTTTCCGGCGGGCGCGAACGCGGTTCCATCGTGGCGGTCGGCCGGTACGCCCATCGGGGCGCTGGAACTCTGCAACTATCGGCCCTATGGCTGATAAATACGGCAAATCGGGTAGCGGTGGAACGGTGGGCGCCAGCGGGCTCCTCGAGCGCGACGCTCCCGGCTATGCCACGGCGTGTGCCAGTTGGAATGCCCGCGTCGAGCATCACCCGGACGCGGTCGCCCTGCCGGCGTCGCCGGAAGAGGTGGCCGCGGCGGTGCGGTACGCCGCCGCTCACGACATGCCGGTCCGCGTGCAGATGACCGGGCACGGGGCGACCGAGGCGGTCAGTGGCGGGATGCTCATCAGCACGGTGGCTTTGACCGGGGTCTCCATCGATCCGGGGGCCGGCTCGGCCGAGATCCACGCCGGCGCCAAATGGAAGGATGTGGTCGAGGCCGCGTACGGGGTTGGCTTCGCGGCGCCGTGCGGCACGTCAAGTGATGTCGGTTCGCTGGGATTCACGCTCGGCGGCGGCACCAACTGGTTCGCCCGCAAGTACGGTCTGGCCAGCGACATGATGACGGCGGCGCAGATCGTCACCGCCGACGGCCGGTTGCGCTGGGTGGATGCCGAACACGAGCCGGATCTGTTCTGGGCACTGCGCGGCGGTGGCCCGAACTTCGGGGTGGTGACCGCCATCCGGATCAAATTGCTCCCGCATCCCCGGGTGTACGCCGGGCATCTGATGTGGCCGGTCGACCGCTTCGCCGACGTGGTGACGGCGTGGCGCGACTGGGTCCGGACCGCACCGGTGGAGATCACCTCGACGGCGGCGGTGCTGCACACGCCGAACGAACCGTCCGTACCCGAGCCGATGCGGGGGAGATCGTTCGTCGCGGTCATGGCGTGCTATGCCGGCGATCCGGACGCCGGGGCCGGCGTGGTCGCGCCGTTGCGCGACGTTCCCGGGAGAGTGCTCGACGAAATCGCCACCATGCCCTTCCTTCAGATCGACAATGTCAGCCAGGACCCGGTCGACCCGCTTCCGCACTCGATCTGGTGCACCATGCTGCGGGATCTGGACGACGCGACCATCGCGAAGATGGCCGCGATCGCACCCAGGGGCACGCTGCCGTACCTGCTGATGGAGATCCGGCATGTCGGCGGCGGTGTCCGTCCGCCCGCTGACCGCCTCGGGTTGGCTCATTGGAGCGGCGATTTCCTGGTGGACACCGTCTCGTTCACGCCGGACCGGCACGCGTTCGCGGCGGCCACCGCCATGGCCGATCGCCTGGACGCGGAGTTCGCCGATGTGAGCACCGGAATGACTCCGCTGAACTTCGTGAGCGGGCAACAGCGGGTAGCGCGGGCGTTCACACCGGCGCATCTGGACCGGCTGCGCCGGATCAAGGACGTCTATGATCCGGATCGCCTGTTTGGAGGCGATCGGTCGATCTCGACCGCGATGACGGCGACCTGATTGCCGGATCGCC
Organism: uncultured Actinomycetota bacterium; assembly: GCA_963727415.1. GTDB lineage: Bacteria > Actinomycetota > Actinomycetes > Mycobacteriales > Micromonosporaceae > DASQPR01. Next base: position 1,264,453 of record CAVSGF010000002.1, read on the forward strand.
GGCGTCGGGGCGTCAAGGTGCGCAGGCCAGCAGTCCGGCGGCGTACTTCGCCCGGAGCACTCGACCGGCCGCGTTCGTGAGGCGGTCGCGGAACCCGGCCGACGCCTGTGCTGCCCGGGTCAAACCGTTGATCATCGTCGGCGCCTTCGCCTCCTGGGTGACCAGGGCGAAGTCGCCGCCGGCCCGGATGAACCGGACGGCCCGCAGCTTGGTCGGGACGTCGCTGACCGCCGCGGCACCCGACAGCGAGTCCGAGATGATCAGGCCGTTGAAGCCGAAGTCGTCGCGGAGCAGGCCGGTGATGATCGGTTCGGAGAACGCGGCGATGTGATCAGGGTCCAGCTTCGGGTAGGTGGCCGACGAGATCATCACGGCGCCGGTTCCGGCGCGGATCCCGGCGATGAACGGATCGAGGTACGGGTCCGACGGCGTCGTCACGGAGTCCTTGGCGCCGGTCGAGAAGTCGGTGTTGACACGGGTGCGTCCGAGCCCGGGGAAGTGCTTGAGGGCGGTGACCACGCCAGTGCCCTGGATTGCCGGCACCACAATCGCGATGTCGTCGGCGACCCGTTCCGGGTCGGAGCCGTACTGCCGGTGGTACAGGCCGATGGGCGGGTTTTTCGTGCCGAGCGAGGCCGGCACGGTGTCGGCGACCGGCGCGAGGTCCAGGTTGACTCCGATGTCGGCCAGGCGCTGTGCCCACGCCTGGGTCTGGTCCCCGAGCACGGCCTGGTCCAGCTTGCCCTGATCGACCGCGGTCGGGATCGGCGGGAAGTCGGGTCCCTGCAGCGTCTGAACCTCGCCGCCCTCCTGATCAAGGGCGATGAACAGCCGGTTCGACGTGCCGGCGGCGGCCTGCAACCCGGCGATCGCGGCCTTGAGCCGGGCCGCGCGAGCCTTGCTGCGGCCGGCCAGGAACACCCCGCCGACGTGATACTTGGCAATGGTGTCAAGCACGCTGGCGGGGTCGCTGACCGGAGTGCCCACCAACATGACCTGGCCGGCGATCTCGGTGAGGGTCATCTGCCCGAGCATGGATGACACGCACGCCTGCGCCGCCTGGGCCCCAGGGTCGGTCCCGCCCGGCGGCTGGGACGAGGACTGGGCCGGCGACGGCTGGCCTGATCGTGACGGCTGCGGGTCTTGCCAGCGTGCCTCGGGTACCGAGCAGCCCGCGGCCAGCAGGACCGCGGCCAGCGCCATCGCGATCGGCAGCCAGGTCCGTCGGTACGTCACGGTTCTGGCTGCCCTGCCCAACGCGTCGGTGGTCCGAGCCGGCCGGATCTTGATCCCTGGTACGCGCTCGCGGCTCGCCGGCGCGTCGTCGGTCGTCCGGCGGATGGTCATGCCATCCCGGCCGGGTGACCGGGCCGGGGGACGGCCAGCATGCCGATGAACGAGAACACGGTGGAGACCAGTAACTGGCCGACGAGCATTGGCAGGTCCTCCGGCGACGGTGGACACCGGTGGCGACCGGGGCCCGGGGGGTGAGCTCGGATTGACAGGCACTGAGTCTGCCCAATTCCGGCCCCGGCGTACAGGGGTCTGCTGGCCATGTCACGATCGCCGACGGCGATCAGCCGGCCAGGTGCCCCCAGCGCGCCTCCAGCTCGGTCCACGGTCCCTGCGCAACCGCGTGGCCGTCGATCAGGACCAATACCTTGTCGGCTTGGGCCAGCGCGGCCCGCTTCGACGTCGAACCGATCACCGTCACCCCCCGCTTCCGCAGGGCACGCCAGAGCGCCAGCTCGGTCGTGACATCCAGTGCGGAGGAGACATCGTCGGCGATGAGCAGCTCGGTCCGGGGTGCCAGAGCCCGGGCCAGGGCGAGGCGCTGGAGCTGGCCACCGGACAGCCGGGTGCCCTTGTGGCCGATGATCAGGCTGAGACCGGATCCACTGGCGGCCAGATCATGGTCCAGCTGCGCGGCGCTGACAGCGCTGGTCGCTTCGAGGCTGTGGCCGAGCAAGATGTTGTCGGATACCGAACCGGAGAACACTCGGGGCAGCTGCCCGACATATCCGACCTGGTTCGGCCGCAGGAACAGCTCCGGCTCGGTGATCGGCTCGGCGTTCCAGTGCAGGGTCCCGGTGTGGTGCACGATCCCGGCCAGGGCGCGTAGCAGCGATGACTTGCCCGAGCCCACCGGGCCGACGATCAGCACCAGTTCACCGCGCTCGGCGTCGAGATCGATGCCGCTCGCTGCCACCGTACCGTCCTCGTGTACGGCGGTGAACCCGCGCAACTCCAACCGGCGCAGCGGGTGCCGTGGTGCCGGGATCGGTGCCGGAGCGGTCCCGGCCGAGATGTCCACGCCGGGTACCTGTGCTGAGTAGTCGGCCACCCCGCACATGGCCACCGTCCGGCGGGTCCACACCCGGGCCGACGGCATCTGGGAGACGAGTGACGCGGTCGTCCAGGCGAACCACCGGGCCGCACCAAGCGTCGAGACCGCGACCAGGGTGGCCCCGGCGGACAGGTGCCCGGTCAGGTACAACGCCCACGCCCCGATCGGCAGCAGTCCACTCAGGATCGACGGCGTCGACCGAGCCCAGACCTGGGTGGCGATCTCGCGCCGCTGCAGATCGCTGCGCGTGCGATCGAGCCGGGCCAGATGCGCCAGTACCGGCCGGGTGGCTCCGGCCAGCTTCACCGTCCGCGCCGCGGTCAGCGAGGACACCAGAGCGGTGGCGAACGCGGCCCGGGCGGCGACGGTGTTCTTCGCCGACCGAGCCAGGCGCGGGCCGAACAGGGTGGCTGCGAGGCCGGACAGCAGCATGGTCCCGGCAAAGAACAGGGCCGGGACGAACGACCCGGAGATCAATGTCATCGACACGATCGTGACCAGGCACGCGGCTTGATCAACCACGTTGTCTGCGAGCATCACCACGCGCTCGGTGTCGCCGCCCTGCGCCACCACGGCGGCCGGGGTATGGTCGCTGACCCGGCGCGGACCGGTCTGCCCGTACACCAGCCGGAGGCTGATCCGCAGCATCTGGCGTACCCACCACTCGGGGAACCAGCGGCCGGTCAGGTACGGCACCGGGGCGGTCACCGCCAGCGCCGCCACGATGCCGACGGCCGGCCAGAACAGCGGGCCATGCCCGTCGACCAGGTCGGACCACATCCATGGCAGTGCCGAGCCGTCCAGGCCCAATACCACCATCAGCAGGAACAGCGCCACCGAGGCGACGCCGTACCGTGGATCGTTGGTCGCCAGGCGGACGATTTCCCGTAGTGTGCGCGTCTTCGCCCGTGGCGGTAGCGGCGGCGGCGTGGTCTTCATCGGCGCCGACATGGCCTGGCCCGGCTTGTCGTTCTGATCCGGGTTCGCGCCCTGCTCCGGGACCGCGGCGCCGTGGACGGCGGCACCCCAGACGTCATCGCCCGGCCCGGCGGTCGCGGCGCCGACGCCGCCCTGCCGGTCGGCCAGCGCCAGCCCGCCGGATGGCTGTGCGGCACCGGCCGGCGTCGGTCCCGTCGATGCCCCGGCCGTCACGACCTGCGGCTCGGCGTCGAACACGCCGGATGTGTCCACGCTGGTGGCAAGCAGCTGCGCGAAACGCCGGGACTCGCGGAGCGGTCCGGCCTCGACCACTTCGCCATCGGCGAGGATGACGACCTCGTCGCAGTGCCGCACCGACGACAGCCGGTGCGCGATCACGATGCCGATGCGGCCGAGCAGCAGGCGCTCGGTGGCGCGCTGCACCCGCGCCTCGGTGACCGGGTCCAGGCGGGCGGTCGCCTCGTCGAGGATCACCACGTGCGGATCGCGGACCAGGATCCGCGCGAACGCCACCAGCTGCTCCTGACCCGCCGACAGCGCATGGCCGCCGTCACCGAGCCGGGTCTGCAGACCGTGGGGCAGGTCGGCCACCCAGTCGCCGAGTCCAAGCTCGTCGAGTGCCGGGCCGGCGCGGTCCAGCAGATCCGGATCGAACAGCGCGATGTTCTCCGCCAACGTGCCGGCCAGGATGTCGGTTCGCTGCGGGACCACGGCGATCCACCGGCGCAGCCGCTCGACCTCGATGTCGTTGAGGTCGGTGCCGGCCAGGGCCACGGTTCCGCGAGGCACGTCGACCGCTCGGGTCAGCACCTTGGCGAGTGTCGACTTTCCGGAGCCGGTACGCCCGATCAGCGCGTACGAGCGACCGCGCGCGAAGGCGAGGCTGACGTCCCGCAGGGCCGGCGGGCGGTCGTCCTGCCGGGCATATCGGAAGGTGAGATCCCGAACGATCAGGTCGCCGTCGTCGGGTTCGGCACCGCCGGCGGGCTCCTGCGCGGCTCCTCGCAGCAGCAGCACCCGGCCCCAGGCGCCGAGCGCGTACTGGAGTTCCGGCACCATCCGGCTGATGTGCTCCACGGTGCCGCCGAACGCCACGGCGAGCAGCCAGACCGCGGTCAGCCGGGCGCCGTCGATGTGGTGCGTGGCCAGCGCCCACACCCCGCCGATCACGATCAGCGCGATGGTGCCGCGGTTCGCCGCCGATGCCACGGCGGTCAGCCGGGCCGAGGCACTCCATACCCGCCGGCCGCGTTCGAGCACCACGCTGGAGCGGCGGGCGAACAACCGCAGTACGTAGGGGCGAGCTAGGGTGGTGCGCACGTCGTCCTGGCCGTTAATGGATTCCTCCATCACCGCGGCGAGGTCCGACCACGCTTCCTCTTCGGCCATGCGGGCGGTGGTGATCCGCTGGGCGGGCGCGCGTAGCCGCAGCACCAGCAGCACCGAGACGGCGACCATGAGGACTCCGGCGGGCCACCAGATCGCCACGGCGATCACCGCCGACAGTGCACCGATCGCGACCGACTGCGCGATCCGCACACCCTGGCCGCGGACCGCCGAGGCGACTTGGTAGACGTCACTGTCGATCCGGTCCAGTAGCTCACCCACCGGAGTGCCGTCCAGCGTCGGCAGGTCCTGCCCGAACGCGACCCCGCAGAGCTGCCGCCGGACGCCCGCCGACCAGTCCGCGGTCAGGCGGGCCACGATCAGGCCGATGGCCAGGTCGGCCAGCACTCCCGCGGTGAGCGACACGGCCAGCACCACGAACAGCGGCGTGCTGTGGTAGAGCAGGACCGGCCCGGCCAGAGCGGCGGCCGCCGCCATGCCGCCGGCTCCGCTCAGGATCAAGGCGATCACGAACGTGGTACGGCGGGGTGCCGCGGACCAAAGGTCGGCGAATAAGCGCATGCGAAACCCCCCGCGGGTCGGTCTGGATCGCCACCAGCGTGCCGCCCGGAGAGAGTTCGCTCAACGGATTTTCCTCCGGCCGGCCCAGGCCGGAGGAAAATCATCCGCCGGTCAGGTGTCGGTGGCCAAAGCCACCAGACGGCTGCGGGCACCGTTGAAGACGCCACCTTCGGCACAACCGGTGATCCCGCTCACCGGTTGACAATCCGTTTGCTGCCAGAACGTGTAGAAGCTCCATCCCGCCGGCAGCGTCCCGGCGGCGGTGTCCCAGCGGATGATCGACAGCGGATCGTTGGCGGCGAACCCGGCATAGTTGCCGGTGCACAGCTTCCAGAACGACAGCGTGGTGTGTATCACCGGATAGCGGGTGGTCCTGGCCCGGTACTCGCCGATGAAAGCGCTGATCCAGTTGATCATCGAGCCCTTGCCGAGGCCGTAGCAGTACCCGCCGGCCGACGGATTCGGTTCGATGTCAAGCGCGGCCGGCAGTGTCTGGCCGTCGGCCGACCAGGCGCCCCCGTTGCTGGCCAGGAAGTCGGCTTGAACCGTGCCGGACGACAGGTTGGGCCTGGCCACGTGGTAGGCGCCCCGGATCAGCCCGGCGTAGTAGGCGTTCGGGTAGTTGCTGTTGAAGCTCGGGTCCCGCACGGTGGTGCCCTCGGTGGCCTTGATGTACGCGTACTGGATCCCGGCGTCGTGCACCGAGGTCCAGTCGATCGGACCCTGCCACGAGCTGACGTCGATGCCAGGGGTGCTGGACACCGCGGCGGCCAGGCGGGGCGTAGGCACGGCCACCTGCACGGCCGTCACCAGGCAGGTGGCCAGGGCGAGTACGGCGCACGTAGTGAGAACTTTCCTGGTCATCCGGTCCTCCTAGGCCCCGAGTAGCGTCGCGGTCCGGTCGCGCAGCTCCGGCAGCCGGGCGTACAGCACGTCGCCCGGGCACTCGGTGGTGCTGACGTAGTCACGGTGGCCGACGATCGACTGGTACGGATCGAGGTGGTACGCCTGGCAAAGCCACGCGCACGTCCGCACCAGCGAGTCGAACAGCGCCGTGGTGGTGTCCTCGGTGACGTAGATGCCCTCGTTCTCGATCCCGATGGTGTGGCTGTTCTGGTTCGCGGTCTGCGCCCCGACCACCAGGCCGCCCTTGTTGATCATTTCCAGGCTGCGGTGGCGGCCCTCCATCACATAGCCGCCGCGGCTGATGGTCAGCTGCTGGCCGGCATCGATCCAGCCGTTGGTGTCCATATGCAGGTCCTGGATCCAGTGCGACAGCCGGCCGGCCTGAGCCAGCGAGTAATCGGTGGTGTTACCGCTGGCCGTGTGGTGCACCACGATGTGGTCGGGCGGGGTGCTGAGCACCTGGACCGGCCAGGAGGGAGGTCGCGCGCTCCACTGCGCTCGGGCGTAGACCGTCGGCGGCGTCACCGCCGCGAACAGCCGGGGCGGCGCGATCAGCTCGGACGCGCCGCTCAGCAGCAGGCCGCCGGCGAGGACACCGGCCCCGGCCAGCAGGCGGCGCCGGGTGAGAGCGGGCGCGGCTCGGCCGATCATCGAGCCGCGCCCAGCGTTTGGACTCGTCACGGCGGGCTTGGTCACGCTGGAATTGGTCACGCTGGAATTGGTCACGCTGGAATTGGTCACGCTGGAATTGGTCACGGCGGGCTTGGTCACAGGGCCTCCCCAGGCATCGATAATCATCAACATAGATAGAAGTCTCTATGAAAGAAACTGTCAAGATGTGACATCCGGGGTGCGGCTATTCCGGCAAACGCGGACGGAACCGCCCGCAACCGGTAGCGGCGGCTGCCATGCTCGGAGGATGGGGAAGAAACGTGATCTGATGCGGGCGTCAGATTTCGATCGCGACCTCACCATCGCGCGGTTGCGCGCCGCACTCGAGGACGGTCGGCTGGACCTGGCCGAATTCGATGATCGCGTTCAGGCCGTGTATGCCGCGAAGACGTACGGCGAGTTGAAGGTGCCGGTCGCCGACCTGCCGGGCGAACCGGACTCGGCCCCTGCCGTCCAGGCCGTCGAAGCCCAGCGCGCGGCGCTGTTCGCGGTCGTCTGGCTGCTGATCGCGATCGCCATGGTCATGATCGCGATTGGCTGGATCGGCCGCTCGCTGCTGTCCTGACCGCCCGCCGCTGCATCCTGACCGCCTGCCGCGCTGTCCTGACCGCGGTTTCGCCGGACCCGGCGGCGCGGTGGTCACCGCCGGAGGTCAGCGCCCGGTGGACTCATCGGCCGGGCGCGGGCGCCGGTCATCGGCCGGCGCGCCAGTTCGATGAGACGCGAGTCGGCGATCATGCAGAATTGGCCAGTGACCGCACCTCGGGACGCCACCGCCGACAACGAACGGACGCTATGGACCACCCGCGAGGTGACCGCCCCCCTGCGCGCGTTCCTGCGTACCGAATCCGGCAGCGCGGGCATCCTGGTCGCGGCGATCGTGGCCGCACTCATCTGGGTCAACATCGACGCCCACTCGTACGAATCGGTCTGGACCGCGGACCTATCCATCCGGCTCGGCGACTTCAGCGTCAGCCGGGAACTGCGCACGTGGATCAACAGCGGGTTGATGGCGCTGTTCTTCCTGGTGGTCGGCTTGGAGGCGCGCCGCGAGTTCGACCTTGGTGACCTGCGCGACCGGCGCCGCCTGTGGCTGCCGATCGCCGCCGGCTTGACGGCGATGATCCTTCCGGTAGGGATCTACCTCGCGTTCAACGGTGGTCGCGGTGGCGGTGGCGGTGGCGGCTGGGGCGTGGCGATGTCGACCGACACCGCGCTCGCGCTCGGTGCGCTGTCCCTGCTGGCCCGCACGGCGCCGGAGCGGGTCCGGGTTTTCCTGCTCACCATGTTCGTGGTGGACGACCTCGCGGCGCTGCTGGTGATCGCCGTCTTCTACAGCAGTGACAGTCAAGATCATGCCGCTGCTGGTAGCGGCCCTGGCCTTTGCCTCGATCCTCGTCGCCAAGCGGTTCGGCATCCAGACGCCGCAGGTGTATGCCCTGCTCGGCGTCGTTGTCTGGGGCGCGTTGCTGGGCAGCGGGGTAGACCCGGTGGTGTCCGGCCTGGCCATCGGCCTCACCGCGTCGGCGTACACGCCCAACCGGGAAAATCTGGAACAGGCCACCGGCCTGGTCCGGCTGTTCCGCGAGCAGCCAACCGCGCAATTGGCCCGCGAGGCAGCGCTCGGCCTTACGTCGACGCTGTCACCCAACGCTCGCCTGCAGCGCTTCTATCACCCGTGGACCAGCTACGTGATCGTGCCCCTGTTCGGTCTGGCCAACGCCGGGATCGTACTGAGCGGAGGATTCCTCGCCGACGCGTACACGGCACCGATCACGATCGGCATCATTGTCGGGTACGTGGCTGGCAAGCCACTTGCCGTGTTCGGCACGTCGTGGCTGGTGTACCGGCTGTCGAACGGCCGCGTGCAGCCGTCGGTCGGCTGGGGCGCGGTCGCCGGTAGCGGCGCCATCGGCGGTGTCGGGTTCACCGTCTCGTTCCTGATCGCAGCCCTCGCGTTCGACGGCACCGACCTGGCCGAGGCCAAGCTGGGCGTGCTTACCGCCGCAGCGCTGGCCGCCGGGGTGATGTGGACGATTTTCCGGATCATCCGGGCGCTGCCGGCGACCCGGCGCGCCGAAGCGCTGCTCGGCACGGCACGCCAGCTCGTCGACCTGGCGGTGCCGGTCGATCCCGAGCGCGATCACATCCGGGGTGCGGTCGAGGCGTCGGTGACCGTCGTCGAATACGGCGACTTCCAGTGCCCGTACTGCGGGAAGGCCGAACCGGCGGTGCGCTCGGCGCTGCTGACCGATGAGGATGTCCAGTACGTGTGGCGGCATCTGCCCCTCGGAGATGTGCATCCGGACGCGCAACTGGCGGCCGAGGCGGCCGAGGCGGCCGCCGCCCAGGATGCCTTTTGGCGGATGCACGACCTGCTGCTCGCCCACCAGGACGAGCTGACCCCTGTGGACCTGAAGCTGTACGCACGGGAACTCGGTCTCGACGAGGACCGTTTTCATGACGACCTGAAGCGGCATGTCTTCGCCGCCCGCGTGGCGCAGGACCTGGAATCGGCGGACCTGAGCGGAGTGTCCGGCACGCCGACATTCTTCATCAACGGGCAACGTCACTATGGCGCCTACGACGCCGTGTCCCTCGCGATGGCGGTCAAGATCGCACGGGCGCGAGCGCTGATCGGAACGACCGTCGTCTAGCGGTAGGCCTGCAACCCGAGCCTGACCGCCAACCCGAGACCGGCCAGCGCGATCAGCCAGCGAAGCGGGCGTACCGGTGCGTGGCGCACGGCCCATGGGCCGATCAGGCCTCCGGCCAGCAGGCCCGAGGCGAGCGCCGGCACCGCCACCCAGTCGACGTGCGCGGTGAGTACGAACAGTATTGCGGCTACCCCGTTGGCGATCCCGAGGACCAGATTCTTGACCGCGTTGCAGACGGCGAGCGTGTCGGTCGTGGCAAGCAGGAACAGCGCGAGCAGCAGGGTTCCGGCGGCGGCGCCGAAGTATCCGCCGTAGATCCCCACTCCGAACACGGCCGGCATCAGCCATCGCGGATCGTTGCCGAGGTGGGTGTCCGTTCCGGGCTCGCGCCGCGGAAGCAGCACGCCGAGAGAGGCTAAGCCGATCAGTACCGGCACCACGTACTCGAACGCATTGGCGGGTGTGCTGATCAGCAGCAGCCCGCCGGTGAAGCCACCGGCGATGCCGCTGAGCACGTACGCGGTGAGCCGGCGACGGTCCCGGCCGCGCAGCTCGATCCGGGAGCCGTATATCGAGCCGGCGCCACCGAAGATCAGGGACACCGTGTTGGTGACGTTGGCGGTCAGCGGCGGTAGTCCGACCGCGAGCAACGCCGGGTAGCTGAACAGCGAGGCGAGGCCGGCGATGCTGCCGGATAGCCCGGCGGCGATGCCCGCCGCGAAGAGCAGCGTGATCATCGGCCAGGACATGGCCGGATGGTATGCGGTGACCGCCGCGGGCCGGCAGGCGCCGTCACCAGCCGTTCATTAGCTCACGTGCGCCATCGCGCCGGTCTGATGGCGGCTGGTGCTGGTGGGACCGCTCCGGCCGGGTGCCGGCCGGAGCGGTCTGGGGCCTGGTTGGTGGGGGCGTTAGCCGATGGTCCAGCTTTGGTTGGCGCCGCCGGTGCAGGACCAGATTTGCAGGCGGGTGCCGTCGGAGGTGCCCCAGTCGGTGGCGTCGAGGCATTTGCCGGAGTTGGTGTTGATCAGGCTGCCGTTGGCGCCTTGGATCCATTGCTGGGCGCCGGTGCCGTTGCAGTCCCAAAGTTGGACCTTGGTGCCGTCGGCGGTGCCGGCTGAGGTGACGTCCATGCATTTGCCGAGGGCTTGGAAGGTGTTGCCGGTGTGGGTCCATTGCTGGGCGCCGGTGCCGTTGCAGGTCCACAGCTGGATCGCGGTGCCGTTGGCGGTGTTGGCGCCGGAGACGTCGACGCACTTGCCGCCGTAACCGTGGATCGGTGTGGCCGACCCGCCACCACCGCCGCCACTACCGGGCGCTTTGTTGTAGACCGCGACGTAGTCGATGTTCATCTGTCCGCCCGAGATCGTGGACGAGAACGGGCCGCCACCGAACGCCGCCGGGAACCCGCCGCCCATGGCCAGGTCCAGGATGATGAAGAACGGATGATCGACCGCGTTGGACCAGGTGGTCGCGTCGACCTGGTTGGCGTTCACGGTGAAGTAGTTGTTGCCGTCCAGGTACCACCGGATCTGCTCGGGTGACACCGACCGGTCGATCTGTACCGCGTATGTGTGGTAACCGGTCTGGCAGCCGTTGCACGCCCGCTCGCCGCTGCCGATACCGGTGGACTCGTTGCATGGTCCGCCGGGGTTCGTCCCGCAGTGCAGCGTCCCGAACACCGAACTGCGGCCGTTGATGTCCTCAAGGATGTCGACCTCGCCGCTTGTCGGCCAGGGGGTACCGGTGCGAAGCGTGGAGCCGAGCATCCAGAACGCCGGCCAGTACCCGGCGCCGTTGGAGGTGGTGACGTTGGGCTGCTGGATCGAGGCTTGCATCATCACCACGCCGCCGGCCGGAGCGCCGAACGTAGCGGCGTTGGTCTCGACCCGGCCGGACGTCCATCCGGAGCCGGGATCGCTGCCCGAGTGCAGGGCCTTGAGCACCAGGTGACCGGCGCCGTCCTGGTAGACGTTCGCGGTGCTGCTCGTCATGGTCTCGATTTCGCCGGTGCCGAACGTGGAACCTGGTCCGGTGTCGTACTTCCAGTTGCTGTCGATGCCGGACCCGGCGGCGCCGTTGAAGTCGTCGCTCCAGGTGGTGGTGAAGCCGGCGGGCGGACCGGGCACCGTGTCTGGCGCCACGACCGCGGCGGTGGCCGATGCGGGCGCGTTTCGCCCGGGGGAGGCCGCGCTGGCGGCGACGCCGGTGAATCCGATCGTCGCGGCGATCGCCGACAGGGCGATCAGGCTCTTGTTACTGAGATGTACCGATCTGCGTCTGGACGACATGCAAGCTCCTTCGCGAGTCGACATGGGCGGGATATTCCAGCGCGCTCCATCGATACACTTCGCTTCGATGGGACTTATGTCAATACTCAAGTTAAGTGGCGGTGGAGTGCGGGTCCGGGCGAGAGCCGCGCGTAAGGGGATTACGAAGACCTCTCGCCGTGGCCGGGGATGGCTCGCCGTGAGCGCGCACGCCACAATTGCCAGATGCCGATGAGCCCGCCCAACACCGCACCGGACAACCTGCCCGCGCCGCGTTTCGATCTGCCAGACGACGAGGCGCTTGCCCGGGTTCGCGGGTTCGCCGACGATCTGGCCCGGCGGCGCAGCATCCGGCACTTCAGCTCGACGCCGGTCCCGGCCGAGGTGCTGCGCGAGGCGGTACGGGCCGCGGCCACCGCGCCGAGCGGCGCCAACGTGCAGCCATGGCGGTTCGTCATCGTCACCGACCCGGCGGTACGGGCGGCTATGCGCGAAGCTGCCGAGGCCGAGGAGCGGGAGTTCTACAGCCGGCGTGCTGGTGACGAGTGGCGCGCCGCCCTCGCCGACCTGGGCACCGACTGGCGCAAGCCGTTCCTGACCGACGCGGCCGCGGTGATTGTGGTGTTCGAGGTACACAAGGGACCCCATTCGCCCCGCCCGTACTACGTCAAGGAGTCCGTCGGGATCGCCGTCGGCTTCCTGATCGCCGCGCTGCACCGCGCCGGCCTGGCGACACTGACTCACACGCCGAGCCCGATGCGGTTTCTGAACTCGATCCTGGGCCGCCCAGCCGAGGAGCGGCCATACCTGGTGATCCCGGTCGGGCACCCGGCCGACGACGCGACCGTGCCGGCGATCGAGCGCAAACCGGAGCACGAGGTGCTGATTCAGATTTCATGATTCGGATCCGGAATCGCGACGTCATTTCGACGACAGGGCCACCGCGGTCTCCAGCATCATCGCGTGCACGAATGCCTGCGGCAGGTTCCCGCGCATCTGGCGTTGCAGGACGTCGTACTCCTCGCTGAAGATTCCGGGCGGCCCGCACGCGGTGCGACCGCGCTCGAACAGCCGGATCGCGGTGACCCGGTCACCCTCGCGCGCGGCCACCCGTGCCAGCGCGAAGCCACACAGCAGAAACGCGCCCTCGGCCTCGCCGAGCGGCCGGTCATCGGGCCGGAAGCGGTACACGTACTCGTCGTCGCACAACTCCTGGCGGATCGCGGCGAGGGTGGCCCGGCTGCGCGGATCGGCGGCGAGCCGGGCCGACCGCATTGGCGGCATCAGCAGTGCCGCGTCGACCCGATCATCGTCGTACGCTCGGCGCCACCGCCCTGTCGGGTGTACGCCGTGCCGCCCGGCATCGGCCTCGATGGCCTCCGCGAGCGACGTCCAGTCGCGGGCCAGCGGTGCGGGCACCAGGCCGGCGGCGGCGTGCAAGCCCGCTACGCAGGTGAGGGCCGAATGGGTCCACCGGTGGCTGTCCAGTTCCCACACCCCGGCATCGGGCTCGGTCCAGCGCGTGCCGATCGCGGCCGCGGCGATCTGGGCCGCCTTGACATGCTCACTGTCCAGGCGCCCGGCCCGCCCGGCGGCCGCGATCAGCAGCAGCGCCTCGCCGAACATGTCCAGCTGGAACTGGGCGTTGACGTGGTTCCCGACGGTCACCGGACCGCCCGGGTAGCCACTCAGTGATTCCAGGCGCTGCTCGTCGGGCACCGGTCCGGTCGGTGCGATCGTGTACGCCGGGGCCAGGTTCGCACCGTCGTCGTGCAGCCGGGACGTGACGAAGCGCATCGCGGAGTCCAGCAGGTCGTCGATGCCCGCCGCGGCGGCGGCCTGCCCGGCGAAGCACTGATCGCGAATCCACGCGTACCGGTAGTCATAGTTCCGGCCGGACTCGGCCCGCTCCGGCAGCGAGGTGGTGGCGGCCGCTGCCATGCCGCCGTTCGGGTGGGTCATGCCGCGCAGCACGGCGACGGCGTGGCTGGCATCGCGCTCGCCGACGATCCCGGTCAGGTCCGGCTTGCGGACCGCCCATGCCTGCTCGGTCCGGCGCCAGAGGGCTCCCGGGTCCGGCCGGTCCGGTGCCAGCCGGGTCCCCACCTCCAGCACCAGGTCGTGCTGAGCACCGGCCGGGAGCTGGAGCCGCCACCGCAGCATTCCGTTGCGTACCCGCGCCTGGTCGGCGCCGGTCAGCCGCCACCAGAGATCGCCGGTCCGCCCGGTCCAGACACCGTCGTCGTGATGCATTCCGCGCATGGCCTCGGCGCCGAACTCGGCCCTCAGGTCCAGCATGATCTCCACGGCGGCAACGTCTTCGATCGCCCGTACCTGCCGGAGCAGGACCGCGCCTTCGGCCGCTCCGGGGAGGGCGAGCGCCTCCCGGCAATGGATGATCGAGTTCGGCGTGATCCAGCGGCTGGTCCAGATCAGGCTGTCCGGTTCGTAGAAGCCGCCCCAAACGTGCCGATCAGCCGGCGTGACGGTGAAGTGCCCGGCGCCGCCGAGCAGCGCCGAGAAGACGGCGGGGGAGTGCCAGTCGGGTACGCACAGGAAGCTCATATCGCCGCTCGGCCCGATCAGCGCACCGCGCCGGCCGTCGCCGACGAAGGCGTACTCCCGGAGCACGTGCGGCACCATGACGTCTGACATGGTCACTCGGCATCGTCACCGGGAGCGATCTTGATGGCGACCACCGGTAGCCGCCGGCTGATGTCCGGCGGGAGCGGTCCTCCGGTAGCCAGGTCGCCGAGTCCTAGCGTCCGACCGAGGGTCCTGGCCGCTCGCGGGTGCTTGTGCCGGTAGCCCTCGAGCCGGTCCCGGGCATCGGCGGGCGGCAGCGGTACGGCGAACCCGGAGGCACCGCGAACTCGCCCGAGCCAAATCCGTACCGCCGGCTCGGCCTTGATGTTGAGGAACCACTGCGAGGACTGGCCGTAGCCGGACACCACGTCGACGGTGTCGGCGCGCACATCGATCACCTCAAGCACGACCTTGCGCGGAAGTCCGGTCCTGCGGCCGGTGTGCTCCAGCATCAGCAGCCGGTGGCCGGCCAGCCAGCCCCAGCCCGCCTCGAACAGCGGGATCGGGGCGCGAGCGAGCCATCGTGGAATCTTTCGGACCATGACACCTCATCCAGGCTGGACTACTACGTAGTGCCGGGTAATCATTCACCGATGGGATCGTCGTACGGTTCACGAGCCCGGGCCGCGAGCGCGTGAACCCAGGTGATCGGCGAAACGATCAAGGATCAGCGGCCAGCCGCGATCTCCGGCCATGGCATCCCGGTAGCCGGCTGCCGCGGCCGCGTCGGTACACCGGTCGAAGCCGTCGTGGGTGAGGGTGACGGCGCCGTCGTCGAACCGTACGGCGACGTCGCTAGCGGTTGCCGGATCCGGGAGTGGCTGTCGTCCCGGCCCGATCTGCCAGCTAAAGCCCAGGCGGTGCGGTGGCGCCCAGTCGCGCATCCGGCCCCGGTCGCAGCGGTACCCGTCCGGGCCGTACTCGGTGCACAACGCCCCTTGCCCGGTGCCGATCCGCATGGATCGCACCGAGCCGGGTCCACTCCACGTGTATTCGGATGGCCACCACGGGGTGAGTTCGAGGAAGCGCTCGAACGCCTCACCGGCGCCGACCTGGGTGGTAACAGTTACAGTGATCGGTTCCATAGGCTACGGCGATACCCAGGCGACGGGCCGTTCAAACGTGCTGCCCGGCGGGGTGATCATGTGCGCCGGGTGGCGGGCTTGGGAGCCGATCAAGTGCGCCAGTTGGTGCAAGATCCTGTGCAGGTGACGTCGCTATAGCGCGTTCAGTGCTCAAGATCTCGCACTTGATCAACGGGGGTGAGGCGGCCTAGTGATCGAGGCTTCCGTGCTCCAGATCCAGCCGGTGCTGGAGGTCGCGGCGGACCGAGGCATTGATGTCCCCGCTGTTGTACAGGCGGGTGAGTTCATCCGTCTCGATCATGATCACGTCCCGGCGGAGCCGGCGGGCCTGCGGCGCGAGCTGGTCGGCGTGCCCGTCGTCCGGGTAATCGATGCGCATCTGCAAGGTGGTTCGGAGCTGGTCGACGGCCGAACTGGTGGCGCCGTTTCCCTCGCAGCCGTCCAGGTACCGCAGCGCGGCCTGGGCCATCGCGACGCGGGCGGCCGCGGTCTGTTCCTGTGCCGTTTCCGGTGGCTGGGCGATCCGAGCGCGCTTGACCAGGGGGCCCAGCGTAAAACCCTGGACCGTCAAGGTCATCACGATGACCGCCGTGGTGAGCAGCAGCACCAGGTCCCGGCCGGGAAGCGCGGCCCCGGCACCGGTGGTCAGCGGGATCGACAGCGCGGCGGCTAGCGGCAGCACACCGCGTGCACCGGCCCAGGAGGCGACCACCGCGTGTCGCCAGGAGCCCCGGGTTTCGCGCCTGCGGCTGGCCAGCCACAGCGGGAAGATCCACAGTGCCCGGATGGCCAGCAGCGTGCCCGCGATGGCGGCGGCCTGAGCGATCCATGACCAGCTGTGCCCGGGCAACGCCTCGATCAAGGTGGGCAGTTCCAGCCCGATCAGCGCGAACACCACGGACTCGAGCAGGAACACGACGGTCTCGTAGACCGCGTGCACCTGCAGGCGCAGCGGAGCGGCCCCGACCGTGGCCGGCCGGCTGGCCAGGATCACGCTCGACACCACCACCGCGGTCACACCCGATGCGCCGATGTTCTCCGCCAGTACGTACCCGGCGTACGGGGTGAGTAGCGCGATCACGGTGTCCAGTACCGGGTCGACGGTCCGTCGCCGGATCAGCCAGGCCAGGCCGGCGATGGCCGCGCCGATCAGCACGCCACCGCCGCCGAGCGCGATGAACTGGACGCTTCCGCGCACGAAGGACAGCGACGAGCCGGCGATGGCGGCCGCGACCGTGACCCGGAACAGCACCAGGCTGGTGGCGTCGTTGAACAGGCTCTCGGCCTGAAGCAGCGCGTGCAGGCGGGGCGGCAACGCCAGGCGGCGGCCGAGCGCGGTCACCGCGACCGGATCGGTGGATGCCAGGACGGCGCCGAGCACCAGAGCCATCGGCCCGGACAGGCCGGTCACCTCTGAGGCCACCAGAGCCACGGCGGCGGCGGTCGCGGCAACCAGGCCGATCGCGAGCACCGTGACCGGCCGCCAGACCAGACGTAACTCTCGCCACGGCAGGTCCTGACCGGCCGCGTACAGCAGCGGCGGAAGCACCACGACGCTGATCAGCTCAGGAGCGACCTCGACGTCGGGCACGCCGGGTAGCAGTGCCAGCACGACACCCGCGACCACCAGCAGCGACGGCGCGGGCACGCGAAGCCGGTGCGCGAACGTGGCTACCGCCGCGGCAATCGCGACAAGCAGCAGCACCAGTTGCATCTCATGCATTTCGGACTCCGGGAGGCAAATAGGACGGCAGCCGACCAGCCTTCCCGGCGCACCGGCGGCCACTGTACCGGGTGCCCGTCACCATCCGGTAAACGCGACGGATATCACGCTCGCCAGACGCGCCGATGACCCAGAGTGGCGGGTATCGTGCAATCTGCAAAGGCTGCATATGTGCAATGATTGCGTTTCCGGGAGGGCGAGGCCTTGGTTCTGACACAGACAACCTGCGACGATGGGATCTGGTTTGAGCTGGCCTGCGACGATTGTGGTGAACCGTACTCAGCGGACGCCTCCGCTCAGGCTGACGCCGGCAACCTCTGGGTCGCGGCGCATTGGTCCGGGTGGCGCCTGACCGATAGCTCTGACGGCGGATTCGGGCACCGGTGCGGCCGGTGCGTGGCTGGTGCCGCCGGAGGTCCGCGGTGACCGTCGGGAATCATGTCGCCCGCCTTCCCCGGCGCAGCCTGACCCGATCGTGGGACTGGCTGCGCGGCTCCAGCGGTGGCCTGCAGTTGCTCGCCGTCGTTGTCGGCATCGGTGCCGGTCTCGGCGCCATCGCCTTCCGGTGGCTGATCGTGTCGGCCACCCGCCTGGCCACCGGGCACAGCGACTATGCCGGCGCGGTAGGTCAGGCCAACCCGCACCTGCCGGCGCTCGGACGCTATTTCGTACTGATCGTGCCCGTGGTCGCCGGCCTGATCTACGGCCCCCTGGTGCAGTTCTTCGCTCGCGAGGCCCGCGGTCATGGCGTACCCGAGGTGATGTACGCGGTCGCCGAGCGGGGCGGCCGGATCCGGCCTCAGGTGGCCGGCGTCAAGGCGCTGGCGTCGGCGATCTGCATCGGTGGCGGCGGCTCGGTGGGACGCGAGGGCCCGATCGTTCAGATCGGATCGGCACTAGGCTCGACCATCGGCCAGTTCATCGGTCTACCGGCGTCCCGCCTGCGGCTATTGGTCGCCTGTGGAGCCGCGGGCGGCATCGCGGCCACCTTCAACGCGCCGATCGCCGGAGTGTTCTTCGCCCTGGAACTGATCCTGGCTGACTTCGCGGTGGAGTCGTTCGCCGCCGTGGTGCTCGCGGCGGTCGCGGCTTCGGCGATCGGTCGCGCGGCGCTCGGCGATCATCCGTTCCTCACGCTCCCGTCATTCACCGTTACCAGCCCGGGCCAGTACTTGTGCTTCGCGGCCCTGGGCCTGGTCGCGGCCATCGTGGGCGTTGGATTCAGCCGGATCCTGTACCTCATCGAAGACGTGTGCGACAAGATCTGGCGCGGCCCGGAGTGGCTGCGCCCGGCGGTCGGTGGCATCGCCCTCGGTGGCCTGCTGCTGGTGCTGCCGCAGATGTACGGGGTCGGCTACCCGGTCCTCGGTCATGCCGTGTCCGGCGGATACGCGATCGCGTTCCTGCTCGTCCTACTGGTCGGCAAGGTCGCCGCGACCAGCCTGACGATCGGCATCGGCGGCTCTGGCGGGGTGTTCGCGCCCTCGCTGTTCGTGGGCGCCATGCTCGGCGAGACGGCGGGGCAGATCCTGCACGCGGTGGATGCCTCGCTCGCCCCCGCGCCAGGCGCGTATGCGCTGGTCGGCATGGGTGCGGTGTTCGCCGGCGCGGCGCGTACCCCGATCACGGCCGTCCTGATCATGTTCGAGCTGACCGGCGAGTACCGCATCATCCTGCCGTTGATGCTGGCGATCGCGCTGGCCGCCGGTATCTCGAAGCTGGTTTCCCGCGACACCATCTACACCCGCAAACTGCTGCGTCGCGGTGTCGACCTGCACGCGCCGACGCGTCGGCTGCAACAGCTGACCATCGGTTCGGCGGCCGGTCCATTACCGGAGCCGCTGGCGCCGGATGCCGACCTGGAGCAGGTGGCCGCCCGGTTCGCCGAGGACACGCACGACGCGCTCCCGGTGATCGACGCCAACGACGAGCTGCGCGGCGTGGTGCGCGCGGTCGAGGTGGAGCGGGCCCTGCACGACGGCAGCCGCAAGGTGACCGCGGCTGACCTGGCACAGAGCGTGCCGGTGCTGTCCGCCGACGGTGGGCTGGAGGCGGCCTTGGGTACCCTGACCCGCAACGGTGGCGGCGGCCTGCCGGTCGCCGACGGGCAGGGCACGGTGACCGGCTGGGTTACCCACCGTGATGTGCTGCGAACCGCTGCCGGCATCACCGCCCAGCCGCCGGCGCCGTCAGTGCTCCGCCGGACCCGGCGGCGTCCCCGGCGCCTATCCGGAACGCTGTCGGAAACCGCGACCCGGGCGAGATCACCGGAACACTCGAGTCGCTCCCTGTGAATCGCAACCGATGGGACATGATTGACGCCATGGCCAAATCCACCACCGAGACGCTGCCGAACACACGCGAGGAGCTGATGGACGCCCTGCTGGCGGCCAGCCGCGCCATGGTGGCGCTCGCGGCGCGTTCGCTCGCCGGGCTGGATGCCGATGTCACGCTCCCGCAGTACCGGGCGCTGGTGGTGCTGGCCTCACGCGGCCCGCAGCGGGTGGTGGACATCTCCAACGAGCTCGGGGTCAACCCGTCAACCGGGACCCGGATGGTCGAGCGGCTGGTGCGCAAGGGCCTGCTCCGCCGGTATCGCACCGCGAGCGACCGGCGCGAGGTCCGGCTCACCCTCACTACGGCCGGGCGCGAGCTGGTCAAGCAGGTGACCATGCGCCGCCGTGACGAGCTGGCCGGCATCGTCGAGGCGATGCCGCCGGAATGGCATCACCCGGTGAGCCAGGCGCTGAGGTCGGTGGCCAGATCGATCGGCGAGGTGCCGGAGCGGGAATGGTGGCTCGGGTGGGATGCCGGTCACGAACCGATCAGCTGATCACCGGTTCGCGGCCGGCCGGTCATTTCGGCAGCAGGTCGGCGTAGTCGGCGGCGGTGAGCGGGCCGCTGGACAGCGAGCCGTCCGCGCGCGGAACCGCGATCGGCTGGCCGGCGCGGGTGAATACCACCGAGTTGATCTGCGGTCGGGCGGTGAGCGTGCAGACCAGCTGCGCGTACGCCAGGAACTCGTCGTTTCGGACGGTGCCGTCGCTCGGGGCGGTCAGCTCGACGCTCGCCTGCCCGGCCGTGACGTGCACCGGGCCGACCAGATTGTCGCCCAGGAGAGCACTGCTGATGCCGTCGGCCTGTTCGGCATCGGTCGGGCCACTGAGCAGGTCCGTGACGATCTCGTCAACGGTCGGGGTGGTGCTGGTGCGGCGGGTAACCGCGACCAGGGAACCATCCTTGACCAGGTAGAGCTTCTCGTGGAGCGCGCCATGCCCGGGGTCGGCGGACGGTAGCGTCCGCGCGCCCGCCCCGGGCGGCGGGGTGGCCGCCCGGGGTTCGGACTGCGGTTGCACGCCGCAGCCGGTCAGGGCGCCGGCCATCGCGGCGGCGGCCGCGGCCACCGCCAGGATCCGGATTCGTTGCACCATCGCCGTCACCGTTCCTGCTTGGGGATCTCTATCCGGAACCGGGCACCGCCACCGGGCCGGTCCATCACCTCGACGCGGCCGCCATGAGCCGCCACGTGCTCGGCCACCAGAGCCAGCCCGAGGCCGGCCCCCTCGCTGTCACCGCGAGCCCGGGCGCCGGCACCACGGGTGAACCGGTCGAAGATCGACGATCGATCCTCCGGAGCCACGCCGGGTCCCTCGTCGTCGACCTCGATGACGCCGAGCCCGTCGGCGCACGAGACTCGAACCGCGATGGCGCCTCCGCCGTGACTCGCGGCGTTGTCCAGCAGGTTGGCCAGGACCTGCTCCAGACGGCGGCGATCGACGGACCAGCGGGTCCGGGTGCCGTTGTCGACCCTCACGACGTCCGCGGGAACCCCCCGGGCCCGGCAAGCCTGACGGGCCAGCTCGGCCACGTCGGTGTCGATCCGTTCTGGGGGCTGGTCCGATCGGGCCAGCTCCAGCAGGTCGGTAACCAGGTCGGTGAACCGCTTGATCTCCCCGGTCAGCAGGTCAAGTGCTCGACCCGTGCGGGAATCGACGTGGTCGCGCCGCTTGCCCAGGACTGCGGCCGCGGCCGAGAGCGTCTGCAGCGGCGAGCGGAGTTCGTGCGAGACATCAGCGGCGAACCGGCGGTCCCGCTCCATCCGGGCGGACAGCTGGTCCACCATGCTGTTGAAGGAATCGGCCAGGTGCGCTAGCTCCGGTTCGGCGGCCGGGTCCAAGCGGGTTTCCAGGTGGCCGGCGCTGATCGTGCTGGCGGCGTTCGCGACCTGGGTCAGCGGCCGCAGCACGCGTCTGGTGACATACGCTCCGAGCAGGCCACCGGCGGCGGTGGTGCCGGCCGCGACGAACGTCAGCACCAGCGACAGCACGCGCAGCGTCTGATCCAGCTCGGACAGCGAATCCAGCACGTAGAACTGGGTGCTGTCGTCGATGGGCAGCCCGATCGCCAGGGCCACACCGTATGGGGTGCGGACGCGCTGTGCCGATGGCTGGCCGGCGCTCACCCGGGCCCGCAGAGCGGCCGGCACCGAGGCGGTGATGCCGGCGTCGGCGTTGCGGGCGTACCAACGGCCGTCGTGCCACACCACCGGGTGACGGGTGGCGCCGGTGTCAAGGGATCGGAGCACCTCGATAATGTCCGGATTGTCGGCGGCCAGACCGGCACGAACCACGTTCGCGTCGATGTAGGTGACCCGGATCGCCGAATGCTCCCGGCTGGCAACCAGGGTATTGCGTGTCAGGTCATAGGAGAGCAGCGCGATGGCGGCGGAGATCGCGAGCGCACCGCCGGCGAACGCGGCGGTGATCCGCGATCCGCAGGCCGGGCCGCATCATCGGACGATCTTGTAGCCGAGGCCGCGCACGGTGACCAGGTGCCGGGGCGCCGCGGGCTCGTCTTCGATCTTCTGCCGCAGCCGGCCGACGTGCACGTCGACCAGGCGCTCGTCGCCGAAGTCGTACTCCCAGACCCGTTCAAGCAACTGCTGCCGGGACAGCACCTGGCCGGCGTGCTCGGCCAGTTCCACCAGCAGCCGGAACTCGGTCCGGGTGAGCGCGACCGCGGAACCATCACGCAGGACCTCGCCGGCGAGCGGCCGGATCTCCAGAGGCCCGACGAAGATCGACGGCACCGTGGAAGCCGGCCCGCGCAGCCGGCGCCGCAGCGCGCGTAGCCGCGCGGTCAGCTCCTTGACCGCGACCGGCTTGATCAAGTAATCGTCGGCACCGGCTTCGAGCGCGGCGACCACGTCGTGGGTGTCCGACCGAGCGCTGACCACCACGACCGGCACGTCGTCGTGCCGGCGCAACTGGCGGATGCAGTCGAATCCGTCGATGCCGGGCAGCATCAGGTCGACCAGCACCGTATCGGACGGCTCGGTCCGCTGCCTGGCCAGCCCGTCCTCGGCGGTGGCCGCCTCGGCGACGGTGTAGCCCTCGTCCTCCAGCGCCAGCACCAACGCTGACCGGATCCGGTCGTCGTCCTCAATTACCAGCACTGATGCCACCACGGCATCATTGCGCGCCGGACGCGTCACGACCAGTTTGCGCCCGCCAAATGTGACTTTTGCCGGGTCGT
The DNA here is from genome assembly GCA_963727415.1 of uncultured Actinomycetota bacterium. GTDB lineage: Bacteria > Actinomycetota > Actinomycetes > Mycobacteriales > Micromonosporaceae > DASQPR01. The sequence continues at coordinate 1,287,081 of CAVSGF010000002.1, forward strand.
TGTCACCGAACCGTCACATAACCGGAGAGGCCCCGCCACACGTGTCCGCGACGGTGTATGTCGTGGCACTCGGCCGGACCGTGCGCAGATTCGCGCCGGATCGGTCGCCCGCACCGGGAACGCTTCCCGAACGGGGGAGTCCACCCTCAGGGGAAAGGAGCGGCTTCGCGATGAACAGATCAACCACGGCCCGGATTCCGACGGTCGAGATCATCATCACCGAAGACGTTGACCTGCTCGCCGCAGGCGATCTCGGTGCCCGCCTGGATGACGCGCTCGCGCTCCATCCGGATGAACTGGTGGTCGACGTGGCCTCGTGCCCGGTCATGTCCGCCGCCGCGATCGGCGCTCTGGTTGACGCGCACCGCCGGCTGGTCCGCGACGGTGGCGTTCTCACCGTGCGCGGGCCCTCGGCCCGCCTGCAGCGCCTGTTCCATCTCGCCCACGTCGACCGGGTCCTGCATACGACCCCTCGAAGCGGCTCCGAGAACAGCGAGGTAAGTGATGTCAGTTCGTAACGAAGCCAGCACGGCGGGTTATCAGTTCGTGATCGCCGCGCCATGGCTGCCTATCGCCGACGCGCCGCCACGATGGTCGAGCAGCGCCGGCAGCGCGGCCCGTACCCTGCGCTCGGTCGCGGCTGAGCGCGACGGCGCCTGGGTGGGCTGCACCACCGCGGAGGCCCCGAACGTGTCCCCGCTCGACCGCGTCTGGGTGCACCCGGTCGAGGTTGAGCCGGAGGATGCCGAGGGCTACCTGAGCCACTGCAACCGCACCTTGACCCCGCTCTACCAGGACGGTGGTCAGCTGCCCCGGTTCGAGAAGGGCTGGCGGGACTCGTTTCGCAACGTCAATCGTCAGGTCGCCGCCACCGCGGCCAGCATCGCCGCGCCCGGCGCGACCGTCTGGGTTCAGGGTCACCACCTGCAACTCGCCCCCGCATACCTGCGCCGCCACCGCCCCGACGTCCGGATCGGCTTCTACCTGCACAGCGCGTTCCCCCCAGCTGAGCGGTTCCGGCAACTGCCGATGCGGGACCAGGTCATCGACAGCCTCATGTCCGCGGACCTGATCGGCTTCCCAGACCAGCGGTCGGCGGCCCGGTTCGCCGAGGTCGCCGCCTTCGGCCGCGACGACACCCAACGGCACGCCGACGGCCGGCGCGTGCGGGTCGGCGTGTTTCCTCCGGCCATCGACGCGACCACGATCGCCAAGCTGGCGATCCGCAGCGACGTGATCGCCACCACTGGCCGGATGCGGGCCAATCTCGGCCACCCCAGCCTGGTGCTGTTGTCGGTGGGAACACCGGATGACACGGCCGGCACCGCGGCGCGGCTGCAGGCGTACGCCGAACTGATCGCCAGTGGCCGCCTGGACCCGGCCCAGACCGTCCTGATCCACGTGGCCAGCTGTGGAGACAGCGTGGACGACTGCGGCCGCGAGGAACTCGACCGGCAGGTGGCCCGGATCAACGGCGACCACGCGACCATCGGTCACCCGGTCGTCCAGTACCTGCATCGCGAACTCGACCTGACCGACCTGGTCGCGCTCTACCGGACCGCCGACGTCATGCTGGCTACCCCGCTGCGTCACGGCCCGTCACTCGCCGCTCACGAGTACGTGGCCACGCGTACCGAGAACACCGGAACGGTCATCCTGTCCGAATTCGCGGCGACCGACGCGCTTGCCGACGCGACCATCGTCAACCCCTACGACAGCGACGCGCTTGCCCACGCCATCCTCGCCGTCGAGCCGCACTGCCGCGAGGCGAGTGATGCCATGCGCCGGATGCGTCACCGGCTTCACCACTACGACACCGAGACCTGGGCGGAGGACTATCTGGCAGCACTAGACTCGGCGGCCACCGACGACCCGACGGTCCTGCGAGGCGCCCGATGAATGCGCTTCCTCAGCGGTACCTCCGCGATGACCCATACGGCAACACCTCCGACCACCACCGGGTGTGCCGTCCGGCGATAGACCGGAACACCGCGATCGCCCGCGCGATAGCGTCGCTGCCGCCGGTTCGCGGGGTGCGCCGGTGGCGGTACCTCGATGTCGTGCGCGCCGGTGCGGTATGGCTCTGCGCGCTGCACAGCCGGCACGCGATACACATGATCGCGGTCGACGCCTTCACCGGTACGGTTCGCGAGCGGGTGCACCACCCACGGCAGTACGGCGCGCCCATGCCGACGTCGAGCCGGCTGGTACATCGCATCGGTGATGTCGAGGTCGACGGTAGCCGTCCGACCACGGTTATGACCCGGGCGCGGCGCCGGCCGGTCAATCTCACCCGGCCGCCCCGGCGGCGTCCCCGCGGCTGAGGGCGGTTCGCCACCCTGCCGGTCGCCGGGCCGGCCATGGTGCAGGACTCGGGGCCGTTACCGGGCTGAGAAGCCAGTAACGGCCCCGATGATGTGCGCCGGCTCAGGCGGCGTCGCGTCGGCGGAAGGCCGCCAGGCCGGTTCCGCCGAGCCCGATCGCGATGGCGGTGAGCCAGATGACCGGGGTCGAGCTGAACCCGCCACCGGGCAGTTTCGGCGCGTGCGCGAACGGCGACACGTCAAGCAGCCACTGGCTCAGGCCGAGCACCTCGCCCACCTCGAGGATCACCAGGCATGCGGCCAGCGCTGCCCAGGCGAGGCCGGACAGCCTCGGCGCCAGCCCGAACAGCGCCACACCCAGGCCGGCGAGGATCCAGGCCGCGGGTGCCTGCACCATCGCGGCGACGAGGAGCCGGCCCGCCTCACCGGCGGTGTCGTGGACCTGAGACCCGTACGCCAGGCCCGCGCCGGTGCCGGTGAGCGCCAGCAGGACGGCCGTGCCGCCCACGGCGAGCACGATATGTGACAGCGCCCACCGGATCCGGCCGGTACGCGTCGCGAGCAGCGGTTCCAGGCGTCCTGACGTTTCCTCCGCACGCATCCGCAACGTTGACTGGACGGCGAAGGCGGCCACGATCAGTCCGGTTATGCTCAGGCAGGCGGCCAGGTACGCGTCGACCAGCGCCTGGTCGCCACCCAGTCGGGTCAGGATGTCGGTCAGCTGCTTGTTGTCGACCTGCGCGGAGGCGATGCCCTCGGCGGCGCCGCCGAGGACGGCGCCCCACACGGCCATCCCGACCATCCAACTGATGATCGTCCCGCGCTGCAGGCGCCAGGCCAGGCTGAACGCGCCGGTGAGCCGGGCCGTGCCGGCGGGTCCGGGGCGCTGCGGCATCAGGCCGAAGCCGAGATCGCGCCGCCCGTTGAGGGCGAATGCCGCGCCGGCCGCGAGGACCGCGAGTGCGATCGGCGCCAGCAGTACCCACCATCGATCGCCGGCGAACGCCTCGGCCCGCATGCCCCAGCCGACCGGTGACAGCCAGGACATCCACGTCGGCCCGGTGTCGCCAACCGCCCGGAGCAGGTATGCCACTCCGAGCGCCGCGATCGCCATGCCGGAGGCCGTTCGGGCGCTCTCGGTGAGCTGGGCGGTGATCGCGCCGATACCAGCGAACACCAGTCCGGTGGCGGTGATCGCCACGGCCATCAGGAGTGATCCGTCGGCCGGCTGCCCGGCGGCAAGGAGGCCGAGCGCCGCTATCACTCCGATGCCGAGGTTGGCGATCGTCGCGGTGTTCACCGAGGCGGCCAACGGCGCCTGCCGGCCGACCACGCCGGCCCCGAGCAATTCCAGGCGGCCGGCCTCTTCCTCGGCCCGGCTGTGCCGGACAACGGTCAGGATCCCCATCAGCGCCACCAGGATGAGCTCGGTGGCCATCAGCTTCCAGGCGGTCAGGGCACCGATCGAGCCGCCGGCGAACAGCGGCCCGTTCAGGGCGACCAGCGACGGGTTGCTGATCACCCCGGAGACCTGTTCGAGTGCGGATGGGGTGGGATAGAGCTTGCGGTACTGCGCGGCGGTGATGGCCGGGAGCAGGCCGAGCACCAGCACCCACACCGACAATCGGACCCGATCCAGGCGGAATGCGAGCCGGGTCAGCGCGGCGGTGCCGGTCCAGGCGCTCATGCCGACACCAGTTCGGCCTGGTAGTGGCGGAGGAACAACTCCTCCAGTGTCGGTGGCTGGCTGAGCAGGGATCGCACTCCCAGCGATGTCAGATGCGCCAGTACACCGTCGAGATGATCGTTGTCGACGTCGAACCGAACGCGACTGTGATCGATCGCGACCTCATGCACTCCGGGCAGGTCGGCCAGCGCGGTCGGCGGGGCCGCCAGTTCGGCCACGATGGACGTACGGGACAGGTGCCGCATCTCGGCGAGGGTGCCGGTGTCGACAACGCGGCCGGCGCGGATGATGCTCACCCGATCGCACAGCGCCTCCACCTCGGCCAGGATGTGGCTGGATAGCAGCACCGTCCGGCCGTTGTCGCGTTCTTCGTTCACGCATTCGCGGAACGCCGCCTCCATCAGCGGGTCGAGTCCCGATGTCGGCTCGTCCAGCAGCAGCAGCTCCACGTCGGAGGCCAGCGCCGCGACCAGGGCCACCTTCTGCCGGTTGCCCTTCGAGTAGGTGCGTCCCTTCTTCGTCGGATCGAGTTCGAATCGTTCGAGCAGCCGCGCCCGCCGCTTGGCATCGAGACCGCCACGCATGCGGCCAAGCAGATCGATGACCTCGCCGCCGGTCAGGTTGGGCCAGAGCGTGACGTCGCCGGGCACGTACGCGAGGCGGCGGTGCAGCGTGGCGGTTTCGCGCCACGGGTCGCCGCCGAGAAGGCGTGCGGTGCCCGCGTCGGCTCGAAGCAGGCCCAGCAGGATGCGGATCGTAGTGGACTTGCCGGCACCGTTGGGCCCAAGGAAGCCGTGGACCTCACCGATGCGGACGGTGAGATCGACACCGTCCAGCGCCCGGGTTCGGCCGAAGGTCTTGATCAGTCCGGAAACCTCAATCGCGTCACTCACAAGGCGGACGCTACACCAATTTCACAAATTCGTGAATGTTCTAAATGATGATAGGGTGACTCTGGATGAGCGCCCAGAGTGCTGGGGATGCGTCCGCGAAGCGACGAGAGCAGGAGGGAGCCAGTGGCCGACGACCGGGACCCGGCAGCCGTGGAGCGGTTCGTCGAGCGATTCACGCAGGTGCTCGTGGACGCCGGCATGCCTCGCACCCCCTCCCGGATCTTCGTCGTCCTGCTCGCTACCGACTCCGGTCGCCGGACCGCCGCGGAACTCGCCGCCATGGTGCAGGCAAGCCCGGCGGCGATCTCCGGCGGGGTGCGTTACCTGGCGCAACTCGGCATGGTTCGCCGGGGCCGCGAGGCCGGCTCGCGCCGCGACCACTTCAGCGTCGCCGACGATGTCTGGTACCAGTCGATCACCCAGCGCGAGCAGCTGATGGACCGATGGGTGGCGGCATTGCGCGACGGCGCCGAGGCGCTGGGGGAGTCCAGCGCGGCCGGCGAGCGGTCCGCCGAGTCGGCGGAGTTCTTCGAGTTCGTGCGGGAGCAGCTGAAGCTGACCATGGAGCGCTGGAGGGTACACAAGGCCGGCAGTGGCCAGGTCACCCTCAGCGATCCGGCCCGTCCAGCCGCAAGCTGACGGTTACCTTGGAGCCGCCCGCGATCGGATTCTCCACGGTCATCGTGTCCGCGTAGGTCAGCACCAGCCACAGGCCCCGGCCACCGGACGCGTTCGGTTGGGGCCGCTCCGGCGACGGCCGGTGCGGTATGCCGGGGCCGTCATCGGTCACCTCGCAAACGATCTCGCCGCTCGCGGTCCACAGCCGTAACCGGCCGGTGCCGCCGCCGTGCCGGATGGTGTTGGAGACCAGTTCCGAGACCATCAATACCAGATCGCCGATCCGGTCCGCGCTGAGTGAGGTGTTGTCGGCATGGGCACCGACCGTGCGCCGCACGGCGTATAGGTCCTTCTCCTCGAACCGGAGGTCGAGGAGAAGGTCGCCAGCCGCCTGACGAGCCGTGCGGCCTGGTTCGGCGCTACCCGGCATCGATGACCACCAACTCGGCGCCGGACAGGTCGGACATGCCCAGCGCTCGGAACACCTTGCCGGCCTGGGTCCGGCAGCGCACGGTCATCCGCTGGCCGGGCTGGACGCTGGCAGCGCACTGCATCAGGACGCCGGCGGCGCTGCCGTCGGTGAATGTCAGCCCGGTGAGGTTGACGTGCAGGTGGTCATCGACGGCGAGCGTTTCGGTGAGGGCGCGGCCGAGCGGTTCGACCTGGCGGTAGTCGATCTCGCCGGAGACGCGCACCCCGTTCGGCTGGTTCTGCCGGCAGATGCGAAGCAGCGCGTCGCTGTAGCAGGTGGCGGCGGCGAGGGCGTACGCGTGGGCGGTAGCGGCGCTGGCCAGGCTGACGCTGTCGAAGCACTGCCGGTCGTACTGGCAGACCGACGTCGCCCGGGTCTTGGCCAGCAACCGGCTGACCTCCCGCTCGTACGTCCACAACCGCTCCAGCCCAACGACCGGCCGCAGCGCCCAGCACATGTCACTGGTGATCCACAGGCCGTCGAAGCCGTCGGCGGCCGCCGACGACGCCTGCCGGGACAGCGCGGCGATCATCTGGTCGGCGGCGAACGAACCGCCGGCGAGGAACGTCTCGGCGGTGCTCAGCACCCGCATCTGTCCGGCCGATGTGGCATCGGTCACGGGCAGCCCCCGATCGCTCAGCTCGGCCGTCAGGGCGGACTGCGACAATGCGTCGGTCAGGCACAGCACCCGGCGCCGTGCCCGCAGTCCATGACGGACGAAGGCGGCGACCACGTCGAGGCGCTCCTCACTGTCGGTGAAGGTGAGGCATGCGTGGTCGCCGGGACGCAAGTCCGATACGTCGGACGCTTCTGCCACGGGCCCTCCTCGGATCCACGAACCGCGGTCAAGCCAAGATCCGCAGTCACGCTAGGCCGTGTCGCGGACCGGCGTCGCGCCCGCGCTCGTCGCCGCCCGCGGCAGCCGGCGGACCACCCCGTCCGGAGGCCCGCCTCCGATCCGGCCGCCGGTGCGGTCCGACTACCGCCGACGAGGCTGGGCGCCAGTCGCCGACCCAGCCGATACTGCAGCCCCGCAGATACCCGTCCCGGAGCGCCACCAAACCAGCGTGCGCCGGACATGCGGTCTCGAATCCCGCTGCCCCGCACCCGGATCGTCCGCGCCGCAACGCCGTTGAGGTGCGGGCCCAAGATCCGGTCTAGCGCGCCATCCGGTCGGTCGTCGGCTCCATCAGGCCGACGAGCGCGGCGTCGATGTGCTCGAAGACGTCTGGCCCCGGCGCCGACGTGCCACCGAGCCGTGCGGTCACGTGGTCCGGCGCCGCGGACACGCAGATCCGCCGGCTGTGGGCGGCCGCCGCGACCGCGAGCGCCCGCAGGTGGTCCGCGATCATCGGATCGGCCATGGTCACCGATCTCATATCGATCACCACGTCGGGCATCGGCGCGTGTAGCGCGAGACGATCCCCGATGGCTGCCACGGTGTCTGTGGTGAACCGTCCGGACAGTCGCAGTACCAGCACGTCGCCGACCGCGTTCTCGTGGATCACGAGACCGTCGGGCGGCGGGCCCGCCGGTTGATGCCGGGGCCGGAGCCGTTGGGCCTGGCGGTGGCGCGGCCGCTGGCGGGACACCGGCCCGGATTCCGGGCTGCCCGCCCCGATGGCTTCCTCGAAGATGATCCTGCTCCTCGGTTCGCCGCACCGGCGCGCCGTCGTGCGCGCTTCGGGCGCTTCTAGGTCGGGGGACCCGGCTCCGGCGGGTCAGCGACCGAACCGGGGTATCCCGGTCATAGGTCACTTGCCGGCATGCCCCGCTGTCATGCCTTGACCGTCGATTCGCTCGCGGCGGCATTCATCCGCTGCTCACCCGGCCGATCCGAGCCAGATTTCGCAGCCTCGACACGGCACGTATCGGATGTGCTGCGGGGATGTGACAGTCTCATGACAACCGCCTGATCCGGACGGCTGCCTGGTGAATGCCGTGCGCTCCGAGCGGTCGGGTCCTCCGCCAGAGTGACCCAGCACCGGTAGCCCGGTGCAGGAGGCACGACTACCGGTCGATCGAGTGTTGGGGCCGTGCCCGGGCGTGATCGAAGGGTTCGAAGTCGCTCCAACTGCTCGCCCGGGGCAGAGCCAGCGTCGCGGTGAGGGCAGCGATAGCGATCACTAGCACCAGGACGGTGGCGCGGACCACACGGCCGGGTACGAATCGGGCGCGGGTGACGGTCAGGCGTGCCGCCGGGACGGCGCGACCGAGCACATGCAGGCCGGTCGAGCCTCCCCACAGTACGAACATGCCCTTGTGGATCATCAACACGCTGACCGGTCCGAGCCACGACGCTCGTGCCGACTCCGGGGTCATGAAGATCAGCGCGAGACCTGAGCCCAGGACGCCGAGCGTCGTGGCCACAACGACCGGTCCGAGCAAGCGAAGCATCAGCGGGGGCGGTCCGGCCGCCCGGTACGGCCGGTGACCGAAGTAGTAGCGAACGATCCGCCAACTGGTCGTCGCGGTCTTGAGCAGCGCGGGCGGGATCAGCGCCACGCCGACGAACACATGCCACGAGATGAGCTGATGGACGTCGAGAAGCGTGATCAGTTCGGCGGCGAAGAGCACGAGGAGCACGATGCCGGTCCAAGCGGTCAGGCGAGCGTTGCCGGCCGGCCCGCCCGATCCGTCGATGACCGGATCGGTCCGGTGATTACGCCCGATCGCCTCGGCGACCGCGTCGTCGGCGACAGTGCGCAATTCCATCAAGGACCTCCGTGCTCATGGAAGAACCGCCAGTCAGGCGGGCTCGACTATCGCCGGAGTTTCTTAGAGCCCTCGAAGGACCGGCTCCAGGCCTCGATCCGGCGTTGCCGGCGATCGGCCCGCTTACGTCGTGTCATCGGGAACACCGCGCTGTGTGACGGTCCGCCTCGCAGTGCGTCACTGGGGCATTACCGCTGGTAGAAAGCGGGACACGGTGGTGGCGAAATGCGATGGGTGGCTTAACAGCACGTGCCCGGATGGTTAAGAATTCCTTCGCTCGTTCGGTCTGATCCGGCTGGGCTATTCGTCTTAGAAAGCTCTGAGACGGGCCGTCCACGATCGACCCCGCAGACTCGACGACGGGAGCCGTTTCCCCCCATGCAACCCCGAGTTCAAGGCACTCCGCCGCCAGAGCGGCTGACCGAGCCACCGGCCGGCTGGCATGCCCCGCCGCCGGACCGAGTGGTCACCGCGACCGGCACGATCCCCCGGGCGCGCCTTCCGGAGCATCCGGACCTGCCACCGCTCGCGGATCCGCCGCCGGCAATCGCGCCGGCCGCGCTGCATCACGAATACGTCGGAGACTGGGGTTACCGCCCGATCGTGCCGCGCCGAGCGAGCCGTGGCGCTGGGCTGTACCTGAGGATCGTGTTCTGGTTCATGCTGGTGGTCTCGGTCGAGATGTGGTGGCTGGACACCCCGCACGGCTCGCTCAACGGCACCGCGGCAATCCTCATCGCCTCCGGGCGAGTGACCGGGATGGTGGCCGGATTCCTGATGCTCGGCCAGTTCCTGGTTATGAGCCGGGCCGGCTGGCTGGAACGCTGGGTCGGCGCTCACGACCTGCTCACCTGGCATCGCAGGCTCGGCGCTGCCGTGCTGGTTCTGGTCCTGGCGCACGTCGGCCTGATCAGCTTCGGCTACGCCGCCGATCGCGGCGTTTCCGTGTTCGCCCAGACCGGTAACCTCTGGAGCAACTACGAGGACATGATCAGTGCCTACGTGGCCACCGGTCTGCTGGTCGCCATCGCCGTGATGGCTATTCGGTCGATTAAACGGCGGTTGCCCTACGAAGTCTGGTACTACCTGCACCTGCTCAGCTATCTGGTGTTGCTGTGGAGTTATGGGCATCAATTCGCCGACGGCCAGGAATTGTCCAAGGGTGGGTTCGGGTATTGGTACTGGGCGGGGTTGTACGTATTCGTGCTGGCCTGCCTGGCCTGGGGACGGATCATCTGGCCGTTGACCCTCAACGGCCGGCACCGCCTGCGGGTCGTCGAGGTGGTGCCGGAATCCGGCGACATGGTGTCGATCTATATCGGCGGCCGCCGGATCGAGGATCTCGATGCCCGGGCCGGCCAGTACTTCCGGTGGCGGTTCATGGCCAAGGGCTGCTGGTGGCAGGCGCACCCGTTCTCGCTGTCGGCGGCGCCAAACGGCCGGTGGCTGCGGCTGACCGTCAAAGTGGTCGGCGACCACACCGGCGATCTGGCCCGGCTGCGGCCGGGAGTGCGGGTATTCGCCGAGGGACCGTGGGGGATCTTCACCGCCGAGCAGCGGCGCCGCCCAGCGGCCTTGCTGATCGCCGGCGGTAGCGGCATCGCGCCGATCCGGGCGCTGCTGGAGGAACTCCCCGCGCAGACCATCGTGCTGTACCGGGCCAGGTCGATCGAAGAAGTGATCTTCCGCGACGAGTTGGAGTGGCTGGCCCAGCAACGTCGAGCCACCCTGTGGTACGTGCTCGGCCGGCGCGACGACGACGGCCCGAAGCGGGCGTTCTCGGTCAAGGGAATGCGCGAGCTGGCTCCTGACATCCGACAGCGTGACGTCTACCTGTGCGGGCCGTCGGGACTCATCGACGCGTCGCTGACCGCCCTGCGCCGGCTACGGGTACCCAAACGGCAGATTCACCTGGACCCGTTCGAGTTCTAGGCGCCTTTCTCATCGCCGGTCGGCCCGGCGACCGTCCGATCGGCACCACCGGCAAACCTGTCAGCCCGACACCCGACCCCAATCGAATGGAGTTATGCAGCCATGCGTCGTGTCACGGCAGTCATCCTCGGCACCATGACCGGCACCGCTCTTATGGTCGGTGCGAAGGTCGGAAATGGTGGGATGGATCTCGGCGCCGATGACGTCGGGACCTCGGCGGTGACCGTCTCCGGCGGTGACGGTGCGGGCCCAGCGCCGGCCCCGAGCGCGGCGAGTACTCCCGGCAAGGCATCCGGCGGCTCGGCCGGGAAGCCATCGTCGGGTGCGAAGTCGACCCCGAAATCAACGGCCAAGACCACCGCCAAACCGACCGCCCAGCCCACCGCCCAGCCGACCGCCACCGCAACCCCGAAGCCGACCGCGACGAAGGCCCCGTCCGGTCCGAAGGACGGCACCTACTCCGCCCAGGCGCCGGTGCGCAGCGGCCGCTACGGCACCCTGTCGATGACCGTGACCATCTCCGGTAACAAGATCACTAAGATCGCGGCGAGCGAGAACGGCGGCGAGACGAACTGCTATCACAGCGCCTGCCCGAAACTGACCACCGAGGCGCTGTCGGCGCAGAGCGCAAGCATCGCCACGGTCAGCGGCGCCACCTACACCTCGCAGGCGTACAAGGCGGCGCTGACGGCGGTGCTGAAGACCGCGAACGGATAGCGTTACCGCTGGGGGTGCCATGCGCCGGGTTGAAATGATCATGGGCACAGCGATCACGATCGAGGTGCTCGCCCCGGAACCGCCCGGCCCGGCCGCCGGCGCGGTGTCGGCCGCGTTCGTCTGGTTCGAGTCGGTGGATCGACAGTTCAGCACGTATCGGGACGACAGCGAGGTGTCCCGGCTGCGCCGGGGCGAGGTGGCCGAGGTGTCCGAGGTGATGCGCACCGTGCTGAACCGCTGCGAGGACCTGCGTGCGCGGACCAATGGCTACTTCGACGCGTACGCGACCGGAAGCCTGGACCCGTCCGGCTTCGTCAAGGGCTGGTCGGTGCAGGTGGCCTCGGATCGGTTGGCCGAGGCCGGTCTCCCCAACCACTTCATCAACGCCGGCGGCGATGTACGGGTACGCGGTCACGGGCCTGACGGGTCACCGTGGCGGATCGGCATCGCCCACCCGTGGCAGCAGCGGAAGGTGGCGTGGGTGGTGGCCGGCACCGACCTGGCGATCGCCACGTCTGGAACCTACGAGCGTGGCCAGCACGTGCTCGACCCGTTCAGCGGCCGGCCGGCCGCGACCCTGCGGTCGGTGACGGTCACCGGTCCCGATCTCGGTGCCGCCGACGCGTATGCCACCGCGGCGGTCGCGATGGGCCGGCCCGGCCTGGACTGGCTCGCGAGCCTGAGCGGGTACGAGGCGGCGGTGGTGACCGAGGACGCGCAGGCGTTCCGGTCCGATGGCTTCCCGACGGTGCCCGCTATCGAAGTTCCCGACGGACAGATGCCCGCGTACTGACTGGTGCTGACCGACTGATGCTGACTGACTGATGCCGGCGCCCCGATCGACGGCCGCGCCATGATCGGTGCCCACGCCCTGATCAGGGCCGCCGCGACCGAGTCCGTTCGGCTGATCCGGCCGGCCGTCCGGCCTCGAGCCGACCGGCGCTCCCGGAACGGCTCGCCGGTGGGCTCTTAGAACCTGTTGAGAATGCTCCGACATATTCGAGAGGCGGTTCGCACCGCTCGGGCATGGCCGATGCCATGGCTTGATCGTTACGGTTACCTGCGGAGGTCTCGGGGACGATGGCGATGTCGACCCGCGGGCGACCCGCTACGCCGATGGTCTGGGCCGGCCCGGTGCGCGCGGAGCGACGCCGCCGGTGGGCCACCGCGTTCGCGACCGCCTCTCTCGTTATCGTGACATTTCTGTGGCTGCGAGGCGGCGGGCTGAGCATTCTCGCCGTCAGTGGCATGGATGCGCTGCTGTCGCTGGGCCGCCTGTCCGGGCTGCTGGGTGCCCAGCTGCTGCTGATCCAGGTGCTGCTGATGGCCCGGATCGGCTGGGTCGAGGGTGCGTTCGGGCAGGACCTGCTGGCGCGTTACCACCGGCTCGTCGGCTTCACCTCGGTCAACCTCGTCCTCTTCCACGTCATCACGATCACCGCCGGATATGTCGGCGTCGATCACCGCTGGCTGATCCCGGAGGCCTGGCATCTGGTCGCCGCTTACCCCGGAATGCTGCTGGCCGCCGCGGCCACGGCGGCGCTGGTGATCGTGGCGGTGACATCGGTGCGGATGGCACGCCGCCGGTTGCGCTACGAGTCCTGGCACCTGCTTCACCTGTACGCCTATCTCGGTGTGGCCCTCGCGCTGCCGCATGAGCTGTGGACCGGTGCCGATTTCCTGGTCTCGCCGGTGGCGCGGGCGTACTGGTGGGCGGCGTATCTGGCGACCGCCGCGACGGTGGTGGTGTGCCGGATCGGCATACCGCTGTGGCGCAGCGGGCACCACGCTCTGCGGGTCTCCGCCGTCGTTCCGGAGACCCCGGGCGTGACGTCGGTCTACGTGGAGGGCCGCTGGCTGGATCAGATGAACGTGCAGGCCGGTCAGTTCTTCAACTGGCGGTTCCTGACCCGGTCCGGCTGGACCCGCGCGCACCCCTACTCGCTGTCGGCGGCTCCGCGACCGGACCTGCTGCGGATCACGGTCAAGGACTTTGGCGACGGCAGCCGGGAGGTTAGCCGGCTGCGCCCCGGCACCCGGGTTCTGATCGAAGGTCCGTACGGGCGCCTGACCGGCGAGAACCGGCGATGGCACCGGGTCACGATGATCGCCTGCGGAATCGGGATCACGCCACTGCGGGCCCTTCTGGAGGCGGAGTACTACCTGCCCGGCCACGCGACGTTGATCTACCGGGCCAGCGGAACCGAAGACTTCACCTTCGCCACCGAGATCGAGGCGCTCGCCAAGGCCCGTGGTGTCCGTACCCATTACCTGGCCGGCCCGCGCGGGCCGGGCGGCTCATGGTTGCCGGCCTCGGTCCCGAATCGTCGCGGAACGCTGCGCAACATGGTGCCGGACATCAAGCGCAACGATGTATTCGTCTGCGGGCCGCAACCGTGGATGGAATCTGTGGTGCGAGCGCTCGGCGACGCCGGGGTACCGGCCGAGCACATTTACCTGGAACGGTTTAGCTGGTGACACCACCGGCGGCGAGTGGCAGCCGACGCCGTAGCCAGAGGTGAGAGGCGATCGACGGTAACGGCCCACGAGAGCGGAGGCATGGATGCGTCGTGTGGTGATCTGGTTCGGCTCCACCGTGGCCGCTGTGGTCCTGTTGTTCAGCTACCGGACCAGCACCGAAGGCCCCGGCGCCGGTGTGAGGGTGGCCGGTGTGGTCGCGCCGCAGGCACCGGGGGTGGTGCCGGGGCAGACGTCGTCCGGGGCTCCCGGTGCGGGCGCCGGGCAGCGGGCCACCGGGGACGAGGTCGTCAACGGGACCGTGGCGCAGACCATGTGGGGACCGGTACAGGTGCAGGTACACATCACCGGCGGCAAGATCGTCGATGTGCGCACCCTGATCTACCCGACCGGCAGCGGCATGGACCGGGCGATCAACGCGTACGCTCTGCCACGCCTGCGTCAGCAGGCGCTGCAGGCGCAGAGCGCCAATATCGACGGGGTGTCGGGAGCGACCGTGACCAGTGGCGGTTACCGTGAATCGTTGCAGTCCGCGCTCGACGCAGCGCACTTCGGTCATTAGGAACGCCGTGATTGAAAGCGAAGCCCGCAAGCACCGGCTTCTCGTCGTCGAGGACGACCGGGAGTTGCGTGAGATGCTGCACCGGCTACTGGTCACGGCGGGGTACGCGGTCGATCTGGCCGCCGACGGGCAGGCCGGGCTGCACCGGGCGATGACCACCAGCTACGACGTGCTGGTGATCGACCGCGGGCTACCCGCCATCGAGGGCCTAGACCTGATCCGGCGCCTTCGCCGGCAGGGTGTGGACGTGCCGATGCTGGTCCTTACGGCGTACGGCTCGACCGCCGACGTGGTGGCCGGCCTCGACGCCGGTGCGGAGGACTACGTGGTCAAGCCGTTCGAGGTGGACGAGTTGCTGGCCCGCATCCGGGCCTTGCTGCGCCGGCAGCAGTCGAAGCAGACGTCGGTGCAGATCGGTGCCGGCATGCTCGACGTGGCCAAGCGGACCGTCGCGCGGTCCGGGATCGAGGTTGAGCTGTCCGGCCGGGAAACCGCGCTGCTGCGAGTGCTGGCCGCGCAGCCGAACCGGGTGTTCAGCCGGGACGAGTTGAAGACCCGGGTGTTCGACTCGGCCGAATCCGACTCGATCGTTGACACGTACGTCCACTATCTCCGGCGCAAGCTTGGCTCCGGTGCGGTCACGACGGTGCGCGGACTGGGTTACCGGATCGGGCGGATGTGACCGCGCCACACCGTGTCCTGGTCGGCCGCAGTGCCCGTCGGATCGTCTGGCAGAGCACGGCGCTGGTGGCCATGTCGATGCTGCTGCTGTGCGGGGTGGCCGCCATCTTCGTGACGCGTAGCCAGGACATCGCGGTCAACCGTACGCTCCGCCAGGTGCTCGCCGACGCCGACGCGGTCACCGACCCGCCGGCCGGCATCCTGGTCTACCAGAGGCACGAGGGGCACGTCAGCTCCTCTCCGCAGCTGACGTCCGGACCTCTGGATCCGGCCGCGTTCGCTCGGGTGGCCGCCGGCGGCCCGACCGAGATGGGCGACGCCAATCGGAACGGGCGCGAGTACCGGCTGCGAACCGGTCGCCGTGACGAATCCGTGGTACAGGTGGCGTACGACCTGACCGAACTCAAGCGGGAGCGGACCCGGTTGTTCACCGGGTTGGTCGTCGCCGCCCTGTGCGGCGTGGTGCTGGCATTCCTTGTCGGCCGGCTGATCGCGAGCCGGGCGGTGGCGCCGCTGGGACTGGCCATCGCACGCCAGCAGCGGTTCGTCGCGGACGCGAGTCACGAGCTGCGAACCCCGCTGACCCAGGCGCATACGCGCGCTCAGCTGCTGCTGAGGGAGCTGCACGCGTCGTCGATGCCGGAGCCGATCGTCGCCGATGCCGAGCGGCTGGTGCACAGCACCCGGCAGCTTGGCGAGATCGTCGAGGAACTGCTGATGTCCGCGCAGCTTCAAGCCGAGCCACAGCACATGCGGCCGGTGGACATGGCGGAGTTGGCCCGCGCCGCCGTCGACGCGGAGCAGGTACGCGCGGCCGAGCGCGAGCTGACCATCGACGTCGAGTCCAACGATGGCCCGCATCTGGTGCCGGGTGAGCCGACGGCGCTGCGGAGAGTTATCAACTCGCTGATCGACAACGCGATCGGCCATTCGGCCACGGGCGGAGCGATTCTGGTGACGGTCCGCCGGGCCGGTGGTGGTTCGTTTGTCCAGCTGTCCGTGCGCGATCATGGCGTGGGCTTCACCGATGTCGATCCGGATTCGGTGTTCGAACGGTTCGCCCGGGGCAGCCACGGCGCCGGCCGGCGGTACGGGCTCGGTCTCGCCCTGGTTCGCGAGGTGATAGTGGCTCATCGAGGCGAGATCACCGCGCGTAATGCCGAGGGCGGCGGCGCCGAGTTCATCGTGAGCTTGCCGATCTGGTCGGGCTGAGCCCGAACATGCCGGCCTGGTCCGGCTGACACCAGACTTTCCGGTCCTGGCCCGCCCGTACGCGGAACCAGGGGCGCTCACGATCAGCGGAGAAATTGACCTTGCGTGGATGGCGGCCGCCACGTACATTAAACGGGTGTTCAATGCTTTGAACCCGTGTTTAAGTGGCGGAACCGATGTTTAGCGAACGCGACATCACCGCACGAGCCCTGATCCGCGACCGTGCCCTGGCGCTCTTCGCCGAGCAGGGGCCGGACGCGGTGACGATCCGGGAGATCGCGGCCGCGGCCGGCGTCTCGCCCGGCCTCGTGGTCCACCACTACGGCTCGAAACAGGGGCTGCGGGAAGCCGTGGACGCCTACGTCTCGGAGGCCTTCGAGGGCATGCTCGCCGCCGCTGTCGATGATCCGGAGGCGTTCGGCGGGAGCGTGCCGCAGGCGGCGGCGAGCTTCGCCGAGTTGCTTCTGGCGTACCTGCCGCCGGACTCGCCGGTTCCGGCGTACCTGAAGCGGTTGCTGCTGTCCGGCGATCCGGTCGGCCGCGATCTGTTCCGCCGGTGGTACGAGCTGAGCGTCGCGATGACGGCCCAGTTCACGCAGGCCGGCATGATGCGGCCGTCGGACGACCCGGCCGTCCGGGCCGCGTTTTTGATGATCAACGATCTCGCGGTGGTATTGCTCCGCGACCACTTGACCGACGTCCTCGGCATTGATCCGCTGAGTGATGACGGTATCCGGCGCTGGGCCGCCGACGTGGTCGCCGCGTACGCCGAAGGGGTCTTCACTTCGGAGGGCTGATGACAACGGGAACAGATAGCGCCGTGGCGGCACGGCGCGGGCTGACGCTGCGCGGCGTCACCAAGGTGTACGGGTCCGGCGACGCGGCCGTGCATGCACTGCGCGGTGTCGACCTGGAGATCGCGCCGGGCGAGCTGGTGGTGGTTCTGGGTCCGAGCGGATCCGGGAAGACCACCCTGATCAACATCATCGGCGGAATCGAAGCCGCTACCGATGGCACCGTCGAGGTGGCCGGCGAAGACTTGTCCGGCCGGGCGCCGGCGTCGCTGTCCGACTTCCGCCGCGACCACGTCGGTTTCGTGTTTCAGTTCTTCAACCTGATTCCGACCCTGACCGCCCGGGAGAACGTCGAGGTGATCGTCGAGCTGACCGGTCGCGGCGACACCAAGCGGGCGTCCGCGCTGCTGGCGGATGTGGGCCTGGCCGACCGGATGAACAACTTCCCGGCCCAGCTGTCCGGCGGCCAGCAGCAGCGGGTGGCGCTGGCCCGCGCGCTCGCCACCGATCCGGACATCCTGCTCGCCGACGAGCCGACCGGTGCGCTGGATCTGGCGACCGGCCGGCAGATTCTGGAGCTGCTCCAGTCCCTGCACCGGTCCGGCCGGACGGTCGTGATCGTCACCCACAATGCCTCGGTGGCACAGATCGCCGACCGGGTGGTCACGGTCGTCGACGGCCGGATCACCTCAGTTCGCCACAATGACAACCCGGCCGACGCACACGACGTGACGTGGTGACCGGGATGAAGGCCACGACCAAGAAAGCCCTCCGCGACCTGCGCCGACAGCGCGGCCAGGTGATCGCCGTGGCGATCACCATCATGCTGGGCGTCACCCTCTACATCGCCAGTGCCGGCGCGTTCCGCAACCTGAGTGGCTCGTACGCGCACACCTACGACCGGCTGCACTTCAGTGACGTGGTGGCCACCGGTGGCGACGCCGCGCAGGTGGCTGACGCGGCCCGGGCCGCCGGGGCCACGGCGGTGGCCACTCGAACCCAGGTAGACCCCCCGATGCTGATCGACGGCACGAAGCTCGTCGGCCGTGTGGTCGGTATGCCGGCCGCCGGCCGGCCCGCCGTCGATGACGTGGACGTGGGCGAAGGCACCTACCTGAGTCCGTCCACGCCGGACGGTGTGCTGGTCGAGCGGCACGCCGCCGACACGTTCGGTCTCGGTGTGGGGGACCGGTTGCAGGTCTTCGCCGACGGCACCTGGCACACCGTCACGGTGAGCGGCGTGGTGGTGTCCGCCGAATACCTCTGGCCCGCACGCAGCCGGCAGGATGTGCTGGGCGATCCGCACGCGTTCGCGGTCCTGTTCGCCCCGGAAGCCACCGTCCGGCAGTGGTTCGGGACCGGACCCAACCAGGTGCTCGCGGTCGGAGGGCCGGGTGCCGGCGACGGCACGCTCGCCTCGGCCATGCGTACCGCTGGGGCTCTGGACGTGACCACCCGGGCCGAACAGGCGTCGAACGCCGCCCTCGGCGAGGACCTGGCCGGCTTCAACGAGATGTCGGTCGCCTTCCCGCTGCTGTTCCTCAGCGCGGCCGCGGTAGCCGCCTACGTGCTGCTGGCTCGCCGGGTCCTGGCCGAGCGGCCGATTATCGGCACGCTCATGGCCTCCGGCGCCCGGCGCGGACCACTGATCCGGCACTACCTGCTGCAAGGCCTGCTGATCGGCGTCCTTGGCAGCGTCGTGGGAGTCGTGCTGGGCGTGCTCGCCACCAGCGGCGTCACGCGAGCGTATACCGGAGAGCTTGGCATCCCGGACACCATCGTTGCTCGCCACCTGGACCTGGCCGCGATCGGTCTGGTCTTCGGCGCGGCTGTCGGGGTCCTGGGGGCGCTGGCACCGGCGGTGATCGCCGCCCGTACCGGCCCGGCCGAGGCGATGCGGAACATGACGGTGGGCCGCCCACCTGGCGCGTGGAGCCGGTTCGTCGCACGCCTGACCGGCCTGCCGGTGGCCGGCCGGATGGCGCTGCGGGACGTGTTCCGCAGCCGTCGCCGCACCGGCGCCACCATGCTCGGCACGGTCTTGGCGCTGGTGCTCGTGCTCGCGTCGGTAGGGATGCTGACCAGCATGTCCGCTGCGTTGCACGTGCAGTTCACCGAGATTCAGCGGCAGGACGCCACGGTCGTGACGGACGCTACCGCGACGGATATGCCGGCGCGCCTCGCCGCGATCAATGGCGTGAGCGTGGTCGAGCCCAGCTATGGTGGGCTGGTCACCGCCATCCATGATGGACACAGCTACACCACCACCCTGACCGGATACGAGCCGGACACGGCGATGCATGGTTTCCGCGCCGAGTCCGGCCAGTGGAGGTCATTGCCGGACACCGGCGTGCTGGCCGGTGCGGCACTTGCCGGGAAGCTGCACGCGAGCGTGGGCGACACCATCACGATCGCGGGTGCTGCCGGACCGGTCCCGGTACGCATCGAGGGGCTGCTGAACGAGCCGCTGGGAACCACCATCTACGCCACCAATGCCGTGGCCGGCCAGATCGTTTCGTCTACTGGAACGGCCACCTACCTGGTCAAGTTCGATGGCGGTGTGAACCGGGACGACATGCGGCAGCGGATCACCCAGATGGGGCCGGTGGTGGCATACGCCGACTCGCACGCGGTGACCGGTTCCATCGAGCAATACCTCGGTCTGTTCTGGGCATTCATCGGAATCATGATCCTGCTCGGGGCGATCCTGGCGTTCGCGGTCATCTACGTGACGATGGCGGTGAACGTGGTGGAGCGGACGAACGAGCTTGCCACGCTGCGAACCGCAGGTGTTCCGCTACGCCGGGTGGCCAGCACGCTGGCCACCGAGAATCTGCTCGCGACCGCCCTCGGAGTACCTTTCGGCCTGGTTGCCGGCGTGATCGCTGCCAGGGCGCTGCTGGCCTCGTTCTCCAGCGATCTGTTCCAGTTCGATCTGCAGCTGGGCTGGTGGTCGCTGCCGGCGGCGGTGGCCGGTCTGCTGGCGGCAGCGGCGCTCTCGCAGTGGCCGGCGATGCGCGCGGTCCGGCGTCTGGACATCGCCCGGGTGGTGCGTGAGCGGGCGGCGTGACATGACCGGCCGCCCGGCCGGGTTGAGTGGCAGCGGGCACTTAACCCGGCCGGGCGTGGGCCTGGCCGAGGCTGACCGGGCGGGTGAGGGCCAGGGATGTCAGGCGACCGCCGCGCGCACGGTTCCGAGCACGTCGTCGGGAGACAGCCGCTGGTGGCTGACGTAGTACAGGATGGAGCCGCCCGGGATCTCGTCGTTCCACCGAGGACCGACGAGGAGGGCGTCCGGCGTGCGGGCGGCGATCACGGTGGCGTCATGGCGCCGGCCCAGCCGCGTCTGCCATTCGCCGAACGACGTCGTCGGTACCGTTGCCGGGATCACGACCGAATACGTGTTGCCGCCGCCGTGGGTCATCAGCTCGGTATACACATCGGCGATACCCGGCGACTGCAGCTCCTCGGTCATCATGCGCGGGTTGTGCCACTGCACACAGCGGGCCTCTGGCCGGACGTAGCGGACATGCGTGGCCCGGGACAGGTCACGAAGCCCGACAATTAGCAGGGTCTTCGGCGCGATATGACCGACGGTGAGGCACACGGTCAGTGCCTCGTTGTCGTCCCGCACGTCGACGAGCACGCTGTGGGCCCGGTGTACCCCGGCCCGGCGCAGCAGCTTGCCGTCGGTGAGGTCGCCCCGAACGAAGTCAATCGGCGTCTCCGGCATCGGATGCTCGGTCACGTCCTCCCACGTCGCCAGCACGACCCGTCGGCCGCCGTCGGCGAGCAGCTCGTCGACCAGCCGCTCGCTACGGCCCGGGCTGTATCCGAGAACCACGACGTGACCGGAGTGCTCGATGGTCATGTTGCCGTTCATCCGCCGTCCCTTGGTGCGTTCGATGGTGAGTGCGATCTGCGCGAAGACGGCGGTCAGCGTGGCGATGCCGCCGATGATCACGTACAGGCCGACGAGATGGCCGCCGGTGGTTGTCGGGAAGTAGTCGCCGTAGCCCACGGTCGAGCAGGTGACCATGAACCACCACCAGAAGACGTCCGGGCGGACCAGCGGCGACCCGGCCGGTTCGGCCAGCCACATCAGTGGCCAGCTGGTGATGAAGACGAAACCCACAATGAGAACCGGGAGCGCCAGATTGCGCCGGATCAACACCGCCCGCATCATGCGGAGCAGGACGAGCGGCACTGAGCTTCCCCTTCCCGGCGAACCGCGGATCGGCCCAGCCCGGGAATCCGTTCGGCAGCCACACCTTGCCATGTCTTGCGGGCGGGCACAATCAAGTGCCGAACGCCGGTGCCGCGGGCCGGCTCACATCGCTTCCTTGATGCCCCGCCGGATCAGCCAGGCGTTGACCGGATACGCGGTGAGGAAGCCCGCGGCCATGCTGATCTGCATACCGAACCAGTACACCGGGCTGTCCGGATGCAGCCCGGGCGAAGGGAAGAAGACGAACGCCATCAGGGCCATCCACCCGAACAGGCCCACCTCGAAGGCGGAAAGCGAAAGGAAATCTGCCTTGGCGGCCTGCACCAGGCCCTTGCGCAGGGACAGGCCGCGCATCGGCGCGATTGCGAAGTACTGGAACACGATGCCGAGAGCCAGGGCCAGCGTGTAATCACCGATGTATTCGGCCCACAGCGCTTGCCCAGCCAGGGTGATCGCCAGCGTGAAGATGGCCGTCTCGGCGATGATGTCTCCGAGAGTGCAGCCGGCACCGCAATGCATGACGCCCACCGTCGTGACCGCCCACCTGGGCTTGCCGGGCGGATCGCCGTGCTCCCGGGTCCACCTGGTGGTGTTCGGGCGACCCCATTTCAGGTACGCCCATACCGCTCCCGGGCCCAGGTACAGCGCGTTGACCGGCCAGACCGCTTCCATCACCGGCATCCGCTGCCGGTATCGGGCGACGTACGTGTCGATCAGTACCCATGCGGCGCAGGCCGCGGCACTGCCCACCGCGATCCATGACACGATGACGAGCCAGCCCGGAGGCATGAGGGCCTCATCCTCCGGTACGCGTGGCCAGCGTGACCTTCACCGGCATCTGCTTTCCGCCGCGTACCACGCTGAGCGTGACGGCGGTTCCGGGTGGCAGACCCCGGATCTGGGCGACCAGCGCGTCCGCGCCGTCGAGCGGCTTGCCGTTCAGCGCGACGATGGCGTCGTTTGCCCGCAGGCCGGCGTTCGCGGCCGGGGTTCCCGGGCTCACCGACCTGATGATGGCTGCCTGGCGATGCGCGCCGCTGACCTGCGTCACCCCATCGCCGATGGTCACGCCGAGGAACGCGTGCTGCACCGATCCGGTGGAGATGAGCTGGTTCGCGACGGTGCGGGCCTCGTCGGACGGGATCGCGAAGCCAAGGCCGATGCTGCCGCTCTGGCCGGATCCGGATACGTCCAGGGACGCGATCGACGACGTGATGCCGACGACATCGCCACCCGCGTCGACCAGCGCGCCGCCGCTGTTGCCGGGATTGATCGCGGCATCGGTCTGGATCGCGCTGGTGATCACCTTCGTCGACGCGGCACCGCTCGGCTGTCCGGCACCTTGCGGGGTCTGGGCGGCGCTGGTGGTCACCGGGCGGTTCAGCGCACTGACGATCCCGGTCGTGACGGTGTCGGTCAGGCCGAGCGGGTTGCCGATCGCCATGACCGGCTGGCCGACCTTCACCGAGGATGAATCGCCGAAGGTGGCCGGTGACAGTCCGGAAACGGTGGCGCTCAGCTTGATGACCGCGAGATCGGTGGTCGGATCGGCGCCAACTTCGGATGCCTGGTAGATCCGTCCGTCGGAGAGTGCGATCTGCACCGACCCACCGCCGGCGGCGGCCGCGACCACATGGTTGTTCGTGAGGACATCACCCTTCGCGTCCAGGATCACGCCGGAACCGAGGTCGCCGGAGCCGCTGGCGCTTCGTACCCGTACGGCCACCACGCTCGGCTCCACCTTGGCCGCGACGGCCGTCCAGCCGGAGCCGGTGGCACGGGCGGTATTGCTCGACGAGACGGGCGTACCGGTGCCGCCGAACGCCTCGACTCCACCGAAGGTCGCGGCCGCCGCCACGACGGCGACGATGACGCACGTGCTGAGCAGCGTGCTCATCCGGACGCCGCGGCGGGCTGAATGACGGGGTGGCTGGTCCGATGCGAGTCCTGGTGCCTGACTGGCCGGTTGCGTCATCGCGGTTCCTTCCTTATCGCGTGAAACCCGCGCCGCGATATGTCGTCGCGCTTCGCCCTCTTCGCACGCGCCGGCGTTCGTGTCCGGCACCGCTATCCGATGCCTACCCGGATTCCGGCGGTTCATGCACTCAGGAGCCGGGGTGACCCGTCTGTCGGTCAGCCGGATCGGGCGTGCCGCCCTGGTACCGCTCGGGTTTGGCGCTCATGCACAGCGGGAATTGGTCGCGGCATGACAGGCGATGACACTGAGGCGAAGGCCGCATGACCAGTACCGCGCGGGCACGGAGAACCGCCAGCCGGGCACGTCGCAGCGGCGGTTTGGAGGCGCTGACCCGGATCGGGTTCGTCGGTTATGCTCTGCTGCACCTCGCGATCGCGTGGCTGGCGGTGCAGATCGCAACCGGGAATTACCGCGACCATGCCGATCAGTCCGGTGCCTTCCGGCTTCTGGGGCAGCAGCCGCTTGGCCGCGCATTGCTGTTGATCATTGCGGTTGGCCTGGCAGCGATGGCGCTGTGGCAGCTGCTGCTGGCATGCGTCGGACATCGTGAATACCGAGGTCGGCGCCGGGTCGCGGAACGGGTGACTTCGCTTGGCCGCGTGGCCATCTACGGGATCCTGCTGTGGACCGACATTCAGGTGCTCCATAACCCGTCCACGTCCAGCGCGGCGTCGCAGCAGAAGGCGACTTCCGGCGTGCTGGCCGAGCCGGCCGGGCGGCTCTTGGTCGCCGTGGCGGGCGGCATCGTGGTGGCGATCTGCCTGGGCATGATCTGGTACGGGCTAAGCAAGAAGTTCGCGTCGAAGCTGAGCCTCAATCGCGTACAGCGAGAGACCCGCCGCGGCATCATCGCGCTTGGCCAGGTCGGATACGTCGGCCGCGGTCTCGCCTTCGGCATCGCGGGCACGTTGCTGTTCGACGCCGCCGTGTCGGACAACGCCGCGCGATCCCGGGGACTGGACGGAGCCTTGCGTACCCTCGCTGAACATCGCTTCGGCACGTTTCTGCTGGCGATCATCGCGATCGGCTTCGCCGCTTTCGGAATCTACAGCTTCTTCCAGGCGCGCTACCGCAGGATGTGATTCGCTCGGCATTCCGACTGGGCCGCCGGCGCCGCGCCGAGGGCTGCCCAGCGCGGCTTACCTACAGACGCTCTACGTTACGGACCGGCACCGCGGTCTCACTCGGCGCCGTCGCGCGCATTCTGACCCGGACCATGAGGGCTGGTGGCCGGCCGCGCCGGCGTCGCCTTCCGGCGACGTTCGCGCCACGTGCCGATCGCGATCGGGAGCAGCGAGATCGCCACCACGACGGCGACAGCGGGCAGCAGATACTTGTCGATGTTGGCGGCGCCGAGCCGGTTCCGCAGGCTCCCGGCCAGGAAGTAGCCGACCAGCAGGATCGATTCCGTCCAAGCCGCGGCACCGACGATGTTCCACAGCAGGAACCGGCGGCCGGGCATCCGGAGCACGCCGGCAACCGGATTCCCGAACGTCCGGACGATCGGGATGAAGCGCGCGAGGACCACCGCCTTCGCCGGGCCGTACCGCTGGAAGTAGTCCTCGGCGCGGTCGACGTACTCGGCTTTGAACAGCCGTGAGTCCGGCCGCGCAAACAGCCGGCGGCCGAACCGGGCGCCCAGATAGTGACCGAGCTGGGCGCCGGCGACCGCCGCGATCGGGGCGACCACGAGCAGCGCCGGCAGGCTCAGCTGGACACCGACCAGGTCTCCGGCGACCGCGGACGCGGCGATACCGGCGAGGAACAGCAACGAGTCGCCGGGCAGGAAGAAGCCGACCAGCAATCCCGTCTCGGCGAATAGCGCGAACCCGACGCCGAGGATGCCGAACGCCTGCAGCAGCGACCTCGGATCGAGTGGATTTAGCAGCACCATCGTGCCGTTGCCAGCAAGCACGGCTTACTCCCCTTCAGGGCCGCCACCGGTAATGATCACACAGTGCCCTTCCGATCGACGTGGCGATGGCGTAACACTACACGCTGTAGGGCTTGATCGCTCGACGGTCGGCAGGCCCGCCGGGCTGGTCGCGGGCGGCGCTGCCCAGCCGGACCGCGCGGTACGGTGAGCCGATCACGACCGCGGCCGGGCACGACGTATGGAGGCGACCATGCCAGGACGGCCATCGGGCCACAGCCGGAAGCGGGCCGGAGCGCTCGAAGGCGAGGTGCTCGCCATTCTGTGGGCAGCGATCGGCCCGATGACGGCGACCGAGGTACTGGCCGCCTGTTCCGATCAGCTTGCCTACAACACCGTCCACACCATCCTCACCCGCCTGCATCAGAAGGGCCGCATCCGGCGGGTCGGGCCGCCGGGCCGGTCGGCGTACGAACCAGTGCAGCCGGCCGCCGAAGCAACGGCCGAGCAGATGCGGGCCGTGCTCGACAGCGGTGTGGACCGTAGCGAGGCCCTCACCCGGTTCGTGAGCGCACTGAGCCCGGATGACGAGGCGGTGCTCCGGGCGGCGCTGGACGACAGCCCATAACGGCCGATCTCATCGCCGCCGCAGGGGCGCGCCATGATGGTGGCGGTGGTCAGCACGGTGGTGGTCAGCGTGGCGGTGGTCAGCGTGGTGGTGGTCAGCGTGGCGGTGGTCAGCGTGGCGGTGGTCAGCGTGGCGGTGGTACGACGACGACCGGGCAATCCGCGTGGTGGGCCAGCGCCAAGGCAACCGAGCCGACGGTTCCGAACGCGCCCTTATGGCGCCCCACGACCATCAGCCGAGCCTTCGTCGAGGCGTCGATCAGGGTTCGGCGGGTGCGCCCTCGTATCGCCGATTCATGCACGGTCACCGACGGATGCTCGGCCGCCGGGCCGGCCACCGCGTCGCGCAGCATCGTGATGGACTCGCGTTCCAGCGCCGCGGGTTCGTACAGCAGCGTCATCATGTCGCCGGGCTCATGCGGCTTGGGGTGGGACCACACCGTGACGGCGTCCACCGAGCAGCCCATCCGCTCGGCCTCGGTGCAGGCGTACCGGACCGCGGCCCGGCTGGCCGGTGATCCGTCCACGCCGACGGTGATATCTCCGGTCGGGTCTGGCCGGCCACGGACCACCACGACCGGGCAGTACGCGTGGGCGATCAGCTGGCTGGCGGTTGAGCCGAGCAGTAGCCCGGTGAAGCCGCCAAGGCCACGGTTCCCGATCACCACCAGCGCGGCATGGCGCGAGCCGTTGATCAGTACCGGCGCCGGGAACCCGTCGACGAGGTCGGTGCGGATCTCGACATGACCGGCACCGAGCCGGTTCGCGGCCGCCAGCGCCCGCTTCCGGCCGGCGGCGACGGTACGTTCGGCCTGGCTGCGCAGCCCGGCGCCGGGCAGGGCATCGTCCGAGGCACCGGTCGGAACGTGCAGGTACGGCCAGGCGAACGCGTGTACCAGGTGCAGCCTCGCTCCCAGGCGGGCCGCTTGCGCGGTGGCGTAGTCGATCGCGGCGTCGCCCGCGGGCGAAGCGTCGATCCCGACAAGCACATCGTCCTTCGATATCGAACCCATCGACTGAGGGCTTGCCATCGCGTTCACCTCCGCCGGATCGGCCTGCCGTCGTGCTGGTAACGCGCGGGCACCTCCGGCAGCCTGGTTCGGTGCCCGCTGGTCCGTGTCGGGGTTGGTCGGTGTCGAGTTGGTCCGTCTCCAGCCTGGGCCGGTGAGGCCAGCCGTAATAGGGCCCGAGGGCAGCGCCCGGCGGGACGTTCGGCAGTGGCCGCACGACATGCCGGGGTGGGCCGATCGACCCTGGTGCCGGTGCCCGCCGTGGCGCGAAGGTGGGACGGCCGAGACGCCGACTAGCCGGCAGCCCGGACCGACCGCGGTGCACACCCGCGGGCACCGGGCGGCCTGAGAGCATGGGTAGATGCGAGCCTGGGAACTGCACGCGCCGGCGCCGGCGGCTACCTTTCCCCTGCGGCTGGCCGAACGCGATGTACCGGTCCCGGGGCCGGACGAACTCCTGGTACGAGTGACCGCGTGCGCCGTGTGCCGTACTGACCTGCACGTGGTCGAGGGCGACCTTCAACCGCATCGCGTCCCAGTGGTCCCTGGTCACGAGGTGGTGGGCGAGGTCGCCGGCTGGGGTGCCGACGTGACCGGCTTCCAGCTTGGGCAGCGGGTCGGTGTGGCGTGGCTGCGTCACACGTGCGGGAGGTGCATCTACTGCCGGCGTGGTGCCGAAAACCTGTGCCCGGACTCCCGCTACACCGGTTGGGACGACGACGGCGGCTACGCCGACTACACCACGGTGCCGGCCGGCTTCGCCTACCAGTTGCCGGACGCGTACCCGGATTCGCAGCTGGCGCCGCTGCTGTGCGCCGGGATCATCGGATATCGCGCTCTGCGGCGCGCACATGTGCCGCCCGGCGGCCGGCTCGGCGTCTATGGATTCGGTGCGTCCGCGCACCTGGCGGCACAGATCGCGATCGCCTCCGGTGCGCGGGTTCACGTGCTGACCCGCGCGCCCGAAGCGCGGCGGCTCGCGCTCCGGCTCGGCGCGGTGTCGGCCGGTGACGCCTATGCCGCGCCTCCGGAACCACTTGACGCCGCGATCCTCTTCGCTCCGGTCGGCGGGCTGGTGCCGGTAGCACTGGAGGCCCTGGACCGGGGTGGCACGCTCGCGATCGCCGGCATCCACCTGTCCGACATCCCGGTGCTCAACTACCAGCGGCACCTGTTCCAGGAGCGGAGTGTCCGGAGCGTGACGGCGAACACCAGATCGGACGGCCGCGAGCTGATGGAAATCGCCGGGCGCCACCACATCGAAGTCATCACGACGCCATATTCGCTCGCCGACGCCGGCCAGGCGCTTGCCGATCTGGCCGCGGACCGGATCACCGGGGCGGCGGTGCTGGTTCCGTAGCGCTGCCCGCCGAGTCCCGGCCGCCTGAAGGACTTTCGGCCCTGGCTTGCCGGGTGCTCGCGCCCGAGTCTTGCGGTCGGGGAGTGTGTCCGCCTGGTGGGTGGAAGGTGAACGGAAGGCAAGCGGATGGCTGCGCATGACGTGATGGTCGGGGTCGACGGCTCTCCCGAGAGCTTGAACGCCGTCGACTTCGCCGCCGGTGAGGCGTGCTCGCGGGGCTGTGGCCTGCGCATCGTGCACGCGTCGACGTGGCCGTACCTGGATGAGCCGGCACAGCGGCCGTTCACCGAAGCCGACGCCGAGTCGATGCGCGCTCAGGTGGACGCGATTGTCGAGGCCGCGGTCGACCGGGCGGTCGCCAGGATGCCGGAAGCCCGAATCGCCCCGCTGGTAGTCCATGGCACGCCCGCCGAAGCGCTGGCCCGCGCGGCCGAGGACGCGCTGGTCCTCATCGTGGGCCGGCGCAGCGGCCCGGTGGCGAAGCTGCGGTCGACCTCGGTAGTCGGGCGCGCGGTGCTATCGGCGACCGTCCCCGTGGTGGTGGTGCAAGGAGTCTCCGAGCCGCAGACCAACGTGCTGGTCGGCGTGGGAGACGACAGCAACACCCAGGAGGCGCTCCGGTTCGCCTACGCCGAGGCGGATCTGCGACACACCGGCGTCACCGCCATCCACGCCTGGCACGGACCGGTCCTCGCCGCGCATGGGGTGTCCGACGGTGCCCGGCCCGCGGGTTCGCAGCGAAGCAACGCCGACGCCACGCGCGTGCTCGCTGAGCAACTGGCCGGCTGGAGCGAACAGTTTCCCGGGGTGCCGACTCGGCGGACGGCGCCGGAAGGCTCGGCCATCGACGCCCTCGTGCAGGCATCAACCTACGCGCAGATGGTGGTTATCGGCCGGCCGCACGGGGTCAGGGGGTCTGCCCTGATGCACGAGGTGATCCGGCGCGCGCTCTGCCCGGTGGCGATCGCCGGCTGACGGCGGCGGCGCGGCATGCTCGGCGGTGCCCGGCACGGATCCGTGTCGGGCACCGCCATTCGCTCGCCACGGCATGTGTGGACTGGTCACGTGGGACCGGTCGGCGCGGACCGCTAGCGTTTCGGGCGAGCTGTCACGGCAATGCGGCCCGTTCGACGTAGCGGGCGCTGCGACGGAACCGGCGGTGCGACAGAACGGATGGACGGGGTCCACATGCCGGATGGTCCAGCCATCCGGCGTGGCCGTGCGAGCGGCGGCCTGGACGCGAGACTTCCGGCGCGACCGCGGTCGCCGGCTCGCGCGGTGCACAGCTTCCAGGCGCGTAGTGAGGGTGCTGCGCGTTCTGGCGATCGGTGGTGAATGACTCGCGAGTCAACGATGACATGAAAGGCGCGGAGTGATGGATAAGACGGTGGCTACCGCGGCTGAGGCTGTGGCTGATGTCCGGGATGGGGCGTCGCTTGCGGTGGGTGGTTTTGGGTTGTGTGGGATTCCGTCTGTGTTGATCGCTGCGGTGTTTGAGCGTGGTGTGGGCGGTTTGGTGACTGTTTCGAATAATTGTGGTGTGGATGATTGGGGTTTGGGCATCTTGTTGGGTGCTGGCCGGATTGTTCGCACGGTGGGTTCGTATGTGGGGGAGAACCGGGAGTTCGCGCGGCAGTATTTGGCGGGGGAGTTGGAGGTGGAGTTGGTGCCGCAGGGCACGTTGGCGGAGCGGTTGCGGGCTGGGGGGTGTGGTATTCCGGCGTTTTATACGCCGGCGGGGGTTGGTACGCAGGTGGCTGGTGGTGGGTTGCCGTGGCGGTATGGGGTTGATGGGTCGGTGGCGGTGGCGTCGCCGGTGAAGGAGACGCGGGTGTTTGGTGGGCGGGAGTTTGTGTTGGAGGAGGGGATTGTTACTGATTTCGCGTTGGTGCGGGCGGCGCGGGGGGATCGGCATGGGAATTTGGTGTTTCATGCTTCGGCGCGGAATTTCAATCCGTTGTGTGCGATGGCGGGTCGGGTGACGATCGCTGAGGTGGAGGAGTTGGTGGAGCCGGGGGAGTTGGATCCGGATTCGGTGCATGTGCCGGGGATTTTTGTGCAGCGGGTGGTGCCGGTTGGGGTGGGCGGTAAGCGGATTGAGCGGCGTACGGTGCGGACGGCGGGTGCGTGATGGGGTTGACGCGTGAGCAGATGGCGGCGCGGGCGGCGGCGGAGCTTGTGGATGGCCAGTATGTGAATCTTGGTATTGGGTTGCCGACGTTGATTCCGAGTTTTCTGCCTGCGGGTGTGCATGTGGTGTTGCATTCGGAGAACGGGATTTTGGGGACTGGCCGGTATCCGGATGAGGATCGGGTGGATCCGGATTTGATCAATGCTGGGAAGGAGACGGTGACGGTTAATCCGGGGGCGGCGTTTTTTGATTCGGCGTTGTCGTTCGGGATGATCCGGGGTGGGCATATCGATGTGGCGGTGCTGGGCGCGATGCAGGTCTCGGCGGCCGGGGATCTGGCTAACTGGATGGTGCCGGGCAAGATGGTCAAGGGGATGGGCGGGGCGATGGATCTGGTCCATGGCGCCCGCCGGGTGATCGTGTTGATGGAACATGTCGCCAAGGACGGCAGCTACAAGATCGTCAACGAGTGCAGCCTGCCGTACACCGGCCGGGGCGTGGTCGGCCGGATCATCACCGATCTGGCCGTTCTCGATGTCACCCCCGACGGGCTGGTCCTGGTCGAGACCGCCCCGGGCGTGTCCACCGACGACGTCCGCGACGCCACCGAACCAAAGATCATTGACGGGCGGCGATGACCGCACCACCTGCTAATCCGGGAGATTCAAGAGCATGAGCATGAGCATGAGCGATGGTGCGGTAGAGCAAATCACGATCCCGCTGCCGGATGGGCCGCTGGGCGCGCTCCGATGGACCGGCGGCGGACCGGTTGTGCTGGCATTGCACGGGATCACGGCGAACGCGATGTCCTGGTCGGTCGTCGGTGAGGCACTTGGCGGTGACGTCACCCTGATTGCTCCTGACCTGCGGGGCCGGGCGTCGAGCGCTGGCCTGCCCGGCCCGTACGGTTTGCGGCAGCACGCGCGTGACGTGGTGGCTCTGATGGACCACCTGGACCTCGAAACCTGCGTACTGGCCGGCCACTCGATGGGAGCGTTCGTCGCCGCGACGACCGCGACCATGTTCCCGGAACGGGTACGGGAACTCGTCCTGGTCGACGGTGGCGTCACCCTGGCGGTGCCGGCCGCCGACGACATCGACACGATTCTGGAAGCGGTCATCGGACCGGCCATGAAGCGGCTGCGAATGACGTTCGCCTCGCCCGGTGCGTACCTGGACTTCTGGCGCGCGCACCCGGCCCTCGCCGGCTGGTGGAGCCCGGTGCTGGAGCAGTATCTGCTGCGTGACCTGGTGGGTGAGGAACCGGAGCTGAGGTCGTCCTGCGTGCTCGAGGCGATCCGTGCCGACGGCTCGGATACGCTCGTGGACCCGCAGGTCACAACGGCCGCACGGCGGATCGGGTGCCCGGCGACGCTGCTGTGGGCCGCGCGCGGCTTGCTGGACGAGACGCCGGGCCTGTACACCACCGAGCGGCTCGCCGCGGCCGGTGTGCTCGACGGCGCAATCGATGTAGCGCCGGCCGTGGACGCCAATCACTACTCCATCCTGATGGGGGCTGAGCCGGCGCGGATGGTCGTCGACGCGATCCGGCGAGCGGTTGAGGCTCCGGCCATCGACACCGCGACCAGATAGGCGACGACCAGATCGACACTGTTACGGGGAAGGGTGTCGGCAAAACGGCACTGTTTCGCTCAGATGATGGTGCGATCAACACTGTTTCTCCGTAGGTTGTGGGCGGAAGCCACATAGCTTGCCCGCCACGGCCGGTCCTAGCGTGTGCCGCACAGATGGCACTCGTTGGGAGGCATGGATGGGTCTGGCAACACATCGACGCGTTGCCGCGATGGTTTCGTTGGCAGCGGTGGCAGCGGTTGCCCTGAGCGCCTGTGGCAGCCCGGACAAGGCGGCATCCGGCTCGGCGAGCGGTCCGATCAATGTCGGCATCGTCTATTCGCAGACGGGCCCGCTCGCGACATACGGCAAGGAATACGTCGACGGCCTCAAGGCTGGTCTGGCTTATGCCACAAAGGGCACCAATAAAGTAAACGGTCACACACTGAACATCACGTATGCGGACTCCGCCGGTGACCCGGCCACCGCGGTCTCCGCGGCCAAGGGGCTGATCGGCAAGGGCTACAAGATCCTGGCCGGGCCCACGTCATCCGGCGTGGCGCTACAGGTGGCTCCCCTGGCCGCGCAGAACAAGGTGCTGTTCATCTCCGGCCCGGCGGCGACCGACGGGCTCACCGGAATCAACAAGTACACGTTCCGCTCCGGTCGTCAGTCCTACCAGGACGTGCTGACGGCGCAGTCGTTCATCGGTCAGCCGGCCGGCAAGAAGGTCGTGGTGTTCGCACAGGACTCGGCCTTCGGCCAGGCGAACGTCGCGGCGGTCAAGGCGGTCATCGGCGGCGCCGGCGCCACCGTCACCAATATCGCGGTTCCCGCCTCGGCCACCGACTTCACCCCGTTCGCCCAGCAGGCCAAGAACGCCAAGGCCGACCTGTTGTTCGTGGCCTGGGCCGGGACCAACGCCACCGCGATGTGGCAGGCCCTCGATCAGCAGGGCGTGCTGTCCTCCACGACGGTGGTCACCGGGCTGGACACCCGGGCGGCATGGCCCGCGCTCGGTGCTGCCGGGACCAAGGTCAACTTCCTCGCGCACTACTTTGACGGAGCCACCGACAACGCCGCCGAGCAGGCGCTGAAGAAGTCGGTTCCGGGCGGGGTCACCGACCTGTTCGACCCGGACGGCTTCGCGGCCGCGCAGATGATCGTGCACGCCATCAGCGCCAGCCCCGATAACGTCGACACGATGATCAAGGCGCTCGAGGGCTACCAGTTCGATTCGGTACTCGGTACCCTCACCGTCCGCGCCCAGGATCACGCGCTGCTGCAGCCGCTGTTCCAGGCGAAGCTCACCGGGAGCGGCAACGACGTGACCGCGACGTTGGTGAAGACGGTTGACGCCGCTGACACCGCGCCGCCGGTGGCGACCATGAAGGGCTGATTGTGAGCGACTCCACCACCACCGTCGCTGGTGGGCGTGCCGGATCCGGCGCGCCCACCAGCGGCGTCACACCGATCCTTTCGGCGCAGGACGTGACGTGGCGGATCGGCGGTGTGCACATCGTCGACGGGGTGAGCCTCGACATCGCCCCCGGCGAGTTCGTCGCCATCATCGGACCCAACGGCGCCGGCAAGACCTCGTTGCTGAACCTGCTGTCCGGAGTGCGCCGACCCACGTCCGGCCGGGTGGCGTACCGGGGCCGGGACATCACCCGGCTGGCCGTTCACCGGCGCGCCCATATCGGTATCGGGCGCAGCTTCCAGTCATCGGCGGTCTTCGGGTCGCTGACCGTCGCCGACAACGTGCGGCTCGCCGTGACCTCACTGCGTGGCGGCTCGTTGCGAGCCTGGCCGAGCCCGGCCGCTGACCGGCGGGTGGCGGCCGAGGCGGATCGGATCCTCGACGAGGTCGGTCTCGCCGCGCGGGCCACAACCAGTTCCGCCGCCCTGTCTCACGGCGACAAACGAAAGCTTGAGATCGCCCTGATGCTGGCCTGCGACCCGGCGCTGCTGCTGCTGGACGAGCCGATGGCCGGGGTGTCGGCAGAGGACATCCCGGGGCTGGTGGCCCTCATCCGGGCCATCGCAAATCGGGACCAGCGCAGCGTCGTCATGGTCGAGCACCATGTCGACGTGGTCCTCGATCTCGCCGACCGGATCGCGGTCATGCACCACGGTGCGTTGCTGACCTGCGCTGATCCGGCGACCGTGATGGCCGATGCCACGGTGCAGTCGGCCTACCTGGGGGAGGCGCTGTGAGCGACCCGGCGCTGCTTTCGGTCGAGAATCTGAGCGTGCAGATCAACGGAACCAGCATTCTGCACTCGGTCACCTTCGACGTACCGCGAGCCGGCGTCACGGCGATGCTCGGCCGCAATGGGGTGGGCAAGACCACCACGCTGCGCGCCATCATCGGGGAGGTTCCGGCAACCGGTCAGGTCCGGTTCGATGGCCGGCCGGTTCTCGGGCAGATGACCTACGCCCTGGTGAGCTCCGGCCTCGGCTATGTGCCTGAGGACCGGCGGGTGTTCGCGGGACTCACCGTCGCCGAGAACCTGCGGTTGGCCGAGCGTACCGCCGACCCGGACTACGAGACGGTCTTCGAGCTGTTCCCTGAACTGCGCCGGCGGTCCCGCCAGCGGGCCGGGACGCTGTCCGGCGGCCAGCAGCAGATGCTGGCGCTGGCCCGGGTGCTGATCAACCCGAACCGGCTGCTTCTGGTCGACGAGCCGACCAAGGGGCTGGCACCGAAGGTGGTCGGTGAGGTCGTCGAGGCCTTGCGGCGGGCGTCCGACGCGGTACCGGTCCTGCTGGTCGAGCAGAACCTGGCCGCGGTCCGGCGGCTGGCCGACCAGGCAGTCGTGCTGGCCGCCGGTGAGGTGGTGTGGCGCGGCGCGGGCGCCGATCTGCTCGGTGACGAGCAGCGTGCGAAGGCGTTGCTCGGGGTTGGACTGTCGAAGGGGCATCGATGAGTACGGTGGTGTTGCTGGCCTTTACCGGCCTCGGATTGTCGGCGCTGTACTTCCTGATCGCCTCCGGCTTGTCACTGGTGTTCGGCCTGGCCGACGTGCTGAACTTCGCGCATGGCGTGTTCATCTCGGTCGGCAGCTACGCGGCCTGGTGGCTCGCGACCACCATGGGCGGCTGGCTCGGGTACACGCTGGCGCTGGCATTCGGCGTGGCCTGCGGTGCGGTCACCGGTGCCGCAGTGGAGCTGGTCCTGATCCGGCCTATCTATCAGCGCGCGATGCAGCAGATCCTGGTTACTGTCGGTTTGTCGATCGCCGGGGTCGCTTTGTTGCAAGCGTCCTGGGGACCGGATGCCAAGCTGTTCCCGCGACCGGCGTGGCTGAGGCAGACCGCGTCGATTGGCGGTGCCGCCGTCCCGAACGTCGTGTTTCTCCTGATCGGCGTGGCACTGGCGGTGCTTGCCGCGCTGACCTTGATGCTGCGTACAACCCGGCTGGGGCTGGTGATCAGGGCCGGCGTCGAGGACCGCACCATGGTCGCCGCCCTCGGGGTCGACGTCCGGCACGCGTTCACCCTGGTCTTCGCGATCGGCGGTGCCCTGGCCGGGCTGGCCGGCGGCCTGTGCGGCGCCTACTTCGGGTCGATCTCACCCGGGCAGGGCGTATCGCTGCTGATCTTCGCGATCATCGTGGTGGTGATCGGCGGGATGGGCTCGGTCACCGGTTCGGCGATCGCGGCGCTGGCTGTTGGGCTGCTCCAGCAGTTCGTCAATTACTACGCCGCGAGCGTGGGTGACATCTGCGTGGTGGCCCTGCTGGCCGTCGTGCTGCTGGCCCGGCCGCGAGGATTTGCTGGGAGGCTGGCATGACGGGCGTTTCGACGGCGAGGCGGCTGCGGTGGCTGGCGCCGATCGCGGTGGCCGTGGTCGCCGCGATCATCCCATACTCGACAGTGCGCCTGCCCGGCCTGTTCCCAGACCCCCTGAACGCGCCGGGGACGCTCCAGGTGCTGGCGCTATGCGCGGTCTTCGCCGGTCTCGCGATGAGCTACGACCTGCTGTTCGGCCGGACCGGCCTGCTGAGCTTCGGTCACGCGCTGTACGTGGCGATCGGCGCCTACGGAGCCACCTTGCTGGTGAACACCCAGCACTGGCCGTTCTGGCCGGCCGCGATCGCCGCGATCGCCGGCAGCGCCGCGCTGTCGGTGCTGCTCGGCAGCGTCGCGCTGCGGACCGCCGGGGTGGCGTTCGCGATGGTCACGCTTGCCTTCGCCGAGGTGGGCTCGATCCTCGTGGCGAGAGACCCGGGCGGGATCACCGGCGGCGAGGAAGGGCTGGCACTGGACGGGTCCCGGTTGCCGGCCGCGCTGGTCGGCGTCGCCAACACGGCGAACCTGTACTGGATCGCGCTGGCGTTCGCGGTGGTCACCGTCTTCGTCATCCACCGCATCGATAAGGGGCCGTACGGCCGGATGCTCACCGGGCTCCGGGACGACGAGCGCCGGGTGGCGGTGCTCGGCGTCTCGCCGTACCGGGTGAAGCTGGTGACGCTGACGATAGCCGGGGCGTTCGCCGGCGCCGGCGGTGTGGTGTACGCCCTTGTGGTCGGTGGGGCCTCACCACACGTGGCCGCGTCGGACCTGACTCTGTCGCTGCTGGTGATGGTGGTCCTCGGTGGCGCGGGCAGCCGGTGGGGGCCGGTACTCGGTGCCGTCGCGTACACGTACTTGAACCAGCGCCTGACCGGCGTGGGTGGTCTGCACGCGGTGGATTCGCTGCCCGCCGTGCTGCGCAATCCGCTGTCGCAGCCGCAGTTCATCATTGGCGCGGTGTTCATCGCGCTGGTCTACTTCGCCCCCGGCGGGCTGGCCGGCCTGGCCCGTCTGCCGCGCACGGCGCGGCGGCGGCACGCCGAACCGACCACGGCCGAACCGACCACGGCCGAACCAGCGGCGGCCGAACCGACCACGGTCGAACCGGCGGCAGTCGAACCAGCGGCAGTCGAACCGGCGGCGGCCAAACCCACACCAGACGTTTCCACTTTGTAGCGTCTGCATACATAGAAGGCGTATTTAGCAGGCCATAGCGTGACGTGCACCACGGATCACCGTGGTGCACGTCTCGTCTTGGTCGGAGGCAGCTGATGGCGCCACCCGGAGTCACCGCCCGCGGGCTGGTCCGCGACTTCCGTGGCTTCCGCGCGGTCAACGGTGTGGACCTCGACGTTGCGCCGGGCACACTGCACGCACTGGTCGGACCGAACGGCGCCGGCAAGACCACCCTGTTCCACCTGCTGAGCGCGTTCCTTCCGGTGACATCCGGTCGGATCGCGGTGGGCGAGCACGACATCACCGGGCTCGCACCGGAGCGGGTGGCGCGGCTGGGCATCGCCCGATCCTTCCAGATCACCAACCTGTTCGGGCAGGTGACCGCGATGGATCACCTGATCCTCGCGCTGGCCAGCCAGTCCGGCCTAGGATGGCGGTTCTGGCGATCCGGCAAGCTGCTGCGCCGGTACACCGACCAGGCCCGGGCCGTCCTGACCGACGTAGACCTCGACGGGTACGCCGACGTGCGTGCCGAAGCCCTCCCGTACGGCCGCAAGCGCGCCCTGGAACTGGCGCTCGCCCTGGCGCTGGAACCGAGCGTGCTGTTGCTGGACGAGCCGACGGCGGGGATGGGCACGGAGGACATCGCGCGGACGGTGGCGCTGATCGACCGGATCCGGGCCGGCCGGACCGTGGTCATGGTGGAACACAACATGAACGTGGTCGCGCAGCTGGCCGACCGGGTCACCGTGCTGTCCGCCGGGACGGTCCTTGCCGAAGGCTCGTACGACCAGGTACGGGCGGATACGCGCGTCATCGAGGCGTACCTGGGGGCGGGCCATGCTGCGGGTTGATCGGGTGTCGGTGGCGTATGGCGACGCCTACGCGGTGCGAGACGTAAGCCTGCATATCGGCGCCGGAGAGATCGTGACGCTGTGCGGGCGCAACGGTGCCGGGAAGACCACCCTGTTGCGGGCCATCATGGGCTTGCACGCGGCGGCTGCCGGCACGGTCACGATCGACGGTACCGATGTCCGGGCGTACGGCGCTCACCAGCGGGCCCGGATAGGGCTCGGCTGGGTGCCGGACGACCGGGGCGCGTACGCCACCCTGACCGTCGCCGAGACGCTGACGCTGTCCCACGTCCGCAGCCGGCGCTCCTGGCCGCTGGAGCGCATCTACCAGTCCTTCCCGTCCCTGGCCGCGCGCCGTCACACGCTGGCCAACCGGCTGTCCGGTGGCGAGCAGCAGATGCTGGCGCTGGCCCGGGTGCTCCACATGGGCTCGCGGCTGGTGCTCGCCGACGAACCCACCGAAGGGCTCTCGCCGCTGCTCGTCGCACGGGTCGGCCAGGTGCTCGACGAGATCCGTTCCGAGGGCGCCTCGGTGCTGCTGGTGGAGCAGAACCTGCACTTCGCCGCCGGTCTGGCCGACCGGCACTACCTGCTGGCCCAAGGCCGCGTCGCCGCGGAATACGACCGCGACGAACTCGTACACCGCGAGCAGGAGTTGCTCGCGTACCTGGGAATGTGATCAGAGATGAGGGCAGGATGAGGCAACACGCTGGGGTGCGGCTTCGCGTCGCGGCCACGATCGTCACGGCGGGCGCTCTGCTCGCCGCGTGCGGTGGCGGTGGCCCCCAATCCGGGTCGTCGAGCAAGCTCAGCGACGGCAAGATCGTGCTGGGCGTGCTGAACGACCAGTCGGGCCCGTACTCGCAGCTGGGCGGGAAGAACGTGGTGGTCGCGGTGCAGATGGCCATCGACGACTTCAAGGCCAAGTACGGGGACAAGGCGATCACCAAGGACATCACCGTGGTGAGCGCCGATCATCAGAACAAGCCGGATGTCGCGAAGACCGACGCGGCCCAGATGTATGACCGGCAGGCTGTCGACGCCATCTTCGACGTGCCGACGTCGTCGGCGGCCCTGGCCGTGGCGGACGTCGCGAAGCAGCACAAGAAGCTCTACTTCAACATCAGCGCCGCCAGCGACAACCTCAACGGCGCGTCCTGCAACAAGTACACCTACCACTACGCGTACGACACCAACGTGCTGGCCAACGGCACCGGCCTCGCGGCCACCGAGAGCGGCGCCAAGAACTGGTACATCATCTACCCGAACTACGTGTTCGGGCAGCAGATGCGCGACGGCTTCAAGGCCGCGATCACCGGTGCCGGCGGTGCCGTGGTGGCGACCGCTGACTCGCCGTTCCCGAACGCCGCGGAAGATTACTCGTCGCTGCTGCTCAAGGCGTCCACCCTGTCGCCCAAGCCGGACACGCTGGGCGTCATGCAGGCCGGCGCGGATCTGCAGAACGTGGTCAAGCAGTACAACCAGTTCAAGCTGCGGGACAAGGGCATCAAGCTGGCGGTCGGGCTGATGTTCATCACCGATATCAACGCCCTCGGCTCGGATGCGATGGCGGGCA
This sequence comes from uncultured Actinomycetota bacterium, assembly GCA_963727415.1. Lineage (GTDB taxonomy): Bacteria > Actinomycetota > Actinomycetes > Mycobacteriales > Micromonosporaceae > DASQPR01. The sequence continues at coordinate 1,326,349 of CAVSGF010000002.1, forward strand.
CCGAGTTCACCGACCCGTGGTATTGGAATTTCGACCAGACCAACCGCAAGTGGGCCGACCGCTTCTACGCCAAGACCGGCAGCCGTCCCACGTTCGCCCACGCGGCCAACTACTCGGCGGCGATGAACTACCTGGAGGCGGTGCAGGCTGCCGGCACCGACAATGCCGACAAGGTGACGGCCCAGCTGAACGGCAAGAAGATCAACGACGTGTTCCTGCGCAACGGCACCATCCGCGCCCAGGATCACCTGGTGACGCATGACGTCTACCTGGCCGAGGTCAAGCCCAGCAGTGAGGTCACCGAGCCCTGGGACTACGAGAAGATCATCAAGACGATCCCGGCCGACCAGGCGTTCTCGGCGCCGTCCGGCTGCCAGATGTAGCGATCAGATCCGATAACCGGATCTGGCAACCCCTCGCTGGTGACCGGCTGCCTCACGGCACCCGGTCACCAGCCCGGCTCGAACGGACGGCATCCGTGATCGGCTTCCTGGAACAGACTGTCAACGGCCTGGTCAACGGCGGGTTCTACGCCATGCTCGCGCTCGGCCTCGCGGTCATCTTCGGCATGCTGGGCGTGGTCAACTTCGCGCACGGCGCGTGTTACATGGTCGGCGCGTACGGGGCGTACCTGCTCGCTCACTGGTTCGGGCTGCCGTTCTGGTGGGCGCTGCCGCTGGTGCCGATCGTGCTGGCGGGAATCGGGATGCTCGCCGAACGCACGCTGATCGTTCGTCTGGCGCCATTGGACCCGCTGTACAACTTTCTGCTCACGTTCGGCATCGCGCTGGTCCTCCAGTCATTGATGACCTGGCGGCTGGGACCGGAGGCGGTGCCGTACGAGATTCCGCGCGAGCTTGGCGGCGCGGTCACGATCGGCTCGTTCGTCTTCCCGCGGTACCGGCTGTTCGTCTTCGCCGTCGCCGCGGTGTGCTGCGCGATCGCCTGGTGGATGCTGGCCCGGACCCGGGCCGGGGTGGTGGTGCGGGCCGCGACCGAGCGCCCGGACCTGACCCGCGCGCTCGGCGTGAACGTAGGGCGCTGGATCACGCCGGTGTTCGGCTTCGGGATCGGGCTGGCGGCGCTCGCTGGAGTGCTCGCGGCGCCGATGCAGGCGGTGAACCCGCTGATGGGCGCGGACTTGATCATCGTCGTGTTCGCTGTCGTGGTGATCGGCGGGCTGGGCTCGATCGTGGGCTCGATCGTGACCGGCTTCGCGCTGGGCGTGCTGACTTCGTGGGCGGCGGCGTACGCGCCGGCGATCGTCAGCCAGCTGTTGGTATTCGTTCTCATGGCCGCGGTGCTGCTGATCCGGCCGGCGGGACTGTTCGGTACCCAGGAGGCGGCGGTATGACGATCGGGCTGGTTCGCCGCTACGGCGGGTGGCTGGTGCTCGCGATCGGCGCGGTGATCGCGCTGATCCTGCCCCGGGTGTTGTACCCGCCGGTGGCGCTGGACATCGCTGCCTGGGCGCTACTCGCGGTGTCGGTCGATCTGCTTCTTGGCTACGCCGGCCTGCTGTCGTTCGGCCACGCCGCGTTCTGGGGCACCGCGGCGTACACCGCCGGGTTGACCGCGCAGCATTGGGGCCTGCCGTTCCCGCTCGCGGTCGCGGCCGGCGTTGTGGTCGCGGCCGGGCTCGCGGTCCCGATCGGAGCGCTCGCGGTCCGGCGGACCGGCATCTACTTCGCGATGGTGACGCTCGCGTTCGCCCAGATGCTCTACTTCGTGGCCAACGAGTGGTCCAGCCTCACCGGCGGCGAAAACGGCGTCCAGGACGTGCCACGGACCCTCTTCGGAGCGGACCTTTCGGATCCGTACTACTTCTATTACTGGACGCTGCCGCTTGTCGCGGCCGGCCTGTGGGCGGCGTGGCGCGTGGTCACCTCGCCGTTCGGGCGGGTACTGGTGGCGATCCGGGAGAACCCCACCCGGGTCCGGGCACTCGGCTACCCGGTGGATCGGTACAAGGTGACCGCGTTCGTGCTGTCGGCGGCCCTTGCCGGGCTCGGCGGCGGCCTGTTCGCGATGAGCCACCAGTTCGTCACCCTCGACACCCTGCGCTGGACCACGTCCGGGCAGGCGGTCGTCCTGGTGGTGCTCGGTGGCATCGGGACGCTGTGGGGCGGCGTGCTCGCCGGTGGCCTGACCCTGCGGCTGCAGGACTACCTGTCACTGCAGCACTTCGCCGCTCCTGACCTGATCTTCGGAGCCGTGTTCATCGTGGTGGTGCTCGGCTTCCGGCGCGGGATCTGGGGTACCGCCGCCGCCCTGCTGCGGCCCCGGGGTGAAGGCGGCCGATCCGATGCCGCCCGGACCGCGCCCGACTTCGGCGGTGACAGCGGCGGTGGTGACAGCGGCGGTGGTGAGCGTGCCGGCGATGACGAGTTCGAGGTCCACGATGCCGGTTCCAGCAATGGCGCCGCCGTGACCGGCAGCCGGCTACCCGCCGATCGCCGACCGGAGCCGGTGCAACCGCAGGGCGAGCTGGACCTCTAACGCCCGATCCGGCTTCTGCCAGTCGGAGCCGATCAGGTGGCCGACCCGCTCAAGCCGCTGCGTGACGGTGTTGACGTGCACGTGCAGTGCCTCGGCGGCGCGGGCCAGCCCCCCGCCCGCTCCGAAGTACGCCTCCAGCGTCTGGGCCAGCGTGGTTCCGCGCCGGGCGTCGTATTCGAGCAGCGGACCGAGTGTCCGGTCCAGGAAGCCGGGCACGTCCCGGTCATCGCCCAGGAGCAACCCGACGAAGCCCATCTCGGCGGCGCCGGCGCCGTCGCCGTCCCGGCCGAGGGTGAGCAGCACCGAGACCACCCGGTCGGCGTCGCGGAAGGCGGCGGCGAGTCCGCCCAGTCCGGCGATCGGCCGTGAACCGCCGGCGGTGACCGGGGCACCGATGACCCGGCCGAGGTCCCGCGATACGGCTCGCGCGGCGGCTCCGGCGTCGTCGCCGGGCAGTAGCAGCAGGACGCGGTTCGGCCGGACGCCGGCCAGACCGCCGCGGGTGGACGCGTAGGTGGATGCCCACGAGAAGGCGCGCTGCCGGGCTGGACCATCCTCGGTGGCGATCGCCACCAGCACGTGCGGGGCATCCAGATCCACGCCAAGCCGGCCGGCCCGCACGCGCAGCGCGGCCTCGTGCCGTACCGGCTCCACCAGGAGATCGTCGAGCAGGTCGCCACGGACCCGGCCCTCGGCATCGGCGACGTTGCGGGCGAAGAGCTGCAACAGCGCGGTGACCAGCGCCGCGCGTTCCAGGATGCGCTGATCGGCGTCGACCAGGGTGGCGTCGGTGCGCAGGACCAGGGCCCCGAGGTCCTCGGTGCCGGCGATGACGGCCGCGACATGCAGGCCGGCCCGCAACACGCTGCGACCCTCGCGGCGCGAGGCGGCCACCGCTTCGGCGATCACCGCCGGATCGTGCTCGTCGTCGCCCACCAGGCGGCGGCCGGACGCGTCGTAGACCACCAGCGAGCCGTGGAACATCTCGGTCACCGCTGAGGCCACTTCCTCGACGCCGCCGCCGCGCAATACCAGCGCGGTCATCCGGTCGTGGGCGGCCGCGGCACGCTCCACGGAGGCGGTGTGGGCTTGAATGGCGGCGTTGGCGGCCGACAGCTCTTCCAGCGCGGACCGGGTCTCATCCAGCAGGCGTGCGGTGTCGATGGCGACGGCCGCGTGCGCCGCCAGCGAGACCAGCAGCGCCACCTCCTCACGGGCGAACGGTCGCTCGGCGCGGTTGGCGGCGTACAGGACGCCGATCACGGTCGATCCGAGCCGCAGGGGTACGCCGAGAATCGCCACCAGGCCTTCCTCGCCGACCCCGGAGTCGATGTCCGGGGTGTGCTGGAATCGCTCGTCCTTCTGGTAGTTGGCGGTGGCGTAGGGTGTCGCCGCTTGGCTGACCAGCCCGCCCAGTCCTTCCCCCATGCCCAGGCGCAGGCCCTGGAAGTGGGCCGAAACGGAGCCGTCGGTTACCCGCATGGCGGTATCGCCGCGCTCGGTGTCGGTCAGCGTCATGTAGGCCACATCGGCGCTGAGCAGCATCCGGGCCCGGTGCACGATGGCCCGGAGGACGGCATCGATGTCACGCAGCCCGGCCAGGTCGCCCGCCGTGTCATAGAGGGCGCTCAGCTCCTCCTCACGGCGCTTGCGCCGGCTGAGCAGGCTGCGCACCCGCAGCGCGAGGAGCTTCGCCTCCTCCAGTTCGGCGAGCTCGGCCGCGGGCAGCCCGGACGTGCGCGCAGCGATCAGCGGCCCCTCGAACTCGACCGGAGCCGCTTCGCGGGAGAGTAGTTCCAGAAAGTCGCGGACCGCTGGCATGGGCCTCATTCTTAGCTGGCGCTCCAGCCGCCGTCGAGCATGATGGACGTGCCGGTGATGAAGTCGGCGGCGGGAGAGCATAGGTATGCCACCAATTCAGCTACTTCGGCCGGTTCGATCAGCCGCTTCATCGCCGCCCGGGTGAGCAGCACCTTCTCGACGACCTCCGCCTCCGGCACGCCGTGCGCCGCTGCCTGCTGCGCGATCTGGCCCTCGACCAGCGGCGTGCGGACGTACCCGGGGTTGATGCAGTTGGCCGTGACGCCGTGCGCGGCGCCTTCCAGTGCCACCACCTTGGACAGCCCTTCGAGGCCGTGCTTTGCCGTTACATAAGCCGACTTGAATGGCGAAGCCAGCACGCCATGCACGGACGAAATGTTGATCACCCGGCCCCAGCCGGCCGCGTACATGCCCGGCAGTGTCCGCCGGATCAGCCGGAACGGGGCCTCGACCATCACCTTCTGGATGTAGGCGAACCGTTCGGCGGGAAAGTCCGGAATGGGCGCGACGAATTGGATGCCGGCACAGTTGACCATGACCGAGCACGCGAGGTCCACGCCGTCAACGGCGTGATCGTCGGACAGATCCAGGCGCAGCGGCACGCCCCCGATCTCGGACGCCACCGAAGCCACCGCGTCGTCGTTGATGTCGACCACGACCACCTGCGCGCCGGCCGCGGCCAGGCGCGATCGCGGCCGCGCGGCCGATACCGCTTCCGGCGCCGGTGACGACCGCGGTATGACCGGACAGGTCCAGGTGCACGACTTCGGACACGGCGCTGTCGGGGCGGCGCGGTTCGGTGATCGTCATGCGCCGAAACTACGGTTCCGGCCGCAGCCCGCACATGGTGGCGGCACACACAGTCCGGGCGGTTTTCATGTGGCAATCCCGGACTCACCAGGTAGGTCCGGTTGACGGGTACGCATGGGTTTCATCGACATATCGAGACCGTGAATATCGGGTTTCGCCAATATGGCGACAGCCATCGATGTCCTTCTAGGGTCGCTCTGACTCCCGGCGGCTGGGACCTCGCGGTCCGGGTCGCCGGTCCGGACGGGGGCCGGTGAGTCGAGACCAAGGCGAGTCGAGAAGTGGAGGCGAACGCAGATGTCCAGTACCAGGCGAGGGCGCTGGTGGGCGATCGCGGCGTCGGCGGTGATGGCGGCGGCCGCCATCGTCGCAACGCCGCAGCCGGCCGCGGCCGCGACGCTCACCCAGGTGACCGGTTTCGGTTCCAATCCCGGCAACCTCGGGATGTACGTGTACGTGCCGACCGGCCTGGCCAGCGGTGCGCCGCTGGTCGTGGCGCTACATGGCTGCACGCAATCGGCCAACGACTACTACAGCAATGCGGGCTGGCCGAAATATGCGGACCTGTGGGGATTCGCCGTTGTCTTTCCGCAGACCACCTCTGCCAACAATTCACTGAGCTGCTTCAACTGGTTCGATTCGAGCAAGGACGCGCGCGGTGTCGGCGAGGCACTGTCGATCAAGCAGATGATCGACTACGCGTTGTCTCACTACTCGCTCGACAGCCAACGGGTGTTCGTCACCGGGCTGTCGGCCGGCGGCGCGATGACCGCGGATCTGCTGGCCGACTATCCGGATGTGTTCGCCGGGGGTTCCATCAACGCCGGCATTCCGGCGTTCTGCGCGACCAGCACGACCGAGGCGTCGAACTGCCAGTACAACGACCAGAACAAGACTCCGGCGCAGTGGGGCGACCTGGCTCGCGGCGGCTATTTGGGGTACTCCGGCCCGTGGCCCCGCGTCGCCATCTGGCAAGGCAGTTCCGACTACACCGTGTACCCGGTCAACTCGACCGAACTGCGTGACCAGTGGACCAACGTCTGGGGGATCAGCCAGACCGCGTCGTCGACATCGACGCTGACCGGCGGTACTACCCTCAACGTCTACAACGACGGGTCCGGGCAGCCGGCCGTCGAGCTGTACACCATCTCCGGCATGGGCCATGGGACCGCGGTCAACCCAGGCTCCGCGACTGACCAGTGCGGCACCACCGGTACGTATTACCCCAACTACATCTGCTCGACCTACTACACCGCGAAGTTCTGGGGCCTGGACCAGTCCGGTAGTGGTGGCGGCGGTGGCGGTGGCGGCACCCTGACGGCGCCGACCGGGCTGACGGTCAGCGGTACCACCGCCAGCAGCGCCTCGCTGACCTGGTCGGCGGTTTCCGGCGCGGCCGGATATCACGTCTACCGCGACGGCTCGCTGGTTGGCTCGCCGTCATCGGCCGGCTACACCGACAGCGGCCTGTCCGCCTCGACGTCGTACACGTACACGGTCGCGGCGGTCGACTCCAGCGGCACGGAAGGGGCGATGTCCGGCAGCGTCGTGGCGACGACGACGGGCACGGCCGCCTGCTACACCGACAACAACTACAACCAGACCCTGGCCGGCCGCGCGCACATGTCACTCGGGTACGTGTACGCCAACGGTTCGAATCAGGCGATGGGGCTGTGGAATGTGTACGTCGTGCACACCCTCCGCCAGACCGGTTCCAACTACTACGTGCTCGCTGACGGCGGGTGCTAGTCGTCGAGTGACCCCCTGACCGGCGGGTCCGGGCCAGGGCTGCCCGGGCTCGCCGGTCCCGCCCGCCACGGCGGACACCGGAGCCGCATCACAGCCGGTGGTGGACCCAGACGTTCGGTTCGACATAGGTGGCGATGTCGTTGTCCGGATCGCAATGCACGGGTACCAGGGCCTCGGGGACGATGACCGGTCCGCGCTGATCGAACGGCAGGCCGGTCCAGCGTCGCCAGTCGGCCAGCGGCGCGCCGACCGTCATCGAGGTGGGTGCGATGCCTACGACGGACGCACCGAGCCGGATGTGGGTACGCAGCCAGGGGTCGGCGGGCAACCCGTCGCCGGCAGTCCGGCGCAGGTACTCCGGCATCGGCTCGTACGGGTACCGGTGCTTGTGATTGGGGCGGACCGGCACCACCAGGCTGGTGTAGCCGATCTGAGCGAGCGTCTGCCGGAGTGCCCGCAGCATCGTGACCGACCGCCCGCGCCCGCGCTGATCCGGGCGCACGGTGACTTCGAGTGCCGCGGCGACCAGCCCCCGTGCGGCATGGCTGATGAGATCGGCGGCACCGCTGAGCAGTACCTGGTCGTAACCTCCGCCGGGCAATCCGGCGGCCGGGTCGGAAACGGCCGGGAACGGGAATGCGCATGCTCGCGCGATCGGCCGGTCCGGCTGGTCCGGATCGATGGCGATCAGGTTCGATTCCGGGTGCGCGGCGACCAGCACGTCGAAGAACCGCTCGGACACCGGGTCGTGGTACATGAACTCGGGCCAGGAGTCCGGGAAGGCGTCGAACACGCCGGCCAGATCGGGCCGGGCCGCGAGGCTGGTGATGAGCAGGTCCATGATGCCGTCGAGTCTGCCGTAGTTGACCGGCGACGGGTACGGGCAGGCGAGCGGGGTTGGACATTCGGTCCTGATGTCCGATTTCGCAGTGATCTGCGGCGCGGCTGGCCACTGCCAGCGTTCGGCCCATGGCAGATATCGGCAATAAGTGGCCTAACCGGGCACGGTTGCGTGCGATGTGCGGGGATCCGGATTACGAAATACGAGTTCAATGCCGCCTAAATGCGGAAGTATCAAATCCAAGTTGAACCGCCGGGTATCGATCTCCGGAGAGATCTGACCAAATCTATCCGTCCACTCTTGGCCGTACCATCAACGGGCAAGGTTTGCCTGCTGACGGGCTCGGAGGGGAGTGAGTAGTGCGAACCAGGTCGCTCATGATCCTGTACTGGGCATGGATGGCACTGCTTGCGGTGGTTTTTTACGCCTGGCCGCTCCCATCTTCGCACCTGGTGGTGTGGGGGCTGATCGGCGCATCCAGCGCCGCCGCCGTTCTGGTTGGGGTTGTCCGTAACCGGCCCCGGTCACGGGCGCCGTGGTTGCTCCTGGCCCTGGCGCTGGCCGCGTTCGCCGCCGGCGACACCACCTACAACGTGCTCACCAGCGTCGCACATGAGGTGGATCCGTTCCCGTCCTACGCCGATTTGTTCTACGGCGTGACGTGTGTGGCGCAGGTGGCCGGGATGTTCGGTCTGGTACACGCGAGCACCGCGGTGCGGGATCGCAGTGCCCTGATCGACAGCGTCGTGCTGACCTGCGGTGTCGGGGTGATGTACTGGATCTTCGTCATCGGCCCGAGAGTGCACCAGACCGATCTGAGCAACATCGAGAAGATCGTTTCAATCGCGTACCCGCTGAGCGATGTCCTGGTACTCGCGCTGGTGGCGCGACTGGTGGTCAGCGCGCGGCGTAGCCCGGCCGTCCGGCTGCTGGCGGTCGGCACCGGTGGTCTGCTGTTCGCCGACGTCGTCTACGGCCTGAGCCAGTTGCACGCGAACTGGGAGATCGGCGGTCCCGTCGACATCGGTTGGATCATCCTGTACGCGGCCTGGGGCGCGGCCGCGCTGTGCCCGTCCATGGCGACGCTCACCGAACCTCGCGCCACGGTAGCCGCGCAGATGAGCCGGACCCGGATGGTCGTTCTGGCGATCTCATCGCTGGTGGCGCCGGCAACGTTGCTGATCGCGGCCGGCCGCGGCCATACCGCCGACGTGTTCATGATCGCGGCGTTGTCCGCGGCGGTATTCCTGCTGATCATGGTCCGACTCTCCGATGTGCTGGCAAGCAACCGGCTGTCCCTGGAGCGCGAGCGTGCCCTGCGCCGGGCCAGCGACACCATGGTTTCGGTGGCCGATATCGACGGCGTGCGAACCGCGGTCCGCGGAGCCATCGCGTCCATCGTGGGATCCGGCACACCGTTCTACATCGACCTCGTCGACCATGTGACGCGGCCCGGAGGAACCGCGGTGCCGCCGGACGGGAGCTGGGGCGCGCGGATGCGATACACCAGCGATCTTGGTTCAGACCTCCCGACCGCGTTCCGGGACTACGAACTCGCACTGGTCAGCCCGCTCAACAATCGCCGGCGGCCGGCGCCCGGTGCACTGCCGACGGCGGTGGTGATGACCGCCGATGAAGCCACTCTTTCGGTCATGAAGGGGCCGATCGAAGTGCTGACCGCGCAGGCCACCCTCGCCCTCGACCGGATCGCCTTGACCGAGGAGGTCAACCGTCGCAAGAGCGAGGAGTACTTCCGGACGCTGGTGCACAACACCTCGGATGTGATCCTGATCGTCGATCGGAGCCTGACCGTCGCGTACGCCAGCCCGTCGGCGGCGACCGTCTTCGGCGACCAGCCGGTGGTCGGTGCTCACGTGCAGGACCTGCTCGCCGTCGCCGACGGTGAACCCGGCGACGTTTCCGGCTTGCTCGGCCTCAAGCCGGCCTCTGGACAGTCCGGCGAGGAGCGAACCGACCTGATGGTGCGGCGCCGGGACGGCGCGACCGTGTGCGTGGAGACGTCGACCCGCGACCTGACGGCGGACCCCACCGTGCGCGGCTTCGTCGTGACCTTGCGGGATGTCACCGACCAACGGCGGCTCGAGCGCGACCTCACCCATCATGCGTTCCACGACTCGCTCACCGGAGTGGCCAACCGCCGGTTGTTCCAGGAACGGGTGACCACGGCGGTCGCCGGGGCCCGTCAGCATGGCGGCACGGTCGGCGTGCTGTTCATCGATCTGGACGACTTCAAGATCGTCAATGACACGATGGGCCATCACGCCGGTGACAAGCTGCTGACCTCGGTGGTGGATCGGCTCAGCGCGGTCCTGCCGGGCGAGGACAGCCTGGCGCGGCTCGGCGGTGACGAGTTCGCGGCGCTGGTGGAGCGCGTCGACGACCCGGTGCAGATCGAGGCCATCGCCGAAGCCGTCATCGACCAGCTCGGCAAGCCGTTCCTGGTCGGTGACGTGCTGGTCAACAGCGGCGCCAGCGTGGGCGTGGCAACGTCGGACGAAGCCGACGACACCCAGGAACTGCTGCGGCAGGCCGACCTCGCGCTGTATGTCGCCAAGGGCAGCGGCAAGGGTCAGTGGCGCCGGTACCAGCACCGGCTTCACACCGCGGTGCTGGAGCGGATGCAGACCCGTACCGAACTTGATCAGGCGGTTCAGGACGAGGCGTTCGAGCTCCGGTTCCAGCCGATCGTGAGCCTCAAGGACTCACGGCCGGTCGGATTCGAGGCGCTGCTGCGCTGGAACCATCCGCGGCTGGGCGAGGTTCAGCCCGGCGACTTCGTGGACATCGCCGAAGAGAGCGGCCTGATCGTGCCCTTGGGCGATTGGGTGTTGCGGAACTCGATCAAGGCGGCCGCGTCGTGGTCGGACGAGTCGGCGTACGTCAGCGTCAACGTGTCGGTGCGCCAGTTCCGCACGCCCGGCTTTGTCGACGCGGTCCGGTCACACCTGAGCGCGTTCGACCTTCCGGCGGGTCGGCTGATGCTTGAGATCACCGAGAGCCTGCTGCTCCCGGACGAGCCGCAGGTGCTCGACGATCTGAGCGCGCTGCGTGTGATGGGGGTGCGGATCGCGATCGATGACTTCGGCACCGGATACTCCTCGCTCAGTTATCTGCGTAAGATGCCGATCGATGTGGTCAAGGTGGACCGGTCGTTCGTCGAGACGATCGGCTCGTCCGGTCAGCAGCGTGCGCTGGTGGAAGGAATCGTCTGGCTCGCGGCCACCCTGGGACTGGATGTCATCGCCGAGGGTATCGAGACGGAAACCGCTCGTGACCTGCTCTTCGAGATCGGCTGCCCGTACGGGCAGGGCTACTTCTTCGCGGCTCCGATGAGCCAGGAGGCGAGCGTAGAGTGGCGCTCCGCGGCGGCTGTCGCCAACGGCCACGCCGCCTGACCGAACTCCGCCTGACCGAACGCCGCTCGCCCGGACCGCCGCCCGCCCGCAGGAGCCTGAACGTGAATTCCAGCCCGTTTGCACGAGCCACCGCTCATATCCGCCGGACCGGACGATGGGATCGGCTTGCCGAGTTGCTGCCACACAGCCCCATGTACGACGCGGTCATCGAGGAGATCGACGGTCGCCGGATCCGGATCGGGGATCACTGGCTGACCGACTTCGCGTCCTGCAACTACCTCGGCTTCGACCTCGATCCGGAGATCATGGCGGCGATCGACACCGGGATCCACCGTTGGGGTACCCACCCGAGCTGGTCCCGGCTGCTGGGTAATCCGCGGCTGTACCCGGAGATCGAGGAGCGGCTGACCGGCCTGCTCGGAGCGCCGGACACACTGGTGCTGCCGACCATCACGCACATCCACATGTCGGTGTTGCCGCTGCTGGCCGGCGACGGCCACGTCCTGTTCGACCACACCGCGCACAAGACCATTTATGACGGGTGCATCTACGCGCGCGGCATGGGCGCGACCATCGCACCGTTCTACTCGGACGATCCTCAGCACCTGGCCGATCAACTGAAGGCCATGCCGACCGGCACCGGGCGGCTGGTATGCATGGACGGCGTCAACAGCATGACCGGCAACATCCCGGACCTGCCCACGATCGCAAAGATCTGCCGGGACAACGGCGCGCTGCTCTACGTCGACGACGCGCACGGATTCGGTGTCATCGGTCAGCGTGGCGATGACGATCCCACCCCGTACGGGCGAAGCGGCAACGCCGTGGTGGCCCACACCGGCGAGAGCTACGAGGATCTGATCCTGGTCGGCGGTTTCTCCAAGGCGTACTCGTCGCTGCTGGCATTCCTGGCCCTGCCGACATGGCTCAAGCAGCATCTGAAAGTGGCCGCGCCGCCGTACCTCTACTCCGGGCCGTCGCCGACGGCGTCGCTCGTGGGCGTGCTGGCCGGGTTCGACGTCAACGCGGAGCGTGGCGATGCCCTGCGGGAAACCCTGTACTCCCACACTCGCCGGCTGCTGGACCACCTGCGGCGGCTAGGTGTCTACACCCCGAACACCATCGGTACGCCGATCGTCGAGATCCCGCTGGCGTCGCCCGAGGATGTGGACCGGGTGACCGAGCTGCTCTGGCGCGAGGGCATATACGTAACCGTCGCGGCCTACCCGCTGGTGCCCAGAGACCAGGTCGGGTTCCGGGTCCAGCTCACCGCCTCGCACACCGATGAGGAGATCGACGGGCTCATCAGGGCGATCGACGCACTCGCCGGCGAGGGCCTGGTCCGCACCGTGGCCGGCGTGCGCGACCAGCTCGGGTGAGAGCGACGATGAGCCGCGAGGACCAGCCGCTGCGCAATCACGACGTCGACTGGGACGGGTGGCCGGTCACCGACTACCTGGACGAGATCTATCGCCGGGTGCATCCGTCCGATGACGCGATCATCGCTCACCACAGCGCGTTTTACCGGCGGTTACCGCCGCACAGCGTGGACGAGTCACTGGAGCTGGGTGCGGGCCCAAACCTGTACCCGCTGATGCTGGCGGCCGCGGTCAGCCGCCGGATCGACATCGTGGAGCCGAGTGCCGCGAGCCGGGCGTACCTGCGTGCCCAGTGCCGCGACGGCGCCGAGGCCAGCTGGGAGCCGTTCTATCAGCGATGCCGAGAGCTGCAGCCGGCGCTACCGGCGACGCTCGCGGGCGCGCTATCGCGGGTCCGGATCCGGCCCGGGCGGGCCGAGGACCTGGAGCCCGGGCGGTACGGACTGGTGTCGATGCACTTCGTCGCGGAAAGCTGCACCGAGAGTCTTGACGAGTTCGCCGAGGTTTGCGCGGCGTTCGCCGCGGCCGCCCGGCCCGGCGGGTATGTGGTGGCCGCGTTCATGGAAAACATGGGCCGGTACCGAATCGGGACCAGCGAGCAGTGGCCTGGGGTGAAAGTAGACACCGACGTTATCACGGCGGTGTTCGAGCCGCGGCTGTCCCGGATGAGCACCAGCCGGATCGACTTCGACCCGACCGGGCCGGACTACGGGTACACCGGAATGGTCGTGCTGACCGGCGTCCGCTAGCGGTGGCCGGTGTACGCGCCGCGAACCACCGCGACCGGAACCGTCGCGGTCCGGATCAGCCCGTCCACGGTGGACCCCAGCCGCAATCCCAGGAAGCCGCCGTGACCGCGAGAGCCCACCACGATCAGGCCGGCCCGCGAGCCGATCTCGGCCAGCGCCGACACCGGGTCGCGGGACTGGACCGCGATGCTGGACACGGTGAGGTCCGGGTACCGGTCACTCCACCCCGATGTCGCCTCGGTAACCAGTCGTTCGGCCTTTTCGGTCGCGTCCATCACGCTGTAATCGCGTTCCACGATCGGCTCGACGTCATGCACGTCGAACAGGTCCCAGACGAACACTGCCTGCACCGGGCTCCGCCGCAGGATCGCCTGGTCGACGGCGAATGCCAGCGCGTTCTGCGATTCGCCGGAGCCGTCGATGCCGACCACCACGGGCCTGCCCGCGAACGCACCCGGATCGGGAGAGAACTCGTCGACCGGTCGCAGCACCATGACCGGCGCCTCGGCGTGCGCCGCCACCTGCGCTGATATCGAGCCACTCAAGTGCCCGATGACGCCGCCCGAGGCGTGCGTGGCAAGCACGATGAGGCTGGCCGCGGCGGACTCGGCGACCAGGATCGAAGCGGTGGTGCCGGCGACCGCCGCGGTCTCGACGCTGACGTCGGGGTATGCCTCGGACACCGCGTCACGTGCCTTGGCCAGCACATCCCGCAGCCAGCCGTGCTGCCACGCATCGTCGGCCAGCACGATTGCCGGGCCCCATGGCGGTACCAACTGATGCGCGCTCACCAGCCGTAGGGTTGCCCGGCGATTGTGGGCCTCCCACGCGCCGTACCGGGCCGCGCGAATCGCCTCCTCGCTGCCGTCGATCCCGACCACCACCGGTCCGTGCAGTTGATCACTCATCGCACTACCTCCCGGCCGGGCGCGGACCCTCAGCTCGCATCCTCGGCGCTCGCCCCTAGCTTCAGGCGACGACTCCAGTTGGCACAGGGCCAACCGGCCCTACGACGCTGGGGAGGCGGGCACATCGGCCCTGGCCGGGGTGCCGGACGGAAACGGACGATGGGATCATGACGGCCTTTGAATCGACCGCCATGGCCGGTGATGAACTCGAGCTCACCGGACCACGCGGGCTAACCGCGGGCGACGCGGCTGCACGGCTGGCCCGTGACGGGCGGAACGAGACTCGTCCTCCGGCCCCGCGAAGTGTCGCGCGCCGGATCGGCGCGCAGCTGGTAGATCCACTGATCTTGCTGCTGCTGGGCGCCGCGACGGTGACCGCGGCCACCGGCGATATCACCGACACGCTGGTCATCCTGCTGGTCATCACCGTCAACACGGCGATCGGCGTGGCTCAGGAGGTACGGGCGGACCGCGCCATCGCGGCGCTTCGGCGCCTGGGCGCTCCGACCTGCCGGGTAGTCCGGGACGGCCAGGATCTGGTGGTGCCGGCCGCCGAGGTGGTCACCGGCGACCTGGTCCGGCTCTCCGCCGGCGATATCGTCCCCGCCGACCTGATGGTGCGCGACGCGAGCCAGCTACGAATCGATGAGGCGGCGGTGACCGGCGAATCGGTGCCGGTCGAGGTCGGCGCCGGGGACGAGGCGCGAGCCGGCACGGTGGTGACCACGGGCCGGGCGGCCGGCATGGTGATCCGTACCGGCGCTCGCAGCACGCTGGGCCGGATTGTCGAGATGACCGAGCGTGCGTACGCCGGCGCGACGCCGCTGCAGCAGAAGCTGGCCCGGCTCGGCCGGACCCTGGCGATCTGGACGGTCGCGGCGTCGGCGGTGGTGGCCGTATTCGGCATCGTGCGCGGCCGGCCGCCGGTGGAGATGGCGATCATCGGAGTCAGCCTGGTGGTGGCGGCGGTACCGGAGTCACTTCCGGCGGTGGTGACGCTGGCCCTGGCGCTCGGTGCGCGGCGGATGGCCGCGACCCGAGCGCTCACCCGGCGGCTCACCGCGGTGGAGACGCTCGGCTCGGTGACCGTATTGGTGTCCGACAAGACGGGTACCTTAACCCAAGGGCTGATGGCGGTACGCCGAGCGGTCACCGCGTCCGGCGCCGAGTTCGAGGTGCGTGGCGTCGGGTACCAGCCGGACGGCGAGGTGAACGAAGTCGGGACCGGACCCGGCGGCGCGGATGCCGATGCGGGGGGCACCGAACTGATCGAACTGGCGCGGGCGGCGGTGCTCTGCAACGACGCTCAACTGATCCCGCCCTCTGGCGACAAGGACTGGACCGTAGCCGGGGAAGGTATCGAGGGTTCGCTGATCACATTCGCCAGGCGGGCCGGCGTGGACGTCGCCGCCGTACGCGAGCAGGCTCCGCGTACGGCCGAGGAGCCGTTCGACCAGAACACTCACCGGATGCGGACCGAGCACGCCATGGCCGGCGGCGGGACACTCATCGCCTACAAGGGAGCGCCGGAGAGCATCCTGGTGCCCGCCGTTCTCGATATGGACGAAGGCTCCGAGGCGCTGCGCGACGCCGCCGACCGGATGGCCGCGACCGGCCTGCGGGTCCTGGCGGTCGCGGCCGGGCCGCCCGGCGGTATCCGGGCTCTCGGCGTCGTGGGAATCGGTGACCCGGCCCGCGCCGACGCCGCGGACGCGGTGCAGGTGCTGCGCGGAGCCGGTATCCGCACGGTCATGGTGACCGGCGACCACCCGGCGACGGGTCGCGCGATCGCCGGTGAGGTCGGCCTGTGGCAGCCCGGCGATCAGGTGGTCACCTGCGAGCGCGGGGCGGACCTGCCGCCGATCGGGCCGGACGTGCGGGTCGTCGCCCGGGCCTTGCCAGAGGACAAGCTCACCATCGTCGGCCGGCTCAAGGATGGCGGTGAGGTGGTTGCGGTGACCGGCGACGGGGTGAATGACGCGCCCGCACTGCGCCGGGCCGACATCGGCGTCGCCATGGGCAGCGGAACCGAGGTCGCGCACCAGGCGGCACAACTGGTGCTGGCCGACGACAGCCTGATCACGCTGGAGGCGGCGGTCGGTGAAGGACGGCGGGTATACGCCAACATCCGCCGGTTCCTGCGGTACGCGCTCGCCGGCGGAGTGGCGGAGCTGTTGACCATGCTGGTCGGCCCGTTCGTCGGGCTGGCGGTACCGCTGCTGCCGGCTCAGATTCTCTGGGTGAACCTGCTGACCCACGGGTTGCCGGGCGTGGCGATGGGTGCTGAGCCGGCCAGTCCGGACGTCATGCGGCGGCCGCCCCGGTCGCCGACCGAATCGGTGCTCGGTGCCGGGCTCGGTATTGCCGTACTTTGGACCGGCGGGGCGATCGCGGCCGGAACGCTCGCAGTCGGAGTCGCTGGTTCGGCCAGCGGCTGGCCTTGGCAGTCAATGGTGTTCCTGACCTTGGGCCTGGCGCAGCTCGGGGTGGCGCTCGCGGTTCGGGCGCCGCGCCGCCCGGGCGTATCTAACCGCTGGCTGGGGCTGGCCGTGGCATTGTCGGTAGTGCTCATGCTGGCCGGCCTGTACGTCGGACCGCTGCGCACCCTGCTGGGTACCGAACCGGTCAGTGGCGTGCCGCTGGCGGTCGCGGTCGTGGCGGCGGTGGTTCCCGGCCTTGTTGTCGCGGCGTTCCGGCGGCGTGCCGACCGGCACCCGGACACGGCGACCTCCGGCCCTATCGGTCCGAGCCGGAGTGCCGCAGGGTAGACGGACGAGGTGTCGCCGGGGATGCCCGCGCGTTCACCACACCGGGTGTGCAGGGAGGTGTGGCAATGCCGGCAATCGATGACGGTGTCTTCGAGCGCGCGATAAGCGCGGCGGTCCGGGCCCCGTCGGTATTCAACTCGCAACCATGGCGGTTCCGCCTGGGCGGCGACTCGATCATCATGCGCGTTGACGAGTCGCGATTGCTTCCGGTAGCCGACCCGGCCGGGTGGGCGGCGCGGCTCGCGCTGGGAGCGGCGGCGTGCAACATCCAGTTGGCGCTCGCTGTTGACGGGCTGGCATCGGCACTACGCATCACCAGCACCGCGACCGGGCTGGGGCTCGCGGTGGCGGCGACCGGGACTACCCGTGCCACGCCCCGCGAGGAGGCGCTGTACCGCGCGATCGGCAGTCGGTTCAGCCATCGTGGCCCGTTCGGGCCGCAGCCGGTACCGGTGGATTCGCGTGCCCGGCTGACCGCCGCGGCGGTCGACGCGCGCGCGTGGATCGAGCTGCTGGACGATCGTGGCCGGATAGCGAAGATCGCCGATATCCTGCGCGCCGCCGACGAGACGCTGCACCGGAACCCGGAGTACGACCAGGAACTGGACCGCTGGGTGAGCGCCGCGGAATCCCGCGGCGAGGGCATCGCGGGCCCGGCGGCCGGACTGGCTCCGGAGGGGCAGGATTTGCTGCCGATGCGCGATTTCAAGGGCAAGACCAGAGCGCCGGGGCGGGATTTCGAATCCGACCCGCTCATCGCCGTCCTCGGTACCGTGGGCGGCGAACCCTACGACGACGTGATTGGCGGTTCCGCACTCCAGCGGGTGCTGCTCACCGCGACCGCGGACGGGCTGTGCTCGTCCATGCTGTCGCAGGCGATCGAGGTACCGGAGGCTAGAGGCGATTTGCGTGCGGCGCTTGGCCATTACGGCGTACCGCAGATGGTGATCCGATTCGGCTTCGGCGAGCCGGTCGGGCCCAGCCCGCGCCGCCCGGTGGCGGACGTGATCGACACGTAGCGGTCGCCTCGCCTGCGCCGCCGCCACCCGGAACGGGCCGGAAGCCTCTGGCGGCAGGACGAGCCGCTGGTTCCGATGAATGTGCGGGCGGGCGACAACGACCGAGGGGATGCGATGAGGTCAATGAACGGTCCACGCTTCACGCGGGGCAGCCGGAGCCCGAGCGAGCGGCGGCTCAACATGGGCCGCGCGGATGTCCGGGACCTGCCGGTCGCGTCGGTGATGGCGTCTCCGGTAGTGACCGTCGACGCCACCAGTCCGGTGCCGCTGGCTCTGCAGCACTTTACCGGATACGCGATCAGGCACCTGGTCGTCGTGGACAGCGACGGCCACGCGGTGGGGCTGCTGACCGACCGGATGGTGGTGTCGCGCTGGGCCAGCCATCCGGAGACGTTCGACCGGACCATGGTCGGCGCTCTGCTCACCGGTGACCAGCCGTTCGTCGCCGTCGCGGACACCCTGTCCGGCGCGGCACGCGCCATGCGCCACGGCGGCGTCGACGGGGTAGTGGTGCTCGACACCGAAGGCCGTCCGGTCGGTGTGTTGACCACGTCTGATCTGGTCGCCGTCATCGCGAAACCGCACCTGCACTGAGAGCCGAGTGCGACGAGCGGGCAACGCGGCCCGAGCAGCCGCGCCCGGGCCGCGTTCGATGTGCGGTCAGCCGATGACTTCGACCGTGACGTCCGGCTTGAGCCGCGGCGTCCGCGGCGGTGCCGGCTGAGTGGAATCGGCGATACCGAGGCGCACCGCGAGGTACGGGTAGCCGATGCCGCCCAGGATACGGCGCAGCTCGCCGCGGGTCATCGGCTCCTCGGCGGCCGCCGACAGCGGCAGCACGGCGATCCCCAGTTCGGTCGCCGAGAGCCACAGCGCCGCGAGCGCCTCACCCGCGCGAAGCCACGCGGCCGGCTCGTCATCCATGCCGTACAGGATCGCGTAGGTCGCGGCCGTGTCGTGGGCGCCCTCGGCCGGCAGCGTGCCGACGTGGCCGAAGTCGCGCGACGGCACCGTCGTCTCGGCCGCCTGCTTCAGGATCGCGGTGTCGGGTACTCCGGCGAACGGAGGCCGTCCGGCGCCGGTCCACGCATCGAGTTCGGCCCGTGCGGCGGCGTTGGTGACCTGGTCGTGCTGCGCCCGCGCGGTGGCGCTGGCGAGATCGATCGTGGCGGCCCGGTCCAGCGGGTCAAGGCCGACGCCGAACCGCGCCGCGGCCGACCGCAGCGCGTCCAGCGAGCCGATCGGCAGGTCCTGGTCCAGCAGCGGCCGGCGATCCGTGTGCCGGATCCGCATGGTCTGCGCCAGCCGGATTGCGTACGGCGTGACCCGATGCTCGGCGGTGAGCGTCACCCGCGCCAGGTGGGTGTCGACGCCCGGGTCGGGAAACAGCTCGGCCTCGCTGGAGTAGCCCTCGGCGTCCAGGCCGAAGATCAGGTAGGCCAGCGCCCCGCCGCAGCTGATCGTGAGCATGCGCCGATCCGGGTCGTTTTCCGGCAAGTGCCGGCTCAGATCGGCGAACAGGTCGGCGTGCCCGTCCTGGATGCGCCAGTGCCATGGCTGCGTGTTGTGGATCGACGGTGCCAGTCCCGACATCCGGGCGGCCCGCTCCAGCGCGCCATTCGCGGTCGCCGTGTCCAACAGGCCGGTCATATCCATTGGTGCCCCCGAATTCACCGAGTCGTGTGTGACGGCCGCGGTGTGCGTACCGGCGGTGTGCGTACCCGCCGAGTTCCGCACGCCCGTCGTGCCGTGCGTATCGCTTGAGCCTCGCATGCCTGAGCCTCTCACGCTCATCCCGCTCTCCGTTTCAGCCTCGCCGGGCCCACGGCAAGCATCAACCATCGCGGCGATCGCGCACAGGGCCGCAGGGCCCTACGCGAGCGCCGTTCGTCGACCGCGGCCGACCGTGGCCGGAGTGCCACGTGCGAGTGGGCGGTGCCCGGCAGTACGCCCTCAGCGGGCGGTGCCGGCACTCACCACACTCTTGCCTTCTCCCTGGTGGCTTGCCGCACGCGCCATCGGGATGACCAGCACCGGGCAGGTCGCCATCCGGATGCATGCCTCGGCGACCGAACCGAGCACCGCGTGGTACATGCGGCTGTGTCCATGGCTGCCGAGGACCAGCAGGTCGGCATCGTCGGACGCGCGTACCAGCACATCCGCCGTCGCTCCGCGCACCACCTCGGCGGCGACCACCAGCGTGGGGTGGGCCTTGGTAGCCCGGGTGACCGATTCCTCGAGGACGCGCTCGGCGGCGGTCCGTGGATCGTCCGGCCTGATCGCGACGCTCTCCGGCTCGAGCTGCGGCTCGAAATCCCAGGCGGTCAGAGCCTGCAGAGTGGTGGGCTGGCCGGCGTCGATGCGCCGGATCGCCTCGTGCGCGGCCCACTCAAGCGCGCGGTCCGAGCCTTCCGATCCGTCGATTCCGACGACGATGCGGTACGTGTCGTTCATCATTTCCTCCTCGCCATTCCGAGCCATCAGTCGACCCGGAACTCGTCAACGATGAAGCGGAAAAACTCTCCGGTACGCCACCGGGGAGTGCCGTACCACCAGCCGGCCCGGCCGGCCGACGGGATCGTGAAGTCGCCGAACCTTCGCTCGTCGTCGACCTCCATACCGAATGGGAGCGGCCGGTACGGCCGCCGGCCATCACGGCCCCAGCGTGCCAGCGACACGTCCAGGAGCGCACCGGTACCGGCGACATGCAGGTGGACGACGTCACGGTGGCCGGTCCGTACCAGCACGTGCTGGTCGTCTGGAGAACTCAGCGTGACGGCCGGATCCAGCAGCAGCCGCCCGGGCATCCACGCGCACATCTCGGCCGCGAACCGGCCGGCGGCGCTCCGCGCCACGTCTGGACCGGTCGCGGCCATCATCCGGACGAACGCGACCTCCACACGGGTGGCCGCGTCGACGCCGTCGTACTGGTCGCTGCCGCGTACCAGGCCGCCGGCCAGGTGTGCCTCCCAGGAGAAACCGGATCTCGAATCGATCACCTGTCGGGCCTGAAACGGCAGCCAGACGCCGATCTTGATCGTTCCGTGCATGGCCAGCCAGGCGCGCCGGCCCAGCCGCGCGCCGGGCGCTATCGCATGCCGCAGATACCGGGCCGCGGGTTCCGGCAGACCATTGCACGAGCCAAGCGTGAACACCGGGGTAGCGCTCTCACCCCGGAGTTGCCCGCGCTCGGCAGCGAGCCGCTCTCCGATCACACCGCCAGCTTCGACCGCGTTGTAGCCGGCTCGTAGGGGCAAAGGTCCCGGCGGGCAGGGATCACCGGGCACCGATGCGCCGTCGTGCGGTGGCTGCGGCGTGAGCCCGGGTCAGGCCGGGTGATCGCGTGCCGCGGACCCTATGGTGGTAGCCATGCCGGATACCCCGATCTTGGTCCTGAACGCTGGTTCGTCGTCGCTCAAATACCTGCGCTCCGACGCGGGTGGCGGGTCCCTCCGCGGAACGGTCGGCCGCATCGGCGAGCCGGCCGGCCCAGCCGATCATGTCGCGGCGCTCAAGGTCGCACTCGATCGCCTGGCGCTCTCCGAGCCGCCGGCCGCGATCGGGCACCGGGTGGTGCATGGCGGCCCCCACATGCGTGAGCCGGTTCGCATCGACGCCGCGGTCGAGTCACGCATTGATGCCATGAGCGAATTCGCCCCGGTCCACAATCCGCCCGCCCTGACGGTGATCCGCGCGGTTCGCGATCGATTTCCGGAGGCCACGCAGGTGGCCGTCTTCGACACCGGCTTCCACGCCGGAATGCCGGCCGTCGCTTCCACGTACCCGATCGACGCGGAGACCGCGTCCCGGTACGGCGTGCGCCGGTACGGCTTCCACGGCATCTCGGTCGAGCACGCCGTCGGGGCGGCCGCGGCCCTGCTGGACCGGCCGGCCGCCGAGCTCAACATGATCGTGCTGCACCTGGGCAATGGTGCCAGTGCGACCGCGGTACGCGGCGGCGCCAGCGTAGACACCTCGATGGGGATGACCCCGCTGGAAGGACTCGTGATGGGTACCCGCTCCGGCGACCTCGACCCATCGATCACCTTCCACCTGCTCCGCCACGGCATGCCGGCCGATGATGTGGAGAGTCTCTACGAAAACCGGTCTGGACTGCTCGGACTGTGCGGGGACAACGACATGCGGTCGGTGCTCGCCCGGGCCGGCGACGGCGACCCGGCGGCGCGACTGGCGATCGACGTGTACTGCTACCGGCTCAAGAAGTACGTGGGTGGATACGCCGCCGCCCTGGGCCGCCTGGACGCGATCGTCTTCACCGGCGGCATCGGTGAGAACGCGGGCCCCATCCGCGCCGCTACCGTGAGCGGGCTGGGATTATTCGGGATCGAACTGGACGCCGCCACCAACGAAGCCGGATCCGGTCCCCGGGTGATCTCATCCGGGTCCAGCCGGGTGGCCGTCTGCGTGGTCGAGGCCGATGAGGAGGCGGCGATCGCCGCGCGGACCGCCCAGCTGATCGGTGGGTGATCGCCGGAGCGGTCCGCGAGCCGATCACACCGCCGAGGCGGCCTGCCTCGTCATCACCACGTCCTCCAGCGGCCGTCGTGGCGTAGGCGGGCATGGATCGCCGTAGCCGAGGCGCAGGATCACCTGGGCCGCCCGAAGATCGTCGCGGGCGGTCAGCAGTTGGCGAAGTTCGGGCAGTTCGGTCGGCGCTGTCATCGGGGTGTTACTCACGCCACGCACGGTGGCGGTGAGTAACACCCGCTCCATTGCCTGACCGGTGCGCAGCCAGTCCATCGGGGTGTCACCCGCGCTGTACAGCACCGCCATCGTCGGGGCCGTCTCGAAGCGGGCAACTCGGCGGGGTAGCTCCGGCCGGCCGAGGCCGAAGTCGCGCATCGGTAGCACCGACGCGTCATCCAACGGGCCGAACGAGCGGTGCGGGATCCCCTCCCCGGTCTCGGCCGGCAAGGCCGTCCAGTCGTGCAGTTCGGCGATGTACGCGGGGTCCTCGACCTGCCACTCGTTGGCCGTCCGTATCAGCGCCAGGATCGACTGCCGGCCGATGTCATCGGCGATCGCGAGGAAGGCGCCCTCGACCCGGGCAGCGGCCCGCATCTGGTCGAGGACCTCCTCCCGAACCTCGATGTCCCGGAACGGGCGGCGGTTGGTACGTCGCTTGTCGATCGCCGAGGCGAGCGCCCGCACGGTCGCGTCCGGGCGGCGCTCCGGCCCGATTGTCACCGTCGCGGCAAGCCGCGGTTCGCCCGGGTCGGGCAGCAGCGTGGTGATCGGCGTCCGGCCGGCGTTGAGAATCGCCACCCGCAGATTGAGCACCGCGGCGCCCACGCTGATCATCGCTTCCCGCCCGGACGGGTCGATGGCGAGCAGGCGCCGGTCCACGTCTACCAGCACGTCGATCCGATTGTGATCGGCCTTGAATCGCCACGGCTGGCTGTTGTGCACAGATGGCGCGAGCGTCGCGGCGTCCAGGCACGCCATCATCGTGCTGTCCATTGGCTTCCTCCGTCTTCGTCTGACGTTCTTGCTGGCCGGTCGCCCGGCTTCGGCGGCCTCAGCGCGGCTCGCGCAGGGAGCGCAGTGATGCGTCCGGTTCGTCGCCGACCGCGGCGAGGCGGAGCTTGACGTCAACGACACTGATGCCATCGGGATGGACGATTACCGGGTTCAAGTCGAGTTCGGCCACCTCGGGCAGATCCTCGGCGAGTAGCCCGAGCCGCTCGATCAGGTCCTCGACGGCGCCGGTATCGGCGGCCGGCGCGCCGCGGTATCCGGTCAGCAGCGGCGCGCCCCGGAGGCTCTGCCACATCGCCGACGCGTCCCGGTCGGTGACCGGCAGCAGGCGCAGTGCCCGATCGCCGAAGACTTCGGTGTGGACACCGCCTAGGCCGCACATGATGACCGAGCCGAACAGCCGGTCGTGGACGATGCCGGCGACCAGCTCAACGCCTGGACCGGCCTGCTTCTGAACCAGCACCCGGGGGTCACCCGTGGAGGACTCGATAGCCCGGTAGGCGAAGGCGGCTTCGGCCGCGTCGGCGATGTTCAGTTGTACGCCACCGACGTCGCTTTTGTGCACCAGATCCGGGTTGGCCGACTTCAGGACGACCGGGTACCCGAGCTCATCACCGGCGGCGATCGCGGCGGTCTCCGAGGAGACGGTGAGCGTCGGCGCGACCGTGATGCCGTAGCAGTCCAGGATCTCGGCGGCGACTGTGGCGCTCTGCCAGCCACCATGCTCGATCCGCTGCTCGACGTACTCCCGGGCGCGGCGGGCGTCGATGCGGTCCAGCCGGGGCCGGACACCGACCGGGGTGGCGCGCCAGCGTGCGTACCGCACCGTCCGGCCGAGCGCGCGGATAGCGTCCTCCGGCAGCGCGTAGACCGGTGCCCGCCTGCGGCCGAGCGTGGTGGGCGGCTGCTCGACGCCCAGCAGAACCACCGCGACCGGCAGTTCCACCGCGTCGATGGCGCTGGAGATGGCCTCCACGATCCCGGGCACATCCGATGCGAGGGTGGCGCCGAACGCGACGACGAGCGCGTCAACGGTGGGGGCGACTGCCTGGATGGCCGAGGTGATCGCTTCCGCGGTCGCAGCCGCCCCGAGATCGATCGGGTTTGCCGTCGCGGCCGCCGACGGAGCCGCCGCCCTGATCGCGGTGACCACGGTGTCCGGCATCGCCGGCAGTTCCAGGCCGGCTGAATCGGCGGCGTCCGCGCACAGCACATTGATGCCGCCCGCGTTCCCGATGATCGCGATGCGATGTCCCCGCGGTAGCGGCTGCTCGGCGAGCAGACGAGCGGTACCGATCAGGTCGCCGAGGCCGTCGCACCGGATCACGCCGGCCTGATCGAAGAGGGCATCGACGGTGGCGTCCGGTGCCGCGGCCGCCGCGGTGTGCGACGCCCCGGCACGCTCGCCCGCGGCGGTGCGGCCACTCTTCACGGCGAGCACGGGCTTACGGCGCGCCACGGTACGGGCGATCCGCGCGAAGCGCCGCGGGTTGCCCAGCGACTCGAGGTAGAGCGCCACCACCTTGGCGGTCGGCTCGTCGTACCAGTAGGAGAGCAGGTCGTTACCGGAGACGTCGGCCTTGTTGCCGAGCGACACGAAGCTCGCGATACCGAGCCCGTACCGGGTCGCCTGCTCAAGCACGCTGATCCCGACGGCACCGGATTGCGAGGCGAGGGCCAGGCTTCCGGCCGGTGCCGAGTCGGCGAACATCGCGTTCAGCCGTACCGCCGGGTCGGTGTTGAGGATGCCCAGGCAGTTCGGCCCGATCAGGCGCATGCCGGCGGCACGCGCCACCCGTACCACGTCGGCCTGGCGTTCCCGTCCGGCCGGACCTTCCTCGCCGAATCCGGAGGAGAGGATCACCGCGGCCCGTACTCCGGCAGCGGCCGCCTCGGTGATGGTCGCGAGCACGGACGAGGCCGGAACGGCGACGATCGCGAGATCGACTCGTGACGGTGTGTCGGCGATGCTGCCGTAGCAGGGGATCCCGGCGATGTGGTCGGCGTTCGGGTTGATCGGGTAGAGGCGGCCGGTGTAACCGCCGTCGACGATCGAACGGAGCACCGCGTGACCGATCGAGCCGGGGTTGCGTCCGGCTCCGATGACCGCGACCGCGGCCGGGTTGAACACCGGGCGCAGCGAGTTGCGGGCGGCGTTGAGATCGCGCGCGTCGATCGCGTCGCCACCGTCTTCCTCGGTCGCCAGGTGAACCTCGACCAATCCCTGTTCCCAGTCCACCCGAGACGGACGGCCAAGGCTGCTGGCTACCCGCAGCATCGGGCGGTTCTGCGGCAGGATTTCGCCGAACAGGTCCGGGATGCCGCGACGGCGGGCGTGCACCGCGAGGTGTTCGAGCAGCAGCGTGCCGATGCCCCGGTCTTGCGCGGCGTCATCGATGAAGATGGCGAACTCGGCGCGATCGTGATCCGACAGCAGTTCGTACGACGCCACGCCGATCGGCTTGCCGCCCTCCATGGCCAGCAGCGCCACGTGCTCGTCGTCCGGTGGCCGGGTCAGGCGTTTCACCTCGCCCGCGATGCTGTTGGTTCCGGTGGCGAGGAAGCGACGGTACAGTGTTTCGGCGCTGGCCCGTTCGTGAAGGTCGGTCAGGCCGGCGGTGTCGTCCGGCCGCACCGGACGGATCCGGACGATCGCGCCGTCGGTCGTTAGCGCGTCCAGGCCGTCGTCAGCGGCCATCTCGGGGGCGAGGGTCATGCCTGTGAGCATCCCTGGCGCTGCGGATACTCCGGCAGGGTCGAAGGTCCTGGGCGCGCCGGGACGATCGTGAGGCGTCCGGCCCGTACCGTCACACGGGCGCCGGGCCTCTAGCCAATCGGGTGTCTAGTCAATCGGGACGGACCAGGTGACCTGGGTACCGCGCGGGACGGCTCGATCCACGGCGCAGTCGCCACCCAGGTCCTTGGCGCGCCGGCGCATGTTGATCAGCCCGTTGCCGCCGGGGTGCCCGTCCGGGAGGCCGGTGCCATCGTCGGTAACAGTCAATGTCAGGCGATGCGGTTCGGCGGAGACCTTTACCACGGCGGATTCGGCCTGGGCGTGGCGCGCCACATTCGACAGCGCCTCGCTCAGCACCGCCAGCACCGCCTGCCGGAGGTCTTCGGGCACCAGCGTGTCGATCGGTCCGGATACGTCGAGCACGGGCCGGAACCCCAGCGGCTCGGTGGACGCTTCCATGATCGAAATGAGGTCGGCGCGCAGCGTCCGGCCGGCCGGCGCGCGCAGCTCGAAGATCGCGGTGCGGATGTCACGGATGGTCGCGTCCAAGTCGTCGACCGCCTGCGTGACCCGGCCGCGCACTTCGTCCCGGACGATCAGACGGTTGACCGACTGCAGCCCAAGGCCGGTGGCGAACAGCCGCTGGATCACCACGTCGTGCAGGTCACGTGCGATCCGCTCCCGATCGGCCAGCACCATCAGTTGCTGCCGTTCATCCTGAGCGCGGGCGCGATCCAGGGTAAGCGCGGCCTGATCGGCGAACGTGGTGATCATGCTGATGTCATCGAGGTCGCCGAACGCTTGAGAGCCGTCCGGGAACGCCACCACCAGGATGCCGCTGACCTCATCAGTCATCGGCAGAGGCACCAGCAGCGCCGGTCCCGCAGGCACGTCGGCGGTCCACCTCGCGGCCAGATCGAGGCGGCTGAGCACGGCATGCTGGCGCGTGGTCACCACCCGCTCGAAACCGCTGCCGGCCAGCACTACCCGTGATTTTTCCAGGCCGCTGCTCTCCGGCGCGGCCACCTCCACGTACAGATCGCCGACTTCGGGGTCGGAAAGCAGGACCATGGCCAGGTCTGCCCCGGCCACGTCGCGGGCCCGGTTGGCGACCAGACGGAGCGCGCCGATCTGGTCGATCTGCCCGGTCAGCAGTTGGGTGATCTCCGCTGTCGCCTGCAACCAGCGCTGCCGCCGTCCGGCCGCCTCGTACAGCCGGGCGTTGTCGATCGCGATGCCGGCCGCGGTGGCCAAGGCGATCACGATCTCCTCGTCGTCGGCGCTGAACTCGTCGGCGTCCGCCTTCTCGGTCAGGTAGAGGTTGCCGAACACCTGGTCCCGGATCCGGATCGGTACGCCGAGGAAGCTGCGCATCACCGGATGGTTGGCCGGGAAGCCGAACGATCGGGGGTGGTCGGCGATGTTCCGCAGCCGGACCGGCGCCGGCTCATCGATGAGCAGCCCGAGCACACCGCGTCCGGTCGGAAGGTCACCGATGCGAGAGTGCTCGGCGACCGTCAACCCGTCGGTGATGAATTCGGTGAGGCTGCGGTCGGACCCGATCACGCCAAGAGCGCCGTACTGGGCACCGACCAGCCGGCAGGCGGAGACCACGATCCGTTGCAGTGTGCTGTTCAGGTCGAGATCGCTGCCGATCCCGACCACCGCTCGCAGCAGCGCGGACAGGCGCTCGCGGCTGGACATGACCTCGCCGACCCGATCAAGCAGCTCCTGGAGCAGGGCGTCCAGCTGGACCCGGGACAGCGGCAAGTCGATAGGTGGAGCCCAGCCTCCGTCGTCCGGGGCCGTGTGGGTCCCGGTTTCTCCGAGCCGGTCTCCGGCGGCTGGGGTCCCGGGCTTCCTGCCCGGCTTGTTGCGGATCCGCCTGTCACGGGTCGGGTTGTCGCGGCTTCGGTCGTTGTCGGTTCCGTCGGCTGGTACCACGCACCAATGCTAGGCGACCGGTGTTGACCAATGCGCCGCCGATGGCGGATCCGCGGTGTCGTCGTCGGTGTAGGCGATCCGGTTAGTGACCGACACCACTCCGGGCACCGCGCGTGCCAGGTTCTCGGCCAGCCGCGCCACGCTGTGGCGGACCGCCAGTCCGGTCAGGGTCGCGGCACCGCCGGCCACTTCCACGGCGAACGAGGCGCCCTCGGCGCCGATGCCACTGGCTAGGGCCTCGCGGATCTCGTCACCCAGCACCGGGTCCGGGCGCGTGTACAACCGGACCAGATCCCGCCGGGAGACGATGCCAACCAGCCGGCCACTGTCGTCAACGACCGGGAGCCGCTTCACCCTGGCCGCGTCCAGGCGCCGGGCCACGGTGGCCAGGGTGGCGTCTTGTCCGACCGTGATGGCCGGAGTGGTCATAGCGTCACGCGCCGTATCACCGGAGGTTTGCCGACGCAGATGACTGGTCCGTCGTACCGCCAAGGGGTGGTGCGGCAACCGGTCCGCGTACTCGATCTTCGGGAGCAGATCGGCTTCGGAGATCATGCCTAGAACGCGATCGCCGTCATCGACGACCGGCACCGCGCTTACCAGGTGGCTGACCAGGAGATCGGCCACCTGCCGGTAGGTCATATCAGGCCGCGCGCTGACCACCCGGCGGGTCATCACGTCGGTGACCATCCAACGTTTCACGGTGGCTCCTTTGAGTTTCGGTTCGGCCTCGTGGCGGACTACCGTCCACCTAACGCGGCGTGCACGTCCGGGCGTTCGAGTTGGCCGCCGCGCGTCTCTCAACCGCATCACGCGCCGGCCAATGACCGGGAGATCACCAGGTCCTGACCTGGTAGGACGTTTGGCCCTTCACCGCCGGCGCGCCACCGGCTTACCTGAAGATATCCCGGCAGCGGCGCAAACGCGCTCATCCTGGCACCGCCCACAACGGCGCCAGACCACAACGGCGCTGAACGCGACCGGAGGCGACATGACGGCATCGAAACGATGGACCATAACGGTCGACATCGATGAGTCCACCGAACAGCGGCGCACCAGCGCGCAGGCGCTGATGGCCCGTGACAACGGTGATCAGGTGACCGCGACCGGTTTGGCCACCCGGTTCCCCCGTGATCCCGAACTCCCCTCGGTAGGTGAGGACCTGGCCGTCGCCCGCGCCTTGGCAGACCTATCCCAACAGCTCACCGACGCGGCGTACCAGACGATCGCGGAGATCGTGGGGCCGGCCCAGGACAACTGGTGATCCGGGCGCGCGGGCGGCCGGCGGAAACCGGACCGCAACCCATCCGAGCAGGTCATTCATCGCAGGTCATTCATCGCAGGTCATTCATCTGGGCCGGGTGGCGGCCTCAGCTGGGGTCGTTGGACCCTGAATCCGGCACGCCCTCGCTCTTAGCGTCAACAGTGTGGTGATGGCCAATGACGGGGCACGCCACCGGGGACAGGGGGTGCAACCGTGCGGAGACTGGTGATTCTTGGAGCTGGCACCGCGGGAACCATGGTCGCGAACAAGCTGCGCCGACGGTTGAGCCGGGCCGGCTGGACGATCACCATCGTCGACCAGGACGACGCTCACCTGTACCAGCCGGGCCTGCTGTTCCTGCCGTTCGGCTCCTACACGCCGGACCAGGTCCGCAAGCCCAGGCGGCGGTTCATCCCCGACGGTGTCGAGTTCGTGCTCGGTGAGATCGAGCGGATCGACGCCGCCGGGAACACCGTCGAACTCGCCGACGGCCGCGGCATCGGCTATGACTATCTGGTCGTCGCAACCGGTGTGACCTCGCGACCGGACCAGACACCCGGGATGCTCGGGCCGCTGTGGCGAACCGAGCATCTTCGACTTCTACACCTACGACGGGTCTCTGGCGCTCGCCGGTGCGTTGCGGCGGTTCAACGAGGGCCGGCTGGTCGTGCACATGACCGACATGCCGATCAAGTGCCCGGTGGCACCGCTGGAGTTCACGTTCCTCGCCGAGGCGTGGCTGCGCTGAGCGCGGCATCCGGGACCGGGTCGAGATCGTCTACGTCACGCCGCTGCCTGGAGCCTTCACCAAGCCGGTCGCGTCGGCAGCATCTGGGCTCGATGCTGGACGAGCGCAAGATCGTCGTCGAGTCGGACTTCCTGGTCGAGCGGATCGACAACGAGACGAAGGCCCTCGTCTCCTACGACGAGCGCGAGGTCCCGTTCGATCTGCTCGTCACGGTCCCGCTCAACATGGGTGCGGACTTCGTCGCCCGCTCCGGTCTCGGCGACGAGCTGAACCTGGTTCCGGTCGACAAGCACACGTTCCTGTCCAAGGCGCACGACAACATCTTCGCGGTCGGCGACGCCAACAACATCCCGACGTCGAAGGCCGGTTCGGTGGCGCACTTCTCGGTCGACGTGTTCGCCGACAACTTCGTGGCATCACGTCGCCGGGCGGCCGATGACCGGAGTCCTTCGACGGCCACGCGAACTGCTTCATCGAGTCCGGCGGCGGCAAGGGCCTGCTGATCGACTTCAACTACGACACCGAGCCGCTGACCGGGGCGTACCCGCTGCCGGGCGTCGGGCCGTTCCGCGCTGCTGCGAGAGTCGGCCCGCAACCACTGGGGCAAGCTCGCATTCCGGTGGATGTACTGGCAACTGCTGCTGCCCGGACGTCCGATTCCGTTGCCGGCGCACATGTCAATGGCCGGCAAAGCACCAGCCCGACACCGACGGAGGGGTAAGCGATGCCCGTCACCACGATCGGCGCCACCGCCGTCCACGTCGACGCCGAAGGGTTCATGACCGAGTACGACGAGTGGGACGAGGACCTGGCCCGGCAGCTCGCCGCCAACATCGGCATCGAGATGACCGACGAGCACTGGCCGGCGATCCGGTTCCTGCGTGCGGACTTCGCGGAGCAGGGCGAGACCGCCACGCTCCGGCGGGTGTCGACCCAGGCAGGTATTCCCATCAAGCAGCTGTTCACGCTGTTCCCGGGTAAGCCGGCCAAGAAGATGGCTTACATCGCCGGCCTGCCGAAACCTCGTGGATGCGTGTGACCGCCCGGCGACGTGACCGGTCCGGTTTGGCGCGCCCGCCCGGGCGCTATGAGGAGAGGCGGTTCGATGAAGACTGTGTACGAGGGGCGCTCCACTGAGCCGGTGCCGGCATCGGCGATCGTTCCTGACTTCGGTGACAGCGGGCCGACCGAGCGCAAGCTCGCCATCATCTGCTCCAAGGGCAACCTGGACATGGCGTACCCGGGCCTGATCCTGGCGAACGCCGCGCTCGGCGAGGGCGTCGAAACGCACCTGTTCTTCACGTTCTGGGGCTTCGACATGATCACCAAGTCGCGGATGGGTGACCTGAAGTTCACGATGCTCGGCAACACGGCCACCCACCTGCCGCAAGGCCTGGGCGGCCTGCCCGGCATGACAGCGATGGCGACGCACCAGATGCGCAAGCAGATTCAGGACATCGGGGTTCCGGACGTACCGGAGTTTCTGGCCCAGATCGTCGACTCCGGTGGTCACCTGTGGGCCTGCCGGATGTCGGCGGACATGATGCACATCGACGAGTCGGACCTGTATGACGCCGGTCGAGGGGATTATCTCGGCGGCCGACTTCATCGAGAAGACCGACGGCGCGCAGATGCTGTTCATCTGAGGTTCTAGTCGACCGGCGCGGACAAGCGATGCCGATCACCGCCGCCGGGTCCCGCCCGGGACCCGGCGGCGGTGATCGGGTCGACCGGCCAGTCGAGGACCCACGCGAGGTCCTCGACTTTCCTCGTCACCTTCCGGCGGTAAGCGGCAAGCGTCGGCATTCCGCCCGGATGAGCCCGCCCGGATGAGCCCGCCCGGATGGCCCGCCCGGATGAGCCCGCCCGGATGAGCCCGACCGGATCAGCCCGACCGGTCCAGATCGATCAGTGCCAGCCCGATCTCCGGCCGGCTGGTCTTGCGCAGTACCGCCGGTGCCTGGCGGACGATCACCTCAAGTGTCGGCCAGACGTCGCCGGCCAGCAGGTGACCGCCACGGACCGTCCCATCGGAGAGTCCGAGCACCGCGTGCACGTGAACCTGGGGACCGTCCGGGCCGACCGCGATGTCGCCGGTCAGGGACAACACCTCGCATTGTTCGGGGATGTCGATGTGCCGGTAGTCGCGGGCGTCGCGATCGAACCAGCCGACGGTCGCACGCGAGAACGCTCCCACGGCGGTGATCTGCGCCGCCGTCACTTGATGCTGTTCGGCGAATGATGACATCTCCGCGAACGCCTCGTCGCCGGGGTCGACGATCAGGACATACGTGTCGTCATCGACACGGCAGGTCTTCACCGCAATCACCTCCGTCAGGTGCTGTACCCGATGTCGGCCGGCCTACTCCCGAAGCCGGCAAACCGCGTTGACCTGGGCCGGTTGTCGGGTATGACCATGCTGGTACCGGCCGAGCGCGTTGGGGGGTGTCGCGACCTTGAGCCAGGTTCTCGCTCCGGCGGATCACCGCGGTGAGTCGTGCTAGACCGGCTGACGGTGCTGGTCGGCGGCCGGGTCCGGCTGCGCGTGATCGTCCTGCTCGCCGGCGTGCTGGCGCTCAGCGCGGCGGACACCGGCGCGGTCGGCGCGGTAGCACCGGAATTGCGCCGGGTGTTCGGGGTGAGTCAGACGCAGCTTGGTTTGCTGACCGCGGTCTCGTCGGCGGTCGGCGCGATGCTGTCGGTACCGATGGGGGCATTGGCCGACCGGGTGGTACGGGTGCGGTTGCTGCTCTGGACGGTACTCGTGTGGAGCGCGGCACTCGTGGTCGGCGGCTCCGCCCCGACGTACGGCTGGCTGCTGCTGTCCCGCGTGGCATTGGGCGGCGCGGCGGCCGCGGCCGGTCCGCTGCTGGCATCGCTGATCGGCGACCTTTTTCCGGTACTGGAGCGGGCGACCATCTACGGGTGGATCTTGACCGGAGAGATGATCGGGGCCGGTGTCGGGCTCCTGGTCGGCGGGAACATCGCGGTGCTGACCAACTGGCGGTTCGCGTTCTGGCTGCTGGCCGTGCTGGGTGGAGTGGTGGCATGGGCGGTACGCCGGTGGCTGCCGGAGCCGGCGCGCGGTGGCGCCAGCCGGTTACAACCGAACGCCGCCGCGGTCCGGTTCGGCCGGGCGGCCGGTTTCCGCCGGGTGTCTCCTGCGGGTGACGGACAAGCGGGGGCATCGGGCGTGCCGGGCATGGGTGCCGACGGCGGGGTCACGGGCCCGGCCGGTGAGGGCGCGTCGGACCGGTCCCGGCACTCTGTCTGGGAGGGGTTCGCCTACGTGCTGCGAACTCCGACCATCCGGCTGCTCATCGTGGCATCCGCGATCGGCTACTTCTTCTTCGCCGGCCTGCGCACGTTCATCGTTGAGTTCGTCGAGGGGTACTTCGGGGTAGGCGCGGCCCGGTTCACCCTGCTGGCACTGATCGTTGGCGCGGCGGCGCTCGTCGGCGTCATCGCCGGTGGCCGGATCACCGACCGGGTGATCGGGCGGCGGCTGCCGACCGCGCGCGTGGTGGTGCCGGCCGTCGCGTACACCAGCGCTGCCGTACTGTTCCTGCCCGGCCTGTTCGTGGCCTCGCTGATAGTGGCGATCCCGCTCATCTCGGCCGGCGCCGCGATGCTCGCGGCCGCCAACCCGCCGCTGGACGCCGCCCGGCTCGATCTGGTCCCGGCCACCATGTGGGGGCGCGCGGAGAGCGCCCGTACCGTGCTGCGGCTGTCCGCCGAGGCGATCGCGCCGTTGGTGTTCGGCGTCACCGCCGATGCGCTGGCCGGTAACGCGACCCGGGCCGGAGCGCTGCGGGATACGTTCGCCCTGATGCTGATCCCGCTGGTCGCCAACGGCGCCCTCGCCTTCCGGGCGCGCCACACCTATCGGCGTGACGTACGCGCCGCCGAGCGGTTCGATGGGTCTGGCTGAGGCGGCTGGCGCAGGTGCTCGGCGAGCAACTGCGCCAAGTGCATGCCGGACCGATCGCTCAGCTGGTCCAGTTGGGTTCGGCAGGAGAACCCGTCGGCCAGGACGACCGCGTCTGGACCGGCCGCCCGTACCGCCGGGAGCAGCGCCGTCTCGGCGACCGCGACCGACACATCGTGATGGCCGCGCTCGACGCCGAAGTTGCCGGCCAGGCCGCAGCAACCGCCGACCCGGCTGACCTCGGCCCCGGCTCGTGCCAGCAACTCCTGGTCCGGGGACCACCCCATGACGGCGTGATGGTGGCAATGCGGCTGGGCCACCGCCCGGACACCGGTCAGGTCCGGAAGCTCCGCGCCGCGTTCGGTCAGCAACTCGGCGAGGGTACGGGTGGCTGCCGCGACGCTGGCGGCGGCTGACCGTTGCGGGCCGGCCGGCAGCAGGTGCTCCGCATCGCCCCGGAACACCGCCGTGCATGACGGTTCCAGGCCCACGATCGGGACTCCGTCGGCCGCCGTCGGCGCCAGGGACGCGACCGATCGCCCCACCATCGCGCGCGCGGTATCGAGCTGACCGGTGCTGATCCAGGTGAGCCCGCAGCACAGGCCAGGCTCGGGTACGCGTACCGAGTAGCCGGCCCGCTCCAGCACGCGGACCGCGGCGACGCCCACCTCGGGAGTGAAGTAGTTGGTGAACGTATCGACCCACAGCATGACCGGTTCGCCGTCGGCGGCCGGATGGCCGGTCAGCCATTTCCGGAACGTGGTCCGGGCGAACCGTGGCGGTGTGCGCCGGTGATCGATTCCGGCCAGCCGCTTGCCGGCGGCGGCGAGTGGTCCCCCGAGCATGGCGTTGGCGAGCCCCGGCATCGCCGAGGCGGCCCGGGCCCACCGGGGCAACCAGCCGAGGCTGTAGTGGGTCACCGGCCGGAGCCTGCCGCGGTACGCCTGGTGCAGCACCTCCGACTTGTACGTGGCCATGTCGACGCCGGTAGGGCAGTCCGACGAGCAGCCCTTGCAGGCCAGGCACAGATCGAGTGCCTGGTGCACCTCGGGGGCGCGCCATCCGCCGGTGACCACCGATCCGTTGACCATCTCCTGCAGCACTCGTGCCCGGCCCCGGGTGCTGTCCTTCTCATCTCTGGTGGCGAGGTACGACGGGCACATGACGCCGCCGGCCGCCGTGGTGTTCGCGCGGCACTTTCCGACCCCGCTGCACCGGTGTACCGCCGACGAGAGGTCGCCCTGGTCATCGGCGAAGGCGAAGGCGAGCTTGTCGCGTACGGCGGGCGCGGGCAGTCGCAGGTCGGCGTCGAACGGGCGCGGGCGGACGATGACGCCCGGATTCAGCAGGTCGTCCGGATCGAAGACCGTCTTGACGGCCGCGAACGCGTCCAGGGCGGCGGGGGAGTACATCAGGGGCAGCAGCTCGCCGCGGGCGCGGCCGTCGCCGTGCTCGCCGGACATCGACCCGCCGTAGCTTGCCACCAGCCGGGCCGCGTCCAGCAGGAACGCGCGAAATACCTGGTGCCCGCCCGGGCGGTCGAGCGGAAAGTCGATCCGCACATGGACGCAACCATCTCCGAAGTGCCCGTACGGCACGCCGGTCACGCCGTGGGTTCCCATCAGTGCCTCGAAGTCGCGCAGGTAGCCGCCCAGCCGCTCGGCCGGAACCGCGGCGTCCTCCCAGCCGGAGTATGAGCGCTTGCCGCCGAGCGGCCGCGATGCCAAGCCGGCGCCGTCCTCCCGGATGCGCCAGAGCGCGGCGGCCTGGCGGGCGTCGTCGACGACCCGGGCGTCGAGCGCGCCGGCGGCGGCGATGACGGTGCCGGCGAGCGCGGTCACCTCGGCCGGGGATTCGCCGGACAGCTCGACGAACAGCCATCCGGTGCCGCGTGGGAGGGCCGGGACGGCGCCCGGACCGCGCCGCGCCACCACGACGTCGACGATGCGCTTGTCGAGGCCTTCCACGGCGACCGGCCCGAAGGCGAGCAGGGCACCGACCGCGTCGGCGGCGGCCGCCATGTCCGGGTACCCGAGCACGACCAGTGTCGTCGCCGGCGGCGTCCGGACCAGGCGTACGGTCGCGCCGAGCACGGTGCCGAGGGTGCCCTCGGACCCGACCAGAGCCCGGACCACGTCGAAGCCACGCTCCGGCAGCAGGTGCTCCAGGGAGTACCCGGAGACCTGACGGCCGAAGCGGCCGAACTCGGTGCGGATGGTGGCTAGGTTCGCGTCCACCACGTCGGTGAGCAAGGCGAGTGTCGGTGACGCTGCGCGGTCCAGCGCGCCGCGCCGGATGTCACAGCGCGGTCCGCGCCGGATGTCACAGCGCGATCGTCGGCGCCGCGCCGCCGCGCCAGCCGCAGTCGCTCTCCGGTACCGGTGACCAGGTCCAGAGCCTCGATGTTGTCGGAGGTGCGGCCGTAGCCGAGCGCGCGTGACCCGCACGCGTTGTTGCCGATCATGCCGCCGAGCGTGCATCGGTTGTGGGTGGACGGGTCCGGGCCGAAGCGCAGGCCGTATGGAGCGGCGGCGCGCTGCAGATCGGCCAGCACGATGCCCGGGTCGATGACGGCGGTGCCGGCGTCGGGGTCGATCGCGTGTACCCGCGATAGATGCCGGGACAGGTCCATCACCAGTCCGGTCCCGATGGAATTGCCGGCGATCGAGGTGCCCGCGCCGCGTGCCGTGATCGGCACCCGCATCGATCGGCACACTTCACCGGCGGCGATCACGTCGTCGGTGCTGCGGGGGAACGCCACCACCTGGGGCACCACACGGTAGAGCGAGGCATCGGTGGAGTATTCGGCGCGCCGGCGCGCCGATGAGTCGACCTCGTCCAGCCCGGCGCGGCGGAGGGCGTTGGCAAGATCGGCGGTGGTGGCCTCGGACATGGCTTCATGCTCCCACCGGCTCCGACGAGCCCGTGAGCAGGCGTGCCGCGCGACCGCTGACTGAGATCATCCGCTAACTGAGATCATCCGCTGACCGAGATCGTCGTGGCGCCGGGCGCCAGGTGTGATCACCGGCGGCGCGGGCGCGGCCATCGCGGCCCCGCCCGCGCCGGCGCTGCAGGGACGGCGCGTCCCGGCACGGAATCAGGACTGCATCACCCAGCGCTGGGCACCGGTGCCGTTGCAGTCCCAGATCTGCACCTGCGTTCCGGCCGTGGTCGACGCGCCGGGATCGTCAAGGCACTTGCTGGACTGCGGGTTGTAGTAGGAGTCGTTGGTCTGATGGATGAACACCTGGGCCGCGGTGTTGTTGCAGTCGTATAGCTGGACCTTGGTCCCGTCGGCGGTGCCCCCGCCGGTGATGTCGAGGCACTTACCGAGCGCGTGCAGGGTGCTGCCGGCCTCGACGTAGGTCCACTGTTGCGCTCCGGTGCCGTTGCACGGCCAGATCTGCACCGGGGTGCCGTTGGCGGTGTTCGACGAGCGCACGTCCAGGCACATGCCGTTGGCGTTGACCAGGGCGCTGCCGCCGGACGGCGGCGGAGGAGGCGGAGTGCTGCCACCGCCGGACGTGTACGCCGCTACGTAATCCACCAGCATCGGCACGCCGGATGCGGTGGAGCCGGTGGGGCCACCACCGAACGCGGCCGGGAACGAACCGCCCATGGCGACGTTGAGGATCATGAAGAACCCGTGGTGGGTAGCGTTGTCCCAGGTGGTCGAATCGACCTGGTTCGCATTGACCGTGAAGAAGTTGTTGCCGTCCAGGTACCACCGGATCTGCTCGGGGGAGACGCTGCGGTCGTACTCCATGGCGTACGTGTGGAAGCCGGTCTGGCAGCCGGAGCAGGCACGTTGGCCGCTGCCGATCCCGGTGTACTCGTTGCATGGGCCACCCGGTGCCACGCCGCAGTGGAGGGTGGCGAACTCGGACGACAGGCCGTTGATGTCCTCCATCATGTCGATCTCGCCGATGCTCGGCCAGTTGGTGGCCCCGACGCCGCGGGCCGCGGCGCCCAGCGACCAGAACGCCGGCCAGTAGCCGGCCGCGGCCGCGCCGCTGACGTTCGGCTGCTGCAACGAAGCTTCCAGCCGGAGCTTCCCGCCGGCCGGGGCGGCGAAGTCGGTGCGCTGGGTTTCGATCCGGCCGCTGGTCCATTGCCCGGAACTGTTGCGGATCGGCTTGATCACCAGATGACCGGCGCCGTCCTGGTACACGTTCTGGGTGCTGCTAGTCATCGTCTCGACCTCGCCGGTGCCCCAGTTCGCGGCGCCGCCGGGGTAGCTGGTCCCGGTGTCGTAGAGCCAGTTGGTGGTGTTGACGCCGGTGCCGGCGGCGCCGTTGAAGTCGTCGGCGAATACCTGCGTCCAGCCGGACGGGGTAGGTGGCACCGAGGCGGTGGCCGGAGCCGCCGCCGACACTGAGCCGGCCACCACCGCGGCGGTGGCCAGCGCGCAGGCGAGCGCGCCGGCCCGCCGGGCACGGGTGATCGGTATGGGTCTGAACGTCATCGTGAGTGCGCCCCTTCTGTGTTGGGCCGGTTGGGACGGTGCCGACACCGGCCTGCCGAGTCCTCGTAGGCGGTGCCGGCACCGCCTGTGTGCTGGGTATGTCGTCGTTGGCACGCGACGGTGTGGCCAACCGGGCGGAGAGCGCTCTCTATGCCGTCCTTCTTGTTTACTTATTGGAAAGATAGTTGTCAATACATCGATGTGCTTCTCCGGCCGCTCGCCGCCGCCGGGCATTGACCAGTGGCTCTGGCACGTTTCTCCCGGGAAACGTTTACGTCGACCGGGGAGACGCGACCAGTGAGCCGCAAACGTTTACAGTCACCATCGGGGGCGGGGCACCGACCGCGAGTGGCGTCGCCGGGTTGGCCGGCGTCTCGATCGCGTCGGCGTCGCGGGTGCTCAACGGGCTCGGCGGCGGCAGCCCGGTCAACGTCGAGATGATGCGCGTGCTGGAGGAGGTGACGAAGGTGGCCGGCTACCACTCCGTGCCCGGCTTCGCTCGGGCGGGCGCGGTGGGCTTCGACGAACGGGTCGATCGAACCCTGACGGTGACCCGATGAAGCCCCGGATCTGTGTGCTGGGCAGCGCCAACATGGACCTGGTCGCGACCACCGACCAGCTGCCGGCAGCCGGCGAGACGGTGCTCGGGCACCGGTTCGCGACGGTCCCCGGCGGCAAGGGTGCCAACCAGGCCCGGGCCGCCGCGCGTGCCGGCGGGGCGGTGACCATGATCGGCGCGGTCGGGACCGACGCGTTCGGTGCCGCGCTGCGCGACGGCCTGATCGCCGACGGGGTCGATACCGGCCTGTTGCGGGCGGTGGCCGGGCCGTCCGGAGTAGCGCTGATCGCGACGGGCACCGGGTGGACGTACCGGCACCGGTCGTCGCCGCTGTCGACTCGACGGCCGCGGGCGACGCCTTCGTCGGTGCACTGACCGTGGCCTGGCGATCCGGTCGTCCGGTCGCCGATGCGTTGCGCTGGGCCTGCGCTGCCGGTGCCGCGTGCGCTCGCACCTTCGGCGCGGCCGCTTCGCTGCCCTGGCGGGACGCGATCGAAGCGCTCTATGACGAGACCTATGCCGGACGATCCTGAAGCCTTTCTTCGACCCGGCACGGCACCCCTGGTCAGGTGACCGGCAGGCTGCCGCCGGTCTGCCAGGTGTTCCAGTCGACATTCCAGTCGCCGTAGCCGGCGCCCAGCGTCATTGCCGGACCGTCGGCGTTCGGGTAGATGAAGACATCACCGATCTC
Organism: uncultured Actinomycetota bacterium; assembly: GCA_963727415.1. GTDB lineage: Bacteria > Actinomycetota > Actinomycetes > Mycobacteriales > Micromonosporaceae > DASQPR01. Next base: position 1,366,104 of record CAVSGF010000002.1, read on the forward strand.
GAACGTGCTGTACAGCGCCTTGGCGTCCGCCGGGAGGAGGTTGGTGCATCCGTTGGACGTATTCCGGTGCCCGATGTTCTTGACGTTCCACGGCGCCGAGTGCAGGTATTCGCCGCCGTATGTGAGCCGCTGGGTGTACTTCACGTGCGGGTCGTCGTAACCCGGGCCCTTCATCTCGATGTCCAGGCCCTTCTCCATGATCACCTTGGTTCCGCGCGCGGTCGGTGTCTTGACGGCGCCGAGGCTGACCGGGAATGTGCCGAACGGCTGACCGTCGGCGGTGACCGTCATCCGGTGGGTGTCCGCGTCGACCGTGCCGATGTAGGCGGTGCCGGTCGACATATCCAGCGTGAGGCTGTCGTCGAAGGCCAGCCCGGATCCGGCGGACAGGCCCTTGACCGGCAGGTCCATGTGGATCTGGGCATGTGCCGGCCAGTAGGTCTGCGGCCGCCAGTGCGCCTCCAGTGCGGCACCGCGACGAGCGGTGTCCTCGAAGAACCAGTTGCCCTCGATCGGGGAGCCGTTGACCGTTACCTTGGTGGCCTCGTTAAACGGCCGGACGTCGGTCGGCTTGACATTGAAGAACGCGATGATGGGCATCCCGACGCCGCGCTTGTCGCCGTCGGCGTTGAGCAGCGACACATGCACCGGTTTGGCTGCCACCGCCGATCCACCGGAACTGCTCGGTGACGCGCCGCCTGGGCCGACCGACCCGCTATGCCAAGTTCCGCTGCCGGACTTATCGGAATTTCCGGAGCAACCCGTGACGGTCGAGGCAAGCGCGGCACCACCGAGGATGAGAAGATTGCGCCTCGTCGTACCGTGACTCATGCGGCCAACGTACCCGAACCCCCGGCCCGCACCCACTCGCGCGACGGCTGTCCAGCGCCCGTCATCTGGCGACAACCCAGCGCACTCTCAGGTTGCGGCCCTCCCTGGGTGCCCGCCGTCGGCTCCCGGACCCGACGCTCCGAGAGCCGACGGCATGAGCTACCAGCCGTGGAGGCCGGCGCCGTACGGATAGAGCGGATCGCCGTAGTTGGCCGGTACCGGCTCGCCCGCGTCGATACGAGCCCGGATGCCGACCGCCGCCATCGGGCTCGTTGGGGTGCCCGTCAGAGCGCGGCCGCTAGGCGATCGTCAGCCCTGGCGCACCACGGCGACCGAGCAGTGGGCGTGCCGCAGCACATGCCGGCTGACCGAGCCGATCACATGACGGGCCAGCGGTGACCGGCCTCGGTCACCGACCACCAGCAAGGCCGCCCCGCGGGATGCTTGCTCCAGCCCGGTCTGCGCGCGTACGTGCAGGAGCGCCCGCCGTACCGCGACGTCCGGATGACGCTCGCGGGCGCCGGCCGTGGCACCGTCGAGCAGGTCGAGGCCGAACTGATGGTCGATCGGGCGCGGCTGATCATCGTCGTCCGCCCACACGCCGGCGTCCATCGGCTCGTCCGCGTGCACCACAATGACCGGGCGGCGATGCCGGTCGGCGAAGTCGAACGCGTACTCGATGGTCGCCTGATCGAGTTGTCCATCCAGGACACCGACGATTACATGCCCGGCGAAGATGCCGGCGGTGACGTCCGGCGGGGGATCGGATGGGCGCACCGCCACCACCACGCCGGGCGCGCGGGCCGCGACCGTCGCGACGCGGCGGGCCGATCCGAAGGGCGGCGCGGCGAGCACCGCCAGATCGCCATCGGCCAGTACATCGAGGATGTCGGACGCGGTGTTGCCGGTCTGCGGGCTCGCCTCGACCCGGTCTCCGCCGAGGCGGTCGCGGACCCGGTGCACCTGGCGCGCGAATGCCGGATCGAACAGGTCCAGGCCGGCGGGTCCGGGTGGTACGTCGATCGGTTCGTTGAGGCGTAGCAGCACCATCCGATCGCGTGGCCGGCTGATCAGGTCATGTTCGGCCCAGGCGACGGCGGCGGCACCGCCCGGCGTGGGATCGGCGGCCACCACCGTGCGGCGTGCCGTGACGGCCGCCGACGATACCGGACCGGCGGCAGACGTGAGCCGGTCGCGGACCGCGCTGTCGTCAACGCCGGTCATGGCGCGACCGGTTCGGCCGGCGACGCGGCGGCGTCGCGAATGGTGTCAATCACCGACGGATCCTCGATTGTCGACGGTATGACGATGTCGGTCCCGGCGACGATGTCCCGCATGGTGCGCCGCAGGATCTTCCCGGAGCGGGTCTTCGGCAGCCCCGGCACGACCGTGACCCGCCGGAGCGCCGCTACCGGTCCGATCTGATCGCGGACCATGGCGACCAGTTCCCGCTGCAGCCGGTCCGAGTCGATGACCGCGCCGGCTTTGAGCACGACGAATCCCTGCGGCACCTGGCCCTTGATCGGATCAGCGACCCCGATCACGGTGCACTCCGCGACGGCCGGGTGCCGCGCCAGCACCTCCTCCATCGCGCCGGTGGACAGCCGGTGGCCGGCCACGTTCAGCACGTCATCGGTACGGCCCATCACGTACAGATACCCGTCGGCGTCCAGGTAGCCCCCGTCCCCGGTGGTGTAGTAGCCGCTGAACGCGGTGAGGTACGACGCCACGTAACGCAGGTCGTCCTGCCATAAGGTCGGCAGGCAGCCGGGCGGCAGCGGGAGCTTGATGACGATGTTCCCCTCGGTTCCGGTCGGCATCGCACGCCCGCCCTCGTCGACTATGGCCACGTCGTACCCGGGCATCGGCACCGACGGTGATCCGGGCTTCGTGGTCAGCGGTTCCAGACCGCGTGGGCTGGCGGCGATGGGCCATCCGGTCTCGGTCTGCCACCAGTTGTCGACCACCGGAACGCCGAGTCGCTCGGCGGCCCACTCGTAGGTTTGCGGGTCGAGCCGCTCACCGGCCAGGAACAGGGTCTTCAGGCCCGACAGGTTGCGGTGGGCGAGCAGCACGCCGTCCGGGTCCTCCTTGCGAATCGCCCGGATCGCGGTCGGAGCGGTGAACATGGCCGATACCTTGTGCTGCGCGGCCACCCGCCAGAACGCCCCGGCATCGGGGGTGCCTACCGGCTTGCCCTCGTAGAGCACGGTGGTCGCGCCGGCGAGCAGCGGCGCGTACACGATGTATGAGTGCCCGACCACCCAGCCGACGTCAGACGCGGCCCAGAAGACCTCGCCCGGACCGGTGTCGAAGATGTTGTCCATCGACCACCGCAGCGCGACCGCGTAGCCACCGCTGTCGCGCACTACACCTTTCGGCCGACCGGTGGTACCCGACGTGTACAGGATGTACAGCGGATCCGTCGCCGCGACGCTCGTACATCCGACCGGGGTGGCCGCGTCCATCGCGTCGTTCCAGTCGATGTCGCGGTCCGGAACCAGTTCTGCGGGATGTTCCGTGCGCTGGACGATGACGCACTTGCGGGGCTTGTGCGTCGCCTCGACGATCGCGGCGGACAGCATCGGATGATAGACGACCACCCGGTTGGGCTCGATGCCGCACGATGAGGCGACGACGATGTCCGGCCGCGCGTCGTCGATCCGCATCGCCAGCTCGTGCGCTCCGAACCCGCCGAAGACCACCGAGTGCACCGCGCCGATCCGGGCGCAGGCCAGCATCGCGATCACCGCTTCCGGGACCATCGCCATGTAGATGAGGACCCGGTCACCCTTGCCGACGCCGAGCCCGCTGAGCATGCCGGCCGCCAGGGCGACTTCGTCGCGCAGTTCGCGGTACGAGTAGATCCTGATGGTGTCGGTTACGGGGCTGTCGTAGATGAGCGCGTCATCGTCGCCTCGACCGGCATCGACATGCCGGTCGAGTGCGTTATGGCAAACGTTCAGCTGCCCGTCCGGGTACCACCGGTATAGCGGCGCCGCGGATCGGTCCAGGATCTGTTCGGGTTGGTGTGTCCAGTCAATCGCGCGCGCCGCGGCGGACCAGAACGCCTCCGGATCGTCGAGGCTGCGCCGGTACGCGTCACGATAACCACCCATGTTGACATCCTCACCATCCGCGATCGCGCCGTCACAGGGCCGTTCGGCCCGGATCAGTGGGAAGGCCGGGATCGCGGGGAACGCCGGTACCGCCCGGAGCCGTGCCGGGCGGCGGCATCATCAGCGATGCCGGATCCGACCCACCCTGGTCGAGCCGGAACGGCGGGTACTCATCACGCAGCAGCAACGCGTACGTGAGCACCCGGTAGCTCCACCGGTCGAGGCCGATCACCAGGTCGAACAGCGGTCGCGGGTACGCCCCGGTGAAGAGCAGGACGATGACGGCGAACAGCACCAGCAGTCCGATCAGGCCGCCACCGCCGCCCTCGCCGGACTGCGAGCCGTATCCGCCGCCGACCAGCAGCCCGACGATCAGGTACTGCGGTATCGCGAGCAGCCACCATTTGACCAGTACCAGGCCCCGGCTCAGCCGCTCCGGGTAGGCGACGGAGAAGTCCGCCGGATAGGTGGGATCCGGATCGAGGCTGAACGGCGGGTACCGATCGGTGCCGAGACCGGTGAACGCGTAGTAACCCACCCGCCAGCTCCAGCGGATGACGCCCACGGTCAGGTCGAACAGCGTACGCGGGTATCGCCCGGTGATCAGGATCGCGATGCCGGCGATCAGGGTCACCGGCAGAACCGTGATCCATAGCAGGATCAGGATGAACACGTGCGGGATCGCCAGGAACCACTTGACCAGCCAGAGCCACCGGCTCAGCCGGTCATCCAGACGCGCGTCCAGACGGACCGGGTACGGCGTGCTGTGGTACGACGTCGCGCTGTACGTGGTCGGCGGGTATGGCGCCGGATACGGACTCGGCTGGTACTGCCCCGGCTGGTACTGCCCCGGCTGGTACTGCCCCGGCTGGTTCTGACCTGACGGGTACTGCCCCGGGTCGTGCGGTGTCGGGTTCGGCTGGGTCATCGCGCTCACCTCACCGATTCGGCTGAGTCTTGTGGCTTGCTGACCGGTCCCGCTGAGTCATGGCCTGTCGCGACGGGTTCGCTCACCGCGATCGCGCCGCGCTCGGCACTCTCGGCGATGGTGCGCAGCGTTGCCCGCATGATGTGCCCGACGAATGGCTTGATCGCGAACCAGTAGTTGGCGAACTTGCGGCGCGACTCCGGGTCGGTGGTCGTCGTCCGGCATTCGTAGCTCAGCAGCGTTCTGGTCGAACCATATGGCCGGACCGAGAAGTTGCAGGCGATCTTGCCCCACCCCGGATCCGCGAAACCGGCGAACAGATCCGGCGCGACATCGTGCCACTCGATGCTGCTCTTCCAGAACCGCCCGACCGCGCCGAATGCGATCTCGGTGTCGGAACTGCCGAGCATCACCCAGCCCGGCAGGCCGTCACCCTCGCCGAGGATCATCCGCCGCGCCGGTTCGGGACGGCGGTTGCGGATGCGGTCGGGCAGGCCACGTGCCCACATCGCTGCGATGACCAGTGGCGTGCGGATGGTGGTGAAATCGAGCGCCCGGGCCGCCGACAGCGTCGTGTCCGGATCGGCCCCGACCACCACGTGCTCGGCGATCGTGACATCGAACGCCGGCAGCTCGGAATCGATGATCATAGCGTTGGGCTGCATCTGGAACTCCTTCGATCTGGAACTCCTTCGTCGGATCCGGTGGTCGGATCGGCGCCGGTTGACGCCACCTTCCATGGCACGCCGGAGCCGGACGGGGTTGCAGTGGCTTCCGGCCGCCCGGAGGCGGGCCGTTGGACCCTGCCTGGCCGTACTCGGAAGATCGACAGTGATATCGGCGAGATCAACGGTGACAGCGGCAAGGAGGAATCATGAGCGACGTGATGAGCACGGCCCGCCCACGGGTGGTCGTCGGCGTGGACGGCTCGCCGCAATCGGCTCAGGCGTTGCGGTGGGCGGCGAACCTCGCTGAGCGGATGGGCGCGGTGATCGAGGCGGTCGCCGCATGGCAGACCCCGGCGAGCTTCGGCTGGTCGGTATTCCCATACGACTGGGATCCGGCCGCCGACATGGGCAAGGTCCTCACCGGGGCCGTCGATGAGGTGTTCGGCCCGCAGCGCCCGGACGGGATGGTGCTTACCGTCGTCGAGGGCAACGCCGCGGCGGTCCTTGTCGAAGCGAGCAAGAGCGCCACCTTGCTGATCGTGGGCAGCCGTGGCCACGGCGGGTTCGCCGGGCTGATGCTGGGATCGGTCAGCGCCACGGTCGCCGAGCACGCCGCATGCCCGGTCCTGGTCGTGCATGGAGACAAGCAGCCGCCAACGATCGCCGGCTGATCGGCGCCGGGCCGGATCAGGGCCCGGCAGTGAACGAAACGGCGGGGGGCCGCGACGGCCCGCCCGCCGTTTCATATGGCCGTACCGTCACCGCGAGTCTGCGGCCGATGCGGGCAATGCGGCCCGGGCCGCTTCCAGCCGTGCCACCGGCAGCCGGAATGGTGAGCACGACACGTAGTCGAGACCGGCCTCGGCGAAGAAGTGGACCGATGCCGGGTCACCGCCATGCTCGCCGCAGACTCCGGTGACCAGGTCGGGGCGCCGCCGGCGGCCTTCGGCGAGGGATATCGAGATGAGCCGCCCGACTCCGCGCCGGTCGATCGACTCGAACGGCGAGCGATCTACGAGGCCCAGTTCGTGGTACGCGGGCAGGAACGAGGCCTCGACGTCGTCCCTGGAGTACCCCCACACCATCTGCGTGAGGTCGTTCGTCCCGTACGAGAAGAATTCGGCGATTCCGGCCAGATCCTCGGAGATCAGCGCCGCTCGAGGCACTTCGATCATGGTGCCCACCGGCATGGCCGGTGCGCCTGGCACATCGTTGAGCACGCGCCGGATCTCCGAGGCCACCATGTCCAGTTCGCCCGTGGTGCCGACAAGCGGGACCATGATCTCGGGCCGGGCATCGCCGCCGGCGCGGTTGACCGCCGCCGCCGCTTCCGCGACCGCGCGGACCTGCATGGCGAACAAGCCCGGAACGGTCAGGCCGAGACGGACACCACGCAGGCCCAGCATCGGGTTCTCCTCGTGCATCCGCTGCACCGCGCGCAGTAACCGGGTATCGCGCTCGGTGTCGGCGTGGCGCTCGCGTTCGACCGCGACGCGAACGGAGAGTTCTTCCAGAGATGGAAGGAACTCGTGCAAGGGCGGGTCCAGCAGGCGAACCGTCACCGGCAACCCGTTCATCGCCGTGAAGATCGCCGTGAAGTCGGCGCGCTGCAGGGGCAGCAGCGCATCCAGCGCGGCCCGCCGCTCGTCGTCGGTATCGGCCAGGATGAGCGCCTCGATGAGCGCGCGGCGCTCGCCCAGGAACATGTGCTCGGTCCGGCAGAGGCCGATGCCTTCGGCGCCGAGCCGGCGAGCCCGTGCGGCGTCATCGGCATTGTCGGCGTTGGCCCGGACCCCGAGTGTCCGGCGCGCGTCGGCGTGGCCCAGGATCCGGGCTACCGCGGTGACCACAGCGTCGGTGGCTTCTAGCGGCTGGCGCAGGTCACCGAGCGCCGCGCCCTCAAGGTAGGCCGCGACCGGGGAGGTGCGAACCGGTACCCGGCCCAGGTAGACGCGGCCGGATGTGCCGTCGACCGAGATGATGTCGCCCTCGAACACACGCACGTCGCCGACCGACAGCCGCCGATTCTCGCTATCGATGTCCATCGTCTCGGCGCCGCATACGCAGGTGCGGCCCATGCCGCGCGCGACAACGGCGGCGTGACTGGTTTTGCCGCCGTGTGACGTCAGCACTCCGCTGGCCGCGATGATGCCGGGCAGGTCATCGGGGTTGGTCTCGCGCCGGACGAGCACCGCGCTCTGTCCGTCGCGGGCGTACCGGATGGCCGCCTCCGAGTCGAACGCGACCCGGCCGACCGCCGCGCCGGGCGATGCCGGAACCCCGGTGGCCAGCAGCCGCGCCGCCGGGCCCTCGTCGAGGGTGGGGAACATCAGCTGTGCCAGCCGCTGTCCGTCCACCCGGCCGAGCGCCTCGTCGAGGTCGATAACTCCCTCGTCGACCAGATCAGAGGCGATCACGAAGGCGGCCGCGGCGGTCCGCTTGCCGACCCGGGTCTGCAGCATCCAGAGCTTGCCACGCTCGATCGTGAACTCGACGTCGCACAGATCGCGGTAGTGCGCCTCGAGTGTGTGCAGGTGCTTGAGCAGTTCGGCGAAGCTGCGCGGATCCAGATCGCCAAGCCGCTCAAGCGGCAGCGTGTTGCGGATACCGGCGACGACGTCCTCGCCCTGAGCGTTAGGGAGGTAGTCGCCGTAGACGCCGCGGCGTCCGGTGGCCGGATCGCGGGTGAACGCCACGCCCGTGCCCGAGTCGTCGCCCAGGTTGCCGTAGACCATGGCCATGATGTTGACGGCGGTGCCGAGATCGCCGGCGATGCCCTCCTGTCGGCGGTAGGCGATGGCGCGAGGCGCGTTCCACGAGCGGAAGACCGCCTCGATGGCCCGCTTCAGTTGCTCGGCCGGTGATTGGGGGAACGGCGAACCAGTCGCCGTGGCGAATATGGCTTTGAACGCGGCGACCAGTTCGCGGAGTGAGTCGGTGGTGAGCTCGGTGTCGCTCTTGACACCGAGACGCTCCTTGTGCGCCGTCAACTCGTTGGCGAAGGCATCGTCGGGCACGCCACAGGCGGTGTGTCCGAACATCTGGATCAGGCGTCGGTAGGAGTCCAACGCGAACCGCTGCTCTCCGGCAGCCGAGAAACCCTCGACGACGTCGTCGTTGAGGCCGACGTTGAGGATTGTCTCCATCATGCCCGGCATCGAGAATCTGGCGCCGGACCGGACGGACAGCAGCAGGGGACGAGCCGGGTCACCGAACTCACGGCCGGTCTGCCGCTCCACGGTGCGCAGGTGATCGGTGACTTCCGGCCACAGGTCGCTCGGCACACCATCGCCGGACAGATAGGCACGGCATGCCTGGGTGGTGATCGTGAAGCCGGGCGGCACCGGGAGCCCGAGCCTGGTCATCTCCGCCAGGTTCGCACCCTTGCCACCGAGCAGGTCGGCGCGGCTCATGTCACCATCTGCGAAGTCGTGCACGAATGTGGTCATGACACTCCCTTCTCGCATGGTCTGCACCTTCCATCCGATCCGGCGCCGTGCTCGGCAAGCAGGGCCGACCGGCCCGGATCCCCGGGCATCGCAGCTCGAGATGAGCGGCGGGCCGGCCGCTATCGCTGAGGTCGTTCGGCCCCCCCGGTGGGGGACAGCGACTCTGCGCTGGCGGCCCGCCTCGCGCCAGTCTGATATGGACGGGAGGTCGACCATGAGTGTGGGAACCGGGCGGGTCATTGTCGGGCTGGTGCCGTCGTTGGCGGGTTATCAGGCGTTGCGTTACGCCGTGGCAGAAGCTCGGCGGCGAGGCGTTCCCCTGATCGGGGTGCGGGTGTGCCGCATCTCCAATCCCGGATTAGGCGCTCCATGGATGGAGGCCGTCCAGGCGAGCTGCCGAGCCGAGGCAGCGCAGGTATTCGCGGCCGCGCTCGGCCGGCCACCGAGCGACATTCCGGTCCGGATCCAGGTGGTCGAGGGGGTGGCGGGCCGGGCCCTGCCTGAGTTCGCCGAGTCCCCGGACGACCTGATCGTGATAGGCGCCGCCCGCCGGTCCTGGAGCGGCGGCCGGACCGCTCGGACGTGTACTCGCCGGGCGATGTGCCCGGTGGTGATCGTTCCGGCGCCGGAGATGGCACGGATGGCTTCGACCCACCGTCTGGCACGCCGCACCGCGGCGGATGCCGAGAAGTTCCTCACGGCGTCGGGCTGATCACCAGCCCCGGCATCGAGTTCCACGAGATCCATCAGCCGAGATCCATCAGCCGAGATCCGGCATCAGCTCCGGACCACCGCCACCGGCACGTAGGCCGACCGGATCAGCCCGTCGCCGGTTGAGCCGAGGCGCAGGCCGAGGAATCCGCCGTGCCCGCGTGATCCCACCACGATCAACCCGGCCCGGGCACCGACGTCGGTCAGGGCGGCAACCGGGTCAAGAGAGTGCACGGCGATGCTGGAGATCTTCAGGTCCGGGTAGCGGTCGCTCCATCCACTGACCGCCTCGCTGACCAACCGATCGGCCTTGGCGGCCGCGTCGGAGAGCGCGTAGTCCGGCTCGACCATCGGCTCGATGCCGTGCACACCGAACAAGTCCCAGACGAATACGGCAACCACCTCGGCCTGGCGGGCCAGCGCCTCCTCGACCGCGAACTCCAGCGCATGCTGTGAGCCCGCCGAGCCGTCCATGCCGACCACGACCGGCAGTCCGACGAAGGCACTCGGGTCGGGACCGAAATCGGTCTCCGGGCGGAGCACCACCACCGGCCCGAAAGCGTGCGCCGCGACCTGCGCCGACGTCGAGCCGGCGAGGCGACCGCGCAGACCTTTCAGGGCACGCGTGGCCACGACCACCAGGCTCGCTCCAGCGGATTCGGCGACCAGGACCCCGGCCGACGATCCAGCCATCGACTTCGTCTGGACGCTCAAGTCCGGATACCGCTGGTGCACCTCGCCCTCCGCGCGCCCGAACACGTCCCGCAACCAGCCGCGCTGCCAGACGTCGTCGGTCACCGTTACCGTAGGTCCCCAAACCGGCACCGTCTGGTACGCGCAGACCAGTCGCAGCGGCACCCGTCGCCGCTGTGCTTCCCACGCCCCGTAAAGAGCCGCGCGCAACGCATCGTCGCTCCCGTCGACGCCAACGACTACCGGACCCCGTGTCTTGCTGGTCATCGGTCCACCCCCGGGTCGCGGCTCCGGCACCAATCCCGGAACGTTCCCAACTCACCGTTGCCGATTACAGCGTTGCCACCCTTGAGCCGACGGCGCAGGGCCGACCGGCCCGCATGAGGCGGGTCCACCGGACGCGATGGTGGTTCGCCGAACCTGGGACTGGCGAGCCTGGTGTGACGCGAATCCCGATTCGGGCCGTTAGACCCTGCGTCCGTCGATCGCGACAGGGTAGAAAGGACATGTGATCCGGGTATTTCTTCTTGATGACCATGAGGTCGTACGCAGAGGCATTGCTGATTTGCTGACTCAGGACGGTGATATTGAGGTAGTCGGTGAGACCAGTTCGGCCGTTGACGCCGTGCACCGGATCCCGGCGCTTCGGCCGAATGTGGCGATTTTGGACGCGCGGCTGCCCGACGGCAATGGGATCGACGTCTGCCGGGATGTCCGAGCCGTCGATCCGTCGATCTATGGACTGATTCTCACTTCGTACGAGGACGACGAGGCGCTGTTCGCGGCCATCATGGCCGGCGCTTCCGGATATGTTCTCAAGCAGATCCGGGGAACCGATCTGGTCGACACCGTCCGCCGGGTGGCGGCCGGCCAGTCGCTCTTGGACCCGGCGGTGACCGCCCGCGTGCTCGACCGGATTCGCAACGGCGCCGAGCAGCCCAATGAGCTGAAGTCGCTCACCGATCAGGAACGGCGCATCCTCGAGTACGTTGCCCAGGGGCTGACCAACCACGAGATCGCCCAGAAGATGTTCCTGGCCGACAAGACTGTGAAGAACTACGTCTCCAGCATGCTCGCCAAGCTTGGCTTGGAACGGCGGACGCAGGCGGCGGTACTGGCGACGAAGCTGCTGGGCTCAGCCAGCCGGCGCTAGACCGGCCCGGCGCCTCACAGACGACCGCACGACCGCGGCCCCCACCGCACCGGTGGGGGCCGCGGTCGCGCCCGGATGGGCGGGTCAGCCGACCGGAGATTCGGCGCCTTGCCGCTGGGCCGGCAACCCGGCGGCCGGAGGGATCTGGTCGACACCGATCCGCCGCCGGAACACCCAGTAGGTGTAGCCCTGGTACAGCAGGACGATCGGGGTGAACGCCAGCGCCACCCAGCTCATCACCGTCAGCGTGTAATGGGTGGAGGAGGCGTTGTCGACTGTGAGGCTGTTCGCCGCCGCGATCGTGGAGGGCAGAACGTTCGGGTACAGCGCCTGGAACAGCGCCGCGGTGGCGGCCGCGATCGTCACCACCATGGCGACGAACGCCCAGCCCTCGTGCCGCGCGCGGATCAGCAGCCACGCCCCGACGAGGGCCAGTGCGCAGACGATCGCGGTGAGGGCCGAGCCCAGATCGGGGATCGCGATCTCGGTCCAGAGCAGGAACGCGGCTCCGGCCAGGACGGCTACCGCCCCGACGATGGTAGCGATCCGTCGAGCCTGGTACCGGATATCGCCGGTCGTCTTGAGCGTCAGGAACACCGCACCGTGCATCGTGAACAGGCTGAGGGTGACCAGCCCGCCGAGCAGCGCGTAGGGGTTGAGCAGGTCAGCGAATGACCCGACGTACAGATGCTGCGGAGACAGCCGGACACCTCGGACGATGTTGCCGAACGCAACGCCCCACAGCACCGCGGGAACCGCGCTTCCGGCCACGATGGCCAGGTCCCAGCGCCGTCGCCATCGCGGATCGTCCATCTTTCCGCGGAACTCGAATGCCACGCCACGGCCGATCAGCGCCACCAGGATCAGCAGAAGCGGCAGGTAGAAGCCGGAGAAGAGGCTCGCGTACCACTCCGGGAACGCGGCGAAGGTGGCGCCGCCGGCCACGAGCAACCAGACCTCGTTGCCGTCCCAGACCGGGCCGATCGTATTGATCATCACCCGGCGCCGGGCCTCGTCCCGGCCGAGCACTGGAAGCAGGATGCCGACACCGAAGTCGAAGCCTTCGAGCACGAAGTAGCCGATCCACAGGACGGCGATGAGCACGAACCACAAGTCTGCCAAGGTCATCGAATGCTCCTACTCAGTACGCGAAGGTGAGCTGGTCGGTGTCGGCCGCCGCTGGCGCCTCGGTGGCCGCCGGTGGCGGTGGCCCGGCCTTGGCGAACCGGGTCATCAACGCGACGTCGACAATCGCCAGGACGGTGTACAGCGCGGTGAGCACCACCAGGGAGGTCGCCACGTTGGCGGCGGAGACCGACGGCGATACCCCGTTCGCGGTGTGCAGTAGCCCGAACACCACCCAGGGCTGGCGGCCCATCTCGGTGAACAGCCAGCCGAACGTGTTCGCGGCCAGCGGCAGCACCACCGACCAGGTCGCGGCCCACCAGAACAGCCGGGTTCGCCGGTTCGCCGGAAGGCGGCCCCGGCGGGTCAGCCACAATCCCGCAAGCGCGATCAGGATCGGCAGGATGCCGAGCCCGATCATCAGCCGGAACGACCAGTAGGTGAGCGGGATGTACGGCCGGTAGTCGCCGGGTCCGTAGGTGGCCTGGTACTCGGATTGGAGGTCGTTGACGCCCTCGACGCTGCCGTTGAGATTGCCGGTGGCGAGGAACGAGAGCAGGTGCGGCACCCGGATCGAGCTGACCTCCTTGGTGCCGTCCAGATTTCCGATCGTGAACAGGGAGAACGACGCGGGTGCCGACGTCCGGTAGAGGGCCTCGGCGGCGGCCATCTTCATCGGCTGCTGGCGGGTCATCACCCGTGCCTGCAGGTCGCCACTGACCGCCACCAGGAGGCCGGAAACCAGCACTGTCCACAGGGCCAGGCGGAAGGCCGGCCGGATCACGTCGACGTCGCGCTTGCGGGCCAGATGCCAGGCGCCGACCGCGAGCATGACGGTACCGGCGGTAAGGAAGGCGGCGGTGATGGTGTGGGCGAAGGTGACCAGCGCGGTCGAGTTGCCGAGCACCGCCCAGATGCTGGTCAGTTCGGCGCGATTGGCCGCCGGGTTGACCCGGTACCCGACCGGATGCTGCATCCACGAGTTGGCAGCCAGGATGAAGTAGGCCGACAGCATGGTGCCGATCGCGGCCAGCCAGATGCAGGCCAGGTGGATGCGTTTGGGCAGCCGATCCCAGCCGAAGATCCACAGGCCGAGGAATGTCGACTCCAGGAAGAACGCGAGCAGCCCCTCGATCGCCAGCGGGGCCCCGAAGATGTCACCGACATACCGTGAGTAATCGCTCCAGTTCATGCCGAACTGGAACTCCTGGACGATGCCGGTGACCACGCCCATCGCGAAGTTGATCAAAAATAGCTTCCCGAAGAACTTGGTGGCGCGGAGCCAGCGTTCGTCGCCGGTCCGCACCCAGGCGGTCTGCATGACCGCTACCAGCGACGACAGTCCAATAGTGATCGGAACGAAGAAGAAGTGATACACGGTGGTGATGCCGAACTGCCACCGTGCTAGGTCGAGAGAATTCACGTCCCAGAGCGTCGTATCCAGCCGATTGCCGGGTTAGAGGCGAAGGTCCTCGTGGCGCGGTCGGTCGGCCCTCTTCCACTGTTCACCGGCCGCGTCGTGAACTGCGCCGCGCGGTGGCTCGACGTACCGGGCCGTTCGGCCCTGCAACGCATCGGTGCGCTTGTGTTTGACTGCCGACGCGGTCAGGGACACCGGCGTTGGCGTCGCCCATCTATGTTCGTCGCGCCGAGATCTGCCACGCCGAGGCGATGACGCCGAGGCGATGACGCCGAGGCGCCGCGTCAGCCTGCACCGCACTCGGCGAAAGACTCGGCGAAACTGGGCCTCGCGGTGTGTGCGCCACCGGGAGATGGCAGGGTAGGCGGTGTGGCCGGCCTGCCTCTCAGGCGAAGGAACTCCACATGGATTGGAACGTCACATGGATGTAGCCGGCGGTTCGCCGCTGACCCCGGAAGTTTTGGCCCGCATCGACGATTACTGGCGCGCGGCCAACTATCTGTCGGTCGGTCAGATCTACCTGATGCGCAATCCGCTGCTGCGAGAGCGGCTAGCGCCCGAGGACGTCAAACCCCGGCTGCTCGGACACTGGGGCACCACGCCCGGGCTGAACATGCTGTACGCGCACCTGTCGAGAGTGATCGCCGAGCGTAACCGCGAGATTATCTATATCACCGGACCGGGCCATGGCGGCCCGGGGCTGGTCGCGAACTCCTGGCTTGAGGGGACGTACAGCCAGACGTACCCCCGGGTCTCGCAGGACGAGGTCGGGATGGGCCGGCTGTTCAAGCAGTTCTCGTTCCCCGGTGGGGTCCCATCGCACGTAGCACCCGAGACGCCCGGCTCGATCCACGAGGGCGGCGAGCTGGGCTACTCGTTGTCGCACGCGTACGGCGCCGCGCTGGACAACCCGGATCTCGTGGTCGCCTGCGTCATCGGCGATGGTGAGGCCGAGACCGGCCCGCTCGCGACATCGTGGCACGCCAACAAGTTCCTCGACCCGGTGGGTGACGGGGCGGTGCTGCCGATCCTGCACCTGAACGGGTACAAGATCGCTAACCCGACCGTCCTGGCCCGGATCGGCGAGGACGAGTTGAACGATCTGCTGCGCGGCTACGGGTACCGGCCATATCTGGTGTCCGGCGACGACCCGGCCGCGGTGCACCAGCTGCTGGCGGCCACGCTGGACCGGGTCTTCGACGAGATCGCGGAGATCCAGGCCGCGGCCCGCGATGGCAGCGCCACCGAACGACCGCGCTGGCCGATGATCGTGTTTCGCACGCCGAAGGGATGGACCGGTCCCAAGGAGGTCGACGGCCTGCCGGTAGAAGGCACCTGGCGCGCTCACCAGGTGCCGCTGTCCGCTGCTCGTGATGACAGCGCGCACCTGGCCGCTCTAGAGGAGTGGATGCGCTCGTACCGGCCGGAGGAGTTGTTCGACGCCGACGGTGCCCCTAGGCCGGAGATCGTCGGATGGCTGCCGAGCGGTGACATGCGGATGAGCGCCAACCCGCACACCAACGGCGGCCGGGGTTCCCGCGACCTGGAACTGCCAGACTTCCGCGAGTACGCGGCAAAGGCCGGCGAGACCGCGGAGGCCACCCGGATCCTGGGCACCTGGCTTCGCGACGTGATGGTGGCCAATCGGGAGTACCGCAACTTCAGGCTGGTCGGCCCGGACGAGACCGAGTCGAATCGGCTGGGCGCGGTGCTTGAGGTAACCGGAAAGGCCTGGCACGCGGACGTCGCTCCGGTCGACATCAACCTGGCGCCGGACGGCCGGGTGATGGAGATGCTCTCCGAGCACACCTGCCAAGGATGGCTGGAGGGATACCTGCTCACCGGCAGGCACGGCCTGTTCTCCTGCTATGAGGCGTTCGTGCACATCGTCGACTCGATGTTCAACCAGCACGCGAAGTGGCTCAAGGTGACCCGCCACCTTGCGTGGCGGCGGCCGATCCCATCGCTCAACTACCTGCTCACCTCGCATGTGTGGCGGCAGGACCACAACGGCTTCTCGCACCAGGACCCCGGCTTCATCGACCACGTGATCAACAAGAAGGCCGAGGTGGTCCGGGTCTACCTCCCGCCGGACGCGAACACCCTGTTGTCCGTCGCGGATCATTGCCTGCGCAGCCGGAATTACGTGAACGTGATCGTGGCGGGCAAGCAGCCCGCGGCCACGTGGCTGGACATGGACGCCGCGGCCCGGCACTGCGCTCGGGGCCTCGGCATCTGGGATTGGGCGTCGAACGACGACGGTGATCCGGACGTGGTGCTCGCGTGCGCCGGCGACATCCCGACCCTTGAGGTTCTGGCCGCCACGAGCATCCTGCGGGCCGAGCTTCCGGATCTCCGGGTACGCGTGATCAACGTGGTCGACCTGATGCGGCTGCAAGAGAACACCGAGCATCCACACGGCCTGCCGGATCCCGAGTTCGACGCGCTGTTCACGACCGACCGGCCGGTGGTCTTCGCATATCACGGGTATCCGTGGATGATCCACCGCCTGACCTACCGGCGGACCAATCACAGCAACATCCACGTCCGCGGCTACAAGGAGGAAGGCACCACCACGACGCCGTTCGACATGTTGGTCCTCAACGACATGGATCGGTTCCACCTGGTACTCGACGTGATCGACCGGGTGCCTGGCCTGGCACGCCGGGCCGCGACGGTGAGGCAGCGGATGGTGGACAAGCGGGCCGAACACCACGAGTACATCCGCGAGACCGGCGAGGACCTGCCGGAGGTACGCAACTGGAGCTGGCCCGGCGAAGGATGATCCGTGCCGGCCGGTGACGCGAACGAGCCGGTACCGCTACCGGGTGACCCGCCGCCCGCGGTATGGGTCGAAAGGCCCGATCCGATCCGGGCCACCGCCCCTTCACCCGGACCGGTCCCCGGGCTGAGCTGAAGATACGGGTAACGGTCGCCGTGGCGACGGAGGCCGGGATCGGAGGTAGCGATGAGGGCGGTCAAAGAATGGCGCGTCGAGCTGATGCTCGGCGAGGACGAGGGGCGGACCTATGCGGAGGCGCGACTGATCACCGAGATCGGTGACCGGCTGGTCGGGGCCGGCTACGCGCACGTCTCGCCTGACGACTACAACGTGCCGGAGATCGGCGACGAGATCGCCGTCGCCCGGGCTCTTCAGGATCTCGGCCGCCGGTTGCTCGACACCGCATCCGGAGACATCGAGGGCGTCACCGGCGAACACGTGCACCTGACCCGGTGAGGCAGGAGCGCGCCGGGTGATCCGGTGACTCCGGGCACGAAGGTCCGGACCGGATGCAAGGCGCGCAACGCCGGGACAGCGGTGCGGAACTACGAAAGAATTGCGCACCGGGGCCGTCGCCGGTCCCGGTGCGGCGCCACCGAGGCGCGACATCAGGATCGAGCGTGAGCGCAACGCCGACACCGCCGCGAGGAGGCGATCATGCCAACACGCGCCGTCGTCGCTGACGTCATGACGGCAAACGTGGTCACCGTCCGGCCGGACACCGGCTACCAGCACATCGTGAACCTACTGATCGGGCATGAGGTCAGCGCGGTGCCTGTGGTGGATGACGAGAACCGCGTGCTCGGTGTGGTCAGCGAGGGCGATCTAGCGACCAAGGTCGAGTTCGCTGCGATGTGGCCGGTGACCCACGGCCAGTCCCAGCATGGCCGCCGCCGGACGGTGGCCAAGGTGAAGTCGATGGCCGACACCGCGGCCGCGCTGATGACGGCGCCAGCCGTCACGATCGACTCGCGGGCGTCGCTCGCCGCCGCCGCCCGCGTCATGGCCGATGCGGATGTGAAGCGGCTCCCGGTCGTGGATTCGCAGGGCCGGCTCGTAGGAATCGTGTCGCGCCGCGATCTGCTCCGTACCCACCTAAGGAGTGACCTGCAGATCCGGCAGGAGGTCGCCGAGGTTCTGGGTGGCTGGTTCCATCTGCAGCCGGGGCAGACCAGCGTGGCCGTCGTCGACGGCGTGGTGACGCTGGTCGGCGAGGTGGCCGATCGCCGCCAGGCCGAGCTGGCGGTCAAGTTCGTCGGCGCCATCGATGGGGTCGTCGATGTCGTTGATGGGCTGGTTGTGCAACGGATGGAGCAGCCGGCCGGTACGCCGGCCCAGCAGCCAATTGAGCAGTCAACCGAGCAGGAGGTGTAACGGTGAAGGGTCATGTAGGTGACCGGATCGTGGTCCGCGGACCGCACGCCGGCGATCACGATCGGGTAGGCACCATCACCGCATTGCGGCACGACGACGGGTCACCCCCGTTCGTTGTGCGGTGGCTCGACGACGGGCACGAGGGGCTGCTGTTCCCGGGCCCGGACACGATCATCCAACCACCGGGCGCGGAGCACCCCGAGCCGGGCGCGTCGACGCGGTGACGGCGGCCCGGCAGCGCTAGCCGGCCGCGTCGAGCGGCACCACCACGACCGGGCAGGCCGCGCGGTGAATCATCGCGTGGCCGACCGTGCCCAGGCCGAGCTTGCCGGGCGTGCCGATCACGGCCAGCCGCGCGTTGCGGGTCGCGTTCAGCAGCGCCGTTCGCGATCGGCGCGCGGTGCGCCGGCGTATCGGAACGCCCGGGTATCTGGCCGCCCACGGGGCCAGCATGCCGGCCAGCGCGCGCGCCGGGATGTGCACCGATATCGCCGGGTCCCATCGGTGCTCGCGGTCGTGGTCGGGCGACGGAGGCCAGGAGCTGACCGCCTCGATGGCGGCATGGCGCCGGGCGGCTTCATCGAACGCGAACTCCAGCGCGCCGCGCGCCTCCGGCGACGCGTCTACCGCGACCAGGATCGGGCCGTCGGAATCCAGGTGGCCGCGCGTGATCGCGACCGGGATCGATGCATGCGACGCGACGTCCACGGCGGTGGCGCCGGCGAATAGGCCGAAGACGTCGTTGCGCCCGTGCGATCCGAGGACGATCATCGAGGCGTCCGTAGCGGACCGGAGGATGAGTTCGGCCGCGCTGGTCTGGTCCATCGCGACGGTGACCTCGACGTCGCGTGCCTGCGTCCGGACGCGGCGCCGTGCCCTGGCAAGGTCCCGCTCAGCGGACTGGCACTCGGCTCGTTCGATCGCCCGGTAGGTGGCCGGTCCGATCGGCGGCGCCGCGACCGGCCAGATCACGGCGCGTACCAGGTGGACCGAAGCGTCGCGCAGCACCGCCTCGCGTGCGGCGAACGACGCCGCGTCGAGGGCGGCGGTGGATCCGTCGATCCCGACCACGATGCGTGACGGCCGCGAATGCATCCCGTTCACCTCCCGATCATGGCCCGGCACCAGGATGGTCTGGGCGGAAACCGCCACTTCTCGCCACCCTCGTCCGCGCCGTCTCGTCATGGAACCGGTCTACCGTCCGTTTGCCCTGGGCCGTAGGTCCCGCAACCGGCGTTGCGCAGCCGGATCCGGCGCATGGCTGCGCAAACGTCCCAGCCACTACGGTCGATCGGCCCTGCCGGGGTTCGGCCAGGCGGGGACATGGTCGGTGCATCGGCCGGTGTACCAGACCGCCGGAGGTGGCGATGAGCATGCGCGTGGTCGGGGGTACGGGCGGCGACCCGGCCGGGACCTCGGCCCGGTCGTCTGGCGGCGTGCCGTCGACGTTCCGGCCGGCGAGTCATCTGGTAGTGGCGGATCGTCGCGAGGTGCTCGCGGCGGTCGATGATTCGGCGGGGGGCTACCTCGCTGTCGAGCAGGCCGCCCGGGAAGCCGGGTGGCGTGGGTGGCCGTTGCGCGTCGTGCACGTGACCGAACCGCGACCGTCGCGCGGTCCGGTCGAGCCGGCCGCCGCAGAGCTTCTCGATGATGTGGTGGTGCGGGCGCGAGCGCTGACCGGCGTACCGGTGGTTGGCGCGATCCGTGCCGGCCCGGTGACCGGCGAACTGGTCGCGGCCTCCCGCGGCGCCGGCCTGGTGGTGCTCGGAGCGCGGGGTGCGGATCGGCCGGGAACCGGGCTGGCGGCCGGATCGGTCGCCCGCCACGTAGCGGTCCACGCGGGCGCCCCGGTGCTGCTGCTTCGCGTACCGCCGCGGCCGGCCGCGGCGGTAGT
Organism: uncultured Actinomycetota bacterium; assembly: GCA_963727415.1. Lineage (GTDB taxonomy): Bacteria > Actinomycetota > Actinomycetes > Mycobacteriales > Micromonosporaceae > DASQPR01. The sequence continues at coordinate 1,386,251 of CAVSGF010000002.1, forward strand.
CGGAGTCGGTCCGATCGTGGTGGGGGTGGATGGATCGCCAGGCAGCGACTCCGCCTTCGAGTTCGCTGTCGCCGAAGCCCGGCTGCGGGGCGCGAGCGTGCTGGCGGTGCACGCCACGGCGCCGGACCGGCGCGGCGATCCGCTCCACGCCGGAGCGCTTGGCGGATTCGGCGCCAGTTGCCTGGGGATCCCGGTGGCCCGGAACGCGGTACCTGGCGACCCTCGCCAGGTACTGGCCAGGGTGTCGGCCGAGGCAGGCGCGGTCGTCGTGGGCGCCCGGGGCACCGGCGGCGGTACCGGCCGACCGGCCGGCTCGGTCGTTGACGCGCTGATCCGCACCGCGCGCAGCCCGCTGTTCGTGGTCCACCCGACGGACTCGGGCGCGTTCCGGTGATGGTGTGCCGCCCGTGCGGGTCAGGAGAACGCCTGGCTGACAGCGGGGACGAAGGTCCCGGCCAAGCCGGTCGATAAGCCCTGCATTCCGCCCGCGCGGCGCGCTGCCATAGAGGTGACAACCGCATCACAGGGAGGGGCCATGGTCACGTTAGTTCCACGCCGCTTGTTCGATCTGTCCGATCTGTTCGACCGCGACTTCCGGCTCGGTGACACGCCGACCATCCGGATGGAAGACCACATCTCGGAGCAGGAGTACGAGCTGGTCGCCGAGTTGCCGGGCGTCGACCCGGAGAAGGATGTCGAGGTCACCATCGACGGCGACATCCTGAACATTCGGGCCGAGCGGCGCGAGGAATCCAAGATGAACGGCCGGTCGGAGTTCCGCTACGGGCGCATGGAACGGTCGGTGCGACTTCCGGCTAACGCCGACGCCGAGCACATCACGGCCGGCTACACCAACGGTCTTCTCGCCGTCAAGGTCCCGCTCACGTCGGCCAAGGCGAACGAGCGGAAGATCGAGGTCACCGCGGGCAGCGAAGCCAGCCAGAAGGCGGTGGGCGGCAAGTGACCGGCACGTGGCCGGCCCGACTTCGGGCCGGCCACGCCGTGGCCGGCTGATGACGGGCTGGAGGATGAAATGATCAATGAGTGCCTGACCTTGGATCAATGCGGGCTGGGCCCCGGCAAGAAGGCGCGCCTGCACCGGCTGCTCTACCGCTTCGGCCTGCGTAACGGCACGGCTCTGTTCCTGCCCTACGACCAGGGGCTGGAGCACGGACCTCGGGACTTCTTCGCCAATCCGGATGCGGCCGATCCGCGGTACATCGTCAAGCTCGCCGGCGAAGGCGGCTTCAACGGCGTCGTGCTTCAGATCGGTCTCGCGGAGAAGTTCTTCTGGGACTACGCGGGCGAGGTCCCACTGGTGCTGAAGCTGAACGGGAAGACCGACATCCCCAGCGACGCGGACGCTCTATCGCCGGTGCACGCCGAGGTGGCCGACGCGGTGCGGCTGGGTGCCGACGCCGTCGGCTACACGATGTACGTCGGTACCCCGGCAGCCGAAACCGACTTCGCCCAGTTCCATCGGATTCGAGCCGACGCTCAGCGGTTCGGGATGCCCTTGATCGTGTGGGCATATCCGCGCGGCTCGGCCATCGCAAAGCGCGGCGGAAAGGACTCCTTCTACGCGGTGCACTACGCGGCACGAGTGGCCAGCGAGCTTGGCGCCGATGTGGTGAAGGTGAACTTCCCGCACCCGGAGAAGACCTCCGGAGTGCCGGAGGCCTACACCCGGGCGTACGCCAGTCAGGACGCCATCGATGCGGTGGTGCGGGCGGCCAACCGTACGTTGCTGCTGGTGTCCGGCGGCGAGAAAGCAGGCGACGACGTGATGCTGGAGAAGGCGCGCCAGTCGATGGAGGCGGGAGCCACCGGCCTCATCTTCGGCCGCAACGTCTGGCAGCGTGACCATGAGGCGTCGCTGCGGTTCGCTTCCGAGCTCCGCCAGATACTGGCGAAGTTTCCGAGGTGATCCGGGCCAAGGTCCCAGCGGAAGAGGCGGATTGCCTCTTGCCGGACATATAGGGCGCGTTCAGGGTGTTGAGATGGACATGAACCGCCACGGGCGGGGACGCGAGGGCACCGCCGGACCGGTCATGGCGGCGCTCGACTTCTCGTTCGACGGCGTCGCCGCGGTCCGGTACGCCGCGGTCCTCGCCCGCCGGTTACGTCGCGACCTGCACGTCATTCATATCGCTCGGCTGTTCACGCCGACCGGTCCGACCATCATGTCGGGCCAGACGGTTCGGCGCACGTTCGCCCGCGCGCGAACCGGCATCGACGACGTGATCAGCGGGTTGCGCACCAGCTTCCCCGACCTGGTAATCCATCCGCTGATCGTCGCCGGTGATCCGGCGGAACTGCTGATCAAGCACTCCGCACAGGCGGCGATGACCGTCGCCGGCGCTCGCGGTCTGGGCGGTCATCCGGGCCTGGTCTGGGGCTCGGTCAGTAACCGGCTGGTCTCCAGAGCGCACGGTCCGGTGATCGTGGTGCGCTCGGCCTCGGAGGGCGGTGAGGTACGTGCCGGCGATGGCCCGGTTCTGGTGCTCGCCGATTCTCCCGAGCGCGCCGAGGCGGCGACCGACTTCGCGATCGGCCTGGAGCCGGATCGAACCGCGTACGTGGTCACCGTGTACCGGCCGGCGGCGGCCGGCGATCTCCCGCTTCGCACCGAGCACCTGCCGCTGGACCACATGGTCATTAGGGTCGCCGGCGAGCGGGACTCCGCCGTCGACGAGGTATCGCGGCTGGCCTGGCGGTTCGACGCCCGCCTGGTAGCGGTGGCGCGTACCCGTCATGGCTGGCCGTTCCGGTTCGGCCCGGCCTCGACGATGTCCCGGCTGGCCGGCGCGGTCGCATGCCCGCTCGCGGTCGTGGACACCACGCCGGTCGCAGGCGGCGGCAGCGCGGGCGCCGGCATCGGTGGCACCTCGCGGATCAGCCGCGACGGCGGGTCAATGACCGGCGGCGATGGCCGTTCGCGAATTGGTACCGGTGTCGCGGTCGCGAACGGTGCCAGACGGCCCGCGGCGGTGGGCGGGTCGCCAGACGGTGGCATCGCGGCCGCGGCAGGGGCGGGAGCGTGAGACAGGAACGTGAGGGGTGCGGACATGCAACTGGACCAGTCGCGGCCGCCGGACGGACCCGGCGCTGTCCGGGAAGCCCTGGAAAGCGCCATGCTCGCGGCCGGCGTGGCACCGTCGATCTTCAATTCGCAGCCGTGGCGATGGATCGCCGTCGGTGACCATCTGGTGCTCCGAGCCGATCTGGCCAAGCAGATACCGGTCGTCGATCCACACGCTCGCCTGCTGACCCTCTGCTGCGGGATCAGCCTTCACCACGCGTACACCGAACTCGCCGCGAGCGGATACCAGGTCGAGGTCGTCCGTCCGGCCGAGCCGTCCGGGGTACTGGCGCGGCTGTCGATCCGCGGCGCCGGGGCGGCTGATCCAACGGCCATCCATCTGGCCCGGGCCGCCTGGTCCCGGCATACCGATCGGCGCCCGTTCGCGCCGGGCACATCGGTTCCGGCCGACGTGATCGCCGAGCTGACGCGGGCGGCGGCAATTCCACGCGTGATGGTGGACAACATCACCCGGCACACCGGGTTCCTCGCCACCGCCGCGTCGGCGGCGGCCGCCATCGAAGCTCACAACCCGGCCTATCGCGAGGTCCTCGGTCGTGGGTGGACGTGGCACGCGGCCGCGGCGAGGGCGTGCCGTTGACCACCATTCCACCGTTGACCGACCGGACGGTGCCGCTGCGTGACCTCGGGCTTGAACATGGACGGCGGCTGCTGGAAATGGCGCCCGGCGACGATGCCGCCGCTTCGTACCTCGCGATCGCCACGATGACCGACGAACCGGAGGATTGGCTGCTCGCGGGCGAGGTGACGAGTGCTGTGCTGCTCACCGCCACCCACCTGGAACTCGGCACCTCACCGATGTCCGACGTGGTTGAGGTTCCCGGTGCCAGGGTGCTGATCCGCAGCTTGCTGAGCCGGGTGGCGATGCCGCAGCTGGTGATCCGGGTCGGCGTGCCGGCAAACGATCTGCCGCCGCCGGCGACCCCGCGGCGCGAGACGTGAGGCACGGGCCGTGACGCCTCATGCAGGAAGGAGACGACATGCAGGAGACGAAGACGACCTCGACTCGGACCGATCGGGAGGCGCTCAGCGTGCTCCGGCCGGATGAGATCGACCGGCTGACCTGGCGTCCGGTTCCCACCTGCCCGGGAGTGGAGTTCGCCGAACTCTGGCGGCGGGGCGACTGTGTCAATTCGTTGATCCGGTACGAGCCAGATTCACGCACCCCGGGTTACCCGCACCTGGCGGCATACCACCACCTGTGGGTCGTGTCCGGCTCGGCGTCGGTCGCCGGACGGTACGTCACCGCCGGTTCGTACCTGTTCATACCGCCTGGCACCGCCCATACGGTGACGAACGTCGGGTACCCGGGATGCTCGATCCTTCAGATCTACCAGCCGACCCGGCCGGAGTGCGGTGAAACTACCAGGGTGTGACAACCGGCTTTGCCGAGACCTTCATGGAGACTGGCATCGTACATATGTCCTAATTGCGCGTTCCTGGGGGTAACATTCAAGTTTGCTGAGTCAAGGCGCCCGATAGGGGCATTCTTGCAGGTACGGTCGCTGCGGATCGGCGAGGAAGACAGACCGTGCCAACGGCGGCGGGAGTCAGGGACGATCGCGAAGGTTTGGGGGCGACGATGCCACCATCGCACAGGAGACCATCGATCGCCGTATCGCCGACCGCTGTGGCGGCATTCCATACCGTCATGTCGGCCCGGGCGATCCGCAGTGCCTACCAGGCGGTGGTGCGGATCTCCGATGGCGCTGTGGTCGGATTCGAAGCGCTGGCGCGCGGCCCACGGAACACGGTCTGGCACGCGCCGGACGCGCTGGTGTCGTACGCCACGAAGATCGGCAGGCTGCCCGAACTGGACTGGATCTGCCGGGCGGCGGCCTGCCGGGGGGCTCTGGAAGCCCGATATCCGAGGTCTTTGCGACTGTTCATGAACATCGAGCCGGCCAGTTCCCGGGTCCCGTGCCCGCCCGACCTGAAGGAGATCATCGAGGCCGGGTCGGCGAAACTCCGTATCGTCGCGGAGGTGACCGAGCGTGCGCTGGCCGCTGACCCGACCGGGCTTCGCGCCACCGTGGACAGGATTCGTGCGCGTGGCCACGAGATCGCGATCGACGATGTTGGCGCTGATCCGGAAGAGTGCGATCATCATGACGCACCTGCACCCGGACGTGGTCAAGATTGACCGCAGCGTGATCCAGAACCCGGACACCGAGACCGCGGCGCGGGTGATCGCCGCCGTGCGCCGGGAGGCCGACGCCACTGGGGCGACGATCCTCGCCGAAGGCGTGGAGACCCCGGCTGACCTCGCCACGGCGAGGCGCATCGGCGCCACCCTGGCACAGGGGTACCGGTTCGGCCGGCCGACGGGCCTACCGGACCTGTCTCACCATGGCAAAGCCGCCGACTGCGTGCGCGAGGACGCCGTGGGCCGGGCGCACGGGGGCCGTCCGCGCTGCCGTCCGAGCCGTATCGCAACGGCAGCCGTGCGGCTGACCGTACCGGCGATTGCGAGGACTTTCCAGAAGCCCGGCCGTCCGGCTACGACGTGCACGTCGGTTCCAGGGCTGAGCGACACTAGCGTTCCGCCACCACATCGGCGATTATCTATGTCGGGGACCGGATTTGTGACGCCAATTCCGGTCCCCAACCATGCGAGCAGCGGACCGGATGACAGGCGCAGCGGATGACAGGCGCGGCGGGGCGAACAACAGGCGGTAACGCCCGCTAGGCCGGAAGCGATTGGCCGGTCTGCGTGACGTGCCTGCGGAACCAGGCCGCCGACAGATCAGCGACCTGCGCAAGCGCTCCGGGCTCCTCGAACAGGTGGGTGGCGCCGCTGATGACCTCCAGCTTCTTCTCACAGGTCAGCTGACCGAGCGCCAGTACGTTGAGGTCGAGTACCGGCCGGTCGTCGCCGCCGACGATCAGCAGTGTCGGCGCGCGCACCGCCGCCAGCGGCGCCACCGTGAGATCCGGGCGGCCGCCACGGCTGACCACCGCGCTGGCGTCGCAGTCCGGGCCGGCGGCCACGGTCAGCGCCGCGGCGGCCCCGGTACTGGCGCCGAACAGGCCAATCGGCCGGTCCGCTCACTTCGGGCACCGTACGCAGCCACCGGACGCCGCCCGCAGCCGCGCGGCCAGCAGCGCGATGTCGAAGACCAGGCCGGCGATCGGCGGACTCCGGCTCGGTCAGCAGATCGAACTGGAGCGTGCCCAGCCCGTGGTCAGCGAGTACGTCGGCGACATACTGATTGCGCGGGCTGTACCGGCTGCTGCCGCTGCCGTGCGCGAACGCCACCACGGCAATCCAGCCAGCCGGCAGACGGAGGTATCCGGGCAGGTCGATGCCGTCTACCGGGATCGACACGTCCCGCGCGGTGGCATCGTCACCCGGATCGCCATCGCTGCCAGAGCCGAGTCCGCCTCCGGCTCGCGCGGTGCTCAGCATTCGCGCGACTTCGCTATCGGCCACCTGGTCGAAGGCATCGTAGGCGGCGCCAATGGCCGACGCGGTGCCGAGGGAACGCTCGCACACCACCTCGTCGGCCAGGCCGGCCAGCCGGTCCAGGGCGTCCGGCGCGCCGACCGGCGTGGCGACGACGACCCGTCGCGCACCACGGGCCCGGGCCACCTCGCAGGCGGCGCGGGCGGTCGCTCCGGTGGCGATGCCGTCGTCCACGATGACGGCGATCCGGTCTCGCACGTCGACCGGCGGCGCGGCACCACGCAGCCGGTGCAACCGGCGGTCCAGTTCGGCCTGCTCAGCGGTCTCTACGGCGCGGATCTGCCGGTCGGTGATGCCGGCCTGCCGGATCACATCCTGGTTGTAGACACGGACGCCATCCTCGCCCAGCGCTCCCATGGCCAGCTCGGGCCAGGACGGCACGCCGAGCTTGCGAACCGCGATCACGTCGAGCGGAGCCGCGAGCACCGGAGCCACCTCGGCCGCGACCGCCACGCCGCCCCGCGGTAGCCCCAGCACCACGACATCGGCCAGGTCAGCGGGGGCCAGCCGGGTCAGCAGCCGCTCGGCCAGCAATCGCCCCGCCTCCGCACGATCAGCGAATCTGATGATCGCTCCTGTCTGTCACGTCGGTGTGCCAGCTGTCCATACCCTCATACGACCAGGTCTGTCCGGGTCAGGGTCGGTCGGCGCACGGATTCGGGACAGGCGGCCCTGGCAGCCAGGCGTCATAACCCGGACATTGGGTTGGATGGCGGGCACCGTGACCAGCGTGGTGCGAAGCCGGACGTGGGTGGGAGATGAGCTGGCGCATGTCCACACAGACCGCCGATCGTGAGCCGCTGGGCGCTGACATCGATCCCGACCGGATCGCGGCGGTGCTGTTCGACCTCGATGGCGTGGTAACCGATACGGCGACGCTGCACCGTGCCGCATGGCAGGTGACATTCGATGAGTACCTGTCGAACCGGGCCGGCGCGCTGGGCGAAGATCGCCGGCCGTTCACTGACGACGACTATCTGCGGTACGTGGATGGTCGGCGGCGCGAGGACGGGGTGGAGTCGTTCCTGGCGTCGCGGGGAATGGCGATCGCGCGTGGCGGCCCGGACGATCCGGTCGGCGCGGACACGGCGTACGGTCTCGGAAAGCTCAAGGATCAGCGGTTCCGTGAGAATCTGACCACGGTGCGGCCATTCGAGTCCACGATCGTCCTGATTCGCCGGCTACATCGCGAAGGCGTCGCGACCGCGGTGTTCTCAGCCAGCCGCAACTGCCGTGCGGTGCTGGAGGCGGCCGGCGCCGGTGACCTGTTCGCCGTACGCGTCGACGGCACCGTCGCCGACCGGCTGGGTCTGCCCGGCAAGCCGGACCCGGCCATGCTGCTGGAAGCCGCGACGCGGCTCGGGGTGGCTCCGGCGCGCTGCGCCGTCGTCGAAGACGCCTCCGCCGGAGTCGAGGCCGGCCGGCGTGGCGGCTTCGGCCGGGTCATCGGCGTGGCCCGGAACCGGAAACCGGAGGACCTGCTCGCTCACGGCGCCGACGTGGTCGTCAACGATCTGGCACAGGTGGATGTGGTCCGGGTCGGATCGGGCCGGGCGCCGGGGAGGACATGATGGGCCAGTCCTGGTCGATCTGCTTCGACGGCTACGACCCGGCGGCCGAGCCCACCCGCGAGGCGCTGTGCACAGTAGGTAACGGCTATCTCGGCACACGCGGCGCAGCCGCGGAATCGACCGCCGGCGGTGCCCACTATCCGGGCACCTACGCCGCCGGCGTCTACAACCGACTGGAGGTCACCGTTGACGGCCGGCGCATCGGCAACGAGGACCTGGTCAACCTGCCGAACTGGCTGCCGGTCCGGTTCCGGGTGGCCGGCGGGCGCTGGTTCGACGTTGACGAGGTCGAACTCGTCGACTACCAGCAGCGCCTGGACATGCGTCGCGCGCTGTTGATTCGTAGCCTGGTGTTCCGGGATGCCGATGGCCGGGCCACCTCCGTGGTACACCGCCGGTTCGTGCACATGGGCGAGGCCCACCTGTGCGCGTCGGAAACCACCATCACGCCGCTGGACTGGAGCGGAGCGCTGGACGTCAGCTCCACTATCGACACCGATGTGAGTAATACGCTGGTGGACCGCTACCGGGACCTGCCCGGCCGGCATCTGGTGCCGCTGCGGCTCAGCAACATCGCCGATGGCATCGACCTGGCCGAGGTCCGTACCAGCCAGTCGGGCATCACCGTCGCGCTCGCCGCTCGCAGCACCATCTGGCTGACCGAGCGTGGGGCGCACGCGCGCGAGCGCCTGGTCAGCGGGGCCGGGCAGATCGGGCGTTCGATTTCGCGTCACCGCGACCGCCGGCCGGCCGCGTCACCGTCGAGAAAGTGGTCGGCCGTGTATCACCAGCCGGGACCCGGCCATCTCGGCGCCCGGTGACGCGGCGGTGCCGCGCGATCGGCAGCGACCGGGCGGTTCGGCGAGGTGCTGGAGTCCATGTGCTCGGCGTGGCAGCACCTGTGGGAGCGATTCCACTTCGCGCTCGACGGCGCCCCGAGAGTCGCAGCGCGTGATCCGGCTGCACATGCTGCACCTGCTGCAGACGGTCTCGCCGCACACCGACGGACCTCGACGTCGGAGTGCCGGCCCGCGGGCTGCACGGCGAGGCCTACCGAGGTCACGTCTTCTGGGACGAGCTGTTCGTGTTCCCGCTGCTGAACCTCCGGCTGCCCGCAGGTGACGCGGGCGTTGCTGCGGTACCGCTATCGCCGGCTGCCCGAAGCGCGGCAGGCGGCCCAGGACGCGGGCTACGCCGGGGCCATGTTCCCGTGGCAGTCGGGCAGCGACGGGCGGGAGGAGAGCCAGCGGCTGCACCTCAACCCGCTGTCGGGACGCTGGCATGCGGATCCCACGCACCGCGCAGCGGCACATCGGCTCGCCATCGCGTACAACGTGTGGCAGTACTACCAGGCCACCGGCGACCGCGAGTTCCTGACCGGCTACGGCGCCGAGATGCTGCTGGAGATCGCGCGGTTCTGGGCCAGCATGGCGACGTTCGACAACACGCGCGACCGATACGTGATCACGGGCGTGATCGGCCCGGACGAGTTCCACACCGGCTATCCGGACCAGCCGGCGACGGGCATCGACAACAACGCATACACCAACGTGATGGCGGCATGGGTCCTGGTGCGAGCCGCCGAAGTCACTCGAACTGCTGCCGGCGCGCGACCGCCAGCGAGCTGCTGGAACGCCTGGGGATCGGCCCCGAGGAGCTGGCACGCTGGGACGACATCAGCCGGGCGATGTTCGTGCCGTTCCACGACGGCGTGCATCAGCCAGTTCGAGGGCTACGACGACTCGGCGAGCTGGACTGGGACGGCTACCGGGAGCGGTACGGCAACATCCAGCGGCTCGATCGGATCCTCGAGGCCGAGGGCGACGACGTCAACCGTTACAAGGTCTCCAAGCAAGCCGACGTCCTCATGCTGTTCTACCTGCTCTCCGCCGAGGAGCTGCGGCAAGCTGCTGACCCGGCTCGGGTACCGGTCGACGAAGGCCACATCCCGCGCACGATCGAGTACTACCTGGCACGCACCTCGCACGGGTCGACGCTCAGCGCCGTCGTGCACGCGTGGGTGCTGGCCCGGGCACACCGGGCACGGGCGGCCGAGTTCTTCCTCAAGGCGCTGGAATCCGACGTCGCCGACATGCAGGGGGGCACCACCAACGAAGGCATCCATCTGGCCGCGATGGCCGGCAGCATCGACCTGCTGCAGCGCTGCTTCGCCGGTCTGGAGACCCGTGGCGACACCTTGATCCTCAACCCGTACTGGCCGATCACCCTGGGCGTTCTCGAGTTCGATGTCTGCTATCGCGAGCATTCCCTGTGCCTGCGGATAAACGGACCGAATGTCGAGGTGACCGCGGGTGAGGGCGGTCAACCGCCGATCACGCTGGCCTGCCGTGGCGAAGTCGCGGAGCTTGTGGCCGGCGCGACGGTGACGTTTCCCCAGGCGGAGATGGCATCGTGACCACCGCCAGGGGACCCGGGCCGTTTGACCCTGGGACCGCCCAGCCGGCGGGGGCACGGTAGAGGTGCGGCCCGTACGGCCGGCCGGTCGGCCGGTCCGGCGGGCGGCAAGGAGGTGAACCGATGACGACGCCGACGCTGCTTACCCCCACCGACATCGTGGTAACACGAAGCGGGACGGGCATTGGCGGGCGGGATGTGGCGCACGCGCGCAAGTCCGTCGCGCGCGCGGCCGCTCATACCCACGAACCGCTCCTCTCGGCCCGGGTGCAGCTCATCCACTACCGCAAGGCGGGTTTGCGGGACCCGTATCTGGCCCACGCGAACCTCGATGTCAACGGCCGTGTTGTGCACGCCCACTTCGCCGCGACTTCGATGGGCGCGGCCATCGACGGGCTCTCCGACCGGATCCGGGGACAGGTGCAGCGCTTGGCGCGATTCCGGGATCACCGGCCGGCCGGGCCGCCTACGCCGGCCCGCAGCCCGGGGCTGCAGGCGACGACCGGCGAGCGGCACGGTGCGGGGCCGGCACGGCCGCCCCGGGTGGTTCGGCACAGCGCGTACGAGTTGCCGCGCGCGACGGTTGACGAAGCCGCCTGGGACATGGATCTCATGGACTACGACTTTCATCTTTTCGTCGAAGCGAGCAGCGGGCAGGACAGCGTGATCTACCACGGTGGCCCCACCGGGTACCGGATCGCCCAGGTCGCCCCCAAGCCGGGCTGGCAGGCCCGAGCCGTCCTTCCGGTGACCGCCAGCACCAAGCCCGCGGCCCGGATGACGCTGCCGGACGCGCTCGATCATCTGGAGGCCACCGGGCGGCCGTTCCTGTTCTACGCGGTGGCCAGCGGCCGCGGCCGGCTGGTCTACCGGCGGCACGACGGCGACTACGGCCTGATCGTCCCGCCGGACCAGTGATCGTCCCGCCTGGGATCAGCCTCGCTTCGGCCAGCCGTCGGTCGGTACTGCCAGTTCCGCCTCGGCGACCGGCCGGAGCGGGGTTACGGTCGCGAAGTCGCGGGCCAGCAACGCCAGATCACTGCCCCGGCGGACCTCGGCCGGATCTTCGAGCGAGATCCGGATCAGGCCGGAGTCGGGAACGGTCTCGGTCACCTGAACCTGACCGAAACCGCCCAGCTTGGCCGTCCGCAGCCCGCGGATCCGATCCGCGGGGAGGTCCGGGACGTTGATGTTGAGCAGGCTGCCGGCCGGTAGATCCATCAGAGCCGCCAGCATGAACCCCGCCACCGCGGATGCCGATGACCAGTGTCGCGACTCCTCGCGCCGGGCCACCGGAATATCCGGATGATCACGAAGGTCTAGCGAGACCGCCATGGCCCGCCACCCGGCCGCCGCCGCGGTCAGCGCGGCACCGACCGTGCCGGAGTGCAGGACCGCCCTCCCGGTGTTGGCGCCCCGGTTGATGCCGGACAGCACCACGTCCGGCGGCGGCCCGAACGTGCCGTGCATCGCCATCAAGGTGATCAGGGCAGGCGAGGCGTCGGCGGCGTACCAGGCAAGCACTTCGGCGCCGGGCAGGTTCCGGCGCTCGACCGCGACATGCCCGGCGGTGGCTACCGCGGTGATCGCCGCGCTGCTGCCGCTGGCCTCGTGGGCAGGCGCTGCCACCACCACATCAAGATCGGCGGCGCAGGCCCGGGCCAGGCAATGCAGGCCGGGGGAGTCGATGCCGTCGTCGTTGGTTACCAGCGCCCGGAGCCGGGCTTTGGGGCTCACGGCTCGGACTCCCGGGCCAGGTCGTTGATTGACATGCGCCGGTCGCCGACGACCGGCGTCTCACCGGTCCCGGACTGACCCGGCGTGATCCGGACCATCGTCGCCAGCCGCGCGATCGCATCCGCGTCACCGCTGCCCAGGCCGTGCCGGGCGACGTTGAGAGCGCCGGCGGCCGCGCCGGTGCGCAGCGCCGTTGGTAGGTCGCCGCCCGTGGCGATCACCGCGGCGACGGCGGCGGTGAGGGAGTCACCGGCGCCGGTCGGATCCACCGGTTCCAGGCGTGGCACCACAACCTGCGCGGGCGTGGTGCCACTGGCCAGCAGGAGGGCCGGGCGATCGGCGCGCGTGACGATGACGGTCAGAGCTCCGCGCTCTCGCAGCGTTCGCATGGCCCCGATGACCGCCGTGCGCGAGCGGTCGGCGGCACGGCCGTCGACGACCAGTTCCTGGTCGGAGATCTTCACCAGGTCGAGGCCGTTGTCCAGCGCGGCGTCCAGGTACTCGCCGCACAGGTCCGCCATCACCGGCCGGTGATTTCGCCGCAGGTCGCCGGTGAGACGGCGGTAGATCGCCGGCGGGACGATATGCGTCTCCGCCACGCCGCCCAGCAGGCACAGCTGCGAGGCCAGACCGTGGCCGACCGTCAGGCCGTACAGGTCGTCCTGTTCGTGCCGCGACAGCGTCTGGCCCGGCGCGTACGCAACCTGAACGCGCTTGCCGGAGCGCCGATCGTGGACATACGCGCCGTTTCCGGCGCGCGCCTCCACCGCGGCCAGCTCGACCCCCTCGGCCCGGATCAATGTCTGCAGCACGCGTCCGGTCTCGCCACCGAGCGCGCAGCAGAGGGTCACGTCGACACCAAGCGATCGGATCATGCGGGCCTGCCAGAAGCCCTGGCCGCCGGCGTGCAGGTGGACCTCGGCGCCGGCCGGGGCCGGCTCGACCGTGATCGTCAGCTGCGGCGCCGGCGCGAATACCATCACCCGCGCCAACCGGATCACCGCCTTTCTGCGGTCGTGAGTAGCCGGTACGCCCAGCATCCCGCACCAGGGTCGCGGGCCGGTGGCTTTCCCGGCCGATCATCGGCGCGCTGGGCCCGAATGCCTGGCTGGGCGCGGCCGGACGGCCCTGGCCGATCCGGCGCGGGCGGCGTTGCCTTGGGGCCATGGCAGCCACCTCGGCCGTTTCGCGGGGGATGTCCGGCTGGCCGCGGCCACTGCCGTGGCCGTCTGCCGCCCGGGATCTGTCGCGGTCGGTACGAACCGCGGTCTGGTTGCTGGCCGGCCGGCGGATTCGCATGCCCAGATCGCGCGTGGGCACTCGGATACGATTCGCCGACGGTTCCGAGGCGGTGATCTACCGGGAGACCACGATCGACGGCGCGACCGCCCGCAACCCGTGTGTCCTGGAGGTGTGCTTCCGGCTCCGGCTAGTCCGTGGCCGGGCGCACCGGCTGTTCCGCTGGGAGAGCATGGCCAACACTCCGCTGTTCGTAGGATTCCCCGGGTTCGTCTCAAAGCTCTGGGTGTCACACGACGCGGCGGGCCGCTACCGGGGGCTTTATCAATGGGACGGCCCGGACCGCGCGGTCGCGTACGCCCGGGCCCTGTGGTGGGTGCTGGCCCTGGTATCTGAGCGGCGGTCGATCCGCTACCACGTCGTGCCACATCTCGGCCGAGACGAGTGGCTGGACTCGATCGCGGCGGATGGGAACCCAGCCGATGACCCGGACCCGGACCCCGCTGGCGATCAATGGTGGCGAGTAGTGGGCCTACCGTGACGGACGTTGACGTTCTCGTCGTCGGAGCCGGCCCGACCGGTCTGGCGCTGGCACTGCAGGCGGCCGCGCATGGCGCCACGGTGCGGATCGTCGAGCGCCGCGAAGGGCCGTTTCGCCCGTCACGCGCCATGATCATGCACATTCGGACCCTGGAGGTGCTGCACCCGTTGGGCGTGACCGGCCGGCTGCTGGACCGCGCCGCCGCCCATCCTCGCATGCACCTGCACGCGGGTGCTCGCGATGTCGCGATCGAGCTGACCGACCTGGATTTGCCGGATACGCCGTACCCGCACCTGACGCTGCTGAGGCAGATGGACGTCGAGTCGGTGCTCGCGGACGCGCTGGCCGATCGTGGCATCGACGTGGAGCGGGGCACCGAACTGGTCGCTGTCGGTACCAACGGCGCGGCCGAGGTCATCCTGCGCTCCACGGCCGGGGACGAGCGGGTCGCCTGCACCTTCGTGGCCGGCTGCGACGGCGTCGCCAGCACGGTTCGGCAGTCGGCCGGGATCGGCTGGCACAGCGGCGACTACCGCCAGGAGATCATCCTTGCCGACTTGGAGCTGACCGGGCTCGACGGTGAGTCGGCGCACGTGTCGATCGGCGGGCACGGCCTCGCCTTCTTGTTCCCGCTGGGTGAGGGCGCGCGGTGGCGGTTGCTGGCGACCCGGGAGGCCGGACGGTCGCCGGACCGCGGGCGGTACGACCGCCCGGTGGCACCGGGTGAGCTCGACGAGCTGATCATCAACGCCCGGCTCCCGGCCACGGTGTCGCGGGTGGCCTGGTCGACGTTGATCCGGCCGCGTCACGGCCTCGCCGCGGCCTACCGCCGCGGACCGGTGTACCTGGCCGGCGACGCCGCGCACGTGCACTCGCCGGCCGGCGGCCAGGGCATGAACACCGGAATCCAGGACGCGATCAACCTGGGCTGGAAGCTGGCGTACGCGGGCTTCAGCTCCCGGACGGACCTGCTCCTGGACTCCTACCAGCGGGAGCGGCGGCCGGTCGCCCGGCTGGTGCGGCTGCTGACCGACGTCGCGTTCTGGGTCGAAGCGGGCGCCGATCCGGTGGTGACGCTGGCTCGGCGGGTGCTGGCCCCGTACGGGATCGGCATGCTTCCCGCGCTGCTCGGCCGGCCGCGACTGAGCGCCGAGGGCGTGCGGATGCTGTCACAGCTACGCCTGTCGTACCGGGCCAGCCCGCTGTCGTCCCGATGGCGCGGTGGCCGTGGCCGGTTCCGGGCCGGCGACCGGCTTCCGGATCAGCCGGTGATGACCGCTTCCGGACCGGCACGGCTGCATGAGCTGATCGGCCATCCCGGCGCCGACATCCTGGTGGCGCGCGACGGGCCGCCCGGCGCCGGGCTGAGTGGCCCGCGCGCCCGGGTGCACCGGATCCTCAGCTGGCCGGGATCGGGTCTGGTCGGCGTGCGCCCGGACGGCTACGTCGGCGTGGCCACGGCCGTCGCCGATATCGGTATGGTGCGCCGCTGGACGGCCGCTATCGGGGCGGGCTAGGGGTTTCGTCCGCGGAGTTGGACTGCTGGTTTGCGGGTGGACCGCGGGCGGATCAGGCCCGGACCTGGTCTCGCGATGGGCCGAATCCGGCCAGTTCGATGGCGCGCTCCAGGTCGTCACGGGTCAGAGTGCCGATCAGGCGTCCGGCCGACACCACCCCGATCACCGGGCGCGCGGCGGTCAGCTGGGTCGCCGCCGTCTCGGCCGGGGTGGCCGGATCCACGACGGCCAGGCGCGCCGCCGGGGTGATGACGCTGTCCACCCGCGTCGTGGCGCGGGCCTCGGCGGGTACCGCGGCCAACTGGCCGAGCGTGACGATGCCGGTGAAGCGGCCGTCGAAGTCGACCACCGGGAAGGTTCGCCGCCGGGCGGATCGAGCCACCAGATCGACGAAGTCGCTCACACTCTGCCAGCCGTACGCCAGAACCGGATCGGGCGTCATGATGTCGGCGACGGTCCGTCCGGTCAGCGCGGTACGCAGTCGCGCCCCGGCCGACTCGGCGCTGGCCGCGGCGATAAGGAACCAGCCCAGCAGGACCAGCCAGATGCCGGACGCGTCCCGCGTCGCGAAGATCTCCACCACGCCGACGCCGGCCAGGATGGCGCCGAGGCCGATACCGGCGCGGTCGGCCGCGGCCTGAGCGGCGGCCCGATCACCGCGTACCTTCCAGATGATCGCGCGCAACACCCGGCCACCGTCCAGCGGTGCCCCCGGGAGAAGGTTGAACACGCCCAGGATGAGGTTCACGGCGGCCAGCCACACCAGGCACACGGTCAGCAGCCGGGCCCAGCCGAACAGGTCCGACGCCACGGCGGCGCCGGCACCGGCGATCCCGATGGCGAGGCTCGTGGCCGGGCCGGCACCGGCGATGGCGAAGTCCGCCCGCGGGGTCTTGGCCTCGGCTTCAAGCTCGGAAACCCCGCCCAGCAGCCACAGAGTGATCCGGCGGACGCCGATGCCGTAGTGGCGCGCGACCAGGGCGTGCGCCATCTCGTGGGCGAGCAGGCAAACCATGAACGCGACCGCGACCAGGATCGCCGCCACGCTGTACGCGGCACTGGTCGCGCCCGGCGCACCCGCCGGCAACACGTTGCGATACAGCCCCCAGGCCAGCAGGGCGGCGATCACCAGCACGGTCCAGTGGGCGCCGACGTCGATTCCGGCGATGCGGCCGAATCGAACCGACTGTCTCACCACCATCACCTCGTCCGGATGTGAGCGGAGGCCGGCGCGGGAGCCGCCTCGTACTCCAAGCATGAACCCGTGCCGTTCCCGTTGCCAGGGTCAAGGGTCCCGGCTGGCCGCGGTGCCGGGCCGGAAGGCGGCGGGTCGGGACCTTCGCCCCGTGCCGGCCGTGATCGGGCGTCCGAGCCTGGTGGTAGTGAACGCCCGGTCGGCACAGGGCCGGCGCGGTGGGCGCGCATGAGGGGTGAATGGATCATGTCGGAACAGCGGTACGCGGATCGGGTGGCGCTGGTGACCGGCGCCGGATCGGGTATCGGTCAGGCCACGGTGCTGAGGTTGGCGCGGGAAGGCGCGGTCGTGGTCGGATGCGATGTCGACGCGGCCAGTCTGGATGGGACTGAGAAGCTGCTGGCCGCCGAGTCGATGTCGGCGAACCTCATGGTCGCCGACGTTACCGTGCCTGAGGAGGTGGAGCGGTTCGCGGCCGCGGCCGGTGACCGGGTTGATCTGCTGGCCAACGTCGCCGGAGTCATGGACTTCTTCCTGCCGGTGACTGACATGGACGATGCGACCTGGGATCGCGTCATGGCGGTCAACCTGACCGGCCCT
Organism: uncultured Actinomycetota bacterium; assembly: GCA_963727415.1. Lineage (GTDB taxonomy): Bacteria > Actinomycetota > Actinomycetes > Mycobacteriales > Micromonosporaceae > DASQPR01. Next base: position 1,403,635 of record CAVSGF010000002.1, read on the forward strand.
ATGCGGCTGTGCCGTGCGGTCCTGCCGTCCATGCGTGCGGCCGGATCCGGTGCCATCGTCAACGTGTCGTCGGTCGGGGGCCTGACCGGCTCGGTCGCCGGCACGGCGTACGTGTCGTCCAAGCACGGGCTGATCGGGCTGACTCGATCGCTGGCCTACCTCTACGCGGCCGACGGCATCCGGACCAATGCGGTCTGCCCGGGCGGCGTGGAGACCAACATCGGCCGCACCGCGTACCCCAAGTCGCCGTGGGCGTTTGAGCGGCTGGAGAAGTCGTTCAACAAGTCGATGCGGACCGCCATGCCGGACGAGATCGCGGCGCTGATCTCGTGGCTCGGCAGCGCCGAGGCGAGCAACGTCAACGGCGCCATCGTCACCGCTGACGGTGGCTGGACCGCGTGAGCCGAACCGCCGTTTGTCCGGCCCGTCCACGGCCGGCGGGCCGGCCGGATCATCCGGATCCAGGGCGGCGACCGGTCGCCCAGCGCAGCTGTACAAGTTCAGATCGTTCGGCCTCCTCCAGTTGCTGCGCCAACTGGGCGTACGCGTGCTCCAAGCGGGGCGTCCACCGATCGGTGATCGCTCGCAGCCGCTGGCGTGTGGTAGCCAATTCGGCGTCGATGGCGCGCACCGCGGCGCGGGCCACCGCGTAGTCCAGCGCGTCCGACGCCGCCCGGCGCGCGGCGGCCCGGGCCTCGATGAGCGCGGCGGTGCCGTCGGGCGGCATCGCCGCGTCGTCGTCGGGAGGCCGATAACCGGCGGCGGCCGGATAGCTCAATCCCATCACGGTGGTCCAGGTCAGCTCGACGTTCGCGTAGCGCCCGGTCCGGGCACGCCGGAGCGCGCGGTCACCGCCGAGCGCGGCCGCTCGGGCCAGCCATTCGCGCGCCCGCTCGGACGAGTCCAGCCACGCTTCGCGCGTGCCGCGTTCGCGCATCGCCGCGCGCTCTCGCTCGGCGAGCAGGATCCGCAACTTTCGGTCCAGCAGTGAACCGGCGTGCTGCGCGGCGGCCAGCCGGTCCGTGAGCCAGAGCCGGCCGGCCCGGCCGGGCGGCATGCGCCTCAGGTCAGCCACCGGTAGCCTCCGCTCGCGCCGCCCGAGGCTCGCGCGCCGGTGGCGCTTGGCCTGCCGGTCCGGGTGCTGCCGGCTCCGACCTTGCCGGCTTGGACCCTGCCGGCTTGGACCCTGCAGGCTCCGGCGTGGCCGCCAGATGGGCATCGACCATCGATTCCGGCACCATGGTCAGCTCAGCCCTCGGCAGGGTGCCCAGCGCCTGCCACATCAAGTCGAGCGTCTCGGCGAGTTCGCGCCGTGAGCCGGCGGGCTGGCTGAGCACCCGCCTGGCGAACGTGTCCTCAAACGCCAGGTAGCTCCGGTCGATGTCGCTAAGCGCCTGATCGCCGATCAGTTCGCCGAGCGCGCGAATGTCGCGGGCCCGGGCCAGAGCGGCCAGTGACTGCGCCGCGACATCGAGGTGGTCGGCGCGGGTACGGCCCGGCCCGGCGCCGTGGCGCATCAGCCGTGACAGTGACGACAGCGGGTCCACCGGCGGGTTGATCCCGCGCGCGTACGCGGCCTGGGACAGCACGACCTGCCCCTCGGTGATGTACCCGGTCAGGTCCGGCACCGGATGGGTGATGTCACCACCGGGCATGGTGAGCAGGGGCAGCACGGTGACCGAACCGGGCCGGTCGCGGATCCTGCCACACCGTTCGTACAGCGAAGCGAGGTCGCTGTAGAGATAGCCGGGGTAAGCGTGCCGGGCCGGCACCTCACCGCGCGCGGACGAGACCTCGCGGAGCGCCTCGCAGTAGTTGGTCATGTCGGCCATAACCACCAGGACGTGCCGTCCTTCGGTGAACGCCAGGTATTCGGCCACGGTCAACGCGATCCGGGGCGTCAGGATCCGCTCGACCACCGGATCATCGGCCGTGTTCAGTAGCAGTACCAGCTCGCCGGCCGCGGAGCGATCGTCCAGCACATCGCGCGCGGCGGCGGCGTCGGCGTGGGTCAGGCCCAGGCCGGCCACGATCACGCTGAACGGCTCGTCGCCCGCCGTGGCGTGCGCCGCAATGCGGGTAGCCAGATCCAGATGCGGCAGGCCGGCGACCGAGAACACCGGAAGCTTCTGTCCGCGGACCAGCGTGGTGAGGCCGTCGATGGCGGAGACGCCGGTGATCACCGGCTGGGCCGGAGGTAGCCGGTGGGTCGGGTTGAGCGGGTACCCGTTGACCGGCGCATCGCCGGCACCGAAGATCGGCGGCCCGCCGTCGATCGGCTCACCCCGGCCGTTGCAGACCCGGCCGAGCCAGGCGGTGCCGACCGGGACCCGCAGCGGGCTTCCGTCGAACGCCACCGCGGTGCCGGCCGGCTCGATCCCGGCGGTACCCTCCAGGACCTGGACGATTGCCAGATCGCGGTCGACCTCCAGCACCAGCCCGTGGCGGACCTCGCCGTTGCCCAGCCGGATCCGGGCGAACTCGTCCCACCCGACCCCGTCGACTCCGCGCACCACCATCAGCGGACCGTTGAGCCCGGAGACCGACAGGTACTCCACCGCGGTGCTGGTCATGGAAGTTCCCCGAGCTTGGTGAGGATGGCATCCAGGCGGGCCGCGATGTCATCGAGGTGGTCGGCGGCGACGTCGTCGCGGGCACGGAGCAGCGGGGTGAAGTCGATCTGTTCGATCGCCGCGGCGGTGACACCGGATCCGACCCGGCTGTCCGCGACGCTCTGCACCTTGAGCACAGCGTCGATGAGCAACGCCGTCTTGGCCGGCGGGCAGGTGGCGTCGTTCGGCGACAGGGCGCTCTGCTGGAGTACGCCCTCGCGGAGCAGGCGCCCGGTCAGGATGGCTACCCGCGCGTGCGGCGGCAGGGCCGCGACACCGACCAGGTCGGCCAGGTCCGCGAGCCGGTCCGCCTCGGCCAGCACCGCGGCCATCCGGGCCCGGCGCGGCGCCCAGCCCGGATCGCCCTGCGCGGCGTACCACCCGCCGATGGCGTCGATGTCGCGGCTGTAGGAGCCGTGCCACGCCACTGCCGGATAGTGCCGGGCATACGCCAGATCCCGGTCCAGGGTCCACAAGGTACGGACGAATCGTTGCGTGTAGGCCGTGACCGGCTCGGTCAGATCGCCGCCGGGCGGTGAGACGGCACCGATCGCGGTGACCGATCCGTCCATACCGCCGAGCGTTCGTACCCACGCCGCGCGCTCGTAGAACGCGGCCAGCGCCGAAGCCAGGTCGGCCGGGTAGCCTTCCTCGGCTGGCAACGCACCCGATCGTGAAGCGAATTCGCGTGCGGCCTCGGCCCATCGCGATGTCGAGTCGGCGATCACGACGGCGTGGTATCCCATGTCGCGGTAGTACTCGGCGACCGTCATGCCGGTGTAGATGCTGGCCTCGCGGGCCATGATCGGCATGTTCGACGTGTTGGCGATCACGACGGTGCGGTCGGCTAGGCGACCGCCGGTACGCGGATCGTCCAGATCGCCGAGTTCGGCCACCACATCGGCCATCTCGTTGCCACGTTCCCCACAGCCCACGTAGACGATCACATCGGCGTCGCTCCACTTGGCGATCTGCTGCAGCAGTACCGTCTTTCCGGTACCGAACCCGCCAGGTACCGCGGCGGTGCCGCCTTTGGCGACCGGATACAGGGCGTCGAGAACGCGCTGGCCGGTCACCAGTGGCACGCGGGCCGGCCGGCGGGCGCCGTACGGCCGGGGCCGGCGTACCGGCCACCACGTCGACAGGTGAACCGGAGCGCCACCGACCCGGGCGATGACCGCGTCGGCCGGGTACCGCCCGGGCTCGGCAAGCCAGTCGATCGGGCCGGCGATCCCCGGCGGCACCAGCACCCGGTGGGGCAGTGCACCGGCGTCGTCGACGGTACCCACGACCGCACCCGCGGTCACCTGCTCATTCACCGCCACCGACGGCTGGAACCGCCATCCGGATCCGGTCATGGCCTGCCAGCCGCCAGGCGCCAACCAGGTCGGTGCCGCGCGAAGCGGGCGCAGCAGACCGTCGAAGACTCCGCCGAGCAAGCCCGGGCCGAGCCGGGCGGCAAGCGGCCGGCCGACGGCGCGTGCCCGATCGCCAGGAGCCAGCCCACCGGTGTACTCGTAGGCCTGCAGCACCACCCGGCGGCTGGAGTCGTCGCCGTCGATCCGGACGATCTCGGCCGGCAGCCCGGCGGCACCGATTTCGACCAGGTCGGCCATGGCCGCACCCAGCAGGCCCTCGACCTCGACAAGTGGCCCGTTCACACGGCGTACCACCCCGCCGATCATGGCAGGTCCAGCCCGGCGGCGACACGATCGGCGGCATCTGCGGCGAGCGCCTCCAGGGAGAGATCGAGCCGGCGATGGCCGGACCGTGCCACGATCCCGCCACCCGCCGCGTCCTCGATCTCGGCATCTGCTCCGAGTTGCCGCTGCGCGGCCGCGACGAGTGCGCTGCGCAAAGCGGGGTAGCCGGGCGAGGCCGGCAGCCGCGCGGCGGCGATCCGCACGTCGTCGCGGAGCCGCTCGTAGGCGTCCCGTCGTGCCCGCAGAACCAGGGCCTGACCGTCGCGGCGACGGCCGGCGCGCTCGGCCGCGACGACCGCCTCGGCGTCGGCGTGGCCGGCCGACCGGGCTTCGTCGAGGAGAGAGTCAGCCTGGCGCGCGGCCTCGGCAACCGCCTGGGTGGCACGACCGTGGGCGGCCGCCAGCATGGTCGCGGCTTCGTCGCGGGCGGCCGCGTGCAGGGCGTCGCGAACCGGCGCCAGGGCATCCGGCAACCGTTCGGTCCACCGTTCGCCGCTCATGGGAGTACCGCCACGACCAGGGGCCGCCCATCCGGGGCAGTGCCGCCGAAGGTGTCCGGGAGCGTGGTCGCGGCCGGCCCCGCCAGCAGGACGACGGCGACATCCTCCGGTAGCCGGCGCCACGCGTCGGTGGCCTGATCCGGGTGGTCGGCGCGGTAGACCACCGCACCGGCCAGACCGAACAGCGCGGCGCTGGTGGCGTCGCCGATCAGCGCGATGCGGGCCATGTCAAGCCCTGCCGATCAGGATGATCGAGACGATCAGTCCGTAGATCGCGATGCCCTCGGCCAGACCGACGATCACCATCGCGCGGCCGAACAACTCCGGCCGCTCGCTCATCGCCGCGAGTGCCGCGGCTCCGGTATAGGCGACGGCGATGGCGGCGCCGATCGACGAACCGGCTACCGCGATCGCCGCGGCGAGCAGCGCCATCCCACCGGAGCCCGAGGTGTCGGCGGCCGCCACGGCACCCTGGGCGGATGCCGGCCCGGCCGTCAGCGCCAGCACGCCCAGCGCGACGGCGACCAGGATCAGCACCCCGTTGGTGGCGGCGAGTATCCGGATGCCGCGGCGACCCCGGCGCCGGATCAGGGCGGTGGCGGCGGCCGCCCCGGCGGCGAGCATCGGAAGTGCGAGTAACCAGGCGATCATTGGGCGTCCCCTTTCGACAACGCGTACCGGCCTGCCGGGCCGGATTCGGCGTCCGGGGTGGTCACCGCCGGGCCGTCCGGCTTGCCCCCGGCGATTGGGCCGGCCGGGCGGGCCGAGTCATGTGGAACGGCTGAGGCGGTTGAGGCGGCGACGCCGGCGGCGCCCGTCGCGCCGGCCGGACCGGCACCGGCGGCATCGCCGATGGGACCCGCCGGTTCGATCGGCAGGCGCCATGGCCGGAACGGACGGCCCTCACCCTCGAACACGCGAGAGAACAACTCGTAATACTCCAACCGGAGCGCCTGGATCGCCGCGACCAACGCCTCGATCCCGAACGCGACAGCGTTACCGATGATGAACACGACGACCGCCACCGGCGTCCATGCCGGGCCCTGGTGCCACAGCGCGACCGTCGCCGACCACACGAGCCACCCCAGGACCGCGTGAGTGAGCCCGAACGCGGCCAGACGGGCGAACGACAGCACGTTCGCCCCCAGCCGGATGACCAGGTCGAACAGCTCGATGGCAGCTTGTGCGATCCCGGCGCCGCCACCTCCGGCGCCGGCCAGCAGCCCGGCGAAGGCGAGTGCGAGCCCGGCGGCGGCGAGCACGGCCGCGACAATGCCGAGCCAGGCGATGCCGGCGTACCACGCCAGGATGGCGAGCCCGGCGGCCAGGAACACGGTGCTGCCGGCTATGCCGGACGGCGCGTAGAGGGCCCGGGCCAGGCCGCCCTCCCGGAGCCGGTTCACGGTGCCGACCGCGTACGCCCCGGCAAGCAGAGCCGCCCCCAGCGCCACGCCGCCGATCAGTAACGAGACCGGCTGATCCATGGGGGCCAGCCATAGCGGGGTGATCAGACCGGCGGGCCCGAACATCTCACCGTAGAGCAGGCCGAAGATCGCCGCGGAGACTCCGGCGGCCGCGATGAACAGCCAGTACGGCCGTAACGCTCGCACCCACCGCCATCGGGCCGGCCGCCCGGCCCGGATCATCAGCGCCCCGGCCACCAGCAGCGCCCCGTGACCGGCGTCGCCGAACATGGCGCCGAACATCACCAGGTACGCCAAGCCGGCGAGTACGGTCGGCTCGATGTCCCGGTACGGCACCGCGGCGTACATGCTGACCAGCGGCCGGAACGCCTGACGAACCGGGCCCGGCCGGTCCGCCGTGGGCGGGTCGACGCCGCGCGGCGGCGGCAGCGTCGCGACCGCCCCGCCGAGCGCCGCCAGTCGCCGGGACAGTTCCGGCACCACCCTCGACGGCGCCCATCCGACCAGCGCGGCCACGTCATCGTGAATCACCGCGTTGTCCTGGTGCGCGGCCAGTTCGGCCTCGCCGCCGAGCAGGTCCGCACGGCCGCCGCGCTCCCAGGTCTCAAGGTCCGGCCCGGTCACCGACAGCCGGGGCGGGGCGGTCACGCCAAGCCGCTGCAGGCGCCGCGCCGCCTCACCCGGCGGGGCATCACCCGGCGGGGTGATCTGGTCGAATTCCACCACGCCGGCGTCGGCGACCCGCACCAGTACATCCCGTAGTGACCATCGCGGCGCCACCACGGCGATCCGGTCCATTCGGGGCACGCCGGCGTCCTCACGCGGAGGCATCGAGCACCTCCATCCCGGCGCCGGACCGGGCGCATACCTGCAATGCCGCGCGCGCTCGCCAGGCATCAGCGGCCATCAGGGCCATCGCACCGAGCGGTCTCCGCAGATCGAACAGCGGTGTGGCCAGCAGTGCGTGCCCGTCCTGTCGGAGCCGGGCCCACCAGCGGGCTTCCGTACGCCACAGGTCCGCCGGTCCGGTCACCCCGGCGAAGACCCATGACGCCTCGTCGGGCAGCAGGCCGATGAAGTCCGCGAGGGCCGGTGCGCCGGTCGCGCGGTTGCCGAGCACGCGGCCGGCGGCCCTGGCCGACTCGTCCGGAACGCGCCGGCCGGCGGCGAATCGTTCCCGGGCCACCAGGATCGCGGCGCCGGCGGCGGCCCATGACCGCGCCGGCGGCGCCCCGGCGGCGACCCGTGCGGCCCACGCCAGCCTCATCTGGAGGGCGATCGCCCTGGGCACCTCGGAACCGGGATCGCCCCACGGCGAGGAGGCGAGCACCGAGCGCACGTCGGCGGCGGAACCGCACCCGGCAAGGCGTGGCCATGCCGTCGCCAGCGCGCCCAGGCCGAACGGTGGCGCGGCCGGACGCTCGGAGCCGGCCAGCAGGTCATCGACGTTCGCGATCTCGAACCAGCCGGCCAGCAGGCGCGCCATCACGACGCCGCGGGCGGGCAGCCAGCCGGCGAGGACGCGCAGGTTCCACAGCAGCGACGCGGCGATGTGGCGCTCGGCTTCGGCGACCGTCGCGCCGGCCGGCAGATCCCGGCCGTACGGGGACCGGCCGATCGCGGCCACGGCGTCGTTGGCCGAAGCCAGGCGGGCGATCTGACCGATCCGGTCGGCGCCCAGCCGGCGCCGGGCCAGCGCGGCCGCTCGCACTCCGCCCGCGACCCAGCCGGCGCTCACCGAGCACCGGTCCGGTAGCGGGTACCGGTGCCGGCATCAGCGCGGATAGCGTCCAGCGCGCGCCGGATCAGGTCCGGGCCGACGGCCGCGGCGTGCCGGGCCACCTCCGCGGCGTCGTGCTCGAAGGCGGCCTGGTCGGCGGCGATCTCGGTGGCGGCCCGAGCGTGGCGGGCGGATCCGGCGGCGGCCCGCTCGGCTGGGGCGTCTCGCTCGGCGGCGGCGGCGATCTCCGAAGCGCGCGCCTGCCCACGGGTCAGTGCCGCCGCCGCCAGCGCGGCCGCGACCCGGCGGATCTCGGCGCTGGTACGCGATGCTGGAGCCAGCGCCTCGAACACAGGTGCCAGCTCCGCTTCGACGCGCGCACGACGGTCGGCTGGTACGCCGGCGACGGTCGGCCCACCGGGCGCGCCGGCCGGCCGGAACCGTTCCAGAATCTCGCGCAGCGCGGGCATCCATTCACCTCCGTCCCCGACGTGAGCCTGACACCGCATGGGGCGGACCTGGGAGGGCCGCCGCGCCCCGGCACGCAGGACCTTCGGCACTGCCCCGGCCTCGGCCGGTCGGCGACCGTGAAGTGATGACGTGGCAGGCGATCCGAAAGGATCCGGTCCAGCGGCGTTCGGCGAACATGCGCGACTACGAACTGCTGCGGCGGCGGTTCAACTGGGACACCGCCGGTCAGTGGCTGTCCGGATTGCCGGCCGGCGGCCTCAACATCGCCTACGAGGCGGTTGACCGGCACGCCGAAGGGGACCGGAACCGGCACCTCGCCCTGCGGTGCGTGACGCGCGGGGGTGCGGTGACCGACCTGAGCTACGGCGACCTGGCCGTGGCGAGCAACCGATTCGCGAACTTGCTGGTAATGCTCGGTGTGGGCCCGGGCGACCGGGTGTTCTCGCTGCTGAGCCGCGAGCCGGCTCTCTACGTGGCGGCCCTGGGCACGTGGAAGAACACGAGTGTGTACGCGCCACTGTTCGCCGCCTTCGGCCCGGAGCCGGTACGCGAGCGGCTGGCCCGCGGCCACGCCCGGGTACTGGTGACCACCCCGGAGCTGTACCGGCGCCGGGTCGCGCCAATCCGGGAGCGGGTGCCGTCGTTGGAGCACGTGCTGGTCACCGGCGTCGGGCCGGCGCCGCCCGGAACCCGGTTGCTGTCCGATGCGCTGTCCGGTGCCGAGGCCGAGTTCACCATCCCGCCGACCGATCCGGAGACGGTGGCGCTGCTGCACTTCACCAGCGGTACCACCGGCCGTCCGAAGGCCGCCGTTCATGTGCACGAGGCGGTCGTCGCGCACCACGCGACCGCGCGGTTCGCGCTTGACCTTCGCGCCGACGACGTCTTCTGGTGCACCGCGGATCCTGGCTGGGTCACCGGCACGTCGTACGGGATCATCGCACCGCTGACGTTCGGCGCGACCGTGGTGGCCGACGCCGGTGAGTTCGACGCTCGCCGCTGGTACCAGATCCTGCAGGACCAGCGCGTCACGGTGTGGTACACGGCACCCACCGCGCTGCGCATGCTCATGCGCCATCCCGAGATGGCGCATGAGTACGACCTTTCGGCCCTGCGTCACGTCGCCAGCGTCGGTGAACCGCTGAATCCGGAAGCGGTGGTGTTCGGAGCCGAGGTGCTCGGCCGGCCGATCCACGACGGCTGGTGGCAGACCGAGACCGGCGCGATCATGATCAGCAACTTCGCATCCGTCGACATCCGTCCCGGCTCGATGGGGCTGCCGATGCCGGGCATCGAGGTGGCGTTGCTGGAGCGCGGCGAGGACGGTCGCGCCCGGGTCAGCGACGGGCAGGTTACGGTCGTTGACCAACCGGGGTCGGTGGGGGAGCTGGCGCTGCGGCCGGGGTGGCCGTCGATGTTCCGGGGCTACCTGGACGACCCGGAGCGCACCGCCGAGGCGTTCGCCGGCGGCTGGTACCTCAGTGGCGACCTGGCGCGCTGCGACGTCGATGGCTACTACTGGTTCGTCGGGCGCGCCGACGACGTGATCAAATCCGCCGGCCATCTGATCGGTCCGTTTGAGGTGGAGAGCGCTCTGATGGAGCATCCGGCGGTCGCCGAGGCCGGCGTGATCGGTAAGCCGGACCCGGTCGCCGGCGAGATCGTCAAGGCGTTCGTGCGGCTGCGCCCGGGCGTCGGCGCCAGCGACGATCTGCGCCTGGAACTGCTCGGGTTCGCCCGGCGCCAGCTCGGTGGCATGGCCCCCAAGGAGATCGCGTTCGCCGACCAGCTGCCGTACACCCGGAGCGGCAAGGTAATGCGCAGGCTGCTCAAGGCCCGCGAGCTCGGCCTGCCCGAGGGCGATCTGTCCACCCTGGAAGGTGCGCGATGAGCGAAGCGGTCAAGCACGAGACGACGGCGAACCGGGGTCAGCAGGACAAGCAGGAGCTGTTGCGGCAGATGCTGCGCGTACGGCGGTTCGAGGAGCGCTGCGTCGAGCTGTACAGCGCCTCGAAGATCCGCGGATTCCTGCACCTCTACATCGGGGAGGAGGCCGTCGCCGCCGGGGTGATGTCGGCCTTGAGGCCGGATGACGCCGTGGTATCCACCTATCGCGAGCACGGCCACGCCCTGGTACGAGGAATCCCGGCGGACTCGATCATGTCCGAGATGTTCGGCAAGGCGACCGGCTGCAGTCACGGCCGAGGCGGGTCGATGCATCTGTTCGACGTGTCGCGTCGCTTCTACGGAGGCAGCGCCATCGTCGGCGGCGGTCTTCCACTCGCGGTCGGGCTGGCACTCGCCGACCGGATGGCCGGTCGCCAGCGGGTGACCGCCTGCTTCTTCGGTGACGGGGCGGTCGCCGAGGGCGAGTTTCACGAGTGCATGAACCTGGCCGCGCTGTGGCAGCTGCCGGTCCTGTTCTGCTGCGAGAACAACCGGTACGCGATGGGTACCCCGCTGGCCCGCGAACACGCGGTCACCGATCTGGCTGCTCGCGCTGGCGGCTACGGGATCGCCGCGCGTGCCGTCGACGGCATGGATGTGCTGGCGGTCGCCGGGGCGGCGGCGGACGCGGCGGCCTCGGTTCGGTCCGGGTCCGGCCCGCAATTCCTGGAATTGCTCACCTACCGGTTCCGGGCCCACTCGATGTACGACCCGGACCGGTACCGGGACAAGGCGGAGATCGCCGAGTGGAAGCGGCGGGACCCGATCGAGGCCATGCTGGCTCAGGCGCCGGACGTGGCATCCCTGGAACGCCAGGTCGCCGAGGAGATCGACGCGGCGGTGGCCGCCGCCGAGGCCGCCGCGGTTGAACCGGTTTCCGAGCTGACCAGGCACGTCTACGCGGAGTCACGACCATGAAGACGACGTACCGAGAGGCGATGCGGGAGGCGATCCGCGAGGCGATGCGCGCCGACGATCGGGTCTTCCTGATGGGTGAGGACGTGGGTGCCTACGGCGGTTCGTTCGGGGTGAGCCTGGGGCTGCTGGAAGAGTTCGGCCCGGAGCGGATCCGGGACACGCCGCTGTCCGAGTCGGCGTTCGTCGGCGCGGGCATCGGAGCCGCGCTCGGCGAACTGCGGCCGATCGTGGAGGTAATGACGGTCAACTTCAGCCTGCTGGCGCTGGACCAGATCATGAACAACGCCGCGACGCTGCGCCACATGTCCGGCGGCCAACTGGGCGTGCCGCTGGTGATCCGGATGACCACCGGCGCCGGCCGGCAACTCGCCGCACAGCACTCGCACAGCCTGGAAGGCTGGTACGCGCACATACCGGGGCTGCGGATCCTGGCGCCGGCGACGGTTGAGGATGCCCGCGGCATGCTGGCGCCGGCGCTTGCCGATCCCGACCCGGTGCTCATTTTCGAGCACGGCAGCCTGTACAACTTCCCCGGCGAGATGCCGGATCCGCCGGGACCCGTGGACATCGATCACGCCGCGGTTCGCCGATCCGGCCGGGACGTCAGCCTCATCACCTACGGCGGAACATTGGGTGTCGCCCTCGACGCGGCCGATCAACTCGCCGAGGCCGGTACCGACGCCGAGGTCATCGACCTGCGTACGCTTCGGCCGCTGGACGACGCCACGATCATGGACTCGGTCCGGCGTACCCATCGCGCGGTCGTCATCGATGAGGGGTGGCGCTCCGGAAGCCTGGCCGCCGAGATCACCACGCGGATCGTCGAGCAGGCGTTCTACGATCTCGACGCCCCGGTCGCCCGGGTGTGCTCGGCCGAAGTCCCGATGCCGTACGCCCGGCACCTGGAGCAGGCCGCGCTTCCGTCGGCGTCCGGGGTGATCGAGGCCGTACAAGCGATGGCCGGCTGACGATGGCCGAGTTCCGGATGCCGTCGCTTGGTGCTGACATGACCGAGGGTGTCCTGCTGGAGTGGCTGGTTCATCCGGGCCAGCACGTGCGCAAGGGTGACATCGTCGCGGTGGTCGATACGTCCAAGGCCGCGGTCGAGGTGGAGTGCTTCGAGACCGGCGTGGTGGAGTCGTTGCTGATCAGCGAGGGCACCCGGGTTCCGGTCGGTACGCCGCTGGCGACCATCGCTACCGGCGCCCCGCCGGCCTCCGGTGGCGGCGAGCCAGCGCCGGCCGCTGCCGCCGGTCCCGGGATGAGCGGCCGCGGCGGCCCGGCGGGCCAGCCGGTGCTGCCCGGCCACCCGGTGACCTCGCCGCTGGTACGCCGGCTTGCCGAGGGATATCACGTTGACACCGGGAAGCTTGCCGGTACCGGTGTCGGAGGCCGGGTTACCCGTGCCGACGTCGAGCGGGCCCACGAGGCCGGCGCGGCACCATCGACCCGCCCGCGCATCTCGCCGCTGGCCCGCAAGGTGGCGGCCGAGCTTGGGATTGACCCGTCGGGCGTCACCGGCACCGGCCCGGGCGGTGCGATCGGAGCCGACGACATCCGGCGCGCCGCACCCGCCGCCCCGGTACGTCCGCGGCCGGTGGCACGGGCCGACGGAGCGGCGGCCATGCGTGCGACCATCGCCGCCGCGATGGCCCGGGCGAAGCGGGAGATCCCGCATTACTACCTGACCCATTCGATCGACATGGCGGCCGCGCTGGCCTGGCTCCGCCGGCGCAACGCCGAGCGCCCGGCGGCGCAACGCGTGCTGGCGGCGGCGATGCTTGCGAAGGCGGCGGCGCGAGCGGCCGCGGCGGTGCCCGCGCTGAACGGATTCTGGCGTGACGGCGACTACGTGCCGGCGTCCGAGGTGCATCTGGGTATCGCCGTCTCGCTGCGCGGTGGCGGGCTCGTCGCGCCGGCCATCCACCGGGCCGATCAGCTGGACCTCGGCGCGCTGATGGCGGCCATTCAGGACCTGGTAGTACGCGCTCGGGCCGGGCGGCTTCGCGGATCCGAACTGAGCGACGGCACTATCACGGTGTCCAGCCTCGGCGATCAGGGCGTTGAGTCGATCATGGGAATCATCTACCCGCCGCAGGTCGCGCTCATCGGATTCGGCGCCATCGTCGAACGCCCGTGGGCGGTCAATGGCTTGCTAGGGGTACGGCCCGTCGTGGTGGCGAGCGTTTCCGGCGATCACCGTGCCACCGATGGCGCCACCGGCGCCCGCTACTTGCGGACGGTCGAGCACTTGCTGCAAACACCGGAGGAACTGTGAACACCGAGGACACGAATGTCGCACGTGCGCGACCGGATGCCGTCGAGGCGATGGTGCGCGAGGTACTGCGCGAGGTGGCGCCAGATGTCGACGCGGCCACGCTCACTCCGGACACCGACCTGCGCCAGGATCTTGAGCTGGACTCGCTCGACTTCCTGCGTGCGGTGACCCTGCTGAGCCAGCGAAGTGGCCGCGACATCGGCGAGGACGACTATCCGAAGCTCGCGACCGTGGCCAGTACGGTTGATTTTCTCAACGGCCGTTGATGATCAGATGCCAGATCCGGCGACCGGGAAGCGTTCACCTCCTCCCGGTCGCCGGATCATCGCGGCAGATCTATATCCGATCAGCGGCGGCGTAGGCGGGCGAGGAATCCGCCACCGGTACGCTCGTGCCCGGCGCAGCGTGCCGAGGTGGGCACGCCGGCCAGCACCTGGTCCACGTGCTGGCCGCAGCCGCTATAGGTGGCCTTGCCACAGGTCTTGCAGGTCACTCGTCGGCACATTGCTGACTTCCTTCCATTATGAGATATAACATAATACATTACCCCGTAGGGTATTCTAGAGGTGTTTCGTGATGAGTGATCCGCCGCTGCGGATCGCTACGTATCCGGCAACGATCACCATCAGAACCACGAACGCGCGGGCGAGGGCGGCCGGCCGGGCTCGATCGGCGATTCGCTTGCCGAACAGCGACCCGGCGATCGCGGCCGCGGTGACCGGGATGATCACCGACCAGTGGAACGTGACATGTCCGGTCCGGGCCAGCAGGGCCGCCGCCGAATTGACCGCGATCACCAGCAACGAGGTGCCGACCGCCGCCGGCATCGAATAGCCCAGGACCGCGACCAGGGCCGGCACGATGATGAATCCGCCGCCGACGCCGAAGAACCCGGTCAGGAAACCGACCGCCAATCCGGCGACCACTACCTTGAGCGCCACCGGCGTTCCGGCGCGCGGCCTGCTCGCCGTGGCGACCAGAGCCGTCGCGGTCGAACCCGAGCCGAGGCCCGCGCCGGACGCCTCCGGGCCGCGGCCAGGGCCGGCCGCATCCGACGCGAAGTCCGTGCCGGCCGGATCGAGATGCCGCGCCGGTCCGGGCCGCCGCTGCTGGCGGACCATCGCGGCGGCGGCCACCACGATCAGGCCGGCGAAGGCGAGCAGTAGCAGGTCCGGGTCGATGCTGCGGTTGGCCGCGGTTCCGGCGTACGACGCGAGGATTCCCACGGCGCCGAATGCCAGGCCGGCACGCCAGTTGACCCGGCCCGACCGAGCGTGCCCGACCGCCGCTATCAGCGCTGTGATGCCGACGATTACCAGGCTTTCCGTGGTGCTCTCGCGAGCCGTCTGGCCCAGCACGTACACCAGAGCGGGGACGGTCAGGATCGAACCGCCGCCGCCGACAGCGCCGAGGCTGAGCCCGATCAGCAAGCCGATTCCGATCGCGGCGAGGATGGTCATCAATGATCAGCGCTCGTGGTATCCGAGCTTGAGGGGGTGTCCGGCTTGTGCCCAGGCCGATGTGCCGCCTACCACCGAATATGCCTCGCAACCGCGCTGCGCCAGCAGCCCGGCCGCGGCCTTGCTGCGGTTGCCTGAGGCGCAGATCACGAAGATGGGCTGCCCGCACGAGGCGTCGGCGGCGAATGCGCCGACGCGGGCCAGCGGTACCAGCTTGGCGCCCGGCACGTGTCCGGTCAGGTACTCATCTGGCTCACGAACGTCGATGACGTAGCCGCCGGCGGCGTGCGCCGCGGCGAAGGCGCCAAGGTCAATCTCGTGCACTTACTACTCTCCAATCGGCCGGAACATGTCGGACCGCGTCCCGCGGAACATACCCCATGGGGTATATGCCCAGCGTACCGGGATGATCCGGCCGTCGCTACCGAGATCGCTGTTAGCTAGGTCATCCGGCGCAGGCCCGGACCGCCGTCTGCTGGCTCATGCGGTAACGCTGCCGGCCGGCTCGGTGGCCGGCTCGGTGGCCGGTGGGTTGGTCGGAGCGAAGGCCATGCGCAGGTACTCGGTATCTCCGAGCAGGCGGAGCCGGTGTTCCAGGACCGCATTGCCGGTCGCCTGGCTGCGGTGGGCCGCGATCGCGCGGCGCTGGCGGTCGCGCGAGACGCTCAGCCGGAGGTCGATCTCGTCGTCCGTTCGTCCGCCGAACGCGGTGCCGTGCCGTGCGTTGAGCCGTGCGGCGACGAGGTCCGGGATCGTCCACGCCAGAACCGGCAGCCGCGCTACCGAAGCGGCCGCCACCGCCGCTTCGGTAGCGCGGATGTGATCGGGATGCCCAGTCACGCCGTTGCTGTCGAAGGCCAGGATGTGGGTGGTGCCGGTCGACTCGATCAGGCGGCCCACGTGCGTGGCCAGCTCATCGGCCGGCGTCTGCGCCAGGTGTCCGTCCGGGTAGCCGAGAAGTTCGACGTGGTCGATGCCGAGAACGCCGGCCGCGGCTCGTAGCTCAGCCTCGCGCACCGTGGCCAGCAGGCGCGCTGGATCGGCGTCGGGGTGATCGACGGCGAAGCCATCGACGCCCGCGTGCAGGGTCGACGCCTCACCCACGGTGAAACACAGCACCGTGACCGTCACTCCGCAGCTGGCGAATCGGTCGAGCAGGGCGCCGAGGCCGAATGACTCGTCGTCCGGGTGGGCCACCACCGCGAGCAGGCGATGCATGTCGCGGGTCGCCTCGGGTCGATGCCGAGGCCGCCCAACGGTCGGGTTTACAGGTCGTCGCATGGCGCAACAATACCCCATGGGGTATATACCTCTAGGGTCGATCGGCCTTGCCGGTAACGGGCTCTGGCCTCTGCCGCCAGTACCCCTATGGGTATCTGATGGGTCCGATAGCGAGTCATCCGGGCAAGGAGGGAACATGCAGGCACAGACGGTCGCCGCGACCGGGGCCGAAGAGGCGGTCATGGACGTCCGGTTCGTCTCCGGCGAGCGGTACGAGATGGTTGTACGGGACCACCGCATCGTCGTTGATCAACCGGCTGGGCTGGGCGGTGACGACCTGGCGCCGACGCCGACCGAGCTGTTGATCGCATCGCTGGCCACCTGCGTCGGCTTCTATGCCGGGCGGTACCTCACCCGGCACGGATATCAGCGAGACGGGCTGGGTGTGACGGCCACCTTCGATATGGCGAACGACCGTCCGGCGCGGGTATCGGCGGTACGGTTGACGTTGCGGGTGCCGGCGGACGTGCCCGCGGATCGGTGGTCGGCGCTGCAGGCCGTTGCCGCGCATTGCACGGTGCACAACACGCTGATGAACGCCCCCACCGTCACCATCGACCTGGCTTGAGCGGCGGTGCCTACGATGACCGGCACAGCTGGTACGTATACCCCCGGCCGCGGCGTGGACGGACTCGACGGCGCCGGAGCCGGGGACGGCCGCGGCGGTGGGACCTGGGACGGCCGCGATGGCGGAGTCTGGGATGGCCGTGACGGGATCGTGTCCCCGAGGGTGGCGGCGCTGATCGACCGGATCCGCGCCGGTGTCATCGGTGAGGGCACCCTGCTGGACGGACCGTACGGCCGGCGGCGGATCACATATGCCGATTACACGGCGTCCGGTCGTTCGCTCGACTTCATCGAGGATGCCATCCGCGCTCAGGTACTGCCCCGGTACGCGAACACGCACACCGAGTCATCCGGTACCGGGCTGGCCACCGGTGCGCTGCGCGAGGAGGCCCGGGCAGCGGTCCACGCGGCCGTCGGCGCCGGCGACGAGCACGTCGTGATCTTCTGCGGATCCGGCGCCACATCGGCGGTCAACAAGCTGATCGGGATCCTGGAGTTGCGCGTTGCGGACGGACCGGACCGGCGTTTCGGCTTGGGCAGCCAGATTCCCACGCGCCGGCGTCCGGTGGTGTTCGTCGGACCGTATGAGCACCACTCCAACGAGTTGCCGTGGCGCGAGACGTTCGCCGACGTGGTGGAGATCGGCGCTGACGCCAGCGGGCACGTCGATGTCGCCGAACTGGCCGCGCAGCTTGACCGGTACGCCAGCCGCCCGCTGCTGATCGGTAGCTTCTCCGCGGCATCCAACGTGACCGGGATTCTTACCGACACCGACGCGATCGCCGCGCTCTTGCACCGGTACGGGGCCCTGTCGTTCTGGGACTACGCGGCCGCGGGGCCGTACCTGCCGATTCGAATGGCGCCGTCGGTGCCGGGTGCCGGCGACGGGAAGGACGCGGTGTTCCTGTCCCCGCACAAGTTCATCGGTGGTCCGCAGACGCCGGGCGTCCTGGTGGTGCGGCGTGACCTGGTCACCAACCGGGTACCCACGGTGCCTGGCGGCGGCACCGTGGCGTTCGTCGGACCGGCCGAGCACCGATACCTCGATGATCCGGTGGCCCGCGAGGAGGGCGGCACGCCCGCGATCGTCGAGTCGATCCGCGCCGGGCTGGTGATGGAACTGAAGCAGGCAGTCGGCACGGACGCGATCCGGGTGCTGGAGGAACACCTGTGGCGACGGGCCCTGCGCCGATGGAGCGCGAATCCGGACATCGAGGTGCTCGGCAGCCCTACCGCCCAGCGGCTGTCCATCGTCTCGTTCCGCATTCGTCACGATGATCGCTACCTGCATCACAATTTCGTTGTGGCGTTGCTGAACGATCTCTTCGGGATTCAGGCGCGCGGTGGTTGCTCGTGCGCGGGACCTTACGGTCATCGTCTGCTCGCGATCGACCGGGTCCACTCGGACGCGTATCGCGACGAGATCGGGCTGGGATGCGAGGGCATCAAACCCGGCTGGACCCGCATCAACTTCAACTACTTCATCTCCGACACCGTGGCCGACTACCTCATTGACGCGGTGGACCTGATCGCCCGGGACGGCTATCGCCTTCTGGGTGACTACGGCTTCGATCCCGGGTCTGGCCTGTGGCGCCACCGGGTCTCGACACCGCGCGCCCCGGTGCACCTCACCGACCTGGTGTCAGCTCTGGACGGCGGTGCCGCGAAGCCGGTGGCGGCGCCGGTTGCCGGCGAGGAGGCTCTCGCGGGCTACTTGCGAGACGCCGCCGAGATCATGGCTGGGCGGCCGGGCGAGATCTGCGCCGACCCGACCGGCCTGCCGGCCGAGTTCGAGGAGCTGCGATGGTTCCACCTGCCGCCGTCCTGCCTGGAGGCGTCGGAACCGCTGACGGCTGGCGCCGGCTGAAGCACGGCTGTGGATCAATAACACCTAGAGCCGGACGGCGACGACAAGCGTGTCGACGGCGCTGACGGCAGCGTCGCCGTCCGGAACCGGGCGCCGTACCCGCTCAGCGTGCCGCACCCTCAGCGGTGCCAGCTGATCCGCGATCGTTTGTGGCGTGTAGAGCAGGTCCGGATCCTGCGGGCCGCCGGTGCCCTCGTCGATGTTGGTGACGTCGTGGCCGACGACCAGGATGCGACCGCCCGGCCGGAGCGCGCGCGCGGCCCGGTTGAGGATCGGGTTCAGGTCGTCTTGGAGCAGGTGAAGGTACGCGACGACGACCGCGTCGAACGAGCCCGGCTCGGGACGGTAGTCACGCACGTCGGCGACCACCCAGTCGACCTCAACGCCCCGGTCGTGAGCCAGCAGCCGACCGCGCTCGATCGCGACCGGAGAGAAGTCTACGGCGGTTACTTGCCAGCCGTGCTCGGCCAGCCAGATCGCGTTGCGTCCCTCGCCGGCCGCGATGTCCACGGCGCGTCCGGGCGGCAATCCGGCGAACTCCGCCGCGATGAACCGGTTCGGCTCCAGCCCCCAGACCAGTTCGCTTGCCTGGTAGCGGCGGTCCCAGCCGGTGCTGTCCATCACACCTCCATGTGTCCGGTCTTGCGATTCATCTCGAATACCCCCCGGCGTATACTAGTGGTGTCCGGGCCGCAGCCGGAAGCGACTGCGGGGGATTGAAGCGATTGCGGGGAATACGCCGGCGGTGTCGGGCGTTGCCAATACCCGCAGGGGTATATAGAGAGCTTTAGGAGAACTCAGATGGCGACTGTCGAGTTGACCAAGGACACCTTCGAATCCACCGTCAACAGTGAGGGCATCGTGCTCGTGGACTGGTGGGCGGCGTGGTGCGGCCCGTGCCTGCGCTTCGCTCCGGTGTTTGAGGAGTCCAGCAAGGCCAATGACGACATCGTGTTCGCGAAGGTCGATACCGAGGCCCAGCAGGAACTGGCGGCGGCCGCAAGGATCACCTCTATCCCGACGCTGATGGCGTTCCGGGACGGAATTCTGGTGTTCTCGCAGCCGGGTGCCTTGCCGTCGTCGGCGCTGTCCCAGCTGATCGAGGCGGTGCGCGGCCTGGACATGGATGACGTACGCGCCAAGGTGGCGGCTGCCAACGAGGGTGCCGCTGCCTGATCGGCTCACAGCGACAGATTCAAAACGGGCCGCCGCACCCAGCCGGTGCGGCGGCCCGTTCGCGTAGCGGCGACCAAGCTCGGCCGCGTTCAAGCTCCGTCGCGTTCACCCAGGCTGTCCAGGGCGGCGCGGAGTCGCCTGGTCGCTTCATCGGCCACCGGCTGCAAATCGGGCAGCCCGGTGATCGCCACCATGGTTTGCGGATCGAGAGCTTGCACCGCGGTTCCGGTGCCGTCAGCCCGGATCACCACATTGCAGGGAAGCAGCAGGCCGAGGTTGCGATCGACGGTCAGGGCCCGGTGGGCGAGAGATGGGTTGCAGGCGCCGAGGATCAGGTAGTCCTCGATCTCGGCGCCCAGCTTCGCCTGCATGGTAGCGCGCATGTCGATCTCGGTAAGCACGCCGAAGCCCTGCGACTTGAGCGCCTCCCGGACTCGTTCGGCAAGGGCCGGTGTGAAGGCTTCGCTGAGGTGGACGGTGTACCCGTAGGTGGTCGTCGCGGTCATCATCACTCCGTTCTCGGGTTGACCGAATACCAACAATACCCCGATGGGTATGTGGCCGGGGCCGAACGGCCGCCGGAGTCACGTTCGTTCCATCCCCGCCTTAGTCATCGCTTGCCTTAGTCATTCCCTGCCTTGATCATCGCCTGCCTTAATCATCGCCTGCCTTAATCATCGCCATCCAGGCATCCCGCGTCTCGCGCGCCTGGCCGCGCGCGAACGGAATCCGGCCATGGCGAATCTCCTCGTGTGTCAGTCTTTTCCTATCCGGGGGCGTTCGGGTCGGTTTCGGCGCCGGGGGAGAGCGATACCGGAGGGGCAGGCTGGAATGGACGACCCGCATGTGAGGGGTGACCAGGCCAAGTCCAGACGCTGGCTGCGTCGCGCTTGGTGGTCGCTGGCGCTGCTTCCGCTCGCGTACGTGGTCGCTACCGTGACCCAGGCGGTGCTGCTCTCATATCAGGGGTACGAGACCGGCGGCTATCCACCGATCCCGTTGCCGGTCGCGGTACGCGCCGCGGTGCCGGCGGTGGCGCTTCTGGTGGCGCCGGGACTGGCCGCACTCGGGTACGGGTGGCGGGCCCGGCGCGGTGGCACTCCCGCCGGCCGTACCCCGGCGGTCATTGGGGCCGCCGTTGTCATCGCCGTGCTGGTTAGCAACGGCGTCGTGCTGGCACGCTGAACAGGCGTCGTGCTGGCACGCTGAACAGGCGTCGTGCTGGCACGCTGAACAGGCGTCGTGCCGGCACGACAGGAGCGAGCGGACGAACACCAGCTAGCGCGGCCGGTTCAGTATCGGCCAGATCGCCGGGTCCTCACCGCCGAGCCGCCAGAGCACCACATGGGCCAACTGGAACTGGTCGATCACGCGAAGCTTGGCGGCCAGGCTGGCGGCATTCTCGTACCAAACCGTATGAGAGCGGCCAGCGTTGTCGGTGTAGGCGAACCAGGGCGCTGCGCTCGCGGCGTCCCAGTGCCGGGAGGCGTCGGCTTTCCGTCGTAGCGCCTCCGCGTCGGCCCACTGCACGGCCTGCCCGGACGCGCCGGCCGGCCAGTCGTAGCCGTAGGTGGGCAGGCCGACGGCGATCCGGTCACGTGGTATCCGGTCCACGGCCAACCGGACTACCTGACTCACCCAGGCGGCCGGAGCTATCGGACCGGGGTGTGAGGCCGCGTCCGCATAGTCGTAGGCCATGACCCGAACCTGATCGGCGGCTGCCCCGAGCGCGCGCCAGTCCTGGGCCCGAGCGCCGGACCAGGAGCCCGGCTCGCTGGTCTTCGCGTGCACCGTCACCGACAACCGTGCGGGCACGCTATGCAGGGATCGGGCCAGGTCTGCCACGAACGCGCTGAATCCAGACCGGGCACCGGCCGGCAGCGACTCGTAGTCGACGTCGATGGCCGGCCAGCCGTGCTGCCGGACCAGGTCGGTGATGGCCTGAACGTGGGCCGCGCGCAGGACCGGATCGGATACCAGCCCCGCGATCAGGGCACCGTCCCAACGCCCACCGCGGTAGTTGGAGATCGATGGGGCCAGCGTCAGGCCGTCGGTGGCTGCGGCGCTCGCCAGCGTCGCGGTGCCGGTGGCCGTGACGTCGGGCGCAAACGTGATCGCGCCGGTGTCGGTCGGTACCAGCCAGACCGGGCTGATCTCTCGCAGCCCACGGCCGGACAGGCCGGCCGTGCTGCGGTCGTCCCAGGGCACGACGTAGGCGGACACGTCCATCGTCCGGGCGGTCGGCGCGATCGCCGGGGCCTGGTCGGTCGGCTGCCGCTCGCTGGCCGGGCGAGCGCAGGCGCCAAGCACAGCTGTCAGGACAACCACCGTGGCGGCGGCCGCTGCGCGTCGCGCGGCCGCCGTCACAGTCGTACCTCCGCCTTGGCGGGTTCGCGGATGGGTATGCTCGCGGTCCGCCGGACCTTGTGCCACCTCGACCGGGTACCGCGAAGCATGACAAGCGCCGACTTGTAGAGCAGGTACGCCCGCAGCGGCTCGGCGATCAACCGGTAGATCGGTACCACCAGCAGGTGTCGCGGTGTCTGCCGGCTCAGCGCGATGGCGGCCACCGCCTGTGTGGTCTGAAGCAGCAGGATGATCGTGCCGTACTGGAGGAGCGTGCCGGTGTCGTGGCCGACCGCGGCTATCGCGGTAACCGCGTACACGAACGGCAGAAACACGAGCGGCATCATGACGCCGAGCGCGGCGATCGGCAGGACGAACAAGCCCAGCCATCGGTACCGGACGTTGAGCATCATGCCGCGATGCTTCCAGAGCGCCTGCACGCTGCCGAAGGTCCAGCGGAACCGCTGCCGCCGCAGGTCCCGGAACGTCTCGGGCGCTTCGGTGGACGACCACGCCCGGTCCTCCTGGATCACCCGGTACCCATGCTTCTGCAATTCGAGCGCGAGGTCGCAGTCTTCGGCCAGGGTCTCGCTGGAGTACCCGCCGGCCGCCAGCACCGCCGACCGCCGCCATGCGGCGCAGGCGCCCGGCACGATCATGATGGCCCGCAAGGCATGCTGCGCGGCGCGATCGACCGCGGTCTGGATCAGGTACTCCAGAGCCTGCCACCGGGTCACGAGATTGCCGACGTTTCCCACCCGGACGACTCCGGCGGCGGCGCCGAGGCGCCCTGAGCGATCGGCGCCGAAGCTGTCGCTGAAATAACCCACCGCATCCGGGTCAAGCAGCGTGTCCGCGTCGAGTGTCACGACCACCTCGGAGCGGGCACGTTCGAAGCCACGGTTGAGAGCGACCGCTTTGCCCTGATTGGGCTGCCGGATCAGTCGTATGCGGGCGTCGCCGCGGGCAGCGGCCGCGACGATGTCGGCGGTCCGGTCGGTCGAGCCGTCATCGATGACCACGATCTCCCGCAGCCGGTCGCCCCTGCTTCGCATCAGCGCCTGAAGGCATCGGCCGATCACCGCTTCCTCGTTGTACGCGGCCACGACCGCGGTCACCGTCGGCCCCCGTGGCCGGGCCGCCGGACGGCGGCGCATCCGCGCCCCGGCCGCCAGCACGGTGTTGCCGAAACTGCTGAGCAGCACCGAGATCACGGCGGTCCAGAACAGCAGGCGCAGCAGCCGGGCCGGCAGTATCCATCGAAGCTGGAAGTCCCACAGCGTGGCGCGGTCCCACAGGTTCGGATGCTGCCGGTGCGAGCGTGCCGCGACGACCTGGCTGACCTGCGGCAGGCTGTGGAAGGTGTAACCGTGCGAGCGAGCCCAGCCGATCAGGCGGCGAAGGTAGTCGATTGTTGCCGAGCGGTCCCCACCGCCGTCGTGAAGCAGCACGGTGATGTTGTCCATGCTCGTCGGCGGCAGCGGGATCGGCGTCGCCGGTCGGGTCTGCTTGTCGCCGTACTTCCAGTCGTTGGTGTCGAAGTCCTCGACCGAGACCACGTAGCCGAGGCGTTCGGCTTGGAGCAGCAGCTCACCCTGGACGTCCCGGCCGGATGGGCCGTAGCCGTCGTAGGGGAAGCGGGCCAACCCGGTGCGCAAGCCCCCGGTAGCGGCCAGGATCCGGTCCGTCGTGACGAGTTCCCGCTTCACGGTCGTCAAGGTCAGTTCCGGGTGGGTGAAGGTGTGGTTGCCGACCGCGTGGCCCTCGCGGAGTTCGCGCTTGACGAGATCCGGATGCCGCACCACCTCCTCACCGATTACGAAGAACGTGGCCGGTACGTGGTACTGGCTCAGTAGGTCGAGGATCTTCGGCGTCCACGTCGGTGACGGTCCGTCATCGAAGGTGAGCGAGATCGTCTTGTGCGCGCCCTGGTCGTACCCGTAGCGGTAGATCGCGAAGCGGCTGCCGTCGGCGTCCCCGCGCTCGGCACTGGACAGAGTCGCGACGTCCTGACCGGTCAGCGGGTCGACGGCGACCGCGAGCCGGCCCCGATGCACGATTCGTACCAGGCGTAGTAGCGGACCGACACCGATGAACGGAGCTTCGTCGACTGTGGCAAGGTCCGGCAGGGCCGGCGGGCTCGCGGTCCCGCGCCAGGCCGGCGGGGTCTGCGCCGGCTGCCATGACACCGCGGTCAGCGCGGCGACGATCGCGGGAATCGCGAGGAACCAGAACTTTGCGTAGCGCCACCGTCGGCCGGACGGGTCGAAGAAGACCTGACCGGTCGAGCGGGTGGGGCTGGTCGCTGAGTCAGTCATCATCTGTCGCATTAGGCGTGCGCGCAACGAGCCGAGGTACGGACCCTACGACGATAGTGGCCGTGACCAGGCCTTTGAGCGGAATCTGTGAATACCGCCAGCGCTTTGTGAGGGTTGCCGCGTGCTGGTCCTCGCGGGCCGCCGGGCACGCTGGGCGTCATTCGCCGCTATTCACGACATCATCACGCTGAGCGACGGATAGGGTGCTGCCGGTCGATTGGCCATGCTGGACGCCGACCACACGCCCCGTGGCCGTCAGGGTGCTACCAGGGTGTTGCCGTACTGCTTGGTACAGCCGTTCTTGCCGTAGATGGCACCCGAATCGACGATGTAGCCGTCGGCGGGGTTCACCACCACATTCCAGACGTTGGTGATAGCGTCCATGCAGGAATTGGCACCAGCGTTGGTTCCCCCGGCACCACCGATCCACAGATCGAGCCAAGTCGTTGCCGGCTCCGGAAAGCCGACGTGACACGGTCCGCTCTGCGGTGTCGACCCATCGCCGCAGGTGTCCTCCGCGATGAAGTACCGGCGAAGGTCGGGAACATAGAACCGGGTACCGGCCGGCCAGTCCAGCCGGTCGTTGCCGTTGACGATGGAGTGACCGACAGCGACCGTGATCGGGTCGGAGAACGTACCCGTGCCGCCGGCGGTGTGATGCACAATCGGGTTCGAGATCGTGGACGATCCGGGCGGAGTGTTGTCGAAGTACGAGTACCCGGTGAGGTAGGCCTTGATCACCCGGGGCGAAGCGGTGGCGCTCTTCGTCGAAGTGGGCTTGGGTCGCGGGCTCTTCGAGGTGGCTGGGCGCTTTGACGATGCGGTCGATGGCGCCGCGGACTCCGGGACCGCGTGCGCCATGTCCGGGCTGGGCTGTACCGTCAGCTCACCGGTGATCGAGAGGGTCGGCGGGTGTCCGGCTCGGGACCCAGCGCCGTCACCGGAACCGAACCAGACCCAGCCTGCGATCAGACCGGCCATCGCCAGCGCGACGGCACCGGTGACGAGGGTGACGGTCCGGCGCGGTCGTGCGGTTGGCCCGGGGACCCGGTCCGGTTCGTTCGAGATCAACAAGCTTCTCCGTCGTGCGGCCATGCAAGTAAGAGCGTGGGAGACTTCCGACCCTGACGCGAGACTCGCAGGATAACCAGGATAAGGCGCGGTAATGCGATATGCGTCACACGGAGTCCGGCGAACCTTCCGGGTGGCGCCACGCGGAGGTGGCCGGAACCCACTCCGGGAGCGGCTCGCGTGAGGTCAGCCAGGCATCGGGGATCCCGGAGGTGCCGGTGTACGCCGAGACGATGCCGCCGGCGATGGCGCTCGTGGTGTCGATGTCGCCACCGGCCGTAATGCAGGTCCGTACGGCACCGGGGTAGTCGGCCAGGTGGCGGGCCGCGACCCAGATCGTGAAGGGCACCGTGTCTCCGGCGGTGACCGCCGCGCCGTTGCCCAACTCGTACGCCACCTGGGCAGCGCCGCGATGGAGCATCCGCCGTGCCCGGGCGAGGCCTTCGCGTACCCGTCCCGCCGGGGTCGCCTCGATCACCTGATCCATGAACGGACCTGCCTGGTGGGTGTCGCCGCGCTGCCGGGTAGCCGCGGCGACGCAGGCCGCGACCGCGACCGCTCCCGCGATGCCGGCGCCGGGATGCGGTGTCGACCCCCGCGGGCACTGTAGGCCACGTTTTATCGAAGGCGGGAAGTTTTTCGTTATCTCATTCATCGATGCCAGCGCGCGTTAATCCGGGGTGCCGCGTGCCACGCGGCGCGAGCGCCTGATTGAGGATCAGCGAATCTTGCTGCCGCGATGCTGGCAGCGGCGATCCATAGTGGACCGAATGGCATGGTGATGTAATTCGACCAGCATCGATGTCTTGGCGATAGATCCCAGCCACGAGTCCGGAGTCGAAGATCGACACCTGTGGACATGTCCCGGACCCTTGTATAGCCTCAATCCGTTCGTCGACAGCTCGTCGTCGTTGAGGCGCCTTTACCTGGCTAAACGTGCGCCCACGGGGATCGGTGGTGACGCTGCGGTGGCCGTTCAGCCACCAGACGGCAGCGGTTCGGACAAGCGTCTATCTACATCGGACACCGGTTTGGCCGACCGGCGATTCGTGCTGCCCGCATGGAGGTGCGGGCGCGCGAACGTGCGCCGCCATATGACGGACTGCGGCACCACGATTGCCAATGGAGGTAGGTCGGGTGGACAAAGGCATGCTGGCCGGCAATCGGTGGTTCTCCGGCGTGCCACGCGGCGCCGATGCGAAGGTGAGGCTGGTCTGCCTCCCGTATGCGGGCGGGTCGGCGTCGGCGTTCCGAGGCTGGTCCGATGAGCTGCCCGAGTGGATCACCTGCCTGCCGGCGCAACTGCCGGGACGCGAGACACGGTTGGGTGAGGATCCGGCCGTCGACGTGGCCGATCTGGCATGCGCCATCGCCCGAACCGCCGTCGGCGGCCAATACGCCATATTCGGCCACAGCATGGGCGCCCGGCTGGCCTTCGAAGTCGTCCGCCAGCTCCGCCGGGACCGCTCGTCGCTGCCGATCGCGCTGCTGGTCGGCGGGTGCCGCCCTCCACATATGGACACCCCGCTGCAGCGGATCTCCAAGCTCCCGGATGACGAGTTCTGCGAGCGCCTGCAGGCGATGGGTGGTACCCCTCCCGGCGTGCTGGAGCATCCCGAGCTGCGATCGCTTCTGCTGCCCGTGCTCCGCTCCGACTTCGCCATGGTCGAGGGGTACCGCTACCGGCCGGCCGAGCCGTTGGGCGTGCCCATCGTGGCGTTCGCCGGCCGCGACGACCCGGAGGCCGATCCGTGCGACATGACCGGTTGGTCCGCCCACTCGACCGCGTCAACCCGCCTGCACACACTGCCCGGGGACCACTTCTTCCTTCACTCGGAACGGAGCCGGCTGCTGCGCCTGATCGAGACCGAACTCGCGGCGCTGCTCGACGACCCGGCCGGCCGGCCCATGTCGCCCGTGGAGTTGGACGACGACGAGATTCTGGTCGTCGAGGCGCGGCTGGACGAGATGCCGGAGCTCGCCGGAGCGGTGAGTGAGCTGTCGCCCTCGGAGTCCAGACGCGCCGGAACCATGCGGGACGCGACCGGCTCCGCCCGGTTCGTGGCCCGTAGCGTTCTGCTGCGCCGGATGCTGCGCGCCGCCGGAGCCGATGTCGGCACCTCTGAGCTGCCGCGCGGTCCGGGTGGAAAGCCGGCGGTCGCGCATCGATCCGGGATCCGGTTCAACGCTTCCCACTCCGCCGGTGTCGCGCTGCTCGCCTTTAGCCACGGCCGCGAGATCGGGATCGATGTTGAGCGAATCGCGCCGATGGCAGATCTCGGCGCGTTCATCAGCGGTGGGCTGGATGACGACGAGCGCGACGCGCTCACGTACGTGCCGGACGAGGAAGCGCTCGTCGAGGTACTGCGGTTCTGGACCGCCAAGGAATCGGTGCTGAAGGCCACCGGCGACGGCCTGGCCGTCGAGCCGTCGGACTTCGGCTTCGCCGGTCAGGCCGGCCGGCCGTGGCGAGCCCAGGCCGGACCGGGTTTGGAGAGGCTGACCGCTTGGCGGGTCCACCACTTGGACCTGGCCGGAGCGATCGGCGCGCTCGCCGTCGCCTCCGGACGGTGGCGTTTGCGATATCAGAAGATGGGCGGTACCCGCTGATGGACAGTCATATGGACGGCGACACGCACACCGCGCCGCTAGGCGCTACCGGCTGGCGGGTATGGCGATGGGGGCTGTTGCGCGCGGCGGGCTTCCCGGCCTCCGGTGCCGACCGGTTCGCGGCCGGCGACACCGCGGCCGCCGCCGACGCCTATCTGCGGGCCGCGGACGGCGATGGCGGCGGCGGCGCCGTTGACCGCGACGCGTTCGACAAGGCATTCGCGGCCGCGACGGGGGCGGCGGTCGAGACCGCGTACGCCATCGCCGGAGACCCGCTGTTCCGTGAGGCGGTGACCTGGCAGAACCCGACCGCCGTGGCGACCATGTTGGATCCGCTGCGGGCCGCCGGACCTGCCGCTAGCCGGAACTCGTCGCGTCGGGCGAAGGAGACCGGAATCGCCCGCTACTGGTCGCGCTACTGCCTGAAGAACGACACGATCGGCTTCTTCGGGCCGGTCTGCTGGACGCGAGTGGGTGAGTCGGGCCGAGGTACCGGCGGCGACGATGTGGCCGAAGGCGCCGGCCTGCCGTCCGGGGTGAGCGCCGTGCCCGGTCCGGATCTGGTGCGGCGGCGAACCGTCGCTCTGGAGCGATGGGCGCTGGTCGCGTACTGCGATCGGCTCGCCGCCGTTCCCCGGATCCGCGCCTGGCTGCCGGTCAAGCTCACAGCCACAATCTGGGCCGACGGCCGCAGCCTGCACCATCCAACGAAGGGAGTGATCAGGCTGTCGATGGCCGAGGCCGCCATCGCCGCCCGCTGCGACGGCCGCCGCGCGGTTGACTTGGCCGCCGAGGTGGTGGCCGAACCGGACGCCGGCATCCGCACCGTTGACGACGCCTACCTGTGCCTTGAGCAGTTGGCCGACCGCGAGCTGGTGACCTGGGGCGTCGATGTCCCCGTCACGATGGACGACGAGGCGGAGGTGTGGCGCACTCTCGCGAACATCGATGACGAGGGCATCCGGGCCGAGGCAGAGGCTGGGCTGCGCGAGCTCAGCCAGGGCCGGGACGCGGTGGCCGCGGCAGCCGGCGACCCCGCCGCCCTCAAGGCCGCTCTTGCGGCCCTCGCCGGTTCGTTCACCGCGGTCACCGGCCAGGCCGCCCAGCACGCCGACGGTCAGATGTATGCCGGGCGCACGGTCTGTTTCGAAGACACGGTACGGGATCTTGACATCACGTTCGGTCAGCCGGTGCTGGACCAGATGGCCGAACCGCTGGCGCTGCTCTGCCAGGCGGCCCGGTGGCTGAGTGCCCGCATCGCCGAGGCCTACCGATCCGAGTTACGGGCGATCTACGACGACCTGGCCGCCGAGTCGGGTTCCGGTGACGTGCCGTTTGCCGAGCTGGTGTTCCTCGCGCAGGGCCTGTTCTTCGGTGACGGGCCCAAGCCGGTTGACCAGGTCGCCGCCGAGTTCACCAGGCGGTGGTCCGGACTGCTCCGACTCGACGCCGACGCCACCGAAGTGCGGTTCTCGTCAGCGGATCTGCGTGACGCGGTGCGCCGTGAGTTCGATGCCCCGGCTCCTGGCTGGGCGTTCGCCCGCTATCACAGCCCTGACGTCCACGTGGTCGACGGTCCGGACGGCGAGCCGGCGTTCGTACTCGGCGAATTGCACGCGGCGTGGAACGCCATCGACTCGGAGTTCTTCGTGCGCAGCCACGACGACCCCGCCACACTGCTGGCCGCGCAAACCGCGGACATTCCGGTCGGGCGGGTCCTGCCGCTGTTGCCGGCCAGCTGGCCGCGGCTCACCCCGCGAACCTGCGCCGGGCTACGCCATCCAGGCGACTGGCAGCTCGGCTTCGTACCTGCGTCCGGCAGCGACCCGGCCCGCCTGCTTCCAGCCGCGTCACTGGTGGTCCGTGCCGTCGACGGGGAGGCGGACCTGCAGGTCTCCACCCGCGGCGGCCGGACCTGGCCGCTGACGGAGGTATTCGCCGAACTCTTCGCCACGCACACGGTGGACGCGTTCAAGCTGCTTGGATCATCGGCCCATAGCCCTCGGGTGTGGATCGACCGGATGGTGGTGGCACGCGAGACCTGGCGATTCACCGCCGGTGACCTGGACTTCGCGACTCTGCGCGACGAACGTGAGCGGTACCTCAGCGTTCGTGCGTGGCGAGCCCGCCACGGTCTCCCGGAACGGGTGTTCGTCAAGCTGGCCACCGAGGTCAAGCCGATCTACGTCGATCTGACCAGCCCGACCTTCGTCGCCGTGCTGTGCACCACGCTTCGCGGTGGGCTGCGCGATGGCGGCGACGGCACCACGGTCACGGTGTCGGAGATGCTGCCGGCGCCGGAGCAAGCCTGGGTACCGGACGCGGCCGGCAACCGGTACGTCAGCGAACTGCGCATGCTGGTCGTCGACCCGGAACGGTCTGCTTGGGTGGGAGCGGCGGAATGACCGTCGCGGTACCGGCGGAATGGACCCGCGGCACCACGACTGCGTACCCGCGCGCCGGTCTGGCACAGCTGATCTGGCGGCACGCGCGGCAGCGGCCGGACGCCATCGCGGTGCGCCAGTGGGATCGGGAGCTCAGCTACGGCGGCCTGATCGCGGGCGCCGCCGACGTGGCCGGTCGCCTGGCCGCCGCTGGTGTGGCGGCGGAGTCACGGGTTGTGGTCTGCGCGGCGCGCCGGCCCGGAATGGTCACCGCCGTCGCCGGGGTTCTGGCGGCGGGCGCGGCATACGTGCCGATCGACCCGGCCCACCCGGCCCGCCGCCGCGACCTGATCATCGCCGACGCCGGTGTACGGGTAGCCGTCGTCGACGACGCGGGTCGGGCCGCCCTGGCCGATACCGGCCTCACCCTGATCGATGTGACCGGCGACCTGGCCGGCGCCGCCGCTTCGGTGGATCCTGTAGCGGAACCGGCCCCGATCGGGCTGGACGCCGCCGCCTATGTGCTCTACACGTCCGGATCCACCGGTGCGCCCAAGGGCGTGGTCGTCAGTCACCGCAGCGCCGTGGCGTTCTGCACCTCCACCGCGTCCACCTGCGGCGTGGACGCCCGCACTCGGGGCATCGCGTTCGCTTCGCTGACCTTCGACGTCTCGGTGCTGGACCTGTTCACCGTCCTGATCGAAGGCGGCACCGTCTGCCTGGTCGACGATGACGACCGCGCCGATCCGGACCGGCTGCAGAAGTTCCTGATCGGCCACCGGGTGACGTGGGGATATCTGCCGCCGACGCTGCTGCCGCTGCTGGATCCGGTGCCACTGACTGAGCTGACCGAGCTGATTGTCGGCGGCGAGGCGACCAGCCCGGAGCAGGTGGAGCGGTGGTCAGCGGGTCGTGCGTTCCGGAACTGGTACGGGCCGACCGAGGCCACCGTGTCGGTGACCGGTGCCCGGCTCGACGGCACCTGGTCGACGCCGCTGCCGATCGGCGGCCCGCTGCCGAACCACCGGTGCTACGTGCTCGACGGCAACCTCCATCCGGTTCCGGTCGGCGTGGTGGGCGAACTGTACGTCTCCGGCGTCGGGCTGGCACGCGGGTACCTGAACGCGCCGGGACTGACCGCCGCCCGGTTCCGGCCCGACCCGTACGCCGACGAGCCGGGCCGGCGCATGTACGCCACCGGCGACCGGGTCCGCTGGCAGCCGGATGGCCGGCTGGCGTTCCTCGGCCGCCTCGACGGGCAGGTCAAGGTGAACGGCCACCGCATCGAGGTGGGCGAGATCGAGGCGGTTCTCGGTGCTCATCCCCGGGTGGCGCAGTCGGCGGTGGAAGTGCGCCGCGACCCGCCGGCAGGTGCCCGCTTGATCGCCTACGTCACCGGGCCGGATGCGCCGGACGGAGCGGAACTGCGATTCTTCGCCGGGCGCCGGCTGCCCGGGTACATGGTGCCGTCCCAGTTCGTCCGGCTGGACGCGCTGCCGCTGACCGCGTCCAGCAAGGTTGACTTCGCGGCCCTTGCCCGCCACGTGCCCGGCACCGGCGGCGACACCGCCCCGGCGACCGGGGCCGGGCCGGATCCGGACGACGCTGACAACCCGGTCCACCGGGCCGTGGCCGCCGCGTGGCGCCAAGCCCTGGGCGTAACCCGGGCGGGCTGGGATGACGACTTCGTGGCCAGCGGCGGCACGTCGCTCGCGGCGATGCGGCTGTCGGGCCTGCTGAGCCGGCAACTCGGCCGCAGGATCTCGGTCGCCGACGTGTTCCGCGCCGGCACCCCACGGCAACTGGCCATGTCGGCCGGCACGACTGCCGAAGCGGTCGCCGAACCCGCTTTCGAAGCGGTCATCGAGCCAGTCATCGAGCCGGCCACCGCTAACCAGCCGCGGCTTTCGTCCGCACAGCGCCGGTTGTGGTTCGTCGACCGCCTGGCCGGCGGTACCCGGCCTACAACATCGCCACCGCGCAGCGGTTGCGTGGCCCGCTCGACGTCGCCGCGCTGTCCGGCGCGATCGCCGCGGCGGTCCGGCGGCACGCCGCGTTGCGCTGGCGGATCCCCGATCGCGACGGCGTACCGCACGTCGTCGTCACGCCGGCGGAGCCGATCCGGTTGATCGCCGAACCGGTCCCGGCCGGCCGGCTGACGGGCGTGCTGGACGAGGAGGCCGGCCGCCGGTTCGATCTCGGAGCCGGACCGCTGTGGCGATGCCGGCTGCTGGAAACCGGTCCGGACGAGCATGTGCTGGCGCTGACCGTGCACCACATCGTCTTCGACGGCTGGTCGCTCGACGTGCTGTACCGCGACATCAGCCGGGCGTACCGGGATCCGGCGGCGCCCGACGGCGACGCCACCGACTTCGCCGACTACGTGGCCTGGTCCGAGCGGATCTCGGCCACGGCCGGGCCGGCCGACCGCCCGTGGTGGCAGCGGCAGCTCAGCGGTGTGCCCACGGTGCTGGAGCTACCGGGCGACCGGCGGCGCCCGCCGGTGTCGGGCTTCCCCGGAGCCAGCGTCGACCGGCCGGTACCGCCCGCCATCGCGGCCGGCCTGGGCCGGATGACACGGGCGTTGCGGGTCACCGGCTACGCGGCGCTGCTCGCCACATTCGGCGTACTGGTCCACCGGCTGTCCGGCGCCACGGACATGGTCATCGGAGCGCCGGCCGCGCACCGGCGCCACCCTGGGTTCGACGGCACCGTCGGCTTCATGGTCGACACCCTGCCGATCCGGATACGAATCGACGACGACGCCCCGTTCGGCAGCCACGCACGTGCTTGCCAGCAGACGGTCATCGAGGCGATCGAGCACCGTTCGGTTCCGTTCGAGCGCATCGTCGAGGATCTTCGCGCGCCGCGCGACCTGTCCCGCAATCCGGTCGTCCAGGTGCTGTTCAACATGTACAGCCTGGCCGGTGTCGATCTGGATCTGCCGGGGATCGCGGCCGAAGAGGTGACCGGCGGCGTACCAGGCTCGCTGTTCGACTTGACGCTGTACGCGATCGAGCGGGCCGGCGGGCTGACCCTGCAAGCCGTGTACAACCCAGACCTGTACGGCTCTGAACGGGTCGACGCGATGCTCGACAGCTATCTGGCTCTGCTGGGGACGTTCGTCACCGACCCCTCGATGCCGGTTGGATCTGCGCTGGCGCGGCCGTCTCGATCGGCCCTGCCGGACCTGACCCGCCCGCTGGCGCCGGCGATTGCTGTCGAGCCGATCGCCGCCACCGTCGCGACCCAGGTGCGGCGGCGCCGAGACGACCCGGCCGTCGAAGGACCAGGTGGTGCGCTGACCTACCGGCAGATCTGGGATCTGGCGTCATCGGTCGCGACCGGTATTCGCGCCGCCGGCGCCAGCGCGATAGGTATCCTCGCCGCCCGCGATCCGGCGCTACCCGCGGTGCTGCTCGGGGCACTGCGCTCCGGCGTGCGCTGGCTGCTGCTCGATCCGGCTCAGCCAGCCGCACGGCTGGCCGCCCTCATCCGGCAGGCAGAAGTCACGCTGCTGGTGGCGTGTCCCGGCGCGACAATTCCGACGGAGCCGTCCGGGATGCCCGTGCTCGACCTCGCGACCATCGGCGCCGCACCCGGCCAGGCGCTTGTGGAGCCGCCGACGGGGTTCGGGCGCTATGCCCTGACCACCTCGGGTTCCACCGGAACGCCGGTGATCGTGGAGTGTGACGAGCGACCACTGGCCCGGTTCCTCGACTGGTACGCGCGCCGGTTCGCGATCTCCGCCGGGGACCGCACCGCGCTGCTCGGCGGCCTGGGCCACGATCCGCTGCTGCGGGACGCCCTGGTACCGCTGGTGGTCGGCGGGCTCGTCTGCGTACCGGAGCCGGAATGGCTGCGCGACCCGTTGCGGCTGGCCGGGTTCCTGGCCGAGCGGGGTGTCACCATCGTCCACCTCACTCCGGCGCTCGGCCGGGCGCTCGCGCTTGCCGGTGCCATGCTGCCCGCCGCCCGGCTCGTGGTCTGCGGCGGCGATCGTCTGGCACCCGCCGACGTGGCCGCCCTGAGGCGGCTGGCACCCAACGCGACACTGGTCAACGGATACGGCACCACGGAAACGCCACAACTGCAGGCGCTGCACGAACTCGCCGGCGACGGTAGCGAGGGCGATCTCGCGGCGGTCCCGGTTGGTACCGGGGTCAACGGCGCCGAGTTGCACATACGAACGCCGGGCGGAACCCCGGCCGCGGTCGGGGAACTGGGCGAGGTGCTGGTCCGGGGCCGGAACCTGGCGAGCGGGTACACCACGGCCGCGGGCGACGACGGCCCGCCCCGCGCGGGGTTTTTCCAGACCAGCGACCACATCGGAACCGCCGGCGATGGTCGGCCGCCAGGCGACCCGGACGATCGGACATTCGCCACCGGTGACCTGGGCCGGTACGACAGCCGGGGTCTGGTGGTGCTCGCCGGGCGGCTGGATGACCAGGTGAAGATCCGCGGCTTCCGGGTGGAGCTGGGTGAGATCGAGTCCGTGCTCGCCAGCCATCCGGACGTGACCGCGGCCGCCGCGGCCGTCCGCGGATCCGGCGACGACCAGGTGATCTACGCCTACGCCGTGCCACGGCGCGCCGCGGTGGCGACGGCGGATCTGCGGGCTCATCTGACCGCCGCACTGCCCGAATATGCCCGCCCCAAGGAGGTGATCCTGGTGACCGAGATCCCAGTCAGCCGCAACGGCAAGGTCGACCGCTCGGCGTTGCCGTCGCCGGCCGGCCCATCCGTCGCCGGCCACACCGAAGCAGCCACGCCGGTCGAACGCCAGATCGCTGCCGTCTGGCGTGAGGTTCTCGGCCTGCCGAGGGTGTCGGTGACCGCCAACTTCTTCGACATCGGCGGTCACTCCCTGGCCGTGGTGGCCGTGCAGGCGCGGATCCGGCAGGTGCTGGCGCGCCACGTCGAGCTCGTCGACCTGTTCCGTTTCCCCTCGATCCGATCCCTAGCCGCCCATCTCTCCGGCGACCAGCGCGCCCCCGGCCTCGATCGGGCCGAGCGCAGATTGGCCGTTCAGCGACGCCGGACACCGGCCAACCGGCCGGCCACCGGTCCCACCCGACTGACGAGGAGTGCGCCTCATGAACACCCCGATGCCTGACTCCGGCGAGTACGCCGGCCCCGAGCCGATCGCGATCGTTGGACTCGCGTGCCGGCTTCCCGGAGCCCGCGACGCCGACGAGTTCTGGCGTAACCTCACGGCCGGCGTGGAGTCACTGCAGAGCTTCACCCGCGAGGAGCAACTCGCGGCGGGGGTCGCGCAGCGGCACGTCGACGATCCGAGCTTCGTGTCCGCGGCGATGGTCCTCGACGACATGGAGTACCTCGACGCGGCGCTGTTCGGCCTGACCAGCCGGGAGGCGGAGGTCCGGGACCCGCAGCAGCGGCTGTTCCTGGAACTGGCTCACACCGCGCTCGAGGACGCCGGTTACGATCCGGCTCGCTACGACGGCGACATCGGTGTCTACGGCGGCATCGGCGCCGACGAATACCAGTGGCGCAACATCCGCCGCAACCCGCAGGTGTTCGCCGCGGCCGGAGCACTCGCCGTGGCGACCGGCAACCATCCGGATTACCTGGCGACGTTCACGGCGTACAAGCTGAACCTGCGCGGCCCGGCCGTTACCGTGCACACCGCGTGCTCATCGTCGCTCGTCGCGATGCACCTCGCCGTCGAGGCCCTGCGCAACGGTGAATGCGACATGGCGCTGAGCGGAGCCGCGTCGATCGAGCTGCCGCACCGGGCCGGGTACGTCTACGACGAGGGCGGCATCAACTCGCCGGACGGCCACTGCCGGGCGTTCGACGCGGGCGCCGCCGGAACCGTCTGGGGCAGCGGCGGCGGTGTGGTGGTCTTGCGCCGGTTGAGCGACGCGCTGGCCGACGGCGACCACATCCGCGCGGTCATCCGGGGCAACGCCATCAACAACGACGGCTCGGACAAGGTGGGCTTCTCGGCTCCGAGCGTGGACGGCCAGGTGGCGGTGATCGCGAACGCCCTCGGCGTGGCCGCGGTCGATCCCCGGACCGTCAGCTACGTCGAGGCGCACGGCACCGGGACCGCCCTCGGCGACCCGATCGAGGTCGCGGCGCTGGCCACGGTCTTCGGCCAGAACTCGGCCGACACCGGCTGGTGCGCCCTGGCGTCGGTCAAGACCAATATCGGTCATCTCGGTCCGGCGGCCGGGGTCGCCGGCGTCATCAAGACGGTGCTGGCCATGGAACATGGCCTGATCCCACCGATCGTCAACTTTGAGAAGCCGCACGAAAAGATCGACTTCGCCAGCAGCCCCTTCTACGTGAACACGACGTTGTCACGGTGGACCAGTGTCGACGGGCAGCCACGACGGGCCGGGGTGAGCTCGTTCGGGATCGGTGGCACCAACGCCCATTTGATCCTTGAAGAGGCGCCGCCGGCGGCCGCGGCCCTCGAAGACGATCCGGGATCGCCGGCCGGCTCCCGGGAGCGCAGGGCACATCTGGTGCAGGTGAGCGCCCGCACCGAGGTCGCGCGCGCGGCCAGCGTGACCCGGCTGGCCGAGCGGCTCTCGGCAAGTGGCGACCTGGATCTCGGCGGTGTCGATCTCGGCGATGTCGCCTATACGCTTCGCTCCGGGCGGAAGGCACGGCCCATCCGGGCTGCCGTGGTGGCAGGCAGCGTTTCGGACGCGGCCGCCGCCCTGGCCGACCGCAAGCGCCTGATCACCGGCTCGGCCGGAGCCCGGCCGCCACGCGTGGCATTCCTGTTCTCCGGGCAGGGCTCGCAGTACGCCGGCATGGGCGCGCAGCTGTACCGGTGCGAACCGGCGTTTGCCGCGGCCGTTGACGAGTGCGCCGAGATACTACGCCCGGAACTCGGCCGCGACCTGCGCGAACCGATGTTCGCCGCGGGCGACCGGGACGCCGACGCGCTGCTCGGGCAGACCGAGTTCACCCAGCCCGCCCTGTTCGTCGTCGAGTACGCCCTGGCCGCCCTGTGGCGATCGTGGGGCATCGAGCCGGACGCCATGATCGGTCACAGCATCGGCGAGTATGTCGCGGCCACCCTGGCCGGGGTGTTCCCGCTCGCCGACGCGCTGCGCCTGGTGGCCACGCGCGGCCGGCTGATGCAGTCGATGCCGCCCGGTGCGATGCTCGCCGTCACCCTGGACGAACTTGAGGTACGCGACGAACTGCCGCCGGACTTGTCGATCGCGACCGTGAACGGTCCGGGTACCTGCGTCGTGGCGGGCCCGACCGAGGCCGTCTCCGGGTACGCCGCCACCCTCGCCGAACGCGGCGTGGGCTCCAAGGCGCTGCGCACCTCTCATGCCTTCCACTCGCCTATGATGGACCCGATTCTCGGCGCGTTCCGCGAAGCCGTCGCCGCGGCTGGTCCGGCCGGTCCGGCCCGGCCGTTCCTGTCCAACGTCACCGGCGAGCTGATCACGGCGGAGCAGGCGAGCGACCCCTCGTACTGGGCCAACCACCTCCGCGAAACCGTGCGCTTCAACGACTGCGTGCGCAGGTTGCTGGACGACGGCGACTGGATTCTGCTCGAGGTCGGCCCGGGCCGGCAACTGGCCGGCCTGACCCGGCGGCACCTGACCCGGGACGCGGTGCCACCGCTGTCCAGCCTGCCTCCGGCCGGCGACGCCCGGGGCGATCTGGCGACCATCTACGACGCGGCGGCCCGGATCTGGGTCAACGGCGGCCCGGTCGAGGTCACTCCGGCGGCGGGCGGCCGCCGGGTGTCGCTTCCGACATACCCGTACGAGCGCAAGAAGTACTGGGTGGATCCGGTGGCCCAGGCGGACTCGATGGCGCCGGAGCGGACCGGGCCGCGCGCCCTGCCGGACTGGTTCGCCACCCCCGCCTGGCGGCAGGCCGAACCCGCCGAGCGTGCCCGGTTCCAGCGGTGTCTGTTCTTCGGTGACGGGCCGGTCGCCGACGCTGTGGTGGCCCGGCTCCGGGGTGACGGTGTCGACGTGACCCAGGTAGGCATCGCCCGCGAGGCGCGGTTCGGCGACGCGTGCGCGATCCGCCCGGATCGACGCGACGACATCGATGCCCTCCTCGTGCACCTCGGTCCGGATCGGCCGGACCGGATCATCCACGGATACGCGCTGGACGGAGAGCCTTCCGACGGCGACCCGGCGCGAACCTGGAACGCGCAGAACCGGGGCTTCTTCAGCGTCCTCGCGCTTGCTCAGGCGCTGGCCGCGGCCGAGCCGGCCGGCGGTGACCGGGACGGCGCACTCGGGGCGGGCACGCCGGATGGCCCGGCGCCGGTCCAGTTGGACCTGCTCACCGACCGTACCCAGGATGTGACCGGAGACGACCTGCACCGGCCGGAGCACGCGACGGTGGGCGGCGCGGTGCGGGTACTCCCGCTGGAGATGCCGTGGCTGTCGGTCCGGCAGATCGATGTCGATGCCCGCCGTCGGGCCGTCGCCGACGACGCGGTCGCCGAGTTGTTCGCGCGCACCGGCGACGATCAGCTGGTGCTGCGCGGTGGGCGGCGCTGGACGCAGGCCTGGGCGCCGGCGAAGGCGGACGGCGATCCGGCGCTGGCCCTGCCACCGGGCGGGGTGTGCCTGATTACCGGAGGTCTCGGCGGCATCGGCATTACGGTCGCGGAGGACCTCGCCGTGCGGCTCGGCGCGCGCGTGGTCCTGGTGTCCCGTGGCGGCCTGCCGGACCGGGCCGAGTGGGACGAATACGTCGCGGTGCATGGTGTGCGAGACCGGGTGGGGCGGGCGATCGCCGCGATCCGGCGGGTCGAGGAGGCCGCGAGCGCTGGTGGCGGCGGCCAGGTGGTAGCGATCGCCGCCGATGTGTCAAGCACGCCGGACATGTGCCGGGTCCGTGATGAGGTGCTTGAGCGGTTCGGCCAGATCGACGTGATCGTTCATGCGGCCGGTGTGCCGGGCGACGGCATGGCGGAGGTCAAGGAGCGCGAGCAGGCCGAGGCGGTGATGGCGCCGAAGCTGCTCGGGACGCTGGCGCTACGAGCCGCGTTCGGGCATCTGTCCCTGCGGGCCGTGGTGTTGTGCTCGTCCATCACCGGCATAGCCGGAGGTTTCGGCCAGATCGACTACTGCGGGGCGAACGCCTTCATGGATGCGTTCGCCCGCGGCGACCATGGCTTCAACGCGCGGGTGGTGTCGCTGAATTGGGGCGGCTGGCTTGACGTGGGCATGGCGGCCGAGGTGGCGGCCCCGGACGCGTTCCGGGCCCGGCAGCGCGGCGTGGTCAGCACGCCGATGGACCATCCGGTGCTCAGTGCGGTGCACCGCGATCCCGCGACCGACAACGCTTACGCCACCGGCATCATCGGCCCCGGCACCCACTGGGTTCTCGACGAGCACCGCATCAACGGCAGTCCGGTGATGCCGGGGACCGGTCACCTGGACACGGTACGGGCGGCGGCGGTGGCCGCGTTCGGCCCGGCGCACCCGGGCATGGTGGCGGAACTGCGCGACGTGGTCTTCATCGAGCCGATGGCGGTGCCCGACGGCGGTCGCGCCGAGTTGCGAGTGGCGTTCACCGATGGCGGGGACGGCCTCGACTTCAACGTGTCCAGCCAGGCAGGTGGCGTGGTGCGGGCACATGTCCGGGGCACGATCGGGTGGGTGCCCGAGCAGGCGCCGCCGGTGCATGACCTGGCGGCGATAAAGGAGCGCTGCCGGATCTCGTCGATGGAGCCCGACCCCGCGCATTCCCACTCGGGCATGCTCTCGTTCGGCCCGCGCTGGTCCAGCCTGCGGCGCGTACACACCGGCGTGGACGAGGAACTCGCCTGGCTCGAGGCCGGCGATCTGGTGGCCGGGGAGGCCGGCTCCTGGACGCTGCATCCGGCGTTGCTGGATGAGGCGACGTCCTTCGGGACCAGCCGGGGCGACGGGCGCTACCTGCCGATGGGATATGGCCGGCTCTGCGTGCGGGGGCCCCTGCCGGCCCGATTCTGGAGCCATCTCACCTACCGCGGCGACGCCTCCGCGACCGATCTCATCGTGGCCGACCTGGCCCTGATCGACGCCGATGGTAACGAGATCGTCACCATCTCCGATTTCACCCTGCGCCGGATCGACGTGGAGGCGGTCGGCGCAACGGTGGCGGCCGGCGCCACAACGGACGCCGGTACGTCCGCCGGCCCGGCCACCGATACCGGCGACTTGGCTTACACCAAGGCCACCGCCGCCAACACCGACACTGTCGGCATCGCCCCGGCCGACGGCGCCGAGGCGCTGCGCCTGATGCTCGCGACCGACCTGGGTCCACAGGTAACCGTCACGGTGAGCGAGGTCAGCCGGATCATCGCGTCGGTTCGCACGATCAACCAGTCCACCGTCGAGTCGGAGCTGGGCAGCGTGACGGCCGGTGCCGCCGAGCGGGTGGCCTCCGGCGACTACGTGGCACCGCGCACCGAGCTGGAACAGACGCTGTGCGCGCTGTGGTCGTCGGTGCTCGGCGCGGGCCAGGTCGGAGTCACCGACGACTTCTTCGACCTCGGCGGGAACTCGCTGGTCGCGGTGCAGCTGATCGCCTCGGTACGCAAGGCGGTCGGCGCGAAGCTGCCGATGCGCAGCCTGTTCGAGGCGCCGACGGTCGCCGGTATGGCCGCCGCCGTCGACCGGGTCCGCGCTACCGCCGATCCCGGCAGCGCGACGGCGCCCGAGCCGACCATTCCGACGCTGGCACGAAGGAGCTGACCAGTGAGCACTGACACCGCCAACGGACCCGGCGGGATCACCGTGGTGCTCGATGAGCCGGCTTCCGGTGCGCAGCAACGGCTATGGTTCCTCGAGCAGCTGGTGCCCGGCGAGCCGGTGCATCACCTGTCGGCCGAGTTCGAAGTCGGCGACGAAGTCGACGCGGGCCTGTTGACGGCCGCCGCCGCCGATGTGGTGGGGCGTCATGAGGCGCTGCGCACCGTGTTCCGCTCCGAAGCCGGGACATTGCACCAGGTGGTGCTGTCGGGTCTGGCGTCGTCGCCGGTGCGCCCGGTCACGGTGGCCGGAGGCGGCATGACCTGGGAGGCGTGCCGCCGGGAACTGGCCAGCGCCCCGTTCGACCTGGCGACCGGGCCGCTGCTGCTGATTCATCCGGTACGCTTCGGCGACCGTACCCGGCTCGTGATCGTCGCGCACCATCTGGTCGTCGACGGCATCTCGTTCGAGATCCTCACCCGCGAGCTGACCACCGCGTACGCTGCCCGCCGATCGGGGCGGGCACCCGACTTCGATCCCCTGCCGGTTCAGTACGCCGACTTCACCGCGTGGCAGCGAAGCCGGATGACCTCCGACGAGGCGGTCGCGGACCTGGAGTTCTGGCAAAAGGCGCT
This sequence comes from uncultured Actinomycetota bacterium, assembly GCA_963727415.1. Taxonomy (GTDB): domain Bacteria; phylum Actinomycetota; class Actinomycetes; order Mycobacteriales; family Micromonosporaceae; genus DASQPR01. Next base: position 1,445,629 of record CAVSGF010000002.1, read on the forward strand.
GGCCGGCCTGCCGATCCTCGATTTGACTCGCGGCCGGCCGCGTCCGGATGAGCTCAGCCACCGCGGGGACGAGATCGTGATACCGATCGACGCCACGCAGCGCGAAGCGCTGCGGCGCCTGGCCGCCGCGCGCGGCGGCACGCTGTTCATGGCCCTGGTGACGCTGTGGTCGGAGGCGGTCGGCCGTTGGTTCGGCTCGGCCGATGTGCCGATCGGCACATCGATCGCGGGCCGCCCGCTGTCCGAAGTCGCCGGTGTGATCGGCCTGTTCGTCGATCGTGTCGTGCTGCGGATGGACACCTCCGGTCGGCCGTCGTTCCATCAGATGCTGGACCGGGCCCGTGATGTCGTGATCGGAGCCAATGACCACACCGCGGTCACGTTCGAACAGGTGGTGGACGCGATCAAGCCGGATCGGGTGCTCGGCGTCACGCCGCTGCACCAGGTCGGCATCAACCTGGTGCCACTGTCCCGGCTGGCCGACGGCCAGTTCGGTAACGGCACCGTGCGGCACGATCTCAACCTCGATGTGCTGCCATTGGCGGCCGGCCTGTCCGCGCGCCTGGAGTTCCGCCATGGCGTGGTCGCGAGGTCCGATGCCGAGGGGCTCGCCGACCTGTTCGCCCGGCTCGTCACCGCGGCCCTCGCCGATCCGGACCAGCCGCTGCGGGACACCCCGATGATCGCCGAACCAGGCACGCTGGTCCGGGCGGGCCGGCCGGCCGATCCGGTCGACGACTCGCTGACCGGGCTGTTCCTTGCGCAGGTCGCCGCCGTTCCGGAGGCACCTGCCCTGGTCGCCGGTGGTACGACGATGTCGTACCGGGACCTGGCCGGTGCCGCGCTGGCGCTCGCTGGCCGGCTGAGAGCCGCGGGCGCCGGAGCCGAGGCCCCAGTCCTGCTGGCCACCGCACGCCGGGCCGAGCTGATTGTCGGGATGCTCGGGATCCTGGCCGCCGGTGCCGCGTACGTGCCGGTCGATCCGGCCGCGCCGGAGCGGCACCTGAGGCACGTCACCGACGCATCGGGCGCCACGCTCGCGGTGGCCCCGGCGGGCGTGCCGCTGCCACTGCCAGACCGGATCCGGGTCGTCGATGTGGATGCCACGGCGCGCACGTCCGATGCCATCGATGCCCCCGTCACCGATCCACGGCAGGCCGCGTACTTGCTGTTCACGTCGGGCACCACGGGCACACCGAAGGGCGTGGTCGTCGAGCACCGCCAGGTCGTGGCGTATACCCGGGCGGCTCTCGCGGCTGTCGGCGCGCCCTCCGGCGCGTCCTACCTAATGGTCCAGCCGGCCACCTTCGACTCCTGCGTGACCCAGATCTACGGTGCGCTGCTCACCGGCGGCGTGCTGCATCTCGCCTCCGAGGACCTGGCCCGGGATCCGGACGGCCTGGCCGACTACTGCGCCGAGAACCGGATCGATTACCTGAAGATCGTGCCGTCGCACCTGTCGGCACTGCTGGCCGGCGGCCGTACCGAACTCAGGCCGCGCCGGGCCGCGATCGTCGGCGGCGAGGCGTCAACGACGGCGTTCACCCTCGGGCTGCTGCGCAACGGCTGGTCGGTGGTGGGCCACTACGGGCCGACCGAGACCACGGTCGGGGTGCTGGCTCACGCACTGACCGAGCCGACGCTCGATGGCTGCGCGACCACGCCACTCGGGCCGCCGATGACCGGGGTACGTGCGTACGTGCTCGACGCCGAGATGGAGCCGGTGGTGCCGGGCACCGTGGGCGAGTTGTACATCGGTGGTGCGCTGGTCGCCAGGGGGTATGCCGGACGCCCGGGCCGGACCGCCGAGGTCTTCCGGCCGGACCCGTTCGGCCGCCCCGGCGATCGTATGTACCGTACCGGCGATCTGGTACGAGAGCGGCCGGACCGGACGTACGAGTTCCTCGGCCGGATCGACCGGCAGGTCAAGGTCGGTGGCCACCGGATCGAACCGGGCGCGGTGGAGGCCAGCCTGGAGAGGCATCCGGGTGTCCGGCAGGCGGTCACCGTGGTTCGCGGCGGGCGGCTGGTCGCCTACTACGTGGCCGCGGCGGGTCCGGCCGGTGCCGCCGGTACAGCCGGGCCCGGCGTCGTTTCCGGTACCGGGCCGGCGCCGGACGAGGCGGAGCTGCGCACGCACGTCGCGCGAGACCTGCCCGGCGGCAGCGTTCCGAGCGCGTTCGTCCAGGTCGAGCACCTGCCGCAGAAATCAAACGGCAAGCTCGATGCCGACGCGCTGCCGGATCCGGTGGTGCTCGCCTCGCGTACCGGCGCCGGCGAGCAACCGGCAACGGCCACCGAGAGCCGGCTGTGCCGGGTGCTGGCCGAGGTGCTCGATGTCGCGGCGATATCGGTGACCGACAACTTCTTCGATCTCGGCGGCGACTCCATCCGGGCGATCCACGTAGCGGCCCGGGCCCGTACCGAGGGCCTGACGGTCAGCGTCCGCGACATCTTCGCCCACCAGTCGGTCCGCGCGCTGGCGGCCCACGTCGACGCCGCGGCCGGCTCTGCCCGCGACGCCGCGCGGCAGTACTTCGTCGAACTACTGACCCCGGTGAAGCCGGCGGCCGGGGCCGGGGCGGCGGCGACTTCGGCCGCGACGATCCCGCCTGACGTTCGCGCCGACCTCGACGGGCCGGCTCACGCGGCGTACGGGACCAGCGGTGCCGAGCTGCTGACCGCGGCGGTCGCGGCGGCGTCCTTCGCGGCGACCGGTGAGCATGCGGTGGCCGCCCTGGTCGATCTGGGCGGTGACGCCGTGCCCACGGTGGTAACCCCGGACGACCAGAACCCGGCCAGCCTGATCCGGGCGGCGAAGGCGGCGCTGCGGGCGGCCGCGGACCACCGATCCGACTGGAGCGCCGTCGCCGGCGACCCGGTGTTGGGGAGGTTGCGACCGGCGGTGTCAATCGGCTTCGAGCCGACCGATCCGGCCGGTACCGGCTGGATCCGGGTCGACGGGGATCGGCTGGTCAGTGACGCACCGCTGGCCGCTTCGGCGGTCGCGGCCCGGCTGGCCGAACTGACCCGGCACTGCCGCGGCGCCGGTACCAGCTACGCGGCGACCGACTTCCCCGACGCCGGCCTGGACGACGAGCAGCTGGGTCGACTGCTGACGAACCTCGGTGTGGACCAGGGGGAGAGGTGACCGCGCTCGCCACCCGGCCGGCGGAACCGGTCACCGCCGCCGACACTCGCCGGGAGACCATCGACCTGCTTACCGGGCCGGAGGCGTCCGGCGCCTGGCAGGCCTACCGCGCCGGTGATGAACCTGACCCGCGAGCGCTGTTCGCCCTGCTCGGCCGGCACCGCTTACTCGCGCCGGCCTGGCCGGCCAGCTACGGCGGCCGCGGCCTGTCCCCGCATCATCAGGCGGCTGTGGTCGACGGGCTGGTGGAACTAGGCGTCGCCGAGACACTGCATACCCTGTCGATCCAGATCGCCGGCACCTTCCTGCTGACCGCCGGGGATCGCGCGCAGCGCGCGACCGTGCTGCCCGGCCTGGCCGCCGGCCGGTCGTTCTGCACGATCCTCTACTCCGAACCGGACGTGGGCTCGGATCTGGCCGCGCTGTCCACCACCGCGGCGCGCGACGGGCACGGCGGCTGGCGGCTGACCGGACGGAAGGTGTACAGCCTCAAGACTCACGTCGCGGACCTGGCGCTGGTGGCCGCGCGTACCTCGGTGGAGGCCACTCGGTATCAGGGCGTGAGCCTGTTCCTGGTACCGCTCGGTTTGCCCGGCGTCACCATCGGGCGTCTGGGCAGCATCGCCGATGAGCACTTCGCGGACGTGACCCTCGATGGTGTCCGGGTTCCGGGCCGGGCGGTTGTCGGGCCGGTCGGTGGCGCCTGGCCGCTGATCACCGAGGCGCTGGCGCTGGAGCGGACCGGGGTTGACTATCACGCCAAGGCACGAACCTGGCTCGACATCTGGCGCGAGTACCACCCGGATCCGGATCCGGAGCAGGCCGCGCGGCTGGCCAGGCTGACCGCCCGGACGGCCGCGGCCGGGCTGTTCGCCGACCGGTGCCTGACCCAGTTGGCCGGTGGGCGGGTCGATCCGACTCTGGCCGCCCTTACCAAGTTGTGGTGCGCGGACACGGCCCGCGAAGTGGCCTGGTGGTGCACTGAGGAGTCGGGTCCGGACGCGGTGTGGCGTGCCCCGGCCGGGCTGATCCCCCGTCCCCGATCCGCCCCGGATTCCGGAGATCCGAGCCGCCGGGCCGGGCTGGGTCGGCTCGAGACTGCGTACCGCGAGGCGCCCGGTCTGACCATCTCAGCCGGAACGGCGGAGATGATGCTCGAAGTAATCGCCGGTTCCGGGCTGCCGGCACCGGGCGCTGATCTGATCGGCGTTGACGAGGAACCGCTGCGCCGGGCCTTGCGTGCCGCCGTGCGGGCAATCGCCACCGAATACGACGACGCCGAGCCGGCCGCCGGCTGGTGGGCGGAACTGGCCCGGGCCGGAGCGTTCGGGCTGGACGTGCCGGGACCCTCCGGCGGTCTCGGCCTCGGCCCGGAGGCGGCCGTCGTGGTGTGCGAGGAACTGGGCCGCGCCCGCCTCGATCATGGTTTGCTGGACACTCTGACGGCGATCGACGCACTCGTCGCGGGCGCGCCGCAAACGGCGTCGCGGCTGGCCGACGCGCTCGGTGGCCGGTACCGCGCGGCGATCTGGGACGGTGGCACGGACCATCCGTTGCTCTGGCCGGATCCGGTCGACGAAGTGCTGCTGCTGACGGCCGGACAGGTCGCTCTGGTCGAGCCTCCGCCCACCGAGGCGGTGGCGTCGGCAGCGGCGGCCGGACTGCGGCGGCCGACCTCGGCTCCGGTGCCGGGACTCACCCTGGACGCGGACGCCGCCACGCTTCGCCGGGGGGACCGCCTCCGGCGGGCTGGCTGGCTCACCGGGCTCGCCATCGGCGCGCTCGCCGAAACGGTGCGCCGGGCACACGACCGCAAGCAGTTCGGACGGGCGCTGATCGAACATCAGTCGATCGCGTTCCGGTTGGCCCGGCTGACCTCGGAGGTCACCGCTACCCGCCTGCTGATCGACGCGGCCGCCGCCGACGTCCGGCCGGGACCGGCGGCGCGCGCTCTGGCCGCCGCGAGCGACCTGGCCCTCCTCGTCACCCGCGAGGCGATGCAGCTTGCCGGGGCGTGGGGGATGACCGACCCGGCGCCCGCCCAACGGTATTACCGCTCCGCGTTCGTCGCGACCGGCCTGATCGGGCCGGCCGGGCGGCGATGGCGCGAGGCCGCTTCCGACACGATCGAAGGAGCCCGGCATGGCTGACAACGACAGCACCGGCACGGCCGGTGGCAACCACCCGAGCCGTACTGACACCCCTGACGAGCGGCGGTACGCCGTCGTCGTCAACGACGAGGATCAGCACTCGGTGTGGGAACTCGGACGCGACATACCGGCAGGCTGGCGGCCGACTGGATTCTCCGGCCCGATGGACGACTGTCTGGCCCACATCGACCAGGTGTGGACCGACATGCGCCCGCGCAGCCTGCGCGAGGCGTTGGACGGCGGGCGATGAGCGAGCTCACGCGCCCGTCTCAGCCACGCGAGCAGGAAGCCACGCAGGCTACGGCCGCGCCGGCACCCGAAGCCGGTGCCGATGCCGGCCGTGGCCGCATCAGCCGGCTCTGGCGCGACGACCTGTGGCGCAATCACGACTTCGCGCGACTGTGGTGGGGCCAGACGCTGTCGCAGATTGGATCCCAGGTCAGCGTGGTGGCGATCCCGCTCATCGCGCTCGGCACCCTGCACGTCGGCGCCGAGTCCATGGGTTACCTGCAGGCACTGGCCCGGCTGCCGTTCCTGCTGTACCTGTTCGCCGGGGTTTGGGTGGACCGGACTTCCCGGCGGCCGGTGATGATCGCGACCGACCTCGGACGGGCGGCGATTCTGGTCGCGGTCCTGGTCGCCGCCGTCACGCACGTGCTCACGTTCTGGATGCTCGCCGTCGCGGTGCTTGCCTCGATGCTGCTGAGCGTCTGGTTCGACACCGCGTACATGACGGTGGTGCCGTCGCTGGTCGGGCGCGAGCACCTGATCGGGGCGAATACCCGGCTGGAGTCGAGCCGGTCGGCGGCGCAACTGATCGGCCCGACCATCGGTGGATCCCTGGTGCAGGCGATCACCGCTCCGATCGCCCTGGCCGTCGACGCCGTCTCGTTCCTGGTGTCGGCGACCCTGGTACGCGGCATCCGCACTCCTGAGCCGGCCCGGTCGCAGCGGGGCCTGGCGATCCGTTCCGTCTTCGCGGACCTGGCCGAGGGAGTGCGCTTCGTCTTCGGTCACCGGTTGCTGCGCCCCCTGGCGATCGGCCTGGCCGTCAGCAACCTCGCCTGGGCGGCCGAACTCGCCCTGTACTTCATCTTCCTGGTGCGGACCGTCCACCTCGGGCCGGTACTGATCGGCGTGACGCTGGCCGCGGCCGGACCAGGCGCGCTGGCCGGATCCATGAGCGCCGGACGGGTACGGGCCCGGTGGGGAGCGCCGAGCGCCATCATCGGTGGCCTGACCCTGTTCGCCGCCGCGGCGTTGCTGATACCGCTGTCGGCCGGTGGCCCGGCTGTCGAGGTCCCGATGCTGATGGTGGCCGGCTTCTTCATGTCCGCGGGCGGCCAGGTGTGCGCGGTCAACGTCCTGACGCTGCGCCAGAGCGTCACACCCGACCAGGTGCTCGGCCGGACCAACGCGACCTTCCGGTTCGTCGCCCTCGGCGTCTCCCCGCTCGGCGCGCTGGCCGGCGGGTGGCTCGGCGCCGCAATCGGAATCCGCGCGGCACTCTACGTGGCGGTGACGAGCATCTTCCTGGCGCCGCTGGTGGTGGCCGCGTCGCCGGTCCGGAAGGCGGGAAGCGAGGACGCATGAGTACGGCGGCACTGACCACTGGCGATGACCGGCGCCGGGCGGTCGCGGACATCTACCGGCTGACCCCGATGCAGGACGGCATGCTGTTTCACACGCTGTCCGCGCCGGGCGCACCCCTCTACCTGCAGCAGCATGTTCTCGATGTGAGCGGCGTAGCCGCGACCGATCTGATCGGCGCCGTCGATGACCTGGTAGCCCGGCATGACGTGCTGCGCACCGGGTTCGTGTGGGAGGGCGTCGACCATCCGGTACAGGTGGTGTTCTCGACCGCGCCGTCGCCGCTGACCCTCGAACCGGCGGCCGGCTCGGACCTGATCGGCGACCCGGATCGGCTCGAACGGATGGTCACCGCGGTTCTCGACCGTCAACGGGACACCCCGTTCGACGTACGGCGGCCGCCGCTGCTGGCGATCCACGGAATCGAGTACGAGCCAAGCCGATGGCGCCTGGTGATGACCCACCATCACCTGATCCTCGACGGCTGGAGCGTCCCCGTGCTGCACCGGGAACTGGCCGAGTTGCTCCGTGCCCGGCGGGCGGACGAGCAGCACCGCCTCCCGCCGGCCGGCCGGTTCCGCGACCACGTACACAACCTGAGCGGCGCCGAGGCGCGTGACTCCTACTGGGTGGAGCGCTTCGGCGATCTGGCCGCGCCGACCTCGCTGGGGATCGACCGGGTCGCGGCGGTCACGCCGCCCGATCAAGACACCGGCGCCGGCCGGGTGATCCGGATGGCCGGGCCGGACCGCGCCGGCGACGTCGCCGAACTGGCCCGGCAACATGGCTTGCTGCCGAGCACCATCCTGCACGCGGCCTGGGCGCTGCTGTGCAGTCGAAATGCCGGCACCGGCGAGGCGGTCTTCGGCGTCACTCTGGCCGGCCGGTCGGCTGATCTGGATGACGCCGGTGAGCGGGTCGGCATGTTCGTCAACTCGTTGCCGCTGCGGGTGGCGTGCCGGGACGCGCAGCCGGTCCGGGACTGGCTGGAGTACGTGCAGGCCGAACTCGGCGGGGTGCGGGACCGGGAGAACGCCGCGCTGGCCGAGATCGCCCGGCTGACCCGGATTCCTCCCGGGCGCAATCTCTATGAGACGGTGTTCGCCTTCCAGAACTACTGGCACAGCGGGCTCGATGAGCACGGCGACGCAACCGTGCGAGTGCGCCTGGTGGCCAGCCGGGAGCGGACCAGCATTCCGGTCGCGGTCGCCGTGGCGCTGCCACCGGAGGGGGTCTGGGTCCGGGTCGATCACGATCTGGCCCGGATCGACACCGGTGCCGCCGAGGCGATGACCGAGCACTACCTCGACCTGGTCGCGGCGATCTGCGGATCTCTGAGATCTCCGGCGCGCGTGGGAGACCTTGGCTGGAACACCGGAACCGGGGGCACGCGGGTCGCCGGCGCCGAGGGCGATCCGGCCGCCGCGGCGGCGGCCACGCTCGCCTCGCTGCTGCTGCACGGCGCACCGGCGCGGGTCGCGGCTCTCGACGAGGACGCGGCCGCCGCCGTCGCCCTGCTCGGGATGCCGGACCTTGAGGTGGTGGCACCGGGCGACGGAGTCGACGTATTGATCGGGCCGCCACGCCTGATCGAGCCGATCGACGCGCCCGTACGGATCCTGTTCGGTGAGTTCGGGGCGGCGGTACCCGGCGGGGTGGTCACGCGACTGTTCGTCCATGGCGGACGCGTGACGCTGGCCCGGCTGTGCGGCCCGGACGATGCGGGACGGATCGGATCGGCCGACTGGATGGAGATCGTTGACCAGGCGGGCCGCACGGTCGCTGAGGGAGCCACCGGCCGCCTGGTCCGCCGCGACGGTACCGGCGATCATGACACCGGCCTCACGGCCCGCCGCCGCGTCGACGGTGACATCGACGTCATGGGCGAGGGCAACGCGTACCACTGGATGGCCCGGCAGGCCACCTCCGACCCTCGCGTGAGCGACGCGGCGGTCGTCGACTTCGAGCCCGGCCACCCGGTGATCTGGGTAGTTCCGGCTGGCGACCACCACCTGACCGCCGATGATGTGCTCGCGCACCTGACCCGCCTGATCCCGGCGGAGATGCTGCCGGCCGACGTCGAGATCGTCGACCGGCTTCCGATCGATCGGCGCGGACGGCTGGACGTCGCGGCGATGGCGGCACCGTTCCAGCCTCCGGCGCCTCGATCGCCGTCCCCGCTACGAGACCGGCTGGATCTGGTGGACGCCGGGCGGCGCCGTGGGTTCCTGGACGCGTTGCGCGAGCGCCCGGGCCGGGCGACGCGGCTGGACTACTGGCGCGGGCAGCTTGGCGGCGTGATGCCGGGACGCGCCGGATCGGATCGCGTTCCGCCCGGTGCGGCCGGTCAGGGCCGGCACGAGCGGCCGGTCGCGGATGTCCCGGCGGACCTGGCCCGCTGGGTCGCGGCCGCGGCCGTGACGGCCAGCCGGCTGGCTCGCGCGGACGATGTCGTGGTCGGCGCCCGGGTCCGGCTGGCGGCGGCCGATGTGTCGCCAGGCGAGTCCGGTTCGGGTCGGGTGCTGCCGATCCGGATGGCAATCGATGAGGCGGCGACGCTTGAGGCGGTGCGAACCGCGGCGGCGCGAGGACTCGCCGACGCCGCGGACAACGGTGACGTGCCCTGGGACCGGTTGCGTGACATGCTGCCGGAGGATCTGATGCTGACCGTCGCGGCTGGTCCTCGTGATCCGGGCGAGCCGGTCGGCCACGCCGGGACCGGGCTTGCCATCGATGTCACTCCGGACCTGCTGGTCGTCCGATACGACCAGGCCCAGTGGCATCCGGGAACCGTGGCGTCGGCCGCGGACCTGCTGGTCGCCGCCGCCGCTGGCGACGGCCGGATCGGTGAGCTGGAACCGGTTGGCGAGCGCGCCCGCGACACCGTGCTCGGATGGGGCACCGGCCCGGCGGTGGTGATCGGCGGGGCGACCGTGCCGGAGACCATTCGCGCGGTCGCGGCGGCTCGCCCGGACGCGATCGCGGTCGACGGTCCGGACGGCGTGATCAGCTATGCCGACCTGGTCGATGGTGCCGAGCGCCTGGCCGCGCGCCTGGCCTCAACGGGCGAGGGCGTCAGCCCGGATGACCGGGTGGCGGTCTATCTGCCCCGCGGCGTTCCGATGGTGGTAGCGGTCCTGGCCGTGCTGATGTCCGGGGCCGCTTACGTGCCGGTTGACGTGACCTGGCCGCCCGAGCGGCTGGAGCGGGTCCTCGCCGACTCCGGCGCGGTCGCCGCGGTCACCGACGATGCTCACCGCGACCACTTCCCGGGGCTCACGGTGGTGAGCGCTGACGATCCCGATCCCGAGGCGCCGGTGCCGAACTTCCGGTCGCCGGAGGCGTATGGCGCCGCGTACGTCATCTACACCTCGGGCAGCACCGGCGCGCCGAAAGGCGTGATGATCGATCACCGGGCGCTGGCGAACTTCACGGCGCGCATTGCCGAGGCGTACCGCATCGACGCGGCCACCCGGCTGCTCGGATTCGCCTCGCTCACCTTCGACATTTCGGTGTTCGACATCTGGACCGCGCTGTCAGCGGGTGCCACGCTGGTTCTCGCGGGCGAGTCGGAGCGCCGTGACGCGGACGCTCTGCAACGGTTGCTGCGCGTTAAGCGGGTTACCGCGGCGGAGCTTCCGCCCAGCCTGATGCCACTGCTCGATCCGGAACACCTGCCGGACCTCCGACTGGTCTCGGTGGGCGGCGAGGCACCGGCCGCCGAACTGGTCGATGGGTGGGCGACCGCGAACCGGGAGTTCTGGAACGGCTACGGGCCGACCGAAACCACGGTCGCGGTCACGCTGATGAACTGCCGGCCACCGTCCGGCGGCCGGATTCCGCCGATCGGCCGGCCGATGGCAAACCACCGTTCGTACGTCGTGGACGATCGCTTGCGGCTGGTGCCGCCCGGCGTGCCGGGGGAGTTGTGCATAGCCGGGCCCGGGCTGGCGCGCGGCTACGTCGGCCAGCCTGGCCTTACCGCCGCACGATTCGTGCCGGATCCGTTCACCGGCTCAGGCGAGCGCATGTACCGCACTGGCGACCTGGTGCGATGGGCCGGCGACGGCCAGCTTGAGTTCGTCGGCCGGGTGGACCGGCAAGTCAAGATCAGGGGCTTCCGCATCGAGTTGGGCGAGGTGGAGTCGGCGCTTGCGGCCGATCCTCGAATCCGGCAGGTCGTGGTAGAGCCGCGCGATGAGGACGGTGACCGCCAGCTGGTGGCGTACGTGGTTCCGGCCGCGGATCCGCTCGATCTGGGTGCCGTCCGCGACATCGCGGCCACCCGGCTGCCCGGCTACATGCACCCGACCCGCGTCGCGTCGCTCGAATCGCTGCCGCTCACCCCGCATGGCAAAGTGGATCGGCGGGCGCTGGCGTCGGTTCCGGTCACCGCGGCCCCGGATCCGGACCGGTCGGCCGGTCCGGCGGCGTCATCGGCCCCGGGCGGCGAGCCGGTCTCGGCCACCCTCACCGCGATCATGGACGGCATCCTGAGCCCGCTGCTCGGCATCAGCGATCTCGGGCCGGACGACGACTTCTTCCGGCTCGGCGGCAACTCCCTGCAGGCGATGCAGGTCACGGCGCGGGTCCGGGACCGGTTCGGGGTCGAGGTCAGCCTGGCCGACTTCTTCGGCAAGCCCACCCCGCGGCAGCTGGAGTCCCTGGTCACCGCCGCCTTGTCCCGGCGGGAGCGGGAGGTCACCGAACTCTACGACTCGCCCGCGCCGGCCGGGCCGAAGCCAGGCGACCCAGATCTGGACCGTCCCACCCGCCTCGGATTCCCGCAGGAGCGGCTCTGGCGGATGAACGAGCTGGACCCGGGCCACCCGTCGCACCACGCGCCGATCGCGCTGCGCCTGAGCGGTTCGCTCGATCTCGCCGCGTTGCGTGCCGCGATTTCGACGATCGTGGCCCGGCATGCGCCGCTGCGGGCCCGGTTCACCGCGACCACCCAGGTATTCGGGCCGCCGGACCCGGTACCGATCGCCGTCGTGGACACCGACGAGCAGACCGCGCGGCGTCTGGTCCGCGAGGAGGTCGAGCGCCCGTTCGACCTGGGCACCGGGCCGTTGATCCGGATCACCGTGTACCGCCTGGGTCCGGATGACCACGTCCTTCAGTGGAACGTCCACCACATCGTCACGGACGGCTGGTCGATCGGCGTCATGCTGGGCGAGCTGTTCACCGGGTACAACGCCGCGAGTGCCGGGCGGGCACCGGACTTGCCGGCGCTGACCGCGCACTACCGCGACTTCGTCGAGGCGCAGCATCGGTTCGTCGAGGGCCCCGAGTATCAGCGCGAGGTGCGGTGGTGGCGGGAACATCTGGCCGGGATGGCGCAGCGGGTCGAGCTACCTTCCGACTGGCCCGGCGGCGAGCCGTTCCGGTTCGGCTGGCGCAATGTCCGGCTGACCGAGCCGGCCGCGCGCGCCGCCACTGACCTGTCGCGGCGCAACGGCGTGACGCTGTTCATGGTGACACTGGCCTCGTGGGCGCTGGCGCTGACCGCCGACCGGCCCCGAGATGAGCTGGCCGTGGTGGCACCTCTGGCCGGCCGGTCCCGCAGTGAGTGGGAGCCGCTGGTCGGATACTTCGTCAACCGCGTCATCGTCCGCGTGCCGCTGCGGCCGGACGTGCTCTTCGGTGACCTGATGACCCGACTGCGGCAGGAGACCGCGACCACGTTCGCGCACCAGGACGTGCCGTTCGAGTTGCTGCTGCGCGAACTCGAACTGCCGGTCGGCGCGATCCCGGTGAACTTCTCCATCCAGAACGCGCCGCAGAGCGCGGTCGGCCTGTCCGGGCTCCGGATCACGCCGTTCATCGATGTCACCGGGCAGGAGTTCACCCCGGTGATGGAGTTGTACAGCCCGGTCGGCGCCCGGTCCGAGGCCAGCCTGGTGCTGCGGCAGCGACCCGACGGCCTGGCCGGAGGTCTGGAGTACAACGCCGCCCGGTTTAGCGCGGCACGCGCCGAAGTGTGGGCGCGCCGGTTCGAGGCGATCCTGATCGCGGCCGGCGCGGATCCGGCGGCCGACCTGGCCGCGCTGGCTCAGATCGCACGCGACGTCGCGTGCGCGGACGAGGTGGATAGGACATGACCCGTTACAACAGCCTGATGGAGTCGGTCGGCCACACACCGCTGATCGGCCTGCCGAACCTGAGCCCGTCACCCTCGGTGCGGCTGTGGGCGAAGCTGGAGGACCGCAATCCGACCGGATCCAGCAAGGATCGGTGCGCGCTGTACATGGTGCGCGCCGCTGCGGTGTCCGGCACGTTACGGCCGGGAGCGACCATCCTGGAGGCGTCCAGCGGCAATACCGGGATCGCGCTCGCCATGATCGCCCGTCGGCTGGGGTACCGCATGCTGTGCGTGATGCCCGCCAACACCACTCCGGAACGGCTGGCCATGCTGCGCGCGTACGGCGCCGATGTGCGGTTCTCACCGGCCGAGGGCGGATCCAACGAAGCGGTCGCGATGGCGCGTGACCTGGCCTGCCACCATCCGGATCTGGTCCTGCTCAACCAATACGCCAACCAGGCCAACGCGCTGGCACACTACGAGACCACCGGCCCCGAGTTGCTCGCCGACCTGCCGGAGATCACCCACCTGATAGCGGGCCTGGGCACCACCGGAACGCTGGTCGGTGCGGGGCGCTTCCTGCGCGAGAAGGTGCCCGGCGTCCGCGTCGTCGCCGCCGAGCCGGCGTCCGGCGACCGGATGTGCGGCCTGCGGAACTTGAGCGAGGGCTTCGTCCCCGAACTGTACGACGAGGGCTTCGTCGACGAACGGCGCCTGGTGACCAGCTCGCAGGCCGGCGACGCGGTCCGGCTGATGATGTGTGACGAGGGAATGTTCGTCGGCATCTCGGCCGGTGCCGTGGTGCACGTGGCCCGGCAGGTGGCGGCCGAGATGGTCGAGCGCGGCGAGCGCGCGGACATCGCCCTGGTCGTCGCCGATGGTGGGTGGAAATACCTGAGTACCGGTGCGTACGAGCCCCGTGACGGCTGACCGCCTAGGATGATCGGCGCGGTCGCGGACCGCGCCGGACGGGCCGGTTGGTCCCGACCGGTCGTCATCGGGGAGGGACCGCGACGGTGGCCATCATTCACGGGACCACGCTGGTGCCATCGAAGCTTGACCTGCTGACCGGCTGGTTGCCACGGCAGCCGTGGTATGCCGGCTCCGGCACTCCGGACCTGACCAAGGCCGGTGGCTTCCGGCTCGACGACCCGGCAGGCGAGGTCGGCATCGAGTTCATGATCGTCTCAGATGCCTCCGGGAGTGATCCGGTGGCGTACCTGGTGCCGATGACCTACCGCGGCGCCGAGTTGCCGGATGCCGGCACCGGGCTGATCGGCACCGCCGAGCACGGTGTCCTGGGCGAGCGTTTCATCTACGACGGCGTCTGCGACCCGGTCCTGGTACGCCAGATGCTCGCCCTGGTGGCGGGCGACGCGGTGGCGCAGGCGCAGAGCGTCAGCAACCAGGCCGACCCGACGGTACGGGCCGATCCGGCACCGGGCGGCCCGTTCTCCCTCGACGGCATCACGGCCGCCGCCCTGGTGGTTGACGACGGCTGGGCGCCGGATGCCACCTCGGTCCGGGTCACCGGTCTGGGAAGTCCAGTGCGGGTGATCTTCCACCGGCTGCTCGCCCCCGCGGCGGGCATCGCGCCCGCGCGTACCCGTGGCCAGGTCGCGGTGACCTGGACCCAGCCGGGCGGCTCCGAGGTCACCGCAGTCGTGGCCACCGTCGAAGCCGGGGCCTGACCGGCCGGCCGTATCACTTCGGACGGCGGTCTGATCGGCCGACGAGATCTCCCAGGTATGTCAGCGGTACGTCAGGATAGGCGTCCCGTCCGGACTGGCTCGGATGAGCGAGGTCGAGTTGGTCCATCGCGATGGCCGCGCGTAGCTGGCGGCCGAGCGCCGGTCGCAGGCGGCCGAGCGAGTTCGCCCCTATCCGCAGCGCCGCCACCGGGACGTGGCGTGGCGGTGCCACCCGGCCGTCTGCGGCCTGGACCGCCGTCGCCAGGTCGTTGAAGGTGAGGGCCTCGGGACCGCCGATGTCGAAGTCGCGACCGCGACTGGCCGGATCGGCCACGACGCGGGCGACAAGAGCGGCGACGTCGGTCACCGAGACAAAGTTGATCGGATTGAGGCCGCGGCCGAACACCACCGGGCGCCCGGACCGGGCCGCCGTGCGGCGCAGGATGTCCAGCCAGAGCTCAACAAACGCGGTCGGCCGGACAATCGTGGCGGGCAGCCCGCTGGCGAGCAGGTAACGCTCCGCCGCGTGTTTCATCCGGAACAGCTCCATCGGGCTGTCGGCGGCGGCCCCGGATATCGATGTCAAGACCACGTCGGCGCCGATCTGCCCGGCGACGTCAATCAGATTGACATTGCCGTCGCGGTCCACCGACGCGGGCGAGTTGCCGCCGGCGCCGGTGAAGCCGTGCATGGCCGAGACGATCACCTTCGCGCCGTCGCACCCGGCCGCCAATGACCTCGGATCGCGTACGTCGGCCTTGACCGCCTGATACGGCGAACCGGTCTCGGAGGTGGCGTGGCGGCCGAGGACCCGGACCGCGAGTCCCTCGCCGGCGAGCCGCTCGGCCGCGAGCCGCCCAAGGCGCCCGGTTCCCCCGGCGATGACGATCATCGGACGCCCTGCGTTCGCATCTGCTGGGCGACCGCCGCGTCGGCGTTGGCGCCGTCGTGCTGGACCGGTTCGAGATAGAACCGTGCTGACCGGATCAGCGCGCCGTCGACAGTGAAGATGATGACGCCGGCCATCTGATGAATGCTGCCGTCGGGTCGAGTGCCGGAATGTTCGGCTTCGATCCACACCTCGTTGCCGTGCTCCACCGACCTGACCAGCCGCGCACTGACGTCGGGAATCGCGGTCAGGATCTGCGTCCAGTTGCGCCGGACCTGCTCATTGCCGGTGAACCCGCGATCCGGGTGCGCAGGCGTGTCGTTGCGGTAGTCGGTCGCGAAGCAGCCGACGATGGCCTCCAGGTCGTGAGCGTTCGTTGCTTGGTAAAGGCGCTCGACAACGGCGGTCGGCTCGCCCGGCTTGGTGGTATTTGATGGCATGTCGTGCCTCCTTCGCGGCCGCCTGGCGGCCTGAGCTGTCTGACTTGACCGGCCGGGGCTTGCGCCCTGGTGCCGCTGCCCGCTCGTGCGCAGTTTTTGATACAGTGCCCTGTAACGAATTAATCCTGACCCTCTGGAGGTTCGCCGTCAAGGCCACTCGCAAATACGACTCGTCCGGTCGGCGTACCCGTGCCGAGCTGATGCGCGCCGAGACCCTGGCGTGTGCGCGGCGGCTGTTTCTGTCCGGCGGCTATGCCGCCACGACGGTCGCGGCGATCGCTTCCGCTGCCGGAGTGTCGGTCGAGACGATCTACAAGACTTTCGGCGGGAAGCCCGGCCTGGTCAGTGCCATCGTGGAGGCGGGGCTGGCCGGCGGCGGCCCGGTGCACGCCGAACGGCGGTCCGACGAGTTGCAGGCGGTCGAATCGGACCCCGAGCAGATCATCCGCGGCTGGACCCGGCTCAGCCGCGAGGTGGCGCCCCGGGTGGCGCCGATTCTGTTGCTGGTCCGTGACGCCGCCGCTACTGACCCGGCGATGGCGGAGCTACGTGAGGCCACCGAAGCGCAACGCCTGAACCGGATGATCGACAACGCCCGGCGATTCGCTGGCCACGGCCACCTGCGCCCCGGGCTAAGCGTCGAGGAGGCCGGCGAGATCATGTGGTCGTACACCTCGCCCGTCCTCTACGAGATGCTGGTGCTCAAGCGCGGCTGGTCGATGGAGCGGTTCAGCGACTTCGTGGCCGAGGCACTGATGGCGGCGTTGCTGTAGGGATCGGCCCACGCCAGTGATCGGAGTGCCTCGTACCATCGGTGCGGTCGAGGCGGCTCGGGCACGGCGTGCGCGTGATCCGTCCACGATTGGGCGCCCCCGGATCCGATGTCCGGAACAATGGAGCGTGTGGCGGCCGACCAACATGCTGACCGTGGCGTCCCGAATGACGACGTCCCGAACGACGACGTCCCGAACGACGACGTCCCCTACGACGCCGACCGGGACGACGCGCTTCTTCCGGTCCAGTCCGATCTCGATCGGGCCGCGCTCGCCGAGGCCGGTCAGGCCCGTGCCGCCGAGCTGACCCGGTCCGGCGTGGTTCTGGTGGCGCTTACCTGGGTCGACAATGCCGGGGTCACCAGGGTCAAGGCGGTGCCAGTGGATCGCTTCGGTCACGCGGTGGCGTGGGGCGTGGGCATGTCCACAGTGCACGATGTGTTCCAGGTGGATGACACGATCACGACCAGCCGCTACATCGGAGGCCCGGTCGGCGACTTGCGGCTGCATCCCGATGCCGGCGCGACCGTGGTGCTGGCCGCCCAGCCCGGATGGGCGTGGGCGCCGGTTGACCGCTGGGCCCAGGATGGCCGGCCGTACCCGGCCGACCAGCGCGGCTTCGTCCGGCGGGTCGTCGATGACGGAGTCCGCGCCGGGTTCAGTGTTCAGATGGGCTTCGAGCTTGAGTGGTACCTGGCGAACCCGGACGGGTCACCGGCGACCACCGGTCCGGCGTACGGGATGGCTCGCCTGATGGAGGTCGCCGACTATGGGCGCGATCTGGTCGCGGCGCTGTCGGCGCAGGACGTTCCGATCGAGCAGTACCACCCCGAGTACTCGTCCGCGCAGTTCGAGTTGTCGATCGGCGCGGCCGATCCGGTGACCGCCGCCGATCGCGTGGTGCTGGCGCGCGAGACGGTGCGAGCGATGTCACTGCGGTACGGGATGCGCTCCTCGTTCGCCCCGGTACCCGTCGCCGGGCACGTCGGCAACGGCATGCACCTGCACCTGTCGGTCGGCGACGCGGCCGGGCGAAACGTATTCGCCGGAGGCTCCGGGCCGCACGGCCTGACCGGGACCGGTGAGTCGTGCCTGGCCGCGTTGCTCGACCGGCTGCCGGCCATCGCCGCCGTCGGCGCGCCGGGCGTGGGCAGTCACCTGCGGCTGGTCCCGCGGCGATGGGCAGGTGCCTACCAGTGCTGGGGCGTGGAGAACCGGGAGGCGGCACTGCGGTTCATCCCGGGCGTGGCCGGCACCGGGCAGAGCGCGGCCAATGTCGAGCTCAAGTGCGTGGACGGCAGCGCGAACCCGTACCTGGCCGCCGGGGTCGCCGCCCTGGTCGCGATCCGGGGTGCGGACGCCGGTCTTCGGCTGCCGCCGGGTATCGACGTCGATCCGGAGGAGTTGCCGCCGGGACGACGTCCGGCGCGCCTGCCGGAGACCGTCGCCGGAAGCCTTGAGGCCCTGGCCGCTGATGACCTCATCGGTCCCGCCCTCGGCGTGGAGCTGCTGGACGCCTTCCGCGCGGTCCACCTCGCCGATGCCGAGGCCGCCTCCGGCTGCTCAGCAGAGGAGATCGCCGGATCGGCACGGTGGCGCTATTGATCAGCCCGCGCCCGCCCGATGCCGGCCTGGGTGACATTGAGCTGCTCGACGCGCACTGCCACCCGGTGACCGTCGCGGCCCTGGACGACACGGAGTTCGCGTCCTGGTGCACCGAATCCGATCGCGGGCCGCGTGACCGGACCGGACCGCGACTGGCTTGGCACGGCGGTTACCCGGCGTCGCTGGACAGTCATCTCGGGCTGGCGATCCGGCGCTGGTGCGGACCGGCACTCGGCCTGCCCGCCGGCGCGCCGTTGCCCGACTACCTGGCCGCTCGCCGGTACACCGGCCCCGAAGAGACGGCTCGGCTGCTGCTGCGCGCGTCGGGCCTCGCCGGGCTGCTCATCGACACCGGCGTGCCGGCCGAAGGCATGCCCGGACCGGCCGGCATCGGGCACCTGGCCGGTGCCCCGGCACGCGAGGTGGTACGCCTGGAGACACTGGCCGAATCGGTGATCGATGGCTGCGGCGCGAGCGGATATCCGGTAGCGGTCGCCGCTGGCCTGCACGCCGCCTATTCGGGTGGCGCGATCGGCGCGAAGTCGATCGCGGCGTACCGCTGTGGTCTCGATCTCGCGTCCGATCGCCCCGGATCGGCGGAGGTCCGCGCCGCCGCCGGCGGCTGGCTGCGGGCGCGAGAGCGCGGACCGGCCCGGCTGGTCGATCCGATCCTGATCCGGCACCTGCTGTGGCTCGCCGTCGACGCCGGGCGCCCAATTCAGCTGCACACCGGGTTTGGTGACGCCGACGCGAGCCTGATCGGCGCCAACCCGGCACTCTTGCAGCCGCTATGCGAGGTCACCCGCGACCCGGGCACACCGCTGGTGCTGCTGCACTGCTACCCGTATCACCGGGAGGCGGGCTGGCTGGCGCACCTGTACCCGCATGTGTACGTCGACGTCGGGTTGACCGTCAACCATCTGGGTTTCCGTTCCATCGGCGTGCTAGCCGAGTTCCTGGAACTGGCCCCGTGGCAACAGATCATGTACTCGTCGGACGCCTACGGACTTCCCGAGCTGTACCGGACCGGCGCCGCCCAGTTCCGGCACAGCCTGGGCCGGGTCCTCGGCGAATTCGTCGGCGACGGTGCGATGGCGCCCGGTGAAGCCCGAGCCGTCGCCGCGGCGATCGGAGCGCGGACCGCCGAGCGCGTTTACGGTCCGCTCACGTAACCGGCGGCGGGCCGGTGACCGGTGCCGGGTGTGGCGTGGCCATCACCGCCGCGGCTCCCGATGGCGCCGCAGGTAGTGCCGACGATGCATCATCTGGCGTGCCACCGAGCCGGCGACCAAGAGCGCGATCGCGCCGAGGATCTGGCCGCCGAGGATCGCCCGGTTGACGTCGATGGCCGGGCGCCACCGTACCCGGGAGCCGCGGACCACGAAGGCGCCCAGCGGCCGGGACTGGAGCCCGAACCCGGCACCGCTACCGGACTGCTCGTCGGTGTCGTGGCTGCCGGCCTTCCCGGTACCGCCGCCGCCACCACCTCCGCCGGACACCCGGACCATCGGAATGACGGTGACCTCAGGTGTGCGTACCGGCTCTCCGATAGAGGTGCCGGCGGCGATGCTGTCGCGGACGCCGCTCAGCACGTCGAACGGTGATCCGTCGTGAGTCACATCCGTAACCATGCTGTTGCCCTCTCTGGCTCTCCGGCGCCCGGGCGCCGGTCGCGTCCGGTGCCTTCTCGCTAGCCGCTGCCGGCGCTCTTGGCCGCCAGCAGGTCAACCGGTTCGATTGACGGCGGCTCGGCCAGCAGTTCGTCCGCCTTGGCCATCAGCGCCGCGGCGATCGGCCCGCCGAGGTGCGCCTGGCGGGCATCTTCGGTACCGAAGGTGTCGAAGATGCCGTACGTCCGGTCGTCGACCCGAAACGCGTACCAGGTCTCCGTGCCGGGCTCGGCCTGCGCCATGGGTAGTGCGCTGGCCAGGAACTCGGCCAGTTCCCGCTCCTTGCCCGGTTTCGCGACGACGGTCGCGAGGAATCCTCGATCCACGATGACCTCCCTGCCGGCTGCCTTCTTGCCAACACTACGATTACGCAGGTCACGGGCGGTGCTAGTTGGGAAACGCGGCGCCAATTGACCCGATCGGCCGGTGATGGCGCATTGGATGGCTTAACGGTGCTGCCCGATAGGTACGGCCGGCGGGGGGAGCGCGCCGGATCTTCCGGCGTCAGCGGGGGTCGCGGTGGCGGAGTCGTGCGAGCCGGGCCGTCGTTCCGCCGGAACGGATCTTCAACAACCGGTGGGGCGGGCGGGGCGCCGTCCGGCCGGGTTACGGCGAGTCGGAGATGGTCCGGATCTCTACGGCGGTGACGCCCGGGACCGTCAGAGCCAGCGCCCTGATCGCGCCCCGGTGCGCGTCGTCGTCGAATTCCCCGGCGATGGTGGCCACGCCATCGTGGACGGTGATCTTCCAGGTCGCCAGCGGGATGCCGGCGTAGTCGTCGAGTCGGCGCTGGAGTTCGTCGGTGACGAGTGCGTGCGGGCGTACGGTGCTGTGCAGGATGTCTCGGCGGCTGATGACGCCGACGATGTCGCCACCGTCCATGACGGGTACACATCGGACCTGATATTCGATCATGGTCTTGGCGATATCGGCCAGCTCGGCGTCCGGCGGCACCACGACGACGTCTTCGGTCATCACATCCCCAACCGCCAAACCGGCGCCCGACTCGGGACGGAGCAGCAGGTCGACCTCGCTGACCATACCGACGAGGTCACCTGCGGAGTCGACCACTGGTGCCGAGGTGATTTGATGGCTGCTGAACGTCGCGGCAGCCCGTTCAATAGAATCACTTGGCGTGACGGTGAATACCGGCCGGCTCATCACATCCTTAGCCCGCATCGCGACCTCCTCTCCATGCTGACCTCAGCCGTGGGCACTGTCGCTGCCGCTGGTCAGCAGGCTGCGACGGCCTGCGGGGCCCGGTCGATCGGTGCCGCGGCGATGGCATGATCCTGTGTCTGGCAAGACATCGGCGGCCTTACGCCAGGTTCGCTCTCGGCCTTCTGCCATAACCAGGGCTGAAGGTCACGTCTTGGCTCGCCGCTTGGAACCCTCGCCGCTTGGAACCCTCGCCCCGTGGAACCCCTCGGCGCGGGCTAGCCGAGCCGGTCCGGGACCAGGATGCCGCGGCCGCGCAGCCGGCCGGTGTTCAGGTCGTCCATGGCGTCGTTGACCGCGTCCAGCGGATAGGTGCGGGTCAGCAGCCTCACCAGGCCGTCGGCCGCCAGCACCATCAGTTCTGCCAGTTCGTTGTACGAGCCGACCAGGTTCCCGACGATGTTGCGCTCGGTGGAGATGACGTCGATGGTCGGTACCTCGATGGTGCCGCCATATCCGATGACGTAGTGGCTGCCGGCCCGGCGGGTCATCGCCCAGGCGTCGCGCTCGGCGCCGCGCTCACCAACGAAGTCGAGCACGACCTCGGCGCCATTTCCATCGGTGAGGTCCAAGAGGCGTTCGACGTGTCCGCCGTCGACGGCGACCGTCGCGTGCGCGCCCCAGTCACGGGCTAGCGCGAGGGCCTCCTCGCTTGAATCGAGCACCACGATCCGCGCGGCGGTGATGGCTCGCAGGCATTGGATGCCGATGTGGCCCAGGCCGCCGGCGCCCATCACGGCACAGGTCGTTCCCGGATACAGCAGCGGCACCGCCTTCTTGACGGCGTGATAGGCGGTCAGCCCGGCATCGGCCAGCGCCGCCACCTCGGCCGGCTCGGTGCCGGCCGGTAGCTTCACCACCGAACGGGCGCTGGTCCGCAGCACCTGCGCCATGCCGCCATCGGTGTCGATGCCCCCAAAAGCGCTCGCCTCGCAGTGCACGTCGTCGCCGGCCCGGCATGCCCGGCAGAACCCGCACGTGGCCAGCGGGTGCAGGATCACCGTGTCGCCCGGGCGCAGGTGTTCCACGGCCGAACCGACCTCACGGATCCACCCAGAGTTCTCATGGCCGAGCGTGTACGGCAACCCGACCTGGCTGCGATCGGCCCACTGCCCTTCGACGATGTGCAGGTCGGTACGGCACAGCCCGGCTCCGCCGACATCCACGAGTACGTCGTACGGCCCCTGGATAGCCGGGACGGCAACGTCTTCCACCCGCGGTCGCTGCTGATACTCGTGCAGGCGTACGGCCTTCATGGGCCGAGGGTATCTATAACTCCGCGAAAAATGCCGGATAGAGGAAGAATCGGGGCATATTCCCGAACTCGTGAGAGGTTGCCATGACCGCAACACGCACGCCAGAGGAGATCTTCGCCCATCACGGCCAGGCCCTCGGTGCCGAAGACCTCGAGGACATCGTCTCCGACTACACCGATGACGCCATCCTGATCGTCCACAGCAAGACGTTCCGTGGCAAAGATGGCGCGCGCGCCGTCTTCACGCAGTTGCTCAAGGACGTGCCGCAGGCGCAGTGGGACCTAGGCACGGTCTTCGCCGACGACGTGCTCTACCTTGAGTGGAAGGCCCGCAGCGGTACCGGAAACCACGTCGACGACGGTATCGACACCTTCGTCTTTCATGACGGCCAGATCCGGGTGCAGACCGTCGAATACACCGTGCACCAGCATTAGCCGCCGGCCGGCGTCGCCAGCCTCGCGGCGGCGCCGGTCTCGGTGATCAAGTGCCGGAACCATCCTGCGGACCATCCGGCCGCGTCGCGGCGGTGGTCGTCGTGCCGGCGCAGCTCGCCGGTTCGTCGCCGACGTGATGTTCGTCTCGATGAAGGCACTCGTTCACGCTCGGGAAACTCGTCAAAAGTTGTTCTGTGGTAGAACCATAGTAGTTCTGCATAGGAATTACTTTGACGAACGGGCGCGAGCGTGCGGGGGACGGTTCGGTGACGGTACTGACGGTGGAGCGGCCGCGTCCGGCAGCGGTGCGGGAGCACCGTTGGGCTCCCTGGTTCGCCGTCGGCACGGTGTGCTTCGGGGCGTTCATGGGCCAGCTCGACGCGTCCATCGTGACGCTGGCGTTCCCGGCCATGCAGCA
This sequence comes from uncultured Actinomycetota bacterium, assembly GCA_963727415.1. Lineage (GTDB taxonomy): Bacteria > Actinomycetota > Actinomycetes > Mycobacteriales > Micromonosporaceae > DASQPR01. The sequence goes on from CAVSGF010000002.1 coordinate 1,468,999, forward strand.
TGACTTCGGTGTCCGGCTGGCCGGCACCCAGTGGGTCTCGCTGGCGTACCTGCTGGTGCTGGTGGCGCTGCTGGTGCCGGTGGGACGGTGGTCGGACCAGGCCGGCCGGAAGCTGATCTATCTGTACGGCTTCGTCGTGTTCACGGTCGCGTCCGCCGGCTGTGGCCTGGCCACATCGCTCGCGGTGCTTGTCGGCCTTCGGGTGGTACAGGCGGCTGGCGCGGCCATGCTTCAGGCGAACAGCGTCGCGCTTGTCGCCACCAGCGTGCCGGCGAACCGGCGCCGGGCGGCACTCGGTGTCCAGGCCGGCGCCCAGGCGATCGGCCTGGCTCTGGGCCCGACCCTTGGCGGCCTGGTGGTCGGCGCGATGGGCTGGCGCTGGATCTTCTGGATCAACATTCCGGTCGGCATCGTCGCCGTGGTGGCCGGATGGTTCCTGTTGCCACGGACCAGGCACCACGCCGCGAGCGGCAAGTTCGACGCGGCCGGCCTGGCGTTGCTGGCGGTCAGCAGCACCGCGTTCCTGCTCGTGCTGTCCTCCGGCGCGGGACTGGCGCTGGATGGCTGGCATGTCGCGGCCCTCGCGGTACTGGCGCTGGCCGGCGGTGCCGGTCTGGTGTGGTGGGAGCGGCGCGCGCCCCGGCCGCTGCTGGATCCCGGAGTATTCGCGACCCCCGGAGTCGCCGCGGGCCTGGTCGGAGCGCTCACCGGGTACCTTGTCCTGTTCGGACCGCTGGTTTTGTTCCCCCAGGTCGCCACCGGCGGGGTGGTGGCCGCCGGGCTGATGCTCACGGCGCTGCCCGCGGGGTTCGGGCTGGCCGCGATCGGTGCCGAACGCGTGATCCCAGCACGATGGTCGGATCGTCTTCGCGCCGTGCTGGCCTCGGCAACGGCGGTCGGCGCGGCGGCGATCCTGGCCGTTCCCATGCCGGTGTGGGCACGAGTGATCGCGCTCGCGGGCCTGGGTCTGGGACTTGGCGTGTTCATCCCGGCGAATAACGCCGCCATCATGTCGCGGGTCCCGGATCAGATGGCCGCGACCGTCGGCGGGATGCTGAACATGGCACGCGGTCTCGGTACCGCCATCGGAGTCGCCGTGGTCTCGCTGGCGCTGCACCTCAGCGGGCGGGTCGGGTCCGGTACCGATGGGGTGGCGCTCGCGATGATCACGCTCGCTGGATTCGCCCTGGTAGCACTGGTGTCGAGTCGTTACACGCCGGCCGACGGGCATCGCGCCGCCGAGGTGACCGAACTGGCCTGACGTGCGTACCGGCATCACCGGCCGCCGTCCCCGGCACGCCGGGGATCCCCGCCGCCGGGCGCGCCGTCGTCCGTTGTGGCAGCCTTCGTGCATGACTACGCGACAGCCGGACCCGCGCGCCGATGCCGGTCCCACCGGGCTGGCCGACACCATCGCCCGGCTGCGCCGCGCGCTGCGCCGCGCCGCGCGGGTCGCCGATCCGGCCAACACCCTGGCAGTGGCCCAGCTGGAACTGCTCGGCTGCGTGAGCGATCACCCCGGAATCCGTCCGAGCCAGCTCGCGCGGCTGCTGAATCTGCGGCCGAACACGGTCACCACGCTGGTCAATGGCCTTGCGGCTCAGGAGATGATCGACCGGGCGGCGGCCGTCGAGGACGGCCGGGCGATCATGCTAACCGCGACCGAGACCGGCCGTCGGGCAGTGCGGGCCTGGCAGGACACGAACAACAATCTGCTCGATCGCGCGCTGCCTACCCTGACCGTGGCGCAGCGCCGGGCGCTGGCCTCGGCGGTGCCGGCGCTGGACGCGCTCAGCACCGCCATTGACCAGTTGGCCGACGCCGGCGCCGGGGCTGACTGAGCGGCGCCGGCCATCGCGGCCCGGCTCGCGGCCAAGGCCGGGGCCTCGCCCGGCCTTGACAGCGCCGGCTGCTCGCCGAAATAATTCAATGGATATACAAAATAGGCTTTAGCAGGGGACGACCATCAGGGATTGGAGCCCGCCGTGTCACCGCATCCCACACCGGAAGACCGCTTCACCTTCGGACTCTGGACGATCGGCTGGACCGCTCGCGATCCGTTCGGCGACGCCACCCGGGCCGCCGTCGACCCCGTCGAATCGGTGCACCGGCTGGCTGAACTCGGGGCGTACGGCGTCACGTTCCACGACGACGACCTGATCCCGTTCGGCAGCGATAGCGCCACGCGCGACGGCCGTATCAAGCGATTCCGCGCCGCCTTGGACGAAACCGGGATGGTGGTGCCGATGGTCACCACGAACCTGTTCACCCATCCGGTCTTCAAGGACGGTGGCTTCACCAGCAACGATCGCGCCGTTCGCCGGTATGCCCTGCGCAAGGTGATGCGTAACCTCGATCTCGCGGCGGAGCTCGGCGCATCCACGTTCGTGATGTGGGGCGGCCGGGAGGGTAGCGAGTATGACATGGCCAAGAACATCCGCACCGCCCTCGACCGGTACCGCGAAGCCGTCGACACGCTGGCGGCGTACGTGCTCGACCGCGGTTACCGGATCCGGTTCGCCCTGGAGCCGAAACCCAACGAGCCGCGTGGTGACATCATGCTGCCGACCGTCGGGCACGCGCTCGCGTTCATCGATTCACTGGAGCACCGGGACATGGTCGGTCTCAACCCGGAAGTCGGGCATGAGCAGATGGCCGGGCTGAACTTCGCCCACGGCGTGGCGCAGGCGCTATGGCACGGGAAGCTGTTCCACATCGATCTCAACGGCCAGCGCAGCATCAAGTACGACCAAGATCTGGTGTTCGGCCACGGCGATCTGATGAATGCTTTCGCCCTGGTCGACCTGCTGGAAAACGGAGGCATCGGCGGCGGGCCGGCGTATGACGGGCCACGGCACTTCGACTACAAGCCGTCCCGCACCGAGAACATGGACGGGGTATGGGCGTCCGCGGCCGCCAACATGCGTACGTACTTGCTGCTGAAGGAGCGCGCCGCGGCGTTCCGCGCCGATCCGGAGGTGGCCGCGGTGCTGGCCGAGACCGGCGCGGCCGACCTCGCACGTTCCACCCTGGCACCTGGCGAGGGCTTCGCGGACCTGCTGGACGACCGGTCGGCGTTCGAGGACTTCGACGTCGAGGCCGCCGGTGCCAGGGGATTCGGCTTCGTGCGGCTCAACCAGCTCGCGGTCGAGCACCTCATGGGCGCTCGCTGACGCGATCACCGGGCACGGCAGACCGTCGCCGGAGGGCACGGCTCCAGCCTCACCTTGGAGCCGTGCCCTCGATGACGATGCCTCAACGCGCCTGATGGGTTGCGGTGCCGGGTGTCCCGGCGGAGGCTGTGCGCAGTAGGCGCCACAAGGAGGTGCACTCATGGACCGATCGACGCCGGTCACGAAGGTCAGTCCGAGCGAGCGGGTTACGGCTGACCCGACGCCGGGCATGACGCGGGAGCAGGCCATCGCCCGGAGCGGGCTGTGGGCCGGTCTGGTTCGCACCGAGCCGCACATGGTCAGCGGCTGGCATCATCACGCCGACTACGACACCGCGATATATATCGTCGATGGGCTGCTTCGGATGGAGTCGGGGCCGGACGGCGGCGTGGTGACCGACGGCGGGCCCGGCGACTTCCTCTTCGTCCCCAAGGGCGCCGTCCACCGGGAGATGAATCCGGGTGACCGTGCCAGCGAGATCATCGTCATCCGGGCCGGGGAAGGGCCGCCGACGGTCAACGTCGACGGCCCCGCGACCTGAGCACCGTTCGATCGTTCGATACGTCCGGACCGCTCGACCGCTTGATCGATGAGCCGCCACGAGCGACAAGATCAAGACCGGATCGCCGGGTCCAGCCTCCGGACACGGGCTACGCTGCGGTGATGGCACCATCCGCGGTGCGTCCGGTGCTCTTCGTGGTGGACTGCGATCCCTCGTCCCTCGACGTCCTGCGCAGCGACCTGACCAGGCGCTTTGGCGGCGATTTCGCGGTTATGGGCGCGACCTCACCCGAAGCCGCGCTGGCCGCGCTGGCCGACTGCGCCAAGGATCGGCTGCCGGTGGCACTGATTCTCGTCGACGCCAGCGTTGCGGGCCTGCTGACCACTGCTCACGAACTGCACCCGCATGCCAAACGCGTGCTGCTGGTCAATCGCGACTATTCGGCCGACAGCCCGGTGGTCCAGGCGATGACGCTGGGCCGGGTCGATTACCACATCGTCCGGCCCTGGGCGGACGACGAGTTGATGTACGGGCCGGTGAGTGATTACCTGCTGTCCTGGGCGACCGAGCAGGAACCCAGATTCGAGCTGTTCCGCATCGTCGGCGTCGAGGGCGATGCGAAGGTGCGCCGGTTGCGGGACGTGATGACCCGTTTCAGCCTGCCGTTCCGGTTCTACCCGTCGGGCACCGAGCCGGCCCGCCGGCTGCTGGCCGATGCCGGGCTCGACGGCACCCGGCTGCCGGTGATGATCCGGCATGACGGGCACTTCTTCGTCGACCCCACCATGCCCGACCTGGCCCACGCGATCGGCGTCAACGTGGTCAGCGACATCGATGACTGCGAGGTCGCCATCATCGGAGCCGGCCCGGCCGGGCTGACCGCGGCGGTATACGCCGCTTCCGAGGGGCACGACACCATCCTCCTGGAGAAGGCGATGTCCGGCGGCCAGGCCGGTACCAGCCCGCTGATCCGCAACTATCCGGGCTTCCCGCACGGAGTCAACGGCGGGTTGCTGATGCAGCGGACGTGCGAGCAGGCCTGGCTGATGGGTACCCACATCGTCTTCGCTCAGGAGGTGGTGGCGCTGGACGTAGCCGGCCAGGTCCGGGTGGTGCGGCTGGCCGGCGGATCCGAAGTGCGTGCCCGGGTCGTGGTTCTCGCCACCGGGATCGAGTGGCGGCGGCTCGGCGTGCCCGGTGTCGAGGCGTTCCTGGGCGCCGGCGTCTTCTACGGCGCGGCGGTGAGCGAGAGCCGGGCCATGCGTGACCAGGATGTCTTCATCGTCGGAGCCGGTAACTCCGCCGGGCAGGCCGCGCTGCACCTTGCCCGTTACGCCCGTACGGTGACGCTACTGGTCCGGGGCGCCCGGCTCGGCACGTCGATGTCGAGTTATCTGATCCGTGCCATCGACTCGACCGCGAACATCACGGTACGGCTGCGCACCGAAGTGATCGGTGCGGCCGGACCCGCCTCGCTGGCATCTCTCACGCTCGCCGACCGGGAGCGCGGGACCGTTGCGGAAGTACCGGCCGACGCGCTCTTCATCATGATTGGTGGCGAGCCGAACACCCGGTGGCTGCCTGACTCGATCGCCCGCGATCCGTACGGTTACGTGCTGACCGGCCGGGATCTTCCGGATGACGTGCCCGGCCGCGAGCACGGCGAGCCGTTGACGCTTGAGACGAGCCTGCCGGGCGTGTTCGCGGTCGGCGATGTGAGGTACGGGTCGATCAAGCGCGTCGCCTCCGCGGTGGGTGAGGGCGCGACCGTGGTGAGAATGGCTCAGGAGTACCTGGGCGGACTCGTTCCGCAAGCCAGGCCCGGGCAACTCGCGGCCCGCTGAGCAGCGCCGGGCCTGTCCGGTGTCGCTTCGCGCGTACCGGGCGAGCGGACTCCGGCACCGAAGAGCCGATCCCGGCAGTGGCGCGGGCCAAGTAGCGTGCTGCATCGATGGCCGGTCCGCCGCGCATGCACACATCCGACGGTGGCGCCGGATCGTAGCGGCACGCCCGCGTCGGGAGGTGGTTACCATGACCGGCTGGTCAGTCCCCGGGTACACCCAGGTCAGGGAGCTGGGCAAGGGCGGCGCCGGGCAGGTGGTCCTGGCCACCCACGACGCAACCGGTACCGCCGTGGCGATCAAGTACGTCGCCGACCAGCTGATCCGCGAACCCAGCTTCCTCGGCGACTTCCGATCCGAGGCCGAGGCGCTTGCCACGGTCGAGAGCCCGCACATCACGCGCCTGTACGAGTACCTGGAATCCGGCGACCACGCCGCCATCGTGATGGAACTGGTCAACGGTGTCTCGCTCCGGTCGCTCATCCGCGAGCGCGGGCCACTGGAACCGGAGGCCGCGCTGACCGTCCTGAAGGGATCGCTACAGGGCCTCGCGACCGCGCACCGGCGCCGGATCGTGCACCGCGACTTCAAACCCGCCAACGTCCTGGTCGACACCGACGGGCACAGCAAGCTCGCCGATTTCGGCCTGGCCACCCGGTCCGGGAAGGTCGGCGTGCTCGCCGGAACGCCGAGCTACATGGCCCCGGAGCAGTGGAATGGAGCACCGGCCGCACCGCAGACCGATATCTACGCGGCGACCGCCACATTCTTCGAATGCCTCACCGGCCGCCCGCCGTTCCGGATCGAGGGCATCCCCGATGTACTCCGCCTGCAAGGCGATCACGAGATACCGGTCGAGCGGGCACCGGAGCCGGTACGTGGACTGCTTCGCTGGGGGCTGGCCGCCGAGCCCGCAAACCGGCCCCGGGACGCCGGCGCATTCCTGCGAGAGCTGGAGAAGGTGGCCGGTTCCGCCTATGGGGATGGCTGGGAGCAGCGGGGATGGCAGCAACTGGCCCGCCGCGTGGCGCTGCTGGCGCTGCTGCTGCCGAATCCGCCGGCCCGGCCGTCGACCACCTCGTTCGCGCTGACCCGCCTGGGCCGGCCCGCGATGACCCTGGTCGCGATGGTGATTCTGGTCGCCGCCGTCGTGGCCGGCACGATGGCCCGGAGCGGCTGGCTCATGGGTGATTCGCCGGCGGCCGACGCCGCCGCGGTGCTGCCTCCCGTCGTGCTGGCCGCGCCGTCGCCGATGCCGTCGCCGTCGTCTGTGCCCGGGCCGTCACCGTCGGCAACGCCATCCCATACGAACTCGGCCACGCCGACGCACACGGCGTCTCCTCCGGCCGCGCCGTCGCCGAGCGTGCCGCCGACACCGGTGATCGATCGTCTCAGCGTCGGTGCCGACCTTGCGCCGAGCGGTTGCCTAGGCGGTAAGTGCCTGGTGGAATGGATGGTCACCATCGGCGGTAGAGGTACCGGGCCGGCGGTCCTGGACGTGCTGGTGTACCCGGTGGATGCCAACGGGGGCCAGCAGAAACCGTCGGCGTCCTGGCACTTACCGTTCGAGGTGACCGGCCCCTCGGAGACCTGGCCGGAGTCGCCTGACCGGTCCGTCGCGCTTTACATCGCCTGCCAGCAGCAGTATGAGGTGGTCGTCGAGGCGACCGTCACGGTCGGAACCAAGGTCGTAATGACGGAGGCCAAGCCGTTGCGCTGTCCGTTGGTTGTCAACTGACGCAGGAGTACAACACCTGGGCCGAGGCAACCGCCGGCTCGGGCGCGGTTACGGCCAGGGTCGCGGTCGCGGACTCGGTTCCGGCACCAGAGAATGTCCAGTACAGGTGGACGGTGGTCAGCTGCTGCCCGGACGGGACGTCAACGGTCAGCCGGGGCGTGGCCACACCGTCGCTGCGTACCCACTGATATGTGACGGTACCGGCCTTGCCGTTGGAGAAGATGGTGCCGGTTATGTCGTACTCGCCGCCGCATACGCTTGCCGGCGGCACCACCGTTACGGTCGCGCCGGCCACCCGCAGTTGCGGGTGCCAGCGCAGCCACCATTGCCAGCCGGCCCAAGCGGCCGCGGCGATGATCGCGAGAGTCAGGACCAGGTTCACGGCCCGCCACGTCCGGGCACCGAACCGCCGAGCGGCAGTGCGCACGTGGCGGGAGCGTTCCACCGCGACCACGCCACGTCCGATACGGAGAGAGATCGGCGCCGCCGGTGCCGACGGCTGGGACACCGACGGGCTGTCCGGTTCGTCCACACGAGCGGCCGGTATCCGCTTCGGAAGGGGCGCTGCCGCGGTGATGGACTGGCTGTGGTCTTGCGGGGCCATCGGCGCCGTCTGATCCGGATGTAGCCGCATGGTCGGTTCGGGATCCGACGGACGACCGGGCTCCGGGCCTGGCGGCGACCCGGCGGCGCCAGTACCGACTGGTGCGGTGGGTTCGGCGGGGCTGGGGATGGGTGCGGTGGGTTCGGCGGGACCGGAGACGGGCCTGGTCGGCTCGGCCTGGCCGCCTCCGATGATGACCGTCCGGTCATCATCGCCTGTGACGGCCGGTCGGGTGTCGTCGTCGGGGTGCACCGGTCTCCTCCCGGCTCGTTCGAAGGGCGCGCCCGCCAGGATAGGGCTCGGACGTCCGTGGGCAACAGCGCCGGGCGGACGTGGATGAATGCACGGTCCGGTATGCCATCCGAGCCGGTGCCGCTCGGACACGCATAGCTGCGGCTAGCCGGGGCAGCGTCGCTGGAACAGCGTTTGCCCGGCGTACCGGGCCGCGGCCTGCGAGAGTGGGTCGTAGGAAGGTCACCGTCCCGGCAGGTGCGCCGGGACGCGGTTGTGGCTCACGGGTGAGGTCATGGACTCATGGACGAACTGGCCATCCGCCGACTACGCGATCGCCTTGCCCAGGTCAACGGTCACTCCGCCGATGTGATCGACGAAGCGGTCCGGCGGGCCGTCGAACGGTTCTCCGAGGTTCGGATCCGGGAGTTCGTGCCGCTGCTCGTCGAGCGTCTGGTTCGAGACGAGCTTCGGTTGCGCGGAGCGGGGGCAAGCATCGACGGGGCCGCCCCAACGGCGAGCCACCGGGCCGCACCACACGGCACCACGACACCGGATGGGTAGCACGAGACAACACAATCGTGCATCTCGATCTTGACGGCAAGCAGGTCGTGACGGCGAGCGGACGCAGCGAGGACGATGCCATGGTCAGCACAGCGAAGGGTCCGTCGACATCGAGGCTGGTTCGCACCGGACCGGACGACCACCCGAGCCGCGCCGACCGGGTCGCGCATGGCAAGGACGCACGGGTCCTCACCCCGCTGACCACGCACGCCGAGTTCGATCCACCGCGGGAACGGGACCCGGTATCGCTGCTGCTCGGCCAGGCCGGCAACCGCGTACCTGAACTGGTCCCGGTCCGGCATGGCCGCATGCTGGTCTCGCCGTTCACGTTCTACCGCGGCGCGGCACTGCCAATGGTCGCGGACCTGGCCAGCACGCCGGCGTCCGGACTGCGCGTGCAGCTGTGCGGAGACGCCCACCTGTCGAACTTCGGTGCGTTCGCCTCACCCGACCGCCGCCTGGTCTTCGATCTCAACGACTTCGACGAGACGCTTCCTGGACCGTTCGAGTGGGATGTCAAGCGGCTGGCGGCGAGCTTCGCGGTGGCCGGGCGGGCGAACGGGATTCCCGCCAAGCGGAGGCGCGCGATCGTGATCGCCGTGGGCAAGGCGTACCGGACCGCGATGCGCCGCTTCGCGGCGCAGTCGATGCTGGACGTCTGGTACGCCCGCCTGGAGGTGGAGGCGGCGCTGGCCAAGTATCGGAACAAGGTGCGCACGAAGCGACTGCGCAAGCTGGAGCCGTTGCTCGCCAAGGCTCGTGGCCACGACAGCATGCAGGCGCTGACCAAGCTCACCACGATGGTGGATGGAAAGCCCCGGTTCATCAGCGACCCACCGACCGTGGTGCCCGCCGAAGAAGTGTTCGCCGGTGTCGATGCCGATCGGGCCTACCAGCTCATGAATACCGTCATGACGACATACCGTCGCAGCCTTCAGTCGGATCGACGACATCTGCTGACCGGTTTCCGGCTGTCGCAGGTTGCGCGCAAGGTGGTCGGCGTCGGGAGCGTCGGAACTCAGGCCTGGATCATCCTGATGACCGGCGATGACGGTTCGGCTCTATTGCTGCAGGGCAAGGAAGCGCAGCCGTCGGTGCTGGCCGGCTATTGCGGCAGCAGCCAGTACCGCAATCAGGGCGAGCGGGTAGTGGCCGGCCAGCATCTGATGCAAGCGGCCAGCGACATCTTCCTCGGCTGGACGCACGTGACGTCGCCGATCGACGGCCACAAGCGTGACTACTACGTCCGCCAGTTGCGCGACTGGAAGTTCTCGGCACCGATCGAGCAGATGCGCCCGTCGGGGCTGAAGATCTATGCGGAGCTATGTGGATGGACCCTGGCTCGCGCGCACGCACGATCCGGCGACCGGATCGCGATCGGCGCGTACCTGGGTCGGTCGGACCGGTTCGACCAGGCGATCGCCGACTTCGCCGAAGCCTATGCAGACCAGAATGAGCGTGACTACCAGGCCTTCCAAGAGGCCGCCCGGCTAGGACTGGTGGAAGCGGTCAGCGGCGTGTGACGCCGTCCGCGTATTGCCGGTCGCGGCCGCATGCGGCAGGCTGCACCCATGCGGATCTTGCGGACGCCGGATTCCCGCTTCGACGGGCTCGACGGCTTCGAATACCCGGTGCGTTTCGCCGAGGTCGATGGCGGCCTGCGTATGGCGTACATCGAGGATGGACCCGCCGACGGACCTCCAGTCCTGCTGCTGCACGGCGAGCCGACGTGGTCGTACCTGTGGCGCTCGGTGGTCCCGGTGCTGTCGGCTGCGGGGCTGCGAGCGATCGCGCCGGACCTGGTTGGTTTCGGCCGTTCCGACAAACCGGCCGAGGTCGGCGATCACAGCTACGCCCGGCACGTCGAGTGGATGCGCGCCTTCGCGTTCGACGTGCTGAACCTGCATGACGTGACGGTGGTCGGTCATGATTGGGGTGGCCTGATCGGGCTGCGCCTGGTGACCGAGCATCCGGAGCGGGTGGGCGGAGTCGTCGCCACGAATACCGGCCTGCCGACCGGGGACCAGCGCATGCCCGACGCGTGGCTGCGATTCCGCGACATGGTCGCCACGGCGCCTGAATTGGATGTCGCCCGGATGGTGGCCTCCGGCTGCCGTCGCCCGCTGCAAGCCGCGGCGATCACGGCGTACGCGGCGCCGTTCCCGAACGCGGACTTGATGGCGGGACCCCGGGCCATGCCGGCGCTGGTGCCGGCCCGGCCGGATGATCCGGCCTCCGCCGCCAACCGGATCGCCTGGCAACGGCTGTCGGCGTGGGACAAGCCGTTCCTGGTCGCGTATACCGACAGCGACCCGATCACGACTGCGATGGCGCCGGTGCTGACCCGCAGGGTGCCCGGCGCTCGACGGATCGAGCTGGCCGGTGGCGGGCACTTCGTCCAGGAGGACTGCGGTCCGGAACTTGCTGAGGCAATCGCCGGGTTCGTCACCGGATACGCGGGCTGAGCCTGGCCGAGCCGTGCCGTGAGGTAACGACCGGGCACCGGGCACCGGCAGCGTCGCGGCCCACGGTGCGGCTCGCGGCGGTGCCCGCATGGGATTGGCAGACGACGCGGTCTTCCCATCATCTGGCTTCGGCTGACGGGTGCCGGGGCCCGGCGTAACTTGCAGCGTATGGGCGACACATTGCGTATAGGCGACACCTTGAGCGCGATCAGCGCGCCGGCGCGGCTCGCCGACCCAGGCGAAGGGATTTCGCCGGAGGAGTTGCAACTCGCCGCGCGCAACCACGGCATGCCCGGCGAGGCGATGCGGTTCGACGTCACCCCGGCGGGGTTGCACTACGTGCTCATTCACTACGACATCCCGGATCTCGACGCCGCGTCTTACTCGCTGCGGCTCGGCGGCGCGGTCACCACGGGGCTGCGGTTGACGCTGGACGACATCCGATCACGGCCGCGAGTGACCAAGCGCGTGACGCTGGAGTGCGCCGGCAACGGCCGCGCCCACTACTCTCCCCGCCCGGTCAGCCAGCCGTGGCTGAACGACGCCATCGGCACGGCCGACTGGACCGGAACGCCGCTGGCGCCGCTGCTTCACGAGGCAGGCCTGACCGCCGACGCCGTCGACATCGTGTTCACCGGCGCCGATCACGGCGTCGAGCGTGGCGTGGAGCAGGACTATCAGCGCAGCCTCACGGTGGACCAGGCGCTTGGCGGCGACGTCCTGCTCGCGTACGAGATGAACGGCGCACCGCTTCCGCCGCAGCACGGATTCCCGCTTCGGCTCGTCGTCCCCGGCTGGTACGGCATGGCGCACGTCAAGTGGCTTACCGACATCTCGGCCAGCACCGTGCCGTTCACCGGTTACCAGCAGGCCACCGCGTACGTGATGCGGCAGGAGGCGGATGAGGTGGGCACGCCGGTCACTCGGATCGCGCCCCGAGCGCTGCTGGTGCCGCCGGGCTTCCCGGAATTCATGTCGCGTACCCGCGTGATGCGTCCGGGGCCGTGCCGGCTCTCCGGTCGTGCCTGGTCCGGGCACGCCCCGATCGCCGCGGTCGATGTCACCACGGATGGCGGCACGACGTGGCGGCCGGCCGCCCTGGACGGCGATCCCGAACAGCCGGGATGGACCTGGCGGCGATTCGCCATCGACTGGGACGCGACCGCCGGACGGCATCTGCTGTCGGCACGGGCGACCGACCGCGACGGAAACACCCAGCCGCTGGAGCCGGTGTGGAACCGCGGGGGCTTCGCGAACAACCTGATCGAGCAGGTCGACGTGCTGGTGCTTGCGGGCTGACCGACAGCGGCCGTCGGAGCACCGGCACCCGCCGTCCGCCCGATGACGGCACCGGTCGGCGGGACCGGCCGAAGGTCCCGCCGGCGTGGTGACCGACGGCCATGCCGGATACCGGGGTGGCCCGGGACGATCAAGACATGACCGCCCGCCATGCCGTCGTCCGGATGTCGGGAATGCTTGAACCGGTCGAGCCGAAACGCGTCGACCACCCGCTCCAGTCCGACGGCACCCCGGCACCACGCGGGCGGTCACTTCTATCCCAGTGGTGGTGGCGGGTCACGGCCGCCGAACTGGCCGGCTTCGCCGTCCCGGCGGTCGTGGGCGCCGCGACCGCCGGTTCACCTTCCGCGATCGCGGTGCCGGCGCTGCTGGCCGCCGGATCGATCGAGGGCGCGATGCTCGGCTGGGGCCAGGCCTCGGTGCTGGTCCGGGCAGTCGGCGTGGACCGGCGCCGGTGGGTGACCGCGACTTCGATCGGTGCGGTGCTGGCGTACCTCGCCGGCCTGGCACCTTCGGCGGTGGGTCCCGCGATGGAGTCCTGGCCCCCGGCGGCCGTGGCGCTGGCCGCCGCCGTCGTCGGCATCGCGCTTCTGCTCACCATCGGCACCGCGCAGTGGCTCGTGCTCCGCTGCTATCTGCCGCGGTCCGGCCGATGGATCCCGTTCACCGCGCTCGCCTGGCTGATCGGCCTGGCCGTGTTCCTCGCGTTCACCATGCCGTTGTGGCAGCCCGGGCAGTCGCCGGCCACCGTGATCGGCATAGGCCTGGCGGGCGGTGCGCTGATGGCAGCGATCACGTCGCTGATTACCGGTGCGGCGCTGCTCCTGTTGATCGCCGAGGCCGATCGTGAGAGGAGCGGCCTATGAGCCGCACCTCGCGGGCCGGCCGCCCGCTGTACCGGCTCAAGCGCTGGATGTACCCGGGTGACCGGCCGAACGGGCTGGCCCGGGCGCTGAACTGGATCTCCGCGGTCCAGTTCGCGTCCGGTGTGCTGGCGCCGCGACGGGCGGTCACGCTCGACGTGGTTGGCCGGCGTAGCGGCCGGACCATCAGCGTTCCGCTGGTCCTTGTCGACTATGACGGCGAGCGGTACCTGGTGTCGATGTTGGGTCCGGATGTCAACTGGATCCGCAATCTGCGTGCGGCCGGAGGCCGGGCGGTGCTTCGGCGACGGGGCTCCGAGCCGGTCCACCTCATCGAGGTCGACCCGGACCAGCGGGCACCGATCTTGCGGCGGTACCTGGACCTGGCGCCGGGTGCCCGGCCGCACATCACGGTCGCGCGCGGCGCGGACCTGAGCGAGTTCGAACGGATCGCGCCGGACGTGCCGGTCTTCCGGGTGATCGCCGCCTCGGGCGCGTAGGTGCGGCTGGCACCTCGACGCGCTCTACGACAGTTCCGGCCGCTCCATCAAATATTGCCGGATCCGGGTGGCCCAGTCATCGCCACGAGCAGTGTCACCCGCCCTCCGGTACTCATAAACATCGGGCTTCGTACCGCCTCACATCTGGGATCTCAGCACGGCGACCTCGGGGAACGCGTCCGGCGAGCCGTAGCCGTGCTCGGCCAGCCATCGGACGTTGGTCAGGCATCGCAACGACCACCACGCGCGGATGAGGTCGCGGTCGACGTCGGTGCCGTAGCCGGCGACGACGTCGCCAAGGTGCTCGGCGTGTCCGAGCGTGAGGGTGGCGAGGTCAAAGAGCGCGTCGCCCTGGGACGCCTCGGACCAGTCGACGACGCCGGTGACCTCGTCGCCGGCGACGAAGACGTGGTCGACCTGCAGGTCGCCGTGGATGAACACCGGTGTCCACGGCCGCAGGGCGGCCTCGGCGAGCCGGCGGTTGCGTGTGACCACGTCGGCGGGAAGGACGTCGTTGGCGACGAGCCACTCGCACTCATCGGCGAGGCGCGATGCGAGCTTGTCGAGGCTGCGACCGGGCCATGGCGGCAGCGGCGCGTCGTGCAGCCTCCGAGCGGCGGCGCCCGCCGCTGCCCACGCGGCCGACGAAGCGGCAGATGGCTCGCCGAGGTGGCCGAGTGCCGTGCCTTCAAGAGCGGCGAGCGCGAGCACGGGCGGCTTGCGCCACAGGATCTCCGGGGTCGGGATCGGCGCCAGAGCCATCGCCTCGACCTCGACGTCGGTGCGCGTCCGATCAGCGTCGATCTTCACGAACACGTCGCCGACGCGCAAGGTCGCGCGCTCGGAGTGCGCGACGACGACCTCGACCTCCTCCACGTCGGCCATTGTGGCGGAGATGATTGCCGACGTCACCGGGTTTTCGCGTCCGGCCGCCCGCCGGACACGACAGCGGCCGCGCTTCGGTAGAGGCGGGGCCGCCGCGCCAGGTGGTGCCGGCCGGCTCTGTCGGACCCGGCCTCTAGCCTGGCGTTTGTGACCGTGCATGCCTTATCCCGACGCGACGCCCGCCAGATCGCGGTGCGGGCGCAGCTACTCGACGCGCCCCGGCCGACCCGGCTGCTGGAGGTGGTCAGACAGCTCGCGATGCTGCAGGTGGACATGACGGAGACGGTTGCCCCCAGCGCGGATCTGGTGGTCTGGAGCCGCCTCGGCTCGGCGTACCCGCCGATCGAGCTTGACGTCGCGCTGGAGACCCGGGCCCTGGTGGAATTGCATGGGATGATCCGGCCGGGCGAGGACGTTTCGCTGTACCGGCCGGAGATGCAGCAGTGGCAGCGCGGAGAGCTGACCGGCTGGCGGAAGTCGCAGCGTGATTGGGTGGACGCCAACGACCGGTGCCGGCAGGACATCCTGCGCCGACTCGCGGCCGAGGGTCCGCTGACCGCGCGGGACATCCCGGACACCTGCGTGGTCGCCTGGCGGTCGAGCGGATGGAACAACAACCGCAACGTAAACCTGATGCTCGAGATGCTGGAGTTTGGTGGTGACGTGGCGGTGGCCGCCCGAAGAGGCCGGGAGCGGCTGTGGGACCTCGCCGAGCGGGTGTACCCGGACGGGCCCACGCCGCCGGCTGACGAGGCGTTTCGTGAGCGCAAGCGGCGGCGGCTGAGCGCCCTGGGCATCGCCCGTGCCCGCAGCACCGCAACCCCCGGGGAGCCCAACGATGTCGGTGAGGTCGGCGAGCGGGCCGTCGTCGACGGCGTGCGTGGCGAGTGGCGGGTCGACCCGGACGCTCTCGACCGCCCGTTCGCCGGACGGGCGGCGTTGCTGTCGCCGCTGGACCGGCTGGTCTTCGACCGCAAGCGCATGGCCGAGCTGTTCGAATTCGATTACCAGCTGGAGATGTACAAGCCGGCGGCCAAGCGCCGATGGGGGTACTTCGCGCTTCCGGTCCTGTACGGAGACGGGCTTGTCGGCAAGCTCGACGCCACCGCCGACCGGAAGGCGCGGGTGCTCCGCGTCAGCGCGTTGCACGAGGACGTGCCATTCGATCAGCCGATGACCGAGGCGGTCAACGCCGAGATCGAGGACCTGGCGGCCTGGCTCCGGCTGGAGCTGGACTGGTCGTAGCGGGCCATAACCCAGCCGGTCCGCGCATGATCGGGGGCCGTTTCCGGGCTCGTGAGCCCGGAAACGGCCCCGATCACAAAGAGGTCGTCAGCTATGAGCGGCCAGGAGCGCCGCCCGCTGGAGCAGGACGTTGCCCCGCACCGTCAGCGACACCAGCTGGCCCAGCGACGGTCTCGACCCGCTCGCCAGCACCGGCTTCATCTCGTTGACGAGCGCGTCACGAGCGTCGGCCAGGTGCGCCAGCCGGGTCTCGACCCGCACGAACTCACGATCGTCGGTCGGTGAACCGCTGGCCAGCGCGGCCGAGGAGGCGAGCAGCGTGTCCGTGGCGAACTCGCCGACGCTGGAGTTGAGCTGCCGGTAGAGCGCCGCGAGCCCGCTCGGAGTGGCGGTCGGATGCGAGAGCACCTGGTTGATGACGACGCCATCGGACTGGTAGTCGTCGGTCAGCCCGGCCAGGTGCAGCATCGTTGGACGCAAGTCGACCTCGTCGGCGTACGTTCCGGTGCGGCTGGCTTCCGGCACGGTACGCGTCGAGTTGGGATCGGATGCTTCGTTCCCATTCGCAGGAAGCGGGCCATCCACGCCACGCCGCGCCACGCCCGGTCCGGCGAACCCGGCCCAGGTGATGTCGATGTTCGGCGAGTAGTACCCGTGATTCCATGCGTACGACGTGTTGATCGACACGTTGGGTCCGCTGGTCGAGAAGTAGTAGTCGGGCACCGGGAACATCGTGTACGTCGGGGTCCGTAGCGGGTCGCCGGTCTGCATGTGCAGGATCCGCTGCTCGGCGGCTCCGGCCTGGTAGTTCACGATTCGCTCACCGTTCACCCCGCTGTACGGGTTGTCGCCGGTCATCGCGGCGGTATCCCGCTCGAGCTGCCGGACTGTCGGATCGTCGGCGGCGGGCTGCCCGTGCACGTAGATCGACGCGCCCTGCGACTCGATGTCGAACGCGGTGTCCTTGCTGGCCGTCGTCGACAGCAGCCCGGTGATGTTCGCCTGCAACTCGCCGATCTGACCGGCGGCGTAGTGGCAAGCGACGGTGACGCCGTCACAGCCGGCCGGCGTCGGCTGGATGGCCCGGCCAACGTTGGCACCGTCAAACTGGTCGTTCTCCTCGGCGCTGATCAGGAACAACGTGTTCGAGGCCGTGATGCCGTCCTTGCTCAGCCGGTCGAAGAAGGCCGCGAACGCGTCATCGTATGCCTTCGCGTTCGACACGTAGCAGCTGTCACCCGGACCCACTGGCTTCCCGGTGCGGGTAGCGGTGGCGGTCGTGCAGCCGCTGGTGCCGGCCTTCCGCTCGTGAATGTCGGAGATGTAGCCGTAAGTGACCGGGATGCCGCTCTCCTGCATGTCAGCCAGGTAAGCCAGGGTCTGCGAGGCGGTCGGGCTGAATCCCGGGAAGCCCGCCGTGTGGCTGTACTGGTTGGTGATCGGCGTGCCGGACAGGTCGGTGAGGTCGCCGTTCGAGTCGGTGACGGGGTAGCCGGCGTGCGTCACATTCGGAGTGCCGGCGCCGAGTACCGGGGCGACATACCGCGCACCGAACAGCGCCTGGTAACCGGAGTAGCCGCCGGGCTCGGTCGGCAGCAGGTCCGGCCGCGCGCTGGGCGACGGGGTGGTCTGGCCGTACTTGACGGCGGTGGCGTCAGCGCAGGTGGCCGCGCCGTGAGCACAGTGCACCGCGACGCCGATGTAGTCGGCGACTTCCGGATCCTTGTACGGGTCCGAATCGCTGGCGAGCTGAGCGCTCTCCGGCGAGTCCGGTCCGAACACCGTACCGATGTCCTGTTTGGTGTTCTCCAGCACCATGTTCGCGGTGGAGAAGTCACCGACCGAGCAACCCGCCCGGGTGAACGGGACCCAGGGCGCGGGCGTCTGCTGGCCGTGGTTCGTCGTGGCCGGGGTGGTCGCCGAGTACGCCATGGTGGGGGCGGTGTCGTGTCCGGCGGTGGGGGAGTAGGCGGTATCCACCACGGGACTCGTCCAGTACGCGAACGAGGTCGCCGGGTCGGTCGTACCGTCCGGGTTGTAGGTCTTGTAGCTGTTGGACAGCGGCTGCCCGTGCCGGTCGCCGTAGAGCCCCGTGTAGATGGTCAGGCTGTCGTCGGCGGTGTGGGCGATCATCGGCGTGTGCAGGTTCGACAGCACCGTGCCGTTGCTTTCCAGGAAGTTGAGCAGGTGCGGCATCTGCTCCAGATCGGACGGAACGTTGGGGTTGTCGCGTGCGAAGTGCACGTTGTCGAACACCAGGCTGATGACGTGCTGCACGCCGTTACCGAGGTGGCAGCTGGTCGTGGCGGTCTCGGGCGACGGCGGCGCGGCCTGCGCCTGCTCGCCGGTCACGACTAGCGCCGCACCGATCAGCACGGCGAGAGCGCCTGCGGTCGCGCGCCGTGGCGACCTGGCGGATCTGCCCAATGGCATGACGATTCCTTCCGGAGTGATACGTCGGTTCAACGTAGGAGCCCGTTCCGGAGCCGGGTTGCCGGGACGCGGGGCAGGCATCGGCCGGCCGTTGCCGGGCACAAGGTGCGTACGACACCGGCGTGCACCCCGCACCTCCGCCTCGCCAGAAAACACCTGGAAATCCGCCTCGCCACAGCCGACGGTTCGGATCGGGCTCCGAGATTGACCCTCGGCGATCGAACTTTCCGCCAAGCATCGTCGCGATGACCGGAAGATGTCCAGCCGAAGTCGCGTTTTCCCTACGGATTGTCGTGACCGCGCACTCGTCAGGTGTACGCCTGCCGCATAGCCGGCACCCGCGGCCCGGGTACAAGGCGGACAATGCGGGTATACGGCTGGCAGGGCCGTAGGGTGGAGTGGTGCTCGTGATGGCGGTAGGGATGCCGTCCGGCCAAGGCTGGGCGCAGATCGGGGAACTCGTCCTCGCGCTCGTGCTCGCTGCCGCGATCGGCATGGAGCGGGAAGTCCGGCAGAAGAGCGCGGGCCTGCGCACCCATACCCTGGTGGGCTTCGGCGCGGCACTGATCGTGCTGGTTTCGAAGTACGGGTTCACCGATGTGCTCGGCAACCAGATCCGCGTGGATCCGTCGCGGGCGGCGGCGTCCATCGTGGCCGGTATCGGATTCATCGGCGGTGGGCTGATCTTCGTGCGCAAGGACGCAGTCCGGGGATTGACGACGGCGGCGACGATCTGGCTGGCCGCGGCGGTCGGGATGGCGGCCGGTGCGGGTCTGTGGTTGCTGGCGATGCTGGTAACCGCGGGCCATTTCTTGATCATGTTCGTGTTCCCGTCGATCGCGCGCCACCTGCCCCGGTCGCGGCACACGCCGTCACGGATCCGCCTCATCTATGAGGATCGGCGGGGGGTACTGCGGCGGGCACTGGCCGAAGGAACCGCGCGCGGTTTCGTCATCGGCGATCTTGACGTCGACCACCGCGGGATCGACGGCCCGGGTACGGTCGCGGTGCGGCTGACCGTCCATGGTGCCGGATCGGTGCCGGATCTGGTCGCCGCGCTCGGCGACATCCACGGCGTGATCGCCGTGACCGGCGACGACACCGATGGTTGACCCGCCCTCACTCCATGATCAAGTGCAAGATCTTGGCCGCCAGGCGTGCTATGGCGACGTCACGTGCACTAGATCTTGCACATGCTCACGCACCTGTGCTGCGCCGGGCCCGCCGACCACTTGTTCCGCGCCGGCCCGCCGACCACTTGTTCCGCGCCGGGCCCGTCGAAATCGCCATGCTGCACGACCGCGCCACCGGCTCCCGGATGTCGGTCACCGTTTCTCGAAAGACGGGAGCAAGCTGGTCAGCACGGACGCGCAATGAGCGGCCGTCTGGCCCGGCTCCATCAGAATCACGATGCCGACATGGTCAGTCAGGGCACACATTCCCACCGACCGGCCGGCTCGTGGGATTGTCGCGCATTCGAGCGTCGCATCCGGTACGGGTGCTGGATATCCGCGCTTCGTGCTCACGTCCGCGCCGGAGCCGCTGAATGCGCTCCACATCTCCTGGAGGGTGCCGGTGCCGGCGCTGCCGGTTGGACTACCGACGAGGATTGTGTACGAGCCCGCATCGCCGTACGCCCCGCCGACGGTGCGGTCCGGCAGGCGAGTGAGAAGCTGTTTCACCGACTCGTCCGCGCTGCCCGATAGCCGCGCCTGGCCATCCACCTGTGTAGGCAGCGTGTAGGGACTTGGGTCGCCGAAACTGCCCGCTATCCACAGGCCGATGATGAGGATGACGGCAGCGCCCGCGTACGCCCACATTCCGCGGTACCACGGCCGGGTTACCGGCAGGTCGGACCACAGCGTCGCCGACCCGGTCGCGTCCGGGGACGGCGGATCGCTTGGGGCTTCGGACACGTACGCCTCCCTGGCAGGGTGGAGATTGTCGTCAAGTCGCGCCGGACATCGTACGGTACGAGCGTGGCGCCGGGCGGCCCTGTGGGTTGGCGGCAGCCGCCGGCGCTCACGATCTGAGGGTCCGAGCCAGGCCGGACGAAGCGGCTCAGATGAAGGCGGCTCAGATGAAGTCGGCCCGGTGCTGGCCGCACCAGGTTTCGAAGTCGACCGGTCGCCGTCCGGACAGGGTCTGGAACGTGTCGGTTCGGTGGTCGCCGTCACCCGCGGCAACGGTGCTCCACATCGCCTGGAGGCTCGCCACCAGCCACGGCGCGGCGCCTAGCGCCTCCATCCGGCCCAGCGCCGGCTGGATCTCGGCATTGACGCACTCGATCGGCCGCTCCAGCACCCGCGACAGCGTCTCGACCTGACCGCGGGCGCTGATCAGCTGATCTCCGGTCAGCTCGTACGTTCGCCCGACGTGGCCGGGTTGGAGGAATGACAGGGCCGCGATCTCCGCTATGTCCCGTTCGGACACGGGCGCGATCATGCCGTCCGCGGCCGGTGTAACCACCCGTCCGTCTGCCTTGATCATGGTCGCCCAGCGCAGCGTATTGGCCATGAAGTAACCGGGCCGGAGAAACGTCCACTCCATTCCGGACGCGCGGATCCACTCCTCTCGCTCGCGGTGCATCCGTCCGATCGGTACGTCCGATGCCGCCCCGATGGTCGAGAGCTTGACGATGTGTCCGACCCCGGCCCGGCACGCGTCGTCGATGACGTCGCGATCGACCTGCGGGGGCTCCTCGATGAACGACAGGCAGAACATCCGATCCGCGCCACGGAACGCGCGCCCGCGGGTGCGCTCATCCCGTACGTCCCCGACGACGACGTCAACCTGTCCGCGCCACGCGGACGCTTTCTGCTCATCCCGGACGACGATCCGCGGACGTTCACCCGCCTCGAGCAGCCGCTCGACGAGGGCGTGGCCGACGTTTCCGGTGGCACCTATGACTACGATCATGGGTCAAGCCTCGCCGGACGGTCCGGCCAGGGCTTGGAAGAATCGGACACTCGTGAGGCCGCCGACGTCCGGAGTACCGTTCCCGGAATGCCGGCTGCCACCACGAACCCCGATCCTCTGTCGAACTTCATCGCCACGACGGTGAGCCGTTCGACGTCGCAGGAGCCGGTGAACCACCTTCCGGACGGGCGTACCCGGCTGATCTTCCGGCTCCTGCCGGATGGCGGGGCCGATCTGCACGTCTTCGGACCGCGCACCCGGGCCGCGTACAAACGGCCGGCCCCCACGTCCGCTTTCGTCATGGTCACCTTTCAGCCCGGTGGCGGCTACCCGTTCTTCGGCGTCCCGGCGGCGGAACTCGTCGACCAGGCCCGGCCTCTCGCTGACGTATGGGGCCCGGACGCGGACCAGCTTCTCGCTCGCCTCGTGACGGCCGGAACGAACGCCGCCCGGATCGACGTCGTGAAGCGGGCGCTGGAACGCCGCAGGTGCGGGCCGGATGCCTTCGAACCGCTGGCCGCCCCGGTAGCTCGTGAGGCGGTCGCGCGCCTGGCCGAAACCAGCGCCACCATCCCGGATGTCACCCGCGAACTGAACCTCAGCGATCGCAGCCTGCGCAGGGCGTTCCATGCCGTGGTCGGACTCTCGCCCAAGCAGTACCAGCGAATCGCTCGTTTTCAGCGTGTGCTTTCCGGCACGGCGCGCCAAACCCGGACGTGGGCCGAAGTCGCGGCGGCCAACGGCTACTTCGACCAGGCCCACCTGACCGCCGAATTCCGCGAGTTCGCGCGGCTTCCGCCGACGGCGTTCGGCAAGCAGGCGGCGGCCGACGACCTGAGGTACGCATGTCGCTGAGCGGATGGAGTGACAACAGCGGCTGAAGCCGAGCGAGTTGCATCGAGGCCCTACGATGCGTGCTACTACGCGGACGCGTCCGGAGGTTGCCATGAACCATCATCGAGTTCTCGCTGCCGCAGCTGTTGCGTCCGGTCTCGCGGTCTGCCTGATCCTGGGCGGATGTTCCGGTGGCGGCCGGAAGGCCGTCTCGTCGCTCGGCGGCATTGCCGGTTCGCCATCGTCGGCGCCGTCGGCAGCGTCAGGATCGCCGGTACCGGGTGGTGGCCCAGCCGGCGGATCCACGCCGGGGGCGGCGTCCACGACCGTTACCAAGTCCGGCGGCGGTACGTCCACTACGGTGCCGACGATCAGTGTGAAGGTGAACCGGCTGCCGACAGTGAAGACGGACCACTGCCCGTTCATGTTCGACGTCCAAGGCCTGATATCGGTCAGCGGCGGCCCGATCGATCTGACCTACGGGTGGCAGGATGGTCCCGGGCAACCGGTTCATGACACCAAGAAGCTCCACTTCGGCGGCGTCGGTGCTCAGTCGAAAGCGGTCGAATTCACGGTCGCGGCCGCCGGCATTCAGAAGGACTACACCGAGAGTCTGGTGGTCACCGATCACCTATACACCGGTTCGCCGGGCAGCGTCACGTTCAGGATCACCTGCGGCCTCATCCTTGATGCTCCGGTGCCGGCGAACCCGAACGTCACGTGCGGAGCCAAGACCACGTTCTCGGCGACGATTCACACCGCCGTCAACCAGCCCGTCACAGCTCAGTGGCACTTCAGCGACGGATCGGCGTCCAATTCGTTCCTCGTGAACGTCGTGAGTCCGGACACGGTCGTCGGCTCCCCGGCCGTTACGATCAACCGGAATCCGGGTGACCTGCGGGGCAGGTTCTCCGCGACACTGTCCCTGGACGACTCCGCAACCGAAGAAGCTTTCAAGGCGACAGGCTACGTCACCTGCACTCCTACAGCTCAAGGCTGATCAGTCAATGCCTTCTGTTCCCAGGACGCGACCTGTTCCCAGGACGCGCCGTTGACGAAGCGGATGTCTGGTCTTCCGATCAGCGTACGGGCACATCTCCTCGCCGCCGGGCAACCCGTCGGGACGCGAGCGGACCGGGTGGTCGGCCGCGGTGAACAGTTCGTACAACTCGAACGCGGCCGTCCGGTCGGGGGGTGGCACGCCGCGCAACTCGACCGGCCGCCCGGCCACAACTGCGGGGGTGGTAGCGCGGCCCGGGACGGGCCGCGCCCAAGTCACGATCGCTTCGCGACGATCTCAACGAGATTGCCATCCGGGTCCCGGAGCAGCGCGTTGCGATTGTTGTTGCCGGTGTCATGTGGTGGCTGGATTCCCGGCACGCCGGCGGCGACCAGATGACGGTAGGCATCATCGACGTCGTCGGTCCACACCACGAGCACCATCGCGGGCCGGCCCGGCGTCGCCTCCACGCCGTGAACACGCTTCGCCGCCTCGACGGTTCCGAGGCCGACGGTGAATCCGTCCAGCCGGAGTTCGACATGGTCCGGCACGCCGACCGTCGGCGTACGAAATGTCTCCGTGAATCCGAGGAGATCACGGTAGAAGTGGAGCCCGGCCTCGATGTCGTTGGTGTAGAGGTTGACCAGCGCGGCATGAAACATCCACGCACTTTACCGCGTGATCCGCCGCCACTCAGGCCTTCGACAGCGCTGCGGAGAGAAGGCCTTCAAGCTCGGGCTGCAATGTCGCGGGACGGCCGCAGATGCTGAACACCCGGAGGATGACGTTGCCCTTGGTCGCGTAAATATTGAGGCCCTTCTTGGTCGCGCTGACCACGGCAAAGGCTTCGTCGCCGATTCCGGAAACCGGTGTGACCGACGCCCCGCTTTGCTTGAATGTGGTGCCCAGGTCGGCGAAGTACGCGGATGCGGTCGGATACCGTGCCTTGAGCGCCTGCGGCGGGGCAACGACCTCCAGCACAACCCCGGTCACATCCTTTGCGCAAACATAGGCCGCGCCTTGCCCGTAGGCCGTGCTCCACGAGCAGTCATGCGAATCTGACAGGGTTTCCGCCTTCGGCGTGCCGGCGCTGACCTTCATGCCGATCGCCTTGGCAACCTGGCTGGAAGTGAGCATCTTGCAGGGGTCGCCAGACGTGTCAAGCGACCCGCCGGGAGCCTTCGCGGTCGAGGTGCCGGCTGGGGGATTGCCGCCTTGATCGGCTCCGCGCCCGGGCCCCGATGTCCCGCAACCCCCGATCGCCAGGGCGGCCGCGGCAATCATGGCGGTGGCACCGGCAATCATCGCCGGTCGCATCCGGCGTCGCGCTGCCTTCCCCAGCCACAGATGTCGATACTGGCCAGCGTTGAACGGAGCCATTTCGGCAGTATTCCACCGCCACACGTGGTATTTCTAGGCCGCGTCCGGCCCGGAGTGCCCGAGGGATCGGGTTCGGCGGCGGCGAAGTACACCAGCCCATCAAAGCCGACAACTGGCGGCAGGCTCACCAGCAGGGGAAGAACAGCAGCGCAGTGGCGGTGGCTGTCGAGGAGTCTAGGGCCGCTGGACCAGGGTGCGCCGCCCGCCGGGTTGGTGGGGGTGCCGGCGGTGAGCCGGCTACGGCCCGGGCGGCAAGAAGTGGATCGTGACGCTCAGCAGCGAGCCGAGGGCGGCGCGAGCGTAGCTTTAGGATAGGCTAACCTTAGTCAGCGCCGACATGGATCTGGTATGACCGTGAAGGTGATCGAAGGGACCGGACTGATGCCGGCCGGACTGAAGCGGACAGGCTCGAAGCCGAGATGAGCTCGAAGCCGAGATGAGAAGGGGACATGAAGCGGACATGGAGGGTCGAATGCCGGCACCATCGGCAGCATCTGGTCGCCCAGCCGTCGCCTCGGCGGCAGGGCCCACGGATTGCGGACCGACCTCGCTCGCGGCGCTGCCGCGCGGTTGCCTGGCCGCCGTCACCGGGTTTCGCGCCGACGCGGATCCGGCCACGGTACGCCGCCTCGTCGATCTTGGCTTCGTGCCCGGCGCGCAGGTCGAGTTGATCCGCCGGGCCCCACTCGGCGACCCGGCCATCTTCGCGATTGCCGGGTACGAGATCGCGCTGCGCCGGACGCTGGCCCGCTTGATCAACGTAACGGTGGCGGAGTGAGCCCCGTCGATGGGCGCGGCGGCACGCTGACCGGGCAGCCCACGCCGCACCTGGCCCTCGTCGGCAGCCCCAACTCGGGCAAGACGACACTGTTCAACGGGCTGACCGGGATGCACGCCAAGACCGGCAACTATCCCGGTGTCACGGTCGCCCGATATCAGGGGCCCGCGGCGATCGGCGATCGGACGGTCTTGCTGGAGGACCTTCCGGGGACCTACAGCCTTGCCCCGATCAGCGTGGACGAGAAGATCGTCGCGGACATGCTCGATCCGGCCCGTCGCCCGGCGGGCGACGACGACCTACCGGCCCCCGACGGCATCGTCGTCACCCTCGACGCGACCACGTTGCGCCGGTCGCTCGGCTTGCTTGCCCAGGTGCTCAACACCGGGCTTCCGGTGTGCGTCGTGCTGACCTTCACCGATGAGCTGAGCCGGCGGCAGGGAGCGATCGATGTGGTGGCCCTGCGCCGCGCGCTCGGCGTGCCGGTGGTCACGATCGTCGCTGGCCGGCGCCGGGATCTGGGGGAGCTGCATGACCTGCTGCTCACACCGCGCGAGTGGCCGGCACCGGCGGTACCGCCGCCGACCGAGCCGGCCGAGATGACCGGCTGGATCACGTCGGTGCTCGCTACGGCTGGATACCGCGTGCCGCAGATCGATTCGCGTACCCGGCGAACCGATGCCGTGCTGTTGCACCCGTTGTGGGGGACATTGATCTTCTTCGCGACGATGTTCGGCTTCTTCCAGGTGATCTTCACGGTCGCCGCGCCGTTGCAGGACGGCATCGAGCAGTTCTTCGGGTATCTGGGCTCGCTCGCGAATGAGCATCTGTCGCACGGGTGGCTGGCGAGCTTCCTATCCGGTGCGCTGCTGGGCGGCGTGGGCAGCGTGCTGACCTTTCTGCCGCAGATCGCCCTACTGTTCTTGATGATTTCGCTGCTTGAGGGCGTGGGCTACATCGCCAGGGCAGCGTTCCTGATGGACCGGGTGATGGCCAGGGCGGGCCTGGAGGGTCGTGCTTTCGTCGCTCTGCTCTCATCGCTGGCGTGCGCGGTTCCGGGCATCATGGCAACGCGTACGCTGCCCTCGGCGCGCGACCGGATCGCCACCATGATGGGCGCTCCGCTGATGACCTGCTCGGCGCGTCTTCCCGTCTACGTCCTCCTGATCAGCCTGTTGGTCGATCCCGCAACCCGGGTCGGGCCGTTCGGCGCGCAGGGTCTGGTCATGTTCGGGCTATATCTGCTTGGCGCTGTGTCGGCCATGCTCGCGGCGTGGGTATTCGCCAGGATCGGACGTGACCGGCGTGGCCCGCTGCTGCCCTTCTACATGGAGATGCCGCCGTACCGGCTGCCCTCGGTGCGCTCGATCGCCCTGTCCGTGTGGGGTGCCTGCCGGGCCTTCCTGCGAAAGGTGGGCAAGATCATCTTGGCGACCACCGTGCTGCTGTGGCTGCTGCTGAACCTGCCCGCCCGTACGCCCGCCGACCTGCGGGCCGCAGGCGTCAACACCGGCGACCGCGCCGCGGTGTCCTCCTACGTCATCGACCACAGCTACGCAGCGTCCGTCGGCCGGTTCGTCGAGCCGGTCTTCGAACCGCTGGGCTTCGACTGGCGGATCAACATCGGGGTGCTCGCCTCGCTGTCTGCCCGGGAGGTATTCGTGGCGACCCTTGGCCAGGTGGCAGCGGCGGCTGATCCGGCCGATCCGGCCGCCGCTCTCAAATCGATGACCGTCCAAGACGGAAGCGCGCAGGTGAGCCGCTGTTCACCCCGCCGGTGCTCGCGGCGTTACTGGTCTTCTTCCTTTACGCGCTGCAGTGCATGTCGACCGTCGGCACGTTACGCCGGGAGATCGGGGTCGTGGCGCTGGCCCGCGATCGCCTTCGGCTACATGTTCGCCGTGGCCTGGATCATGGCACTCGTCACGCGAGCGGTCGTCGGGCTGGTGACCTGACGTGTCCGCCGAACTCGTGCCACTTCACCCCGAGGCGGTGGCGGGCGACGACCGCGAGTTGTGCTGGGTGGTGCCACCAGTGACGTTCCCGTTCGCCGGGCCGGTTGCCGACCTTCCGGACAGCATGCGGACGCTGCTGAGCGACGGGACGCTCGCGTCGGTGTCCGTTGAGCCCTCCGCGGTACGCACCCGGCTGGCGCCTGGCCGCCAGTGGCGCCAGGAGGGTGCACGAGTCCGTACCGCGTTGCAGCGCGCCCTGGCATCACCTGAGCAGTGGCATCCGGCTGAGGCCGACGACCCGGACGAAGCGCTTCGAAACATCGTTCTCGACGTCATCGGCGGGGAGGTCGGTGCGTACGTTCGGTCCCACGGCGGCGATGTCCGGCTGATGTCCGTCAGTGACGGTGAGGTTCAGGTGCGGCTGATCGGAGCCTGCCAGCACTGCCCGGCCTCCGACCGCACGCTCACCGACCGGTTTGCCAAGGCGGTACGCGACCGGTATCCAGCGGTGCGGTCGGTGACGGCACGGGGGCCGGAAAAGGCCGATGGCGGTCGCCGCTGGCTTGGCCTTCCGTCGTTTCACTGAATACACCCGCAATGCCTCCGGCCGTTGCGGTGACGCCTTACCGCGGCATTTGACGCAGCACTTCGGACCGGCACTGTCCAAATTGGCGGGACTGGTCTGGTCTCCCGATGACCGCCATTCATCGCCGCAGGATTTTGGTCACACCCGTCCGTGCCGAGACGCGATGGTCCGTTCGGCCGATTCCAAATCACGGACGGCCGATTAATTCACCGATCCATCCGTAAATCGAAATCCCCACGGCCGACGG
Organism: uncultured Actinomycetota bacterium; assembly: GCA_963727415.1. Taxonomy (GTDB): domain Bacteria; phylum Actinomycetota; class Actinomycetes; order Mycobacteriales; family Micromonosporaceae; genus DASQPR01. The sequence goes on from CAVSGF010000002.1 coordinate 1,497,041, forward strand.
CGTGCCAGCTAAACCAGCCGATGTGGTGCCCGGTGTACCGGCAACAAATCGTGCTGCCACAATGGATGCTGCACCTTTCGGGTGCGCCGCGGTAAGGAAGTTGTCGCCCTGGCGGGTTAAATCAGGGCAAATCTTTTGCGAAATGTCTCCGGCCCGGCTGTCCGGTATCAGACTTACCTCGCGGCGGCGTACGTGTCCTTTCGATAGGAATGCATGGTTAACACCGCTGGCCGATCTCGCCGCGACCAAATGGCGACGGCGGCGGTCGTTGCTATGAGTCCGGCGTGGCCGTACGGTTGAGTCCGACAAATCGATACGAACTGCTACGTTCGCAATGCCGCGCCACCCGGTGTGATGGCTACAGATGACGGAGGAAGTGCGTGGAGGCATCGTCGACTGTGAACAACCACGGCAGGCCAGGTCCTACCGTGAGCATCGTTGTTCCCAGCCTTAACGAGGAACGGAATCTGCCGCACGTCTTCGCCCGGCTTCCGCGTGTTGATCAGGTCGTATTGGTCGATGGTGGATCGACCGACCGCACGGTGGAGCGCGCCCGGGAACTGATGCCAGACATTGACGTGATCCATCAAACCCGCAAGGGCAAAGGCAACGCGCTGGTCTGCGGGTTCGCCAAGTGCACCTCCGACATCATCGTCATGATCGACGCGGATGGGTCCACCGATCCGGCGGAGATCCCTCGCTTCGTCGACGCGCTGGTAGCGGGCGCGGATTTCGCGAAGGGTTCCCGATTCGCCAAGGGTGGCGACAGCGAGGACATCACGCGGATCCGCCGGTTGGGCAACGCGGGCCTGAACTTCACGGTGAACCGCCTGTTCGGAACGGCATACACCGACTTGTGCTATGGCTACAACGCGTTCTGGCGCTGGGTGGTTCCCTACCTCGACCTTCCTGACATGAACGCGCCGATCGGCGCCAACGGCCAGATGCTTTACGGCGACGGTTTCGAGATCGAGACGCTGATCAACGTCCGGGTGGCGGCCCTGGAATTGAAGGTCGCCGAGGTCCCCAGCGTGGAGTCGGCCCGGCTGCACGGCGTCAGCAACCTCAACGCGATCCGGGACGGTCGCCGCGTGTCACGTACCATCATGCGTGAATGGCGTCGTAAGCGCGCCATCGAAGCCGGCCGCCTCGAAGTGGCGCCGGTGCCGTCTCACCTGGATGAGCCCGCACCCTCGCCCTCCCTCGTGGTGTCCGGAGAAGGTTAATGAGCCGCACTCAGCCCACCCTCGCGCCGGAACGCGCGACCGGTCCGATTCGGGTGGTGCGGGTTGATGTGGATGGGCCGTTGCCGGAGTTGTCGCCGTTTCGTGGTGATGGTGTGCCTTATGTGGGTGCGTGGGTGGTGGCGTTTCGGGGTGGGCGTCCGGTGGGGCATGTTGAGGTGCCGTTTGAGGGGCGTGTGGTTTCCGCGGTTGAGTTGGGTGAGGTGCTGGTCGCGGGTTTGGGTGGGGGTTGGTCTTCTGGGGTTGCCGAGCCGGTGGTTGATGAGGGTTTGCTGCCGTTGGTGAGTGTGGTGGTGCCGTCGACGTTTGAGCGGGTGGATTTGCTTGAGCGTTGTGTGGAGTCGCTGGTGGCGCAGTCTTATCCGGCGTTTGAGGTGATTGTGGTTGATAACCGGCCGGTTGATTCGGTGGAGCGGGTGGAGTTGCGGGGCCGGTTGTGTGGGGACTCGCGGGTGTCTGTGGTGGTTGAGCCGTGTCCCGGCATTTCCGCGGCGCGTAATCGTGGGGTGGCGTCGGCGGCTGGGCCGGTGGTGGCGTTTATCGATGATGATGTCGAGGTCGAGCCGGGGTGGTTGCGGGCGGTCGGGGCCCGGTTTGTGTTGGAGCCGTCCGCTGATTGTGTGACGGGTCCGGTGCTGCCCAAGGAGTTGGAGACTCCGGCGCAGGTCTGGTTCGAACGCTCCGGCGGGCACATGGAACAGCGCTACGAGCGCGTGCAGTTCGTCAACGACGGCGCTTGGCGTGGCCGGTTCCTGGGCGGCCTGCGGCGGTCCCGGTTCCAGGTCACCGCTCGTCGCACTGGTGCTCCCGACGAAACATTCCTGCTGTACCGGTCTGGGAAGATCGGCGTCGGCGCGAGCTTGGCCGTTCGTACGGACGTGCTGCGCCGGGTCGGCGGTTTCGACTCCGCGCTTGGCGCGGGTACCCGGACGATGTCCGGCGAGGACCACATGCTCTTCGTGGCGTTGCTGCACGCCGGATGCCAGATCACCTTCGATCCGGGCGCGTACGTCTTCCACACCCACCGGCGCACGCTGCCCGAACTCCGTCACCAGTTGCTCGGCTACGGCACCGGGTACACCGCGATGCTGGCCGCGTCGGCCCGGCGCGACCGTGCCCACGTCGCAGGCCTGGCCTGGTATTTCGCCCAGGCCGTACGCCTGCTCGCGCGGAAGTTCCGGGGTCGCTGGCGTGCCGCGACGAGGTCGGTGGGCGATGCCGACCCGGCGGTGCCCGCGGCACTGGCGGGTGCGGAGTTTCTTGGCCTCGTTCGTGGCCCGCTGGCGTTCGTGGCGAGCAACCGAGACGCGCGGCGGGCAGGCCGTAACGTCTCGAGTACGCCGCCCGAGCCGGCCATGGCCGGTGCCGTCCCCGACGCGCGATGACCACGCCCGGAACGAGTGCCGGTCCCGGTCCGATTCGGGTGGTGCGGGTTGATGTGGATGGGCCGTTGCCGGAGTTGTCGCCGTTTCGTGGTGATGGTGTGCCTTATGTGGGTGCGTGGGTGGTGGCGTTTCGGGGTGGGCGTCCGGTGGGGCATGTTGAGGTGCCGTTTGAGGGGCGTGTGGTTTCCGCGGTTGAGTTGGGTGAGGTGCTGGTCGCGGGTTTGGGTGGGGGTTGGTCTTCTGGGGTTGCCGAGCCGGTGGTTGATGAGGGTTTGCTGCCGTTGGTGAGTGTGGTGGTGCCGTCGACGTTTGAGCGGGTGGATTTGCTTGAGCGTTGTGTGGAGTCGCTGGTGGCGCAGTCTTATCCGGCGTTTGAGGTGATTGTGGTTGATAACCGGCCGGTTGATTCGGTGGAGCGGGTGGAGTTGCGGGGCCGGTTGTGTGGGGACTCGCGGGTGTCTGTGGTGGTTGAGCCGTGTCCCGGCAGTTCGGCGGCGCGTAATCGTGGGGTGGCGTCGGCGGCTGGGCCGGTGGTGGCGTTTATCGATGATGATGTCGAGGTCGAGCCGGGGTGGTTGCGGGCGGTCGGGGCCCGGTTTGTGTTGGAGCCGTCCGCTGATTGTGTGACGGGTCCGGTGCTGCCCAAGGAGTTGGAGACTCCGGCGCAGGTCTGGTTCGAACGCTCCGGCAGCAAGGTTAGCCAGCAATACGAGACCATCCTGTACGCCAATGACGGCGCCTGGCGTGGCCGGTTCCTGGGCGGCCTGCGGCGGTCCCGGTTCCAGGTCACCGCCCGCCGCGCCGGCACCGCCGACGAAATCGCCTTCGTTTACAGCGGCAAATATGGCATGTCAGCGAATGTGGCATTCCGGACGGATATCCTTCGTGCCCTTGGCGGTTTCGACCAGGCTCTCGGCGCCGGCTTGCCATCCGCCGGCGGGGAGGACCTGCTGCTGCTGAGCCGATTCCTGTACGCCGGGCACACCTTGGTCCTCGACCCGGCCGTGTTCGTCTTCCACACCCACCGGCGCACGCTGCCCGAATTGATGCGCCAGCTGCGCGGGTACGGGGTCGGATACACCGCCATGCTCTGCGCCCTGATCCTCGACGACTGGCGCCATGTGATCGGCCTCGGCCACTACGCGACTCGCGCCGTCCAGCTAGTGGTCCACCGTTCGGCGCACCGCAGGATGGACGAATATCCGGATGAGTTGTCCGGCGCGGAATCCCGGGGAATGCTTCAAGGCCCGTGGCGGTATTTTGCCAGTCGACGGGTGATCCGCCGGCTCTCGGCGCAGGCACAAGTATCCGATGTAACCGCTACGGCGGGTTGAGATGGAGAAGATGCAGACAGCCATCCCTGCCCAGAAGAACAGCCACGACGTACCGACGCCGGTGGCATCGGTCAGTGTCGCGATCTGCGCGTACTCCACCAAGCGGTGGCAGGATCTGCAGGCGTCGGTGGCCTCCGTGCTAGCTCAGCTGCGGCCGGATGACGAGTGCTTGGTGATCATCGACCACAACAACGAGCTGCTTGATCTTGCGACTCACACGTTCGCGGGCACGCCGCGTGCTCGCGTCGTCGCCAGCACCGGTGAGCGCGGTCTGTCCGGTGCTCGCAACACCGCGATCACGGCGAGCCGGGGCCAGATCATCGCATTCCTCGATGATGACGCCGTCGCCGGGGAAGGCTGGCTGCGCGGCATCGCGGCCACCCTCGCCGAACCGGACGTGTGGGGCGTGGGAACGGCGGCTGTCCCGCAGTGGCCGGGTGGCGAACGCCCCCGATGGTTCCCGCCCGAATTCGACTGGGTGGTCGGCTGCTCGTACCGTGGCCTGCCGACCGAGACGACCGCGGTCCGCAACGTCATCGGTGCTGCCATGGCATTCCGCCGCGAGGCGTTCGACCTGGCCGGAGCCTTCTCGAGCGACGTGGGGCGGGTGGGCGTGGCCCCGACCGGCTGCGAGGAGACGGAGCTGTGCATTCGCCTGCGCCAGAAGCGTCCGAAGGCCGTGATCACGTACCTACCGCATATCAGCGTGGCGCACCGGGTCACGCAGGATCGGGTCAAGCGCCGTTACTTCTTGCGCCGCTGCCTCGGTGAGGGCCGATCCAAGGCGCGGGTGTCGCGGCTCGTTGGCGCAGATGACGCGTTGCTGAGCGAGCGTGCCTACGTCCGGTCGGTGCTGCCGAGGGCGGTGCTGCGGGAACTGGGTCGGGGTCTGCGGGGCGACCTTGGTGGCCTGACCGCCGCCGGCTTCATCATCCTGGGCGTATTCGCGGCCGGAATCGGATACGTGCAGTCAAGTCTGGCGTCTTATGGGTAGCCAGCCGAGCAGGGACGTCAGCGTCGTCATTCCGTGCCACTCGCCACGACGCTGGCCACAACTGATCGCGGCGGTGGAGTCCGTGCTCGGACAGGACCCTCCACCCGCCGAGGTTGTCGTGGTCGTGGACCGCAACGAGCAGTTGCTGGAGCGTGCCCGTCGGCAGTGGCCGCATGTGACCATCATCGCGAATGCGTTGCAGGCCGGAGTTTCGGGAAACCGCAACACCGGAATCCTGCATACGCGGACGCCGGTGATCGCCCTGCTGGACGACGACGCGTGCGCCCGTCCGGGCTGGCTGGCGGCGATGACGGCGCCGCTGTCCGATCCCACGGTCATCGGCACCGGCAGCCGGATCATCCCACAGTGGGAGGCCGCACGCCCGGCCTGGTTTCCCGACGAACTGCTGTGGGCGGTGGTAGGCACGTCGAAGTCTGACAGCGAGTGCACCACGGTCCGTAACGTGTGGTCGGCCAGCATGGCGATGCGACGGGACGTCTTTGACGCGGCGGGCGGGTTCCGCCTGGGGTTCGGCAAGACCGGTGACCGCTCCCGGCCTGAGGACACCGACCTTTGCCTGCGGATGAGCCGGGTGAGTTCGGGCCGTTGGGTATTCGTACCGGACGCCGTTGTCGACCACATGGTGCCCGCCGAACGCGCGACCTTCCGATCGGTGGTCAATCGCTGCTATCACGAGGGCCGGGGCAAGGTGGAACTGGCGCGTGTCACCGGCGACCGGGCGGCGTTTCTCGTCGAACGCAACTACATGCGTAAAGTAGTGCCACGCAGCGTGGCCACGGGCTTCTCCGACGCGCTGCACGGTCACGGCGCGGTCCACGCGTTGCGGGCCATGGTCCTCATGATCGGCGCGTTCGGGGCTGTTTTCGGCGCTGGTCTTGAGCTGATACACCATCGCAGGTCGTACCCGCAGGTTCCGGCCGCTGATGCGATCACCGACGACATCCCGGCTCTCCATTCACATCCGGCCGGCCATGGCGTGGTGGCTGAACCCATCCGGCGATCGGTCGGTTCGAAGACGCATCCGGCCGGCCGGCGGGCATGACGCGGGCGTGTACGCGCGCACGGGTGTCCGACCTCGAACTCACCGATCCGATGCCCGATGTGCCTGCTCTCGACGGCCAGGGGCGGACCGCTGAGTCGCTATGGCTGCTGGTCCGGCTGGACCGGACGCCGATCGGCGTTGTCACACTGCCCATGGGTGGTACTGGCGTGTCGCGCGCGCGGCTCGCGGCAGCGGTCACCGAAACGCTGGGCGACACCATCGCTGATCGTCTCGGCGTGCCAGCCGATCGCCTGCAAGTCCCGCTTAATGGCATCACGGTGCCCGATGCCGATGCTCGCCGTACCCGGCGTAACGATGTCGCGAGCACCGGTCCGGAGATCACGGTGGTGGTGTGTACCCGGGACCGGCCGGAGGCACTCGCCCGCTGCGTGGGGAGCCTTCTCGACCAGGAGTACCGGCGATTCCGGATCCTGATATCCGACAATTCTTCCGAAGGCGCAACCGCACCCGCAGTATTGCGCCGCTATGCCGGTGATTCCCGCATGGAGCCGGTGGACGTCGAGACGCTGCGGGTCCGCCGTCCCGGTCTGTCCCGGGCCCGGAACGCCGCGCTGGCCGCAGCGCCCGGCCAGATCATCGCCTGGATCGATGACGACGAGGTCGCCGACGTGTACTGGCTGTCCGAAGTGGCCACGGCCTTGCTGAACCATCCAGCGGCCGACGTGGTCTCCGGAGCCGTGGTCCCGGCCGTACTCGATACCGCCGCGCAGGTGTGGTTCGAGGAGTTCGGCGGGCACTCCAAGGGTCGCGGGTTCACGCCGGCGGTCTTCTCGCCGCGTACCTGGCGCCAGCAGAGCCCGTTGTATCCGCTGCCCCCGTTCGGTGCCGGTGCGAATCTGGTGACCCGTCCCGGAGTGATCGAGCCGGTGGGTGGCTTCGACACCGCGCTCGGTGCGGGAACCCGGGCCAGGGGCGGTGAGGACACGCTGGCGCTGATGAAGGTAATGCTGGCCGGTGGCACGGTCGCGTACCATCCGGCTGCCTTGACGCGGCATTTCCACCGGCCGGACCGGGCGGGCTTGCGAGCGCAACTGGCCGGGTACGGCACCGGGCTGACCGCGGCCTACACCAGCCTGGTGCTGCACGAGCCACGTCGGCTGCTCCAGCTCCTGGCGCTCGCGCCGCGGGCGGCCCGGGATGTCCTCGGCGGCGCGGGTCCACGAGTGGCCACACTGGGCGATGACTTCCCTCGTGAACTCCTGCGCGCGAACCTCAGGGGGATGCTCGCAGGTCCGTTCGCGTATCTGACCGGTCACAGTAAGATGTCCCGGTGAAAGCCATCGGCCGGCGCCTCAGCGCAAGTGCGCTGGTCAGGAACGCGCTGTCCCTTATGGTCTCGACGATCGGCAGCGCCGCGCTGGGACTGGCTTTCTGGGTGCTCGCGGCCCACCTTTTCAGCCAGCGTGATGTCGGCCGAGCGTCCGCGGAGGTCGCGGCGATCAGCCTGCTCTCAAGCGTTGGCCAAATCAGCGTGGTCGGGATGATCGCCCGGTTTCTTCCGGTCGCGCGCCGCCGTACCGGCCTGATCCTGCGCCGTGGTTACGGTGCCGTGCTGACGATCACCTGCATCCTTTCATTCGGCTTCGTGACGCTGGGATTCGGCAAGCACTTCCTCGGCCGTGGCGTCCTGCCGATCGCCATCTTCGTCATCACGGTGCTCGTCTTCGGAATCTTCGCCCTCCAGGATGTCGTCCTCACCGCACTGCGCCGGGCACCGTGGGTGCTGGCGGAGAACATCGCCGTCGCGGCGGCTCGTCTGGCCTTGCTGCCAGCCGTGCTGGTGATCGGACGGCACACCGGGGTCATCGGAGCGTGGGCGGCCCCCATGGTGGTCGCCGTGGCGGTCGTCAACTGGCTCGTGTTCGGCAAGCTCGTCCCGGTCAAGGAACGCATGGGAGACGACCGCGGCCTGCTCCCGACGCGCAAGGAACTGATGAGCTACGGCACCGCCCAGTTCCTCAGCGGGGTGATCGGAAACATCGCGACCATGCTGCCGCCGGTGCTCGTGGCGGCCCGGCTCGGCGCGGCTGCCAGCGCCGTGTTCTACTTTCCCTGGCTGTTTTGCACCGCCACCATGGCCCTGCTGTGGAACATCGTCTTCTCGCTCGTTGTGGAGGCGGTCCACGACATGGAGCGCACGCAGCACATGCTGAAGCGGGCCGCCCTGATGGTCGCGTTGGTGACCTGCGGAGGCGCCGTGATACTCGGATTCGGGGCGAGTCTGATCCTCGGCGTCGTCGGCCCCGAGTACCGCGACTCGGGCACGGTCATCCTGCAGTTGATCGCGCTCAGTCTGCCGTTCGTCGGGGTGGGTTCGCTTTACGGGGCACTGTCGCTTATCGACCGGAGGACATGGCCGACCACGATTCTGGACGCGTTCGGAACCCTCATCTTCATTGGCGGTGGAATCTGGATCATGCCGCGATACGGCGTGTCGGCGTTCGGCTTGACCTTTCTCATCTCCCAGACAACGGTCGCGCTTCTCGCGGTACCCGGCATTGTGTTGCGCTACCAGCGCCTTTCGGTACCGGATCCGACCGTCGTGCTCAACCTTGACCGCGACGCCGAGATGATGGCGGCCGAAACCCAGATCCTGTACCCGCTGTTCGTCGCCCGGCACTGGCACACCACACCCACAAATGAGACACCCCGGGTGGACGATCTGGCCGACGCGACGACTGAGGTCCGGCTTGGTGCCGCCCATGCCGCCGTCGACAGCGCGGACGCGCCAACCGAAATCAGGCTGCCGGAGGCCGCCCTGGCCGGACCATCTGCCCAGCGGTCCGACGCCGAGAAGACCGTGATTATCGATATGAGCCAGGCCGACGCGCCGACCGAGATCATCTCCGTTGTCCGCGATCCGGCGAGTGACGACGACGAACCGGTACCGGCTGTCCATGGCACGGCCCGGCACGCCGCTGTCACCTCGGCACCCGCGGACCCGCCGGACGGGACGGCGTGATGCGAAACCGGCACTATTCGCCGGCACGGTACGGCTTCCTGACCTGGATGGCGGGCCGGGAACCGCTGGCACCGGTGGGCGCTGTCCTGGCCTGGACCGGCCTGGCTCTGGCGATCACCGTACCGATCCTGCTGGCGCTTCCGGTCGGGCCGCTGGTCAAGACACTGGCCACGCTCACGTTCGTCTGCTTCGGCACCGGATCCGGGCTACTATGTCGGATTCGTCTGGGTTCGGCCGTGGTGACGTGGGCTCTGGTCCTTGTCCTGAGCGTGTCGGTGTTCGCCCTCCCCGCTGCCGTGATGGTCTGGACCGCACACTGGTATCCGGTTGGCGCGTTCTACGCACTCGACGCCATCACCGTGCTCGCTGCGCTGTGGGGGCTCGCTCCCGCCTTTCTCGCGAACACTGCCACCGGCCGCCGCGCAGCCGCCCGGCGCCGTCTGCGGGCGGAGTGGCTGCTGCAAGCGCACGCGTTCGACCCGATGAGCATGACGCGGGTGATGGAGCCGATCCGCGACGATTCGCCCGGCACCGTGGCCGCGCAGACCACTCCGATCGGCGGCGGTGGCGGCCCGGAGGCGGCCGGCGCGGCCTCGGCCACTGAGAACGTGGCTGCGAGTGCCCTCACGATTCCCTTGTCGGCACGACGCGATGTGCTGAACGTTCGGCTGCCGCATCAAGGTGGTGACGCCAACCCTGAGCACGGCGTCGCCGGAACCGGGGCCTCCGAGAGCCGGAGCGAATCGAGCGGTTCGACCGAATTCGAGGCGGGCGAGACGGCGGTGATCCGGCTGCCGGACGGGATCTTTGCCGAAGACGCGTCCGCGAGCCCGGTACACGGTGCTGCCGGTCCGGCCGATGAGACCCACCTGCTGCCGGCCCTTCGCAGCATCGACGACACGGTGGTCATGCAGATCTGGCGCGATGTTGCGCAGGTCCGGGCCGAACACTCAACCGACGAGTCCGGCGCCACCCGCTCGCGCCGGCCTCGGGACCGAGTCACCGCGACCGCCTGGGCGGTCGGGCACATCGCCGGGATCGGCTGGGCCCGGCTGAACTGGCAAATCGTTGTCCAGGTCGGGCTGCTGGCCACCGCGACCGCACTCTGGATCGCCAGCCTCGTCCTGTCGACCACCGCCGGTGTCGGCGAATTCGGTCTCCTGTCGGTGATGCACCCGACCTTCTTCGCTGGGTTGGCGCTGTGCGTGGGTGGCTTCATGGCCGAGATCGTGAGGGGCGCGCGCCGCACCTGGCTCCTTGTCGCGAATCTGGTACTCCTGCTGCTCATCATGCATGCCACGGTGCCGATTCTGGTGCGCGAGCCGGAGTACGCGTGGACCTATAAGCACATCGGCGTCATCGACCTGTTCCGCACCACCGGTCACATCGTCAATTACTCCGACATCTATCAGGCCTGGCCGACCTTCTTCGCCGCGGTGGCCTCGCTGGTCACCGTCTCCGGCGCCAGCACACTGCGGTTGGCGGCCTGGGGGCCGCTGTTCTTCGACGCGGCCAACTGCCTTCCGCTGTACGCCGTGGTGCGTACCCTGACCAACGATCGCCGCCTGCCGTTCCTCACCGTCTTCGTGTTCACCGGCGTCAACTGGGTCGCTCAGGACTACCTGTCGCCGCAAGCGTTCGTCTACGTCCTGTGTCTTGGCGGGGTTCTGGTGATGGTCCGCTGGCTGCGACGGCCGGCCGGCCCGATCCGGGTCCGGCCTCGCATGCTGGCCCGGTTGTGGGAGCGCCTTCAGGAAGGCCTCACCGCCGTTCCATACGTCGGCAGGCGTACCGAGTGGATCGCCCTCGGTTGCCTGTACCTGATCGACGCTGTCGTGGTCATCTCCCACCAGCTATCGCCGTACATGATGGCGCTCAGCGCCATCGCGCTGGTCATGCTCGGGCTGATTCGCACCTGGCAGGTGGCGCCGATCCTGGTCGCGATCCCCGTGCTGTACCTGCTGCCGAACTATCAGGTGGCCGATCACTATGGCATCTTCGATGGTCTCGACATTTTCCGTAACCTCTTCCACAGCACCCAGGGCGTCTCCCCGACGACCAGCGTCAGCAGCCACGGCCAGGTCTTCTCGGCGGCGGTGGTGCAGTTGCTGTCGCTGGTGCTTTGGGGACTCGCCGCCATCTCGGTGGTGTCGGAGCGTCGCCGCGTCGCCCCGGTCGCCCTGCCCGCGGTGCTTGCCTTCGGACCATTCGCCATGCTGCTGGAGCAGTCGTACGGCGGCGAGGTGATCTACCGGGTGTACCTCTTCTCCGCGCCGTGGAGCGTCTACCTCGCCTGCCGGCTGGCGGTGCGGTTGTGGCGCCGGGTCCCGGCCGTCGCGGCCACCGTTTCGGCGTCGCTGGCGATCACCGTCGCCGCGCTGGTGGGCATCCAGGGCGAACACGGCCAGTTGACCTTCGACCAGTTCAGCACGGATGAGGTGGCGGCGGCGCAGTACGTGTACGCCAACGCTCCGGCCGGCTCGATCATCGTGGCCGCGGAGGGGAACCTGCCGACCAGGCTGTCCCGGCGATACGTCGACTTCAACGGGGGAGCCGATCCGATTACGTTCGGCTCCGTGCTGTCGCCGGCGGCCGCGACGGTGACGCCCCAGGAGATGCAGAAGATCGACGAATTCTGTTCGGGCTTCCAGTCTCCGGTCTATGTGCTGATCACCAACAGCATGACCAATTATGCGAACTACTTCGGTTACCTGCCCGACGGCAAACTCGCAAACCTGCGGGTGGCGATGAGCCAGTCGGCGTACTGGAAGCCGGTGTTCGTGACGCCCGACGCGATCGTTTATCAGTTCGACGTCTAGCTGCCCCGGGCACGGCTACCTGGCCGGCTCGGCTACGGCGCGAGCGCGTATATCTTCACCCAATCGACCTGCATGCGGACCTTGGGCGGCGTGCTGGAATCGCGGCACGGAATCCAGTCGTCACACCCCTGGTCGAGTTGCAGCGCCAGATGCATCGGCTCCATCGTGGGCACCATGTGCGGATCGTTCTTGCTGGTGACCATGAAGTGCTGCCGCTTGCCATCGAGGTAGAACGCGACGTGGTTGGGCGTCCACTCGACCGCGACCGTATGCCACTTGGTGAAGTCGACCCGCACCGTGTCGTCGCGCTGGCTGTTGTCTGGCCCGTTGTGCACGAACATGTTCGAGATGCTGCGGCTGCCCTGATTGATCTCGGAGAAGTCGATCTCGCCGGCTGACGGCCAGTCGGAGTCCCGCTGTGGCCAGAGCAGCGCGACGGCGGAGTACCCGGAGCCCTTGTCGACCCTGAACCGCACCTCCCACCGGCCGTACATCAGATTGATGTTCGAGCCGATCCCCCCGGACACGTCATGGCCGGTGTCATCGACGCCTCCGGTGATCGTCATATGGCCGTTGGCCACCGAGACCGCGGCCGCCGAGCGCGGTGGATCTGCCTCCGGGTGGTCATATACGCCCCAGATGGCGGTGTTGAGACTTGTCCCGTTGAAGTTCTCCTGGAATGTGGGTGTGCCCCAGCCGCTCGTGGTCGCGGCCGGTGGGCCGTCCAGCACGGTCGGTGCCGGCCTCGGAGCCGACCCGTTAGATCGGGCAGGTGACGGCGCGGTGCTCGCTGGTTCCGTCGCCGAGGACGCGGTCCGCGGTACGTGAGTGATCGAGGGCTGTGCCCGCACGCGGTCGGTGCCGCAGGCGGCCGACATCGACACAAGCGCCGTGACCGCCGTGATCGTCAGCAGGCGGGACAAAGGGATCGCCGTCATCTGACCCTTCCGGCTAATGCGGTTGGCCGGCGCGTTCACGCGATCTCGCCGGCGTACGGTCCACGCGTGCTCGTCACGGGCGGCAGACGACGCGCGGTTTGTCCGCATGCTAGCGCGGCACTTGAGCATCCCCCACTGCACGATGAACCGGCCGGGATCCGCCGGAGGTTCAGGTGACGGTCGGCACCGGCGACCGTCCGGCCGTCGTTGCGGCGGCACCGGTGGGACCGGTGGGACCGGGTCGCTGATGTTGACCGACATCCCGTCGGGCTGCCGGGTGTGGTGACCGTCCATCCGTCCGTCCGGCTCGGCCCTCAAGGCCCGCGTCGGTGCATCGGGTGACCGGGTGCGCATCCCGACCACGCCGGCCGAACTCTGTGCGCAGGCCCTCACCACCGCCGTCGGCCTGGCCGGCAGTCTGGCCACCAGAAGGGCCGCCCGGCGCGCCACGTGACCCCGGGGTTCAGCGGTAATCGTCCGAGCGGTGCGGCCCAGCCGTGGGGGCCTAGCGGTCCGGTCGCGCGGTTGCGCCCCGGGCCGGACGGCGAAGCAGGCGTGTTGCCAGGCGCTCGACCACGTTCAAACGCTGCCACCATGCCTCTCGGCGGAATGCCTCGCATCCGCCCGGCGGGCACGACACACACTCAGAACCGGGCCGGTAATGGTGATGAGCACCGGCCGGGTGACCGCAGCGGCAGCGAGTGGTGTCGGACGTCGCCAAGAGGGCTCCAGATCCGCTAGGTAACCAACAATTACCACAACTGTACGTCCCGGATCCGGGTTGCCCGCCGATTATTTATTACGCAAATCAGGAAATTTCCGGTCCTAACAATATTTAAGTGGTTATACGGACATTATTCCTACGCTCGCATGGCATGATCGCCACCTAGTACCACTCTTCCCAGTTGTCGTACGCGCCTGCGAGTGCCGCGCGGAACAAGACCGGCCGGTCGATACGGGTGATGAAGGTTCGCGCGATGGTGCCCTCCGGGCGGCGATCGACCGATTGGGCGTACACAGTCGTGTAACCGGCCTCGCGCGCCGCCAGGCTCGCGGCCTGTGGCCAGTTCCCCGACTGGCCCAGAGGGATGGCGAACTCATCGGTCTCGATGCCGAGTAGCTGCCGCATCCGCTCGCGGGACACCTCCAGTTCCCGGCGTGTCTCGCCGGGATCCAGCCGCCCGAAGTCCGGGTGGGTCACGGAGTGGCTGGCCAGCGTCATGCCGGCGTCACCCAGACTGCTCACACCGTGCCAGTCGAGCAGATATCGATGCCCGAACGGGTGATTGCCGTCGGCCCATCCGGTTACCACGAACGCGGTAGCGGGAACGCCGTGGTGGCGCAGCACCGGTACGGCGTGCGTCAGGACGCTGATGGCGCCGTCGTCGAAGGTCAGCGCGAGTTGCGGCTTGTCCGGCTCGGCGAGCACCTGGGCCGGGGTGGCGAAGCTCCACCCGTCATCGATGGCGACTTGCAGGTGCCGCTCGAAGTCCCGGGGTGAGACGTCATTGATGCCCCACTGCGGCGTGCCGATGGAGTGATAGGCGAGGATCCGGCCACACCTCGGCGGAGACGCGGTGGCCCTGGACCGGGCCGCCAGCGCCCATCGTTCGGCGTTCAGGCGACCGCGTACGGCGCCGGCATGTACAGAGCGATACACGCGCTGAGCGGACTCGTAGCGGCTCACGGCGTCCCGGAGTGCTTGCATTCTCACGATCGGGCCTTCTTCCGGCGGCGGGGGTCTTTGTGCTCAGCGGGCTCGCATGCGGTACCGGAACTCGTCGACCGCCCGGTACGCCCGAAACCCGGTCCGCGATACCGGTCGCATCCCCCTCAGAACCCGCCGGGCCCAGGTACGCGATCGCAGCGATCGCAGCCGATCGACCCGGCCGGCGACGGCCGGATCGCAGTCCAGTGCGAATGCGCACAGGCTGTCCACGTCCTCGCTGCGCGGATCCTCGAACAGTGCTACCGAGGCCTGGCGCATTGCACGCTGTGCCAATGCGCGCTTGGCCTGGCCCAGCAACTCGTCATGGCCGGAAAGGCGGCCGTCGGCGAACTCATGCCACGCGGTGAAGGCATCCAAGCGGAAGGTGGGGTCGCTGAGGAGGTTGACGTTGGCAGTGCTTGACATGCTCGCCGCGCTGACCCGGTAGTAGGCGGCGACCGGTCCACCGACGAAGATGACATCGCCGACCGTGGCCAGCCGTAGCCACATCTCCATGTCCGAGCTGTAGGGCAGGTCCGCGCGGTAACCACCGACGGCGTGATGGGTGGATGTACGCACGATCGCCTCGGGTGAGAAGAGGGCCGGAGAGCCCTGGGCGCACAGGTGGGCGATCCAGTCTCGTCCGCGGTGGACGACCGGCTTGACGGCCCTGGTCTGGTCCGTCGACGGCAGCGCTCCGGAGAACCGGCGGGTAGGTCCGTACGCCAGCACCGCTTCCGGGTTGCGCTCCAGGAATCCGACGCCGCGGTCGAGCCATCCAGGGGCGTGGGCATCGTCGGCTGACAGCAGCACGACATAGTCGGCGGTCGTCTCCATGACCGCCGTGTTCGCGGTGGGGATGAGCCCGCGATTGTGCTCGTTTCGCTGCACCCTGATGCGTGAGTCGCGCTTGGGCAGATCCGCGACGACCGACCATGAGTCATCCGGAGACGCGTCGTCGATCACCAAAATGTCCAGGTCGACCTCGGTGTTCGTGAGCAGGCTGGTGACACAGTCGGTGACGTAGGCGCCGTACTTGTAGCACGGCACTATCACGCTTACCGTCGACATTCGGCCTCCCATTGCGGGGCCGACCGGTTCGGCTTCAGTCCGGTCGGTGTCATCGTCACGTCGATTTCGACGCGGCCAGGCGATTGCGGGCGGCGCGCAACTTCCGGCCGCCGTACTCGACCAGGTGCGCCCCGCGTGTCGGCCGCCAGCCACGGTAGGGCGTCTCGTCCAGAGCCGCGAACCACTCGTCGCGGAACTGGTGGCCGCAGCCGTACGTCCACGCCTTGGTACCGGTGGTGAAGTGCACGATCCACGGATCGTCGAGCAGCTTCGCCAGGGTCTCCGCATCGTACGCCAGCGTCGACTGGAACTGCGGCAGGAAATGCTCGGTCTGCTGGTTCCACCGAGGATCGAGCAGACCGATGCGGCCGGGCAGCACGGCGTTGATGGCTTCCTGATCCACCATGATCTGGTGGCGTCCGTCCGTCAGGTAGGCGAACGCCGCCGCGGTGACGTCCTCGGCGCGCCATGCCTTGAGGTTCATCAACAGAACGCCAGAGTTGAAGTTGACCTCGTCCGCGCGCCGGCCGTACCGAGCCCAGTACGGGACACCGTACGGCGACGAGACGAAGGGTGAGCACGCGTCGGCCACACCCATGGCCGCGTAGTCGCCGATCTCGACGTCGTACAGGTCACCGATGCACCGTCGCGTGATCAGATCGCAGTCCAGATAGAGTGCGCGGTCCGCGTCGTCGGGGAGCAGAGCGGGGATGAGCAGGCGGGCGTAGGCGGCGCGAGTGATGCCCGGCCAGGTCTGGGGCAGGTGCGCGACCTTCTCCATCAACGACGAGATCCAGGTGATCTCGACATCGGGATGGGCGCCCGCCGCGGCGATCTTCTCGCGGTTCGGTTCGGTGATGCCCATGTCGCACAGGTACAGGCGGAGTGCGCGACCCGGGGTCAGGTGCGACACGATCGAGTGCACCGTGGTCGCCAAGGGCCGGCTGAACCGGTTGTCCGCGGCCAGTACCGTCGTGATCGGGCTGCCGGTCATGTCGTCACCTTCGTAGCGTTGTCCACCTTGCCGGTGGCACCCGTGCTGGTGTCGGCCGTGCTCAGGCCGCCGGTCGCGGCCGTGACGTGGCCGGCGCCGCACGCGCCGCAGATCAGATCCGGGTCGAGGCGCTCGCCGCAGGCACATACCCAGCCCTTGATCCGAGCCGGATTGCCGGCGACGAACGCATGCGGCGGGACGTCGCGAGTGATGACCGATCCGGCCGCGGCGAACGCGTTCGCCCCGATCTCGACGCCGCACACCACCACCGTGCCGGCGCCCAGGCTCGCGCCCCGGCGCACCATCGTGGGCTGCAGTTCGGCGGGCGATCGCTTGATCGCCGCTCGCGGGCGCAGATCGTTGGTGAACAGCACATTGGGACCGAGGAAGACGTCGTCCTCGCAGGTGACTCCGGCGAAGACGAGGGTGCCGTTCTTGACCGTGACCCGGTCGCCGAGGGCCGCGCCGGTCTTCGACGAACGCGCAGTCGCAGATGTTGCAGTCGCGACCGACCCGGGCGCCGTTCAGCACGTGGGCGAATGCCCAGATGCGTGTGCCCGCTCCCACCCGGGCGCTCTCGCAGAGACCCTGCGGGTGGACGAACACGCCCGGCGTGCCCGTCACCTCAGCGCCCGCCCAGTGCGGCGACGACGCGTTCCTGCTGGGCTTCGGTGATCTCCGGGAACAGCGGAGGCGACAGGATGCGCTCGCTCAACGCCTCGGCCACCGGGAAGTCGCCCGCCTTGCCCAAATCGTCGAACGCGCCGGTCATGTGCAGCGGTGTCGGGTAGTGGATCCCGGCGCCGATGCCCTCGCTGGTGAGCGAGGCCAGAACCCGGTCGCGATCGGGTACCTGGACGACGTAGAGGTGCCAGACCGGCACGTTGCCGGGCGTCGACCGCGGGCGGATGACCTGCGGCAGAACACCGAGCAGCGCGTCGTAGCGGGCGGCGGCGGCCCGGCGGGCCTCGTTCGACGCGTCCAGCCGCCGCAACTTGCGCCGAGAGAACGACAGCCTGCAACGTATCGAGCCGGCTGTTGAATCCGAGCGAGGGATGCTCGTACTTGCGCGGCGCGCCGTGGTCGCCGAGCAGGCGGACCCGGGCGGCGAGGTCCGCGTCGTCGGTGAGGACGGCTCCGGCGTCGCCGTAGGCGCCGAGATTCTTGCCCGGGTAGAAGCTGGTCCCCGCCGATGGTGCCGAGTGAGCCGGCGGGCCGGCCGTCGCGGCGGGCGCCCTGCGACTGCGCGGCGTCCTCGACGATCGCGACCGACTCGGGCAGGGCAGCGCGGAGGCCGCTCCACGTCGGCGGCCTGGCCGTAGAGGTGGACCGGAAGAACGGCCCGGGTCCGTGCCGTGACGGCGGCGACGGCGGATTCGATGTCCAGTAGAGCGGTGTCCGGCCGGCAGTCGGCGAGAACCGGGGTGGCACCGGCGCGGGCCACCGCCTCCGCGGTGGCGATGAAGGTGTTGGCGGGAAGGATGACCTCGTCGCCGGGCCCGATATCGAGCGCCCGCAGCGCGAGCTCGATCGCGTCGGTGCCGTTGCCGACACCGACGCAGTGAGCGACGCCGACGTAGTCGGCGTATGCCGCCTCGAATTCGGCGACTTGCGGCCCGCCCACGAAGGCGGTCGTCGCGAGCACCCGCGCCCAGCCGTCGGCGACGTCGGCGGCGACCTGTGCGTGAGCGGCGCCCAAGTCCACCAGTGGGATGTTGCCAGACATGTGTCTCCTAGAGCCGGTCGGGCTTGACCGAGAGGGCCGCGGCGAGTGCGTCGACGACCGTCTTCTGCTCGACATCGGTGAGGTCGTGGTGTACGGGCAGGATCAGGGTACGGGCGGTGAGGTGCTCGGTGACCGGCAGCGGTCCGTGCGGATGCCCGGCGTACGCGGGTTCCAGATGGGCGGCCATGATGCCGCGCCGTGCCGAGACACCGCAGGCGGCCAGGTGGCGTAGCACATCGACCAAGGGCGGCGCGCTGTCCGGCAGTTCCACCCAGAACGACTGGTGGTTGCTGGTGCCGTACGAAGGGTCGCGGACCGGCCGTACCGGCAGCCCATCCAGCAGGTCGTAGTACCGGGAGGCGATCTCGCGGCGCCGGGCCACGATGCCGGGCAGCCGGCCGAGCTGTACCAGCCCCATCGCGGCCTGGAGATCTGTCATGCGGTAGTTGAAGGCGGTCTCGGCGTAGCTCTCCAGGACGACGCCGCCGGCCGCGTGCCGGTCCGCTGCGGAGACGGTCATGCCGTGCTCACGCAACTGCCGGAGGCGAGCCGCCCGGTCCGGATCGTCTGTGGTGATCATGCCACCTTCGCCGGTGGTCAGCAGCTTGCGGGGATGGAACGACCAGGCGGCGAGCAGCGCGCCGGCGCCGACCGGACGGCCGCCAGCGGTGGAGCCGGCGGCGCAGGCCGCGTCCTCGAGTACCGGCACGCCATCGCAAACGGCCCGCAGCGCGTCGATGTCCGCCGGCTGACCGCCCTGGTGGACCGCGAGGACGGCCCGGGTGCGGGAGGTCAGGGCGGCGGCCACGGATCCGGGGGCCAGGTTGCCCGACTCGGCGCTGACGTCGGCGAAGATCGGCGTAGCGCCGCAATACCGGACCGCGTTGGCGGTGGCGATGAACGAGAACGACGGGACGATCACTTCGTCGCCGGGACCGATCCCGAGCAGGTGCAGCATCAGGTGCAGCCCGGTCGTGCATGACGAAACCGCCACCCCGTGCGCGGCACCGACCGAGGCCGCGAACGCCCGCTCGAACTCGGCCACCCGCGGCCCCTGGGCCACCCAGCCCGACCGGATCACCTCGACCACCGCCGCCGCTTCCTCGTCGCCGAGCAGCGGCCTCATGACGGGAATCACGCGTTCGCCCCCACCGCGACCTCGGACGTCCACCACTCGACCAGCCCGCGCAGGCCGTCATCGAGGCCGATGCGAGGCTGCCAGCCCAGGTCGCGCGCCGCGGCCGAGATGTCGGCGAGGCGGCGGGTGACGCCATTGACCGCGCGGGCCGGTCCGAACTCGGGTGACAGGTCGGAACCCATGGCGGCCAGCAGCGCCGAGGCCAGGTCGAGCAGGCTGGTCTCGGTATTGCTGGCAATGTTGTAGACGGTGTCGGTGACGTCGGCGCGCGCCGCCAGGATGTTCGCGCGGGCGATGTCGTGCACGTGCACGAAGTCCATCGTCTGGGCGCCGTCTCCGAAGATCAGCGGGCGCTCGCCGCGCGCGATGCGCTCCATCCAGCGGATCAGCACCTCGGTGTAGACGCCGTAGGCATCCATCCGGGGACCGTAGACGTTGAAGTACCGCAGGGCGACGTAATCGAGCCCGTTCATGGCGTGGAAGCTGCGCAGCATGCCCTCGTTGAAGGCCTTCGCGGCGCCGTAGAACGTGTCGTTGTTGTACGGATGGTGGCGTTCGGTCGTCGGGAAGGACTCGGCCAGGCCATACACCGAGGCCGAGGACGACGCGATGATCTTCTTGACGCCGGCGGCGACGGCTGCCTCGATGACGGTGAACGTGCCGTCGACGAGGCTCTCCAGCGCCAGACGAGGTTGTTCGGCGCATTGCGTGATGCGCAGTGCCGCCAGGTGGAAGATCAGATCGGTACCGGTGGCGAGCTGGTTGACGAGCGCGCGGTCGTTGATGTCGCCGACGACGATCGACAGCCGGTCGCCGGCGGCCGCCTTGGCCCGGGCCAGATTCTCCGGGCGCCCGCGAACCATGGTGTCGAGCACGACGACCTCACCCGCACCTGCCTCCACGAGCTGGTCGACGAGTGCCGATCCGATGGTGCCGGCCCCGCCGGTGACCAGGATGCGCTGGCCGGCCACCGGCTGCGCGGCCCCGTTGTTGATGCTCACACGGTCACCTCTCCGCGGCCGCGCCGCGACTGTTCGATGGGGAACTCATTGTGGAGCCCATCCAGGTCGCGCCGGAGCGCGCGGGTCGGGGCACCAGTGATCTCTCGGATCGGCATCGGCATGCCGTCCTTGGCAAGGCTCATCGAGGCCGCTTCGAGAATCGCGAGCACACGAAGGCCGGCCCAGCCGTCGGTCAGCGGTGCCCGGTTCTCGGCGATGGAATCGGCAAACTCGACCATGACCGATCGCAGGGCCTCGGTATTGGCGAGCGCGGGGGCGACGGTGTCGCCGGTGCGGTAGGACACGATGGTGCGGCCGCGCGTGTCCGGACCGACCTTGGTCGCCTCGACGGCCTCCACCCCACGGTCGTGAATGGACAGCCGCTGCGAGGGATTGAGGTCGTCCCAGACGACCGTGCGCCGCGAGCCACCGACGACCATCGTGCGGATCTTGGTGGGGGACAGCCAGTTGACGTGGATATGCGCGAGGGCGTCGTTGGACAGCCGGATAGTCAGATGTGCGACACAGGCACGATCGGCGCCGACCGGGTCGGAGCCGTGCGCGGCGACCGACACCGGCCAGACGTCATCCGGAAGGATGGACTCGAAGATTGAGATATCGTGCGGCGCGAGATCCCAGAGCACGTCGACATCCGGCTGGATCAGCCCGAGGTTGATGCGTACCGAGTCGAGGTACTGCAGGTCGCCGAGCTCGCCACCGCGCAGCAGCTCCCGAATGCGTGCCACGGCTGAGGTGTAGACGTAGGTGTGGTCGAGCATGAGTACCCGGCGATGCGATTCCGCGGCCTCGACCAGTTCCCGCCCCTGTTCGTACGAGATGGCCAGCGGTTTCTCGATGAGCACGTGCTTGCCGGCCGTGAGCGCCTTCATGGCGAGTGGCTGATGGGTGGCGGTCGGCGTCGCGATCGCGACGGCGTGTACCGCGGGATCGTCCAGTACCTCGTCAATCGAGCCGGACACGCGCACCGTCGAGTAGTCGCCGAGCACCCGGCGTGCTCGATCGACGTCGAGATCGCACACGTACTCCAGCCGGAGGCCGGGAGTGGCCTGCGCGTTGCGCACCAGATTTGGTCCCCAGTACCCGGCTCCGATGACTGCGATCCCGGTGGCCGGGCCGCGTTCATTCACGTTGCGTCTCCCTCATGGTGTCGGTATCGACCGCGGTGCAACCTGCGAGGTTGGCCACACAGCGCCCAGATCCGGTGTGGAATTCGCCTCGCGCCGCGCCCCCAAGGTGAAGCTCAACGGATGATAACGGCGCGCTCGGCGGCGTGTGACGGCGACGGCTGCCGGATTCGGCCGGTCGCCGATGTATCGCGGACGTTCGGCGCGACTGGATGTCCAATCGCCTCTCGTATCCGCCAAGAGTGCCGATCTGTCCAGATGCGGGAGCATCCATTCCACATATGTCCACTTAGTGGAAAATGGATGGGCTCGCTTTCCTTGCTGGACACTGAGCACGACACCTAAAATCCGGTCCGTGGATCCCGGCCCGGGTGCACGTTCGGTGTCCACTCCGCGATTGGATGAGGGGCCAGGATGCAGCCAACACCACCGAGCACACCGTCCCAGGCGACGCCGCCGGCGGATACGTCGCAGCCGACGGTGGTGCCCGGGCGAGCCCGCCCCGCCGAGGTCAGCAAGCTGCGCGGTCCGGTGGAAGACGTTCTGGAACCACCGGTACGCAAGCGCATCATCGACGGCCGACTGGGCACCGCGGTGATCGTCCTGATCGTGATTGGCGTCGTCGGGATGAGCTATCGGGTGGTGTCGCACACCATTACCGCCCTGCAGCCGGTACCGGGGCCTACCGTGACGGTGACCGTTGGAGCGTCCGGGCAGGCCTCCGGGGGACCCGCGTCGGGAGCGTCGCTGTCGGCCGGGCCCAACGATCCCTCCGGAGTTCCGATGCCCAAGGGTGACATCCCGGGCTGGCATCAGACCTTCTTCGATGACTTCACGGGGACCAAGCTCAGCAAGAAGTGGGTGGCCTACAACGGGCAGCCGCGCGGCAATACGGCGAAGTTCAAATCGTCGCGGGTCAGCGTCGGCGATGGCATGCTGACAATCAACGCGAAGCGCTCAAAAGGGGTCTTCACCACCGGCGGCATCTCCAACGTGGTGTCATTCAGCCAGACCTACGGCAAGTTCGATGTCAGGTTCCGGATGGACAAGGGATGGGGCGTCGCCTACGCGATCCTGCTCTGGCCACAGAACGACGCCTACTGGCCGGAGATCGACTTCGCCGAGGACAACGGCGGTGACCGGACTATGACATCGGCGTCGCTGCACACCATCAACAAGGACAACATCCACAAGGAGACGCACGGCGACTACACCACCTGGCACACCGCCGAAGTCACCTGGTCGCCCGGCAAACTGGTCTACAGCCTGGATGGCAAGGTGTGGGCGACGACAACGGGAAAGGGTGTTCCGGACTCCACGAAGATGGTGCTGGCCATCCAGACCGAAGTTCACGCGTGCGGCGGAACATGGGAGAACTGTCCGAACAAGACCACGCCGTCCAGCGTCAACCTCCAGGTCGACTGGGTTGCAATCTACTCGGCGGCGAAGAACTAGCGACCCGGTCCATTCCGAGGTCTTGAGCCACCGAAGCGTTCAGCCGGCCTGGCTGGACAGAATGCCGGCGATGTGGCCGGCGATCTCAAGTGAGGCGGTCGCCGCCGGTGACGGCGCGTTGAGTACGTGGATGACGCGCCGGTCGCGCTCGATCAGGAAGTCGTCCACGAGTGAGCCGTCGGGCCGGACCGCCTGCGCGCGTACCCCGGCCGCGCTGGGCCGCAGGTCGTCGTCGCGGATCTCGGGCACCAGTGCCCTGAGACTGTCGGCGAACCGGTGCCGGGACAGCGACCGGCGGACCTCGTCGAGCCCGGACGCGAGGTTCTCGGCGGCCAGGCGCCAGAAGCCCCGGTAGGCGAGGATCGACGTAAGCTCCCGCGGTCGCACGATCCGCCAGTCGTACCCCTCGCGCGCGAGCGCCAGCACCGCGTTCGGGCCGGCGTGGACGCCTCCGTCGACCATGCGGGTGAGATGAACCCCGAGAAACGGGAACCGCGGATCCGGCACCGGGTAGATGAGCGAGCGGACCAGGTGCCGGCGGTCCTCGCGCAACTCGAAGTACTCGCCGCGAAACGGGATGATCCTGGCCTTCGGCCGAGTGCCGGACCGGCGCGCCAGCCAGTCGCTGTAGAGGCCGGCGCAGTTCACCACGGTGTCGGCGAGGATCTCGCCGGCGCCGGTTTCGACGACTGCCGCGTCCGCCCGCTGGTGCACGCCGGTGACCCGGGTGCCGAGCCGCAGGTCCGCGCCGGCGTGCTCCAGACGCCGCACCAATGCGGCACAGATGCCCGGATAGTCGATGATGCCCGTCTCGGGCACGTGCAGCGCGGCCACACACGACACGTACGGTTCGATCTCGCGCGCCGCTTCCGGATTGAGCTCCCGCACCGCGAGCCCGTTGCTCCGCCCGCGCTCGGCCAGCGCTCGCAACCGGGGCAACTGCTCGGGCGCGGTGGCGACGACAAGCTTGCCGCATCGTTGCACCGCGACACCCTCGTCACGCGCGAACCGGATGATCGACTCCGCGCCCTTGCGGCACATGACTGCCTTGTGGCTGCCTGGACGGTAGTACAACCCGGAGTGCACCACGCCACTGTTGCGGCCGGTCTGGTGCGCCGCCCACCGTGGCTCCTTCTCCAGTACGGTCACGTGGGCACCAGGTTCGGTCGCCGCCACCCGAGCCGCCACCGCCAGGCCGACGATGCCGCCCCCGATGACGACGTAACGCTGGCCACCCATGCGGAACCTCCTGACGTCGAAGAAGCCGCGCGCCAGGCTATCCGGCGCCGGGCCGCCGCTGCTGGGAGGGCTACCCGGTCGCGTACGCCGTCCGTGGGACGCGACGCGCTCGGCGAATCAGAGGGTCTGCGACATCCGGTCGGCCAGCCGCCGGGTGAACCCGGCCGGGTCGTCGAGTTCACCGCCTTCGGCCAGCACCGCCATCGCGTACAGGAACTCCGCGGTCTCGGCCAGCCCGTCATCGTCGCCTCGTTCCGCGTAGGCCGCGCGGAGCTTGTCCACCAGTGGATGCTGCGGGTTCAGCTCCAGGATGCGCTTTGCCTTCGGCAGGTCTTGCCCCATCGCCCGGTAGAGCTTCTCCAGCGCCGGAGAGGCGTCGAGCGCGTCGGATACCAGACAGGCCGCCGACGTGGTGAGGCGTGAGCTGAGCCGTACCTGCTTGACCTTTTCGTCCAGCCGGGTGCCGATCCAGTTCAGCAGCGCGGCGAAGTCCTCCGTGGACGATGGCTCATCGTTGCTCGCCTGGAGGTCCACCTCGCCCCGGCTGGCCGACGCGAACCGCTTTCCATCGAAGTCGCCGACCATGTCGACCCACATCGCGTCGACCGCGTCATGCAGGAGCAGCACCTCGATGCCGTTGGCCGCGAACGCCTCCAGGTGCGGTGAGCTCGCCAACGTGGACCGCTGCTCGCCGACCAGGTAATAGATCTCGTTCTGCTCGGGCTTCATGCGCTCGACGTACTCGCGCAGCGTGGTCGGTTTGGCCGGATCGTGCGTCGACGCCAACTGGACCACATCGAGGATCGCCGCGCGGTTGTCCGGGTCGTTGACCAGACCCTCCTTGACCACCTGGCCGAACTCGCGCCAGAACCCCGTGTACCGTTCCGGCTCCTTGGCCAGCATCTCCTTCAGCGTGCCGAGGACCTTCTTGACCAGGCGGCGCCGGATGGTCTGGATTTGCCGATCCTGCTGGAGGATCTCACGGGAGACGTTGAGCGACAGGTCCGCCGCGTCCACGACGCCGGCGACGAAACGAAGGTACTCCGGGAGCAGCGCCTCGCAGTCGTCCATGATGAACACGCGCTTTATGTAGAGCTGGACCCCACGCCGCGCGCCCCGCATGAGCATGTCGTACGGCGCGTGGGCGGGCAGGAAGAGCAGCGCGTCGAACTCCAGCATGCCCTCGGCGCGCATGTGGATGGTTTCCAGCGGCTCGGACCAGTCGTGGCTGACGTGGCGGTAGAACTCGGTGTACTCCTCGGGCTTGATGTCGGCCGCTGAGCGGGACCACAGCGCCTTCATCGAGTTGACGGTCTCGGCCTCGCCGTCATCGTCGGTGCGCATCCGGATCGGCCACGCGATGAAGTCGGAGTAGCGCTTGATGATGCGCCGCAGTACAGCCGGGTCGGTGTAGTCGAAGAGATGGTTGTCCTCGTCGGACGGCTTCAGGTGCAGGGTTACCGCGGTTCCCGGGGCGGCGTCCGGGTCGTCGGAGATCTGGTACGTATCCGAGCCGGACGACTCCCACCGGGTGCCCTCGGCCTCGCCGGCCCGTCGAGTCACCAGCATGACCCGGTCGGCCACCATGAAGCTGGAGTAGAACCCGATGCCGAACTTTCCGATGAGCTCGGCGGTGCCGTCGTGCTTGGCCTGCTGCCATCGGCTGACGAACTCGGCCGTGCCGGACCGGGCGATCGTGCCGATCAGCTCGATGACCTGGGCGCGGGTCATGCCGATGCCGTTGTCCCGGATGGTGAGGGTGCGCTGGTCACGGTCGACGGTGAGCTCGACGTGCAGGTCACTGGTATCGGCGTCGAGGTCCTTGTCGATCAGTGACTCCAGCCGGACCTTGTCCAGGGCGTCGGAGGCGTTGGAGACGAGTTCGCGCAGGAATACGTCCTTGTTCGAATAGACGGAGTGAATCATCAGCGCAAGCAGCTGCTGCGCCTCCGCCTGGAACTCGAACGTTTCGACCGCGCCCATCCGTTTCTCCCTTCCACGTTGGCACTCGCTCGATCGGAGTGCCAAAGCAGATTTAGCATTACGGACGCCTTTCCGGCAACCCTGGATCCAGGTAGCGGAGTGCCGCACGGCGTAGCCTCGATCACATATCGCGTAGTCGTGGAATGGCTGCACAGCAATCGAGGTTCGTTCATCGCAATGATCCACCGGGTCGCGGGCGGATCACCGCCGCCGCGAATCACGGTTTAGGGGAGATCGGCATGGACGACAGGCGGGTCCGCGGGCCGGTGACGGCACCGGCAACGCAGTCGCCGGCTACCGACCATGATGACCACGGCGACGGGCACGTGGCTCACCGCGCGCACTGGGGACACTCCGCGCCCGACATACCCGGTGGCCGGAACGCGCACGGTAGCCACGGTGGGCCAGGTGGGCACGACAAGCACGCCGGTCACGACCCGGAGCAGTTCCGGCGCAAGTTCTGGCTGAGCCTCGCGCTCACCATCCCGGTTGTCGTCACGAGCCCGATGGTCATGCACTGGTTCGGATATCGCCTCGACTTCCCGGGCCGGTCATGGGTGGGGCCAGTGCTGGGCACGGCGGTATTCATCTACGGCGGGTGGCCGTTCCTGGCCGGTGGTGTGCGAGAGCTGCGAGACCGGGCGCCGGGCATGATGCTCCTGATCTCCATGGCGATCACGGTTGCCTACGGTGCCTCGCTGGCCAGCAGCCTGGGCTCGTTCCACCTGGACTTCTGGTGGGAACTCGTGGCTCTGGTCACCATCATGCTGCTCGGACACTGGCAGGAGATGAAGGCCATCGGTCAAGCGCAGGGCGCGCTGGCGGCGCTGGCCGCGCTGCTCCCCGACGACGCTGAGCTGGTTCTCGACGATGGCGGGACGCGGACGCTCACGGTTGGTGACCTTCGCGTCGGCGACACCGTGCTGGTGCGCCCGGGCGCGCGTGTACCGGCCGACGGCGACATCGTTGATGGAGCCGCCGAGATGGACGAGTCGATGATCACCGGCGAGTCCCGGCCGGTATCCCGCGCGGCCGGTGACCGGGTGGTCGCGGGCACCGTGGCGACCGACTCCGCGATCCGGGTGCGGGTCCGGGCGGTGGGCGAGGACACGGCGCTGGCCGGCATCCAGCGACTGGTGGCTCAGGCGCAGGATTCGGGCAGCCGAGCGCAGGCGCTGGCGGACCGGTTCGCCGCTTGGCTCTTCTACGTTGCTGTCGCGGTGGCGGTCGTGACGTTCGCCGTGTGGTCGGTCGTGGGCAACCTGGGTCAGTCGGTGGAACGGACGGTCACGGTGCTGGTGATCGCCTGTCCGCACGCGCTGGGGCTGGCCATCCCGCTCGTGATCGCGTTGTCCACCGCGCTGTCGGCCCGGGCCGGAATCCTGGTCAAGGACCGGATGGCGCTGGAGCGGATGCGCGCCGTGGACGCGGTGCTGTTCGACAAGACCGGGACACTGACCAGGGGCGAGCACGTCGTTACCGACGTGGTTGCCGCGCCGGACGGCGACGAAACCGAGGTACTACGGCTGGCCGGGGCAATCGAGTCCGACAGCGAACATCCGCTCGCCCGTGCCATCGTCGCCGCGGCGAGCGAGCGAGGCCGCCCGGCGACGGTCGCCGACTTCCGGTCCTTGCCCGGACGCGGTGTGGAGGCGACCGTTGACGGCCGGCGGTACGCGGTCGGTGGTCCGGCCCTGCTGCGCGAGCTCAAGATCACGGTCCCCGGGCCGGTCGCCCGGGATACCGCCGGGTGGGCCGGCCGTGGCGCCGCGGTGCTGCACCTGGTCCGGCTGGTCGACGGCGACGCCACCTCCACGGGCGAGGTGCTCGGCGCGATAGCCCTGGAGGATGAGGTGCGCCCGGAGGCCAAGCAGGCGATCGCTGATCTGCGGGATAGCGGTGTCGGCACAATTGCGATGGTCACTGGCGACGCCCGCGAGGTGGCCGCCGCGGTCGCCGCCCATCTCGGGCTGGACGAGGTGTTCGCCGAGGTGCTCCCGGCCGACAAGGACCAGAAGGTCGGCGAGTTGCAGGCCCGCGGCCATACCGTGGCGATGGTCGGCGACGGTGTCAACGATGCCCCGGCGCTCGCCCGAGCCGATGTCGGTATCGCGATCGGCGCCGGAACCGATGTGGCGATGGAGACGGCCGGCGTCGTGCTGGCCTCGTCCGACCCGCGCGGCGTCATCGGGATCATCCGGCTGTCCAGGGCGGCATACGGCAAGATGGTGCAGAATCTGGCGTGGGCGGCCGGGTACAACATAGTCGCGATCCCGCTCGCTGCCGGGGTGCTGGCGGGCACCGGCTTCACGCTGAGTCCCGCTGTCGGTGCACTGCTGATGTCCGCCTCCACCATCGTCGTCGCGCTGAACGCCCAGCTGCTGCGCGGTGTCGCGCTGAACGTCGGCGATCAGGCGAACCGCCGGTAGGCCGGGCCGCCTCGCCTCCGCCGACAGCTCAGGAACAAGCACCTAGACCGCCGCCGGGTGGCGGATGACCAGCACCGCCTCGGCCGGCTCGGGGCCAGTGGCGACGTAGGTGTGTGGTGCCGAGGCCTCCCAGATCAGGTCGCCGCCCGCGACCACGTCGGCCGGCGTGCCGACCGGGCCGACCCGTACGCGTCCCGAAGTGACCAGCAGATGTTCGACAACGCCTGGGCCGTGGCCGGGGGAGACCTGGACGCGTCCGGGCCGGATGCGCAGCCGGTAGATCTCGGTCGTAACGCCGGGATCGTGGTACGCGGCGATCAGGACACCGTCGACCGCGTCCCCGTGGACGACCGGTTCGGTGACTCTCCCGGAGCCGGGAGCGGTGAGCAGCGCCGACAACCCGACTCCGAGCTGTGCGGCAATGGCGTAAAGGGTCTCAAGGGTGGCGTTGCGGCGACCGGCCTCGATCTCCGACAGCGTGGCCTTGCCGACCGCGGCCCGGGCCGCGAGCGCCGACAGCGACCAGCCGCGCTGCTCCCGGAGGGTGCGTACGCGGTCGCCGACGAGCTGGGTGAGTTCAGCTCGGATATCCGGTGCGCTCGGCATACCGCTATTGTTCCACATATGGAACGCCTGCAACCGATCCTCGCCGGACTGATCACCGCCCTGGTGGGATTCACCAGCTCCTTCACGGTGGTGCTGGCGGGGCTCCGCGCTGTCGGCGCCAGCCAGGATCAGGCGGCGTCCGGCCTGCTCGCGGTCAGCGTGATCATGGGTCTGATGACCGTCTGGCTGAGCATTCGCCGCAGGCTTCCGATCAGCATCGCGTGGTCAACGCCGGGCGCGGCGCTACTGCTCGCCACCGGGCGGGTGCAGGGCGGATTCGCCATGGCGATCTCGGCGTTCCTGATCTGCGGCGTGCTGATCGTATGCACCGGGCTGCTCGCGCCGCTGCGGCGCCTGGTGCTCGCGGTCCCGAAGCCGATCGCCAATGCGCTTCTGGCCGGAGTACTGCTCGAACTATGTGTCGTGCCGGTGACCACCCTCAGACAACGACCGGCGATGGCGGCCGCCATCATCCTCACCTGGCTGCTGGTCTTCCGGTTCGCCCGGCGCTGGGCGGTGCCGGCGGCGATGGCCGTGGCGCTCGCCGAAATCGTCACCTCCGCCAGCTCGGCCCAGCTGGCGCATCTGTCACTCGTTCCAACGCTGACCGTGACCCGGCCGGGATTCGGGGCCTCAGCGATCACCCTGGGAATCTCGCTGTTCGTGGTGACCATGTCGGCCCAGAACGTGCCGGGCATCGCGGTCCTCGACCGATACGGCTATCCGGTGCCCGTGCGCCCGGTTCTCACCGGCACCGGCCTGGGCACCATCGTGGGGGCGGTGTTCAGCGGACACGTGGTCAACCTCGCCGCGATCAGCGCCGCTCTGTGCGCGGGACCGGACGCGCATCCGGATCGCGGCCGCCGGTGGATCGCGTCCACGACCGCGGGTATCACCTATTTGATCTTCGGGTTTGCCGCCACGCTGCTATCCGCGCTGGTCGCCGTCGCACCGCCCGGCCTGGTCGAGTCGGTGGCCGGTCTGGCGCTGCTCGGTACGCTCGGGTCGGCGCTCGCGGCCGCGGTGGCCGGGGATGGAGCCAGCGGCGCGCGACACCGGGACGCCGCCGTCATCACGTTCCTGGTCACGGCGTCCGGCATCAGCGCCGCCGGGATCGGTTCGGCGTTCTGGGGCCTGGCCGCCGGGCTGGTGTTCGCGGCCGTCTTCGAGACCGGCCGCAAGCGTGTGGCACCGCAGACCGAGCGGGCCGAGCCATCCCCCTCCAAGCCCGAGACGGCCGACTATGTACGGTCCGCGTGAGCCGGCCCGGATGGCAGCCGGAAATTGTCACCGGCGGGTGGCAGCATCGGGCCCATGGCCGATGCCCCGCGTTCGCCGGCCCGAAACCGGGTGACACCGCTCGGTGACATCGAGGCGTTCGGGCTCCGTGGCGCGTGGACCGGTAATCGGGGGATCATCCACGAGGGCCGCGAGATCGTGCGGTTCCACGCCAGCGATCTGTGGATCACCTGCGCGCTGGAATTCCGTGGCTGGTGGCGAGAGCAGTGGCTGCCGCACCGCTGGACCCACTTGTTCTTCCACGACGAGGCGGTGTCGTTCGCCGCCGGGCACCGTCCGTGTGCCGAGTGCCGCCGAGCTGACTATGGTGCGTACCGGGACGCCTGGGCGGCGGCGCTGGGTGTGCCCCGGCCCCTGGCCAGGGACATCAATCGCCAGTTGCATGCCGAACGGATCGTGCGTGGCACTCATCGGCGGCGGGTGCACGACATGGACTTCGCCGGGTTGCCGGATGGCACATTCGCGCTGGTCGACGATCGCATCCCGGTGCTTGTGCTGGACGATGCGCTGGTGGAGTGGACCCGTTCCGGGTATGGCGAACGTAGGCCTCGCCCCCGGGCCGGAACCGCGACCGTGATCACCCCACCGTCAACGGTGGCGGTTCTGCGCACCGGATACCAGGTGCAGGTCGACGACGGCGCCCGCGGGCGGTAAGCCCCACGCGGCCGGGCGGCGAGTGTCAGGCCCCCGCGGCCATCTCGATTCGGCGGCGGCCACGGAACGCGTAGACGCCGGCGGCCATCGTCCCCAGGCACAGCATGGCGGCGCTGAGGCCGAGCGACCAGTGCACCCCGACGGCAACGCCCAGCAGGCCCACGGTGAAGCCGCTGCCGGCCCTCAGCCCGTTGGCGAACACGCCGTAGACACCGATCACTCGCCCCCGGTCCGGGGGCGGGGCCAGCAACTGCACCACCGTCTGCCCGATCGACATCGACGCCAGGTTCGCGACGCCGCCGATGAACAGCAGCAACGCCGCTGCCAGGTAACTTGACGAGGCCGCGAACAGCAGGCTCGCGACGCCGTAGATGGCGGTGGCCGCTACCGCCGCCGGGACCGTCGGTTTGATCCGGCCGGTGGCCTCCAGCATCACCCCGCCGACGACGCCGCCGGCACCGGTGGCGAATAGCAGGACGCCGTACGCCAATCCGGCGTCTCCGGCGCCGAGATCGTGAGCGAAGATCGGCATCGACGACTGCAGTGACGCGCCCACGAAGAACGCACCCAGGCCGCCCAGAACGATCATGCTGACCAGCGTGTGGTTCGACCGCACATCGCGCAGCACCCGCACGGTGTCGACAAGTCCGACCCGCGGCCGGCGAACGCCCGCGTCGCGCGTGTGGCCGGTGAAGCGGGTTCGGAACAAGAACAGCGTCAACGGCAGGTAGATGGCGACGTTGACGAAGATGCCGGCGGTCGGGCCGAGCCCGAGTAGCAGCGCCGAACCCACCACCGGGCCGAACAGGATGCCGAGACTGCGGAACGTCGCGTTGAGACGGACGGCGCTGGGCAGATCTTCGGTGCCGACGAAGTCATGCAACATCAGCTGCTCGGCGGGCCCCCATAGCGAGCCGGCCATGCCGTGCAGAACCAGTAGTACGCAGGCCGTCCACACCTGCAGTGTGCCGGTCAGGAACAGCACGCCCCAGGCCAGCGACACCAGCATGAACAGGCCCTGCGCGGCTTGGATGACCCGGCGACAGTCGAACCGGTCGGCGAGCGAGCCGAAGTAGACCGACAGCATCAGGAACGGCACCCAGTGGCTGATCACTTCAAACCCGACCAGCGCCGCGGAATGGAACGTGTTCCACAACACCCAGTAGGTGATCACGTGCTCGATGTTGTCGGCCATCATCGCCAGCCCGGCCCCGAACAGGTACGGCCGGCAGTCGCGATTGCGCAGGGCGGCGAACTTGCGGACCCGCGCCCCACCGGTACCGGCCGCCGAGCCGGCAACGACGGGTCGATCGTCCGTCGGTACATGGGTGGTGACGCCGCAAGCTGCACACATAGCGTGCACCAGTGTCGTAGAACCGGAGTCCGGCATGGGCGTCGCGACCGCGTGATTGCCACCACATGACGTCGCGCCCGATGGTCGCGACAGTGCCGGTTCGCATTCCGCGCCAGGTGGGGCGGTGGGTCGGTGCCGATCGGGTGGCCGCTGGCGTCTCGGCGGCGGGCCGGCAGATCACGGCAGGCCGAGCATCTCGGTTCGGCGCCGGACTGAATCGTCGGTGGCTGATAATGAGACTCCGGAGGTGCCATGCCTGAGCCCACCGTGAGCTTGTTCCTGTGCGGTGATGTGATGCTCGGCCGTGGCATCGATCAGGTCCTCGCACACCCGGGCGATCCGGCGCTTCAGGAACGGGTGATGACCGACGCTCGGGGCTACGTACGCCTGGCCGAGTCGGTCAACGGTCCGATTCCGGTACCTGTTGACGACGCGTGGCCCTGGGGGTACACCCTGGCGCTGCTTGCCGCCGAGGCCCCGGACGTCCGGATCGTGAACCTGGAGACCGCGATCACGTCCGGCGGTGACTTCGAGCCCGGCAAGGGCATCCATTACCGGATGACTCCGTTGAACGCCGGCTGCCTGGCCGCCTCGCATCCGGACGCGGTAGTGCTTGCGAACAACCATGTGCTGGACTTCGGTCCGGCCGGGCTGATCGACACGCTGAATGAGATGTCGTCCCGGCGGATGGTCGCCGTCGGCGCCGGCGTCGATGACGACGCGGCCTGGAGACCGGCCGCCGTTCCCACGCCATCCGGCCGGATCCTGGTGCTCGCCGCCGCCACCGGCACCAGCGGGGTTCCCGATTCGTGGGCGGCGGCGGCCCGGCGCCCGGGCGTCGCTTATCTCCCGGTGCTCGACGGCCGCGCCGCGACGCGGGTCGCGGCCCACCTGAACGCTGTCCGCCGGCCAGCCGACGCCGCGATCGTGTCGATCCATTGGGGGTCCAACTGGGGGTACACCATAGAGCCGGACGAGGCCGACTTTGCCCACCGCCTGATCGACGCCGGCGTTGACCTGGTGCACGGGCACTCGTCGCACCATCCACGGCCGATCGAGATCTACCGGAACAAGCTGATCCTGTACGGGTGCGGTGACCTGATCAACGACTACGAGGGCATCGGCGGGTACGCCTCGTACCGGCCGGACCTTCGGGTGGCGTACCTGGTCACCCTCGACGCGCGCACCGGAGATCTGGTGCGGATGCGAATGGTCGGGATGCGCGCACGCAAGATGAGCCTTGAGCGGGCGCCGGTCGCCGATGCGCGGTGGCTTCAAGCGGTTCTGGCCAGGCGGAGCCACGGTTGCGTCCTGCGACTGAACGCCCAGGGCGAGATCGTCGTTGTCAGCGAGGCCGGCCGCACGTAGCGGCGCCCACCGGTTCGGTGATCAAGTGCGAGATCTTGAGCATCACGTGCGCCATAGCGACGTCAGCTGCACTGGATCTTGCACTCGCTGGCCCCGGCCAGGAAAGGCCGTACACAATTGGATTGACGCGTGCGACAGGATGCTGACGTGCGCGAATTCGAAGACCTCCTCGATGAGGCCGCCTCTGCCGACGTGTCCGGATGGAGCTTCGACTGGCTCGACGGCCGGGCGACCGAGGAACGGCCGCCGTGGGGATACTCACGCCTGCTGTCGGCACGCCTGGCCCAGGTCGTCTCGGCACTGGACGTGGACACCGGTGGCGGCGAGATTATCGCCGGCGTGCCGCGACTCCCGCCCAGAATGGTCGTCACCGAGGGGTGGCCGCCGAACGCCGAGCGCGCCCGAAGCCTGCTGTCGCCCCGCGGCGTGGACGTGGTGGCTGTCGAGCAGGGCCGGCCGTTGCCGTTCCCCGACGCCGCCTTCGAACTCGTCACCAGCCGCCATCCGGTCAGCCCGGACTGGCCGGAGATCGCTCGTGTCTTGTCCGACAACGGCACGTATCTTGCCCAGCACGTCGGGCCGGCATCGGCAGTCGAACTCATCGAGTGGTTCCTCGGTCCCTTGCCGCGCGAGCGCAGCGGCCGTGATCCGGAACGCGAGGCCGCAGCCGCTCGCGCGGCCGGACTGGAGATCGTCGACCTGCGTACCGCGCGGTGCCGGATGGAGTTCTTCGACATTGGCGCCGTCGTCTACATCTTGCGAAAGTGTGTCTGGTGGGTGCCGGATTTCACGATCGACCGCTACCGGCAGGCGCTCGAAAGACTCGACGCCTATATCCGTGAGCGGGGCGTTTTCGTAACCCACTCCACCCGTACGCTTGTCGAAGCCGGGCGCCGGCCGCGCTGAACCGGCGGGGCGTCCGCGCACCTCGCCGGATTGCTCTCACTCGGCGGCTGCCTTCATGGGGCGCCGCCGCCGGCCGGCGGTGTCGGCGAGCCTGGCGCCCAGCGGGCCGACCACCGCCAACGTCGTCACGTAGGCGGCGGCGAACGTACTCAGCTTGGCTTGCTCCTGACCTGTGGCGAGCCCGGCGATGATGAGTGAGAACTCGCCGCGGGCCATGAGGATGGCGCCGGCGCGCAGGCGGCCACGACGAGCGGTGCCTTCACGGGCCGCGGCGTACCAGCCAGTGACGGTCTTCGTCGCGGCCGTCACGGCGGCCAATGCGAGCACGGCGGGCAGCACTGACGGAATGTCGTGTGGATCGACGGAGAGCCCGATCGCGAGAAAGAAGACCGCGGCGAACAGGTCGCGCAGCGGCTCGATGACGCGGCGGGTGCGGTCGGCGACCTGACCGGTCAGCGCCAACCCGACGAGGAATGCACCAACGGCGGCGGAGACTTGCAGTAGCTCCGCGACGCCGGCGACGAGCATCGTGATGCCAAGGATTCTCAGCAGCAGCAGTTCCGGATCCTCGGTGTCGACGAGACGGGCGAGCGGTGCGGAAAGGCGGTGAGTGGCGGCGAAGGCCAGGCCGATCGCGGCGGTGGCGGCCGCGATGCTTATCACGGCTTGCCACCATGTACCGCCTGAGGCGAGCACGGCCAGTAACGGCAGGAATGCCGCCATCGCGATGTCCTCGATGACGAGCACCGACAGGACCGCCGGCGTCTCCCGGTTGGCGAGCCAGCGCAAATCGTCCAGCAGCCGGGCGGCGATACTGGACGATGACACCCAGGTCATTCCTGCCAGGGCGAGGCTGCCGGTCCAGCCCAGTCCGAGCATCCATCCCGCGATCGCTCCCGGAGTGGCGTTGGCCACCAGATCGATCCATGCCGACGGGACGTGGCGCCGGATGCTGGCGGTGAACTCGCTGACGGTGAACTCCAGGCCGAGCGTCAACAGCAGCAGAATCGCACCGATCGACGCACCGGACTGGACGAACTGGCCGGCGGCGGGTACGGGCGCCATACCGCCGGGGCCGAGTCCGAGACCCGCCAGGAGGTAGAGCGGTACGGGTGAATAGCCGAAGCGGCGGGCGATCGTGGCCAGCACGGCTAGCGTGGCCAGAACCGTGCCGAGTTCGATCAGCAGTGCCGACGTGTCGTGCACGTGCTATCCAGTGATGATGGCTCGTACGCCGGCGATGCCTTCATGAGTGCCGATCACGACGAGGATGTCCCCAGCCCGAAGCATCTCGTCGGGACGTGGGGAGGCGACGACGGTCTCACCGCGGACCACCGCGACGATGGACGCTCCGGTCAGGGTACGGGCGCGGGTGTCGCCGAGCGGGCGTCCGGCAAACGTTGACGAGGCGGTTACCGCCACCTGCCCGGCGCCCAGTCCAGGGATCTCCTTCGTCAGATCGGCGAAACGCTCGGCGATCCGAGGTGCGCCGAGCACCTCCGCGACGACCTCGGCCTCCTCGGCGTCGAGCCGCCATAGAGGCGCGGGCGCGTCGGGGTCGTCTCTGTAGATCATGAATTCCACAGCGCCGGTGCGGCGGGTGACCACCGAGAAGCGATCGCCGCGTCCCGTTACGAAGTCGTACCGCACTCCAACACCCGGCAGCAGCACCTCGGTGACGTCCATGACAGTCATTGTCCTGAGTCTGCGCGGGTTTTGTCGGTGGCAGCGCGCAAAGTGGCCGGAGTATTCGCTTGTTGCCAGGCTAGGAGGCGACGGGTTCGCTATCGTCTTCACCAGGGACCCGCGCGGGTCGGTGACCCGTGGTCGCGGCGACTCCGCGACTGGTTGACCGCGCCGATGCCGCCACTTGCCAGGCACGGGCCGCCGGGGGTCGTGTCTGGCGGATGCCCCGCTTTGACCCGCGGGCCGCGAGGCCGTCCACCGGACCGCATCCGTGATCTTGGTGTATCTGTCAATTCGAGTTAGGCGGGACGACGTCTACCACGTCGCCGGGGGGTGGCACGGTGATAGGCAAGGTCGTTGTGGGGTTCGATGGCTCGGCCGGTGCCGCGATCGCGCTCAGGTGGGGCGTGACGGAGGCGCGGTTACATAATGTCAACCTGGTGACATTCGTGGCTCTGGAGGCCGTGCCGCCGGCGAGCAGTCCCCTGGCACCCGTATCCGATGATTCCGAGACGCTCCTGGACTCGCTGAGAGTGGCCGCCCACGAGACCGCTGGCGACGCGGTAACGGAGTTCCGGTACGGCGTGGGCGGCGCCGCGCAGCAATTAGCAGACGCGTGCCAGGACGATGACGTGCTGGTGGTCGGATCCCGGGGCCGGAATCCATTCGCCGGCCTGTTGCTGGGGTCGGTCAGTCGTACCTGCCTGACCGTGGCGTCCTGTCCGGTCGTGGTGGTCAGGGAAGAGCCCGAGCCGCTCAGGCAGTCGAAACCGGTCGTCGTCGGAGTAGACGCATCGGATCCGTCTCGTCGGGCACTTCGAGTTGCCGCGCAGGAGGCACGCGTACGGGGCGTTGACCTGCACGCGATCCACGCCGTGCACTGGGACTACATCCGCGCCGAGCTGATCGCCCCGACTACGCGGCAACTGGTCTCGTGGGGAACCGATCTGGTGGCGTCAGAACTTGATCACAGTGCGGTCGCCGCACGACCAGTCGTTCTCAACGGTCACCCGTCAGACGTGCTCGTTCGCCACAGCGAGTACGCGGAACTGCTGGTCCTGGGATCACGAGGGCATAACCAGGTAGCGGGCATGCTCCTGGGCTCGACCAGTGACTACTGCGCACGTCATGCGCAATGCCCGGTCATGGTCGTCCATTGACGCGACGCATCCGGCCGGATCGATGAGGCACGGTCGTGCTGCCGAACCACCAGACCAGACCCGGCGGTCAGCCGCCGGGTCCGAATTCGTGGACCACCTCGATGCGCCCGACGATGTGCCGGTTGAACTCATCGAGGTCCTCGGCCGGTACCCAGAGTTCCAGGATGTCGCGGCCACCGGCCTGCCGGACCGGGTACCGGGAGGCGAACTCCCGGTCGACGTGGAATCGGGTCACGTAGCCGGCGCCCGAGGCCGGCACGTTCCAATCCCGCGCAATCATGATCGCGTATTGCTCGTTCAGGACCGGGTAGAAGATCGGCTGGTCCGGTAGGCGAGGCGGCCACGCCGTCCAGCCGGAGGCGCGCACCAACTCCAGCTCCGCGGGTCCGGTCGGCCGCCACAGCGTCATCGTCTCGGTCATCGCCGCCTCCTTCGTGGCCGAGGCAGGCTACCGGCCGGGGCAGATCCGGGGCCAGCGGTTTCCGGCGCGGTCGGTTCTTACACAGGGCGGTCGCGTTTTGCACACGGCGACCGCGTTTACGCACGGTGGTCGCTTGCACACGGCGATCGCGCTTTACACACGGCGACCGCGTTTACGCACGGCGGTCGTTACACACGGCGGTCGCGGCGACCGGTGTAAAGCACCGTCAGCATCGGCCGGCGCACCACACCACCGAACTGGTCATCGACCAACGTGGTCAGCGTGTCGAGCACCCGCGCGCGGTCGGTTTCCGGCAGGCGCCGGATGCCGATCATCGAGTCGAACAGTGCTCTGGTGCGCTCGGCGTTCATTGCCAGGTCCCAGCCGATCAGCTCCGCACCAACCTCGCTCAGTCCAGCGAGGTTCCGCAGGTCGCTCCGGCGCGCGTCCACGTCGCGCTGGAACTGAGTGCCTGCGCGCTGGTTACCGGGTTCGAACCCGAGCCGGTCGATAGCCGCGTCGAGCAGCGGGTCCTCCCGGTACGGATCGGAGAAGACCGTCCACCAGATTGCCGCCCAGCCGCCTGGCCGCAGCGCGGCGCTCACCTTTGGCAGCGCGACTGACTGGTCCAGCCAGTGGAAGGAGGTGGCCGCGACCACCGCGTCGAACCCGCCGCCGACCTCGACCTCTTCGAACGGGTGGGGGAGCACCCGTACCCGCGGTAACTGCTGGCGGAGGTACGCGGCGAAGCCCGAGTCGGGTTCGACCGCCACCACCTTCGTACCCATAGCCAGAAGATGCCGGGTCACCTGTCCGGTGCCGGGGCCGATTTCCAATACCCGACTATCCTCTCGGACCCCGCATTGCTCGCGCAGGACTGAATAGACCCGCGGCGGATAGTCGGGCCGGCCAGCGTGATAGCCGTCAGCGTCGGCGCCGTACTGGTGGCGGGCATCGGCCCGGAGTGACTGGAACGCGGCCTGTCCACCTGCCGGTGGAGTAGCGGGAGGATCCGGTTGTGACTGCATGCGCATGACCATAGGCCCGGTTGAGCCAGGAACTGGGTTCAGGCATTGCCGGCCGACTGCGCGGCGGCCACGTCCTCACTGGTGCCCCAGCTGGCGAGCAGCCTCAGGCCGTCCTGCGAACGGGAGCCCGGTTCGGCGCTGTACGCGGTCAGGGTGAGACGGCGTCGGCGGGCAGTGGCATGGCCTCGAAATGCAGCGACAACTCGCCGACAACGGGATGGTGGACGTGTTTGGTACCGGTCTGATGCAGGCGGACGTCGTGGGCTGCCCATCGGGTGCGGAAGTCCTAGCTGCGCGTGGACAGCTCGCCGACCAGGTCGTTCAGGTCTTTGTTGTACGGGTCGCGACCGGCTTCGGTGCGCAGCAGATTGACGGTGACGGTGGCCGAGTCGTCCCGGTCGGGGCAGAAGTCCAGCGCTCTCGGGTCGAGGAACCGGAAGCGGGCCAGGTTGACCGGCCGGGCCGGGGTGTCGACCGGATGCGACTGGGTGATATCAGCCCCAAACCGCATCTTCATCATCTTGACCTCATTCCATGCGGCAGCGGTCCTACACGCCCCTATCATGCGACCGCGTTGGTAGCCGCGTTGCCGACGGGCCAGCCCGACGCGCCCGTGAACCCTACACAGCCGCGGGCGCGGGTGGGGGGACGGTGGGTTTGTACGGGGCGGATGACTGCCAGTGATCTGTGCTCGCGGCCGAAATCGCCTCGACCACAGCATCCGCGACTGGGAGCATGCGCGGTGTGAACAGGAACATCGGGGCCGCGAAGCGATCCTTGCACGGGCTCGCTCTGGGGGACGCGTTCGGCGAGACGTGGTTCTTCCGGTCCGCCGACGAGATCGAGTGGTTAATCGGCGAGCGCGCCGTGCCAGCGGGACCCTGGCCGTGGACTGACGACACGGCGATGGCATTGTCGCTGTTCCGGATGCTGAGCGAACACAGCGAGGTTCACCAGGACGAGCTTGCTGCCGCGTTCGCCGCGGCGTACGAGGCCGACCCGCACCGCGGCTACGGGCCTTCAATGCACGGCGTCCTCCGCGCGATCGGTGAGGGCGAGCCGTGGGCGTTGGTGGTCGGCAGCCAGTTCCGAGGCCAAGGCTCCTGGGGCAACGGTGCCGCGATGCGGGTCGCTCCGCTGGGTGCGTGGTTTGCCGATGACCTGGACCGGGTAGTGGAGCAGGCCGCGTTGTCGGCGGCGGTGACGCACGGGCACCCCGAAGCCGCGGCCGGTGCCATCGCCGTGGCGGTCGCGGCCGCGATGGCGGTACGCGGAACGGAACCGGCCGACCTCTTGCCAGCCGTGGTCGCGTACACACCCGACAGCGAGGTTGCTTCGCGCCTGCGGCGGATCGCGACAAGACCGTTCACCATGGAGCCGGCACAGATCGCCCGCGAGGTCGGGTGTGGCTCGTTGATCTCAGCACCCGACACCGTCCCGTACGCCGTCTGGTGTGCCGCCCGCCACCTCGATGATCTCACCGAGGCGCTGTGGGCGACGGCGAGCGCCGGCGGCGACATCGACACGACGTGCGCCATGGTGGCCGGAATCGTCGCTGCGCGAACCGGCCTGGACGCGGCGCCGCCGGAGTGGATCCATGCCCGGGAGCCGCTGCCGGCGTGGGCCGCATCGTCATGACCAGTGATGCGGCCGACGTCGAAACCTACGACCCCCACGCCATCATCGACAAGTGGATGAAGGTCTGGGACGAGTTGCGGGTCTTCGAGGCGCGCGGCCTCATCGGCGGTCATGACGACCAGCCTCGTTCCTTTGTGGTGAGCATGTTTCCGTACCCATCCGGCGATCTGCACATGGGTCACGCGGAGGTGTACTCGATCAGCGATGCCATCGCTCGCTACCTCCGAATGCAGGGCCGGAACGTGCTCACCGCGATCGGCTGGGACTCGTTCGGGCTGCCGGCCGAGAACGCGGCGCGCAAGCGGAGCCTCGACCCGCGCGAGTGGACGTACGCCAACATCGAAACGCAGGCCGAGTCGTTCAGGCGCATGGGCGTCTCCTTCGACTGGCGAACCCGCTTGCACACCTCCGACCCCGAGTACTACCGGTGGAACCAGTGGCTGTTCCTGAGGCTGTTCGAGGCCGGACTCGCCTACCGCGACCAGGCCGCGGTCAACTGGTGCCCCAACGACCAGACGGTGCTCGCCAACGAGCAGGTGATCGGTGGTCATTGTGAACGCTGCGGCACGGCGGTGGTCCAGCGCCCGCTGACCCAGTGGTTCTTCAAGGTCACTGGACATGCCCAGCGCATGCTCGACGACATGGCACTGCTGGAGGACGCGTGGCCTGGCGAGGTGCTCGCTGTTCAGCGGAACTGGATCGGCCGCTCCTCCGGAGCCCACATCGACTTCGTGATCACAGATCGTGCTGAGCCGATTCGGGTCTTTACTACCCGGCCGGACACGCTGTTCGGGGCCACCTTCTTTGTCGTGGCGGTGGACTCCCCGCTGGCAGGGGAACTGTGCACGGACGACCAGCGTGAGGAGTTCGAGGCATATCGCCGGCAGGCAGCGTCCGCGACGGAGATCGAGCGGCTCGCCGCCGACCGGGCCAAGACGGGTGTGTTCCTCGGCCGCCATGCGATCAACCCGGTCAATGGCGAACACCTACCCGTTTACGCCGCAGATTACGTGCTTGCTCACTACGGCACCGGTGCGATCATGGCGGTGCCCGCGCATGACCAGCGCGACCTGGACTTCGCTCGCACGTTCGACCTGCCGATCCGGGTGGTGATCGACACCGGGTATCCGGATCCAGCGGCCGGCGGCGAGGCCACCGCCGGCGCCGGGCGGCTGGTGAACTCGGGCGCCTTTGACGGTCTGACCTCGGCAGAAGGGTCGGAGGCGATTATCGCCCGTCTTGAGTCCCAGGGCGTGGGCGCGGCGGCCGTCACGTACCGGTGGCGCGACTGGCTGATCTCCCGCCAGCGGTACTGGGGAACGCCGATCCCGATCATCCACTGCCCCCGGTGTGGTCTGGTGCCGGTCCCGGATGAGCAACTACCGGTCGCGCTGCCCACGTCCGGATTCAACCTGCGCCCCGAAGGCGGGCAGTCGCCGCTGGAGAGCGCGGAGGAGTGGGTTGCCGTCGCTTGTCCGCGCTGCGGCGGGGCCGCCCGGCGCGATACCGACACGATGGACACGTTCGTCGACTCGTCCTGGTACTTCCTGCGCTACCCGAACCCGATCTACACGGACGGGCCGTTCGACCCGGCAGGCGTGCAACGCTGGCTGCCGGTCGACGAATACATCGGGGGACGGGAACACGCGACCGGCCATCTCATGTACGCGCGCTGGCTCACGAAGGCGCTGTACGACCTGGGCATGGTGCCGTTCACCGAACCGTTCACGAAACTGACCAGCCAGGGGCAGGTCATCTTGAACGGCAAAGCCATGAGCAAGACCCTGGGGAACCTGGTCAACCTCCAAGAGCAGATCTCGGCGTACGGGCCGGACGCGGTACGCGTGACCATGCTGTTCGCCGGCCCGCCCGAAGATGACATCGACTGGGCCGACGTGTCGCCGACCGGAGCCGTCAAGTGGCTGGCACGCGTGTGGCGCCTGTCCGGAGATCTGCCGCCACAGGCCGGAGGAACCGCCGATCAGCAACTGCGCCGTCGGGTCCATCGGCTAACCGCCGATGCCACCGCGGCGATGGAGGCCCGTCGGCTCAATGTGGCGGTCGCGCGACTGATGGAACTGACCAATGTGCTACGGCGGGCTGTCGACGGCCGGCCAGGTGCAGCCAATCCCGCAGTCCGCGAGGGCGCGGAGGCACTGGTGACGATGGTCTCGTGCGTCGCACCATTCACCGCCGAGGAGGCGTGGCAGCGGCTCGGTCACGAGCCGTCGGTCTGCGTCAACGCCTGGCCGGCGGTGGACCCGCGGTTGCTGGTGGAAGACACCGCCACCTGCGTCGTGCAGATCAACGGCAAGGTGCGCGATCGGCTGGAAGTACCCGCCGATATCAGCGAGGCCGAGCTGCGCCAGCTTGCCCTCGATGCGGGGAAGATCCGGGCCGCCCTCGGCGGCACGGCGATTGCCCGAGTCGATTGTCCGTGCGCCCAAGCTGGTCAACATCGTCCCCGCACGCTGACTCGATGGATCTTCATTGATGAACGGAGTCCCAGTATGGCCGGCGAAGATCCACACCGCATTCCAGTTTCGGCGACACGGCTTTCGGCTCACTCGGCGTCGGCGTCGCCGCGTATCGCGCGATAATGACGCTCAAGCTGGCGGAACGCTCCACGGCGACGTCGTTTGGGTGTGCGATTGGGGGAGATGCGACTGGCCGAGGGGATGGCATGGATCAGGTTGATGTCGCAGGGATCCGGGTCGCCTATCGACGGGCCGGGCAGGGTACGCCGCTGGTGCTGCTACATGGAGGCTTGGCCGATAGCCGTGAGTGGCGGCAACAGCTTGAGGGGCTGTCCGGCGAATTCACCGTCGTGGCGTGGGACGCACCCGGCTGCGGCGGATCGGCGGACCCTCCAGCGACGTGGCGGCTGCCCGATTATGCCGACTGCCTGGCCGGGCTGATCGCGGCGCTGGACCTGGATCGGCCCCATGTGGGTGGGCTGTCGTGGGGCGGGGGGCTGGCGCTGGAACTGTATCGCCGCCACCCGAACCTGCCCAGATCGCTGGTGCTGGCGTCGGCCTACGCGGGCTGGGCTGGGTCGCTTCCGCCCGATGTCGTAGCCGAGCGCGTGCGGCGAGTCATGCGCGAGGCCGAGTTGCCCCCGTCGCAGTGGGTGCCCGGCTACCTTGACGGGCTGTTCAGCGACGCGGCGCCGCCGGAAGCGGTCGAGGCGGCTCTGGCGATCATGCTGGAGGCCCGTCCGGGCGGGATGCGGCCGATGGCGCAGGGCTTCGCCGAGGCCGACCTGCGAGGGGTGTTGCCGCGCATTCGGGTGCCGACCCTCTTGCTGTACGGCGATGCCGACCGCCGTTCGCCCCCGGAGGCGGTGGCCCGGGACCTGCACGCCAATATCCCTGGCTCGCGGCTGGTGATCATGTCCGGGGTCGGCCATCAATGTGACATGGAGGCCCCCGACCGCTTCAACGCCGAGGTCCGCGGTTTCCTCCGGTCGGTACGGCCGTGAAGTGCGGCTACGTCCTCGAGTTGTTGACCCGGCGGGGATGGAGCCGCGGCTTCATTGACGGTGTAGGACGGCAGCCGGCGGAGTGTCAGCCACGGGGACTTTCGACCTGACTGGGTGGTCCGCATGGCCATGGCGGCACGTGAAAAAGGGCCCGAAGCTTGGCTTATGTCGGAATCTACCTGGCAGGTCGGGAACGGTGATCTCGGCGAGG
Source organism: uncultured Actinomycetota bacterium (assembly GCA_963727415.1). Classification (GTDB taxonomy): domain Bacteria; phylum Actinomycetota; class Actinomycetes; order Mycobacteriales; family Micromonosporaceae; genus DASQPR01. Next base: position 1,541,502 of record CAVSGF010000002.1, read on the forward strand.
TTCTGCGCCACTGCCTGGTTGCCGCCTCCGCCGCTCCATCAATACACAACACGCAGCCGTGGCTGTTTCGACTCCACGGCGATGTCGTCGACGTGCTCGTTGATCGGCGCCGCCAGCTTGCCGTTCTCGATCCCGAGGGCCGCGAGATGCTTGTCAGCGTCGGCGCGGCCGTGTTCAACCTGCGACTCGCCGCCCGCGCCCAAGGACGCGACAGCCGGGTGTCCTACCTGCCCGATCCGCAAGAGCCGGACCTGGCCGCCCAGGTCCGGATTGGGCCGGCGACCGCGCCGCCGGCCGGAGCGATCGATCTGGCCAAGACGATTCCGCACCGGCACACCAACCGGCGTCCGTTCGCTGACCGGCCGGTGCCTCACGGGATAATGGAGGAGCTCGCCGCGGCCGCCTCGATCGAGGGCGCTGTCTTGAGAGAGGTCGATCGTCCGCTTCGCGACGCCGTGATCAGCCTGACCCGTACCGCGGAGAACCGGATGCGCGCCGACCCGCGATACCAGGCGGAACTCGCGGCCTGGACCACCCCGGGCGGCGTTGGCCGCCGCGACGGAGTACCCCGCCAGGCGTTCGGGCCGCGAGACACCGACCGTGCGCTCCCGATGCGCGAATTCGCTGTCGGGAACGGCGCGCCCACCGCAACCGTGGCGTTCGAGCCCGAGCCGACGTTCATCCTGTTGTACACCAACGGCGACACGCCGACCGACTGGCTGCAGGCAGGCGGTGCGATGCAACGGATACTGCTCACGGCCACCCAGCACGGGCTGGCCGCGACACCGCTAAGTCAACTGGTGGAGGTGCCGAAGCTCCGGGCACTGATCGCCGACCAGGTCAGCGGCCAGGTCATCCAGACCGTGCTGCGCATCGGGTACCCGATGACGCCGGCGGCGCCGACGCCTCGCCGACCTCTGACCGACGTCATCGTCGCCGGAGGAGAAGATGGATGAGCGGTAGGCGGTGCGTGCGAGGCGTCCCTTCGACCTCGTGGACGTCGCCCGGTTCCCGCACCAGCTAGCACGAGTCGAGAGGAGTGGATGATGCCTCACGCCGAGCCGGTCTCCTTGTCCGCCCAGGACCTGCTGCGTGAGGCGGCGTGCGTGGCGTGCCGAGCGCCGTCGATCGCCAACTCCCAACCGTGGCTATGGCGGATCGACAAGGACGTCTTGGAGCTGCGCTCGGATCCGTCCAGGCAGCTGAGCGTCACCGATCCCCACGGCCAGCTGATGACCATCAGTTGCGGCGCGGCGCTGCACCACGCAATGGTGGTACTCGCCGTGCTGGGTGCCGGCTTCGAGGTCGAGCGGATCGACGAGGCGACCGACCCGGTACTGCTGGCCCGGCTGAGGTTGACGGGACCGCGCGCCGCGACCGCCGACGACATGAGAATGCACCACGGCCTGCGGACCCGGCGTACCGATCGCCGACCATTCCGCGGTACCGGCCCGCTACCGGAGTCGGTGATCGACCTGCTGCGCCATGTGGCCGCGTCGTCCGGCGTGGACACCTACGTGTTCGACCCGGAGCAGATCGGGTTCCTGGCCGACGCGGTGCGGGAAGCGGCCCATGTCCACGAGCGGAGCGGATCGTTCCGCGACGAGATGGCCGCCTGGACCACCTATCGCAATCCGATCGGACGCGACGGCGTACCACCGACGGTCGCGGTACCGCAGGTGCCCCGAGCGGTACCGGTGCGCAACTTCGCCCCCGACGGCCAGCCGTTGCTGGAAGCGGGTCCCGGCGATGACCGGTACACCACGTACCTCGCATTCGCCACCGCCTCCGACACCAGAGCCGATTGGCTGCGAACCGGTGAAGCGGTCAGCGCGGTGCTGCTGACCGCGACCACGATGGGCATAGCGTCCTCGATCCTCAGCGAGGTCGTCGAGGTACCGGGCACCCGTGCGCTGCTACAGGAACAGATGGCACCAGCCGGCTTCCCTCAGCTGACCGTGCGGCTCGGGCTTAACGCGAGCGGTCCGGAACTGCCACAGACACCACGACGGCCCTGCACCGAGGTGATTACGACGGTGCCGGACTGAAACCCGGGCGAAGGCTGCCGTCACGGCCCAGCGGCCAGCCGACGGCAGTTGCCAGGCGCCGACGCCGACCTCGGACTACCGTTCGGCGTCGGCTCGGCGGGAGAGCCGGATGATCGGTAGTTCGCGGTCGGTCTTGCGCTGGTATTGCGCAAATCGTGGGACGGCGGCGGTGATCTGCTGCCATGCCTGGTCGCGTTCGTCACCGTGGAGCTGGCGGGCGGCCACGTCGATGATCCGGCCGTCGACTTCGATGCGGACCTTGTCGGGATTGGCGGCGATGTTGTAGTACCAGTCGGGGTTGTCGATGGCCGCGTTGGCGGAGGCGACGATGTGCCAGCTGCCGCCGGGGCCGGGGAACCAGTTGACCGGATTGGTGCGCTCGACGCCGCTGCGGCGGCCGACGGTGGTGAGGATGAGGGCGTTCAAGCCCATGATCTTGCCGCTACCGGACCGGCGCATGCGCCTGGTCACCACCTTGTTGACCCGGCGCGAGAGCCAGCCGCTGGGCTGGCGGCGGCCGCGGGATCCCCGGCTGGTCTGGAAGGTCACGTCGTCTCTCCTGGAGTGAGCCGCCGGCAGTCGTCGCCCTGGTGGCCGGTTGTGCCGTCGCCGTACAGGCGCTCGAGCAGCGGGGCGAGTGCCTCGCGTTCGTCGTCGGTCAGCCGGAGCAGGATCATGTTGCGCTCAGCGACCGCCCGGGCGATCTGGTCGCGAAGCGCCATCCCGGTTTCGGTGAGGGCGAGCAGCTTCACGCGGCGATCAACGCCGGGGACCCGGGTCACCAGGCCGCGCTCCTCCAATTGGTCGGCCAGGCAGGTGATGTAGGAGCGGTCGCAGCGCAGGCGCCCGGCCAGTTCATGCATCGGCGCCGGCGTGGTCAGCAGCACGATGGCGCGGGCGAGCGACGCCGGCAGGCCCATCGGGCCCACGGTGGCGGCGAAGTCGGCCGTCGCCTGCTCGACAATGCCAACCAGCAGCTCCGCCAGCCGCTCGGCTTCGGCGAGCCTCGCCTCCCGATCGGTCATGCAGCGGACATTACTACCCGCTCAATAGTTGACATGCTCACGTACCGGGCTAGACGGTGATACCCGGTTCAGAGATCGCTGACCGGGTCGTGCAGACGAAGCGGGTGAACGTACCGGCCAAAAAGCTCGGACCGGCTGCCGCGATCGCGGCTCGCGCCTAGGCTCCATCAGGCGGCGGCCGGGCAGACGGCCGGGCAGACGGCCGCACTGGGAGGGTACGAGATGTCAGCAGCCGGGCGCTCCAGCACGGAGCGTGTCGACTGGGCGATGAGCTGAGCGGCCATGGCCACCATGTCGCGGGTGGAGTTCGACGCGCTGTACGACGAACTCGCCCGTCCCGGAGACGAGTCCGCTCTGGAATGGGTCACCCCGCAGCGGATCGCCGCGGCCGCCGCACTGGTACGGCATGGAGTGACCGTGCCGCTCGGCCTGCCGGTCGACACCGGGTTCGGACCCGCGCGCGCCAACCCCGCCGATCATCACATGACCTTGCTTCCGACAGCCGATCAGTCCGGGCCGGTCCACTTCGCCAAGGACTACATCGGACTCGATTTCCACAACGAGGGGCATAGCCATCTCGACGTGCTGTCCCACGTGTCGTTTCGTGGCGTGCTGCGTGGTGGGGTGCCGGAGTCGTCGGTGACACCGGACGGGCCGACGTCGGGAACCGTGGCGGCGGCCGGGCACGGGCTCGCCGGTCGCGGCGTGCTCATCGACGTGCCCCGGGTACGGTCAGTGCGGTGGCTTGAGCCCGGCCAGCAGGTGACGCTCGCGGACATCGACGCCGCGACGAAGTCCGAGGGCATAGACCCGCAGCCGGGCGACATCCTGCTGATTCGTACCGGGCATACCCTGCACGTCGCCGAAAGCCCGCCGTGGGACACCACGGTCGCTAAGCCGGGTCTGCATCCCGAGGTGGCCCGGTACCTGGCCCGCGAGCAGGTCGCGGTGCTGGGCTCCGACGGCAATAACGACACCGCACCGAGTGGAGTCGACGGTGTCGGCTTCCCGATCCACGTCCTCGCCTTGCAGGGCCTCGGCGTGCTGCTCCTGGACTACTTGAGCTTCGAGGAGATCGCCGCCGCCTGCGAGCATTACCAGCGCTGGGCGTTCTTCTGCGTGATCGCGCCGCTGCGGATCCCGCACGGCACCGGCTCGCCGGTGAACCCGATCGCGATCCTTTGAACGATGTAGAGCCCGGTGGCGGGTAGGAATCACCAGTTGTGCATGGTCCCGTCCTCAAGCCGGTTCACTGGCAGCGACGCCGGCTGGTACGGGTACTTGGCGGCCAGATCCTCGTCGATGTCCACGCCGAGACCGGGTGCAGGTACCCGTCTTCGAAGCGGTACGCGTGCGGGAACACCGCGTCCGTCTCGGGGGTGTGGCGCATGTACTCCTGCAACCCGAAGTTGGGGATGGCCAGGTCCAGATGCAAAGCGGCGGACATGCACACAGGACGGTCTGCGTGCCCGCGACGGCGCGCCGATCACGGTGCTGAGCTGCGACAACATTCCAAACAATGGGCTACGGCGAGCAGGTCCTGACCCGATTCGCCAACCGCGACCTGGCCCACGGTACCCTCCAGGTTGCCATGGACGGCACGCAGAAGCTGCCGCAGCGAGTCCTCGCGGTGGTGGAGGCGGTCGCCCGCCCGGACTTGGCCACCCTGGTCCTCGCCGCGTGGGCCCAGTTCGCGCCAGGCACCGCCGACGACGGACGCGCGTTGCCCCTGGACGATCCGCTCGCCGACCGCGTACGCGCCGATATCAGCACGGAGGCCCTGTTCGGTCTGCACGGCGTGCTCCCGGTGACCGAGCGGGCCAATCGACTCCTGATCGACGACTGGCGCCGGCGGCTGGCCGCCCATGGCGCCGCGGAGGTGGTGCGCTATGCCTGAGCAACTCGACGGACCGCCGGTCCACGGCATGACCGGATACCTGGGGGCGGATCGGGCCTCAGCCGGGCAGCCGGACGCTGGACGCGCATTGCCCCTAGATGATCCGCTCGCCGTTCTGGCCGTCCGGCGGCTGCTGCCGGTCTGCGTGATCGAGGACGCCGCGGCCGCGGTCCCGCTGGCCGACGGTTCTTCCCAGCAGGAGCGCTCGGCGGTCCCGCCGGGCTCGCCGCGCTCGCGGCTGCGCTTCGCGACGTGCGGTTCGTGCCGACCGGCGGTGTGAACACCGACAATCTCCGCGCCTACCTGTCGCTGCCGGCCGTGCTCGCGGCCGGTGGCAGCTGGATGGTGGCCGCCAGTCTGCTGGCAGACCGGGACTGGGACGAGGTCACCCGCCGCACCGCCGGGGCGGTCGCTGCCGTACAGGCCATCGATGACAAGGCGTGAGCATGTTTGAGATCCGCCCAGCCGACGAGTGCCGCTTCGACGTCGTCTCCCTCGGCGAGGTGATGCTGCGCCTCGATCCCGGGGAGGGACGCATCCGCACCGCTCGGACCTTCCGGGTCTGGGAGGGCGGCGGGGAGTACAACGTCGCGCGCGGCCTGCGCCGCTGTTTCGGCCTGCGTACTGGCCTGGTCAGCGCCCGACAACGAGGTCGGCCGGCTGCTGGAGGATTTGATCCTCACCGGGGGAGTCGACACCAGCCTGGTGCGGTGGCTGCCCGATGATGGTGTGGGCCGGACCGCGCGCAACGGCCTGAACTTCACCGAGCGCGGGTACGGCGTGCGTGGCGCGGTGGGTGTCTCCGACCGCGGGCACACTGCGGCCAGCCTGCTCGGGCCCGACGACGTCGACTGGTACCACCTCTTCGGCGATCTGGGCGTGCGCTGGCTGCACACCGGCGGCATCTACGCCGCGCTGTCCGAGCGCTCGCCGCACACCGCCGAGGCCGCGATGGCCGCCGCGAAGCGGCACGGCACGGCACGGTCGTGTCGTACGACCTCAACTACCGGCCGAGCCTGTGGAAGGCGATCGGGGGACCGCAGCGGGCTCAGGAGGTAACCCGGGCGCTGGCCGGGCATGTCGACGTCATGATCGGCAACGAGGAGGACTTCACCGCCGCGCTGGGTGTGGCGGTGCCGGACACCGACCCGTCGCTGACCAACCTGGAGACGGCCAACTTCCGGCGCATGATCGAGCAGGTCGTCAAGGAGTACGACTCCTTCTCCGTTGTCGCCACCACGCTGCGTACCGTCCGCACCGCCACCGTCAACGACTGGGGCGCGATCGGGTGGTCGGCGGACGGATTTGTCGAGGCAACCCATCGTCGGGGCCTGGAGATCCTGGACCGGGTCGGCGGGGGCGACAGCTTCGCGTCGGGTCTGATCTTCGGACTTCTCACCGGAACCGACCTCGGCACCGCGGTCGAATACGGCGCCGCGCACGGTGCGCTGGCGATGACCACGCCGGGCGACACGTCGATGGCGAGCCTCGCGGAGGTGGAGGCGTTGATGCGCGGAGGCGGCGCTCGAGTGCGCCGCTGACCGGCGGGAGGCGTTGCACCCGCCGGTCGGGCTCCGATGCTCTGCGCGCGGACGGGAACCGCGCTACCCGAGGGGACGGAACCGGGCAGTGAAGTGGCGCAGCTGTGCGGGCTGGTAGGTGATCTCCATTCCGGACAGGTCGCCGGCCTTGGCAGCCACCCGTTCGACCACCTCGATGACATATTCGATGTGGCTTTGCGTATAGGTTCGGCGAGGGATGGCCAGGCGTACCAGGTCCATCGGGGCCGCGTGTTCGGAACCGTCGGGCCGGCGGCCGAACATGACGGTGCCGATCTCGCACGAACGCACCCCGCCCTCGACATAGAGCGCGCATGCCAGCGCCTGTCCGGGATAGCGCAGGGGCGGGATGTGCGGAAGGAACTCGCGGGCGTCGATGAAGATGGCGTGACCACCGAACGGTACGACGACCGGGACGCCGATACGTTCCAGCGCCTCACCGAGGTACGCCGTTGATGCGATGCGGTAGCGCAGGTAGTCCTCATCGACCGCCTCGCGCAGCCCGACCGCGATGGCGTCCAGATCACGTCCGGCCAGGCCTCCATACGTGGGGAAGCCTTCGGTGAGGATCTCCAGGTTCCGGCACTGCTCGGCGATCGTGTCGTCGTTGACCGCGAGCCAGCCACCGATGTTGGCGAGCGGGTCCTTCTTGGCCGACATGGTCATGCCGTCGGCGAGGGCGGACATCTCCCGGACGATGTCGGCGACGCTCATGTCGGCATAGCCGTTCTCGCGGGTCTTGATGAACCAGGCGTTCTCGGCGAACCGGCATGCGTCGAGGTAGAACGGCTTTCCGAACCGGTCGCACACGTCACGGACCGCCCGAAGGTTGGCGAGGCTTGCCGGTTGCCCGCCGCCGGAGTTGTTGGTAACCGTCATCATGACGAGTGGCACGTCGTCGGCGCGGCTTTCGAGGAGCGCCGACAGCGCGGCGATGTCCATGTTTCCCTTGAACGGATGCCGGTTGGCCGGTTGGCTGCCCTCCGCGATGTTGAGGTCGACGGCCTCGGCACCGGTGGCCTCGATGTTCGCCCTCGTCGTGTCGAAGTGCGTGTTGCTCGGGATGATCCGCCCGGGACCGCCCACCACGCTGAAGAGGATCTTCTCGGCGGCGCGGCCCTGGTGGGTGGGGAGGATGTGCCGGAACGGGAATAGCTCGCGGACGGCGGCCTCGAACCGGAACCACGAGGGTGCGCCCGCGTACGCCTCGTTTCCGCGATGGATGGCGGCCCACTGCTCACTGGACATCGCGCCGGTGCCTGAGTCCGTGAGCAGGTCGATGAGCACGTCGTCGGCGCGGAGAGCGAACAGGTTGAAGCCCGCCTCGGCCAGCCGCTGCTCCCGCTCGCCGCGGGTGAGCATACGCATCGGCTCGACCGCGTGGATCCGGAACGGCTCGATGATCGTGCGGAACGACTCGTCAAACACGGCCTCAGCCCTCCAGCGGCGCGAAGCGGGCGTTGAAGAAGCGGAGAGTCGGCGGTTCGTAGACCATGCGAAGGCCGCGGATCTCCTGCCGGCGGCCGTGCAGCGCGATGACCGAGTCCGCCACGACGTCCATGTGCCGGTCGGTGTAGACCCGCCGGGGGATGGTCAGCCGTACCAGCTCCAGCTTCGGGACGTGGTTGCGGCCGGTTTTCGGGTCGCGGCCGGCCGAGACGATGCCACGCTCCATCGAGCGGACGCCACTGTCGAGGTAGAGCTGCGCGGCGAGCGACTGGGCCGGCAACTGCTCCTGATCGAGGTGTGGCAGGAAACGCTTGGCGTCGAGGAAGACCGCGTGGCCCCCGATCGGCTCAACGACGGGCACGCCGGCGTCGAGCAGTCGCTCGCCCAGATAGCGGACCTGATGGATCCGGTGCGCGATGTACTGGTCATCGACCATCTCCCGGATGCCGACGGCCATGGCCTCCATGTCCCGTCCGGCCAGACCGCCGTACGTGGGCATTCCCTCGTAGAGCACGACCAGTTCCCGCGCCCGCTGGAGGATGGCCTCATCGTTCATGGCGAGGAACCCACCCATGTTGACCAGGGCGTCCTTCTTCCCGGACATGGTGGCGCCATCGAAGTAGGACATCATCTCCCGGACGATGTCGGCGACGGGGGTGTCGGCGTACCCATCCTCCCGTTCCTTGATGAAGTAAGCGTTCTCGACCAGGCGCGTGGCATCGCACCACAGCCGGATGCCTTCACGCCGGCACAGGTCGGCGACGTCGCGGAGGTTGCGCATCGAGACGGGCTGGCCGCCGGCCATGTTGACGGTGACCGCGACATTGACGTACGCGATGCTGGCCGCTCCGACACGGTCGATGAGGTCGCGTAGCTTCGCGATGTCGACGTTGCCCTTGAACGGCAAGCGAGCCTGCGGGTCGTGTGCTTCATCGACGATGACGTCGACGAAGATGCCGCCGGATAGTTCCTGGTGCGCACGGGTGGTCGTGAAATACATGTTCCCGGGCACGTACTGGCCCTGCTTGATGAGGATCTGGGAGATCAGATGCTCGGCCCCGCGGCCCTGATGCGTGGGAACGACGTAACGGAAGCCGTACACGTCGCGCACGGCTTCTTCGAAGCGGTAGAAGGAAGAGGCTCCCGCGTACGCCTCATCGCCTCTCATCAGAGCGGACCATTGTCGATCGCTCATCGCGCCGGTACCGCTGTCGGTCAACAGGTCGATATAGACATCACGGCTGCGGAGCAGGAATGTGTTGTAGCCCGCTTCCTCGATGGCCGCGGTCCGCTCGGCGCGAGTCGGTACGCGTACCGGCTCGACCGACTTGATGCGATAAGGCTCAGCTTGCGCGACGGTAGTCGCGTCTGTCCATGACGAGGTCACCATGCGTGAAGGATGCGCCAGAGGGGACACGTGGCAGCAGGGCCTAAGGACCCGGGCCGGGTGGGACTCCCTCACGCCTCGTAGTGCCGAGACGGCTGAACTGGCGAGCGGGTGGCGCCGGCCGTCCGTCTTCTCCTAGTTCCGCACGAACCCGCAGGCTTGCAGGCCCGGTGCCCGTCATGCCGCGGTGAGGTGACGCCGCAGCTGCGACGGCGTGCGGCCAAGCTGAGCGCGTACCGTCCGGGTCAGGTGGGCCTGGTCGGCGAACCCGAGGTCGGCCGCGAGCCGCGCCAGATTGTCCTCGCCGTCCGCGAGCCGGGCCATGGCCCGGCTGACGCGGACCCGGTTGCGGAAGCGGGTCAGGCCCGCGCCGACGTGGGCGCTGAAGACGCGACTCAGGTGGTACGGCGAGACGCCCAGTTGCGCGGCCAGCGCGCCGAGTGTGGCCGAGCCCGGGTTGCCGGCGAGCACCGCTTCCCGGGCCGCGCCGGCCAGCCGCGCGGCGCGAGGCGAACCGATGGTTCGCGGCGGGGTGGCGCGCACCGCGTGCGCCACCAGGTCGAGCAGTTCCTCGGCGGCGTCGTCGCCGGCGCGAGCACGGCGCCGCAACCGCAGGTGGGCCAGCTCCAGCCGGGCGTCGACCGGCACCGTGGCATCGGTGCGCACGCCCGCGAAGTTCGCCGTCCAGTACGCCTCCGTGACGGTCACCGAGGTGCACGAGTCGCCGCCGTGTGGGTGGGCGAACTGCTGCTCGTGCCCGGGTACCTGCACATACGCCGCCGTGACGTCGGCGAGCACGGGACGCCCGTTGTCGCGCACCCGGAACATCCCGGCCCGCACGAGCACCACGCCGCGCCCGGGGACCTGCTCGGTGCCGGACCAGTGCGCGCCACCGCCTGCGCACGCGACCTCACGGACCGTGAAGTCGTCGGTGGCCACGAGGGTGGTGGAGGTGAGCACGGGCACACGGTAAGGGCAGCCTCCGACACTTCCGGACACCGCAAGAGACGCCGCAAGAGACGCCGCAAGAGACGCCGCAAGAATCGTCAAGCCGTGCTGGGCGCGGCCGCGAAGGCTTGGGCCATGACGACCACGCTCCCCGCCCCGGTCGGCACGCGCCCGCGTGCCGCCCGGGGCCTTCTGGTGATCCTGCTCGGCGGTCAGATGATGGCCTCGATCGACGGCTCGATCGTCAACGTCGCGCTGCCCGACCTGGGCGCACGCCTCGGTGCCAGTGGTGCCGAGTTGCAGTTGATACCGGCGGCGTACCTGCTGTCGTTCGCCGCGCTGATGGTGACCGCCGCCCGTCTCGGCGACCGCTACGGCCATACGCGTGCGTACCGGACCGGCCTGGCGGGCTTCACGGCCGCCTCGCTAGCCTGCGGCCTCGCTCCGGACGCACCGGCGCTGATCGCGTTTCGGCTGGTCCAGGGCGCGTTCAGTGCGCTTATGGTGGCGCAGGTCGTGTCGCTGCTGCACCGTTCGTTCGACGGCGTCGCGCGAACCCGGGCGATCGCGGGGTACTCGCTGGTCCTGGCGCTCGGCGTGGCGGCCGGGCAGATCCTCGGCGGTGCGATCGTGGCGCTCGACGTCGCCGGACTCGGGTGGCGCCCGATCTTCCTGGTCAACGTACCGATCGGGATCGCCGTCGCGGCGGCGGCACGACGGCTGCCCGGCAATCGCCCGGATGCCCCGGCGTCCCGGCTCGACCTGGCCGGCGCGATACTGCTCGGCACCGCTGCCTCCGCGATCGTGGCGGCGCTAAGCCTGGGCCGTCACGCCGGGTGGCCGGCCTGGTCACTGACCGCGCTGGCGGTCGGCGCTGGAGGCATGGTCGCGTTCAGCCGGTACGAGTGGCGTCTGGTGCGGGCCGGCCGCGAACCGCTCCTGGACCCGCGGGCGGTGCGCCCGGTCGGCGTGCGCCCGGGCCTGGCCGCGTGCTACCTGGTCATGGGCTGCTACGGCGCCTTCGTGTTCACGCTCACGCTCTACCTGCAGACCGCGCGCGGCTTCGGCCCGCTGCGCGCCGGGATGACGTTCGTGCCGTTCGCGCTCGGGTTCGCGCTGACCAGCCGGTTCTGGATGGTGCTGCCGGAACGGATCAGCCGGGTGCTTCCGGTGGCCGGGCCGGCCGCGTTTGCCACCGGGGCCACACTCGTCGCATTTCCGCAGCGGTGGCATACCGCGCCCGCCGTGGCGCTGCTGCTGTTCGCTGGCGCCGGGCATGCCGCCTCGTTCAGCCCGCTATTCGCACGGATCTCGTCGCTGGTGGCGCCCGCGTACGCCTCGGCGCTGTCGGCGCTGGCGAATACCGGCACGTTGCTGGCCGGTGCGATCGCGGTCGCGGGCCTCGGCGGCGTGTACCTGTCCGCGCCGACCGGGCACGCCGGCCTGCTGCGCGTCGTGCTCGGCATGGACGTGGTGCTCGCCGTGGCGGCGACGTGCGCGGCGCGGACCGTGTTCGTGCGGCAGGCGGGGGCGGGGGCGTCGTGACGTTCAGGCGAGCGGTGTGCGATCTGCCTGGTATTGGGCGATTCGGGATGTGAGAGGCGGTCGCCGGGTAGTTTGGCGAGAGGGGAATCCGTATGCCGAACGCGCCGATCGTTTACCGGACCACTCATCGGGTCAAGTTCTCCGAACTCGATCCGTACGATCACGTGGGCACCGGCAAATATGCGACCTACTACGTCGATCATCGAATGGAGGGTCTGCGCGAATACGTCGGCTGGGACCTGAAGGCGCTGGGAACATTGCCGTTCATGGTCTGGGTCCGTCGCATGGAGATCGACTTCGTCCGGCCGATGCGCGGCGACCAGGAGATCACGATCACGTCGTTTGTGCGCGAGTTCCGAGGACCGGACGCGCTGATCGAATGTTCGATGGCCGACTCCGAGGGCGTGAACGTCTCACGCTGTCTTATGACGGTTGCCCATGTAGACAAGCAGACGAATCGCGCGACCGATTGGCCACCCGAACTCATGGCGGTGTTCTTCGAGACGGAGACCGCGTAACCGCGGTTTGGCGTGACTGGGGCGGAGGATGGAACCCCTCCAACAAGCCGATGGTGGGTACAGGCCGACAGCATGCGTCAAACCACCCATCCGGCACCGGATCGAGATGGGTATCCAGCCCGATGTGATGGGCCGGCCGGGCTCCTAGCGTCGCAGTTATGGACATCAAGGACATCGGGGTCGCGAGGGCCGGGGCCCAACACGCTGGCGACGCGGTCGCCGGTTTCCTCGACGCCCAGCAGCGGGTTCTCGACCGCTACGGCGTCAGCGCGCAGCGGCGGTACCTCCGGGTGCCGACGACTGGCGGGCAGGCGCAGGTACTGATCGCCGGTGACGGGCCTGCGCTGGTGATGGTCATCGGTGGGGCAGTACCGGCGGCATTCTGGATCCCGCTGCTGGCGAAGCTCCCGGGCCGCACGCTCTATGCGATCGAGCTGCCCGGATTCGGGCTCACCGACCCGACAACGTACCACCGCGACACGATCCGGCGAACCGCCGTCGACTACCTCGCCGGCATCCTCGATGTCCTCGGCCTGGGGCCGAGTCAGTTCGTCACCCAGTCGATCGGGTCCCAGTGGACTGCCTGGCTCGCCGACGAGCAGCCCGGAAGGGTGGGCTCCCAGGTGATGATCGGCTGCCCTGGCTTCTTCCTGGACACCTCGGCGCCGCTACCGTTCCGGCTTGCCTCGGTTCCCGGCCTCGGGCCGCTGTTGATGTCGCTGTCGAAACCGTCGGCGAACAACGCCGAGCGGGTGATGCGGACGGTCGGGGAGGATCCCGCCGGGCTCGATGAACTCCGCGACGTATTGGTGGCGGCTCAGCGGCTCCCGACCTACACCCCGAGCCTGGTCGCCCTGATGCGCGCGGTCATGCGGTGGACCCGGCCCCGCCCGGCGATCGTGACCAACCCCGACCAGCTCGGCCGGATCGGCCACCCGGTCCGGCTGATCTGGGGTGAGCGGGACGGGTTCGGGCGTCCGGAGGCCGGTCGCCGGATCGCCGAGCTGATTCCCGATGCGGATCTGCATGTGGTGTCCGGCGGCCATGCCCCCTGGTTTCACCACGCCGACCTGGTGGCCAAGCTGACCCGGGAGTTCCTGGAGGCGCGGCGATGACGGGCGCGTATCGGCGAGATGCCGCCCACACCGGCCTCGTGCAGTGGGCCCTCATCGCCACCTACTGGCTCTGGATCACGGTCCTGAGCATCCATCTCGTCATCCGATGACCACCGGAAAGGGAAGGATCATGAATACCCAGCATATCGAGACCTTGATCATCGGCGCCGGCCAGGCAGGCCTGGCCACCGGCTACCACCTGGCCCGGCTCGGCCGGGAGTTCCTGATCGTCGACGGCAGCGACCGGATCGGCGACAACTGGCGCTGCCACTACGACTCGCTCAAGCTCTACTCTCCGGCGAAGTTCGACGGCCTGCCGGGCATGGAGTTCCCTGGCGACCCGTGGCACTTCCCCGGCAAGGACGAAGTAGCCGACTTTCTCGAGCAGTACGCCGTGGAGATGGACCTGCCGGTGAGGATGCGGACTCGTGTGGACCGAGTCGTATCGTCGGCCGGCGGCGGATTCACCGCCCATCTCGGGTCCGAGAAGATCGAGTGCGACAACCTGGTCGTCGCCACCGGAACGTTCAGCCGCACTCCCAGCGTTCCTGACATCGCCGCGTCGCTCGACCCGCGCATTCGGCAGTTCCACTCCACGGAGTACCGGAATCCGGCCCAGCTCCAGCACGGGACCACCCTGGTCGTCGGTGCTTCCCACTCCGGGTACGACATCGCCTTCGAAGTGGCCGCGGATCGGCCCACGATCCTGGCAGGCCCGGGTCGCGGGAACATCCCGATCGAGTGGGATTCGGCCAGGATCAAGATCGCTCTGCCCGTCATCGTGTTCCTGTGGAAGCACGTGCTGACACGGCGCACGCCGATGGGCCGCAAGGAGATGCTGAAGGTTCGCCATCAGGGTGCGCCCACCACTCGGGTGAAGCCGCATCACCTCGCGGAGCGCGGTGCGGAACGAATTGAGCACAAGGTCACCGACGTCTCCGCCGACGGGAAGCCGATGCTCGACAACGGGCGCGTCCTCGACGTCACCAATGTCATCTGGGCGACCGGCTTCCGGCCGGACTTCAGCTGGATCGAGGCGCCGATAACCGGTGACGACGGCTGGCCGCACGAGTACCGCGGCGTGGTCGATGGTGTGCCCGGACTGTTTTTCTGCGGGCTCGCATTCCAGTTCGCATTCAGCTCCATGGTGCTCCCGGGTGTCGGGCGGGATGCGGCGTACATCGCCGGCAAGGTCGACCAGCGCGCCGCTTCCCGGGCCCGGGTCGCCGCCTGAGGGACCGATCGCTGAGCCTGACTGCTCGCTCGCCGGCGGTGCCGTCCACCGGTATCGACGATGACGCAACGTCCGGCGGGCCGTCGCCGGTGATGGCTAGGCTTGGGCTGGAGGGGGTGCTGGCGATGGGTGTCATCGAGGGTCTCCACCGAGCCCGAGAGGCATACGAGCGTCGAGAGTGGGTGGCGGCGTACCGGGAGCTCTCAGACGCCGACGAGGCGGACTTGAAGGCCGCCGACTTCGCTGCCCTGGCAACCACCGCGTACTTGCTCGGCCATCGCAACGACTGCATCCACGCCCTTCAAAGGGCCTACCAGGCAAGCCTCGACGTCGGCGAGCGGCCCGCGGCGGTACGAGCCGCGTACTTGATGACCATGACCTTGTGGCAGTCCGGGGAGCTGGCGGTCGGCAACGGCTGGCGCGGTCGGGCCGCACGTCTTCTGGATGAGCTGGATGACGACGTGGCCGAGCGTGGCTACCTGTACGACCTGGAGATGATGGGGCATATCGTCAACGGCCAGTTTGCTGATGCGTTCCCGCTGGCGCCCCGGATCACCGAGTACGGTCGTCGTTTCGACGAGCCCGACCTGCTTGCTCTCGGACTCCACGCCGAGGGTCGGCTGATGGTCATGTCGGGCCAAGTTGCCGATGGCCTGAGGCGGATGGACGAGGCGCTGGCCGGAGTGATGGCCGGCGAGGTGACGTCGGTGACGGCCGGGAGGGTCTACTGCTCGACGATCGAGGCCTGCCAGGAGGTGTCCGACTTCGGTCGGGCCAGTGCCTGGACTCACGCGCTGACCACTTGGTGCGACGCCCAGCCGGGGCTCGTCGCGTATACCGGCCAGTGCGCAACCCATCGGGGCCAGCTGATGCGGCTGCATGGTGCGTACGCCGACGCCGTGGAGGAGCTGGAACGGGCTGTCGACAGGTACCGGGCGGCGGGCGGCGACCCGGCCGTGGCGCTGGCGAATTACGAGCGCGGCGAGACGCACCGGCTGCGCGGCGAATACGACGCCGCCGAGACCGCCTACGCCACGGCCGCCGAGTTCGGCCATCCTGCCCAGCCTGGGCGCGCTCTGCTGTGGCTGGCCCGGGATCGCCGTGACGCGGCGACCGCGGCGGTCCATCGGCTGCTCGCAGAGCGAGAAGGCCCGGTGCACCGCTCGCAGATACTGGCGGCCGCGGTCGACGTCCTGGTGGCCACTGACGACATCGAGGGTGCGGGCCCGCTCGGCGCGGAACTCTGCGCGATCGGGGAAGCGTTCGGCTGCACCGCTCTTCAAGCATCCGGACAGCGCGCCGTCGCGATGGTGGAGCTGGCGCGGGGCGCCGCGGAGCCGGCACTTCACTCCGCTCTGCGCGCCATGGAGGGCTGGTCGCAACTGTCCGCGCCGTACGAGGTGGCACGGAGCAGGCTTCTCGTGGGCCGGGCGCTCCGGCTGCTTGGCGATGAGGAGTCGGCGGTCGCCGACCTGGCCGCGGCCCGGAAAGCCTTCGCCGACCTCGGGGCCGGTCCGGCCGAGCGGGAGGCCACCGCCCTGCTGGGAGATGAGAAGGTGCCCGGCGGCCTCAGCCCACGTGAGGTCGAGGTGATCCGGCTGGTCGCCGCCGGAAAGAGCAACCCTGAGATCGCCGCGCAGCTACGGCTCTCGGAGAAGACGGTCGGTCGGCATCTGTCCAACATCTTCACCAAGCTCGATGTCAGTTCCCGGACCGCCGCCGCCGCGTTCGCCTACGAACATCACCTTGTCTGACCCACCTGACCCGGACTCGCGGGTGGCGCGCTCATCCGCGGCCCCGGCCGGCGAACCGGTGGCGCCCGCGATCGCGGCGGCGGCACCGCGTACGTGGCGGTCCAGGACGTAGCGCCGTTGCAGCAGGATGCTTAGCAGCATGATGGCCGCGGGTACCAGGCCGAATCCGAGCCGGATCATGTCGTGAGCGAACGGCGTCTGGACGAGGTCTTGATTTGCGGTGGAGCCGATGAAGCCGCCGATTGCCAGGCACGCGGCGTAGATGTAGGGGCCGAGTGCTCCGCCGGTGGCTTCGGCGGCTGTCCACACGCCGAGGTACGACCCGGCCTTGGTGGGGTCGGCCGCGCGCACGACGTCCGGCACCATCGAGAACGGCAGCAACTGCAGGGCGGCGAAGGCGGTTCCGAGGACGGCGACCGCGGCGATGAGGCTGGCGGAGCCGAGGGTACGCCCGAAGGCGAGGACCACGCAGCCGGCGACGAACGTTGTCTGGGCGATGAGGAGCCCCGGCTGCTTGCCGATCATGCGGGCTACCCGTACCCAGATCGGGGTGGCGATCAGGGCCGGCGCGACGAAGGCCGCGACGAGCACGGTCGTGAGGCCGGAGCGGCCCAGTTCGTAGGTCGCGTAGTACGGGACGGCGGCGAGGACGAGGTGGCTGGTGGTCGACATCATCAGATAACTGGCGACGAGGTAGCGGTACTGACCGTCGCGCAAGGCGTCCAGCAGCGCCAGCAGGCCGGGTGCGTGGCTGGCGCCGGAGGTGGACGAGGGTGCGGCATCGTTGAGCCGCCGGACTCCGCGTACGCCGATGAGCATCGTCGCGAGCATGCCGGCACCGAGGACGGTACCCATCGCGGCGTACCCGGCTTTGTGCTGGATGAGGGGTGCGAGTACGCCGCTGAGCAGGATGCCGAGGGTGAGTACGACCATTCGGAAGCCCATGAGGCGGGTTCGCTCGTCGTAGCCGATCTTCAGGTCCGCCGGGGTGGACAGATAAGGCACCTGGTATAGCGCGAAGGCCAAGTTGCCGACCATGAAAAGGGCGGTCACCCAGAGCGCGGCTCGCCAGCCGGTGAAACCGCCGGGCACGGCGAAGAGCAGGGCGAACGCGGCCGGCAAGACGCATCCGTAGAGCATGAGGCGCCGGCGATGGCCGTGGCCGCGCCGATCCGCGTCGGACAACCGGCCGACCCAGGGATGCAGGAGCACGTCCAGGATCTTGGGCAGCAGCAGGGCGAGGCCGGCCACGGCCGGGCTGACGGCCAGGACGTCGGTCAGGAAGAACAGCAGGAGCAGGCCGGGCACGGTGACCCAGATGCCCATGCCGAGGGAGCCGGTGGCGAAGCCGACCAGGCTCGGGCGAGGTAAGAGGTTCACAACCGGCTCCCTAGAATCCAACGTTCGTGGGATTGTAGGGCACAATGGCGGGCATGACCATGGAGCGCAAGCGCGGGCCGGGCCGCCCGCGACGGGTCGACCAGCGAGACACCCGTGCGGCGATCATGGCGGCGGCGACGGCGTTGTTCGCCCGGCGTGCCTACGATTCGGTCAGCCTGCGGGAGGTGGCGGCGGCGGCCGGGGTGGATGTGGCGACCGTCCACCACCACGTCGGCACGAAGCCCGACCTGTATCAGGCCTGCTTCGCCCGCGTCTTCGCGGCCGAGACCGAGGCCCTGACGAGCGCTGTGACCGCTGCCCGGGAAGGCCTGCGTGCCGGTCGCGAGGAGGCGTTCGCGCGGCTGCACGCGTTGCTGGATGTGTTCGTGGACTTCCTGGAACGGGTGCCGGAGACGACAGCGCTGTGGCTGCGGCGGTGGTCTGAACCCGAACTGCACACCGAACTGGATGACGCGTATTCGCTGCCGCTGTATCGCGCGGTCGAGGAGGTGCTGGTCGAGGCCGCCGGCCTCGGCCTGCTGGTGGAGCCGTCCCCGCACATCGCGGTGCGCAGCCTGGTCTGGTCGGTGCATGCCCATGTGGTGACCGCGTCGGCCGGCGGTGACGAGCGCATCGAGTTCCGGGCGTTCGTGCACCGCTGGCTGGACCGGATGTACTGGGCGGGTTGACGGTCGGCCGATCGGCAGGGCATTATCCATCCTCCGTTGGATTAAGGAGCCTGGCTGATGCAAGTCGCGGTGATCGGCGCCGGCCCGTCCGGGCTGGCCACGCTCAAGGCGCTCACCGATCGGGGCGTGGCCGCTCGGTGCTTTGACCCCGGCGACCGGGTTGGCGGCCTCTGGGTACTCGGCGGACCCCACTCGTCGGCGTACCGGACGCTGCACCTGAACACCAGCCGCACCCGCACCGAATTCGCCGACTATCCGATGCCCGCCTCCTGGCCCGACTACCCGGATCACGGCCGCGTCGCGGGCTATCTGCATGACTACGCCGTCCACTTCGGTCTGCTCGACCGCGTCAACCTGCGTCACACGGTCGAACGTGTGGCAAGCCGACGGTGGTGGCTGGGACGTCACGGTCAGCGGACCGCATGGCACCACCACACAACGCTACGACGCGGTCGTGGTGGCAAGCGGCCACAACAGCACCCCGAACCTGCCCGCGTACCCGGGCGAGGCGACCGTCGAGCAGATGCACAGCCACGACTACCGCGATCCCGCGCAGTTGGCCGGAAGGCGGGTGCTGGTCGTCGGCGGTGGGAACTCGGCGATGGACATCGCGGTCGATGCCTCCCACGTCGCCGCCTCGACAGCGCTGTCCCTGCGCCGCGGCGTCTGGATCGTGCCCAAGCACCTGCTCGGCCGTCCATCCGACACTCTCAATGGGGCATTGGCGAAACGTCTGCCGTGGCGCTTACGCCAGCGCATCAGCGAAACGATGCTGAAGCTGACGGTGGGAAAGCCCAGCCGCTACGGGTTGCCCGACCCCAGCCACGGATTCCTGCAGGACCACCCGACCCTCTCCGATGGTCTGCTGTCTCGCATCAGCCACGGCGAAATCGGCGTACGCCCCGGCATCGCAAGCATCGATGGCCCGACCGTGTCGTTCACCGACGGACGGCGGGACGACGTCGACCTGATCGTCTGGTGCACCGGCTACCGGGTGGACATCGACTTCCTCGATCCCGCCCTGCTCGGCGACCGAGCCGACCAGCTGCTCCTATATCGCCGGGTCTTCCACCTCGACGCGCGCGGGTTGATGTTCGTCGGCCTCATGCAGTCAACCGGGGCGGCACTGCCGGTCGTGGAAGCGCAGGCCCGCCTCGTCGCCGCGTACCTCGCCCGCCAGTACGCACTGCCCGCATTGGCCGAACAACGCGCCGACTGCGCGGCGCACCTGGCCGCCGCGAAGGACCGCTGGGGTGAACGCCGCCCCGCTATGCGCATCGACTTCGACGCCTACGTCGCCCTGGCCGCCAAGGAACTGGCCACCGGCACCGGCCGCGCCGCCACCGGACGCGGCGTCATCTGGGAGGACTCCGCATGAGCACGCTGTCTGGCCGCCGTGTCATCGTCACCGGCGCTGCCGGAACCTTCGGCCGGCTGCTATGCGACCGGTTCACCGCCGGCGGGGCCAACGTCATTGGACTCGACCTGCATTCGGGCAGTGTCAATGGCGTACCGGTCGCAGGGTGCGACCTGAGCGACAACGAAGCCGCGGCCGCGGCCGTCGCGCAAGCCGTCGCGGACCTCGGCGGACTGGACCTGCTGATCAACAACGCCGGGGTCGGCGGCCCGGCCCCAGCCGAGTACGCCCCCGGCGCCGCCGCCCGGCTACAGCTGGAGGTAAACCTCATGGCGGCCTGGAACACCACGGCCGCGGCCATCCCCGCCCTGGAGGCAGCACGGGGCCGGGTGATCTTCGTATCGAGCCGGATGGCGGTGCTCCCGCTGCCGCTGGCAGCGGCCTACGGCGTGAGCAAACGGGCGCTCGCCGCCTACGCCGACGCCTTGCGCCTGGAAGTCGGTACGCACATCGGCGTCACCGTGGTCTATCCGAGCATGGTCGCCTCGCCGATCCACGACGCGTCCGCCCAGGCGGGCCTGTCGCTGGACGGGGTCTCCCGGTACGAACCGGCATCCGGCGTGATCGACGCGATCGTCCGTAGCGCCACCGCCGCGAAGCCGCCGCGCAACGTGGCCACCACGCGGCGCGGACGCGTCGAGATGGCTGTGGCACGGCATTTCCCGGCAATCGCGGCGGCCCTCGTGCGCAAGACGGTCAAGGCGCGCATCGCCGCCGGCGACCTCGACGGTGCCCCCCTGGCCGCGGGAATGGTTCGACGGCAATCCGCTGCTACCGACTGAGCTGCTTCCGACTTGACCCAGGCAATCGAGCAGGGCACGACCTGGTACGCCCGCTATCAACGATTTCTGTCAGTTTCCGAAAGCGCTTGCAAGCCGTGACCAATGTTTGCGGTGTGCGATTCATGAGTATTGCCTGTGCCGATGGTCATTACGAGCGTCGATGCGCGGCAAGCCTTGAGCGCGACTGTGCAGAGTGGCTGGTCAACGAGGCGGCACCATCCTCGCGCCGAACACGGCCGCCTCGCTGCGCTTGGTGCCGGCCAGCGATCGGGACGTGGGTGTGGGATCCGGGGGCTGCGCCGTCGGGTCACGGTGCGAGACAACGCGACTACGCAAACGGAAGCGCTTGCCGCGTCGGCGGCATCCTCCATAAGCCTGTGCATGCCGATTGACCTGCGCGAACGTGGTTTTCGGCGCGCATGCCTCCTGGATCTGCGGCGCCGCGGGCGTTACAAATTCGTTGCAAGCAAGTTTCTGCAAGGGATTGAAAGATCGATTCGGCGGCCCTAACGTTCCACTCACTGGAGCAGATCCAAGATCGTTTAGCCAAACCACATCCCCCTGAAACATCAATCCAAGGAGTGCACACGATGAAGCGACGCTTCGCCGTGGCCGCCGCAATCGCCGCCGTCGCGCTCGCCGCGACCGGCTGCAGCAGCTCGGGCAGTTCCTCGAATACCAACTCCACCGACCCCGCATCAGTGTCCGGCACCGTTACCTGGTGGGACACATCCGACGCCACCAACGAGGCCCCCAACTACAAGACCCTGATCAGCCAGTTCGAGGCGAAGTACCCCAAGATCAAGGTCAACTACGTCAACGTCGCGTTCAGCGAGGCGGAGAACAAGTTCAAGACCGCCGCGCAGTCCGGTTCCGGCGCGCCCGACGTCCTGCGCGCTGACGTCGGCTGGACGCCGACCTTCGCGGCGCTGGGCTACCTGCAGCCGCTCGACGGCACGCCCGCGCTCGCCGACGACAGCGACTACATGGACGGTGCCTACGGTTCCGACCACTACAACGGCAAGATCTACGGTGTGCCCGAGGTGACCGATACCCTGGCGCTGCTGTACAACAAGGCCATCTTCGACAAGGCCGGCATCGCCGCCCCGCCGAAGACGTGGGACGAGGCCAAGGCCGATGCGCAGACCATCGAGCAGAAGGTTCCGGGCACCGCGGGCATCTTCGTCAACGCGGACAGCTACTTCCTGCTGCCCTTTGTGTACGCCCAGGGCGGAAACTACATCGACGCCGCCTCAAAGAAGATCACGCTCAACTCGCCGCAGATGGCGGCCGCTATCGGCGTAGCACAGGGCCTCGCGGCCAAGGGTGTCGGCATTGCGGACACCAGCAGCAACGGCTACACCAACATGCAGAACGCCTTCAAGACCGGCAAGGTCGCGATGATCATCAACGGGCCGTGGTCGACCGCCGATGACCTCTCGGGCAGTGCATTCACCGACAAGGCGAACCTTGGTGTTGCCCCGGTGCCGTCCGGGCCCGGTGGTCAGGGTGGTCCGACCGGTGGACACAACCTGGTGGTGTACGCGGGCTCCAAGAACCTCAACGCGTCGTACCTGTTCATCGCTTTCATGAACTCGGCGTCCAGCCAGGCGTTCATCGCGAGCAAGAACAACACGCTGCCGACCCGCACTTCGGCGTACTCGATGCCGGAGGTCACCGGCAACCCGCTGCTCGCCGAGTTCCAGGCGCCGCTGAAGGTCAGCCAGCCGCGCTGGCCGGTGGCCGGCGCGAGCGACGTGTTCGCTGTCGTGACGCCGGACTACCAGAAGATCCTCAGCGGCCAGGAGTCGGTTAGCGCCGGCCTGGCGAACATGCAGAAGCAGGCGGTCCAGACGCTCACCGGTTTCACCGGCTGACGCTGATCCCCGCGCGGATATAGCAGTGCCGGGTTCCAGCGGATGCTTCCGCTGGAACCCGGCACTGCAAACTCACCCCCGAACATTGGAAGGCAGGACGCGATGACCGCCCAAGCAGTCCGCGCCGCTGAGCCTGCCACGCCTCCCATACCGCAGCGAAATGGACGCCGCTCAGTTCGGCGATTCTTCGGGCGGCATTGGTACGCGTGGGCGATGGTGGCGCCGGTCGTTATCGTGCTCGCGGTGCTCGTGCTCTATCCGCTGGCGCGTGGCCTCTATCTCTCGCTGACCGACGCGAACGAAGCCAACATCGGCCACGACATCGGCGTGAACCACATTCCCGCCACTTACCGGTTCGTCGGTCTCAAGAACTTCATCAATATTCTGTCAGGCAATGATGGACTGTTCTACGGGCGTCTCGCGTGGACCCTGGAATGGACCTTCATCGGCGTCTTCTTCCACTACACCATCGGTCTCGGCCTGGCCGTCCTGCTCAACCGGCCGATGCGTTTGCGCGCCGTGTACCGGACGTTGCTCATCCTGCCGTGGGCGGTGCCCAGTTTCGTGGCCGCCTTCGCGTGGCGGCTGATGTTGAACGGCAACGCCGGCGTGCTCGATGCCGCGCTGAGTAAGATCGGCATCCCGGGCGTGGACTGGCTGGGCCAGCCGCTACCGGCCAAGATCTCGGTGATCGCGGTCAACGTCTGGCTGGGTGTGCCGTTCATGATGGTGGCCGTCCTCGGCGGCCTGCAAGCGATCCCGCGCGAGCTGTACGAGGCCGCGGAGGTCGACGGTGCCACACCCTGGCAGCGCTTCCGCCACGTGACGCTTCCGGGGCTGCGACCGATTTCGGGAACGGTCATCCTGCTCGGCATCATCTGGACCTTCAACCAGTTCCCGGTAATCTTCCTGGTCACTGCCGGGGGACCGGGAGGCTCCACGAACATCCTGGTTACCCAGGCCTTCGACGAGGCATTCCGGGGCGTGCAGAACTTCGCAATCGCATCGACCTATGGCGCCATCATCCTGTCCATGTTGATCGTTTTCGCGGCGGTCTACCGCCGGCTCCTGCAGCGCGGCTCCTCGGAGGTGGCGTGATGACTCAGGCACGTTCTGCGGGTAACACTCGGGGCCGGCGAAGCGTAGGCAGGTCTGCCGCATTGCATCTGACGCTGATTGTGGCGTCGTTCATCGCGGTGTTCCCGGTCGGCTGGATCGCGCTCACGTCGCTCAAGACACAGCGCCAGACATGGGAGGAGCCGGGCGTGCTCGGCAGTCTCGGTCTGGCGAACTATCGCCAGGTCTTCCGCGACACCCTGTTCGGCCATTGGTTCATCAACTCGGTCGTCATAGCCAGCGGCACGACCGTGCTGGCCGTCTTCGTGGCGGCCAGCGCCGGGTATGCCGCTTCGCGAATGCGGTTCCCGGGCCGCGGCACCCTAATGTGGACGTTCCTGGTCGTTCAGATGTTTCCGATGGCTATCCTGATCGTGCCGCTCTACAACATCATGGCGAAACTACATCTGCTCGACTCGTACGGCGGCCTGATGCTGGCGTACTGCACGGTAGCGGTGCCGTTCTGCGCATGGATGCTCAAGGGCTACTTCGACACGATCCCGCAGTCGATCGATGAGGCCGGCCTGCTGGATGGACTGACACCGTTCGGAACATTCTGGCGCCTCGTCATGCCGCTGGCTCGCCCGGGCATCGCCGTGACGGCGTTCTACTCGTTTCTCACCGCGTGGGCCGAAATCGCGTACGCGTCGGTGTTCCTCCAGAGCAACGACCACTACACGCTGGCGGTCGGCATGATGACGTTCGTCAGTCAGTTCAAGTCCGAGTGGGGCCTGCTATCCGCCACGTCAGTTCTCGTGGCGATCCCGGCCGCCGCTGTCTTCTTCTTCGTCCAGCGGCACCTCGTCGCTGGCCTGACCGCCGGTGGTGCCAAACAATGACGGAAACACTTCCCGCTGCGACCGAGGCCGCCTCAGCCCAGCCGCCTCGCGGGCAGTGGTGGCGGGACGCGGTCATCTACGAGGTGTACGTGCGCAGCTTCGCCGACAGCGACGGCGACGGCATCGGCGATCTCGCCGGGATCCGCGATCGAGTTGGATACCTCGCCGATCTTGGCGTGGATGCGCTGTGGCTGACGCCGTTCTACACCTCGCCGATGGCCGATGGAGGGTACGACGTCGCCGACTACCGCGATGTCGATCCGGCCCTCGGCACGCTCGCCGACTTCGACGCGCTGCTGCGCGAGGCGCACGGCCGCGGCCTGCGAGTCATCATCGACATCGTCCCTAACCACTCATCGGATCAGCACGTGTGGTTCCGCGAGGCACTCGCGGCGATGCCCGGGTCGCAGGCCCGTGACCGCTACATCTTCCGACCGGGCCGGGGAACTGCCGGAGAGCTTCCCCCGAACGACTGGGAGTCCATTTTCGGCGGTCCGGCATGGACGCGGGTGCCGGCCGGCGACGGCGGTCCGGGCGAGTGGTACCTGCATTTGTTCGACCGGGCCCAGCCCGATCTGAACTGGGCAAACCACGAAGTGAACGCGGAGTTCGATGACATCTTGCGGTTCTGGCTGGATCGAGGCGTCGATGGATTCCGTATCGATGTGGCGCACGGACTGGTCAAGGCCGAGGGGCTGCCGGATGTGGGCCACGGCAACCAGATCAACTTGCTCGGCCACGACGTTCTGCCGTACTTCGATCAGGATGGTGTGCACGAGATCTACCGGCGCTGGCGACGTCTTCTCGACTCGTACCCGGGTGAACGGGTGGCCGTCGCCGAGGCATGGGTGCCGAACCCCGCGCGACTCGCACAGTATGTGCGAGAGGACGAATTGCACCAGGCGTTCAACTTCCACTTCCTTGGCGCGCAGTGGTCGGCACCGGCGCTCCGGGATGTCATCAATGAGTCATTGAATGCATCGGAACTCGTCGGCGCGCCGACCACGTGGGTCCTGTCCAACCACGATGTCCAGCGGCATATCACGCGATATGGCGGCGGCGCGGTCGGCGACGCGCGAGCGCGCGCAGCCGCCCTTATGATGCTGGCCTTGCCCGGCTCGGCGTATCTGTACCAGGGCGAGGAACTCGGCCTGCCGCAGGTCCTGGATTTGCCCGACGACGTGCTGCAGGACCCGGTGTGGGAGCGGTCCGGCCACACCGATCGGGGCCGGGACGGCTGCCGCGTTCCGTTGCCTTGGTCAGGACAGGCCGCTCCGTTCGGTTTCGGGGCAGGCGGCTCATGGCTGCCGCAGCCCGCGGACTGGGCCGATCGCACGGTCGCCCGGCAGAGTGTCGACGACACGTCGTTCCTGGCGCTCTACCGGCGGGCTCTGCGCCACCGGCGAGAACTCACCGGTGACCTGCGGTGGCTCGACACCCCGAGCCCGGACGTGCTGGCGTTCGGGCGCGATGGTGGATTCGTCTGCGTCGTCAACGTCGGTGACGTGCCGATCCAGATCAAGCGGCCGGGCATGCTGACCATGGCCAGCACCGGCGGTGATCTGATTTGGGACGGCGACAGCGTTACGCTTCCCGTAGCAACCACCACATGGTGGACGGCGTAGCGATTCTGACAGGAACGAGTCTGACTGGATGAGGATGCAGCGAGACGGCGATAGGGTCCGTGCCGACCCCATCGCCGTACGGCTTGCCGACATCGCCACGCACGCCGGCGTCAGTGAGGCTACCGTCAGCCGTGTCGTCAACGGCAAGGCCGGCGTTTCGGCATCGACGAGACAGGCCGTCCTCAGCTCTGTCGACTTGCTTGGATTCGATCGGCCGATCCGCACGCAGAGTCGCAGGGCCGGGCTGGTAGGCCTGATCATCCCCGAGCTTGATAACCCGATATTCCCGGCATTCGCCCAGATCATCGAGCGCACGCTGACGTCGCACGGCTACACCTCCGTGCTGTGCACGCAGATGCCGGGCGGCGCAACCGAAGACGAACTATCGTCCGCGCTGGTCGAACGTGGCGCCGCGGGCATCGTCTTCATCTCGGGCTTGCATGCCGACCTGACCACCAAACCGGACCGGTATCAGCGGCTGATCGAACGAAACGTTCCGATCGTGATGATCAACGGTTACCTCGAAGAGGTCGATGCACCGTTCTTCTCGTGCGACGATCGAACAGCCATGTCGCTCGCGGTCAAACACCTGGTAGCGCTTGGACACACGCAGATCGGCCTGGCTGTCGGCCCCACTCGTTATTTCCCCGTGGTGCGGAAGCTGGAGGGATTCGCCGCGGCCATCGACGCCACCGACACGAGCGTGAAAGGCACGGTCGAGCACTCCATCTACTCGTTCGAAGGCGGCCGGTCGGCCGGCGAGTTGCTGATACGACGGGGTGCTACGGCTATCGTTTGCGGAAGTGATCTGATGGCGCTCGGTGTCGTGCGTGCCGCGCGGGAGTGTGGCCTCAGCGTGCCTGATGACATCTCCGTCGTCGGATTCGACGACTCACCTCTCATCGCCTACACGGACCCGCCGCTGACCACGATCCGGCAGCCCGTTTCCGCTATGGCGAGCGCGGCCGTTCAGGCACTCCTCGACGAAATCGCAGGCGTCCGACCGCCGGCCCGCGAGTATGTCTTTGAGCCTGAGTTGGTGTTGCGTGACTCCACGACAACGCGTGGAACCGCCCACCTGGAAGCGGCGAGTCGCTAGCCGGAGCGACCGGATGGCGATCCAGTCGCCCAGCGCGGTCTCGGCCGGGAATCCGATGGCTAGGGGCGGTAGTCGTCGTGAAGAACGACGCGGGAGAGTTCGTAACCGTCTCGGGTGCGCCAGTAGTGCAGGCGGCGGGCGGCGGCAGACCCACGTTGCAGGGCAACTCGCCAGCAGGTCGCCCCGTCGTCTCGGGTCACATATGGGCTGCCGGCCGGCCCGGCGCGGAGTTGGTGCAGGTCACGCCCGGCCAGGTGCCGGACCTGGTCGGTGAGGACCTCGACCACGACTGCCAGGATCTTGTTTCTGCTTATGCCTTCGATGTCGTCGAGTGAGCGGAGGAAGTCAGGCCCGAGGAGGTAGGCCGCGAGTGGTTTGCTTGCTTTTTCGGCGGCGGGCACGCGTCGCGCCCACTCGCGGTAGACGTCGTACCGGAACTGCTCTTCTGGGTTGAGGAATGCCCGGTCGTCCTCGTCGGGTGATGGTTGGGTGCGGCTCTGGAGGGCTTTGACGGCTCGTTGTCGAGCGAGGTCGGCGCTGCGGTAGCGGGTTTGCAGGCGTTCGATTGTCCGGGCCGCTTGAGCCATCTCGTCGTCGAGTTGGGCTGCTCGTTCCCGTAGCCGGGCGAGTTCGTTGGCGAGGCTCTTGCGGGTGGCGCGCTCGGCCGCGAGTTCGTTGCTGAGCTCTTCGACGCTTACCCGGCTCGCCGCCGCCGGCACGCCGGCTGGGCGTCCTGCCTGGGGTGATCGGGGCGCTGGGGCGGCGCTTTTGCGGGCCAGGTCCAGTGGCGTCGGCCGTCTCGGCGCGATGTCTGGCACCGGCGGTGCCGGTTCGACTTGGGTTTCAGGTGGCGGCGTCGGTGGCCCGACGGCCGCTGCCTCCGGCCGGGGCGGGTCTGGCAGGCGCAACCATGGGGGGCCACCGGGGAGCAGGCTTGGCGAGGGCTTTGCGGTCTCTTCGTCGTCGACGTCATCCAACCGCAGGCGCAACGGTTCGGTCGAGGCGACGTGGCAGACGAGGACCTCTCCTTTGGTGAAGAGGCCGCGCAGGGTGTCGTTGGGATTGGAGGTGACCGCGTGCCTGTCCACCTCGACCGCGAGTCCCGGCAACAGGCGCAGTCTGACAGCGTCATCGGCGACGTCGCTCACGTCTGCCAGCACGGCGTCGCCGACCCGGTACGCCTGGGCTACCGCCGCCTCGGCGCTGGCAGCGTCGACGTAGCGCAGCGTGCGTCGCAGATCGAGCCGGCGCGCCAGCGGATCGTAGGCGCCGGTGACGGTTTGCCCCTTGGCAACCACCCGCGTCAGCGGCACGCCGGGAACGGTCAGCTCCTCCCACACCGTGGCTGGTGAACCGTCGTCTAACGCGACCAGCGCTCGTGATCCGATGACGCCTTGCACTGTTCCCGACCGTTGCCGGACATTCGGGCTGGTCCGCGCCTCGACCAGGCCGGCGGCCAGCGCCGCCTCCAAAGCGTCGTTGGTCAGCTGGTCGGTGATGCGCTGGCGATCTCGCGGGGAGTACGCGAACCGCAACGTGCTCAGCGCAGGCGTGTTCACCCATCCGTGATGGACCGGGTAGACGCGACCGGCACCGCCGTACACCTGCGTCATGGTGGGCATCTCGTCGGAGAAGGCCCATGAGACTTCGCTGGTGGGCATCAGCACAACTTCGGCCAGATCGCCAACCGCTTCCTTGACACCGTCAGGATCACCGAACGGCTCTTCCTGACCACCCGCAATCGTCAGCACCACCACCGGCCAATGCCGGCCGGGAATCAGTAGCCGGTGCGCCAGAACCCTGGCATCAGTCTCCGACTCGATGCGCCTCACTCCAGGCGGGGGCGCACCGCGGGACTGCCCGGTGACGGCCTCAACCATCAGCACCCCTCCTATCCCGAAACCAAAGTCCATCGGTCCAGATCACGGCACCCGCGCCTCGGGATGTGCCCTCGGCTGCCCAGCATGCTGCGATGATCTCGCCCCGACAGCGCCTATCGATACACGTGAACTCTGTACGCAGACATCCGAAGAGGCCGCGAGCACTTCCCACTCACACCATGATGCTGGACATGCTCCTGGAGTACCCAGCTCCTGATCTCGCATGTCAGATCTCAGTGCTTGTTCCTGAGCTGTCGGCAGCGGCGAGGCGGAGTCCGGTGTGCCGCCGGCCAGGCGGAGGTGCGGGTGGATACCGGCGTGGTATGCGCCGTTACCGACAATGCCCCCGGAGGCCTTCTGGGCCCGCCGCGGCCCAGCCACGGCCTCGGCCACAAGGCTCACGTCGAGCGGTCCGACCTGACTGCTCGATGCGTACCGCTAAGGAATTCCGGTCGATACCGGAGGGCCCCCCACCGGCGGCGATACAGTCATGGTGGGGTGGCCGCCCGCGACGAGACGGTGATGGGACCGGCAGTCAGGGGTGGCCTGAGGCATGACCGCAGCCGGCCGAGGACGGGGGGCCCGATGCGGGAACTCGCGGCGACCGCGGCAGTCCTCGCGGTGGTCGTGCTGTGGGGAGCGCTGTCGGGCCGGCTGCAGCGCGCCGACCTGAGCGCGCCCATCTTCTTCGTCGCAGTCGGGACGCTCTTCGACGCTACCGGTGTACTCGACCTCGGCGACCTGCCCGACCTCGCCGTCGGCATCCGGACCCTGGCCGAGGTGACGCTCGCCCTGGTGCTGTTCTCCGACGCCTCACGGGTGCGGGTCGCCCAGTTGCGCGAGGACGCGGGGCTGTACGCGCGCCTGCTCGGCATCGGGCTGCCTCTGACCATTGGTTTCGGCGGCGCGCTCGCCGCCGCGCTGTACGGCTGGGCTCCCAGCGCGTGGTTGTTGCTCCTGGTGGGGGCGGCGCTCGCGCCGACCGACGCGGCACTGGGCGTACCGGTCGTAACGAACCAGGCCGTCCCGGCTCGGGTGCGCCGCGCGCTGAACGTGGAGAGTGGCCTGAACGACGGCATCGCCACGCCGGTGGTGTCCGCGGCGGTCGCTGGAGCCGCTGCCGCCGAGGCCGTGGCGGGGGCGGCCGGGGTTGGGCGAGCGCTGCTGTCGCTGCTGCTCGGTCTGATTGCCGGGGTCATCGTCGGTGGAGGCGGCGGGGCGGCGATCCGGGCTGCGCAGCGGCGCCAATGGATCGCCGAGGACTCCGGCGGCCCGACCGTCCTGGCGCTGGCGCTGCTGGCGTACACGGCGGCGCTGGTCGTCGAGGGCAACGGGTTCGTCGCGGCGTTCGTCGCCGGGCTCGCGTTCCGCTTCGCGGTCGGCCGCGGGACCGCCGAGGACGTATCGTACGTCGAGCAGACCGGCGGCGCGCTGTCATACGTGGTGTGGTTGCTGTTCGGCGCGGTCATCGTGCCGGTGGTCATCGACACCATCGACTGGCGCATGGTCATTTACGCGGTGCTGAGCCTGACCGTTGTCCGCATGGCCGCGGTGGCTCTGGCGCTGGTCGGCAGCGGGTTCGCCCGGGCGACGGTGGCGTTCATGGGCTGGTTCGGTCCGCGTGGCCTCGCCTCGGTCGTCTTCGCCCTCATCGCCGTGGAGGACCTGGGGCCGAGTTCCGACGAGGCGGTTGCGTTCATCGGATTGACCGTGTTGTTCAGCGTCGTCGCCCACGGTGTCACGGCGGCGCCGGTGTCGGCCAGGTACGCCGCGTCGTGGGCCGCGCACAGGCCTGCCGAGGCGCAGCCACGAGCCGAGATGCCGGTGCGACGCATGTCCGGTGCCGGACGCGAGCAGTGAGGCACCGTGCGGCGCGGTCGTGCGGTCGAGGCGTTGAGGGACCCGAGCCGGAGGATGAATGGCCTGCTGGTCTGGCCTATAGTCTGGCCTATTTCGGCAGCGTTGCCCGGATCAGCCGGCCCGGTGAAGACCCATGTCGCCCGGATCCTCACCAAGCTCAGCATCCGCGACCGCGTGCAGGCGGTGGTGGTCGCCTACGAGACCGGATTCGTCACCCGTAATCCGGGTGGTTGAGGTCGCGGCGTAGCGAGCCCGCGCTGCCCGTTTCGCCACTCGTCCGCGCAGCTCGGGCGACGTGGTGGTAAGTCGCGGAGAATGCCGGTAGTGCTCAAGAGATTCGGCCGCGGTCCGTGACCTGCGATGCTGGTTGATATAGATCTCGCGATCGGTGATCATGGCGAGGCACCTACTCAAAAAGACGAGGACCACTTCGTGACAACAGTCATCGCTTTTGACGTTAACGAGACCCTGTTGGATCTTCGCGCTTTGGATCCAGCTTTCGAAGACCTGTTCGGATCGGCGGCCTTACGCGGGCAGTGGTTTGCGCAGATGCTCCAGCTGTCATTCGTCGGCGGCCTCATCGGTGAATACCTGGACTTCACCACGGCGCAAAACGCGGCATTACTGATGCTTGCCCGGCGTGTTGGGCGTCGCGTGAGTTCCGACCAGGCCGCGACGATGGTCGAGCGAATGTCGTCGCTGCCACCACATCCAGAAGTCGCGGAGGCACTGGTCGCATTGCGTCAGACTCCGCTTGCCGTGGTCGCCCTGACGAACTCCGTGGAGGAGGTCGCGGAGGCACAGTTGACACACGCCGGCATCAGGGAATACTTCGACCGCGTTATCTCGGCGGACGCGGTACGGCAGCTGAAACCGGCGGCCGCGCCGTACCTGGCCGTGGCCGCGGCGTTCGACGTCGAACCGTCCGAAGTCCGTCTGGTTGCGGCGCACGGGTGGGATGTGTCCGGCGCGCTCGCCGCTGGCTGCAAGGCGGCGTTCGTGGAG
This sequence comes from uncultured Actinomycetota bacterium, assembly GCA_963727415.1. Classification (GTDB taxonomy): domain Bacteria; phylum Actinomycetota; class Actinomycetes; order Mycobacteriales; family Micromonosporaceae; genus DASQPR01. The sequence goes on from CAVSGF010000002.1 coordinate 1,573,550, forward strand.
CGGCCGGGAGCGGTCTTGAGCCCCATCGGACGGCAGCCAGACATCATCGGGCCCGATATCCGTGCCGTGGTTGACAAGATCGTGTCGCTCGAGGCCGGGCAGTAGAAGCCGGTCGTACTAGATGACGATCACTGAGGTCGCGGGCACTCAATATGGCAGCAGCCTCGCTAGATGCATCAGCGCCGCGTACCGCCCCTCAAGATTGTCGATCTTGAGGGGCGCGAGCCCGGTGAATCACGGCGTCCCGCTCCGACAGCAGGTCCGTGAGGACGACCGGCCCGCCGATACGGGTCGGTCGTCTCTTTTTCCGAATGCCGATTCGGGTGAGGTTGAGTGTAAGTAGGTCACGTTCGACTGCGTTTGCGCTGCTCCGGGCATGACCGGCGCGGGGGACAGACGGGGTGACGAGCATGGGCGCGGCTATCTCGACGACCGGATTGGTGAAGAATTTCGGAACGACCCGAGCCCTCGATCATCTGGATCTGACCGTGTCAGCCGGCGAGGTCCATGGGTTCCTGGGACCGAACGGGGCCGGCAAGACGACCACGATCCGGGTTCTGCTGGGATTGCTCCGCCGTGACGGCGGGAAGGTGAGCCTGCTCGGCGGGGACCCGTGGCGAGACACTGTCGCGCTGCACCGGCGCTTGGCGTACGTGCCGGGCGAGGTGAATCTGTGGCCCAACCTGACCGGCGGCGAGGTGATCGATCTTCTTGGCTCGTTGCGTGGTGGCCTGGACCGATCGCGTCGAGCGGACTTGCTGGAGCGTTTCGCGCTGGACCCGACCAAGCAGTGCCGCGCCTACTCGAAGGGCAACCGGCAGAAGGTGGCCGTGGTGGCGGCGTTCGCTTCGGACGTGGAGCTGTACCTGCTCGACGAGCCGACCTCCGGCCTCGACCCCCTGATGGAAGCGGTGTTCCAGGACGTCGTCCGAGAAGTGCGTGAGGCGGGCCGCACCGTACTGCTGTCCAGTCATATCCTTTCGGAGGTGGAGGCGCTGTGCGACCGAGTGACCATCGTGCGAGCCGGGCGCGCGGCCGAGTCGGGCAGCTTCGACGAGTTGCGCCATCTCACGCGTACCAGCGTGGTGGTGGAAACGGAACGGCCGATTGACGGGCTCACCGACCTGCCCGGCATCCATGACATCGCGCTTGACGGTCCGCGTACGCGCTTCAGCGTCGACCAGGGCGAGCTCAACCGCGTGCTGCAACGGCTGGTGGATCGGGAGGTGCGCACCCTCGTCACGTCACCGCCGACCCTTGAAGAGCTGTTCCTCCGTCATTACGGCGAGCAGATCGACGTGGGCGCGGGGGAGTCGAGCGCGGCGGGTCTGCGATGAGCGCGTTGTCGGGAGCCGGAGTACTGACCAAGCTGGCCTTGCGTCGCGATCGCGTCAGTCTCCCGCTCTGGGTTGTCGGCCTCGCCGGTTTCACCACGGCCACCACCGCACTGTGGGTCGCTCAGTACCACAACAACGAGGCCAACCTGATCCAGGACGTCCGCATCGCCGCAACCAGTCCCGGTATCCGCATGCTCGGCCTGGCCTCGGGCGCCAGCGTCGGCGGATACGCGATGGTGCGCGACTACCTTCTCGTCGTGGTCCTGGCCGCGCTGATGAGCATATTCACGGTGGTCCGGCACACCCGGCAGAGTGAGGAGACCGGCCGGGCAGAGCTGATTGGCGCGGCGGTCGTAGGTCGGCAGGCCGGCCTCGCGGCCGCTCTCATCGTGGCGGCTTGTGCCGACGCGGCCCTGGCAGTCCTGGTGGCCGTCGGCATGATCGCGACCGGGCAGCCGGTCGGTGGCTCGTTCGCCGCCGGCGCGGCGATCGCTGGTGTCGGCATCGCGTTCGCCGGGATAGCCGCGGTCACGACGCAACTGGCCTCCACCACTCGTGGCGCCAGTGGCCTCGCCGCCGCCGCGTTGGGCGTGGGCTTCCTGTTCAGCGGCATCGGTAACGTAGCCGGTGACGTCGACGTGAGCGGGCTGCGGGTGAGCAGTGCATGGCCGTCGTGGCTCTCGCCGATCGGCTGGGGCCAGCAGATGCGGCCGTTCGGCGGCAACCACTGGTGGTTGTTGTGCCTGCCATTCGCTTTGTTTGCGGCGTCCATCGCCGCAGCCGTGGTGCTCTCGACCAGGCGCGACTTCGGGCGGGGGTTGGCGCCCCAGCATCCGGGTCGCTCGGAGGCCGGTCGGCTGCTACGCAGCTCCCTCGGGCTCGCCTGGCACCTGCAACGGGGTGCGCTGCTCGGATGGGCCGTTGCCATGCTCGGCTTCGGTCTCGTCTTCGGCGGGCTCATGGAACAGTTCAGCAACGCTACCGGCAGCACCCGCGACTGGTACACCCGTGTGGGCGGAAGTGCGCAGATCCTCGACGCGTACCGCGCGTCCGTGATGGCTATGGCCGCTGTGGCGGCCGCCATCTACATCGTTCAGGTTCTGCTTCGCATGCGCGCGGAGGAGACGACCGGGACACTCGAGCCGATCCTCGCGACGTCGGTGAGCCGGCTGCGATGGGTGGTGGGCTACGCCCTGACGGCACTGCTGGGCTCGATCGTCCTTCTATTGGTGTTTGCGGTCGGGACCGGTCTTACCGGCGGGGCGGTGGTCGGTGATGTGGCCGGCGAGGTAGGCACATTGGCCGCCGCGAGCCTCGTGCAGTTGCCCGGAATTCTGGTCATGGGGGCCGCCGTGATCGCACTGACCGGAGCAGCTCCGCACGCTGCGAGCACGGTGTCGTGGGCGTTCCTGATCTGGTCCGTGATCGCCGGGCCGCTGTTCGGCGTGACGCTGAAGTTGCCGCAGTGGGTTCAGGACCTCTCACCCTTCACCCACGTGCCCAAGGCGCCGGCGGTGCCGGTCACGGCGTGGCCGATGGTGGGTTTGACGATGGCCATCGTCGCGCTGGTGGCGACCGGGCTGGTGGCGCTGCGGCGCCGCGACCTGCTGTTGCCGGCCTGAGTGCCTTTCCTGAACTGCGTGGCTGTGCTGCGGCGCACCGGGGGACGCCTCGCCCCTGCCGACCGTTAACGAACAAGCACAAAGCCTGGATTCGAGGGCGGGCGATCCGGCGTCACCCGCAAAGGGCCGCCGAGGGATCTGCTCCGGTGCGTAGCCGTGCGTGTTCGATCCCTCGGCGACCATCCGGTCGACCTGGTCAGGATGCGCCGACCGCCTAGTAGTCGGCCCCCTGCTGGTACGTGCGCGTGGCGCCCGGCTTGGGAGTCACCGTGAACGGACGCATCATCTCGTTGTCCTCGTGGTCGATGATGTGGCAGTGGCAGACGTATCCGTGGCCGTCCGCATTCGGGTCGAACGGGTAGGCCAGGTCCGTGTCGTTGATCGCCTTGTCCGTCGGCGCGAACCGCACCGCGATGCGGGTGACCTGGCCGGGAAGCGCCGTAACGGTGTCCTTCCACCCGGCTTCGTTGGCGTCCGGAAGGCGCACCGGACCCTGTAGATACGACGTGATGTCCGGGTTTCCGCCCAGCGCTCGCGGGTTGCCGGTGGCGTAGTCGAGCGGCGGCCCCCAGCCCGGTGTGAAGGTGCCGCCGGGGAACGCCGCAGCGTACGCCTTTCCATACGCGCTTGATCGGAAGGCTTGGCGATTGACCACCTGGAACTGGGTAAGGTGGATGTGGATGGGGTGGGCGTCGGCGGTCAGGTTGACGAGCTCCCAGACCTCCGTGGCTCCCTCAGCCGGCAGTTCCGACAGATACTGGGTGACGCCGCCGATGGTGACCGGGGTGAAGTCGCCGCGCGTGCTCCCGTCTTCGCGGTGTCCGTCGTATTTGGTGTTGTTGACCAGCACTTCCAGCGGCCCGCCTGGGTATGCGACACCGTCGATAGTGACCGGCGGTGCGAGCACCTCGTTGAGCGTCAACTGGCGGGTGTTGTCGGCGCTCACTCCGGCGGCGAGTGTGCCGGCGGCGGGGTCGGCAAGGCGGATCATCGGCTGGCGCAGTGGTATTCCGGTGGCCGGGTCATAACTGAGGTCCGGCCCGGCGAACGGTTGGTTGACCCGGAACTGCACGATCCGGCCCATGGTGGATCCCATCGGCGGCGTGCCATCCGGGTACGGCGTCTTTGCGCCGTTGCGCAACAGTAGCGTGTGTCCTTGCAGCCCGGCGAAGTCGATGATGACGTCGGCCCGTTCGCCCGGCATGAGCCGCAGCACGCGCATCCGCCCCGGGCCGGAGCGCCCGATCTCCACCGGAGCGTCCAGGTAGCCCCCGTCGGTACCGATCTGCCAGATCGGTGGCACCGGTGCGTCCGGCGCGTCGCTGGTCAGGAACATCTCATAGGTGCGGGCGTTGGAGCCGTTGATGAACAGGAACCGGTACCGCTTGGGTTCTACCTGCAGGTACGGCCACGTCTTGCCGTTGACCACGATGGCGTCGCCGACGAACTCCGGCACCCAGAACGGGTGCTCCGGGTTGGGCGTGAAGGGCACCCCGGCGTGCAGGAACAGTTGCCCGTCGACGTCAAAGGTGCGGTCCTGGATCACCATGGGAACGAGGTAGTCGATCGGGCCCGAGTTGCCCTGCTGCAGCCCTACGGCATTCAATCCGGTGGGAAGGTTCAGGTCCGGGTCGACGAGCACGTACGCGCCGGCCAACCCGGCATACACATTCAGCCGGGTGAGGCCCAGCGCGTGATCGTGGAACCACAGCGGGGCGGCCTCCTGGCCGTTCGGGTAGCGATAGACCGCCGCGTTGGCTCCGGCCGGTGTCTGCGGATTCGGGTTCGTGTAATACCCGTGTCCGTGGTAGGCGCCGTCACTGGTGAACCAGGCGTCCGGCCCGCCGTCGATCAGCGGCGGTACCTCTCCGCCGTGCAGATGAGGCACGCCTGGGACCGGCCCGGTGTAGTTCGATGCGCAGTCGCCCTGCGGCAGGGTTCGCCCGGCGTTGTCGGCCAGTATCTGGACCGCGTTGACCTGGTGGGCGCACTCATTGGCTTCGGCGTTGACGGGATCGGCCCAGTGCATGGTCTTGTCGGTCGCGGCGAGCCATGCCATCACCTGCGTGTTCGCTCCGCTGCCCAGCTGATTGATGTAGCGCACCTCGGTCGGGACGTTCCTGTTGGCGACGATCACCGGGCCGATGTACGTCTGCCGCAGGCCGGTCGCCTCTTCGGGGGCGCGGTATCCCCATACCCAGGTGCCGCCGTACGCCCCGGTTGGCAGCGCGATACCAGTGGGGAGCATCGCCGCGCGGAATTCGGACATGGTCAGTGTCGTTTGCTCGGTGCCGGCCAGGACGGTCTGCATCGCACCACCAGCGAGGCTGAGAGTCGGCAGCGGCTCCACGAACTGTGGAATAGCGGTACCCGCCAGGGGCGTCTGTGCCACCGCCGCGCCGGCCCGTATCCGTGGTAGCGGCAGGACCGGTGCTAGCAGGGCCCCGCCGACTGTGGCCAGGCCTAGCTTGAGCAGGCTTCGACGGCTGGTTTGCGGCGTGTCGGCCACGTTGCCTCCTGTGATGTGGCTCGTACCGAGTAGCCCTATCCAGGGCGCTACTCACGTTTGGTAGCGAGTGAGTTATCTGATGTTATTAGACATTAATGAGGAGTTAAGCCGTGAAAGGTATGTTCAGCATGCTTGCCTGCATTCCACCCTTTTGGAGTAAAGGCCCTTGCGATCAAGGAGAAGCGCGGCCATCGCGCCGCGGTCCCGGCGCGATGTAGCGCCCGCGGCCGGCAGGAGCCCCACCGCGGTGCCGACCGATCGCGCCAGCCAGCAACGGCTTGCGCCAGTAAGTGCCAAGGATGGCGAGCGCATCGAGCCACTCGCTGCCGGCGCGGCGGTGGTGGACCTAGCGCTGCTCCGATTTGGCGGCCCTGCACGGCGCGTGCGGCGGTTTCCATCCGGGGGACGGGACGGTGATCCGAGGCCGCGGGTCCCGACGGCATCGACGGTCGCACCACCGTACTCGCTGTCATTTCCGGCCTCGCGTGCCTGACCGACGGTACCGTGACAAAAGGGGGAATTCATAACGCTATGCACAAGCGTGCGATGACGCGCCTATCAAGGGGGTTGCCGTGTTTGTTCAGGTGATTCAGGGACGGATTTCCGATGCTGGCAAGGCACGTGCCGCCTTCGATCAATGGATCGAAGAGCTCGCGCCCGGTGCGACCGGATGGCTCGGTTCCACCGCCGGTGTGACGGACGACGGAAGGTTCATCGCGCTGGTCCGTTTCGAGTCCGAGGAGGCAGCGCAGCGCAACAGCGACCGTCCCGAGCAGGACCGGTGGTGGGCGCAGACGGCCAAGCTGTTCTCCGAGGAGGCGGGCTTCCGCAACAGTGTCGACGTCGCTGTCGACCTGATCGGCGATCCGGATCAGGCGGGCTTCGTTCAGGTCATGCAGGGTGCGAGTTCGGATCCGGACCGGGCCAAGCAGCTCATGGCACAGGGCTCCGACAAGTGGGCCGAGTTCCGCCCGGAACTCATCGGCAGCGTCACGGCGCAGCATGAGGGCGGCGGCTACACCGCCGCGTTCTACTTCACGTCCGAACAGGCGGCACGCGAGGGCGAACGCAAGGAGCCACCGCCGGAGTTGAAGGCGCAGATGGACGAGATGAACGGTCTGACCATCGGCGAACCGGAATTCTTCGATCTCAAGCAGCCCTGGCTGTACTCGTCGCGGTAACCCACCGGTCGGTTGTTCGGACCCGCCGATGCCCAGGCTGGCACGGGTGGCCAATTCTGCGGCGCGCAAGTACGCGTTCTCCACGGCCCCGACGTTGAGCGACTATCCAGGGTGACTCTCGCCTGGCGGGAATCCGCGAACAGCGATGTGCTAGGCCGCTCGTGCCGAAAGCCAGGTTGTCGCCGAGCCGCACGGCAGCGATAGATGGTGACGGTGATACCCGAGCGAACGCCGGGTCACCGAGACTTCGCCCGCGCCAGGGCCGACGATGAAAGGATTGCCTGGTGTCGCAGTGCCACGGTGGCCAGCGCGCCGACGATGACGGCGCGACCACGTCGGGGTGATGCGCAGTGGCAAGGGCGCACCAAGGCGCAGATATGCACGAACTATCCTGGGGAGGTCGGCAAATGGCTGGCGGGTCTAGCAACCGCACCGCAGGTGACGGAGCGGTCTTTGTGCAGACGAACGAGCGGGACACCAATCGGGTGCTGGCGTTCGCGAGGGACGCGACCGGAGCGTTGACGGCGAGCGATGCGGTATCGACCGGCGGGTCGGGCACCGGATCGCCGCACTTGACCTCGCAAGGGTCGGTGATTCTCACCGGCGACGGTCGCCATCTGCTGGTGACCAACACGGGAAGCGGAGACGTGAGCGTCTTCGCCGTAGCCGGGCGCATGCCCGAGATGCTGCAGAGGATCTCCACTGGCGGAGCGCCGAAGAGCGTTACCGAGCATGGTGGCCTGGTATACGTACTGAACACCGATCCGCCGTCGGTGATCGGTTTGCGGCTGGATACGAGTGGGATCCACGTGATCCCCGGATCGGAGCGGCCGCTTGGCGCCGACGTCGACCCGGCTCAGGTTGGCTTCAGCCCTGACGGCTCGATGCTGGTCATCACCGAGCGCGGTGCCGACGACATCGCCTGCTACCCGGTCGATGGCGAGGGCTTTCTCGGACCGCCGATCAAGCAGCCGTCATCCGGTCCCACACCGTACGGGTTCGCCTTCACAGGCAACGGGGCCCTGGTGGTGACCGAGGCATTCGGCGCGCAGAAGGGCAAGGCGGCGGCATCGAGCTATGTGATGGGCGAACGAGGCGTCGAACCGACCTCGCGCTCAATCGGCAACGGCCGCAGCGAGATTTGCTGGGCCGCCATCTCCAGCGATGATCGGTACGCGTACACCACGAACTTCGCGGACGGCGCCGTGTCCCGGTACGCGATCGGTACCGACGGCAGCCTGACGCTCGATGATCCGAAAGCGGGTACTGCCCACGAGGGCCAGACCGGTCTGCGAGACGAGGGCCTGACCGATGACGGCCGGTACCTGTATGCCATTGACGCCGATTCGCAGCAGGTGTTCGGCTGGTCCGTCGGCGCCGGCGGCGCGCTGTCGCCGATCGGACCGTGGGGCGGCATCCCGGCAACCGCCGCCGGCATGGCCGCGCGCTGAGAAACGCGTAGAACCCACGCGTGGCGACAGTTCAGCCGCGAGTGCTCTACACGGGGTCGGAGTCGAGGCGCCGGTCAGCCGTCGTCGGCCGGGGACAGGACCGGGGCGGGCCGAGCGAGCCGAGTGCCGCATGGTGCGCCCGCCGGCACTCGGCCAGCAGTTTGTCGGATGCGACCGGGTAGCCGAGGGCGAATCCTTGCGCCTGGTCGCATTCCAGGCTCCTCAGTACCTCGAGTGCTTCCAGGTTTTCGACCCCCTCGGCGGTCACGAATAGGCCCAGGTTGTGGGCGAGATCGATAGCGCTTCCGACGAGGACGGCGTCGGCTGGATCGGTGGCCAGATTGTGGACGAATGTCCGGTCGATCTTCAATTCGTCGGCTACGAGCTGCTTGAGCTGGCCGAGCGAACTGAATCCAGTCCCGTAGTCGTCGATGGATACCTGGACCCCGTCGGCCCGAATCTTGCGCAGGGCCGCGCTCGCCCGGCGTGGGTCGGCGGCCATAGCGCTCTCGGTGATCTCCAGCCTCAGGCGCGAGGCCGGAAGACCGTGTGCCGCGAGCGCGGAACGGACTTCCGGCACGAAGGCGTCGTCGAGGAGACATACCGGTGGGACATTCACCGACACCGTCACCGGATGGGCCGGCGTCTGCCATTGCGCCGCGTCGGCGACGGCGGTTCTGAGGATCCGGTAGGTAAGCGGGATCTCCAGTCCGCCGGTTTCGGCGATGCCTAGGAACGCGTCGGGCCGCAGCAGCCCGTGAACCGGATGCTGCCATCGGACCAGCGCCTCGGCCGCGGTGACGGCGGCGTCGCTGATGCGGACCTGGGGTTGGTAGTGCAGCACCAGCCGGCCATGCGTTTCGTCGCCGTTCAGCAGAGCCCGCAGCTCACCGAAGAGCGCCATGCGATGAGGCTGATCGATGTCGATCTTGGCGTCGTAGACCGCGATCCCATTTCCCGCGGTCTTCGCCCGGTACATGGCGGCGTCCGCGTGCCGCAGCAGGTCTTCCGCGCTGATGTGGCGGTCACCGAGTGCGATCCCCGCGCTCCCGCTGATGGCCGCCGAACCGGCCGCGATCAGATAGTTGCGTCGCAGCGCGTCGACCGCGCGCTGAGCGATCGCACTGGCCGCCTCGGTGTCCTCGACGGCCGGGAGGAGGACCGCGAACTCGTCGCCCCCGAGGCGTGCCACGGTGTCGCCCGCGCGGCATGCGGCTCGCAGCCGATGACCGGTCTCGACCAGTACCTCATCGCCAGCTTGGTGGCCGAGAGTGTCGTTGACGTTCTTGAATCCGTTCAGGTCGATCAGGATCACGGCGAGGTGAGATCCCGGGTGCGACTCGCTGACGGCCCGGCCGATCTGTTGTTCGAAGAGCACCCGGTTGGCCAGTCCGGTCAGCGGGTCATGCAGTGCCTGATGCTGGCTGGCGGTGGCGAGAGCAACAAGGCGTCGCTGGTAGCCGAGCATCGTGCGCCAGATCATTGCCACCAAGGCGAGGCCGGCCACGAATCCGAGTCCCGAGACGGCGAAGATCCGCTTTTGCACCTGCTCCTGGTTGGCGACAAGGCGCTGCGCCCGGAGGTGGTAGGCGTGCGATTGGGTGTCAACGTCGTGTTGCAGCGTGTAGTAGGCGGGTGCTACTCGAAGCCGGTACTGCTGGGCTGCCATCGGATTGCCGTTGGCCACCATCCGGATCAGGCGGTCGGTGGCCGTTCGGTACGCGGCTTGCTCTGTCTGCAGCCGTCCGACGGCGGCGACGTCCGGCCCGAGAGTGTGATCCCGCAGCTGGCGCAGGACTCGGTCCGCGACCGTGCCGGACTCGGAATAGCGATCTCGGCTGACGACGGACGGTTCCAGCTGGTACTCGTGCGCGTCGAGCTGCTGGGTCGCGACGGCGGTGCGCGCCTCCGCGAAGATCTCGTCGTAGTTCAGCGCCCGGCGCTGCGAACCGACAGCGTGCGACAGCTGTAGCCCACCCCAGACGGTGAATACGGCAGCACAGCACAGCACGGCGGTTAGGGCCGCGGTCAGGCCCAGACTACGCCGCGCTTCAGTCAGTCCGCCTACACGCCGGTTGGCGTCAGCAACACCATTCGACCGCCATGCGGCCCTGATGCTCATCGAGCGGCCCATGGCAGCCGGTTTCTCCTCGCCAAGCGCTCGTGGTTTCCGATATTGCCGGCTGGGGCACCTTCTCCCCAGCACGAAACAGTGATATTAATGCAACACATGGCGGTTTACCAGGCTATATACCGATACAAGCGCATGCCGTTGGCCATGGTCTTGATCCTTCTGGTTGCGCTGGGCGCGGCGGCGTGCGGCCGTGATGACCGTCCTGCATCCAGATCAACGGATGCCTCGGTGATCCGGCTTGGCGCGCTGATCCCGCTGAGCGGCGATACCGCACCAACGGGTCATCGCATGCTCCAGGCGCTCAAGATGGCGGTCGCCGACGCCAATCAGCACGGCGGCGTGCTGGGCCGCAAGATCGTGCTCGACGCGCGCAACGACGCCTGCGATCCGGAAACCGCGGTGATCCAGGCGAACGCCATGGTCGACACCGGCATCACCGCGTCGGTCGGTGGCGGCTGCAGTGTCGCGACTGTCCCAGTCCTCACCATCTTCCGGAAGGCCGGCATACCCATGATCATCCCGGCCGCCAACTCCGCTGACCTTGTCGTGCCGCATTACGACAGCGTGTTCCTATTGTCCGGAACCACGACCGTGGAAGCGGCCCGCGCCATGACGATGATCGACCGCCTCGGAGCCCGCCGGATGGCACTCGTGGACGACGGCACCACGTTCCCACAGACCCTCGCCGACGCCGCCGCGAAAGACGTGGCCGGGTCTCACAACGGGGCTCGGCTGGTCAGCCGGCTCACATTGAGCCAGGGTGGCACGAGGTACCCGCGTGCCGCCGCCGACATTATGCGCGCGCGTGCCGACATGGTCTTCTTCACCGGCTACTACCCGGAGGCGGCCGCACTCATCCGAGACCTGCATAAGGACGGTTACCGCGGGAAGATCATGCTTTCCGACGCCGGCACCGATCCCACCCTGCTCACCCAGCTCACCGCCGCGCAGGCCGAAGGGGTGTACGGGCTGAGCCTGCCCCTGCCGCAGTATGTGCCGCGCGCCCACGACTGGGCTAAGCGCTTCACCGCGATCTACGGGTCGGCGCCCGGGCCGTTCACCATGCAGGCCTACGACGCGGTGCGACTGGCGCTCAACGCGATCGAGCGCGCCCAGTCGGTCGATCGACCCGCGGTCCGGCAAGCGATTGCCGACACCACGCCGAGCGACATCACGCTGCTATCCGGACCATCCCGCTTCAGCCGGGATGGGACCCAGATCAATCCGGAATTCATCCTGCTCCGCGCCCACGGCCGCGCGTTCGTCCAGGTGACCGGCGGAGGATGACACGGCACGATGAGACGTCGCGGAACGCTTCCGCTGACATGGCCACGTGAGTCGTGTCAGGGTTAGGGGAGGCCAACCACGCAACGGGGTCGGAGACACGCATGTCACAGCCGCGACAGACGCCGGCACTGCGGGACCAACCATCTGGGCCACGGGTTGGGCTGCTGCCACTGGACCTTCTGGACGAGCCGAACAGTACGGTGAGCGCACGGCTGGCCGAGATGGCCGGGGCCGGTATCGATCACGTCTGCTGCGGTGACCATGTCAGTTTCGGCGGTGACGGATTCGACGGTCTGATCCAGGCGGCCGCGCTGGCGATGGCGCATCCGTCGCTCCCGGTGCACATCGCGATCTATCTGCTGCCGCTGCGCCACCCCGTGCTGGTCGCGCGCCAGGTCGCCGACGTGAGCCGAATCGCCCCGGGGCGACTGGTCTTCGGCGTCGGAATCGGTGGCGAGGACCGCCATGAGGTGTCGATCTGCGGCGTCGACGCGCGCACCCGTGGCCGCCGCATGGACGAGTCACTGGCCGCGTTGAGCGACTTGCTGTCCGGCTCCGCGGCCACCGTCAAGGGCGAGTTCTTCGATATCGACCAGGCAGTCATCTCTCCACCGCCGGAGCCGAGCGTGCCGATCATCGTCGGTGGACGCTCCGACGCCGCGGCCATGCGGGCCGGACGGTTCGCCGACGGTTGGATCGGCATCTGGAACTCACCACGGCGCTTCCGCGCTGTCGCCGCGCTCGCGGCCGAGGAAGCGGATCGCTCCGGCCGGTCGCACTATCCGGCACGGCACGCGATGCAGGTGTGGTGTGGCTTCGGCGCCACAACGCAGCAGGCGCGGGAGCCGCTGGCCGCGGCGATGCGCGCGTTCTACCGGCTCCCCTTCGAGATGTTCGAGCGGTACTGCCCGTATGGACGACCGGAACAGGTCGCGGAGTTCCTCGCGCCGTACGTCGAGGCGGGCTGTCACGAGTTCAACCTCATCCCACAGTCGGCTGACCTGGGCGAGTCGATCCAGGCCGTGGCCGAGGTGCGGCGGATGCTGACCTGAGCGGTCCCAGGCCCGCGACCTCGGCGAGCGCCGCCCGCGGAGGCCTCACGTGGCAGGCATCGTCGCGACGGGCTCGTGGACGATGAGACTTGTGAACAGTTCGGCGTACCGGAGCAGGTGCAGATCCCCGACATAGTGATCGCGGACATACTCGTGCGCCGCCGCGCCCATCTGGCCCGCGAGTTCCGGGTCGTCGAGGAGCATGCGCACGGCGCGCCCGAAACTGGACAGATCGGTGGGGTCGGGGATGAGGATTCCGGTACCTTCGACCACTTGATCGCGGATCCCGCCGACCGCGGAAGCGACGACCGGTCGAGCCTTCCACATCCCTTCCGCGACGGTCAGGCCGAAGCCTTCGGCGAGACTCTTCTGGACCACCACACTGGCGTGCCGCTGCAGAGCGTTGACCATCGCAGCGTTGTCGTCCGAGTCGGTCATCGGCAGGGTCACCAGAACCACTCGGGAGCGCTGGGCTGCGGGCAGGCCCCGCCACTCAGCCAGCGTCTCCGCGAAAACGATCGCGCCCTCCGGGTCGTCGGTCACGCCCTCCACCGATGGCCCGGCGAGGACGAGCCAACCGGGCCCGCGCGGGCTGATGTAAGTGGCGAAGCCGCGCATGACTCCGACCATGTCCTTGAGCCGGTCCCACCGGGAAACCTCGATGACGATCGGATCATCAGGCCCCGGCAACTCCTCCGCCACAATGGAGGCTGCCTCGCTCACCTCACCCGGTGAACCGTCGCGACGCGTGTAACGGCACGCGGTCTGTCGCGCATCGCCGGAGAAGAGCCCGATCTGCGCGAGCGTCGTCTGAACGCAGTCATGATTCATTGGCTGGTTCTTCGGCGAGAACGGATCGATGGACGGCGGGATGACCCAGACTTGCGAGGACGGAACCATCGATGGTACGTAGGAACGCCGGGTGAATACATATGCCTCGGCATGTGTGATGAGGGGAGCGAGGAACTGCCACGCGGACCGGCTCAGATCGTTCTCACCGTCGATACCGATATGCGACCGCCACACCACGTGGGCGCCTCGCGCTGCCAGCGGGCCCGCCAGGCCGGCCGTCTGAGGATCGTGCAGCAGGACCAGATCGCCCGCGCTGACCAGCCCGCTCAAGCTGTCCGCGTTGGCCGACATCACCTCACGGATGTGATCGAGCTCCTTCGGCCCCAGGTCGCCGTCGTCACCGGCCTGGCCGTGGATTCGATTGTGCACGCGCTTGGTGATGCGGAAGAACTCGGTATCTCCGGTGATGACCAACCACCGGATATCCACCGCGAGGTCTTTCGTGTACCCCACCAGGACCTGAAGCATGTCGGCCACGCCGCCGCCGGTGGCGGTGGAGCTGATGTTCCAGACGACGCGGCCGCCGGTGAGCTTTCGGAAGTCCGCGGCGGCCGAGAGCAACCGGGTCGTCCGTGACAGACCGATGACGTCCTCGAGGGCGGCAATCGGACGCCGGGGCACCTCAACCAGGCGAACGCCGTACATAAATCCATTATGAGCGGTTTGCCGCTCTTCGTCGATGAGTTCGTGGGAGGCCGGTGGCCGGCGAGGCTGATCGTACCGTTGCGACGACGATTCGGGACAGCGTCGCCGGTCGGGCCGTCCCGTTGGCTGGCCACGGTGGCACGGTCGAAATGCGATCAAACGAAGAGGATGGCGATTCCGAGGGCGAACGGAACCGGGAGGACAAGGTGCGGGAATCCGTCACGTGCGATCGCGACGACCAGGGCGGATGCCAGCGAGACGGCCGCTGCCGTCCAGCCGAGCCAGTGCGGCAGCAGGTCGGTGCGGGACACCGCGATGGCGAAAGCGGCACCGGCCAGGTTTCCGACGATGATCCAGACCAGTTCGAGAACGCCGCAGGCGGCCCAGATCGCCGCGGTCCAGTCCGGCGTCGCCCCCGTCTCAGCACGCCGAGCGGCCGCGACCGCGATCGCCCCGTCTTGCATGGCTACACAGACGAGCCAGGCGGTCGCCGCGATCGTGAAGGCGCCGAGCCCGATCCATGCGGTCACGTCGCCGATCAGGTACGCCAATCCGGCGAGTCCCGCCGTGAGCAGGGTGACCGTTGCGAGCCACGGCACGTTGATCAGCGACCATGCACGGCGGCGGGCGGCGATCCGGTCGAGTTTGCGGTCCAGGCTTATGCGCCAGAACGCCTGGTCGAACGGTCCGCCGCGAAATCCGGCGGTCTCGACGGCGAGGGCGGCAACGGGCGCGATGAGAACCGCGCCGACGATTGCGGTCGAGCTCATCTGCGCAGAATATGCCCGGCGACGACCGCGCCGACAGTGGCCGCGCGGACGACCCGGGCAGGCGGTGGATCGGGCATGCGGCGGATCGGGAGCCGTGTGAGGTCCGCCAACCGTCCGGCCCATGGCGGTTGCCGGTAGAGACCCTGACAATGTCTGCGTGTCGGCGCAGACGATCGGGCCTGCCCCATCGCGACGACCGCGGTGGGCTGCCGCTGTGGTCGCCGCGGCCCTGGTCGCGCTCGGGGTCCTGGGGGCGACGGCTTGTCTGGATGCACCGTCCGACGGCAGCGTCGTTAGCCTCGGCTGGCAGACATGGCGCCTGGACGGCGTGGTCGTTGACATGCCCGACAACGGTGGCCCGGGTCAGCTTCGTTCTGGTGACCTCGTTACCGCCATCGCTGGTCATCGCCTTGCCGATGGGCTCGGCGGCGTGGTGCCGCCGGTACCCGGAACGTCCTTGCGCTACGACGTTGCCCGCGACACGCTCACCACGCTTGACGTGCCGATTAGCCGGGTCGATCCGTACCCGCTGCTGGCGCGCGGCTGGGGCGACGTTGTCTTCGTCCTGGCGTTTGGTGTGCTCGCTCTGGCTCTGTACGTGCGGAGGCCGGAGGAGCCGTCCACCGGTCCACTGCTGGTTGCCGCCGCCGGACTGCTCGGTAGCACGCTGGTTGTCGTGGCGGGTCTTCCGGCCTTGGCCCTCGCCACGGCTGGGCCGCGGTTGTACTTGTTCCACCTCAATGTGGTCGGCGCATACTCGGTGGCCTGGGGTGCCGTGCTCGTGTTCTTCCTGACTCTCGTTCCGGGCCACCCGTGGCAGCGGCGTCGGCGCCTGCTACCCCTGATGTACGTGGCTCCGCTGTCAGTCATGGCGTGCTGGAGTGGCGTGGCGGCGATGCTGGCCCCTAATGCCGTTCGCTGGCTCGGACTAGTCCATGCCGGTCAGAGCGTGGTGGTCGCGCTGACGTTGCTGACGAGCGTTGTCGTGGTCGGCGTTGCCTACCGCGCCAACCAAGATGCAGTAACCCGAGCCCGCGTACGCTGGCTGGCCGTCGGAGGTGCGGTCGCCACGCTGGTCAGCTTGGCCGGGTGGCACCTGCCGGAGATCCTGGTCGGCCGGCCCGCTCTTCCTGAGGGAGCGCTGGGCCTGGCCGCTTTGCCGTTCGTCGGTGGCATAGCCGTGGCGCTGCGGCGTCACCACCTTTTCGACATCGAGCGTCTGGTCAACCGGTCGCTGGTCTACGCCGCCACGGTCGCGGCCCTGGCGGCCGGATATGTCGCGGTCGTGACGCTGCTCGTGAGCGGACTGAGGCTGACAGATCGGGTCGGTACGGCGTTGGCGGCCGTCTGTGCGGCGCTGGCGCTGTCCCCGTTGCGAAACGGGGCGCAGGTTGCGGTCAACCGGGTGATGTACGGGGACAGGCGCGATCCCGCCGCGGTGCTGGCCCGTCTCGGGACCCGGCTGCAGGCGGTGATGCTGCCCGCCGACGTGCTGCCGGCCGTCGTCGACGCGGTAACTCGGTCGATGCGGTTGCCCTACGCGGCCGTGGAGATCGCCGACGGTGCCGGCGGCTTTCACCTGGCCGCCCAACAGGGACATCCGGTGGGGCCGGTGCACACCGAGCCGCTGCGTCACCACGGATCGACCGTAGGACGCCTGCTGGTGTCCGGACGTGGCCGCCACGATCCGCTGGACCCGGTTGACCTGGGCGTGATCGGATCGCTGGCCCAGCAGATCGGTGCCGCGGTGCAGGCGGTCAGGCTGCACGAAGACCTGCTTCAATCGCGGGCCGAAGTGGTTGCGCTTCGGGAAGACGAACGGCGGCGGCTAAGGCGTGACCTCCACGATGGGCTGGCCCCGACGCTCGCGGCGATCGGGCTCAAAGCGAACCTCGCCGTTCGCGATGTTGGCCCTGGATCGACGGCACACGAACTCCTGAACGACATCTCGAAGGAGGTAGCGACATCTCTTGATGACGTATGGCGGCTGGTTGAGTCGCTGCGGCCGCCGGCCCTGGACGAGCTTGGCCTCACCGAAGCAGTCCGGGCCCGGGCTCTGGCCCTCGGCCCGGGGATGTCCATCGAGGTCACCGGCCCCGCGCGGGCGACCCCGCTACCGGCGGCGGTCGAGACCGCCGCGTACCGGATCGCGGTCGAAGCCATCACCAACGCGGTACGGCACAGCGGCGGCCGCCATTGCACGGTGTTGTTCACCGCGTCCGGCGAAGGTGTGGAGTTGATGGTGCAGGACGACGGCCACGGGCTTGACCCGGCCCGGGCAACCGGAGTGGGCCTGCGCTCCATGCGCGAGCGAGCCGAAGAAGTCGGTGGGACCTGGTCGGTCTGCTGCCCGCCTGCGGGCGGATCCATGGTCCGGGCCTGGCTCCCGACGATCGCCGGAGGCAAACGATGATCCGGTTGGTGGTCGCCGACGACCATCCGGTGTACCTGTCCGGCTTGCGGGCTCTGCTCGACGCCGAACCCGACATGACTGTCGTCGCGGTCGCTTCCACCGGCGACGAGGCGCGGAGCGCCGCCATCGAGCATGTTCCCGATGTCGCTGTACTCGACGTGAGCATGCCGGACGGCGACGGGCTCTGGGTCGCCACCCAGCTTCACTCGGCCGGCCTGCCGACGAAGTCACTGATCCTGACGATGTACGACGACGATGAGAACGTGATGGCGGCCCTTCGAGCCGGCGCTCACGGATACGCGGTCAAGCGCGCCGGAGGCGACGACATCACCGCCGCCATCCGGGCGGTCGCCCGCGGCGACGCGATCTTCAGCGCCGCCGTCGCCAGCCGATTGCTCAGCCGCCTCGCGCAGCGCACCGCGACGTCGCCATTTCCACAACTCACCGAACGCGAGCACGAGGTCCTTGCGCTACTGGCCCGCGGCCTGGACAACCCGGCCATCGCACGGCGTCTCGGTGTGAGCGGCAAGACGGTACGCAATCACGTCTCGAATATCATCGCGAAGCTGTCCGTCGCGGACCGGACCGCCGCCATCGTGCGGGCCCGCGACGCCGGGCTGGGCGGCGATCCGGGTCAACCATCCTGATCAATTGCCGTACCGGCGAAAATCCCGGCCGCGGTGGGACATCGTCCCGTGACAACGGGACACCGCGCGTCCGATTCTGGCCGGGCGCCGGGCTCGATTGACCGGCGGCCGACGGTCGAGACGGGATGGGAGCGAACCGGTGCATAAGTTTTACAAGGTGCTTGCCTATATCATCGTGGTAGAGGTTGCGGTGCAGGCCATGGCGGTCGTCTACGGCGTTGCCGGGCTGGACCGATGGGTCGAGCACGGCGGTGTGTTCGACAAGTCGGTCATCTCCGAGCACAAGTCTGTGTTCCCCGAGACCATCGCGTTCCCGGTACACGGGCTCAACGGCACCTACCTCATTCCGCTCTTCGCGTTGCTCTTGTTCGTCACAGCCTTCTTCGCGCGAATCCCCGGCGGGCTCAAGTGGGCTGGACTGGTGCTGACGCTCGTGGTGGTACAGGTCCTCCTTGGTTATACCGCTGGGGAGGTCCCAGCGATCGGCTCGCTGCATGGCGTCAACGCACTCCTGCTGTTCGTGTCGGCCCTGCACGCCGGACGCCGTGTGTCGCGCGCATCGGCCGTCCCGAGCACCATGGGAGCCGACGCGGTTGACGTGTCGATGAAGTCATGAGCACTCGACAAATCGCGGCGATGCTATTGATCACCGGCTCGATCATTTTCCTCGTCGGTGCCGCCATCGGCGTGCCTCGAGTATTCACCGAACCGGACCCTGAGGTACGCCTGCGACTGCTACTGAACCACGTCACGGCCTGGCGTGCGTCCCAGCCACTGTATGCCTTCGGCGCGCTGGTCGCCGCCGCCGGCGTCGGCTGCCTCGTGCCAACGAGTGGCACCCCCGTCTCCCGCGGCCTCTACGCGGCGGCGTGCGCGGCGCTCGCGCTCGGAGCGTTGCCGTGGGCCTGGGCGACCTACCAGCGCGGCCGGCTCGTGTACGACTTCGCGTATCGTCAGCTGCCAGGCTGGCCATTCGCGACGTACGTGCTATTGACTATCGCCGGTCTGGCGCTGCTCGGCATCGGCCTGCTCTCCGCCTCGGCGCCGGCCTGGCTGGGCTGGCTTACCATCGGCGCGGACATCGCCTTTCTCATCGGATACGTCAGCTTCAAAGACATCCCGCCCTTCGTATTCTTCCTGTTGTTCACATTGATCGGCGCGGTGCTCGCCCGGCGCGGCGATCTGCGATGAGGCCGGCGCGACAGCTGACTCGGGCCGGAAACGCACTCGGGGTATGGCTTTACGGCTGACGGGCGCCGGGCGCGCCCGGTTGCGACGGTGGCGCCTGCTCAGGCCGTTGAGCCGCCCGGGGAGACCAGGCCGGTCTCGTACGCCAGCACCACCGCCTGGGCGCGATCGCGCAGGTTCAGCTTGGCGAAGACGTGAGCGACGTGCGACTTCACGGTCGCCCCGGTGACGCCCAGCCGTGCCGCGATCTCGCTGTTGGAGAGGCCGCCGCCGAGCAGGGTCAGGATCTCTAACTCGCGCGGCGTGAGGTCGGAGAGGTCACGGTGTAACGGCTGCTGCCGCGCGGTTCGCGCGAACCGGGCCACCAGACGCCGGGTGATCGCCGGAGCGAGCAGGGCGTCGCCCACGCTGACCAGCCGCACCGAGGCGATCAGCTGTTCGGGGCTCACGTCCTTCAGCAGGAATCCGCTGGCGCCCAGGCTGAGGGCCGCGTACACGTAGCGGTCGAGGTCGAAAGTCGTCAAGATGATGATCTTCGGTGGCGTCGCCGCCGCCTGGTCGAGGATCCGCCGCGTCGCCTCGAGGCCGTCCATCGCCGGCATCCGGATGTCCATCAGCACGATGTCCGGTCGCAGGCGGCGTACCGCCGCGATCGCCTCGTCGCCGTTGGCAGCCTCTCCGATCACATCGAGCCCCGCACCGGTGAGAATCATTCGAAAGCCGGTACGCACCAGAGCCTGATCGTCGACCAGCAGCACCGTCGGTCCCGGCGTGATGGGCGCGCCGGTCATGATGGCTCGAACGGGAAGTAGGCGTGGACTCGGTAGCCGCCGTCGGGTTGCCGGCCCGCCTCGAACCGGCCGTGGTACAGCGCGACGCGTTCCCGCAGACCGAGCAGTCCCCGCCCGGAGCCGTCGCGGCCGTCGGCCGCCCCGGCGCGGCCGTGGTCGCGGACGGTCACGGTCAGCCCGGCCGGGTCGTACGCGACGGTCGCCACCGTCGACGCGCCGCCCGCATACTTGAGGGCGTTCGTCAGGCCCTCCTGCACGACGCGGTACGCGGCCAGGTCGACGCCCGGGTCAAGACGGCGGGACGTGCCCTCGATGGCCAGGCTGACCGGCAGGCCGGCCGCCCGGACGCGGGACACGAGTGAGTCCAGTTCGGTGAGACCCGGCTGGGGCGAGAGCTCGTCCTCGGGCGGATCGCCGCCGCTGCCCGGCTCGGCGTCGAGCAGGTCCAGCATGCGCCGCAGCTCGATCATCGTCTCCCGGCCCGCACTCTCGACCTCGCGCAACGCGGTGCTGACGTCGGGCCGGTCGTCGACCGCGAGCCGGGCCGCGCCCGCCTGGATCATCATGACGGCGACGTTGTGCCCTATCACGTCGTGCAGCTCGCGTGTGAGCCGCGCGCGCTCGGCCTTCACGGCAAGCGCGGAACGCGCCTCCTGCTCGCGGCGTAGTGCCGACGCGAACTGTTCCGCGGTCTGCGAGCGGAGCCAGAGCGTCCGCACGGCGTACACCAGCAGCCAGATCGCGACCAGCAGCAGGACCGAGGAGCCGGTGCCGGTCCACCGGTGAATGAGTATCGCGATACCGGTCATCCCCACCGCGGCGAGGACGCGGGGCCACCGCCCGGTGACCGCGGTCGCGGTGAACCCGCCCATGGCGATCGCGAGCAGCGCGGCCGGCGGTGCGGCGGAGATCCGTCCGGCCAGGGCCAGGCCGGCCAGTTGTACGGCGAAACAGGTCAACGGCCACCGGCGGCGTACGGCCAGCGGTACCGCCACCAGGAGGGCTTCAAACCACGCCCAGCCGGGACCGGGCGACCACACGCTGGCCAGCACCGCGAGGCTGAGCAGCGCGGCGAGAGCCGCGTCGACGGACCACCGGGTGCGCCACCCGGTCAGCCGTAACTCGCCCAGATCCAGCATGGTGACCATTCTTCCGTGAACGTGCGGCGCCGGCGTCATCCGGCGAACCGAATCGCCGTCACTCTCAGGTGGGGGAGCGTGGCGTCTCATCCCAGAGATGGAGACGTAAATGCATCGCCGGCGTGAGGACGCCGGGCCCCTTCCTCCCTAACTTCTGCGTCAGTCGACGTTTGCCGGGGGCGCGGACGCACGAACGCTCGGGAGGAACCATGACCAATGTGTTGGAGGCCCGTGGACTGGGCAAACAGTACCGCGGCCGATGGGCACTGGAGGACTGCTATCTGTCGATCCCGGCCGGTTCGGTGGTGGGCCTGGTCGGTCCCAACGGCGCCGGCAAGACCACGCTCCTGCACCTGGCGACCGGGCTGATCAGGCCCTCCGCCGGGACCATCGAGGTGCTCGGTGGCCGGCCCGCGGCGAACCGGCGGCAGCTTGCCAAGGTCGGGTTCGTCGCGCAGGACACCCCGACCTACGCTTCCATGTCCATCGCAGACCACCTGCGGCTCGGCGCGCACCTCAACCGTGGGTGGGACAGCCAGTTCGCCCGGGACCGGATCGAGAAGCTCGGGTTGGACCCGAAGCTCCGAGTCGGACGGCTCTCCGGCGGCCAGCGGGCGCAGATCGCGCTCACCATGGCCATCGCCAAGGCGCCCGAACTGCTGATCCTCGACGAGCCGGTGGCGGCGCTGGACCCGCTGGCCCGGCGGGAGTTCATCGAGGCGCTGCTCGAGGCGGTCACCGCGTACGAGATGAGTGTGGTGCTGTCGTCACACCTGATCTCCGACCTGGAGCTGGCCTGCGATTACCTGATCGTCCTGTCCGGCGTCCGGGTGCAGCTGGCCGGGCAGGTCGACGAGCTCCTGCACGACCATCGACAGCTGACCGCCGTCGATACCGAACCGGGGAGGCTGCCACACGAAGGCGACGTCATCGCCGCGCGCCGCGCCGACCGTAGGACCACTGTGGTGGTCCGCAGCCAGGCGCCGTTGCACGACGCCGACTGGACGGTGTCCCAGGTCGGCCTTGAGGAACTGGTCCTCGCCTACATGAACCGGGCCGTCGAGGCCCGTACTACCCGCCGTACCGACGGGGCGACGAAATGATCTGGCTGGCCTGGCGCCAGTTCCGCGTACAAGCCATGGCGATGGTCGCGATCCTGGTCGCGTTCGCCGTCGCGCTCGGCCTGACCGGGCCCGGCCTGGCTCGCCTCTACATGACGAGCGGGCTCGCCGCCTGCCACGCACCGCGGGACTGCACCCGGGTGACCACGGCCTTCCTGGACCAGATGAGGGCGGACGCCGCGTACCCGCTGTTGTACATCGTCGGCACCGCGGCGGTGGTACTGCTACCGGCGCTGATCGGGGCTTTCTGGGGCGCGCCGCTGATCACCCGTGAGATCGAGGCGCACACCCTGCGCCTGGCGTGGTATCAGGGCGTAACGCCGACCCAGTGGACGGCGGTCAAGCTCGGCCTGCTCGGCGTGGCCAGCATGGTGAGTGCCGGACTGCTGAGCCAATTGGTCGGCTGGTGGGCGAACCCCATCGAGAAGGCCGGCGGCTTCCCGGTGAACCAGGGACAGTTCAGCCGGTTCTCGCCGCAGATCTTCGACGCGCGGGGCGTCGCGCCGATCGCCTACGCGCTGTTCGCGTTCGTCCTCGGCGTGACGGTCGGCGTCATCGTCAAGCGCACCGTCGCCGCCATGGCCGTCACCCTCGTCGTCTTCGCCATGGTGCAGGTGGCCGTGCCGACGTGGGTGCGGCCGAACCTGGTCGCGCCGGCGCGTCTGACGAGTCCGGTCCTGACCGCTTCGGTACTGGACAACATGATCGTCGGAAGCAACGGCCGGCTCACCGTCCCGGTAAACCTCCCGAACGCCTGGGTGGTGTCCAACCAGACGATCGCCCCCTCGGGAAAGGTGTTCACGTTGCCGGTCGTCGATGCCTGCCAGAACGGGACGCACGATCAGTGCGTCGCGTGGCTGGCGAAGCGGAATCTGCGGCAGCTGGTGACCTATCAGCCCGGCGGCCGGTACTGGGAGTTCCAGTGGTACGAGACGGGCATCTTCGTGGGGCTGTCGCTACTGCTCGCCGCGCTGTGCATGCTGCTGGTCAAGCGGAGACGCTTATCGGCCTGATCGCGCTTAGCCCGCACAGCTCCTCGTCCTCGGCACGCCGGGCGTTCGCTCGTCGGGAAGCGCGCCCTCACCGCAACTGCCTGGAAGCGGGCCGACTAACCTTGGCTTCTTGTGAGCGGCGGGATCTTGCCGGTTCGTGCGGCGTTCCGAAGTCCTCGACAGCCTGTCGGTGATGACCAACGCCCGTTTGAGAGCTGGAGTAGCAGGATCATGACGGACCGGTACGGGTCTTCCGGCGCGGCCGCCGTGGAGCGAGCCGCGCGCGCGGCCGGCGACGCTGCGCGGGCGGCCGGCGTCACCATGCGGGAGATCGCCGACCTCGGCGACTTCGAGCGGATATGCCGGTTGTTCAACGAGATCTGGCGGCCCGATTCGGATAACCCGGCGATGACGTCGGAATTGCTGCGGGCGTTGACGAAGGCGGACAACTACGTCGCGGGAGCCTTCGACGGCGACACACTCGTGGGCGCGTGCGTCGGCTTCTTCGGCCGCCCGCGGAGATGACCATGCACAGCCACATCGCCGGAGTGACTCCGGCGCCGTCGCGGCGCGGCGTCGGCTTCGCGATGAAGACACATCAGCGCGCCTGGGCGATGCGGCGCGGCGTGGCCACCATCTCGTGGACGTACGACCCGCTGGTCCGTCGCAACGCCTTCTTCAACGTGGTCAAGCTCGGCGCGATACCCGTGGAGTACCTGGTCAACTTCTACGGCGGTGTGAACGACGGCATCAACGCCGGCGGTGACAGCGACCGGCTGCTGGTCAGCTGGGACCTGGGCGCGGTCGCGGTCGAGGAGGCCTGCGCGGGCCGGTTCCGCCCGTGCGACGCCGCCGCCGAGTTGGCCGGCGGCGCCGTGGTCGGGGTCGGGCGCTCCGAGGATGGGCGGCCGGTAGCCGGTGACCTCGGCGGCGGGACGGTCCTGGTGGCGGTGCCGGACGACATTGAATCCCTGCGAGCGTGCGATCCCGGGCTGGCCAAGGACTGGCGGGTGGCGCTGCGCGGGGCGCTTACCGCGCTGATGGCCGAGGGCTGGCGGGTGATGGGCTTCGACCGGGCCGGCTGGTATGTCCTTACCCGCGACCAAGAGGAGGGCTCGTGAAGATCACCGGTGTGGAGCTGCGCCGGATCCAGATGCCGCTGGTGGCGCCGTTTCGGACCTCGTTCGGCACCGAGACGTCCCGGGACGTGCTGCTGCTGCGCGTGGTCACCTCGGAGGCGGAGGGCTGGGGCGAGTGCGTGGCCACGTCCGATCCGCTGTACTCCTCGGAGTACGTCGACGCGGCGGCGGACGTGCTGACGCGCTTCTTCATCCCGGCGCTCGCGGCGCGGGAGCATGTCGACGCGTACGCGGTCGAGCGTGTGCTCGCCCCGTTCAAGGGCCACCGGATGGCCAAGGCGGCGCTGGAGATGGCGGTGCTCGACGCCGAACTGCGGGCGCAGGGCCGGCCGCTGGCGCGGGAGCTGGGCGCTGCCCACGACCGGGTGCCGTGCGGCGTCTCGGTCGGCATCATGGACTCGATCGGTGAGCTGCTCGACGCCGTCGAGGGCTACCTCGAGGCCGGGTACCTGCGGATAAAGCTGAAGATCGAGCCGGGCTGGGACGTCGAGCCGGTGCGCGCGGTGCGCGAGCGCTTCGGCGACGAGGTGCTGCTGCAGGTCGACGCGAACACCGCCTACACCCTGGCCGACGCGCGGCACCTGGCCCGGCTCGACCCGTTCGGCCTGCTGCTCATCGAGCAGCCGCTGGACGAGGAGGACGTACTGGGCCACGCCGAACTGGCCAAGCTCATCCGAACGCCGGTCTGCCTCGACGAGTCGATCACGTCCGCCCGCGTCGGCGGCCGCCGCGATCAGGCTCGGCGCATGCGAGATCGTCAACGTCAAGCCGGGCCGGGTCGGCGGCTACCTGGAGGCGCGCCGCATCCACGACGTGTGCGCGGCGCACGGGGTGCCGGTGTGGTGCGGCGGGATGCTGGAGACCGGCATCGGCCGTGCGGCCAACGTCGCGCTGGCCGCGCTGCCCGGGTTCACGCTGCCCGGCGACACCTCGGCCTCGGATCGCTACTTCCGCACGCGACGTCACCGAGCCGTTCGTGCTCGACGAGCGGCCACCTGCGCGTGCCCACCGCGCCGGGGCTGGGCGTCGATCCGCTGCCCGAGGTGCTGGCCGAACTCACGACCGGTACGCGCTGGGTTTCGATCTGACGGGTGCCGGGTACCCGTCCTGGTGGCCGGCCGACGCCGAAGATTCCGCTCAACTCCCCGTGGCGGGTTCGTGGCGGTGGTAGTCCAACGGCTCGCTCGGCAGCGGGGCGTTGCCCGCGATGAGATCGGCTGCCTTCTCCGCGACCATCATCACCGGCGCGTAGATGTTTCCGTTCGGCACATACGGGAACACCGAGGCGTCGACGACCCGCAAGCCCTCGATGCCGTGCACTCGCATGCTTGCGGGGTCGACCACGGAGCCCTCCTCGGTGCCCATGCGTGCGGTGCACGAGGGATGCAGTGCGGTCTCGGCCTGGCGGGCGACCCAGTCGAGGATTTCGTCGGGGCCGCGCACCGACGGCCCGGGTGCCAGTTCCCCTCCGTTGAATGGCTCCATGGCGGGCTGGCTCAGGATGTCGCGTGCGATCCGGATCGCTTCTACCCACTCGTCGCGATCCCGCGCGGTGCTCAGGTAGTTGAAGCGCAGCGCCGGATGCGCCCGGGGATCGTTGCTCGTGATCTTCACCGATCCGCGGGCGTCGGACGACATCGGGCCGACGTGCACCTGGTAGCCGTGTCCCGGCGCCGGCGCTGAGCCGTCGTAACGCACGGCGAGCGGCAGGAAGTGAAACATCAGATTCGGGTACGCGACGTTTTCGTTGGACCGCACGAAGCCGCCGGCCTCGAAGTGATTGGTGGCCCCAGGGCCGGTGCGACCGAACAGCCACCGCGCGCCGACCGCCGGCCAGCGCCACTTGCTCAGGTACGGCTGCATGGAGATCGGTTGCCGGCACGCGTACTGAACGTATACCTCCAAATGGTCCTGCAGGTTCTCGCCGACTCCAGGCAAGTGGTGGGTCGGCTGGACGCCTGCCGCCCGCAACTCGTCGGCGTTGCCTATTCCGGACAACTGCAGCAGTTGGGGCGAATTGATCGCTCCACCGCATACCACGACCTCACCGGCCTCCGCCACGTGATGTCCTCGGCGGTGGGAGTAGTCGACGCCGGTGGCTCGAGCGCCCGACATGCGGATCTTCGTGACCAGCGTCCGGGTCAGCACCGTCAGGTTCGGGCGGTTACGGACCGGATGGAGGTACGCTCGCGCGGCCGACAGCCGCCGACCGCGGTGGATGGTGCGATCGAAGGCGGCGAAACCCTCTTGGCGGCGCCCGTTCACGTCGTCGGTCAGCGGATAACCGGCCTGCTGCACCGCCGCGAAGAAGGCGCTGAACAGTGGGCTGTTCGCCGGACCCCGCTCCAGCACCAGCGAGCCTTCGTGTCCCCGGTACGGGTCGGCCTGCTCGGCCGCCAGAGCGTTCTCCATGCGCTTGAAGTACGGCAGGCAGTGCGCGTAGTCCCAGTCGCTCATTCCCGGGTCGGCCGCCCACCGCTCATAGTCCATGGGGTTGCCGCGCTGGAAGATCATGCCATTGATGCTGCTCGATCCCCCGAGCAGCTTGCCGCGGGCGTGCTCGATTCGCCTGCGGTGAAGGTACGGCTCGGGCTCGGAGCGGTACTTCCAGTCGTAGAACCGGTTTCCAATCGGAAGCGTCAGCGCCGCCGGCATGTGGATGAGCGGATCCCATGCGTAGTCGGAACGTCCAGCCTCGAGTAGCAGCACCTGGATTGACGGGTCCGCGGACAGCCGGTTGGCCAGCACGGAGCCGGCCGAACCACCACCGACGATCACGTAGTCGTAGCGCACAGTGACCTTCCATCGTGTCTTGGGCTGCGCGTTGCCTATGGTTCATGGTCCAGCCATAGACCGTCGCAGGCATGACGTGCATGATGTTGACGGGCGACCGCTACATACCTGGTAGGACGGTGTCGATGCCCTTTGTGATTGGTCAAGGAGGATCTGTGCGAATCTCACCCGGTCGTGCAAGCGCACTGCTCGCGGTGTTCGGCCTGACGATTGCCATGGCGGCCTGCTCGCCGCCATCGAAGAACAATAACGACACGACCGGTGCGGCGAAAGCGACAAGTGCCGCGGATCTCGGCGGGATGGACAAGCTCATCGCGGCCGCGAAGAAGGAAGGGCAACTGAACGTCATCGCGCTGCCGCCGGACTGGGCGAACTACGGTGCGATCATCAAGGCGTTCAGTGACAAGTACGGCATCACGGTGAACTCCGCCCAGCCGGACGCCTCAAGCCAGGACGAGATCAATGCGGCTAACCAGCTAAGGGCCAAGGCGGCGCGCCCGACGTGTTCGATCTCGGGCCGGCGGTTGCGCTGGCGAACACCACGATGTCCGCTCCGTACAAGGTGGCGACCTGGAATGACATTCCGGACGCGCTCAAGAACGCCGACGGCACCTGGGTCAACGACTACGGCGGCTACATGTCGATCGGCTTCGACGCCAACAAGGTCCCGGCTCCGACCAGCGTGACGGATCTGCTCGGCCCGGCGTACAAGGGCAAGGTGGCGCTCAACGGTGACCCGACCCAGGCCGGTGCCGCGTTCAACGGTGTCGTCATGGCCGCGCTGGGCAACGGTGGCTCGGCTGACGACATCTCCAAGGGCGTGGACTTCTTCGCGCAGTTGAAGAGGCCGGAAACTTCCTGCCGGTCGACCCGACACCGGCCACTATCGAGTCGGGCCAGACTCCGGTGGTCATCGACTGGAACTAACTAACGTCGCTCAGGGCAAGAAGCTGGCCGGAAAGCTCGACTGGAAGACGGTCGTCCGGCTAACGCCGTGGTGGGCTCCTACTACGTGCAGGCGATCAACTCGGACGCTCCGCACGCGGCCGCGGCGCGCTTGTGGGAGGAGTTCCTCTACAGCGACGAGGGCCAGAACCTGTGGCTCAAGGGCGGGGCGCGGCCGGTCCGCGCGGACGCCATGCAGAAGGCCGGCACCATCGACACGGCGGCGTACGCATCATGCCGCAGGCCACCGGCAGCCCGTATTCCTTACCCAGGCTCAGACCAGGTCCAAGGACTATCTCGCCGCCAACTGGGCTAAGGCGATCGGCTGACCGACCATGAGCACCGTTCGCAGCCAGAAGGATGCGGCGTCGTCGCGCAGAGCAGGCCCGGCGCCAGCCACCGCCCGACGGCGTTCGGCTGGCGCCGGCTGCGCGACCTCGTGGGCTGATGCCCTTCCTCGGTTTCGTCGTGATATTCCTGGTCATCCCGACGCTTGTGGTGGCGATCGGCGCGTTCGAGGTCGACGGCGGCGTCCGACACTGTCCAGACGTGAGCGCGCTGGGTGACGGATACAGCCTTGATGCGTTCATCCGGAGCGTCTGGCTGTCCGCGCTGACCGCGGTCGCGGGTGCGGTGCTCGGCGGCTTGCTGGCCTATGCCCTGGCGACGGGGAACCTGGGGGGTGCTGCTCCGCCGCGTGGTGACCTCAGCCTGCGGTGTGCTGGCCCAATTCGGCGGCGTCACGCTGGCGTTCGCCTTCATAGCCACGATCGGCTTGAGCGGCTTCGTGACCGTCTTTCTGCGCGATCAGTTGGGCGTCGACATCTACTCCGGCGGTGTCTGGCTGTTCGACCTGCCGGGCCTGGCGCTGGTGTACACGTATTTCCAGATCCCGCTCATGGTCATCGTCTTTCTGCCGGCCCTGGACGGAGTCCGTCCCCAATGGAGAGAGGCGACCGCGAGCCTGGGCGGATCGACCTGGCAGTACTGGCGGTACGTGGCGATGCCGCTGCTCGCCCCGGCATTCCTCGGATCGACGTTGCTGCTGTTCGCGAACGCCTTTTCCGCCTACGCCACCGCGGCGGCACTGGTCAGCCAGGGCAGTCCCATCATCCCGCTGCAAATCAGGGGGGCCTTGACCAGCGAGGTCATACTGGGCCGAGAGAATGTGGGCAAGGCGATGGCGCTGGGCATGGTGGTCATCGTCGCGCTGGTTATGTGGCTGTACGCCATCGTGCAACGCAGGACATCTCGATGGCTGGGTTGATCGCCCGCCGCGTCCGTCGTCAGCGCACGTTTCGCCGAGTAGTGGTCTCCGTGCTGGGCGTGTTCTTCCTGCTGCCGCTGGTCGCGATGATGATGTTCACGATCCGTGAGCCAAACGGTCAATTCTCGTCCGACACGTGGCGGGAGTTCTTCAACTGGCCTCAGCTCGGCCAGTCGTACCCCGA
This sequence comes from uncultured Actinomycetota bacterium, assembly GCA_963727415.1. Lineage (GTDB taxonomy): Bacteria > Actinomycetota > Actinomycetes > Mycobacteriales > Micromonosporaceae > DASQPR01. Next base: position 1,603,009 of record CAVSGF010000002.1, read on the forward strand.
GCTGTGGGCGGGTATGAAGTCGTCCGCGGGACTGGTCGCTGCTCACCGTGCTGCTGATGCTCGTGCTCTTGGTGCCGACCGTGGTATGGGTGCGGCTGCGACTGCCGCGCTTGCGGCGGCTGGTGGAGTTCGTCTGCCTGTTGCCGCTGACGATCCCCGCGATCGTTCTGGTGGTCGGGTTGGCGCCCGTGTACGCGTGGGTCACCTACTTCCTGGGCGGATCCCCGCTGACGCTGACGTTCGCGTACACCGTGCTGGTATTGCCGTACGCGTACCGGGCGATCGACGCCGGGGCTCTCCTCGATCGACGTGTCGACCCTCGCCGAGGCGGCTCGCAGCCTGGGCGCCGGCTGGGGCACGGTCATGTGGCGCGTGGTGCTGCCGAACATCTGCTCCGCCGTGCTGTCGGCCTCGTTCTCTCACGGTCGCCCTGGTGCTCGGCGAATTCACCATCGCGTCGCTTTTGAACCGCGACAACCTCCAGGTCGCGATCAACCTGCTCGGCAAGAGCAGCGCGACCATGTCGGTAGCCGTCTCGCTTGCCGCGCTGCTGCTGGCGTTCGTTCTGCTCGTCCTGCTTTCGTTCGCCGGTCGGCGGCGGAAGAGTCGCCCAACGATTGAGGAGCCTTCGTGACGACATCGGCCGGCTCAAACAGCGTGGCGGTTCGCCTCGAGGGCCTGCACCGCAGCTTCGGTGGCGTCCAGGCCCTCGACGGGCTCGACCTCGACCTGGCGCCGGGTGAGCTTGTGGCGCTGCTCGGCCCGTCCGGATGCGGCAAGACCACCGCTCTGCGCGTGCTGGCGGGGCTTGAGGATCTCGACACCGGGCGCGTACTGGTCGGCGACCGCGACATCACTCACGTCCCGGCGAACCATCGGAACATGGGCATGGTGTTCCAGGCCTACAGCCTGTTCCCGCATCTGACCGCTCTGGAGAATGTCGGATTCGGCCTTCTGCTGCGCGGGCAACGCCCAGCCCAGCGACACGAACGAGCACGCAGCATGCTGGAACTGGTCGGGATCGGCGGCCACGCGGATCGCTATCCGCACCAGCTTTCCGGCGGCCAGCAGCAACGGGTGGCCCTGGCCCGTGCGCTTGCCATCGAGCCTGCGGTGTTGCTGCTCGACGAGCCGCTGTCCGCCCTGGATGCGAAGGTTCGGGTCCAGTTGCGCGATGAGATCCGGCGGATTCAGTCGGAGGTCGGCACCACGACGCTGTTCGTCACTCATGATCAGGAAGAAGCTCTGGCGCTGGCCGACCGGGTCGGTGTGATGCGCGATGGCAAACTGGAGCAACTCGGCCCGCCCGAGGACATCTATCAACGGCCCGCCAGTACGTTCGTCGCCGATTTCGTCGGTCTCTCCAACCGTTTACCCGGTCACGTCGTCGGCGACAGCGTGAAGGTCCTCGGCGCCTCGTTGCCCGTCGTCGGCGACGGGGCGCGTCGGGCCGACGGCAACGTTGTCGCCCTGATCCGCCCCGAGTCCGTCGAACTCGTCGTGGACGGGGGCGCCGAAGCGCGCGTGGTGGGGGCCAGCTTCCTCGGTTCGACCAGCCGCGTCACCGTGGCCCTGCCTGACGAGACGGTGGTCGTCGCGCAGGTGCCGAGTTCGACGTTGAGCGACTTCTCGCACGGAACGGCCGTGCGTGTGGTGTTGCGGCCGGTGCCGGTGGTGGTGGCGACCGAGTGACTCGCAGATGTCACAGCGCCGAATCCGACATCACCCCACCGGCGTCGCGGAGCAACACCGGCACGTGAGTCGGAGCCGTTCAAAGCCATGATGGCGGTCTGCGAACTACTCAGGGCACCATGTAGGAGACGAGTTCCGGATCGTCGCCTACCCCACTGTCGCCGACGAAGCAGATCTGGGTGTACTTCGTGAGGACCAGCTTGCCGCTGCGCGCGTCTGGACCGTTGTCGAACAGCTGAAGCACGTGGTCGTGGTCCTTGACGCGCCAGCCGTCACCGCCGCCCATGTCCTCCGCGGTCAGGTTGTGGTTGTCGTAGGTCGAACAGAGGTCTTCCTGGCCCGGAATCGTCGGCGTCAATCCCGACGGGCTTCGCCAGTAGTCGAAGATGTACGAGTTCTTGTCCGTGCGGACATTGCCGCGACCGAGAAAGCAGTGTTTCCGATACCGCTGGGCGAGCGCGAGCGCTTGCTGGCCGACGCTGTCACCGTTCTGTCCGGACGCCCTCAGGATCGGATTGTTCCCGTCGCGGACCACGTAGGTATCGGTCTCGAAGCTGACCGTGAGGTTCGACGGGTTGTACGACACGCAGTCCTCGGGCGACGGCCAAGCGGGTGTGGTGGGCCGCGAAGTGGCCGTCGTACGGGTCGGCGCCGGAGTCGTGGTCGCGGCGGTCGACGTGCTGGCGGTCGAGACGGGGTTGAGTGCGCCGGACGACTCCGGGCCGGACTTGCCGGAGCAGCCGGCGCCGGCACCGAGAACAAGGAGAATTGCCGCTGTGGCTCCGACACGTGCATTTCCAACACGCCGCATGCCGCAGGACGGTACATCCTTATGCGTCGGTGCGCTGTCAGGTAGGCGTCACGCCGGTTGATGGAGGAACCATCCATACCTCGGACGTCTTTAACGGAGGCTGGCCACATCGCCTTTGAGCTGATCGCTTCCTAGGTTTCTGACATGGACGCCCGCCCCGCCTCTCAAGCCGCCCAGTCCGTCGGCCCTCATGCGGCCGATGATCCCCGGCGGCCGGTCGGCGAGTTCCAGCCACGTTTCACCGGCTTCGCCGACTTTTTTCGCCATCGCACCGATCTCAACAGCCTGTACCTGACGGAGCTACACCATGCGCGCGGCACACGTCGGGAGTGGACCGTGGGAACGTGGCGCGGTCGCGTCGAGGCGACCGCATGCTGGCTGCGCGAACAGGGCATCTCTTCCGGGCAGGCGGTGGCGACCCTAGCCGGCAACACCGCCGACGCGCTTGCCGTGGCGTACGCCTGCTGGCTGATCGGAGCCTGCTGCGTGCCATTGAATGCTCAGGAAGCCACCGATCAGCAGGCGTATGTGTTACGCGACTCCCAGGCCCGCATCCTGGTGCATTCGCCGGAGCACGTCGGCAGGGCCGTGATCCTGGCTACGACGACGTCGGTCCCGCACCATGGCACTTCCGACCTGCCCGCTGGCGGGGACGCCGCTGACGGCGGCGCGGCCAGCGGCTGGGACCGGGCGGCGTTGCGCCTGTACACCAGCGGGACCACTGGCCAACCCAAGGGGATCATCACGACGGTCGGCGGCCTGCTGACCGACCTGGACGCCCTGGCCCGTAGCCTCGCGTGGGACCACACCACCCGGGTCTACACCGTCCTGCCGGTGCACCACGCCAACGCCCTGGTTATCTCCAGCCTGCTGCCGTGGCTGACCGGATCGTCAACGGTGCTGGCCGACCGGTTCCGTACCGAAACGTTCTGGCGCGACGTCGCCGACGAGCGCGTAACCACTGCCAGCCTCGTGCCCACCCTGCTGGAATTCCTGCTCGCCGCTGACGGCGGCCCGCCCGGTCATTTCGACGAGGTGCTGTGCGGCGCGGGTCCGTTGCTGGTGGAGACGGCCCTGGAGTTCGAGGAACGGTTTGCCGTCGCCATCCGGCACATCTACGGGCTGTCCGAGACCACCTGCGTCGCGTGCGCCATGCCCACCCTGCCAGTCGACGAGCGGCGCCGCTGGCACTCCGCCTTCGGGTTCCCCAGCATCGGCCAGCCACTGCCCCACGTGGAGATGGCGGTCCTGCACCCGGTCACCGGGCAGGCCGCTCCGGCCGAGGTCCGCGGCGAGCTAGCGGTCCGCGGCGCGATCGTGATGCAGGGGTACGCCGGCCGCCCGGACGCCACCGCGGATGCGTTCCGCGGCGGCTGGTTCCATACCGGCGACGAAGGTTTCTGGCGGCCCGGACCCGACGGGCGCCCAGCGTACTTCATCACCGGCCGCATCAAGGAACTGATCATCCGTGGGGGCCACAACATCTCGCCATTCGAGATCGACGAGGTGCTGCGCAGCCACCCGCAGGTCAAGTTCGCCCTCGCGGTGCCGTTCGAGCACCGTGTCTACGGCGACGAGATCGCCGCCTACGTCGTCACCGAAGGGTCGCTGTCCGAGCAGGACGTCCTCAGCCACTGTGCCGCCCGGCTCGATTTCGCGCATCAGCCGAAGGTCGTCATCTTCGGAGACGACGTCCCCTACACCGCTACCGGCAAGGCCAAACGGATCGAGTTGAAGAACCGGCTCGCCAGTCAACTCGCCCAGTACCGGGAAGCGACCTTCCGCCGCCCGAAGCCTATCGCGGCGCCCGAGGGACCCCGATGAGAGGCCTGGCATCGGCGCACACCATGGGCCCCGCTCGCGAGTCCGCCGTCACTCTCCCGGAAGTAGCCGCATGAACCTCACGGATCGGGTCGCGATCGTCACCGGTGCCGGTCGCGGCATCGGCCAGGCGATCGCCGTCAAGCTCGCCGCGCACGGCGCCGACGTCGTCGTCAACGATCTCGACTCAGAGCCTGCAGCGGATACTGTCGCGCTCATCCAGAAGGCCGGCCGGCGGGCCGTGGCCGTGCCGGGCAGCGTCAGCGATCCGGCATTCCCCGGCCGCGCCGTCGACGCGGCGGTCGGCGAGTTGGGCGGTCTCGACATCATTGTCAACAACGCCGGCTACACCTGGGACGCGGTCATCCACAAGACCACCGACGAGCAGTGGACGGCCATCCTCGACGTGCACCTCACCGCACCATTCCGGCTGCTGCGCGCCGCACAGCCGGTCCTTAAGCACCTGGCCGGTCAGGATCGGTCGGCCGGGGTGACACGGCATCGCAAGGTCGTCAACGTGTCATCGATCTCGGCACTGTCCGGCAACCCCGGGCAGGCCAACTACGCGGCCGCGAAGGCCGGCATCGTGGGCCTGACCAAGACACTGGCCAAGGAGTGGGGCCGGTACGCCGTGAACGTCAACGCGGTCGCCTATGGCGTCATCCAAACCCGGCTCACGGACCCGGATGGCCCCGGCCGAATCGACATCGACGGCCGGACGCTGACCGTCGGCGTCAGCGGCGACATCGCCTCCGGTCTCGCTCATTCAATCCCGCTGGGGCGCGTCGGCACTGTGCAGGAGGCCGCCGGCGCGGCGTACCTGCTGTGCACCCCGGAGGCCGACTACATCACCGGTGAGGTCCTTACCTGTTCCGGCGGCTACGCCTTCTGAAAGGAGTGCCGGCGCCGCGGCCCCGGCCGGTCACTCCGCGGCCAGTTGGTGATGGTTTCCCAGATCGAGTCGATCACCGAGCCCCTCCCATGACCGGTTTGCCCACGGCTTACTTGGGGCGACGCCGGCCATGGTCGCTGCGAAAACAAAGATCGGATTTCACCGACTCGCTGCGAGCGCCGACGCCCGAGAGGACTCTTAGAGGGGAGCGGTGGCGCCACTTGTCGGCGTTGCCATGAAGGCATGGAGGTGGGAAAGCATGTATGCGCGCTCAACCACGATCATCACGGACATCTCCCAGCTTGACCGCGCCGCCACGATGCTGCGTGACGATGTCATGCCCGCGCTGATGAACATCGAAGGCTGTATCGGCTTATCAGGCTTGATCGACCGGGAATCCGGCCGCTGCATCGCCACGTCGGCGTGGGAGTCGATGGAGGCGATGAGGTCGGGCGATGGGCAGGTTGGCATGATGCGCAGCCAGTTCATCGACGCGGTCGGCGGTAGGGAGCCGCTGGTGCAGGAGTGGGACATCCCGGTAATGCACCGTGCCCACGTATCGCCAAGCGGCGCGTACGCCCGGGTGTCCTGGCTACAGGGAGACCGGTCGGCCATCGATGACTCGCTCGACGAGTTCCGGATGATCCTGCCAGAACTGGACAACCTGTCCGGTTTCTGCAGCGCGAGCCTTCTGATCAATCGGGACACCGGCCTGTCCGTCTCGACGGTGATCTACGACAGCGCTGAGGCGGTGGCGACCACGCGAGCTGACGCGCAGGCGTTGCGAGTGAGGACCGCCCAGCGGACCGGGACCGAGGTGCTGGACGTCGCCGAGTTCGAACTCGCGGTCGCGCACCTGAGGGTTCCCGAGCTGGTGTAGACGATCCGCTGGCGACGCCTGCGCCTCCCGCACCGTCCCCCTCAGCGGCCTGACGAGAGGGGCGCCCGTGCGGGAGGTCGCGGCCTCGCTCGTGCCGGCGGTCGAGACTACGCGGCAGGGCCGAGGCTCGTGTCCGGGTTCCGCTCAGCCGCCGAGCGCGTTCACCTCGTCCATGATGGTCTCGATTTGCAGGCCGCCCTGGATCGGATAGTTCGTGAAGCCCAGGTAGCCCCACCAGTCCCAGCAGCCGTACGGGTTGGCCCCGCTCGTGGTGGCCTGCGGGTACAGCACGATCATGTTGTTCGTGTCGGCGTACTGGTCGAGATTCGCGTCGTCGACGAACGCGGTGCCGATGGTGTCGTACCCCTGGCCGCAGCCGTGCAGCGCGACCATGAGCCGGCAGGTCGCCCCGGCGGCGCAGGACGACGGCACGTAGGCGAACGCTTTGGCGCCCATGGAAAGCGCGGCCGCCGAGCCGCCGATCGCGTAGTCGTCCTGGTTGAACCGGATGAGCGTGCCGGTCAGCGAACCGGTGTTAGCGGCTTTCACGGAGCCGAACAGCTTGGTCAGGAACGCTCGTTGCGGATCGGTACCGCAGTTGTTGAGGAACGGCGACGATGTGCTGGTGCACGCGACCGGCCCGTACGGAGTCACCCAGGCGTGCCCGGAGGAGCCCGTCACGTACTGCACGTTCGCGCCGAAGTACTGATAGAAGCCGGCCAGGTCGCTGGTGAGGCTGCCGGCCACGGTGGTGTCGTTGGAGCCGTGGTAGACGTAGACGGGCTGGCCGGACAGGTGGCTGATCGGATCGATCCAGCCATAGGAGGACCAGAGGCTCGCATCGGCTTCCAGCGTGGGCAGATAGTCCGGCCAGATGTCGTCTCCGCAGCCGTACATCGCCTGGTAGACGTTGTTCTGAGCGCAGTAGTACGGCCCGGCCGCGAAGATGGCGGCGCCGCGGATGCGGCTTGAGTACGCGACTTGCAGCTGGGTGGCCATGTAGCCCCCGGACGAGACGCCGCTGACGTACACCCCGGAGATGTGGTACGCCCGCAACGAGCCAGATGCGGGGGCAACGGTGTGCGGGGTGGCCGCCCGCGCGGGTGCGGCGACGCCGCACACCGCCAGCAGCGCTGGGATACTCACTATGGCGATGCGCCGCAGAAGTCTCATGTGGTGACGCTAGAGTCTGCGGGCCGGCGGCGGGACGGTTGCCGCCCATACGTTTATGCCGGTCTATGTGGTGCCGGCGAACACCCGCACCACATAGACCTGCACCATGTGGAGCGAGCGGGCGGAGCGGGCCTTCGTGGCGCCGCGCCGCGCTGCGGGAACGCGGGGGACCGCATTGAACAGCCACCTACACCATCTACTGTGATGGAGATGGGCGTCGAACAGATCCGGGACTGGTTTGCGACCCTGCCTCCGCAGGCCCGCGTCGACTGGCTTGAGGTGGGGCAGACCGGAGCCGGGCTCACCCCCGGCCTGCTGACGACGCTTCCGGTGGAGCGCAGGCCGGGCCACGCCGACGCTTGGGTGCTCGGTCCGGTCTACTCGAAGTGGCTTGTAACCGTGGCCGATTCGCCGGCCTACGCCCTGTCGGAGCTGTTCGGCGAATTCCTGGCGGCGGAGTACTCGCGCTGGTACGACGTCGAATAGCCATGGTGCCAATCTCACAGTCGCCCGGCTTCCGTCAATAGGCTACTGTCCTCCACACCGGCGGCGATGATCGTTGCCGACTGGCTCTAGGACAGCGTGATGGCCGACAGCGTGTCAAGCACGTCGCACCTCTCGATCACCTTCACCACGGAAGAGGTGAGGGTGCTCGCTGCGGAGCTGGGCTACGACCCGCAGCAGACCGGCGTGGCGCCGCCGATCGAATCGACCCGGCGTGAGCGTGAGATCGCGCTCGCCGCGGCGGCGCGGTCGCTACGCTCCCGGCGGGTCATCACCGGAACCGACGGCGATTGGCAGATCGCCGAACCGGTTGCCGCGCTTGTGGACATCGTGTGCCGGCCGCTGGCGCGCCTCGCCCTTTACGGCCCCGTGCGAGTCCGCTACCTGATACGCGCTGACGCGAGCATTCGGGTTGAGCAGCGCGACGGGCTTCACCGCTTCATGCCCTTCGCCACCGCCGACCTGCTCCGTCGGGTGATGGCCGACGCCGGCCTGGCGCCCGATCAGCGGCCCGGGCGCGGAGAGCCGATCGACCTTCCCGCCGGCGCCTACGCCCGCCTACGTCGAACCCTGCACGATGGTTCGCGACAGCAGGACACCGCCTCCATGGCCATGGTCAGCGACGCCGGCATTCCGGATGGCATCCTCCATGCGCTGGCGAGTCGCGCGGAACGATCCTTGTCGGTACGGCGTCGTGTCGGCGGCCGGATCATCGGGGTGGAGCTGACGTGGGTCGACGCAGGCGAGGACGGCCTATGGGAACTTCCCGCAATTGACCAGCCGATGGCCGGCGGCGACAGCTCGGAGCGCCTCGGTGACGAGCTGACGGTGCGCATGGCGCCAACCTCCCCGCAGGTCATCGCGACAGCGATAACCGGCTGCCTGCGAGGCTTGGATTGAGTCACGTCGGGGCGCGGGGCAGCCGACGGCCGGAGGGCCGCTCCACCTCAGCGGCGGCGCGACAGCGTTGCCTGCATTATGTTCTCACCAGGCGGCTCCCTGACCGCCGACAGAGCGGAGGAAACAGCATGGCAGTCATCGGCGGCGAGATCGAGCAGCTTGCGGCACTGAAGGCTTTGTTCGACCGGCAATCGGCCATGATCGGAGAGATCGTGTCGAGCATCCGGTCGCAGATGGGAAACACGTACTGGGAGGGACCGGCGGCGACCAGGTTCCGCGGTGACTGGCAGAGCACTCACGAGTCGCAACTTCAGCGGCTGCAGACGCAGCTCACCGAGTGCGCCACCGAGGTATCACGCCGACGTGAGATGCTGATCCGAGCCGGTTCGTGAACGGCGGCACGTCGGTGGCAACCCGCGAAGAGCTCCTGGAGCTGGCCAACCGCATCGGCAGGCTTGGCGATGAGATGGGGTGGATCGGCGACCAGCTCAATCACCGCGCCAACAGCACGCTGTGGTCGTGCGCCAAGGCGGACCGGTACCGGGCAGCCCTGTCCGTGCGCCGCAGTGAGGCCCGGCGGCTCGCCAACGAGATCTACTTCCTCGCCTACTGGGCAAAAGTCCAGGCTGCGACGGCTTCGCCGGCGCAGAACCCACATGCCTAGGGACCCATGGTGACCGAGCACACCTTCCCCAGCGACGTCTTCCCGGGTCCGCTGCCCGTGCGGCTTCGCATGCCGTCCGACTGGGCCCCCCAAGCGCTGCCGTCGGTCGCCATGAGCTTCGTCCACGCCGCGTCACCCGTCGGCGTGCCGACCAACCTGCTGGTGGTGGTGAACCGGGTAGGAGGGGACCCCACCCTCGACGACCTCGCCGCGGCGGTGCGCGACCAGGTCGTTACGATGAGCGGCGCCCCGGCCCGGGTGCGCTCCAGCACGGTTCGCCAGGTCGCCGGGCGCCATGCGATCCATACCGTGCTCGGCGTCGCGGTGCCGGCGCGTGACCTGCACTTGACACAGGTGCAGACCGTATTCGCGGCGGAGTCCGCCGTGGACGGTTTACATGATGTCGTGCAAGTGCATCTCACCTGCCGCGATGACCAATGGCCACTCGTCGAGCCGACTCTCGAAGCCGCGCTGACCTCGATGAACGTCGGATGGCGGTTCTAATGGCGCGAATCGTCATCGACACCGACGCGGTTCGGCTGCTGGCCCGCTACACCAACGGCGCCATCGACGAGGTCGCCCATATCCGCACCGAACTGCTCAAGGCTCAGGCGATCCTCGACCAGGGACCGGGAGCGGACGCTTTCGGGCCCCTGCTGGGAGCCCTCACCAACTACGCGACCGTGCTCACCGACGACTATCGCAACCTTGTCGCCGAGGTCACCACGATCGAGGCGGAAGAGGGTCCGGCGGCGCCCGACTGGACAGCCGCCGCCGATTCCGATCCGGGCGTGTCCATGCTTGAGCTGATCGCTTATCCGGTGACCTCACTATCGGTCGGGCAGGCGCCTGCGCTCCCTCCGCCTGAACCGTGGAACACCACATGGGTGACCTCCGGCGGGGTCATTCCGCTGGGCTTTCCAACCCGCTCCACGACGGCGGGCCAGGCGGCTGCCGACGAGGCCGGCTTCGGCGCCACCTGGGAGACCAAGTCGGAAACGGACAGCGCGTCAGGCCACAACAGCTCCAGCGCCTCGGTCAAGGTAAGCGTGTCTGCCGGGCAGGGCGCCTCGGAGAGCACCGACGCCCAGGGCAACACCACCTACTCCTGGGAGACTTACCAGGAGATGGTGGCTCGCGCTCACGCGGAGACGTCCGGCGATCTCGGTGGCGTGGATTACCGGTTCGAAGGCACCGCCGAGGCCGGCGCTTCCGCCGACATTCACGTGTGGGCAAAGGGGGGGCCGGACGGCTACGGAGCCGGCGGCGAGGCTTCCGCCCGCGTCTACACCGATGCGACCGCCTCCGGTGAGATCGGCGCGCGCGAGATCGGCGGCGCCCAGGGGTACGTGACGGGCAGCGCCGGAGCCGGGGCCAGCGCCGGTGCGCATGGACAGGTCAGCACGCACGGCGGTGAAGGCGGCGTCAGCGTCGACGCCTACGACGGCGCGGACGCCAAGCTCGGTGGCGGCGGTCAGTTGGGGCCGCTGAAAGGCAGCCGCGAAATCTCCGTGGGCACCGGCGTGGGAGTGGGCTTCAGCAGCGACATCTCACTGGACTGGGACGACATCGGGTTCGACTTCGGCGGCGAACTCGGCCTGGGCATCTCACTCGGCATCGACACCAGTGTGCATCTCAGCCCCAGTGGAATCGTGCACGGACTCGGCTCCCTGCTGCACGGCGACAACCCATTCGACTCCTCCGGGGAGCACTGGCAGCACCAGGCCGAGGACGCCGCCCGGCACGAGGCCGAGCGGGCCGCGGAGCACGCGCAACACGACCTGCTCAACCAGGGCGCGTCGGTCGGCGACACCAGCACCGACGGTTCACCGGCCAATTCGGATTGGATCGGCACCTTCCCGAAGGAGTGAGCTTCGCGCCTGGCGGTGCGGTGGTTCTGCGTCAACCGGCCGTCCGGCGCCAAGCCACCGCCGGCCCTCGGCGCCTGAGGGGTCCTGGCCGCTAGGGCAGGGTCACCTGGACCAGGTCGACCGCTCCTCTGCGCACCACGTATCCGCGTCCCGGCGGGAATGCGCGGCCACTCTTGCGTGGCAGCCGCGTGCCGAGCAGGTCGCCATCTACATCGATATCCGGGGCGAGGAGCAGGCCGTGCTTGGCCTTGCGTGCTTCCGTGAGCCAGCCGCCGAACGTGCGGTGCGCGGTGTGAGTCTGGGCAGCCACCAGCAGGCGTACACCCGCGTCGCGCCCTCGCTTCGCCACGGTCTCCAGCGCGAGTGCGCCACGCCCGTCGAGCACTTCGTCGGCGTCGTCGATGACGATCAGGAATGGCGTACCGCCCTCGCGGGCGCGCTCACGCACGAGGTCGGCGAGCGTGACCGCGAGCTCGTCACACGCGTCCGCGGCGGTGGCGGCGTCGGTCCACCCGGTCAAATCCCGTAGCGGGGAGCGGCGCGGGGCGATCAGGAACGACTCGATGCCCGCGCTCGCGGTGCGCACCCCGTCAACCAGCGTCGTCAACGTTGTAGACCGTCCCGACCGGTCCGGGCCGAACACCATGAACGTGGGCAGTTCGTCCAGGTCGAGGCGGCTCTGCCGGTACGTCGTCCCGCTCAGGCCCAGCAGCGGCCGCAGCGCGGTTTCATCGACGGACGCGCTGTGGCCGGTCTCGACGGCGTCGGTCAGGTCATGGCGGTGTAGCCGATTGGGCAGCAGGGAGACCTTCGGCACGGTAGAAGCCGGCGCGGCGGCGTCGGCGGCCAGAGCCTCGAGACCGCGCCGCTGTCCAGGGCCGGATGCGTCCGGGCCCACGTAAGCGACCTGCAGCTCTACCTCGCCGTCGACAAAACCCCGTCCCGGCGGCAGGTCGGCGTCGGCGAGTTCCATGGGCATGCCCATGGCGGCGTACTCGTCCGGATCGGCCAGCCGTAGCGCGACCCGCCCCGGCATTACCCCAGACAGTGTCGAAGGGATGGTATTGCGCCGGTCCGCGCTCACCACCAGGTGCACGCCGACCGCACGTCCCTCGGCCGCGACGCGGGCGAAGCGCTCCACCAACTCCCCATGATCGATCTGCAGGTACGCGGCGTGAAATGCCGCGTATCCGTCAAGCAGCACGACCACGTACGGTGCCGAACCGCCTCCGGCGCGGTACTCGGCCAGCGACGCGGCGCCGACCTGGCCCAGCAGGCGCTTGCGGGCGGCGATCGTGTCGTCCAGCATCGCGAACAGCCGTTCAGTGCGCTCCTGATCCTCGGCGTCGACCACGCCGCCGCAGTGTGGCAAGGCGGACAGCGACTTCAGGCCGCGGCTGCCGAAATCGAGCGCGTACAGATGCATCTGCTCCGCGGACAGGTGCGAGGCGAGGCTGGCGGCCAGGGTGCGCAGCACTGTCGTCTTGCCGGACCCCCCGGTGCCGAAGACAAGCAGGTGACCGATCTCGTCCAGGTCGACTGTCCAGGTCACCTGCCTCTGCTGACCGGGCAGGTCAACCACGCCGACGACGGCGGTCAGCCGGCCTTCCGGCAACTCCACCATCTCGGTCAGGTCGTTCAGCGGGTACGCGGGCGCCAGCGGGGGAAGCCACGGGGCCGGCTGGTCGGGCACACCGGCGGCGCGATGGGCTGCTGCCACGGCTTCCACCAGATCCTGCAGATCAGTTCGCGCGTCCTCGGCCGGCCCGTGGCTGGGCTCGGAACGTCGATTCAGACTTGACTCGAAACGGAATGGCGCCACCCCGGTCTCGATCCGCTGGGGCCCGGCGGCAGACCGCGCGCCGGCGAAGGCGGCCTGCACGACCTGGACGTCGGAGTGACCGGTGCGGACGTAGGCACGACCCGGAAGCGACTTGGGAATGTGCGCGGCGTCCGGACGATCGATGACGTCGCTGCTATCGGCCTCATCAGCGATGCGCAGCGCGATGCGCAGGTTGGTGTTGGCCCGGATGTGGTCGTCGACCACGCCGCTGGGCCGTTGTGTCGCCAGGATCAGGTGTACGCCGAGGCTACGTCCACGCTGAGCGATGTCGACCACGCCCGCGACGAACTCGGGTACCTCCTTTTTCAGGAAGGCGAACTCGTCGAAGACGATCAGCAGGTTCGCGGGGGCCGCGTCGGGGAAGCGCGTCTCCATGTCGATGATGTCTTTGGCGGCATGCTCGCGCAGCACCTCCTCGCGGCGGCGTAACTCGGCATTCAGCGAGATCAGGGCCCGCCGGGCCAGGTGCGCATCAAGGTCGGTGAAGAAGCCGACCGTGTGGGGAAGCCCGACGCAGTCGGCGAATGCCGCACCGCCTTTGTAGTCGACCAGGACGAAGGTGAGTCGACTGGCGGGGTTCGTCGCGGCCAGTGCGGCCACCAGCGACTGCAGCAGTTCGGACTTGCCCGCCCCGGTGGTCCCGGCGACCAGCCCATGCGGCCCGTCACGGCGCAAGTCGAGGCTGACCACACCCGTTGCGCCGAGCCCGACCGGTGCGCCGAGCGCGCGCTCGCGGGTGGAGGCGTCCCACAGCCGCCTTACCGCTTCAGGGGTAAACCCCTCGACACCGAGCACGTCGCGCAGCAGGGCGAGGCGGGGCGCCTCCCCGGTGGCGCCCGCCGCCGTGATGTCCCGAAGCGGTGCCAGCGCGTGCGCGACATCATCGGCGACCGCAATCGGCATAGCGTCGCCGATGATGCCCTCCAACCGGTCGCCGGTGCTGGTCACCACGACCGAGACTGCGGCGAGCGCATCATCGGCGGTCACCACCGCTCGGCACTCGCCGGGCAGGCGCTCGGGCCGGTCGGCGCCCACGATGACGCTCACCCCGAACTCGGGGCCGGTCGCGAAGATCCGTGACAGGGTCGCCCTGGGCACCGGGATCGAACCCGGCGCCAGCAAGACCACGTGCGGGAGGAAGCCGTCATCGCCGAAGCCCAGCTTGCGCTGCGCGTCGATGCGCCGCTGGCCGATGAGATCGTCAACGATCTGCAGCACTTGCCGGATGTCGTCGTCCTCGCCGGCCACCGTACGGGTGTCCGGAGTGTCACCGGTCAGCGTCCTGGTGTGTGGCAGCCACCGCGTCCACGCCCAACTAGCCACTTCGTCGGGTGGGCAGAGCACCACCAGCGCCAGATCGCGCGGACTGGCCAGGCAGGCGAGCTGGGTGGTCAGCGAGCGCAGCACACCGCGGCGCGCCCTGTCGTCGCCCGTGACGCCGAGCACGCCGATGGCCCTCAGATCCACGTCGACGGGCACGCACACGTCGATGTGGTGCTCGGCGCGCACCGCGTCGACCCTGGCAGCCATCGCCTCGTCGCCTTGATCGTTGGCCGGCTGGTCGAACCCGAGTTGGCTGGGCAGGTCAGCCGAGCCGATGCGCAGGGCCAGGAAATCCGCGTCGGACGGGCGGCGTTGCCAAAGGTCCGGGGTGTGCTCGATCGCGTACCGGGCCAGCACCGCGCTGCTCGGCGCCGCGTCCCGGCGGCGGCGGACCATCGTTTCGTGGCGGGCCGCGGCCTCGGGCGCCACCTCCGCCATCCGGGCCTCGAACTCGCGGGCCTTCTTGGCGAAGTCTTTGCGCCCGCTGCGGCGGTCTTCCCACAGCGAAGCCACCGCCATGACCGGCCCCATGATGGAGAAGAGGAGCATGGTCGCCCCGAGGAAGGCGGCGAGCACCACGCCGATCGCGACCGGCACTAGCGACGCCGACAACGGCAGGCGCCGCTTGGTCACTGGGGTGGGGACGAGTGGCAGCGACACCCGCTCATCCATCGACTTGGTGCGCACCCGGGGCGGGCGATCGAACTCGAGCCAGCCGCCGTTCGCCCGGATCGCGGTCGCCGTCTCGCCGACGGCCGGCTCGATGCCGAGCAGGGTGTTGCCGATGCGCAGTAGCTGGCCGGATCGCAGGCTGGCCGACCCGGTCAACGAGGCGCCGTCGAGTTCGGTGCCGTTGGTCGATCCCAGGTCGGTCGCGACCACCTCGTGACTGCCCACACCGAGGTGCAGGTGGCGCCTGGAGGCCTGGGGGTCATCCAGCACGATGGCGCAATCCGGGTCGCGGCCGATGACGTACTCACCAGGCGCCATGGCCACCCGCCTGCCCGTGTCAGGTCCGGCAAGCACCATCAGATCGAACCGGTGGACGGCAGTGCCGGCACCGCGGGCGAGTGCTTGCTCGCCGGCGGTGAACACCACAGTGTCGCCGGCCCGCAGGCCGAGAGCCTCGACCGTCGTGTGAGCGAGGACTGCGCCGGTGCGCTGAATGCGCGCCGTTTCGGCCGGACCGGCGCCGGCGAATCTCCGCAAGGCGGTGGCGAGCTCAGCCGCCCCGGCGTCCGGGTCGACGCGTACGCGCACCGAGACCGGAGCCCGGGTCCCGCGCTGCACGTCGATCAACACATCCATGGCTCGACCGTCCTTAGGCAATCACGTGCGAGAGCGCGGCCGAAGGCGCGGCGCCCGCCTGTGTCCCGGCGTCGAGGGTCATCCTCATGCCTGGGTGATTTCATTCACCACCGCCGACACGGTGATGGTCTTGGACTGTTTCGAGCCCCCGCCGACGGTGACGATCCGGTACGTGTGGGTCTCCGTGCTGCCTGGCGCGCCGCCGCATGAGAAGTAGAGCGTCTCCTGCGTGTGCGTGCCGTCGTAGGTCATGTAGGCACCCGGTCCGTCGACGTCGAGTTCGGATCCGGTCGCGCCCCCGCTCACCTTCCATTCCAGGATCAGCGGTACGGCGGGGAACTGGGCCTGCGTCGTTCCGCTGGGGCACTGGGGCTTCTGCTTGATCTTCACGTAGTCGACTCGCGGTCCGCTCGGGGTGGTGGGGCCGGAGTTGGCCTGGTTGGTTTGAGATGGCGTGGACGTGGCGGTAGCGGCGCTGGACTGGGAGAGAGTCGCCGAGGGAGTCGCCCCTGTCGAGGCCGGCGCGCTTGTGACGGCCGCCGGCGTGCGCACGGGTGAGCCGGACGGCGATACACCGCCGGCCACCTGCCTGTCGGCGAGCTGGTGGTAGCCGGCATATCCGCCGACGCCGCACACCAGGGCGAGCACGGCGCCGCCGATCAGCGCAGGCATGAGCCACCGCCGCCGGACCCGTTCCGGAGGCTGGCCGGGCCGGGTGACGGGCGCAATGGCGGCCTGGGCAGCGCCTCCGGGTCGCAGGATAGTCGCGGTTCCCTGTCCCTGAGCCGAGGTGGTCGGCGGCGGTGGCGGCGGAATCAAGGTGCCGTCGCCCGTTTGCCGGCCAGGATCGGATGGCGTCGGGGCCTCGCTGGCACTGGAGGGCACAGCCGCGATCGTGGTGGCCGGCAGAGAGGCGAGCGGCGGCGCGTCGGCGGCGGGGCCGTGCTTGGCGACGCCCACGTGCAGATCGGTCGGGGCGTATCCGGCCGTCCGCTGCGCGTGGCGCAGCGCCTCACCGAACTTCTCAACAGTGGGGAAGCGCTCGGCCGGAGTCTTGGCCAGCCCCCGGGCGATCGCGTCGGCCAGTTCGCGCGGAGCATCCGGCCGGGCGAGTTCCGGCGCGCGCTGGCTCACGATCCGGCCGAAGAACGACAGCAGGCCTTCGTCACGCTCGCGCTGGAACGGCGGCACCCCACTGAGGACCTGGTAGGCGGTGCTGGCCAGCGAGTACACGTCAGATGCGGCCGCCGCCCGCCCGCCGTCAAGCACCTCCGGCGCGGCATGGTTAGGGGTCAGCGCCGCCACCGTGAACGACTTCTGTGCTCCGCTGGTGAGTGCGGCGATGCCGAAGTCGGTTAGCGCGGGCTCGCCGTAGTTGGTGAAAAGCACATTCTCCGGCTTGATGTCGCGATGCAGAACGCCCGCCTGGTGAGCGGTGGCCAGCGCAGCGGACAGCTTGATCAGCACCATCAACGCCATGTCGAGATCGAGCGGCCCGCCACGCAGCCGGTCGGCCAGGCTTGCCTGAGCGCAGTACTCCATCACGAGGTAGGGAGCGCCCGCGGTAGTGAAGCCGGAGTCGTAGACGGTGACTATGTTGGGATGGTCGGCCATACGCCCGGCCGCGGCGCACTCGTTCAAAAACTGTTCGCGCGCGCCCGCGTCGGTCATGTCCACGTGCAGCACCTTGACTGCCACGTCACGGCCGAGGCGGTCCTGCCGGGCCCGGTAGACGGTGCTGAAACCGCCTCGGCCGATCAACTGCATGCCGGAAAGGCCGGCGATCACCACCGGCTCTTGAGCAGCCGTCACGGATCCTCCCTTCTGATGGCTTCGCCGCTCGTCGGCTGAGTCGTGAGCGTGCAGAGGCAGCTTATGGGCGCCCGACCCAGCCGACAACCGGCCGAGATGGCTGCCTGGACAAGCCGACCAAGGGAGACGGCGCGGCACTCATGCGGTCCGCGCCCCGTCGGGTCGGAAGGAGCGGGCCGGCTCGATTTCGGGGCCAGGACACGAGCGGTGAAGCCGGCGATGACCCGCGGCACCCGGTACGGGTCGGCAAGTCGGCGAATCCGCAGCGGCGTTCTTGCCGCGAACAAGGACAGCGAGGCGGGTGGCGACCGGCTGGCCCAGCACGATTCCGAGGAAGACCAGGACCAGTCCGCAAATCTGGTGCAGGGCCAGTCTTTCGCCGGCGACGATCGTGCCGAGCAGAACGCCGGTGACCGGGTTGAGCAACCCGATGAGCCCGACTACGGCCGCGTTCAGGTGACGCAATCCGGTAAACCAGGCGGCGAAGGCGATAGCGGTGGCTGCCAGCGTGACGTAGCCGAAACCGAGCACCGCCGGTGCCGGCAGCGGGGGTGGCGGTCCCTCGATCGCTATCGCGGCGGGTAACAGCAGGATGCCGCCCGCGAGCAGTTGCCACGACGTCAGCGAGAAGACGTCGATGTTCGCACTCCACTTCTTGGCGAGTACGTAGCCCAGCGATGACATCGTCATGGCGGCCACGGAGGCGAGCACACCGGGCAAACTGGTGGGAGAGGTGCCATCGAGAAGCATGAGGCAGACCCCGGCCAATCCGATCCCGGCCCCGGCAAGATGCGTGGGACGCGGCCGTTCGGAAAGGGCCAGCCAGGCCAGCAGCATCATCACGAGCGGTGAGGTCGCCATGATGGTCGACGCGATGCTTGTCGGGAGGGTTTGCGCCGCAAGGTAGACGAGCGCGAAGAAGACGCTCATGTTCAGAGTGCCGAGCACGGCCGACTTCCACCACCACGAACCGTGGGGGCGCTTCCGGCGCAGAAGGAGCAGCAGCAGGCCGGCCGGTAGCGCCCGGATGATTGCGCCGTACAACGGGTAGCCGGCTGGCAGCAGTTGCTCGGTAACGAAGTAGGTACTGCCCCACGCCACCGGCGCGATTGCGGTTATGAGTGCCCAGCGGAAAGTAGCTTCCATGGAAGGCATTATAGCTTCCATGGAAGCTATAATGCCCTCGTGAGTCAAAACGCCGATCATGTCGCCCGCATTCAGCAAGCGTGGCTGCGGGAACGGCCTGACGTGGACGTCAGCCCTCAGGGCGTCATCGGGCGGCTGCACCGCCTCGCCGGCCACCTGACCGAGCAGCTCCTCGTCACCTACCGGCGCTACGGGCTCGGTGAGGGCGATTTCGACGTGCTTGCCGCCCTCCGCCGCGCGGGTGAGCCGTTCGAACGGGCTCCGGGCGAACTCGCCGCGTTCACCATGGTCACCACGGGGGCGATGACCAAACGCATCGACCGCCTTGAACGAGACGGTCTGGTCACCCGCCGCCGTAGCGCCAGCGACGGCCGCGGGCGAGTCGTGGCCCTTACCGATGCCGGCAGGGAACTTATCGACCAGGCCTTCACCGAGCACATGCGAAATGAACGCCGTCTGCTCGATTGCCTGACGCCCGAAGAGTCGGCTCAGCTCCAGTCGCTTCTGACCACCTGGCTTGCCTGCTTCGAATCACCGCATCAAGTCGAAGGCTGAGGCTTGTCGCACGTGCGGGGTCCTATCTCAACGGCCGAGGAGCGCATCGACGTTCGGCAACTGCTGGAACCGAGAGAATGTCCCGTGGTCGGCGATCTCCTGCGCGGCCTGGAGGAATCCACTCCACGCGGTGCGCGCGAGAGTGCCCCCCACGCTGATCCGCCGTACGCCCAGTTGTGCCGCCTCCGCGACGGTCGTGAACGGAGTGTTGATGAGCAGGTTCACCGGCTTGGGCGACACCGCGGCGACGATTGCGGCGACGTCCTCGAGCTTGTCGATCCGTGGAGCGTAGAGACAGTCGGCTCCAGCCTTGGCGTAGGCGCGCAACCGCCGGATGGTCTCGTCGATGTCGGGACGCCCGACCACGAACCCCTCTGATCGACCGGTGAGCACGATGCCCGTACCGCTTTCGTCGATCGCTCGTCGCGCGGCACGGATCCGCTCAACGGCGAGTTCGAACTCGAAGAGCGGATGAGCCTGGTCACCTGACGAGTCTTCGATCGAGAGCCCGGCGACCCCCGTGTCCGCGGCACGCCTCACGTTCGCCGCGACCTGCGCGGGTTCAACCGCGAATCCCTTCTCGAAGTCAGCGTTCACGGGCACCCCGACGGCATCCACGACAGCGCGCATATGCTCCAGCGCCTGCTCGAGTGTGACCTCGTTGTCCGCGTGACCCAGCGACCACGCCATTCCGGCACTCGTCGTGGCCAGAGCCTTGAAGCCCATCTTCTCCATGACCCGCGCGCTTCCCACGTCCCACGGGTTCGGCATCACGAAGCATCCCGAGGAGTGCAGGCGTTGGAACGCGGCGATCGGATCCTCATGCGGGCTCATACGACACCTCACTCATTTGCCGGAACTTCGCATCCTAGTCGGACTCGGCCTTCCGCGGGTTGAGCGTCCGAGGCCCCGGCGGCGCCGCCGATGATGGGCGCGGTCCGGCGCGTTGATGTCGAGCACCATCAGCGGGGGAGTGGGTCAAGTCCACAGGCGGTGAAGATCCGATCAAGCGTTCTTCGGGTCGCTGATCCCGCGCACGCATGTCCGAGGCACGGGCTTCCGCCGTCGGCCGCGGCGACGTGGCCGACGTCTATTTCTCGTAGTGGTAGCGGCAGCTGATCACGGTCACGACATCGTCGCCTGACTTGTCCGGCGAGATCGCGTAGACCAGGCGGTGCTCGTCGTTGATGCGTCGAGACCATGCGCCGGCTAGGTGATGGCGTAGCGGTTCTGGTTTGCCGATTCCTTGAAACGGGTCTCCATTGCCGATGTCGTCGACGATTTTGTTGATCCGTTTGACCATGGCACGGTCGGTGTTCTGCCAGAACAGGTAGTCGCGCCACCCGGTCGACACGAACATGATCTTCACGAGCGGTCGAGATCTCGCTCGACGCCCTCGCCGTCACGGAACTCTTCCATTCCGGCTGCCAGCCACGCTGCGTTCGCGGGCGAGCGCAGCAGATAGGCGGTCTCCTCCATCGCGTCCCAGTCAGCCTTGGAAACGAGCACGGCGTTGCCCCGGCTGTGCACGATCTCTACCGGTGTGTGATCTTCGTTTACCTGCTCCAGCAGCGGGAACAGGCGTTTGCGGGCTTCGGACGCGGTGATGGCGGTCATTGGAAAATCCTTTCAGGCGATCCAATGGTACCGGATCACGTACCACTCTAGCGATGCGCGGCACGATTCAATGACATGACGGGCTCTTGATGATCGCAGCGGCGCAGACAGCCACTGCCTATCAAGAGCCCGCCGTCAATTTCGTCCTTGCCGGCACGCCGGCGACTGTTGGTCAGCTGACGCCGTGCTGCCTGGCCCGGATGCGTCGCCCGCTAAGCGGCTGGTGAGCCAGCGGAGCAAGAACACAGACGTCGAGCACGCCGGCTGCCAGCGGGAGCAGACCCACGACCGCGAGTGCCCACCATCCACCGCCCATCGCCGCTCCGATTGCGATCAACGCGATCCCGGCCACGACCCGAACGGCGCGTCCAGCGGTACTGGCGGTGAACTCAACGAATCGCACGACCATCACCTTCTTCCTGCAAGACAATCCGCCGAGGCATCACCCGATGTGCGCGCTCTGCGGGCTTCCAGGCCTAGAATACCCCCCAGGGTATATCCTGCCGCTGAAGTCGGGACCACTGACCCAAACGTCAGGCCGTCAGACCCGCGAGACCGCCGCCGGAGACCTGGCCGGCACGACAGCGTCGACGACGTGGTGCCGGCAGCACCATCAGCGCGCCTTCGACGGTGCCAAAGCTCTCATCGGCGCTGATCCGACAGCTGCAACGCCGGGATGACCTCCGAGCCGTACGCGTCCAGCGTCTCCTCCTTCGCGTCGTGCTGGAGGTAGAGCGCGAACTGGTCGACTCCAAGGTCCCGTAGCTCCCGCAGCCGTTGGACATGGGCCGCGACCGGACCGAGCAGGCAGAACCGGTCCACGATCTCGTCCGGCACGAAATCGACGTCCTTGTTGTCGGCCCGGCCGTGCTGGGTGTAGTCGTACCCGGACCGGCCGGCGATGTAGTCGGACAGTGCCCGGGGTACGGCGGCTCCGTCGCCGCCGTACTTGGCGACGATGTCGGCGACGTGGTTGCCTACCATGCCGCCGAACCAGCGGGTCTGCGATCGCGCGCGTTCCGGGTCGGACCCCACGTACGCCGGAGCCGCCACGCAGAACTTCACCGAATCCGGATCCCGGCCGGCCCGGGCCGCCGCCGCGCGTACCGCCGAAATCATCCAGGTCGCTATGGCCGGGTCGGCGAGTTGCAGCACGAAGCCATCGCCGGTCTCCCCGGCGACGGCAAGGGCCTTTGGGCCGTACGCCGCGACCCACACCTCCAGCGCACCGTTGACCACCCACGGAAATCGCAGCACGCGCCCGCGGTAGGTCACCTCGTCGCCGCGCGCCAGCCCGCGTATCACCGGCACCACGTTTCGCAGCTCCTTGATCGAGCTCGGACGCATGCCGAGCGTACGCAGGGCCGAGTCGCCGCGCCCGATGCCGCACACGGTCCGGTTGCCGAACATGCTGTTCAGCGTCGCAAACGTGGACGCGGTGACGGTCACGTCCCGGGTTCGCGGGTTGGTGACGAGGGGTCCGACCATGACGGATGAGGTGGCGGCCAGGATCTGACTGTGGATGACGTACGGCTCCTGCCACAGCAGGTGCGAATCGAACGTCCACACGTGACTGAACCCGGCCGCTTCCGCGCGTTGCGCGAGCCGCACCACCTCGCCGGCCGGCGGATCCAGCTGGAATACGACTCCGAAGTCCATGGCCGTCACACCAGGTACGACGAGAGCCCGCGGGGCAGGAACCGGCCCCGCCCCTTGACACCATGCCATCCGCCGCCGTCATCGACGAGCACCGAACCGCGCGCGATGACCGTCGCCACCCGCCCGGCCGTCTCCCAGCCCTCCCATGCCGAGTAATCCATATTCATGTGATGCGTCGCGACGCCGATGCGGGTCGTTCCCGCCGGGTCGTACAGGACGACGTCGGCGTCCGCGCCCGGGGCGATGACGCCCTTGCGCGGATAGAGCCCGAACATGCGTGCCGGAGTGGTCGCGATGGTCTCCACCCAGCGTTCCAGTGAGATCTTTCCGTCGGCCGCCCCCTGGTAGATCAAGTTGACTCGGTGCTCGACCCCGCCGATGCCGTTCGGGATCTTGGAGAAGTCACCGACACCCAGATCCTTCTGATCCTTCATGCAGAACGGGCAGTGGTCCGTCGAGACGATCGACAGATCATTGGTGCGCAGCCCGCGCCATAGGTCCCGGCGGTGCGGTTCCTCACGGCTGCGCAGTGGCGTCGAGCAGACCCACTTGGCACCCTCGAATCCGGGCGCGCCGAGCTGGTCCTCCAGCGTCAGATACAGGTATTGCGGGCACGTCTCGGCGAACACGTTGCGTCCCGTGTCCCGGGCCCGCATCACCGCTTCCAGCGCCTGCGAGGCCGAAAGATGGACGATGTAGAGCGGGCAATCGGTCGCGACCGACGCCAGCCAGATGGCCCGGCTCGTAGCCTCGGCCTCCAGTTGCGGCGGGCGCGTCCACCCGTGATACACCGGATCCGTGTCGCCGCGTGCCAGCGCCTGGCCGACCAGGACGTCTATGGCCGGTCCGTTCTCGGCGTGCATCATGATCATTGCGCCGTTTTCGCGGGCCTTCTGCATGGCACGCAGGATCTGGCCGTCGTCGCTGTAGAAAACGCCCGGGTACGCCATGAAGAGCTTGAAGCTCGTGATCCCCTCGTCGATGACGAGCTGATCCATGGCTTTGAGCGATTCGTCGTCGACGCCGCCCAAAATCATGTGGAACCCGTAGTCGATGTAGCACTGGCCGCCGGCCTTGTCGTGCCACGCCGCCAGGCCGTCCTGAACCATGTCGCCGGTGCGCTGGATCGCGAAGTCGATGATGGTGGTGGTGCCGCCATAGGCGGCTGCCTTCGTGCCGCTCTCGAACGTGTCGCTGGACGACGTGCCGCCGAACGGCATCTCCATGTGCGTGTGGGCGTCGATGGCGCCCGGGATGACGAACATACCGGTCGCGTCGATCACCGAGTCCGCGGCCGGGACGCGCCCCCGCGCATGCACCGATGCGATCGTCTCGCCATCGATCAGGACGTCGGCGGGTACCGCTCCGGACGCGGACACCACTGTCCCGCCGGCTATCAGCATGGTCGTCACGGCTTCACCAGATCTCCGTACGCGTCCGGCCGCCGATCGCGGTAGAACGCCCATCGATCCGCGCACCCTGGCCAGCAGATCCATGTCGAGGTCGCGTACCACGAGTTCCGGCTCGTGCGCGCTTGCCACGTCGTCGACGAACCGGCCCTCCGGATCGACGAAATATGAGGTGCCGTAGAAGTCGTCATCGCCGATGTCGGCCTCGGTGCCGACGCGGTTGATGGCGCCGATGTAGTACTCGTTCGCGACCGCGGCGGCCGGTTGCTCCAGTTGCCAGATGTATGAGGACAGGCCGCGGCTGGTGGCGCACGGGTTGAACACGATTTCGCCCCGGCGAGGCCGAGGGCCCGCCAGCCCTCCGGGAAGTGACGGTCGTAGCAGATGTAGACGCCGATGCGGCCTACCGCCGTGTCGAACACCGGGTAGCCGAGGTTGCCGGGCCGGAAGTAGAACTTTTCCCAGAAACCGTGGACTTGCGGGAGGTGGGTCTTGCGGTACTTGCCGAGCAAGCGTGCCGTCGGCGTCGACGACCGCCGCCGTGTTGTAGCAGGACGCCCGGTTGCTCCTGCTCGTACATCGGCAGGACCAGCACCATCCCCAGTTCCCGGGCAAGTTCCTGGAATCGTTCGGTGGTCGGTCCCGGGATCGACTCCGCGTACGAGTAGTACTGCTTGTCCTGGACCTGGCAGAAGTACGGCCCATAGAACAGCTCCTGGAAGCACATCACCTTGGCGCCATGTGCGGCCGCCTGCCGGGCGTACTCCTCGTGAGCTTTGATCATCGACTCCTTGTCGCCGGTCCAGTTGGTCTGGACCAGCGCCGCACGGATCGTGTTGGCCATGATCGTCACCCCTTGCGTCACCACTCCCAGCGAATCATGCTATCTGGCATAATGAGCGCGAATACGCCACAAATCAGTGAAATTGCGTGCACGCCCTTCGTCGACACGGTCGTGCCGGGCCGGCACCTGCCACGGGCCTGGGTCGCGGTGCTGCACCGAGACGATGCCGAATGGCAGCGGCGGATCACCGCACTCCAGCTCGTGATCGCTGCGGACCCCTCGGCGCGGTTGACCATGGCGCTGCTGGCCGACCAGGATCTGGCGTCACTGGACGACGGCTCCTACTTCGGGTACGGCGTCGACGCGGGCACCGGGACCCTCGCCGACCGAGCCGCGATCGAGGCGCTTGACGAATGGATTACGACCCGTGTCTCCGCGGGTGAGCCGACGGCCTGGGGGCATCCCCGACTTCCCGCGCCGTGCCGTACCAGCAGGCAGGAGCAGTCCCTGCCGGACTTATCGATCTGGACCGTAGTGGGTGGCGGCTTCCCGCATGGCGGTGAGATAGCTGGAACGTTCGTAGGCGGTGCGGTCTCGGCCGGCGGGCACCCGGAGCAGGCCCCTCATGTCGTCCAGGGTGGCGAAATTCTTGCGGCGCATCCAGGAGGCCAGCCCGTCGAGCAGCACCGTGGCGTGCGCGGGGCCGTGCCGCAGCAATGCGGACGCCGTCATCACCACGTCCGCGCCGGCGAGCAGGTACTTGGCGACATCGGTGGCGTCCGCCACGCCGGTGGTCGCGGCGAGGGACGCGCGTACCTGCCCCCGCAGCAGGGCGATCCAGGCCCTCGGCAGCCGCGCCTCGACCGGGCTGGACAGAAGCACACCACCGGTGACGGTGAGAGTCTCCGGGTCGATGTCGGGTTGCATGAACCGGTTGAACAGGACCAGACCGTCCGTGCCGGCCTGATCGAGCCGGAGGGCGACCTCACCGATGGAACTGAAGTACGGACTCAGTTTGACCGCCACGGGAACGCTGACGGCGGCCTTGACCAGGGACACGATATCGACGTGACGCTGTTCAACGTCCCGGCCCGGGATGTGCGGATCGCCGGGCAGGTGGTAGATGTTGAGTTCGATCGCGGAGGCACCGGCCTCCTGCATCGCGGCGGCGTAATCGACCCAGCCCTCTGCCGTGTGCCCGTTCAGGCTCGCGATAACCGGGATGTCGACGGCGGCCGCGGCGCGCTCCAACAGGCTCAGGTAGCGACGGGCGCCGCCGGAGTCGTCGACGATGGGCGGCAGGTACGACCGCGACTCGGCGAAGCTCTCGGTGCCGGCGTCGGCCAGCCGGGCGGTCAGGTCGGCCTCGCGGTGAAGTTGCTCCTCGAATAGTGAGGGCAGCACGACCGCGGCAACTCCGGCATCGGCCAGCCGCTGGACACCGGCGACGGTCTGCGACAGCGGTGAGGCGGACGCGACCAGCGGGTTGCGGAGGGTAAGCCCCAGGTAGGTAGTGGACAGTTCCATCATGCGCTCCTGCTGGCGTCGGCCGGGAAGCGATCGGCGCCGCGGCTGGCCATTTCCTCGTACACCTGCCAGCGCTGGACGACGGCCTCCTGAGCCAGGGCCTGCAGGCGCTCGGCCTCGGCGGGGTCGGTGCCGGCCAGCAGCCGGTAGCGCAACTCGCGTTGACTGTAGTGGGACAGCGGGACCCGGGGCCGGGGCGAGTCGAGCAGGAACGGGTTGCCGCCCTCGGCGCGTACCACCGGGTCGTAGCGCATCAACGGCCAGTAGCCGCTGGCCACGGCGCGGTACTGCTGGTCGAGACCGGTGCGCATCTCGATGCCGTGGGCGATGCAGTGACTGTAGGCGATGACCAGCGACGGCCCGTCGTACGCCTCCGCCTCCCGCATCGCCCGCAGCGTCTGCTGCGGGTCGGCGCCCATCGCGACCCGGGCAACGTACACGTTGCCGTACGCGATGGCCTGCAGGGCCAGGTCCTTCTTCGGTGTGGTCTTGCCGGCCGCGGCGAACTTGGCCACCGCGCCAAGCGGGGTGGCCTTGGACATCTGGCCGCCGGTGTTGGAGTACACCTCGGTGTCCAACACCAGGACGTTCACCTTGCGTCCGCTGGCCAGGACGTGGTCGAGGCCGCCGGAGCCGATGTCGTACGCCCAGCCGTCACCGCCCACGATCCACACACTGCGCCGGACCAATTGGTCCAGCACGCTGCGCAGGTCGGCCACGCTCGCGTCGGCCGGGTCCAGCCGGTCGAGCCGGCGGCTCAGCTCCGCGATTCGCTCGCGCTGCGCGGCGAACTCCGACTCGCGGCGCTGCGGCGCGTCCAGGACGGCGTCGACCAGTTCCGGGCCCAGCGCGTCGCGCAGGTCGCCCAGCCGCTGCTGGGCCAGTCGCAAGTGCAGGTCGGCGGCGAGCCGCAGGCCGAGACCGAACTCGGCGTTGTCCTCGAACAGCGAGTTCGACCAGGCCGGCCCCCGTCCGTGCGCGTCGCGGGTCCACGGGGTAGTGGGCAGGTTCCCGCCGTAGATGGACGAACAACCGGTAGCGTTGGCGATCATGAGCCGGTCGCCGAAGAGCTGGGACAGCAGCTTCAGGTACGGCGTCTCGCCGCAGCCGGCGCAGGCACCGGAGAACTCGAACAGCGGCAGCAGGTACTGGGTGCCGCGCACCGTGCCGAAGTCGACCCTGGACCGGTCGTTGACCGGGAGGGTCTCGAAGAAGGCGACCGTCTCCCGCGCGGCGGCCAGATGCGGCGCCCGGGAGTCGAGGTTGATGGCTTTGTGTTCCGGGTCGGTGGGTGCCTTCGCTGGGCAGGCCTCCACGCACAGGCCGCATCCGGTGCAGTCCTCCAGGTACACCTGCAGCGTGTAACGGGTGTCGGGCAGGCCGCGCACGTCCAGCGGCATTGACGGGAACCCGTCCGGCGCGGCATCGATCTGGGCCTGGTCGTAGAACTTGGCCCGGATCACGCTGTGCGGACAGACGAAACTGCAGTTGCCACACTGGATGCACAGGTCGGGGTCCCACACCGCGACCAGGTCGGAGATGTTGCGCTTCTCGTACGCCGCGGTGCCGCTGGGGTAGGTGCCGTCCACCGGCAGGGCGCTGACCGGCAGCTCGTCGCCACGGCCGGCCATCATCGTGGCGGTGACCTCGCGGACGAACGCCGGCGCGTCCGCCGACACGATCGGCGGCAGGTCGCGGGTGGCGTCGGCGTGGTCGGGCACCGGGACCCGGGCCAGGGCGGACAGCGCTTGGTCCACCGCGGCGTGGTTACGGGCGACCACGTCGGCACCGCGCCGGCCGTACGTCTTGGTGATCGACTCCCTGATCGCGGTGATTGCCTGCTCGCGGGGCAGAACCCCGGAGATGGCGAAGAAGCAGGTCTGCAGCACGGTGTTGGTGCGCCCGGCGATGCCCGCCTCGCGCGCGACCCGGTCGGCGTCGATGGCGTACACGGTGACGCCCTTGGCGATGATCTGCTCCTGCACCGGCCGGGACAGCTCGCTCCAGACTTGCTGTGCCGGGTACGGGCAGTTGAGCAGCAGGGTCGCGCCGGGTGCCGCCCGGCCGAGAACGTCGACGCGGTCGAGCAGTCCGAAGTGGTGGCAGCCGACGAAGCCGGCCTGCCCGACCAGGTACGGCGCTCGGATCGGAGCCGGCCCGAACCGCAGGTGTGAGACGGTCTGCGAACCGGACTTCTTCGAGTCGTACACGAAGTAGCCCTGAGCGTGCACGTTCGGGTCCGCGCCGAGAATCTTGATGGTGTTCTTGTTCGCCCCGACCGTGCCGTCCGAGCCGAGGCCGAAGAAGACCGCGCGCACGGTGGCCGGTGCCTCGATGTCGAGGGCCGCATCGTACGGCAGGCTGGTGCCGGTGACGTCGTCGGTGATGCCGATGGTGAACCGGGGCCGGGGCCGGTCGCGGGCCAGTTCCGCGAACACCCCGGCGACCATGCCGGGCGTGAACTCCTTGGATCCCAGGCCGTACCGGCCGCCGATGACCGTGGGCAGCACCGCCCGCTCGCCGGTGGCCTGCGCCTCGGCAAGCGCGGCGAGCACGTCGAGGAACAGCGGTTCGCCGTGCGAGCCGGGTTCCTTGGTGCGGTCGAGCACGGCGATGCGCCGGGCGGTGGCCGGCAGCGCGGCCAGCAGCGCACGGGCCGGGAACGGCCGGTAGAGCCGTATCTGCAGCACGCCGACCCGCTCGCCCTGGGCGTTCAAGTGGGCCACGGTCTCCGCCGCGGTTTGGGCGCCGGAGCCCATCAGCACCAGGACCCGCTCGGCATCGGGGTCGCCGACGTAGTCGACGATGCCGTACCGGCGGCCGGTGCGCGCCGCGAGCTGGTTCATGACCTCGGTTACCGCGTCGGGCACCCGGTCGTAGAACGGGTTGACCGTCTCCCGGCCCTGGAAGTAGACATCGGGGTTCTGCGCGGTGCCGCGGATGAACGGCCGCTCCGGGGACAGTGCCCGGGCCCGGTGCGCCCGGACCAGGTCAACCGGCACCAGGGCGCGCAGGTCGTCGTCGGTGAGGGTCTCGATGGTGTTGAGCTCGTGGGAGGTGCGGAATCCGTCAAAGAAGTGCACGAAGGGCACGCGGGTGGTCAAGCTTGCCGCCTGCGCCACCAGCGCCAGGTCGTGCGCCTCCTGCACCGAAGCGGAGGCCAGCAGCGCGAACCCGGTCTGGCGCACGGCCATCACGTCGGAGTGGTCGCCGAAGATCGACAGGCCCTGGGCGGCCAGGGACCGGGCCGCCACGTGCAGGACCGTCGGCGTCAGCTCGCCGGCGATCTTGTACATGTTCGGGACCATCAGCAGCAGACCCTGCGAGGCGGTGAACGTCGTGGTCAGCGCACCGCTCTGCAGCGCGCCGTGCAGCGCGCCGGCCGCCCCGCCTTCGCTCTGCATTTCCACCACCGACGGCACCGAGCCCCACACGTTGTGCCGCTGCTCGCGGGACCACTCGTCGGCCAGCTCCGCCATCGGCGAGGACGGCGTGATCGGGTAGATGCAGCACAACTCATTGAGGCGGTACGCCACAGCCACCGCCGCTTCGTTGCCGTCGACCGTCGCGCGCATCACCGCTCCTCCGCCACCATCTCGTCCTCGGTCACGATCTCGTTTTCGCCCACCATCTCGATGGCGTGCACCGGGCACTGCTCGTAGCAGGTGGCGCACCCGGTGCAGCGGTTGTAGTCGAACCGGTACCGGTGCCCGGTGCCGAGCTTGATCACCGCGTCTTCGGGGCAGGCGCCCAGGCAGCCGTCGCACTCGAAGCAGTTGCCGCAGGACAGGCATCGGCCGGCCTCGTAGGTCGCCTGTGCGCGGTCCAGGCCGCCGACGACCTCGGTAAAGTCGGCGACCCGGTCGGCCGGCTCGAGTTCGGGCTGGGCTCGGCGGGCGGCGTCGCCGAAGTACCAGGGGTGCAATGCGTCGAAACTGACGATGTCGTGTTTGGCCGGCCGGTTCAGCGGTGTGCCGCGCAGGTACGCGTCGATGTGCCGCGCGGCGTTCTTGCCGTGGCCGACGCCGACGGTCACGGTGCGCTCGCCGGGCACCATGTCACCGCCGGCGAAGACCCCCGGAGCGCCGGTCATCAGCGAGGTTGACACGACCACGGTGCCGTCGGCGGTGAACTCGACCCCGGGCACCTGGCGCAGGAACGCGGTCTCGCTTTGCTGGCCCAGAGCAAGGATTACCGTGTCGGCGGTGAGCGTCTCGAACCGGCCGGTGCCGTGCGGCCGACCGGCCGCGTCCAGTTCCATCACCTCGACGGTGAGTTCGGGGCCGTCGACGGCCGCGATCGTGCGCAGCCAGTTGATCCGTACCCCTTCGCGCTCGGCGTCCTCGGCCTCCTCGGCATGGGCCGGCATTTGCCCACGGGTGCGCCGGTAGACGATCACCGCGTCGTCCGCGCCCAGCCGGCGAGCCACTCGGGCGGCGTCCATCGCGGTGTTCCCGCCACCGTAGACGGCGACCCGCCGCCCGATCACCGGTCGTTCGCCGGAGGCGACGCTACGCAGGAACGAGACCGCGTCCACGATCCGCCCCGCCTCGCGGGCCGGGATGTCCACCCGCTTGGACAGGTGGGCGCCGACCGCGACGAACACCGCGTCGAAGTCGCCGTCGCGCCGTTCGTCGGCCAGATCTTCCACCCGGTGCCCGCAGGTGATCCGTACCCCGAGCGTGGCGAGCCGCGCGATCTCCCCGGCCAGCACGTCGCGCGGCAGCCGGTAGGACGGGATGCCGTAGCGCATCATGCCGCCGGCCTCCGGGCTGGCGTCGCGGATCTCGACCTGGTGGCCCATCCGGGCCAGGTGGTACGCCGCGGACAGGCCGCTGGGCCCGGCGCCGATCACCAGCACCCGGCGGCCGGTGGCCGCGGCCGGCGGGTCGAATGTCCAGCCCTGCTCCAGAGCGAGATCACCCAGGAATCGTTCGACGGCGTGGATCGAGACCGCGCTGTCCAGTTCGGCCCGGTTACACGCGGCCTCGCAGGGGTGGTAGCAGACCCGCCCATGGATCGCCGGAAACGGGTTGTCCCGGACCAGCTCATGCCATGCCTGCTCGTACCGTCCCGCCTGGGTGTGCGCCAGCCATGCCTGGATGTTCTCCCCAGCGGGGCAGCCGGCGTTGCACGGAGGCAGGAGATCCAGGTAGAGCGGGCGCCGGACCCGCACCGGACCAGCACCGGCGTGGCTGTGCAGCAGATCGGGTAGCGATGCGATGTCCTGGCGGGGGACCGCCGCCGCGTTCCCGTCAGCCACCCCACGTCCCGGACCCGCCGTCATGCCCATTCCGGCCACCTCGTCTGCGCCGATATACCTGTCGAAGTCTCGCCGAGTCTCACCCGCGAACCGCGGCGGCTGCCAGGGCCGAAAAGCCCTGCGGATGGAGTGGCCGAGGTCCTTGTCGTGAGGAGACACCTCACGGTGCCTGTTCATGCGCCGTCTGACGTGGATACTCCCGGGACGGTAGCGAGCCGCTACGTTGTTCGGGCACGCTCACCAGGACTTGGTCGTCAGGTCGCCGAACTCGTCGAGGATGATCCGGTCACGCTCGGCCAGCGTGGTGATGACCTGTCCCGCCTGGGCGATGGTCACCTGCCGGCCGTGCGATGCTCGCTGGGACTGGTCGAGATACTCCATCCACAACTGCGGGCCGTCCTGCCAGATGTGCTGCACGACCGCGCCCGATCGGGAGGTGTAGGTAGTCCAACCGCCGGTACGCACCGGCATCGTGGACAGCATCGCCAGGCACTCAGGCAAGGTGAGGGGGATCGTCCCGTCGGATCGGGCGGCGCTGTGATCGAACGCGACCTCCAGCATCGGTTCCTGCTGACCTATCGCGCTGGCGGCAGGCTCGTGATCGCGCAACCGTGATAGCAGTGCCCACGGGTCGGTGCGGGGCGCGATGATCTCTTCGGTGTTGCCCGGACCTATATATGCGCCGACCAGTTGGTCCCACTCCCGAAAGACGGTCAGAGCCGCCTGATTCGCGCAGCTCAGGCGCACGCTTCGGCCCGTGGGCAGCCACGGTAGCCTCAGCGCCGCCCACGCCTTCGCCGACGTAGATCCGCCGGCGATGGGCTGCGGTCCGCTCCAGCCATCCATTGGCTCGACGCGAATGGTGAAGTCGTCGCCGTGAATCGCGCTGGGATGGGCTGCAAGGGGACCGGTCCGGCGACGCTGCCAGGACAGCGGAAGCAGGATGCGGGTCGCGGTAGACCCGTTCCATTGCGGTTGCAGGCCGCGCCGGCGCAGGGCGGCCACGACCTCTGCGCCGATGGCGGCCTGGTCGAACCCGTTGTACGCCAGGTAGACGCCCTCGCCGTCGACACCGCGTTCGGCGTCCTGCTCGTGGTAGAACACGAAACCGCGTGGTTTCTGCCCCCGCGAGAACTCGTCCCCGATCTCCGCGTTGCCGCAGTTCTGGCAGCAGGTGAAGACCTCCCGCGCAACGATCCCGGCTAGATCCAGATCCCGGAAAGCCCCGGTGAGACGGTCGCTATCGGTGATCGCCGGCCACGAGGTCTGCGCGGCGAGATGCTCTGTGAACTGCTCATCTGTTATCTGCCATACGCGCCCGATGACCTCGGGGTCGCTCACGTCGCTCCCGGTCTCGTCGGCGAGATAGTCGACGCCAGTCCACACGATCCCATCGAAGGTGTCGATACCCAGCGCGACCTGGGTGCGGATCATCTCGGCAAGACCAGTATCCGGTTCCATGACCGGACACAGTAGGCCCCCGCTACGACATCGGGATGCCCGCTATCGGGCCCAGGACGGAAAGCAGGTCAACGGCATGCGCCCACTCGTCGGCACGGCACCTGGCTTGATCTTCAACCCTCGCTGCGCTTGGTGTGTCAGACGACGCCACCGGCTCGGATGATGGCAGAACCCTTCTCGCCGATCATGATCGAAGGCGCCTGGGTGTTCCCGCTGATCAGCTTCGGCATGATCGAGGCGTCGACTACCCGCAGGCCCTCGAGTCCGTGCACGCGAAGCTGTGTGTCAACAACGGCCAGGTCGTCCTGGCCCATCTTGCACGAGCCGACCGGGTGGTAGTCGGTTTTCGACCACTGCCGGATGTAGCCGCGGAGCTCTTCCTCGGTTCGCACGTCGGCGCCGGGCATGTACTCGTACCTGATAAACGGCCTGAATGCCTCCGTCTGCAGGATGCGCCTTCCCCAATGGAATCCGGCCATCGAGATCTTCCAGTCGTGACCATCGCTGTCGCCGCAGAAGTTCGGGTCGATGAGCGGATGGTCGGCCGGGTCGGCCGAGCGGAGTTTCACGCTGCCGACGCTATGCGGCCGCAGGTTGCAGGTGTTGATGGTGATTCCGTGACCCTTGCGGCGCTGGCGTCCGTGGTCGATGACGTAGGCGGGCAGGCAGTGGATCTGGATGTCGGGCGATCTGGTGTCCTCGCCGCTGTAGACGAAAGCGCCGGCCTCGCACACCGCCGCGGTCATCGGCCCCTTGCGGTACATCAGGTACTGGATCATGTGGCGGGTGGCTCGGTCCCAGCGGTCTTCGCGGTTGTAGCTGACCGGGGTGGTCTCGGCGGTGAGATAAACGTCCATGTGGTCCTGGAAGTTCTTGCCGACGCCGGGAAGGTGGTGCACTGGCGTCACACCCGCGGCCTTGAGCTCGTCGGAATCGCCGATGCCGGAGAGCATCAGCAGTTTCGGCGAGTTGACCGCGCCGCCGCTCAGGATCACCTCGCGGTTGGCGTGGACCCGTTGCTGCCCGTTCTTCGTCAAGAACTCGACTCCGACTGCGCGCCCGCGTTCGATGACCACCCGGGATACGTGCGCACGCGGCAATACGTGCAGGTTGTCGCGGTCCTTCGCGGGCCTGAGGAAAGCCGTTGCGGCACTCTCGCGGCGAGCGTTGCGCTGGGTCACGTCGTAGAACGTCACGCCGAACTGCTCGGCGCCGTTGACGTCGGCGTTGTACGGGACATCGAGTTCCTGCAGCGCGCGGACGAAGGCCTTGGACAGCGGATTGCACTCTATTTGCGGGCTGACCGCGAGGTCACCGCCGTAGCCGTGGTACTCGTCGGCGAGCCTCTCGTTGTGTTCCGACTTGCGGAAATACGGCAGGACGTCTTCGTATCCCCAGCCCTTGTTGCCGAGCTCGCGCCAGTCGTCGTAGTCGTTGCGGTTGCCGCGGATATAGATCATGGCGTTGATCGAGGTCGATCCACCCAGCGTGCGTCCCTGCGGATACCACATCTCGCGGTCGTCCATTTGCGGCTGGGGGACTGTTGAGAACCCCCAGTTGACGTCCGGCGTCGTGAGCTTCGTGAAGCCGACGGGAATGTGGATCAGAGGATTGAGGTCCCGTCCGCCCGCTTCGAGTACGAGCACCGAGGAGCCGTCTTCGCTCAGCCGGTTCGCGACCACGCAGCCGGCCGCACCGGCGCCCACCACGATGTAGTCGTACGACCTACGTATGTCCGTCATGGCACAGCCCTCAGATCATCACTTGGATTAGTCCAATGGCCTAGAAGGTGCTTCTGGCATGCCCTCTTGCGCAAGTAGCGCGGACGCTTCGTTGCCCAGGCGTGATCAAAGATTCTATATATACCCGCAAACCAGACAGTTTAAGTAACGAACATGTCACGAATACCGACCAAACCTTGCATTGCTTGCAGGCAGATATTCCGATGGTGAGCCTTAGACCGATCCAAGGAGTCATTGTGGCGCGAGAGAAGATCACCCTCGCCACCGTCGCGGCCGACGCGGGCGTCTCGAAGTCGACCGTGTCGCTGGTGGTGCGCGAGAGTCCCCTGGTCTCCGATGAGACCCGCGCCGCCGTCCTCGCATCCATCGAGCGGCTGGGATATGTGTACAACCGGGCCGCGGCCGGCCTGCGCAGCAAGCGAACCGGCACCATCGGACTGATCGTGTCGTCGATCGCCAACCTGTTCTTCGCCGAGGCGGTCAACGGCGCCGAGGCTCGCGTGCGGGCGGCAAGCTCGACGCTTCTGTTCACGCAGCACTCGGAGTCGATCGCGGCGCAGCGCCGGCAGATCGAGATCATGCTGGAAAGCCGGGTGGCCGGGGTCCTGCTGGTTCCGGCTCACGGCACGCCCCCTGAGCAGGTCGAGCGGCTGCGCGCGGCGGGTGTGCCGGTGGCGGTCCTGACCCGCCGGGTCGGCATCGCCGGCGTGCCGTACATCGGCTCCGACAACCGCGCCGGCGGCCGGCGTGCGGGCGAACACCTTCTGGACCATGGCAGCCGGCAGATCGCGTTCGTCGGCGGCGTCAAGGACTCCTCGCCCTATCAGGAACGAGAGGAGGGCCTGATCGCCGCCGTCGCGATGAGCGGGTCCGGCGCCGAGACGCGTTCCTACCCGTCGCCGCCCACTCGCGAGGCCGGCTACGAAGCGGTGCGCGAACTCCTCAAGCACGGGAAGGAGCGGCCGGACGCGATCTTCGCGTACAACGACAACATCGCCTCCGGAGTCATGGCCGCGGTCACCGACAGCGGGATGCGGGTGGGCGTCGACGTTAGAGTGATCGGCTTCGATGACATAGCGGCGTCCCGCTACATGATTCCCGCATTGACCACAGTGAACTCCCGCCCGGGACTGATCGGCACCCTCGCGGTCGAAACGCTGTTCCGGTTGATGGACGACCCGGGGACCGACCATGACGTCGTGGTCCCGAACTCTCTGTCCGTACGCGCATCGTGCGGATGTTCGTACGAAGGGACGGACGAGTCGTGAAGTGGGCTCTGATCGGGGCGAGTGATATCGCGGCCACTCGCATGATTCCGGCCATGCGCGCCGTGGGCCAGGACGCCATGGGCGTGATGAGCTCAAACGAGCAGCGGGCCCGCGCGTACGCGCAGGCGAACGGATTGTCGCGCGCCACCACCGACCTCGACGAGTTGCTGAATTGGGACTGCGACGCGGTCTACATCAGCACGACCAACCAGCTCCACGCTCAAGCGGCCATCCGGTCGGCCGCGGCGGGGAAACATGTGCTCTGCGAGAAGCCACTCGCGATGTCGATAGCCGACGCGAGAGAGATCATCGACGCCTGCCAAGCGAGCGACGTGGTCCTGGGCACCAACCACCATCTCAGGAACTCGGCGGTCATCTCACGCGTTCGAGACCTGGTCCAGGGCGGCGACATCGGTGAACTGAGAGCCGTGCGCGTGCACCATGCGGTCTACCTGCCCGAACGGCTTCGCGGGTGGCGCCTGACGGACCCGGCCGCCGGTGGCGGGGTGATCCTCGACATCGTCGTGCACGACGCCGACACGCTGAGGTTCGTCACCGGCCGGGAGATCATCTCGGTATCGGCCGTGGCGGAGCGGCAGCACCTGTCCAAAGACGGCGTCGAAGACACGGCGATCTGCGGCCTCGTCCTCGACGGCGGTGCCGTGGGGATGACCCACGAGTCATTCGTGGTCCCGCACGCCTACACCGCGCTGGAACTTCACGGCAGCGGTGGGTCGATCTATGGCGCGGGGCTGCTGACACAGGATCCGGTCGGAGAGATCCGGCTTCGCCGCGACGGCGTGGAGACGGCCGTCGTCGTTGGCGAGCGACCGGACTTGTACCAGGTCGGGCTCAGCGCCTTCGAACGGGCGGTCGGGGGAGACGGATTGCCCAATTGCACCGGCGAGGACGGGCTTGCCTCCGTGGCCGTCGCGCTCGCCGCCCAGCGCTCTGCGCGGCTACGGCGAACCGTCGACGTGAGCGAGATCCTCACCGGGAGCGCCCGATGATCCGCCCCAGGCGCACAAGCAAGGCCGTAGCCGTTCTCAGCGCGGCGCAAGCCGTCGCGCTCATCCCGGACTACGCGACCGTCACGGTCTCCTCGTCTTCGGCGCTCGGCTGCCCGGACGCGGTGCTGAAGGCGCTCGGCGAGGTGCACCGGCAGACCGGATCCCCCAAGGATCTCACTACCGTTCACCCGATCGCGGCCGGAGACATGTACGGCGTACAGGGCATCGACCACATCGCGGCACCAACGCTGCTCAAGGCGGTCATCGCGGGGTCATACCCCAGCGGTCCCTCCCATATGGAGCCCCCTCTGATCTGGCGGCGCATCACCGACAACAACGTCGAAGCGTGGAACCTGCCCAGCGGTGTGCTCTACCAGCAGCACCGGGCCGGCGCGACCGGCCAGCCCGCGGTGATCACGACGGTCGGGCTCGACACGTTCATCGATCCGCGCCGTGAGGGCGGAGCGCTCAACGATGGCACCCCTCGTGACTACGTCGAGGTGGTGCGGCTCAAGGGGCGTGAATACCTCTCGTTCCCGGCGATCAAGCCCGACGTCGCGATCATCCGGGCCACCACCGCGGACGAGCACGGCAACCTCACCTACGAGCACGAGGGATCGCCGCTGGGTGCGCTGGACCAGGCGTACGCGGCGCACAACAACGGCGGCCTGGTCATCGCGCAGGTCAAGCGCATCGTCAAGGCGGGCACGATTCCGCCGCAGAGCGTGCGCGTGCCCGGCATTCTCGTCGACGTGGTCGTGCTGGCGCCCGACCAGTTGCAGACCACTCAGACGGTTTACGACCCCGCGCTCTCCGGTGAGATCTTCGCCCCCGATGAGCGGATCGAACTGCTGGAGTTCGGCCTGGAGAAGGTCATCGCGCGGCGGGCGGCCATGGAACTGCGGCCCGGCTGGATCGTCAACCTGGGCTTCGGCATCTCGGCCGGCGTGCCGCGAGTCCTCAACGAGGAGGGCCACGGTGATGCCGTCACCTGGGTGATCGAACAAGGGCCGGTGGGTGGTTTCCCGCTTACCGGCTTCGCGTTCGGCTGCGCGTTGAATCCGGACGCGATCGTGCCGAGCGCCGACCAGTTCACACTCCTTCAGGGAGGCGGCATCGACGCGGCGCTGCTGTCGTTTCTCGAAATCGACTGCGGTGGCAACGTCAACGTGTCATACCTGCCGTCTCGGCCGCACGTCACCGCCGGCGTCGGCGGGTTCGCCGACATCGTCAACGGATCTCCTCGCATCGTGTTCGCCGGCCACTTCACCGTCGGCGCCAAGGACATCGGCATCTCGCCGGCAGGACTTGAGATCCGCACGGATGGCAAGACCTCCAAGCTCGCGGCGGACGTTGCCCGGGTCACGTTCTCGGGCAAACAGGCGCTGGCAGCCGGGAAGAAGGTCGTTTACGTCACTGAGCGCGCGGTTATGGAACTGCGCCCCGAAGGCGTGACCGTGACCGAGATCGCGCCCGGCGTTGACCTTGGGCGCGACGTTCTCGGCCGCGCCGGATTCCCACTGCGGGTCTCGGACGAGCTCAAGCTGATGGACGCCGCGCTGTTCGATCCTCGCCCGATGGGCCTGGCCCTCTCGCAAGACGAGGTCGTGGGGGAGGGGTCGAAATGAGCGTCCTTGTCGAGACCGCCGGCTACGTGGCGACCGTGACCCTCAACCGGCCCGACAAACGCAACGCGCTCACGCTCGGCATGCTGCGCAGCGTCGGTTCGGCGTTCGAGGCCCTGGGCGAGGACGACGGCGTTCGCGTGATCGTGCTCCGGGGGACTGGTCCGTCGTTCTGTGTGGGCGCCGACGTGCTCGAATTCGTCGAACACGACGCCAATTCGGCGCGTCGTGCGTGGGTCGCGGTCGGTCACCGGGTGACCAGCACGATCGCGCAGGTGCCGCAACCGACCGTTGCCGCGATTGCGGGGCACGCCGTCGGGGGCGGGCTGGAACTCGCTCTCGCCTGCGACTTCCGCGTTGCGGCGACGTCCGCGCGTCTCGGACTTCCCGAAGTCGGCATCGGCACGTTGCCCGGGTGGGGCGGCTCGGCACGGCTGGCCGCGGCCGTCGGACCGGCGAGGGCCAAGGAGATGGTGCTGCTCGCCGAGACCATCGACGGAACTCGCTCCGCCCAGATCGGCTTGGCCAGCCACGCAGTCGCGCCCGAAGACCTCGACAGCGCGGTTGACGCGCTAG
The DNA here is from genome assembly GCA_963727415.1 of uncultured Actinomycetota bacterium. Lineage (GTDB taxonomy): Bacteria > Actinomycetota > Actinomycetes > Mycobacteriales > Micromonosporaceae > DASQPR01. The sequence continues at coordinate 1,642,145 of CAVSGF010000002.1, forward strand.
CGCAGCGGCTGGCTGCGCAGCCGGCAGTGGCGGTTCAGCTGGCCAAGCAGGTGATGTCGGCCCCGATGGCGGGCAGCCATCAGCTCATGACGTTCGAGTCCCTCGCCGGAGCGCTCTCGGTTGGCACCGAGGATCTCCACGAAGGCGTTCGCGCCTTCCGGGAGAAGCGGACACCGCGGTTCAAAGGACGGTAATTGTGATCAATACCACCACATATCAGATGCTGGTCGACGGCGAGTCCGTCGCCTCGCAAACGGGAGACGTGTTCGAGCGGGTCAGCCCCGCTCACGACGTCGCCGTGGGTACGTATCCACGCGGCAGCAGGTCCGACGCAGACCGCGCGGTCGCGGCGGCGCGGTCCGCGTTCGACAACGGACCGTGGCCCCGATGGTCGGGCGCCCAGCGTGCCCGGATCCTTCGGCGGGTTGCGGACTTCATCGAGCGCGACCTCGAATCGCTGGCTCGCATCGAGACGCTGGAGAGCGGTAAGCCGATCTCGCAGGCCCGCGGCGAGGTCGCCGCGACCGCCGAGTTGTGGTACTACGCGGCAACGCTGGCGCAGCACGCCTACGGCGACAGCCACAATGCGATCGGCGAGCAGTACCTCGGGGTCGTCCTCCGGGAGCCGGTGGGTGTCGTCGGCATGATCACCCCGTGGAACTTTCCTCTGCTCATCGTGAGCCAGAAGCTGCCATTCGCCCTGGCGGTGGGCTGCACCGCGGTGGTGAAGCCGGCCGAACTCACGCCGGGCACGACCATCCGCCTGGCGGAGTTGTGCCGTGAGGCGGGCATGCCGCCGGGAGTCGTCAACGTGATCACCGGGTCCGGCCGCGAAGTCGGGCGCCCGCCTCGCCGAGCACCCGGCGGTCGACATGATCACTTTCACCGGATCGACGGAAGTGGGCAAACGCATCATGGCGTCGGCCGCGTCGACGGTGAAGAAGGTCGAGTTGGAACTCGGCGGCAAGAACCCGCAGATCGTCATGGCGGACGCCAACCTCGATCGAGCCGTGGACGCGGTGGTCTTCGGCGTCTACTTCAACCAGGGCGAGTGCTGCAACAGCGCCAGCCGCCTCCTGGTCCAGGAGGGCATCGCCGACGAGTTCGTCGACCGTGTGGTCGAGCGCGCTCGCGCGGTGCGGGTCGGCGATCCGCTCGACGATGACACCCTGGTCGGGGCGATCGCGAGCGCTGAGCAGTTCGAGCAGATCCATTCGCTGGTAGCCGGTGGCGCGGCCGGTGGCGCGGCGCTGCTTCTCGGTGGCGACCGGCTGGACTCGGAAACCGGCCGCTTCTTCCAGCCGACGGTGTTCGACCATGTGACGACCGAGATGCCGATCGCGCGCGAGGAGATCTTCGGGCCGGTGCTGTCCACCCTGCGGTTCTCTGATATCGAGCACGCGGTTCAGATCGCCAACGCGACCGTCTACGGCCTGTCCGCCGGCATCTGGACCCAGGACATCGACCACGCGATGACGTTCGCACGCCGGGTCAAGGCGGGAACCGTGTGGGTCAACTGCTGGATGGACGGATTCCCGGAGCTGAGCTTCGGCGGCTACAAGGAAAGCGGCCTCGGCCGGGAACTCGGCCGGGCCGCCATCGACGAGTTCACCGAGCTCAAGACGATCACCATCCACTCGGGCGGGCGTACGTCGTGGATCGACGGCAGCGCGCTATGAACGGCCTCGACGTACCCGCGGACGTTCGTCAGACGGCGAGCGCGGCCATGGCGGTCGCGGCGGCGAAGGTCGAGCGCCTTGTCACCACGCATCCGGACCACCTGCCGCTGTACACAAGCAACGGCAAGTGGAAGCACAACGACGACGCATGGACGAACTGGTGTGAAGGCTTCCCTGCGGGGATGATGTGGATCTTCGAGCGCCAGGTGAATTCGCAGGTCTGGCTTCCCCGCGCCGCGCACTACTCCGGTCTCCTGCGGGGCCGCGAGCACGACCGCGACGTGCACGATCTCGGTTTCACGTTCTGGCACTCGTGGCGGCCCTGGTACCACAAGACCGGCGACGAGCAGATCGAAGAGGTGGTCGTTCAGGCCGGGCGGACCATGGGCCTGCGTTTTCATGAGAAGGCCGGCTTGCTGCGCTCGTTTCTGGCGGAGGACAGCACGTTCATCGACATCATGATGAACGTCGGGATCATCTTCCACGCCGCCCGGCAGACCGGCGACGACGACCTGTTCCGCAAGGCCCGCACCCACTGCCTCACCACGCGTCGATTCATGGTGCGCGGCGACGGCAGCACCTCGCATGAGGGGGTCTTCGACCTTGAAACCGGGCAGTTCCTGAGCCAGACCACGCAGCAGGGCTACCGGGACGACTCCTCATGGGCCCGGGGCCAGGCGTGGGCGCTGTACGGCTTCGGGACGGTCTTCGCCCACACCGGCGACGAACGCTTCCTGGCTACGGCCCAGGCATGCGCGGACTTCTATATCGAGCGAACCGGCGACAGATTCGTGCCGCCCAACGATTGGGAAGAGCCCAATCCGGCCCTTCCGTATGAGAGCTCCGCGGCCGCGATCACGGCCAGCGGATTGCTGCAGCTGTCGGCACTGGTTGATTCCGACCAATCGGACAGATACGCAGCGTACGCGTTCGACATCATCCGAACGCTGTCAGGACCCAGATTCTTGGCCTCGTCTGACCATGAGTGGGACGGCATCCTCAAGCACGGCAGTTATCACGAGACCAAGAACCTGGGAGTCGATGAGAGCGTGATGTGGGGCGACTACTTCTTCGTCGAAGCGCTCGACAAGGTGCTCGGCGGTCCACTCATCTCCACACTGCGCTGATGTTTCCACCCCATTCGCCACTCGCAGTGCAGCGGCGACGACTCCTAGGAGAATAATGCCAAACATCAGTAGGAAGGCCGCGCTACTCGCCGCGGTCACCGCAGGTGCACTCCTGCTCGCCGGGTGCGGCGGCGGGTCCGCCGCGACGCCCGCGCCCATCTCGTCCGGTCCTGCCACCGGCAAGGCCGAGGTGTTCTCATGGTGGACATCGGGCTCCGAGAGTGCCGCGCTGAAGTCCCTGTTCGATGCTACCAAGGCGGCCAACCCCAACCTCGACCTGATCAACGCCGCGGTCGCCGGCGGCGCCGGAACCAACGCGAAGCAGGTGCTGGCCACCCGGCTGGGCGGCGGTGACGTCCCGGAGACCTGGCAGACCCACCCGGGTGGCGAACTGGGTGACTACGTCTCGCAGGGCGTGGTGTCCGATCTTTCGGGGCTGTACGCGTCCGAGGGCTGGGACAAGGTGGTGCCGAAGGCGCTTATCGACAGCATGACCTACAACGGGAAGATCTACGCCGCATTGACCGGCGTTCACCGCGCGAACGTGTGGTGGTACAACAAGCCGCTCGTGCAGGGCGCCGGTGTGACCGTTCCGGACAGCGTCACCTGGGACCAGCTCTCCCAGATCGCCGGCCAGCTCAAGGCCAAGGGCATCACCCCGCTGTGCCTGGGCGACAAGGACATCTGGACCGCCGCGATGGTCGTCGAGGAGACGATCATCGGGGAGATCGGCGCGGACGGCTGGACGTCGCTGATGAACGGCTCCATGAAGTGGAGCGATCCCAAGGTCGAGGCCGCCGCCGGCAACGCCGTCACGGCTCTCAAGTGGGCGAACGCCGACCACAAGTCCCAGGACTGGACCGGCGCCGTCACGGAACTGGCCGACGGCAAGTGCGCGTTCAACCTTATGGGCGACTGGGCCTACGGCGAGCTGGTGACCAAGCACCAGAAGGTCGACGGCACCGATTTCGGATACACCATCCTCGGTGACCCGAACACGTTCGTCACGGTTGGCGACGCGTTCGTCGAGGGCGCCGGAAGCAAGAACCCCGCGGGCGCGGTGGCCTTCATCAAGGCGCTCATGTCCAAGCAGGGCCAGATCAACTTCAACAAGCTCAAGGGCTCCTCCCCGGTCCGCAACGATGTCGACATCACCCAGCTCGGCGCATACCAGCAGGGCGCCTACAAGACGCTCAACAGCGGAAAGCTGGTGGCATCTCTCGTCCACGGCCAGGCGCTGGTGCCGGCGGCGGACAGCCAGGCCCTGTCCGACTCGGTGACCCTGCTTGAGGCAAACGGCAACGTGGCGGCCTTCGCCAAGGCCATGGACACCGCATTCGCCCTGAACAAGTGACCGATTAGTCGCATTCACCGGTGTAGGGCCGCTCAGTGGCGGCCTTACACCGGCCCAACTCACAGCGGCGAGACCAGGAGCAACCGATGACCCAGTCCGTGTCCACGCCAACCGTGTCGGCGCCTCGCTCCAGCGCGACGCTGACGCCCGCCCGCAAACCCAGACGGATGCCCAGGGGTCTGCTCTGGTTGCTGCCCAGCTTCCTGGTCGTGTGCGTGTTCGTGTACGTCTTCATCGCGTACACCGTGGGCGTCTCGATATCGGCGCACTGGCGTGCCGCGCGGCCCGACTTCACCGTCGCCGATCCGTGGCACGGCGTTTACGACCGACTGCTGCAAACTCCGCGGTTCCAGGCCGATCTGCGCAACACCGTGGTATTCACCGTCCTCTTCCTGGCGCTGGCGGTTGTCGCGGGTTTCGTCTTCGCGGTACTCGTGCACAACGCGCTTCGGGCCAGGGGATTCTTCCGCTCGGTGTTCCTGTTGCCGTATGCCCTGTCGTTCATCGTCACCGGGGTGGTGTGGCGGTGGTTGTTCAACCCCGAGTCGGGACTCAATCTTCTGCTGCGCTACTCGGGGGTGTCGGCGGCGTACCAGCATATGACCGGCTCGTCGCTCAAACCGGGCTGGACCTCGTCACCCGCCGTCGTGGGCGACGTCAGCAAGTTGCTGAACCACGCCCTGCCCGGCACCGACTTCATTCAGGTGCAGCTGGGCATCCCCCTGGCGCTCGTCGCGGTGGTGCTCGCCGCGTCCTGGCAGCTCATGGGATTTGCCATGGCCATGTTCCTGGCGGGCCTGGCATCGGTGCCGGAAGAAGTGCTCGAGGCCTCCCAGATCGACGGCGCATCCGGGTTCCGCTACTACCGCTCCATCGTCATACCTCTCATGCGACCATTCGCCGTCACCGCCCTCGTCATCCTGGCGCATGTGGCATTCAAAATGTTCGACCTCATTTATGCCATGAGTGGAAGTGGTGTCGGCTTCGCCACTGACATGCCTGGAATCTTCGTCTACGAGTCGATCTACAAGGCGTTGCAGCCGAACCTCGGCGCCGCGGCCTCCATCGTCATGCTGATTCTGGTCTGCCTCGTGGTGGTGCCCTATCTCATCCGAAGCGGAAGGAAGGCCAGCCATGACTGAAGCGGCGACCTTAGCCCGGCCGGCAAAGACCGGGTCCAAGGATACCCATCGCTCCGCGTTGTCGATGAGAACCAGGCGGATACAGTTCGCGCTGCTCATCGTGAGCGTGCCGGTGTTCCTGATCCCGTTCTACGTGATGATTTCGGCCGCGTTCAAGACATCCGCCAACGCGGACGTGTCGACCATGTGGAAGCTGCCGTCGCCGTTCTCCCTGGACGGTCCGGCGCAGGCATGGCACGCGCTGGGTCCTGACTTCATCAACAGCGTCCTGATGGTCGTTCCGGCCACGGTGATCTCGGTACTGATCGGTTCGTTCAACGGCTACCTGTTGTCCAAGTGGCACTTTCGTGGCAGCAACGCGGTCTTCACCGTGATGCTGGTCGGGATGTTCATCCCGTACCAGTCGATCCTCATCCCTCTGGTGAAGTTCCTGCAGGCGATCCAGCTCTACGGCACCATCCCGGGCCTCGTCCTCGTACACGTCGTCTACGGCATCCCCATCACCACGCTCATCTTCCGCAACTATTACGCCGACGCCGTTCCCAAGGCGCTGGTGGAGGCGGGCGCGATGGATGGCGCGGGAATCATCCGCACCTACTTCAAGATCATGATGCCGCTGTCCCTGCCGGGCTTCGTGGTAGCGGGAATCTTCCAGTTCACCAATATCTGGAACGATTTCCTCTTCGGCATCGTGGTCATACCCAACCCGAAGATGCAGCCGGTCACCGCTGCGCTCAACAACCTCTCCGGAACGCAGACGGTCGACTGGAACATCGTGATGGCGGGCGCGGCGATCGCGGCCATTCCCACCGCCATCGCCTACCTGCTTCTGGGCCGGTTCTTCGTCCAGGGCCTCACCGCCGGGTCGGTGAAGTAGGCCATGACTGTCGTCCAGGAGGCCGATGTCGTCATAATCGGCTCGGGCATGGGCGGCTCAACCGTCGCTTTGGGCCTGGCCGAGCAGGGCATCGACTGCCTGGTCGTCGAGCGCGGCACATACCTCCCGGTTGAGCCCGCGAACTGGGACGCCCGGGCGGTGTTCGAGCAGCGTCGTTACCGGCCGAACGAGTTGTGGTGGTCGGTACACGACCGGCGCGAGTTCGCCCCGGGCGTCCACTACGTGGTGGGTGGGAACACCAAGGTGTACGGCGCCAGCCTGCCACGGTTCCGACGGGAGGACTTCGGCGAGATGGAGCACGCCGAAGGCGTGTCACCGGCGTGGCCATTCACCTACGAGCAACTCGAACCCTGGTACGCGCGGGCCGAGCGGCAGTTCATGGTGCACGGAACTCCGGGATCGGACCCGACCGAGCCACCGAGATCAACACCGTACCCGTTCCCGGCGCTCGCTCACGAACCCGCGCTTGACCGGGTCGTCAACGGGTTCCGGGCGCTTGGACTGCACCCGTCATTCGCGGCGATGGCGGTCGACCGCCGGGAGGGTGGCGGGTGTCTGCGCTGCGGCACGTGCGACGGCTTCCCGTGCCGGGTGGGGGCGAAGGGCGACGCCGAGCGCAATGCGTTGCGCCCGGCACTGGGGACCGGGCATGCCCGGCTGATCGACCGGACGCGGGTGACCAGGCTCGTCACCGACCGGTCAAATCGCCGGGTGGTCGAGGCAATGGCCGAGCGTGACGGGGAGCAGGTGCGGCTGCGCGGGCGCTCCTTCATCCTCTCGGCGGGCGCGGTGAACTCCGCGGCCCTGCTGCTCGCATCCGCCGACGACCGGCACCCGCACGGGCTGGCGAACAGTTCGGGGCTGGTCGGGCGCAACTACATGGTGCACAACGCGACGTTCCTCGTCGCGATCGACCCGTGGCACACCAACACGGTTGTGTTCCAGAAGACCCTGATGCTCAACGACTGGTACCTCACCGGACCAGGCGGGTACCCGCTGGGCAACGTCCAGATGCTGGGCAAGCTCAGGACGCCGATGGTCAAACCCGCGCGGCCGGCCTATCCCCGCTGGGCGTTGACGGCCGCCACCGATCGTTCGTGGGACTTCTACCTGGAATCGGAAGATCTGCCTGACCCGGACAACCGGGTGACCCTCGGCCCCGGCGGCCGAATACAGATCAGCTGGCGGCCCAACAACCTGACGGCGCATCGAGGGCTGATCGACGTGACCAGGTCAGCCTTGCGGAAGATGCGCTTTTCGGTTGTCGTGACCCAGACGATGGGAATCGAGACGAACTCACACCAGTGCGGCACCTGCGTGGCCGGTGCCGATCCGAAGTCTTCGGTGCTTGACGGCTACTGCCGTACCCACGACGTCGAGAACCTGTTCGTCGTGGACGGCTCGCACTTCCCATCCTCGGCGGCGATCAATCCAGCCCTTACCATCGCGGCCCAGGCGTTCCGGGTCGCGTACGAAGGAGATGTTCTCAGGTGAGTCCAGGCATCGTCTCCTGGATCAGCGGCCGGGTGCTGCCAGTGATCGTCATCGACGAGCCCTCGGTTGCCGGTCCGCTGGCCGACGCGCTGATGGCCGGCGGAATTCGCCATGCTGAAGTGACGCTGCGTACGTCTGGCGCGGTGGACAGCATCCGTGCCATGGCCAAGGTGCCCGGCATGCTGGTCGGCGCGGGCACGGTGACCAATGCCGATCAGGTCGACCAGGTGGTCGATGCCGGTGCGCGGTTCGTCGTTTCACCCGGTCTCAGCGAGCGCGTGGTGCGGCGATGTCAAGAACGGGGCGTTGCGGTCGTGCCGGGCGTCATCACCGCCACCGAGGTCATGGCCGCCCGTGACCTGGGCCTGTCAGAACTCAAGTTCTTCCCGGCCGAGGCCTCCGGTGGCGCTCTCGCGGTGGGGGCCCTGGCCGGCCCGTTCCCCGACGTCACGTTCGTCCCGACCGGCGGCATCGGCCTAGGCAACGTGAAGCGGTACCTCTGCCTTCCCAACGTGGCCGCCGTCGGCGGCTCCTGGATAACACCGCGCGAACTGCAAGCCGTGCGTGACTTCGCCGGCATCACCCGCCTTGCCGCACAAGCCACCGCCGTGGCGATAGGAGAGGACTGATGACACTGCTACCCGTTCCGCCCCGTGGTGACCGGCAGTACGACGCGGTATCCCTTGGCGAAGTCATGCTGCGCCTCGACCCGGGTGCCGGCCGGATCCGCACCACGCGGTCGTTCGCTGCTTCCGAGGGCGGCGGCGAGTACAACGTCGCTAGGGGCCTGCGGAAGGCGTTCGGGCTCCGCACCGCCATCGTCACCGCGCTCGCCGACAACGATGTCGGCCGCCTCATCGAAGACCTGATCTGGCAGGGCGGGGTCGACACGCGATTCATCACGTGGCGCACGTATGACGGGATCGGCAGAAACGTGCGCAACGGGCTCAACTTCACCGAGCGCGGCTTCGGCGTGCGCGGCGCCCTCGGCGTGTCCGATCGTGGCAACACAGCCGTGTCCGCGCTCAGGCCCGGCGAGGTGGATTGGGACGCCATCTTCGGCCGCGCGGGCTCGCGCTGGTTTCACACCGGCGGAATCTTCGCCGGTCTGTCGGACACGACGGCTCAGGTCGCCATCGAGGCGGTGCGGGCCGCCAAGCGCCACGGCGTGGTCACCTCATATGACCTGAACTATCGAGCCAGTCTATGGAAGAGCGTCGGAGGGCAGGCGAAGGCGCAAGAGGTCAACCGCGCCATCGCCCCGTTCATCGACGTGATGATCGGAAACGAAGAGGACTTCACCGCTTCGCTCGGCTTCTCGGTGACCGGGGTAGGCGACGCGTTCGACCATCTTGAAGTCGATGCCTTCGCCGCGATGATCGAGGATGTCCGGAAGGTGTATCCGAACCTCGCGGTCGTAGCCGCGACGCTTCGCACGGTCCGGTCGGCGTCCCGCAACGATTGGGGAGCCGTCGCCTGGTCCGAGGAGTCCGGCCTGGTGACGGCGGTCCACCGTCCCGCCTTGGAGATCTTCGACCGGGTTGGTGGAGGCGACAGCTTCGCCTCTGGCCTGATCTTCGGGCTGCTCAGCGGCCGGTCTCTGGCCGAGGCCGTCGAACTGGGCGCTGCCCACGGCGCCCTCGCGATGACGACCCCCGGCGACACGTCCATGGCGAGCCTTAAGGAGGTCGAGGCGCTCGCGGCCGGTGGCAGCGCCCGCGTTTCACGGTGACGCCCGCGGGCCGCGCCCGGACGGTTTCGTCCGCGGCCCGGCCGCGCGGGTGGTCTGGTGTCGCCGGCTATCGACCGGATCGGCACGCACGCCTGACGCGCTCGACCTGCACCATCAACGTCAGCAAGATCAGCATTACGGTGGCCAGGAGCACGACGACCAGCGCCTTGCCGATTCCGGAGAACGGCTTGGCGGTCCCGGGCTGGAACACCGGATGCGCCGTGGTCACCTGGACATCGACGGCTCCGGAAATCGGCGCGGCGTCCGGACCGGTGGTGTACTTGGCCAGGAAGTGGTCGAGCCCAGTCGTCGTCGGCTGGTCAGTCACATGTGCGATGCCATCGTGACCGGTGCTGGCGGATCCCACCGGCACAAGCTGCCCCTTCGGTCCGAACTCTGTCGTGAGCCGGAAGAACTGCACCTGTACCTTAGCGATGGGCACGCCGTGAGCGTCCGTCACGAGTGCGGAGAGATGTACGCCGTCGGTGCCGTCCACGCCGGTGAGCTCGATGGCCGCTGGACTTGCTGTGGCATCGCCGCCGTCGGCCCAAGCCAGCGAGGCCGGCGCGATGCCCAGCGCCGCGCCGATCAGGACCAGCAGTACCATCGCGGTACCGGTCCGGCGGTATCGTGGCCTGCGCGCGAGCCGGCCGAAGAGGCTGACAGCCGGGCTGAACTGGACGTCAGCCTTAGTCTCGGACTCGACGGACGCCTCGGCGGCGGGTTCAGATAGCGCCCTGGAGTCTGCCGGCGCCGAGCCGGACTGCTCGGTGCCGGCGCCGCGGCCCTCGGCCTCTTCGATCTCGTCGATCGACAACAGCGGCACGATGCGAAACAGCACCATGAGCAGCAGCGGGATGGCCGCGAGCCCGGCAAGCGTGATGCTGACGGAGATCCAGGTGAAGTGATAGACCCCGAAGACGTGCGTGATGCGGTCGTAGGTGGCCGGGTCCGCGACCATGATCATGCGCTTGAGCCACATCGCGGGCACCACGAGCGCCGCGGCTGCAACAACGCCTGTCACGTTCCGCGTCTTCGGGATCGCGACGAGAAGCAGCGGTAGCACGCCGGCCGCGACCACGAACGTCCAGAACCATGGCGCGAAGTGGCCGGTGAGCAATTCCCGGAAGACCACACTCGGCCCCCGTTCGCCCACATAGGCGTCCGGAAGGATGTCGGCAAAGGTCAGGTAGAGGTAGGCGGCGGAGAACGTGGCCATGATGAATCCGAGCCGGACGAAGTGCCGGTCACTGATGAACGCTTCCAGGTGGTACGCGCGCCGGAAGCCGGCGACGATGAGGATCACCAGAGCAACGCCGGAGTAAAGCGCGGCGACGACGAAGTACGGCGCCCAGATGCTCTCGTGCCACCAGGGCCGGCTCACCAGTGCGAATGCCCAGGACAGCACCGAATGCACCGAGACGGCGAGCGGGATGATAAGGACGGCGACCAGACCGAGCGCTCGGTGCAGGACGGCGCGCTGCCGGGCCGCGCCGACCCAGCCGCGTGAAATGGCCCCGTATATGCGGGCCCGGCGGCCGAGTCGCTCCCGATGCGCCTGGCTGAGGATCGCCATGTCGGGGATGAGCGGCAGGGCAAAGAAGATGATCGAACCGATGGTGTACGTGCTGACGGCGACGAAGTCCCAGAAGATCGGTGATGACAGGTTCGGGCGGGTCACCAGTTCCCAGATCCGTTCCGGCCGGCCGAGGTGCGGAATGATGAACGCGCCACCGATTAGTACCGTGACGACCGCCATGCCCTCGGCCAGCCTGGTGAGCGGTGCTCGCCAGGTGGCTCCGGTCAGCCGCAGGATCGCGGATATCACCGCGCCTCCGTAACTGACTCCGACGAAAGTCACCACATCGGCGATGTAGATGGCCCAGAAGGCGTGGTCGTTGTATCCCGCCACGCCCAGCCCTCGGCGTAGCTGGACGACCCATGCCACCACGCCGAGCGCGACGAGCGCTCCCAGTCCGGCCATCAGGAGCCAGTACCCGAGCCCCGGCCGGCCGAATGGGCGCAGCGACGCCTCGCGAGCGTCCGGAGGCCCGGCCGCCTCGCGCCTGCTCGGCACGTCAGGACGAGTGAGATCGACGGTGGTCATGATGTCACCCTTCGAGGTTCTGGCCGTGGCCGACGATGTAATACACGCGAGGGTTGGTGCCGAGTTCCTCCTTGAACCGCACCGCGTCGTTGGCCTTCAGGAATTGCGACAGTTTGACGGTGGTCCCGAGCCCGTTGATCGCGACGTCCGTGACCAGATCTCCGACGTAGATGACGCCCATCGGGCAGCCGGACACGCATGCGGGCAGTTCCCCGTGCGGGAGCCGGTCGGCGCAGAGCACGCACTTGCCGACCGTGCCCTTGCGCTGCGGCACCGGAAACTCCGGCGTGGGCGGTGTCGGCAACCGCTTCGTCGCCGGCGGCTGCGCCCAGTTGAAGTACCGGGCCTCGTACGGGCACGCAGCCATGCATGTCCGGCATCCGATACACACGTTCTGGTCGACGAGGACGAGTCCCTCATCGGTCCGGAACGTGGCACCGACCGGGCACACGTACATGCATGGCGGGTCCTCGCACATCATGCAGGGCCTCGGCATGTGGTACGTGCCCCCGGCGGCGTTCGTCATCGTGTAGACCTTTATCCAGGTCTGATCCTTCGGCAGCTCGTGGCGCTGCTGACAAGCCAGCGTGCACGCCTCACAACCGTCGCATTGCCGCAGGTCGAGGACCATGCACCAGGCGTGCTTGGGCGTGTTGCTCTTTTGCGCCGACGGCTCGGCCGCATCGGCCTCGTCTCGATAGCTGATCAGCTCCAGGCCTCCCGCGCTGATCGCCGCCGTCGTGATCCCGATTTTCGCCAGCCGCGCCAGCAGCGTGCGACGGGATACGGGTCCGACCTCCCCGGCTGGTTCCGGAGCGGTTGGCTGCTCGGGCCCTTCCGGAAGCTTGGTACGAGTCATGCTGGTATTCCTCTCAACGATTGACTTCCCAGGGCGCTCGACGTGAGCGGCGATTCAGCGCGAGATGACGTGCGGTCAGGCGACGATCAAGTGCCCGCGCATCCATTCGTCGGTTTGCATGGCACCACCCATTCCCATCGGGCCGTCGCCGCAGGGGGTCATGCACCGCCACTCGTACGTGCCGGAGGCTGGGGCCTTGAAGGTGAACGTCACGGTTGTGAAGCCGCCTTCCGGTGCCTTGGGCAGCGGAATGTTGATTCCCAACGAGGCAATCGTGATGGTGTGGGCGAGCTGGTCGTTGCCGACCGTGGTCACCTGCTTGCCGTCCACCGTCTCGGTCCCACCCATGACGTTGTTGTACGGTGAGCCGTCCGGCAGGGCAGTGACCATGTCGTCGTACTCTTTGATGGTCAGGACGACGGTCGAGCCCGCGGAGACGTGGATGTCGCTGGGCGCCACAGCCGGCCAATCGTCCTTGCCGGTGAACGTGCCCTCGGCGCCCGAGTCGGCGTCGATCTTCCCGATCACGGTGACGTTGTCGATCTTCGCCTGCGAGGCGGCGCTCGCCGTCCCGGAGGTTGATGAAACGTTGTCGCTGCTGCCCGACGAGCTAGCGCAGGCGGCCAGGGCCGCTATCGCAGAACCGATAAGCACCATTTGCGCAGTCCGCAGGAGATCGTGACGTCCCCGACGCGTCCCTGTCCGGGATAGCCGTCCGATGTGAACCATTTCCTATCACTCCCTCAGCCCTCGTGCATCGCACTGGGACATGTTTTTCAGCACGCGGCCGGTCCATCGGACCGTCCGGTTCGCTGCACTAACACAAGGGTCGAATCATCGGATCGGCGGCAACAGCGTGATCGCCCCCAACCGGGACACCGGATCTCACCTATGGAGGCTGCGTAATTTCCGCCTGTTCCCGGCAACCTGCGTGAGTAGCCTGAGGCCGTGACTGTTGCGACCATCCGGGTGCTCGTGGTGGACGACCACGCCCTACAGCGGGATGGGATCCGTCAGATCCTCAATCAGCACGCCGACATCGAAGTCGTTGGCGAGGCGGATTCGGCGGGGCGTGCCCTCGTCCTCATCGAGCAGCTACGCCCGTCTGTCGTGTTGATGGACATCAGCCTGCCGGGCATGAACGGCATCGAGGCCACTCGCCGCATCCATCGGGACCATCCGGAAACCCGAGTGCTCATGGTGACCGCCTACGACGACGAGGAGTACGTGCGCGGGGCGCTGGCGGCCGGCGCGTCCGGGCACCTGAGCAAGGCCGCTCCCGGACGGGACCTGGTCGACGCGGTGCGCGCCGTCGCCTGCGGTGGGACGGTCGTCGATCCGATCGCCTTGACTCACCTGCTGGCCGGCCATCACGCTTCCCGGGCTGTGACGAGCCGCCTGACCGAGCGCGAGTTGACCGTTCTGCGGCTGCTGGCCGAGGGACTGCACAACAAGCAGATGGCCGCGCGCCTCGGGATCAGCCGCCGAACGGTGGAGCGGCACTGCGACAGCATCTACGCCAAGCTCAAGGTCAGATCCCGAACCGAGGCGGTCGTCCGCGCGATCTCCTCGAAGCTCGTACCCGTGCCTGATGATGGCCGTTGACCGGGCGTTGCCGGCACGCGCCGCCTTCGGCCGGCCGGGCCGCATCCTGAACGCATGGCGACCGCCGGTGAGGGCCGCGAGGTTCTGGATCGTCCAGGCCGGCGTCCTGTCCCTTGCGCTGTTCCACGATGTCGTACTGGTCGACGTCCACGATTCTCACCACCCCTTCGGAGTCGACGACGCGATGTCGTCCGCGCTGTTACTCATTCCGGTCATCTACGCCGCGTTGAACTTTGGGTTTCACGGTTCAGTGGCAACCGCCTTGTGGGCCACGGCCCTGATCGCTCCGCACTGGTGGCTGATGCGCTCGCTCACCGCCGCGCACCTGACGATCGAGCTGGGAAACCTCACCATCCTTCTCGTCGTCGCGGTCGTGGTCGGGCAACGGGTAGAGCGCGAGCAGCGGGCGAGGCATCGAGCCGAGATGTCGCTGCACGTCGCGGAGGGTGCCTGGACCCGCTACCAGAGCCTGTTTGAGCAGCAGCCGGCACCAGTGATCATCGCCGATTCATCCGGGGCTATTAATGAGGTCAACACCGCCGCGACCCGGCTGTTCGGCCCGGTCGACCTCGGAACCAAGCTGCCGGCCTTGCTATCGATCACCACCGCGGAACTTCTCGGTGCCCGGCCGTCGTACTTGTCGCTGACCACGGTCGATGGCGACCGGCGGTTCTTCGTGCCCACCGCGCGCACTCTCGACGTCGACGGTGACAGACGGCTGGTGCAGATCGTTCTCACCGATGTCACTGAGCAGCGCCGCAGACAGGAGGAGCAGCGCGAGTTCGGCGGCCGCCTGCTCGCCGTGCAGGAAGAGGAACGGCGCAGGCTCGCCCAGGAACTGCACGATGACCCTCTGCAGAACCTCATGTACCTGGCGCGCACACTCGACGACCTGAGCGAGGACGCGGCTCTGCCGACGCAGACCGCGGTATCGATGCGGTACGCCGGCGAACTCGCTACCCAAGCAGCCACCGCATTGCGTAAGACGATCCACGGCCTCCGGCCTTCGGTCCTGGACGACATCGGGATCGCGTCCGCGCTCCGCCAACTGGTCGCCGACGTTCGAAGGCGCAGCACTCTCACCATCGACCTACGGTGCAAAGGCACCGAGAGCAGCCTGTCCCCGGATCTGAAACTGACCGCGTACCGGATCGTTCAGGAATCGCTGAACAACGTCGTGCGCCACGCCGAGGCACGCCGCGCGACGGTTTACGTCCGGTTCGGTGATCCGATGACCCTGACGATCAGCGACGATGGGCACGGGATCCAGTCGGCCGATCAGAGGCAGGAGCGCCCCCTCTCCGGCCTGGGGCTTATCGGGATGCGTGAGCGGACCGCGCTGGCCGGGGGCAGCCTGCGGGTACGAGCCCGGTCTCCACACGGAACCGTCGTGCGAGCCACGCTGCCGACCGGAGCGAGGCGGCGAGGGCTCGAGACCGGCGCGGACGCCGGGACACGCTGATCTGCGCCCGGCCTACTCCGAAACCGGTGGTCGGGATTTCCGTGGCTGTCGCCGGCGAACACGAGCGCCGGCGACAGCCGTTATCGGGCGTGCGTCAGTTGCTGTAGGTGACTGCGCCGAGCATCTCGCCGGTGTTGGTGTCCGTGACCGTCACGGCCGAATCGACGATCGTGACGCCGGCCGGCGGAGTGTAGCCGTCGGTTGTCATCTGCCACTGCGCCATCGTGTAGCTGAACACGCGGTGGTCGTAGTGCGTCGTCGGGTCGCCGGCGAGCGTGTAGTGGTAGGATAGATCGACGTCGACGTTGGACGACCCACCAGGGCATCCGAACGCCCACTCCGGATTGAGGCCGCCGAGCGCGTTGACGCCGCACGGCGCGGTCCGGGCTGACGAGCGATGGAAGCACGTTGAGCCGATGGTGGCGCCGTCGGCGGTCACCGTGACGCAGATCTGGTAGGCGTACCAGCTGCCCGGGAAGAACATGGAGTCGATCCACGGCGTGGTCGGGGTCACCAGCTGGTGCATTACCTGCTCGCTGTGCTCGGCGGATGGCGGGATAGCGTTGTTCATCGCGTCAGAGACCACGTCGATGTTGACGCGAGCGGGTCTCGTGCAGCTGATAGCCCACGTCGGTGTCATCGCACGAAGGTTCCCGACGGCGCAGAAGCGGACAGCGGCGGCTTGTGCCGCGGATCCGGTGGCAGTGAGCGCGGCGACGGCGGCACCGATGATGACGAGCGCCGCGGCGAGCCGTTTTCTTCTCACGCAGACCTCCTATGGAGAGAAGTCAAGGACCCGAGGTCAACCGGGTCCGCTCCATTAATGATCACGATCTTGAAGGGCTCGCACAAGACCGCATGCGTGTGACCGCTGTCGCTGGGCAGGCGCCCGACCTGCAACGGCATTCGTCGATAGGACGATCTTTCCACCGACGCCCCCAGCTTCCAGGGCGCCGGCGCTACCCGGGCCTCGGCGAGGGGCATGTCTCATCCCTTGGCGACCGCGGCGAGTTGAGCGGCGGCCCAGCCGGTCGGCTGGAACGTGCCGCTATCGACGACGTCGATCGAGATGTACTTGGACGACAGGCCTGAGTGGTCGGTGGCGCTGTAGTGGTAGGTGCCGTTCGGAGTGGTCAGGGTGAGTTTCTCCAGCGCCTTCTGAATCTTGCTGGTATCGGTGCTCCCGGCGTGCTGGATCGCGGCGGCGAGCAATTTCACGCCGGAGTACCCGTCAGCGGCGAACTGCGGTGGTGCATACCCGTGGGTGCTGGCGAAGGGACCGGTCAGTTCGCTGATGGCATCCTTCTGGGCGCCGTCGGGCAGGACACGAACCGAATCCACCGGGACGGGCCAGCCAGGCGTGCATCCGGTCTCAGCCGTGTCCGGCCGGCGCGTACCAGTCGCGGTGGTAGACGGTCCAGTCGGCGGCGGTCACGGTGAAGTCCACGTAGATCGCGACGCCGAATGGGCGGCCGGGAGGATCGGTGCCGAGCGCCAGCCGTACGCCACGCAGGGCGTTCCCGGTTGTCTCGATGCCGGAGCGGTGCCGGTTGTTCCAGTCGGCGTAGGCCGGTACGCCGATCAGCAGCGCCACGCTCGTGGGTACGGCCCGCAGCGCCAGGGTCGTCATCCGGCGCACCCATCCCGTGTACACCTGGGGCGTCCAGGACCATGTGTCGTAGGCCATGACCGCCACCTGGTCGACCTGCTCGGCGAGCCGGTGCAAGTACCCGGCCGACCAGACCGCGTGGCGGCCGGGTAGCGCCGCGACCGCGCCCGCCAGCCCGGCTACCGGCGCGAGCATGCTCACCGAGAGGGACAGGACGGCGTGCCGGGCTTTCGTCACCGCGTGCGTGTCGTGCACGAGCGTGACCAGGTCCGGATCGCCGTCGTCCACCGGCTCCATGTCCAGGTGTATGCCGTCGAAGCCGTCGTCGAGCACCTGCGACATCGCGGTCAGCACGGTGCGGCGGGTGGTGGCCGAGCCCAGGTCGAGTTGGCCGGGGACGGGGTGGGCGCCCAGCCACGCCTGCACGCGTACGCCCGGGAGTGCGGCGTGCAGCGCGCCGATCAGCCACCGGGCCCGCGGGCGCAGGCTCGACTGGAGCGAGCCGTCGTCGGAGAACGGGCCGGTGTGGACGAACAGGTCCCGGATGCCGGTGCCACGGAGTTGAGTGGCGAGCGCGTCGACATCCGAGCGCGTCTTGCGCCCGTCGACCCAGGCGTGGCCGAGCCACTCGGCGTCCGCGCCGGTGCTGCGGGCGGATGCGGCCGGGGTACCGGTACCGAGGATCGACAGGCCCACCGAGGCCCACGCGAACCCGGTTACGGCTACGGTCTGCACCGCGGCGGCCAACACCGCCACGAACACGAGTAGCGAACGCAGGACGCGGCGGCGGATCACGTCGGGCATCGTGTCACACGTATGCTCCTCGGCCCTGGATTGCCCGCCGGGAGATCGGCTCGGGGACCGGCCCCCGAACGTCGGCACCGGTCATGGCCGGCGTGTGCCAACTTCGCGGGCCGACCGTCACCTTAAATTAACTTGAGACTCGAATAAAGCCCTGTTCAGCGCGGTTCCGGTCCATCATGTCGATGATCACGAATCCCTGGGCAGCGCGCTCGTAACAAGGTGGCGACCTTGACAGGGCCCGGTGGTATCGCGAGCCTCTAGCGTTGAGAGCGCTCTCCCCATAGTCCGCCATCGTTTTGGGGAGAGTCATGATGTCTGCTGTCCCGGTGCCGCTTCGGCGTGCGCGAAAATGGCAACCGCTGGTCATGGCCGGTGCAATCACACTATTCCTGCTGGCCTGGATCGTGATCGCCGTCGGGCCGGCCAGGGCCGCGGTTACCCTGCTGTCGCAGGGTAAGCCGGCGACCGCGTCCTCGACTGAGAACGCCGGCACGCCGGCCAGCGCGGCGGTCGACGGCGATACCGGCACCCGGTGGTCGAGTGCGTTCAGCGACCCGCAGTGGCTCCAGGTCGACCTCGGGTCGACGGTGACCATCAGCCAGGTCGTTCTGCAATGGGAGGCCGCCTACGCCACGGCGTTCCAGATCCAGGTGTCCACCGACGCGTCGGCGTGGACCACGATCTACTCGACCACGACCGGCACCGGCGGCACCCAGACGCTCAATATCTCCGGCAGCGGCCGCTATATCCGGATGTACGGCACCGCTCGCGCGACCGGGTACGGGTACTCGCTGTGGGAGTTCCAGGTCTACGGCACGCCCGCGGGCGGCGGCGGATGCGGGACCAGCAACGCGGCACTGAACCAGCCGGCGACCGCGTCCTCGACCGAGAACGCCGGCACGCCGGCCAGCGCGGCGGTCGACGGCGATACCGGCACCCGGTGGTCGAGTGCGTTCAGCGACCCGCAGTGGCTCCAGGTCGACCTCGGGTCGACGGTGACCGTGTGCCAGGTGGTGCTCCAGTGGGAGGCCGCCTACGCCACGGCGTTCCAGATCCAGATGTCGGCCGACGCGTCGGCGTGGAGCACGATCTACTCGACCACAACCGGCACCGGCGGCACCCAGACGCTCAATATCTCCGGCAGCGGCCGCTACATCCGGATGTACGGCACCGCTCGCGCGACCGGATACGGGTATTCGCTCTGGGAGTTCGTCGTCAACACCGGCAGCGGCACGACGTCGAGCCCGTCGGCCAGTCCGACCCCGAGTCCGTCCACCAGCGCGACTGGCGGCCCCGGTCCGACCGAGTACTGCGGATACCAGGACCTTGCCCTGGGCCAGCCGACCACGGCGTCCTCGACCTACTCCGCCACCGGCAACCTGGCGTCCGCGGCGACCGACGGCGATCCCGGCACCCGCTGGGAAAGCGCCTACAGCGACCCGCAGTGGCTCGATGTCGACCTCGGCGCCCCGACCCAGATCTGCGGAGCCGGCCTGCTCTGGGAGGCCGCCTACGCCTCGGCGTACCAGATCCAGGTGTCCACCGATAATGCGAATTGGACCACGGTCTACTCGACTACGACCGGCACCGGCGGGAGCCAGTCGCTGACCCTCTCGACGACCGGCCGCTACATCCGGGTGTACGCCACGGTGCGCGCGACCCAGTGGGGCGATTCGATCTTCGAGTTCCGCGTCTTCGGGCTGACCACCGTCGCCCCGATCAGCGGCGGCAACGGCGACGGCGGCAACGGCATCTGCCCGTGGGTCAACTCCACAGCACCGGTCGCGACGCGGGTCCAGCAGGTGCTGAACACGATGAACCAGGCCGAGGAGTTGACCCTGCTCTCCGGCGACGGCGGCTCGTCGTACATCGGCCAGGTCGCGGCCATCCCCAACCTGTGCATCAAGGCGATGAACATGCAGGACGGTCCTAACGGAGTCGGCGACGGGACGGGCGGGGTCACCGCCTACCCCGACGGCGAGAACGCCGCGGCCACCTGGGATCCGGCGCTGATCCAGCAGGAGGGCGCCGCGATGGGCGCCGAGTTCGCGGGCAAGGGCGTGAACGTCTCGCTCGGCCCGACCGCGAACCTGGTGCGCGATCCGCGATGGGGCCGGACCTACGAGACCTACGGTGAGGACCCGTACCTGGCAGGCCAGATCACCGCGGCCGAGGTCCTAGGTCTGCAGAGCCAGGGCGTCCAGGCGATGGTCAAGCACGTGGCGGCCTACGACCAGGAGCAGTACCCCAACGGCAACAACAACGAGACGGTCAGCGAGCAGGCGCTGCAGGAACTGTACCTGGCTCCGTTCCGGTCGGCCATCTACCAGTCGGCACCGGCGTCGTTCATGTGCTCCTACGCCGTGGTCAACGGCGCCGCCTCCTGCCAGAACGCCGATATGCAGATCAAGGGCCTGAACAACCAGGCGAACTTCGGTGGCTACATCACCTCCGATTGGGGGGCCGACTACAACAATGTCGCCTCGGTCGTGGGGGGCATGGAGATAGGTATGCCGTTCCCCGGCTCGATCGCGGCGGACATCGCCAACGCGATCGCGAACGGCACGCTGAGCCAGTACGCGGTGAACGCGGCCGTGGCCCGGATCCTGACCCAGATGTTCGCCTTCGGTATGTTCGACAACCCGGCGACCGGATCGCTGGCGACCAGCGTGACCTCGGCGGCGCACCAGCAGACCGCGTTGCGGCTCAGCGAGGAGGGCTCGGTCCTGCTGAAGAACAACGGAATCCTGCCGCTGAATCCGAACGGCACCGAGTCGATCGCCGTGATCGGCACCGATGCCGGTGCCGGCGTCGAACTCGCAGGCGGCGGCAGCGGTACGGTCACCAGCTCCAACACGATCTGGCCGGTCACCGGGATCCAGAACGCGGTCGGGGTGAACGTGCACGTCACCTACACCGCGGGCAACGACAACGGCACCGCCGACATCGGGCAGGCGGTCACCGCGGCCCAGGCCGCGACCGACGCGATCATCTTCGTCAGCCTTCCGGAGGGCGAGGAGAGCGACCTGGCCACGCTGAACCTGTCCAGCACCGACGAGTCGCTGATCCAGCAGGTGGCGGCGGCCAACCCGAACACGATCGTGGTGCTCAACAGCGGCGGACCCGTGGTCATGCCGTGGCTGAACTCGGTCGCGGGCGTGTTCGAGAACTGGTACCCCGGCCAGGAGGTCGGCAACGCCATGGCGGCGCTGATCTTCGGTACGGCGAACCCGTCCGGCAAGCTGCCGGTCACCTTCCCGGGCAGCCTGAGCCAGGTTCCCGCGCAGACGCAGGCGCAGTGGCCGGGCACGTCGACCGGGGTGAACTACAGCGAGGGTGTGAAGATCGGGTACCGCTGGTACCAGTCGCAGAACATCACGCCCGCGTTCCCGTTCGGGTACGGCCTGTCGTACACGAGCTTCTCCTTCTCCAACCTCAACGTCGGCGTGTTCAACGCCAACGGCACCGCGACCGTGACGGCCACCGTCACCAACACCGGCTCGAAGGCCGGTTCGGAGGTCGCGCAGATGTACGTCAGCGACCCGGCCGCCAGCGGCAACCCGCCGCAGCAACTCGCCGGCTTCCAGCGGGTCACCCTCAACCCGGGCCAGAGCACGCCGGTCAGCTTCACCCTGACGATCCACCAGCTGGCCAACTGGTCCACCACCGACAACCAGTGGGAGGCCCAGGCCGGCACCTATGGCATCTCGGTCGGCGATTCCTCGGCCAACCGGCCGCTGTCCGCCACCACCAGCCTGGCTCACCGGCTCACCGGCCAGGTCGCCGCCGGCACCTCCGGCGCCGGCATCGCGTCGGCCAACATCGCGGTCAGCGCGAACGTCACCCCGAACTCGGGTGTCCCGGGCGCGGAGACGGTCGGCGTCGTCAACCCGTGGGGCTACAGCAGTCCGAAGGGCACCGCCGCGTCCTTCACCATGCAGGCCGTGGATTCCAACCCGTCCCAGACCCCGACCTTCACGGCGACCGGGCTGCCACCCGGTTTCACGATCGCGTCGAACGGCACGATCTCGGGTACCGGCAGCACGCTCGGCACCTACACGGTGACGGTGACGGCGCGGGATAGCCAGGCGGTCACCGGCACGGCGACGTTCGTATGGTCCGTCGTGCAGTGACCTGACAGGTCAAACCGGCGATCGCGGTGCCCGTCGGCCGGGTACCGCGATCACCGGCCGGGACGTCGGGACCGGCGTGGCTCCGGCTACGCGCACTGCGCGGTCTCGACCGCGCCACGCCGCGTGAGGGGGCCGAGCCGGGCGGATTAGTTCGACGACGGCAAGGCCCGCGTCGTGGGCGAGCGGAATCCGGCGATGCGGAGGAGGGTCCGGCGGATACTGGCGGAGCAATCGACGAGCCGATGACGCAGGGGATGCGATAACCAGTGGCGGATCTTGATGGAAGCCGGACCGATCAGGTTGCGCCGCGATCGCTGAAGGTGGACCCCGCATCGGGCGACGCCCGAACGCCGCACGATGTGGAGTCGCTCGTCAACGAGTTCTGCGATCGCATTGACGCGGTCGAGCCGATCGTGCATGCCTTCGTGCCCGAACCCGACCGACGCGAGCGGATCAGGGCGGACCTCGGGTCCGCCCGCGGATCGTGGCGCGGGGTTCTGGTCGGGGTCAAGGACATCATCCGGGTCGACGGATTCCCGACCCGGGCCGGATCGACCGTACCCCCTGCCGACCTCGCCGGTCGGCAGGCGTCCGCGGTCACGCGGCTGCTCACGGCCGGGGCGGTCGTGGCCGGCAAAACAGTCACGGCGGAGTTCGCCGTGGCGGCTCCGGGCCCAACCACCAACCCGTACGATCCGGCACACACCCCGGGCGGATCGAGCAGCGGTTCCGCGGCGGCGGTCGCGGCCGGAATGGTGCCGCTCGCTCTCGGTACGCAGACGATCGGCTCGATCGTGAGACCGGCCGCGTACTGCGGGGTCGTCGGTTTCCGCGGCTCCCATGGGCGGGTCGCGATCGACGGGATTCTGCCCTACTCGCCGACCCTCGACACGCTCGGATGGTTCACCGCCGACGTCGCGAGCGCGACGCTCGCGGCGCGGCTGCTCTACACCGATTGGCGAGCGGACGCCGTCGCGGCGTCCCGGCCGGTGCTCGGAGTGCCGTCCGAGCGTTTCCTGACCGAGGCGTCCGAGCCGGCGCGCGCGGCATTCGCGCGCCACCTGCGGATTCTTGCCGATGCGGGGTACGAGATTCGGCGGACTGACGTGTTCTCCGACTTCGAAGAGATCGCCGGCGGGTTCTTCACCATCAACCGCTGGGAACTCGCGAACGCTCACCGTGGATGGTTCGACCGGTACGAGCCGCGGTACCGCCCGGCCACCGCCGACGCGATCCGTCAGGGCCGCGGGCTCGACCCGGCCGAGTATCCGGAAGTGATGAGCTGGCGCACCGAGTTCGTTCGGCGGATCGCCAGCGTGACGAATGACGACGGCATCGACGTCTGGGTAGCGCCGGCGGCGACCGGCACCGCGCCCGCCGGATTGGAGAGCACCGGGAACCCCGTCATGTGTGTCCCGTTCAGCCTGCTCGGCGGCCCCGCCGTCAGCGTTCCCGGCGGGTTCGACGAACGGGGCCTGCCGTGGGGGCTGCAGTGCGTCGGCCTCCCCGGCTACGACGAGGAGCTGTTGTGGGCGGCCGCCGGTATCGAAGCCGCCATTAGCCGACCGGTTCGCCCGCGGTAAGGCTGGCCGCCGACGTGATGATTGGAGGCTCAGCCGCAGCGGCGTCAACGGGGCGCCGTCGCGCCGCCCGCACTGCCATCACCAGCGTCGCCACGACGGGTGTGTAGACCATGACCGCGGTGAGCATGCCCCACCAGAACCGGGCGCTGCCGACCTCTGCCGTGACTCCGTCGCCAGCCCGCCGGGCGACGTACACCAGCAGCGGCAGGTAGAACAGTGTGAAGTAGCCGACCGCGGCCAGGCAGCCGGCCAGCCAGACCCAGCGGAACCAGGTGCCGATCCGGATGTCACGCGGGTCGGCCCGTTCCAGCTCAGCGCGCTGCCCCTCGTCGAGACGGCCGAAGGCCCGCCGCAGCAGCAGTGACTTGACCCGCCACAGGTCCCGGCAGCCGGTCGCCGTGACCAGGACGGCGTACAGGTCGGTACGCAGGAACACCATGCACTGCCACAGCGTGCTGGCGACCAGCACGAACACGAGGGCGCGGATCGGGCGCACGGGCCCGAGGACGAGCTGTGCGGCCAGCAGCGCCGCGAGCACGACCATGTCGATGGCGAGCACGAACCGCGATGCCCCACGCGGCCATGCGCGATCTCGCAGCCACCTGCCGGGATTGCTGGAGCCTTATTGGACGCGCATCGCTGCCAGCCCGGCGGCCAGCTGGTCGGACCAGTGCGCGAGCGGCGCGAACCCGGCCGCCGTCCACCGATCGTGGCCGAGCAGGCTGTACGCCGGTCGCGGCGCGGGCCGGCGGAACGCCGCGCTCGTGGTCGGCCGTATCCGGTCGGGATCCAGACCGGACGCCTCGAATGCGGCCCGGGCCAGCCCGTACCAGGTTGTCTCGCCCGACGCGGTGCCGTGGTAGATCCCGGCCGGAGCGTCGGCCGCGCCGAGTGCGACCAGGCGCGCCGCCAGGGCACCCGACCAGGTCGGCTGGCCGCGCTGGTCGTCCACCACGTCCAGGGTGTCCTGGGTCGCGGCGGCGTTTAGCACGGTGGCCACGAAGTTGCGGCCATGCGCGCCGTATAGCCAGGACGTCCGGACCACGTAGCCGGTGTCCGGCAGCGTGCCCAGCACGGCCCGCTCGCCAGCGAGCTTGCTCCGCCCGTAGGCGTTGACCGGCGCGGTCGGCGCGTCCTC
The DNA here is from genome assembly GCA_963727415.1 of uncultured Actinomycetota bacterium. Taxonomy (GTDB): domain Bacteria; phylum Actinomycetota; class Actinomycetes; order Mycobacteriales; family Micromonosporaceae; genus DASQPR01. The sequence goes on from CAVSGF010000002.1 coordinate 1,666,871, forward strand.
CGGGTAAGGCGTCGTCGCGTCCCCGGCGAACACATAGTCGGTGGAGACGTGCAGCAGCCGGGCGCCTGTATCCCGGCAGGCGGCGGCGAGATGGCCGACGGCCGTGCCGTTCACCGCGGTAGCCGCTGCCTCGGCCGTCTCCGCGCCATCAACGTCTGTCCATGCGGCGGCGTTCACCACCACGTCGTGCCCCGCGACGGCGGTGCGGACCGCGCACGGGTCGGTGACGTCGAGGTCGGCCCGAGGCGCGGCGGTTACGACGCCGTGGCCGGCGTCGGCCAGCGCCGCCAGCACGTCCCGGCCGAGCATGCCGGCCGCGCCAGTGACCAGCCAGCGCATCAGGTAGCCCCCGGCTTAAGCGGCTCCCACCACGCGCGGTTCGCGCTGTACCAGTCGACCGTCGATGCCAGGCCGACGTCCAGCGTGACTGATGGCTGGTAGCCCAGCTCGTCGGTGATCTTGGCGATGTCGAGCGAATACCGCCGGTCGTGACCCTTTCGGTCCGGCACGGGCCGGACCGCCGACCAGTCCGCTCCGCACGCGGCGAGCAGGCGCTCGGTCAGCTCGCGATTGGTCAGCTCAGTACCGCCGCCGATGTGGTAGACCTCGCCGGCCCGGCCCTTCTCCAGCACCAATGCGATGCCCCGGCAATGGTCGTCCACGTGGAGCCAGTCACGCACGTTGGCGCCGTCGCCGTACAGCGGGACGGTGCCTCCGTCGAGCAGGTTCGTCACAAACAGTGGGATGACCTTCTCCGGGAACTGGTACGGCCCGTAGTTGTTCGAGCACCGGGTGACCACGGCGTCCATCCCGTGTGTACGGTGCGCCGCGAGCACCATCAGGTCAGAGGCCGCCTTGCTGGCCGCGTACGGGGAGTTCGGGGCGACCGGCCAATCCTCGGTCCATGAGCCGGACTCGATCGACCCGTACACCTCGTCCGTGGACACGTGCACGAAGCGGTCGACGCCGGCCATCCGGGCCGAGTCGAGCAATCGTTGCGTACCGGCGACGTTAGTGGTGACAAACGGTGACGCGTCGAGGATGGAACGGTCGACGTGCGACTCAGCCGCGAAGTGCACGACAACCGAAGTGTCGGACATCAGACCATCGACCGTGTCACGGTTGGCGACGTCGCCAACGACCATCGTCAGTCGTGGATCAGATGCGACGTCGGCGAGGTTCCCTCCGGAACCCGCATACGTGAGCTTGTCCAACACCGTGACCTGGGCATCCGCGAGGGCCGGATACCGGCCGGCGAGCACCGCGCGCACGAAGTTGGAACCAATGAAACCGGCTCCGCCGGTGACCAGGATCCTCATGACCAGCGGAGTCTAACGGCCAGTTTCACCACTGTCCGTACGCCACGCGGTTACGCTGCGCTACGCTGTCGCGGTGCGTGGCATCCTCCTCGCCGGCGGCACTGGCTCGCGCCTGTGGCCGATCACCCAGGCGGTCTCCAAACAACTCATGCCGGTATTCGACAAGCCGATGATCTATTACCCGCTGACCACGCTCGTAGCGGCCGGCATCCGGGAGATCATGATCATCACTACGCCCGACGATCAGGACCAGTTCCGTCGGCTGCTCGGCGACGGCTCGCGGTTCGGTCTGGAGCTGCGCTATGCGGCCCAGCCCCGGCCGGACGGCATCGCCCAAGCGTTCCTCATCGCGCGGGACTTCGTGGCCGGCGAACCGGTCGCGCTGATCCTGGGGGACAACCTCTTCCACGGCGGCAGCGTGGGCCGACCGCTTTACCCGGGCGAGACGCTCGATGGTGGGCTGATCTTCGCATGCCACGTGTCCAATCCGGAGGACTACGGCGTCGTCGAGTTCCGTCCGGACGGCACGGTGGTGTCCATCGAGGAGAAGCCCAAGCAGCCCAAGAGCCGGTATGTCGTGCCGGGCCTGTATTTCTACGACGCGGACGTAGTGAAGATTGCCGAGAACCTGCGCCCGAGCGCACGCGGAGAGCTGGAGATCACTGACATCAATACGGAGTACATGCGGCAGGGTCGCCTCCACGTACGCACCCTGGACCGGGGCACTGCGTGGCTGGATACCGGCACGTTCGGCTCGCTCGTAGCGGCGGCTGAGTACGTGCGCGTGATCGAGGAGCGGCAGGGCTCCAAGATTGGCTGCATCGAGGAGGCGTCCTGGCGCGCCGGGTTCATCGACAGCGACCGGCTGCGCGGACTGGCCGGGCCGCTGTTGCGCAGCGGGTACGGCAGATATCTGATGGAACTGCTGGAGGAGCGATGAAGGCACGCCCGCTGTCCGTCGCAGGTGCCTGGGAGGTCACGCCGGTGATTTGGCCGGATGACCGCGGGCTGCTCCTGGAGACGTTCCGCCCAGACAAGCTGGCCGCCGAGATCGGCCAGCGGATCACCGTCGCGCAGGGCAACCTGTCGGTTTCCCGGCGCGGGGTAGTGCGCGGGGTGCACTTTGCCGACGTACCGCCGGGGCAAGCGAAGTACGTCACCTGCGTACGCGGCGCAGGCCTCGACGTGGTGGTGGACATCCGGGTCGGCTCGCCCACGTACGGCCGGTACGACGTGGTCCGGTTGGATGACGTGGAACGGCGGGCGGTGTACATCTCGGCCGGCCTCGGGCACGCGTTCTGCGCGCTGGAGGATGACACGGCGCTGTCGTACCTGTGCTCGACGATTTACAACCCGCCGGTCGAGCACACCGTCCACGCTCTCGACCCGGCCCTGGACCTGCCCTGGCCTGACATGCCGCTCGTGCTGTCGCCGCGCGACCATGAGGCACCCACGGTGGCTGAGGCCCGGGAGCGCGGCCTGCTGCCCGACTACGTGAGTGCGATGGCCGCCCTGAAGCGGGAGAACGCCTCGGGTTAGCGGCATCGGCACGCATCCCGCGCAGCCGCTGGTCTAGTGGGCGGCATCCGTCGCCGGTACCAGGAGCGGATCGGTGCCGCGAGTCAATGCGTGGATGGTGGCCCGCGCCTTCTCCTGGCGGCCCGGGTTCCGGCGCCCAGCGCGTAGTGGACGGACAGGTCGGGCGACGCCGCGGCCAGGTTCGGCAGCAGCCCCGGTTGGTGGTCACCGACGCCGGCGCGGCCTCCAGGATCCAGACATGTTTGGCGAGTTCCACACAATAGGTCTGATACACGCATCGCATGCTATAAAGTCATGGTTGATGTATGACATGCAGATACTCGGCTAGATACCTCGAACATTGATTTATCTCATCATTGGGTCGGATTGGGTCAGCACGGCCCGGCCCGCCCGGTGATGGGCGAACGGACCGCATTGGGCGGAGGAGTCCGCCACCTCATGCGCCGGACTGGGGCGCCTGGTCAACGGTTGGCTGCCAGCAACCCGACATCAGGTGGCGCGACGTCGGGCGGGCCTGTCGGTGCCGACTGTGGTGGGAGCCGGAACCCGAGCCCGATGCCCTTGTGCATGCCGGGCGCACGCGCCGCCTATAGGCAACGACTCAGCTTGCGAACCACGCACGATCATCGAAATGGAGGCGGGAGTGACAGCGACGGAGGCGCAGCTTCCCCTAGAGACTCGCGGCGAAGACGCCTCGGTGACGCAGCCCCTGGCTGCCATAGATCTACCGAACCGGGCTGGCTTCGTCCGTGCGAGTTGGGAAGCGCGTTACGTACGCCTTGTCGTGCTCATGGACTTCATCGTCGGCGCGGTCGCCGGTGTCACCGCGCTGGCGGTCCGGTTCGGCGATGAGCTGAGCGCCACATACAACCGCGACTACCTCTGGATAACCCTCGCCTTCCCGTTCGGGTGGTTGTTCACGCTTGCGGTGAGTAGGGCGTTCGAAGCCCGCTATCTGTTCGTGGGCAGCGATGAGTACGAGCGGGTCCTTCGGTCGGGCATCACACTTATGGCGGTCTCCGTCCTTATCGCCTTTGCGTTGAACCTGCACCTGTCGCGGGTCTACCCGTTGATCGCCATCCCGGAAGTGATCGTCCTGAGCCTGGTCATGCGCTTCGGTATGCGGCGCACGCTTCATCGCGCATGGGCGAAGGGACGGCGGCTGTGCCGAGTTATCCTCGTCGGCCACGAACAGTCAGTCTGGGACCTCACCCGAAAACTCAGTCGAGAACGCTTCCACGGCATGGGCGTCGTCGGCGTGTGCCTCCCCGGCGCGCCGATGCTCGCGAGAGCGATGCTGCCCGCCGAACAGGAACTGCCGCACGTGTTCTGCAGCCTCGGTGTCGAGCAGGTCGCTCAAGCGGTAGCCCGGGCCGAGGCGGATACCGTCATCGTCCTGCCCTGCCCTGAGCTCGACGCATCCGCGATACGCCGGCTTGCCTGGAAGCTCGAGCGCGACGACGTCGACCTGATTCTCGCCAGCGCATTGCTGGACGTGGCCGGCGACCGTACAACCATCCGACCGGTCGACGGCCTTCCGCTCCTGCACGTCGAGCACCCCCGGCTCAAAGGATCTCGCCGGATGGTCAAAGAGGTGTTCGACCGCGCGGGCGGAATCGCCGGCCTCGTGCTCCTGATGCCGCTCACGCTTGTCATCGCCGCGCTCGTGAAGTGTACGACCGGCGGGCGTGGCCCGCTGATCTTCCAACAGGTCCGCGTCGGCCGCGACGGCCAGACGTTCATGATGTACAAGTTCCGGACGATGTATCCGGACGCCGAGGATCGACTGAGCCAGCTGCGGCACCTTAACGAGAACGATGGCGTCCTCTTCAAAATGCGCGGTGACCCTCGGATCACGCCTATCGGCCGGTGGCTGCGCCGGTTCTCGCTCGACGAGATCCCGCAGTTGTTCAACGTGGTGAAGGGCGACATGTCACTCGTCGGGCCCCGGCCACCGCTGCCGCGGGAGGTTGCCGAGTACGCGTTCGATGTGCGCCGCCGTCTCGTCGTCAAGCCAGGAGTCACCGGGCTATGGCAGGTATCTGGCCGGTCCGACCTGTCCTGGGAGGAGTCGATTCGCCTCGATCTTCGCTACGTCGAGAACTGGTCGCTGCCACTGGATCTGCTGATCCTGGCGCGCACCGTAATCGCCGTCGTCCGAAGTTCTGGAGCGTACTGATGTAGGCAGGACACGGCGGACCAAGCTCCGCGCGCGGAGACCGACTCATGCGTAGGCATATCAGCCCGAGCGGGCCAACCGTCCTTGGTTGGTCCACCGAGATGCCAACGGTCTCATTTCAGGTGACGTTCGAACGGCGGTAGCAGTGCTTTCCCGGGGGTGCCCTCGGGTGGACAAGGGGATGACGATGGACTTCTGGGACCTCGGCAAACTAATCGCCAGACGCTGGCGCATCTGTCTACCCCTGTTCCTACTCACCATCACCGCCACCACACTCATCCACGCCAACATCAAACCTGACTACCAAGCCACCGCCTACCTCCAACTCGTCCCACCCATACCCGTCGCCGTACCCGCCGGCAAACCTATACCCGTCCAGCGCAACCCCTGGCTTTATGAAGACCTCAAAACCATCGGCAACGCCGCCCTCATCTCCGTCCAGGACATCGGCTACGTCCAACATCTCAAAGACGCCGGATACACCGACGCCTTCACCGTCACCATGGGCGACACCACCCCACTGATCACCTTCCAAGTCACTGCCAAATCCGCCCGCCAAGCCACCGCCACCGCTAACCAACTCATCAACCGCTTCAACCAAAGCCTGCAAACCCTCCAAACCACCTACGGCGTCGTCCCCGTCGACCTCATCACCAGCCGCCGCCTCGACAACGGCGCCAACACCACCATCTCCACCGCGAACGCCAAGCGCGCCCTCATCGCCGTCGCCGCCGCCGGCCTCCTACTAACCATCGCCCTCACCGTCGCCGCCGACGCCTGGCAACGCCGCCGCGAACAGCGACGCCAACTCCCCACCATGAACCCCCCACCAAACACTCACCAACCCACGACCGCCGCCACCATGGCCCGCCAACTAGGCGTATGACACATGACCGCGGACCCGTGCCGTGCGAGATGTTGCCCGGTACGGAGATGGAAGGAGAAAGACGGTGACGACAACCGAAGTCGTCCGCGGCGCTGATGTGGCGTTCCGGGTCGGCCAACTCGTCGAGGTGCGCAGCGCCGAAGAGATCATGGCGACGCTCGACGAGAATGGCGAGCTGGATTCGCTACCGTTCATGCCCGAGATGCTGCGGTACTGCGGCCGTCAGCTGACTGTCGGCAAGATCGCGAACAAGGTATGCGACACCATGACACGCAGCGGAATGCGGCGGATGGACAATGCCGTCCACCTTCGCGATGTTCGCTGCGATGGTGGTTCGCATGGCGGTTGCCAGGCCGCATGCCTGATCTACTGGAAGAACGACTGGTTGCGGCCGGTCGAGGGGCCGGCGCAGGCGATCCCGCCCGTCCAGGCGTCGGCGTCGATCATCGTTCAGCTGACCGACGTCACTCGCCGGCGTGCGGACGACGGCACGGAATGCTTCCGGTGCCAGTCGACCGAACTACTCCGTGCCGCACCTGGGCGGCTTCCACTCCGCGACCTCGGACAATACGTGGAGGATCTGCGCTCCGGTAACGCCGGGCCGATCGGCGTGACGCGGGCAGTGCTTGTCGGTCTGTTCAACCGATACCAGCACTTCAGCCGAGAAAAACTGCCACGATGGTTCCGGATCCGCGGCGGCCTTCCATGGGGCTTCCTCCGGGGCAACGCTGGCAAGACTCCGACCGGCCGGACCGCTCTGCAGCCCGGCGAACTCGTCCGTATCAAGTCCAAGGTGGAAATCGAGAGGACGCTCAACGAGCAGCTCCTCAATCGGGGCATGGGTTTCGACGCGGAGATGGCGAGATTCTGTGGGCGTACGGCGCGGGTCGCTCGGAGGGTCGACCACATCATCGACGAGAAGACGGGCCGGATGATCTACATGAAGAGCCCCTGCATCGTCTTGGAGGGAATCGTCTGTGAGGGCGCTTTCAACGCGAATTGCCCACGCAGCATCCCGGCTTACTGGCGCGAGATCTGGCTCGACCGCGTGGTGGAGCCGGCCGGATGACGGCTGGGGCGACGGTCGACGAGAAGACCATTGGAAGCGCCGCCGGCAAGGGGCTGAGATGGAGTCTTCTGAGCACGGTGGGCGCCAAGCCGTTGACGTTCGCCGTGGGCATCGTCCTCGCCCGCCTGCTCACACCCGCCGACTTCGGCACGTTCGCGATCGCGTCGGCCGCCTTGTTGTTGGTCATGCATATCAACGACTTAGGGCTGATCGCCGCCGTGGTGCAGTGGCGCGGCAAGCTCGCCGAGATCGCACCGACCGCGACGACACTCGCGGCGCTGTTCAGCTTCGCGATATACGGCGTCTTCTGGTTCATCGCACCGGCGTTCGCCCGGTTGGCCGGCGATCCCGAAGCCGCACCCGTCGTACGCCTGTTGACTGTGGTCATTCTGATCGACGGTCTCACCGCGGTACGCAGCGCCGCGCTGATGCGCCGATTTCAGCAGGGCCGGCTCGCCGTGGCGACGCTGACTGGCGTCATCGTCGCGGCCGGTACATCGGTCGGCCTGGCTCTCGGTGGCGCCGGCGCGTACTCCTTCGCGGGCGGTCAGGTCATCGGCGGTGCGGTCAACGGCGTGCTGGTCATCGTTCTTGCCAAGGTGCCGCTCGGATTCCGGGTTGACAAGAAGATCGCCGCGCATCTGCTGCGATTTGGCCTACCGCTTGCCGCGAGCCTCGGCGTCGAGGCGATCCTGACGAATGCTGACTACGTGATCGTCGGGCGAGTGCTCGGCGTGGTCGCGCTCGGCTACTACCTGTTGGCGTTCAATGTCTCGGCGTGGATGCAGGGCATGATCGGTACGGCAATCCGTTACGTCTCCATCGCGGCGTTCTCACGACTGTCCGACCGTGACACGGAGGAGCTGTCGCGCGGCGTGCAGCGCGCGGTGCCGTTGCTCGTCTCGGTGATCGCGCCGATTATCGCGCTGATAACGGCGCTCGCTCCGCAGCTCATCTCGGTCCTGTATGGCGACAGATGGGCTCCCGCGACCGCGGCACTGCAGTTCCTGATGATCCTGGCCGGCGTTCGGCTACTGACGGGGCTCGCGCTTGACATCCTGACCGGCGCGGGCGCGACCCGATCGTCGCTGTGGGTCAATGTCGGCTGGGCCGTCACGCTCATCCCCGCGCTTGTGGTCGGTACACACCTCGGCGGCATTCGTGGCACGGCCATCGCTCATGCGGTCGTGGCACTGTTCGTCGCGCTTCCGCTCGCCGTGGTGGCGCTACACCGGGCCGGTGTGCGGATGACGCCGATCCCGCGCACGTTGGTCCGGCCGCTCGCCGCCGGCGTGCTGACGGCGGTGGTCACGGTCGTGGTCGCCCATGTCACCGGTCCGTACCATCTCGTGGAATTGGCGGTGGCAGGCATCGCCGGTCTGCTCTGTTACATCGCGATCGTGATGCCAGCCGGCCAACTGCGTCGATTGGCGATGTCGCGTGGTGGCGGCGGTCAGGCGCCGGCTTGATCGTCACCGGCCACATCGATTGTCCATCGGCCTTTGTCCGTGAGGAAGCCAGACGATGAGTTCCGACACGCTCGTATCCATATGCCTGCCGGTCCGCAATGCTGGAACCGACGTCCAAACGGTGATCAAATCGGTGCTGGCGCAGGATCACGAGCGCATCGAGTTGGTGATCTCCGACAACGCATCGACCGACGAAACCGAAGAGGTATGCCGCGACCTCGCGAAGTCGGACGGCCGGATCGCGTACCACCGACAGCCGGAGAACATCGGCCTGCTCAACAACTTCATGCGGACGATGGCCCTTGCCAAGGGTGTCTACTTCCGCTGGATCGGCGACGACGACGCGCTCGAGGCCGAGCTTGTGTCCCGGTGCCTCGACGAATTCGCGCACGATGCGCGACTGATCCTGGTCACGACGGGCATCGCGTACATCGGGTCGGACGGCCTGGCCCAGACGGAGTTCTACGACGGCACGAACCTTCGCTCAGACGACCCGGTGGGGCGGCTCGGCGAGATGCTCCGCCTCCTCAACGCGAGTTATCTGCTGATCGATCCGTTGTATGGCATGATGCGCCGTGACGCCGTCGAGGCCATTCCGCGGCGGAACATGATCCGTGAAGACGAGGTGTTCGCCACGAAGCTCGCCTTGGCCGGGCCGTGGGGCCACGTCCCCGACGTACTTGCCCAGCGTCATTGGAAGTCCGGGCGCCTCGGGACGGTCGCCCGGAGCCTGGGCGTACCCTCGTGGCAGTCTCACCTGTCCAGCACGTTGCAGTGCCGAGAGATCCTGACCTGGTTGCGCCGCGCCGACTTGACGGACGTCCAGCGGTCCGAAGCCCGACGAGCGGTCTATCGGATGTATGCACGACGCCAGCGGCGCACCATGGCGCATCGCGTTCGCAAGCTCCTGCGGGTCGTGACCGATCGCTGACTCACCTCTCGGACGGCAGTCCCACCTGCGGCGGCGAGGCGGGATCCGGCTGTAGCCGAATCTCCAAGGTCGCGTCCATGTCCATCGCGGCGGCTGGTGGCGTAGCGGACTCGATCACCTCGCGGATGGCCACGGGCGCGGTTACCTCCGTCGCGGCGGTGCCCGGATCCGCCTCGATGTGACTCAGGCGTAGGCGTGCCAATCGTTTCCGCGCAGCCGCCCGCAACGTGTCCAAGCTACGGTGGCGCTGGAACGGGATCTCGAACATCGCGGCGAACAGCCGCGCCGCGACAACCGAGAGCGTGCCCGCGATCGCGGCCGTTGCGAGGAACGCCGGCACACCGGCAGACACGTGCGGAGCAACGATCCTCGCGTAAACCACGACGACGATCGGCGCATGGATGAGGTAAAGGCTGTACGAAAACGAGCCGAGGCTGCGGATCGGCATAGTATCCAGCGCTCGCACCAGTGGGACCGGGCGACCGATCGTCGCGGCGGCGAGCAGGAGAGCCACCGGGATCCCCAGCAACATGTCGACCCAGAAGAGATGGTCCAGGGTCCAGACCGAGCCCGCGACGACGATCGTCGCGAGGACCGGTACCGCTGTGACGGCCGCGAACCAGGGCCACGGCAACCGCTTCGTGCGCTGGGACGACGATATGACCCCGGCGGCGATTACTCCCATCGCGAATAGGACGGCGAATTGTGGGGTCAGCCGGAGGAGCTTCTCGATGGCGGACACGCTCGGGGCGAGGATGCCGACCAGCACGACGCTGGCACTGACAACGGCGAGCATCGCCGCCGCGCTCACCCGGCGCACCAGGACCAGCATCAGCGGGAGGACGACATACAGTTGGGCCTCGACCGCGATGGACCAGAACGCACCGTTCGGAGTCGGCGCTCCGACCGCGTCTTGAAGCAGCAACCCGTTGACGAGAACCGACTTGGCTGTCGGAACCGCCTGGCCCGGCTGGGGAATGATGGCCCACGCGATGATCAAGCTGAACACCAATGCCGCCCAGTAAGGCGGCAGGATGCGCCACGCGCGGCGCCGCGCGAACGTGGCCTTGCCACCGAGCCGCCATCCCGATCTGGCCGGCGACACCGCGAGAGAGAAACCCGACAGCACGATGAAGACGACTACCGAGAAATGTCCGTAGATGAGCCAGCCTGCCCACCACGGTCCGGTGATGGCCGGATAACCCGGAAACGCCAACAGATAGCAGTGGTGCAGGACGACCGCCAAGGCGGCCAAGCCGCGCATGCCGTCAAGGCCGATCAACCTCCGGCTGTCCGTGGGGGCGAACGCCGTCGTGCGTTCGTCGCCTGCCGGCGATCCACAATGCGACGCGACGCGCTTCCCGCCGTTGTGGCGGTCCGTCGGCGAGGCGTCACCTGCGGCCGTCACCGGGTACGCCAGACAACGGCGAGCTTGCTTCCACGCGACATGGCAACCTGGCGGACGTCCAACATGGCAAATTCCCTCATTGGCGAATGGCTTCGCGGTTCAACGCCCGATAACGGCGTTGTCGCATATCCTCGAACGGCACATCGAAGGTGGTAGGTCGTACGCAGCGACCTGGAGGTCAACATGGGCGAGAAGTCGGTCCGAATCCATTCCGGGCGACCGATCGTCAGCATTGTCGTGCCGGCGCACAATGAAGAATCAGTCATCGACGCGAATGTGCGGGCACTGCTCGCGACGACGGCCGCCGGCGAGTTCGACATCATCGTGGTCCCCAACGCCTGCTCCGATCGAACGGCCGAGATCGCCAGGACTCTTGACGTACGGGTGGTGGAGACGCCGGCGGCGGGCAAGGCGCACGCGCTCGAACTTGGCGACGACGCCTGCCGGACGTTTCCCCGCCTGTACCTGGACGCCGATGTGCGGATGTCGGCGGTTTCCGTACGTGCCCTCGTCGCGGCCTGCGCCCGCCCGGGCGTGCTGGCCTGCGCTCCGGTTCCCCGGCTCGATCTGAACGGAACCGGAGGTGTCATGAAACGGGTGCACCGCGTGCATGACCGGATGATCGCTCCGACACGGACACTGTCCGGCGTCGGTGCATACATGCTCACCGAAGAGGGCCATGGCCGGGTCTTTCCGATGCCGCCCGGCGTGATCTCCGACGATGGTTGGGTGCACGCGAGTTTCGCCCCCAATGAACGGGTCGTGGTCTTCGAGGCCGAGTCGCTCGTCCGGCCGGCCCGAACCATCTCGGCCCACCTGCGCCGGCGCGTGCGAGTTCGTCGAGGCAACCGGCAGCTGGCCGAACTTGGCCGAGTCGCGCCCGAGGGCCGGCTCGGCCTACGTTCTCTCATCTGCCTGGTCACGTCACGCAAGGTCAGTCCGGTGGACGCCGCGTGCTACCTCACCGCTGTCGTCCTCGACCGTGTGATCAGTCAGTTGCGTCGTCGTGGTCAGACCGCTTGGGCGAGTGACCCGAGCAGCCGCGTGCCGGCGTCGACCGGAGACTGAGGCGTCGCCGGCGCGGCTCGCCGCCTCGTACGCGGCCACGAGTGCCGCGCGAGACCGGTCCCAGGACAGTTCACCCGTGACGCGGGCCAGACCGATCTCACCCATCCGGCGACGCTGCTCCGGATCGTCCAGAAGGTAGGCGATGAGCTTGGCAAACTGCGACTCATCGTTCGGCGTCGCGTAGACCGCCGCCTCGCCCGCCGATACCCGCGCCTCGCGCAAGTCGAACGAGACGATCGGGCGGGACATCGCCATGTACTCCATGATCTTGTTCATCGTTGACACGTCGTTGAGCGGATTTAACGGATCGGGCGCGAGGCAGACGTCCGCCGTCGACAGGTAACGCAGTAGGTCATCGTCAGGTATCCGGCCGGTGAACTCGACGAGGCCCGACAATCCCAGGTTGTCGGCCATCGCGCGCATGGAGTCAAACGTGTCACCCGCGCCGACGAACGTGGCGTGCCAGTCAGTCCGGCCGACCTCATCACGCAGTTTCGCCAACGACCGTAACGCGTAGTCGACGCCGTCCTGCGGACCCATCACGCCGAGATAGCAGAGCAGGTACGGCTTGCGGCGCTTGATGGACGCGTCTGCCGGGACCTGATGAAATCGTCCAGCCGGAGCGCTGCGGACGACGAAGACTTGATCCGGACGCTTGCCGCCACGGGTGAGCGCGGCGTCGCGGTAGCTCTCGTTCGTCGCGATGACAACGTCCGCCGCGCGGTATGTGCGCCGTTCAAGCCAGCGGACGAACCGGTATACGAGGTCTTCGCCGCGCTCGAACCTGGACAGGTACAGCTCGGGTACGAGATCGTGCTGGTCGAATACGAACCGGGCGCCACGTCGTTTGAACCGCCTTGCCAGCAGAAAGAACAGGTCCGGGGGATTGCACGCGTGCACTACGTCCACCCGACCGACCTTTCGGGCAAGCCGGTACGTGTGCCAGAGCGCCGACGCGTACTCCCGCAGGTATCCGAGAAGACCGCCGACGGCCGCACGCAAGGGGTACCGATGAATCTTGATGCCCTCGAGTTCGACTTCCGGCTCGGTGTCGCGTTTCGTGCCCTGCGGGCAGATGACGTGGACATCCCAGCCCGCGTCACGCAGCGCGGTGCTCTCTTGCCACACGCGCCGGTCGAAAGGCACGGACAGGTTTTCGACGAGGATGAGCGCTTTACCAGCCAAGGCCAACGTATCCCGGAGTTGCCCGTCGCATCTCGGCGTCGGGGAGGCGGACAAGGTCGATGATCGTGCGGTCGCCGGCGGCATCGAGCGCGCGGAGGAGCGCGGGATCCTTGCATCCGACAACGCAAACCTCTGCGTGTGCGAGCACGTCATCGATGGAGCTCCCGAGCAGGTCGCCCAGGTGTGGTAGCCGGCTCTCGATGAAATCCCGGTTCGCGCCCATCAGCCGCGACATCGTGACGTTGGCGTCGTAGATTCGCAGGTCGTATCCCTTGCCAACGAGGCGTTCGGCCAGCTCGACCAGCGGGCTCTCCCGAAGGTCGTCGGTTCCGGGCTTGAACGACAGGCCGAACAGGCCGATCCGGCGCCTGCCACTCGCGGTGACGAGATCGAACGCTCGGCGCAGGTGCTCCTCGTTGGACGGGAGCACGTGCGAGAGCAACGGCAGGGACAGATCTGCCCGGCGCGCGGCGTAGACGAGGCCGCGAAGGTCCTTCGGCAGGCACGAGCCGCCGAATGCGAAGCCCGGCCGAAGGTACGCCGTGCTGATGTTCAGCTTGGTATCCGCGAGGAAGACGTCCATCATCTGGTGCGAATCGATGCCGAGCGCCTGGCAGATCGCGCCAACTTCGTTCGCGAACGCGATCTTCACGCCGTGGAAGGAGTTGTCCGCGTACTTCGCGATCTCGGCGATCGGGATCGGTACCCGGAACACCTGACCCGGCAAGCCTTCGTACAGCGCCGCTACTATGTCGCCGCTTCGTGCGTCGGACTCTCCGATGACGGTCTTCGGTGGTTCGAAGAAGTCGCGCACGCTCGAACCTTCGCGAAGGAACTCGGGATTGACCGCCACGCCGAAGTCAATGCCGGCCGTCCGCCCCGACGCCTTCTCCAGGATCGGTATGAGCAGGTCCACGCAGGTGCCCGGGAGCATCGTGCTGCGGAAGACAACCGTGTGCCAGCGATCCTCACCCGCCAGGGCCTGGCCGATCTGTTCGGCCACACGCTCGAGGTACTCGGTGGACATGTTGCCGCTGCGCGAGGACGGCGTACCGACGCAGACCAACGAGATCTCGGTCGCGGTGACCGCTTCGCCGATGTCCGATGTCGCGCGCAACGCGCCACTAGCCACCACGTCCGCGGTCAGTTCGCCGATCAGCTCCTCGACGAGTGGAGCCTGACCCCGGCTGATCAGCTCGATCTTCGCGGGATTCACGTCGACGCCGATGACCTGGTTCCCTCGCGAGGCGAGACACGCCGCGGAAACGCAGCCGACATAGCCGAGCCCGAACACGCTGATATTCATGGTTCTCTTGCCTTCCTTGCCGGGGCTGCCACGGCGGGCTAGCGGAACTTCCGGACGACTCGGCGCAACCCGGGGCCGAGCGGAGACGAATTCGCGGCGACAACCATCCGGTCGCGGCCGCGCCGCAACGCCCGGCGGGCTGAACTCTTCGACACGGTTCCTTGGTGGACCATCGTTTCGCCGGTCTTGGCTCGCCGCTTGTACTCGTCGTCACCGCGACCGAGGTCAATGCGCGTGATGCCGAGTGCCGGGCTCGCGTCGACGAGTTCGCGCAGCAACATCCAGCCCGGCGCGAGTGCCGAGTACGCCCGGTCGTAGACCGGAAACCACCAATGCAGCACATGGCCCGCGCGCATGCCGAAGTGTGCGGCGATGAGCTGCGGCCCCGCGTACAGCGTTGACAGGATGCCGCCGAACGAACAGTCGCGCGTATGAAGCAGCCGGCTGAGCAGGTCGACGCGGTGTGGCTCGGCAAAGTAGTCCTTCGCGCCGGTCGCCGCGTACTGTGCCCGTTTCAGGTCCACCACCCGGGCAAGCGCGTCGTCGTCGACCACATCGGCGGCGAACCGGACGGGACCGTATGTCCGTTCGGCCTTCGCCGCCCGACGCCGCGCCTGACCCATGTTGTCCTTGCCGCTGCCCGACGCCCGGCCCAGGTATCCGGTGAGTCCGCCGGTTGTATCGATGAACGGCGACGATCTGGTCGATACGACCCATGGCGCGAAATCCGGGTATGCGTCCAGGAGATGGTCGTACGAAAACGCTCGGGCGCCGTCGGCGAGGAGGTCGAGTGGCGCGACGGAGGTGCCTGGCGCGAGCACCGGACCCTGAAAGTCCGCACCTGGCCATCCGACGGGTCGCAACAGCGACCTCACACGGTGGTACGGCAGGAGCAGTCGGATGTCGTCCGACTCGTCCCGACCTACCAACACTTGGACGTCCGTGCCGCTCGCGTGCACGGCCTCGGCGAAGCCGGGATGAAAATACGGGCTGTCCAGCAATGGGTTGGCGTCGCGCAACCGGTGCCACGCATCCAATTCGGCGGCCGCCAGCGCGTCCATCGAGACGGTCCGTACCGTGGCGGTGGCGACCTCGCGTGTCTGGTTCGCGTCGCTCGCGGCGCTTCTGGTCATCGCTCTCCTCACGATCAATCAGTCCGCGAGCGTTCGGGTCCGGCTGGTTGGCTTGAGAAGCGCCGCCACTGTGGCGCGTGCGGTGCGGCGGCCCGTCAGCGCCCGCATCGATTCGCCGAGTAGCACCGACAAGTAGAAGGCGAACGACGACGGGACGTTGTGGCGCCTCCGAAACAGCGCCACCCTGTTAACAACGACAAGTGCGGCGAGCTTCGGGCTCGTGCCCGATTCGCCGCCGACGTGCACGGCAATGGCCGTCGGTTCGTACCACAGCGACCATCCGCGATCCGCGGCGCGAAGCGCGAACTCCGTCTCTTCGCTGTAAAGGAGAAAGGACTCGTCCCACGGACCGATCTGCGTGATCGCCTCGATGGAAATGAGCATCGCTGCGCCGGTTGCCCATGCGGCGGGCCCCGGCTTCTCGTATTCGCGGGGATCGGAAATCAGCTCGCCGAGAGTTCCGATGCGACCGGCTCGTGCTCCGAGCAGCGACTCCGCGAGCGCCCGGCCCACGGTTGGTCTGCGGCGCAGCGAGGGCTGCAGGGTTCCATCCGGATCGATCAGTCGTGGCACCGCGATGCCGCGCCCGGGTTCTCGAAGCGACCGCCACAGCAGCTCGATCGTGTCGGGCCGCAGAACGCAGTCCGGGTTGAGCACCATCACGGCGTCCAGCCCTTGCACGTTCATGGCATCGATACCGGCATTGATCGCCGCGGCATAGCCCGCGTTACGGCCGAGTTCCACCGTCAAGATCGGAAGCTCCGCCACGGACTTCGCGATGGCGAGCGACTGGTCCCGAGAGCCGTTGTCCGCGATGACCACAGTGCGGGGCTGCACGTCGCTCGTCATCAGGGAGTTCAAGCAGTCACCGAGGACGTCCGCGCTGTTGTAGGTCACGATGACGACCGCGACCCGCGGCACGTACTCGTCGCCGTCCGCCACAGCGCCGACCCCGTTCACCGCGACGGCGTCGATGCCGCGGCTCACGGACGGCCTCGAACACACTTGACCTGGCGCGCCGCGAACCCGCGGGTGCGGGTCCAAATCGGGCGCCGGCGGTCCAAAGTCCGCGCCAGCCACGCCTCGTCGAGATCGTGGCGCACGCTGTTGCGAGGCTGCAGCCACGAGTCTCGGCGGGCGAGGCCACCGTCGCTCGTGTATACGCGGGTGACCTTGGCGTGGCGAAGCCTACGTAGCACATGCCGGTCGTACGAGCCGAACGGAACGGCGACCGTGGAGACCGGCTGTCCGGTGAGCTCGCGCAGGACCTGGCTGGCCTCCAAGAGCTCCTGGCTCGCCTGCTCGGCATCGACCCGTCGCCAATCGCAGTGGGCCCAGCCATGAGAGCCGATCGACATGCCCGCGTGAGCCAGCTCGCGGACGTCGTCTGCGCATAGCCGGCCGACCTCGCCCAACTTGCCGGTCAGCAGGAAGAACTCCGCCTCGAGTCCACGTTCGAGGAGCCGGGGCAACGCGAACTGCACGTCCGAGGCGTTCCCATCGTCGAACGTGATCCGGACATCTTTCCGCCCAGCCACCGCATCGAGGACCTGCTCGAACTGGTCAATCCCCAGCCATGTCTGGTCTTCACCCGGGTCGAGGTCGCGGCCCGCGGGACCGATCCCATGCACAGTGACGTTGACGCACAGCGATGTGGAAGTCCGAAGGCCACTGCCGACGGAGCGCGCCAATGATCTAGCCCGTTTCACGCTTCTGAGCCTGACACGGGTCCATTGATTTTGCGTTACATCTGACAAATACGATATCAACTGATCGGGTGAAGCAACCATCGCGACGCTGACGGCTTCGCTCGGTATCCTTCATGGATGTCTATGTGATGGGGCCGTGGCACCCAGATCGGGGCTACATCCTTGATCGTGTGGAACCCGAGTCGGCCCTTCGGAGCGGTTGCGATCCGGTCATGCGGCCTGACAACCGCTCGTGACATCCGCCGTTGAGATTGGAGACGTTGACGTTTGCGACAACGCACGTCATGGAGCGTCGTTAGTTTCATCGAGGACCACTGAGCTCGAACGATGAGGGGAAGACGATGAGGGGAAGACGTTGGATTTCTGGGATCTGACCAAGCTGCTCGGGCGGCGCTGGCGTATCTCGGTACCGATGCTGTTACTGACCGCCGTGCTGACGGTGCTGACCTTCATCCTGGTAAAGCCCAACTATGTCGCCACGGCCTACGTGGAGCTCGTCCCGCCGTTGCCGCCCGCCGTCGCGGCTGGCCAACCCGCGCAGGTGTCGCGTAACCCCTGGATGAATCAGGACCTCACGGTTCTCGGCAACGCCGCCCTGGTCGCGGTTCAGGATCGTGCGTACATCGAAGGTCTCAAGGCCACGGGTTACAGCGACAAGTTCACGGCGGAGCTGAGCGGCAGCGCACCGCTCGCCACGTTCACAGTCACGGCCAAGAGTCGCCAGCAAGCCTTGGACACCGCAAATCAGCTGGTCGAGCGGTTCGACTCGAGCGCCGGCGCGCTGCAAACCTCGTATGGCGTCACCAGGGCGGATCTCATTAAGAGCGCCCGCCTTGATGACGGTACGAACATCAAGGCCTCACATTCGACCCTCAAGCGTGCCCTCATCGTCGTGCCCGGGCTGGGGCTCCTGCTGACGGCGGCCATCACCATCGGTTGCGACGCCTGGCTTCGGAGACGAGCGCGGGTTAAAGACGCTGAAGCCAGGACAGCGACTGAGACCGCCCTACCGGTAACGCCGGGGCGGTCCCGCGTACTCGAAGCCGCGGCGTCCGCGACCGCACGAAGTGCGCAGCCCATCGACGAATCCGAGCCGGACTCGGCTTCGACCGGGTCCGTGCCGCAGGGCGCGGCGACGCGCGTCGACGATCCTGACGAGCAACTTACCGACGCCACCGTCGTTTTGCCGCGCACGGTGTCCGCGAACGAGAAGTAGGTCGGTCCTCCGGGTCCGCTGAGGGGGTGTTCCATGTCCGAGCCTAGGTGGCCCTCGAATCATCCTCGCGTCCATTCCGGTCGACGAGGCATCCACGTTGGTTTCGGTGCGACCGCGGCCGTCCTGGCGGTTGTGGGGGCCATGTTTGCCACCGGGGCGTGTTCCAAGCCCGAGTCGGACGACGGGCGCCAGGGCGGCAACCCAATGATCGCGAGAACACCCGATGCGTCCGACGGCACAGGTGTGACCTCAGGAGCTGCCACCCACCCACCGACTGGGACGCCTACTCGCACGCCTGCCGCTCGGCCCGCTGCTGAGAGTAGGTGTCCGCTACCGAAGTACCCGACCCCGGCCTGCACAGGAGTACCTCGCGGGACCGTCTTTGCGAGGACGGTCCAGGGCGACTACGATGCCACGGTCGCCGGCCAGGTGATCGACAAATTGCACATTACCGGGAACCTGAACATCAAGGCGCCGGGCGTCGTCATCACGAACAGTCAGATTGACCGATCAGTCTTCAACCGGTTCGGCCCTGGCGGGAGCACCTACTCGTACACGATCACCGACTCCACCATTGGGCCGGCCACGGGCTGCATACGTGCCGCGGCGTTGCAGGAAGCAAACTATACCGCCACTCGCGTACATATAAGGGGCGTCGACCACGGCGTGGACATGTCGGAACCGGGTCACGTGCTGGTTCAGGATTCCTACTTGGTGATGTGCTGGCTGCCCGCGTCGGTGGCGCCGCCCGACGGTAGTCACGTCGATGGAATTCAGACGTACTGCGGGGCAGCGTGTACCGATCTCCGCCTGTCACATAACACGTTCGACATGCGACCCGACGGTAAGGGCACTTTCGTCATCAATATCAAGGACACTCACGTTGCTGCGGTGACCGTCACCGACAACCTGCTCGCGGGTGGCGACAACTATGTCATCGTCGCCCAGTGGCGAACCGGCCCAGACCTTGTCGTGGAGAACAATCGCGTCGTCAATAACACGTGGGGAAACACAGCGCCGGCATCGGCCGAAGGCACGTGTGACCATCAGCGTTGGCGGGGGAACACCGTTGTGGATATCGATGCTGACTACAACGTGACCAGGGTGGTGCGGGAACTTCCTTGTATCGACTGAGATCTGAGCAACGAGGAGGCCTGCCCTGAACCGCCAACCACCTAACCGACGCCCGTTTCGTTTCATCGCGCCAATGCCCCGGTTGGACCGGCCCGCGTGCGCATGGCGCGACGATCTCAGACGAATAGAGGACCTCGGATTCGCCACGGTCGCGATCTCGGATCACGTGACTCATGGCTGGGTCATGGACCCGCTGGTCGCGATGATGGCGGCGGCCGCGGCAACCACCCGGCTGCGCGTGCTGAGCCTGGTGCTCAGCAACGACTACCGGCATCCGGTGTTCGTCCACAAAGCCGCCGCGACGCTCGACGTGCTGTCTGGTCGCCGGGTCGAGCTCGGACTCGGGGCCGGCTGGATGGTCGACGACTATGAGGCGATCGGTCTGTCGTACGACCCCGCTGCGGTACGAGTGGACCGGCTCGAGGAGTCGCTGGAGATCCTGACCTCATTGTTCGGCCCGGAACCGGTCACGTTCGCCGGCAAGTATTACCGGATAGCCGACCTCGACGGACTGCCGAAGCCGACTGCGCGACCACCACTACTCGTCGGCGGCGGCGGTCGGCGCGTGCTGGAACTCGCCGGGCGCTTTGCGGACATCGCTGGGATCGGCCCGATGCGGGCCCGTGGCCGTGACGCGGTCGATGACATGTCGCCGGATCGGGTCACACGGAAGGTGGGCTGGGTCCGTGGCGGCGCCGTGGCGGCCGACCGCGATCCGGACGGCATCGAGCTGCAGTTGTCAATGCTGAGGGTCGCGGTCGACGGGTCCGACTCGGCATCGAGCCTGTTCAGCCGCGACCGTGACAACTGCGCGGCTGCACAATCGCCGGCCGTACTCGTCGGCCCGGTCGCCGCTTGCGTTGATCGACTCCACGAGATCCGTGAGCTCTTCGGCATCAGCTATTTCCATCTCGGTGGCGATGTCAACGCGGTGGCGCCCATCGTCGCTGCGCTCGCGGGCACCTGACGGTCACGGAACAGGCGGCCCCGAGACGGAGACTGGGTGGATAGTCCGCGCTACTCCACGGGAGGGATCGAGACGGCAAGCTTCGACGCGATGAACGCCTCGGCGTAGCGCGCGCGGCATTCAATGCCGCGCAACCGCATCAACCCGAAGAACACCTCGTCGTCCCACCAGTCGTGAGCCTTTTGCGAGGGGAAGGACATGTTGAGCAGCTCGACCTTGCGGGCCGCTTGCTCGGCGGTGAGAGGTACGTAAAGGTTCGGCCGACCGAAATCCCCATCCCACTTCGGAATCTCGTAGTGCACGACGATCTGGTCTCGAAAGGCCGTCATCGCAATCTCACCGAGTAACCGGTGGTCCTGGTGTGCGTCGAGCCGTGACGGCACGATCACCAGTTCCGACGGGGTCGCCGCCGCGTCCTGCACAATCTGTTTGACCGTGTCCCAGTGACCGGGCAGGCGACCGTCGGGCAGGTCGTGAAGGTCGAATGTCAGGTCGGCCGATGGCAGGAAGGCGAGCGCGGCCGCGCGGGCCTCCGCCTGGCGGTGCTGGCTGCCGCCACACAGCACGTATCGAACCCGTACGTTTGGCACCGCGGCAGAAAGGTGAAGGAGAAGCCCGCCGGCGCCGATTTCGATGTCGTCCGGGTGCGCGCCGATCATCACCACCGAACGAATCCCGGACAGTTGAAGGTTCAGCACGCGATTGGCCCCTCAGACATGCACCGGTTCGCACTCGGGCGGCATGATCGTCATCCGCGATACCGGCTCGCGCTTCGTGCGCTTCCATACCATCCACGGCGCGGCGCCCGTGCGGCACAGGTCTTCCATTTCGGCCCGGTCCTTGAACGTATCGACCGCCCGCCAGAAGCCCGTGTAGCGCTGCGCCATCAACCGACCCATCGGGTAGAGCCGGTTCAGCGCGTGCGGCACGAGGTCCTCGCCGTCGCGGAGCGCGTCGAAGATGGCGGGCCGCATCACGAAGTAGCCGCCGTTCTCCCATCGGGTCAGGTCGCGGGATTCACGAATACCGGTCACCTGACCCATGTCGTCGATTTCGACGACGTGGTGCGATGAGAACGGCGGGACGGCCAGCATGCTCGCGGTGGTGTCGCCTTCCGCGAATGACTTGACCATCTCATCGAGCGGGGCATCGGTCAGTGTGTCCGCGTAGTTGGCCAAGAACATCGGCTCGTCCTCGACGTGCGAGCGCACCCGCATGAGGCGCTCTCCGATCGACGAGCGCTGTCCGGTGTCGATGAACGTGATGTTCCAGTCGGTGATGTCGGACGAGAAGAGCTGGACGTCCCGCCCGCCGGCGGCCAGGGTGAAGTCGTTCGACAGGGTCTCGTCGTAGTGCAGGAAGTAGTCCTTGACGGCCGACGCGCCATACCCCAGGCACAGCACGAAATCCGTGTGGCCGAAGTAGGCGTAGTACCGCATGACGTGCCAGAGCAACGGTCGCTCGCCGATGATGGCCATTGGCTTGGGCACGTCGCTCGTTCCCTCACGCATGCGCATGCCGAGGCCACCACAGAACAGCACAACCTTCATCGCTCACACCACCGCAAGCTCGGGGATCGCGAAAACCAGGCGGCCGCCCCACTCCCGAACGTAGGACAGTTGCTCGGAGATCTCCGTGCGGAGGTTCCAAGGCAGAACGAGGACGTAATCCGGACGGTCCTCGGAGAGCCGATCGGGTGCGAGGATCGGGATGTGCGTGCCGGGCAGGAACCATCCCTGTTTGTGTGGCGAGCGGTCGACCGTATATGCCATCAGGTCGCGGCGGATCCCGCAGTGGTTGAGCAGCGTGTTGCCCTTGCCCGGCGCGCCGTAGCCGGCGACGCGCTTGCCCTCGGCCCGCGCCGCCATCAAGAAGCCGAGGAGGTCACTCTTGATCCGGAATACCGCGTCGTCGAATCCGCGGTGACCCTCCACCGTATGCAGGCCGGCGGCGGCCTCGGCGTCCAGAACCTCCTTCACGCGTACCGACTGCTCGCCGGAGGCTTCCGCGTGCATGGCGTGTACGCGCAGCGAACCGCCGTGGCTCGGCAACTCGTCGACATCGACGACGGTCAGGCCGGCGGTGGCCAGTGCGCTCGACGCGGTGAGCAACGATAGGTACTGGTAGTGCTCGTGATAGATCGTGTCGAACTGCCGGCTTTCGATCAGCCGCAGCAGGTGGGGGAACTCGAGCGTCACGAGCCCGGTCGGCTTGACGAGGGCGGCGAGACCAGCGGAGAAGTCGACGATGTCGGGGACGTGAGCGAACACGTTGTTGCCGGCGACCAGGTCTGCCCGGCCGTGGCGCTCGGCCAGCTCCGCGCCGGTTGCGGCGCCAAGGAACGTGACCTCCGTTCGGATCCCCTTGTCCTGCGCGACCTCCGCGACGTTTCGGGCCGGCTCTATGCCGAGAACGGGTATGCCGTCGCCGACGAAATGCTGGAGCAGGTAGCCGTCGTTGCTCGCGACCTCGGTCACCAGGCTGTGCGGACCGAGATCGAGCTGTCGAATCATTCGCGATGCATACTTCCGGGCGTGCTCAACCCACGAGGTCGAGTACGAGGAGAAGTACGCGTAGTCGGAGAAGATGTCCTCGCCGCCGACGTACGCGGGCAGCTGCACGAGCAGGCAATGGCCGCAGATGCGGACGTGGAGCGGGTAGAAGAATTCGACCATGTCGAGCTGGTTCTCGGGCACGTAACTTTCACAGAGCGGTGACATGCCCAGGTCGACGAAGGTCTCCGTCAGGACAGCCCCGCACAGGCGGCACACGACCTTGTTCACGCAGTCTCCCATTCAATCCGGGCCAGCTCCGAGCGTTTCATACGTAGAAAGACTCATCATCGCTTTTCGTGATTAGTCACCCGATTGGTTTGGTCACCCATATGGTCGATGCGCCGGAAGGCGAATGCGATTCGGGTTACGGGAGAATCTCCGATGAAACACACGACTCAGCCTGGCTCAAACACCTGCATGCCTCGGTAGCCGATGGCTATTCGGCCGACTAATCCGAGACGTTTTCACTGTGGAATCCGCGGTGCGCGACGATCGCCGCGACGCGACAGCACTTCAGCACCAAATATCCCAAATATGGATGGTCGGCGCCGTAGACTCTACTCGCCTAAATCAGGGGGAGGAGTCAATCGTGCGTGTTCTCGTTACCGGCCACGAAGGCTACATCGGCAGCGTCCTCACCGACCGGCTCGTGGACCGGGGACACGACGTGACAGGGCTGGACACCGGCTACTTCGCCGAGTGTCTGCTGGGGCCCGGGCCGCGCGCGGTCCCGTCGATTCGAGTCGATCTCCGCAACGTCACGGTGGAGCATCTGCGGGGGTTCGATGCCGTTGTGCACCTCGCGGCCCTGTGCAACGACCCGCTCGGCAATCTCAACCCCGACCTGACCTACGACATCAACCATCGCTCGTCGGTCCGGCTCGCTGCCGCCGCGAAGGCGGCCGGCGTGACGAGGTTCCTTTTCTCGTCGTCGTGCTCGCTTTACGGCTCGGGTTCAGAGAGCGTGAGCCCGGAACAGCGTCCGTTCCTCGACGAGAGCGCCGACTTCTTCCCGGTCACCCCATACGGCGAATCGAAGATCCTTGCCGAGCGCGGCATCGTCGATTTGGCCAGCGACGACTTCTCGCCGGTATTCCTGCGCAACGCGACCGCGTACGGCTTCTCCCCGCGCCTGCGTGGCGACATCGTCGTCAACGACCTGACCGCGAGCGCGCTGCTCACGGGCGAGGTCCGCCTGCTGTCCGACGGTCGTGCGTGGCGTCCACTGATCCACATCGAGGACATCGCCGCCGCCTTCGAGGCACTTCTCGATGTGCCGCGCGAGCGGGTGCATGCCAAGGCGTACAACATCGCGCAGAGCGCGGAGAACTACTTGATCCGCGACGTCGCGGAGATCGTGGCCGAGGTCGTGGTCGGAAGCCGCGTGAGCTTCGCCGGCACCGCCGGCACCGACCTGCGAAACTACCGGGTATCCGGCGACCGCGTGGCTGCCGAAGTCCCGGAATTTCGTCCGCAGTGGACCGTACGCAAGGGTGTCGAGCAACTCGTCGAGGCGTACCAGCGGTACGGTCTGACGATCGAGGACTTCCGCGGTGCGCCGTTTCAACGGCTTCGGCGGATCGAGGCGCTCCGGTCGGCCGGAGCGATCGACGCGGACCTCCGCTGGACCCACTCGTGAAGTGCCCGGCCTGTGGCGATGGCGAGCTGACCGAGTTCGCCGACCTCGGCGACATTCCGGTGCTCTGCGGCGTGCATTACGCGACCGAGGACGAGGCCCTCGCGTCGCCGCTCGGCCGGATGACCCTGGCCTACTGCCGACAGTGCGCGTACGTGCGTAATGTCGCCTTTGATCCTGACATCCTCGTGTACGACATGACGATGGATACGAACCTGCACCATTCGCCGGCGTTCCAAAACTTCTCGGCGGATCTCGTGCGCTCGCTCGCCGGAAGGTTCGACCTGGCTGGCAAGACGATCCTTGACATCGGCTGCGGGCAGGGTGAATTCCTTCGCGAACTGTGCCACGAAGCGGGCGCGCACGGATTCGGGTACGACGCGATGTACGCCGGCACGGAAGGCCCCGACCCGTCGGGTGCACACTTCACGGCGGGCCACGCACCGCTGCGCGATTCGACGTTGCCGGGGTTCGACTTCATCACGTCGCGGCATTGGTTCGAACACGTCGAGGATCCGTACGACTTTCTCGTTGCGCTGCGGGAGCGGGCGGGCGACCGGCCCGTGTGCGGGTACTTCGAGGTGCCCGACGCGGGATACGACCTCGCGACGGCCGGTTGGGAAGTCATCTACCCGCACGTGTCGTATTTTGAGTCCGTTTGCCTCCACAGCATCTTCGAGCGTGCGGGCTGGCGGGTCATCGGCGGCGGCACGATGTTCCACGGCATGTTCCGCTTCGTTGAAGTCGCAACTGGCGCCGCTGGGCGGCCGGCGGTGGCGAAGCCGGCCGCTGCGATCCGAGACCGGCAAATCCGCGCGATCGGCGGGTTCGCCGACCGGCAGCGGGCCGAAGCGCAGCGCTGGCAAGAGACGATCGACGATCTGGCGGTACGCGGCCGACGGCCGGTGCTATGGGGGGCCGGGTCACGCGGCGTGCAGTTCCTGACGTTCGCGGATCCAGGGCGAGACCTCGCCGCTGTCGTCGACGTCAACCCGCGTAAGTGGGATCGCTACCTTCCCATGACAGGGCATCGTGTCTCCTCGCCGGACCTCCTCCGCGACATCGACCCTCGCGCGGTCGTCATCACCAATCCCGCGTACCGCGACGAGATCGCCAAGTCGCTCTCGGACCTCGGCGTCGTCGCCGAGATCCTGGTCGCCTAGCACTCGCACGTGTTGGGCGAGGCGGTACACCGGCAGGCGACCCCCTGCGGACGCTCGGCAATGTCACGCGGCGATTCAATCCGTCGCCATGGATAGTGTGTCGACGAGACTGGTGCGGCGTGCGGCCGTTACCGGTGTCGTCTGCGGCGGCGTGCTCCTAGCGGTTTACGTCTTGGCAGTGTGCACTCCGGCTGGTCAGCGATTCGAGGACACGGTGCTGGCCGGTGCGAATCTCGCGGTCGATAGCAGAGAACAGTCGCCTGCGACTTGGGTCCTGCGGATGGTGTCGACGCCCACGCTCGCCGCCGCCGTCGCCGTCGTTTCGCCATCGGTCTGGCGCGACGCCGGCCTTCCTTGGGCATCCTCGGCGCCGGCGTGATCGCGGCGTCGGTTGTCACCGCCGAGATCGTTCAACGTTCCGCCATCCGCCCGGTGCTACTGCTACATGGCGCGCGCCGGGAGGATCAGAGCTTTCCGAGCGGACATGCCGCGACGGCGATGTCGGCGATGTTCGGTCTCGTCCTGGTGGTGCCGCAGAGGTTCCGGGTGTACGCGGTGACTGTCGCTGCGCCGTGGGCAGTCGGAACGTGTGTCGCCACCGTAGCCGCAAGCTGGCATCGTCCCAGTGACACCGTAGGGAGCGAAATCATCGCGCTGTTCTACGTTTGTGTGGCCGTCGCCGTGCTCGCTTGGCGATGCTCGGCCGTGGAGGCAACCCCTCAGCGGCTTCCCCGCGGACGGGTTCTCCGACGAGCCGTCGTGGGCCTCTATCCTGTCGGGGTCGCGATCGCGGTCGGTCTTCTTGTGGCGACGGCTCGCGTCCGAGTCGACGCCTCACCGGGTTACGCGTTCGCCGCGGGATGCATGATCGTGTTCGTGCTGGGCGCCGCCGCGACACTCGTCGTGCTGCTGTTGCTCCGTGGCGTCGAGCTGACCGGCGCCGATCCAAGGGCGCCGAGCCGATGGACGGTACGCACGGCGCGCGGATTGCCTCCGAAGCGCCGCCGAGTCAGAGCACTGTCACCCCGACTTGACGATGGCGGCGCACCGCCGGATGGCGGCACGGCGGACATCGACCGGTGTGTGAGACTGCGCCGAGATCATCATGGCGATCGCGTCGGGCCCGAGACGATCGGCGAATGCGATTGCCTCGGCGTGGTCCATCGGCGTCCGCTGCCACGCATTGTGGCACACCGTGATGTCCCCGGGCGGGCGCGAATCCGCCGGGCTCGCGATCTCGTCGATGAACACGCCGTAAAGGATGAATTCGGAGATGTGAAGCTCCGACGTGAACGCGTCCAGCCAGTCTCGCCCTGACGTCTCACGGATTCGACGTTGCATCGCCCGCACCGCGGACGGCTCCCAGAAGTTCAACGGTGACACGTAGTCGGGAAGCGGAGGTGGCGACGCCGGCGGGAGCCCGAGCAGGTCGTGGGCAACCCGATGCCAGATGACATGGCGCTCCATCTCCGCGGTCACTCCCTTCGGCTCGCGGTATAGGGCGCGCCGTCCGTCGGCGGTGAACCGGTCGGCGTGAACCGGACGGACGAGTACGACATCGGAGTCGGCCAGGAGCACCACGTCGGCATCGATGTGGGCGGACGCGGCGATCTTGACCGCTTGCTGGGTGATCCATCCGCGGACGGGCGGCCACGGCCGCAGTGAATTGACAAAGTCATCGCCACGGACGCGGACGTAGCGTCGTGGCATCACCTCGGACTTCGTCCGAACGCGGCAGCGCGGGCCCTCGTACCGCGCGAAGAGATGCTTGTCCCGGTGTGGCACGAAGACGTGGTGCACGGTGTCATGCGGCGTGAACTCGAGAACCGACCGGTGCAGGTCGGAGAAGATCTCCGCGTCGCCCCGAAAACTCGGTGTGATGACGGCTAACTCACTCACGGGCGAACGGCTCCATTCTTCGGCTGATGGTGCAAGCACTCAGTGAATCGAACTCGTGATTGGCGTGTCATGGACACGACACTCGTTTGCATGGGATCCGTCCAGTATGGTGCCGGAATCGGATGATTTTATTCTATCCTGTTAGCTACCAGTTGTTGTGATTTGCTGCTGTCGCCGCCCTATCGTGGCGCCGCGCCTTTGTGTTCCCACTTGCGGAGGTTGTGCCGGCAAGAGTTCGGGCACGCGCTTGCCGTCGGCACGTTGGCCAGAACCCAAGCAGCCGAAGGGATTCGGAGATCGTGTGACCAGGCCAACCGCGTTGACGCCGATTCCGCCGTCGGACCTCGAACCCTCGCTCGTCTCCGGACGGACCTATGTGACACGCCGAAGGCTCACGTACGTGGACGCGGCCGTGGTGCTCGGCTTCATGATCGTTCTGATCAGCGTTGTGCCGTTCAATCTCATCGTGCCGGGGATGACCGCGATCGGGCGACCTGGCCTGCTGGTTGGCTTCCTGCTTTTCTGCTGGTGGATACTCGTGCGGTTCACGACGCATCTGGTGATGACCGGTCGGCAGCCGATGCGGTGGGCAGTCCTCGCGTTCATGGTCACCGCCATCATGTCGTACGCCGTCGGCTTTTTTCGGGGACTTACCGCCATCGAAAAGAACAGCGCCGACCGCACGATTCTGATGTTCTGTGTGCTCGCCGGCGTGATCCTCACGGCGGCCGACGGCGTTCCCAACTGGCTTAGGTTGCGTGGCATTACCCAGGTGCTGGTGTGGTCCGCCGCCATCGTGGCGGTTATCGCGCTGATTCAGTACCTGTTCGCCTTCGACATCACGACGTACATGCACGTCCCCGGCCTGCAGGCCAAGGGCGACGGGCCCGGCTTCGAAGCCCGGGGCTCCGGCTTCCGGGTGGCCGGCACGACGACTCACTTCATCGAGTTGGCCGCCTATCTCGCCATGTGCCTGCCGTTCGCCATACACGTCGCGCGCTTCGGCCCGGACCGTAGGCGTCGGCAGTTGGCCTTGATCGCGTCCTTGCTCATCGCCGCGGGCGTTGGCGTAACGATCTCCCGAACCGGGATCCTCGCCGTCGGGCTCATGTTCGTCATCCTTGTTCCTGTCTGGGGATGGCGTACGCGTTACAACATCGCGGTGATCGCTGCGGGGCTGTTCGGGAT
This sequence comes from uncultured Actinomycetota bacterium, assembly GCA_963727415.1. Taxonomy (GTDB): domain Bacteria; phylum Actinomycetota; class Actinomycetes; order Mycobacteriales; family Micromonosporaceae; genus DASQPR01. The sequence goes on from CAVSGF010000002.1 coordinate 1,695,830, forward strand.
GCTAGCGGCGGGAAGCCCAGGAATGGTCAGGACGCTCATCCATCTCTTTGACAATCCATCGTCAAACCCGGCGTTCACCGTACGCGAAGCGCGCTATCCCCTGGTATTCCACTACTTCGCGGAGCGGCCGTGGCTCGGCCGTGGCACGGGCACCTATCTGGCACCGCAGTATCAGACTCTCGACAATCAATGGTTGAGCACGCTCGTCAGCAATGGAGCGTTGGGCGTAGCGGCCCTGTTGGGGCTCAGCATCATGGGGATCGCGCTCGCCGCGTTGGCACTGCGCCGGAGCACGAACGCCGAAGACCGCCACCTATGCGCGGTGTTGATCTCGACTCAGGTGATCGCCGTGGCGGTGTCGGGGACGTTCGATTCGCTCAGCTACAGCACGTACGCGACAATTTTCGCACTGACCCTTGGCCTCTGCGGCGCCGTGTGGCGGTTGACGCATCCAGCGTCTCCGGTCCGAACATCGACCACTCGATGGTTCCTCGACCGAAAGCTCAATCGCCCCAGGTCGTCTCAAACTCCGTCATCGAACATGTAGGGGGACACGCACAGCGTCAACGCTTCACGGATGTTGTTCAGGCCGCAGCAGACCGACATTGGGTGCGGACGCCGTACCCCCATTTTCCCCGTCGAGCCACATTGGATTTGTCCGGGAATGTCTTGCCGTCGGCCACACCCTGGTAGATCAGAACGGGCAGTGGTCCGTCGAGACGATCGACAGATCATTGGTGCGCAGCCCACGCCATAGGTCCCGGCGGTGCGGTTCCTCACGGCTGTGCAGCGGCGTGCGATTGTGTTGCGGCCGTATCGTCGCGCTTGCCATCCGCGGCGGCAAAGCGGCCGAAGCCTAGGGGTGCGGCGGCTAATAGCGATCATGACATCGTCTCCAGGCTTGTCGGGCGAGACTGCGTCGGTCGCCACAACCGGCTACGTCATACCGCGACGGTGCTGTACCGGCAACGATCACCGGCGCCTGAACCACCTCCTCGGCTCAACGAAGGCGTCCATGATGTCCGTGACAAGGTCGCGTGATGTCGTGGCGTGTTGACCGGTCGGGTTAGATCTTGCGGCGGGGGACGCCACCGCCTCCGCGTCGGCGGCGGTGGACCATGGCTCGAGCCGTGCTGGACGATTTGATCGTCGTCTAGACCAGCAGGCGCAGGGCTTCGCGGGCGCGGGCCAGGCCGGCGAGATCTTCTCGGGCGTCCAGCTGCGCGCGAGGTGGCCGACGCAGCCGCGAGGTGAAGTACACGATCTCGGCGGCCAGCCGCACTGCCCGCATCTGCGCCAGGTCAGCTGTTGGTTTGGCCGAGATGGGGTCGCCGGTGCCTGCGGCCAGCGCGGCTTCGTAGCCGCTGATCAGCCGGTCGACCTGGTCGGGCCGGGCGCCCGCGCGTTCGACGGCCAGCACCAGCACGGCCAGGTCGTACCGGAGTGGGCCTTGCATGACGCTCGCCCAGTCGATCACTGCGACGACCGGGCCGTCGGCCAGGAAGCTATCCGGGGTGGGATCTCCGTGCAGCAGCCCGAGTGGCCGTGGATCCTTCGGTACGCGGGCGGCTCGCTCGACGAGGCCGGCATCGTCGGGGTCCAGCGGTCGCAGGTCGAGCGCCGCCAAATCCAGCCACTCCCACGGCCACATAGGCACCCGTGGAGTGGGCAACTCGGCCGCCCGCCGGTGGAGGTTGGCCAGGACGCGGCCTATCCGGTCGAGATCGGATTCGACGGTACCGTCGAGCGCCGCACCGCCAATCCACGGCAGCAGCGCCAGCCGGCCGTCCCCGAGCGCCACGACCGGCCGGCCGTCGCGGCTCGAAAGTGGCGCCGCCGTGGGCAGGTCCGGACGATCCAGCAGGGCGGCTGTCTGCAGCGACGCCTCGAAGTGGTCGAGGTTGGCGTCACCGGGCTCGACCAGCTTCGCTACGGCGGCTCCGGCCGGGCCGGTCACCCGCCAGGTCTTGGCGTTGCGACCACCGGTCAGCCGATGATGGCTGGTCACCGGGAAGGCCCAGCCCTCTGCCAGCGCCGTGGCCACGGGTGGCCAGGCTTCGTCGTCCGCCGTCATCAAGCGCTTCTCCTCGCCCGACTCGCCAGCCGGTGTCGGCCCAGCACAGCGAAGTCTAGGTCCAGGGCGAGGAGTGCCCCGGTTGTCGATCTGCCTGAAACCGAGACGGTTCGCCGGACCGGCCCAGACGCGGACCGCGTCGTCGGATCGTTGGACTCCCGTACCTCGCTGACCCGGACGGTGATCTCGTCGGCGCAGGCGGCTCCGAGATGTGCTGGTGACAACCGAGGGCGGTGAGTTCTCGACCTGCCGTCGTGAGCAGCGCGACGACAGCGCCTTGGCGGCCCCCTTGGTGGTGAAGCAGGATCAATCCGTCCGGCATCGACGACCATCCGGTTGCGGTCCGCCTTCGGTGTTGGGCGGAATGGGAACAGTCAGCGACGGTCCTCCCTGGGCTTGCGGGGATGGAGGGACTCGCCGCGGGCGAGCATGGCGACGTACTCGGCCAGCTTGCGGTCCCGGGTCGTCTGGCGCTTGACGGCGTTGAGTCGGTAGATGATGGCGTAGCGGTTGGCCGCGTCCAACTGATCGAACGTCGCGGCCGCGGCGGGATTGGCCGCCAGCGCCTGAGCTAGATCGGGTGGGGTCTGCATGTCGGCCTGCCCGCGGTAGGCCGCTTGCCACCGTCCTTGCGCCTTGGCCGCGTCGACGGCCGCGATTCCGGCTGGCCGCATCCGGCCGGCCTGGGTGAGGCGGGCGACATGTTCGACGTTTCGCGCGGACCAGGGGCTGTTCGGCCGCCGGGGAGTGAAACGCTGGCGATAGCTGTCGTCGTCACGTCGAGCGATCTGTCCGTCGATCCAGCCGAAGCACAGCGCTTCGTCGAGCGCTTCCGCGTAGGTCAGGGCCGTCGTCTGCCCGCCCTTCTTGTGAAGCACCAGCCAGACTCCAGGGTGGTCGGCATGGTGGCTGTCCAACCAGGCATGCCACGCCTCGGCGTCCTGGACGAGAAGCTCCGTGAGATCGGACACGGCGCAACGCTACGGCGTGGTCGCGGGACGGGGACTCAGGCAAAACGGTTGGCCGTCGGGATCGAGCAGCACCCGCCAGCGCCCGGCGCCAGGTTGGAAGTCGGGTTGACTGGCTCCGATCGCGCACAGGCTCGCGGCCGCCTCGTCGAGGTCGTCGACCTGCAGGTCGAGGTGGAAGCGTTCGGCGCCAGCCTCATCGGGCCACCGCGCGGGACGGAATCCCTCGACCTTGCCGAAGCCGATCTTGACGCCATTGCCTTCGACCATCCCATAGCTGTCGTCGCTATAAGTGACCTCCCAACCCAGCGCGGCCGCGTAGAACCGCGCCAGCCCGGCCGGGTCGGAGCTGTCGATGTTGACCATCGACAGCTCCGCCGTCGACTCGCCGCATCCTTTTGTAGACTGTGTGTGACTCATACATATAAACTAGAGCCATGCCGCGAACCACGTCAAGCCGCCAGCACGCAGCCAACGTCCTCGGCGCACTGAGCCTCGTAGTCGCCGACCGGATGAACACCGCCGTGGAAGCGATTGCGGCGCTCGGCCCGTCAGCCCCGGCCGCCCTCGTCGCGATGCACGAGTTCCTCGACGGCGGATCGGTAACGCAGCTGAGCTCCGTGCTAGGCCTGACTCACTCGGGCACCGTTCGCCTCGTCGACCGCCTCGCCGCCGAAGGCCTCGTCGAGCGCGTCGGCGCACAGGACGGACGGGCTGTCTCCGTTGTCCTCACCCACCGTGGCCGGCGCACGGCCGCCCGGATACTTCAAACGCGCGAGAAGTCACTGGCCAGCGCACTGTCCGCGTTGTCCCCGGATGAGATCGACAATCTTGCGGCAGCGCTGGACACGATGCTGACCACAGTGACCCTCGCCAGAGCCGAGGAACGCTCCGCCCGCACCAACGACCGTCCGCAGCCTTGGCTGTGCCGCCTCTGTGACTTCGCCGCGTGTGGCCGTAGCGAGGGCAACTGCCCGGTCAACAACGTGTTAAAGACCAGCAACAGGAGTTAACACGACAATTGGCGCGGGATGGGGCGATGCCGGTGGCGCACGCTCCGGAGATTAACGCGGTCGCCGAGGAGAAAGCCGACGGTCCGGAACTGGTAGCGCCAATCGATCATGCTCAGGCCGAACGTAACAGCGCCTTCGTGACGCCATGGTCATTGCGTCGTGGCTGTTATCGGGTCTCGTCGCCTGCGGGTGCTGTGCGTACACCGAGGTGGACGAGGACGGCGAGAACCCGTCGGTTGGCGTCCTCGGTGTCGGCGATGTTGAGCTTCAGGAGCAGCCGCCGGACGTGCGCTTCGACGGTCCGTTCGCTGAGGACCAGCCGTTTGGCGATGCCGGTGTTGGTCATCCCTTGCGCCATCAATCGGAGTACGTCGTTCTCCCGCTCGGTGAGCTGGGCCAGGCTCTCCTGGCGGGCGTTGCGGTTGAGTAGCGCGGCCACGACCTGTGGGTCGAGCGCCGAGCCTCCGCCGGCGACGCGAGTGACCGCGGCGAGGAACTCCGACACGTCAAGCACGCGGTCTTTGAGGAGGTAGCCGAACCCGCCCAGGCCTGCCAGTTGCATGCTGTGAGCCGTCTCGATGTGCTGCGAGAGGAGGAGGATACCCAGCTCGGGCCAGGTTGCTTTGAGCGCGGCAGCAGCACGGGTGCCCTCGTCGGTGAACGACGGGGGCAGCCGGACGTCGAGAATGACGACGTCAGGCGAGTGCTGGCGGACCGCGTCCTCGATGCCGTCGCAGTCGCCGAGCGAGGCGACAACGTGGTGTCCGGCGTCGCGGATCAGTCCGGCCAGGCCCTCGCGCAGCAATGCCTGGTCCTCGACAAGGATCACACGCATGGCAGCTCCGCGGTCAACAGCGTTCCCTTTGCGCCGGATTCGATAACCAGCCGACCGCCGACGGCGGCGACCCGGTCGGCCAGACCTGCTAGTCCGGAGCCTTCACGCGATCGCGCCCCTCCTGCGCCGTCATCGGCGACGGAGACGAACAGCGAGCCATTGCGGCGTACGGCGCGGATGGTGACCGCGGTGGCTCGTGCGTGCTTGATGACGTTGGTCAGGCCCTCGCAACCGACGAAGTAGGCGATCGTCTCCAGGCTGCGGTCAAGCCGGTCAGGGTCGGCATCGACGACGACCGGGATCGGCGCGCGTCCGGCCAGCTCCAGGAATGCGGCGGCGATGCCCGAATCGAGCTGCGGCGGCGGTAGCCGGTAGGTGAGCACGCGCAGCTCCTCGATCGTCGCGGCCAGGTCCGCGACCAGGCCGTCCACTCGGTCGGCGTCCTCGTGTGCACCGGCGTTTCGCAGCCGGCCTTCGATCCCCCGCAGCCCGAGGCCGATGGTCACCAGCCGCTGTTGCGCACCGTCGTGCAGGTCGCGCTGGATTTGGCGCCGCTCCTCGTCCGCGGCCTGGGCGATGCGCGTCCGTGATTGGTCGAGCTCGTCGAGCTGGCGGTTGAGTTCGACGTTCAACCGCGCCACCTGCAGCGCCAGCCTGCCGTGCTCGACCAGATTGCGCACCCGCGGCTGGCGGGCCGGGTCGCCGGTGTCGAGGTACTGAATCGCGACTTCCGGTACGCCGGCATGATCCAGCTGCACGGTTGCCAGGCCGGGGTCGAGATCGGCCGGGCGGCCGCGGAGATCGGCGAACCCGCCGGGGGCCGGCAGGTACAGCAGCAGCCGCAGCTGCGGGTCACGCAGCGCCTCCCGCAGCACGTCCTGGATCCGGTCGGGCCGGTCGGTGCCCGACCGCAGGCGCTCGAGGAAGGCGTCGACTCGCAGCCGCGCGGCATGCCCGTCCCGGTCGAACCGTCGGTCCAGCAGTAGCCGCGCGGTTGCCAGGGCAGGCCGGAAGATCGCGGCAGCCGCCAGCGTCGCGGCTGCCACCTGCCAGGCCGAGGATCCGATGAGGGTACCCAGGACGACGGTGACGGCCGCGTAGACGCACAGGACCAGGACCGACACGGCAGCGTAGGACGCCGACCGCAGGATGATGCGGTCGACGTCGAACAGCCGGTAGCGCAGCACTGCGGCGCAGAGTGCCAAGGCCACGGCCGACAGCACGAGCGGTGCGGCGATCCGCACGAGCGGCGACACGCTCCATAGCAGGATGGCCACGGGAAGAAACAGCGTGACGAGTACTCCGGCCAGGCCGACCCACTTGAGCTGCTGGCGCACGATCGGCTCCGCGTGGCGATACCGCACCAGAAGCGACGCCAATGCTCCGGCCGCAGACAGACACAGCAACGCCCCACCGGCGACCACCAAGTGCTGGCCGGGCAGCCAGTCCACGGCGAAGCGGTTGCGCTCGCCGGTGAGCGCGTTGACCGACGACGGGCTGAACGACCAGCCGACGGCGTAGGTGAGAGTACCCGCCACGGCGGCCCACACCACGATCCGCCACCGCCGGTCGGGCAGCCGGCCGGTGGGGATGTAGAGCAGGGCCAGCACCCACATCAGGGCCCCGGGACACCAGCTCGCCAGACCGATCCACTGGAGGACGTCGCCGCCGCTCCAGCCCTCGGCGGTGGCGCGTAGGCCCCAGCCGAGCGCCAGGTCCGAACTGGCGCCCTGCAGCCCGGACAGGCAGAGGATCCACCCGACCGGGTGGCGTGGCAGCCGGCTCACGATGATCGCGCCCACAGCGCTCAGGGCGATTTCGTAGGGGGCGAAGGAGATCGTCTCGTACGCCGACTGCCGGCCCCACGACAGGACTACCGCCCCCGCTTCGGCCAGCACCGTCAACCCCAGACACACCAGGGCTAGCGCGACGGGGCGGATCAGGCGCACCTCATCATCATCCCCGCTGCACCGCCCGCGGGCCATCAGTGCCAGCACTGCATCCGATTGACTGGTGCCGCAGATGCCGGCACCGACCATCGGCACTTATGTGTCGGCGGCGTCGACCTCGACGAAGGAGACGCCCCGTGACCACCGACCTCACCGCGCCGGCCACAAACCAGCCGACCACCACCAAGGCGGGTCAGGCCGCCCTCGCGGCCGCCGCCGTGCTGGACCTCGTTCAACTGTTCGTGCGCGGCTCGCCGGACACCCCCGGATCGGGGTCCTCCTCGCCACCTGCGGTCTCGGCGTCGTAACACGGCTCGGTGCGGCGGCCGCCCGGCGAGGCGGTGCCCCAGACTCGCCCAACCCCACCGCAGCGACGCAAGCGGCCGCGATCACACTCGGCTTGAGGCTCACACGTGGCATTCTCACCCAGCCTCGCGCTCCGCGCGTCAGTGCTAGCACTCCATCGGATTGTGGTGCTGCGGCGGACGCGGTCACGTACCCGCGTCCCTAGCGTCGAACCATGACCACTTTGACGATCGCCCCTACGGCCACACATCAGGAACGCCCCCTCGCGGCGACCATCGTTGCGTTCGGGCTAGCCATGCACGTGGAGGACGAATGACCACGCAGACAGCACAACGCGGCAAGACGACGTCGCGTCCCGCCCGCATCGCCGTCTGGGTGCTGGTCATCCTGACCGGCGTGCTGACGGCGATCCACCTGGCAGGCATCTTCTTCATTGCCGATGGGGATGAAGAGCGGCTCATGTTCACCTGTTATACAGCGCTCAACGCGCTGAGCCTGGTCGTGCTCCTCGGTCCGCTCCGGGAGGGCCAACCCTGGGCATGGGCAGCTAGCTGGATCCAGATCCTGGCGACCGCCCTGGTCGTGCCGATCGCAGGGATTGTCCAGTACCTGGCCTTCGCGGCGGTCATGGCCGTCTGTCTCCTCGTCGCCCGGCCGACTGCAAAGCCGTGAAGCGACACGTCTTGGGCGGCGCCGTGTGCGGACTGGCGTGGGCTGCGGGGTTGCGCGGCTTCATGGCGCAGGTGGCGCTCCACGAGGGATCGGAGGTCACCTGGCTAGGACGTTCGGCTGGCTGCTCGCCCCGGGAGTCGTCACCGGGGGTCTGCTGGGCTGGGCCTTGTACCTGCGGCGGCACGGAGGCCCCCCGGGAGCCCGATGGCTGGTGCTGTCACCCTTCCTGTTCGCAGCCCTTCTCCTCCCTCCGCTGGTGACTCTGGACTTCGGCAACATGTTCACCGGCGGCATCGGCGCCGGCACGATCGCCATCCCTGCCTTCGCGGTCTGCGGTGGATACGCGATAGCCGGTCACCGGACCTGGGTCCGGGTCCTCGCCAGCCTCCCACCATTCTCTGCGATCCCGGCCTGGGCGCTCACCGCCAGCGACGTGGGCGGCACCGAGATCGCCCTCGACACGGCGCGCGGTCTCTGGATCGCCGTGTACTTCTGGAGCTTCCTTGCCGTGCTCGCACTCGCCTGCGCCATCCCGCTCCGAATCGCACCGTCCGTCGTACCGGAGACCACCAGCGTTCGGCGAGAGTGGGCAAGTTCATGATCGGCAGCGATCAGATTGCCCCCGCTGTCGAGTTGAGAAGCCTCACCAAGACCTTCGGCGACGTCGTCGCGGTCGACCGGGTCAGCTCGGTCGCGCTCCCGGGCCAGGTGACGGCGCTGCTCGGGCCGAACGGGGCCGGCAAGACCACCACGTTGCGGATGCTGCTCGGTCTGGAGGCGCCGAGCAGCGGTCCTCGACGAGCCCACCAACGGGCTGGACCCGCCGGGCGTGCGCTGGCTGCGCGGCTACCTGCGCCGGCTCGCCGACGAGGGACGCACGGTGCTGCTGTCCAGCCATGCCCTGGGAGAGGTGGAGATGACCGCCGACCATGTGCTCGTGCTGGCTCACGGCAGGCTGCTCCGGTCCTCGACGCTGGCCGAGTTCCGCGCTGAGGCCGGCATCGGCTCACGGGTGCGGACCCCGCACGCGCAAGGGCTCGCCGTCGCGCTCGACACCGCAGGCCACGCCTACCGGCTCACCGACGACGGGCTCGTCGTGGACGCAGCACCCGAGGAGGTCGGCGCGGTCGCCGCGGCTCACGGCGTCGTGCTGCACGGCCTGGCCGAGACCGCGGACCTGGAGCAGGCCTTCTTCCGGCTCATCCAGGACATCGGCCCCGCCCGCCAATGCACGTCGACTCACGAGTCGGGGCAGTAGGTGGTCTCGTGACCGCGCTCGTCCACGCCGAGTTGCTCAAGCTGTGCACCCGGGCGTACGCGGGAGTGCTGCTGGTGACAATGATCTTCGTGCCCATCGCGGTCGAGTCGGAGATCCCCGGACCGGGCAAGGGCGGCACCGCGCTGGCCCTCGACGACCCTGATCTGCTGGCGCTCGCCACTGGGACGGGCTTCGTGGTCCCGATGCTCTTCGTGGCCCTGCTGGGCGGGGTCGCCGTCACCCAGGAGTTCCGCTACGGCACCGTCACGGCGACGTACCTGATCGAGCCGCGGCGCCAGCGCGTGTTGCTCGCAAAGAGCCTCGCGCTGGCGGTGGCGAGTGTGCTGACCAGCGCCTTGACGCTCATGGTCGCCGTCGGTGCCGCCGTCGTACTGATCGGATCCCGAGGCGGTGAGGTGATCGTCGGGGCACGCTTCTGGCAGACGGTGGCCGGCTGCGCCGTCGTGATGCTGGTGTACGCCGTCGTCGGCGTCCTGATCGGCGCGCTGGTGCGTAACCAGGTCGCCTTCGTCGTCGCCACGCTGGTCTGGATGCTGGCCGTCGACCACATGATCATCCCCGAGCATATGTCGGTGGGGCGGTGGCTGCCGGTGGCCGCGGCGTACCAGCTGATGCAACTGGGTCCGTCGGTCGACCCAGACGGGCGGCTGCTCCCCGTGGCCAGGTCCGGTCTTCTGCTAGCGGCTTACGCCACTATCGTCGTCATCCTTGCCGTTCGCCTGACCCCGAAACGCGACATCCGCTGACTCAGCCGACTTCGAGTCGACCTTCGCGACCGTCCGGCACCGCATCAAAATCACCAAAGGGCTCGGGTCGACGGCCGCCGGCCTCGCGATGGCGTAAAAGCTGATCGAAGCCGCTCAGCAGCGGTGGCGGGCGGTCAACGCACCGCACCTGGTCGCCCTCGTGCGCGCAGGCTCCCGCTTCGAACACGGCAAACTGCTCTGCGGCAACCGTGAGCGCGGCCAGGCGGTCGTACTCGTCGATGTAGTTACGGGTAGCTGCTGTAGTTCTGAAACAGCGGACCCTTGGCCTCACCACTCCGTTGACTGCGCATACGCTCCGCGCTGCGGGGGACAGAGGCTGCCATTTTGTCGAGGGTCACCGGGAGCATTGGGCGCGGGAAACGACTCAGGCGACCGGCGAGCTAGCTCACCGCACGCCAGCCGAGGCACAGCTGTACCGCGACCTGATCGCCAACAGGCACGCGCCCGCGCTCCGATTTGGAGCAGGAGCGGATCCGTTTCGGCGACGTGGAGCGGGCGCTGGCCACTTGATGCGGACCTTGGAGCTTGACTCTTGGCCCAGCGCCATCGTCACGGCATGATTAGCGTGTCGAGCCTGGTCCTGGCGCATGCCGCCGCGTCACCGCCCGCGGCCTGGTTCTCTCCGTCAACGCGGCAACGAACCGCTAGCCGCGACCATGGATGGTCTTGACGATTCTCTGGTCTCGGTCGGCGTCGCCGATGGCGTGGCGCCGACTTCATCCCGCCGGAAAGTGCTGAGTCGGAGACGAACCGGTCTCCCCAAATCTCGTCGAGCAGTTCGGTCTTGGGCACGACCCGGTCCCGATGCCGTAGGAGGTAGCCATCTATGGTCCTGGAAAGCTCGGTCACGGTCGACGAAACCGCCTGTCCGGAGCCTCGGCAGATGTGATCAGGTGGGCTGCGGGAGCACTCGCGATCAGCTTGCCAGCGTGCCGGCAAAGACCTGCCAGGCCAGCAGCGACTTGGCCACCAGGCTTAGCGTGATGTAGGCGCGCTCGCCGACCAGGTAATCAGACCAGCGTCCGACGCGCCGGTACTGCAGCCACTGGTTGAGCGCGAACACGTTGAACAGCACGAACAGCGAGATGAAGATCCCGTACACGAAGCCGGGCACGTCGGCCGGGTTGTCCGCTCCCGGTTGGAACAGGTAGATGCCGACCGCGAGCCACGGCACGAACCCGGCGATGCATCCGAACACGAACGGCAGCCAGTTGCCGCTTCCCGGTTCCTCGTAGCGCTCCTGCAGCCAGCCGAAGAGGATCATGGAGGCGTTGACGCCGAAGATCGCGACGAGCGCCGCCACGTCGCTGATGCCGGTGATCTGCGCGATGAGAACCATCATGATCGACGCGGACAGCGAGTACTCGACCCAGCGGAAGATGTTTCGATGCCGACGCAACCCCTGCGCATATCGGGCGAAGAACGGCGGCGACGCGACGATCAAGTGGAACACCGCCGATAGTCCGAAGAATGCGGCCACGCCCCACGCCGTCCGTATATCGAACAGCGTGGACGGTGCCGATGCTGCGGTGCCGGGCGGTCCCTGCATGTACGTAGCGGTGACAGGCAGCGCGAAGTCGCTGGCCAGCAGCAAAACCGCGACCGCCTGGGCGGCGTGGACGGTCGCCGCGATCAAGTTGTAGCGGCGCAAGCCGCGAAACGAGATCTGGCCACCTGCAGCGCCGGCTGCCGTCCCGCCTGATGAGGTGATCGTCGCCATCTTTGCTCCCTCGGATGACTTGGAACTTACCTCAACCGTAGGCGTACTCTCGACAACGCGTCCACTATATGTCCAGACATATCGGGTTGGAAGCGGCGAATGAGTTACGAACGACCTGGGCCGCCGGCGTCCGAGGGCCTCGTCCAGATCGGGGACCTGGCACGGCGAACCGGCGCGAGCGTGGACGCGCTGCGGGGCCTGGGAACGCCGGTACGGCCTGCTGCGCCCGCAGCGCTCGCCCGGCGGCTTCCGGCTCTACTCGCATCGCGACGAGATGACGGTCCGGGCCATGATCGAGGAGATGGACCGGGGTTTCCCGGCGTCGCAAGCGGCCAAGTTGGCGTTGACCCGCATGGTGCCGGAAGAGAAGCGAGCAGCCGAGCTGCGCACGCGATCGGACGCCTCCGCCCAGGCCCGCGACGACTTGGAGGCCGCGCTGACCGGCTTCCACGACGATCTCGCTCATCACATCATCGACCGGATGCATGCCGAGTTCAGCTTCGACACCGTGCTGGAAGAGGTGATGCTGCCGTGCCTCGTCCAGATCGGCGACGGCTGGCATCGCGGCGAGGCCAGTGTCGCGCAAGAGCACTTCGCCAGCAATCTGATACGCGAGCGGCTGCTGGCTCTGGCCCGGCTCGGCGCGTTGGGCAGAGGACTGCGGGCGATCCTTGCGTGCGGGCCCGACGAGCGCCACGACATAGCTCTCATCGGTTTCGGCATCGTCCTGGGCCGCGGCGGCTGGCGGACCACCTTCCTCGGCGCGGACATCCCGGTGGAGACGTTGGCGGAAGCCTCCGAGACGCTTCGGCCTGACGTGGTGGTGCTCGCCGCGACCATGGAGGACCGCCTGGCTGTGGCGGCGCCAGCGTTGCGGCGTCTCGCACTCACCCAACGGCTAGCAATCGCCGGCCCGGGCGCACAGCGTGAAATCGCCGTCGCCATCGGTGCATTGTTGCTCGACGGCGGGCCAGTCGTGGCCGCCAGCCGGCTTACCGGCCCAGCCGAACCCTCTGGACATGACGGGAGCCGACCGTGAGCGACGTTGCCTTCTCCGCGCCCGGCTGGGCCTGGATCGCGGTCACCTTGGTCATCGCCGCCATGCTGGTGGTCGACTTGCTCCTGCATCGCGATAGCCACGTCATCGGCTTCAAAGAGGCGGCCGTGTGGTCAACGGTCTGGATTGCCGCCGGGCTCGCATTCGGTGCCGTGTTATGGGTCTGGCAGGGCGGCGGCGCTTCCGAGACCTACTACGCGGGATACCTCATCGAAAAGGCCTTGTCGATCGACAACGTGTTCATCTTCGCCATGGTGTTCAGCGCGTTCGCCGTGCCGGCCGCTTTCCAGCACAAGGTGTTGTTCTGGGGTGTAATCGGCGCCCTGGCTTTCCGGCTGGCGCTCATATTCATTGGCGTTGGCCTGCTCGATGCGTTCTTCTGGATCGCGTACGTGTTCGGCGCGTTTCTCGTCTACACCGGCTACAAGATGGCGTTCAAGCATGACGAGGAGATCCACCCAGAGCGCAGCCTGTTCGTGCGGCTCGTCCGCCGGGTGGTGCCGACCGACTCGCGCTATCACGGCGACCGGTTCTTCACTCGGGCCGACGGCAAGCGTGTGGCCACGCTGCTCTTCGTGGCACTTATCGCGGTTGAGGCCACCGACCTCGTCTTCGCGATCGACTCGGTCGCGACGATCCTTGCCATCACGACGAACACCTTCATCGTCTGGACCGCCAACGCGTTCGCCGTGCTCGGCCTGCGCAGCCTGTATTTCCTGCTTGCGGGACTGATGCGGCGTTTCGTCTACCTGCACTACGGCCTTGCGCTGTTGCTCGGATTCGCCGGCGTGAAGCTGATCCTGTCCGAGACCCCGGTGGGCAAGCTGCCCATCCCGATCACCCTCGGCGTGATCATCGTGACCGTCGCGGTCTCCATCGTCGCCAGCCTCGTCCGCACGCGCGGGCGGTCCGGCTCCAGACTCCCCGGGGAGGCCGGCCGACTGCAGTGACCAGGCGAAGTGAAAGATAGGTCAAGCCGACCGTGGCCAGAGGCGAACTGACGAACTGTGTGCCCGCGGGTGGACCGGCCATGAGCCGCGCCGCGCCGGTGTGAACCCCCATGCCCGTTGCGGTTAACGCCCGGATCGGCTGGCCTAGCGTCGCCGCCGGCGATGTGGCTTGCGCGGGTTCGGGCTGCCTTGCGTGTGCTGGCGCGATCGGATGCCGGTCCGGGGCGAGCGCTGCGGTCTCCGGCAGGCGTCCGTGTGTTCGCGATGGCCGACGCTCGGTCGCGAGTGGCCACCAGCTGCCGTCTTGCCGGCCAGTCCTATTCACTAGAGCCCTCCAGAACGACGTTGTCGTGTCAAATGACGCTGCTCGCAAGATCGAGTCGCTGGGCGGACCCGGGTCGAAGGCCCGCGAACTGAGGCGTCCGCCGTGGTACCCGCCGACACGTACAAAGCCGATGTCGTGTTGGCTGGCACCCCCAATGTCGTGATCGGCCCGGCAACCCGTGACCTGACGGCGGGAACCTCGACGATCGTGTACGCGATCGGCTCAGCTGGCGACAAGTCGCTGGGCGGCACGCAGGCGTCGACGCATCCGGAAAGGCGCAACCCGCCAAGCCGCCTGTCGCCCCGGTTGACGTACGCATCCCGAGCGTCAACGGTGACCACGCCCCTGTTCTCGCCACACATCGCCACGCCGACGCGGCGTTCGAGAGAGAGTTCTGATGCCGGCGGCGTTTGTTGCGTTGGCGGGTCAGCCAAACGTTAGGTTGGTGGCAGGGCCCGGGGCGAATGCGCAGCGCAGTAGGCATGCCGTCACCCTTGTGTCCGTGCAGGAGCGGAGATGACCGAGCAGCAGCCGTACGAGGTGGTGGATCGCCGTCCTGGGTTCGAGGTGCGACGGTACCCGGCACACCTGGTGGCCGAGATCGAGGTGGACGGCACGTTCGAAAAGGCGGCCAACCGCGCGTTCCGCCCACTGGCGGGCTTCATCAACGGCGGCAACCGCGAGCGCCGGCGGATCGCGATGACCGCGCCGGTCACCCAGGAGGTGGCGGGCTCGCAGAAGACTGACGTGACGGCCTCGGTCGTACAACTGGAGGGCGACCGACCCGGCAGCTATCTGGTTCGGTTCGTGATGCCGGCCGACCTCACCGCCCAGTCGCTGCCAGCGCCGACGGACACTCGGATACATACGCGGCAGGTCCCGGAAGAGTTGGCGGCGGCGGTGCGGTTTTCCGGGCGCTGGACACGCACGGCATTCGCCGAACGGGGAGCGGCGTTGAACAAGGCCGTCATCGGCGCGGGGCTGCGACCGGCCGGCCCCATCCGGTACGCGCGTTTCAACCCGCCGTGGACGCCATGGTTCCTGCGGCGAAACGAGGTCGTGCTGCCCGTCGAGGAATAAACAGCTGGGAAAGCGGCGTGGCTCGGCGACGCGATCAGCCCGTCGGCGATGGCGCGGTTGTAGACCGCGCGGGCGGCGGCGATCAGCAGCTCACCGGCGCGCCGGCCGCCGCGTCTGGTGCGGCTGGTGCGGCTGGTGCGGCGGGTCCGGGCGCGGGCGGTGATCTCGCGCTGGTGGGCCTCGATGTCGGTGGCGGCGATGTCGTCAAAGCGCCGGTCGCCCCAGGCGACGGCCATGCGCGCCCAGTAGCTGCCGTCGGTGCGGCGGGTGCCCGGGCTGGCCTGGCCGCGACGCGGGGCAGATATTCGGCGAAGGTCGGCGTGTACGAGCGCTGATCGACGGTGGTCTGCAGGTCGGCCAGCGAGATGCCGAGGAGGGCGAGCATCTGCCATGCGGTGGCGATGCGGTCCCAGCGAAGATCTGCTGTTCGGTGGGGGTGACGGTGCGTCGGTCGACGACGACGTCCTCGTTGACCCAGGTCATGACCGGTTCGACCAGACCCCGGGTGAGGCAGTCCGGTTGAGTAGCACGACCGCCCAGCGGGACCAGTCCACGGCCGTCATGGGGTCACCGTCTGCGGCCGGAATGACCACCAGCCAGCGCCGGCGGACGCGCAGTTCGTCTTCCCCGGCGTGTCCGAGGCCCTGTGGTATGCGATCCGGCCCCGCCCCGGCGACCCGCTGCCGGGCGGCACCTGAGCGGCACCCCGGTCGGCCGCGCGGGTGCCGGGCCTTTGGCCCCTGAGCGTGGTGGCTTCCGGTCCTGCCGTGCCTGAAAGCAGAGCACGCAGACTGCACAGTGCGGGAGCGCACCCGGATGAGCCGACGAGAGGCCGGTCCGGCTGAGGAACGTACGGGCCCGGCAGGCGAGGAGGGCACTGGTGAGCGATCCGGAAGCCGGCCGCGGGTACGGGGAGGCCGTGGCAGCCCCGGCCGCGGGCGGGGCAGAGGGACCCTCGGTGCGGGCGCGGCCGCCTGACACCTACCGGGTGCGGGCCCGGGTGGGCGCATCCGGCGCGGCGCACGCCGACGCCGGAACTGAGACGATCACGTTCGACGCGAGCTGGGGGAACGCGCCGTCCGGGCTGCCCGGCCCGGCGGAGCTACTGGCGGCCGCGTTTGCTGCCTGCCTGCTGAAGAACCTCGCCCGGGCCGGGCAGTTCCTGTCGTTCTCCTACGAGCGGGCCGAGGTCGACGTGGTCGCCCGCCGCCAGGACACCCCGCCGAAGTTCACCGAGATCACCTACAAGCTGCGGCTGGCCACCGGGGAGCCGCAGCGGCGCATCGACCTGCTGCACCGCAACCTGCGCCGTTACGGGACCGTGTACAACACCCTGGCCGCCGCCTGCGACGTCCACGGCCGGGTCATAGCCAGCCCGCTTCCCGAGCCTTCCCCGGCACGCCCCGACGGAGAGGATCACGGGCCGGGCTGATGCGCCCCCGCCCAGCCCCGGCACGTGACCGGGCGGCAGGGCATTGCCGAGCCGCGTCCTGGGGTCTGCCGTTCCTGGAACCCGAAGATGTTCCCGCCTGCATCGTCTCTCCTATCACCTCCGAGTGCTGCGCGAGGCGGGGCTGGTCACGGCGACCCGACGGGGCCGGTGGGTCGACTAGCGCCTCGACGGTGACGGGGTTGCCGCCCTGTGGGCGCAGGTATCCGCGGCAGGGGTGCCTCCACCGGGCGAGCATGTCACCACGGTGCGCTGCGGGCCGGACTGCGACGACACAGCGGAGGTGCCGCGATGACCAGCGCCGGTACACGCCAGGCCGGGGGCGTCCCCCATCCACAGCCAGTGATGGCCCGGCTGTCTGGGGCTGCTGCTGATGATGTACCCCGTGCTGGCCAAGGTCCGCTACACCGAGATCGGCCGGATCACCGCCGACCGGCGGATGATGACCGTCTCGCTGCTGCTCAACTGGATCATCGATCCGGCGGTGATGTTCGTCCTGGCCTGGCTGTTCCTGCCGAACCAGCCGGCCAACCGGACCGGGGTCGTCCTAGTAGGTGCTGACCCGCCAGCAGCTCTCCGCGCGGGTGGAGAAGATCACGGGATCTGCCACGTACGGACAGTACGTACGGCACAGTTGGGACAGGGCTCGTACCTGAAGGCCGCGTCGTTCCGTGGCTTGATCTGTTTCGGCCCGGGCGAGGGCGGCAACGTGACGTTCACCAATCCACGGTCCTGGGTGCGGGCGGAGGCTCCGCGCCGGTCGATCCGGACGATGCGCTCCGCGAGGTGACCCGCCGGTTCCTGGCGTCGTACGCGCCGGCGACGGCCGAGGACCTGACCCGGTGGCGGCTCGGGCCGCCACGTCCCACCATCGGTGCCCGGATGATCGCCCGGCTCGGTGACGAGGCGGTGGAGGTCGAGGTCGACGGCCGCCGCGCCTGGGTGCTGGCCGATGCCCTGCCGGCGATATCCGCAGCCCGCGCTGATGAGCGGGTCGTGCTGCTGCCCGGCTTCGATCCGTGGGTGATCGGGGCGGCCCGGCACGCACCGTCGCTCGATGCGGCGCATCAGGCCCGGGTGTTCCGCCCGCAGGGCTGGATCTCGCCGGTGATACTCGTCGGTGGCCGGATCGTCGGTGGCCGGATCGAGGGCGTGTGGCGGCACATGATCGATCGAGGTGGGGCTCTCACGGTTGAACTCGAACCGTCCGCCCGCTCGCGGACGGCGTGCGTGACAAGATCACCACGGAAGCGGCGCGGCTGGCCGAGTTCCTGGGCGTGGAGCGCAAGCCGATCGTGGTCTCCGCAACGGCGTTATCGAAGGCGTCGCCGATTGACCCGGTGGAGGCGTCGACGCCGGCATCGAGGAGCCCGGCGTAAGACGATCGAGATGCATCAGGCCGGCAGCCGCAATGCGAGGAAGAAGTCGACTCGGTCCTCGAAGCGGCTCAAGTCCCGGCCAGTGAGCTGTTCGACGCGCTCCAGCCGATATCGAAGCGTGTTGACGTGGACGTGCATCTCGGCGGCGCACCGCTGCCACGACCCGGAACTCCGCAGGAACGCGTCAAGTGTGCGTACCAGATTCGCGTGGTGAGCTCGGTCGTACTCGATCAGTGGGCCAAGTAGCAGGCCGCGAAACGATTGCCGAGAGTCGGCTCCGACGCTGGCCAGCAGCAAGACATGCGAAGCCACATCCACACTTGACACGACCGAGACCGGCTCGGCGAGACGGCTCGCCGCGTGATGGGTATGGCGTGCCTGCTCTGCGGCGCCGGGCAATGCACGGGCACCATTCGCGATGCCGCTGACCCCGATCGCGAGCCGCTGGCCGTGCAGGCCGGGAGCCACGGAGCCGGCCGCGGTGCGGAGGGCTTCGATCGTCTCAGTGGCAGCTTCCGGCTTCGTCGTGAGCACTGCCATCGCTCCATCCGGGATCCGACCGGCCACAGTGCGAGCGGATAGCGGACGGACCAGGTCGTCGAGAAGGTACGTCGCCAGCTTCGTGGCCGAAGCGGGATCGCCGTCAACGACGCTGGCCATTGCCACGAGATGCGTAGCGTCCGGGGAGAGCCGGCAGGCGCGAAGCGCCGCGCGCAGATCGGACTGCTCGCTCGGGCCGGTGAGCACGCGCATAAGTTCGTCGGCGGCTCGACGCTCCGCTCGGCGCACTTGGTCAAGCCGTGTCCGTTCCAGAGTTACGAGGCTGAGTAGCTCATCCGCAGCCTCGGCACGCGGCGGCTCCGACGCGATTTGCCCTTCGCACACCAGGCACCACGCGGTAAGACGGTGTTCCGGGCGGCCCACTACCGGCAGCAGAAGAACTTCGCGTCCGTCAACCTCGGCGAGGCTCGGCAGGCGGTCGGCCTGGAGGAACACACTGATCAAGTGCTCTATGGCGATGTCTGACGGGGACCCGGTCCTGGCAAGCACTCTTCCCGTGGTCGAGCAGACCCAGCACGAAACCCCCAGTTCGTTGGCGATCGGGGGGAGCAGATCGGCCAGTCGCACGCCGCGCGCCATCGCCGAGACCAGCCCTCGCTGACGACCGAGCAATGCAGCCAGCCCACTGGCCCGCTGCGACATGATCGACTGGCTCACTTGATCCGTGATGGCCTGGAAGGACACTTCGACTGGAACTCGCAGCAGCGGTAGTCGGTGGCGGCGGCAGGCATCGACGAGGTCGGATGGGACCTGACCGAGCGCAGCCTCACCAGCGCAGACAGCGGCAACTCCGATTTTGGCGAGGTTCGACGCGAATAATTCTGAATCGCCAGGGTCGCGCCGCCAGACGAGCCCGGTGAGGATCAACTCGCTGCCGGATAGGTAGCGGCTGGGGTCGAGTAGATCCGTCGTGTATACCCGCTGGACGGTCCGATCGAGGTCTTCGTCGGTGCCGTAGAGCACGGCGAGCCGTAACTCAGGCAGGTCAAGCACCTCACGTAGTCGCATCTCGCCGCCTCTTGGAGGAACCTACAAAGACCATACGCCTGACTTGTTCTGGTTTGGATCGCAAACCAATATGCCGCGCACCCGTGGGCTGTTCTACTCAAAACATGAGCGTTTCGGCGCTGTCCCGGTTCAACAGCCTCCCTGCGGGAATCGCCGAGGAGGAATTGTTGGCCTGCTGCGCGTCGCCCGTGTGGGCGCGCGCCGTGGCTGGAGGACGGCCGTACCCGGACGTGGCCGCCGTGACCGGGGCGGCCAGTACGGCGCTGGCGCGGCTGTCGTGGCCGCAGCTGTCGCTCGTGTTGGCGGCACATCCGAGAATCGGCGCACGACCGGCGGGTCAGCGCCGAGAAGCTGCCTGGTCGCGGCGGGAGCAGGCGGGAGTTGACCGTGACGACGATCGGATGCGCTCCGCGCTCGCCCAGGTGAACAAGGCCTACGAAGAGCGGTTCGGGCACGTCCTGCTGATCTTCGCAAGCGGCAAGAGCGGGGACGAGATGCTCGACATCGCCCGGGCGCGGCTCGGCAACGACGAGGCCGTCGAGCACCAGATCGTTCGCGAAGAACTCGCGAAGATTGCCACGCGGCGCCTGCGGCTGCTGCTGGAAGCCGATGAGGCGGTCGCGCGATGAGCCTTTCGACGCACGTGCTGGACACCGCGCGCGGCGAGCCCGCGGTGGGCGTGCCGGTCAGCCTGCAGCGCCTTGCCGGCGATCGCTGGGTGCCGGTAGCCGACGGAACCACGGACGACGACGGGCGCCTACGCGACTGGGTGCCGATGTCGGACTGGCGCGCAGGCCGGTACCGGATGGTGTTTGAGACGGGTGGGGCGTTCTTCCCCGAGGTTGTGGTCGATTTCGAGGTGCTCGAGCCGAACCGCCACTATCACGTGCCGCTGCTGCTCAGCCCGTTCGGCTACACCACATACCGGGGCACGTGAGGTGAGCTGAGATGGGTGTGGTGCTCGGCGCCAACGAATACGGCAAGGCGGGGACCCGTCTCGTTTGGGTGCACCGTGACGGTGGTCGGCATGCGCTGCGGGATCTCAATGTGAGCGTGGCGTTGCGCGGCGACCTCGACGCCGCGTACCTGGCCGGAGACAACGCCACCGTATTGCCCACCGACTCCATGAAGAACACCGTGTTCGCATTCGCCAAGCGTCACGGCGTCGCACACATCGAGGAGTTCGGGCTGCGCCTCGCGCGACACTTCGTCGACTCGCTGCCGAGCATCGACGCGGCCCGAGTCAGCATCGAAGAGTACGGGTGGACCCGACTCGGTCCGCACTCGTTCGCGCGCGAAGGCGGCGAGATTCGCACGGCCGTTACGACCTACGACGGGCGGAACTCCTGGGTCGTGGGCGGCCTGAAGAATCTGGTGCTGCTCAACTCCACCGATTCCGAGTTCCGCGGCTATGTCAAGGATGAGTACACGACGCTGCCTGAGACGCGGGACCGGATCTTGGCCACCGCCGTCTCGGCCACCTGGCGGTTCGGGGAATCGCCCGATGACTGGTCGGATTCGCACGCCGGAATGCGTGCCGCACTCATCGAAGCATTCGTCGACACGTACAGCGCATCTTTGCAGCAGACCCTGTATCAGATGGGGCTCCGGGTGCTGGAAAAGCGACCAGAGGTCGTTGAAGTACGGCTTATCCTGCCGAACAAGCATCACCTGCTTGTCGATTTGACGCCATTCGGTCTGGACAACCCGAACGAGGTCTTCGTGGCTGCGGATCGGCCGTACGGGGTGATCGAAGGCACGGCACTCCGCGACGACGCGCCCGCGCCGGGGCTGGCCTGGTGGTGAGCATGGATTTCCTGCAACCGGCCACTTGGGATGACGCGCTCGCGGCCAAAGCGGAACGACCGAACGCCCTGCCGATCTTCGGTGGCACCGACGTGATGGTCGATCTCAACTTTGATCGCGGCCGTCCCGAGGCACTACTCGACCTCACTCGGGTCGCGTCGCTCGCGGACTGGGACAAGGACGGCGCACATCTGCGGATCGGCGCTGGTGTCACGTACCAGAAGATCATCGAGGCGCTCGGCGCGCAACTGCCCGGGCTCGCCATGGCCTCGCGGACAGTGGGGTCTCCGCAGATCCGCAACCGGGGCACCGTGGGCGGCAATCTCGGGTCGGCCTCGCCGGCCGGCGACGCACACCCGCCGCTGCTTGCCTGCGACGCGCTCGTCGAACTCGCTTCGGTGCGGGGTGTCCGCCGAGTGCCGTTGCCGGAGTTCTTCACCGGACCCAAGCGCAATGTGCTGGCTGCAGACGAGCTGATCGCGGCTGTTCTCGTCGAATCGGCCACCGGCCCACAGCAGTTCGCGAAGGTCGGCACCCGCAACGCGATGGTGATCGCGGTGTGCTCATTCGCGGTTGCGTTGGACGCGGCGCGTCAGCGCGTCGGCACCGGAATTGGTTCCGCGGCACCCACTCCACGCCGAGCCGTCGCGGCCGAAGTCATGGCCGCGACCGAGCTGCCCTGGCAGTCCGGTGCGGCGTTGCCGGAATCGATGACGCGCAGATTCGGTCAACTGGTAGCGGCCGCCGCGTCACCCATCGATGACGTACGGGGCAGCGCGGACTACCGCAGGCGTGCCCTCGCGGTTCTGGCACAGCGCACGCTTACCTGGGCGTGGAGGGATTACCAATGCGCGTGACCTGCACCGTGAACGGGCAACTCCGCGAAGCTGACGGGGTCTGGCCGGGGGAGAGCCTGCTCTACGTGCTGCGCGAACGCTTCGGGATGCCCGGCTCCAAGAATGCCTGCGAGCAGGGGGAGTGCGGCTCCTGCACGGTGTACCTGGATGGGATCGTGGTCTGCGCGTGCTTGGTCGCCGCCGGGCAAGCCAACGGTCGTCGGGTCGGCACGGTCGAGGGACTGGCCACAGGCGGCGGCTTGCATCCGGTCCAGGCGGCATTCGTCGAGGCGGGTGCTGTCCAGTGCGGATTCTGCACGCCCGGCCTCATAGTCGCCGTGCACGATCTACTGAACCGCAATCCCGGGCCGAGCGAGGCGGACGTTCGCGAGGCGCTGGCCGGCAACCTGTGCCGATGCACCGGATACGAGAAGATTCTCGACGCGGTGCGACTGGCCTCATCCCGGGTGACGTCATGATCATCATCGAGGGTGGTGCAGTCGCCTCCGTGGATGCGAACGGGACCGAGTACCGCTCAGGACATGTGGTCGTCGACGGGGACCGGATCGCGGCGGTCGGTCCGGGGCCGGCACCGGCGTTCCCGGAACCTGTGCGCCACGTCGACGCCTCCGGCTGCTTGGTCACCCCGGGCCTGGTCAACACGCATCATCACCTCTACCAGCGGGCGACGAGAGGGCTTGCTCAGCAGCACGACCTGTTCGGCTGGCTGACCGAGCTCTACCCGATCTGGGCCGGCATCGACGAGGACGTCGTCGGTGCGGCGGCGGCCGCCGGTCTGGGCTGGCTCGCCCTCTCCGGCTGCACCACGAGCACCGATCATCACTACGTGTTCCCACGCGGCCGGGGCGATCTCTTCGCCGCGACCATCGATGCCGCGATGCGGGTGGGCGTACGCTTCCACCCCGCCCGAGGCTCGATGGACCTCGGCGTTTCCGCGGGTGGCTTACCGCCGGACGACTTGGTGGAGAAGACGGACGAGGCCCTCGCCGCGACGCAGGACGCCATCGACCGATACCACGACCCGTCACCCGGCTCGATGCTGCGTATCGCGGTCGGACCATGCTCGCCCTTCTCCGTCACCCCCGAACTGATGCGTGAATCCGCGGCACTGGCACGAGCCGCCCGGGTGCGACTTCACACCCACCTTGCCGAGACGCACGAGGAGTCCTTGTACTGTCTGCGCGAGCACAAATGCACCCCGGCGCAGTACGCGGAGCGGCTCGACTTCCTGGGAGACGACGTGTGGCTCGCACACGGTGTCCACCTCGCGTCCAGCGAAATCGCTCGCCTCGGTCAGACTCGCACCGGCGTGGCGCACTGCCCAAGCTCCAACGCCCGACTCGGCGCTGGCATCGCACCCGTGCGCGATCTGCTCGACGCCCACGTTCCGGTGGGTCTTGGTGTCGACGGAGCCGCGTCGCAGGAGGCCGGGCAGCTCGGGGCGGAGATGCACCAGGCTCTCTACGCCGCACGGCTGCGAAGTGGCCCGGCCGCCTTGTCGGCTCGGGAGGCGCTCGCTCTCGGCACCGTGGGCGGTGCGCAGTGCCTGGGCAGGGACGACGAGCTCGGCTCGCTGGAGCCGGGCAAGCTCGCGGACCTGACCGTGTGGCGACTGGACGGGCTGGGCCACCACGACATCGAGGATCCGGTAGCGGCGCTGGTCCTGGGTCCGCCCGCCGATGTCGAGCTGTTGCTCGTCGGGGGAGCGCCCATTGTCGAAGAGGGCGCGTTGGTGAACGTCACGGAGGCGGATCTGATCCGGCGCGCCCGGAGCGCCGCGCGCCGGTTGGCCGGGACGGTACCGACATGACAACGACGACACCGGAGAGCCGGACGCGACAGGCCACAGTGCGCGGCGTGGTGGGTGAGGATGCCGTACGGCCGGACGGCACGCTCAAGGTCACCGGGGAGTTCGCGTACTCATCGGACCTGTGGGCCCGCAACCTGTTGTGGGGTGCCACACTGCGCAGCCCACATCCGCGGGCCCGGATCCACGGTCTCGATCTGGCGGGCGCGGTTGCGATGCCGGGCGTCTACGCGGTACTGACGCACGAGGACGTACCCGGCGCGAAGCACTATGGTCTCGAGATCTCCGACCAACCCGTGCTCGCCATGAGCGAGGTGCGCTACCAGGGCGAGCCCGTGGCGATCGTGGCGGCCGACCATCCTGAGACCGCACGCCGCGCAGCCGACCGCATCCGGGTGAAGTACGAGGTGCTGACGCCCGTCGTCGACGCGGAGGAAGCACTAGGCCCGGATGCGGTTGCGCTACACCCGAATGGCAACCTGCTGCGCCATGTGCCGGTGCGGCGCGGCGATCCAAACGTGCCGGCCGAGGTCGTGGTGTCGGGAGAGTATGAAGTCGGCATGCAGGATCAGGCACTCCTCGGCCCGGAATCGGGGCTGGCGATGCCCGCCGAGGACGGCGGGGTCGACCTCTACATCGCCACCCAGTGGCTTCATGTCGACCAGAAGCAGGTCGCCGCGTGCCTCGGACTGCCCCCGGAGAAAGTGCGTCTCAGCCTTGCCGGAGTGGGCGGTGCGTTCGGGGCCCGCGAGGACCTGTCCATGCAGGTCCATGCGTCGATGCTGGCGCTGCGCACCGGGCGGCCGGTGAAGATGGTGTACGGGCGGGAGGAGTCGTTCTTCGGGCACGTGCACAGGCACCCCGCGAAAATGCGCTATGAAATGGGCGCACGACGCGATGGCGAGCTGGTTTATGTGCGCGCGCGTGTCGTGCTCGATGGGGGAGCGTACGCATCCAGCTCCACCGCGGTATGTGCGAACGCCGCGACGCTCGGCATCGGACCGTATCGTGTGCCGAACGTCGTGATGGACTCGTACGTCGCGTACACCAACAATCCACCGTGCGGCGCCATGCGGGGATTCGGCGCCGTGCAGGTATGTTTCGGCTACGAGTCGACCATGGACCGCCTAGCCGCGGCGCTCGGTATGGACCCGGTGGAGCTGCGCATCCGCAATGCCCTTGAAACCGGCGACACGATGCCGACCGGACAGGTCGTGGAAGGCCCTGCCCCGGTGGCACAGCTGCTGCGGCTGGTCGCGTCCGCGCCCGTGCCCAAGCCGGCCACCGACGACCTGCGCCAAATGCCGGGCGGGGTGTCGAATACAACGCACGGCGAGGGCCTCGTCCGCGGCGTCGGATACGGGGTGAGCATCAAGAACGTCGGCTTCTCGGAGGGCTTCGACGATTACGCCACCGCACGCGTGCGGCTGCATCTGGTCGGCGGATCGCCGGCGGTCGTGGTGCACACCGCGGCAGCCGAGGTGGGGCAGGGACTCGTCACCGTTCAGGCGCAGATCGCGCGGACTGAGCTCGGCGTCGACCAGGTGACCGTGGCGGTCGCCGACACCAGCGTGGGCAGCGCGGGTTCCACCTCGGCATCGCGCCAGACGTACATGACAGGCGGCGCCGTGCGAGCCGCGTGCATCGCCGTTCGCGACCGCGTACTGTCCCGCGCAGGCGGCGCCCGGCTGGTCGCGGGCACGATCGTCAACGACGCCGGGGATCCGCTGGCCGACCTTGCCGATGTGCTCCGCGACGGCGCGGTTGAGGAGACCGTGGAGTGGCGGCATCGCCCCACCGATGCGCTCGATCCGGTCGCCGGCCAGGGCAACGCGCACGTGCAGTACGCATTCGCCGCGCACCGAGCGACCGTTGACGTGGACACCGAACTGGGACTCGTGCGGGTGGTCGAGGTCGCCACGGCACAGGATGTCGGCAAGGCGGTCAACCCGCAGGCTGTGCTGGGCCAGATCCACGGCGGCACGGCCCAGGGCCTGGGCCTGGCGCTGATGGAAGAGATCCAGATGACCGGCGGCGAGTTGCAGAACCCGTCGTTCACGGACTACCTGATACCGACCATCCTGGACGTGCCGCCGATGCACGTGGACGTGCTGGAGCTCGGCGATCCACACGCTCCGTACGGCTTGCGCGGTGTGGGCGAGCCACCGGCTATTTCGTCGACGCCTGCCGTCGTCGCGGCAATCCGAGCCGCGACCGGTCGGCCGCTCAACCGCGTTCCGGTGCGCCCCGAGCACATCGTGGCGGACTGATGCTCTCCGAGGATGTCTACCAGGAGCTGGACCGGCGGCTCGACGACACCGACGACATGTTGCGGCGTACCTATCCGGGCGAAACAGAGGGCCGGCAACCAGTGCACACGGTGTACGTGCCTGCGGACCGGTTCCGCGCCGAGTTGGTCGGCGACTGGAGTGAGGGGGCCATAGGCGCGTTACGTGCGCACCCGCCCCTGCCGTTCCGGGAGTCATTGCGCGAGAGGGTGCTCGAAAAGCTGCGCCGCGAGCCGATCGAAGATCTGCGCATCGACTTCGAGGACGGGTACGGGGTACGCGACGACGCACGCGAGGACGCTGATGCCCGAGCCGCGGCCGAGGCCATGCGTGTCGGGCCGATGCCGCCGTTCCTCGGGATCCGCTGCAAGAGCCTGGAGGGCGCCACGCGCCGGCGCGCGGTGCGAACTCTCGATGTGTTTCTCGACGCGCTGGGTACGCCGCCAGAAGGCTTCGTGGTGACGCTCCCCAAGGTGAGCGCTCCGGAACAGGTGATCGCCATGTGCGTGCTGTGTGCCGCATTGGAGCAGGCACACGGGCTGCCGGCCGAACGGCTCCGGTTCGAGGTGCAGGTGGAGACGCCTGCGGCGGTGCTCGGCGCGGACGGCGCCGCCACCGTGGCGCGTCTCATCCGAGCCGCTGAAGGTCGGCTCACAGGTCTGCACTTCGGCACCTACGACTACACCGCCGCCTGTGGGATCGCTGCCGGTTATCAGAGCATGCGGCACCCCGCCGCAGATCACGCGAAGGCGGTGATGCAGGTCGCTGCCGCCGGCACGGGGGTACGGCTCTCAGACGGCTCGACCAATGTGCTTCCTGTCGGTGATAGCGCTGCCGTGCACGCAGCCTGGGAGTTGCACACGCGGCTGGTCCGGCGCTCCCTTGAGCGGGGCTTCTACCAGGGCTGGGATCTACACCCCGGCCAGCTGCCCACGCGGTACGCCGCGACGTACGGCTTCTATCGCGACGGATGTGCCGCGGCGAGCACACGCCTGGCCGCCTACCTCGGATTGGACGGCGCCGGCGGATCTCGCGGCACGCTCGGCTCCCGCGCTGCGAGCGAGGCTTTGGCCGCGGGCGTGTTGGACGAACCCGCGACGGCGCGGGCACTGATCGGATTCCTGCGGCGCGGCCGGGACTGCGGCGCATTGGACGAGGACGAGGTCGGCCTGCCCTCGACGGTGTGGGAACCGCGGTGACCGCCGTCGACGAACTGGTGCTGCGCTCCCAGCGAGTGGTGACCCCGTACGGAGTCAAGCCGGCCACGGTACGCGTCCGCGACGGACGGATCGCGGCGATCGAGGACTACGCCTCGCACGGGCAGGATCTCGGTGACCTGGCACTGTTGCCGGGACTGGTCGACCCGCACGTGCACGTGAACGAGCCTGGCCGTACCGACTGGGAGGGGTTCGCGACGGCGACCCGGGCCGCGGCGGCCGGGGGGGTCACCACGATCATCGACATGCCACTGAACAGCCTGCCGCCCACGGTTTCGGCTGCGGCGCTCGCGGCCAAGCGACATGCCGCCTCCGGACAATGCCATGTGGACGTGGGCTTCTGGGGCGGTGCGGTGCCCGGCAATCTCAACTTTCTCGACGACCTGACCAGGGCCGGGGTCTTCGGCCTCAAATGCTTCCTGGTCGACTCGGGCGTGCCCGAATTCCCGCCGCTCTCCGTCGACCAGCTCTGCACGGCACTGTCGACGGTGGACGCCCTGTTCTTGGTGCATGCCGAGGATCCACACGAGATTCGGAAAACGCACGCCTCACGCCGCTACGCCGACTTCCTGGCATCGCGGCCGCCTGCCGCGGAGATGCGCGCGATTGTCAACGTCATCG
The DNA here is from genome assembly GCA_963727415.1 of uncultured Actinomycetota bacterium. Taxonomy (GTDB): domain Bacteria; phylum Actinomycetota; class Actinomycetes; order Mycobacteriales; family Micromonosporaceae; genus DASQPR01. The sequence goes on from CAVSGF010000002.1 coordinate 1,723,819, forward strand.
ACGCGGCCCGGCGCACCGGCGCCCGCGTGCATATCCTGCACCTTTCATGCGCCGATGCGCTTGACATGATCGAGCAGGCCAAGCAGGACGGCGTACGCGTTACGGCGGAGACGTGTCCGCACTACCTGGCGCTCGCGGCCGATGAGGTGCCCGATGGCGCCACCCAATTCAAGTGCTGCCCGCCGATCCGGTCGAGTGCTAACCGGAACGCGCTCTGGGCTGGCCTGGCGGCCGGGCTGATCGACGAAATCGCCTCCGATCATTCGCCGTGCGTCCCTGAGCTCAAACTGCCGGACCTCGGTGATTTTGCCGGCGCCTGGGGCGGCATCGCGTCGCTGCAACTCGGCCTGCCCATCGTCTGGACCCAAGCCCGTGCTCGCGGGCATGGCCTCGCCGAGGTGACTCGCTGGATGGCGCAGCGGCCGGCCGAAATTGTCGGCCTTCGGCGCAAGGGTCGTATCGCGGTGGGCTTCGACGCAGATCTCGTAGCCTTCGCGCCCGAGAAGACGTTCACCGTCGATCCCTCTCGGCTGCACCACCGGCACTCGGTGACGCCGTACGCGGACAGCGGCTGCATGGTGTCGTCGAGGCAACCTGGCTGCGCGGCGTACGCGTAGGCGGCAAGCCGCACGGTCTGCTGCTATCTCGAGGCGACGACGGATGACCGACTTCGCCACGTTGCCTGACCTCGCCTCGCGCCGGCTGGGAGGCAGCGTCGTATTCGCCAATGACGAGTTCTTCGCCGCCGCGGACAACCTCATCGACCCCGCGTCACCCGACTTTCACCCCAAGTCCTTCGGAACCAAGGGCCAGATATACGACGGCTGGGAGACAAGACGCCGGCGCGAGCCGGGACACGATCATGCCGTGGTACGGCTCGGAGCTCCCGGCGTGGTACGCGGCGTGGTCATCGACACGGCGCACTTCACCGGCAACTTTCCGCCGAACGCGTCGCTCGAGGCATGCGGTGTCGAGGGCTATCCGAGCGCCGCCGAACTGGCAGACGCGCCGTGGATCGAGCTGCTGGGCAAAGTGGCCCTCGCGGGTGACACGCTCAACGCGTTCGCGGTGGAGGGGCAGCAGCGTGTCACGCACGTACGTCTGTCGATCTATCCCGACGGAGGTGTCGCACGTCTGCGCGTGCATGGTGAGGTGGTGGCCGACCCGCGGCTTCTGGGAATGCCACTCGTCGACCTCGCGGCCTTGGAGAACGGCGGCCAGGTGGTCGAATGCAGCAACATGTTCTACGGCTCGCCGAACAACCTTCTCATGCCCGGTTTGGCCAGAGACATGGGCGAGGGCTGGGAGACCGCGCGGCGGCGCGACGCTGGAAATGACTGGGTGATGATCCGGCTCGCCGTACCCGGACGCATTCAACTCGCGGAAATGGACACGAGTCACTTCAAGGGCAACGCGCCCGGCCGCGCCGCACTGAGGGGAGTCGACGCCCGGCAGGTCGGACTCGATGAGCCGGAAGCGTGGTTCGAGTTGCTTCCGGTCACCCGTCTGCAACCGGACACCCGGCATCGCTTCGCAATCGCCGCGCCGGCAGAGGTCACCCATGTCCGCATGGATGTGTATCCGGATGGCGGCATGGCCCGGCTGCGTATGCTGGGCGTGCCGTCGGTGGTCGAGCTGCGCAGGATGGCCGCGCGCTGGTTCAATCTGCTGCCGGAGACGCAGGCGCGGGAGGTGCTGCCTGATCTGTCGCCGTCAGATGCGCGACGACTGATCGACGCCCGGCCGGTACGCGCGACCGAACTGCCACCAAGGTTGTGGGCGCGCTAGTAGTGCTTTGTTAGGTCTGTTCATGTTTGGTGCGGGTAAGGGTTTCACGGGTTGGTGACAGGTCGGGCATGCGCCGGTCCAGGTCGCGAGCAGGTATTGCAGCTCGTGGATGGTTCGGTAGAGGGTCAGGCCGGCGCATCCGCTTTTGGGTCGCCTCGCAGCAGGGTGATGAACAGGTGCGCGGCGGTGACGAGGGTGGCGTGGCGGTGCCAGGCGGTGAAGGACCGGACTTCGCACGATCGAGCCAGGGGTGATCCACCGCGCCACCGTACGTCGCTGCCGCTCAAATCTGTGATGCGCGCCTCGGTGGCGATGACGGCTTGGTCAGCTGTACTTCTCCCACGCCACCCCTTCGCGGTAGCTGTCATCGCCGCGGGCGAAGTCGCCGAAGACAGCCAGGATGATGTCCAGGTCTTCGGTTTTGTACCTGAAATGCGTCCGAGGCTCGGTGGCAGGTAGATGGTGTTGTCCTGCGGATCCAGACAGATCAGGTTGTTCGCCGCCGCCAGGTCGAGGATCGTGGTGATCACGTCGTCGGGCGCCGAGTAGCTCATGCACAGCGAGATGTAGCGATCCGAGTCGTCGGACGTCACGCTCCACACGCCGGCATCGATGTCAGGGTCGAGGTCCTCCAACGCCGGGTAGCGTTCCAGCAGCGCAGCGCGGAAACGTCGCAGCCCTGGATGCGGCAGGAAGCCGGTGTCATCGCCAGCGTAGGCGACATCGAGCTTGTGCCGGGCCTCGTCGCCCGTCACCGGCCACGGCTCGTACCACACAACGAGGTCAAAGCTCATTTCACGTCTCCACTCACGGCCATCGCGGCAGAACCGTCGCGAGACCCGGACAGCGGGCACCACCGTTCTTGTGTCTCCTCGACTGCGGCGATCGCAGCCCTCGGCGTCAGTGAGCGATGCTGAAACCGAGCGCCACGGCTGCTGAGACGACGACGTGACCTGGTGCCAGATCCTCCGCAGCACTAACCATGCCGCTGCCGTGTCCGCGGTACTGCTCCCGCAAGCGCTCCGGATCAACGTCTTCGATGTGCACGACCGCGCCGAGTTGGACGCCCGCCGCCTCGGCGTACAGCTGCGCCTTGCGGCGGGCGGCGTCGACTGCGTCGCGTCGTGCCTGGGCCCGTAGTTCGGGCTTGGCGCGGACGTCGAACTCGACGCTTTCCACATGGTGCGCACCGGCCGCGACGACGTCGACGAGCAGTTGCTGGATTCCCTCCATGTCGGGCGTCTCGATCGCGAACGACGACGTGCACTTGTAGCCGACGAATTTGCGGCTTTCGCCGTAGCCGTCCCAGTGGCTTTGCAAGCCGAGCCGAGAGTTCTCGACCGCGGTATCGGCAAGTCCCAGCCGGCGCAACGCTTCACGAACGGCGTGCACACCGCCGCTCGTGGCGGCAAAGGCCGCCTCGGGCGTCGCTTCGGTGCGGATGACCGACACCTGCACGCGCGCCAGGTCGGGGACTGCCCGCACGCTCGCCGCCCCAAAGGCGGTCACACCCCACGGTTTCTCGATCAACACGTCCGACATTCAAGCACGGTCGGCGGGCACCCACTGCCCCCGAATCAGGGACACCCTCAGGTGAAGTCTGCGTGTCCCGATGAATTCGTGGCAGGCCCGGCATTGGAACAGGTATCCGGTCGGCTGCCCGTTGCGATCAAGGCGCGTCATGAACCCGTCCGTCAGGCTGGTCGACCAGCTGGCGGACAGGCTCGCGCGGATCGCCTCGGCTGCCTGCGGCCAGCGAGCGAGATCAGCCGCGCCGACAGGCCCCAGGAAGGTGGCAGCGTCGCCGCAGTGACACATCCACTGCTCCTGCTGCCAGCCCGAGGGCCTGCCCGGAGCCGCCGGCGGGCGCCGGCCAGTGGCTGGCCTATCCGGGCGGGTTCTCCCTCGACGAGGCCGCGTGCGTGCCGCTGGAGATTTGTGCCGGGAACGAGACGACGACCGTGCACGTGTCGCTGGGCGTCGCCTGCCCCTCATGACGGCGCCGGTCACCGGATGATGATCGCCGGGCCGGATCGGGGCGCAGCTCGCCGACGACGGTGGCGCCCGGGATCTCGCCGGCCAGCAGCAGGCCGCCCGAGGTCTGGGCGTCGGCCAGCAGCAGCCGCTCGGTCTCGGTCGCTGCACCGAAGTCGGTGAACGGTTCGACCCAGGCCAGGTTGTGGCGGGTGCCGCCGCTGATGTAGCCGTCGCGGGCGGCCTTGCCGCGAGGCGACCATGAACATCGATTGCCGTAAAAGCACAGGACACCCGTGGTCCGCCGATCGCGGCGAGGTGTGGCATCGCCAGAGGTCGACGGCTCGCGCCGCCTTTGCCGCGCCGTGACCGTTGGGCGTCCGCGATGGCGGTTATTCGAACGGTTCTTGCAGGACGCCGAGCGCCCGTGGTGAACGGTGTTCGTCGGGGGAAGAAGTCGCGGCAGGTTTGCAGTGCCTTCTCGACCGAGTCGATGCTGCCGAGCGCGGCCAGGCTGCGCAGGTCGTCGATGTCGCGGGCGCGTGCGGCGAGGGCCTTCATGGCGAAGATGTGATCCGGGGAGGCGACCATCACCCGCAGGCCGGGATTGTCGAACACGCGGCGCTTTCCGGGGTCGTCCTTCCCGGAGACGTAGACGCTGGCTTGTTCGTTGAGCCACCACGGCGGCAGGCCTAGCTCGTCGGCGACGGCTCGGGCTTCCTCGATGACCACGCCGTGCGGGACGCATATCGCATCGACGTCGCGGGTCACCCGGATCGCGTCGTAGGCCAGCGCCGGCGGCTCTACATTTCCCCGCATACCGTCAACAGTCACCTGCGGCACGTGTTCGCCAAACTCGGCGTGCCGAACCGCACTGGGGCGATGACTGCGGGGCGTGCCGAACCGGTTTGCGCTAGCCGCGGTGGCGCATCACTCGATCAAGTGATGTCTCTGCGGCTGGCCTTCCGCACAATCGGCTCCATGCAGTCCGTCGTGTCAACGCTTCCTCCGCGGCGCGGCCAGGGCGAAGCGTTCACGCTCCTGGCAACCTCGGTTGCCGTTCGAGTGCTGGTTCTGTGACCAACATCCGCCAAGTCTCCGGCGTCGTGTTGGACGAACGATTCACCATGCCGTCCCCGGTGCTCGGCTTCAGACACCATCAGAACCTGACCGCCCTTCGTGCACCTGCGAACGCCTGGATCCCCGCTAGGCAGCCGGGAGCCGGACAGGACGACCAATGCGGCCGGCGTTCGCGGCGGCAATCCCAATGGAGGCATCGTGACAATCTGGTGCAAGACTCTGTGCTACATCAGCAACAATGCCGGCATCACCCTTGAAGTCCAGTACCCACTGCAGCCTGTGGGCTATGGCGAGTGGGGCCAATACCCGGTCCCCGTGCCCGGGGGATCAGACGTCCTCGCGTTCCTTGCGCAGAGCGATGAGGATTCGATGGCCGGACCGACGTCCGCCGTGATCTACCAGATGCCGGACGGAACAAACCTGGCCATCTGGTTCAATCAGAATTTCCCGGTCGCCTCGACCTCGGATGCTCGTGCCCTCATATCAGGGCCTTTTTCTGATCGTTACAGCATCACCATGGCCGGAGGCTGGGTGCCCGAGGGCGTGGGCGCAACCTGGACTCTCTACCTGCAGTTGACGCCTTCCGGGGCTAGCCCTGGGTCGAACTCCGCGTCCAACCAGTACACGCGCTGACCATCCGGTAAGTCCCAGAAATAGCGTAGGAGCACCGATGTCGAGCCAGGACCATTGGACGTGGCCGTCCACCGATTGCAACGGGATACCGCTGGCAGACGCGGTCACGGTCAGCTTCCAGGGCACCGTTGTGGTGCTTGCGCGTGAGAAAAACGCCGTGGTGGACGCGTTGTATTACAACGTGCGCGTTCCGGGATCGGAAACCGGCTCGGCGTCGGAGTGGGTGGGCTGGAACATCCTGCCGATGACCGAGCCCAGCCAGTCGGAAAAGAGCGGGCCCAGCCAGCCCAGCGCCGACGCGTACCCGCTGATTCGGATCGCCGGCATGGACCTGCTGACCGTGGACAAGACAGCGACGGTTGCCAAGCCTGCTGACGCCCCGTTCCGCGCCGTGACGGACGGTCGCACCATCTCCTGCTTCCGCCAGTCGGCGCACGGAAGCCTCTATGTGGACCGGTTCGTCCTCGTGCAGGCACCCGGCGCCAGGGCGCAGCAGGACTCCGGAGAGTCGACGTGGGTGATGCGTCGCGTGTGGGAGGTCCGGTACCAGCGCAGCGAACTCCGCGACGTGCCAACCGGGCCACGGGACACGCTCGGCCCGCGGAACCTGATCGGCGAGCCATTCCTGGAGCCGACCATCGAACTGCCCGGGATCAGCGGGATCAACGCTGGCGCTTTCGACGTCGCGCTTGCCCCGACAGCCGACGCGCAGACGATGCGCTGGCACATCGTGGCCGTAACGGGCCCCACGCTGACCTGCTGGTCCTACCCGCAGGATGCCTCGGGCCGGATCGATCTCAACCCGGAGACGGCGTTCTCATTCACGATCACACCCGCTGCTGCGCAGGCCAGTGGACCTCCGTTGACGCTGACTCCGTACGCGGGAGTCGCGGTTGCCACGTACCACGAGCAGGATGAGTTGGTCGCCGGAGACGGAACCAAGGCCAAACTGCGCCGGATCACGCGGCTCATGATCACCGCGCCGGTCAAGATGGGCGCCGGCTCGCACGGTGCCCTGGCCGTCTATGACTTCACCGTGCAGGCTGACGGCACAATAACGGCCTACCCCGCCGGCGCGATGTGCGCGCCAGCGGACGGGACGCTGAACAACGGCGTCTTCACAACGAACCCGCCGAAAGACGGGGGTTACCCCGTCCCGGACGGCGCTGTCCTGGCAGCAGGTACAGGGACGATTACTTCTGTGCTGCTCGGCCAGCCCCAGCCGGCCGGGGCCCCGGCGCTGCTGGACAGCTCCGACGGTCTGGTGCACCTGTACTTCCCTGGACTTCCCGCGGAATCCGGCGACTTGTCCCCGTTCCTGGTGGCCCAGTTCGACCCTGTTCTCACCCGCGTCGAGGCCGCAGTGCCATGGACGGCGGGCAGCGTGTCCGGGACCTTCCCGCTGACCGGCCTGCGTCCCGGCACCTCATTGAACGGGCTCAGCGTCGCCGTCGCCGATTGTCAGGGACAGGCCGATCTCTGTGAGGTGTCCATCGCCTACGGCAACGGTTCCGGCTTGCCGGACGAGATGTGGCACGGTGTCCCTCGAGACGCCCTGACGTTCGTCGCCATCCTCAACGGCCAGTCGTCAGGCGATCCCAGCGACCCGTCCGTGCTGTCCGGGGCGGTTCCCTTCTACGATCTGGGCGGCAAGCTGGCAATGGCCCGGCTTCCGCTTGCCAGCGACGCCGACGCTGCCGCGCATCTGTCACTCGTCTCCCACCGTCCGGACGTGACGCTGGCGAGTGCGGAGGTCAGCGCGCTGAGTGGCGGCACGGCGACGCTGACGCTCGGCTTCAGCCTGCCGGGCCAGCAGACAGCCGCCCAAACCTGGACAGGCGTGCCGACGAACACCGCTTACCTGACGCCGATCCTGACCGGCGACTCCGGCACGTACGCCTACGATGCGGGCGCGAGCACCGGCGTCTACGGCATTGCCACCGATGCCGGCTCCATCCTGCTGTTCGCTGCCGGCGGCCACAAGCCGACGATCACGGTGGGCAGCGCGACCGACGGCATCCCGGGACACTGCAAGGTGACCGTCACGGGGCTCAGCAACCCGCTGGACAACATCCCACGGGACCAGGCCTCGTTCATAACCGCCCTGCGAGGAGCGTCTGGTCTCAATGCCCTCTTCGTCTACATCTCGCCCGGCGAGGTAGCGGGGGCCGTGCCCAACCAGACCGTCTCCTCGGCCATGGATCTGCGCGGTCTCTCGCTGCTGTTCGACGTGATAAACCCGGCGCCCAACGGAAGCCTGCAAGAAACCCAAAAGCCGATCAGTGCCGCCGTTCTCCAAGGCCGAACGCCTCCGCCTCCGGCGCCTCCGGTGCCGCCGGCCGACCGCGGGATGCGGGCGCTGGCCGCCGCGCCCCCGGCCGGCCCGCTGCTCGGAGCAAGGGCGATCGTGCAGAACGATGCCTCCTGCGACATCACGAAGGGCGCGAACGGCCGGTGGTTGGCCGCCGCGCCGCCGTCCGCGTTGTCCTTCGACGGGCAGAACGCGGTGGTCGTCGATGAGCCCGGTCGGGCCACCGCACCCACCCGGACCTGGACCGTCGAGGCCTGGGTGTGCCCGGCCGACGGCAAACCGTCCCGTGTCGTGGCCTACAACGGGGCGGAGGCGCCGCCGCTGGCCGGGGTGGCGCCGTCGTACTTCCTCGGCACCGTTGGCAAGGACGCCCTGCAGTACGCCTCGTTCACCCGGGGCTTCAGTTCGTATGTGCACGTGCCCGCCAACCAGGTCTTCCAGGTCGGCTCCGGCCAGGGCTTCACGTGGGAGGCGTGGGTGCGGCCCGATGTCCAACCGTGCCCGGCCGGCGGGAGCAATGTGCTCGGCTGCCTGCTGCAGGGCGCGGCCATGACCGGCGCCATCCAGTGGCAACTGGGCCTCGACCACGGGCGCCACCTGGTCTATAACCTGCTCACCACCGATCCGGACCACAGCGAGCTGGAAACCTACCTCAAAGCTCCGGACCCGCTGCCCGCCACCACGTGGACCCATGTCGCGGTGACCGGTCTGGCGGTGAGCGGTGAGGCCGGGAAGACGTCCTGGACATTCACTCTGTATGTGGACGCCATGGAGGTCTATTCTGCGGCCGATGTGATCCCATACCCGGTCAGCCAGTCGCCGTTCCTGTGCATCGGCTCCACCGACACAACGAACGTGAGCGTCTTCGGCGCGCTCGCGGAGATCCGGCTCTGGACATTCGCCGCGACCCCGGCCGAGCTGAGCCGCACCATGCACGCGTCGCTCACTGGGAACGAGCCAGGCCTGGCCGGCTACTGGCCGCTCGACGAGGAGGCGGCAAATGGTACCTTCCGGGCCAGCCAGACGTTCGTCAACCTCGCCAGCGTCACTGGCAAGGCCCTCAATGGATCGCTCAACCCGCAGCCGAGCCAGGCGGTGACGTCCTCCAGCGACGGCCTCTTCGTTCAGGCAGTGGCCGGGGTGGGAGGGGCTCCCGCGGTACGGGCCCGCGGGTTCCTGCCGGCCAACAACTGGAACCATTTGGCCGCTGTCTACCAGGCGGCCGGCGCCCTTTCGCTGAATCCGCACGGCGTGGGAGGGCGAACCGACTACGGAATCTGCCAGAGCGCGTCGGGGCTCAGCTTCGGCCGGTCGGCCAGCGTGGACGCGTGGGTCCAGATGTCCGCCAGCACCAAAATCGCCCAGACCATCCTTGCACAGTGGGGGCCAGCTCAGCAGGACCAGGCCTTCCAGTTCGGGGTGGACGCGAATGGGCATCCGTTCTGCTCGGTCACGCTCATCGATTCGGCCGGCCAGGTGGTCCTGACCGGCACAGTGCCGCCCGCAGCCCCCAGCGTGATCGACGGCAAGCCCCATCACCTCGCCGCCACCTTCGAGTTGTCCATCACCACGCAACCGGTCCCCGCGGCATTGGCGACGATCACCGTGTACGTGGACGGACAACAGCAGGCACAGGCCCAGAGCGGTCGGCGCAAGCCCGACCTGCGGGTGGCCGCCTCTGCCGCCCCCGTGACCGTCGGCATCAGCTCGCTGTCCACCCCGGCCAGCGGTCCCGTCGCCTACTCGGCACAGGCGCCGTTCATCGGAGTCCTGACCGGAGCCCGGTTCTGGTCCGCGACTTTGACCCCGGACCAGGTGCAGGCGGCGATGAACGGGCGCCAGGACGCCGATGCCAGCCATGGAGTGGTGTCAGCGTGGTGGTTCAGCGAGCAGACCGGTGTGCTGGCCGCCGACACGGTGTCCGGGAACGACCTGACGCTCAGCGACACCGACATGTGGGCAGCGTTCGCCGCCATCGCCACCCTCGACCTGTATGGCAATGGCATGCCGCTCGGCCCGGTCCGGCCCGCGCCCGCCGCCATCGCCGGCGGCTACCAAGGTGATCCGCAGCTCACTTTAGGCGCCTACCTGGACTCTGGTTCACCGAAGAACTGCCTCACGGGCCAGCTCGCCGAGGTGCGGATCTGGGGCGCCGCCCGCTCCCGCGACCAGATCGCGGAGACCATGTATCACATCCTGACCACGGACGAGATCAACGACGAGCCGGAACTGCGGGCCTATTGGACGCTTAATAACACCCTCGTCGATCAGACCGGGAAGGGGGCCGACGGCAAGTTCACCGGGACACCACCACCGTGCTACGTTACCTCCAAGGCGCCCTTGACCAATGAAGGCCCCCAGGTCCGCAACGTGTACAACGGGACGTTGACCCGTTTCCAGGAGCCGCTCACCGGGCGGGCCGCAGCGATCGAGTACGCGCAGGCGCAGGTGCGGTGGGACGGCAGCCCGTATGCTGTCATGCGTCGCGCCTACTTCTACGCGAACCCCGCTTTGGCCCTGTCGACCGGCTACGGCCTCGGCGAACTGGGCATGATTTTCATCGGCCAGGCTCAGACCAACCCGACCCTGATCGGCTATATCGAGGGCGCGCCGCCCTGCCCAAGCGAGAACCTGTCCCGGCCCTTGTACATGAGCCCTTTCGCCTACAACGGCTATCAGGACGCCACCTCGGTGACGCTGCGCCAGGACGACACCACCAGCCTCAGATTCACCTCCTCCGACTACCGGACCCGGCTGCAGATGGACCTCGACTTCAAAGCCGGCGTCCGGGGCGATGGAGCGGTATATGGCGGCGTGGGGTACATGACCAAGCTTTTCGCTCTCAAGTTCAAGCTCGGCGCCCACCACAAGTCGTCTCTGACCGAGGCTAGCCAGCGGGACGAGGTGTACGGATCGGCGTGGACGCGCACGCTGACCGACACCATGGGCCTGCGGGGCATGTGGGAGCCCGACGGCCAGTATTTAAATCCCGTGGTGGGCCGGCGGTATCAGCCGCTCAACTTCGGCTACGCGCTGGTCGAATCTCTGACCGCCGACATCTATGCCGTATACCTGCGTTCGACGGGGGCGATGGTGGGCCGGGTCGTGGTCCCCAGTCCGGGCATCCCGCCGGACCGCAACGTGTTGACCTTCCAGATAAACCCGTCGTACGTCAAGAATGGCACCCTGGACGGCAAGGTCGGGCTGGTCAACGACCCCCAATATTCCAGTGCGGACGTCCAGCGTGGCAGCTACTTCCAGCCACAGGACGCCTACCGCAGGGCGGCCGCGATCGACCGCGAGGAAGCCAACCTGCGCGCGTACTACCAGCAGTTCAACGCGCCGGAGCGGGGGGAGAGCGCAGGTCTGGACACCCCCACATTGGCCAGCCCGGCGGCGCAGCAGTTCTACGACTTCAGCAGCGGCACGGCGCGCCGGGGCATCGTCAACCGCTACGTCTGGACGGCTACCGGCGGCCTGCACGCGGAGACGGAGCAGTTCTCCGCCGTCCACGAACGTACCTTCACCGGCCTGTACTCCTACACCCACGGCACCGGCCTGGTCAATGAATTCGAGACTGGGACGTTGGTCGGCGTCTTCGGCGGCTTGGACCTGCTCTTCGGCGGCCAGATTAAGGTGCAGGTCGGCCAGGCCGACAGTGAAACTCACGCCCTCTCCCTGAACGTGGCTGTGGTCGCTGACCCGTTCCTGCAGGGCTACGACGCGTCGGACCAGACCTCCACCTGGGCCGGCTATAGCACCGCGAACTCCCCGGGAAAGGTCGAGGCCTACCGGTTCATGACGTTCTACCTACCCCCCTCACCCGCGAACGCGGACGCTTTCACGGGTTCGGCGGGCGGTGAGAGCGTGGTCGACACCGCCTGGCTGAATTTCAGCGGCGACCCCAACGCGATCGCCTTACGCCAGGCGCAGATCAACGGCAACGGAGCATGGCGTGTGCTGCACCGGGTCACCTATGTCAGCCGGGTCCCACCGCCGCTGGACACCAACCCGGCCCAGACCGTCGCACCCGAGCCACCGCAGGCGATCGACGCGGCTGACAACGCGGCCCTGATCGCCCTGGTCCGGCAGGCCCTGGGCAAGACGCCACCCAGCCCGGCCAGCATCGGTGCGGCGGTGGCGGCCGTGCTGACGCCTGCGGATGCCAAGTCGGGCCTTGGCGCCGTCGTGCCCTGGTGGGCAGATTTTCTTCAGTCCACCAGGGGTGACAAGCCCGATCAGAACGCTGTCGTGCTGATGGGGCGACTGCTCAACAACACCGTCGCCTACATGCAGGCCGCGAGCGAGGCAGGTTGGCCGACGACCCCAGACACACCATGACACGGAAGGTCAGCCAACCGATCGGCCTAAGCCTCGATCCACGTGCGCCGTGAGGCGCTGACGATTCGAGTGGAGGGAGAACCTTCCATCGATGGCCTGGCGGTGAGAGACGACCCGCTGTCCCCGCGCTCACCGCCCAAGAGCACACGCTGGCGCTCCGCCAGCAGCCCGCCGAGCCAGGCGGCCGGAATCACGAGCAGGCGATCGGCCCGGTGCCAGACGACGAGGAGCACCTGGTCGCCGGTGTCGAGCCCGCACCGCCGGCACGCCGGCACGCCAGCTCATCGGCGCGGACCACGATCACGCCGCTGGTATCCTCTACGCTCAGCCGCGCGCCGGGCGGCCAGCCCAGCGCCTGTTCGACGGCCGCGTCGGTGACCCGGACGCAATGGTCGATCTTGGCCAGGCCGAAGACGCCACTACTTTGAAGCGGACAGCCTGGTAGGTCAAGCAGCCCATCCCGCTGGTGCCGGTCGCATGGCTGTACCGCCGCGACATTCCCAACTTCGTCGGCCCGGACGGTGGCAAGGCACAAACTCGGCCTGATCGCCTGGCGGGGAACTCCCGGCATCGCCGATCGTCCCGAGCCAATCGACGCATCCATTGCGGACACGCCGCTACCCGTGACGGTGTCGACTTCGCCCCGGTCGAGGCGACGGGCAGATCCTCGACATGCGCATGGGCGCGGTCACCGCCACGGTGTACGGCCGGACTATCGGCCCAACACCGTGCCGTTCTCGCTCGCCCTCGCCGAGCACCAGGGACGAACTGTGGTCGTGCATCGAACGGCGTGGAACCGGCTCGATGTCACCGACGCGGCCACCGGACAGATCCTCACCGGCAGAACGATCGCCGTGGGAGAGCCTGGCCGCCCGCCCGAGCACTACCTTGACTACTTCCACGACGCCATTGCCGTCTCACCCGATGGCTGGCACGTCGCCGATGACGGCTGGGTCTGGCATCCCGTCGGCATGCCGACGATCTGGAGCCTGAGCCGGTGGCTCGACGGCAGCGTGTGGAATCCGAAGAATGCCTTAGCCGTCACCGGTGGTGCCTTCGCGCCTATCACTGGAACTCGCCGATGCTGGATCGGTGCCGAGAAGATGGCCATCAGCGGCATCGACGCCGACGACGACGCCATGGTGCCGGGGTGCGCATCTTCGACGCCGCCGGCGGCGTGGAGCTGATCGCGTTCGCCGGGCCAAACGGCAACCTGTTCGCCGACGCGCACCCGGCTGTACTCCGCCACACCAGAGGGACTGCAGATCTGGAATCCGGCCACCGGCGAACGCCTCGGCAGCGGGCCGGCGCCGCACCCACCCACCACCATCCCAGAGCCGGACAACTGGCCAGCACGGACGGAAACCGGTTGCGACGTTGGCGCACCCCGCAAAACCCGTGATTCAGTTTAGCGATCGTCGGCTTTCGTCACGGCGGCCCGCCAGCCGCCGCGCCCTGCGTCAGCGGCCCGTCACCCGCTCCAGCGATGCTCGACCTCGTCTTCCAACGACGGCGGTAAATTCCTTGAGAAGTTTACGGGCGGCAGGTTGAGCCATCGTGACGGAGGGAGAAAGCGTTGTTGCCAAGGCCAACATGGCGACGGTACGGGGCGATCGGCGCCGTGGCTCTGGCGTTCGTCGTCGCTGGGTGCCGCGTTTCCGGCGATGGAAACGATGGCTCCTACGAGGTCTCCGGATCGGTCGCAGCGCTGGAGGTCAACGCGTTTGGGCACGTGGAGGTGACCGCGGCAGACGGGCCGGTCGAGGTGACGGAGAGCGTGCACTCGCTGGGTGGGCATCCCAAGCCGACGCACCGCCTGAGCAATGGCACGCTGCGGCTGGACGCCGGATGCAGCGGACATGGGCTGTGCGAGGTGGATTACAAGGTTCAGGTGCCTGCTCAGGTGGCGGTGACGGTCAACACCGTCTCCGGAGACGTGACGGTGCGCGGCGTGTCTGGCAACGTCAAGGTCGTTTCGAAGTCGGGCCAGGTGCAGACGTACAGCCTGAGCAGCCCTAGCACCACGATCAAGGCGTCGGCGGGAGCGGTGACCCTTCGCTACGCGAAGCCGCCGTCGAGCGTGGACGTTCACGCCGACGCGGGCGCGGTGTCGGTGCAGGTGCCGAGCGGCGCGCGGTATGCGGTGGACACGAAGGCGGTGTTCGGCCGGACCAATGTCGACGTCTCGGTCGACCCCTCGTCAAGTCACAAGATCAATGTGTACGCCCGCGCGGGTGCGATCCACATCAGCAACAATTGACCGCCGTGTCCGACGGTCCGTTCAGAGATCCAGCACGAGCTTCGCCGACCGGGACCGCCCGACGCAGATCATCAGCGTGTCGCTCTTCTCCCGTTCTGCGGGAGTGAGGATGTCGTCCCGGGGGGTCGGGCGCTCCGTCGAGCACTTTGGCTTCACACGTCCCGCAGTAGCCCTCCTCGCACGAGTGCGGGATGGTCGGGACCTCGTCGACAACGGTCGAGCGTAATGTCCGGCTCTCGTGCGGCCGAGGTCATCCAAGATTCCGGCGAGCAGAATCGCGGCGATCGGGTTGCCCTTCGTGCTCTGCTGGTGCAGCAGGGGTTCCAGTTCGCCGCGCCGGTCCTGCTCGTCCAGCACGCCCGCCAGCATGGCGAGCGCTTGGGGATCACCTGCTGTGGCGCGGCCAGTCAACAGACCGTGGGCTTGCTCGCCGAGAAGGAACTGACGCAGATCGATCAGCAGATCGACAACGCGCACCTGCACGTCGCGATGTTGACCGACGACCTCCAGGCACACGACAAGCAGATCGCCAACGCGGCCGACACGCTCGCCTTCCTGACCGGCAAATACACCAACCAGGAGCTGTATGAGTGGACGGTCGGCCAGGTCAGCTCGGTCTACTTCGGGGCGTACAAACTCGCCTTCGACACGGCCAAGAAGGCCGAGCGCTGCTTCGAGCACGAACTCGGTACGGACGCTGAATTCGTGACCGGGCCGTACTGGGACAGCCTACGTAAGGGCCTGCTCGCCGCAAATGCGCTGCTGCACGACATCAAGCGCATGGAGGTCGCGTACCTGGATCGCAACAGGCGGGAGTTCGAGCTGACCAAGCACATCTCGCTGGCGCAACTGGACCCGGCGGCACTACTGGCCCTGCGCACCACCGGCTCATGCGACTTCGAGGTGCCGGAAGTGATCTACGACCTGGACTACGCGGGTCACTACTTCCGGCGGCTCAAGACCGTCAGCGTGTCGATCCCGTGCGTGATAGGTCCGTACACGACCGTGAACGCGACGCTCTCGCTAACCGCCAACCGGTACCGTGCCCGCACCACGATGCCGTCATCGGGCACCCCGAACGACCGGTACGCGGAGAACCCGACCGGCGACGACCGCTTCGTCTACCACGTGGGCTCGGTCCAGTCGATCGCGACCAGCACGGGCGTCTCCGACAGCGGCACGTTCGAGCTGAACTTCCATGACGACCGGTACCTGCCGTTCGAAGGCTGCGGTGCGATCGGCCGGTGGCACCTGGAACTGCCCGGGGACTACCGGCAGTTCGACTACGGATCGATCAGCGACGTGCTGCTGCATGTGTGTTACACGGCGCGCGGCGACGCGGGCCTGAAGGCGGTCGCCTCGGAGGCGCTCGGGCAATGGTCAACGAACTCACGCACGCCGCCGGGGCGGACGGCCTGTATCAGACGATGAGCGTGCGAGAGCAGTTCGCCGACGCCTGGTGGCAACTGCGGCAGACCGGGCAGACGAGCCTGACCGTCACCTCGAACCAGCTGCCATTCTGGGCTCGGGACCACCAGCCGGCGATCGACTCGATCGGCTGGTACGCCGGCTACACCACGGCGCCGGCCGGTCCATCCTGACCGTGGCGGGCGATGCGGTGCCGCTGAGCGAGCCGGCCGACCTGCCGGGCGTCTATCACGGCACCAGCTCCGGCCTCAGCCTCGACTCGGCGTTCTCGCTCGCCGCGGCGGCAGCGGACCTGGACGACCTCGTCATGATTGTGAAGTACACGGTGCCCTAGACGAGTAGTTCCGAATTCCGGTCAGTGGTCGTAGGCGATCAATGATCTGGTCATGGGTGCGCCGGTCTTGTTGTTGTGCCAGATTGCGGCGGCCATGGCCAGTAGACGCTGAGCGACACGCACGGCAACACCGGCGAAGGTCCGCCCGCCGTGTTCTTCCAGGTCGAGTTGGCCCTTGAGGGTGTCGTTGACCGACTCGATGAGCTGTCGGACCTTTTTGAGCATCGGTTCGCCGTAGCGGGCCTTCTCCTTCTTGCGTGAGGGGCGGAGCAGTTCGATGCCCTGCTCGGCCAGCTGTTGTTCGAACGCCCTGGACGCGAAGCCCTTATCGCTGATCAGCAGGATCCCCGGACGGTCGGCGACCACACCGGCCTCTACCTGCAGCATCGCCGCGAGGACCTCGCGCTCGCCAATCTTCGGGTTGGCCAGGGCCCACAGGATCGGCATCCCGGCCGGGGTGCAGACCAGGTACAGCCGCAGGCCCCAGAAGAACCGCGAGTGTGAGGCGCAGTAGCCGTAGCCGGCCCATCCGGCCAGGTCCGAGCGTTGCACGGTGGGGCGGGACATGCCGCACGGCACCGGGGTGGAGTCGACGATCCAGCAGTTGTCGAACCAGAAGTCGCTGTCGCGGGCCAGGTCCCGGATGGCCTTCTTGATCAGCGGCAGCGCGGCGCGGAGCCGCTTGTTGTAACCCGGCCGCTGCGGCAGGTAAGGAAACATCCCGCGCAGGTGGATACGGGCGTAGCGGATCCAGTGCGCCTCCGAGCGGGCGCCGAGCAGGACCTGGGCCACGGCCAGGCACACCAGCTCGGAGTCGGTCAACAGCGGTGGCCTACCACGCCATCGAGGTGCCCGGATGGTGTCGTCGATCTTCACGTACAGTGCGGTCAAGAGGGTGTCGAGGTCTTGCGTCACAACATGATCATCGGCACCCTCCCTTCATACCCAGACATCGACCCCTGACTTCGGAACTACTCGTCTAGTCGCAACGCCGCCCGGTACGGCCTCGTCGTCCGGCCGGTCGAGCACTTCGGTCAGCTGCTCCGTGCCATGCCCGAGGAGCAGAATCCGGCCGACCATCACCGCTCGGCCACCAGTCGGTGAACACCGTGTGGCCAAGCCCGAGTGATTCCGAGAATTTTCCGCTGGAAGTGATCCGGACCGCTGTTGACCCGCGACAGTAGGGACGTGCAGACAATCAGCGACTCCGAACTCCTTGGCTTGGTGGCCAAGCGGGACGAGGCCGCGCTGCGCGAACTTGTGGAGCGGCACTCGGCCTGGCTGCTGCTGCGCCTCAAGCGCCGTACGCCCGATGAGGACCTGGCCCACGAGGCCCTGCACGACACCTTCGTCGCGGTCTGGAAGAACCCAAAGTCGTTCCGGGGGGACGGCGACGTCGGCGCGTGGCTGTGGGGCATCGCCATCCGGCAGCTCATCTCCGGGCTGCGCAAGAAGGCCGCACCGACGCCGGTCGCGGTCGAGGTCATCTCGTCGCACAGCCCGACCGTGGCGAGCGCGGAGGACGAGCTGCTCGTCGCCGTCGCGCACGGATCGGTCGGTGACGCCCTGCGCACCCTCTCGCCGGAGCTCGTACAGGCGCTGCAGGTGACCGTCATCGACGGCCTCACCACCAAGGAGGCCGCCGCGCTGCTTGGGATTCCCCAGGGCACGGTCAAGAGCCGGGTCCAGTCGCGGGCGTCAGACGCAACCACCGCTCCACAGGCGCTGATTGAACGTGTCCATCGGGCATAGATCCGGCTCAAGCTTTTACGGAATCGACTGTTCGCGTCCCGAGGCTCAAGGCCGTGCCTGACGTGCTGACGCCGCCGAGAACCGGCCCTAATGCCCGCGCAGCCGGCAAAGCGGCGCCGCCGCGGCGTCACGCCGCCGATCGCAGGATGTCACGGTGACGGCTGCGACCGAGATCCCTTGCCGGATAGCGGCCGGGACGGTATTGCGCGGACGGGCAACGCACCACCGTCGTCGAGGCAGCGACCGATAGACCGGGCCGGATCGCGAACGCATCTCTTGCCGTCTATCGGGTGCCGAGATTCACCGACACCCCGCCCATCGATGTCATGATGCTCGACCGTACCGACGGCGAGTCGCGGGCGCGGGGGGACGCTCATCATCGCTATCGCGCCAGCAATCGCTAACGCGATCTACGCCGCGACCGGACGCGTCTTCGACGGCTGCCACTCGCGCCCGACAATGCCGTTCGCCCGGCGGACGACCTTGGGCGTGCCGCCTCGGCGCCGTGATGCCGCGCAGGAAAGGTACGCCCGCGCGCCGCGCGGCTGATCGGCAGCGCTGCTGGCGCGACGATCGCGGAGGGGTTGAGTGCCAGCAACGCGCAACCAACTGGAGGCTTCCTCCCCAGGTTCAGGTAGTCCGTTGTGGCGTTATGATCGGTATTATAGCGGTTTGCGCCGGGGAGCTGAGGGAGCGGGCCATGGCTGCCTTGATCGGTGTATTGAGCGCGTTGCTGGGTCTGGGCTTGATCTGGTTCGGCCTTAGCGTGCGAATTATCAAGCAGTACGAGCGCGGGTTGGTGTTCCGATTCGGGCGGGTCCAAGAGCGGGTCCGGCAACCGGGCTTCGCCATGATCACTCCGATCGCGGACCGGCTCCACAAGGTCAACATGCAGATCGTCACCATGCCGGTGCCAGCCCAGGACGGCATAACCAGGGATAACGTGACGGTCAAGGTCGACGCCGTTGTCTATTTCAAGGTGCTCGATCCCTACCTCGCGATCGTGAACGTGCAGGACTACCTTTTCGCGGTGTCGCAGGTAGCGCAGACATCGCTGCGTTCCATGATCGGTAAGAGTGAGTTGGACGACCTGCTTTCCAACCGGGAGCGACTGAACCAAGGCCTGGAACTCATGATCGACAGCCCCGCTCTGGCGTGGGGTATCCACATTGATCGAGTCGAGATCAAGGACGTCGCGTTGCCGGAGTCGATGAAGCGTTCGATCGCCCGGCAAGCCGAGGCCGAGCGGGAGCGCCGCGCTCGGATCATCACCGCGGACGGCGAGCTGGCAGCGTCCCACAAGCTGTCGCAAGCCGCGGCAACGATGGCGGACACCCCGACGGCATTGCAGCTGCGGCTGCTGCAGACCGTTGTGGAGGTGGCGGCGGAGAAGAATTCCACGGTGGTCCTTCCGTTCCCCGTCGAGCTCCTGCGCTTCCTGGAACGGTCGAACCCGGCTCCGGCCAGCACCGATCTGACCGAGGCACCGCCTGCCGAGGCGTCGTCAGCCGAGGCGTCGCCGGCCGAAGCAACGGCTCCTGCTGAGCTGGCGGCGGAGGCCGAGGTCACGAGTGCCGAGCCAGTCGAGATCGAGACGGCCGTGCCACGTGTTCGATCCGCGACGCAGCAATAGTCCAAGTGGCCGCGCCGCGCGTACATGCTTTGCGCATCGCAGCTGCCGCGGCGACGTGGGTGATGATTATTGGAATCCACAGTCGACAAGGGTGGAGGCAACGTCGCCGAGCACGATCGATGGCAATACCGAATCCGTCACGTCGCCCGCAGGCAACCCGTACGCTCGCGGTGTGATCAATGGTGCTCATGTCATCGTGTACAGCCTGTCATCGTGTACAGCCGCGACGCCGATGCCGACCGAGCGTTCTTCCGCGACGTGCTCGGTTACCCGAGCAAAGACGCCGGGGCCGGCTGGCTGATCTTCAGGCTGCCGCCGGCCCACTGCGCGTCGGTCAGGTCATGCCGCCTCGCCGCCGGTATCCTGGCCACGAGGTCTCCGGATAGATGCTCATCTTGGTCGATGAACCTTCTACCGGAGACCTCGCCTCACGTCGATCAACGACACACCAACCCCGACCACCTCAAAAAAACGACCTAGTAGCGTGTCGCTGCTCAGTTTGGGTGTGTCTGGTTGGGAGGCTGGTGTCGGCAGATTCCCTTCTCTCCGGATAGGACTGTTGATGCCGTCGCTGAAGAAGCGTCCGGTCACGTTGACCGCGGCCGACCGTGATGAACTGGTTCGGGTGACCAGGACGGGGGTTCATCCGGCGTCGATGATCAGGCGGGCGCGGGTGTTGCTGGCGTTGGACACCTCGGTGGGCGCGGTGGATCCGAAAGAGACGATCGTGGCTCGGCTGGGTGTCTCGGGTGAGACGATCCGGCTGGTCGCTAAGCGCTTCGCTGAGACCGGTGGGGATGTGCGGGCCACGATCGGGCGCAAGAAGCGCCCGTTGCCGCCGGTGGCCTCGCCGGTGACCGGTGAGGTCGAGGCCCGGCTGATCGCGCTGGCCTGCTCGACAGCCTCCCGAGGGTTATGCCCGGTGGTCGCTGCGGCTGCTGGAAAAGCACGTGGCGCTGGTCGAGGGCATCCCGGATCTGGACCACTCGACCATCGGGCGGGTGTTAAAAAAGCGAAACTGCGTCCTCACCTGAAAAAGTGCTGGACCATCCCAGCTCAAGCAGAACGCGGAGCTCGCCGCCCGGATGGAAGACGTGCTGGCGGTCTACGCCCGTCCCCACGACCCGGACCGTCCGGTGGTGTGCATGGACGAGAAGCCCTACCAACTGCTGGCCCACGCCCGCGACCCGATCCCCGCCCGGCCCGGACGCGATCTCAAGGAGGACAGCGAGTACGTTCGCCACGGCACCTGCTCGATCTTCTGCTGGGTCGAACCCCTGGCCGGCTGGCGGCGGGTGGACGCCCAACCCCGCCGCACCCGCGTCGACTGGGCCCACCAGGTCCAACACCTACTCACCGTCGAGTACCCCGACGCCGAAACCGTGGTGCTGGTCATGGACAACCTCAACACCCACGGCATCGGATCACTGTACGAAGCCTTCGAACCAGCCGAGGCGTTCGCGCTGGCCCAACGCCTGGAGATCCACCACACCCCCAAACACGGGTCCTGGCTCAACATCGCCGAGATCGAACTGTCCGCCCTGACCCGCCAATGCCTCGACCGCCGCATCGCCGACCTCGACATCCTCAACACCGAACTGGCCGCCTGGCAGAACGCCACCAACACCGCCCAACGCCAGGTCCAATGGCACTTCACCACCGAGGACGCACGAACCAAACTCCGCCACCTATATCCCAAAAATTAGCAGCGACGATCTACTAGGTCATTGAGCGGACTCTGAGCAAGTCGGCAATCCCAGTCGCGATTTGATCCGCGTCGCGCCAGTCCGAATTGAAGACACGATCGGCAGGAATGACGGCGATTGGCCCGCCGACAACGGAGGCATTGGCAAAGGATCGACACACGCATGGTGGCCGTTCCCGGGCGGCGGGGGTACGGTGATCGTGTCACCCGGGCCCCCGGTGGCAGCATCGCGTGAAATGTCACGGATGGTCTGCCATTCTTGAGGGGGCCGCTATGCCTGGCATCGCTTCTGCGATAGTCGCAGCCTGCTTGGTCGATTTGAACGTGCGGGTGACGCCATGAGCCTCGCGGCCGTGGCCCGCCAACAGCCGCCTTCATCCTCGCCCGGGCGCCGAACGACAACTGTGACACCAGCTATTCGGCCGCAGGAGCACTGGCGACCACGATCACGTGCCACGCTGATCGCGTCCGCCTTGGACCCCGGGCCGCCGAATCCGGTCGTGGACCACCCGGACGCGCTGTTGCTAAGGTTGGCTGAATTACCGTCCGGCGATCGCAACCGGGCCGCCGTGCGGTCCCGGGTGGTCGAGTGGTACCTGCCGATGGCGGCCTATCTGGCCGGTCGATTTGCTGGCCGCGGCGAACCGCTGGCCGATCTGACCCAGGTCGCTGTCATCGGGCTGATCAAGTCGGTGGACCGCTTCGACACCACCCATGGCGCGCCGTTCGCCAGCTACGCCATCCCTACTATTGTCGGCGAACTCAAACGACACTTCCGCGACACCACCTGGAGCGTGCGGGTGCCGCGGCGGCTGCAGGAACTCAAGCTGCAGTTGGCCAAAGCTACCGACGACCTGGCCCAGCTACTGCGCCGCTCGCCCTCCACAGCGGAGTTGGCCGCCCGACTGGGCGTCACGCCACAGGAGGTGCTGCTGGCCCGCGCAGCGGCCACCGCCTACCGCCCGGTCTCCATCCACCAGCACGTACCCGGCCACGACGACCGGTACCTGATCGACCTGCTCCCCGTCACGGACCACGACATCGAGGCGGTCGACAACCGAGAAACACTGCGCGTGCTGCTCGCTGAGCTTTCCAGCCGCGAACGGCTGGTCATCCACATGCGCTTTTACAACGACATGACCCAGGCACAGATCGCCGCCCAGATCGGCGTATCCCAAATGCACATCTCCCGGCTGCTGGCACGCTCTCTCACCCGGCTACACGACGGCATGCTCGCTGCCGCCGCCAGTCCGCACGCCTTGTCCACGCCAGCGCAGCGCGAGGCCGCCAGGCGTCTGCCGGCAGCGGCCAGCTCCAGTCTTTTCACCCGGGGGTAAGGGGGGCGGGGCCCGGGCGCGAATAACGTCTGGGCCCCGAACACCACCAAGCCCTTGCGCTCGGGGTAACGTGCCCGCGACAATGAGCCGTCGCCTCGATGGTATGCGACGAGTACATCTCTCCCCGACGCAACGGCCCACCCTCATCATCCGTGGCTGGGCGGTTGTACTCGGCCCACCTTCGCCAGCTTGTACTCGGCGCAAAAATGAACGACGGCGGGGTCAGTGGGCACGCGGCCCGCTTCAGAAGACCATCAACCATCCACTGTGCCAGAGCATGATCGGACCGGGTGCGCGACGGTGCTCACGGAACAGGCGAAACAATCCAACCATTGGACACGGATTTCAGACGCGGGCCGCCACCGACCTATCACGTGGTGGGCAACCCGTGCTGACCGGGCTCTCCGGTCCGGACACTTGATACGCTCGACGTCACGATCGTATCGTCCAGTCTCGACTTGGCCACGGTCACAACAGGAGCCAGCACTGTGTCTCGCCCGACCTGCCAGGCAGAGGCCCAGTGTAGTCGCGCAACGTTTCGACGTTTCAAGCTTCAGCGCATGGCTTGGACGTCGTGCAGCTCCCCGGCCATCATGTACAGGCTCTGCTTCGGCAAATACCGGCGAAGGCGAGGAAACTCGTGGTCTTCTTCGCACGCGGTGTGGTTCAGAAACGCCTGATGGAGCGCGGCGAGCTTCGTGTCGAAGGCCGGATGCGCGACGCCGAGGTCTTTTAGCTCGGCGAAAGCTAGTGCGATTTGGGCCTCTTCCCGTGCGCATTCGGCGGCGGTCATGCTGGCGCCGGTCGCGGCGTCGCGTGCCGCTGGGTGGACCACGGCCTGCTCACCGATCTCGTGTACGTGCACGAGCCGGACAAGGTCGTCGAAAAGCGTCTTCCTGTCACGGCCTGCGGCTGATCGTAAATCCGAGAACCGCTGCCTCAGTCGCTCATGCTGGGCTAGTAGCACGTCGACAACGTCGTCGTGGCGCGCGGTCATTGCCGCGACGGGAGTTGTTCGGATCCGTCGATGATGGCTTGGGCGAGGTCGGACAGTCTTCGGTTGTTACTGCGGGCCGCGTCACGGAGCATGGTGAACGCCTCCGCGACATTCATGTGTAGTCGTTCGGCGAGAAGTCCCTTGGCTTGTTCGATCAGGACGCGGCTGTTCAGTGCGGTTTGCAGTTGCTCGGTGAGAACATCTCGGCGGTGGATAGCACGTTGCTGCAGCAAGCCGATGGTGGCGACGTCGGCGAGGGCCTGGCCTACTCGCACCCTGTCGTCATCAAGCGCGTGGGTGTCGAAAAGATTGAGGGCTCCGATCACGTCTCCGCGAAGCCGCATTGGGAGGGCATGTACCGCGGCGAACCCGACCTCGGCGGCGGCGGCGGCGAATCGGGGCCAACGCTGCGTGGCGTTCAGGTTGGCTACGGACACGGGCGCGCCGGTGCGGAAGCAGTCGAGGCAAGGGCCCTCGTCTGTCTGCAGTTGGAACAGTTCCAGGAGTCGGGTTCGCTCCGACGATGCGGCGACGACTTGCAGGTTGTTCCGCCCGTCGGTCAATAGCAGGCCGGCCGCGGAAACGTTGAGCAGTTGGACGCATCGCTTGGTCAGGACGTGCAGGAAGTCGATCAGATCGAAGTCATCGACGAGAGTGTCGGCCATCTCGACAAAAACATCGGCTAGCAGGGGCTGGGCCATGTCACTCACCTTTCTTAACGTTAGCCCTCCGCATGCGGCGAAGTGGTCGCTGCACGTGGTCGAGTGGAACGGGTCGGCTCATGGTTATCGGTCACGTTTCGTCAGTGTCGTCGGCCGCGTTGGCGTCCGGGTGAAATCGCAAGCGGCGTGCGACGACATCGGCGGCAACGTCGCGCAGGCGCCTATCGTGCGCATAGGCATACCCGCGGAGCCGGATCAGCGCAGCCGTCGCGGTCACGCCCAATTGCCCGATGATCATCCCGGTGGCTTGGTGAACTTCGGGGTGTTGGAGGCCGGCCGCCTCGGGCGTACCGCCCTCGGCCGTGCCCGTGTTGACCCCTGCAGCGTCGAGCAGTAGTGCGCAGGCGGTGTCCGCGAGTAGCAGAGCATCGGCCACTTGATCTTGGTTGAGCGCTCCAGGCGCGGCTCGGTAGAGATCCATGGCGCCGATGCGGATGCCGCCCACCTGAAGCGGCACAGCGAATGCCGCATACACGCCACTGGAAACTGCGGCTGAGGCGAACATGGGCCATCGAGCTCGGCTTTGTGCGTCGTCGAGGTCGGCGGCGAGGGTGAGGCTGCCCGCCAACGCATCCACGCCGGGACCCTCGCCCAGAGTCATGCTCAAATCCTCCATGTCGGAGGCCATCCGATTGCTGGTGAACGCAGTTTCGCGGGGGGACGCGGGCAGAATTACTGCGACGGCACTGCAGTCCACGCCTGTCGCGACCGCCGCGGCCGCAGCGACATGCTCGACCGTGATCGGACCGCCCCGGGCTTGCTCCACCATGAGATCCCACAGGATGAACCTGCGGTCGGTGCTCACTGTTGATCACCGCCCATGTTGGTCATGGAGCCTCTCAACCAATGGCGAACTCATCATGCCCGCGGCGGTAAGCGGTCGTCCTTCATGATCGCGGAAGCCGATGCGTGTCGATCCAAGTCGGCTGATTTCCGGTGAGATCCTTCCGCAGCGTAATTGGGCCACCGGGGACTCGGGCGACATGCCCACCCTACGCCCCTGAGCAAATTTTGAGGGCCGTGGTGTGGGCGTTGCACGGCTCAGGTCAAAGTCCGGTTAACACCGGAGAGTGCAAGCGACTGGGTCTCCGGCCTCGTGATTGGGACGCTCCTTGGCCCCGGGGCTCGGCGAGCGGCGCGGGCGGCTCGAGTCGCCGCTGCGCCCGCTGGCGGCCTGCAGCCTTGCGTCGCTGCGCAAGTTCGTTGAGCCTTACGTCGAATCGACCGAGTTCTAGCCGATACGCGTCGGCGAATAAGGCTACTCGATCTGGCCCTCATGATGTCGTCGGTTGTTCAGCCGCCGAACGTCATCCGTTCCTTGACGACCACTTGATCTACTCAGCCGCCCTGATCGTGTCCACCCTCACGGGTGCCGGCGACACATGGATGGCTCGGCCGGGCCCGGATACGTAGCCCGCTCCACGCGCGCTCGACGGCGTATGCTGTTATCGAGAATTTCGTCCGAGACCCCGGCGATCCGCAGCCATTCCCGGTCACAAAGACAGCCAGGGGTCCAATATGTCATCGGTCGAAACTTGCATGCCAGTAGACCAGCCACGGCCTGACAGCGCTGGCCCGCCCTATGCCGCTGTTTGGCGCGGCAGTGCATTTTCACAGCTCCTTAGCAGCGTCAAGCAGGCCGGTCTGCTCAACCGGCGGTCCCGCTACTACGCGTGGAAGATCACGCTCACAGCCACGTTGTGGGTTGGCGGCTGGACCGCATTTGTGATGATAGGTGACAGCTGGTGGCAAGTCGCCGTCGCCGTGCTGTTCGCGGTCACCTTCACGCAGCTCGGCTTCCTGGGTCACGACGCCGGACACCGGCAGGTCTTCCGCTCGCGCGGCGCGAACTACACGCTGGGAGTGCTGCTCGCCAACCTGGCGGTGGGCCTGAGTTACGGCTGGTGGATCGACAAACACAGCCGCCATCACGCTCATCCCAACGATGAGGACAAAGACCCGGACATCGGTGTCGGCGCGTTAGTGTTCACGACAGCGCAGGCGAAAGCCAGCCGAGGCGTCACGAGGTGGCGATACCGCTACCAGGCGTACGCGTTCTTCCCGCTGCTGCTACTCGAAGCGATCAATCTGCGAGTGGCCAGCATCCGCCACCTTGCGCGACGCGACGAACGCCACCGCACACGCGAGGCACTGCTGCTCGGTGCACACATGACTGGCTATCTGACCGCGGTGTTCCTGATACTTCCACCGCTGCCTGCGGTTGTCTTCATAGCGGTACACCAGGGCCTGTTCGGCCTATACATGGGTTGCTCGTTCGCCCCCAACCACAAGGGCATGCCGACACTCAGCACGGCCGACGAGAACGACTTCCTGCGCCGGCAAGTCCTCACCTCACGCAACGTGCAGGGAAGCTGGTTCATCGACCTCGCGTTCGGCGGGCTCAACTACCAAATCGAACACCACCTGTTCCCGTCAATGCCCAGACCCAACCTGCGACACGCGCAACAGCTAGTACGTACGTTCTGTGCCGAGCACGGCGTGCCGTACACCCAGACCACACTGATCGACTCATACCTGCAGGCGTTACGGCACCTCAACATGGTGGGCAAATCTATCCTGCCAGCCTCGGCCACCTAGCACGGCACGCGCCCTCGACATCCAACCAGACCGTAACCACACACTGCTTCAGCGGCCGTGCGTCGACCCTGAGGCGGAAGCGCATCGCCTGGTAGACGAGGTCGACGACCAAAGCAACGATGCCGATGATCATCAGATACAGCAGACTTGCGGCGGCAGGGCGCGCCACGCCTCCCGCCATGATCACCTGGGGCCGGAATCAGGCCTGGCCAACGAGCAATGCTCGAAACCTGTGGATGAGCGTCGGGGGGCGTACCCTCCCGGCGACGCTCCATGTCCAAGGAATCGAGTAGAGCCCGCGCGCCAACGCGGGCCGGGAAGGGCACGCCCGTGCTTACGGTAGTCACCACTCAAGAGTCCATGGCAGCGACGGTGTCCGAGCCGGCCGCCTCGGGTGGCTCGCTGATCTGCGAGATCGTCCGAGATGGTGCGCGGCGGATGCTTGCCGCCGCGCTGGAGGCGGAGGTCGCGGCCTATATCGCCGGGCACGCGGGCGAGCTCGACGGCGACGGCCGCCGGCTGGTGGTGCGTAACGGTTACGCCCGGTCGCGACGGGTGCTCACCAGCGCTGGAGCCGTTGAGGTCACGGCGCCGCGGGTCAACGACAAGCGTATCGACGAGGCCACCGGCCAGCGGCGGCGGTTCGCCTCGGCGATCCTGCCCGCCTGGTGCCGCAAGTCCCCGCAGATCACCGAGGTGCTGCCGCTGCTGTACCTGCACGGCCTGTCGAGCAGCGATTTCGTGCCCGCGTTGGGGCAGTTCCTCGGCACCAGCTCGGGCCTGTCCGCGGCCACGATCACCCGGCTCACCGCGCAGTGGCAGGACGAGGCCCGCGCCTTCGGCGACCGGGACCTCTCCGGCGTCGACTACGTCTACCTGTGGGCCGACGGGGTGCACCTGAACGTGCGCCTCGATGAGGCGAAACTGTGCCTGCTGGTCATGGTCGGGGTGCGCGCCGACGGCCGCAAAGAGTTGGTCGCGCTGGCCGAGGGCTACCGCGAATCGGCCGGGTCGTGGGCCGACCTGCTACGCGACTGCAAGCGCCGCGGCATGCACGCCCCGGTCCTCGCCGTCGGTGACGGCGCCCTCGGGTTCTGGAATGCGCTGCGCGAGGTGTTCCCGACCACAAAGGAGCAACGCTGCTGGCTCCACAAGATCGCCAACGTGCTCGCGGCGCTACCGAAATCAGCGCATCCAGGTGCGAAGAAGGCCTTGGCCGAGATCTGGAACGCCGAGGACCGCGAGCACGCCCGCCGCGCGACAGCCGCGTTCAAGCTCGCCTACGGCGCGAAGTTCGGCAAGGCCGTCGCCAAGGTCACCGACGACCTCGATGAACTGCTGGCCTTCTACGACTTCCCGGCCGAGCACTGGGTGCACCTGCGCACCACCAATCCGATCGAGTCGACCTTCGCCACCGTCCGGCACCGCACCAAGGTCACCAAAGGGCCCGGGTCGAAGGCCGCCGGCCTCGCCATGGCATTCAAGCTGATCGAAGCCGCTCAACAGCGGTGGCGGGCGGTCAACGCACCGCACCTGGTCGCCCTCGTGCGCGCCGGCGCCCGCTTCGAACACGGCAAACTCGTCGAACGCCCCACCGTCGATCTAGTCACGACCGCAGTCGCAGCCGCCTGATCAAGATTTCTCATCCACAAGTCTTGACTATTGCTCTGGCCAACACCGATCGCCCTGTTTGGCGGAAAGGGAGACTAGATCGACGGCCACCTGCCGCCTTGCTGGAGTCCGGAAAGTGGTCGAACGGCATCGCGCTTCGCGCTCGGTGCTGGCAGCCAGCCACGCCGGCTGGCCTGTCGAGGGAGGATCTCACGTTTCGCCTGATAGCCTTCGATCGATCACGCTGATGTTGACCGGACGGCGCGTTCGGGCGGGATCTCCGACCGGTAGGCAATCAGTTTCACCAGGACGGACGCCGCTTTGGGCACCGGACACGCGTAGAATGTTGGGTATTCCGGAATCGACGACATCCAGAGATGCCAGCCACGCCGGCAACTCCATAGGACTGTCAATGCATACTCCGCACCAGGCAACCCTGCTCATCGGTGAAGCACCTCGTCTGCGCCTGAGTTCTACGCTCTCGACTCGAACGCTGCTAGACGGCGGTTGGTGGCCTAGATCGACCGACCCTATGTCCGAGCTGCCAGGCCTGATCGCGGCGATCGATCAACTGCGAGGGCCGGTGCGCCGAATGATTCTGAGCGCCGACGGCTGGGACAATCATCCCCGACTGATCCGTATCGATGACCGGGCGATCCGCCTTGGCTACTTCGTCAGCCAGCCGATTGCCTTGCTGACCGCCGTGTGTGATCGCGACAGTCGTGTCGACCTGTTGGTCGTATCGCCAGATGCCGCCGCAGAGATCGCCGAGGCTGCCATGGCGATAGCCGCGACTCCGGACAACGTCTTGCATGCCCAGAAGATCGTCGAGGTCGCCACGATGTCATATCGCACCTCCGCGCAGAGCCTTTCCGAGCAGGTGTGGGAGACAGACGGAGGAGGCGGTCCGCAAACGATATGGCCACGGGTCATTCAACCCGATCATCAGCGGCTGCCCGGCGCAGTCACCTCTGGCCGCCGCTGAGGCGGATCAAGTACCTGACGACGGGACTCTAGCGAGTGTCTCTTCTACACAGTGTCCTTCCTGGACCATCAGCCGGGCCCGCTCGGGCAACGCGTCTGCCATCACAGGCCACTAGAACGGGGGCGGTTGAGTACTCCGGTTCCATTCTCGCTCAAGACCGTGCCCGGCTCGCGGTCGCGAGCCGTATCGTCTGGGTATTTGTCCAGGACCTTGGTGATGAGCCGCGCGAGTGCACAGAGGGCAGGCCAGCAATGGAGATCGACAAAGCGAGGCTCGTTGAACTGCTGCGGCGTCGAAGCCTGGAGGAACGGGCCGCATGGGTCGATCGGCAGTTGCCTACACGTATCGATGTCGATCTGAACGCCGGGCTGTTGGCGATGCTGTGTGTCGATCCGGCGGACCTCGCCGCCGATACTCCGCCGGGCGCGTAGGAGGCACCACGGCGTGCGCCGCCAGGCGCGTGGGAGATCCCCAAGAGGTTCCCAAACGAAAGAGCGCGAGGTAGATCGCGACGTGAAAGCGCGGCGAGGTAGGTCCGCGGGGTTAGCAAGCCCGGTGGGTCTTTGAGCACCAGACGGGACCGAACGTGGGTTCCTGGCCGGGGGTGCCCAAGTAGGTCACCGGCGCGCGTACCGGCGGCGGGGCCGGGATCCGCCGGACCGGCGGCTGACCAGGTGGTGGGCGAGCAGCAGGGCGGCTGCACCGGCGATGGCAGTCAGCCAGGTGGAGGCGTTGAAGAAGCCGTGCAGGCTGTGGATGTGGAAGATCTTCGTGGCGGCCCAGCCGCCAAGCAGTGCTCCGGCGATGCCGATCAGGCAGGTGAGGATGAGGCCCTGCCGTCTTTTGCCGGGGATCAGCAGGTTCGCGATCAGGCCTGCGCCGAGTCCGAGAATGATCCAAGCGATGATGCCCATAACCGACTCCTTGGTCAGTGACGTACGTGGGGACGTGCATGAGTTGACAAAAGGTGCTGCCGGATCAGGCGCCCAGGGAGTTTGGGGGCCTGCTGGGGGCGCACGTCTTCTCCGGATGGGTGCCGGCGGTCTCCTCGTCCTGTCAGCTGTTCAGGGTCTTGCGCCGGTCGCGGCGCATGATCCGCCGTAGCTGGGTGATCCGGGCGGTTCCCGCGGCAGCCATCAGCACAGCGCCAGCGATCGCGGCGAGGAGCAGCGCTACGGCCAGCGACAGGTGCAGGTGAGCGCCGAAAAAGCTGATGTTCACGGCGTGCGCGTTCTGAATGATGAAGATCATCACCAGGATGAGGCCGATCGAGCCGGCGATCAGGCCCGTGCGTATGCCGCTGATTCGGGTGTGCATCCGTCCAGCCTTTGCAGGCCGCGGTGCGGGTGGCGGTGGGGGCGGCGAGCCGTTGGCTGACTGCGTCGGCAGGGTAGTGGCCCCGCCCCGGGGTTCTGGCTGCTCGTTCATGGCGGTACTTCCCGACTGGGAGCGGTGCGCAAAGTTGCGGCCATGCTCCCTTAGTGACCCGGGCTCGTCGCGGCCTGCGGCCGCTGACTCCCGAGTTCGGCTCCAGAGTACGCATGAAGAAAGAAACATGCAATAAATTTCTAGAATGACGTGATAGGTTTCTGGGCGTGGAGAGCTGGAACTTCCTCACCAACCACGCCCGGGTGCTGCTGTGCATCGCGCGGGACCCCGGCGTGCGGCTACGCGACATCGCGGCCGGTCTGGGCATCACCGAACGCAGCGCCCACACGATCGTCACTGACCTGACCACGGCCGGGTACGTCGTCAAGCACAAAGACGGCCGCCGCAACCGGTACCAGATCCAGGAACACCTATCGCTGCCCGAGCCCGCCAGCCGGGGATCGGCCATCGGCGATCTGCTGGCCGTCCTCGTCGGAGCGCGCAAAGTCGAACGCAACAACGCCGATCCTGACGATCACCGGCCAGGCGCCGGTCGCTAGCCGCACCGGAACGCGCATCAGACAAGCCGGCCAGCCGGCCCCGGCAGCGCTGGCAAGACCGCCGCTCGTGATCATCGGGCTCTACGGGCTACCTGCCACGGCCGCCGCCGTATGGACGGGGCCGGCCCGGCCCGGCCACATTTGCCTAGCTCCGTTGAGATCGGGCGCGAGTCAATCGCAGAGCCGCGCGCACAGACTCACAGCTGCGTCCGCTGATTGTGGATCGGGCAGGATGGCGTCGTGAGGTTCTCGACTGGCCGGCGTCTGGCATCAGTTTCCCGGTCGGCGTTCGCGGGTTTCCGGTTTCCTGCCGAGGTGATCGTGTTGGCGGTGCGCTGGTATCTGCGCTATGGCCTGTCCTTCCGTGATGTGGAGGAGTTGTTGGCCGAGTGCGGTATCGACGTCGATCATGTCACGGTGCAGCGGTTTGCGCCGCTGCTGGCCGACGCGGCCGGGTTCGCGCGGCATGCGCCTGGTGATTGGTTCGTGGACGAGACGTATGTCAAGGTTGGCGGCGTGTGGCGGTATGTGTGCCAGGCCGGTGACCAGCATGGCCAGGTCATCGACGTACTCGTCTCTGCCCGGCGCGACGGCGGGGCGGCCCGGCAGTTATTCCGGCGGGTGCTGACGGCATTGAAGGTGACCCCGTCCGAGGTGGTCACCGATAGAGCGCAACTTATCCGCGGGTGCTCGACGAGCTGGTCCGGCCGCGTGGCACCCATGTCAAACGGTATGAGAACAACCGGATAGAGGCCGACCACGGCCGCCTCAAACACCGGCTGCGGACCGACCGCACCGCCCAGGTGATCATCGCCGGGCTCGCCTTCGCCAGAACCTTCGGCGGCCACTACGAACTCGCCACCGAAGCCCCGCGTAAGTGTCAGTTTCGAGTCGTCGCCGCGTTCACCGAGCTCGCATCGGCGATCTGAAACGCTCGCTCACAAGCGCCTGTCATGCCCGCCGATCCGACAATGCAACGGCACCCGGGCAGTGCGTGAGCGAGATTCAGCGGCCGGGTCGGTTGCCTGCGCGGCGGAACCGCATCGCCCCGTAGATGAGGGCGACCACCAAAACGACTATGCCGATGAACAGCAGATAGAGCAGACCATTAGCGACGACGCCGACGATTCCAAGGACGATCGCCACGATGATCAAAAACAAGACCAGCGCCATCGCCACCTCCTTCGAGGATCCCGGGTCAGCGGCGGGCAAGGCGCCGTTCGCCAGCCGCGCCTTGGGCGTATTGCAAGTCGTAATGCGCGAAGATAGCTGCCTCATCGCCGACCGGCAGTTCTCCGTCGGTGTCGATCGAGGGAGCGTTCTTTACCTGCGCTTTAGCCATGGTCACTCTCAGGTAGCCGGGGCCGACGCTCGCGCCGGCGAGCGGGACGAACACCAGTCGGTGACGCGTGGGCAGGCCGACAGTGACCGTGGCGAAGGCAGGCTGGTCGGTAGCAGTGTCTACGTAGATCGACTCCAGAGTGCCGATCTTGTGACCGTCGATGTCGACTACATCGTGGCCGCGCCATTCACGGATGTCACCCGCTTCGAACATCACTGACCTCCCGCGTCCACGCCTATCCTCTCACCAGGATCGCCTCCGCGCTCGCATGCACGCCTGGTTCCAACCCGACTAGGCCGTGTCCCGACGTGCCGCGTGTTGGTGATCGATATGTGAAGAGGTCTCCGGTAGAAGGTTCAGCGACCAAGCAGAACCTGAAGTACCAGAGACCTCGTGGCGTGATGTGCCGGCGTGCTACGGCTCGTGGCAGGCGGTGTATGGGTTGTTCCGGCGGTGGCAGCGACCCGGGGTGTGGCCGCGTCTGGTGACCGCGTTGCAGGCCCGTGCCGATGCGGCCGGGTTGATCGGCTGGGATGTCAGCGTCGATTCCACTACCGCCCGCGCTCATCAGCACGCGGCCGGAGCTCGCCAGGATGGTGGCGCCCAGGCCGAGCCGCCCGGACCGGAGCCGGCCGATCATGCCCTGGGTCGCTCCCGCGGCGGGCTCACGACGAAGGTCCACTTGGCCTGCGAACAGGGTCAGAAGCCGTTGTCGGTGGTGCTGACCGCCGGTCAGCGGGGGCGACAGCCCGCAGTTCATCACGGTGTTGGACCGTATTCGGGTGCCCCGCCCGGGTGGCGGCCGGCCCCGGACTCGACCGGATCGGGTGCTGGCCGACAAGGCCTACACTTCCAAGGCCAACCGCGGCTACCTGCGCCGGCGCGGGATCAAGGCCGCCATTCCGTCAAAGGCCGACCAGGACGCCGACCGCCGCGCCCGAGGATCACGCGGTGGCCGGCCGCCGACCTTCGATGCCGAGATCTACAAGCAACGTCACGCCGTCGAGTGCGGCATCAAGGGTCTCAAACGCTATCGGGCCATGGCCACCAGATACGACAAAACTCGCCGTCCGCTACCAGGCCACCATCGAGATCACCGCAGTACGACGGACCCGACAGACCTGGCTACGGCGATCGAACCGCACAGAATCAGCGGGTCTGCACCGGCGACATTGTCACCGAGAACGCGACCAACGCCTAGGTCAGCGCCCGTGCGCTCATTGAGAACGCTCGGTGACTTCGGCATTTCCTAGGCATGTGGATGGGCTGGTCGGATGATGCATCATCGCCGCCGGCCAGATCAACGCCTTCCTCCGTGGCGAAGAGCGCTCGAATCTCGTTCGCCGATGATGATGGGTATCGCGGTCTTGGTAGCTGTCAGCCTGTGCCGGGCGATCTCCTTCTGAGGCCAGCCTGACAGTCCCTGTATCGGAACTGCGGCACTAGTTTTCGACGAGTGGGTGCGCCTCGCCGGTGAGCGCGGCTAACGCGGCGGCGACCTCGTAGAGATCGGCGCGGACGTAGGTGGAGGTCGTTCCCGCGTCGCTTTTTCCATCGTGGCCGGCGAAGGCGCGGGCGACGGCGTAGCCGAAGTTTCGTTCGACCCATGTCAGGGTGGTGTGGCGCAGCCAGTGCATGGTGATCTGTTGGGTGGCGACCCACGGTAGGTGCGTGCCGATGCGCCCCCACAGGTGGTCGTAGCGGCGCGCGGTGAGCGGCTTGCCGTTGCGGTATCGGAGAAGCTGGTGGTGGGGGTTGGTGCTGCCGCGTTGCTGAGCGTGCTTGTGGAGGTGTGCCATCAGGGTCGGGGACACAGGCTGCCAGCGGACTGTCTCG
The DNA here is from genome assembly GCA_963727415.1 of uncultured Actinomycetota bacterium. Lineage (GTDB taxonomy): Bacteria > Actinomycetota > Actinomycetes > Mycobacteriales > Micromonosporaceae > DASQPR01. Next base: position 1,758,414 of record CAVSGF010000002.1, read on the forward strand.
CCCTTTTCTCGTAGCCTCACCAGGCATTGGGCGGTGTCGAGGTCGCAGGGTCGCAGTGCCAGTGCGCCTGCTCGCCGGCAGGCGGTCTCTGTGTGAAGCCGTAGGAGCAGGCAGTCGAGTTCGGGGTCGTTGCCTGTGGTCGCGGCGACGTGGTTGATCGCGGCGAGTTGTTGTTCGGTTACGGCTCGGCGGGTGCTGGCCAACCGGCGCGGCTTCGCCACGCGGACGGCCGGGTTGTCGGCTTCGGTGATCAGGCCGTCGGTCACGGCGTACTTGTAAAGGCAGCGGATCGCGGCGATCTGGTGCTCGGCGGCGGTGCGGCCGCCACGGGTGTTGCGTCGGATGACGCCGCTGTCTTTGCTGCGTTTGACGAGTTCGGTGATGTCCATGGGATTGATCTCGTCGAGCTTCCGCGGTCCCCAGGCTGCCCGGACTCGCTGCCAGTAAGTGGTGTAGACCCGACGTGTTCCGTCGGTCACGACGCCGCGGACACGGTCGATGTACGCGTCGAACGTAGGCATGTCTACGCGCGGAGTCCGACCGCTGAGGAGCTGTTCCGGGTGGACGCCGAGACGTTCGAGCAGCATGAGCGCGGCTTCGACGTCGGCGCGGGTCGCGGCGGCTTGGCCGTTCATGCCGCGTCCTGCATGCTGGTGGCGTACGCCAGGATCATCGCGTCGAGGATCGGCATGGTGTAGACGACCAGCAGGTCGCGGTCCGGGTACGCCCCCACCAGAACGCGGTCGCCGCCGTCGAGGCGGCAGGCATGGCGGATCCGGGCTGGCAGACGGACGTGACCCTGAGCGGCGATGGCGTCGGCGCCGTCGCGGGCGGCGCGTACGACGATCAGCCCGGGCAACGGCTCGATGTGTACCCGCAGGCCCGGCTGCCAGCCCAGGTGCCGTACCGGTGACCTGTCGGCGAGCCGGCCCGCACCTCCATGGCCGTGACGACGTAGTAGACGCTGCTGACACGGCCGGGCATCGACACGCCAGCCAGCGGCAGGCCGGGGGTGTGCGATGGTGCTGGGGCTGGCCGTCCAGTCAACGCTGCCCAGAGCTTCCCTTCATAGGAGCCGTTCTGGCATGCCGTGGAGCGCTCAGCTGCCGTGCGAGGTCGACGGCTGTTACCGACCGCGTGGTTGGCTGTCGAGTCGACAATCAACGGCTTCGTGATGGTCATCAGCAGCTCACGTCCGATTAGATCCGGTCCCGCGCTCGCCATGCATGAAGTCGCAGACGGCCGGGTGCGCGAGAGGCTTCCGCCCAAGATGTCGACGCGCAGTTGACTCCGGACTTGGCGTTACCGTTCCGGTGACGCCGGTCGCTGGCACACGAGATCGCAACGGAGCGCTACCACGACCCGCGGCGCGCACGCACCCGTAACCGAAGGTGTTACCAGCGACGGAGACCGGGCACCCGGCCGTTCGAGTCAACATGACGTGGCTGTTCCGGCACAGCCACCGCGTCCGCTGCGGCACCCTATGAATGTGGGCGCACAACCGTTCCGTTCCGACCGCCGGAACGCCGAGCACCGATATTGCCACTCCGGAACAGGCTGGCCGCTGGGAGCCTTCCGGAGGCGCGCTTTCGACCAGGCAGAAACACAGACCATGGCCGGCATGTGTCACCCGCGTAGCCAAGGGCGTGGGCTCTGTTGTGCCACTATGCGTGGATGTCTGCTGACATCAGCCCGCAATGGCGGGCAGGTCGCTGGTTGCGTGACCATGCCGTCTCCTGGGCGGGCTGGGATTCGTCGCAGGACTAGCTGCGACATCGGCGACTGACCGGCGTGGCCTCGGCTGTCAGCACTCTCGCACGCCGCGCCCTGCTCACCCCGTCCGCCGGCGACATCGTCGGCCGGTACCGTCGAGTGCCGTCGGTGACCGCCGCCGAGACTTGCGGCACGTACTCAGCAAACGTCGGCAGTGCCCGACGCGGTCCGCTGATCAGATCGTCCGGCGAGATTCCCATTCGGGCTAGCATGAGTCGGGCCGCGTCCAGTTCGGCCGCAGTGATCGCGTCGGTGCTCACGCCGCACCACCAACCAACGCGGCAGCTGGCGACGCGAGCAAGGCATCCAGCACCGCCGTCGGGTAAACCGTCAAGAGGTTCGCGTCTGCGTTGGCGGCAAGCACCACACGGTCCCCAGGAGCCAGACCGCAACAGCGGCGTACCGTCGGCGGCAGCCGCAGATAGCCATCGTTGGACACACAGAACGCGCCGTGCCGGTCGGCTCGGACCAGGATCACGCCGCCGTGCTCCCGGATGTCCAGTTGAACATGGGCGACCCAACCCAACGCGCGTTGGACCACCGAGTCGATCAGCCGACCGCGGTTATCCATGGTCGCGACGCCGTAGACAGGCTGGCCCGGCCGGGGACCGGCCATCCGGGGAAGCGGCAACGCGACGCGACGGCGCGTGGTTCGGGTTGCTTGATCCGCCGAGCCGTTCGACATCGACAGGGCCGGTACTACACCGGCCGACCTTGCGCCCGTCATGATCGGCACCCCTGACGAGCAAGGACGGTCACTGCTGGGCCAGAGAATGGGTGGTCAAGCGCGCTTGAGCACCAGTACGTCAGCTGTTGCAGATGTGCAACAAAAAAGTGTCCGAGGGGGGAGTTGAATTCCCACCAGTAGCACACCTGCACCAAAGAGGTGTGCATGCGTTGCACGCTAACTCAGCGTCCTATGGACGGTCAAGCCGTTCCCTCCCGCCATGCTGCCTCCACGGTGAGCGTTGACGAACGTAGAAGTTCGGCACGGCAGGCCCGTTCCTCCGGACGGCTGTTGATCCGCACGTCGGCAGGTTCGGAGGATCTGCGGCGCTATTCGCACGGTTGACGGTTGTGTTGCCGTTCGATCCCACCCGTATCGGAGATAACGGGTGGGATCGAACCGGTGGGCCATACTTGCCAGAATAAGAACCGCGTTTGCACTGTTCAGGGGCCAACTGTCGTGATTGGACCAGTGGGAGAGCGTAGGTCTTCTGGTCGCCGGGCAGCCCGGTAGCGACGCCCGCCATGTGGCGCCCGGTTGGCTCCTCGATGGCCGAAGAGGCGTCAATCAGGCGCGGGTTGTGCCGTCTGCGGCCTATCGACTTGCGCTGATCGTCGGCGTCCCGGGTTGTGATCGACTCGGGGCTCCGGCGATGTCGCGGGTGGGCGCGTGTCAGTCGGAGGCGGAGTGCGGACTCGACTTCGTTGTTGCTGGTCCCACCATTGCTCGATCATTCGGGCGATCGCGGTCACCGCTTGCTGACGGTTCTCCGCGCTGAGCGGGACGAACTGTGGCGGCAGTATGGTGATGTTCTTGGCTGTCAGCCGCCGGGTGACCATGGCCGACCTCCCTTAAGTGGGTATTTCGACCATGGCACATTTGGCGCCGTGTCGGTATCGCTGGCTTGCGATGACGCCGTCGCCCAGCTGGTTCGGTCGACGGTGTGCACTACCGGCGAAAGCCGCTATGGTGGCCGGCTGCGAGCCGTCAGGACATGCGTACGCTAGCCTCGGTTCTCGGCTGTTCCAGACGGTGAAGGGCGTTGCGGTGCCGATCGCACATTGTGTGTTCTCGGGCGACGGTCGGTGGGAGCTGTGGGCCGAGGATCCGGTGCTGTTCGCCGGGCTGTCCGGGCCGGCTCGGCGGAGGATGGCGGCCGCATTGCCGCGGCCGCATCCGTTCGCTGTCGCTTCGGGCCAGTTGGAGACGCTGTTCACCGCTCCGGGCGCCGCGTCGGGTGCCTCGGTGCTCGCTCTGCCGTCGCGTGGCGGGCGCCCGCGCCCATCGGCTGACCTGCTCGCGTCGGCACGTCCGCCTGTATCCCGATCGGCGACCGCCGATCATATCGCTGGCTGGGTGGTTCCGACCCTGATCCTGGACACGGCCGGGCTGATTCGGACACTCGCCGAGGAATCGGATCGGGTCGAGGGTGCCACGATCCGCTACGTGCGCGTACTGCACGACATCGCCGTACGCGAGGTGGCCTCGGGTCGGGTGGTGCCGACGTTGGACCGTAACGACCGGTCCGATGTCTGGCACGCTCGCTGGCGACCGGTCCCGTCGGTAGGCCTAGCCGCACTACGGCGGCGGATGGTGGAGGCGATGCCGCCTGCGTTGCGGTGCTGGATGGCCGATAGTGACCTGACCGGTCTGCCGCCGGAGCTGGTGTATGATGCCTCACTCGCCGCTCTGGTCGATGCGTGCGCCCGAGCCGTGGTCGCGGCGGCCGGCCGCTCGCTGGTTCCCGCTCAGCGCGGCCGGAGGGCCGGGAAGATACCGGCGGCCCGGCGGTGGCTGGCGGCGCTGGAATCGGCGGACACGGTCATGGGTCGCGACGACACCGGACAGCTCGATGAGCTGCACGATGCAACGCAGGCGTGGCGAGCGGGCTCGTCGGCCATGGACGCCGGCCTCGCCCGGACCTGCTTCCGGCTGCGGCCGCCGGCCGATGACACGCTGCCACTGGATGCGGGGGACGCGGAAGATGCCGCAGCGCCCGCGCCGCCCGGCGACTGGATCGTGGAGCTGCTGCTGCAGTCGACCGACGATCCGTCGCTGCTGGCCACCGCAGGCGAAGTGTGGTGTGACGAGGGCAGCATACGCATGTTCACCGATGCCGGGATCGATACCCGGCGCGAGTTCCTCGCCGGCCTCGGCCGGGCGGCGCGGATCTTCCCTGCGCTCCAGAGCGCGCTCGCGCACGCGATGCCGCTATCGCTGCCGCTGGACGCCCACGGCGCGCTGAATTTCCTGCGGCGGGACGCGCCGCGGCTCATGGCGGAGTCGTTCGGGGTGCTGTTGCCGTCGTGGTGGACGCAGTCCCGGCCCGGGATCGGGCTGCGGCTCGCCGCGACCAGTTCCGCGCAGCCGGGGCGAGTCGACAAGCCGTCGGCGTTCGGCACCGACCAGCTTGTCTCGTACGAGTGGCAGGTCGCGCTCGGCGACCAGGCGTTGACGAAGGCTGAACTCGATGCGCTCGCCCGCGCGAAGGCGCCGCTGGTGCGCATCCGCGGGCAGTGGGTCGAGGTCGACCAGCGGCGGCTGGCTGACGGGCTCAAGTTCCTGGCGAAGACCGCCCGCCACCCGATGACCGTCGGCGATGTCCTGCGAGCCGGCATGTTCGCCCCGGATGACACCGACGCTGGATTGCCGATGATCGGCGTGGACGCGTCGGGATGGCTCGGCGACGTGCTGGCTGGATCGACCGCGACGCGCTATGAACCGCTGCCGAGCCCCGACGACTTCGGCGCCGTGCTGCGTCCGTACCAGGAACGGGGTCTTGGTTGGTTGACGTTCATGGACAGTGCCGGGCTGGGCGCCGTGCTCGCCGACGACATGGGCCTCGGCAAGACGATCCAGGTCCTCGCCCTACTGGAGACCGAGCGTCAGCAACGTCCGGATGTCGCCCCGACTCTGCTGGTGTGCCCGATGTCGCTGGTCGCGAACTGGCAGCGGGAGGCGGCGAGGTTCGCCCCGAAACTGTCGGTGCACGTGCACCATGGCGCGGAGCGGCTGACCGGTGAAGAGTTCCGGGCCGCGGTCGCCGGTACGCACCTGGTGCTGACCACCTACGGCCTGGCGGTACGGGACCGCCATGAACTCGCCGAGGTGGTGTGGCACCGGCTCGTGGTCGACGAGGCTCAGGCGATAAAGAATTCGGCGGCGAAACAGTCCCGGGCGGTGCGCTCACTCGCGGTGCCGCACCGCATCGCGTTGACCGGCACGCCCGTGGAGAACCGGCTGGCGGACCTGCACGCCATCATGGAGTTCGCGAGCCCCGGGCTGCTGGGCAGCGCGGAGGTGTTCAAACGACGATTCGCCACGCCGATCGAGCGCGACGGCGACGCCGAGGCCGCCGCACGGCTCCGCCGCGCCACCGGGGCGTTCGTTCTACGTCGGCTGAAGACCGATCCGCAGATCATCTCGGACCTTCCCGACAAGATCGAGATGAGGGTGCTGTGCAACCTGACCAAGGAGCAGGCCACTCTCTACCAGGCGGTGGTCGACGACATGCTGCGCCAGATCGCCGATGCCTCCGGCATCAACCGACGCGGATTGGTGCTCGCGACGCTGACGAAGCTGAAGCAGGTGTGTAACCATCCGGCGCAGTTCCTCAAGGACCACTCGCGCATCGCCGAGCGCTCCGGCAAGCTCACCCGGATCGAGGAGATCTGCGAGGAGATCCTGGCCGCCGGTGAGAAGGCGCTGCTGTTCACGCAGTACGCCGAGTTCGGTGCGATCCTCCGCGACCACCTGGACGCCCGGTTCGACACGCGGCCGGCTTTCCTGCACGGTGGCGTGACGAAGAAGGCCCGCGACGCGATGGTCACCTCCTTCCAGGACCCGGCCGGACCGCCGTTGTTCGTCCTGTCGCTCAAAGCCGGTGGCGTCGGGCTGAACCTCACCGCTGCCAACCATGTCATCCACGCCGACCGGTGGTGGAATCCAGCCGTCGAGGATCAGGCGACCGACCGGGCGTTCCGCATTGGCCAGCAGCGTAACGTCCAGGTGCGGAAGCTGGTGTGCGCCGGGACGCTGGAGGAGCGTATCGACCGGGTGCTTCAGGAGAAGAAGGCCCTCGCCGAATCCGTGGTCGGGACCGGTGAGGCGTGGTTGACCGAGTTGTCCACCGAGTCGCTGCGCGAGCTGGTCACCCTGGCCGCCGACGCGGTCGTCGAATAGGAGGTGTCCGGGTGGCCCGCCGAGTGATCGTCGTCGACGACACCGACCCCCGCTTCTGGGATCCGCGCTATAGGAGCCCGGACGATGCCGGCCCGGAAGGTATCGACACCTTCGATGAGGATGACGACCTCGACGAGGAAGAGTTCGACGACTACGGCGACGATGACGATCCGGATGACGACTTCGATCACGGCCAGTTCGCCGGTGGCTGGGGCGGATTCCCGAAGGCAAGGCCGCGCCTGGCCGCCGACGGCATCAAGGCGGCGAGCGCCCGCGGCGCGATCGGGGCGACCTGGTGGTCCAAGCGCTTCATCGCCACACTGGAGTCATTCGGGCACGGCTCCCGGCTTACCCGTGGCCGCTCGTACGCGCGCAGCGGGCAGGTCCTGTCACTGACCGTGCGGCCTGGGCAGGTGCGGGCGGATGTACAGGGGTCGCGACGCCAACCATACCGGGTCACCCTCACGCTGCCCGCGTTCGGCAGGGCCGAGTGGCGCCGCCTCACTTCGGCCCTGGCCGCGCAGGCCGGCCGGGCCGCCGCGCTGCTGGCCGGACAGATGCCCACCGACATCGACGACGTCTGCCGATCGGTAGGGCTCTCGCTGTTCCCGACCGCCCGACAGCTGAACACCGCGTGTACCTGCCCCGACCGGGGCAACCCGTGCAAGCACGCCGCCGCAACCTGCTACATCCTGGCCGAGCGATTCGACACCGACCCGTTCGCCATGCTCGCCTGGCGGGGCATGGACCGCGAGCCGCTGCTCGCCGCCGTCCGGATCGGAACCAACGGCCACCAGGCGCCAGCGGCGGACCAGCGCAACCATACGCTGGCCGACAGCCTGGGCACCTTCTGGACCGGCGGCGAACTCCCCGAACTGCCGCCGTCGACCGGTGACCCCGACCCTGGCCGGGTACTGCGGCGGCTGGGACCGATCGGAGTGACTCTCGGCGGCGCCGACCTGGCCGACCTACTGCTGCCGGCCTACGAGGCGATGACCGCGACTGATCGGCGCCCCTGATGACGGATCCGGGCGGTGCGTCAGAGCGGGGCGGCACGCACAACGGCGGCCAGCGCGCGGTCGGGGCTGCCGTAGGTTTGATACAGCGGCCCGCAGGGTGTCGCGGCCAGCCGAATGGCCAGTGCGAGCAGATCGACGTGGCCGTCGCGCCATACGTCAGCGAGGAAGGTGAACTCGTTCATGACGCCCACGACGCTGCGGTTGGCGGTGGCCGCCGTACGCCACTGACTCATCCGCTCCCGCTCCGCGGTGATGATCGAGCCGGGTACGCCGTGCGCGGCCAGGACAGTCGCGATATGGTCACCTGCCCGGGACGGAAGCGTGGCCGCCCGCGCGAGCGGCATCAACACCGGTAGCAGTGTCGGCTCGTTGACCAGCAGTGCGACCTGCGGCCGCCAGCGCAACGCGGTGGCGTACCACTGGCCAAGCTGCGTGGTCGACTGCTCACCGGCGCCCAGCCTCGGACCACCGATCCGGTCGAGCAGCTGCTTCGTGGCCCGCAGGATGAGCATGCCAACCATCCTGCCGCGATATCGGGCGATGTCACCAGCAACGAGCCGGCCGCCGGCGTTGTGCCGGTTGCGGCTGCCCAGCGTCTGGCTCGCTGAGGGTATGTGCTGATCCAGCCGGATCTATGCTGACACGGTGTTGGAGCCGACCGCGCTCGACCTCGACGAGATCGCTACCGCCCTGGCCGACCAGAACGACTACGAGCACTGCATGTTGGTCAACACCATGACCGGTGAACTGGTCTTCTGGACCCGGGATACCGGCGTCGATGGCCACCACCCCGTCGACCTGGACGACCTCGACCCGGACCTGCTGGCCATCGACCCGCTGCCCTCGCACGTCTGGTACCAGGACATGGCCGACTTCGCCGACCAGATCAGCGACGAGCGCGCCGCCCGCCGCCTCGGCCGCGCCATCCAGGGTAGGGGCGCGTTCCGCCGGTTCAAGGACGAGCTTCACCAGGAGCACCCCGAGTTACTGCCGATCTGGTATGCCTTCCGCGACAACCGCGCACGACGCCGCGCCGTCGAGTGGCTGGTCGACCACGAGCTCATCGATCAGGACACGGCCGACGGCCTTATCGGCGATCATCCCGATCCTGAACTGCCCTGACGCCCATCGGCCAAGTCGCCGGGGGGACCAGCACAGGTCATGACGACCACCACCTCCGCGTACCGAAGCACGCGGACGGGGGCTCAGAGGAGACCGGGAGGTGTTGGAGCGCGCTCCAACACCGATACGAAACGTGTAGCAAATGTGCTACTGGTTGGTGTCCGAGGGGGGATCGACCCCATACCGGTAGCACACCTGCACCAAAGAGGTGTGCATGCGTGGCACGCTAACTCTGCGTCGTATGGACGGTCGAGCGGTTCCCCGCCATGCCGCCTCCACGGCGATCGTTGACGAACGTAGAAGTTTGGCGCACGGCCGCCTGTCCACAGGGGACCGTTTGATCCCACCCGTATCGAGGATAACGGGTGCGATCGAACCGGTGGACCATACTTGTCACAACAAGAACTGCGTTTGCACTGTTCAGGGACCATCTGTGACGGTGGCGGCTGTCCGCGAGCGTCTACCACGCTAATAATGATCGCGTAGGTCGATTGGCGGCGATCGCGGCGTATGCGGGCCGGGCACTCGGAGACCGACCCGCCGAACGCGCGCTCATGCCGAATTGAGTACGTCTGGGAATGGGCGGAAGACGTCGGTCTGCGGGCTCAAGTGAGCCGGGTCAGGTCAGCGCAGTGAGAACCCTGTCGATGGCCTGCTCGACGGCTTTGCGAGACTCCTCGGTGTGATCGAGCATGTCGAACCCATGTCGACCGTGCGGCACTTCAACGATCTCCAACCGTGCCCCACAAGTGCGGGCGGCCGCGACAAACGCCTCAACGGTGTGCGCGACCTGCGGGCGTTCATGCCCGACCCGGGTCAACACGATAGGTAGTGCGCCCGCCATGGCGACGGCATCTGCGGGCAGGAGCCGCACATCGACGTGCCAGCCCGGCAGGGGGGCGAGCAGGGGGTAGGTGACTGCGACACAGCGCAGCCACGCCGGTGGTTCGCGCAGCCAGTCACTAAGCAGTAGCCCGCCACCGGAGAAGAACCAGACCGCGATCCGATCGGCATCCACCCGCGGGTCTTCCCGCGCTGCCTGCACCGCTGCGGCGACATCAGAGCCGGCCAGCGGGTAATCGCCATTGTCGTGGAGTCGGTGGTCGACGGTGACACCGACCGCGCCACGGGTCGCGGCAAGAGATCCGTATCCCCGGTACACCGGCCAGTCGCGAGGAGTAGGGCGTAGGTCGGCCGGAATCGGGCCGCCATGTACGAATACGATCGCCGGGCTGGGCCGCGTCGCCGCTGGTAGGTAGAGGTCGACGCGGCCGAGACGCTCCGGTGCGACAGGCTCAACGGGCAACACGAACGGGTTCAGATATTCAGGAAGCGCCACCCCGGCAGCCTACATAGATCACCGGCGACCCGACGACGCCATATCCGATGCAACCCCTGCTGCATCCGCATCTGCCGCGATCCGCGTGTCCCGCCGGTCCCGTCAGCCAGCTAAGCGGTTGCTCGTCTGAGCGGTGAGATCGATCCAGTGCCGGCGCGTCAGGCCGAGTTCGGTATCGCTCGGGTCTTCGAGTGCACTCCCGTGGCGTTCGATGGTGCGCGCCGAGGCGAGGTTGTCGGTGTCGCAGCTGATGAGGACCAAGGTCGATGACCAGGTTGGCGGCCGCGGCGCCCGATCTGCCCGTCATACCCGTCAGCGGCCGCGGCTAGCGCCGCCGCCGGGTCCGTACCCGGCAGCAGATGGGTCAGAAGCAGCGGGCGGTCGCCAGCATCCGAGGGCAGCCCGACCTACCCGGCACGCGCTGGACAGGTAAGGCCGCGAGTCTTCCGGGCACGCGCCGGACCGTGATCCGGCTCCGCGACCAGCCGCCAGCTAGGCGGCGACCCCATCGCGTTCCTGCGGGGCTTGGGCAGCGGCGCCGAGGGTGGCGCAGATCCTCGGTACCGCTGTTCCGATCGGTTCGCGGATCACCTCGACTGCGAGGTGGTCGTACGGAGTGGGGTCGCGATTGATGATCACCAGCCTGCTGCCTGCGTTGACCGCGACGGCGCACAGCGAGGCGACGGGTTCGACCTGCAGCGAGCTGCCTACCGCGAGCATCAGGAGGCTGTTGGCGGCGATCCGCTCCGCATGGCTGATCGTAGTCGGGTCGAGGTGCTCCCCGAACATCACCACGGCCAGCTTGAGGATGCTGCCGCAGCTCGTGCACCTCGGGTCGCCGTCACCGGCCGCCACCCGGGCTAATGTGTGCTCGCTGGGCGTGCGCATGCGGCAACCAGTGCAGACCACCTCATGCATCGTGCCGTGCAGTTCGAGTACCTTTCGCGGGCTGGAGCCGGCCTTCTGGTGCAGTCCGTCTACGTTCTGGGTGAGGATACGCACTGCCACTCCAGTGCGCTCCAGGTCAGCCAGCGCAGAGTGCGCAGCGTTGGGCTCAGCCCGCCAGGCGGGGTGCCCTAGGTAGGTCTGCCAGAACCTCGTCCGCAACATCGGTTCAGCGAGGAAGGCGTTGTACGTGAACGCGTTGGCCAGTGCCGGGTCACGGGTCCACACACCCGACGGCCCCCGATAGTCCGGGATTCCGGAGTCAGTGGAGACGCCCGCTCCAGTCAGCACCGCCACCCGGGTCACCCCGTTTGCCCAACTCATGTTCATGCCCGCCGATGTTAGGTAATTGCTTCGCCCAGACAAACCGAATTTGCCTCCGCGAACGACCCCGTGTCCGCACGTCAAGCGTGCCTACGCACCGCACTAACGTGCCGCCGACCGCGCGTCGATCTTTGGTCTCCGCCGCTCGCACTTGCCGATGAGCGGAAGGTGACGTCGAGTCGACCAGACTCCAGGACCGGCGGGATGACGGCCCCCCCAGCGGCGGGCACGATGTGCGAGACTCCGGCGCGTGGTTGCCGCTGTTCATTACTTCGCAACATCCGATGATCATTCGAGGTTGCTCGACTACCTTGGCGAACCGCGTGCAGTCACGCTTCACCCGTGGCCGATTGTGGGGCCGCGGCCCCTGGTTTTAGCGCGTAGCGATGCACTCGCTGCCGTTCAGGTGATGGTTGCTCATCGCGAACTGGGACCGCCGTCGATCATCCGTCCGGGCCACCCTGCGTTTCGTGAGCCCGGTAGGACCGGCCTCTTCAATCGTATGAACTGGGACCGGCTCGATCCGGACGATAGTCAGGGACTCGTTGATTCCAACGCCTCGCCTGTGCTCTTCTGGAGACCTGCAAAGGCCAGCGGCGTCGAGCTGAACATGGGCGACATCGGCTCGCAAGCAGACGCCATGCAGGCCATCTCGACCGACTACGAACGATGGGTGAACCGCGTGATGGGCTGGATTCGGCGCCACGGCACCCGAGTGTGGGGGGCCGACACAGGACAGGCCCGCCCAGACCTAGATATTCAACTCCCGTTCGTCAACGCGGTGTACGCCCTACCCGGGGCGCTCTCAGACTTGGCCAGTGGCGTCCCCGGTCGCTGAAGCAGCACGCGAGCGATCGCCCGCTCATGCCCGCCGAGCGCGCGGTCATGCCGAATAGATGATATTGCTGTCCGGGTTCATTGTTCGGTCGGGTTGACACAATGGCCCTGTGAAAGCAGATGACAGGCGGATGGAGGAGCGAGTCGGCGCACTGGACGGATCGGTGGCTGAACTTGTTCGAGACGGTGCGGTCGTTGGTTGGTTGGCCATCCAAGCTGCCCCGTTTAGGAACCCCGCCCTCGCCAAACACGTCGGCTGCTGGATCCTGTACACGTGGTCGGACGGATCGATCGAGATCGAGGAGGACTACCCACCCTTCGCTCTTATTCCAGAGATTCTCTCGGGCAGCTTCCGCGATGAGGACGGCGGAGCTGATTACGAGGTCCGCCGGGTCACTGATGATCGTCATCGCGAACTCTGGGAACGGTACGGACTGCTCAAGGAACCCGGCTACTACATGGGTCTCGCTGCGGAGCAGCGTCGACGCCACCGCTGAACGCGAGCTTCTGTCGCGACCTGCAAAGCCGCCTTGCCACGGGTCTCGTTCCTGCCAAACATCCGGATCTGCCGCCGAGCGTGCGGTCGTGCCGAGTAGTGCGTCGCTGTGCCGTCCGATTTCGGGAAGTCATTGCATGGCGGTGGCGGGCGGGTGTTCGAAGGAAGCCGGGCAGCGAAAGACGTACAAGGCGTAGCCCCGGCCGATCGAGATATCGGTGGGATCGGACGACGCCCCCGCCGGATCCTCTATCGGCCGCCAGCTGCCGCCCGCTCCGTGCCACTCGCTGGAGTCGGCAGTCAACAGCAGCGTCATCGCGGTGCCGCAATCGGCGCAGTCCATGGGATGGGGATCGGTCAGCGACCAGTTCGCGAAGCCGCCCACCTTCCAGCCTGGTGCCAGCGACAGGTCGAATTGATAGCTGCGCCCGTCCGCAGCTTCGGCGGCGTCCTTTTCCCGTACGGTGATCTGGGCGTCCAGTTCCGCGGGCAGCAGCCCTCCGTACTGGTACTCGCGAATCTGTTCCGGATGTACCTCGCAGGGTGTCGGCAGGTAGGAGTCTCTGACGACCGGCGGTTCGGGAGCCGCATTCACGGGCTGCGCGACGTCGCTGCCGCGCCGCCAATACAGCCGTACCCGCGGGTTATAGCCCTCCTCCGGGTGATCTAGCGGGCACCACAACACCTGCAGCAGGTCGGCACCGTCCGGGCCGACGAAGTCGGGAATATCCCGGCGATAGAGCTGCGCCACCGGGATCAACGGGAGCGGCTGGTTCACCAGGTGGTGCGGCTCGGAGAACCCGGCGGCCGGCAGCTGCGCCCGCTCTTCGTCGGTCAGGTGGTAACGGGCGCCGGTTGCGGCTGCCCGCGCTCTTGCCGTCGCGTAGATCTCCCGACGACGACGGACGACCGCCGGTGTTTCGAGCCGGAAGATGTAATGAGCATCGCCATCGCTGCACACCGGCCACGCCTCATCCGTCGGCCAGAGGAGAGGGCCCCCGACTGAGCTTTCGGTCGGTGTCGGCCTACCGGGCCGGGGATGCAGCCGCGTTGCTGTTGCCGAGTGCTCGCTCAACCCCGGGAAGAGTTGTGCGATTTCAACCGGTCGCGGCGGCGTGGTGCGAGTCATGGCCGATGATCTTAGACATCGGATACGACGAGGTCCACGCAGTCGGCTGGACTCCGACCCGGGTATCCGGATCTAGCCGCTGATCGGGCCTCATGCCGCCTCACCTGGCCCCGACATGCTTAGCGACGAGATCACGCACTCTGCCGCAAGTGGCGTGTAGCCGTGTCCGACCGCTCGTGCGGATGCGGATGCGGATGCCGGGCCGGGGTCGGTCAGAGCAGGCCGCGCGCGCGTAGCAACGCGAGCCGGTCCGGCGGCAGGCAGTCGGTCAGGTTCCGCTCTAGGTCGACCAGCTCAAGGTCGACCGCATACACCACGAAGTCGTCGGTGACTGGCAGCGTGTTCGACCAGTCGTTGCGGTTGAGTCGAGCTGCCACTGCAAACATCAGTCGCCGGGCGACCTCGGATCCGGCGGCGACGTCGTGGTCATCCGCGTCGAGCAGGGCGAGCTCCTGCCGCACCAGCCGCACCGGTACCGCCTCATCGAGGTCGATGTCGGTACTCGTCTCGAATTCGGCCGGTGACCATGCGGCCTGCGCGTCGAGCGCCGCCAGGTCGGCGCGTTCGTCGGCGGTGGCCGCGTAAACCTCGAAGGACAGCGCCTCTGATCGGGTATAGCTCAGCGCGACGCAGGCGGCAGGGCCGTCGATCGAAAGGCGCGGCACAGCGTCCGCGATTGACGTGACCAGGGCATCCTCGACAGCCCGGCACGCGACGTCAAGGTCGAACCCGGCCGGCGGTCGCTCGTAGCGCACCTTGGACCTGCTGCCCGCGACCTCGACAACGCGGACCAAACCGCCGCCGTCGTGCTCGGCCGTCAGAGACGAAACTGACCGGCCCTCGTGCTCGACGTCGACACGGCTGATCTGACCATCGAGGTACGTATACGACTCCCGCCCCGCGCCCCGCCCCGCGCCCCGCCGCGCGACGGTGTCAGCCGAGCGCATCAACCCGTCCACGAAACGGTACTCATGTAGGTAGATGGGCCCATCTACACCGAAATGCGCTGCCTCCACGATGTCGCCGTCGCGGTGGACGAACGTCTCGTCGGACAGACGGCCGTGAAGAAAGCCGGAGTACTCCTCGGTGACAACAGCGCGGCCCTCAGCGTCGAAACCGATCAGCAGGACATCCCGGTCCGCCGACGGTCGCACACCCAGCCGGCGGCCAGGCTTGAGCAAGTCTCGTTCGAAGTGCAACGGACGCAGATCCAGGCCCGGCCAGCTGTACCAGTCCCAGCGCTCGACGAGCGCCCTCGCCGCACTCTTCCGGGAGGCGTATTCACCAGCGACCTGGGCGAACCGCGCAGCAAGATCGCACACGTCCGGGATCCTACGGGTCGCCTCGCCGGCCCAGGGCCGGCACATCCGGATCTGCCGGGAGTGTCAAGTTAACGGCTGATCTTGGTTGTTGTTTTGGTCAGTGGTTGGCCGGGGTGAGCCGGCCCTCGAACGCGATCTGGAACGCGTTCAACGGTGCTTTCCAGCGCATGGTCCAGCGGCGGCGGCCGGTGCCGGTGGGGTCGAGGCTCATCAACGCCAGGTAGACGCATTTCAGTGCGGCTTGTTCTGTGGGGAAGTGTCCGCGGGCGCGCACGGCTTTGCGGATACGCGCGTTGACGGACTCGATGGCGTTCGTGCTGCAGATGACTTTACGGATCTCCACGTCGAAGGCGAGGAACGGAACGAACTCCGCCCACGCATCCGACCACAGTTTCACGATGGCCGGGTACTTGGTGCCCCAGGCGTCGATGAACTCGGTGAACCGTTCGGTCGCCGCGTCTTCGGTCGGGGCGGTGTAGACCGGGCGCAGCGCTTTGGCGATCTTGTCCCAGTCCTGGCGGGCCGCGTACCGAAACGAGTTACGCAGCAAGTGGACGATGCAGGTTTGCACGATGGTGCGTGGCCACACCGTCGCGACCGCGTCGGGCAGGCCTTTTAGCCCGTCGCAGACCAGCATGAGCACATCGGCCACGCCGCGGTTCTTCAACTCGGTCAGCACCCGCTGCCAGTGCTTGGCGCCCTCACCGCCGTCGCCGGCCCAAATCCCCCAACATGTCGCGGTGCCCATCAACGGTCACGGCCATGACCACGTAGATCGGTCGGTTCGCGACCTGCCCATCCCTGATCTTCACATTGATCGCATCGATGAACATGACTGGATAGATTGGGTCCAGCGGCCGGTTCTGCCACTCGGCCATGCCCTCGAGGACCTTGTCGGTGATCGTGGAGATGGTCTGCTTGGACACCTCAGCGCCATACACCTCGGCCAAGTGGGCGGCGATCTCACCGTGAGTGAGCCCCTTGGCCGACAGCGACAGCACCATATCGTCGACCCCGGTCAGACGGCGCTGGCGTTTACGAACGATCTGCGGCTCAAACGTGCCCGCCGCATCCCGCGGCACTCGCACCTGCACCGGGCCGACGTCGGTGAGCACCGTCTTCGTCCGGCTACCGTTGCGGGTATTACCGCCACCCCGACCTGCCGGATCGTGCTTGTCGTAGCCGACATGGTCGGTGATCTCACCGTCCAACGCCGACTCCAGAACCCGCTTGGTCAGCTGCTGCAACAGCCCACCCTCACCGGTCAATTTCAGCCCGTCACCACGAGCCCGATCGACCAGCATCGCAATCAACTGCTCATCGCTCACCGCACCCGCCGGCTCACGCCCAGCCACAGCCTCAGCAGTCTCGAAGGTCTCGGGGGTCTCGGTCGTCATCTGGCTGCTCTCCCTTGATCGGTAGATCAGCCGTTATTTCTACACACCCGATCTGCCGCTGATCGGGCGCTACTGCCGAAAGTAGTGCGTCGGCGTGCCTTTATTCAGGTGCCGCGATAGGCAGCGGCAGTGGTCGAGTCGGTACGGGCGTGGAGACCACGATGGAGGTGGTCGTCTGTCCGAGGAGGAGGAACCGGTCGAGGATTTCTTCGAGTTGGCCGATCGACGGTGCGTGAATCTTGAGGAGGAAGCAGTCCTCTCCGGTGATTCGATGGCACTCGACCACCTGCGCCGTTTCTTGTGCGGCCCGAGCGATCTTGGGTAGCTGGCCGGGGCCTGGCCGGATGCGTGCCAGGGCGGTTACCGGCATGCCGAGCGCGGCGGGATCGATGTCCATCCGGTACCCGACGATCACGCCGGCGGTTTCCAGCCGCTGTACCCGTTCGGTGACTGCCGGCGCGGACATGCCGACGCGGCGGGCCAGTTCCGACATCGACAGGCGCGGGTTGGCCTGCAGTTCGGACAACACGCGCAGATTGACGATATCTAGAAGCCTGGCCCGGTTGTCTAAGGAATTGGAACCGCTTGGCTTTGATTCTCTAGGCAAGTCACACCTTCTGCC
This sequence comes from uncultured Actinomycetota bacterium, assembly GCA_963727415.1. Taxonomy (GTDB): domain Bacteria; phylum Actinomycetota; class Actinomycetes; order Mycobacteriales; family Micromonosporaceae; genus DASQPR01. Next base: position 1,775,648 of record CAVSGF010000002.1, read on the forward strand.
TTCAGTTTGTCCTTCACAGTCTGCTCTGCACTTTGGAAGATACTCGGGTGAGGGAACCGATGTCGGCGGGCGGCGGGCGAACCTCGTCGGCAGGTCCCTCCGGCTCCGTGGCCGGGCTGGCGGCTCCGGCGTTCATCGCGGTCAGCGCCGTCTTCCACTACCTCGGCCCGGCGTTCGCTGTGCTGCTGTTCGCCCGGCTGGATGTTTTCGGGGTTACCTGGCTCAGGATCGCCAGCGCGGCCCTGGTGTTCGCAGTGTGGCGCCGCCCGTGGCGACTGTTGCGACGGTTGACTGCGGCGCAACGCCGAGTGTTGCTGGCGCTGGGTGTGGTGCTGGCGATGATGAACACGACGTTCTACCTGGCAATCGAGCGACTGCCGCTGGCCACGGTCGGCTCGATCGAGTTCCTCGGCGTCGTCGTCCTGGCCGCGGCCGGGGTCAGAAGCCTGCGTAACACACTCGCGCTCGGGCTCGCCGTGGCCGGCGTGTTCACGCTCACCGACATCCGGCTGGCCGGCGAGCCACTCGGGTTCGGGTTCGCCTTCGCGAACTGCGCGCTGTTCATGCTCTATGTGACCCTCGGCCACCGGGTCGCCAACACCGGACCGCGCGACGGCCCCCGATGGGGCGGAGTCGATCAGCTCGGCGCTGCCATGCTGATCGCCGCAGTCGTGGCCACGCCGCTGTGCCTGGCCGGTGCGGCGCCGGCCTTCGACCACCCCGGCTGGCTGCTGGCCGGTGTCGCGGTCGGCGTCTGCTCCTCCGTCATCCCGTACGTCACCGACCAACTCGCCATGGCCCGGCTGCGCCGAGCGACGTTCGCGTTGATGTTGAGCATCTTGCCGGCCTCCGCCACGGCCATCGGCCTACTCGTCCTCGCCCAGCTGCCGACCGTCAATGACCTGCTCGGCGTGGCGCTGGTGATCGCCGCGGTTGCGATCCACCGGCAGCCGGCCCACAACCCACATCGAGAGGAAACAGAATGCAGTACACCCGTTTAGGTTCCTCTGGTCTGAAGGTGTCGCGGATCGGCCTGGGCATGATGAGCTACGGAGACCCCACCGCCGAGGCGTGGTACCTGTCCCAGGACGCGGCCGAACCGCTCATCCGGCACGCCGCAGACGCTGGCGTGACGTTCTTCGACACCGCCGACATGTACTCCGACGGCGCCAGCGAACAGATCACCGGACGACTGCTCGGCAAGCTCTTCGGCCAACGCAGCGACTATGTACTCGCGACCAAGCTCTACTACCCGATGGGACCGGGTCCCAACGACCGCGGCCTATCCCGCAAACACATCATGGACTCCGTCGACGCCTCACTGCGCCGGCTGGGCACCGACTACATCGACCTGTACCAGATCCACCGGTGGGACGCCGAGACACCGATCGAGGAGACCATGGCGGCGCTGCATGACGTGGTACAGACCGGCAAGGTGCGCTACCTCGGCGCATCCCTGATGTACGCGTGGCAGTTCGCGAAGGCCCAGTACACCGCCCAGGCGGGCGGCTGGACCCGCTTCGTATCGATGCAGACCCGCTACAACCTCGTCTACCGGGAGGAGGAGCGGGAGATGATCCCATTCTGCGCCGACCAAGGCGTAGGCATCCTGCCATACAGCCCACTGGCCCGAGGGCTGCTCGCAGGCACCCGCGAACGCGGCGGCCTACGACACACACCCCGGGCCATCGCCGAACAGGCCAACGAATCACAGGAAAACCACAACGACTTCGACGTCGTAGACACTCTGCGCTCAATAGCCGCCGAGCACGCCCTGCCACCCGCTCAGATCGCGCTGGCCTGGCTCCTGGGCAAGCCACCGGTAAGCGCACCAATCATCGGAGCGACCAAATCACACCACATCGACGACGCCCTCGCCGCCGTCGACCTGACCCTCAGCGACGCGGACGTAGCCAGGATGGAGACCCCGTACCGCCCCCACGCGCCGTACGGCTACTCATAGCCCGACGTCGGAGTGCCGCGTCGCCCAGCGGCCTCCTAACCCGCCGCGCATCCCGGAGCTCAGCGGCCCGGCGTCCGCCTTTGCCGCTGGTCGCGCGACTTTGCCGAATAGCGGGCGTTGGTCCCGCATGCCGCCGAGAAGAACTCGAGTGCAGGAGGTCTGGCCAGCCCAGTACGATCCCGGTCATGCCCTCGGATGAGTTCGTGCCAGTCGGCTTCGATCCGCCAACCTCACTGGCCACCAACCAGTTCCACCTCGAACCATTGGGGCCGCAGCACAATCAGGCGGATCATGCCGCCTGGATGTCGAGCATCGAGCACATACGCTCCACTCCCGGCTATCCCGACGGTAATTGGCCACCACGCAGCGGCATGACGCTCGAGGAGAACCTCACCGACCTTCGCCGCCACGCCGACGACTTCACGCGGGGCGTCGGTTTCACCTTTACCGTCCTCGACCCAGGCGACAACGACGTCATCGGTTGCGTCTACCTGTATCCCTCGCCCTCCGAGGAGTGGGACGTCACGGTGCAGTCCTGGGTGCGGGCCGACAGATCGGGCCTCGACGTACCACTCGCCGATGCGGTCGCACGCTGGCTCGCCACCGACTGGCCCTGGGAGCGTGTGGACCGTTGCGGTCGCTGAGTCGTGACGGCACGCTCATGCCGCGGTGCGTGATGCCCCAAACGGCCGTGACCGGCCCTGGGTCGGTGGCGCTGATGTCGCGCGAGTGTGCGTGTGGCCCTGCGGTTTTGAGGTCAGCTCCCGGGTTCGTCGTCGTCTTGGATGCTCACTTGGATCGCGGTCGGGCCACCGGAGGCGTTGTGCTCGACGTGGACCGGGAAGAACCCGTCGCCGACCGACGTCATCGCGAACATCAGCTGTGCCCCGCCGACCTCGATTGTGGCGGCCTCGTGCAGGGCGGCCCGCACGTCGGCCATCACCTGCCAATGGTGGGAATGCGGACGGAAGTCGAACGCGAACTTCTGTTCCGGTACCCGGGTGCGCCGCTCGTTCAACGCGGCGGCCTTCGCGTACGCCTCCTGCACCGGTAAGTTGAGCCAACCGTAGCCTGGATCGCCGGGCGTGCCCGTGCGGTCAGCGCCAACGGCGGCCGCGACCACGGCTTCGTCGCGGCCCCAGAACACCAGGTCGGCCAGCCCGTCGATCGGGTCGTCGTGCACCCATGCGCTCAACGCGTCGGCGTCGGCGAATACAAATCGGGCGCAGTCGACACCGATTCTGCTCAGACGCCGGAAGCAGGACGCCGGTTCGTCGTTCAGGTTGATCCGAATGTGTGCCCAGCCCCATTCGCTGCCAGCCACTGCTGTCACCGCTAGAGGCCGGTCGTTCGGTAAACCACCGACGGCGATCACCGGTACGCCACTGATCACAAAGTCCGGGTCGCCCTCGGCGATCACGCGCCGGACCCGATCCCGATGCGGCACACGCCGGTCGAATGCACGCAACGACGCCGCGAGGCCATGCTCACCACAATGGCGGTCGAACAGCTCGGTGAACTCTGCAGAGCCATGCTGAGGAATGTCGTACAGCGTTCGCCCGGCCTGCCGGTCGAACGACCGCGCCGCGGCATTCGCGTCAGGTCCCACGATCTCCAGGTCAACAGCGGGTACCGCATCCGGCTGGTCGATCTCGTCGGGCGAACGGTCACCAGACCATAGTCCCAGATACCCGCCGTCCATCAATACCAGCTCACCCGAGGGGCAGGTAATCTCGCCTAACCGCACCGTTTCCGCCACAGCGGCCGAGTATAGAGACGCGCTGGCAGGGCGAAACGCCCCTGCCGTTTGGGTGAGCCCGGCCAACGTGGCAGCAACAGCGAACCGCCTCTGGGCGACGTAGAGCAACCGCCCAGAGCGACCGTCGCCCCGGAGCGCGCTCTCGTAGCCGATCAGGGTGCCCGTGCGACCCTACCGGTTACTCCGCGTACGCAGTGGAGGGCTGGAAGCTCCGACCAGGGTTGCGACGACTGACCGACCGGTTTTGCCACCCGAAGACGATCCTGCGGCGACTCGGATCGGACGTCGAGTCAGGCGCGGTTGGACCGACCGATCTCCGCTCGTTTCACCACGTGATGTTCCATTCGACTGGAAGCTCCGCACCACACGCTGCGCAGGGTGAAGTCGCTGTCCTTCACGATGTTGATCTGATCGCAGTCGTCGATACAGCGGCGGAACTCGAATGCGGTGGTGAAGCGTCCGGGGTGAGCCAGTCCGGCGCGCTCGCAGGCGGCTGCAACAGCCAGCCATGAGGAGACCTCGGGGCAGAATCCTGTCGATTGGTTGGTGGCGGCGGTAACCGACCAGTCCTGGCCAGACCGGGCGAAGCTGATTTCTCCGGCGCTGAGGACCGGTCTACCGTCGGCGCAGGCAATATGCTCACTGCGCCGCGGCGCCACCCGCAGCGTGCCGGCCGCATCGACAATGAAGGTCTGCGGTTGCCCGCGGTCTTGGATCGGTAGCCCGGCAATCCATTCCTGCAGGTCGTCACCTGACGTGATGCGCCACCCGCTCGGTCCGATCGCCGTGGCGCTGAATCCCCCGGGTCCGACGTAGTGGTACTGCCGCATCGGGCGCGGGCTCACCCGGTCACCGTCCCACCAACGAGCCAGGCCGACGTCCGGATGGTTCGGGTCGGTGAAGTGGAAGGGCACATCGAGGTATGCAGCGGCGCCTTCGCCGATCTGTGCAGCCCCCGGTAGCCTCTGGCCACGGCGGGTGTCGCCATCCCACACGGCCTCGATTGCCACAACAGCCACCTCGACGTGCGGCCGCGGCTCCAGCAGGCCTTGCTGTGCCAGCGGGCTGGAGCGTTCGACCAGTACCTCCTGGGCTTCATGCAGACCCGGAACGGGGTCGAGCCCGCCTTCGGTGCGAAGCACCATGATGGCGGGAATCAGCTGGCGACGCTGGAGATGAATGTCGATGCGGTCGCGCACCTCTGCCGGCAATCGACTCCACATAACATCCATCATCGTGACTCCAGTGTTCGAATGACGTCGGCGAGAAACCGGGCGTGTGTCAACTGTCTACTGAGCCCAGGGCGGGCAACGGCTCGCGGGCGTGCAGCCATTCCTCAGGTACGGCGTGCAGGCCGGTGCGGCCGGCGATGATGCCACCGACGATCGCGCAGGGGGTGTCGATGTCACCGCCAGCGCTGGCGGTCGCCCACAGCGCCTCGGTCAGGTCGTCGATGTGCCGTGCGGCGCACCAGATCGCGTACGGCACGGTGTCGGGTGCCGAGATCAGCGCGCCGCAGCCAACCTCACCGGCGATCCACTGCGGCTGCAGCGTGAACGCACGACCCGCAACCCTGGCCAGACGGGAAGCCACCTCACTGTCCGGGGTACGCGCAATCACCCCGGACAGTAGTTCCTGGGCGGTCGCGCCACGCACGGCCAACGCCGCGGCCACCGCGACCGCGATAGCTCCCGCGGTGGCCTCGGGGTGAGCGTGGGTGACGGCCGCAGACAGGCCCGACTGCGTCACGACCTGATCGAGGTCGTCAGCGAACCAGGCGCCCAGCGGAGCGACACGCATCGCGGCGCCGTTACCCCATGATCCCTGACCATCGAACTGGGCCTCGGTGACGCACTCCCACGGCTCACCCTCGCCGATCGCCTTCAGGACGCCATGCATCGACGGACCGTAGTTACGGCACGGATCAGCTTCGTACGCCGAAGCGAACAGGCGAGCAAGGTCGCCCTGGACGATCTCGCCATGGTTGACCAGCATCCGATACAGCGACAACGCCATCGCGGTGTCGTCGGTCCACGGCCACGGCCCTTTCGGGACGAGCCGCTCGCTGATCAGCCAGTCCATCTCGGCGGCCGGGCGGAAGAACCACGTCTCCCCGAACGCGTCACCAGTGCCAGCCCGTGCAGGGACCACGTCGCGGCGTCACTGTTGGCGACCATCGGCCCATCGTGCCAGGCGGCTCGGCCGCAGGTCGAACGGTTTCCGACGTCGTTGCCCATGGGCCGGGGCAGTTGGATGTCGGTGCCCTGGTCTACGGTCGCGCGGTGAACGCTCGCCACCCGCTACCTGCTGTCTTGTCTCAACTGTTCCCTGACCAGGTCGCCGGTGACCGGATCTGGTCAGCGCAGCTCCCGCCAGGGCAGGTCGTCGTATCGCGCGAAGAGGTAGGGCACCCACCGGTGTACTGGCTCAGCGACGGCCCCGCTCCCGACGGACTGTGGAGCCAACTACGTGCCGAGCACACTTCGTCCGGACTGTGGCCGGTGCTGCTCGGGCCGTCCTATCGACGCACCAGCCTGGAACCGTGGACATCGGGCGAAATGTACCCCAGCGGCATGTCCCAACCCGATCAGCACGATCCAGACACACTCTTCGCTGACTGGTGGCGGCGGTACACCGCGACCAGCGACGACGATGACATGCTCTCGGCACGCGATCGGATCGCCGTCACCGCTCCGTTCGGGCAGAGGTGGCCTGGCCTAGGGCCAACGCCACATTCCGGGCTCGATCCGGATGACAATGCTGACCGGGTCGTTCGCGACCTGCTCGCCGAACACGCCACAATGCGAATTGCGCTGATCGCCGCGGACAGCGGCGCGGACGCGTTGACCAGAGCGGGCTGGTCCGGGCCGGCGAACTATACCAACGACACCGCCAAGATCTCCGCGGTGATCCGCAGCTGGCAGGACCGGTTCGGGGTACGAGTCATCGGCCTCGCGGGATACGCCACTCTGCACCTGAGCGTCGCCGCGCCACCGACAACCCACGACGAGGCCCTGCATATCGCGGCGGAGCATTTCGCCTTGTGCCCAGACAACATCTGGCAGAGCGTGAAGCCGTACACGTTGGCCGCATACGCCGAACGCCTCATCGACGAGCAGTCTTGGACATTCCGGTGGGATTAGCAATTCATGAAGGCCGACTAACGGCAAGGCGGTAGTCGCCGGGCCACGAGTCTCGATCGGTGACCTGAGGCATGTCGCGCACGAGGCAGCGATGCTGCAGCAGCTCCCGGCGGGTGGTGACCGTCAAGCCGTCCGGATCGAGGTCCGGGGAGTTGAGGCTTATCCTGCCGTCGATGTTGAAATTGTATGCCTCGGTCGTGAGGTAATCGCGCCGGAAGTCGGTCTTCCACTGCGAGTTGTGTCCCCAGCCGAACGACATGTCGCTGCTCGGCCGGTGACGACGTAGGAACACCTCATGCAACGTCGACTGGCCAGCGATACCGGCCACGGCGTGGTTGGTTCCCGCTCGTACGCGGACACCGGCGCGGGAGAACAGCATCTGGCCCAACATCAGGCACGGCCACACCGCCTCGACGATCTCGATCGGATGATCCGGATCCGGGGCCTGCTCGACCGTGACGATTTCGTGGAAGAACGGCTCGAATACCGGCACATCCACGGTTGCCATGCCCAGGGCGGTGAACGTCGCCGTGTACTCGTCGAGCGAGATCTCCGGCCACGGGGTCTCCAGGTGCATCGCGTGCGCCCAAGGCTGCTCCAGCCCCTCGGGCAATGGTGGCTGGACGCCGAGCAACAACAGGTCATTGACGCGGCCGAGGGCGTACGCCTGTTCCAGTAGGTCACCGAAGACATACTCGTCACGACGCCACGCCCCGCATTCGGCCAGCGGCGCCAGCAGGTCCGTGAGCCAACGCCCGCGCGCTCCAAGCCAGGGGCCGATGACGTCGGCGTAGGCGTCCGACCCGGTGTAACCACGCAGCTGATGGTAGATCTCACGCGGAAACAGGGGCGGGCTCACGGTTGGCAGAGCCTACCGATGCCGCTACCCGTTGCAAAGAGGTTTGCCACGCCGGAGGCGTCGGTGGCCGCTGGCGCCGGCGGATCAAAATGCAGCGTCCAACGGGGCGAACCTCCCGCTCGCCGAGGGCCGGGTAGATGCGCTGCGTGCCATGATCGACGACGGCCACCGGTGCGCGTTCGTCCGGCTCATGCAGTGGTACGTCGACAACGATCGCGTCGCCGACCTCATGCCACGGCGGCCGAAGGCGACGACTGCGCCACCGTGACGCTCTACCAGTACCCTGCGCCACCACAACGGCTTGGATCTGGAGGCCGCGCTCGACGGTTACGCCGGCTCGGTGCCGAGTCTGCGCATCTGGCGGGCCGGTCTCGTCGGCGCCGACTCGGCCCGCGCCAACGAGGCACTCGCGCTACTCGCATCGTTGATCGATCACGACCGGTACGCCCTCCCGCCGACGACCCAGCGGTAATTCGACGCCTCGTGCTTCGCCGTCGCGCAGGGGCTCCGAGAAGACTCGACCAGCCGGCGGCTGGCCGCGCTGCTCGACTACTGAGGGCCGCGGACCGCGGTCGAGTTTGGGTCTTGGCCCAATCCAAGCCGCATCAGCGGTCCGACCACATTCGACCGAACGCTTTGGTCGATGATCCGTCGTGAGGCCGTCAAGGAGGAGGCCACTTGATCGGCCGCGGGACTCAGCCTTGGTCTTGCTTCTCACGATCTTGCGCGAGGTCGAGGGCGAGGGCCACGCCGAGGATGAGAAGGCCGTTTTCGCCGTCGGCGATCTTCACCGCGTAGGTGTCGTGAATGCTGAGCCAGCGCTTCGACACAGTCGCCACTTCGCCGCTTCTGTCGTTGATGGTGAACTCGTGGTCGAGCAGGCTGCCGGTGATCGTCAGGTTGGCTGCGCCGGGTAGCTCGATCACGTAGCGGTCGCGGAACAGACGAAACAGCCGCTTGCGAACCTCGGCTACCTTTTCGCCGCCGACCTTGACGATGTACGTCGGTCGCATTGCGACAAGCCGGCGACGCACTTCGGCCCTCTCGTTTCCCGCCGCGTCCTTGATGACCAGACGACTGCTCGGCGAGAGCACCTTGCCATCGACATCGAACACCATCCGACCGTCGTCGTCGGTGATCTCAGAGTCCTTACCCAACCGGAAGAAGCGTTCCTTGATGAGGTACATGGTGAGCAGATTCCCGTCGCCGTCGCGCTCTACACACACCCTGAGATTGCCAGTGCGCCGGCGACTGGCCGAGTCAGGCTCCGTGCCCATAGCAACGACATCGATCGCGGCGGCCCAGCTCGTCGGCCGACGGATATGACGCCTGACTCTCAAGTCCAGCCGAGTCTTCGGGGACACCCAAGTTCCGATCACAACGAACGGCTACGAAAATGGCGATCAACCTGGGTCCCGACCCGAAGCTGCGCCTGGCCGCAATTTCAAACCCTAGCAGCGCGCTCGATGCCAGACGTGTGGCAGGCAGGCTCGTACGGTCGCCGTCGGCGATGGCCGGACCGGAAGTCGTCATAGAAGCGGGACGTTGCTAGCCCAGCTCGATGGCGTGGCTGCCGATTGCCGCAAGCAGCTCGGCGATCAGCGGGCCGCTCTGACCGGTCGCGCACGGTTGCCGCCCGGAGACGACGGCGCGGCACAGGTACGGCAGGATACCGTTGATTTTGACGTGGGTTTCGTCGGCGATCCATCGGGGCCTGGGACAATGGCGAGGCAAGCGTCTGTTGAGCAGGAGTTGATCACAAATGAGCCCGTCGCCGGAGGTTGTGTCCTTCACCGATCTGGCGCTGCGTTCCGAACTTCTCAAGGCGCTGTCAGACCTGGGATATGAGGAACCCACGCCGATCCAGCGCGAGGCGATACCGCCGATTCTTGCCGGACGTGACCTGCTCGGCCAAGCGGCGACCGGTACTGGGAAGACCGCGGCGTTCGCATTGCCGATATTGCAGCGTTTCGCCGTCGGCTCGAGGGGCAGCAATCCGGTGGCCTTGGTGCTGGTGCCGACCAGGGAGCTAGCGATCCAGGTCTCGCAGGCGTTCCATCGGTACGGCCGCGAGCTCGGCGTACGGGTGTTACCGATATACGGCGGCCAGCCGATTGGGCGCCAGTTGGAGGCCTTGCGCCGCGGCGTTGATGTTGTCATTGCCACGCCCGGACGGGCGCTCGATCACATCAGCCGGCACACGCTTGACCTCCGCGAGATCACGACCGTGGTGCTTGACGAGGCCGACGAGATGCTTGACATGGGCTTCGCCGAGGACATTGAGGCGATCCTCGACGAGACTAGCGACGAGCGGCAGACCGTGCTCTTTTCCGCGACCATGCCCGCGCGGATCGGCGCCATCGCCCGTCGCCATTTGCGTGATTCGATGCGTATCGAGATGGGCCGGGATCAGACGCCGAGCGGCGATGCCCCAAGGGTTCGCCAGAGCGCTTATGTGGTCGCCCGAGCGCACAAGCCCGCAGCGCTCGGCCGGATTCTGGATGTCGAATCTCCGGCGGCTGCGATCGTTTTCTGCCGGACGCGGGAGGAGGTGGATCAGGTCGCCGAGACCCTCAACGGTCGCGGCTACCGCGCTGAGGCCCTGCACGGCGGAATGAGTCAGGACCAACGCGACCGGGTGATGGGACGCCTTCGCAGCGGCAGCGCCGATCTACTTATCGCCACCGATGTTGCCGCCCGAGGACTCGACATCGAGCACCTGACCCACGTGGTCAACTACAACGTCCCATCGGCGCCGGAAGCATATGTGCACCGCATTGGCCGTGTCGGTCGCGCCGGTCGCGAGGGCGTGGCGATCACGCTGGCCGAGCCGCGCGAGCATCGCATGCTTAAAACCATCGAGCGCCTCACCAAGCAGCGATTCACAATCGAAAAGCTGCCCACGGTTGCGGACCTGCGCACGCGCCGGCTTGAAACGACTCGCGCGGCCCTGCAGGAGAGCCTGATCGCGGGTGACCGCCTCGAGCAGTTCCGCGTGGTGATCGAGTCGCTCAGCGACGAGTTCGACATCGTCGACATCGCGCTCGCAGCGGTTAAGCTGGCGCACGAATTCGGCAGCGGCGGTGAGGTCGACGAACATGAAATCCCGGACCACTCCGATGCGATTCCACGAGGGCCGGACCGGTCCGAGCGCGGGCAACGCGGCAGTCGCCCGCACAGCGACTCCACCACGCGTCTGTTCTTCGGCGTTGGCCGCCGCGCCAACGTACGTCCCCAAGACCTCGTCGGCGCCATCGCCAACGAGTCACGCCTCAGCGGACGCGACATCGGAGCGATCGAGATCTCCGATCGATTCTCGCTGGTAGAGGTGCCATCATCGGCGGCGGACGAGGTCATCGACGCCCTCCGAAACACCACCATCAGAGGCAAACGGACCGTGGTACGCCGGGAGGGGTACACAGCGCCAGCACGATCGCGGCGAGAGTCGAGCAAGTCGACGCGGCGATGACCAATGGCAAAGGCCAAGCGCGCAGAGCGACCGGTGATCCAGCACGACCACCAAATACGCGATCGGCTGTCGCGCCGGGGCGTCGCACGAGCTTGGGCCTGATGCGGGCTGATGGACATCATCGGCCGAAGTCGACGGCCTGGCTGTCCCTATGACGCTGCTGCCCGACGTCGCGACCAGCCCGGACAGCAATCTGCCGATCCGCACGGTGCTGCCGTCACTGATGACCTCCATCGCGACCCATCAGGTGAGCGTCCTTGTCGCTCCACCGGGCGCTGGGAAGACGACGCTGGTACCCCTCGCGCTCGCCGATGCGTACGACGGCCGGGTGATCGTGGCCGAGCCCCGTCGCGTGGCAGCGCGAGCCGCCGCTCGGCGGATGGCGACGCTCGTCGGTGGGCGGGTTGGCGAGCAGATCGGATATTCGGTACGCGGCCAGAGTCGGGTGAGCCGCGATACCCGGGTTGAGGTGGTGACCACCGGCGTGCTGCTGCGGCGGTTGCAACGTGACGCGGAGTTGCCGGGCGTCGCGGCCGTCATGCTCGACGAGTGCCATGAGCGCCACCTCGATACCGACCTCGCTCTCGCCTTCCTTACCGATGTGCGGGACGCCTTGCGCCCGGACCTCGTGGTCCTCGCGACCTCTGCCACGGCGGACGCGGATCGCCTCGCTGGATGCCTGGGCGGCTCCTCGGCCGCGCCTGTGCTTATGACCCCGGACGCCCTGTTTCCCACCGACATCGTGTGGGCTCCGCCGGGCCGGCCGATTCACCCCGTTTACGGCATGCAGGTGGACCCGCGACTGCTCGATCACGTCGCCGCTACCACGCGGCGCGCACTACATGAAGCTGACGGCGATGTCCTGGTGTTCCTGCCGGGCGTGTGGGAGATCAACGCGGTCGCCGCTCGCCTCGAGGGTGGGTCACTGGATGCAAGACTCCTGACCCTCCACGGTCGTCAGCCCGCCCCGGTTCAGGATGCGGCGCTGATTCCCGGTGACCGGCGGCGGATCGTCCTCGCGACCAGTGTTGCGGAAAGTAGCCTGACCGTTCCGGGCGTACGCATCGTGGTGGACTCCGGTCTCACCCGGGAGCCACGGGCTGATCTTTCCAGGGGCCTCAGCTCACTGGTCACCGTACGCGCATCAAAAGCGACGGCAACCCAGCGAGCCGGGCGAGCGGGACGGCAAGGGCCCGGTGTCGTGTACCGATGCTGGTCGGCCGCTGAACACGAACGGCTCGCCGAACACGCGCAGCCCGAGATCGCGCTCGCGGACCTGACTGGCTTCGCGCTGGAAGTGGCGTGTTGGGGCGGGTCTGACCTACGGCTTCTCGACCAGCCGCCGGCCACCGCCGTGCAGGTCGCCCGTGCGACGCTGCGTTACCTGGGAGCGCTCGACGACTCCGACCGGGTCACCGCGCGGGGACGGTCGATCGCGGCAGTCGGCGCGCATCCCCGGCTGGCGCGCGCGCTGATCGACGGCGCCGCGATTGTCGGCGGGAAACGGGCCGCGCAGATCGTTGCCATTCTCGCCGAGGACGGACTCGCCGGCGCGGGCGATGACCTGGTCGCGAGTTGGCGGAGATTGCGCGACGGAGTCGACCGGGCCGCAGCCGCGCGATGGCGTGATGAGACGCGGCGGCTGTCGATAAGTAGCTTTGCCGAAACCGCCTCATTATCCGACGATCTCGCCGCGGCATACGTCGTAGCACTCGCGTTCCCGGAACGGCTCGCGAAGGCGCGCACACCGGGTGCTCGTACCTTCCTGATGGCCGGCGGAACCGCCGCGGACCTGGCGCCAACATCGTCGCTGACCGGAGCCGAGTGGCTGGCGATCGCGGTCGCGGACCGACCCGTCGGCAGCGTGTCGGCCCGGGTCCGGCTCGCCGCCGCCACCGATGAGGCGACCGCCGTCGAGGCCGCCGCGCATTTGCTCAGCAGCCACGACGAGGTCGTGTGGCGCGACGGCGACGTCGTTGCGCGCCGGGTGCGGCGGCTGGGCGCGATCGTACGGTCAGAAGAGAGCTTGAACCGCCCCGATCGCACCCTGGTCGCCGCGGCGGTGGCAGCCGGCTTGCGGGCTGATGGCCTCACCTTGCTCACCTGGGATCGCCAGGCGCGGTCGCTGCGGGATCGGCTCGCCTTTTGTCATCAAGTGTTGGGTGAGCCGTGGCCCGCAGTTGATGACGCCAGCCTGCTGCAACGGCTGGATTGGCTTTCTCACGACCTTGCGCGGGTCCGCAATCGCGCCGATTTGACGCGCGTGGACGTCACTCGGGCGCTGCACGGATTGCTGGACTGGCCGCAAGCGACGCGGCTCGACGTGGTGGCGCCGGAGCGGGTGACCGTGCCGAGCGGGTCGCAGATCCGGATGGACTACAGCGATCCGATGTCGCCCGTTCTTCCGGTGAAGATCCAGGAAGCGTTCGGGTGGCAGCGCGCGCCAACGGTCGCCGACGGGCGGGTGACGGTCGTTTTGCACCTGCTATCTCCGGCCGGGCGGCCGGCCGCGGTCACCAGCGATCTGCCGTCGTTCTGGCGATACACCTACCCGGAGGTACGGAAAGAGTTGCGCGCTCGGTATCCACGTCATCCGTGGCCGGAGGATCCGACAACAGAGCCTCCTACCAGGCGCACGCAAACCCGCCGCTCCTAGCCAACGCGACCTGATCCGCCAGCTCGAACACCTCACCGGCCGCAAGGTCAACCTTCAACCTCCACCAGACCTACCCGCCGCCGCCTGACCCACCAGACCACGAGCCCGGCTCCGCTGCGCTACGCCGGGCACTACCGCATGCCCGCTCGCTCGCCGATTCTCGAGTCAGCCATCCCGAGTTCCCGACGCCGTAGATTCTCCGTCGGGCGGCCCCCCGCATCTGCGTCAGGCGCACAACTTCGTCGATCAAGTCGCCCACTGCACTTCCTCAAGCTCCGTTGATAGTCGAAGCGACCAGCAATAGTCAGGCACTCGGCCGCGCATGCGTGCGACGTGCACGTCACACTCACACCGAGGCATCTGCTGCCATCGCGTCCGCATCGAGCGTCCGAGCGACGTCGCCGCGCGCTCCAGAGCCGGTCAGAGCGATGTGGCGGGCCTGCTCGACCGGGTCGCCGGACACGGCCACGAGCCGCTCATGCAACATCTGCCGCTGGTCCGGACCGAGACTCGCGTACGCGGCCGCCACGATCAGTGGATGCGCCTTGCCCGGATCACCCGTACGCCGTCATCGGCCGGCTTGACCACCACCAGTCCGGCGTCCACGGCGGTGGAGAGGCCATCAACGTCGCCGTTCCCGCGATCGGTGAATCGCCACGCCGCCGCCGTGCTCAGCATCCGAACTTCGATGGGCAGGCTGTTGATTCGAAGGCCGATCAACGCGTCGAGGCTGCCCGGCACGGGCAGCGGCTGTCCCGGCGACGGCGCCAAGCAGGCGCCGCCCAAGACACGGCCCAACTCCAGCGCATGGAGCGGATTGCCAGCTGCTGTCTTGTGTATCTGGACCAGCAGCGGACGAGGCAAGCGCAAAGCGAGCCGCGCATGAAGCAGCTGGTAGATCGCACCGACCGACATCGCGTCGACGCCCAACTGGACCACCTGCTCCGGCGGGAACGCGTTGGCAAGCATCGGCGCCGCGGAGCCGGACCGTACCGTGCCGATGACGCGGAGAGCTTGCACGTCCCTCATGCACCGCAGCGCGAAGGCCAGGGCGCCGGCGCTCGGCGCTCGGCGCGTCCACATTGGGCCGCGGTCGAGCTCGCCAAGGCGGCCGGGCGCGCGGGGCACTGCCGCCCGGCGATCTAGAACGCTGCGAACGAGGAGAGCGTCGCAGCTTTCTCCCAGGGACGGCCCCAAACCGGCCCGGATACGCGGCCGGTCGCGGGTGGCACGGCTCACCCATAGTGCCGCGCCACCCCTCTGGCCCGCCGATCTTGCATCATTATTCGGTCATTCGGGGCATAGACCGCGAAATTCGGGACATTAGCGCAAGATCGGCGAATGCTTACTGGCCGATCGTGACGCCCGCTGCTGTACAGATCTCGGTGACCTTCTTCGACTCTGCCGTGGTGTCGACGGCCTTCAGCTTGGCGACGAGGGGCCCGGCGTACGCCCCGACGTCGTTGAGGCTGGTGATCGAGTTGACAGCCTGCTCGAAGTCGGCCTCGGTGGCCAGCATGTTCTGTTTGAGCTCGGGGTCCTCGGCCTTTGCGGCGATGTCCTTGATCTTGACGAACGCGCTGGTGAGGTACTGCTTCGTGACGGCGAGGGCGGCCGCCTGTGCCGACGCCCCGGTCTTGCCATTCATCGCGTCATTGACGGCGTTTTGGAGCGCCGCCCGGTCGTTCGAGTCGGCGAAGAGAGTTTTGACGAAGAAAGTTTTGAGCTGCGTGCAGACGTCCTTGGCGTTCGCCGTGTGGTCCACCGCGCTCGCCGCGGCGCTCGGCGCCACGGAGTCGTTGCTTGCCGAACCGGGTAACGCCGTACGAACGCTCGATCGACCTGGAAACGGGTTACGTAGCCGGCGCCAGAGGCGGGCACGTTCCAGTCTCGCGCGATCATGATCGCGTACTCCTCGTTCAGGACCGGGTAGAAGATCGGTTGATCCGGCAGCCGCGGTGGCCACGCCTTCCAACCTGATTCCTTGACAGGCTCAAGTTCTTGCGGGCCGGTCGGCCGCCACAGTGTGATCAATTCTGTCATCGTCCGCCTCATCTCCCGGCTAGCGAAGAGTACCGGCGGGTCCTGCGCAGTGCGACCGGGTTCGACGGTCGGAGCGCTACCTCTCCCAGCGATTGTCAGCCGAGACGGCGAGCGGGTGGGGTTGGCCGGTCATGGCTGCCAGGGCCGCGGCCACGTTTTGCAGGTCGGCCTTGATGTAGGTGGTGGTCGCCGGGCCGACGGTATCGGTGTGGCCGGCGTAGGCGCGCGCAATGCCGTAGCCGAAGTGGCGTTCCACCCAGGTCAGGGTGGTGTGGCGCAACCAGTGGGTAGAGACGCCCTGGGCGGCGACCCAGGGCAGGTGTCCGCCGAGGCGTTTCCAGAGGTGGTCGTAGCGTCGGCTTGAGGTTCCCCCGATTTCTCGGAGAGTGTGTTAGCTGGCTAGTGCCAGTTCGTGGTCGATGGTAGCGGTGTTGGTGGTATCGATGGTTGTGGTGTTCCAGGCGGCCTCGTATTCGTCCGGGGATAGCCAGCCGAGGTCTTTCTGGATGCGTTCGCGGTTGTACCAGCCGTCGATGTAGGTGAAGATCGCGTTGTCGGCTTCGTCGCGGGTCCGCCACGAGTGGCGGTAGACGAGTTCGGTCTTCAACGTGGACCAGAAGTTTTCCATCAACGCGTTGTCGAACGAGTCTCCGACCGAGCCCATCGAGGCGGTGATTCCGTTGTCGGACAACCGTTGTGCGGCCGACCGGGTCGATCACGAGGTCGGCGTCCAGGAATCCGAGCCACCGGCGGGTGAGCGGGTACCACGCCTTGAAGACGGCCTCCTTGGCGCTGAACAGCAGCCGGTGCCAGGGCACTGACGGCTGGTTGCGGGCGAGGCGCGCGAGCCGCCGTTCCTCGGCCGGCCGGACCACCCGCCCGGTGACGTGCATCGGGAACGGTTCGTCCGGCTCGGCGTCCACGCCCACGGTCAGAGCCCGGTCCCGGCGGCCGACGGCCGCGGCCCGGTAGCCCCGGCAGTGGGTGATGCTGCCGACCATGCCGTCCGGCCACAGCGGCTCGCCACGGGGTCCGCTCAGCAGCGGCGCGGGCGGGAACCCGTGCGCCGCCAGTGCCTCCCGCGCGCACCGGCGGGCGCTGGCGAACTCCGCCCGGCGCTCGACGGCCGCACCGGACACGAGCGCCTCCTCCTGGGCGAATACGGGTGCGCGCGCCCGGTCGTCGAAGGTCTCCGCGATCACGAACGCCGGGGGCAGGAGCCCCGCTAGCACGGTGCGCCGTCGGCCGTCGGCATGGGCTGCGCGAGCGTCGAGGCCGTGGACCGGTCCTGCGGCTCCCGCTGGTACACCAGGTCGTTGACGAAGTCGATCTCGTCAATCGGTACGCCGTCGCGCCAGGTCGTCTCCGGCGTGCATAGCCGGCCGCAGAACGGCGCGCGGGTCCGCTGGGCGACGTGTCCGTCAGCGATCATGGTCGATCACCTCACTGGTGGGAGTCCTGATCCGAAGTGCCAGGACGAGAGCGAGTCGAGCCGCTGGACGAGCCAGTCGGCGGCGGAGTCGTCCGGCCCGGGCGCATCACGCCGGTGCGCCGCCCGGCCCGCCGCCCGCGCCAGCTCGTCCAGCTCGTCGGCGAGCGCCTTGAAGTCGGTGAGGCAGAGCCGGTACGGGCGGTGCCGGCCGAGCCTGCGCAGGCCGGCGAGGAACAGGCTGGTTCGCAGCGCCCGGTCGGCGACGGCCTCGGCCAGGGCGGCGAGCTCGCTCCGGCCGTCCCGGCGGCAGATCTGCGCGAAGAGGTACACCTGGGGCTGGATGTCGCCCAGGACCCACAGGTCGGCGGCGTTGGCGAGCGGGCGGCCGACCGCATCCGCCCAGAGGGACCGCAGCGCGGCGGCGGCCGCGGCGAACCGCCGCAGCGGGGCGACGGAATCCGCCACGATCTCCGCGGTGGCGGCGGCGTCGAACGGCCGGCCGCGTTCGACGGACGGGAGGTGGAGCAGGCGGGTGCACGAGCGTCGGGTGTCGTCGGTGAGCACGACGTCCCGGACGAAGCCGGCGTCCTCGTCGGCGTCGATGTCCAGGACCCGCGGGTGGTCCGCATCCGCCGACACGACCAGGACGGCGTGGTTGTGCACGTGCCGCCGGCCTTTCCAGCTCGTCTCCGGGCCAGTAGAACCGGTCCATCCACAGCAGCACCGGCTCGCCCGCGCGGAGCAGATCCGCGAGGACCGGCCAGCGGTCGGGGCCGGGCGGGGCGAGGTGCCACGCGGCGGTGCCGCCGCGCAGGGCGAGAAACGGTCGGCCGTCCGTCCCGAGGCGGTCGGTGACCGCCCCGCCGAGCGTGTCGACGACCTCGTCGGCGCTGAACCCGTGCCCGCGCAGGACGGCTTCGACGCAGCGGTGGTAGCAGGTCAGCCCGTCCAGAGCGGTGTCGCGCCACCCGAGCGCGCCGCGCCGTTCCAACCGGACGGCGCCGGCGCTCCGGGCGACGGTCGGCGCGTTCACCTGCGGCCCGAGTGGTCGCGCTGGTTGAAGTCGAACACGGGCGAGGTTTCGTCGATGTACAGCGAACCGCGCGGTGCGAGGCCGGTCGTGGCGATGAGCTTGGTGGCGTAGTCGCGGTTCACAACGAAGCGGTTCTTGCCGTAGATGAGATACCGCTCGCGCTGTTCGCTGGGGGTGAAGTTGACCGTCATCACGTTGGCGCCGGCCGCGAAGCCGCGGGACTGGCCGCCGGTCTGGTTCTTGGCCAGCGCGCTGACCGAGGGGATGAGCCACCGCGGCTCGACGAGCCGGGACACGGCCACGGCGTTGAGGGTCAGCTCGACGTCGCCGGGCGGGTGGTTGGCCAGGGGCGTGTCCGGGGCCGGTACGAACGGGGACATGCTGCACATGTGCACGCCGAGGTCGCGGGCGAACAGGATGTCGTCGGCGACGCTGGCCGTGTTCTGGCCGGGCAGCCCGACGATGGCGCCGGTGCCGACGCGGTAGCCGAGGCTCAGCAGGTCCTCGATGCAGGCCACCCGGGACTCCAGGGTCTCGTGGCGCATGCGTTCGTTGATCCGCGGGTCGCTCGACTCGTGCTTGATGATGTAGCTTGTCGCGCCCTGGTCGCGCAGGTACGCGTACTCGTCGTGGGTCTTGTTGCCGAGGTTGAGCAGGATCTCGACCTGACCGCCGAACAGGTCTCGGATGCGCGGGATCGCCTCGCCGACGATGCGGGTGGTCTGCGGTATCTCGCCGGCCTGGAAGAAGACGACGTCGATGCCGCTGGCCTTCACGGTCCGGGCCACCTCGACGAGGTCGTCCGAGGTCAGCCGGAAGCCGTCGTTGGTGCGGGTGTTGTCCCGGCGCATCGGGCAGAACTCGCAGTTGACCCGGCATTGGTTGGTCAGCTCCGTCACGCCCCGGATCAGTGCCCGGTCCCCGAAAACCTCGTTGCGCAGGGTCCGGGCTCGATCGAAGAGCGCGTGCTGATCGGCGCCCCGCAATTCGAGCAGCTGGACCACGTCCTGTTGGTTGAGCACCTCACGTCAGCCCTTCTCGCGGCCTGATCGGCACGGTTGTCCGGTCCGGTCCGGTCGAGCGTCGTCGTCGGTCGTTGCTGTCGTTCGTGTACGTGCCGAACGCCGCAGCGCCGACTTCTGGACCTTGCCTGCTCCGTTGCGGGGAGCGTGTCGAGGACCTCCAGCTCCTCCGGCCAGTAGACCTTCGTCAGTCCGCGCGTGCGCAGGTAGGCGCGAAGCTGCGGGAGCCCAAGCCGGTGCCCCGGCCGCAGGACCACGAAGGCGCACGCCCGCTCGCCCAACCGGGCGTCGCCGACCGGCGCCACGGCGACGTCGGCGATGGCGCGGTGCCTGATCAGGACGGACTCGACGAGCCGGGCCGGCACCTTGAGGGCCGCCACGGTTGATCACGTCGTTGGTCCGGCCGGTGATGCGCAGGTGACCGGTCGGGGACAGGACGGCGAGGTCGCCGGTGCGGTACCAGCCGTCGGGCGTGAAACCGGAGCGGTCGAAGTCCGGACCGATGCCGTAGCCGGCGAACGCGTACGGGCTGTCGATTTCCAGCCGACCGACCCGGCCGGCCTCGGCGGGCGATCCGTCCTTGTGCATGACGCGCAGGCGGACGCCGTCGAGCGGCCGGCCGTCGGTGTCCCGCAGCGCCTCCGGCGGATCGTCGGCGGCACCGAGCGTGCCCATGCAGGTCTCCGTGCTGCCCCAGGCCCGGTACACGGGAGTGTCGAACGCCGTGCGCGCGCGGTCGACCAGCTCGGGTTCGACGGGCGCACCGGTGACCACGATCGCGCGCAGGCTCGCGGGGCGGTGCGCGCCGGCGTCGACGGCCAGCAGGTCGATCAGCATGGTCGGCGCGAGCTGTACGACGGTGATCCGCTGCGCGGACATCGCGGCCAGGGCGGCGTGCGCGTCCATCGGCCGGCGACGGACAGGCGGCATCCCCGCGAGCGCGTGCTGGGGGCCCGGCGCGAGATCCTGCTCAAGTTCGCCATCGTCGGGGAGATCGACTCGATCAACCACGACGTCATGGACGCGATCCAGGCCGACGAGACGTTCACCGAGCAGGTGAACCTGTTCGCGTTCACCGAGAGCCTGCGCTCCGGGACGGCGTACGGGAACATCGTCAACGCGCCGCAGATCATCGACTTCTTCACCGAGTTCCTGGGCGGCCCGGCCCGCAGCTTCGACTTCCGCTGGCCGCGGTTCATGCGTCCGGGTGAATCCACCGGCGTGCACGCCGACGGCCCGTACATCACGCGCGGGACGAAGAACGTGTGGTCGGCCTGGATTCCGCTGGGCGACGTCGCGATGACCGAGGGCACGATCGTGGTCCTGGAGGGCTCGCACCGCAACGAGCACCTGCGGGAGACGTACGGCGCCCGCGACGCGGACCGGGACAAGATCGGCTGGCTGAGCACCGACCCGCCCAAGATCCGGCGGCAGCTCGGCGGCCGGTGGCTCAGCACCGACTTCGAAGCCGGCGACCTGCTGCTGTTCGGCATGCATCTGGTCCACGCCAGCATCGAGAACACCTCGCCGATCCGCCGCTGCCGGCTGAGTTCCGACACCCGCTACCAGCTGGTCGCCGACGACCTGGACGCGCGCTGGAACGGCGGCAACCCCCAACCGCACGGCGGTGCGCGGCGGGTGTTCCTGCCCGGGCGGAGCTTCGGCAACAACCGAAACCGGGACTTCGACGAGGAGTGGAAGGATGTCGACGAGCGGGGTCGGCTCCTGGTGCGTTAGCGTCGTGTGATCAGCCGAACGGGAGGATGCCATGGAGCGCCCATCTACTCGAATCTCCGCGTCGGTTATCGGCGCGCCCGATCCGCGGCTGCTCGGCCACTTCTACTCGGATCTGCTCGGCTGGCCGATCACCGAGGAGCAGGACGGCTGGGTCATGATCAAGCCGCCCGGCGGCGGTACCGGCCTGTCGTTCCAGCTCGAAGACGACTACCGCGCGCCGGTCTGGCCGCCCCAGCCCGGCGCGCCAGCAGATGATGTCCCACCTGGACATCGCGGTCGAGGATCTCGACAAGGGCGTGGCCTGGGCGCTCGAAGCCGGGGCGCAGCTCGCCGACTTCCAGCCCCAGGACCACATCCACGTCATGCTGGATCCGGCCGGCCACCCGTTCTGCCTGTTCGGGAGCGGTTTGACCGCGGTCCCGCGGTTGTCCTGGCCGGCGGCGCTGGCCTGGCGGATGGGGCGCCATCATCTCCTCGACCGGGCGTCGCCGACGGCCCTGGTCGACGTCGCCGCCGACCTGGGCGGATTGCACGCGCAGGTGCTGTCCTCGTCGGCCCTGAGCCTGTGGGCGCGGACCGCCGGTCTGCAGCGATTCGCGCTGGACCGCGCGCTGTGGGACGAGCGGACCCTGGTCAAGCTGTGGGCCGCGCGCGGCACGCTCTACCTGCTGCCGGCCCGCGAGCTGGAGGTGTGGCTCGCCGCGCTGGGCACGATGACGAAGTTCGGCAACGCGACGGAACCGCACATCGACGCGATTGCGACCGCGGTCGGCACGGCGCTGACCGACGCGGTACTGACCCGCGAGCAACTCGCCGCGCGGGTGGCGGAGATCACCGGATCCGCCGAGTACGGGCGCAATGTGCGGCACGAGCTGGGGTGCGTACCTCAAAGCCGCGTCGTTTCGCGGCCTGATCTGCTTCGGGCCGGGCGAGGGCGGCAAGGTGACGTTCACCAATCCGCGGTCCTGGGTGCGGGGCGGCGACCGCACGCCGGTCGATCCGGACGAGGCGCTGCGCGAGGTGACCCGCCGGTTCCTGGCGTCGTACGCGCCGGCGACGGCCGAGGACTTGACCCGGTGGTGGCTCGGACCGCCGCGCCCCACCATCGGGGCCCGGATGATCGCCCGACTCGCAGACGAGGCGGTGGAGGTCGACGTCGACGGTCGCCGGGCCTGGGTACTGGCCGCCGACCTGCCGGCGATGTCCGCGGCCCGCGCCGACGAGCGGGTGATACTGCTGCCCGGCTTCGATCCGTGGGTGGTCGGCGCGGCCCGGCACGCGCCGCTGCTCGATGCCGCATACCAGGCCCGGGTTTTCCGCCCGCAGGGCTGGATCTCGCCGGTGGTCCTCGTTGGCGGCCGGATCGAGGGCGTGTCTGGCGGCACACGGTCGATCGGCGCGGTGCGCTAACCGTCGACGTCGACCCGTTCCGATCGCCAGCAGCCGGCCTGCGCACGGCGATCGCCGAGGAGGCGGCGCGCCTGGCCGAGTTCCTGGGCGCGGACCGCACGCCGACCGTGGCGTTCGCCGACGCCCGTTAGTCCGCGCTACGCGCCGCTGGCCACGGCGTCCGTGACACGGGCCTTCGCGCTGACCAGGCGGTGGATCGCCCGCCGGCGCACGCCGACGGCGACCGATTCGAGCCGCCCGAACCGCCGCACGCCCAGCCGCCCGCGCCGCATACGGATGTAGCGGCCGTCGACGGAGGCGAGGCGGCCGCTCATCCGCTCATCGTCCATCGTCTTCGAGGTCATGTACCGCGCCACCCGGTTGTCGGTGGTGATCTCGTGCGCCTCCAGCATCATGTCGGAGGTGTAGCGCATGGCTCGCTCGACGGCGTCGACGGAGATCTGGGCGGAGTTCAGGTCGAGGTTGCCGGACACGACGGGTTGGATGAGGTCGAACGCCCGCTGGAAGCTCGCGCTGGTCACCCCGGGCAGCACGATCCGCTCCTGGTTGCGCAGCTGGCGGTAGAAGCCGGCGACAGTGATCGACAGGCGGGCGTAGGCCTGGTCGAGGTAGTCGGTGTGGAACCGTTCTAGCTCCTGCGGCGCGAACTCGCCGCGCAGCTCGGAGCAGATCGTGGCCGCGCTGCTCAGCGCGCCCATGAACGCCATGTGCACACCGGTCGAGAACAGCGGGTCGATGAACCCGGCCGCGTCGCCGGCCAGCCGGTAGCCGGGTCCGGCGTACGTGCCGGCGAAGTACGAGTAGTCCGCCACACCCGGATGTCGTCGCCGCGCACGGCGCCGGCCAGGAGCCGGGACACGTCGGGACAGCGCTCCAGGCCGTGCGCGAAGACGGCCTCGTTGGACCGCGCTCCTCCTTGCGCCGGCGGAACACGTCCTTGTGCAGCACCACGCCCACGCTGAGCGTCCCGTCGTGCAGCGGGATCGCCCACGTCCACCCGGATCCGTCGGTCAGCGCCTCCATCGAGAACGCGCCCGGGTGTTCGCGGCCCGCATCGTCGCGGTAGGTCGACGCGCCGCGGTAGTACGCGCCGACCGCGACGTTGGCGAGCGCGGCCTCGGCGCGCCGGTTCTTGAAGTAGCGCGACGACAAGAGCCCGGCCTGTCCGGTGGCGTCGACGAGGAACTCGAAGCGCACGGTCCGCTCGGCACCGGTCGCGTCGACCACCGAGGCCGACACCGGCCGGCCGTCGTCGAAAGCGACGTCGGTGACCCGGGTCCCGTCGTAGGCGCGGGCACCGCAGGCGCGCGCGTGCTCGAACAGGAGCTGGTCGAACTCGGAGCGGACGACCTGATAGCTGTACCGGTACTTGCTCTGCTTCGTGAAGTCGATGTGCCCGGGGGCCTCGCCGTGCTTCATCCGGAAGAAGCCGCCGTACTTGCGGACGAATCCGTGCCCGTCGACCCACTGGAGGGCCCCGACGAACTCCAGCATCGGCAGCGCCGAGGTCAGCAACGACTCGCCGATGTGATAGCGGGGGAGCGTCTCCTTCTCCAGCAGCGTAACCTCGACGCCTTCGCGGGCCAGGAGCGCGGCGGCCATTGATCCCGGCCGGGCCGCCCCCCACCACCAGGACGCGGGTGTCTGTTCGCATGGGGAGCGCCTCCTCGACTTGCGGTCTGCGGAATCGGTCCGACTGCCCGCCGACGCTAACGGCGGTGAATACACGCGCCGTACAGGTCCCGCGCGGCACCCGTTCGCCCCCGGCACCCCTGTACGCCTCGTATACGACCCGTGTACCCGCGGGCCGGAAGCTCGATGCGTGGCTGACGACAACGCACGTGCGCGGCTGGCGCTGTTCGGCGGCCCGCCCGCCCGGTCCGGCGACCGGGCCTGGCCGCGCTGGCCGGCGGCGGCCCCGGGGCGGAGGCCAACCTGCTGTCCGTGCTGCACGGCGACCGGTGGACGCTGACCAGCCCGATCACCGGAGCCGAGCTGTTCGAGCGCCGCTTCGCGCGGGAATTCGCCGACTACGTCGGCACCCGGTTCTGCGTTCCGGTCGACCACGGCTCCAGCGCGCTGGTCGTCGCCCTGGAGTCGCTCGGCCTCGCCCCCGGGGACCGCGTCCTCGTGCCGGCGCTGACCTGGGTGGCATCGGCGTCGGCCGCGCTGCGCGCCGGGCTCGTGCCGGTGCTGGTCGATGTCGATCCGCACCGCGACGGCTATCAGGCGATGCTTAAGCTGGGCCGGCAGCACAAGGACCGTGTCTGGGCGGTGGAAGGCTGCAACGGCATCGGCCGGCACATCGCCCAGCGTCTGGTCGCTGATGGCGAAACCGTGCTCGACGTGCCAGCGAAGCTGTCCGCGCGGGCTCGCCTGTTCGACACCGCCCAAGGCCGCAAGACTGATCCCGCCGACGCGCACTGTGTCGCAGTGGCCGCGTTGCGCGCCAGCGGTTTGCGTCAGGTCGTCGTCGATGACGTCACGGTCGCGTTGAAGCTGCTGGTCGACCGCCGCGATGGTCTGGGCCGGGCCCGGACCGAGGCGCTGCGCCGGCTGCACCACCTCCTGCTCGAGCTCGTTCCCGGCGGGGCGAAGCAGTTCCTGTCCGCTCCCCAGGCCCGGGCACTGCTCAACACGGTCCGGCCCCGCGACATCGTCGGACGCACCCGCCGGCAGCTGGCCTCGGAGCTGATCACCGAGGTCGCGGTCATCGACAAGAAGATCAAGGCCGCCAATCAGCAGCTGACCGAGCTGGTCGAGTCGACCGGTAGTACATTGCAGCAGCTCAACGGGATCGGGCCGTCCGGCGCTGCCCGGCTGCTGGGCGACATCGGCGACATCAGCCGCTTCGCCAGCCGTGACCACTTCGCCTCCTGGAACGGCACCGCACCCATCGATGCATCCTCCGGTGACCAGCGACGCCACCGGCTTTCCCGCGCCGGGAACCGGCGCATCAACCGGGTCCTGCACATCATGGCCATCGTCCAACTGCGCAACGACACCGAGGGCCGCGCCTACTACCGCCGCAAACTCGCCGCGGGCAAGAGCCCCATGGAAGCCATGCGCAGCCTCAAACGCCGGTTGTCCAATGTGGTCTATCAACAGATGATCCGAGACGCCAGCACAGTCGAGACGGGCCCGGGAGGGCACTCGGGAGCGACTCTGCAATTCAGCGCGGCAGGCTCAACCCCGGCAGCCGACACTTCGGAACAGCCACTTCCCGGACCCGCCACCACTCACTCCAGAACACCCATCCTCACGTCCTCTTGACACAGATGGGTGCCATGAGCGGGCACCCATCTCGCATCCAGTCCGTACCGAAAGCCGAACCTGCTGCGGGGACACTGCCGGGCGGCCGGCCAACCAGCGGCATGGGCGTCTGGCAAGACCCGACCGGACCCGCGTTCCGGGACGGGTGCCTCTTGCGTCCACCAACGCGGCGGGTCACAAGCCCGCGAGCCGACAGCGTGGTTGGCCCGTCAGCTGACATCGTCGTTGGGGTCAATACGTCGGTTTTGATACGCAGGCTGTCCACTAGGGCCGATCAGCGGCGAACTTCACTTGCTTGCAGGGGGCGAGCAGGAGATGATCTCCTGCCCCGACTCCATGCGGGCGACTACGCCGCGATGTCGATCACCTCGCGATCATCGAACCGGTCCGAGGACCGATCGATGTACCCCGTCGGCAATTCTACCCTCAGCTCTCGCGCCTTACGAGCCAGTGCGCCGGTGCGGGCCGCGTTGCGGATATTGCGCAGCTGTCGGGCGCTTAGCCCGTACACCTCCCGCGCACGCTGGTCATCGTCGAGCGGACCGGCGTCATCCTGGTTGGCGCACATCTTCACCCACACGCTCGCCCATTGAATGACGGTTGCCGCAGTCGCAGGGACCTTCATGTCCTCGACCGCGACCGCGCCCCGCCGGACGTTGACCCGCCCCGACCGCCCGGTTCGACGTTGTTCCGGAAGCGACGCCGATACCGTCACGGTTTTTCGCGCCGAAACAGCCAACGGCTTTATCTCCACGATCTCGTCGGCAGGAGCCGCAGGTACGAAGTTCGGGTCCGCCTTTACCGCCGCCAATTCGGCCTTCCGATGCGCCTTTTCCAGGGCTCGCTGGTGCCGCTCGGCCATCTGCGCATCGGCGGCACCGCGCTTGATTGCCCGTACGCGTTCGAGGTTGGCCAGGCCGTTGAGCACCGTCGCCGGCGTGCCCTCCGCAGGCGGGTAGTTCTGCCAGGCTATGAACGAGCAGAACGTGCTCGACGGCCACGTTAGCCAGCGCAGCCCGTACGGCGGGCGCTTGGCCTTGCGGACGTATTCAGCTCCTTCCTCGAACTGGGACAGGAACTCGTGGAAGATCACCACGCCGAACACGCTCAGCACGCCCAGGTACGACGCGGCGATCAGGTTGTGCGTATTCATATATTCGTAGGCGAAGTTGACCGTCGCCGACGTCAGCGACGCGGCCCACACGACGCGTTGGCTCCGGCTGGGGTCGCGCTGCTTGTGGATGGCGCGGAACGCCAAGAAGGCGAAGGTGACGCTGACCCCGTCGAGCGTTCCGGGAACGAGGTACTCGGCGCCGCCGTTCCATTCCAGAACGTTCCGCCCGAACGCGACCAGGCCGTGGAACGAACCGGCGATGACCATGCCCCAGAACAGCGCCGCCGGAACAAGGGACGCAACGGTGAGGGCCGTGTCGCGTTTGCGCGTGTTCTCGTCGAACCGGTCAGGATGGCTCGCACGCTCTGCCAGCCGCTTGAGACGGCGCCGCGCCACTCGCCAGGTCAGCGCCATCAAAACGACGTTGGCCAGCGCAAGCACCGCCCAGACGCCGGGCGGTATGTGCTCGACGACGGCGAGGCTTCCCTGAAGGGCACTCATCGGCCATTCCCCCCTAGCTCGACATGCGCGTACTCGATCAAGCATGGCGACCAGGCGTTACCAGACCGCGAACTGGGAAAATGCCGACCGCGCGTCGCTACCGGGGCGTTCCGGCACGACGGCGTTACCACTCGCCGGTCATGGCTGGTAACGCGTTCCGGAACGGTCTGGTAACCAGGCTGTGCAACGCTCGCGGTGCGACCGCCTCGGACCGTTTCGCCATTCGGAGCGAGCGCGTTCTCGTCGGCCGCCACCGTGGAAACGTTGTTCCGGAACGGCACCATCACCTGGGTCCTCATGCCGCACCTGCGGGGCAGAGGGGATGCGGTTCGCCGGTCAGCGCCGCCAGCGCGGCAGCAACCTCCTCCAATGTCGCTCGGACGTAGATGGCGGTCGTGCCAGCGTCACCACTGTGCTCGCTGTGCCCGGCGTAGGCCCGAGCGACCGCGTAGCCGAAGTTGCGCTCGACCCACCTCAACGTGGTGTGCCGCAGCCAGTGGGCGGTAACCTGCTGGACCGCTGCCCAGGGCAGGTACTTGCGGATACGGGTGAATAGGTAGTCGTAGCGCCGGTAGGTGAGCGGCCGACCGTTGCGGTAGCGGAGCAGTCGGCCCGTGCGCGGAGCACCGCGCTCCTCAGCGTGTTGAAGCAGGTGCTTCATGAGCGTCGGCGATACCGGCTGCCAACGCTCCGTCTCGCCCTTCTCGTGCAGCAGGATCAGGCACTGCTCGGGGTCGAGGTCCGTCGGCTTGAGCGCCAAGGCTCCACCTCGCCGACAGGCGGTCTCCACATGCAGCCGCATGATCAACGTGTCGAGCGCTGGATCGTCGCCAGTCGTCGCGACCGCCTCGGTCAGTTCAGCCAACCGGACATCGGGTACGGCCCGTCGAGTGGTCGCCAGACGCCGGGGCTTGGCGACCTTAAGCGCCGGGTTGTCCGCCTCGCGGATCAGTCCATCGGCAACGGCATGGTTGTACAGGCAGCGTGTGGCCGCGATGAAATGCTCGGACGAGCTACGCCCGCCGCGACCGTTGCTACGGATCACTCGTTCGGCGCGGATGACCTCGCCGAGCTGTTTCAGCTCCGACGGAACTGGCTCGTTGAGCCGTCTGTCCGGCCACTTTTCGACCAGGCGATTCCAGTATGACGCGTACACCCGCCGGGTTCCGGCCGTGACCGCCGCCGAGACGATCGGCACGTACTCGGCGAACGTCGGCGCCGGAGTGCGGCCGCCTTCGACATCGAGCAGGTCCGCCGGAGTGATGCCCATCCGGGCCAGAATGAGCCGCGCCGCATCCAACTCGGCCACGGAGACAGCAGTCGCGGTCACGATCGACCACCACCCAGGAGAAAGGCGGAAGCCTGGGTGACGAGCGCGTCCAGCGCGGTCGGCGGATACACGACCAGGAGATTCCTGTCAGTGTCGGCGGCGAGCAGAACCTGATCGCCGATGCCCAGCCCGCACCACCGCCGTACCGTCACCGGCAGACGGACATGACCCTGGCTCGTGACCGAGAAGACGCCTTCCGCATCGGGCCGGACGAGAATCAGGCCGGCGCTTTCGCGGATGTCCAGACTCGCGTTCGGAGCCCAGCCCAACGCCCGCTCAACGGCCGCGTCCGCGGCCCGGCCACGTGCATCGAGCCGGCCAGGCCATAGACGGTCTGATCCCGTCCGGGAAGCGCGCCGCCAGGCGCGCTAATGGAAGCGCCGCGTTGCCGCGCGATTGGGAGCGAGGGGTGCGAAGACCTTCCGGCAACACAAGTGCCGGAACAACGGAAGCAGTCGTCATGACGACCACGTCCAGCGCAGAAGGTTCGGCCAAAGGCCGTCGGGCGCGTGCTCAAGCGTGGTTGAACACGGCCACGTCATAGTGCGCATGGATGCGACGAATGGGTGTCCGAGGGGGGACTTGAACCCCCACGCCCTATCCGGGCACTAGCACCTCAAGCTAGCGCGTCTGCCATTCCGCCACTCGGACGTGTCGACCGCCGCAGGGCACCATATCTCGGCCCGGCCCGCGTGCGGGTCGCACGGGCGGTAACTGTACACGGTCCGCGGCGGATCCGGGTAAGGGGAGTGCCCGTGACGCGCCGACCAGCGGGAAGCCGATGTCACGCGTTTTGCCACAAGCCGATGGTGTTGCCTTCGGTGTCGCGGAAGTACGCGGCGTATCCCATATCGCCCACGGCCTGCCGGCCGGCCACGGTCCGCCCGCCGTTTCGTTCGACGGTGGTGAGCGCCTCGTCGATGTCGTCGACCATGATGGTGACAACCGGGGCGGAGATCGGTTCGCCGCGAACTGCCATGCCACCGTTGATCGCGCCGGGCTCGCTGACCGCGCCATCGTCTCCGGTCGCGGCCGTGCCGACGAGCGTGTAGTTCATCGCGGGCAGCGGGTTCATCCGCCATCCGAAAGTCTCGCTGTAGAAGGTCCGGGCACGGCCGACATCGTCGGCCGGCAACTCGAAGTGGACCACCTGTCCAGCCATGGCCGCCTCCGTGGGTGTGAGCTGGTCAACGCCTGCACGATCTGGTCGACATGCGCACGATACCGCCGGGGGGACGGCCGCATCGCGGGGATGCCGGAACGAAATGATGTCTGCTACCGGCGAAATTCAGTGGATGAGTGAGCGCTCGCTCATTTACCATCGACGACGTGAGCGCGAGCATGACAAGGCCGCGGATGCGGGATGATGGGGAGCATGAATCGTCAACTAATGTTGACAACGGCACTCGGTCAACTAATGTTGACGCCATGAACGAGGAAGGACACGGCGCCCGCCGCCGGGTACCGCCGATGGCACCCGACGATCGGCGCGCCGCCATCATCGCCGCCATGATTCCGCTCCTGGAGGAGCATGGTTCGGGGATCAGCACGCGCCAGATCGCCCGGGCCGCGGGGATCGCCGAGGGCACCATCTTCCGGGCCTTCCCAGACAAGGGAAGCCTGATCCGGGCCGCCATCCTGGCAGCGAGCGATCCTGGTCCGGTCATCGCCGCTTTGCAGTCCATCGACCCTTCCATCTCGCTGCACGAGCGGCTGAGGGTGGTCGTCGCCGGGACGATTGACCGTATCGGCCGCCGCAGCCGGGTGCACGCGCTCGCCCGCGAGCAGTTCCTGGAGTGCGGTCCCGACAGCGACTTCGCCGCGGCGCTCGGCCGTAACCGGGAGCGCATTGTCGACGCCGTCGCCGACGTGATGCTTCCGGATCTTGACCGCCTGCGAGTGCCGCCCCGGACCGCGGCCCGCATGCTCATGTCCCTCGTCATCGCCTCCCACGGCCACATGTTCGCGGAGAACAACGTGCTGAGCGCGAGCGAAATCGTGTCGCTGCTTCTGGACGGCTTGCTGCGCGACGGCAGCAAAGACCGCGACGGCAGCAAAGACCGCGACGGCGCCAAAGACCGCGACGGCGAGAGCACCAGCCACCAGCCGGCCGCCGCCGGGGGTGGCCGATGACCTGAACACCGATGCCGGCAACCCGGCGCAACCCGGCCCGATCCGGACCAGAACCCAATGGAAACCCCGACCACCGATAGAAAGACGTTTCCGTGCTGATCAAACTTCTGCGGACCTACCTGCGTCCGTATCGCGTGCCGATCGCCATCGTGGTGGCGCTGCAACTCGCCGGCACCATCGCGAACCTGTACTTACCGACCCTGTTCGCCGACATCATCGACAACGGTGTGATCAAGGGCGACACCGGGTACATCATGGAGATCGGCGGCGTCATGCTGGCGATCAGCGCCGGTCAGGTGATCAGCTCGATCTCGGCCGTGTTCTTCGGCGCCCGCACCGCCATGGGCGTCGGCCGGGACATCCGCGCCGCCGTGTTCGGCCGGGTCATGTCGTTCTCCACCCGCGAGGTCGGCCGATTCGGTGCGCCCTCGCTGATCACCCGTACCACCAACGACGTCCAGCAGGTGCAGATGCTGTCCCTGATGTCGTTCACGCTGATGATCGTCGCGCCGATCATGTGCTTCGGCGGCGTCATCATGGCGCTCAAGCAGGATGTTCCGCTGTCCGGGCTGCTCCTGGTCATCGTTCCGGTGCTGATCGTCGCGGTGTCGCTGATCATCCGGCGCATGCGGCCGCTGTTCCGCAGCATGCAGACCAAGGTGGACAGCATCAACCGGGTCCTGCGCGAGCAGATCTCCGGCATCCGGGTGATCCGGGCGTTCGTCCGCGACCAGCACGAACGCGACCGGTTCGAAGTCGCCAACCGTGACCTGTTCAACCTCGGCGTCAGTACCGGCACGCTGATGGCGCTGATGTTCCCGACCGTGATGCTGGTGGTCAACATCTCGTCGGTCGCGGTGCTCTGGTTCGGCGGTCACCGCGTCGCCGGCGACGCCATGCAGATCGGGGCGCTGACCGCGTTCCTCAGCTACCTGATGCAGATCCTGATGGCGGTGATGATGGCGACGTTCATGTTCATCATGGTGCCGCGCGCCGAGGTCTGCGCCGAGCGGATCCAGGAGGTGCTGGACACCGAAACCACGCTGTTCGTACCGGAAGACCCGGTCACGACGACGGGTACGCGCGGCGAACTCGAAGTCCGTGACGCCAGCTTCGCCTATCCGGGCGCTCAGGAGGCGGTACTGCACGGAGTGCACCTGAGCGCCCACCCCGGCCAGACCACGGCGATCATCGGCAGCACCGGTTCCGGAAAGACGACGCTGCTGAACCTGATCCCGCGGCTGTTCGACGTCACCGAGGGCGAGGTTCTGGTCAACGGCGTCGACGTGCGTCGGCTGGCCCCGGCGTTGCTGTCGGCGACGGTCGGGCTGGTACCGCAACGGCCCTACCTGTTCGCCGGTACGGTCGCCTCGAACCTGCGGTACGGCAGTCCGAGCGCGACCGACGAGGACCTGTGGCGCGCGCTCGAGGTGGCGCAGGCACGCGACTTCGTGGAGGCGACGCCGGAGGGCCTCCAAGCGCCGATCGCGCAGGGTGGAACGAACGTCTCCGGCGGCCAGCGCCAGCGCCTGGCCATCGCGCGGATGCTGGTGGCGAAACCGGAGATCTACCTGTTCGACGACTCGTTCTCGGCGCTCGACTACGCCACCGACGCGGCGCTGCGGGCGGCGCTGACCCGGGAGACCGCCGACGCGACGGTGGTCATCGTGGCCCAGCGTGTGAGCACCATCCGCGACGCCGATCGCATCGTGGTGCTCGACGAGGGCCGAGTCGTCGGCACCGGTACGCACGCGAGCCTGATGGCCGACAACGAGACCTACCGCGAGATCGTGCTGTCCCAGCTCACGGAAGCGGAGGCCAACGCATGAGCGCGCCGGCAACCCCCTCCAACGGCCACAAGCCGATCGGCCAACGGCGGGCCGGGTCGGCCGGGCGCGCAGTCCAGTGCACAGCCCGGCGTGCTGAGCACGCAGACGAACGCCGCGTCCCGCCCGACCGGACCCAGGTTCGGCCCCGGTGCCATGATGGGCGGTCCGGCCGCCAAGGCGCTGGACTTCAAGGCGTCCAGCAAGCGGCTGCTCAAGATGCTCGTCGCCGAACAAGGGCATCGTCGCGACGCTGCTTGCCTTCGGTATCGCCAGCGTCACGCTGTCGGTGCTCGGGCCGAAGATCCTCGGGTACGGCGACCGACGTGATCTTGTCCGGCTTTATCGGCAGTCACACTCCGGCCGGTGCCACCAAGGCCCAGGTGATCGCCGGCGCTCAGGCACGAGGCGACGCCAAGCAGGCCGACATGCTCAGCGGCGTCGACTTCACCCCGGGCCAGGGCATCGACTTCGGCCGCCGTCGGGCAGGTGCTGCTCGTCGGCGCTGCTGTCTACCTGGTCGTCGTCGGGACTGATGTACGTGCAAGGCCGGCTCGTCACCGTGGTCGTGCCAGCGGACCATGTACCGGCTGCGGGAGCAGGTGGAGTGCAAGCTGTCCCGGCTGCCGCTGACGTACTTCGACCAGCAGCCGCGCGGCGAGGTCGCTGAGCCGGGCCACCAACGACATCGACAACATCTCGCAGACGCTGCAGCAGACGATGGGCCAGATTGATCGACGTCGCTGCTGACGATCGTCGGCGTGCTGGCGATGATGTTCTGGATCTCGCGGGTCCTCGCGCTGGTCGCGCTGGTGACCGTGCCGCTGTCGGTGATCGTGGCGGCGAGGATCGGCAAGCGCGCGCAGCCGCAGTTCGTCGCGCAGTGGGCGACGCACCGGCAAGCTGAACGCGCACATCGAGGAGATGTACACCGGGCACGCCCTGGTGAAGGTGTTCGGCCGGCAGCAGGAGTCGCGCCGAGAGTCTTCGCCGAGCACAACGAGAAGCTGTTCGAGGCCGGCGTTCCGGGCGCAGTTCATCTCCGGCATGCATCCAGCCGGCGATGATGTTCTGATCGGCAACCTCAACTACGTGCTGGTCGCGGTGGTCGGCGGTCTGCGGGTGGCCATCCGGCGCGCTGTCGATCGGCGACGTGCAGGCCTTCATCCAGTATTCGCGCCAGTTCAGCCAGCCGCTGACGCAGGTGGCGTCGATGGCCAACCTGGTGCAGTCCGGTGTCGCCTCGGCGGAGCGGGTGTTCGAGCTCCTGGACGCCGCCGGAGCAGGAGCCGGACCCGGTGACAGCCGGCCGCGCCGCGAGCAGGTCGCGCGGCAAGGTCGAGTTCGACGAGGTCTCGTTCCGCTACGGCCCGACAAGCCGCTGATCGAGGACCTGTCCATCAGCGGTCGAGCCGGGGCAGACGGTGGCCATCGTCGGCCCGACCGGCGCCGGCAAGACCACCCTGGTCAACCTGCTGATGCGGTTCTACGAGGTGGACTCCGGGGCAGATCACGCTGGACGGCGTCGACATCGCCCAGATGTCCCGCGACGAGCTGCGCGCAGCGATCGGCATGGTGCTGCAGGACACCTGGCTGTTCGGCGGCACCATCGCGGAGAACATCGCCTACGGCGCGGACAACGCCGACCCGGGAACGGATCATCGAGGCGGCCGTGGCCACCCACGTCGACCGGTTCGTGCGCACCCTGCCGGACGGCTACGACACGGTGATCGACGACGAGGGCTCGGGCCTGTCGCGCGGGGGAGAAGCAGCTGATCACGATCGCCCGGGCGTTCCTGTCCGAGCCGGAGATCCTGATCCTGGACGAGGCGACCAGTTCGGTGGACACCCGCACCGAGGTGCTGATCCAGCGGGCCATGACGTCGCTGCGAGCGGGGCGGACCAGCTTCGTCATCGCGCACCGGCTGTCCACCATCCGCGACGCCGACGTGATCCTGGTGATGGAGCACGGGCAGATCGTCGAGCAGGGCACCCATGAGGAACTGCTCACGCGAGCAGGGCGCGTACGCCCGCCTGTACGCGGCCCAGTTCGCCAAGGCGGTGGCCGAGGTCGACTGACCTGACGACCGGCCGGGTCTCGGGTGTGCGGTCACGCACACGGGCCCCGGCCGGGCGCGGGCCCGAGCCGGGAGGTGCCGACCGCCTGGCCCGGCTCATCCGCGTCCGGCCCGCTCTCGCGCGGTATCGGCCATGCGCCGCATGGTCACCAGTTCGGCGCGCTCATGCCAGGCCAGCCTGCGGAGCAGCTTCGCCGATGTCCAGGTGCCATCCGCGTTGACGCGGTCAAGCGGCATCTCGGCGACGATCGCCCGGACGTGGGCGCCGGACGCGGCCAGCTCGTCGAGCAGGTCCGGTTCCGCGTGGCGATGACCGAGGCCGGTTTCCGGCAGGTAGTAGCGAGATTCGGTGTTGGCCAGGTGCCAGGCCATCTGGCGCAAGGTCCGCCAGCTGGCCCAGGCGGGCAGCGTGCGCTCGGGATCGTCATAGTCGAGTTCAACGGACGTCGCCCCGGCGATCAGCGCGATGCTCTGGGCCCGGACGGCCTCCAGGATCCCCAGCGTCAGCTCCCGTTGATGCTCGGTGGCGGGCCGTCGGTCCCGGTCGAAGGCCAGCTCGTCTCCGGCGATGCGTTCGACGATCTCGAACCGGATCTGGCCGGCCCCGGCCGCGGTCAGTTCCGAACTGAGCTCGGCCAGCGCCGCCGCCTCGTCCGGCCCCTGGCCGCATCGGCCCCAGAACTCATCGTCGAACACCCACGCGAACGTGGTGAGGTCGGGAGCGACTCCGGTCCCGGATTCGACGTAAGTCAGCAATCGTCGCATGCCGGGATGTTAGCTGGCCCTATCTCGCATACAGACAACGTTCAGGATCGCCTCAGAAACATCTCAGCACCAGGCGACAGGATGTCGACATGACTTCACCCCGATCCCAGCGGCAGGTGCCGCGGATTCTCGTGGTCGATGCCGACGTCACCCTGTCGAATTTGCTCGCGAAGGCGATCCGCTTCGAGGGCTGGGAGGTGGTCGGCGCCCGCACCGGTGCCGACGCCGTCGACACCGCGGCCGCCCACGAGCCGGCCGCGGTGGTACTCGACATGTCGCTGCCCGA
This sequence comes from uncultured Actinomycetota bacterium, assembly GCA_963727415.1. Lineage (GTDB taxonomy): Bacteria > Actinomycetota > Actinomycetes > Mycobacteriales > Micromonosporaceae > DASQPR01. Next base: position 1,811,480 of record CAVSGF010000002.1, read on the forward strand.
CATGACCGGCATGGAGCTGACCGCCAAGCTGCGCGAGATGTCACCCGACGTCCCGGTCCTGTTCCTGGTTGCAAAGGACCGCGAGGACGAGCGGGTCGCCGGGCTGACCGCCGGTGGTGACGACTACGCCGTCAAGCCGTTCCGCATCGAGGAACTGGTAGCCCGGTTGCGCGCGCTGCTGCGCCGCACCGGCATGGCGCCCCGGCGCGCGGTGCTGACCGTCGGCGACCTGACCCTCGACGAGAACAGCCACGAGGTACGGCGCGGCGGCGACCTGGTCAACCTCACGGCGACAGAGTACGAACTGCTGCGCTACTTGATGCGCAACTCCAAGCGCGTTCTCAGCAAGTCGCAGATTCTTGACCGGGTCTGGAAGTACGACTTCGGTGGCCGCGCCAACGTCGTCGAACTCTATATCTCGTACCTGCGCAAGAAGATCGACAAAGGCCGCCCACAGATGATCCACACCATGCGTGGCGTGGGCTACGTCTTGAAGCCGGGCATATAGGCCGTCTGATCCCGGCCGAGCCGCAGCGCCCGGCCGGGGGCGCGTTCGCCCAAACCGGCCGGCACGCCGTCGTGATCCGCGTCAGCCGCCGGACCGGCGGTTGGAGTACTGCCGCTGAGCGTGCGCCGGGCTGATCCGGCGCGGCTGGATCTTGCTCGTCCCGAACTGCGGCGCGGCCTTGTGCTTGCCCTTGGCGCGGCGCTGCGCCCGGTTCATCGGAACGGCGGCGTCGTCTTCGGGCTGCTGGCCGGTCGCCGGCTCGGGCTCGCGGCCCGGGTCCGGGGCGCCATCGGAGCGGTTGGCGGGCATATGTGACCTCCTGAGGAATCGTGATCTCGGCATGGCATGACGACACGACCGACCCGTGCTCGGGCGGCGTGATTCCTAGGAGAAGTACATGGGCGCAGACTAGCAAGGCATGCGTGCCCTCCGCACCGGGATTAGCGCTCGGGTTCGCGATCGGACGCCGTGCTCGTCACGCAGTTGACGGCGCCGACCGGCCCGGCGAGGATAACGCGAAATCCACCGGAGGTGTGCCGACGTGCGCGTTTGTGTAGTGGGAGCGGGATTCGCCGGGCTGGCATCGGCGACCGTGCTCGCCGACGCGGGTGTCGAGGTTGTGGTCCTGGAGGCCCGTGACCGCGTCGGCGGGCGGGTCTGGTCCACCCGGCTCGATCCGGACGATCCGTCGTCGCCGGTCATCGAGCGGGGCGCGGAGTTCGTCCTCGATGGCTACCACACGCTGCGCCGTTACGCCGACCGACTGGGGTTGCATCTGGTCGACACCGGCATGAGTTACTACGTCCGCGAGCCGCGCGGAGTCGCCGGGGTCGGGATCGACGACATGCGTGCGGCCGCTCGCGACCTGGCCTCGGCGCCGGCTCGCGGGTCGGTTCGCGCCGCTGTCGACGCGCTCGGCATCGGGCGCGACGTCTCGGACGCGGTGATCGCCCGAGTGGAAATCTCCTGTGCGCATCACGCCGAGGACCTGGCCGGCGAGGTCCTGGCTCACCTCGCCTCGTTCGAGCCACTGCCCAGCCACCGGGTGGCCGGCGGCAACCAGGCGATCGCGCTGCGCCTCGCCGATCGGCTCGGCGACCGGGTCCGCCTCCGATCGGCGGTACGGCGGATCGAAGCGAGCGACGGTGGAGTCGTGATCCGGACGAGTGCCGGCGATGTCGATGCCGACCGGGTGATCGTGACCGTACCGCTGCCCCTGCTCTCTGATCTTGATCTTGATGTTCCGGACTGGAAGCGCGCGGCGTGGTCCGGCCTGCTCACCGGCGAGGCGGCCAAGCTGCACGTAGCGCTGTCGCAGCCGGTGCCGACCAGTGCGGTGATGTCGGTACCGGACCGGTTCTGGACGTGGACCGCGCGGGACGCCTCCGGCGGGGTGGCCCCGGTGCTGAACTGCTTCGCCGGATCACCGCGAGCGCTCGACCGGCTGCGCGTGTCCGAAGGACCGGAAACCTGGCTCGACCGTCTGCGCGCCATCCGGCCGGATCTCGAACTCGGGCGAGCCGTCCTGTCGACCTGGTCCGATGACCCGTGGGCGCGCGGGGCGTACTCGGCGGCACCCGCCGGTTCCACTGCCGCCGACAATCATGACCTGGTCCGGCCGGTCGGGCGCTTGCACTTCGCCGGCGAGCACACCGCCGGGGAGTGGAGCGCGCTGATGGAGGGTGCGCTCAGGTCCGGCGAACGGGCCGCGAGCGAGGTCCTGCGGGAACGACCTTGACACGCAGCGACGGTGGCGCGGAGGTCCTGGCGGGGGAGTCCGCGATCGCAAGCCCGGGGGTCGGGCATAAAACTAGGAAATTTCGGAAATGCCTGGACGAGCCACGTGGCTAGGCGTAACTTTGCAGGTGAGGCGAGAAGGTTATTGAAAGTCCAAATTGACTGATTTAACTGGAAGTCTCAGCTGGGAGAGCCCCGATACGACTTCGAGGCTCTCTCATCATGTCCGGTCCCGATCTCATCATGTCCGGCCCCGATCATGCCGACCTCACGGTCGGCGGCGCGGCCCATGCCGGGCTGGACGGCCGGACATTTACGAGTTCTCCTCGTGCTCGTTGCCGGCCTCGCCCTCCTCGCCGGCCTCCTCGCCGGTGACGTGCATCGCCGCCTCCTCGGCTGACTCGCCGCCCCCGCTGAAGCCCTCGTCGGTCACGTAGAACGTGTTCCGCCGGCCATTGATGTCGCCCTCGGCCAGCCGGCCGACCGCCTCCTGCGGCTCCTCATCGTCCCCGGACGGCTCGTCGGCCTCCCACTCGTCGTCAGCGGCGTCGATCCGGTGCGGATCGGGCTCATCCTCATCGCCGATGATGTCCGGCACCTCGGCCCGCAACCGCTGGTCAAGCTGCGAGTCGTCGTGCTCGTCGAGCCCGGCCGGCGTGTAGTAGGGCGCGAGCGGGGTGTTCGGGCCGTCCGCCTCGCGTACCGACTCGTCCTCGTCGTACGCGCTGGAGTCCGGGTCGATCATGTCTGGAAAGCCCACCGACTCGGGGTCGTATTCCGGGTCACGCTCGAAGTCGTCGTCGGTCATGAGACCACTTATACCCACCTGGACGGGCGGGCGCGCGGAATGCGCCCAGATGCGTCAGAGTTTCAGGATGGACACCATTGATCTTCTGACCGACGGGTACGGCCGGCTGCCCGGGCTCGTCGACCGTACCGTGAGCGGGCTTAGCCCCGAGGCGCTTACCTGGCAACCCGGCCCGGAGGCGAATCCGATCGGATGGCTGATGTGGCACCTCACCCGGGTGCAGGACGCGCACGTTGCCGAGCTGACCGGCAACCCGCAGGTCTGGGAGTCCGGCGACTGGGCCGCGCGGTTCGGTCTCGGCAAGGACCCGGGCAACACCGGATACGGTCACCGCCCGGACGACGTGGCGCGGGTCCAGCCGGAGGACTCCGACGTGATCATCGGGTACTTCGCTGAGGTCTACAGCCGTACCCGGGAGGTGATCGCCCGCGCCACGCCCGCTGAGCTCGACCGGGTGGTCGACGAACGGTGGGACCCGCCGGTGACCCTGGGCGTACGGCTGATCAGCGTGCTCGCCGACGATCTTGAGCATGTCGGCCAGGCGGCCTACGTACGCGGGCTGCTCGAGCGGGCCTGATCGATGCCGGCCGTCCAGGTCGTCCCACGCCAGAGCCGTCCCACGCCAGAGCCGTCCCACACCAGAGCCGTCCCACACCGGAATGGACGCCGCCACGAGGCACCCGTACGCCATGCGGGTGCCTCGTGGCGGTGACGGGAACTCCACACTCGACCGTGGTCACCGGCGCGACCGCGGAAAGGGGGAGCACCAGCCGCGACCTGGTCCGGACGTGGGCACGACGCGTGGTATGCCCCTTGGGGGGAGGTGGCCCGGGTCGTTCGGGTGAAGCGGGCCTGGTTATCGACCCGTGGCCGGGTGACTTGGTCGTGCATGGTCCGTCATCGGCGAATGAGCATTCAGTTAACAAACGCCTACACCTAACAACTCGGACACGACACGCATAAGTGTGGTGCTGTTGTCGTACCCGGGGATCAAACTTGTAGCACTCCCGGCGAGACGTGGCGGCGGCCGAAGCGTCGATCGGAAACGGCGGTCGGACTCGCCGGCAGGAAAGGGCGACCAGAACCGTAGCCACCACGGCGAGCCGGGTCAGGCAAGCGGGGTTGGGTTGAGTAGGTTCAGACCCTGCGTTGTCGGTACAGCACAGGCACGCGCGAGGACTCCCTGGGGGCGCCACATGTCAATCGGCGGCAATTTCGCCAAGCTGGTCCTGTTTGGAGTGATCGGCGGGCTGCTGGTCGCCATCGCCGCCTATCCCGGGTTCTTCACGTTCGGGAGGTCCGCCGACGCCGCCAGCGAGAGCTACCTCGCGCTGCCCGCCGACCTGCAGACGCCGCCGACCTATCAGACCTCGTATGTGTATGCCAACGACGGCAAGACTTTGATCACCTCGTTCTACGACGAGAACCGGCGGGACGTGACGTTGGCCCAGGTGTCGACCGTCATGCGGCAGGCCGTTGTCGCCGCCGAAGACGTGCGCTTCTATCAGCACGGCGGTGTGGACACCCAGGCGATCCTGCGGGCGCTGATCGCCGACCAGCGCACCGGCCAGACCACTCAGGGCGCCTCGACGCTGACCATGCAGTACGTGCGCAACGTACTCAAGGGCGATCCGAACCTGACACCGGAGGAACGGGCCGCCGCGGTGGCCGACACGATCACGCGCAAGATTCAGGAAGCCCGCTACGCGATCGCCCTTGAGAAGCGTCTTACCAAGGATCAGATCCTCGAGCGGTACATGAACATCGCATACTTCGGCCAGGGTGCCTACGGCGTCTACGCGGCCGCACAGACCTACTTCTCCACCACTCCGGACAAGCTGACGCTGCCGCAGGCGACCCTGCTGTCCGGCATCATCCAGTCGCCGGACTCGTACAACCCGATCAACGGTGATGTCGAAGCCGCGCGGACCCGCCGGCAGTACGTCCTCAACGCGCTGGTCGGGATGAAGGTGATCGGCCAGCAGCAGGCCGACGCGGTGGCGGCCAGCCCGCTCGGCCTGCATCCCAAGCACACGCCGAACGACTGCACCGAGGTGCCCAAAGCGAAGAACTCGTGGGGCTTCTTCTGCGACTACTTCCTGCGCTGGTGGGACGACCAGGCAGCGTTCGGTCTGACCCCGGAGGACCGGGAGGCCAATCTCAAGCAGGGCGGCTACCGGATCATCACCACGCTGGACCCGAAGATCCAATCCACCGCCACCAAGCAGGCGCTCGCGCTCTATGGCTACAACAACAAGCGGGCGCTGCCGATGGCAGTGGTGCAGCCGGGCACCGGGCGAGTCCTGTCGCTCACCGTCAACCGGCATTACAGCCTGGCACCGAACCCGAAGGGTCAGAACGGCTACCCGAATACGGTCAACCAGCTCATCGCGGGCGGCGGTAGCGTGATCGGCTTCCAGACCGGATCGACCTTCAAGCTCTTTACCATGCTTGCCGCGCTGGAGCTGGGCAAGCCGCTGAACACCAAGTTCAAGGCTCCGGCGAGGCTGATGACCCGGTTCCCGGCGCACGGGCCGGGCACCTGCCACGGCTACTACTGCCCGGGCAACGCGAACCCGAAGTGGATGGATGGGGTGCGCACCATGTGGACCGGCTACGGCCGGTCGGTCAACACCTACTTCGTCTGGCTGGAGGAGCAGATCGGCCCGGAGTACGCGGTGGCGATGGCCGAGCGCCTCGGCATCCGGTTCAACGCGCCGCACGACCGGTCACTCGCCGACAACGGCGCGGCCAGCTGGGGGCCGTTCACGCTCGGCGTGGTGGCCACGACGCCGCTGGAACTCGTCAACGCGTACGCCACCGTGGCGGCCGGAGGCATCTACTGCAAGCCGCTTCCGGTGTCGTCGATCAAGACCGCGACCGGCCAGTCGCTCGCGGTGGCCTCGCCGCAGTGCAAGCGCGTGGTGAGTGCGGACGTGGCCGCGGCCGCCGCCGACGCGGCGCGGTGCCCGGTGCTGAGCAAGTCCTACTACGACCAGTGCAACGGCGGCACCGCCCCGGTCGCTCCGCTGATCCTCGGCAAGCGCCCGCTGGGCGGTAAGACCGGCAGTTCGGAGAAGAACGCCACCGAGACGTTTGTCGGCTTTACCCCTCAGATCGCGGCTTGCGCGGTAGCCGGCAACCCGGCCGATCCGAGGGATCTGGTGGGTTCGTCGGTGTCGCACGACGTGGACGTCGCCGTGCTGGAGACCATGAAGGTGGCGCTGAAGGGAATGCCGTACGTCGACTTCCCGAAGCCAAGCGCTCAGATCGCGTTCGGGCCGAAGGGCGTGCCCAAGTCGCTGGCCCGCAAGCTGGCGCGCGGCAACTGACGCCGGCGCGTCCGACCGGACCAGCCGGACAGGTGAGCCACCGGCAGCTGGGCACCCCCTCCGGTGGGCTGCCCAGCTGATAAGACGTGCGCGCGGCATGAGGAGGGTTTGCGTACCCTCGCATGACCGATGCCGTTCGCGCCAGTGCCGAAAGACCGGGCCTGATTCCGGGGCGATCGGCACTGGACGGGCGGAGGGTCGGATGAGAGATTGCGACCTGATGCGGTGCGAGGTGATGGCGACATGAATGGTGCGCCGACACGAAGGGTGGCGTTATGACGTTGAAAGTCCTGGCGGTCAAGGAACCGGCCCCGGAGCGCCGCGTCGCGCTGACGCCGGAGGCTGTGGCGAAGCTGTCCCCACTCGATATCGAGGTGCTCGTTGAGTCCGGTGCCGGCGCGGAGTCATGGTTCGCCGACGAGGCGTACGCGGCGGCCGGCGCCACCGTCCTGGATGGCGACACGGCGCGGAAGGAAGCCGACGTCATCGTCATGGTCGGCCGCCCCGACGCGGTCGCGGCGATGCGCCCGGGCCAGACGGTCATCGGGCTGCTGCGGCCGCTCACCGATCCGCAACTGGCCGCCGAACTGGCCGCCGCCGGTGTCACCGCCATCAGCCTTGACGGGCTGCCCCGGACGGTAAGCCGGGCGCAGACCATGGACGTGCTGAGCTCGCAGGCCAGCGTAGCCGGGTACCGGGCGGCACTGCTCGCCGCGACGGTCTACGACCGGTACTTCCCGCTTCTGGTCACCGCCGCCGGTACTGCTCGCCCGGCCGAGGTACTGGTGCTTGGCGCCGGGGTGGCCGGGCTGCAGGCGATCGCGACGGCGAGGCGGCTCGGTGCCGTGGTCCGTGCGTACGACGTGCGCCCTGCCTCGGCAACCGAAGTGGAGTCGCTCGGCGCCACATTCCTCCGTCTCACGTCGGTGACCGGGGGCGCGGGCGAGGGCGGGTACGCGCGGGCGCTCACCGACGATGAGCAACGTGCACAGCAAGCCGAACTGTCCGGGCACATCGCCAGGCACCAGGTGGTCATCACGACCGCGCAGGTGCCCGGCCGGCGTCCGCCGCTGCTGGTGACCGAGGAGACGATCGCCGCGATGGCGCCCGGCTCGGTAGTCGTGGACGGCGCGGCCAGCCCGCTCGGGGGCAACGTGGCCGGATCGAAACCGGACGAGACCGTTGTCACCGACGGCGGTGTCACCATCATCGGTGCCGGGAACCTTGCATCCGACGTGCCGGCCGCGGCGTCGTCGGCCTACTCCCGGAACATCTGCGCCGTGCTCACCCATCTGGTCCACGACGGTGAGCTGGCCATCGATCTGGACGACGAGATCTCGGCCGGCATCGTCGTCACTCATGGCGGCAAGGTGGTCCACCCGGCGCTGGCCCAGGCGCCGGGCGCGGCCGGCGAGCCCGGTGCTCGCCAGGCAGACTCCGGCCCGGCCGGGCCGGCCACGGGCGAAGGGAAGGTACGAGTATGAGCGCGGACCTGCTGGGCGATCTGAGCATCTTCGTGCTCGCCCTGCTTGTCGGCTTCGAGGTCATCAGCAAGGTGCCGGCAACCCTGCACACTCCGCTGATGTCGGCTGCGAACTCGATTCATGGCGTGGTCCTGGTCGGTGCGATCCTCATCGCGACCACCGCGGACAACCTGTTCGGTTACATCCTCGGCTTCGTGGCCGCGGCGTTCGCCGCGATGAACGTCGTCGGCGGATACGTGGTGACCGACCGGATGCTGGGCATGTTCAAGAAGCGCCCGGCGGTCGCCGAGGTGCCCGAGCAGCGCGAGGTGACCCGTTGAGCGGGTTCGACACTGTCATCCACCTGGTATACCTGGCCGCCGCGACCTGCTTCGTGCTCGGCCTGCACCTGATGAACTCGCCGGCGACCGCGCGTCGCGGCAACCAGGTCTCGGCGGCCGGAATGATCGCCGCGGTCCTCGCGACCCTGGTCCTCGCGATCCACGAGGGCAGCGTCAAGCCGATGGCATGGGTGGTACTGGTCGCCGGTGCCATGATCGGCAGCGTCGCCGGCCTGTTCAGCGCCCGGCGCGTGGCGATGACCGCGATGCCGCAGCTGGTCAGCCTGTTCAACGCGGTCGGTGGTGGTGCCGCGGCGATCGTGGCCATCCACGACTTCGTCCGGCTGGCCCAGGCCGCCGGTCACCCGCACATCGCCGCCAGCGTCACGGTGCCGACGGTTCTCGACGTGATCATCGGCGCGGTGACGTTCGCCGGCTCGCTGATCGCCTCGGGCAAGCTGCAGGGAACCATCTCGTCGAGCCCGATCGTCTTCCCCGGCGTACGGCCGGCGAACATCGCGCTGACGATGGTGATGCTGGCCGGCGCGGTGTATCTGATCGGCTTCGACACCCCGTCATCGACGGTGGACGTCCTGGTTCTGAGCGCCGTGCTGCTGGCCGCGCTGCTGTTCGGCATCACCATGGTGCTGCCGATCGGCGGAGCCGACATGCCGGTGGTGATCTCGCTCCTGAACGCCTTTACCGGCACCGCCGTGGCAATGGCCGGTTTCGTCATCGGCAATGCCGTCCTGATCATCTCCGGTGCCCTGGTCGGGGCGTCCGGTGGCATCCTGACCAAGCTGATGGCCGATGCGATGAACCGTTCCATCGGCAACATCATCATCGGCGGGTTCGGCACCGGCGACTCGACGGTGACGGCCGCGTCGGGTGGCGGCGGGGCGCTGCGCGAGGTGAAGGCCGACGACGCGGCGATCCAGCTGGCCTACGCCTCCAAGGTCATCATTGTTCCCGGCTACGGCCTCGCCGCGGCGCAGGCCCAGCATGAGGTCCGCGAGCTCGCCGACCTTCTGGAGTCGCGGGGAGTGACCGTGTCGTACGCGATCCACCCGGTGGCCGGGCGGATGCCAGGCCATATGAACGTGCTCCTCGCCGAGGCGAACGTCCCCTACAGCCAGCTGCTGGAGATGGACGAGGTCAACCCCGACTTCCCCCGTGCCGACGTGGCCCTGGTGATCGGCGCCAACGACGTCACCAACCCGGCGGCGCGCCGGTCCGGCAACCCGGTGTCGGGGATGCCGATCCTCGACGTCGATCACGCCAAGAGCGTGATCGTCATCAAGCGGTCGATGGGGCACGGCTACGCCGGGATCGACAATGACCTGTACTCGGACCCCAAGACCGGGATGTACTTCGCCGACGCCAAGAAAGGCCTGGCCGAACTGGCTCAGTCGGTGAAGGCCCTGGGCTGACCCGCAAACCCGAGCCGTGATTCGCGGCGCGCCACTGGTGGCGCGCCGCGAATCGTGCCGATCGGCCGGTCAGTTCCAGTACTCGGCGATGTACTCGTAGCGATTGGTCCGGTGGTTGTCGCGTCCGATGAAGCAGATCTGGTTGTGGTCGGCGGCGATCGCCTTGGCCGCGTTCGCGTCCGCCGCGGTCTGCAGCAGAACCAGCGGGTTTGAGCCGTCGTCGACCCGGTACCCGGTCGCGCCCAGATTGGTCACCTGCAGGGTGGCCTTGTTGTATCCGATGCAGTCCGGCGTGGGCAGCACCGACGACGGCCCGCTGCCCTTGTAGTAGGTGACGAGGTAACGGTGATGCTGGTCGCCGGTGTACGTATTGTCCCGGCCGATGAAGCACTGCTTCGAGTAGTTGCGCAGCATCATCCAGGCGTACGTGGCATCGGTCAGGTTGTCCAGGATGAGCAGCGAGCTCGACCCGTCGGTGACCTGGTAGCCGTCCGCCCCGGCGTTGTTGAGCGTCAGGGTGCTCGGGTCGTACGAGATGCAGTCGGCGACCGGAAGCAGCGGTGGCAGCTTGATCTTGGTGATGATCGGAAGCGGCACCTTGACGCCGCCCGTTGAGCCTCCGCCCGACGGCGAGGACGGCGCGCTCGATGGCGTGGTGTCCATCGGGTCCGTCGGCGTCGCGGTCGGCGCCGGTGCCGTCGCCGGAGTAGTTGCCGCTCCGGCCGGGCTCGGCGCGCCGGAGGCGACCGTATTCAGGCCGGACTTGGAGCGGACCTTGCTGGTTCCGCAAGCGGTGAGCGGGAGCGCGGAGGCGACGAGCACGACGGCGAGAGCGGCCAGAGCACGTTGCCGTTGATGGAATCCGTTCATGTCTGTCCTCTTTGCTGGATGAGCGGTTGGCGCCACGGTAGGGCGCCTGGTAATGGCGCGCCGCGAACTATCAGCTATCCGACCGTGAGCCGTCGGCGGCATCGTATTCCGGCCGCCGTGCCCGGTCACTCGGGCTTCCGGGTAGCTTGGTGCGGATGGACATCCGGTTCGAGCGGCTGCACAACTTCCGCGACCTGGGCGGCTGGACCACCGCCGATGGGCTCGTGACGCGGCAAGGCGTGCTGTGGCGGTCCGACTCGCTCGGCGCGCTCGCCGGGGCGGATCTGGACCGGTTCTGCGGGCTCGGTGTGCGGACCGTCATCGACCTGCGGTACCCGTGGGAGATCGCGGTGGCCGGGCGGGTGCCGCTGGATCTCGCGTACCACAACCTGAGCATCGAGCACAGGCCCTACGACCAGGCCGCGGTCAGCCCGGATGTCGAGCCGGCCGGGTTCTTCGCCGATCGGTACGCCGAGGTGGCCGCGGACGGCGCGGCCGAGATCCGGGACGTGCTCCGGCTGATCGCCGGTGACGCCCGGCTGCCGCTGGTCTTCCACTGCAAGTCCGGGAAGGACCGGACCGGGATCATCGCGGCACTGGTGCTGAGCCTGCTCGGGGTGCCACGCGAGGACGTGGTGACCGACTTCGCGCGGTCGAACGCCGCTACCGGGGCGGTGCGGGCCGAGCACGTCGCCAATGGCAGGCCGCTGCCGGCGTGGCCGGGCTTCGGCGCGGCACCGGCCGATGCGATGCGCGCGTTCCTGGGCATGCTCGACGACCACTACGGCGGCCCGGCCGCCTATCTCGGCACCGACGGTCTCACCGAGCGGCTGCGTGATCGGCTGCTGGTCTCGCGAGACGGCGGGCCGGAATGACCGGACGCCGGGTACACGGCCCCGTCCCGGGGGGGACCGCGCCGCTCACGATGACGGGAAAGAAAGCTGGCGAGGGACGGGTGCCGGCACCGGCCCGCCGGGAGAAGATATCGCCATGACGAACCCTATCGCGGTCTCCGGTGCCACCGGCGCGCTGGGCGGCCGCGTGGCCGCCCTTCTCGCCTCGCGCGGGCTGCCGGTGCGGCTGCTGACCCGTGACGCCGGCCGCGCCCCCTCCATTCCGGGCACTGCCGTCGTCGGCGGAGCGTCCTATGGCGACGGCGATCGGATGCGTGAGGCGCTTGACGGCGCCGACACTTTCCTGATGGTGTCGGCCACCGAAGCCGAGGACCGCGCCGGCAAGCACAAGAGCGCGGTGGACGCGGCGGTCGCCGCCGGGGTCCGGCGCCTGGTCTACACGTCGTTCGCCGCCGCCGGTCCGGCCTGCACGTTCACGTTCGGGCGCGATCACTGGGTGACCGAAGCGCACATCCGGTCCACCGGGCTGGCGTACACGTTCGTGCGCGACAACCTGTATCTCGACGCGTTGCCGTACTTCCCCGGACCGGACGGCGTCATCCGGGGCCCGGCCGGTCGCGGCCGGTTCGGTGGCGTCGCGCGGCATGACGTGGCCGACGCGCTCGTCGGCGTGCTGACCAGCACCGGTCACGATGGTGCGACGTATGACCTGACCGGTCCGGAAGCGATCAGCATGGACGACGTGGCGACCGCGCTGACCCGGGCATCCGGCCGCCTGATCACCTACGACGCCGAGACGCTCGACCAGGCGTACGCGTCGCGAGCGCACTACCACGCACCGGACTGGCAGGTGGCGGGCTGGGTGACGTCGTACGCGGCGATCGCGGCCGGCGAACTCAACCTGGTCAGCGATGCCGTCGATCAGCTGGCCGGGCACCGGCCGATGTCGTTCGCCGAATACCTCCAGCGCAACCCGGCGGTGGCCGACCGGCTCCGGTGACGATCCCGGGGCCGGCCGGCGTGCTCGCCGGGCGGGCCGTCAGAACGCCGCCGCGACCGGGATGACCTCGGCTCCGATCGTCTCCAGCGGCTTGATCGCCCAGGCGTCGACCACCTGCCCGAGCGCCGCCGCGAATCCCAGATCGTTCAACCGCTTGAGGTCGTCGAGCATCTTGCCGGTGCCCTGGCTGACATCGAACCGGTAGTACGCCGTCTTCGTGATGGAGTCGTAGTCGCGGCCCTCGCGGTCGCAGTGCTCGCGTAGCACTTCCAGCTTCCGCCCGACGTCGGGCGTGGCGAACAGGTTGCACGCGTCGGCGTACTTGGCGACCAGCCGCAGCGTCTTCTTCTCGCCCCCGCCCCCGATCATGATCGGCGGGTGCGGCCGGGTCAGCGCCTGCGGCACGTTGAGAACTCGATCGAGCTGGTAGTGCTTTCCGTGGTACGGCGACTCGTCGCCGGCCCACATCCGCAGGCACACCTGCAGCGCCTCTTCAAGCATTTCGAACCGGGTGGACACCGGCGGGAAGCCGAAGCCGAGACCGCGCGACTCCTCTTCGTTCCATCCGGCGCCGATCCCCAGCCAGGCGCGGCCGCCGGAGAGCACGTCGAGCGTGGTGACCGCCTTGGCGAGCAGCCCGGCGGTCCGGTAGTGGACGCCGGTGACCACGGTCAGCAGCTTCGCCCGGGTGGTGTGGGCCGCGAGGAAGCCGAGGGCGGTGTACGCCTCGAGCATGTCGTTCTCGGACGGGCCGATGGCGTGGATCTGGAAGAAGTGGTCCATCACCGCGACGTGCGCGAAGCCGGCGTCGTCGGCGGTGCGGGCCAGGTTGGCGAGGGCGGGCCCGAGCGTGGCCGGTCCCTCGGGGCGGGTGAAATCCGGAATCTGAATGCCGATCTGCACAGGCCAATCCTGTCACGTCTGCCGTCAAGGCGCGGACGACGCCGGCTCATCGTTTGATAGCCGGTGGATGAACCATCAGCATCCCGGCCGTCGCGAGCCCTCGTCCGTCCACATCGGCCAGCCCGCGATCAGCCGCCGTGCCCGGGCATCCGAGGCCGGTGGCGGTCCGGTCGTGATCGGGTCGTCAGGAGTACTTGGCGACCACGTCATGGACGCGGCGGGCACCCTCGGCGACCGCGTCGGCCGCGGGACCGTACGAGAAGCGGATCCGGCTATCGAACGCGCCCGACCGTCCGGCTCCGGCGGGATCGAGGTCGAACGCCGGGCCGGGAACGGTGATCACCCCGGCGTCGAGGGCCGCGTCGAAGAAGCCGCCGGCCGTACACAGCGGCCCGGGCAGCCCGCTCACGTCGCCCCACACGTAGAAGGTGCCGAGTGGCTCCGGATCCACCCGGACGCCGGCCGACCGTAACCCGTCGAGCAGGATGCGGCGCTTGGTGGCGAAGGCCGTGCGTACCGCCCTGGTCTCGGCGTCGGCGTACGCGGGCGCCAGGGCCGCGAGCGCGGCGCGCTGAACCAGCCGCGACGTACCGCCGTCGAGGTCCTGCCCGAGCCGCTCGACGATCCGGATCGTCTCGGCCGGCCCGACGATCCAGCCGAGCCGCCAGCCCGGGTAGCGGAAGTTCTTGGTCAGGCCGTCGATGATCAGGACCGGGTCGCTCGCGGTGTCCTCGACATGCTCGGCGGCGCTGACCGGCCGGTCCGCCGGGCCGCCTTCGGGGTCGTAGACGTAGTGGCTGTAGAACTCGTCGACGATCAGCGCCGTCCTGCTCGCGGTCAGATCGCGTACCAGGCGTGCCAGCGGTTCACCGGCGATCACCGAACCGGCCGGGTTGCGCGGGTTCGACATCAGGAACGCGTCGAGGCCCCCGGCCGGTTGGCCGCCGTGCCGGCCCGGCATCCGGCCGGCCACTGGCCGGATCCGCGGCATGTTGCGGTCGAGGATGTCCTGGTAGGCCGCGTAGTCGGGAAGCGTGTAGCCGATATCCGCGGGGCCGAGCGCCGCGATGACGCGGTTCAGCGCGAGGCGGCCACCGGCCGTGATCGACACGTTCGCTGCCGTGTACGGCGCCTTGCCGGCCCGGTACAGGCGGTTGTAGTGGGCCGCGACCGCTTCACGGAGTTCGGCCAGCCCGCTGACCGGACCGTACGCGTGATCGCCCGGGTCGAGTTCGATCGAGGTGATGCGGGGCGGGGCACCGGGCAGGTCGCCGATCTCCGGCTGGCCCTGTCCGAGGTTGATCCAGTCCGGATCGCCGGGCCGGTAGCCGCGCTCGGCAGCGGCGGTCAGGACGGCGTTCATGCCGGCCGGCGGGACCTGGCGAAGGAAGCGTTCGGACACGCCGCCATGATGCCATCTCTAAGCCGCTTGGCGTGCCTTGGAGCTAGTGAAAGCTGCGGTTATGGTTGGCGGGTGATTGACAGTCGGCAACTCGAGATGTTCCAGCAGGTGATCGACTCCGGGTCGTTCTCCGCCGCGGCGCGGGCCCTGCACTGCTCGCAGCCGGCGATCAGCCAGCAGATGCGGGCGCTCGAGCGGTCCATGGGCGGCCCGCTGTTCATCCGGGCCGGACGGACGCTGCAGCTGACCGAGGCCGGCAAGGTGCTGGCCCGGCACTCGGCGAGCATCCTGGGCGATCTGGCCGTGGCCCGGCACCAGGTGCAGGCGATCTCGGCCCTGGACCTGGGCACGGTACGACTGTGCGCGTTCCCGAGCGCGAACGCCTCGCTGGTCCCGCGGGTGGCGGCCCTGCTCCGGTCGGAAGCGCCACACATGCGCCTTGAGTTGCTGGAGCGGGAACCGCCCGAGGCGCTCGCGATGCTGCGGAAGGCCGAGTGCGACGTGGTGGTGGCGTTCACGTACGGCGGCGAGGACGAGGATCCGGAGACCACTGCCGGGATGATTCGCAAGCCGCTGCTGGAAGAGCCGCTGACCCTGCTGGTGCCGATCGGGCACCCGCTGGTCGACCGGGTACGCCTGGAGTCGGGCGAGCCCCAGAATTCGGTCAAGCTGGCCGAGTTGAGCGGCGAGTCGTGGATCGCCGGCTGCCCGACCTGCCGGGTCACGTTCACCGACATCTGCCGCCACGCCGGCTTCGAACCGGACATCGTGTTCAGTACCGACGACAACATGGCTCTGCAGAGCCTGGTCGCGTCCGGGCTCGGCATCGCGCTGGTACCCACCCTGGTCCTGTCGTTCCTGCGGCACCCGCACGTGGTGTCGCTCCCGGTCGAGCCGGTCACGATCCGGCACATCTCGGCGTACACCTGGCCGGACCTGGCCCGGGTCGATGCTGTACGGCGCACGATGAACGCCCTGACGACGGTGGCCGCCGAGCACGGCTGAGCCCACCCTAGGCCGGAACCGTGAGCCGGTCACCGTCGCCGTCTCAGGCCTCGGCGAGTTCGAGAACGCGCTTGACCGTGTTCCAGTTGCGCGCGGTGGCGGCGACCCCGGCCCGCTTGTGCGCCAGGGCCATGGGCAGCTTGGCGTTTCTGAGGCCATCCGGGCACCAGACGTAGAATTCGGTTCCCTTGCCGACGAACTGCTCCGGCGCGAACTCGCCGGCCCGGTCCGCGAGGTCTGCCACGTAGCCCGGATCGGGGATGCCGTCGCAGAACAGCACCACGTACCGCGATCCGTCGTCGGCGACCGATGCGAACGGATCCGCTTCGACGACGGCCCGCAGGTGCGCCGCCGTTCGGACCACGACGTCGACCGGGCGGCCCAGGTCGGTCTCGATCGCCCGGGCCAGCCGCGCGGCGATCCGGTCCGGGTCATCGTCGCTGGTGAACACCGCGTTCCCGCTGTTCAGGTGGGTTCGCACGGCGGTCGCGCCGATCTGTTCGAGGAGGCGCTTGAAGTCGGCCATCGCCAGCTTGCCCCGGCCGCCGACATTGACTCCGCGCAGGAATGCGACATGACGTGCCATTGGCACCACTGTAGAGCAGCACCGCCGGGCTCCGCATGCCCATGATCAACAGCCGATCCCGGAATCATTGATAACCGAGCCTTATGGGTTGGTGAGAATTTCACGCCTTCTGCATTAGCTCTGCCGCTGGCATGGTCGATACATGGCTACCAGGACCCTGACACCGGCCGTCGCCGCGCTCGCCGGTGAGATCGCGGCCGTCGTGCGGCGGGACCTGCCGGCGATCGAGACCGCCCGACTGACCGCCGGCGCGCTCTCCCGCGTACTGGGCACCGACGGCTTGCTCACCGAGTGGCAGTGCGAGCACGACGACGATTGCTACCGGCAGCACATCCTCCACGTCGATCCGGAAGGCCTGTTCTCCATCGTGTCCCTGGTCTGGATGCCCGGCCAGGAGACGGTGATCCACGATCACATCACGTGGTGCGTCGTCGGCGTCCACCAGGGCAACGAGGAGGAGACGCTCTACCGCCTGGTCGACAACGGCCTGGAGCCCGAGCATCTGGTGCGCTCCGGGCACTCCGTCAACGGCGAGGGGACGACCAGCTACTTCGTGCCGCCGGGTGACATCCACCGGGTGTGCAACTCCAGCGACCAGAAGGTCATCTCGATCCACGTCTACGGCGCCGACATCGCGGCGCGCGGCACCAGCGTCCGTCGCCGGTACGACCTACCGGTCCGGGACCGCTAGCCAGTCCATCGTGATCCGGTACACGTCGGCGGCGGCCTCCATGTGCGGTACGTGGCCGGCATCGGGAAGCTCCATATAGGTCCAGCCCGGGAACCGCTGGGCCGCCTCCCGGGCCGCCACTACCGGCACCAGCCGGTCGTGCGATGCCGTGAAGGAGCAGGACCGGGGCGTCGATCGTGCGCATCATCCGGTAGTAGGCGGTCCGCCGGGCCGCCCAGCCGTAACAGAGACCGGGCGGCCTGCAGGTACGCGCGGTCGATGCCGGGTGCGTCGGTACGTACCGCAGCCATCGCCACCGATGTATCGAACAGATCCTCGGCGATGGTCGACCGGTCCCGGCTCACCACCGTGAAGATCCGCCGGACCATGTCCGCTGGCGGCAGCCGTCGCCGTTCCCGGGCCAGCAGCCGGGCACCGAGCCCGGGGATGGCGTACGTGGCGAACGTCACCGCCACCTCGCGGTCGAGCGGCTGGCCCTTGACCCGGGGGAGTACCGGGTCGATCAGCACCACACCGGTGGTCTGATGCCGGGACGCGTACATGATCGAGAGCAGACCGCCCATCGAGTTGCCGATCAGCAGCGGTGTGGCACCGGCAACACGGTCGATGAACGCCCCTAGCGCCGCGGCGTTGGCGGACACGGTGGCAGGCCGGCCATTCGGGTACGAGAGCCCGAAGCCCGGAAGATCAAGGGCATAGACCCTTTGGTGTACGGCCAGCAGCGGCCCCAGGGTCGCCCAGTTCACGAACGAGCCGCCTAGCCCGTGCACCAGCACGATCGGAGCTGCGGCCGGATCGGCGTCGCGCGGGCCGCCGAAGTCCACGTAGTGCACCAGGCCGTGCGGCCCGAGATCGGCGTGCGCGCTGATGGCGTTCCACGCCGCCGGAATGTGGTCCAGCCGGGGCAGGCCGGGACTCAACGCGGTCATGGCCGGAACACTAATCCGGCGGCCTCGGCAGCGGCTAGATATCGCGTATCGTGATCATCTGGAATCGCCGCTGAATGCGCGACAAAGCCCGACAATCTGGAGCCATATGATCTTTCGCAGTCTCGCCGGCCGGTCCGAACTGAACCTGCTGGTCTCGCTCAGTCGCAAATCCGAGGTCACCGCACGCTGGATCGGCGGCATGCTGGACCAGGGCGACACTCGGCCGGAGTGGTGCCGGATCGCCCTCGGACCAAGAGGTGAGCTACGGGCGGCGCACGCGTTCCACTCGCCTCGGCCGGAGGGATCCCCAGCCCAGGTCGCACTGCTCGGACATGCCGATAGATCGGCCGCCGAGGCACTGCTGCGCCACGACCTGCGGCATTTCGACCTCAACTCGCTCGGCGCGCATCAGGCCGTCTACACCGACGGTCACCCACGCGTCGCTGAGCTACGCGCCGAGCAGGAGGCGGTGCTGCTCGCTGTGGGTTTCCGCGTCACCGTGCCCCGCGTTCTGCTCGGTCGTCCGGCGGGCCCGATCGACGTACCGAACGGGCTGTCATTCAGGCCGGCCAGCAGCGTCGCACCGGACCGGCTGCGAGGTATTTTCCGCGACGTCGGCGACGGCTCCCTCGACTACGAGATGCGGACCGTGCGTTCGGAGGCTGGCCCGGATGCGGAGGCGGCTTACCGCCTGGATCGGGCGCTCGCGCGAGATTTCCGGGACGACTGGTTCGTGATCGGGCTGGACGGTTCCGGCACGCCCGTCGGTTACGTCCAATCCGCGGTGGTCGGGGATGGTCGCGCGATCTTGGCCGAGATCGGAGTCGTGGCGGCCCGGCGAGGTAGCGGCTACGTGAACGACCTCCTCGCGTACGGCACCGGCAAACTGGCCGGGTTCCCGGAGGTCGTGTCCACCACCGATGCCGGCAACGTCCCGATGCGGGCCGCCTTCGCCAGGGCCGGATACGCCGAGACCGGCACCCGGACCGACTTCGGCTGGGACCGGCCTGGGCATCACATAATATTGTGGGCGGCACGCTACGGTCGTGGGATGGAGCTGAGTCCGGCCGCGCTTCCGGTACCCCGATTGGATCTCGCCGACTACCGCCAGCGGGTCGTCTCGATGTTCCTGTCCGACCTCGACCTTGATGGCTTCCGCAAGGCCAAGGACGAGCTGTTCGCCACGCACCCGCAGTCACCGGTCGAGCCGGAGGAGCGGGCCGGGTTCGCCGGCCTTCGCTATTACCCGCCCTCCGCCGACGCCATCGTCACGGTTGCGATGCGCCCGGCACGGGGCGAACTGGCGATCGAGACCAACGGCCCGGACGGAGCGATCACCTACGAGCGGGTCGGGATCCTGGAGACGCCCTACGGCGAGCTGACCCTGTGGTGGATCAAGGCGTACGGCGGCGGCCTGTTCCTGCCGTTCCGCGACGGCACCGCCTCGGTCGTGACTTCGGTGCCGAGCGCACCTACGGCGGCGGGCGCTATCTGACCGACACCGTCAAGGGCACGTTCGGCCGGCCGCTGCGGGTCGACGGTGACCGGATCCGGCTGGACTTCAATTACGCGTACAACGCGAGTTGCGCGTACAGCGACCGGTGGGCCTGCCCGCTGGCGCCGGAGGAGAACCGGGTGGCCGCGCCGGTCCCGGCCGGCGAGATGGCCTACCACGTATAAACGATCTGCGCATACGAGGACGGCGTATAGATGGTCGGCCCCCGCGTTGCGTCCGTTCCCGGGGGCGGGATAGGAATTGGGGCATGAATCCTGCCGACGAAGTCGTCGACCTCTGCCGCGATCTGCTGCGCATCGACACCACCAATACCGGTGACCCGGACACCTCCGCGGGCGAGCGGGATGCCGCCGAGTACGTGGCCGCCAAGCTCTCGGAGGTCGGCTACGACGTGGCCGTACGGGAATCGGCGCCGCGGCCGGACCAGCCTGGTCACCCGGATCGAGGGCGCGGATCCGATCGCGTGGCGCGTTGCTGGTCCACGCGCACCTGGACGTGGTTCCCGCCGACGCGTCCGAATGGTCGGTGGATCCGTTCGGCGGTGAGATCATGCCCGACGATGGCGTCGACTATCTGTGGGGCCGAGGCGCGATCGACATGAAGGACTTCAACGCGATGGTGATCGCGGTGGCGCGGGACTGGAAGCGCACCGGCTACGTGCCGCCACGCGACGTGGTGTTCGCGTTTACCGCCGACGAGGAGGCCGGCGGCACTACGGCGCGCATTTCCTGGTCGACAACCACCCGGACCTGTTCGACGGCTGCACCGAGGCGATCGGCGAGGTCGGCGGGTTCTCCGTGACGGTCGCCTCGGACCTGCGGCTCTACCTGATCCAGACCGCCGAGAAGGGCCTGGACTGGCTGCGCATGGAGGCGACCGGCCGGCCCGGCCACGGCTCCATGATCAACAGCGAAAACGCGGTCACCGCGCTGGCCGAGGCGGTCGCGCGCGTCGGCCGTCACCAGTTCCCGATCAAGGTCACCGCCGCCGTACGCGACTTCCTTGAGCAGATCTCCGCGATCCTCGGCATCGACCTTGATCCGGATGACCCGGAACTGGCGATCGCGAAGCTCGGGCCGATCGCGAACCTGATCGGCGCGACCCTGCGCGACACCGCCAACCCGACCGGCCTGACCGCCGGCTACAAGCACAACGTGATCCCGTCGAGGGCGTCCGCGACGGTCGACTGCCGAACCCTCCCGGGCCGATCCGAGGCGTTCCTCGCCGAGATGCGCGATCTGGTCGGCGACGACATCGCGATGGAGTACGTCCAGCACCACCCAGCGGTCGAGACGACGTTCGACGGCCCGCTGGTCGAGGCGATGTCGGCGGCGCTGCGAGCCGAGGATCCGGGTGCGCATCCGATCCCGTACATGCTTTCCGGCGGCACCGACGCCAAGGCCTTCGCCAAGCTCGGGATGCGGTGTTTCGGTTTCTCGCCGCTGCGCCTGCCGGCCGACCTGAACTTCGCCGCGCTGTTCCATGGCATCGACGAACGAGTGCCGGTGGAGGGGCTAAAGTTCGGTGCGCGGGTCCTCGACCGGTTCCTGCGGCAATCCTGAGCCGTCAAATCGTCTCTGCTCTGAAGAGGAGCACCCCAATGACAGACCAGCACGCCCAGCTCCAGGCTGCCCTGGATCAGGTGATCGAGGCGATGCGGGCGCATCTGGCCGCGGTAGCGGCGGCCGACGGCAAGGTCGATGACGACGCCGTCTGGAGCACCTACGTCGCCCTGAACAACGCGTCTTACGCCTACGACGACCTGCTGCTCGACGCCTACGGCGAGGTGACGCCGTGGGACGTCGACCGCATCGACCCGGACGCGCTGGACAGCGCCGTCAGCGCGCTCGCCGGGCTGGCCGAGGCGACCGATCCGCACTCCCGCGTGCTGTCGGTGCGGCAGCGCCGCGATTACCGGGTTCCGAGCGTGTCGGCGCTGTTCGCCGCCGCCACCAAGGCCCGGCATGAGTCGCTCGACGACGAGGACGGCGCGGACGAACCGGTCGAGTCGGTCGGCGAGGCCGTGCTGGAACTCCTGCAGTCCGGCGACGGCTCGCTCGGCGGCTCTGGACATTCCGGAACTCGAGCCGATGGACGGCCTGGTGGCGGTCGTCGAGGTTGAGACGCCGCTCGATCTGGGCGAGTACGGCGAGGCCGACGGCGGCGGGCCGTTCAGCGTCGCCGCCGCTGACCGCTTGGTCGGCCGGCTCGACGAGCAGCCGTACGCGGATCTCGACGAGGACGAGGAGGGCGCCCCGGCGGTTCCCGTCGCGGGAAACCGTCGCGGGCACCGCTCGATGACGCGGGTCGCCTCGTCGCGGCCCGCGTCACCCGTACCGGCCCGGCTAGACCGTGACCGGCGCGATCGGCGAGCCGGTGCGCCGGCGCCGCAACATCACCTGCCGCGTGCCGTCGCGCAGGAGCCGGACCCGGGCCAGCTCCCAGCCGGAGAATTCGGCGGCGATGGTCAGCTGCGCCGCGGCGGTCCCGCGATCGGTGTGGCTGCGGAATCCGCAGCGGCGCGTACTCGTAGTCCATAGGCCATATCCTGCGCTTGACCGGCCGTTGATGCCAGGTCAACCTTGCCGCTCCGGATACCCGTACCCGATCGAGGACACATCGTCCAGGGCCCGGCCGATCTCGTCCGGCAGCGTCATGTCGTCGACCTGAAGGGCGCCCAGCAACTGGCCGACGGTACGGGCGCCGATCACCGGGCGCCACCACCCCCGGCCGGTCGCGTACCCAGGCCAGCGCCACCTCGACCGGCGAGACGCCCAGCCCCTCGGCCGCGGTCAGCACCGACTCCACGATCGCTGAGCAGCGCGGATCCAGGTACCGGGCGACAAACCGTTCGAAATGCGGCGAGGCGCCGCGCGAATCCGCCGGCCGGCCATTGCGGTACTTGCCGGTCAGCACCCCCCGGCCCAGCGGCGACCACGGCAGCACACCGAGGCCGAACGCCTCGACAGGCCGGGATCACCTCGCGCTCGATGCCGCGTTCCAGCAGCGAGTACTCGACCTGGGTGGACACGATCGGCGCGCGGCCCGGCCACGCACCCTGCCAGGTCGCCGCCTGAGCCGTCTGCCAACCGGAGAAGTTCGAGACTCCGACGTAGCGGACCCGGCCGGAGGTGACCGCGAAGTCGAGCGCCGAGAGGGTCTCGTCCAGCGGCGTCTCGGCGTCGTAGCCATGCACCTGCCAGAGGTCGACGTGGTCGGTGCCGAGCCGTCGCAGCGACGTGTCCAGGGTGCGCAGCAGGTGGCCGCGGGAGCCGTCCCGGCGGCGCTCCATGCCCGGGCGCAACCCGGCCTTGGTCGCGATCAGCAGGTCGTCGCGGGGGACCAGGCCGGCCAGCAGTCCGCCGAGGACTTCCTCGGCGTCGCCGTCGCCGTACACGTCGGCCGTGTCGATCAGGTTCCCGCCGACGTCGACGTACGTCTTGAGCTGTGCAGCGGCGTCGTCCGCGTCGGTGTCCCGACCCCAGGTCATGGTGCCCAGCGCCAGCCGGGAGACCAGGAGTCCGGCGCGGCCGAGCGGTCGCTGCTGCATGAAACAGCAAACTACCTGCAGATCATGGTCATCGGGCGGAGGCGTGCCGCACCGTCGCGCCACGGCGGCCGATACCGTACCGGCGGCCGGTCGGCCGGGCCGGGGCGGCCGGATTCCGGTTGTCAGCTCGGACCGATACCCTGATGCGGCCCCACCGCTGCCGAAACGGAGAATAGCCCGTGCGCCTCGGACTCAACCTCGGATACCAGGCTGCCTGGACCACGCCCGCGGACCATCTCGCGCTGGCACAGGAGGCCGACCGGCTGGGCTTGTCGGTGGTGTGGGCGGCCGAGGCGTACGGGTCGGACTCGCCGACGATATTGTCCTGGATCGCCGGGCAGACCGAGCGCATCGACGTCGGCACCGCGGTCATGCAAATCCCGGCCCGTACTCCAGCGATGACCGCGATGACGGCGGCCACTATCGACGCGTTCAGCGGCGGCCGGTTCCGGCTTGGCCTGGGCGTCTCGGGGCCGCAGGTGTCCGAGGGCTTCCACGGCGTACCGTTCGCCAAGCCGCTGGCGCGCACCCGCGAGTACGTCGCCATCGTCCGCAAGGCGCTGGCCCGCGAGAAGATCGAGTTCGACGGCGATCACTATCAGCTGCCGCTGCCCGGCGGAGCGGGCAAGGCGCTGCGGCTGACCCTGCACCCGGTCCGCGAGCACATCCCGATCTATCTGGCCGCGGTCGGCCCGAAGAACCTGGAGCTGGCCGGCGAGATCGCCGATGGCTGGCTGGCCGTCTTCTTCGCACCCGAGTACGCCTCCGAGCAGATCGGGGCCGTCGCCGCCGGGCGACGCCGGGCCGGGCTGAGCATGGACGGTTTCGACGTGGTGCCGACCGTGCCGGTGGTGGTCGGCGACGACATCGAGGACTGCGCCACCCTGGTCCGCTACTACGCGGCGCTGTACGTGGGCGGCATGGGCAGCCGTGAGCAGAACTTCTATCACCAGCTGGCGACCCGCATGGGCTACGGCGACGCGGCTCGGGTGATCCAGGATCTGTATCTGGCCAAGCGCCAGGCGGAGGCGGCCGCCGCGGTGCCACTTGAGTTCATCGACCAGACCAGCCTGCTGGGTCCGGTCGACCGTATCGCGGCGCGGATGCGCGACTACGCCGCGGCCGGCGTGACGACCCTGTCGGTGTCGTTGTTCGTCGGCGACATGGAGTCCGGGATCCGGACCCTGCGCGCGGTCACCGAAGCGTTCGACAAGTCCGGCGTAGGAGAGTAGAGCGTGCTGGCAATCTGGAAGGCCGTGGTCCTCGGCATCGTTGAGGGCCTGACCGAGTTCCTGCCGGTCTCGTCCACTGGTCACCTGACCATTACCGAAAAGCTGATGGGCCTGCAGATCGAGGGCCGCGGCATGACCGCGTTCACGGCGATCATTCAGGTCGGTGCGATCATCGCCGCGATCATCTACTTCTGGCGCGACTTCTGGCGGGTCATCAAGGGCTTCATCGGTGGCCTGTTCAGCGCGCGGCAGCGGCAGGAACTGGACTGGCGGCTGTCGCTGTTCGTGATCGTCGGGTCGATCCCGATCGCCATCGTTGGCCTGCTTGCCAAGAACTTCATCGAGAACCAGCTGCGCAGCCTGTGGGTCGGTGGCGATCGGGCTGATCGCGTGGTGCGCGGTGATGGTGTTCGCGGAGCGGGCGGCCACCCAGACGCGCGGAGAGAACGCGCTGCGCGTCAGCGACGGCCTGTTCATGGGCGTGTTTCAGGTCTTCGCGCTGATCCCCGGCGTGTCCCGGTCCGGGACCACGATCGCCGCCGGCCTGCTGCGCGACCTGGACCGGGTCACCGCGACCCGGATGTCGTTCCTGCTCGGCGATTCCGGCGCTGACCGCGGCCGGGGCGCTGGAGGCGTACACCAACTACAAGGACGTCGCCGACACGGTCGGCTGGACCCCGACTCTGATCGCGCGTGGGTGTCAGCTTCGTCGTCGGGTACGCGTCGATCGCCTGGCTGCTGCGGTTCGTCGCGCACCACTCGATCGTCTGGTTCGTCTGGTACCGCGATCCTGGTCGGCGGAGCGGTCATCGGGCTGATCGTCACCGGCGCGATTACGGCGGTACCTGATCGTCAGGCGACGTAGTCTGGTGACCCGTGGCGACTCTTGTACTGCTGCGGCACGGCCGGACCACCTCGAACGCCGGCGGCACCCTGGCCGGGCACCAGCCGGTCGAGCTTGATGAGACCGGCCAGGCGCAGGCGCGGGCGGTCGGAGCCCGGCTGGCCGCGGTCGCGGCCAAGCCGGCGTTTGTGGTGACCAGCCCGCTGATCCGCTGCCGCCAGACGATAGCGCTGGCGCTACCGGCTCATCCGGCCGCCGTGGAGCCGCAGGCTGGTTGAGTGCGATTACGGCTACTGGTCCGGGCAAGAGCTGAAGAAGCTGGCCAAGGATCCGCTGTGGAAGGTGGTTCAGGCGCACCCGTCGGCGGTCACGTTCCCGGGCGGCGAGTCGATGGCGTCCATGTCGGCGCGGGCGGTCGCCGCGGCACGGGACTGGGACGCACGGGCCACCGAGGCCGCCGGAGCCGACGCGGTGGTGGTGGCGTGCAGCCACGGCGACGTGATCAAGGCGATCGTGGCCGACGCGCTCGGCCTGCACCTCGACCTGTTCCAGCGGATCGCGGTCGAACCCGCGTCGCTGACGATAATCCGGTATACGGCGGTTCGACCGTTTCTGCTGCGGCTCAACGATGTCGGTGGCGACCTGTCGCTGCTGCGGCCGCCGAAGCGCCGGCACCGGCGGCCGGCCAGTTCCGACGCGGTCGTCGGCGGTGACGCGGGCGGGCCGGGGCCGGCTTACCCGGTACCGGTCCTGGTTGACGGTGCTTCCGCCGGCGCACCGGCCAGTGGCGTACCGACGGGCGATGGCGGCACCCCGACCTCGGACCGGATAGGGTCGAAGGCATGACCCATCAGGTGTACGAGTTCGAGCCGCCGGAGCGGTTCGTCGCTGGGACGGTGGGTCCGCCCGGCGAGCGGACGTTCTACCTCCAGGCTCGCGGCGGCGGCCGCCTGATCAGCGTTGCGCTGGAGAAGGTCCAGGTCAGCCTGCTGGCCGAGAAGCTCGATGAGCTGCTGGTGGAGGCCAACCGCCGGTTCGGCCTGAGCCTGCCCTTGCCCGAGGGCCTGCCGGTCGACAACGACCCGCTGGACAGCCCGGTCGACGAGGAGTTCCGGGTCGGCACGCTGGGGCTTGCGTACGACGTCGACACCTCCACGGTCGTCATCGAAGCGATCGCGGTGGGTGAGGCCGACGAGGAAGAAGAGCCGGCCGAGGAGCCGGCCGAGGAGGACATCGAGGCCAGCACCGCCGACCTTGACCGGCTCCGGGTCCGGCTGACACCGGCCGAGACACGCGCGTTCATCGAGCGGGCGAAACGGGTGATCGCCGCCGGCCGGCCGCCGTGCCCGCTGTGCGGCCAGCCACTCGATCCGGCCGGGCACCGGTGCCCCGGCATAACGGCTACCACCGGTAACGGTCATGTCTGCGCTGCTCGACGAGCCCGTGGCCCTGGAACTGCTCGCGCACGGCGACATGGACATCGAGGGTCGCCTGGTGGACGCCTCGAACACCACGCTTCGGGCGGTCATCACGCTGTCCGGGGTGACGGCACGATGCGTCTACAAGCCGATCCGCGGCGAGCGTCCACTGTGGGACTTCCCGGACGGTACGCTGGCCGGCCGCGAGGTGTCGGCGTACGTGGTGGGTGCCGCGACCACCTGGTTTCCGGTACCGCCGACGGTGTTGCGCGAGTCCGGTCCCCTCGGACCGGGCATGTGCCAGCTGTGGATCGACGACGACCAGATCTCCGACACCGCCATCCTGGGCTTCGTGCCGGCGGGCGAGATCCCGGTCGGCTGGCACCGGATCGCCTCGGCACAAGACGAGGACGGCGAGCCGTACGTCCTGGCCCACGCGAACGATCCGCGCCTGGCCCGGCTGGCTGCCTTCGACGCCGTGATCAACAACGGTGACCGCAAGGGCGGACACATCCTCGCCACCGTTGACGACCGGCTCTACGGCGTCGACCACGGCGTCTGCTTCAACGTGGACGACAAGCTGCGTACCATCCTGTGGGGCTGGATCGGTGAGCCGTTGCCGGACGATGTGGTTGAAATGCTGGCCAGGCTGCGGGCCGACCTGAGCGGCGCGCTCGGTGAGGCGCTGTCGGAGCATCTGACCATCTCAGAGGTACGCACCTTCGGCCGCCGGATCGACGCGCTGCTCGGTTCCGGACGCTACCCGTCGCCGTCGGAGGACTGGCCGGCGGTGCCCTGGCCGCCGGTCTAGGGTGTGTCCGGCCCAGGTCCGGGCCGGAGCCGGCTCGGCGTTTGTCACACGTGCGGTCTAGGGTCGCGGTCATGACTTCGCCGGACACCGAGAAAGCAGACCTCGCCCGCTACCTGACGACCGCGCGCGAGGCGCTGCTGTGGAAGCTGGACGGGCTTTCCGAGTACGACGTTCGCCGCCCGATGGTCCCGACCGGCACCAACCTGCTCGGTCTCATCAAGCACATGGCCAGTGTGGCGTCCGAGTACTTCGGTGCGGTCTTCGACCGCCCGTTCCCGGAGTCGATGCCGTGGCTCGACGAGGGCGCTCCGGCCAATGTCGACATGTGGGCAACGCCGGAGCGAGTCCAGGGAATACATCGTCGGGCTCTGGACCAGAGTCTGGGACCATGCCGACGCGACCATCGAGCAGTTGCCGCTGGCCGGGACCGGCCAGGTTCCGTGGTGGCCGGAGGAGAGGCGTACCGTCACGCTTCGGCAGATCTTGATCCACATGATCGCAGAGGCGAACCGTCACGCAGGCCAGGCCGACATCGTGCGGGAGCTGATCGACGGCGCGGCCGGGTTGGGGTCCGGCTTCAGCAACCTGCCATCCGGTGACGCCTCGTGGTGGGCGGACTATCGCGACCAGTTGGAGAAGGCCGCGGCGACGTTCAAGTAGACGATAGTGGCGAGCGCCCACCTGGCTGGTGGAGCGCTCGCTCGCGCCTCGGCGGGCGACGGCAGACCGCAGGGTCGTCGGCCCGCCGCGTGGTGGGCATGAGTGGTAGGCATGAGCGGTGATAGGTCGCCTCCCGCTCGATGAGCAACTCGCCGAACTGAAGTCCGCGCTGTCCCGCAACGAGGTGCTGTTGGAGGTGCTGAACCGTACGGCGACGTTGGAACTGCCTGACTGGTACGTGGTGGCGGGCTGCCTGTTTCAGACCGTCTGGAACGTCGTCACAGGACGGCAGCCCACCACCGGCATCAGGGACTACGACGTCTTCTACTTCGACAAGCATGACGTGTCGTGGGAGGCGGAGGACGCGGTAATTCAGACCGCCGGTAAGGCGTTTGCCGGGTTGCCCGCGGAAGTCGAGGTCCGCAACGAGGCCCGTGTCCATCTCTGGTATGAGCAGAAGTTCGGCGTCCTGTGCGCGCCCTATGCCTCCACCGAGGCAGCCATCGACAGTTTTGCGGCGACCACCTGCTGCCTGGGCGTGCGCCTGCAGCCGGGTGGGCAATGGCGTGTCTACGCACCGCATGGGCTTTCCGACGTGTTCAATCTCGTCGTGCGCCCCAACCCGGTGCTTGCCCCCCGCGAGGTGTACGAGGCCAAGGCGGTCCGCTGGCGACAGCACTGGCCTGAGCTGAACGTGCTCAGCTGGCCTTCGGCGTCGACGACCTGACGCCTTCGCCGTCCTGAGGTGTGTCGGTCTCCGTCCATGTGCGTCGGTCTTCGTCCTGATGTGCTCGGTCTCCGTCCATGTGCGTCCGTCGTCCGGATGGGTCGACGCGGGCCGATATCGACGGTCCGCTGCACTGGGAGGCAGGTGACCTGCAGGCGCGGCCGCTGCCAGCTTCTAATTCACCGCGTTGATCTCATCGTCGATCCAGATAACCGACCGAAGGGGTATCGCGGCATCACGCGGCCGGGCACCCCTGCACGGGGTCGATCGGCGTCCAGTCATGGCTGACGCGACTTCGTCACGACTGACGACTGATTCGCGGGCCGGTAGGGCACAGCGCCGTGCCCCGCTGAGCGGGCGTTCATCGGCGCTGCCTTGGTGGTCTTGGTGTTCTTAGCGGCCGCGGCGGCCGCGGCCACGTGGTGGACTCGACGGCCAATTGTTCCCGACTTGGTGGGCTGCCAGCGCCAGGCGCGGTGGTGGTGGTGGTGTTGGCACCGGGTGGGCTGTGGTGCGAGCGTCAGGTTCGGTGGTGGTGTTGGCGCCGGGTGGGCTGCGGTGTTGGCGCCGGGTGGGAGGGGCGTTGGCGGCTGCACCGGGCGGAGCGTCGCGTCCGCTGAGTCTGATGTCAATGGGTTGTATCCCAGTCGGGTGAAAGTCTTTCAGGCGTGTGCGAGCGCCGGAATTCATCGATGTTTTGTCATACGTGTGTTCGATGATTGGGACATGAGCAGCACGAGCGTGAGCGATGCCGATGAGTCGAACTCCGTGGGTGGTCGACTGCCCGCTTCACCGTTGCAGCTGGCCGACATCGATGTCGCCGATGCGGCGGTGGAGCGGTTGCGGGTGGCGGCGGCGGCCCGCGCTTGTGCCGAGGCGGAGTTGGCCGCCGCGATCGTTGGTGTGGCGGATCTGTTCGCTGACCGCAATTTTGATTCTCTGGAGGTGGCCGCGGTGCTGGCTTGGACGCCGCGGTTTGCCGCCGGTGAGGTGGCATGGTGCCGGAGCTTGATGGAACATCTGCCAGGGGTGTTCGAGGCGTGGCGATCTGGTCGGATCGACCGGCACCGGGCCTGGGTGTTCGCCGACTGCCTGGGCGTGCTGATCCTGGCCGAGGACGACGTCTTGCTGCGGGCGGCCCGGCAGATCGCCGATCGGGTGTTGCCACAGGCGTCACGCTGGACCGCGTCCCGGCTGCGGGCCATCCTGTTACGGCTGGTGCTGACCGCCGATCCGGCGGCGTCGGTCAAGCGGGCCGAGGCGACGGTGGCGGACCGGGATGTGTGGCTCGGCGACGGTGGTGACGGGGCGACCGCATCGTTGACCGCGTTCAATCTGCCGGTGGGCCGGGCCGCTTCCGCGTTCGAACGAGTCGACGCGATAGCTCGCGCCCGCCGAGCCGGCGGTGACGTACGAAACCTGGCCCAGTTGCGCGCCGACACGGTGCTGGATCTGCTCGACGGCACCGCCGCGCCGGATCTGGCCGCCCCGGTTGGCAGGCAAGGTGTGCTAGAGCTGCAAATCCCGCTGGCGACCGCGATCGGTGCCGACACCGCGCCGGGGGAACTGGCCGGATACGGTCCGGTTCTGGCCGATGTGGCCCGCCAGATCGCCGCGCATCGGCGCGATGCCCAGTGGCGGTTCAGCGTCACCTACCGAGGCGAGCTGGTCTACCAGGGCATCACGACGGCACGACCCGACATCGAAGTCCCCGCCCCAGCGTGGTCCGACGCCGGCATCGCGGCTCCTCCGTGGCCGGGATTCCAGGGCCTCGTCACGGCGTCCTCGCACCGCCTGACCGACTATCTGACCGGGCAGCCGATCACCGATGTTCAGACGCACGTGCCGCATCCGCCGGGTGAGGTGGATCCGCGGCGGCGGTTTGCGGGCGAGAAGCTCAAGCGCTGGATCTCCGTCCGGGACCGCACGTGCCGGGCACCCGGCTGCCAGGCGCCCGCACGGGCTTGCCAGCATGACCACACCATCGATTACGCCGACGGCGGGCCGACCAGCCACGACAACATCGCCCTGCTGTGCGAACACCACCACGCGGAAAAGCACGTCGGTTGGTGGACGGTGATCCAGGCGGCACCTGGCCGGATCTTCTGGATCACCCCGCACGGGCACATCTACCGTCAACCGCCCGGCTAACCAGCACCACCAGCTCAGCGGAACCAGGGCGCCGACGACAGTCGACGCCCTACAACCGCGTGCCTGGGACCCGTCCCATCGATCATGTCGGGGCTCTGTCAGGCGCATTCTGGTGTAGCTGGCGTGGCATGATCGCGCTATGGCCGCATATGAGATCGCGCTTGTGCTGCTTGTCGATCCGTCCGGTGCGGTGCTCCTGCAGCATCGCGACCAAGACGCGGCTGCCTCGCCGAACCAGTGGAGCCTGCCCGGCGGTCATCTCGAACCTGGTGAGACGCCGCTGGAGGCGGCCCGCCGTGAGCTACTGGAAGAGACGGGTTTGACGGCGGATGAGCTGCACCCGTTGTGGAGTGGTCCGCGTCCTTCTGAGGACGGCTTCCCGCATACCGTGACGGTCCACGTGTTCGGCGGTACGACCCGGGCGCGCCAGGAAGACGTGGTGCTCGGTGAGGGACAGGCCATGGTCTTCGTCCCTCGGGATGAGGTGTTCAACCGTGAGTTGGCGGTCTCCTCAGCGCTGGTCCTGTCGCTCCACCTCGAGAGCGAATAGCCCTCTTCGCCTCAAGGGCGAATAGCCAGAGCCGGATGGTTGGCACAGCCGGATGGTTGGCACAGCCGGATCAGCGTGGCTATAAGGAAGATGGCGGCGCGGTAGATGCTGGCGAGGAAGATGCCAGCGCGCGTGGCGAATCTCGTCGCGAGGTCGCGGGCACCCGTTGCGTGGTGGTGTGCTCGCAGGATCGAAGAGTCCACACTGATCGTCCGCTCCACGAGGTTCCCGTCGTCTCTGACCTGGGCCGCGGCCAGGCGGTCCCAGGTGCCATCCGAGGCTGTCCGGCTCCTGGTCGGCTCAGCCGGCCATGCCGCGCAACGCTGCGAACGTGGTGACGCCGACATGGTACGACGACGACAGCCTGAACCCGAGATTCTCGGCGACCGCGATGGATGGTCGATTGTCGGTCCACGCATCCCAATGAGCGAGGATCGACCGCTGCCCGCAAGCCGCCAGGAACGCAGCCCCGACCGCCGTCGCGAGACCCTGGCCCTGAGCCGACGGGATCGTCTCGATACCGATGCCGCACTGGGCCGGGCTGACGTACTCGGCGGTGCACCACGAGACGATCGATGATCCGTCGTGGGCGCAGTACCCGAACCCAGCGGCACAGAAGGCGTCCAGCGAGCCCCACATCGACGTCACCTCGTCCAGCACCGCCGTGAAGTTCCGCATTGGCAACAGCTCGCCGAGGTGGTCGTTGATCGACGCAACCTGAAACCGATCGGGTGCCAGCCTGACGGGCGGTGCATCACCGGCGACGAAGTGGGACCGCGCGCGCGTGGGCAACGGCGGGATGTCACCGTAGACCTTCACGATGCCGTCCCGGCCGCGCGCCAGGTCGGCGACGACGGTAGCAATATCCGGGCCGTACCGGGCAGAGCGCGGGCCGATCCGGGCTGAGTGTCGGTCGGACCGGGCCAGATAGAGGCAGTGTCCACCGTCGAAGACGACGGCCCCTGACGATGAGACCCAAAGGGACGCCGGTGTGTGGCCGGCGATCATCGAGTCGATGACGAATCCGAGGTGCGGCGCGTCGAACAGCGGCCGCACCTCGGCTAGGTCACGTCCCTGATTCAGCACGGTGATGGGAACCCCCGCTCAGCTACGTGGACGCCGGGTGGTGCACACCACGGGAGCAATAACGGCCGGCCGTTACGAGGCGGGCATTCGACGAAGCCGGCTAGCATGATCAATCACATGTTGATCATGTGTCCGGCCAGGCCGTGGATGGCCTCCTTGACCGCCTCGCCGAGGGTCGGGTGGGCGTGGATGTTGTGCGCCATCTCGCTCACCGTCGCCTGCCACATCTGCGCCTGGGTCAGCTCCGGCAGCAACTCGGTCACCTCTGGCCCGATCAGGTGCCCGCCGACCAGCTCCCCGGTGGCGTTGTCACTGATCAGCTTTACGAAGCCGACCGTGTCGCCGAGGCCGTTGGACTTGCCGTTGGCGGAGTACGGGAACTTCGCGATCTTCACGTCGACGCCGCGCTCGCGCGCCTGCGCCTCGGTGTAGCCGAATGAGGCGATCTGCGGCTGGCAGTAGGTGGCGCGGGGAACCATGACGAAGTCGATGCCGGCGGTCGGCAGGCCCGCGATCGCCTCGGCGGCGACGATGCCCATGGTCTCGGCCGCGTGGGCCAGCATCAGTTTCGCGGTCACGTCGCCGACGGCGTACACGTGCGGGACGTTCGTGCGGAACTGCTCGTCGACGTCGATGTTCCCGCGGTCGGTGACCGCCACGCCGAGCGCCTCCAGCCCGTACCCGGTGACTCTGGGCGCGAACCCGATCGCCTGGAGCACCTTGTCGGCCTCGATCAGCTCCTCGCCCTTGGGACCGCGCACGGTGACCTGCACGCGGTCGCCCGTATCGACGATGGCCTGCACCGCGGTGCCGACGCGCACATCGATGCCGAGCTTGCGGTACTGGCGGGCCAGCTCCTTGGAGATCTCCTCGTCCTCCAGCGGCACCATCCGGTCGAGGTACTCGACGATGGTGACCTTGACGCCGTAGTTGTGCAGCACGTACGCGAACTCGACGCCGATCGCGCCGGCGCCGGCGATGACGATGCTGGACGGAAGCTCGTTGGTGAGGATCTGCTCCTCGTAGGTGACCACCCGGTTCGACAGCGAGGTGCCTGGTAGCAGGCGGGCCGACGCTCCGGTGGCGATGATGCAGTTGTCGAACGTGATCCGGGAGCCACCGACATCCAGCGTGTGCTCGTCGACGAAGGTGCCGGTGCCGTCGAACTGCTTGATGCTGTTCTTCTTCATCAGGTAGTTCACGCCCTTGACGCGGCCGTCCGCGACGGTACGCGAGCGCTTGAACGCGGCCGTGTAGTCGAACCGGACATCGCCGTCGACCTCGATGCCGAAGAAGTCGCGCTGGGTGGCGAAGATGTGCGCGAGCTCGGCGTTGCGCAGCAGCGCCTTCGACGGGATGCATCCGACGTTGAGGCAGACCCCGCCCCAGTACTTCTCTTCCACAACCGCTGCGCGCAGGCCAAGCTGAGCGGCGCGGACCGCCGCGGTGTATCCGCCCGGACCGGCGCCGAGGACGACGACATCGAAATCACTCATGCATGCGACGCTACCGCCTCCAGGAACGGAGGTCGTGGTGATCGGATAGCGGCGGCACGGGCTGGCGCGCCGGCGTGGCCACGGCCCGGCTCGGAGCGGGTCGCGGGCGGTCCCGTGGGCGGGCAACTCCGACGCGTACGCCCTCCGGCCGACGCCGCCACGACTTGTGCCGATGACTCCTCGGTCACATCTGGTGATCGCGCACTCCGGCCAGGGGCGGCCCCGTGAGACGATCAATTAGGCTTGCCGCATGGATTCATGGTCTGCCCCCGACGTGCCCGTTCTCAAGATCGGCAAGCCGGTTCCGCTGTCGCTCTTCGACTCGTCGCGGCAGAGCGTGTACCCAACCGAGGGCTCGTCGTTGTACGTCTGCGGGATCACTCCGTACGACGCCACCCACCTTGGGCACGCGGCGACGATGCTGGCCTTCGACACGATCCACCGGGTCTGGCGGGACAACGGGCTGGATGTGTCGTATGTCCAGAACGTCACGGATATCGATGATCCGCTGTTGGAGCGCGCCAGCCGCGACGGCGAGGATTGGGTCGTGCTCGCGATGCGCGAGACCGCGCTGTTCCGGGAGGACATGGAGGCGCTGCGGATCATCCCACCGGCGCACTATGTGGGCGCCGTGGAATCCATCCCGACCATCGCCGATCAGGTCATCGGGCTGCTTGACCGCGGGGTCGCGTACCGGCTCGACGACGGTACCGGCGATATCTACTTCGACATCTCCACCGTGCCGTCCTTCGGCTACGAGTCGAACCTGCGCCGCGACGAGATGCTGGACCTGTTCGCCGAGCGCGGCGGTGACCCGGAACGGTCGGGCAAGCGCGACCCGCTCGACCCGCTGCTCTGGCGTGGCGCCCGCGACGGCGAGCCGGCCTGGCCCGGCGGCGTGCTCGGGCCGGGCCGGCCGGGCTGGCACATCGAATGCGCGATCATCGCCCAGGGCCTGCTCGGTTCGCGCATCTCGGTCCAGGGCGGCGGCTCCGACCTGCTCTTCCCGCACCACGAGATGTCCGCGGCGCACGCCGAGTCACTCAGCGGCGAGGCGCCGTTCGCGCGCCACTACGTGCACGCCGGGATGATCGGCCTGGCCGGCGAGAAGATGAGCAAGAGCAAGGGCAACCTGGTCTTCGTGTCGCGGTTGCGCGCCGACCACGTCGATTCGAGGGCGGTACGGCTGGCACTCTTCGCCGACCACTACCGATCGGATCGCGAGTGGACCGACGACCTGCTGAAGACCGCGGAACAGCGGCTGTCCCGGTGGCGCGAGGCGGCCACGGCGGCGGCCGGCCCGGATGCCGTACCGCTTGTCGCAGGCGTGCGGGCCGCGCTCTCCGACGACCTCGACACCCCGACCGTGCTGGCGCTCATCGACGAGTGGGTCGATGCCACGCTGGCCGGTGCCGGAACCGACGCGACCGCCCCGGGAATCGTCAGACTCACGGTCGATGCTCTGCTTGGCGTGGCGCTGTAGCGCTCTTACGGCGTCCACCATGTACCCGGCCCGAAAGTCGCATTGCATCCGGATCGGACCCTCCTGGCGATCGCGCAGCCGGGCCATGTCGCCGTGATCGACCTGCCGGCTGTCGGACAGCCGACAATTCCGCGGCGTTAACGACGTCATGTCGCATATTGGGCTCGGCCCGACTAAACCCGCATGCGGCAAAGGATTGGCGATGTCCGACATGGTCTTCTTCACGAACAACTACACCGATCAGTCCACCCGGGAGGGTTACCAGTTCGAGTTCTACTGCCAGCGGTGCGGCAACGGGTACGCGTCGACGTTCCGCAAGTCGGTGACCGGGTTCGGCGGCCGGCTGCTGGCAATGGGCGGCGATCTGATCGGCGGCTCGGTCGGGGAGAAGGCCTCGCAGCTTGGCTGGGACGCCGAGTGGCTCCGAGACGGCAGCCGCGGCAGCACCCGGGACAAACACCTGCGCCAGGCCGCCGAAGAGATGCAGGGCCACTTCACCCAGTGCGACCGGTGCGGCCAGTGGGTGTGCAAGTCGGTGTGCTGGAACGGCGAGCGTGGCCTGTGCACCACCTGCGCGCCGAAACTCGGCCAGGAGATCGCCGGCATGCAGGCATCCGCTCAGATCGATCAGTTGAACGAGGCGATCCAGGGCGTCGACTGGACCAAGGATGTGAACTACCGGGATCAGGCGATCGGAAAGTGCCCGTCATGCGGAGGCGAGACCGGCGGTGGCAAGTTCTGCCAGCACTGTGGCACCGCACTCGCGGCGGCGCCGGCGGCTGCCAAGAAGTTCTGCGGCAACTGCGGCACCGAACTGGCCGGCGCGAAGTTCTGCGGTGAGTGCGGGACGGCAGCCTGACCATGCACTTCCGTCTCGTCGCCGCGACCGGGTCAGTGCTGGACGAGGGCGAGGGCGCCGCCGAGATGATCGGCGACACCCTGCACGTCGCCCTGAACTTCGGTCAGCCGCTGCGGCTGGCGCCCTCGGACATCGCCGGTGTCAGCGAGCCGGAGCCGTACGTGGTCCGGCTGACGCTGGTCGAGGGCCCCTCGCTGGAGCTGACCCAGCTCGGCCGGATGCGCACCCAGATCCTGGCGCAGCTCGCCGACGCGCGCGGCACCGAGGTCAGCGAGACGCTGCTGCTGCGGGGCGTCGGCAAGCCGGTGGTCTTCCCGGGCACCGTCGACGCCCGCGAATCCGAGATCCGGCTCTACGACGACGCGCTGGTCACCACGCCCGCACAAGGCGACGGGGAGAAGGTCCCGTACCCGTTCATCCGGGGTGTCACCACCGACCCGTCGGGCTACCGGATCAGCATCGAGGTGGCCGGGCGTGAGCCGATGATCGTCGCGCGGCTGGCCCGGCGTACCTCGGATTTCCTCGACCTGCTGAGCGACCGGCACCGTCGGGCGACCAGCCGAACCGCGCACTTCCTCGGCGCCTTGCTGCCCGGGCTCGGGCCGATCGCCCTGCGCGGCGTGTCCGGGCTGTTGCGGGACGGGCTGGCCGGCTCGAAAGCGGACCTGGACGCGATCGACGCGACCATCTGGCCGGCCCTGCTCGCGGCCGCCACCATGCCGGATCGCGCCGCGGGCGTCGCCGAGATGGAGCAGCGCGGGCCGATGTGGCTCGGATTCAAGCAGATGGTCTCGGTGGAGCGGGAGGCCGAGGGCGTGCGGGCGTGGACCGATTCCGCGGTCACGCCCGACTTCGATCACCAGGGCGGCGCTTCCTCATTCGGTGGCGGTTTGGGCGGCATGATGGGCGCGGCCGTGATGAGCGGTGGCCCGCCCACCGGCCTCGGATTCAGCGGGCCGTTCCAGGCCATGGGATCGGCGCTGGCGCTGTCCATGCTGGGCACTGCCGGTGGCGGGTTCGGCGGCGGCTTCGGTGCGGCGGGTGCGGGTTCGGCGGCCGGCACGCCATCAAGCCGCGTGCGGACGTGCAGCGAGGCCGGCTAACCCCGGCCCGGACCGACTACGACGCCTTGTCCGCCTCGGCCGGTGAACCCACCGTGCTCGCCTTCGCGTTCTGCCACACCGGCGATTACCTGGTGTATGAGGCGCTGAACGAACCGGACCACGCGACCTATGTGTACCGGGCCCGGACCGCGTCAGACGTGGTCGCGGTAAACCGGGCGCTGGACCTGGTCGGGTTCCGCGTCGAGGGGATCTACACCGAGGCGTCGTCGGCCGGTTCGAAGTACCGTAAAGCCGCCGAGCGCCTGCCCGCCCTGCGTACCCTGCGCGACGCGTACGTGACCCGGATCATCCACACCGAACGATGGGGCGCGGACCTGCGGAAGCTCGGTTAGGGTGTGCCGGTGACGGCATACTGGACACCGTCCACGAGGCACTTCGCCGGGTCGTCGCCGGGGTCCCGGCCGATGCCTGGCAGGCGCCGACGCCGTGCGCGGACTGGACGGTGACCCAGGTGGCGCAGCACGCGGCCGGCGACCAGATGGCCTACACGATGTTCATCACCGGCGCGGACGGTCCGGACTTCGACCCGTTCGCGCCGTCGGGCACCATCGACGGCGATGCGCTCGAGTTCGTCACCGGCGCGCTGGGCCGGGCCATGGCCGCGTTCAACGGCGTCGACCCGGTCGGTGAAGCCGAGGACCTGGTGCTACTCAACTACCTGGGCCGCGAGGCCGGCTGGGCGCGGCGCTAGCGACGCGGACCGCGCAGCTCAGCCAGTCGCTGCGCGACGATCGGCCGGGCCTTCGGGTCCCTCTCCGCGAAGATCGCCCACCACACGAGTCCGTGCAGGGCCCGCAGCCGCATCGCATCGGCGAGATCAGGCACGGCACCGTACGCGGCGAGCGCCGGCGCCGGATCGAATCGGCGGGTACGCGCCAGGCTCGCCAGGTCCCAGCTGACCGGGCCGCGGCAGGACTCCTCGAAGTCGGCCCAGACGAATCCGTCCGGTCCGGCGATCAGGTTTCCCGGGTGGGCGTCGCCGTGCAACGGCTGCACCTCGCCGGGCATCCGGGCCGAACAGGTCGGTGAGGTCGGTGCGGATCAGATCGATGTCGGTACGCCTGAGCGGGCTGCCCGGACGTTCACCCGCCTCGACCTGGCCCAGGTATATCTCAATGTCGGCCAGTGGCGGGCCGCTGGTGCCGAACGGCTCTACGGTCCCGGAGTAGCACCGCAGTACCTGATGCAGATCCCGGAGCATGGTGCCGAACAACCCGGCATCCACCGGGGGTGTCGCGTCCGGCGCCGGGACATGGTCCCAGAAGCTGACCGTCCAGCCGTCGGCCAGATGAGGACCCGGCGGCAGGTCTTGGGCCGGGCCAACGACCGGCATGCCCTCGTCGCGTAAGAACGTGGCCATCGCGATTTCGTGCGCGAACGACTGTTGGATCCGGGGCCGGACCCCGGCGGTCAGGGTGGCGACCCGGGCGACGACCGGGGCCGGGGCCAGGTGCACGACGAGGTTGGCGCCGTTGGAGAGTACGGCCGGGTGCCTCGCGCGTACCCCGAATCGCTCCGCCGCCGCGACGGCCGCGGCCAGCGCCGTCACCCGCGGCCCGGTCGCGGGAGCGCGCTGATCTGGATCAAGCAAGGTACAGCTCTCCACCTTCGGCCGCCTCGGCCATGATGTCGCGCTCGCGTCGGCGCCGGGATCGAGTACTCCTCGGTCAGCGCGGTCATCGGGCCGGGCCAGGTCGCGGTCGCCACCTCGATCGGCCGGTGGTCCGCGTCGTAGGCCACGTGCAGCAGGTGCAGTACCGGCGTGTCCGGCCGGATCTGCAGGATCTCCGCCTCCTCCCGGCTGGGCAGGCGGGCGGTGACCTGGTCCGACGCGGTCCGGTAGACGCGGCCGGTGACCTCCTCGACCTCCTGGTACAGCGGCCGTCCGAAGGCCTCCATCCGGTTCAGCGATGTGCCGTCGGCGTCCGACGGCCGCAGCCAGCGACGTGCCGACCTCGACCGGCGTCTCCTGTGTGCGCACCAGGTGCCGGCGCACCACGAGCTGGCGTGCCCGTCGCTGACCCCGAACGCGTCGGCGACCTCGGCCGGCGCGGGGGAGTGGCCGACGTCGATCAGCTGCTGCCGGTACCGCGCGGCAAGATCGGCGTGGTAGCCGCGCTGCGCGCCGTAGCGGCCTCGGGAGAGCCGGTTGAGCCTTCGGCGGGTGCCGCGCACGTACGTGCCGGAGCCGGGCTTGGTGATCAGGCACGCCCTCGATGCGCAGCTGGTCGATGGTGCGCTGCACGGTCTGCTTGGCCACGCCGTACATCTCGGCGATGGCCGGGATGGACGGCAGCTTCTCGCCGGGTGCCCAGTCGCCGCGCCGGATCTGTGCCCGGATCTGGGCGGCGATCTGCCGGTGGGGGTGTTCGGCCGCTCCTGGGTTGATCGTCATGTTCAACCGTCCTGTGCCCGGGACATCACCTGACGATCATTATGCACCGGCCATCCGTTATAACCTAGCTTCCTAGGACACCGTACGCGGCGTGGCCTACCGCACCAAGAGCGCAAAGACGCGCCGCTTCGCGGCACCGACATATGAGGGGCGGCCGGCATGTGAGCAAGTCCGCCACTGCTCGGCGGGCGTGCCTCCCGATCAAGTGCGCTGATCCGTGCAGTGGCAGTCGCTCTGGCGCATCCAGTGCTCGAGATCTCGCACTTGATCATGGGGGTGGCGCACGAAGAGCGCCCCGCGGCGGGTACGGGCGGACCCGATCAGGCGCTGGTCGCGATTCGGCCGGTGGAGGCTGCGGCCGTTGCCGCCGCGGCGGCGCAGGTACTTCTCGAACTCTTGGGCGATCTCGTCGCCGGAGGTCTGGCTGCAGGCCCTCGTCGCCGGTTCGTTCCTCCAGCTCGCGCACGTACTCGGCCGAGTTCGGCGTCCTGCTCGGCGGCGGCGCGCAGCTTCTGCTCCCAGGCGGCGGACTCCTCGGCCAGGTCGGTCATCGGCACCGGCAGGTCAAGGACGTCCTCGATACGGTGCAGCAGGGCCAGCGTCGCCTTCGGGCAGGGCGGGTTGTTGGCGTAGTGCGGCACGTGCACCCAGAACGACAGCGAGTCGACCTCGGCGCGGACGCAGGCGTCGTGCAGGACGCCGACGATGCCGGTCGCGCCCTTCGTAGCGGGTGGGGGTGAGGTGGAGCCGCTC
The DNA here is from genome assembly GCA_963727415.1 of uncultured Actinomycetota bacterium. Classification (GTDB taxonomy): domain Bacteria; phylum Actinomycetota; class Actinomycetes; order Mycobacteriales; family Micromonosporaceae; genus DASQPR01. Next base: position 1,851,994 of record CAVSGF010000002.1, read on the forward strand.
GGCGCGTCTCCGGGCGCCGAGCCGCTCCGCTGATCGGCAGCGGCCGGGAGAACGGGACGTCGGCGAGCAGGGCGCCGAGCACGACCACACGTTCGACTTCCAGGCTGTGGCAGAGCTCCAGGACCTCCTCGCAGAACGTCACGCCAGCGCATGCTCGGCTCGATGCCCGCGGATCAGCAGCACGTCCCGCTCGGCGCCGGGCGGGGTGGCGACCGAGAACCTGGTCGTCGGCCACTCGATGTGCCGGGTCTCGCCGTCGATCAGCGACGACCGTCGGCCGGTTGACCTGGAAGTCGTAGTAGTCCTCAGGGTCGAGGCGGCCGATCTCGCGTGCACGCCATACCTGTTCGAGGTGCTCGACGGCGGCCGTCGACGCATCGGCGGCGTCGTTCCATCCCTCGAAGGCGGCGATGGCAACTGGATGGCGGAGAACTGGCAGACCGTCGAACTCGCTCACCGTTCCAGCCTAGTGCGTCGCGCGGCGCGCCCGGGCCGGGCCGCGCCGGGACTGGACGACCCGGTCCGGCCAGGTCCGGCGTGATCGCCGCCACCACCGATCCCGGCTGCTGAGACGAGTAAACTGGTCAATCGCCAGGCCGAGAGGCGCTGCGACGGACTAGAACGGCCTAGTTCCGCCACGCTCGACCTGGGATGTCGACTAAGGGCGCCTCCGACTTTCATTCGGAGGTGGCTGCGATGAGTCAGACCGATCTGCGGCGGTTGCTGAAGCAGCGAATAGCGGTGCTCGACGGTGCGTGGGGCACGATGCTCCAGGGTGCCGGGCTCTCGCCCGCCGACTATCGATCGGACTGGCTGGCCGACCACCCGGGCGACGTCACTGGTGACCCGGATCTGCTCAACCTGACCCGGCCCGACCTGATCCTCGACATCCATCGGCGGTACCTCGCGGCGGGTGCCGACATCACCACCACCAACACCTTCACGGCGACCAGCATCGGGCAGGCCGACTACGGGCTGCAGTCACTGGTACGCCGGATGAACGTCGAGGGCGCGCGGCTGGCCCGGCAGGCGGCCGACGAGGCGGGTGGCAAGTTCGTCGCCGGTTCGGTGGGCCCGCTCAACGTCACGCTGTCGCTGTCGCCACATGTCGAGGACCCGGCCCATCGTGCCGTCACGTTCGACCAGGTCAAGGCCGCGTACGCGGAGCAGATCGAGGCGCTCGCCGAAGGCGGCGTGGACCTGCTGCTGATCGAAACCATCTTCGACACGCTGAACGCCAAGGCGGCGATCGCCGCCGCTCGCGAGGTCGCACCCCAGTTGCCATTGTGGATTTCGGTCGCCATTGTGGACCTGTCCGGCCGCACCCTGTCCGGTCAGACGATCGAGGCGTTCTGGCGTTCCATCGAGCGCGCCGAGCCGATGGTGGTCGGGGTGAACTGCTCGCTCGGTGCCGCCGAGATGCGGCCGTACGTCGCTGATCTGGCCCGGCTGGCCGGCACCTACGTAGCGAGTCATCCCAACGCGGGCTTGCCCAACGCGTTCGGCGGGTACGACCAGACCCCGGCCGAGACGGCCCGGATGCTTGCCGGGTTCGCCGCCGACGGGCTGGTGAACATCGTCGGCGGCTGCTGCGGCACGTCACCGGAGCACATTGCGCGGATCGCCGAGGCGGTCGCCGCGTCGCCACCGCGACAGATCCCCGCGGTGGCGCCGGCCACCCGGTTCAGCGGCCTGGAGCCGTTCGAGATCGGTCTGGACACCGGCTTCGTGATGATCGGGGAACGGACCAACGTGACCGGTTCGGCGCGATTCCGGCGGCTGATCGAGGCCGGCGACTTTCAGGGCGCCGTGGACGTGGCGCTGGAGCAGGTGCGAGGTGGCGCGAACCTGCTTGACGTGAACATGGACGCGGACCTGCTCGACAGCGAGCGAGCGATGACCACGTTCCTGAATCTGATCGCGACCGAGCCTGAGGTGGCCCGGATCCCGATCATGGTGGACAGCTCGCGTTGGAGCGTGCTGGAAGCGGGCCTCAAGTGCGTGCAGGGCAAGGGCATCGCCAACTCGATCAGCCTGAAGGAGGGCGAGGGCCCGTTCCTGGAGCAGGCCCGCAAGATCAAGGCGTTCGGTGCCGGCGTGGTGGTGATGGCCTTCGACGAGCAGGGCCAGGCCGACACCACCGAGCGGAAGGTGGCGATCTGTGCCCGTGCGTACGACCTGCTGACGGGGCAGGTCGGATTCGCGGCCGAGGACATCGTGTTCGACCCGAACGTGCTGGCGGTCGCTACCGGCATCGCCGAGCACAACGGCTATGCCAAGGCTTTCATCGACGCCCTGCCGCTGATCAAGCAACGGTGTCCGGGCGTGCGGACCAGCGGCGGTATCTCGAACCTGTCGTTCGCGTTCCGCGGCAACAACGTGGTACGCGAGGCGATGCACTCGGCGTTCCTGCTGCACGCGGTGCGGGCCGGGCTGGACATGGGCATCGTCAACGCGGGCCAGCTCGCCGTCTACGCCGACATCCCGTCGGACCTGCTCGAGCTTGTCGAGGATGTGCTGTTCGACCGGCGGGACGACGCCACCGACCGGCTGGTGGCGTTCGCCGGGTCGGTCAGCGGCCAGGGCACCAAGCGCGCCGTCGACCTGTCCTGGCGCCAGGCGCCGGTCGAGGAGCGACTGTCGCATGCGCTGGTACACGGGATCGTCGACTTCATCGAGGCGGACACCGAGGAGGCGCGAGCGCGGGCCCGGCGGCCGCTGGACGTCATTGAGGGCCCGCTGATGGACGGCATGAAGGTGGTCGGCGACCTGTTCGGATCAGGGAAGATGTTCCTGCCGCAGGTGGTCAAGAGCGCGCGGGTGATGAAGCGCTCGGTGGCGTACCTGGAGCCGTTCATGGAACGGGACAAGCAGGAGGCGATCGCCGCGGGGACGCTCGGCGCCGGACGGGGCCAGGGCAAGGTGGTGCTGGCGACCGTCAAGGGCGACGTGCACGACATCGGCAAGAACATCGTCGGGGTGGTCCTGGGCTGCAACAACTACGAGGTCATCGACCTGGGCGTGATGGTCCCGGCGGGCAAGATCCTGGATACGGCGGTAGCCGAAGGCGCTGATGCGGTCGGCCTGTCCGGGCTGATCACTCCGTCGCTGGACGAGATGGTCGCGGTCGCGACCGAGATGCGGCGCCGCGGTCTGGAACTTCCGCTGCTGATCGGTGGCGCTACCACGTCGCGGCAGCACACCGCGGTACGGGTGGCGCCGGCGTACCAGGGGACCACGGTGCACGTACTGGACGCCTCACGGGTGGTCGGCGTCGTTTCCGACCTGCTCAACGCGGACCGGGCCGGGATCTGGCGGCCCGGAACGAGGCCGAGCAGCAGCGCCTGCGTGAGCAGCATGCCTCGCGAGAGCGGGTGCCGTTGCTGTCGCTGGCGGCGGCGCCGAGCCAATCGTGAGGTGGTGCCGTTCGACGAGCTGCCGATTCCGGCGTTCACCGGGGTACGCGTGGTCGAGCCGGCCATCGCCGACCTGCGCCCGTTCATCGACTGGCAGTTCCTGTTCCTGGCTTGGGAGCTGCGTGGCAAGTACCCGGCGATCCTGGAGCAGCCTGCGGCACGCGAGCTGTTCGATGACGCCAACGCGCTGCTTGACGAGATCATCGCTGGGGGCTGGTTCGAGGCGAAGGGCGCGTACGGGTTCTGGCCGGCACATGCGGACGGTGATGACATCGTGCTCGATGGCCTGGCCCGCTTCCCGATGCTGCGCCAGCAGACCGAGAAGCCGGACGGGCGGGCCAACCGCTGCCTGGCCGACTATGTGGCTCGGCAGGGAGATCATGTCGGTGGCTTCGCGGTGGCGATCCACGGGGCGGACCAGGTGGCGGCGCGGTTCGAGGAGGAGAACGACGACTACCGGGCGATCATGACGAAGGCTCTCGCGGACCGGCTGGCCGAGGCGTTCGCCGAGTACATTCGCCTGCGTGCCCGCCGGGACTGGTACGAGCCGGACGCGGATCCGGCGATCGAGGACCTGCATGCCGAGCGGTTCCGCGGTATCCGGCCGGCGCTCGGTTATCCGGCCAGCCCCGACCATAGCGAGAAGCGGACGCTGTTCGATCTGCTGGACGCCAAGCAACTGGACATGGACCTGACCGAGTCGTTCGCGATGACCCCGGCGGCGAGCGTCAGCGGCCTGCTGTTCGCGCACCCGCTGTCGCGTTACTTCACGGTCGGCCGGATCGGCCCGGATCAGCTGGCCGACTATGCCGAGCGGCGCGGGCTGGACGTCTCCGAAGCGGATCGGTGGTTGCGGCCGAACTTGACGTGACCTGGCGGGCACCTGGCCGGCGTCCAGCTCGTGGCTGCGCGGCTTCAGGGGTCCGGCTCAGCCGGCCACCCACAGGCAGAACGGGTGACCGGCCGGATCCAGCATCACGCGCACATGTTCCTGTGGCTGGTAGGCGGCCAGTTGCGCGCCGGCCGACTGGGCGAAGGTGACCGCCGCGTCCAAGTCGGTCACCTCGACGTCCAGGTGAATCTGCATCTGTGGATCGCCCTCGCCGGCCGGCCACACCGGCCGGACGTAGCGGGGCTCGGTCTGGAACGACAGGCCGATGCCGCCGCCCGGCGGGGCCAGGGTGACCCAATCCGGCTCGTCGGAGCGGCGGGGCCAGCCGAGCAACTCCTGCCAGAACGCGGCGAGCGCGGCGGCGTCCGGCGAGTCGAGCACCATGCCATTGGGGCGGTAGGTCGGTCGGTCCATGACCACACCCTAGAACCGGGCTGCGACACTTGGCTTTCTTGATTCGCCATATGTGCTCTGAGCTGCGGCGATATAAAGGCCTGATGAGGCTACGGAGGCTCGGGGTGCTGATCGCCATAGCCGCGCTGGCAGGCTGCTCGAGCACTGGGACGACGTCTTCGTCACCGTCGCCAACGCCGTCGCCGACGACGTCGTCGGCCGCGCCGCCGGCGGGGACGGCGAGCCCATCGGCGGATCTGTGCACCACCTGGGACGATCTGACGACTGCCGTGACCGACCTGCAGAAGATCAATGTCGTCAGTGGCGGGGTGAGCGCGGTCCAGAATGCCCTGCAGAACGTGCAGGACAAGTTCGATACCTTCGCGTCGACCGCGCGCAGCCAGTTCAGCCCGCAGGTCAATCAGATGCGCGATGCGCTGCGCACGTTGCGGTCGGCGGTGAACGAGGCATCGGCGTCACCAGGCGCCACCACGATCGCGAGCGTGGTCAGCGCGGCCGGCGAGGTGGGAACCGCGTTCAACGCGCTGCATGACGCGGTCAAGTCCCGCTGCGGCTGAGACGGCCCCGGTACGCGTCGGGTGGTACGACGTCGGATGCGCGCGACGCCGGCGGATTGCGCGCTTAGGCTGTCCGGTATGGACCCGAATCCGCCCATCGGCCAGATCCGGCTGGACCAGATCAACCTGGTGGTTACCGATATCGAGGAGTCGCTGAGGTTCTTCCGGCTGCTCGGGATCCCGTTCGGTGAGCCGGGCGGGCCGCACGCCTCGTACCAGTTTCCGGGTGGCCCGCGCCTGGAACTTGATCAGCAGGAGTTCGGCCGGGTTTGGAACAGCGGCACTCCGGATGCGCTGGGCGGTGCCGCGGTATTCACCGTGTCGGTGCCGAGCCGGCCGGCCGTCGACGACCTGTGGCTGCGGATGCGTGACGCCGGCTATGAGTCCCGGCAGCGTCCGTACGACGCGTTCTGGGGCGCCCGGTATGCGATCATCGCCGACCCGGACGGCTACCAGATCGGACTGATGAGCCCGCCGGACGCTGACCTCCGGTTCTGGCCGCCGAGCCAGGCGCCCGGCCCGGACTGATCGCCGGCCGGCGCCCGCCGGTGCTACGGGAAGCGGGCCGGGATCGCCTTCTCGTCGTGGCCGCCGCTGGCGGATCGGGAGACGTACCAGGCGTTCTTGCCCTCCCTGATGGTCACCGCCTCACCCAGTTCGGTGCCGATGTGGTGCGGGCCCCGCGGTGCTCGCTAGCGGTACCGGAATCCGTCGAACATGCGGCGGAAGAAGCCGCCCTCGACCGGCAGTGCCGGCTCCGGCGGCGGTGCGGCTTTCTTGAACGATCCGAGGGGCTTGTCGTAGTCGGCGCGGGCAATGGCGTCGATGACCTGGGCGTCGTCGAAGCTCTCGGAACCGGGTATGTCCGGGACCAGGCCGACCAGCATGCCGTTGCGCATGACCTGGGCGTCGAGGGCGGCGGCGCCGTCGGCGTCCCAGATGGCCTCGCGTCCGTCGGGAAGATCCACTCGAATGCCGAACCGGGACGCCGGTGCGATGTGCAGGTGGGCTGGGATTCCGCGTTCGCGAAGTCGATCAACAATGCGGCGGGCTCGAAGCTCTTCCATCGCCCAAAGTTAGCCCAGTTTCCTGGATGTTTCCTGGACGCGAAGCTGGATGTCAGCTGTGTGTCGGTACCGTCGTGACCTGGTGCGCCTCGGTCACATCGGGCGCCTCCCAGCGGCGTGCCAGCCTCTGGATGACCGGGTTGGGCACCGGCCGCGGCCGGGCCCGGTTGCGCCGGAACAGAACCGCGGGCGGCGCCTCGGTGGCGACGATCTCGATCCGGGCGCGGTATCCGGCGCACAAGGCGATCGTGCGGGCTCGTGTATGGCGTGTGATGTTGGTGGCGTTCCAGATGAACGGCTCGCGGGCTCGCAGCAGCGTCCGGGCCCGGTCCCGCGCGGCAGCGATCACCGGCGCTTGGTCGGCTCCCGGCGCTACGCCAAGTTCGTCTCGGATCGCGTCCAGGCTGATCACCGGCTGGCCGCCTCGATGGTTCCGGATCCAGGTGTCCTTGCCGGTGGCGGGCAGCCCGGACATCAGGGTGACGGTGAAGGACGTGTTGTCGTAGGCGGCGTAAGCGGGATCCCGCCCGGGGTTGCGGAACCAGTCGAATCGCGCGTGGTCGGAGGCGAAGCGGCGGGGCTGGTCCAGGCAGTCCCGGTCGGTGCACCACTCCGCGTACAGGTCGACGTTGCCATGCAGCGTGTCGGCGTCGGCGCAGATCCGGCCGGCGATGTCGGCGTGCGCCAGCGCTACCAGGTCCTGGTTGCGGGCAAGTAGTGACACGCGGAACGCGATCGCGTCCAGATCGTCGCGTTCGAGTGCCCAGAACGGCACCTGGTGATGGCGGATCAGGGCGCAGATGTGCTCCCGGTCGAGCGGGCCGGTGCCGAGTTCCCACAGCAGCCGCCGGGCGAGCAGGTCACCCGCCCGGGAAAGCCCGTGAGCGGTAATCGTTCCGTCGGCGCAGGTCTGGGTGGTGAACGGCTTGGCGGCGTCGTGCATCAGCACAGCGGTGAACAGCCGGGTCCGGTCCGAGCAGGCCAGCGCTCGCCACGCCGGCGACGCGGCGAGCGCTTCGGCGGCCATCGCGGTGTGCGTGGCGACGTCACCCTCCGCGTGGTGGCGTGCATCCTGCGGTACGCCCCGGAGCGCACGGATCCAGTCGAAGGCGTCCCGGATGCGCTCCCACGGCACCGTCCAGGATGGAGGTTGCGGGCACAGGCCGGCCAGTACGCCCATCACGTCACCGTGCCTCGGATCGGTACAGCACGTCCGGGTCGGCCAGCCGGTTCACGATGACCGACCGGTCCAGCCAGTGCGTGCCGGAGTCCAGCACCGCGGTCAGAAAGGTCGGCCGCACCCACTTGAGGCGCTCGGTCACCTGGTCGCCGGACTCGATTTTCAGGTACAGCCCTTCCATCGCGTCATCGGCGTCGGATTCGGCCGCGACCCGATCCGGGTCGGCGTTGGCCGCACGGGCGGCCTCGGCCAGGCATGACCGCCATCGCGCCGTCCGGCACGTCGACGGCCCAACGTGGTCGACCAGCGCGGCGAGCGTGGTGGCGGTGCCTTCACCGAGTACCGGCGCCGAGGTGATCGGCAGGCCGGTCAGGAGGCTTCGCCGCGCCGGAGTCGAAAGGAATCGGCCGTCGCGGCGGTCGTAGACGTCGAACTCGCAGAAGTAGTGCGGCAGGGCGTTGTAGAAGACGGTGTGCTTGGCGTACAGCCATTCGCCGTACACGACGTACCGGTCATCGATGCGCTTCCAGGTCGGAGTCGCCGGGTTGCAGCCGTGAGCCTTCAAGGTGCCGGGTCCGGGGGTATTTGCGCAGGATCATGACTGTGTCGCCGCCTGTGCCTGTTCGCGGATTACCTCAAGTTCCCGCTTGTCCCATTCGTCGAGCAGGTCGCTCAGGCCGCGGTCGCGGGCCAGCGGCTCAAGGTCGAGCCATACCGAGATCGGTTCGGCCGCCAGCCGGTCAGGGAACGTGGCGGCGTCCCAGGGTGGCCCGAGCGGGTAGGTCGCCAGTTCCCACCGCAGGTACTTGTTGTACGGGCGCCAGCGGCCGTGCAAGCCGAACAGGGTGCCGAGAATCGGGGCCACGCACTCCATCTCGTCGAGGCGGGCCTCGGCGGCCCGGCCGTCGCGGCGGCTCTTCGCCGCCCGGTACGCCTGATTGATCAGGACGTCGAAGCATGCACGAGCCTCAGTGGCCGCTTCCTCCGGCGTGGGCAGGGCCTGTCTGTCGAGCAGTGGCTGGATCGCGCCGCCGGTCCGGTCCAGCAGGATCTGGGCGCCCCGGAACATCCACCGCATCCACCGTTGCTGAGGTTCGCCGAGATCGCCGAGCGAGTAGACGATTTCGTCGAGTTCGGGGGAGCGGCGGGTGGTTCGCGGATGGGCGGCGCTGTACTCCGGTACGACGATGATCACGTCGTGGTCGGAACGCTCCGTGGCCATACCGCGCGCCGCCGATCCAGTGAGGACTACGGCCAGCACTGACGGGTCGGCTTCCAGGCGGGCCATGAGGTCGTCGAAGGCCGGCATGATCTCTATCTTCCGGACCGGGGCAACCGAATTCAGGTCGCCGTGAGCCCGGCGGCCCAGAAGCCCGGCGACGCCGGTGAAGTGCGGGCTCGTCGTGTGTTGTAGATCATCGCGGACCTGGCGGGCGCGCGATGATCATGTGATCGAGTGGTCGGGCCGGATACGCTCTCGGCGTGGATCAGCAGCCGGTTACCCGACGCCTTGCCGCCGTCCTGTTCGACATGGACGGCACGCTCGTCGACAGCGAGAAGGTATGGCAGGTCGCGCTCGACGAACTCGCCGCCGAACTGGGCGGCCAGATGTCGGCCGCGGCACGCCAGGCGATGATCGGCGCCACCACACCGCGTGCCATGCAGATCCTCCATGACGATCTTGGGTTGACCGGTCGCGATGTGTACGCCGACGGCGACCAACTGGAGGACCGCATGATGACGCTGTGCGGTGCGCGGCTGGCGTTCCGGCCCGGCGCCCTGGAACTCCTCAGCGAGATAAGGGCGGCCGGCATCCCGACGGCCCTGGTGACCGCCACGGTCCGGCGGATCGTTGACGTGATGCTTGAGACGATCGGCAGGCACCGGTTCGACGCGGTGGTAACCCACAACGATGTTGTCAACGGCAAGCCGGACCCCGAGCCTTACCTGGCGGCGGCGGCGGCGCTGGGTGTGGATCCGGCCGACTGTGTTGCCATCGAAGACTCGCCGACGGGGGCGGCCAGTGCCGCGGGAGCGGGCTGCGTCGTCCTGGCCGTACCGTCGGAGCTGGACCTGTCACATCTGCGGGGGGTGACGCATGTGGCCAGCCTCGCTGATGTCGACGTCGAGTACCTGCGGGCCGCGGTGGGATCGGCCGGTCCGCGGACCGCCGAGGCTCAAGCCTCGGCGGTCACGGCCACGGACAACTCCAGGTAGCACATCAGCCCGGTAAGCGGGACCAGCTTGGTAATCGATCGGCGTGGCAACCGGTCAACCCGGGAACTGACCGGCGGACCGGCAAGGCATCCGCCCCGCAGATCCGCCGTCCGATGATCGTCGCCGCCCCGGCCGCTACTCGTAGCTGATCGCCGCGAGCACGTTGGTGCGGGCCGCACGGATGGCTGGCAGGACCGCCGCCACCACGCCGACGATCGCGGCCAGAATCAGATAGACGATCATCTGGCTCCACGGCAGCGACAGCTGTTTGATGCCCTCATCGTGCAGCGCCCGGACCACGGCAGCGCCGAGCCCGACGCCGACGACGAGGCCGAGCAACGCGCCGAACACCGAGATGACCACGGATTCGACGGTGACCATGCCCATGGTCTGCGAGCGGCGCAGGCCGATCGCCCGCAGCAGGCCGATCTCCCGGGTACGTTCCAGGACCGACAGAGCGAGCGTGTTGATCACGCCGAGGATCGCGATGATGATCGCCAGAGCCAGCAGGATCTGGATGATCGTCAGCACCCCATCGATGCCCCGGGTCTGCTGATCGACGAACGACGAGATGTCGGTGACGTTCACCTCGGGGCTGTTGGCCAGCAGCGCGGACACCTGATCCTTGACGTCGGTCACGCTCGTGCCGTTGCCGACCATGATGAATCCCTGAGTCGGCTGCGGTATGGCGAAATTGCTCGCCGCCGAGGCCGGCAGGATCCATCCGCTGATCACATCGCTCTTGTTGTAGATGCCGCTGATCGTGTACGTCTCCGGTCCGCCCCGGCTGAGTTGCACCGTGACCGTGTCGCCGACCTTGAGGCCGTCCTTGTTGGCAGCCGGCTTGTCGACGATGATCTGGCCGGCGCTGAGCTGGTCGATGGTGCCGGAATTCGGTGTGACGCTGAACATGTCCCGCAATGACTTCGGCTCGGTCAGCGCCCCGACGACGGTGTTCTTGCCGTCGATGACGGCGCGGTCGACGTACAGGCCGGACACTTCGGTAACGCCTGGTATGGCCGCGGTCTTGGTCAGGACATCGGCGTTGAAATTGCCCGGAACGCCGGTGCCGGTCTGATCGCTCGAGATGATCAGGTCGGCCTTGACCTGTGTATTGGCGAGCGCGGTGATACTGGACTTCGCCGATGACGCCACGGTGTTGATGCCGGTGATCAGGGCGATGCCGACCATCAGCGCCGCAGCCGTGATCGCGGTGCGGCGCGGGTTGCGCGACGAGTTGCGCTTGCCCAGCTTGCCCGGCGTCCAGCCGGTGAACGCCGAGCCCAGTGCCGCCACGATGGGTCGGCTGATCACCGGGGTCAGCAGGGCCACGCCGATGAACGAGAGAAGCACACCGACGAGGATCAGCGTCAGGGTGGCACCGCCGGCACCGGTCAGCCCGGCACCGAGCGCCACCGCGCCGAGGACGAACACCACGCCGCCGGTGACGGTCAGCTTGGTGAGCGGTTTGTCCGGTGTGTCCGCGTCGCGCATCGCGGCGACCGGCGCGATGCGCGACGCGCGAACCGCCGGGATCAATGCGGCCAGGACGGTGACGACGACACCGACGAGATACGACGCGATGATCGCGGTGGCCGGGACGCCGATGCCGTGCAGGGTCAGATCGGCGCCGCCGATGTGCGTGAACACGTACGCGAGCAAGGCACCGATGCCGATTCCGGCACCGAGACCGAGGGTGGAGCCGACCAAGCCGATGATGATCGCCTCGACGAGCACTGAGTTGATCATCTGTCGGCGGCTGCCGCCGAGCGCCCGCAGCAGGGCGAGTTCCCTGGTTCGCTGGGCCACGATGATCGAGAACGTGTTCAGGATCAGGAAGATGCCCACGAACAGAGCCACACCGGCGAAGCCGAGCAGGATGTAGTTGACGAACGACAGTGCCCTGGTGCACGCGGCCGTCGGCTCCTTCTGCAACTCGGCGCCGGTCTTGACCTGATAGCCGGGACCGATCGCCGCCGCGACGTCGCTACGTAGCTGGGTGTCGGAGACGCCTGGCTTCGGTTTGACGTCGATGGTGTTGAACATGCCCGGTGCGTTGAGCATCACGCGCTGCGCTTCGGCGGTGGTGAACACGACGTTCTGCTCGCCGGCGATGGAGCCGCGGTCGCCGCTGTACTCGGAGATACCCACCAGCTGTACGTGTGCTTGATGCCCAGGGTGATGACGCCGACCTGATCGCCGACCTTGAGCTCGCCCTGCTGGGCGGTGTAGCCGTTGACGACGATCTGGTCGTCGGCTTGTGGCGCGTGCCCCTGCGCCAGGTGCACCAGGCTGTCTTCGCCGGACCAGTTGGAGCCGAGGCGAGGGGCGCCGGTAGAGGGCAGTACCTTGCCGTTCGGGCCGATGACGTGCGCGCCGTCCACGCTGACCCGGCCGGTGGCGTCGGCGACGCCGGTGGCCTTTTTCACCTGATCGACAGCGAGGCCGGCAGCAGCGCGGTGGTGTCCTGGCCTCCGCCGTCGCCCTTGACCGTGGTCTTGCCGCTGATCTGGACGTGGGTCTGCGAGTAGACGGTCGCGAACAGGCCGTCGAAGGCGTTGCCCAGGGTGTTGGTGAGCACGAAGGCGCCGGCGACGAACATGACGCCGAGCACGACGGCCAAGCCGGACAGGATGAGGCGGAGCTTGCGGGACAGCAGGCTCTTGAGGGTGGCGCGCAGCATCAGCTCTCACTACCCGGTGCGTCGGCGGTGTCGCTGTCGAGCCGCTTCATGGTGTCCAGGACCGCGCTGGCGGTCGGGTTGCGCAGCTCACCGACGATCATCCCGTCGGCAAGGAAGATCACCCGATCGGCGTACGAGGCGGCGTTCGGGTCGTGGGTCACCATGACGATGGTCTGGCCGTGCTCCTTGACCGACTGGCGCAGGAAGCCGAGCACCTCGGCACCGGACCGGGAATCCAGGTTGCCGGTAGGCTCGTCGGCGAAGATCACCTCGGGTCGTGACACCAGCGCCCGGGCGCAAGCCACCCGCTGCTGCTGCCCGCCGGACAACTGGGCCGGCCGATGGCCCAGCCGGTCGCCGAGCTTGACCGTGTTGATGACGGTGTCGAACCATTCTTGATCCGGCTTGCGGCCGGCGATCGACATCGGCAGCAGGATGTTCTCCTTCGCCGTGAGCGTCGGAAGGAGGTTGAACTGCTGGAAGACGAAGCCGACCTGATCGCGGCGGAGCTTGGTGAGTTTCGCATCCGACAGGCCCTTGAGCCGGGTTTCGGCGATGAAGACCTCGCCCGCGCTGACCGAGTCCAGTCCGGCAAGGCAGTGCATCAGGGTCGACTTGCCGGATCCGGACGGCCCCATGATCGCGGTGAACTCTCCCCGGCGGAGTTCGACCGAGACGTCGCGCAGTGCCTGAACCTGCGCCTCACCGGAGCCGTAGACCTTCCAGACACCCTGTGCCCTTGTCGCGACGTCGGTCGTCTGTGTGACCGTGGCAGTCACCACGAACCCCCTCGATTTGATCAATTTTGGCCGGACGTGGAGGCGTCCAACCCAGTCTTCTCCATGGTGGACGACTGGCGCCACGAATACGTCGGTCCCAGGTCGGACGTCGTGCTGATCTTTGTCAGGGATTCCCCTGAGATCTCACCTACGCCGATCCGGACGTGTCAGGTTCCCTGTTCGCGGATCGGGTGCGCGATCGTGGGCAACGCCCGAGCCACGGCGGCGTCAATCGCACAGGATCTTACACACGTCGATCAACTTGATCATGAGATCAGGACGTGTGGTCCGCGTCGCCGTTTCGCGCGGCAGGCACGAGCACCGCCGGATCCTCGGGATATGGCGGGGTGGTGCCGCCGAATTCCGGGCATAGATGCTGATATGAGCACCAGCCACACAGTCGGCCGGGAGTCGCCACGAACACCTTTCGCTCCCGGGCCCGGCTGATCGCCGCCCACAGCGCGACCAACGTGCGCTCGAACCGGGCCAGTTCGTCGGGGCTGGGCGTGAAATCGCAGATCTCACCATCGCGCAGGTAGACCAGGCGCAGCACCGCCGGGACGATGCCGCGGGTGCGCCACAGCACCAGGGCGTAGAACTTGAGCTGGAACAGCGCTCGCGCCTCGAACGCCTCCCGGGGCGCGCCGCCGGTCTTGTAGTCGACCACCCGGATGGCGCCGTCCGGTGCCACGTCGAGCCGGTCGATGTAGCCGCGGAGCAGCAGCCGGCCGTCGTCGACTTCGGTGGAGACCAGGCACTCCCGTTCGGCCGGCGACAGCCGGCGAGGATCCTCCAACCGGAAATATGAGTCGACGAGGCCACGCGTGGACTCGAGGAACGCCGTAAACGCCTCTTCCCCTTCGGCCACGGTGGCCAGCGCCGGATCCGCCTCCACCAGCCGGCGCCACTGCGGCTCCACCAGAGCCTTGGCCGCCTCCGGCTCGCGTCCATGCGCGGGCAGGTCGAACAGAGCCTCGAGGACCGCATGCACCAGCGTTCCGCGGGCCTGGTCCGGTGTCGGCGCCTCGGGGATGCGGTCGATGCTGCGCAGCCGGTACAGCAGCGGGCAGGTCTTGAAATCGGCCGCGCGCGACGGCGACAGCGATGGCCGCAGCCGCGAGTCGGCCAGCACGTCGTCCGCGACCGCCGAGGCATTCACCGGCGAGCTGTTCACCTTGACGTGGTCGATCTGGGGGTGGTCGACCGGAGCACCGTTGCCCGCGGCCCCGGTCTGGGCGGCCCCGGTCCCGGCTGCTCCAATCCGGGCCGCCCCGGTCCCGGCTGCTCCAATCCCGGCCGCCCCGGTACCGACCTCTCCGGTACCGACGCCATCGGCGTGCGCCACGGCGGTGTCCGGCCGCTGCCTGCCGGCCAGCGCGGTCGCGGTGGGATGGTCGGTCCCGGGAATGGCACGGGCGGACCGGGTCGGGTCACCGGAAGCAGTCGCGGAATCGGTCATGCGGGACAGGTTAGGCCACCACTGTGACACTTCCCCCACCCTCGTCCCCCACCCTCGTCCCGCCCTCTCGCGACGATCCGCACCCGATCGCCCGCTCGCCTGGCACAACGCGCCGGCCCGACGCGCGCGGACCCGCCACGCTACCGACTGCGTAGCATCGGACCCGATGACGCCACCCGAACCCGCGCCCCGACGGCTGCGACCCGGAGCGATCCGGGTCGGACGGCTGGTCGGCGTACCTATCTACCTGACGCTGTCCTGGCTGGTGCTCGCGGTCCTGGTCGTCGGCGGATTTGGCCGGCTGGCGGCCGGCCAGGGCCGTTCCGGGACGTTCACCGCGCTCCTCGGCGTGACGGTCGTGGCCAGCCTGCTGCTGTCCGTACTCCTGCATGAGCTCGCCCATGCTTTGGTCGCCCGCCGGTTCGGCGTCGGAGTCCGAGGCATCACGCTGCAGCTGCTCGGCGGTTTCACCGAACTCGACCGGGAGGCCCCGGCACCCGCGCCGGAGGCCGCCATCGCACTCGCCGGCCCGGCCGTGTCGCTGCTGCTGGGCGGCGTCGCGGCGGTGTTCATTCCGGTTACCGGCCGGACCACGGTGATCGGAGAATTCGTCTTCCTGGTGGCCGCCAGCAACCTCATCGTCGGCGTCTTCAACCTGTTGCCCGGGCTGCCGCTGGACGGCGGCCGGGCGCTGCGGGCGGGTATCTGGCGGCTGACCGGCGACCCGCGGCGCGCCGACATCGTCGCCGGCTGGTCCGGCCGGGTGATCGCCATCGTCACCATGACGGGCGCCTTCGCGCTCTACGCCAACGGGACCGTCAGCGGAATGTTCAGCGTCCTGTTCACCCTGGCGATCGGCCTGACCCTGTGGTCCGGCGCCACGCAGGCGATCCGGATGGGAGAACTCCGCCGGCGGCTGCCGGGCATCCGGGTGCGCAAGCTGGCGCGTCCGCTGCACGTCGTGGTCAGCGGTACGCCGCTGGCCGAAGCCCTGCGGCAGCGCGATGAGCTGGGGCGCCGCCGGTCCCTGGGGGTGAGCGACTCGGCCGGCCACCTCGTCGCGCTGGTCCACCCGCATCTGGTCGCGTCAGTGCCGGAAGAGCGCCGGCCGTGGATAACGGTGGATTCGGTGGCACGCCCGATCTCCCCTGGGCAGCGAATCGGTGCCGACGCCGCCGGCATGGCCGTCCTCGACGCCGTCAACGCCAACCCGGGCCACGACCTGCTGGTAACCGTGGGCGAGGATGTCATCGGCGTGCTGCGCGCCGTTGACGTGATCGCAGCCCTCGATTCCAAGGAGTAATGGTGAGTGTTTCCGCCGCCCCGCCGGTCGTGGGCCACGCCCACAGTGGCCCGTTCCGGCCTGGTGACCGGGTGCAGCTGACCGACCCCAAGGGCCGGATGCACACGATCGTGCTTGAGCCGGGCGGCGTCTACCACACCCACCGCGGAGCGGTCCACCACGACGATCTGATCGGCCTACCGGACGGATCGGTGGTGTCGTCCGCGGGGGGCACCGCGTACCTGGCACTGCGTCCGCTGCTCGCCGACTACGTGCTGTCCATGCCCCGGGGCGCGCAGGTGATCTACCCGAAGGACTCCGCCCAGATCGTCGCCATGGGCGACATCTTCCCGGGGGCCCGGGTACTCGAGGCCGGCGCCGGATCCGGCGCGCTGAGTTGCTCGCTGCTCCGCGCGGTCGGCGTCACTGGCGCCCTGCACAGCTACGAGATGCGTGCTGACTTCGCCGAGATCGCTCGGCGCAATGTCGAGGCGTTCTTCGGCGGCCCCCACCCGGCCTGGACGCTACGGGTCGGCGACGTCGCCGACTGCGAGGAGACCGGCTACGACCGGATCATTCTGGACATGCTCGCACCGTGGGAGATGATCGGCCTGCTGTCCCGGGCCCTGTTGCCGGGCGGGGTGTTCGTCGGTTACGTCGCCACCACTCCTCAGCTGTCCGAATTGGTGGAGGCACTGCGTGCGCACGGCGGGTTCACCGAGCCGCGGGCCTGGGAGACGCTGGTACGTGACTGGCACGCCGAGGGCCTGGCGGTCCGCCCCGACCATCGGATGATCGCCCATACCGCGTTCCTGATCACGTCGCGTAGGCTCGCACCCGGAGTGACCGCGCCCGCCCGGCGCCGCAAGCCCAGCAAGGGCGCCGAGGCGTACGCGGCCCGGCGTACCGGCGCGGCGGATCAGCCGCCGCCCGATGAGAGATAGGAACCGACGAGAGATAGGACAGGGCACATGACGTCGTTCGGCAGCGAGCTGCCCACGGTGTTCCCGGACTGGTCGCCCTACCCGGACCTGGACTCGGCGGCGCGGGCCTACCTGCGCGATCCGGACGTGGCACTGGACGCGCTGGCGGGGGCCCTGGCGCGGCGCTTCCGTGGTGAGCTTCACCCTGGAGCGGTTCGTCAACGAGGTCAACGGGGTCTGGCAGGAAGTGGTCGTCTGCGACGGCACCCGTCTGATGCTCTGGCACGGCGAGGACATCCCACCGGGTGACGGCCCGCCCGGCTCGATGACCTCGTCACTGCGGATCGTGCCGCTGTCGGCGGTCACCGAGGTCGGCTGCCGGCGCCGCCTGATGCGTACCGGCGACGGGCAGGCCCGGGTCGACAGCGTCGATGTCTATCTGCTGCTCAGCTCGCTCGACGAGGCGGGTCTGCGGGAGCGTCGAGGACGGAGCCCCGATGATCAGGCACGACGCGCTGCGGTTCGGCAAGACGCTGGACGACGGCGGGCGCGGGCCAGATCGCCCGGCTGGAGGAGTTCGCCCGCCTGATCTCGTCGCTGGTGGGCCGGCCGATGATGTGACCCGACGCCCGCGGGATGCCGGGAAGGTGCCGCCGGGGGCGCTCGCGGTAGCACACGGCAAGTAACTTAGTCCGCGTCCGGCCCGGCGACCTCGACGTCATCGTCGGCCCGGAGCACATGGATGCAGTCGCCCGGGCACTCCTTGGCCGCATCGATGACGTCCAGGCGCAGGTGGTCCGGCACGTCGGTCCGCGCTCCAGGGGCCATCATCAGCTCGCCGTCGGCGGTTTTGACGTACGCCAGGCCGTCGATGTCGAACTCGAACACCTCGGGCGCATACTGCACACAGAGGCCATCGCCGGTGCACAGATCCTGATCCACCCACACCCGCAACGGCTCGGCTGCCACTACTTGATCCTTCCCGCAGAAAGTCCGGCTCACACGACGGTAACCGACCCGCCGACACGCCCGGCATGCGCCCGTCCGGGAATCTGGATCATCACATTCGCTTGCCTAAAGCACGAGACGGGGTACAAAGCGAGGTATGAAGAGTCGATAACCGGGAACCCAAACCAGTGGCAATCGGGCCGAATCCGCGCCAAGATACGTTTTCACTTGTCATCACCGCGGGTTTCGAGCCGGCCGCTGATACCCGATCCCGGCCCTCGATTTTCCAAAGACGAGAGTGACGACAGTGTCAGGAGGGGCGACGAGACGCCCTGAGCAGTTAGTGTGGAGACCACAGCGTTTTCGCTAGGGGAGGTGGGACGTGGCACGCAGCGACGACGCGGAGACGCGCGCCGCACGGTGGGAGAAGGAAGCACACGATCTCTCCACTCAGGTCGCGTTCCTTCAAGAGGAACTCGCCCTCGTTCGGCGCAAACTGACCGAGAGCCCTCGACACGTCCGTCAGCTGGAAGAGCGGCTGGCCGCGGCGCAGGCACAGCTCGCCCGTCTGACGGAGAACAACGAACGGCTGGTGGCCACCCTCAAGGAGGCGCGGGCCCAGATCGTCACGCTCAAGGAGGAGATCGACCGGCTGGCGCAGCCGCCTAGCGGGTACGGCGTGTTCCTCAACGCCCACGAGGACGGCACGGTCGACATCTTCACCGGCGGCCGGAAGCTGCGGGTCGCGGTGTCTCCGTCGGTGCGACGCCGATGAGCTGCGGCGTGGCCAGGAGGTCCTGCTCAACGACGCGCTCAACATCGTCGACGCGTTCGGGTTCGAACGCATCGGTGAGGTGGTCATGCTCAAGGAGGTGCTCGACGGCGGCGACCGGCGCCCTGGTCATCTCGCACGCCGACGAGGAGCGGATCGTCACCTGGCCGACACGCTGCGTCGACGAGCCGCTGCGGGCCGGCGACTCGCTCATGATCGAGCCCCGCTCGGCTACGCCTACGAGCGCATCCCGAAGAGCGAGGTCGAGGAGCTGGTCCTGGAGGAGGTGCCCGACGTCGACTACGACGACATCGGTGGCCTGCGACCGGCAGATCGAGCAGATCCGCGACGCGGTGGAGCTGCCGTTCCTGCACGCCGAGCTGTTCCGCGAGCATCAGCTGCGCCCGCCGAAGGGCATCCTGCTCTACGGTCCGCCCGGATGCGGCAAGACGCTGATCGCCAAGGCGGTGGCCAACTCGCTGGCCAAGAAGATCGCCGAGCGGCGGGGCGAGGAGAAGCACACCAGCTACTTCCTCAACATCAAGGGTCCGGAGCTGCTCAACAAGTACGTCGGCGAGACCGAGCGGCACATCCGGCTGATCTTCCAGCGGGCTCGGGAGAAGGCCGGCGAGGGCACGCCGGTGATCGTGTTCTTCGACGAGATGGACTCGGTGTTCCGGACCCGCGGCTCGGGCGTGTCCTCGGACGTGGAGAACACGATCGTGCCGCAGCTGCTCAGTCCGAGATCGACGGCGTGGAGGGCCTGGAGAACGTCATCGTCATCGGCGCCTCCAACCGGGAAGACATGATCGACCCGGCGATCCTGCGGCCCGGCCGGCTCGACGTGAAGATCAAGATCGAGCGTCCGGACGCCGAGGCGGCCAAGGACATCTTCTCCAAGTACATCCTGTCCGGGCTGCCGCTGCACGCGGACGACATGGCCGAGCACGGCGGCGACCGAGGACGCCTGCGTGGCGGCCATGATCCAGGCGGCCGTGCTGCGGATGTACTCGGAGACCGACGAGAACCGGTTCCTCGAGGTGACCTACGCCAACGGCGACAAGGAGGTCCTGTACTTCAAGGACTTCAACTCCGGCGCGATGATCCAGAACATCGTGGACCGGGGCAAGAAGATGGCGATCAAGGAGTTCCTGTCCTCCGGGCCGGAAGGGGCTGCGATTGCAGCACCTGCTCGACGCGTGCGTCGACGAGTTCCGGGAGAACGAGGACCTGCCGAACACCACCAACCCCGACGACTGGGCGCGCATCTCCGGCAAGAAGGGCGAGCGGATCGTCTACATCCGCACGCTCGTCTCCGGCGGCAAGGGCGCCGATGCCGGCCGGTCCATCGAGACCGCCACCAACACCGGCCAGTACCTGTAAGCCGGATCAGATATGGCCGACGGCCGGCACCCGTTGCGGGAGCCGGCCGTCAGCGTGCTGGGCGGGCCTCCCAGTCCTCCCGCAGCATGCCGTAGACCAGGCCGTCGTGGTCGACGCCCTGCCACGGCCGCGCCTTGCGGAATCGTGCCTCCTCCGCGAATCCGAGGCGGCGAGCCACCGCGCACATCGCTTCGTTGCCGCTGTAGGTGGCCAGGTCCAGGCGCCGGTCCTTGGTGTGGGTGAACAGGTACGTCGTCCACAGCGCCAGCGCCTCGCAGCCGAGGCCCATGCCGCGCGCCGACGGATCGAACACGACGATGCCCATCCGGCGCCACCCGGTCGCCTGCGATTCCCAGTGCCACGTCACGCTTCCGACCATCCGGTCGCTGGGCAGCACGATCGCCAGCGACTCGCGCGGGTGCGGCCGCGCCGTCGGATCGGCGCCGACGTACGCTTCGAGTCGCTGGGCCTGGGCTTGGGCGTCCGCGACGGTGGGGCGGCCGAAGTATGGTCCGTTGGTGTCGTGCCAGCTATGCTGAGGTGCCTGCCAGTAGGTATATCCCGGCACGTCACGGGTGTCCCAGTCGCGTAGGGCACATCGCTTTCCGGGCAGGTATACGTCGACGATCCGGAACTCCTCCGAGGGCTGGGCAGCCGATGCGCTGTCGGCGCGTCTAGGCTCGACGCAGAACCGGTGCGCACCGCGCCGGCTGGGCGACGTTGCGAGGTCGGCATGAGTGTACGGCGGATCATGGGCACCGAGGTCGAGTACGGGATCTCCGTACCTGGTCAGCCCAGTGCCAATCCGATGGTGACGTCGTCGCAGATCGTCAACGCCTACGCGGCTCGTCCGGAATTGGCGCGCGGCGGCAGCGGCGGCCGGGCCCGGTGGGACTACGAGGAGGAGTCCCCGTTGCGCGACGCGCGCGGGTTCAGCTACTCCGGCGCGCTCTACGATCCGGCGGAGGCACTGGCCGATGAGGACGTGGGCCTGGCCAACGTGATCCTCACCAACGGCGCGCGCCTCTACGTCGATCACGCTCACCCGGAGTACTCCACGCCAGAGGTCACCAATCCGCGCGACGTCGTGCTGTGGGACAAGGCGGGGGAGCGGGTGATGGCCGAGGCGGCCCGGCGGGCCGCGACGGTGCCCACCATGGGCCCGATCAACCTGTACAAGAACAACACCGACAACAAGGGCGCCTCCTACGGCGCCCACGAGAACTACCTGATGGCCCGGACCACCCCGTTCGCGGACATCGTCGCCTACCTG
Source organism: uncultured Actinomycetota bacterium (assembly GCA_963727415.1). Lineage (GTDB taxonomy): Bacteria > Actinomycetota > Actinomycetes > Mycobacteriales > Micromonosporaceae > DASQPR01. The sequence continues at coordinate 1,873,239 of CAVSGF010000002.1, forward strand.
ACGCCGTTCTTCGTCACCCGGCAGATCGTCTGCGGCGCCGGCCGGGTCGGCATCGGCCAGGACGGGTCAACGTCCGGCTTCCAGATCTCCCAGCGGGCCGACTTCTTCGAGGTCGAGGTCGGCCTGGAGACCACGCTGAAGCGGCCGATCATCAACACCCGCGACGAGCCGCATGCCGATGCCGACAAGTACCGCCGACTCCACGTCATCATCGGCGACGCCAACCTTTCGGAGATCTCCACCTTGCTCAAGGTCGGCACCACGTCGCTGATCCTCGCGATGATCGAGGCCAAGGCATGCAGCGGTGATCTGTCCATCGCGGACCCGGTGAGCGAGTTGCGATCGGTCAGCCACGACCCGTCGCTGCGCCACCTGGTGCGGCTGCGCGACGGCCGCCGGCTCACCGCGCTCGATCTGCAGTGGGCGTTCTTCGAGCGGGCGTCGTCGTTTGTGGAGGGACGGGGCGGGCCGGACGAGGCCACCGCCGAGGTGCTCGGCCACTGGGAGAGCGTGCTGGACAAGCTCGGCCGGGATCCGATGAGCTGCGCCGACCAGTTGGACTGGGTGGCCAAGCTGAGGCTGCTGGAAGGCTACCGGGAACGTGAGGAACTCGGCTGGGCGTCGCCCAAACTGGCGCTGGTCGACCTGCAGTATTCCGACGTACGCCCGGAAAAGGGCCTCTACCACCGGCTGGTCACTCGCGGCGCGATGCAGACCTTGTTCGAACCGGCTCAGGTCTCGGCCGCGATGCTGGAGCCCCCGCACGACACCCGGGCCTACTTCCGGGGCCGCTGCCTGGCCGAGTACAGCTCCGAGGTGGTGGCCGCCAGTTGGGACTCGGTCATCTTCGATGTCGGCCGGGAGTCGCTGGTCCGGGTACCGATGATGGAGCCCGAACGCGGCACCAAGGCGCACGTCGGTGCGTTGTTCGACCGGTGCGAGAGCGCGAAGGACCTGCTCGAGGCGTTGACCGGCAGCTGACCGCCCTGCGGCCGGAACCGGGCCGGCTCGCCACGATTCAGCGCTCGGCTGACTAACTGACCGCGCGGGCTCAACCAGGCCGGCGTGCTCCTGAGGTAGGTTTGCCGTACACACGTTTGTGTGCGCCGTGACTCCAGCGGCAGGTTCGATCGAGGAGGCACCCGATGGCTACCCGCGACACTGGCGGCCAGTCGCAGTCCGGCAAGGCCCGGCACGACTCGGACGTCGAGGAGGACGCCGCGCCTGCGGTCAACCCGGAGGTGGCCGAGCGCCAGGAGAAGATCACCGAGGATGTGGACGACCTTCTCGACGAGATCGACTCCGTACTGGAAGAGAACGCAGAGGAATTCGTCCGCGGGTACGTCCAGAAGGGTGGCCAGTGAGCAGCGACAGCGTCGAACTTCCCGGACATCTGCCGGCCGCGTACCGCGTGGCCGGTGTGTCGTCGTTCACCGAGTTCCTGCAGACGGCGGCGCCGCATCTGCTGCCGGGCAACCGGCCGGTGACCGGCCACGGCACCGACATCGCGCCGCATGGTACGACGATCGTGGCGATCGCGTGCCGCGACGGCGTGGTGATGGCCGGCGACCGGCGGGCCACGATGGGCAACCTGATCGCCAGCCGGGACATCGAGAAGGTGCATCCCGCCGACGCGTACTCGTGCATCGGCATCGCCGGCACCGCCGGCGTCGGCCTTGAGCTGATGCGGCTGTTCCAGGTGGAGCTGGAGCATTACGAGAAGATCGAGGGCACCGTGCTGTCCCTGGACGGTAAGGCGAACCGGCTGGCCACGATGATCCGTAACAACCTCGGCGCGGCCATGCAGGGCCTCGCGGTCATCCCGCTGTTCGCCGGCTTTGACCTGGACGCCACCGATCCGGCCCGGGTAGGCCGGCTGTTCAGCTTCGACGTCGCCGGCGGCGTGTACGAGGAACAGGAATACTGCGCCATCGGCTCCGGTTCGCTGTTTGCCAAGTCGTCGCTGAAGAAGCTGTACCGCCCTGGTGTCACCACCGCCGAGGCGACCAAGCTCGCGGTCGAGGCGCTCTACGACGCCGCGGACGACGACACCGCGACCGGCGGTCCGGACCTACTCCGCAAGATCTTCCCGGTGGTGATGACGGCGACCGCTACCGGCGCTCACCGGCTATCCGACTCCGAGACCAAGGCGCTGGCCGAGGCGGTCATCACCGGTCGAGAGGAGAACCCCGGCGTGTAACGCGCCGGGCGCCGGCCGGCGCCCGGCAACCCGCGAACCAGCGACCCGACAGAAGCGAGGAGACCGCCCGCCGTGGCCATGCAGTTCTACGCCTCACCCGAGCAGATCATGCGCGACCGCTCGGAATTCGCTCGCAAGAACATCGCGCGCGGCCGGAACGTGGTGGTGCTGTCCTACGCCGACGGCGTGCTGTTCGTGGCCGAAACCATCTCGAAGGCGCTGCACAAGGTCAGCGAGATCTACGACCGGATCGGATTCGCCGCGGTCGGCCGTTACAACGAGTTCGAGAACCTGCGAGCCGCCGGAGTACGCATGGCCGACCTGCGCGGCTACTCCTACGACCGCCGGGACGTGACCGGCCGGGCTATCGCCACCGCGTTCGCACAGACTCTCGGTTCGTTGTTCACCGACTCGTCGAAGCCGTACGAGGTGGAGATCTGCATCGCCGAGGTGGGCAGCGACCCGACCACCGATGAGCTGTACCGGGTCACCTACGACGGCCAGACTCAGGACGAGCCCGGCTTCGTCGCGATGGGCGGTCAAGCCGACGCCGTTTCCGCCGTAATGCGCAAGAGCCACGACCTTCAGATGCCGCTGACCGATGCCATGCGGCTCGCGGTGGAAGCGCTCGGATCGGTCGGCGGCGAGAGCGGCAAGCCGCGGGTGCTTGAGGCGAACCAACTCGAGGTCGCGGTCCTCGACCGGGCACGGGTCGGTCGCAAGTTCCGGCGGATCACCGGTGCCGCGCTGACGCCGCTGCTGGAGGCCACGAAGGCCCCGGCCGAGCCCGAGGCCGACCAGGGCGCCGGCGGTGGAGGCGACAAGCGGCCGGCGAAGTCCGGGGCGGCACGCAAGAGCGCATCGGAGCGCAACGCCTCGACCATGACGAGCGAGGCCGACGCGGCCGCGGTCACCGGCCAGGACCTCGACCCGGATGACGTGCTCGACGCGGCTGACGATGGCGGCGCGGCCACGGCGGCGACGATGGCGGTACCAGCAAGGGGGAGTAGCCGGTCCCGCCTCCCGGCCGACGTCCACAGTGGCACGTGACGTCGGCCGATTCCGTTCGCGCTCGCCCAGGTCGCCCCGTGTGACGCCATCCGCAACGCCGAGCGAAGATCGTTCCGAACCAGGCTCCGGCGGGCTACTGTTCACATATGGACCGGCGCATCTTCGGGCTCGAGACCGAGTACGGCGTAACGTGCACGTATCGGGGGCAGCGGCGGCTGTCGCCGGACGAGGTGGCCCGGTACTTGTTCCGGCGCGTGGTCTCGTGGGGTCGCTCCAGCAACGTGTTCCTGCGTAACGGGGCCCGGCTGTACCTGGACGTCGGCTCCCACCCCGAGTACGCGACACCAGAATGCGACACGCTGACCGACCTGGTCGCCCATGACCGGGCCGGCGAGCGGATCTTGGAAGGCCTGCTCGTCGACGCCGAGAAGCGGCTGCACGATGAGGGGATCGCCGGCGAGATCTACCTGTTCAAGAACAACACCGACTCGGCCGGCAACTCCTACGGCTGCCACGAGAACTACCTGGTGTCGCGGCACGGTGAGTTCGGCCGGGTCGCCGACGTGCTGATCCCGTTCCTTGTCACCCGGCAGCTGATCTGCGGCGCCGGCAAGGTGCTTCAGACCCCGCGCGGTGCCGTGTTCTGCCTGTCCCAGCGAGCCGAGCACATCTGGGAGGGGGTCTCCAGCGCCACCACCCGGTCCCGGCCGATCATCAACACCCGCGACGAGCCGCACGCCGACGCGGAGCGGTACCGGCGCCTGCACGTGATCGTCGGTGACTCGAACATGAACGAGGTCACCACCTTGCTGAAGGTCGGCAGCGCGGATCTGGTGCTGCGGATGATCGAGGCCGGGGTGGTGATGCGGGACCTGTCCCTGGAGAACCCGATCCGTGCCATCCGCGAGGTCTCCCACGACATCACCGGGCGGCGCAAGGTCCGGCTCGCCAACGGCAAGGAAGCCAGCGCTCTGGAGATCCAGCAGGAGTACTTCGCCAAGGCGAGCGAGTTCGTCGAGCGCCGCGGCGGCGACCAGACCGTCAAGCGGGTGATCGAGTTGTGGGGCCGGGTGCTGCAACTCGATCGAGACCGGCGACCTGGAGCCGGTGTCACGGGAGATCGACTGGGTAACCAAGCTGCACCTGATCGAGCGGTTCGCCAAGCGCCACGACCTGACCATGGCGCACCCGCGCGTCGCGCAGGTCGATCTGGCCTACCACGACCTGCGCCGCAACCGGGGGCTGTACGCGGTGATGGAGAAGCGCGGCCAGGTCGACCGGGTGGTCGGCGACCTGGAGATCTTCGAGGCGAAGGAGACGCCGCCACAGACCACCAGGGCCCGGCTGCGTGGAGAGTTCATCCGACGGGCCCAGGAGAAGCGCCGCGACTTCACCGTCGACTGGGTGCACTTGAAACTCAACGACCAAGCGCAGCGCACGGTGCTGTGTAAGGATCCGTTCCGGGCCTACGACGAGCGCGTGGATCGGCTGATCGCAAGCATGTAGGCTGCCGCACGATGAGCACCCGTCCTCCGCTGCCGGACCCGGATGACGAGCCGGACATCGCGCCGGTGTCGCGCCTGGGCAAGCGCCGCGATCGGATCGCTGCCGAGATCGAGCGGAACCGGCGCGGCGAATACACCGTCCCGACCTGGGTGCTCGCGGCGATCCTGGTCGCGATGCTGGCCGGCTGGGCCGCGCTGATCTTCCTCACCTGACCGCACGGGCCCGGCCCGCGCCTCAGCGCAGCTTGACCGCCGTTCCGGTCATCACGCAGTGCCCGCCGTCGCCCATGGCCGTGGTCACGTCGACGATCGCGTCCGCCCCGAACTCCTGGGCCTGGGCGATCAGGGACTGGACCATCTTCTTGGTGTTGCCGCCGCCGATCGCTCCCAGCGTGGCCTGCGCGAATACCAGGCCGAGCGGGTCGAACGGCCGGTCGCCGAGATGCGGCAGCGTCGCGATGATCATGGTTGTCCTCCCTCGTCGGGTTGGCTTCATCGTCACCGGTGCATGCGCCCGGCGAAAGGGGCGCGACCGGATCGTGCGCAACCGGATCCGCCCGCGATGGCACCACGGCACCCGGTCGCGGGCGTGCCTGCCAGCAAGCGGTCGGCCCGGCGGGCCGTGATCCGGGCGGCCGCCCACTGCACGGGTTACCCGTGTCAGTCGGCCGGGATCAGGGTCGCCGCGTGGCGGCCGGCCGCGGCGGCGGCGAGGAAATACGGGTAGTCGGCGTCGAGGTCCCGGCCCATCGTCGACAGCTTCACCGGCATGCCGCGCAGCGCCTGGTCCAGCCCGCCACAGTCGATGTGCACGATCAGGTGCCGGGCGGCCAGCGGCGCCAGTTGCGTCTCGACCGCGAGCGCCAGCGACTCCGGCAGGCCGCGCGGCACCACCAGGTCCGCCGCGGCGAGCGCGACCCGCCCGTACGCGGTCAGGCTGTGGTGGGACACGCCACGGTGCCGTTCGCGCGGATCGGCGCCGGACAGCCGCAGCGAGCCCACCGGCAGCCCGCCGAGCGCCACCGTGGCGTTGACCGCCTCGCCGACGCTGGTGCCCGAGAACCCCCAGGCGGTGCCCGTGCCGAGGTTGCCCGGTCCCTGCGTCACCACGGCGATGTCGGCGCCGAGCACGTGCCGAGCGGCGAGCAGGCCGGTGTGGATGTTGGTTGCCTCCAGGTCACCGCCGAAGCACTGGCCCGCCGTGACCGTGCCGGCCAGCCGGCCGCCGAGCGCGGACACGGTCCGGGAGAACCAGGCCGGCAGCGCACCGCCGTCGGTCATCACGTAGCCGACCCGGGCGGCCGGCGAGGTGGCCTCGATCCCGGCCAGGATTGCCGGCAGCGCCGAGTGCAGGTCCGCGGTGACCACCGGCATGCCGCCGAGATCGCTGGCGGCGGCCATGATCGCCCGGTGCGGTGAGGCCTCCTCGTCGACGCCGACGACAACCGGCTGTAGCGGGGTGTACCGGGCCTTGACCATGTGACCGCAGTCGCGGGTGAGATCGTGGGCGGGATCCGGAGGCAGCCGGTCGGGCAGGGCCACCACCAGGGCGTACCCTCCGGTGCCCAGGCCGAGCGCGAGCGCCGAGATGTTGAGCAGCACCCGGTCGCCGAGATGTGGGGCGCCGACGAGTTCCGGGTAGGCGAGTGCGCGTACCGTCGCCGGGTCGGCATCCGCGCGCGCGGTCACCGCCGCGGTGATCTCCAGGGCGCCGCGCCAGGCCCGTCCGATGGCGATGACCTCGCCTTCGCGCCAGTGGATCACCGGGTCCGCCGGAAGGTCGCGTTCGGTCGCGTCCGCCATGCCCTCACGCCGACACCGTATCGGACCGGCCGGGCGGCCTTCGGGCATGGCCCGGAGGGCGCGTGCCATAGCGCCAGGTTGTCCCGGTACCGGCTTGCCGGGCGCGGTTGGCGCGCTGCTCCTGCTAGCGTCGTGGGAGTGTCCCGCACCCGCACCGAACGGTTGGTCAACCTCGTCATCTGCCTGCTGGCCACGCGGCGTTACCTGACGGCCGCGCAGATCGCCGCGACCGTCCCCGGGTACGAGCATGACGAGCACGATCCGAAGGAGCACGAGGCCTTCCAGCGCAAGTTCGAGCGCGACAAGGCCGAACTCCGCGAACTGGGCGTACCGCTGGAGACCGGAACGTCGAGCGTGTTCGACAGCGAGCCGGGATACCGGATCAAGCGCCGTGACTACGCATTGCCCGACATTCTTCTCAAGCCGGATGAGGCCGCGGCGGTCGGCATCGCGGCCCGGCTCTGGCAGCACGCCGGGCTGGCCGCGGCCGCCTCATCGGGGCTCGCGAAGCTGCGCGCCGCCGGAGTCGAGGTCGATCCGAACGCCACGCTCGGTGTCGAGCCCGTGGTGAGCGTCGACCCGTCGTTCGGCCACCTCACCGCCGCGAGCCGGGCGCGGCAGGTGGTCACGTTCGAATACCGGGTACCCGAGGATGACCGTTCGACGGTCCGCAGGCTGCAGCCGTGGGGGGTAGCCTGCTGGCGCGGCCGGTGGTACGTGGTCGGGTTCGATCTTGACCGGAACGCCGAGCGGTGCTTCCGGCTGTCCCGGATCGTGAGCACGGTGAAAACTGTCGGCCCGGCCGGGGCGTACCAGCCGCCGTCCGGCGTCGATCTGATCAGCTACGTGGCGCGCTGGTCCGGATCGGTGCCGGAGCACCGGTACCAGACCACGCTGCTGATCAAGAAGGAGAAGGCGGCCGGGGTGCGCCGCTGGGCGTCGTCGATCGTCCCGACGCCGGACGGCGATCACGTGACCGTCAACTACTCCGACGCTCGGGGCTTCGCCGGCTGGCTGGTCGGGTACGGCTCGGACGTGCAGGTTCTCGACCCACCGGAGGTGCGGGACGCGGTCATCGACCGACTGCGGCAGATCGCCGCCGGCTACCCGGACGGCGCCCCGCAACCGGACACCGGCGGATCGCTCGCGGGTGCCGAGGCCGCCGGGCCTCCGGAGGGCGGGGGGCGGAGCCCGGGGGCGTCCGGCCCACAGGCGGCGGCGTCGCCGGCGGTGACGTGATGGCGGTGACGGCTGGGCGCGGGAGTGGATCCGCCGAACGTCTGGCCCGGCTGCTCAACCTGGTCCCGTACCTGCTGGCCCGGCCCGGCATCCCGATCGCCGAGGCGGCCGCCGACCACGGCGTGACCGAACGTCAGCTGCGCGAGGACCTGGAGTTGCTGTGGGTGTGCGGCCTGCCCGGGTACGGTCCGGGCGACCTGATCGACATGGCCTTCGACGGCGACACCGTCTCGGTCATGTACGACGCCGGCATCGACCGGCCGCTGCGGCTGACCCCCGATGAGGCGCTCGCGCTGGTGGTGGCGCTGCGGATGCTCGCCGAGATGCCAGGGATCGATGGCCGCGACGCGATCGAGCGGGCACTTGCCAAGATCGAGACCGCGCCGGTGACCTGGCCGACGCGCCGGTCGCCGTTCGGATGCCCGGCGACCAGGACCGGCTCGCCTCGATCCGGCACGCGGTCGAACGCGGCAACGCCCTGCACATCACCTACTACACCGCCACCCGGGACGAGACCACCGAGCGGGTGATCGACCCGATGCGGGTACTGATCGTCGATGGCCGGGCCTACCTGGAGGCGTGGTGCCGCCGGGTCGAGGCGGTCCGGCTGTTCCGGATCGACCGGATCGACGGCTTCATCGAACTCGACGAACCGGCCGTGCTGCCTCATCAGGCGCGCCAGTCCGATCTCCGGGCCGGGGTGTTCCGGGCCAGCCCCGATCTGCCGCTGATCACGTTGCGGGTGGGCCGCGGCGCCCGGTGGATCACCGAGTACTACCCGTGCGAGGAGGTGGTCAGCACGGACGCCGAGTGCTGGCTGGTCCGGATGCGCGTGGCGGACCTGGCGTGGGCGCGCCGGTTCGTTCTCGGCCTGGGAGAGCACGCGGTCGTGGTGGGCCCACCGGAATTGGTCACGGCGGTGGGTAACGAAGTTGACAAGACACTAGCGATTTACGGAGTGGAATAGCCGATGTGGGGATGGATCGCCTTAGGCGTCGTCGTGGTGGCGCTTGTCGTGCTGGCCGTCGTCGCGCTCGGCACGGCCGGCCGGCTGCGGCCGCTGCACGAGGCCATGACCCGCCTGACACAGCGCCAGCGGGAGGTCGAGGAGACCGAGCAGGCGATCGCCGGCATGCAGACGAACCTTGATCACCTACGGCAGCGGGCCGAAACGACCAAGCTGCGGCTCGCCGAGACCAAGCGGCGCGCGGCGGCGATCCGGCCCCGGGGCGATCATCACTAGGCCCGGCCGATCAGCCCGGTACCCGGCGACGATGCAAGATCGGTGGCCTTGACGAGTTCGTGATCCGGCGTCATTCTTACGCGTCGGACCACGTCATTCTTACCCGTCGGACCACGACGTAGGATGGTCCCAACACGCGATTGGCGTTTCCCGCACCGTGGGGAAGCCTCTGCGAGAAAGAGCTGAGAGGTGGCCAGGCAGTGAACTCCCTGAAGCCGTGGCACATTATTGTGCTCGTCGTCGTCATCGTGGTGCTGTTCGGCGCCAAGCGACTGCCGGACGCCGCGCGATCGCTGGGCCGTTCGATGCGCATCCTCAAGGCCGAAACCCGTGGCCTGCAGGATGACGACGTACAGGCCAAGGCCGAGGCGCAGAACGGTCGTCAGCCGCTGGATCGGGGCCTCGACGACGCGCAGGACATCGTCGACCCGGTCGACCGCGTCCGCGACAAATAACCCGCTGCGGAATCGGACATCGGTCGCTCGATGACGCGTCAATCTGGCAAGCGGGTCACCCAGTTCCAGCGTGCCGCCGACGGCTCCATGACGCTCATCGAGCACATCCGCGAGCTGCGTAGCCGGCTGTTCAAGGCGTCGCTCGGCCTGGTCGCCGGCACCGCGATCGGCATGTTTTTCGGCAGCCGGATCTTCGACTTCCTCACCCAGCCGTACTGCGATTACGAGAAGCTGTCGACCCAGGCATGTACGTTCTCGGCCAGCGGCGGCCCGCTCGATCCGTTCCTGGTCACCCTGAAGGTCGGCCTCTACGTCGGCATCCTGATCAGCGCCCCGGTCTGGCTGTACCAACTGTGGGCATTCATCGCGCCCGGCTTGCACCAGCGGGAACGCCGGTACACGTACGGCTTCGTGGCGGTGGCGGCTCCGCTGTTCGCCGCCGGCGTGGTGCTGGCGCACCTGATCGTCTCCAAGAGCCTGCACTTCTTCCTCAGCGCCGGCGGGCACTTCAACGTCGTCGTCGACATCAACGGCTATTTCGCGTTCGTCACCAAGATGATGCTGCTGTTCGGCGTCGGGTTCGAATTTCCGCTGCTGCTGGTGATGCTCAACTTCGCCGGCGTGCTGAGAGGCCGTCGGATGCTCGGCTGGTGGCGCCAGGCGATCTTCCTGATGTTCCTGTTCGGCGCCGTGGTTACGCCGTCTCCGGACCCGTTCGCCATGAGCATCCTGGCCGCTTGCATGTCGCTGCTGTACTTCGCCGCGGTCGCCGTGGCCATGCTCAACGATCGCCGCAAGGGCCGACGTGAGATGTACCGGGACCTGGATGACGATGAGACCTCGGCGATCGACTTCGACGACCGCGAGCCGGTGTCGGCCGGGGACCCGGCGGACCTGTCCGAGCGGGTCGTCAGTTCCGGGCCGGTCGCTCCCGCGGAGCCGGTGGACCGGCGCTTCGACGACGCCACCTGACCCCGTTGACCCGCCGTCGATAGAGAAACCGCTGTGAGCAGCCTGCGGGCGACCGGAACGGTCGCCGTACTGATGAACCCGACGGCCGGTCGTGGCCGCCACCACGCCCACGTCCACCGAGCGCTCGATCACCTGCGCGCATCCGGCCGGGACGTGACGGTACTGGAGCCGTACGGCATCGAGGCGGCACTGGAAGCCAGCCGGAGTGCCGTCGCCGGCGGCGCCCGCGCGCTGGTCGCGGCCGGCGGCGACGGCACCGTCAACCTGGCCCTGCAGGCGGTCGCCGGCACCACCACCGGCCTGGGCATCCTGCCGGTCGGCACCGGCAACGACTTCGCCATCGAACTGGGCCTGCCCGCCGACCCCGTGGCCGCGGCCCGGCGCATCACCGGCGCGCTCGACGCCGGCACGGCCACCGTGGTCGATCTGGCGCGGATGACGCCGCGGGTCGGCCCGGCTCGGTGGTTCGGCGCCGTGCTGGCGGCCGGATTCGACTCGATCGTCAACGAGCGGGCCAACCGGATGCGGTTCCCGCGCGGTCGCCGCCGCTACGATCTGGCCATCTTCGCCGAACTGCTTCGGCTGCGACCGCGTCGGTACCGGCTTGACCTGGACGGCTGCGTGCACGACATCGACGCGGTGCTGGTCGCCGTCGGCAACACCGGCTCGTACGGCGGCGGGATGCGGATCTGCCCGGACGCCGACGCCACTGACGGACTGCTCGACGTCGTCGTGGCCGGCCGGGTCAGCCGCACCACGCTTGTCCGCATCAAACCCCGGGTGTACGCCGGTACGCACGTGAGCCATCCGCAGGTGACCAGCTACCGGGCCCGGACCGTGACGATCGAGGCCGACGGCATCATCGCCTATGTCGACGGTGAGCGCACCTCACCGTTGCCGGTCACGGTGACCGCCGAGCCGGGCGCGCTTCGGCTGCTGGCCTGACGGCGTGGTGGCCGCGGCTAGACGGAGCTGCCGATGCCGGCCAGCGCGGTTACCGCCGCCAGCCCGTTGCGGCGTCCGTGATCGGCGGTCGGGACCAGGTAGGCCGTGCATCCGGCGGCCAGCGCCCCGGCGTCGGCCGGGCTGTCGCCGACCATGAGTGCCCGTTCCGGGTCGACCCGCAGCGCCGCGCACGCGTACTCGAAGATCGCCGGATCCGGCTTGATCCGGCCGATCTCGTACGACAGGACGGTGGCGTCGACGAGATCGGTCATCCCGAACTCGTCCAGCATCGGGCGGATGTCGAAGCCGATGTTGCTGACCACGGCGATGCCGAGACCGGCGGACTTGACCGCCCTCATCACCGCCACGGAGTCGGCGTACGCGGCCCAGCCGTGCGGCCGGGTGACCCGCTCGTACAGGGCTTCGGGCAGGCCACGTAGATGCCCGGCCACGGTCGCGGCCAAACCGACATAAGCGGCACGGTGCGCATGCGGGTAGAGATCGCGCTCGGCCCAGACCTCGGCCAGTGGGGGCGGCACCCGGTACGGCGGCGGCCCGCCGGCCCGGCCGGCGGTGACCAGGCGGTCGGCGAGCACCGTGGCCTCACCCGCGTTCAGCACCACGCCGCACTCGGCGGCGGCCGCCCGTACCCAGGTGATCGGATCCTCCACCTGAGCGAGGGTCCCGTGGAAGTCGAACAGCACCGCGTCGACGGGCCGGTCCGGAGCGTCCGGAGTGTCCGGGGAGCCGGACGCTAAGGCAGGTGTCGCTGGGCCACCCGGGTAGCGGGGATTAGGCGGTTCGGCTGACTCCGGCACGGGTGAACCCTAACCCTCCGCCCCGCTGGGCCGGCCGGAGCCACGGCGATTTCCCGCTCTGGCGGCCCGGGATCCGGCGCCGTGGCCGCGGCTGTCCCCGGCGTCCGGCCCGGTGCTGCGGATATCTTGCTCGTGCCTGGCCCCGGTCATCGACTAGCCTTCGGGATATGACCAGCCCCGCCGAGCGGTACGCGGCAAGCCGTCGGCGGGCCGCCGACCTCGCCCGCTATCCCGCGCTGGCCGACTTCGTCGCCGACCTGCCATTCGAGCTGGACCCGTTCCAGCGCCAGGCCTGCGAAGCCTTGGAGGACGGCGGCGGCGTGCTGGTGTGCGCTCCGACTGGCGCCGGAAAGACGGTGGTCGGCGAGTTCGCCGTCCACCTGGCCCTGCGCGCCGGTGCCACCGGAGCACGGCGCAAGTGCTTCTACACGACGCCGATCAAGGCGCTGTCCAACCAGAAGTTCCACGATCTCACCGAGCGCTACGGCGCGGGCCAGGTCGGGTTGCTGACCGGCGACAACGCGATCAACGGCGACGCGCCGGTGGTGGTGATGACCACCGAGGTGCTGCGCAACATGCTCTACGCCGGGTCGTCCACCTTGGAGGGCCTCGGCTACGTCGTCATGGACGAGGTTCACTACCTCGCCGACCGGTTCCGTGGCGGTGTGTGGGAAGAGGTGATCATCCACTTGCCGGGCAGCGTCACGCTGGTGTCGCTGTCGGCCACGGTGTCCAACGCGGAGGAGTTCGCCAGCTGGCTCACCACGGTGCGCGGCGAAACCACCGTGGTGGTCAGCGAGGAGCGCCCGGTACCGCTGTGGCAGCACATGCTGGTCGGCCGGCGCATGTTCGATCTGTTCCACGACGCCAAGGCGGCGGCCGCCCACGACGTGCACCCGGAACTGCTGCGCTACACCCGGGAAACGTCACGGCGGATCGACTTCGACCGGGACGGCCGGCCCGGTCGTGGCGGCGGCCGCAGGCGCTGGCCGGCGCCCCTCCGCGCGGACATCGTCGAGCGGCTCGACCGGGACGGCCTGCTGCCGGCGATCCTGTTCATCTTCAGCCGGGCCGGCTGTGACGCGGCCGTGGCGCAGTGCATGCACGCCGGGCTGCGGCTGACCACACCGGACGAGCGTCGCGAGATCCGTGATCTGGTCCAGGCCCGCACCGCTGACATCCCGGCCGATGACCTGCAGGTGCTGGGCTTCTGGGAGTGGCTCGACGGGCTGGAGCGAGGGCTCGCGGCGCACCACGCCGGGCTACTGCCCGCATTCAAGGAGATCGTCGAGGAGCTGTTCGTCCGGGGCCTGGTCAAGGCCGTCTTCGCGACCGAGACGCTGGCGCTGGGCATCAACATGCCGGCGCGGTGCGTGGTCCTGGAACGACTGGTCAAGTTCAACGGTGAGGCCCACGTCGACCTGACCCCGGGTGAGTACACCCAGCTGACCGGGCGAGCCGGGCGCCGGGGCATCGACATCGAGGGGCACGCCGTGGTGGTGTGGGCTCCGGACATCGATCCGCGGCACGTGGCCGGGCTCGCGTCCACCCGCACCTATCCGCTCCGGTCGTCGTTCCGGCCGTCGTACAACATGGCGGTGAACCTGGTCGCCTCGGTCGGCGCCGACCGGGCCCGGGATCTGCTCGAGGCGTCGTTCGCCCAGTTCCAGGCCGACCGGTCGGTGGTCGGGCTGGCCCGGCAGGTGCAGCGCAACGCCGAGACGGCGGCGGTATACGCGGTGGAGATGGCGTGCGACCGTGGCGACTTCGCCGAGTACTTCGACCTGCGCAGGCGCATTTCGGAAAGGGAGAAGTCGCTGGCCCGGTACGGTGCCGCGCAGCGCCGGCGGGCCGCACTGGACGCCCTGGTGAAGCTGAAAGTGGGCGACGTCATCCGGATACCGGCCGGCAAGCGTTCCGGCCTGGCCGTGGTCCTCGACCCGGGCGTCGGCGGCCTGCACGAGCCCCGGCCGCTGGTGCTCACCGAGGACCGCTGGGCCGGCCGGATCTCGATCACCGACTTCACCAGCCCGGTGAGCGCCGTCGGGCACATCCGGGTGCCGAAACACTTCAACCACCGCGCCCCGGCGCAGCGCCGGGATCTGTCATCGGCGCTGCGGGCGGTTCCGATCCGCGGCGATGTCACGGCCCGGCGCCGTCGCGGTGGCGCCGCCACCGACGATCGCGAACTGGACCGGCTCCGGCACGAGATGCGCAAGCATTCATGCCACTCCTGCCCGGAGCGAGAAGAGCACGCCCGATGGGCGGAGCGGCGCTGGCGGTTGGAGAAGGACACCGAGGCGCTGCGCGGCAAGGTCGCCAACCGGACCGGCTCGCTGGTGCGGATGTTCGACCAGGTGTGCGCGTTGCTGGAGCGGCGCGGATACCTGAGTACGGCGCCTGACGGCGCGGGTGTCACCGACGCCGGCCGGATGCTGGGCCGGATCTGGACCGAGTCGGACCTGCTGGTGGCCGAGTGCCTTCGGCAGCGGCGTCTGGTCGCGCCTGTCCCCGGCCGAACTGGCCGGTGCCGTATCGATCGTGGTGTACGAGTCGCGGCGCGAGTCCGAGGACCGGGTTCCGGTGCCGTTCGGCACGCTGTCCGAGGCGGTCGCGGCGACTCAGGCGCTGTCGGCCGACTTGTCCGCCGACGAGGCGTCCGCCGGTCTGGAGCTGACCCGCGAGCCGGATCTCGGGTTCGTCTGGCCGATCTTCCGGTGGGCCCGGGGCGAGCCGCTGTCGAAGGTGCTGGCCAGTGCCCACACCGTCGACGGCGACATGCCGGCCGGTGATTTCGTGCGCTGGGCTCGCCAGGTGGTCGACCTGCTGGGGCAGATCGCCGACGCGGCCGGTGCCGAGCGGTCGATCCGCGATGCCGCCCGCCAGGCCATGGGCCTGATCAACCGGGGCATCCTGGCCTACACGTCACTGTCCTGAGCGAGCCCGAGGGAGTCCGGCCGGTCCCGAGCAAGTTGCCCGGATCGCGGTGTTTCGGCAGCTTGCCGGGGTCACCCGGATCTGGTTGCCGATAGCCCGATCACATTTGCCGACCCTGGCCCCCGGCCGGGCCACCCGGCGGCGGCAGCATGGCGGGCATGGCGCACGTGCAGCATTTCGCCTACGGCTGGGTCACGCCGGTGCTGGCGTACTTGTTCTCGTTCCTCGGATGCCTGCTCGGGCTGAAGGCGACGGCCCGTGCCCGGCGGCCGGCCGGTGGCGCGGAGAAGGCCCGCTGGCTGATCCTGGCCGCCTGGTCGATCGGGGGCACCGGCGTGTGGGTGATGCACTTCCTGGCGATGGTCGGGTTCCGGGTGTCCGGCTCGGACGTCCGCTACGACCTGCCGCTCACCGTGGCGAGCTTGCTGATCGCGGTGCTGGTGGTCGCGGTCGGCCTGTTCATCGTCGGGAACGGCCGGCCGTCGCCCGCCCGGATCATCGGCGCCGGCCTGCTGACCGGCCTGGGAGCGGCGGCGATGCACTACACCGGCATGGCCGCGATGCGCGTCGACGGCGCGATGCACTACCGGATGGACCTGGTCGGCGCCTCGGTCGGCGTCGCGGTGGCGGCCGGCGTCGTCGCGATGTGGTTCGCTGCCTCGTTGCGTCGCAACCAGGCCATCGTGGGCGCGGCGGCGATCATGGCGGTCGCGGCCAGCGCCATGCACTACATCGGTATGGCGGCGCTGCGGATCGCGCCGAACCGAGTCCCGGCGCCGGTCACCGGCGGCGTCTCGCCGTTCACACTGCTGGTCCCGATCTTCATCTTCGCTCTGCTGGTGGTCGTGGCACTCGGTTACGCCATGCTCAATTCGCTCGACGAGCGCGACGCCCGGGCGCTGGACGATCTGGGGGCACGACTGTCCAACCCGGCGGCCGCCGCGAGGCCGGCTCGCTCGACAGGGTTCACCCCGACGGTGCATTGAGGGGGCACCGTCGGGGTGAACCCGTGCCGCCGGGCGAAGCTCCCGCCGGCGGCGTGGGCGACATGATGTGATCGCGTGTCACTCCGGCCCGGCGATCGCCTCGGCGATCGCGTCTACCAGGCGCCTGGCCGGACCCGCCAGGTTGAACTCCTCCGCGAGGTCCAGCAGCCGGTCCGGGTCGGCCGGGCCGCCGGACGGCAGCGCCGGGTCGACGTCGATGGTCAGATCGCGAGCCACGTTCACCACTTTCGGGGCCACTGCCAGGTAGTCCGCGGCGGCGGCCAGCTTGGCGCGCACTCCGGCGGCGAACCCGGCCCCGGGGTCGTCGAGGGCAGCGAGGATTGCGTCGATCGATCCGTAGCGCGAGATCAGCCGCGCCGCGGTCTTCTCGCCGACACCGGCGACGCCCGGCAAGCCGTCGGACGGGTCGCCACGCAGTGCCGCGAAGTCGGCGTACTGCGCACCGGTGATGCCGTACTTCGCGGTCACCGCCGCGTCGTCAAGGACTTCAAGGTTCGCCACCCCGCGCCCGCAGTACAACACCCGCACCGGCCGGGAATCGTCGACCAACTGGATCAGGTCCCGGTCGCCGGAGACCACCTCGACCGGTGCCGGGGAACACGACGCCAGCGTGCCCACGACGTCGTCGGCCTCATGATCGTCGGCGCCGGCCACGCTGATACCGATCGCCGTCAGGATGTCGATGATTACCGGCACCTGCGGGATCAGGTCGTCGGGAACCTCCTCGCCACCGGACGGGGTGAGCCGGTGCGTCTTGTACGACGGGATGAGCGCCACCCGCCATGACGGCCGCCAGTTGTAGTCGAGGGCGCACACCACCCGGTCCGGGCGGCGGGTCCGGATCAGCGTGGCCA
Source organism: uncultured Actinomycetota bacterium (assembly GCA_963727415.1). Taxonomy (GTDB): domain Bacteria; phylum Actinomycetota; class Actinomycetes; order Mycobacteriales; family Micromonosporaceae; genus DASQPR01. The sequence goes on from CAVSGF010000002.1 coordinate 1,890,228, forward strand.
GCATGTCCAGGAAGCCGCGGACGGCGTTGACGGGCTGCCCGGTGGCGGTCCGGGCGGCCGTGGCCGGAATGCCGAAGTAGGCCCGGAAGTAGAGACTCGGCGCGTCGATCACGAGCAGGGGAGCGGTCACGAAACCTGACTCTGCCACACCAGCCGTGTCCACCGTGCCGACCAAACGACCGTTAAGCTAGACCGCGTGGCGACCCGAGACAGTGACCTCTTCACTCCGGCCCGCATGCGGGCGCTGCAAGCCGCGGCCGGCGACGCCGGTTTCGACGCGCTGCTGTTCACGCCGGGTGCCGACCTTCGGTACCTGACCGGTTACCAGGCGCATCCGCTGGAGCGGCTGACCTGCCTGGTGGTCCCGGCCGACGGGCCGGTGACCCTCATCGTGCCGCGGCTGGAGCGCCCGGCCGCCGAGGCGTCACCGGCACCCGGCACCGGAGTCACCATCGTCGACCACGCCGACGGCTCCGACCCGTACCCGCTGGTGGTGGCCGCGCTCGGCGGCGCGGCGCAGGCCGGTGGCGTGATCGGGATCGGCAACCGGATGTGGGCCGAGCATTCGCTGGCACTTCGGGCCGCGCTGCCGATGATGGATCAGTACCTGGCCGGCGGCGTGATCCGTGAGCTGCGGATGCGCAAGTCCGCCGCGGAGGTCGAGGCGCTCGCCGAGGCAGGCGCCGCGATCGACGCCGTGCACCGGTCGATGGGTGACTGGTTGCGCGCCGGCCGGACCGAGGCCGAGGTGGCGGCGGACATCCGTGCCGCCATCGTCGCCTCCGGCCATGCCAGCGCCGACTTCGCCATTGTTGCCAGTGGACCGAACGGCGCCAGCCCGCATCACGAGACCAGCTCGCGGACGATCCAGCCCGGCGAGCCGGTCGTCGTCGACATCGGCGGGACCATGCCCTCCGGGTACTGCTCGGACTCCACCCGCACCTATGTCATCGGCGAGCCGCCCGCCGACTTCATCGCCTACTACCAGGTGCTGTGGCAGGCGCAGCGGGCCGCCGTGGACGCGGTGAAGCCGGGCGTGGCGTGCGAGCGCGTCGACGGCATCGCCCGCGACATCATTGCCGGCGCCGGGTACGGCGAGGCGTTCCTGCACCGTACCGGGCACGGTATCGGGCTGGACGGGCACGAGGATCCGTACCTGGTGGAGGGTAACGACCTCCGGCTCGAATCCGGCATGGCGTTCTCCATCGAGCCCGGCATCTACCTGGCGGGCCGCCACGGCGCCCGCATCGAAGACATCGTCGTGTGCACCGCGCACGGCGGCCGTCGCCTGAACACAATCCCCACGGATCTGGTGAGCCTGTGATGATCGAACGAATCCTGCCCTCTGAGGAAGCCGGTGACCTGCTGGCGCTCGTGACCGATCTGGCCGATCGGGAACTGGCGCCACGGGTCGAGGATTTCGAAGCACGCGGCGAGTTCCCGCGCGAGGTGATCCGTACGCTGGGCCGTTCCGGCCTGCTCGGCCTGCCGTACCCGGAGGAGTACGGCGGCGCCGCCCAGCCGTACGAGGTGTATCTGCAGGTGCTGGAGATCCTGGCCAGCCGCTGGGCGGCGGTCGCCGAGGCGGTCTCCGTGCACACCCTGGCCTGCTACCCGATCGCGACCTACGGCTCGGACGAACAGCGTGCCGAGATGCTTGTGGACATGCTCGGCGGTGAGTTGCTGGGCGCGTACTGCCTGTCCGAACCGCAGGGTGGCTCGGACGCCGCCGCGCTGACCACAAAGGCCACCCGCGACGGCGGCGAGTACGTGCTGAACGGGACCAAGGCGTGGATCACCCATGCCGGTGTCGCCGACTTCTACAACGTGTTCGCGCGTACCGGCGGGCCCGGCGCGGCCGGAATCTCGTGCCTGCTCGCCGACGCCGCCACGCCCGGCATCGTGCCGCAGGCCCGGGAGCGCACCATGGGCTTAAAGGCGAGCCCGGTCGCCCAGATCGCCTTTGACGGTGCACGAGTGCCGGCCGCCCGCCTGATCGGTGAGGAGGGCATCGGGTTCCGGATCGCCATGAGTGCCCTGGACGCCGGCCGGCTCGGCATCGCCGCCTGCGCGATCGGGCTGGCTCAGGCGGCCCTCGACTACGCGGTGCGGTACGCCGCCGAACGCGAGCAGTTCGGCCGGCCCATCGCGCACTTCCAGGGCCTGGGGTTCATGCTCGCGGACATGGCCACCCAGGTCTCCGCCGCCCGCGCGCTCATGCTGGCCACCGCCCGGCTGCGGGACGCCGGCCGGCCGTACGCGGCCGAGGCGGCCAAGACCAAACTGTTCGCCACCGACATGTGCATGAAGGTGACCACGGACGCGGTGCAGGTGCTCGGCGGCTACGGTTACGTGTCCGACCATCCGGTCGAGCGGTACATGCGGGAGGCGAAGGTGCTGCAGATCGTCGAGGGGACCAACCAGATCCAGCGGCTGGTGATCGCCCGGTCACTGACCAAGTCCTGAACGCGCCGATGGACGCCGCCGCCGTAGCCCGGCTGCGCGAGGACACCAGGGGCTGCGCCATCAGGTCTCCGTGGAGGTGGTGCCGGACGACGAGCACGGCCAGCTGTCGGTCGACGCCCTGAAGTCCATGATGGATGAACCCGGCATCGTCACGTTCACCGTCGACGGGCACGACAGCCGGGATGTGGCGCGGGACCTTGCCGATGCCGGGATCAACGTGTCCGCGTCGGTCGCCGAGTACGCCCGCTGGGATCTGGCTGCCCGCCGCCTGCCGGCGCTGGTCCGCGCCTCGGTGCACTACTTCAACACCGAGGCGGAACCGGAGCGGTTGTGTGAGGCCCTGCCGCCGCCCCGGCCGGCCGTGGCCGCGTGACTCGGTACGCGGTCTCCAGCCACACCGCCGGTCCGTGAAGAATGGCGGCGTGGAGTTCGAGTCCTATCGTGGCGAACTGGTGGCGTACTGCTACCGGATGCTGGGTTCGGTTCACGAAGCCGAGGACGTGGTCCAGGAGACCATGCTGCGGGCGTGGACGGCCCGTGACCGGTACGACAGCACGAAAGCCTCGGAGCGGACGTGGCTGTACCGCATCGCGACGAACGCGTGCCTGAGCTCCCTCGGCGAGCGAGGCCGCCGTCCATTGCCGTCCGGCTTGGGCGCGCCATCCGACGATCCGGCGGCGCCGCTCACACCGGCCACCGACATCGCCTGGCTGCAGCCGTTTCCCGACGCTCGATACGACGTGGCGTTGCGGGCCGACATGCGATTGGCGCTGGTGGCGGCCACCCAGGTCCTTCCGCCGCGGCAGCGGGCCGTACTGCTGCTGCGAGAGGTGCTCGAGTTCACCGCCGCCGAGGTCGCCCACCAACTGGATACGACCGTCGCCGCCGTCAACAGCGCGCTGCAGCGGGCTCGGTCCGCGCTGGCGGAGACGCCGGACATCGATGAGCTCGCCGAACCGGACGATCCCGGGGTGCGGGCCGTCGTCGACCGGTACATGCGCGCATTCGAGGCGGCCGACGTCGCGGCGCTGGTCGGGCTGCTCCGGCACGACGTGATCCTGGAAATGCCCCCGGTGCCGCTGTGGTACCGGGGCCGACGGGACTACGGGCAGTTCATGCACCGGGTCTTCGATATGCGCGGCACCGGCTGGCGGATGCGGCGGCTCACCGCGAACGGAGGCCAGCCCGCGCTCGCCGCCTACGCGCCCGGACCGGGCGCCGGTCACGTGCTGCATACACTGCAGGTTCTCGCCGTCTCGGGCGGCCAGGTGACACGCAACGTCGTGTTCGCCGATCCGGGAGTGTTCGAGCTGTTCGGGGTGCCGGACCGGATTTCTTGAAGCGATCTTCACCGGGTGCGATGAGTTTCGCCGGTGCCGCCGGTATGTACCGGTGAAACGTCGATCGCTTCGAAAGGACCATTCCATCATGAGCGTGACCGTCATCGAGTTCATGACGCTTGACGGCCGGATCTCCGATCCGGACGGCCGTGCCGGATCGGCCACCGGGGGCTGGGCGTTCCGGCACGGCCCGCAGACCGTCGCCGGCGACAAGTTCGGACTCGGCCGGATGCTGGACGACGGCGTGATGTTGCTCGGCCGCCGGACCTGGGAAATGTTTTCGCGGATCTGGCCGGCGCGCGACGACCCGTTCGCGGCTCGGATGAACGCGGTGCCGAAGCTGGTCGCTTCCCGGACGCTCTCCGCCGCGGCCGCGTGGGCGAACTCGTCGATCATCAACGGCGACGTCGTCGAGACCGTCAGGGCCGAGCGTCGCGACGTGATCGTCGCCGGCAGTCTCAGCATCGTCCACGCCCTCATGGCCCACGACCTGGTCGACGAGTACCGGCTGCTGATCTTCCCGACCGCGCTCGGCGCCGGCGATCAGCTCTTTCCCGATGGCCGGCCACCCGTGTACCTGGAGTGCCGGTCGGCCGAGGCGGTCGGCGCCACCGTTCTTGCCCGGTACGGAAGGCAGAACCGGTAACGGAAGGTGCGGTCCTCGCTTCGCTTGAGGCGGCGGCCCGCGGCGTCTGGTAGCCGGGACGGGTGCCGCGCGATGGCGGTCAACGGCGGCGAGTCCGGTATTTTCAACGTGTGGAAGACACCGACCGCCAGATCGTCGCGGCGCTCGTCGACGATGGCCGTATCTCCTACACCGACCTGGCCGAGAAGGTCGGGCTCTCGGTGTCGGCCGTGCATCAGCGCGTGCGTCGCCTGGAGCAGCGGAAGGTGATCAGCGGGTACGCGGCCCGGGTCGACCACGAGGCGCTGGGGCTCGGGCTGACCGCGTTCATCGCCATCCGGCCGATCGACGCGGCGGCGCCGGACGACGCGCCGGAGCGGCTGGCGCACCTCACCGAAATCGAGTCGTGCTACTCGATCGCCGGTGACGACAACTACCTGCTGGTGGTACGGGTGCCGAGTCCGACCGGTCTGGAACGGCTGCTGCAGGAGATCCGTACCGCGGCCAACGTCACCACGCGTACCACGATCGTACTGTCCACACCGTACGAAGGGCGCGCGCCCCGTACCACCGACTAGGCGGTGGCTGGCGTCTCGTTCCACTGGGTGAGGACCGGGCGGCCATGCTCGAATCCGAGCGTGGACAGCCGGGCCGTTTCCAGAACGAACAGGGCACCGTCGGAGGCCGCGAGTCCGAGCCACCGGGCGGTCAGCACCCGCAGCGAATGGCCGTGAGCGATCAGCGCCACGTCACCACCCTCACGGAGAAGGTAACGTGCGCGGTCAAGCACCCGGTCCAGGCGGGCGCTGACCTGCTTCGGTGACTCGCCACCCGGGCAGCCGTCGGTCCATAGGTCCCAGTCCGGGTGGTGCTCGCGGATCGAGGCGGTGGTGATGCCTTCGTAGGCGCCGTAGTTCCATTCGACCAGGTCCTCGTCGATACCGGTGATGTCGATACCGGCGAGTTCGGCGGTGCGGGTCGCGCGTATCCGGGGGGAGGACCACACCGCCGCGAAACCGCGGCCGTCCAGGGCCGACCTCAGCGAGGCCGCCTGGCGTTCGCCTTCGGTGGTCAGGTCCAGGTCGGTGTAGGAGGTGTGCCGGCCGGCGGCGCTCCACTCGGTCTGTCCATGCCGGATCACCACGATCTCGCTCATGCCCCCATTGTCGCGGGCGGCACCGGGCGGCGCATGGGAGGCCCGGGGCCCTACTGCGGGGCCCCGGGGGACGGCGACCGCGAGGTCAGTCGGTGGGCGCCTCGGCGTCGAGCTTCTTACGCCACCAGTCCTGGCCGGCCTCGGGCAGCGTGTCGATCGGGTCCCAGTACTCGTAACGGCGGGACAGCACGTCCGAGTCGTCCATCTCGATCGACGTGCGGTAGTTCTTGGTCCAGTACGAGATGCCGCGTTCGTGGTCGTACTCGGTGACCATGTGCACCCACCGCTTGCCGACGAACGGCACGTCACAGATGATCCGCGGCGTCGCGTAGCCGGGCAGGTACCCCATCAGATCGTGCTGAAGCTGCTGGGCGTGGGACACCGACACTCGCCAGTGCTCGGCGTTGGGGATCATGTCGCACATGTAGAAGTAGTACGGCAGGATCGACGCCTCGCCCTGCAGTGCGAAGCACAGTTCCAGCAGGTCCGGCGTGGTGTCGTTGACGCCACGCATGAGCACGCCCTGGTTGCGCACGTCGCGCACGCCCACGTCCAGGGCGGTCCGGGCCGCCTTCGCGACCAGCGGGGTTACCGAGTTGGCGTGGTTGATGTGCGTGTGGATCGCAAGGTTGACGCCCTGGGACCGGGCCCGGGTGGCGACCCGGCCGAGTCCGTCGACGACATCGCTCTGCAGCCAGTGCTGGGGAACCGCGGCGAGTGCCTTGGTGGCCAGCCGGATGTCCCGGATGTTGTCGATCTCCAGCAGTCGGTCCAGGAACGACTCCAGTTGGCGCCACGGCACGTTGGCGACGTCGCCGCCGGAGACGACGACGTCGCGGACGCCCGGCGACCGCTTCAAGTAGTCGATCATGGCGTCGTACCGATCCACCGGCTTGAGCGCCAGCTTCAGCTTGTTCACCTGCGGTGTGGAGTTGCCGACCAGGTCCATCCGGGTGCAGTGACCGCAGTACTGGGGACATGTGGCGATGAGCTCGGCGAGCACCTTGGTGGGGTACCGGTGGGTCAGGCCCTCGGCAACCCACATGTCGTGCTCGTGCAGCGAGTCCCGCGTGGCGTACGGGTGAGATGGCCAGTCGGTGCGCCGGTCCGACTTGACCGGGATCATGTACCGGCGGACCGGGTCGGCGTAGAAGGCCTCGTCGTCGGGGGCCCGGTCCGGGACCATGGTGTTCAGCATCTGCGGCGGGACCAGCATCGACATGGTCGCGAAATGCTTCTGGTCGGCTTCCAGGTCGGCGTAGAAGTCCTCGCTCAGCAGGTCGCCCATGAGCTTGCGTAGCTGGCCCACGTTCCTGACGCAGTTGACCCGCTGCCACTGCGCGGACTCCCACTGCTCCGGAGTAACGTCACGCCAACCGGGAAAACGTGTCCAATCGGGCTCAATCAGCTCACGTCGGCGGTACTCATACGGTTGACCAAGAACAGCGTCGTTCACGGGACGGCTCCTCGCTTGACAGTGTGGTGCCGGTCGGTGCCAGCCGCCGGTAGGCGGGGGGATAACCTGCAGCTTCGCGGGTAGATTACTAGAGGATTTCCTGCATACCAACTATCATGCCGTAAGTTTTTCGGCACCGCACCTGGAGGAGAGAATGACATCACCGGTTGGCCTGCATCGTGTCATCGCGCCGGCTGGGGTGTTGCCTCAGGCTGCGACCAGGCTCGACAACTCTCCGACCATTAATAAGGATGAAGTTCGCATATCGGTCGAACGGTTGAACCTGGACGCCGCCAGCTTCCGCCAGCTGTTCACCAAGCACGGCGGGGACGGCGCCGCCGTCAAGGCCGAGGTGCTGGAGATCATCGAAGCGCGCGGCAAGATGCACAACCCGGTGACCGGCTCCGGCGGCATGCTGATCGGCACGGTCGCCGAGGTCGGTCCGGCCTCACCGCTCGGCCTGGCCGTCGGCGACCGGGTCGCCACGCTCGTCTCGCTCACCCTGACGCCGCTGTCCATCTCGGACTCGCTGGAACGCTGGGACGGCATGTCCGAGCAGGTGCCGGCAGCCGGCCACGCGATCCTGTTCGCCCGGTCGATCGCCGCGGTGCTGCCGCCGGACCTGGACCCGGAGCTGTCACTCGCCGTCCTCGACGTGTGCGGCGCACCGGCGCTGACCGCGCGCGTGGTCCGCCAGTACACCGATCCGAAGGTCGCCGTCATCGGCGGTGCCGGCAAGAGCGGCTCGCTGTCGCTGGCCGCGGCCCGGCAAGCCGGCGCCGCCCGTACCGCCGGAGTGGTGCCGGTGGCCGCGGAGGCGCAGCGGCTCCGCGACGTCGCCCTGGCCGACGAGGTTGCCCTCGCCGACGCCCGCGATCCGGTCGCGCTGGCCGAGGCGGTGACCAAGGCGCTCGGCGCCCCGGCCGACGTGACCGTGGTCTGCGTTGACGTGCCCGGCTGCGAACACGGCAGCATCCTGTCCACCGCGGACGGCGGCACCGTCATCTTCTTCTCGATGGCCACCTCGTTCGCCGCCGCCGCGCTCGGTGCCGAGGGCCTGGCCGCCGACGTGACCATGCTGATCGGCAACGGGTACGTCCCCGGGCATGCCGACTACGCCATGAGCCTGCTGCGGTCGGATCCGGCGGTCCGGGCCCTGTTCCAGGCGCGGCTGTCCGCTGCCGAGACGGGACCGTCGGCGGCTCCGGCGGGCGAGGCGGCAAACTGATCGGCATGGACGACACCCCCACCTCCGCGCGCAGTGCCCAGGACACCCTCTATCGCGACGCGCGCGTCTACAACGCCGCCGTTCCCCGGGCCACGGCATTGCTGGTACGCGACGGAAAGGTCGCCTGGCTCGGCGACGACGCCGACGCTCCGGCCGGCGTGGCCCGCACCGTGGATCTGGACGGCGCGCTGGTGACACCGGCGTTTGTCGACGCCCACGTGCACTCCACCGACACCGGCGTGGTGCTGCTCGGCCTCGACCTGAGCGGCACCCGGTCGGCCGGCGACGTGCTCGACCTCCTCACCGCCCACGCGGCGGATCTGCCGGCGGACGCGGTGGTCGTCGGCCACGGATGGGACGAATCGACCTGGGCCGACCAGACACCGCCGTCCGCCCCGGAACTGGACCGCGCCGGCGGTGGCCGCTCCGTCTACCTTTCCCAGGTGAGCGTCCACTCGGCGGTGGTGTCGACGGCGCTGCTCGCCCGTACCCCGGCCGGCACACCGGGGTACTCCGGCACCGGCTGGCTGCGCCGCGACGCGCACCATGTGGTCCGGGGCATGGCCATGGGCGTCATCTCACCGGCCCAGCGGGACGCCGCCCAGCGGGCCGCGCTGCGGCGTGCCGCCGCTCTGGGCATCGCCGCCGTTCACGAGTGCGGCGGTCCCGGCACGTCCGACGAGTTCGACTTCACCAACGTGCTCGCCATCGGCCGGGAGCCCGGCATGCCGGACGTGTACGGGTACTGGGGCGAACTGGGCGGGGCCGTCAAAGCCCGCGAACTCGGAGCCGTCGGTGCCGGCGGCGACCTGTACGCCGACGGAGCGCTCGGATCGCGGACCGCGCACCTGCGCACGCCGTACCTGGACGCGGCCGACGGCTCGGCCGGGCCCGATCACCGTGGCCATGGCTACCTGACCGCCGCGCAGATCGGCGCGCACCTGATCGAGTGCACCCGGCTCGGCATCCAGGGCGGCTTCCACGCCATCGGCGACGCCGCCATCGCCGAGGTGCTCGCCGGGTTCCGGATCGCCGCGGCCGACGTCGGTGTGGACGCGCTCCGTGAACGCCGCCACCGCGTCGAGCACGCCGAGATACTCGACCGGGCACTGATCGCCGGCTTCGTCGAGTTCGGCATCGTGGCCAGCATGCAGCCCGCGTTCGACCGGCTGTGGGGTGGAGCCGGCCAGATGTACGACCAGCGCCTCGGCCTGGACCGCTCGCTGGAGTCGAACCCGATCGGCGCGCTGGCCGGGGTCGGGGTCGCGCTCGCGTTCGGCTCGGACTCGCCGGTCACGCCGCTGGACCCATGGGGCACCGTGAAGGCCGCGACGAACCACCACAACCCGGCGTACCGGATCAGCGCGAAGTCGGCCTTCGCCGCGCACACCCGCGGCGGATGGCGTGCCGTGCACTCGTCGGCCGGAGTGCTGGCACCGGGCGCGGACGCCACGTTCGCGGTCTGGGACACGGTCCCGGCCGCGAGCACGTCGTCCAGCGGCCGTTGGGGCCTGCCGTCACTGCTCGCCTCGACGCCGGGTGAGGATGACCCGGCACTGCCCACCTGCCGTCGCACCGTGGTGCACGGTAACGAGATCTTCAACGTGGAGGAGTCGTGACGACCACTCGCCGCCAGCAGAAGCTGGCGCTCGACCCGGCGCTGGTACGCAAGGCCCGGACTCTGGCCCGCAAGGCCGGCAAGCCGGTCGTCGACCTGGCCCGTACCCACACCACGGTCTCGGTTGAGCGGGCCGTGCTGCGCCTGGCCGGCGTGACCGGGGCCGATCCGGATGGAATCCCGTGGGTGAACCGGCTGGTCGACGCGGTACGAGCCGACGTGGGTCTCGGCTACGGGGTCGCGGTGCCGGCGTTCGACGCGATGGCGCGCGAGGGCATCGAGGACCTGACCGTGCTGGCGCAGAAGGCCGCCGCCGGGTCGGTCCGGTTCACCGTCCCGTCCGGCGCCGCGCTGACCGCCGCCAAGCGGTCGGCCAGGCGGGCGGTCGCGGCCGGCATCAAGCGCATCGACCGCAGCCGGGCCGACCGGGACCGGATGGTCAAGCGGCACGGCGACCCGAAGCAGCGGCCGTGGATCTACCTGATCGTGGCGACCGGAGACATCTACGAGGACATCCCTCAGGCGCAGGCGGCGGCGCGGGCCGGCGCGGACATCATCGCGGTGATCCGATCCACCGGCCAGTCGCTGCTTGACTACGTGCCCGAGGGAGCCACCCGGGAAGGGTTCGCCGGCACCTACGCCACCCAGGAGAACTTCCGGCTGATGCGGGCGGCGCTGGACGAGTCGTCGAAGGAGCTGGGCGCTACATCCGGCTGACCAACTACGCGTCCGGCCTGTGCATGCCGGAGATCGCCACCCTGGCCGGGCTGGAACGGCTGGACATGATGCTCAACGACTCGATGTACGGCATCCTGTTCCGCGACATCAACCCGATCCGGACCTTCGTCGACCAGCGGTTCTCCCGGCAGATTCACGCCCGCGCGGGGATCATCATCAACACCGGCGAGGACAACTACCTGACCACCGCGGACGCGGTCGAGGCGGCGCACACGGTCACCGTGTCGCAGCTGCTCAACGAGTACTTCGCGCACGAGGCCGGGCTTGAGAACTGGCAGATGGGCCTCGGCCACGCGTTCGAGATCAACCCGGACCTGCCCGAGTCGTTCCGGCTGGAGTTGGCGCACGCGCTGCTGGCCCGGGAACTGTTCCCGGACGCGCCGCTCAAGTGGATGCCGCCGACCAAGCACATGACCGGCGACGTGTTCCGGGGCAACCTGCTCGACGGCTTCTTCAACCTGGCCGGCACGCTTACCGGGCAGGGCATCCTGCTGGTCGGGATGATGACCGAGGCGGTGGTGACCCCGTGGCTGTCCGACCGGGACATCGCGCTGCAGAACGTCCGGTACGTGCTCAACGCCTGCGGCGGGCTGCACGAGGACTTCGCGCCGGCACCGGGCGGGTTCATCCAGCAACGCGCCGACCAGGTGCTCACGAGGCGGTCGACCTGCTGGACCGCATCGTCGACGACACCCTGCTCAACGCCATCGCCGACGGAACCTTCGGCATCATGAAGCGGCCGGCCGACCGGGGCAAAGGCCTTGACGGAGTGGCCAGACACGAGGACGGCTACTACAACCCGGCGACCGAGATCCTGGAGGCGGCGAAGTGAACGGCACGACAGCCGCCGCGGCGGAGAAGAAGATCATCCGGCCGTACGGCGACATGACCGGTGACGGCATGGTGCAGCTCAGCTTCACGCTGCCGATCGCGGCCGACAAGCGTGCCGAAGGTGCCGCGCTGCAGTTGGCCGCGAAGATGGGCCTGGATCCGGCGATGGTCGTGCACTCGAAGGCGATGGGTGACGGGCTTCACCTTCTTCGTGGTGTACGGCTCGGTCAACCACCTGGTCGACGTGTCGCAGGTGGTGGTTGCCGAGCGGGACTTCCCGATGCTCGGCGGCCAAGGAGATCAATACCCTGGTGAAGCAGAAGATGCGCCGGAAGATGGTCGTCGTCGGCGCCTGCATCGGCACCGACGCGCACACCGTCGGCATCGACGCCATCCTGAACGTCAAGGGCATCGCCGGCGAGAAAGGCCTGGAGTACTACCGGGAACTGCGGGTGGTCAACATGGGTGCGCAGGTCAGCGTTCCCGAGCTGGTCGAGACCGCGCGCCAGGAGAAGGCGGACGCGGTGCTGGTCAGCCAGGTGGTCACGCAGCGCGATGCGCACCTGCACAACACCAGGGAGATGACGGCGGCGTTCCGGGAGGCGATGCCGGCCGACCGGCGCCCGCTGCTGGTGGTCGGCGGCCCCCGGTTCGACGAGATGATGGCCGCCGAACTCGGCGTGGACCGGATCTTCGGCCGCGGCACCACCCCTCGCGAGGTCGCCTCGTACCTCGTCCATGCCCTGATCACCAACAAGAAGAAGGCGGCCTGACACCCATGACCGACCCGCGTGTTGGCCTCGTCGTCACGCACCGGCGATACGTGCCCTACTCCCACGCTCACTACGCCGGGAACCTGGTCGACGGCGCGTACGCGCTCGGCCTGTTCGGCGACGTGGCGACCGAGGCGTGCATCCGCACCGACGGCGACGAAGGCTTGTTCGCCTCCTACTCCGACGTGCAGTTCAAGGCACCGATGATGGCCGGCGACGTTCTGGAGATCACCGCGACCGTGGTCAGGGTGGGCACCCGCAGCCGGGTGATGGACTTCGCCTGCCGGGTCGTGTGCCGCGGTGCCGCCGGTGTTGCAGATGCCTTGTCATCGGCCGGTAACGGACCGGCATCGGCCGCCGTGGTGCTCGACGAGCCGATCGTCGCGGTCACCGCCACCGGTACCGTCGTGGTCCCGCCCGCGGCCTGAACGGAGGCTCGCATCATGGGTGACCTGGTCGTCTGCGCTGACGTCGGTTCGACGTTCACCAAGGTGTCGGTGGTCGACGTCGGCACCGGAGACCTGGTGGCCCGGGCGTCGCATCCGACGACGGTCGGCACTGACGTGCTCGACGGTCTGGACGCGGCGATCGGCGGGTACACCGGGGCGCCGGTGTACCTGTGCTCCAGCGCGGGCGGCGGGCTGCGCCTCGCGGTGGTCGGCTACGAGTCGCTGGTGACCGCCGAGGCCGGTCACCGGGTCGGCCTGTCGGCCGGCGCGCGGGTGGTGCACGTGGCCGCCGGTCCGCTGAATACGTCCGGCATCGGCGCCCTGCGGGCAGCGCGGCCGGATGTGATCCTGCTGGTCGGTGGTACCGACGGTGGCGATGACGAGGTCCTGCGGCACAACGCCCGGCGGCTGGCCACCGCCCGGATCCGGATTCCGGTGGTGGTGGCCGGCAACGTTGACGCGCGGGAGGACGTCTGCGAGTCGCTGACCGCGCGCGGGGTGCCGTTCGTGGCTACCGACAATGTGCTGCCCCGGATCGGTGTGCTCAATCCGATGCCGGCCCGGCTGGCCATCCGCGAGGTGTTCCTCAAGCACGTGATCGGTGGCAAGCGGCTCTCGCGCGGCCGCCGGTTCGTTGATCTGGTGCGCGGCGCGACGCCGGATCTGGTGCTGGCCGGTGTCGAGGTGCTCGCCGATCACCTGGCCGGCGACCTGGTGGTCATCGACGTGGGTGGCGCCACCACCGACGTCTATTCGGTCCTGAATCCGGATCCGGAGCAGGCCGACGGGCCGCGCGCCGACGTGGCCGGGACGCTGTGGCGCAGTCGAACCGTCGAAGGCGACCTGGGCATGCGGTGGAGTGCCACCGGGGTCATCGAAGCGGCCCGCGTCGAGAAGCTCCCGGTCCCCGCCGGGCTCGCCGATGCCGCCGCCGCTCCGCGTGGCCGATCCCGGGTTCCTGCCCTCGACGGCGGCGGACGAGCGCGACGATCTGCGGATAGCCTCCCTCGCGGCGACCGTCGCGGTGCGCCGCCATGCCCGGGGCGAGCCGGGCGGCACGGCTCGCAAGGATCTGCGGGCCGTGCGCTTGATGATCGGGTCCGGCGGGGTGCTGCGGTTCGCTCCGGCCGGTGGCGAGGACGAGGTCCTCGGATCCGTACTGTCCGATCTGTCCGGCGGCTGGCCGTTGCCGCGGCAAGCGCGTGCGCTGGTGGATCGGTCGTACGTCCTTGCCCCAGCCGGTTTGCTGGCATCTGACTATCCGGACATTGCGGTGGAATTGCTACGGCGACATTTACTTACCGTGTCTGATCAGTGACTTTACGTCGGCAACGCCTCGGTTGATCGGACGCTCAATCGGGACGTGACCAACACGCCCGGTGCGACACGCCGCTGTGGTGATTTTGGTTGTCGCCAACCCGTTGACAGCAACCCCCCAATCGCGCGTACCGTTCTCTGGTCCAGCTTCGATTCAAGACTGTCGCCCGAGCGCCTCTTCACTCGCTGACCGCACGACGATCAACCTGACGTCTCCCGGCCAGGATCAGCGAGCGGGGGTCGGCGGGGCGGTACGGGCACAGACACACGATGGTGATTCGCCTGGCGCGAGGCCAGTAGACAACGATCGCGAGCGCGCAGCCAGCTCGTCCGCGGTCGGTCCGAAGGTCGCCGGGTCAGCGGATCGGTTCGTGCCGAAGCGGGCCTGGGAGCTCGGGGCCACGGCCGTACGGTCGTGGCCCCGATTCCATTTCCGCGCTGGACCCGCCTGCCGCGCCGGGCGGGGATCAGGACGTCAGCGGTCGTAGATCAGGTCGCCGGAGGCGTCCAGCCGTCCGATGAAGTGGGCGAAGACCAGCCAGGGGAGGGTGCTGCCGCCGTGGCCGATGAACACGGCGCGGTCGGCGGGGTATGGGACGAATGGCCCGGCACCGGGCTGCCGGTCCGGGATCTTCACATCCACGAAGTCGTTTCCCGGCACGTGCAATTCGTACAGCTCGTAGCACCACGAGTCGTGCTCGCCGAAGTAGAACGAGTTGCATTCGAACTGACGCTCGCCGTACCGCCACGGGTTGCGAGCGCGGTCGATGGTGCCGAGAACACGCATGCTCGTCGGCGCGAAGGCGCCTGCGGCGCGACTCGCTAGCTCCCGCACCAGCGGCCAGGGGAGCATGCCGTCATCCCAGCGCACGAACGCGGTCGCCGGGTCGGCGTGCCGCGGAGCGATCCGGGCCGGCTGCGATGCCGGGTCCGGCACGATGACACCGAGGTACGCCCGGTTGGTGCGGCCGAGCGCGGACAGCTCGAATGCCCAGCCGTCCTCGGTGTGCGGGTGGAACGACGCGTACCCGTATAGGCGGCCGCTGTGTTCCCAGGTGTCCATGGCGGCATGATTCCAAAAAACCGTCCTAGGACGGCCTACCGGAAGTGACATATTCCAGACCCCAGAAACGCGCCGCTTCGCGGCACCGACAAACTACCTCGCCTCCCGGCGTGTTCTCGCTGCTCACGGGCATGTTGACCTCGGGCACCGGCGGCGTGCCGTCGCCGGCCATCCGGTGCCGTCGGCCAACCGGGGCACCGGATTTCACCCACGAGTGATCACTTGATGTGATCGTTAGCCAGGCGTTTTCCAAATCTCAGCGGGATGCGGCAGAGTGGACCGGTGATTCGCCGATGACCGTGACGGATAGTGAGCCCAAGATCGAGACGCCGTTGCCAGCGTCGCCGCCCGCCCGAATCGGTGCATGGTGGGGCGTGGCCGCCGCTGTAGCCAGCGGTGGTGCGCTGCTGGCGTCATTCCCGCTGCCCAATCAGTGGTGGCTGGCTCCGGTGGGGGTGGCCCTCTTCGCGCTGGCGATTCGCGGCCGCACGCTGGCCGGTGGTTTCGGGCTCGGGGCGCTGGCCGGGTTCACGCTGTTCGCACCTTTGCTGACCTGGACTCAGATCGTCGGCGGCCCGTTGGCCTGGCTGCTGTTGTCCGGTCTGGAGACGTTCTACTTCGCCTTGCTCGGCGCCGCGGCCGCCCTCGTCACGCCGGTGGTGAACCGGTGGCGCTGGTCGTGGCCGCTGGTCACCGGCGTGCTGTGGGTCGGTCAGGAGGCGTTGCGCGATCGCACGCCGTTCGGCGGCTTCCCATGGGGCCGGCTCGCGTTCAGCCAGGCGGGCGCGCCGACGCTGCGATACGCGGTACTTGGTGGTGCGCCGCTGGTCAGCTTCGTGGTGGCGCTGGCCGGTGGCCTTATTGCCGCGGCGGCGTGGCGGGTACTCGCCGAGCGCCGGGTGACCCGGCGACCGGTGCTGGCGGTGGCTGGCGCGCTGGCCGTGTTCGTCGTAGGTCTGGCGGTGCCGACGAGCACCCCGAACGGCCGGACGGTCAACGTCGCCATCGTGCAGGGCAACGTGCCGCGCCTGGGTTTGGAGTTCAACGCCCAGCGGAGGGCCGTGCTGGACAATCATGTGCGGGCGACGCTTGCGCTGGCGCAGCAGGTCGCGGCGGGCACCGCGACGCAGCCGGATCTGGTGATCTGGCCGGAGAATTCCAGCGACATCGACCCGTTGATTGCCGATGATCCGGGTAACGCGGACGCGGCCGCGGCGATCAGCCTGGCGGCCACCCGGATCAAAGCACCGATCCTGGTGGGCGCGGTGCTGGAGGGTCCGGGTGCGAATGCGCGGAACGCGGCCATCGTGTGGTGGCCGGGCTCGGGGCCGGGAGCGCTGTACGTCAAGCAGCATCCGGTGCCGTTCGCGGAGTACGTTCCGTTGCGCAGCCTGGCGCGCAAGATCTCCAAGCGGGTCGATCTGGTTCGGTCGGACTTCGTTGCCGGCCATAAGCCGGGCGTCCTGGACATGGGGGTGGCGACCATCGGGGACGCCATCTGTTTCGAGGTGGCCTATGACGACATCGTCCGCCACAACGTGATCGACGGTGCACAGCTGCTGACGACGCAGACGAACAACGCCGACTTCAACACCGCCGAGGCGAGGCAGCAGCTGGCGATGGTGCGGTTGCGGGCGGTCGAGCACGGTCGTGACGGGCTGATGGTGTCGACCGTTGGAATCTCGGGATTTGTTGACGCGGCCGGCCGGGTACATGACGCGACTGGTTTCAATGTCGCTTCGACGCAGCTCCGTGAGCTTCGGCTGGGTACGCAACGTACGCTTGCTACCGACCTCGGCGAGTGGCCGGAGTTGGTGGCGTCGGCGCTGGCGCTGGCGGTTCTGGTGGGTGCCGTTGTGCTGCGGCGCCGGGCACGGACGACGACTATGGGGGATCAGGCATGACCGACAAGCCCGGAAGCGGCGATGGATACCCGGGCGTCGGTCGGGTCCTGGTGATCATCCCCACGTATAACGAGATCGACAACATCGAGTTGATCGTCGGGCGTGTCCGCAAGGCGGTGCCCGAGGTGCATGTGCTGATCGCGGATGACAGCAGCCCGGACGGCACCGGGGTGCTGGCCGATCAGATCGCCGGCTCCGATGATCACGTGCATGTGCTGCATCGGCCGGGTAAGCAGGGCCTGGGCGCGGCGTACGTGGCCGGGTTCGGGTGGGCCCGGGAGCGCGGTTACGACGCGGCCGTGGAGATGGATGCCGATGGTTCGCATGCGCCGGAGGAGCTGCCGGCGTTGCTCAATGCGCTGCGTACCGCCGATGTGGCTCTGGGATCGCGGTGGGTGCGCGGGGGGACGGTGATCAACTGGCCGTTGCATCGTCTGGTCCTGTCGCGTGGCGGCAACCTGTATACCCGGCTGGCGCTGGGAATGCCGGTCAAGGATGCGACCGGCGGTTATCGCGCGTATCGGATGGCGGTGCTGGAGAAGGTCGATGTGGATGCGGTGGCCTCGCAGGGGTACTGCTTTCAGGTTGACCTTGCGTGGCGTGCGTACCGTAGCGGGTTCCGGCTGGTCGAGGTTCCTATCACGTTTGCCGAGCGGGAGCGCGGCATGAGCAAGATGAGCGGGTCGATCGTCCGGGAGGCGCTGTGGCGGGTGACGATTTGGGGAACGCGGTCGCGCGTGGAGACGTTGCGTAAGACGGTGGGGCGTTAGGTCCTCGCCGGGCGGAGGTGCGCTCCGCTGATGGGGAGGTTGGTCATGCGGGTGCGTGTGGTGCCGCTGGTGTTGTTGTTGACGCTGGCTCTTGAAGTGGTCGTGTTGGTGCTGGTGGGGCACTTGATCGGTTTCGGGCTGGCGTTGCTGCTGTTGCTGGTGGTGTCGCTGGTCGGCGGTTTCGTGCTGAAGCGCGAGGGGGTCCGGGCCTGGGCCCGGTTCGAGGCCGTCGCGCGCGCGGGGGACCGGCCCGGCCCGCACCTGACCCGGTCGGTGGTGGGCTTGCTCGGTGCGGTGTTGCTGGTGCTGCCGGGGTTCGTGTCGGGTGTGGTGGGTGCGCTGTTGTTCGTGCCGCCGGTCCGGTCACTGGCGGGGCGCGGGGTGGCCGGTTTGGCCGGCCGGCGGTTGCCGTCGGCGGCGATGGGTGATCTGTTTGGGCCGCGCAGGGTGCGGGTGAAGGTGGGGCAGCCGCGGGCCTCTGGCGGGCCGCAGGCGCCGGCCGGGTCTGCTGGGTCTGGGTACACGTCGGGATCGTCGCGTGCGGGTGAGGTGGTCGAGGGTGAGATTATCGACCCGCGCTGAGGCGTGCCCGGTGGGCGGTACTGGGTCCGTTCCGGTTACTCTTGTCGGCGACTGCGGGGCGATCTTCGGGCGGTGACGGGTTGTGAGGCGGTATTGTCTGGCGACCGTGCGCTGGTGGGAATCGTCGCCCGTGTCAGTTCGTTACATCCAACGTCCGACTCTTCAAACGACCCGGAGGGGATAGCCGATCATGGGCGAGCGCATGCTGCGCGGAAGCCGCCTCGGAGCCGTGAGCTACGAGTCCGACCGCAACACCGAGCTGGCTCCGCGCCAGACCCGCGATTACCTGTGTGCCAAGGGGCACCAGTTCGAGGTTCCGTTCGCGGTCGACGCGGAGGTGCCGATCACGTGGGAGTGCAAGTTCGACGGCAGCGTCGCGCGTCTGGTTGACGGCAGCGAGCCGGAGCAGAAGAAGGTCAAGCCGCCGCGGACTCACTGGGACATGTTGCTGGAGCGTCGCAGCATCGCGGAGCTCGACGACATTCTTGCCGAGCGGCTGCAGGAGGTTCGGACGCTGCGCGGCCGGGCGTAGCGCGATTCCGGGCGGTGCTGGCTGATCGGACCTGTGTGTCTGGATTAGCCGGTTCCGTCGTTTTAGTCGCCCCGGGGACCATTGGTCCTCGGGGCGTTGTGATGTCCGGCCTGGCCGCCGTGTCAGTCGCTTGATTGCCGCGGGGTGCGCGATTGGTGTTTCTCTGTCGGTGGTTGTCGGGCCGGTGCCGGGGTCGGGCTCCTACGATTCGTGTTCGCGGAAGTGTTGGTGCGCCGTGCAGTCGCGGTGATCCGACGCCGGGTGGGTGCCGTGTGTGAATTCCGGTGGCGGCTGGCCGGTTCCGGCTAGCGCGTCGGGGCCGCGGGCTTTGCCGTTCGGCTCTCTATCGGTATCGCCGTCTGGTTCGCCGGAGCCGCTACCGTCATCGACGGGTCCGGGCGGCCCGGCACCGGTCACCCCGTCGGCCGGCGTGCGGGTGCAGATCGCCACGATCGACGGCCATCAGGTACTGGTTGATCAGGCGAACCGGGCGCTCTACCTGTTCACCAATGATGACGGCAGCGCCAGTACGTGCGAGTCGGGGTGCGCGAGCACGTGGCCGCCGCTGATCGGGCCGGCCACCGCGCGTAGGGTCACTTCATTTCGCCGGCGGCGAGCCCGCGTCGTTCCAGGACCCGGTAGGTGAGCAGTTTGATCGGGTCCAGCAGGAGGAACTCCACGATTGCCCAGGACCAGGCCAGGCCGACCAGGTTCCAGCCGATGGGCTCCATGAGGAACCCGGTCAGGGCGATGACGGTGGCGAGGATCTGGGTACCGATCACCGCGCCAAGCAGGATCCACGAGGGACGGTATGACCAGAACGGGCCGCGGGTCCGGGCGAGGAAGACGGTCAGGTGGCCGCTGACCGACAGTTTCAGGTAAATCAGGGTGCGTAACTGCGCGTCGCCGAGGTCGAGCGGCACGTGGGCGGCCCAGAGCAGCGCGAGGGTGGAGATCATCCCGGTCAGGCCGAGGGTGGCGGCGACCGAGAGGACCTCGGCCAGGTCCCAGCGCTCCGGGCGAGATGACGGCCGGACCCGGTCGTAGGCGATGGACAGGATTGCCGCGTCGTTGAGGATGGCGAGCAGCACGACCTGGATCGGGGTGATCGGGAACAGTGCGAAGGCGAGGATCGCCGCGGTGACGAATCCGACGACCCGAAGAGTCTCGGTGATCCGGTAGATGGCGTAGTTCTTCATCCGCCGGAAGACCTCGCGAGCGCGGTGGATCGCTTCGACGATGGTGGACAGGCCGGGGGCGAGCAGCACGATGTCGGAGGCGGCGCGGGCGGCGTCGGTGGCGCCGGACACGGCGATGCCAGCGTCGGCGCGGCGCAGCGCGGGGGCGTCGTTGACGCCGTCGCCGGTCATGCCCACGATGTGTTCGCGGCCTTGCAGGGCCCGCACGATGCGGTACTTGTCTTCGGGTACCACCTGGGCGAACCCGTCGGCGTTTTCGACGGCGCGGGCCAGTGGCTCACCGTCGAGGTCCTGGACCCGGTCGGCGTCGAGGATGTTCGCGCCCAGGCCGACGTCGCTGGCGATCTCGCGGGCGATCTCTTTGCGGTCGCCGGTGACCATTTTGACTTCCACGCCGAGGCGGGCCGCCTCCGTGAGGGTCTGGCGAGAGTCGGCGCGGGGCGGATCTTGCAGGCCCAGTACGCCGGTGATCTGCCATTGGCCGGAGTCGTCGTCGGAGCGGGCCACGGCGAGCGCGCGGTGGCCGCCTTCGGCGAGTCGTGTGGTGATCGCCGAGACTCGGCTGCCGATGTGGGTGGTGCCGTCGGCGTCGGCGAGGCTCAGGATGGCCTGAACGGCGCCCTTGGCGACCTGGTATCGCGTGCCGTCGGGGTTCTGGACACGCGCGCTGGTGTACTTGCGGCTTGAGTCGAATGGCGTGAACTCGACGATCTGCCAGCCGTCCAGGTGCTCGGTGCCGATCCGGGTGAGGATGGCCTGGTCGACGGGGTCGGGGTTGTCGCGTTCGGTGGTCAGCGCGGCGTCGAGCAGGACCCGTTGTTCGTCCTCGCCGGCCGCGAGGACGGCGACATCGGCGATGGCCAGTTCGTTGCGGGTGATGGTGCCGGTCTTGTCGGCGCACAGCACGTCGACACCGGCCATCTCCTCGATGGCGGGTAGGTGGCTGACCACGGCTTCACGCCGGGCCAGGTACCGGGCGCCGACGGCCATGGTGACCGACAGCACGGCGGGTAAGGCCACGGGGATTGACGCGATCAGCACCACTAGTGCGAATTCGAGCGTGTCGGGCAGGTCGTCGCCGCGCAGCAGCGATACCACCACGATCACCAGGACGAGTGCGACGGCGAGGATGATCAGATACTTGCCGATGCTGATCACTGCGCGCTGGAAGTGGCTTTGCGGCGCCTGCCGGCCGGCCAGTTCGGCGGTGCGCCCGAACTGGGTACCGGTTCCGATGGCCAGCACTCGAAGTACCAGGCCGCCGCGTGATAGAGCTGAGCCGGAGTAGGCCGGATCGTCGGGTTGTTTGGCGACTGGCAGTGACTCGCCGGTCAGCGCCGACTCGTCGGCCTCACCGTCACCGCCGACGACCAGGCAGTCGGCGGGCACGATCTCCCCCGCCCCACGCGGACCAGGTCACCGGGGACGAGTTCGGCGGCGGCGACGGTGACCCACGCTCCGTCTCGCTTTACCTGGGCCTGGGTGGCCAGGCGCTGTTTGAGCGCGGCGATCGCGCTGGTGGCCTGATGCTCTTCCCAGAACCCCACCCCGCCGTTGAGGGCCAGTAGCGCGAAAATGATCCCGAAGTCCAGGTACCGGCCGGTGACCGCGGTGAGGATCAGCGCGGCCTCGATCATCCATGGGATGGGACCCCAGAAATGTGACAGCAGTTCCACGACGACGTTTCGGTGGTGCTCCGCGATCGCGTTGGGTCCGTAGCGGTCATGCCGGGCGGCGGCCTCCTGCGTGGTCAGGCCGCCGTCGGTGCCACGCTGTTGGTCATCCGCGCGATCCTGGTCCACGCGCTGGTCCCGCACGCCTCGCCGGTCACTGCTCTCGACTGCCACCTCCGCGCACCTTCCTTTGTCACCAGACATCAGTAGGTTCTGTCCCAAGCCCATTGTCAATCTTGGATGATCGGCGATCGAGTTGTCTTGGGCAGCCCCGCCTTTGGCCGGTTCACAGTGCCGGTCCGGCCCGCGGCGTCCGGAATTTGGCAGACGGTCCGGTCAATGTCTGGGGTGCCTGCTGAACTGTCGGCGCGGGCGAGGCAGCGCGCCGGACGCCGCGGACCAGCCACGCAGTTCACGAACAAGTGTTAGCGGCGCATCACGGCGCCGAAGGCGTCACCGGCCGCCGCGCCCGTGTCGGCGCGGTTGAGATGGCGGGCCGCCCACAGCGAGGCCACCGTCGATGCGTGCTGGTCACCGTGGGCCGCCTCGTGGGCGGCGTGCTCGGCGAGCAGTGCCCCGGTCAGCGCGTTGGCGAGCAGGA
Organism: uncultured Actinomycetota bacterium; assembly: GCA_963727415.1. Classification (GTDB taxonomy): domain Bacteria; phylum Actinomycetota; class Actinomycetes; order Mycobacteriales; family Micromonosporaceae; genus DASQPR01. The sequence goes on from CAVSGF010000002.1 coordinate 1,912,549, forward strand.
ACGCGACGTCGCGGGCGGCCGCGGGTGGCGGCGGCTCGCGCAGCACCGCGCCGAGATCGCGGCGGACGTTGAACAATGCCGCGGCGACGTCACCGCCGGGCAGGTGCGCCGCCGTGTCGATGCCCGAGTCGATGCGACTCAGGTAGGCCTTGACGGTGTCGTGCTCGGCCAGTGCGCGGGCCACGTCGACGGACAGTACGTTTGTGGTGCCCTCCCAGATGGGCAGCACCTGTGCGTCGCGGAGCAGGCGGGGGATGCCGGTGTCCTCGACGAAGCCGGCGCCGCCGAAGCACTCCAGGTATTCGCTGGCCGACGCCACCGCGGCCTTGCCGGTTGCGATCTTGGCTAGCGGGGCGACCAGCCGCAACTCGGCGGCGGCACCGGCGTCACCGTCAGCCTCGGTGAGGCCGAGCAGCCAGAACGCGTGGGCGGTCAGCGCGTAGGCGGCCTCGGCCTCGACGGCCAGTTGCGCGAGGGTCGCGCGGTGCAGCGGGTTGTCGATCAGCTGGCCGCCGGCGACCTGGCGCCTGGTGGCGTACGCGGTGGCGTAGTCGAGGCCGCGCCGCATCCCACCGGCGGCGGCCGCGGCGTTGTGCAGCCGCGTGATGACCACCAGCGTCATCATCCGGCGCAGGCCGCCGGTGTGCGGGTCACCGGCCGGGAACGCTTGGGCCCGGTCCAGGCCGATCTCCGCGGTCGGCACGGCGCGGGTGCCGAGCTTGTCCTTGAGCCGGTGCAACGTCAGCCCGGGCGCGGGTGACCAGCCGTCGGCCGCGTAGCGGGGCACGACGAACGGTGCCAGGGTCCGGCTGCCGCCGTCGGCGCCGGCGGGACGGGCCAGCGCCATCGCCATCGCCGAGTCGGCGGCGGAGCAGAACCACTTTTCGCCGCTCAGCCGCCAGCCGCTGCTGGTCTGCTCGGCGGTGGTGGTGGAGCGGCTGATGTCCGAGCCGCCCTGGGATTCGGTCATCCACTGCCCGCTGCAGATCGCCGTGTCCGGATCGGTCGATATCAGCCGGGGCAGCCACGCCGCGCGCACGTCCGGGTCGATGTCGGGCCGGGACAGCAGCGCGGCGGCGCCGTCGCTCATCGCCACCGGGCAGGAGAACGTCGCTGACTCGGCCCCGTAGATGTGCAACAACGCGTGCTGGACGACGCGGGCGGTGGCGCCGAACCGGTCGGCCTCGGGTAGGTAGGGCAGCGCGACGACGGCGTGGCGGGCGGCGGCGGCGCGCTGCGCCTCCCAGCCAGGCGCGGTTTCCACCCGGTCGATCCGGCGCCCCCACCCGTCGAACTGGCGTAGCACCGGCGGGTTGGTTTCCGCGTCGGTGTGGGCGGCACGCAGCGTCGTGACCACGTCGGCGCCGAGCGCGCCGAGCCGTTGGTGGGCGTCGGCCCTGGCGGCGCCGGTCAGATAGCGGTCCAGGTACGACCGGGCGACGGTGTCGGAGGTGTACGGGTCGGGAAGCTCCGGGGCGGCCTGCACGTAGCGGGACATGTGCACAGTGTTTCATTACCCGTGCGTAGCGGGATCTGTGGGAATGGTCACTCGATCGAACAGATCAAGGTATCGAACAGATCAGGGTGGCGGTGACCGTTTCACCGGCCCGGACGTCGACCGTGGTGGCGCAGCCCAGGCGGTCCTCGGAGATCCGGTAGCGGCCGGGCACGAGCCGGACGGTGAACCGCCCGCCGGTGGCGAACGACCGCACCAGGATGCCGTCCCGGCGGATCCGGATGGTCCCGGGCATGGTCGGTGGGCTGGTCCGCGGCGTGATCGGCGCCGGGCCTCCGGCATAGGTGAGCAGCCCGGCCACGGCTCCGGTCGGAGGATTGCCGCAGCCGGCCAGGGCCGCGGCGGCTGCCAGGAGGCCGGCGGCGAGCGCCGGACCGGGCCGGTTCACGGCCGTGGCTGCCCGGCCAGGGCGCCGGTCAGCGTGTCGATCTGGGCGGTGAGACGGGCCACGAGCTGGTTGGCGGCGGCCAGTTCCGCGGTGGCCGTTGCCAGGTCGGTGCGCAGGCTCGCGGACGTTTCCCTGGCCGTGGCGGCTTCGGCGCGGGCCGCGTCGGCCTCGGTACGGGCCGCGTCGCGTTCCCATCCGGCCCGGTCCCGTTCGGAAGCGGCTGCGGTGGCGGCGGCTTCGGTGTCGGTGAGGCGCTGCCGGGCCGCGGCCGCGGCGGTCTCCGCGTCGGCGAGCGCCGCGGCCAGGCGGGCGGCTTCGGCGCGGGCGGCCTGACTGGCTGCCTCCGCGGCGGTGGCCGCGGCGGTGGCGGTGTCACGTTCGCGTACCGCCGCCTCGGCCGCGGCGGCGGCGCGGTCACGCTCGGCGGTGGCGGCGGCCCGGTCCCGTTCGGCGGCGTCGGCTGCGGCGGCCCGCTGCTCGGCGGTGGCGATCGCCTCGTCGCGGCGCGCGGCTGCGGCGTCCCGGGCGGCCTGGGCCTCGGCGCGTAGCGCCGCCTCGGCGCCGGCGGCCGCCCGTGCCTCGTCGCGTTCGCTGGTGCGGGTGGCGACCTCGGTGCGCAGCGTCGTCGTTTCGGCGGTGAGCCGGTCGAGCCGGTCACGCAGGTCGGCGGCTTCGGCGTGGTCCCGGTCGCGGCTGTCCCGCAGGCGCGCGGCTTCGGCGCGGGCCGCCTCGACTTCCCGGCGAGCGTCGTCGCGTTCGGCGTGGGCGGCGGCGACGTGCTGAGCGGCTTCGGCTCGGACCTGGGCGGTCTGCCGTTCAACTCCGGCCGGGCTCAGTTCGGAGTGCAGCGCGTCGGCGAGGGTGGCCGAGGCCAGTTCCATGCGTTCGACGAGTTCCCACGCGCGGGCGACCTGGCCGGCCAGCCCGGGCGCGTTGCGTTCGCGCATCCGGCCGTTGCGGGCGTTGCGCTGGCATTCGCCGTCGTTGTCTCGGCAGTACCGGAACGGCCGTCCGGCGCTGCCCCGCTGCGGTACCGGCCGGCCACAGTAGACGCATGGGCGGGCGGCGCCGCCGTCGGCGGCGCCTTGCTGGGTCGCGGGGTTGGTGGCGGCGTCGGTTCCCATGGACGATCAGCTTAACCAGGTTCATGCAACCGTCGGCACCCGCGGCGGCGCGCGGCATGCCAGTATGAGCGGCACACCCGATCCCACAGTGCGCGGGTGCATGTGCCGACTCCCGAGCCGCCCGGAGGTGCGTCGCGATGAGCGCGGAGTTCCCGCTGCGCCCGCTCACCTTCGGCGAGGTCCTCGACGCCGGGGTGGTCGTGCTGCGGCACCGGCCCTGGGTACTCGCGGTAGCGGGTCTGCTCGCCGCCTTGGAGCGTGCCGCGCTGCACGCGGGATGGGCCGCGTACGGGGTCCCGCTGAACGGGTTCAGCGATGTCACCGGCCATTTTGGGCGTATCTGGCTGTTCCTCGCCGCGGGAATGGGCACCGAGGCGTTCATCATCTCGATCCTCGACGCCTTTACCGCCGACGGGGCCGCCGACCTGGCCGCGGCCGGCCCGGTAAGGCTGCGCCGCCGCTGGCCGTCAGTGCTGGTCACCGGCGTGGTGACCGGGGCGGTCGCGTCCGCGACGTTCGCCGCCGCCGGGGTGCTGTGGCTGCCGTGGTTCATGATCAGCGCGCTGGCGATACCGACGCTGGTCGTCGACGGCGGTACGCCGGATCACCGGGGACGGCTGCCTAACCCGGTCCGGCTGTTCGGCCGTTCGATCCGGCTGGCCGGCCGGGGCTGGCTGGCCGGGCGGGCCCGGCTGGTCGCGTACCTGCCGTGGCTGCTGGTGCGGCTGCTGGTGTCCGTAGCCGGGGGCGGCGCGGCGGTCGGTACGTTGCTGCAGATCACCTCCGGCACCGCGATAACGGTCATCGACTGGGTCCTGTGGATCGCGCTGAACGCGCTGGTCTACGCCACCATCGCCGGTATCGACGCGTCCTCGCACCTGCAGACCCGCATCCGCACCGAGGGCCTCGACATCAGCATCGGCCGGGCCGCGCGCGCCGGGCAGCCGCTGGAATCAGCGCTGGCGGTGCCCCGATGATCCGGCTGGCCGACCGCGCCGCCGCGGCCGCAGTCAACGTCTTCGGCCCGTGGCTGCTGTTCGTGGTGATCCTGGTGGCCGGTGCGCTGGCCGGGCTCGGCTGGCACTTCTGGCCGCGCTGGCTGCCCCGGCGGGGCGGGCTAGCCGCGCTGGCCGCGGCGATCCGCCGGGCCGTCGCCGGTATCGCCGGGATGGTCCGGGCGCTGCACCCGTCGCGGTGGCGGCGCCACCGACGGTCCGGCACCGACACCGACGACACCGAAGACGCCGATGAGCCGGAACCCGATGACGACGTGCTGCCGGACCGTACCGCCGGCGAGTTCGCCGACCTGGCTGACAGGTACGCCGCGGCCGGCCGGTACGCCGAGGCGGTACGCGAGCGGCTCCGGGCGATCGTCCGCGACCTCGTCGATCGCGGCATCGTCGGACATCATCCGGACTGGACCGTGACCGAACTCGTCGCCGCCGCGGCCGCCACTACGCCCGCGATGGGAGTACCGCTGGGCGAAGCCGGCCGCATCTTCTCCGACATCTGGTACGGCCAGCGCCCGGCCGGGGCCGCGCACGACGAGCGGATGCGGGCGCTGGCCGCCCAGGTCGCGGCCGCAGTGACCGCCGCCGGGGCGGCTGGGCTGGCGGGTGTGGCATGAAAGCGTTCGGCCGGTTCCTGCGCCGCTTTCACCGGCTGCTGATTCCGGTCGCCGCCGCCGTGCTCACCATCGCCGGCATCATCATCGTGCACGCGCTGGACCAGCCGGACGTCACCGACGGCAACTACCTGAGCCCGGCCAGCAGCGCCGGCATCGGCGCCGCCGACCTCGCCGGTGAACTGCGCGCGGCCGGCGTGGCGATCCGGAATACCGCCGACATCGACACCGCGTTTACCTGGGCCCGCGCCGGCGACACCACGCTGTTCATCCCGGCGCCGTCGCTGCTGAACCAATTCACCCCCGAAGCGTGGACGACGCTGCCGGCCACCACCCGCCTGGTCGTGGTCGACCCGTCGGCGGCCACTCTCGGCAACACCGACCTTCCTGTCGACAAAGTCGACGACCGCTGGGTGACCTATCCGGCGGCGGCCGGCTGCACCGCCCCCGAGGCCACCGGTGCCGGCCGCGCCGCCACCGACCGGCACCGGTACGTCGCGGCCGACCTCGCGGCGAGCTGCTACCACGGCTCGGTCGTCTGGTTCGCCGGCGCCGACATCTGGCTGGTCGGCTCCGCGGAGCCGTTCCGCAACGACCATATCGGCGACTACGGCAACCGTGCCCTCACCGTCAATCTGCTGTCCGCCCACGACAGCGTGGTGTGGCTGGACAACCACCGCCAGCAAGCCGAACCGCCCGTCGGGTCGGCCGTCACCAACCCGTTCAACCCGCCGGACGCCCCGCCACCGGACGGCCAGCACACCGTCCGATCGATCGCGTTCCTGCTGCCCGGATGGGCATGGACGGTGCTCGGGATGCTGATGCTGATGCTGCTGCTGCTCGCCGCCGCGGCCGCCCGCCGGTTCGGGCCGCCGGTGGCTGAACCACTGCCGGTCACGGCGAAAGCCCGGGAGACCGTCTCCGGCCGGGGCCGGCTCTACCGCCGGGCCCGCCAACCCGCCGCGGCCTTGGCGACACTGCGCGCCGACGCCGTGAAGCGCCTGCCCGCGCTGCTGGGCCTGCCTGACGGGACCCCCGCCGACGCGGTATGCGACGCCGCCGCTGCCCGGTCGGGTCTGTCCCGCGACACGGTCGACGCGATCCTCCACACCGAACAGCCATCAGGCAACGAGGACCTGGTCGCCGCCGTCGCCCGCCTCGACGACCTTCTCGGCCGCCTCGCCACCGCCGCCACACCTGTGACAGACTCACCGACCGCTCTCGTATCCGGGATGGACCGATCATGACCGACGCCGCCGTATTGCCCGCGCAGCCGCAACCAGGCAGCCACGACGCCCGTGCCGCCCTGGCCCGCATCCGCGCCGAGGTCGGCAAGGTCGTCGTCGGCCAGGACGGCGTCGTCAACGGCCTTCTCGCCGCGCTGCTGTGCGGCGGTCACGTGCTCCTCGAAGGCGTACCCGGCACCGCCAAGACGCTGATGATCCGGGCGCTCGGCGCCGCGCTGCGACTGGATGCCAAGCGGGTCCAATTCACCGCCGACCTGATGCCCGGCGACGTCACCGGCTCCCTGGTCTACGACAACCACACCGCCGAGTTCCAGTTCCGGCCCGGGCCGGTGTTCACCAACCTGCTGCTCGCCGACGAGATCAACCGGACCCCGCCGAAGACCCAGTCGGCGCTGCTGGAAGCGATGGAGGAGCGGCAGGTCTCCATCGACGGGCAGGCCCGGCCGATGCCCGACCCGTTCCTGGTCGCCGCCACCCAGAACCCGATCGAGTACGAGGGCACCTACCCGCTGCCCGAAGCGCAGCTGGACCGGTTCCTGATGAAGTTGACCGTGCCGCTGCCCAGCCGCGACGAGGAACTCGGGGTGCTGCGCGCTCACCACAGCGGTTTCGATCCGCGCGACCTCGAAACCGCCGGGGTACGCCCGGTGGCCGGCGCCGCCGACCTCGCCGCCGGGCGCGCCGCGGTCCGCGCCGTCGCCGTCGCCGACGGCGTCCTCGGCTACATCGTCGACGTCTGCCGTGCCACCCGCATGTCACCGTCACTGGACCTGGGTGCCTCGCCTCGAGGCGCGACCGCGCTGCTCGCCTGCGGGAAGGCACTGGCGTGGATGAGCGGCCGGGACTACGTCACCCCGGATGACATCAAGGCGCTCGTCGCGCCGACGCTGCGCCACCGGGTCCGGCTCCAGCCGGAGGCCGCGCTGGAGGGTGTCACCGTCGAATCGGTCCTCGAAACCGCCGTCGCCACCGTCGCCATCCCACGGTGAGGCGGCCATGCTGACCCGGCGCGCCGCAGCGTTCCTGCTGGCCGGCGCCGTCGCCGTCGCCGTCACCCGGCAGGCGTGGCTCGTGCTGCCCGTCATCGGCGTGCTCGCCGCGGTGACCGCCGCCGACATCGCGCTCGCCGGGAGCCCCGCCGACCTGCGGCTGACCCGCGATGGTGACCGTCAGGCGCAAATCGGCGGGACCGCCACGGTACGTCTGACAATCGCGAACCGGGGGCGGCGCACTCTGATCGCCGACGTCCGCGACACCTGGGTGCCGTCGGCCGGGGCCACCCCGGGCACGTTCGCCATCCGGCTCGAACCGCGCCGGCGCATCGACCTGGAAACCACACTGCGGCCGACCCGGCGCGGCGACCGCCCGGCCGCCACCGTCACCATCCGCTCGTACGGCCCGCTCCGGCTCGGATACCGGCAGCCGCGTGCCCGCGTCGCCGCCGCCGCGACACCGCCGTGGGCGCTGCGGGTCCTGCCCCGATTCGACTCCAAGGTGTACCTGGCCGAGAAGCTGGCCAAGCTGCGTGTCTTCGACGGTGCCAGGGTCACCCGCGGCCGCGGCCAGGGCACCGAGTTCGACTCCTTACGCGAGTACGTCATCGGCGACGACGTCCGCTCCATCGACTGGCGGGCCACCGCCCGGCGCCGCGACGTCATGGTCCGTACCTGGCGGCCGGAACGCGATCGCCACATCGTCTGCGTCCTCGACACCGGCCGCACCAGCGCGGTACGCGTCGGCACCACCTCCACCCGGCCCGGCGACACCGCCCTCGACGAGCCCCGGCTCGACGCCGCCATCGACGCCGCGCTGCTTCTGACCGAAGTCGCCAGCCATGCCGGGGACAAGGTCAGCCTGATCGCGGTCGACACCGCGGTGCGCGCCGCGGTGTCCGGCGGATCCAACCGGACGCTGCTGCCGAAGATGGCCGCCGCGCTCGCCCCGCTGCACCCGCGGCTACGGGAAACCGACTTCCGGCTCGTCGTCAGTGAGGTGCTGCGCCGGGAACGCAAACGGGCCCTGGTGGTGCTGTTCACGGCGCTGGAACCGGGCGCGCTCGGCGAGGGCCTGATGCCGGTGCTCAACCAGCTCACCGCCCGCCATCGGGTGCTCGTCGCCGCCGTACACGACCAGGCCGTCAGCGACCTGCTCGGCGAGCACCGCACCGCCGACGACATCTACCTGTCGGTGTCGGCACGCAACACCCTCACCGAGCGGCAGCGGGTCGCTACCGCGTTGTCCCGCCGGGGCGTCGACGTCATCGACGCCCCGGTCAAAACCTTCGCCTCCGAGGTCACCGACGCCTACCTGGAGCTGAAGGCGACCGGGCGGCTGTAACGGCGCCGGTCACGCGGCCGGAAGCGCCGCCCCGGCCAGCTCCTCATCCAGGTCCGCCGACGCCGCCCGCAACGCCGCCGCCCGCCCGAACCACCACACGTAGGCCAGGAACGCCGCCCAGACCAGAAAACCGATCGCGATCCGCGCCGCCGTCGGCAGCGGCGACGGTGTCACGAACGCTTCGACCCCGCCGCTGACCAGCAGCGACCAGTACCAGGCCCAGCGCCACCAGCATCGCGGCCCGCGCCGCTTGCGCCGTCGCCCGGGACCGTGACAAGCCGGCCGGTGGCGCGATGAACGCCCAGCCGATCCGCAGTCCTGCCCCGGCGGCGATGAACACCGCGGTCAGCTCAAGCAGCCCGTGCGGCAGGATCAGGCCGAAGAACTCGGCAGTCTTGCCGTAGGCGGCCATCACACCACCGGCCACACCGACGTTGAGGATGTTCCCGGCCAGCAAGTAGAACACCGGCAGGATCAGCACCCCCGCGGCCAGGCACTGCCCGGTCAGCAGGGCATTGTTCGTCCACACCTGCAAGGCGAAGTGCTGCGCGGGCGCCTGTGTGTAATAGTCGGCGAACCCGTGCTGAGCCAGCTGCTGCGCGGCCGGGTCCGGTATCAGCCGCCGCCGGATATCCGGATGCGACGCGACGTAGGCCATCAGCGCGCCGCCGGCGGTGATGAACACCGCGCCGACCGTGAGCCACCAACGGCGCGCTTCGTACACGACCAGCGGGAAGCCTTCCAGCAGGAACCGGACCACCGCCGCGAGCGGCGAGCCGGAACTGCCGGTGATCCGGCCCCGAGCGGCCAGCACCACCCGCGACAGCCATGCGATGAGCAGCGCATCCGGCGCCTGGCTGCGGATCACCGACAACTGCGCGCCGGTCCGCTGGTACAGGCCCATCAGCTCGTCGACTTCGGCGACGGTCAGGCGCCGCCGCCGGGACAGCCGATCCAGCCGGCGCCAATGGCCGGCGTTCTCCGCCACGTACGCGTCGAGGTCCACTCCAGCCTCCTCAACAGGTGGCGTGAAAAAAATCTGCCCGGGTGGGAACGCGCACAGCCTAGCTGTCGTGTTGACTGTGCGGGTGACCCGTCAACCGCCCGAGCGTCGCGCCGCGAGGTCAGCCGCCGCCATGCCGGCCCGGCCCCGGACCGACCCGGGCGCCGGAAGGGCGCCCGGTAGCGGGCTGCTGATCGGCGACGCCGTCGAACTGGACCTGCCGGTCGCGCGGGTCGCCTCGCGCGGCGTCGCCCGGCTCATCGACCTGGCCGTCCAAGCCGTGCTGCTGATCGTACTGCAGGTCGCGCTGAGCGCGGTGCTGGTGTTCATCAGCTGGCTGGACACCGCGCTGATGGACGCGGTGCTAGTCATTGTTGTGGTCGCGGTGTTTCTCGCCTACCCGATCGTGCTGGAGACGCTGACCCGTGGGCGTACCGTCGGCAAGCTCGTCATGGGCCTGCGGGTGGTCCGCGATGACGGTGGCGCGATCCGGTTCCGGCAGGCGCTCACCCGGGAACTGGTCGGGTACGCCGCCGAATGGCCCGGCCTTATGCCGCCACTGACCTGGGTGGCGTCGCTGGCGTGCATGCTGTCCGACACACGCGGCCGGCGCGTCGGCGATATCAGCGCCGGCACCATCGTGGTACACGAGCGCACCCCGATCGTCTGGGGGTGGATCCCGGTGATGCCGCCGCACCTGGCCGGCTGGGCGGCCACGCTCGACCTCGGTGCGGTCAGCGACGACCTGGCGCTGCAGATCCGGCAATACCTGATCCGGTACCGGTTCCTCACCCCTGCCAGCCGGACCTGCCTCGGCATCGACCTGACCACCGAACTCGCCGCCCTCATCCAGCCGCCACCGCCACCGGGCGCCGGAGGCCGGGACTTCCTGATCGCGGTTCTCGCCGAGCGGCACCGTAGGTCGCTGGCGCGCCTGGTACGAAGCCGGACCGCCACCGCCGCGGTGTGGCCGGAACTGATGCGGGCCACCGGCTACGACGCCTGGGTCGCCGCGGCCGTACCCGCGGCCGGTCCGCCCCGGCCGCTGGCCGCGCCCGTCGTGATGCCGGCCGGCCCGCCCCCGTTGCGGACCAGCCCGATCCGGCAGGGCGCGCCGCCCGCCGGCTGAACACGCGGGTGCCTCCGGTTCGGATATCGGACGGACCTCAGCTCCGTGCGGAGCCGGTCAGCGGGGCCAGCACATGCCATCCCATCCTCTCGTACAGAGCCCGGCCCTCCTCAGTCGCGGCCAGTACACCCGCTGTAGCCCCCTGTCCGGCTGCGAGGCTGGTAAGCGTGTGCATTACCAGGCGTCCCAGACCGCGGCGTCGGTGAGCGGCGTCGGTCTCAACCTGGTCGACGACGAAGGCGAGGTGCGTGATGGCGACCTGGCCGCGCGCGGCGAAGGCACCGTCGGCGGCGCGGACCAGGACGCGGGAGACGCCGGCCCGGGTCCAGGTGTCCAGCCGGTACCCGTCCGCAATTGCCGGTGGAGTCTCGGCACGGGCGGTGCTCGGAGGTGAGGACATCAGGAAGCCGGGGCCGCCGGCAAGAGACCAGCCGGGCCCGAGCCATCGCTCGAGTGTGTCCGGCGCCGCGGGCACCTTCAGCCATACGCCGGGTGCGGCCGTGTTCTCGGTGATTTTGCGGACGACCGTCTCAGCAAACTAGATGCATCAGTGTGATCTCAGGGTCGCCTATCCCCGGGCATCACTGCACCGTCTGCGCGTGGCTGCTACTTGACTTCCGGCACCGGATAGTCCGCTGCCCAGTGCCGCACCGTCCGGGGCGGTTGTCCGGTGACCCGCCACAGCACCGAGTCGACCGGCGCCGGCACGCCCCGGTGCGCCGCCCACGTCGCCAGCAGCAAGTCGGCCGGCGCGTACGGGCTCATCGCCTCCCGGGCCGCCGCCTCGTCGAGTTCCACATAGGTCAGCGACCGGCCGTGCGCGGCACCGATCGCCTCGACTTGCTCGCGTAGCGTCATCGAGACCGGGCCGGCCACCTGGTACACGGCCCCGGCGTGCACGTCGCCCCCCGGACCGCTGCCGGTCAGCGCCGCGGTCGCGAGCGCGGCGACGTCGGCCGGATGTACCGGCGAGACCTGGGCGTCGGCCCACGGGCCCCGGACCACGTCTCCGGCGGCCAGTTGCCCGGGCAGGTCGAAGGCCCACTGCAGGGCGTCAGACGACGCGACCTCCAGCCGCAGGAACGTCCACTCCAGACCGGACGCTACGATCTGGCGTTCGATGTCGTGGTGGAACGCGGCCACCTCGCTGGTCTGCTCGTCGGCCGCGTCAACGATCGCCGCCGACGACTGGAACACGATCCGGCGCACGCCCGCTTGCTCGGCGGCGGCCAGGAAGGCCGGTGCGAACCCGGCGGCGACGGCGAGCAGGAACACTGCCTCGACGCCGGCCAGGGCCTCGGCCAGGCAGTCGGCGTCGGACAGGTCGCCGGCGACCACATCGATGCCGGCCGGCAGCCCGGCCTCGGCGGGATTGCGGGTCAGGACCCGGACCGGCCGGTCCATGGCGGTGAGTTGCTCGACGATGGCGCGGCCGACCGGGGCGGTAGCGGCGGTTACCAGGATCATGATCGTCTCCTTCGTTTGATGCGGCGCCCGGGACTGGCCCGGCGTCGCGCGGCCGGACCGGTGTCGCGGACGGCCGGTGGCGGTGACGCGGCCCGGCAATCGCTGACCGGTGCCGGTCATACCGACACACTGCCAAGCCATTAGGAATACTTTGTTCCTAATGGGCTGCTAGTTTCTCCGGCATGCTGGAAACGTCGGCGCGGCTGCTGAAACTGCTGTCGCTGCTGCAGGCCACACGCGAGTGCAGCGGCTCGGAACTCGCGCGGCGGCTGGGAGTCTCGGCGCGTACCGTCCGCAACGACGTCGACCGGCTGCGCGAACTCGGATACCCGGTGCACGCCACCCGGGGCGCCGCCGGCGGGTACCGGCTCGGCGCCGGCGCGGCGCTGCCACCGCTGCTGCTCGACGACGACGAGGCCGTCGCGGTCGCTGTCGGCCTGCGCTCCGGCGCCACCGGATCGGTCGCCGGCATAGAGGACGCGTCGCTGCGAGCCCTGGCCAAGCTGGAACAGGTATTGCCATCCCGGCTGCGGCACCGGTTGACCGCCCTGTCCCGGTACACCACGGCGGTACCGCCGATGGACCCGTCCTACCCGCGCGTGGACGCGGACGTGCTGACCGCCATCGTGGCGTGCTGCCGGGACCGGGATCGGCTGCGGTTCGACTACACCGCGCATGACGGCCAGACGAGCCGCCGCGACGTCGAGCCGTACCAGGTGGTCAGCTGGGGCCGCCGCTGGTACCTGGTGGCGTGGGACGTCGACCGCGGCGACTGGCGCACCTACCGCATCGACCGGATCGAGCCGAAGATTCCGGCCGGGCCGCGGTTCACCCCGCGCCCGCTGCCGGCCGAGGACCTCGCCGGTTACGTCGCCCGCCACGCCGGGACCGCCACCTGGCGATATCAGACCCTGGTGACGGTCTTCGCGCCGGCCGATCAGGTCGCGGCGAGGTTGCCGATCCTGGCCACCCCGGTCGAGCCCGTCGACGAGGGCACCTGCACGGTCCGGCTCGGCGCCGACACGGTGGAGTCGCTGGCGGTGTGGCTCGGCGCGCTCGGCGCCGACTTCCGTGTTGACCACGCGCCCGAACTCGCTGCTCACCTGCGAACTGTGGCCGAGCGTTACCGCCGTGCGGCCGGCCGGGCTGGGCCGGCGTAGCCGTCGGTCTTCCAAGCCCGGCGTGCCGGCTGCCGGTTTCTGTCGGAGGCGGCGGGCAGCATGGTGGCATGCCAATCGACATCTACCTGGAGACCGGGCCGAAACGCTGCTGGGCCGCGGCGCTCGAGTGGCCGGGCTGGGCCCGGATCGGCACCGGCGAGGACGGCGCCGTCGAAGCCCTGGACGGCTACCGGGACCGGTACGCACCGGTCGCCGAACGCGCCGGCGTCGGCCTGCCCGCCGGCGATTTCCGGATCGTCGAACGAGTTGCCGGACGGCCGGTGGACACCAGCTTCGGGGTGCTCGGCGAACCCGCGGCGGCGGACCGGCAGCCGCTGTCGGCCGCGGCGGCCGGCCGGCTCGCTTCACTCGTGCGGGCCGCGTGGGACGAACTCGACGCGATCTACGCCCGCACCCCCGAGCATCTGCGCAAGGGGCCACGCGGCGGCGGACGGGACCGGGAGAAGATGTTCGCGCACGTGCTCGGCGCCGAGGCCGGCTACGGGCGGAAGATCGGGGTACGCCACAAGCAGCCGGACAACGCCGATCGCGGCGCCATCGGGGCGCTGCGTACCGACCTGCTGGCCGTGCTCGGCGCGCCGTCGGCCGGCGAGCCGCCGGAACCCAGGGGGTGGTTGCCGCGGTACGCGGCCCGCCGGATCTCGTGGCACGTGCTGGACCACGCGTGGGAGATGGAGGACAAGACGCCGTAGTACGTCGTGCCGCGTCACGGACCGCCGGACAAGGCGTAGTCGAAGGCTGTTCCGCCGGGGTAGCGGATGTACAGGACAGTCGGTGGGATATCGGGGATTGGCGGTGCACTGAAGACTTCGCCGTTGCCCGGAGCCGAGCCGATTTTTTCGACGCCGGCGGGAAGAGCTTGCATGCGGTCACCGCGGTCGTATCTCCGACCGTCAAACGTGATCACCGGCGTATGTGCGCCTGGCGATAGCGCCCATGTGCCGTAGCGGTCGTGGACCCGTTTGACCTGGACGGCGACGAGGGCAAAACCGACGACCAGAGCAAGCGCGACCACGACGAATGCACCAACAACCCCGCGCGGCCGGCGGCCAGGTGTTGCGGAAATCCGAGCCACGGTTGCTCCATTCGGCGCGCCACACGAACGCATCACTGTACGTCGCATGATCTCGTCGCGCTCGCCCGACATCAGTGACTCGACCACGCCTGGGAGATGGCCGATCGCACGATGTGAAACCGGGGCCGTCCAGGCCGTCGGATGACAGGTTGGCCGCATACGGTGTGCCGCGTGCATGACGCCTCGATCACCGCGGTGCAACTCGCCGCCGCCCGCGCCTGGCCGGCACCGGTCTGCGAGCCCCTCGGGCAATGGTGGCTGCGATTCGCCGACGGATTCACCGGCCGCGGCAACTCGGCGCTGCCGGTGGGTGATCCCGGGGTGCCCATGGCCGAGGCACTCGACCGGGTCGAGGCGTTCTACACCGCGCTCGGCCAGCCGGCCGCGGTCGAGGTGCCGCTACCGCTGCGCCACGACGTCGCCGAAGCGCTCGTCGTCCGGGGCTGGCATCGCCAGACGCGGGTGCTGGTGCAGACCGTCGGCCTGCCCGATCTGATTGCCGCCACCCCGGACGGTTCCGGCTTCGACCTGCTGCCGGAGCCGTCCGACGATCATCTGGCGATGGTCCGGCAGGCCCGGCGGATGCTGCCGGCGGCGGCGATGCATCTGCTGACCGGTGTCCGCCCGGTCAGCTTCGCCGAGTTCCGGCGCGACGGGAGGCTGGTGTGCCGGGCGCGCGGCTCGGTAACCGACGGCTGGCTGGGCCTGATCGGCATCGAGACCGCCGTCGAAGCCCGGGGCCGGGGGCTGGCCCGCGCGGCCATCGGCCGGCTTGCCCGGCGGGCCGCCGATCACCAGGCCACCGGCGCGTTCCTGCAGGTTGAGGATGTGAACGAGCGTGCTCGAAGGTTGTACGAAGGGCTCGGTTTCGTGACGCACCACATCTACGAGCGGTACGCCACCACACCACCAGCCGCCCACTAGTGGCCGTGGTCAAATGCGCCCCAGCGCGTCCCGGGCGTACGCGTCGCGCCGATCACGCAGCAGGTCGGCTGTCAGGTCCGGCCGGCCCTGCGCGCTGATCGCGGAGGCGAACCAGCCGATGTCCGGTGGCGTGCTCAGCGCGGCGACCAGATCCCAGTAGGCGACGTCCTCGGCGGGCCGTCCGGCTTCCCGCTGCCAGCCGTCCAGGATGTCGTCGGCGGCCCCGATGCCGTGACACATCGCGGCGTCGCACCGCAGCGAGCCCAGGTCGACGCCCGCCCGGCCGATCCCGGCGCAGTCCCAGTCGACGACCGCCGCGATCTCGTCGCCGTTCCACAGGATGTTGCCCTGCCACAGGTCACCGTGGACGAACCCGGCGGCGCCACCCGGTTCGGTGGCCGACACCGCCTGCTCCGCTTCGACCAGGACATCGACCGGCGGGGCGGCCCGCCGCAGCGCGGCGAAGTCGACGCCGGCGATCGGGCGATCGCGGCGGGGCAGTCCGACCGAGACCGGCGCGGCGTGGATCCGGGCGGCCAGCGCACCCAAAGCCCGCAGCCGCGTCAACGGCCGCTGGGCTGGAATGGCGCTGCCGGATCCGCCGACGTATTCGACCAGGATCGCGGCCGGGTCGGTAGCGATCAACGCCGGGGCCGGGATGCCGTTGGCCACGGCAACCTGCAGTGCCTCGACTTCGATGCGCTGGGCAGCGCCGCTGACCTCGCGCAGAATCACCTGGTACATGCCGTCCCGGCCGCGCATCCGGACCAGCCACGGCGAGCCGCCGTCGCGCAGCCCCTGAACCCCGGTCACCTCGGCACCTGGCGCGGTACGGGCGACCGCCCAGTCGCGCAGTCCGGACGCCAAATCAGCCACATGCCGACCATATCGGTCAGACCACGGCCGCGGGGCCCGGGAACCCGCGGTTACCTTCTGGGGAGATCCGGCGGTGTCCAGGTCCGTGCGGCGCAGCGCGGCTCGCAGTTCGATACCGTGCCCGGCCAGGTTCGCGGCTCCGCCTTCCTGCCGGTCGATCGCGCAGATGGCGGCGACGATCGTGCAACGGGGTGATCACCTCGGGCGCCGGCCAAACCGGATCTGGCAGAGTGGGGCGGATGCGCATCCTGGTCCTGGGCGGCGGCGCGTTCGTCGGCCGCGCCATCGTCACCCACGCCATCAGCTCCGGAGCCGAGGTCACCACGTTCTCCCGAGGTCGCACCGGAACCGGCCTGTTCCCGCAGGCCCGCCGTCTTGTCGGTGACCGGGACACCGGCGACTACGGAGCGCTGGCGGGTGAAACCTGGGATGCCGTCGTCGATGTCAGCGGCTACGTGCCGCGCCACGTCAACCAAGCGATGGATGCGCTCGGCGACCGGGCCGGGCGGTACTTGTTCGTCTCCAGCCAGGCCGTGTACACCCGCGATGACGTCGGCCCGGGATCGGACGAGGACACGGCGCTGCGGGCGCCGGTCCGCGATACCGAGGAACTCACCGACGCCACCTACGGTCCGCTGAAAGTCGCTTGCGAGCAGGACGTGCGCTCGCGCTTCGGGGACCGGGCCACCATCGTCCGGCCGGGCAAGGTGGCCGGGCCGAACGATCCGCAGCCGGGCCTGACCTACTGGGTACGCCGGGCGGCACGCGGCGGGGTCGTGGCCCTGCCTGGCCACCCGGACCAGCCGATCCAGGTCGTCGACTCGCGGGCGCTGGCGACCCTCGTGGTGCGGCTGCTTGCCGACGACCGGCCGGGCGCCTTCCATGCCGTAGGCCCGGCGGAGCCGGAGACGATGGCATCGCTGATCCAGACGTGCGCACGAGTCGCGGGTACCGGGGTGCGGATCGTGCCGGTGCCGGCGCGCGAGTCGTTCCCGCTGATCCGGCGTCCCGGCCAGTGGTCGTCACAGCGGCGCAGCCCAGCCCGGGCGTACGCGGCAGGGATGCCGGCCGTACCGCTTGAGATCACCGTCGCCGACGTGCTCGCCTGGGATCGGGGGCGAGGGGAGCCGCCACTCGACGGCGGGTTCACCGCCGCCGAGGAAGCGCGGGCGCTGGCCGAGGCCGCCCGATAGATCGAGCGGCAGAACGCCCCGGGGTGGCGATATTCATGTCACCTGCCTGGGCGCCTTGCGCATTCCCGTCGCCATGACCCGCATGACCTTGTGCGCGCCGTCGGCCGTCGGGTCGAACATCAACGGGCAACCACCGTCGATGACAGTGACGTTGTGCGCACGGCCGTATGCGGCGGCCTCGTCGGACACACTGCCGGCCCCGTACAGGCGATGCATCCAAACGCGCTCGATGCCGAGGTCGACGCACTCGTGCATGGTGGCCTCCGCGTGTTCCGGGCGGGTTCCGATCACCACAGCTTCGACGCCGCCGGGCACCGACTTCAGATCCGGATAGGACCTGTCGCCTTCAACCTGTTCCGCGTTCGGATTGATTGCGAACACGTCATAGCCGCGTTCCCGAAGCCGCTGATACACGATGTTGGCCCCGTGCCCCTTTGGGTTGCGGGACACTCCGGTCACCGCGATTCGCTTGTTGGCCAGGAATTCCGACGCGGCTTCCTTGATCGCGATCATGGTTCCCTCCTCAGCCGTCGTGCGAGCTCAAGGCTGTCCATAAAGTTCAGGCTTGGGGTGGGCTCAACGCCGTGACTAGGGTCTAAAGCCACCTCTGACCAGGTAGGTGTTGGCGACGGACATCCCGTTGCACGCTCACACAGAGCCAGCGCGGCGATCGCCAGGCAGACCCACCCCGGCGAGCCTGCCAGAATTGAAGCCCACCCGGATTGGGGTTATAGATATGTAACCCCAAACGGGTTACGGTCGGCTTGAACGGAGGTGACCTGTGCCGAAAATCAACGTCTACCTGCCCGACGATCTCGCCGACGCGGTCCGCGACGCCGGGATCCCCGTCTCCGCGGTCTGCCAGCGCGCTCTTGAGCAGGCCGTCCGCCGGGTAACCGCGATGAGAGAGATCGCCGTGACGACCGGCCTTTCCGACGACCATCTGGCCGCCCGGCTGCCCAGTCTCACCGCCCGAGCCCGTCAAGTGCTGCGGAGCGCGATCAGCGCGGCCCGCGACGGCGGCACCACGATAGGAACCGGGCACCTGCTCGCGGCCATCATCGACGAGGGCAACAACATGGCAGTTCGCGTGCTGAGGGCGATCGAGGCCGACCCGCAAGCGATCGCCGACGATCTCCGGCAACGGTCCATGGCCGAACCCGGAACCACGACCGATGACCGCGCTTTCAGCGAGCCGGCCGGCAGCGCCCTCGCCGAGACCGCCGCCGAGGCAACCGCGCTCGGCCACCACTATGTCGGTTGCGAACACATGCTGCTCGGGCTCATCGCCGACACCGGCGGCGTGGCCGGTCATGTGCTACGAGAACGCGGCGCCGAGCTGCGGACCACACGGCGGGCCGTAGTCACCGCCCTCGCCGGATACGTCCACGGCTCCCGCGCCGCAAGCACCACGTCAGCGGCCCTGAGCCGCGACCTGATCGCCGACGTGCTACGTGCCGAACTGGCACCGATCGTCGAGCGGATCGGCCGGCTCGAGCGGCACACCAGCATCGAGCCGGCCTGACCGTCACCCTCGCTGCCGCAGCGCCGACATGTCGACCCGGTCCAGCCGGGCCGGGTCGGACAGGATCTCGATAACGGCGGCCTTGTGCCCGGCGGTGGTGAACGACATCAGCGACATCAGCCGGCCGTCAACAACGGTGGCCAGCCCGGCGCGGCCGTTGACCAGAACCACACGTGTGAACGGTGCGTACCGCGAGTAGGTGACGGCACCCGAAGCGACCGTCTTCGCGCCGCGCAGGATCCGGGGCACGCCACCGGTCGAACCGTCGTCGACGCGGAGCACGATGTCCGGGTCAAGGACGGCGACCAGCGCGTCGAACGAACCGCTACGAGAGGCGGCAAGGAACGCCTCGACCACTGTGCGATGCCGGGCCGGGTCGGCCGGGCGGCCCACGGTAGCGTCGCCACGCACCCGGCGCCGGGCCCGGCTGGCCAGTTGCCGCGCCGCTTCCGGCGACCGGTCCAGGACCTCGGCGATGTCGTCGAACGGCACGGCGAACATGTCGTGCAGCACGAACGCCAAGCGCTCGGCCGGGCGCAGAGTCTCGAGGACCACCAGCATCGCCAGCCCGACCGAGTCGGCGAGTACGGCCTCGCTCTCCGGGTCGACGGCGGCGATCCGGTCGACCACCGGGTCCGGCAGCACCACATCGTCGATCGGCTGCTCACCGCGGGTCTTCCGGGACCGCAGCATGTTCAGCGCGATGCGGGCGACGACGGTAGTCAGCCAGCCGCCGAGGTTGTCGATGGTGCCCGCATCGGTACGGCTGAGCCGCAACCATGCCTCCTGGACGGCATCATCGGCCTCGGCAGCCGATCCGAGCATCCGGTAGGCGACGGCCCTTAACTGCGTGCGCTGCGCCTCGAACCGTTCGGCCAGAAAGTCCTGTTCCGCCACGTCACAACTCCTCCGCACGTACGTGTCGAAGTATTGACCACCAAAGCGGTCGTGATGTGACAGCCGACGAACCTAACCCGCCTGCCGATGGCTCGATCTGGCCGAACGCCCGCGCCTGAGCACCGCCAGGATCAAACGCGCCAGAGCGCGCCGCCCTGCTCGCGTCAGCCGCGCGGGCGGGCTGGCCAGCCGGGTCCAGGCGAGGCCACGCCGCATGGCCCAGCGTGCCCCGCTCCGCTCGCAGGCCCGGTAGAGCCACAACTGCCCGTCGATCAGCCGGACCGGAACAAAGCCCGCGCGTTGCACCGCCCACCTCAGCGGCAGGTCGTCTTCGTAAAGGTGCCACGCGTTCTCCGGCGAGTGCCGGCGCACGTCGAAGTTCGCGACAAACAAGCCGCCGTCGTGCAGACTGTCACGAATCTGGCGGGCGGTCGCGTGCACGTCCGGCACGTGGGCGATCACGTCAAGGGCGGTAACCAGGTCGAAGTGATCGCGTGGCAGGTCGGCGGGCAGATGTACGAAGTCGGCTTTGACCCCGCGCCGTTCGAGGCGCCACTTAGCAAAGCCCAGCAACGTGCTGGAGATGTCAGCCAGGGTCACGTCGTATCCGAGCGCGGCGAACAACTGGGCGGTGATCCCCGCGCCAGAGCCCAGGTCGCAGGCGCGGCCGCCCTCAGGATGCGGCTGGATCGCGTCGGCCACGATCACGGACTCCGGGTAACCGAGGCCCTCGCTCTGGAGATAGGCGTACCACAGCAGGTCGTACGACCACGACTCCACGGTGTTGTAGAAGTCGGTGATGCCGTCCTCGGAGTCGCGCGGAGCCGCGTCCCATTCATCGACGCTGGCCTCCTCCCACGCGAGGCACCGCTCCAGCGCTTGTTCGGGTGTGATCTGGTAGTACTCGGCCAGATCGCCGATGACGCCTTCACGTACCGTGCCGCCGGTCGGCGGCCGTAAGGCATCGGCGAACCGGGCCATGGTGGGCGACATGATGGCACGGCGCTTGGCTGCGCTCCACGTCGCCCTCGATTCGTGCCCGGGACCGAGCTTCTCCGGATCGACGTGTTGCCCCTGGCCTCTGACTTGTTCCCGGAACACCACCAGTGCGACGCGGTTACGCAGCCGGGTGAGCAGGGCGGGCCGGGCGGACGACAGCTCGGTTACGTCGATCACGAAGGAACTCCAGACAGACAAAGTCATCAATCGATTTATCGTAGGCGGACCACGATAGCTGTCCCTGTCCGTGTCCGTACGGGGACCGCCGGATCGCCGACGCGCACCGCTCGAACGGGTAACTCGTGCAGCGGGCTCAGTCCGTACGCCGTCCGATTCGAAGGACACTCAGGTAGCGGCGCGACGCCCGGTCACCCATCCGGGTGCGGATGCGTTCGGCGATAGCGTCGAGCAGGGGTTCACGGGTATCGCGATCGAGCCTGCGGTAGATCGACAGTGTGCGCAGGAGATCGGCGAAACCATCGCCGTCGAACCATTGAACGGTTGGGTACCACCGCACGATCGTCGGCCCGAACAGGCCGCCGGGATCTTCGACCAGTCCCCAGCCCTGGTCGGTGCCGCGTACATCGTCCTCAAGCGGCGGATGACCCCAGTCAGGGTTTCCGGGGACGAAGCGCTCGCAGAGATCGGCGGTCTCGGCGTACACCTCCGGGTCGCCGGGCCAGCGGACGACGACGTTGCCGAGCAACGCCATCCAGCCTCCGGGTTTGAGTACGTCATGCGCCCGCCGCCAGCCGATCGACGGGTCGACCCAGTGCCACGCCGACGCGGCAACGACGACATCGAAACGCCGCCCTCGGTCGGCCCACTCCTCAAACGGCGACGTCTCGACGGTGACGTTGCCGAAGGCGTCAAGCCTCTCGCGAGCGCGCGCCGCCATCTCCGCGCCCGGCTCGATGGCGGTCACCGGACACCCGAGGGCTGCCAGCGAACGCGTCGCCTGGCCGGTACCGCAGCCCACCTCAAGTACTGACGACCGTTCGTCCTGGCCGGTGATGGTGACGAGGTCGGCGAACAGCTCGTCGGGATACCCGGGCCGGACCCGGTCATAGAGCTCCGGCACCTCGTCGAACAGCCGGCCGAGATGGCGTCGGTCCGAGATCGCCATCGCACCTTCCTGGGAAGCGTTGGGAGTGTCCGCCGAGGACCAGGTCGTCGGGGAGACTAACGTCCCGGACTCGGTGCGTGTACAGACAGGATGCATGATGCTGGGCGCCCTCGCCCAGGCTGGTGGCGTGACCGCGTTGACCAGCGCGCACGAAGAGGCGTCGGCGCACCACGTTCGTGGACTCACGTGATCGCATCCCATCTTGTTGGCATGCCAACAAGATGGCAAGATTGGTGGCATGCCAACAAAATCGTTAGCGTGAGATCATGACCATCGAGACTGGCCCGGTTGGCGCACGCGCGCCGCACGTGGGGATAAGCATCGCCGAGGCGCCGTTGAGCTCGCTGCTACTGCAGGCCGTCCGCGCGCACGCTGCGGTCGCGACCGCGATGCTGCAACGCATTGATCTGGTCGCCCCGCAGGAACTGGTGCTGCTGTTCTTGCAGGAAAATGGACGATCTCCACAGTCGGAGATCGTCCATTTCCTTGGGCGTGACCGGTCGACCGTCACCAACACCCTGCAGGCGATGGACCGTGCCGACCTCATCACGCGCACACCGTCCAGCACCGACAAGAGAGCGATGATCGTTGCTCTGTCGGGCAAAGGTCGGCGGTTGTGTCCCAAGGTCCGCGAGATCTGGTCCGAGCTTGAGCGGCTCACCTTCAGTGGGCTGACCGATCAGCAGCGCGTGGGCCTCGCCCAGACGCTCGCCGGGGTCCGTCGTGGCCTGCCGGACCCGACGGCCGTATCCGACGGGACCCGGCCGACGTAAGGCACGAGCCACCCAGGGAAGGACAGCACGATGAGTGCTGAGTACCACTGGATTTGACGGGCCGCTCCGGATCGCGGTCATCATCGCGAGCACGCGGACAGGACGCTTCGGCGAGACGGTGGGCCGCCGACGCCGTCCGTTCCGGATGGCAGGCCAAACCGGTGGGATTCGCCTCCTACGGCGGACTGGCCGCCGGCCTGCGTGCGGTCGAACAGCTACGACAGGTCTTCGCTGAGGTGCGGCACCTCACCCTGGTGGGCCCAAGCGCTGCGCGCCGCCCAGCCGTACCCCGCCTGATCACCCATTCCAAAGGAACAGCCCCATGGTTATAGCGATCGCGTTCACCGCCTACGGCGACCCCGAGGTGCTACACCCGGTCGAGATCGATCTACCAACGCCCGCCGCAGGCCAGATCCGCGTCCGGGTCAAGGCCGCAGGCGTCAATCCCGTCGACGCCAAACTGCGGCGCGGCGACTTCGCCACAACCATGCCAGCCAACTTTCCGCAACGCCTCGGCAACGAGTACGCCGGCATCGTTGACCACGTCGGCGACGACGTAGTCGGCCTCGTGATAGGAGACGAGGTTCTCGGCTCGGCCAGCGTCCAGAGCTACTGCGAGTACGTCGTCGTCGATGCCGCCGACGCGGTGCGCAAGCCAGCCGCCATGCCCTGGACGATCGCCGCCGGTCTACCCGCGGCCGGCCAGGCCGCCCACACCGCACTGCGCCAGATCGCCGTCAACGCCGACGACACCGTCCTCATCCACGCTGCCGCCGGCGGCGTGGGCACCATCGCCGTACAACTCGCCCGCCACTGGGGCGCCACCATCATCGGCACCGCCAGCGAACACAATCACGCCTACCTCCGCACGCTCGGCGCGACCCCGGTCACATACGGAGACGGCCTCGTCGGCCGGATCCGCGCACTCGCACCCGATGGCGTCGACGCCACGCTCGACGCCATCGGCGGCGCCGCGATCACCGCCTCTCTTGCGCTCGTGCGTGACCGGCACCGCATCGGCACCCTGGTCGACACCGAAGCCGCGAAGACGTTCGGGGTACTTCGCGTTGGCGCCCGCTCGACCGCCGCGCTGACGGAACTCGTCGCACTGTACGAAGAAGGCAGCCTGCAGCTACCCATCCACGCGACGTTCCCACTCACGCAAGCCAGCCGCGCGCACCACGAGGTGCAGACCGGCCACGTCCGCGGCAAGGTCGTCCTGACGGTGGACTGACCCGGACGGCTACGGGAACTCATCGCCGCCGTCCGCCATGAGCTGGCCTCCGACCAGCGAGACCATTTCGATGCGCTGTTCGCCAACCTGCTCGAAAACCCGGCCGCGAGGGGCGGCTGTTCGCCAAAGCCCAGCGCCCACTTACCAACCCTGGGCAAGCATGCGGATCGAGGTGCCGCCGCCAACGTGGCTCCGAGTCTGCGGGCAAACACGAGACCCGGCAGGCCGGTCAGAGCGCAGCCAGCACTATCTCGCCATTATCGGATTACCGATATTGATAATCCGATAATGGGGCGATCGCGCATGTCGGCCGAGGAATCAGCAGCGAACTCGGCGCGCATAATTCCGGTTATGTGCGCGAACGCGTACGTCGCGGTGTTCTGCGCCCACCCGAGAGGAAGCGGTTCGAGGTTGAGTTCCTGAGTCCAGACGCGCAGAAGCACCAGGAGCCGCTGAACGCATCCGAGGACCACCAGCCCGGAACAGTGCGCCGGCAAGCCCCTTCTCCTGCGTACAAGGCTTCATATCCGGTATATCGGTTCGATACATCGAACCGATAGGCTGCCATGTGATCTGCTGACGGAGATGGAGGTCGGATGTCCAGCGCGCAGTTGTATGACTCCATCGGAGGTGCCTACACCGTGACGCGGCGCACCGAGCCGCGCATCGCCGAGCAGGTGTGGGCCGCGCTCGGCGATGCCCGGACCGTGCTGAATGTCGGGGCGGGCACCGGATCCTACGAGCCCCCCGACCGTGACGTCACCGCGGTGGAACCGTCCGCGCTCATGCGTTCGCAACGCCCCGCAGACGCGGCGCCGTGCCTGGCAGGATCTGCCGAGAGCCTCCCGTTCGAGGACCAGGCCTTCGATGCGGCGATGGCTCTTGCCACCGTCGATCACTGGCAGGATCCGATCGCGGGCCTGCGCGAGATGCGGCGCGTCGCACGCCGCGTGGTGGTGTTCACCTGCGACGCCAGTGACCTCGATCGGTTCTGGCTGACCCGCGACTACCTGCCCGAGTACGCCGACCTTTGGGCCGGCCGGCCTTCCCTCACCGAACTGGCCCGCGCGATCGCAGCCCGGATTGAACCAGTACCCATCCCGTGGGACTGCGCCGACGGTTTCTACGAGGCCTACTGGCGCCGGCCCGAGGCATACCTCGACGATCATGTCCGCCGCGGAATGTCGATCTGGGCCAGAGTTGGGCCGGACGCCGAGCAGCGCGCCGCGCGCAACCTGCGTGATGACCTCGCGTCCGGCCGGTGGGCCGATACCAACCGCGACCTGATCGATCTCGACGCGGCAGAGCTTGCCAGTCGTCTGCTTGTCGCCTGATTCCCCCAAGAACTGCCGACGCACACCACGTCGATACAGGCCCGGATGGCCTGCCGATCATGGCGTCGCCGCTGCCGAACTAAATCCTTCGCTTGGTGAGCGAGGTGAACGATAGGGTTCCGGCCGTTCCCAGACCTGCTTCGGCTCGGTCCGCCGCGTCCATCAGGAGCGGTGTCGACGTACGACTGCCGGGAGTTGGCTCTTAATGAGTGAAGCGTTCTACTCGCACGCGAAGCTGTACGATCTGATGTTCCCGGGCGGCGGGCCCGCAGTCGACTTCTACCGGGCCGGCGCCGATCGGCAAGGTGGGCGCGTATTGGAACTCGGGTGCGGTACCGGGCACAAGTTGATCCCCATCGCGTCCGACGGGCATCCGTGCGTCGGCGTGGACTTTTCGTCAGACATGCTGGCTGAGGCTCAACGTAAGGCGAACGAGCATGGTGTAGCGGTGGAATGGATACAGGGCGACATGCGAGCCTTCGATCTGGGCCGCGCATTCGACTTCGTGTTCATCACCGCCAATTCCCTACTGCATTTGCATGAGGCTGAGGATCTGGTGAGCTGCTTCCGGTCGGTTCGAAGACACCTGGCACCTGGAGCACGGTTCGTCTTCGATGTGTTCAACCCGAGCGTGCGCCTGCTTGCCGAAGCCGACGGCGTGCGGCGCACCCGGGAATCGTTGTCGTTCATGGATCCCGACCGTGGCGACGTGAGTGTCGATGTCGCTGAGATCTACGATGCGCCCGCCCAAGTTACGCGCGGGACATGGCACCTCTCGACTACCTCCGAGCCCGACTTCGTCGTCGCACCACTCGAAATCAGGAGCATCTTCCCGCAGGAGCTGCCGCTGCTCGTCTCGCTCGGTGGCCTTCGGCTCGTCGAGCGCTTCGGCGACTGGTCCGGTCGACCATTTGCCGGGGATACGCCGCTTCAACTCTGCATCTGCGAGTCCACATGACTGAAGGCGAGAGCTAGCATGCCGGACTACCGGTGTGACTTATGGTCCACCACGTCGATACTGGCCGCAGATGGCGCCGCTATCGGTAGTCGGCAAACACCCGGCGTAGTGCACCATCAACGGTGAGGTGTCCGCCGTGCGGCAGGATCCACTGCGGCCTCGTGTGGCCGAACGGGATACCGAAGCAGACGACTGCCTCCGGGTTGTACCGGGTCACTACCTCAGCGACCGCTTCCCGCTGCGCTTCACGTAGCCGTGCCCGGTCTGTGGCGATGGGCCGGCGGGTGAAGTCCGAGACTGGCGGGCGACCGACCAGGACGGCATCGACCGCGCCGAGAATTCCGCGCTCGCCGAGCGAGCGGACGATCCATCCGACGTGGCGGGCGGGGAGCAGCTCCTCGGACGTCTCGATGATCAGCACCCCGCCGTTCAGAACTTCCGGAGGAAACGGGAAGCGTCCCGCCGTGAGAATCCACTCGATGACTTCGAGGCATCCGCCCCACGTGCGACCGGTGACTGAGCGGCGCGGCCCGTACCAGCTCCACGGTTCGGTCGGCTCACGTTCCCCGAAGGACTCCAGTGCTCGCGGATCGGCCCAGTCGATCCCGACGTCCTCGGACTCGCCTGGATCGGTGATCTCGACCCGCTCGCCGGTGAGCAGCGCGGCCCGCAGCGACCGTTCATGAATATCGTCCACGGCCGGCCCGGGACCAAGGTGCACCTGGGACGATCCGCCGTAGAAGCTCGCGATGCCCAATCCCCAGAGCCAGTGGTGAAGGTTGGTGTTGTCGCTGGTGCCCAGGAATGGCTTTGGATCGGCTCGGGCGACGTCGGCGTCGAGATGCGGGATGACCGTGATCTGATCCTCGCCTCCAACGACGGCCAGAATTCCCCGGATCCGGGGGTCGGCGAAGGCGGCGTTGATGTCCGCAGCCCGCGCCTCGGGCGTTGCACCAATCATGCGGGTAGTCGGGTATTCAACCGGAACGAGACCGGTCACATCGGCGAGCCGTCGCATGGCCTGCTCATGAATCTCGGGGTAGGCGCCTGCCGCCGCGAAGGACGGCGAGATGACCGCGATCTGGTCACCTGGACGGGCCTTTCGAGGGTGAACAAGATCATGTCTCATGTCGAGATTCAATATCTGCACCCGTCCGTTGGCAACGCAATTACGGCCGCAGCCGTCGACTGACTCTTAGCGCGCACGCGGTGAGTTCGCTGCGCGCATCGATTCCCAGGCTCTCAATCGCCACCAGCGCGGCCATGGCGACGTCGGCCAATTCGGTCGCCACCTGTTCGGTCGTGTGCGTGACGCCCTTGCGCGGGTTGTCGCCGACCGCGCCTATCCATGCGGCCGCAGCCTCACCCGCCTCTTCGGTCACCTTCAGAATCCGGAACGTCAGCGCACCGACATCAGACCCGTTCGCGCTGTCGAGCCAGGCTCGCGACGCTTGAACGGTGTTCCATACGAGATCGTCCATGCGGCAACCGTAGTAACGCGAACGGTTGCACACACTGCCTGGAACGTTGTGATGGGACCGCCTCGGCAGATCCCGTCTAGAACCGGTGCCATTTATCGAGCAGACGGCTGAGCCTGCCCAGCAGGCGGGCACGGGCCGGCTCGGGTGCGTGGAGAAGATGGGGCGGCCAAGCCAGTAGAAGCAGCATCAATTCCGCCGCGACGGTTGCCGATCGCAGGCGTGCGTCATCCGGAATCCCTCTGGCGCGGGCGTACGCGGCAAGCATCGCCTCGCGTGGCGGCATCAACCCGTCGAACTCCGCACGCTGCCACAGCAATGCCAGGTCCTCGGGGCCCCGGCCGAATCCCACCTCTCGCCAGTCGATCCACACAATGCGATCTGACTGGCCGAGCAGCAAGTTGCCCAGGTGCCAGTCACCATGGCGCAGGCAAATCGGCAGTTGCGTCAGCGCGGTGGTGAGGCGGTCGAACGTCGGCCAGACCGAAGCGAGCGCCGGGCCGCGGCTCATTGCCGCCCAGGCCTGGGATGCCGCGGTGATCTCATCTCGCCCGGTGCGCTGCTCCGACTTGGCCCAGCGCCAACCTTCGGCGATCGTGGCGATGCGGCTGCTGTGCAGGCCGCCGAGCGCCGCCGCGCAGTCGATCCAACGGTCTGGCGACCACGTAGCAGCGTTGGCGACGGCGCCTGATGACTCAAGTAAAAGGCAGCAGGAGTCGCCCTCATCAACGGCCGCGACGAGTTTCGGCACGTACACCGGTACATGCGCGGCAAGATCACGGTAGAAGTTCACCTCACGGCGGGCGCGCTCGTCATGGGCAGGCCCAGAGGCCATCTTCAGGACGTACTCCTGCTTGCCGGCATCCGTCGCCGGGCCGACGAGCAACCGGTATACGGCTGAACCCGAGGCGCCGGCGGTCAACCTGCGGGCCTCGATCAACTCACCCATGTGGTGGCCGAGTCGCGACCAGCAGCGCTCGGCCTCGCGCCCTTCCGCCCTGGTTCGCAGCGAGGCCCGGGTATTTCGCCACCATCACCCACGTACGTTGGTACTGGCGATCGGCGGTGAATCTGGTGCGGTCTCGGCCTGCGCGGGTTGGCGGAGGTCGGGCATGCCGCGCACGTCGCGGCTGCGGTGCATGACGGTGGTGGACGCTGCGACGATAGCCGCGAAGGTGCTGAAGGCCGCGGACTGCCCAGCGTGCTCGACAAGTATCCCGGCCGCCAGCGGACCGAGTGGCGTGCTGAGGCCGAGCAGGGTGACCGCGGCGCTGATGACACGGCCTTGCAGGTGCGGCGGCGTGATGTGGATTTGGGCCGCGAACAGCACGCCGTTGGCGGGGGCGGTCACGAACTGGACGAGGGCGAGCAGGGCACCGACGGCGTACACATTGTGAGCCTGGCCGAGCAGCAGCATCAGCACGGCGACGATCCAGCCGAATCCGATGACCACCGTCGCCGGGTGGATTCGCCGCAGCACCGGCGTGGACACCGCGGCGCCGACCAGCCCGCCGATGGATCCGAGGCCTAGCGCGAGCCCGAGGTGCGCCGAGCCTTGCCCCCGTTGGGAGGCGATCACCGCGAGCGTGAGGCCGGCAAATGCGATGTTGATCCCGGCCGAGCACAGCAGTGTGGTGCGAAGGAACGGAGACCGCCAGATGTGCTGGAGCCCGGTGGTGATGCGTGTTCGCACCGGTGTGGACGGTGTAGGCGCGCGGCGAGCGTTCAGCGATCCTCGCACGCCGGCCACCGCGACGGCACAGGCCAGGAACGATATGGCGTCCGCGAGGATCGGCAGCGCGGCGCCGATCGCGTACAGGTATCCGCCCGCCGGGCGTCCGGTCAGGTCGGCCAGATGCCCGCGGGCCTCGTTCTGGGCCAGGGCGCCGGCTAGCTGCGGCGGGGGCACGACGTGACGAACGGCGATGGTCTCGGCCGCGAATACCGTCGGCGCGCAGAACTGTGTGGTGATCGTGGCGATTAGCAGATGCACCACAGTCAGGTGCCGCCAGACGATGGCGCCGACCACACTGGCCGCGACCAGTGCGCGAGTTACCTGGCAGCCGATGATCAGGGCGCGCACCGGGTGGCGATCGGCCCAGAGCCCGGCCGGCAACGATCCGGCCACCAGCGCCAGAGCACCGGCGCATCCGATGATCCCGGCGGCGGCGGCCGAGCCGGTGACGGCCAGGACGAGCAGCGGGTAGGCGACTGTGGCTAGGCCGGTGCCGATGGACGAGACCGCCTGGCCCGACCAGAGCAGTACGAAGTCCCGGTTGCGCCACAGCGGTGTGATCATTCAGGGCACTCCTCCTGTATGTTTTGTACAAAACGTACAGGAGGTACGGACTGTATGCTATGGCCATGGCTGAGGAGATCCCGGTGACCCAGGCCCGTGCGGACTTCGCCGAGCTCGTCAATCGGGTCGTCTACGGGGGCGAGCGGATCGTCGTGACCCGGCATGGCAAACCGCTCGCGGCGCTAGTCTCCGCGGCCGACCTGCAGCGGCTTGAGGAACTCGACCAAGTGGCCGCAGCGACGACCGTGGTACGGATGACCCGCAGCGGTTCTGGAGCCACCGAGCGTCGGCTCGACATCGCGGCGCACGATCAGCCATCCGGCGGGGCGACACCGCGGTACTGAAGCGCAGCACGTGACGCGTCGACGAGACCGCCCGCACCCTCCGGCGCGGACGTAGGTTTGCGTCAGAAGGCGCCAGGCCACGCTGAGGGGCCTAGCTGTACGGAGAGCCGCAATTCGCTTCACGAACGCATGACGCAGAACTCATTGCCGTCGGGATCCTGCATTGTGATCCAGTCCTCGCGCTCGGCTCGAACTGTCGCCCCCAGGGCACACAGCCGCTTGACCTCTGCGACCGCGTCGGTCGCGCTCAGGTCGAGATGAACCCGGTTCTTGACCTGCTTACCCTCTGGCACCAGTTGAAAGAAGATGCGGGGCAACCTGCCGTCGAGGGCGACGAGCAGGACCGAGGGGTCGTCCTCCGGGTCGTTGATGCCCATGGAACGCAGCCGGGCCAACTCCTCCTCGTCGTACGGCGCGATCTCATAGTCGTTCAGGGCCTGCGCCCAGAACCGGGCGGCCGACGCCGGATGAGGGCTGTCGAAGACGATGTCCTTGATGGATGCCACGGGGGCCTCCCTTCAGGAGCAGGTGTCAGATCCGGTCGAGCGATGCACGATTGGTCGCGCGCTGAGGGGCTCGTGAAGTATCTGCCGGGTGCCGTCGATATTAACGAGCATGTTCGTTCCTCGTCCGCTGCCTGACCTGCCGGAGCCCACCGCTGGCAACCAAGCTGTTTCGATGGTGTACACGCATCAGTTCGTGTCCGCGGGGTCGACGCCGGGGTGTTCTGTGCCTGGTTCGCCTTGACCAAGACAAAAGCGGCGCGGCGCAATAGACGATCACCGGGGCGAAGTAGTGGCCGCCTCTGCCATTGGACGCCTTGACCACTGGTATGTCGATTACATCCGGGCAGGGGATGCGCCGCGTGCGCAGCATGCCACGCAATGCCAGGCAGCCCCGCTCAGCGTGGACACCGAGACGTGCCGCGCGCACGGCGAACACGGAACAGGCGACGGTCCAGGCAACCGCCGCGGCCATGGCCGTCGCGGCCATGAGGCCCGAGTCTGGCGCGAGCCGGGCAATCACGACGAACCAAACCGGTGACCCGACCAGCGCCATCAGCAGCATGGTCACCGCAAGAAGGGCGTTCTGCCATCAGCTGCGCACCGTCTCGTCGCCCACGCGCTCACGGTACGCTCGCCCGGGATGGGGGTGATGTCGGTGGAGATCAGCACACTGGTTTGGCCAGGACCTGCTCGACATGCCGACCGCAGCCGCTGTATGCCACCTTTCCATACTTTCGGCTGGTTGCTGGAGAGCAATTCGTAGCGTTCACGTCCTCTCGACGTGCGGCCACGGCGATCAGATGTCGAGCCGCGTCGCGGCAAGCCAGGTCAGGTAGCCGCCGTCGAGGTTCGCGACCCGGCGCACGTCCCCCAGCAGAGTGGCGGCGGTGTGCGCGCGCTGACCAGCCTGGCAGTAGACGACCAGTTGGCCGGCGGGCAGGTCGTTACGGCGGCTGGACAGCTCGTCGAGCGGGATGTTGATCGATCCCGGGATGTGTCCGGCCGCGTACTCCTGCGGTGTGCGCACGTCCACTATCGCCGCCCCGGCGTCCCTCAGCGTGGACAGCTCGTGCCACTGCACGCTACGCGTGATTCCGGCCATCAGGTTGTCGGCGACGTAGCCGAGCATGTTGACCGGATCCTTCGCCGAACCGAACTGGGGCGCGTACGCCAGTTCCAGATCCGCCAGGTCGGCAGCGGTCAGGCCACCCCGCATCGCCGTGGCGATCACGTCGATGCGCTTGTCCACCCCGGACCCGCCGACGGCCTGCGCCCCGAGGATCGCCCCTGTTTCCGGGGCGAACAGCAGCTTCAGTGCCATCGCCTGCGCACCCGGGTAGTAGCCGGCGTGCGAGGACGGATGGGTGTGCACCACCTGGTACGCCTGTCCGGCCCCGCGCAGCCGCTTCTCGTTGCACCCGGTGACGGCCACTGTCAGCCCGAACACCTGCACGATCGCGGTGCCGAGCCGGCCGCCCAGCGTCACCGGCCGCCCGGCGATCGCGTCCGCGACCAGCCGTCCCTGGCGGTTCGCCGTGTTCGCCAGCGGAATCAGCGCGGATCCACCGCCGATGCCGTCGAGCTTCTCCACCGCGTCGCCGACCGCGTAGATGTTTGGGTCACTGGTGCGCATCGACTCGTCGACCACGATGCCGCCGCGCGGGCCGACGGCCAGGCCGGCGGCGCGGGCCAGGTCCGTCTCCGGCCGGACACCGATGGCGAGGAGCACCAGGTCGGCGTCGAGGAGCCGCCCGTCGGCCAGCCGCACGGCGTCCGGCAGCACCTTCGTCAGCTCGGTGCCCAGCGACAGGCCCACGCCATGAGCGGACAGCTCGGCGTGCACCAGCGCCGCCAGCTCCGGATCCAGCGGTGCCAGCACCTGGCGGCCCAGCTCGACCACGGTCACCGACAGTCCACGCCGGTGCAGGTTCTCCGCCGATTCCAGCCCGATGAAGCCACCACCGACCACCACCGCCGTTCGCGGCCGCCGCTCCCCGAGCGCCGCAACGATCCGGTCAGCGTCCGGCACCGACCGCAGCGCCACCGCCCGCTCGACACCGGGCACGTCGGGCACGACCGGCGCCGCGCCCGGGCTGAGCACCAGCCGATCCCACCCCTCCTCGTACTCCCGGCCGCTGTCCAGGTCCCGCACTGCCACCGTGCGCCGCCCCCGATCGACCGACAGCACCTCGCTGCGCACCCGCACATCCAGCCCGAACCGCTCGCGCAGCCGCCCCGGGGTCTGCAGCAGCAGATCCGACCGGTCGGCGATCACGCCGCCCACGTGATACGGCAGCCCGCAATTCGCGTACGAGACATTCTCGCCCCGCTCGAACACCACGATGTCGTCAGCCGGCCGCAGCCTGCGCAGCCTCGTCGCCGCCGACATCCCGCCGGCCACACCACCCACGATCACGGTTTTCAAGGGCTCCTCCAATCCCTGGTGCGTTCAGCCATGTGCACCTTACCCCCCGGGGTATAGCGCACATTGCGGGGAGGGGCCGCGTGCACGAGGCCAGGCCACGCGGCGGCGGGCCGGGGTGCTGCGGCTGGAAGTGCTCCGCGAGCGGGCGCTGGA
Source organism: uncultured Actinomycetota bacterium (assembly GCA_963727415.1). Lineage (GTDB taxonomy): Bacteria > Actinomycetota > Actinomycetes > Mycobacteriales > Micromonosporaceae > DASQPR01. Next base: position 1,945,684 of record CAVSGF010000002.1, read on the forward strand.
GCGGCTTTTCCAGGCACAGGGCTAGTCGACGAGCGGCTATCCTCGCTCGGCGGCGCGGTGATCACCTATCAAGGATGCACCAAGGCCTGGGTCAACGGGCAGCCCGTAGCTGCCTCAACGCTGCCGGCGGAACCAGCGGCCCATTGCGCTGCGACGGTCACGACGGGGCCGACCACCGGGTCTTTGACGTCCGTGTAGAGCCTTCCCGCCGTTCCTCCTGCCTTGGCTCGTAGACGCCCACCAGCACTCCGAAGCGGACCTCGTCCTCGCCCGCCTCATCGAGCTTCTCCACAAGGTCGGTCAGCGTTGCCGTAAGCACCTCGGCCTGCGCTCGGGTCAATCGCACGTGGCGCAGGACCAGGAATGGGTCGGGCGCTGCATCCGCGATCTCCTTGGCGACAACCCGCAACGCGGCGGCCGACGGCGCGCTAGCCCGCTCGCCGACGAAGTGCAGGCGACGGGCGCCGCGTGTGGCGATCGCACGCTGCCGGGAACGATTTCCCGGCCTGCGGATTCTCAGCGGCCTGGAGATGGGCGAACCGCACCGGCATCCCGAAGCCTGCGCGGGGATCCTCCGAGCGGGCCGGTTCGATTTGGTACTCGGCTCCCTGCACAGCCTGCCCGACCTGGGCAGCTTTGCCGAACCATGGGGCATCTACCCGCACCGGGACGCGCACGACGTGGTCCGTGAGTACCTCACCGAGGTGGCCGCCATGGTCGAGCAGAGTGACACCTTCTCCGTGCTTGCCCACATCGACTACCCGATCCGCTCCTGGCCGGCGGAGCGTGCAGGTCCGTTCGATCCCTCGGCATTCGAGGACGAATTCCGTGTCGCGTTGCGAGCCACCGCACAGACCGGCCGCGCGTTGGAGCTCAACACGCGGCTGCCTCTGGACGGCGCGATCCTGACCTGGTGGCACGAAGAAGGCGGCAACGCGATCACGTTCGGCAGCGATGCACATACGGCCTCGTTCGTCGGCCACCGGTTCCGGGAAGCGGAGCACATGGCCGAGGCACACGGCTTCCGCCCCGGCCGGAGCCGGTACGACCTATGGGGACGCGTGGATTAATCTGCCCTGGAGCCGAGCCCACGATTCACGGCACCCGCTGGGGAAGGACCCGAACGGTGACAGCGACCACGACACCGCCTGACGACGGCCGCACATCCGAGTCGCCGGACCGGGACGCGAACGGCTGGCTGGCAGACACCCGCGACTCCTACGACACCGTCGCGGACGGCTACGCCGACTTCGTCCGCGACTCACTGGCCGGAGAGCCGTACCTGCGGGCGGCCCTGGCGTTATTCGCCGAACTGGTCCGCACCGCCGGCGGCGGGCCGGTGGCCGACGTCGGCTGCGGACCGGGACACATGACGGCCCACCTGCACGGCCTGGGCGTCGACGCGTTCGGCATCGACCTGTCGCCGGCGATGGTCGAACTGGCCCAGCGTGAGCACCCGGGCCTCCGATTCGAGGTGGGTTCGATGACTGACCTGCACCTTGCCGACGCCTCGGCGGCCGGCGTACTCGCGTCCTGGTCGCTAATCCACATCCCCGACGAGGTGATCCCCACGGTTCTCGCCCACTTCCGGCGGGTCCTGCGCCCGGGCGGACCACTGCTGGTCGGCTTCCACGTCGGCACCGAAACGCGAGTGAAGACGCAGGGCTACGGCGGCCATCCGATGAAGGTCACAATCCACCTTCGCCAACCTGGCCAGATGGCGACCTGGCTGCGCGATGCCGGGTTCACGGTCGACGCCCAGATATTGCTCGGCCCCGACGAACGTCTTCCGGGAGCAATGCTCTTCGCAACCGCCTAGTACCCTCCGGGCGATGCCGATCGAAGTCGTGTTCGAGACGACGCCGGCCGTCACACCGCGGTCGGCGGGCACTCCTACTGGAGTGAATCGAGTCGTGCCGCCAGCGCGCGGATGCTCGCCGTACCGCTGTCGAATTCGGCTGAGGCATGGGCGACCATTCGGTAGTCGTGCCCGTCGGCTCCGTGCGCGCACTCCAGACCGCCGCGGGCGTAGGCGTCCAGGGCTTCGGTCCATAGGCGTTGCGCCGCCGGATCCGGGATCGCGGCATACCTGCGTGCTTTTCCGACATCGACGATCAGGTGATAGCAGTGCTGAGCGAGTTGCCAGTCCGGCGCCGCGCCGAGACCGGCCATAGCGGTGAAGTCGCCCGCCAGCGCGTTGATGAGATCGGTACCGCCGGACGCACGCCAGTGGGCGACCGCCGTCCGGACCGCCTGGCCGGGCAGTGGCGAGGCCCGGACGACCGGCTGGTGCCCGGCGCCGGAGCAGCCGGTGGCCAAACCCGCGCAGATCACGCAGGCGGCGGACGCCAGCCGCGTGCGGGCCGCGATCATCCTCATGCAGTTCCAGTCCCTACGTCCCACACCTTGCGGGTCGGTACTACGTTATTAGTAGCATATCGGGTGGTTTTATCCAGGATGATCGTTTTCACCTAGCCCCGTCGCGCGGCGGGCTCTGTCGGACGTGTCTGGCACGATGAGCCGTCCGATGACGAACCCACAAGCTTCCTGAGGAGGCCAGCGTGCCGCGCCGCACGTCCGTTGAGCTGAACTATGTCGAGGCAGGGGCCGGGGTGCCGGTCCTGGCGTTGCATGGCTGGACCCCGGATCACCGGTTGATGCTCGGCTGCATCGAGCCGCTGTTCGCCAGGCGTGAGGGGTATCACCGGCTATACCCGGACCTGCCCGGCATGGGGAAGTCGCCTGCGCCGGAGTCGATCGCCGGATCCGACGACGTTCTCGCCACCATCCAGGACTTCATTGACGACACCATCGGTGAGCAGCCATTTCTGGTGGTCGGTGAGTCGTACGGCGGCTATCTCGGCCGCGCCGTGGCCATGTCGCGCCGTGACCAGGTGCTCGGGCTGGCGTTGATCTGCCCGATAGGCGTCAACGTGGAAACCGCCGACCGCGATGTGCCACCGATGACCGTGCTGCGCCCCGATCCGGCGGTGCTCGCCTCGGTCGACTCGCGTTCGGCGGAGGCGTTTCGCGGCGTCGCTGTGGTCCAGACACCGGAGACGATGCGGCGATTCCTCGCCGAGATCATGACCGGGCTCGACGCGGCGGATTCCGAGGCCTTGGCTCGCATCCGGCGGCGCTGGGTGCTGACCGCCAATCCGGAGGCCGGCGCCCCTTTCCAGCGGCCGACGCTGATCATCACCGGTCGCCAGGACGACAGTGTCGGGTACACCGACCAGTTCGCGCTCCTGCCGCACTATCCACGGGCGACGTTCGCCGTGCTCGACGTGGCCGGGCACAACGCGCAGATCGAGCAGCCCGAACTGTTCGGCGCTCTCATGCACGAGTGGCTGGACCGGGTCGCGGCCGAATCCGCGTCCGCGACCTGAGCAACGACTTCAGCGCCCGGCGTCCGGCTCCTGCCCTTGGCTGGCCGCCTGCGAACCGAATACCCGCCCTGGGACATGGCGCACCCGGTGTATACACCGGGTGTATACACCGGGTAGAGTGCGCTCATGAGCGTTCCTTTGACACTCCTCGGCCTGCTGGAGCGACGGCCCAGCCATGGCTACGACCTGAAACGGGACTACGACACGTATTTCGGCCGCGGCAAGCCGCTGCCGTTCGGGCAGGTCTACACCACGCTGGGCCGCCTGGCCCGGGACGGCAAAGTGATGATCAGCGAGATCGGCCCCGGCGAAGGCCCCGACCGTAAGCGCTACGTGATCACCGATCGTGGCGCGACCGAGTTTGACACCTGGCTGGCCGAGCCGGTCGAGCCGGAGCCGCACCTCCAATCGATACTGTTCGGCAAGGTCGTGCTCGCCCTAATGCTGGGCCGGGCCGCAAACGAATACCTGGATTTGCAGCGACGCGCGCACCTGCAGCGCATGCGCGAGCTCACCTCGCTCAAGAGCAGCGGCAACCTGTTCGACACGTTCCTCGCCGACCATGCGCTCTTCCACCTCGAGGCGGATCTGCGCTGGATCGACATGACCGTGGCGCGACTGGACACCCTGGCCGCGGCGGTGCGGTCATGAGCCCGCTGATCGAGGCCTGCGACATCAGCTTGTCGTTCGGGGCCACGCCTGCGTTGCGCGGCGCCAGCGTCGCCGCCGAACCCGGCGAGATCGTGGCCGTGATGGGGCCGAGCGGCTCGGGAAAGTCCACTCTGCTGCACTGCCTGGCCGGGATCCTGGTACCCGGCGCCGGCCAGGTGCGATTCCGCGGCGAGCGGGTGGACACGTGGGACGAGACCGCGCGCAGCACGTTCCGGCGCGACCACTGCGGCTTCGTGTTCCAGTTCGGGCAACTGGTCCCGGAGCTGACCGCCGAGGAGAACGTGGCTCTTCCGCTGCTGATCGGAGGCGTGCGGCGGGGCCTGGCACTGGAGCAGGCCCGAAGCTGGTTCGATCGTCTCGACCTCGCCGGGCTTGAGGGCCGACGGTCCGGCGAGCTGTCCGGCGGGCAGGCGCAGCGGGTCGCGCTGGCGCGTGGATTGGTGGCCGATCCGGCGGTGTTGTTCGCCGACGAGCCGACCGGTGCGCTGGACTCGCTGGCCGGGGAGCGGGTCATGGAGCTGCTGGTCAGCTCGGCCCGTGACAAGGGGATAACGGTCATCCTGGTCACGCACGAAGCGCGGGTCGCCGCGTACGCGGATCGAGAGGTCATCGTCCGCGACGGGCGCACCACCTCAATGGTGGCGTCGTGACCGGGGGTGGCATGGTCCGGTTCGGGGCGCGGCTCGCCGTGGCCACCGGCCGGGAGGCGCTGACCCGGCTGGTCATCATCGCCGTCGCGGTCGGGCTCGGCACCGGCATGCTGCTGCTGACGCTGTCAGCCATCAACGGTCTCAATTCACAGAACGCCCGGTACGCGTGGCTCAATACCAGTGCATCGACCGTCGCCGCGGACCCGTCGGCCGATCCACTGTGGTGGCGGATCAGCGGCGACTACTACGACGGCTCCACAATCGGCCGGATCGACGTCGCCACCACCGGACCCCGGTCGCCGCTACCGCCGGGCGTCTCCCGGCTGCCGAGTGCCGGCGAGTTCGTCGCGTCCCCGGCGATGGTCCGGCTACTTGCCTCGGCGCCTTCGGACCAGCTCGGCGACCGCTATCCCGGCCGGCTGACCGGTACCATCGGCCCGGCCGGGCTACCGTCACCGGATTCGCTGATCATCATCGTGGGCGGCACCGTGGACGCGGTGTCCCATCTTCCCGGCGCGACCCAGGTCTCACGGATCGCGTCGGTAGCGCCGGGCAACTGCAAAGGTTGCGGAATCGGCATCCGGTCGGCCGGTATAGAGCTGGTGCTGTCGGTGACCGCCGCGGCTCTGCTGTTCCCGGTCCTCATCTTCATCGGCGCGGCGACGCGGCTGGCCGCCGCCCGGCGGGAGCAGAGGTTCGCCGCGATGCGCCTGCTCGGCGCGACACCGTGGCAGGTATCGGTGGTGTCGGCGGTCGAGTCCACCGTCGCCGCCATCGCGGGCACCGCGATGGGCTTCGGCCTGTTCTTCGCGTTCCGTGGCCCCGCCGCCGGGATCAACCTGACCGGCGCGACCTTCTTTCCAGGGGACCTCGCGCTCAATCTCGCCGACATAACCGGCGTCGCGGTCGGCGTCCCGGTCGGCGCCGCGCTGGCCGGTGCCATCGCGCTACGCCGGGTCCGCATCTCGCCGCTGGGGGTCACCCGGCGCGCGACGCCCCGACCGCCACGCGCGTACCGGCTGATCCCGCTCGCGGCCGGGATAGGCGAGCTCGCGTACTTCGTCGGCCGCCGGCCAGCGACGTCGATCGGTCAGGTCGAGGCGTTCCTACCCGGGTTCCTGATCATCATGGCCGGGCTGGTCATCGCAGGTCCGTGGCTCACCATGGTGGGGGCGCGCCTGCTCGCGCGACGATCCAGCCGGCCCGCCACGCTCATCGCCGCCCGCCGGTTGGCCGACAACCCGTCCGCCGCGTTCCGGGCGGTTAGCGGACTGGTTCTGGCGTTGTTCGTCACCACTGTCGCCACTGGGGTCATCACAACGATCGTCGCCAACCGCGGCGTAAAGAGCACCGGCTTGCCCCACACGCTGATGGTAAAGGACTGGCCGGCGGGCTCGAACCAACCGACCACGCTTCCGGCCGGCTTGCTGTCCGGCCTGCGCTCAACGCCGGGTGTGGTGAGCGTGACCGTGGTACGCGCCAACCCGGCACCGCCTCCTCGCGTTGTCGTGGTAGAGGGCCAGAAGGTGCCAACCCCGCCGCAGTACCTGCCTGGCTTGGTGGACTGTGCCAGCCTGGCCGCCGACCCGGGCCTGGGGCGATGCCCGGATGGGGCCACCACCGCCCAGGTGTTCACCGATTTTACAAGGCCGGATATCGCCGCCACGCAGGTGCGGTGGCCGGCCGCGCCGCAGACCGCTAGCCAGCTCGACGCGTTGCCGGTCGCCTCGATCGCCGTCCACACCGACGGGGCGGCGCGGACCCTGGAACGGGTCCGGACCCTACTGGAAACCGGGCTACCCGATACCGGTCACCCGCCGGCCACCGACGGCGACCACGCCACTGACCACACCAAGAATCTGGCCGGATGGCGGCAACTGGCGAATGTGGTGATCCTGGCGAGCCTGCCGATCGCCGGCTGCAGCCTGGCGGTCAGCATCGCCGGTGGGCTCACCGAGCGCAAGCGGCCGTTCAGCCTGCTGCGCCTGGCCGGTGTGCGGATCCGCACGTTGCGGGCCGTGGTCGCGATGGAGAGTGCCGTTCCGCTGCTGGCGGTGGCGGTGATCGCGATCGGCGCCGGGCTGGTCGGCGCGCAGCTGTTCCTCCGTGCCCAGATGGACTACACGCTGCGGCCACTCGGAGCGGAGTACTACGCGGTGACGCTCGCCGGGCTGGCTGTCTCGCTGGCGATGATCGGATCGACGCTGCCGCTGCTGGAACGCATCACCGGTCCGGAGACGGCCCGCAACGAGTGACCCGTGGACGAGGCGCGGCGTTAATGAGCCGGGCGCGTGAATGAGGCCGGGCGGTACCGGATCGGACAGGTCGAAAGACTCTGCCTCGGCGGTGTCGCCCGGCAGACGATGAGGAATACCCCCTTACTGAGGAAGTGATGGGCGTGCGACCACGAGTGCGCCTTCTCGCCATCGCCGGCGCGGTCTGCCTGCTTCTCGGTTCATGCACGGCCGGCAGCGAGCACCCGTCGGGCAACGCCACACTGGGTACCCCGTCGGGCACGGCCAGCAGCGAACAGCCGCCGGGAGCCAGCGGCTCCGCTACCGCACCGGCCGTCACCGCGACATTGCCGCCCAACTTGCTGGGCAAAGACATCGAGGTGATCCCCACCAGCCAGAAGGTCGTCGCGCTGACGTTCGACGCGGGCGCGAACGCTGACGGCCTGAGTTCGATCCTGTCCACGCTGGCCGGCCAGCACGTACCCGCCACGTTCTTCCTTACCGGATCGTGGGCCAAGGCCTACCCGGCCGCGGTCAAGAACCTCGCCACCGCCGGATACCGGCTCGGCAACCACACCGCCACCCATGCGCACTTGCCCGCCCTGTCCGACACCGCTATCACCGGCGAGCTGTCGACAGGCCGCAGCCAGATCATGGCGGCCGGCGGTTCCGACCCCAGGCCGTTGTTCCGGTTCCCGTTCGGTGACCGCACCGCGCACACCATCGCGGTGGTCAACGCGGCCGGCTACATCCCGGTGCGCTGGACCGTCGACACCCTCGGCTGGAAGGGCACGAGCGGCGGGGTGACCACGCAGACCGTCATCAACCGTACGGTCGCCGGTGCGCGGCCCGGCGAGATCGTGCTGATGCACGTCGGATCCAACCCGGACGACCACACCACGCTGGACGCGGCCGCGCTGCCGACGGTCATCGCCAAGCTGAAGGCCCTCGGGTACGGGTTCGTTACGCTCGACGCGCTCCTCAACGGCACGTCGAGTGGTGGCGGCGTCGTCGGGCCCGGCTGCGACAGCCTGGCGTGGCGGACGGCGCCGGTGACGGTCAGCCACAACCCGGCGGTGCCGCCGGTTCCCACGGTCACCGGCGTCCGCGCCGGTACCCACCCGGAGTGCCGCTACGACCGGGTCGTCTTCGACATCACCGGACCGTTGCCCGCCTATGAGATCCGCTACGTCACGCACGTGACCGCCGACCCGTCCGGCAAGGCCGTCACGGTCCCCGGCGGCGGCACCGCCTACCTGCTCGTCACGCTGCATCCGGCCCAGGCGCACAACGACGCGGGAGCGGCCACGATCACGGTCCGCAGCGCCGCGCTCGGCTACCCGAGCCTCAAGGGCTACACGGTTACCGAGGATTTCGAGGGCTACGTGAGCATCGCGCTCGGCCTGGCCAGCCACGTCCAGATCCGGGTGGGCGAACTGACCGGGCGCCTGTACGTGGATGTGGCCTATACGTGATCGTGACGGATCCGCCACGCTATGACGTGGCTGACCCTTCCGGATCGTCGCCGGTGAGCGACTTGGCAAACCAGTGGTGGGCGTACGGCTCGTCGTTGTAGCGCTCGACTTCGCGGTACCCGGCCGCGCGGTACAGCCCGATCGCCTCATACAGGTTCCGGTTCGTGTCCAGCCGTACCGTCTGCCAGCCGCGCTCGGCGGCGTGGCGTTCCAGGCCGGTGAGGATGCGTTTGCCGACGCCCATGCCCCGGACCGCGCCGGATACCCACAGCCGTTTGATCTCGGCCGGCGCACGCGGGTGCAGCTTGATCGCGCCGCATCCCACCGGTTCCGACGACAGGCTGGCCAGCAGGAACAAGCCGGCGGGCGGCACCAGTTCATCGTCGCGGACGGCGAGGCTGCGGGTCGGCTCGAAGCCGTCGTCGAACCGCGCGGCGATCTCCCGGACGTACGCGCGCAGGCAGGCGCGGGCGCGTGGGTCGCTCGGCGGACACGGTTCGATGGTGATCATCGATGCCATCAGCAGGCGCTCGACGTCGCGCATCGCGGTGACCAGCCGGTCCCGTTGCGGATCGTCCAGCGGCCTCAGGATCGATTCGGCCAGTTCGTCGGAGCGCTGGTCGAGCGCCGTCCATTCGGCTTGTCCGGCCCCGGTCAGCGTCGCGGTGCGCACCCGGCCGTCACCGGCGGCCGGGGCGACCGTGATCAGGCCGTCGGCTTCAAGGGCGCGCAGCAGCCGACTCAGGTATCCCGCGTCCAGCCCGAGCCGGGCTCGCAGCGCGGCGACCTCGGCCGCGTCCGGCCCGATCTCCCAGAGCAGGCGGGCCTGGGCCAGGGGCCGTCCACGTGCGAGGTAGGTGTCGTCGAGCGCGCCGATCCGCTGGGTAACGGTGCGGTTGAACCGCCGTACCGTCGAGATGAGATCCGGACCTACACCGAGATGCGCTTCCATTTACCTGACTTTAGTCAGGTAAATGGAAGCGCGGAAGTGTTACCTGACTTACGTCAAACATCGTGGCGGGATGGTGAGCACTCATCGGGGGGCGTCCTCGATGCAGGCCGCCGCGCTCCGAGCACGAGGCACGCCATCGATTCCGCGCCGCGAACGGCCGGGTCGGCGGACGATGACGATATGGATGCCGAGACCCGGCCTGACCTGGCACACGCGTTCGACAGCATCGGCGAGCGGTACGGCGACGCGTTCACCAGCAAGCCTGGCCAGCTCACCGCCACCGACTGGGTGGTCGAGCAGGCCCGGCGTCTGGACCACACGGTGTCCCGGCCCCTGGTCATCGACGTTGGCTGCGGCACCGGCCTGCCGACCGCTCGCCGGCTGATCGGCGCCGGCTGATCGGCGCCGGCTGCGAGGTGGCCGGCGTCGACATCTCACCCGTGATGGTCGACATGGCCCGCCGCAACGTCCCGGAAGCCATCTTCGTGGAGCGGGACCTGGCGGATCTGGAGGGCCTGCATCCTCCGGCGGAGCGGTTCGAGGCGGCCACCGCGTCCTTCTCACTCCTGGTCTTGACCCGTGCCGATATCGCCCGGACCCTCGACGCGATCGGAGCCGTGCTGCGTCCAGGGGCGGCCTTCGCGACCGGAATGGTGGAGGGCGACACCGACTTCCTGCTACGCGACTTCCTCGGCTCCCGGGTACCTCTCACCGCGTACCCGAGCCCGGAGTCGGCGGCGCTGCTGGATGCGCACGGCTTCACCGTGGCCGAGCAGTGGACGGAGCCTTGGCATGGCCCGGACGGGCCGGCCCAGACGCACATCTACAGCTGCTGCGTGCGAACCGGCGGTCGGTGACGGACCGCCGGTCGCCCGGCGAGTCTGCCGGGCAGTCACTTGGCCGGAAAGGTGTGCGAGTACGCGACTCCGCGCTTGACCCAGCGCCGGAAGTCCCGGTCGTCGGCGCAATGCTCACCATCCACCACGATCCAGCCCTTCATCGGCCGGCTGGCGACCATGTCGAACATCCGTGCGCCGGGCTCGGCGAGGAACTCGTCCTGACGCGACGGATCGGTGCGGACGAGAAGCCCGTCCCCGTACACACCGACGGCCATGTTCCCGTTTACCAGCATCGCCAGACCGCCGAACATCTTCTTCTCGATCACGTCGGGCTCCGTGGCCAGCGCGTCCCGTAGCCGCTCGGCGATGCTTTCGTCATAGGCCATACGCCGGATCCTAGACAAATCGGATGCGCTCCGGGACGCCCAACCAGCACAATCTCCGGCGTGCAAGGGAAGACGGCTTACGCGGGTCGCGCCCGGGTACGCGTACCTCGGCTGCGCCGTCCTGGCAGCGGTCGCGCTCGGCCCCATGGCGACGACTGTTGTGGGCATGGTCGTGACGATTCGGGCGCCGGGATGAGGTCCGGTTGACCCACGGTTCGGGATTTCGGCAATCCGCGCTGGGACGGGCACCCACAACGACCGCCGACTCGCTATTATCGCCCGGCAATTCACCCCCCACCTCTGCCAAGAAGGATTCTCATGGCGAAAAAGACCAACGTCCCGTGCCAGCACTGCGGACGGCTGCCGACCGCGAAGGTCGCCCTCCAAGGCGTTGAGGGCATGATCCTGATGCACCGGATCACCCGCGTCCGCGGCTACTACTGCCGCGAGTGCGGCCTGCAGGCCAAGGACCAATTGAACGCGCTCAGCCTCAAGCGCGGCTGGTTCTCCATCGGCGGCATCCTCGGCATCGGCATGCTGCGGTTCACCAACAGCATCCACGGGAAGAGGCTGCTCAAGCTGGACGCGCCGCGGGCGGTGGCCCCGGCGGCACCGGCCGCCGCGGACGTCGCGCGCGCCTGAGTGGACCCTGCCCGGGGCCCGGTCGGGCCCCGGGCAGCGTCAACGGATCGGTTACGCCGCGGCGAGCAGCCCGCCGAGTGCCGCGGTCGCGAACGCGGCCTGCAGCGTGGCCGCGCGTCGTTCGGCCACACTGCGACGATATGACGCGAGCGCGGCCATGCCGATCACGTCGCCGGCTACCCCGGAACCACCCGGTTCGTCGGTGTCCGGCTTGAGCGTGACCAGAACGCCAAAGACCGGCAGGACGCCGAAGCGCATCCCGGTCATGTCGAAGGCGACGTCGTCGACTCGCTCCCAGGCGATGAACCGGTCCCGGCCCAGGTAGCGAACGGCCAGCCCGCCGGTCTCGACGGCGACACCGAGGCGCCAGGCGCGTACCAGCAGGACCGCACCCGCGACCGCGACGATGACGTATCCGCTGTTGCTCCCGGTTCCGGCGGCGACGCCCAAGACGATCATGGCAAGAGCGAGCCCGAGCAGGGGCAGGCGCTGGAGGTGGGGGCGGAACACGCGACGGGGCACGCGGCCGATGCTAGCCGGGTGGTCCCGGATCGCCGGGTGTGATCCCTTCTTCACCGGGCCGGCCAGCAGCTCCGGCAACCGCAATCGCATCTGCCCGCCCTGGCGGATTTGCGTACCGTGTGTGTTTACGCAGCGGCAGTATCGACCAGCCGTGGCCGCCGTCGGTTACTAGCGGCACGGATCGATGGTGTGCCAAGCTTTTTGCCCATGGGGACCGATCTAGCGGGGATCCTGTCGGTGCCGGTCTATCGCGCGCTGGACATCGACCACCTCGGCAACATCCTGGTCGCCACCGATGAGCACGGCACCATGCAGCTGGTGGAGCTAGATCCATCCGGGTCCGTCACCGCGCTCACCGCTCTCGACGGTCCCTGTTCCGGGCGCTATCTGCCCGGCCGGCGCGCGGTTCTGGTCAGCCGGGATACTGGTGGCGACGAGAACACCCAGTTGTCGGTGCTGGACCTGGCCGCGTCCGAGACGCCGGCCGGCCTGACCGGGCTGCGGCACCTTGTCGACGAACCGCAGTATGTGCACCGTCCCACCGACGTGACGGCGACCCATCTGGTGTACGTGACCAACCGCCGCAACCGGATCGACTTCGACATCGTCGTGCGAGATCTCGACAGTGACGCCGAGCGAGCCGTCTACCAGGGCACCGGAGCCGTCGAGGACGCCGCGCTCGCCGCGAACGGTCGCTGGCTAGCGTTCACCGTACCGGCCGGGCCTCCGCTGTCCGACCGCCTGATGCTGCTCGATCTGGCCACCGGGGAGGTGCAGGCGGTCACCGGCGACAGCGACCCGGACCGCTACCTCAGACCACGGTTCACCGACGACGGCGGCGTGGCGGTGACCACGAATCGGGGGCACGACACGACCGGTGTGGCCCGGTATGACCTGGACACCGGTGCTTGGACGTGGCTGATAAGACCGGCCGGCAACGACGTGTCCGGCTGGCTGAGCCCGGACGGCTCGGCGATGCTGGTGGTCGAGAACGATGACGGCGCGTCCCGGGTGTCGCTGCGCGACAGCACCGGGGCGACACGGCACACGGTGGCGCTTCCAGCGATTGGCTGCGTCGACTTCCCGCTGCCGGAGCCGCGGTGGAGCCCCGACGGCTCGGTGGTGGTGATGTCGTTTTCCGGTCCTACCGTTCCTGGTGACATACTGCGGCTGGATGCCGAGACCGGGGCGCTGACCGTGCTGACCGACTCGACCCGCCACCTCGACGGTGTGCCGGTGGCGAATCCCTCCAGCCATCGGGTGCCGGCCGCTGACGGGGAGTCGGTGCCATGCTTCGTCTACCGGCCGGCCGGACCGCGCGGAGCCCTCGCCGGTTCGGTGGTTCTGTATCTGCACGGTGGCCCGGAAGAGCAGGCCAAACGCACGTTCAGCGCCACCGTCACGGCGCTGACCGCGGCGGGGCACACGGTGGTGGTGCCGAACGTGCGCGGGTCGACCGGGTTCGGTAAGCGCTGGTACTCCCTTGATGACGGCCGGCGGCGGATGGACGCGTTCGCGGACCTGGCCGCGGTCCACGCGTTCCTGCCGGAGCTGGGCTTGGACCCGAAGCGAGCCGCGCTGTGGGGCTCCTCCTACGGCGGCTATCTGGTGCTGGGCGGGCTAACGTTCCAGGCGCCGCTGTGGGCGGCCGGTGTCGACATCGTCGGCATCTCATCGCTGGTGACGTTCCTGGAGCGGACGTCGCCGTACCGGCGCGCGGCACGCGAGCGTGAGTACGGCACGCTCGCCAACGATCGGGAGTTCCTCGCCGAGGCATCGCCGATGACGCGGGTTGACGAGATCAGGGCGCCGCTGTTCGTCATTCATGGGCGCAATGACCCTCGGGTACCGGTTAGCGAGGCGCAGCAGCTATACCGGGCGCTCAGTGCCAACGGGGTGGAGTGCGAGCTGCGGATCTTCGACGATGAGGGGCACAGCCTCGCGAAGCGACCCAATCGGCTGCGGGTTTATCCGGAAGCGTTCGAGTTCCTCCGGCGCCACCTCGGATGATGCCCACAGGGCGTGCAGCACCGGACCCGGACCGGTCCGCGTGCGGATCTGGTGAAGATCCGGTGAAGGTGGCGGCGGGCCGGCGTGGCGGCGGCTACCGTCGCGTAGCGTGAACGACCTGGGAAATACGGTGTACCGGCTGTACGCGCGACGGCTGCGGCGTGATCTGGCCGGGCGACCGCTGCCCCGGCACGTGGCGCTGGTGATTGACGGCAACCGGCGATGGGCTCGTCAGCGCGGGTTCGATGACGCCAGTGCCGGGCACCGGTACGGCGCCGAGCACGTCGACGATCTGCTGGACTGGTGCGCTGATCTGGGGATCGGCCACGTTACCGTGTTCGTGGCGTCATCGGACAACTTGCGCAAGCGGCCCCCGGCCGAGGTGGCGAGCCTGCTGGAGCTGATCGAAACGGTGGTGGCACGCCGGCTGGCCGACCCGGACGGGTTCTGGCGGGTACGGGTCGCCGGCCGGGCTGACGCGCTGCCGGATTCGACACGCCACGCCTTGAAGGCGGCGGTGGAGGCGACCCGCGGCCGTCGGTACGGATTCGAGGTCACGGTCGCGATCGGCTATGACGGCCGCGACGAGGTGGTCGATGCGGTGCGCGCCCTGCTGGACGAGGCCGCCGCGACCGGCACCGCGATCGATGATCTGGCCGCCACGCTGAACGCGGATGACATCGCCGCGCACCTGTACACCACCGGGCAGCCGGATCCTGACCTGATCATCCGGACCAGCGGCGAGCAGCGGCTGTCCGGTTTCCTCCTGTGGCAGGCGGCCCATGCCGAGCTCTACTTCTGCGACGTGTACTGGCCGGGATTCCGGTACGTCGACTTCCTCCGGGCGCTGCGCTCGTATGCCGCGCGGCAGCGACGTTTCGGGGCCTGAACGCACCGACGCTTCGGGGTCTGAACGCGGCACCGGGCCTTAACGTGCCCCGCGTCGGTGGCCGGACGCCGGATACCCGCACGGGTGAACCGGTTACCCGGCGCGCGTACCGAACGGCTGGTCCACCGCCACAGCGCGACGGGCGCCGCGCCGCCCGTCATAGAGTGCGCCAACAGAGTCCGGCTGGTCAGCGGCGGGAGGTCGAGATGTCGCAGGCGGATGCGCGCGGATCCGGCCCGGACGTGGCGGCCGGTGGCCAGCCAGAGACGACGCGGGCACCGAGCGCGGCGACCGCGGCCGAGCCGGAGCCAGCCGAGGTGGAACCCGGTGCGCCCGCCGCCATCCCGCCGTCCAGCCCAGCACCATCGGCGAACTCGGGCCCGTCCGCCGGCCCGGCGCCACAGGCGACGGCACCGCGGTCGAATCGTGTGGCCGCCCGGCGCGAACGGTCAGCGCGGACGCAACGGCGACTCCTGGTGGCCGCGGCCGCGATCGTCGGGGTCGCGTTCGGAGCCGGGGTCACCGCCGGGTTGCGGTCGCCCATGCAGACCACACCCTCGGCACCGGTAACCACCGGCGTGGCCGCGGCGGCGCTGGCACCGCCGGGAGGTGGCGGGGCAACCGGTTCCGCGCGGTTGCTGCTGGTGGGTGGCCAGCAGATGCTCCGGGTACAAGTGACCGGGCTGCCGGAACCCTCCGGTTTCTACGAAGTGTGGCTGGCCGCGCCCGGCTCGGACCGCATGATCGCGCTCGGCGCGCTAAGTGGTGACGGTGACGTTGACCTGCCGGTTCCGGATGTGGTGGACGCGCACGACTTCCGGGTGGTGGAGCTGTCGTCGCAGCCGCTGTCCGGAGCGCCTGGGCGGGGACCGATCGTGCTTCGCGGCCCGCTGCGATAACCACACGCCGGGATTCAGCGGGCGGCCGCAGGGCGCTCTTGCATGAGAATGATGTGGTGCCCGTCCGGGTCTTTGAGGCCCGACATCCATAGTTCGGTGTCCGCGTCGCGGTGTACGACGTGTGGCTGGTCGGTCATCGTCACGCCGGCCGCGGTCAGGCGCTGCGCCTCGGCGTCGATGTCGTCGACGCGGAAGTAGAGCACGCAGCGGCTGATGTACTCGGGCGACTCAGGGCGGCCGAGGTAGAGCCGGACGTCGCCGCTGGAGAGGAAGGCCATGGACTGGCCGGGGACTTCGAACAGCACCGGGATGGCGAGCACATCCCGGTAGAAGGCCACCGACCGGGATAGATCGGAGACGCTGATGTGGACCTGTGCCAATGGTCCGAGGGCCATGGGGCCTCCTATACTTAACCTAGGTGAAAGGATAACCATGGTTAAGGATCCTGGGCAACTGCCGCCGATCCCGGCCGGTCTGGGTGCAGGCGAGCGGGCCTCGGTCGCCAACCGGGTTCACTCGGCAGCGCTGCGGTTGCTGCGTCATGCCCGTACCGCCGACACTGCCACGATGGACCTCGACGGGCCGCGGGCGTCGGCACTATCTGTGGTGGTGTTCGGCGGGCCGACGCCGATCGGCCGACTGGCGGAAGTGGAGCAGGTGTCGGCACCAGCCATCACCAAGACGGTGGCCGCGCTGGAGGCCGATGGCCTGGTCGAGCGGATCCGGTCGACCAGCGATCGCCGGGTGGTCACGGTGGTCGCAACGGCGGCCGGGCGTTCGGTGCTGGAGCGGGGGCGGGCCGCCCGGGTAGGCCGGGTCGCCGACTTACTGGACGGCCTGACACCGGAGGATCTAGCGGTAGTCGGGCGGGCCGCCGATCTGATCGCCATCCGGCTGAGCGAACCGAACGGCGGCTGACCGGGGTGGACCCCTCCCGGTTGCCGCGAACCGCTAAAGTCCCGCGTGTGCGGCGACGGACGGTGTTGATGGGTGCGGGCCTGTTCGTTCTCGCCGGCTGCCGTGGCCCGGCCCGGGCGGCGAGCGCTCCGGTATCGTCGAGCGCCCCACCATCGCGCGGCCTGACGACCCCGGCGGCGTCGCCGTCGGCATCACCGCCTGCGCCGCTCGCGCCGTCACCGGCCCGGTCGCCCGGACACGCCCCGCGTACCCGGTTCGAGGTGGTCACCCGTCATCACACGTTCAGCCGAGGTGACCGGACGCTGCCGACGCTGCTCCTGACCCCGGCGGCGGCCGGCACGTTTCCGGTGGTGGTGTTCGGGCACGGGCTGACCGCCGAGCCGGAGGATTACGCGGTCCTGCTGCGTGCATGGGCCGCGGCCGGTTTCGTGGTCGCCGCACCGGTGTTCCCGGACACCAACCGGTCGACCACCCATCTGTCCATCCTGGACATACCGAACCAGCCGGGCGACGTGAGCGCGGTGCTGACCGGGTTGCTGGCGCTGCCGGCCGACGACCCGGTCCGACAACGGCTGTCTCAGTCACGGTTCGCCGTCGCCGGGCACTCGGCTGGGGCGATCACCGCGCTCGGGGTGCTCACCGATGACGGGCCTGACGGACGGGACCGGCGGTTCACCGCCGCGATCATCCTGGCCGGCACGCTGCTCGGGGCCGGCCGGCAGTTCTCCGATCCGCCGGTGCCGGTGCTGTTCGTCCACGCCGATCACGATCCGGTCGTGCCGTACCGGGCCGGCAAGGCGGCCTATGACACAGTGCCATGGCCTAAGGCGCTGCTGACGCTGGCCGCGGCCGAGCACAGCGAGCCCTATGTCGATCCGGGTGACCGGTGGTTTGCCGAGGTTCAGGACGCGACCCTGGCGTTCCTCCGCGGCACCATGTACGGCGACCAGGGTGCCCTGGCTCAATTGCGAGGCTTGCCGGGCGTGGTCGAGTCCGGCCAGATGTAGGTGAACGGGTGGCGCGATACCGCGTGCACTGGGAGCGCGGTCACGCGGCGGTGCGGTCGATCAGCGCACGGATTCCGTCGATGATGATGCGCAGCCCGGCTTCGAAGGCCGCGTCGCTGTGCGGGTCGCCGATCTCCAGCAAGGCCTCACGCGTCAGCGGGTAGGGGCGCATCCGCTCGGTCATCGCGTTCCACGGCTCCGGATCGGGCGGCCGGCTGGTCTCGCCGCGGGCTCGGTCGGCTTGCTCGTCCAGGGTGAAGCCGGATACGAAGGTGCGTATCGCGATGAACGCGCGCCACGCTTCGGCCGGACCGATCCCGGTGCGGCACAATACGCCGATCCGCATTTCGATGTCGTTGAACTGTTCCGGGTCGGCCCGAGTGGACGCGGCCAGCATGGCGCCGTCGCGGTGCCGGTTGAGCGCGGCCCGCATGTCCCACGCGTGCCGGGACAGCCAGTCGTCCCACGATTCGCCGGGTTCCAGTGGCCGGGCCGGAGTTTCGAGGGCGATGTCGGCGGCCATCTGGTGGAGCAGCTCGTCCTTGTTCTTGAAGTGCCAGTAGAGGGCGGGCGCCTTGACGCCGAGGCGCTGGGCCAGCCGGCGCAGCGTCAACCCGTCGAGGCCGACCTCGTCGAGCAGGTCGATCGCGGTCTTGACGACCCGGTTCCGATCCAGGCGTTCGGTAGGCACGTTGGCACCTTAACATCGTTCAGGAGCGCTTAACGGCGTCAAGTGATTGACGATGATAAGAGCGTTGAGGCCGCTGGTGTTGCCGGCGATGTTCGTACCGCTGTCGGTGTAGCGGTGCCGTCGGGCGGCCGCCCGACGGTCGGGTGACTGGTGGATCCGGCGCGAGCGTCACGGTGCTAACGTCCGCAAGGTGACGGACCAGCCGCCTTCCGAGCGCCCCGCCGGCGAAACACCGCCGGTTCCGCCTGCGACTCCGGACCCGCTGTCCACCCCGGCCGAGCCACCACCGCCGTGGCAAGCTCAGGCCGGGCCGTCCACGCCGTGGCAAGCCCCGGCCGACCCACCACCGCCCTGGCAGGCCTCGGCCGAGCCACCACCATCCTGGCAAGCTCAGGCCGGGCCGTCCACGCCGTGGCAAGCCCCCGGGACGGCTGCCTCATCCCCGGGACAGCCGGGCCTGCCGCCACCCGGGCATCCCGGCTACCTGCCACCACCGTACGGCGTGACACCGGTCAAGCAGCGCAACCCGGCCCTGACGATCGTGCTCGTGGTGCTCGCCGGCCTGCTGGTGCTGTGCTGCGCCGGCGCTGTCATCGGCGGGCTGGTCTTTTATCACGCGGCGACGGACGTCGGCCCGGCTCAGAGCGCCACCCGGTCATTCGTCCGCGACCTGGAGTCCGGCGACGCCACCGACGCGTACAGCCGCTTGTGCCCGTCGACCAAGAAGGCGTTCCCGCCGGCCGTGTTCGAGTCCCTGGTCCAGTCACAACCGCGGATCACCGGCTACCGCGTGGTGAGCGGATCGGTGAACAACGTCAACGGATCGTCGACCGCGACCGTCGTGGTCGACCTGCACCTGGCCAGCGGCCGCACCGAGCGGCACAGCTTCCTGCTCACCAAGGACGGCGGGAAGTGGCTGGTCTGTGGTGACCCGTACTAACGTGAACGGGTGTCCGATGTAGTCGTCCGCGACGCCAGCCTGGCCACCCACACCGCGGCGTGGCTGTGGAGCTACCGGGAGTCCGAACACACCCGGTCGGCGTACCGGCGTGACGTCGAGGACTTCGTCGGCTGGTGTGCTCGCCGTGACCTGGATCCGCTGGACGCGCGGCGGCCTGACCTGGACGCGTACGCGGCGAACCTCGCCAACCTTCCGTCGGCCCGCGGCCGGCCGATGGCGCCGGCGTCGGTCGCACGGCGCCTTGCCGCGCTGTCGTCGTGGTACGGGTACCTGCATGACGCGGGCGCGATCGGCCATAACCCGGTGTTGCGGGTTCGCCGCCCCCGTGTCGACCACGATCACACCACCACCGTCGGGATGACGTCGGCGGAAGCCGCGGCGCTCCTGCGCGCGGCGTCGGCCGATCCGGTCCTCGGCCCGCCGACCGGTGCCGCGCTGGCCGGATTCCTGCTGGCCGTCGGGGCACGAGTGTCCGAAGTGTGCGCGCTCGACGTCACCGATCTCGGGTTCGACAGCGGTCACCGGACGGTGCGGCTGCGGATGAAGGGCGGCAAGACCCGCACCCGGGCCGTACCGCCCGCGCTGGCGGCCCATCTGGACGAACTGTGCGCGGGACGGTCCGCCGGGCCGCTGTTCCGCACGCACGACGGCCTGCGGATAGACCGGCACACGGTCGCCCGGTTCGTCCGCCGGGCGGCCCGCGCGGCCGGGCTGGCTGCGGCGGACCGGATCACGCCGCACAGCTTCCGGCACGCGTGGGCGACGATCGCCCGCGAGCGCGGCGCGTCCCTGGAGGAACGGCAGTACGCGCTGGGCCACGCCGACCCGCGGACCACTCAGCGATACGACCGGGCCCGGCAGTCACTGGACCGCGACCCGGCGTACCTGGTCGCGGCCGCGGTGGCCGGATAGTCCCGGATCGGTGGTCAGACGACCCGCGGCGGGGTGTTGCCAGCTTCCACGATCGCGCGCCGGATCGGCACCCGCAGCAGCATGAGCAGCCCGACCACGAAGAACACCAGAAGCGAGATGATCGCCACCCGGTAGCTGCCGGTCAGCTGGTACGCCAGGCCGAACAGCAGCGGTCCGAGCCAGGTGGTGCCGTCGGAGGCGATCTCGTAGATGCCGAAGTATTCGGCTTCCTCGTCCGGAGGGATGAGCTGGCTGTACAGCGACCGGGACAGAGCCTGGCTGCCGCCGAGGACGATGCCGATCAGCGCGCCGAGCGCCATGAACAACAGCGGCTGCCTGGCCGGCAGGACGTAGGCGAGCGCGAGCGTGGTCAGCCACACCACGATTGACGCGGCGATGGTGTTGCGGGCGCCGTACCGGCGTGACAGCCGGCCGAGCAGCAACGCACCGCCGAAGGCAAGGAACTGAACGAGCAGGATCGTTTCGATCTGCACCGATTTGTCCAGGTGCAGTTCCTTGTCGGCGAACACGGCGGCCTGGGTGATGACGGTCTGGATACCGTCGTTGTAGATCAGGTAGGCGACCAGGAACATGATCGTCAGCGGGTACGCCCGCATCCGCTGGAACGTACGGCCGAGTTGTTTGAACCCGTCGGTCAGGGGGGAACCGGCCCGGGTACCGGCGACCGGCGGCCGGTTGCGCAGCCGCAGCAGTGGAAGGGTGGTAAACGCCGCCCACCAGAGGCCCGCGGACACGATCGACCAGCGCGCGACGGTGCCTTCGGAGACACCGATCGAGTCCCGCATCGTGTAGACCACGAGATTCAACGCCAGCAGCAGGCCGCCGCCGATGTAGCCGATCGCCCAGCCGACGCTGGACACGCGGTCGCGCTCGTCCGGGCCGGCGATCTGCGGCAGGAACGAGTTGTACACGACGTTGCTGGCCCCGAGGCTGACGTTGGCGAGGACGAACAGCGCGGCACCGAGCAGCCACCGGCCGCCGGTGAGGAACATCAGCGCGATGGTGGCGCCCGCGCCGATGTAGGCGAACAGCGCGAGCAGCTGCTTCTTGCGGGCCGACCGGTCGGCGACGGCACCGACCAGCGGCAGCGCGAACACCTGGAGGAGCACCGACAGCGACACCGCGTAGGCGAACACCGATCCGGACGCCAGCGGGATGCCCAGCAGGTGCACGTCGTGGCGGGCATCCTCGGCGTTCTCGGCGATGCTGATCAGGTACGGGCCGAGGAATACGGTCACGACCGACGTCGCGAACGCCGAGTTCGCCCAGTCGTAGAAGTACCAGCCGACGCGTTCGGCGCGGGTGGTTGCCTCGCCGGGGTCGGCTTGTGCTGTCACGAGGTCGTTCATGGCCTGGTCCGCTCCTGTGGGGGTCTGGTGCGACCGTCACGCGGGCCACAGCCCGCGCTCGGCGTACACGTCGCGCAGCACATCGATGTGATCGGTCATGATGCCATCCACACCGGCGTCTAGTAAGCCCCGGATGTCGCCCGGGTCGTCCACCGTCCAGACATGAACGGCCAGTCCGAGCCGGTGTGCGTACCGGATCAGCCGCCGGTCGGTGATCGTGACGCCGCCGAGCCGCAGCGGCAGTTGCGCGGCGACGGCGCCACGCGCGGCGGCCACGCCGCCACCGCCGGCCCGCGATGCCGCCCACAGCCGTGCCGCTGCCCGCTGCCCGAGTGACGTCGCCAGGCCGGGACCGGCGGCTTTGCGGGCCCGCACGACCCGGGCGTCCCGGAACGAGGCCAGCAGCACCCGCTGCTCCGACGCGGTACGCCGGATCGCATCGACCGTCGGTACCACCGCGCCATCAGCCTTGACGTCGATATTCAGGTACCGGTCCGGCCATGCGCCGAGGAGTTCGTCGAGCCGGGGCACGACGGGTGCGCCGCCGGCCCGGACCGTTCTCAGGTCCGCCCAGGCCAGGTCGGCGATCCGGCCGGGCCGGCCGAGCATGCGGTCGGTGGTGGCGTCGTGGAACACCACGACCACCCCGTCGGCGGTGGCGTGAACATCCGTCTCGAGGTGCCGATATCCCAGGTTGACGGCCCTTTCGAAGGCGGCGATGGTGTTCTCGTCGCCGGCCGCGGCGCCGCCGCGGTGCGCGAATGCGAGGGGTCCGTGCCGCCCTCCGGTGGCGAGGTACGGATGGGTGAATCTCACGATCGGAGTATGCCTGCCCGGTGACCGGGCATCGCCACTGCCACAAGCGGTTACGCGGCGGCGGTGAATGTCGCATGACTCCGCCGTTACGGCGGGTGAAGAAAACATCCGTCACGGCGCTTTACAGCCGACCGTTCGGCGAGAGACCGTGGACACCACAGGTTTGTGCCAACTGGTTGGTCAACCGCGCCGCGGCCAAGACGGCCAAGGAGGTGGATGTGACGATCCCGCGCTATGTGGTCGGGACCGCCGCCGAGGCGACCCGGATCCTGCACTGGCTGAGCCGGACCGGCTGGCATCCGCGTGCCGGTTTCGGGTTGCCGCCTTCGGGCTCATCGGTCGCGTCACGTCTCGTGCTCTATGGCCGGGTGCCGACATTGTCGTTGGCCGCGGTCGCGGTGGCCGCCGCGAACCGTGGCGTCGGCATCGTCGCGATCGCCGACGCGGCCAGCCCACCGGGCCGGATGCTGCTGTCGGCGATGGAAGGTTTGGGCACTGTGCATCAGTCGTTCGACCCGGCCATCTCGCCGGACTCGTACCAGCCGCCACGCCCGGTGCCCAACGGCAGCGTGCCGGCGCTGACCGACGAGGCCCGGATCATCGCCGGGCTGCTTCCCGAGCAGCGGGCGCTGCTCGGCCGGCTCGCCAACGGCGAGACGATCGCGACCGCCGCCGCCGCCGAGTACCTGTCGTTACGCACCGCGAACCGCCGGATCGCCCAGGCCCGCCAGTCGCTGGGGGTGCGCACCACCCGCGAAGCGGTCCTCGTCTACATCCAGCAGCGCCGATCGGACTGACCCGGCGCGGCTCACCTGTTGACGGCGCGCCGGTGAGTCCGCGCGCACGACACCGGCCGCCGCGGGTCCACCCAGCGGGGCAGCCGCGGTTCGTCCGCGCGCAGCGGCGCTAGTTCGGCCGCGATCGCATCCATGATCGTGTCGGTCGCGGCCCGCACCGCTCGCGCCGACTGGTCGCTGTCGAACTCGATCGGCGCACCGAAGTGGACCCGGACCACCGGCCGGTGCCACACCGCCCACCACAACCGCCCGACGCTGCCACGTGGCGCCCCCCAGGGCAGCACGAGATGCGCACCCCACTGCGCCACCGGCACCACGGGTACCCCGGCCGATTTCGCCAGCCGCGCCATGCCGCTCTTGCCCCGTTCTGGCCACATTCCTGGATCCAGGGTGATCCGGCCCTCCGGGTAGCAAAGCAGCACCGAACGCTCGGCCACCGCCGTCCCGGCGGTACCCAGCGCGTCCACGACGGTCGCGTGACGCCGGTCCACGCGGATGTGCCCGGCGGCGCGCATCGCCGGGCCCACCACCGGCGCCCGGAACAAGCCACCGGTAGCCATGATCCGCGGGGCGATCCGCCGCCGGGCACACGCCGCGGTCAGCACGATCGGGTCGAACGAGCCGATGTGGTTCGCGGCCAGGATCAGCGGCCCGTTCCGCAGCCGGTCAGGCACGTCACCGGTGACCCGCAGCCGGCACACCGAGGCGACGACGACCCGGGCGGCCCGCATCGCCGCCCGCCAGATCAGCGGCGGCCGCCACGACGTGCTCGCGTCCGGTGCCGCCGACCCGGGCACCTGCACCCGTCTGGGCGCCGCGGCGCCGGACGTCGCGCTCACCGACTACCGGGTATTCGGGAAGTCGGCGAGCCGGGCCTCCACCTCGGCCAACTCGTTGCGAAGCCGCTCGGCCTGGGCCTGCGCCTGGGCGCGTTCCG
This sequence comes from uncultured Actinomycetota bacterium, assembly GCA_963727415.1. GTDB lineage: Bacteria > Actinomycetota > Actinomycetes > Mycobacteriales > Micromonosporaceae > DASQPR01. Next base: position 1,969,652 of record CAVSGF010000002.1, read on the forward strand.
CCTCGATGATCTGCGCGACCGCCTCGGCCACGCCGGGCACGTCGAGCATGCCGACCAGTTGCAGCGCCTCCGCCGCCTTGATCATGTACGGCCGGGCCAGTGCCTTGCTGCCCTGCTGGGCGGCGACGGTCCACTCACCTTCGGTGTAGGCGACGGTGACGGTCAGGGACGGCAGCGGCTTCGGCTTGGGCGCCCGGCGCGCCTTCGGTGCGCTGCCTCCGCCCTGGGTCGGGACCGGCTGGTCGTTGGCTGCGGGCATCGGTGCCTCCTGCCGCGAAGCGGCTTTCCGGGCAGGCCTGGTCGGCGCCGCCAGTTGTTCATAGGTCGGGTAGGACGGTGCCGGATCGGACGGTGGTTCCGGTGCCGGCTCGGCCTTCTTCGCTGCCCGCTTCGCCTGCCCCTTCGGCGGGATTGCCAGGTCAGCGGGGGAGAACGGTAGTTCGTCGCGGCCGAACCGGACCACGATCCATTCGTCGGCCGATGGGTCCAGCAGGTCAATGACCTGACCGAACTTACCGGCGATCTGGCCGGCTTCCGGGGTGAACTCCACTTTCGGTTTGCGACCGGCATCGAGCGCGGCGCGGAGCACCTCCACGTCCGCACCGGACAATCCGCTGATCGCGGTCGGCGGTGACATCGCATCCTCCGTACATTCGTTTGATTGCGACTTTCCTACCAGGCGCCTGCGACACAGTTCACGCGACCCGCCGTCACGTGCGCCGAGCCATCCAGATGCCGGTGGTCAGCTTCTGCTCGACGATGCCACCGTGGGCTTCGACCACCTCGCCCAACGCCGCGAGCAACTCCTCACGGACCTGCCCCGGCAGCATCCGGTGCGGTGAGAACGTGGACAGCAGTGCCAGGTACCGGGCCGTATCGAACGGCACCACGGTCGCCACCACATGCTCCTCGACACCGGTGAACAGGCCAGATCCGCGCAGCTCATCGGGGTCGAACGCGACCGCGGGCCGCCGCTGCTGCGGCGAGCTCTCCGAAATCTGCGGCGCGATCCGGTCGTACACCCTGGCCAGCGCGTCGCCGAGCGACGCGTCCGCGAATCCGTAGTGATGCCCGAACACCGCCAGCACCCCGCCAGGTGCCAGCGCCCGGTAAGCCAGCCCGGTACGCCGTTGCTTGTCCACCCAATGCCACGACTGCGCCGCGGCCAGCAGCGGCACCCCACCGTCCGGCGGCGGCCAGTCCTCGAACCGGCTGACCACCACTGAGACCAGCTCATCGCCGGCGAACCGCCGTGACAGCAGCGCCGCCATCGCCGGATCCGGTTCGATACAGGTCAGCGGCACGCCGATGGCCCGCAGAAGCACCGAACCCTTGCCGGTACCGGCTCCGGACTCCACGATCGAGGCGGGCGGGCCCCCGGCGAACGCCACGATCCGGTCCGCCACTTCGACCGGATAACCCGGCCGCACCTCATCGTAGGAGTCAGCCACCTCACCGAAGACCTGGCGCTGCTCGCGAGCAGATGTCATGCCGGGCACCCTACGTGCCTGATCTAGCCTCTGTCGTATGAGCTCGTTCCTGATCGGTGTGACCACCGCCGCCCTCGAGGCCGACCCGCTGGACCCGGACCAGATCGTGGCCGGTCACCCGGAGGTGTCGCACCGCCTGGTCGACTCATCCGGCGACGGCCGCGTCCAGCGCGGCATCTGGCAGATCACGCCGGGGGTGGTCACCGACACCGAAGCCGACGAGATGTTCGTGGTCCTGACCGGCCGCGCCACCATCGAACTACTCGACTCCGGCACGACCCTGCGGGTCGGGCCCGGCGACATGGTGGTCTTCCGGGAGGGCGAGCACACCCGGTGGACCGTGCACGAGACGCTGCGCAAGGTCTACCAGATCACCGTCGAATGACGCGGCCGATCACCATCGGCTCCGGCGGCGGATCGGAGGCCAGCCGGGCGTGCAGATGCTCGTCGTAGCGGCGCCCGTCGCCGTACACGAACGACTGCCGCATCCGGCCCTCAAGCTGGTATCCGCAGCGCACGGCGACGACGCACGACGCCTCGTTCGGCACGGCGTGTGCCAGCTCGATCCGGACCAGCCCGAGGTTGTCGAACGCCCACGCGCTCGCCGCGGCGACGGCTTCGGTCGCCACGCCGCGGCCACGGGCGGCGGGCATGACCCGGTAGCCGATCTCGGCGTCGCGCTGCACCGGGTTGATCGAGTGGATCGAGACGGCGCCCAGCATCATGTCGCTGTCACGGTCGGCGATGATCCAGCTGGCGTGCTGTCCGCCCGACCGGTCGGCGAGGCCGGCACACCAGGTACGCGCGGATTCGAGGTCGACGACTGACGCGGCGGCGTTCCATCGTGCCGTCTCCGGATCGGTCATCAGGGCGAGGGCGGGCCCGGCGTCGCCGTCGTCGGGCGCTCGTAGCCGCAGCCGCGGGGTTTCCAGCACGGGTCGAGGTTAGGCTGCCGGGTGTGGACAACGCGTCGGAGGTCGCTGTCGGTGCTTCACCAGGGGATACCCCGGCATCGTCGTCGGCCGCGTCGTCGGCCGCCGAGGTGCTGGCCGGTGGTGTCAATCACATCGAACGAGTCGGCTCCGTCGTGCACCGGCCCACCGGCACCTGGACGCCGGCCGTGCACGAGCTGCTGCGGTACGTGCGGCGGCGCGGCTTCGGAGGCTCGCCCGCGGCGCACGGGTTCGACGAGTCCGGCCGGGAGATCCTGGACTTCATCCCGGGCGAGGTCCCGCCGTCGTCGTATCGGGCCGCGCCCGGCCAGCTGACCGCGGCCGGCCGGCTGCTGCGGTCGTTCCACGACGCCACGGCCGGGTTCGCCCATGATGGGCCGTGGTACTTCCCGGCCCGGTCTCCGGCCGAGGTCATCTGCCATGGTGATGTCGCGCCGTACAACACGGTGTTCCGGGACGGGGTGCCGGTCGCGTTCATCGACTTCGACACCGCGCATCCCGGCCCACGCGTGTGGGATGTCGCCTATGCCGCCTACCGGTTCGTGCCGCTGATGCCCGGCGTCCCGGACGTGCCCGCCCGGCTCGGAGCGTTCCTGGCCGGCTACGACGCCACCTTCCCCGATCTGTTCGACGTGGCCGCCCGGCGGCTGGAAGCGTTGATGGAACACATCCTGGCCCAGGCCGCCGCCGGGCATCCGGCGTTCTCGGCACACATCCGCGATGGTCATCTGGATATCTACCGGGCCTCGGTGGCCTACCTCCGGGGCAGCTCACCCGCCCGGTAGCCACCGATTCGATCTTGACAATCGCCGGGGGAGCGCGTCCTGGGTCCCGGGCTCACACCCGGTCCGGGTGCACGCTGTACAGGAAGCAGCCGTATTCGACGGCACGGACGTGCACCATCGCGGTCGTGCCGTCGTCGAACAACTCGGCGAGTACGGCTTCGTGATCTTCGTTGGCGTCCACCAGGCGGCCGCCGAGGATGCGGCCGTCGCCACCGTACCGGCGCAGCACCCGGCGCCGGGGCCCGAAGTGGACATTTCCATCGAAGCCGGGGCAATCGGCGGCGTGGACGAAGACCGGGCCGCGCTCGTCATACGGTCCTGGGTCGACGCGGGCCGCCCGCGCCCAGCGGCTCAATGGTTCGTAAGCGACCAGGGCCACCCGCTCGCCGGGCTGGGAATAGCGCAGGCAGCAGCGCAGGGGCGCGCCACCTTCGTCGTCGACCTGGACCTGCGGTGCCTGCCCGGAGTCGTCGTGCTGGAGGAGTTCGGCGATCACGTGCGGCGCGATCGGATCGACGTGGTAGCGACCGGATCTCGTGGAGGCGGGAGCTGCCGAGACGGGTGCATCGGAGACAAATGCATCGGAGACGGGCACTGCTGTCGTGTTCATGACTTCAGCCTGCCGCGGCCGGAGTGCCGGTGTCTGGCGGGAATCGGACGCGGCGTTCCGTCGCGTGCGGGCACCCGGACGGCGGTTTGCCGGCACGGGCGGCCGGATACCGCCGCGCCGCCGCATTGTGGACGCTGATGGTCGTCAATGGGTTCTCGTCACGACCATCAGCGTCCACAATCGCGAATTCAGCGGCCGGTCGCCGTAAGCCATGGCACCGCTGCGGGCACGGTCGCGACCGTCGAGCCCCTGCTCTCCACCCGAGGGTACGATTCGATAATGCACATTATGTCAAGTTAACGGCAGCCCCTCACCCGCCCGGCAGGATAGCGTCCCCCTCGTACCCGGCCGCCACCACCGGACCTGACCGTGACGGCCGGCTCCTGCCATCATTGCCAGATGCCCTCGCTAACCCGGACCCATGTGCTGTTCGACTTCTTCGGCACTCTGGTGAGCTATTCCGCCAGCCGGACTGACCAGGGCTATGCCGCGTCCCACGAACTCGCGCGGCGGTTCGGAGCGCAACTGTCCTACCCGGACTTCCTGGACGCCTGGGACCAGATCAGTGCCCGGTTCGACGCTCAGGCCGACGAGGACGGCATCGAATTCTCGATGCTGCAACTGGCGTCGGACTTCCTGACCAGTGTGCTGGGCCGGGTACCGTCGGTCGACGAATCCGAAGCATTCGTCGACACGTACGTCGGCGAGTGGAATCAGGGCGTGCGTTACCTCGACGGCGTGACCGGTCTGCTCGATGAACTCCGCCGCGATTACCGGCTGGCGGTGGTCACCAACACCCATCTGGCGTCGCTGGTGCCCGGTCACCTGCGGGCCATGGGCGTAGCGGACCGGTTCGACGCAGTGATCACCTCGGTGGAGGTCGGATGGCGCAAGCCGCATCCGGCGATCTACGCGGTTACTCTGACCCGGCTGGGCATCCCGGCCGGTGCGGCCGCCTTCGTCGGTGACACGTTCGCCGCCGACTACGACGGCCCGGAGCAGGCCGGTATGCAGGCGTTCCTGATCGATCCGGACGGACTGGACCCGGTGCCGAAGGCGCGGCGTCTGTCCAGCGTGCTGGATCTGCCGCGAGCTTTGGAGGCGGCGTGACGATTGGCGGTGCGCCCGGCGATGGCCAGCGCCCGCCTGCCGTGTCCGGGCACCCGGTGTCGATCGGCGAGCCGTGCTCGTGGGAACCGTTGCGGCACAACGCGGGCAATGCCGCCACCGGTGGCGTTTGGCGGGTCATCGGCTCGGTGCGCTCTGCCGTGGTGAAGGTGTCGCGCCCGCCGTCCGGTACCGCGACCGGGTCTCCGGCGTGGCAGACCAGCGCGGAACCGTCGCACTGGAACTTCTGGCGGCGCGAGGCGCTCGCGTACGGCTCGGGTGTGGCGCGCGCGTACGCCGATGCCGGGATTCTCGCACCTGAGGTGCTGGACGTGGTCGAGCGGCCGGACGGCGCGGTCGAGTTATGGCTGGCGGAGGTGCCGGGGTCACCGGGCATGTCGTGGCCGGTGACCCGGCTGGGCCGGTTCGCCTATGAGCTCGGTGTGGCTCAGGCCGGCTTCGTCGGCCGGGTGCCGGACCTGCCGTGGCTGTCGCGTGACTGGCTGGCGCAGTACGTGGCCTGCGGGCCGGCCTCGCAGGTGCCGTCCGGAGGATCGATCTGGGAGCATCCGGTCGCGGCGGCTTGGACGGCGGCGGATCGTGACGCGGTGCGGCGGTTGTGGGCGCGCCGGGACACGGTCGTGGCACGGGCCGGGCTGACCCCCCGTACGTTGTGCCACCTGGATGTGTGGCCGAACAACCTGGTCGATGATGGTGGCCGGTCGACGCTGTTCGATTGGGCGTTCGTGGGATCGGGTGGCCTCGGCGAGGATGTGGCGAACCTGATCGTGGACAGTGTCGCGGACGGTCTGATCGCCACTTCCCTACTGCCGGAGATCGACGCGGCAGTGACGTCCGGTTACCTGGACGGGCTGCGCGCCGGCGGCTGGCGCGGCCGCCCCGATGCGGTGCGCACCGCGATCGCAGTGGCCGGCGCCGCGAAGTACTGCTGGTTCTCCCCCGCCGCGCTCGGCCGGGCGGTTCGCGGCTCGTATGGCCCGAGCGCGTACGGCCAGGATCGCGACCCGGACAGTGCAATGCGACGTTTATCCCCTTTAGTGCGGTTGCTGGCTGATTGGTCGAAAACTGCGGGCGTCTGAGTCACGGCGAAACGGTTGGCGGCGGGTGCGTTCGCGTACGCGTCAGGGTGTGGTAACCACACCGGGCTGGTCCTCGGTCGCGATCTCGATGTTGGCGAAGGTGACCTGGTACCGCTTGTCGTGGCCGGCGGACAGGGGTTCGAAGACGCCGAGCTGGATGGTGCCGGGGTTGGGCAGGCTGGTGTCGCTGGCCTGGCCGAGCAGCCGCGGCTCGGCACAGCCGGCGACCCCGACGTCGCATTGCAGCATCGAATAGGTTGTGCCGCGGGCGATGATGCTGAAACGGTACCGGTTGCCGAGGACCAGCGGCGCGGTCGGGTGGTATACCGCGAATGGCTGAAGGGTCGGGCTGGTGCCGGAGTGCAGGCCGAGGTTGATCGACGTTTCGCAGACCTGAAGTGCGTAGCCGGCACGGTCGCCGGCGAACCGGAACCAGACGCCGGCGCAGCTGCCGGGCAGGTCGAGGGTGACGTCGACGTTGATCTGGAAGTCACTGAACAGCAAGCTGGGGCTGCCGCACCGCCACGTGTTGCTGGATCCGATGGTGTCGATGGTGGCGTCGTACCCGTTCGTGCCGTAAGTACACGAGGCGTTGTAGCCATGGCCGTCGTCGCTGTGGGATCGCCAATGCCCCTTGACCGGTTTGGTGAGCGGATCCTGCAGGTAGACGCGCGGGAATCCGGCGGGGATCGTGGGCGCGCTCCGCTCCGGGCCGGTGGTGGTGACGGCGGCGCGGGCCGGGCCGATGGCGATGACCCCGGTGAGCACGCCGGCCAGGGTGCCGCCGGTGGCGAGTAGCGCGAGGATCAGGCCGGCTGTGGCGACGGTCCGCCACCGGATGCGCCGCCGGGGCCGGCTGGACGCGCCGGACAGTGTGATCCGGGCCCGGGCGACGCCGGTGGTGAGCGCCTCGTCGGTCGGTACCGGGCCGGTGCCGGTGACGCTCGCGGTGCCCCGGCCGGTGACGGTGCCGGCGTCGGTGGCCGGTACGGGCGACGAGAGCAGTTCGTCAAGCAGGCCCCGGGCGGTCGGACGGCGTGCCGGATCATTGTCCAGTGCCCGCCGGACCAGGTCGCGCAGCGGACCGCCCAGGGTTCCGAGGTCGGCCTCTCCGGTGAGGATGGCGATGGCGGTGGCGGCCGGCGACTCGCTGTGGAAGGGCGGGTAGCCGTTGGCGGCGTAGGCCACGACGGCGCCCCAGCTGAAGATGTCGGCGGCGGCCGTGACGGCCTCGGCGGCGGCCGGTTCCAGCCGTTCGGGTGCCATGTAGGCGACAGTGCCCATGAACTGGTCGGTTCGCGTGATGCTGGTGACGGCCGCGGCGGCTCGGGCGATACCGAAGTCGATGACCTTTGGGCTGCCCGGGGCCAGCAGCACGTTGCTGGGTTTGAGGTCGCGGTGGATGATCCCGGTCCCGTGGATCGCGGTCAGCGCGGTGGCCACGCCGATGGCGAGGGCATGCAGGTTGGACGGACTCAGCGGACCGCTCTCGGCGACCGCCTGCGACAGGCTTGGCCCGTCGACGTACTCGACGACGAGGTAAGGCGTTTCGTGATCGGGGTCGGCGTCGATGACCTCTGCCGTGCAGAACGGTGGCACGGTGCGGGCGGTGGCCACCTCGCCCCGGAACCGGTGGCGGAATTCCGGTTCGTTCGCGTACTCACCACGAATGATTTTGATGGCGACCAGCTTCCCGGCACGGCTCCGGCCCAGGTAGACGGTGCCCATGCCGCCTTCGCCCAGGCGGCGAAGCAGCTGGTACGGCCCGAGACGGTCGGTGTCGTTCGGCCGCAGCGGGGTTCCCACATTCACCGTGGCGCCCGCCGCCGGCGATCGCATCGCATGCCCTGCTCCCCCGTCCGTATGCCGACCGGCCTCCAAGGTGCCCGCGCCGGCTTGCGCCGGCCACGCGTGACAGCATGCCATCGGAGCGGACCGGAGGGAATGCCCGGCCGGCTTCCTTTGTGGACCCCCGGACATGCCCGGCCGTGACTGGGCCACCACGTGGTGGAATGCGGCCGGGCCGGAGCTGGACGGCTCGCGGCTGGCGGCGCTGACCGAGCGTGGTGCGGCTGGTCGCCGGTGGCCCGTCCAATGATGAGATCGCCGCCGCGCTGGTGGTGTCCCCTCACACCGCGAAGACGCATGTGAACCGGGCGATGCAGAAGCTGGGCGCGCACGACCGGGCGCAGTTGGTGATCGTCGCCTAAGAGTCGGGGCTGGTAACTCCCCGGCGCGCTATCTAACAGCGCTGTTATATTTGGTCGGTGACCGAACGCTTCCCTCCCATCGAGCCCTACGACTCCGGCCTCCTCGACGTCGGCGACGGCCACCGCGTCTACTGGGAGACGTGCGGCAACCCGCACGGCAAACCAGCGGTGGTTATCCACGGCGGTCCAGGCTCCGGCTGCGAACCCGGCGTCCGCCGGTTCTTCGACCCGGACCGGTACCGGATCGTCCTGTTCGACCAGCGCGGCTGCGGCCGCAGCACCCCGCACGCCGCCGACGACCCCGACCCGGACCTGTCAACCAACACCCTTGGCCACCTGTTGGCCGACATGGAACGCCTACGCGAGCACCTGGGCATCGACCAGTGGCTGCTGTTCGGCGGATCGTTCGGCTCCATCCTCGGCCTGGTCTACGCCGAGACCTACCCGCACCGCGTCTCCGAGATCGTGATGCTGTCCACGGTGACCGGCAGCCGCCAGGAGGTCGACTGGATCACCCGTGACATGGGCCGGGTGTTCCCCGCCGAATGGGAGCGGTTCCGCGACGCCGTCCCCGAACCCGACCGGGCGGGCAGCCTGCCCGCCGCCTACGCGCGGCTGCTGCGCGACCCCGACCCGGCCGTGCGCGACCAGGCCGCCCGCGACTGGTGCACGTGGGAGGACACGCACATATCCGCGCTCGGCCACGACCCGCACCCGCGCTTCGACGACCCGCGATTCCGGCTGGCCTTCGCCCGGCTGGTCACCCACTACTGGGCCAACGACCACTTCCTCGCCGACAGCCCGACGGTCACCGACAACCAGATCCTCCGTGACGCGCACCGCCTCGCCGGGATCCCGGGCGTGCTGGTCCACGGCCGCGCCGACGTCTCTGGACCGGCCGACGTGCCATGGCTGCTGACCAAGCGGTGGCCCGACGCCGAACTGCACGTCGTCGACCAGGCCGGGCACACCGGATCCCCGGGTACCACCGCGATCCTGCTCGAAGCCATCAACCGGTTCGCCGACCGCGACGCGCCCGCCACTCGTCCTCGATGATCGCGTAGACCAGTTCGTCGCCCCACTCACCCTTGAAGATCTCGTTGTGCACGAAATGCGCTTCCCGGCGCATCCCGAGCCGCTCCAGCACCCGCGCCGACGCGGTGTTGCGCGCGTCCAGATGCGCGTCGATCCGGTGCAACCCGACGCCGTCGAACCCGAGATCCAGGATCACCGACGCCGCCTCGGTGGCGTAGCCGTGCCCGCCGAAAGCCGGATTCAGCACGTAACCGACCTCACCCTGCCGGTGGGCGACACTCGTGTACTTCAGCAACGCCTCACCGATCACCGTCCCGGCCTCGGGCAGTTCCACCGCCAGAGTCAGGTGCGAGCCGTCACCGTCGAGCCGGGAGGCCACCTTCGCCGCCAGCGCCTCAGCCGTCGCCTCCCGGTCCCGCACCTCCCAGTACAGGTAACGCACCACCTGCGGGTCGGACATGTACGCGTACACGTCGTCCAGGTCGGCGGTGGTGAACGGGCGCAGGAGCAGCCGTTGCGTACGTATCGGGAACTCGGGCAGCCGCATCGCCGCATCCTACGATCCCCCGTAAGGTGGCCGCATGGCAGCGCTCAAGGTCGCGTTCATCGGCGGCACCGGCATCATCAGTTCGGCGTGCGCGCCCGCGGCGCTCGCCGCCGGACACGACGTCACCGTGATCAACCGGGGCCGCACCTCGGCACGCCCGCTCCCGCCCGGCGTCACCGTCCGCCACGCCGACATCCGCGATCCAGCCTCGATCGACGCCGCGCTCGCCGGCGGCGAGTTCGACACCGTCGTCAACTTCGTCGCGTTCACCCGCGACCAGGTCGCCACCGACATCGACCGGTTCACCGGCCGCACCGGCCAGTACGTGTTCATCTCCTCCGCCTCGGCCTACCACAAGCCGCCCCGCAGCCTGCCGGTCCGCGAGTCGACACCGCTGCACAACCCGTTCTGGCAGTACTCCCGCGACAAAATCGAATGCGAACAACTGCTCCTCGACGCGTATCCGCGACCGCGCCTTCCCGGTGACCGTGGTACGCCCGTCGCACACGTACGACGCGGCCTCGTCACCGCTGCACGGCGGCTGGACGATGATCGACCGGATGCGCCGTGGCCTCCCGGTGATCGTGCACGGCGACGGCACATCACTGTGGACACTCACCCACCACGCCGACTTCGCCCGCGCCTTCACCGGCCTGCTGGGCAACCACCGCGCGCTCGGCGACGCTTACACGATCACCTCGGACGACGTGCTGACCTGGGATCAGATCTACCGGATGCTGGCCGCCGCGGCCGGGGTCGCGGATCCGCACCTGGTGCACGTCGCGTCCGAGACGATCGCGGCCGTCGACCCGGACTGGGGGCCCAGCCTGCTCGGCGACAAGTCCCACTCGACCGTGTTCGACAACACCAAGATCAAAGCGGCCGTGCCGGGATGGGCGGCGACGGTACCGTTCGAGCGCGGCGCCCGCGAGATCGTCGACTGGCACCTGGCCGACCCGGCCCGGCAGGTCATCGACCCGGCGACCATCGCCACCATCGAGAAGCTGCTGACCCGCTGACCACCGGGGTGACCGCCACGCGGCCGGAGGGTCAGCCGCGCCGCAACACCAGGTACGCCATGCCCAGCGTGCCCCGGTAGCCGTGCAGGTAGCGGCGCCGGTGCGTGTCGGCCCGGTCCCGCACGTCGGTGGCCTCCACATCGTCCGGGTTCGCTTGCAGCCATCGCTCCCAGCCGCGCGCGTAGCCGGACTCGAATTCGTCCCATTCGTCAGTCGACGCCTCCCCCGCATGCCAGACCCGGAACCCGACGTCGACGGCCATGTCGACCACCTCACCGAGGTACGGCATCTCGGCCGGGTCACCACCCAGCGCGGCGGTCGCCGCCGGCTCCGGCGGGCGGCTCCAGATCGCCTCGCCGAGCAGCAGCCGGCCGCCCGGCCTGACGATGCCCGCGAGCGCGGTCAGCGCGGCGGCGAATCCACCCCACACCTGTGATGCGCCGATACAGATCGCGGCGTCGACCGGACCGGTCACCTGGGCCGCGTCGCCGACCCGGAATGCCACGTTCGCCAGGCCCCGCTCGACGGCGACCGCCCGGGCTCGCGCGATATTCGCCTCGCCACGATCGACCCCTTGGGCGATCGCGGCCGGGTACGCGGCCGCGACCCGGCACAACAGCTCACCCCAGCCGCAGCCGAAGTCGGCTACCAGTCCCTGATCGCCGACGTCGAGCATCCCGATCAGATCGGCCGCACGGGCATCCGACAGCGGAGTGTTGAAAGACAGATCCTGGTACAACGGTGGAATCTCGGGCACCCGGCGAGTATGCCCAATCCGGCGAACACTGCCAACGCGATTCTTCGTGATCGGGCGCCGCCCGGCGGCGGCCGGCCGCGCCGGCTAACTCACGTCCAGCCGTTCCGCCCGGAGCCGGGCCGGATCGGTGAGCAGGTCAACCGTCACGATCAAACCGTTGACAACGGTGATCCCGGCCACGCCGATCGGCCCGGCCGGTGACTGGACCACGATGCCGACAGTGCCGTTGACCACGGTCACCCGGCACATGGCCGCGAACCGCGGTCCCTGGCGGGCCGCCTGGCGGGCCACGTTCGTCCGTCCGGCCAGCACGTGAACGGCGCGGCCGTTATCTGACCGGAACACCACATCCGGGTCCAGCACCGCCAGCAGCCGGTCGAAATCGCCCGCCCGCGCGGCGGCCAGGAACGCCTCCACCACTTCCCGCTGCCGGTCCAGGTCGGCGTCCGGTACCGGCGCGCCGCCGCGCACCCGCCGCCGCGCACGGGAGGCCATCTGCCGGGTGGCGTCCACCGACCGGTCGACGATCGGGGCGATCTCCTCGAACGGCACGGCGAACATGTCGTGCAACACGAACGCCAGCCGCTCCGACGGCGTCAGCGTCTCCAGCACCACCAATAACGCCAGCCCGACCGCGTCGGACAGTAACGTCCGCGCCTCCGGGTCATCGGCGTCATCGGAAACGATCGGCTCCGGCAGCCACGACCCGACGAACTCCTCCCGGCGGGCGTTACGAGCCCGCAGCATGTCGATGCAGACCCGGCCGACGACCGTGGTGAGCCACGCGGTCATGTTCGCGATCGCCGCCGTGTCGCTGCGCGCCAGCCGCAGCCATGCCTCCTGCACCGCGTCGTCGGCTTCGGACACCGAACCCAGCATCCGGTACGCCACTGACCGCAGATGCGCGCGGTTCGCCTCGAACTGCGCCACGATCTCGTCCACACCAACCCCCACACGCGCACACCGGCACCACAATGAGCCGTCCACACCTATTGACGGATCCCGGTGGCCGGACGTGACGAGGCCCGGCCCAGCCGCCGCCATGCTGGCCCGGCGAGTCAGGCAGATCCGGCAGGCGGTGTACCGGGCATACCCCCGATTCCCGGCCCGGGCAATCGGATTCCGGCCCGGGTGTCCGTCTGGACGCATGAAGAAGGGCCCGACCATCAGGTCGGGCCCTTCTTGCACCGGGGGTTTCGGTGGTGCGACTCGCTTGCGGGCGCTTGGCTCCCGCTGGGCGGCTCAGCCCTGCGCGCCGGGCAACCCGGCGAACGGGCCAACGCCGTACGTGGCCAGGATCAGGTTCACGGCCTGCTTCTCCCACTTGGCGTAGTTGTCCGGGAAGGCCGACACCTGGACCTTCTGCGCGGCCTGGGTCAGCGCCAGCTTGTCCCAGCTGTGCACGTGCATCAGCGCGCCGTAGAACTTGCCAGCGGCGTACTCCGGAGTGGTCACCTGCTTCGGCGAACCCCAGCCCGACGACGGACGCTGCTGGAACAGGCCGAGCGAGTCGTGGTCGTTGCGGGTACCCAGGTTGCCCAGGTTCCGCAGGCCCGACTCCTGGGTGGCGGTCGCCACGGCGATCACCCATGCGCGCGGCTTGAGGTGCTTCTTCTTTCCCACCTCGACGATCCGGCGGGCGTTTGCCAGCTGTGTCTTGGTCGGCTTGAAGGCAAGCTGCTTGGCGGTGATCTTCCGCGGAGACAGGTCCTTCATCGCCGGCGCGGCCGGCTTCTTGCGCCGGCTTCGCCGCGGCTGGCTTCGCCGCGGCTGGCTTCGGAGCGGCAACGACGGCCGCGACGGGCTTGATCGTCATCGTCGGCGCCTTACCGTTCGCTGGCGCTGTCGAGGTGGCGGCGGCTGCCATGACGGCAGTGGCGGGGGTGTTCCCGGTCGACGCGCCGGCCATGGCCGGGGTCGCGATGCCTCCAGCCAGCACCGCTGCGCCGACTCCGAGGAGAACGTTGTTGCGGATCTTGCTGGTGGACAGGATGTTGCGAGCGGCGGTGGTCAGGCGGTTGGTCACCGTATGGCCCTTCATTCGGAATCAATTGCCAGGTCGTGGTGCGTCGTACGCGATGTTCAACCGCAAGCCTGCCAGGAACGATTCCGAAAAATACGACATGGTGTTCCGCGCCACCGTCAGTTCTTAAACTACCTACATAACGTATTTGTCCGACTACGGAGCGTGCACGTTGATCTATCGGGAATCACGCCAAACCTCGCTCACCACTCCCCCGGAACGGCCCGCCCAGACCCGGCCAGCCAGGACAGCCACGTCGAAACCCGGCCGCCATGATCGCCGCAGCTCACCCCACAGAAAACCCCAGACAGGCACCCGAACCCACAAAAACCAAGTCTTCACCCAAACAGCTATGAACCATGCCGAACAGCTGCCGTACCCGCCCAAACATGCGAACGCCCGCCGGCACCCGGCCATCACCGCCACCGCCGAACCGGCACAACCAGCCGACCCGCTTACCATGACCGGGTGCCGGCGACCGTCCGCCCCACCACACGGGTCCTGCTCATCAACGACCAGAGCGTCCTCATGCTCCACGTCGACGACCCCACCGTGACCACCGGTCCCAACCCACTACCGAGGCCGGACTTCTGGATGCTGCCCGGAGGCGGCGTCGAACCGGGCGAGACCTACGAAACCGCCGCCCACCGCGAGATATACGAGGAACTCGGCCTCACCGACATCACCCTCGGCCCGCACATCGGCACCCGCAACGCCGTCGTCAACTGGGGCGGCCGGCACTGGGACATCCGCGAGCACTACTTCGCCGGGCGAATCAACAACGGCACCATCAGCTTCGCCAACCTCACCCCGCCCGAACTACCAGTCGTCAAGGCCCACCGCTGGTGGACCACCGACGAGATCACCACCTCGCCCGACCTGTTCGTCCCACCAAACGTGATCGACCACATCACCGCCGCGCTCGCCGCCGTGTTCTAGCCGGGCGTTGTTCCAGCGAGGCGTTGCCCACCTCGTTGGGCGCGCACGCCCGCCTCACCTGATCGGGGTGGGATACGGCGGCTTGCCCGCGGTGTACAACCATTGCCGGAAGAACCGGCCAAGATCGGCACCGGAGACCTGCTCGGCGTAGGCGACGAAATCCGATGTGGACACGTTCCGGTACGCGAACGTCGCGGCGTACCCTCGAAGGATCTTGAAGAACGTGGCGTCGCCGACCGTGACCCGCAGCGCCCCGAGCACCGCAGCGCCCCGAACATAGGTGGTGTCGCCGAACATAGACGCTTCCGACAGCTTGCCCGGCGTGCCCATCGGCAGCGCTCGACCGGCCTGGCCGCGATACGTCTCGTCGAAGATCTGGCGAGCCGACTTGCCACCGGTGTGCTCCGACCACATCCACTCGGCGTACGTGGCGAAGCCCTCGTTGAGCCACAGGTCATTCCACGACTTCACCGACAGGCTGTCGCCGAACCACTGGTGAGCCAGTTCGTGGGCCAGTACCCCGGTGTTGTCGCCGGAGCGGGTGAAGAATCCGGGCGAGTACACCGGACGGGTCTGATTCTCCAGCGCGAACCCGAACCGGTTGTCCGCGTGAATGATCCCGCCTTCGGAGGCGAACGGGTACGGCCCGAAATACCTCGACAGGAAGTCCACCACCTCGGCGGTCCGGCCCAGCGTCGTGTCGTACGAGACGGGAAGGCTCGCCTCCACCGCGGTGATCACGGGGCGGCCGCCATCGCTGCCGCGGGTGATGCGGTAGTGGCCGATCATCGCGGTCGCGAGGTAACTGGCCATCGGGTAGTTCTCCACCCACCGCCACGTGGTCCGGCCAGCGGTGGTCGTGGTGCTGGCTAGCAGGCCGTTACTGAGTGCCTGGTACCCGGCCGGCACGGTAACACTGATGTCATAGGTGGCCTTGTCGGCTGGATAGTCGTTGACCGGGAACCACGACGCCGCCACGTGCGGCTCCCCCGCCACCACCGCGCCACCCGGGATCGGGACGAAGCCTTCGACCCCCAGCTGAGCATCGCGATAACCGCCCGGCTTGCCGCCGTACGTGATGTGCGTTACGAACCGGGTACCGACGTCGATCCCTCGCGCCGGTTCGATCACCAGTTCATCGCCGGAGCGGCGGAACGCGGCGGCCTCGCCATTCACCGTCACCGCATCGACCGTCAGGCCGTGAAAGTCGAGGTTGAACCGCGACAGATCCTGGGTCGTGAACGCCGTGACCACATCGTCGCCGGTCAGCCGCTGGGTAGCCGGGTCGTATCCGATCCGCAGCGCATAATGCGCCGCGTCATAGCCACCGTTGCCGTCACCGGGTGACAGCGGATCCCCGGCCGAGGCCGCGCCGGGAGCGTAGTGATGCGGGCCGCTGCGAGGCGGTACCGGTCCGTGATCCGGGATGCTTGGCGAAATCGCCGGCACCGGCGTGCGCCGATCGTGAGCCGCCGGCGATGAGGGCGATGAGCAAGCCCCGGCCAGCAGCAACGCAGCAACGGCAAGTAGCCCTGATGCCTTCCGCCGGAGCACCATCACCCCACCCTAGGACGGCCGGGTGTACGGCGATGCGCGACCAGGTAACGTTTCGGCCTCGCGCCGGCTCAGACCCGGTACACCCGCACGCTGCCGACCACGGTATCGATACGCAGCCGCAGCACCGGCGCGTTCGGACCGGGAGAATCCTCGTCGACGCTGCGGCTGCCCAGCACCGAGCCGCCGTTGACCTCAACCGCCACACCGTACGGGATCCACACCTTCACGCTGCCCACCACCGTCTGCACATGGAGAGCCACCGGCGACCCGACGATCTCGGCCTGGCGCAGGTCGAGCTTGACGGAGCCGACGACCGTGCCAAGCTGCATGTCGCGATCGATACGCCACCGACCGCCGCGCTTGACCGACCCGATTGTTTGCGTGATTTCCGCGCGTCGCCGCACCGCCGGATCCCTCGGCGCCGGAACCCCCTGCGTCGGAACCCCCTGCGTCGGAACGCTCGGCGCCGGAACGCCTGGCGCCAGGATCGCTGCCGTCGCCGTGGCCGGCAGGTCCGCCACCAACGGCTCCAAGTCTCCTTTGGTGCGAGCGGCGAGCGCCTCGGCCACCCGATCACCGAACTCTTCCAGTGTCAGCCGGCCTTCCGCGGTTGCCGCGTTGAGGTGCGCGACCACCGCCTCGCGCTCGGCGTCGGATACACGAACCAGGTCGGCACCAGTGCGGTTAGGCCCATCCATGGCTGCGACCTTAACGCCTGTTCCCGCAACCGTGCGGCACGGCTCCGGCGGTCGACGGCGGAGCCGGGTTAAGTCGGTGCCGCGAAGCGGCTCGTCTTTGAAGGGTGACTCGCGGGTTTAGTGCCGTGTGGCAGGTGGCACATCGCGTCACACCGTCCTAGGACACTAGGTTTGTGTGCCCGGACACTGACCATCCCGGAAAGTTGCTGCGATATATCAGCCGGAACTCTTCGGGATCACGGATCGCCCCGGCCAGACGCCGCGGCGGCACCGCGGCATGTCCAGGTCGAAGTGGAACCGGAGTCGCGCGGCGAAACCTTCCTCGCCACCACCGGCGGCCCCGCCTACCAGGCTCCGGACACCGCGATGCGGGCGGCATACGACAAGGGCCCGGCCACCGCCGGCCAGGGCGGTTCGATCCCGCTCTGCAACGTCTTCCACGACGCCTACCCGGATGCCGAGATCATCCTGATGGGGTCGAGGAACCGTTGACGCTCATCCACGCGTCGAATGAAAGTGTCGCTCCGTCGGAGATCGCCACCATGGCGCTTGCCGAGGCGCTGTTCTTCCACGAATACGCCGGGGCCCGCTGGCCGGGATCCGGCTGCCGGTATTGTGACCTGCGTGGCCCGGGGTGGTCGGGATGCGACCGCACCCAGTCCGAGAGGGTCGTGAGAACGGTGAGCGTGCAGCGCGGCCCGATGGTGGCCGCGACAGCGGGCGACCACGCCCTCATGGCCGCCCGGACCGCCGTGCTGGCCCGGCTCTGGGGTGCCCTGGCACGCGAGCCACTCGACCAGGTGGCCGGCCGGGAACTGGCAGATGACCGGCTGCACGTCCATTTGACCAGCGGCGAAGTGATCAGCGGCCCGGCATCCGCCGCGCACCTGTTCGCCAGCCCGGCACCCGGGCTGATCGTCGGCGGCCACCGGGACCCGGGCGCACTGGCGGCCGAGGTATTCGGTGACGGCACATTCCGGTCCGAGATCGACAACAGCGTCACCAACCTCGCGGCCGCCTACGCCGCGGTACCGGTACCCCGGCCGGGGCCGCCGGAGCTGCTCCGTACCGATCGGGACCTGGCGTTCTTCGAGCAATCGGTGGTCGACGGGCACCCGATCCACCCGCTGTGCCGCACCCGGGTGGGCATGTCGGCCGCCGAGGTCCGGGCGTACGCGCCGGAGTACCGGCCACGGATCGCGCTCGAGGTCGTCGAGGTTCCCCCCGGCCGCTGGCTGACCGGCGGCGCACCGCTGCCACCACGGCTGGCCGTACACCCCTGGCAGCGTGACCACGTCCTGGACCGGTATCCGGGATTGACGCCATCCGGCCAGACGATCCCGGCCAGGCCGCTGATGTCGCTGCGTACCGTTGCCGTGGCCGGCGGCACCCACGTAAAGACGGCCGTCGACGTGCAGATGACCTCGGCGGTCCGGATCGTGTCACCAGCCGCGATCCACAATGGACCGGTGGTGTCGGAGCTGCTGTCCCGGATGTGCCGGAGCGAGCCGATTGAGGTGCTGGCCGAGACGTCGACCGGCGCCGTGCTCGTCGACGGCGAGCCCGATCGCAGTCTCGGCATGGTCATCCGGCGCGCGCCCCGGCTGGCCGCCGGTGAGGTCGCGGTGCCGTTCGCCGTCCTGGCGGCTGCCTCCCCGTCGCTTACCCGGGCAGGCAGCACGACGGGCCTGGTGAACGACGGCGTACCTGGCGGACGCGCTCTGCTCACCGACATCGTCACCGACCCGGTTGCCGACTTCGGCCGCCTGATCGGCCTGACCCTGCCTCCGCTGCTGCGGCTGCTGCACCGGGGCGCCGCGCTGGAGGCACACGGCCAGAACTTGCTGGTGATCCTGCGTGACGGTGCTCCGGTACGGCTGGCCTACCGGGACATGGGCGGGGTGCGGCTGCACCCGGGCCGGCTGCGCCGCGCCGGGTTGACCGTGCCGCCGGTGCGTGGTGACCTGGTCACCGACGACGAGGCCGAACTGCGCACCAAGCTCCTCGCCGCCGCGGTGTCCACGGTCACCGGTCAGCTGATCGCGGTACTGGCCCGCGAGTACGGCACCGATCCCGGCTCCCTCTGGGACATTACGGCCGGCGTGATCCACCGCACCTACGCCGGCCTACCCCACCAGGCCGCTGACGACCGGGCGGCGATCCTCGGCGGCCCGCTCCCGATCAAGGCAACCACCGCGATGCGGCTGGCCGCGCGGCCCATTGAGGACATCTGGGCACGGATCCCGAACCCGATGGCGGGCCGATGACCAGCCCCACCGCGGACCGGACCGACGATCACCGCCGCGCCGTCGACGTGGTCGGCCGCCGGCTGTGGAGCGCGGCGTACCGGGAAGGCCTCGCCGATCCTCCACCGGGCGCCGCCCGGCACGGATTCGACCGCGCCGAACCGACCCGGCCGGTGACCGACCCACCGGGCGCGATCCTGGACCGGCTCGGCGTGACCAGCCGGCGGGTGCGCGCCGAACTCGACGACGCGGTCGCGAACCTGACCGTCGCGATGTCCCGCCGCCGAGACATCGACGGGGCGTGGCGGAAGGCCGCCGCCGAGCACGGCGTCGACGACGCGTACGGCCTGGCCGTCAGCCTCGATCCGGACGCGCAGGCGATCGCCTTCGAGCAACTCGCGACCGAGGGCCACAACCTGCATCCGTGCGGGCGTACCCGCCTCGGCTGGAGCCGTGCCGACGTCCTCGCCTACGACCAGGAGTCGCCCGAGATACGGATCCGGTTCGTCGCGGTCCGCACTGGCCGGCACCTCGGCGACGACATCGGCGCCTACCTGCGCCACCGGTACCCGCACGTACCCGAAGCCGGTGACGGTTACCGGGTGCAGCCGGTCCACCCCTGGCAACTCCGGCTGCTGCGCGATCGGTACGCCGCCGAGTTCGCCGACGGGACCCTCAGCGAGATCGGCGACGCCACCCTGCGCGGCGTACCCACCATCGCCCTGCGCACCCTTCTGATCCAGCCCGACCACGACGGTCACCGGCGGTACCTGAAACTGTCGCTCGACATCCAGGTCACCTCCACCCGCCGCAGCATCTCGATCGCGAGTACCCGCAACGGTCCGCCGATCAGCCAGACGCTGCACCGGCTCATCACCGACCCGCGCGTGCAGGTGCTGCCCGAGGTGGCCGGCGCCGCCATGGACGGCAGCCGGGACGTCGCGGCGATCGTGCGGGATGGGCTGAACCAGCGGCTCGGCCCCGGCGAGGTGGCGATCCCGGGATCCGCGCTCCCGGCCATTTCACCGGTCACCGGCCGGACGCTGCTGGCCGAGGTCGTCGGCCGGTCCGGGATGACCGCGGCCGGCTTTTTCACCGCGTACGCCCGGCTGCTGCTCCCCCAGCTGCTGCGCCTCCTGCACCAGGGCATCGGCCTGGAGGCACACCTGCAGAACAGCGTGCCGGTGTTCCGCGACGGACGCCCGCACCGCATGGTGTTCCGTGACTGCGCGGGCCTGCGGATCAATCCGGGCCGGCTCGCCGATCACGGAGTCGACCTGCGCCTGTGGCCCGGGTCGGCGACCGCGACCAACGACCAGGACGTGGTACGCGCCAAGCTCGGCTACACCGCCTTCCAGGCCCACCTCGGCGAGCTGATCGTCCAGCTCGCCGCCTCGCATGGTCTCGACGAGGCGGCGGCCTGGCTGGCGGTGCGCGACGTGGTCGACGAGGTGTACGCCACCGGCGACCTCGATCGCGCCGACCGGGATTTCCTGGTCGCCCCGTCGATGCCGCACAAAGCGCTGCTGCGAATGCGGCTGGAACCGGGTCGCGACATCTACGTACCAGTGACCAACCCGCTGCACCGGCCGGCGAACCCGGGCGGGCAGCGGTGACCGGAACCGTCGAGCCGCCGGCGGTGCCGGACCG
Organism: uncultured Actinomycetota bacterium; assembly: GCA_963727415.1. Lineage (GTDB taxonomy): Bacteria > Actinomycetota > Actinomycetes > Mycobacteriales > Micromonosporaceae > DASQPR01. The sequence goes on from CAVSGF010000002.1 coordinate 1,990,378, forward strand.
GGTCGTCGCCGCCCTGGCCGGTCTCGCGTCACCGGTGTGCGCGTACGTCTACGACACCGCGGTGGCCGCGACCCGGGTGGCGGCGCTGCGGGCCGCGCTTCCGGCCGGTACCGCGGTCCTGTACGCGATGAAGGCCAACGGCCACCCGGGCGTGGTACGTGCCTTCGCCGAGTCCGCCGACGGGATCGAGGTGGCCTCCGGCGGCGAACTGCGCGCCGCGCTCGCCGCCGGCGCCCGCTGGATCGCCTTCGGCGGCCCGGCAAAGACCGATGCCGAGCTCGCCGCGGCGCTCGCCGCCGCCACGGCCGGCATCCCGGTGACCATCAACTGCGAGAGCGTGCACGAGATCCGGCGCCTGGCGGCCCTGGCCGGCACCGCCACCGGCGGGACGGTGCCGGCGGCGCTGCGCGTCGCGATCCGGGTGAACCGGGCGACCACGGCCGCGTCGCCGACGGGCAGCCACGCCATGACCGGACGGCCGACTCCGTTCGGCGTCGATGAGGCGGCCCTCCCGGACGCCGTGACCGCCGCCCGCGACCTGCCGCTCGCGGGCTTCGCCCTGCACGCCGTCTCCAACAACCTGGATGCCACCAGGCACGCGGCGTTCCTATCGGACTGCGTCGACTGGTCCGTGGCGGCCGCGGACCGGTTCGGCATCCGGCTGACGCAGGTCAACGCCGGCGGCGGTCTCGGCATCGACTACACCGGCGGGGAGACCTTCGACCTGGCCGCGTTGCGGGCCGGCGCGCCACGCCTGCCGGCCGGGGTGCGGCTGGTGGTCGAGCCGGGGCGGTTCCTGGCCGCGCCGATGGGCTGGTACGCCGCCGAGGTGATCGATGTCAAGCGCACCCATGGACGCTGGTTCGCCGTCATCCGGGGCGGCACCCACCACTTCCGCCTGCCCGCGGCCTGGGGCTACAGTCACCCGTTCACCGTGATCCCGGTCGACGAGTGGAGATATCCGGTCGCCCGCCCGGAGGTGGCCGGTGCGAGCGTGGACGTGGTCGGCGAGCTGTGCACGCCGCGCGATGTGCTGGCCCGGGACCAGCCGGTGTCGCGGTTGCGGGCCGGCGACGTCGTGGTGTTCGCGAACACCGGCGGGTACGCCTGGGACATCTCGCACCACGAGTTCCTGCGACACGACCATCCGGCCATGATCCTGCTGTAGACCAGGCGGCCGGCGCCTATCGCGACGCCCAGCCGGCCGAGCGGATCGCACGCAGCGCCTGCCTGCGGGTGTCTCCGGTGAGCGTGTCGATGAACAGCCGCCCTTCCAGATGATCAGCTTCATGCTGCAGCGCCCGCGCCAGGAAGCCGGTGCCCTCGACCACCACGGGCTCGCCGTTCTGGTCGAAGCCGTGCGCGGTGGCACGGGCGGCTCGCGGGGTCGGGAAGAACAGCCCGGGAATCGACAGGCAACCCTCGTCGCCCGCCTTGCCGCTGTTCGTGACGACCACGGTCGGGTTGACCAGATGACCGGTCTGACCGCCGGCCGCGTACACGAACACCCGGACGGGTACCCCGATCTGGGGGGCGGCCACGCCGGCCCGGCCAGGCTACCGGTCAGCGTGTCCATCAGATCGGTGACAAGCGATCGCAACTCGGCGTCGAAGTCGGCGACCGGGTCGCACTGGGACCGCAGGACCGGGTCACCCAGCAACCGGATGTCGCGCATCGTCATGCTGATACGCTAACTCATGCGTTTATGCGCATGTGATTATTGATTCTGATTGTCATTGTCGTTTAGCCACCGGCCGGTCAGGAAGGGCGCTCGATGGCGCACGATCGCGACAGCCAGGCCCGGAATCGGGGGCACGGCCACAGCCACGGCAGCATCAGCCGCGCTCCCGCCCGGCCAGCGCCGCGCACCGCAAGCGCCTGGTCGCCGTCCTGCTCATCCTGGCCGCCGTCGCGGCGATGGAGATCATCGTCGGTTTCGCGAGCGGTTCCCTGGCCTTGCTGTCCGACGCCGGCCACGTCGCCGTCGACATGCTCGGCATCGGGATGACCCTGGCGGCCGTGCAGGCGGCGGCGACCGGGACACGGTCCGGGCACCGCACCTTCGGCCTGTACCGGATCGAGGTACTGAGCACCCTCGCCAACGCCCTCCTGCTGGCCGCCGTGGCCGGCTGGGTGTTCTACGAGGCGGTCGGCCGGTTCCGGCACCCGCACCAGGTGACCGGCTGGCCGATGATCATCGCGGCAGCGGCCGGCCTGGCCGGCAACGTCGGTGCGTTAGCCCTGCTGCGCCGCGGCGCCAGCGAGGCGCTGTCGATCCGCGGCGCCTCCATGGAAGTGCTGGCCGACTCGATCGCGTCGATCGGGGCGATCATCGCCGGTGCGGTCATCGTCACGACCGGATGGCAGCATGCGGACCCGATCGTGGCCGCCGCCGTCGCGGTCCTGATCGTGCCCCGCGCCGTCACTCTGGGCCGGGCGGCACTGCGGGTACTGCTGGAGATGGCCCCGCGCGACGTCGACCTGGAGCGGGTGCAGTCTGACCTGGGTGGCATATCCGGCGTGGTCGGCGTACACGACCTGCACGTCTGGACCGTTACGTCGGGAATGGAGAGTGCCACCGCCCACCTGTCGGTCGCCGCCGGCACCGCGACCGCGCCGGTGCTGGAGCGTGCGCGTGCCACGCTATCCGAACATGGCATCGGCCACGCCACCGTCCAGATCGAGACCGTCGGCGAGCGAGCCGGCAACTGCGGCGACGTCTCGCTGCGTGTAGGCCCTCTCACCATCCGTGCAGGGTGCGTTGCATACGTGAAACGGTGCCGCCCGCGTCTACGCCGGCGCTTGACAAGCGCCTAAACTGTCCCGGTCGCGCACCGTCCCATCGGCCCTACGGCAGCTTTGCGGTGGACGGCACCCCTCGGCTCGGTTGCGTCGCTGGATCGGGCATTTCCACCGGCATCCCCCTCCCGGAGGCAGAACGATGGCGAACAGCCGTCCTGCGAACGTCCGCTCGCACCGTCGTGGTAGCGCCCGGCGCCGATCGTCTCCATGGCTTGCCGCCGGGATCGCGGCCGATCCTGGTTCTGGGCGGGATGACCGCCGGTTACTTGTACCTGGTCCACCGCAGACTGCACCGGTGAGACCTGCGCTGATCGCCGCGTCCGAGGACATCACGCCGATCCTCGAATCGCTCAACAAGGAATGGGCCGCGTCCAAACCCGCCGTGGAGGGTCGCTGCGTATCGGTGTCGGTCGAGCCAAGGACCCGCACTGATGGCGACCCGTTGGGCTCCCCCGACTGGGACACCACCGCGACTGACCCCGGCCCCGGACGTCTGGGTTCCCACTTCCAGTGTGTGGCTCCGTCAGGCCGCGCTCGGACGGCATCGAGGCTGAAAAGCGCCTTCCGGACCTGCAGCCCAGCCTGGCCCGGTCACCGGCCGTGGTGGCGATGCCGCGCTCGATGGCGAAGGCGATCGGATGGCCAAACAAGGTCAACTTCGACTGGTCGGACCTGGCCAAGGACGCCGGCAAGCGCATCCTTCTGGTCGAACCTCGGCCATAGCGACTGGGGCCACTTCCAGTTCGACATGACCAACCCGAACAACTCGACCGCCGGCCTGCTGGCCCTGATGGCCATCGCCGACGAGCACAACACCGGCGAGATCACCCCGGAAGAGCTCGGCAACCTGCTCACCCTCAAGCAGGCGATGGACAAGTACGTCTCGGACACCAGCGACATCATCACCGCGCTGTCCAAGGCCGACGCCTCGTCCTCGACGACCGCTCTGCAAACGGTCAGCGCGTTTCCGGCGCTGGAACAGGACGTGATCGCCTACAACCGCAACGACCCGAAGGAACCCCTGGTCGCGCTGTATCCGAAGTCGGGCAGCTACGACGCCGACCACCCGTACCTGATCCTGACCAAGGACGCACCGTGGGTTAAGCGCAACCCGGGCGGTACCGTCGCCGCGCACGCCTTCCTCCAGTTCGCGCGCAGCACCAAGGGCCGTGACGCGTTCCTGGCGGCCGGCTTCCGCGACTCCAACCGGCACGGCAACTCGCAGATGACCGAGGCCAACGGCGTGACGCCGATCGTCGGCCCGCTGCCGCGAGCGGTGCTGGTCCCGGACTCCGTTGACCAGACCCTTCAGAGGTGGACCGCTATTACCCGGCCGACCAACGTGCTCCTGGTCATCGACGTGTCCGGCTCGATGAGCAACATCGCGGTCGGCAAGAAGACCCGGATGGACCTGGCGAAGGAAGCCGCCAAGCAGGCCGTGTCGGCGTTCAGCGCCGACTCGAGCGTCGGGTTCTGGGTCTTCTCAGGCGGCTACGCCGGCGGCCGGATGTACAAGGAACTGGTACCGCTGGGGACCCTCGGTGACACCATGCCCGACGGCAAGACCCGCAAGCAGGAGATGCTCAGCGCGATCTCACAGCTGGCCGCCACCGGCCAGCAGACCGGCCTGTACGACACGGTCAGCGCGGCTCAGGCCGACGTGGTGTCGCACTATGTGCCCGACGCCACCAACATGGTGGTACTGATGACCGACGGCCAGGACGAGGGCAGCTCCATGGACCTCAACGCCCTGAAGGTCAAGCTGACCAAGAACCACCAGTCCAAACACCAGGTCAAGGTCGTGACAATCGCGTATGGCCAAGACGCCGACGTCAGCGTCCTGAACGAGATCTCCCGCACCTCCGGAACCATCTCGCTGTCGGCGACGAGCACGTTCGACATCAACAAAGTCCTGCTTGGAGCCCTGTTCGGCGCCGTCTGACCGGCCGCGCCAGCAATGGCCTGCCGCAGCCGCTCAGCCGGCGAGCAGGCGCCGGATGGGTCCGGCCTTCGCGTGGGCCTCCGCGACCTCTTCATCGGGATCCGAGGACCAGGTGATGCCGCCGCCGGCCCAGACGTGGACCCGGTCGGCGTCGGCGGCCACGGTACGGATGGTCAGGCCGAGATCCAGCCGACCGTGGGTGAGCCAGCCGACCGCACCCATCGACGGCCCCCGCCCGACCGGCTCCAGCCCGCTGATCTGCTCCAGAGCCGCCAATTTCGGCGCCCCGGTCACCGAACCGCCCGGGCACAGCGCCCGGAGCACATCGGCCAGGCTGACCGCGTGCGCAAGCCTGGCCTCGATCACCGACTCGGCCTGCCAAAGGTCACTCCACCGGCGGATCGTGTACAGCTCGTCGACGCGTACCGTGCCCGTGCGGGCGACCCGGGCCAGGTCGTTGCGCGACAGGTCGACGATCATGACATGCTCCGCCCGTTCCTTCGGTGAGCTGAGCAGGTCCCGGCGCCCGGCCACGGTCGCCGGCCGGGTGCCCTTGATCGGCCGGGTGACGATGCGCCCATCGGAGATATCGACGAGCGTCTCGGGTGAGGCGCACGAGAGTGCCCAGTCGTCGCCACGCAAAACAATTGGATAACGGCTTCCGGGCAAATTGGCTACGCGGAGTAACGCTGCCGCCGGATCTCCGCGGTAAGGCGCGCTCGCGTGACCGACGACGTTGACCTGATAGACATCACCCTCCGCAATCGCCCGGCGTACCGCACGAATTGCGTCGGCATGCTCTCCCGGCGTCCAGCTTGACGCCCAATTGCCGATTGACCAGGCCTCCGATCGAGTTCTTTCGAGTCTCGGAGCCTTGCCGGCGTAAACAATGGCGACCACATCGGGCACGGACGGTGATGGACTAGGCGCGCCGAGTGGTGCCCCCGCGATCGCGGCGCAGGCCCTCGCCGACAGATGCAGCGCCGCCACCGGCCGAGTCGAGAGAGCGCTCTCCGACGCCCGCCACGCCGCCATGTCCTGGATCGGAAAACCCTGGGCGAGCAGGAAATTCTCCAATAGCGTAGCGGGGTCGGTACCCTCAGTTACGAACCACTCAAGTCGGGCATGCTCCCGCAATCCAGGTCCGCCCCAATTGGCTATAAGGGGCATATCGGTCCCGGCGGTTACACTGAGTGGTTGAACTTGGGTCATCCGAAGGGCCGATTCTGAGCGCAATTCAGCGCTACCTGCTCGAAACTGCGTCGTTCGGCAAGGTAGCGTGCGTGCTTGGTCATGTGAGTCACGACACAAGGCCACCCTGGCCGCTCCCGTGGAGCGCGTTCCCTGCTCTGCGGATCCGGCCGACGCCAGCACCACGTTTGACTGATGGAGACACCATTAGTCAACATATTGACCCACCCCGGAGTGTTCCGAATGTGCCCGCACCAACCGCCCTGCCCCTCCGCTGACGCCACCGATCACGACGCGGCGCGCGTCGTGGCCTGCTTTCCCGAGCAGGGCTGGAGCCTTCTGTGCAACGGAGTCATCGTGTTCGAGGACCACGGTGAGATCCTGCCTGACGGCCGCGCCGTAGACGCACACCGCGGGCCCGCCCCGCACAACTCGGCATACGCGGCAGCGTAGGACCCGAAGCACCGCCAACGGCTCAGTTCTCGCGTGAGAACGGCAGCTGACTCTCGATTAGTGTGATCGCCTCGCCCCTTGGCAGGCGCGCCGCCCGTCGGTAGGCGTTATGGAACACGGGCTCGCCCAGTTCCTTAACGATCGCCCGTCTCACGTCGGCGACATCCGGATTGAACGCATCCGGCGCACCCCGCAACGCGTGCGCGGCGCCGAGCACCGCGGCGGCGTCATCGGCACGCCCCTCGGCGGCCACCAGCCGCGCCACCGCCACGGAGATGACCGCTACCAGCGGCATATCCGGTGTGCGGCCCGCCAGTTCCCAGGCTTCCATCAGCCGCGGCCGAGCGGCCGGCACGTCACCGGTCGCCAGGTGCATGTGCGCGGTCGCGGCACCCAGCATGGCCCGGAAAAGCTCCGCGTTGAACGACAGCCGGCCCAGGTCCGCCCCCGCCGCCTGGTAGCGGCTCGCGGCGTCGTCGAGATCACCGGCCTGCCGGGCCAGGTCGCCCAGAGCAATCCGGGCCAGAACCAGATCCCACGGCGACCGGCCGGTCTCATCCAACGTCAAGATCGCCAGCAGCTCCGACCGGGCACGGGCCATATCGCCGCAGCGCGCTCGCGCCTGTGCTCTCCAGGTCCGCTGCATGACCGCGGGATCGGCCGGATTCAGCTGCCGCTGCAGCGTCACTGCCTCGTCGAGGACCGCCACCGCGCTGTCGAAGCGCCCGAGCGTCATCCGCGCGTGCCCAAGGTAGGTCAGGCTTGTCGAGAGGCCCCAGCGCTCCCCGGTCAACCGGAACGCGGCCGCGGCCTCGCTCAGATCGGCCGCCATCCGGCCGAGGTCCCCGTCGTTGCCATCGAGGAAGGCACGGATCAGCCACAGCATCCCCCGCGTCCACGGATCCGGGTGCGCCAGCATCCGGCCGACGGCGGCTAGCCCGGCCGTGGTGTCGTCGCGGTACAGCGCCGCCAGCGGCTCCCACAGCGCCTCAGCGGGGTGCCCGGCGGCCGCCTGAGGCGCCACCGGCCCGCCCAGCGCGTCCGGCTCCGGATCGGCCCGGCCGCCGGACAACAGCGAGTTGAGCAGGAAGTAGGAGCGCACCGCACCGGCGTATCCAGATTTGTCCGCGCCGGCCAGCCGCAGCGCCCGGCCGAGCCAGGCAGCGCACTCGCCGTGACCTCCGGTGATCGTCCACAGCTGGCCGAGCGGCGCTGCCAGGCGCATCGCCGTATCCGCGTCGCCGGTGCCGCAGGCTTGACCCAACGCGGCGAGCAGGTTGTCGTGCTCGGCGGCCAGGCCGCTGATCCACTCCAGTTGACCGGCACTGCGCAGCGATGCCTCCGCCCGCACGGCCACGTCGCTGAAGTGCCGGGCGTGGGCCGCGGCGACCCGCGTCATCTCCGGACTACCGCCCGGGCCCGCGTCCGACTCGGAGAGGCTCTCCAGGCCGTACTCGCGAATGGTCTCCAGCATCCGGTACCGCGGCGTGGACCCGCCGACCAGGTACAGCAACGACTTGTCAGAGAGCGCGACGAGCATGTCCAGCGCCGAGCGCGGATCTAGGTCGCATACGGCGGCGGCCGCGTCCGCGCCGATCGCCGACGGGAAGTACGCCAGCCGCCGCGCCGCACGCCGCTCCGCGTCACTGAGCAGGTCCCAGCTCCACGCCACCACCGCGCGCAACGTGCGGTGCCGGGGCAAGGCGGTACGGCTTCCGCCGGTGAGCAGCCGGAACCGGTCATCGAGGTGGGTGGACAGATGCGTGATCGGCAGCGATCGCAGCCGGGCCGCGGCCAGCTCGATCGCCAGCGGCAGCCCGTCGAGCCGACGGCACACCTCGACGACCACGGCCACGTTCGCCGGGTCAACGGCAAAGTCCGGGCGCGCTGCCACGGCCCGGTCGGCGAACAGGCGGACCGCGGGCGCGGCGAGCGCCTGCTCGATCGAGGCATCCCGGGGCGGGAGGTCCAGCGGCCGCACCGGGCGGAGGTTCTCCCCTGCCAGCCCGAGCGGTTCCCGGCTGGTGGCCAGCACGCGTACCGGCGGGCAGCGGCGCAGCAAATGGTCGGCCAGGATCGCGACGGCGTCGATCAGATGCTCGCAGTTGTCGAGCAGCAGGAGCGTTTCGCGGGCCGACAGCGCCTCCACCAGTCGCGTCACCGGGTCGCGGCGTGACCTGGCGGCCTCCGGAACCGCCATTTCACGGAGTCCAAGCACATCCACCACGGCCTGCGGCACCTGGTCCGGATCGGTGAGGCCGCCCAGTTCGGCCAGCCACACACCACCGGGCATGTCATGCGCGAGGCGCGCTCCGGCCGCTATCGCCAGCCGTGTCTTGCCGGCACCACCTGGGCCGATCAGAGTCACCAGCCGATTCGATCGCAGCTGCGCGACGACCGCGTCGAGGTCCGGTTCGCGGCCGATGAAGCTGGACACCGGCGCGGGCAGATTCCCGGACCGAGGTCGCGCCGGTATCCCCTCGGCGCCCGCGTCCGGCACCGGCTCGCCTCGCAGGATGGCCAGATGCAGGTCGCGTAACCGCGGCCCGGGATCGGCACCCAGCTCATCGGCCAGCCGGTCGCGGAATCGCTGGTACCCGGCCAGCGCCTCAGCCGTACGCCCGTCGGCGCGCAGGGCCAGCATGAGCTGTCGGCGCGGGCCCTCGCGCAGCGGGTACGCGGCGGTCAGCTCCTCCAGTTCGGCCACCAGATGGCCATCGGACCCGAGCGCCAGGTCGGCCTCGATCCGGTCCTCAAGCGCGGCCAGCCGCACCTCGTCCAGCCGGGCCGCGGGCGCGGCCGCGTAGGCGCTGCCGGCGAGGTCGCCGAGTGCCGGACCGCGCCACAGCGACAGCGCCGCCCGCAGCGTGCGCGCCGCCGCGCCCGGATCGCCGGATCGCAACTCGCGCCGGCCGGCGGCGGCCAGGCGCTCGAACCGGAGCGCGTCCACCGCGTCGGATGGCAGATCGAGCCGGTAACCACCGGCACCGAAGACCAGGACTGACGGGTCCGGAAGTGCCCGCCGCAACCGGGATGCCAGTGTCTGAACCGCGTTGGCCGGATCGGCCGGCGGGTCACCGTCCCACACGGCGTCGGACAGCTCCGCCACGCTGACCGGGCGGCCGGCGTCGAGCGCGAGCCTGGCCAGCAGCGCGCGCAGGCGTACGCCGCCGATCGGTATCGGCACGCCATCGGCCGTTACGGCCAGCGGGCCGAGAAGCGCGATCCGCGTTCCGGCCGCATCGGTATCCACGACGCCATCTTCCCCTAGCCGGACCGCCGGCGATGATTGCCGGGCCACCAGCGGGCTGCCAGCGGGCTGCCAGCCGTCTGTGCGCGTCCTGCCAGCACCCGGCGGCAGCCTCGGAGCATGACAAACGCACTGGAGACCGAAGGGCTGGTCAAGAGGTACGGCGCGACCACCGCACTCAGCGGCGTCGATCTGGCCGTTCCGGCCGGGCGCATCCTCGGGTTGCTGGGACCGAACGGCGCCGGCAAGACCACGATGATCCGGATCCTGGCGACGCTGCTGCGGCCGGATGCCGGAACGGCCCGGGTGGGCGGGCTCGATGTGGTCCGGCAGGCCGCTGCGGTACGCCGTCTGGTGGGGCTGACCGGCCAGTACGCATCGGTTGACGAGGACCTGACCGGAGCCGAGAACCTGGTCCTTATCGGCCGTCTGCTGGACCTGCCGAAGGCGACCGCGACGAGCCTGGCCGTCCGGTTGCTGGACCGGTTCGGGCTCGACGACGCCGCCGGGCGCCAGGTCCGCACGTACTCCGGCGGTATGCGACGCCGCCTCGACCTGGCCGCGAGCCTGATCGGCGAGCCCGAGGTGATCTTCCTGGACGAGCCCACCACCGGGTTGGATCCGGGCCGGCGGGAGGACCTATGGGCGATGATCCGGTCCACCGCGGACTCCGGCGCCACCGTCCTGCTGACCACCCAGTACCTGGAAGAGGCGGACGCGCTGGCCGACCGGATCGCGGTGATCGACAACGGCCGGGTCATCGCCACCGGTACGCCGGCCGAGCTGAAGCAGGTCGTCGGAGGCCAGACCATCGTGGTGCGCCCGAGGCATCCGGATCAGCTCGACCGCGCCGCGCAGGTGATCGGCGCGGCGACCGGCCGCGCGCCGGAACCGTCCGAACGCGGGGTGCTGAGTGTCGCGGTCGACGGCGATGCCGCGTTCGGCCGGGTGGTCGCCGGCCTGGGCCAGGCCGGTATCGGGGTGACCGAGATATCACTGCGCCTGCCGAGCCTCGACGAGGTGTTCTTCACGCTGACCGGGCGGCACACCGGCTCGGCCGGTGCCGGACCCGGATCGGCCGGGGCCGAGGCCGGCCACGCCTCGCCGATCAAAGCCGCCGATCAAAGCCGAGCCGATCAAAGCCGAGCCCATCCACAACATGCCAGCCGAAGCCGAACCCACCGCCAAGGAGTACATATGACCGGCACGACCGCCCCGCCCACCGCCGTCGGCTCGCGGGGATCGCAGCCCTTGCGGCTGGCCCGGCACAGCCTGCTGCTGGCCCGGCGCGGCCTGACCAAGACCCGGCGAAATCCCGGCCTGCTGCTCGATGCTCTGTTCCTGCCGGTGGTGTTCCTGCTGCTGTTCGTCTACCTGTTCGGTGGTGCCGTGACCGGCTCGGTTCACACCTACCTTCAGTACGTCTTTCCCGGGGTTCTGGTAATGACCACCCTGATGACCGGCCTTCTCGCCAGCGGCGTCAGCCTCAACATCGACGTGAAGACCAGGGTGTTCGATCGGTTCCGCAGCCTGCCGATCGGCCGATCGGCGCCGCTCATCGGCTCCGTTACCGGTGACGCGGTCCGCTACCTGGTCGCGGTGACGGCGCTGTTCGGGCTCGGTTTCCTACTCGGCTTCCGGGTGCACACCGGACCCCTTGCCGCGCTCGCCGCCTGCGGGCTCGCGATCACACTCGGCTTCAGCCTGAGCTGGGTCACCGTCCTCGTCGGCCTGCTTGTCCGCGAGCCCGTGGTGGTGCAGACCATCGGGTTCCTCGGGATCTTCCCGCTGGCGTTCGGCACCGACATGGTCGCGCCCACCAGCACGCTGCCGGGCTGGTTGCAGGCATGGGTGAAGGTGAACCCGGTAAGCGACGCCATCGAGGCATGCCGAGGGCTGCTGGTCGGTGGACCGGTCGCCAGCGCCGCCGCGCGGACGCTGGTGTGGTCGGCGGGAATCCTTGCCGTCTTCGTTCCGCTCGCGGTGGCCACCTACCGGCGGCGTACCTGAGACCGCCACCGACCTCCCGGCCTAGGCGCACGTGAGGGCGATCCGGGGGCCGGGGCGTGCCGGCCCCCGGATCGTCAGTCCTGGCCCCGGACCGTCAGTCCTGGAACGCCTCCGGCGGCGGGCACGCGCAGACCAGGTTCCGGTCGCCGTACGCGCCGTCGATCCGCCGCACCGGCGGCCAGTACTTGTCCCGCGCGGCGTACCGGCCGGGTAGGCGCCCGACCGACCGCGGGTACGGCATGCGGCCACTCGTCGGCCGCTGACCATCGCCGCCGTGTGCGGCGCGTTGGCCAGCGGGTTGTCGTCGGCGGGCCACTCGCCGGCGGCCGACCTGGTCGATCTCCGCGCGGATCGCGATCATCGCGTCGCAGAACCGGTCGAGCTCGGCCAGGTCCTCGGACTCGGTCGGCTCGACCATCAGCGTGCCGGCCACCGGGAACGACATCGTCGGCGCGTGGAAGCCGTAGTCGATGAGCCGCTTGGCCACGTCGTCGACGCTGACGCCGGTCGCCTTGGTCAGCGGCCGCAGGTCGAGGATGCACTCGTGCGCGACCAGGCCCTTGTTGCCGGCGTACAGCACCGGGAAGTGCGTCGCGCAGCCGCGCGGCCACGTAGTTCGCGGCCAGCACCGCGACGTCGGTGGCCCGGGTCAGCCCGTCCGGACCCATCATCCGCAGGTACGCCCACGGGATCGGCAGGATGCCGGCGGAGCCGTACGGCGCTGCCGAGACCGGCCCGACCGCGTCGGCGGCCGGCCGTCCAGCGGGTGACCGGGCAGGTACGGCGCCAGGTGCGACGCGGACCGCCACCGGGCCGACGCCGGGGCCGCCGCCGCCGTGCGGGATGCAGAACGTCTTGTGCAGGTTCAGGTGCGACACGTCGGCGCCGAACCGGCCCGGCTTGGCGAGGCCGACCAGCGCGTTGAGGTTCGCGCCGTCGACGTACACCTGGCCGCCGGCGTCGTGGACCTGCGGCGCACACGTCGCGATCGCCGTCTCGTACACGCCGTGCGTGGACGGGTAGGTGACCATGATCGCGGCCAGTGCCGGCGCGGTGCGCGTCGATCTTGCGCGTCGAGGTCGGCCAGGTCGACGTTGCCGTCGGCGTCGCAGGCCACCACCACGACGCGCATGCCGGCCATCACCGCGCTGGCGGCGTTGGTGCCGTGCGCGCTCGACGGGATCAGGCACACGTCGCGGCCGGTCTCGCCGTTGGCGCCGGTGGTACGCCCGGATGGCCAGCAGCCCGGCCAGCTCGCCCTGCGACCCGGCGTTGGGCTGCACGCTGACCGCGTCGTAGCCGGTGATCTCGGCCAGCCATCCTTCCAGCGGCTCGATCAGCTCGACGTAGCCGGCGGCCTGCTCGGCCGGGGCGAACGGGTGCATGTTCGGCGAACTCCGGCCAGCTGATCGGCTCCATCTCGGTGGTCGCGTTCAGCTTCATCGTGCAGGAGCCGAGCGGGATCATGCCCCGGTCCAGCGCGTAGTCCTTGTCGGCCAGCTGCCGCAGGTAGCGCAGCATCGCGGTCTCCGAGTGGTGGCTGGGGAACACCGGGTGGGTGAGGAAGTCCGAGGTCCGCTCCAGGCCGGCCGGCAGCTCGGCGGGCAGACCGCGCGGGAACGTGCGGTGGCACCCCGAACGCGGTCGAGCACCGCCGTCACGTGGGCGGTGGTGGTGGTCTCGTCGCACGCGACGCCGACCCGGTCGGCGTCGACCAGGCGCAGGTTGATGCCGGCGTCCAGCGGCGGCGGCGACGACCGCGGCGGCCCGCCCGGGACGACACGCGACGACCGTGTCGAAGAATGTCGTCCGACGCCAGGCCGATGCCTCCGGCCGCGCAGACCGTCGGCCAGCGTCGACCGCGTGTCGTGGGTGCGCCGGGCGATCCGCGCAGGCCGTCCGGGCCGTGGTAGACGGCGTACATGCTGGCGATGACGGCGAGCAGGACCTGGGCGGTGCAGATGTTGCTGGTCGCCTTCTCGCGGCGGATGTGCTGCTCGCGGGTCTGCAGCGCAAGCCGGTACGCGGGGGCGCCGTCGGCGTCCCGGGACACGCCGACCAGCCGGCCGGGCAGCGAGCGCTCCAGCCCGGCGCGCACCGCCAGGTAGCCCGCGTGCGGGCCGCCGAAGCCCATCGGCACGCCGAACCGCTGCGCGGTGCCACACGCGATGTCGGCGCCGATCGCGGCCGGCTCGCGCAGCAGCGTCAGCGCGAGCAGGTCCGCGGCGACGGTGACCAGGGCGCCTCGCGGCGTGCGCCGCCTCGATCAGCGGCGCGTGGTCGCGGACCGCGCCGGACGCCCCCGGGTACTGCAGGTGCACGCCGAAGTACTCGTCCGGCAGGGTGCCGGCGTCGATGTCGACGACCTCGACGTCGATGCCGAGCGGGATCGCCCGGGTCGTGATGACGGCGATGGTCTGCGGCAACGTGTCGGCGTCCACCAGGTACACACCCGAGTTCGCCTTGCTGGATCGCGCGGGCCAGCGTCATCGCCTCGGCCGCGGCGGTGCCCTCGTCGAGCATCGACGCGTTCGCGGTGGCCAGCCCGGTCAGGTCGGTGACCATGGTCTGGAAGTTCAGCAGCGCCTCCAGCCGGCCCTGGCTGATCTCCGGCTGGTACGGCGTGTACGCGGTGTACCAGGCCGGGGTCTCGAGGACGTTGCGGCGGATCACCGCCGGGCGTGTGGGTGTCGTAGTAGCCGAGCCCGATCATGGATACCAGCGGCCGTGTTCCGGTCTGCGATGGCCCGCAGTTCGGCGGTCACCTCGGCCTCGGTGGCCGCGGCCGGTAGATCGAGACGGCCATGCCAGCGGATGGACTCCGGGATCGGCGACATCCATCAGCTCGTCGATCGATCCGTAGCCGACCAGGTCCAGCATGCGCTTGGTGTCATCGGCGGACGGGCCGATGTGCCGGGCCGAGAACGGTGTGTCCAGATGCGTCATTGCGGCGCTCCCAAAGAGGCGGACGATTTCGCCCTCCCCCTCTGTCGTCGCACGCTCCAGAGCTGCCAGCCCGTCGCGGTCCTTTTGCCTGAGAGGTTCCGGGGAGGATTTGCCCCTTCGGCGCCGGCGGACCGGTCTCTCCCGCGCGGGTTGCGGCCTGTCCAGGCTACCGCAGCCGCACGATCTTGGACGCTGGAGGCGCTATGATAACGGCAGCCTTACCTGATCTTGCACTTGCAGCCGCGCTGGATCGGCGCCTCCGGGCCTCGCCCGCGCACCCCACGACGGCTGAAGCGGAGCCTGTCTCGGTCAAGCGCAGAAGACTTGGTCAAGCTCAGAAGACTTGGTCAAGCGCAGAAGACGTCGGCTGACGCGCCTGGTGCCGGAAGTCAGCCGGCCCGGCGACGGGCCCGGCGGGCGGCGAGTTCGTCGGAGCCACCTACCTCTTGCGCGTTCTCGCCGGCGATAACGGCCGACTCGGCCGGCAACTCGGCCAGCGAGCCTTGGATCTCCTTGAACGCGCCGGAGATCGCGATCCCGAATACGCCCTGGCCGCCCTGCAGCAGGTCGACGACCTCTTCCGGCGACCGGCACTCGTAGACGGTGGTGCCGTCGGAGATAAGCGTGATCTTGGCCAGATCGTCGGTCCCACGGGACCGCAGCGCCTCGATCGCCCTTCGGATGTTCTGCAGGGAGACGCCGGCGTCGAGCAAGCGCTTGACCACCTTCAGGACGACCATGTCCCGGAACGAGTACAGGCGCTGGGTGCCGGATCCGGAGGCGTCCCGGACGCTGGGCACCACCAGGCCGGTACGGGCCCAGTAGTCCAGCTGGCGATAGCTGATCGACACGGCGTGGCACGCCGTGACTCCCCGATATCCGAGGCCGTCCGAGTCCGACAATGCCGGATCCTCGTCGCGGCCGCTGAGCGAACTCTGCACTGCCACAGGCCTCCCGCCGATCGACCGGTTGGACCCACCCTAGCGCCGCGCGGGGTCGCTACGCGGGCTCGACACGCCGGGGTGATTCCAGCGCGGCGCGCGGGAAAATGTTCCAAAAACCGGACTTATGCCGACAACAGCGGTCAGCCGGCGAAGTCTTCCGGTGTCACCTGTTCGAGGAATTCCCGGAACTTCTCGACCTCATCCTCTTGCTCGTCGGGTATGACGATGCCGACATCGGTGAGGATCTGCTCGGCGCAGCGGATCGGCGCGCCGACACGCAGTGCCAGCGCGATCGAATCGCTCGGCCGCGCCGACACCCGGATCCCGTCGTCGCCCAGCAGCAGATCGGCGAAGTAGACGTTGTCCTTCAGCTCCATGATCTCGACGGCGCGCAGCGGCGCCTGCAGGGCGGACAGTATGTCGCGCATCAGGTCGTGGGTCAGCGGCCTCGGTGGCTTGACGCCCTGCTGCTCGTAAGCGATCGCGGTGGCCTCCACCGCGCCGATCCAGATCGGCAGGTAGCGGTCTCCGTCCACCTCTTTAAGCAGCACGATCGGTTGGTTGCTAGGCAACTCCACCCGGACCCCGACCACGCTGAGCTCGCGCACCATCGCCTCCGTCTCGGGTCTGCGATCGCCTTGCCCGGCAATCAGCATCGCAGCGATCACCGACTGACGCACCTAGCCTACGTCACGTGTCCGATCCGCGCCCATGGCCGGTACGCTCCGCCCCCGCCGGGCTCAGCGCCCGAAGGTGTCCCGCAATCCGACCCGCACCAGCGCGGCGTGCAGCCGCTGGGACAGCCGGGACAGCTCGCGCGTCGCCTCGGAAGCCCGCGCTCGCGCCGCCGGCGTCGCCGACCGTGCCAGCGGGGCGATGATCGCGGCAACCATCCCGACCTCGCGGTCGGCCGCCGCCCGGTACGCCCGGAGATGGCGGGGTCCCAGCCCGTACTCGGCGAAAGCGACCGCCACCTCGGCGATTGCGACCGCGTCGGCGTCGTACCAGCCGGGGCTGCGAGCCGCGATCAGGCCGGCCTCCTCCAACTCGGCGAGCGCGTCGTCGGCAAGTCCGGTGCGCTCCAGCAGGGCCGCCCGGTCCCACGGACCGGTACCCGCCGAGGCCGGCTCGACCGCCTCGTCGACCAGTGAGAGCGTTGACCTGGCCAACTCGGGCAGGGGCTCGCCCCGGTCCATCGCGTCCAGGTGCTCGCGGATCACGCGCAGCGGAAGGTAGTGCTCTCGCTGGGCGGCCAGCACGTACCGCAGGCGGGACACGTCGGCGGTGGTGTACTTGCGGTATCCGGCCGCGGTGCGAGCCGGATCGACCAGGCCTTCCGCTTCCAGGAACCGCAACTTCGAGATGGTCACGTCGGGGAAGTCGCCGCGTAGATGCGCGAGTACGTCACCGATGCTCATCAGCGATCCGGCGCCGGAACCGGCACCGGAAGAGGGCGAGGAAGCGGACGGGGCCGGCGCCGTCACGACCCCTCGTCCGGCCGCGGGCCCGCGATCAGGACCAGCCGGAACTTGCCAATCTGCACCTCGTCACCGCTGGCGAGGGTAGCTGCCTCGACCCGCTCACGGTTGACGTACGTTCCATTCAGGCTGCCGACATCACGCACGGTGAAGGTAGAGCCGTCACGATGGAACTCGGCGTGACGACGGGAAACGGTCACGTCGTCAAGGAAGATGTCGCTGTCCGGATGCCGGCCGCTGGTTGTGACGTCGTGGTCGAGGAGGAACCGGGCGCCGGCGTTCGGACCCCGGCGGACCACCAGCAAGGCCGTCCCGGGTGGCAGGGATCCCGCGATGCGACCCGGCGCGACCTCGGTCTCGGCAGCCTCGAGGACGTCATCGAGGGCGCCGAGGTTCAGCGTCGACGTGACGTCGAGTGGGGGGAACTCGTCGTCTGGGCGCGTCATGAATCCACCTTTAGCCACTCCGGGCCGGCGCCTCCCGCCCGCCGTCAATGTGAGCGAGCCTAGCCAGGCCCTGATCCCATGGTCAACCTGACTCGCCATCTCTGATGCTACTCTGCGGTCAACTGACGGTAACCGTTCGCATCCAAGAGCGCTTCCAGGTCCGAAGCGTCCGCGGGCTCGATCGTGACGAGCCAGCCGTCACCGTACGGGTCCGAGTTGATCAGCTCCGGCTGGTCGTCGAGCTTGTCGTTGCGTGCCGCGATGGTGCCATTGACCGGGGCGTAGATCTCCGAGACCGACTTGGTCGACTCCACCTCGCCCATCGAGTCGCCGGCGGTCACCGCGGTACCCGCGTCGGGTAGCTGGACGTAGACGATGTCCCCGAGAGCATCCTGTGCGAAATGGGTGATGCCCACCTTGACTGGTGCGGTTCCCGGGGCCACCCACTCGTGGTCGGAGGTATAACGCAGGTCGTCGGGGATCACGGTGCCTCCTTGCGATCGCGGTCCCCGAAGGGGACGTCGGTCAGGCCGCTGACCCGGACGGTCAGGACGACGGCTGGGCGTACTTCAAGTCGGTGGCCGGATGCAGTGCGGTGACATGCACCGTCGCCTCCGTCTCGACCTGAACGTTACCGCCGTGCGACTTGGTCGTGTCGATCGCCCCGCCGGGAATACTGAGCGCGGTTTGCATGGTCTGAGGGTCTCCGATCGCCAGCAGCGTCAGGGTTCCGGGCAGCGACTGCCCGTCGACCACCACACCGCTGTCGGTGTCGGCGAAGTACGTTGACGCGACGATACGCACCGCGGTTCCGTCCGATCCCGAGATCTGCATCGCCTCGGCACCGGCTCCGCGCAACTCCTCGACCATGTCCAGGACGTCCGCGGCGCCGATGTTGTCGGTGCCCGCCGACAGCGCGATGTCCAGGCCCGGGCCTTGCGCGCCGATGGTACCGGCCAGGATGCCCAGCTCATCGGCCCGGCGGGCGGCATCGGCGATGGCCGCCTCACGCCCCTGCGCGCCGGACTCCAGTTGCCGCTTGGTGTCTTCGAGATTCGAGATGTCGATGCTCAGCCGATCCTTTCGAGCGTCCAGATCGGACAGAATCCGGACCAGGTCCTCAGGCCGGTCGGTGCTCAGTGTCGTCGAGTTGGAATTGGCCTGCACCTGAGCGATCAACGCAAATCCGAGCAGCCCGACCAGGACCGCGATCAGGGCGCCGGCGGCGGTCAGGCGTGGGCTGGCGATCGACCGGCCCAGCCGGGCGAAGCCGCGCGTCATCGGCTCCGCCGGGCCGTCGCCGGGGGCCGGTCCGTCAGGGCCGGTCGTGCCGTCACTGTCGGAGGAGCCATCCCCGGCGTCGGGATCCGTCGCGGCGCCGGGCCGCGGATCGACCGAAACCTCGTCCTCCGGATCGATCCCCGCCGACTCCGCCTGTTCGGCTAGTTCGTCGGGCAGGCCGGCGGCCGGCACCAGAGGCGGACCCGGCTCGCCCGTCACCTCTCCGGCGGCTTCCGAGGACCGCCCGGAGTCCGTCCGGTCGGCGGGCTCAGCGCCCGGGCGCTCGGAGGCCACGCCTGGCGACTCGTCATCGCGGCGCCGGCCGTCCTCGTTGTTCATCGTGCCCATGTCCGGTTCGTCCCCACGGTAGCCGCCCCCATCCGCGCTGTCGGTCAGGCCCGGAACAGGTGGCGCCGGATCGCCGCCACGTTGCCGAAGATCCGGACGCCGAGCACCACCACCACGCCGGTGGACAGCTGCCCGCCCACGCCAAGCTTGTCACCCAGATACACGATCAAAGCCGCCACCAGCACGTTCGAGATGAACGAGATGACGAACTGCTTGTCGTCGAAGATGCCATCGAGGCGGGCCCGGATGCCGCCGAACACGGCGTCCAGGGCGGCCACCACGGCGATCGGCAGGTACGGCTGGAGCGCCAGCGGCACCGTCGGCTCGAGGACCACTCCGAGCACGACGCCGACGATCATCGCGAGCACCGCGAACATCAACGACCTCCGGTAGTCGAGGGCTTCGGGCTGGCGCTACCCGGCGCTGGGGTGCTGCCCTTGGCCCGCAGCGGGCGGGCGTACTGAAGCGTGGCATCGGGCGCCGCCGGCACCGTCACGTGCGAGCGTTCGGTCACCGACACCTTCATCCCGTACGTATCGTGCAACCGGCGGTACTCGGCCGCGGTGCCGGACGACGAGTAGCGTTCGGCAAGGTCGTCCGGGCCGATGGCGACGACCTCGTACGGCTGGGTCAACGGCACGAAGTCAACCAGGATAGCGCTACCCGCTATGCGAATCGCAGACGTGGCGGTGAGGCGCTGGCCGTTGATGGCGATCGCCTCGGCCCCGTTGCGCCACAACTCATTCACGACGATCTGCAGGTCGGTATCCAGGACGCGGCCGTAAAAGTCGTCCGGATTGGTGTCCGTCTTCCCGGTCACCGGATCCGTCGGCAGCGGGCCGTCCGCGAGCGTCACCACCACGGCGTGCCCGGTCACCGCCTGGACGCCGACCGTCGCCTCCAGGTTGCGCAACGCCTCGGCGTCCGAGGACACCAGAATCGAATCGCGCAGCTTGGTGACCTGCTTGCGCAGGTCGTCGGCCTTCTGCTGCATGTTGGTGGTCTCTTTTTGCCGGTCGATGACGTCCGACGCCAGGTTCTGCCGCAGCTTGGTGCTCTCCGGCTTGGCCGCGACCGTCTGCTGGTAGGCCACCGACAGCAGCAGACCGGTCGCGATCAGCGCCAGCATGCGCAGGACGAAGCCGGTCCGGCGCAGCGGCACCCGGCCACCCGACCCGGCCTTGCGCGCCGCGGCATCGGCATACCCGGCATCGAGTGGATTCCGGAACAACTCGGTCAGGAAGTCCGGCGCGAACCGGCCGCCGGCCCGGTCCGGATCCGGATTCGACTGCGGCTCAGTCACGGCTCATGCCACCGCCGCGCGCGACCGGCGGGCGGCCCGGACCGCGGCCGCCGCCTGGATCACGTAGAACAGCCCGGCGATCCAATAGAGCACGATGCCCCACCAGGCCAGGGCCCACGCGGTCGCCGACCACCAGGCCGAGCCGGTCACCCGCGCCAGCAGCAACATCGGGAAGGCCGCGAGCAGGATGAACGTCGCGGTCTTACCGATGTAATGAACCTGCGGTGGTCCGTACCCGTTTCGGCGCAGCACCAGCAGGCACACGATCATCATGGCGTCGCGCAGCAGTAGCGCCGCGGTGAACTGCCACGGGACGATGTCGCGGATGGTGAACGTCACCAGGGTGGCGAGGATGTAGAGACGGTCGGCGAGGGGATCCATCAGCTCGCCGAGACGGCTGACCTGGTTCAGCCTGCGGGCCAGGAAGCCGTCCACCCAGTCGGTGGTGCCGCCGACAGCGAGGACCACCACTGCGGCGACGTCGGCCTTCGGTCCGAGCAAGAGATAGCAGAAGACCGGAACACCGAGCAGCCGCAAGAAGCTGATCACATTCGGGATGGTGACGATCGGGCCCAGGCCGCCGGAACTCGCCGCCCCGCTGGGGGCAGCCGTGGCGGATGCGTGCGACGCCCGATTCACGTGCCGGCCACATCCCTCCTGAACCTTGAATCGCCTCAACTCCGGACCGATCGGAGGCTACCAGGCGAGCCTGACCGCGCTCCGGTAGCCGGGCACCGGGCGCCCACGTCTTGAACCCGCGAACGCCGCTGGTCGCCCGCGGGCGCCCAGTCAGCCGGCTCGGCGCCCAGCGCAGCCGGACAACTCCTGCACCGAAACACTCGCTGCTTGCGCGCCCGACCAGCCTCGTCCGGCTCCTCCGCTGTCGGAGACCCTCACCGGATCAGGCCTCCGACCAGGCGTCCCGCAGCTTGATCCGGGCGCCGGAACGCATTACCGCGTTGCGATAGATCCGGCCGCTCACCCAGATCAGCAGCGGGATCATCGCGACCGTGCCGGCAACCGCGACCAGCGCCTGCCACGCCGGCACCCCGCCCATCGCGAGCCGCATCGGCATCAGTGTCGGTGCGAAAGTAGGGATCATGGACAGCACCGCCAGGGCACCGTTGCCCGGATCGTTCGGGAGGATGGACACGCCCAGCACGTACCCGACGATGACGAACATCAGCACCGGCGCGACCACCCCGGCGACATCCTCTTGCCGTGAGACCAGCGCCGCGACCGCGGCGAACGCCAGCGCGTAGGCGAGGAAGCCGATCAGGAACCACAACACCAGCCAGGCGACCGTCCCGGCCGCGGCCGACGCCGACACGTGGAGGGCGCCGGTGGCCAGCCCGATGGCGATACCTGATCCGCCGATGACGATCATCTGGATCAGCCCGACGGTGCCGATGCCGGCCACCTTGCCGGCCATCAGCTGCCACGGCCGGACCGCGGCCAGCAGCAACTCGACGACGCGGCTGGACTTCTCCTCGACAACGCCCTGCGCCACCGCCTGGCCATTGAGCATCAGCGACATATAGATCAGGATGCCGGCGATGATCCCGATCACCAGGTTCCCGGTCTTGTACTTGTGCGGCGGAGTGATGGCGTCGATGGTCACGTTCGCGGAGGCGATCGCCGTTCCCACCTGCTGCGGATTCCCGCCCAGGGCCATCACCTGCTGCCGCAGGGCCAGGTTGCTGGCCAGCAAGTGCAGCGCGTTGCCCAGTTTCGGATCGAGCTTCTTGTGCACGATCACGTGCACGTCCTGGCCATCACCGACCAGAAGCGCGGACATCTGGCCGCCGGCGACCTGGCCCCGCCCGGTCGCCTCGTCGACGATCCGCGTGGTCACCTTGAGGTCCAGTGCCTGCGCGCTGGACCTCAAGGGGACCGCCAGCGTGGACGCCGACGGAGTCAGGCCGACCGAGTAGGTCTTGCCGCCACCTCCGATCAGCGAAACCAGGATCGCGAGCGCGGCGAGCACCACGACGGTGGCGATCGTGGTGACGATGAACGCCCGGTTACGCAGCCTGGTCGTGATCTCGCGGCGGGCTACCAGCCACACCACGACGAGCGGGTTCGGGTTCATGCGCCAACCTCCTGACGGCTCGCGGGCGGGCGGGCACCGGCGCCCGGGCTCGCGCCGACGTCGCGCCCTTCGGCACCGGTCACCAGATGGCGGAACAGCTCGGTCAGCGGTGGCCGGTTCCGGCGGAACTCCCGGACCGGCCCGGCAGCCAGCGCCGCCTGCAGGATCACCTGATCGTCCGCCCCGTCCGGCAGCGTGAGGCGCACCCGGTCGCCTTCCTGGTCGATCACGGCGACGCCGGGCAGCGGCAACCACCAGCCGCCGCCGGCGCCGCTGACTTCGACGGTGAGCGTCTCGGTCCCGCCGGACCGCAGCTCGTCGATGGTGCCGCAGGCCGCCATCGATCCGGAGCGGACGATGCCGACCCGGTCACACAGCCGCTCCACCAGGTCCAGCTGGTGGCTGGAGAAGATCACCGGGACGCCCCGGTCGGCTTTGTCGCGGAGCACCCCGCTCATCACATCGACCGCGACCGGATCCAGCCCGGAGAAGGGCTCGTCCAGCACCAGAATGTCCGGATCGTGCACCAGCGCCGCGGCCAGCTGGACCCGCTGCTGGTTGCCCAGGCTGAGCTTCTGGATCTCGTCGCCGAGCCGCCCTTGCACGCCCAGCCGCTCGGTCCACTCGGCCACCGCCCGCTTCGCCGCGGCGGCGGACAGGCCATGCAGCCGGGCCAGATAACTCAGCTGCTCGCCGACCCGCATGCGTGGGTAGAGGCCCCGCTCCTCGGGCATGTAGCCGATGCGACGGCGGGTCACCTCGTTCAGGACCTGCCCGGCCCAGCGAACCTCCCCTCGGTCGGCGGCCAATACCCCGAGCACGATGCGCATCGTCGTGGTCTTGCCGGCACCGTTGGCGCCGACAAAACCGAAAATCTCCCCGGCGTACGCGTCGAATGTCATGCCGTCGAGCGCGACCACCGTGCCGAACCGTTTGTACAGGTGGTCAATCTCGAGCCGGTCCATGGCGCCCCTCCCCAACCACGTGTGGGCCATCGTCGATCCGTTCGTGCTTCGGCAATCGAAACCTTACACACGATCTTCAACTAAAGTGATATCACAATGATATGCTGGCCCCCGCACCACCCCGGCCGCCGCCGTTCCGGCCGATGACCGCCCCCAAAAGGAGATCGACATGAGCGCACCAGCCACCGGCACCTGGCATGAGAAACCGAACGACGGCCGACCCGGTCCGGCGATGTTGATTCTGATCGCGGTGCTCGTGTTCGGTGGCCTTGCGGGTGGGATCGTCTGGCTGCGCTCCGGCGCCCCGGCGCGGTGATCGGGTTCCTGGCCGCCGCCGGCGGCGTCCTGATGGCGTTCGGTTTCTCGGCGATCGCGCCCGGTCAGGCCCGGGTCGTTCAGTTGCTGGGCCGCTACACCGGCACCGCCAGGCGTACCGGCCTGCGATGGTTCAACCCGTTGCGCACCCGCAAGCCCATCTCCACCCGGATCCGCAACCACCAGACCGAGGTGACCAAGGTCAACGACGGTGATGGCAATCCGATCGAGCTCGCCGCCGTCGTCGTGTGGCAGGTCGAGGACACCGCGAAGGCGACGTTCGAGGTCAACGACTTCCAGGAGTTCGTGGCGATCCAGGCCGAGACAGTGGTGCGGCACATCGCCAACTCGTACCCGTACGACGCGCACGGCGACGGCCAGTTGTCGCTGCGCGACAACGCCGCCGAGATCACCTCGCGGCTCGCCGACGAGATCAGCGATCGGGTACGAGCCGGCGGCGTCACCATCATCGAATCGCGGCTGTCCCACCTGGCATACTCCCCGGAAATCGCTCAGCCGATGCTCCGGCGGCAGCAGGCGGCCGCGATCGTGGCGGCCCGGACGCGGATCGTCGACGGCGCCGTCGGCATGGTAGAGATGGCGCTCAACCGGCTCACCCGAGAGCACATCGTCGAACTTGACGAGGAGCGAAAGGCAACCATGGTCAGCAATCTGCTCGTCGTCCTGTGCGGCGACCGCGACGCCCAGCCGGTGCTGAACACCGGAACGCTCTATCAATAAGCGCCCCATCAACCAACCGAAGACATAGCAGTGGCCGAACGCAAGAGCATCCTGTTGCGCCTCGACCCAGCCGTCCACGACGCGCTGGCCCGGTGGGCCGCCGCCGAACTGCGCAGCACCAACGCGCAGATCGAGTACCTGCTGCGGCAGGCGCTCGCCGAACGCGGGCTACTGCCCGACAAGGTCGGCGAGATCCGCCGGCGCGGCCGGCCACGCCGCCGCCCCGATACCACCGCGGACGGTCTGGCCCCCGGCACGGCCGCCATCGACCCGGAGAGCCAGACGTGAGCATTCCCGAAAGCCTCGCCGGCCAGGTCCTGCTGCTCGCCTTCGACCCGGACAAGCAGCGGCTCACCGCGCGACCGTGGCTCGGCTACCTGCTTCGCGCCGCGGTGCTCGCCGACCTGCGCGGTCGACGCGTCGTGGACGATCGCGACCAGCGTGTGCGGGTGATCGGTTCCACCCCGCAGAACCCCGCCCTCGCGTTAGCCTGCCAGGAGATATCGGCAAGCCGGCCGCGCACCTGGGCCGCGTGGATCCGGCGCGGCCGCCGGGCCACCGAGGATTCTGTTATCGAGGAACTGGCCGCCGCCCGGTTCATCGCGATCGATCGGGGTCGGCGGCCATGGTCGCGACCACGCTTCCACATCACCGATCCGCGCGTGTTGTCGCGGCTGCGGGACCGCGTCTCGGCCGTGTTGCGCTCGGCTCAAGGCCCGGCACGGGTACCCCCGAACGACGCCGCCCTGATCGCCATCCTCGCGGTGGGTGACGTGCGCACCGCACTGCCCAAGGCCCGGATCGCCGATCACGCGGACCGGGTAGCTGGGCTGACCGAGCGTTCCGAGCCGATCGCCCGGGCGCTCAAGCGTGCCCTCAACGCCGCCAAGTCCGCGGGCTCGTAGCGGCGCCTCGCATTGACCGGGCCCGCGACGCTGCGTGCCTAGACCAACGGCTCCGACCAGCGAATCGGCGTGGCGCCGACCTCGGCCAGGGCCGTGCCGATCGCCGAAAACGGCCGGCTGCCCAGGAACCCCTTCGGATTCATCGGCGACGGATGGCCGGCCTCGATCACCACGTGCGCCGGGTTCGTGACCAGCGCCGCCTTGCGCCGGGCATAGGCACCCCAGAGTACGAACACCACCCGGTCGGCCCGGTCGTTCAGCGCGCTGATCGCCGCGTCGGTGACCTCTTCCCAGCCGCGGCCCGCGTGCGAGGCCGGGGCACCGGCCCGGACCGTGAGCACCGCGTTGAGCAGCAGCACCCCTTGCTCGGCCCACGGGCTCAGGTCCCCGTTCGGCGGCACCGCGACACCGAGATCGTCGCGCAATTCCTTGTACACGTTGCGCAACGACGGCGGCACCGCGACCGACGGGCGCACGCTGAAGCTGAGGCCATGCGCCTGACCCTTCTTGTGGTACGGATCCTGCCCCAGGATGAGCACCTTGGTCGCGGCGAGCGGGCACATCCGGAACGCCCGGAACAGGTCATCGATCGGCGGGAACACCTGGCCGGCCGCGTATTCGTCGAGCACAAACTTCGCCAGCGACGCCGCCAGCCCGGGGTCGACCCGGTCCTCGATCGCGGCACGCCAGTCGGGGGGAAGCAGGTCAAAGAGCGCGTTGCCAGCCGATGCCATGCCTGACACCCTAGGCGCACCCACCGACGAGATCATGGCGCCCCGTCGATCTGCCGGCCGCGACGCCAACGCCGGAACGACTCCGCCCGATGGGCCCGCCCGGCCCGCTGCGCGAGGCGCCACAGTGGACGGCCAGGTAGTTGGCCCGCGACGTTCCCGCGGCCGGGCGGTACCCGGTTCATAATCGCGGTATGGCCAGTGACGAGCGGGATGAGGCCAGTCGCGAGCCGGGCAGCGTGATGGACCTCGGCATGGTCACCGGCGACCCGGTGCCCGCTGGCGGCACCGGCCACCGCACCGACGTCATCGGCGCCGGTAAGGGCACCGGCCCACGCGACCGGCGCTGGGTCAGATGGTGGCCGTTACTCGCCGCCACCGTCATCGTCGCGGCGGTCGCGATCCATCACGGCGCGACGTCCGGATCGGCCGGCCGGCAGCCCGAGATCGCCGCCACCGGGACCGCCTCGGCCGGTGACGCTGGGGCCGGTCAAGCCGGCCCCAGCGGTGCCGGCGGCATCGGACGATCCAGCGAGCCGGTCGTCACGCAGTACTTCGACCATCCCTTCCTCGGCCTGTACTCAAGCTGGGAGCTTTACGGGCTGGGACCCACCAACGTGGTTCGCATCGAGTTCGCCAAGGCACGCATCACCCGGACCGAGTTCCCGCCGTTGCGGTCCGGCGGCCCGGTCTCGTTCGCCGTCGACGGAGCCGGGGCCGTCGTCCGGCCGCTCGACCACGTTGCCGGGTACCGGGTCCCCGACAACCAGCCCGCCGAACCGCTCGACAACGCGTTGGGCTCCGAGGGCCCGGCCCTGCCCGGACCGGACCCGGGTAGCTACTGGGTGCCGACCAGTTCAGGAGCGCAGGACGCGGTGGAGCTGGTCGATGATCACGGAAAGGTCCTCGGCCCGCGCATCGACATTCCGCACAACATGAGCCGGATCGCGCAGCCGGACGGCACCGGATATCTGATTCTGACCGACGAGACGGGCGAGTACCGGGCCAGGCCCAGCGGGCTGAACCGGATCACCGACGGCGAGCTGCTGGCGATCGGCCCGCACCGGTGGCTGGTCGACGAGTGCGACGATCGGCATGACTGCGCACGGATCGCGATCGACCGCGAGACCGGACGGCGCCGGGTGATCGACCACGTGCCGCCGCAACCCGTCCAGATCACCGGCGCCATCTCCCCGGACGGCCGGTACGCCGCCCTGGTCGAGTTGGACGGCGGGTACGGCTACCAGGCGCACCTGATCGACCTGGCCAGCGGGGCCGATCGCGATCTGTCCGTGCCGATCGCCGATGACGCGTCCGGCAGCATATTCGCGTGGTCCCCGGACAGCACGTGGCTGTTCGCCGCGGGCCGGGCCGGCGAGCTGTTTCCGATCCACCCGTCCACCGGCAAGATCGACTTGTTCAAGGTGCCGGTGCCTCCGGTCAGCCAGCTCATCATCCGGGCCGGCGGACCACCGCCCAGTGCCGCGCCCAGCGCGGGCGGCTCCTGACTCGGACGGCTCCTGACCTGCGTCGGAACGCTTCTTCCGATAGTGTCGGCAGATGTCTTCTCATGATGACAGGCGATCGGAACCGCCGGCCGGCGAACCGGCCCGCCTGGCCAGCATGCGAGCGCTGGCCCACCCGACCCGTGTGGCGATCATCGACCTTCTCGGCAAGCATGGCGCGCTCACCGCCACCGAGTGCGGAAACGCGCTCGGACTTTCGGCCAAGACCTGCTCGTACCATCTGCAGAACCTGGCGGCGGCCGGCCTGGTCATCGAGGAGCAGGGCGCCGGGCGCAACCGGCCGTGGCGGCTGGCCGGATCGCCACCTGTGGCCGACACCCCGAACCCGTTGCGCTGGGCCCGGGACCGCAAGCTCGAAGCGCGCAGCCGGCGCGAAACCGACATTCTCGGCCACGCCGTCTCGGCGCTCGCCGCCGCCGGCGGCGACCCGGCATGGTCGGACGCGACCGTCGTTCACGATCGGGTCGCCGTGCTGAGCGCCGCGGAGTTGCGCGCGTGGGGCGAGGACGTGGAGCGCGTGACCAGCCGCCACCTGCGCCGGGCCGCGCAGTCGATCGAACTCGGCGAGGACACCGCCCGGTACCCCGTGCGCCTGCTGTTCTACGGCTTCCCGGAACGCTCGGCCGGCGCTGCGGGCGGGGACGCCTGATCCCGCACCACCGAAGCGGCCAATGTCCAATCTGGTCGGTCGCCCTGATCGGCGCCGCGCACGCATTTCCGATCCGTACGCGAACACGCTGTGCTTATCCGGAATGACGGCGGGTGACCGCGCGCACGCGGCGACCCGCACTGCCGGACGAACCGCGTCGCAACACGTGAAGTAGTCGAGCAACCACAATCGGTTACTCGGCCGACCGGCCGGCCCGCGTACGACCGCCGCCCCGCGGCTGCGGATCGGGCCATCACTACGTCGCGTTAGCAGGCAACGCCGGCGGCGGCGCGGCCGCGAACTCATCCGTCCGCACACCGCGGGGTCGCCGCCCGACCTCGACAGCATCGCCCGAGATCGCACACCGATCGTTGCCGATCCACAGAGGATGGCGTTTGGCAAGCGCATATCACGGTGGGTAGTGTTGCTTCGACGCGCAGTCAGATCGTACAAAGCGATTGCTTCCCTTGCGTACCAAGACTTTTACGATTTGCCCTGTCTGGTACTGACTTCCCCTCGCCGTGCCCAAACGCGCGTGACCTGACTCACTGTTACCCACCGTAGTATTGCCAGGTCAGAGACCCGCAGGCACGGTCGAATGCCTGCGCTGCTCCCCCATGGCGCGGATCTGCGCCACTCCCCATGGCGCGGAAGTCAACCAAGGAAAGGGAAGCGATCTTGTCGGCTCACCGCCGATCCCTCCGCGTACCCGGTACTGCCATGGCCCGTCGTCTGACGCTCGGCCTGTTGTGTTGCACCACCGCCGGCGCCGCGGCCCTAGGGATCTCAATGAACCCCCGAAATGCTGCCCACACCAACGTCGCGATGACAAACACCGCCGCGTCGATCAGCGCCTCACGCTCGGACGCCCTGCTGCGAGCCAACCGCTCGCTCACTCGCACGACCCCGCCGACGCCGACGCCGACCGCGAAGAAGACCCCGGCCAAGCCGGCCCCGGCCAAGCCGGCTCCGCTGCCGAGCATCGCGGGCTTGACCTCCACCCAGGTCAAGATGGCCTACGCCATCGTCGCCGAGGGTCACCACATGGGCATCAGCCGCCGCGGCCGGATCATCGCGATGGCCACCGCGCTGCAGGAGTCGAACCTCAAGAACTACACCCACGCGGTCGACCACGACTCGCTAGGCCTGTTCCAGCAGCGACCGAGTTCGGGCTGGGGCACCCCGAAGCAGCTGACCAACCCGACGTACGCGGCGCATGCGTTCTACGCCGTGCTGGTCCGGTACAAGAGCTCCTGGGGCTGCCTGACGTGTGCCGCGCAGATGGTGCAGCGCAGCGCGTTCCCGAGCGCGTACGCCAAGCACGAGGCTTTCGCGACCAAGATCGTTGACATCCTGGACAAGCGTTTCTGACGTTTCCCGGACGCCTGCGTTTCCCGGGATCGCCCTCGACTGTTAACGCCATGTGGGCGTGCAATCACTCCACGTGAACGGCGCGCTCGCATGGCTTGGCGAAACGTTCTCGCCGCCCCGGTCCACCCAGGATCTGCGGAGCCCGAATGTGGACGGCGACCGGCCTCGCGAGAAACGGAAACCACGAACCCGAACGACATCAAGGCCCGGCCCCCGGCCGGCGGTGGGCCCAGACCCGATGGGAGGCTCCGGATGGTGGATAAACGTCACGAGTGCATAAAGGGCATTGCGGACAACGATGCCGGGGAGCAGCCTCGACATGTGGATTCCCCCCGGCTTCTCCGCCACACTGCCATGGTCCGCCACTGGCGTAATGGCCTCGCGGCACCGGTATCAGCTCGCATCATCGACTACGTCTCATACGACGGCGCCTGGTGGCGCCGTCTCGGCACGGTCTGGGAAGCGATCCCGGATGGCCCGTTCGCGCTCGCCCTTGAGGCCGGGCGGGCACGCTTCGATCAGGCCTGCTGCGCCGCCGGGGTGGCCCGGCCGCATCTGCCCGGCCCCGGCGTCAAGGATCCTTGGTCGTCGGCTCGAGCCCGCCGCCGCGGCGGCGGGTGCGGGCGGCCGCCGGTGCTCGTCCCGATGACCGCAGCCGAGGTCCGCCCGCGCCATCCGATCGCCTGCCCGTCTCGGATTCGCCGCGGCGACGTTTCGTAGTCGGGCAATTACCTTTCGTAGCCACCGGCACTCCAGAGTGGACTGCCAATCCCGACCAGGTTGCCCCTGTCCAGGGGCCCCGCCTCCCGCTTCGCCGAACACGCGGCCGCCACGGACGGACATGCCGATGGCGGCCGTTTTAATGATTGGACGACAACTGGCGTTAACTGGATATTCATAGGATAAGGTCGCGTCACCAACCCGGACGGCGAGCGCGGAACAGGATTTGCGTGGGTTACCTCAGGAAGATCACGGCGATACGAGTCCCGGCGACAGCCATTCAGATCGGGCTCCATTTGGTGGCGTTGGCGGCATTCTCCACGCTCGCACTGACCTCGCACCGTGTCGCCGGCTATCTGCTGGTGTTGTTCGGTCTGCTGATGGTCGTGGCGCGTGGACCCGCCTCCGGCATGCTGAGCGTCATCCCGGCGGTCGCGGTGCTGGCCGCCTCCGTGGTGGCGCCGCTGGGCCGCACACCGGTTTCCGGTTTCATGGCCTTCGCGCTGGTCTCGATCATCATCTGCCAGTCGGCCCTGCTGGCTCTCGGCCGCCGGCCAAGGGTACGGGCGACGAACCTGCCCGGATACGCCGAACCACGCCGGCTCACCGCCCCTGCGGACACCCTGAACTCTGCGAACGTGGTTCTGGTCGCCGCCACCGGCGCGTTCGGCTACGCCGGCTGGCCGCTCTGGCCGGTCGCGATCGCCGTCGGCGTCGAATGCGTCGCCGTTGCCGCGGTCACCGCGGACGCGGCCTACCGGCGAATGCGTGGCTCAGCGGATGCCTCGGCGCTGCGGGCCGCGCTGGACCGGTACGCCCCGGCCTTCATCGTGTACTTCAGCGGCTCCCCCGGGCAGGAGTACCAGATCAGCTCGTGGCTGCCGGCGATCGACGCGATCGGCGAGCCCTACCTGGTCGTCGTACGCGAGGCGGCCATCGCCGCGTCGCTGCGCTCGCAGAGCACGGCACCCGTCCTGCACTGCCCGACCGTTGCGACCGTTGACGCCACCGTCGTGCCGTCGGTTCGCGCGGTGCTCTACGTCAACAACGCCAGCCTGAACAGCCACATTGCCCGGTTCAGCACGCTGACTCACATCCAGTTGCTGCACGGGGATTCGGACAAGCCGGCGAGCTTTAATCCGGTCTCGGCAATGTTCGACCGGCTGTTCGTGGCCGGGCCGGCCGCCATCCAGCGATACGCCGATCATGGAGTGGTCATCGCCGAGGAGAAGTTCGACGTGGTCGGTCGCCCGCAAGCCCGCGACATCCGGCCGGACCGCGCACCCGAGAGCCCCACCGTGCTCTACGCCCCGACCTCGCCCAGCCAGTACGCCGACGAGAACCACTCGTCGCTGGAGGCGGGCGAGGCGATCGTCAAGGGCCTTATCGCCGCCGGAGCGACCGTGATCCTGCGCGGGCACCCGGCCCTGCGTGGCCAGAATCCGGGCACGGCCCAGATCACCCGGTTGGAGCGAGCGCTCGCGGCCGACCGGGCCCGCACCGGCAGGCCGCACGTCTTCGGCACCGAGTCCCGCGCCATGACCGCCGTCGAGGCGATGAACGCGTCCACCGCCATGGTCACCGACGTGTCCGCGATGGCCGTCGACTACCTTGCGTCTGGCAAGCCGCTGGTGCTCACCGACATGCGCGGCGCTGGCCCGGACTTCGCCCGGCACTCCCCGATCGGGCGGGCCGCCTACGTGATCGACAAGAGCGGCTCCAATATCGCAGACGTCATCGCCGAGATGCTTGGCGATGACCCCAACGCCGCCCGCCGGGCCGCCGTGCGCGAGCAGTATCTGGCACCGGACACGTTCGCCGAGACGGCCCGGCGATACGTCCGCGGCGAGACGCAGGCGTCAGGCGTGGCGATCGTGCGTCCCCGCGAACCGGCCGCCGTGCGGGTGTAACGGGGCGTCCAGGCGCATTCCGGCCCCGCTCGATCTCGCGAGATCAGCGCTCAGCGAACCAGATCCGCCCCCGCCGGGCCGATCGGCCGTGCAAGGATAATGAGTGCAGCGCCCGAACCGGCCAGAGCGGAGCGGAACCGCATGAATTGGTCAGCGCTCCATGACACTCACATGACAAACGCCTCTGCCCCGGGTAGGGACTATGCCCCTGTCAGTGCGGATACTTTACGGTAACCATGCAGACGTTAGAGGGAAAAATCTGGAGCGAGGACAACGTGGCGGACGCAGGAATTTCGACACCCAATGGCGATGTAGAACTGGCCGAGGTAAACGCGGTCGAGGGCGCGAGTGGCCTGGACATCGGAAAGGTGCTGAGCCGGACCGGCCACGTCACCTACGACCCGGGCTTCGGCAACACCGCGGCATGCACCTCAGCCGTCACTTACATTGACGGCGACCAGGGCATCCTGCGCTATCGCGGCTACCAGATCGCGGATCTGGCCGAGAGGTCGACCTTCCTGGAGACCTCGTATCTGCTGATGTACGGCGAGCTTCCCACCGCCGCTGCGCTCGAAGACTTCTCCGACCGGATCCGGCATCACACCCTGCTGCACGAGGAGATGCGCCGGTTCTTCGACAGTTTCCCCCGTGACGCTCATCCGATGGCGGTCCTGTCCGCCGCGGTCAGCGCCCTGTCCACCTTCTACCAGGACAGCCTCAACCCGTTCGATCCCGATCAGGTGGAGATCTCCACCGTGCGGCTGCTTGCCAAGCTGCCGACGATCGCCTCGTACGCGTATAAGAAGTCCATCGGCCAGCCGATGCTCTACCCGGACAACTCGCTCGGCTACACGGAGAACTTCCTCCGGATGACCTTCGGCGTCCCGGCCACCGAATATCTGGTCGACCCGGTCATGGCCAAGGCCCTGGACATGCTGTTCATCCTGCACGCCGACCACGAGCAGAACTGCTCGACGGCGACCGTGCGGCTGGTCGGCTCGTCGCACGCCAACATGTTCGCCTCGGTGTCGGCCGGGGTGAACGCGCTGTTCGGCCCGCTGCACGGCGGCGCCAACGAGGCGGTGCTGGAGATGCTTGAGGGCATCCGGGCCGACGGCGGCGACGTACGCCGGTTCGTCCAGCACGTCAAGGACAAGGAGGACGGTGTCCGGCTGATGGGCTTCGGGCACCGGGTCTACAAGAACTACGACCCGCGCGCCGCGATCGTCAAGAAGGCCGTCCAGGACGTGCTCCAGCGGATGCACCGGCCGGATCCCCTGCTCGATCTGGCCATGCAACTGGAGGAGATCGCGCTGCACGACGATTACTTCGTCTCCCGCAAGCTGTACCCGAACGTCGACTTCTACACCGGGCTCATCTACAAGGCGATGGGCTTCCCGACCAAGATGTTCACGGTGCTGTTCGCACTCGGCCGCCTTCCCGGCTGGATCGCCCAGTGGCGCGAAATGATCAATGACCCGGCGACCAAGATCGGTCGCCCGCGCCAGGTCTACATCGGCTCCGCCGAGCGCCCGTTCGTACCGATCGACGCCCGCTGAGCGGACCCGACATGGCCGGCGCGCTCGATGGGGTCCGCGTCGTCGAGCTCGCCGGCATCGGACCCGCCCCGTTCGCGGCGATGATGCTCGCCGACATGGGCGCCGACGTGGTCCGGGTGGACCGGACCGAACCTGCCGGCCTGTCCGCTGGCCACCCTGACCTGCTGGTCCGCAATCGACGGTCGATCGCCGTCGACCTCAAGCATGCCGCTGGCCGCGAGGTCGTCCGCGACCTCGCGGCCAGCGCCGATGTGTTCATCGAAGGATTCCGGCCGGGCGTCGCCGAGCGGCTCGGACTCGGGCCGGATGATCTGCTCGAAATCAAGCCCACCCTGGTGTACGGACGGATGACCGGCTGGGGCCAGAGTGGCCCGCTGGCGGCCCGGGCGGGTCATGACATCGATTACCTCGCGGTGACCGGCGTGCTGCACGCCATCGGACGTCCCGGTGAGCGACCGGTTCCGCCGATGAACCTGCTCGGCGACTTCGGCGGCGGCGGAATGTTCCTCGCCTTCGGTGTGGTGTGCGCGCTGCTGCACGTACGGGCCGGTGGTTCCGGGCAAGTGATCGACGCGGCCATCGTGGACGGTGTGAATTCCCTTGCCACCGGCGTGCATGCGCTGCGGCACCTGGGGCTGTGGTCCGACGAACGGGGCGTCAACCTGCTCGATGGTGGCACGCCGAACTATGACACCTACGAGTGCGCCGACGGCCGCTACCTCGCGGTCGGTGCACTCGAACCACAGTTCCTGCTCCGGCTCGGTGAACTCGCCGGGCTGGACCCGCAGGTACCGCCGAACGAGTGGGCTGCGCTGTTTCGCACCCGTACCCGCGACGAATGGGTCTCGCTTCTCGGCGGCGAGGATACCTGCGTCGCTCCGGTTCTGACCTGGGCCGAGGCTCGGGAAGATCCGCACATGGTCGCCCGCGGGTCGTTCGTCGAGGCGGACGGTGTGGTGCAACCGGCGCCGGCACCCCGGCTGGCCGGGACGCCGGGGTCGATCCGGCGGCCGCCGCCGGCGGCCGGCGAACACACCGATGAGATCCTGGCCACGCTCGGGCGCGACGCCGCCGCTATCGCGGCGCTGCGCGAATCCGGTGCCGTCCGCTAAGCACCGTTCTGATAGGACTCGGCACCGACTATAGTCGCGCTCTGCTATCGACCCACGACGGACTGTGAGTACGTCGCCGCCAGCCATCGTCCCCACACAGTGGTTTCACAACGTATCGACGCGATGGCGAACAGCCGTCGCGTCTGGCGGATCCGGCTCCGGGCGGCATACGACCCGGGCGCGCCGGACCACTGTCGGGAACGGGACGGAATCCATTCATGCCGGTTGTGCACCAGTTCGCCTACGGGGTGGTCAACCCCATCATCGCCTTCTTCCTCGCCTTCGTCGGGTCGCTGTTCGGGCTGACCTGCACGGCACGCGCGCGTTCGGCCCGGTCCCCGGCACGCCGGGCCCGCTGGCTGGCGCTCGCGGCGCTGGCCATCGGCGGAGGCGGCACCTGGCTCGCGCACTTCATGGCGATGCTCGGCTTCGACATCCCGGCCGCCGAATTGCGGTACTCGGCCGGCCTGACCGCCGGCAGCCTGGCGATCGCGGTGATCGTGGTCGCCTCTGGGATGTTCCTGGTCGGCTGGGGTCGCCCGTCAACGCCGAAGGTGTTCCTGGGCGGTCTGGTCACCGGATCGGGAGTCGCGGCGATGCACTACACCGGGATGGCAGCGCTTCGGTTCGACGGGACGATCAGCTACAACATCTCGCGAGTGCTGGCTTCGGTGCTGATCGCCGTGGCCGCCGCGACTATCGCGCTCTGGTTCACCGTGTCGGCGCGTGGCTGGAAGGCGATCACCGGCGCATCGTCGATCATGGCGGGCGCGATGTGCGTCATGCATTACGTCGGCATGACCGCCGGGCGCGTCCACCTCGCCGCGAACCAGACGGCCGCCATTCCGGACGGCCTGAGCCCGATGTCATTGGTTGTACCGATCATTGTGGTCGGGGCGGCCGCGGCGATGGGACTGATCTTCGCGGCCATGTCGATGATGGGCGACGAAGATTTCCATGAGTCGGTTCCACGCGGGAACCGGGCACCGCGGATGACGAACCAGCCAGTGTCGCCGGCGCCCCAAGAGCCCGGTCGCCGGGCCGGCCGGATCCGCACCGATGTGCCTGATATCCCGAACCCGGTCTCACTGCGTGATTTTGACGCGCAGCATCGCAGTGCCGCGCTGCGGTCGCATCGCGGTCGTTAAACCGATCGGAGCGAGTTGGCAGGGTGACGTTCGCGGGTAATGCGTGAATCTGCCTACGGCATCCGGTCGAGCACGTCGAGGTTCCGGAACGTCACCGACTTGGACAGTTCGTTCACCTTCGCGGCGAACTGCTGTGTCACGGGATCGGCATTGTTCGCATCGGCCGACTCATACGACGGGAAGTCGACGATGACAAGGTACGTGTTCGGCTTGTCTCGGTCGCTGGCTATCACCCCGGTGGTAAACCGCGACTCCGTCCCGTTGGCGCGCATGTCCTGCTCAAGCTTGCGAATCTCGTCGATCCGGTCCGTCTCGAACTCAACTATCTGTACAAATGCGGTCATACCAGCGACGATACGCCTCCGCGCCATGGCGCTGACGCGAACTCGCTGGCTACACCATGATCCCGGAGAGTTGATCCGCTATACCGGCATCAACTCTCGGGATCATGGCCCAAGCTATCCGCTGAATTCAGATCAAGCCCGGTCAGCTCGGCTCGGCGACGAAGAGGGGGATGGTCCGGCTGGTGCGCTTCTGGTAGTCCGCGTAGTCCGGGTAGGCGGCCACGGCACGCTTCCACCACTCGCCGTACTCATCGCCGTGGATCTCGCGGACTTTCAGGTCGGTGAACTGCCGCGGACCGTCCTGGATGTCCACTCGCGGATCCGCGATCAGATTGTGGTACCAGACCGGATGCTTGGGCGCGCCACCCATCGACGCCACCAGCGCGTAGACGCCGTCATGCTCGACCCGCATCAGCGGAACCTTGCGGATCTTGCCGGTCTTCGCGCCACGCATCGTCACCACCACCACCGGCATGCCGCGCAACATCGTGCCGTCGGCGCCGCCTGAGGTCTCGATCTGCTCGACCTGATCGGCCACCCATTGAGCGGGGCTGGCCTGGTAATCCCCTTCGATCGGCATCCGCCAACCGTCCTTTCGCGTACGTGCCATCGTCGGCTACATGCCGCCAACAAATCCGGCGAGCCGAATCTTCCGGATCAGCGGACGATGTGTTCCAAAACGCTCCGGTGAGCCAGCGTCCACCGGAACGCGTCGCGTACCTCACTGACCGCGCCAAGCTCCCGCAGCCGCCACATCGCCGCATCGCCGGCGTTGGCCGCCGACTCGATGCCGCGCCAGCACCGGTCCCGCCACCACAGCACCGTCTCGATGAGGATCGAGCGATCGTCGAGGTCGTAGGCGTCGGCGATCAGCGCGACCCGGGCCCCAGCCGCCGCCGGATCGCCGATCCCGGGGCCGAGATTGACGTACTGCCAGCAGAGATGGGCCACATCGTGAACGCGCTGCCCGGACGCTGGGCCGGCCGGCGGCGCACGGTATCACCGATGCGAACCACGGAGTTGACATACCCGCCCGGCAATTCCTCGACGGTCACCCGCGCATGGTCGCTCACCGTGACTCCCGCCGGAGCCCCAGACCACCAAAGTGCACCCGACGAACACCCGGAACCGCAGGACGGAGTGGCGGCGCGGCTCGGCACGGAGGTCCGCTCTGTCCAATTCCCGCTCCAAGCGCCGACCGGCACTCAGCTCAGCGGCATGCCACAGCAGTGGCACGTAGGTGAGCCCGACGCCGGTGAGGTAGACGCCCGCGACCACGGGCCAAGGCGCATCGGCCCGGGCCAGCACCCAGATACCCAAGGCCTGCTACACAAGACAGCCGAACCCCGGGCGGGTTTGGGTGGGTCTTCATCACCTTCGCCGCCACCGGTTCCAGCGCCGGATCCCCGGGTGGATAGCCGATGTCGGCGAGCGTGATCATCACTCAGTGCCGACCGGACCACTTGACGTACGTACCACGGTTCTCCCGCTCCTGCCCGGCGATCAGCGCGCCAACTCGCGGCGACATCGCGACCTGCCGCCGAAGCCTGCGGATCGGCGCCGATTCGGGATCCTCGCCGAGAGCCTTGGTGCGAACCTTCCACCGGATCGACGGCTCATCACTTCGAAGTAGCTCGTCAACGATGCCGGCCATGGACTCGACTGTGCGCCACGATTAGGACCGCGCGCACCCGTCGCTCAGCCTTCGCCGGCCGGACCGACCGAGCGCACCCGGATCACCGCTTCGCCGGCCTCGTCCGACGCGGACAGATCGACGGTCGCGCTGATGCCCCAGTCCCTGTCGCCGTCGGGATCGTCGAAGATCTGCCGCACCGTCCATGTGCCGGGCGCCTCGGTGATGGACAGCAAGGCCGGTCCGCGCGCGTCCGAGCCGATCCCGATGTCGGCGTACTCGTCGAAGTACGCGTCCATGGCCGCTCGCCACGCGTCCGCGTCCCAGCCCGACTCGCCGTCCAGCTCACCCAGCTCATCGAAGCGCTCCAGCGCGGCCAGTTCGACCCGCCGGAACATGGCATTGCGGACCAGTACCCGGAACGCTCGCGTGTTGCGGGTAAGCGACGGCGGCGCCGCGACCGTCGCGGCGATCACCTCGCCGTCCGGATTGCGCAGTTCCTCCCACTCGTCGATAAGGCTGGAGTCCACCTGCCGGACCATCTCGCCGAGCCACTCGATCAGGTCGATCAGGTCCTCGGTCTTGGCGTCGTCCGGAACGGTCTGGCGTACCGCCTTGTACGCGTCGGTGAGGTACCGCAGCACCAGACCCTCGGATCGGGACAGACCATAGAACGAGATGTACTCGGCGAAGGTCATCGCCCGCTCGTACATGTCGCGCACCACCGACTTGGGCGCGATCTCGTGGTCGCCCACCCAGGGATGCCCCTTGCGGTACATGGCGAACGCGTCCTCAAGCAAGTCCGCCAGCGGCTTCGGGTAGGTGACCGACTCCAGTTCGGACATCCGCGTCTCGTAGTCGAGCCCGTCGGCCTTCATCTGCGCCACCGCCTCGCCGCGCGCCTTGAACTGCTGGGCCGACAGCACCGGGCGCGGATCGTCCAGCGTGGACTCCACCACCGACAGCACGTCGAGCCCGTACGACGGCGACTCGCGGTCGAGCAGTTCCAAGGTGGCCAGACCGAATGGTGACAGCGGCTGGTTGAGAGCGAAGTCGTACTGCAGATCGACGGTCAGGCGTACCCGCCTGCCATCTGGATCCGGCTCGCTGAGGCGCTCGACGACGTCACCGGCGAGCAGCGCACGGTAGATCGCGATCGCGCGCCGGATGTGCCGGCGCTGCGCCGACCGATCCTCGTGGTTATCGGTGAGCAGCTTGCGCATGGCGGTGAAGGCGTCGCCGGGGCGGCCGATGATGTTCAGTAGCATCGCGTGGCTGACGGCGAAGCTGGACTTCAGCGGCTCCGGCTCGGCGGTGGTGAGCCGTTCGAAGGTCGGCAGGCCCCAGGAGACGAACCCTTCCGGCGGCTTCTTCCGGACGACCTTGCGGCGCTTGCGCTCATCGTCGCCGGCCTTGGCGAGCAGCCGCTCGTTCTCGATGGCGTGCTCGGGGGCCTGCACCACAACAGTGCCGACCGTGTCGAACCCGGCCCGCCCGGCGCGACCGGCGATCTGATGGAACTCGCGAGCCTGAAGCAGGCGGGTCTTGGTGCCGTCGAATTTCGACAGAGCGGTGAACAACACCGTACGGATCGGCACGTTGATGCCCACGCCGAGCGTGTCGGTACCGCAGATGACCTTGAGCAGTCCGGCCTGAGCCAGTGTCTCGACCAGGCGGCGATACTTCGGCAGCATGCCCGCGTGGTGTACGCCGATGCCGTGGCGGACCAGCCGGGACAGCACCTTGCCGAACCCGGTGGAAAACCGGAAGCCGCCGATTTCGGCGGCGATCATGTCCTTTTCGGCGCGCGAGCACACGTTGATGCTCATCAGCGACTGTGCCCGCTCCAGGGCGGCGGCCTGAGTGAAGTGGACCACGTAGACCGGCGCCTGGTTGGTGCTGAGCAGCTCCTCAAGTGTCTCGTGCAGCGGTGTCATCGAGTACGAGAAGTGCAGTGGAACCGGCCGCTCCGCGCTGGCGATGACCGCCGTCGGATGGCCGGTACGCCGGGTCAGGTCCTCCTGGA
Organism: uncultured Actinomycetota bacterium; assembly: GCA_963727415.1. Lineage (GTDB taxonomy): Bacteria > Actinomycetota > Actinomycetes > Mycobacteriales > Micromonosporaceae > DASQPR01. The sequence continues at coordinate 2,030,519 of CAVSGF010000002.1, forward strand.
ATCGCGAGACATCACCGAGGGTGGCGGACATCAGGACGAACTGCGCGTCAACCAACTCCAGAATCGGCACCTGCCAGGCCCAGCCTCGATCCGGGTCGGCGTAGAAGTGGAACTCGTCCATGACGACCTGGCCCACGTCGGCGGCCGAGCCGTCCCGGAGCGCGATGTTGGCCAGGATCTCGGCGGTCGCGCAGATGATCGGGGCCTCGTCGTTGACCCGGGCGTCGCCGGTCATCATGCCGACGTTCTCCGCGCCGAACACGTCGATCAGCTGGAAGAACTTCTCCGATACCAGGGCCTTGATCGGCGCGGTGTAGAAGGTGCGCTCGCCGCGGCCGAGCGCGGCGAAGTGTGCGGCGACCGCCACCAGCGACTTGCCCGAGCCGGTCGGCGTGCTGAGGATGACGTTGGCCCCGGAGGCGATCTCGATCAGGGCCTCTTCCTGATGCGGGTAGAGGGACAGTCCCCGCTCGTCGGCCCAGCCGATGAAGGACTCGTAGATCGCGTCCGGGAACTCGTCATCGGGAAGGGAGTCGGGTGGCAGGCGGTCGGTGAGCGTCATGATCCGACCATCGTGCCTGTTGCCCGGCCATCGGCGCCAGCCGGGTATGCGCGGCGGCGCCCTCGGCGGCGCCCCCGACGGCGACGCGGCCGGTTCGAGCCGCGGGTCGGGTCCGGCCGAGTCTTCCGGATCATCCTGGAATATCCCAGTCTGCCCGATGGTCTGCCGTCGACTTGGCTCGCTGGTTGATCTATTTGGCTCGCTGGTTGATCCGGATCATGTTCCCGGCCGGATCGCGGAACGCGCAGTCCCGTACGCCGTAGGGCATGTCCATCGGCTCCTGCAACACCTCGGCACCGGTCGCCTGCACGCGCGCGAAGGTGGCGTCCACGTCGTCGGTGGTCAGGATGACGCCCCTCAGCAGCCCCTTGGCGAGGAAGTCGGCTAGCTTTTCGCGGTCTGCGGGCGCGGCGTTCGGGTCGGCACCCGGCGGCTCGAGCACGATGTTCACGTCGGGTTGGTCCGGCGAACCGACGGTGGTCCAGCGCATGTTCTCGTACTTGACGTCGTTGCGCACTTCCAGCCCGAGCGCGTCGCGGTAGAACTCAAGTGCCTTGTCGTGATCGTCAACCGGAATGAAGCACGTTGCCAGTCTCAGGGTCATGAAGCCACGCTACGGGCAACCCGCGGCGCGCGCTGCTACCGGCGCACGGGCCGCAGATAATTCTTCGCCACGCAGGGAGGGACATCGGCCAGTTCGTTGTGATCGCGGGCCCGGTAAGCGCTCGGCGACTCCCCCACCAGCTCGGTGAACCGGGTACTGAACGTTCCCAGTGAGGTACCCCCGACGGCGAAGCACACGTCGGTGACGGACATGTCGCCACGGCGCAGCAAGGTCATCGCCCGCTCGATCCGGCGGGTCATCAGATAGCTGTACGGGGTCTCGCCGAACGCCGCCCGGAAGCTGCGGGCGAAGTGCCCCGTGGACATCAGCGCGGCGCGAGCCAGCGCGGGCACGTCCAGCGGCTGGGCGTAGTCCCGGTCCATCGTGTCGCGGGCTCGCCGCAGCCGGATCAGGTCGGCACGATCCACGCCATCAAGGATGCCATGTCCCAGTGTTGGCCGGCCTGCCCACCGCACCGGCCGGCCCGCGAGCCCGCTCGCCCGCCCTCTCTCCATGATCAAGTGCACGATCTTGAACCGTGGACGCGCCATGGCGACGTTAGTTGCACGAGATCTTGCACCCACTGGCGCACTTGATCTGCGCTTGACTCGATCTGCCCGCAGCTCGATCGCGCTTGACTCGATCTGCCCGCAGGGCTGGAGCCGGCTCAGATGCGACCAAGTACGACGTCGCGGTTTCAAGGCGAGACCTAGCGATCCCTGATCACCATGCCCGTTGCCTGGTCGCAAGCGTTGACCACCGGCCTGGCCGGAGCCGCTCCCCTGCACCCGACACGGAGACATGCCCGTTGCCCGGCCACCCCGGTGGAACTACCGATCACGGCCGACGGGTGCATGATCGCGTGCACCAGTCGGTGCAGCTGACGTCGCTATGGCGTGCCTGGCGCTCAAGATCGTGCACTTGATCATGGAAAAGTGCGCGCGATCATGAGGTTGTGGGCTTGATCATGCAGTGGCTGACCGGTACTTCCGGACCGCCAAGCTACGGAAGACCACCAGGATCAGCAGCGACCAGAGGATTGACGCCCACACCGGATGCTGCATCGGCCACGCGGTCGACGTGGACTGCCCCGGGTTGCCGAACAGCACCCGGCACGCCTGCACCGTGGCGCTGAACGGATTCCACTCGGCGATCGGCTGCAGCCAGGCAACCATCCGGCTGGAGTCGACGAACGCGATCGAAATGAACGTCACCGGGAACAGCCAGATCAGGCCGCCCGGAGGTGGCCGCCTCCGGTGTCCGCACGGACAGGCCGATGAGCGCGCCGATCCAGGAGAACGCGTACCCGAGCAGGAGCAGCAGGCCGAACGCGGCCAGCGCCTCGGGAACGCTATTGTGGGTCCGCCAGCCGACCAGCAGCGCGACGATCGCGAGGACCAGCAGGGTCAGCGCCGGTCTGCACCAGGTCGGCGATGGTGCGCCCGGTCAGCACGGCACCGCGGGCCATCGGCAGCGACCGGAAGCGGTCGATCACTCCCTTGTGCATGTCGTCGGCGATGCCGGCGCCGGCGCCCGCGGTCGCGAACGTGACCGTCTGGGCGAAGATGCCGGCCATCAGGAACTCGCGGTAGATGCTTGGATCGCTGGATCCGCCGACCGTCATGGAGCCGCCGAACACGTAACTGAACAGCACCACGAACATGATCGGCTGGATCAGCCCGAAGATGACGATCTCCGGGATCCGGGTCATCCGTCTCAGGTTGCGCTTGGCCACCACCCAGGAGTCGTGGACGGCCTGGACGCATGCCACCGCGCGGCCGCGGCGCCCTGGCCCGAGGGCGCTCGCTTGCTGTAGTCGCGGTCACGTCTCCGCCTCCGAATCCGTCGTTGCCCTCGGCGTGGTGGCCGGTCAGGGACAGGAACACGTCGTCGAGCGTGGGCCGGCGCAAGGCGATATCGTCGATCTCGACGCCGCGATCATCGAGCTCGCGGATCACCTCGGCGAGCAGCTTGGCCCCTCCGGTAACCGGCGCGGTGAGACGACGGGTGTGCTCGTCGATGCCGACATCGCCCTGGCCGAAGCCCGGCCCAGCACCAGCCGGGCCGGGTCGATCTGCTCGCGCTGGTGCACGACGATCTCGATCCGCTCCCCACCGGTACGTGCCTTGAGTTCGTCGGAGGTACCGCGCTCGATCACCCGGCCGTGGTCGACGACGCAGATGTCGTGCGCGAGGTGGTCGGCTTCTTCCAGGTACTGAGTGGTAAGCAGCAAGGTGGTGCCGGCCGCGACCAGATCCTGGATCAGGTCCCACAGCATCTGCCGGTTGCGTGGATCGAGGCCGGTGGTCGGCTCGTCCATGAACATCACCGGCGGCGACACCACCAGCGCGGCGGCCAGGTCCAGCCGCCGCCGCATGCCACCGGAGTACGTCTTCGCGATCCGGTCCGCGGCGTCGGCCAGGCCGAACCGGTCCAGCAGTTCATCCGCCCGGCCCCGCGCGTCGGCCGCCCGCAACTGGTAGAGCTCGCCGACCATCTGAAGATTCTCGCGACCGGTCAGGTATTCATCGACGGCCGCGAACTGGCCGGACAAGCCGATCGAGCGGCGCACATCGGTCGGTCGTTTCAGGACGTCGATCCCGGCGACGAAAGCTCGGCCACGGTCGGGGCGCAGCAGTGTGGTCAGCACTCGCACGGCGGTGGTCTTGCCGGCCCCGTTCGGGCCGAGCAGACCGAGCACGGTGCCTTCGGGCACATCGAGGTCGACGCCATCGAGCGCGCGCACGTCATCGAAGTGCTTGACCAGCCCTTCTGCGTATATTGCTCCCGGCATATCGCGAGCATAGAGGCGTCCACCGACAAACCCGGTGAACATGAGCCAACGGCCGGCGCGGACGGCGGCTAGCATCGCCGGGTGATCTTCACCGAACCGCATCAGGACCGGTCGCGCGCTCAATCGTTCGGATCCGAGGCCGAACGGTACGACCGGTTCCGTCCCTCCCTTCCCGACGCGGCCGTTGACGACCTTCTCGCTCTCGCACCGTTCGCGGTGCTCGATGTCGGATGCGGCACCGGCAAGGTGGCCGCGGCGTTGCGGGCCCCCGGCGTGACAGTCCTCGGGGTGGAGGCCGACGAGCGGATGGCCGCCATCGCCCGCTCTCACGGGGTACCGGTCGAAGTGGCCAGGTTCGAGACGTGGCCCGATGACGGCCGCCAATTCGACCTCGTCACGTGTGCCGATGCGTGGCACTGGATCGACCCGGCTCGCGGCATCGCCAAGGCCGCCGACGTGCTCTGGCCGGGCGGCACACTGGCGCTGTTCTGGACCTACCAGCTCTTCGATGACGAGGTCGCCGAGGCGCTGGCCGCTATGTACCGCAAGTACGCGCCGGACTGCACCACCCATAGCTACGAACCGCATCAGGCGCGGGGGGATCCGTTCCCGCCGGTCGCCGAGTTCGGGCCGATCCGCACCCGGACGTATCGCTGGGATGAGCAGGTCACGCCGCGAGAGTGGGCCGGCCTGCTCGGCACGTACAGCGATCACCTCGCACTGCGGCCGGAACTCCGGATCCGGGTACTGCAGAAGGCGATCGAGGTCCTGGACGAATTCGGCGACGCGGTCACCGCGCATCGCGGGACCTACGCGGTGTACGCGACCCGGCGCTAGCCACCGTCCCATGATCAAGTGCGAGATCTTTGAGCGCTAGACGCGCTATGGCGACGTCAGATGCACGGCTTGAGGCACTTGATCACCGGGACTCCGGTTCCTCCGATTCGGCGAGTTGCCGCCACGGGTGCGCTCGGAGAACATGGTGGCCGAGGTTGACACCCGTCGGCGTCACCCGGACGGCCTGAACAATCACCAGAGCCGGATCTGGCTGACCGGCACGTGACTCCGGCTACTGGCGGGTCATCGCGATCTTCAGTCGCTGGTCCGGGCGGATCAGATGATCGTAGGTGTCGGCCCCGACGGACAGCTGTACCCAGCGGACAGTTCCGGTGAACGCGCTCGTGACGCCGGTGTAGTCGGCGCTGACCGGCGACGAGTTGTCGATGCCCAGGTCCGCCGTCTCATCGGCGGAGAACATCATCGGAATGGTAGCCCCGACCCGGCCGCTGCCGTCCGGTATGCCGTCGATCAGTAAGGCCACCGTGCCGCCCTTGCCGAGCCCTCCGCCGTCGTAGCTGAACTCCATCCGGATCTGATGGGTTCCTGACGGCACCGCCGAGGCGCCCTCGACGTAGAAACGCTCGACACCGAACAGGTTGTAGCAGTATTTGACCTTGCCGTTGTGCAGGTACACGCTCCATCCGCCGAACTCGCCGCCCTGCGCGATGACCACGCCGCTGGCGCCACCGGCGGGCACGACGATCTCGGCGGTCACCGAATGTGACTTGTTCTTGAGGTTCAGGACCGTGTTCTCGGTGAGCCGGCCCATCCCGCCGTACAGCATCTGGTTGTCGCCGTGCACCAGCACCGGCCGACCGGCCAGGTCGGAATTGAACCGCTCCACCCGACGGTCGTCCAGCGGCAGGACGTTGTACTTGCTCGCCTCGAGCAGGAACAGCCGCTGCAACTCCCGCAGCTTGTCCGGGCGTTCCGCGGCGAGGTCATGCGCCTGGGTCCAGTCGGTGCTGCCGTCGTACAGCTCCCAGGTGTCATCGTCGAGCGCGATCGGTGACACGTCCGGGTCCCACGGTGTCGCGTGCTTGGTGACAGCGCTCCAGCCCTTGTGGTAGATGCCGCGGTTGCAGAACATCTCGAAGTACTGCGTCTCGTGCCGGTCGGCGGCGTCCGGTTGGTCGAACGAGTACACCATGCTGACGCCCTCCATCGGGCGCTGCTGAACGCCGTGAACGGACAACGGCTCGGGCAGCCCGGCCGCCTCAAGGATCGTCGGCGCAACATCGATCACGTGGTGGAACTGGTGGCGCATCTGACCGGCGGTCCGGATGGCGGCCGGCCAGTGCACGATGGTGCCGTTGCGTGTGCCACCCCAGTGCGAGGCGATCTGCTTGGTCCACTGGTACGGCGCGCACATGGCGTGGGCCCATCCGACGGCATAGTGGTTGTATGCCCGCGGCGTGCCGAACTCGTCGATCCGCGAGGCCATGAACCTGGTGGTCTGCACCGCGGCCGCGCCGTTGAGGTTCAGCAGCTCGTTGAACGAGCCGCTGATGTCGCCTTCCGCGCTCGCACCGTTGTCGCCGACGATGTAGTAGATCAGCGTGTCGTCCAGCACGCCCATATCGGCGAGCGCGTCCACCAGCCGGCCGACGTGATAGTCGGTGTGCTCCAGGAACCCGGCGTAGATCTCCATCTGCCGGGCGAGCACCGGCTTGAGATCGTCGGGCATCTCGTCCCAAGCTGGGATCTCCGCGTGCCGGGCGGTCAGTTCCGCGTCCGCCGGCACCACACCGAGGCTCCGCTGGCGGGCGAGGGTCTCCTCGCGTACCCGGTCCCAACCCTGGTCGAACCGGCCGCGGTATCGGGCCGGCCATTCGGCCGGAACGTGGTGTGGCGCATGTGTGGCGCCCGGAGCGAAGTACATGAAGAACGGCTTGTCGGCCATCAGCGCCTGCTGCTGGCGAACCCAGGCAATCGCCTTGTCGGTCATGTCCTCGGTGAAGTGGTATCCCTCCTCCGGGGTACGGTCCGGCTCGATCGGCGTGGTGCCCTCGTAAAGCGCCGGGTAGTACTGATTGGTCTCCCCGCCCAGGAATCCGTAGAAGTACTCGAACCCGCCGCCGGGAGCCGGCCAGCGGTCGAACGGTCCCATCGGGCTGGTCTCCCAGACCGGCACCTCGTGGCACTTGCCGAACTGCGCGGTCGAATACCCGTTGAGTCGCAGCGTCTCGGGCAGCGGCGCGCATGTGTTCGGGCGGATGGAACTGTATCCGGGCGCGGACGTGGCGAGTTCGGTGATGCCGCCCATGCTGACGGTGTGATGGTTGCGTCCACTCAGCAGCGCGGCACGGGTCGGCGAGCACAGCGCCGTGGTGTGGAAGCGGGTATAGCGCAGTCCGGCACCGGCCAGCCGTTCGGCGGTCGGTGTCTGGCACGGACCGCCGAACGCCGACGCGGCCCCGAAGCCAACGTCATCGAGCATGATCACCAGTACGTTCGGGGCGCCCGCCGGGGGCCGCAGGGGGCGGATCGGCGGGTAGGTCACCTCCGGGTCCTTGGCGTCATACGCCGCCGGTACGGGTGCGGGGATGTCCGGGACTGGCAGGATCGTCCGCGGGACATCGGGCCGGTTAGCGCTCATGGGCATGATGGCTTCCTCCCGGTGTCACGCCATGCACTGACGACCTGCTCAATTCACGGTAGCCGCACTAATCATCCGGGAATGTACCAATGGCGAAGATTTCTCGCCCATCTGCCGGCCGTGGCAAAACAGCGGCGGAATTGTTCATCAAGACGGATTTTGCGCTGATATCGTCGTAAATCGGAAATAATCGCGCAACGTTTAGAACCGTAGCCGCGGTTGAGGACCTGGCGACGACGCGGCCGGGTGGCGGCTGACGTCGCCGCTTGGGCGTACCCTCAGGGGCCCGCTTTGGAGCGGCTGGCATCGGCGGCGGCCACCGGCCGGCGACTCAGCCGCTGCCGGAGTTGGCCTTGCACCAGTCGCCCACCATGTCCTCGATCCAGTCACCTGTCGTCGCGAGGAGGGCGATCTCGACCCGGCGACCGTCCTGTGTCAGCCGCAGTTTCGGGTCCGCGACCTGCTTGGCGGAGGGACATCTGAAGGTCGCCGCGACGACGAGATACGCGCTCGCGCCCGCCGGCAACGTGTAACTGGAGGGGACGCCGGCTCTCGCGATGTCGTCAAGAGTGGACAATGGATGCTCGCTGACCCCTATCACGTCAATGGTCACCGTGCTCGGATGGTCCACGGAGTAGCCGGACAAACGGATCGGCGCATCGCCGGTGTTGCGCATGGGAACACGCACGACGAGGCTGCGTGTCTTCGCGGTCAACTCTCCGGCCCAGGCACCACTGGTTGCGAGCTGACCGGAGAGTGCGACGGCCGGCTTCGAAGCCGGTGCGGCCGGATCGGCGACGACCACACGCGCGGCCGCCGTGGTCGGGCTGGTTGGTGACGGACTCCCGGCCGAAACCGGCTTCGGCGAATCGCCCTGCCGTTGCCAGATCACGAGGCCGCCGATCGCCGCCAGGAGCACGGCCGCCCACACGACGGTCCGTAATGATGGCCGCCGCCGCTCGCTACCACCGAACTGGATCTCGTCCACCAACTGCCCCCTAGCGTCGTCGACGCGCTAGATCGTACGGCACATCGGCGTCGCCGTCTGACCGTCAGCCAGCGAGCTTGGTCGATGCCGTGGGTGACGCACGACGCTCACTCTGCCCCGGTGCCGGTGTACGGCAGGGCCGACGGCCCGATCACCGATGCCCCGACGGCGGCGACCCGGCGGCGCAGTTCCCGGTCCGCGGTCGCCACCACGACGCGCCGGCCGCTGTCCGCCCACACCGAGGCCACGCGGACTATCTCGTCGTCGCCGCTGCCGGCCGCCGCGACAACGTGGACACCGCCGGCCGCCACTACCTGCCGGGCCCGCCCCTCGACGACGAGCACCACGTCGTACTCCGTGGTAAGAGGCGCCAGAGAGTCGCGCAGCCGGACGGCGGCGGCGTGCCGGTCCCGCCACCAGCCGTCCGGCCTCGACCCGACCACGTTGGCCGCGTCCACGACCAGGACCGGCCGCTCGTCGCCCGCGCCGTCCAAGCTCACCGAACAATCAACCGGTCGAGTGTCCCCGGTCCGTCGACGGTGACGGCCATGACGAATGCCTGGATCGAGCGCGGCAACTCGGCGGCAGCAGTCATCACACCATCCTGCCCTGGAAGGATGGGAGACGTGCATGGTTTCGCCCGCCGCGAGTTCCAGCTGATGCTGCTGCGCCGGATGGCCGACTTCCAACCGGGCCTGGTCGAGGCCGCATACACCGAACTGGGAGCCGCGAAGAGCGACTATCTGCGGGCTCACAACCGGTGGCAGTCCATGCTGCGGTCTCGCCGGGCGCCGTCCGGGTTCAAGCTTTATCGGGCCGTCCTGGGCCCGCCGGATGAACAGCAGCCGGTGCGATTGGGAGAGGTGACGCTGTCCGCTTGCCGGTGGGCGCTGCCCGGCCTGTGGCCGGACCTGCGGTGGGAGGCGCTGATCGGGGTGGCCGAGGTGGTCACCCACGCTTGGCTGGTACGCGCACCCGATGCCCCCGTTCCGCCTCTCGGCACCCCGTCCGGACTCGCGCCATGGTCGTGCGTGGTGGGCGATGCCCTGATCCGCTACCCCAACGTCGAGCAGCTTGATCCCATGGTGCCGTCACGGTGGATGTTGCGCAGTGGCCTCCACGTGATGACCTTCGTGCACGGGTTACTGCAGGAAGTAAGCGCAGAATCTTCTGATTTATCCGGGTAACTAAGCTTTCGATATGCCGGATTCTCCCATTTGAGCCACGTTCCATTTCGACTACTCAGCCGACCCCAGGCAGACTGTGGTGCATGTTCGCGCTCGCCCCCGGGGTAAACCTGAACGATCGATTCACGCTCCGCAGACCGCTCGGCACGGGTGGCATGGCTGAAGTCTGGCAAGCCGACGACGAGGTGCTGGGGCGCCCGGTCGCGGTCAAGGCGCTGACCGCTTCACTCGCCGCCGACCCGGCATTCCGGGACGCGACGTTCACCGAAGCACGGGCCGCGGCACGGCTGACCCACCCGAATGTGACGCAGATCCACGACTACGGGCAGACCACGCTGCCCGACGGATCCGTACTGCCGTATCTGGTGATGGAGCTGGTCGACGGGCAGAATCTCGCCGACCGGCTACGGTCCGGGCCGCTGCCGTGGCAGCAGGCCGCGACCATCGCGTCCCAGGTGGCGTCGGCCCTGGCAGCCGCGCATCGACTCGGCATCGTGCATCACGACACAAAGCCAGGCAACGTCATGCTGACGGCGACCGGGGCGAAGGTACTCGATTTCGGCATCGCCGCATGGGCCGGAAGCAACGGTGGCAAGCTGGCCGGCACACCCGCCTACGCGGCACCGGAGCGGCTCCGGAACGAGCCCGCGACGACGGCCAGTGACGTCTACGCCCTTGGCGCGCTGCTCTACGAGATGCTCACCGGCCACCAGCCGGTCGCGGTCGGCGACTGGCACCAGGCCGCGGCGTTTCACGATTCGGGCACGCCGATTCCCCCGCCCGACGTCTCGGGTCTGCCCCGCCAGATCCGGCGTCTGTGCATGGCGTGTCTCGCCGCCGACCCCGCGCAACGTCCGACCGCCGAACAACTCGCGTTCGACCTTGGCGCAACCGGAGGGCAGCAGTCGACCGCGGACACGGCCGGCGATCCGTCCCCGACCCTCGTCACGCCCGGCGGGATCGGATTCGCGGTGGGCTCGGCTCGGCTGCCCCACCCCCCGACGATGATCGATGCGGGCAACTCGATGCCGACCGGCCCGGAATCGAGGCGACCCTCGCGCTGGCTTTTCGGATACATCGCGGCCGCGGTCGTGCTGGTAAGCGTCATCGCGGTCGCGATCGCAAGCAGCCTGTCGTCAGGCGCGACCGGGCAAGCGGCGCCACCGGCCACGTCCCCGGCGGTTTCCGCTACCGGTACGTCACCATCACCGTCGGCGACCGAACCGACCACCGGGTCCACCGCCACCAGCCTGCAAGCGGTCGTGGACCAGCTCAACGCGACGATCGACAGCGCGCTCGCGGCCGGCACCATCGACCGTGACACCGCGAAGAGCCTGCGCGAAAAGGTCAAGGACCTGAGCCAGAGCCGCAAGGGCAACGGCAACGGCAGGGGCGAGCAGAGCAAGATCGCCGACAAGGCCCGGGAGGTGCAGCAGTTAATCAACGAGCTGGCCGCCCACGGGAAGCTCGACCAGCAGACGGCCAGTCAGCTCAGTTCGATCGTCGCGCCCCTGATCGGCCAGGATTGAGGACGCCGTGCCGCCCATGATCGCGAAGACTTTCAACGGTTATACCGCACCAAGTCTCCGCGATCATGCCGTTGCCGTCAGACGTCACGACGATCGACCGTCACCAAGGTGACGACGACGGCAGTCACGAACCAGACGGCATACACCCCCCACGCGTACCCCATAGACCGGTGAATCGGTCCTGGTCCGTAGGTGTCGCCGATCGAACTCAGCCGCCACCAAGCGGTCTGCAGGAGGGACTCGTCGATCGCGGCCGGTACCGGCTTGTCGTCGACCAGCAGGGCCGGCGCCACCACCAGCGCCAGGATCACCATCACCATCGTGGTCGCCACATGCCGGATCACGGCGCCGAACGCCATGCCGACGACCGCGCTGATCGGCGCGAGAAGCGCGCTGGCAACGAGGACCCGCGCCACACCCGGGTACGTGATCGGGACGTTGATGTGCCGGGCCGACAGCACCCACTGGCTGAACCCGAAGCTGGCCAACACAACGAGGGCGCCGAACACGGTGAATACACCCACCGCCACCGACATTTTCGCCGCCATGACCCAGCGGCGGGCCGGCACGGCGGCGAACGTGGTCCGGATCAGGTGGGTGCCGTACTCGCTCACCACCATGTTGGCCCCGATGGTGGCGCAGCCGATGATCAATAGGTACCCCGAGCCGTTGTTGAACGCGTCGTTCAGCGCCCAGAACGGCACGAAAGCCTTCCGGATCCAGGCAGCGTACCCCGGCCAGTTCGTGTAGTCCGCGTGTGCGGCGTTGACGTTGAGCCCGACAATCACGAATGCCGTGGCCAGGAACGCCCACTTGGCGGACCGCAGCGACCACAGCTTCAGCCACTCGGCCGCGAGCAGATCGGTGAAGCGGGCGCGCGGTTCGCGGGTAACGCTCGGAATGCTGGATGGCGCTTCGAGGGTGGTGGTCATTGGTGGGCTCCGGTGGCGTACTCGACGCTGTCGGCCGTCATCGCCATGAAAGCGGCCTCCAGCGAACTGGCGTTGATCGACAATTCGTGCAATGGCAGGTTGTGCGCGAACGCGAGGTCGCCGACGACTCGCGCGTCCAGGCCGGTGACGGCCAGTGCGCCATCGGCGGCCACCCGTACCTCGGCATCGTGGTCGCGGAGGACTACCGCGAACCGGTCCCGGTCCGGCGTGCGCACCGTCAGCGTCCGGCGGGTGTTGCGCTGGGCGAAGCTGGTCACCGACTCGTCGGCGATGAGCCGGCCGCGTCCGATGACGACCAGGTGATCGGCGGTGTGCTGCATCTCGCCCATCAGATGACTGGACACGAACACGGTCCGCCCCTCGGCGGCGAGCCGGCCGAAGAGGCCACGCACCCACCGGACGCCCTCCGGGTCAAGGCCGTTGAACGGCTCGTCGAACAGAAGCACCGGCGGGTCACCGAGCAAGGCACCGGCGATGCCGAGCCGCTGCTTCATCCCGAGCGAGTACGTACCGATCCGGCGGTGGGCCGCCTCGGTCAGCCCGACCTCGCCGAGCACGCCTTCCACGCGCGAGCGCGGCAATCCGTTACTGCGGGCGAGGACACGCAAGTGGGCTCGGGCGCTGCGCCCGCCGTGCACGTCGGAGGCGTCCAGCAGCGCGCCGGCGTGCCGCAGGCCTCGCGCGTGGCGGCGGAACGCGGAGCCGTTGACGGTGACGGATCCACTGGTGGGCGCGTTCAGCCCGATGATCATGCGGAGGGTGGTGGACTTGCCGGCGCCGTTCGGACCCAGGAACCCGGTCACGTGCCCGGGCCGGATCGTCACCGACAGGCCGTTGACCGCGGTCGTGCGGCCGTAGCGCTTGGTGAGTTCGCGGATTTCGATCATGCCCCCACAATGGCCGGAGGGCTCGCACCGCCGCGTCCGGCCGGAGACCACAATGATGGCGAGCGGGATTCGCCCGCGGGCGTACGCCTCTGGGCCAATGTCGGTGACCTGAGTGGGTGGCTACGATCGCGACATGACCGCCACCGCCGTGCCGCCGCCGCGGCCTAGCCGGATTCGTGGTGTGGTCGCGTGGGCGGGCGGCATCACGTACCCGTTGCTGGTGAGCGGCGTCGCGGTGCTACAAGCGCACGATCCCCCGATCCTCCGGCTGCTGGTGCCGCTGATGCTCGGCGTCTTGCTGATCGGATTGATCCGCCGCCACCCGATTGCCGCCCATGTGCTGATCCTGCTTGGCTGGACCGCCGCGGTGCCGCTCGCACCCGGCGCCGCGGTCGTGGGTGCTCTGGTCCTCGTGCTCTGCGCCGCCACCGGGCTGCTCGCGGCCCGGACCCGCCCGATCGCCTCGGTCCCCGTGACCACGGTCACGCTCCTCAGCCTGCTCGCCGCCCTGACCTTTAACACCCATGGCTCCACGTACCTCGATTCCGGGATCTTCGCACTGCTCGCCATGATCATTGCCTGGATGATCGGGAACGCGTCGCGAGTCCGCCGCGCGCACCGGGCCGAGGTCCAGGAGAAGGCGGCGGCCCAGGCCGTCACCGACGAGCGGCTGCGGATCGCGCGCGAGTTGCACGACATGGTGGCGCACAGCATTGGCATCATCGCAATCCAGGCCGGGGTCGGGGCGCATGTCATCGACAGCCAGCCGGCCGAGGCCCGCAATGCTCTGGCCGCCATCGAGACGACGAGCCGCGAGACCCTGGCCGGCCTGCGGCGGGCGCTGGTTTCGCTGCGGCGCTCTGAAGCCGACGGCGCGGCCCTCGATCCCCCGCCCGGCCTGGCCGATCTGGAACGGCTGGCGACCGCCACCGGCGCCGCTGGACTCACGGTGAACCTGCGGATCACCGGCGACCGTCGGCAACTGTCGCCGGACATCGAGCTGTCCGCGTACCGCATCGTTCAGGAAGCACTGACCAACGTGATCCGCCACGCGAGCACCGACCAGTGCCGGGTGGCGATCGAGTACGGCCTGGACGATGTATTAATCGAGGTCATCGACGACGGTCGCGGCGGAGCCATCGGCGCCACCGGCTACGGCCTGACCGGCATGCGCGAACGTGTCGATCTCCTGGGCGGCGAGATGGCCGCGGGGCCGGTCGGCGAGCGGGGTTTCCGGGTGTCGGCGCGGTTGCCGGTACCCGCGATGGCGGCTGCCCGGTGACCGGGCCGGTCCGCGTCCTGCTGGCCGACGATCAGCCGCTGGTACGTGCCGGCCTGCGCGTCCTCATCGCGGACTCACCCGACCTCGAGTTGGTCGGCGAAGTCGGCACCGGAGTCGAGGCCGTTCGGCTCGCGGGCGAACTGAAGCCCGACGTCGTGGTCATGGACATCCGAATGCCGGAGATGGATGGCATCGAAGCGGCGCGGCGCATCGACCACACGCGGGTCCTCATGCTCACGACCTTTGACGACGACGAGTACGTATACGGTGCGCTGCGCGCCGGTGCCAGCGGCTTCCTCCTCAAGGACATGGCGCTGGAGGCGATCCTGGATGGGATCCGGGTGGTGGCCTCCGGCGAGGGACTGATCGCGCCCAGCGTGACACGCCGCCTGATAGCGGAGTTCGCGGACCGGCCGGCGCCATTGGGCGATCCGGCACACATCACCGGAATCACCGATCGGGAACTGGAAGTGCTGACGCTGGTCGGCCGCGGTCTGTCCAACCAGGAGATCGCCGACACGCTCTTCATCAGCATGGCGACCGCCAAGGCGCACGTGGCCCGGCTCCTGGCCAAGCTCGGCGCGCGTGACCGCGTTCAGCTCGTCATCATCGCGTACGACCACGGTTTGGTAGCACCTCGATAGCGGCCCCGTACGGGCTGTGCGGTCGCGGCGACCTTCGCCACCATCCGGGACGAGATCTACCAGATCGACGACCTGGAGTGGATCGCCTACAGAGATGACCATGCGGTATGCCGCTACCGGTTCACGTGGATCGGAACGGTCGACGGCCAGCCGCGACCGGGAAGCGGCCGCGGCACCAACGTGATCGTCAACTGCGCCGGAACCTGGCAGATGCTCCACGAGCACCTCAGCGCACTCGCGCGCCCGGACGGCCGCGAAGTGCGTGAGGCTATTGGCCGTACGACGGGCGCAACACTGACGGATGGCCGGATCGTACGGCTGCATCAGCTACTGCCATACGACGTACGCGAGTGCCGGCTGCGGCCGGGCCCCGGATCCCACGTTCAATCACGGCTGGCAGCGTACTGCCGAGCCACATCGGCGCTGGCAGATGAACCAGTAGACGAGCGCCGCTGGTGGTGAGAAGCACAGCAGTATGAGTAGCAGGCGTGTGTCCATCACGCAGGCGGGTCGTGCGGGTTCTTCCATCCCGCCTGGAAGATCCGTTAAGAGGTCGTCGAGTTGCCTGCGGGTACGCGCTTCGTAGGCCAAGGCGACGCGTTCTTCGAACTCCGGCAACCTCAGCCGACCAACTGCGTAGTGGTGTTGCAGCTGGGCCTGGACCCGGTCGCGCTCAGCGTCGGAGGCGCGGATATCAGGGCCGGCTGTGTGCGCTTCGCTGTCATTCATGAGGGCCTCTCATGTGGAGAAGGCGGTGTCCGGGGCGGTCGGTCTTGCAGGTCGACGAGCGTGACGACCACCCGCGTCCAGACTCCGGGGGCGTTCTTGTCTCCGAATTTGTTCGCGAGCTTTTCGATGTGGGCACGTAGTTCGGTGAGCGCGTCGTCGGTCAGGCGCAGCGCACCGCGGTGCAGGTCGACCTCTCGGCGGCCACCGGCCTGCTTGGACCGGTAAGCGGCGTTGATGTCGGCCCGAGTGGCGTCCAGCATCGAGCCGAGGAATTCGGCCATCTCTTCAGGGCTCACGGTGTCGCTGGGGGGTTCCGTGACTGCCGGGGCGTAGACGCGCTCGACCTTGCCGCGGGCGCGGGGTCTGTATTCGGCGACCTCGATCAGCCCCGCTCGCTCAAGCTGGCCCAAGTGGTAATAGAGCCGGTCGGCCGGAAGGTCGGTGCGGCCGGCGAGCTCCCGTGCGGACTGCGGCATCTCCCACAACGCTTCCAGGAGCCGGATGCGCAGGGGTTCGGCGAGCGCCTTGTGCACACCGTGCCACCGCCCGGTCGACGCACCCGACCGCTGTGTGTTCATCGGCTGCCCCACTCATTGCGCAGAACTCCATTGATTGAAAAATTCTACAACAAATTCGCCACAGCGAGGCAGTTGCGTTGGAGTTTGGTCGGATCGCCAACTTCTAACGGCGTTTCGGCGTGATCGAGGCGTATGGCGGCCCGCCACTCTACGAAGAGAATCGGGATGCCGGGGCGGAAGTCATGATCGCTCGGCGTACGGCTTCGCAGAGCCGGGCGTTGATCAACGCCAGGTTGGCGGCATGAGCAGACGTCAGAGGTGGCCGGACGAAGGTGCGAGGGCTGTCAGGTCGGAGGCTCGAAACTGGCCGTCATCGCGGTCAGTCGTCGATCGCCTGGTACACAGCGGTCCACAGATCGGACCACATCGGCAGCGTCTGGTCCCCCATGTGCGCCCGCTGCATGACGAAGATCGCCGTCATGTCCTCGGCGGGATCGTTGTACCAGGCGGTGCCGTAGAAGCCGGACCATCCGTAGCTGCCGACCGAGGGGCCCAGATGCGTACGGTGGGTGCGCACCGACATCCCGAAACCCCAGCCCATGGCATCGAAGTATCCCGGCCAGAACCCGGAGACGGCCTTCTGCGCCGGGGTCAGCTGATCGCTGGTCATCAGCGTTACCGACGGACGCGAGAGCACCCGCTCGCCACGGTGGGAACCGCCCTCCAGCAGCGCCGAGGCGAAGGTGAGGTAGTCCGCGGCGGTCGAGACGAGCCCACCGCCACCTGATTCAAACACCCGCGGGCGGCTCCACCGCCCGCCAGGGCCGTCTTCGACGACCGCCTCACCGGTGGCGGCACTGTCGCGCTCGTACGCCGTCGCCAACCGGCCGATGCTCTCGCCGCCCACGCTGAACGCGGTGTCGGTCATCCCGAGCGGATCGCAGATCCGCTCGCGCAGGGCATCCCCGAAAGACATGCCCGTGGCCCGGGCGATGAGAACGCCGGTCACGTTGGCAGCGGTGTCGTACATCCACCGCTCACCCGGCTGGTGGACGAGCGGAAACGTGCCGAGCCGGCCGATCCACTCGTCCGGGGGCGCTTGGCCGAGTGTGTACAGCGCGTCGGCGATCGGAACCGTTCCCGGCTCGGCGGGGACCACGCCGGTGCCGAAGGTGTAGGTCAGCAGATCCCGCACCGTTATCGGCCGGTTCGCCGCGACGGTGTCCTCCAACGGCCCGTCGGGATCGGCGAGCACGGTCATGTCCGCCAACTCCGGGAGGAGGTCGTCGACCGGGTCATCGAGGCGGATGGTGCAGTCCTCGACGAGCGTCATCGCACATGCGGCGACGATCGGCTTCGTCATTGAGCCCAGTCGACAGATCGTGTCGGCCGCCATTGGCGTGCTCGACCCCGCGCCCTCGAACGCGAGATTGCCCGTTGCCTCGATGTGCACCTCGCCGTGACGGGCGAGGACGGCCATCACACCGGGGACGAAGCCGGAATCGACGTGACTGTCCAGCAACCCTCGCAATCGAGCCAGCCGTTTCGCCGAGAAGCCTCCAGCAGCCACCTGCCTCCTCCTCACCTCGTCCGCCCGCAAAGTTACATGTTGCGGGACGACCGTGCTTGCCTGGCGAGCCTCTCGACGAACGTTGAGTTCTCCCGGATACGAATAGGTGGGGTGGGACCCCATATAGGAGGGTCCCACCCCACCGGTTAGCGGCGCCTTGTCCGCCGACGCGAGCAGCGGCCAGCGAGCAGGCTAGCGAGCAGTTAGGACGTACGCGTCCGTGATGACCTGGGTGACGTCGTTGCCCCCCGCGTCGGTCGCCGTCACCTTGACGCTCAGTTCACCGTCGGTGGCGGACACCTCCGGCACGCTGTACGTGGCGATGTAGCTGCCGTCACCCTGAGCCGCCGTTGGCGCCGAGACCCAGGTCTTGCCGCCATCGACGCTGGTCCAGACCTTGAGGCCGGTCACTGCCGGAGCCTCTGGCCCCTGGTGGTACGCACTGATCCTCAGCTGGTGCGCACCCGGCGCGATCAGCGTGTCGCTGGTGTCGGCACCGGCGTCGTACCGCAGGAAGATCAGCGGCACCGCCTGGCAGTGGCCGCCGTCTCCGAATGCCGCGCCGGCGCAGACATATTCGCCCGGCACCGTGTCCGCCGTCGGCTCGGCTGACGTGAAGTCCCAGGAGGTGTGGACGTTGCCGCCTGCCATGGTCAGCCGGTAGCGGGCGGTCGCCGCCGGCAAGCCGTAGGCCGAGAATCCGTACGGGTTGGACAGTTGTGGCAACTCGTTGCCGTCCTGGTAAAGGTGCACGGTGCTGGGGTCCAGGCCGTCCAGGAACGTGTTGAGGTCGTACGTCTCGGTCTGAGGGTCCGCCGAGGTCGGGTACGCCCAGGGCATGAACACGTCCCCCTGCCGGCACCCGGAGCAGACTGCGTTGGCACGGCCGGGTTGCGCCTGCCAGACGCCCGTCAGTTGCGGCACGCCTGGCGGGCTCGGCTGGTCGTTCCACTCCTCGTTGCCGTTCGGTCCGGCCTGGCTGTACACGACGATCTTCTGAGCCAGCCCGAGCAACTGGTAATCCGCCGGAGTGTAGATCTGGACGAACCTCAGGTAGAGCGTCTCTGGCGAGACCGGACCGATGTAGATCTTGCGGCTGACCGGCGTGGCGAAGATGTCATTCGTGGCGGGCGACAGGATCTCGTCGTTCATCCAGTCCGCGGTCTGTTCGTTCGCGATAGCTGGCTGCCGACTGTGGAAACCGGCGTCGACCTCGGCCAGTTGCTTGTCACTGACCGTGCGGGTCAGGTTAGCGGCGATCTGCCCTCGCTGCACATCGGTGAGCTTGTACAGGTACGGGGTGTCTCCGTTGTCGGTGATCGTGATCTTCACCGGACCCTGGTTCATCAGCGCGTGCAGTGTCTGCACGTCCTCGTACGTCACCTCCGCGAACGGCATGTCCACCCGGTCGGCGCCGTAGACGTCCGGCCAGAACCAGTACGGGTACATCGGCAGCAGGCAGCCCTGCCCGGTGATCGACTTCGGCTGGGTGGGGTCGATGAGGACGCCTGCCGCCCCGGCCTGCCGCGCGTTGGCCAGTTGGTCCCGCATCACCACGCAGGTGTAGGCGTCCGGATCCGGATGCACCAGCACCAGCTTGCCCCGCGCGTCGACCTTCGCGAGGTCACCGGCGCTGCCCGTGCCTCCGTCCACCAGGTCGAGCGTCTGACGCCCCCGGAATCGCTGCGACCATCCGGGCCGGTACCCCGGGTACGTCGGATGCAGGTCGATCGGCCGGGCTGCGGTGACGGACGCGCTGACAAGCGGCTGCCCCTGGGACCACATGGTCTTCAGGAAGTACGTCCCCACGGTGACCGGCTCGGTGGGCGTCGCCCAGTAGTTCGTGGCGGCGGCGAACAGCAGGTTCGTCGATTGGGTGCCGTCCGGCAGGGTGCGAGTCGACTCCAGCGTGTTCTCATACACCTCGCTCGGTTGCGGCGTCTTGTTGACGATCTGCGACGCGTCGTCGAGATTGAACCGCACGGTGGTGTCGTTCGCGACCCGCAACTCCGGGTTGTCCAACTCGAACATCTGCACCCTGTCGTCGAAGTACGAGCGCGTCAGGCCGGACAGCCAGTAGCGGCCGGCCGGGACCCGGAACGTGATCTGGACGCTGCGGCAGGGCGGTGTGCCGCTCAGGCAGGTGTAGCCCACCGGTGCGTGGTACGTGCCGGCGCCGGTTCCGTCCACGCCGAACAGGGTGCTCGTCCAGGCGCACACCATGCTCGGGAACGGGGGAAGCGCGGTGCACTGCCGCGCTCCGGTGCGCATGTTGACCACTTCCCGGACCGTGTACTCGGGCACGGTCGCCGGAGTGATGCTCGCCTGGCCGCCGAGCTTGTGCCCGTCGAGCCATATGGCGGAGATGCCACCGCTCAACGCATCGGTCGTCGGCGCCGCCGATGGGGTCTGGCCGGTAACGGCGGCCCAGAACTGGCCGGCATGTGCCAGGTCGACGTCGACGGCGGCGGCGTTGGCGTCGTCGAGCGTCTGGGCCAGCGTACTGACCGGCAGGGCGCCCGCCCTGGCGGCCAGTTCGGCGTCGGTCATCGCCGTGGCGTACTGGACGACCACGCGCAGTTTCCCGGCGGCTTCGTGTGCTGCGAGGTAGGTGACGTCGAACAGGCCCCGGTCAACCGTGCCGGCCCGAAGGTATGGCTCCGCGTCCAGAGGTCTGGCCGTTATCGCGCTGCGGCCGTCCGGCGTGCGATCGGCGATGATCTGGGTCGCCGCCGCGAGGCCATCGGGCCGGGTGGCCGGCCGGACACTGATCGCGTACCGATTGCCGCCGCCCGCGCTTGCCGGGGTCAGCGTCACCTGGTCGCCGGTTATCAAGGTGACGGTCTGGGGGCCGAGTTGCACGCCGGGCAGGCGCAGCGCCGGTCCTGCCGGCGGCATGCCGGCGTAGGCCGGCTGGGCGCCCACGTGGATCGCGGCGGCCGCCCCGGCGCCCGCCACGGCGAACGCGATCAGCGCGGGCAGGAGGTGGCCGCGTCGCGGCCTCCAGGTTCTGCCTTCGGTTAAGGGTTGTGACACGGTGTTTGCTCCTGTCTATGTCCCGGGTCTCGTCCTTGGGTGCCGCGCGGTCAGCCGTCGACCAGGGTCCAGTCCTGGCGGGTGAGCTGGTCGGAGGCGACGTCGACGACCGAGGTGGACGGCGCGTGGCCGGTGTCGGTGGCGGTGAACGGGTGCGGGCCGGTCAGCGAGGAGAACAGCCAGTAGTAACCGTCCGGGGTGTTCGGGTCGTCCGGGGTGGCTACCGTGATGCCGTACTCCCGCGGCCGGTCGTTGCTCGTCACTGTGGCGCCGACGAGCGATGAGCCGGCGGTGTCGGCGACAACTCCTTGGATGAGGCTGCCGGTTACGGTCACGCAGGTACGGGTGCCGACGAAGACGTTGTCGATGCCCCACCACCAGGCGTCCGTGCCGGTGTAATGGAACCGCACCCGGGCCGTCGGCTTGCCGGCGGCTTGCGGGACGGCGATCTGGATGTGGCCGAGGGCATTGGCGGTGTCCTGCTTCCAGATGCTGGTCCAGCTGCGCCCGCCGTCCAGGCTGAGGTCGACGATGGCGGTCTCACCCCTCGGGTATCCGTAATAGGCGGTGTCGAAGGCGACCACTGGTGCGCTTTGCCCGGACAGGTCCACCGTCGGGGAGGTCAGCGTGGTGTCCATCCGGCCGTGGCCGTAGTAGTTGGAGTCGGCGATCGCGAACTGGCCGTCCGGCACCATCGGCGGGGTGCGGTAGCCCGGGTTGTCGAACTCCCACGTGTGCCCGCTTCCCGCAACGCTCCAGCCATCCTGCGCCGTGGTCCCGGTCCAGCCCGCGAAGCTCTCCGACAGGCCGTTCCACGTGTAGCCGGGAGCGGAGCAGGCCGACGGGTCGATCGCGAGCGCGGCGTCGCGGGTGATGGAGTCGGACGTACCGGTCGAGACGCTGAACGTTTTGGTGACGTATCCCGGCAGGTACACGGGGCTGACATGGAACGTGTAACTGCCCTGCTGCGCCAGCTTGACCGAGTACCGGCCCGTGTACGGGTCAGTGAAGATCGGGCCGTTTCGGTAGCCGTCGATGGTGATCTTCGCGTAGAGCGGCCAGCCATGCCCGGACCCGTCGGTCACGACACCCGAAACCACGCTGCTGGGCACCGGCGCCAGAGCGAAGTCGGCCGTGGTGGTCTGGCCTTCGGTGACCGACACCCCAGTGGTGGTCGCCGGCGCGTAGCCGTACTCGGTGGCGGTCACGTCATAGCTACCAGTGGGCAGACTCAGACGGTACTTGCCGCCAGTGTCGGTATGCGTGGTGTATCCCTGTGGGACGGACACCGTCGCGCCCGGGATCGGCGCCCCGGTCGACGTGTCGAGAACCTGGCCCGCGATGTCACCGTGCGGCCCGGATACCAGTGCTGACACTCCGTTCGGGCTGCCCACTCCGGTGGGGCCGTCCCAGCCTGCTCCGGCCTGGCACAGTTTGGTACCGCAGGACCCGTTGGAACCCTGGGTGACGTCGAAAAACCCGCCGGCGTGAGCCGGGTCGTACAGGTAGGTCACCGGGTAGGTGCCCGGTGCCGGGGCGCCTGCCAGCGCGTACATCGCCGCCACCAGCGGCGAGGCCAGGCTGGTGCCACCGACCTGCAGCCAGCCGTTCTGCCCGACCGTGTCGTACGTGGCGAGGCCGGAGTACGGATCCGCATCGGCGGACACGTCGGCGGTGGCCCGGTTGGCGCACTGAGTGTCCAGCCCGTTGGCGCTCTGGTAGACCGGCTTCGGCTCGTACGCCGAGCAGCCGGATCCGCCGTCGGTCCAGGCGCTCTCGTCCCAGCCACGCGCGACCGAGGTGTCCTTCGTCAGCCGGGTGCCGCCCACCGACACCACCTGCGGGATGCTCGACGGCCAGTTGACGACGTTTCCGACGTCGCCGGACGATGCCACGACCGCGACTCCGGGGTGGTCGTAATGCACGTCGTACGACCCGGCGTCGATGTCGCCGGCTCCGTACGAGTTGGACACATACCGGGCTCCGAGTGCCACCGCGGTGTCCACCGCGTAGCTGAGGTCGTCGAAGCTGGCGGTGTTTCCCTCGACCAGAAGGATGTTGCACGCCGGGCAGGCCGCCGAGACCGCGTCGAGGTCCAGCGATGTCTCCATCGCCCAGCCGGAGTTGTCGGCCGGATAGCTGGTTCCGCCGTTCTGGTCCACCTTCCGGAAGCACCCGTTGGCGGTGGTGCACGGAGCCAGCCCGTAGTAGGAACGGAACACACCTAGGTCCGCCTCGGCATTCGAGTCGCCGTACGCGTCCACGATCGCCACCGTCTGCCCCTGCCCGCCATCAGGCAGGTGGTATGCGGCTTGGATGTCGGCCGGGCCGAGGGCCGCAGACGGCGGCGCCGACGCGTCCGGCCGGATCACGTGGTCGGCCGCGGTGATCGCGACCGACAGGCAACGCGCCTGGTGCGGCTTGCTGGGTGCATGGTTGCACGGCGTGTTGGTGTACACCCGGTGGGCGCTGGCCTCCGGCGGACGGCCGGCGTGCCCAGTGCCGGACGCCGCCGACCGGCCCGTCGGGACCAGAAGCAGCCCCAACACCAATGCGATCGCCGCGCCGAACCGGAGAGCCATGCGGGCCCTCGGCGCTGTTATTGACGTGCCCAATGCCAATCCCTTCACGTTGTCGGTGGAAGATCACAGCGGCTCGAAGCCGTCGTCGCTTGCGTCGTCGCACTCGTCCGCCGGGTCGACGGTCATGGGATCGTCCGCGCCACGGCGGTTATCGCCGGTAGAGCGGGAAGGTTGTGGCTGCTCGGGTCGCGGCGTGTCGCGGCACGCGCGGCTGTCGCCGTGGCCGCGATGTGACGAGTCGCCACGCGCCACTGGATTTGTCTTTGATGTGCTGACCATGCCGTCCACCTGCCGGATCACTTGATTGGCTCATCCTCGGCCGGGTCGGTCTTCGGCTGCGATCAGGTAGATACCTGAAAGTTGCCGCCATCAGCGGCTCTTGGAGCTACATGGTGGCGTCGTCGCGAGGATCAGCGGCGGCCAGGATGCCTGCCTCGACCGCACTGACGGCCAGCGCGGTGCGGGACGATACGCCCAGCTTCCGCATAGCGGAGTTGAGCTGGCTGTCCACAGTCTTCGGAGACCGGTGCAGCGCCACCGCGACCTCGCGGTTCGTCAGGCCGGTGGCCACGAGCCGGACCACCTCAAGTTCGCGAGGGGACAGCTGATCCCCGTAACCGCGCCGTCCACCACGCCACACCCGCGCCGCTTTCACCCCATGCTCGCGCAGGCGCGCCGCTACCCGATCGGCGTCGTGGATCGCGCCGAGTTCGGAAAATCCGGTCAGCACCTCACCAAGCAGCGACAGCGCCGCGTCCCGATCGTGGTGCATCATGCACCGCGCCTGCGCCTCCCGGCACAGCAGCGCATCGTACGGCCTCGGCAGCCGCCGCCACGCCGCCGACGATCGGGCGAACAACCGCACCGCCGAGGTGCACTCCGACCGACCCGCCTCCACGCTCGCCCGGCATTGGAGCAGCGCGGCCGCCGGCGCTGGTACCCGGCGCCCGGCAATGCCATCGGTGAACGCCGCCACCAGATCGGCCGCCTCGTTCAGCCGGCCGGCGTCGACCAGGGCCTGCACGTACACCGGAACAATGTCGGTGGCCCACATCCACATTCCCTTACCGGCCACCAGCGCGACGGGCGCCCCCGCCAAGGCGAGCGCATCCTCGGCGCGGCCGTCGAGAAGGCACAGTCGAGCGAGCGCGGCGGCGGTCTGGATCGCCAGGTCCGGGACGCTTCCCAAGCCAAGCGAGTCGACCAGGAGCCGCAACCGCTGCCGCGCTGCTCGGCGATCGCCCGTCATCGCCTCCAGCACACCCGCGACCAGCGCGGCTTCCTGCTGGTCGGCGGGTTGTGCATCATCGGCGCCGACGAGCAGCGCGACTCGCTCAGCGAGGCCGGCCCACACACCGGACAGCCAGTCCAGGTGCGCCACGCTGGCCAGGATGGCGTTGCGCAGACGCAGATGCTCGCCGAGGTCGGCAAGCTCCAGCGCGGAGCGAAGCTGGACGCGCGCCTCGTCAAAGCGGCCCCACGCCATCGCGAGGCCGCCCGTGTTCAAAGCGCAGACCATGGCCAGGCGGAGTTCGCCGGCATCAATCGCTTCGGTGATCGCCCGCGCCGCGAGTTCCCATCCAGCGTCTTCTCCGAACTGCAGCAACCTCGCCGAACGGGCAACCGCGAACGATAGGCGCTCCGAGCGTGGCAGCGCCGTTGACGCGTCGGCGGCCCGCCGCAGCCAGTCCAGGTGGGTCTCGACCGGCCAGGGCGCAATCCGCGGGTCGCTTAAACTGACCATCATCCGAACTTGCTCGGCCGGCAGGTGGGCCATGCGCGGGATCGCCAGTTCCAGTTCCGCGAGCGCGCCGTCGAAGTCTCCGAGTTGCTGCAGCAGGCGTCCCAGCAAGCTGCGAATCTCCGCCGTGTCTTGCGGGCCGAGGTCGGTGCCGCCCAGGATCGTCCGGATCGTCTGCACGGTCCGGGTGGCCAGATCCACCGACTCCGATCGGCGTTTCACCGTGGATCCCGCCAGCTTCTTGGCCAGGCGGCCACGGCTGGAGGCGGAGAGTTTCGCGGTCGCCAGAAGCTCGTTGAGCAGAGCGATGGCGGTGGTGTCGTCGCCGGCGGCCTCCGCGATGTCGGCCGCGCGCTCGGCGTACTCGCTCCACTTCGAGTCCTGATTCGCCTCCCGGAAATGGCGTGCCAGCTGTGGAACCGTCGCCTGCTGTCGCTGTTCGAGCCCGGTGGCGGCGCGAAGGTGCATATGGCGACGATCGGATGCGGGTATCGCGTCGTAGACCACACGGCATGCCATCGAATGGCGGTACCCGATCAGGCCTCTGTCGCTCTCGGCCACCAGGCCCGAAGCGAGCGCTTCCCCGAGGCCCGTTCGTGCCGGATTCCCGTCGAGGCCCGACACATCGATTAGCACCGGCTCCTCGGACGGCTCGGTGAGCACGGCGGCCGCCTGCAGGATTCGCCGTGCCTCGCTTCCCAGGCGTTGGTACCGCTCAACGACCGCGTCTCGCACGGTAGCCGGGACGGCAAGCTGGTCGAATGTGCGGCGTACCCACGCGTTTCCGCGCCGTCGCACATCGCGCCGATCGCGGAGCAGGCGCACCGTCTCCTCCACCGCGAGCGGCAGTCCGTCGGTGTGCTCGTGCAGGTACCGCGCGAAGACGTCGGAGACCGGGCCGCCCGCCACCATCGAAGAGACCAGTTGCGCGGTCTCGGCCACGTCGAGCGGCGCCAGCGTGATGCGCAGTGGAGCGGTGTCGACGATCGCCCGTGACGAGAGCCTCAGCAGCAGCGATCCCGGGGGCACGTCCTCGGGCCGGTACGTCATGATCACGCTTGACCGCCGCGATTGGTGCGACATCAGGAAAAGCAGGAACTCGAGAGTCGCGTCATCGGCCCAATGCGCGTCGTCGATGACGAGAATCCGCACGTCGAGGTTTACGAGTAACTCGTGCAGCGCGCGGAACAACCGGTGGCGCGCGGCAGTGGCGTCCTCCAGCGGATCGGGCAGCGGCGGCAGCGAACCGGCCCATTCCGGAAACAGCGGCCGCAGCGCTCCGGCGAGCGGGCTCAGCCTCAAGCCGGCGATGCGATCGCCGACCTGGCGGAGCGCGTCGACGATCGGGCCGAGCGTGAACGGCTGCCGAAACGGCGGGCAGGACACCATCACCGCGTGGCGGGCGGTGACCGAGGATGCGAGGAACTCGCGCAGCAGGCGGCTCTTGCCGATGCCCGCCTCGCCTTCCACCAACACCATCGCAGGACGTTTCGCAAACGCGCCTCGCAGGCGGGCTAGCTCGGGCTTTCGGCCGATGAACTCCGGCGAGCTGAGCACTTCCTCATGGGCGCGCTTCGCGGCGGCTCGAACGACGGCATCTGCCACGCGAATTCCGTCTAGAGATTGCCGAACAGTGTGACGCCGTAACTCGCCGCCGGTGCGGCGTGGGCCGTTGCCACGTTGATGTGAGGACCACCAAGCGATATGCGAAGCATGATCACCTCCACGCCACCGAACCGTACACCGAGGTGCTCGTCTTCCACCAGCCACAGCCCATGGGTGAACGGGTCCGGCCGGCGGCTGATGGAGTGGACGTACTCAGTCAACCCCTACGATGGCTCCTGCTCGGCGGCCTCTAGCAGCCCACCCGCCGTCATGCAACTTGGTGGACAGGAGTCCTGGAACAGCACGGTGAAACAAGCACTACCCGGATCAGTTCAAGGCGGATGCGGTGGCGTTGCACCGGTCTCGGCCGGGTACACGACGGGCAGCGACTCAAGACCGTGCCGTCCTGGCTCACGCCGACCCACCTGCGGTAATTGCTCGCCGCCACGTGCCGGACGAAACCCGCTACCGGCGCCAACCAACGCGTCGAGCACGAGCTAGCCGTGGGCCAGCGATCTGACAAACAGCGTCACGTCGCTGGCAGTGGCGACCACCAGCGTTCTGCCCGAGGGAGAAAAGCCGGCCGCACGGAACTCGCCATGGCGTTCATCGCTGAAGACGTGCCACCACGTCGTGCCCGGCTCTTCCGCGTTGCGGCCGCCGTCCGCAGAAAGAATGACCCGGTGATGCGGCCACTCGGGCGCAACCACGTCAATGGTCCATCCGTCCTCCGTGGTCGCAAGCAGGCCACCCCCGAACAACCCCGCGATCCTGACTCGGGTGCCCGTCAACACACCGATGCCCGGACACGCCAGATCCGGTCCATCCGGCGTCGACACCTGCGGGTCGGGGTCGCGCTCACGTGCGATCTTCCTGCCCGTAGATGCCTCCAGCAGCCCGAAGCCGTCGGAGGAGACAACCATCAACAGGTCCCCGCCGGTTTCCGGATGCACACCGAAACCGACGCCCAGCAGCCCGCCCACCGGGACATACGGCCACGGCCCTCCCATCGCCCGCCACGGCTCCGGTGGCCCAACCAAAGGAGCAGACAGGTACTTCGCCCTCAACTGCTGCTGATACTCCGTAAGCACCCTGCCGTCCTACCATCCGTGCACCGAACTATCACCGCCGAGGCTAGGCAGCGGCAAACCCGTCACCTGTCCGCACGATGATCGTCTAGGCAGGACGTCTCACCCACGTCCTGAGATAGATCCGTCACGGACGCCCTGAGACCCGACAGCACGAAACGGGACCCTACCGCCTGCCGACGTCAGGAGTCGTCCGCAACGAACCCATGCGGCGAGATTGTCTGGGCCCAAGTGTCGCGTGCCATCCGACACTTAAAATGCCGCGCAAAGGTGAAGCCCGGCACGAAGTGACACAAGGCGTCCGGTCCGTGGACGCCTTATCACTGCCTTTCCTTACGCTCGTGCGGCCCGCGATCGATCGAGGGAATCAGCTGACCGTGACGCCGTTGACCTCACCGGGCTCGGCTGATCGGCGGTCGGTTCGCGGAACATCCGCTCATCGGCGTGAGAGCCCATCCCGGGAGGCTCGTTCCGAAACCGGGCCTGACGGGCGTGGCAACTCGTGCGGGGCGGAGATACCTGACAGGGTGAATTGATGCTGAGTCAGGTGGCCGACGGCGTCTGGGTCCGGCAGAGCGCGTGGGTCTGGAGCAACACCATCGTGGTACGCGGGGATGCCGGGTTGATCCTGGTCGATCCCGGCATCGATGGATCCGAGCTGAACCAGCTCGCCGATGACCTCGACGAGCTGGGCATTGCGATGGTCGCCGGGTTGTCCACCCATCCACACTGGGATCACCTGCTGTGGCATCGGCGGTTCGGTGACGTGCCGCGCTACGCCACGGCCGCCGGTGCCCACGCTGCCAGACAAGCCCGAGGTCGGGCGCAGCAGATGGCGGCGGACAGTGCGTCGGGCATCCCGCTGGAGCTGATCGGGCTCGTCACCCCGCTGCCCCCGGACGGCGGAGGCGTGCCGGGTGCGATCGTTGAGCATCAGGCGCACGCCGTCGGCCACGCGGCGGTCCTTCTCGCCGACCGGGGTGTCCTGCTCGCCGGTGACATGCTCTCCGATGTCCTGATCCCGCTGCTCGACCCGCGGCGACCCGATCAGGTGGGCGCGTTCGAGACGGCACTCGATCGACTGGGCGAGGCCGCCAGGCAGATCGATGTCCTGGTCCCCGGCCACGGCGCCGTCGCCTCAGGTCCCGAGGTGTTAGCCCGCCTCGCCGCCGACCATGCCTACATCGACGCGCTGCGGCGCGGACAGGAACCGGTCGACGCCCGTCTGAGTCAAGACTGGCTCGCCGGCCCCCACCAGTCGAACCTGGAGCAGGCCCGACACGCATCCGGATGAACCTGGGCGCCATCGCCACGCACCGCCGCCACCCGCTCGTGCCACCAGCGGAGGCGTGCTGACCCTCCGCTGATTACCCACTGAGACGAGACCGGCCCGGACATCGAGGCGCCAGGTCAATCTTCCGGTGAGACTGATCAAGCATCTACTGGACCTACACATCACGCGGACTCGCAGATGCAGAGTTGAAGCGGCGTATCCCCGGCAAATGGTCGACCGGACCAGTCGCCGAAGCGCTCGACGAGCCGAAGGCCACCGAGGGAGACGAGCAGCGGCAGCTCCTGCGGGAAGATGCTCCTGATTTCCAGCGGTGCGACGACGAAGTCGGGCTCGGAGGTAGTCGAGAGGTGCCATGTCCCGCGCGTAACTTGGGCGGGCGCATCGTAGATCTCAGCGACATCGACGCTAACGTCGCCACGGTCGGGATCCATGAACGACAACGACTCCCGGGTGCGCCGCACGCCATCGGCTTCGGCAAGCAGGCGCACGCTCGGGTTGAACACATCGAAGACGAACCGTGCTCCAGGTGCCAGGTGTCTTCGAACCGACCGGAAGCTGCTCACCAGATCCTCAGCCTCATGCAAATGCAGTAGGGAATTGGCGGTGATGAACACGAAGTCGAATGTGCGGCCCAGATCGAAGCACGGATGCCCGTCGGACGCGATGGGGATCAGCTTCTGCCCGGTACCGCACCCGAGTTCCAATACGCGCCCACCTTGCCGATCGGCGCCGGCCCGGTAGAAGTCGACCGCGGGCCCGCCGCCCGGGAACATCAGGTCGTACAGCCTCGCATGCGAGTAGAACGCCTCACTCATCAAGCGCCTCCTCCTTTCCGACTCATCCGCAGTCGGCCGTCGCGGCCTGCTGATTCAAGCGTGTACGCCGCCGGCGACGCTCGGCGCCCACCTTGCGGGCCGGCTGGTCCCCAAATGGTCTCCCTCAGAAAGCCGTATAGATCGGCACAGGTACCGGTCGAGAACACAGCAAGCGGCCGCTTAGGTAGGAAAACATCCCGCCATCAGCGCCCGCTTCTGCTGCCGGGCTGACAGGATTTGAACCTGCGGCCCCCTGACTCCCACGGCAATCACCGCAGCGGGAAGAATTGCGGTGTATCCGGCACTATGCAGCGGCAATAGTTGCGCCGCTGCGAGTTATGACCCCAAACACGGATAATAGAGTTGATCAGGGTAGTATAGGCGCAAAACGCGAACGGAGGCAAGGTGTCGATTGATAAACATCTACTGTACGGTTTGCTAGGCGCGATGGGAAAAGCGGAAAATGATCGTCTCATCGATGCATTTGCCGATGGGTACGAAGAAGCAGCCGATATTTGCGTGAGTGTTCTGACAAAGAACATTGACGGCCTGCTGAATCAAATCAAGTCGGGCAACTATCTATCAGACCAGGAGCAGTTTCTGCTATCAAAACTAACTCAAGTTAAAACTGAAACGGAAAGAGCATTGCGTGATTATTGGGACAACTCAGGAACAGAGGACGGAGATAACGGCTTGTCAAATGGGTGGGATTAGTTTGCCGTCAGTGCACTCGAGGCTCATCAATCCCGTTCAACTTCGAAGCGGAGGGGAAGCCTCATAAACAGATCTCGACTACCAAATCTGCAACAGAGCCCGAAATTCGCCAGTGTCACTCCTCACAACCACGGCTACGGCGCCATTGATGATGACCACGCTAAAGCGATAAAGTCTTTCAAGATCTGAACATCCAGGTCGCGCTCGTTGCGCAAAGCGAACAGGTGCCGGACGAATCCCGGACCCGGTCGGCGCTGGTGAACGTCACCTCGGCGATCCTGGCCACACCCATGCCCTGCCCGGACAGCAACACCATCTGCGCCCGCCGTCACCTCACCGCCGAGCCGGTACCCCGGCGCACGATCCGCAACACATTCGACAAGGGTGACATGGGTTTGGTTCGGTGACCACATGAACCCGGGCCCGCCGTCACAAGCTGCACACGACATACGCACAAAATCCCGACGCCAGGAGCCGGTCCGGATCGGGTCGTGCCGCCCGGCGGCATCAGCGAGTGAGCAGTTCGGGATCAACGACCCGCCTTGGATTTCCTCAGTGGAGGGTGGAGCGGTGTGTGGGGCGGAGGCGGAGGTGTTCGGTCTTCACCACCTCCACGGGGACGTCTGCCTGCAGGAGCGAGCGGGTGAGCCAGATCAGCGCATGCTCCCCCTCACGGACCGGTAGCCGGGGGAAGTCGTTCGCGGCGTACTCGGTCCGTAGTACGGCCAGGGTGTCCTTGGGGCTCTGGGTGGGGTCCGGGAACGGGCCGGCCCAGTACCAGATCGTCGCGTGCAGAACCGATTCGGGGTTGGCGGTGCCGCGGTCGGATACCGGCACCGCGACGATCTCGCGGAGCAGCAGTACATCGTCGGAGTCGAGCATCGTCGCGTTGGCCGCTGGTCCGTGCTTCGCCCACACCGGGCCGGAGTAGAAGGCTGTCAGGCCGGTCCGACGAGATTGCATGTCGGTGAATCCGCGCAGCCACACGAACCGGTCGGGTCGGTCGAGATCACGGAACTGGCCCAGCACGGCCATTCCCAGCTGCTCCTGGGTCTCGACGAACTCGCGGTCAAACAGGTCGATGAACTCGTCGCGGCGTCCCTCGCGCAGGGTGTACC
Organism: uncultured Actinomycetota bacterium; assembly: GCA_963727415.1. Classification (GTDB taxonomy): domain Bacteria; phylum Actinomycetota; class Actinomycetes; order Mycobacteriales; family Micromonosporaceae; genus DASQPR01. Next base: position 2,062,198 of record CAVSGF010000002.1, read on the forward strand.
GGCGCAACTCGACGATCATGCCAGAATCCTTTCCAGAACGTCGTTGACGGTCCAGCGCGCCAGCGCCGCCCGGAACGTGTCGGTGGCTTCGTCGTACAGGTCGGTGAGCACCGGACGGATTCCGCGTCCGACCGGGCACTCCAGGTTCGGCTCGGAGTGGTGCAGGGCGAGCAGCGGCTCCGGTGAGACGGCGAGCCAGACGTCCAGCAGCGTGATCTCTGTCGCCGGGCGCGCGAGGGAGAAGCCGGCGCCGTTGCCGCGGCGTGCCCTCACCAGGCCGGCCCGCTGCAGCTCGCCGAGGCTGCGCCGGATGATGACCGGGTTGGTGTTGACGCTGGCCGCCACCTCTTCGGAGGTGAGCACCTCACGACCGCGCCGCCTGGCCAGTTCCAGCCACGCCAAGGCGTGGGCCGCGATCGTCACCCTGCTGTTAGCCGCCACCTCGACAGTCTCGCCGACACACGCAGCAAAAGCAACCATCTGGGTTACGTCCGACTGCCCGTGTGCACCTGGCACGTTCAGATCGGCCGGCCGGCGGGACGAATCACGAAGACGCTCATCGGAGCACGATCGAGCACTCGTATACGTCGGCACAACCGGACATTGGTCGCGCTTCAACTAGGCTGTGCGCGCCTACGAGGCGAGACTTGAGCCGTCGGCCAGGTAGATAACGGTCGCTGGCGCTGTCGAGGATTTTCTCCGTTACAGCCTCGGTCGCGTTGGCGGGTCGACCTGCGAGAACCACTCGCACCTCGCCCATCAGCACATCGTGCCGACGTTCGGGCAACGGCACCTGTCCGAACTGACAGCTCGCGAGGTCGAGGAATCGCTAGCAAAGCTCGCACCGATTCTGAGTACGCGTTAGCTTCGCCTCGTTCACGGTCTGCTCACTGGTGCGGTCCGCCGAGCCGTGGCTCGCTATCGGGTCGAGCGGAACGTCGTTGCCCTTGTTGAGGTACCTACCGGCCGTCCGGGGCGGGCATCCAAGTCGCTCACCGTAGACCAAGCGAAAAGCACTCTCCGAAACCGCCGTCACCGAGGCCGTCGACCGCCATCAGTTTCATGACGAGAGGCCATCTCGATCTTGTCGGGATGGCCTCTGAGCTGGTCGGGCTGACAGGATTTGAACCTGCGACCCCTTGACCCCCAGTCAAGTGCGCTACCAAGCTGCGCTACAGCCCGCCGCCGCGCGCACGAAGCCGTGCACGGCAGCCGCTACAGCCTAGCGCAAACATCAGTCGCCCCACGCATCACCCTTGGCGATCTCCTCCCGCGATGATCTCGGGTACCGCGCCATCCCGGCGGCCTCCCGCGTGGACACGGCCGGATGACCGCCGCGCACTCACTCACTTCACGAGCGCCCGCGCTGCCGCCCACGCGGGCCGGTCCGCTAAAGCTATCTAGATCACATCGCGTACGGCGTCCTAGGAAGGTTGGGTCCCGGCGCCGCTCGACAGAGGCGACTCGACAATGATCAGGACCTACGCTTACGCGGCCGTACCGAGATCTGCAGCGGCGTACCGGTGAAATCGAACTCCTCACGCAGCTTCCGCTCGACGAACCGGACGTAGCCGGCATCGAGCAGGCCCGTGGTGAACAGCACGAACTTCGGCGGGCGGACCCCGGCCTGGGTGGCGAACAGGATCCGTGGCGCCCGGCCACCGCGAATAGGGTGCGGTGTGGCCTGAACCAGGGCCGCGATGAACTGGTTCAGCTGGCCGGTCGGGACCCGCCGCTCCCAGTTCGCCAGAGCGGTACGCAGCGCCGGCGCGATCTTCTCCATCGCGCGGCCGGTCTTCGCGGAGACGTTGACTCGCAGCGCCCACGGAATACGCCGAAGCTCCCGGTCGATCTCCTTGTCCAGGTACCACCGCCGGTCGGCGTCGACCAGGTCCCACTTGTTGAACGCCAGGACCAGGGCCCGGCCCGACTCGGCGACCATGGACAGGACCCTCTGGTCCTGCTCGCTGATCACCTCGCCCGCGTCCAGCAGAACGATCGCCACCTCGGCGGCGTCGACGGCGGCCGCGGTACGCAGCGAGGCGAAGTACTCGGTACCGCTCGCCTGGTGTACGCGCCGCCGCAACCCGGCCGTGTCGACGAAGTGCCAGACCTCTCCGCCGATCTCGACCAGCTCGTCAACCGGGTCGACGGTAGTGCCGGCGACCGAATCGACGACCGCCCGTTCCTCCCGAGCGAGCCGGTTCAGCAGCGAGGACTTGCCGACGTTCGGACGGCCCACCAGAGCGACCCGGCGCGGACCGGCCTGTGATGGCGCTTCCACGTAGCTCACCGGCGGCAGCTTCGACAGAACCATGTCCAGCAGGTCGCCGGAGCCGCGTCCGTGCAGGGCGGACACCGGGATCGGCTCGCCCAGGCCGAGTCCCCACAGTGACATCGCCTCGACTTCGAGCGCCTGGTTGTCCACCTTGTTGGCGACCAGCAGCACCGGCTTGGCGCCGCGGCGCAGCATGCGCACCGCCTTCTCGTCCACGTCCGTGGACCCGACCGAGGCGTCGACCACGAACAGCACCACATCGGCGGTCCGGATCGCCATCTCCGCCTGCGCCGCGATGGCGGCCGCGCGGTCCCGTGCGTTCGGTTCCCAGCCTCCGGTGTCGACCACGGTGAACCGGCGGCCGGACCACTCGGCGTCGTAGGCGACCCGGTCACGGGTCACGCCGGGTATATCCTCGACGACCGCCTGGCGGCGCCCTAGAAAGCGGTTGACCAGCGTCGACTTGCCGACATTGGGCCGGCCCACGACGGCGACCACCGGCAGTTTCTCGCGCGGCTCGGTGGTGACCTCACCGTCCAGGCCCAGGAATTCCCCGGCCGGCTCGAAGTCGTCCTCGTCGAACGAGGCGTCGTCGAACGAGGCGTCGTCGAACGAGGCGTCGTCGAAGTCGCCGTCCTCAACCGTGCCGTCCTCAACCGAGGCGTCGTCAACCGAGGCGCCGTCAACCGAGGACTCGTCGACCCCGGTACCGAAGCGCGGGCCACCCGCGAACACGACATCCTCCGGCATGTCCACCGATACGTCGCGCGGATCGTGTTCCGACGTCATGCCGCCACTCCGTCTGGCAGCAGCCGCATCATCGCCGCGACCACGCCATCGATGTCCAGCCCGGTCGTGTCCAGTTCCACCGCGCCGTCGACCCGGCGCAGCGGGTCCGCCTTGCGCGTACTGTCCAGGTGATCGCGACGGGCGAGATCGGCGCGGGTCGCGGCCAGAGCCTCCGCGGACGCGGCCGCTCCCCCGGCATGCTCGGCCGACCGGCGACGTGCGCGCTCCTCCTCCGACGCGGTCAGATAGACCTTGAGTTCGGCGTCCGGCCATACCACCGACGCGATGTCGCGGCCCTCGACGACGATCCGGCCGGCGAACGAGATGATCTCTCGCTGCTGGGCCACCAGCGAGGCACGCACCTGTGGCACCGACGCCACGGCGGACACGGCGCGGGTTACCTGCGCGCCGCGGATCTCGACGTCGACCGGCCGCCCGTCGACACTGATCGAGGGCGCCAGCGGATCGGTGCCGCTGGCAATCTTGATCTTTGCGACGATCTCCGCGACCGCCGACCCGTCATGGGGGTCGATCGACGCCTCTAGCACGGCCCAGGTGACCGCGCGATACATGGCCCCGGTGTCGAGGTAGCGGGCTCCGATGGCGGTGGCCAGGCGGCGCGAGACCGTGGACTTGCCGGTACCCGACGGGCCGTCGATCGCTACCACGCAGCGCTTGCTCACGAGTCCTCCACTCAACCGCACCGGACCGTGGCGCCCGGGCACTTGCCCTCCATCATGCCGCCTCTATCCCGCGGCGCCAGCGCCGGAGGGCGATCATGAGGCCCGGACCACGTGGATCGTGCTGATACAGCCGTGAGCCGTCAGGTTGAAACAGCCGTGAGCCGTCAGTTGACACAGCCGTGAGCCGTCAGGTTGATACGGCCTTGAACAGGGCCGCGATCTCACCTCTGGTGAGCCGCCGGGTCCGGCCGGACTTGAGATCCCCGATCTTGATGGGGCCGATCGCGGTACGAATGAGCCGGCCCACCGGGTACCCGACCTCATCGAGCAGGCGCCGGACAATGTGCTTACGGCCCTCGTGCAAGATCACCTCAACCAGGACCCGATTCGCGGTCGAGTCGACCACCCGGAAGTTGTCGATCATGACCAGCCCATCCTCCAGCTCGACGCCGGCCAGCAACTGGCGCTTCAGGTCCTTCCGGATCGGCCCGGTCACCTCGGCGAGGTACGTCTTCGGCACGCCGAACGACGGGTGCGTGAGCTTGTGGGCCAGGTCCCCGTCGTTGGTCATCAGCAGCAGGCCTTCGCTGGCCTGGTCGAGCCGGCCGACGTGGTACACCCGCTGCGGCACGTTGCCGAGGAAGTCGACAAGCGCGGCCCGGCCCTTCTCATCAGACATGGTCGACACCACGCCGGCGGGCTTGTTGATCGCCAGGTACACCTTTTTCGAATCGGTCACGATCCGCTCGCCGTTGACGTGGATCTCGTCGTGCTCGGCATCCACCCGGTCGCCGAGAGCGGCGCGCTTGCCGTTGACCGTGACCCGTCCGGCGGCGATCAGCTCCTCGGATGCGCGGCGGGAGCCGATCCCGGCCGCCGCCATCACCTTCTGCAGGCGCTCGCCGGATCCGAGGTCGGCGAGCTTGGTGCCACGGGGGCGCTCGCGGTAGTCGTCTCTACCGTTCGGCATCAACCAGTCCGTTCACGTCGTCAGGGAGGAATGGGGCTAGTGGTGGCAGATCCTCGAGCGAGTCGAGCCCGAGCTTCTCCAGGAACATCTGGGTGGTCTGGTAAAGGTACGCGCCCGACTCCGGCTGAGTACCGCACTCCTCGATCAGCCCACGGGAGACCAGCGTGCGCACCACGCCGTCGCAGCTGACGCCGCGGATCGCGGCCATGCGTGAGCGGGTGACCGGCTGCTGGTAGGCGACTACCGCAAGCGTCTCCAGCGCGGCCTGCGTGAGGCGAACGGACTGGCCGTCCAGGACGAACCTCTCGACGTACGCGGAGAACTCCGCGCGCGTATACAGGCGCCAGCCACCGGCCACCCTCCGCAACTGAAAGCCTCGCCCGGCGGCGTCGTAATCGGCGGCCAGGGCGATCAGTTCGTCGATCACCTCGCCGGTCGTCACGTCCAGGACACCGGCGAGCACGTCGTCGCCGACCGGCTCGTCGACAACCATCAGGATCGCCTCGATGGCCCCGCGCAGGTCGGCCGGCCGGGTCAGGCCCTCGTCGCCGGCTTCCATGCCCGCCACATCCGTCTCCGGGCGCTGCGGCTCGTCTTCGTCACTGCCGCCGCCGGTCGCCGCCTGAGATAGCCGGTCAAGATCGGGTGCGGCCGATCCGGGCCAGATGTCGGTCTCCGGGCGCTGCGGCTCGTCGTCCTCGTCCCCGCCGGTCACATCTTCATCGACCAGCCTCGCGCCGTGCCAGTCTTGGCCGGTCGCGATATCGGTCTCCGGGCGCTGCGGCTCGTCGTCGCCGTCACCACCCTCGTCTGGCGCGTACGCGAGATCCTCCAGGGTGTCCACGATCTCGCCGGACTGCTCGTCGAGCGGCGCGGGCGCACCATGGTCGGTCACGGCGGCGAGATCGGCCGCCTCATCAATCGCCTCATCACGATCGGCAGCCTCGGCCTCGCCCGGGTCGCCACCGTAAGCGTCACCACCGTGGGCGTCGCCGCCGAAAGCGTCACTGCCGTCCGAATCGCCGGCATCCGAATCGCCGGCGCCCGCGTCCGGGGCGGCCGGGCCCGTCGGCTCCGGCTTCGTCACCCGTTGCCACGGTGGCACCCAGGAGGCCAGCGAATCCTCCAGCCTGCCTTCCTCACTCATCGTCCACTCCCCCCGATAGGTTGGGCGCTCCCTCAGGAGCGGCCCCGTCGCCAGGTTCATTCCCGGCCGAGGCGCCCGCCCCCACGGGTACCTCGGCACCAGCGTCGGCGCTCCCGCCGGCCGGTGGCTCCTCGGCCGATGGCTCGTCACCGTACTCGTCCATCTCCAGGTCCGAGGCCACCTCGTCGGATCCGGTCCACCGTACGGTGAGTTCGCCGAGCGCCTGTATCTGCTCGAAGGCGACCAAACCTTCACGGTAGAGCTCGAGCAGGGCGAGGAACCGGGCTACCACCTCAAGTGTCGACTGACAGTCGCCACACAGTGTGCGGAATGTCGCGGTTCGTGCCTCGATCAGCTTCCGCCGCAGCAGCGCGGCGTGCTCCCGCACGCTCACCCGCACCATGTGGATGTGATCAACCGAGACGATCGGCGGCTTCTTCGGCGTCATCGCCTTGGCGGCGAGCTGTGCCAGCCGCTGTGGACCGATGCCGAGGACCAGGTCGGGCAGCGCCTCGGCGAACTGCGGCTCCAGGGTCACCGACCGCGGGTAGCGGCGCGCTCCGCTCAGTTCCAGCTGCATCAGCGCCTGCGCCGCCTCCTTGTACGCGCGGTACTGCAGCAGGCGCGCGAACAGCAGATCCCGTGCTTCCAGCAGGGCCAGGTCCTCCTCGTCCTCGACCGAGGCGGCCGGCAGCAGCCGCGCCGCTTTCAGGTCCAGGAGCGTGGAGGCGACGACCAGGAACTCGCTCACCTCGTCCAGATCCCAGGCGTCGCCCATGGCCCGGATGTAGGCGATGAACTCGTCGGTCACCTTGTGCAGGGCGACCTCGGTCACGTCCAGCTTGTGCTTGCCGATCAGCTGCAGGAGCAGGTCGAACGGGCCGGTGAAGTTGGTGAGCCGGACCTGGAACCCGGAGGTGTCCGCCTCGCCGCCGGACTGCAAGGCGGCGCCCGACTGTGAAGCGTCGCCGGGCTGTAAAGCATCGCCGGACCGCAACACATCAGCGGCGACGCCGGCCGGGTCCGGTCCGGCGGCACCCGTGGCGCCGACGCCGGCCTCGGCTCCGTCCGGGGCAGCCGGACGCGCATCCGGAGCCTCCGCAGACACACTCACCCTGTGAATTTATACGGTGGATCAGCCAGCTTGACGCGCGGCTTGCGCGGCGATGACCTCGCGGGCAAGCTGCCGGTAGTTCCGGGCGCCGGAACCGGCCGGGTCGAGCGACGTGATCGGGGCGCCGGCGACCGTTGACTCCGGGAACTTCACCGTCTTGGTGATCACCGTCTGGTACACCTTGTCGCCGAAGGCCTCGACGACCCGCTGCAGAACCTGGCGGGAGTGGGTGGTGCGGCTGTCATACATGGTGGCGAGGATGCCCTCGAGTTCCAGATCGAAGTTCAGCCGCTCCCGAACCTTGTCGATGGTGTCCAGCAGCAGCGCGACCCCGCGCAGCGAGAAGAACTCGCATTCCAGCGGGACCAGAACACCGTGAGCGCAGGTCAGCGCGTTCAGGGCGAGCAAACCGAGGGACGGCTGGCAGTCGATCAGGATGAAGTCATATTCCTTCAGGACCGGTCGCAGCAGCCGGGCCAGCGCCATCTCCCGGGCCACCTCGTTGACCAGCTGGATCTCGGCGGCCGACAGGTCGATGTTGGCCGGCAGCAGGTGCAGGCCGTCGACGTTCGTCTTGACCAGGATGTCCTGGATCGTCAGGTCGTCCTGCATCAGCAGGTTGTAGATCGACAGATCCAGGTTGTGCGCCTTGATACCGAGACCCACCGAGAGCGCGCCCTGTGGGTCGAAATCGACCAGGAGCACCCGGCGGCCGTACTCGGCGAGCGCCGCGCCGAGGTTGATCGTGGTGGTGGTCTTTCCGACGCCGCCCTTCTGGTTCGCCATCGCGATGATGCGCGCCGGGCCGTGCCGGTCGATCGGCATCGGCGCCTCGATCGGGCGGCGGGCGGTGAGGGCGGTCGGGTCGGCGGGGCCGAGTTCGGCGCCCAGATCCAACGCGGACTGCTCCGCGCGCATCTGCGACGTCCATTTCTCGGCTTGCTCGTCGATCCCTGGCATGGTCCGTTACGCCCCTCCCAACGGCGGTGGCGCCGTCGCCCGCAATGCTCTGTTACGCCAACTCAGGAGCACGCGATGTCATTGACTCTACGACACCCCAGCGCCCCGCACACGCTACCGTGAGCCCGCGTGTTTGCATGTGGGCACGCCTGCCGCGCCGCGCACAGAGCGTACGAGCAGCACGACGTACCGTCAATCGGTCGAAGTAGACGGAATATGAGTGATTTAAAGGCATTTGCCGGTACGCGCGTCTCGTGCCGAATGCGCGCGGTCCCCTGTGGACCGGCGCGTTGCCATACCGGCGACACCGCCCGGAGCCTTGGCTCAACCGGCATCCCGGAATAGAGCCCCCGCTACGCACGCGCACGTGGGTGCGTGGTCGCGTACACCTCGCGCAGCCGGTCGACCGTGACGAGCGTGTACACCTGCGTGGTGGTGACCGAGGCGTGCCCGAGAAGCTCTTGCACGACTCGCACGTCAGCGCCGCCATCGAGCAGGTGCGTGGCGTACGAGTGGCGGAGCGTGTGCGGCGACAGGCGGGTGGCGTCCAGCCCGGCAGACGCCGCCGCGCGCCGCAGGATCGTCCACGCGGACTGCCGGGACAACCGGCCGCCACGGGCGTTCAGGAACACCGCCGCGGTCCCCCGGCCGGCCTCGGCCAGCCCCGGCCGGGCCCGTACCAGGTACGCCTCCAGCGCGGTGACGGCGTAGCCGCCAAGCGGCACCAGCCGGACCTTGCCGCCCTTGCCGCGCAGCGTGACGATCCGGCCGGCGAGATCGAGGTCATCGCGAGCCAGGCCCACCGCCTCGGAGATGCGCGCACCCGTGCCGTACAGGAACTCCAGCAGCGCCCGGTCGCGCAGCCCCAGCGGCTCCGGGTCCGAGGCCGCCTCCAGCAGCGCGATCACATCGGTGACCGGCAGCGCCTTCGGCAGCCGCTTCGGCGGTGCCGGCGGTACCACGTCGCGGCTCGGATCGTCGGCCACCAGCCCTTCGCGCACCGCGAACCGGTGCAGCCCACGCACGGCGCTGACCGCCCGGCCCGCGGACGTGGCCGCCAACGGCGCGCGGTCCGCATCGCCGGTCCGCAGATCGGCCAGATGACCGGCGATCTGGCGAGTATTCACCTGATCCAGCGACGTGACCCCGTGGCGCGCGAGGAAGCCCAAGTACCGGTAAAGGTCGCGGCGGTAGGCCGCGAGCGTGTTCGCCGATAGCGCCCGCTCGACGGTGAGGTGGTCCAGATAGGTGCGCACGACACGCGTCAGCGCGGCCGACGGCTCCACCGAGCCGCCCGCCGCGCTGTCGTCAAGATCCCTGGCTATCGGTCCAGGCTAAGCGAGCACGTCTTCCAGCGCGACGTGCGGCATGCCGTGAGCCTCGGCTACCGGGCCGTAGGTGACGTGACCGTCATGCGTGTTGAGGCCCAGAGCGAGCGCGTCGTCCCGCTTGAGCGCCTCTCGCCAGCCGTAGTTGGCCAGCTCGACGGCGTACGGCAGGGTCACGTTCGTCAGCGCGTACGTGCTGGTGTGCGGCACCGCGCCCGGCATGTTCGCGACGCAGTAGAAGACGCTGTCGTGCACCGTGTAGACGGGATCGTCGTGGGTGGTCGGCTTCGAGTCCTCGAAGCAGCCGCCCTGGTCGATCGAGATGTCCACCAGCACGCTCCCCGGCTTCATCCGGGACACCAGGTCGTTGGAGACCAGGGTCGGGGCCTTGGCGCCGGGCACCAGGACCGCACCGATCACCAGGTCGGCTTCCAGGACCGCCTTTTCGATCTCGTACGCGTTGGACGCGACCGTGGTGAGCTTGCCCTGGTAGATGGCGTCGAGCTGGCGGAGCTTGTTGATGCTCTTGTCGAGCAGGGTGACGTTGGCCTGCATGCCGAGCGCGATCGTGGTCGCGTTGTGGCCGGAGACGCCGCCGCCGATGACGACGACGTTCGCGGGGCGTACGCCCGGCACTCCGCCCATCAGCACGCCGCGCCCGCCGGCGGCACGCATCAAGTGGTACGCGCCGACCTGGGGCGCCAGGCGGCCGGCCACCTCGGACATGGGCGCCAGCAGCGGCAGGGTCCGGTCGGCGAGTTCCACCGTCTCGTACGCGATGCCGGTCACCTTGCGGTCGATCAGCGCGTCCGTGCACGCCTTCGACGCGGCCAGGTGCAGGTAGGTGAAGAGGGTCTGACCCTCTCGCATCCGGTGGTACTCCTCGGCGATCGGCTCCTTGACCTTGAGGACCAGATCGGCGGTACCCCAGACTTCGTCGGCGTGACCGAGGATCTTGGCGCCCGCGTGGGCGAACTCCTCGTCGGTGAGCGAGGAACCGAGGCCGGCGCCGGTCTCGATGAAGACGTCATGGCCGTGGCGCTTGAGTTCGTGCACGCCCGACGGCGTGATGGCCACGCGGTACTCGTGGTTCTTGACTTCGCGGGGAATTCCGACCTTCACGATGACCCCTCTGGTTAGGCATATTCTGACCCCCACGCGTCGGCGCGACGGTGCACCGGACGGACCACGTGAGCCGCCTACCAAAGTCTATTTTCCGGGCATGATCGAACGCACCGGACACAACGTAAGGTGCCGGGTTCAGTCCTTGACATGGTGTTGCCCGCCTGTCGGCCTCGCGCGTGCCGGGACGGCCGGGCCCGGCCGCGCGGCCAGCCCGGCACTCAGGACTGCCGGGGCGGCAACTCCGCGTCGATCTTGCGTACCGGATCCGGCCACCCCCGGTCGCGCAGGACCGCCGCGGCGCCCAGCCCGGCGATCGCCGGACCGTTGGTGATCTCGCCCCGGAAGACCATGTCGAGCGCCTCATCGAGCGGCACCATGCGGACCGTCAAATCGGCCTCCTCGTGCTCGCGCCGGTGGCGCTGATCGGCCGGTACCGGCCGCAGGCCGCGAGCCAGGAACAGGCGGATCACCTCACTGGACGCGCCGGGAGTGGTGTGCAGGTCGACCAGGAGCTGCCAATCCGCCGCGATCAGGTCGGCCTCCTCGGCCAGTTCCCGGGCCGCGGCGTCGAGCAACGGTTCGCCCTCGACGTCGATCAGTCCGGCCGGTAGCTCCCACAGGAACGCCCCGACCGGGTGCCGGTACTGGTGGACCAGTGCGATCCGGTACTCGGCATCGATTGCCACCACTCCGACCGCGCCGACGTGGATCATGAAGTCGCGATCGACGACCGCGCCATCGGGCATGGTCACCGTGTCGGTGACGACATCGAACATGTGCCCGTGGAACCGCTGCTTGCGCTCGACCACCTGGTAGGCGGCGTCGGGGGTGGCAACCGGCAGGTCGCCAGTATCCGGAACCCTCACGCGACGGTCTCCTCCTCGACCTCAACCGGCAGCATGTTCCGGTCCGCGTACGCGAGCGCCGCGGTGATCAGACCGGCGAACAGCGGGTGTGCGGCGGTCGGCCGGCTCTTCAGCTCCGGGTGGGCCTGGGTGGCCACGAAGTACGGATGCATCGCCCGATCCAGTTCGACGAACTCGACGAGCCGCCCGTCCGGGGAGGTGCCGGAGACGTTCAGCCCCGCCTTCTGCAGCACGTCGCGGTAGGCGTTGTTGACCTCGAATCGATGCCGGTGACGCTCATCGACCTCGGTCGTACCGTAGACGGACGCGACGATCGAGCCGGGGTCGAGGACCGCAGGGTAACCGCCGAGGCGCATGGTGCCGCCCATGTCGCCTTTGCCCGCGACGATGTCGGCCTGGTCCGGCATGGTAGCGATGACCGGATGTGCGGCCTGCTCGTCGAACTCGGTCGAGTTGGCGCCTTCCAGGCCGGCCAGGTGACGGGCCACCTCGATGGTCATGCACTGCAACCCGAGGCACAGGCCGAGCGTCGGGATCCCGTTTTCCCGGGCGTACCGGATCGCCCCGATCTTGCCCTCGATCCCGCGCACGCCGAACCCGCCCGGAATCACCACGCCATCCACGTCGGCCAGCGCCGCCGCGGCGCCGGTGTCGCTGATGCACTCATCGCTGGGTACCCATTTCAGGGCGACCCGGGCCCGGTTGGCGAACCCGGCTGCGCGCACCGCCTCGGACACCGACAGGTACGCGTCCGGCAGGTCGACGTACTTTCCGACGAGCGCGACGGTGACCTGGTGCTTCGGATAGTGCACGCGGTCCAGCAGATCGTCCCACCGGGTCCAGTCGACGTCCCGGAAGGACAACCCGAGCCGGCGCACCACGTACGCGTCGAGCCCTTCGCGATGCAGCACTTTCGGGATGTCGTAGATGCTGGGCGCGTCCGGAGCCGCCACCACGGCCTCCCGGTCCACATCGCAGTACAGCGACAGCTTGTGCTTGAGCGAGTCCGGGATCTCCCGGTCGGACCGGCAGACCAGGGCGTCGGGCTGGATACCGATGTTGCGCAGCGCCGCCACCGAGTGCTGGGTCGGCTTGGTCTTCAGCTCACCGGATGGCGCCAGGTATGGAACGAGCGACACGTGCAGGTAGAAGCAGTTGTCCCGGCCGATGTCGTGGCGGACCTGGCGGATCGCCTCCAGGAACGGCAGCGATTCGATGTCGCCCACGGTGCCGCCGACCTCGGTGATGACGATGTCGGGAGCACGACCATCGTCGTCCGGATCACCCATGGAGCGGATGCGCGCCTTGATCTCGTTGGTGATGTGCGGAATGACCTGGACGGTATCGCCGAGGTACTCCCCGCGCCGCTCCTTGGCGATGACCGCCGAGTAGATCTGACCGGTGGTGACGTTGGCCTTTCCGGACAGTTCCCGGTCCAGGAACCGCTCGTAGTGCCCGACGTCCAGGTCGGTCTCGGCACCGTCGTCGGTGACGAACACTTCACCGTGCTGGAACGGGTTCATGGTGCCCGGATCGACGTTGAGGTAGGGGTCGAGCTTCTGCATGGCCACCCGCAGGCCCCGCGCGCTGAGCAGATTGCCGAGGCTGGACGCGGTGAGTCCCTTGCCCAGTGAGGAGGCGACGCCTCCGGTGACGAAGATGTGTTTGGTCGTCCGAGCCGATGGCACCAACATTTGCTCCCGTGGTCGTCTGTTCAGATCGCCAACCGCGATCCGTCCGGCAGCGCCAGCTGGCGGCTGCCGCTCTCGCTCCAGCTACCAGTGCTGCTCCAGCTGCGAAACGTGATCTTCATTCGAAAACGATCACGTATCCACGGGATTTCACAGTAACACGTCAGTGCTAAACCGCTCGCAGGCGCCCGCCGGTTCGCGTATGTCACGTCACTGACAGAGCCGATCCGTTGCGGTGGCGCGGTACCAGCGGCATCCCGGCCCACCGGCATGCAAGACCGCGGCGGACATCACGACACCGTCATCGCCGACCGGTCACCGCCTCCGGCCAATCCGGCCGGCCGATCGGCATCGGCTCCACCCGGGCCACGGTCCGGTCGTCGGCGTGATCGAGTACTCGCAGGCACGCGATCGTCACCAGCGGCAGCGTCACCGCCGCCGCGGCCGCCGCGGTGGTCAGGCCGGCACCGTCAAGCAGCCCGGCCAGCGTCGACGCCACGGCGATGCCGGTCATCACGCCACGGACCGCCGGGTACAGGCCGAACAGGCGCATCAAGCCGCCCCACGGTTTGATGAGGACCAGAACGTTGGCCAGGATCACGACCACGATCAGCAGGTTCAGCGGGTTGGACAGGGTAGCGACGACATCGTTGGAAGCGGTCTGCCGTATCGCCGCTCCGGCGACGCCCTGATGCAGCTGGGTAAGGAACCGCCCGATCGAGCCCCGCTCGCCGACCGGCCGCCGCACATCCAGCATCGCGAACCCGATCAGCACCACCAGACCGGCGATCGTCGCCCAGAAAAGCCGCGCGAACGTGAGCCACCCGCCGGTGGCGATCACCGCGGCCACGCACACCCCGGCCGTCAGCGCGACCGCTCCACCGGCATCGGCGCCGAGGTACGGAGAACCCACGATGATGATCGCCACCCCGCCGGTCGCCGCCACCAGCGCCGCTCGCCAGCGCCGATCCGTGAACATCTGGGCGGCGCAGGCGGCGACCATCAGGCCGCCCACGATGAATGCCCCGAGTGCCACCGGCCCGATGCCGGCGTACCGTGTCCCATCCGCGGCCGCGTAGCCGGCCACGCCGTTGAGCTGCAGGTGCGATCCGGTGACGACGTCGATGCCGACTACCAGTGACACGAACGTCGCCGCGGCGAGCACCGGACGAAGCGCCGTAGCCCGCCACGGGCCGTACAGCACCCCGGCCGCGGCACCGGCCGTCACCGCGAGGGTCAGAACGGCGAACAGCAGCCCCGGCAGGGCGAATCGCCACCACGGAACGACGTCGATCAGCATCGCCGAAGGAATCGCCAGGGCACCTGACATCAGCGCCCACTCGACCGCGCGTACCCGCCCCGGCGCGACCGGCGGAGGGCCGTGCGGCTCCGCCGAGCGACGGGCCCGGCGCAGCAACGGGACGCTGACGATCATCATGATCGTCTCGAACATCAAGAGAGCCCAGTAGAACCAGGTCCCGACGTCACGCTCGACCTTCGCCTCGCGGTCGGCATCCGACAGCCGGGCCACGGCCGCGGCCGGGTCGGCCGGGCGTGCCGAGCCGCGCAGAATCTGGGTACCCCGCATGAGCCTGACCGGGACGGTGCGGCCCAGCGCGGCCAGGATGGTCGGGGCCAGATCGACCAACTGCACGTACCCGCTCCGGCCGGTACCACTGGAGGTGAGCCACCGGCTGCCGTACCCCGGGCCGTCGGCGATCGCGACGTGCAGCCGCGAGGACGCGTCGGTGTCGGACAGGCCCGCGACCAGCAGCAGCGAGTTGTCCGGGCGGGCCGCGACCACCGCGGCCAGATGCGCGTCCACCGTGCGTACCTGCGCCGCCCGCTTGACCGAATCGACCGCGCTCGACCGTACCCAGGTCCACGATGGACAGCGTGCAGGCGCTCAACAGGCCGGCCGGATTGCTGGGGAGCTTGCTGGCGTACCGGTCGATGCGCCCAAGTGGCCGGGCCGCGGCGATGGCGGCGCCGTCGCCGATGGCGACCGTGCACCGGACCGCCTCGGCGAGCGCCCCCGGCTTGGCCTGATAGCTGGTGCTGGCGTTGGTGGCCACCACGCCCGGCTGGTCGGTCAGGGTGGCCCCACCGCCGGACTTGGTCTGCACAGCGGCATTCAACGGCGGGCATCCCTCGATGGCGCTGTCCGGGGTACGACCGCGTAGTCCCCGGCGCCGAGTGTCACCCAGCCGTCAGCCGGGCACGTCGGCTTGTGCGCCGACCGGACCGACAGCGCCGCGATCCCGTCCCGGCGTGCCAGCGCCCACAAGGTCGGCGTGTCGGCGGCGTTCGATGTCGTCCCAGCGCAGCCCGGCTGCGCCGGCCACCACGACATAGCTGGCCCGGTACGCCTGCGGCGCTTTCGGGGGACGCCACATGAGCCCGGCGATCGCGGCTACCGCGACGACGGCGGCTACCGCGTACGGTGCCAGGCGGCGGATCACGGTCAACGGTGGCCGCCACCATCGGTGCCGCTCGGCCCGGAGCTGCCGACCTCGCTGGCGGCGGCCTCGCCGCCGGCGACCGCGCGATCAAGCAGCTCCTGGTACACATCGCTGACCTGGCTCACCGTGTCGGCATCGGTCGGCCAGGTCAGCGCCCGGTCGGATCCGGCCTTGACGAGCAGGCGACGGGCACCGTCGTCGTCGAGCAGGCCGGTGACCGCGGCGTCCAGCGCGTCGATGTCGCCCGGCGGGATCAGCAACGCGCCATCGCCAAGCAGCTCCGGCAGGCCGCCGACGGCCGTCGACACCAGCGGCACGCCGGCTCGCAGCGCCTCCTGGGCGAACAACTGGCGGGCCTCCCAGACGCTGCTGACGATCGCCAGGTCGGACGCGGCCAGCAGGTCGGCGATGTCCGGCCGGTGCCCGAGCAGGACGACCGGCGCGCCGATGTCGGAGATCTGCGCCGCCAGCGCCAGGTAGGACGGCCCGGTTCCGGCGATCGCGACCGTCGGGACCGGACGCCGGTTGGTCCACCGTGCGGAGGCGGCGACCAGCGTGTCATAGCCCTTCTGCGGATGCAGCCGGCCGACGCTCAGGATCAGCGGCGCACCGTCATCCACCCCAATCTCCGTTCGCACGGAGGCGGCCGTGCGGGCCGGGGCCGGCAGCGTCGGCGCGGCGACCGCACCCAACCGCACGTCCCGCGCACCCAGATCGATGGCGCGCTCCACCAGATCGGTGGAGGCGCCCAGGGTCACGTCGGCCATCCGGGCCACCCGGCGCTCCAGCAGGTGGTACGCGCGGGCGCGCAGCCCCTGGCTGAGCACGGCGTTGTGCCAGGTCACCACGAGCGGGGTGCCCTCTCGCAACGCCCATCCGGCGACCAGGCCGGCCCGGAGGCCGTGCGCGTGAACGATCTCCGCCTCACAGTCGATCAGGTCACGGCGCAAGGCACGCACCGCGCGAAGATCGCCGGGTTGCGGGCTCGCCGGTATCTCCAGCGGCCGGAACTCGGCGCCTAGATCGGCGAAGCCGAACTGACGCCCGGTCGCGTCCGGTCCATGGACGGTCACCGCGGCCCCGAGCGCCACCAGCCCGGCCGTCAGGGATGCCACGTGCCGGCCGATGCCGCCGGTGCTTGAGGCCAGAACCAGGCTGACCCGCGGACGTCCCGACCGCACGGCCGTGCCGGGTTCGGGTACGGGACCCAGCACCGGTGATGCCACACCGCCCTCCTTCACCCCGTTTGACGCTTTCGTTCTGTCGGGCCGGAGCCCGGGCGCCGGCGCAGTCCGATCATCCCCGCCGCGCGCGCCGCCAGCGGCCGCAGATCGCGCCGGTCGATCACCCCGGCGACGGCGATGAACACGACGACGACGGTGACACCGGACAGCATGCCCAAGCCGATCTGACCGGCGACGCCGGGGTCGGCCGGCAGCGGGGCCCGGACCGCCAATCCACCGACAGCGGCAACGCTACCTGCGGCGACCGACGCCAGCACGGCCCGGCCGACGCCGGAAAGCGCTCCCCGGCCCGCGCGCCGGGCCAGGATCACCAGGAGCACCGCGCCGAGCACCACCATGCCGGCGCTGTTGGCCACGGTCACCGCGGTCACCCGGTCGGCCGTGGGCAGGATCACCGCGAGCAGGACCGACCCGAGTGCGACGGCCCCCCATCCGGCGAGCGTCGCGACCGCCGCGTACCGGTTCTGGTGCCGGGCGTACAGGGCCCGGGAGTGCAGTGCGAACAGCCCGTACCCGAGCAGGCCGGGCGCGAACGCGACCAGCGCGGCGGTCATCGCGCCGGTATCGAGGGACTGGCTGGTCGCGCGGAACACACGTGCCATCGGTTCGGCGGCGCCGATCATCGCCGCCGCGCCGAGCGATGACAACATCAGCACGGTACGGGTCGCCGGTGCCAGCGTGCCCTGGTACGTCGGCTCGTCTCCGGCCTCGTAGGACCGCGCCAGCGTCGGGTAGACCGACGTCGCCACCGGCAGCGCGAGAACCGACCACGGCACCAGGTACACCGTCTGCGCCAGCGTGAACACGAACACCTGGGTCTCCGAGGCGGCGTTGACCAGATGAACGGCGAGGAAGAGGGTCAATTGCTGGGCCGCGACGGTGACCACACCGACCCAGGCCAGGCTGCGCACCTTGGCGCCGATGCCGGTGTCGAACGCGTACGTCGGACGCAACCGCAGGCCCATCCGCCAGATCGGCACCACCAGGCACAGCGCCAAGACCGCAACGCCGAGCGTGGTGCCGATCGCCAGGATGTCGCGCCCGGCCTGGCTGACCTCGGGCAGATCGGTTCCGGCCGGTACCACGACGCCGTACACGACGTAGGCGGCGATCACCACCACGCTGGACAGCAGCGGCGCGAGCACCGGCCAGGCGAACCGGTGATGTGCCTGAAGCAGCCCGCCGAGCACGATGGCCACGCCGTACAGCGGTATCTGGATCGCGAACACCCGCAGCATCGGCACCGCCGCGGATGCCTGTACGGCGCTGCCGATGCCGGCGAGGCGGATGATCGGGCCGGCCGCGACGGCGACCACCGCGGCGACCGGGATCAGGATGCTCAGCACCCAGGTGAGCAGCGCCGAACCGGTCCGGGCGACGCCCGCCCGGTCGGCCCGATTGATCGCTCCCGCGACCAGCGGCACGACCAGTGCCGCCAGGGCGCCGCCGGCGACGATCTCGAAGATGATGTTCGGTACCAGGTTGGCGGTCAGGTACGCGTTCGTGATGTCGCTGCCGGCACCGGCGACATGGCCGAGAACCAGGGTCCGGCCGAACCCGACTATCCGGCTGGCGATGGTGAGCCCGGCGATCATCGCGGCCGCGCCGGCAAAGCGCGCCCGGCCCCCCGCGGTCACCGCACGGTCAGCCGCGGGATCGAGGGATGGGGCCGGTGTCGTCGACATGATCGGTACGTCTACCAAGCGCGTCCAGTTCGCGCAAACCCGGTGTCGCCTCGATCACCTTCGTGAAGCTGACCTTTTCGCTTGCTGCCGTGAGCGCGGCCAGGCCGGCCAGGATGGCGGCCCGGCGCACCGGCCCACCACCCCGCACCGCGGCCAGGCCGATCAGGGCTCCCAGCGAGTTCGCCCCGGCGTCACCGAGCATGATCTGCTCGTCGAGATCCGGCGGAAGCAACGCGGCGGCGGCGCCGGCCGGGCCGGCGACGGCACCCCCGGACGGGCCAGCCAGCAGCGGCGCCGACACGATCAAGCCCGCCTTCAGCGCCCGCCCGGGACGCAGATCCAGCAAGTTGACCAGGTTGGCGGTCCCAGCGATGACGCCGGCACCCAGCACGACGTTGACGAGGCGACCCGCCCGGCCACGGCGCTTTCGGGATTCGGTCTCGGCCAGGGCTGCGGCACCGAGCGCGGCGGCACCGACACCGGCGATCTTCACCAGGCCACTGGTGATCTTGCCGTCCCGTAGCGCGGACAGGTGACCGCGAAAACCCTTGGCGGCCTTCTGATCCGGGCGGGCACCGACCACGTCGTCATAACGTCCGACCGCCCCGGAGACGCCGCCGGCCAGCAGCGCGGCGCCGGCGCCGGCCGGCGTGGCCGACCCGGCCGCGGCCGTGACCGTAGCCGCGGCGGCCAGCGCCAGCCCGCCGCCCAGGTTCACGGTGCGGCCGTGAAAGTTGGTGCGCTCCAGGTTTTCCCTGCCGGGCGTCCGTGGCACCGCGGCCATCCCGGCGCGCGCGGCGGCGGCGCCGAGCCCGATCAGGAGGGCCCGGCCGGCCATCGTGCGGGCCCGCATCACGGCAGCTTCGGAAGCATGGACGAGGCGCTGGATGAGTTGCCGTAGTGGCCGGTCTTGCCGAGCACCAGCTGCTCGTTGAGCGCCAGCGTGGCGGCGATCCGGCCTTGCGGCGTGTTGATGTTGTCGACCGTCGAAACGGTCTTGGACAGCGCCGCGTCGCCGGTTACCGAGCCGATGATGTTCCCGGCACCGGCGTCGCCGGGAGCGCCGACCACCAACGGGCCGGCCTTGTCGAACTGGTCGACCAAGGTAACCGTGTTGGTGTTCTCGGCCGCCGCGTCCTTGTCGGTGTAAGGCGCCGTCGCGACGATCACGACCGCCTCGGCCGGCGCGCTCACGTCACCGTCGATGACGATGTACTTCATCTCCTCGTACGCCTTCAGTACCGATGTCATCGTGTCCGGCGGTACCGCCGGTACGCGATCGAGCAGCACGGCGGCGAGCAGCGCGCTGGAGGTCTCCACCCCGTCGCTGTTGGCCGGCAGGCCGCTGATGGTGGTGGCGTTGAGGGTCGTCGCGGCGAGATCCAGCAGGGAGTCGTTGCTGGCCGGGTTGACGAAGGTGTCCTCTATCTCGACCTTGCCGGTGATCTTGGCACCGGCCAGGTCGAGCATGTTGGCCATGTCATCGACGTAGCTGGCCGACTGCTGCATCGAGACCAGCACCACCCGGCGCCCGGCGAGCTTGCCGGCGAGCAGGCCGGGCGCGGCGGCCACCGCGAACGACTCCTGCTGGCCGGCCTCGTTCTCCAGGCTGTCGATCCGGTCCCGGTACTGGGAGTTCTCCTTGGTCAGCTGATTGACCCGGCGATTGAGCTCGTCGGTGGCCACACCGTTCAGGGCGGACGTACCGACCACGAGCCCGATCGCGAGCGCCAGGAATACCGCCGCGAGCGACACGACGTGATATCGAAAGTTGATCACTAGAACAGCCTTTGGATGGAGAAGATCAGTCCGTCCCACCACTCGCCGAGCAGGGTCAGATAGGTGCGTCCCACGGTCGAGACCGCCACGGCGGCGGCCATGGCGGCGATGGCCGTGAGCAGCAGGAGGAACAGCGCCGAACCGGAAATGGTCTGGCGGTAAAGCCGGCTCACCCCCTTGGCGTCGACGAGTTTACCGCCGATCTTCAACCGGGTCAGGAACGTGGAGGCCATCCCACCGCGGCCCTTGTCCAGGAATTCGGTGAGGGTGTCATGGGTGCCGACCGCGACGATCATGGTCGCGCCCTTCTCGTCGGCCAGCAGCATCGCGATGTCCTCGCTGGTCGCCGCCGCCGGGAAGGTAAGCGCGGACAGGCCAAGCTGCTTGACCCGGGTCAGGCCCGGGGCACGCCCGTCCGGGTACGCGTGCACGACGATCTCGGCCCCACACCGCAGCACGTCGTCGGTGACCGAGTCCATGTCCCCGATGATCATGTCTGGCGTGTAGCCGGCCTCGACCAGGGCATCGGCGCCGCCGTCCACGCCGATCAGCACCGGCTTGAACTCCCGCAGGTACGGCCGCAGCACGTCAAGATCTTCTTTGTAGTCGTAGCCACGCACCACGATCAGGGCGTGCTTACCGGCGATCTTGGTGGCGACGTCCGGCACCCCGATGCCGTTGAGCAGCAGATCGCGCTCCTGCTTCAGGTACTCCATGGTGTTGGCGGCGAACGCTTCCAGCTGGACGGACAGGCCCTCCCGGGCATCGGTCATCGCGGTGCCGATGGACTCCGGCGTCCTGACGCTGCCCACTGGCGATCTTGGCGTCGCCGATGAAGATCGCATCGCCTTCGATCCGGACCTGGTCGCCCTCACGCAGGTTCCGGAAGAGGTCCTCACCAAGATCATCAATTAGGGTGATCCCGGCGTTGATCAGCGCTTCCGGACCCAGATTGGGATAGCGACCGGAGATCGACGGCTTCGCGTTGAGCACGGCCGCCACTCCGACGGCCACCAGGGAATCAGCGGCCACCCGGTCCAAATCGACATGATCGATCACCGCGATGTCGCCGGGGCGGAGCCGCCCCACCAGGCGCTTGGTACGCCGGTCGAGCCGCGCGATGCCGCTGATCTTTCCCGGCTCGGCGGTCCGGGGGCGGCGCAACGTTGGTAAGCGCATCGTCACCAATCCTGGCATGTCCGGATGGCGATCATCCGGCGCGACATGCGCCTGGGCAGTCCGGCATATTCATTCTTCGGATCACCGTTCCGATCCCGGCGCACACACAGCGTACTTGTCCGGGCGCGCGGTGGCGCCGGTCAGCGGGCCTAACCGGGCGTAACCGGCCGCTAATCGGCGAATTGCCTGCGGGGCGGTCTTGTCAGTGGCCACCGGCCTTCTCCCGGTCGGCAACCGCGATCAACTCCTCGGCGTGCGCGATACCGAGATCCGAGTCCGGCAGGCCGGCCAGCATCCGGGCCAGCTCGCGGGATCGGTCGGTATCGGCGACCACCTGGACACCACTGGTGGTGACCGCGCCGCTGGTGTCCTTGGCGACCACGAGGTGCTGGTCGGCGAACGCCGCCACCTGCGGCAGGTGCGTGACCACCAGCACCTGGTGGGACCTGGCCAGCCGGGCCAGGCGCTTGCCGATCTCGACCGCGGCCTGGCCACCCACGCCGGAGTCGACCTCGTCGAAGACCAGCGTGGGCGGGCCGCCGGACCCGGCGAAAACCACCTCGATCGCCAGCATCACGCGGCTCAGTTCGCCACCGGACGCGCCCTTCTGCAACGGCAACGCGGGCGCTCCCGAGTGTGCGACCAGCCGCAACTCGACCTCGTCGGCACCGTCCGCGGTAACGCCGCACTCCACCCCCGCGACGGTCAGCGCGGGCTCGCCCCGGCCGGCGGGGCGAGGCAGCACCACCACCTCGACCCGTGCGTGCGGCATCGCGAGGCCGGCCAGCTCGACGGTCACCTCGCCGGAGAACCGGGTCGCGGCCGCGCTGCGGGACTTCGACACGTCGGCGGCCAGCCCAGCCACCACGTCGGCCAGCCTCGCCCGCTCCCGATCGAGCTCGTCCAGCAACTCGTCGGAGGTGGCCAGGTCGGCAAGCGCGGTCGCGGGCGCGCTCGGCCCAGGCGATCACCCCATCGACATCCTCGGCGTATTGCAGCGTGAGGCCCGCAGCGCCGCCCGCCGCTCGTAGATGGTGGCGAGGCGATCCGGGTCGGCCTCCAGCGCGGCAAGGTAACCGCTCAGCTCGGCGACGATGTCGGTGACCAGAGTCGACGCCTCGGCCAGGCGCCCAGCCAGGTCACCGAGCGAGGGGTCGACGGTGGACTGTGCCTCAAGCGCCCGGCGGGCGGAGTTGAGCAGGGTGTTCGCGTCCGGCGTTTCGTCCGGCGTTTCGGCGCCACCACCCAGCGAGAGGTAAGCCGGCCTGTGCCGCGGTCCGCAGGCCCTCGGCGTGCTCCAGCCGCTGCGCCTCGTCGCGTAGGGCGTCATCCTCGCCCGGCTGTGGGTCGACCCGGGTGATCTCGTCCAGTCCCAGCCGCAGCAGGTCGGCCTCCTGACTGCGGGCCCGGGCGTTGCGGCGCCGGTCCTCCAGGTCCTCGGCCACCGCGCGCCAGCTGGGTGAACTGCTCCCGCATCTGGGCCAGACGCTTCTCGTGGTCCGGACCAGCGAACCGGTCGAGGGCGGCACGCTGCTCACTCGGACGAAGCAGTCGCAGCTGGTCGGACTGGCCGTGGACCGCCAGCACGTGCTCGCCCGAGTTCGGTCAGCATCGCGACCGGAACCGCACGGCCACCGACATGCGCCCGGGACCGGCCTTCGACGGTGACCGTCCGGGACAGCAGCAGGCTGCCGTCGGCGTCGACCTCCGCACCCGCGTCGCTGACCCGCTCGTGCAGCGCGGCGGCCTTCTCGGTGGCCAAGCGCAACCGGCCCTCGACGGTGGCGCGGCCCGGTTCGGACCGCACCCGCGCCGGCGTCGGCCCGGCCGCCGAACAGCAGTCCGAGGCCGGTCACGACCATCGTCTTGCCGGCGCCGGTCTCACCGGTGATGACGTTCATCCCGCGCGTCAGCGGCAGCGTGGTGTCCTCGATGACGCCGAGCCCGGCGATGCGCAACTCCTCCAACACAGCTCAAGACAGTAGACGTTCGGTGCGACATCGGGCCACCGCACCGCATGCCCGAGGCGCCACATCCGGCGCCACATGGCAGGGCGTCCGGCGCAGACAGGACGGCGCCGGAGGCCGCTGCGATATCAGGCCGTCCGAGGTATTGCGCCAGCCGTTGACCGGGAGCCCGAACTTGGCCACCAGGCGGTCGGTGAACGAGCGCGGTCGCAGCCGTACCACACGGACCGGCTGCACGCCGCGGCGCACCGTGGTCACCGCTCCCGGCGGCACCTCGAAAACCCGCCGCCCGTCGCAGCTGACCACCGCGCCCGGGCCGAACGGCTCGGCCGTCATCGTGATCGTCGATGTCGGTGCGGTGACCAGCGCCCGGCTGAACAGAGCATGCGCACTGATCGGCACCACCAGAAAGCGCCTCCACCGACGGCCACACCACGGGCCCGCCGGCCGAGAACGCGTACGCGGTGGATCCGGTCGGCGTCGCGCACACGATGCCATCGCAGCCGTACCGGGACAGCGCCCGGCCATCCACCTCAAGCAACAGCTCCAGCATCCGTTCCCGGTCCGCCTTCTCGACGGTCACCTCGTTGAGTGCCCAGCTCTCGGCGATCACGTCGCTGTCGTGGGTCACCGTTACGTCCAGCGTGAGGCGCTCCTCAACGGTGTAGTCACGAGCGCACAGGTCCCGTACCGCCTGGTCGAGATCGTCGATCTCGGCCTCCGCCAGGAAGCCGACCTTGCCGAGATTGATCCCGAACAGCGGCGCGTGCGCCGGTCGTGCGATCTCGGCGGCCCGAAGCAGGGTGCCGTCGCCACCCAGCGCCCAGACGATCTCCACCCCCATGGCGGCATTCGGGCCGCTGACTGAAACGGCGCCGTCGACATCCAGATCCTCGGCCTCGTCGGCAAGAACCCGGACCACGATCCCGGCGGCTCGCAGGTCATCGGCGACCGCACGGGCCGTCTCCCGGTTCCGCTTACGGCCAGTGTGCGTCACCAGCAGCGCCTCGCGCGTCACGCCCCACCCTCCCCGGCACCCGCCACCATGCCCTCACCAGCACCGCTCAGACCGGCCTCGACAGTCGCCCGGATCGCCGCCGCGTCCAGCCGCGCCGGCCCGTACCGCAGCCAGACGAAGAACTCGACATTTCCGGACGGGCCGGGAAGCGGACTGGTAACCACCCCGGCGCAGCCGAGTCCGAGGCTAGCCGCCTCACCGACCACATCGAGCACCGCCTCGGCGCGCAGCCCCGGATCGCGCACCACACCACCCGAGCCGACCCGGTCCTTGCCGACCTCGAACTGCGGCTTGACCATCGGTAACAGGTCACCATCGGGCTCAAGGCAACCGGCCAGCGCGGGCAGGACCAGCCGGAGCGAGATGAACGACAGGTCGGCGACCACGAGTTGAACCGGGCCACCGATGGCGTCCGGGGTCAACGAGCGCACGTTGGTGCGGTCCAATACCCGGACTCGCGGATCGGTACGGATGGACCACGCCAGTTGGCCGTAGCCGACGTCGGCCGCAACCACCTCGCGGGCACCCGCCCGAAGCAGCACATCGGTGAAGCCGCCGGTGGAGGCGCCCGCGTCCAGGCAGCGACGATCGGTGACGGTCAACCCGGCCGGGCCGAACGCCGCCAGGGCGCCGGCCAGCTTGTGGCCGCCCCGGGACACGTACTCCAATGGCCGGGTCGTCACCGCGGACCAGCACCGGATCGGCCGGGTCGACCATCGCGGCCGGCTTGGCCGCGACGGTGCCGCGGACCTCGACCCGGCCCGCCGCTACCAGCTGCGCCGCCTGCTCGCGTGATCGGGCCAGCCCACGGCGAACCAACTCGGCGTCGAGACGGATTCGACGTGCCATCGGCTATTCGTTGCCGATGTCCGACAGGGCCGCGGCGAGGCTTCGCTGCGCCTCGGCGAAGGCCGCTACCTGATCGGCGGGAGCGACCTCCCGGATCTCGTCGAGGGCATCGAGGGCCCGCTGGACGCGTTCGGCCGCTCCGGCCGCCGACTGGCCGGACGCCGGCGCCGGGTCAACGATCGCGTTGCCGTCCTGCTCGCCGTTGCCGCCGTACGGATCCGTCACGACTCGCTGCCCGCAGCGGCACCGGTGCCCCGGTTCGATGCCGTCTTCTTGGCCGGGGCCCTCCTCGCCGTCGTCTTCTTCGCCGTCGTCTTCTTCGCCGCGCTCTTCTTGGCCGTAGCCTTCTTGGCCGTGGTCGTCGCGGCCGTGGTCTTCTTGGCGGTGGCTTTCTTGGCCGGAGCTTTCTTGGCGGCCCCAGACCTCCCGGGTGCGGACCGGGCGGTGCTGGTCGCGGCCGCCGGCTCGACCGAGACGGTATGGGCCGGCTCGGACGCACCCGGTTCCGCCGCCTTCTTGGCCACGGTCTTCTTCGCCACGGTCTTCTTCGCGGCCGTCTTCCTGGCGGTCGTCTTCCCCGCGGCCTTGGTGGCGGCCTTCGCCGGCTGGTCCGCTCCGGTGGTGGCTGCGGGCTCGGCGTTCGCGGCCATCGACTGCTGCGCCTCGCGCAACTCGCGCTCCAGATCGCGGACGCGCTTGGTCAGCTCGTCCACCTCATCCATGGTGGCCAGTCCGACTCGGCCGAGTGCGCGATCCAACTCCACCTTCACCATTCGCGACATGGCCTCCCGGTTGGCCATCGCCGTGTTGACCAGTTCCTGAAGCTGATCAGAGCTAACGCCACGCTTGCCCGCCGCGTTCTTAATGATCTTCATGGCCTTCTTGCGAGACGTGTCGGTGAATCCGAGCGCGAGCTCGTAGTAGGCACGCCACGCATCTTTCTGCGCCATCCGCGCGACCCCTTTCCGTCCATTGCCGCCCGGTCGTCGGCCGGCCCTTGCCTGGGTGGCTGACCCGCGAAGCCCGAATCCGCTTCCAGCGAGCCCGGCTCGGTCAACCACGTCCGATCACCTAAGTCTTGCGCATCCGCGTCGGTATCTCGCGAACGCCGGCCGTACCAGATCTCCCGGCTCCATCGGAGACCGCCTGCCACGCCCCGCGAGCACCTGACCTCACGCTACCGGGCGGTCCCGCTGACGCGATGCGGTACCGTGCCGCGTAGGGCGCTGACCAGCGCCGTCGAACGCGAGGGAGATCCATGGCCACTGTGGACGAGTGCCGGGCAGCGCTGGACGAGCTGGCGGCGCGGATGGACGCGAACGTGGAAGAGGTGGCCGGCAAGGTTGACCTTAACCGTCCGATCGCGATCAGCGTCTCCGACCTCGGTGTCGCGTTTCACGGCCGCCTGGTCGACGGGCGCCTGGTCGACCTCACCGACGGTAACGATCCCGGAGCCAAGATCCGGCTGACCGCCACCAGCGATGACCTCGTCGCAATGATCGACGGAAAGCTGGACCTCGGCAAGTCCGTCATGTCGGGCAGGGTGAAGATCAGCGCGAATCCATTCGATCTACTCAAGCTACGCAAGCTGATCTAGCCAGCGAGGCCGAGGCTCTTCAAGGCACGGGCCGCCGCGGCGTCCGCAGCCGTGATCTCCTCCGGCTCGCCATGCGCCCAGGCCAGCGCCGCGATTGCGGCCAATGCCGCGACGGCGGGGCCGTCGCCATCCAGTTCCACGCCCGCCTCGGATCGCCGCGCGGTCCATCCGCCAGTCCTGGCCGCGTCCCTGGAAGACGCGGGTACGCGTACCGCAGCGCCGAGATCGGTCAACGCTCGCAGATCGGCGGCGATCCAGGTCGGTCGCATGCTGTCCGGTGCTGCCAGCAGGTCGTCGGGCGTGGTAACCCCGGTCATCACCAGGAGGCTGTCCATGCCGGCGCGGCTGGCGCCGGCAACATCGGTGTCCAGCCGGTCGCCGACGACCAACGGCTTACCAGCTCCCGCGCGCTCTGCCGCGACCGCGAACAGCTTCGGCGCGGGCTTGCCGACCACCACGTCCGGTGACCGTCCCAGCGCGGTACGCAGGGCCGCCACCAGGGCACCATTGCCCGGCAGCGGGCCCCGGCCGGACGGCAGGGTCGTGTCGGTGTTGGTCGCCACCCACCAGGCTCCGCGTCGGATCGCAACACTGGCCTCGGCCAGGTGATTCCAGGCGACATCGGCCGCGTACCCCTGGACCACCGCGGCCGGCTGCGGGTCGGCGCTGGTGACCGGGGTAAGCCCCACCTCGGTCAGCTCGGCGTGCAGTGCTGGCGCACCGACCACCAGGACCTCACTCGCCGGTGCCAGCCGGTCGGCCATCAGACGTGCCGCCGCCTGGGCCGACGTAACCACTTCGGCGGGCGATGCCACGGCTCCCATCGAGGCCAGCAAGTTGGCGACGTCGTCGGCGCGGCGGGAGGCGTTGTTCGTCGCGTACGCGACCGGCGGCCCGGACCGGGCCAGGCCATTGAGCGCCTCCACCGCACCCGGGATGGGATCGTGACCCAGGTAGACGACTCCGTCAAGATCGAAGATGACCAGGTCGTACTGGTCAACCAGGCGCGTCGAGGTGATCACGCACCGCCCGGGCGTTGATCGTGGGGCGCGTCCTCGCTGACCGAATCGCCGGACGGCGGCACGTAGAGGTCCCAATCGTCCCCGTCGTCCTCGTCGTCCAGATCGCTCGTCGGGCTCGTCGTCCAGTCTCGTCGTCGTCCTCGTCATCGTCCTCGTCGTCCAGATCGTCGTCGTCTTCGTCGCCCACGAAACCATTGTCGAGATCATCATCATCGTCGACGTCGAGGTCATCGTCATCATCAAGGTCATCGACGTCGTCGAAGTCGTCGTCATCGTCAAGGTCGTCATCGTCATCGTCATCGACGTCATCGAAGCCGTTGTCATCGTCAAGCTTGTCGCCCTCGTCGGCGCCGGAGCTGGCCGTCCCTTCACCGGCATCACCGGCAATCGCTTCGGCGCCTTGGGCCGGCGCCTCGGTCGCGGCTTGCTCGCCCAACTCCTCGTGTGCCATGAGCAGCGCCAGTTCCGGATCTCCCTCGTCATCCGACTCCAGCGTGATGCCGTCGAGATCGAGCAATCGCTCGGCCGCGTCCGTCTCGCCTTCGGGGTCGGCGTCGACCGCGCGGGCGAACCAATCGCGGGCCTCGTCCCGGCGGCCGACCGACAGCAGTGCATCGGCGTACGCGTACCGCAAACGCCCGACCCACGGCGCATCCGCGGTGAGTTCGCGAACCTGCAGCATCGCCACCGACGCGTCGTTCTGTCCCATGTCGGCACGAGCACCAGCCGCGACGATCAGAAGCTCGATCGCCTCCGACGTGCTGGCGGACCTGCGTTCAACCGTCCGGTACAGGTCGATGGCGCGCTCCGGTCGCCCCAGCGCGCGCTCGCAGTCGGCGAGCACTGCCAGATGCGTCTGCTTCCCGCTCATCCGGTGGTAGGTCCGCAGTTCGGACACCGCGGTCTGCCACTCGCCGGCGTGGTAGGCGGCCAGCCCGACTGCCTCGCGCACGACGCCGATGCGGGATGCCAGCCGACGCGCCGCAAGGGCGTGCTCCAGCGCCAGCGCCGGTTCCTCGTCCAGGTAACGCCCGGCGGCGACCAAGTGCCGGGACACGGTATCGGCCACCGGTCGAGCCAGCGATACCAGCTCGGCACGGACCTGCGAGTCCAGCTCGTCGGCGGTGATGTCGGCTTCGAGGACCGGGGCATCCCGTCCAGGGCGCGGTGCTGCGACCTGGTCGTCTGCAAATCGATCGCGGTCACGCTCGCCACGGTCAAAGTCCCGACGCGGACGGTCGTCACGTTGATACCCACCGCGCGGCCGCTCGCCACGGTCAAAGTCCCGACGCGGCCGATCGTCGCGCTGATACCCGCCACCCCGCCGCTCGCCACGCTCGAAATCACGACGCGGCCGGTCACCACGATCAGAGTCCCGACGCGGCCGGTCGTCGCGCTGATACCCGCCACCCCGCCGCTCGCCACGCTCGAAATCCCGACGCGGCCGGTCGTCACGTTGATACCCGCCACCCCGCCGCTCGCCACGCTCGAAATCCCGACGCGGCCGATCGTCGCGCTGATACCCGCCACCCCGCCGCTCGCCACGCTCGAAATCACGACGCGGCCGGTCACCACGATCAGAGTCCCGATGCGGACGGTCGTCGCGCTGATACCCGCCACCCCGCCGCTCGCCACGGTCAAAGTCCCGACGCGGCCGGTCACCACGATCAGAGTCCCGACGAGGCCGATCGCCACGCTCGAAGTCCCGACGCGGCCGATCGTCACGATCAGAGTCCCGACGCGGCCGATCGCCACGCTCGAAATCACGACGCGGCCGATCATCGCGGTCAAAATCCCGACGCGGACGGTCGTCGCGATCGAAATCACGACGCGGACGGTCGTCGCGCTGATACCCGCGGCCCTGGTCCCCTCGCTCGCCGCCGGAACGGCCGGATTGGCTCCGGAAGCCGCCACCGCGGCTATACCGGTCACGTTCGGATCCACGGAAGCCGGACCGCTCGTCCCGGCCGCCGCCTACAGAGCGATGGCCGCCTCGACCACCCTTGTGCGGTTCGCCCTCGCCATGCCGGCCGTACCCCCGGTCGCCTCGCCCATGACCGGGCTTGCCACCGCGGTCGGCGTTGCCACGCCGATCCTGGTGGCCGTCGTCCGGCGTTGCTGCACTCACGTTTACATCCTTCCAAACCGGTCACGGCGTAGGAGTCAAATGGCACTCGGACCAGCCCGAAACGACGGCACATGACGTGCGGCGTCATGTGCCGGCAGCCGGAAGCAACGGCCGCGGTCGATTCGTGAGGTCCGGACAGATGAGAGATCCGGTGGACAAGGATGCCGCCGGTCCGCGGGCCGGCCGCACTCCCCCAACAACGGTACTAAATCCCGGCGTCCGATGCCTTGGCGGGCACCCGCTTGCGCAGTGCTCAGGCGGGTATGCGTCGAGCCCCGGGTCCACCTGGTAGGGGTGGGTCCCGGGGCTCGATCGGTGGTTTTAGTCCGGCGGCGTCCTACTCTCCCACACCCTGCCGGGTGCAGTACCATCGGCGCTGGCAGGCTTAGCTTCCGGGTTCGGGATGTTACCGGGCGTTTCCCTGCCGCTATGGCCGCCGAAACATTTATGGAACTATCAAACACGCGCCGCCCGCATAGCCGGGGGGTGTTTGTTGTTCTAGATTCGCATAGTGGACGCGGCGAACCCGTTCCGGGTTCGGTGTAGCGTTTTTGTGGTCAAGTCCTCGGCCTATTAGTACCAGTCAACTGAACACGTTACCGTGCTTACATTTCTGGCCTATCAACCCAGTGGTCTAGCTGGGGGCCTTAACCCTCAAAGGGGTGGGATACCTCATCTTGAAGTGGGCTTCCCGCTTAGATGCTTTCAGCGGTTATCCCGTCCGAACGTAGCCAACCAGCAGTGCTCCTGGCGGAACAACTGGCACACCAGAGGTTCGTCCGTCCCGGTCCTCTCGTACTAGGGACAGCTCTTCTCAAGTATCCTACGCGCGCGGCGGATAGGGACCGAACTGTCTCACGACGTTCTAAACCCAGCTCGCGTGCCGCTTTAATGGGCGAACAGCCCAACCCTTGGGACCTACTCCAGCCCCAGGATGCGACGAGCCGACATCGAGGTGCCAAACCATCCCGTCGATATGGACTCTTGGGGAAGATCAGCCTGTTATCCCCGGGGTACCTTTTATCCGTTGAGCGACACCGCTTCCACATGCCGGTGCCGGGTCACTAGTCCCGACTTTCGTCTCTGCTCGACCTGTCAGTCTCACAGTTAAGCTCCCTTATGCACTTGCACTCAACACCTGATTGCCAACCAGGCTGAGGGAACCTTTGGGCGCCTCCGTTACTCTTTGGGAGGCAACCGCCCCAGTTAAACTACCCACCAGACACTGTCCCTGAACCGGATCACGGTCCTAGGTTAGATACCCAAATCCAACAGAGTGGTATTTCAACGTTGACTCCACCCGAACTGGCGTCCGAGCTTCACAGTCTCCCACCTATCCTACACAATTGAATTCAAATACCAATGTCAAGCTGTAGTAAAGGTCCCGGGGTCTTTCCGTCCTGCCGCGCGTAACGAGCATCTTTACTCGTAATGCAATTTCGCCGGGCCTATGGTTGAGACAGTAGGGAAGTCGTTACGCCATTCGTGCAGGTCGGAACTTACCCGACAAGGAATTTCGCTACCTTAGGATGGTTATAGTTACCACCGCCGTTTACTGGCGCTTAAGTTCTCAGCTTCGCCCCGAAAGACTAACCGGTCCCCTTAACGTTCCAGCACCGGGCAGGCGTCAGTCCATATACATCGTCTTACGACTTGGCATGGACCTGTGTTTTTAGTAAACAGTCGCTTCCCCCTGGTCTCTGCGGCCACCTTCCGCTCCCCCAGCAAGTGAGTTCACGGCTTGTGGCCCCCCTTATCCCGAAGTTACGGGGGTAATTTGCCGAGTTCCTTAACCATAGTTCGCCCGATCGCCTCGGTATTCTCTACCTGACCACCTGTGTCGGTTTGGGGTACGGGCCGCTAAGAGCTCGCTAGAGGCTTTTCTCGGCAGCATAGGATCACTGGCTTCACCTGAATCGGCTCCGCATCACGCCTGACCCATCATGCACCACGGATTTACCTATGGTGCGGGCTACACGCTTGCCCCGGCACAACCACCGGCCGGGCCCAGCTACCTTCCTGCGTCACCCCATCGCTTGACTACTACCCCCCAAGGTCCCAGCCACCAACACATCACCCCGAAAGGATCCATGCCGGCAGGTGGTTAGTACAAGAAGGTTCATCATGGGCGCTCCTTCGCGGGTACGGGAATATCAACCCGTTGTCCATCGACTACGCCTCTCGGCCTCGCCTTAGGTCCCGACTCACCCAGGGCGGATTAGCCTGCCCCTGGAACCCTTGGTCATCCGGCGGAAGGGTTTCTCACCCTTCTTTCGCTACTCATGCCTGCATTCTCACTCGTACGGCGTCCACGCCTGGATCACTCCGGCGCTTCCCCCGCCGCACGACGCTCCCCTACCCATCCACACACCTAGACCACACCCACAACGGATGCGGCCGGGTACACATGTGAATGCCACAGCTTCGGCGGTGTACTTGAGCCCCGCTACATTGTCGGCGCGGAACCACTTGACCAGTGAGCTATTACGCACTCTTTCAAGGGTGGCTGCTTCTAAGCCAACCTCCTGGTTGTCTATGCGATCCCACATCCTTTTCCACTTAGCACACGCTTAGGGGCCTTAGCTGGTGATCTGGGCTGTTTCCCTCTCGACTACGAAGCTTATCCCCCGCAGTCTCACTGCCACGCTCTCACTTACCGGCATTCGGAGTTTAGCTGACTTCAGTAAGCTTGTAGGCCCCCTAGGCCATCCAGTGCTCTACCTCCGGCAAGAAACACGTGACGCTGCACCTAAATGCATTTCGGGGAGAACCAGCTATCACGGAGTTTGATTGGCCTTTCACCCCTAACCACAGGTCATCCCCCAACTTTTCAACGTTGGTGGGTTCGGCCCTCCACGCCGTCTTACCGGCGCTTCAGCCTGCCCATGGCTAGATCACTCCGCTTCGGGTCTAGGACACGCGACTCTGACGCCCTATTCAGACTCGCTTTCGCTACGGCTCCCCCACACGGGTTAACCTCGCCACATGCCACTAACTCGCAGGCTCATTCTTCAAAAGGCACGCCGTCACCCCACACGGAGGCTCCGACGGATTGTAAGCGAACGGTTTCAGGTACTATTTCACTCCCCTCCCGGGGTACTTTTCACCTTTCCCTCACGGTACTAGTCCGCTATCGGTCATGAGGTAGTATTCAGCCTTACCAGGTGGTCCTGGCAGATTCACAGCAGATTTCAGGAGTCCGCTGCTACTCGGGAACACACACAAGAGGCATGCAGTTTTCACGTACCGGACTATCACCGTCTACGGTGCCGCTTCCCAACGACTTCCGCTAACCACACACTTGATAACTCCCCGCCAGACTGTCAGATCTGGCCGCATGGTCCCACAACCCCGCACACGCAACCCCTGACAGGTATCACACGCATACGGTTTAGGCTCAATCCGCTTTCGCTCGCCACTACTCACGGAATCACTATTGTTTTCTCTTCCTACGGGTACTGAGATGTTTCACTTCCCCGCGTTCCCTCCACACACCCTATGAGTTCAGGTGCAGGTGACACCACATAACTGGTGCCGGGTTCCCCCATTCGGACACCCTGGGATCACAGCTAGGTTGACAGCTCCCCCAGGCCTATCGCGGCCTCCCACGTCCTTCATCGGCTCCTCATGCCCAGGCATCCACCGTTCGCCCTGACAAACTTGACCACAAAGATGCTCGCGTCCACTATGCAAATCTCAAACAACAAGCACACCCACACCACACCAAACCCACCAACACCCCCACCACACCAACCGGCGCAACAGGAACTGGTATGAGTTCAGGCGCGAGCCCGCACCGAAAAAACAACCCACGCAAACCACGCACAGTTGTTCCTTCAGGACCCAACAGGATGCTGACTTCTCGGACGCCCCCCAAACCACCAGCCGGCCCGTTCCACACCAGAGACAAAACCCCGGCAGTACTAAAACCAACCAACAACCCAGGAAACTAACCAGTGTCTCCGCCAAATGAGCAACCCCGGCCACACACTCGGTGACCAAAAGGCTCCTGCCCCACCCCACCAACGGAGGCGAGGAAGACGCTCCTTAGAAAGGAGGTGATCCAGCCGCACCTTCCGGTACGGCTACCTTGTTACGACTTCGTCCCAATCGCCAGCCCCACCTTCGACGGCTCCCCCCACAAGGGTTAGGCCACCGGCTTCGGGTGTTGCCGACTTTCGTGACGTGACGGGCGGTGTGTACAAGGCCCGGGAACGTATTCACCGCAGCAATGCTGATCTGCGATTACTAGCGACTCCGACTTCACGGGGTCGAGTTGCAGACCCCGATCCGAACTGAGACCGGCTTTTTGGGATTCGCTCCACCTCACGGCATCGCAGCCCTTTGTACCGGCCATTGTAGCATGTGTGAAGCCCTGGACATAAGGGGCATGATGACTTGACGTCATCCCCACCTTCCTCCGAGTTGACCCCGGCAGTCTTCGATGAGTCCCCGGCATAACCCGCTGGCAACATCGAACGAGGGTTGCGCTCGTTGCGGGACTTAACCCAACATCTCACGACACGAGCTGACGACAGCCATGCACCACCTGTGACCGCCCCCGAAGGACCCCCCATCTCTGAGGGTTTAGCGGCCATGTCAAACCCAGGTAAGGTTCTTCGCGTTGCATCGAATTAATCCACATGCTCCGCCGCTTGTGCGGGCCCCCGTCAATTCCTTTGAGTTTTAGCCTTGCGGCCGTACTCCCCAGGCGGGGCGCTTAATGCGTTAGCTACGGCACAGAGAACCGGAGAGGCCCCCCACACCTAGCGCCCAACGTTTACAGCGTGGACTACCAGGGTATCTAATCCTGTTCGCTCCCCACGCTTTCGCTCCTCAGCGTCAGTATCGGCCCAGAGACCCGCCTTCGCCACCGGTGTTCCTCCTGATATCTGCGCATTTCACCGCTACACCAGGAATTCCAGTCTCCCCTACCGAACTCTAGCCCGCCCGTATCGGCTGCAAGCCCACAGTTAAGCCGCGGGTTTTCACAGCCGACGCAACAAGCCGCCTACGAGCTCTTTACGCCCAATAAATCCGGACAACGCTCGCGCCCTACGTCTTACCGCGGCTGCTGGCACGTAGTTGGCCGGCGCTTCTTCTGCAGGTACCGTCACTTACGCTTCGTCCCTGCTGAAAGAGGTTTACAACCCGAAGGCCGTCATCCCTCACGCGGCGTCGCTGCATCAGGCTTCCGCCCATTGTGCAATATTCCCCACTGCTGCCTCCCGTAGGAGTCTGGGCCGTGTCTCAGTCCCAGTGTGGCCGGTCGCCCTCTCAGGCCGGCTACCCGTCGTCGCCTTGGTAGGCCATTACCCCACCAACAAGCTGATAGGCCGCGAGCCCATCCCTAGCCGAAAAAACTTTCCACCCCCCACCATGCGGCAGAAGATGAATATCCGGTATTAGCCCCCGTTTCCGAAGGTTATCCCAAAGCCAGAGGCAGGTTACTCACGTGTTACTCACCCGTTCGCCGCTCGAGTACCCCCGAAGAGGCCTTTCCGCTCGACTTGCATGTGTTAAGCACGCCGCCAGCGTTCGTCCTGAGCCAGGATCAAACTCTCCAACAAAAACCTTGTCAAAAAGAAAAACCCCAGCAAAAACAACAAACACGTTGTCTATGCCAAAGGAATCCCCACCCCAAAAAAAGGGGCACGGGGTCAAAAAACAAAAATTGGCACTGGCATAAAAAGTAGCACCCTGTTGAGTTCTCAAAGAACAACCACACACCAACTACGCACCTCGATTCCGAGGCGTACAGTTAGGGCAACTGCTCGGTACAGCATAATCCGGGGCAAATGTGCCTCAGAAGATTCGACAGGCCGTCCAACACCGCCCACACTCGCTCTTAGAAGAGACTCGCGTGGTCGAGGTCGTTGTCCGCCCCCTGCCGAGTGAGAACCATACCCGGTCGTTCCGCGATTTCCAAATCGGTGTGAACACCGATTTTGTTTCGCATCGCCCGGTGGATCTCGGCGGCCAGCGTCCGGGCCGACAACAAAGCTTTGCTCGTAGAGCTAACTCAGTTCGGCGTCCCGCTCTCGCTGACATGGAAAAACTTACCGGGCGCGGTTCGCGAGCGTCAAATCGATCGGGCATGTCGCCGGTCACATGATCGACGCTCGCGTTTGCGTTGTGCGGTAATTGCCCA
This sequence comes from uncultured Actinomycetota bacterium, assembly GCA_963727415.1. Taxonomy (GTDB): domain Bacteria; phylum Actinomycetota; class Actinomycetes; order Mycobacteriales; family Micromonosporaceae; genus DASQPR01. The sequence goes on from CAVSGF010000002.1 coordinate 2,098,230, forward strand.
GCTCAGCGCATAATCTCCACCCCGGCAATGGTTTTCTTGCCGCGCCGTAGCACCAGCCAGCGGCCGTGCAGGAGGTCGTCCGCGGACGGCGTCGCCTCCGGGTCGGTGATCCGCTCGTTGTTGACGTACGCACCCCCGTCGGCGATCGCCCGCCGAGCCTCATTCATGCTCTTGACCAGGCCGGATTCCTTGAACAAGGACGCGTATCCAGGCATCTGCGCGGAGGTCGGCACGGAAGCCAGCCCAGCCTCGACGAGAGCCGCGCTGAGCGTCCCCGCTTCCAGATCAGCCAACGAGCCGCGGCCGAACAACGCCTGCGAGGCAGCGATCACCTGCTCGGTTTCCCGGGCGCCATGCACCAGCGTCGTCACCTCTGCCGCCAGCCGACGCTGGCCGGCACGTGCGGCCGGACGCTCGGCCGTCTCCTTCTCCAGCTCCAGGATCTCCTCCCGGCTCAGGAAGGTCAGCGTACGCAGCAGCTGCGGCACCAGCGCGTCCTCGACGTTGACGAAGTACTGGTAGAACGCGTACGGCGAGGTCATGCTCGCGCTGAGCCAGACTGACCCGCCACCAGTGGACTTTCCGATCTTGGTACCGGCCGCGTCGGTGATCAGAGGCGTCGCCAGCAGGTGCACCGACGCGCCCTCGACCCGGTGAATCAGATCGGTGCCTGCGGTCAGGTTGCCCCACTGGTCGCTGCCGCCGGTCTGAAGCGTGCAGCCGTACCGCCGGTACAGCTCAAGGAAGTCCATGCCCTGCAAGACCTGGTAGCTGAACTCGGTGTAGCTGATGCCGATGTCGGAGTTCATCCGGGCGCTGACCGCGTCCTTCTTGACCATGGTGTTGACCCGGAAATGCTTGCCGATGTCGCGGAGGAAATCGATAGCCGACATCGGGGCCGTCCAGTCCAGGTTATTGACCATGCGGGCGGCGAACTCGCCCTCGAAGTCAAGTAACGGCCCGATCTGGGCTTGGATCAGCGAAACCCACTCCGCCACGGTCTCCGGCGCGTTCAGCATCCGCTCCGTGCCCGGATTCGGATCGCCGATCAGGCCTGTCGCACCACCCACCAGGGCCAGCGGGTAGTTGCCCGCCAGTTGCAGACGCCTCATCGTCACCAGTTGCAGGAGATTGCCGAAGTGCAGGCTGGGCGCCGTCGGGTCGAAGCCGCAGTAGTAGGTGATCGGACCGGCGGCGAGGTCCTTCCGGAGCGCGTCGAGGTCGGTCGAGAGCGCGATCAGCCCGCGCCACTGCAAGTCATCGAGTACGTCAGTCACACCGTCAGATTGTTCACCATCGCTGGCGGCAGATCACAAATGGTTTCCGTTTCGCCGGTGAACCCGCCACGATCTTCCCCATGGCAAAGGCGATGACGACACGTATCGGGTGGGCCGACCTGCCGGAGCGGGTTACGACCGGTATCGAGAAGATCATCGGCGGGCCGGTGGTCGAGGCGGTCTCGCAGGCCGGTGGTTTCTCTCCCGGTACCGCCGATCGCGTACGTGCGTCGGACGGCACCCGCGCGTTCGTCAAGGCGGTCGCACCGTACCTGAACCCGGATTCGCCCGCGTTGCACCGGCGCGAGGCCGCGATCGCCGCCGCGCTGCCGGCCGAGGTACCGGCTCCCCGGCTGCGGGGCTCATATGACGACGGCGAATGGATCGCGCTGGTCTTCGAAGACGTCGAGGGCCGCCACCCGCACACGCCGTGGAGCGCCGCCGAACTCGATGACTGGATCCGGATCAATCTCGGCCGACTGGAAGCCATGGCCTGGCGTGGAGTCGAGGCGCTAACCGGCGACCGCGTCGTCCACCGCGACATCTGCAGCGACAACCTGCTGATCCGTCCGGACGGCCGGGTGACCATCGTGGACTGGCCGTAGGCGTCGATCGGGCCGCCGTGGCTGGACACCACGCTCCTGGTGGTCGAGGTGCAGACGACCGGCGGCCACGACGTGGCGGCACTTCTCGACACGGCGATGCGTGCCTTCGGAGCCGAACCTGCCGACGGGTATGGCGTGTTCGCCGCCTTCGCCGGATATTGCCTGCACAGTGCCCGGCTGCCGCCGCCGGCGAACATCCCGACCATGCGGGCGTTCCAGCGTGCTCAGGGCGAGGCGCTGATCCGGCTGCTCGCTCGCGGCGACTGACCAGGCCCGTCGGCCCCCGGCCTCAGCCAGATCTGGTGCAGATCGGTGCCGGTACCCAGCGTGTGGCCGACCGCTATGGGCCAGCTCACGTACGCCAGCCAGTGCACCGCTCGCCAGGCTCGCACGCCGATGCGGTGCCGCAGCAGGCTGGTGATCACGATGGCGATCACCAGGTCGGACGCGGCGGTGCCGAGGCCCATCCAGAGCGGCCGGTAGACGGTGACGAACGGGATCACGGTGCTGGCCAGGTTCAGCTGGGCATACGGGTCGAGCAGCAAGGTCAGCACGTGGATGACCAGGAACACCAGGGCAATCAGGCTGGCATTGCGGTGCACCAGGGTCACTCCGAACCGGGGCAGCCCGAACACCGCCCGTCCGCTGCGGCTGCCGATGCCGAGCACCATCGAGGCGGTGAGCAGGACCAGAGCGATGAGCCCGGTACTGCGGCCCAGATACCACAGCGCATCGGTCCCGGTCATGACGGCCACTCACCGCAGCGGATCACGTGCCCCTGGCTGTCGACCAGGCGGGCCGCGACGCCGAGACGCCGCAACCAGTCCAGCCCGTCCCGGCCGCGGACGATGGTTGCCGTACTCAGCGTGTTCGCGCGGAGGCACGTCGAGGCCGCGACGCTGACGGTACGCCAGACCGGTTCGGCCGGCCGGCAGGTGCGCGGGTCAAGGATGTGGTGCAGGAACCGGCCGCCGTCGCGCCAACTGCGGCTGCGCGTGCTCGACGTGGCGAGCGCGGCGCCGCTGGTCAGCGCTACCGTGCAGGCCGGATCATCGGGTCCGTCGGCGACCAGCACCGACCAGCCGTCGTCCGGCCCGGGGCCCGCGGTCGCGATGTCGCCACCCAGGCTGACCAGCACGCCGATGCCGAGTCGCTCGGCCACCATCCGGGCGCACCAGTCGGCGGCGTGTGCCTTCGCGGTGGCGCCCAGGTCGAGATGCGCGCCGGCCGGGATTTGCAGGCGCCGGCCATGCAGCCGGATGTCGGTCCAGTCCGGAGCCGGGGCCCGGGGCGGCAGTGCGGGCACGACGGTGATCTCGGTGAAGTCGCGATCGTAGCCGCAGGCGGCCAGGGGCCCGCCGAGTAATGGTGTGACGTCCCCGTCGCTGGCCACGGCCGCCTCGATCGCGGCGTTGATCAGCGCGGTGAGCATAGGGCTGATGGTCACCGGTTGGCCGTTTGCCGGATTGACCCGGTCACGCAGCTCCGAGGGGTGGAAGCGGCTGCACGCGCGCTGTACCAAGTCGAGGCCCGCCTCGACCAGGGCCCGGGCCGGCACCAGCGCTCGCGGATCGGTCACGACCACGCGGGCCAGTGTGCTCCAGACCGGCCACTCGGTGCTGGTGTCGGTGGTCTCCACCATGGACGTCATCGGCATCGGCGATCACGACCCGCCCGAGTGGGCCTGCGGGCCGCGGCCGGTGCCACCGACGAACCCGCCGCCGCCGCCGTCGTCGCCGAATCCCGGCACGCGGTACGAGCCGTCGTTTGTCACGCTGGTCTGGCCGGAATCCGGGTTGGTTCCGGCCGACGACTTGATCGTCGAGGCGTAGGCGGCTCCGGCGACGGCTACGGTGCCCGCGACGGCGGCGATCGCGATCCCGGCGGTGGTGGTCCGGATCCGGCGGAGCCCGGCGTCGCGGGCGTCGGACGGCGTCCTGGCGGGCTGATATTCGGTCATGTCCTCAAGCGTGAGCGACGTCCCTGATCCGATTGTCGAATCCCACTGTGAGGTACCTGTGTATTACGCGACCAGGCGGAAAACGGCGACTTCGAGCCGGTTTCCGATCCTGCGCAGCCGCCCCTGACATTGCACTTCATCCCGTTTCGAGGACCGGCGAACCACACCGTTGGAGGAACCGCGAAACGGCGGGATCATCCAGCCCGAGCACCACGTGGAGGAGGTCGTCGCTGCCGGCCGGATGGATTGCCGTCTCTCGTGTCGCGGCCGCTGACAGGGCATCGGCCGCGTCGGCGCTCCATTGTGGCCCGTGCCCGGGGACCGGCCGGTGGCCGGCGATCGCCGGTCCGGGGGCGGCGAGGTCCACGGCGAGGGCGGCTACCGCTGCCGCGGGTGAGATCGCGCGCCACAGCCGCGCGCTGGCTTCGCTGCGCCTACGCGCGCCGGGATCCATCCACACCGGTGGTACCGCCCGGGACAACTGGTCTTCAAGGCTGGCGGTGGCGAGGACCAGGTGAACCGGTTCCACCACGTGGTGGCTCAGCCGTACCGCGAGCCGGTCGGCCTCGGCCGCGAGCACCCCGAGCACCGGCGGAAGGACCGGCGCGGACCCGGACGCGCGGCGCGGACGCGGGATCGCTCCGGCCAGGCGCCGAAACGGGCGGCGCCACCGCGGCTCGGCCTCCGCCAGAGCGCTGGCGGCCGGCGTCCACGGGACCTCAGACGCCGCGGCCACTGCCGGACTGTCGAGGTGACGCACCGCCGCCGGGCGGCTACGCCGGTACGCCCGGAGCACGTCCTGCGTACGGACGTCCGGGTCACGCAGTAGCGCGACGGCGACCCGGGCCGGACTCGCCAGCGGCGTGCCGGCGGTTCCGGATGCCGCCAGCGCCGCACGCAGGGCCGCCAGGATGCTCACGTCCCAGGCGGGCACCCGATCCGCGGCCGCTCGCCAGCCGGCCTCTCGGAGCGCGCCGACCGCCTGCGCGGCAAGTGCCCCGGACGGGACCGCGGCCAGATCGGCTTCCTGCCACTCGGCCCGGTGCCACGGCGTCACGTCGGCGAGCCGTGGTGCGGGATCGGTCTCGGGGGCGAACCCCGGAACCCTGGCCAGGCACTCGGCAAGCAGGCTGGGCGCCGTGGCCAGGCCGTTGGCTTCGGCATCCGCGCGCCGGGCCACGGCGTTCAAGGCTTCCTGGAGGGCACGTCCGACGTGGGCGATCACGACAGCGAGCTTAGTGGCCGTCCCGGAACAGCCACTTGAGCCTGTTCCTGAACCCTCGGTCGAGGCGAGGCGGTGTCCAGGCGGCGGTCCGGCAAGGCGTCGCTTCGTCCGGATACCGGTGTTGTATCCGGGCGAATCGGCAACGCTGCCGGTCGCTGTCTGGGCCCCGCCGCAGCCCGGCCATGGGGTTCAGGAAGAGGCTCTAAGGCCCGACGTCAGCCCATGCCGTACAGCCGGGCAACATGCAGCCGGATCACCAGCCGCCGGTCGGCGACCATCGCGCGCCGGTAGTCGTCCCAATCCGGATGCTCCCCGGCGATGCCGCGGTATACATCGACCAGTTCGGCGACCGCTTCGTCGCCGGTCGCGGCGGCCACCGCCGACAGGGTCGCGGTGCCTTCGGCTACCACGTACGAGCCGCCGTCGGTCACGTACAGGCTCACCCGCCGATCGCGCCGGAGGTTGCCGACCTTGGCGCGATCGGCGGTCGTCGACACCCGGATCAGGCGCGCCTGCGCGTCGCCGAGGTAGTCCACCGAGGACACCTGCGGCCGTCCGTCCCGGCGGATCGTGACCAGGGCGCCGCGGCCCCGGTCACCGATCAGTCGCCAGGACGGGCCGGGACCGGTGACCAGGCTCATCCGGCCGCGGCCGCGAAGACTTCCCGGCGCAGCGGGGCCAGCGCCTCCGACAGCCGGGACAGTTCGGTCAGAACCGCCACGGCGGCGTCGTCGGCACCCGGCGGGGCGAACTCGCCCTCGGCGTCGTACGCGTTCTGCATGTTGATGTTGACCGCGACGTTGACCGGCATCATCCGCAGCCCGACCAGAACCGGCTTGAGCATCTGCACGGCCCGCGTGCCGGCCGCGATGCCGCCGTAGCTGACGAAGCCGACCGGCTTGTAATGCCACTCCTTGTGCAGGTAGTCGATCGCGTTCTTGAGCGGCGCGGTGAACGCGTGGTTGTACTCCGGCATCACCAGCACCACGGCGTCGGCCGCCTTGATGACCTCGCTCCATTGGCGGGTGTGATCGTGGGCGTAGTCGCCGTACGCCGGATGCTTCGGCTCGTTCATGAACGGCAGGTCGAGTTCGGCGAGGTCGACCACGTTCACGTCGAATCGCCCGTACTCCTCGGCGATCTTGACGAACCAGTCCGCGATGCGCGGGCCAACCCGGCCCGGACGGGTGCTGGCGATGATCACGTTCAGCCGGGGCAGACTGTCCGGCACAGAAGTAGTTGACATGTCATCAACATATCCGCGGACTTGATGACATGTCGACCAGGCGTACCATGGGAATCCTATGAGTGACATCGCATGGCTGAGCGACCGCGAGGCGAGCGCCTGGCGCGGCTACCGGCGCATGCGTCTGCTGCTGGACCTGCAGCTCACCCGAGACCTGGCGCGGGACAGCGGGCTCTCCGACGCCGACTACGACGTGCTTTCGCACGTGTCCGAGTCCAAGCACCAGTCCGCGCGGCTGACCGAACTGGCCGCGCACATGCACTGGTCCAAGAGCCGGTTGTCGCACCACATCACCCGGATGCAGCAACGAGGTCTGGTCGAGCGCCGCGAGTGCGCCACCGATGGCCGCGGATCGCTGGTGCTGCTCACCCAGACCGGCCGCAAGATCATCGATGATGCGGCGCCGAAACACGTGGCATCGGTGCGCGCTCACATGATCGATCTACTGACGCCGGAGGAACTGGCCGCGCTCGACGCGTTCAGCAACCGGATCGCGGCGAGGCTTGGAGCGGCATGCGACGCGGTCCGCGCCGAGGCCGGCGAATAGGGTCATCGGCCCACGCGCGGGGATCGTCGCCTACGCGTGCCCGCACGGAAGGTGCTGACGGTTGGCTCGCCGTCGAGCCAGAACCGCCACGGCGTGTCGACGCCCACGTTCACGCCGACCCGCGGCCCGCTGCGAATCTGGCCCTCGTCGATAGTGCGGGCCGATGGCCGCATCCGGATCGGGCCTTCCCCGGTCAGCAACGGCGTGCCATCGGCGGACTTGTCCAGGCCCAGCGCCTGCGCCAGCCGGGCCGGGCCCCGCGCCAGGTCACGGTCGGTAGCGGCGGGTCGCCGCTGCCGGGCCAGATCGGTACCGGCGACGATCTCGCCGGCCCGCAGCAGCACCGCCGAGGCCTCACCGACCCGGCCGGTGGTGACGTTGAGCATCCAATGCATGCCGTAGTTGAAGTAGACGTAGGCGAAGCCCGCCGGACCGAACATCACCGCGTTCCGTTTGGTCATGCCCCGATGGGAGTGCGACGCCGGATCCTCACCGACCCCGGCATACGCTTCGGTCTCGGTCAGCCGGACCGTCACCCCGTTGGCGGTCACCGTCCAGCCCAGCAGCGTCCGCGCGACATCGGCGACGCGGCTCGACGGCCACCTGGTCCACGCGTACGCCACCCCCACATGGTACGGACGACCACGGTGCCGCAAACGCCCGCCGAATGACATGATCGACGGCATGCGGCAGACCTTCGACGCGCGCAACGCCGACATCGTGTACTGGGTCAACGGCAGCCTCAAGCACCGCGATGAACCGGGACTGTCCCCGTTCGACTCGGTGGTGCAGGGTGGCGACGCGGTCTGGGAGGGCCTGCGCGTCTATGACGGCCGGGTCGTACGCCCTCGATGAGCACCTCGACCGGCTGTTCGACTCGGCGCGCGCGCTCGGATTCGCCGCGGTGCCGGACCGTTCCGCGATCGTCGCCGCCATCGCCGAGACGCTGCGCGCCAACGGCATGCGCGACGGCGTCCACATCAGGCTCACCCTGACCCGGGGCGTGAAGATCACCAGCGGCATGGATCCACGGCTCAACGAAGCCGGATGCACACTCGTCGTACTGGCCGAGCACAAGGCGCCCGTCTACGACACGCGAGGGATTGCGGCTGATCACCGCATCGGTACGCCGTCCCGCGCCGGACGTGGTCGACCCGAAGATTCACCACAACAACCTGATCAATTCCATCATCGCGAAGATGCAGGCCACCACGGCCGGCATGGACGACGCCGTGATGCTCGATCAGCGCGGGTTCGTCGCCGAGACCAACGCCACCAACCTGTTCACCGTCGCGGCGGACGCGTGGCACACCCCGTTCGCGGTACGCGTGCCCGTCCGGCATCACCCGCGCGACGGTGCTGGCAGCTCGCCCCGGCGCACGGGCATCACCGTCACCGAGCGCGACCTGTCGCTGACCGACTTCTACACCGCCGAAGAGGTGTTCTGCACCGGAACCATGGGCGAGATCGCCGGGGTGGTCCAGATCGACGGCCGTACCATCGGCGACGGCGAAGTCGGGCCGGTAACGGGCCAGATCGCGCAGCTGTACCGCGACCACGCCCGGGCACACGGAGTGCAGGTCACCTGAGACGGTGCGCCGACAGCGCCTGGTAGTACGGCATCGCCCGATCCACCAGCCGCTTCAGCCGGTCCGGCACCATCGGCCGGCGCCGGATCGTAGGCGGCGAAACCGGTCGACGCCTCCACGCCGGCGTACCAGTGCGGCGCCCAGGCGCCGTCGGTCGGCCGGCGCCCCGCCATCCAGGACAGCATCCCCGGATCCCAGCCGATACCCAGTGCACGGCAGAGCTTGACACAGCGTGCCCTCCGGATCGCGCAGCACGTCCGCGCTGTCGATTACCGGTCCGCCATATCGTTGGAAGATCTCCAGTTGCTGGGGCAGACCGATGTCGGCCAGGTCCGGCTCGCCTCGCACCCTCGCGTACGACGCGACCACGTGCGCCGGGTCGCGGATCAGGTAGGCGTGCCTCAGCCCGCCGAGCCAGTCGCGGCCGATGCCCGGCAGCAGATGATGGTCATGTGTTTCTGGTAGAAGACGGCGGCGTCCACCGGCCCGGTCAGCGCCGCCGCGACCGCGTCCCAGGAGGTCGGCTGGCTCGCCAGGATCTCGGCGCGTCCCGGGTGATCCAGACCGGTCATGGCCAGGTAGCACGCGTACAGCGGCTCGTCGACGACGACGGTGTCGGCGCGCGCGCCGAAGCTGCGCATCATCGCGGTGGAAATGGTGCGCGGGCCCGACCACATCGCGACGCGTACCACCATGGCGGCAACGGTACGTCGAGCCCGGACCGGTCTCCCGCGCGCCCTACTCCTCACCCTCCAGGCTGGGGGTCCCCAGCCCGATACGGGTGAACGCCTCCACGCGCTCGGACAGCGCGGCGGACTCCCGGGCCACCAGGTTGTCGAACTCGACCATCTCGGCCGGGCCGATGTCACCGGTGAGCCGATCGGCGAACTCGACGAATTGCCGGGCCGCCCGCTCGCATTCGCGGGCCGCCGCCTGCGCGCGGCTCAGATCGTCCATACCGCCCTTACTACCCCAGCGCGGGCCGGTACCGGCCCGGTTCGGGAGAAATGCGGTGGCACGCGGCGGCCGTCATGCCGGCGTCGGTCAGCGCGGCACCACCCGTGCGGCCGACCACTCGCGCCAGCCCTGGACCGACTCGCGAGCGGCCGCCAGCTGGTCGGCGACCGGACCGGGTCCGGTCGAGCCCGTAGGTGGTACGGGCGGCCAGCGCGCCGGCTACGGTCAGCACTCCGCGTACCTCCGGGGTCAGGTGCGGCGACACCGCGGCCAGGTCGGCGTCGCTGACGTCGTCCAGCGCGCAGCCCCGGCCGGCGCACAGCGCCACCAGCTTCCCGACGATCTCGTGCGCCGACCGGAACGGGATGCCGCGCCGCACCAGCCAGTCGGCGATCTCGGTGGCGAGGGTGAAGCCGTCCGGCGCGGCCGCGGCCAGCCGGTCGGACCGGACGCGCATCGTCGAGACCATCCCGGCCAGCGCCGGCAGCACCAGCTCGAGGGTGTCGACCGCGTCGAACACCGGCTCCTTGTCTTCCTGCATGTCCCGGTCGTACGCGAGCGGCAGGCCCTTGAGCATGGTCAGCACCGCGACCAGCGTCGCCGATCAGCCGGCCGGACTTGCCCCGGGCCAGTTCGGCGATGTCCGGATTCTTCTTCTGCGGCATGATCGACGAGCCGGTGGCGTACGGCGTCGTCGAGCTCGACCCAGCCGAACTCGCGGCGTGCGTCCAGAGCACGACCTCCTCGCCCAGCCGCGACAGGTGCACGCCGATCATCGCGGCCACGAACAGGAACTCGGCGGCGAAGTCGCGGTCGGCGACCGCGTCGATCGAGTTCGGCGCCGCGGCGCGCGAAGCCGAGCTCCGTCGGCGACCTGCACCGGGTCCAGCGGCAGCGACGAGCCGGCCAGCGCGCCCGCGCCGAGCGGTGAGACCGCGGCCCGCCGGTCCCAGTCGCGCAGCCGGTCCAGGTCCCGCAGCAGCGGCTGGACGTGGGCGAGCAGCTGGTGCCCGAAGGAGCACCGGCTGGGCGTGCTGCAGGTGGGTCATGCCCGGGCGCGGGGGTGTCGACGTGCGCGCGGCCTGCTCGACCAGCGCGTCGGCCAGTTCGGCCACGCCGCGACGCCACGCCGCGGGCGTGGTCGCGCAGGTAGAGCCGCAGGTCGGTGGCCACCTGGTCGTTGCGGGACCGGCCGGCGCGCAGCTTGCCGCCCAGGCGTGCCGAGCCGTTCGAGCAGGCCGCGCTCGAGCGCGGTGTGCACGTCCTCGTCGTCGACGGTCGGCGCGGAACTCGCCGCGACGCGCACGCCGCTTCCAGGTCGTCCAGCGCCGCCAGCATCGCGGCCCAGTTCGTCGCCGTCGAGCAGGCCCGGCGCCGGCCAGCACCCGCGCGTGCGCCCGGGAGGCGGCGAGGTCGTACGGCGCCAGCCGCCAGTCGAACTGGACGCTCACCGACAGCCGGGCCAGCGCCTCGGCGGGTCCGCCGGCGAACCGGCCGCCCCACAGGCTGGTCCGGGTCTGGCTCTGGTCATCGGCGCGTGCCCTACTGTCTGCCTAGTGATCTTCGACCGTGCCGCTCCACCCTGACTCCCAGGATCCACTAGATCGCGGTCGGCGTCCGCTCCGGACAGCCGGGCGTCGCGCGCCGCCGCCATCCGGCTCGGCAGCCCCCACAGCTCGCACGAAGCCCTTGCGCCAGGGACTGGTCGAACATGTCGCCCTCGTCGTAGGTGGCCAGGCGAAGTCGTAGAGCGACGCCTCGGACGCGCCGGCCGGTGACCATGGCGCGGCCGCCGTGCAGGGTCAGCCGGATCTCGCCGGTGACGTGCTCGCTGCGGTCGTCGATGAACGCGTCGAGCGACTGCTTCAGCGGCGAGAACCACAGGCCGTCGTAGACCAGCTCGCCCCAGCGCTGGTCGACGTGCTTCTTGAACCGGGCCAGGTCGCGCTCGACGGTGACGTTCTCCAGCTCCTGGTGCGCGGTGATCAGCGCGATCGCGCCCGGGGCCTCGTAGACCTCGCGGCTCTTGATGCCGACGAGCCGGTCCTCGACCATGTCGATCCGGCCGACGCCCTGCGCGCCGGCGCGCCCGTTGAGCTCCACGATCGCCTCGTACGGCGTCACAGTCTCGCCGTCGAGCGCCACCGGCACGCCGGCGTCGAAGGTGATGACCACCTCGTCGGCGTCGCGGGCCGCGGCCGGGTCGGCGCGTGTAGGCGTAGACGTCCTCGATCGGGCGCGTTCCAGATGTCCTCCAGGAAGCCGGTCTCGACCGCCCGGCCCCACACGTTCTGGTCGATCGAGTACGGCGACTTGCTTCGACGTCTCGATCGGCAGGCCCTTGCTCCTCGGCGTACGCGATGGCCTTGTCCCGGGTCAAGGCGAAGTCGCGGGCCGGCGCGATGCACCTTGAGGTCGCGGCGCGAGCGCGCCGATGCCCGACCTCGAAGCGCACCTGGTCGTTGCCCTTGCCGGTGCAGCCGTGCGACGACGATCGTGCCGCCGTGCTCGCGCGGCCGCCGCGACCAGGTGCTTGACGATCAGCGGCCGGGACAGCGCCGAGACCAGCGGGTAGCGGTCCATGTAGAGGGCGTTGGCGCGGATCGCGCCGGCAGGCAGTACTCGGCGGCGAACTCGTCGCGGGCGTCGACGACCTCCGACTCGACGGCGCCGCAGGCCAGCGCGCGCTTGCGGATGACGCTCCATGTCCTCGCCGCCCTGGCCGACGTCGACGGCGACCGCGATGACCTCGGCGCCGGTGCGCTCCGCCAGGTACGGAATGGCGACCGAGGTGTCCAGGCCGCCGGAGTACGCGAGTACGACCCGCTCGGTCATTGTGCTGCTTCCCTCTCATGTGTAACGTGCCTGCTCGATGTCGACCGGCCGCAGGTCGTCAACAGCCGGACGAGATCGCTCGCCGCTCGTGGCCGCCCAGCGCGAGATCTTCGCGGCGAGGTTGCGGCCGGCCGTACTGCTGGACGGCTTCGTCCCGGGCGACGACCAGGATGGTGTCGTCGCCGGCGATGGTGCCGACCACGTCCGGCAGGCCGGAGCGGTCCAGCGCGCTGGCCAGGTACTGGGCGGCGCCCGGTGGGGTCCGCAGCACTACCAGGTTGCCGCTGTGCGTCGGCCCCGGTGAGCAGCTCGCGCAGCAGCCGCTGCAGCCGTATCGGAGCGTCCTCGGCGGGGCGGAGCGCCGCGGTGCCGTCCTCCGGGATCATGTACGCTGGCGGGCCGTCGGCGGCCCGGACCTTAACGGCGCCTAGCTCTTCCAGGTCCCGGGACAGCGTGGCCTGGGTGACCGGCACGCCTTCGGCGGCGAGCAGGTCGGCCAGCTCGGTCTGCGCGCGGATGGTGCGCGAGCGGATCAGTGTCACTATGCGTGCGTGACGTGCGGTCTTCGTTACCGGTCCGGTCATGCCGCCGAACCTACTAGACAGTGGCCGCCTGGCCGTCAGCCGCCGCGCGCGCCGTCGGTCCGGCCGGCCACCGCCTCGCGCAGCAGGAACGCCATCACCGCCTTCTGTGCCGGCATTGCGGTTGGCCGCCTGCTGGAACACCACGCTCTGCGGACCGTCGAGCACCTCGTCGGTGATCTCCTCGTTGCGGTGCGCTGGCAGGCAGTGCAGCACGATCGCGTCCGGGTCGGCCGCCGCCAGCAGCGCGGCGTTGAGCTGGTACGGCGTCAGCTCGGCGAGCCGCTCCGGCGTGGTCTCCTGGCCCATCGACGTCCAGCGTGTCGGTGGCCACCACATCGGCGCCGGCGACCGCCTCGTACGGGTCGTCGGTGACGGTGAGCCAGCCGCCGGTTGACGATGCGATGGCCCGCGCCCGTGCTACCAGGTGCGGCGACGGCTGGTATCCGGCCGGCGCGCCGATCCTGACGTGCATGCCGGCCGCGCAGCCGGCGAGGGCGTACGAGTTGCGCCATGTTGAATCGCGGCGTCACCGACGTAGGCCAGCGTCTTGCCTCGCGTGGTGCCGTGCGCCTGCCGGATGGTCAGCAGATCGGCGAGCAGTTGGCAGGGGTGGTAGCCGTCGGTCAAGGCGTTGACCACGGGCACACTCGACGCGGCCGCCATCGAAGCCAGCCGGGCATCGTCGAAGGTCCGTACGACGATCATGTCGACGTACCCGGAGAGCACGCGCGCGGTGTCCTCGATGGTCTCACCGCGACCGAGGTGGGTATCTGACCGCGTCGATGATGATCGCCTGGCCGCCCAGCTCGGCGATTCCGACCTCGAATGACACCCGGGTCCGCAGCGACTGCTTCTCGAACAGGACCGCGACCGACCGGCCGTCCAGCGGCCGCTCGCGTCGGGGCGCGCCGCCAGTGCCATCGCGGCGTCGAGGATCGCGCCGACTGCTCGGCCGGGCTCAGATCGTCGTCACGCAGAAAGTGCCGCATGGTTCACTCCTCTCCCCTGGTGTGGTCTCCCGCTGATCCGGTGTTCGCTGCTTGTCTCGTGGCCGGCCGGGTCGTCGCCGTCGTCGCCGGAGCCGAGGAGCCGGAGGCCACCCCCGCGATCCGGCGGAGGACCTGCGCGGACGCGGCGACGAACGCGTCGGCCTGTTCGGCCGACAGGATCAGCGGCGGCGCCAGCCGGATCACGTCCGGGCGAACCGGGCCAGCCAGGAACCCGGCGGTCCGCAGTTCCTCGACGACGGTGGCGGCGACCGGCCGGTCGAGCACCACGCCGAGCAGCAGCCCCGCACCGCGCACCTCGGTGACGCCGGCAAGCCCGGCCGATGCCGTCGCGCAACCGCTCGCCGACCCGCTTGACGTGGTCCAGCAGCCCGTCGCGGGCGATGGTCCGAAGCACGGCCAGCGCGGCGGCGCAGCGCGACCGGGTTGCCGCCGAAGGTTGAGCCGTGTGAGCCCGGTGCCAGCAGCGACGACGCGCGGCCGAAGGCCAGGCAGGCGCCGATCGGCAACCCGCCGCCCAGGCCCTTGGCCAGCGTGACGATGTCCGGCTCGATGCCTTCGGCCTGGTGGGCGTACCAGTGGCCGGTCCGGCCGATGCCGGTCTGCACCTCGTCGAGCGGCGAGCAGCGCCCCGCGCCGCGCGGTGATCTCGCGGGCCGCGGTGAGGTATCCCGATGGCGGCACGACGATGCCGTACTCGCCCTGGATCGGCTCAAGGATCACCATCGCGGTGTCCTCGGTGACCGCCGCGTCCAGTGCCGCGACATCTCCGTACTGGACGTGCGTCACCGACGGTGGCAGCGGGCGGAACGGGTCGGCCTTGGTCGGCTGCCCGGTCAGTGCCAGGGCCCCCATGGTGCGGCCGTGGAAACCACCCACCGCGGCGACGACATTGGTGCGGCCGGTGCACCGGGACAGCTTGAAGGCGGCCTCGTTTGCCTCGGCGCCGGAGTTGGCGAAGAACACCCGGCCGCGCCGGCCGGCGAGCGCGAGCAGCAACTCGGCGAGCGCGACGGTAGGTTCGGCGATGTACAGGTTGGAGACATGCCCGAGGGTGGCGACCTGCTTGCTGACCGCCTCGACGACGGCCGGATGGGCGTGACCGAGCGCGTTGACCGCGATGCCGCCCAGCATGTCCACGTAGGTCTTCCCGGCGGCGTCGGTCACCACCGCCCCGGATCCGCTGACGAGCGCGACCGGAGGGGTCCCGTAGGTATCCATGATGGCGTGCTGCCAGCGCGAAGCCAGCCGTGTCGAGCGGCTCATCCGAGCACCGCCACGGATTGCGCCGCGGGGTCCGAGGTGGTCGCGCCGGTCGGCGCGGTGATCAGTGTCCCGCCGGCTCCGGCCCCGGTGGCGGCGGTCACCCAGCCGCCGGTCCGGCCGTCGAGCACATGCGCGTACGGGACCCCGCAGCGAACCGCGGCGAGACAGGCACGCATCTTCGGGATCATTCCGCTGGCCAGATCCGGAATCAGGGCCTCGAGCCCGTCGGTGTCGATCCGGCCGATCAGCGAGCCCGGGTCCGGGTAGCGCCGGTAGACACCGGCGACATCGGTGAGCATGACCAGTTTCTCGGCGGCGAGCGCCACCGCGATCGCCGCGGCCACCGAGTCGGCGTTGACGTTGTGAGGGACACCGTGGCTGTCCGGGGCGACCGGTGCGATCACCGGAACGTACCCGCTGGCGATCAGCGCCTCGACCGCTCCGGGCGCGACCGCGGACACGTCTCCGACGAGGCCGAGCGCCTCATCCCGCCGTACCGCGGTGAGCAGTCCGCCGTCCTCGCCGGACAGGCCGACCGACCGGAGCCCGGCGGCGTTGATGGCGGCGACGATGTCCGGGCCGACCTCGCCGCGCAGCACCAACCGGACCACCGACATCGCCTCTGCCGTCGTGATTCGCAGCCCCTGGTGCCGCCCCGCCGATGGCACCCCCAGCCGCTCCAGCATGGTGTCGATCTGCGGCCCGCCCCCGTGCACCACGACCGGAGCGAAGCCCGCCCCGGCCAGCGCCGCGACGCCGCCGGCGAAGGCGCGAAGCGAGGGCTCGTTGAGGGCGTTGCCCCCGAACTTGACGACTATGACACGGTCACTCACGGACTCACCCCGTCGGCGGTGAGGCCGGCGCTCTCGGGCAGGCCCAGCATCAGGTTGGCGCACTGCAACGCCTGGCCGGCCGCGCCCTTGCCGAGGTTGTCCAGCGCGCTGACCACGATCACCCGGCCGGAGTCGGCGTCGACGGTCGCTTGCAGCAGGCACGCGTTGGTTCCCAGGGTGGCGCCGGTCGTCGGCCACACACCCGCGGGCAGCACGTTCACAAACGGCTCATCCGCGTACGCCGCGCGCAGGCACTCGGTGGCGTCTCCGGCGCCGGCCGGACGGGCGGTGATGGTGGCGACGATGCCGCGGGGCATCGGCGCCAGCATCGGCGTCATCGACAGCGACGCCGCGCCGGTGGCTCGCTTGATCTCCGGAACGTGCTGGTGAGCGCCCACCTTGTAGACGCTCATCGAGCCCATCACCTCGGTGGCCAGCAGGTGCGGCAGCGGCTTGCGCCCGGCACCGGACGTGCCGGACGCGGCCACCACGACCGCGTCGGCGGGTTCGACCAGGCCGGCCGCGATCAACGGCGCCAGCCCGAGAGTCACCGCGGTGGCGTAGCACCCGGCCGCCGCGACCCGGTTCGCCGCGGCGACGTCGGCACGTCGTCCGGGCAGCTCCGGGATTCCGTAGATCCACTGGACACGATGATCGGCGGCGAGATCCACGACCTTGACCGAATCCGGCAAGGCCGCGGCCAACGCCGCCGATTCACCGTGAGGGAGGGCCAGGAAGACCAGGTCCGCGGCGGCCAGGGCGTCCGCGTCGGTGGCGCCGACGGGCAGGTCGGCCCACGACCGCAAATGCGGGTGTACGGCGGCGAGCGACCCGCCGGCCGTCGAATGCCCGGTGGCCGCGACCACCTCGACGTGCGGGTTGTTCGCGAGCAGCCGGAGCAGTTCCCCGCCCGCGTAGCCGGTGGCACCGGCGACCGCAATCCGTATACCCATGCAAGAGACTGTATCATCATGCAAATAGCCGGAACAACCGGCGTCTCACCTCGTGGCCATGTGCCGGTGCTCTAGCCACCGTCACATAACCTCAGTCGAGTGATCAGCGATCCACCCAGCGAGCCATTGAGCGGCGCCGGCCCGCGCCGCCAAAAGACACCACTGTGGACGAGGTTGTTTATCGCGCTCGGCGCAGTCCTGCTGCTCGCCGGCGGCGGCACGCTGATCACCGCCCGAGTGCTGATCGCTCGCTACACCTCACCGGTCGTCGACTGGATGTGGGCGCTGAAAAACATCTCGCCCAGCGAGATCACCATGCTCAAGACGGCCGGCACCGGCAAGTTCGCCGGATCCACCTACCTCGGCGAGCAGTTGCTGCCGGACGGCGAAGCGGTGCTCGCGGCGGTGAGGGACGACACGCTCGACACGTTCGCCCTGGAACATCCGAAGCAGATCAGTACCGACGGGGCACCAGCGGCCGGTGGGCCCTAGCCATCGGCGGTGGCGCGAACGGCCACCGTCGCGGACCGCCACACGAGCACCTCGTCAGTCCGGCAACTCGGCCATGGCCCGGCTCAACTGCTCCCGGTTGCGGACGCCGAACCGGCGGTACAGGCGGGTGAGGTTGGCCTCGATCGCCTTCACCGACAGGAACGTCGCACGGGCGATCTCCCGGTTCGTCGCTCCGCGCCGGACCAGGTCGACGATCCGCTGCTCGGTGTCGGACAGGCCGAGACCGCGAGGTCCGTTGAGCTTCTCCAGTTCCGCCTGGGCAACCGCGCGGAACGTCAGCGCGCCCATGCCGGCGTACCGGCGCTCGGCTTCGATCAGCGCCTCCCGGGCCGCGGCCCGCCGGTGGCCACGGCGCTCCACCGCACCTAGCGCGTGCCAGGCGCGGGCGATCTCCAGGGGGTACGGATGACGCGCCCATGTCTCCAGGGCGGCGGTCAGCATCGCCGAAGCGGTACGGGTATCCCCCTCGGCCGCGGTCAGCACCGCCTCGGCGCGTGCCAGCGGCAGCCGGCACATCTCCGCGTTCTGCTCGTCGACCGCCTTGGTGACCTCGCTGAGCACCTGTGCCGCCTCGGATCGCGCCCCGGCCAGGGCCAGCGCCTCGATGAAGTCGACGTGCCACGGGTACGCGTCCGGGCGCAGGTCGCCGCGCCGGATCTCGATCTCGTAGGCGTGCCGCATCAGATCGGCGGCCGTCGCCGGATCGCCACGCAGCAGCACCACCTGGCCGTGCACCGCGTACCCGCCGCGCAGCCAGCCCTCATCCTGTGCGGCGAGGCTGGCCTCCACGGCCGCGGCGGCGTACTCGGCCGCCGCCGGCAGCGTGCCGCCGTGTAGCTCGGCCATCGCGGCCGAGAACAGACCCGGCCCCGGCGTCACCTCGATGTCGCTGAACAGGCGCATGCACGCCCGGCCGGCCGCCAGAGCATCGGCCATGCGGCCGGCCCGCGAGTATGCCCGCTGCAACGCCAGCATGACGCTGGAAAGGACGATCAGGGAGCCGCTGTCCTCGACCGCCACACGCAGCGCCTCCAACTGCCGCAGGCCCTCGTTCAGCTGCCCGTGCCTGGTCAGGTTGGTCGCCGCCAGCTGTCGGGCCATCATCGTGCTGTAGGTCAGCGGCAGTGTCGCGGCCAGCTCGGCGGCCCGATTGATCAGCGTTTCCCCGGCCGCCTCGTCATAGGCGAGCACCCGCCCGCCGTGCTGCGCCAGCGCTTCCACCAGGGTCTCGGCGTCGCCGCTGACCTCGGCCAACTGTTCGGCCCACTCGAACTCGGCGATCGCGGCTCGCGTGTCGCCGTCCCACAGCGCCTTCTTGGCCCGATACAGCCGCACCTTCGCCGCCAGTCCCGGCGAGTCGCCTGCGTCGGCGTATGCCGCGTCCAGCAACGGTCCGACCCGGGAGTAGTCCTGCCCGGCCAGGTCGATCAGCAGCAGCCGCAGGGCTACCCGTACCGCCGGATCGACGGCGTGGGCGAGCGCCTCGTTGGCGAGCGCCGCCGCCTCGCCGATCATGCCCGCCGATTCGGCGTAACGGGCCGCGTCCAGGCGCCGCTCCGCCGCCAGCGCCGCGTCCGGGGTCCGGTCGGCGGCCATCTGAGCCAGGTCGGCGGCGACCGCCGGAGCGCCCCGGCGACGCGCCACCGCCGCGGCGTCGGCCAGCGTCTGCGCCAGGCCGGAATCCGGTTCCGGATGGGCCAGGGCCAGATGCCGGGCGCGCTCCACCGGATCGTCGACCGCGGCGGCGAGCCGCGCGTGCGCCTCGGCCCGGTCGGCCATCGGCGCGTCGGCGTAGACCATCTCGCGCAGCAGTGGATGGCTGAACCGCAGCGCCCCATCGCTGGACAGTGAAGCGACACCGGCCTCCAGCGCCGGCGCGAGCAGTTCCGGCGAGCCGGCTCCGGTACGCCCGAGAAGTTCCCGGCTCGGCCTCGCGGCCGCGGCCGCCACCACCAGCGAGGCGCGGGTCGGCTCGGGCAGGGCGGCGATCCGGGCGGTCATCAGGCCACGCAACCGGTCCGGGACCGGCAGCGGCTCGTCAAGGGTGATCGGCTCGCCCCGCTCGGCGACGGCACGGCCGAGTTCCAGCGCGTAGAGCGGGTTGCCGCCGCTGGCCGCGTGCACCCGGAGGATCGCCGACCGGCTCAGCCGCTCGCCGAAGCGGGCCCGCAGCAGATCCGCGACGTCATCGGCGCCGAGCGGGGTCAGCGTCAGCTCCTGGCACGGCGGCGGGCACAGGTCGGCTCGGGGCACCACGTCGTTGGGGCCCGCCACCCGAGCCGCCGCGATCATCTGCACCGGCAGGCCGCTCAGCCGCCGGGCCACGAACCGCAGCACTCCCGCGCTCGGCTCGTCGACCCACGGCAGATCGTCGATCACCAGCAGTACCGGGTGCCGGCCGCACAGCGCCCGGAGCAACTCCAGCACGGCCAGGCGTACCGCCAGTTCGTCCTGGGCGGTGGCCGGGGCCGCGGTACGCAGCAGCGCGGCGTCCAGGGCCGCGCGCAGGTGACCACGCAGCACCACGCCGTGGTCGGCGAGGACCTTTCCGAACAGGTCGACCAGCGTCAGGTACGGCAGTCCAGACTCGACCTCGGCGGCGGCGACCCGGAGCACCAGCGTGTCCGGCCGCTCCATCACGATCGACTCGAGCAGCGTCGACTTGCCGATCCCGGCCGGCCCGCGTAGCAGCACGCTGCCGCCGGAGGCGAGCAACTCGTTGACGTGGTTCTGCAACTCGACCCGGCCGATCGGCGGCGCGCTCCGCTGGCGCGGAACCGACGGGGTGCGGGCGCGACGTGGCGTGCGCGACGGCTCAGCCGGTCGATGCGCGGACAGCGATACCATTCCGCTTCCCCCTCCCCCGAGACACGCGGCTTGATGGTGTTCAGTTATCACCCGCCGCCGGCGGGCGCAACGTATATGGTTCAGCCCTTGACGCGGCGGCCGGCCCGCCACACCCCGGTGACATGGCCGGCGTCGGCAAGGACCGACAGGTCGGAAAGTGGATTGACGTCTAGGCAGACTACGTCGGCGTCGTAGCCGATCCGCAACTGGCCCGACTTCGGAGCCAGCCGGCCAAGCGTGTCCGGGCCGGTGGCGGTGGCCGCTTCGATCGCCTCAAGCGGAGTGAGTCCACAGTCGCCGAGGTGAGTCAGTTCATGGCCGTGGCGGCCCCAGCTGGCCACCTCGCCGGTGCTGCGCAAAGCGAGGTCGGTGCCGACGGCGATGCGTACTCCCTTGGCGTGCGCATCGGCCACGGCCTTGCGGTGAATGTCCGCGATCGCGTCGAGCTTCGCCTGCGCGAACGGCGGTGCCGACCGGCTGGCGCGAATGTCCTCGACGATGGTGCGGGTGGGCACCAGGATGGCGCCGGTCTCCCGCATCGCGTCAGCGCACTCATCGTCGAGATAAGTGCCGTGCTCGATGGTGAGCACGCCGGCCTCCAGCGCGGCCATGATGCCGGGCTTGCCGTGGCAGTGAGCCGCGACACCGCGGTCGGCCATCCCGGCGATCTCCACGATCGTCTTCAACTCGGTGACCGTGAACTGCTGGTGGATCGGATCATCCACCTCGGACAGCACGCCCCCGGACGCGCACACCTTGATGATCTTCGCGTTGCGGCGCAGCTGCTCTCGAACCGCCCGTGCGCAGTCGTCCGGGCCGTCGGCCAGACGGAACTCGGTCCCCTGGTGGGACATTTCATGCACCCAGGCCAGCGGATAGCTGTGCAGGTCGCCGTGGCCGCCGGTGGTGCTCAGCACGGCACCCGCAGGGTAGATCGCCGGGCCCTCGACCGTGCCCTCTCCGACCGCGCGGGCGAGCGTCGTTCCGAGACCGCCCATCTCCCGCACACTGGTGAAGCCCGCGTCCAGCGCGGCTCGCAGGTCGGCACCGGCGCGCAGCGCCCGCAACTCGCTCGGCACCAGCGGCAGTTGGGCGAGATCCAACGAGGTGGCACCCATCAGGTGTACGTGACAGTCCCACATTCCCGGCATCACCGCGGCGGTGGACGTCACCTCGGCTCCGGGTGTGTCCGGCGCGCCGGCACGTGGTCCGGCGTACTCGATAACCGGTCCGTCCAGCACGACGACCCCGTCACTGATGGGCTCACCACGGCCGGGAATCAGAGTGTCCGCCTCGATGCGCTGACGCATGGCAGTTAGCTAACCTGGTCGCATCCCGATCGGGCAAGGGCAAGGCTTATAACTCTTGGGCCCGACTTTGGGAACCCTCGCTGCTGCTACCCAGACAATTGTTATCAACTCGGGCCGATCTCACGCTGCCCGTCAGATCCGGCATGGGTTGTCCGATTGATGTTATTCACGATGATTGGCGGCTTCGCTCCGTCAACGTGACGGCGCCGCCGCCGGCCACGAGATCTCCGGTGGTCAGGTCTTCTTGGTCGAAGAACCATCCACCGGAGACCTCGCTGCCGATCGACTACCGACGTACCTCAATGTCCTCAACGCCCGCGAAACGCGGCCTAGGCCCCGCGCAACGTCGCCCCGAACCGCTCGGCCGCGAGCGCCACCGCCGCGTCGCGGGCGACGACCGCCTCCTCAACCGTCAAGGTGCGGTCCGGTGCCCGGAAGGTCAGCGCATACGCCAGCGATTTGCGCTCATCACCCAGCGAGGACGAGGAGTAGACGTCGAACAGGCGCACCGACTCCAGCAGCGGCCCGGCACCCTCGACCAGCGTCGTCTCGACATCGCCTGCCGCGATCGTGGCCGGCACCACCAGCGCCACATCGATCAGCGCCGGCGGGTAGTTGGACAGTGGCCGGGCCATGACCGTACCCGGCAGCGGGATCGCGTCCAGCGAGATCTCCATCGCGCAGGTACGATCCGGAATCTCGAAGGCGCGACACACCGACGGGTGCAGCTCACCGGCGTACCCGACGACGGTGTCGCCGACCACGATCGCGGCACACCGACCCGGGTGCCACGGGGCCTCGGCCGCCGCGCGCACCACCGGGACCGCGCCCGCGGCGACGACCGCGGTACGAGCCGCCTCGATCGCGTCCTGCCAGCCGTACCCGCGACCGTCTCCCCACCAGCCAACCGGATCCCGCTGGCCGGTCATCACGGCGGCGACGTGCCAAGGCTGGTCCGGTAGCGCGGCGTCGATCGTCGCCAGGGACACGTCCGACGGGCGCTCGGTCACTCCGACGATCGGCGGCTCCGGCATCTCGGCGGACGGCTGGAACACCAGGCTCATCTCGTAGATCCCGACGTCGCGGTGCCCGCGTCCGAGATTGCGGCGCAGCGTGCCGAGCAACGGCGGCAACAGCAACGTGCGCAGCAGCGGCTCCTCGTCGCTGAGTGGGTTCACCACCCGCATCGCGAGCCGGCGCGGGTCGTCGGCGGCCATGCCCAACTGGTCGAAGACCGATGGCGCTACGAACGGGTAGCAGAGCACTTCGACGTAGCCGGCCTCGGCCAGAGCCCGGCCCACCGTCCGCCGCCGCTTCTGGGTGGCGGTCAGGCCCGATCCGGGGCGCAACGGCGGCAGGACGCTGGGGACCTCGTCGTATCCCGCAAGACGCACCACTTCTTCGACCAGTTCGATCGGCTCGGTGAGGTCCGGCCGCCAGGTGGGCGGCACCACGTCGAGCACCGGGCCGGTGCCGGATACCTGGCAGCCGAGCTCGGTCAGCAGCGCGGTGACCTGCTGCGGCGGGTAGTGCACACCGGAGATACGCGACGGATGCTCCACGTCCAGCGGGATCGAAGTCGGCTCGGCCACGGTGTTGACATCCGTGAGGCCGGGCTCGACCGTGCCGCCGCCGTACTCCACCAGCAATGACACCGCTCGCGCCAGCGCCACCAGGGTGAGTTCCGTATCGACTCCGCGCTCGAACCGCTTGGACGCCTCAGACGGCAGCTTGTGCCGCCGGGCGGTGTGCGCCACCGACAGCGGTGCCCAGTGCGCCGCCTCGAACAGCACATCCGTGGTGCTGTCGCTGATCTCAGTCGACGCACCACCCATCACCGCGGCCAGCGAAATGACTCCGGAGTCGTCGGTGATCACCATGTCATTACCGTCGAGGTCGCGGACCGTACCGTCCAGGGTGGCCAGTTTCTCGCCGGTCCCTGCCCGCCGGACGACCAGAGGTCCGGCCAGCTTGCCCAGGTCGAACGCGTGCATCGGCTGGCCCAGGTCCATCATCACGTAATTGGTGATGTCGACCAGCAGCGAGATCGGGCGCATGCCGGCCGCGATCAGCCGCTGCTTCATCCAGTCCGGGGACGACGCCGTCAACGAGACACCGCGGACCGCGACCGCGCTGAACCGGTCGCAACCCAGCGGGTCCTCGACCCGGATGTCGTACCCCCCGGGCGCGGGCTTGAGCGGCTCGATCGCCAGGGCCGGGTCCCGGTACGGCAGCGACAACGAATGCGCCAGTTCCCGGGCCACCCCCCGCGCGGAGAAGCAGTACCCGCGATCGGGCGTGATCGCCAGCTCGATGATCAGCTCATCCATGCCGATCACCTGCCTGGCGTCGTCACCGGGCCGGGCGTCGCCCGTCGTCTCCGGCGCGATCACCATGATCCCGGAGTGATCGTCGCCGAGCCCGAGTTCCCGGGCCGAGCAGATCATGCCGGCCGACATCCGGCCGTAGGTCTTCCGCTCACCGATGGCGAAGTCGCCGGGCAGCACCGCGCCCGGCATGGCGACCACGACCAGGTCACCCTCCGCGAAGTTGCGCGCGCCGCAGACGATCGACTGCGGATGCGGGTTACCAACGTCGACCATGCAGTGCCGGATCGGCTTCTTGAAGCCGGTGAGTTCCTCGATCGACAACACCTTGCCGAGCACCAGCGGCCCGGTGACCGCCCCGCCCAGATCGGTCATCTCCTCGACCTCGAGGCCGATCCGGACCAGCGCCTTCTCCAGCGTGTCCGGATCAGCGGGCGCGTCGACGTAGTCACGCAGCCACGACAGCGAAACTCGCATCGAACTATGCCCCCATCCCGAATTCGCGGCTGAACCGCACGTCACCCTCGGCCATTTCGCGCACGCTGCCGCCGTTACGCACCATCAGGGTGCGGTCGATACCCATCCCGAACGCGAATCCGGTGTACACCTCGGGGTCGATTCCACACGCCACGAGCACGTGCGGGTTGACCATGCCGCAGCCGCCCCACTCCACCCAGCGCGGGCCGTCGCGGTGCCGCGGAAACCACACGTCGAACTCCGCCGACGGCTCGGTGAACGGGAAATAGGACGGACGCCAGCGCGTCTTGGCCTCCGGCCCGAGCATGGCGCGGGCGAAATGGTCCAGCGTCCCTTTCAGGTGCGCCATGGTGATGCCCTTGTCCACTACCAGTCCCTCGACCTGGTGGAACACCGGCGAGTGGGTGGCGTCCAGCTCATCGGTCCGGTACACCCGGCCGGGGCAGACGATCGCGATCGGGGGCTGCTTGCGCAGCATGGTCCGGGCCTGAACCGGCGACGTGTGGGTCCGCAGGACCAGACCGGTGTCACTGTCGGCGGGCGATCCGGCCAGTGGCTCGACGACGCGCGCCAGCGAAGCGATGTAGAACGTGTCCATCATCGTCCGGGCCGGGTGGTCGGGCAGGAAGTTGAGGGCGTCGAAGTTGTACCACTCGGATTCCAGCTCGGGACCCTCGGCGATCTCGAACCCCATGCTGATGAACAGGTCGCCGATGTCCTCCATCAGCGTGGTGAGCGGATGCCGGGCACCGCGTGGGCGGCGGTCCCACGGCAGCGATACGTCGACCGTCTCCTCGGCCAGCATGCGCGCGGCGGCCTCGGCCGCAAGCACCTCGCGGCGAGCGTTCAGCAGGCCCTGGATGGCCTTGAAGGCGGCGTTCACCCGCTGGCCGGCTTCCGCCTTGGCGGCCGGCGGAAGCGAGCCGATCTCCCGGCGGGCCAGCGACACCGCGGCGCGATCGCCGAGGTGGGCGACCTTCAGGGCGGCCAGCGCCTCCAGGTCGGGGGCACCGGCGATGGCCTTCTCGGCCTCCGCCACCGCGTCGTCGAGCTTGGCCGGATCAAGCGCGGCGGCCTGTTTCGGATCGTACGGATCATTCCGATATGTCATGAGGTCTCCCACATCCATTAACCGGGAAAGTCTAGTGGTCGCCGCGGACGAGAGCGCGGACAGGAGGCGCAGCGGGTGCTTCCTTCGGCAAACGAGCGAGGATAGCGCCTGCCGGCATCGGTTCGTGGCGCGCGGCGCGGCCGCTGCCCGCCGGCGTGGGAGTGGGAAACGCAGTCAGTTCCGCCGCCCGCCACCGGCGGGCCGCATAAAGCTCTGAACGGAACGGCGCATGCGCGACACTCTAGCCGATCCGACAGCGGCGACGCATATCAGAAACGACCCGGGCCACGTCAGACCCGGTGCGCGCGGGCGCTCGCATAGAGGCAGACCGCGGCCGCGGCGGCCAGATTCAGGCTCTCGGCCCTGCCATGCACCGGCACCCGGACCCGGGCATCGGCCGCCGCGGTCAGGTCGGCCGGCAACCCGTGCGCCTCCGACCCGAACACCCACGCGGTACGCCCGGCCAGTGCGCCGTCGTCGGCCAGCGTGTCCAGATCCGTCTCGCCATACCCGTCGGCCGCCAGCACGGTCAGTCCGGCATCGCGCAGAACGGTCATCACCCGCAATGGCTCGTGCGCCCTCACCACATCCACATGGAAGATGCTTCCGGCGCTGGCCCGCACACACTTGCCGTTGTACGGATCCACCGTGTCGCCGGCGAAGATTACCGCCTCCGCGCCGGCCGCGTCGGCGGTACGCAGTACGGTGCCGGCGTTGCCCGGATCGCGGATACCGGCCAGAACGGCGACCAGCCGCGGCCGCTCGGCGAGCGCGTGCCCGAGCGAGGTGTCCAGATGCCTGCACACCGCGACCACGCCCTGCGGGGTGACCGTCTCGGCAAGCGCGGCCAGCCCGCCACCGGTCACCCGGGAGATCCGGGCCTGGGCCGCCTGGGCAGCGTCGACGAGGTCCCGATGGCGGTCGAGCGCATCGTCGGTGGCGAACAACTCGACCACGAGATCGGGACGGTCCAGCGCCTCGCGTACCGCCTGCGGCCCCTCGGCCAGGAACAGGCTCTGCTGATCGCGGTCGCGGCGGCGCTGCAGTCGCCGGGCAGCAACAACCCGGGGGGTCCGCGCTGTGAACGGAGCGCCCCCGGGCTGCATGCGTGTGTTACTGATGGCGGCTACGCGGCCTGCGCCGCGGCGCCGCCGATGCCCTCGGCCTGCACGGCCTTGCGGGCGATCTCGACGATGGCGGTGAAAGCCGCCGCGTCGTTGACCGCCATGTCGGCAAGGATCTTGCGGTCGACTTCGATGCCGGCCAGCTTCAGACCCTGGATCATGCGGTTGTACGTCATGCCGTTCGCGCGCGCACCGGCGTTGATCCGGGTGATCCACAACTGGCGGAAGTCGCCCTTGCGGTCGCGGCGGTCCCGGTACGAGTACTGCATTGAGTGGAGCATCTGCTCCTTGGCCTTGCGGTACAGCCGCGAGCGCTGGCCGCGGTAGCCGCTTGCGCCCTCCAGGACGGTACGGCGCTTCTTCTGGGCGTTGACCGCCCGCTTGACGCGTGCCACGTCGGTCTCCTATTCGTCTTCAGTGGCGCGCGTTAGCGGCCGAGCAGCTTCTTGACCCGCTTGAGGTCGGCCTTGGCGACCAAGACGTCGGTGTCCAGGCGGCGCTTCTGCGAGCCCGACTTATGCACGAACTTGTGCACGTTGTTCGCCGACTGCGTCATGATCTTTCCGGTCCCAGTGACCCGGGTCCGCTTCTTCATCCCGGAGTGGGGCTTCATCTTCGGCATTACGCTGTCTCCCTATTGGTCGCCCGGTGCCTGCTCGGTCGCGGCGGGCGCGTCGCCGGTCGCCTCGGTGCCGTTGGCGGCCTTGGACGCGGTCTTCGCATTCCGGTGCGGGGCGATCACCATGATCATGTTACGGCCGTCTTGCTTGGGTGAGGCTTCGACGAAGCCCAGGTCGGCGATCTCCTCGGAAAGCTTGCGCAGCAGCCGGAAGCCCAGCTCCGGGCGGGACTGCTCGCGGCCGCGGAACATGATCGTGACCTTGACCTTGTCACCGGCCTTGAGGAAGCGCACGACGTGACCCTTCTTGGTCTCATAGTCGTGCGAATCGATCTTCGGCCGGAGCTTCATCTCCTTGATGACGGTCTGTTGCTGGTTGCGCCGGGCCTCCCGGGCCTTCAGTGCGCTCTCGTACTTGAACTTGCCGAAGTCCATGAGCTTGCACACCGGCGGGCGGGCCATGGGCGCGACTTCGACCAGGTCCAGATCGACGTCCGCGGCCAGTTGAA
Organism: uncultured Actinomycetota bacterium; assembly: GCA_963727415.1. Classification (GTDB taxonomy): domain Bacteria; phylum Actinomycetota; class Actinomycetes; order Mycobacteriales; family Micromonosporaceae; genus DASQPR01. The sequence continues at coordinate 2,125,951 of CAVSGF010000002.1, forward strand.
GCGCGCGCTCCAGTGAGACGATGCCCACTTGCTCGCCTTCGGGGCCGACCAGGCGGACCTCTCGTGACCGGATCTGATCGTTGATGCGTGGTTCGACGCTGATGGGGCCTCCTCGAGTCGGTACATAGTTTCGACCGACCCAAAAACGTTCGGGCCCCGGCACATATGCCGCGGCCCGCTCGACCGGTCATCGCGCCGCACCCATCGGGGGCACAACACACAGGCCACCGCATCCGCCGAACGGTCCGTGGGCCGGGGCCCGAGACCGAACTAGCCGATCATGGTGGCCGACCGGGACCCGGGAAACTCTTCATGGTCGCTCGGGTGGGAGCGGGTGCTCCTCTTGGGACTGACCATCGAATGCTCTTGATCTGGATTGCCACCGGGGCGTGAAAGCCCCGAGCGTGCCAGACCCAGCGCACACGGCGGTGCAGTGGTCGACCAAAAAAGTCTAGCAGACCCCCGGAACGGCCTCAGCGGGCGTCCGCAACCGCGTCGATCATCAGGCCGGCGTTTCCGAGGCGGCCAGCATCGCCCGCAAGCCGCGCACCGCGTTCACCGCGTACTCCTTGTCGGCGGCCTGCACCGCCATGACGGCGATCACGTCATCGTCGGCGAGATCCAGGGTTACCCACGGATTGCCCCGATCGAACCGGACCGCCGCGATCATCGACCACGGCAGCTCTCGCCAGCCCAGCAGGTTCCGGACTCGTAGCCCGTCCCGATCGGCGATCACCACGGGGCGCGCGAACAGCAACACACCGGCCGCGGCGATCAGGCCGAGTATGATCATCGCCACCTGGTCCTCCGGCCGGAACATGCTCTTGCCACTGTCGGTCTTGCCGGTCAGCAGCACCGCCACCACGGTGAACACCACGATGATGAGTCCGGCCAGCACGAAGGCGACCATCCGGCCACGCTGAGGCCGGGCGGTCAAGGTCTGTGGAGCATCGGTCACGGTTGGAAGTCTGCCACTCCTGGCTGGGTGCGGCCCGGCCGGGCTAGGTGAGTCGGACGGGGCGGTCTCAGAGCCGGCACGCGTGGACCGCGGTCACCAGGATGGCGCGCGCGCCCACCTCGTACAGCTCGTCCATGATCCGGTGAGCGTCTTCGCGCAGCACCATCGCCTGAACCGCGACCCAGCCCTGCCGGTGCAGTGGAGACACGGTCGGGGATTCGATGCCCGGGGTGAGGGCTACCGCATCGCTCAGCCGGTCGGCGTGCACATCGTAAGCGAGCATGACGTACCGCTGCGCCACCAGGACGCCCTGCAGGCGGCGGACCAGTTGCAGCACCGGGGCTTGCTCCTGGTTCTCCGGTCGTGAGATGAGCAGCGCCGATGACTCCAGGATCGGCTTGCCGACCGGCTCCAGCCCGGCCTGGCGCAGGGTCCCGCCGGTCGCGACCACGTCGGCGATCACGTCCGCGACACCGAGCCGGATCGCGTTCTCCACCGCGCCGTCGAGATTGACCACGGTCGCCGTGACGCCGTTGGCGGCGAGGTGAGCGCCGACCACCCCGGCGTACGCGGTGGCGATCCGGCAGCCGGAGAACGCGGTCACGTCGACGGTGTCCGGGTACTGTCCGATCCGCGCCGCGAACCGGAAGGTGGCCGGCCCGAAGCCCAGGTCGAGCACCTCAACGGCGGCGGAGGCGGAGTCGACGAGCAGGTCGCGCCCGGTTATTCCGAGGTCGAGATCCCCGGAACCGACATAGGTCGCGATATCACGCGGGCGCAGGTAAAAGAACTCGACGCCGTTGGCGTCGTCACGGCAGGCCAGGTCGCGGGCGTCAGCACGCTGGCGGTACCCGGCTTCGGAGAGCATGGCGACCGCTGGAGCGGCCAGAGTGCCCTTGCTGGGCACGGCTATCTTCAACATCGTCTGGGATATCCCCCGGATTCTTCGGTCATAGGTGGGCGTAGACGTCATCGAGCGAGAGATCGAGCGCGACCATCAGCACTTGTGCGTGGTACAGCAGCTGCGAGATCTCCTCGGCGGCCCGATGTCGGCCCTCGTACTCGGCGGCCATCCAGGTCTCGGCCGCCTCCTCGACGATCTTCTTGCCGATCGCGTGCACTCCGGCGTCGAGCAACTCGACGGTCCGGGAACCGTCCGGCCGCTCGTCGGCCCGCTTGCGCAGCGCGGTGAAGAGCTCATCGAAAGTACTCACGACACCACAGTCTGCCCGGTGACCGCGCAACCGGCACCGGGCAGGCCGTGGATTGTCCACTTGATGGACTAGAACCCCCGGACCGCGCGGATGGCCAGGGCCGCGTCCAGCGCCGCGACCACCGATCCCCAGCCCTTGTCCTCCGGCGAGTCCGGGAAGCCTGCGCGGGCGCGCGCCTGTTCCAGGGTGTTGACCGTCAGCACGCCGTGAGCGACCGGTGTCGCCTCGTCCAGCGCGACCCTGGTCAGACCGTCGGTCACCGATCGGCACACGTAATCGAAATGGGCGGTCTCGCCCCGGATCACCACGCCGAGCGCGACCACCGCGTCGCAGGTGCGCGCCAGCGCCTGCGCCACGACGGACAGCTCGACCGATCCGGCGACATGCGCGACCGTCACCCGGGTCACGCCGCACGCTTTCGCGGCCGCCTCGGCACGCTCGCGCATCTGGCCGGTCAGATCGCCGTGCCACCGGGTCACCGCGATACCGAGCTTGAGACCGTCGGCATCCACGGTGGACAGGTCCGGCTCACCGAACCCGGCCATCAGAGGCTGCCCTCGGCGATCTGGTCCAGTTCGTCCAGCAGGTGTCCCATCCGGTCCCGTTTGGTACGCAGGTACCGCACGTTCTCCGGGGTCGCCCGGACCGGCATCGGTTCACGGCCGACGGTCTGGAGACCGTAGCCCTCCAGACCGGCACGCTTGGCCGGGTTGTTGGTCAGCAGTCGCATGGTCCGCACGCCGAGATCGTAGAGAATCTGCGCTCCGGTGCCGTAATCCCTCGCGTCGGCCGGCAGGCCGAGATCGAGATTCGCGTCCACCGTGTCGCGCCCGGCATCCTGCAGTTGGTACGCCTGAAGCTTGTGCATCAGCCCGATGCCCCGGCCCTCGTGCCCGCGCACGTAGAGCACCACGCCGCGGCCCTCCTCGGCGATCCGGTCCATGGCGGCGTGCAGTTGCGGGCCGCAGTCGCACCGAACCGAACCGAAGACATCGCCGGTCAGGCACTCCGAATGCACCCGGACCAGGACATCCTCACCGTCACCGAGGTCGCCTGCGACCAGCGCGATGTGCTCCGCGCCGTCGTGGGTGGACCGATATCCGTACGCGGTGAAGACCCCGTGTTCGGTCGGCATCTTCGCCTCGGCGACCCGCTCGACCTGCTTCTCGGTACGACGCCGGTAGGCGATCAGGTCCGCGATCGAGATGATGGTCAGGTCGTGTTCCTCGGCGAACGGCACCAGGTGCTGGAGCCGCATCATGGATCCGTCGTCATTGACCATCTCGCACAACACACCCGCCGGACGAAGGCCGGCCAGCGTCGCCAGGTCGATGGCCGCCTCAGTGTGTCCGGGACGGCGCAGCACGCCGCCGTTACGGGCGCGCAGCGGCACCACGTGCCCCGGACGGGCCAGGTCGCTGGGCTTGGTCGAGGCCGACGCGAGCAGGCCGATGGTGTAGGCGCGATCCGTGGCGGAGATTCCGGTCGACACGCCCTCGCGGGCGTCGACCGTCACGGTGTAAGCGGTGCCGCGCTTGTCCTGGTTGGTGTGGTACATCGGCGGCAGTTCCAGCCGGTCGCACTCTGCTTCGGTCAGTGGCACGCAGATGTACCCGGAGGTGTGCCGCACCATGAAGCCGACGAGTTCGGGCGTGACCATCTCGGCGGCGAAGATCAGGTCACCCTCGTTCTCGCGGTCCTCATCGTCGACCACGATGACCGCCTTGCCCGCGGCGATGTCCTTGATCGCCTGCTCGATCGTTCCCAGCATCACGACCTGCCCAGCATCTTCTCGACATACTTGGCGATCACGTCGACCTCCAGATTCACCGGCGCGCCTACGCCCTTGCGGCCCAGCGTGGTAAGGCCGAGCGTGGTCGGGATCAGGCTCACCGAGAACTCCGAATCGCCGGCCTCGGTGACCGTCAGCGATACCCCGTCGACAGTGATCGATCCCTTCTCGACGACGTACCGCGTCAGCTCAGCGGGGATCGAGATGGTCACGATCTCCCACTGCTCGGCCGGCTTTCGGTTGACGATCCGGCCGATACCGTCGACATGGCCCTGCACCAGGTGGCCTCCGAGCCGGCTACCCAGGGTAGCGGCCCGCTCGAGATTCACCGGATCTCCGGGTTCGAGAGCATCGAGTGAGGATCGGTCCAGCGTCTCCTTCATGACGTCAGCGGTGAAGATATCGCCGTCGACGTCAACGACGGTCAGGCACACGCCGTTGACGGCGATTGAATCGCCGTGCCGGGCATCGGCGGTGACGGTGGATCCCCGGATCGATATCCGTGCCGCGTCGCCAAGATCGGTCACGGCGGCCACGCCGCCCAGTTCCTCGACAATGCCGGTGAACATCTCGCTCGCTCCTTCAGCCGTCGGCACGGTGATCGAACGCGGCGCGGCGAGAGATTGAGGCGGCGAGCGAGGAAGATGCCGTAAGAAGGCGCTTTGTCCGGTCTGTCATCGACGGGCCCGCAAGCAGCGCATGGCACCCTCGTCCGCGCGCTGCCTCCCATCCGGACTATGACCGTCGGCTCCGGAGTCACACCGGATCCACCGGACACTGGCTGTATCCGGGTCGCGGGCTCGCCGCGCCTGCCAGGCGCCGCTCACCGCCGGTTCGGAATTGCACCGATCCCGCCAGCGCGTGGTGGGTTTCTACCGACAGTCTTCCACGCTGACGATCGGCGCGGCAGCCAGACGCGACAGACGTCACACGACAGCTCGTCGCGACGCCGCTCCCGGCCGCGGCGGCGTCACTCCCCTCGGCGGCACCGCCGACCCGGTCGTCCGCTCGGTCACGCCAGCGCCGAGGCGACGTCGGCGAAGACCGGGATCATGCCGTTCAGGCCGGTCATCTTCAGCACGTGCTCGACTCCCGGCTGCGGGCTCGCCAGGCGCAGATCGCCACCGATGGTTTCGGCACGCCGGCGCAGCCCGGCAAGGGCGCCCAGCCCGGTCGAGTCGCAGAACCTGAGCCGATCAAGATCGAGTACCATCACCCGGCCAGGCGCCATCTGCTCGATGATCATGTTCTTGAACTGCTTCGTGGAGCCCAGGTCCAGCTCACCGGCGACGGCCAGCACGACCGCGTCGCTGGTGGCGGCCACCACCGTCACGGACAGATCCGATGTCGTCGGCATGATCGCTGTGCGCACCCCTCCGCAGTCGGCCCGCAGTCGGCCCGGCCCTTGACCGTGCCCGCGTGGGCCGGGTCCACCGCCAACCTACCGGCAGCCTGGATACGGCCGGTAGGTCGGGCCAAACACGGTTAACGACGGTCATACCGGGAATGTCGTTATGGTCTGATCGGGATCTGCCATCGACCGGGAGCAAACGTGGACATAACCCAGTTGATCCTAGATGATCATGCGGAGCAGCGACGGCTGTTCGCGCTCGTGGAACAGGTCGACCGGAACGACACGGCCGGCCTCGCGGCGCTGTGGCGGCGGCTGTCGGCGTTCCTGGAAGTGCACGCGCAAGCCGAGGAGGAGCACTTCTACCCAGCCCTGCTGCATCTCGGCAGGGGTGCGCCGGGCACCGGTGACGAGGAGGATGAGACCGAGGACGCGATCGGCGATCACAACGAGATCCGCGACGCCATCGCGAAGGTCGGCGACCACGCGGTCGGCAGCGACGGCTGGTACCAGGCGGTCGCCGAGGTCAATCGGGCCAACGGCGATCATATGGCCGAGGAGGAGCGGGAGGGTCTGACCGACTTCCGAACGCACGCGAGCTTGCAGACCCGCCACGACCTGGGCGTGGCATTCGCCGGCTTCGAGACCCGGCACGTGACCGGCGTCGCACCGGTCGACAAGGATCCCCAGCGGTACATCGCCGAGCAGGAGGGCGAGGGCCCGTAGAGGCGCCTCCGCGACCGGGTGGCCCGGGCGCGACCGGGGCTCAGTCGTGAGCCGACCAGTCGAGTGCCTCGTCCGGTCGCTCCCTGCGACGCCGGTCGAACGACACGTACGACCCGGGTTGTGTCTTCGCCACCGTCTTCATCTCCGACGCCGCCGCGACCATCTCCCGGGCATTGGCGAACTCGCGCCGATCCGACAGCGCTACGCCGATGGACAGCGTCACCAGGTTGAGCTGGTGCTTGTCGCCCCGCCGATCGGTCAGTTCGACGTATCCGCGCTCCGAATCGACCGGGTCGTAGAGGTCGTCGGCAGCCCGCTCAAACGCCTCGACGGCGTGGCGGGTCAACTGCTCGATCTGCGAGGTGGCGCAGACGATGACGAAGTCGTCGCCGCCGATGTGGCCGATGAACGCCGGCGGAGTCCCGCTCTCGGCCGCCGCCTCCTGCAGGCAGATGGCCAGCGCCTTGATGAACTCATCGCCGCGGCCGAACCCGTACAGGTCGTTGACGGTCTTGAAGCGGTCGATGTCCACGTGCCCAACCGCGAAGCGGTCGCCCCGGGCGGCGCGAGTCGACACCTCCTGCAGGATCCGGGTGTTGCCGGGAAGCCGGGTCAGCGGCGACAGTTCCCGGAACTCCTTGCTGCGGCGCAACGTCGATCGGATCCGGGCGACCAGTTCCATGGTGTCGAATGGCTTGACCACGTAGTCGTCGGCCCCGGCGTTCAGCCCCACCACCTTGTCGGCGGACAGGCCCTTGGCGGTCAGCATGATGATCGGCACCGACGACGTGACCGGGTCGGAGCGGAGCCGGCTGGTCAATTCCAGCCCATCGACGCCCGGCATCATCAGATCTATCACCGCCAGATCCGGGCGGAACTGGCGGGCCAGTGCGAATGCGGTGCCGCCGTCGTTGCGCGACAACCGTCTCGAAACCTTCGGCCTTGAGGTTCATCTCGACGAAGCGCGCGATGTCGACATCATCGTCGACGACGAGAATCAGGTCCCTGGCCTCGATGTCGGTCAACCGCCCGCCGCCTCTGCGCGCGCCCGGATGGCCCGGCATGCGGCGGCCGGGTCGCCCGCGCCGTAGACGGCGGTGCCGGCCACGAACGCGTCCGCTCCCGCCGCCGCCGCGGCGGCTGCGCTGTCCTCATCGATCCCGCCGTCGACCTCGATCCGCAGGTCCAGGTGTCCGCCGGCAGCGTGATGCCGCGCGACGCGCACCTTCTCCAGCAGCTCAGGGATGAACGCCTGGCCGCCGAACCCGGCCTTGATCGTCATGATCAGCAGCGTGTCGAAGTGCGGCAGGATCTCCAGGTACGGCTCGACCGGGGTGTCCCGGTCAATCGCCAGGCCCGCCCTGGTTCCGGCCGCCCGCAGGTCGCGAGCCAGCGCCACCGGATCCGACGCCGCCTCCACGTGGAACGACACGTTGTACGCTCCAGCCTCCGCGTAGCCGATCGCCCACCGTTCCGGCGCGTCGATCATCAGATGGCAGTCCAGCGGCAGATCGGTGGCCTTCCGCAGGCTGGAAACGACCGGCAGGCCGATCGTCAGGTTCGGGACGAAATGGTTGTCCATCACGTCGACATGCAGCCAGTCCGCCGCCCCGGCGACGGCTTTCGCCTCGGATGCCAGGTGGGCGAAGTCGGACGCGAGCAAGCTCGGCGCGATGATCACGCCGGGATCGATCTCGGACATGGCCGCAAGTCTAAGGTCCGCGACGGCATGACCGGCAACAGGATCGCCCGGGACGGCGAACCGGCCGGGTGCCGTGGCCGGCTCACCCGCGCCGCAGCAGGGCCAGGAACATGGCGTCGGTACCGTGCCGGTGTGGCCACAGCTGGACCGTCGGCCCGGTGCCCAGCCCGGGCATGCCGGGGCCCAACAGCGGCCGGGCGTCGATGAGTTCCACCGGATGTGGTGACCTGCGGGCGGTCTCAGTGACCGTCACCTGCGTTTCGGCGACGTGCGGTGAGCACGTGACGTATCCGACCACGCCGCCCGGGCGCGCGGCGCGGATGGCGGCGTCCAGCAACTCACGCTGCAGCCGGGTCAGCGCCGGAAGGTCACCGGGACTACGCCGCCAGCGCGCCTCCGGGCGCCGGCGCAGCGAGCCGAGCCCCGAACAGGGCGCATCCACGATCACCCGATCGAACGCGGCTTCCGGCAGCCCCGGCTCGCGGCCGACGTCCCGGCCGTCGGCCGTGATGACAGTGACCGGGAGGCCCGCGCACGTGGCCCGGACCAGGTCGGCCCGATGGGGCGTCACCTCCACCGCCGTGACCTCGGCCCCCCGCTGCGCGGCAAGTGCGCCGAGCAGGCCGGCCTTGCCGCCGGGACCGGCGCACAGGTCCAGCCACCGTTCGTCGGCGCCGTCGACCGGAGCGTCGGCGACCGCCGAGGCCACCAACTGCGAACCCTCGTCCTGCACATGGGCGGCTCGCCCGGCGACCGCCCGGATGTCGCCCGGCGATCCGCCAGGCAGGTACACGGCGTATGGCGAGAACGCGCCGGGCGCTCCGCCGCACTCGTCGGCCAGGTCGACAGCCTCGATCCGGCCAGGGCGGGCGCACAGGTGCACCTGCGGCCGCTCGTTGTCCTCGGCGAGGGCGTCGTCCGTCTCGTCCAGATCGCCACCGAGCGCCTCGGCGAACGCGCGCACGATCCACTCCGGATGGTGGCGGGTGACCGCGAGGTAACCCACCCGATCGCTGGTCTCGTCCGGGGCCACGGCGGTCAGCCAGTCGTCCAGATCTCGCTCGCTGATCGCGCGCATCACCGCGTTGGCGAATCCGACACCGCTCTCACCGGCCGCGCCACGCACCAGGTTGACCGTTGACGACGCCGCGGCGTGTGCCGGAACCCGGGTGTAGAGCAGCTGGTAGACGCCCATCCGCAAGGCGTCGCGGATGGGTTCGTCGATCCGGGCGACGTCGCGATCGGCGGCGATGCCGATGATCCGGTCCACGGTTCCGGCGGTGCGCAGGGTCCCGTACGTCAGCTCGGTAGCGAACGCGGCGTCCCGGCCATGCAGGCCGGCATCCCGGAGAATGCCGGGCAGCGCCAGGTTGGCGTACGCGTCGTCGCGGTAGACCGCCGAGATGGCCTGGTAGGCCGCCCGGCGCGCCGCGTCGACCGGCTCACCGCGTCCAGAACGCCGGTCTCCGCCGCGGCCGGTGGCCGAGGTGTGCCGCCGGATCGGCCCGCTCACGGCGCCACCCCGGCCGACGGTTCCCTGGTGAACTCCTCGCCGGGCCGCAGCCGGGCGCCCCGCGCCCAGTCGGCGGCGCGCATCGGCTTCTTGCCCGCGGCCCGCACCTCCCCCAACTCCACCGGAGTGGTGGCGGTCCCGACCAGGACCCGGGATTTGAGCACCCGGATAGCGCCCGGAGCCAGCGACTCATCGGAGGCGAGCGCCGGCGTGACCGGTCCGACCTTCACCCGCTCGCCCCGCAGGGTGGTCCAGGCACCCGGGTCCGGCGTGGTGGCCCGGATCCGGCGGTTTACCGCGAATGCCGGGTCCGACCAGCGAATCTCGGCATCCTCCGGGCCGATCTTGGGCGCCATCGAGACTCCGTCGGCCGGCTGCTCCACCGCCGTGACGGTGCCGGACTCGATCGCGTCGAGGACCCGTACCAGCAATTGCCCGCCCTGTTGGGCAAGACGGCCGAGCAGGTCGCCGGAGGTGTCGGTGGGCTGGATCGGCTCGGTGACCGTACCGAATACCGGACCGGTGTCCAGGCCCGCCTCAAGCTGGAAGACGGAGGCGCCGGTGACCGCGTCACCGTGCAGGATGGCGTGCTGTACCGGTGCCGCGCCGCGCCACGCCGGCAGCAGCGAGAAGTGCAGGTTGATCCAGCCGAGCCGGGGAATGACCAGGGCGTCCGGCGGGACCAGGGCGCCGTAGGCGACCACCGGAACCACATCGGGCGCCAGCTCGGCCAGTCGGCGCCCGAAGCCCGGCTCGCTGGGCCGCGCCGGCGTGAGCACCTCGATCCCGCGCTCGTCGGCCCACGCACCGACCGGCGAGCGGCGCAATGACCGGCCCCGGCCCGCCACCGCGTCCGGGCGGGTCACCACGGCGATCAGCTCATGCCGCGACGCCTCGATCGCGTCCAGGGACGGCACCGCCACGTCCGGCGTGCCCGCGAAGACCAACCGCACTCTATCGCCTCCAAGTCGCTAGGCCGGCGCCGTGCGGGCTCGTCTTGACCACCGGAGGGTGATCGCCGTACCAGTCGGCTGCGCGGATTTCCTTCATCGCCTGCTTGCGGGACTGCGGATCAAGCCGGTCGACGAACAGTACGCCGTCGAGGTGATCCGTCTCGTGCTGCGCGCACCGCGCCATCAGCCCGGTCCCGACGATCCGGACCGGCTCCCCGTACATGGTAAAGCCGCTGGCCACCACGTTCAGCCGGCGCCTGGTGTCGTAGTAGAGACCCGGGATCGACAGGCAGCCCTCCTCGCCGTCCTGGTCGGTGTCGTCCGGGAACTCCAGGACCGGGTTGACCAGGTGCCCCTCGACATCGTCGACGTCGAAGGCGAAGACTCGCGCCCCGACCCCGATCTGCGGCGCGGCCAGGCCGGCTCCCCCGGCGTCGCGCATCGTGTCGGTCAGGTCGGCGACCAGCGTGCGTAACTGCTTGTCGAAGTCGGCCACCGGCTCGGCCGGGGTACGCAGAATCGGGTCACCGAAGTGGCGGATCGGGGTCACTGTCACCGTGCAAGTCTAGGCAACCGGGCCGGCACAGCCGGGACACCCGGGCAGCACAGCCGGGACACCCGGGCAGCACAGCCGGGACACCCGGGCGGCACAGCCGGGACACCCGGGCATGGCACGGGCGCCCCGCGTGATCGCGGAGCGCCCGTGAGGGTGGTACCGATCAGCTCACGTTCAGCGCCGTGTCGTCGATGACGAACGACGTCTGCAGCGAGTAGTCCTCGCTACCGGTGAAGGTGATCGTGGTGCTGCCGGAACCGGCCGGCAGGGTCACCGTCTGAAGGCTGTACCCGCTGTTGTGGTTCAGGTTGGAGTACGACTTCAGCGTGGTGGTCGTGCCGCCCCGGGTCATCTTGACGGTCATCGTGTCGTACTTGTACGTCGACGTCGTCTCCGAGGTGTCGATGTGCAGGTAGAACTTGAGCGTCGCGGTGCAGCCGGACGGCACGTTCACGGTCTGGCTGACCGTGTCGGTGTGGGTGGAGCCGTAGCCGTCCATCCAGGCCAGCCACGAGCCGCTGTGCGCCGGCTCGCCGTACGAGCCCCACTGGCCGATGACGCCCGAGGACGCCGACCAGACGGTGTTGCCGGACTCGAAGCCAGGGTTGCCGAACAGCTGTGCCGAGGTGCAGCCGCCGCCACCGCTCGGGTTGATCGTCCAGCTGAAGCTCACGCTGGATGTGTGGCTGGCCGAGTCACTGACGGTCGCGGACACGCTGAACGTGCCGGACGTGCTCGGCGTACCCGAGATGGTGCCGGTCGACGAGTTGATCGACAGGCCGGTCGGCAGGCCCGACGCGGAGAACGAGTACGGCGTGGTGCCGCCGCTCGCGGTAAGCGTCAGGCTGGTCGAGGTTCCGACCGTACCGGTCTGGCTGCCCGGGTTGTTCAGCGTCAGCGTGGTGCCGCCGCTGCCGGCGGTGAACGCCGCAGTGCCGTTCGGGGTTCCGAGACCGGTCGGCCCGTCCCAGCCCGAACCGGCGTTGCACATCGGCGCGCCGCAGCTGCCGTTCGAGCCACTGGTCACGTCGAACAGGTTGCCGGTGTGCGAGTACGGGTACGAAGCCGGGTAGTCGCTGGAACCCGGGGTGCCGGCCAGCGCGTACACCGACGCGATGATCGGCGAGGAGGCGCTGGTTCCGCCGTAGACGGCCCAGCCGCTGCCACCGTAGGTCTGGTAGACGGCGACACCGGTGTTCGGGTCGGCGACCGCCGAAACGTCCGCCTCGGCACGCCGGCTGCAGCTGGTGGAAACGGTCTGCCAGCTGGGCTTGCCGTCGTACGAGGAGCAGCCGGAACCGGCGCCGCTCCAGGCCGACTCGGTCCAGCCACGCGAGTTCGACGAGGTGTACAGCGAGGTGCCGCCGACCGCGGTGACGTACCGCGAGGTCGCCGGGTACTCGGCACCGTTGCCGTTGTCGCCGGAGCTGACCGTGATTGCCACGCCCGGGTGGTTGAAGTGCGAGTCATCGGTGGTCTGACCCGAGTACTCGCTGCCGCCCCAGCTGTTCGAGACGTACTTGGCGCCCATCGCCACGGCCCGATCCTCGGCCGCGTACAGGTCCGCGTTGTTGGCCGAGTTGGCCTCGACCAGCAGGATGTGGCAGTTCGGGCAGATCGCCGAGACCATGTCGACATCCAGCGAGATCTCGCCGGCCCAGCCGCTGTTGGCGCTGGGCAGCGGGCTGGTCGCGCCGTTCTGGTTGACCTTGCGGAAGCAGCCGTTGGACGTGGTGCAGGCGGACAGCCCGTACTGCGACCGATAGACGCCCAGGTCCGACTCGGCGTTCGGGTCGTCATAGGCATCGACGATCGCGACCGTCGCGCCGGAACCGCCTGATGTACTCAACTTGTAAGCACTGATCAGTGAGGACGGCCCGAACCCGGACGGGGTGGCGTTCGGCATCACGCCGAGCGCCTGGGTGCCGACATCGGTGCGCTTGAGCGCGAAGCAGTACATGGTGTGCGCCTTGGTCGGAGTCGCGCACGAGTGGGTGTAGGGGTGCTGTGGCAACGAGGTCACGGACGCGGTCGCCGCCGCGCCGTTGGCTTGCGCCGCGGCACCGGGTACGGCCGCGGACGCTTGGCTGGAAGTCGCCATGCCAACCACGATCGTGGCGGCGGCGGCGAGTAACGTGAGCACTTGGGGTCGTGCCCGCATATCTCCTCCTGGTGGGCGTGGACTGGTAGCCGTTCGGTGAACCCCCGTGACCGTTCGGCCAAAGAAAGTATTTACATATTTCATTGCGTCACGTTGTCGCACAACCCTTGATGTATGCGGCATCGACGTCCGGCAATGCAAGGGTAGGCCCCTGCCGGGTAGCGTTAGGCCTGGGTATCGTGCGTTCGACCGGCTATAGCAGGTCGAGCGGATCCACCTGAACCCGCACCGATTCCGGGCGCTTGCGGGCGCTGCGAGCGGCCGAGGCCCGCCGGAGCGCGGCGGCCAGAGCCCGGCCGCCACTCCTCGGCACCCGGACCAGATATCGCTCGTGACCGTCATCGACCGGAACCGGGCCGAGCAGGTCAGCACCGTCGGGCAGGGACAGTTCCCCGAGGTAGTCGGCGAGCCCGGCCGGTGTCGCGGTAAGTGAGGCCATCCGTACCGCCGGCGGGAACCCCAACTCGACTCGCTCGGCCAGATCCCGGGACGCGAGCCATCCCGGGTCGAATCGGATCAGCGCCTGCACGGGAGCCAGTCCGGCGTCGGCGACCACCACGACACGCCCGCCGCGGGCCGCCGGTACCGCCAGCGCCGCGGCCGCCAGCCAGCGCCGCAGTGTCTCCTCACCGGCGCGCAGATCGGCTCGGGTCAGCAAGGCCCATGTGTCCAGCAGCAGCACCGCGCCATAACCGCCGCCTGCCACCACCGGCTCGGCGCCAGGGGTCGCTACCACCAGCGCCGGCTCCGGCCGGACCGATGCCAGTACACCGTCGCGCCCGGACGTCCACACGGGTACGTCGGTGAAGGTGCGGCCAAGCTCTTCGGCGGTACGCCGGGCCCCCACCACGGAAGCACGCAGTGCCCGCGAGCCGCACTGGCCGCATGTGTACCCGCCGGCGATCCGCGCGCACCACCGGCACGACGGGGCGGCGTGCGACGTAGCCAGCGACAGCGGGCCGTGGCAGGCCGGGCATCGCGCCGGGGTCCGGCACTGTGCACACGCCACCGACGGCGCGTACCCGCGTCGCGGCACCTGGATCAGCACCGGCATGTCGGCCTTCAATGCGTCCCGGGCGGCGCGCCAGGCCAGCGACGGCAGCCGGCCGAAGTCGGCCGGGCGGGAATCGTCCTCCGACGGAACCACCTGTGGTGCCCGGGCTCGCACCGTCTCGCGGGCCGCGACGACCGGCTTGGCCCAGCCGGTGTCCAGCAGCGCCTGCGCTTCGGCGGTGCGAGCGAATCCGGCGAGCAGCGCGGCGGCCCCGGCCTGATGGGCCCGGGTCAGCAGCACCTCGCGGGCATGCGGATACGGCGCCCGCGGCTCAGCGTGCAGGTCGTCACCGTCATCCCAGATCACCACCAGGCCGAGGTCGGCGACGGGGGCGAAGGCCGCGGCGCGGTTGCCGGCCACCACCCGGGCAGTGCCACGCGCGGCCGCCAGGAATCTCGCGTACCGCCGGCCCGGGCCGCTCGCCGCGGCCAGCGCCACCCGCGGACCGGTCCCGGTCTGCTCCAGAGCCGCGTCCACCCGGTCCAGATCCCGCGAGTCGGCGACAACGATCAGCACACCCCGGCCGCTGTGGATAGCGGCGGCGGCGGCTTCGGCGATCCGGAGTGGCCAGTCCTCGCCGGGCAGCGCCGACCAGACCGCACGCGGCGAGCGCCGTTCGGCCAGCGCCCGGAGGAACGCCACCCCTTGCGGGTACGCCGACCAGCCGGCCACATCAGGCACGGTCACCGCCGACCGCGGGGCAGGCGCCGCCGCCGCCTTCTCGGCACGCGCGTGTCGTGGTGGCACCGCGAGCCGAAGCACATCGGCGAGGTTGCCGGCGTACCGGTCGGCGATCGTCCGGGCCAGGGCCGCGACTTCCGGCGTCAGGACCCGCTCGGGCGAGACCACCCGGTCCAGGTATGCCAGCCGGCCGCCATGGTCCGAGGCGGCCGCCCGCTCCAGCACGAAACCGTCGACCAACTGGCCGGCGAAACGCACCCGGACCCGAACCCCGGGCTGCGCCGCGTCCGCGTCCGCGGCCGGCACCAGATAGTCGAACGGGCGATCCAGGTGCGCGAGGCTCACATCGACGGCCACCCGCGCCACCGGCAGGTCGGCGGCGGGCACGCGGTCGGCGCCGGATCGGGCGGTCACGGGTCAGTTCTACCAGTTACGCGGGCCACGCCCGCCGGGCCGACCAAGGTACGCGGGCCACGCCCGCCGGGCCGACCAAGGTGCGCGGGCCCGCCGGGGCCACGGCGGATCAACCGGCGACGCCGCCCGGAACCGGGTTCCGGGCGGCGTCATGGACCCGTGTGAGCATGTACCGATAAGAGCGTGATCCGGTATGCGCGCGAGGCGATCAGGCTCCCGCGGCCGCCTTCAGGTCGGCCACCCGATCGGTGCGCTCCCAGGTCAGGTCCGGCAGTTCCCGGCCAAAGTGCCCGTAAGCCGCGGTCTGCTGGTAGATCGGCCGGAGCAGGTCCAGGTCCCGGATGATCGCGGCCGGGCGCAGGTCGAAGACTTCGCCGATCGCCGACTCGATGCGCTCGACCGGAACCGTCTCGGTGCCGAACGTCTCGACGAACAGGCTGACCGGTATGGCCTTGCCGATCGCGTAGGCCACCTGCACTTCGCACCGCTCGGCAAGCCCGGCACCGACGACGTTCTTCGCTACCCACCGCATGGCGTATGCCGCCGACCGGTCCACCTTGGACGGATCCTTGCCGGAGAAGGCGCCACCGCCATGACGGGCGTACCCGCCATAGGTGTCGACGATGATCTTCCGGCCGGTCAGGCCGGCGTCACCCATCGGCCCACCGATCTCGAACCGCCCGGTCGGGTTCACCAGCAGCCGGTAGTCCGAGGTGTCCAGGCCAAGGCCCTCCAGTTCGGGGGCGATCACGTGCTCGCGGACGTCGGGCGTGAGCAGCGAGTCCAGCGAAATGTCCGGAGCGTGCTGAGACGACACGACCACGGTGTCGAGCCGGACCGGCCGCAAGCCGTCGTACTCGATGGTCACCTGGGTCTTGCCGTCCGGTCGAAGGTACGGAACGGTGCCATCCTTGCGGACCACGGACAGGCGCCGGGCCAGCCGGTGTGCCAGCGCGATCGGCAGCGGCATCAGCTCCGGGGTCTCCGAGCACGCGAAGCCGAACATCATGCCCTGATCGCCGGCACCCTGCGCGTCGAGAATGTGCTCGGAACCACCGGTGCGCAGTTCGATCGCCGAGTCCACACCCTGGGCGATATCCGGAGACTGCGACCCGATGGCGATGTTGACGCCGCAGGAGGCGCCGTCGAAGCCCTTCTTCGACGAGTCGTACCCGATACCGAGGATGGTCTCCCGCACGATACTGGCGATGTCGGCGTACGCCGTCGTGGTCACCTCGCCGGCGACGTGCACCTGGCCGGTGGTGATCAGCGTCTCGACGGCGACCCGGCTGCGCGGATCTTCCGACAGCAGCGCGTCGAGGACCCCATCGCTGATCTGGTCAGCGATCTTGTCCGGGTGGCCTTCGGTGACCGACTCGGACGTGAAAAGGCGGCGTGCCACGGTTCTCCTTAGCGGGTTATGTCATCGAGCGGCGTCGGGTCGCTGGCTCGTGAACGCTTTTTGCTAACAGAAGCCTTGCCGAATTGTGCCATACCCGGACGTGCGCCGAGCCAACTGCCGATCTACACCGACCGGATGAGCGGAACAATCAGTGTCCCAGCTCACCCGGTGGCGACTCTGTGATAAGCCCGATCGCCGACCTGCCGGGCAGCCGTGTCAAGGCAGCCGCGCGACCACAAGATCCCACACATCGTCGGCAAGCGCCTCCTTATCGCGCAAGCCGATCTCGACGGTTGAGCCGTCCGCGCCGAGAACGATGGCGGCGTTGTCATCAGTGCCGAACGCCTTGTCCGCGCTCACCTCGTTCACCACGATCAGGTCGGCCCGTTTGCGCGCCAGCTTGCCCCGGGCGAACTCCAGCGCGTCGTGCGTCTCGGCAGCGAAGACCACCAGAAGTTGCCCGGCCCGCTTGCCCGCGCCGACCTCCGCCGCGATATCCGGGTTGGTGACGAGCTTCAGGACCGGCGCGCCGCCGTCATCGGACTTCTTGATCTTCTGCGCCTGGTACGTGGCCGGCCGGAAGTCGGCCGGCGCCGCGGCCATCACGATGACATCGGCGCCCGCCGCGGCGGTCAGCGTCGGCTACTCGCATCTCCTCGGTCGTCCCGACCCGAACCACGGTGGCGCCGGGCGGGTCCGGCAGCGCCACGTTCGCGGCGATCAGCGGTGACCCGGGCGCCGCGCGCCAGCGCCGCGCGAGCGAACGCGTACCCCTGCTTGCCAGATGAGCGGTTACCGAGATAGCGGACCGGATCGAGGGGCTCACGGGTACCCCCAGCGGTGATCACCACGTGGCGCCCGGCGAGGTCGGCCGGATCGGATCGGCCCCGCTCCAGCATCCGGCGAGCGACGGCGAAGATCTCCTCCGGATCCGGCAGCCGCCCCTTGCCGGTGTCGGCCCCGGTCAGCCGCCCCACGGCGGGATCGATGCACCAGCGCGCCACGGGCACGCAGGGTCGCGACGTTCGCCTGGGTGGCCGCGTTCTCCCACATCTCGGTGTGCATGGCGGGGGCGAACAGGATCGGGCATGTGGCGGTCAGCAGCGTGCTGGTCAGCAGGTCGTCGGCCAGCCCGTGTGCCGCCTTGGCGAGCAGATCGGCGGTTGCGGGCGCGACCACCACAAGCTGGGCCCGGCGCCCGATCGCCACATGCGGCACTTGATGGACATCGGACCAGACGTCGGTGTGAACCCGGTGACCGGACAGCGCGGCCCAGGTGGGCTCACCGACGAATCGGAGGGCCGAGTCGGTCGGCACCACCACAACGTCGTGCCCCGACTCGGTCAGCAGCCGCAGCAGCTCACACGCCTTGTACGCGGCGATGCCGCCGGCCACGCCGAGCACCACCCGAGGCTTGCCCGACACATGCGGTCCGGCCTCCGTGGGCGTCACCGGCAGGCTCAGCCCTCGATCGGCTCGGCCGTCAGCAGGCCAGAGTTGATCTCGCGCATCGCGATCGACAGGGGCTTCTCCTGCGGCGTGGTCTCGACCAGCGGCCCCACGTACTCGAGAAGGCCCTCGCCGAGCTGGCTGTAGTAGGCGTTGATCTGGCGGGCCCGCTTGGCCGCGAAGATCACCAAGGCGTACTTGGACGAGGTCCGACCGAGCAGCTCGTCGATCGGCGGGTTGGTGATGCCTTCCGGGGCGACAACAGTCACTACGAATCCTCACTGGAGCGGAATCAAAGTCCGGTGCAATTCCGGGTGCTCTCGGCCGACCTCTCGTCAACCGCCCGGCCGGTCTGGCGAACCATCCGGCCAGCGGTCAGTGCACCGCCTCGCGGTCCCGGGAAATCGGCTGAGAACCGAGCAATCTTACCAGCTCGTCAGCGGCACGCTCGATCGAGTCGTTCACCACGGTGAGGTCGAACTCCGGCTCCGCGGCCAGTTCCTCGTCGGCGTGAGCCAGGCGCCGCCTGAGGGTCTCCTCGTCCTCCGTGCCGCGCCCCACCAATCGGCGGTGCAGCTCCTCGACGCTGGGCGGCGCCAGGAACACCAGGCGCGCATCGGGCATCGCGTCCCGCACCTGACGGGCGCCCTGAAGGTCGATCTTGAGGAGGACCGGCATACCGAGCGTCAGGTGCGATTCCACCGGACCACGCGGGGTGCCATAGAGATTGCCTGCGAACTCGGCCCACTCCAGCAGGCCGCCGCTGTGTTTCAGGCGCTCGAATTCGGTGCGGTCGACGAAGTGGTAATGCTCACCGTCGACCTCGTAATGGCGCTTCCTGCGGGTGGTGACCGAAACCGAGAGCCAGATCCACGGCGCGCGCGCCCGGATCTGCTCGATCACCGCGTCCTTGCCAACCCCGGAGGGTCCAGAGAGCACGGTAAGTCGGGTCACATCCGGGCGCCGGCCGTCGTTAGTCACTGCTCGTTTGTACCAAGTTCTTCCGTGGGACGTCAGTTCGACGCGGAGAACTCGCTGAGCAGAGCCTTGCGCTGCTGGTCGCCGAGGCCACGAAGGCGACGGCTATCAGCGATCTTCAGCTTCTCCATGATCTGCGTGGCACGGATCTTGCCGATGCCCGGCAGCGCCTGGAGAACCGCAGAGACCTTGAGCTTGCCGACAACGTCATCGGCCTCAGCCCGGTCCAGAACCGCCGTCAGCGTGGTCTTGCCAGCCTTCAGCTGTTCCTTCAGCTCGGCGCGAGCCTTGCGCATCTCGGCAGCCTTCGCCAGCGCAGCAGCACGCTGCTCCGGCGTCAGTGTGGGGAGCGGCACTAATCCTCCTCGGGTCCAAGTTCCGCGTCACGCCCTCGGTGCGGTCCAGCCCGCCGGGGTGGCGTGATGGCGCTCATGCTGCCAGACGTCGCCATCGGCTCGTACCTGGCCTGCGAAAGCACCTCGGTTGTGACGCTTGTTGTGGGTGTGGTTCCCAGCGATCCGGAAAACTAGCGGCCAGCGGCGTTTTCGGCAATGCCGGGCGATTATTCGCGGGTCACCCTTAGGGGGTCAGCACTGCCCGACATGCGGCCAATGCGCTTGACGCGGCGGCCCGCAGCGCGGTCGCGTCGGGACCGGCGCTCAACACCTCACGGGAGTACGACGGCAGCACCAGCGACAGGTTGTCTCCGAATACTGTCCGCAGGTCATCGGCGCTCCCACCTTGGGCGCCCATGCCGGGCGCGAGCATCGGTCCATTGATGTTCTTGAGTTTAAGACCGGCGTCGCCGACCGTCGCGCCGATCACCGCTCCCACGCTGCCAAACGGCTCCGCACCCGCGTTTACCTGCGAAATCTCGTCGACGACGTACTGCGCGACGGTCCGGCCGTCCGGCCGCGACGCACCCTGTACATCGCCGCCTTCGGGGTTCGATGTCATGGCGAGCACGAAGGCGCCGGCTCCGTACTCGGTCACCAGGTCCATTACGGGGCGTAACGAACCGAAGCCAAGAAACGGGTTCACAGTGATCGCGTCGGCGGCGATCGGGCTGGCCGGATCGAGGTACGCGCTGGCATAAGCGGCCATCGTGGAGCCGATATCGCCGCGCTTCACATCGAGAAGGACCAGCGCACCGGCGGCCTTCAACTGTCGGATAGTTGACTCAAGAACTGCTATCCCGGAAGACCCGAACCGCTCATAAAAGGCGGACTGGGGCTTGAATACCGCGACCCGATCAGCCAGCGCGACCACGACCATACGGCTGAACTCGGCGACGCCCTCGACGCTGTCCGGCAGCCCCCAGGCGGTCAGCAGCGCAGCGTGCGGGTCGATCCCGACGCAGAGCGGGCCGCGGTCAGCCATCGCAGTGTGCAGGCGGGCACCGAAGGTCTCCATCGGATCTCCTCGTCACTCGTGAGCCGCGGCCACCGCGACAATGGCGGCGGCGATGGCGGCTACGTCGTCGTTGGTCGCGACGTATGGGGGCATGGCGTAGACAAGGTCGCGGAACGGTCGCAGCCAGACTCCGGCCTCCACCGCGATGTCGGTGGCAAGCCGCAGGTCGACCGGGCGTCGCAGTTGCACGACCCCGATCGCGCCAAGCACTCGAACGTCGGCCACCGACGGCAGGCTCCGGGCCGGGGCCAGGCCGGTCCGGAGCCCGGCCTCGATCCGCTTCACCGACAACGCCGCCTCGGGCCGGCATGCCAGCTCCACCGAGACACCGGCCACCGCGCACGCGAGCGGATTGCCCATGAAGGTGGGACCGTGCGCCAGCACCGGCAGGTCACCCTCGGCGATCCCGGCAGCCACCTCGGCCGTGCACAGCGCGGCGGCCAGGCTCAGGTAGCCACCGGTGAGCGCTTTGCCAACGCACATGATGTCCGGGCGCACGGCGGCGTGATCGGCGGCGAAGAGCGCACCGGTGCGCCCGAAGCCGGTCGCGATCTCATCGAGGATCAGCAGAACCCCGTGCCGGTCGCACGCCTCGCGCAGCGCCCTGACAGGTACCCCGGATGGTGGAACCGCATGCCACCGGCGCCCTGCACCACCGGTTCCACGATCACCGCGGCCAGCCGATCCCGCGTGACGGCCGATGGTGTCATCGATCAGGTTGAGGTAGCCGGTGTCCGGCGGGGTATCGAAACCGGCCGGCGGTACCGGCAGGAACAACTGCTCGGGGCAGCACGCCGGTCCACAGCGCATGCATGCCGCCCTCGGGATCGCACACGCTCATCGGGTGGAACGTGTCACCGTGGTAGCCGCCACGCCAGGTCAGCATCTTCGACTTCGCCGGCCGTCCGCGCGACCGCCAGTACTGCAGCGCCATCTTCACGGCGACCTCGACGCTGACCGAGCCGGAGTCGCACAGGAACACGTGCTCCAGGCCCTCCGGTGTGAGCTCGACCAGCGTCCGGCAGAGCCGGACTGCCGGCTCGTGGGTCAGGCCGCCGAACATGACGTGGCTCATCCGGCCAAGCTGATCGGTCACCGCCGCGTCCAGCGCCGGGTGACGGTACCCGTGGATCGCGGCCCACCAGACTGGACATGCCGTCGATCAGCGTCCCGGCCGCCGGCCAGTTCCAGCCGGGCCCCGGCGGCACCGGTGACCAGCAGCGGCTCCAGGGTGCCGGGCATCGGGGCGTACGGATGCCAGACGTGCGCGCGGTCGAGGCCCAGCAGATCGGCCGCGACCGTCATCACACGCTCCGGTTGATCGCGCGGATCAGGCTCGGACCCTGGTAGATCAGGCCGGTGTACACCTGGATCAGGCTCGCCCCGGCGTCGAACATCGCCTTGGCGTCGCGCGGTCCGGCGATGCCGCCCACCCCGATGATGGGCAGCGCTCCCCCGGTGAGCCGATGGATGAATGCGACCACTTGCCTGGCGCGGGCCGCCAACGGGTGCCCGGACAGCCCGCCCGCCTCGGCGGCACGGGCGGCGTCGCCCGGTGCCAGGTTGTCCCGGGCCAGCGTGGTGTTGGTGGCGATGATGCCGGCCGCGCCACGGTCCATGCACACCTCGACCGCCTCGGCGATGGCCGCGTCGGACAAGTCCGGGGAGAGCTTGACCAGGATCGGCTTGTCGGTCTGCTTGCTCAACTCGGTCACCAGATCACCAAGGTGCTCCTTGTCCTGCAGCTGACGCAGGCCCGGTGTGTTCGGCGAACTGACATTGACGGCGAAGTAGTCGCCGTGACCGGCCAGCAGCCGCAGCGACGTCAGGTAGTCCTCGATCGCCTCGCCCAGCGGGGTCACCTTGGACTTGCCGAGGCTTATCCCGAGCGGCACCGCCAGCGGCTCGGCCAAGTCCAGCCGGGCGGCCAGCGCGGCCGCCCCGGCGTTGTTGAAGCCCATCCGGTTGATCAACGCCTGGGAGTTGCGCAACCGATACAGCCGGGGCCGTTCGTTTCCGGGCTGCGGCTTGGCGGTTACCGTACCGACCTCGACGAACCCGAAGCCCAGCGCCGGCCACGCCGCCAGCGCCCGGCCGTCCTTGTCCAGCCCGGCGGCCAGGCCGACCGGGCTGGGAAACTCGACACCGAAGACGTTGCGTGGCCGGTACACCGTGGCCCGGGCCACGCCGCGCAGCGCGGCGATGGCGGCCGGCGATCGGCCGATAAGCGCGAGCGAGCGCAGCGTCGTCTCATGCGCGGTCTCCGCGTCGCCGCCGCCCAGCCGGAACAGCATCGGCCGGGCGACCCGCTGGTAGGCCGTCACGAATCCTCATTCCCGGAACCATCCGGCCCGCGATGCCAGGCGCGCAGCGAGGCGTGCAGCTCCTGCAACGGCCGGACCGACATCTCACCGCGGATGGCGGCTTCGATGCCCATCACGGCGGCGGCGGCGCCCTGAACCGTGGTGATGCACGGCACGTCGGCCGCGACCGCGGCGCTGCGGATCTCATAACCGTCACCACGCGTCGCGCCGGAGCCCTGCGGGGTGTTGATGACCAGGCCGACCTCACGGCCGGAGATCAGCTCGACCGCCGAATCGCCGCCGCCCGGCTCGCCCGGAGCCGTGGTCTCGAAGTGCTTTCGGATGATCTCGCAATCGATGCCGTGCCGCCGGAGCACGGCGCCGGTGCCGACCGTGGCGACGATGTCGAAGCCGAGGTCGGCCAGCCGCTTGATCGGGAAGATCATGCCGCGCTTGTCCCGGTTTGCCACACTGACGAAGATCTTCCCGGCGGTCGGCAGCGACGAGCCGTACGCCGCCGTCTGCGACTTGGCGAACGCGTGGCCGAAGGTGGTGTCGATGCCCATCACCTCGCCGGTGGACTTCATCTCCGGGCCCAGTAGCGAGTCGATGCCCTTGCCGGTGGGCGTCCGGAACCGCTTGAACGGCAGCACCGCCTGCTTGACCGCGATCGGTGCCACCTCCGGCAGCGTCGCCACCGTCACCGGACGGCAGCAGCATGCCCTCGGCGCGTAGCTCGGCGATGGTGGCACCGAGCATGATCCGGGCGGCCGCCTTGGCCAGCGGGACCGCGGTCGCCTTGGACACGAACGGAACCGTGCGCGACGCCCGGGGGTTCGCCTCCAGCACGTACAGCTGGTCGTCCTTGAGCGCGAACTGGACGTTCATCAGGCCGCGCACGCCGATGCCGCGGGCCAGCTCCTCGGTGTAGCGACGAACCTCGGCGAGCTGGCGGTCGCCGAGCGTGATCGGCGGCAGTGCGCAGGACGAGTCACCGGAATGGACGCCGGCCTCCTCGATGTGCTCCATCACCCCGCCGATGTAGACGTCACCGGTGGCGTCGCACAGCGCGTCCACGTCGATCTCGATGGCGTCGTCGAGGAACCGGTCAACGAGCACCGGGTGTGACGGCGAAATCGATGTGGCACGGCCGATGTAGTCACGCAACGACTCATCGTCGTAGACGATCTCCATCCCGCGACCGCCGAGGACGTACGACGGGCGTACCAGAACCGGATAGCCGATCTCGTCGGCGATCTTCTTCGCCTGGGCGAAGCTGGTCGCGGTGCCGTGCGCCGGCGCCACCAGCCCGGCACTGGCCGAGCAGCGTACCGAAGGCGCCGCGGTCCTCGGCGAGATGGATCGATTCGGGTGAGGTGCCGACGATCGGCACGCCGGCGTCCTTCAGCCGCTGTGCCAGCCCAAGCGGAGTCTGGCCGCCGAGCTGCACGATCACGCCGACCACGCCGGGGCCACCGGCATCGCGCCCGGAGGTGTGCTCGGCGTGCCAGACCTCGAGCACGTCCTCGAAGGTGAGCGGCTCGAAGTAGAGCCGGTCGGCGATGTCGTAGTCGGTCGACACGGTCTCCGGATTGCAGTTCACCATCACCGTCTCGTAGCCGTTCCAGGCTTCGCCGGCAGCCCCACCGCCATCAGCCCCACCGCCGTCGGCCCCAGCCGTCGGCCCCACCACCGTCCTGCCAGCGTCCGGACAGCGCCATGACCGCGTGCACGCAGGAGTAGTCGAACTCGATTCCCTGCCCGATCCGGTTCGGCCCGGATCCGAGGATCAGCACCTTCGGCCGGGTCGACGGCTCCACCTCGGTCTCCTCGTCGTACGAGGAGTAGTGGTACGGCGTGCTGGCGGCGAACTCGGCGGCGCAGGTATCGACCGTTTTGTACACCGGGCGGACGCCGAGCCGGTGCCGCAGCCTCCGGACACCGTCCTCGCCGGCCAGCTCCGGCCGGAGCGCGGCGAGCTGCCGGTCGGACAGACCGAGACGCTTGGCGCGGCGCAGCAGCGTCTCGTCGAGCACCGCGGCCTCGGAGATTTCCCGGCGCAACTCGACCAGCGCGGCGATCTCCTCAAGAAACCATGGATCGATCCCCGATGCCTCTGCCACCTCGGCGATCGAGGCGCCGAGACGCAGCGCCCGCTCCACCGTGTACAGCCGGCCGTCGTGCGGCACCCGCAGCTCGGCCAGCGTGCCACTGGCGGTGACGCCATCCGGATCGGCCACCGTCCAGAAACCGGCGTTGGAGTGCTCCATCGACCGCAGCGCCTTGCCGAGTGCCTCGGCGAAGTTGCGGCCGAGCGACATCGCCTCACCAACCGACTTCATCGTCGTGGTGAGTTCCGCGTCGGCGCCGGGGAACTTCTCGAACGCGAACCGGGGCACCTTGATCACGATGTAGTCCAGGGCCGGCTCGAACGCGGCCGGAGTCTTGCGGGTGATGTCGTTGGCGATCTCGTCGAGGGTGTACCCGATGGCCAGCTTCGCGGCGATCTTGGCAATCGGGAACCCGGTCGCCTTCGACGCCAGCGCCGAGGACCGGGACACCCGGGGGTTCATCTCGATGACAACCAGGCGGCCGTCGACCGGGTTGACCGCGAACTGGATGTTGCAGCCGCCGGTGTCAACGCCGACCTCGCGGAGCACCGCGATGCCGACGTCGCGCATCACCTGGTACTCCCGGTCGGTCAGGGTCATGGCCGGCGCCACCGTCACCGAGTCGCCGGTGTGCACGCCCATCGGGTCGATGTTCTCGATCGAGCACACCACCACGACGTTGTCGTGCCGGTCGCGCATCAGCTCGAGCTCGAACTCCTTCCAGCCGAGCACGCTCTCCTCGATCAGCACCTCGTGCACCGGCGACGCGGCCAGCCCACCGCCGGCCAGCCGTTCCAGGTCGCCCTCGGTGTGTGCCATGCCGGAGCCGAGGCCGCCCATGGTGAACGACGGCCGGATGACCACCGGCAGGCCCAGATCGGCGACGGCGTCGCGGACCTCGTCCATGGAGTGGCACACGCGCGAGCGCGGGGTGTCACCGCCGGCGGCGGCGACGATGTCCTTGAACAGCTGGCGGTCCTCGCCCCGCCGGATGGCGTCGATGTTCGCGCCGATCAGCTCGACGCCGTACTTCTCCAGGACTCCCGCCTCGTGCAGAGCGACTGCGGTGTTCAGCGCGGTCTGCCCGCCCAGCGTCGGCAGCAGCGCGTCCGGCCGCTCCCGGGCGATAACCTGCTCGACGTACTCGGCGGTGATCGGCTCGACGTAGGTCGCGTCGGCGAACTCCGGGTCCGTCATGATCGTTGCCGGGTTGGAGTTGACCAGGCTGACCCGCAGGCCCTCGGCCCGCAGCACCCGGCACGCCTGGGTACCCGAGTAGTCGAACTCGCAGGCCTGGCCGATGACGATCGGACCGGAGCCGATCACCATGACATGCTTGAGATCGGTTCTACGTGGCATGTCAGGCCCGTCCTTCCCGCGCGTTCGATCAGTTCGACGAAACGGTCGAACAGGTAGTCGGCGTCGTGCGGGCCAGCCGCCGCCTCCGGGTGGTACTGCACCGTGAACGCCGGGGCGTCCTTGGCCCGCAGACCCTCGACGACGCCGTCGTTGAGGCACACGTGCGACACCTCGACGGCGCCGAACGCGGTGTCGACCTCCTGGTCGATCGGCGCGTTCACGGCGAAACCGTGGTTGTGCGAGGTCACCTCGACCTTGCCGGTGATCCGGTCCATCACCGGCTGGTTGATGCCGCGGTGGCCGTAGGTCAGCTTGTAGGTCGAAAAGCCCAGCGCCCGCCCCAGGATCTGGCTGCCGAAGCAGATGCCGAACAGCGGGATCTGCCGCCGCATCACCTCGCGGGCCAGGGCCACCGCGTGATCGGCGGTCGCCGGGTCACCGGGACCAGGTGAGAAGAACACCGCGTCCGCACCGGTCGCGAGCAACTGGTCGATGGTGCTGCCGGAGGGCATCACGTGCGTGGTGAGGCCGCGAGCGGCCAGACGGCGCGGCACGTTCCGCTTGATCCCCAGGTCGATCGCCGCGACCGTGAACTCGTGCGTGCCCTCGGCGCTCACCGTGTACGTCTGCGGCGTGGACACCTCGCCGGACAGGTCCGCGCCGACCATCCTTGGAGACTCCAGTACCCGCTGCCGCAACGCCTGAGGGTCGCGCTCCACGCTGGACACACCGACTCGCATGGCGCCATGCTCGCGCAGGTGGCGGGTGAGCGCCCGGGTGTCGATGCCGCAGACTCCGACCACGCCCTCGGACGCGAGCCGGTCCTCCAGCGTTCCGGTGGCCCGCCAGCTCGACGGCCCGCGCGACGGATCGCGGACCACGTAGCCGCTGACCCAGATGCGATTGGACTCGTCGTCCTCATCGTTCACACCGGTGTTGCCGATCTGCGGCGCGGTCTGCACCACCACCTGCCGGTGATACGACGGATCGGTCAGAGTCTCCTGGTAGCCGGTCATGGCGGTGGTGAAGACCGCCTCGCCGAACGTCTCGCCGATGCTCCCGTACGCCTCGCCGGTGAACGTCCGGCCGTCCTCAAGCACCAGGAGCGCTTCCCGCCGGGCCGTCACCGCGTCACCTTCCCGCCGAGCACGCTCGCCTCGCCGTTGAAGAACGTCGCCACCACACGGGCCGGCAACTCCAGCCCGGCGTACGGGGTGTTGCGGCTGTTGCTGGCCAGTTCGCCCGGATCGACCGTCCAGTCGGCGCCCGGGTCGACCAGGGTGAGGTTCGCCGGCGCGCCCGGTTCCGGGTCACGGCCGTGGCCGGTGAGACCGGCGATCCGGGCCGGGGTCCGCGACATGCGCTCGGCGATGGTGTTCCAGTCCAGGCCGGTGGAGCGCACGACCGACAGCGCCGTCTGGAGCCCGAGCATCCCGGGCCGGGCGTTCTCCCACTCGCATTCCTTGTCCTCGACGGCGTGCGGAGCATGGTCGGTGGCGACGACGTCGATCGTGCCGTCGGCCAGCGCGCCACGCAGCGCGTTCACATCCGAGGCGGTACGCAGCGGCGGGTTGACCTTGAACACCGGGTCGTAGCTCTCCGCCGCGGTCTCGGTGAGCAGCAGGTGATGCGGCGTCACCTCCGCGGTGATCCGGATGCCGCGATCCTTCGCCCAGCGGATGATCTCCACGCTACCGGCCGTCGAGACGTGGCAGATGTGCAGCCGCGCGCCGACGTGCTCGGCGAGCAGGGCGTCGCGCGCGATGATCGCCTCCTCGGCCACTGACGGCCACCCGGCCAGGCCCAGGCGGGCGCTGACCTCGCCCTCGTTCATCTGCGCTCCGGCGGTCAGCCGCGGCTCCTCGGCGTGCTGGGCGATCACACCGTCGAACGCCTTGACATATTCGAGAGCCCGGCGCATCAGCCGCGGATCCCAGACGCACATGCCGTCGTCGGAGAAGATCCGCACCTGCGCCGCCGATGTGGCCATGCTGCCGATCTCGGCGAGCCTCTCGCCGGCCAGGCCCACCGTGACCGCGCCTATCGGCCGTACGTCGACCAGTCCCGCGACCTGGCCCAGCCGCCAGACCTCCTCGACCACCGCCGCGTTGTCGGCGACCGGCTGTGTGTTGGCCATCGCGCACACCGCGGTGTAGCCGCCAAGCGCCGCGGCGCGCGACCCGGACAGCACCGTCTCCGCGTCCTCGCGGCCTGGCTCGCGCAGGTGCGTGTGCAGGTCGACCAGGCCGGGCAGGGCGATCAGCCCGCTCGCGTCGATCACCTCGGCACCATCGGCCGGAAGTCCGTGGCCGACTTCGCCGATCAGCCCATCGGAAATCCGGATGTCGGTCGGGGTATCGCCCACGACGGACACATTCTTGATCAAGAAACTCACGCGCGCTCCCCCACATTGGTGCTGTTCGCACCACTCAACAGCAGGTAGAGCACGGCCATCCGCACCGATACGCCGTTGGCTACCTGTTCCACAATCGCCGACCGCGCCGAATCGGCGACCTCGGCGGTGATCTCCATCCCCCGGATCATCGGGCCGGGGTGCATGACTATGGCGTGCTCCGGCATGCGCCGGACGCGGGCCGCGTCGAGACCGTACCGGCGCGCGTACTCGCGCTCGGACGGGAAGAACGAGTCACGCCAGCCGCCGGTCAGCCGCTCACGCTGCACCCGCAGCATCATCACCACGTCCACGCCGGGCAGCACCGCGTCCAGGTCGTAACTCGTCTGAGCCTGCCACGACTGCACCCCGATGGGCAGAAGCGTGGGCGGGGCCACCAAGGTCACCTTGGCGCCCAGCGTGTGCAGCAGCAGTACGTTGGAGCGCGCCACCCGGCTGTGCAGCACGTCTCCGACGATCGCCACGTTCAGCCCCGCCAGCCGGCCCAGGCGGGATCGCATCGTGTACGCGTCGAGCAATGCCTGCGTCGGGTGCTCATGGGTGCCGTCGCCGGCGTTGATGACGCTGGCGTTCAGCCACCCAGCGAGCCGGTGCGGCGCACCCGATGCACTGTGCCGGACCACCGCGGCGTCGACGCCCATGGCCTGCAAGGTCCACGCCGTGTCCTTGAGGCTCTCCCCCTTGGACACCGAGGAACCCTTGGCGGAGAAGTTGATGACGTCGGCGGACAGCCGCTTGGCGGCCACCTCGAACGAGGTACGGGTCCGGGTGGAGTCCTCGTAGAACAGATTCACCACGGTGCGGCCGCGCAGAGTGGGAAGCTTCTTGATCTCGCGACCCGCCAGGCTCGCCAACTCGGCCGCGGTGTCCAGGACCAACGTGGCCTGCTCGGCGTCGAGGTCCCCGGCGGACAGCAAATTCTTGATCACGCGGCACCGCCCTCGATCGTGACCTGGTCCTCGCCATCGACTTCGGCGAGCCAGACCCGCACGCTCTCGACCAGCGAGGTCGGGATGTTCTTGCCCACGTAGTCGGCCCGGATCGGCAGCTCCCGGTGGCCGCGGTCGACCAGGACGGCGAGTTGGACAATGCGCGGCCGGCCCAGGTCCTGCAGGGCGTCGAGGGCGGCCCGCACGGTGCGACCGGAGAAGAGCACGTCGTCGACCAGGATCACCCGGCGGTCGTCCAGCCCACCCGGCGGGATGTCGGTATGGCCGAGCGCCCGGGCGCCGCGCAGCGACAGGTCATCTCGGTAGAGGGTGACGTCGAGCACTCCGGTCGGGATGGTGACCTGCTCGAACGCGTGAATCCGGGAAGCCAGGCGCTGGGCCAGCGGGAAGCCCCGGGTCGGAATGCCGAGCAGGACGGTGTCGCGAGCGCCCTCGGTCTTCTCCAGGATCTGATGGGCGATCCGGTCGACGATGCGCGAGATGTCCGGAGCCGAAAGAATGATCTTGCTACTTATACGTTCCGTCTGTGGGTACGCCACAGCGGACCTCCTTCCCCGCCTCACGGGACGGGTCGTTAAAGGACGTCTGGGTAGTGCGCGGTAACTCCGCGAAACACCCTATCAGCGCCGCCGGGCCAGGTAGCGGCCGGACGCCGCGCGAGGTGATGTGCCGTTCGTTACGGATTTACCAAAACGGGTCGGTCACAACACTTGACCATCCGTTACCAGGGGCACTACCGTCACGCTCCGTAGCGATCGCTGGGGAGGGCCTGCGGGCCGAACGACTGGAGTGTTACCGATGCCGTCTGACTACGCGAAATCACTGGGCTCGCGCCTGCGCTCGATCCGCCAGCAGCAGGGCTTGTCCCTGCAGGGCGTTGAGGAGAAGTCGAACGGCCGCTGGAAGGCCGTCGTCGTTGGGTCGTACGAGCGGGGCGACCGGGCGGTGACCGTATCGCGGCTGGCCGAGCTTGCCGAGTTCTACCGCGTACCCGTGGCCGAACTGCTCCCGGAGGGCTCCGGCGTGCGCCACGAGTCAGCCGGCAAGATCGTCCTGGATCTGGAAAAGCTGTACGACCGGACCGAGGACGATCTGCTGTTCGTTGCCAAGTACGCGCGTGCCATCCAGCAGCAGCGTGGCGACTACAACGGCCGGGTGCTGTCGATCCGCGCCGATGATCTGCGGGCTCTTGCCATCGTGTACGACTTCTCGCCGGCCGCGCTGGTCGAGCGCCTGAACGAACACGGCGTCCTGGTCACTGGCGACATCCGGGCGATGTTCGCCTGACCGGCCCGGGCACGATGACGGCCGGCGCCCTGGTTGTCCGGGCGGCGGCCGTCATGCGATGGCTGCGGGGCGTGCCACTCAGTGCGAGGTGTAGTCCGCGATCCGGGCCAGCACGCCGTTGAGGAACCGCGGTGAATCATCGGTGGACATCTGCTTGGCCAACTGGACCGCTTCGGTGATCGCCACCGCGTCGTCGATCTCGTCGACGTAGAGGATCTCGTACACCGCGATCCGCGCCAGGTTCCGGTCGACTACCGGCATCCGGTCCAGCGACCAGCCTTCCGCGTACGTCGCGATCAACTCGTCGATCCGATCCCGGTGGGCGCCCACGCCCTCGACGATCGACACCGCGTACGGCAAGTGTGCCGGGGCTGGCGGCTCGACTCGCTCAAGCGCACTTGCCAGCGTTTCCTGGATCGGCTCGCCCCGCAGGTCTGCCTCATATAGGACATCGAGTGCCCGCTTTCGCGCCTTGCGGCGGGCCGGCATCGGCGTCTTGGGACCTTCCGCCATGGATCAGGAGCGCCCGAGGTAACGACCGTCGCGGGTATCGACCTTGATCTTCTCGCCGGTGGTGATGAACAGGGGTACCTGGACGGTCGCGCCGGTCTCCAGCGTGGCCGGCTTGGTTCCACCGGTGGACCGGTCGCCTTGCAGGCCCGGCTCGGTGTAGGTGACCTCGAGGAAAACGCTGGTGGCGAGCTCGACGTACAGCGGGGTGCCCTCGTGCAGCGCCACCGTCGCCTCCGCCTCGGGCAACAGGTACTTGGCGGCTTCGCCCACGGTTTCGGTCGCTACGTGGATCTGGTCGTAGGACTCGAGGTCCATGAACACGTAGTCTTCGCCGTCCTGGTAGAGGTACTGCATGGTGCGCTTGTCGACGGTGGCTGTGTCGACCTTGGTACCGGCGTTGAAGGTGCGGTCGACGACCTTCCCGGACAGCACGTTCTTCAGCGTGGTGCGCACGAAGGCGCCGCCCTTACCGGGCTTGACGTGCTGGAATTCGACGACCGTCCAAAGATCACCGTCGAGGTTCAGGACGAGCCCGTTCTTGAGGTCGTTCGTGGTGGCCATGACCTGCCTTGATCTTTTCTGACTATGGACCGCGCTAGATGATCTCCAGCGCGCGGGTAACCGGGCAAGTCTACTCACCGGGGGCGTCCGGCCTCCGGCACGGGTGCGCGGTCCGGGTCAGGCGGTACCCGCGGCGATGTGCTCAAGAGCCAGGCGGTAGCCGTCCACGCCAAGCCCGGCGATCACCCCGGTCGCCACCCCCGAAATCACCGAATGGTGCCGGAACTCCTCCCGGGCATGGATGTTCGAGATGTGCACTTCGATGAGCGGGGCGGTGAGCATCGCGCAGGCATCCCGGATCGCGTACGAGTAGTGCGACCAAGCGCCGGGATTGAGCACGACCGGCGCACCCTCGTCGGCGGCTTGATGCAGCCACGCGATCATCTGATGTTCGGCGTCGGTCTGCCGGGCCACGACGTCAAGGCCGAGTTCCTTGCCGGCTCGCTCGCACTCGGTGACCAGGTCGGCGTAGCCAGTCGTGCCGTAGACGTCGACCTGGCGACGGCCCAGCCGACCGAGATTGACACCGTTGAGGACGTACACGATCATCCCGCCACGATAGCCGTCAGGCCGCGTGCCCAGGTTGGCCGCATGGCGACTTTCGTGCTGGTTCACGGGCGCGGACGCAGGCGCCATCGGCGTGATCGCGGGCCTCAGGCGGCCCGGTGCGCCAGTGCTCCCAGCGCTCGCTGCACATCGGCGAGCGAGACCACCCGATCGCCATCCAGCGCCGCCAACTGTGCTTCGACGCATTCCCGGATGAACGCGCCAGCCGAGATGCCGCGAGCGTCGGCCTGCTGCTTGATCCGCAGATACGTGTCCGGCCGCCACTTCACGGTCTTGGTAACCATCGGGGAGCTGTCCGGTACCGGTGGCAACTCGGCCATCCCGGCGTCGTCGAACTCGAACTTCATGTCGCCGTGCGCGACGGCGTCGGCGGCTCGACGTCCTTCGGTCGTCCTCATTGCGTCGCCTCCCATTCGCGAAACCGCGCCTGCTGCTCGGCGGTCATCACCGATGCGCCGACGATCTCCCAGTCCAGACCGCCGGCATGATGCAAGATCACGATGAGCGGCCGGCCGCCCACCGTCCGCCCCCAGATCGACAGCAGCTTGATACCGTCGGCGTAGCCGGGGACCGGCCAGCGGCGCCGCGCGCCGAGAACCTGCGCCACCTCGTCGGGCCGGATGTCCCGCAGCACGTCGAGCGCGCCGGAAAGCCATTCGTACCCCACTCCGCCACGGTAACACGAAGGTAATACCGGCGCTTCTCGGCGGCATGGCGGCTTGCCCGATTGATCGTGCCCGGCCGTGCGGGCCATGACCTCCGCAACGGGACATGATCATGCGGACGTGTTACGCGGCCACCTCGGTGTACGCGGCCTCCAGCAGCTCTTCATCCGGACCCGTCAGAACTCCGGGCTTGCCGACACCGTCCAGAACGACGAATCGCAGCGTCGATCCGCGCGCCTTCTTGTCGATGCCCATCGTGGCCCGCAGCGCCGGCCAGGCGTCCCGGTCGTAGCCGACCGGCAGGCCAAACGATGCCAGCAGGTCACGGTGCCGGTCCGCGGTGGCCTGATCCAGGCGACCGGTCCGGCGGCCGAGCGCGGCCGCGTACACCATGCCGACCGATATCGCGTCGCCGTGCCGCCAGGCGTACCGCTCATGCTTCTCGATGGCGTGCCCGAGCGTGTGCCCGTAGTTGAGGATCTCGCGCAGCCCGGCCTCACGCAGATCCTCCGAGACCACCCGCGCCTTGACCGCGATCGCCCGCTCGATCAGCTCCCGTAGCGCCGGCCCGTCGATGTCCATCGCGGTGGCCGGGCGTGCGCAGCGGTCGAGGATCACCGGATCGGCGATGAAGCCGCACTTGATCACTTCGGCGAGCCCGGCACGCAGGTCGCGTGACGGCAGGGTCGCCAGCGAGGACAGGTCGCAGAGCACCCCGGCCGGCGGATGGAACGCACCGACCAGGTTCTTGCCGCCGGCGATGTTGACACCGGTCTTGCCGCCGACAGCGGCGTCGACCATGCCAAGCACCGAAGTCGGTACGTGCACCACACGCACGCCGCGCAGCCAGCACGCGGCGACAAAGCCGGCCAGATCGGTCGCGGCTCCCCCGCCGACCCCGACCACCGCATCGGTACGGGTGAAGCCGGCAGCGGCCAGTTCGTCCCAGCACCGGGCGGCGACCTCGACCGTCTTACCCGCCTCGGCGTCCGGAATCTCGATGGCGACCCCGATCAGTCCGGCGCCGGCCAGCACATCGGCGATGCGAGCGGCCACCGGGCGGAGCGGCTCGGCGTAGAGCACCGCGACCCGGGTGGCGCCGACCACCAGGCCCGGCAGCCGTGCCGCGAGGTCCGTTCCGATCAGCACGTCGTATGGCCGCTCGCCACCGACCCGGATGGTAGACACGCCGGTCATGAGCCGCCCAGCAGCGCCACGATCTCGGCGGTCACGTCCCGCGGCGGCTTCCCGTCGGTGTCCACCGTGTAGGTCGCCACTTCCTGGTACAGGGGGCGCCGCTGATCCAACTGGGCGCGCAGGGTCGCTCTCGGGTTGACCGACAGCAGCGGGCGCCCGGTCTCCAAGCCCACGCGCTTGACCGCGTCGGCCAGCCCGACCGAGAGGAACACCACCGTATGCCCGGTCAGCAGTGCCCGGTTGGCCGGCGCCATCACCGCTCCACCGCCGAGCGCGAGGACCCCGCCGTGCGACGCCAGCGCGACACCAAGCGCCTTGCCCTCCAGGACGCGGAAATGGTCCTCGCCGTCATCGATGAATATCTCCGGAATCGTCTTTCCGGCCATCGAGACGATGTCCGCGTCGGTGTCCCGGAACGGCAGCCCGATGGCGTCGGCGAGCAGGCCGCCGACGGTGGTTTTGCCGGATCCGGGCGGGCCCACCAGGACCACCGCCGGTTTCATCGGATCACCAGCCCTTCCAGGTATCCGGTCAGGTTGCGCTGGATCTCCGCAACCGAGTCCCCGCCGAACTTCTCGGTAGCGGCCTCGGCCAGGACCAATGCGACCATGGATTCGGCGACCACCGCGGCGGCCGGGACCGCGCACACGTCGGAGCGCTGATTGATGGCCGTGGCCGGCTCCCCGGTCGCTACGTCGACTGTGGCCAGTGGCCGGTTCAGCGACGAGATCGGCTTCATCGCGGCCCGTACCCGAAGCGGCTCGCCGCTGGTCATACCGCCTTCCAGGCCTCCGGCCCGGTCGGTCAGGCGGCGCAGGCCGTTGGCGGTCGACGCGATCTCGTCGTGCGCCACCGAGCCGCGGCTGCGCGCCTGGATGAACGCGTCACCGATCTCGACGCCTTTGACGGCCTGGATGGACATCAGGGCCGCCGCCAGGCGCGAGTCGAGCTTGCGATCCCACTGCGTGTGGCTGCCCAGGCCGGGTGGCACTCCGTAGGCGACCACCTCGACGATGCCGCCGAGGGTGTCCGCATCCTGCTTGGCAGCGTCTACCTCAGCCACCATCCGGACACTGGCGTCCGGGTCCAGGCAGCGCAACGGATCCTCATCAAGGCGAGCCTGATCGGCCGGCACCGGGATCAGGCCGGGCTTGACGGCGACCGGACCAAGTTCCACCACATGCGAGACGATCTCGATGCCGAGCGCTTGCCCGATCAGCGCCTTGGCCACGGTTCCCACGGCACACCGGGCCGCGGTCTCGCGGGCACTGGCGCGCTCCAGGATCGGCCGGGCATCCCCGTGGCCGTACTTCTGCATGCCGGCCAGGTCGGCGTGGCCCGGCCGGGGCCGGGTCAGCGGAGCGTTGCGTGCCTGGCCGGCCAGTACGGCCTCGTCGACCGGGTCGGCGGACATCACGGTCTGCCACTTCGGCCACTCGGTGTTATTGACCCGGATCGCCACCGGCGAGCCGAGTGTCCGGCCGTGCCGCACCCCTCCGAGGATCTCGACCTCGTCCTGCTCGAACTTCATCCGCGCTCCGCGCCCATAGCCGAGCCGGCGCCGGGCCAGTTCGGCCGCGATGTCCCTATGCGTGACCGCGACCCCGGCCGGCACGCCGTCGAGTACTGCCACCAGCGCGGGACCGTGCGACTCGCCCGCAGTCAACCAACGCAACACCGGATCAGTCTGGCATGCCGGACGCCGGCGTCCCGGTACGCGGGTGGGCCTATCCCACGTCGTGAGGCGTGCGCCACATGGTCGTCACCACCGCCCCGGACGGCATGACCAACTGCTGGTGCTCCCGGAAGCCGACGCTCTCATACCGCTTCAGGTTCGCCGGGTTCGTCGATTCCAGGTATGCCGGCATGCCGGTCGCGTCGATGCGGGCCAGGTTCTCCCGAAGCAGCTCCATGCCCAGGCCCTTGCCGCGGTGCCGGTCATGGGTGGCCAGGACACTGAGGTAGAAATGCGGCTCCACCGGGTGAGCCCGGTCCAGCACTTCGAAGATCCGCAACAGCCCATCGGTGACGGCCGGGCCCACCACCCCGGTGAAGAACGCCTCGAAGTCGGCTTCCTCGGCCGGAGTCAGTTCCTTGCCGCCCGGCGGGATCCAGAGCGCCACCGACTCACAGCGAGCGGTCACGAGCATCCACTGGTAACGCATGGCGGATGTGACGAACAGCCGCCACATCCGGCCCGCCTGGCCGGATCGCTTCGCGCGATCCGGAAACGCCGGTCCCCAGAGCGGGTCGTCGAAGAACGCGGTCGTCATCGCCTCGACGATTCCGTCGACGTCGGCCGGTGTCGCGGCCCGGACCATCATCGGATCATCCGCACTCATGGCCGCACTCTAGCGAGAATGATCGCGATGTGAAGCCCGACTACCGGTTGGTTACCGCCGCGAACAGTGCCGACCGCATGGCGGCCGCCGGCGCCCGCTGACCGGTGAACATCTCGAACTGCCGTAACGCCTGGAACAGCAGCAGGTCCAGCCCCGACACGATGGAGAGTCCGGCGGCCGCCGCGCTGGCCGCGAGCGGCGTCGGCCACGGATCATAGATGGCGTCGAACAGGACCGATCCGGGCCGCCATGGCGGTGCCAATGCATCGGCCACGCCCTTCGGCACCGTTGAGATGATCAGGTCGGCGCCCGCGCACGCGGATGCTTGCTCCCACGGCCGGTGTACCACCGTTACGCCCCCTGCCGCGGACCGCATCGCCTCGACAGCCTCGGCGCGGCGCGCGTACACGGTTACCGCGGCGGCGCCCAGTTCGGCGGCGGCGGCGAGCGCGGCCCGGGCGGTACCGCCCGCGCCGAGCACGGCGACGGTGGTGACGGCCTCCGGCCCGAGGCTGAGGACCGCGTCGACCATGGCCGGCGCGTCGGTGTTCTCCGCGAGCCAGCCGCCATCGTGCCGCACCAGGGTGTTGGCCGCTCCGACGCCGGCTGCGGCCGGCGTGACCTCATCCGCCACGACAAGGGCCGCTTGCTTGAGCGGCATCGTCAGAGACAGGCCGGACCAGCTGTCGTCCAGCCGGCCAACCAGCGCCGGAAGTTCCGCCTCGGCACACTCGATCGCGGTGTAGTCCCAGCCGATCAGGCCAAGCGCCGCGTACCCGGCGTTATGCACCACCGGTGACAGCGAATGCGCGATCGGCTTGCCCAGCACCGCGGCGCGATGCCTCAGCATGACAGGTCGGTAACCCCGTTCTTGCAGGCCTTGGCGATGTTGGCGTTATGCCCGGCGAGGGTCTTCGCGTAGGCCATGTCGCCCTTGGTGTCGATCGTGACGAAGTAGTAGTAGTTCGTCTTCGGCGGTGCCATGGCACCGGTGAGCGCATCCTTACCAGGATTGCTGATCGCGCCCGGTGGCATGCCCTTGATGATGTATGTGTTGTATGGGTCGGTCGCGTCCTGCTGCGCCTTGCCGATGTCCTTCGACTGCTTGGTGTCCTTGCCGTGCAACGCCAGCCAGTAGTTGATGGTGCTGTCCAGGCCGAGGTGGTTGCCGGCGAAGTTCTTGTAGGCGCGGTTGTAGATGACCCGTGACACCCCACCCATGTCCTTGGAAGTGATCGCTTCCTTCTGCGCGATCGACGCGGTGATCAGGGCCTCATACGGTGGAATGTTGAGCGCCTTCACCTTGTCCCGGAACCCGAGGCCGTCGACGGTGTCGTTGAACTCGCTCACCATCGCCTTCAGCATGGTGGTGGCGTCCATGCCCGGATCGAAGTTGTAGGTGTCCGGGAACAGGAAACCCTCGATCTTCGCGGCCGACTTCTTGCCTTCGCCGCCGTCGAACCACCACGATGGCACCCCGAGTGCCTCTGGGTCCTTCGCGGCGTCCTGCAGGTCCTTCAGCGGTACGCCGGTCTTTTCGTGCAGCAGCGCGAAGATCTGGACCGAGATCATGCCCTCGGGAATCGTCACCGACAGCGCGACCTTGTTGACCAGCTTGCCGTTGGCATCCTTGGCCACCAGGGCGGCCAGTGCACTCTTGGCGCTCATGTGCTTGTGCATCTTGAACAGGCCGGGCTGGATCGACCTGGCCGCGGCCGCATCGCTGGTGGCGGCGTTGACGAACGCCTTGGCGCTCTTGACGACGTCGGCCTTGTAGAGCGTCTGAGCCACGTCGGTCGCGTTGTCGCCGTAGTTCACGGTGATGTTGACAGTGGCGGTCTCTCCGGTGCCGGAGTAGTCGGGCGCGCCTAACCGGTCGCGGATCTTGCCGTAACCGTAATAGCCGCCAAGGCCGACCAACGCGAGCATCGCGATCGCCACGAGGAATACCAGGCCGGTGCGACGCTTGCGGGGCTTGTCCGGGCCGTCCAGGGAGTCGTCCGCGTACGGCTCGCCGAACCCGACCGCCTGCTGGCCGCCGGTCGTACGCCCGCGACCGCGACCGTCGGTGAAATCGCGGCGTCCCAGGCCATCGGCCGGCGGCTGCTGACCATCGAAGTCGAAGCCGCGCTCGATGAAGCTCGGCTGGTAGGCGCCGCCGCTCGGGTAGCCGGCGTCGTAGCCCTCACCGGGATACCCCGGCCGCTGGTAGCGGTCATCCGGGTAGCTGCTCTCCGGCTGGTACGGCTGGCCGTACGGATCCGGCTGGTAGCTCTGGCCGCCGTAACCGCCGCCGTACTGCTGGTCACCGTACTGCTGGTCACCGTACTGCTGATCGGGGTACTGCTGATCGCCGTACTGCTGATCGGGGTACTGCTGGCCCGCATAAGAACCGTTTCCACCGGTCGGCGGGTAGTAGCCATTGGGGTCGTACCGCGGCGGCTGCTGATCGTAGTTCCCCGGTTCCGGGTATCCGGGCCCGTAACCCTGGCCAGCGTAGTTCTGATCCGGGTACCGCGAACCCTGGTCGTAGTAGGCGCCATCCGGACCCTGGTCATAGCCCTGACCTTGGTCGTAGCCCTGACCCTGGTCGTAGCCCTGGCCTTGGTCGTAGCCCTGGCCTTGGTCGTAGCCCTGGCCTTGGTCGTAGCCCTGGCCTTGGTCGTAGCCCTGGCCTTGGTCGTAGTAGCCGCCGGACGAGGGGTAGCCACCCTGGGCTGGATAGCCGCCATCCGGGGACGAGTAGGAGGCGCCGTCATAGCCGGCCGGCTGGCCGCCATGCTGGGTGCGCAAAACCGAGTGCCCGCGATCTACCGCGGGGTGATGGCGCCGCTGCTCCGCCTCGTCGTCATCCCAGGCGCCGCTCCACGACGCGCCTCGTCCGTCGTTCATCGCACCTGCCTCCGGTGTGTGTCCAGCCAGCCCTGAAGAATCTCCACGGCGGCCGCCTGATCGACAACGGCACGCTGACGCTTCCCCTTAACGCCGCGCTCGGCCAGCCTTCGAGAGGCCACAACCGTGGACATCCTCTCATCACTGAGCCAGATTGGCACTGGCCGAATGGCGAAGTTTAGTAGCTCCGCGTAAGCACGTACAC
The DNA here is from genome assembly GCA_963727415.1 of uncultured Actinomycetota bacterium. Lineage (GTDB taxonomy): Bacteria > Actinomycetota > Actinomycetes > Mycobacteriales > Micromonosporaceae > DASQPR01. The sequence continues at coordinate 2,165,633 of CAVSGF010000002.1, forward strand.
CGCTAGCTGCGAGTCCTTCCTCGCCGGACAGCCGAACCGGCAGGCCGACGACGACGCCGACACTCTCATGTGCACGAACCAGCCGGGCGATTTCCGCGATATCGTCCGGGATTCGATCGCCATCTGATTTCAGATCGCGACGGAGCGTAACCAACGGCGAGGCGAGGATTCCGTCCGGGTCACTTATGGCGACTCCGACCCTGACCTGACCGACGTCGACGCCCAACCGGACGCCGCGGACGAATTCCGTCACGCCGCCGCGGCCGCCCGACCGACCAGCTTCTCGATGGACGCCAGTAGCGCCGGCGCTTCGGCTTCGGGGACACCACCGCCCTGCGCCAATTCGGCATTGCCACCGCCACGGCCGGCCAGCGCGCCCTTGACCAGGTCCGCGGCCGACAGGCCCCGATCCCGCGCGGCGCCGTTGGCCGTCACCACCAGCGAGGCCTTGCCGCCGGACGCGGCCACCACGGCCACCACCGCGGGTCGCTGCCCGGGGACATGACCGCGGATCTCCTGCGCCAGGGTGCGGACATCGTTTCCGCTCGCGCCGTCCGGTGCCGTAATACCGACGTAGGCGACACCGGCCACGTCCCGGGCACCGTCGGCGAACGCCTTCGCGCCGCCCAGTACCAACTGCGCCCGCACCTTCTCCAACTCCTTTTCGGCGTCGCGCAGGGAGGCGATGGTGGCCTCGATCCGCTCGCCCACCTGGTCGGTGGGTACCCGGTAGAAGTCCGCCAGCCGGGCCACCAGCAGGTGCTCCTTGGCGAGGTAGTCGAAGGCGTCAAGGCCAACGAGCGCCTCGACCCGGCGGACCCCGGATCCGATCGACGACTCCGTCAGGATCTTGACCAGGCCAAGTTGTCCGGATCGAGCCGCGTGCGTGCCGCCGCACAACTCTCGGGCGTAGTCACCGACCTCGACCACGCGCACCTGGTCGCCGTACTTCTCGCCGAACAGCGCCATCGCGCCGAGCCGGCGTGCCTCGGCCTGCGATGTGATGAACGCACGCACTTCGAGGTCACTCATCAGCACGTCGTTGATCTGGTGCTCCACGTCATGCAGCACCGACGACGGCACCGACGCCGGGGTCTTGAAGTCGAAGCGGAGACGGCCCGGTGCGTTCAGCGAGCCGGCCTGGGTGGCGCCCTCGCCGAGGAACTCGCGCATGGTCTGGTGCACCAGGTGGGTGGCAGTGTGCGCCCGGGAGATCGCTTTGCGGCGAGCGATATCGATCTCGGCGAACGCCATCCTCACCGACCCGCACCTCGCCGGAGACCACACGCCCCCGGTGCACGATGACACCGGTCATCGGCTGCTGGACGTCGAACACCTCGACGCGGCCACCGCCGACGGTGATGATCCCGTTGTCCGGTTGCTGACCACCGCCCTCGGCGTAGAACGGCGTGGCGTCGAGCACCAGTTCGACCGTGTCGCCGGTACCGGCCGCGGACAGGCCGACACCGCCGCCGGTCAGAAGTGCCCGGACTCGCGATTCCCGGGTGGTCTCGTGATAGCCGGTGAAGTCGACCGGGCCGCCGGCGTCGAGCACCCCGCGGTAGGCGGACAGGTCGATGTGACCGGTCTTGCGCGCCCGGGCGTCGGCCTTGGCGCGGGTACGCTGCTCGGTCATCAGCCGGCGAAACTCGTCGGTGTCGACCGAAAGGCCCTGCTCGGCCGCCATTTCCAGAGTCAGATCGATCGGGAAGCCGTACGTGTCGTGCAGCGCGAACGCCTTGTCACCGGCGAGCGTCCGGCCACCGGACGCCTTCGCGTCGTTGATCGCCAGGTCCAGGATCGTCGTGCCCTTGCCAAGGGTGGCCAGGAACGCCTCTTCCTCGCCGTACGCGTACTGGCTGATCCGGGCGAAATCCTCGGCGACGTCCGGGTACGACGGTGACATGCAGTCGCGAGCGACCGGCAGCAGTTCCGGCAGCGACGGACCTTCATGGCCGAGTAGCCGCATTGCCCGGATCGCACGCCGCAGGATCCGCCGCAGGACGTAGCCCCGGCCGTCATTGGATCGGCGTGACTCCGTCGGCGATCAGCATCAGCGACGTGCGGACATGGTCGGCGATCACGCGCAGCCGGACATCGTCCGGATGTGACTGGGCGGCGATGTGCGACGGGCTGAGGCCGTACTTCTTGCCGGTGAGCGCGACCGCCTTGTCCAGGATCGGGCGGACCTCGTCGATCTCGTACATGTTGTCGACGCCCTGCATGATCGACGCCATGCGCTCCAGGCCCATGCCGGTGTCGATGTTCTTCCTGGGCAGTTCTCCGGCCAGATCGAAGTCTTCCTTGGTACGGAAGTGCACTCAGCTCGTACTGCATGAAGACGAGGTTCCAGTACTCCAGGTACCGGTCTTCATCAACGGCCGGGCCGCCATCACGGCCGTACTCCGGGCCGCGGTCGTAGTAGATCTCCGAGCACGGGCCGCACGGACCGGGAATGCCCATGGACCAGAAGTTGTCGGTCTTGCCGCGGCGCGACGATACGCTCGGCCGGCACGCCGGTGCGCCGCCAGATGTCGATCGCCTCGTCGTCGTCGAGGTAGACGGTCGGCCCAGATCCGCTCCGGGTCGAGGCCGTAGCCGCCGTCGTCGATCGGCTTGGTGGACAGCTCCCAGGCGAGCGCGGATGGCCTCCTCCTTGAAGTAGTCACCGAACGAGAAGTTGCCGTTCATCTGGAAGAACGTGCCGTGCCGGCTGGTCTTGCCGACCTCGTCGATGTCGGGCGTGCGCAGGCACTTCTGCACGCTGACCGCCCGCCGGTACGGCGCCGGTCTGCTGGCCCAGGAAGTACGGGACGAACTGGACCATGCCCGCGTTGATGAACAGCAGGTTCGGGTCGTCGATCGCGGGCAGCGGCGCGCTGGGCACCCGGCGTGACCGTTCGCCTCGAAGTGCGCCAGGAAGCGACGCTTGATCTCCGCGGTTCTCATCGCAGGTGATTACCTTCCTCGACATAAGAGTCGATGCGAGCCGGTCCGGGCTCGCCGAACATCGTGCCTCGCCCTCGACGAACGCGGCGTGGATCTGCTCTTCCCGCTCGGCCATGCCCTCCCGAACATCCTCCACGAAGCTACGCACGCGACTCGACCAGGCCGCCAGCGGATTCCGACGCACCGATCCGCGATGCCGGCCGGGGTGAACGCCTGCGCCTTCTTAGTGATCGCCCGCGAACCGCGAGCGCGCCAACGGCCAAACCGACGCCGAGCCACAGCAAACGCCTCATGACGGTAATTCTCCCTTGACAGTCGCAGCCCGGCTGCGACGGGTCGGCCGGGCCTCTTCGGGCCGAACGACCTGATCTACCGGTTTCCTGCCTGTTCCACCGGTTCCCTGGCTGTTCCACAGCTTCCCGGCTCATCCAGCGGGCTCCTCGCCCGAGGCGCTGGCGCCCGGCGAATCCGGTGGCCGCCACCGGCGCGCGGCAACGGCGGGACTCCCGGTCGGATCAGCCGCGCCGGCGGGCCCGTGCCTCAGCCCGCTCGGCCCGTTGCTGCTCCTTGAGCGCGGCGCGGACCGCCTTCTCGTCGTCAGCCTTCTTGCGGAGGTTGGTGGCGCGACGCACACCATAGGTGAACGCAGCCGCTTTGACCAGCGGGTTGGCCGCGGCGGATGTCACCACCGTCGTCAGGTTCGAGACGTTGGCGGAGATGTTCGCCGCGTGGCTGGTGATGGTGTCCACGCGCATCAGCTGCATGTTCACGCCGTCCAGCGACTGGTGGACCTGCGTGAGCGCGGTGTTGACGTTTTCGACGGTCGTGTTGACGTTGGACAGCAGCGGAGCGGTCTTGCCGTTGATGTCGTTGATCGCGCGCGTGGCCGCGTCGACCGTATGGCGCAGCCGGTAGATCGGCACGCACAGGACGAGCACGAGCATGAGGAACGCGCCGGACGCGATCAGCGCCGCGATCTCACCACCGGACACCTGAGAACTCCTCCAAGCCGTAACACCAATGCGCAGACCCTACCCTCTGGAGCAGCACGTTACACACCGGACACCCGGGACGATCGGCCTATGGTCGCGCGACATTACTCTGATCGGTAACCTTCGCGTGCACCGAGGTCTGAGCGCACCCGGCGGGCAGCTTTCCCGGCTCGGCCGGGACCGCGTCGGCCGACGTCCGGTTCTCCGGCGGGGTCCCCAGCGCGCACGGCGACTTTCCCACCGTCAGATCCAGCTCGTTCTGGTCCAGCACCCAGCAGGTCTGGACGCCGCCGGGAACTTCGGGCACTGGCCGACCGGACTCCAGCCAGCTTCGCGGAGAGCGGCGGCGTAGGCCGCCGCCGTCTTGTCCACCGGGCGATCGGAGTCCCAAGTCCGCTCGGTGATCATGCACGAGCCGAAGCACCACCGGCTCCCGCTCGCGTGGTCGACCGGATGCTGCGCGCTCCAACTCGGCAACTTCAGCGCGTTCAGTTGGTCCACCGCCGGATTGTTGCCACCGGCCCGCAGCACCAAAATCCCCGGAATGATCACCAGCAGGATCAGGACAACGGCACCCACGCCGACCCGGATGCCGGTGGGCGCCGGACGATGGACGAGGTTCGCGGTTCGGACTTTGCCGCCAGCCGACTTCGTGGCGGTCGGGGCTTCGCCCACAGCGGCCGAACCGGAGACGGCCGGCCAGCCGGCCGGCCCGGCTCCGGCATTCGGTCCGCCGGCGATCGGGCCGCGTGCGGGCCCGGCCATCGGGCCGCGTGCGGGCCCGGCCATCGGTCCGCCTGCGGGCCCGGCCATCGGCGGCGCCCCGGCACCCGCCGGTCCGCCGCCTGGCGCCGGAGCCTTGGTCGGTACCGGCACGCCGTTCTGGCCGATCGTGGCGACCGGCGGCTTCGTGACCGGCGATTGCTGCCGCGCGGGCGGGCGAGGCTCACTGCTCGGCGGCATGGCGGCCGTGGCCCGGCCGCCCGGCGGCGGTGCCATGCCCGGGCCCGGGGCCTTCGGACCTGGGCCAGCCGGAACTGGTCCCCTCTGACCGGGGCCTTTGGGATCCGTGCCGCCCGGCGTACCAGGGCCGCCACCCCGTGTGCCAGGGCCAGCCGGTGCGCCGGGGCTGACTGGTGCGGGGCGGGGCGGGCTGCCCGGTCCGCCCGGACGCGGACCAGGAATCGGGCCGGAACCGGCGCGTGCCGGTGCCCCCGGCGGACTCCCAGGGGAAGCGCCCGGCGGCTTGCCTGCCGGGCCGGATGGCGGCTTGCCTGCCGGGCCGGATGGCGGCTTGCCTGCCGGGCCGGATGGCGGCTTGCCTGCCGGGCCGGATGGCGGCTTGCCTGCCGGGCCGGACGGCGCACCTGGGCGCCGCCCGCGAGGCAGCGCCTCTATCGGCGCACCACCGGCACGCGGGGCCGCGGGCTGCGGCACGGTCGGGGCGGCTGCACCGGTCGGCCGGGGACTGCCCGGTGGCACCGGCGGCGCACTGGGGTTCCCGATGCTGACGGACCTGACGAGGGCGGTGCACCGCCAGGCGCTCCACCGGACGTCGGTGGGCCGCCATGCTGAGTGCGGGCACTGCCGGAACGCCCGGATGGACCGGCTGGCGACGGCCCGTCGGCCTGATCGCGCTTCTGCCGCATATGCGGCTGCGGCCCGAATGACGGGGCGGGGCGAGAGCTGTCGTGGCTCGGCGTAAATGTCGCGGGCGCCGGAGCGTCCTCGGACTCGGGACCCTGGGTCGGCGTCGTACCCGTACCGTCGTCGACATCGGTCACGCCCGGAATGTGCACCCCGGGTCCGGCCATGTTCGGCAGCGTGCCGCGGCGGCGTGGCTTCGGTCCGTCTGGATCCGAACTCGCCGGCGGGACCGATCCGGGCGACGGCGACGGCCGGCGATCGTGATCGGCACGGGCACCATCGGTACGGACACGGTCGGTGCGGACGCTGTCGGTGCGGACGCTGTCGGTGCGGACGCTGTCGGTATGGGCACGGTCGGTAGCGATACGAGCGTTGTCGGCGCGGCTGCGGGTCGCGCCGTCCTCACCGGTCCGATCGGCCGGGCTGAAGCGGCTGCGTGCGCCGCTTCCCGACTCATGCAGGCCGCTTCCCGCCTCGTGCATTCCGCCTTGCGACGGGCCGGCGGGCGGGCCGCTGGCTGGCGCCCCCGCCCGCGATGCGGTTGGCGCGCCAGGGGAGGTGGGTTCGGCCTCCGGCGTACCGCGTCCGAATCTCCGCCGCGCGCCGCCGCCGGTCGAGCCGGGGCGCAGCGACTCGCCGATACGGCTGGCACCGATCCGTGAGGCGCTGGCTCGCAGGCCTCCGGTGAACCGCGACACCGAGTCACGTGGCGACGAGTCCGCTTCGGCGGGCTCCTCGTCGCTCCAATCCTGCGTCTGCTCGTCATCACGGCCGCGGCCTCGCCACCGGCCACGCGGCGACGGTGGCACCCCGCGATCGCTACCGCCGGTTGGCGTGGTCATGTCCGGTCCTCCCCTGTCCTGCCGGCTTCCGTTTGGTTGCCCGGCACTCACCCCGCCCACGATTGTGCCGGGTGCTGCCAGTCCCCGTACAGCCGCGCGAAGCCTGGGCAGCCGCTCGGCGAGACCGGCCTCCTGGCCGCGTGCGACCGGTCGATAGTAGTCGCGGCCGACCAGCGCATCCGGTGGATATTGCTGGACCACCACACCGCGTGGATCGTCGTGCGGGTATTGGTACCGGAGCCATGGCCCAGACCCCGGGCGCCTGGGTAATGGGCGTCACGCAGGTGACGTGGCACCGGGCCGATCATGCCAGAACGCACATCGGCGAGCGCTTCGGAGATGGCGGCCACAACACCGTTGGACTTCGGCGCGGTAGCCAGATGTATCACCGCCTGCGCCAGGTTGAGCTGACACTCCGGGAGGCCGATCAACGCGACAGCGGAGGCCGCGGCGGTGGCCGTTGGCAGCGCCGTGGGATCGGCCATTCCAACATCCTCGCTTGCGAAGATCACCAAACGCCGGGCGATGAACCGGGGATCCTCACCAGCGGCCAGCATCCGGGCCAAGTAGTGCAGGGCGGCGTCGACGTCGGAGCCGCGCATGCTCTTGATGAATGCGCTGATCACGTCGTAGTGCTCGTCGCCGTCACGGTCGTAACGCACGGCGGCGACGTCTACGGCTTCCTCGGCGGTGCGTAAGTCGATCTCCGTTGTGCCCTTCGCCATCGCCGACGCGGCCGCCGCCTCCAGGGCGGTAAGGGCCTTACGCACATCACCGCCGGCAAGCCGGACCAGGTGATCCTCGGCATCGGCGGCGAGGCCGACCGCGTCGCCGAGGCCGCGCCGATCGGTGACCGCACGCTTGATCAGACGACGGACCGCGGTCTCATCGAGTGGATGGAGCGTGAGCAGCACGCACCGCGACAGCAGTGGCGAGATCACCGAGAAGTACGGGTTTTCCGTGGTCGCGGCAAGCAGGGTGATGGTGCGATCCTCGACTGCGGCCAGCAGAGAGTCCTGCTGAGTCTTGGAGAAGCGGTGCACTTCGTCGATGAACAGGACAGTCGAGGCGCCGCCACGGCGGCGCTGGGCCTTCGCCGCTTCGATCACGGCACGTACGTCCTTCACACCCGCGTTCAGCGCGGACAGCGCGACGAACGTACGGTCGGTGGCGCGCGCGACCAGATGAGCGATGGTGGTCTTGCCGGTGCCCGGCGGTCCCCAGAGAATCACCGACATCGGAGCGGCGCCGCTGACCAGTTGCCGCAGCGGGCCACCCGCGGCAAGCAGATGATCCTGACCGACCAGTTCGTCGACGCTTGCCGGGCGCATTCGAACCGCGAGCGGCGCGTCCGGCGTGACCGGACCGAATCCGGACACAGCCGATCCCCCCGTCGTCGGGGCAGCGGCGGGCGAGCCGACGCCTGAGCCGACGCCCGAGGGGGCATCCAGGGAAAACAGGCCGTCCGGTTCCATCGCGGGCAAGACTACCGGCACTCCCCGACGAAGCCCGAAACCGCAGATCAAGGACCCGGCCAGGCGGCTGATGACGGCGCCGACCAGCCGGTCACACGGTGAACCGGATAGTCGCGGCCCCTGACGCCGGCCCGGCTCCGGATGAAGGCCCGGCTCCCGATGAAGCCGGTGATCATCTCTGCTCACCCGGGCAAGCCACCGCTCCGGCCGTCGCGGGGGATGCCGGCCGAAGCGATGGCGGTCATGGAGCGCTAGCCGTTGCGGGATCGGTCCCGGTTTGCGGGTACGCCGTCGGCCGCACCCGTCGTTCGCTTCCGTGGTGCTCGCGGCCGCCTCACCGGCGCCACCCTCGGCCCCGCCAGGACGACCCGGCGGCGAAGTAGCAGGCGAGGAAGAACAGGCCACCGACTTCCAGGACGTGGTTGCTGATGTTACCGAGGTTCGTCTTGAGTAATTCGAACAGCAGCGCGAGTCCGAAGAGGATGGCGGCGATTACGGCTAACATGCCGCCTGACTACCCGCTGGCCGTGCGGTTTACACCTCACACTGTGGACGCGTGCGCACCATGTCGCTGAACCCCTTGAACTCCACATCGAGCAGGCTGGATGCCCGCGTGATGTCAAGCACCACCCGTCCCGGCCGGGCATTGCCGACCGCGGCGCGGGTGGTCTTCGGAATCCGGTCCGGATCCAGGCCGTTGGCCGCGGCGATCGCCCGCGCGAGCTGATGGAACGTCACCGCCTCCGGACCTGCCACGTTGAGTACCCCGGCATAGTCGTTGCCGGCAAGTTCGAGCAGCGCCCGGGCCAGGTCGGTCACCCCGATCGGGCAGCGCACCGAATCGGTCAGGTAGTGGCCCGATACCCGGCCACGCGCCAGGTCGACAATGTGCCGATCCCGGCGGGCCGGCTCGACGCCGTCACCGTGGATCAACGACACGCGGGCCAGCGCGGCGCCGGGCAGCACCGTGGCGATGCCGAGCTCGGCGGCCGCCTTCGCGGCGCCGTACGGGTTGATCGGATCGGGATCGTCGCTTTCGGTGTACGGATCGTCCCGCCCCGCGAAGACCGCGTCCGACGAGACGGACACCAGGCGTACGTCGTACCGCGCCGCCGCTCGGGCCACGTGAACTGCGCCAGCGGCGTTGACCTGCCAGTTCAGCCGCGCGTTCAACGGTGCCAGAGTGCCGCCGAGGAAGGCCGCCGTATGGACCACGGCATCCGCGCCACTGGTTCGGACGAGCGCGTCAACGTCGGCCGGCACGCTGACATCGACCTTGACCCACTCGGCGGTGTCGTCGTCAGGCACCCGGTCGTGATACGTCGCCACGACGCTCGCGCCGGCATCCACCGCGTGCCGGACCAGGTGCCGGCCGACGAAGCCGGTGCCGCCCGTGACGATCAGCCGCATCGATGCATGCCTCCCGCTCCGTTATCAGGCGCGCTCCGTGATCAGGCGGGCCACGTCATCAGGTGCGCCACGTCATCAGGCGCGCCAGTCATCAGGTGCGCCAGCGAGTGCAAGATCTCGTGCAGCTGCCGTCGCCATGGCGCGTCTGGTGCTCAAGATCGTGCACTTGATCATGGGCGTCCACGGGGCGTCACGGGACATCAAGGGGCGGCCGGGCGACGCCCTTGAGGCGGCGGCGCCTAGGAACCGCAGCGCAGCCCCGGCGGACCGGCGGACCGGCGGACCGGGGCGCGGACCCGCGGACCCGCGGACCCGCGGACCGGCAACGATACGAGTTATGCCGACGGCGGCTTCGGCTTGGCATCGATGCCCGCTTCCTGGCGCTGCTGCGCGGTAATAGGCGTAGGCGCGCTGGTCAGCGGATCGAAGCCGCCCCGTGTCTTGGGGAAGGCGATCACCTCGCGGATCGAGGTCTCCCCCGCGAGCAGCATGCACACCCGGTCCCAGCCGAGCGCGATGCCACCGTGCGGCGGCGGACCGTACTTGAACGCCTCCAGCAGGAAGCCGAACTTGTCCGCGGCCTCCTCGTCGGAGATGCCGAGCGCGGCGAACACCCGCCTCTGCACGTCGGCACGGTGAATACGGATCGAACCGCCACCGATCTCGTTGCCGTTGCAGACGATGTCGTACGCGTAAGCGAGCGCCTCGCCGGGCGCATCCTCGAACCGGTCGATCCACTCCGGGTTGGGAGAGGTGAACGGGTGGTGCACCGGGGCCCAGCCGACCTGTACACCGTTGTCGTCGATGGCCGGCTCGAACATCGGCGCGTCGACGATCCAGCAGAATGCCCAGGCGTCCTCGTCGACCAAGCCGGCGCGACGTGCGATCTCGATCCGGGCGGCGCCGAGCAACTCCTGTGCCTCCCGTTTGCGGGCCGCCGCGGCGAAGAAGATCGCGTCGCCCGGCTTGGCTCCCACGAAGTCGGCCAGCCCCTCCAGGTGCGACGACGACAGGTTCTTGGCCACCGGACCGCGGGGCTCGCCGGTATCGGCGTCGAGAACCACGTACGCGAGGCCGCGCGCGCCCCGGGCCCGGGCCCAGTCCTGCCAGCCGTCCAGCTCCTTGCGAGTCTGCGAGGCGCCACCGGGCATCACCACCGCGCCGACGTAGCCACCGGCCTCGATGGCGCCGGCGAACACCCGGAATTCGGTGCCGGCCAGGTAGCCGGTCAGATCACGCAACTCGACGCCGTACCGCAGATCCGGCTTGTCGGTGCCGTACCGATCCATCGCCTCGTGCCAGGTGATGCGCGGGATCGGCCGGGGGATCTCGAACCCGGCGAGCCCGGCCCAGAGCGCGGCGACGACCTGTTCACCCAATTCGATGATGTCGTCCTGGGTGATGAACGACATCTCGATGTCCAGCTGCGTGAACTCCGGCTGGCGATCGGCGCGGAAATCCTCGTCGCGGTAGCAGCGCGCGATCTGGTAGTACCGCTCCATCCCGGACACCATCAGCAGCTGCTTGAACAGCTGCGGTGACTGGGGCAGGGCGTACCACGTGCCGGGCTGCAACCGGACCGGGACCAGGAAGTCGCGGGCACCCTCGGGAGTGGACCGGGTCAGCGTCGGCGTCTCGATCTCGTTGAAGCCCCGGGCGTGCAGGACCGCGCGCGCGATCTGGTTGGCGTTGCTGCGCAGCACCAGGTTCCGGTGTGGCACCGAGCGCCGCAGGTCGAGGTAGCGGTACTTCAGGCGCATGTCGTCGCCGGCCTCGATGTGATCGTCGACCGGGATGGGCAGCGGCGCCGCCTCGGACAGGATCTCCAGGGCGGTCGCGGTCACCTCGACTTCACCGGTCGGCAGCTCCGGGTTCTCGTTGCCCTCGGGGCGCCGCCCGACCGTGCCGGTCACCTTGACGCAGAACTCGTTGCGCAGCCCGTGAGCCGCGTCCATGTCCTCCCGGAAGACCACCTGAGCGATCCCCGACCCGTCGCGAAGATCCACGAAGATGACGCCGCCGTGGTCGCGGCGGCGGGCTACCCAGCCGGCCAGCGTCACCGTAGCGCCGGAGTCCGCGGCGCGCAGGCTTCCAGCTTCATGGGTACGGATCACAACATGCTCCCTCGTCGTGTGCGGTGACGCTGATTCTCGCAGGTGTCAGGTGACCGAGATCCGCGGGTGCAGATCGTCGGCCGGGGGCTGCCAGGCGGCCGTGTCGGCGTCGACCTGCTCTCCGGATCGGATGTCCTTGACCTGGTCGGACGATCCGTCCGCGCCGGGAAACCAGACGAACGGGATGCCGCGCCGATCGGCGTACCGGATCTGCTTGCCGTACTTGGCCGGCTCCGGTGCCACCTCGGTGGCGATGCCCCGCGCCCGCAGTTGCGCGGCGATCCGCCGGCAGCCCGGGCGCGATGCCTCGTCCGGCAGCGCCACCAGCACGCAGGTCGGCACGTCGCGGGAGATCCCGAGCGCTCCGGAACCGAAGAGCACCCCGAGCGTACGTGAGACGCCGAACGAGATGCCCACGCCCGGATAACGGTCGTCGCCCTCGGTGGCCAGATTGTCGTAACGCCCGCCGCCGCCGATCGAGCCCGCCGACTCGTACCCCTTCAGCAGGGTCTCGTAGACGGTTCCGGTGTAGTAATCCAGGCCGCGAGCGATCTTCAACCGGGCCACCACCAGCCCGGGCGCGTGCTCGCGGCTGGCCTCCACGACCCGTACCAGCTCGTCGAGGCCCTCGTCGAGCAACGGATCGGTGACGCCCAGCGCGCGGACCGAGTCGGCGAATGAGGTGTCGAACGATTCGATCTCGGCCAGCGCAAGGCAGGCCTTCGCCTGGGCGTCGGTGGCGCCGGCCGTGCTCATCAGCACATCGGCGACCGCGCTCGGGCCGATCTTGTCGAGCTTGTCGATGGCGCGCAGAGCCGCCGCCGGGTCGCCTATTCCCAGGCCCCGGTAGAAGCCCTCGCACAGCTTGCGGTTGTTCACCTGGATGATCACCGGTGGGATCGGGAGTCCGGCCAGGGCATCGCCGAGTACCAGCGGGATCTCCACCTCGTTCTCGAACCCGAGGGTGTCCCGGTCGACGATGTCGATGTCGGCTTGGATGAACTCGCGGTACCGGCCCTGTTGCGGCTTCTCGCCGCGCCAGGCCTTCTGGATCTGGTACCGGCGGAACGGGAACTGCAGCTTGCCGGCGTTCTCCAGGACGAACCGAGCGAACGGGACAGTCAGGTCGAAGTGCAGGCCGAGCTCGGCGTCGGAAGTATCCGAGGGATCCGCCTGGAGCCGGCGCAGCACGTACACCTCCTTGGAGGTCTCGCCCTTGCGCAGCAACTGGTCGATCGGCTCGACCGCCCGGGTCTGAAGCGGTGCGAAGCCGTACAGCTCGAAGGTTCTCGTCAAGCGCGCGATGATCTCTTGCTCGATCATCCGCTGGGGCGGAAGCCACTCCGGGAAGCCGGACAGTGGCGCGATCCTGGATGCCATATCTGGGTGTCTCTCCTATTGCCGGTCGCGTACAGGAGGTGCGGTCGCGGATGGGCCGGCACCGATGCGTACGGACGCTTGTCTGTCGCGTGGATGCTGGGCGTGGCGCCAGTGGTAAGCGCCGCTACAGGCCGCGGTGCAGGACCGACGGCAGCGATGCCTCCCGCAGGTACGGGTTGGTCGCGCGCTCGCGCCCGATCGTCGTGGTGGGGCCGTGGCCGGGCAGGACCACCATCTCGTCAGGCAGGGTGAGCACCTTGTCCCGAAGGCTGGCCACCATCTTGCCCGTGTCGCCGCCCGGCAGGTCGGTGCGCCCGATCGAGCCGGCGAACAGGACGTCGCCGCTGAAGCACAGTGGCGCGCCGTCGCTGGCCGCCTCATCGCCCTCGGTCAGGAACAGCACCGACCCGTTGGTATGGCCGGGCGCGTGACTGATGGTCATGGACAGCCCGGCGATCTCCAGCATCTGCCCATCGGCGATCTCCACCACGTCCTCCGGCTCGGTGTACGTCATCCGGCCGCCGAACAGCTGGTCCAGGCTCATCGACAGACCCTTGGCCGGGTCGGCGAGCATCTCCCGGTCGTCCGGATGCAGGTAGGCGCTGATTCCTTTGGCACCGCAGACCGGCGCCACCGAGAACGTATGGTCTATATGCCCATGCGTCAGCAGCACCGCGGCGGGTGTCAGCCGGTACTCCTCCAGCACCGCGTCCACCTGGTCGAGGACGCCGATACCCGGGTCGATGATCACGCACGGCTCGCCGGGATCGGTTGCGACCAGATAACAATTCGTCCCGAAGGCGTCGGCCGGGAACCCAGTGACCAGCACAAATCGTCCTTACCGCCGGTTAGTGAGGATGAACCGGCCAAGATCAAGCAGCTCCGATCGATCGCCGGAGTTCCGGATCTGGCCCGGCACGTCGGGGATCGACCATGAAAGCCTAGTCGCCGGGGCGCTCCAACGGCCGCCGGGCCGTGCCGGTAACGCATGGACCTCGATTCTGGGTCACAGTTCATCACCGCGTATCTCACTTACCAGCAAATGCCCGTACACTCTGGCGAGTTGTGCCCGGATGGTGCGCCCAGCAGACGGCGGCCCGCCCGAGCGGACGCCTGTCCGGCCCGTCCAGGTCGCGCACGACCTGCGGAACCGGCCGGCCGGACACAGCCAACCACCCGTCGTACGCCTCATGGATGTGGGAGGGGAGCACCCGTGGCTTCCAGCAAGGACCGCGAGCGGAAGCTCGCCCGAGCCAAGATCGAGCGGCAGCAGGCTCGCCGCGCCGAGCGGGCCCGCCGGCAGCGAGCGCTGCAGGCACGGCTTGGCGTCGGCCTGGCCCTCCTCCTCATCTTCGTCGGCATCTCCTGGTCGCAGAACTGGTACGGCCTGTTCGAGCACAAGGCCCCGGTGGACGCGTCCGGCTGCACCTGGTCGAGCGTCAACTCCTCGACCATGACCGACACCGGCAACCCGCCGGCGCTGAAGACCAAGACCACCGGCACGCGCGACATGAACATCAATCTGAACGACAAGAACGTGACGATCCAACTGGACGCGACCAACGCGCCGTGTGCCACCGAAAGCTTCACCTACCTGGCCGGCAAGCACTTCTTCGACAACACCACCTGCCACCGGCTCACCGTGGCCGGCAGCGGCATCTACGTACTGCAGTGCGGTGACCCGTCGGGGACCGGCAGCGGCGGCCCCTCCTACCAGTTCGCCGATGAGAACCTGCCCGTCGACTTCCAGCCGGCCCCGACCCCGTCGCCGAGCGCCTCGGCCGATCCATCGGCGGCGGCCACCCAATCTCAGGTGATCTACCCGGCCGGAACCGTGGCGATGGCCAATTCGGGCCCGGACACCAACGGCAGCCAGTTCTTCATCGTCTACAAGGACACGCCGTTCAGCCCGGACTACTCGGTGATCGGCAAGGTGACCAAGGGACTTGACGTGATCACCGGCATCGCCAAGGGCGGCGTGCAGCCCAGCAAGGACGGCACCGCGCAGGTGGACGGAGCCCCGAAGATCACCGCGACGATCAAGACGCTGACCGTCACCAACCCGGCCGAGCGCTCGCCGTCTGGCTCGGCGACACCGTCCGGCTCGGGCAGCCCGTCCTCGTCGGCGGCCCCACAGTCGTAGCACCCTGGTGCCGCGCCGGCCGGCGCGGCACCACGCCCGGCCCACCGCCCCCGCAGCACCCACGAAGGAGTTCCACCGTGACGTCCCTGAAGGATCGCCAGCGGGCCGCTGCCCGGCAGCGGCTCGAGCGCGAAATGGCCGAGCGGTTGCACCAAACGCAACTACGCCGCAAGCGGATGTACCAGGCGATCGGCGGCGCGGTCGGCGTGCTCGTGGTCGTCGCGGCGGTCATAATCATCGTCAGTTCGGTGGGGGGATCGAGCCCCAAGACCACCCCGGCGGCGGCGTCACCGGCCGGGCCGGTCACCTGCCAGTGGGCTCCGAATCCGGACCCGAGCGCGTCCCCGGCACCGCCGAAGAACCCGGACCTCAAGAACACCGGAATGCCGCCGACCACGGTTGACCCGGCCACCGGAACGCGCGACATGGTGATGGACACCAATCAGGGCACGATCACGATCTCCCTGGACGTCACCCACGCGCCCTGCGCCTCGGCGAGCTTCGCCTACCTGGCCGGCAAGAAGTACTTCGACAACAGCACCTGCCACCGGCTGACCACGCAGGGCATCTACGTGCTTCAGTGCGGCGACCCGACCGGCAGCGGCCGGGGCGGCCCGAGCTACACGTTCGCCCACGAGAACCTGCCGACCGACCAGCGTCCGACCTACGCGCGGGGCGTTGTCGCCATGGCCAACCCCGGCAACAAGGACGCCAATGGAAGCCAGTTCTTCATCGTCTACAAGGACGTGCCGATGACGACCGACCCGAAGACCGGGCAGTCGACGTCAATCCTGCCTGCCGACTACACCGTGATCGGTACGGTTACCAGCGGCATGGACGTCGTCCAGAAGGTCGCCGACGCGGGCGTGGACGCGAAGAACAAGAAGAGTTCAAGCGCCACCGACGGCGTACCGAAGCTGCCAGTGCAGATCAAGACGATCACCGTCGGCCCCACCAAGCAGTAGCCGGCGCGAACTGCATAGACGCGAACTGCATGAAGCGGCCCCCGGCGGATGACTCCCCGGGGGCCGCTTCATGCCGAACAGCGGGCACCACCGCACGAGGCGGTGACGGCCATGCGCTCAGGGGCTCAGGCGCTCAGGCGCTCAGGCGCCGGACGTCACCCGGTACGCGTCGTAGACGCCATCGACCCGCCGGACCGCGTTCAGCAGGTGCCCAAGATGTTTCGGGTCGGCCATCTCGAACGTGAACCGGCTGACCGCCACCCGGTCGCGGGTCGTGGCCACGGTCGCCGACAGGATGTTGACCTTCTCGTCGGACAGTACCCGGGTCACGTCGGCCAGCAGCTTGTGCCGATCGAGCGCTTCCACCTGGATCGCCACCAGGAACGTCGACGCGCTGGTCGCCTTCCAGGTCGACCTCGACCAGCCGCTCGGGCTGGGCGAGCAGATCCGGGGCGTTGACGCAGTCCTCGCGGTGCACGCTCACCCCGCCGGAGCGGGTGACGAAGCCGAACACCGAGTCGCCGGGGACCGGGGTGCAGCACCGCGCCAGCTTGATCCACACGTCGCTGACGCCGACCACGACCACGCCCGGGTCGTACGCGGCGCCGCGTGCCCGTGACGGCCGGGTGGCGACCGCGGTCTCGGCGATGTCCTCGACCGCGCCCTCTTCGCCGCCGTACGCCGCGACCAGCCGCGCCACGACCGA
This sequence comes from uncultured Actinomycetota bacterium, assembly GCA_963727415.1. Lineage (GTDB taxonomy): Bacteria > Actinomycetota > Actinomycetes > Mycobacteriales > Micromonosporaceae > DASQPR01. The sequence continues at coordinate 2,182,256 of CAVSGF010000002.1, forward strand.
CTGCGCCGAGACCTGGCTCTCGCCGACCGCCGCGTACAGCGCGGTCACGTCGGCCAGATGCAGGTCGCGCGCGATCGTCATCAGTGTGTCGCTGGTCAGCATCCGCTGGAGTGGCAGGCCCTGCTTGCGCATCGCCTTGACGATGGCTTCCTTGCCGGCCTCGATCGCCTCTTCCCGGCGTTCCTTGTTGAAGAACTGCCGGATCTTGGTCCGTGCCCGCGGTGACTTGACGAAACCGAGCCAATCCTGGGTCGGGCTGGCCGTCTCCGACTTGGATGTGAAGATCTCCACGACGTCGCCGTTGGACAGCGTCGACTCCAGCGGGACCAGCTTGCCGTTGACCCGGGCGCCGATGCATTTGTGCCCGACCTCGGTGTGCACCGCGTAGGCGAAGTCGACCGGAGTCGAGCCGGTCGGCAGCGCCACCACGTCACCCTTCGGCGTGAAGACATACACCTCCTGGCTGGACAGGTCGAACCGGAGCGCGTCCAGGAACTCGCTCGGGTCGGCCGCCTCCCGCTGCCAGTCCAGCAACTGGCGGAGCCAGGTCATCTCGTCGATGTGTGCCGGCGGGCCGACGATGGTCGCGCCCTTGGTCTCCTTGTACCGCCAGTGGGCCGCGATGCCGTACTCGGCGGTGCGGTGCATGGCGTACGTGCGGATCTGCATCTCGACCGGCTTGCCGTTGGGGCCGATCACGGTGGTGTGCAGCGACTGGTACATGTTGAACTTCGGCATCGCGATGTAGTCCTTGAACCGGCCGGGAACGGGTTGCCAGTTCGCGTGGATAACACCGAGCGCCGCGTAGCAGTCGCGTACCGAGTCGACCAGGATGCGCACGCCGACCAGGTCGTAGATCTCGCCGAACTCCCGGCTCCTGCTGATCATCTTCTGGTAGATCGAGTACAGGTGCTTCGGCCGGCCGGTGACCTCGGCCTTGATCTTCGCCGACTTGAGATCGTTGCTGACCCTTTGGGTGACCTGTCGCAGCAGGCTATCCCGCTGCGGCGCGTGCTCGTCGATCAAGCGATGGATCTCGTCGAACTTCTTCGGGAAGAGCGTGTTGAACGCCAGGTCCTCAAGTTCCCACTTGATGGTGTTCATGCCGAGCCGGTGCGCCAGCGGCGCCAGGATCTCGAGCGTCTCCTTGGCCTTCTGCTCCTGTTTCGCGCGGGGCAGGAACGTCAGCGTCCGCATGTTGTGCAGCCGGTCGGCGAGCTTGATCACCAGGACCCTCGGATCCTTGGCCATCGCCACCACCATCTTGCGGATGGTCTCCGCCTTCGCCGCGTCGCCCAGCTTGACCTTGTCCAGCTTGGTCACGCCGTCGACCAGCAAGGTCACCTCGCCGCCGAACTCCGACCGCATGCTCTCCAGCGTGTAGTCGGTGTCCTCGATGGTGTCATGCAGCAGCGCCGCCACCAGCGTAGTGGTGTCCATGCCGAGGTTGGCCAGGATGGTCGCGACCGCGAGCGGGTGCGTAATGTACGGGTCGCCGGACTTGCGGTACTGCCGCGAGTGGCACTTGTCAGCGACATCGAATGCCCGCTGCAGCAGCCGGATATCGGCCTTCGGATGCGCCACCCGGTGAGCCGCGATCAGCGGCTCAAGGACCTCGCTGACCTGCGGCGACTGCCAGGGCGCGTTGAATCTGGCGAGGCGTGCGCGCATACGCCGCCCGGTGGGCACCGTCGGCAGGCCGAACGACGCCGGTGGCGACCCGACATCGGTACCGTCGGAGATCGCCGTCTCGCTCAGGTCGCCCGGCTTCTTCGGGAACTGGAGCAGCAGCGCATCGGCCGCCTCGATGTCCGGCGGTCTCGCCGGCTCCCGCCCGCTGGACGCCGCGGTTTCAGCATCGGCGCTCCGGCCGTTAGCAGCCTGATCGCCACGGGCTTGATCATGACGGGGCTGATCATGACGGGCTTGATCGTGGCGGGCTTGATCGCCACGATTGCGGGGCGGGCGATTCGGGCCGGGGCCGCCCGGTGCGCGTCTGGCGGACTTCGCGTTCGCTCCGGAACCGTTGGAGGCCGCCGAACCACTCGGTCCAGCGGAGCTACCCGAACTAGCGGAACCGTTCCGACCAGCAGAACCGGTGGAGTCGGCTGGCGCCGCGCCATCGGAGGCGACACCGCTCGATTTCGTACCCCTGGGAGCGGCGCCGCCTGGCTGCGATCCGCCGCTATCCCGCGGCGACGCGGCACCCTCTGGCCGACCGGCGTCGAGCCGGTCGATTGGCGTCTCCCCCACCGGGACGGCGTCGCTGGACAACGTGCGCTCCTGTCAGACGGTCGTACTGGATTGAACGTCGTAGAGCGGATCGATCGGGCGGTAGTCGTTGCCGGGGTAGCCATCTTATACGCCACCGCGAGCAGCCGGACCTGACCGATCTGCCCTACTTAACTGCCCTACATGTCTGTTCCATACACCGACGCTACCCGCGCCAGGACGATCAGACAGTCAGCGACGATCAGACCGTCAGCAGCGCGTGGACGTCACGCCCAGCCAAACGATCCCGGCCACGAAGAAATTCCAGCTCAAGGATGACGCACACGCCGGCAACATAGCCGCCGGCCCGCTCCACCAGTTCTAGCGACGCCTCCGCGGTTCCACCGGTGGCGAGCACGTCATCCAGCACGAGCACGCGCTGGCCGGCGACGAATGCGTCTTCATGTACCTCAAGGGTGGCTTCACCGTATTCCAGAGCGTACGAGGCGGAAAGTCGAGCGCGTGGTAGTTTGCCCGCCTTCCGTACCGGTACGACGCCGACCCCAGCGGCGTAGGCGGCTGCCGCGGCCATCACGAAGCCCCGGGCCTCGATGCCGACCACCACGTCGAACGCGGGTGCGCCGGAAGCGTCGCGATAGTAATCGACAATCGCGTCGATGGCCGCGCGGAAGGCGACCCCGTCGGCGAACAGCGGGCTCAGATCCTTGAACAGGATCCCCGCCTTCGGGAAATCTGGCACATCGACCACGTGCTCCGCGATCAATGCGGCCGTATCCGAACCCAACAAAGACCCTCCCTGGGACTGCTTGCCCTGCACGACGCCCCGGACCGGCCGGCGCGTCGCATCGTACCGATCGCGCCACCATGGCCCACCCGTCGATTCCGCCAAAACCGGAACGCCCGCCAATCTAAGCAGATTGGCGGGCGGCGGCTGGATCGGCTAGCGCCGTTTCCCCGGACGATTCGACGACGGGCGGGCGCCGGCGCCGCGGCGGGCCTGCGGCTTGGCGCCCGGACGTGGCGTGGTCGAGCCGGCGTACGCGTCGACGTACTCGCCTTCTTCGGCCGGCTCGGTCTTGCGGGTCGCCGGACGGCGAACGGTGCCGGTCGGCTCGACCTCTTCCTTGCGGGCGGCCCGGCGGGACTGAACCCGCTCCAGATGGTTCTTGTACTTCGGGTCGCGCAGCTTGAGGTCCACCAGCCACGGCGTGGCCAGGAACAGCGACGAGTAGGCGCCGGTGATCATACCGACGAACAGCACCAGCGCCAGGTCCTCCAGCGTCCCCACGCCCAGAATGCCGGCGCCGACGAACAGCAGTCCAGCCACCGGCAGCAGGCCGATGACCGAAGTGTTGATCGACCGCATCAAGGTCTGGTTGACGGCGGCGTTGGCGGCTTCCGGGTACGTGTACCGGGTCGAGGACAGCAGGCCCTTGGTGTTCTCCGAGACCTTGTCGAAGACCACCACGGTGTCGTACAGCGAGAAACCGAGGATGGTCAGCAGGCCGACCACCGTACCGGGGGTGACCTCGAAGCCGACCAGCGCGTACACCCCGGCGGTCAGCATCAGGTCATGCAGCAGTGCCATGATGGCCGCCGCCGACATTCGCCACTCCTGGAACCGCACCCAGATGAACGCGGAAACCAGGAGCAGGAACACGATCAACGCCCGGATCGCCTGGTTGGTGACCTCCTTGCCCCAAGACCCGGACACGTCGCTCAGCGTCACCTCGGAGGCCTTGTCCAGCTTGCCGGCATCGGCCAGGGCGGCCTGAACCTTGGTCACCGTCGCGGCGTCGCTCTGCTTGGCGATCCGCACCACGTACGTATGGGTACTGCCACTTCCGGCGGTCTGAGCCGACTCGACCTGGGCGCCGGCGCCGGCCACCGCCGCGCGGATCTGAGACAGCGAGGTACCCGGCTTGATGGGCAGCTGGTACTGCTCGCCGCCCTTGAACTCGATGCCCCAGTTGAAGCCGCGGAAGACCATGCTCAGCAGGCAGATCAGCACGATGACGGACGAGGCGATGTACCACTTCTTACGCGAGCCGATGAAGTCGAACTTCGTGTCGCCCCGGTACAGGCGGCCGAGCAGGCCGCTGCCGGAGAATCCGCTTCCCATCGTCAGGACTCCTTCGTACGCATGGTGCCGACGCGAGCGGCGGATGAGGTGCCGGCCGCCGGCCGTGACTCACGCACGCCGCCCAGGCCGGAGAACTTCGGCGAGGTGAACGTCCGGGATCCGGCCAGCACCGCCACCAGCGGGTGGGTGAACAGGAAGACGATCAGCAGGTCGATGATCGTGGACAAGCCCAGCGTGAACGCGAAGCCGGCCACCTGACCAGAGGCCAGCAGGTACAGCACGATCGCGGCGAGCAGTGACACGGCGTCAGCGGACAGGATGGTCCGCCGAGCGCGGACCCAGGCCCGCGGCACCGAACTTCGGACCGTCCGGCCTTCCTTCACCTCGTCCTTGAGACGCTCGAAGAAGACGACGAACGAGTCGGCGGTGATACCGATCGCCACGATGAAACCCGCGATGCCGGCCAGGCTCAGCGTGAAGCCCATGCTCCGGCCCAGCAGCACCAGCGACGCGAAGACGATCGACGCCGAGACCGCGAGGCTGGCGATCACCACCAGGCCCAGCGCCCGGTAGTACATCAGGCAGTAGACCACGACCAGGATGAGCCCGATCGCGCCGGCGAGCAGGCCCGCCTTCATCTGGGCCAGGCCCAGGGTGGCCGAGACACTGTCGGTGGTGAGGATCTTGAACGACAGCGGCAGGGACCCGAACTTCAACTGAGTGGCGAGCAGCTTCGCCGAGTCCTGGTTGATGTTGCCACCGTTGATGATCGCCGAGCCCGGGATCACCTCGTTGATGTTCGGCGCCGAGATGACCTCGTTGTCCAGGACGATCGCCACCTGGTGCGGCTGACCGTCGGACTGCTGGGCGTTGATCGCGTCCTGCGTCAGCTTGGTCCACGCCGCCTGGCCGCTGCCCTTGAAGTTCAACTGCACGTACCAGCCGGCGTAGTTCTGCAGGTCATACCCGTAGCTGGCGGACTTGATGTCCTTGCCCTGGACCTTCGCGACGTCGAGCAGGAACTTGGTGTGCGCCAGATCGTTCTGGCCACACGCGACGACCTGGGACTTGAGCGCCTGGTCGCTGGTCAGCGCCGCGGAGATCCGGTTGTTGAGCTGATCGCAGGTAACCTGCGGCACGTTCAGCTGAATCTTCGCCGGAAGCGCGGCGACCTCGGCCGGGGTCAGCTTCCGGAAGGCTTCCAGCTTGGCCGACGTGGCCGCGTCAATCGTGCTCGGGTCGGTGATCGCGGCGGCCGCGTCGTACGCCGACCCTAGCTTCTTCTTGACGTCCGAGAGGTTGGCGATGCCCGCGCCGGTGAGGGCGCTCGGCGCGTCCGACGAGGCGCTGGCGCTCGGTGCCGGGCTGGGTGCGGCGGCCGCGCTGGACGACGGCGACGCCGATGCCGCGGCCGACGGCGTAGCCGAAGGGCTCTGTGACGGCGTCGAGGATGGCGTAGCCGAGGGGCTCCCCGACGGCGCCGCGGACGGGCTTGCCGACGGCGACGCGCTCGCCGCCGGGGCCGGCGAGTCGTTGGCCGAGCCGATCACCGCTCGGAAGTCCAGGAACGCCGGTGCGACCAGTTGCTTCAGCTTGTCCTGGGTGGTGGTGTGACCAGCCACGTTGACCACGATGTTCTGGCTGCCCTGGGTCACCACCTCGGCCTCGCTGACGCCAGTGGAGTCGACGCGCTGGGCGATGATGCCCCGGGCCACGTCCAGCTTGCCGCGATCCGGCGCCTTGCCGTTCACGGTCTGCGCCGACAGCGTCATGCTCAGCCCGCCTTGCAGGTCGAGACCGAGCTTCGGCTTCGGCTTATGATCGCCCGTCAGGAAGACGAGCGCGTACAGCACAGCGATGATGACGGCCAGCACGGCGAAGTATCTGCCGGCCTTCAGCTGTCCGGAGGGTGCGGCCACGGTAGTTTCGTCTCTCGGATTAGGTCGAATCGTCGCGGGGGGACCTGTGTCGGCAAGCGCCGACGATCAGTCCCGCTCCTCGATGACCGAGTTGTTGGCGGTGGGCTCCGGCTCGACGGCCTCCAGCGAGTCCTCCGAGTCCGGCGGGGGGACGATCCGCGCGATCGCCTTTAGGTCGTACCGGGCGTTGACGCCCGGCGAAATCTCCAGCGTGACCGATTCGTCGTCGGCGCTGACCACGGTGGCCATCAGACCGCCGATCGTCACCACCTCGTCACCGGCCGTCAGTTCCGATCGCATCTTGTCCTGGGCCGCCGCGGCCGCCTGCTGACGTCGGCGCATGGGGCGCATCAGAAGGAAGTAGAACAAGGCGAAGAACAGCACGATCAGCAAGATCTGCGGTAGCGCGCTACCGCCGCCGTTGGCCGCGTAAAACACGTAAATGCCCTCCGAAAGGACTCAACGGACGCCCGCAGGCGCCTGGTGAGCCGGTGTCTAGTCCAGTCCGGACCGCGGCGAGTCTAGTCGGTCGCCCCACGGCCGCCGAATGCGGCGTAGATCACGTTCGCATTACGACGTCCTGAGATGCGGACACGGCCGCCACGCGGACGAGGCGGCTAGACCGTCATGTGCCTTGGTCGAACAGGTCGGGCGCCGGCGGGGCGCCCGCACCAAAAGTAGCATTTGGCGGGGTAAGGCCGAGATGCCGCCATGCGGCCGCGGTCGCCACCCGGCCCCGCGGTGTGCGGGCCAGGAGCCCGGCCCGCACCAGGAACGGCTCACACACCTCCTCGACCGTCTCCGGCTGCTCCCCTACCGCGACGGCCAACGTCGACAGGCCCACCGGTCCGCCTCCGAACGAACTCACCAGCGCGCGCATGACCGCCTTGTCCAGCCGGTCGAGGCCGAGATCGTCGACGTCGTAGACGGCCAGCGCGGACCGCGCGGTGTCCCGGTTGACCACCCCGTCCGCCCGCACCTCGGCGTAGTCGCGGACCCGGCGCAGCAGCCGGTTCGCGATCCGGGGCGTGCCGCGCGCACGACCGGCGATCTCGCTGGCGCCATCCCGTGTCGCCGCAACGCCCAGGATCCCGGCCGAACGAGTGATCAGCTCCTCCAACTCGGCGGGGGCGTAGAAGTCAAGGTGGCCCACGAATCCGAACCGGTCCCGCATCGGGCCGGTCAGCAGCCCGGCCCGGGTGGTCGCGCCGACCAGCGTGAAGGGTTCCACATCGAGTGGGATGGCGGTGGCCCCCGGGCCCTTGCCCACCACGACGTCGACCCGGAAGTCCTCCATGGCGCTGTACAGCAGCTCCTCGGCCGGTTTTGCGATGCGATGGATCTCGTCGATAAACAGCACATCGCCGTTGGCCAGGCTGGTCAGGATGGCGGCAAGGTCGCCGGATCGCTCGATGGCCGGTCCACTGGTGATCCGCAGGCCGGTACCCAGCTCGGCGGCGACGATCATCGCGAGCGTGGTCTTGCCGAGCCCGGGCGACCCGCTCAGCAAGATGTGATCGGGCGGGCTGCCCCGGCGCAAAGCGCTCTTGAGCAGCAGGTCGAGCTGCTCGCGGACCCGATGCTGGGCGATGAACTCGCTCAGCCTCCGGGGCCGGACACTCGCCTCGGCGTCGAGTTCGGCGTCATCGGCGAAGGCGGACACCAGACCGCTCATCGCGATGCCGCTCCGTCGGCCCGGGCCGCCGCCGCACCACCGAGGTGCCGGATCGCCGCCCGGAGCAGCACTTGAACGGCGGGTACGTCCTGGCCGTCGGCGACCGCCCGGTCCACCTCCTCGGCGAGTTCGGTGACCGCGGTCTCGGCCTGAGCGGACGTCCAGCCGAGCCCGACGAGGGCCTGCCGGATCTGGTCCGGCCAGGTGTCTCGCGCCGCCGGCCGGCCGGGCGCAGCGGCCGGAACCGGAACCGGGCCGACCTTGTCGGCCAGTTCCAGGCAGATCCGCTCGGCGCCCTTCTTGCCGATGCCCGGTACCGCGGTCAGGACCCCGATCTCCGAGTTGGCGATCGCCTTGCGGACCACGTCCGGCTGGTGCACGGCGAGCACCGCCAGGGCCAGGCGCGGGCCCACGCCGTTGGCGGTCAGCAACAGCTCGAACAGTTGCTTCTCGCCGGCGTCCGCGAAGCCGTAGAGCGTGAACGAATCCTCACGGACCACCAAACTGGTGGCCAGCCGGGCGGTCTCGCCCAGTGACAGCCCGGCGAGCGTGGCCGGGGTGCATCGCACCGCGTACCCGACTCCGGCGACGTCCACCACCGCGAAGTCGGTGCCGACCTCGGCCACCGACCCGGAGACGCTTGCGATCATGGCCTGACCTTTCCGGTACGACTGGGCGCGCGGCCGGCCGCCGCGGCGAACTTGGCCCGGGTCCCGCCGCGCCAGACGTGGCAGATGGCCAGCGCCAGGGCATCGGCGGCGTCGGCCGGGCGAGGCGGGGCGTCCAGCCGCAGCAGCCGCGTCACCATCGCGGTCACCTGCGCCTTGCCTGCTTGGCCGGAGCCGGTGACGGCGGCCTTGACCTCACTCGGGGTGTACGTCTGGACTGGCAGCCCCGCCTTCGCGGCGGCCAGGATCGCCACCGCTCCGGCCTGCGCCGTGCCCATCACGGTGCGGACGTTGTGCTGGCTGAACACTCGCTCGACGGCGATCGACTCGGGCCGGTGCGCGTCGATCAGATCGGTCAGGTGCCGATCCAGGTTGAGCAGGCGATCGGCCAGGTCGTCGTCCGGATCCGAGTAGATGACGTAGTAGTTGAGCAGTTGGCAGGGGCGGCCCGGCACGCCCTCGACGACGCCGACACCGCACCGGGTCAGCCCCGGGTCAACGCCCAGAACGCGCACGCCTGCCCCTCCCGCCGTACGTGTGTTCGACACTCTACCCGCGCCGGTCTCATCAGCAACACGGGACACGCTAGCGCGCCCGGACACGGCTACGCGTCACCGAGTCCGGCGAGCGGGCGGCCGCAGCCGCTATCTTCAGTGCCATGCGGATCATCGACGGCGCCGGCGAATTCCGGCCACCGGCTCCGGGCGCGGCCAACGACTACATCGAGCAGTTCCGGGTGCCGGATCTGTCGGTCGGCACCTATTCGATACCGGCCGGCGGGATCGACGACCAGACGCCGCACACGGAGGACGAGATCTACGTGGTGACCGCCGGGCGGGCCACCGTGGTCACCGACACCGCGAGCGCCGAGGTCGGGCCGGGCAGTGTGATCTTCGTTCCAGCCGGCGAGGCACACCGGTTCGTCGGCGTCACCGAGGACCTGGCGCTGCTCGTGGTGTTCGGACCGGCGTACCGCTCGCGCGGCGCGGCCGCGGATACCCGACCCTCGGATACCTGAGCCGCGGGGGTAACGAAACCGCGTGAGCCCATGGGGCTCACGCGAGTCGATCATGCCGTCGCCGGGCTGTCCGGTCCGCGGTCCGGTCAGGCGGTGATGCCCGGCAGAACCGTATCGACGATGTACTCGGGCAGCTTCTTGTTGTCCAGCTTCGGATTCCAGTTCAGCACCACCTGCGCGATCATCGGACCGGTCAGGATCGCCGACACGTAGTCGATGTCGAGGTCCGCCCGCAGTTGCCCGGTGTCGATGCCGCGCCGCAGCACGTCACCCATCCGCTGGCGGCGCGGCTCCATGAGCCGGTAGTAGTTGCGGGCCATCTCGGGATTGCGCTGCACCTCCGGGATCAGGCACGGCATGATCCGGCCGGCCCGGCTCGACCGGGGATGCCCGATCGGCCGCAGCAGGGCCAGCAGATCCTCTCGGATCGACTGGCCGGCCACCTCGGCCGGCGGGCCCTTGAGCACGGCGATGGCGTCCACCACCAGTGATTCCTTGTTCGGCCATCGCCGGTAGATCGTCGCCTTGCCGACACCTGCCCGGCTGGCCACCGCCTCGATCGACAGCGACTCGAACGAACCGCCCTCGGCGAGCAGATCGAGCACCGCCTCGATGATGGCCTCGTCGGCGCGAGCGCTGCGGGGACGACCAGGAGCACGCCGCTCCTGGTCGTCCCGCGCGAGTTCGGCCGCGACCGGGACATCGGCACTGACGGTGTCCGACACCACTTCGCCTGACATCTCCGCCTCCGTATCCCTACCTGTCGGTCATTGTGCCGCCTGCGTCACGCTTCGGCCAGTTCCCGCACGCCTTCGACCGTGTCGGAGCCGCCGAACTCGTCGGTGTCCCGACGGCCGGTACCGGAATTCCGGTGATCGGCCGGGATGATCGGAGTCGCACCACCGGACCGGGCCGGCAGCCAGCGCAGCACCACGATCACCCCGATGGCCGCGACGATCGCCGAGCCGAAGGCCGCATAGTGCATGGCGTTGACGAACGCGGTGTTCGCCGCCTCGACCAGCGGGCCGGCCGCCCGGTTGCCAGCGGCCGCGAGCTTCTCGGCAGCGCCGTACGTCGCCGAGATCGACTCGCCGGCCGGACCCCGGGACGGCGTCGGCAGCACGGTCAGGTGACCATCGATGCGCGACCGGTACGCCGCCGACAGCACCGAACCGAGGATGGCGATGCCGAGCGCGCCGGCGACCTGCCGGACGGTGTTACCGATGGCGGAGCCGACCCCCGCCTTCTCGCGCGGCAGCGAAGCCATGATCGACTCGGTGGCCGGTGGCATCACGTTCGCCATGCCGGCGCCCTGCAGGAAGAACAGCGCTCCGACGATCCACGCCGACGTGCTCGCGGTGACGAACGCGAAGCCCAGCAGGGCCAGCCCGACCAGGGCCAGGCCGGCAGCCGAGACGAGCTTCGGGCCGTACCGCTTGACCAGCGCCGATGAGCGGGGCGCGAACACCAGCTGAGCCACCGCGAACGGGGTCAGCATGAGGCCGGACTGCAGCGGTGACCATCCGCGTACCAGCTGCAGGTAGAAGGACATGAAGAAGAACGTGCCCATGGCCGCGAAGAAGACCAGGCCCATCGAGCCGACCGAGGCCGAGAACCGGCGGTCCCGGAACAGCCGCACGTCCAGCGACGGGTACTTGACCCGCAGCTCCCACCACACGAAGGTGGCGAGCACCGCGGCACCGGCGACGATCGGCAGCCACGCGGTCCACGCGCCGAAGCCGTGGTCGCCACCGCCGATGATGCCGTAGACCAGGGCGCCCAGCCCGACGATGGACAGCGCCACCCCGATGACGTCCAGCCGCGACGCGTTCGGGTCACGCGACTCCGGCACCAGCAACGCGATGGCGACGATACCGGCCACCACGATCGGTACGTTGATCAGGAAGACCGAGCCCCACCAGAAGTGCTCGAGCAGCGCTCCGCCGACGATCGGGCCGATCGCGACGCCGAGGCCGACGGCACCGGCCCAGACGCCGATCGCCCGGGCCCGCTCACGCGGGTCGAACACGTTGGAGATGATCGACAGCGTCGCCGGCATGACCGCTGCCGCGCCCAGGCCCATCACCGCACGGGCACCGATGAGCTGGCCGGGCGACTGCGAGTAGGCACTGGCCAGCGATGCCAGGCCGAAGATCGCGAGCCCCGCGACCAGCAGCCTGCGGCGGCCGACGCGGTCGCCCAGGACGCCGAGGGTGAACAGGAGGCCGGCAAAGACCAGCGTGTACGAGTTGATCGACCACTCGAGCTGGCTCTGCGTGGCGCCGAGCCCGAGAACCGGGTCGGCGATGGTACGGAGCGCGACGTTGAGCACCGTATTGTCGAGGACGACGACCAGCAGGCTGACCACCAGTACGCCGAGGATGGCCCACCGGCGCGGGTGACCGGTATCAGGAAGGGCGGTCGCGTCCGCGGTCTTCACCACGGAAGCGGGAGCCTTCGCTTCAGGCATGTGTTTCCCCCACACTTGGATTCGGGTTCGGATCACGGCGTTCGCCGTTTCGATACGGCGCAGATCCGATACGCGTAAGACTCGTAATGCAGGAAGCGTAACGCCGCGCGGGTTCAGATACGGGACCGTTTCGTAAACTAATTCTGTTAGCTAGGACACCGGCGGGTCCGGGAATGTGGCCGGTGAGCACTAAAGTGACGCCCGTGAAAACCCATCCGGTGACCGACCCGGACGGCGATGGCTGGCGGGTTCGGGTCGCCTGGATGCCGCGATGGCGGGCGCTGGCCCGGCGGTACGGCGGCTGACCCGGCTCCGCCGACCGCTTGACCCCTGCCCCCACACGCGATCGGGAAACCGATACCGTCGGAGCGTGACCGAGCCGGTTACCCGCACCGCCCCCCGAATCCCGCGCCACACCATCCTGACCCAGCACTGGCGGGATCTGACGTTCGTGCATTGGCGCGCCGATCCGGCCGCGGTGGCGCCGCTGCTACCTCCGGGCACCACCCCGGACATCTTCGACGGCTCAACCTGGGTCGGCCTGGTGGCCTTCCGGATGTGGCGGATCGGCGTGCTGCGCACCCCCGGACTGCCGTACCTCGGCACGTTCCCGGAGACCAACGTGCGCCTCTACTCGGTCGACGAGGCCGGCCGCCGGGGCGTGGTGTTCCGGTCGCTTGAGGCGACCCGGCTCGTTCCGGTGCTGGTGGCGAGGTCGGTGTTCCGTCTTCCGTACATGTGGGCGGCGATGGAGATCGCGCGCGACGGCGACGTCATCGACTACCGATCGCGGCGTCGCTGGCCATCCCGCTGGGGACGGCCGCGAAGCCGCCTGCGGGTACGCGTCGGCTCGGCCCTGTCCACCGTGGGCGATCTTGATGACTTCCTCACCGCGCGATGGGGCTTACACAATCGGTGGTACGGCCGGGCGGCCAGCACCTATCTCCCGAACGTGCACCCGCCGTGGACGCTCCACGACGCCGATGTGCTGGATCTGGACGATGAGCTGGTGGCTGCGGCCGGGCTCCCGCAAGCGCAAGGCCCACCGGACAGCGTGCTGTACTCCCCAGGCGTACCGGTGCGGTTCGGTCCGCCTGCCCCCCGCGGCCGCGCCCCGACCCCTATGCTGCGCCGATGAACTCGATCAGGCCCTGGCACATCGTCACGCTGTTTTGCTGCTTCGCGGTGATCTGCTCGCTCATTGGCGCGGGAGTGCTGATCGGCGTGCGGATGAATCGGCGCAAGTAGCCGAGAGGCATGACCGCGACCGGCCCCGGACCGTGCTGGTCCTAGGCCGGTTCGCGAAGGCTGACGATCAGGCGTCCAGCGTCTCCATGATCTCGTCGCTGACGTCGAAGTTGCCGTAGACGTTCTGCACATCATCGGAGTCCTCGAGCGCGTCGATCAGCTTGAAGATCTTGCGCGCGCCGTCCTCGTCCAGAGGCACCGTCATGCTCGGCATGAAAGACGACTCGGCCGACTCGTAGTCGATGCCGGCGTCCTGCAGTGCCTGCCGCACCGGGAGCAGGTCGGTCGGCTCGGACACCACCTCGAACGACTCGCCCAGGTCGTTGCACTCCTCGGCGCCGGCGTCGAGGACCGCGTCGAGAACCTTGTCCTCGTCGGCGCCGTCGGCCTTGGGGACGATCACCACGCCCTTGCGGCTGAACATGTAGGACACCGAGCCGGCGTCGGCGAGCGAGCCGCCGTTGCGGGTCAGCGCGGTGCGGACCTCGGTCGCGGCCCGGTTGCGGTTGTCGGTCAGGCACTCGATCAGCAGGGCGACGCCGTTCGGGCCGTAACCCTCGTACATGATCGTCTGCCAGTCGGCGCCGCCGGCCTCCAGGCCGGAGCCGCGCTTGACGGCGCGGTCGATGTTGTCGTTGGGGACCGACGACTTCTTCGCCTTCTGGATGGCGTCGTACAGGGTCGGGTTGCCGGCCGGGTCTCCGCCGCCAGTGCGCGCCGCCACCTCGACGTTCTTGATGAGCTTGGCGAAAATCTTGCCGCGCTTGGCGTCGATGGCCGCCTTCTTGTGCTTGGTGGTAGCCCATTTAGAGTGGCCGGACATGATGCTTGTCAGCCTCCGTTGCCGCGAGTCGTCTTCGGAATGATCAGCGAGCGTGGCGATCAGCCGGCGACGTGCGCGCGAACCATGTCCACGAAGTAGTGATGGATGCGCAAATCCCCGGTGAGCTCCGGGTGGAAGGACGTCGCAAGCAGGTTGCCCTGCCGAACCGCGACAATCCTACCGGCGATGTCCTCGCCGCCGGAAGCGCCGGTGGGCCGGGCACGCCCCAGCACGCGTACGTCCGGGCCGACCGTCTCGACCCACGGTGCCCTGATGAACACCGCGTGAAACGGCCCGCCCTCGATCTCCTCGATCGGAACCGACGCCTCGAACGAGTCCACCTGGCGCCCGAAGGCGTTGCGTCGCACCGTCATGTCGATGGCGCCGAACGTACGCTGATCGGCTCGACCATCCAGAACGTCGCTAGCCACCATGATCATTCCCGCACATGACCCGTATACCGGCATCCCGCCGGCGATCCGCCGGGCGATCGGTTCGAACAAGCCGAATTCGACCGAAAGCTTGCTCATCGTGGTCGATTCGCCGCCCGGGAATGACCAGCGCGTCAACCTCGTCCAGTTCGGCCGGTCGGCGCACCGGCCGGGCGATCACATCCGCCCCGGCCAGTGCGGCCAGATGCTCGCGTACATCGCCTTGCAGGGCGAAGACGCCGACCGTCAGATCGGACAAGGCCGTTACCAGCCCCGCTCGGCCAGGCGGTGGGGCTGCGGGATGTCGTCGACGTTGATGCCCGACCATCGCCTCGCCGAGGCCTCGGGACACCTTGGCGAGCACATCCGGGTCGTCATGGAACGTGGTGGCCTTGACGATCGCGGCGGCCCGCTGCGCCGGGTTACCGGACTTGAAGATGCCCGAGCCGACGAACACGCCCTCGGCGCCGAGTTGCATCATCATCGCCGCGTCCGCCGGGGTCGCGATGCCACCCGCGGTGAACAGCACCACCGGCAGCTTGCCGGTCTGCGCGATCTCCTTGACCAGCTCGTACGGCGCCTGCAGCTCCTTGGCGGCGACGTACAGCTCGTCCTCGGACATCGACGTCAGCCGGCGGATCTCGGCGCGGATCTTGCGCATGTGGGTGGTGGCGTTGGAGACGTCACCGGTGCCGGCCTCGCCCTTCGACCGGATCATGGCCGCGCCCTCGGTGATCCGGCGCAAGCGCCTCGCCCAGGTTGGTCGCGCCGCACACGAACGGCACGGTGAACGCCCACTTGTCGATGTGGTTGGCGTAGTCGGCCGGGGTCAGCACCTCGGACTCGTCGATGTAGTCGACGCCGAGCGACTGCAGCACCTGGGCTTCGACGAAGTGGCCGATCCGGGCCTTGGCCATCACCGGGATCGAGACCGCGTTGATGATGCCGTCGATCATGTCGGGGTCGCTCATCCGGGACACGCCGCCCTGCGCGCGGATATCGGCCGGCACCCGCTCGAGGGCCATCACCGCGACGGCGCCGGCGTCCTCGGCGATCTTGGCCTGCTCCGGGGTCACGACGTCCATGATCACGCCGCCCTTGAGCATCTCCGCCATGCCGCGCTTGACCCGGCTGGTGCCGACGGCGTTCGAAGTGGTCTCGGACATGGTTTATCGACTCCTCAAAGGGTGGGATGCGCTTTGAGATTCTACGCGAGTGAGAAGACCACTTAGAGCGCCAATCGGCGCGCGGTGGCCTGCTCCACACCCGCGCGACATCTTCATCGTGGCGTCCGAGGTGACGCTACGGCCACCGCGCGCGGACCATCACAGCTGCGGATCCTCGATGTCGAAGTAAGTCGGTACGGGGTGCCTGCGCGCGGTGCCCATCACCCGTACCAGCCGCCTGCGCCGCAGCGCCAGAGCGTCGCGGACCAGGTCGTTGTGGACGTGGCGGGCCAGTGACACCCGGCGGCTCGCGGCGGTGATCTCGTCCATCGCCGGCGCCGGGAAATCGGGGAGGTCGCGCACCGTCTTGGTGAGCTCGTTCTCGGCGCTCTCCCGATCACCATCCGGCGCGTCGATCGCTGCCTGCCCGAGTTGCCGCAACTGGGAGCGATCGAGCAGATCGCCGAGCTTGATAGCGGCCGCGGCGCGGCGCACGAGCGCGGCGTCAAGCGCGGCGGCGGATGCCGCGGCCCGGGCATGCAAGCGATCGATGCGGCCGGCCATCCAGGTCAGATACGTGGCGAGTACCACCACCAAGACCACGACGCCGACAATCCACTCCATGGACGCCGATGCTAACGGCAGCGCGTTACCTGCCGGCGCGGCCGCCGTTGCGATCGGCTGATCGGGTCGGCCTGACTGCCGCGGCGTCGTCCGGAGGAGTGATCACGTCCCGTCCGGCTCCGTGGTCAGGGGCCGGCCCGCGGGACGCGGCGTCACCGTCGTCGGCGCCGGCTCCGAGCACACCGCCGTTGTGGATCACGCCGTCATCGTCAAGGACGCCATCATCGTCGAGCACCGGGGCCGACGCCTCGATGGCCGTCTGCGTAGACCTCGAGCACCCGTTCCGCGACCACCGGCCAGTCGTATCCGGCCACCACCTCATCGGCGGCCTGCACGTAACGCGGCTCGCTGGGCCGGATCGTCCAGCAGTTCCTCGAGTGCCGCCGCCAGCGCCCGCGGCGTCGCCGTTGCGGAACAGCCGGCCGGCCCGGCCGCCGTCGAGCACTCGCTTGAACGCGTCCAGGTCGCTGGCGATCACGGCGGTACCGGCCGCCATCGCCTCGGTGAGGATCATGCCGAACGACTCGCCGTGCGGTGTTCGGGGCCACGTAGATGTCGACACTGCGCAGCATCCGGGCCTTGTCCTCTTCGGACACCTTGCCGAGAAACATCACCCGGTCGCGGACCGCTCGGATCGATCAGCTCGTCCAACTCCTCGGCGTCGCCCGGACCGGCGATCAGCAGGCGCAGACCTGGCCGTCCGGGTGCGAGTCCGGGCGAACGCGTCGGCGAGGATCGGAAACCCCTTGCGGTCCTCGGTGAACCGGCCGAGGAAACCGATCGCGCCGCCCGGGCCGGGCCAGCCCGGCATCGGCTCGGCAGTCGCGAACTTCGCGACAGCGACACCGTTTGGGATCTCCCAGGCGCCGCCGTCGAGGTGCTCCACCTGCACCCGGCGAGCCAGCGCGCTGACCGCGATACGCGCGGTGATCTTCTCCAGCACCAGCTGCAGCAGGCCCTGGGCGGCCGCCATCGCGCGCGATCGTGTCATCGCGGTGTGGAAGGTGGCCACCACCGGCAGCCGCGTGGACAGCACCGCCAGCATGGACAGGCTGGGCGTGACCGGCTCGTGGACGTGAATGACATCGAACCGGTTGGTGGCAGCCAGCGCCGGACCCGGGTGGCCGAGATCGGGCCGAAGGTCAGCCGGGCCACCGAGCCGTTGTACGGCACCGGTACCGCCCGCCCGGCCGGGGTCACGTAGTCGCGGCAGCGGCTCGTCGTCGTTCGCCGGCGCCAGCACGTTGACGTAATGGCCGAGCGAGATCAGCGTCTCGGCCAGATCGCGCACGTGGTTCTGGACGCCGCCCGGGGTGTCGAACGAGTACGGCGAGACGATGCCGATGCGCATCAGCGGGTCCCCGTCCCGGACGGCTCGACTCCGGCTGGTGGCTCGGCCTTCGGCGGCCCGGTCCTCGGAGGCTCGGTCCTCGGAGGCTCGGTGTTCCGAGGCTCGGCGGACTCCGGCGGCGTGAACATCCGGGCCAGCATGTGCCAGTCGGCCGGATGCTTGGCGATGCCCGCTCGCGAGCTCGTTGGCGATCGACTGCGTCATGATCCGAACCCGTTCCGCCAGCGTTCCGGCATCGGAGTCCGGCGGTGCGATCTCCACCAGTTCGCCCCATCGGCCGCTCGGCGTCGTACCACATGTCGACCGCGTACAGCGGCGCGCCGGTCCGCAGCGCCAGGATCGCCGGGCCGGCCGGCATCTTGGTCGTCTCGCCGAAGAAGGTCACCTCGACCCCGGCGCCGAGAAGTCGCGGTCGGCCAGCAGCGGCACCACGGTACCCGGCCCTGATCCGGTCGGCGAGCACGTCGAGCGTCGCCCGGTCACCGCCGGTCAGCGGCAGGATCTCCATGCCGAGCGCCTCACGGTAGGCGAGGAAGCGCCGGTAGACGCTCTCCGGCTTGAGCCGCTCGGCGACCGTGGTGAGCGGCCAGCCGTTGGCCGCGACCCAGGCGCCGGCCGCGTCCCAGTTGCCCGCGTGCGGCAGCGCGAGCACCACGCCCTGGCCCCGCCGCGTGATGCTCGTGCAGCACGTGCGCTCGTCGGCGAAGCCGGAAGCTTCCGCGGATCTGTTCCGCGGTCGTCATCGACGGCAGCCGGAAAGCCTCCATCCAGTACCGGGCGTAGGAGCGCAGCGCGTCGCGCATCAGCAGATCGAACTCGTCTGCGGGCATGTCCGGGCCGACCACCTGGCGCAGGTTCGTCGCGAGCCGGCCGACGGCGGCGCCCGGCCTTGGCGACGGCCCGATCGGCGCCGGCCCGGAAGAGTCGCGCTCGCCACCCGGCTGCGGCAGCAGCCGCACCAGGCCGCCAGCCGGCGACGTATGACCATTCGACGGTCGATCCTTGATCGTCATCGCTGCCGAACGCTCATCGCGGACCCCGCCTCCCGGCACCGGCCGCTGCCGTGCCAGCCGTGCCCGTTCCAGCGGCGTGCCGGCGCCGGTCTCCCCGGCCTCGACCGCGGCACCGGTCCTGCCGGTAGACGGTCGCCATCCGCTGGCCGACCGTCACGATCGACAGTACGGCCAGCACGCCCAGCGCGATAGTCGAGCCCGTACGTGATGCCGAAAGCCGACAGCAGGCCGCCGATGCCGAGCAGGATGAGCCGCTCGGCGCGCTCGATCAGGCCGACGTTGGCGGTGAAGCCCAGCCCCTCGGCGCGCGCCTTGACATAGGAAACGACCTGGCCGGCGGCCAGGCACACGACCGCGGCGGCGGCGCCCCAAGGGCGGTCATGGACGCCGAGCCACCACGCCACCGCGCCGAAGACCGCGCCATCGGCGATCCGGTCGCAGGTCGAGTCCAGCAACGCACCGAACTTGCCGGCCGGACCCGAGCCGCGCCATCGCGCCGTCGAGCAGGTCGGTGAAGGCGCTGAGCGTGACGATGATCGTACCGGCGAGGAAGTTGCCGGTGATCGCGAAGCACGAGCGCCCGGCGAGCACCCCCAGCGGTGCCGATCGCGGTGACCAGCGTTCGGGCGACACCCCGGCGCGCAGCAGGGCCCGAGCGGGGGTGTCGGAGATGCGGGCGACGATCGGCTCGCGCCGGAAACGTTGAAGATCTTTGCCATGGCGGCTCCACGATATCGGCGCCGCTTCCGGACTCGACAGCGCGGGTGCGCACCTTAACCCAGGTGGCGGTACCGGGCGTAGCCGGCCCGGTCGAACGATTCGGCAACGTCGATCTGCGCGTCGGGGTTGTGTGGCCAACCTCCCGGGTGTGGGATTTAGATATTCGCCCACACGACGAACGCCAGCGGCGCAGCTGGGGTTTCTTCGCCATCTCCGCGCGCCGCGGGCTCCGCACCAGCCGACGGAGGCGCGCCACATGGCGCAGAAGTCCCAGGAGAAGGGGCTCACCGGCCCGGCGCCGGTGGTGGATCAGCCCAGCAGGGTACGCAACGTGGTGCTCGTCGGGCACTCCGGAGCGGGCAAGACCACTCTGGTCGAGGCGTCTGCTCGCGGCGACCGGCACGATCAGCCGGGCCGGCGAGGTTACCGAGGGCACCACGGTCAGCGACTACGATCCGGCCGCGGTGCGCCAGCAGCGGTCGGTGAGTCTGGCCTGCGCCCCCGTGATGCACACGGACTCCCATGGCGACCAAACCAAGGTCAACCTGCTGGACACCCCCGGTTACGCCGACTTCGTCGGCGAGCTTCGTGCCGGGCTGCGGGCGGCCGACGCCGCCCTGTTCGTGGTGTCGGCGGTTGACGGCATCGACGCCGCGACGGTCGGGCTGTGGGAGGAGTGCGCCGCGGTCGGCATGCCCCGCGCGGTCGCGGTGGCCCGGCTCGATCATCATCGGGCCGACTTCGACGAGACCGTGGCGCTGTGCCAGCGCATGTTCGGCGACAACGTGATGCCCCTCTACCTGCCGATGCTCGACGATGACGGTACGTCGGTGGCCGGGCTGCTCGGCCTGATCGGCCAGCGCGTGCTTCGACTACACCAAGGGCCAGCCACCGGAGGCCCGCGAACCCGACGCCGAGCACCTGCCCGCCATCGAGGAGTCCCGGGCCGAGCTGATCGAGGGGATCATCGCCGAGAGCGAAGACGAGACCCTGATGGACCGTTATCTCGGAGGCGAGGAGATCGCCACCGAGACTCTGATCGACGATCTGGAAAAGGCGGTCGCCCGCGGCAACTTCTTCCCGGTGATACCCGGTCTGCTCGACCACCGGCCTAGGCCTCGACGCGCTTCTCCAGCTGCTGGCCAACGCCTTCCCGACGCCGGGCGAGCACGAGCTGCCGGCGGTCACCGGCCTGGACGGCTCACCGCGCGAGGCACTCGAATGCGACCCGGCGGGTCCGCTGGTCGCCGAGGTGGTCAAGACCACGATCGACTCGTATGTCGGGCGGGTGTCGCTGCTGCGCGTCTTCTCCGGGCACGCTCACGCCGGAGACCGCGGCGCACATCGCCGGGCACGGCATGTCCGAGCGCGGGCACGCCGACCACGACGGTGACGAGCGCATTACACACATCTACTCACCGCTGGGCGCCCAGCTCCGCGAAGTACCGCTGTGCATCGCCGGCGACATCTGCGCGATCACCAAGTCCACCGTCGCCGAAACCGGCGACACCGTCTCGGCCAAGTCCGATCCCCTTCTGGTGGCGCCCTGGAACATGCCGGAGCCGCTGCTGCCGGTGGCGATCGTCGCGCGCAGCCGCTCGGATGAGGACGCCATGGCGAAGAACCTGGCTCGGCTTGTGGCCGGCGATCCGACCATGCGGCTGGAGCGCAACCCGGAGACGCACCAGCTGGTGCTGTGGTGCATGGGCGAGGCACACGCCGACGTCGTCCTCGACCGCCTCCGGGCCGGCGGGGTCGAGCTGGAGACCGAGCCGGTACGGGTGTCACTGCGCGAGGCGTTCACGACTGGCGCGAAGGGTCACGGGCGGCACGTGAAGCAGTCCGGCGGCCACGGTCAGTACGCCGTCTGCGACATCGAAGTCGAGCCGCTGCCTCGCGGATCCGGCTTCGAGTTTGTGGACAAGGTGGTCGGCGGTGCCGTTCCGCACAACTACATCCCGAGCGTGGAGAAGGGCGTACGCACGCAGATGGACCACGGTCTGGTCGCCGGATTCCCCTTGGTCGACCTGCGAGTCACCTTGTTCGACGGCAAGGCACACTCGGTCGACTCCTCGGATGCCGCATTCCAGACCGCGGGTGCGCTTGCCCTCAAGGACGCGGCCGAGAAGGCGAAGGTGTCGCTGCTTGAGCCGATCGACGAGGTCGTCATCACGGTGCCGGACCAGTTCGTCGGCGGCGTCATGTCAGACCTGTCCACGCGCCGGGGCCGGGTACTCGGCACCGAAGCCGACGACGGCGGCAACGAGCGATCGATCATCCGCGCCGAGGTTCCCGCCACCGAACTAGTGCGGTACGCCGTCGAACTGCGCTCGATGACCTCCGGTACCGGCAGCTTCACCCGGGGGTTCGTCCGCCATGATCCGATGCCGTCCAACATCGCCGAGCAGGTGAAGAAGGAGCACTCGGCGAGGTCGTGACCGGCGTGGTCGCGCGGTGCCCGGCCGGCCGGGCACCGCGCGACCACGGATCGGCCCGGGCGTGCCGTTCGGCCGGCGGACCCGGCGAGCGCCCACGGCGGCGGCGGCTACCCGCGGAATTGTCCGCCACCCGGGCAGCGGGGCCGTACCGTGAATCCGGGGAGGCCGGTTCCAAGGGGTGAATAGCACGTGGGCGGATACGGGCTTCAGGTCGTCCTGGTCCTCGCGCTGATCCTGATCAACGGTGCCCTGTCCGGCAGCGAGATGGCCCTGGTCTCGTTGCGTGACAGTCAGATCCAGCGGCTCGAACGCGAATCCGGCGGAGGCCGGGTGCTGGCCCGACTGGCCCGGGAGCCGAACCGGTTCCTGGCAACCATCCAGATCGGGATCACCCTGGCCGGATTCCTGGCCTCCGCGTTCGCGGCGACATCGCTGGCCAGACCGCTGATCCCGGCGCTGGGCGGGCTCGGATCCGCCGCCGAACCGGTCGCCGTGGTGCTGGTGACCCTGATCCTGACATTCATCACGCTGGTCCTCGGCGAACTCGCCCCGAAGCGGATCGCGATGCAGCGCGCCGAGCGCTGGGCGACGGCCGCCGCACGACCCGTGGACTGGCTGGCCACGGCGTCCCGCCCGGTGGTCTGGCTGCTCGGCAAGTCGACCAACGGGGTGGTCCGCCTCGTCGGTGCGGATCCGGCCGCCAACCGCGAGGAGATCACCGCGGAGGAGATTCGCGATCTGGTCGTAGCCCAGCGAGGCTTCAGCGTCCAGCAACGCGAGATCATCTCGGGCGCGTTCGAGATCACCGAGCGGGAACTGCGGCAGATCCTGGTTCCCCGGTCCGAAGTGTTCGTCATCCCGGCACAGCTGCCCGTCCGGGACGCCCTCAACGCCGTCGCCGTGTCCGGCCACACCCGGGTGCCGGTGGTCGGCCGCGACCTCGATGACCTGGTCGGAGTGGCCCACCTGCGCGATCTGCTGGGTAGCTCCTCGGGTACCGCCGCCGACGTGGCACGACCCCCGACGCTGCTGCCGGAGTCGCTCGCCGTCGCCGAGGCCATGCGGCGACTGCGGCTCATGCGCGAGCAGTTCGCCTTCGTCGTCGACGAGCACGGCTCCATCGATGGCATCGTCACCATGGAAGACCTGGTCGAGGAGGTCATCGGCGAGATTTACGACGAGACCGATCGCGACATCGAGCGCGTGGTGACCGAACCGGACGGCGCCATGCTGCTGCCCGGATCGTTCCCACTGCACGACCTGACCGACCTGGACATCGACATGGACCGCGCGGCGCACGCCGACTACACCACGATCGCCGGCCTGATCCTGGACCAGCTCGGCCACATCCCCACAGCGGCCGGCGAGGTGATCACCATGCCGGACTTCACGGCCGAGGTGACCGAGGTGCGTGGCCGCGCGATCACCCAGGTCCGGCTGCGACGGACCGGCGCCTGACCGTCCACGCGGGCCATCACCGGGCCATGCCGCGCGGCGCCTCCAGCGCCCCAAACACACAGCGCCCGAACCGCTCAGCACCTCCAGCGCCCTAAACGCTCAGCGCCTCCAGCGCCCTAAACGCTCAGCGCCTCCAGCGCCCTAAACGCTCAGCGCCTCCAGCGCTTCAATTGCCGCGAACAGCCGCTCCCGCTGCTCGGCGGGCAGCTTGGCCACCCGTACCGCCAGCTGTTCCGACCGTGCCACGCGGGCGCCGCGCAGCACCAACTGGCCCTCCCCGGTCACCCGCACCAGGCATGCACGTCCATCGGCGGGGTCCGGTACCCGCTCGACCACGCCCTCCTCGACGAGCCCATCGACGACGCGCGACATGGTCGGCGCCCGCACCCCTTCGACCGCGGCCAGATCACCGATTCGGAGCGGGCCCTCCCGGGCCACCGTGGCCAGCGCCGCGAGCAGCCCTTGAGTGAGCCCGACCGGGGCGTCCCGGCGGAGCCGGCGGCTGACCTGGGTGATCGCCAAGAACAGGCGATCCACATTGGCGGCATCCTCGATCACTGGTCCTCCTCTCTACGCTGCTTGCCGAACCAGCCGGTCAGTCCCCGCTCCGCGGCCTGATCAGCGACGCCGCCGCTCCGACGACCGTCATGATCGCCGCCGCGGTGAAGACCACCACCAACCCATGGTGGAACGGGCCGGACAGCAAGTGGGGGAAGAACTCCTTGCCGGTCAACGTAGCGGCGTTGCCCGGCGGGATCTGCTGCAGCACCCCGGACGGGCCGAGCAGTTCGGCCAGCGGGTTGTAGCCGAGGAACGCGGCGAACAGGCTGCCGACCGGCGGCAGGTTACCGATCTGCTGTGCGACATCGGCCGGTACTCCCTGGGCGACCAGGCCCGAGGTGAGCGTGGTGGGCAGGGTGGCGGCCAGCCCGATGATCATCAGCGAGAAGAACACGCCGATGGACAGCGCCGAGCCGGAGTTGAAGAACGTCCCCCGCATGCCGGCGGCGACGCCGCGCTGGTCGGTCGGTACAGAACCCATCACGGCCGAGGTGTTCGGTGCCGAGAAGATGCCGGAGCCGATGCCGTTGAGCGCGATGATCAGGGCGAAGCCCCAGTACGGGAAGTTGACCGGCAGCACCAGCAACGCGATGAACGTGGCGGCGACGACCAGCAGGCCGCCGACGGCGAACGTACGGTGCCCGAACCGGTCCGACAGGTACCCCGACAGCGGACCGCTGACCAGGAAGCCGGCGGTCAGCGGGAGCAGGTAGATGCCGGCCCACAGCGGGGTGGACTCATAGCTGAAACCGTGCAGCGGCAGCCAGATGCCCTGCAACCAGATGATCAGCATGAACTGCAGGCCACCGCGACCGATCGAGGCGAGCAGCCCGGCGAGGTTGGCCCCCGCGAACGTCGGGTTGCGGAACAGTCCGATGCGGAACATCGGCTCGGCCACCTTGGTCTCGATGAAGCAGAACGCGATCAGCAGCGCCACACCGCCGATCAGGCCGGCCAGCACCCACGGGTTGGTCCACCCCGTGGAGTAGCCACCGTACGGCTGGATGCCGTACGTGATGCCGGCCAGCAGGGCCGACAGCCCGACGGCGAACGTGATGTTGCCCCACCAGTCGATCTTGCCCTGGCGACGGCTGCCCAGCTCGTGCAGGGATCGGTACGACCAGATCGTGCCCAGCACGCCAATCGGGACGCTGACCCAGAAGATGGAGCGCCAGTCCCACTCGGCCAGCACACCACCGAGAACCAGGCCGATGAACGAGCCGGCGATCGCGGCCACCTGGTTGATACCTAGTGCCATACCGCGCTGGTGCGACGGGAAAGCGTCGGTGAGGATCGCGGTGGAGTTGGCGAACAGCATGGCGCCACCGACCGCCTGCACGACCCGCCAGAGGATCAGCCACATCGCTCCCCCGCCACCGTGGAACGGGTCGAGCGAAAGTGCGATCGATGACACGGTGAACACGACGAAGCCCAGGTTGTACATCTTGACCCGGCCGTACATGTCACCGAGCCGGCCGAGCGCGACCACCAGCACCGCGGAGACCAGCAGGAAGCCCATGATCATCCACAGCAGGTAGCTGACGTTGCCCGGGGCCAGCGGGTTCAAGCCGATGCCATTGAAGATCGCCGGCAATGAGATGAGCACGATGGAGGCGTTGATTGTGGCGATCAACATGCCCAGCGTTGTGTTGGTCAGGACGATCCACTTGTAGCGCGGATGATCGCGGTCGAAGCGGATGTTGCGACGGGTGGCGGGGGTCTCCTCGTCGAGGGCCGAGCCTGCGACGGAGTCGTCGACCGTGGTCACGCTGGAGCGCTCCTCAGATTTAGTTGCTTTGGGCTAACTAAGTACTCGGGCTAAACGTTAGCATCGCAAACGACCATCGTTCGCCGTGATCAGGCTCACGGAGCCGCGCGGCGAGTTAGATTCGACGTCTGGCGCCGTGATCGTCACCTCGCGTCGCCGCGGCGTCCGGCCGTGGATCAGCTTCGCGATGATCAGCACCGCGAGAGGCGTCAGACAAGCGCATGGTGTGCATCAACTGCACCGGCCGGGCGCGATCATCCGGCTCGGGACCGGGGTACCCGCTCGGAGGACCGCCATCATGACTTCGGCAGCAAACCAGCCGCCGTCGGCCACCGCACATCCCGAACCGGCCACCCGGCCGGCTCCGGCCGGCCCCGGTGAGCAGCCGGACCGGACCGGTCGGCGCGCGCGAACGGAACGCCGGTACGACGTCGATCTGATCCGGATCCTGGCCACCGTCGCGGTGATCATGCTGCATACGTCGCATCAGGTCGACAAGGCCACGCCCGGTCACACCTCGGCCGGACATTACGTGACGCTGACCGCCGACGCGGCGGGGCGATTCGCCGTACCGGCGTTCTTCGCCATGGCCGGGTGGGCCGTCCTGGTCGCCTCGCCGCCCCGCAACGGCGCCACGGTGCGCCGGCGCCTGGCCCGGATCCTGGTGCCGATGGCCGTCTGGACCGCCGGGTACATCGCATTCGCCCACGCCAACGGCTGGTACGCGAGTACGTCGTCGAGAACCTTCGCGATCGATTCGTTGTTCGGCCAGATAATGCCCGCGTACCACCTGTGGTACCTGTACGCCTATGTGCCGTTGATCCTGCTGCTCAGCGTGGTGACACTGATCCGGGCCGGATCCCGCCCGATCGCCGCCGCGATCGTCCTCGCCGTCATCGGCGTTGCCGCGGCCGCGGGTCCCGGGATCGCCGACTTGACCGGGTGGGAGTGGCCGCGATTCGACTGGGTGCCGGAGTTCTACCAGCTGGCGTACGCGGTCGGCGGCGCCGTCCTGCTCGCGGTGCCACGAATCCGGATCCGCTGGGCCTGGTGGCTGCTGGCACTCGCCGGCTTGATCGGCACCATGGTGTGGCAGCAGCGGATCGTGCAGCCGGCGCCCTACGGGGTTCCGGTGATCGGCGCACTCACCCTGGGCGTGCTGGCCGGGCTGACCCGGCTCCGGATCCCGCCCGGCTGGCGCCCCGCGGTGAGCCGCCTGTCCGAGGCCAGCTACGGCGTGTATCTGGTCCACCTGATGATCCTGCAGACCCTGACCAGCCGGTTCCTGGGCTCCGACCTGACCGGGCCACAAGCCGCGATGTGGACGGCCGGGCTGACCGCCGCGACCGTGGTGGCCGCGTTCACGCTGAGCCTGGCGTGGGGGCGGCTGCGGTGGCGGCCGGTGCTCGGCTGAACACGGCCGGGATCCCCGCGATCTTGGACGTTCGGTGCCACTATGCCGACCAAAGCGTCCAAGGTCGGGGGGATCGCGGTTCTAGCCGCGCAACGACTCCAGGTCCTGCTCAAGAATCTTGCGGTCCTCGGCATCGGCGATCGCGGCCGCCTGCGTGGAGGCCAGATCCAGATGCTCGGCGAGCTTGTCCGGCCGGCCGGCCACCCGGTACGCCCGGGCCAACGCTTCATGACCGCAGCCGACATCGAACGGGCCCAGGTCATTCTCGACGGCCAGGGCCAGGCACCGGTTGGCGTGATACAGCGCCGGCTCGGACCGGCCGAGCACGGCGTACACGCGGGCGCACTGCCACTCGCCACGGGCCAGATTGGTCGGCGTACCGACCACCCCCCAGTGAGCGCGGCTGGCGTGCGCCGAATGGACCATCTCATCGTCCTCGGCAACCGACCGGTCCGCCTTCTCCAGCAGGGCCCACGTGTGGTTGAACAGGGTGGCGGCGAGCCGCCGCTCATCGTCCGGGTCGAGGGTGAATGGGGGTTGTGGCATCGGAAGCTCTCCGTCAGTCAGGAAGTCATGGCTGGTCGCGATGGCCACCCGGAGCCGATGCGCCAGGCGCTGCAGTCGGGTGGCGGCGGCCTCGGTACGGGCCAGGTGGGCGTGCAGCGCGCGCTCCCGCTCGGCCCGGGTACCGGCCATCATCGCGGCGATCGCGGGCAGCGGGACCTCGAGCTCCCGCAGCGTCGCGATCACCGTCGCGAGGTCCAGCTGGCCGGCGCTGTAGTAGCGATAACCGGTGGATCCGTCTACCGCTGCCGGGGCAAGCAGGCCGATCTCGTCGTAGTGGCGGAGCGCGCCGATCGACAGCCCGGTGGCCCGGGCGAACTTCCCGATCGGTACCAGATCGCCGGTGTCGCCACCGCGCCGACCACTCTCCGTCACGAAAACGACCCTACGACCCTCTGGTAAGTCGAGACTCAAGGTTCACCTCTAGGATTTTCCGGTGGGCATGACCGAGATCGACGACTTCGACGAGGGCGACGGCTTGCAACGGCTGTGGGCGCCGCACCGGATGGCGTACATCACCGGCGAGGCGAAGCCGGCCGAAGGCTACGACAACCCGCGCACCTGCCCGTTCTGCCTGACCGGTGGCCCGAACGACAACCCGCTGGTGATCCACCGTGGCGAGTTGGTGTTCTCAGTGCTCAACCTGTACCCGTACAACCCTGGGCATCTGATGATCGTGCCGTACCGGCATATCCCGGACTACACCGACCTGACCGCCGCCGAGACCGCCGAGTTCGGCGCGTTCACGCAGGCGGCGATACGGGTGATCCGCACGGTGAGCGCGCCGCACGGATTCAACATCGGCATGAATCAGGGCCGGGTCGCCGGCGCCGGCATCGCCTCTCACCTGCACCAGCACGTGGTGCCCCGGTGGAACGGTGACGCCAACTTCATGCCGGTCATCGGGCACACCAAGGTACTGCCGCAATTGCTGGAGGACACCCGGGACATGCTCGCGAAAGTCTGGACGGCGTAGAGCTGTCATGTGCGGGCCGCGTCGGTGGGGCCGGCCGCGAATACATCACACCAACCGGGTTATTTCACCATGAACCCCGGAAACAGCGCGCTTGCCTTCCATAGCGTTCGAATCATCGGACCGCCGTGATTCGAAGGAGCGCACACCATGCCCGATGAAACCGACGCCCCCGTCATGGATCTCCTGTCCGAGATGACCGCGGCCTCCCTCGACCGAACCACCCTCGATCCGGCCACGGTCATACTGGTGCGGTTCGCCGCCCTGGTCGCGATGGACGCCGCCCCCGCGTCGTACCTGTTCCACCTCGGCGCCGGAGCCGATCTGGGACTCACCATGCGCGACGCCCAGCAGGTTCTGATCGCATTGGCGCCGCTGGTGGGCAGCGCGCGGGTCATCGCGGCGACCGGAAAGATGGCGCGCGGGATCGGCCTGGCTCTCGACATGGGCGATCTTGGTGCGGCGGACTCCGAGTAGCGAGCGCTGATCCCGAGCGAGCGCTGATCCCGAGCGAGCGCTGACTGCGCCACCAGGCGGGCGGGTCCGGGACGATCAGCCGCGCGGGTGGGCCTCGACGAATCGGGCGATGTAGCCCGGTAGATCGATCTTGGGAGCCCAGCCGAGGGAACGGGCCTTGGTCGTGTCGGCCTGGCCGCGCTCCCGCTCGCCCCGCCGGCCCGGCACCATCTGGTACTCGACGCCGAACATCTGCGCCACCTCAAGCAGCGACCGCTCATGGCCAAAGCCCAGCAGGTAGCCGTCCCCGGAGCCGTGCGCCGCGGCCAGCATGATGCCGTCGACGATGTCGTCGATATGGGTGAAGTCCCGGGTCTGGGTCCCCGGCTCCATCACGGTCAGCGGTACGCCGCGCTCGTACTGGTCCTCGAAGATGCCGATCACCGTCGCGTACCGGCCGCTGCGGATCTGGCCCGGGCCGTACACGTTGTAGAAGTAGGTGACCACGTAGTCGAGGCCGTACCAGTCGTGGAAGTTGCGCAGGTACTCGACGTTCTTCGCCTTCGTCCACGCGTACGGGTTGAGGTTTTCGTCCTGGCCGTCGTTACCGAACTTGGAGCTTGATCCGGCGTAGACGAGCTTCGCGCCGTGCGCGTGTGCGAACTTGACCACCTCTTTGGTGCCGTGCAGGTTGTACTCCCAGGTCAGATCGATGTCATCGAACGACTGAGGGATCCGGGAGTACTCCCCCATGTGAAACACCACCGACGGTGCCGCCAGGCCTTCGTTGGCCCACGTCTTGGCCACGTCGACCGTGCTGGCGTGCAGGTAGATGGCGCGGGGATCGGCGACGTGGTTGTCCTCGCTCCCGGTGAAGTAGTTGTCCACCGAAACCGCCACCGCGCCCGGATTGTCGCGAAGCAGCCGCCGCATCACATGGCTGCCGACAAATCCGGCACCGCCGGTAACCAGAAACGTCTGCTGCTCCTGTGACATGCCACCCTCCACGTGTGAACCAGCAGCGATCCTAGCCGGTGCCGGCACGCGCCAGTACAAATGTCACCGCCGGACCGGGATCGTTGGATCTGCCCGGCCGCGCCATCGGTTTCTAGCGTTGATCGCATGAATACGACGACGCCCGCGGTACGCCTGCACGGCGTGCGCAAGTCCTTCGGCACCGTCACCGCCGTCGGCGGCATCACCCTCGAGTTCGCCTCCGGTAGCACGGTCGCGCTGCTCGGGCCGAACGGTGCCGGCAAGTCCACCACGATCAGCATGCTGCTCGGCCTGATCCAGCCGGACGCGGGCACGATCGCGGTGCTCGGTCACGATCCGCAGGCCGCAGTGCGGCGCGGCCTGGTCGGCGCCATGCAGCAGGAGGGCGGTACCGCCAACCGGGTCACCGTCGGCGAGTTGGTCCGGTTCGTCGGCCGGTCGTACCCCCGAAGGTTGCCGATAAGCGACGTGCTGGCCGCGGCGCACCTGACCGAGATCGCCGATCGCCGGGTGGACCGGCTGTCCGGCGGGCAGAAGCAGCGAGTCCGGTTCGCGATGGCGATTGCCGGCGATCCGGACCTGATCATCCTCGATGAGCCCACCGCGGCCCTGGACGTAACCGCTCGGCGCGAATTCTGGGAGAGCATGCGCCGGTTCGCCGACCGTGGCAAGACGATCCTGTTCTCGACACACTACCTCCAGGAGGCCGACGATCACGCGGACCGGATCATCGTCGTCGACCGGGGCCGGGTGGTGGCCGACGGAACCAGCGCCGAGGTGAAGCAGGCGGTGCCGCTGACCACGGTGTCGATCCGCGTCGATGGGCCGGTCGCCCACCTGGCCCGGTTGCCCGGCGTCAGCGGTGTCGACGTTCGCGGGCACATCGCGATCCTGCACACCACCGACGCCGATGCCACCGTGATGGCGCTGGCGGCGGCCGGCGCCATCCGCGACATCGCGATCAGCCGTGGCAACCTGGCTGACGCGTTCGTGGCGCTGACCTCGCATGAACCCGACCCGGACAGCACCGACCTCGTCACCGCTTAATCACACTTAGGAGCCGATCATGCTGGGTTACGTCCGGCTGGAACTGACTCGCACTATGCGTGACGCCACCTTCGTGGTGTTCGGCATCGCGCTGCCGGTCGTCATGTACCTGCTCTTCACCAACATGGGCTTAGCCCCCGGCGACAAACACCACGCAGCCCTGTTCACCATGGTCAGCATGGCCGCGTACGGCGGCATGGGCGCGGCGTTCAACAACGGCACCGGGCTGGCTGAGGATCGCGCTCTGGGCTGGCTGCGACAGCTGCGGGCGACGCCGCTGTCGACACTGTCGGTGCTTGCCGGGAAGACCACCACCGGCATGGTCATCGTGGTGCCGGCGATCGCGGCTGTACTCCTGGCCGGCTCCGTTCTCAACGGAGTCTCGCTCGACGCCTCCCAGTGGCTGGCGATAGTGGCCCTGCTATGGCTCGGCACACTTCCGTTCACGCTGCTTGGTCTCGCCAACGGTTACCTGCTGTCCGGCCAGACCGCCGGGTTGGCGAACTTCGGCGCCACCATGGGGCTGGCCGTTGTCGGCGGTCTGTGGCTGCCGACCACCACGTTCCCCGGCTGGCTTCGGGCGATCAGCGGGTGGACGCCGACACACGCGTATGCCGACCTGTCGTGGAGCGTCGCGTTCGGGCACGCCCCCGGTTGGCGCGCGGTCGCCGTCCTGGTTGGATGGCTTGTGGCCTTCGGCATCTACGCGCGGTTCGCGTACCGGCGGGCGGGCCGGCATGCCGGCTGACCACGGCGGTACAGCCGGTGCACGCGCCGCCGACCCGCCCGGTGTGCCCCGGCCGCGCCGCCGCTGGCCACCGGGCGGCCTGCTGGAACGCGATCGCCGGGAGTTCGATCCGCCCAACGCGCCCGGCGTCTACCCGTCGCTGCTGCTGCTGTCCGGCCCGATCTGGGAAATGCTGCACGGCCACTCGCACCCGCTGTGGCTGGCAATCAGCGGCTTGATGCTGTTCGCGGCCGCCTGGATATTCACCGTGCACTTCGCGTTCTACGCGGTTCAGTCCGACGATGCGCCGGTGCCCAAGCGCGGGGTCGTCTCGCTCGTCGCCGTCATGGCGCTGGCGCTGGCGCTGATGGGCGTCTTCGGCGGCGCCTGGTCGATCCTTCCACCGGCGGCCGGCATCGCCATCGGGGTAACGGTCCGCGGCGGCGCGATCGTCACCGTCGGGGCCCCGTTCACCATCGCCACCGTCCTGGTCGGGCTCGCCAACAGCGCCAGTCTGGGCGGCCTGGTCTCGCTGGCCTGGGGTACCTTCACCGGCGCGTCGATCCCGTGGATCATCATTCGCCTGTTCACGGTCATCGGCCAACTGCGGTCCACGCGCGAGCAGCTGGCCGAGGCGGCCGTCGCCGAGGAGCGCAACCGGTTCTCCCGCGACCTGCACGACCTGCTCGGTCACACGCTCTCGGTGATGGTGGTCAAGGCCGAGGCGGTCCGCCGGGTCATTCCGACGGATCCGCACACGGCGGCCGCCCAGGCCGCCGACATCGAGCAGATCGGCCGCCGGGCGCTGGTCGAGGTACGGGCGGCCGTCACCGGGTACCGGGGCCGCGGGCTGACCGACGAGATCGACTCGGCACGCTCGGTGCTCTCCGATGCCGGAATCCTGGCCGCGGTGCGGTCGTCACCACTGGCCCTGACCCCGGAGGCGGACGCGCTGTTCGGCTGGGCGGTACGCGAGGCGGTCACCAACGTGATCCGGCACGCCCACGCCACCACCTGCGAAATCGAGGTCACGTCCACCGGCGGCTCGACCGTCGACGACGCGGTCCTGACGGTGACCGACGATGGTAGCGGGCCGGTCGGCGCCGCATCCGGTCACGGACTGGCCGGGCTGCGCGAGCGCGCCGAGGCTCAGGCCGGCCGGCTGGATGCCGGAGGGCGGCCGGGCGGCGGGTTCCGGTTGCGGGTGACGCTGCCCGGTGGAGCGATCTCCGAGCCCGCACCTATCGCCGAGCCCGCACCCGCCGACGTGTCAACGAGCGGTAGCCAGTGATCCGGGTCCTGCTCGCCGAGGACCAGGGCATGATGCGCGGCGCCCTGGCCCTGCTGCTGAATCTGGAGCCGGACATCGAGGTGGCCAGCCGAGTGACCGCCGGAGACGAGGTGGTGCCCGCGGCCCTGGCGCTGGTGGAACCCCCCGATATCGCCCTTCTCGACATCGAGATGCCCCGCATGGACGGCCTGGCCGCGGCCGCCGCGCTGCGTGCCGTCCTGCCATCGTGCCGGGTACTGATCCTCACCACGTTCGGACGGCCGGGATACCTGCGCCGGGCGATGGAGGCCGGCGCCAGCGGATTCCTGGTCAAGGACTCGCCGGTCGAGGAACTGGCCGGCGCCATCCGCCGGGTGCTGCGCGGCGAGACGGTCATCGATCCGGGGCTGGCCGGTGCCGCGCTGAGCGCCGGGCCGAGCCCGCTCACCGACCGCGAGCGCGATGTGCTGGCCGCCGCGCTGGACGGCTCGACCGTGGCCGACATCTCGAAGCGGCTGCACCTGTCCGAGTCGACCGTACGCAACTATCTGTCCGCCGGGATCGGCAAGACCGGCACCCGGAACCGGATCGAGGCCGCGCGTACCGCCCGGAACAACGGCTGGCTCTGAGCGCGGCGAGCGCCCTTGACATATCGAATTTCGATATGCACTCTCGTAGGCACACCGATCGCGTATTGAAAAACGATATGGAGCCATCCTGATGAGCCAGACTGGCACGGCCCCGACCACACCCGGACGGACTGTGGTGCGAGCCATGAGGACGCTGATCGCCATCGCCATCGCGTTCGTATTCTTCGGCGGAATCGTTCCCAGCCTGCACGGTTCGGGCTCGGTGGACTACAGCGGCGGAGAACTGATCTTCTCGGCGATGAGCGTGCCGGTCCAGCCGACAGATCGCCTGTTTCCCGCGCACGCCCCCTCGGCTGCTGGCGACAACCTGTTCGGCTGGACCGAAACCAGCAACGGCACCCGGGACGCGGCGACCGGCAAGCCGCCGATCGAGTACCACTTCGGCGAGCCGGCCATGTTCATGTGGGCACCCGATGCGATCGATTACCTCTACTTCGCCGGCCCGCCCGTCCTCGGCGACCTGATCGTCATAACGGTGCTGGTGCTGCTGTGGCGCATGGTCGGCTCATTGCGAGCCGAGGTTTTCACCCGGGCGAACAGCCGCCGCATGGTGACGATCGGCTTGCTCATCGGCGTCGGGCTGACCGCTACCGCACTGCTGACGCACCTTGGCGAGACCGGAATCGTGAACCGATCCGCCGCCGCCGGAGCGTTGTCGGTGCCGATGCGCTTCTCCTTCGTCCCGCTGCTGGCCGGTGCCGTCATCGTGGCGTTCGCGGAGGTCTTTCGCCGTGGCATCGCGATGCGCGAGGACCTGGAGACGGTGGTATGAGCCCGGCCGACCTGGCGCATCGCATCGAGGTCCGGCTCGACGACCTCCTGGCGATCCGCGGGATGACGCTGGTGGAACTCGCCGATCGGGTCGGCGTCACGGTCGCGAACCTGTCGATTCTCAAGAACGGCCACGCCCGCGCTATCCGGTTCTCCACCCTGACGGCGATCTGCGACGCACTCGACTGCACGCCGGGAGACCTGCTCAAGGTCTACGACTAGGCGGCCCGGTCGCGCGCCCGCCTGGCCGCGACCAGACCAGCCGCACCACAGATCCTGGCGGGCTGAGGTAGATCCTGGCGGGCTGGGCGCCCAGACCGGCCTCAGGCCGCCAAGATCTCCAGGGAAGCCACGCTCAGGCCGCGGACGGTCCCTCGTTGGTACGCGAGCGCACCACCTCGGCCACATGCGCCACCGCTTCGTCCAGCGGCACCCCGTTGCGTTGCGAGCCGTCCCGGTACCGGAACGACACCGTGCCGTTCGAGGTGTCCTCGTCGCCGGCGATCGCCATGAATGGGATCTTCTGCTGCTGGGCGGTGCGGATCTTCTTCTGCATCCGGTCGTCGGACGCGTCTACCTCGGCCCGGATGCCCTCCTTGCGGAGCGCCTGCACGAACGAGTCCAGATATGCCCGGTGATCGTCGCGGATCGGGATCCCGACCACCTGAACCGGGGCCAGCCACGCCGGGAAGGCACCGGCGTAGTGCTCGGTCAGCACGCCGAAGAACCGCTCGATCGACCCGAAGAGGGCCCGATGGATCATGATCGGCTGCTTGCGGGTGCCGTCGGCCGCCTGATACTCCAGGCCGAACCGCTTCGGCTGGTTGAAGTCCAGCTGGATGGTCGACATCTGCCAGGTGCGTCCGATCGCGTCGCGGGCCTGCACCGAGATCTTCGGGCCGTAGAACGCGGCCCCACCCGGATCCGGCACCAGTTCCAGACCGGACGCCTCGGCGGCCTCGCGCAGCGCCTCGGTGGCGCTTTCCCACTCGTCGTCCTCGCCGATGAACTTGTCCGACTCGTCGCGGGTGGACAGCTCCAGGTAGAACTCGTCGAGGCCGTAGTCACGCAGCAGGTCGAGCACGAAGGACAGCAGCCCGCGCAGCTCGTCCTGCATCTGCTCCTGGGTGCAATAGATGTGCGAGTCGTCCTGCGTCATGCCGCGCACCCGGGTCAGCCCGTGAACCACGCCCGACTTCTCGAACCGGTACACCGTGCCGAACTCGAACAGCCGCAGCGGCAGCTCCCGGTACGACCGGCCGCGCGACCGGAAGATCAGGTTGTGCATCGGGCAGTTCATCGCCTTGAGGTAATACTCGGCGCCCTCCATCTGCATGGGCGGGAACATGGTCTCGGCGTAGTACGGCAGGTGGCCGGAGGTCTGGAACACCTCGGCCTTGGTGATGTGCGGGGTGTTGACGAAGCTGTAACCGGCCGCCTCGTGCTTGAGCCGCGAGTAGTTCTCCAACTCGCGCCGGATGATGCCGCCCTTGGGGTGGAACACCGCGAGGCCCGAGCCGATCTCGTCCGGGAAGCTGAACAGGTCCAGGTCCGCACCGAGCTTGCGATGGTCCCGGCGGGCCGCCTCCTCAAGCAGCTTCAGGTAACCCTTGAGCTGGTCCCGCGTGGGCCAGGCGGTGCCGTAGACACGCTGCAGCTGCGGGTTCTTCTCAGACCCTCGCCAGTACGCCGCGGCGCTGCGCATCAGCTTGAACGCCCCGATCAGCCGGGTGCTCGGAAGGTGCGGGCCCCGGCACAGATCCGACCAGCACACCTTCTCGGTACCGGCGTCGACGTTGTCGTAGATCGTCAGCTCGCCACCCCCGACCTCCATCACCTCGGACGAGTCGAACCCGGCGGGTGACGAGGAGCCGGCGGGTGACGAGGAGTCGGCGGATGACGCAGAGCCGGCGGATGACGCAGAGCCGGCGGGTGACGAGGAGCCGGCGCTCTCGCCGCCCTTGACGTCGATCAGCTCCAGCTTGTACGGCTCATCGGCGAGTTCGGCCCGCGCCTGATCCAGCGAATCGAACCGGCGGCGCCGGAACCGCTGACCGCTCTTGATGATCTCCTGCATCCGCTTCTCGAGCTTGGCCAGGTCATCGGGTTGGAACGGCTTCTCGACGTCGAAGTCGTAGTAGAAGCCGTTCTCGATGGGCGGGCCGATGCCCAGCTTCGCCTCCGGGAACACGTCCTGGACCGCCTGGGCCAGCACGTGCGCGGTCGAATGCCGCAGCACGTTCAGGCCGTCCGGCGAGTCGATCGAGATCGGCGTCACGGTGGCCTCGGAGTCCGGGCTCCAGTCCAGGTCCCGGAGCCCGCCGTCGGTGTCCCTGACCACCACGATCGCCTTCGGCCCGGCGGTGGGCAAACCCGCGTCGGCGACGGCGGTCGCCGCCGTCGTTCCGGCCGGGACGACGAGGGTCGCGGCGGCAACGTCGGCTGCGGCTGGATTCACGGCAGGCTCCTCGGAAAGATCATCACGGGTACGCGCGAGATCGCGCACGACCATCCGATGCTATCGGGCGGCGCAGGGGGCACGAGCAGTGGCGCGGGCGTGTACCGGCACGTGAGTGATCTCGGCGGTTATGGGGTTTCCACTCCGGCTTGAGGCGGCACACCCAGCGGCCGGTTCGTCACGACCACGATCAGGGCAAGCCCGGCGGTTGTCATCACCTCGCTCGCCACGATCTGAGCCGTCGGCGACGTGTAGTCCGGAAAGCCGAGAAGGAGGATCGCCAAGAGCCCAACCGCGACGCCGACGGTTACCGCGGCAGCGCTCCCCCGATGCCGGGCGCGCGGGTGTTCACGTGTGCCGGTCAGTCCCCCATCCGCCACCAGGTACGCGATCGCCGGCCCGCACAACAGCACGGACGGCGTCAGGTGCGTGGCGGCGAACCAGGCCATCGTCAGCGCGGTAGCCGCCGGCCAGAGCAGTAACCAGGTCCGGACCGCTCGCTGCCAGGCGACCGGAGCCCGTTTCGCGATTTCCGGATCGGTCGGTGCCCACAGACCGGACCACGTTCCCAGCCATCGGATCGGCCGGTAACCGCCCTCGGGTGAACGGGCCAGCACTACCACCAGCGCCAGATACGCCGACAGCACCGCATCGCCCACGAATAGCGCGGCGTGGACCGTGATGTCCCGCGGTAGCAGCGGCACCACCACGTATGGCAGGACGATCCAGGTACGGAATGCCCCGTCGAGGACTCCGCGGTGCCGGTACCGCAATCCCCGCGGCGATTTCACGAAACCGACCGCGCCCAGCAACGCGAGCCAGGCTCCGCCGAAGCCGATTATGCGGCCCTCGCCAGGCATCAGGGCGGAGGCGAGCGGGTATGTCAACGCGATGCTCGCGGAAATGGCCACGATCCAAGCGATCAACGCGCGGCGCACCGGCACCGGTGGCGGATGGACCGGCTCGGTCATGGTTTCTCCGCCTGACCCGTCACGCTGACCGAACATGGCTCGCAACGGGCGAGCGATCCATCGTTCGATCCACGTGTCGATGCGGGCCCATGCGGCCGGAACTCCGCGAAGCTGCCTGGCCAGTGGTGCGCGGACGTAGCGTCCCCTGGCCGGCACGTTGACCAGCCAGACGTAGGCGGCGAGCAGAGCGGAATCGAGCACCGCGAACCCGAGCAGGATCGCCGTGGCCCACCCGGCCGCGACGCGGCCGGCGTGCCCAGCGATAACGCCCAGGCCCACGGCCAGCCCGAGGTACGCCCGGACCACGACCACCGCCAGGGTCAGGGCGACCGCGGCTCGACGCTCGGCTACCTTCGGGCGCCGGACCCCGATCAGGGCGACAGTGGTGGCGACGAACGCGGCCAGAGTCGACAGCCCCAGCACCACGCCCGTGGTCACTGGACGCGATTCATGGACACACCAAGCAATGGCCGGCCCACCGGTGATGAGGAGCGCGGCGAACCAGGTGAGGCCCGCGCGCCGAGGCTCGATGGGACCGGTGGTTGGTGCCGGATCCGCTGTCATGGAGCCCCCGTTTCGCCCATCCGGCTGACAGCCGGATCGTATCGGGCACCGACATTCAAGACCATCGACAAACGGACCGGTGCCGGGCGGCAGGGTCGGTGGATTCGTAACGGCCGGCTAACGCCGGGTTTGCCGAGCGATCTTCGCATCGGACCGTTCCGGGTTTAGATTGGCGGCGTGGACGCATCCGGCATGACCTCCGCGCTGCAGAAGCGCTACCAGTCATTCTTCTCGGCCCGTACCGCGACGCCGTTCGCGGTGACCACGGGCGGCACCTCGCACACGTTCGGCTCCGGGCAACCCGCCTTCACCATCCTGGTCAAGGACGACACCGGCGCGAAGGCGCTGGCCAGCCTCGATCAGTTCGGCATCGCGGTGGCGTACCTGAACGGATCTCTCGACGTCGACGGCGACCTGGCCGAAGCGCTGAAGATGCGCGACTTCTTCCGCGACATCCACCCGATCAAGTGGGTGTCTCAGTTCGTGCCGTCGATGCTGCACGGCCGCAAGGCCAGCGACCGCAAGGCGATCTCGTCGCACTACGACGAGGATTCCGACTTCTTCCTCAGCTTCCTGGACGAGCGTCACCGTTGCTATACCGAAGGCGTCTTCGCATACGACGATGAGCCGATCGAGGACGCCATGACCCGGAAGATGGACATCGCACTCAAGGCGATCGGCGCCAAGCCCGGTGACCATGTGCTGGAGGTCGGCGGTGGCTGGGGCGCATTCGTCGAGCACGCCGGACGCAACGGTGTCGAGGTCACCACCCTCACGCTGTCGAAGGAGTCGGAACGCTACCTGAGCGGCCTGATCGAGCGGGAGCAACTTCCGGCCCAGGTGGTACGCGAGCACATCTTCGCCTACCAGCCCGGCCGCCGGTACGACGCGATCGTCAACATGGGCGTCACCGAGCACCTGCCCAACTACCGGACCACTCTGCGCAAGTACGCCGACCTGCTCAAGCCCGGTGGTTCGGTCTACCTGGACGCGCTGGCGATGCGGCGCAAGTTCCAGATCTCGACGTTCATGAGCAAGTACGTCTACCCGGGCGGCCAGTCGCCGCTGCTGCTGCACGAGTACCTGCACGAAGTGGCCCGGTCCCCGTTCGAGCTGATCAGCATCGACGACGACCGGCACAACTACTACCTGACCTGCAAGCGCTGGGCGCAGAAGCTGGAC
The DNA here is from genome assembly GCA_963727415.1 of uncultured Actinomycetota bacterium. Taxonomy (GTDB): domain Bacteria; phylum Actinomycetota; class Actinomycetes; order Mycobacteriales; family Micromonosporaceae; genus DASQPR01. The sequence goes on from CAVSGF010000002.1 coordinate 2,221,965, forward strand.
TCGAAGCGGGACGAGATCGTGGCACGCTTCGGTGAACCGCTTTACCGCCGGTTCCGTCTGTTCCTGTGGGGCTCGGCGGCCGGGTTTGACACCGGGCTCGTTCAGGCCTACCGCTGGGTCCTGCGCATGCCGGTGCCGGCGTAACCGCCGGCACCGGTAAGGCATTTGCCGGGCGGCCGCCTCAGCGCAACCGGGAACTGGTGCGCAGGCCCCGGTCCTGGTGGTAGGAGACCGCCGTGTTGACGAGTTCGATGTGCGAGAACGCCTGCGGGAAGTTGCCCACCATGCGTTTGGCACTCACGTCGTACTCCTCGGAGAGCAGGCCGAGATCGTTGCGGAGCGCCAGCAGGCGGTCCAGCACGGCGCGCGCCTTGTCCCGGTGGCCTTGCATGCCGTAGTTGTTGGCGAGCCAGAAGGTGCACGCCAGGAACGCCCCCTCGCCCGGGGGCAGGCCGTCGACGTGAGCCGATTCGTCCGGCTGATACCGCATGACGAAGCCGTCGTGCAGCAACTCCCGCTCGATCGCCTCGACGGTGCCGAGCATCCGCGGATCGGTCGCCGGCAGGAAGCCGACCTGCGGGATCAGCAGCAGCGCCGCGTCGACCTGATTGGTCCCATACGACTGGGTGAAGGTATTCAGGTCCGAGTTGAAGCCCTTTTCCAGCACCTCCCGCTTGATCTCGTCGCGGACCGCGCGCCACCGGTCTACCGGACCGACCCGTTCGTACGACTCGATCGTCTTGACCGCCCGGTCCATCGCCACCCAGGCCATCACCTTCGAATGCACAAAGTGCCGGCGCGGCCCCCGCACCTCCCAGATCCCCTCGTCCGGCTCCTTCCACTGGCCTTCCAGGAAATCCATCAGCTTTGCCTGCACCAGCCAGGTGTCGTCGTTTGGAGGCAGGCCGCCAACTCGCGCCTCATGCAGCGCGTCCATCAGCTCACCGAACACGTCCAGCTGGAGCTGGCCGTGTGCGCCGTTGCCGATCCGGACCGGCCGGGCTCCCTGGTACCCGGGCAGCCAGCCGAGTTCCATCTCGGTCAGCCGCCGCTCACCGTTGATGCCGTACATGATCTGCAGCTGCTCCGGACGGCCGCCGACCGCCCGCACCAACCACTCGCGCCACTGAGCGGCCTCTTCGTGATAACCGCCTTTCATCAGGACCAGCAGCGTCAGCGTCGCGTCGCGGACCCAGCAGTACCGGTAGTCCCAGTTGCGTACGCCACCGAGCTGTTCGGGAAGTGAGGTGGTGAGCGCCGCCACGATTCCGCCGCTAGGGGTGTAGGTCAGCGCCTTCAGTGTGATGAGGGACCGCACGATGGCGTCACGGTCCTCGCCGGCGTGATCGCGCTGACCGACCCAGTCCTCCCAGAACTTGACGGTCCGGTTGATGGTGTCGTGAGGGTGCTTGAGCCCGGGCAACCGGCCTCGCGGTCCGGTCCAGCCGAGCCGGAAGTTGGCCGTGTCGCCCTCGCCGAGCCGGAAGTGGGATCGGACGATGTCGTCTTCGTCGTCGCAGTCCAGGTGCACGTCGGAGTCGATGACGACGGTGTCCGGCCCACAGATGGCCTGGATCCGATGCCCTTCACGCCGCAGCCACGGCGCGTTGGTGCCGTAATCGAACCGAAGCACGATCTCGCACACCATGTCGACCGAACCGCTGACGCACTCGACTCGCCGCATCACATCCGGGACGTCGTCACGGGGCGGCATGCAGTCGATCACTCGTACCGTGCCGGTGGGGGTGGTGAATGTCGTCTCCAGGACCAGCGAGTCGCCCCGGTAGGCCCGCGTGGCCGTGTAGTCACGACCGTACGTGCCGACCGGCGCAAGCAGCCAGCGCCCGTGTTCCGGAGTCCCGACGAGCGCCGCGAAGCAGGCGCCGGAATCGAAGTGGGGCAAGCACAGCCAGTCGATCGATCCGTCCTTGCCGACAAGCGCGCCGGTATGCAGGTCCCCGATGAAGCCGTAATCCTCGATTGCGAGTGCCATACGGTCACTCTGCCCTATGGCGCTGTGTTTCTCGCGTGCCGGTCTTGGAGATCGTACGGAGAACGGCGTGAGAGGGCCGCGGCGAGCCGGGATAACCACCCGCCGCGCGGCCCCGGCCGTGCCGGCGGTCGGGGCCGGGCCGTGCCGGCGGTCGGGGCCGGGCCGTGCCGGCGGTCGGGGCCGGGCCGTGCCGGCGGTCGGGGCCGGGCCGTGCCGGCGGTCGGGGCCGGGCGACGGCGTAGTCTCGCCTGCATGAAGCGACTCATGACCGGCCCGTGGCTGCTACGCCACGTCGTCATGGTCGCGCTGGTCGTGACTTTCCTGGTGCTTGGCTGGTGGCAACTCGGCCGCGGTCGGGAGGGCAATGCTCTCAGCTGGGGCTATGCGTTCGAGTGGCCGGTCTTCGCCGGGTTCGTCGTGCTGATCTGGATCCGTGAGGTGCGGATCGCCCTGCGCGGTGGTCCGCCACCACCGAAGGCCCCCGCCGCCAGGTCGCGGATACCGGAGATCGATGGGGTCGCGAAGTTCGATCTGGACGCGGCACGTGCCGCCCGGGCGGCACGGATGGCGTCCCAGAGCACGGCACCGCACACGCCAGATCCCTCTGCTCAGAATCCTGCTTTCAAGGGAGAGTGACCTTGTCCGGAGCGCTGACCCGGTTCCGAGTGATCGCGTACACCGTCGGTGTTGGGCTGATCGTGCTGGTGCTGATCGGAATGCCGCTGCAGTACCTCGCCGATAACAAGATCGTGGTCTCGGTCGTCGGCCCGATCCACGGTTTCCTCTACATGGTCTATCTGGTGCTTGCCTTCGATCTGGCCCGGCGGGCCGGCTGGTCGCTCAAGCGCACCATCCTGATCATGCTGGCGGGGACCATCCCGTTCGTGTCGTTCGTGGCCGAGCGCAAGGCGACATCGTGGGTCCGGCAGGAGCACTTGCTCGACGAGACCCCGGTGGGCGCCGACGTCTGAGGCGACGATGGTCACCGCGCCGGGCCCGGAGCGAGCCTGAACAAAGCGCGGCGGCGGTGCCACCTGGTCCGGGTGGCACCGCCGCCGCGTCCACGCCCTGGGCTACTTCGCGGCGCCCGGCCGCAGCGCGATCGCCTTCAGGAAGATCTCGCCGATCTGAGCCGGGTCGGCGGTGACGAACGCTCCGCCTCCGGTGGCGGCGGTGATCTTTTCCAGTTCGGCCTTGTCGACCTCGTTGCCGATACCGATAGCGATCACCTCGACCGGCTTATTCGGGTCCTTAATCGCCTTGATCTTGCCGAGCAGCTGATCCAGCGTCAGCCCGCCCGGGTTCTGGTTCTGCCCATCGGTCATGATCACCACAGAGTTCACCCGGCTCGGATCCCAGCCCTTCTGCACCGCCTGGTACGCCGCGAGAACCGTGTCATAGAGCCCGGTCTGTCCGTTCGGGATCGGCTTCACGGTCCCGAGCGCCTGGGTCATCGCCGACCGGTTGCCGGCCAGCCTCCCGATGGGCACCAGTTGCCGGTACGGTTTCGAGCCGTTCAGCTTCGTGGAGAACGTCCACAGCCCGATCTTCCACGCGTCGTCGAACAGGCCCAGGCCGCCCTTGGCCGCCGACACCGTCACCTGCTCCCGCGTCGCGTTGCCCGCGGACGGGACCCGGGCAGCCATCGATCCGGACACATCAATGACGGCCAGCATCCGCCCCGGAACGGTCACCGCCGACCACACGGACAGCGCCTGATCCACGGCGGCCGCCGGGGGCGGGTCGCTGGGCTTCAGCGGGCCGACCGGCATGTTCGGCGTCGTGGGCATGCCGGCGCCGTACGTGCCGTCGGCCGCCCGGAGGTCGACCGACGCCAGCGTGCTGGTCCAGGCGGGGCCTCCCAGGCGAGCTTGGAACTTGCTGGCCGCCTCAGCCTTCACGCCGGTCAGGCCAATCGGCGTGTACGGGTAGTCGAGCGCGGCCGGCGCGGGATCGACGTAAAGCCCGACCAGCCCGACCGGCGGGCGGGCGCTGTTGTAAGCCAGTACCGCCTGCTCGGGCAGCGGCGCCACGGACAGCCCGCGGGCCAGTGATGTGGCGTCGGTCGCGCGCGGGAACCGGCCAAGCAGGTCCGCCCGGACCAGCGATGATCCGCTGGACAGTGCACGGATGGCGCCGACCGTCGCGGCCTGTGCGGTGGCCTGCTCGCTCGCCGTCTTGGCCCCCGACTGGCTGGCACCGCTGACGGCCAGCAGTGCGGACAGGCCGGCCGCGTCGACGTCCGGGTCGACGATCCCGGTCCGGAGCGAGCCGCTGGTCAGCTTGCCGAGCAGCGCCGACCAGGTGAGCTGGCCGGACGAGCCGCCCGCAAGGGACTTCGCGACCGGCTCCGGTACCGCGAGAACAACCGGGCTGCTGGCCACCGATTCGCCGGTCAACTTCACCGGCGTTGACCCACCGGCGAGCCGGCTCAGCCAGATCGACGAGTCGGGCACCCAGACGTCCGGCACCTCGACGTCGCCGTTGGGCTGGCTCAACCCGGTGACGGCGGCCTGGTGAGCGGCAGCGATCGCGGATGCCACGCCGGCCGGCGTGGCCGACGTCACGTCGACCGTCACGCAGGTGCCGCCGACCTTTGTTTGGGCGCCATTCCACTGCGCCGCGACGTGCGACAACGCCGGCTTGATCTCGGGCGCGGAGGCTATCCGCAGATGGGTCGCCGACCGGCACGAGCCGGACTTGAAATAGTGCTGATAGCCGTACCAGCCGGCCGCGGCCACACCGAAAACGATCGCCAGCGTTACGGTTGCAGCGATGCCTCGGCGCGGGGCGGAGCCGTGGGGGGACCGATGCTTTCCACTCACGGAGCCCATATTCCGGTTGGGCGGGCAAAACCACCAGCCTCGCTGGATGTTCCCCGTTATGCCCGGTTCGTGCCTGGTTCTATGCCATGGCACCGATATAGAGTCAGACTTGACAGCACCGGTTCCTAGATCGCTAAGGTCGAATTCGTGCGTTTTCTGGGCGTACGCCTTGTCGCCGCGCTCGTCGCGGTCACCGGCATAGTGAACCTTCTCACAGCATTACGACCCGACGTCGAACTCTCCCGCATGGCCGCCCCGATCGACGGCGCGACGCTCGGCCGGACTCAAGCGTTCGCCGTCGGGGCGCTGCTGATCGCCACCGCCTGGGGGCTCGTCGCGGGACGCCGGGCGGCGTGGATCGGTGGTGTGGCGGTTTTCGGCTTCGCCGTGCTGGCGGCGATCCGGCACCGGCCGTTCGCGGTTCTGCTGGCCGGCACCGCGCTGGTCGCCCTGATCGCGTTGCGCGACAGCTTCAGAACCCGGCCGGATCCGGACCGGTTCCGGCTGGCCGGGCAGATCGCGCTGATAGCCATAGCTACCGCGCTGATCGGCGGGGGCTGGGACGCGGTCGCCAACCGGGGCGCTCCCGGTGGCCCGGAACGTGTGGTCATCGCCGACTTCGCCGAGGCCAGCCCGGACTCGCTGCGAGCGCTGCTGCTGATGCTGACCATCGCCGGCGCCATCGTCGCGGCCGTCCTGGTCGTGTTCGCCCCCGCCGCCGCGCCGGTGCCGGGAGGCCCGGATGAACGCGATGAGATACGGGCGCTGGTGGCCGGCGGCGACGCCGACAGCCTGGCGCCGTTCGCGGCCCGCGCCGACAAGGCGTACGTCTTCAGCCCGGATCGGGGCGCCGCGATCGGGTATCGCGTCCTGTTCGGTACCGCCCTCGCGGGCGGAGATCCGGTCGGCTCCCGCGCCAGCGCTCCCGCAGCGGTCCAGGCATTCCTCGACCTGTGCACCACGAAGGGCTGGCGTCCGGCGGTGCTCGGCGCGTCCGACGAGATGCGCTCGGTCTGGAGTCAAGCCGGGTTGCGCGGGATGAGAGTCGGCGAGGAGGCGGTCGTCGACCTCGAGGCGTTCACGCTGACCTCACGGCGTATGCGCAACGTCCGGCAGGCGGTCAACCGCACTCACAATGCCGGGGTCAGGGTCACGATAGGCCGGCTCACCGAGGCGGAGGCCGAGCGCCTCCGCCCCGTCCTGGATCAATGGCTGAACGGCAGCCGGGAGCGCGGGTTCGCGATGAACCTCGACCGCATTCTGATGCCGAACCCCGACTGCCTGGTAGCCACCGCGTACGGGCCGGACGGCGATCCGGTGGCGTTCGCCCGGTTCGCGCTCGCCGCCGAAGGCCGGGTGGTGACCCTTGATGTGGCCCCCCGCGGGACCGACGCGACCAACGGCGTCGCCGAGCGCCTGATCGTTGAGATGGTCGAGTACGCCAAGGCCCATGGTGCCAGTGAGGTGTCGCTGAACTTCGCCGCGCTGCGGTGGATCTTGGAAACTCAGGGTGTGTTGCCGCAGACCGCCGCGATGCTGCTGCGCGGCTTCGACCGGTGGATCGAGATCGCCTCCCTGAACCGGTTCTGCGCCAAGTTCAATCCCTCATGGCGTGCCCGCAGCCTGATGATGCAGTCATGGTCCCAGCTGGTCTGGGTGGCGGCCGCGACGGTACGGGCCGAGTTGGCGCCGGCCCGGATCCCTGATGCCGCGATCCCGGCCCACGGCCGGGTCACCGAGCCGGAAGCCGCGCCGGACGGAGTGGTGGTCCCGCACAACTACGACTGAACCGTCACGTAGGCGGGCAGCCAGGGCCGCTCCGGCTACCGGTCTCCGGCCGTGGGCGCCGAGCCTGGGTCGGCCGATCGATGCACCTGCGCGAGGGCACCCCGCTCCTCCATGGCCGCGAGCGAGTCACGGATCTGGGTCAGCAGCGCGATATCGGCCGGTGTCGGCGGCGGTGGTTCCTCGGCCACGCTCTCCGACTTCCGGCCGAAGATGCCGATCCGCCGGGTCAGCGAGGCGCGTCGCTCGTTGAGCTTGTTCATCGGCATCACGACGAAGAAGTAAAGCGCCGCCGCCACCAGCAGGAAGTTGATGATCTGGGTGACGAAGTCGCCCCACTGGAACGTAACCGACATCACCTTCCACGTACCGGACAGCTTCTCACCGCCGCCCACAAGCTGGATGAGCGGGTTGATGAAGTCGTCGGTAAGCGCCTGGACCAGCGCGGTGAACGCGACACCGACAACGACACCGACAGCGAGGTCGACGATGTTGCCGCGCATCATGAATTCACGGAAGCCTTTGAACACGGCACTACGGTAGCCAACGGCTGGCTGGGAGTGCCCGCTGGCGGGTCGTGACGCCGGCCGCGATAATGCCCGGGTTCCGGCACGTGGCTGAACGCGCCCGGAGCCGGGGCGGTCAGCCGTTCTCGATGGCGAGCAACTGCGGGATAACCACCTGGCAGTACAGCAGCGCACCGGGCTTGTAGTAATGCACGCCGTCCCAGCGGTACGACAGCGACGTGGCGATCTTCGCGTTGTCGCAGAACTGGTGTGGCGGGTTGACCGTCGACACGCCGGCCGGATCCGCATCGGCGGCCGCGATCAGCAGGTCGTTGATATGGCGCGTACGCCAGTCGTCGCCTCGTTCCGGCCAGAAGCCGGCGCTGCGCTTGACCGGCCGGTAACACGGCAGCAGCGAGATGACCACGTGCCTGGCACTGCCGCGTACCGCCGCGATCGCCTTGGCCAGCTCGGCGTTGAAGTTCGCATCCCACGCCGCGGTGCTGAACGTGAGTTTGGTGCCGTCGACGGTGAGGTCGAACACATCCCAGGCGCCGATAATGATGAGGCCGATATCCGGCTTGTCCCTCTTGGCGCGGTTCTTCCAGACCGACAGCCAGTTCCTGCAGTTGGACGCCAGGTCACGTCGCTCCCCGCTGCGGCTGGTCACCTTCCCGAGCAGGAGCCCGCAACCCTCGATCGTGTCGTCGACGAAGTGAACGTACTTGCCGGTATCCTTAGGCACGTTGAGCAGCAGGGTCATGCCCTGCGAGTCGCCGAACACCGCCACCTTCGGCACCTTGGCCCGGCTCGGTGGCTTCGCCCCGGTGGATGGACTCGGCCGGACCGACGGTGACCCGGACGGCGATGGTGATCCGCTCGGCACCAGTAGCTGGCCGATGGCGGTGTCCGGACCCGGCCCGATCGGGACGTCGGATGGCGGTTTCTCCCGCATGAGCTGACCCCCGACCAGCACCGCCCCGGCCATCAGTACCACCGCACCGCACCAGACCTTCACCGGTCCCATCGCGTACGCCCACCCGCGCTTGGCCTGCCAGGCCCGGATCGCGCGGCCGATCGCTCCGCCGCGCAACGGCCGCTCCACCAAACGGAACGACAGGTCGGCAAGGATCAGCGTCAGCACCAGGCGCAGCGCCACGTCGGCGGTCTGGCCCAGCGGGATTCCGGTGCCCGGCACCGTCACCACGAAGATCGGCCAGTGCCAGAGGTAGATGGCGTACGACCGCTCCCCCAGCCACCGCAGTGGCGCAATCCCGAGAATCGGGCCGAGTGCGGACGCCGGGTGCGCCGCCGCCACGGCGAGCATGCCGGACAGCACCGCGACGCCGAGGAATCCGCCCCGGTACAACCACGGACTGTGATCACCGGCCCAGACGAAGGCCGCACCGAGCAGTACCAAGGCGATGACCCCGGAAGCGGTGAGCAGCCAGCGGGCGGCCGCGTTCGCGGCGCGGCGCCACAACCACGGCCGGCATGCGATCGCGAGCAGCGCTCCCAGCAACGGCGTCGCGAGCCGGGTGTCGGTCCCGTAATAGACCCGCGACGCATCCCGCCACGGGCTGTACAGCAGCGCCGCCTCGACCGACGACGCGATGACCACCAGGCCTACCATCACCATGACCATCCGGTGGCTGCGCAGCCGGCAGAGCAATATCAGCACGAGCGGCCAGATCACGTAGAACTGTTCCTCGACCGCGAGCGACCACAGGTGGGTCAGCAGCGGCAACTGGTCGCCGCCGCCGAAGTACGACGTCTTCTGGGCGATCAGCCACCAGTTGGTGGCATAGGTCAAGGCGGCGATCAGGTCACCCCGCAGGCGGGCGCCATAGCTGGTGTACCAGTACGCGGCCGCCACCGCGGCGGTCGCCATCATGGTGTATAGCGCTGGCAGCAGCCGCCGGGCCCGGCGCAGGTAGAACTGCTTGATGCTGATCCGTCCGGTGTTGACGCGCTCGACCAGCAGCAACGACGTGATCAGGAATCCGGACAGGACGAAGAACACGTCCACCCCGAGGAAGCCGCCCGGAGCGGTGTAGGCGGCCTGGACCCCGGTGGTGCCGAGGTGGTAAAGCACCACCGCGGTCACCGCGAGCGCCCGGACGCCGTCCAACCCGGGGGCGTACGGAAACTTTTGCCGGACCGGCTCGGCCGGCGGGCCGGGCGGCGGCACCGAGGCACGGCCGACGTACCGGTCTGGCGCGGCGGGTCCGGCTGCGACGCTCACTGTGCGAACCTAGCGACGCACGCGGCGTCATAGGTCCGCCGATCAGTCAAACCTGGGCGAAACCTGTGCCCAATTTCATGACACGCCGGGCAGCGGCTCCGGTGCGGGTGACGACCGACCATCGATTGATCGTTGTCGATAGCGGCACTGGCTCCAGCCGATCCGGTCAGCGTTGAGCGAAGAACTGGCTCAGCAGACCCGGCGTGGCGGCCTCGGCGAGCGCCAGGCCGACCGCCGGATCCACATCCAGGATCTCGTACGACTGCTTGCCCGCGGCCGTGGTCGCGTGCAGCGAGACCAAGCCTGCCCGTCGCTGGAAGAACGACTGGTTCTCGTTCCAGCCGATGATGCCGTCCCGGTGCACCATGTACCGCCGTCGGACCACCGAGCCCTGGCGGGATACCAGGAACCCGTCAACGAGCGCGTGCCCGAGGCTGCGGTAGCGGTCCGCCGCCAGCATCGCCGCCAACGGCAGCAGTGCTACGCCCGACCAGGCGACCCATGCCGGCCAGGCGGCGAACCACCACAGCGCGACCGCGGCCGCGGCCACGATGGCGGCCACCCCCAGGGCTCGCGTATACCGGCGCCGCCGGGCGCGCCAGTCGTGCTTGACCAGAGTGACCGCCGCCGGTCCGCCGGTACGCATCACCGCGTCGGCCGCTCGCCGGACCTCGGTGACCGGCGACGCCGGCATCAGCATCGAGCCGCCCCGCTCGGCACCGCGGCCGACGCGCAGCCCGGTCGTGATCGCGATGGCACGAGCGCCGCGTACCGCCCGCAGTAACAGCGGCTCGCTCAGTTCGACACCGCGTAGCCGGCGTTCCTCGATCGTGGTGTCCCGCGTGGTGATCAGTCCCCGCGAAACGTGCAGCGTGCCGCCTTGCCGAGTCAGGCTGAAGTTCCACGCGGCCAGGATGTACGCGACGATCGACAGTACGGCGATGATCACGATCAGCGCGATCACGATGACGACCGCGGCCCACACCACCGGCAGCGTCGACAGATCGTCACGAACCTCGGTGACCGGTCCGGACCGGAACAGGTTCACCTGCGCCTGCCGCGCGGCGTTGATGACCAGGCCGATCGCGGCACCGGCGACGGTAAGGCCGGACAGCGTGAACGGCGCGTACCACACCCAGGACGGCCGGAACCGGGCAATCACCGTCATCGACCGGCGTCGCGTCGCGACGGGGGTTCCCACGTCAGTGCGCGCCATAGGAACGTCTGCGTCGGCGAGGCCGGGGCCCTGGTCGCCAACGCTCACCCGGCCGGCGCTCGCGTTGCCGGCGCCCGCCGGGACGTCGATGCCGGGTCGCTCGTGCAGCAGTTCCCACCGCAGCCGCTCGGCGGCACCGGCGGTCAACGCGTCCAGGCGCAGGCCGTCCTGCTTCTGCCGGTCCGACTGGCCGGTGCCGATCGCCAGCCGCGACAGGCCCAGCAGCCGGTGCATGAAATGCGCGGTGACGTCAACGGTACGGACCCGGTCCCGCGGTACCGACAGCGTGCGCTTGGACAGCAGCCCGCTACGGACCTGGATCTGGGTCGGCGTCACGCGGTACCGGGTGGTGAACCACCGCATGATCCCAAACGCGACGAACAGCGCCACCGCCAGGAACGGCCACCATCCATTGGAGTCGCGCCGATTGAACAGCACCAGGGCCAGCAGCACCGGAATGAACCGCAACAGCTCCATCACCGGGTGAACGAGCAGCATCCGGATCGACAAGCGGCGCCATCCCGCGTCCGGATCGTCGACGGTCGTGGTCAGCGTCGGATCGTCCCGCAGGCCGGTCGGCATCGGCGTGTCGCTCATGTGGCGTCGCCCTCGGTGGCCTGCGTGATGGTCGTGAGCTCATGCACCAACTGGCGGGCGACGGCCAGGTCGAGGCCGTGAACGTGCAGCGGCCCAGCGGCGGAGGCGGTGGTCACGGTCACGTTCGCCAGACCGAACAACTGCTCGAGCGGCCCCCGATGGCTGTCGACGGTCTGTATGCGGGAGATCGGGGCGATCCGGCGCTCCTGGTTGAACCACCCCGACTGCGTGTACACCGCGTCGGCGGAGGTCTCCCAGCGGTGTACCCGGTACCGCCATTGGGGCATCACGATCAGATGCGCGAGCGCCACCGCCACGGTGAGCGACAGCACGATCATGTGCCACCCGCCTGGGTCTGCGGCCGCGAACCACCAGATCAGCTGCGCACCGATGAGGACCAGCCAGCCTGGCAGCGCGCGCACTGTCCAGTACGCCACAGCGCGACGGCTGACCAAGTGTGCGGGCGCTCGGAGTGTTGGGGCTTGGGTCGGCTGCACCTTTCAAATCTTGGCACACTCAGACGAGTGGATCATTGCTCCGCTCCGCCCGGTTGCGCGCCAGGCGGGCGATGTCCTCGCGAATTGCGCCTTCGATACGGAATCCCAGACCGATCACGGCGATGAACGCGGATCCGCCGAACAGGTACCAGTGTCCGATACCGGCGGCGATGATGGCTGCCCCGGAAGCGAGCACGAACACCACCGACCCCATCACCTTGGTGTTGGTGGCGGAGCGCTCGCTTTCCGAGACTCGTCCGGGCGCTGGCTCCGTCATGGCCGAAGCCTAGCGGTCGGCCATCACGGTCCGCATCCCCACAATCACTGAAGTGACCCTGAGTAAATTGATTGGCGAATCAGCATCGCCGATCGCCAAGCTGCTGCCAACTGCCTGCACATGTAGGCGGGGAGTGGTTGCGAGCTGACTGAATGATCAGTTAGGTTCACGTCGACTCGACGACCGCCGAGCCGCGACGATCAAGCGCGGGCAGGACTTGGAACAAGGGGGCACCGGTGACTCGTCGTCGCACACCAGCGGGCGCCACCCGCGACCGGCGGCGGGCCGGACCGTGGAGCCGGGAATGAGACGCGACCTGCGACCGCTGTTCGATCCCGCGTCGGTGGCCATCGTCGGCGCCAGCGACGACCGTGCCAAGTGGGGCTACTCGGTTGCCTACCAGGCGCTGCGGGCCGGTGACCGGAGGCCGATCCACCTGGTGAACCGCCGGGGCGGCCGGGTCCTGGGACGGCCGGCGGCGGCTAGCCTGGCCGCCATCGGGGAACGGGTGGATCTGGCGGTCATCGCGGTCCCGGTGGCTGCCTTCGAATCCGCGGTCGACGAGGCGCTGGCCGCCGGAGCCCGGGCCATCGTCGGGATCACCGCCGGTTTCGCCGAACTCGGCGAGGCCGGGGCGGCGCTGCAGGCGGCGGTGGTGGCGCGGGTGCGCGCCGCGGGTGCCATCCTGGTTGGGCCCAACTGCCTCGGCGTGGTGGACAACTCCAGCGAGCTGTACCTGTCGTCGGACCGGTTCCGCGACGGGCCGGTGGCGCTGCTGTCGCAGAGCGGCAACCTGGCCATCGAACTGGACCTGCGGTTCGGCCGCCACGGGCTGGGCTGCTCCCGGTTCGTGTCGCTCGGCAACCAGGCCGACGTCTCGGTGGTTGACCTGGTGACCAGTTGCGCGTCCGACGACCGTAGCGCCGTCATCGCGGTCTACGCCGAGGACTTCGCCGATGGGCGCGGGTTCGCGATCGCGGCGGCGGCCGCCGCCGAGAAGGGCAAGCCGGTGGTTCTGCTGACCGCCGGCGCCGGGGAGGCATCGGCGCGCGGTGCCCTCTCCCACACCGGCGCGATGACCTCACCGTCCGAGGTGGTCACCGCGGCATGCCGGGACTCCGGGGTGCACCTGGTCAGTACGCCTCGAGAGCTGACCGCGGTAGTCGCCGCGCTGGTCCGCCCGTACCGGCCGGCCGGCCGGCGCACCGCCATCCTTACCGATGGCGGTGGGCACGGATCGGTCGCCGCTGACGTGGCCGAGCACGCCGGTCTGGTGGTGCCGGTGTTGGAAGAGCCGCTGCGATCGACGCTGTCCGGCCTGCTCTGGTCGCAGTCGGCGGTCGGTAACCCGGTGGACCTGGCCGGCGCCGGCGAGCAGGACCCGGCCTCGTACCCGGCGGCGCTGGCCGCGCTGCTGGCCTCGGATCAGGTCGACGCCGTGCTGATGACGGGCTTCTTCGGCGGGTACGCGGCATTCGACGAAGGCATGTCCGGCGGTGCCCTGGGTGAGGGTGAGCTCGCCGCCGGAGCCGAGATCGCCCGGGTGATCGGCATGGCCGGAAAGCCCGTCGCGGTGCAGTCGATGTACCCGGGATCACCGTCATGCAAGGCGATCGCGGCGGCCGCGCCGGTCTTCGACGCGGTGGAGGACGCCGCGAGGTCGCTAGCCGCCGCAACCGGTGAGACTGGCGCGACCGGTTGGGCTGGCGCGACCGGCGGTGAGCACGGCGGATATGCGGTGTCGCGACCGCCGGTCCCGGCGGATCCGATCACCGACGCCGGATACTTCGGCGTCCGGCGGCTGCTGGCCGGTGCCGGTGTCAAGTTCCCGCCCGCGTACGAGTGCGGCACCGCCGATCAGATCCGGGCCGCGGCCGCCGCCATCGGAGCCGGGCCGTACGTGCTCAAAGCGATGAACCTGCTGCACAAATCCGATGCCGGCGGTGTGGCTCTCGGGCTCGCCGACACCCATGCCCTGCTGACCGAGCACCGCTCGATGCACGAACGGCTCGGCGCGGCGACCTACTCGGTGGAGGCGATGGCCGGCGTCGGCGGCGGGATTGAGCTGATCGCCGGCGTCAAGCAGGATCCGCGCTTCGGCCCGGTGCTGATGGTCGGTCTCGGCGGCGTGCATGCCGAAGCCCTCCGCGACACCGGTTTCGCGCTCGCGCCGGTGACCGTCGAGCGTGCCGCGGGCTTGCTGCTGTCGTTGCGCACCGCCGTCCTCCTCACCGGATCGCGAGGGAGCCGGCCGGTCGACGTCACGGCGGCCGCGCGGGCGATCGCGGCCCTGTCCGAGGTCGCGGCGGCACATCCGGAGGTGGGCGAGATCGAGATCAACCCGCTCCTGGTCACACCGTCCGGCGCGCTCGCGCTGGACGCTCGTTGTGTTCTTCGGTTGGAGAAGTGATGGATTTCCGCTACACCGCACGCCAGGCCGACCTCAAGCGCCGGGCCGCCGCCTACACGAAGCTCATGCAGCACCATGAGGACCTGGCCGAGTCGGCCGGTGGTCCGCTGCCACCCGACGTCGTGCGCGAGCTGGCACAGCAGGCCAGAGAACACGGCGTGTACGCCATCAACATGCCGGCCGAATGGGGCGGCGCCGGCCTGTCCGTCCTCGACCAGGTGATCGTCGAGGAGGAGTTCGGAAAGGCCACCAACTGCCTCTGGGACATACCGTGGCGGCCTGCGAACGTCCTCGCGTACGGCACCGACGAGCAGCGGGAACGGTTCCTCCTGCCGGTAATCCGGGGCGAGCGGTTCGATGCGTTCGCGGTCACCGAGCCGGGCGCCGGATCGGATCCGTCGATGGGCGTCACCACCGCCACGCGCACCGGGGGCGGCTGGCTCATCAACGGCGAGAAATGGTTCGTGACCTGTGGCGACGTCGCCGATTTCCTGATCGTGGCGGCCGACTGCGTGGTGGACGGCGACAAGCAGCCAACGCTCTTCCTGGTCGAAAAGGCCTCCCCCGGCGTGGCCATCACCGCCACACCGCGCTTCATGCACTCGGCGATCTACGGGCATCCCGAGTTCACCTTCACCGATGTGTTCGTCTCCGAGGAGAACGTCCTCGGCCAGGTCGGACAGGGCTTCGACCTGACGAAAGAGTGGTTCACCGATGAGCGGCTGATGATCGCCGCGCGGACCGTCGGTGCCGCCGAGCGGGCGCTCGAACTGGCCCGGAACTGGGCCGTCGAGCGCGAGCAGTTCGGTGCTCCGATCGCGTCATACCAGCTGATCCAGGGCATGCTCGCGGACTGCGCGGTGGACATCGCGGTCAACCGGGCGTACACCCACCAGGTGGCATGGGAGGCCGATCAACTCGCCGCCCTCGGGCCGGACGCGACCACGGCCGGTCGCAAGACCCTGCACGCCAAGGCATCCATCGCGAAGCTGTCCGCGTCCGAGGCGGCCGGACGGGTCATCGACCGGTGCGTGCAGATCTTCGGCGGGCGGGGCTACAACCGGTCGTACCCGGTCGAGCGCATGTACCGGGAACTGCGTGTCGACCGGATCTGGGAGGGGACTTCCGAGATCCAGCGCCTGATCATCGCCAACGAGCTGATCAAACGGGGCACCGGCGCCCTTCAGTTCCCGGTCGAGTAGCGATCCACCTTCGCGTTTACCACCGCAGACGGCGGCCGCCTTGCGATCATCGGACCATGACCGACGTGCTGATCGTGGGTGCCGGGCTGTCCGGCCTGGTCGCGGCCCGGCACCTGGCCGCGGCCGGGTTCGAGGTGACGGTGCTGGAGGCCGCCGACGCGCCGGGCGGCCGGGTTCGCACCGACCTGGTTGATGGGTTCAAGCTGGATCGCGGGTTCCAGGTGACCTGCCCGGCGTACCCCGCGATGCGCCGGGAATTCGACCTGACGGCACTCGATCTGCGTTCGTTCGCACGTGGCGTCGGGACGCTCGACCGGGGCCGGATCCGGTCGCTGCGCGCTGATCTCGGTGCGCTGTCCGGAGTGATGACCGGGGAGATCTCTGTCTACGACGGTCTCGCCCTGGCGGGCCTGTCCGCTCGCGACGCGCTGGTGTCGGCTGCCCGGCTCAAGGCGGCGCCGGATCGCAGCACGCTGCACGAACTGCGGTCGGCGAACGTCTCGCCGGACCTGGTGGACCGGGTGCTGCGGCCGTTCCTTGCCGGAGTATTCCTGGAGGACCGGCTGGA
This sequence comes from uncultured Actinomycetota bacterium, assembly GCA_963727415.1. Taxonomy (GTDB): domain Bacteria; phylum Actinomycetota; class Actinomycetes; order Mycobacteriales; family Micromonosporaceae; genus DASQPR01. Next base: position 2,238,086 of record CAVSGF010000002.1, read on the forward strand.
GACCTCCGGCCGATTCTTCCATCTGCTGTGGCGGGCCTTCATCCGCGGCGGGGCCGCAATACCGGCCACCGGCATGCAAGCGATGCCCGATCAGCTAGCTGCCTCGCTGGCCGGATTGTATGGGGTGCGGGTGTCCTATCAGGTACGCGTCGAGTCGCTGACCGGTACCGGCGTCGTCGCCGAGGGCGGGCGCCGGTTCGACGCGCGGGCCGTGCTGATAGCGACTGACGCCTCGGCCGCGGCGCGACTACTCGGCCTGCCCGAGCCGGCATGGCGCAGCGTGACCACCTTCTATCACGCCACGCGGTCGCTGACCGACCCCGCACCACTCCTGCTGCTCGACCCGGGCGGCGGGGTGCTGTGCAACTCGGCACCCGTCTCGGCGGTGGCGCCGGAGTACGCGCCCGCCGGGGCCACGCTCGTCGCGTCCTCGATGCTTGGCGTACCGGGTGACATGACGGCGGCCGAGCTGCGTGTTCGGCGCCGGCTCGTCCTGCTGTACGGCACAAACGACTGGGACCTGATCGGCGTCGTGCCGGTCCCGCACGCGCTTCCCGCCATGGCCGCGCCACATCCCCTGAGCCGCCCGGTACGAATCGCGCCCGGTCGCTATGTGTGTGGTGACCACAGGGCCACCAGTTCGATCCAGGGGGCCCTGGCCAGCGGACGCGCGGCGGCCACGGCAATCGAGTCGGACCTGCGGCCGGCGGACCGGCCTGACCGGGTACTGGTGACGAATCCTGACCATCGTTCCGCGATCACGACCGGGATTCGGGCCGTGGGCCGCCGCTGACCAGTACCGCTGGGCTCTACCGTCACCCAGCGTGATTAATGCCAACGGTACGCAAGTGGCGCGGATCGGCGTACCGGTCCAAGATGGGTCCACCGGTGTGCCGGACCGAACTGGGTCCGACCGGGATGCCGGAACAAGCTGTGTATGCCATGGCGACCTTGTCACTGTTCCCCTGGGGAGACCATGCCGCTACTGTCAGTCAGACACCGCGCTCGGCTCGCCGCCGCGCTGATCCCTATCGCCGCCGTCACCGTCGCCGCCTGCGCCCGGCAGACCCATGGCACCGGATGGCTGTCCGCACCGGATGGCGCGGCGTCCGTGTCACCAAGCTCCAAGCCAACGCCGAAGCAGTACTTCAAGGACGGCAAGACGTACCAGGCATGGATCATCAGAGTGAAGCCCGGTCCCATGTTCGTCATCGACCTCGCTCACCACCTGGTGAACACGCCGTCCGATCCGGCCGCCACGAAGTACCTTGAGTCGCATGGCCAGTCGCCAGGCCCGGACGGGATACCCAACGATTACATCGACGTGGACACCCACGTGCACAAGACGCTGAAAGTCGACCCGCACGCCAGTGTCGCCATCAACCCGAACGGCACCGCCCCGAAGAGCGTGACCCTGGACGCCTTCGTGAAGTGGCTGGACAGCAACGGAGCCACGCCGATAAAGGGCGGCAACAACGAGTATCCGGGAGCGCCGAGCTACGTCGGACCGATCTTCGCGGTGAGCTTCAAGAAGGACATCCTGGTGTCAATCAGCCAGATCTTCGAGCCGTAGCGGGGATTGGGTCGCGCGCTCACGCCGGACGTGGGGACATCCCGAGAATGGTCCAGCCATGGTCGGGGTAGCCGGCGGCCCGGGCGGTACGGTCCGAAGCGACATTCGCCGGGTCGTGCAGGTAGATCGGCACGGCACCCTGCGTCAGCACCCAGCGCGACGCCTGCGCGACCAGACGGGCGGCCAGCCCGCGGCCGCGGAACGGCTCGTCCGTACCGACCGACAACTCCAGGCCGTGCACGTTGTGCCGCTTGATCCCGACACCGGCGGCGTAGACGTCATCGACGAGGGCTATCAGCGCCTCACCGCCGAACGGCCATAGCCACTCGGGCACCCGCGGATCGCGCACGTCGATCCACACGCCAGCGTCCGGCAGGTCGGCCGGCTCGGTGGTCCAGCGGAACTTGCCGAGGTACGCCGTCGCACCCGGCCGCCCTACAGCGGCGGGCAGCGTGCTGGTGACGGTCGCCCAGCCGGGCACGGCCGCGCGGACGGCGTCAACGGCCGCCGGTGGCACCGAGATGACGCCACCGTCCGGTGTGCCCACGCCGACCACGTCCCGGACCGCGCCGTCCCATCCGGGCCGGGCCCGTGCCGCCGAACCCACGACCGTCACCGGAGCCGTCGGCGGCCACGCGCCCAGGAACTCCCTCAGGAACGCGGACAGCCTTCCGGTCACCTCGGTCGTCACGACGTCGCCTCTCCCATGTGCGGCCTCTCCCATGCTCGGCCTTCTCGTCGCGGCCCTTCTCGTACGGCCCTTCCGCATGCCATTCTCGTGCGGTTTGCCGCCACCGCTGAGACTACCCAGCGCTGATCACGTCGGCGGATGTCGTAGCGCGCGGGTAATCTTGCATGCTCGCGGGGCCGGGCCGCGCGCCAGCACGGCCCGCAGAGCAGGCACGAGAGTTCCACTTGGAGGCCAGATAGTGCCGGGAGCACGACGCGACAGGAAGACGGCCGACCGGACGGCGAGCGCGCGACCACGCGAGGCCACACCGCCCGCGCGCACCACACCCGGCAACCACGTGCCGGCTGGCGGTTCCGAACTCGTCGACGAGGCCGAGCGCATGATGCGCAACCTTTGTGCGTACGCGCTCAGTGAGCCTGACCCACTGTCGAGATTCATCGACTTGACCCACCAGCGGCACGTGTTCGAGGGCGTGGTGGCCGGCTTGCAGCGTGAGCGCGGCAATGCCCTGGCCGATCTCGCTGACCTCGGCATGCCACTGGACCAGATCGTCGAGCGCTCCGGCCTGACCGCGTCTCAGGTCCGCAGCATTGTCAGGGCGGCCGGGCGCAAGCTGCCGGCGAGCCGGAAGGCTGGCGGCGGTCGTGACCGGGCGACCTCGAAGACACGGACCGGAGCGCCTGGACAAGCCGCGGATCTCGGCGCGAATGGGCAGGCGGGCGCCGGAAGGGCCGCCACGACGGGGAACACCGGCGAGGGTCGTCGGCGCGACAACGAGTTGCCGTTGGCGCCGGTCGCGTCTCGCGGCAGCCGGATGCTGACCGCCGACGAGCGCAAAGCGCTGGGGCTGCCGCCGCTACGGCCGCTGACCCGGGTGCCCGAGCAACGGGTCGCCGGCTAGTCCGCCCCGGCTCCGTCACCATTGGCCGCGGTCGCCGTCCGGTCACATCCAATCGCGGGCGCGCCCTGCCGATCCCCGGGGCGTGCCCGCAACACCGGCGCGCCGGGCGGCCAGGTGGCGGAGTTCCAGATCTTCGGCACCCCGGCGCCGAACCCGGATCTAGCGCCGACGGCGATCAGTTGGAGCCCGTCCTCGCCGGTCGAGACCGACTCCATCACCGTATCCACCACGGTGACGAACATCGGTACCGCTGACCTGATCGGCACCGCGGCGTGGACGCCGAGCAATCCGGCCGGAGGCAACCCGGTCGCCTTCACGGTCACGCTGAAGAACTAGGGGAACAACCCCGAGCGATCGCTGCGGGCCCGGCCGGTGCCGCCTCACATGAGCATTGATCGCCGGGCATCAAGCCCCGCTTAGCGGCTGAGGATGGTGCGGGTCGCCCCGTCCGCGCGCAGCCGCCGGTAACCCTCGATCGACAGCGGGAACACCAGGGCCAGCACCAGTACCGTCAGTTGCCCGGCCGCGTACGCCAGACCGACCGGGATGCTGACCAGCGCGCCGGCCAGGCTGATCAGCCGGTACCCGGGCCGGCCGATGCGCAGGATCCGCCGGAAGATCAGGTCACCGGCCAGGAACAGCGCCACGCCTCCGCCCAGGGCCAGTGCCTGCGCCGCGCTCACGTGACCGAAGGCGTGCGCGATCTCCTTCTTGATACCGGCCGCCGCGGCGATGATGCCGATCAGGATCGGGTAGTGGGCGTAGCCGTAGGCTTGCAGCGCTACCCGGGCCCGGCGCTTGGGGTCTGCGATCGAACTCAACGCGTGCTCGGCGCGCTCCTCGTCACCGCCGAAGTAGGCCCAGTACAGGAAGTACGCGACCACGAGACCGGCCACCGCCACGGCCAGCACTCCGGCGTCCAGATGCAGTCCGGCGGCGCCGACTCCGATCGCCACCACCGACTCGCCCAGCACGACGATGATGACCAGCCCGTGGCGCTCGACGAAATGCGCCGCGCTGATGGTGAACCGGCCCACCGGAATCAGGTACGGTGTGGCGATCTGCAAGGCGAACGCCGTGGCCCACAGGGCCCAGCGCCCGGCCACCGGCAGATAGCCGCCGACCAGCACCATGGTGGCGGACAGCAGGTTGACCGGGCCAAGCGAACGCAACGCCCGCGCCACACCGGGGCCACCGGACAGCCGGAACAGGCCGCTGTGGACCAGGTTGACCACGAAGTAACCGACCCCGAAGGCCCATCCGGTCGACGAGAACGCGTGCGGTATCGCGAGCGCCATGGTGAGGAAGCCCGCCATGCCGACCACCAGCAGGCCGCGCCGGAGTGTGTTGACCGGTGCCACGGCGTTGGTCAGCCAGGCATACCCGCCGTACATCCACCAGGTGATGCCGAGCATGAGCATCACCTGCAGGAGCGTCTGGGCGGTCGTGTGCTCGGCGAGCGCCTCGGTGAGCTGGGTGACGGTGAAGACGAAGACGAGATCGAAGAAGAGCTCGACAGTGCTGACCCGTACCGCGCTCTCCAGCGGTCCGGCCGAGTCGCTATCGGCATTCTGGCTCACCGCAGCAGCCTAGGCGACCTGCTTCGTGAGGAACTCCGCGAGCACCGCCCGCCAGCGATCCCGCTTTCCCACCATGGAGTGGCCCGCGCCGTCGATCGCCGCGAACTCGGCGCCGATCCGGGCTGCCACAGACTTGGAGGTACGAGGATCGGTGGTCCGGTCGGCGGTACCGTGCGCGATGAGCACCGGCTTGCCGGCGAGGTTGGACACCGGGTCACGGTCCTCGATCCACGGCGCCAGCAGAGCCACGGCCGACACGTTCGGCTCACCGGCCGCGTACAGGCTGGCCCGGCCACCCATCGAGTGACCGACCAGGATCACCGGGACGCCCGGATGGCGGCGCGCGGCCTCGCGTACCGCCCATCGAAGGTCTTGCGCGGCGTCGGCCGCCGCGCCGTTCCAGCCCCGGTAGCGATAACGCAGGCGCCACACGGCGACGCCTGCGCCGCGGACGGCGCCGACCACCCACGGCGTGACCCATCGCTGCCACGCGTACGTCAGGGTGCGGTTGCCGGCGGGCTGGCGGCTGTCAGCCCTTCCGCCGTGAGCGATGATCACGATCGCCGACGGATCCGGAGCGGGGCCGGCGGTCTCGATCGACGGTTTTCGGGTCACCTGGGCAAAGGTACCGCCTGGAACGCCCGCAGGCCGTCCTCCGAGCCGGCGGTCGCCCGCCCCTGAGCGACCAGAAGTTCCAGGTGCAGCGCCGTCTCCGCCACAGCCAGCATCTGGTTGAACGGGTCCAGGTCGGCGAACTTGCGCTGCCGCGACGTCCACGGGACCTGCCCCGCGGCGGCGTAGGCGGTGATGCCGTCGGAGCCGAGCAGACCGGCCATCTCGGCCAGCCGATGATCGTGATGGGCCAGCAGCTCGTCGACCCGTGCGTGCACCCGCGAGCCGGCCGGGCCGTGCGCCGGCAGCAGTTGCATGTCCGGCAGCGCCCGGACCACGCGTAGCGAAGCCAGGTAATCACGAAGGCCCATCGGGGACGGGCTGAGCTCGAACGCGATCGACGGGGTGATGTGGGGAAGGACATGATCACCGGCGAACAGCAGGCCCGCGGCCCGGTCGGCGAAGACCAGATGACCCCGGGTATGGCCGGGCGTGTGGATCGCTTCAAGCACCCGGTCTCCGACCTGGAACGGATGCCCGTCGCTGATCCATTCATCGGGCAGCTCGTAGTTCGGATCGCGCATCGTCGTGCCCAGGCCGAGACTCATCAATGCGTCCACCACGGGCTGCGCGCCATGCCGGGCGAGTAGCTCGAATTGGGTTCGCAAGGCCGGACCCGCGGGTTCGGCGATGGCCTCGATAGTGGCCCGCTCCCCATCGCCGATCAGCACCGGAGTTCCGTACTCCCGCCGGACCGCGATCGCGTTGGTGTAGTGGTCGCGGTGGTGATGGGTGACCAGGAACCGGCGCACATCGCCGAGCTCGGCACCGATCGCGGCCAGGCCATGGGCCAGCGCGTTGCGCGCCTCGTCGAGCGCCCAGCCGCCATCGATCAGGGTCAGCCCGCCATCGTCGGCGAGGGCGTAGATGTTGACCGCCCGCAGGCCGTCCATCGGAAGCACCGCCGGAATCCGCCATACACCGGCGGCCACCTGGTACGCCCCGGGCTCGATCCAGGCATGCCGATCGTCATTCTCCGCCAACCCGCACCTCCAACCGTCGAGTAGAACACCAGCGGGGCCCGGTTGTCGTCGCCAGCACACACACTGAGCCGAACGTCACGGGTCCCGTCACGGTCATTAGGAGGCGGGTCAGCGCGTTCACCGGCAGCGGACTTTGAGCCGGCCGCCGCACCGGCCGGGGGGTGTGGGTACGGCGCCGCGCCCGCACCGGCGATGATGCCGGAACGGACGCAGCGGGTCTATCGAGCGCTACCAGCGGTACCAGCGGTTACGGGCACCGGCCGACGACGTCCCCCGGATGAGGAAGCCAACCAGCCAGACCACCGCGACGATGACCGCGATCCACCACAACACGTGTGCCACGAAGCCGACCCCGAAGAGGACCAGCGCGAGCAGCAGCACCAAGAGCAACGCGAGCAATGTGGTCTCCTCCCTGTTCGAGTTTGGGATACCCGGGCCGTGGGGCGAGCAAACCGATCAATGGTCCGCTGTGGACGAGTCCGGTTTGACGGATGTGGTGGCGGGTGCGAGCCCGCGGCCGAGCAGATCCGGACCAAGGGCATTTCTGTCCCAGCCGCGACCTATCGTGGTTGGCGAGACCATGGCGAGCGAAACCCGGCCGGCCTTCGGCGGCTTGCTGCGCGGCTGGCGTCAGGCCCGCCGGATCAGCCAGCTCGAGTTCTCCGCCGTCAGCGGCGTCTCCTCCAGGCACCTCAGCTTCATCGAAACCGGCCGCGCCAGGCCCAGCCGCGCCATGGTGCTGAAGCTCGCCCAGGAGCTGGATGTGCCGCTGCGCGAGCGGAACGCGATGTCTGCATGAAAAGGGCTCGCCACGCGCCCCTACGGTGAGACGCCGCTGGAAGCGCCCG
>CAVSGF010000003.1:0-1508484 GCA_963727415.1 uncultured Actinomycetota bacterium
TCGGCTTGCATGGGCACCGCCGGACAGCGGCGTACCGCCGTACGGTACTGGCGCCAGTGGAGGGGTCGCTCGACGATCCCGGCGGAGGGGCGTGCCGAGCGGGGTCAGTCACCCGATGTTGGGGCGCCGAGCGTCGAGCGCATCGGCACGGCGTTGTGCGCCACCGGAGCCGATGCCTTGGTCTATCTCGCCGTCGCTGCGGGCTCGGGCGGTCGGTCGTTACCAGCGAAGGACGCACGGTGTGGCCGGGCCCGCGAGCTGGCCTGGGGTCTGACCGTGGAGCCCACCGCCACCCGCCCGAGCCCGGTGGCATGACCAGGCCGCCACGGCGGTCGGCCGAACTTGCTCGGTATCGCCGGGGTGGTCTCTTGGTTCTGTGACCTGGTCGACCTCGGGTCGCTCCCCTGGCACCGCGGCCCGCGTGCGGTGACCGCTCAATCTGGTGACGAGCACCGCCGTGTCCTACTCGCCGTCGGCGTCGATGTTCGTCGAGGTCCTGGTGGTCGGCCATCCGGCTCGGTCTACGCTCGCCCGATCTTCTGTAACCGCCTGCGGGCGGCACGGTACGCCCCCGGATTTGACGCGGGACCTGCGGGAAACGTTCTACCCGAACGCCATTGACGCGAGCCCGGCCGACCTGGCCGGGGATGTGCTCGCCGCCACCGTTCGCTGATCCCAGGGTGATCGGCGACCTTCCGGACCAAATCGCCGTACGTGTCCGGGGCTGGTGGTCCTCGACCGCGGCGGTGATCGCGCAGCCGAGTTGCTCGCGGGCCGGGGCGACGGGGCGTGATCTGCGGCTACTGGCCGATCCCCCCACCCGGAGATGCTGTTCATGCTCCATCACTACCTGGTATTCAAGGAATTGCCGCCGACCGAGGCACTGCGCCGAGTCGCGATTGTGCGGATGCTCGCGACCCGGAGTGCGCCCTGTCCTCGACCACGCGCCGCCCGATCTGGCGGCCGATGCCGGCGGGCCGGCCGGGCTGGACCCGGTCGGATGGTCCGGACCCCGGCACTACGGACGCTGACCGGCAAGAGCGCCCCCACGTCCGTCAGTACCGGGTGAGGCGATCCGATCTGAGGTGTGACATGGCAGACCAGGACGACCGGACTGAGACCGGGATATGGGACATCTCCACGCTGTTCGCCAAATCGGTGGACGACGACCAGCCGCCGGCGCCTCCAGCCGAGCCGGATGGTGGGCACGCACCGGCCGAAGCCGCGCCAGCCGATTCACCGGCGCCCGACGAGCCGGCCGGGCCCGCAATCGGCACCGGCCTCGAACCGCCACCGGCCGGCGAACCCGCGGCGCCGCCAGCCGTTCCGCAGCCAAGGCCACCGGCAGAGCCCGAGGCGGATGCGACCGAACCACCGATGCCCGAACCAGGGACGCCCGAACCACCCGCGCCGGGATCCGATCAGCCGGTGACGCCGCTGCGATTCGGTGCCGTATTTGCCAGACGCAGGGTACGCATCGCGGTAGCCGCCGCTGTCGTGGTCGCCGCAACCATCCCCGCCGCGATCCTGATCAGCCGCTCCGTTTCCCCGAGCGGACGGCACGACACCGGCACCGCGGCGGCCGGCACGGTTTCGACCAACGCTGGTCAAACCGGCGGCGGCGCGGAACCGACCGATGCCGGCGCGGGGTCTTCCGAACCGGCCGGGACGTCGGCTGGTTCGCCGGTAGCGTCGCCGAGCGCCAGCCCGACTGTCATTTCCGACGCCCAACTCCAGGCTGAGGCGCTTGCGCAGCTCCGGCAGCTACGAGACGCCGACCTTCCTGGGGTCACCTTCGACGGGCAGTACGTGGCACAACTCGCCTCCAAGTCGATCGGGATCTCCGATCCGCTGCAGATCGCGGCGAACGGCACGCACCGCTTCTACGCCGCCGACATCCTGGCCGAGCATCTCAAGCTGCGAAACGGCGACAACCTCGGCGCCCCGGTGGTCCTGCTGCTGAGCACCGACTACGGCAAGCGACAGCTCTACCACGGCAATCCGCTATGGGTCACGTTCGCGCTGGGCGACTTCTACTCCGCCGCCGACGTGCAGCAGTGGTGCGAGCAGCGCTTCCCGGACCTCAGCGGCAAGTACCTGAGTAATCAGTGTGCCGTGCGACGGCTGGAGCCGCCTCGTGGATGACCGGCCGCTGTTCGCCTCGTCACCTCCCCCAAGCGACCCGCGACGCCCGAACGGCCCGCGGTCCGGTAGGCCGGCAGAGGGCGGGCGGCGCCGGATCACCGCGGTACCCGACGGGGGCACCGGCGATCGCACTCCCGCAGGTATTGCGCCGCCTGCGGAGCGCCGCCGGGTACAACCGTCGCCTGAGCCGGCGTCCATGCCGCCGGCTACGCCGCGCGTGCCGTCGGGACCAGCCGGACCAGCCGGACCAGCGGCGGGTCGAAGCAGGCTGGACCCGACACCCCGGTCACGGCACCTCCCCATTGCCAGCGGTCGGGTGGTGATCGGCCTGGTCAACGGCAAAGTGGAGCGCGACGCAGAACGCCGTCGCCGGTGGGGCGCGCACACCCTCGCGGCGGTGCTGGCGCTCGCCGGCGCGACCATAGTCGTCCTCGGAGGGGGTCCGCACCCGGCGGCGACGATGCTGCCCCTGCTCGTGCTGGGGGGCATCCTGGTCGCGTACTACGGCGCGGCCCGGCTGGCCGCAGGGCACGGCGATCAGGCGCCGGAGGGACCCGTCCGAGCCCGATTCCGTCTGGAACCCATGACCGGCGACCCGGTCTTCTGCTGGTATTCCGGAGAACCAGACACCGGTCCCCGGCATGGCGAGGCGGTACGGGTGGAAGGCCGTCGCCGCCGGGATGGCACGTTCCACGTTCGGCGGCTGGAGGTACTGGCGTCGCCAACGGGTCCGGCGGTCCGGCGCGTCCGGATCCGGACGCTGGCCGCATCAGTCGCCACGGCAGCGAGTACCACCGGGTATGCCCTGGCAATACTGGCCGCCGTGTGGACCGTCGTAACGCTGCTGTTCTGACCGGGGGGTCAGCCCATGATCACCACTCGCCGCCCGGCGTGCCCATTCGCGGCCGGGCTGGTGAACTCCCGGCCGGCCGGTACCGCTCGCTCCCGACCCCATGACCGGATCACTTCGATCTGCTCGGGGTTCGTCCGGCTGAGCGGCACCGTGTTGGTGAACGAGTCCACCACGAAATCCGGCCGGAGGGCATCCACGCCGCCGTGAAGCAGAACCTCGGCCCCGATGTCGTGCAAGGACGACTCGATGTCCGAGCCGGCGAACCCTTCGGACAGTGCCACCAGTTTGTCCACCAGGTCGGTGGACGGGTCCTGCCGGACGTACTTGCGGTAATACATGCGGATGATCTCGTGGCGGTCGTCGGTGTCCGGCAGGTCGACGAAGAACAGTTCGTCGAACCGGCCCTTACGAAGCAGTTCCGGCGGAAGCGAGCTGACATCGTTCGAGGTGGCCACGACGAACACCCGCGACCTCGACTCCTGAAGCCAGAACAGGAACTGACCAACGATCCGGCGGGTGACACCGGTGCTGTCGTTCTGCCCGGCGAGGCCCTTCTCGATTTCGTCGATCCATAGGACACACGGCGACATCCGGTCGGCGGTGTCGAGTGCCTCACGCAGTTGGCCCTCGGACTGCCCGACGTACTGGCCAAGGATCGCGGCCAGGTCGAGCCGGTACAGCGGGAGCCGCCACTCGGCCGCGATCGCCTTGGCCGACAGGGACTTGCCGCATCCGGGCACCCCGACCAGCAGTACGCCCCGTGGCGGCCGCAGTTCGGTACCACGCAGATCGGCGACCATCAACTCATGCTTGCGGCGCAGCCAGGCGCGCAGGTTGGACAGGCCGCCGACCTCATGACCGGCGCCGACCATGACCCGCTCCAGACCGGCCAGGTCGGCGAAGTGCTTGTCCTTGAACCGGACCAGATCATCCACATCGGACCGCTCGAACCGCCCACGTGCCGCGATCGTGGCCAGCACGTTGATCGCGGTACCCTCCGGGACCCCGACCAGGAACTCGGCGGCACGGCGCGCGTCGGCGTCGGTCCACTCGATCGGCACGATGCCCTGGTGGTCGGAGAGAAACGTGACGATCACGTCGTACATCTCCGCCGAGTTCGGCAGGTCCAGGGTGATGGTCATGCCGAGCTGTTGCAGACCGGACCACAGTGGAGTGTCGCTAATGATGATCACACTGCCCGAGTTGGCGTCGGCGAGGCGGGCCAGTTCGGCGAAGTGCCTGCTCGCCGAATTGTCACCGGAGAGGTCGTCCGGGTCGATGAAGACCACCGTCGCCTGCGGGCGGCTGGCGAACTGAGAGGCCGCGAAATCCATCGCGCCGGTCAACGACCGGTCCTCCCCGACCGGCGCGTTGGTCCGCAAGTCACGCAGGCCGGTCGCCCGCGTGTAGATCCAGAACGGAAGGCTGGCGCGCTTGGCGTTGCTGGCCGCGTCCTTGACCAGGCGCCGGGCCCGTACCTGTTCGATCGCGCGGATGCCGACCAGCGGCACCCGTGCGGAGATGAAGCTGTCCAGATCGAGCTGGGACTCGGCGAAGTTCGACACGGGTTTGCCCTTCAGTGATTAATCAATCGACGATGACGCGGCGCCGGGTGGTCGCTGTCCCTCCGGCCGCCCAACCATCGGCTACGGCGCCGGGATCCGGCTTGGCTGCCGGTGTGGTGAACGAGTTGTCGCGAATGGTCCGCAATCGCGCCTCGACGTGCTCATGCGGGACCCCGGATCGGCGCATCCGCTCGACCCCGTCTTCGAGGCTTCGCTGCGCCGAGGCGATCTGCCGGTCGACCAGGCCGGTCAGCTGGTCCGACAACTCCTTCGGCAGACCTGGGTGGGCGGCCAGGGCACGGGCCGCGGTCAGGCCGGTACGAGCCTGGGTAAGGGCACGCGCCATGGCGAACTCGTCACGGGATTCGGCGATCGCGTTGGTGAGCGCTTTAGCCCACGTGCCCAGCTTCCGGTCCAGCGCATCCACGAACCGTGTTGCCAGACGTTGCCAGGCGTCGGTGGGCAGGTCCTCCGGGACGAGCGCCGGGAGAGCGGCCGGATCCGCCGGCTCACCCGACGCCCACCGATCCAGGAATGCGGACCAGTCGTTGTAGTGCCCGTCTGCGGCGCCCCAGATGGCGGTGCTCGGCACGACGTCAATCCTCCCGGCGTCGCGTGACCAGGATCTCGCCGGGCGGCAGCGGCTCCCAGCTGGGCAGCTTCGCGACGATGCGGCGCTTGCGCTCGGTGATCGGCGCCTCCGCCTTGACGGCGGGACGGGCCCAGGGCACGGGCTCAGCGGTGTCCGGCGCGTCTGCCTGTTGGGGTGGCTGAAATGTCATGTCACGCTCCCGGTCTCTGGACTACTTCGGCTGGAGTGACGAGGCGGCCCTGGAACGGCGTCGCGGTGGCTCCGGCGGTGCCGAAGTCCGCGATCACCGCTTGCAGCTCTCGCTCGACCGCGTCCGCGTCGCGGAATTCGGTGGTCCAGTCGGTCAGCTCAGCGCCGGCGCCGCGAAGCTGAGCGATGGAGTCGCGCTTGGCATCGGCGAACCACTGCCGCCAGAAATTCTGGTTGGTGCGCGACTTCTCCAGCTGGTTGCTGATGTATAGCGACCAGATGCCGGCGATCAGGCCGGCCACCAGAAGCCCACCGATGACGCCGCCGGCAGAGAATCCCGAGCATGCACCGATCATCAGGAACGCCAGGAAGGAGACGACGCCAGCCGCGATCATCTGCGGCTTCATGTTCACCGCGAGCCCTCGGATGAACGGCTCCGAATGCCGATCCCAGTGCTGGCCGAGGGACTGCTCCAGGTCGCTCATCGGCTTCGTGAAGGAGCCGACCCATCGCGGCAGGTTGAACGCCTTCGCCGCGATGTTGTGCGAGCCCTCGAACACGGCCTCGACGTTGGCCGGCACCCGCTTGCGGTAGTCGGCGGTGAACGTGGAATGCGCTCGCGCGAACCATTCGGAGCAGGCCGCGACCGCGACCCGCTGGGTCGCCTCCGAAACACCGAGCTTGTCCGGGTGCAGGGCGGACATGGTCTCGACGGTCAGATAGTCCTTGCGGTCGTCCAGCGCGACGAGTTCGGGCGCGATCCGGGTCGCGGCAAGTTCCTCGTCGCCTTTGCAGGCGACGATCATCTCCTGCACGGCCAGATCCCGCCACAGCGGCAGTTCTTCCGGGTCGTAGTCACGAACCAGCCGGTCGAGGATGTCGTCGATGGTGTCCTCGATCCGCTCCGTCGGCCGGATCTCGGCGGCCAGCATCGCGGTGTACTTGGTTACCAGCTCACGGTGCGCGCCGGCGGACCGGAGGGCGGCATCCATCATGGTCCATTGCGGCGATACCTCGGTCAGCCTTGGGTACCGGTTGGCGGCGCTGGCGGTACGGTTCGCTTCGATCTCCTGGAGCCACCACAGGACCTGAGCATCTTGCGCCGACTCGTCATGCGCGAGCAGCTCCCGCCACTGATCAAGGACTTCGCGCACCATGGCCAGCCCGGCCGGGCCGAACGCGCCCTGCGAGATCGCTTCGAGAACGACCGCGAACTCCGGCGTGAGCGCGCTCGGGTCCTGCGCGTTCAGGTAGTGACGGAGCCACCGAACCGATGCCGCCTGCCGCGATTGGCGTCGCAGTACCAGCGCCATGAACAGCGAGGTGCGGTCACTGGCCCGGTTGAATGCCACCGAGATCGCCGTGTCACACAACTCCGGATCGTCGACCGCCCATGCGGCCAGCGCCACCAGGCACGGAGCCAGCCAGTACGAGTGGTTCTCGATCATCAGCTCCTCGGCCACCCGATGCGCGGTGTCCTCGGTGATCAGACCGTTGTCGAAGCCTTGCAGCATGCCGATCGCGCTCTCGCGCGCGCGGATGTGGTGACCGAACTTCTGGTGTATCTGCCCCCGGATGTTGCCGATCCGGGTCTCGGCGGCCTGCTCGTTGGCTCTCAGGTCGAACTTTCGCACGTAGTCGTTGAACGCCTGCTGCAGCCGGGCCAGGTCGCTTTGCGTTTCGCGGGCCTGCATGTCGACGGCGTTGACTTGCGTGCTGACCGCATCGACACTACGGCTTACCTGTACCACCAGGTTGTGCACACGATTGATGTCTCGGGCGATGGAATCGGGGTGGGTCATCTCGCTCTCCGGGCGGTCAGGCGACGACGGAGCCGTCGGCGAGTACGGGTCGAAGCTCGCCGCTCGCGTACACCTCGACGAACGCATACGCGCCGGACCGGACGAGCATGCGGCCAGCCGCGAACGGCTCCGGCATGGCGTCGGCGGGTCCGAAGTGTTCGGTGATGGCATGCACCAGGTTCAGGATGTGGTCGACAAACGGCGGCCCTAGGAAGCATTCGGCCAGGAAACCGAGCGGCACGTCACCGAGTTCCCGCTCGTACTCGTCACGGATCCAGCCGGCCAGCTCGGCGCGCGCGGCTGGATCGATCTCGACATCGAGACGGCCCATCGACGCGACGATCCCGGCGCTTCGCGAGCTCCGGCGAGATCGGCGCATCCGGGCATCGGAAGTCCGGCCCGCGTTCCGTGTGGTGGCAGCGGTGATGTCGTGGTGGCTGTCGATCGGCCGGTACTGGAAAACCCCATCGGAACTCCCGTCGTCGCAACGCGGACGCGTCAGTGAGGCGCACCCGTTACTGACGGACCGGCCGATCGAGGATGTGCAGTACTACCGCGACCACGGCGTCTATCTGGGCCGGATCACCGAGAACCAGGGCGACGCGGCGGTCGTAGTCAACTGCGGCGTGCGGGAGCCGATCCAGATCGCCGGTCGCCCTGTCGGCCAGGAACACCGACCGCAGCGCTTCGGTAACCGCTTCGGCCGGGTCGCCGCTCTCGTCCAGCCGCTGCTCGATCGCGTGCAGCGCATCCGCAGCCATCCGGGCCAGGCGAGCATCCTCTTGGTCATCCGGGTTGGTGAGCAGCAGCGGTGACACCTCGGCGGCACTGTCGGCGGCGGCCACTGGAGCCTGCTTGCGCCCGAGTGGACGCTCAATGTAATTGGCGTACCAGGTCGGGCGGCTGCGCATCGCGGCCAGCACCGTCTCCAGGTCCCGAGACACCGCGGCGGCGTCACAGGCGGTCAAGTCACCGGTGACAGTGATGCGCCGCAGCGCCCACGTATCGAGTGGGTACAGCTGCGATCCGGCGGTCGTGGCCACGCCTACCCACAGCAGCACCTGGATGGCTAGTTCACAGAGCCATGAGTCGCCGTCCAGGGCGGTGGTAAGCCAGTGCGGCAGCCGCGGCCGCTGCAAGGCTCCGCGCTCACCTCGGCGTCGGCGGTGCCCGTTGACTGTCGCCGCTACCAGTCGGCTGGCGATCCACGCTTCCAGGTTGGCGATCGGGGTGTTGGCATGCGCGAGCACATCGTGGACTGTCGCCTCGACGTCGTCGTAGAAGTGATCCAGGCACTCCTGCGCCATCCGGAAGACCGACGACGCGCAGGCCGCGTGGCCGCGCGCTCGTTCCAGGCCACGGGTGATCCGGGTGAACACGACCGGCCACGCGACGGCGAACGCAGCGCCGGACAGGGCGTGCCGGTGCGCTGGGAGCGCCGTGGCGGCGGTCGCGGCCAGCACGCCGTCGCCGGCCAGTTCCCGCAACTCCAGGATCTGGTTGAATTCAATTGCGGAGTATTGCCGGGTAGTGACCGAATCGTCATACCGGGAATCGAAAATTGGTTCACGTTGCCGGGGTATGGCGGCATCGACGCGATGGAGGATTCGCTCTTCGATTTTCACCGTGCTCCTATTTACATGCGAGGGATTACCGAATTACTAACCAGAAGAAAATGGATTCGGCAAGGCAAGACTTGCGGGCGAACACGATGCGGTTAGGGCGTTCCGGTGCACCAATTCGCCGAACGCACTACCAGCCGAGCCGGACGACGTATCGCCAATGGCCGTACGTACATCGCCGACGTCCCGTCGCCCGTAATCTGCTGGCACCACCGGCGATTGCGGGCGGTACGTTACGATCGACAATCGTAATGATGAAAGGCAGGACCGCCCGAGAATGGCCGATTTCGGACCGATTCCAGCGCCACTTGCCAACAATCCAGCGACTGGCCAAAGGCTGGCCAAAGAGTGGCCATACGGAAGATCCGTTCATATTCTTTCGCGCCATCCGCGAATGAGAGATAATGCCCGGGTGCACGAACCGGAATTTGCTGCCCCGGAACCGACCCGGCTAGCCGCCAACGGTGACATCGAGGTCTTCGATGGTCAGGCGTGGGTGGTCGCGTTACCGCTTTCCGAGGATCTCTCGGTGGGCCACCGGCCGGCCGGCGGCGAGCCGACGGACATTGCGCGCCGGGAGTTACTGCCCGAACTCGGGCCGCGCCCGGGCGGGGCCAACCTCGCTGGTACTGACCCCGCCGGTATTGACATCGCTGGCATTGACCCGGCCAGTGGTCCTAAGCCGGGCCACCACGGCTGACGCCTGCCGAAGCCGGTCGCTGCCGTCGCGGTGTCCCAGTTCCTTCGCCAGCAATGCCGCTAGGTATCCGGAGCGCATCGCGTCCGGATGCGCGTCACCCAGCGCCCGCCGGCGACGCTCCCAGCCATCATGGGCCACGTGGTACGCGGCCTCCGGATCGCCGCCACGGCGCAAATCCACCGCGCATGCATAGCCGGCGCGAAGCGTTTCCGGATGGTTCTCGCCGAGCGTCGCCCGGCTGCGCTCGAACACCTCCCGGCCGAGCGCGGTCGCCCCGGAATCGCCGAGTGCCCGCAGATCCAGCGACAAGGCGTAGCCGGATCGCAGAGTGTCCGGGTGATCCGGGCCAAGCGCCGCGACCAGGCCCCGATACGTGGTCTCGTCGATGCTCCGGGCTCCGGCGACGTCTCCGGCCGCCCGCCGCATCAGCGCCAGGTTGTGCGCCGAGCGCAAGGTGTCCGGGTCACCGGCACCGAGCACCCGGGTGCGGTCGGCGAGCACGCGCTCCAGCAGCGTCCGGGCAGCGGGCCGGTCAATCCCGGCGGCCCACTGGTCCACGGCAAGGTTGTGGGCGGCGTGCAGAGCCACCGGGTGATCCGCGCCGAGCCGGGTCGCGTGCCGCGCCGCGATGTCCCGGTCGAGCGCCAGCGCTTCATCGGGCCGGCCGAGGCGGTACAGCGCTTGGGCGAGCGCGGTACCGCCATCCAGGAGATCCGGATGATCCGGGCTCAGTTCGCCACGCCACCGGTCCAGCGCCGCGGCGATCAAGGTGCGGGCCACCTCAGCCGCCGCGCGGACGGTCAGATGCCGGCAGATATCGATGAGCGCCCGGCGGGCCCGCTGATCCGGCGCCGATGCGAGATCGGCGGCGATCGCGTGCGGGATCAGCACGTCGTACGACGGCCAGGCGGCCGGATCGTCGGGCTCCCCGCGCACGGCAGCGGCCAGCCGCGAGCGGGCACGTGCGCGCAGCCGCTCCTGCCGGCCCGGATCGGTGCCATGGCGTACGAATGCCTGAAACAGCGCGCCGGGTAGCAATGTGGAGCCGTCCACATCGATCAGTGCGCCGCTCGCGCAGACCTTCGCCAGATCGGCTCGGGCCAGCGGATCCGCATCGGTGATCAGATCCAGCGGCACCGGCGCCGGAGCCAGTACCGAGACCAGCTCATACAGGTCGGCGGCCGCCGGAGCGGCTCGCTCTAACGCCAACCTCCACGCGGCCGCGAGGGTCGGTGACCCGAGCATCGGATCGCCGCGGTCCAGCAGGTCCCCGGTTCGCTCGGCAAGCAGGCCGACGTACTCGTCGGCTGACATTCCGCTGTCCCGAAGGAACACCGCCGCCTGACCGATCGCCGCCGGCAGGTCGCCGGCCGCCTCGGCCAGCCGGTCCAGGCCGTCCCGGGGTGCCGACGGAACTGCGGTGCCGAGCAAAGCGACCGATTCGGTACGGGTAAACACGTCCACCCGCACCGGTTCGGCGAGCAGCCCCCATCCTTGCTCACGTGAGGTGATCAGCAGGTCCGCCGTGGCGAGCCTGGTGACGATTTGTGAAGCGATTCTCGGATCGTCGAATCCATCCAGCACGAGCAGTATCCGGCCGCGCTGGCGCAGCACGCCCACCAGAGCTGGGAGATCGTCGAGGATGTCCCCGGCACTGGACTGGAATCCGGCCGCCGCGGCCAGCCCGGAGAACTGCGGGGCGAGCGGTCCCGGGCGTACCCACCAGACCGAGGCGTAGTCACCGGCGAACCGGCGCGCGTACTCCGCCGCGAGCAGCGACTTCCCGGTGCCGATCGGGCCGTGCAGCACCACCGGCCGGCCGCCGGCCATCGCCGCCCGCACCCGGTCGAGTGCCAGGTCCCGGTCGGCCATGGCGGCCGGCCTCGGCGGCACGTTCCAGACGTCCAGCCAGGGTGCCGCCAGCCGGCTCGCTGGTGCGGGGCGGCCGCCACCGGCCTTGGCGGCGATGAGGTCGGCCAGACGCTGCACGGTCGGCTCAATCGTGCGATGGCTGAACCAGATCGACTGCAACTCGGCCAGGCCAGCGATGTCGGCCGGCAGGTCGCCGGGCTTGATGCGCGGTGCACCCTCAATGAACACCGGAAGCACCAGCTTCTGCCCGGCCAGGGCGGTGGCGACCTCGCCGCGTACCCAGTCATCATCGGCGGCCAGCCGGGGGCGGCCATCACTTCCGGTGATGCCCAGCCACCGCGGTCCGATGACTACGACGACCACGTCGCTGTCCCGCAGGCTGGTCCAGATCGCCGGCTCCCACCTGTCGCCGACACCGATCGAGTCGCTCGACCGGAACACCTGGCCGGCACCGAACCGCTCAGACAGCGCGCGGTACAGCAGAGCCGCGGCGAACGGGTCGTCACCGTTGCGGAAGCTGATGAAGATCTTCGCCATAGCGCCGCCCATCGACTGATCTGGATAACATCGTCTGACGGACGAGGCACCTTCGACCACCCGGAGATCACTGTGCGTCGATCGACCAATTGCAACTGGCAACGGGCAACACCATGAGCGCGCACGGCCCGGCACCCATGCTGTTCGGTACGGAGCTTCGTCGCTTGCGAGTCGAGGCCGGCCTGTCCCTGGCTGACCTGTCGGCACGCGTTCATTACAGCAAGAGCCACCTGAGCAAGGTGGAGACCGGTGGCAAGCCACCGAGCATCGATCTGGCCCGCCAATGCGACGCGGCGCTGTCGGCGGACGGCGCCCTGACTCGGCTCGTGCCGTCCCCGCGGGGGCCGCTGCAAGCCCCCTCCGCAGATGCCGAGGATGGCGAGGTTTGGCTGGTGGGAATGACTGAATCCGGCGACAGCCGGTTCCATGCGGTGTCCCGGCGGGCGCTGCTCGGCGGCGCCGTCGGCGGGGCCGTGCTCTGGCAACTGGCGTCGTCCGCGCCGGCTCCGATCGACCGCCAGATGCCGGAGCCGCTGGGTCCGCCGACGATCGCCGGGTACCGCGCGATGTTCGACGAGATGCGTCGGATGGGACAGTGGACCGATCCGGACACCATGGTGCCCGGCCTGGTCGGGTTGCTGCACGGCCTGCGGGCTCAGATTCCCAGCCTGCCCGCCGCGCACCGCACGCCCGCGCTCACGCTGGCGGCCCGGTTCGCCGAGCACATCGGCTGGCTGTGCCAGGAGCGTGGCGACGATCCCGGTGCGCTGTGGTGGACCGAGCGCAGCGTGGAATTGGCCCGGTCGGCCGACGAGCAGACCATGACCGCGTACGCCCTGGTGCGGCGCGCGCTGGTGACGATGTACCGACACGACGCGGCGGAGACGATCGACCTCGCGGTGGCGGCACAGGCAACGACGAGCGATTTCCGGGTACTGGGCCTCGCGGCGCAGCGGGAAGCGCAGGGTCACGCGCTGGCTGGCGACTACGGCGCCAGTATGCGGGCCCTCGACCGAGCGGCGGTCCTGCTCGACCGGGCCGGACCAACCACCGGGCCGGAACTCGGCTCCACCACGGTCGCCGACGTCGTCGCGATGACCCGCGGCTGGTGCCTGTACGACCTGGGACGCCCAGCCGAAGCCGCCAGAGCGCTCACCGCCGAACTCGCCCGGGTGGCACCGAGCGCGCTGCGGGCACGCGCCCGGTACGGCGCCCGCCTGGCCCTGGCACACGCCGCTGCCGGCGAGCCCGAGATCGCGGCAGCGATCATCGGGCCGGTACTCGACGCGTACCCCCGGGTGCGATCCGCGACGGTGCGCGATGACCTGCGCACGCTATCCCGGATGATGAACCGGTGGGGCCGCGTGCCGTCAATCCAAGCCGCGCGGCTGCGGGTCGGCGAAGTGCTATACGCGACCGGCACCCGGTAGCACCGTTGCCCGTTGCCTACCTGGTCAGGCACCGGGCAACGCCTCCTTTTTCGTTCCCCGCTCCACAAACGTGGTGGTTAACCACCACGGAGGGGGAGGAAACGACATGGAGACGCACGGTGGCATCGGAGTCATCATCGGCTGGATCACCATGATCTTCGGCTGACAGTCCGTCAGAGGAATAACGGGGAACGACGAGCCGCGGCCAGAGGGGGGCGCGGTGAACCGGGGAGGGCCCCAACCGGCCCTCCCCGGTGTCGCATTGAGGAGACGACGCCCATGGGTTCTGTCTATGCCTTACTGGTCGCCATCGACGCATACTCGCCGCCGGTCCGCCGGCTGGCCGGCTGCAAGCGGGACATCGATCGGGTGCGCACTCACCTGACGAGTGTGGTCGATCCGGACCGGCTGCTGGTCAAGGAGTTGTGCGATGAGCAGGCCACGCGCGCGGCCATCATCGACGGCTTCCGCACCCACCTGCGGCGGGCCTCGAGCGGCGATACCGCACTGTTCTGGTTCAGTGGCCACGGTTCGCTCGCGCCGGTCTGGCCGGAGTACCAGACGATCGAGCCGACCAAGACGATGCAGACGCTGGTGGCGGTGGACAGCCGGCTCGGCGGCGCGGCCGGCGACTTGCTGGACAAGGAGATCGACATCCTGATCCGCAACGTCGCGGCGCAGCGGGCACACGTGGTCGCGGTCTTCGACTGCTGCCACGCACGCGGCATGACGCGCGCGGCTCTCGCCGCCCGTCACTGCTACCCGCTCGCGGCGCCACCGCCACTGGATCAGGTGCTGCCCGAACTGCGTCACCGGTTCCGCGACAGCCATGCCGGCTCGACCCGTCCGGCCGATCACGTGGCGCTGTACGCGTGCGCGACCCGCGAGGCGGCGCACGAGATCGAGAACGAGAACGGTCAGGTCCAAGGGGCGTTCACCGCCGCCCTCATCGCTGAACTGGCTCGCGCCGGCACCGTCCCAACCTACCGGGAACTCATCGCCGCGGCGCGCTGCCACGTGCAGAACCGGGTTCCCGGCCAAGCGCCGTATGCTTTCCCGTCCACCGGCCCGCTGGCCGACCAGCCGTTCCTGGGCGGCGCGGCACGGCCGGCCGGCTCGCCCATCCGGTTGCGCTGGCATCGCGGGGATTGGGAGATCAACGTGGGGGCGATTCACGGCTTCGCGGGCGGTACGCCGCACGACCCGGCGATCGTCGCGGTCCATGGGATCGCTCCACCCCGGACCGCGGTCGTGCGCGAGGTGCACACCTCACACAGCCTGGTACGTCCGACCGGATGGGAACCGGACAATCGCCGCCAGTACGAGATGGTCCTGGCCCGCACGCCCTTGCCGACCGCCGGAGTCCGGCTCGGTGACAGTGCCGCCGATCAGCTGGTCCGGCTCGCTCTTAGGAACTCCTCACTGGCTCGCGAGGCGGCGCCGGGTGTACCGGTGTCGCTGCAGGTCGCCACGGCCGACGGCGCCGCCACTCTGCTCGGAGCCGACGGCAGCCGGCTGATGGCGGGCCGCTGGCCACTGCTCACCCAGGTCGACGCCGGGCGGATCGTCCGCGCAATCGAGCACATCGCCAAGTGGCAACGCATCCGCGGGCTGCGCAACCCGTCGTCCCGGCTGGCCGAAGCGGTCAGCATCGAGCTGGTACTCCCCCACGGCAGCCACCCGGACGCCTGGGCCGCTCAGCCGGCGCTCCGGCCCGACGAGACCGGGGCGATCAGCCTCGACTACCGGCACGGCGACGGCTGGGTCGCGCCGGAGCTACGAGTGCGCCTGCGTAATCGGACCGGTCGCAGCCTGTACTGCGTACTGCTGGACCTGACCGACCAGTACCGGGTCCATCCGTTGCTGTTTCCCGGCGACGAGATCGCCCCGTATGGACTGGGCTGGGCGGACGAGGGCCGGCCGATCGAGTTCCGGCTTCCTGCGAGCCGGCCACCCGAGCCCGGGCAAAAGGTCACCGACTGGCTGATGGTGCTGGTCTCCGAAGCCGAGTTCTCGTCCGAACCGTTCTACCTCGGGCCGCTGCTCGCCGGCGCTCCCGACCCGACCGCAGGCAGCACCGGCGGTGCCGCGCGCTCCAGCATCGGACTGCGCGGCGTGCTCGATCGCATCGGCGCCGCAGCGGTCAGCCGTGACGCGGACATCACACCGGCTCCAGCACAGGACTGGGCAACCAGCACGACCACCGTCATCACGAAGGTACCGAAGGCCGGTTGACAACGATGTCCACAGTGCGCATTCTCGGGTGGCCCGGTGTCTGTGGCTGAACTGTCGGCAGGGGCGAGGCGGCCTCCAGAGGCCCTCTGGGCCCGCCGCGGCCCAGCCACACAGTTCAGATACGGGCACCTAGATGGACTCACGCCGGGAGGGGCGCTGTGGCGCGAGCCGAGCGCGGGATGGTCGAGCAAGCGATGCTCGACGAATACGTCAAGCTCCGCCACGGTTTAGGCCTCGACGCGGTTCACCTGCGCAAACGCATCGGCCCGCAGTTGCGCGCCCTGTTCGGGATCGGCGAGACCGACGGCGACCGGGACGTCCGGCACAAGGTCCGGCGCGTGGTCGAAGAGCTGTCCGCCTCGTTTCCCAGCGATGACCGGACCGCGATCTCGCTGGCGCTAGGCGGCGCTCCGGGCCGGCAACGGCGGTTGCTGCGCGACCGGATCATCCTGCTCGCCGCAGAGTTGCACTGCGCCGAGCGGACCGCGCGGCGCCGGGTCGACCAGGCCTTCGAGCGCCTGGTCGACGAGAGCCTCGCGCAACTGGCACAGGATCGGTCCGAGCCGACCGATGATCCGGAGAAGGGCTGGTACGTCCGCCGAATCGAGTCGTTGCTGCGCCTGGACACGGCGGTTCCGGAACTCACCGAACGGCGCACGATCGTGGCCACCCGGGACGGCCTGGATCGCATCGCCATCCGGTTCAGCGTTCCGCCGGCCGGCCCGCAACGAAGCGAACCCGTTCAGATGTATGCCGATGTGCAGCAGGGCGCACGGGTGGAAGCGATCGAGCCGGACGGTGACGGCCACTTCCGGCTGCTGCTGATCCTGCCGTACCCGATCCAGTACAAGGCCGAGCACTCGTACACCATCCGGTTCTGGCTGCCGCCGGGGGCGCCGATGCGGCCGCATTACGCGGTCGTGCCGCTGGTCGACTGCGAGGCGGTCCGGGTCCTGGCCCGGTTCGATCCGGCTCGGCCACCGCGGATCGTCTGGCGGCTCGACCGGATGGCTCCCCGTCAACTGGCCGGCCGCCCGGTGCTGGGCGAGCCACTGGCGCTCGATGGCGCGTACGAGGTTCAACTCGACTTCGTCCGGCTGGAGCGTGGGTACGGGTACGGCGTCGCCTGGGCGACCGACGACGACACCGAGTGATCGGCTCGGACAATTGTGATGTATTAGCGGTTGGCGCTGGGATTTCCGGAACTGCGGGCCGGGCACGTAGCAGGTATGAGAATCACGAAAGCGCTGCTGTTCTCCGTACTGCATGCCCGGGGCTCCGGGGTGCCACCGCTGCTCGGACAGCGCCTCCCGGGCGAGTTCGACACCGACGACTACCCGGACCTGCTGAGGGATCTCGGTGTTCGCGAAAGCGATCTGACCGGTTCGGCGGCGGCGGATGCCGTGGAACTGACCCGGATGGACGCGGACCCAGACGGAAGGCTCGACGGTTCCGGAGACATACGCCAATCGAGGAAGCGCCGCGAGCAACTCGCCGCCGAATTCAGGTCTCCGGATCACCGCGGTTAGCTCGCTGGCGCCGCGCCGATGTCGCGAGGCACCGCTACGTCGCCGTGCCGACACTCGACAGTCAATGAATCTCCTGTGAGTCTGCCGTCATCACCAAGCCCGGTGACCTGCCGGGTGTACTTCCGTACGCACACCTTGCTCAATAATCGATATATGTAGATACTTGCTGGCATCGCGGTCAGGAGTTCAAGCGCACCGACCCCGTGAGCAGCTCCTGGCCATGGCGAGGGATCCACCCCGATCCCGTCGACCCTGAGGAGCAGCCAGTGAGGATCACCCCCAGCCCCACACGCAGCCGCATCCGTCGGCTACTCGTCGCCGGCATTGCCGCGATCGCCGTCGGGTTTGTCGCCCTGCCCACCGGCGCGGCAGCGGCGTCGCCGCAGTACAACGCGGCGGCGCTGGCCAGCGTCAGCGCCGCGGTGGAACGATCCGGTGTCAGCGGAATCTCGTGGTACGTCGACCCCGGAGCCGACCGCGTCGTCATCACCGCCGACAGCACCGTGTCCGCGTCCGCCATCGCCACGCTCAAGCGTGCCGCGGCCATGAGCGTCAATGCCGGCGCGATCCGGATCGACCACACCACCGGCGTTTTCACACCGCTGCTGTCGGCCGGCGACGCCATCTATGGCGGTCAGTACCGCTGCTCGCTCGGCTTCAACGTGGTCAGCGGCAGCACCTACTACTTCCTGACGGCTGGACACTGTGGAAGCCTGGTCAATACCTGGTACACGAACTCGAGCCACACCACGCTGATCGGCCCGACCGTCTCGTACAGCTTCCCCGGAAACGACTACGCACTGGTCCGGTACGACAACTCATCGCTCAGCCACCCGGGCGGATACTCGGTCGCGGATGCCTATGTCGGCGAGTCCGTCAAGCGCACCGGTTCCACCACCGGCACCCACAGCGGCACCGTGACCGCGCTCAACGTGACTGTCCGATACAGGGGTCACCCTGGTGGCACGGTACGCGGCCTGATCCAGACCACGGTGTGCGCCGAGCCCGGTGACTCCGGCGGACCGCTCTACGACGGGAAGAAGGCTCTCGGACTCACCTCGGGTGGCAGCGGTGACTGCTCGACCGGTGGAACCACGTTCTTCCAGCCGGTTCGGGAAGCCGCCGACGCGTACGGCGTGACCATCTACTGAACGCGACGCCCCGATGCGCCAACTCCGGGGTCATGGCCGGGACGAAACGACCGGACCTGGCCATGGCTCGGGAGTCATGCATGCCTTGCCGGACTCGGTGAGGGCGGTCAGGCCCCACGCGTAATCGCCACATCCAGGAGCTTGTTCAGGACGAGGTAGCCACCCAATCCGATCGCCGCCGCCGGTACCAGCGCCGCCATGCCGTATAGCTGGTCCGCGGTTGATCGTCCCAGCAATACCGGCACGAGCAGCCCGATAACCAGCATCAACGCCACCTGGCCGGCCGGGCGGTGGCTGACCGCCAGGTACCCTGCCTCGGCGACAAACACCCCACCCAGCAGGCACAACGAACTGACGCGGCGGATGCGCCGCTCATCCCGCCACCACGATCCGGCGGTGGCGAATACCGGCCCGCTGGCCAGTCCGACCACCGACCAGCCGACAGGTCCAGACAGGGATGCCGGATGTCGCCGCCATCGCCTACGCGTGCGCGCCTCCGCCACCGAGGTAGCTCAAGCCGAACTGGCGAACGAGGTCCGAGCCCTCCCGGCCACGGTTGGCGATACGAGCGATGCGACCCTTGCGGGAGGCGAGGTCGGAGTGGGCCTGGCGCAGCTTGAGTGCGACTTGCCACGTGCCGGAACCTCCGGCAGGCGCCGTTGGAACCGGGTGCCCGACGGCCCAGGCATTGAGGACAGCCGTCAACCACGAGCCGTCACGCGGGCGCGCCGGGTCGTCGCTGATCGCGTCGAGCTCGCCGATCATCCGAATCTCGACGGCCGAGTGCACCAGTACCTTCGCCGCATGCACGACCGGTGGCGGGGCCGGGAACACACCTGCGGCAGTCCAGACCCAGGCTGCGAATCTCGCCGCGTCGTCGATCACGCCGGACGCCATGGCCTGCCCCTCGGCGCCGTACTCTGCGCGCAACTCGCCGACATGGCGGATCGGCATGTGAGCGATGGCTGACTCGAGCACATCCGCGCCCTGCTCGGCGAACCTCGACAAGTCACCTGCCTCAGCCTTCAAGGCCGCACCGAATTCTCCGAATGCCCGAACCCGTTCCTTCGGCGCCAACCCTCTGCCCAGTACCCGCCCGAGGGCCCGGCCCAGCGGTGGCGGGTTTGTCTGGTCGTACGGTTCGATCTGGGTCATCCTGGACTCCCTTATGCCGGACTCCGCAGGTTCTGACGGACAAGCGGACCAGGTGCCAGGTTGCCGGCCCGGATCGCCCAGCAGGGCATCACGGAGCGGCACTCCGTCAGCGCTGCGGTGGCCGAGACGGCGACCCGGATCACGGTGCTGGTGCGGGCCCATTGCACAGATCAAGTGCACGATCTTGGATACCAGGCGCGCTATGGCGACGTCGGACGCACAAGCTCGTGCACTTGATCAACGAGAGAACGAGAGGCGCCCAACCCCGGGCCTTGCGATCAGTACTCCGATTTCGTATTATCCGAAATCGTGAGTTCGCGATCCGCGCCAACCGGCGATTCGGCGCTGCTGGCCCTTCAGCGGGCAAGCCACGTCACCCTGCAGTTGATTACGGCTGAGCTGGTTGATCTCGACCTGACCGCATCGGAGATCAACGCACTGGCCAACCTCGCTGACGGCCATGGCCGTACCGTTTCGGCGCTTGGTGCCGCCGCCGGCGTGCGCCCGACGACCCTGACCAGCGTGCTCGACCGGCTGGAGCGCCGCGGTCACATCACGCGTGCGGTGCGTGCCAGCGACCGCCGCAGCGTGCTGATCGAACTGACCGCCTCGGGTCGGGCGGCTGCCGCCATGATCACTCAGACGCTGGCCGACCTTGAGGAGAGCGCGCTGCGTGGCCTGGCGGACGAGGCAATCGCGGGCTTCCATGCCGTCGTGGCGGCACTAACCGGGGAGGATTCGTGATGTCAGCGGCGTTTGAGAAGCCCACGGCTTTCGAGGACCTGATGGCCGAGGTGATGGTTACCGCGGAACGTTTCGGGCACCGCCAGCATGTCCAGCTGACCTGGCTCGCGGTGCGCCGCTTTGGAACCACCGCCGCGGTGGATCTGGTGAGCGAAGGCATCCGCCGTACCGCCCGCTACGCGGGAGCCCCGCAGAAGTACAACGCTACCGTCAGCCAGGCATGGGTCGAGCTCATCGGGCACCATGCGCACGAGAGCGGAACCGACGACTTCGATGTATTCGTCAGCGCCGCCCCGGAGTTGCTGCACAAGAACCTGCTGACGCGCTTCTATCGTTCCTCGACGCTGGCGAGTGTGCCGGCCAGAACCGGCTGGGTCGAACCGGACCTGGCCCCGTTCCCGTGGTACGCCGACTGAGGCTTGAGATCTTGATGAGCGCAGGGAGGCCCGCGGCAGCAATAGCGCACCAAGATCCGCGTGTGCTCGGGTAGCGCCGGTCGTCGCGCAGCCTAACTGACCTCGTCGGCTGCTGTCCGTCCGTCAGGACGTGATGTGGGCGGGCAGATCGCATAAGCTCCGCACAACGCTGGGTTGGCATGCCGCTAAGGCAGCCGGACCCCGGCGTGGGGCAACGTGATCCGGACCTGGCCCGGAGGGAGGTGCCGGCCGTGGCGCTCGGTCCTGGTTCGAAGTTGACTTCCGGTGCAGGGGACACGGTCGTACTGGGCCGGAAGCTTGGCTCCGGCGGGCAGGGCGATGTTTACGACGTTCCGGCCTGCACCGGTATACGGTGTGCAAGATCTCACCATCAGGCGGCGTTAGCGGCCGATTTCGGCCTTATCCCGCCGGTTACCGGCGATGGTCGGTCAGCGGTCGGCGGGTTGGCGGGAGCCGAACGGCTCATCTCCTGGTGGCCTGGTCCACCGATCATGTCGAGGCTCGGTCGCAGCTGGTCGGGGTTCCCGTATGTCGGTCGTTGACATGAGCCAAGACCGCCGAGTTCACCGGGCTGACCAACCCTTCCGACTCGCAAACAGGCCTGCTGTGGTCCTGGTGGCTGGGCCCGCGAACTTCGATTGGCGTTACCTGGCTCAACGCCGCCGCGAACCTGGCTCAGGCGCACCCGCGTGCTGCACACGACGCCGGGGTGGTCATCGGCTGACTTCAACACCCGCAACATCCGCGTGTCGAACGAAGCCCGGGTCACCCTCATCGATTGCGACTCCATGCAGGTACGCTGACCGGAGTTCCGGCGAGACTTACCCTCTGCCGGGTGGGCATGCCCGAATTCACGCCACCGGAACTCGCTCACGCGAACCTGGCCGCCACCGTCCGCCACTCGTCAAGCGATCTGTTCGCCCTGGCCATTCACATCTACCAACTCCTTATGCAGGGCGAGCATCCGTTCCGCGGCGTGTGGAACGGCCCCGGCGAGATTCCAGACATCGGCATCCGCACGGCCAGGGGCATCTGGGCGCACCGCACCGGCGGCATACTCACACCGCGGCCCAGCGCCATCCCGATCAACCATCTCCCGGACTCCCTCGTCACCCTGTTCCGGCGCACCTTCGAAGACGGCGCAAAGGATCCGAACCGGCGGCCGGAACCGGCCGAGTGGCACCGGGAACTCACGTACCTGAGCCAGCACCTCAAGACGTGCAAGGCCGATCCCACGCACATCTACCACGACAAGTTGAAAGTCTGTCCCTGGTGCGCGCACCAGGTACGCGCAACCGTCATCACGCAACAACCCATGGCAGCTCTCACCGGGACCACACCGCGGACGACCTCAGTTCCGCCGATGGCCCGCCTGGCATCGGCCACACCGACGGCTCCGGCCGCACCGACACCGGCCGCACCGGCGGCGCCATCGATTCTCCGGCCGTACCAGTCACCAGTCACCAGTCGACGCCGCACGTGGCACCGTCGGCTAGTGGGCGCGGCCGTCGTGCTGGCCATCCTGGTCGGCATCGCAGCCCTTGTTACCCGGATAGGAGCCGGGGTGCCCCACGGTGCCGGCGATCCGACGATAGGCACGCTGACAGCCCACGATCCGCAAACCGAGATGCAGGCGATGTACGCGATACTGACCAACTCGGCCGTGGACCGGCACAACGTGATCAACGCGATCATCGCCGCTCGGAAGTGTGCGGATCTCGCAAGTGACGAGAGCGCATTCACGACCGCCAGGAAGCACCGAAGCGCTCAGACGCAGCAAGCCAGCGGCCTGGACATGTCCGACGTCAGTGGCGGCGCAGCCCTCAAAAGCGAACTCGTGAACGCGCTCAGCCTCTCGGAGCAAGCCGATGAACAGTACGTCGCGTGGGTGTCCGACCTGCGGGCGAACGGGTGTGCCCGGGCAACGGCAAAGGACAACCCGTCCTACCAGGCGGCGACAAGCCTGTCGATCAAAGTCGACAAGATCAAGAAGAGCTTCAGCGATGACTGGAACGCCATCGCCTCCGGCTCCGATCTGGACCCGATCCAACCAACCGACATCTGAAACGACCGCACCGCACTAAGAAGAAGGAGAAGCCAGTGGACTTCATGCCGAGGGTCAATGAGGACAACCCGGATCCGCGTATCGCTTGCGCGATCTTGCTCGACACGTCGTTCTCCATGGACGGTGAACCGATCGAGCAGTTGAACAAAGGCTTCGCGCTGTTCTGCGACGAGATCAAAAATGATGAGCTGGCACAGAAACGGGCCGAGGTCATCGTGATCACCTTCGGCGGCTCGGCCAATGTGGCCATCCCCTTCACCGAAGGACGTGACCTGCAACCGCGTCGTTTCACCGCGAGCGGCGCCACACCGCTTGGCTCCGCCCTGAACGTGGCGCTGGACCAGCTTGACTCACAGAAGGCCGCCTACCGCCAGTCCGGTTTGGAGTACTACCGGCCATGGCTGTTCGTGATCACCGACGGAGCTCCGACTGACGGAGCGGTCTTCGACAACGCCGCCGAACGAGTACGCCGGGTGGAGGCGGCCAAAGGCGTATCCGTCTTCGGCATCGGTGTCGGGCAAGCCGCCGACCTGGACAAGCTGTCGCGGATCTCGGCTCAGCGGCAACCGATGCCGCTGAGCAGCACCAACTTCAGCGAGTTCTTCAAGTGGCTATCCGCCTCCCTCAGCGTCGTATCCGCCTCGCAAGGCCACGGCCCGAACGATGCCGGTGCCGACCGCAACGCCGCCAACGAACAGGTAGCCCTGCCTGGCGTAAGCGGATGGGCACATCCCTAGGAACCCTCATGTGGCATGTCATGGGCGCCTCCGTCGCCGGCGAGTCCCACCTCAAGACCGGCCGCGAGTGCCAGGACTCGTCCGACTGGCTGTGCATCGACGACGTCGTGGTACTCGCGGTGGCCGATGGAGCCGGCTCCCGGCCGCTTTCCGCGAAAGGATCTTCCGCCGCCGTACAGACCGTGCGCGAACACGGGATGAACCTCGCGAGCACCGGCATCGACCCAACCCCTGGTGACTGGATCTCGGCAGTCTTCGTCGACCTCAACAAGGCGCTGACCCGCACCGCGGCCGGTGACGACGTGGACGTCGCCGACTACGCCACCACCCTCGCCGTCGCCGTCATCACCCCGAAAGGAACAGCGATCGGCCAGATCGGCGACTCCATCGCAGTCGTCCGCCGCAATCGGCGACACGAAGTCGTCGCACCGGCCCCCCGCTACGAATACGCCAACGAAACCGACTTCCTGACCGCGAGCGACTTCGCCTCCCGGCTACGTACCGCCACATTCGAACCCGGCCAGATCGACGAGATCTACCTGTCAACCGACGGCCTGCGCATGAAGATCCTCAAACTCGCCACCGGCGAGCCGTACGCCCCGTTCTTCGAAGACCTTGCCACCTACATCCGAGCCGGAAACGCCACCCCCGACTCGATAAGACGAATCCTTGAAACCGTCAACGACCAGACCGGAGACGACAAGAGCCTTGCCGTCGCGGTATTCCAGGACGAGACACCGGCCGTCCCCGCACACGAGCCATTGGACGAAGGTCATGTGCGAGATCCAGTGCACCTGACGTCGCCATAGCGCGTCCAGTGCTCAAGATCGTGCACTTGATCATGGAGTGCGAGCGCCCGGCCACCCGTGAACCTTCAGCCAATCCTCGATGACGTGGGCCGGTTGCGGCTTGGCGAAGTGATAGCCCTGCACCGTGTCGCAATCGAGCCGCCGAAGGATCTCGAGTTGCGCGCTGGTCTCCACGCCTTCGGCCGTAACACTGAGCCCCAGCGTATGAGCGAGGCTGATCAGGGTACGTACGATCGCCTGATCCTGCAGGCCGGATCCGCCGCCGTCATTCAGCTCGGTGATGAACGGCCCGGCGAGCTTGAGCGCACTAACCGGCAAAGTTCGCAGGTAGGCGAGATTCGAGTAGCCGGTACCGAAGTCGTCAATGGCTATTTGCAGCCCGAGCCCGGCCAGCTTGCGCAGCGTCTCAAGCGGCTCACCGGAACTGGCCATGATGGCGCTCTCGGTGAGCTCGAGCTGCACGGCCGCCGGGTCGACTCCGGTCTCGGCGAACAGACGCCGCACGTCTTCCACGATCTCCGGATTCCGAACCTGGTGCGGCGCGAGATTGACGCTCACGAGCAACGGCTGATCGGGAAACTTGTCCAGCCACGCGCGGGCCTGCAAACAGGCGCTGCGCAGGACCCAGAGCCCGAGCGACGAGATCAAGCCGGTGCTTTCGGCAATGCCGATGAAGTCGTCCGGTCCGAGCCGGCCCAGGGTCGGGTGCTGCCACCGCACCAGAGCCTCAACGCCGATCAGCGAGTCGTCGCGAATGCTTACGAGCGGCTGGTACTCGAGAAACAGCTGCCCGTCCTCAAGCGCGGCCGGGAGCGCGGTGGACAGCTCGTACCGGGTGATCTCCCTGGCGTGCTGGCCGGCATCGAAGAGAGCCCACCG
The DNA here is from genome assembly GCA_963727415.1 of uncultured Actinomycetota bacterium. Classification (GTDB taxonomy): domain Bacteria; phylum Actinomycetota; class Actinomycetes; order Mycobacteriales; family Micromonosporaceae; genus DASQPR01. The sequence continues at coordinate 25,049 of CAVSGF010000003.1, forward strand.
GTTGCGGCCCTCGGACTTCGCACGATAAAGCGTGGTGTCGGCGGCCTTCATCAAGTCCGCGGCGGTCGTCTCGGCCGACGGCAGGTCGACCACGCCGATGCTCGCGGTCACCGCGATCGACCGGTTGTCCAGCCGGAGAGGTTCTCGCACCACATCCAGCGCGGCCCTGGCCGACTCGACGGCGCCGTCGAGTTCGGTCCAATCCTCCACCAGGACCACGAACTCGTCGCCGCCGATGCGCGCAACCAGATGCGCATCGCCGAGTTGCACCGCCAGCCGCCGGCCGATCTCGGCCAGCACCTCGTCGCCCACGGTGTGGCCGACCGTGTCGTTGATGGCTTTGAAGCCGTCCAGGTCGAGATAGCACAGGCCGACCCGTTCGCCGCGGAGCGCGGCCTCAAGGCGTTCGAAGAAGAGCGTACGGTTGGGCAGGCCGGTCAGCGGATCGTGCACTGCCTGATGGCGCAGCCGGGCATGCAGTTCATGGCGCTCGGTGATGTCCTCCATCATGGCGACCATGTATTGCGGCGATCCGTCCTTGTCCCGGAGCAGCGATACCACCAGGTCGGTCCAGATCATGGTGCTGTCAGCGCGGTAGAACGGCTTCTCCACGCGGAAGTGATCGCGTATCCCGTCGGTGAGCTCGCGATAGAGATCCCAGGTGCCGTCGGCGTCGCCTGGATGAGCGAACTCGGTGACCCCGTGCGTGATGAACTCATCGCGGGCGTACCCGAACATCTCGCACATGGCCCGGTTGACTTCCAGGATCTGCCCCTGCACGGTGCCGATGGAGATGCCGATGGCGGCGTCGGAGAACAGCGCGGCGAAGCGTGTCTCGCTGGCCTGGTGCGCCTGCTCGGCATCCTTCCTCGCCTTGATCGCGGCGACCGTGATGCGCTGCTGCTCAACGAGCGTGCGGACGTGCAGCGCGTCGGTATACCCCGCGGCGAACGCCGACATGACGTCAAGGCATCGATCCCGGACGATCGCGGCGTCCGAGGCGCTCATCTCCTGGCCTAAGATCATCAGGGTCTGTTCCAGAGCCTGCGGCGCGGTGAAGTGGCGCTCCACCATCGCCGCCCCGACCTCACGGATCCGGGCCAGGTCCAATTCCGGCGCCCGAACCGCCCGGCTCAGCCGCGCTGTCAGGTCGTCGAGAAAGTTACGCAGTTCACGCCGGTTGAGCGAGACGTAGTTCATGCCGCCGATCGCCTGAGCCCAACGGCGTGCGAGGTTGGTGACCTCGCGCCTCGGCGGCGACGACGCGGATTCCACGGAACTACCCGACCCGGGCGACGCCCGCGTAGCCGGGGTAGCGCTCTGCCTGCGGGCTCAGGTCGTCCGGCGAATCCGGGTGCCACATGGGAATCTGAACCACGCCCGGTTCTACCAGGCTGAGATCCCCGAACAAGGCCGTCACCTGCTCACGGCTGCGCATCGACATCGCCGCGACCGACCGGTTGTACAGCGACGCAGTCTGCTGCGCTCCGTCGCGCATCTGGTCCGCGCTCGCGTGCGAGATCGCCACGTAGCTGCCGGTCGCCACGGTCCCGACGATCTCCCTGACGATTTCGGCGGCCTCATCATCGTCCGGTACGAAGTGGAGCACGGCGTTCATCAACACCCCCACCGGGCGGTCAAAGTCGATCAGCCGCCCGAGGTCCGGGTCGGCCAGCACAGCCTTGGGCGAGCAGACGTCACCGGGGATCGCCACCGCGGTCTGGATGCCGTCGAGGATCGCGCGACTGTGGGCGACGGCAACGGGGTCATGGTCGACGTAGACCACGGTTGCGGACGCGTTGAGCGACCCGACCACCTCATGAACGTTGCCGACCGTCGGAATGCCCGAGCCGAGGTCGACGAATTGATCGATGCCCGATTTCACCATGAACCGGACGCATCGGCGCAGGAACGCGCGGTTCTCTCCGATCACCCAGCGCATGTCGGGGACGGCGGCGATCACGCGCGCGGCAAACAACCGATCGGCTTCGAAATTGTGCGAACCTCCGAGATAGTAGTCGTACACGCGGGCAACGCTCGGTTGGTCGATATCTACGTCTTGGGGCACCCAGCTAGGCCGATCCACAACGGCCAGTCTGGCATATTCACGCGGATAACTCGATCAAAAGTTGCTCACATTTCCGGCAGCCGGGATCGATCCAGCGGCGGTTCCGGCCGCCGGACGCGATCGATGCCGGCGGCCGCACGGGCTGGTCCGCGCCGTCCGCAGCGCGGACCAGGCCGGTCAGGTCTCTGAGTCGATGTACGAGACGCCGCTGGTGCCGTCCATGCGGCGCCACCTCTCCTCCAGCCGCACCCGGCCACCGTCAAGCCTCGTCGGAGTGCTGACCACCACACCCGCGACCACCACGCCGTCGGCCATGATCTGCGAGTACGAGGCGTTGATCACACCGTCCGGCGTCACCGAACCGACCAGCCGGCCGATCCGGACCGTCGGACCGCTGATCTCGGCCCACACCAGGTCGCCAGTCTGGTGGTAGCGCCCAGTCGTCATCTCACCGGCTGTCATCTCGCCGGCGGCCGGCTTCGCATTGATCGGATGGAACACCAGGCCGTCGTAGTCGACCGTCATCATCGTGGTCATGCCACTCAGCCCCACTTGATCGGCGAGAATTCGTCTTTGATCGTGTAGACATCGCGACCCAGCATCGAGTTCATGACGATCGCCGCGCGTACCGGTAGCAAGGTCAGATTCGCGTCCGGTATACCGTTGGCGTACATGCTCCGGTTGAGGGCGTAGATGCGGTGCCCGTTCATCCCCTTCCAGCTCACCGAGTAGTCCTGACCGACCAGTACCTCGCCGTCGGTGTCCCGATCGATCCGCTCGATCAGCTCGGCGTCCAGCGGCATCGGTGCGTTGATTCGCCCGCAAGCGACGATCGCGTAACGCACCCGGTGCTCCTCCCGCCGCTCGGCGCTGACCACGTCGAGCACCACGTCATCGCCGCGCAGTTCGCCCCCGCTGACCTCGCGGCCCGGCAGCAGTTGCACCGGGAACCGGTCCATGGCCAGCATGCCGTCGTAATTCGCCTGGTAGAGGGTGCGCAGCGCACCGGGGGTGAGCGCGATGCCGGTCAGCGACATCTCCTCGACCAGGCGTCGGCGCGTCGGCCGGGACAGCGCGTGCAGGAACTGCTGGTGTGAAGGCCGGTAGAAGTCGTTGGCCACCGGCGAGTCGTCGATGGTCTGGAACCACGTGCTGCGCGTGTACCACCGGATGTCGGTGAAGCCCTCGCTCAACAGCCTGAGCACGCACTCGACACCAGTCTGGCCGCCTCCGATGACGGCTATCGGGTCGGCGGTGTGGTCCTTCATGGAGTCGATGTGCCGGAACAGGTCGTCCGCGACGAACGACCGACTCGTGGGCACCGCCGCCAGCCCGGGCAGAGGGGCCGGCATCGTACCGACCCCGAGGACCAGATGCTCGCAGGTGGCGACCGGCCGATCGCCGCAGTAGGCGGTGAACCCGTCGCGGGAGTACGAGACGTGGTCGATCGTCACGCCGTAGTGGACGTTGTCGAGCCGCGTCGCGGCCCACGTCAGGTATCGCATGTACTCGCGCCGCGGGATGACGTCGAACTGAGCGTTCAAGAGGGCGAACAGCCGGCCCTCGGTCACCAGGTAGTTAAGGAAGCTGAGCTGGTGGGTCGGGTCGACCACCGAGACCAGGTCCTTGAGCCAGGAGGTCTGCATGCGTACGCCGTGGTGAAGCAAGCTCTCGTGCCAGCCGGTGGAGGGCTTGCGGTCGAACAGCGCGATGGACTTATCGGTACGCGCCTGGAAAAGCGCGGCGAGGCTGAGGTTTGACGGTCCAGCGCCGACACCGATAGCGAAGTAGTGCGGCGTACCTCTTCTCTCGGCAGGGGCGGTCAGGGTGGCGGCTTCGGTCATGACTAACCCTCTCGTAGAGCGTATGGGGTGTTCCGGCTGGCGCGTCCGGTATGCGCGTCAGCCCGCGGCCGTGGAGCGGCCGAGTCTGCGATAAGCCGGGTAGCGGCATGGCGGCTGGCGGCCAGGACGGTCTTGGCGGCACCGCCGGAGCCACCCGTGAAGGTGAAGAATCCGCTCCGCCGGTCGACCGGCGCGAGGGTCAGCGTGAAGGGCTGCCGATAGCAGTCCGCCGATCGGGTCACGGTCGACGCGACGCCCAGCTTCAGGTGCGGCAACCGGTCCGCGGCCAGGGCGCTCGCCCGTTCGGCCAGGTCGGGCTCCGGCGCGCCACCGTCGGCCGGGCCGCCGTACTCGGTGATCGGTACGCCGAGAAGCATGGCCCGCGGACTGAGTGGTCGCCCATACAGCCCGGTCGCTTCGTCGACAAAGAACGTCGGCAGTGCGCCGGAGGCCGGAAACAGTCCGTACTGGATTCCCTTGACCTGGCCGCAATGCTCGCGCGGTACGCCCATCCCGGCCAGCAGGGCCGGTGTCCACGCGCCGGCGGCGATCACCACACGGTCGTACGCACGGATCGCACCATCCACCTGACATCGCGGCGGTCCATCCGGGAGCCCGGCGACCGGACGGGCTGGAGACGTGATGATCCGCACCCGATTCTCGCCGGCCAATTGGGCAAGCAGGGCCCGCCGGAAGGCATCGGGCGCGATGTGGCCGGCATCCGGCTCCAGCACTCCGACGGTCTCCGCGCCAAGCCCGGCCCAGCCGAGGTCCTTAAGCTCGGTCGCGTCGGCCAGCCGGGCACCGGTCGGCAGCGCCGCGGCTTCAGCGGCCGCCTCCGGCCACCATGGCCGCAAGTACGTCGAACCGATCCGCTGGAACCCTGACCACTCCCGCAGCAGCGCGCTTCCCAGCAGTTCATCCATGCTCTCGATCGCGTACGCCCGAGGCAGTGAGCCGGGCTCGTACCCGCGCACCCCACCGCCGGAAACCGCGGTAGCGTCGACTGACGGTCCGCCGGTCATCAGATCGACCGAGACGCCCGGACCCATCCGCCGTAGCCTCCAGGCCAGCAGCGTGCCGGCGAGTCCTCCACCGAGGACGCAGATGTGCATTACCTTGCCTACTTTGGGCCGCTGCCCGCCGGTGTGGCGGCCGGATCCCAGTACGCGCTGAAGATGAGCAGCGACCGATCAACGCAGCGGTTGTGGATGACATGCGGCTCGCCCCCGTCAAGCAGGAAGGCGTTGCCGGCGACGACCTCGGTAATGCGGCCGCCGGCTTCCACGTGTGCCGTGCCGCTCAGCACGATCGACAACTCACCCTCGAAGTGCTGGTCTCGCGGCGAACTCGAACCCGGCGCGACCGAATACCACATCGCCCCGAACGGCAACTTGTCGCTTATCTCGAATTGCTCCCACCTAACCAGTTGGAGCACGCCGTCCTGGATGGACTCCGACGATCCCCGATCAAATGAGCGCATGGATCTCCTCGAATCTCGCTTGCGTCAATGCAAGCGTCATGCTCAAGCATTTCCATGATTCGATCAACTGCCGGTAATTCCGATGAATTAACGATGCTCGCGGCAAAGCGCCAAAACCGGTCACGCCCGTTCCGCTACCAATAGCGGTCGCTATCGGCTCAATTCGCCCGGCATCAACGCCGGAACACTGCCAGGAAATTGTCGATGTCTGGCCGTTCGGCCAGGTTGACAAAGCGTGCAAATCGGACCGATCCAGGCTCGCCGACCACGGAATCCGTGCCCGCGAAACATGAGAGACGGCTTTGGAGTTGTTGTGCGGTGCCCTCTTACGAGACTGGCTCTAGCTGTATCGATGACTGGAACCAGGTCGTTGCTTGCGCAAGAGTCGCCTCGACCTCAGCCCGTGAATCTCCCTTAACCACGAACGCGGCAACGGCATCCATCGCGTCGGCGGGCGCGGCGATTACGTCACCGACCGCGACGTACGGATCGTAAATCCAGACATTAGGGATAGGACACTTCTCCGGAAGCGAAACCACCTTGCCGGGCGGCGTCATCACCAAAACGCAGCCGCTCTGCCTCAGCGGCTTGTCGACAGCTATATGAACGTCCCGGTCCGGCCCGTACATCGCCTTGATACAGCTGCCGATAAGATCCACCTCAAAGGCCAGCCGGAATTCGTCCCAAATCCGCGATCCGCCGATCCGGCAGCCGATTTCGTTGAGCAGGAGGCGTCCGTCCGGAGTACGGAAGACCTCGGCGTGAAACAGCGTGGTCGCCGGCGTCGGCAGCGCCTTGAGCACGCGGCGGATCAGATCCATCAGCTCGTTCTGCCACGACTCCCCTGGCTCCAGAGCGGCGATGATCTGGCCGACGCCCTCGAGGTACCCGAGACCGTTCGTGGTGTAAGAGGGCCATCCCAGCCGCAACTCGCCGTTGACCACGAGGCCGTCCACGTTGTACATCTCGTGCGGTATGTACGCCTCGGCCTGCATGTCGGCCGGAGTGTCGCCGAGCAGCGGCGTACCGGGTCCCAGGAACCTGTCCACGTCCGCCGCGGTGCGCAGCACCCGAACGTCCGCCGAGGAGGCTCCCCGGCGCGGCTTGACCACGATCGGCAGCCCCAGATCATCGATCGCCTTGAGCAGGCCGGTGGCGTCGTCAACCGGAGCGAATGGCGCGACCGGTACGCCGGCTGCGGCAAGCGTCCGCTTCATCTCCAACTTGTCCCGGTACGCGAGAGTACTTTCCACGGTCTGCCCGCCGATTCCCCATGCCCGGCGCAGCCGCGCCGCGGTCATCAGGTCGAACTCGGACATGCTCACGATCGCGTCGAACTTGCGCTCGGCGTTCAGCCGGTGAGCCAGTTGCTCCATGTGTGCCGAGGTCGAATAGTCATCCAGGACTATCGCCTGGTCGTATCCGGCCAGATCGCGAGCACGCTGCTCCGGATCGGTGCTGACGCCGCCGGCGCTGGTGACGAGGACCAGCGAATCGGCCGGATCGATGTACTCGCGGTACGGCACGAACTTGAGCGCGAAGCGGTTGAGGATCAATATGTGCACGTGTGCTGCTCCTGCCAGTGAAGGGAACCGGGCCCGCTCCGCTAGACCGGGTCGCCGGTGATCGTCGTGAGTGCGGCACCGGCCCGTTCCGGCGCTGATGCAAGAGCGTTCATCAGGCAGCGAATCGCCAGCGGCGGATCGAATGCGTCCAGTGCCAGGGCCGTCGTCGCACGCTCCAGTTCGGCGGCGACGAGATCACTGGGCAGCCCCGTCACGGTTGCGGACCGAGCGGCGCGGAGCATGCCGAGGAACGCTCGGTAGCCGTCGAGAGTGAAGTCGGTGGAAGCCCGGTCCGGCCGGTTCCACGCAAGGTAGGCCCTCACTTCGGCCGGGTCCTCGCCGGCGAGAAACTCGTGCGCCCAGATCGCGTGGTTGCGGCTGGTAGAGAACTTCAGCCCGTCGAGCCGATAGAACTCGTTCACTACCAACCCAGCCAGCCTGCCGGTCGGTAGGCCGGCAGCGGCGAGCAGCGCCGGTATCATGGCTCCGTAGTAGAACGCGTTGTCAATGCCGAAGAAGTGCCAGACCTCGCCGATCGCGGTCCAGCCTTCGAGGCAGGCTCCGAGGTCCGATGGGGAGTCGCCGCTGACGTGCCTTGGCACCGCGAACAGATATCCCAGCGCCATCTCGGCCCAGACGTCGATGCGGTACTCGCGACCGTCCCAGGACCACGGGATGCCCCAGTCGGTTCGATAAGCCAGCGGCACGTCCGGGAGGCCTTCATCGAGGTACCCGTTGAAGAGTGCTCGCACCCGGCCGGGCACCTGTGCCCGCGCCCAGACCTCGGCGAGCGTGGTCCGGAATTGCTCCATTCGGAGCACCGGTACCGCGACGGTAATCGGCTCCGGTGCCGCCCGGCAGCAGGTTGACTCCGCGTCGACGAGCGTGGCCGCGGTAAGAAAGGACCCGCAGCCCTCGCACGTACCGCCCCCTGCGCCCTGCCCGCACACCGGGCAGGTACCGCCGACACGCGCATGGTGCAGCACCCGGCCGCAGCCGGCGCACGCGGACAGGACTACGTCCTCGACCGACACCGCCTTGCGCTGGACCAGTTCGGTCAGCATCCGGGCGACGCCGGACTGATAGTCGGTGTCACCGTACGGTTCCAGGAACAGGTCATACGAGATACGGGCGGAAGCCATCGCCCGGCGAATGAAACCGCCGTACCGAGCGATCGCCTCGGCCGGGGGCACACCGTCGGAGTCGGCGCGAGCGAGGACATAGTTCTGATGCGAGTCCAGGCCACACAGCGTGATCACGTCACGGCCGGCGGCACGTGCCGCGCGCGCGGCGATGTCGCCAGCGATGTACGGGCCGGACAGGTGCCCGACGTGCAGCGGCCCATTCGGTGTCGGCGGCGGCGTGATCAGCAAAGCGGTTCCGCTCATGAGCTGCCCCCTGCCTCCAGCGCGTCCACCTCGCGTTCCTCGGCTTCGATCCCCTCGACATCGATCGGCTCGGCCCCGGCCACCGCGCCGACCTCGTCGTCCACGGCCGCTCGCGGGCGTCCGGCCATACCGACGTAGGCACTGACAGCCGATATCAGGCCGGTGACGCCCGCGATGTACCAGATATGCCCGCCGATGGCGTGGTAGACCGGAGCCGCGATCATCGGGCCCAATGCCTGGCCGAGCCCGAACATCGCGAAGAAGGCACCCATGTATCGCCCGGTGGCGCCGACGGTCGCGGCCTTGGCCGGGTAGGCGAAGATGCTCGGCCCACCGATGATCTGACCGATCACGCCAACACCGGCGCCGATGAAGATGATGGCGATGCCGCCGAACGGAAGGCCGTACGCGGTGAGCCCCAGGCCCAGCAGCACCAGGCCGACGGAGGCCGCGACCCGGGGCTGCCAGTGCTGAGTGAACCGGGTCACCAGCAATTCGCAGGAGATCAGCACGGTGGCACTGATGGTGAGGATCCAGCTAAACACGTGCTCGCTGTAGCCGCGGTCCTTCAATGTCAGCGGAAGCACCGAAAAGCTCTGGATATAGATCAGTGCGTTGGTGAGCACCGCGAACATGAACACGACGTATCGCCAGTCACCAAGCACGTTCCAGTAGTGGGTGCGTGAGGACGACCCGGCCCCGTCCTCGGCCGCCTCTCCCCCGGCATGCGGGAGGAACAGCAACGCGATGATGACGTACAGGAAGGCGGTACCCCCGTCGACCCAGAAGAGCACGTCCCAGTGATCGCTGGTGATCAGGGCGGCGGCCAGGAACGGACCGAGCGCGACGCCGAGGTTGAGCGCGATGCGATTCATCGAGAACGCCATCACCTGGCGCGCCGGTGGGATGAGCGTGGCCAGGATCGCACCGGCCGCGGGCCGGTACAACTGCGCCATCGCACCGGCCAGCACGGCCACCACCAGGATGCCGGTATAGCTGTCCATCAGCGTGATTGCGATCGGCAGCAGGGTCGAGGCGACCATCGAGACGATGATCGTCCGGCGCGGTCCAAGCCGGTCGGACATGCCACCGCCGAAGAGCAGGCCGATGACCGCGCCGAAGCCGTACGCGCCCATGCCGTACAGGGCGTGCGTTTCGGAGAACCCGCGATGGGTCAGGTACAGCACCAGGAACGCTTGCAGGAACGCACCGAATTGGTTGACGAACACGCCGAGCAGCAAGAGCCTGGCGGCACCGGGCATCTCCCGGAACGTGGCCAGCGCGCCGACCTTCTCGACCTCCTCGGTCTCGGTGGCCGTCATGATGCCTCCGTGGCGGTCGTGGAGACCAGCAGCGCCTTGGTCGCGCTATCCAGCGCCGCCATGGCCTCCTCCTCGGTGTCCTCGACGACCACCACCTGGGCCAAGCGGCTCTCCCAAGCCGATCCCCGGGGCGGCAGCAGCATCCGCTGACCGGGGTCGGCCAGTGCCACGGCGCGCTCTACGCTCTGCGGAAGCAGAGTCTTCTCGAATTTGACGTCCTCGACCTGTATGTCCGAGTCCGGATAGTAGAAACGTATGGCCGCGACCCGGGCGGCGTGGCGCCCAAGATCTGGGGTCTGGCCGCACGCCACGTCGGCCGCGGCCAACTCCAGGTCCGGGCCGCCGGCCAGCCGGCCGAGGTACGGGATCAGGTCGCCGCCCAACCGCGCGTTCACCTCGATGACGCGCGGGCCCCGGGAGGTGAGCTTGAGTTCGATGTGGGTGACGCCGGTGTCGAATCCGACCGCCTGATGAGCACGGATCACCACATCACGAAGGACGGCGTCGCGGCGCAGGGGGTCGTCGCCGTGGACCAGGTGGCCCATCTCCTCGAAGTTCGGCGGGAAACCGGTGCGCTTGTGCGCTATCGCTACCGGCTCGATACGGCCGCTGAAGCAGACCGAGTCGACGCTGATTTCATCCCCGTCGAGGAACTCCTCGACCAGGACACCGTCCTCGTAGTACTCGGGCGCCTCCGGCAATGTGGTGTTGCGAGCGCTCGCGTACGCCGCGGTCACATCGGCGTCCTCATCAGCGCGCATGACGCCGAAACTGGCGGCCAAGTTGCGCGGTTTGAGCACGACCGGGTACCCGATGCGGTTGGCCTCGGCGATCGCCTCACCGAGCGAGCGCACCGCGACCGATCGGGCCTGCGGTACGCCCGCGGCGTCAAGTGCCTGCCGGGTCAGATGCTTGTCCCGGCAGCGGCCGATCGACTCGGGCAACGACGTCGGCAGCCCAAGGGCGGTGGCCACCTTGGCGGTCGCCTCGATGCGCGCCTCGTCATAGGACATGATGCCGCGAATGGTCGCGGTCTCGGCCAGCTTGCGGGCGGCGGCCAGCATGGCCTCGGCGTCCAACGTATCCACCGAGGTATGCCCCGCGATGTAGGGCAGCTCCCAGCTCGGCTCTGGCGCTCGCCCGGCCCCGCCGACGAACAGCCAGATCGGGTAGCGGGACGAGACCGTCTCGAAGAACGGCAACCGGGAACTCGGCCCCAGGCTGGAAACGACGATCAGATAGCCGTCGTCGTGTGGGACGGAGTTTGTATGCGTCATCGCATCCTCTCTCACCGAGCGGAGCCGGAGGGTCACCGGCCGGGGAGAGCATAGCGACAATGGTCTATGCGCGTCGACCTGCGGGAACAACAAATGACAGGCGTTTCTTCGAACTCCGTTGGCATGTCGTGGTTAGTCAGACATTTCCGCCCGCCGTTAGACCACTGAGCGTTCGCTTTCCGGATGCTGTGCGGACTTGCGGCGTGCCGACAACTCGGAATCGGGACTTGTAAAACTTTGAATACGCTGACAGGCTGGCGAGTCGTGGCCAGGCCCCTACCCGATGGCCCGCTCGATTGCCGGGCGTAAGGACGGAAGACAATGACCGAGGAAGCCGACTTTATCGCCGGTGGCGCGCCGACCATGTTGATTGTCGGGTTCACCGCATCGATACGCGACGCCCTGGCCACGTTCATGCCGGACGGCTCGCTGTTGTGGGTCGAGGAGCCGGACGTCGCCCGTAAGCGGGACGTCGCGGCCGCGCTCGACCCGGCCGCCAAGCCGGCCATCCGCGGCATGCTGCCGTTCGAGTACCAGACTGAGGTCGCCGCCGACCGGTTCTACCACCGGTACCGAGACATGAACGTGGTCGGCGTGATTCCGGCTCTGGAGTATTCGGTCACCTTCGCGGCGCGGCTGGCCGAGCGGTACGGCGTTCCCGGTGCCTCGCTCGGTGCCGCCGAGATTCTGCGCGACAAGTGGCTGCTGCGCCTGGTGGCCGGCGAAGCGGGCATCGCCAACCCGGCATCGCGAGAGCTGGACGGTCCGGAGCCGGCCCGTGAGTTCATGCGCGAACACGGATCCATCGTGGTCAAACCGGCCAACCGGCAGGCCGCCGTCGGCACCCTGATCGTGCATGACCCGGCCGATGTCGAATCTGCCTGGAAGCAGGCCATCGAGCAGGATGAGGGCGTGTTCGTCCCGGACCGGGACATCCCGCTGCGCATGCTCGTCGAGCAATACATCGCGGGCGAGGAGTACAGCGTGGAGATGCTCGTCCGCGACGGCGAGCAACTGTTCGGGAACGTCACTGGCAAGGTGCTCTACGACGGTCCCCGGCCGGTAGAGGTGGGCCACACCGTTCCCGCTCAGATCGATCCCGGGCTGGCCGAGCGGCTGCTGGCCGAGACTCGCCGGGTCACTGACGCGGTCGGTTTCCGCTCCGGCTTCCTGCACTGCGAGTGGATCGTCTCCGGGGGCATGCCGTACTTGGTCGAGTGCGCCGGGCGGATGCCCGGGGACCTGATCGTTGAGCTGATCGAACACTGCTACCCGGTGGACATCATGCGGGCGTACTTCGAGGTGTTGATGGGCCGGCCGATATCCGTCGACCTGCCCGCGACCGCCGCGCACGGCGGCGCCGTCTGGTTCCTTTGCGCGGATCCGGGAGAAGTGGTCAGCGTCGACGGGCACGACGAGGCCGCGGCCGTTCCGGGCGTGATCAGCTGCAACGTGGTGGTGCACCCCGGCGACCGCACCCACCCGCTGCGGAGTTCCTGGGACCGCATCGCGGTGGCCAGCGTCAAGGCCGGCACCGTTGCCGAGGCGCTGGCACGCGCTCAGGAGTCGATGGCCCTCATCTCGATCAAGGTCGTACCGGTCACAGACGAGGACTGACCGGGGCGTTCGGCGGCGGCTGGAGGCGACTCATCGGGCGATGTAATGCAGGATGATGTTGTGCACGTGGTGGCTCTTCTGATTGCCCCGGAAGTCGACTTCGTAGGTCTGGGTTCCCACGTGCACCGCGATCGAACCGGTTGAGAAGAACGACCCGGCCCACGACTTGTTGCTCACCACGCTGACGCTGGTGATCTTCGAGTACGGAATGCTGGTGATCGCGACTTTCTTGCCCACGAATGACTTGTCCTGCACGATCACCCGGCGATCGGTCAGGCCCATGAATCCAGTACCGGTACCGATCGCGTCGTACACGGCGATGATCCGCTCACCGTCCATGAGGCCGCTCTGGATCTGCTGTAGCTGATCCTGCCGATCGAACGGAACGCTGGTCTGCGGTTGCTGGGTCTGCGGTTGCTGGGACATTGCGTCTCCTCACCTGGCTGGCGCTGCTCGTTGCGAGCCGGCTCCTGGCACCGCAAAAGGCTAGCCGGGCCACGCAACCGCCCAGCGATGCTGGATCGAGGCCGGTCGCCGGTATGGATCGTTCCCCCAGGCCGGGGCAGGCGCCCCGGCTGACATCTCACCGGGTTGCCTGAACCAGGTCGGACGCCGCCGTGGGTTCCACGTCGGGGACCGAGGCGAGCCGATTCGGCCACCAGATCCGCGGGCCGACATCCAGGTTCATCGCGGTGACCAGGACCGAGCGCACCACAATGGTGTCGATCAGCACGCCCAGTGCGACCGCGAAGCCGATCTCGGCGAACGCCACCAGCGGAAGTGTCGCGAGAACGGAGAACGTACCGGCCAGCACCAGCCCCGCGGAGGTGATCACACCGCCGGTCGCGGCCAGCCCGATCAGTGACGCACGGCGGGTGCCGTTCGCCGGGGTTTCTTCCCGCACTCGGGTCATCAGGAAGATGTTGTAGTCGATGCCGAGCGCCACCAGAAACACGAAGACGAACAGCGGGAAGGATGTATCCGCCCCTCCGAAGCCGAAAACATACTTGAAGACGAGCGCGCTCGCGCCGAGTGCCGCGGCGAACGACAGCACCACGGTGCCGATCAGCAGCAGCGGCGACAGGACCGCACGTAGCAGGATCGCCAGGATGATGAAGACGACGATCAGGATCGTCGGGATGATCACATTGCGGTCGAATTGAGCCGCCCGCTGTACGTCGAGGTTGACCGCCGTATTGCCGCCGACCAGAGCGTCCGCGCCGTCAATCGCGTGGACGCGATCGCGCACCCGGTCGATGGTCTGGTACGCGGCGTCGCTGTCCGGCGGATCGGTCAGCGTCGCCTGCAGGTAGCCGACCCCATTCGCGCTGACCGGCTCGGTCACCGAGGCCGAGTCGATGCCCTCGGTCCCGGCCACCACTGTACGAACCTGGTCGGCGTTGGCGGCGTTGCTGACCACCGCGACCGGGCTGCCGGCCCCGGCCGGGAAGTGACGGGCCAGGGCCTCCTCACCGGTCACTGACTCGGGCGTACCGATGAACGACTCCTTGTTGGTGAGCCCGGTGGCGTTCAGCTGAGTGATGCCAACGGCGACCGCGGCCAGGACGAACGCGGTGACGATCCAGGTCCGGCGTGGTGATCGGGCGATGGTGGCACCGACGCGAGCCCATCGTCCGGTCGCGGTCGGCTCCGGCGAACCCTCTCGCGGCCTCGCCGGCCAGAAGATCCAGCGGCCCACCGCGACCAACAGCGCCGGCAGCAGAGTCAGCATGCAGGCCAGAGCGATGACGATGCCGATCGCCGCCACCGGGCCGAGCCCCCGGGTGGAGTTGGTGGTCGCCGCTATCAGGCACAGCATGCCGATAACCACGGTTGACCCACTTGCGATGATCGCCGGGCTGGCCCGGTGCAGAGCGGTCGACATCGCGTCGTGCCGGTCGTGGTGGCGGCGCAACTCCTCGCGGTAGCGCGCTACCAGCAGCAGGGCATAGTCGGTACCGGCCCCGAAGACCAGGACCGTGAGGATGCCGGCGCTCTGCGCGTTGACCACCAGGCCGGCATAGTGGGCAAGCAGGTAGATGACTGCTTGAGCGCATACCAGCGCGACGCCGGCCGACAACACCGGGAGCATCCACAGCACCGGGCTGCGGTATGTGAACAGCAGGATGACGACGACCACCACCACCGCCCCGAGAAGCAGGGTGCTGTCGATGCCCTCGAAGGCGTCGGACGAATCGGCGGCGTATCCGGCCGGGCCGGTTATGAGCACCGTCATCCCGGCGGCCCCGTCCGTCGCGCGCGCCTTCATGGCTTCGACCTCGCTCGCCGCCTTGGACCAGCCGTCCGGGCCGAGATCCAGCGGCACGACGATCTGGGCGGCCTGTCCGTCGCGAGACGCGACCGGGCCGGTGATCTGGCCGTCGATGTTCCGGTTCTGCGCGAATTGAGCACCGTCTGCCTTGATCTTGGCCAGGTCGGCCGGAGTGAGGCCGGAGCCACGCTGGTAAACGATGACCGCCGGGATCGTATTCGGCGACCGGAACGCAGCCTGCTTGTCGAGCACTTTCGTCGACTCGGCGCCACCGGGCAACCACGACTTCGCGTCGTTCTTCTCGGCGTCGCCGAGCTTGCCCGCGAACACCGACGCGGCCGCCGCGACGATGAGCCAGAAGACGATGACGCCGTACTTGAACCGGCGGTCCGTGATCACGTTAGTGATCGATTTGCCTGCCATGACGCCCCCGCGTGGCGTGGAGTATCGGCCAATCGATCCATGGTTACATCCGCACCCATCGGGTGCATCTCACTTACCCGCTTCATCCCACGGTCAGCGTTCAATGGCCGGATGCGCCCGAGGGTGAACTGGCGGCTTCGGGACGAAATCCCATCTATCCCACCACATCATGGTGTTTAGGTATGATCAGGAAATCCGGCCGCTCTATTGCGACGGCGAATTTCGATGGGGAGGTTCGCATGATCAATCAGTCACAGGCGGCCGCTATCCTCCGCGACTGGCGTGGCGCCCTGGTGGCCAGCGGTATCGCAACGCTGATCCTGGGAATCGTGCTGATCGTGTGGCCGAGCGGGACGCTTCTGGTGATCGCCGTGTTGCTCGGTATCGGTCTGGTTCTGGTTGGCCTCGCCCGGCTGGCCAGCGCCGCGGTCGACCGCACCGTGAGCGGGAGCCATCGTGCGCTCCGGGCGCTGGCCGGAGTGCTTTACATCGCGGCCGGAATCATCGTCATGGCCAACCCGCACGCCACGTTGCGCGCGTTCTCGATCATCGTCGGACTGATCTGGGTCATCGGCGGCGCCGCGGAGGCGATCGCCGCGGTGACACGCGGTGATGACGAGCGGGTCGCACCCGCGGTGATCGGCATTCTCAACGTGGTATTCGGGCTCATCCTGCTGTTCTGGCCGAAACCAACCCTGATTGTGCTGGTGTGGGTCATCGGCTTGTGGCTGATCCTGCTCGGACTGTTCCAGCTCTACATCGGCTACCGCGCCGGCAAGGCCGCCAAGGCGATCACCGCGTATCCCGCCTGAGGCGCGCGGCTGATCGGGCCGTGCGCACGCGGGACAACGACATCGAATCCGGCTCAGCGCGGCGGCGCGCACGAAGCGCGTACGACCAGTTCCGTGGGCAGGCGCACATGCGGATCGCGCTCGACCCCGTTGATGAGATCGACCAGCATCCGCAGCGCCTCGGCGCCCATCTGCTGTAGCGGCTGCTTGATCGTGGTCAGTGGTGGGGATGCCAGCGCCGACTCCGGCACGTTGTCGAAGCCGATCACCGAAAGGTCGTCTGGGATCGCCAAGCCCAGCCCGCGCGCGGCCGTGATGGTGGCGATCGCCGAGAGGTCGTTGGCCGCGAACACGGCGGTCGGGCGGTCGGCGCGGCTGAGCAATTGACGGGCGGGTCCTTCGGCGGTCTCGGTGCGATAACCGCCGACGCACACGTGAGCCTCGTCCACGCTGACGCCCGCCTCCGCCATCGCCTTGCGGAAACCGGCCTCACGAAGCCGGGCCGACTCCAGGTCCGGACGGCCGCCGATGAAGCCGATGCGCTTGTGGCCGAGGCCGAGAAGGTAATTCGTGGCGAGCATTGCCCCGGCGAGATTGTCGGAGTCGATGGTCGGCATGCCGGACGGCCCGGTGTGCGGATCGATCGCGACCACATGGAAGTCACCTTTGGTCTCGACCACCGTCGGCGTCACCAGGATGGCCCCATCGATGAGCGAGCCGGACAGGCGGGCCAGCGAGCGTCGCTCCCACCCGACCATGGCTCCGCGGGCACCGGCGGTGTAGGCGAGCAGCTCGTAGTCGGTCTCCGCCACCGCGGACGAGGCTCCCTTGAGCAATTCGGTCGAGAACGGCTCGAACTCGGCGACGAGGATCCCCAGAACGTTGGTGCGATGGCTACGGAGGCTCTGCGCGCCCAGGCTCGCCTCGTACCCGAGCTGCTCGATGACCTGCTGAACCCGGTCAACGGTAGTCTGCGCCACGCCCCAGCGGCCATTGACGACCTTCGACACGGTCGCCACCGAGACACCGGCTGCTCGGGCGACATCGGACATCTTCACGCGATGGGAAAACTCCACGTAGGGATCATAGTTGGCTCTCGGCCAGGTTTCGCAACCGTTATCGAAAACGATTGACATGAGGTTTCGAGCCTGTAAAACTCGGCGCACGCCCGAGCAAAGTCAGCGACAACCCCAAGGAGACACCATGACGAACAAGCGCCGCCTCGGCGCCGTCTTGGCGCTGGTCGCCACGACCACTCTTGTCGCAAGCGCATGTTCCAGCGGCACCGGCAACGATCAGAGCAAGAGTGACCTGTACTCACACCCAGTCACCTTGACCTGGTGGCACAACGCCAACAAGGCGGGCCCGGCGAAGGCGTACTGGCAGAAGGTTGCCGACGACTTCCACGCCCTGCACCCGACCGTCACCATTCAGATCTCGGCGATCGAGACGAATGATCTGCAACGCAACAAGATTCCGGCGGCCCTGCTGGGCGGCAACCCGCCGGACATTTTCCAGTCCTGGGGCGGCGGCGAGATGGCCGAGCAGGTGCAGTCCGGTTACCTGAAGGACATCACCGCCCAAACCAAGACCGAGGTCGCCAGCATCGGGGCCGCCGCCAGCATCTGGTCGGTCGACGGCAAGCAATACGGCCTGCCGTACGACTTCGGCATCGAAGGTTTCTGGTATAACAAGAAGCTCTTCACGCAGGCCGGCATCACCAGCGCGCCGGCCACGCTCGACGACCTGAATGCCGACGTCACCAAGCTCAAGGCCATCGGCGCCATCCCGATCGCCGTCGGCGCCGGTGACAAGTGGCCGGCCGGGCACTGGTGGTACAACTTCGCCCTGCGCGAATGCAGCTCCAGCGCGCTGGCCGCCGCGTCGAACGACCAGAAGTTCGACGACCCATGCTTCGTGAAGGCCGGCCAGGACCTGCAGGCGTTCATCGCCACCAAGCCGTTCCAGCCGGACTTCCTCGCCACCCCGGGTCAGAGCGGCGCGAGCAGCTCGGCCGGCCTGGTCGCCAACGGCAAGGCCGCGATGGAGCTCATGGGTTCCTGGGACGGCTCGGTCATGGGCACCCTGACGCCGGACAACCAGGAGCCCAGCTTCCTCGGCTGGTTCCCGTTCCCCTCGGTCTCGGGCGGAGCTGGTAATCAGACGGCGCAGATGGGCGGCGGCGACGGGTTCGCGTGCTCGAAGAACGCACCGCCCGAGTGCGTCGAGTTCCTTAAGTACCTGGTCAGCCCCGACGTGCAGAAGGGCTATGCCGCGACCGGCAACGGCATCCCGGTTGTCAAGGGTTCCGAGACCGGCCTGTCCGATCCGGTGCTGCAGACCATCGCACAGGCCACCCAGCAGGCCGGCGGCGTCCAGCTCTGGCTGGACACCTCGTTCGGCTCCACCGCCGGCACCGCGATGAACGACGCGATCGTCGCGATCTTCGCCGGCAAGGGCGGCCCCCAAGGTGTCGTCGACGCGTTGAAGAAGGCAACAGCGCGGTGACGGCTACCGAATCATCCGTGAACCTCGCCGACCGCGCGCTCGCGCGGCCGGCGGGGCTCCGGCCCGGCGGGCCCACCCGGGCGGCCCGAACCCGCCGCAAATGGTACGAAATCGTCGGCCTCAGCGCTCCCGCGGTGATCGTCTTCACGACGTTCGTGCTGGCACCGATAGCGTTCGCGATCTACTACAGCCTCTACAAGTGGAGCGGGTACGGCTGGCCCACCGAGTTCCGCGGCCTGGACAACTACTTCGGCCCATACGGCGCTTTCCGGGACCGGATCTTCCTGGACGCGCTGCGCAACAACGCCATCATCCTGATCGGCTCGCTGCTGATCCAGGGACCGCTTGCCCTCGGGATCGCGCTACTGCTCAACCGCCGCTTTCGCGGGCGGGCGGTGTTCCGCATGCTGGTCTTCGTCCCGTACGTGCTAGCCCCGGTCACCGTCGGCATCATGTGGCAGCTCATCCTCCTGCGGGGCAGCGCCGCCGACTCCGTGCTGAACAGCATCGGGCTGGGCAGTCTGGTGGTCGGCTGGCTGGCCAACCTGAAGGTCGTCATCTGGACCATGCTGTTCATCCTGACCTGGATGTACACCGGCTTCGCGCTGATTCTCTTCCTCGCCGGCCTGTCAAACATCCCGAACGAACTGACCGAGGCGGCGGCGATCGACGGCGCGAGCTGGTGGCAGACCCAGCGCCGCATCACCATCCCGCTGCTCGGCCCGACGATCCGGATCTGGGTATTCCTGTCGATGATCGGCTCGCTACAGGTGTTCGACGTGGTCTGGGTGGCCTCGACGCCCGCGGTCCGATCCCTCGGCGCCTCCAACACCATGGCCACCTACATGGTGGATCACGGGTTCAACGAGCGTCAGTGGGGCTACGGCAACGCGGTGGCCGTGATCCTCTTCGTCATCTCGTTCATCGCGGCGGTGATATTCCAGCGCTTCGTGCTGCGCCGTGACATCGAAGGCGCCCAGACCGGAAGGGTGAACTGACCTTGGCTACGACCGCAGCACTGTCCACAAGTACTCAACGACGCCGCCCGTTCCGGTGGAGCAGCCCGGTCACCTACGGGCTGGCGCTCGCGGTGGCAGGCGTGTCGATCGCACCGGTGGTGTACGTGATCCTCGGCGGGTTCCGCACCACCGGCCAGATCGCCGCGCACCCGGCGGCTCTGCCCCATCCGTGGGTCTGGCACACCTACGCCAACGTACTTACCCGCTCGGAGTTCTGGCGAGAACTCTTCAACAGCACGTTGATCGCCGTCAGCACCACGATCGGCGTGCTGGTACTGGGCGTGTGCGCCGCCTTCGTGCTGGCGCGCTACAGATTCCGCGGCCGGGAAGGGCTATACACCTTTTTCACGCTCGGGCTGCTCTTCCCGGCCGCGGCCGGAATCCTGCCCCTGTACCTGATGTTGCGCGACCTGTCGCTGGCCAACACCCACCTCGGCGTGATCATCCCGCAGGTGGCGTTCCAGCTGCCGATCACCATCGTGATCCTGCGGCCCTTCCTCGCCGCGATCCCGATCGAGCTTGAGGACGCTGCCTCGATCGACGGTGCGAGCCGGCTCGGCTTCTTCTGGCGCATCATGCTGCCTCTGTCGCGGCCGGCGCTGGTCACCGTGGCGGTGCTCGCGTTCGTGGCGAGCTGGAACGCGTTCCTGCTGCCGCTGCTCGTGCTCCAGAGCGACAGCCTGCAGACGCTGCCGCTGGGAGTGCAGAACTTCTCCACCGAGCACAACCAGGACACCGCCGGAATCCTGGCGTTCACGTCCCTGGCCATGATGCCGGCGCTGCTGTTCTTCGGCTTCGCCGAACGTCAGATCGTGGGCGGACTGCAAGGCGCGGTGAAGGGATAGTGCGGCAGGACAGCGGCACCACCAGGGTTGAGGATCCGGCATCACCAGGGTTGAGGAGAAGCACAAACATGACCGAGGTCCCGACCTTGGCAACCGTCACGGCAGAACCGGAAGCGCGCTTGGCCGAGCTGCTCGGCCAGATGACCCTGGACGAGAAGCTGGCGCAGATCGTGGGGTTCTGGGAGAAGGAAGACGGCGAGTCAGTCGCGCCACTGCAGGGCGAGTTCGGCGCGGCCACCAATCTCGCCGAATTCGCGCGGCACGGGCTGGGGCACCTGACCCGGGTGTACGGCACGCGCCCGGCCGACGCCACCGAGCGGGCCCGCTGGCTGTGGGAATTTCAGCGCCGGCTGGTGACCGGCACCCGGCTCGGCATCCCGGCCATCGTGCACGAGGAATGCCTGACCGGGCTGTCGGTGTGGAAGGCCGCCACCTTCCCCACCCCGCTCGCGTGGGGAGCCGCCTTCGACCCCGAACTGGTGGAGCGGATGGCCGCCGCCATCGGCGAATCCATGCACGCGCTCGGCATCCACCAAGGTCTCGCGCCGGTACTCGACGTGATTCGTGACCCGCGGTGGGGCCGGGTCGAGGAGTGCATCGCCGAGGACCCGTACCTGGTCGGCACGATCGGCACCAGCTTCGTCCGCGGCCTGCAATCCCAGGCGGTGCACGCCACGTTGAAGCACTTCGTCGGCTACTCCGCGTCCATTGGCGGCCGGAACTTCGCTCCGGTACGTGCCGGTGCCCGCGAGATCGCCGATGTGCTGATGGTTCCGTTCGAGATGGCCATCCTGGACGGCGGGGCAAGCTCGGTGATGCACTCGTACACCGACATTGACGGCATACCGGTCGCCGCCGATCCGGATCTGCTCACCGGTGTCCTGCGCGACCAGTGGGGCTTTTCCGGACCGCTGGTGTCCGACTACTTCGGAGTGGCCTTCCTGCACTTGCTGCACCACACGGCGGGCGACCTGGGCGAAGCCGCCGGCCAGGCGCTGGCCGCCGGAGTCGACATCGAACTGCCCACCGGCGACGCGTACCGGGAACCGCTGGCCGCGGCGATCCGCGACGGCCGCGTCGACGAGGCGCTGGTCGACCGGGCCGTGCTGCGGGTTCTCCGGCAGAAGCTGGAACTGGGCCTCCTCGACGCCACCTTCGCCGAAGAGCCGCCGGGCGCGGTCGACCTTGATCCGCCATCGCACCGCGCTCTCGCGCGCACGCGTGGCCGAGGAATCGGTGGTGCTGCTGCGCAACGACGGCGTCCTGCCGCTGGCGACCGGACGTCGAATCGCGGTCATCGGCCCGAACGCCGACCGGGCCGGCGCCCTGTTCGGCGGCTACTCGTTCCTCAATCACGTGCTGGCGCATCATCCTGCGGTCGAGCCGGGCTTCGACGCGACCGACCGTCCTCGACGCCCTGCGAGCCGAGTTCGAAACCGTCTCGTTCACCGGCGGCTGCGGGGTTGACGACGACGACCGGTCCGGATTCGACGCGGCCGTCGCCACCGCCACGGAGGCGGACATAGCCGTGCTGGTCATGGGCGACCAGGCCGGGCTGTTCGGTCGCGGCACGGTCGGCGAGGGCAGCGACCGGGACGACCTGGAGTTGCCCGGCGTCCAGCGCGATCTTGTCGAAGCGGTCCTTGCCAGCGGTACCCCTGCCGTGCTGGTACTGCTACCGGCCGCCCGTACGCGATCGGCTGGGCGATGCAGCGGTGCGCGGCGGTGGTGCAGGCGTTCTTCCCCGGCGAGGAGGGCGCCGGCGCGGTCGCCGGCGTGCTGTCGGGCCGGGTCAACCCGTCCGGCCGCCTGCCGGTAAGCCTGCCACGCTCGGCCGGCGCGCAGCCCTACACGTACCTGCACCCGGCCCTGGGTGAGGGCAGCGAGGTGACGAACCTGCCGACCACCCCGGCCGCCCCGTTCGGCTTCGGGCTGTCGTACACCACGTTCGCGTACTGTGATCTGGCCGTGCCGCCTCAGGTACCGACCGACGGCACCCTGCCGGTCTCGGTACGGGTGACGAACACCGGTGCGATTGCCGGCGATGATGTGGTCCAGCTCTACGGCCGCGACGTCCTGGGATCGGTGACACGGCCGGTGGCGCAACTGCTCGGCTATCCAGCGGCGTGCACCTGGAGCCCGGCGAGTCGGCGACGGTTCGGTTCACCGTGCCGCCAGCCAGGCTGGCGTTCACCGACCGCTCGTACACCAGAGTGGTCGAGGCTGGCGAGGTCGAGTTGTGGGTGGGGACGAGCGAGCAACGGGAGATCCAGGCCCGGACCGTGCTGGCCGGACCCACCTATCCGATCACCACGGATTCCGCGCGGTGGACCCGGGCCGACGTTCGATAACGCGGCACACGTTCACCGCCCACCACCACCTTGAGTCACGGCATCAGACGATCACCCTCAGCAGCACCCGCTGCTCACGTTAGCCCGCCCGGGGCACGCTGACCCTCGGTCTCGCGTACCCCGGGCATAGTGCTCAGTCCTCTACGTGCTTGTTCCTGAACTGCGTGTCGGGGGCGGTCCGGCGCCGCACTGGACGCCGCCCCGCCCCCGCCGACAGTTCAGGAACAGAGCATTAAACTTGATCTTTAACCTCGGTGGGTCCGTGGTGGACCCTGAGTGATCATGGCGGCGGCCCTTGGTCGATGATTCTTCTTGTCTAGGGAAGAACGTCGTCGGGTTGCTGGTCGCGGGGATCTGGCCGGTTTCCGTGACGGTTTCTATGCCTGTCTGACGGCGCGGGCGGATGCGCTGTTCGAGCTGACCGACGCGGTGTTGTGCGCTGACGGGCCGGTCGTCTGCCTGGCCGAGCTGTCACTGGCGGCGGAGCACCGCCGTGGTCACGGGGCGCTGTATGACGGGTTGAACAGCGGTCGTGTCGACATCGGTGGCAATCCTTCCTGCGCCGATTCGACCTGGAACACACCTTCCGGCTGTTCAAACAGACCCGAAAGTCGGATCACCAGCCAGCGCACCGAAACCCAGCAGACCCGGTCCCGGACGACCACCAGGAACCCGCAACCGCAGACCAGCACCCCGCCACGACGTCGGCAAAACCATCAAACGCGACCTGACCATCACAGCCCGCAAACAACGCACAGGTTAAAGATCAAGTTAAAGGCGGAATACGCCCTCGGCGTTCGTGACGCCACGGGTATCAAAGAAGCGCTTCGTCGCCGCGGCGAGCTCGTTGACGTCGTACTCGCGGTGGCTCTGCACCAGGACCACCAGGTCAGCGGCCGCGACGGCGGCCGCAAGGTCATCCACCCGGAGCACATCGACGCCCGGCTGCCATAGCCTGGCGAACGGGTCGTGATAGCTGATTTTTGCACCGAGGCCGCTCAGATGGCGAGCGAGTGGGGTAGCCGGAGACTCGCGCTCGTCGGCGATATTGGCCTTGTACGTAACACCCAATAACAGCACATCCGCCCCGTTAATGGAGAGGCCAGCATCGTTAAGGATGTTCTGAGCACGCCGCGCGACATACGCCGGCATGGTGGCGTTGATCTCCTGCGCGAGTTCAACAAATCGGAAGGGGTAGCCGAGTTTCGCACGCACGTTGTGGCTCAAATAGTTTGGATCAATCGGTATGCAGTGGCCGCCCACGCCCGGCCCGGGATAAAAGGGCTGGAAGCCGAACGGCTTGGTCGACGCGGCACGGATAACATCCCATAGGTCGATGCCGAGTTGGTGGCAAAATTTCGTCATCTCATTCACGAGGGCGATATTGACGTGACGATAGGTGTTCTCCAGGAGCTTGGCCGTCTCCGCCTCACGGGTGCCCTTCGTTCGGACGACGGTATCGACGAAGCGCCCATAAAAGGAGGCTGCGGCTTCGGTACAGGCAGGCGTGTGACCGCCAACGACCTTCGGCGTATTGCGGAGTCCGAAGCTCTTATTACCCGGATCGATGCGCTCCGGCGAAAACGCAAGGTGAAAGTCCCGACCGGCGGTAAGTCCAGTGGCTTCAAGTATGGGCCGCACGAGTTCATCGGTAGTGCCCGGATATGTCGTCGACTCCAGGATGACGAGCATCCCGGAGTGGAGGTTTCGAGCAACTGCCTCCGCCGCGGATTGGACCGCCCCGAGATCGGGGCCGCCGTCCTTGGACAACGGCGTCGGAACGCAGATTACCGCCGCAGCCGCCGACGCGATCTCGCGCTCGTCGGTCGTCGGTCGAAAACCGCCTTCGAGCATCTGGGCAATGTCGCCATCGGTAAGGTCGTCGATATGCGAACGCCCGGCGTTGAGCGCTTGTACCAAGTCCGACCGCACGTCGAATCCGATCACCGACATTCCCGCCCGCACTGCCTCCTGAGCGATCGGCAAACCCACGTATCCAAGCCCTATTACGACAACGTCGGCGGTCACAATTACTCCTTTGCTGGGTTAGCTAGGCCCCGTATGCCCAGCCGCGCTACCGGATCAAGCCGTACTTGAACTGGTTGGCGCACTTAACGACACAACTTGTTCATTTGTTGGATAGAGCATCGTAGATGGACTCCGCGCAGGATGGACGCGGTGTCGCGCCGACTGCTAGCCGCCGCAATTCAGCTGCGGGACCACCGACTTCTTGAAGGCATTGAGGTCGCGGCCAGTGTCATCGAAACGCCAGTCGGCGTGAGCATGCGGCGGCTTTTCATCGGTCCAGATCAGACCGATGACGTTCGGGTGCGCGTGGAGCCAGGGCCCAAGACTGGCGATCCACTTGTACTTGGTGGTGCCGCCAACGCCCATCTCGGCAAGGACGACCGGCTTTGTCGAATATGGGGCGAGAAGTTGCATGGTCGGATCAAATGTCGCGCCGGCGGACAACTCAAGGCCATACGCCGACTTCTCAACACCGTATCCGGTGAAACCCACTAGATCGACCCAGCTATTGCCCGGCCAGAATTGAGAAATCCCTCGGACGGCCGCGCCCCGAATAACATTGGGGGCCCAGAGCCAGAGTGCATTGGAAGCACCTTCGTGCCGAAACAAAGTTACGACATGACGCCAGGCGTCGACGTACTTGGCCGGGGTATTGCCGTCGACGTGGACCGCCCACGGCGACCAATCGCCATTCATCTCGGGTGCGTAGCGAATAACCACCAGGTCGCCGTAATCGGCAATCGTGTGGGCCACCGCACTAAACTCTGCATCGTGCTTGCCCGCGGCAACCGATGCCAGCGTCCACGACTTCTGCCTGACAACCGAAGTCGGTGCCTTTGGTTGTAGGGTGACAAACGGAATACCCGCGGCGTCGGTCAGCCTGGACAACTCGAACGGGCCGCCGACGGACACGTAGACGCCGCGCCAGATAGGACGGCACCCGGTCTCTTTCATGATCTGGTCTGACTCGTCTGACGGGCTCTCAGCTGAGGTAATGCCGAAGGCGACCCTACCTCCCTTAAGCATCGAGACAGATGCGTGAATCGCGCTAGCCCGCAAAGTAGGATCCGCGGCGCCAGCCGCTGTCTGGTGTCCGCTGCCTTGGAATGATTGCGGTTTCATCGCGCATCCAGCCAATAGCAGCAGCGGCAGCACTAGCCAGTACTTCTTCATGGTCACCTCCGATCTCGACCTCAATCTGCTGACGTGTGCCCCACTTGAACCGCATGCACGTGACGATCGCCCAGAATCGCCAGACTCGCAGTACCGACCACTGCCACACCGTCACAATCGGCCCGAGGATCAGAAGCCAGCCCAGCTTTGCCAGAGTCGTCTGGTCGGAACGCCGAACCGCAAAGATCCTCAATAGCTGGACATACCCGAAGACGACCAGAACCCCGAGAGTAAGGGGCAGTAGTCGCGCGTCGGCAACCAACGCATCGGTCCCCGCGCCCCGGCTCCATGCGATCGCGTCCACAGCTGGCTTTCCTACTGTCAGCCAGCCAACGACAACGGTCGACGCGATGGTCTGCACCCACTTCAAGGCATGCAACCAGTAGGCCATTCGGTACATCGGAAGGTACTTGAAACGCCAGAACGAACGGATAAACGAACCTCGCAGCCAACGCATGAACTGCCGCCGATGGTTCGAGAGCCGTTCTGGCATGACACAGAACGCTAGTGCGTTCGCTTGCTGCACCGTCTTTCCCCGCAGCAGTGCCTGCAGAGTCAAATACGAATCGTCGGAGAACTCGACGCTACGTCCGAAGAACTCTTCACTGCCGTAGCTAGAACGACACTCATCGAGCACGCGAGCGCGGTAGAGCGAGATGCCGCCTGAGTTGACGAGCACTGAGCCCAGCGCCGACGTGGCAGATCGGTCGGTGAGTTGCGACGCGGTGCAGATCAGGTCCACACCACGGGCGATCGGTCCAGTCAGGTTGTAGGTAAGGAACACTCCAGCAACCGACATGACTTTCGGATCGACGAGCGGTTTCATCAAATTCTCGAGCGCGTCAGGTGCGAGCACTGAGTCCGAGTCGATCGTGAGATAAGCATCGGCCCATCCGGCAAACCGGCGGGACGCAGCAATGTGAGTAGCCCGCTTGCCCCGATTGCGATCACGTACCCATACCAGTGGGAGTCCCACGGCATTCGCGGCCTCGATCGCCCAGAGTTCGGTCGGTAGATAGTCCACCTTGTCCGATCCGTCATCTCGAACGTAGATGACGTCCGGAAGACGAGTTTGCCCAAGCAGGCCCCGGATGGTGGCGATCACCGCGTCGACGTCTTCGTTATATAGAGGAACGATTGCCACAACCCGCAGCCTCGCCAATGCAGCATCTTGCCTGCGATTGGTGCGGCGAGGCCGATCGAAGGTGGCGACGAGCGTCTGCAGGAAGAACAAAGCAAACGCAAACGCATATACTGCCTCGAATACGGACATGTCCGGTGATACGTGCTCGAGGCGGGTTAGATGATGGTAAAGCCAGAGCGACGAGGCGCCGAGCATCAGAACCACCGCGGGCATGGCCCTACCAGGCGCCCACCTCGCAGTCTTGAGTTCTGTCGTCATGGCTTCATTCCGCGGCGCCAAAACACCCGCACCCCTAGCGCGAAAACCGCCACGGCACAGAACGCGGCGAGCAATATGGCAAACAGGGGCAGAAGTCGAGACACGGGGATAGGCGCTTTCGTGTGGAGTAGTGTCGGATCTTGAGAACGCGTGACATGTTAGTTGGCAAACGGTGCGCAGGTGGCCCCGTTTTCTGCCCCGGTGAAATACATCTCAGCCAGTACTTGACATCATGTCGCTTTCCACCCGTTTGCGGCTGGTCGGCGGTCCGGGTGTGACCATCGGACGGCCGCCGAGAAGTCGCCGGGCGAGATGCCGAGCCCTCACGCCGCGGCCTGCTCGCCTTCACCGGCTTCCGATACGGTGTCGCCATGACCCATGGCTACGGCGAGGACCCTCCCCCGCATTACACGGATGGACGGTGGCGCCGTTCGGACGAAATCGCTGACCCGGAGGAGGCCGACCGCAAAAGTGCATGGTCGCCGCAGCCCGGATACGAGTCACAACACCCGTCACGCCCCGGCGACGGCTCCTACGGCAGCCGCTCCCACGGTTCGGTTTACGGCGGAGCCTCCGCGGTGACCGGCTACCCACCAGGACCTGCCGGCAGCCCGCCGCCCAGCCCCGGCACCCCCCAGCACTTCGGAACGGCTCGCCAGAGTGACCCATACCCGAGGGCAGCCCACGGGTATGGGTCACCACATTACGGACCCGCACCAAGCCAGCACGGCAACGTGGCCCAATACAGCGCCCAGCCTGGTGATTACGGCTCTCGGCCACCAAGGGCACCTGAGCCGCACGGGGCGAGTCGTTATCCGAGCCGATCAGGCTTCGATGAGCTTGACAATGCGCAGCAGATACCGAAACGGAAGTCGCGCAAGCTGCTCATATTTTTGATCATCATCGCGCTGGGATCCGGCGGCGGGGCCGGTTGGTACTACCTACGCCAAAAGCCGAGTGATCCAGTTGCTTCGGTCAATCCACCCACCGCGGCGCAAGCCCGCAACGTGGCAAGCCAGAGCGTTGATCCGGCTCCGATGACGACGGCCGAGGTCTTTGGCGCGGAGGCCATCCCAAGCAGCAGCGGCGGGGCCTATCGAGTGGTCAAAACCCAAGAGGCAACGGAATGCCAGACGGCCGCTGGCGGTGACGTCGCTGCCAAGTTGACCGCGGCGGGCTGCACACAGGTGGTACGGGCGACGCTGACCTCGCCCGATGAGGCGTATGTGATCACGGCCGGGATCTTCAATCTCGCGGATGAGACGCGGGCTAGAAACGCGTCACGGGTGATCCAGTCGGCGATCGATGCCCAGAAAGGCCGGTTCAGCGGGATGGTTGCCGGCGGTTCGACCAACATCATCGATCGCGCCGCCGCGAATGTGGCATGGGACGTACGCGGTCACTACCTGATGTACTGCGTCATCGCCAACGCGAACGGCAGCGCCATCTCCCCGGACGACTCCGCCAGCCGCGCGATCGTCCACGACATCGTCGAAGGCTTTCTCGGTGGTGACGTAATCCATAAGCGGGAGATCGGCAAGAGCCAGGCGCCCGTTGCGTCCCCGCAGCGATCGTGAACCCCGGCCACGCTCCTTAGCCCTATCCTTCGTCGCTGGATCCCTCCAGCGCCCGTGGCAGACTGTTTGTCGTGAGTCTTGGTAAGACGCGGCTGATCGCCGTTCTCGGCAATGAGCTGTGGCGCTCCTGTATGGTTGGCCAGACCTCACGAGCCACTTTCGAACTCCGCGAGCGAATGAAGCGGCCACGGATCGGTGATCTAGTCGTCGAATTTTCGGCGGGATACCGCGGGGACGCGGACGGTGTCGGCTGGCTACGCGGCATCGAGTTCGCTGACCGGCGCCCCGGCGACTTCGTGAATATCGACGGAGGCCGGGTCGTCGAGGTGTGGCTGATCGAGCCGATCGACAAGCCCGGGCAGGTCATTCGGTGGAGCAACGCGACGTTCTTCGCAGTTCCTCCGCAAAGCTCTAATTACTGGCTGGCTCGCTGAGCCAGTGGCCGTGGCCTCATATGGGGCCGACAACCGGCTTAGGAGTCGCTGCCTGGCGAGGCTTGCCGGTGGTACAGGTCGTCCGGGCGGAATCGGACCTCGGGATGCCCGGTAGCGGCACGCTGATGCGTCCATGGGCCGCGCTCGCCGCCAGAGTCGCCGACGGCTACGCGGAAGCCGGCTTCACCGTCGTCCTGCAGGACATCATTGTCGGCAGCCATCTGACCGACATGGTGTCGGCTATCCAGTCCCGACCGCGATACGTGGTGGCACTGGCGCCGAGTGCGCGGGCCGTGCAAGCTCGTGACCGAGCCCGGCAGCTTGCCCGTGGCAAGGTGGCCTACAAGCATGGCGACGAGCCGGTAGCCGATCTGGACGCCTACTTCCGGCGTGAGACGCCCCGGATCGGCCTGTGGATTGACACGTCCGATCAGACCGCCGACGAAACCGTGGATGCGGTCCTGGCTCGGATCTGGACCGAAGGAGGCTCGGTCCAGGCAGCCTGACGGCGGCCCCGGCCGAAGGCTCTACGCGCGACCGAGCGCGACCCAGGCGGACGCCGGCAATTCGAACGGACTGCCGTGCGGCAGCAGGCGTTGACACCGGGCGCGCAACTCCTCGCGCCGCATGTCGTCCAAGCCCGCGACGTAGTCCCCGGCTGGGCCGACTCCCAGAGTGAACGGCTCCCACCACTCGTCGAAGCCGGCGAAGCCCACCCTGACGGTCAGCATTCCCTGCTCGATCCGGCGCAGCCCAGCGGCCGCGAACAGCTCGGCCAGATGGCCCTGCCGGGCACCGGCCAGCGCCGACTCGTCGTGCGCTTGCGGATCCTGATCGCGAACGGCCCGCCAGAAAACGGAGAGCGGGCCGGCGCCACCGGCGTGGTCCCAGACGCAGGCCCCGACCGCGCCACCGGCGCGGGTAACGCGGGCCATCTCCGCCAGGCCGGCGACCGGGTCGGTCATGAAGTGAACGACCAGTTGCGCGAGCGAGCAATCGAACCGGTCGTCCGGGAACGGCAGTTGCTCTGCCGCGCAGCGCCGGACGTCGATCGCGGGAAACCGGGACCGGAC
Source organism: uncultured Actinomycetota bacterium (assembly GCA_963727415.1). Taxonomy (GTDB): domain Bacteria; phylum Actinomycetota; class Actinomycetes; order Mycobacteriales; family Micromonosporaceae; genus DASQPR01. The sequence goes on from CAVSGF010000003.1 coordinate 55,509, forward strand.
CGACGCTACGAACGACTCGGACGGGTCGATCGCGGTCACGGCAGCACCACCCAGCCGCTGGACGAGCTTCGCCGTCAGCGCTCCCGGGCCGCAGCCGACGTCGAGCGCCTCCATCCCCGGCACGATCGCGGCGAATCCGACGAATTCCGCTGCCAGCGGCTCGGAGAACCGGCCCATGAACCGGCCGTACGCGTCGGCGCCAACGTTGAAGGCCACCTCCGGAACCTACCGCCTCCGGAACCTACCGCCTCCGGAACCCACCGCCTCCGGAACCCACCGCCTCCGGAACCCACCGCCATCGGACCTGGTCACCCACTCGGACGCCTCCTCGACAACAGCCATCCGCGGCCGTGGCCGACGATATCGTGACGCCTCGGGTAAACATTCCGGCCCTCCGGACGCGTCTGGGAAGTGACCACAACGGGGCACAGTTCGAGTCCCGCCCATCGAGTCCTGCCCAACGACTGACGGCTGGAGGTCACGCCGACGAATGGACGATTCGTTCTCCGAATACGTGAGCGCACGCGGCGAGGCTCTGCTGCGCTTCGCGTTCCTGCTCTGCCGGGATCGGCACCTTGCCGAAGATCTCGTACAGGACGTGCTGGTCAAGATGCATCGCCGCTGGTCGGCGGTCGAGGCAGCCGAGGTACCGGACGCGTACGTGCGCAAGTCGCTGGTTCACGAATTCCTTTCGTGGCGGCGCAGGCTGGCCAGCCGCGAGGTCGCCAGCGCCGATCTGACCGATCTGACTCCGGCGGTACCGGATGGCGCGACCTCGACCGCCAATCGGGACGAGATGTGGCGCCTGCTCGGCGGTCTCTCCCGCGCCCAGCGAGCCGTGCTCGTACTCCGCTTCTACGAGGACCTGGACTACAACGACATCGCGGCGATCATCGGTTGCTCCGCGGCCACGGCCCGGGTGCACGCCAATCGCGGCCTGGCCCGGCTGCGGCTTGAGATGGAGCCCGTCACGCATTCAGCAACCGCTACCGCAGGAGGCCGGGAATGAAGAGTGCGGCATCCCTTCGTGCGTTCCTTGAGGAGGCGGCTGCCGCCGCACCGCCGGCCACCGGCCTGCTCGCGGCGGTCCGGCGCCGGTCAATCCGGCGTCGCCGGCGCCATCAGGCCTTGATCGCCGGGTTTACCGCCGTCGTCAGCATCCTGGCGATCGGCTTGATAAAAGGGGCGATCGGCGGCGGCACCACCTCGAACGGCGTCACGCCGGTGGCAACAACACCGGCTTCGCCGACCACGACCGGACTGCTGCCGCTCGTGGCATATCAGCCACCAACCTTTCCATACCACCCCGATTGGGCAGCGCCCAGCGATTGCATGGTCCAGTACGATCGGCACGGCGTTCCCGGCCTCGGCGTGACCGGCGAACTGCTGCAATGTGCACCAGAAGACGAGATCCTGAGCATCGTTTTCGTGTCGTCGCACAAACCCGTCGTACCCGGTGCCACCCATCCCATTTCGGTACGCGGCCGGGCCGGCCACCTGGTTTCGCGAACGCCGGTTCCGCTGTACAAGAACGACGGCACCTTGGGGTCGGTGCTGTACTGGAAGGACGCATCCGGTCGCTGGATCTCGCTGATCTTCGGACCATCCGTCACAATTGGCCAAGCACAATCATCGGCCAACCAACTATCAGCGACGCCGATCTCGGTGTTCTCCGACTTCGGCCTCGCCAAGGTGCCACAGGGTATGCGGATCGAGCATGCCGATCAGCGCGAGATCGTCCTGTCTTCGGACCGGGCCGACGTCCCCAACATCTCGTTGACGGCGTCATCCATTGAACCAGGGCCTGACAGCAGCTACCGCATCGGCGACCCCTCGCTGATGGTGCCGGTCCGCCCGACCGGCCGGATCGAGATCGAGGTAACGGGCGGCTTCACCGGCGTTGACCTGTCTGCCCTCGCTCAACAAATCACGGTCGACCCGACAAACGTGTTCAGCGTGTTCATGGGCGGTTGAGCGGCGCCTGTTCGTGACCAACGTTTGGATGGCCGGTCGTGCGACGTCGACCGGCCATCCGGTGGTTAGGCACCTCCGCCGGTCCGGAACCGGTCGACCAAAGGCCACTCGTCCGGCTTCTCGCATTGAGACGAGCGGAGCTCTCGTGTACACCCGGACAGGTCCGATGGAGGGAGCCGAGGATGGTCCGCGTACGCAACGGTGGCGGCGTCACCGCCGTGGCGATCACAGTTCTGCTGTTGTCTGCCTGCGGCACGTCGGCGCGGCGAGTGGCCGCGACCCCGTCTCCGAGCGCGACATCGCCAGCCGCGAGCCCAGCCACGACTGCCCCGGCACCCGCGTTCGCCGATCCCGCGCTGACCACGGTCGGCAAGACCCAGACGGTCTACGACTGGACGCACGACCGCTGCTCCGACGACGACATTCCGGACCTGGGGGCGCGGGCTTTCCGGGACGCGTCCGGCAAGGTGCAGCTGATCGCGGCACACGTGGTCGATCGCCGATTCGTCGGCACCAGCCTGGACACCATCAAGCAGAAGTGCCAGATCGTGCTGACATCGCCGCACGACGCCGATCCAGCACGGTTCGACGACAATGAGTGGCTGGCCGCGCCGTACACCACCGACGGCAAGACGATCTATTCACTGGTTCATGAGGAGTACCACGGGCACGAACACCCCGGCCAATGCCCTCAGCACTCTTACTTCCCCTGCTGGTACAACTCCATCACGCTGGCCGTGTCCACCAACAGCGGCGCGTCGTACCACCTGGTCGGGTCACCCCCACACCAGCTGGTAGCGACGCTTCCACACAAGTACGAGGCAGGTGCCGGCCCGTCCGGCGTCTTCGAACCCAGCAACATCGTCAAAGGTCCCGGCGGCTACCTGTACGCGTTTGTGCGCATCGATGAGTACAAGTCGGACGCTCAGCGCATCTGCCTGATCCGCACCAACCACATCGCCGACCCTGGCTCGTGGCGGGCATGGGACGGTAGCGGCGGGTTCACCGTCGCCTTCGTCGACCCCTACCACCCACCGGCCGGCCCGGTTCAGGACTGCGCCGCGGTCGACCCTTACGACCTCGGCGTCATCGGCGCCAGCATCACGTTCAACAAGTACCTCAACGAGTACGTGGCCGTCGGAACCACCACCGTGCACATTGGCGACGAGGACGTGTGGGGCGTCGGGTACTCGTTCTCCACCGACCTGGTCAACTGGTCACCTCGCAAGCTGCTGTTCGCGGCCGAGTTGCCCTGGACGTACCAGCCAGGCGACGCCAACGTGTACTTGTACCCGTCGCTGATCGATCCGAACAGCACAAGCCGCACGTTCGACACCACCGGGCGGACCGCATACCTGTACCTGACCCGGTTCAACACCAAGTCAGGCGGCATGACACTGGATCGCGACCTGGTGCGGATCCCGGTGAAGTTCTTCAGCTCGCAGGTCCAAGCCCAGTCGGCGACGGTGAAGTTCCGGCCGTAGCTACGCGGACGGGTACCCCTGGATGTCTACCTCGGCGCGGCGTCCAGAAGTTCCTGCAGGCTCTCCATCAAACGCATGGTGGTGGCGCGGCCGGCCGGATCGAGCACCGGCGCGGCAGCGGGACGCCGCGCCACGACCACCCGGAGCGCGGCCGCCGCCTGCCGCGCGAACAGGGCAAGCAGGTCCAGCTCGTTGAGGTTGGACCGGGACTGTGGCGTCGGGTCCAATACCTCCAGGACACCCAGGATCTGCTCGCCGTGGATGAGCGGTGCCGCCATCAGTGAGTCCGGCACGTACTCGGTCGACTCGGCAAGTCCCCGGTCGAACGCTGCATTGTGCGCGAGGTCGTCGACGACCATCGGCTCGCCAGAAGCGATCACCCAGCCGGCGATTCCGGAACCGGCCGGGAAGCGGCGCCCGATGAGGGTGCGCTCGCCCTGGCCCGAGACGGCCTGGAAGATCAGCTCGTGAGCCTCCTCGTCAAGGAGGAACACCGAGCTGGCTTGAGCACCGAAGATGGCGCGAGCCACGTCGACGACCGATTGCAGGAGTTCGGCGGACAGCGGATCCGCCGGACCCTCCGACCAACTGGGTGCCGAGTTGCCGATCATGCCTTACCTCCGGCGCCTACTCGAACATTCGATGCGCTGAGATACAGAACGTTCTTCAGCTGGAATGTCGTCATGTTGGGATGCTTGGACAGGATCCGGGCGCAGAGCCCGGCGATGAACGGAGTAGCGAAGCTGTTGCCGGTGGACCGGATGACCGCGCCATTAAGCCACGGAACCGCAACGTTCTGCCCGGGTGCAAAGAACTCAACGGGCGGCTGCGGGTTGTACAGGTACAGCTCCGGGTCGTCCTCCTCGTGGTGACTGCCCACCGAAATCACCGAGGAGAAGCGCCAGGGAAAGCTCTCCACCGGCGTGTTGTGTGCCGACGCGACGATGACGGTGCGGCGGAAGTATGCCTCGTCGGCGAGCGCGCGCAGCGCATCGGTGTAGCGCACCTTCGTCGTCGATAGGCTCAGGTTGATGACGTCGAAGCCCTGGCCGATCGCCCAGCGCAGGCCGGCAAGCATCATGTCGCCGGTTCCGGTGAACCGCTCCCCCAGGACCCGTACGCTGTACAGGTCACACTCTGGCGCGATTCGCCGGATGATTCCGGCGCACGCTGTGCCGTGCCCGCAAGCATCGCGAATATCGGTCGGCTCGACGGTGATCCCATCGGTACCGCTGACCGTGATCCAAGATCCCTGCAGCGCACCGACATCGGGGTGATCGGGCTCGACGCCGGAATCGACGACGCATACCCGTACTCCACGTCCGGTCGCGTTGCCCCAGGCCCAATCCGGGGTAACCGGCTCGCCATCGGCGCTCACCGCCACGTCCTTCGGTGTCTTGCCGAGCAGCCGCCATGTCAAGCCTGACGCGGGCTGGGCTCGTGCGGTGTCCATCGATCACCCCTTCGCGGGCTTCTCGGGACCGCCCGCCGCACTCCGAGCTAGCCAGATGCGGGTTTGGAATTCGGCAGCCGGCGGTTGGTGATCGGTATAGCCAGCGTCCTGAGCATTGGAGATACCGCTGCGATACCGGAGGCGAACCGTTTGCGAGGCGGGGCTCCATAGCGTTGCGGACGTCGGCATCCCCAGCCGTCACCGTCTAGATGAGGAGCGAGCCATGAGCAACGCGGACCGTCCGAACGAGACCCCCGAGACCGCCGAAGAGATCTCGGAGCAGGTGCTGTCCCTTCAGGAGACCGAGACCGACGACGTCGAGGCGCACTCCGCGGCTCTGGGCAGCACGGTGAGCCTCGCCGCCTGCGCATAGGCCACGAGGCCTGGAGCATCGCGCCGGTCGCTGGCAGGCCCGTCAATGGGACTCTGCCAGCGGCCGGCGATCGCCGTCTCTGGCGGCAGTAAAGCGAACCGCCCTCTCCGAGCGGCTGCCGCGATCACCGTCTCCGACGGCCCATATCCGTGCTGACCGCGCCCGCAGACGACACCCCTTGGGGGGAGAATCTCATGCCTATCATGCCGGTTGACTTTGCCGTGGCCGATCGCGAGTTCTACGCGCCCCTAGAGACAGCCTCGGTAGGTGACGGCCGTCTCGCCCCCACCGAGATTCCGGACGGCTGGCGTAGCGTCGAGGCCGGGACCTGGACGAACTGGTTCCGGCCAGGACTGCTGAACGGCGTCGAGGAAGGTTGGAAGGTTCACGTTTCGGCTCGCCCGGATCGGCTCCGCCCGGTGCTGGACGCCACCGCGGCGGTCTGCTTCGAGCTGGAGGTGCCGTTCAAGCACCTGTCGGCGCAGCTGTTCTACTGGTGGACCCATCACAAGTACGCGGCTCGCCAGCAGAGCGGCAAGTTCATCGCCGCCTACCCTCGCGACGTCGCGGCATCCCGCGCCCTGATGGAGCGGTTGCGCGAGCTACTGGCCGATGAAGACGGACCATACATCCTCACGGACCGGCGCTACCGGGACTCCCGGACGGTCCATTACCGGTACGGCGGATACACACCGCGGTACCGGATCGCACCCGACGGAACCCGTGCATCGCTGGTTCGCGATGGCGCCGGTTCGCTGATCGTGGATCGGCGCCGCCCCTCGTTCCACCTCCCGGACGGCATTTCGGATCCGTTCCGTGAGCCTGGCCGAGGGTTGCAGGAACGCTCGGATCTGAGCCGGTTCCGCATCGAGTCTGCGGTGCGCTTCACGAACGCCGGCGGGGCGTACATCGGATACGAGATCGCCACCGGCCGCCAGGTGTTCATCAAAGAGGGCCGTTCACACACCGGGCTGCGCGATGATGACGCCACCGCCACCCAGCAACTGCGCGAGGAGTGGGCGACGCTGCAAGCGCTGCACCAGCTGGCACCGGGCCTGGCGCCCGAACCAATCCGGTACTTCCGCGCCTGGGAGCACGAATTCCTAGTAACCGAATTCGTCGACGGCGAACCCCTCTGGCAGCGGCTGGCCCACGACTACCCGATGCTCTGGGCACACAGCACTCCGGATGATTTCGCGACGTACTACGCGCGATGCCAGAAGATCATCTCCGGCATCGAGCACGAGCTCGATCGGTTGCATGCGCTCGGCTACCTGTTCGTCGACATCAGCCCCGGCAACATCCTGGTCACCGATGACGACACAATCCGGCTGATCGACTTTGGCCTGGCGCACCGGATCGGCACTCCGTTCCTCCGCGCCGGCACTCCAGGTTACGCACCGCCGGAGGCGATGGTCGGTGACGACAAGGCAATCTATGACGACTACGGCGTATCGGCTCTGGCCCAGCTGCTGACCGGACCGCTGCACATGTTCACGCAGCGTAACCCCGATGTCCTGACCCACTTGTACCACGACCTGAGCGAGCCGGGCGCCGGTACCCGAGCAGTTGTGGCGGCGCGCGATCCGCTTCCACCCGCCGAGCCCCGAACCGGTGCTGCCAGGTCCGGAAGACGTGGCAGCCGATCCGATCCGGCACCTCGTCGATCTGCGAGACAAGGTCGCCGACACCTTGCTGGCGATGGCTGACCTGGACCATCCCCTCCGGGTATTCCCGACCGTAGCGGAAGGATTCCACGCCAACACCGTGTGCGTCGCCTACGGCACGGCGGGCGTGGTGCAAGCGCTGCGTGGCAGCGGGCGTGATCTGCCGGGCGGCTTGCTGGCCAGGTTGCGTGCCGATGCGCTCGCCAAGAAGGACGAACTGGCGCCAGGCCTGCACGCGGGCAACGCCGGCATCGCCCGGGTCCTAGCCGCCGAAGGGCTCATCGCCGAGGCACGCGACGTGCTTGCCGCGGCGGACGCGCATCCGATTACCTCCGAGTGCGGCACGCTCGCCGGTGGTGCTTCCGGGGTCGCGCTCGCCCATCTGGATCTGTTCCAGCGCACTGGTGATGGTCTCCATCTCGAACGTGCCTCGGCGCTGATGTCGAGCCTCCCGGCTGATGCGGACTTGACACCGTACCTGGGAGCGGATGATGCGATCGGCCTGCTGCACGGCCGGGCCGGGATAGCTCTCGCCATGCATCAGCTCTCGCTGTTCACCGGTGACGATAGCCACCTCAGCCGGGCGGTCCGGCTGTTGCACGCCGAGCTGGATCGGGCCAGCGAGCCGGACGCGGCCGGCCTGCTGTTTCCGATCTCGGCCACCGACCGGCGGGCGGTGCCGTACCTGTACGCGGGAACCGCCGGCGTTACGTACGCGGCCACGCGATGCCTGCAGGCAACCGGCGACGATCGCCTTGAGGAGGCGATGCCGCGGCTGCTCGCCTCGCTCAAGCTCACCTTCAGCGTGCTCCCTGGCCTGTACCGTGGCCTGGCCGGGCTCGCGTTCGTGCTCGCCGACCACGCGCGCCTGACCGGGAGTGAGGTGAGCCGCCAGGCCGCGATCCGCAGCGCGCGAGCCATATACAAGTACGCGATCCCGCACGGTGCCGGTGTGCGGTTCCTCGGCGATCAGCTGCTGCGATACAGCGCTGAGCTGTGGAGCGGATCGGCCGGCGTGCTGATGGCGCTGAACCAGGTGCTGGCTCCGCACCCTGATGGGCTGTTCGCCGTCGCTGACCGGCCGCCTGCGGATCCGGCCGACCGGCCGGCCCGAGCCGGGATCGAGGCCGCTCATGCGTGACGCGGCCGGGCGGGATGTGAACCTGTACTGGTGGGGCCAGGCGACCTCGGCATTCGGATCGGTCTTCACCGCGATCGCGATGCCCGTCGTAGCGGTGATCTATCTGCGAGCGACACCTGCGGAACTGGGTCTGGTGAGCGCCGCCTCGATCTTCCCGGCGCTGGTGCTCGGCCTGCCTGCCGGGGCGCTGGCCGACCGCATCAAACGGCCGCGTCGCACGCTCATTGGGTTGGACACGATCTCCGCGATCGCGGTGGGCGGTGTCGCGCTCGGCCTCAACCGTCACGTCGCCTCCATCGGCTGGCTGATAGCGCTGAGCTTGGTCGAAGGAACGGTGGCGATCTTGTCGGAGATCGTCTATTTCATTCACCTGCGCCAGGTAGTGGGTGCTGATCGCATCGGGCGTGCCCGCGCGCGGCTTCAGGCCGGCCAGTATGGCGCCGGGTTCGCTGGCCGACTGCTGGTCGGGCCGACCATCGTGGCCTTCGGCGGCGCTGCGGCAATGGCCATCGACGCGGTCAGCTACGTTCTCAGCGCGGCCGCCCTGCTGGCGATGGCACCGGTCGCCGCGATCGCGCGGGAGAAGACGGAACTCACTCTCGGCAGGACCCTGCGCAGCATGGTCGCCGGCATGCGATTTTTCATGGGCGGCGCGTTCCATCGGGCATTGCTCGTCTTCATCGTGGTCCCGATCGCTACCGCTGCGGGAGTGAGCGCCCTGACAGCGCCGTTCCTGCTCCATACGGCCCATATCCCGACCGGCGTCTACGGCATGCTGTTCGCGGTCTCCGGCCTGATGGGTTTGATCGGATCAGCGGTCGCCGGGCGGATGCTCCGCCCCGGGCGAGATCCGCGGCGACTGACCCTGGCCGCGTTCAGCGCGAGTACCGCGTGCACGGTGCTGCTACCGCTCGCATCTGGCTCGTGGCCGGTGGCCGCGGCCTGCGCCGCATTCGGGATCGGCTTGCCAATCTTCTTCGGGGCGATCGCCAACGTGGCGCTCAGTCCGGTGATCGTTGCCGACGTCGACGAGAGCTCGATGGGGCGAACGGTAGCGATGCTGCAGTTCACCGCCGCGGCCGCAGGACTGGTCGGCGCTCTCGCCGGCGGCGCGATCGGCGAATGGATCGGCCTTCGCCCGGCGGTGTGGGCACTCGACGGCACGGCACTGGTCGCCGTGGCACTGGCCCTCCCGCAGGCGATCCGGGCGGTACGCCCAACGGAGCGCGGCGACGTCCCGGCGACTCTGGCCGAAATCGCGAACTGATCGCGCCAGGACGGCGCGCAGGCGCGATTGCAGCACACGGCACCGCCGGCCCGGACGGGCCGGCGGTGCCGTCCGGTTCACTCACGAGGAGCAGGCGATGCACCACGGGAGATCTTCCCGATCCGGGTCCATGTGAGCGAAGACATCCTGGTCGTCGTCACGTGCCGGACTGCCCTGGGGCTCGTCGGGACCGGGCTCGATGGTGGTGTGCTCGGAATCGTCAGGCATGGTCAGCTCCCTCCTACCGCCGCCGTACGGGAATAGTCACCACGCTAGGAGCGTGCCGGCCAGAACCGGTTCACCGCGGGTTTCCGGGTGGCATGCCGTGTGGTAGGTGCGCTCTGGGGCCGACCGGCATTGGCGGTACCAGCGGCAAACTTCCACCGAACCGTTTCGGAGGCGGCGCCGCCTAGCTTTGCGATATCGGCGAACGGCGCCGGTCCCGCGTACCACAGAGGAGCGATCATGAACGAGAACGCCAAGCGCCCCCAGGAGACTCGCGACGACGCGGCGGAAGAGGTTCTGTCGCTGCAGGAGAAGCCGGCCCAGGAGGACGACGACGTTGTCGCGCACGGCAGCACCGTGAGCCTCGCCGCCTGCGCGGCCCAGGTCTGAGCGACTCCATCGAGTCGAATCGGAACCCTCCGACGCCGCATCCAACCGGATGCGGCGTCGATGCGTGCTGACCATATCGGGCCTGAGCCGTCGCCAGTCACAGCCGCGTACGCGCGTACTCGAAGGCGATTGACGGAATCTCGTACACGTCCGCATGTGCTACCACATCGCCCTCCGGTCGCCGCAGAAGATGCGCCTCGACCAGCGAGTCGATCGCGCGGTCGGTAGCCGGATCGATCGAGCCGACGGTAGCGGCGCGGTAGGGCAGCCCGGCAGCGCCGGCCAGCGTGGCCAGAACCCGCAGGTCGGCAGCGGGCAGATCGGCACAGTGCTCGCGACATCGGCCGGCCACGCTGAGGTCACCCAGTACCAGTTGGTCGAGCAGGTCCCCGCCGTCGTCGCGTACCGGCGGCCCAGCCAGATGCCGCATCCGGCCGGCCAGGATGCGTACCGCAAGCGGTGATCGTCCGCACCGCGACAGCTGCCGGGCGATCTCGTCGGGACGGGCAAGCACCGCGTCGAATCCGGCGACCTTGGCGGTCAGCTCAACGGCCTCAGCGGTACTCAGATCGTCGAGTTCGACCCGCCGCACCCCGTCCAGACCGCTCAGTCGGAACCGGCTGGTGACCACCATCCGGCTGGCGCCGCGGCCGGGTTGCAGGGCACGTACCGACGCCTCGTCGCGAGCGTCGTCGAGAACGATCAGCACACGCCGATCGGACAGCCAGGCCCGCCACGCCGCGCTAGCCTCCGGCAGGCCGGGATCGACCAGGGTCAGCCCGACCGTGGCAGCGAGGCCGGCAAGCACCGCCGGACCTGAACGGGGACGCCGGTCATGCTCGCGCATGGCGGCATACAGCACGCCGTCCGGGAACTGGGCGGCAGCCAAGTGGGCCACGTGCACCGCGAGCGCGGTCTTGCCGGCGCCGACCGGGCCGGTCACGACGGCGGTGGCCGCGTCATCGCAGGCCTTGCCGAATCCATCTACCAGCCGGCCGATCTCGCGTTCGCGCCCGATGAAGTCAGCGAGGTCCGTCGGCAGCGGGTCGCCGCAGCCCCGGATCGCGGACTCGGTATCCGGTCCTGGATCACTGCCGGGTCGGCGCTTCTGACCAGTGCCTACCGGATCGGTGGGGGTATCGGCGACCTGGCCGACGGGGTCGCGTGCCCCGGTCACACCGATCGGTTCGCCGGCGAGGATCGCGCGGAACAGTCGTTGCATCGCCGGGCTCGGGTCCAGCCCCAGTTCGTCGGCGAGGGCAGCACGGATGAACTCGTAGTAGGCGAGCGCCTCCTGCCGCCGCCCGCACTGGTACAGCGCGGTGAGCTTGGCCATGGCGAGTCGTTCCCGCTCGGGATGGGCGTCGGCCAGGGCGTCGATCACGTCGAGGACATCACGGTGATCACCCAGCCGTCCGGCGGCCTCGGCCCAGTCCTCGCAGACCCTCAGGCGCCGTTCGGCCAGCCGAACGTGCTCGGCCTCCAGGACTGGGCTCCTCGGCATGTCAGCGAGGAACGGACCGCGCCACTGCGCCAGCGCGGCAGCCAGCGCCGTAGCGGCACCGTCAATGTCACCGGCCCGGTTAGCGATCCGGGCCTGCGCGACCGCGTCCTCGAAACGGATCAGGTCCAGTTCCGCGGCATCACATTTGATCAAGTAACCGTAGCCGGTGTGGCTGATCCGGGGGCCAACGATCTTGCGGAGTGTCGACACGTACGCCTGAAGGTTCTTGCGCGCGGTTCGCGGTGGCGCATCGTCCCAAATCGCCTCGATCAGCTGGTCCACCGAGACCACCGTGTTGGCGCGCGATAGCAGAGTCGCGAGCAGAAGCCGTTGCTTGTGCGGTCCGATGTCGACCGTCGCGGTCCCATCCCGTACGTCGAACGTGCCCAGCACGCAAAAGCGAAAGTTCATCGCCCGGTCCTCCCGACGAGCCGGGCCGGCGCGGTACCGGAGCGCGATGCGCCGGACCCTGCGAGAAGAGTCACGCCGACCGCTTCCCGCGTCCTTCCATAGCGTTCCGCGACGGTGGAAGGACGCCGGAAGGACCAGGTAATCGGCGCGACTCAAAGTAGTGCAAGGCATCACGCACGGTGATTGTCGGTAAGCGCCGAGGAGGAACAAATGATTATTACAGCCGACATCTTGGCTATTGCCGGTCCCGTCGTCGGCCCGGACGACATCGACTGGTGTGACCTGCTCTGGCTGTAATCAGGCAGCCATGGTCACATGGGGTCGATGACCGGCGCCGGGGTATCTTCGCCGAGCTCGGCGATGGCCGCGAGCACCTGCGATTCCAGCAGCGTCGGTCGGGGCTGGCGGACAATGCGCAAGGCATCGGCGAGCAGTGCCCGCGCCTGCGCCAGGTGCCCCCGGCCGCGCAAGCACAGCGCCTGCCCTCGGATGGTCTGGGCCTCGCCGGAGCGATCGCCGATCGATCGGGATATCTCCTGCGCGGCCCGGAACCGGAGTTCGGCATCCAGGTACCGGCCGGTTCTGACCAGCAGCATGCCATGCCAGAACAGGCCCTGGGCCTCGCCAAGCTTCCAGCCGGCGAGCTGGCACATCACAGTGGACTGATCGAGGTAGCCATCGGCCGTGTCGTACGAACCACGCTCCAGGTGAACCTGCCCGATGCCACGGAGCGCCTGGGCCTCACCGCCGAGGTCGCCGCTGTCCCGCAATGCGGGCAGGGCGGCCTCGTACCGGTCCAGTGCGTCGTCGTGGTTGCCGCAAAAGCGATCCACCATCGCGGTGAACATGGTCGCGGTCGCCACTCCGTGCTGGTCCCCCACCTCCTCGAAGAGTGCCGAGGCGTCCTGCAGTGCCCGCCACGCGCCGGGATTGTCGGTACGGTCGGCGAGCGCACAACCGGTGCGGTAGAGCATCGCCGCCTCGCCCAGCCGGTCGCCGCTGCGCCGAGCCGCGGCCAGGCTGTGGTCAAGGATGCTGTCCCACTCGTCGTAATAGCGGCACATCTCGAACAGCGGCGATGTCGTGCACGCCAGTTCCCAGCACTCGGCGGTCGCTTCGTCGGCCGCCGCACGGCGGATAACCGCCGCGATCGTGTGACGCTCAGACTCGAACCAGGCGACCAACTCGGCCCCGATGCCGTCAAGCACTTCCGGGCTGACTGGACCGCGCGGGGCGACGCCGCGGATGTTCCGGTAGTCACCGCCGAGCAGCGCGCTGTGCGCGTGGTCGGCAACGGTTAGCCACGCGCGATAGGCCCGGAGCCGGGCTGCCCGCCGGGTCGGCTCATCGTCCTCGGTCGCGCGCTCCATCGCGAACAGCCGGACGAAGTCGTGCATCACGTAATGCACCCGACCGGCCTGCGGTGGCCCGGAAACCTCCAGAAGCTGCACATCGAAGAGCTGCTCCAGCCAGGCTGCCGCGTCGACGACGTCAATGTCGGCGAGCGCCGCGGCCAGCCATGGCGCTACCTCCACGACGCCCAGATCACCGATCGCCCGCAGCAGCCGGCGGGTCCCGGCGTCGAGACTCTGGTAACTCAGCGAGATGCTGGCGCGCAGATCCAGCTCGCCGTAGCTAAGGTTGTCCAGGCGGCGCCTCTCGTCGCTCAGCAGGGTCAGCATGGTGGCCAAGGTCCAGTGTGGCTTGGCTTGCAGCCGTGCGCCGACGACGCGAATGGCCAGGGGCAGCCGACCGCAACGGATGCATAGTTGCTCGGCGGTCGCCGGGTCCTGCCGGGTGCGCGACTGCCCGGCGATCGCGGCGAGCAGCTCGATCGCGTCGCCGGGGCGCATCGAGGTGATCTCCTCGATCCGGGCGCCAAGGGTGCCGCCTAGCCGGGTCCGGCTGGTAACGATGGCGCCGCAGCCACGACCGGCTGGAATCAGCGACCGGATCTGATCGTCCGACGCGGCGTTGTCGAGGACTACCAGCACCCGAAGGTCCGCGGTGAGCGACCGGTACAAGTCGATCCGCTCCTCGATGGAGTGCGGAATGCCGCCCGGATCGAGACCGAATGAGCGCAGCAGCCGGTTGAGCACGTCGGCAACTGGCGCCGGCTCGCTCTCATCCAGTCCGCGCAGGTTGATCATCAGCTGCCCGTCCGGGAACTCCGCGCTGAGCATATGGGCCAGATGCACCGCCAGCGCGGTCTTGCCGACCCCGCCCGGGCCGGCGAAGGCGACCACCCCGGCGGCCGTCCGAGGCCCGCTCAGTACATTGCGTGCCGCCGCGATCTCGCGAGCCCGTCCGGTGAAGTCCCCGGTATCCGGGGGAAGCGTGCGTGGCACCGTAAGCGTCTGTGAGAAGTCCGGGGCCGGCTCGGACACAGGATCAGGCGCCAGATCGGAGTCCACGGTCACGGCATGCGCCTGCACGCTCTGGTCGGAGCGAAGGATCGACAGGTGTAACTCTTGCACCTCACGGCCTGGATCGACGCCCAGTTCGTCACGAAGCCAGCGGCGCCACCGGTCGTACTCGCGCAGCGCCTCGCCGGTCCGGCCGGATCGGTGCAGAGCCAGCATGGCGAGCTTCATCAAGCTCTCCCGGGTCGGGTGCGCGACCGCGGCACGAAGCGCGTCGTCAACGATCCCGGCGTGGTTGCCGAGCCGGAGTTCCAGGCGGTAGAGCGTCTCGGTAGCGGTGAGCCGTGCCGACTCCAGCGCACCGCACAGCCGGTCATATGCGGCGCCGACCAGCCCGCCACCGAGCATCGGTCCCCGCCACAGCGCGACCGCCTGTTGCGCCAGCCCGCGCGCGGCTTCTCCAGGCTCGGCGTGCCGAATCCGGTCCAGCAGAGCCAGGAACCGGTGGGCGTCGATGTCCTCCGGGGCCGCGTCGAGCATGTAGCCATTGCCCCGCCCGACGATCCGCACGTCGCCCACACCGGACAGGAAGCCGACCAGCGTGGATTTCAGCTCGGAGACTCGGGTCTGGGTCACCGCGCGCGCGTCGCGCGGCAGCCGGTCGCCGCTCCACAGCAGGTCGATGAGGGTCTCAACCGGGACTACCCGGTTCGGCTCCAGTGCCAGCACTCCAAGAATTACGCGTTGCTGCCTTCGTTCCAGCCGAAGCACGCCCCCGCGATGTCCGATTTCGACCGGTCCAAGGAGCCGGACTTCCGCCATTCGGCCTCCCGCCACCCCAACCGTTGCGCACACGATAGCCGCATGGCGGGCCTAGATGGAAGGCAGGCAATGTATGGCGCGCATTGTCACAGGCGCCGACGCAAGACCATCAGATCGGCGGGCGGCGGGTGGATCAACAAGCCGGGATGGTCGGCAACTGCCCGTGCCATGGCATCAAGCCCCGCGGCCACCTCGGTTTCCGCCAGCGGACCGGGCCCGCTGGACATCATCACCTTCAGACGTGCGTACCACTCATCGAGACGGTGGGCGGGTTCCACCGCATGCGAGTCAAGCGCCACCAGGTCGAGTCCGTACCGGCCGGCTAGCGCGGCCACATCTTCGGCTCGTCCGCAAGACGGTGTCGCAGCCTGTGCACCTGGAAAGAACTGATACCAGAAAGGCCGGCACACGCGGCCGACGAACGACCCCCGGACCAGAACCGTTCCCTCCGCCGCCGCGACCCGGGACACCTCGGCGAAGGTGGCCTCAAGGCGATCAACGTGATGCAAGACCTGGAACAGCAACACCACGTCCACCCGCCGGTCAGGCAGCGGGATCGCCTCGGCCCGCCCGTCGAGATAGGTCACGCCATCGCAAGATGGCGCGGCCAACCGGTGCCGTTCGCGTGGCTCAACACCGTACACCGGTCCGCCGAACTCCGCAGCGAGCGCCGCTGCGAACCGGCCGGTACCACTACCGAGGTCCAGCACGCTCAGCGGGCGGCGGCTTGGCACGTACCGGGTGAAGACCCGGGTCCAGGCGATGGCCGCGCTATCGGTCACGGCACCGGGTGCGATTCCGCGGCGTCCAGACCGGTGGCGTCAGCAAGGAACGCCAGCACATCAGCGGTCAGGTCGAGTGCGCTGGACAGCGGGCGGATGCCGTGGCCGACACCCCTCTCCATGCGGTACAAGACCGGTCCCCCGGCCGATGCATATCGCAGCGCCGCGGCCATCTTGCGAGCATGCATGGGGTCCACCCGGCTGTCGCCGTCAAACGCGGCGAGCAGCACCGGCGGGTAGGCTACCCCGTCGCGCACCCGGTGATACGGCGAGTACGCGGCCAGAGCGGCGAAGTCGTCCGGATCCGCCACCGTGCCGTACTCATCGCGCCAGCTTGGGCCCAGGCCGGAACCCTCGTACCGGAGCATGTCGGCGAGCGGCGCCGCAGCGGCGACCCCGGCGTACTGCTCCGGGTGCTGCGTCAGCGCGACACAGGCGAGCAGCCCGCCATTGGAACTTCCGGAAATGCCCAGCGTGCCGGGTGCCGTCCAGCCCGCCGACACCAGGTACCGGGCCACGGCGTCGAAGTCGTCGAACGCGGTCTGGCGCCGACGGCGCACAGCCGCCTCGTGCCAGGTCCGGCCGCGCTCGCCGCCGCCGCGGATGCCAGCCACCGCGTACACGCCACCGGCGGCGACCCAGGCCATCGCTTCCGTTGAGTACGCCGGAACCAGCGGCACCCCGAATCCGCCGTACCCGGTCAGCAGCGCTGGCCGGGGACGGTCCGGGTATCCCGGCTTCGAAACAATGAATACCGGTACCCGCGCGCCGTCCGGAGCAGTCACCGTCACGACCTGGGTGAGGGCATCACCAACCGGGCTGGCGGTGCCGCCGACCGGCTCAGTGCGGCCATTCGCGTCAATCCGCAGCACGATTGGCGGAGTCCCGTAGTCGGTGTACTCGACGAACGCCGCGTTCCCACCGGGCCGGGCCACCTCGACCCGGCTCACCGAGCCGTGACCGGGTAGGTCGACCGATCCAGTGTAGGCACCGGTTGCCAGATCGTGAGCGGTGATCGTATGGGCGCCGTCGATCAGCCAGGTAGCCAGCGCCACCCCGGCGCCGGGCATCACCGCGAAGTCATCCAGCACCGCGTCGTCGCGGCCGGGCAGATACTCGCGCCATCGATGCCGTGCCGGGTCGGTCGCCGGGACGATCATCACCCGGCCGGTCGGGGCATCCAGGTCGGTGCGCAGGAACAGGCGATCGCCTGCCAGCACCGGATCAGTCCGGGCCGGCAGTCCTTCGTGGACCGGGTGCAGGCGGGGCGGCTGCCCAGCCGTTCCCGCGAGGTCGGCCGTTTCGGTCAGATCGGCAAGCCACAGGTCATTGCGCGGTGCCGAGCCCTCGCTGGCGCGCACCGTCAGCCAGCGGCCACAGGTGCTGACCGCTACCGCATAGAACTGTTGCGGGCTGCGGTCCTCGCCGAACACGCACGGGTCGTCCGCGGAGGGACTGCCGATCCGATGGAAGCGGACCCGGCGGTGGTACGGGTCGTCGAGTGCTTGTCGCCGCACGTAGTAGAAGCCGGTTCCGTCCGGAAGCCAGCCGATCGAGCTGCGGCGTACCCGGTCGATGTCATCCTCGACGTCGTGGCCGGTGGACACGTCCATCACCCGCAACGTGGACAGTTCCGTACCGGCGGTCGACACCTGATAGGCGATCAGGCGCCCGTCCGGTGACGGCGACCACGCGTCGAGCGCGACCGGGCCGTCCGGGTCATGCGCGGCCGGATCCAGCAGCACCCGTGACCCTGCGGCGTCGGTCACGTACAGCTTCGCGAGATCCTCTCCAGACCGGCGCCGGGTGAAGAAACGCCGCTCGCCGCGCACCAGCGGGGCGCTGACGCGGTCGTAACCACCGAGGTCCCGCAACACGTCGGCGAACGCGGCCCGGGCGGACCATCGGCGGCGAGCCGCCGTGAACCGGGCGGCCTGATGCTCCTCCCAGTCCTTGGTACGCGCCGAGCCGGAATCCTCCAGCCATCGGTACGGATCGGCGACTGGCTGGCCATGCAGCACATCGATAGTGTCGTCACGGACCGCCTCATCGGCCCGATCAGCCGCCGCCACCGCGTATCGCGACATGGTTGCCTCCCGGGTCGATCGCCTCACGCCGGCACGTGCGTAGGAACGCTCCCTGGTGCCGGCCCGAGCGTAGGAAGCAGCGGTACGGCCCGGGTTCACCGCAGGTATGCCGGAGCCACGCGCGTGACATACCAGCTCCGAACCGGCGACCGCTACCGTCACCGCATGTGGGACGGCACCGCGACACTCGCCACCGAGGAACGCAAGGTGGCGACCATCATCTTCGCCGACCTGGTCGGCTCGACCGAACTGTCCACGCGGATGGACCCGGAGGCTCTCCGGGGTGTGGTGATGCGGTACTTCGACCTGCTAGCCGCACAGATCGAACAACACGGCGGTACCGTCGAGAAGTTCATCGGCGACGCCGTGATGGCGGTGTTCGGGGTACCCGCCACGCATGAGGACGACGTGCGGCGAGCGCTGACGGCCGCGCTTCAGATCCTCGGCGCGCTCGACCACTTCAACCTCGAACTCGAAGCCACCTACGGCGTCCGTTTACAGGTGCGAATCGGCGTCAATACCGGCGAGGTGATCGCCACCCGTGATGCGAGCACCCGCCAGGGTCTGGTGGCGGGCGAGATCGTGAACCTGGCGGCCCGGTTGGAACAGCACGCCGGCCCGGGCGAGATCCTGATCGGGGCCCAGACATTCGCGATTGCCGGTCCAGC
The DNA here is from genome assembly GCA_963727415.1 of uncultured Actinomycetota bacterium. Classification (GTDB taxonomy): domain Bacteria; phylum Actinomycetota; class Actinomycetes; order Mycobacteriales; family Micromonosporaceae; genus DASQPR01. The sequence continues at coordinate 74,120 of CAVSGF010000003.1, forward strand.
CGCTGTCACCGGACCGGTGCGGCCGTTGCTGGTGAAGGGCAAGAACGAGCCGATCGACGCGTACCCGCTACTCGACCTACGCCCTGACGACCCGGCCACAACGCGCCGGTTCGACCTGCCGTTCGTCGGGCGGAACCGGGAGCTCGCGGCGCTGGATATGGCCGCTGACCGGGTCGAGACGACCGGATCGTCGAGCCTCGTCATGCTCTACGGCGATCCGGGCATCGGCAAGACCCGGCTGCTCACCGAATGGCTGGGCCGGGAGCGGACCGGAATGGTGTATGCGACCGCCCGCTGCCGCGCCGACGGGGACGACGGCTCACTGCGCCCGCTCTACGACCTGATCGGCCAGCTCAGCGCCGAGACTGGCAGCGACGATGCCAGCACCGGCCGCGATGACCTGGCCGACCCGCGCGCCCGCCTCATCGCGGCCGTCGATGCCCGCCTGCCGCACACCGACCTGTACGGGCCGCTGGTGGACTTCATCGACGCGTACGCCGGCCAGGCCACTGTCTGCCTTGTGATCGACGATGCACAGTGGGCCAGCGGGCTCCTGCTGGAGGTCCTGGACCGGCTATGCGAGGACCTGTCCCACCAGCCGCTGCTGTGCGTCTGCGCGGCCCGGCCGGATGTCTCCGAAGCCCGTCCACGGCTGGGCGGGGGCATGCTCAACTTCTCCTCCGTCGAGCTCACCGCGATGTCCGACATCGAGGTCGAGACGCTCGCCACCGCTCTATCCGACGTGCTCGCCCACGATGCCGGGACGGTGCACCAGCTGGTCGTCCGCGCCGAAGGCAACCCGCTGCACCTGGAGCAGCTCGCGGCGGCCAGTCAAGACGGCCATCATCTGGGCCAGATCCCCCCGACCATCCGTGCTCTGATCGCGGCCCGGCTGGACGTCCTCGCGCCGTCCGAGCGCAACGTGCTCGACATCGCGGCGATCATCGGCCGGGAATTCGCCGCGACCGACTTGTCTCCGATGCTCGACGAGGCCGCAGGGGCGGCAGACGAGGTGGCCCCGGTGCTACGCGCGATGACCCGGCGCCGTCTGCTGGAAAGCACCCGCAGAGCCGCCGGCCAGCAGGCAACCCACCGCTTCGCCAGCAGCCTGATCCACGACGTGGTGTACGAATCGATGACCAAGACCCGCCGGGCCGCGCTGCACGAGCAGGCAGCCGCGACCGACAAGGGTGGCCACCAAGCCCGGGTCGGTGGCCACCTGGCGCAGGCGTACCGGTGCCGCACCGAGCTCGGCCAGGCCGGCCCCTCCGTAGTCGACCTGCGCCGCCGAGCGATCGGTGAGTTGATCGCGGCCGGCACCGCCGCCCTGCACCGAGTCGACCTGCCCTGGGCGTTCGACTTGGTGCGCCAGGCGGTTGAGCTGGCGAATCCGGCCGACGGCGAGCACCCGGCGGCACATGAGCTGTACGGCGAGATTCTCCTCGCCACTGGCTCTCGCGACCGTGCCTACGAAGCGCTGAGCGCCGCTTGCGAGAGTGCCAACAAGCACGGCGACTTGCGGGTCGCCGCCCACGCACGGCTGCTCCTGGCGCAGCTCGACCCGTCCGGTGGCTCGGTCGAGGACATCGCCCGTGAATTGGCCGAAACATTCCACGCCGCCGGCGATGACCTCGGGCTCGCACGAACCGGCATCCGGATCGGTGCCGGTCTGCAGAGACGGGGCCGGCATCACGAAGCCGTGCGCGAGCTTCGCACGGCGCTCGATCATGCCGTCCGGGCCGGGTCGGACATTGAACGGGCGAATACGCTCGGCGCCCTCGGGCAGTCGTTGTGGCTCGGCCCGACACCTGTGCCCGAGGCTATCGCCGTATGCCGTGACTTGCTCGCCTCGCATGGCCAGCAGCGTCGTGCCGTGCGGGCGACTCTCGGTTTCCCGTTGACCGTGCTGCTCGCGGCCGGCGGCGACTTCTCGGCCGCCGAGGCCGAACTCGCTGAGACCCGGCGGGCGATGAGCGAACTTGGGTACGCGGAAGCCGCGGTGTTCCGGCCGCTACTCGGTGGTGTCGTTGCCACGCTGGCCGGCAATGCCGAGGTAGCGTCGGCCCAGCTCAGCCTCGCGCTCGACGAAGCGAGTCGACTCGGCGCCGGCTCCCTGGCCCGGTACGCGGCGCGCGAGCTGGCGCGGGTGAAGCTGGCTGCGGGCCGCCCCGATGAGGCCGGTCCGCTCATCGCGACCGTAACCGATCCGAGCCTCACCGACCCGGTTGAGCTGGCCGACGTCGCCGGTCTCCAGGCGTGGTATGGGTGCGGATCCGGCCTCGCCCGCGAGCACGCTGAACGCGCCGTTGCCGTCGCGGCCACGACCGATTCGCTGGTCGCGCTCGCCACCGCGCATCTCGACCGCGCACGTACTCTGCAAACCAGCGGCGCGACCGCCGAAGCTCGGGCGGCGGCCAGCCTTGCCCGGGCCGCCTATGACCGCAAGGGCCATACGATCGGATCGGGAGCGGCGTCCGCGCTGATCCAGATGATGCACCCCCGGGACTAACCGACGGCGGACAGCGAGTCGAGGATGGCAGCGTCTCTGGCATCCTCGAACGCGCGGAACTGTTCGGCCGTCTCGTCCCTCCGGTGCAGGTCCCGGCAGGAAATCCAGCGTGCGTCGACGCCGTCGAGGTACCCGTCGCGTACGGTGCCGACGTGCCAGCCGGCCCGGCCGGCCGTCTCCCAGCAGCTGTAGAGCACCCCGTCCGCGTTGACCACGGCACCGTACCGGCCGTCCCGGTAGGTACAGGCCTGACATCTCGGGTACGCCGTAGGGGGTACCGTGCCGAACCCGAGCCGCCGCGCGTACTCATGCCAGATGGCGAACAAGCGGGCCAGCTCCTCGCCGGCCCGCACGCTGTTCCGATAGCCGATCCCGACGTCTCCCACCAGGTCCGGCGCGAACAGACACCGGGACGGGTCGAGGGCCGCGGCGAGCCGCTCCAGAAGCGCAGGTATCCCGGCTACGTTTCGCTCCGACACGTTCACCCGGACATGCCAGCGCAGGTCGGTCTCCGCGCATACCGACGTCATGTTGGCAAGGATCGCGTCGAAGGTGGCCGCGCCGTTGCGGCGTACCCGAACCTGGTCATGATCATTCCGATCGCCGTCAAACGTGATTTGGACTGTGCGCAGGCCCAGCGCGGCCAGCTTCCGCGCCAGCGCCGGGGTCAGCAGGGTGCCGTTCGACGTCATACTGGCTGTGACCAGACCGTAGTCATGAGCCCGCGCCAGCAGTTCGGTACATCCGGCGGGGTTGAGCAGCGGCTCGCCGCCGAAGAGCATCAATGCCAATCGGTCAATCCCGGCCGCGGCCATCCGGGCCGAGGTGAACGTCAGCACGTCGGCGATGGCCCGCGAGGTGAGCCGAACATGCGCGATGCGTGGCGGCTGGTGCCCTCCGGCGAGGTCCTGCCCCAGATTCTGGAAGCAGTACGCACAACCGAGGTTGCAGCTTGTGCTGGTCAGCACGGTCAGTGCGTAGACCGTCGGTGCGGCCTCGGTGAAGAGCCCGGCGTCGCGAAGACGGCGTTCGGCGCTGACCGTGAGCGCGCGGTGTGCGGTCACCTCGTCGAGGCCGAGCCGCGCCCGGCCTCCCGGGCCGAGGAACCACCAGCCGCTCTCACCGCGGATCAGCCGCTCTCGCGCGCTCGGCATGGCTGCCTCCCGTGCCGCTGGTTTCCGGATGCTGGACTCTGGATACTGGTTTCGGCCACAGGTTACTGCCGCGCGGTTCGCCGGCGGTTGGCTCGCGGAATGGTGATCGGCACGCTGCTCTGCCAACGCTTCCGAAGCCCACCCCGCGAATGCCGGGTATCGCGAGCAGGCAGACAGCACCGCACAACAGAAGGGCGATCGGGGCAGTGTTCGCCACGTCGCTGTCAACGGTGACGAATGCGCCCGTGGCGGCCACTCCGAGCGTGGCTCCGACCTGCCGTACCGCGTTGAGGAGTCCACCCGCGGCCCCGGCGGACCCCGGCGGCGCCGCGGCGATGATCGCGGCGACCAGAGCGGGCAACGTCAGCGATACACCGAAGCCGACGGCGGCAAGACCGAGGCCGAGTAGCGGGTAGGGGACGTGCGCCCAGACCCCGACGGCGAGCAGGGCTCCGGCCGAGGCCAGCAACCACAGGCCGGCCAGCACCGGCGGGCGGGGCCCGACCCGGGCCACGAGCCGGCCGGTCAACGGTGGGTTCACCGCGAACGGAATCGTCATCGGCAGGAACGCCAGGCCGACCTGGCCTTCCGGCAGACTCATGCCGCGCAGGAAGAGCAGCGGCAGCACGAACAGCATTCCGGCCATGGCGAAGTTGACCGCGGCTCCGGCCAGCAGCAGCGGGCGGATCCCGCTTGTACCCAGCACGGCCGGCGGCAGGACCGGGGCCACGCTGCGCCGCTCACGGGCCACGAGCAGCCCACCCGCGACTGCCGCGGCAACCGCCGCGATGACCGCGTGCCAGCCGCGGACCGACCATGGTGCGCTCGCGTGCGACCCGAGTGCGATAAGCGCATCAGTCAGCAACGCGAGTGCGACACCGGCCAGCACCTGGCCCGGCCAGTCGATGCGGCGCGTACCGCGTGGGCAGCGCACCGCCCGTCCAGCGGTCAGAACCAGGGTGATGGCGGCCAAAGGTGCATTGATCAGGAAGATCGACCGCCAGCCGGCGGTCTGCACCAGCACCCCGCCGGCGACCGGTCCGGCGGCCAGCGCCGCGCCGCTGATCGCGGCCCAGACGGCTACCGCCTTGGTACGGGCGGCGGCCTGCGGGTACAGCACGGAGATGATCACCATCGAGGCCGGGACGATGGCGGCCGCGGCCATGCCGCCGACCGCGCGCAGCACGGACAACGTCCACACATTCGGCGCGATGGCGCACAGCAGCGAGATCCCACCGAATGCGGCCACGCCGAAACGAAACACCCGGTGCGCGCCATATCGGTCGGCGACGGCGCCGGACGACAGCAGCAGGGCTCCGAAGACCACGGTGTACGCGGTCACGACCCACTGCAGGCCGGCGACCGAGCTGTGCAGCGACGCGGCCAGGTCCGGCTCGGCAACCGACAGCACCGTCATGTCCAGCAACACCATGAAGTAACCCAGCGAGATGCCCGCCAGCACCAGCGACCGCGCACTGACCCGCCGGCCGGTGCGGGGCGCGCCGGTGGAAACGACCGAACTCATCAGACTCCTTTGAAGATCACTACGGTGCCCACCAGGCTGCCCGCGGTCCGGCCACGGTGCGACCGGCGCCACCGAAGGCAGGATTCGGAATATCCGAACGCCGCCACCGGTTCGGGCCGTCGTGGACCTACGTCAGCTACGCGTTTTCGAAGCGGTCGCGTCGGGCCGGACCATCACCGGCGCGGCGATCCATCTCGGCCTGGCGCCATCGTCGGTGTCCGAGCAGATCCGCACGCTGGAGAAGTCCCTGGGCACGGTCCTGTTCGACCGGAGCCCGCGTGGAATGCGCCTGACTCCGGCCGGTGATCGTCTTCTTCCATGGGCGCGCAGGCTGCGTGAACTGGCCGAACAAGCCCGCCACGAGGTCACCGGCACCCAGCCGGCGCTACGGCTCGGCGCGCTTGAGACCATCGCCGCCACGCATGTACCCGACGTGCTGGCCAACCTCGCACGACGGCAGCCGGACATCGCGGTTCAGGTACGCTCTGACACCGGCCGGGACCGCTTACTTGCTTCGGTGGCCGCCGCCGATCTGGACGCCGCGCTGCTGCTCGACCTCGGCGACAGCCTCGGCGACCTGGGATTCAGCGTGCCGGCCGCCGGGCTGGAGTTCGTCGATCTGCAGACGGTTCCACTCGCCCTGGTCGCCGCGCCCGATCACCGGCTCGCCGGTGCCGTACGGGTCACGCCCGACCAGCTACGCGGAGACCGGCTGCTGGTCAACGTGCCGGCGTGCTCGTTCTGGCTGGCTGGGCGGCGCCTGCTCGGGGCCGGCCTCGAACGCGTACCGGCCGGCAGCGTCACGGTCATGAGGTCATGGGCCGAGCGCGGGCTCGGCATCAGCCTGCTGCCTCAGTTCGCGGTGGCCGACCAGCTCAGCTCAGGTGCCCTGGTCAAGCTTGCTCTCGACACCCCGGACCTGTATCTGCGGCTGGTTTGGTGCGCGGACCGGGAAACGCACCCGGGCATCAAGGAACTGCTGTACGCGGCTGGCGCCGCGTCTCGCTGAGCCGGCTGGCGCGTCGTTCGAGGCGGTCCGCACAACGGGGAGTGCTGATGTCGAATAGCGACGTCAGCACTCCCCGTTCTGGCGCGCGAACCGATCAGGTGACCGCCCACATGGCCCGCTGCAATCGAGCACAATCCGGTCTCGGCGCCTCGAAGGCCATCGTGACCGAGCGTGGACTGGCCAGCCTCGATGGGCATGTTTGTAGGATCCCTACAACGGACGGCGTCGGCTGTGCACCGTACCGCCGTTGTTCTACTACCTGGTAGCCGGAGAGGCTAAGCCCGGTTGGTTGGGCGACGCCGCGTTCGGACGTTGCCCGTTATGTCTGGTCAAGCCAAGGAGGCCCACCCGGTGTTCCGTCGAATTGCCGTCGTCAATCGCGGAGAGGCCGCCATGCGGCTGATCAACGCCGTGCGGGACTTGTCGGCCGAGAGCGGCAACCGGATCGAGACAGTCGCCCTGTACACCGACGTCGACCAGACGGCGACCTTTGTCCGGGAGGCCGACCTCGCGTACTGCCTCGGCCCGGCCTCGGCCCGGCCGTACCTCGACTACGCCGCGCTGGAGCGGGCGCTGCGCGAGACCGGCGCGGACGCCGCCTGGGTGGGCTGGGGCTTCGTCGCCGAGGACCCGGTCTTCGCTGAGCTGTGCGAGCGAATCGGCGTCACCTTCATCGGCCCCAGCGCGGACGCCATGCGCCGGCTCGGCGACAAGATCGGCGCGAAACTGATCGCCGAGGAGGTCGGTGTCCCCGTCGCACCATGGAGCCGGGGCGCGGTCGCGAGCCTGGAAGAGGCGCTGGAGGCCGGTCAGCGGATTGGCTACCCGATGATGCTCAAGGCGACCGCCGGTGGTGGCGGTCGGGGCATCCGGATGGTGTCCTCGGCCAACGAACTCGCCGACGTCTACGAGCGCACCAGTCAGGAGGCGCTGCGGGCGTTCGGCTCCGGCGTGGTGTTCCTGGAAAGCCTGGTTACCGACGCCCGCCACGTCGAGGTCCAGATCATCGCCGACGGCCAGGGCACCGCGTGGGCGCTCGGCGTCCGCGACTGCTCGGTGCAGCGGCGCAACCAGAAGATCATCGAGGAGTCCGCATCGCCAGTCCTCTCGTCGGTGCAGACCGCCGAACTGAAGGCGGCGGCCGAGCGGCTGGCGCTGGCGGTCGGCTACCGGGGTGCCGGAACCGTCGAGTTCCTCTACCGCCCGGCGGACAAGATGTTCGCGTTCCTCGAAGTGAACACCCGCCTGCAGGTCGAGCACCCGATCACCGAGATCACTACCGGCACCGACCTGGTCAGGCTGCAACTGCACGTCGCCTCCGGCGGCAAGCTCGACGGGGCGCAGCCGGTGGAGGCCGGGCACGCCGTCGAGGCCCGGCTCAATGCCGAGGACCCGGACCGTGACTTCGCCCCCGCGCCCGGCCGGATCACCCGGCTGGTACTTCCCGCCGGTCCGGGCATCCGGGTGGACACCGGCGTCGGCGAGGGCGACCGGATCCCGCCCGATTTCGACTCGATGATCGCCAAGATCATCGCGTACGGCCGGGACCGCAACGAGGCGCTCGGCCGGCTGCGCCGCGCGCTCGACACGACAACCGTGATCATCGAAGGCGGCGTGACCAACAAGAGCTTCGTGCTTGATCTGCTCAACCAGACCGAGGTGATCGACGCTAGCGCCGACACCGGCTGGATCGACCGGGTCCGCGCCGATGGCCGGCTGGTCGTGCACCGGCACGCCGCCGTGGCGCTGGCCGCCGCGGCGATCGAGGCGTACGAGGACGACGAGGAGGTGGCCCGCACCCAGCTGCTGACCTCCGCGTATGGCGGGCGCCCGCAGGTCCAGCACGAACCGGGCCGGCCTCTCGACCTCAAGCTGCGTGGTGTCGGGTACCGGGTGACCGTGGCGCGGGTCGGGCACCACCGCTACCGGGTGGGAGTCTCGGGCGGTGGCGCGCCACAGGTGGTCGACGTCGAGATCCAGCGATTCGATGAGCACAGCGGATGGATCGTGGTCAACGGCCATCGGTATCGCATGGTCTCGGCGACGCACGGGCCGGTCCAGCTGGTCGAGATCGACGGCGTCGCGCATCGGGTCAGCCGCGACGAAGGTGGCGTGGTGCGCTCGCCCGCGCCCGCGCTGGTGGTGGCGACGCCGGTGGCAGTCGGCGACGAGGTCGAGGCGGGCGCCACGATCCTCGTGCTGGAAAGCATGAAGATGGAGACTCCGCTGCGGGCACCGTTCCGAGGCCGGGTCCGGGAGTGCCCGGTTTCGATCGGCAGCCAGGTCGCCGCTGGTGCGCCGCTGATGCGGCTGGAACCTCTGGCTGACGGCGACACGGCGAGCACGACCCAGGCGGCCGACGAGGTAACCATCGATCTGCCCGCCATCACCACCACCGCGGCCGCGGCCGACCGTGCGGCCATTGGCCTGCAGGATCTCCGCAGCCTGCTGCTCGGCTTCGACGTGGACCCGCATGACCGCACCCGGGTGCTGGACGGCTATCTCGCGGCGCGGGCGCAGCTGGGCAACGCGGCCCTCGACGGCGAGCGCGAGCTTCTGAGCGTCTTCGCCGACCTGAGCGAGCTAAGCCGGAACCAGCCAGGCGGCGACCTCGACTCCAGGACCGATACCGCGGTGCACAGCCCGCGCGAGTACTTCCACCGCTACCTTCAGAGCCTCGACGCCGAGCGGGCCGGGTTGCCGGAGCGGTTCCAGGACCGGCTGGTCCGGGTGCTCGGCCACTACGGCGTCGATAGCCTGGACCGCGTACCCGCACTGGAGGCCGCGCTCTTCCGCATCTTCCTCGCGCAGCAGCGAATGGGATCCGATGTCGCGATCATCACCACGCTGCTGCGCACATGGCTGGCCGGGCCGACACCGGCTGAGCCGCTCGCCGAGCCGATCGGCCTGACCCTGGAGCACCTGATCGAAGCCACCCAGGTGCGCTTCCCGGCCGTGTCCGACCTGGCTCGCGCGATCGTGTACCGCTGGTTCGCGCAACCACTTCTTCGCCGCAACCGGGCCACGGTCTATGTCGGGATCCGCGATCACCTGCGATACCTGGACCAGAACCCGGATGCTCCGGATCGGGGCGAGCGCATCCAGGCCATGGTGGCCTGCGCCGAGCCGCTGGTTCGCCTGATCGGCCAGCGCATCATTCGCGGAGCGGCCGACCACGGCCCGCTGCTGGAGGTGCTGACCCGGCGCTATTACCGCAACCGCCGGCTGACCGACGTCACCGCCACCGACGTGGCCGGATGCCGCTTCGTCACCGCCGTGCACACCGACCCCGCCGGTGCCGCCCAGCTGATCACCACGGCCGTGGACATCGCCACCCTGCCGACCGCGCTCGACGCGGTCGCCCGGCTGGCCGCCGACGGCTCCGCGGACGGCCTGATCGCCGATCTATATGTGGCGTGGGAAGGCCAGCCCGACGCCGCGGCTATGGCCGAGCACCTGGGCGAGTTGCTCGCGGGGCGGCCGCAGCCCGAGGTGGTCAACCGGATCACCTTCACCGTCGCCGGCACCAGCGGCGCGGTGATGCACCACCACGTCACGTTCATCCGCGAGGGCGCCGGGTTCACCGAGGACCGGCTGATCCGGGGGCTGCACCCGCAGGTCGCCAACCGGATGCAGCTGGCCCGGCTGCGCGAGTTCGATCTGACCCGGGTGCCGTCCAGCGATGAGGAGATCTACCTGTTCCGGGCGGTCGCCCGCAGCAACCCGGCCGACGAGCGGCTGATCGCGATGAGTCAGATCCGGGATCTGACGCCGCTGCGGGAGACCGATGGCCGGCTGGTCGCGCTGCCCACCGTGGAGAACGCGGTCACGGCGTGCCTGGATGCGATCCGCGCCATTGCGATCCAGCGCCCGCAGAACAAGCGGTACGACACCAACCGCATCATCATGTACGTCTGGCCGCCGGTCGAGCTGTCCACCGACGAGGTCAACACGGTGATGCAGCGCATCCTGCCCACGACGGTGGGGGCGGGTCTCGAGGAGGTCGTGTTCCTGGCCCGGCAGCGCACCACGGCCGGCGACCTCGCCGAGATGGAGTTCCGCATCTCGCTGGACCCGGCGCATCGCGCCCGGGTGCACGTCGGTCCGCCGTCGAGCGAGCCGCTGCGCCCGCTGGACGACTACCGGCAAAAGGTGCTGCGCGCAGCACAGCGCGGCACCGTGTACCCGTACGAGCTGACCGGCCTGCTGGCCGGGCCGGACGGCACGTTCACCGAATACGACCTGGACACCGGCGGCGCTCTGGTGCCGGTGGACCGGCAACCCGGACGCAACTCCGCGGCGATCGTGGCCGGTGTGGTCCGGACCCCGACGATCCGGCATCCGGAGGGCGTCACCCGGGTCGTCCTGCTCGGCGATCCCACGAAGGCGCTGGGCGCGCTGTCCGAGCCCGAGTGTGCCCGGGTGATCGCCGCGCTGAACCTGGCCGAGGAGATGCGGGTTCCGGTGGAGTGGTTCGCGCTGTCGGCCGGTGCGCGGATCTCAATGACGTCCGGCACCGAGAACATGGACTGGGTCGCGGCCGCGCTGCGCCGCATCGTCACGTTCACCCAGGCCGGTGGTGAGATCAACATTGTGGTCGCGGGAATCACCGTCGGCGCCCAGCCGTACTGGAACGCCGAGGCGACGATGCTCATGCACACCAAGGGCATCCTGGTCATGACGCCCGACTCGGCGATGGTGCTGACCGGCAAGCAGTCGCTGGACTTCTCCGGTGGCGTATCGGCCGAGGACAACTTCGGCATCGGTGGGTACGACCGGGTGATGGGTCCGAACGGGCAGGCTCAGTACTGGGCTCCGGACTTGACGGCCGCGCGCAAGGTACTGATGGCGCACTACGAGCACGCGTACATCGCGCCGGGTGAGACGGCGCCGCGGTCGGTGCCCACCACCGACCCGGCCGACCGGGACATCAGCGATTACCCGCACCCGAATTCGGTCAGCGACTTCACCACGGTCGGTCAGATCTTCTCGGCGGCGCACAACCCGGACCGGAAGAAGCCCTTTGACATCCGAACCGTGATGCGAGCAGTATCCGACCTTGATCACCCGGTGCTGGAGCGCTGGGCCGGCATGGCCGACGCGGACACCGCGGTCGTGCAGGACGTGCACCTCGGCGGCATGCCGGTCTGCCTGGTCGGCATCGAGTCCCGCTCCGTTCCCCGGCAGGGCTTCCCGCCCACTGACGGCCCGGACACCTACACCGCCGGCACGCTGTTCCCGCGCTCCTCCAAGAAGATCGCGCGGGCGATCAACGCGGCGTCGGGTAACCGTCCGCTGGTGGTACTGGCGAACTTGTCCGGATTCGACGGCTCCCCCGAATCGATGCGCAAGCTGCAGCTGGAGTACGGCGCGGAGATCGGCCGGGCGATCGTCAACTTCACCGGGCCGATCGTCTTCTGCGTGATCTCCCGTTATCACGGCGGCGCGTTCGTCGTGTTCAGCAAGGCGCTCAACACGAACATGACGGTCCTGGCGGTCGAAGGTTCGTTCGCGTCGGTGCTCGGCGGGGCCCCCGCGGCCGCCGTGGTGTTCTCCGGCGAGGTGAAGGCGCGTACCGCCAATGATCCGCGGGTCATCGCGGTGCAGGAGCGGCTGTCCGCGGCCGCGGGTGCCGGCCGGGCGCCGCTGTCCGCCGAACTGGCCGAGGTGCAGGCGTCGGTACGCGCGGAGAAGCTGGGCGAAGTCGCCGCCGAATTCGATCGGATCCACAGCATCCAGCGCGCGGTCGATGTCGGCTCGGTCGACGCGATCGTCCCCGCCGCGCAGTTGCGTCCGCGCATCATCGAGGCCATCGCGAGCCGCCTGGGTAACTGAACCGGGTCGGCGTCCGGCCCGCCCGGGTGTTCTATGCGTTCGCGGGTTCCACCGTGGGTGGCGTCTGAAGGGCGAATACTGAGCGTGACTGAACGGTTCGCGACGGAGCCCGTTGCGTGCCGACGTCAGGTCATGAGCGGGGGTGTCACGGCTATGAAGAGCGACGACCTCAAGAGCCTCAACGAACACTTCATGGACGAGGTGTTCCGGCACCACAATGTAAACGCGGTCGACGAAATGCTGACCGACGACTTCGTCGAACACATCCCACCGCCCGGGTACGACACCAGCCGCGAGGGAGCCAAGCAGTACCTGGGCGAGGTACTGCGGGCATTCCCGGACGTCGACTATCAGTTTGAGGAGCAGATAGTCGAGGGCGACACGCTCGCGTCGCTGGTACGGATGACTGGCACGCACTCAGCCGACTTCATGGGCGTACCCGCGACGGGGCGCAAAGTGTCCATCGAGTTCATGGACCTGATCAAGGTACGTGATGATCGGTTTTCGGAGCACTGGGGCCTCACCGACATGAGTGGCCTGATGTCCCAACTCGGCGTGAACCCACCGACGGCGACCATGGGCTGACCGGGCACGGTGACCGGGTCCTTCGTGTGTCCAGAGCAGCCCCACCCGCCTAGAAGGGGCATGTGTTCTGAACGGGGGTATATGCAATAAGTGCGTCGAATGTCCAGAACGAGCGGGAGAATCAGGCCGGCAGACTGCCGCGCCTGCGACTCAATCCGGACGGGGGTGGGCTTTGCTTGCCTCTCGAAGCACCTGCCAGGCGTCCGCCACCGGACCGACATGGCCGAGCTTGTCGGGGTTGAGCACGATACGGATCGTCTGGACCTGCCCATCGAGGATGTCAAGGCCGAAGGTGTTGACCACCTTGCCGTCGCGATCCCGAAGAATCGCACCGGGCTGGCCATTGACCTCGCGTTGCTCCACGAAGCCGCCAATCCGGACCAGGGGTGGCACGATCAGGGCAAGCACCCGGGACACCTTGCCGGCGCCGACGAACTCAGCAGCCCACTGCGGCGCCTTGCCACCGCCATCACCCACCATGCGAACATCGGCGGCCAACAGCTCCCGCAGCCCATCGACATCGCCTTCGGTGAACGCGTCGAAGAACCGGGCGGCGAGTTGCTCGCGCCCGCGCCGATCAGCCTCGAACCGCGGTCGCCCCTGGTTCACGTGGCGCCGTGCCCGCACCGCGAGCTGGCGGCACGCCGCCTCGGAGCGGCCGACTGCCGAGGCCACCTCGGGGAAGCTGAAGCCGAAGACCTCGCGCAGGACGAAGACCGCCCGTTCCAGCGGGCTGAGCCGTTCGAACAGCAGCAGAGCCGCCATCGACAGCGAGTCAGCCAGCTCGGCCGACCGCTCGGGGTCCTGGTACGGATCGGTAAGCAGCGGCTCGGGGAACCACGGACCCACGTACTGTTCCCGCCGGAGGCGGGCCGAACGCAGCACATCAATCGAGATCCGGGTAACGACGGCAGACAGGAATGCCTTGGCTGAGGCGGGTGATGTCCCGGAGGCCTGCCAGCGAAGCCACGTCTCCTGGACCGCGTCCTCAGCTTCACTCACACTGCCAAGAATGCGGTAGGCGATCGAGAACAGCAGCGGCCGCAACTGCTCGAACTCCTCCGCCCGCGACGTATGGGCGTCGCGGCCCGGGCTCACGCCAGCTCCTGCTTGAACCCTTGCCGCCACGACGGATACCGCAGCTGCCAGCCGAGTTCCCGCTTGGCCTTCGCATTCGACGATCCCTGTCCCTCGGTCATCATCACCACCGTCTGGTCGCCGGCCGCGAGCCGGCCAAGCCACTTGGGGATCCGCAGCGGTCGCTTCGCGCCCGCGCACCTGGCCAGATACGGCAGCCACTCGCTGACCGGGGCGGGCTCGTCGTCGACGATGTTGAAAACACCCGCCGCCTTCTGCTCCACCGCAAGGACCGTGGCGCTGGCCGCGTCGTCGAGGTGCACCCACGACCAGCGGCCGGTGCCGCGACCGACTATCGGAAACTGCCGCTTGCGGACCAGGGTGACCTGGTCGTCGGTGGCGCCCGGGCCATAGAACCAGCCGTATCGCAGCGCCGCTCCACCGGCTTTGAACACCGCGGCCTCCACGTGGCAGAGCGGCGTCATCGCCTGCACATACGCCGGCGGAAGCGCCCTTGGATCCAGCGGCTGCTCCTCCGGCGCCAGCCATCCATCATCGCGGACACCGTTCGCGGTGGCGTTGCTCTGCGCGACAACATGGGCAACACCGAGGGCTTCGGCCGCGGCGAGCAGGTTGTCGGTCCCGTCGGTACGCAACCTATTCGTACTCGCGAAGTATCTATCGGGATGCTTCAAATCGACCTTACCGGCGTGAGTAAGGCTGAGCCCGGTCATCTGGTGCACGATCACCTCGGGCTGGGCCGCCGCTACCGCCGCGCCCACGGAAGCCGCGTCCAACCCGTCCATCACGACGCCTTCGGCACCCAACTTCTCGATCAAACCCAGTTTCGCCGCGCTCGTCGTGGTAGCCGTCACGTGGTGGCCTCGAGCCACCAGCTGAGGCACCAGGCTCCGTCCCAGGACGCCGCTGCCACCTGCCACGAAAACCCGCATGATCGTCACCTCTCCTGACCCTGAACCTGTCTCGGGGGCGCCCGTTCCTCAACCGAGTGCTCAGGAACGGGCGCCATGCCCGAGACGAGACGGTCCGGCCATCTGTGACATCGGTGCTGGCGATGGGCGGGATCAGCCGCCCGGAGTGAACGTCGACGGATCGATATGGCAGGCCTTGATCACGTATGCGTTGATGCGCTTGCCGGCCGGCGGCAACTGGGAGATGAGGTTGTCGTCGCGGGTGCTCGCGTACTGTCGGAAGACGTCCACGTCACCGCGAATCTCGGCCGGCGCCACCGACTCCATCTGCTGGTAGTCGATCGCTGCCTGCGACCAGTACGCGTCCATGGATGCCTTGTCCGTCGGATCGAGCGCGGCCAGCCGGGTCGCCAGCCCCGGCATGAGACTGGCGAACAGGTCGCAGTAGGCCTTCGGATCGGCCGCGCCGGCCGCGACCGTGGTCCGGCTCGGCGAGGGACTCGCACCCGGCGCTGATGCCGCACCGTGTCCGGACGCCCGGCAACCAGCCGCCGTCAGCATCGCCAACAGCGCGAGCGTCCCGACCCGTACAAGCGCATGTCTGTGCATTGACTTCTCCTTGGCGTGGATCAGGTCCTCAAAACGGTCGGTTGGCGTTGCGGTGCGAAAGGCAGGCCTTCACGCTCACGCGCCGGCCGGAGCCTGCAGATGGCCGGTCTGCTGCAGCACCGCGAAGCGATCCGGCACGCCCCAGTGCTCGACGGCCAGACCGTCGACGTACCGGACGACGTCGATCACGGTGATGTCGATCGGACGATTCGACGGCGGCAAGCCAAGCTGTCCGCCGGTGTCGGTGCCGGTCGCACGTATGCGCGCCCACACCGTGTCCCCTTGAAGCGCGATGTCTTCGATCTCAAGGTGTAGATCGTCGGAGCCGCGCCGCAGTTCCATGACGATGGCTTTGACGCCGCGTGGACCTACCTTCGGCGCCGGTACTCCGGGCTTGGCAAACTGGTGCTCGATCATGTCGGGCGACACGACCTCATCGATCGCGTCGAGGTCGCCCGTGTTGAACCCGTCCTCGATGAGGCGCCGGAACGCTGCCAGCGGATCCATGTCTCCTCCTTTCGTGGCCATCAGTTCGAGCGCCGCAGCAGGTACCAACGGAACGGTGCGGTGCCCAACGGCGACTTGGTGTTCACCGGCCCGGCATCGATCGTCTTCTCCAGAGTCCAGGCGTCGCCCGCGTACCGGCGCATATCCTTCTCGTCGAGCCCAGACGGCCCGATCCCGCGCCGCGGCACCACGGCGAAGACGAGAAACGCTGTGCCGGGGCGGGTGTACCGGCGCAGCCCCTCAATGCACTTCAGGCGCTGATCCTCGGTGAGGCCGTGGAAGCAACCGATGTCGGTCACCAGGTCAAACGTCTGCGGTTCAAGTGAGTCCTGTAGCCGGGTCACATCTCCCTGCGCGAAGCGCACCCGGGTCCCGGCCGGTCCGGATTGAACGGCCCTCTGCTGGGCCGCCCGGATCGCCTTTCCAACGCCGTCGACACCCACCACCTCCCAGCCGCGCGCTGCGATGGCCAGGGCGTACTCACCGGTACCGCACCCCATATCAAGTGCGCGCCCTGGCGTGGTGGTCTCGAGGAGATCGTTTAGCGGGGCGATATCGGTCTTGCCGTCCCAGGGTGTGAATCCGATCTGGTAGAGCAGTTTGTATGGATTCGGCATCTCCGGCTCCTCATCTGCAGCATCAGTGCATTTGATTCACTTAGGCTTCATTCAATGCAGTCTCACTGCACTCGACGCACTGATAATGTGCTCACATGGCCGGATCTGTCAAGCGCCCCACCAGCAAGCGTTCGACCTACCGTCAGGAGCAGGCGGCGGCCACCCGAGAACGCATCGCCGAGGCTTCCCGACGCCTGTTCGTGACCGATGGCTACCACGCGACGACCGTCGACGCGATCGCCGCCGAGGCGGGCGTGGCGGTCCGCACCGTGTACTCGATCTTCGGAAGCAAGCGGGAGATCCTGTCGGCGATCTGCGAGCAATGGCTTGAGGACGCCCGGGTCCGGCCCACGATCGCGGCCGCGCTGGCCGAGCCGGACCCCGGCAGCCGGCTGCGCCTCGGCGCTTACTGGCTGCGATCGCTCTACGAGCGGGGATTCGACGTGGTCCGGCTCTTCGACGCCGCCGCCACCGAGGATTCCGAAACGCGGGCGATGCTGCGAGCCAAACTCGACGGCCGCAACCAGGCACAGGACATGCTGATCGCCTCCCTCGGCGACCACCTGATCGTGCCGCTGCCCGCCGCGCAGGCAATCTTCCGGGCACTCGCCGCGCCCGGCATCTTCCTCGAGCTTGTCGTCGAGACCGGATGGAGTGCCGACGCGTTCGAGGAATGGCTGGCGCAGTCACTATGCCAGCAGTTGCTCGGCCGTCCAGCGCCCGAATGCGGCGAGCCATGGCCTCCGCCGCTTCCCGGCTCGGCCGGTCATGGTTAGCCGATTTGCCAAGACTCGCCAGCCCCCGGCGCTGGACCGCGCCCAGCCCGCCCGACTCCCGGCACAAACCAACTCCTGATATTGGCCGACTGCCGTACTCGGCCTGGCATAATCAACGAAGCGGACATATGGCGCAACTCGGGGGTGTGTCATGCAGCCGGGTCACGACCGCACCTCTCGGTATACGCCGATAGCCGAGCACGGCTTGATCGGCAACCTGCAGACTGCGGCCCTGGTCGACACGGGCGGCACGATTGACTGGTACTGCCCTGGACGTTTCGACGCGCCGAGCGTGTTCGCCTCCCTCCTCGACCCGGATCGAGGTGGGTCCTTCCGGATCGCGCCGACCGGGGTCGGATGGTCCACCCGGCAGCTATATCTGCCCGACTCGGCCGTGCTGGTCACCCGTTTTCTCGGAACCGACGGGGTTGCTGAGGTCGTCGATTTCATGCCGGTGACCGGTCGCGCGACCGACCCCCCGCATGTGCTTGCCAGGCTCGTGCGCGGCGTGAGCGGAAACGTACGGCTGACCGTGCACTGCGCGCCTCGCTTCGATTACGGCAGAGCACCGCACGTGCTGAAGCGCGACGGCAATTCGGTGATATTCCACGGCCCCAACCGATCTCTGCGGCTTGACTCCGATGTCGATCTGAAACCCGACGGCGACGACATCACGATGACTCTGGATCTCACGCCGGGAGCGACCGCGTGGTTCGCCCTGGTCGGCGGGCTTGACGACGACTCCGTTCCGCAACGGGTCAGCAGCAGCGAAATCGACGGGCGCTACCGGGCGACGCTGGACTTCTGGCATCGATGGGTCGCCTCCGGCTCGTACCGCGGCCGCTGGCGTGAGACGGTCACTCGATCCGCGATCACCCTGAAGTTGCTGACCTACAACCCCTCCGGTGCGGTGATCGCCGCTCCCACCGCTGGGCTACCTGAGCAGATCGGCGGCGAGCGCAACTGGGACTACCGGTACGCGTGGATTCGTGACGCCGCCTTCTCCGTGCACGCTCTGTTGCGTCTCGGGTACGACGAGGAGGCGAGGCGGCTGTTCACCTGGCTCATCGCCCGTCCCGGCGGGTCGGCCGGGAAAAGCGACCCGTTGCAGCTGATGTACCGGGTGGACGGCTCGCCCGATCTGTCCGAGTTCACGCTCGGCCACCTTGACGGATACCAGTGGTCGAAGCCGGTACGCATCGGCAACGACGCCGTGCGCCAGCTCCAGCTCGACATATACGGCGAGCTGATCGATGCCATCTGGACGGCATATCAGCGGGGCGGGCGGCTCGGCACGCGCGCCTGGGCGCGGCTACGCAAGCTGGCCGACTGGCTGTCAACTCACTGGGATCAGCCCGACGAAGGTCTCTGGGAGACGCGCGGCGGCCGGAAGAACTTCGTACACGCCCGGGTCATGTCGTGGGTCGCCCTCGACCGGATGGTCCGGCTCGCCGGAGCACTCGGCTGGCCGGCCGACACGAGTGGGTGGACGGCCGCACGCGACGCCATCCACGACGAGGTGATGACCCGTGGCTGGCACCGGCAGCAGAAGGCATTCGTACAGGCACTCGATGGAGATGTACTGGACGCGGCCGTACTGATCATGCCGACGGTGGGGTTCCTGTCCGGCACCGAGCCGGCGTGGCTGTCCACGCTCGACGCCATACATCAGCACCTGATCTCCGACAGCCTCGTGTTCCGCTACGATCCGAAGGCCGCGCCCGACGGCTTGGCCGGTGACGAGGGCACGTTCTCGATGTGCACGTTCTGGTACGTCGAGACACTCGCCAGGGCGGGCCGCCTCGCCGACGCGAGGCTCGTCTTCGAGAAGATGCTGACGTACAGCAATCACCTCGGCTTGTACGCGGAGGAACTCGCCACCAATGGCGAGCAGCTCGGCAACTTCCCGCAGGCGTTCACCCACCTCGCCCTGATCAACGCGGCCACCACGCTGGACGCCTATCTCGACACGCCCGCGCACCTGCTGCCGGCCGAACTGGCGTAGGCCACGTCTGTCCGGCCTCACCCGCGCCGACGGAGTCAGCCGGACGGTGACGGCGACGGCAACGGACCGGTTGGCGCCGGTGCCGGGGGCGACGGCGTGGTCCGTCCCAGCACGCTGCCGCTGACCCACTGCACGGCCACGGATGTCTGGGGCAAGGCTGCCGACAGCGCGACCTGGAGGTCGGCGGTGGCCGGAGGCACGGTGCCGAGAATCGTCACGACCACCCCGCCTTCGTTGCCGTCGACGGCGAGGACCGCGGTTCCCGGATGCTCGGCTGCCCAGGCCTCGGCGGTGTCACGCGCTGTCGCGACAGCCGCGTCGGTTCCGCCAGCGGTGGGGGTCGCCGCCGGATCGGTACGCGTCCAGGCGAGGTTGATCGGCGGGTGTGAGCCGAATGCCGAGTCGACCATGCCGGCCAAGTCGTCAGTGGCGTGCGGCGGCTGCGGCCCGGAACACGACACCACCAGTGCGCCGCTGTCATAGGACAGGCCGGTCAGTGTCAGAGACTGATCGTCGAGCCATTGCTGGACGACCGGGCGGATCGCGTCGAGGTCCGGCACTGGCGGGCTCGACGGGGCCGGCTGGCCATCCTCGGTCGGCGTCCAGCGCAGATCGACGGTCATCGGCCGGCCGAGTGTGCTGGTCAGCGCATCAGTCAGCGTCTTCACCCGGGGCGGCGCGCTGGCACCGGACAGGTTCACCTGCACCGTGGAACCGTTGAGCGTCACCCGGTTGAGCTCATCGTCGCCGGTACCCAGCCAGGTGACCACGGTCCGGGTAGCGGCGGCGAGTTGACGCGCCTGCGCCGCCGTGGCGATGAATCGTGCGGTCAGCACGACGCCGACGGCGAGCGCCGGCAGCGCGGCCGCGACGAGCGTGACGAGCACCCGCCGCCGGCGGAACCGCACCCGGTGTTCCGGGACGAATCCGGTAACCACGAACACCACCGACGCGGCCAGCACGATGCCGAACAGGTTCGTCACGAACAGCAGTCCGGCGCCGCGCGCCAGGTCCGGCTGGTCCCGGCCGAGCAGGACGCCGACGCAAGCCAGCGGAGGTACCAGTGCCACTGCCACGGCCACACCGGGCAGGGCGCCGGACACATCCCGGCGCACCGTCGCGTACGCGCCGGCCGCACCCGCGGCGAGGGCCACCAGCAGGTCCCGAACGTCCGGGCTGGAGCGGGCCAGGACCTCGGTCGGCAGGGCGGTGCCCGAGTCCGGAAGCAGGATGGCCATCACGAGCGCCACGGCCACCGCGCCCATAACCGACAGCGCTACGGTCGCGAGGCCCCGGGCCAGCCGCGGCCCCCACCCCATCACCAGCGATGCGGCGATGCCCATGATCGGCGCCATCAGCGGGGCGATCATCATCGCGCCGATGACCACCGCGGTCGAGTTCTGCAGCAGGCCGACCGAGGCCACCACAACCGACAACACGAGCAGCACGGCAAACCGGCGCAGGGAGGCCGCTGTTGGCCGGATCATCAGCGCATCCATCGCCGCGCGACGATCCTCGCCTGACAGCCGTGGGCGCACGCGCCACCTCTGGTGGTCCGATGGCGCCGCCTCGTCCCGGACAACCTCGCCACTGCCGGTGTCGGCGCTCATCGGCCCGCCCTCCCCTGCGTTGGGTGCCCACACGGCAGCCGCATCAGGCGCCGGAAGGTCAAGCGACAGCGGCCCGCTTGCTGGACGGCACTGGCGAACCGGCATCAGACCCTAACAGAGGCTCGCCATGCCGCTGACCGTCAGCAACCGCCAGCTCAGCCCGCAGGCGCCCGGTCCGGCGGAAACCCGCCGGTCGCGATCGGACCCCATCCGTCGACCGTAATGCGGATCAGCGACTTGCCCTGGCGGCGCATCGCTTCGCGGTATTCGTTCCAGTCCGGATGCTCGCCGGCGATGCAGCGGTAGTACTCGACAAGCGCGTCCTCGGTGGTCGACGCCGGCATATCCAGGACCTCGGCCGTCCCATCAAGCTGCACGTACGGACCGCTCCACTCGTCGGAGTGGACGAGTACCGTGGCGGCGGAGTTGCGACGGAGGTTGACCGCCTTAGCCCTTTCCGGGTAGGTCGAGATCACAATTCGGCCCTGGGCATCGACGCCGCCGGAGACGGGCGAAACCTGCGGGCGGCCGTCCCGGCGGAAGGTCACCAAGGTCAGGCGGTGCCGGGTTCGGACGAACTCCAGAAGCTGCTCACGATTCACCCTCGCGGCAGTCGCGATCGTCGGCATGGCACGACTATAGCCACGACCAACGTGCGCGCCCGACGCCGGTTTATCGCTGGACGCGACGGACGCCCGTGTCTACTTGCCGACAATCGTCGATGGGCGACGACTCACCCCGAGCTCGCCGACCCATCCCAGTCGGCGGCATCGCGGCGACCGCTCCGCCGCGGCAACGTTCTGTTTCACGACGTCATGGACGTCTTCGTGGCTCCGTCGCACTTCCTTACTGAACGGTCATTAGGCGTGGGCAATGAGCCAACGACGGGGACTCGGCAACACACGTTCCTACGACGTGGCCGCACCGATCTCCGGTATAAGTAGTCCACCAATTACTGCGCGATGAGGAGTGCAATGCCCACGTATTCAAACCTTTCCGACATTCTGCAAGCCGACGGCGCCCTGCAGAAGCTCGCCGCCGATTGCCAGACCCTTGTCGGGGAGGAGTTGTCTGCCAAGTCCGGCGCCTCCGCCGCCGCACTCAAGGTCGCGTACAAAGCGGTGACGACCTTCGCGCCTGGGTACTACCAGACCACGGTCGAGGACATGGTTCCGAACCTGCTGGCCCGGCTGCAGCCGTTCTGGGCCGACTTCCAAACCTCTGGCGGCGGCCAGTTCGGTGACTACCTCAGCAAGCGCGGCGAGGAGGTGTCCGAGGAATTGCTCGGTGTCACCGATGACATGACCGAGGGCTCTGAACACCCCACCGTCGTCAGGGCGTACAAGGCGGTACGCGGCAACGCCGGTACGCACATCCAGGCAGCGCTTCCGTCCGTGGGCGTGCTCGTCGAGAAGTACGCCGCCTGACCACACCCGGGCAACCCGCCCAGACGGGCAACCAGACGATCGCGCGGGCGCATTGTGGCCGTGTCCGGAGATTGCCACGATGCGCCCGCGGGTGAGTGACATCTGGCGAGCAGCCTTGATCGATCGGTCCGGCCAACAGGACACCAGCCTTGCTGACCAGCTCCGCAACCGTGGTGGTACGTGAAGCGTGGTCCTGCCACAGAGTGTCATGGACGATGCTGCCTCTCGGCACCGAGTCATCGGGGCGAGGGCGGCCACGATCAGTTCCGGGGCGGCTCCATCGGCAAAGGCCGGCCGGTGCCCACCGGCGTCAGCAAGCGCTGAATCGCCGTACGCGCTCGCTCGATCGCCGCCGCGTCGTCGTGCAGGACGCTCACGATGTCGGCACCGGCCAGCATCGTGACCAACTCGAACGCCAACTGGTCCGGATCGGTACCGGGCGCCAGTTCGCCCTGCCCGCCCGCGGTCCGCGCCTCCTGCATGAGTGCGTTGCGCCAGACCATCTGATATCTCGCGACCACCAGAGTGATCTTCGACGGCGTTACCTGAAAGACCCGGCCGCCGCAATGATCCGGAAGAGGGCACACAGCACGTCGGAGCTCATTTCCGATCCCCTGCACGGCACCGTGCTCGCCGACAACATGCTTACCGGAGCGCCCTACGGGGTGCGCTACGACTTCGGCGTCGACCGATCCGTCGGCGGTCTGCATGACGCTCCCAATCCTGGCGAATTGCTCTGCGTTGCTCTCGCCTCGTGCCAGGACGGATTGATCCGGATGCTCGCCGCAGCGCTCGGCATCGAGCTCACCGCCCTGAGCGTGGACGTTACCGGCGAGGTCGACGTGCGAGGGACGATGGCGATCGACCGCCAGGTGCCCATCGGCTTCCAGGGCATGAGGCTGGCCACCCGGATCGAGGTGGCGGAGGGGACCTCGGACCGGCTGATCGCCCACCTCGTCGACGCGGCCGAGCGCCTTTGCGTCAATCTCGACACGCTCCGGCGCGGAGTACAGGTCGAGACCACGTACGCCGTCGAGCGCACCACCATCTGAGCACCACGCCGATCAGGCGGGCCGGGAGGTACGTGACCCATTTGTGGTGGGCACCTGCCCGGTTAGATTTGGGCGTGCTCGACAGCCATGGCATGCCGATCACCGTGGGCGAGGTCGCCGCCGCACCCGGGCTCCGCTTCATCGGCTATGTGCCAAGGCCGGGAGCCGTGTCGTACTGGGGCAAGCAGGCCACGCGCGCGGCGAAGGTAATCGCCCGGGAACTGCGCGAGGAGCACGTGACCTGACGCTGGGCCATGGCCGTACGTGCCCCTCGCCTCACAGATGAGGTGCAAGATCTTGAGCGTCAGGATCGCTCTGACCACCCTAAATACACCAGATACCGCACCTGATCACCGCTCACGTTTGCCGCTGATAGCTGCCGCCGCTAGTGGGCGCTCGACAGGCAGATGGCGTAGGCCCATAGGTCAATGTTGTAGACCGTGTCGTTATAGGCCTCTACCGACCACGTGTGGTCGTTGAGCGGTGCGTTGACGAAGACCTTGTCGCTGAATCCGATGCTGCCGATCGTGTAGCCGCCACCCGTCATCAGGTCACCCGGGTCGCAACTCGCCTGAACCTCGGTGGTGTTGTCCGGGACGGCGACGGTTCGTACCGTCACGATGTGCTGCGTCAGGCCGTGCATGCTCGTGGGTCCGGCAGAGACCGCGGTAGCCGATGTCAGGGTGATGACCAGGCCCAGACCGAGGGCCGCGCATACCGTCGCGATCGTTCGCTTGCTCATGGTGCCTCCTCATAGGTCGTGCCGACGACCACGGCGGCTCGGATCGCCGCCGCGATCACTTACCTATGGGCTATCAAGCAGTACAGTCGATTCGCTACAGACGAACGTGTCAGGTTGATGCCATACGGCCGGACCGGACAGGTTCAGATTCTGGACGGTCGGGCACAGCGTGCCGCCAATGGCGGCGCCGTGGTGCCTAGCCTGAGGCAAGCGACATTGAGGAATACGATTCCGTTTGGCGGAGCCGGCCGATACGGTCGTCGGCGTGACCAAGCTCAGCCAGATCATCGCGGTGTCCAAGGGCGTCAAGAACCAGACCCTGCGTACGCTTACCGACGCGCACCGGGAGGTACAGAAGCCGGCGCTACTGTCCGGCATCTCCCGCACGTACCAGCCGAAAGATGACGAAGGCGAGCGTCTGCCTCCGGAGTCGACGCGAGTGCAACTGACCGCCGACGGGGTGATCACCGAGGTACGGGCATCGCTGACCAGGCTGTTCGATGTTGTCGCCACCCAGGATTACGCCAACTGTCATGCCAAGGCGGACATCGTCGTCGACGGCCAGGTCGTGGTGCCCGACGTCCCGGTGACGTACCTGCTGTTCCTGGAGAAGCAACTGACCGATCTGTACACGTTCATCGAGAAGCTGCCGGCGCTCGATCCGTCGGAGCACTGGACATGGAGCGACTCCGCCGGTCACTACGCGGCCGACCCGGTGCAGACGACCCGTACGAAGAAGGTGCCGCGCAATCACGTCAAGGCCGAGGCGACCGAGAAACATCCGGCGCAGGTCGAGGTGTACCAGGAGGACGTCATTGTCGGTACCTGGAACACGATCCGGTTCTCCGGAGCGCTGCCCGCCTCGCGGATCCGCGATCTGCGGGACCGCGTGACAAAGCTGTCGCAGGCCGTGAAGTTCGCCCGGGAGACCGCGAATGCCGCTGAGATCTCCGACGTCTCGGTCGGAGATCGTGTTCTCGGCTACGTGTTCGGCTGATCCGGTCGTGCCGCGCAGCCACCATAGACTCCCCGGTTGGAGCACCGGGGTGCCCGAGCGGCGATGCCGCCCGGGCGAAGCTGAGGCTGACAACTGAGCCTGAGTACCGCTCCGGTGACAGTGGAGGTTCGAGTCCTTCCCGGCGTACCGCGCGCCGGTAGCCCAACTGGCAGAGGCAGCCGGCGAGTATCAGATTCTTGCTCCAGCCTGAGCATTCTCCACCGAACGCCAGATCGACCGGCACCCGGCGAAGACCCACCGAGATACGGGTTCAACTCCCGTAGCCCGCTCCACATGCGGGCTTGGTCCAATGGCAAGGCGCGGTGGCCGAGCAGACTGACCAGGTGCCTTCAAACGCCGCTGGCGTGCGCACATGGGTGGAAACTCAGGCGCCCGGGACCTGGGCATGGTCCCGGGCGCCGCCGCGTACCCCGGTGGGCCGGCGGAATCGGCACGTCTCGGCGCCGCGCTTCCCGACCCCGGAAACGGCGGAGCCTGGACGTGATTCCGGTCTTACGGTGGTACCGTCGGCGGCCATGAGCCTCGCCTCAGTCGCCTATCCGGTGTTTCGCTGGGCAACCCAACCGGTGGGGACGCTGCGCGCGGTGCGAACGTCGGAACCGTCGATCGTCCTGACATTCGACGACGGCCCCGATCCGCAGCACACTCCGCGCGTGCTCGACGTCTTGGAGCGATACCAGGCCACCGCCACGTTCTTCGTCTTGATGACACGTGCGCGTCGCTATCCGGGCCTCATCCAAGATCTGCTCGACCGGGGTCACGAAGTCGGCCTACATGGGATCGACCACACCCGGTTGACTCGGCTGAAACCCGATGAGGCCGGCCGGCGCACCGCGGCCGGCAGAGACGAACTCGAACAGCAGATTCAGCGGGAGGTCCGCTGGTTCCGGGCCCCGTACGGGGCGTTGCTGCCCGGGCACTGGCGGGCGGTCAGGCGCACCGGGCTGACCATCGTGGGCTGGGGTCCCACGCCCGGTGACTGGCGCGAACTGCCCGAGGATCAGCTTGCCGCCGACGGCCTGCGCGGGTGCGAGCGCGGGTCGGTGATGCTGGCCCACGACGCGGCGGCCGGTCCACTTGACGGCGTGCCTGACGACGGGCCACCGCCGAACATCGATCGGGGCAAGCTCGCCGATCTGCTGCTGTCAGGCGCGGCCGGCCAGGGCTGGACCAGCCGTTCGCTCGGTGAGCTGCTGACCAGCGGGAGCCCGCGTCGCTGGGGCTGGTTCTACCGCTGAACCCCACGGGACGTTGTCCGGCGGCGCCCCCGCATGAGGTCAGACAGTCTAGCTGGACGTGTCACCAGCCTTGCGGTGCCGGCTGCGCCACCGGGCCACAACCAGGCGGCTGCGCAGGTACGCCACCGGCCCGCACACCAGACCCCACCGTTCGGTCCAGCGCAAGCGGCTCGGATACTGCACTGGGGTACGGGCTTGCTTGCGGCGCCGCGCGATCCGGGTGAACGCTCCGGCCAGGCGTACCAGCCCGGCCATGTGGTGGAAATCAGCGGTGATCATGGCAGTGAGCGCGGCGGTGTAGCCGGTGCCATAGCCGAACATCTGCCGGCGCAGCCCGGGGTAGTCGCGGCGGTGGTGGTGGAACACCGCGACAGCCGGGTCCATCGTCACCCGGTGCCCGTGGCGCAGCAGCCGGCTGAGGAATTCGACGTCTTCGCCGCCATGAGCGATAGTGCCGGCGCCGAGTGCCGGATGGAAACCGCCTAGCTCGGCCAGAACCTCGGCCCGGACCGCCAGGTTGCCGCTGCCACCGAACACGCCGCGGAAGATCGGTACCCGGTCGCCCGACTCCGGCTGAGGTCTATCGGTGGTGCGCACCCGGGCCGTGTACGGGTCCGAGGCGTCCCGGTCGTAGTTGACGACAGTGAACTTTCCACTGATCGTGGCGCCGGAATTCTCGAACCAGACCTGCGCCGGCGTCTCTAGCTCGGCCGGGAACACGCGGCCGGTCACGCAGTCGGTCCGCGGATCGGTGGCGAATCGGTTCGCGATCGCGTTCAGCCAGTTCGGGTCGACGGTGATGTCGTCGTCGGTGAAAGCGATGACGTCGCCTCGGGCCGAATCGATCCCCCGATTGCGCGCCGCCGAACTGCCGACCAGTGGCTCGACCACCACCCGCACTCGCGGATGTGCCGCGAGGTCCGCGTGCAATCTCGCCCGCTCGGGCGTCCCGACCGGGCGGTTATCGACGACGATGACCTCGAACTTCGGATAGTCAATCTCGGCCACGCGCGTGACGCAACGGACCAGTTGCTCAGGCCGTTCCATGGCACTCGGCACCACCACCGACACGAACGGCGCGTTTTCCGGCGGCCGCGGAGGTGGTTCGGCCGGCCCGTCGTGCCACAAACCGTCCAGATGTGCGGCCAGATCCTCGCCATCAAGCACCTCGTCGCCCAGCGGCACCCTGCGCTGGCCGACCGGCACGCCGCCGCGGCGCACGATCACCTGCGCGGCCTGGTAACTCTCGCCGTCCGGGCGGCCGGGCGACAGGTCGGGCAACGACTCGCCCACCTCGACCTCGACCACCAGTACGGGTGCAGACATCAGCAATCCCCTATTGCTTGTGCCGGCAGCATGGAGAAGGCCTTACCGGCGTCGGACGGGCAGATCGGCATACGGCAACCTCCGCAGGACGGTCGGGCAGCGATAAGCCCAACCATCCCGACTCACGGCCGGCTGAAAGCACGATGACAATATATTGACAAACATGCGGTATCCGCACTGCCAGGTCCGTGCAGTATGCGCAGTGCGTGTCCAATCTCCTTAGATGGCCCCCGTCGATGTGCATGGGAGGCTTGATGATTCGGGTTCACTGGGCGACTGCTCTTGCCGTGCTCGCGGTGGCGGTGTCCGGGTGTTCGGGATCGGGTGACAAGCCGCTGACCCATGCCCAACTAGAGGCCCGCCTGCTGACCGCCTCGACGGTTCCCGCGGGCGCGAGGGTCAACAAGCTCGACGACTCCGACCCCAGCACCCCGCGTCCGCCCGACGGCTTGGACTGCGAGAGCTTGATAAGCCTGGCGTTCTCATTCTTCGACAACAAGTCGGTTCGCCCGGTCTCGGTCGCGAGCGTCATGATCGACAGTCGGCCCGTTGACGGCGGCGACTTGTGGCTCGGCAATGAGTTCCTGCTCAGCTACCGCGGCGATGACGCGCATAACGCGCTCGCCGACGGGCGGTCCCTGGTCGGCTTCATCCTCATCGTCATCACCGCCACGACTCCGCTGCCCGAAGGATCGCTCATGCCGACCGATTCGCTGATCAAGGCGGCGCACGACCGCTTCACCTCGACCTGACCCCGCGAGGGTCGGCACCGCCGGCGAAACGGTCGATCATGACCTGATGATCGCCCACGTCGTCCTCATGGCCCCGGGCGCGGATCAGACGCAGCCCGGCGGGGCCCGGGCGTGGGTGCAGCCGATCGGCGGGTTGCGAAACACGGCCTGGCTGACGACATCCGCGGGCGCACGAACCCGGCTAACGTGGGAAGCGTGTTGGTCCAACCGGCGCAAGCACTAACCGACCTGGCGCTCGGGTCAGTCGTCGCGTGCCTTGCCCGGTGGATTCCCGGCACCTCGCCGAGCATGCGTCACTGGCGAACGGCGTTCTGGTGGGCCGCCGCTGCCGCGCTCGGCGGCTTCGTGCACCACGGCATCATCGTCCGGTGGCCTGAGATCGCGGCGATCACGTGGCCGATCCTCAGCGTGATGGTGGTAGTCGCGGTGTCCTACTTCCTTGCCGCGACCGTCTCCGCTGTGCTTGGAGCCGGCCATGCGCGGGAGTTCTGGATACTCCGCTCGCTCGGGTTGATCGCGTACGTGGTGCTGGCCGCCACTGGCCGTGCCAGTGTCACCGCGATCCTCGTCTGCGAGAGCCTCACCATGGCCGCCGTACTGGGACTGTGGAGCTGGGCCGCCTACCGGCGGCATCCGCTGGCCGTACCGGTGCTGCTAGCGATCTTGGCCAGCATGGCCGCCGCCGGGACCAGGGCGCTCAGCCCGGCGGCCACCGAACGGGTACATCTCGACCCAACGTCCACCTACCACCTGGCGCAGATCGTGGGGATGGTTCTGCTGTTTCGCGCGATCCGGCTTCCCGACACCGTGTCGCCAAGACTGTCCCGGTCCGTCGCCGCGAACCAGCCAGATTGACCGAACGGCCGCACGGGCGCCTCGCACGAGCGCAGGTCGCGGTCGCAATCTTGGCTTCGTCCGCGACACATTGTCAACGTCAATCGCTCGTACCGGGCTCGACGTGAACACGTCGATGAGGGCGGGACATGACCCGGCTCGTCCACGACGACGCAATGGTCCGGCGACCAGTCCGGAACCGGTCTATCCCAGATGAGCCCTACCCGACCCGATCCTGTGCGAGGCGCGACATCGACGCTGGTTTGGCCGGCTTCGGTGATGCGGTCACGCGAGTGAGCACGACCAGGTTGATGACGATCGCGGGCACCAGCACAGCCAGCAACACGACCACCACGTCATGGCCACTCACCGCCGGCCCGGTCGAGAACTTCTCCCAGCGCGCGACCGCGATCGTCCCGGCGAGCGACGCCCACAAGAAGGTCTCCAGCGCCGGCAGCCACTCCCGGTCCCGGATGTGGAACCCGCTGGCCATCAGGGAAATCACCGCGATTCCGATGCCCGCGAGCGGAGTGGTCCACTCTCCTCGATCCGCGACCAGCGGTACGACGAGACCAATTGCAGCCGCAATCTCGCAGGCTCCGATGAGGATCCTCATCCCTTGCGGGACCTGGTCGAAACCGACCCACCGGTCGATTCCCCGACCGACGATCTTCGGAAGCCCGGCCGCGAGGAAGAACAGGGCGAGGAAGCCCTCGGCAATCCAGACAACGGTGTCGAACAACACGGAACTCTCCTAGTCGCGTAGGTATCCCTTCGCTGACCAAGTCGGATCCGCTGGCAACAATGTGACGCCGCCGGAGTAGCCGGCCCGCGGACCGCCGGCTACTCATCGTCGCGTCGGCTCCTTACGGCTCGTCGGACGGTGGCTCATCTGAAGCCGGCTCGTCCGGCGCCCTGGCGGGTGGTTGTGCCGCCGGGGCGGCGGCGTAGTACCGCCGGTAGATGATCTTATATATCGGGATCCACCGCGGGATCCGGTTGATGCCGGGGATCCAGGGCGCGAACAGAGGCAGCAGGAATCCCAGCGCGATCATCAAGAGACCGACGTCCAGGTCCAGGTTGTCGTTGTTCGACGGATCCAGGACCGGAATCTGGTACATCCCCGCGTACAGCCACAGCCAGACCTGACCAGGGTAGTTCCACAGCTCATTCATCACGCCCCACTGGTCACCCGCGACGCCTTGGGCCTCGGCGATGCTGCCCCATAGCTCACCGTCGCTGAAGAACATCGTCCCCTTGAAGGTGTTCGTGCTCAGCTGCTGGTCGCTTCGCTGGAAATAGCCGTCGAGGCTTCCGTCATGAGCCATGATCAGTTCGGCCTGGATGATCACCGGGACCGGCCCATAGTCGCCCGGCGCAACCGTTATCGATGACGAGGTGACACTCGCGCTTGGGCTGCCCAGCGCGTCGCCATAGTTGTTGAGCCAGGTAACCTGCTGCGCCGAGGCGAGTTGGTCGGCGGGTGCGCCGGGCGAGAAGTTGCCGCCGGCCGCGCGGTACTGGCTGACCGCCGCCGCGACGACAGCGTTGTAGGGAGCCAGGATCTCCGCGATCGGCGCCAGAACGAAGTCGTTTGCGGTGTTGATTGGCAAGGTCAGGCCGAAGATCGACTTGGCGATCTTCGCGGGTGCGATTCCGATGATCTTCTGCGATGCGTCGGCCGTGGTGTTGAACGGTGGACCGTAGCCCGCGGTGTCCGTCCCGCCGAGCAACTCCTGCACCGTCGTTTGCGCTAGGTCGGACGGGTCGTTATCGGCCCAGTACCTGGCGCTGAAAGCTTGGCCAGGTGGCGAGCTGGGTCCCCCTGGACGGGTGAGCCCGCCGTTCGGCGATCCCCACAGCACCGCGGCGACGATGCACAGCACCGCGACGAGGATGACGGCGATCGTCCCCTCGGTGATCAGATCATACGAACGTTCAGGACCCGTCCAGCTGGCCAACGGGTGCCTCTTCGCGCGCTTGGGCTTTCGCCGGGCGTGTGTGGCCATGTCCGCCTCCTCAGCTCCGGCTGAATTCGTCGTCGTCGGCGACCTCCAGCGCCTCGGCACCCGGTGGCGGGACGACGCCGCGGCGCCGGATCAGGGCGATGTGCACGGACACGATGAACAACAGCAGGCCGACCGTGATAACCACGTGCATAGTGAATTGCTGGCCCGCATCCATGACGTTCCAGATCGCACCGATGCCGAGAGCGTTGAACGCATCCTTCGCCTGCTGGCCGATCCATTGGCTGTCCCAGTTGGTCATCATCAGGAAGCCGGTGAACGAGGTCAGGATCGCCGCGATGAACGCGAGCACGCCGGTAGCCCACGTCCAGCCACGTCCGCCGCGCCAGCCCATGGTGAAGAAGTTCGTCATGAAATGCACGGCCATGAACAGGAACATGGCCTGCACACTCCAGAAGTGAATGCTGTTCATGAAGGCGCCGAACGCGTTCGTGTGCCAGAACGAGACGCCACCGAGTGCGATCAGGAGGCCACTGACGATCGCAAGAATCAGGGCGGCGAGCGTCAGTACCCCCATGGTGTAAAGAATCGAGGAGACGTAGGACGGTTCGCGGTCCGGCAGCAGCTTCCGTAGCGGGTAGTTGCGTACCAGGTAGCGACGAATCCAAGGGCTAGGACGTACCCAGGAGAATCGCTCGTCCCCGGTGGTGTTCGAAATCCGATCCGGCTCGGGCGTCGGCGCCGGCTCGTCGGCGCTCATCGGACGCTCCGGCCGATCACCGTGCGCCTCCTGGAGGCTCCGGCTTGCCGCCCGGAAGGTTGACGAACATTCCCACTATGAAGATCAGCAACACCAGGATCATCTCTACCAGGTTGCCGGTCTTGAGGGTGAACCAGCTGAACGCCCAGGCAGTGAAACCACCATCGCCGACCAGGTCGAATACTGGACCCCACCCTTGATTGATCATGCTTTACCTACCTCTCACCGACCTACCCGGCAAGCAATCCGCGCTACTGAAGCCGGGGGTGATGAGAGTGGCCGGGAACATCGCCTTCCAGCGGCGCTCCGGCGTCTCGGCTACGTGAACGTCCGGTCGCGACGCTACGCCACGCCAATTGATGGCGCTGCCAAACCGGTTATCGGACCGGATGACCCACACGGATGCGTGAAAGGGGCAACCGTTCCAACGAAGCGGCTATCAGCTCACCCGATCCCAGCCACGTGCCAGCCTGCTTGACCGGGTTAATTTTCGTGATAGACAATCAATCACGAATTATTCCCATGGAGTTACGATGGCCCCTCGCAGATACCGGATGGGTGCCCGCGCGTATGCCGTGCAGGCAACAAGAGACAGCATCGTCAGCGCCGCCATGACCCTGCACGCCGAACGCGGCGTGCAGGCGACCGGCTGGGACGACATCGCGGCCGCGGCCGGGGTGTCTGCGGCAACCGTGTACCGGCACTTCCCGTCCCTGGACGAGCTCATCCCCGCCTGCGCCCGAACGGTCTTCGACGTCATCCGGCCACCGACCGTGGAGCAAGCCGGCACGCAGTTCGCCGCCATCGACACCACGGTCGACCGGTTCGTCCATCTGGCACAAGAGTCCGCGCACTGCTATCAGCGCGGGGAGGGCTGGTTGCACGCCGCATATCGCGAGCGGGACTTCATCCCGCCGCTGGCGACGGCACTCGACGTGATCGAGAGGACGCTGCGTGCGCTCGTCGCCGCGGCCGGTGGCGCCCAGTTGGCCGAGCAGGACGCGGCAACGTTGTTCGTCCTGTGCAACTTCCCGCTGTGGAAGCAACTCGTCGACAGCGGTCTTAGCTACCCGGCAACGGAGACGGTCCTGGTTCGCATGGTCCGCGACGCGGTGTCGCGGCGAGACGAAGGAGGCAACCCATGACTCAGACAACCACCCGGCCACAGATCGCGTTCGACAAGATCGGTGACGGTGAACCGGCGCTGGCGTTCCTGCCCGGCTGGTGCTGCCCACGCACGCTCTTTCACGACCTGCTGCCGCTGGTCGGGCGACACCGCACCGCGCTCACGCTGGACTGGCGTGGGCACGGCGGCTCCGATCGGGACGTGCCCGACTTCGGCACCGGCGAACTGGCCGACGACGCCATGAGCGTCATCGACGCGGCCAGCCTGGACCGGGTAATCCCAGTCGGCCAAGCCCACGCGGGCTGGGTCGCGCTGGAACTGCGCCGCCGGCTTGGGCCCGATCGGGTGCCCGGCATCGTTCTGCTCGACTGGATGGTGCCCGGCCCGGCACCCGGCTTCCTCGACGCGATGCCGTTGCTGCGGGCCCAGGCCACGTGGCAGGAGGTGCGGTCCGGGCTGCTCGGCCGATGGACGACCGGCGTCGACAACGAGGCCGTCCTAGCCAATGTCCAGACCATGGCGACATATGGCTTCGACATGTGGGCCCGCGCCGCCCGCGAGATCGAGGCACAGTTCGCCACCTACGGCACCCCCGTGGCGGCCCTCGAGACGCTGGGCTGCCCGACGCTGCACCTGTACGCCCAGCCCAGCGACGACTCGTTCCTCACGGCGCAACTGGAGTTCGCCGCCGAACACCCATGGTTCGCCGTCCACCGACTCGCCGCGAAAAGCCACTTCCCGGCAGTTGAGGCGCCGAAGCAGGCCGCCGCAGAAATCGAGAAGTTCGCCAGCCAGTTCTGACGCCCCGCGGCGCCCGCATCGTCTGGTGCCGATGCGGGCGCCGCGGGTTCGCAGTTGTGTAGCAGGTGTAGCCGCAACGGACGTTTCGGATGGCGGTCGGTCCGTCCGCGCCGAGTGCGGCCGGTTGGACCACGATCGCAGCGCCTTGCGCGACGGTCCGAAGCCCAGCGTGATTGTTGATTTCCGTGGCGCAGAAGCCGGGAGCAGCGGCGTTGACGGAACACCGTCCTTACGCAGCCCGGCACCGGAGACGCCTGCGCTGATGACCAGTATGTCGAGACGGCCGAAGCGTGCATCGACCTGGCGTGCGCGGCGCAGATGGACGAGCGGTCATGTGAGGCGGGCCACCGGTGCTCGGTGTCATACGTCAGTGGGACCCGGCGTCTCAACGGGTGGCACCAACGTCGAGCAGGCAGGAGTCGGACCGTGAGCGAGCAAAGCGAGTGGGCCGGCGAGCGCGGGCCGATCGAAGGCGGGAGAATGATGCTCATGGACAGCACACCCGTGACGGTGGCGGTGGTGACCAACCGTATTGAGGCCGAGCTAATCGTCGGCATGTTACGCAGTCATGGCATGCGGGCCGCGCTGGTCGCCGATGACGCCGGCGGCCAGGAACCACAGCTTCAGATGAGCGGCGTCCGGGTGCTGGTGGCACGGGAGGACGAGGCCGAGGCACGGCGGCAGATCGCGGCTCGAAACGAGTAGTGCCGCCGCCGGGCCGTGTTCCTTACGAAACACGGCCCGGCGGTCAGTTACCGCCATTCGTGCCGGACGCGAAGGCGGTGACGCTAACGCTGACCGGGTGCCCAGCGGGACCGCTCACATCGAGATCGACCGGGATGGCCAGGGTTCCCCCGGGCAACTGCAGCCGCGCCGAGGCGAGGTTGACCAGCGGACCCTCGTACCCGGTTCCCGTACCCATCGCGAACGAGATCGACGTGCCCGGATCCACGCGAATCGTCACCGGACCGGGATCGACGTACTCGTAAAAGCCGCCGTGGTTGACGTTGACCGCGATGGCGCCCGCACGCTGGCCGGGCGTCCCTCCCCGTATGTCGATGAGGTCGGGGTATCCGCGCAGCACGCATCCCCGATTTGAGGTGTTGGTCAGCACGATTACCTTGAATGGCTGATTCGCGACCGCGCCGCTTCGGCCGGTTCGTACCGCGAACTCGTCCGCGGAGCACGGTTGCGGAGATGTCGCCGCGGTCGGTGATGACGAAACGGGCGGACTCGATGGTCCCGAAGCAGCGGCGCTCGACGGTACCGGGGTCGGTTCGGTCGTAGGTCCGGCCGATCCGAGTGGCACCGGACTCGTTTCGAGCCACGCTCGCGCTGTGCCTGCTATGCCGAGCGGCACCGCGACCGCTGCCACCGCCACTGCGGCGATCGCGATCTCGCGGACCCGTCGCCGGGACCGATAGCGAGAACGCACCTGCGCGAACTCTGGTGTCGGTACCGTGCCGACGGTCTGCCGGCGGAACTCGGCGAAGGCATCACCGACGGACCCGTGGTCGTCGACATCAGGCATGGCGTGCTCCTTCCGAGGATCGGGACGACAGGGAGTCCGACGGCTCCCGCAGCACATCGGCAAGCTGGGCGCGCCCGCGCATCAGCCACACCCGGACCGTTGACGCGGCCACCTCTTCCTGCTTGGCTATTTCCTCGCTCGTCATGTCGGCCATGTAGTGCAGGACAAGTACACGTCGATGCGTGGCGGGCAGCGTGCGCAGCGCGGCGATGAGTGCGACCCGATCCGGGTTGGGGCCGGGTACCGGCTCGTTCGACAGTCTTGTGCGCAGCCGCGCCGCGGTACGAATGCTCCGCCACCGGCTGGTTGCCAGATTCCAGGCCACCCTGCGCACCCACCCGGCCGGGTCGTCATAGCGCGATAGCCGATCCCAGCGTGGGATCGCACGGCAGAACGCCTCCTGAACCACGTCCTCCGCCGCAACGAGACTCCCCGTATAGGCGAAAAGCTGCAACGTCAGCTCGTGCGCGTGGGCGGCGTAGAACTCCTCGAGCTCGGTCATCGGCAACTCCATGTTGTCATCGACCTACACACGCACGAAGCACCAGAAGTGTTACAGGGCAATGTCCGCCACGTACGGCACGATGACTAATCCCGTCGGCGACTCCGCTGACACGCCGCTTGGGCATCCGAGCGACGAGGAGTCGGGCCGGCGTCGCTTGACGCGTCGTAGCTCCGGCACGATTCCGGATGCCTCCGACGGGCGAGCCAGGAGCAGCCGAATCTATG
Source organism: uncultured Actinomycetota bacterium (assembly GCA_963727415.1). Taxonomy (GTDB): domain Bacteria; phylum Actinomycetota; class Actinomycetes; order Mycobacteriales; family Micromonosporaceae; genus DASQPR01. The sequence continues at coordinate 110,173 of CAVSGF010000003.1, forward strand.
CGGCAGGAATTACTACTGTTATCGGCTGCTGATGCCAAACTGTAGCGTTGCTGTGACGATATCGGCCATCGACGGGACAGCACGAGGCCGATCGAGCCGGTAATGTGCCGCCGGACACCGCAACTGCAACGGGTACGGGGACGGTATGCAGACTTTGCTGGCGTACGCGCTGAATCCTGGGCACAGCATCGACGTCAAGGCTCGGTTTGCCCGCGTCGAGGCGCACTACCATGGCCTGTACGCCGACCCGGTGACCCGGTCCGCTGACCACACCGACCGGCTCGGCCTCCACATCTGGGACGGCACCGAGACGCCCTGGCGGTGGCCCGCCTTCGCCCACGCCGACGGTCTCTCCGTCGCCACCACCTACCTGCCGATCGGCTATGAACGGGTTGTCGGCGATCGGGCGCCCGAAACCGCCGCGGTGCCGCTGGCCCGTGCGCTGGCCGCCAACCCATGCGCGGTGCTTGAGCTGACCGCGCCGTTCGTCATCGCCTCACTCGATCACGAGCAGGACGTACTGCGCCTGCAGACTGACAGCATCGGACTCGGCCGCCTGTTCGAGGCACGCTTTCCGGGCGGCTGGGTCTGGTCGAACCGCCCGGTGGCGGCGGCCCTCTTCGCCGGGCTCGAGCTGCTCCTGGACCGCGACGGCTGGCGCTCGATCGCCGCAGCCGGCTGGTTCCTCGGAAACAACAGTCCGCTGGCCGGCGTAACGGCCGTGCCGAGCGCGGCCACGGTGGGTTATGACGCCGGACTGAACCGTCGCCTGCGCAGCAAGATCGATTCGCTCGCCGTGTTGTCGGCCGCCACCGACGACGCGCTGTCCGAGCGTTCGGTGAGTGCGGTCGCCGAGGGGCTGACCGGGCTGGTCCGCTCGGTGGGGCGGATGACCACCGGCCCGATCACATCCGACCTGTCCGGCGGCCGCGACTCACGCCTGGTGACCGCGGCCTGCGTGGCTGCCGGCGTCGAGGTCACCGTGAACACGAGCGGCGCCGAGACCGGCGAGGCCGACACGGCCGAGGCGCTGGTCGCGGCGCTGCCGGCCGCGCAGGCCAGCCGGATCACGCACAATGTGACCCGGCCGGCTGCCGACGGACCGGCCCTCGTGCGCGGTCTGCCGATGGACGCACCGCTGCTACCGAACGTCCTGGCCTGGCACCGCGGCCAGGAGGGGCTACGGCCGCCGTCCTACGTCCCGTTCGCGGCGCCGGCCCATCTGGTCGGCGCGGCCGGCCCGATCCTTGGCGGCGGCAGCGGCGAGATCGCCCACGGCCACTTTTACCCGGCTAGCTACGAGGAGCTGGCTACGCTGCCCGACGGCGTACGGCTCGACTGGGCGGTGCAGCACCTGTCGCCCCAGGTGATTACGAAAGCCGGCCCGAGCGCGGCGGCCCGGGCGACCGTGAGCGCGGCGCTGCGAAGCACGTTGCGGGCCGCGTTCGCCAGCGGCCTCGACGACGCGTGCGTATTCGACCACTTCTACGCGGCCGAGCGAAGCCGGCGGTGGGGCACGGTCGCCGACCGCACCGGCAATGTCACACCGCTGCTGCTGCCAGAGTTCATTCAAGCCGCGTTCCGGCTGACGCCGGCTCAGCGGGCCGACAACGCGCTGCACCGGGCGCTGACCGCCCGGCTCGTGCCGCAATGGGCGGACATTCCGTACTACCAGCGCCCGCCCGACCTGACCGCGCCCACCCTGCGGCCGCGTATCACCGTCGCGCCTGACCGGGACGCGATCGCGTCGCTGCTCGCCGACGAGGACCGCTGGTCCGACGCGTTCGATGTGGCCCGCATCCGGGCGCTATGGCAGCGGATGCTCGACGGCGTGGCCGTAGGCGGCAACGAGCGGATTCTGCAGCGAGTCGTCTGGATGGCGACCTACCACGACTTTGTCGCGTCGGTCAACGGCACGCCGACGCCACCTCGGCCGACCGCAGCCTGGCCACCGGCGATTCCGCAGCAGCGCACGCCTTCACTCGGCAACCGCGGCCGGAAGAAAGTGGCCGCGGCCCTGCGCCGGACCGCGTCCACGATCGCCCCGAGCTAGGCCCAGTCGCGACGGTCGCCAGCCGCTCCCACGCCGAACTCGTGACCGTCATGCCACATCCCTTCGGCCATCCCGCGGCTGCGCTGCGGCTCGCCGAGCACGCTGCCTACCTGCGCTGGCACGCAACCAGCACCCGCGTGGACGAAGTCACCTCGACCGGTTTTGCCGCCCGGCAGTCAGCCTTCCCGCCATCGTAGAGGGGGCTTCGGCCGGTAACGGCGTACCGCCCGGGCGGTAACGCTACGCGGAACGTGCCGTCGTCCGCCGTGTGGATCCGCCACGTCTGTCCGTCGTCAGCGGTAAACGTGACAACGCCCGGGTTGGGGGTGTCCTTGGCTCCAGCCGGCCCGCCGACCGCGACCATTGTTCCGACGACCACAACCTGACCCGGTCCGGGCGTGGGAGAACCCGCGTGCGTCTCCGGTTGACGGGAGTCCGCGCAGGCGCCGACGCCCAGGGCGACTACAGCGGCAGCGGCGAGCAGGCCAAGCCCGCCACTACGAATCGTTAATTGCGCCATGTAGGTGTGACGTGCGCGAGCCGCCCACAGTTCCACCCGACGTCGCGGCCGACCGCGCGCGTGGTGCAGTCCGGCCCGGCGGAGTCATCATCGTCGGCGATTCACGGGTGCGCACGCAGGTGCCATGGCAAGTGAACGTGATGGCTCGCGACGTCACGGGCTTCGATATAACGCAACACAATGAGCAGTCCGAGCAGAGCCAGCGCCGCGTCGACCCGGAACGCCAGGCTGATCCCCGCCGCCTGGTTGGCCGCGGCGAGCACGATGGCGGTATTGACGGCAAGACCGACCGCTCCCCCGGCGATCTGGCACATGTAGACGATCCCGCCCGCCAGGCTGGATCGGGATGGATCGAGCGCGGTGACACCCGCCGTCGTGATCGAGGAGTAGAACAGGCCGACGCCGGCTCCGAGAACGACCATGCCGGGTACCAGAGAGGTGAAGCTGGACCCGGTGTCCATGAAGGACAGCAATACCATGCCTGCCCCGAGCAACGTGGCCCCGGAGGCGACCACGACCTTGGCACCGAGCCGATCGTAGAGCCGCCCGGCCACGAACGAGGTGGCGGCGAAGGTCACCATCATCGGTAGCAGCCCGGCGCCGGCGCGAACCGCTGAGTAGCCGAGTTGCTTCTCGAAGAACTGCGGCAGGTACACCAGCGCGGCGAAGAAGATCGCCGACATGACCAGCACACTCACGAACGCCGCGGTGAACTGGCGGTTGCGCATGACATCCTCGGGCACGAGAGCCTCGTCGCCCTCGCGGCGTTCCACGACGACGAACAACCCGATCGAGACGACACTGATCGCGAACAGCGCCAGGATAGCCGGGTGACCGAAGCCGACCTGGGTGCCCGTGTCGAGCGCGACCAGGATCGCGACGACGCCCACGGAAAGCGTGGCGATGCCGCGATAGTCGACCGTACGCGCGAGCGTGTCACCGCGGCTCTCGGGCACGAACAGCAAACATGCCAGGATCGCCAGCACCGCCACCGGCAGGTTGACGAAGAAGACCCACCGCCAGCTAAGCGCGTCGGTGAGAAACCCGCCAAGCAGCGGTCCGATGGCATTGCCCACCCCAGCCGTTCCGATGACCAGCCCCCCGGCGAGTCCGGATCGACTGGCCGGGACCATCGCATAGGTCATTCCGAGCACGGCCGGCCACATGAGGGCGCCACCGATACCCATCAGCGCTCGGCTGGCTATGAGCGCGTGGATGCCGGGCGCCAGGCCGCCGCCGAGGGAGAACAGTCCGAAGATCATCGCACCGAGGATGAACATTCGCCGGCGGCCGAACAGGTCGGCCAGTCGGCCACCCGTCACGATCAGCACGCCGAAGACCACGGCATAACCGTTGATCACCCACTGAGCCCGGTTCAGAGTGGTATCGAACTCGGCCTCGATCTTGGGGATCGCCACGCTGAGCGCGACGAAGTCGTTGGCGATCAGCAGGACGGCCAGCATCATCGCGCCTAGCGCGACGACCGTCCCGCCGTGCACACCCGGCTTATCGGTCCGCACCATGGAACTCCCGTTTCGCCGCCGCCAACCCCGGATCGCTCGCCTCGGGGCGTGCCGTCAGTGCCGGTGAGGCCGCCTCCCCGCGTCAAGCGATCGGCGCCGCCGCTATGCCTGATGACTACCTAACCGGCGCGCTGGTTTCGAGAGGCTCGTTGCCGGCACACCATGTCCGGATCAGCGCTGGCGTGATTGCTCAGGCAGACCGATGCCGCGCGGCAGCGATGCGAAGGGACCCCCATCGGGAAGGGCTTACCCACTACCCATGGTGGTGCAGACTGCCCGACCGCGAGGCCGAACTCGGTAACTCGGACCGAACTGGCCCGCCATGGCAGCGATTGTGTTGCGAGCGGCCGGCCACCGCAGTGACGGGAGGTGGCCCGGTCACCGCAAGCCGGCAGGCTGGTCAGCGGAAGGCGGCCGGCACTGACCCGGCCGAATCGATCATGACCCGCCGAGCCAGCGGTAGCGATGCTCGGGCCGGCCGGCAATGCCGTAGCGCAGGTCGAAGTCGACCGCGCCGGTGTCGGCGAGGAACTTCAGATAACGCCGGGCAACGCCCGGGCTCAGCCCCGCTTGTTCGGCCAGTTCGGACGCGGTCATCCCGTCGTGGGTCTCGCGCAGGGCGGAGGTAACCAGCGACAGAGTCGGCGCCGAGATGCCCTTGGGCAGCGAGTCACCGGTGCTGGTGCGCAACAGCCCGTAGACCCGATCGATGTCGCGCTGGTCGGCCTCGTTCATCCGGTCCAGCCGGGCCCGGGCTACGGCATAGCTGTCCAGCCGCTCCTTGTACGTACGGAACGTGAACGGCTTGACCACGTAGTGCACGACGCCCAGGTGCAGCGAGGCGCGCAGCATCGCCACGTCCTTGGCAGCGGTGATAGCGATGACGTCGGTCGTCGCGTCGCCCACCGCCCGGATCCGGCGCAGCACCTCAACGCCAGAGATGTCCGGCAGGTACATGTCGAGCAGCACCAGGTCCGGCCGGATCGCCACGACCTCGGCGACCGCGCCACGGCCGGTGGTCGCGTGCCCGACTACCACGAAACCGGGCACACGCTCGGTGAAGTCGCGGTGCACGGAGATCGCCATGAAATCGTCGTCGACGATGAGAGTACGGATCACCTCACGCCCTCCAAGCCGGCCCGCCGCCGCGGAACCACCACTGTGAACACCGCGCCGTCCTGGTTGTCCACCTGAATCCGCCCGCCGCGGCGCAACACTTCCTGGCGGACCAGGGCCAGGCCCAGTCCACGGCGGCCTATCCCGTCTCCGGTCCCGTCTCCGGTCGGCTTGGTGGTGTACCCCTCCCGGAAGACCTCGTCGACCGCGCCGGGCGCCACGCCCGGACCCGAATCGCGCACCCGGATGACGATGTCCGGCCCGGAGGTGCCGATCGACACGTCAACGTGCCCGCCGGTGCCAGACGCGTCCAGGCCGTTGTCGATCAGGTTGCCCACGACGGTGACCAGGCCACTCGCCCCGTCGACGTCGGCCGCGTCGAGGTCGGCCGCGATGGACAGGCCGATGCCGCGCTCGCTCGCGACCGACGCCTTGCCCAGCAACAGGCCCGACATGAGCGGGTCGCCGACCCGCTCTACGAGAGCGGCCGCCAGTTCCTGGTGGGTGCGCGAGGTCAGGTTGATGAACTCGATGGCGTCGTCGTAGCGCCGGAGTTCGATCAGGCCGCCGAGCACATGCAGCCGGTTGGCGAATTCGTGCTCACGCGCCCGCAGCGCGTCGGACAGGCTCCGCAGGTCGTCACGCTGGCGTACCAGGTTCTCCAGCTCGGTACGGTCGCGCAGCGTCACCACCGCGCCGATCAGGCGGCCGCGCAACTCGACCGGCACCCGGTTGACGACCAGCACCCGGTCATTGACGATGACCGCCTCGTCGCGGCCGTCGACCTCGCCGGCGAGGACGTCGCGGACCCGACCCTCGGGCAGTTCCTGATGCAGCGGGCGCCCCATGGCCTGTTCCCGCGCCAGGCCGAGCAGGCGTTCCGCCTCATCATTGATCATGGTAAGGCGGCCGACCGGGTCCACCGTCATCGCACCCTCCCGGATGCCATGCAGCATCGCCTCCCGCTGTTCGAGCAGCGATCCGATCTCCCCCGGCTCCAGCCCGAACGTCTGCCGCTTGACCCGGCGAGCCAGCAGGTAGGCACCGGCCGCGCCGAGCAGCAGCCCGAGTGCCGGCGGGATGAACGTCACCGGCAACTGCGCGGCGAGTTGTGAGGAGACGCTCGCTTCCAGTACGCCGACCGAGACCAGGCCGATCACCACGCCGGAGGCGTCACGGATGGGCACTTTGGCTCGCATCGACCGGCCGAGCGAACCCGACTGCACGCCGACATACACGTGCCCGGCAAGCACCGACGCCGGGTTCTCACCCTTGTCGTAGAGCAGCGACGTACCGATCATGGCGGGGTTCGGGTGCGAGTAGCGCACCCCATCCCAGTTGGCCACCACGATGAACGAGGCGCCGGTGCGCTCCCGGATCGTCTCGACGAGTGGCTGGATCGTTGCTGCCGGATCCGGACCGGACAACGCCGCGATGACGTCCGGGATCTCGGCCACGGTGTTCGCCACCGCCAGCGACTTCTCACCGGCCCGCTCGTCCAGCCGCGACCGGGCCTGCTCGATGGAGACCGCGAACCCGGCCCCGACCGTCAGCGCGATGATCAACAGCTGAAGGGCGAGTACCTGCGTGGATAGCCGCGAAGGCCGGCGGCGCGGCCGGGCGTATCTCATGGCGCGCGATGGTAACGGGGCGTTGACCGCACGTCCATCTCGACTGTCGTATGTGTCCTGATTTATCGGCTGAAAATCGGCGTGGGGTTTAAGACGAAAACCTCCGCAGTCGTCATTAACCGCGACTTGCCGTCGCAACGTCGACCTCGTGCGGACCGCTGCCCGACAGTAAGCGCCACCGCAAAGCGGCCGCGACAGCGAGGCGGCGAGAGGAGACCGACACCATGACGGCGACCAGTGGCGGGGCCGATACCGGGCCCGCACCGGAGCGCGGCGACGCCCGCATCGAGCTGAGCGGGGTGACGAAGCGATTCACGACCCCGGCCGGTGCGGCCTTCACGGCCCTGCGGGACGTGACCTTCACCGTGGAGCCCGGCCAGTTCTGCGCGGTGGTCGGCCCAACCGGCTGCGGCAAGTCGACCACCCTGTCGATGGTGTCGGGCCTGGACACCCCGTCCGCGGGGTCGGTGCGGGTAGGCGGGCAGCCGGTATCGGGCATCACGCCGGGCATCGGCTACATGTTCCAGGCTGACGCGCTGCTGCCGTGGAAGACGGTGCTCGGCAATGTGGCTCTCGGCCCGGTGTTCCGCGGAGTCAACCGCAAGGCCGCCCATGCCGGCGCGCGCGACTGGCTGCGCCGGGTCGGCCTCGCCGGCTTCGAGGACCATCACCCCCACCAGCTCTCCGGTGGCATGCGCAAGCGGGTCAGCCTCGCCGCGGCACTGATCAACGAGCCGTCCATTCTGCTGATGGACGAGCCGTTCGGCGCGCTGGATGTGCAGACCAAAGCGATCATGTCGAACGAACTGCTCGGCCTGTGGGAGCAGACCCGCCCCTCGGTGCTGTTCATCACGCACGACCTGGAGGAGGCGATCGCGCTCGCCGACCGCGTGGTGGTCATGAGCGTGGGCCCCGGAACGGTCAAGGACGTGTTCGACATCGATCTGCCACGGCCGCGTGGCGCGGTCCAGGAGATCCGGTTCGAGCCCCGGTTCCTCGAACTCCACCACCAGATCTGGCAGTCGCTGCGCGAAGAGGTCGAGCAGGCCTACGCGCGGACCGCTCAAGCCAAGGGAGCCGCCGCATGACCTCCGACACGATCGGCGCGACGGCCGTCGCGGCCGCGCCCGACGCCGCCAGTGAGGAGAAGATCGCCGCCGCCGCCCGCCACCGGGCGCGGATCCGCAAGATCCAGATCAACACGGTACGGGTCCTGCTCGCGATCGCCCTGGTCGGCGGCTGGCAGCTCGCCGCCCATCTGAAGATCGTTGACACGTTCTTCTTCGGCGATCCGAGTGGTGCGGCCGGGCGGCTGCACGACTGGTTCACCAAAGGCTCCGACGCCACCGAATTCGGGTCGATCTGGCTTCAGATCGGCGTGACCATGAAGGAGGCGCTCTTCGGCTTCGTGTACGGCGTGCTTGGCGGCGTCGTCACCGGCGTACTGCTCGGTCGGGTGCCGTTCATCGCGAGCGTGGTCGGCCCGTACATCAAGGTATTCAATGCCATCCCCCGCATCGTGCTGGGCGCGATCTTCACCATCTGGCTCGGTTTCGGTACGAGTTCGAAGGTCCTGCTCGCCTCCGTGCTGGTCTTCTTTGTGGTCTTCTTCAACGCCTTCCAGGGCGTGCGCGAGGTCGACCGGCACCTGATCGCCAACGCGCGAGTGCTCGGCGCCTCCCGCTGGCAGGTCACCCGGCACGTCGTCCTGCCCTCGGCCCTGACCTGGATCACCGCGAGCCTGCACGTCGCCTTCGGCTTCGCCATCATCGGCGCGATCGTCGGCGAGTACACCGGCGCCCAGTACGGCCTCGGCCTCGTCATCAAGTCGGCCCAGGGCAACTTCGACCCCAACGGCGTCGTCGCCGCCATGGTGATCATCGCCGTGGTCACGCTGACCGCCGAGGCAATCCTCGGCCTAGCCGAGAAGCGCCTGCTGCGCTGGCGCCCGCCCAGCCCGGCCGAAACACACGGCATGTAAACCACACGGCCCGCTCCACCCAGGAAAACCATTCACAATGTTAGGAGAGCATCGATGTTCCGCCGAAAGGTCATGGGCACCGTGGCCGGGGCACTGGCCCTGGCTGCCGGGCTCACCGCGTGCAGCAGCAGTAGCAGCAGTAGCAGCCACACCACCTCGAACAGCGGCAACGGCAACATCCCGACCGTCCGGCTGATGGTCGGCGGCATCGACAAGCAGATCTACCTGCCGTACCAACTCGCCGACAGCCTGGGCTTCTATGCCAAGCACGGCGTCAACGTGGTCCTCAGCACCGAGGCCGACGGCGGCGTCGGCGCCGAGGACGCGGTCGCGTCCGGCCAGGTAGACATGGCCGGTGCCTGGTACGTCCATGCGATCGACTTCCAGACACATAACAAGGACATCCAGGACATCGTGCAGCTCAGCGGCGCCCCCGGCGAGCGCGTCATGTGCCGCAACGGCAGCAACATCCACTCGCCGTCGGACTGGGTCGGCAAGACCATCGGCGTCACCGATCTCGGTTCCGGCACCGACGACCTCACCCTTTACCTGGCGGCGCGGGCCAACATCACGACGAAGCAGTTCCACCGCCTGGCCGTCGGCGCGGGTTCTACCGCCATCGCGGCACTCCAGCACGGCACCGCCGACTGCGTGATGACCACCCAGCCGACCGTGAGCGCCATCGAGAAGCAGAACATCGGCTACTCCGCGATCGACCTGGCCACCACGGCCGGCGTACAGCAGTGGCTGGGCGGCTTCCAGCCAACCGCCTGCGTGCTGGCCAGCGCTGAGTGGGTCGCCAGCCACAAGGACGCCACCCAGAAGGTGGTTGACGCGCTGGTCGAGGCCATGCACTGGATCGCCACCCACTCGGCCGCCGACATCGCCAACGCGCTGCCGCCCGCGTTCACCGACAACGGACTGATCACCAAGGCCGACTACATCAACGCCCTGAAACTCGACAAGGGACAGTTCCTGCCGGACGGCATGATGCCCCCGACGGCCCGCAGACCGTGCTCGCCGTGGAGAAGCAGGCCGGCAAGATCAACGGTACGGTCGACCTCAGCAAGACGTACACCAACGAGTTCGCGATCCAGGCGAATAAGCTGCTCGGCTACCCGACCAGCGGCTCCTCCAACTAAGCGGCTCGTCCAACTAAGCGGCTCGTCCAACTAAGCGGCTCGTCCAAACAAGCGGCTCGTCCAACCAAGCGGCTCGTCCAACCAAGCGGCCGTCCAGCTGAGAGGCGTGGACGCGTCGCACGCGGACGGGGCCCGGGGCACACCCGGGCCCCGTCCGCTTCCGTCTCGCCGTGTCGTCCACGCATAGCCATGCGCGGTGGTGGGGCACCTGGGTGAAGTACCGGGGCTACTGGATGGCCGGCCGTGGCTGACTGGCCGCGCCATGACCACCGGACCACCCGCCGCCGACATCGCCGTTCAGCCTCCGCACGAGGGCTGAGCGTGGTCCTGATCGCCCAGGCCGGTCGCCGGCTACGTAATCGCCATCACGGTCGCCGCCCGCCGCGGGGCATACCGTCGGTCTCGTGTGGTTACGGATCATTCTCGGCGGCCTGTATACGGCGATGGCCGCCGGGCAGCTCGCGTCGTGGGACCAAATGCCGGCGATCCTCGCCACTTACCAGGCGGCACCCACCTCAGCGCTGCCCTGGCTGGCCGGAGTACTCGTCGCCGCCGAAGCGTTATGCGGGGTGTGGCTGGCGACCCGGCCGCGATCCCGGGCCCTGGCCCCGGTCTGGGTGTACACGGCGGTGAGTGCGGTGTGGGCGCTGCTCGGCCTGCAGGCCCAGCTGCGCGGGCTACCGGTCGCCAATTGCGGCTGCTTCGGGGTGTACCTGTCGCAGCGGCTGAGCTGGTTCGTCCTGGCCCAGGACGGGCTGTTGCTGGGCTACGCCGTCATGATGATCCGCGCCGCTCGGATCCGAACCGATCGGCCGGTATCCGAGCCACGATCCCTAGCCGCCGGGTAATGCCGGCGGGGACAAGCACAACCGACAAGATCAAACAGGAGGAGATCATGACGCTGCGTGCGGTGTGGAACGGCACGATCATCGCTGAAAGCGACGATACGGTGGTGGTGGAGGGCAATCACTACTTCCCGGCCGATTCGCTGCGCTGGGAGTACTTCACCGACAGCTCCACGCACACGACGTGCCCGTGGAAGGGAATCGCGAGCTACTACACGGTCACCGTGGACGGGGCGACCAACCCGGACGCGGCCTGGTTCTACCCGCAGCCCAGCCAGCTGGCCAGCCAGATCGAGAACCGGGTGGCGTTCTGGCACGGGATCGACGTACAGGTCGTGGCCGACGAGTTGGCGGGCGACGCCGGGGCGTAGCCGACGGCACGAAACCACCGTCGGAAAGCCCGCCGCATGTGAGGAGCACGCGTCAATGACCGCTATCGAGCCAGTCCCCGTACCCGCCGCCCACGTGGGCTCACCACCGGCCAAACGGGACCGCGACGAGGTGTTCGTTGAGTACACCAAGTCGATCTGCCCCTTGTGCAAGGTCGTGGTGGACGGCCAGGTCAACATTCGCGCCGGAAAGGTATACCTGCGCAAGCGCTGCAGTCAGCACGGGACGTTCGAGGCGTTGGTCTATGGCGACGCGCAGATGTACCTCGACAGCGCCCGATTCAACAAGCCCGGCACCATCCCCCTGACCTTCCAGACCGAGGTCAAGGACGGGTGCCCCTCCGACTGCGGGCTTTGCCCGGAGCACAAACAGCACGCCTGCCTGGGCATCATCGAGGTCAACACGTCGTGCAACCTGGACTGCCCCATCTGCTTCGCCGACTCCGGCCATCAGCCCGACGGATACGCCATCACCCTTGAGCAGTGCGAACGCATGCTCGACGCGTTCGTCGCCTCCGAGGGTGAGGCAGAGGTCGTGATGTTCTCCGGCGGCGAGCCCACCATCCACAAACACATCCTGGCGTTCATCGATGCCGCCCAGGCCCGGCCGATCCGGTCGGTCAACCTGAACACGAACGGCATCCGGCTGGCCACCGACAAGGCATTCGTGGCCGAACTCGGTGCCCGCAACCGGCCGGGCCGGCCGGTCGAACATCTACCTGCAGTTCGACGGGCTGGCCGAGCGCACCCACCGGGAGATCCGGGGCCGTGACCTGCGCGAGCTCAAGCAGCGGGCGCTGGACAACTGCGCCGCGGCCGGGCTGACCGTCACTCTGGTCGCCGCAGTCGAACGCGGCCTCAACGACCACGAACTCGGCGACATCATCGAGTACGGCCTCGCGCATCAGGCGGTCCGCAGCGTGTCGTTCCAGCCGGTCACCCACTCCGGCCGGCACATCCAGTTCGACCCGCTGACCCGGTTGACCAACTCCGACATCATCCACGGCATCGCCTCGCAGCGTCCGGGCTGGTTCCAGCCGAGGGACTTCTTCCCGGTGCCGTGCTGCTTCCCGACCTGCCGCTCGATCACCTACCTGCTTACCGAGGGCACCCCCGGGCAGCCGGACTTCGGCGTGGTGCCGATCCCCCGGCTGCTCAACGTGGAGGACTACCTCGACTATGTCTCTAATCGAGTGGTTCCGGACTACGCGGTCCGCGAGGCGCTGGAGAAGCTATGGTCGGCATCGGCGTTCATGAGCACCGACACCACCAACGACCGGCTCACCCAGGTCGCCGAGGCGCTCGACTGCGCAGACGCGTGCGGGATCAACCTGCCCGACGCGGTCGCGAACCTCACCGACCGCGCCTTCATGATCGTCATTCAGGACTTTCAGGACCCGTACACCCTCAACGTCAAGCAGTTGATGAAGTGCTGCGTCGAGGAGATCACTCCGGACGGCCGCTTGATCCCGTTCTGCGCGTACAACTCGGTCGGCTACCGGGAACAGGTCCGCGAGGCGATGTCCGGGGTGCCGGTCGCGGACGTGGCGCCCAACGCGGTGACGCTGCAGCCGGTCCTCATCGACTCGCCGTACGGATCGAAGATCGCCCGCAACGGCGACGACGGAGATGACGGCGGCGCACCGGGTGGCCGGTCGGCGGTCGCGCCGGACGCCACCAACGTGGGGAGGCGGATCCGATGACCGAGCCGGCCGTCACCGCCGATACCAAGGCGTGCTGCGCCGCGGCCTACGGCTCCGACGTGGTGGCGTTGCTGCTTGGCGACTCCTACCATCCCGGCGGGCTCGGCTTGACCCGCCGGCTGGCCGGCCAGTTGCGACTGTCCCCCGGCGACCGGGTGCTTGATGTGGCCAGCGGGCGAGGCGCCACCGGGCTGCTGCTGGCCCGTGAGTATGGCGCGTCGGTGACCGGGGTGGACCTGGCGCCGGCCAACGTCACCCTCGCCACCGGCGCGGCCAAGGCCGCCGGTCTGGATGGGCAGGTCGACTTCCGGGTCGGAGACGCCGAACGACTCCCGGTCGGCGCGAGCGGGTTCGATGCGGTGGTGTGCGAGTGCGCGTTCTGCACCTTCCCCGACAAGACCACCGCTGCCAGCGAACTCGCCCGCGTCCTGCGTCCGGGTGGGCGGTTGGGCCTCAACGACGTCACCGTCGACACCGATCGCCTGCCGGCCGAACTGATCGGCCTGGGCGCCTGGATCGCGTGCGTCGCCGACGCCCGCCCTCTACCCGGGTACATCGGCCTGCTCACCGCTGCCGGGCTGCGAGTGACTCATACCGAGCCCCATGACTCCGCGATCGTCGCGATGATCGACCAGATCGAGGCCCGGCTGGCCCTCGTCCGGATGACCGCGCGACCGCGGGCCGAAGCCCTCGGCCTGGACTTCGATCGCGCACCGGCGGTGCTGACCGCCGCCCGCACCGCCGTCACCGATGGCATCCTCGGCTACGCACTGCTGACCGCGGAAAAGCCCGAATGAACCTCGCCCCGGCTTGCGATGACGCTCTCGCCGACCGCCGCCGCGACCATTACTCACTGGACAGAGGCTGATCCGTGGCCGATTACGACCTGGTAGTCATCGGCGCCGGCGCGGCCGGGCTGGGCGCCGCGCGAGCCGCCGCCGCCACCCGGGCGCGTGTGCTGCTGGTTTCGGATGGGCCGCCGGGCGGGGACTGTACGTTCACCGGCTGCGTGCCGTCGAAGACGCTGATCGAGGCCGCCGCGGCCCGGGTGGCGTACCCGGTCGCGGCGCAGCGGGTTCGCGACGCTGTCGCCACGGTCGCCGCCACCGAAACCCCGGAGAAGCTCCGGGCCGAAGGCATCGAGGTGATGCTCGGCCGGGCCCGGTTCACCGCGCCCGGCCGTCTCACCGTCGATGGGCAGCGAATCGGCGGGCGGCGGTTCGTCATCGCCACCGGCGCCGCCCCGCTCATCCCGCCGATTTCGGGCCTGGCACAGGTGGGGTACCTGACCAACGAATCGGTCTTCGACCTGTCCGAGCCACCCGGCTCCCTGATCGTGCTGGGCGGCGGTGCGATCGGCTGCGAACTGGCTCAGGCGTTCGCTCGATTCGGCACCACGGTCACCATCGTCGAGCCCATGGATCGCCTCCTCGCCCAGGAGGAGCCCGAGGCCTCGGCCTTGATCACCGATGTGTTCACCCGGGATGGGATCGACGTACGCACCGGGACCCGGATCGAAAAGGTCGTCAGCGAGCCGGACGGTGGGGTACGGCTGTCACTGGCCGCTGCCGAAACCGCCGGCGAACCCATCAGCGCGCGGCGGGTGCTGATCGCGGCCGGCCGTGCACCGGTCACCGACGACCTGGACCCGGCCGCCGCGGGCATCACGGTGGACGGACTGGGCCACATCGTGACCGACGATCATCTGGCCACCTCCGCCGCAGGCATCTACGCCGCCGGGGACGTGACCGGGCGGATGCCGTTCACCCACGCCGCCTTCGCGATGGGCCGCCTGGCCGCCGGCAATGCCCTGGCTCGTGGTCGGCGGCGCCGCTACGATCCGGCCGCCACCCCGTGGGTGACCTTCACCGACCCGGAGGTAGGCCGGGTCGGGATGACCGAGGCCGAGGCCGCCGTCGTCGGTGCGCGGGTGGCATGGCTGCCGATCGCCGGCGTAGACCGGGCCATCGCCGCCGCCCGCACCGACGGATTCGTCAAGATGCTCGCCGGGCCGCGCCCAATGCTTCGCAACCTGGGCGGCGGCCGGGTGCTGGGCGCGACGATAGTCGCCCCGCGGGCCGGGGAGATGATCCATGAGCCCGCGCTGGCGATGGCCACCCGGATGTTCACCGGCCGGCTCGCTGCGACCACCCACGCCTACCCCACGTGGTCCTATGCGGTGCAGCTGGCGGCCGCCCAGTTCTTCATGCCCATCGACGGGCGGCGAGCCCGACCCGCCCGCCGGCGTTAGCCGACCCGGTCACGATCCCCGCCCCGCCTGGCGGCCGGCCGTTACGTCCGTACCCGCTAACCTGGCTGCGCCGAGGCGGAGCCGGCCATCGCCGGCGTGGCATCATATTGTCTGATCGACACATTGTTTTATCGACACATTGTCCGATCGCCGGGCTGGACGCGCCGCATCAGTCCCTCAGGGCACGGTGCCGCCGTCGTCGGCGCCCGGGGCGACGTGAGGAGGCCGCAGACGTGGAACCTATCGCGGCCGGCTTCGACCGCACCTTCTGCCTGTCTGAGGTCGACATCTTCGCCGACCTGTCCGCCGCCGAAATGGATGCCATCGCCGCGGTCGTGCCGGCGAAAACGTATGCCCCCGGTGAGCTGCTCTACTCCCCGCACAACCCGGTCGAGACGCTCTTCATCCTCAAACACGGCCGGATACGCATCTTCCGGGTCGCCGCCGAGGGTCGCGCCCTGACCACCGCCTTGATCACCCCCGGCACGATCTTCGGCGAGATGGTGTTGCTCGGGCAACGCATGTATGACAACTACGCCGAAGCGCTCGACGAGGCGATCGTCTGCGTCCTTGGCCGGGCAAGCGTCCAGCAGTACCTGATGTCCGACCCGCGTGTGGCCGGGCGGATCGCCGAAATCCTGGGCCGGCGCCTGGTCGAGATGGAACGGCGCCTGTCCGACATCGTGTTCAAGTCCGTGCCCCAGCGCATCGCCGGTACCCTGGCCACCCTTGCGGGCCAGCAGCGGCGCCTCGGCGTCGGCCCTCGCACCGCTCAGGTGGCGCTGACTCACGAACAACTCGCCGCTCTCGTCGGCACCTCCCGCGAAACCGCCACGAAGGTGCTCGGCGAACTCGCCGACCGCGGCCTGATCCGGCTCGGCCGGGGCAAGATCACCATTATCGATCCGGACGGAGTCGCCGCCGAAGCCGGCGATTGACCGGTCGGGATCCAACGGGCGGCACCACGGTCACGGTGGGAACCGCGATGCGGTGATCAGGGCCACGCGCGGCATCGATCACCTGAGGAGGTCGTCAAGGCACCCTGCGGGCCGGCAAATGTCGTAGAGTGCGCGCATGACACCAGCCGCGCCTCCCGCCGTCGCCGGTTCCCGAGCCGGCCGCGGCGCCTGGACCTTCGCCGGGCTGCAGTACGCGTACCTTGTGTGGTTCGGCGTCTGCGTGACGGTCGCGCTGGTGCGCGCCGCTGATTTCGCCGGCCACGTCTATCTGCCGTACCAGGGTGACGCATACACGGAGAACGTGGAGGTCTTTTCTGGATGGGCCTCGCCATTCGGACAGCCAATGCTCTTAACAGCGCTGTTGCAGCCGGTCATCGCGTTCGCGGCTGTCGTCGCCACTGGGATTCATCTCGTTCAAGCGAAGGTACGCGCCAGCCGTCCGCTGTTCTGGGCAATACTCGTCGGCGGCATCCTCGTGTTCGGAACGTTCCTGCTAGCTGAGCTACCCCCCGGGCGGTCAGTAACTAATTGGATCCTGGACTAGTCCAGGCGGCACCTACGGCCTGGGTCACATGACGCCGGCCCTTGTAGCTCATCGCAACGCGACGACCCCGGACATGGTGCCGATGAGAATGCGGCCGGCGGCCAGTGTCGGGGTGGCGAAATGCGGCACGTCGCCGACCGAGAACCGGGCGCCGACCCGGCCGGTGGCCGGATCCAGTCGGTACAGTACGCCGGTACGCCAGTCGATGGTCCAGATCGAACCGCCCCCGAGCACCGGCGTGCCGTTCGCTGGGACGCCGGCGTGCCAGACCGACGTGATCGATCCGTCGTTGCCGATCCGGATCGCGCGAGTGCCATCGACGCATGGAACGTACACGAGGGAGCCGTCAACCGCGGCGGCGCCGTACGCGGGGCACACGTCCGCCTGGGCTATCTGCCCGCCAATGCCGCCCAGATCAGGACCGAGCACGTACCCGGTGCCGCGCTTGCCCGCGGCGAAGACGTGATCGCCGACGACCGCCGGTCCCATGGAGCCCAGGTCGAGGTCGCGCGCGTTGTCCGCCGGCCAGGTCGTCGGGGCGAACCGGTCCACCAGCCGCAACCGGGGATCGAGCGCGATCACCGAATCACTGCCGTCGTAGGTGCTGGTCGACTCGCCGTTGCCCACCGAATACAGCAGGCGCGATCCGGTCACGGCCGCGCCACCCGGCGCCCAGATTCCGCCCTCGCGGGACGTCGGGATCGCATAGGTCAGCAGGGCGCCGCCGCCGCGCACCGGGGCAGCGACAATCGAACCGACGTACTGGGCGCAGTCTCCGGCCAGCCCGCCATAGGCGATGTAGACCCGCCCGCCCAGCACTGTCAGCGCCGGTCGCTGCTGGTGCGCGATACGGTCCCCGCGCGGCGGGTCGACATTTCGCCGCTGCACAAGGGAGCCGGTACGCGCGTCGAATCCGTACATGGTGTGCGCGCCACCGGCGGTCTCGGCCACGGCGTAGACGGCACCAACCGCCGGGTCGTACGCCATCGTGCCGGTGATGCCGAGCGGATCGATGTTCCCGCACGGCAGGTCCCGGCCCGGTACCGGGGAGCCCACATGCCGCGACCATCGGACCGCTCCGGTCGCCAGATCGAGCGCGTACACGGTGTTGTTCTCCGTGGCCACGAACGCGGTGGCTCCAACGACGATCGGCTGGCCGTAGACGGCGCCGTCGAGACCAATTCGCCAGGCGAGCCTCGGCGTGGTAATCGCAGGGAAGCCCGGTGCGATGCCGGAGCGCCCGTTGTCGTGCCCAAAGGTCGGCCAGTCGGTGTCCGTGACCGGTACTGGCGACCCGGCAGGTGTGGGTGGCGAATCCGGCACCGAGGGACCGAACGTCGCGGTGGCCGCCGGTTGCGGGGTGCTCGAATCCGGGCCACCACAGGCCGCCACCGTCGCGACGACGGCAAGCATCAATAAGGCGGCCCGGGTTCGGGCCGTCGCGGCGAAGACTCGGCTCACGAGGACGTACCTCCATCGTCGAGTCTTGCGCGCCCGCGGCCATCCCGCTACTTCTCCTCGCTTCGGCGAAGAGGCGTGCCATCCGGTTGCCAATCAACCGAGCACCCACGGCGGTCTCCCCGGTCACGCGGCCCGGTCACGCGGAACCTTCGGTTATCGGATCGCGTGCCGGACAGATCATGAACCCGGCCGGCGCCGCGACCAGAAGCGCGGGTCCAAAGCGAAGTGACGGAACGGGTCCAGGCGAAGCAGTGGCTGCGCTCGGTTGACGAGTCAGGGCCGCTGCTCGACCAGTTCCAGGATCCTCGTCTGCGGTGTTCCGGCCAGCGCCGGCGCTTTGCCTGGCGCGGACCAGACTCTGGTGGTCAGGAAATCGAGGAACTTCGTGGCTTCCTCGCCGGTACCGAAGTCGAGGTCGATCATGACGTAGCGTTCGTCATCCGACGGCTGGTGGACGCGGTGTGCCCGTACGCCACTGTCGCGGCGCATGTCGGCGAACCGGTCGAAGGCCTGTTTCCACGTGGGGTAGTCGGTGATCGGGTGCTCGATATGCAAGGTGATCACGATGCTCTCCTTCAGGCAGGCTGGTGTGATGGCCCAAGAATGTCCGACGGCGGTGGTCGCGGGTATCCCAGATGTCTGGGGTTCGCACGCGCGTACGCTTCGCTCGTGGCCATGTCGATCAGCCGGGAACGGGCCCGCGAACAGATCGTCCGGCTGTGCCGCCACGATGTACCCGCGCGGGAGTTGCGCCCAGCGGTGCTCGATGCGCTGCGTCGTGCCGTCGGATTCGATTTCCACGTCTTCGTGCTGACTGACCCGGTGACCTGCGTGGGCTGTGATCCGCACGCTGACGTGCCGCTCCTCGACGAACTGCCACGGCTCATTCGGCTCAAGTACACGACGACGGTCAACCGGTGGACCACCTTGGGCGATCCGCCGGTGGCGCTGCTGCGTGACCGCACGGGCGGGCGGCCGGACCGGAGCCTGCTATGGCGCGACCTGCTCAGCGCCGCTGACGTCACGGACGTCGCTTCGATGGTGTTCCGGGACCGCTTCGGATGCTGGGGGTTCCTCGACCTGTGGCGCCGTCGGCCGGCGGCGCCGTTCACCAGCGCAGACGCCGGCTTCCTCGCCACGATCGCGCCGGTGGTCACCGAAGCGTTGCGGCGCGGCCAAGCCGGCACATTCACCGCGCAGCCCGGTGGCCTCACGCGCCGCGACGCGCTGGTACTGCTGCTTTCACCCGATCTGACGATCCGGGCGCAGACCCAGCAGACGACCGACTACCTGCGCCAACTCCTGCCGACGCCGACTGAGCGATCCCCCATCCCGGCGGCCGCCTACAACGTCGCCGCACAACTGGTTGCCGTCGAGGCAGGCATCGACCACCATCCGGCGAGGGCCAGCACACACCTCAACCGCGGCATCTGGGTGACGCTGCGCGCTGCCCGCATCGGAGACAGCCAGCCGGATGGCCCGAGCGACATCGCGGTCACCATCGAAAACGCCTCGCCCGTGGAACGGCTTGACATCTTCCGACGTGCCTTCGCGCTCACCTCTCGCGAAGGCGAGCTTCTCCGCGTGCTGGCCGACGGAGCCGATACCCGCCACGCGGCGGCGCAGCTGCACCTATCCGAGCACACCGTGCAGGACCACCTTAAATCGATCTTCGGCAAGACGGGCTGTCGAAGCCGACGTGAGCTGCTCGCCCGAGTGCTTGGATGAGCGAGACTGGATCACGTTCTGACCTGCGCGGCCAGCGGTGCGCCAGCGCCGGTCCCGGCACACCGACATGGTGCGGTGTCGGGCGGCGCAACCATAGGCGGCGCAACCATAGGCGGCTCGCCTCGATGGTCGACGAGCTATGCAGCGTCGAGTCGGCAGCGCCGTAATTCGGTCGCGCGGATCTGTCCGGGCGTGCTTTTCTGCCGTAGCGGACCGATACCGCGCGAGGAATCCATAGACCCCTGGAGATGACATGCGAGCAGCGTCCAGCTTCGAAGCCCTGACCGCTTTCTCGAAGGACTGGACGCTTGGTACGCACACTCAATCTCGGGATCTTGGCACATGTCGACGCGGGTAAGACCACACTGACCGAGCGGCTGCTCTACACCGCCGGTGTCATCGACAGCATCGGCAGCGTGGACGCCGGGACCACGCAGACCGACTCGCTGGCGCTGGAGCGCCAGCGCGGCATCACCATCCGGTCCGCGGTCGCCTCGCTGCGAATCGCCGAGACCACGGTCAACATCATCGACACGCCCGGTCACCCGGACTTCATCGCCGAAGTGGACCGCGTACTCGGCGTGCTCGACGGCGCCGTGCTCGTCGTGTCGGCCGTCGAAGGTGTGCAACCGCAGACCCGGTTGCTGATGCGGGCGCTGCGCCGGTTGCGGGTACCAACGCTGATCTTCATCAATAAGATCGACCGGGGCGGCGCCGACGCTGATCGCGCACTGGCCGGGATCGCGCGGCGCCTCGAGGCGCCGATCGTGGCGATGAGCAGGGTGATCGGCGCAGGACGGCATGACGCGGTCGCTGAGCCGGACGACTCCCGCCTCGCCGACGCGCTGACCGGACTCGACGACGACCTGCTCGCCGCCTACGTCGCCGACGAGTCGTCGCTCACCGGCAAACGCCTGCGTACCGAGCTGGCCGCGCAGACCGCCGCGTGCGCGCTCTCGCCGGTGTTCGCCGGATCCGCGATCACTGGCGCCGGGCTCGACACGCTGATGGCCGGCCTGATCGACCTGCTCCCGGCCGCCACCGGCGACGAGGCCCGGCCGCTGCGCGGGCGCATCTTCAAGATCGAGCGGGATGCGCGCGGGGCCAAGGTCGCCTACCTGCGGATGTTCGACGGCGTCCTCCGGCTCCGCGACCACCCGACCGGCGGCCGGGAACGGATCACCGCGCTGCACGCCATGGTCGATGGCGTCTGGAGGCCGCGCGACCAGGTCGGCCCGGGCGAAATCGCGACTATCCGCGGCCTGAGCACGAGCCGGACCGGGGACCTCATCGGCACGAATCAAGACGACAGCGGCACCCAGTTCGCGCCACCCATGCTGGAGGCGCGGGTGGTACCCACCGACCCGGCCGACGGCGCTCGTCTGCGGACCGCCCTGAGCATGCTGGCCGAACAGGACCCGCTCATCGACGTCCGCGCGGACGAGGCAAGCGGTACCGCGGTTTCGCTCTATGGCGAGGTCCAGAAGGAGGTCATCCAGGCCACCCTGGCGGCTGAGTTCGGCATCACGGCACGATTCGACGACACCACCACACTGTGCATCGAGCGACCGGCCGGCTCCGGATACGCAATCAAACGGCTCAATACGCCGACCAACCCGTACCAGGCGACGATGGGCCTGCGGGTCGAACCAGGGGCGCCGGGCAGCGGCGTGGAACTGCGGATCGAGGTCGACTACAGAGGCGTGCCGCTGTACGTGTACCGAAGCGTCGAGGTCTTCACCGAATACATGGAAGAGTATGTGCGCGACGCGCTGGCCGCCGGCCCAAATGGCTGGCCGGTGACCGACTGCGTGGTGACGATGACCGACTCCGGGTACAGCGTCGCGGACGGACCGCCGTCGTTGCGCGGCCCGACCACCACCTCGTCGGACGTCCGCAAGATCACACCGCTTGTGATGGCCGAAGCGCTCGCGATGGCCGGCACGGTTGTCTGCGAGCCGCTGGCCCGGCTCACCCTCGATGTACCAGCGTGGTCCGTTAGCCCGCTCCTGCGCGAGCTCAGCCGGCTCGGCGCGCGCGTCGAGGACCAGGCGCAGCGTGGTGACGAGATGGTGGTCACCGCCGTCCTGACCGCGACGTCCGGGCAGCGTCTGCATCGGATGCTGCCTGAGCTCACCGGTGGCGAGGGCGTGCTTGAGCCGACCTTCGCCGGGTACCGACCGGTCCGTGGCCGCCCGCCACGCCGTACGGCTCGGACATCGTCGACTTGATCTGATATACACATATTCATGCCCATTGCTTGCCTTAAGCGGACGGTAGTCGGCTCCTCACAGCTGCGCTGGGCTGGATGTGACGCTGACCACGCTGACCTGGGATAACTTGGCTCACGAGTCGGGGCGAGGCAACCTTGCACGAATCGCGTTCCGGCAAGCCCCAAGGAGTCGCCGTGGCCGACCATCGCCGAGGCCGTCAGCCCATACGCGTTACCAAGGCTGTCGGCGCGCTCGCGGCGGCGGGTGTGGCCGGCGTCGGCTTTGCCATTTTCGGCTTTGTCCAGGCGAACTCCGGCCCCCAAGCCCCGGCCGCGACGGTCGGCAGCACGGTTGTCATAACTCCGACCAGCCAACCCGCGAGTCAACCCGCGAGTCAACCCGCGAGTTCAGCCTCGGCCACGCCACCCACGGCACCTCCAACGACCGGCGCGACCTCCGGTGCGTCCACACAATCGGCCACGATCGGCTCCGCCGCCAATCCGGCGACCCAGCCGGCGCCGGTGCCCCAAGCAAAACAGCTGTCGACGACTCACGTGCCCACGTCGTCACCGTCGCCCAGCGCCACGACCAGCCCGCAGACGACCAGCCCACAAACGACCACATCGCAGACGCCGGCCGCCAGCCCATCGTCGGCTCCAACCAGTGCGAGTCCGAGCCCGACCGTAGCTCCCTCAACGCCTGGCCCGGCTTCTCCGGCACCCACGCAAACACCGACCAGCTAGAAGCCTGAAAGTCCCCAGTTAGCCCCCGCCGCAGCGGCCGCCGGGGTTAACCGCGCCCGTGTCAGCCCGGCTGATCTTCAGCCTGCCGCGCCCCCTTAGCTCCGCTCACGCGGCGATAACCGGGTGCCGCGCCGGGGCGATCTTCGTTGAATCTTTGCCGTTCGCCGGTGGGATGTTCGTCGCGGCCCGGCAGTGTGGAAGATGGCCAAGGCAAGAGGCCTGGCCGGGACGCTCGGGCGATAGGTCTGGGTACGGGAGAAGGGAGCCCGGCGATGATGGGCTGGTACGGCGGCGGAATGGGCTGGGGCGGTTGGTTCGGGATGGGACTGTTCTGGCTGTTGCTGCTCGCGGTGATTGTCTTTCTGGTGGTGCGGTTGCTGCCCGGGGCGGGCCAGAGCGGTTCCGGTCAGGGTGGTGGCCAGCGGCAGGAGTCGCCTGAGGAGATTCTGGACCGGCGGTTCGCCCAAGGGGAAATCGACGTGGAGACCTACCAGATGCAGCGCGCGGCGCTGGTACAAGCAAGGGGAACGAAGAAGTGAACGGCGTGCGGCGGGGATGGCTGGTCGCCGCGCTGGTGGTCGTGGTGCTGGCGCTGGCCGGCAGCGTGGCTGCCGTGGCGGCCGGCGTGGGTCGGACCTCGTCCGCGCGTGAGCCGGCCCGGTCTCAGACCGGCTATGGGCCGGGGATGATGGGCGGGGCCGGCACGGGAATGATGGGCGGGGCCGGCACGGGAATGATGGGCGAGGCCTCCGCGGGGACGTGGCAGACCGATGGCCGGTACGGGTTACCCGGCGACGGGCAGGCGGTGGGCACGATGGCGGCCGCGAAGGCGCGGGCGCAGGCGTTTGCCGATCAGCTTGGTGATGGGCTGCATGCTGGTGAGGTGATGCAGTTCTCCAACGGCTACTACAGTGAACTGCTCACGGCTGAAGGGAAGGGCGCCACCGAGGTCCTGATCGACGCGGGCAGCGGAGCGGTCAGCATCGAGTACGGCCCGGCGATGATGTGGAACACCCGCTACGGCATGCACCCGGCTGGGGACGTAACGGCATCGGTCTCCGCCGAACAGGCGGTCGCCGACGCGCAGGCGTGGCTGGACGCCCGGCACACCGGGTTGACCGCGGGTGAGGCGACGGCCTTCCCCGGCTACTACACCCTGCACACGCTGAAGGACGGAAAAATCGTCGGCATGATGTCCATCAACTCCGTGAGCGGGGCTGCCTGGTACCACACCTGGCACGGCACATTCATCGCCATGGTCGGAGATTAGGAATGGGCGTTGACGCCGGAACCTCGGGGCCGGGTTCGGCGGGACTGCGAGCGCTGGTCGTGGATGATGAGCCGGCCTTGCTGCGGGCGGTGACCGGGTACCTGCAACGAGAGGGCTTCATCGTGGCCACCGCGGCTGACGGTGAGTCCGCTCTGCGGGCGGCGCGGGCGGACGTGCCGGACGTGGTGGTGCTGGACCTGATGCTGCCCGGCATCGACGGGGTCGAGGTGTGCCGGGTTTTGCGCACGTTCACCGACGCCTACGTCATCATGCTGACCGCCCGCGCCGACGAGGTGGACAAGCTGATCGGGCTGTCCGTCGGTGCCGACGACTACCTGACCAAACCGTTCAGCCCCCGGGAGTTGGTGGCCCGCATCCGCACCCTGTTGCGCCGCCCACGCCACGTGTCGGGGACGGCCGGTAGCGGGCCGGACGGCGATGAACAGCAGTTCGGGTCGCTGACCCTCGACCCAGCGGCGCGGGAGGTTCGCCTGCGCGGTCAGATCGTCGATCTGACCCGCACCGAGTTCGACGTCCTCGCCACGCTGGCCGCCCGGCCCCGGCAGGCGTTCACCCGCCGCCAGCTCATCGACGCCGTATGGGGCGGCGACTGGGTCGGCGACGAGCACCTGGTCGACATCCACGTCGGGCACGTACGCCGCAAGCTGGGTGATGATCCCGCCGACCCCCGCTACATCCTGACCGTGCGCGGCATCGGTTACCGGATGGGTCCGGGATGACCCACCCGCCCGCCCGCGACCTGGTAGCCAGCGGCAGCCGGACGGCACCCGGGTCACCGGAGGCCATGCCGGCCCGCCGTCGTCGGATGCGGGGAGCCCGGCTGGCCGCCCTGGGGCTGGGTGCCCGGCTGTTCGCGGCGATGGCACTGGTCGTGTGTGCCGGTGCGGGCACCCTGCTGGTGGTAGCGCTGCTGGTCGCGCCGCCGGTGTTCGGCACCCACCTGCGCCGCTCCGGAATGCCGGACCTCACCCCGACCGTGCAGACCCACGTCGACCGGGCGTTCACTCAGGCCACCTTGATCTCGCTGACGGCCGGGATCACCGCGGCGGTACTAGCCGCCGGGCTGGTCACCTGGCTCGTTGCCCGCCGGCTGGCGGCCCCGGTCGCCGACCTGGCCGCCACCACCACCCGGCTGGCCCATGGCAACTACGACACCGACCTGACCGACCCGCGGCTCGGTCCGGAGTTCGCGGCACTGACCGCCTCCGTCAACCAACTGGCCCGCAAGCTAGCCACGTCGGAACACACCCGGCGTCGGCTGCTGGCCGACCTCGGCCACGAGCTACGCACACCCATCGCGTCGCTGGAAGCGACCGTGGAAGGGATTACCGACGGCGTGCTGCCGATGGATAGTGAGACCCTTGACACCCTCGCCGAACAGACGTCACGGCTGCACCGGCTGGTCGTTGACCTGGAATCCGTGTCCCGCGCCGAGGAACGACAACTCGCGTTGCACCCGCGCCCCGCCCGGCTGGCCGACCTCGCCCGCCGGGCCGCTACCGCGCTGCGGCCCCGCTATCAGGCCAGCGGTGTCGACCTGCAGATCCGCGCCGACGACCCCGGCCCGACCGTCAACGTGGACCACGATCGCATCGTGGAGGCGCTGATGAACCTGCTCGACAACGCCCTGCGTCATACCGCGGCCGGAGGTACCGTCACCATCACCATCGATCAACCGACCGGCGTCGCGCGGCAGCCGGACAACCATCGCGGGCAGGCACGAGTGTCCATCGCCGACACCGGCGAAGGATTCGCACCCGAACACGCCGCGCTGCTATTCGAGCGCTTCTACCGTACTGACGCCACCCGCGGCCCCGAGACATCTGCTACCGCCAGCGCCCCATCCGGCCACGCGCCCGGCCAGCACGGGTCCGGGATCGGCCTGACCATCACCCGAGCGATCATCCAGGCCCACAACGGCACCATCGCCGCGCACTCGGACGGTCCAGGCCACGGTGCCACCTTCACCATCGTGCTCCCGGCCCACGCCCCACGCCGATCCGCCCAGGACTGATCGACGCCTCGCGACTGTCGATGAGTCGCTCACGGCCGCTCGATCTACTCCTGCCGAACGTTAGGTGCTTGTTCCGCACCTGCGTGGCTGGCCGGCGGCGCACTGGCCACCGCCTCGCCTCTGCCGACAGTCCAGGAACAAGCACTACGACCTTGAGGCTGATCGCTGCCCCCAGGTCGGCATCCAGACCTCAGCATCGGGCGCATCGGTCCGCCGGGCGTCGAGGTAGTCGCGAAGTCTGGCCAGAGCGGGATGGGCATTGTCATCGCGCCAGATCAGCGACATCGGGTAGACAGGGATTGGATCTCGGATCGTTATGCGTCGCAGGTCGTAGTTGTCTGGCCACAGATATCGTGAGCGTTCGCCGACCAGGGTCGCCAGATCCGAAGAGTCAGCGATTTCGTCCAGCAGGGCCTCGTTTCCGAAGACGGGACCGACCATGTCGATGGTGAGGCAGAACGCGGCGGCGAGTTCGTGGTAGTAGTCGGCCACCTCGCCGCGGGCGGCCAGGCCGGGCATCCAAATTCGATGTCCGGCAAGCTGCGCGGGCATGACGGTGCGGGCGTTGGCGAGCCGATGGCGGGGTCCGACGAGTAGCTCATGCGACTCGTTGATCATTCGGGCGGTGCTGATCGTCTCGGGCAGGTGCTGCCGCGAGGGAACGCCATGGAACGTGGCGTCGATCGTCCCGGCCTCGACAGCGGCGACCGCGGCATCAACGTCGGCGTCCAGAGTGACGACATCCAGCTCGATCTCGGGATGCATGCGGTAGAAGTCCTGGAGGAGTACCGCGGAGGCGATGCGCCGGTTGACGACATCGACACGCAGCGCGCGCCGGCCGGGGCGCACGGAGGCGTCGGCTCTCTCTGCCGCCCGCAGGAGTTCGCGGGCGTGGGGCAGGAACGCCTGGCCATCGATCGTGAGCTGGGCGCCGCGGGCGGTACGGGTGAACAGGCGCACATCGAGGTTCTTCTCCAGCGATGCGATGCGCTTGGAGACGGCCTGCTGAGTGATCGACAGCGTCGCCGCGGCTTCCTGGAACTGCCCAGCATCCGCGGCGACGACAAAGGTGCGCACGGCGTCGAGATCCACGCACGAAAACCTACTAGGCCACGCGTTGGGGGTGCTGCGCGCGAGACCACGCCGCCGAAGGCCTTCAGGCCGGCCACAGCCCAGCCACGCAGTTCAGGAATAAGCACCAAGACAACCACGGGTTGTGGCTCGCCGATCGACCGGTTGTTTGTGACCTCTCCACCGGCGTTGATTTGATTCCTGGTAGCTCAACGACAAGTTGTGTCCTGCGGCAGAACGATTCGGAGTTTAATGGCGAGACGATCCCTGGGACGGCAGTTCGGCTGGCTATGGGCGGCCTATGCGGTCAGCACCTACGGCTCCGGGCTGGCGCTTGGGGCGTTCCCGCTGATCGCCGTGCTGGCTTTGCACGCCAGCACGGCACAGGTGTCGGCGTTGTCGGCAGTGGGGCCGGCGGTGGGTGCGCTGATCGCGCTGCCGCTCGCGCCGTGGGTGGAGCTTCATCGCAAGCGCCCGATCATGATCGCGATGGACCTGACCCGGTTCGCGGCCATGGCGACCGTCCCTGCTGCCTACGCCTTCGGCTGGCTCAGCTTGGCCCAGTTGCTGGTCGTGTCGGCGATGATTGCCGCCGCCAAGATCGCGTTCAACGCGGCCGGCGGCGCCTATCTCAAGACCCTCGTCCAGCCAGAGGACCTGCTGGTGGCCAGCGCGCGCTTCGAATCCACGAACTGGAGCTCCCTCGCGGTCGGACCACCGCTTGGCGGAGCCGCCATCGGCCTATTCGGACCGGTCACCACAGTCGTGGCGGATGCGCTCAGCTACCTGTTCTCGGCACTGGGCATCACGGCGATCCATGATCACGCCAAAGCTCCTCAAAGGGCCGGTGCGCGCCAGGTCGGCGTCGGCGAGCTACTCGACGGATGGCGACATATCCTCTCCAACCCCGGCCTGCGGGCGCTCTACCTCAACAGCCTGGTCGTCAGTGGACTGATCATGGCCACCGAGCCACTACTGGCGGTGCTCCTGCTCCGCCAACTCGGATTCCCGCCCTGGCAATACGGCCTTGTGTTCGCCGCCCCCTGCGTCGGTGGACTGGTCGGCTCCCGGCTGGCGCGCCGTGTCGTGGCCCGATACGGCCAGCACCGGATCCTCTGGACCGTCGGTACGCTGCGCGCCGTCTGGCTGCTTGGCCTGGCCTTCGTCCGTCCCGGTGTGGTCGGTCTCGTGACGGTGATGGCTGTCGAGCTGGCGATCATCGTCAACATGAGCCTGTACAACCCGGTCCTCGCCACCTACCGCCTCGAACACACTCCCAGGCACCGCGTCGCCCGGACCCTGTCCGCTTGGTCGATCAGCACCAGCATCGCCATCGCGATCTTTACCGAACTCGGCGGGGTGCTCGCCGATGCCAGCAGCCCGCGCACCGCGCTAGCGATCGCGGGACTGCTCATCCTCGCCAGCCCGCTCCTGCTGCCGCGCCGCGAGCGCCCCGCGACCGTGGACGACCAAGAACCGGCCGCGGCCGGCTCAGCGGATCGACAGCCGTCTGCCGGTGTTGCGCCGGCAAAATCATGACCCCGGTACTGGCCACAAAACGGGCCCTGCGGGTGCGGGCAGCATCAGCCTGGATGCGTCCCGACCGTGTCACGAATCTTGGCACCTTCGGCCGCGTCCGCTGACCGTGCGCAGTGTGCGCAACAGAAGAAGTGGCCGCCGACCTCGACGCCATGCCCGATGATCTTGCATTGACAGTGCTCGCAGATCGGCGCAAGCCGCTGAATGGCACACTCGAAGGAGTCGAAGACGTGCGCGTCGCCGCTGGTCGTGCGAATCTCGAAGGCCAGCCAGTAGTCGTTTCCGCATACCTCGCAAATCGCCATGGCCCATTCTGTCCCGGCGAACGTGTCTCGGAGGCGGAATCGCTCGGCGAAGTACTCGGACGAGCGTCCTGGCCGTACGTCGGCGTTCATGGCATCTCCTGGAGACTGGCCGGCGTGTCCAGCGCGGGCCCTTGAGCAGGTACCGCCTCGCCGCGCCGCCGGGAGACCGGTGCCGTCCAAACCGGTCATCGTCATCCATGACCATGACGTGCTGCAATACTGTGACTCGGTCTACGAGATGACCTGCGGCCAATTCGCGACTCACGAGCCAGGCGCCGTGACAGGGCTTGGCAGGCCACCTGGCCGGCCCCGGCCGACGTGGGTGACGCGGGGCGACCGCGGCGACAGAAGGGGTTGGCGTGCCAAAGATCCAAGCCTCGACCGTCGCCGAACATCGGGCCGCGCAACGTGCCGCGCTGCTCGAGGCCGCCCGTTCCCTGTTGTCGCAGCACCCCGATCGGATTCCCGGCCTGGCCGATGTCGCTCAGCAGGCCGGTCTGGCCCGCTCCAGCGCGTACTCCTACTTCAAGTCCCGCACCGATATGTTCGACGCGCTCGTGGCCGACACGTTCCCTCGCTGGTCGGCGCATGTCGAGAAGCAGATGGACGCCGCCCCCACACCGGGACGCAAGATCCTCGCCTACGTCGAGGCCAATCTTGAATTGGTCGCCCGGGGTGACCACGCCCTGGCCCGAGCGCTGGCGTCCGCCGGGAGCAGCGAGGCGCTCGCAACCTCCAGCCGTCTGCTGCACGACAGCCTGGAGGTGCCGCTCCGCACCGCGCTCGCCGACCACGGCGCCGCCGACCCTGAGCGCATGGCCGAACTCGTCCAGTCGCTCGTCTACAGCCTCAGCCGAATGATCGAAAACGGGCTCTCGCTACGCAGAGCCACCGATCTCGCCCGCGAACTACTCGGTTCGTACGCACACCAGAAAGTCGCCTGACCCCATCTCGCCTGGCCGCAACGGCATCCGGTCGATCACGTGGACGCCCGCCAGGTACACGGATCGTCTTGACTTTTGCCGACACCGCGTCGGTAAGATTCCCCCTGTGACGACCCATGAACATGCTGACCACGGTCTGACCGGGCAGCCGAGTACCGCGACGCCGAGTCAGGTCGAAGCCCAGGACCGCATCGACCGGCGCGGCTGGGTGGCGCTCATCTGCATCGCCCTGGGCGTGTCGATCGTCATCATGGACGCGACGATCGTCAACGTCGCGCTTCCGGTCGTCATCAATGACCTCGGCCTCACCGCGGCCGACGCCCAGTGGATCAACGCCGCGTACTCGCTCGTGTTCGCCGCCTCGCTTCTGACCCTGGGCCGCATGGGCGACCTGTACGGTCGGCGGCGCCTATTCATCAGCGGCATGGCGCTGTTCATGGTGGCGTCGACCGTCGCCGGGGCGAGTGCCGGCTCCGGCGTACTCATCGCGTCTCGGTTCGTCCAGGGACTCGGCGCCGCGATGATCGTGCCGAGCACGCTGTCGACGATCAACGCGTTGTTCACCGGCCGTGCCCGGACCATCGCCTTCGCGGTGTGGGGATCGGCCATCGGCGGCATGGCGGCCATCGGGCCGCTGGTCGGCGGCTGGCTGGCCACCGACGCGTCCTGGCGCTGGGCGTTCTGGCTCAACATTCCGGTCGGGCTGATCGTGCTCGCCGGCATCATCCGCACGGTGCCGGAGACTCGCGACCCCTCCACCGAGCCGGGCCGAGACCCGCTTGGCGTGGCGATGTCCGCTCTCGGCATGGGCGCGATCGTCTTCGCCCTCATCGAAAGCCAGTGGTTCGGGTGGTGGCGTAACGACGGCTCGATCTCGCCCGTGCCCATCGCTCTGCTGTCCGGAGCGGTTCTCGTCGGCGGCTTCGTCGCCGTCGAACGACGCCGCGCTGCGGCCGGCCACCACGTCCTCATTGACCTGCGCCTGTTCACCCTTCCTACGTTCCGTGCCGGGGTCATCGCCGCGATGATTGTGGCGCTCGGTGAGTTCGGCCTGCTGTTCACTCTCCCGCTGCTCCTGCAGGGCACCCTTGGCTACTCAGCGCTCGGCACCGGCGCCATCATCGTCGCACTCGCCTTGGGCACCTTCATGATCTCCGGAACGCTCCCGCAGCTATCGGGGCGCATGTCGCAACGCGCGATCGTACAAACCGGTCTGGCGCTGGAGGCTCTCGCCATCGCAGGCCTCGCATTGACGCTATCGACGGCGATCTCGACATGGACCCTGTGCGCGCTGCTGTTCACTTATGGACTTGGCGTGGGCATGGCCACCGCGCAGTTGACCTCGCTCCTGCTGTCAGACGTCCCGCGCAACCAGAGTGGACAGGCTTCCGGCATCCAAAGCGCCATCCGGCAACTTGGCTCCGCGCTCGGCGTCGCCTTGCTCGGCGGACTGCTCATCAACCGGCTCACCAGCGCCACCAGCCATAACCTTGCCGCCTTGCATCTGCCCGGCACCGCAGCCGCAAGAATCACCGCTGCCGTCAGGGACAGCGCGGGTATCGCCATCGCCGGACTGCAGGCTCAGCCCGCTGCCCAGGCGGCCGCCCATGCCGCCGCCGACGCGATGGTCGCCGCGAGCCGGACCACCCTTTGGGCCGCGGCCGCCGCGCTCGCACTGGGTCTCATTCTCACCCTCGCACTGCCCCGATCCGCCAGTCGCACCACCGGTTGAGGCGCCGCTCGATCACGGCGGGCAAATGATCATCACTGGCCCGCGCGTCCGTCGATCCGCTCGCGCAGCAGGTCGACGTGACCCAGGTGCCGGGCGTACTCCTCGATCATCCCCAGCAGTACCTCGCGCAGCGACATCAGTCCCCCGCCGCTGCCGTGCCGATTCGACGCATCATTACCGGTGATGTCGAGACTGGGCGCCTCGGCCACGAACCGGGTCGCGAAATCAACCTCCGCACGCCACGCCTCCCACGCCTGCGCAACCACCCGGGGATCGGCGACAGCCCCGTCGAAGTCACCGTCGCGGTCGGTGTCGGAACAGAACAGTGGGGGGCCTCACGGTCAACAGATTGGGTACGCTCCCCGCCACTCGGTGTGACTGACTGTCACCGTACGGGGCGCGGCTCGACCCTGCCGGGCCGAGCCGCTCTGTCAAACGCGGGCGAACTCCATGACCCAGTTGGATTCCCATGTCCGCCCGCCATCGGCGGAGAATTCCTGCTCCCATCGCGCAGAGGTCGGCGTGATGTCGGACCAGATGAAGTGTGCCTTGATCGGCTTCCCGTCGTGCGTGTCGTCGCCGTAGAAGTCACCGCGGCCGTCGGTGAAGATGCCAACCACCGGTGGGTAGAGCAGGCCGGTGCGGCTGCTCGCCCAGTAGATCGACCATTCCTTCCGCTCGATGTCGAACAGGCGCAGGGTGAAGCCACGGCTGCCGAGTGTCGGGAAAATGATCTCTTCGGTGTTGCCGCCGCCGTTGAAGATCGCCTGGCAGGTTGTCGTGCCGGGGAAGGTCTCCCAGTCGTTGCTGCCGGCGAACGGCGTCCTGAGCCGGTGGTTGAGCACGTTCCACGAGCCGATGAAGAAGTCGAAGTCGTTCATGCCGATGATCGTGGCGGACTACCCCTGACATCTTCTGTCAGGGGTATGGCACACTCTTGCGGGTGCGTGCGAGTCGATTACTGTCCCTCCTGCTGTTGCTGCAGAACCGGGGACGGATGAGCGCCGCGCAACTGGCGACGGAACTGGGCGTGACCACCCGAACGGTCTATCGCGATGTCGAGGCCCTCGCTGCGGCTGGCGTGCCGATCTACGCCGAGCAGGGCCCGGCCGGCGGGTACCAGCTCATGGACGGCTACCGCACCCGACTGACCGGACTGACCGCCGACGAAGCCGAGTCGCTGTTCCTGACCGGCATGCCGCAGCCGGCCGCCGAACTCGGTCTGGGCGCACAGGTGGCCGCCGCCGAACTCAAGCTGATGGCGGCGCTGCCGACACCGTACCGGGAAGCGTCGATGCGCATCCGGCAGCGCTTCCACCTCGATGCCCCCGGCTGGTATCGGGAGCCCGACGCGGTGCCGCACCTGCTGGCCGTCGCCGAAGCACTCTGGCAGGACCAGGCCATCGAAGTCCGTTACCGGCGATGGTCACCCCGGCCGGGCGAGGTCACCCGGCGGTTGCACCCGCTCGGACTCGTCCTCAAGGCGGGCGTCTGGTACCTCATTGCTGCCGGACGCGGCCAGCCACGCACCTACCGGGTCTCCGCGATCGTGAGCCTGCGACCGCTGCCCGAACGGTTCACCCGACCGGACGGCTTCGATCTGGCCGCATTTTGGCAGGCACACGTCGAACGCTACGAGCAAGCCGACACCGACGAGGTCGCCACCGTACGCCTCACGCCGAACGGGGTCTCCGCCCTCCCAGACGTACTCGGCCCGAAGGCCGCCCGCCTGGCGCTGCGCACCCTCACGCCCGCCGACCCGGACGGCTGGCATCGGGCAACCATGCCGCTGGAGAACGTGCCGCACACCGTCACAACCCTGCTCCGCCTCGCCGCGGACGTGCAGGTCCTCGCCCCCGCGCAACTCGTCGCCCAGATGACCAGCACGATCCACGCGATGACCCGCCTTTATCCCGCATGACCGTCACGAGCAGTACCGCAGGTGACCGATCCTGCAGACCGTCTGTGGCAACGGGGAGTGCTGACGTCGAATAACGCCGTCAGCACTCCCAGGTCTCGCATTCGTTGCTGGTCACCACCGGCCGGCTACCGGATCCGGAGCGGTCCGGCCGGTCCGGCGCCGGTGGCGATCCAATGCTCGACGCTGGTCACGTATGCGTCAGCGATTCGCGCCTCTGCGCGGTGGCGGCAGATGAGGTGCGTTGCCTGATCGGGGTTGTGGCCGCGCAGGCGTAGCACGGCGTAGGTAAGCATGACCGATCGGCTGCGACCCTGGTGGCAATGAATAAGTACCCGGGCAGCGGGGTCGTCGCTGAGGACCTTGGCGGCGAACAGCACCGCCGTCGACCACAGGCGCGGCGGCTGGGGTTGGCCAGAGTCCCACATTGGTGCGTGGACTACCCGGGATGGGCCGAGCAGGGCTCGTTCGGCGGCGAGGTCTTGGGAGATCCAGGTCTGGGCGGTGGAGCGGCAGTTGACGATGTGAGTGATGCCGGCATGGGTCAGGGTGGGCAGCGTGACGGCGGTCGGCATGCTCCCGACCGCGATGCGCTGGTCACCGATCCAGCTCAGCGGGGCGTTGTGTGGACTGGGCCGGTAGAGACGGCTGCTGTAGCGGTGGACCTGCTGCCGCCAGCCCCTCATGTCGTTCCCACCAACGTCACCGGCACCCCTTCAGCGTTACACACCAGGCCGTCGAGTCCGTCGCGGCGTCGCGCGGCGTCAACGGGGAGTGCTGACATCGAATACTGATGTCGGCACTCCCAGATCTCGCATTCGTCGCCGTCGGCATCCGCACCGCGGGATCCCCGGGACGGGATGATCAGACCCTGGTCAGCGCGACGGAGGTCTTGATGAAGTCGGCCACCGCCCGCGGATCGTCGTACATCGGAACGTGGCCGCACCCGGCCAGCTTCTGGACGCGCGTTCCCCGCGGAAGCTGGTCTACGCGACGGGACTGGCGCGGCAGCAGGACGAAATCGCGCGAGCCGAACTCGACTGTCACGGGAGCCGTTATCGGCCTGGTCGTGGTGAAGCGCCGGTGTGCGGTCGCTTTCATGGTCGACTCGAAGCCGGGACCGGAGGCCATGGCGCGGATGGCCGCTCGCGCATACGCCGGGCTGAGCCTCATCGGGTGGCCGTGGCTTTGGCCGAACACGATCGCTCTGCCGATCGGAAAGGCCACCACACGCGAAAGCATCCCGCCCGCGTGCCGGCTGAGCCACCTCGTGATGTTGAGGCTGACCCGGCAGTACCGGGGGGTGCCGGCCCGCCACATGCCGGCCGGCGACAGCAGGGCCACCGACGAGACGGGACGAATCCCGGCAAGTTCGAGCGCCACCCATCCGCCGAGCGAGTTTCCGGCGACGTGGGCGCCGGTGACCCCCAGGCCATCCAGCAGGTCGGCGACGGCGGCCGCGAGCGCCGACGGCGCCGGCTCGATGCCGCGCGGCAGAGGCGGCGAGTCGCCGAATCCGGGCAGGTCCACCGCGATCACGTCGAACTCGCCGGCGAGTGCCGGGATGACCGGATTCCAGGATTGGCGGGACAACCCGATGCCGTGCAGCAGCACGAGCGGGACGCCGATCCCGGACCGCGTGAACGCCAACTGAGCCATGTGTCCCTCCCACGTGCTCCTCGCCGCGGCTGACGGCGCCATCGTCGGAGACGAGATCGACGGCCCGACTGTGACATCTACCGGGCGAAACGAGGTCGTGGGCGATCATCGGCGATCTGTCGCCACCGCCTTGGGGTCAACCGCCGGGCGCTGAATCGGACACGCGGTCGCGAACCGGCGGCGGCGCGACGTCTCACCGTGGTCCGTCGGTATCGAGCCGGGACCAAGGTCCCTAGCTGCCGCGCGATCGGCGAGCAACGCTGGTGGAAGCGGGCTGCGCCGGCCGGCTTGGTCCGCTCCGAAGGGAGTGAGGACGGTGGGTCTTGCGCAACGCATAGCACTGATCTTCAAGACCAAGGCGAACAAGGCACTGGATCGTGCCGAGGACCCACGCGAGGTCCTCGACTATTCCTACCAGCGCCAGTTGGAAATGCTCGCCCAAGTGCGCCGTGGCCTGGCCGATGTGGCAACCAGCCGGCGGCGGCTCGACCTGCAGTACGGTCAACTCGAAGCGTCCGGCGAGAAGCTGCGCACCCAGGCCGCCGACGCGCTGTCCCTCGGGCGGGAGGATCTGGCCCGGGAAGCCCTTAACCGGCGCTCGGCGGTCACCGCGCAGATGACCGCGCTCGACGACCAACGGGACTCGCTCAAGGCCGACGAACAGCGGCTGACCACCGCGTCCCAGCGCTTGCAGGCGAAGATCGAGGCGTTCCGGACGCGCAAGGAGACGATCAAGGCGACGTACACGGCAGCCGAAGCGCAAACCAAGATCAATGAGGCGGTAACCGGCATCTCCGAAGAGATGGGCGACGTCGGTATGGCCATGCAGCGCGCCGAGGACAAGACGGCGCAGATGCAGGCCCGTGCTCAAGCACTCGACGGTCTGCTCGAGTCGGGTGCGCTCTCCGACGCGACACTTCCGGCATCGGGCGGGGATGACCTGCAACGTGCGCTCGACGCGGCGCGCGGCACCGACAATGTCGATGCTGAGCTGGAAGCGATGCGGCGCCAGCTCGCCGCCGGGACTCCTGCTAAGGCTATCGAGAGCGGATCGGAGCAGCGCAAATGATCGTACGGATCCTCGGCGAGGGCCAATTCGACGTTGCCGACGTCGATGCCCTGAACGCCCTCGACAGCCAGCTCCAGGTAGCCGCCGACGCCGGTGACGAGTCCGAGTTCGACCGCGCGCTGGTTCGGCTGCTAGACGCCGTACACGATGCCGGCACGCCGCTGCCGGAGGACCAGATCAGCCCGTCCGCGCTGGTTCTGCCCGCCCGCGGCACGCCGCTGGCTGAGGTCAAAGCGCTTCTCGGCGACGAGGGACTGATTCCTGGCTGATTGAGCGGCCGGCCGATGCTGATCGGAACGCATCGGCCGGCCGGCCGGGAACCACCGGCGGCTGACCAGCGGCCGGATCAAGGAACACACCTGAGGCAAGGTGCACCGAATGCGTACCCGATACCCGCCCGACCGCCAGTTGACCGCCCGGATGACCCTGACCGTCTTCCTGCTCGGCCTGGTTTACGTCGCGTTCATCGCAATCCTGGTGGCGACTCTGCGCTCGGTTTTCTGGGTCGTGGTGATCGCCGGCGGCTTGCTGTTCGTGCAGTACTGGTTCTCCGACCAGATCGCGCTTCGCGCCATGCGCGCCCGTGAGGTGACCGCCGAGGAAGAGCCGCACCTGCACACGATCATCCAGAGAATCTGCGCGACGGCCAACATGCCGGTGCCCCGGATCGCCATCGCCGACAGCGACCTGCCCAACGCGTTCGCCACCGGACGCAACTCGAAACGCGCGGTGGTCTGCGTGACCACCGGCTTGATGCGGCGCCTCGACACGGATGAGCTGACCGGCGTGCTCGCTCATGAGCTGTCGCATGTCGCCCACCGCGACGTCGCCGTGATGACCATGGCGTCGTTCCTCGGCGTGGCGGCGGGCATGCTGACCCGCGTCGCCATGTACTCCGGGCTGTTCGGCGGCAGGGGCCGGCGCGACCAGAACACCGCCGCGGTCATGGGTGTGGTCATGCTGGTGTCGATCGCGGTGTACGTGATCAGTTTCCTGCTGATCCGGGCGCTGTCCCGCTACCGCGAACTCGCCGCCGATCGGGCCGGCGCGATCCTGACCGGGCGGCCGTCCGCGCTCGCGTCGGCGCTGACCAAGGTCAGTGGTGAAATCGCCCGGATACCGGTGCGGGATCTGCGTGCGTCCCAGGCGCTCAACGCATTCTTCTTCGCACCCGCTCTGCGCCCGGGCATGAACCTGGCTGCGTTGCTGTCCACCCACCCGACCCTGGAGAAGCGGCTCGACCAGCTTGCCCGCATCGCCGATGACCTTGGGCAACCGGTGTAGCCATGGGATTTCTGGACGCGCTGCTCGGACGCACCAAACCCGTACCGCCGAATCTTGACAAGCTGTTCGCGGTTCCGCCCGCGGCGCTGACCCTGGAGACGACCTTCGGTCTGAGACCTACCGGCACCGGGGCCGTGTGCTTCCGCGCCGCCGAGGGCCCTGCCGCCGCGGCGACCGGACGCGAGATCGACCAATTGCTCGCCGGAGACCTCGACACCCGGGCCACGGCGACAAACGACGAGTACGGATACACATGGGTGACATGCGTGCGGCCCGACGTGGACATGCCGGCCCTGGTGACCGACCTGCACATGGTCAACTCCAGCCTGGTGGACGCCGGGCTCGGCGCCGGACTTCTGTGCACGGTGATCGGATTCCATGGCGCACCCGACTCGAACGCGCCGGATCGCCGCGCCGCGCTGGTCTATCTGTACAAGCGCGGAACGTTCTACCCGTTCGTGCCGGCCGGCCCGAACACCCGCGACAACACGACCGAACTCGCGATCCGAGGCGCCGTGGCCGACGAGTTGCCGCTGGAACCGGACCTCGCCCGCTGGTTCGCGGTCTGGAACGCACCCGGGCTCTGAGCACGGCGCGCGCACGCGGCAGATCTATTCAATCAATCGTGGCAATGCGCTCGCCCTGATGGACCACGGCGCCTTCGGCGGCGGCCAGGTGGACGACTCCGGCGCACGGCGCCGGCACATCCGCCGCCACCTTGTCGACCTGGACTTCGGCGATCACCTGGTCTCCAGCGACGGTGTCGCCGTCGCTCACGAACCAGGTGGACAGCACGCCCTCCGCCGATGGGTTCTCCTGCGACATCTGCGGAAATACGACTTCGGTCATCGGGCCACAATCGTCTGGATCGCCTGGCGGATCCGTTCCGGGCCCGGCAGGACAACCTGCTCAAGACCTTGTGCGTACGGGATCGGAACGTCCGGAACGGCCACCCGTGCGACCGGTGCCCGCAGCAGACTGGGGTCACGGTCAGCAATGGTCGCGACGACCTCGCCCGACATCCCGTACGACCGGTAGTCCTCATCGACCACGACCAGCCGCCCGGTCTTCCCGACCGAGGTCGAGAATCGCTTCCCGATCGAGCGGAACGAGGCTCCGCAAGTCGATGATCTCCACATCGATGCCGTCCTCCGCCGCGACCTGCTCGGCCACGTCGAGGGCATGGTGCACGGACAGCGATGCCGTCACGACCGTGACGTCGTTTCCCGAGCGCGTCACCGCGGCCTTGCCGATGGGCACCGTGTACAGCTCTTCGGGGACGACGTCGACTGCCCGCTTACTCTTCGTCATCCACGGCAATCCCATGATGCCCTTGTGGAACATGTAGATCACCGGGTTGTCATCACGAATGGCGGCGATCATCAGACCCTTGGCGTCGTACGGGTTGCTCGGAATGACAACCTTCATGCCGGGTAGGTGGGCGAACGTGCCCCAGAGGCACTGCGAGTGCTGGGCGGCGTCGCTGTACCCACCGCCGACCGCGGTGGTAATGACCATCGGTACGCGGACGTTCCCGCCGGACTCGAAGTGAATCTTCGCCATGTGGTTGTAGATCTGATCCATGCACACGCCGAAGAAGTCCACGAACATCAGTTCGGCGATGGGCCGCATGCCTTCGGTCGCCGCGCCGGTGGCCAGGCCCATGAAGGCCGTCTCCGATATCGGCGTGTCGAGGACACGGTCCGGGCCGAACCGCTCAAGGAGGCCGGTGGCGGAGCTGAAGATCCCGCCGTACGCACCGACGTCCTCGCCAAGGTAGATCACCGATGGGTCGCGCTCCATCTCCTGCGCGATGCCCTCGACCATCGCCTTCGCGGTGCTGATCCGCCGGGCTGACGGAGCCTGAACGGGTGTGGCGGTAGTAGTCACGATGGGCTCCTAATCGGTGAAGACGTACTTGGTAGCCGTCGCTGGGTCGGGCTTCTGGCTGGCCCGGGCAAATTCCAGAGCATCGGTGACCGAGCGGGTCGCGTCTTCACGGATCGAAGCCACGGTGGCGTCGTCGACCACGCCTGCCTCGCGCAGTTCCTGCTCGTACCGGGGAATCGGATCTCGTTCGGCGACCATGGAAAGATCCGCGCGGTAACCCTGAGCGTCGCCCTCGAAGTGGCCCCACATCCGCAATGTGTGTACCTCGATCAGGGACGGTCCGCCGCCGCTGCGGGCGCGATCGGTGGCGCGGCCCGCCGCCGCGTAGACGGCCTCGACGTCGTTGTCCTCGATCCGCTCGCCCGGAATGCCGTAGGCGGCGGCACGCACGGCATTGGACGGGATCGCCGTTGACTGCCAGCGTGGCACCGAGATGCCCCAGTCGTTGTCCTCGACGACGAAGACGACCGGCAGGGACCAGAGCGCGGCCAGGTTCAGGGATTCGTGGAATCCTCCCTGGTTCGCCGCACCCTCGCCGGTGACGGTCACGGCGACATGTCCGGTGCCCGCGCGCTTGAAGGCGAACCCCATTCCCAGCGCGGGTGGGTAGCCTTCCGCGATGATCCCAGAGCACGAGAAGTGGGTGGCCGGATCAAATAGGTGCATATGCCCACCGCGACCGTGCCCTAGTCCGCCTTCCCGCCCGTAGATTTCGGCTGCCAGACGTCGTAGGTCGACACCATGGGCGATGGCCAGGTGATGTGGTCGATGGGTGCCGACGACGGCGTCGGCGGTGGTGAGGTGAGCACAGACGCCGGCCGCGACCGGTTCTTGCCCGGCGGCAAGGTGCATCTCACCTGGGATCAGCCCGGCCCCGATGTCCCAGACCGGCGACTTGTCGGAGTTGTATTGCGCTCGGATCGCTTCCTCGAATGTGCGGATGAGCACCATGGTGCGGAGGAGTTCGGTGCGGGTCTTCGTGTCGAGACCCGTAACCGCTGTCATCGTCATGTCGGCCCCTTTGCCCGACACCGGGCCGGCGCTTTCGGCCAACCGGCCCCGGGTGTCGATCGCGCGTCGCTGTTGCGGTGTGTCGCTGTTGCGGTGTGTCGATGGTGCGGTGTGCCGATGGCGCGGTGTTGAAGTGGGAACTCGGCTCCGCCACGGGCCGGACCACACCCCGCACTGTCTCGATCAAGCGTATCCGCAGGTAGAGGGCGTATAGCCGGAAACGGAAGAGGACCTAGGACCCAAACCGGACGACCGGCGCTCGAAGCCATGATCGCTGCTGGCTCCGACCCGGCCTCCGCTGATCGCAGCCGCCGACGAGGCAAGGCCCGCCTCTTGCCACGTGCTTGTTCCGGAACAAGCTCTAATGGGTGGAGGGCTCAGTGGCGATCTCGCGGCGGCCCTCCGACCAGAGGGTGTGGAAGATGCCGTCCTTGTCGATCCGCCTATACGTGTGGGCGCCGAAGAAGTCCCGCTGCGCCTGGATGAGCGCCGCGGGCAGCCGGTCCGAGGCGAGCGAGTCGTAGTAAGCGAGCGCGGAGGAGAAGCCCGGCACCGGCACGCCCGAAGCCGCGGCGATGCCGACGATCCGCCGCCATGCGGCCTCACCCCGAGCGACCGCGGTCGCGAAGTACGGATCGACCAGCAGGGTCTCCAAGTCGGGCCTGGTGGAGTAGGCGTCGACGATCCGGTTGAGGAAGCGAGCGCGGATGATGCAGCCGGCCCGCCAGATCTTGGCCAGGGCGCCGAGGTCGATGTCCCAGTCGTACGCCCTCGCGCCGGCCACGATCAGGTCGAAGCCCTGGGCGTAGGCCACCACCTTGGAGGCGTAGAGCGCCGCACGTACGTCGTCGGCGAACGTGTCCGGTACCGGCGGCGCCTTGGGACCATTGGTCACCGAGGCGCGGACGGCGGCGCGTTGCTCCGGCTTGGACGAGACGGCACGGGCGAAGACCGCCTCACCGATTCCGGAGACAGGAATGCCCAGGCCGACGGCGTTCTGCACGGTCCATACCCCGGTACCTTTCGATCCTGCCTCGTCAAGGATCACGTCCACCAACGGCCGGCCGGTATCCGCGTCGGTCTGGCCGAGCACCTCGGCGGTGATCTCGATGAGGTAGGACTCCAGGTCGCCGGTGTTCCACTCCTTGAAGACGTCGACGATCTGCTCGACGGGGAGCCCGCCCACCCGCCGGAGCAGGTCGTAAGCCTCGGCGATCAGCTGCATGTCGGCGTACTCGATGCCGTTGTGGACCATTTTGACGAAGTGTCCGGCGCCGTCGGTCCCGACATGCGTCACACACGGCTCGCCCTCCGCGACGGCCGCGATCGACTTGAGGATCGGCCCCAGCGTCTCCCACGCATCCTCCGAGCCTCCCGGCATGATCGACGGGCCCCGCAGCGCCCCCTCCTCACCGCCGGAGATGCCGGTTCCGACGAAGTTCAGGCCGCGCTCGCGCAGCTCGCGCTCGCGACGGATGGTGTCGTGGAAGTTCGCGTTGCCGCCGTCGACGATGATGTCGCCCGGCCCGAACCGCTCGGTGAGTTGCTCGATCACGGCGTCAGTACCCGCACCGGCCTGCACCATGAT
Organism: uncultured Actinomycetota bacterium; assembly: GCA_963727415.1. Lineage (GTDB taxonomy): Bacteria > Actinomycetota > Actinomycetes > Mycobacteriales > Micromonosporaceae > DASQPR01. The sequence goes on from CAVSGF010000003.1 coordinate 152,290, forward strand.
GATCGCCGTGCGCGGGCTTGCTCAGCGACTCGACGAACTTGTCGATCGTCTCGGCCGGGACGAAGCCGAGGTCGCCGTGCTCCTTCATCAGCGCTTCGGTGCGAGCGTAGGTGCGGTTGTATACCGCCACGGTGTTGCCTTCACGGGATGCGAGGTTGCGGGCGAGGTTGGAGCCCATCACCGCCAGCCCGATCACGCCGATGTTCGCTGGTCCGGTCTCACGCGTTGTCGATGACATGTCGCTATTCTCCTGCTTTCGGCCGGATTTCGACGGCGGCTCCACCGAAACCGGCTGCCGACTCGCGATCCGACCTCAGCGCCTGCCGCCAAACTCCCAGTTGTGCACCTCGATCTCCGCGTACCGGCCGGGGGTCAGCAACGCCCGTGCCTCGGCCGGGTCGGACGCCCGGATCAAGGCTGCGGTACCCAGCCAGAGCGCACCATCGTCGGACAGCAGCGGACCGTACGCGATCAGCGCCTCCTGGTCGGCCGGGACGCGATCCTCGGCGGTCTCGCTATCGAGGCCGAGGCCGGAGACAGCGCCGAGGCCGAGGACCAGGTACCGGCTGCCGCCGCCGCGGCCACCGGGGAACTCCCACATCGTCCGGCCCAGCATGTTGCGCCACCGTCGCAGCAGCACGTCCCGATAGACACCGGCCTGATAGTTGGGTTCGTCGAAGGCAAATGCGCGAGCTTGCTCGGGACTTGGCAGATCAACGATGTGCATGCTGCCGGTAGGCGTGCCGTCATCGGTGAACGTCGGCCCTCGGGCGATCAACTTCGTGGAATACCGGTCCATGTAGGACCAGTGCTCCTCCCCCAGTTTGTCGCGCAAGGCCGCCGAGCCTGGCCGGTCACGGTGGTAACAGAAGAACTCCATGCCTCATAGTCTTGACCGCCTGGCCGGGTGGCGGAGGCCCAGACATTACCCTGCGCGAGTACGCCGCCATCGCGGTCAGCCGTTGTCCCCGCCGTCTCGGACGTGGTCGATCGAGCCGGATGCCAGGTATTTTGCGCGCCAGCGCTGAATCCGATCCTGTCGGCGAATGACGACGATCGCGCCCGCCATCGCGGCGAACGCAAGGGCAGCCAAGAGGAAGCGTCGCGGCCCGTGGCCTTCGATCAGATAGATGGTCCCAATGACGGCGTAGAAAATCGCCGCTGGCGCGCTGCTGAGGACGCGCCGGAAACCGGATCGGCTCCAGCGATTCAGCAGAAGTTCGGCGGTTTGGCGATCGCTGGACCGGATCGGCTCGCCGCGCAGTATCGCCGTCGCGACGCGGTGGCGGTCCGCTGGCGTTGGGGTCGAGAGGTGCGCCTCCGCGGTCGATGAGTCGCTGCCCCCTGTCGCGCCGCTTGCCGGTACACGGAGTTCGCGATCCTTCCGTACGATCGCGCGCACCATGGCGACGACCATGTAAAGTCCCCCGACGGCGCCGATCAGTCCCATCAGCTCAGCGACGCTGTTGTGCGCTCGAAAGCCTCGGATTGTTGTGTACCCGCTGTACACAGCTACCAGAGTAAAGAAGACGAGGCCGGGCCCCGCGTATCTGATGATCAGAGCTGGGTCGAGGCCTTTACCGATCGGACGATCACCTACCACATCATGATTGTCGCACCGGCTGGTCCGAATGTTCGGATTGACATGTGCCGTGCCGGTACCGATTACGAAGCACAACCACACTCGCAAGGTCACCGTCGAGTTCGCGGTGGGAGCGCCGACCTCGCCGGTCGGCGCCACAGCGCGGAGGTCACGCTTGGGTTGGATCGAGGCACATACGCACACCAGCGCCCAACTCAGTTTCGACCCGGCCGGTCTCGACGAATCCGACGGCGCGGTAGAAGTCCAGCGCATGCGGGTTGCCGGTTACCCACAGGTGCCGGTAGCCACCCGGTCGAATGGTACCGACGACATCCAGGATCAGGCGGCGAGCAACACCACGCCGGCGCCAGTCCGGATCGACAAACAGATCCTCAAGCTCGGGTTCGTCGTCACCCATGGCCACCGTCGCGAACCCCACTACCCGGCCGTTGCCTTGAGGACCCGCAACCGCGACCCGGGTCCCTCCCGAAGCGATTCGGTCGCCTGCGAAGAAGAGGAACTCCGGCCGAGCCACCAACATCGGCGTGTCGCCGGCATTGGACAACGACGCCGCGCGAAAGACGTGCCGTAATGCTGGAAGATCCGCCTCGACGGCCGTGCGGATCGTCAGCGTGGGATCGGCTCGGTCGCTCATTCGCCAAGTCGAGCACTGCCAATCTTGACCGTCAACGCCATAGCCAAGACACGCTTGACTGTCCGCTCGTTGCTGCCAAGCGCCCGAAGATCATCTTGGGTCGCGTCTTAGCGGGTGGTCGTCAGGGACCTCAACGAGCACGATACGTACGCCGTCCGGGTCCTCGATCCACATTTCGACCAGCCCCCACGGCTCTTGTCGGGGTTCACGAGTAACTGTTGCCCCCGCGGCCACAAGACGCTCGTGTTCGGCTCGTACGTCACGGACCTGCAGCCAAATCCGTAGCGATCCTCCCGGCTCGTCGTGGGCGGCACCGGATACCTCAAGCAGTCCTTGGCCTAGAAAGAAGACCACTCCCGGATCCTGCCGCGGCCCGAACTCGCGGTAGATCGCGAGTCCAAGAATGTCCCGGTAGAAACGGCGACTGCGCTCCAGGTTCGACGGGCGTATCAGAACCCGGCTACTAAGTACCTCCATGGCTCGATCATCCCCGCCGAAGAGCCGGGACCGGCGCACCCGCCGGTGTGGCGTGACCGGCAAGGCGCGACGCCGGCAGGTCCACGTCGGTCTGGCCGAGACGGCGCCGGCTCGTATCCGGGGATTATTCGCCCGAGGTGAAGTGCGCGATGACATCGCGGAGTCCGGGCCTGCCTAGAGCCCAGTCCGGGCGTCAGTCGCGCACGATGAAGACCAGCAGCCGCCTGGGCCCGTGCACACCTTCGACTCGATCGAGTTCGATGTCACTTGTCGCCGACGGGCCGCTGATCCACGTCAGCGGCCGCGCCGGATCAAGGCGGGACATCGCGTCCGGAACGTCCGGCACGATCTGCTCGGCTCGTACCACGCACGCGTGCAGGTCAGGTAGCAGTGTCAGCACCCGGCGCCCCTGGGCCGCCCCGCCGTCCAGCACGATCGTGCCCGTAGTCGCGATGGCCACGGCCGCGCCGGTGACAACTCCATCGACGGCGTTCAGTTCCGCGTGGGACAGCGGCGGATCATCGGGCTGCTGCTCCAAATGTGCCGGCAACCAGTGCGGCGGCAGGTCCGCAGGGACAGCCACGGTGTGCGCGCCGCGCTGGTCCAACGCATCCGACAGCGCGGCGGGCAGCCCAGCGCCGGTCACGATCTGGACGGCCGCGCGGTAGTCACCGACCCGTTCCGCGAACAGGTCAACGACGTCGCCGCTGGCCGCCGCCGCGCGATATGACCGGTCAACGGGCACCGGTGCCGGGCGGTCGGCGAGCGCGGCGTGGATGCGCGCCATGATCTCGTCGCGAGCGTCAGCCACGGCGCCTCCGCCACCATCGTCGAAACGACTCGCGAGCAGGCGGGACCATGTCTCGCGCGCCGAACCAAGCGTGCACCCACCCCGGCCCGCGCATCCGCAGCCGCTTCGACCGGCCGAACAGAACTCCGCCGACGCGCTGCGCCGCGGCCAGCCGACTCGACTTGCCGAACAACGCGGCCGAGGCCGCCATGACGGCTCGCTCACCGACGTGACCGCGCTGTTGGGCCACCACCTTGGCGCGCAGGTGGACCAGGACTTCGGGAATGTCGATCCGGACCGGGCATACGTCGAAGCACGCCCCGCACAAGCTGGACGCGAACGGCAGCGACGCGGTCTGCTCGTCAACCGGCCGACGGTTGATGCCGCGCAACTGTGGCGTGAGGATCGCGCCGATCGGTCCGGGATAGGCCGACCCGTACGCCCGGCCACCGGTACGGGCGTACACCGGGCAGACGTTGAGGCAGGCCGAGCACCGAATGCACCGCAGCGCTTGACGGCCGACACGATCGGCGAGCGTGTCGGTGCGGCCGTTGTCCAGCAGCACCAGGTGGAACTCCTCCGGCCCGTCGCCGGGCGTCACCCCGGTCCACATCGATGTGTACGGGTTCATCCGCTCGGCCGTCGAGGACCGTGGCAGCAGTTGCAGGAACACGTCCAGGTCGGCCCAGGTCGGCACCACCTTCTCGATGCCGAGCACAGTGACCAGCACCGGCGGCAGCGTCAGGCACATACGGCCGTTGCCCTCCGACTCCACCACCACGATCGTGCCCGTCTCCGCGACCGCGAAGTTCCCACCGGACACGGCCATCTCGGCACGGAGAAACTTCTCCCTCAGATGCAGCCGCGCCGCGGCGGCCAGCGCGGCCGGCTCGTCGGTGAGCCCGTCCGGAGCCGGGCGGCCGACCGCGCCCATCTCCCGGCGGAAGATGTCACGGATCTCGGCGCGGTTACGGTGGATCGCCGGGACCAGAATGTGACTGGGCAGATCGTGGCCCAGCTGCACGATCAGTTCGGCGAGATCGGTCTCCCACGCGTCGATTCCCACTCGTTCGAGCGCGGCGTTCAGCTCGATCTCCTGAGTCGCCATCGACTTGACCTTGACGACCTCGGACACGCGATGGTCGCGGGCGATCCCGGCAACGATCTCGTTGGCCTCGGCCGCGTCGCGGGCCCAGTGCACCACGCCACCGGCCGACGTCACGGCCGACTCCAACCGGGCCAGCAGTTCGGGTAGCCGGGCCAGCACATCGTCCTTGATGGCCGCGCCGGCCCGACGCAGCGCCTCCCACTCGCCGACCTCCGCGACCGCGCGAGCACGCTTGTCGCGAATCGTGGCGGTGGCCCGGCCAAGGTTCGCGCCGAGCTGCTCGTCGGCCAGCGCCGTCCGGGCGGCCTCGGGAAACGGCGGCATGCCCAGGAACGTCGGCGTGCTCATGCGGTACTCGCCAGCACTTCAGCCAGGTGCATGGTGCGAACCGGCGCGCCTTCGCGGGACAGCAGGCCACCGATATGCAGCAGGCAGGAGGTGTCGGCGCTGACCAGGAAAGCCGCGCCGGTGCCGCGCACGTCGGCTGCTTTGTCCCGGCCCATGGCAACCGAGACGTCCGGGTTCTTGACGCTGAATGTGCCGCCGAAGCCGCAGCACTCGGCGGGCTGCGCCAGCGGCACCAACGTCAGGCCCGCCACGGCGGCCAGCAGCCGCTGCGGTCGGTCATTGATGCGCAGCAGTCGCTGCGAGTGGCAGGTCGCGTGATAGGTCACGGTGTGCGGGAAGCGAGCGCCCACATCGGTGACGCCCAGGACGTCGATCAGATATTCGGACAGCTCGTACACCGGCGGCGGCTCAAGACCCGGATCGATGGTCCGGTGGTGCGACCGGACCATCGCCGCGCACGACGCTGACGGCGTCACCACCGCGTCGTACCCCTGGAACGCTCGGGCGAAGGATCGCACCAATGGCACGCATTGCGAGCGGTACCCGGAGTTGAAGTGCATCTGACCGCAGCATGTCTGCGTTTCCGGGAAGTCGACGGGAACGCCTAGGCGTTCGAGAAGGGCGGCCGTGGCCTTGCCCACGCCGGGGAACAGCGTGTCGTTGAGGCACGTGACGAACAACGCGACGGTCACCGTCACTCCCTCCCGATCGCGGAGGCGGCCTTCGACCAGGCAGCCGAGTCGCCGCCCGGCTCGTAGCGCCGGAGCCGCACCGATGCGGCGACCAATGCCCGCGCGGCGACGCGGTCGGCCGGGCCGCCGTTGGCCCGCGCCTGTACCAGCACGTTGCCGATGGCGGTCGCCTCGACCGGGCCGACCACCACCGGCCGATCGCACGCGTCGGCGGTCAGCTGGCATAGTAACGCGTTGCGGGCGCCGCCGCCGACCAGGTGCACCACGTCAACGTCGTGACCGGAGAGGCGCACCGCGTCACGTAAGGCCGCCCGGTGGCCGAAACACTCCTTCGTCAGCGCCTCGCCGTCGGCCGCGGTGGCCAGCGCGATACCCGAGTCAGGGTGCAGGTGGTCAACGTGGGCGGCGTCGACGAGACCGTGCATCGCGGTGTCGATCGACGGCGCAGCGCCACCGCGACCGTGCAGACAGAAGTCGAACGCGGCGACCATCTCGTCCTCGCGATCGATGCCGGGATACACGTCGGCGAGCGCACGCAGCCGATCGAGGCGCAGTGCGGCCAGCCCGGTCTCGGTCAGCGTGCCGAGGTCGCCGCCGGAGCCCTTGACCCACAACAGGTCCACCGGGCCACCGGTGACCGGATCGGTCTCGGATCCCTTGGCCGAGGTGTTGCCGCCGGCGTAATTGGTGTTGCGCGGATCGGAGCCGGATCGCTCGTACGCCGCCATCGGGTCGGGGTCCAGGCCGTTCATGACCGACCGGATCTGCCCGGGGATCTTCGGTTCGATGTTGTGACACTGGTCGAGCATGAAGTTGACGCCCATGGCCTGGCCGACCCCACCGGGCACACCATCGAACCGTTCGGCAACGGCATGGAATCCGCCGGCCGGTTCGCCGTCGGTGACACGACCGGTGCGCTGGCCCTCATGCGGCTGATGTGGGGGCAAATGGTCGACCCGACCGATCCCCTCTACACCGGTGGACTGTGGGAGTTCAAGAACAGCTCCGGCGGGGTAAACCGCGCGACCGCGAGCCTGGCGCACGGCCGGGCGGCTTCCCCCACAGTGCAGCTCACTGAACAGGTGCTCGGCGTGACGCCGGTTGGACCTGGTTACGCCACCTGGAGCTTCAAGCCGCACACCGGCAACCTGCACTGGGCGCAAGGTTCAGTGCCGACCGAGTACTGCGACATCGGGGTGAGCTGGCGGTCGAGCGGCTCCGGATTCCAGATGGACGTCCACACCGCGGGTGGCACCAGCGCCGTACCCGTCATCGCTGGCGACGTCGTCCGGGTCAACGGCCACGTCGTTTGGAGCCACGGCCCGCACGGCAACTACCACGCCCACATGGAAGATGGATATGTCGTGCTCACAACCTCTGGCGGCCACTACACCATCACGGCTACCCGGGGCTGACCATACCGGGTAGGCAGTTATCGGACGCCCGGAGACCGCCGCGCGGCGGCCTCCGGGCCCATCTGCAGGCCGCCAATCAGGTGAGAAGTGCTCCGGAAGCCAGCTTGTGCTCGTATCGGCGCAGCAGCCAGGCACCGGTCGCGAAGACCATCAGCGGTACCAGCACCAGCGCGCTCCACTGCCCGGCCGTCAGGTACACCGGCGGCCAGAAGCTCGGTGAGGATTGCATGAACCCCGAGAACCCGATCTGGATTAGCAGTGCAGTGGCCGCCACCGGAGCGGCCAGCAACAGCACCCGGCGGCGAGCGCGACCACGGCGCGCCGACTGAGCGGGCGTACCCCGTCCGGGTCCCGGCGGACCAGGCCACGCCACCAGCCGACCCGGGACGCAGCGCGCACTGAACCGGTCAACGCGACGAGGCAGCCCACCGCGAACGTCGTCAGGATCAACAGCCACCAGGATGAGACGAACGAATCGGGCGCGGACTGGTACCGGTGGCTAACGGCGATCGCCTCCCCCAGCAAGCCAAGCACCGCGCCCAGCGCCGCGATCCGCCGTAACCCCGCCACGCAGGCGCACGTGACCAGGGTCCAGCCCACCCCCATGGCAAGGGCTCGGTCCGGCACGGGCACCGGCCACCCGGGCCCGGCCTCGGTGCCGAACAGTCCACGCCAGGCGATGCCGGCGGCGACCTCGTACCACGACAACGCCGTGAGCACGATCGAGGTCGCCAGGCCGAACACCGCGGCGGCCGACCGCGACGCCGGGGACAGGCCGCCGCCGACCCCAGCACGCAGCCGGCAACGCAATCCGGAGACGACCAGGTTGAGCAATTCCCGGATGTCGGGTCCGCGCTGCCCGGGCGCCCGGGCAGCCATCAGGACACCGATCATCTCCTCGCCGTAGCGTGCGCGGTGTTCAGCCGGATACACCGCCAGTAGTTGCCGGTATAGCGTTTCGGTCCGGTTCGGGTACGCGGGCTCGCTCACGCTTGTCCTCCCAGGTGGACGGTGCTCAGACGACGCAGGCGGGCGGCGGCGACGTCGGCGTGCCGGCGCGCCGCCTCGGTCTCGCTGGCCAGCCGTGTGGCACCGGCACTGGTCAGCCGGTAGTAGCGACGCAGCCGCGAGGACACCACCTCCTCGTGGTCGACCTCGATAAGGCCGGCCTTGCGTAGCCGGTCGAGGATGACGTACAGCGAGCCGGTATGCAGCCGCATCCGGCCCTCAGAGATGTTCAGGACGTCCTGAATCACCGCGTACCCGTGCTGCGGTCCGGCAGCCAGCGCGGTGAGCACGAAGAGCGCCGGCGGACGCAGGGTCAGCTCAGTCATGCCGGCAGCATATCCCTGTTACGCGTATATACGCTACCGCTAGTCAGCTATTCGACGTCAACGCGTCCTTGCCGAGCATGGCCCGCAGTCTGGCCCGCGAGCGCCGTATCCCCGTCCACCCTGGCCACAGCAGGGATGGCTATGGCTGATTGGTCGCCGGCAAGACGAGCCCGTTGTCGTATGCGGCGATCACCAGTTGGGCTCGGTCGCGAGCTCCGAGCTTCATCAGCAGCCGGCCAACGTGAGTTTTCGTGGTCGAAAGGCTGACGTGCAGTTGCGCGGCGATCTCGGTGTTGGACAGCCCGAGCCCGATGAGAGCGAGTACTTCGCGCTCCCGATCGGTGGTTTCGGCGAGGCTGGCAGCACGGCGCTGGCTTGGCTGCGGCCTGCGGGTGAACTCTTCGATCAGGCGGCGTGTCACCCCAGGAGCCAGCAGCGCGTCGCCGGCGGCGACCACGCGAATGGCGGTGATGAGGTCGGCCGGGCGGGCGCCCTTGAGGAGGAATCCGCTCGCGCTCGCCCGCAGAGCGGTGAAGACGTACTCGTCGATGTCGAATGTGGTGAGGATGAGCACGCGAACGTCGATCGGCAGCACACTGCGCAACAGCAAATCGACGGGATCCGTGAACACAGGCCGGTGAGGTAACGAGATCCCGGGCACGGCGAGCGGCACGCGCACCGCATTGGCAACACCGAGGATTGTGATCGCCAGCGTGCCGCCGAGCAGCCACAGAGCCTGCCGATCGGGCAGGCGAACCGAGATGTAATACATCAAGTACGCCATCGGGACCAGGAGCAGCCGCTGGTCGGTTGCGACAACGGTGTACTCGAAGTACTGCGCTTTACCCTTATCTCTGGGTACCGACTTCACGAGGGTTAGCGTCGACCGTTCCCAACGAACACGATCATGCAGTTCGGTCAGCAGCGCATCGGGTCCAGCGGCAGCGAGCGAGCGTGCCCTCAGCATCACCTCCTCCTCCAGGGCGGATCGCATCGCAGGCCAGTATCCGGCCAGCGTGGCATCCCAATACGCCTGCAAACCGTCGGCCAGCCGGGCGAGATGCGGCCCTGGCCGAGCGCGAAAGCCCTCAAGCACCGACGGAAGGGCCTCGCCGTACTCTCGGTCCAGCTCGGCACGCACCATCTCGGGATCGGTAGCGCGGAGCGCGTCGAGTTCCTCGGTGATGGTCGGCGCCGGCGAGGGCGGCAGCGGGGTGAAGAGGTCCGGCGATCTGCCGCCGAGCCCGTGCGTGAGCAGTTGCGGGTCGCTGGTCCCGGAGACGTTGGACAAGTATCGGCGGGCGTGGCGGGCCTACCCGGTGTACGGCCACGGTGCGTCGTCCGGAGATCGTGCCAGCAGGTGCAGGCTAGCCACACACTCCCACAGTGGGCTGATCGCGATCCGGGTGCGCTCCACCGTTGGTCGGTCAAGCTCGATCCGGATCACACCAGGATGCTAGCGACCTTTGTGCCCACGAGTAGCTCGTGGCTCCGCAGGTCGGGCCGCCCGGATGGTCATCGGCTGGCTGACCGACCCTATGGGCGGATCCCGATCTCAGTGCCGGCCGGGTCGTTACTCGCCGGACGGGAAGTGGTAGCTGGCCGGAGGATTCGCCTGCTGCGCGGCAGTGCCGTAGACGAGGGCGATCTCGTCGTGGGCGTGCAGGATGATCGCGGCGGGATTGCCTTGGTACAGCTTGCCGTTGACGTAGGCGTGTAGCTCGTTGCCTCCGCCGGCGCTCAACCCACCCAACTGGTCGGCGCTGAGCGCCACCTGCCACTCGGTGAAGAACTGGCCGAGGCTGAAGTCGGCCTTCACCGGCGACTCGATGTGCAGCACGCCGGACGTGTCGTGCGAATGCAGTGGGCTGATCTTCTGGGCCTGCTCGTCGATGCCGATCCCGGCCGGGACGCTCACCGGTTGTCCGTTGACGATGATGTCCAAATGAGCATGAATGTGCTCAGCGGTGCCTTCCGAGCTCAACATGCTCAGGCCAGCGGCCTTCACCGCCTCGGCGGGGTTGGCCGGCGCCGACCATGGCGGATTCGTGGTACGCCCGGACGCCGCAGTAGCCGGTGCGCTGGGAATCGGTGCCGATGCCGCCGGTTTGCCTGACTGGTTGAGGTAGATCACGATGCCGACGACCAACGCAAGGACCACCGCGACGACGGCACCCGTAACCAGTCGCAGGCGCTGCTTGCGCTGCTCGGCGCGCGCGGCCGCAGCCCTCGCTTCGGAGGCACGCCGACGAGCCTCGGCGCTCTTGCTCTTACTGGCCATCAACCGGCACTCTCCGCTCGTTCAATATGTGACTCCTGCGCACCAACCTGGACGGGCATTTGTCCGATTCCGGACCGCCTGTGTACAGATTCGAACTTGCGCCAAGTCTTCCGATCCAAGATCTTAGCCATCGCCTCGTACACCACGGCCGATCAGCCAATCCTGGACGGCTGTATGAAACCCTAGCTCGGCAGTCTTGCCGGGTTCTGGACCCGCTACCGGCTCAGAGCACCCGCTCCCGCACGATCTTGGCGATATCCATGTGACGGATGGCCCGCACCGCCGGGATCTGGGCGAGCAACGCGGCGATCAGCACTCCAGCGGCGACGATGAGCGGCGTCGTCGGCTTCATCGTCAGGTTCCAGTGATAGCCCTGTGTCTCGTACGTGGACATGAACCAGCTGGCGAAAAGCACGCCCGCGCCGATGCCCAACGGCAGGCCGATCGCCACGAGAATGAGGTTCTCGGTGGTAACCAGCCGCCCGACTATGCCTGGACCCATGCCCGCGGCCTGGAGCGTGCCGACCTCGACTGAACGCTCAGCGACGTTGGCGGACATGGCGTTGTAGAGCAACGCCGCAGCCATGATGGCGGCGAACACGAGCATCAGGCCAACCAGCGCATCGTATAAGCCGAACGCCTCTCGAATCGTCTCGGCAACGGCGGCGGTGGACAAGTACGCCACCACCCCGGGGAGCGCGCCGACCCGTGCCGATACGGTCTGCTCCAAGGCACCCGGCTTCAGCCGTATCAGGATGCCGGTCGGCGCCGACGATCCGGTGACCTGCGCTAGATGCGAGATCGACGTGTACGCCACCGGGTTCAGCGGCTCATCCACGAACCCGGCCACTGGTTCCCGTATCCGCTTGCCGGTTTGGCTGATCGCGATCGTCACCGGGTCGCCGACTTTGACGCCAAGCGTCTCCCCCGCACCGCGGCCGAGCAGCACACCGCGAGCCGGAAGGTGCCCGGGTGTCCCGTCCTCGGTGGCAAATCCGTGCATCGTCGTGTCGGCCGGCAGCGCCATCAACAAAGTCTGGTACGCCTTTCGGCCGCTGGCGAGCGTGACGTCGTACCTGACGAACGGTTCCGCTGCCGCGACGCCCGGATCGGCCCGTACCGCCCGCAGCACCTCGCCCGCCGCACCCGGCGTGGTGCGGAGTTCAGCATCCTCGAGCTGGACCGCGGTGTACTGCCGGTCGAGGACGGTCGAGACGGTGTCGCGCAGTCCAGCAAAGATCATGACCAGGCTGACCGATACCGCGACACCGGCGATGGTGAGCACCGTACGGCGTCGGTTGCGCATGATGCCGCGGAACGTCATTCGCCAGCGTGCGGGCATGTGTCGTGCTGGCGGGATCGCGCGTTCGAGCACGCTTCGTCCGGCTCGCACGGATGGCGGCGAGATTCGCATGGCCTCGGCGGGATCGGTCCGGACCGCGGCTCTGGCCGGTGCCCATGCCGCGAGCAGCGCCGCGACGACGGCCACAGCGGCGCCGACGAGCAGGTTGACCGGGTGGAATGAGGTGACGCGTAACGGAAGGCCGAGTGCGCTGGTGTACGACGTGGTGAACCAACCGCCCAGAAGGTAACCGCCGACCAGGCCGGGTACCGCACCGAGCAGTCCGGCCGCGGCTCCGTAGCCCAGGTAGTGCAGGCGGAGTGACCGAGCCGATAGCCCGTTCGCGACAAGTGTCCCGATGACCGCGCGTTGAGCGGCGACCATGCGGGAGAGCAGCACGTACGTGCCGAGGACCGCCGCCACGAGGAACACCCATGGGAGCAGGTTGGCGAAGTCGCCCACGGCCTGCACATCCTGCTGCAGTGCGGTGTACGAGGGTTGATCGTTCCTGGACTGGAAGCTCAGACCGTTGTCGGCGGCCAGCCGGGCCGCGGTCGCCGAAAGGGCTGGCGCCGCACCTCGATCGCGTGCGTACATCAGCAGCTCGTCCACTGGCTTCGCGACCAGCTCGCGCACGTCCGGTGCGGTCGCGAAAATGACGCCGAAGTGTTCGGGCGTGGTTATGACCTCTTGCATGGAGCGCGCCGGCCAGAAGTACTCCGTGGACAGCGCCGAACCGGACACGCGCACGGCGTGCCAGCCGCCGGGCGCCAGCAGATCGATCGTGTCTCCCGGCTTCAGGCCGTAGTGGTCGGCCAGGTGCTGCTCAACCAGCACCTCCCCCGGGCCCGGTAGCGCGCCCGTTCGCACGGCCAGCTTCGACACGGCGGGCTGCTGACGCTCCGGCACGCCGACCGCCCGGCCGACAAGCGCGTGCCCGTGGATACGAATGCCGACATCGCCCACCTGCCGGGCATCCACCACCGGGTTCCCGGGGAGCGCGCGCGCCTGCGCTGTCAGCTCGCTCGCGCCCGGTCCGGACACGATGGCATCGGGCAACCTCTGGGTCGAGTACGCGCGATCGAACGACTCCTGCAGGTTCCGGTAGGCGTCAGAGGCGGCCACGTAGACCGCGACGCCGATCCCGATGACCACGGCAACGGCGAGGAACTGCCATCGCTGCCGCCACAGGTCCCGGCGAAGCTTTCGGGGCAGGACCCGGCTCACCACTCCAGATCCTCCGCCTCCATCGGATGATCCACTCGCTCGTCACGAGCGATCGAACCCGAGTGCAGCCAGACGACACGGTCCGCCATGGCGGCGATCGCCGAGTTGTGAGTCACCAGCAGGACCGTGTGATGGCCCTCCCGTGCCAGATCGCGCAGCACCGCGAGAACCTGCCGCCCGGTGTCCAGATCGAGGCTTCCGGTCGGCTCGTCGCAGAGCAATAGCGGCGGCTCCTTGACGACGGCACGGGCGATCGCCACGCGCTGTTGCTGCCCGCCCGACATCTGGCCCGGGAAGCGGTCCATGACATCGGCGAGCCCGACCCGCTGCAGCGCTTCCTTGCTGCGCCCTGTCGAATCCCCGCCGGTCAGCTCGGCGATGATCTCTACGTTTTCCAGCGCGGTCAGGGTCGGCACCAGGTTGAAGAACTGAAAGACGAATCCGACCCGGTCTCGCCGGAAGTTGGTGCGGTCGTCACCTCTCAGCGACGCGATGTCGATTCCGGCGACCTCAACCACTCCGGCAGTGGTCTCCTCGATCCCGCCGGCAAGATTCAGCAGTGTGGTCTTGCCTGACCCGGACGGCCCGAGCAGGACAACAAACTGACCCGGCCAGACCTCAAGATCAACGTCCCGGAGCGCATACACCAAGGCGGCACCGGCGCCGTACGTCTTCCGCAGCGCTCGCAGCCTGAGGGCCGGATGGCCGGAGGCGGCAGCTGCCTCGGCGGCTGCCGCAAGATCTACCGTGGCACGCCTAGCCATTACGTCAGCCTTTCACCCGCTATGGCCCGGTGTAGAGGACAAGGTCCCAGGGACGGAGGGCCCATGGGAGCCCATTGACCGGCCTCGCACGTGGTCCTGAGGGCAACGAACGTCGCCGCGGACGGAAGGCCTTCTGACTGCGCCAGCGAGTGATAAGCTGCGCCGCTGCCACGCAACGGGAGGCGTTGATTCGTGCGTACGAGGTGTGCGGTTTTCGCGATCGTCATGGCTGCGATGGTCGCGGTGCCCGGCACCGCCGAAGCCGCGACCAAGCCGCTGATCAACCTTTATACCGGGATGTCCAACGTGCCCTCGCACGTCGCGGCGGGTGGAACGCGCGCCATCCACAAGCGCTATCTCGAGCCCGGCCGTCGCGGCGCTGCCCGTCATGTCAGTCAAATCGCAAACCGTCGCATCCCGAGACACGAACTCAATTGCCGCGGCCGGCTACGGCGTCCTCGCGCTACTGGTGCTTGCCGGATCAGGGGTCTACCTCAGACGGCGCGGGCGGCCAGCCGACGCTGAGTGATCCCCACCCGGCCGTGGTGTTCGGCATGAGCGAGTGCGCGGCGGTCGACTCAGCACGTGCGGCTCCGACCGCGCCCAGAAGGGTCGCTCGGGTGCCGAGGGTACTGAAGCGCACCCGGGCCCGGTCCGGCCCAGATAATGCCCTGGTGGCGATGATTGCGCGGGTTGGGTCTCCGATGAGGTCCCCGAGTGCTGCGACGCCCCCGGTGAGCACGATCGTGTCCGGGTCGACGATCGTGGCGACCTGGGCGAGTGCCTGTCCGAGGAGTTCGGCGGCACCGAAGATGACGGCGCGGGCGGCAGCGTCTCCGGCGCGGGCGCGGGACGCGATCTCGGGCAACCGGATCGCTGAACCGGTGGCCTCGGCAAACCGCGCCTCGATGGCCGGGCCGGATGCGTACGCTTCAAGGTGGTTCCACCGGCCGCATCCGCACCGTCGTGGCGCTGCGGCGTCAACGGTCACGTGCCCGATGGATCCGGCGGAGCCGGATGCTCCGATGATCACTTGGCCACCGTGGACGATGGCACCACCGATCCCGGTCCCGATGGCCACGACGACGGCGACGTCGATTCCGGCGGCCGCGCCATAGCGCGCTTCCCCGAGTGCCATCATGTGCACGTCATTGAGCACCGTTACTGGCATCCGCAACGCGCTCGTGAACTGCTCGGTGAGGTTGGTGCCACACCAGCCGGGTAGCGCGTCGGTGGCGTGCGTGACCACGCCGGTTCGGCCGATGGTGCCGGCGGTGCCGACGCCGCACGCGTACGGCCGCCGCGGTGCCGCGCGCATCGCTCGGCGAGCGACTGCCACAGCCGCGTCGATCACGGCGTCCGGCCCGGCCACGGCCGGTGTCCGGTCCTCCGCGTACCCGATGACTTCGGCGGTTTCACCGATGATGGCCGCGGCGGTCTTCGTGCCTCCGATGTCGATTCCGAGCGTGTACTGGGGTTCGCTCATAGCTCTGCGGGTTCGTGCTGGCCGGCGGGCGTTGCGCGGACGAGCCGGCGGGCGATCGCGATCGGGTCGGTGATCGCGGTACCGATCACGACGCTCCAGGCACCGGCCGCGTACGCGTCCCGGACGTCCTCCGGGGTGGCGTAGCGGCCCTCGGCGACGGTGCGGATGCCGAGGCTGGCCAGGTCGTGTACCAGTGCGATGTCGGGGCCCGATCGGCTGCTCCGGCTCGCGGTTGTATACCCGGACAGCGTTGTCCCGACCACATCGGCCCCGGCTTCCCATGCACGCTGCCCCTCGTCCAGACTGGACACGTCGGCCATAACCGGCAGATCCAGCTCGGCGCGGATGCGTTTGACGAGGGCAAGCGGATCACCCGGGACATCGTCGGTGACCTCGACCGCGATCACCTGGGCGCCGGCGACGGCAAGCTGCACGGCGTACTCGATGCCGGGCGTGATGAAGTCTCGCGGACCCGTGTCGCGGACCTTGTGCAGTCCGATGATGGGCCGGTCCGTGCGCGCTCGGACAGCGCGGATGTCGTCGGCGCCGTTGATCCGCAGGCCGGCCGCACCGGCGATCTGCGCGCACTGTGCGAGCAGCCCGATGATGCCGGAGTCGCGTAGCGGATGTCCCGGCGGCGCCTGGCAGGAGACCACGAGGCCGCCTTCGAGCCGGTCGAGAGTCGTCGAGGTCACTTGGCCTGCTCCGCGACGTGTTCCCGGTATCGGTCGAACAGGCCGTGCGCGGCCGGCCAGACCGAGTGGGGACTCATGAAGTGCGCGAACTCGAACGTGATGACCTTGTCGACGTAGGGCTGGACGGTGTCGAGCCGGTAGGCGAGCTTGCGCCAGTCGGCCGGCGGGAACCGGATTGGCATGTCCCGGTCGAACGTTTCGAGGTTGGACCAGAGCGTGATGCCGGTGCCCTCCGCGGCAGAGGCGGTAGCTTGTGTGAACGCCTCCAACTGGAGCAGGTCCGTGGTCGCGTCCTGGAATGCGCAATGCGTGACCAGCCCGGAATAGGCGCGGAAGATCTCCCGCCAGACGCGACCGTGCTCATCGGCCGTACGCGGTAGCGAGCGGTGGTCACGCATGCCTGCGATATCGGCCCGGCCCATGTAGTACGGCGAGATCAAGATGGGCAGGTCGCTGAACGTTCGGATGGTTTCGGCGAGCCGGGTGTTGATGTCGAGGATCCGCAGCGACGTGTCGGTGGTTTCGTGGGGCAGGTACCAGCCGCCGAACGCGGGCGAGTCGCCGTAGCGGTCCCACATCTCGGCGATGAAGTCGCGGTTGATCGCGACCTCCTGCTCCCAGTCGTAGCGGTGCCAGAAGTAGTCGGAGTCGTAGAGCCCGAAGTAGAACGCGATGTCGCGGGCTTCTGCGAGGTCGAGGAACATCCGCACCAGATCGACGTAGACCGGAAGCGTCGGCAGGTGCCGGGCGATCGTGGTCGAAGGGCAGGCCAGACGCGCGCCCATGCCCGCGCGGATCAGGATGACGGTGTCCAGGCCATTATCGCGATAGGTGTCGAACTCGCGCTCCCATTCGGCTCTCCCCCAGTTCTGCGAGGGAATGTCGCAAGTGATCTCGTCGATGAACGTGCCGGTAACCGGCTTGTAGCTCATGCCTCATCCGTTCCTGGAAGTTGTGCGTATTGCCGGGCTCACTTGAGACCGCTGGTGGCTATTCCTTCAACGAAGTAGCGCTGCCCGAGCAGGAACACGATGAAGGCGGGCAGCGTGAACATCACGCACGCCGCCATCAGCGGACCCCACTCGACGCCGTTCTCCGAGAAGAAGTTGTAGAGCCCGATCGACAGCGTGTACTTGCTCGTGTCGTTCAGATAGATAAGCGGATTGAGGAAGTCGGTCCAGGTCCAGACGAACTGGAACACCGCCGCGGTCGCCAGCGCCGGCCGCGCAAGTGGCAGCACGATCGACCAATAGGTCCGTAGCTCCGATGAGCCATCGATGCGCGCGGCCTCGATCAGCTCGTTCGGGACGCTCATCAGGAACTGACGGAGCATGAAGATCAAGAAGGGGGTTCCGAGGAACGCCGGCACAATCAGCGGAGCGTACGAGTTGGTCGCGCCGACATGGTTCCACAGCATGTAAATCGGGATCAGCGTGACCTGCGGCGGGAGCATCATCGTGCCGAGCACGATCATCAGCATCGGCATCTGGCCGCGCCAGCGAACCTTCGACAGCGCGTACGCGACCAGCGGGCAGGAGATCAGCGTGCCCAGCACGTTCAACCCGCACACAAACAACGTGTTGCCGAAGTAACGCCAGATTGGTATCTGCTGGAAGGCCTCGCGGAAGTTGCCCAGCGTCCAGCTGCTGTGGCAGGAGTTGCGGCGGCGCGTGGAAGATGTCGGCCGCGTTCTTGAACGCCGAGCTCAGCATGACGAGGAACGGGAACGCGAACAACAAGGCCAGAAGGAGTACGGCCAGCCGCCGGCCGCTCCAGCGGCCACTGATCTTCAGCCATGCGACAACCGGCACCTCGGCGCGCTTGCGCTGGGTCACCTCCGCCGGAGCCGGCGCCGGCGGGACTTGGAGGTCAGTGGGAGCCATCGTGCACCCACCGTTTCGCGTTCACCAGGATCATCGCGGTAACGGCCATGGTGACGAGGAACAGCACCCAGGCCATCGCGGAGGCGTACCCCATCTTGAGGTAGACGAACGCGTTCTGGAACAGGTACATCGAGTAGGACAGCATCGAGTTCTCCGGTCCGCCGCTGGAGGTGTTGAGGCGGGTCTGGGCCAGCAGGTACGGCTGTGTGAAGACCTGCAGGTACGCGATCGTGCTGACGATGACTTGGAACAGCGTGACCGGGACTGATCATCGGCCAGGTGACATGCCAGAACCGGGCGATCGGCCCAGCGCCATCGATCGCCGCGGCTTCGTAGAGTTCCTTCGGGACGTTACTTGAGGGCGGCCAGGAAGATGACGGTCATGCCGCCCACCGTCCACAGCGTGACCAACAGGATCGCCGGCTTGCCCCAGGCCGGGTTGTCCAGCCAGAGCGGTTGCGGCAGATGCAGCAGCCGCAGTATCTCGTCGACATATCCGTACTGCGGGTTCAGCAGCCACCGCCACAGGTAGCCGGATACCACGATCGGGACGATGGTGGGCAGGTACACCAGCGCGCGGAACAGTGGCTGGCCCCGAACGGGGCGATTGAGGATCAGCGCGCCACCTAGCGACAGCACGAGCCCCACCGGAACGCCGATCACGGTCAGATACAGCGTGTTCGTCAGGCTCTTCCAGAAAACGTCGTCCTGCAGCATCCGGCGGTAGTTGTCCATGCCGACGAAGTGCGGCGACTGGAACAGGTTGAAGTCGGTGAAGCTGTACCAGGCCGAGGCGGCGACGGGCCAGGCGATGAAGATCGCGAACCCGACGAGGAAGGGTGAGGCGAACGCCAACCCCCAAAGGGATTGGCGCCGCCGCGCCTTGTGTTGTCTGGTCACGACGTCAGGAGCCCTGGTAATGCTTGGCCTTGGCCGCCACCGAAGCCATCGCGGCCTGCGGAGTGCTTGACCCGTCGAGAACGGACTTGAAAGCGTTCGTAAGATCCGTCACATACTGTTGGCTGTACGGCTGGCTGGCCAACGCATGAACGTTCGGGCTCTTCAAGTTCTGCAACCACGTCGAGAACTGCGGGATCGATGCATACGTACTGCTGTCCAGCAGGGACGTGCGTCCCGGCAGGTTGCCCAGCGCCTTGGTGAACTCGGCCATGCCGACTGGGCCTGCCAGGTACTTCATGAACTCGAACGCGGCCTGCTTGTGCGCCGCGTTCGCCGGGATGAACAGCGTGCTCGCGGTGAGCTGCGTGGTGCCGGCGAGGTTTGGCTGGCTCGCCGGGACAGGGATGTTGGTCACGCCCCACTGCAGGTTGGGCGCTGTCTTCGGGATCGACACCGGCTGCCACTCGCCGTCGATTACCATCGCGACCTTGCCGGTGTAGAACGGGTCCTGTGCCGACATGTACTGGCCCCAGCCGGCGGTGAACTTGGCGACCTTCGCCGCCCCGTACTTGTCGGTGATGTTCTGCTTGTAGAACTGCAGCGCGGCGATGTTCGCCGGGTTGTCGGGCGACGGAGTGGCGCCGTTGGTGCCGTCCCAGGCGCCCCCGAACGCGTAGCCAAGCGTCGTCAGCGTGTTAAACGCGCTCGGATTGCCGAGTCCGAGCTGGGTGATGTTGCCGCTCGCGTCAACCTTCGTGAGCTTCGCGATATCGGTCGCGAACTCGTCCATCGTAGCCGGCGGGCTGCTGATGCCGGCCGCGGCGAACTCGGTCTTGTTGTACAGCAGCTGGAAGTCGTGGACCGCGATCGGCAGCGAGTAAATATGCCCGTTGTACTTCATCTGGTTCAGCGCGGCTGGGACGAAATCGGCGGTGTCCATTTTGTCCGCCTGGATGTAGCTGTCCAGCGGCGCGAGGATGCCCTTCGACGCCCACGAACCGACCTCGTTGCCGAAGTTGTCGGAGATGTCGAACGAGCCGTGGCTCGACGACATCGACGCGAGCTGCTTCTGGAAGTCGGCGCTGGAGACGCCGACCACGGTGATCTTGCTCTGGCTGGAGTTGAAGTCGGCGATGATCTTTTCGAGGGCCTTCGCCTCGTTGCCGGTCCATAGATAGCTGAACGTCACCTTGGTCTTGCCCGAAGCCTCGCCACTGCCGGACGACCCGCAGGCCGCGGTTGTCAGCGCGAGCGATATCGCTGCCACCGTTATCACGATCGTCCGCAGACGATGCCGTGCCTTCATGTCTGACTCCAAGGTCGGGGACTGGTGCGATTGGTATAGCCCAATCTGGCCGACGCCGTCAAGGGGTTGCGGAATCTAGGCAGCTTGCGCTTAGATCTCCCTGTTACGCCCGCAAATATGGCAGTACCAATCGAAGGCATGATTCGGCTACGAATCCGCTTTGGGGTATACAACTTGTACGCTGGTGTCTCGGCATCAAGCGTGGTGAGGAGTGGATCCGATGCCTAACGGCAACAAGGCCGAGCAGGTGCGCCGGCACGTCCTGCAACTCGTCGACGACCAACTGCGCCCACACGACAAGCTGCCCACAGAACGCGAACTCGCCGGTGAACTCGCCGTCAGCCGCCTCACCATCCGCCGCGTGCTGGACAACCTCGAACGCGAACGTCGCGTCTACCGGGTGCAGGGTGCCGGCACCTTCGTCCGCGAACCGCACGTGGCCAAGTCCCTGGAACTGACGTCGTTCAGCGAAGACATGCGCCAGCGCGGCATGACCCCAGGCTCCCGGCTCCTGACCGCCGAGCAGAGGCCCGCCGGCGCACGGATCGGACAGGAGCTTGGCCTTTCACCGGGAGACCCGGTCACGCATATCGCCCGGGTTCGCACGGCTGATGGCGAGCCCATCTGTCTGGAGCACTCCTACATCCCGGAGGCGCTTGCGCCGGGACTCCTCGACATGGACATGGAGGGTTCGCTATACGAGTTGCTCCACTCGCACTTCCGGCTGGACCTCGAACACGCGACACAGACGATCAACGCCACGGTCGTGGACCAGGACGACGCGCTCCTGCTCGCCGTACCCCCGTTCTCCGCGGCCTTCCGAGTCGAGCGCACCGGCTTCGACGCCCGCGGGCGAGCGATCGAACGCGCCGAGTCGCTGTACCGAGGAGACCGCTACCGCTACGACGTCACGCTCTATCGCGGCGAATAGGGCAGCCGGCCGGCGGCGAGATGGCGCCCGGCTTCGCGCCATCTTCGGATGCTGATCAACGAACGCACCCGCGACTAGCCCTTGCCGCCCCCAGATTCGGCGCCCGAATTGGATCAGCGTCCGGCTAGCGTGGGTTTGTGTTATGGACGAAGTTCGCCGGGCAGGAGGTTGATCTCGCGCAGCGGGGACAGGCATTGCTCGCCGAGGACCACGGTTATGTCTATCTGTCGACCGTGACGGCGGAGGGTGGCCCTCGGCTTCATCCAGTGGCTCCCATTCTGAGTGATCGCGGGTTGTTCATCGCTGTGACGCGTCGCTCGCCGAAGTTAACTGATCTCTGCAGAGAACCGCGAATAGCGCTGCATTCCACCGTCCTGCCGCCCGACGACGAGGAGTTCTCGATTCGCGGGATCGTCGGCGAAGTCGAGGACGTCGACGTGCGGAAGGCCGCTGTAGCCGGAGCGCGGGGTGGGGCTCAATTGTCCGACGCGCTGGCACTGTTCGAGGTTGATCTGGTCGAGGTCGGGTGGGCTCGATGGACACAGGGACGGCCAGCCCGCAGGCATTGGCGGGCTGCGGGCGTCGACCGTCCCGTCTAGCTGTGTCGCAGGCCCGACTCCCGCGCAGGGCATGGGGCGCCAAGCTGGATTCATGCCCGTAGACCGACCCACCACTCGGCTGGAAGGGCCCTGCCGTACTAAACATGATCGTCAAGATCTTCGACCGGACCCTTCCCGCCAGAGCGAATTTTGCCCGTTCGGGCAGGCAATCTCCTTAGCTGCAGGTGATGTCGCTCGGAGCCGGGTCGGCCGCCCCGCTGGCCTGGAATCCGTAGGTGAACGAAGCCCCGGGCGTAAGCGTGGTCTGGTAGCTCGGCGGTGTCATGGTCCAGCTGTTGCCGCTGGTGGCGAACGTTGCGCTCCATCCGTTCACGAGCGCGACGCCGGGCGGGGCCGTCCACCTGACAGTCCAGCCGCGCGAGGTGGTTCCGGTGTTCATCACGGTCACGTTCACCGTGAAGCCCTGTGGCCACGAATCCTGGATCGCATACGCGGCGGCGCAGCCGCTTGACCCGGTCGGCGTGGGTTTTGGAGTTGGTGTCGCGGTCGCCGAACCACTCGGAGTCGGTGCCGGCGTGCCGCCGCCGACCGGCGGGATCAGGTACGGACCGACGATGTCCATCTTCTGCTGGTTCACCGTCACCCAGTCGTCGCCGACGATGCCCCCGGTGTCACCCGAGTCCGGGTTCCAGGACCAGTAGGTGAATGACATTCCGGTGACGCCGCTGCCCAGGTATGACATCAGCTCGGTCATCCATTGCACGTCAAGCGGATTCTGCAGAGTGCTGCCGAACTCGCCGATCCAGACCGGCGCGATGTTCTGCCGGTAGAGGTAGCCCCAGAAGTGGTCCCACACGCCGGGCAGGTTGTTGGGGAAGTTGGCGTCGTTGAACCACGGCTGGCGGTCGTAGACGGAGATGCCGTAGTCGTGTGCCGAGTAGACCAGTCGGTGGGCGACGTTGAGGTTGACCGGGTACTGGCCGGCCATCGACAGATTGCCACCCCACCAGTCGCAGGTCAGCGGATCGTCGGGGATGTTGTCGTAGACATTCGGGGTGCCGCCGCTCGGGCAGCTCACACCCTCGACGAAGATCAGCCAGTTGGAGTTGGTGGCGAGTACCGCGTTGCCGATCCGCTGTGCCGCGAGCCGCCAGTCGCGGGCGGTGTCGCCGCAGCCCCAGCAAGCCCCTACGCCGTTGGGATCAGTGCCGTCGGCATGCGGTTCATTGAACAGGTCAGCGCCGATCACGGTCGGGTTGTTGGCGTAGTGCGCGGCCAGCATCTGCCAGTCGGCGATCTCACTGGCCTCGGAGACCGACGATGTGTACCAGAGCGCTGTCTGCCCGGCCGCCGACGGACGATGTCGATCCAGGATGATCCGCATGCCTTTCTGCCCGGCGTATCCGACGACCTTGTCCAAGATCTGCAGCGGGCTCAAACCGACCAGGTCGGGATTCGTGCTCGTGTTGATGCTGGTTGCCAGGGCTCCGGGCGCCAGCGCATCGCCCGCGAACGGCACTCGGATGGTGTTGAACCCGAGTTGGGCCATGTGGTCGATCATCGACTTCCAGGTGACGCTCGCCCACAGGCCGTGGAAGGTGTGGTTATCGGTCTCCATGCCGAACCAGTTGACACCGGTCAGCCGGACCGTCGCGCCGGTGGAGTCGACGATCTGGTTGCCGCTGGTATGCAGGTAACCGGTTCCGGTTCCTACGGTCGCGGCTTGAGCCGCCGGTGCAGCGCCGAGCGATACTACGGCGCTCGATGCGGCAATGGTCGCGATGGCACCGGCTGCGGCAAGCACCGCGCGCCGCCAGCCGGAAGGCATTCGTAGAGTCATGTCTTGCCCTTCCTCGGTTCACTGCCGGGGCGGCGATTGCCGCCCCGGCGGGTCGATGGGTCAGGAAGCGACGCAGGTCAGCGTCGGGATGGCATTCGTGCCGGTGTAACTCGCCTGAAGGCCGAAACTGGTGTTTCCGCCGGCCGAGATCACGCTGTTGTAGGACAGGCTGGTGGCGGTTTCGGCCGTACCGCTCTGCGTTCCGGCGGCGTTCCAGATGTTCACCACCTGCTGGTTTCCACCCCAGGTCCAGGTGACGGTCCAGGTTTGGGTGGCCACCGAGCCGGTGTTGGTGACCGTGACGTTGGCGGTGAAGCCGTTGCCCCAGTCATTGCTGATCTCATATGTGGCCGAACACGTCGCGCCGCCGCCACCGCCCGAACTGATCGTCCAGGTAAACGTGGTCGAGCCGGCGGCGTTGGTGGTGTCCTCGGCGGTGACCGTCACCGACGAGGAACCGGCGGCGGTCGGCGTGCCGGAGATCAGACCCGTGGTGGAGCTGATGGACAGGCCGGCCGGCAGGCCGGTGGCCGAGTAGGTCAGCGTCTGGCCGGACGCTGAGTCGGCCGCGTGGATCTGGAGGCTGGTCGGGGTGCCGACGACACCGGACTGGCTGTCCGGGTTGGTCACCGTGACACTGCCGCTTCCGGCCACCAGCGCCGGGTACGCGTTGGTCACGAGTTGCTGGAACTCGGCCGCGAACCACTGACCGGCGGGGACGTCGTAACCGGGAATGGATCCGGTCGGGTAGGTGCCACCGTTGCCGTCGGTGTTCGTACCATTCGGGTCGCAGTGCGGGTCACCATGGCTGTGGGTCGCCGTCGGGTAATCACCGTCGGACTCGCCCGGTGGCTTGATCCAGACGAAAGCGATGATGTGCGCGGACGCACCGTACGGCTCCGCGGTCGGCCGGGCGCCGATGCCCGCGCCGTTCTGGTTACACCAATTGCCGCGGAACACTCTTTGATCGATCTTGTTTGCCGCGACGTATGCGGTCGCCGTGGTCGGGTTGCTGTCCAGCGCGGTCGGCCGGCTCGGGCCGCCCCAGCCGTTGCGTGACGTGTCGATGAGCATGCCGATCGTGGCCGGGAAGCCCTGACCGACCAGCGCCGTGTACATCGCGTTGTCATAGGTGTATTCGTCGAACATCGGGTTGTACTGGTAGAACGTCACCGAATCGAGCGGGTTGCCGCCGACTTGCAGGTTGGGGTCCGGCAGGAACGGCTCGGTGGTCGGTGTGTAGTTGGCGGTATCACTGATGAAACCGTCGACGCTGGCGACCCCGGCCGTCGTAGCCTTCGCGACTTTTGCGAACTCCTGGGCGCCCGGGCCAAGATTGCTGGACCAGCCCAGCCATGCCGAGTGCGCGATGTCGATGTACGTGTAGACGTTCGGAATCGCGTGCAGCTTGTTCAGCGCGTACTCGACGCCTGCCTCATAGAACGGTGAAGCCGTCGCGCAGGCGGGCTTGCTCTGGTTCGTGACGATGTTGGGTAGCGAGTCGGGCTCGATGATCGTGACGATCCGCAGGTTCGCGTACTTGGCCTGGGACATCAGCGCTGCGATCGGGTCGATGTACTGGGTTTCGTACTCGGTCAGGCCATCCGCGGTCGCCGGGATCTCACCGTTCGAGGCGAGCGCGGCGCAATCCCGGCCAGGCAAGTCGTAGATGACGATCTCGATGGTGATCGGCGTGCTGCCCTGCTGCTGAGCCAGTGCATTGTCCAGGTGGTACGCGAGACCGTGATGCACGCTGTCGCCGGTGATCGCGGCGATCTTGTCCATCCACACCGCGGTCGGATAGGTCGCGACCTTGGCTTCGGCGGTCCCGAGCGCGCCTCCGTCAGCGTTGGCCTGGGCAGTGACCTCGGCGGTGTAATCGGGGCTCAAATACTGGGTAGCGCCGACGAACGGATTGGTGACATGTGTACTGGCCGCGTTCGCCTGCTGGTCGGCGAGGAACGGGACGAGCAGGGTCGCCCCCACGGCAACGATCGGGATCAAGCGGCGCAAGCGCACCAGATGCGGTGAGTTCACGAGACGGCACTCCTTCGATCGAATCGAATTTGTGGATCAAGCCGGTCGAATGGGTGCCGGAACAGCCCCGACGGCGGCGAAAAGCAACGGTGAGCGTGGAGCGAAGCCCGGACGGCACGTCGACGCGGCGTCACTTGGGCACGGCAAAGCCTGGTGTTCCGGCATAGAAATCGTTCCTGTCCGAAGAGCCGCGCGCGGCACCGCGAAGCGCATGCACCGGGGCCGGATGTTCGCAGCATTCGCCCCAGCCGTAACCCGGCCAAAACCCCTGGGATCGAGGGCGCCTTGGCTCGAGTGCTCTTATGCCGATGCGCGGAGGTTTGAGGTCGCCGACGACCTCACAGATGCAGGTCACGAGGCTGCAGATGCGTGGGAGCGCTCCCATCTATAGATAGATGTATGTGTTTCGATTATTGAAACGCCCGGTTTCCGGTTTGTAAAGGGCTTCGCCAGAATGGTGCGGCGGTCACCGCGATTCGGCAGTGACGCTGGAGAGCTGGTTCAGGCAAGCGGTTCGGTTCGCTGAGTTACGTCCGCGTTGAACGCGACGAGACGGCTCCTGGTCGCCTCGTCGCAGAGGGCGCCGGTGAGGCCGGCGCGGTACGCGGCCTGCGAAGAAACGCCGAGTGAGGCGGCGAGCGCGTATTCGGCTGACAAGTCCGTACCCACCATTGCTGGGTCGTCTGTTGAGACGGAGCAGGCGACTCCGGCCGCGGCAAGCTTCCGCAGCGGGTGATCGGTGGCGTTGCACACCTGTAGCCGGATATTCGACGTCGGGCAGACATCAAGAACGATGTGCCGATCGATGAGTTCGGCGATGAGGTCGGGATCCTCGACCGCTCGCACTCCGTGCCGGATCCGGCTGGCGCCCATCCTCAGCGCAGAGCGGATCGACTCCGGTCCTGCCGTCTCGCCGGCATGGGGAACGAGACCAAGACCTCCGCCGGCGGCGATGCGCATGGCTCGCTCGTGTGGTGCATCCGGATAGCGGCCCTCCAGCCCAGCCAGGCCAAACCCGACCACGCCGCGCTCGCGATACCGCAGCGCGGTCCGAGCGATGGCTACCCCGAAGTCCGGGTCGCAGCCCCGGTACTGCTCGGGCGTGAGGCGCACGATCACCCCGTGGCGCTCCTCGGCCTCCGTCGCACCCGCACAGTAGCCGTGGAAAATTGCGTCAAGCCCGATCTCGGAGGCCAACTTTGGCTCCGGCGTAAAGATCGCTTCGAGATAGACGGCGCCGTGCGCCTTCGCCTCAGCCGCAAGTCGACGACGATCTGGCGGAGGTCGTCCCCGGTCGCCAGGCAGCTGGTGGTCAGGTTCCACACTCCGATGAAGCTACGCAGGTCCGTGAACCTGAACAGTCGAGTAAGCCCCTCAACACTGTCGGCGGGCAGCGCACGCCGGTTGCGCCGGGCAATGCTCAGGAGGGTAGCGGGTCGCACCGTCCCTTCCATATGGACATGCAACTCGATCTTCGGGTTCATGACATCGAGCCAACCACTTCGCCCGCTGTCGAGCGACGCTCGATGGCGGGCGGGACCACTTAACGCCGGTTCTTGGAGCGAGTCCGGCTCACGGCAGCGCCGCCGCCAACATTCGTGCGAGCCAGATCTCGAACTGCTCGCCCGACCAGCCGCGACCGAGCACCAACAGCCGGTAGTTCTCGACGTTGACAAGTGTCCAGAGCGCATCGGCGGTCTCGGTGACCCTGTTGCCGGGCACCTGCAGTACCTCGCGGACGAACCAGACCGCGTCGTCGTAGCGCCGCTGCGCCCCGCGGGCCACGGCCTCGCGCACCACCTCGTCGCTCGCAGCCGCCCCGGCCGCCACCGCGCGGATGCGCCAACTGCGATCGTGCACAGCGCGCACCAGCCGGGCGAGCTCGGCCACCGCGGAATCGCGATGTTCGGCGCCGATGTGTGCCTGCCATCGCGCCAGGTCGCCCATTGAGAAGCCTGGGTCGTTGCGGACGTGCTCGAAGACGACCTGCAACAACAGCTCGGCCTTGGAGCCGAACACCGCGAACACGTTCGCCTCCGAGGTCCCGGCCGCTCGTGCGATGGCTGCCGTGCTGGTTCGGGCGAAGCCGCTGTCGAGGAACATCTGCGACGCCGCGGCAAGGATCCGTGCCCGCGTCTCGCCGGCCTTGGCCTGGCGCTTCGACGAGACGTACGCCCGCTTCTTGACAGCATCTGGCATGCCATCCACACTATCACTGAGTGATACTCAGTGAATTTCGCCACGCATTACGAGAGGCGGCATTGCCATGAGTACGACACCTGCATCCGTTGAGCGGTACCGGCAGGCGCAGGCCGCCGTGCTGGACGGGATCGGGACACCGGTGACGTCCAGCACCGTGCCCATGCCCTCCCCCTTCGGCGCCGCCCACGTACTGGAAGCCGGCAGCGGTGACCCGTTGCTGCTAATGCACGGCGGCGGCGTTGTCGCGCAGTGGGCGCCACTGATTCCACTGCTCGCGCCGCACTTCCACCTGCTGATGCCGGACAAGCCGGGTAGCGGCCTCGCCGGTCCCTTCGACTACCGCGGCGTCGACCTGCGCGCCCACGGCGTCGCGTTCATGGAGGCGCTTCTGGACGCTGTCGGGTTGCAGCGGGCTGCGATCGGTGGCAACTCGATGGGCGGTTACTTCGCCTTCTGCTTCGCGCTCGCCCACCCGGAGCGGGTCTCGAAGCTGGTGATCTTCGGCGAGCCGGCCGGGGCGGATCCGGCGTCGTCGAGCCTCTACCACCGGATGGTCGGCACTCGTGGTCTCAATGCCTTCCTCTTTAAGACCAATGCTGGGAAGTTAAGCATTGTCGCTGGTCACTGGGTCGGGGATGAGTGTGATGTGGTAGTCCACTGTGGTGGATGTTTGTTGGCTGGCGTGGCGTTTGGCGGGGTAGGACGCCTGCGAGCGTTTCACTGCGCGGGGTGAGCTGCGGTCGCGGCGTTCGTGCTGGTCCTGGCCGATCTCGACCAGGACCGCGTGGGTCGCGGCGGCGAGCACGGCGGTGGTCGCGGTCGCCGCGGTGGTGATCCATCGGCGGACCGCGCGGACAGCGACCGTGAATGACAGCCGGTCCGGGTCGATGCCCTGGCTGTGGGCGGCCTGGGTGATCAGGGTTCTGATCGCCTGGTAGGTGATGAGGTAGGCATAGAGCTCCTGGTGGATGCCGTCGGGGTCGGTGGAGCGCAGCACGGTCCGCGGTCCGCGTTGGAAGGTCTTGACCTCCCGGAAGGTGTTTTCTGATTCCCACCGCTTGCGGTAGCAGGCGGCGAGGTCACCGGCGGTGGCGAGGTTCGGGTCCAGAATGCTGGTCAGGAGTCGGAACCCTTCGGTGCGGGTGGTGACCGTCCCGGTGCGCGGGTCGGTGGCGGTCACGGTCACGGTGTACTCGATGACTCGCACCCAGGCGCCGGACCGGCCACCGCTGGCGGGTTTCGGTAGGACCGCCAGCCATGATCCGTCGGTGAACGTCCCGATGCGGGGTAGCAGCCGGGATGCTTTCACCCGCCACAACAGGTGCGCACCGGTGTCGGCAGTGTGGGTCCACAGTTTCCAGGACGGGAAGTTGCGGTCGGCGAGCAGCAGCATCCCGGGCTGCAACGCCGGCTGCAGCGCCCGGGCGAGTCTCTGTTCGGATTCGGGGCCGAACACGGCGTCGATGACCGCGTGGGTACCGACCTCGATCAGCATCATCAGCCGGACCTTCCCGAACGACGCCGGTCCCCGCCGCCGGTTGCGGGTCGGGACGAACACCGCGTTGTTGGCGTCGCTCGCGGCGACGTCGAGTTGGGTGCCGTCCCAGGACACCAGCCGCAACCCGGCCAGGAACGCCCCCGGCGTCGCGGTGGTGGCCCGCGGGCCACGGACCCTCAGGAACAGTGCTTTCAGCGGCTCGACACCGACCCGGCGGCGGGCCTGCGCCAGCCCCGACGACGACGGCGCCGCGGCCAGGTCACCGCCGGAATGGGTCAACTCCCGCCACACCCCGCGATACCCGACCCCGGAAAACAGCGACAGGCCGAGGATGAACAGGACTGTGACCCGTGCCGGCAGCCGCCGGATGCGTTGCTGCACCCGACCCGTCTCGGCCAGGACGTCATCGATCAGACCAGCCGGAACATGCTCGGCCAGCACACCCAGCCCGAGGCGTTGCCACACCGGCCGGTCAGAGGCGTGCGCTACCGCGCACGCAATGACATCATCGGACACCGAAGCTCCTGTAGCAGACGTTTGATCTTGGTCGGTTTAACGTTCTACAGGAGCTTCACCACGTCTTGCCCACGCCACGCCGCGACCCTCACCGCGGCATCCAGAGCAGCTCGCCTACCAGCGGAAACGCTTAACTTCCTGGCATTGTCTTTAAGACCGCACTCAAGCCGAGGGCGGGTGCTGAGGGTGCCCGCGCCGGTCTCGCCAAAGGCAAACTGGTCGCCGATCCCGACCGGATGCCCATTGACCTGCTGGAGTGCTTCGCCGCTGGGTGGCAGGTACCGGGCGCGATACGCAGTTGGTACACGATGGTCGAGCGCGCTTGGGATCCGCCCGGATTCGGGATCGGTTGCTCGGCGACGACCCTGACCAACCGATTGGCTCCGGAGTTGGCGGGTCTGGATGTACCGACCTTGTTCATGTGGGGTGAGAACGACCCGCTGGGCCCCCCGAAGGTCGGCCGGGCATTGGCCGAACGCATGCCCGATGCGCGCTTCGAGGTCGTCGAGGCCGCCAGCCACCTGGTACATGTCGACCAGCCGAAGGTCTGCGCCGACACAGTATTGGGGTTCCTGTCATGACGGCGAAGCGGGCAGGCCGCTGGCTGGTCGCTACCGGTCTATTCCTTCTTGCCGGATTGGTCCTGCATCCCCATGACCCGAATGCCAAGGACATGGCAGAGGTCGCCTACGTGCAGACCGGCCAGGCCACGTGGTGGCCCGCCCACGCGTTATTGCTGTCCAGTTATGTGCTGTTCATGGTGTTCCTCGTCAAGATTTCGCGCCTCGACGTGCTACCGCCGTCGGCCCAGCGAGTCCTGAGATTCGCCCTGCCGATCGCCGGGTTTTCCGTCCTGGCAATGCTCACCCACCTATTGCTGCCGTTGGCGCGTGACAGCGTCGCGAACTCGCACCAGGGCTGGGCCTTCTGGGTGAAGGACGTCGTCGAGTCGGTCGACGGACTGTGGGCCATGTGCGTCGTCGCGGTCGCGTGGACCCTCGGGCGCGCGGCGATCGTGGGCAACCAGTACACCGCCTGGCTCGGCATGGTTGGCGGAATCGGCTTCGCCGCCTTTTCGCTTGCCATCCCCCTGACGGGCCCGGTGATCTCGGTCGAGACCATGGCGTCGCTCGTGCCCAAGATCGTGCCGGTGTTTGGAGTCCTGCTTGTCTCGTGGACGGTCGCTGCCGGGCTCTTGGCTCGAGGCGGCCAAGCGCCGAGCCGAGGGCGATGACCGGTCTGTGTCTCGCGGATCCGCCGGCGGCCAGGCAGCAGCTGAACGTCCACCTGCGCTGACATGCGACGCTGGACCCTCAGAGAGTCAAAGGCATCTTCGTCTGGCCCCATGGACCGAGACGTGATGGGACTAGGGGTCTAGACTTGGGGTCGCGGCGAGTCCGGGAAGTGACTTCTCCGAAGAGCCAGCATTGGGGGATGCGAGCTGGCCACGCTGGAGTAGTAGACGTTCCCCAGTGTCCTCCCGGGCTCGTCGTCACGGTCATCGCTTCGTCGACCACAGCCTCTCCCCCACCCGCTTGGCGCAGGGCCGACACGCGCCGACCGGCCGCGAACCGCGCGGCCCATGGCCGCCGCAGAGAGCCTGAAGCTCACTCCAGAGGAGACGCACTCGCGCCCGCCGGCTCTGAGCCTGGCGGGCGGCGGGACGGGCGGCTTCAGGCGAGCCAGGAACTGGTGAGGCCGAGCACCGCCGAGCCATCGAGGTCGGCAATCTTGGCGGCGATGAAGCCGCGTGCCGCGTCAGATGTCTGGAGACGGAACGCCGGGCGATCGGCGGTGAGCGCTTCCAGCACGGTTTCGGCAGCCTCAGCCGGGGTCTGTGCGTCGTCGCGGAAGCGCGCCAAGGTGCGCTTGGCGTAGTTAGCCGCCGTCTCTGCGTACGGTCCTGCGGCGGCGATCAGGGCCCCCACGTCCACGCCGATGTTGTTGACGAACTCGCTGGACACAGGGCCCGGCTCGACGAGCGAGACGTGCACGCCAAGCCGAGCCAGCACGGGTGCCAGGCCCTCCATGTAACCCTCCACAGCAAACTTCGCCGCGCAGTACGCCTCGTTGAACGGCTGGCCGATCACGCCACCGACGCTCGTGACGGTGATCAGACGGCCGCCGGAGGCGCGCAGATGCGACACGGCGGCCTTGGAGACGTTCAGTACCCCGAAGAAGTTGACCTCCATGACCTTGCGCACGTCGTCGACGGTCTCATTCTCCAGCGTGCCGATGTGTCCCGCTCCCGCGTTGTTGACGACCGCATCGAGGCGGCCGTAGTCGGCGACGATCCCGTCGATCGCGGTGGTGACCGACGCCCCGTCCGTCACGTCGAGCTGCCGGATGTCCAGTTCGACCCCGGCGTCGTCGGCGGCCTTGCGGAGCGCGTCGGCGCGGTTGGTGTCACGCAGGGTCGCGACGGTTCGCCAGCCTTCCTGGGCGGCGGCGACAGCGACGGCGAGACCGATGCCCGAGGACGTGCCAGTGACCAGAACAACTTTGGAGGACATGAAGTTCCCTTCGTGGTTGATGTCGCGGATCAGCTACTGCAGTCCGTGCGTGTACACACACTATCTCATTATGTGTGCGTACACGCAACCGCATAGGATCGGGGCATGCCGAAAAGGAAGCTCACGCAGGCGGACATGCCGGTCACCGACCGCGCCTTCTACGGGCTGGTCTGGGTCGCCGCGACTCTCACCGATCGCGTCGACCGTGCCCTCAGCAAGGCCCATGACCTGCCTGTCTCCTGGTTCGAGGTGATGCTCTGGCTCGCTTCCAGTCCGGACCCGGTCCCGGCATCCGTACTCGGCAACAGCACCATGCTCAGCCGCACCCAGGTCTCCCGCGCCGTCGACGCTCTTCAGACGCGTGGCCTGGTCACCCGTACGCCGTCGCCCCGCGACGCCCGCTCCGTCGAGGTCGCCCTCACACAGGAGGGGCGGCGTTTCTTCGCCGAGGCCGACGCCACCCGCAGGGAGTGTCTGGCCCCTGTCTTCACTGACCTGCTCGACGAGTCGGACCTCAAAACGCTCAGCGAGGTCTGGACGAAGCTCAAGGCCCACAAGGAGACCACTGAGGGCCGGACCGAATGACAGGTGGCTCTGCCCCCGACTTAAGGCAGAGTCACCTGAAGGGGTGGTGGATATGAGGGGTGGTCTCGAACCCATTGCGGACGTGTCCGCGGGTGACTGGATCGCCAAGCGTCTGGGCGGACCGCCCGGGACCGTCGGTTCAGTTGTGCCGCGAGGCTTCGCCGCGTACGCCCGCGTCCTGCACCCGGTCGAGTTTGACGACGGCCGAACACCGCTGACCTGGTCGCAGGTCTGTGAGCTCACGGGACGCATCCCGCACGCCCTCATGCAGTGGGCTGCCATCGCCACCCCCACCGCCGAGGCCGAGATCGCGACCGCCCCTACCCGCCGCTGGGACGACGGCGATGTGCGGGTGGGAACGCTACCCCCGTACCCGCTCGGCACTCTTATCGACCTGCTGGCTTCCGCTACCGGCGAGCAGGACTGCTTCCACGCGCTGTGGGAAGGGTGGGGCTGGGTCAACGGCGCTGGGGTGAAGGAGTTCTCCTTCGGTAGCGACCGCCGTATCGAGCCGGAGCCGGCCCTCGAGCCTGGAGTGCCGCCCGAGGTGTGGGCACTGCCGCGTTTGCACCTGCCCGGCCGCGACTACCTGCTCTTCCGTGGCCCGCTGCCGGCAGCACTGGCCATGGGCTGGCACGGACGCCCTGGCGGGTTCGAGCCACAATCACCCAGCCTGCTCTGGCCGGCTGACCAGTCATGGTGCGTCAGCACCGAGATCGACTTCGACTCCACCCTCGTCGGTGGGCCCGCCGACCTCGTCAATGCCGTGCTTACCGCTCCCGGCCTCGATGCATGGCCGGTC
Organism: uncultured Actinomycetota bacterium; assembly: GCA_963727415.1. GTDB lineage: Bacteria > Actinomycetota > Actinomycetes > Mycobacteriales > Micromonosporaceae > DASQPR01. The sequence continues at coordinate 186,059 of CAVSGF010000003.1, forward strand.
CGGCCTGACGACGATCTCACTGCCTTCGCCGACCTTCCAAACACTTCGTCCTGAGCCGATAGTCATTCCACGCCATGCCGCCGTCCGCGTGTGCTGATCGATTGTGGGCGGTACCGCTTGGCGGCGGCGCCCGGCGCCCCCACGCCCGCTCGGCGACCCGCACACGCTTCTCCCGCAGATAGCTTGTTCGCTACGTACTGGCGGCGGCCGCAGCCAAATCGGGCCAGCGCCTCCTGATTCATCGCATCGCGCCTCGTCGAGCATCTCCACCAACCGCTGATCGATCTTCACGGTCGCGACCTTCGCCGCGGGCGCGGCCCGCGGAGTAAGCCACGACCGTAGTCCGCATTGGGCAGACAAAGCACGATCGAATCAAGACGACGAATACCGTCGGACCCCCCACCGCCTCGACGTCGCCCGTAGCGCAAGGCTGACATCCTCATCGACCGATGAGCGGACGGCCCGGTCGGACTCACTCTTGGGGGCCGTCTCCCGTTCGCGCCAAGCGCTCGCGACTCAGATACCGAACCGGCTTGCCGAGCGACTCGGCGTAGGTAATCTCCCGTCGGGTTGACTCACCTAAGTAGCCGCCCGGATCCACGATGTACACCTCGTCAGCCATGCGAATCTTTTGGAAGTGCACGCTGCCAAGCCGCCCCCGCAGGTCCGAGCTGTCGACTGTCCAGTCGTAGCCCGGCAGATCGGGGAGGCTGAACATTCCGAGGCTGATCACGACGCAACCTTCCATCGTGAGCCGCTGGTTGACCTCCGCGAACTCAGCCTCAAACTTGGCCGAGCCGCAGAGCGTGATGACCTTCGCCTCACCCTCGGCCGACTGCGGCGCCTGCTGGGCCTCCATGAGGTTCATGATCGGTGAACGGGCAGGACGAGTCAATCGCCGCCCCCTGGACGTCCGTTCATGCCACGTTCGCGTCTCGTGAATCAGTTGGCCGTAATGGGGTTGCGGGTCAGGGCCACAGGTCCGGTGCGGGTCCGGTGAGAGCAATGCTCGAAACCTGTGGATGAGTGTCGGGGGGCGTACCCTCCCGGCGAGTCCATATCCAAGGAATCGAGTAGAGCCCGCGCGGGAACGCGGGTCGGGAAGGGTACGCCCGTGCTCACGGTAGTCAACTCGAGGAGCCGCATACCAGAGGCCGGTGGCCGAGCCGGCGGCCTCGGGTGGCTCGTTGATCGACGAGATTGTCCGAGATGGCGCCCGGCGGATGCTCGCCGCAGCTCTGGAGGCCGAGGTCGCCGCGTACATCGCGGCGGCATGCCGACGAACTCGACGCCGACGGCCGCCGGCTGGTGGTCCGTAACGGCCATGCGTGTGCGCGGCAGGTGCTGACCTCGCCGGGGCGGTGGAGGTGCGCGGCTCCGCGGGTCAACGACAAACGCGTTGACGAGGAGACGGGCAGAGCGGCGGCGGTTCTCGTCGGTGATCCTGCCGGCCTGGTGCTCGCAAGTCGCCGAAGATCACCGAGGTGTTGCCGCTGCTGTACCTGCACGGCTGTCGTCGCAGGACTTCGTGCCGGCGCTTGGAACAGTTCCTGGGCAGCAGACTCGGGGCTGTCCGCGCCGACGATCACCCGGCTGACCGCGCAGATGGCAGGACGAGCGCGAAGACCTTGGGCAACCGGGACCTGTCCGGCGTCGACTACGTCTACATGTGGGCCGACGGCATCCACCTCAACATCCGCCTCGACGAGGCGAAACTGTGCCTGCTCGTCATGGTCGGGGTCCGCGCCGACGGCCGCAAAGAATTCATCGCCCTGGCCGACGGGCTATCGGGAGTCGACCGGGTCGTGGGCGGACCTGCTGCGTGACTGCAAGCGCCGCGGCATGCGCGCCCCGGTCCTCGCCGTCGGTGACGGCGCGTTGGGGTTCTGGGCGGCGCTGCGCGAGGTCTTCCCGACCACAGGGAGCAGCGCTGCTGGTTCCACAAGATCGCCAACGTGCTCCAGCGCTACCGAAGTCCGCGCATCCGGGCGCGAAGAAGGCCCTGGCCGAGATCTGGAACGCCGAAGACCGCGAGCACGCCCGCCGCGGCGGTGGCCGCGTTCAAGCTCGCCTACGGCGCGAAATATCGCCAAGGCCATCGCGAAGATCACCGACGATCTCGACGAGCTGCTGGCGTTCTACGACTTCCCCGCCGAGCACTGGGTCCATCTGCGCACCACAAACCCCATCGAATCGACCTTCGCCACCGTGCGGCACCGCACCAAGGTCACCAAAGGCCCCGGGTCAAGGCCGCCGGCCTCGCGATGGCGTTCAAGCTCATCGAGGCCGCTCAGGCACGCTGGCGGGCGGTCAACGCGCCACACCTCGTCGCTCTCGTCCGCGCCGGCGCCCGCTTCGAACGCGGCACAACTCATCGAACGACCCGCCCCCGATCTAGTCACGCCGCAACAGCGGCCTGATCGAATCACCTCATCCACAAGTATTGACAATTGCTCTCCGGCGGAAGACGACGGCCCGTATGGCTCGTGGCCCGCTCGGAAATCCGGTGGGCAGCCGCGATGTGGGAGCGTCTCGCCGAGCGCCTGGACCGAGTCTGGCCGGACATCGATCCTGCACAAAGTCTCTAAGTGGCCGCGATGAAGCGCGTACTGGCGCCACTGGGTGTTACGGATTGTGGCTTAGCGATTCGTTGATCTGCTCGGCGATGCGGCGCGTTTGCTCGTCGAAGAGCACGAGACGAATCACTTCAACGCTGGTCACCCCGGCACGTAGAACCGTCAACGCCTGTAGGACCGCGTCATCCTTGGGCCACCGGTACACGCCGGAGGAGATCAGCGGGAAGGCGATCGACCGTGCCCCCAGGTCGGCGGCGACCGCCAGTGAGATCGTGTAGCAGCTGCGCAGCAGCGGGCCGCGATCCACGTCCACGCTGAAGACCGGACCGACGGTGTGGATCACCCACCGGGCAGGCAACCGCCCAGCGGTGGTCGCCACGGCCTGCCCGACCGGCAGACCCCGACCGTATCGGCTGGCCCGAAGCGCACGGCACTCTTCCAGAATGGCCGGCCCGCCCTTGCGATGGATCGCCCCATCGACGCCGCCACCGCCCAGCAGCGATGAGTTCGCCGCATTCACGACAGCATCCACTTGCTCGGCCGTGATGTCGCCGGTAACCAACTCGATCCGCACCGCGCGTCCTCCCTGGCCGACAGAGCCTGCAGCCAGGCACTACCAAGCCGGCCAGCCGATTACCCGGTCGAGGCTACCCGTGGCGCCTAATCCCCGACCGGGCTTGGCTGGCTGCGGTACATTCAGCCCACCAGCCGTATCTGCCGCTGAGCGGACCGCCCGGTCGGACTCACTCTTGGGGGCCATCTCCCGTTCGCGGCAAGCGCTCGCGACTCAGATACCGAACCGGCTTGCCGAGCGACTCCGCGTAGGCAATCTCCCGTCGGGTTGACTCACCCAAGTAGCCACCCGGATCCACGATGTACACCTCGTCAGCCATGCGAATCTTTTGGAAGTGCACGCCGCCAAGCCGCTCCTTCAGGTCCGAGCTGTCGACTGTCCAGTCGTAGCCCGACAGATCGGGGAGGCTGAACATTCCGAGGCTCATCACGACGCAACCTTCCATCGTGAGCCGCTGGTTGACCTCCGCGAACTCAGCCTCAAACTTGGTCGAGCCGCAAAGCGTGACGACCTTCGCCTCACCCTCGGCCGACTGCGGCGCCTGCCGGTCCTCCATGAGGTTCATGATCGGTGAACGGGCAGGACGAGTCAATCGCCGCCCGCTGGACGTCCCCACATCAGCGTAAGTCGTTTTGTGTCAAGCGTTCGGTCGGTGCCTCGGCCGTCGTCTGTCCCTGCATAGCGGTGATGGGGTTGGTCCCCAGCAGCGTGTAATCGGGTTGGTGAGACGACGGACGGGGCTGCCCATGATGTGCGTCGAGGTAACCGGGGGTTCCTCAATGCCGCGTAGGGCTCGCCCCGACCGCCACTTGGCCGCCGCGACGCGGGATCAGGCGGCTAGAGCCAGCTGCCTGGGCTGGCGGGTGCCGTGGGTGGCGATGTGCGGGTCCCATGCTTGGCCGGTGGTGATCACGGCGTGCAGTTGGCGCAGGATCGCCGCGGCGATCACGGTCTGGGCTTGGGTCGCGGTGAGCCTGTTGGTCTCCCGCTTGGTCAGATGCTGGTAGCGGGCTGCGTAGACCGGGTTGCCGCGCTGGGTGCCCCAGACCGCCCGCCAGGCGGCCAGACGTAGGGCAGGCCGGCCCTGGCCGGTGAGTTTGGTGCGGCCGACGAACGTGCCGGACAGTTTCTCTCGGGGTGCCAGACCGGTGTGTTTGACCAGGGCGCGGGCAGTGGCGAACCGGTTCGGGTCGCCGGTTTCGGCGAGGATGGCCGCAGCGCCGACCGCGGACAGGCCGGGGATGGAGATGGCCAGTTCGGTCAGCTTGAGCTCGTCGAGCACGGCGGTCATCCGGGTCTCGGTGTCGGCGAGCTTGCCGGCAGCGGCCTGCCAGTCCTGCAGCAGGAACGCGATGCGCTCCAGCGCACCAAACCGGTGGCCGGTCACGCCGGTGGAGTCGGCCGTCGCGGTGAACAGCTGGCGCAGGATGCGCAGCGACGGCTTGCATCCGCCGAGGCGGGTGATCTCGCGGCGCACCGCCCGTTCGAACCGGTCCGCACCGAGGCGGCGAGTGCGCGCGAGGTCGCCGCCGTCCCGCTGGCAGATCACCGTCATCGCCGCAGCCCAGGTGCGAGACCGAAACGGCTGCTTGGCGGTGTCGAGCGCGGCCGGCCAGACGCACTCGAGCAGCGCACGCATCTGCTGAACCTGGCTGACCATGTCGATGACGAGCTGTCCGCGCCGGGCACCCAGATGCCGCAGCCGGCCCCACGTCTCATCAACCGGCTCGGGCACGTAACAGCGCAGCTGCGCGGTCAAGCCGGGCGATGAGCACCGCGTCCTTCTCATCGGTCTTGTCCGACGTCAGATCCTCACTGCGCCGCGCCCACGACGTCAGCATCGGCTGCACGCATACGAACGGCATAGACCGGTCTGCGGCGAGTTGCCCAAGCACCCGCCACCGGTGCCCGGTCGGCTCACACGCCACCGTGACCCCCGCCCATCCCTTCGCCGCGGCCCGCTCGGCGGCCCAGTCCAACGCCGCCCCAAGATCCCAGGCCCGACAACGGAATGTCTTGCGGGCCAACACTTTCGAATCGTGATCAGTGACCACGACCATCTGCTTCGCATCGGCCAGATCGATCCCTACGATCGCGTTGCCCGCCGGCACCAACGCCCGCAGCCGAGCCAGCCGCGCGTTGCGGTTGCGATCACCCCGGGAAACACCACTACCGTTACTCATGAACGTCCTCCTACGCGCATGGGACACCAAGCCCGACAAGCGCATCAGGGGACGTTCCTACGTCCTGCATCGACACGCAGAACGTCTTTCTATGCCGCAAAGAGCTCAGTGAGCGGGCCGCCGTGCCGTACGGCCAGCGCACTACGCCCTCGGTACGGATCGACGCGGCCCAGCCCAGCGTGTTTGTGGCGATTCCGGTGGAGGCGGCCGACATGTACACGACCCGCGGCGACCCTGCACTGGCTAACACGCCGGTGAGACGCGGAGCGAGCTGCGCCGCTGCAGCGGGGTCGACGAACGGCCAGATCAGAAACACGGCCTCGACCCCACGCAGGTACGGGCGCAGGGTCTCCGGATCGGCTAGGTCGGCGGCCACCGCCTCCACGCTCCCCGGCAGAGCCGCGCGGCTGGGGTCACGGGTGATGGCACGTACGCCGTGACCTGTGGCAGCCTCATCAGCAGCGACCGTACGGCCGGCAACCAGCGCCGGTACCACGGCGACGTAATGTGCCGCCTGGCGATGATCGACGCGTGCCAGCAGGTCGGCCTCACCTTGGCCGAGGTGGGCCAGGCACTCGCGGCGCTGCCCCCGGGGCAGGTGCCGACGCGGCAGGACTGGGATGCACTCGCCCAGCGGCTACGCAGCGAAGCCCAGTCCCGTATCGACCAACTCAGCCAGGTACTGCGCGAGCTTGCTCCCACCCCCTGAGCCCGGCCCGCAGAGATCGGATGCTTGACGACCCTGAGGGCTCCCGCACGGTCTCCAGAATGCTCCCCCGATGACCGGCCTCTGCCCGCGACCGGAGGTCGGAGGCGCTGCCGTTGGGTAACGGCGCGCTGGGCGCAATGCTCTGGCGGGTGGACTGATCCTCGATCCCTAGCCCCCAGCCCTGACAAGATCACGTGCGCTCTTCGCCGCTGATCGAGTGTCGCCGTCGAACGTCCGCTCGTGCCGACGAGCGATCGGATGCGAGACTGCGCACGTGACGAAGCCCCTGAACTTTGTCGGCCACGAGTTGGTGCTCTTCAGGGTTTTCGGCTACCACACGTGGGTGGACCTGAAGTACTTCGACGTCCGCCCAGACGTGTCGGACGCCGCACTCCTTACGTCCCTGACTGCGCACGAGCAGTACCACGATCACTACGCCGGTGGGGACCCGACTGAGCAGACCCATCACTGCCTGCATGGCCCCTATCGGCTGGAGGCGATCACGCCAGGGAGTTTCCAGGCCGTGTCGGCGGACTCGGCTCGTAAGGAGCTGATGGAGTGGGCGTCGTCGTGGGTCGTTCAACACGACAACGGCCCGGTGGTTGAAGCCACGTTGGCGGCCGAGGTGCTTCCGAGCGTCGCTGGTGACGCCGTATTCCGCCTACCGGACCTCCGGCAGACCGCCGAACATGACTGGGGCTGGGTCGTAGGGCATTCGGGATTTCACGAGATCGTGGCTGTCAACCGGAGTAATCGAATGCTCACCCTCCTTGTCGCCTCCGACGATTGAACGACGACATCCATCAGGTTGACAGATCTGCCGCGGGCCGCGTCCACATTAGACTCGGTTTTGCGGCAGGATGTCGGCATGTCCCGCCCCGCGCCATTGTCCATCATGATCGCATCGGCCGCACTTATCTCAGGCTGCGCAGGTCATACGGCGGCCCGGCCAACCTCCTCGTATGTCGGAACGGTGACGACGTTGTCGCCTCGCCTATGCGTCGGCCGGCCCGCTGCCATGGGAGATTGCTTTACCGGTGCCGACGCGTCGACGTTGTCCCGCCTGCATGTCGGAGACTGCGTCACGGTCGAGTTCACCCGCTCCAGCGGCCCGGGCCCGGAGCATCTGATAACGGTCTCGCCGGCGCCCGCATCGTCACACCGTGATGTCTGCCCGAACTGACCGCCAAGCCCCGCGCCGGTGACGGAAACTGCGGGCACAACGGCACAGCGGCACAGCGGCACAGCCAACACGCGTTCGCGGAACGTCGCCGGCTCCGGCGGAATCCCCTTCCCGACTTCTCACTTGCCTGAGTGGAAAGTACAAGGGTCCTTTCTTCTTAGGAAAGAATGTGACTAGGGGGAAGTGTCAGCGATCATCGCCACCGCTGATCGGCCGGGCCAGCGGATCGAAGGCCTCCCAATGTGGTACCTGGTTCTGCCCGGGGCTCTTGTGGCCAGCTATGACATCAGCCAGGAGTTCCCAAGCGGCAGCCCGGCGCGCGGGCTGGTGCCGCTCGGGATTCTGCTGGTGCACCTCGTGCTCTGGATCAGCGTCCTACGCCGGCGCATGCGCTACACCCGGGCCGTGCTGCGCTCGGCTCGGACGCGGCTACTCGCCATCGGCCTGGCAGTGCTTCGCGCCCTGCTCGGCGCGCTGCTCGGCCACCTCTACACCGGCCCACATTGGCACCTCGTGGCCGGGCTCATCATGCTCGTGGTCGTGCCGGTCGGAATCTGGCGTGACCAGTGGCTGATCCTGCAGACCTTGCGGAGGGAGGGTGAGCGTGCCACCGAGAGAGCCGAAAGAGCCGCCGACAATGCCACCGCGTGACGACGAACCCACGCCCCAGCAGGCGGCACGGGCTCTGCGGGAGCTGACCGCACGCCGCCATCAGGCGCTGCGCTTCCGCTCGCCACGCTGGATATGGTGGCTCGCCGGCGCGCTGTTCCCGGCTGAGGGATTCGCCGAGGACGTGTTTCCACGGGCGGCCTGGGCGATCAGTCTCGGTGTGGTCATCGCGCTGTTGGCACTCGCGTTCTCAATTCGCTACCGGCCGGTTGGGGCTGCCCTGGGCTACCGGGCGTCGGTGCGGGGCCGGCCGCCGACCGCCGTCTCCCTGGTGACCATCGGCGGGATGGTCGCGATCATCGCCGTCGACTTCGCCGTGCACAAGGCGACGGACCGGATCCACTCACACTGGAGCCATACGATCGCCGGGGTCGTCGTCGGCCCGTTGATCGCGCTGAGTATGCCCTGGATCATCGAGCAGGCTTACCGGCAACATGAGGAGATGGGGCGCGATGGCGACTGAAGGGCTGGAGCAGACGCTGCTCGATCCGACCCGTTTCTCGATCGTGTCAATGCTGGCTGCGACCGATTGGGCGGAGTTCGGCTTTGTCCGCGACACCGTTGGGCTGTCCGACTCAGCGCTGTCCAAGCAGGTCACGACGCTGACCAAGCTGGAGTTCGTCGAGGTCGAAAAGGGCTACGTCGGCAAGCGGCCACGCACCTGGATCCGGCTGAGCGCCACCGGCCGCACCATGCTGGCCCGCCACATAGCCGCGCTACAGCAGATCGCCGCCGCCGCGACCGAGCAAGGCATCGCCCACCGGACCGAGATGGGCCCGGCGACGGCCTAGCGGAGCCGGTCAACCGCGGAGTGCAACGCCGGGTCGGGCTCGTCCGGACCGATCGACATGGCAGCTTCGGTTGCGGCGAGAGTGCCAAGCAAGGCCAGTGAACGAGCCGACTCGGACCCGGGTTCGGCGTGGTAGATCACCAGCAGTTGGCCGTTGGAGTCGCCGATCGGTAGCTTCTCCCGGCGCAGGTCCAACTCGCCGACCTTCGGGTGGCGCATCCGGGCTGTCCCGCCGCCGAGCGCTTTCACATCATGGCGGGCCCACAGCCGCCGGAACGGCTCGCTACCCAGCGACAGTTCGCCGACCAACTGGGCCACTCGCGGATCAGTGGTGTCGGTGCCGATCGACGCCCGGAACGAGGCGACCATGCCGCCGATCGCATGCTCCCAGTCGGCGTACAGATCGCGCTCGTCGTCGTCGAGGAACACCGATCGCAACCGGTTGGCGCCCGGCCGGATGGTTGGTGACAACGCTCGGGCCAGCCGATTGGCGGCGAGCACGTCGAAGATCCGGTTCTCCACGAGCGCAGGAAGCTCCATGACTTCCAGCAACTGGCGGATCCCGCTGGGCACCACCTCGCGCCGCGGCCGGCGCCGAGACCGGGCTCGCGGACCGATCAGGCTCAACAGGTACGCCGTCGCGGCCGAATCCAGCCGCAACACCCGGGCGAGGGCCTCAAGCACCTGCGCCGATGGGTTGCGCTCCCGGCCCTGCTCCAGCCGCAGGTAGTAGTCGACACTGATGCCGGCGAGCGTGGCCACCTCTTCCCTTCGCAGGCCGGGCGTACGGCGTACGCCCATGGCAACCAAGCCGGCATCGGCCGGATCGACCAGCGCACGCCGCGCTCGCAGGTACTCGCCCAGGGTGTTCGGCCTGCTCACTGGACCAGTCTAGGTCCGGAGTTCGTAGGCAGCCTGGTCCTGCCACACCCAGGATGACGGCGACCTGGCTGCCCGGCGGAAACGGCGGAACCGTAGGTAGTGATCGCGGAACCGAGCCACGAACGCACGACGCGGCCGTGGAGAGGCGCGATCAGACCCGATCAGAGAGGAATACCATGTCGTCCCCACAACGTCCCGGCGGCACCTTCACCATCGCCGATCTTGAACTGTCCCGGTTGGGCTACGGCGCGATGCAACTGGCCGGCCCCGGCGTGTTCGGCCCGCCCAGGGACCGCCGTGTCGCAGTCGAGGTCCTGCGTACCGCCGTCGAACTCGGCGTCAACCACATCGACACGGCGGATTTCTACGGCCCGGTCGTGACCAACGAACTGATCCGCGAGGCTCTCGCGCCCTACCCGAACGACTTGCGAATCGTCACCAAGGTCGGCGCCCGGCGCGACGAACGGGGCGGCTGGGTGCATTCGCTGACGCCGGAAGATCTGCGACGCCAAGTGCACGAAAATCTCGACCACCTCGGCGTCGATGTCCTGGACGTAGTGAACCTGCGCGTTGGTGGCGGTGACGACGTCCACTCGCCGGTGCCCGGATCGATCGCCGACCAGTTCGGTGCGCTCGCGGACATGCGGCGGGATGGTCTCATCCGCCACCTTGGACTGAGCACGGTCGATGCGGCGCAGGTCGCCGAGGCCCGGGCGATCGCGCCGGTGGTGTGCGTACAGAACTACTACAACATCGCCAACCGGCACGACGACGCTCTCGTCGACGCGCTGGCCGCCGACGGGATCCCGTACGTGCCGTATTTCCCGCTGGGCGGGTTCACGCCACTGCAGTCGGAGACGCTCAACACCGTCGCGAAACGCATCGGCGCGGCGCCCATGTCGGTCGCCCTAGCGTGGCTGCTGCGGCGCTCGCCGAACATCCTGCTGATTCCGGGTACGTCATCGGTCGCGCACCTTCGCGAGAACGTGGCCGCGGCGAGCCTGGACCTGGCTGACGACGCCATGTCCGAACTCGCCGCCGTCTGAGTGTCTGTTCACCAGAGTTAGTTGAAGTCTGGAGGGCGCGGTCGTGAACACTCACGGCGGTCGGCTTGTGCACTGGCCCTCACGATCGCTGTCCTCTAGCGTCGGGGTTCATGGAACGTGAGGCGATCAGCGCCTCTCATCGTCGAGGGAGCCCCCCATGCGTTGGCATACCCGGATGACCGCCGTTGGCGGCGCCGCATTGGTCCTGGCCGCGAGCTTCGCCGTAGCTACGAGCGCCTCGGCCAGCCCGGACATCGCCCATCCCAGTAGTACCGCATTGGACCATATCTATGTGATTATGCTGGAGAACCATTCGCAGTCCAGCGTGATCGATGACCCGAACGCCCCGTTCATCACCTCTCTGGCCCACCAGTACGGCATGGCGGACCACTACTACGGTGTCACTCACCCGAGCATGCCCAACTACCTGGCTCTGCTGGGCGGGGACAACTTCGGACTGCAGAACGACGCCGACCAGAACGTGGTCAATCTGGACCGCACTAATCTGGTCGACCAGCTCGAGAGCCACCACATCAAGTGGGATTCCTACTTCGAGGATCTACCGGCCAACAAGCTGGACCGCTTCGGTCCGACGCTTCCCGACGGGACGACGACCGTCCCGCTGTACGCGAAGAAGCACAACCCGTTCGTGCTCTTCGACGACATCGCGTCCAACCCGGCCCGCATGTCGCATGTGAAGGACTACACCGCGTTGAGCGCTGATCTCAACGGACCCCACCCCGCGAACTTTGTGTGGATCACACCGAACCAGTGCAACGACATGCATGGCGGTGTGTATGCCATTGTCAGTGGGCATCCGGAGACGCCGTGCCCGTATGGCTCGGCCAAAGACGACGCCAACGACGCGGCGCTCAAGCAGAAGGCCGACCAGTTCGTGCACACGGCCGTGGACACCATCATGCATTCACGGGCATGGACCCGGCGTAGCGCGATCGTCATCGTCACCGACGAGAACGACTACACCGGCAACACCGAGACCGGCGGATGGGAATCGGCGCAGGGCTGCTGCGACTCTCCGTACATCGCCAAGGGCGACCCGCGAGTCAGCACGACCTGGCCGGGCGGCACCTACGGCGGTGGCCTCATCCCGGCGATCGTGGTCACCGGCAACGGCCCGCATCATGTGGTCAGCCACACTCCTTACAACCACTACTCGTTGTTGACCACCATCGAGGACAACTGGCACCTCGGACACATTGGGTACGCCGGCGACAGCGGCAACGGTGTCGTCCCGATGTGGGACCTGATCCGGCCCCGCGCCTAGCCTTGCCAGCACCGGCCCTGGGCGCCCGCTGGCGCCCAGGGCCGTGGCTCACGCGCCGGACGCGGTGCGCAGCACGATGTCGAACCGTACCCGCGACCAGGGCGTATCGAGGACCCGGCCATCCGGCGCGACTCCGGGCGGCTGCACCACGAACTCCTTGACCAGTGAGGGCTTGACACCGAAGACGGCGTCGCGATGCAGGTACTCGTCACCGTCGACGAAGATGTGGGTGACCAGCGCACGCATACCGTCGGCGGTCACTGCGAAGTGGATGTGCGCCGGCCGCATCGGACTGCGGCCGGCCGCCAGCAGCAAGTCGCCGACCGGGCCGTCGTCCGGAATCGGGTACGGGGCTGGACGCACCGACCAGAACGAGTATGCGCCGGAGTCGTCGGCGAACAGGTGCCCGCGCCCGCCCACGGCGTCACCGGGCAACTGGACATCGTAGAGGCCGTTCTCGTCCGACTCCCAAATCTCCAGGCGCGCACCGGGCACCGGACGGCCATCCGTATCGCTTACGGTGCCGGTTACATAGCAGGGCTGTCCGGACGCCGCGCCAGTGAGGTCGCCACCAGACTCGAACCGCGGCGACCCCTCTACGAAGAACGGACCCAGGACGGTGGCCTCGGTCGCGCGCTCGTCGTCCGGAGCGTTCACCGCAACCGTTGCCATCGACGCGCCGAGCACGTCGGAAAGCAGCACGAACTCCTGCCGCTTGTGGTCGCATCGCTGACCGGTACGGGTAAGGAAGTCGATGGCGACCTCCCACTCCTGCTCGGTCAGGCGCACCTCGCCGATGAAGGCATGCAGGTGCCGCACCAGGCTGCTCATGACGGTGCGAAGCCGGTCTGAGCCGGCCCCGGCGAAGCTGTCGGCCACTTGCGCGGTGAGCGAGTCGAGCGGGCCGTTGGTCATGGCGCACCTCCGTCGTACGCGTCGGTCAACAGGTCGATCAGGTCTTCGCGGTGCACCGCACGCGGGTTCGCTGCGGGCACCGTCGGCAGGATCGCGTCCGCCGCGTCGGCGATCAGGTGGCGAGCGAACCCGAGATCGGCCAGACGCCGCGGTACGTCCCACTCGCGCAGCCGCGCGAACAGTGCCGTCACACCATCGGCCGAGCCAAGTGCCGCGCCGATGCGCTCCACCGCCACGGCCGCCTCCGGCGCGTTGAACCGCACCACGTGCGGAAGTACGACCGCGTGCGTCGCGGCGTGCGGCAGATCATAGCGCCCGCCCAGCACATGGCAGATCTTGTGATGCAATCCGGATCCGGCGGCCGCGAATACCTGCGCGGCCGCCATCGCTCCGCGCATGGTCGCCACGCGCGCCTCCGGGGATCCGGTTGTGCCCGCGGCGTGCAGTGCGTCCAGGCCCGCGACCAGCACCGTCATGGCGTCGGTCGCGCGTATCGCCAGGTCCGGGTTGATCCTCGGTGCCCACCATGCGTCCACAGCGTGCGCCAGGGCGTTGACCCCGCTGGCCATCGCCGCGCCATGGGTGAGCGTGGCGGTCAGGTCCGGGTCGTAGATGACGACTCGCGGCTGTACCTTCGGATCGATCCCGGTGCGCTTGCCGGACGCGTCGGTGAGGCCCCAGACCGGGGTCATCTCCGAACCGGCGTACGTCGTCGGCACCGCGACGATCGGGCGTCCGCTGTGCCGGGCAACCGCCTTCGCGGTGCCGATCGCCGAGCCGCCACCGATCGCTAGCAGCACATCCGCATCCGCACGCTCCGCGGCTTCCCGGGCCTGGTCGGCGACCACCACTGGTACGTGCGGCCGCACGTCGTCGAAGGTCGCGGCGATCCGTCCGCCCAGCGCCGCCAGCGCGGCGGCGTTGCGGTCGAGTTCCCGCCGGCCCGCGATGACCAGAGCCCTGCGGGCGCCCAGGCGGTCAAGTTCGGTGGCGAGCGAGTCACGCACCGAACCGGCCGCGAACACCACACGCGGCGACACGTCAGGTGGCCGGACCGCGGTAGACAGCGTGCGACTCCACCTCATGGAAGACGTCACCGGCGATCGGCGCCCGAATCTCCTCGGCGATGTGGCCGAGCAGTCCTGCGCACCGGGCAAGGAGCACTACTCCACGCAGCAGCGGAGCCGGGAAGCCCAGGTCAGCGAGGATCGCGCCGCAGGCGCCGGCACCGTTGAGCGGCAGGTCGCGCCCCAGCGCATCGGCGGCGACCCGGCCGACCGCCTCGAACAGCGCCAGGTGCGGGCCGTACTGGCCCTCCTCGCGGGCGATCGCGATCAGCACCGGGGTTCGCGGATCGCCGCTCTTGTGCAGGTGGTGCCCGAGGCCGGGAACGAAACCACCGGCGGCGCGCCGCTCGGCGATGGCGTCGCGGGCCAGGGCGTCGTACTCCACCGGTGTCGAGGGCGGCACGTCAGCGCCGGTAAGGGCCGCGTCCAGGAAGGCGCCGGTGTCCTCGCTGACGCCGAGGAAGCGGGAGCCACCGCCGAGCAGGCCGGCGGCGAGCGCACCCTGAATGGCATCCGGCGCGCTGAGGTAGGTCAGCCGGGCGGCGATCGCGGTCGGTGTGAATCCATGGTCGGCCAGCGCGACGAGTACCGATTCGAAGACCCGCAACTGCTGGGGCGTCGGATCGTGCATGGTGATAAGGCGGTACGCGAGACGGCCGAAGCTGACCCTGCCGATGAGGTCGCTTGCCAGGTCTTCGCCGAACAACGAGATGCGGTCGGCGGTCGAGACACCAAGTGCGGTCGGGTATTCGGTCACGGCTGTCCCCTTCGCTGGTTGCCGCTGCCTGGCTGGTTTCGCTGTTGGCTCGACGGTAGGTGTTCGCGGACGGGCATCGGCTAGGCCGACGGCACCGGCGGATCGCCATGCTGCTCGGCGTGGTGGTGCGGCGGCGCCCCGAGCCAGGCACGGATCTCGTCGCCGTGCGCGTCCAGGCCAGGCGGCGCCAGGTCGTATCGGGCCGGGGTGGCCGACATCCGGATCGGATTTCGGATGGTCGGCACGCCGCCGCTGTCCACCACCGGCTCCAGACCGATCTCGGTAGCCATCTCCACCCCGCCGCGCACGTCGTTGATCGGTCCGCATGGGATACCGGCCGCGGTGAGCGCGGCAAACCAGTCCCGCGCCGACCGCGTCGCAAGCCGCTCCAGCAGGATCGGGCGGAGTTGCTCCCGGTTGTCGTTGCGCGCGCCGACGCTGGCGAACCGCGGATCGTCGGCGACCTCGCCGATGCCGAGGACGTCGGCGAGACGGCGGAATTGGGAGTCGTTACCGGCGATGACGATGAGTTCGCCGTCTCCGGTGGGCAGCGGCTCGTACGGGAACAGTGACAGATGGGCGTTGCCCATCCGGGTCGGCACCACGCCTCCGGCGACGTAGGCCGAGGTCTGGTTCACCAGCGCGGACAGCGCCGTGGACAGGAGATTGGTCTCAATCTGCTGGCCTTGCCCGGTCCGGTCCCGGTGATGCAGAGCGGCCAGGATGCCGATCGCCGAGTGCAGGCCGGTCATCACGTCGAAGACGGAGATCCCGGCGCGAAACGGCGGCCCGTCCGGCGAGCCGGTCAGGCTCATCAGGCCGGACACCGCCTGCGCCAGCAAGTCGTAGCCGGGCAGCCGGGCCCCGTCGCCGGAACCGAAGCCGCTGATCGAGCAGTAGATGACATCCTCGCGGCGGGCCCGCACCGACGCGTAGTCCAGGCCGAACCTGTCCAGGCCACCGGGCTTGAAGTTCTGGATCATCACATCGGCGCGACCGCTGAGCGCATGCGCGACCGCGAGATCGCCGGCGTCAGCCAGATCCAGCACGATGGATCGTTTGTTGCGGTTGATGGCCAGGTAGTACGTCCCCACGTCGCCCCTGGTCGGCGGAACCCAGTGACGGGTGTCGTCACCCGCCGGCGACTCGACCTTGATCACATCGGCGCCCAGATCGGCCAGCAACATGGTGGCGTACGGCCCGGCGAGCACCCGGCTGAAGTCGGCCACGACGATGCCAGCGAGAGGCCCGGTCACCTCAGTCATTTCGATACCTTCCGACGGCATACGGACAACTGTCCGCCAGACTTCACCGACGCTGGCGCCGGTGTCAAGCGGCAGGCTCACTGGCCGCGGCGACCGAGTCCACCTCGACGTGCGGCCCCGATTCCCACAGCGACCAGTCCGCGCTGATGTCGCCCGCCGTCCGCAGCAGCCGCGGCAGATGCTCGTTGACCAGCTTCTCCACGCTCGTCTCGGCGGCGTGCACGGTCACGTTCATCGCGGCACGGACGGTTCCGGAGGCGTCGCGTACGGGCGCGGCGATGGAGCGAACCCCCGGCGCCAGTTCCTCGTCGGCCAGCGCCCAGCCGCGGGCGCGCACCGTCATCAACTCCTTGACGATCTCCGAGGTCGCGCGCGCCGGGAACGGCGGCAGACCGGACCGGCTCGGCTCGGCCAGCACCGCCTCCAGGCGCTCCGGATCGAGCGCGGCGAGCAGCACCTTTCCCTGCGAGGTCACGATCGCCGGGAACTTGGTTCCGATGGACACTCGCAGCGTGATGATCTTCGGCACCGCCACCCGGGCCACGTAGACGATGTCAGAACCGTCTAGCTGTGCCATGGACGACGACTCGTGGGTCTGGGCGACCAGCGCGGTCAGGTGCGGGCGCGCCACATCCCACAGACCCAGCGAGCCGACGTACGCGATGCCCAGCCGCATCACCTTCGGAGTCAGCGAGAAGGTGCCCTCATCGGCACGCACGTACCCGAGTTCCTCCAGCGTGAGCAGCAGGCGCCGGGCGGTCGGGCGGGCCAGGCCGGTCTCCACCGCGATCTCGGCCAGCGTCATGCGGGGCCGCTTCTCGCTGAAACAGGTGAGCACGTCGAGGCCGCGTGCCAGGGCCTCCACGAAGTCGGGTCCGACACCGCGTCCGGCCATTTGTCGCACTCCTCGCCTCTTGACACCGCCGCTACCGACGGAGCATCGTCAAATCTCGACCGCTAGACGGACAACTGTACGCGATTACTTGGGCGCGCCCATAGCAAGGGGAAGAGCGAAGGGCACGGCCCACAAGGTTGTGTGGTGAAGGGACCTGCCGATGGCTGAACTCGTGGCGATTCTGGCCACTACGCACCACCCGTTCTTCTACAAGACCAGTCAGGTACTGCGGGACGAGCCGGATCAAGCGCCGCCGTTCGCCGCCGAGTGGGTACGCAAGGTGGAGGCCTACCGCGAGACCCTGACTCGGGCCCGGCCGGACGTACTGGTGATGGTCGGCTCGGACCACTTCCACCAGCTGTGGCTGGACAACATGCCGCAGTTCCTGGTCGGCAAGGCGCCGTTTTACGACGCAAACTACTACAACGAGGAGCGCGAGTTCGGGTTGCCCCGGCTGCTGCTCAAGGGGCACGAGGAGCTCTCCGCGTACATCCTGCGCGAAGGCATCGACCGCGAGTTCGACCTGGCGTTCTCCAACGAGTTGCGGGTCGACCACTCCATCACATGCCCGATCATCACGGTGCGGCCGAACAACGACCTGCCGGTGGTGCCGATCTACACCAACATCTTCGCCCCGCCCCTGCCCCGACCGGAGCGATTCGTGAAGCTGGGCCGGACGCTGCGTGAGCTGATCGACGCGTGGCCGTCTGACCTGCGTGTCGCTGTCGTCGGCACCGGCCACCTGTCGCTGGAACTCGGCGGGCCACGCCAATTCGGGCCGCACGGTCCGGATCCGGAGTTCGATGCCAAGGCGGTCGAGTGGATAGCCAACGGCGACATCGACGCGTGCCTGGCCAACGTGACTTTGGACAGCCTGCACGCACCCGGCAACGCCACGCACGGATTCATGGACTTCATGCTGATGATGGGCGTCGCCGGGTACCACAAGGCCGACTACGCGGACAACCTCGACCTGTTCCACACCATGGAGGCCTACTTCACCTGGTACCCGAACGGAGTCGCGCAGTGAGCAAGTACCTCGTCGACAAGTTCCTGTTCACCGTCGATCGCGACCCGGAGCTGGTGGAGCGCTACCGGGGCGATCCGGTCGGAACCGTGCGCTGGTGGGAGGCCGAGCAGGCCAACCGCATCCTGAACTGCCACGCCGGGGAGGCGTCGACGTGGCTCGCGTTCACCGACGCCGAGCGGGATGCACTCAGCCGGCACGACCACGTCGCGCTGTTCACCATGGGGGCGCACCCGTTCCTCACGCTGACGCTGTGGATCGCGATGTTCGAGCGCGACTTCTCCGAGCCATTGGGCATGCAGCTCGATTACGCCGCGAAGCTCGCGCACATGACCCTCCCGTACCCGGATGTCGCGACATGAGGGGCGTGGACGTCGGCCTGCTGGTACTGCGGCTCGGCTTCGCCGCCCTGCTGTTCGGCCACGCCACCCAGAAGCTGTTCGGCTGGTTCCGCGGTGGCGGGCCGGGCGGGTCCGGCAAGCTCTTCGAAACCTGGGGTTTCCGGCCGGGTGCGCAGCTAGCGGTGGTAGCCGGCCTGTGCGAGTTGCTCGGCCTCGGCTCCGTCGCTCTGGGCCTGATTACTCCGGGCGGCTGCGCGCTGCTCATCGGCACCATGCTGGTGGCCGCTTCACCGGCCGCTCGCAACGGACTGTGGGCGCACCTCGGCGGCAACGAGGTGCCGGTGGTATATGCACTCCTCGCCGCCGTCATCGCCCTGACCGGGCCCGGCAGGTACAGCCTTGACCGGGCCTTCGGCTTGACCACGTTCGGGCACCTCTGGTGGTCGGTCGCTGCGATCGTGCTCGGTGTCCTGGCCGCGGTGCCGATGTTGATGCGCAGACGCGCCGCGCTGCGATCCGATGCCATGGCCGCCGGCGGCGACCCGGCCACCTCCACCTAACCCACCCACCAGCCCAATCAACCCAATCAGCCCAACCGGCCTTGGGTGCCGACCCGGCGCCGCTGGTGAATGCACCGGGGCCACGCCGCCCGCCGCAACCACCTAGTCCCGACTCTCTCAACCGACAAAGAGGTCAATCCGTGAACCCTGAACAGATAGAGGCCGTCAACGCAGGCCGCCCGCTGGTCTTCCGCAACGCCACGGTGCTGCCGATGGACGGCACCGGAATCATCGAAAACGGCGACGTACTCGTCACCGGCGACACCATCACCGCTGTCGGCACCAACCTTGAGGTCCCCGAGGGGGCTGTCGAGATCGATGCCAGCGGTGGCATCGTCATGCCCGGCATGATCGACACCCACCGGCACATGTGGCAGACCGCGCTGCGCGGCCTGGGCGCCGACTGGACGCTTACCCAGTACTTCGTCTTCTACTACCTGACCTGGGGAAAGATCTTCCGGCCGGAGGACATCGCAGCGGGCAACCGGCTCTCCGCGATCGAAGCCGTCGACGCCGGTGTCACGACCACCCTGGACTGGTCGCACGGACTCCAGACAGTCGAGCACGGCGAGGCGGCGCTGGATGCGCTGCGATCCGCACCCGGCCGGTCCGTCCTCGCGTACGGCAACCTGCTCGGTGCCCCGTGGGAGTGGACGAA
This sequence comes from uncultured Actinomycetota bacterium, assembly GCA_963727415.1. Classification (GTDB taxonomy): domain Bacteria; phylum Actinomycetota; class Actinomycetes; order Mycobacteriales; family Micromonosporaceae; genus DASQPR01. The sequence continues at coordinate 205,441 of CAVSGF010000003.1, forward strand.
CAGCCCGGAGTTCCGGTCGTTCGTCGCGCGTACCGCCACCGACGACATGCAGGGGCTGCAACTCGCGTTCGATGTCACCGCCGACCCGGCATTCCCGGAGAAGGGCGCCTTCGAGGCGGCTCGCGAGCTGGGACTGAAGGTCACCACGCACGCCGGCGTCTGGGGCGCGACCAACGACGACAGCATCCGGCTGATGTGGGAGCACGGCTTCATGACGCCGGACGTCACGTACGTACACGCAGCGACCCTCACGCAGGACTCGTACCAGCGCATCGCCGCCACCGGCGGCGCCGCCTCGGTGTCCACGGAGAGCGAGCAAAGCGCCGGACAGGGATATCCCCCCACGTGGGAGTTGCGCAAGCACGGGATCCCGGTGTCGCTATCGATGGACACGAGCGTCTGGTGGAGCGCCGACCTGTTCTCCGCGATGCGCGCGACGCTGTCGGCGGACCGCTCTCGCGAGCACCTGGAAGCGCACGGCCGCGGGGAGACCGTGGTGCACAACAAGCTGCGGGCCGAGGAGGTCGTGCATTGGGCGACGATGGGCGGAGCGTCGGCGCTCGGGCTGGCCGACAAGATCGGTTCACTGACCCCTGGCAAGCGCGCCGATGTCCTGCTCATCAAGAACGAGAACTCGCCGGCTATGTACCCGATCCTGCACCCGTACGGGACCGTGGTCTACCAGGCCGGGCGTGGCGACGTGCACACCGTTCTGGTCAACGGCCAGATGGTCAAGCATGAAGGCGCGCTCGTCGGCGTCGACCTGCAGGCCGCCAAGGGCGCTGTGGGCAACACTGTCGAGTACGCCCGGTCGACCATGGGCGAGCAAGCGTTCCGTGAGTCGATGACGCCGGAATTGCCCGACCGTGAGCGCATTCCGAACCCGTACACGTACACCGAGTTCGAGGGCAGCGACGACCGGCACACGGCGCGTGCCGAAGACGCCACGCCCGCATAGCGATACAGGCCGCGGCCGCGACGGGCCTACCGCCCGTCGCGGCCGCTTCTCGCCTCCTCGGCGCACCGCGCGCTTGTCCGCCGCACGGAATCTCCCGGCCACCACAGGGGCTAACGGCACGTCGCCGCTGGCCGATCAGCACTGCCCCCGAACGGCCACACCGTGCACGCTGTACTGCGGTAACCATCTCTATCGGAGGAAACATGAGCGGCGTGGCGCAAATGCCGGCAATGGTGTCCAGTGCGGGGCTAACAGAAGATCAGAGTCTACGGCGGCGCGGGCTGCTGGCCGACCCATCAAAAAACCGGGACGCGGCCTTCAGCCGAGGACGAACGTGAGGCCCTCGGACTGCGCGGCCTGTTACCACCGCGCGCCCTGTCGAGCCGACGAGCAGGTGGCGCTCGAACTCGAGCACATTCGAGCCAAGGCGAACGACCTGGAGAAGTACATCGGCCTCGCCGCCCTGCACGACCGCAACGAGATGTTGTTCTACCGCGTGCTCGTCGAGAACATCAAAGAGCTCATGCCGATCGTCTACACACCGACGGTCGGCAAGGCGTGCCAGGACTTCAGCCACATCCTGCGTCAACCGCGCGGCATCTGGATCACCCCCGACGACATCGACGACATCCCGGCCCTGCTGCGCAACGCGCCGCACCCCGACGTGCGGCTGATCGTCGCCACCGACAACGAGCGCATCCTCGGCCTCGGCGACCAGGGCGCCGGCGGCATGGGCATCCCGATCGGCAAGCTCGCCCTCTACACCGCCGCCGCCGGCATCCACCCGCGCCAGTGCCTGCCGATCAGCCTGGACGTCGGCACCGACAACGCCGAGCTGCGCCACGACCCGTACTACCTCGGCTGGCCGCACCGCCGCCTGCGCGGCGACGCCTACGACCGCTTCATCGAGGCCTTCGTCGAGGCGGTGGTCGACGTCTTCCCGCGCGCCGTGTTGCAGTGGGAGGACTTCCTCAAGAACATCGCCTTCTCGGTCCTCGACCGCTACCGCCTGCGCGTCACCAGCTTCAACGACGACATCCAGGGCACCGCCGCCGTCGTGCTGGGTGGCATCTACGCGGCGCTGCGCGACCGCGGCGAGCCACTGTCCGCCCAGCGGATCGTGATCCTCGGCGCGGGCGCCGCCGGACTTGGCATCGCCGGCCTCCTCTCGGCGGCAATGCAACGCGACGGCGCTTCCGTCGGCGACGTCCTCGGCAGGATAGTCCTGCTCGACTCGCGCGGCCTGCTCTTCGAGGGGCGCGATCGGACCGACGAGGACAAGCGGGCGTACGCGTTGCCACGGGCCGACATGGCAAGGCTCGGCCTGCGGGCCGACGCCGACGCGTGCTACGACCTGGAGACGGTCGTCCGGCATGTGGCACCCACCATCCTCATCGGCACCACCGGCGTGGCTGGCACGTTCTCGCAGGCCGCGATCAGTGACATGGCGCGACAAGTCCCGACGCCGATCGTTCTGCCGCTATCGAACCCGACCGCAAATTCGGAGGCCCACCCCGCAGACGTGCTCACATGGAGCGATGGCCGGGCACTCGTCGCCACCGGAAGCCCGTTCGACCCCGTCTGCGTAGACGGCGCAACCCGGGTGATAGGGCAGGCCAACAACGTCTTCATCTTCCCCGGCCTCGGGTTGGGTGCGATCGTCTCACGCGCTCGCGAGATCACAGATTCGATGTTCCTCGCGGCGGCCAAGACGCTAGCGGACTTCACCCCTGGCGAGCGGGTCGAACAAGGCGCCCTATACCCGCCACTTTCCCAGTTGCGCCCAATTTCCCGAGCGATCGCGGTCGCCGTCGCGCGCGAGGCGAACGAGTCGGGCGTCGCGAAGCCATCGAGTGCGGATATCGAAGCCGCCGTCGATGCGGCAATGTGGTGGCCGGACTACTCGACACCGGCGCGAATCGACTGAGCCGAGTCGGGCAACAGGTTCCCCAGCATCGAAGGTCAGCCGGTGGCGACCGCCAGGCGGTTCCAGTGGGCACCTTCGTCGTCGCTGCGGTACAGCGCGCCGCCGGCTGCCCCGATGCTGGTTGTCAAACCAGAGCACGCCGTCGTCGACCGGGTAGATGTCGTCGATGCGCTCCTTGGCCGGAACAGGCACGTGCCACGACGGCCGCCTGGCTGACTTGTTTAGCCGACTCCGGTGTCATCGGTGCGGAGGCGCCGTGTGCCCGCCGGCGCACGACTGTTAGATCCGTAGTCGGCTGACGCGCACAAGTGTGTCGGCTGGGCTGTCGCCTCCGGACAGGTCGATGTCGTCGATGATCTGACCGTCCCGTAGTCGCACAAGGCGAGCACAGCGGGACGCGACTGCCTGCTCGTGAGTGGCTACGATGATCGTCATTCGGTGCCGGGTGTGCAGTTCGGTGAGCAGGTCGAGGATCTCGGTGCCGGTCTTCGAATCGAGGTTGCCGGTCGGCTCGTCAGCCAGCAGCAGCGGCGGCCTGCTGATCAGAGCCCGGGCGATCGCCACCCGCTGCTGCTGTCCGCCAGACATTTGGGATGGCAGCGCTCGTTCGCGTCCGTCGAGTCCGACGGCAGCGAGTAGTTCGCGGGCGCGAGCTGTTTTGTCGAACGAGGTCCGGTAGGGCAGCACGGGCAGATCACGTTCTCCAGCGCCGTCAGCGTCGGCAACAGGTGGTAGCGCTGGAAGACGAACCCGAGGCCGCGCCGGTACGAGGCGAGTCGGGCCCGCTTGAGCGCGTGGACGTCGACACCGTTCGTGATGATTTGCCCGCTGTCTGCCCTTTCGATGGCGCCGATCAGATGCAGCAGGGTGGACTTGCCGGAGCCGGACGGGCCGGTCAGGGCCATCATGGTTCCGCGATCAGGGCGGCCAGCCGACGTCTACGCCAGCCAAGGCAGGCCAGTACGGCAAGTTCCCGACGTCGTTCCCGGACCGCCGCTGTCACGGCGTTGACCAGAAACAGCGCGCACACGACGAGGATGAGCACAAAAAGCACAAGGCTCTTGCGGTCGACGGCTTTGATGATGGCAACGCCCACCCCCTTGAGCGTCCAACCCTCAGTGAGCCTGAGTTCGGGGCGGCCGAACTTCCCGGCGGCAAGGTCGACGGTCTGCGGCTGAAACGACGAACCGATGGTGATGTCGACGTCCAGGCCGCCGCCGGCCGTCATGTCCACGCAGACCTCCCGCCTTCCTCGACGATGTCGAGGACAGCCTCCTGAGCGCCGCCGCAGATGGGCTCCGACGACTGGCCGACCAGATCGCAAGCCGGCGTCCATCGTCCGCGGCCGGTCACGATGCAGCCGTGACGCGCAATCGCCGCGCAGGCTGCGCGTGGCTGTTGCGTCATGTCTCACTGGTCACGTCGAAGTCCCAGCTCGCACGTGTGAAGGCCGCCCTCATGGCCAAACCACACGCCAGTCATCTGGCCTGATCAGTGAGATCGGGGGCCAACATATGTGGCGCCGAGGCCCTGCGGATCACTCGCCACTGCTGCGCGCCGATCGCCATCTTCACTGAATACGCGCGTCACGGCCGAGTCGAGCATGGCGATTTCCATGTCGACCGAGGGCTTGCGCTCGTCGGGGACGGCGTCCCGCACGTTATGTAGCAGCGCCCGTAGACGTCGCATGACCTGTACGGAGCCCTCGCCGTATTGGCGAGTCTCATCGATGGCCAGGCTGCAGGTAGTCCTCCCATATCGTCACGGGATAGTGCAGGCGGACGGTGCCGTGGCGGTCGCGGCCGACGCCCGGGGACAGACGTCGGCCACCGAGCTGGCGCAGCAGCAGTTCGATCTGGTCGAGCGCCTGGGTGGCGGTCGTCGGGTCGTTGACCCCTGGCGACAGCGCCCTGGCCGAGATGTCGGCGAGCAGGCGGAAGCCGAAAGCCGGATCCTGACGCATGGTCCGTTCGTCGCCGGTCGCGACGGTACCGCGCAGCCACGATCGTCGAGCATGTGGCCGGCGTCGCCGTGGACCCGGAACAGCAGGTAGCCATCGTCGACGAGGTCGCCGAAGCGAGGAACGAACTCGACAATGGCGCCGGCGGCGGCCGCCCGCTGGACGAGGGCATGAATGTCGATGCTCTGCACGATGCCCGGCCGGCCGGCATAGGTGACCGTACCGGATCGGCCCGTCGGCTATCGTCGTCGTCGGCTGGTCGTCGTCGGGTGCGGGATCCGGATAGACGCGGTCGACGATCCGGCGGGCGTCGCGGCCGAGTTCGCCGAGCACCGCCGCTACCCGCAGGCCCTGCGTGGTACGGGTGATCAGGCGGAGGAACAGCAGCATGCTCGGACAGCAGGAGCAGAACCGCGACCGAGATCGAGTTGTCCGGTACGAAGTTCTCGTTGCACTCGTGCCGACGACACGGAGGACGGTCAGCGCGTAGACGAAAGTGGCCATGAAGACCCCGAGCGCCGCCTTCGTGCTCGGGATCGCGCAGGAATCGGCGCAGCATTCGCGGCGAGAACTGGCTTGATCCGAACTGGACGGCGAGCAACAGGATCGAGAACACGAAGCCGGTGAACGTGATCATCCCGCCGACGATCGAACCGAGCACGCTGCGTGCGGCGTCGACGCCGAAGTGGATGCCGATCGTGGCGGTTGTGTGTTCGTCGAACCGAGGTGAGAGCAGCCCGCCGGCGATCGCCAGGACGCATATGACGAAGCGGGACGATCCACAGGCTGTTGCGGACATATTCGTAGGCCCGCCAGCCTGTCCGCCACGACAGCATGGAGGTGGTGAGTTTCCGCATGACGGCCTCCCCATAGGCGGCAAGCGGCCCACAAGTTTTCACCTCAGGCTAGCCGCTGACAGGCGGTTCCAGACCTTGAACCGGGGACAACCGGCTCTGGGAGGCAGCGGAAGCGACCGTCAGGATCTTCAATCGGAAGAGTTTCTGCAAGATCGAATTCGCGGCCCCCAAGCACGCGCACTCGTGGTGCTCGCGTACATGCCGCGGAGGCGCAATCACCAGCTGCGTGTGAGAGCCTCGTACAGTCGGAGTTTCAAGTCGTCGATCTCGACCGGGGACCAACGGATCGCGTTCGCGTCGTCGCGGAAGGTCCAATCCAGCACCATGGCCGGCTCGAAGGCGACGTTCGGGCCGTGGTCGTCCTGAAGCAACTCGGCGACAAGCGCTGGATCGATGGTCGTACGCTCGGCGAGAATCACCGCGTCGTAGAGGTCCTTGATCTGCGGGTACCAGTCGCTGTGTAGCCACATGATCTTCCAGCCCAACGCCAGTTCGGCTCCGACTGATGCGATCGTGTGAGCCGTGCCCGTGATCGGGTAGCGCTCACACGCGCGTGGCAGCGGCTCATTGAACACCACATCGACTTGCACGGTGCCTGGCGGCAGGCCGGCGGCATGCCAGGTGAACACGACACGCCGGCCCTCCGCGCGCTCGTACGTCCAAATCTCGTCCGTACTGACGGCGTCGGCGAACCGCATAGCAGGATCGTCGAGCCTTCGAACCGCGCTGATGATGCCACCGAGCACCTCATGACTGGCACCACCGGTAACCACCAGGTCAATATCGCGTGGTTCCTCAGCCTCATTGCCGCATAACCGCCGCATCGTCATCCCGCCTCGCAACACCAAATAGTCCGCGTATTCCGAGTTGGCCACAGCGGTCAGAACAAGGTCGAGGGCCAGACGTTGCCGCAACCGCCAGTTGGCGCCGAGTTCTGGGTCGTCAAACACCGGCTCGCCGGCGGTGAACGCATTGCGAAAGTGCGTCAGAGCCGGCTCGAAAACCCGCTCCTGACGCACGCCAGCCGCCCGCGCCACGGGAAGGTAGCTGCGCGGAAAGTCGGCCGCGCGCTCAGCGCGCAACTGAGCGTCGGGCAGCCAATCGGCATCATGGCCGAGGTTGTCATCGACCATGACGTACTCGCTCTCGGTCTCCAGCCGCTGGAGTCCGGCTGCGTCCAACGCGGCGATCAAGCGGTCGAGATGGGCCGAGGCGGTCGGCAGGCCCACTCCGAAGCAGCGCAGAGTTACGAAGCGCTCCTCCATGCCATCATCGCGGGTCCGTCGCGCATTTCGCGACGTATGGGCACCACACCCAGCCGCGACCAGGCTCAGTTCACTGAGATCGCTCGGCGCCAACAGCACCTTCACGTGGTGCTCGAAGTAGCGGCCCGGCGCTTGCACCACACCATCGTCGGCAGGGACGCCTGCATTCCAGGGAGCCGCTTCGATCTTCCGCCGTCGTACCCAGATGTTCGCGGCCCGCAGTTTCCGGTCCCATGCCCGGAGCGCGGCAGCCGCGTCGTCGAGGCTGCCTCTGATAGTCCCGGTCAGCATCGGCTGGTAACGGTTGACGCCCCGGGACAGCTCGATCTGTACAAACTTCAGGCCGAGGCGAGCAGCCGCCGCCTCGACATTCTCCGGCATGCCCGACACCGTCAGGTGGATATCGAACACATCGCCCGAACGCTTCCGCAGGAACACCCGCAGATCGTAGGCGTACCCGACCACCAGGATCGACCAGGTTTCTTGTCGCAACCGGCCGTCCCCAAGTCGCCCAGACACCTACAGCCGAGTTGACCGCCCGCCAATCCGGCTGTCAGCGGCCACGCGCGGAGTATTGGGATGCGCCGGGACGGTCGATCCCGGCAGGATGTGCGGCATGCAGTCTGCGTTCACGGTGACCCCGGCCCAGCTGCCGGATCTGTTGCTGCACGTGGCTGTGGTCCGCCCGGTGTTCGTTTGGGGCGCGCCGGGGATCGGCAAGAGTTCATTGGTGCGGGAGTTCGCCGCCTCGCTCGGGCTCGACTGCGTCACGCTGGTCGGTACGCAGCTTGCGGCGGAGGATCTGATCGGCGTACCAGAACTGCGGGATGGCCGTAGCCGGTTCGCTCCGCCGGAGGCAATCGCCCGGGACAAACCGTATTGCCTGTTTCTGGATGAGCTGAACGCATCGACGCCGGAGGTGCAGAAGGCGTTCTACTCGCTGATCCTGGATCGACGAATCGGCGCGTATGAGTTGCCTGCCGGTTCGATCGTGATCGGGGCGGGTAACCGGGCATCCGATAATGCGCTGGCCCGGCCGATGGCGTCGGCTCTGGTGAACCGGTTGGTGCATGTGCATCTGCGGGCAAGCGCCGATGACTGGCTGGCGTGGGCGGGTGGCGGCGGGATCCACCCCTGGGTCGTCGACTATCTGACCGAGCGCCCGGACCAGTTGTGGGTGAATCCGCCGAAAATCGAGGAGGTGTTCTCCACCCCACGTAGCTGGCACATGCTCTCGGATGTGTTGCGCTCTTACGGCGACGGCATCGACGAGCAGACCCTGCGACTGCTGGCCGGTGGCACTTTGAGTCCGAGCCACGCGGCAGGGTTCTGCGGGTACGTGAAGATCGTGCGGCACAGGTACGGGCTCGATGCGGTGATCCGGGGTGACGTGGGTTGGCCGGCCGGCGCGCTGGACCGAGACCTGCTGTACTTTCTGGCTGAGACGTTCCGGGCGCGGCTGGTCAAGGACCTGCCGGCGGCCAAGGAGCACGCCTCGCCGGCGGTGCGTCAGTTCACCCACCGAGCCAAGGCACTGCTGGTCGGACTCGCGGAGATCTCGCTGGAGTGCGCGCAGATGGTGATCGCCACTGACGAGGACGGTGCCCCGGTGTTGCCCGCGTGGTTTCTGGTTGAGGTCAGCCGCGACCTGCCCCGGCTGGTCGCGGTCCGGGCCTGATACGGCCAACGCCATGGCGAAGAAGAAAGCTCGGCCACGCGATCCGAACCTGGAAGCGTTCCAGGCTGCCTGGCAACAACTGGTCGCGCACCCCATGTTCGGCCCATTACTGAGCTTCCAGGCCGGGCCCTGGCAGTGGGCCGGTGCGCGGGCGGTGCTGGTCGAGGACGGTCGGCTGGCCGCCGTCCAGGCCATGGCGCACGTCGACTCGCGTGGGCTGATCCGGGCCAGCCGGGCGCACCGGCTGGATGTAAGTCAATGGACCTGGGTACTCGCCCATTGCCTATTGCATCTCGGGTTCGGGCACCTTGCACCCGATCGGTACGCGACCGACGCGGCGTATGCCAGCTCCGCGTGCCTTGCCGTGACCCGCTTCCAGCGCGCGGTCAAGCTGGGTACCGAGCCGATGCTGATCCCGGCCGAGCTACCCACCACGGACGAGGCGGTGCTCCTGCGGCAGTGGCGTGAGGCGGGCGTACCGGCGCAGTTCATCAACTGTGGAACCGGCGGGACCGGCGGTGATCTGGTTGACCTACCATCCCGGGCTCGCCCGGGCGAGCCGGCCGCCCGAACCTTGCCGGACTGGCCTGAGCAGTTCGCCATTGGACTGTCCGGCGCCGCGACGGCGGCGGTGGACGTCGCAGGCGGGGCCCGCATGTCACTCACCGATCCGGCCGGCCGCCGCCGACCGTGGGATCTGGCGATGGCCTGGTTCCTATCGTCCTTTCCGCTGCTGGGTGCTCTTGCGTCGCGGTTCACCTTGGTCGCGGACGCCGACCTGGCGCGGAGCTGGGATATCACTGTCGCGGCAGTCTCGGCGACCGCCGGCGAGATCTACCTCAACCCGTTGCACACGATGCCGGTTCCGGAGTGGCGGTTCGTTTTGGCGCACGAGATGCTGCACGCTGCGTTGCGCCACGGCGATCGGGCCGGCGCTCGCGATCCGTACCTGTGGAACGTCGCGGCGGACTATGTCATCAACGGCTGGCTGGTCGAGATGGGTGTCGGTGAAATGCCCGACGGCCTGCTCTATGACCCCGATCTGGCGGGCATGTCCGCTGAGGCCGTGTACGACCAGATCGCCACCGATCTGCGGAGGTTGCGCAAGCTCGCCACGCTGCGGGGCACCGGGCTCGGCGATGTGCTCGGTGAGCCATTGCCCTGGACCGGCACGGCGGGTCGTGGCGTCGACCTTGACGACTTCTATCGGCGGGCGTTGCTGACCGGGTACGCGTACCACCAGGCAGAAGGCCGCGGCCACCTGCCCGCTGGGCTGGTCACCGAGATCCGGGTACTAGAGCAGCTGCCCCTGCCCTGGGATGCGCAACTCGCGCGCTGGTTCGACGAGTACGTGCCCGCCCCTGAGCGGATTCGCTCGTACGCGCGGCCGTCCAGACGGCAGGCCGCCACGCCAGACATCCCCAGGCCCGGTTGGCGATGGCCGGACGAGCAGGTCGCTCGGTGCACCTTCGGCGTCGTGCTGGACACCTCCGGCTCGATGAACCACGAACTGCTCGGCAAGGCGCTCGGCGCGATCGCCTCATACGCAGTGGCCCGCGACGTGCCCGCTGCTCGGGTCGTGTTCTGCGACGCTTACCCCTACGACGCCGGATACGTTCCAGTGGAACAGATCGCCGGCCGGGTTCGCGTACGCGGTCGCGGCGGCACCGTCCTACAACCCGGCATCAACTTGCTGGAACGAGCCAAAGACTTCCCGCCGACCGCACCGATACTGATCATCACCGACGGATACTGCGACGTGCTACGCGTCCGGCGCGAACACGCCTTCCTCACACCCGAAGCCGCCCGGCTGCCCTTCACACCACGCGGACCCGTCTTCCGCGTGCGCTGACGAAGACAGCTCGGCGGCCTCACCCTGGTAGCCATCCTCGGGAAACAAACTCGGCTTGGGCGTGCTGCCCGTGGCATTCTGGGCTCGCCGGCCGCGAGGGGGTCTATGGGGTACGACCTGGAGTGGGTTGACTTACCCGACCGAGCGGCGGCAGCTCGCGCCCGCTACCTAGCATGCACCGACCTGGACTTTGCGTGCGTGCACACCCCGCCATGCGCGATGGAGTACTTGTCACGCGCGGAGCCCTACCAGTTCCATTGAACCTAGCTGGCATGGGCTTCTGTCGTGACACGATGCGTCGCTTGGGGATGACCTTCGAGGCAACCCCGGACCGATTTCCTAACTGGCCCTTCGACGGCATTGACGATTGGCGGTCTGCGGAGCCTGGCCGGCGGGACGCTGATGACCAAGCCGAGCGGGCGGCGTCGGCCCAGACGGTCGCCGGAATGGTCGGAATCCCTCGTTCAAGCTGACCAGCAATGGCCCATGGCTGAGGCAGCACGAAGGAAATCGAGGGCGCATTTAGGCCACTACAATGCCTCGTCTCCGAGCTTGCGCAGCGAGTTGGAGGGCGACGCCTTATGGGTGGCCTGGCTTGGATGGCTTCGAGAGACTGCCACACGGGGCGGTTTCACAGTGGAATGAAATATGGCCGTAGAGATCGACCGGACGATGCCATCAGCTGGACTTTCACAGACGCGGAGCTGGCGATCGACATGCACGTTGCGCCGGGCTGCGCCGCGACGGTCCACCTACCCGGCCTCGAACCCCAGGAAGTAGGAGCCGGAGCGCACGCCGTGGTACAGCAAATAGTTGACCATGGACGCACGTCACCATTTGGACTTCCGGCTGCAACGGCCCGCAAAGCCGCGGCCCGTACGGCGCAATCACGCTCAGTAGGTCCGGGAGTGAATGCCCGGCCGCCGAGACTCGGCTTTGACGGGCGCCGGGGATCGGCTGATCTTCGATAGGCTCGCCACTGGAGGTGGGCCGGTGCAGGTGGAGGTTCGCAGCAAGGTGCCAGGCGCGGTGGGTTCGGCGCTGCCTGCCGTGTTCGTCGAACTGACGGGTGAGACGACGACCTTGCGCGAGTTGATCCGACATGCGGTGGTCGAGCAGATCAACGTGACGAGGACCGACATGGCTTCGGCTCAGGCGATGCTGGATCGGGCAGTATTTGACGCCGGACGAGATCCGGACGATGGCGGCCTCCGGGGCGGTCAAGGTCCGGAGTCCGGCGTGAAACCGGACGACGAGCCGGACGAGGAGGCGGAGGTCGCGCGCGCGATCCGGGCGTACAGCCGTGGTGTTTTCGCGGTGTTCTGCGGCGGGCGACAGCTGGACTCGTTGGATGATCCGGTGAGAGTTCGCGTTGGGGAGCCAGTGCTCTTTGTGCCGGCTGACGCCGTTGGTCGGGGGCTAAGCCGTGGCCGCCGATGCGCAGCCCGTCCCTGACCACCCGTGCGGGGTAGGCGAGGCAGCCGCCCGGCTCCAGGCTTTGGTTGAGGAGGCGGAGCGGCTGGCCGGCGACGGGGATCGCGTGGGGATGCGTGAGGTGGCCGTCCGGATCCCGAAAGCGCTCAATACCGGTCGGGCACTCACTGGTGGCCACTTCCAGCTCACGGCCGAGCAGCGCAGTGTGCTCGACGCTGCTTTCGACCGGGCATACCCGGTTACGAACCGTACCGATCCGGCCGATGTGCTTGACACCCCGCGATCCAGCGACTCGCGCCGTGCGTATCTATCGGCGCTGGTGGGTCACCAGTGGTCACGCACGGCACCGGCCCGGGACTCCCTCATGGACGCGGCGGTCGCGGATCGGGACATTCGCCTGTTGCGGCTATTGGTGGTCTCGCCAGTGGGGGTGCTGCGGCGAGAGTCGGTGGTGCGAGCGTTTGACACGCTCGACGCGCTGGGCGCCCTCGATGCTCCGACGGTGGAGCACGCGCTTACCGACGACCTCAGCCTCGGATACGCGCTGCTGGGCGTCTCGCCGACGGACAAGACCGTCGTCGCGCCGCCTGCCGAGAGCCTGCCCACCGTCCGGCCGATCTTCGACGATCTCACCTGGCGGCTGCTGTCCGACGGGGTCGGCTGGAACGGACTGCCCAAGGTCCTGCGGCCTACCGGCCTGCGTTTCGTGTTGCGTGCCTTAGGTGGCGAGCATGACCAACAGGTCACCGCGCACATCGGCGCGGCGGAGCTCACCGACGCCGAGCGGGCGGTCCTGGTCGAGCACTTGCGTACCGGTACGGACGCGAAGCGTCAACGGGCCTTCGCGTTGCGGCGACCCGCCGGCGACGCGGCGGCGCTGCTGCCCATGTTTGGCCTCGCCGACGCCGCCCCCCTGCTCGACCTCATTGAGCGGACCACCTCATATCAGCCAGTCGCCTACAACCGGTCGGCAATCGTGGCGGCGGTGGAAGCGGCCGGAGTCGCCGCTACGAAGCAACTACTCGAGTTGGTACCGAGCGAAATCGTCGCCGCCGTCATGGGCTGGAACCGCGCCGCAGTAGAGAAACGGGTCAAATCCAACGCCTTGGCGGGCATCGCCGCTTTCGGAATGCTGCCACTAGCCGACGGTGAGTCGGTGCTAGACCGATATCTCGCGCTACGCGAAGTGGCCAAACGCGGGCCCAAGCTCGGCCCGAACCGCCGCCACAGCCATGCTGCCGCGATCGACACGGCGCTGCACCATCTTGCACAGGTCGGCGGCTTCGCCGACGCACAGCGGCTCGAATGGGATTGCGAGGCACGGATCGCTGACGCGGGCGCCGACGGCTGGGGCATGGGCGACTATTCGCTGATCGTCTCACTCGACGGCGATGATCCAACGATCACGGTGTCTCGGGCGGGCAAGGCGCTCAAGTCCGTACCGGCCGCCGTTCGGCGGGCACCACAGTACGCCGCGGCCCGCTCGAGACAAGAATCGTTGCGCGAACAGGCCCGGCGACTACGCACCGGACTCGTCGAACGGCTGGTGGCCACCGCTGGCACGCTCACTCCCGAGGAATTCGTGCAGCTGATGACACTGCCCGCAGGCGCCGCGATGCTGCCGGCACTGCTGTGGCGCGACGCCGCGGACCGGATCGGGCTCGTTGACCAGGTCGACATCACCGGCCCGCTCACCGCAGTGCACCCGGTGCTCCTCCACCCAGGGATCTGCTATCCGGTTGGCAGGCCGAGTGGTCCACCGGCGGCTGCGCCAACCCGTAAAGCAGGTGTTTCCGAGCTTTACCTGCTCACCCCGGCCGGACGAGCGGCCGGCGACGCCTCATCGCGCTTTGCCGGGCACACCGTCGTCGGCAAGGTGGCCGCGCAACTGTTGTCCGGGCGGGGATCGGACCGTACACGGTGAATACGACGACTACCAGGCGACCAGACCGGCAGGTTCGCTGACCGCAGCCCTCCGGGCCGACCTACAGGGCTACTTCGGGATGTCCGACGTCGTGCTCGGCGAAGTCCAGTCCTCGGCCGGCGGAAACGTCTATACCCCTGGCCGACGTGCCCCCGATCGTGTTGTCCGAGGTCATGCGGGACCTCGACCTAGTGGTCTCCGTGGCCGCCACAGCCCCGCACCAGTACGCCTGGTCAGCAATGTCTGAAAGCCGGGCATCGCTGCTGACGGCGCTCATTGACGACCTGAACCTGGACCGGATCCGAGTTGACGGCCACTTCGCCATCGTTACCGGCAGCCGGGCAACCTACCGAGTCCACCTCACCAGCGGCCAGCATCCACCTCGACCCCGGCGGATACTTGTGCGTCGTCCCCTCCGGCTTCGGCAGGCAGGTGCACAAGCGACTCTTTCTGCCATTCGCCGACGAGGACCGGATGACCACCGTCATCCTCTCCAAAGTGCTGCTCTTGGCCGACGACGAAAAGATCACCGACGATTCCATCCTGTCCCAGATCCACATGCGGCGCTGAGGCCGGGTTGTTGGCCACTGGCATGAGGGTGCCGACGGATGAACGCCCACCGGAACGTCTTAAGCGTGATCGCCACATCATCGCTGGCACCACCACACCTATCACGGCGATACGGGGTCGGCCGAGACTGCCGGGATGGACATCAGCCAGCGCCCGCGCGCTGGTCGGCTGAGGCGATTGGAGCGTCGGCACCAGGCCAATCATGAGGGCTGACAGTTCCGGCCGCACCGTCGACCGTCACGATCTGGCCGGTGGTCAGGCGCGCGGTGGCGTTGCCGGTTGCGACGACGGCGGGGATGGCGTATTCGCGGGCGACGAGTGAGGCGTGCGCGGCGAGCGTTCCGCCGTCGGTGACGACGGCGACCGCCCGGTCGAATAACGGCGTCCACGCTGGTGCGGTCGCTTTGGCAACGAGCACGTCGCCATCGCTGAAGTCGTCGAAGTCCTCTGGGCCATCCACGATGCGGACCGGGCCGGTGGCGCGGCCCGCCGATGCCGGATGCCCGACGATGACGTCGCCGCCGACCTCTTGTTGACCACGGGCTTCCTGTGCGGCGCGGTCGATCACGTCGCCGATCAGCCGGGCCGGCCGGCCGAGCGTCAGCGGCGCGGTCAGGGCGCGGTTACGCTGCCACTGCTCGTGGCGTTCGCGTACGACACGACTGATGGGCTCGCCCCGGCCGGCGCTGCCGGTGATTACGTCCTCATGGGTGCAGAAGTACACCTCCTCGGCGGTCTCGATGACCCCGGCCGCCGCAAGGTGCTCGCCCAGACGACGGGCGCACGCGCGTAGGACCGGCCAGGCCAGGGTGAAGTCGCGGGCTTGTTCTTCACGGATGACCGCGTACCGCTGATTGACCTGCAGTAGCCCCTCGAACTCGGCCAACAGGCGCGGTTGACCTGCCAAGGCTTCCCGGCACACGTGCTCGGCCGCGACGCGTTCCTCGGCCAGGTGCGCGTGCCGGCGGCCTGCGTCCGGCAGCGCGGAAGCCGGGGCGGGCAGTTCGGCGGCGACGGGGTGGTACCAGTCAGCGCTTTGTACGGCGTACGCGGTCACCACCGGCTGGGTGCCGGGTAGTCCGCGCAACAGGATCTGTGCACCCGCATGCTCGTCGGGCAGAACTTCGGTCAGGTGCCGACGGCAGAACCGCCTCAGACAGGCTTCCATCTTCCACGCCGATCCACCCACGACCGCTAGGTACCACAGGTAGATCCCGGCGGCCCGGCCGAGTCGGTCGACCAGATGCATCAGGGCGGCGGGGGTGGCGGTGCTGACCGCCGATTCGGCGTTGGCGATCAGCTGGCGGTAAGCGGGCAGGGTGGTATCACGCCACTGGCGGTCCAGGCTGGACAGCACCACGCGGTCGGCCGCCGCCGGGTCGTGGCTGACCCGGATCAGCGCGTTGTACAGGATCTTCACCGCTCGGCCGCGACCGTGCCACAGCACCCGGGCCAGCAATTTTGGTGACGGGATCGGGGTCGCGTTGTAGTACCAGCCGTTGACCAGCGCGTACCGGAACGGCACCCGGACTCCGATGTCGGCATGCATCCCGTCGAGGTACCCGGTCTCCAACGCCGGTAGCAGCCAGGTAGCGAATAGCGGAGTGACGGCCTCGGGCAGCCACTCGCCGAGACGGAAGTTGCGCATCCACAATCCGGGCCCCGGCGGTGTCCATGCCACCGGCTGCGGCAGCGCCGTCATCGGCCGCGCCTGCAGCAGCCACAGCTTGCCGCCCCGGTCGATCGCCCACTCGATGTCTTGAGGCTCGGCGTTGCGCACGGCCACCCGCCGGGCCAAATCGGCGACCGCCTGCGCTTGCGAGGCGGTAAGCACACCGCTGCCGGTTGGCATCGGGCGGGTCAGGCGGCGATTGGCCGCGGTAAGTGTCCACTCCTCTCCCACCGCTTCACCGGATACGAGCGACTCGCCGAGGCCTGGCACCGCGGTGACAACTGTCTGATCACGGTCGCCGGTGACCGGGTGCGCTGTGAACGCCACCCCGGCGGCCATTGGCTCGACCATCGCCTGCACCAGCACCGCCATCGCGGTCGCGGTGCCGCCACGCCGCTGGTGGTAGGCGTCCACGCGCGCGGTGGCGGAGGCGGCGACACACCGCCGAACCGCCTCGCCCAAGCCGTCGGCCGTGACGTTCAGATAAGTCTCGTACAACCCGGCATAAGACGCCTGCGGCAAGTCCTCGGCGGCGTTCGAGGAGCGCACCGCGAACCTTTCGGTGCCGAGACGGCGCGCCGCCCGCGTCAGGCCAACCTCCCACCCGTCGGCATCGAGCGCCCCGGCGGTGACGACCATGCAGCGGTCCGGACTTGTCACGACTGGTTCGCCCTGACCACCCGGCGACCGTGGTCGTCGATCATGTCGAGTCGATCACGTGCCGGCCTCACGCCCTCTCTGCGCTTCGCCATGACCGCCTGGACCGATCGGCCGGGACCGACTATTGTGGGTGGGCAGTCACCCATAATAGCTGGAGTGGTCGGATGATCCGGGTTACCGAGCAGGCGAAGAGCATCAACCGGACCCGGCTGCTGGAAGCGGCGGCGGCGGAGTTCGCCCGGGACGGGCTGGACGGGGCGAACATCAACCAGATCTCGGTGGCGGCCGGTCTGGCCAAGGGGACGGTCTACAACTACTTCTCCTCGAAGGAGGAGCTGTTCCTCGCGGTGGTGAGCGAGTCCTGCGAGCGGGCCGCGGCCGGGGCGCGGTCGGTGCCGGCGGAGGCGCCGACGCGAGTACGGCTGCGGGCCGTGGTGGAGTCGGACGTGGCATGGGCTCGCGAGCATGACGCGTTTGCGCGAGTACTGGTGCGCCAGGCGCTGTCGGGTGATCCCCGCTTCCACGCACGGGTGCTGGAGGCGGCGACGCCGTTCGTTGAGGCGGTGGAGGCGATCCTGGCCAGCGGGGTGGAGCGGGGTGAGATCCGCGCCGACGTGCCGTTGGCCCAGTTGGCGCTGGTGTTCACCGGGCTGGGCGAACTGGCGCTGGTCCAGCACTGGGGGTCGGCAGGGGTGTGGCCGACGCTGGCCGAGATTCCGGACCTGGTGGTGCGGCTGTTTCTCGACGGCGCGGAGCCGCGCGAGCCGGCCGGTGGAAGGGGGCAGCGGTGAGCCGTGCGCGGGTCGGGAATGTGACGATGCCGAGCGCCGCGGGTGCGGACGGCGCGGCCGACGGCGGTGCGGGTCCGCTGGTGATGCTGAGGAACGTCGGCAAGGCGTACCGGTCGGCGAGCGGGATCCAACCGGTCATCGAGGATTTGTCGATGGACATCGCGGCCGGGGAGTTCCTGGTCTTGCTCGGCCCTTCCGGATGCGGGAAGACGACCCTGCTGAACCTCATCGGCGGGCTGGATCGGGCCGATGAGGGTCGGCTCGTGTCCTGCGGCTGGGACCTGACCACCGCTCGGCGCGCCGAATTGACCGCCTACCGGGCACGGGACGTGGGGTTCGTTTTCCAGTTCTACAACTTGCTGCCGACGCTGACCGCGGTGGAGAACGTCGAAGCGGCGGTCACCGTCACCGGCGTATCCCGCGACCGGGCCCGGGCAACGGCCCACTCCTTCCTGGATCGGGTTGGGCTGGCCGGTGCCGCCGGGAAGTTTCCGGCCCAGTTGTCCGGCGGCGAGCAGCAGCGGGTCGCCATCGCCCGGGCACTGGCAAAGTCGCCGAGTCTGGTGCTGGCTGACGAGCCGACCGGCAACCTGGATCAGGCCCGCGCTGGTGAGGTCATCGACGTGATGCGGCGGCTGGGTGAGCAGACCGGCGCCACGTTCGTCGTGGTCACCCACGACCCGACGGTGGCCGCCGCCGGGAGCCGAACGGTACGGCTGGCCGGCGGGCGCATCGCCGGCGACGGTGAGCCGGGGTGAGGTGGGCCGGATGAGGTACGGGCGTAAGGCGCTGCGCGACGTGCGTGTCATGGGCTGGCGAGCGGTGCTGCTGGTTCTGGTGATAGGCCTCGGACCTGGGACGGCGGTTGGTATCGGCCTTGCCCTGCACGACGTGCGAGCCACCCGGGACTCCTTCTACCGCCAGCAGGGGCTGGCCGATATCGACCTGCGCCTGGCCCGCCCGATGTCCGCGGGCACTCTGCTGGCCCACGCCGGCGATGGCGGCGCCACCCGCGCGCAGGCCCGGCTCGTGCTCGACGGCACCGCCGAGCTGGCCAGCGGGCGACGCTCACCGGCCGAGGTGGTCGGCATGGACCCGGCCACGACGATCAACCGGCTGGCCGTGACGTCCGGACAGGACCTGTCAACCGCCGACCCGGCCGGCGTCGCGGTTGAGGCCGACTTCGCTCGGGCGGCCGGGTTGCACCCGGGTGCGATGCTCCGGCTCGCCCTGGCCGGACATTCGCTGTCGGTACATGTGCGCGGGTTGGTCCGCAGCCCGGAGTACCTGCTGGCCACCGCCGACCCGCAATATTTGGTGCCGCAGCCGGGATCCCTCGCCGTCCTGTTTCTGCCGCTGGCCGGCCTGCAGCGGGAGACCGGCCTCGCTGGGCAGGCCAACGACCTGGTTGCCGACCTGCCTTCACCGGCAGCCGCGTCGCAGATCGGCCAGGGGTTGCCCATCCGGCCAGACCACCCGCAGCGGCCAGTTCAGCTACCGGTTCACCACCGCCGACATCAACTCGTTCAGCCTGTTCACCCCGGTTCTCGGTGGTGTGTTCGCGGCGGTCGGGTTCCTGCTGCTGGCGCTGACCCTGTACCGGATGGTGTACAGCCAGCGCCGCGAGTTAGGTGCCCTGCTGGCTCTGGGTTACCGCAGCCGCGCCGTGGTCGCCACCGTGCTGGCACCGGCCGGAATCCTCGGCCTCGGTGGCGCCGTGGTCGCCGCCGGCGCGGCCGTGGCCGTTGCCTGGCTGGTCGCCGGTGAGTACGCCACCGCTGTCGGGTTCCCCGTCATCACCCACACCTATGACGTCGGGTACCTGTTTCTGGCCGCGGGGCTCGCCCTGCTGGCCACCGTCACCGCCGCCGGGCTTCCCGCCGCGGCGCTGGCCCGGCTACGGCCCAGCGATGCGATGCGCGGCGAGACCCCGCCGGCCTTTCGGCTTCCCGGCTGGGCCGGGCGTGCCACCGCGTCCCGTGGCCCGGTCCTGGCCTATGCCCAGCGCAGCCTGCTGCGCCGCCCGCTACGCACCACCGCGACCGCGATCAGCCTGGCCGCCGCGATCGGCCTCGGCGCTGCCCTGTCCGTGCTCGCCACCTCCGCCAACCGGGCGGTGGACGCCGCGTTCGCCCATCAGGACTGGACCTACAGCGTCGACCTGGCCCGCCCGCTGTCGTTGACGGATGTCAGGTCGCTAGCCACCACGGCCGGCGCCACCGAGCAATCGGTCGTCACCGGCCCGGCCCACCTTGCCACCGCCGGGCGCGGCACCGACGTCGAACTCGTCGGCCTGACCGAAACCCCTGCGCTTTCGCACCTGACGCTTGTCGCTGGTACCGCACCCGACCGCCGGCGCATTGTGCTCAGCGAGCAGGTCGCCACCAAACTCGGCGTCCACCCCGATGACCAGGTCCTGCTGACCACCGCCGGCGGCCAGATCGACCTCACCGTCGCCGGGATCACCCGGACCCTGGCCGGCCAGCGCGTGTATCTGCCGTACCCCCAGGCGGCTGCCCTGCTCGGCCTGCCCGGGCAAGCCACCGGTCTGTACACCGCGGCCGGCCCGGCCGTCGCCGACCGGCTCGCGGCGGACCCGCGCGTGGCCCGCGTCACCGCCAAGACCGCCGCCACCGACGGCACCCGCAAACTGGTCAGCGAACTCACCGGACTCATCGACACCCTGCTGGCCATCAGCCTGGTCGTCGGCGCGCTGTTCCTCATCTCAAGCCTCGCCGTGTCCTATCTGGACCGTGCTGGTGAGTTCGCCGTCCTCCGCGCTCTCGGCTACCGGCCGCGGCACCTGACCGTGATCATCGCGACCGAAAGCCTCGTCCAGACCGCCATCGCGAGCGCGCTGTCCATACCCACCGCACTACTCACCGCCTGGGTCCTCGCCCAACGCATCGGCCGAGCATGGTTTCCCATACCCCTGACCCCCACGGCGACGGACTTCATTCTCGCCATAGCCCTCGCCCTCGCGCTGGCCGTGCTCGCCACCGTGCAGGCCGCCCGACGCGCCGCTCGGATAGACATCGCCACCACCGTGCGAAGCCGCCAGATCGGCTAGCTCGCGTGCAGACCATAGCCGCGGCGCAGAAGCTGGTCGATCAGGCGTTGCGGCGCCAGCACCTTCAAGTACGGCAGGAAGCGCGCCTCCCATCCGGCCGGGTAGCGCAGCCGCGGTGACCGGGCTCGGGCGACCCTCAGCACCAGCCGCGCCACCGTCGTCGGATCCCCGCCGTCTCGCAGGCTCATTACGTGTTGCGCAGTCCGGCGCTATCCCGGTAGGCGGCGCTACCCCGGTAGGCCAAGCGCGGTAGAAAGAATTGTGTGATCGGACCAACCGCGAGTGCGTACAACACGGTGCCGATGCCGACGCTTCCACCCAGCAGCCATCCGACGACAAGCACGCTGATTTCCATCATGGTTCGAACGCGCCTAATGGAGTTTCCAGTCACCCTCGACAGCCCGGTCATCAGCCCATCACGGGGGCCGGGTCCCAGCCGCGCGCCAACGTACACGGCCACCGAGAAACCATTAAGCATTACGCCGCCGGCCAGCAACCCAACCCGCACATCGAGCCCCAGGTGATCGGGGATCGCTGGAGTCCGAGATCCGACGAGTAAGCCAGAACGACGACGTTGGCGGCCGTCCCGATCGTCGGCCGCTGCCGCAGCGGGATCCAGAGCAGTAGTACGAGCGCACCCACGACTGCGCTGATGGTGCCGAAGCTGAGCGAGGTGTGCAGTTGCAGACCCTCGTACAGCACGCTCCACGGGTTGACTCCCAACGAGGCTCGGACCAGGACCGCAAGGCTGAACCCGTACAACGCCAGACCGCTGATGAGCTGTGGAAACCGCCGGTGCGGCTGCTCTCCCAGCTGTACATATGCCAACGACGGCATCTGCATGTCCCGTCTCCTCCACCACTTACCAGGCCAATGGAGGTGAGTCTGTAGAGTTGTCGCTCCCTTAACAGGTCCAATCGCGGGAGGATGGCATCGTTGCAGGCCGGACCATCAGCAGCCGACAGCTCGCCGGTATGTTGCCCGGCTCAGCCGGGCCTAGACCCGCGTATCGCCGCCTCGCCCAGGCCATAGGCGCTCTGATCCTGGACGGGCGGATAGCGCTGCACATGCGCCTGCCCTCCGAACGCGACCTGGCCAAGGCGCTCAGCGTCAGCCGCACCACGGTCACTGCCGCATACGGCCTGCTCCGTGAGGGTGGGTACGCTCACAGCCGCCGCGGCTCGGGTACGCGGACCGCCCTACCCAAGGGCCGTCAACCTGGCAGCGTCGGGCGGTTCCTCGCGGTGCCGGACGCCGCCATCGACCTCGCCCGGGCCGCACCTGCCCTGCCCGCGCAGGCACTCACCGACGCGCTCGCACGGATCGCACCGACGCTCGGGGAGCACGCGGGCACGCCTGGGTACCACCCGTTCGGCCTGCCCGAACTGCGCGCCACCGTCGCCGAACGCTTCACCCGACGCGGCCTCGCCACCATCTCGGATCAGATCCTGGTGACCTCCGGCGCCCAGCACGCGTTCACGCTGGTTCTGGCCCTGCTTTGCCGCCCCGGCGACCGAGTGATGATCGAGAACCCGTCGTACCCGAACGCCCTGGAGGCCGTCCGCCGAGCTCGCCTGCGCACCGCCGCCATACCGGTGACCGACACCGGCTGGGACGTCCAAATCGTCGCATCGACCCTGCGCCAGGCCGTACCCCACCTCGCATATCTGATCCCCGACTTCCACAACCCGACCGGATGCCTCATGCTCCCGCAAGACCGCGCCCGCATCCTGCACGGCGCGAAGCGCAACGGCACCTGGCTGGTCATCGATGAGACGATGACCGAGCTGGCCCTCGACGTCCCGGCCCCTAGGCCGTTCGCCGCCACGGCAGAAGGTGCCCAGGTCATCACGATCGGCTCGATGAGCAAGACCCACTGGGCTGGCCTGCGTGTCGGATGGCTGCGTGCGCCCGCGCAACTCGTTTCCGAACTGGCCAGCCAGCGGGTCGCCACCGACATGGGCGGCTCGGTGCTGGACCAGCTGCTCGCGTTGGCGCTCTTGACGCGGGCGGACGATCTGCTCCCGCAGCGCCTGGAGCAGCTGCGCATCCAGCGCAGCGCGCTGGTCGAGGCCCTCACCGAACACCTTCCGCATTGGACCTGGACGCTGCCACCCGGTGGGTTGTCGCTTTGGGCGGACCTCGGCGAGCCCGTGGCGTCGGCGCTGGCCGAGCGGGTACGCGACTATGGCATACGCCTTGAGGGCGGTGGCTGGTTCGCCACCGACCCGGGCCTGTTCGAGCAGCACCTGCGCATCCCATACACCATGCAGCCCAGCACCTTGCGCGAAGCAGTACGCCGCATAGCCGCCGCCCTCGCCAGCGGCCTTCCGACTTCGGTAACCGGACGGCGGCCACACTGGGTCGCCTGAACCACCGCGAGCACGCTCGTCGGCGAGCCCGTCACCCGCCTGGGCAGCAGGTGCCGTGCGCTGTTTCCGCCAGCAGCGGAAGGACTGTCGCCGTGCGCCGTGGCCGTGCCAGGGTGAGCGCATGGCGAAAGTCCTCTCCTTCCCCCACAGCCGCGGCTCTGCGCAGGATCGTGGGCCGGATCCACTGTGGCGCGAGTTGCTCGGCCGCCACCTGCGGGCGACCAGGGAGGAGCACGGTGGCCGTCTCGTTGACGTTGCCGAGCGGGCCGGCATCTCGCCGCAGTACCTGTCTGAGATCGAACGTGGTCGCAAGGAGCCGTCCAGCGAGATGATTGCCGCGATCACCGGTGCGCTGGGGATCGACCTGGCCGACCTGCTCACTGGGGTCGCCACCGGTATCCGACGACTTCGCAGCGTGGCTGCGCCGGTCGGGCGCCGTCCCGCGGACCCTGTGCTGATGGCCGCCTGAGCACGACCTCCTCAGGCCCGGTGCTCGATGATCTGGTCCGCGAGCCCGTAGCCGACGGCGCCCGCCGCATCGAACACCCGGTCCCGGTCGGTATCGTGCCGCAGTCTGCGACACGTCCTGACCGGTGTGCGCTCGAGAGGATCTCCTCCAGTTGGGTGCGTACCCGCACCACCTCGTCGGCCTGGAGAATCAGGTCCGGGATGGCGCCGCGACCCTGCGCCGCGGGCTGGTGCAGCACGACCCGGGTGTGGGGCAGCACCGAACGGCGTCCGGGTGCTCCCGCCGCCAGCAGTACCGCGCCGGCCGCGACCGCCTGGCCCACGCACGTCGTGGCTACCGGTGCTTTGATGAAGCGCATGGTGTCGTACAGCGCGAGCGTCGCGGACGGATCACCACCCTCGGAGTTGATGTACAGATTGATCGCCTGGTCCGGTTTATCCGCTTCCAGGAACAGCATCTGGGCGATCAGCGCGTTCGCCACGCCGGCGTCGATCGCCGTGCCGAGGTAGACGACGCGCTCCGACAGCAGGTGTGAGTAGACGTCCATGATCCGCTCGCCGGCGGAACTGCGCGTGATGACGTTGGGGATGGTGTACGTGCTCATGCGCGGGCGCCCGTGGGTGAGCCAAGCCCCAATGCATGAGTACGCACCGGCAGGACCTGGTCGAGGCGGTCGACGATGTGGTCTATGAAGCCATACTCGCGTGCCTGCTCGGCGGTGAACCAGCGGTCGTGCAGCGAGTCGGCAAAGATCCGGTCGATCGGCTGGCCGGTGTCCTCGGCGATGATGCCGAGCACCGTGTCCCGGGTGTGCCGCAGATCGTCGGCCTGCACCTCGACCTCAACGGCAGAGCCACCGATCCCCGCCGAACCCTGGTGCATGAGGATGCGGGCGTGCGGTAGGGCGAACCGCTTACCTGGTGTGCCCGCGGACAGCAGAAACTGCCCCGCGCTGCATGCCAGTCCCAGTGCGAGCGTGGCGACGTCGCACGGTACGAGCCGCATGACGTCACGGATTGCGAGCATCGCGGGGACCGAGCCGCCGGGCGAGTGGATCCACACGGCGACGTCCCTGATGGGATCGTCGCTGGCGAGGGAGAGAAGCTGGGTCGCCAGGGCCGTTCCGTTGTCGTCGTCGAGTACGCCGTCGAGCACGAGTACCCGCTGGCTGAGGAACCGTTCCCGGAGCCGGCGGTCGAACCCCGGCACCGGCGCGTCGTTAGTCATGCTCCGACAATGCCGTTGGTGCGGTGCCGGTCGCCGCAATCTCGGCTGTGGGCAGATCAGCCCTCAGCAGCCCGGGCAACGCGACCGTCGGATCTGCCCGCCGGCGCCGATATGACGGCAGCGGGACAGGCACTAAAGGTCGTGACGAGCGAGGAAGTCACGAAGGGCCGTATTGAACCGCACAGGGTGCTCCATGTTGGGAACGTGTGCCGCGTCGGGGAACTCCACTCGCGCGACGCCGGCGACTTTGTCGGTGAGCAGGTCGGCCGAAGCCCGCGTACCGGTGGTGTCGAGAGCGCCGATGACAACCAACAACGGGCAGGCTATTTCGTGGAGTCGGTCGGCGGCGGGCCGAGATAGCGGCAGCGCTTTCGGTGCTGCTTCGCTCCTGGTCTCGATCGCGTAGATCATCTGCCGGACCTGTTCGCGTACTGACCTCGGTGCGCGCCCTTCGGGCTGCAACGGGCCGTCGGCCCACACGTGGGTCTCCAGGTCGACAAGAGCGTCCCAGTCCTTTGCGCGCCAGAGCGCCTCGATCCGGTCGAAGACCGCGGTCTGCGCAGGCGGCCCGTCGTGCGATGAGCCGCTGACACCCCCGCAGACCCAGACCAGCCCAGCGACTCGGTCCGGCTCCTCAAGTGTGAAGTCTAGGCTGTGCTGACCGCCGCGCGAGCAGCCGACCAGCACGGCCTGCTCTAGCTCCAGATGGTCGAGTATGGCGCGAAGGTCATCGACCGGGGAGAACTCGGTCGCTTCAGTTCTTGATCTGCCGAAGCCCCGGCTGTCGAAGCAGACCACAGTATGGTCTCGCGCGAACTCGTCGACCTGCGGCGCCCACATGGTCAGATCCGCGATCCCGGCATGCACGAAGACGATCGGTGAGCCGTTGCCCGCGCGTTCGAAATAGAGTGCGCCGCCGGGCACGGACACGTAACCGCTATCCATCCGGCGAGCTTAAACGATCTTCAGTGCGGGGGCCATCGGCTCGCCCCGATTGCGAACATGCGGCGTGACCGGCACGAATGACATCTTCCGCGGCGCCGGTGACCGCTGAGCCCATCGCAGGCGGCCGCAGCTGCTCTGGCAGCATCCTTGCCATGACGATCGAGGGCATTGACCTGAGCAGCCGGGTCGCGGTGGTCACCGGAGCCGGCAGTACCACCGGCATCGGCTTCGCCGTCTGTCGCCTGCTGGGCGCGCTGGGAGCACACGTGGTCCTCACCGCGACCACCGACCGAGTGCACGAGCGCGCTCGTGAACTGGAGGAATCCGGGGTACACGCGGTCGGGGTGGTCGCGGACCTGACCGATCCGGCCGCCGCCGAGCAGGTGGCATCGGCCGCCCTTGCGCGATGGGAGCGGCTGGACATCCTGGTCAACAACGCGGGGATGGTCGCGGTGTCCGACTCCAGCGGCGGCTCGGGCGCCGCGGACGGCTTGCCGTACGCCGAGTGGAACGCCAGCATGCGCCGAAACCTGGACACCGCGTTCTTGATGACCCGCGCGGTGCTGCCGGCGATGCGCGGCGCGGGCTGGGGGCGGATCGTCATGGTCACCAGCGTCACCGGACCAGTAATGGCGATGCGGAACGAGGCGGCCTACGGCGCTGCCAAGGCGGGCATGGTGGGACTGGTGCGATCCCTGGCTGTCGATCTGGCCGCCGACGGCATCACCGCGAACGCGGTGGCTCCCGGGTGGATCGCCACCGGCTCGCTGACCGACGAGGAGCGACGCGAGGGTGAGGTGACGCCGATGCGTCGCAACGGCACACCCGAGGAGATCGCCTGGCCGGTGGCCTGGCTGTGCAGCCCGGGCGCGGCCTACATGACCGGGCAGTGCCTGGTCGTGGACGGAGGCAATTCAGTCTCCGAACAGCGCGCCCTATGACCGCGGTCAGGCCAGCAGCTTCAGCGGGCTCTCCACGAGTGCCAGGAAGGTGCGCATCCACTCCGCGGCCACCACGCCGTCGAGCGGGCGGTGGTCGACCGACAGAGTGAAACGAGCAACCTTCCCGGCGACGACCCCGCCCTCCTCCACCACGGCCTCGTCGCGGATCGCGCCCACTGCGAGGATCGCCGATTGCGGAGGGTTGATGATCCCGGAGAACTCCTCGGTGCCGAACATGCCGAGGTTGGTCACGCTGATGGAGCCGCCTTCGAGTTCGTCGAGTCGCAGATCGCCCGCGTCGGCTCGCTCGGCAAGGTCACGGACCCGGGCTCCCACCGCGGTGACCGTCGCCTTGTCGACCTGCCGCAGCACCGGCGTCACCAGACCTCGGCTGCTCGCGATCGCCACCCCGACGTCGACGTGCCGCCAGTGCCTGATCGAGCCGTCGACCCAGGACACGTTCATCTCGGGGTGCCGCGCGTGTGCTGCTGCGACCGCCTTGACGATCAGGTCGTTGACCGACACCCGGGCTTGCGCGCCGTCGTTGATCTGCGCTCGCAGGCTCACCAGAGCCTCCATTCGGGCCGATCCGCGCACGTAGAAGTGCGGCGCCTCGGCCTTGCTCTGGACCAGCCGCGCGGCCACGATCCGCCGCAGGCTGCTTGCCGGGATTTCGAGGTAAGCCGCCTCGATGACGGGCGCATCCGCCGGGACGGCAGACCCCGGTTCCACTCGCGCGGGCGGCTTGCTCCATACCTCCGCGGCCGCGGGAGCCCCGGCCGGACGGCCCTCCAGGTAACGCTGCAGGTCGACCCGTCGGATCCGTCCACCGGGACCGGAGCCGACCAGTTCGCTGAGCGGGACGCCCTTGTCCCGGGCGAGTCGCCGAACCAGGGGGCTGGCGAAGATGCGCCCGTCGTACTCGGCCGGCGCAGGGGGCACGGTCGCCTCAGCGGCCGTGTCGGCTTCGGGGGGCGGCGCGAAGGTCGGCGAGGGCGGCATGGTGCCGGCATCGCCCAGACCCTCGGCGGCGATGAGCGCTTCGGCCGCCGCGGGATCCTCACCGACCGCCCCGAGCACGGCGACCGGGCCATCCACCGGCACGTCGCCTCCAACGGGGGTCAGGATTTTGAGCAGGACGCCGTCGTACGGGGCCTCAAGCTCGGCCGCGGCCTTGTCGGTCTCCGCCGTGGCGAGTGGCGCTCCCTGGGCGAACCGCGCTCCCTCCGGCAGCTCCCAGGACACGATCGTTGCTGATTCCAGACCCGTGAACAGCTCCGGTAGCCGGAAGATCTCAGCCACCTCAGACCCCTCCTTCGCATTCACGCTGGAAGTCCCGCAGGGCACCGAGCACCTCGTCGGACTGGGCAATCGCCGCCCGTTCCAGCACCTTGCTGATGCTGGGCGAGGCCTCCCCGCCGGTCACCCGGCGCACGGGAGAGTCGAGCCAGTCGAAGAGCACGCGCGAGATCTCGTCAGCCAGCCAGGTTCCGTAGGACGTCCCGAGCGCACCCTGTTCGGCGATCATGACGTTGTTGGTCTTCTGCACGCTCGCACGGATGGTGTCCCAGTCCAGGGAGGCACGATCCAGCCAACGGAGGTCGATCACCTCGGCGTCCACGCCGGCCTCCGCGACCGCACGAAGCACGTACGGCGTCATGGCGAGGTAGGTGAGAATCGTCAGGTCCTTGCCCGCCCGGCGGACGGCCGCCTTGCCGAGCGGCAGGTGATAGTCGAAGTCGTCGACAGGCCCGTCGCCGGTGCTGTTGTAGAGATCCACGTGCTCGAGTACGACCACCGGGTCCTGAAGGGCGAGCGCGGTGTTCATCAGGCCGACGTAGTCGAACGGCGTCGAGGGGGCGACGATGCGCCACCCCGCCGAGGTCGCGAAGATTCCGGCGGGATCCATCGAGTGCTGTGAACCGTATCCGGTGCCCATCGCGACCTTCGACCGCAGCACCAGCGGCACCGGCTCCTCGCCGCCGAACATGTGGCGCGCCTTAGCGATCTGGTTGAACAGCTGGTCGGCGGCCACCCACATGAAGTCCGCGTACATGAACTCGATGACCGGTACGAACCGGCCGTCCATGGCGATCCCGCAGGCCAGGCCGCTGAAGGCGTTCTCGCTGATCGGCGTTCCGAGGACACGGCCCGGGAACTTCTCCGCGAGGCCACGGGTCGCTCCGTTGGTTCCGCCGTTGAGCCGATGCACGTCCTCGCCCATCACCACGATCCGGTCGTCGGTCGACATCCGCCGGTCCATGACCGAGGCGACGGCGGAGATGAACTTCTGGTCGGCTACCTTGCCCGTGAAGTCGGCACGATCCTCCGTGCGCAGACCCCGGAGCTCGGAGGCATCGCCACGGACACCGACGTTCACAAAACTGGTGTCCGGCCACTCGGAGGGCCGGATCCTGCGCTCGGCCGGCTTCCCGCCCTCGACCGGCTCCAGGATCGCCTCGCCGAGCTCCTCCAACAGTCTCCGGGAGCGGGCCGTGAAGTCGTCGAGCCGCTCATCGGTCGCCAGGCCCCGCCGCACCAGGTGGCGCGCCGCCAACCGGATCGGGTCGCGATCGCGATAGTCCTGCTCCTCCTCCTTCGACCGGTAGCCGAAAGCGCTCCCGGCGAATCCGCCGTTCTGGTGGAAGTAGCGGTAAGTGGTGGCCTCGACCAGGGTCGCACCACCTCCGGCTCGCATGTGCTCGACAGCCGCCTTCATCGCAAGATGTACGGCGAGCGGGTCCATGCCGTCGGCCCGCCAGCTCGGAAGCCCGAAACCCGGTCCCCGAGCCGACAGACGGGGCTCGGCGGTCGCCTCATCGACGTTTGTCGACACGGCGTACCGGTTGTTCTCGATGAAGAAGCAGACCGGGATCTCCCACGCGGCAGCGAGGTTGAAGGTCTCCAGCGTGGACCCGATGTTGGCGGCGCCGTCACCGAAAAAGGTCACCGCGACGGCGTCCGTCCCGGCGTGCCGGTGCGCCCACCCGGAGCCGGCGGCATGAGGCACGCCGCCGCCCACGATGGCGTTGGTCCCGATCGCCCCGGCCTCCTTCCACCGCAGGTGCATGGAGCCGCCACGGCCGTGGCTCCACCCACGATCCAGCCCGGCGATCTCCGCCAGGGTCTTGAGCAGGGCCTCCCGCACCGGCGCGGAGAGCGGATCGTCCAGTGCGATGCCCTCCGGCTCCAGGTGTCCGAGAACCTTGGCCAGGAACTGGTGGTGTCCTCGATGTGTCCCGTTGACGGTGTCCTGGGTGGTGAGCACGCTCACCGACCCGACAGCCGCTCCCTCCTGCCCGATGCTGGAGTGAGCCGGTCCATGGATGAGGCCGGCACCGGCGAGATTGAGGACGTACTCCTCGAAGACCCGGATGAGCGTCATCTGGGTGAACATGCCGATCAGCGTGCTCGGGTCGGCCGCGTCCCAATCGGCGTCGGTGGCGGTGACCTCCACCCAGGGTGCGGCCGGTCGGAGCGAGTCCTCGACGTGCATGGCCCTCCTTCTGCAATCGTTTGTTATGCACTATGACACAGCATCTGGCTCCGGAGACGTTCCCTACCGGATTGGCACTCTTGCCGTTTGGCCAGACAGTGAGCACAATCGTTTGCTATGACTGCCTCCCCCGGCTTGCCCGGTCTCCGCCGGCTCGACCACATCGGCTTCACCGTCCCCGACCTGGAGCAGGCTCACCGATGGCTGACCGAGGTGATCGGCGCCCGCTACCTCTACACGCTGGGTCCGTTCCAGGACCCCGACGGGGATTGGATGAGCGAGCACCTGGGGGTTGCCCAGGACACGGTGATGCGGCAGTTGCACTTCTACGCGGTGGGCGAGCAGGCCGTGCTCGAGGTGTTCGAGTACGAGGCCTCCGACGCACGTGACACGCAGCCACGCAACAGCGATGTCGGAGGTCACCACATCGCGTTCTACGTCGACGACCTCGATGCCGCCATCGAGCATCTGGGCGCCCACGGCGTGGAAATGATGGGCAAGCCGACCGCGTCCAAGGGTCCGAGCGAGGGCCAGCGCTGGGTGTACTTCCGCAGTCCCTGGGGAATGCAGTTCGAGCTGGTGTCCTACCCGGGCGGCAAGGCGATCGACCGGGGAACCTGGCCTCCCCCATCGTGATCCACGTGATGACCTCCCGAGGTCACCACGTGGTGGCGATGTACTTCGACTCGGTGTAATCGAGCACGCCCTCATGGCCGCCCTCGCGGCCGATCCCGCTCTGCTTGACGCCACCGAAGGGAGCGGCCGGATCAGAGACCAGCCCCCGGTTGAGCCCGACCATCCCCGACTCGAGGGCCTCGCTGACCCGCAAACCCCGGGCCAGGTCGCCGGTGTAGACATAGGCCACAAGTCCGAACTCCGTCTGATTGGCCAGCCGCACCGCCTCGTCCTCGGACTCGAACGTCACCACGGGAGCCACCGGCCCGAAGATCTCCTCGTTGAGGATCGGCGATCCTTCGGCGACATTGGCGAGCACCGTAGGCGGATAGAACCAGCCGTCGCGGTCGGCGACGGCGCCTCCGATGATCGCGGTCGCGCCCGCGTTTAGCGCCGCCTGCACGAGATCCCGCACCTTCCGCAGGGACTCCTCATTGACGAGCGGCCCGACCTGAGTGTCGGGGTCCGTGCCCGGGCCGACGCGCAGGGCGCCCATTCGCTCCGACAGGCGCCGGGAGAACTCCTCGGCGACCGGTTTCTCGACGTAGAACCGGTTGGCCGCCGTGCATGCCTCACCCGCGTTGCGCATCTTCGCGACCATGGCGCCGTCCACGGCGGCGTCCAGGTCGGCGTCGGCGAAGACGACGAAAGGAGCGTTGCCACCGAGTTCCATGGACGTGTTGACGACCGTCTTGGCCGCCTCGGCGAGCAGGACCCGGCCGACCTCGGTCGAGCCCGTGAAGGACAGCTTGCGAACCCTGGCGTCGGCCAGCATTGCCGACACCACCGCGCCGGACCTGCGTGCGGGCAGGACGTTGACGACGCCGGCCGGAACGCCCGCCTCGCCCAGGATGTCGGCGATGGCCAGAGCAGTGAGCGGGGTGTCGCTCGCCGGCTTGAGGATCATCGTGCACCCCGCAGCGAGGGCGGGCCCCATCTTCCGCGTGGCCATCGCGGCCGGGAAGTTCCAGGGAGTCACCAGCACGCAGATGCCAACCGGCTGACGAACCACCAGGATCCGGTTGCCGCCGGACGGGGCCGTCGTGACCTCACCGGTGATACGAACGGCCTCCTCGGAGTACCAGCGGAAGAACTCCGCGGCATAGGCGACCTCGCCGCGCGCGTCCGGGAGGGCCTTGCCGTTCTCCAGCGACATGAGTGTGGCGAGCTCTTCGGCGCGCTCGGTCATCAGCTCGAAAGCACGGCGCAGGATCTCCGCGCGCTGCCGCGGTGCCGTGGCCGCCCACGTCGAGGCGACCGACGCGGCGGCTTCCACGGCCGCCATCGCGTCATCCACCGTCCCGTTCGCCACCGAGGCGATGACCTGGGCGGTAGCCGGGTCGTAGACGTCGAACGTGCCGCCGTCAGCGGCGGGCAGGTCCTTCCCACCGATGCGGAGCCCGGTCGGAAGGCTCTTGAGCAGCTCGGTGATCGCGGTCATTGGTGAGCCTCCTCAGTAGGGGTTGGCGACGACGAGCTCTTGGGCCGGGAACAAGGTGATGACGCGCGGCCCGTCCTCGGTGATGACGATCTCCTCCTCGATCCGCGCGGCCGAGAAGCCGTCCGAGGCGGGGCAGTAGGTCTCCAATGCGAAGACCATCCCGACCTGGAGCTCGATCGGCTCCTTCATCGAGTTGAGCCGCGAGATGATCGGGCGCTCGTGCAGGCCCAGGCCGAGCCCGTGCGCAAACTGTAGGCCGAACGCCGCCATCTCGCTCTCGAACCCGAACTCCTCGGCCCTGGGAAGCAGCGCAGCTATCTGGTCGGTTCCGACGCCGGCCTTGATGCCGTCGATGCCACGATCCATCCATTCGCGAGCCTGCTTGTACGCGTCGCGCTGCCCGGGGGTTGACGAGCCGACCGAGAAGGTGCGGTAGTAGCAGGTGCGGTAGCCGTTGTAGGAGTGGATGATGTCGAAGAACGCCTGCTCGCCCGGGCGGATCAGCCGGTCGGTGAAGTTGTGCGGGTGTGGGTTGCAGCGCTCCCCCGAGATCGCGTTGATCGCCTCGACCTGGTCCGACCCCATCTCGTAGAGCCGCTTGTTGGCCAGCGCGACGATCTGGTTCTCGCGCACACCCGGCTTCAGCATCTCGTAGATGTCCTGGTAGACCCCGTCGACCATCGCCGCCGCCTGACTCAGCAGCATGATCTCGTCGACGTTCTTGATGACACGGGCGTCCAGCATCAACTGCTGGGCGTCGGCCACCCGGAGTCCCTGACGCTCCATCTCGAACAGGAATGCCGGCTCTACGATGTCAACGCCGACCGGCATGTCCGCTACGCCGGCCTCGACCAGCATCTGCTTGATCTCCGCGACCGCATCGGCCATCAGACCGGCAGTGGGCGCGACCGCGCCACGGAAGCCGAGGAATCCCGCCCGGTAGTTCTCGGTCGGAAGCCAGGTCGAGTAGATCTTGTGGTGGCGCACGGCGGAGCCGAAGTCCCACAGCACCGGGTCCTTGCCCCGCGCGAGCAGGGCGTAGCGAATCATCTTGTCGCCGAGCGCCCCGCCGATCCAGGTGTGGGTCGTGTACCGGATGTTGTAGAAGTCGAAGAGCAGGAACGCTCCGCACTCGCTCCCCTCCAGCGCGGCCCTCGCCCGGCCGAGCCGATAGTCGCGAAGCCGGTCGAAGTCGACCCGGTGCTCATAGTCGACGCCCATATGACCCGGCGCCGGCAAAGGTCGTTGGGACATGGTGATCATTCCTCCGACGTAGACAGTCCGTCGTCGACAAATACATCCTCCGCCTCGAGCACCAGACCGGAGTTGGCGGCCTGGAGTTCCAGCAGGATGGCGAAGTCCTCCTCGTTGCGGCCCTGGTTGGTGCTCGCCTGCACCGCGGCCGCGGTGGCCGCGCACACCGGCATGGGGACATCGAGTTGGTGGGCCGCCTCGAAGCCGAGGTCGAAGTCCTTCCGCAGCAGGACCGGCGTGAACGTAGGCGTGAAGTCGAGGTTGACCAGCGCCGGCGACTTGTAGCGGGTGAAGACCGAGCCCATCACCGAGTTGTTGAGAAACTCCAGGAGGGCGTGCCGGGGCACGCCACCCTTCTCGCAGAGGACGGTGATCTCGGCCAGGCATTGGGTGACCACGCCGAGCATGAGGTTGTGGGCGATCTTCACCAGCCGGGACTCGTCGCCCTCACCGACCCAGGTGGCTCCCTTACCAAGCTCGTCGAGGACGTGCCGAACCCGCTCGAAGGTCGCCTCGGGGCCGGACACCACAAGGCTGAGGCCGCCGGATCGGGCAACCTTGCCGTTTCCGCTGACCGGGGAGGCCAGGAAGTCCACGCCCCGCTCGGCGCAGGCGACGCGCATCCTGGCCGAGGCCTCCATGGACACCGTCGAGGTGTCCACCACCGCGCCGGGTACGCGGGAGGGGTCGGCCAGCAGCCCGCCCTCACCGAGCAGCACCTGCTCCAGATCGGCCGGCGTTGACACCATGGTGAATACGACGTCGAGATCGCGCAGGTCGGCGATGGTGTCAGCCACCTTCGCGCCCAGCGCGGCCAGTGGCTCGGTCTTGGATCGAGTCCGGTTCCAGACGGTGACGTCGTAGCCGGCCCGGGCCAGCCGGCCCGACATCGCGGCGCCCATCCGGCCGGTACCGACCCAGCCGATGCGCAGGGAAGGAGTGGTCACGAGAAGCCCCCTTGGGTAGGTGGTCGTCAGGAAACGTGGTCAGGCCGAAGCCGAGGGCTCGACCGAGGTCGCAAGCGAGGTTGAGCCATGGCCCCCGAGGTAGAGCCGAGCCACCTCCGGGTTGGTCAGCAGCGCGGAGCCCCGGTCGACCAGGCGGACCGCGCCGGTCTCCAGCACCGCCCCCCAGTCCGACGCCGCAAGCCCGGACCGGGCGTTCTGCTCGACGAGCAGGACCGTATGACCCTGTCCGGCGAGTGTTCGGATGCTCTCGAACACGTGGGTGCGCGACTTCGGATCCAGGCCGATCGAGGGCTCGTCGAGCAAGATCAGCTTTGGGTCGAGGACCAGCGACCGGGCGAACTCGACCTGCTTCTGCTCCCCGCCCGACAGCGAGCCAGCGTGGTCATGGGCTCGCTGTCGGCAGATCGGGAATGCGTCCGCGGCCTTTTCGACGCGTCGCCGCACCTCGGCTGGGTCGCGCAGGACGTATCCACCCATCATCAGGTTGTCCCAGACGGTCATGGCGGGGAACAGGCTGCGATCCTGCGGGACATGCACGATGCCCCGCATCAGCCGCTCTCGCGCCGAGAGCCGCTGGATCTCCTCGCCGAGGAGGGAGACCGTGCCCTTCCGAGGCTTGATCAACCCGCTCACCGCCTTGAGCACGGTGCTCTTCCCGGCCCCGTTGGGGCCGATCATGCAGGTCACGGTGCCTGGCAGGACGTCCAGGTCGACGCCCTTGAGGATGTCGCCGGCACCGTAGCCGGCGATGACGCCGCGAAGGCTCAGAATCGGTTCGCTCATCATGCCCCCAGGTACGCGTCGAGGACTGCCGGGTTGGTCTGCACCTGTGATGGAGTCCCGGTGAAGATCTCCGTGCCGCGGTCCAACACGTGCACCGGGTTGCAGAGCCGCATGACGAAGCTCATGTCGTGCTCGACGATAAGGAACGTGATCCCGGCGTTGTTGAGCTCGCGGATGTGCTGCTCCATGGTCTCGATCAGCACCGGGTTGACCCCGGCGGTCGGCTCGTCGAGAAGCACCAGCTTCGGTCGGCTCATCAGGACAGCGGCGAACTCCAGCAGCTTGCGCTGGCCGTAGGACAGTTCGCTTGCGTACAGGTCCGCCACATGGGAGATGCGGAACTCCTCAAGCAGCCGGTCCGCCGCCGCCGCGTCCTTGCGACCGACTCGCCTGCCGAACAGTTCCCCCCAGCTGAAGCCGGAGGCGACGACCAAGTTCTCCTGGACGGTCAAGTGCGGGAAAACTCGTGCCTGCTGGAAGGTCCGGGTCAGGCCCCGCCGGTAGAGGGCGGCTGGGCTCTGCGAGGTCACGTCCCGGCCCCGGAACGTGATCGTGCCGCTGTCGGGGCGCAGGTATCCGGTGATCAGGTTGAACAGCGTCGTCTTGCCCGAGCCGTTCGGACCGATCAGCGCCGTGATCGAGCCCTCCTCGACCGTCAGGGACGCCTCCTGTACCGCCCGCACCGGGCCGAACGACTTGCTCACCTTCGCAACCTCGAGCATGGTGCTCATGCGCCCTTCACCTCCGGGGCCGCTGTCGCGACGGTCTGCGTGGCCGGCTCGAGCGGGTCACTCGGCGCGGGAGGAGACGGTGGAGCCCAACGTGCCCGCCTGAAGCGCAGCCGCTCCTGCACCGTCGGGAGGATGCCGCGAGGCATGAAGAGCATGACCACCAGGAAGACCAGGGCATAGGCGATCAGGAAGAGGCGGTGCTGGCCAAGGGAGGAGGAGGCGAACCACTGGTGGGCCAGTTCGAGGATGAAAGCCCCCAGCACCGGGCCCCATAGCGTGGCCCGGCCGCCCAGGAAGGTCATCAGGACCATGGCGATCGTGACCAGGGGATCGAAGGCGAACTGAGGATAGATGAAGAACTGGTAGCTCGCCCAGACACCGCCAACCATCGCGGTCAGTCCGACGCTCACGCAGAAGGTGAGCATCTTGACCCCGTTGACGTGCACGCCGATGCCGGCCGCCTTGTCCTCGTCGGCGCGTACGGCGGCCAGCGACAGGCCGACCTTGGAGCGCATCACACCCCAGGTGATGGCCATCGCCAGCGCCAGCAGGCCGATGAGGATCAGGTAGAACGGACGTTCGAAGGTGTCTGCCGGAAACGGCATCGCCGGCATCGCGATGCCCGAGGAGCCCCCGGTCAAGCCGTGCAAGTTGTACGCGAGGGTCTGACCGACGAACAGCAGGGTGATGGTGACGATCGCGAACACGTCCGCGCGGGTGCGCATCGAGATCGCGGCGAACGGATACCCGAGCGCGGCCCCGACCAACCCGACGAGCGGCAACAGCAGGAATGGCTCGTAGCCGGTGGTGACCGTGTGGTGCTGGAACCAGAGCGCCTCGAAGTACGCCCCCAGCCCGAAGAACGCGGCGTGCCCCAGCGAGGGGTATCCCGCCATGCCGCCGACGAGGTTCCACGCACTCGCCATGACGGCATACATCAGGGTGAAGACAAGCATGTTGAGCACCCAGTGCGCGGTCGACACGGACGGCAACGCCCAGGGCAGGACCAGCAGGATGCCGAAAAACACCGCCGCGCGCGCGGGACCGGCGGCCGAACGGATCGCACCCATCAGATCGCCCCTCTCGCCGCAGTGCCATAGAGCCCCTGCGGCCGGATCAGCAGCACCAGCAGGAGCACCACGAAGAAGGACATGTGCGACCAGATCGGCTCGTAGACCGCGACGACCGCCTCAGCCAGCGCGAGGATCACCGAGCCGATGATGGCTCCTCCGATGCTGCCGAGACCCCCCAGCAGCACGATCGAGAGCAGCAGCGAGATGAGGTCGTAGTGGCTGCCCGCGTTGAATGGGTACATCAAGCCGTACATCGCGCCCGCAGCCCCGGCCGTCGCGGAACCGAGTCCGAAGCCGAGCGCCGAGATGGTCTCCGCCCTGACTCCGAGCAAGGTGGCCGACTCGGGGTTCTGCACGCTGGCGCGCACCGCCCGCCCGAACTTGGTGCGGTTGAGCAACAGGAAGAGCAGGGCCAACGCGACCACCGAGAGCACGAGCGCCCAGACGCCGACCACGGGGATCTGATAACCGGCGACCGTCCATGAGGAGATGGCGTAGGAGGTGATGATGCTGCGTTCGGTGGTGCTCCAGAAGAACACCATGAAGCCCTCGATGAGGAGTGCGACGGCGAAGGTCACCAGCAGGCTCAGCTC
Source organism: uncultured Actinomycetota bacterium (assembly GCA_963727415.1). Taxonomy (GTDB): domain Bacteria; phylum Actinomycetota; class Actinomycetes; order Mycobacteriales; family Micromonosporaceae; genus DASQPR01. The sequence continues at coordinate 243,027 of CAVSGF010000003.1, forward strand.
CGCCTTCTCGTCCTTCCGCAACGGTCTGAGGAAAAACACCTCCGAGGCCACACCGACCAGGAACATCGCCACGGTCGTGAGGGGGATCGACACGATGGGGTCGATGCCGAAGCTGGTGAACAATTGGAAGGACAGGTAGGCCCCGAGGATCACCATCGCACCCTGGGCCAGATTGACGACCTTCATGATGCCGAAGATCAGCGTCTGGCCCGAGGCCATTAGCGCATAGATGCCGGCGGTGAGGACGCCGGCGATGATGCCCTGGATCAGAGGATGCATCGATCAGCCACCCCCAACCCAGCTCCGTCGACAAGCGATCGCGTCGAACACCTGCTTCTCCTCCTCTGAGGTCGCACCCGGACGGTCGGGCCTGGGGCGGCCAACCTACGCCCGTTAATACAAACGATTGTCGCCACTCACCATGTGGCACGCTGCCGAATGGTGTCCAGCCGCAACTCGGGCGGGCACCCGCCTTGGCCCTCAATCGGCTCCCGGACGGTTGCCCGGCAACCGATTGCGGGCCATCGGGGCGCTCCGTGCAGGACCCGGGCATGGGTTGCTCCGCTCTGCCCGCGGGTTCCGGGCCCCACGAACGAGATCGTGGGGCCCGGGGCAAGTCGATCAGCTGGTGCTACCCCAAGCGGGCTTGGTCAGCACGGGCGAGGCTTTTGCGATCGTGTCCGGGTAGACCGGCACGAGGTTGCCGCCCTGCCACTGCACCAGGTTGAACTCACCCTGAGGGGCTCCGATCGAGTCCCAGGAAAGGTTGCCCAGCAGCGTCGGCCAGCTGCCGGAGTGCAGCGAGCTGATGATCGTCGCGTTGTCGATCTTTCCGGTCTTCTGGGCCACGGCCTGGATGAGCGTACCGACGGCGTACGCCTCAGCCGTGCTGTCGTCGATCTCCTGGGCGTCGCCGCCGTACTTGGCGGTGTACGCCTTCACGAACGCGTCGCTGCCGGTGGCGGTGGATCCCGGGAACCAGTCCGCGGAGCTGATGATCCCGCTGACGTTGTTGGCCCCGACGTTCTTGGGGAATTCCAGGGGCGAGTTGGCGCCATTGGAGAGGAAGATGAACTTCGGGTTGTAGTTCAGCTGCACCAGCGCCTTGATCTGGCCGTACGCGTCGACGCTCTGGGTGCCGCCGACGATGATGTCGGGCGTTTTGGCCACGGCCGCAGCCATGATCGGGCCCATGTTCGTCGTCTCGGCCGGGTACACCTTCTTGTAGACGGTCTGGATGCCGCCGGCCTCAAGCAGCGCCCGGATGTTCTCGGCGATCGGCGCGGCGAACGGGTCGTCGAGCTCGGTGTAGGCCGCTGTCTTCGGCCGCTCGTTCGCGGGCAGTGAAAGCAGGAACTTGGCAAAGACGTCGCCGGCCTTGACCACGGGCGCGGGCTGGACGAAGAAGAAGTTCCCCAGCTTCTGGTCGAACACCGCCGGTCCACCGCCGGCCGGAGCCAGGAAGGCGTAGTTGTAGCGCGCGGCCACCCGGGCGGCGGGCGCGGTCAATAGCGTCGAGAAGGGCCCGAAGGTCAGGTCGACGTGGTCCTTGTTGATGAGGTTCTGGTAGTTGGTCACGACCTGAGTGGGGTCGGACGCGTCGTCAACGATGTCGAGCTTGACCTGCCGGCCCAAGATGCCGCCGTTTGCGTTGACGGTGTCGGCCCACAGTTGATAGCCCCGCTGGACCGCCTTGCCCGGATCCGAGAAGTCGCCGGTCAGCGAGATCGACGCGCCAATGACCAGTGGTGCTTTATTGCCGCTCGACCCCGTGGAGCCGGAGGTGCCCTTACTGGAGCTACATGCGGCGAGCGCCAGGACCGCCACCGTGACTGAGGCGACCGCAAGGCCCGCCTTTGACAAGCGATTGCGCCAAAACACCTGCTCCTCCTCCTCTTGAGATTGCACCCCACGGGCCAGCACCTGCGTGGCTCACCTGAACAACTGGATGCAAACGATTGTGGTCATCATGTTGCAGGCCCGAGGCTGTGTCAAGGCTCACATGGAGATGGACATCCGGGGAGGTGCACGAGTCTCAGGCGATTCAACGGCATCGGAGACAACCGTTTGTGACACACTACGACCCGTACCGTGCAGAGGAAGGGCGGGAATGAGTCGGGTTCGCCTGGTCGATGTCGCACGCGCCGCAGGGGTCCATCCCGGAACGGCCTCCCGTGCGCTGAATCCGGCCGCGCGCGATGAGGTCAGCAAGCAGACCGTGCGACGCGTCGAGCAGGCCGCGGCAGACTTGGGCTACGTCGCGAACAGCATGGCTCGCGGCCTGCGGACGTCACGATCGATGGTCGTGGCCCTCCTCGTGCCGGACATCACCAACCCGGTGTTCCCCCCGATCGTGCGCGGGGCGGAGCACGTGCTGAGCAGCGCCGGCTACACCCTGGTCCTCACCGACACCAACTTCGATCCTGGAACCGAGCGCGACCAGGTCCGCGCCATGCGCGGCCGGGGGGTCGACGGCTTCATCATCGCCACCGCCCGGTTGGAGAGCCCCACGCTGGCGTCACTCGCGGAGGACGGCGTCCCGACAGTGCTGGTCAACCGGCGGACCCGATCCGCGTCCCTCCCCTTCGTCGGGGCCGACGACCGCCATGGGGTTCAGCTCTGCGTCGATCACCTTGTCGAGCTCGGCCACCGCAAAATCGTCCATCTGGCAGGCCCGCGCACGACATCGACCGCAGCCGATCGGGCGGACGCCTTTCAGGCGTCGGTCATGGCCCACCGGATCGAGGCCGAGACCTTCGAGGCCGATGCGTTCACCGAGGAGTCCGGGGCCGCCGTCGTGCGCGGACGGCTCGAGGCGGGTTCACAGTTCACCGCTATCGTCGCGGCCAACGACCTCCTAGCGATCGGGGCCCAGCAGGCGCTCGCAGAGCACGGGCTCTCCTGTCCGGAAGACGTGTCGATCACCGGATACAACGACATCGACTACGTCTCGAGGCTGACGCCGCCACTAACCACGATCCATGTACCTCTCCGACGCGAGGGCGAGTTGGCGGCGGAGATGCTGTTGCGCGTCATCGAGGGCCAGCAGGACACCGCGATGCAGATCCTCCTGCCAGTCGAGCTCATGCGACGGGGCACTACGTGTAACGAGACACGACGCGTCATGGAAACCGAACTCGTCGGGGGCCGCTGATTCCCGCGGCGGCAAATGGCCGATCGTGACCCGGAGCCGAGACTCTTCCGGCGACCGCACACAGTCACCAGCAGGCTGGACTCCGCCGGAATGTCACAGTTGCCGAACCAGGCCACTCAGTGGCAGGCCAGGACGCTGGCTGACCTGCCACTGCCTCGCGAAGCCGCCGGCGTCTACCCGTGGCTCCCGTAGGGCCGCGTGATGATCTCTATGCCGTGCCCGGCTGGATCCATGAAGTACAGTCCGCGCCCACCGTAGTGGTGGTTGATCTCTCCGGGCTGCTTCAGATGGGGATCGGCGTAGTAGGTGATCCCGGCCTGCTGGATACGCGCGAAGGCCGCGTCGAACTCTCCGTCAGAGACGAGGAACGCGTAGTGCTGCATGACGATCGACTCTGCTGGGATCGTGGCGAAGTCCAGGGTGACTCCGTTGCTGGTGGTCACGGGAATGAACGGACCCCACTCGGTCCCGACCTCAAGCCCTAGGACGTGCGCCAGAAACTCGGCCGACTCCCGGTTGTCCCGGGCATGGATGATGGTGTGATTCAACTCGACTGGCATGTGTGGAATGCCTCCGTAAGGCAATCTCACGGGCACCTCCATGCCTCACCCAGCCGGTGACCGACACGCGATGCCGTGCCCACGATCGTAGGCGGGACCGCTCACGGCGTCTGCCTCGCAGTACGCAACAGCGCCCTGCGGCGGCCCCGCTGGATTATCGTCGCCGAGGTCGGTCGTGGCACTGCGCCGAAGGCGCCGGAACGCCGCCGACATCCGCGACGAGACACACATCCTTGGCGTGACTCCTCAACGCCCGGCTGAAGAAGTGGTTAAAAATGTCCGACATAAGAAGGTGGTCACGGCGATTCGCGATCAACCTCGGGGGAAGCAGTGCTCCTCGGAGCTTGCTTTGGATCGATTGTCTACACGATTGATCAGATGCACCGCTTGTCCGTCCAGTACGAGATCCATGCGGCGTATCTCGGAATGATCTGGACCGGACTCGATCTTCTCGCGTTGTCATACATTGGCCGTGTCGCGAGCCTGAAAAGACAGCTTGATCGCATAAGTGACGAAATGAGTCATAACGAAGTCGCGATTGACCCCATCATGCAGGACGCGTTGGTGAGGCTCGACTCGCAGGCACCTGGAACCGGTGCCCGGTCAGCGGTTGCCGGTATCGCTTGCGCGTAACCGGTCACGTAGCCGCCGCGCTTCGCGCCCGCGATATGCCCGCAGGATGCTTTCGAGGGTGTCGCGTAGTCGGGATCGGGATGGTCGGCCAGGTACGCCAGCTCCTCAGCACCGCCACGCCGACCACGACCGAGCTCGCACAGCACGTCGATGATCTCGTCAGTGGTGGTCGACTGCCGCAGCCGTGCCATCAGCTCGTTCTTCGGCCTGCGTGTTCGTCATACGGGAACTGGTCGCGCAGCCTCGCCACCGGTATCCACCTCGCCGCAGGCACGCCGGGCATGGGCACGGCCGCCGTCCGTGAGCCGCCGGGAGATACCGCCAGCCGACCCCCTGCGGGACGTCGCGGACCCGTCGTACCTCGGATGCTGTGATCGCGCGAGGTACGAACACTTCGTAGCCGCGCGGGTCCTCGAGCTCTCGCATTATCGCGACGGCGTGCGCGGCGGTGACCTCCCGCGGCGGGGCGGCGTATCGCCCTACGGTCACCGGCTGCTCGCCGGGCAGCCGCAAATGCACTGCAACCAGCACGCCCGGGTGCCAACGCCGCAGCTCTCGCACCCACTGTAGGTCAGCGTGAACGACGGCAGCACCGGCATGCAATACACGCCCTGTCCGCCGGCCCGCCCGTGGCTTCGCGCCGCGATTCCCGACCGCTCGATGCGTCGAGCCGCCGACGCCGCGGTGATGTGCACGAACTTGGCCATGACCAGGACGGTAGCCGACCTTGGCGCCCGCCTAGAAGCCACACGAGGCCTGACGTCCCCGTCATGGCTCAACGCGCCAGCGGACCAGGCGACGACTTCCGCACCGCGGACATTGCGGGCATGTCGCACTGAGGCGTCAGCGAGCCTCGACCGTCAAGCGCGTCCAGTGACCGCCGCCGTCGTCGCTGCGGTACAGAGACCCACCGGCCATCCCGATGCTGGTCGTCAACCAGAGCACGTCGTCTCCGACCGGATAGATGTCGTCGATGTGCTCTTCGTCCGGAAGGGGCACGTACCGCTGCCGCCACGGTCCGGCGAGGTCATCGCTGACCCACGCGTCGTGGCCGAAAGCGCCCCAAACCCGACCGTCGGGTCCCCGCGCCAGCAGGTCGTGGCCGAGCGAGGCGGGTGGCATCGGGAGACGGAAGGGACCGATCCAGCCACTAGCTGCACGGACGTAGCCGTAGGTGCCTTCCCACGAAAGGCGGACGCCCGCCTGCCGGCGGGAAACGGCGCGCAGCGTCAACATGCTCCCGACCTGCGCACCCTGCACCGGAAACAGCCATGTCTCGGCGCTCTTCAGCACCCCCGGCGGCGACGCGAGATGCTGCCGCGTCCACGTAACGCCACCGCCGGTCGTGCGGTACAGAATGTCGGCCCGATGGCGGTCCTGCGCGATCAGAAGCCCGTTGGCCTGCGTGGCGAAAGCGATGTGGACCATCGGCAAATCTCCGGCACCGTCGAGGCGGCTCCAGGTCGCGCCGCCGTCCTCGGTCCGGGCCAAGTCCGTTCTCGGATAGGCGTCGGGCACGCCGACCAGCAACGAGATCTTCCGTGGAGTCAGGAAATGCACGTCAGTGCCCTGCCGATCCGGCATCGAGCCCAGGGTCCACGTCGTCCCGCCATCCTGCGTGCCGACGAGGAACGAATAGAAGGGTTCCCCGACCGCGACCGGCCGCCCGTTGATCTCATTGCTGTATGCAGGCCACAATCCGACCACCAATCCCGCGCGGCGGACGTCGAATGCGCGCAGCCGCCCGAACACGCCCCCTGGCCAGGCCAGTTGACTCGTCCACGTGACTCCGGCGTCATCGGTCCGTAGCAGCCACGACATCGGCGGCGTCGTAGTGCCGACCACGGCCCACCCGGTCGTGCGCGAGGCGAAGGCCGCGGCATGAACCGGATGAGCGGACACCCGTCGCGGGGCGCCCGTTGCGGGCACCTCGATCGGGGCTGCCAGCGCCGGGACTGATCGCCACGTTCCCTCGGTCGGCACGTCCCGCCCTTTCATTCGACACCAACATCTTCACCCAGCACGGCTCCCGGGCGGTGATCGACACCGCCCGGGAGCCGGTTGACCGGATCACGAAATCCTGGCTCACCCGAGCGAGCGGAGCCCGCCCGGGTGCGCGCTTATCAGAGTGAAAACGCCAGGTTGAATAGCACCGCGGCTCGGACGAAGGAGGGGTCGTTGCCGAGGACGCCAGCCCCCGGAGGACGCCCTCCGCGAGGATGCCGGCGCTCAAGGCTCCGCGTCGCCGCGACGACGGCCGGTGAAGGCTGATGGCGATTCAGCTTCTCCTGTGCAGCTCCCGCTGAACATCGTCGTCCGTGACCTCGTGGCGGTAGAACGTATTCCACGCTGACAAGATCAGGACCACACCCCAAACCGCCAACACCCAGCCAGGCCAGAAGTAGCCGGAGCCGGTGACGGCCCAGATCCCGACCAACAACGCGTTGACCACGACGTATCCGACCAAGTCGCCACGGAACTTGTGCTTCCTGACCGCACGCGCACGAGCAAGTTCGTACTCCGACTTCGTGTCAGGTGTCGTCATCGTGGCCACCCCCCTCCGTCAGACCCGTTCACCATCAGGCTGCCTTCACCTGCGCGGATCGCACGAGGGCCGTAAGTCCGGGACGACCAAGGACATCTACCCGATCCTTACCTCCAAAGACTCTCGGTCAGCCAGACGATGCCACCGTTGCCCCGCCGTCAACCGGCATGATCACTCCGGTCATCAAGTCAGAACCAATGAGGTACCCGATCGCGTCCGCGATATCCGCAGGCGATGCGATCCGCCCTACCGCGGAACCGGCAGCGAACGACGTGAACTGCGCCTGCCGCTGATCCTCCGGCAGGAAGTCCCACCAGGGCGTGTCCACGACGCCCGGACTCACCGCGTTGACTCGTACCGGTGCCAGCTCCGCCGCCAGCGGCGGCACCATCCGCTCGATCGCACCGTTGGCCGCGGCCAGCGCCACCGTCCCCGGATACGCGGCGCGGGCGCTGGCCGCGGACACCATCGTGATCGAGCTGGTGACCTGGGCTTCCCGGATGCTGTGCAAGTACCCGAACAGCTTGCCGGCGAACGCGGCCTCGATGTCGTCGAAGCGGATGTCCCGGATCGGCCCGGCCCCGCCCGCGCCCGGGCTGAACGTCAGGACCAAGTGCTCGAACGACCCGGTCCGGCCGAAAAAGTCGGCGACCGCAACCCGGTCGGTAGCGTCGACCCGCTCCGCGCCCGCGAACTTACCCGAGGCGGCGGCCAGTCTGCCCGCGTCCCTGCCGGTCACGATCACGTCAATGCCGCTCTTGGTCAGTTGCTCCGCGGTGGCCAGCCCGATTCCCGAGGTACCGCCCATCACCACTGCACGCATCTCTCGTCCTCCATAGTTTCAAACCGTTGCGTCTCGAATATATACGAGACGAGCCGTCTTGTAACATCGGGCAGGTGATGACAGGTCGAGCACCCGGCCGCCCGCGCAGCGAGGCGTCCCGCCAGGCGATCCTGGTCGCCGCACTGAACCTGGTCCTGGAGATCGGGTACGCGGCCCTCACCATCGAGGGCATCGCGGCCCGGGCCGGCGTGGGCAAGCAGACGATCTACCGTTGGTGGCCGAGTAAGGCCGATGTGCTGCTCGAGGCCGGCGCCTTAAAGGCGGACTTACATGTGCCCATCACCGACCACGGCAGCTACGCGGCGGACCTCCGCGCATTCCTCGAGGCCAGCTACCGGATCGCCAACCACGGTGAATTCGCCGGTCTGCTACGGGCCCTGATGGCCGAGGCGCAGATCAACCCAGCCTTCGGCGAACGGTTCACCACGGCGTTCCTGGCCCGTCGGCGAGACGCGCTGGCCGTTCTCACCGATCGCGCTCGCGAGCGTGGCGACCTGCCGGAGCATCCGAGCCCGGGAGTCGCCGCCGACATCGTGTTCGGCGTGATCTGGTACCGCGTCCTAGCCACCCACCAGCCCTTCAACGCAGACCTGGTCGATGACCTCATCGTCGTGCTGACAGGACGGGCGCCATGATCCACTTCGAACGAGTGGCAAGGCCCGTTGTCGTGGCGAGGTCGGCATCTGTTTCCGCTGACCCGACGGCTGGCGGGATCCGACCCACAACGCTTACCGCCGGCCTCAGGACTTGCGGGTGCAGGATGTCAAGGTTGAATTGACGTTTGTAGCGCAATTTAGTTAGCGGTAGTCGGCGTGTTCCACCGATTGGTGGAGCACGCCGACCGACATCCGCTATCTCGTGCCTAGTCCCGCGGGCGCTCAGTCGCGCTGTTTCTAAGCACCATCCCTGTGAGACCGCCAGCACTGAGGCCGGCCAGTCCCCCGGCGAGTCCGCTCTTCCACGAGACACCCAGACCAAATGCGAATGCTGTCAGAAGCTCCCCGGCAATTGCGACCGCAATGCCCACCAATCCGGCGTAGAAGCGCCCGTTCGGCCTGTTTTCAGTGGTAATGTCGCCGTCCTCAGCCAGTGCCAATGGTTGGCCCAAACTGCCGCTCCGCAGGCGGCGACAAATCCGAGCGAGCCCGCCCACCATTTGCCGAAAAGCGCGGCCAAGAGTCCGCCCGTTCCCCATGGCAGGTAGGCACGACGGTCGCTTCCGGGACCACAATCAGGGTGGCGAAGGATATGGCCAGCTCGGTGGAATTCTCGTGCAGCCCGGTGGAAGTGTCTACGCGTTACGGCGTTATGCCACGCTCTGCTCCAATGAAAGCACAGCGAGTACCAGTGGTGGCGGACGCAGCTTCGGTCGAGGTCGACCTGGTTGGTTGGGTTCTGGCATGTGTGGTCGTAGCCGTTGCAGCTAGCGCCTGCGACAGGGTCGACGGAGAGGAACCGCCCGACGTTGGGGTTGTGGAGGCGTACGCCCATGAGGATGATGCCGTCGGGGTTGTCGGCGGCGCGTTGTTTGGTGCCGAGCCATGGCAGGGCGGGCATCGTGGGATCCGGGCCAGACGGTTGACGCGCGCTCGCGGCTCGTCGGGCCCGGGTCCCAACCATGGCCGGTGGCCACAGCGAGCAGAACCCAGCCTGCTACGGGAGACTGACGTGGCCGCCCTTCATCTTCCACAGGAAGTACTTCTCGAACGCCACCTTGAACGCGTGGTTCTGCGGGCCGGGGATGAGCAAGCCGTGCTTGCGCGGCGGGAGCATCTTGTCGGCGAGGATCAGTACGCCGTTGTTGCCCGCGTCCATCACGCAGACGGCGGGAATGTCGCCGAACTTCTTCTCCTCCACCGGCTGCTTGCCCCGGATCTGCGCTGATATGTTCTTAGCCGCGACATGCGCCATCTGTTCGGTCGGGAAGCCGGTCTTCGGTATGCCGACCGGAGTTGGCGTAGTCCAGGGCGCTTGCACCGCGGCGGCCAACCCCACCGCGTAGATGTTGCCCCACTTCTGGGTCTGGTAGGTATCGCGAACCTCGACAAAGCCGCCCGGGTTGGTCAGGCCCGGGGTGCTGCGCAGGAAATCCTGCCCGACGAACGGCGGAACGATCATCGAGAATGCGAACGGAAGCTTCTCGCCCTCGGATGTCACCACCACCCCGTCGTCAACCGCGGTCAACGACGTGTTCGTGCGGAACTCGATGTTCTCCTTCTTCAAGAACATGCCCAGCAACTTCTCACCGTGGGGCAGTCCGCCAATACCGAAATGGCCCAGGAAGGGCTCGGACGTGACGTACGTGAGCTTCGTCTGCTTCTTCAGGCCAGCCTTGCGCAGCTGATGCGACGTGTTGAACAGGAATTCGTACGCCGCGCCGAAGCAGCTGGCGCCCTGTGTCGCGCCGATCACGATATCGCCGGGCTCTTCGCGGAACGCCTTCCATGCCTCGCCCGTGCGGATCGCGCTATCCAGCGTCGTGATGGTCTGGCTGTTTTCCCGCAAGCCGTCCACCGCGTCCATCTTGTTGCGCGTCCCGGTCGCGATGACCAGGTAATCGTACGGGTAGATCGCACCCGACGCCGTTCGCACGGTACGCGCGTCCGGGTCGATGAACTCGGCTGCGTCCACGACGAAGTCGACGCCGGCCGACGCCAACGTCGGTTCGACCTTGAAGGTAATACTTGCCGGGGTCCGCTTCGCGAACGGCAACCAGATCAGCGACGGATTGAACAGGAAGTGATCACGGTCGCTGATTACCGTAACGTCGACGTCCCCATGCAGCTCCTCCTTGACGGTTAGTGCCGCCGTCAGACCGCCAAAGTTCGCACCCAGAACTACAACCTTGGAACGCATACCGCCTCGCCTCCATGAACAAATCCTCTGCTAGCCGAGGATGCCGCGAGGTTGCACGGCCGCGTAGAGCCGAAAGTCCGCCGACTAGGAGGTCACAGGACCATGTCGAGGGCTCGCAGTCGTACCCAGGCACTGTCGCATTAGGCCATCCTGCGTTGCGGCTCCCTGACGATAGAAGGGTATTTGTCCGACTCGGGAATGCAAACGCAGCCGTCAAATTCGATCTTGCAGAAAATCTTCGGGTCGAAGATCTTGACGATTGGCTAGCAACAGAACCGCCGGGCTTGACCTGGGCGATACGGGCCGAGTGTGCTCGTGCGTTCGTGGCCGGGTAGGTACCCGGCTGGCGGCGCCGGGAGATGTCGACGCCTGAGCCGTCTGGCATCGAGCGGGCGATGACGGCGATAAACTGGCGGTCGCCGGGGCAGGCGTTGCTCGCGCCCGTCGCCGCCGGAGGCGGGGTGTGCGCCCAGTGACGTGGTGGGCGCTGGCGTGCTGCGGCCTCGTCCCGATACTGCTGCCCTCGGCCTGGCTGATCGCCGAGGCGCTGCAGCCCCCGTCGTATGACCCCATTCGTCAAACGGTTTACGAATTTCTGCGCATGCGCTTTCTCCGTTCGATGCGCCCTATCAGTGGCATCACGAACAGTGTACCGACGCCGATGCCCAAAGCGATTGCTATGGCTTCCTTCAGATAGTCCATTTCGTTACCACCAAAGTGGGTGTCGATGCCGGCCGACGTATCGCAATGCTCTGCCCCATTTATTAAAGCCGCGGCCGCCGAAGCCGCCAGTAATGGCTCCGAATATGCCGCCCAACACCATATTTCCAGCATATCCACTCGTCGCTCGATGGCGTGTCCCTAATCTGTAGCTCACCCAGCCAGCAACGGCGCCGGATGCTGCACCGCATGCAGCACCGATCAATACGCCGACACCAGCCTCTAACCGTGGCGGCAGCAATACTGATGCAAGTGATCCATACGGCGCTCGAAGCCACGCCTGCCCAAATTGTCGCTCGATATCGGTGATAGAAGTGGCGACCTGCATGGACCGCGTGGCGTGCCCATCCAAAGTGTCGCCAACATTTCCCGTCGAGATCGAAACGATCGATCGGATTTTGACACGTGTAGTCATAGCGGTTGCAGCTTCGGCCCGCCACCGGGTCGACCGGTCCGAAATGGACGTTCGGCTAAGGCTTCCGCAAACCGCGGCAGTATCCGACCAGCCCAGAGACGATCGCGCGGCAAACGTGTTCTGCATCACTTGCGCTGGCTAGATGCAACGCATGGCGAGGTGCCGAACGGCCAGGTGTGACGCGCGCCTCGCCGCCGTCATGCCACCATGATCGCGAACCGTGTACACTTCCCACCAAGGCTCCGCACTGTGGAGTCGATCTTTGACCGCCACCGAACGCGGTCGCGGTTCGCACTTGTGATCCCGTCGAACAACTCGGCGTGCCATGTAGCGGGCCGAATTCCGGCCAGCAAAGGCTTTTTGTGACTTCACCTCGCACCAATCCGCGCCGCCGTGCGCACACTAGGAACCTCTCTTCGCACACCGCCAACGCCAGCGGCAACCGCCGCCGGGACGATTCGAGGCCGGCGGCACCGGGCACTCGGATGACCACCCCCGCCCTGCCCCAGCCGACCGCACGCAACGAGGCTGACCTGCCCCGTGCGTTCAGCGACTTGGGCCTACCCATGCCCGTCATAGAGGCGCTCGCCACCCAAGGCTTGACCAGTCTGTTCCCCATCCAGGCAGCGACGCTTCCGGACGGCCTCGCCGGCCGCGACGTGCTCGGCCGGGGCCGTACCGGCTCGGGCAAGACGCTGGCCTTCGGGCTGGCGGTCCTGGCGCGCACCGCACAACTCGGCCGTGCCACCGCAACACGGCCGCACGCACTGGTACTCGTACCGACGCGTGAGCTCGCTACCCAGGTGACCACGAGCATCGCCCCGTACGCGCAGGCACTCGGCCTACGTATCGCCACCGTGGTTGGCGGGGTCGGCATCCAGCCACAGATCACCGTCTTGCGCAGTGGCGTCGACGTACTCGTCGCCACGCCCGGCCGCCTGGAAGACCTGATCGCGCGTCGAGCGTGCGACCTTCGCGGCGTACAGATCGCGGTGCTCGACGAAGCCGACCAAATGGCCGACATGGGCTTCCTGCCGGTCGTCACGCGCCTGTTGGACCAGGTGGCACCCGGCGGCCAGCGGTTGCTGTTCTCCGCCACGCTCGACGGCGACGTCGGCAAGCTTGTTCACCGATTCATGACTGACCCGGTGCTGCACTCCGCCGACCCGGTCGCCGCGACGGTGGATCGGATGGAACACCATGTGCTGCACCTCGACGACGAGCACAAGCAACGGGTGACCGCCGAGATCGCGGCCGGTGACTCGAAGGTCATCATGTTCGTACGCACCAAGCACGGCGCCGACCGGCTGACCAAGCAGCTCGCTCGAGTCGGCGTACGCGCGGCCGCGATGCATGGCGGCAAAAGCCAGAACGCACGCACCCGAGCGCTCGACTGGCTCAAGGACGGCTCGCTCGACGCGCTGGTTGCTACGAATGTGGCCGCACGCGGCATCCACATCGACGGCATCGATCTCGTCGTGAACGTCGACCCGCCCACCGAGGCCAAGGACTATCTGCACCGAGGCGGGCGCACGGCACGGGCCGGCAAGTCCGGCACCGTCGTCACACTCGTCCTGCCCGAACAGCGGCACGAAGTCAAAACCATGATGGCCTCGGTCGGGATCAAGCCGGAAACGACGACCGTACGGCCGGGCGACGACAATCTCGTGCGGGTCACCGGTGCGCGGAAACCGACCGGTCGGACGATCGTCCCACCGGCAAAGGCAGCGGCCCAAGCAGCCGCGAATCCGTCGCCTCGTCGCCGCCCGAAGTCGGTCGCCGGCGACAGTGCCCGGTCCAGCCGCTCGCGCGGCCGTCGCGGGGGCCGACATTAGCCTCGCCATCTGAGCATGGCCCCGGAGCTATGTCCTCATACGCTCGAGCGACTCACGTACCTGGCGTCGCTGTATCTTGCCAATCTCGGTGTGAGGCAGCCGATCGACGACCACGATGCGGCGAGGGGCCTTGTAGCCGGCGACGCGTTCCCGGCACCATGTCCGGATCTCTTCAGGGTCGATGTGCGTCCCGTCGGCCGGAACCACGGCTGCGACCACGTCCTCGCCGCCATCGGCCTTCGGCTCACCGACGACCGCGACGTCCGCGACATCGGGATGGGTGCGCAAGACGTCCTCGACCTCGGAAGGATAGACGTTGAACCCGCCAGTGATGATCAATTCTTTGATGCGGTCGACAATCGTGACGAAGCCATCGTTGTCCATGACCGCAATGTCGCCGGTGCGGATCCATCCATCCGGCATGAGGGTCGCCGCGCTCTCCTCAGGTCGGCGCCAATAGCCGCCGAAGACCTGAGGTCCCTGGATGAGCAACTCTCCTGGCTCACCCACGGGATGATCAATGGTGGGTTGGTCAGGATCGACGATCCGGACCCTGGTGGACGGGAACGGCACACCCACAGCGCCGGGCCGGCGGGCGGCCGACATCGGGTTGCCGATTGTGACCGGCGAGGTCTCGGTCATCCCGTAGCCCTCCATGATCATCCCACCGGTCACGTCCTCCCATCGGCGCGCGATCGCGGGCGGAAGCGGCATGGCCCCGGATATGGCGTACCGAATCGAGGTCAGGTCGGCGCCGCTGGCACGGGCAGCCTCTGCGAGCCGGTCGAACATCGTTGGCACACCGGGCAGGAAGGTTGGCGCCCGCCGGCGAGCCGCCGACATAAACTGATCAACGTCGAAGCGCGGCAGCAGCACGAGGCACGCGCCGATCTGGATCGCGAAGGTCAAGCACAAGGTGAGGCCGTACGCGTGAAAGAACGGCAGTACAGCGAAGATCGTCTCTTCACCGTCGTGCAAGCCGGGCACCCAGGCTCGGCCTTGAGCCGCGTTGGCGGCAAGGTTGCGATGGGTCAGGATCGCGCCCTTGGGCGTGCCCGTAGTGCCACCCGTGTACTGCAGCAGCGCAACCTCTTCGACGCCTGGCTGCGGCGAGCGCGGGTCGAGTGGCCCGGCCGCCGCGACCAGCCGATCCCAGCTCAAAACCCCGGTCGGGCGCCGACCGCTCATCTGAGCACGCATGCGCTTCGCCTTCGGCGCTGGTAGACGCAAGTGCCAGCCGCTTCGGCCACGGCAAAGCCGAGATCATGTTGACGGCGATGACCGCCGTACCCGGGGCGCGTCCGACGATCGCCTGGACGGTCTCGGCGAGCTTGTCCCAGCAAATGACGAACCGGGCACCGTGATCGGCGAACTGCCTCGCCAGCTCGTCCCTCGTGTACAGCGGATTGTGCTCCACCACGATCGCTCGTAGGCGCAGCACGGCGTAGAAGGCGACCACGTGCTGTGGGCAATTGGGCAGCACCAGGGCGATCCGGTCTCCGGCGGTCACACCGAGCCGTCGCAGGGCTTCGGCGGCCCGGGCGACCTGCTCCCCCAACTCGCGGTAGGTGGTGGCGGCTCCCATGAAATCGAGGGCTACCTTCGGCCCGTACTGTTGCACGGACTCGATCCAGCAACTCCGTCAACGGCATCGTGGGGTCGGGGATGTCGGCCGGCACCCCCGGCGGGTACACGCTTAGCCACGGCCGGTCCTGGGACGTGGTGCTCATACCTCAGCTTCGCATTGCGGTAAGCCTCGGCGGCGAGAGTTCAGCTGTTCTTCGGCTGCGCCCGGGTATTGGTCACCGAGGTCACCGCGCTTGCCAGTTCGGCGAATGCATCGCGACCACCTGAGGGCGCGAGGGCCGAGGGCGCTCCAGCCACCAGGTGATGGACTGCGTTAACAGTGCAGGTGCTCCTTGACCATGTCTGTCAACGACGCCGCTTCTCCCGCGGACCACGTGCTGCCCCTCTTGCCAAAGCGCGGATTGGAACCGGCGGTAATGGTCGATGTGTTCGAAGGATGAGAGCCAGCGCTCGCCGGTCGGCCGACCCTCCCTCGGATAGGTATCACCCGGCGGGTGCGCACGCTGGCGTTCGCGGTAGTGGTGTCCCATCTTCATGGCGACCACTTCGGCGGCATCCCGTTCCTGATCTTGCACTGCCAGTTCACCGGTCGTATCCGGCCGCTGACGATTGCCGGACCGGCAGGTGTCCGGGACCGGGTCGTCGCGGCGATGGAGGTGCTGTTCCCCGGATCCGCTGGCGTGGAGCGGCGGTTCGAGACCCGGTTCGTGGAGATTCCCGGTGACCTGCGCCCCGTCCCGGTCGGAGCCGCGACGGTCCGCGCTGCTGACGTGGTCCATGCCAGTGGAGCCCCGCCGCTGGCGCTGCGGGTCGAGCTCGACGGCAAGACGCTGGCCTATTCCGGCGACACCGAGTGGACCGAAGCCCTGACGGACGTTTCGCGGGACGCGGATGTGTTCATCTGCGAGGCCTACACGTTCGCCAAAAGGGTCCGCTACCACCTGGACTACGCAAGCCTGCGCGAGCGTCTTCCGCATATCAGAGCCCGCCGGGTCGTCGTGACCCACATGTCGGCCGACATGCTGGACCACGCCTCGCAACTGGAGGTGACCGCCGCGCACGACGGGCTGGAACTCGTGCTGTAGGAGGGACGGGCCACGGTGGCACCTTGCCGTTGATGAGCCGCAGGTCGGAGCCTCGGGAATGGCCGCCAGCCGGACCCCGTCAAAGCTGGTGTGAACACCTGCTGGGCCTTGGGTGGGCGCTGGTATCTTCCGGTCGAAGATCTTGACCATCGCTTCCGCCGGCTTGACCCAGGCGATACGGGCCGAGCGTGCTCGTGCGTTCGTGGCCGGTAGGCGCCCGGCTGGCGGCGCCGGGAGATGTCGACGCCTGAGCCGTCTGGCATCGAGCGGGCGATGACGGCGATAAACTGGCGGTCGCCGGGGCAGGCGTTGCTCGCGCGCGTCGTCGCCGGAGGCGGGGTTGTCACCGGACGCCGGGGAGTGCCGTGACCAGCATTCATCGAACCGGTAAAGCGCGGCACCTTAACGCGAACGCGCGCGGCGATCGACCTGTCAATTCTATGCGCCGACGTGCCGGCACCCACGGCGAAGTCGCCGGTGGCACCGAAACCGCGCTGAAACAGGCCGGTACCGGTGTGCGCCCAGTGACGTGGTGGGCGCTGGCTTGCTGCGGCCTCATCCCGATACTGCTGCCCTCGGCCTGGCTGATCGCCGAGGCGCTGCAGCCCCCGTCGTATGACCCCATTCGTCAAACGGTCAGCGTTCTGGCCGGGCACGCAGCGGAGCACCGATGGATCGTGACGGTCGCTCTGATCGCTGTCGGACTCTGCTACTTCGCCGCCGCCGCCGGCCTCAGTGTCGTGCGCCTGCGCGCCCGTGTCGGTCTGGTCGTCTCGGGGGTGGCCGCGATCGGCGTTGCGTTGTGCCCGGAACCCGTCGTCGGAAGCACCGCACAGCACATGGTCTTTACCACCATCGGAGCCACCTCCATCGCGCTGTGGCCGGCGCTGACCGTGCAGCAGAACTCACCGGCGTCGGTCCTGGTCAGCACACCGGTCGCAGCCGCTGCCACGGTTGTGTTCCTGGTCATGCTCGGCTGGCTCTACGTCGAGGCACACGGCGGTGACGCGCTCGGCCTGGTCGAGCGGTTGGACTCATCGGTTCAGATCGCATGGCCGTTCCTGGTCGCGGTGACCCTACGGGGCAGGCGCGGCGGCGGCATCGCGCGCGGGCGTGCCCCGCTGACCGACTGATCGCCAGGGACCTGGCGGATTCGATGGTCGCCAGGCTGTTCGGCGGGAATGTGCAGCCGTTGGCTGGGGCGGACTCAGTCGCGAGCGCCGATCGTAGCGCCGGCGGCGTGGAACAGACCCATCGGCAACGCACCGACGGCCAGGCCGAGCAGCGCCCAGCCGGGATGCCGCACCGGGTGCGCGCCCCACAGGCATAGCCCGGCAAGCGCCAGGCCCGACCAGCCGGCGAGCACGTTGACCACTGGGGATGATCCGAAAACGGTCGGGAACCGTTGCGCCGTGATGCCCTTGGTGAAGTGCGGATACGCGTTGGCTCCCAGCACGCCGGCCAGCAACGCCAGCAGTATGGCCTGCCACATGTCCGTCTCCGTTCCGTTGCCGTGGAGCCTGCTGTCCCTACAATCGGACTTGTGACTCCGGTTAGAGAATACGGACTGATCACTCCGGTTACAAGAGGCCCTCGGTGACGGCTCCCCGGCCGCTGCGCGCCGACGCCCAGCGAAACCGCGCGCGAGTGCTGGCCGCCGCAGAGCAGGTCTTTGCCGAGCGAGGCACCGCAGCCTCGACCGAGGAAGTCGCCCGCGCGGCCGGCGTCGGTGTCGGTACCGTCTTCCGGCATTTCCCCAGTAAGGAGGCGTTGCTGCGGGCGCTTGTCGTCCGGCGCCTTGCCCTGGTCGCCGCCGACGCCCGCGAGCACGCCACGTCGCCGGATGCGGGAGCGGCCTTCTTCGACTTCTTCGCCGCCGTCGTCCGTGGCTCGGCAGCCAAACTCGAACTCGTGGACGCACTGACCGAACTGGGCATCCATCCCGACGATGCGGTCGCGCCGATCGCAGAAGAGGTGACCGAAGCCCTGACCGCTCTACTCCAGCGGGCTCAGCGGGCCGGGTCGGTGCGCCAGGACATCGAAGTCAGAGACGTCATCGCCCTGCTGGCGGGCGCCTCTCAAGCCCGCCGCTACGCTCCCGACGACCGGCCACTAGCCATCATTCTCGACGGCCTGCGCGCTCCAAGCACCCAATAACGCCCTTCGGCGGACCCGCCGCTCGGCCACCAGGCCAGGCAAGCTTGCTGCCCGATTCCCGAGGTTCCCCCGCTGACGGTACTTATATCCGACTGTGTCACCTATCCGCGTGTAAGTACCTCGTATCCAAGCGTCGTACACGCTCCTTCCCGCACGCTCGGAATCGGACTAGGACCATCAAACGATTTCATGAGGGATGAAGGAACGTTATGGTTAGAAAGGGAACTATCGGGCTGGCCGCAGTGGCGGTAGCGGCATCGGTGCTGGTCGGAGCTGGACCAGCCGCAGCCAGCCCCAAGTACACGAAGCACCATCGGACGCATGCCGTGTTCGTGCAGACGAACAGGGCTGCCGGCAATACCGTGAAGGTCTTCAAACAAGCAGCCGACGGGACACTCAGCTCCGCGGGCCCGGAGGTCCCCACCGGCGGCCTGGGCGGCGCCACGGTCGGGGCCCCTGGTGACGCCCTCTCCTCGCAGGGGTCACTGGTCTACCGCGACGGTCTGCTGTTCGCGGTCAACGCCGGAAGCAACACAGTCAGCGTGCTTCGCGTCAATGGCCTGCACCTGACGCTCCTCCAGCAGATCTCCTCGGGTGGTCTGTTCCCGGTCAGCATCGCGGTCCGCGACAACCTGGCGTTCGTCGTCAACGGAGGTGGGACCGGCACGATCCAGGGCTATCGGCTCCACAATGGCAGGTTGCACCTGATCCCCGGTGACAACCGCCAGCTCGGGCTCAGCAACACCAACCCGCCGGCCTTCCTGACCTCGCCGGGCCAGGTGGGGATCAGCCCGAACGGCCAGTGGGCCTTCGTAACGATGAAGGGCTTCGCCGGTACCAACGGCAGCAACATCATCAACACGTTCCGCATCAACCACAACGGCCTGTTGTCGGCCACACCGGTCGCCAGCCCCAGTGCGACCCCGGTGCCGTTCGCGTTCACCTTCCAGACACCGAACCGGCTGGTCGTCGCCGAAGCAGGCGCCTCAACCGTCACCACCTACAAGCGTGTCGGGCGAGGGCAGCTGACACCGATCGGCTCAGCCCCGAGCGGGCAGGCAGCACTGTGCTGGATCCTGCAGGTCGACGGCTTCTACTTCACCACCAACACCGCGAGCAACACGGTCAGTAGCTATCGCGTACGGCCCAACGGGCAGCCAGTGCTCCTCGATGGTGCCGCCGCCACGACCGCCGCCGCACCGATCGACATGACCGAGAGCGCAGGTTTCCTCTACGTCGAAAGTGGTAACGGGGGCTCGGTTGAGGTCTACGCGATAAGCAACGCCGGCTCGCTGACGCTGCTTCAAACCGTGACCGATGGGCTACCGGTCTTCAGTAACGGCATCGGCATCGAAGGAATCGCCTCCTCCTGACCCCGCACCCAGCTGGTCCCGGCTCCATCATTGGGCCGGGACCAGCGTGCGCCCGCATCAGTTAGGGGACGGGAACTCCCTGGATCGTGACCGGGCCTCCGGTTGGATCCAGCTCGTCCGACTGGTTCACACCGCTGGGCGTGATCACGTCCATGGCTTTCGGCACGGTGTTCGGGTTGACCGAACAGATCGGGGACGAGCCACCCGACTCGCAGACACCGAACAGGTACGCCTGGGGCGTAGCCGCGAAACCCCGCGCCTGGTCCGGGCTGAACCCGTCCTGACCGGTCAGCACCACCGTGAACGACCAACCCGACGTGGGCGTGCCGAACTGCGCCTCCGGCAGGGCGACAGTGATCGTGTTGGTCACCGTGGAGGCCACCACGGCGGTCACCGAACCTTTGCCACTACCGTTGGCATCCACCCAGACCGGTGCCGCGAACCCCTGAATCTCCAGGCGCTCGCTCCACGCGTCCTGGCTCGCGATGGAGTAGTTGCGGCTTGCGAACGGCGCCGCGGTCGAGGTCGGGTCGGTCCCGCCGGTATGCACGTACACATCGAGCAGTTGCGCGCCGATGGTGTTGCCGAACGTCGGCGTCAGCTTGTCGACCGTGGTGCGCAGATACACCACGCCGTCCTTGGTCAGCACCTGGAACCTGGTGATGTCGAAGGAGCCGGCGCTGAAGTCCGACGCGGTCGGATACGCGTACGTGCCTGGGCCATTGTCGTCACCCGTCGGATCCGTGGTGTCCAGCACGACCGTGCCACCGACCAGGTCGCCGACGACCGAAGTGCGCGCGACGCCGGTGCCACTCGCCGTCGTTGCGGCCACGGTGATGACGTTCGCGCCGAAACCCACCGGCACGGACGCGGAGAATGCGCCCGAGCCGTCGGCGGTGGTCTCCACAGTCGCCGCCGTGCCGGCCACGTCCGTGTCCACCGCGCTGATCGTTACCGTGGCGCCAGGAGCGGTGACGCCGGTGACGGTGCTGGTGCTGCCGCCAGCCGTCGACCCCGGAGCCGGCGCCGTGATCGTCACGGGCACGCTGGCCGGCGGAGCGTGGGTCACGTACCGATCCGTCGTGATGGTCGGCCGATCCACCAGCTTGCCCTTGCCGAGGTCCATGATGAGGCGAAGCTCCTGCGCCTGGGCCCAGGTGAGCGGCGCCGCCGACCCGGCCGGCTGGCCGTTGGCGAAGCCGATCGACGCGGTGGTCGGGTCCGAGCCGAACGGCGCGGCCGGCAGCGCCGGATCCTCCCACACCTGCTCGGGCACCAAGCCCGCACCGGATGCGGAGTCGACCATGAACGCCAGCTGCGCACCCGCGGCCGAGGCGTCGCCGGTCAGCAGGTGCGACTCAGCGCGCTCGCCGGAGAGCACGGGCCACAGGTGGCCGGTGCCGGTTCCGTTCGTCGGCCACGGCTGACCGGGGTTCGAGCAGCTCGACTGGCTCGGCTGGTAGCAGTCGCCGTACCCATCGGCGCTGCCATTCGCGGCGTCGGTGCCATACCGGTAATACCCCGTGCCGGTCGATGTGGACACGGCGATCTGCTTGTCCACCACGGTCAGGGAGTTGAGGTAGTCGGAATCGCTCGGCGATAGCTCACCGAGGCGGACCAGCTCCTGGAAGCCTCCGTCGACCACGGCTCGCTGATCGAAGCTGCCCTGCACGCCGTTGCCCAGGCCGTACGAGATGGCACTGTTCGGGTCACCGGTCTTGGACAGCCGGATGAAGTACGGGTCCGACGAGTACGGGCCGGTGCTCGTCACCGTCCAGGACTTGACGTTGCGCTGGAACTCGTCGGCGACGGCGAGATAGAGCCGGGCGTCGGCGTCATCGTGCTGTCTGGTCGCGATCTTCGCGGCGGCGACCAGTCCCGCGATCTCGGATGCGATGGTCGAGGGCGAGTACCCGTTCTGCTCCTCCCAGCGCTCGACGCCGAAGGACGGCCCGTGCGTGACCACGAAGTCGGCGGCGGGCTTGATGTGGTCGGTCCACAGTGCGGCGTCGCCGCCCAGGCCGGAGAGGTATGCCATCAAGATCGGGTACGAGGTCTCGTCCAGTTGGTCGCCGCCGGTGTCCGGGGCCACCTTGCCGTTGATCAGCGAGTTGCGCGGCATCTCACCGGTCGGCAACTGTTGCCTCTCGAAGAGGAACCGGGTCGCGGCCCGCGCCGTTGCCACGTCTCCGTCGGCCATGAAGCCGGTGAAAGCCTCGTACAGGTCACGCGCGAAGACCTCCCGATAGGAGCCGAAGTAGACAGGCTTGCCGCCGATCAGCGCGCCGGCGCTCACGGCCTGACCCCAGGGGCTCGCCAGGGACGCCACCACGGCCCCCGGGAAGGTCTTGTCCTCGCTCGCCTTGAGCACATTGGCGCTCAGGTAATAGCTGGTCAGCGTCTTCGCCGGCGTCAGACCAGGAATGGTCGGCTTTGGCCTGGCAAGCCCGGCGTCGTACTTGACCCAGCCCGCCAGGTACGCGGCAAGGCTCAACCCGAACGAGTGGTTCGCCTTGGCTGTCGACACCGATTGCGACGCGGTGCGGCCGAACCCGAGGCTCAAGTCGTACCAGCCGGAGACGCTGCGGCGCAGCTGCTCGGTGACGACGATGTGCCCATCCGGGGCGCTGCCGTACCGGTCCGTGAGGGCGTGATCAGCGTCCAGCTGGGACAGCCCGTCAGAAACGCTGCCCGCGTACCCGACGGAGGCTGCTTGCGCCTGCGGCGACCAGAGCGCCATGTACGTCGGGACCGCGTACCCGCGGTTGGTCGCTTGACTCACCGTCGATGCGTCGCCCACCACGCCGACGTCGCCGACCACCGAGCCGGTGTCCGCTCCGCCGTTGTCGGAGCCACCGCCACCGTTGCCGTTCACGTGCGCGTCAAGGTACGCGTACACCTGAAGGCTGTTGCTGTTTTTGCCCTTGATCCGGGTGCGCATCAGGACCGCGTCGCGTGCCGGGTCGGCGATGTACGTGGTGACGAGCTGATATCCGTGCGCCTGGCTGGACGACGTGACCGTGCAGCTCATGCCGGTCGGATCGGTTGCCACCGTGTACGTCATGTCCCGCGTTTGCAGATCCGTGAAGGTGCTGCCGTCGGTGACGACGTACTGCAGGGACTTGACGTTGGTGTTGTCGATGGTCGGCTCGTACACGTCGGACAGCACCCCGTCCGCGACCGTGAACCACACCTTCGACGTGGAGTTACGGGCCGTCCCGACGCAGTCCTTACGCGCCAGATCAAAGTAGGACGTCACGCCAGGCCCGCCGGGCGCGGTAGCCACGCCTGACGCCCGTGCCGCTCCCGGGGTCGTCAGCGCCGCCACCGTCGCCATGGTCGCGATTGCGGCTACGGCAAGGCCGGCCTTGCGTGATCTGATCGTGCGCGGGGGCCCGACCTGGGCAGGAGAGATCGAATAGGACATCTTTGCCGTCTCCGTTCGAAGCGCCTCAGGTGTATCAAGTCACCATGATTCTTCGTACGGGACCACAAAGGAGTCAAGGACGCCCCGCGCGTCAATCCGCTATCGGAGCTTGGCTGGTTCTGGGCGAGTCGGCGGCGTAGGCGACGGCTTCGCCATAGGTGAGGGGTTTGGCGAACAGGAAGCCCTGGCCATATTCGCAGCCCATGTTCAGCAACAGGTCACGCTCTTCGGCGCGTTCGACGCCTTCGGCAACAACCTGCAGGCCAAGGGTGTCGGCGAGGCCGATGATCGCTTCGACCAGGACGCGCTGCTGCTTGGAGGTGGCGATGGAGCTGATGAACGAACGGTCGATCTTGATGATGTCCACGGGCGCCTGACGTAGGTAGCTCAGTGAGGAGTATCCGGTGCCGAAATCGTCGATGGCGATGCGGATGCCGTGGCTGTGCAGGTCGGCCAGGTCTTGCCAGACCGTGTCGTCGTCGGGCAGCAGCAGGCTCTCGGTGATCTCCAGGACTACCGATTGTGGTGGCAGTTGCGAGGCGTAAAGGTCGTGGTAGAGCTGTTGGACGAAGTCGGGGCTGCGAAACTGGCGGGCGGAGACGTTCACGCTCAGATAGCGTGCCTCGTGGGAGGGGTCGGCCTGTTGCCAGTGCGCGGCGTCATAGAACGCGACGGGTAGCATCCACTCGCCGATGGGCACGATGAGTCCGGTCTCTTCGGCCACATCGATGAACTCGGGGGGGGCCAGCAATCCGCGGCTGGGGTGTTTCCAGCGCAGCAGGGCCTCGAACCCTACGGCGTGGGCATCGGCGAGCCTGACGATGGGTTGGTATCGCAGCGCAAACGAACGTTGAGTGACGGCGCGTTCGACCTCGTTGCCTAGTTCCAGGCGTTTGAGCATGGCGGCGTGTTGGACGGCTTGGTAGCGCCGCCATTGGCGTTTGCCGGCCTTCTTGGCCGCGTACAGGGCCAGGTCGGCGCGGCGAAGCAGTTCACCGCTGCTGGTGGCCTCGGCGTCGGTGGTGGCCACACCGATGCTGACCGCGCCGTTGACCTCGGTGCCGTCGATGTGAAGTGGTTGGGCCAGGGCGTTGCTGATGCGTGTGGCGATCGCCTCGACCGCGCCGACCGTGGGTGCGCCGTTGACCAGTACGGCGAACTCGTCGCCGCCGAGACGTGCGGCTGTGTCGTGGGGTCGGAGGCTTTGCCGGAGGCGTTCGGCCACGGCGATGAGCAGCTGGTCGCCGGCGGTGTGCCCGAGCGTGTCGTTGATGACTTTGAAGTCGTCGAGGTCGAGGAAGAGTACCCCGATGATCTGCTCGGCAGGCAGGGTGCGGGTCAGGGCCTGGTGCAGTTGTTGCTGGAACAGCGAGCGGTTGGCCAGGCCGGTGAGCCCGTCGTGGAAGGCGCGGTGGGTCAGTTCCTGTTCCAGGCGGCGTTGTTCGGTGACGTCGTGCAGGGTGATGACCATGCCGTGCACGCTGGGGTCGCGGCGCAGGTCGCGGTAGGAGATCTCGACTTGGGCAGGGACGCCATCGGCGCGAGGCACGCGCCAGCCGGCGCGTTCAACGTGCATCCCGTCGCGGCGGACGCGGGCCAGGGCGGCGCTGACCGAGGCGCCGTTGTCGGATTCGAGCAGCCCGTCGACCGGTGTGCCCTGGGACGGCTCGGTGCCGAACAGGGCTTTGGCGGAAGGGCTGGCATAGCGCAGAGTGCCGTCGTCATCGACGATGAGAATCACGTCGGCGGCGTGCTGGACCAGCGTACGGAAGTATTCCTCACTGCTGCGTCGGCGTATCTCAGCAGCGTAGCTGACGCGCTGTATGGCCAGCGAGGCTTGTGAGGTGAGTACGTCGACGCTGCGTGGTGATTCGGTCAGTACCGCCTCAGGGGCGGCCACGATGAGCATCCCTGTCATGCGGGCGCGGCCGGGTTGGTCGGTATGGCTGAGCGGGCAGGTCAGCACCACATCGAAGTCGCCGACTTGGCCGGCCAGGGCCGCGCCCAGTTCGTCGCGGCGGCGTAGCAGGCAGCCGATCTGCTCGCTGAGCAGGCCCGGCAGGCCGGCCAGGTCAGCTTCGGTGAGGATGAGCACCTGGTGGGGGCTGCCGGCGGGCAGCAGTCGGCGTATCGCCACCCGGATAGCCACATCGATGTCGGTGCGGCTGGTGGCGCACAGAAGGGCGGCTCCGGCCTCACGTAGGGCGCGTTCGCGGGCCAGCGACTGGCGATAGGTGCCGGCCAGCAGCGCCAGGCGCGCGAAGATCAGCAGGAACAACACCGCTGAGGCCACCGCGATGCCCCGCGCGTGTGTCACCGGGCCAGGGATGGATTCTTCTAGCAGGATCGCGGGGGCGATCAGGGAGACTATCGCCAGCGGGATGAGCCGGCGGGCGGCCAGTCTTACCGGCACGACCTTTTGGGGTTCGGTCATGCGCACCATGGATGGGTGCAACGCCGCCGCGCCCAGCCCGGCATAGAACACGATCCAGCCAAGATCCGCCGGGTGACCGACTGACCAGCCCAAGCTGAACTGTTCGAGGCCGTGGAGGATGTCGGAGACGAGTAGACCCAGCAGGCCGGCGGTGAGCCAGTCAACGGCTGGGCTGCGACGGGCCGAGGCAAGCAGCCGGGCGACCACGGCTATCAGGAGCACGTCACCGAGCGGGTAGGCCACCGCGATCGACTTCTGCAGGGCGGTCAACTCCGGGTCAGCCACGTACGGACGCACCAGATACACCCAGGCCAGCACCGCGAGCCCCATCGTGAAGATCAGCGCGTCCAGCAACCCGGCCCAGTCCCGCCCCGCCGAGCCAGAGCGCGACAGGCCGACTATGCCGGCGGCCAGCAACAGGAAGGTGACCAGATAGATCGTGTCGGCTGTCGACGGGGTCTGGTACCGCTCGCCTCGTCCGGTCAATTCGGTGAGCAAGTTGTAGATGGTGTCGCTGATGACAAAACTAACTACCCCGTAGATGAGCAGCAGCCACGGCAACCGATGGCGGGGCTGGTTGCGCAGCACCCCCAGGACCATGGCTGTCGCGCTGCTCGCGCCGATCACCGCCCAGACCATGACATGCCAGTCAGGCAGCGCATAGTAGGCGATCAGCAGCACAGCCATCCAGGCCAGGTAGTACCCGAGAGCCCGAGGCATCCGGCCGGGCCGTCCAGGCGTATAGGGGCCGGAAGGGCCTGGCGCCGTGCGGACCGCCGTCAATGCGCGCGTCCACCAGGCAGGGCCATCGCCGCCAACTGCCTGGGTCGGATCGGGTTCGGAGGCCGCGAAAAGGCTGGAAATCGGTCGTAGTCTTCCATGCAGGTCCACGATGGGCCCGCTCATCTACACCACCGCCGCATGGCACAGACCGCTCGCCGTGCCAAGATTGCTGCAAGGTAGGGCTCAATATCAACCCTGAGTTGCGCTGCCCTAACGCCGGGTCAGAGCATCTAGCCATAGTACATATCCGGCCACACCACGCTAAATCCGGACGCTGCCGATCCTGTTGTGGCAGGCATGGCTTGCGAATCAGGCATGGGTTCCCGGAGGCACGCCGGGGACCTGAACGATCAAGCTGCAAGCGCATAGCGTGCGCAACGCCGGTAATGCCTATACGAGGGAGGGCCGGTGCGGGTCGAGTAGCTCAGTGACGCCGCCGTCGAGCAGTTCGATCAGCGCGCTGGTTCCTCGCTCCAGTTTCACCGTGATCTCGGCCGGATGTAGCGGCACCAGCGCCAGCATTGTGATGCTCGTCCCGTCGCCGATCTCGATCTGGCGACCCTGGGGTCGGGCATGAAGCAGTGGTGTGACGACCACGCCGGCGAACGGCGCCCCGGGCGCGTACGGGACGACGGGATCACCGTTGGGCACCGAGTGCCACTCGCCGATCCAGGTGCCGTACACCACGGCGCAGTTCGCTCATACCGGAGGTGATCAAGGCGTAGAACGGCCGCTCTTGGCTGGGCTCGACGCCGTGCACATGGGCGCGTCCGTCGCCCTCACGATGACGAATCGGGCATGCGGCCCGTCTGATTCGCTGCGGGGGCCGAGATGCCCAGCGCGGACAGAAAGGCGGCGGCGGCCGGGGAGGGCTGGAAGCGACTCCAGACCAGGTGCTCTATGCGAGCCGGAGCGTCGCGAAGCCGGACGACTGGCAGGTCCGGGAGGCCAGACACAAAGGCTGCGGGCAGCAGTCCGATGGCGAGGCCCTGCCGGATCAGACGGGCCATGAAATCGGCATTGGTGACCTCGAACGCCACCTCGCGCCGCACTCCCGCCGCCGCGAAGGCTGCGTCCGAATGGGCCCGGCCGGCGGTACCCGCAGGGAAGTCGACGAACGTTTCTTCCGCCAACCGATTCAGGTCCACGCCCTTCTCATCGGCCAGCGGGTGGTCTGGCGCCACTACGGCGACGAGGTCGCCGCGAGCCAGTTCGCAGCCATGGACGCCCTGAGGTTGTGCGCCGAGCGGAAGCCCGAGGAAGGCGATGTCCAGAGTGCCTTGCCGCACCCGTTCGATCAGCTCCTCGCTGGGGCTGGTGCGGAGACTGATCCGTACCTGCGGATGGCGCGAGTGGAAATGTTCCAGTACGGCCGGGAGATCGACGGCGCCGACGGTGGAGATGGCGCCGATGGCGAGCCGGCCGCGGATCTCGCCGACTGCCGCCGCCACCTCGGCGCGAGCCCGCTCGGCGGCGTCGAGAGCTTGCCGTGCCGCGGGGAGAAACGCCTCGCCGGCCTGAGTCAGCCGGACGCGGCGGCTGGTGCGCTCGAAGAGCTTGGCGCCGAGTTCGCGTTCCAGCCGGGATATCTGGTGACTCAGCGCGGACTGGACGACCAGGCACCGCTCGGCTGCGCGCGTGAAGTTGCTGGTCTCCGCGACGGCGACGACGTACCGCATCTGCTGAAGCTCCATGGACCAATCGTGATATGCGATCGATCAAATGACAAACATGTGTTGGACTCATTGATCGTTTGCCACTGAGACTGGGCGCATGACAACGACGCAAGCTGATCCAGATCTCGGCATGTCGCGCGGGCTGCTGCTGCTCATGTCGGTGGCGACCGGGCTAGCGGTTGCGGGCAACTACTTCACCCAGCCGCTGCTCGACCTGATCGGCCGGGAACTGAGGCTTGGATCCTCGCTCGCGGCGCTCACGGTGACGGCCGCCCAGGGCGGATACGCACTGGGGCTGATTCTGCTGGTGCCGCTCGGTGACCTGGTGGAGCGGCGGCGGCTCGCCGTGGCACTC
This sequence comes from uncultured Actinomycetota bacterium, assembly GCA_963727415.1. Lineage (GTDB taxonomy): Bacteria > Actinomycetota > Actinomycetes > Mycobacteriales > Micromonosporaceae > DASQPR01. The sequence continues at coordinate 271,466 of CAVSGF010000003.1, forward strand.
TATGCGGCGACCTCGTTGTTCCTGCTGATCTCGGCCGCGGCGGTCAACGGCACGGTGCTCCTGGTCAGCACGGCCCTGACCGCGCTGACCTCGGTCGGCGCGCAGGTCGTGGTGCCGTTCGCGGCGACGCTGGCATCCCCGGTCCAGCGTGGCCGGGTAGTCGGCACGGTGATGACCGGGCTGCTTCTCGGCTCGTTGCTGGCCCGCACCGCGTCCGGAGCGTTGTCGCAGCTCGGCGGCTGGCGGACGGCCTACTGGGTGAACGCGGTCCTGATGGCGCTTATGGCCGTGCTGCTGCGGGCCTTCCTACCGCGGCTTCGCACCCAAGACGCGAGCCTGTCCTATCCCGCGTTGCTTCGTTCGACCGTGGCGATGTTCCGGTACGAGCCGCTGCTGGCGTGGCGGGCGGGTATCGCCGCATCAAGCATGGCTTCGCTGAGCGCGCTGTGGACGGCGCTGACCTTCCTGCTGGTCCGGCCGCCGTACGCATGGTCTGTGTCGGCCATCGGCCTGTTCGGCCTGTTCGGTGTCGCGGGTGCGCTGACGGGCTCGGTGGCGGGCCGGCTGGCTGACCGCGGGTACGTGCAGGTGGTCACCGGCGTCGGGACGGTCATGTTGGTAGCGTCCTGGCTGGCGGTCGCCGCCGGGGCACGCTCGCTGGTCTGGCTTCTCATCGGCGTGATGGTGCTGGACCTGGCGCACAAGGCGGTGCTCAACGGCAACCAGAACGTCGTTTACGCGCTGCGGCCCGAGGCCCGCAACCGGATCAACTCCGCGTTCATGACCTCCTTCTTCGCCGGCGGCGCAGTGGGGTCCGCGCTGGCTTCGCTGGTCTGGGTGCGCGACGGCTGGACCGGCGTATGTGTCCTGGGGGCCACGTTCGCGTCCGGGTCCGCCGCACTGTGGGTCCTGGAGCGACTCACCATCGACCGGGCGGCGAGCAAATCCCCGCAAACCGCCCTGACCCCCTCCCCCCTTACCTACGAAGGAGAATGAGCATGTCCCGGACGGTATTGATCACCGCAGCGACCGGAACCGTGTCCACCGCATTGATGAACACGCTGCGAGGAACCGACGTACGAATTCGTGCCCTCGTCCGTGACCACGCCAAGGCGGACAACCTGCGCGAGCAGCGCGCCGAGGTCTTCGTCGGCGACCTCGACAATCCCCGGTCACTGCCGTCCGCCTTTGAAGGTGTGCAGGACGTGTGGCTGCTCACCCCGAACGGCCCACGCGCCCCGGAGCACCACATGAACGCCGTGTGGGCCGCACGTCAAGCCGGTGTGGAACGCGTGGTGCGCCTGTCCGCGGTCGGCGCGGCGCACGATGCGCCGAACCGCAGTGGCAGGCTGCACGCGCTGTCCGACCGGGAGACCGAACGGTGCGGCATGCGCTGGACGATCCTGCAACCGCACTGGTTCATGCAGAACCTGCTGAACGAGGCGGCCGAGATCTCCACCACCGGCACGTTCTCGCTGAACATGTCCTCGGCTCGGGTCGGCATGATCGACGTACGTGACGTAGCCGAATGCGCCGCCCGCGTGCTGCGCAGCGACCCCGATCGCCACCACGAGCAGACATACACCCTCACCGGACCGCGCTCGCTGACCTTTGCGGACGTCGCCAACCAGATCAGTGATGTGCTCGGCAGGTCCATCGCGTACCTGCCGGTCAGCGATGCCGCCAAGCGAAAAACACTGCTCGGCAATGGGGTTCCACAATGGATCATCGAGATGCTCGAAGAGTACGCACAGGCCTACGCCCACGGCTGGGGCGACTTCACCACCGATACGGTCACTGGCCTTCTCGGCCGCCCTCCGCGCGACATCGCCGACTTCGCCCGCGACCACGCCGCGGCGTTCACCCCGGCCGACGACGCACCGGGGCCGTCGGCTCCGCCCGGGCGATGAGGACGAACCGTCGACGAGCATGCGCCGCCACCGGTGCGGGAGTGGATATGCCCGGGCACGTCAGTGGGTACGGAGCTCGCCATCTCGGGACCCCTTGATCTCGCTGAACCCGGGCGTACCTGCGAGCACGGTCACCGCCTGCCACAGCCGGACCGCCGCATCACCTCGGGGAATCTCGGTCAGCACCGGCCCGAAGAACGCCTGGCCGTTGACGTGGACAATCGGTGTGCCGCCGTCGCCGGCCAGTGGTGCGGTCGCCACGGCGGTACGGCGGCCCAGGTCCGCGTCCCAGGAGGGATCGGCGGCCGCCTCGGCGAGCCCAGGCGGCAGGTCCAACTCGGCCAAGGTGCGGGCGATGTTCTCGGCGTCATCGCGCTGACCCCCGACGTGCCGCCGTTCACCGAAGGCCGCGTAGAAGCGGGCCCAGGCGCCCGCGTGCCTTGGTGTGCCCAGGATGGCGGCCGCGACCCGGGCCGGGCCCCACGCCCGGTCGTTGTAATCCCGGTACCACGGCTCAAGATCACGGTCCTTGTTCACCACCGACAGGCTCATCAGCTCCAGCGTGACCTGCACACCACGCTGGGCCTCGACCTCGGCGAGCCATTGGCTGGTGATCCACGCGAACGGACAGGTCGGGTCGACGAAGATCGTGGCTGCCCGAACGGCCGCTTCGGCACGAGGGGAATCGGATGAGTGAGTCATTGTTGTCGTCACGTCAGGGACCGTACGGGGCGACTGGACCAGAGTTAAGGTCCATTTGTTGGTCCATTTCTTGGTCCACTTTCGAACGATGGGCCGGCGGGCGCAATCATGTTCGGGCTCAAGCCAACAGCGCCCTCGGTCAGTTTCGCCCTTGCAGGCCCCTGACCTGCACCACCGCGACCCGGAAGAATCTGTCCAGAAGGGTCCGGCCGTCCCGGTCGCGGAACAGCAACAGCAACCACAACCACAGCAGGGAGAGGACCAAGACGCGGAGGACTCCGACCCGCATCGGCGCTCCGGCGGTACGCTGCGGCCAGCGCACAAGCCGCACGCCAGCTACCCACATCCCGACGGACCATCCCGTGCGGGCGCTCAGCAGGCCGTTGGCTCCCAGGATCACGAGCCACGTGACCATGGTCGGATCGCTGGGATTCCCCCGCGTTCCACTTGGAGTAATCAAGAATGCGATCAGGAATGGAACGTAGAGATCGATCAGACCGTTGAGGAACCGCCGTGCCAGCGGCGCGGCCGGTGCTGTCGCCAGGATTTCGGCGGCCGAAAGCATGTCGGGCCTGGACCCGGAAGGTTCGCGCCGCATTTGCTGACGCTGCTTGACTCCCTCGGGCGGCATCCACTCGGCTGTGGTCTCGGCCGGTTGACCTTCGGGCGACGAACGGCCACGCCCGCTGCGGTTTCTGGTGCCGGCCGCCGCCCGGGTTGCAGTCTGATCCGGAGTCGCGAAGCCGCGTCCTTGCTTACGCCGCTCCTGGATGTCGGTGAGAGAGAGCACTGCCCCGGGAACACTCAGTATCAAGCCAACGATGATGAGTAGACGTCAAAGATCACGCCTACCTCCCCCGGGGAGCGTCAAGCATCGACACCTAGGCAGCACAGATCGATATCGACCATGCCGATGGTATCGGACAATCACGATCCGAGGCAGTTGCGTGACCGTCCATCTCGGAGCTCCTGGCGACCGCTAGTCGTAATGCGACCGCGCCACGTCATCTTGGCAAGTTGATCACTCTACAATTGACGGACCGCATTTCCCGTACCGTAAACAGCCGCGCCGGAGTAGATCGCCGCTCAGCCGTCGCGTGCGCTCCCGGCAGGATGGGTATCTCAGCGCAGATCCAGCTGGTACACCTGGCCGACGAGATCGACGCCGAAGCTGTGATGTGGCTCCTGCTCCACCAGAGTGAACCCGCGGGAAAGGTAGATGCGACGGGCCGCCACGGTATCCCCTGGCGTGGTGGCATGGGGTCTCGGCGCCGCGATCGCTGCGGGAGGAGCAGGGATCGCCTTGCTCAACCCGCCGCTGCGTTCCGAGGATGAGATGGATACCGTAACGGTCGGCCGCCCTCGTCGCCGGGACTGGCTGGGCCGCCGCATGATCGCCGTGCTGGTGATGACCTTCGGCAGCACGACGCTGCTCAGCGGCACCGATCTGGCCATTATCGCCACCCTCAAAGAAGCCGGACAGGTGTCCTGGGCCGCCGCGGTCGTCGTGGTGCTCGGCGTCGCCTCCGTCACCGGCGGATTGACTTACGGTGCGCTGCGCCGGCCGCTGCCCACGTGGCTGCTGCTCGGCTCGCTCGGGGTGGCAATCATTCCCGCAGGGCTGGCCCACGACTGGCCCTGGTTGTGCATAGCCGGTGTCGGCGCCGGGCTCCTCACCGCGCCGACTCTTTCCACCCTCGCCGAGGCGGTGACCCGGATGGCGCCCGCCAGCGCGCGTGGCGAGGCGTCCGGCCTGCTGTCCTCGGCGGCGAGCGCGGGCTTCGCGCTCGGATCCCCGATCGTCGGCATGGCGATCGACGTATCCGCCCCAGCAGGCGGCTTCGCAGCGGCCGGGCTGGCCGGCCTCGCTGCCGCGCTGACCGGAGGCGTGCTCTCCCGCCGCCTGCCCGCCCGAACGCGGTCACCGCTCAACGATCTCGACCTCGCTCGGGCACCGGACCTTGAGCCGTGCGGGGCCGGCACCCGGCCTGGCGCCTTGATTCTGCAGACGGTGCCCTCAACCACCCCGGAGGGCTCTGTATCACCCGTCGATTGTCGATCAAGCCGGATGCGTCGGTGAGGCTCTGGAATCGCCGGTCTCCGGCGCCAGGGCTCCGTTGCATAACGACATCGTCAAGATCTTCGGCCTAACGTCTGCTAAAGGGTCGAATTCGCGCGTCTGGGCGTGCAGCACGGATCGCTAGTTCACAGTTCGGCAGGTCGCCGGCACACTTTAGGCGCGGTATTGCGTGGCTACCCAGTCGATCTCCTCGCGGAACGAATCCAGACCGTTGCCCACTGGCACATACCCGAGTCGGAGGGACGCGGTCATATCCAGGACGATCGGGTGGGCGGATAGCCAAGGGTGCGATCCGCGTTCTGGGTTCGATGTGCCGTCGAGGGGTTCGAGCGTCCCGCTCCAGCCGAGCCGTGTGCCGATCGTCCGGACGATCTGCTCGGCAGACCGGGTGTCGGGGTCAGCACTGTTGAGAATCCGCTGACCAGGCAGCGCCGCGACGGTTGCGATAAGTGCTGCGGTGTTGACGGCGGCGGTCAGGTGGTCGACTGGCGCGCCGGGATCCGCCAGCTCAATCGTCCAATCGCCGCGCATCATCGACTCGGCAAAGCGGCGCGTGCGCGACTGCCGTGCCCAGCGTCCGTGAACCTTGGACGGGCGGATGATCGTCACTGGGAGTCCGCTGTCCAGTGCCACTCGCTCGGCGGCGACCTTCGACGAGGCGTATCCCTCACGGCTGAAAGGGTCAACGTTGTCGCCCGCGGGTGGCAGCGTCGGCGTGTTCTCGTCGATCGGACCAGGAAACCGAGCAGGATCGTCGCCGTTGACGCGTCGCCCTGCCGGGTCGACGTAGACGGCTCTACTTGAGATCAGACCGGAGCTCGCAACCGACGCCATCGCCGGCAGCGGCGCACGCAGATCCGCCGCACGGTATGCCAGCAGATCGACAAGTAGCTCCACCCCCTCGCCAATAAGGCGTTCGATCGCCCTCACGTCGCATCGCTCAAGGGAGTGGAAGCGAACTCCAGCCGCGATCAGCTCGCGAGGCATCGCCGCAGGATCGCGCCCGGTTACATCGACTGTCCATCCGGTTCCAGCCAGCCTCGCCGCCGTGGCTCCTCCCAAGCATGGGCCCGACCAAACCGACCCGCCCGTTGACGCAACCATATGGCTGCTATAAGTTATAGCAACTGAATGGTTGCTATAAACGAGGAGGTGCCCGATGGGATTCCCAGACCGCATTGAACGCACGGTACGCATTGACCGGCCCCTGGACCGGGTATGGACGGCGATCACAACCGCCGACGGGCTCGCGAACTGGTTCGGCCACAGCGCCGAGATCGACTTGCGGGTCGGCGGCACCGCTACCCTGACCTGGGACACGGGCGACACGGCACACCTGCGCATCGAGCGGATCGAACCGAAAACGGTCTTCGGCTACACCTGGGGCATCAACGGCCTGCCAGACGATGATCCGCGCCGCACCTACGTCGAGTTCACCCTTGTCCCGGACGAAACCGGCACGACGGTCATCGTGATCGAGAGCGGATTCGCCCAACTTGAGGCCGACTTGCACGGCAAGGCGTTCGAGGGCAACACCTCGGGCTGGGCCAGCGAACTCGACGAGTTGGTTGCCTATCTTCATGCCTGACAAGGCGCCAGAGTCCGCCGCGTTGGAGTCGGTCGCGGAAGCCGTGTTCGCGGCACTGGCCGACCCGAACCGGCGGGCCATCCTGGCCGCCCTCGCCGAGCGCGGTCCGGCCACGGCGACGGACCTGGCCGCCCGGTTGCCGATCACCCGGCAGGGCGTCGCCAAACACCTGGCGCTGCTGGCCGAGGCCGGACTCGTAGCGACCGAACCCGGCAGTGGGCGTCGGGTCCTCTACCGGCTGCGGTCCGCACCGATGCGGGTCGCGCAGCAGTTCCTCGCCGCCCTGGCCCGTGACTGGGACGGCCCCCTCGCCGCACTGCGATCCCACCTTGAATGACCCACTCCGCCATCAGTCCTGAAAGGAACGTCATGACCAGTCAGAGCTTTGCCACGTCCTTTGTGGTTGACCAGCCCCCGGCCGAGGTGTTCGCGGCCATCGCGAACGTGCGGGGCTGGTGGACCGGAGACATCGAAGGTGGCGCCGACCATCTCGGCGACGAGTTCGCCTACCGCTACGGCGACATCCACTACTCCCGGCAGCGGGTCACCGAATTCGTCCCAGGCCAGAAGATCGTGTGGCGCGTGCTCGACGCCAAGCTCACCTTCGCCGAGGACCCGGCCGAGTGGGTCGGCACCGACATCACCTTCAACATCGCCCGCACGGGTGACCAGACTGAGGTCCGCTTCACGCACGTCGGCCTCGTCCCCGACTTCGAGTGCTTCGACAACTGCGCCGACGGCTGGAACTTCTTCATCAACGCCAGCCTCCGCCGACTGGTCACCACCGGCGAGGGGCCGCTGGCGCCACCCTGGGCCTGAAGGGCATCGGTCACACTTCCTCGGCGCTGCCAGTCGGCCGGCCCGCTCACCAGGCGTACGCCTCAGGTGCGGGCTTGGCTCCGTTCGGCGCCGGCGGCGGGAAAAGCATGTCCAGCTTGGCCAGCGTGGCGTCGTCGAGTGCGATCTGCAAAGCACGCAGCGATCCGTCGAGTTGCTCGACCGTCCGAGGCCCGATGATCGGCCCAGTCACACCGTCCTGCGCTAGCAGCCACGCCAACCCCACGTGAGCTGGGTCCTCGCCGATATCTGCGCACAATTGCTCGTACGCCTCGATGGATTCCCGGTGCTCGGCGAGCGCGCCGGCCCAGAGCCCCGAGCCGCTACGCGCGGCGACGCCCTCGCGCTGCTTGCGCAGAACGCCGCTGAGCACTCCGCCGTGCAGAGGCGACCACGGGATCACGCCCAATCCGTAGTGCCGCGCAGCGGGCATCACCTCCAACTCGACCCAGCGAGTCAACAGGTTGTAGATCGACTGCTCGGCGACCAGCCCGAGGAAGTGTCGGGACCGCGCGGCCTCCTGCGCTTGCGCGATGTGCCAGCCGGCGAAGTTGGACGAGCCGAAATAGATCACCTTTCCCTGCTGGCGAAGGACGCTGAACGCCTCCCAGACCTCCTCCCACGGCGTGCTTCGGTCGATGTGGTGCATCTGGTACAGATCGATATAGTCGGTCCGCATCCGCTTGAGCGACGCGTCGCACGCGCGCCGGATGTGCCGCGCGGACAGGCCGCTGTCGTTGGGCCAGTCACTCATCGGGAAGTAGACCTTGGTAGCCAGGACGGTTTTCTCGCGTCGGCCACCTCCGGCGGCGAACCACCGGCCGATGATCTGTTCGGTGATGCCCTCGCCCTTCTTCGCGCCGTACAGGTCAGCCGTGTCGAAGAAGTTGATGCCATGCTCGTGGGCGCGGTCCATGATCGCTTGACTGTCCTTTTCGGACGTTTCCGGCCCAAAGTTCATGGTGCCGAGTACGAGGCGGGAAACGGAAAGGCCGCTGCGGCCAAGGTGGGCGTACTCCACGCGTTCCAACCCTTCAGGCTGTATACGAGCATGTCGTTGCCCCGTTCAGAGCAGCGACGATCACCGGCCGCGCCTTTTCGGCGACGACCTGTCATTGCGGCGGTCTTGCCGCAAGCCCATGTCCACCGGCCGCCATCCCGTCGGCCGCCACATCATTCTAGACGCGGTTACCGTATAACCCGCTACACGATTGTTGCAACTCTACGGCGAACCGTGACGTCGCTATATTCTTTCCCCATGGCGACACCGCAGCGGTCGACGTACATTGGCGGCCGGCCGCTGCGCGCGGACGCTGAGCGGACGGTGACGACAATCCTCGAGGCGGCCGAGCGCACCCTCAGCCGCAATCCGGCAGCCACGATGGAGCAGATCGCCGAGGCCGCGGGCGTCGCCCGAACCACCGTGCACCGGCGTTTCGTTACTCGGGAAGCGCTCATTGACGCCCTTGCGGAGTGGGCCACCCGGCAATTCGCCGCCGCGGTCGACGCCGCCCACCCGGACACGGCGCCACCGCTGATCGCCCTCTACCAAACAACCGCGAACGTCCTCCGTGTCAAGATCGGCTGGGGATTCGCGATGAGCCGGACCTGCTCGGCCGACCCGGACCTTTCGGGCGTCCACACCGAAGTACGCGACACCTGCGAACGGCTGTTCCGCCGGGCTCAGCAAGCAGGATTGCTGCGCGACGACATCAACATCCGATGGGTCCGCCGCGTCTACTACGCCCTCATCGACGAGGCCACCCAGAGCAGAGACGAGGAAGACACCGACGCCCTCGCCACGCTCATCGTGGACACCCTGCTCCGCGGAGCCGGCAATCCACACCCCGACCTGGCCGTGATATCTCCACGGTCTACAGACACCACCACACGCTAGGCTTAACGCACCCGTCTCCCCGAGGCCGACAGCCGGTCGGCGAGCGCGAGGACGCGGTCGCGGAGCTCTTCCGGGCGCTCGATGACGAACGGCAGGTCGAGCGCGGCAAGCACTCCGGGCAACCAGTCGAGACTCTCGGCCCGGATCTCCAGCCGCTGCCAGTCCTCGTCCTCGTACGCCCGCACCTCGGCGATGCTGGCCGGTAGCCGCTTGCGGATCTGTTCGAGGGTGCCCTGGATGCGCAGTGTCACCTCATGTCGGTACGGCGCCCGCGCCATCGAGGTGAGAACACGCTGTGCGGGATCGAGTCCGGCGGGCGGCTCGAACGAGCCGGGCAGCGTCCGCGCGTCCACGATGCGGTCGAGGCGGAAAGTCCGATCCTCGCCGATCTGCGGATCGGCGCCGGTGACGTACCACCGGCCCGAGTGGTTGACCGGGCCGTACGGATGCAGCTTACGGATGGTGCGCAGGCCACCGTCCGCGGTGTTCGTCAGCCCCGGAGCGATCGCGTTAACCCGGATCCCGGCCGCCACCACTACGGCATCACCAGCGGCGGCGACTTCGGGCGATTCGCCGCCGGGCACCTACGTGCGGCTTCGCTCATCTTCGGGGTGATCGCCGCACTCGCGGGCAGACGTCCCAAATCGTCGGATCACTGATCGGTTCGGCTTTCGCAGGTTTAGTGCTCGTTCCTGCGCTTACAGCTTTAGGGCGAGCTCCTACAGAAAATGTAGTAGTAACCTTCCTCCGAGGTGCGGGAGCGAGGGGCGTCGGTTTGGAGAGTCCGGATGTAACCGGAACACGCCGCAGGGCGGCCGCTGACAGGCGGCGAGTTTCTCGGCGCGCCGATCGGGACGAGCGCCAGTCAGGGGCAGTAGTGCCTCGGCAGCGCACGGCCATCGCCGGGCCAAGGTCCGCCTGGTTTCGTCGGCACTCGCGTGGTCTCAGCATGTCCGCCAAGGTCCTGATGCTCATCCTGGTGACCTGGTTTCTCGTCGTCCCGCAGCTACATGGGTCGGTGCACTCGCTGCATCTGCTGTTCCACGTCGGCAGCTCGTGGATCCTGATGGCGCTCGCGGCCGAACTCGCGTCGCTGGGCTTTTCCAGCTTGTTGACTCGCGCGATGCTGCCACGCCAGACCCGGCCGTCGATGCATCGCGTCATGCGTATTGACCTCAGTGCCATCGCCTTGGGCCACTGCTTGCCCGACGGCGGGGCGGCCGGCACCGCGCTGAGCTGGCGTTTGCTGACCGCTGAGGGCGTGCCGTCATCGGAAGCCGCGTTCGCCAAGGTCGCCCAGGGTCTCGGATCGGCAATCGTCCTCCAGGCGCTGCTGCTTGCGTCGTACGGGATCGGACTCACGATAAGCGGGCTCTCGCAGTGGGAGATCCTGCCGGCGGCCGGGTCGGTGGGCATCCTTACGCTCGCCGCCCTGATCGTGATCGGCGTTCGGTCGGTCGGCTTCCGCCGTCGTGCCGGCCGTATCGTGCACGCGATCCCGTGGTTCGGCGCGAGACTTGCCCGCCTACTGTCGGGCGTCTACCGCCGTCACCTGGTCGAGCAACTTCGTGGCATGTTCAGCGGCTGGCCCGTCGTGCTCGTGACCGCGTCTTGGGCGGCCGCGAACTGGGCATTGGATGCGTTCGCGCTATGGGCGTCATTGCGTGCGTACGGCTCGCACGTCGGACTCGAGGCGTTGGCGGTGGCGTTCGGCCTGCACGCGCTGGCGACCTGGTTGCCGATCACGCCAAGTGGGCTCGGGATCTCCGAAGCTCTCATCATTCCCGCGCTGATCGCTTTCGGCTCGCCTCGCAGCGCCGCCATCCTCGGCATCCTCAACTGGCGAGTGATCGCCTACTGGCTGCCGATCCCCATCGGCGCCCTAGCGTACGGCTCCCTGCGCTTGTTCAAGCGGTCCCCCGCCAAGCCGGCAACCGAGGCCGCCACGCCGCAAGCCCAGGCCGATACGCCGGCACCATCAACGCAACCGCCTCTGCCAGCACTGCGGTAGCAGCGGCGCTTGCCGCATGGAGAACTCGCAGCGCCAAGATCACAGAACTCACGAGAGACCAAGGCTCACGCTCTCAGAGAGCGCCGATCCGAACCGTTCGTGGCCGACGAGCGAGCTACGTTGCAGGGCTGGCTCGACTGGCATCGAGACACGCTGCTGCACAAGTGTGCGGGCCTGACTGCGGAGCACCTTAAGCAGGCGAGTGCTGAACCGTCCAACCTCACCCTCCACGGCCTGGTTCGGCATATGGCCAATGTCGAACGCGCCTGGTTCCGTGGACGTGTCGCAGGCGAGGAGATCGACAACGTCTACGGCGGTCCCGACAACGTCGACGGTGACTTCAACGACGTGGCCGGCGCCGATGCTGAGGCCGACTTCGCCACGTTCCGAGCCGAGGTGGTGGCGTGCGACGCGGTGGTGGCGGGCCGCGGGCTAGATAAGACGTTCATCCACCCGCGTAGCCTGCGCGAGATCAGCATCTGTTGGGTATACACGCACATGATCGAGGAGTACGCCCGGCACAACGGTCATGCCGACCTGATCCGGGAACGAATCGACGGTGTGACCGGCGGCTAAGCAGTTGGAGCGTTCTTCAATCGCCAGCGGCCGATGACTGCGGGTTGAGAGGTTGATCGACCTGCGGCGACGTCCACGACGGACGCGGCGGCCGGTCCGCGAAGATGATCTATGTCATGACAAACCAGGTGATCTACCCAAACCCAGAGGAGATGGACCTGGCTGCCGTCGCCGCGTCGGGCCCCGCGCAGGCATTTGCCGTCGACAGCCAGCGCCGCTCGCCGCGGGCGACGGCCCGGATCGGCGCAGGTGTCACGACAGGCGCGGCGCTGTTCGCGGTCCGTGCCGCCGTGCGGGGTCCGCGGCCTCGGCCCGGCCGGTGTCACCGCGCCCAGGTAGCCGTAGCCCGCCGCGGCCAGAACACTCGGATCGACGCGGCTGTAGGCATCCCGCAGGGTGCGTTCGTCCGGGACCCGGTAGCGGCCGGTCAGCGGATTGAACGGGCAGCCCAGACGGCTCAACGTGACCGGATCCAGGTGGCGGACCCAGTCCGCGATCGCGGTCAGCGTGTCGTGCCCGGCCGCGCTGAACGCGCAGACACCGATCGCCAGCAATGTCGCCAACCGGTACCGCACGCCGCGCCGATCACGCGGATCATCGACCAGCGCCAACCGGTCGAGCAGCCCTCAGGTTCGACCTGTCGCCCCAGCCAGCCGGATCGTCACCAACGGCAACACCAGGCCCGGGGCTTCCCGCACCGCAAGCAGCAAGAGATGATGACACAACGAACACGGCGCCCTCTGGATCTTGAAGCGTAGAGAACTCCATGATCCCTGGGCGCCGTGTTCACGCAACTACCGGGAAGCCACCATCAAGATCAGAACAAAGTAGACATACGAGGACTACTCCGGGGCCCTGCATGGTTGCACAGCCCACAGTAGACGATAGCGTGACCAGCGAAAACGCGGCGTAGGACCAATTCGGGTCTTGACCGTTCTAGCGGGCGTCGGGCAGGATTCGCTCGACAGCACAGCTCTTACGGGGGAGCAGCGTCCATGTTCAAGATATTGGGACCATTGCGTGTTTCATCTACAAACGGCGTTGACCTGCCAATAACGGGTCATCGTCAACGAACAATTCTCGGCCTGCTCTTACTGCATCCGGAACGGGTCGTTTCCGATGACGTGTTGATCGATTCGGTATGGCCGATAAATCCGCCACGAACCGCACGTCAGCAAGTACAGAATTGCGTCGGAATGCTCAGGCGGACGCTAGGAACGGACCTCCACGTCGAACGTCGATATAGCGGATACATCTATACACCCACGGACTCCAACTCGATCGATTCGCTCGTCTTTTCCCAGCTAGTCAACCAAGCTCGTACGGCACCTCCGCAGTCAGCAACGCAATTGCTAGGCAACGCGCTCGCCCTGTGGCGCGGGCCCGCCCTGGTGGATCTCGATACGCCTGCGCTGGACTGGGCCAGGACGTCGCTGCGCGAACAGCACCTAACCGCGCTCGTCTCGTTTGCCCTGCTGGCAGTCACCGAGACGGCCCAACCAGCCTTGAACAGAGCGATTACCGAGTTATCGCGCTGGCAGCGAGAATACCCCTATAGCGACGGACTGGTCCACGCATTGGCAAGCGCTTTAGGAAAAGCTGGTCGTCGCACGGAAGCGATCCTTGCACTGGGCCGCTACCGTGAACAGATAGTGGCGGATCTCGGCATCGCTCCAGATGAAACGCTGCTTGGACTTGAGACCGATCTGCGCAACGGCCGCCCTGACGATTCACGTTCGCAAGCGACTGATGGGGCGAATGCCTTGAGCCAGGCAACCCGCCACCTAGCAAATGCCCTGGCCAGCCTTGACAACCTCAATAAGGCAATGTCGGAGCAATTGTCAAACCCTGTGGAACACAGATGCTTGGAGTGCGCGTAGCAGGTCGGCAGCGCACTTCGTGGTGTCCCCACCCGAGTCAAGGCTGTGCGTCTGCGGGGGACCCGCAGACGCACAGCCTTTGCTCAGGTGACGCTCTGACAATTGTTGAAGTGGACGGTACTGGCAACCACCCGGCCGTTGTCCCCATAGGAGCTGCGGTCGTCGAGGCGGATGCCCAGATACCCGCTGCCGTCAGCGGCAAATGTGCCGAGATCTACATCTGCGTTGCCTGCCTCGATGTTCTGGTCAATAGGCACCTCACCGACGACCGAAGCGTGATCAGCACCAGTGACGATCTGATAATACGCAGAGCGGTCGAATTGGTGTCCGTCATACTCCGGAATCGTCACACTCAGATTACAGACCGCAAAGGCACCTGGGTAGTAGCCCCATCGAGCGAAAGCACTACTCGGGGTCTCGCCCTTGCCGTAGACGTAATAGTACGTGCTTGAGCATCCCTGCCCATAGTCCTGGAAATACCAGGACGCGGAGGGGCTATAGATCCCGCCGTAGTTGGTGGTGGCGTTCTGCGTGGCCGAGTCGCAGCCGGTAAGGAGACTCGCGTCCACGGAACCTGGAGCGGGTCCTTTCTTGCACGGTTGGGCCGTCAGGTTATATCCCGTGTGCACATAGGCGTCACTCACATAGCGTGGCTCCGTGCCAATCAGGTCCCAGACATCCGTGCCGTTGACCACGGTGCCGCGCTCTGTGCAGTACACGTGGACGGGTGTGCCGATTGGCACCGTCTCAACCACAGGATCGGACGTACTCGGTCCGCTGTGGGCATTCAGATTGATGGTGACCGAACCGGTGTAGCCGTTGGCGGGACTGTTGAGGAAATCCGTAACAGCCTTCGCCTGCCCGTACTTCGCACCGTCAGCGGTGGGGTGGAAGGAACCCATACCGGGATCGAACGCACCCGGATCCGATGTTCCAAGGGGCAAGCTCTGCTCACCAGAGTGGTTATTTACCAACTCAGGCATCGTCAAGCCGTTTACGTAATCACCGTCTGTCCAGTCGTACACAGCATGCCCAGAGAACTGATCGAATGTCGGAATGCCGTAGATGGGACCCGCTTCATCACGTGGAATCGCCTTTTCGAACAGGTAGCCGGCCACACGGTTGAGCATCGCCGCCTCGTTAGCCGAAAGCCCATAGTTCAGGAATTGCACGCCATCGCAGATGAAACTGGTAAGCGTACAGGCGCCGGCATCTAGCGACGTGCCACGGTCGAGCGCAGGCGGGTAACCAGCTATCAGGATTGTGGCCTGCGGCGCGCGTTCGCGAATCTCGCTAATGATCTCCTTAATCAGCGGAACGACGCTGGTATCGATGGTGTCATCCAGACTTTGCTCCGTGGGACAGGCTCCTAGGAAGCATTGGTGGAAGACGTCGGCGAATCCGGCGTCATTGCCTCCAATGGTGAGCAAGATCAGCGTGGTGTTTTCGTCGATCACTCCCTGATCAAGCTGCGCCAATTCGCCCCACTGCCCGCCGGGCATGCTTCCGTTGTACTTATTCCAACTCTCGTCGACGCTGGCCAGGTTGGCGACACGCGCACCACTACACGCGACGAACGAGAACGCCATGTCCGGATTCCAGGAGTCGGCGAGACTACCGATCGTGCTGGACTTACCAGGCAAGACCACCTGGCGCGGCCAAGCGTTCGGGCTGCGCCGGCAGGCCTCGCGGCGACTCGGCGTGTCACCGTACTGGTCGGTCTCGTGATAGTAGCTACCGGTGCCCTCGCCAGACGTGTACGAGTCGCCGATCGCGACCACGAAGTTGGCCGGCTTGGCGGTCAGGGGCACGTATGCGAGCGCATCCCAGGCGATGTCCTGCGAGCCGTCACCATCCTTGGTGATGTTCGACAGTTCGACCGTCGGGTCGCTGGTTCCGCGCATGTCATACACGCCAAGTTCCACCCACGCGTCCTTCTCGTACGAGGTGGTTATGGCGCGATGCTTCTGTTTCCCATTGGGCAGGTTGATCGTGTAATCGGCTTGGTGCGTCTGAGCCCCTATGGCGGGGATGTGTACGAACAGACGCGTCCACGCATTGGGTGCGTTCAATCTCCAGGTGCCGGTCACCTTCAGCGTGGGCTGCAATACCTGGTCTGGCACCGTGTGTGTGAACCAGAAGTGCCCGTTGAAGCCCGTCCCGCCGATCTGGTGGAAGTCGATCTTGCTCTGGAACGTAATGCAATCGACGTAGCAGCCCAGAGCCTCCGGCACCGACTGGGCGAACGTCAGTGTGAACTTGCCGGCAGATTGGCCGTCCCATGGCGATGGCGGTTGTCCGGTTTGGCACGTACCCACCGGGTCCGGCGTGTCCACGTCGTCGACGATCCTCGCGCCGCTGGGCAGGAGGCTCATGTCACAGGTCGCCGGGTAGACGGTTGGATCACTCGGCTCCGCCGCCCCGGCGTTGTAGGCGAAAAGGCTGGTCCCGCACTCCTGGCTGCAGGCGGTCCAGGTGACCGAGTCGGGCCACCAGCAGTGCAGATTGGCGAAGTCGCACTGCCCCGAGCCAGGGTTGCCATTGACGTCGGTCGCGGCGCCCGGTTCGCAGTTGTCCGTGGCCAGAGTGCAGAATTGGCTCTTGCCAGGCAGGGCCGGAAGAAACAGGGAGTTTGTGGCCACCACGGCGGCCGCACTGAACGCCGGTTCCCAGACGTGATTCACGTAGTCGTATCGAGCGACCGGGTGATACGCCCAGCCGAGGACCTTCTCCTGATAGGGCCACAGGTTGGGGTGGATCGCATCGTACGAATTCCAACCGTTGAAGGACTCGCGGTCAACTGGATAAATCGGATTAGCCGGATTGTTGAACCAGCCGAGGCCCCACGCCCCATCCGAATCGGTGCAGGTCGGAGATGGCACGCAGCCGGTCGTATTGCCGTGGCCAGCGTTCGGCTCGAGACCGGAGTTGTAATCCCATGCGGCCATGTACCAGTTCTCGATGTACTGAGGATCGCCCAGGTTCGGGCGAATGCCGGCCTCCCAGAGCTCGTTCCACTTCTGGATCAAGATATTCAATGACGCGGCGATGTTGGCCGCGTAGTCGGTGGCGATGGCGAGGCGCTGATCGGAGTTGAATGGATAATCACCGTCGGCCTTCGCCATACCGGTGGTCACCTGACCGATGCCATATCCGCAGTCAACCGTGCCCCAGGAGACCCAGTCGCCGTAGAAGCCGCCCTGGTTGAAGTTGCCGGTCTCACCGTCGACGGCATGCGGGCTGGCGTGCAGCGTGTTCGACTCCTGGGCGAGCACGCCGAGCAACACCTGAGGCGGAACCGAACCGCCACCGTCGATCGGGAGGATGGGGAAGAGACCTCCCGATCCCTGGATCGTGTAGGATTTGTTGCCGGCGCCCTTCCAGTCGGCGGGTCGGGTGATCGTCAGGTCACCCAGCACGGCCCGGTCAACTGCCCACTCGACCTGGGCGGCACTCGCCTGGTATGCCTGCTTATGGACATCGTTCCTCACCACCGCACAGGCACTGTCCGGATCGGTGGTGTCATTTTCCGGTAGCGGTGTCGTCGCAAATGGAGATGGTTGCGACGCGGTGCTGGGTGCACCGTCGGTTGTCGAGCCCGGCTCCGGCTTCACCGTGAAGGACACGTCCTTCTTATTGGCCAGTACGGTTGCCGCGATGGTGACGGGCAACGGCTGGTCGAACCGCGGCGCCGCGTCCTTGGCGTGCGAGGCATGCTTCACGGCGAGGTGACCCAGGGTCGATATGTCCGCATCGACCGGGGCGTCAATCGCATGCCAGCCCGACAGCCCCTTCAGGGCAATCGCACCCCGGTCGGCACCGAGGACGTAGATATGGCCGGCAGAGGCGGTCAGGCGGATGCGATCTGGGGCACCGTGGCCGAGCAGTCGTGACTTGCCGTGCGCGAAACGCCTCACCTCGATCCCGGTGCTTGATGCCACCTCGTAGGCGACACCGCCGGCACTGTCCGGATGCAGCCGGAACGGTGTCGACGTCGACGTGGCCAGAGTGCTGACCGTGCCGTCATGCGAGATGTCCACCAGGCGATGTCCCAGTGCCGCGACGACGTCCCCATCCATCGGGACCGCCGAGGTTACCTGGCCGTCAACCGCGACGGACGTGATCTTGCCGCTCGCCGCGTCGATCAGATCGATCGTGGTCTGAGCACCGTTACCATTGTCGCTGAGGGACGACACGGCGAAGGTCTCGTCAGCGCCGCAGCCCGGGTTGAAGTACGCGAGCGACGCGTGCACCGCCAGCTTCTGTACGGTGCCATGCCTGAGGTCCACCGTGGCGACGGATGCGCCCGTCTGCATGGCTGTCTCATGGTTGGAGTACGTGCGGGGCGCGTAGACGACCGCCGCTCGATTTCCAGAGCCGGTGATGCATGCCTGCCCAACCCATTGGTCGGCGCCCGGGCTGTTGTCGATCAGGGTTGCCGCGGTTCGCCATGCGTATCCCGACGATTCATCGGCGACGAGCACGTGCAGGCCGTTTATGTCACCGGTGACTGTGACCGCACGGTCCTTCGACGTCTTCCATCCCTTCGCAAGCACCTTGCCTGGATTGGCGAGTGCAGCCGGGCTGGTCGGTGGCTTTGCAACCTGGCTGGCGCTCGGCTGTGGCTTCGCATCCGGCAGGCTTGGCGAAGCTACCGCGGGTGTGGCCGATAGCGCGGCGGTTGTGGCCACTCCGGCCACAACCGCCGTCCAATTTCGTAGTTTCAAGGCTTCACACTCACTTCGTGGTCCGGCCCTATTGGGCACGACGGTCGGACCGTGAACCTAGGGACCTCCCCTCTCGGCGGATCATCTCGCGATCATCATGTGCTCACCGCCATGACAACTTCCCGCCACCTTCTCGCGGGCAGGCGTCGTTGGGTGGCGCCCGCATCCGGCGATTCACAATGCGTTGGCCGCGCAACGCCGCTGCGATGGGACCAAATCACACCAGTCGCGACGGGTAAGCGATGAGCCGACGATGAAGCCATTGGTCGGGTAGCCGACGGATCTCCGCTCGCGGCTCCCACAGATTTGGGCGTGACAGCATTCTCGACCGCCGCGCGCACGGCTGGCCCTGCTGTTGAACCATCGGGCGGTGCCAGCGACGCGGCTAGCCACGGCGGCACGTAGAGCATCAGTCATGGCTCATCGCAGTAGGCCCGCACCGCCTTGACGATGAGTTGGTGGGGAATGCTGTCGAAGAGACTGTGCATATCCAGGTCGACGACCCAGTCGTTTCCAGCAGCGCTGCCGGCATCCCGCCTGGAGGGCCGACCTCTTCGGCCGGACAGACCGCTACCGGGCTTCCTGGCAACCACCCGTACCGGACTTACACCGTCACCCTCCCAGTACTGACCTGAGTTGAACGGACGGCTGTTGGCCGTCCGTTCAACTCAGTGCAACTCAACCCTGCTCCGGGCAGCGGCCTGCCGAACCGTGATCGGCTCCGTTGCGCGGATAGGTGCAATCTCCGCAGCCGATCAACGTTCAGATCTCACGGTCAGCAGGGCACCGAAGCCATTCCAGCACAGGAATCAGTAGCACTCGGTCCAGACGGTGTTTTCGTAACCCGGGTAGTTGTATTGAATGTACGCCCTGGAGCAGATGTTCATATCATTGACCATTTTCGAGTAATGATTCCCCACGCCGCTGGGCGTGTAGTATATGACGCCGTTGCTGTTCCTGATCCAGAACTCCCATTCCAGGCCGTAGCTATTGTTCTCATCGAACGGTTGGAACGACCTCGCCCAAGCAGACCGGCAGTGCTTGTTGTAGCGCAGCTCGACCGTTCCGCCATTCTGTTCTCGGGTAGCTTGCGTCCAAAGGTCCACACCCGCGACGCCATCGGCGCACGTCTTGTTGTCAGGGCAGCCGATACCGCACCAATACCAGTAGTACCCGTACGGACTCAGCCCATTGCAGCCGGTCCCGCACGGGGGCTGGAGACCCTTGGTTTGTATGGTCTGGTATTGCGTCGCTCCAGGCGCCTTCACCATGGTCACCACCGGCGAGTCCGGTGCCTTCTCGATCGTCGTCGCCGAGGCGGGCACCGCCGCCGTGGTGGCGGCCAGGACAGCGATAGCCAAGGCCATCATGATGCGTACGAACCGCATGACTTCTCCTTTCGTCGGGCTTGGACGTTAGGCGCGGGAGACATCATCAAGGCATCGCGCCGCCATCAGCGCCACCGTGTGCGCCGGCCAGCAACCCCACGCACGCGTGTTGAGCTGCTCCTTCATGCCGCAAGAGCCTGCGCCCGGGTGGTGGAAAGCGATCGTGGCGGGGCGCGGCGGCCTGTCGGCGCACACCTCGCAGTCCCGCGACACACTCAAGGCCGCCGCTGCGTACCTCATCGACGACGGCTCCGCGTTCGGCGCCGACCTGCCGCGAGCCCAGCGATGAGAACTTGAGCGAACAACACCGGCTTAGGGCCTGCAGGTCATTAACACGCCGTTTTGGTCTCTGACGGGGTAGCGATGCCCGCTGCGGTGGCGAGGCTGTAGAGGTCGTTGAGTGTGGCGAGTCGTTGTGGGCCGGGCTGGACGGTGTGTCCTGCCTGCTGGAGGAGTTGACGGATCTCGCGCAGGTGTCTGTTGATCGTTTCGGGTCGGACGCTGAACAGGGTGGCGATGGCGACCTGGGGCAGGGCGAGTCGTTGGTGCAGGATGGTGGCGATGAGCCGGTCGGCGAGGGTGAGGACGGGGCGGCGGCCGGTGCCGGGGGCGGTCAGCCGCGGGCGGTGACCGCGTCGGGTGTCCAGACGCGTTTCCCGGTGCTGGGCGTGCAGCGTCATCAGTGTGGTGACCAGGGCGTCCCACTGTGAGGCCGGTAGGCCGGTCAGGGCTGGGTGGTGTAGCCAGGCCAGGTCGGGACTGGGCTGGTCGAACGGGTCTGGAGTGGTATTGACCTGCTCATATGCTTCGGGGCGCAGGGTGTAGTTCCAGTCCGGGTGCCAGTCGTGGCGGTTCAGTGGTAACGCCTCGTGCTGCCGGTCGCTGATGCATGCCCCGGTGTCGTAGGTGTTGGTGTCCAGCTCGGCGTGCACGCGCAGCCCGGTGCGGGTCGTGGTCGCGGCGATGGTCTGCACGATGACCTCGTGGCTGGCCAGCGGCCGGCCCCGCCAGTTCATCGTGATGTGGGCGAACAGCCGGTGCTCGATCTTGTTCCACTTGGAGGTGCCGGGCGGGAAGTGGCAGACGGTGATCTCCAGTCCGGTCTCGCACCGCGAGGGCGGCCAGCTCGGCTTTCCAGGCGCGGGTGCGGTAGCCGTTGGAGCCGCCCGCGTCCGCGGTGATCAGCAGCCGCCGGGCGTGGGGGTAGTCGCTGCGCCCGGCCGCGGTCCACCAGCGGCGGATCGACTCGACCGCGAACGCGGCGGTGTCGTGATCGGTGCCGACGTTGACCCAGCCGGTGTCGGCGGCCACGTCGTAGATCCCGTACGGCACGGCCTTGCCCACACTGTCGCCGGGGAAGTCGTGGGTGAGCGGCGGCTGTCGGCTCGCCCTTCGGCCGCCACTGCCGGCCGGCGTTGGCGTACTGACCGACTAGCTCCTTCTTCTTGGTGTCCACACTGATCGACCGGATCAGCCGTGCCTTGGTGGTCTTTGACCTGGTCGTTGATGTAGCGGAACTGCGCGTCCCGGTCCGGGTGCTGCCTACCCTCGATGGTCTTGGCGTTGGCCTGCAGGCTGAACCCCTCCTGGCGCAGCAGGTCAGCGACCGTGTCCGCGCCGACCCGGTGACCCTGGGCGGTCAACTGCGCTGCCAGAGCCCGGGTCGACTTCGTCGTCCACCGCAACGGGGACATCGGATCGCCCCGCTCATCCGGCTCGACCAACGCCAGCAACGCCGGCAGCAGCCCGGCATCCACATCGGACAACCGCTTGCGGCCGCCACCAGGCCGCCGCGTCCTGCCCAGCGGCGGTTCACCGGCCTCCAGATCGGACACCCCCCGCGAGACCGTGTTCTCCGCGACCCCCGCAGCCCGGGCCACCGCCCGGATCCCACCGTGACCCAGCACCCGAGCCTCCGCACCCATCACCAGACGACGCTGCCGCTCATCCAGATGCGGAAGAAGCACCTCGAACTTCGCCGCCAGCAGCCGCTCGATTTCCACGGTCACAGCCATACCACATTAGACACCGCCCTGAGCGGAAACCGCTAGTTATTTATCGGCAAGCCCTTACGCGTCGAGACATAGGCTCAATACTGGTGGCACGATGTCGAGGAACCCCGGTCGGCTCCGCTCACCAGGTGAAGGGCCCAGACAGGCGCGGCCCACGACACCAGGAGACCACGATGCCGAAATACCTGCTTCTCAAGCACTACCGTGGCGGCCCGGAGCCGCACCGTCGGGTGCCCCCGATGGACCAGTGGGCGCCCGAGGACGTGGAGGCCCATATGGCCTTCATCAGGCACGTCAGCGAACTACTCGAGGAGAACGGCGAGTACGTCGACGCGCAGGCGCTCACGCCAACGCGCACCTGGGTGCGCTACGGCAGCCCGGACGCGGCTCCCGCACCACCGACGGCCCGCTCCCCGAGACCAGCGACCTGGTCGCGGGCTGGTACATGATCGACGTCGAGTCCCATGAGCGCGCGATCGAGCTCGCCGCTTACATCTCCTCCGAGCCTGGCCCCGGCGGCGAGCCCCTGTATGAGTGGATCGACATTCGGGGGGTCATGTCCGAGGTGCCGTCGAAGGACTGATCCGGCATGATCGGCGAGCTGGCGCGACAGCGGGACGAGGGCGCGCTGCGCGCCCTCGTGCCCGGTGTGCTCGCGAGCCTGGTCCGGCGCGGCGAGGACTTCGACGCCGCCGAGGACGCACTCCAGGAAGCGCTGCTGGAGGCTCTTCGGGTGTGGCCCGAGCATCCTCCGCGCGACACGCACGCGTGGCTGACCACGGTAGCGACACGGCGACTCGTCGACGCCCGCCGCAGCGAGGCTGCCCGGCACCGCCGCGACGACACGTACGCGCAGCCGCGGCCCGCCGCCACGGAGCAGGGCGACGACGACACCCTCTTCTTACACTTCTGCTGCGCTCACCCCGACCTCGCTCCCGCATCCCAGGTGGCGTTGACCCTGCGCGCAGTCGGCGGCCTGACCACCTGGGAGATCGCCGAGGGCGTGCGCGTCCTGCAGTCGGCGCTCGCCATGCAGACCGGAGAACGGCGCCCGGGCCGCTATCAGGTCGAGGCCGCGATCGCCGCACTGCACGACGACGCGCCCAGCGCCGGGCAGACCGACTGGCCGCAGATCCTCGCCTGGTATGACGACCTCGTCGCGTTGACCGAGGACCCCGCGCGCCAGGACCCCGCCGCGGTGCTCGGCCGCGCGGTCGCGGTCGGCCACGTCCTCGGTGCCGCCGCCGGGCTTCGTGAGACGGACCGGCTGCGTGAGGTGATCGGCCAGCGGCCCGGTGGCACGCCGTCCGCGGGCACCTGCACGAGCTCGGGGGCGATCTGCCCGCCGCCGCCACCGCGTACGCCGAGGCCGTCCGCTGGGCCACCAACGTCGGCGAGCCCGACCACCTGGTCCGATAGGCCGCTCGCGCGCGAGCCGCTTGCACCTGTCCCGCCAGCGGATCGGCTCGCCAAGCGTGATGTCAGACGTGGCCGCAGTCCACAGCTCAGCAGAGTTCACAACACTCGCCACCGGGTAATACAAGAGAGCCCTTGATGTCGCGGGTGGGGGCAGCTGGACGGAGCCGTCGATGTACGTGATGGAACTCCCGTTCACGGACGCGCTGCGAGACTTGCTCGCTGCCGACCCGTACTTCACGACCGAGGATGTCACGATCGTGCGCACCCATGCATGGTCGCCGTTCATCGGCTGAACCGGTGAACGGCAACGCCACACCATCTCGCTACGCCCAGACATCGATCCGTGACTTCGGAGTTGCTCGTATAGTTGGCGAATCAGTTGGGCTCGACGAGGAGCCGGGCATAGTTGGCCATCGACCGCTGGTAGCGCGGCAGGTGCTTGGCGAGCGCCCCGACGGCGATCGACACTGCCTCCCGCTCCCGGCCAACACTGGTGAGCGCCAGGGCAAGCGTTGCGACGACCGCGTCGTCGAGCTCGTCGGAGCCCCGCCCGCGCTCCTCGGTTAGCAGTCGGACGCTTTCCTCGGGCTGCCCGATGTTCCGCAGCGAGCTCGACATCTGGATCACCGCGCGCCGCCTGCGTATGCCGTCGAGGCCTAGCTCCAAAGCCTTGCGATACAGCGGAACCGCCTTGTGCGAATGACCGGTCGAGTCCCATGCGCACGCCCGCTCAAACGCCGCCACCGGATGATCCGGTTCCAATTCGTCGGCGAGGACGCCGACCAGCTCGCGGAACTCGTCCTCGTCCCAGTCGTCAGGTGCCTCGTCGAAGGCCGCCCACAGATCTGCGCTGTGCTGCTCCCAGTCGGCGCTCGGATTCATGATCATTCTCCTCGTGATCGGGTTCGGACGGGAGACATCCTGCAAACGCTGGTACCGTGACTGCCACTGATTCGGCAAGGGTCGAATCTCTTCATCTCATGGGGTGGTCGCCGATCGCGGTCAAGCTGCGGCTCAGCCCCGCCGACCTGGGGCGCTGCCGATTCGCCATCTCACCCATGCTCGAGACGCTGTCCGCGGTGCGCCTGCTCTCCCCCCACGAAGGCGTCGGCCCCCACCGCCGCTGGCTCGACAGCCTCGGCACGCTGAAACTCGACCTCCTGCCGATCGCCCTGCTCCAGCCCCGCCGCGGCTACACCCCCGACTTTCTCTCGCCGCCGCCGATCGGCTCACACGCCCGTTTCGATGATGAGCTGGCGGCCGTGGCGGCCACCGACCATGATCGGGTACGCGCGGAGGTGCGACGGTCCCTGGCGGACACCCCGAACGCGGCCGCGTCGCCGACTGGACGACTCCTGCTGGGCGACCCGGCTCTGGTGCTTCAGACACTGGTCTCACTCGTGAAGCAGGCATGGGAGACCCTGGTCAAACCGGTCTGGCCACAAGTGCGCGGGCTGCTTGACGCCGACGTCGGCTTCCAGACCCGACGTCTCGCCGAAGGCGGCCTGGACAGGTTGTTCACCGAATTGCATCCGCGGCTGCGCTGGAGCAACGGCGTGCTCACCCGCCAGTACGGCGACGACGAGCATCGAGATCTGGGAGGCGAGGGACTTGTCCTGGTGCCCAGCGCCTTCAAGTGGGATCAGGTCGTCGTCATCGTGGATCCGCCGTGGCAGCCAACGGTGATCTATCCGGCACGCGGGCTCGGCAAACTCTGGCAGCCCCTGTCCACCGATCGACATGTGGCCCTGGGCCGGTTGATCGGCAAGACCCGGGCTGCGCTGCTACTCAGCCTCGACGGGCCGACCAGCACGACAACGCTGGCCCACCGTCACGCGCTGGCAGCCGGTACGGTCTCCGAGCATCTGTCGGTCCTGCGTGACGCCGGCTTCGTCACCGGGGAACGACACCGGCACGAAATCCGCTACCGCCGTACGCCGCTCGGCGAAGCCGCACTCCGCTAACGGGCGAACAGCACTGGCTTCCGCGTCGAGATTTGCGCTCGACGCGCCCTGCGCGGATGCCGGCTGGACCAGCCCGGCGACCTCGCCGTCGTGCTGCGCGTGCTCTACCTCGACTACGTCACCGGCCACACGGGCCGGGTGGACCTGGCCCGCGAGGCGATCCGACTCGCCCGCCAGCTCACCCTCGCCACCCAGGAGCCCGAGGCGCGGGCCGCACGACGACGGCCGTGTCAAGGACAGCGCCAGGGCGTCGCGGGTCCGAAGTACGCGGTGCGCGACATGACCGACTCGCGCACGATCGTGGTACGCCTGCGCCCTCGGCGCTCCCGAGCGACAACTGACGGCTTGCGTCGAGGCATCATCCTGGCTGCGCTTGGGTCGGGTGTCACACAACCCGCGGTTCGTTCGTCCTAGAGGGGTGACACTCGACCGAGGAGATAGACGTGAACGTTGCCCTCTGGATTACCCAGGCACTACTCGCAGCGGTCTTCGCCGGCTCCGGCGCCCTGAAGGCAACCATGGCGCGGCAGCGCCTCATCGACACCGGGCAAACAGGCGTGGCCATGTTTCCCATGCCCTTGGTCCGCTTCGTCGCGGTGATGGAGATGTTCGCCGCGCTTGGGCTGATCCTGCCGCGGCTGCTTCAGGTCGATGAGTTTCTGACCCCAGCCGCCGCCGGAGGCCTGTGCGTGGTGATGATCGGCGCCGCGTGGGCTCACACCCGACTCAGGGAGCCCCGCACCGTCGCCGCCAACGCGGCGTTGTTCGCCTTAGCTCTGTTCATCGTGATCGGACGTACTGGAGGTTGATCCCACCCGGCTCCGGGAATGAGCCGGAGCCGGGTGACCGGTCCGCACCTGTGGGACGCGAGCGGGCTGGCCTTCGGCCGGCCGGGTCAGCCGATGCCCTGCCCGAAGCGTCGGCGATAGGCGCTTGGGCTAAGTCCGGTCTTCCGTCGCAGTTGCATTCAGAGATTGGCCGCAGTGCCAAGCCCGCTGGCTCGGGCGACGGCATCGAGGCGCACTTCGCCGCGTTCGATGAGGCGACAAGCCAGCGTCGTTCGCTCAGCGGTGAGCCAGGCAAGTGGGGTGGTGCCGAGTTCGGCCCGGAACCGCCGATGCAGGGTGGCCGAACTGACCGCCGCGCGGGTGGCCATCTCGGTCACGCTCAGCGGCTGGTCGAGTCGCTGCTGGGCCCAGACGAGCACGGGTGCGAGAGACGTGTGTGGTATAGCCGGCATGGGTCGGTCGATGAATTGCCGCTGGCCGCCATCACGTTGGGCGGCAAAGACCAGGCGTCGGCTGACCGCATTAGCGACTTCGGCGCCGTGGTCACGGCGGATCACGTACAGGCCCAAGTCGAGCGCGGCCGCGCTGCCGGCGGCGGTGAGGACATCGCCGTCGTCGACGAACAAGACATCAGGTTCGAGAGCGACTTTCGGGTAACGGGTTCTGAACGTTTCTGCCCAGCGCCAGTGTGTAGTGGCTCGGCGATAGTCGAGCACGCCGGCGGCGGCCAGGGCGAACGTCCCGGTGCAGAAGCTGATTAACCGCGCACCTCGTGTGGAGGCCCGCTGGATAGCGGCGAGTACCGCGTCGGTCGGCGCCACATGCGGGTCGGGCCGGTTGGGCACGATCACGGTGTCAGCGTCATCCACCGCCTCGAGCCCTGCCACCTCCGACAGGGTGAACAAGCCGGCATGCATACGCACCGCCGGCGTTGCGGTGCACAGGGTTAAGTCGTACCACGGCCGATCCAGCTCAGGCCGGCGCAGCCCGAACAGTTCGGTAGCCACTCCCAGCTCAAAAGGGTTTGAGCCCTCATCAACGATCACGGCTATCCGATGGTGACTTCCGCTGGTCCCATGCGAGGATCCTTGCGACATGTGCTATTCATAGCACTACCTGCACGCCGCGCTACCAGCCATGATGGCCAGGTGAGCATTGAACCGATCGTCCTGACGGATGCGCTGGCCAGCTTCGAAGCCCTGTGGAGCCCCCGGATCGTCACCCGCGTCAATGATTACGACGTGCGCATCGCCAAGGTATCTGGCGACTACGTATGGCATGCCCACGAACACACCGATGAGTTCTTCCTGGTCCTCGACGGCGAGTTGCGTATCGGCCTACGCGACGGCGTTGCCGCCAACGCAGAGGCAGGCACCGGCCAAGCCGAGCGCGTGGTCGTGCTGCCTCGCGGGGCGGTGTTCGTCGTTCCGCGCGGGATCGAGCACCGACCATTCTCGCCTAACGAGGCATCGATCCTCATGTTTGAACCAATCGGCACCGTGACCGTCGGCGACCAGCACGATGTGATCCCCGACCATATCGACGCCAGCACTGGGCAAATGCTCGACTGAGCAAGCCGGGAACCGGTCGAGCAGGTCGCGGTAGCCGAGATCACAACTACGCGGCCTCGCCCGTTAACAGAGATTCCCTGCGCGCAATCAGCCGGTGCGGACGTCCCGGGCGTTGGTGCTATACAGGCCGCCCAGGCAAAGCAGTGCGCCCAGCCCGAGCAGCACCAGCAGGGCCGCCGGCTGCGGGTGCCCACCGGCCACATCCGGCACGTGCCGCAGCAAGCCCAGGTCCTGCACCCACTGCGGTACCTTAAGCAGGCCGCCCAGCAGGGCGAACAGGCCGCTGGCCGCCAGCGGCAGCCAGGCCAACCAGACCAGCCGGGGGCGCAGCCCGTACAGCATTGCCGCGCAGCCGGTCATCGCGATCGCCGCCGGCCACTGCCCCGCCGTGTAGGCCAGGCTACGCTCGGCGATCGCGTGCCCGTCGATCACCGTCGGGGCGATCAGCGCGGCGAACGCACCGGTCACCGCCAGGATCACCGCCGCGCCGATCATCGTGGCAGCGGCCTGCGCGGCCAGCGGCGACCAGCGACGCAGCCCGTTTGTGAGCACCAGATCGGTCAGCCCGGCGCTCTCCTCGCGCTGCGCGGCGGTCATCGACAGCACCGCGAACGCGCACACCAGCAGGCCCACAAACAGGCCGTTGTAGGCGAGGTAGCCGGCCGCCGGATCGTCGCTGCCGAGCTGTGAGCCGAGGAAGCCGCCGACCGAGGAGTCCCGGCTCTGGCGCACCACCCCGGAACCCATCGCCGAGAACAGCCCGCCGATCAGCGCCACCCCGATCGTCCACGCCAGCAGCGACGAGCGGGCAAGCCGTAGCGCAAGCCGGGTCGGCCCGCCCGCGTGCAGCCGCGCCTCGTTGCGCTGGCGGCGGTGCACTAGCCCGGCCCGGAACTCGCGCCGTCCGGCCAGTACCGCCGCCAGCACCGCAAGTAGGACCACGGCCAGCAGCGCCGGCGCGAACGCCCACCAGCGCAGCCCGCTGAACGGCCGCACGGTGGCGCGCAAGCCCAGCGGGCTGGCCCAGTTCAGCCAGCCGGCATGCTGCGTATCGGCCACCGCGCGCAGCGCGAACGCCACGCCAACAGCGACAAAGCCCATCACCCGGGCCGACCCGGCGGACGGCGCGATCTGCGCCGCGACCAGGGTCAGCGCCGCGACCAGCAGGAAGGTCAGCCCGACCACCAGGCCGAACGCGAGCGCGCCCGGCCAGCCGACCAAATCCACCCGGCCGGTCCAAATCCCGACGCCTGCGGCGCAGCCGGCAGCCAGGACGGCGGCAATCAGGCCCAGCAGTCCGAACGCGCTGCGCAGCGGCTGGCCGGCCGCGACGCCGCAGCCGCGTAGCAGTTCCAGCGTGCCGTCGTCCTCGGCGGTGCGGGTCAGCGACACCGCGACCAGCACCGCCATCACCGCGGTTAGCACCGTGACGATGGCGCCGATTTCCCATGTGAACATCTGCGCGGGGGTGCCGGTGTCAGCCAGCCGGCCGTATATCAGGTTGGTGGCTGCGTTGTGCTGTGCCAGTATCGTCGCCTCGCGCCGCTGCTGCGCGGTGGCGTAGGTGCTCTGGTACCCGGTGACCGTGCCGGCGCAGAGGGCGATCAGCAGTAGCGTCCAAGCGCCGATCAAGAGCCGGTACCGGCGCAGTTGCAGGCGGGCGAGTCTCATCGGGCCAGCACCTCGTAGTGGCGCAGGAACAAGTCGTCCAGCTTCGCCGGTGTGCAGGTGATGTCCTGAGCCCGCTGCTGCGCCAGCACCGCCAGCACGTCGGGCACCTGCGTGCGCGGCACGCTCATGACCAGCGAGCCGTCGGCGGTGTCGGCGCGCACACCAGCGGCCTGCAGCTCAAACCGCAGCGCGTCGAGACTGCCGCCGGCGGCGGCCCGGGCGGTCACCTTCGAGGCGGCCAGGTGGCGCATGTCGGACAGCCGGCCCGACTCCACCAGCTTGCCGTCCTTGATGATGGTCACCGCGTCGCACAGCCGCTCCACCTCGGCCAGGATGTGGCTGGACAGCAGCACGGTGCGCCCGGCCGCGACCGCGTCGCGCACGCATGCCTGGAAGACCTCCTCCATCAGCGGGTCCAGCCCGGAAGTCGGTTCGTCCAGCACTAGCAGTTCGGTCGGTGCGGCGAAGGCTGCGACGAGCATCACCTTCTGCCGGTTGCCCTTGGAGTAGGTGCGCACCATCCGGCGGGTGTCCAGCACGAAGTCATCGGCCAACCGCCGCTCGGCCGCCTCGTCGCGGCGCCCGCGCAGCCCCGCGAGTGCGTCAAGCACCTCCTGCCCGGTGAGATTCGGCCACAGCGCCACCTCACCGGGGACGTACGAGATCCGCCTGGTGACCTCGGCGCCATGCTCGCCGGGATCCAGGCCCAGCACGCCGATCCGGCCCGCGCTGGCCCGGTACAGGCCGAGCAGTACCCGGATCGTGGTGGACTTGCCGGCGCCGTTGGGACCTAGGAATCCGTGCACCTGGCCGGCCGTCACCGCAAGGTCGAGCCCGTCCACGGCGACGAACGTGCCGAACCGCTTCACTAGGCCCTCGACCCGGATGACCTGGTCAGTCATCGTTGCTCCTTCTCGATGGCGCCGAGGATCGCCTCGGCCACCGACTGATTGAGCCGACGCTCGTCCGCGCCGGCGAAGCGAAGCCACAGCGCCGCCGCGCGGCGCGCCGTATCAATATCGATCTTGGATAACACCTGCTGCCGGTCACTGCCGAGATGACGAGAGATCCGGTCCACCACCGACGCCGCGATCTGATCGATCTCATCCTGGTCCAGCGAACCGACCCGCGACCGGCGCTCGGCGATCTGGCAGAACAGGGCGTAGCTTTCGGCCAGCTGCTCCTCGGTGAGCCCCACGAACAGCGCGGTCGCCTCCAGCGGCAGGTCACCGCGATAGCAGGCCAGTTCGTTGAAGTTCCGCTCTTCGCGGATCACCCGGCGCACCCGTGGGTCGGTTGCCCGGGCCTCCATCGTGTCGTAGAAGCGGATCATGACCGCCGGCATCGGGGAGAGAAGGCCATCCCGCTCGACCGCTGCGATCAGCCGCGTGATCTGATCCCGGCGTTTGCGCAGCTGTGCCAGCTGGTCATCTAGGCCGGCGGCGGTGGCCCGCAGGTCGGCCAGCACCGCATCCACGCCACCGCCAGGTGCGCCGCGGGGCCAGCCATCACCGCCCGGCTCGCCGTTCGCGGCGCCGAGCATGGTCGAAATCGTGGTCAGCGGTACGCCTGCCTGCGCCAGCCAGCGGATACGCGCCAGCCGAGCGACGTGCGCCAGGCCGTAATCACGGTGCCCGTAGTGCACCTCCGGCACCGGCAACAGGCCGATCTGGTGGTAGTAACGGATCGTCCGGACGGTCGAGTCCGTCAGGTCCGCCAGCTCCTTGATGCGCACGGGCCCAGTCTCGACTGTGACGTAACGTCGCTGTCAACCGAGCAGCGCCGTCGGTGGGCGCTGTTGCGCTCCCCGAGAGGTGGGTAGCCGTCCGTGTATGAATTCGATCATGGACCATCGGTACGGACCTGGAATGATCGCAGCGTGAGACCGAACCTCGACGTGCCCGACCTCGGCGTCCGGCGCGAAGCACTCGTTCCCGTTCCCAGCGATGACCGTCTGTGGGCCGAGCGCGTCGGCACCGGCAGTCCAGTCGTACTGCTGCACGGTGCCGGTATGGATTCGCGCCTGTGGGACCGCATCGTTCCCGGACTGGCCCGGTACCACGACGTGATCCGCTACGATGCCCGGGGCCTGGGCCGGTCCACGCCGCCGGACGAGCCGTTCAGCGACGTCGAGGACTTGCGCGCCGTCCTGGACCACTTCGGCCTGCACGAAGCCGCCCTGGTCGGGCTGAGCATGGGCGGGGAGTGTGCGCTGGACTTCGCCCTCACCTACCCTGACAAGGTCACCGCACTCGCCCTGATCGGCGCCTCGGTCAGCGGACACCACTGGCCGGAAAGCCCCGAGCTGACCGCCTACGCGGACGCACGTCGGGAGCGGGACACGGTCGCCCTGGCAAAGCTCGAACTGTCGATCTGGGCAGGCATGGGCCTAGCAGCCCCAGGAGGGGCGCTCATCGACCAGATGGTCACGCACAACGCCGCGCGGCGAATCGCAAGCGAGCGGCACTGTGCCGCGGGCCGGAACGCCGAAGCGCACCTCGCGGACATCGCCGCACCAACACTGGTCGTCCACGGCGACCGCGACCACCCCGAGATCGGCGCAATCGCCCGGCTTCTCGCGGCCGGCATCTCCGGCGCCCATACCGAGATCATCCCGAACGCCGACCACTACCTGCCGCTACGCACGCCCGAACACCTCACCCATCTTCTCCTGACGCACCTGCCCTAACGGCTCTGCGCTACCACGCGGCGAAGTCCTGGCCGGCCCCAGCCAGGCCGGGACGGCCAGGACCCCGATCGCGCAGAGCCATGTCTCCGGCTGACCGGCACGAGGACAGAGCCGCACGTTCTGCTCGATCGAACCAATCAGCAGACCGCGCGGCCCCGGACGCGACGATCAAGCCCGCACGCCCCAGGCTAGCCGGGGAAGGTCAGGAAGTGCTGGTTGGCGTAGCCGCCGTTGTACGGCCAGGCGTCGATCACGCCACCGGCGGCGATGCTGCCGCCGTACACGTCGACGTACAGGTTGTCGGCGGGGTTCCAGATCAGCGAGCCGGTTGAGCTCGCGCCGAAGTTGGCCGGCAACTGCCACTCGTTCTGCGGCGCCGGATCGCAGGACCACAGGAGCAGCTGGGCGCCGGCGACGCCGTTGGTGGTCACGCACTGGCCGCTGGCCAGGTTGACGATCTGGTACAGCGAGCCCCGCGGTCTCAGCTGCCACAGTTGGCTGCTGGCGCCGGAGGGAACCTGCTGCGTGACCCCGCCACCGGCACCGTCGAGGGTCAGCGAACTACGCGAGGCCGGTGCCAGCCGGAACGCGGTCTGGTAGGTGATCGTCACCGACGGGTCCTGCGAGACCACCGAGTAGACGGCGCCCGCGGGACCATAGCTGGACCCACCGCCACCACCAACGCCGCTCCCGTAGTACACGACGCCGCCGACACCGCAGTGGTAGCCGCCGCCACCGCCGCCACCACCAAAAGCTTCGCCGTTGTCGCCGGAGCAGTACGGCCCCGGATCCCCGGTGGGCGTACCGCCGTTGCCGCCCTGACTCTCGGCACCGGCGCCACCACCGCCACCGGCGACCAGCAGCAGCGCGGCCGACCCGTTGTTGATCGGCTGGCAACTGGCCACCGGGCAGGTCTGCAAGTCCGACGCGCCACCACCGCCGCCGCCCGAAGCCGGGGTGATACCGGGCTGCTTGGACCCGTAATACCACGCCCCGCCGGTCCCGCCACCATTACCACCACCAGCGGCGACCTCATTGGCCGCTAGAACCGCCGGCGCACCGTTACCACCAACCTCCGCATAGACCGTGCTGCTCGGACTCACCCTCACATCGGCCTCAACCCGGGCACCCAACCCACCCGGCACATACACGCCGCCACCCCGGCCACCGACCGCGACCACATGAACCGACGTAACACCCAACGGCACCTTAAACGCATGCTCCCCCACCGTGGTGAACGAGACCGTCTGCGTCGGCACCACCGCATCGGCCACCGCCGGCCCCGCCGGCACCACGGCCGCCGCCACCGCACCAGCGGCCACCGCAAGCGCACCCAACGCCCGCCCCGCCCTCAACCCGCCGTACCACCGGCGCTGCTCAACCATCTCGCTACCCCTATCCGCGAACCAGCGACATCCAACGATGTCCACCCTGCGGCTAAGGCACCCCACCAAGCATCAGGCAACCGCCGTATCCCGCTCCTTATCCGCCCGCATGGGCCGCCTTAGGGATGCGCCGGGACGTTCCGGGCGGATGGACCGGCCCCGCCAGGCGGTTAGTGGCGATTCCGCCTGCCGTCGTTCGTCACCCTGGTAAGGGCGCCATGGCGCCATACTGGGAGCGAGGGAGAAGACCATGCGGTATGCGCTGCTGATCCACTACCGTGAGCCGGGCGAGGGCGAGCTCACCGACGAGGTCATTGCTGAGGCGAAGGCGGCCTTCGATGCTTACGGTAGGGCGCTACGCGCGGCGGGGGTGCTGCTGTCGGCCGACGTACTGCAGCCGACCACGGCGACGACGACCGTCACCCGCAAGGACGGTGACCTACGGGTACAGGACGGACCGTTCGCGGAGACCAAGGAGGCGCTGGCCGGGGTGTTCCTCCTCGACGTACCTGACCTCGACGCCGCGATCGGTTGGGCGGAGAAGTGCCCGGCCGCCCAGTGGGGCGTGGTTGAGATACGCCCGAGCGCGACGGCGTTCATTGACGGGGCATGGACGAGTTGACCGTTGGCGACGAATGGCGGGCAGCCGCGGCCGTCGCGGCCCGCGACAGCTATGGACGGCTGCTCGCCCTGCTGTCCGCCTCGACCAGCGACCTCGCCTCCGCCGAGGATGCCTTGTCCGACGCGTTTGAGCGGGCTCTGCGGACCTGGCCCGAGCGGGGCCTGCCGGAAAATCCTGACGGGTGGCTGCTGACCGTCGCGCGTAACCGGCTACGGGACCGGTGGAAGTCAGCGGAGTGGCAGCGCACCGGACCGCTTGACATCGAGCGGGACGCCCCGGTGCACCTCGACCTCGACCTCGACGCCATCCCCGACCGGCGGCTGCAGTTGATGCTCGTGTGCGCGCACCCGGCGATCGAGCGCGCCGTGCACACCCCTCTCATGCTCAACACCGTGCTTGGCTTCACGGCCAAGCAGATCGGCCGGGCCTTCTCGGTGCCCGCCTCTACAATGGCGACCCGCCTGGTGCGGGCGAAGCGGCGCATCAAGGCCGCGCACATCCCGTTCCGCATGCCTGACCGCAATGACCTGCCAGGGCGAATGGCGGCGGTACTCGAGGCTGTCTACGGGGCGTACGTCATCGACTGGGGGACAACCGGGCCGGAGGCGCGTCAGGTATCCACCGAGACGCTGCATCTCACCGAGGTGCTCACGACGCTGGTACCCGACGACCCCGAAGCCCACGGGCTAGCCGCGCTCGTCCAGCTCTCAGCCGCGCGCTTGCCAGCCCGCCTCGACGGATACGGGCGGTTCGTACCGCTGGCCAAGCAGGATCCGTCGCGCTGGAACGACCGCCTGATCCACCGGGCACACGAGCACCTGCGCGCCGCGCATACGCGCGGGCAGGTCGGACGCTTCCAACTTGAGGCCGCGGTCCAGGCGGTGCACTGCGCCCGGCGACAGACCGGCACTACCGACTGGCCTGCGCTGCTGGACCTGCATCGCGCGCTACACGCGGTCGCGCCGTCGCTCGGCGGCGCGGTCGCTTTCGCAGTCGCCACCGCCGAAGTCAAGGGCCCAGCAGCTGGGCTGGCCCGGCTGAACGAACTGTTGAGCCCGGTAAGCGACCGGGCCGCACGGTTCCAGCCGGCCAGGGCCGCTCGCGCGCACCTGCTCGAACGGCTCGGCCGCCACGCGGAAGCAGTCGCCGCCTACCGCAGCGCGATCGACCTCACCCACGACCCCGCCGAGCGCGAATATCTCCAGCACCGCCAGAGGGAGATCACCTCAGCCAGCACCCCTCACGCATGACCTGTCAGCGATCCGCGCGCGGCGGTGCGGTCGACTCCCGAATGCGCAGCGACGGGCTGATGATCACGCGGTGGGCCGGCCGGTCTGGATCGGAAAGTCGGTCAGCCACCAAGCGAACGGCCGCGCGCCCGATCGGGCGGCGCGGCGGGCGCACCGCCGTCAGCGGCGGGCTGAGCAGACCCGCGACCTCGTCGTCGTACGCGACGACGGACAGATCACCTGGAACCGCCAAGTGCCGCTCTTCGCAGCGCTGCACCAGGGCGATCGCCTCGGCATCGGCGTGCACGATCACCGCGGTGGTCTGCGTGGCGACGCAAGGGTCGAGGATCGCATCCAGGGCATCGTCCCATTCGGGCGAGCGGGCGTCCGGGACCAGTGCGTCGACGGTTGCATCGACGTCGAGTCCGGATTCGATCGCCGCGTCCCGCCAGCCACGCCGAACGTACATTCGAGTGGGGCTGTGCTCGGCCAGCAGGACGCCGATCTTGCGGTGCCCGAGCGAAACCAGGTGGCGCACCGCCATTGCCGCGCCGAGCGCGTGGTCGGTCACGACCGACTCGAGCACGGCGTGATGCGGCCCGGCTGTGGCGGTGCGCTCCACCAGCACCACGGGGATGCCGGTCGAGGCGAGCCACTCGATGGTGCGACCAGCGGTGGGACGTCCATGCTGAGCGATGTCCCGGCGGATGGTCACCGCGGCGGCACCGAGCGTCTCGGTGAGATTGATCCCCCCAGACGTCGTGAAGCATGGGATCGTTCAGTTCGCGGACGGTGATGGTGACCTCGGCATCCGGCGGCTGTCACGTAAGGTCCACAGTGCCCGCACCGTCGAGGGCGGTTATCTCGGCGTGTCCGGGCCCGACCTTCACCCGGCCGGCGAGTAGCAGATGTGTGTGGGCGGGGCCTGCTGGTCGTCCTCGAGATCCCAAAAGTCGCGGATGCGCACCCGGACGGGATGTCACCGATCGCGCCGCGCGTGGCGTGGCGAAGCAGGTCGAGCGCTTCGAGCGCTCGGCAAGCACCGTTCCACCAGTACGAGTACCCCTCGTCGATCGCACCGTCCGGAGGGAGCGACGCCACGTACCGGTCGAGGCCTTCAATAACCAGATCCACCAGGTGCGCCCGGCGTGCTGGGTCCGGTTTCAGCCGTAGAGCGGCGACGAGCACGTTGCCGTGGATCCACGCGCTCCAGTTGTGCACGTCGCCGTCCAGAC
This sequence comes from uncultured Actinomycetota bacterium, assembly GCA_963727415.1. Taxonomy (GTDB): domain Bacteria; phylum Actinomycetota; class Actinomycetes; order Mycobacteriales; family Micromonosporaceae; genus DASQPR01. The sequence continues at coordinate 307,647 of CAVSGF010000003.1, forward strand.
CGAGCCAGTGCCAGTCGCGGCGGGCGGCGAACGGCGTGAGTACCCGCCGATCGACCTCGTATGCGACCCGCGCGCGGATGCCGGGAACCTGCCGGTCCAGCGGCTCGGCCAGGAGACGGTCGATCCAGGCCAGCTGCGCGGCGACTTCGCCGGCGCCGAGGTCCAGAAAGGGGTCGGTCACCGTCGGAACCACCGCCCCGTGCCTCGCGCGGGTGTCGTCGTGGGCCGGCCAGCACCAGCTGCTCTGCTCGCACAAGAGCGTGACGCCGTCGGCCACCTCGTCGATCCAGTCCGGGGCGAGGGTGGTCGCGGCCATCACCGCGGCGCGCGTGAGGCGGTGATGGCGGGCGAACACCATCTCCTCGTACCCATCCCGGTCGCCATCGGCGGAAGTACCGGGCATAGTCGTGCGCGATCGGCTTCCGCACGCGCCCGCACGCTCCGGACCGTCTCGGCGTCCAGACTCTCCGGAGCCCAGGCCCGGCGATCGGTCGCCGGAGGCACCGGAAGGCTCTCCTCTGGCCGGACGAGGAGCTGTGCCAGCCGGAACCCGTCGGTTTCCGGCTAAGCGGTGGCCAGAGGCCAGCCTCGGCCGATCGCATCCGGCATCCTGCGACCGGTCGACTACAGCGCGCAGATGCTTTACCGCCGTCCGCCCGGGCGCTGATCGGCGGCTGCAACCGCTGGGGGTCCCGCTCCTCCGGTGCGGACTCGTGCCGCGGGCGGGCACACGATGGTCGGGCGGCGGCGGTCTTCAGGCACAGGGCGGTCCACCCAGCCTGGCTGGGTGGACCGCCCACAATGGTGCTTGAAGATGACCGTCAGCCGATGAAGCCCTCGGACTTCATCCAGTCGGAGACCACCTGCGCGACCGGCTCACCCTTGACGTCCACCTTCTCGTTCATCTGGCGGATGGTGTCGTTGGTGAGCTTCTCGGCGATCGGCGCCAGGATCGTCAAGATGTCCGGGTACTGAGCGGCCGTCTCGGCGTTCAGCGTCGGGGCCGGGTTATAAATCGGGAAGAAGCTCTGGTCGTCCTTGAGCACCCGCAGGTTCAGGTTGCTGATCCGGCCGTCGGTGGTGAAAACCTCACCGAAATTGCAGGACTGGGCCTTATGCACCTCGGTGTAGACCACGCCGGTGTCGACCATCTTGATGTTCGACGCGGCCACGTTCATGCCGTACGCCTTGGTCATGCCGGGCCAGCCGTCGTTGCGCCCGCGGAACTCGGTTTCCAGGCAGAAGGTGGCGTCCTTCGGATGGGTCTTGACGAACGCGGCCAGATCGGACAGCGTGTTCAGGTTCCACTGCTTGGCCTTGTCCTCGCGCAACGCGATGGCGTACGTGTTGTTGGCCGGGGCCATCTGCCCCCAGACCACGCCGTTCTTCTGCTTGTCCTCCGCCTTGACCGCGTCGTACTGCTTCTGCGAGTCCTGGATCGGGTCGGTGTGGTTGAGGTATGTGATCCACCCCGTGCCGGTGTAATCCCAGTAGACGTTGATATCACCGCTGAGCAGCGCCTTGCGGACGTTGACCGAGCCCTTGATGTTGGTGCGGTCCACGACCTTCGCACCGGCCGCCTTCAGCGCCTGCATAGTGATGTTGCCGAAAACGATGTTCTCGGTGAAGTCCTTGGAGCCGACCACGATGGTCTTGCCCTTCAGCTGCGGGTCTTCCTTGATCGACCCTTTGCCGACGGAGACGTTGGAAGACGAGTCCGCGGTCGTTACCGAACAGCCGGTCAGCGCCAGCGCGACCAGCGCGGAGCCGGCCGCCAATCGCATGAGCACAGATGATCGCTTTTGCATCATTACCTTTCCTTGGCGCAGAGCGCCAGTTGGGGATTACCGAGGTTGACGTAAACGGAGTGCACTCGGTCAGTCGAGTCCTCGCGGCCGGAGCAGATCGGAGATCACTCCACCCAGCCAATCCAGCATCAGCGCGAGCGCCGCGGTCAGGATGGCACCGACGATGAGGACGGGTTGGCGCTGCAATTTGATCCCGGTCACGATCAGCGCGCCGAGACCGCCCGCATTGATGAACGTGGCCAACGTGGCCGTGCCCACCGCGAGCACGAGCGCTGTCCGCACACCCGCGAGGATCACCGGTACGGCGAGCGGAAGTTCGATCCGGACGAGAATCGCCAGCTGGGACATGCCGATGCCCCGACCGGCCTCGATCACGTACCGGTCGACCTGGTTGATCCCGACGATGGTGTTGCGCAGCACCGGCAGGACGGAGTAAGCGACCAGACCGATCAGCGCGGTCGTGAAGCCGATATCCAGCCAGATGCTCAACAGCACCAGCAGCCCGATCGCGGGCGTCGCCTGCCCCATGTTGGCCAAGCCGGTGGCGATCGGAGCGAGCCATCGCAGTGCCGGGCGGGTGAGCAGGATGCCCGCACCGACCGCGATCACCACGACGAGGACGGTCGTCACTGCGGTCAGCGTCAGGTGCTGATCGAGCGCTCGCCGCAGGTACGTGGCGTTAAGGAAGCGCCGTTCGATGTCGTCGAGGTTCAGCGTGCTGACCCAGATGTACGTGGTGAGCAGCACCGCCGCGATGATCGCCGGCATGACGAGGTGCCTGCGGAGCAGCACGCGCCAGCGCGATGTCGGGGTGAGCACGGCCTCGGGGGGTGCGGCGGCGGTCGTGCTCATCGGGACCCTCGTCCGTCCGGGACGGCTTCGGTGTCCGATGCCACCTCCGGCTGGACCGATGGCTCCGCGGGTGGGCGACCGCTTTCCCGCTCCGTCTCGCGCATGTCGTCGATGGTCCGAGTCAGGTCGTCAATGGTAACCACGCCGCGGTACCGACCCTCGTCGTCCACCACGACGGCGACCCCGCAACTGGACGCGAGCATCGCGTCCAGTGCGTCGTGCAGCGTCGCCTGCGGCTCAACGACGGTGGCCAGACCGCCGATCCCGTTCAGACTGTCCTGGTCGGGGCCCAGGTCACGCGAGGTGATCCAGCGCAGTGGCCGGCGCTCGCTGTCCACCGTAAGCAAAGCCGACTCGTCGGCCTCGTCCAACTGGCGCAGCGCCGACGTCGGTGACTCGTCGACACGCACCAGCGGGGCTTCATCCCAGTCGATCGTGTCGACTCGGCGCAGGTTGAGCTGCTTCAGCGACGCTCCGGCGCCGATGAACTGGGCCACGCTGCTGTCGGCGGGGCTTGCGAGTAGACGCTCGGGGGTGTCGAACTGGCGGATCTTCGATCGTTCTCCGAGGACCGCGATCCGGGTGCCCATCTTGATCGCTTCGTCGAAGTCGTGAGTGACGAAGACGATCGTCTTCTGCAGCTTCTCCTGCAGCCGGAGGAACTCGTTCTGCAGGCGGTCGCGGGTCAGCGGATCGGTGGCGCCGAACGGCTCGTCCATCAGCATCACCGGCGGGTCGGCGGCGAGTGCTCGGGCGACGCCGACGCGCTGCTGCTGGCCACCGGAGAGTTGGCGCGGCAGCCGGTTGCGGTACTGGCTCGGGTCTAGTCCGACCAGGTGGAGCAGCTCGTCGACCCGCGCGTCGATCCGCTTGCGATCCCATCCGAGCATCTTGGGCACGAGACCCACGTTCGTGGCCACGCTCATGTGCGGGAAGAGGCCCACCTGCTGGATCACGTACCCGATGTGCCTGCGCAGCTCATTGGGGTCCAACGAGGTCACATCGGCCCCGTCCAGCATGATCCGGCCACGGCTCGGCTCGATCAGTCTGTTGATCATCTTCATGGTGGTGGTCTTGCCACAGCCAGATGGGCCGACCAGGACGACGATCTCGCCACGGTAGATCTTCATCGACACGTCTTCGACCGCTGGGGCCTTCTGCCCGCGGTAGAACTTGCTGACATGCTGAAGGTCGAGCATCACATCGTCGGTCATCATTGGCCTCCAGAGATGGGGGACGAGGCCGCAGGGGCCGTGGCGCCGGCCAGTGCTCCGGCCGAGCGGGGGCGCCGGGCGCGGCCGAACCCGGCGAATCTGGGGCGATCGCCGGTGCGCGTCAGCACGCCGAGGAGCCCGAGAGCAAGGTCGACGACGATGGCGAGGACGACCACGCCGACGGTTCCGACCAGAGCCTGGTTGAGCGAGTTGACGCCGCCGAGGTTGGCCAAGCCGGAGAAGATCTGGTTGCCCAGTCCGGGACCACCGACGTACGCGGCGATGGCGGCGATGCCCATCGTCATCTGGGTGGACACCCGAATCCCGGCCAAGATGACCGGCCAGGCCAGCGGTATCTCCACCGAGGCCAGTGATCGGAGCCGGCTCATGCCGATACCCCGGGCGGCCTCGGTCAACGCGGGGTCGATCTCGGCCAGTCCGACAACGGTGTTACGGATGATCGGCAACAGCGCATACAGGGTCAGCGCTACCAGCGCCGGGACGTAGCCCAGTCCCAGCGGCGTGATCAACAGTCCGAGCAGCGCGAACGACGGGATGGTGAGGATCGCCGCCGCGACCGCTGTCGCGGTCGCCCGCGCCCGCGGGTTGCGGTACGTGGATATGCCGATCAGGACTCCGATGACCGTCGCCAGCGCGACGGACATCAGGACGATCTGTGCGTGCTCGATGGTCTGGGCCAGCAGCAGGCTGCTGCGGCTATGCAGGTATTCGAAGAATGTCATTTGTCACCCCTTCTGCGCCTTCTGCGAGACAAAGCGGACATCGCGCTTGAGGAGAAAGGTGGATCGGGGTAGGTATAGGGCTGTCCGGCGCCGGTCGGTCGGCCGCCACTGGCTGCATGTCAGAATTGGCCACGTGCCACGCCACTCACCTCCGGCAGATCAAACATGCATAGATGCAATCATTGAGCTGTCACGCTACGTCAAACACTCTCTGTGGTCGACCCTGGTACGTAGAGGAGTTGCCGGATGACGGTCCAGGCTGACCGCGCCGCGGCTGCGAGCATCTCCGGGGCCGGAGTCGAGAAAATGGTCGACTCCCTGGCCGGGCTGAGCCGGGTGCTGGTCGCGGTGACTGCGCAAACCCTTGCGGGGTTCGACATCGAACTCACCATGCCGCAGTACCGCACGCTGGTCGTGCTGGCCGGCCGTGGCCGTCAGCGGACCGTTGACCTGGCTCGCGAGCTGGGAGTTCACTCGTCGACGGTGACCCGCGCCTGTGACCGTCTGATCCGCAAGGAACTCGTGTATCGCGAACACGGCGGTCCGGATCGGCGGGTCGCGTGGATCGCCCTCACGGAGCAGGGCCGAGACCACGTAGGTGAGGTCATGCGCCGTCGCCTCGCAGTGATCCGCGAACTGGTCAGCGCGGCCGAGATCGACGAGCCCGAACGGCTCGCCGACTTCCTCGATGCGCTGGTCGCGGCGTCCGGGGAGCTGCCGGAGCGGCAGTGGTGGCAGCAGTGGTCCACCCGAGCCGACGCGGCGCTCGCGGTGAGGCTTGAAGCACCGGCCTCATCGCTGAATCCCGGCGTCTAGCCTCCGCACATGGCGTCACCTGCGGCAACGTCGGGGCGCTCCCCGCATTCGCGCTGTTAGCGTGAGGCGATGACGTCGCAGATAACGTCGAACTCGTATGCGACCGCGGAGGAACTCGGGCTAATGCGGGGGTTCCCGCCACCGCGGGACAAACGGGTCACCCGCGCCAACGCGCTGCTGACGCCGCCGTACAACCGATGGTCCTACCAGCACATGCGGAGCATCTATCCATCCGCGCCCATCCCGCGCGCCGCGGCCGGAGCCGATCGCCGTCGACGTCGACCCTGGTCGTACTCACCCGCGACCGTATCGTCTATGAGGCGTTCCTCAACGGCATGGGCCCGGACCAGCCGCACCAGATGATCGCTGCAGGTGCCGATCGCGGCGCGTTTTCCGCCGGCCCCGACGCGGTCGGAGCGTTCTCCGGCGGCGACTGGAGCTACCGCCCACAGTGGTGGATCCGGCACACCCGGGGCGCGAGGCCATCACCGCCTGCGGAATCCACGGACAGTGGATCTACATCGACCGTGACCGCGCCGTCGCCATCGTCAAGCAGTCGTCCCAGCCCGTGTCTCTCGATGAGCACCTCGACCTGCTCAACCTGCACGCGTTCGACACGCTTATCGCCCACCTGAGCACCGAGCACCTGAGCACGAGAGGCAACGGAGTCGCGCAACCTTCCAAAACGGCGGATGGGCCCGACACCCTGGCTGTAAGCACCCGATGCTTCCGGCGATCGACGCCCACGAGCTACGCGCCGCGCCACCGGACTGCCATGGCACCGTCAGGTCGGACTGGCCATCCTGCCGTACGTCATCCTATTTCCAGGCGGCTCAGCTGTTCCGAGAGGAACTGTTGCTCGGCCTCATTGCGGGTGAGCTCCAGGGCCGATCGGTACGCCGCACGTGCCTCGGCGATCCGGCCGAGCCGCCGCAGCAGGTCGGCTTTGATCGCCGGCAGGTATTGGTACCGCGCCAGCGCCCCACCGGCCTCGATGCGACCGACCTCGGCGAGCGCGACCTGCGGTCCGTCGACCATTGCCAGCGGCACGGCCCGGTTCAGCGCGACCACTGGCGATGGCCAGACCGCGAGCAGCCGGTCGTAGAGTTCGACGATTTGCGGCCAGTCGGTCGCGTCGTATGACGGCGCTTCGGCGTACAACGAACCGATCGCGGCCTGGAGCAGGTATCGGCCCGGCGGGCCCCGACGGAGCCCGGCCACCACCAGTTGGCCCGCCTCGGACAGTGCGCGGCGATCCCAGCGCGACCGGTCCTGGTCCTCCAGCCGCAGCAGGCGGCCATCATCGTCCACTCGTGTGCCGCGCCGGGCATCGGTGACCAGCAGCAGCGCGAGCAGCCCGGCAACCTCCGGCTCGTCCGGCATCAGCGCGTGCAGCATCCGGGCCAGGCCGATCGAGCGGTCGACCAGGTCGGCGCTGACCAGGTCGGGCCCGGACGGCGCGGTATGCCCCGTGGTGAACAGCAAGTGGATCACCGCGAGCACCGAGTTCAACCGCTCCGGTAGTTCGGCCGGTCGCGGCACCCGGTACGGAATGCGGGCGCCAGAGATCTTCCTCTTCGCTCGGGTGAGGCGCGCGGCCATGGTCGCCTCTGAGACCAGGAACGCCCGGGCGACGTCCGGCGTCGGTACGCCGCAGACCAACCGCAGCGTGAGCGCTATCCGCGCCGCCGGCGCGAGCGCCGGATGGCAACAGGTGAAGATCAGCCGGAGCCGGTCGTTGTCGATCGCGCCGCTCTCATCGTCGTCGGCTGTCAATCCGGCCATCGCGACATCCTCGATCGCCTCCTGTGGCTCGATCAGCAGCGGCAGCTTGTTCCGGAACGAGCGATCCCGCCGGATCGCGTCAACCGCCCGGCGCCTGGCCACCGTCGTGAGCCAGGACGCCGGGTTCGCCGGAACGCCATCGCGGGTCCAGCTCGTCAGGGCTTCGGCGTACGCCTCCTGCACGCACTCCTCGGCGAGGTCCAGGTCACCTGCGACGCGTACCGTCACGGCTAGCACCAAGGCCCACTCGCGTCGGTGCGAGTCGACGATCGCAGCCTCGACGGCAGCGGGATCGGTCATCAGGCCCGGTGCTCCACGACGCCGCCACCGGCGACCGGCCGGACCTCGACACCGCCACCCATCTGACAGACCGGGTTGCGCTTCGCCAGCGACAGCGCGGCGTCCAGATCGGGCGCCTCCAGGATGTAGAAGCCGGCGATGACCTCCTTGGCGTCGATAAACGGACCGTCGGTGATCACGTCACCGCGGATCGAGGTGGCCAGCTCACGCGGGGTCAGGGCGTACGCCATGCGCAGGCCGCCCGAGCGCTCCAGCTCCTCGGCGTGCCGATCGTGCGGCGTGGTGTCTTCACCGGGAGCGTGGGCGGAGTCGTTCGCGTAGATGAGGACCGCGTACTCGGCCATGATGATCTCCTCCTGATCGGATGTCGGTCGGTACCCCTTCACGTCGAACGGCTTCCGCGAAATCGACACCCGGTGCCTGCAGTTTCGTCGAGTGGCGCTGATGCATTGAGCGATCCGCCTTGTCACCGCCGCAAGTCTTCCATTTGCCGGTTCCAGGCTGCCTGAAGCGGCGTTAGGCTCTGGCTGCCTTACGAGACCGGTATGCATTGACGGCGGCACGGTTGCCGCAGGTCTCGTCGCAGAACCTCTTGGACCGGTTTTTCGACAGATCTACGAGGACGTCGTCGCAGGTTGGATAGGCGCAGATGCGCAGCCGGTCGAGCGCATCGCCGCGGACCAGGTCGGCGAACGCCAACGCGGCCTCCACGGCCATGCGGACGGCCAGCGGTGCGTCCGGCGACGTGGCGTGCAGGTGGTACGGCTCGGCGTCGTGCCGTACGAGTTGCGGCAGCGCGGACGACTCGCGGAGCAACTCGTTGACGATCTCTACCACGCCCGACTCGTCCGCGTCCCAGAGGTGGCGCAGCCGGGGCCGGAGACGTCGCACCTCCTGCAGTTCGGCCTCGGTGCGCTCATGCCGCCCGGTCCACCGGTGCCGGCTGAAGAACACGTCCAGCGCCTCCACGTCGGCCAACGTGTCGCCGTCGGTGCCGTCTGTATTGACCAGGTCGACGACCGAGGCCAACGCCTCCTCAGTGTCATGAGTAAAAACCATCTTGACTCCTGTCACCTTCCTGGCTAGCGTCATTAGTGTTACATGCTTTTACCCATGAAATCGAGAGGCGTGCCGTCGTGAACCGATCAGCAACTGCCCGCTCCGGGATCGCGCTGGCGTTGCTGTCATCGGCGACATTCGCCACCTCCGGCACGTTCGCCAGCGCGCTGCTGGACGCCGGCTGGTCGTCTGCGGCCGCCGTGATCTTCCGGATCGGCATCGCCGCCCTGGTTCTGGCACTGCCTGCGGCCTGGTCGCTACGGGGCCGGTGGCGAACCCTGCGCGGTAACGCGGCGATGATCGCCATCTACGGTTTGTTCGCCGTCGCGTGCGCGCAAGTCTGCTTCTTCAACGCGGTGCGCTATCTGCCGGTGGGCATCGCCCTCCTGCTGGAATACCTCGGGGTGGTGCTGGTCGTCATCTGGATGTGGGCCATGCATGGCCAGCGGCCACGGCGCCTCACCCTGAGCGGGTCGGTCATCGCCATCCTGGGGCTGATCTGCGTGCTGGATCTGACCGGCGCGCAACGCGTGCAGGCCGTGGGCGTGGCGTGGGGCCTCGGCGCCGGCGTGGGCCTGGCCGTGTTCTTCGTGCTCTCGGCCCGCGCCGATGACGACCTGCCGGCCCTCGTGCTGGCCAGCGGCGGCATGGCTATCGGCGCCGTCACTCTGATTGCGATCGGACTGCTCGGCCTGATGCCGATGCACGCTAACTTCGGCGTCGTCCGCTTCGCCGGCCATGACGTGAGCTGGCTGCTCCCGGTCGTCGGGCTATCACTCGTCGCGGCCGTAGTGGCATACGTGACCGGCATTAGCGCCGCGCGTATCCTGGGCGCCCGGCTCTCATCCTTTCTCGGACTCTTCGAGGTCGTCTTCGCCGTCATCTTCGCGTGGTTGCTCCTGGCGCAGTTGCCCACGCCGGTCCAGATGCTCGGCGGCGTCCTGATCGCCACCGGTGTCGGCCTGGTGCGGCTGGACGAACTGCGCCATGCGCCGATCCCCCCGGCCGAACCCAACATCGCAGTCGGCGAGCCGGTCAACGTCCCGGCATAACGCCCAGATTGCCGCTGTGACGGCCTTACCAATAGTGCGCCGCCCAGGACATACGTTGGATTCCCGAACATGGATCGACCGGGCCACCTCGGCCTGGCCCAGTTGCGACGCTGCGCGACCCGGCCCACGACGCCGGGACCAAAGGCTCTACTAGGCCAAGGCCCGCCCAGGCATGGTCGGTGGGGCGTCGCGCTCCGGTCGTGGTGCTCTGACTCGGCGGAAGGACGAACTGGATGATGGGCGCGAGCGGGACCGGCCGAGATCCCGCATGCGAGCCGGCCGGCTCGCCACCAGTGATCATCCAGGGCGGCATGGGCGTGGGTGTGTCGAGTTGGCGGCTCGCCCGTGCCGTGGGATCCACCGGGCACCTGGGCGTCATCTCCGGTGTGGCATTGGACGCGCTCCTGGCACGACGGCTCCAGCTCGGTGACCCGGACGGGACGGTGCGCGAGGCGCTGGCCCAGATGCCGTTGCCGGATGTGGCAGAGCGGATCTTGCGTCGGTACTTCGTCGCCGGTGGCATTCCCGCCGGCGTGCCTTTTCGGCCGATCCCACGCTTGGGATTGCGGCCCAACCCAGCCCGGGACGAGCTGACCGTGGCGGGCAACTTCGTTGAAATGCACCTCGCCAAGCAGGGCCACCACGGGCCGATAGGGGTCAACTACCTAGAAAAGATCCAGCTCGCCACACCAGCAGCCGCCTACGGGGCTTTGTTGGCCGGAGCGGACTACGTCCTGATGGGTGCGGGCATCCCCGCCGAAATACCAAGACTGCTCGATTGCCTGGCCCGAGGCGAGGCCGGTGAGCTGACCGTGACGGTGGCCGGCGCGCCGGCCACCGAACGGCACGCCGTGCGTTTCGACCCCACCGCACTGGCCGGTGCCGCGCCGATTGACCTGGTCCGGCCTCGATTCCTCGCGATCGTCTCGTCAGCCGTCCTGGCCGCCTACCTCGCCCGCAGTGCGGCATCCACACCGGACGGCTTCGTTCTGGAGACCCCGGTCGCCGGCGGGCACAGCGCACCGCCGCGAGGACCGCTCAAGCTCGACGTCGGCGGGGAGCCGGTGTACGGACCCCGCGACGCCGTTGATCTGGACCGGATCAGAGCACTCGGGCTGCCGTTCTGGCTGGCGGGTGGGCACTCCGGCGCGGCGGCACTCGCCGCCGCCAGATCGACCGGAGCGGCGGGCATCCAGGTCGGCACGGCGTTCGCATTGTGCAGCGAATCCGGCATCGAGCCCGGCCTCCGCAGACGGATCATCACTGAGGCGCTGGCCGGGAAGCTCGTCGTCCGAAACGAGCCCCATTACTCCCCCGCGGGATTCCCGTTCAAGACAGCCAAGATGTCAGGCACTTTGACCAGCCAAGAGGTCTATGCCGCTCGGGATCGGCTGTGCGACCTGGGATACCTGCGGACCCCGTACCGCCGGGCGGACGGTATCGGCTACCGCTGCCCGGCCGAACCCCTGGCCACCTACGTGCGCAAAGGTGGTTCGGTCGAGGACACCGTGGACCGGCGGTGCCTGTGCAACGGCCTGACTGCCACTATCGGAACGGCCCAGCGCCGCGTCGACGGCACGCTCGAACCGCCGCTGGTGACGCTCGGCCAGGACCTTGGCTTCCTCGCCGACCTCGTGGCTCGGGCCGGACACGACTTCGCTGCCGCAGACGTCGTCGCCCACCTGCTCGGGCAGCCGATCGGCCAGGCAGCACGGTGATATGAATGAGGTCATTCCCCCGCATACGACAGTCTGCTGAGATAACGATGTTGGTATCCGGCGGAGGCATGCACCGGGCTGGGCACTGTTCCGCTAGGTCCCGCGTGGCCTCGCCGATACTGAACGGAGCAAACGCCGGGCCGGGCTGCCCGCGCGAACGCGAGGTCAACCCGGCCCGGCCGTTGCCGCGACGGTCAGGCGGCGAGGCCGGCCACCTGCGCCGCCTGCTGTACCGCCTGGCTGAGGGTGGTGGCGGCACGCCCAATCAGCCGAGCGAGGTCTCCGCTGCTGACCAACAGCTCACCCCGGGCGATCCCCTGGTCCGAGTCGGCGAGCGCTTGGGCGTACGGCTCCGGGATGCCGGCCTGGGTCAGCACGGCGACGTACTCGTCGGCGGGCAGGTCGCGGTAGCCGATCGAGCGGCCCGTCGCCGCGCTCACCGCCGTGGCGAGATCCGGGTAGCCGAAGGGCTGGTCGCCGCCGAGTTCGTAGATCTTGCCGGCCTGGTCATCGGCGACCAGTACGGCGGCGGCCGCCTCGGCATAGTCGGCGCGCGCGGCGCCGCTGACCCGGCCGTCGCCCGCGCTGCCGACGACCGCGCCCTGGGCGACGTAGCCGGGTAGTTGGGCGGTGTAGTTCTCCAGGTACCAGCCGTTTCGAAGCAGCACGTACGGCACGCCCGAGTCGATCAGCGCTTTCTCGGTGCCCTGGTGCTCGGCGGCCAGCAGCAGGCCACTGCGATCGGCGTTGGCGATGCTGGTGTACGCCAGCAGCCTCACCCCCGCAGCCTTTGCCGCCTCGATGACGTTGCGGTGCTGCGCCTCCCGCTGGCCCATCTCGGTGCCGGAGACCAGCAGCACCTTCTCGGCGCCGGCCAGCGCCTCCCGCAGCGAGACCGGGTCCTGGTAGTCGGCGGCTCGGACCCGGACCCCGCGTGCGGCCAGATCACTGAGTCGGTCGATGTCCCGGCCGGTGGCGACGATCTTGGCCGCGGGCACCCCCCGCCGCAGGAGGGATTCGACGACGTGGCGGCCGAGCTGTCCGGTGGCACCGGTGACGACGATGGTCATGAGTGTCCTCTCATCAGTGGCTTGCACCCTGAGCCAACCGTCGAGGTCACCGTGTACTTCCCAACAGATAGTACGCACTTTGAAGTAAGGTACTAGCATGCAGGTAAGTACGCTGGCGCAGATCCGGCTCGACGAGCAGTACCCGGACGGTGTGTTCCCGGCCAACTGCCCCAGCCGGGTGGTCCTCGACCACGTCACCAGCAAATGGGGCGTGCTCGTGCTGGTCTCCCTGACCAACGGGCCGAAGAGGTGGAGTGAACTGCGCCGCAAAGCCCAGGGCATCAGCGAGAAGATGCTCGCGCAGACGCTCAAGACGCTGGAGGCCGACGGGCTGGTGCATCGGGCGCCGCAGCCGATCATCCCGCCTCGGGTCGACTACAGCCTCACCGAACTGGGTCAGGAACTCGCGGCGGTGTTGGTGCCACTGCTCACCTGGGTCGCCGACCACGCCGACGAGATCCTTGATCCCCGGGCCTGACCCGGGCTGGCCGAGGCGGGCCGGCCGAGGCGGCGAGCGCAGGACCCCGCATAGACCTGAGCCGGCAATTGAGCTGGCCGCGGACGGCACCCTCGATCAGATTGTTCGCGTACTGCTCGACGTGATGCCACGTGGATGGGGCCAGCATCGAGTACGGCAGGGTGGACTCGGGGGTCCCATCGGCGACCACCTCGGACGGTATTGCCTTCAATGTGGACGGCGCGCGGCAGATGAACCGGCCGCCGCATCAGCGTTGCGACGTTCTGACACAAGCACGTCTATGACGCTGCCCGTGCTGACCAGCACATCGAGCAGCCCTCGCCTGCTCTGAATGATTGGCGGATAGCGGTGCATGGCTGTCCTTCGGTCATTTCCCCCAAAACCCACAAAGACTGCGCTACAGCGACGCCAGGCATGCAATGCTCTCACCGAGAGCGCTCTTCCCAGATGCATTGACGAGGCTCCGGCCAACACAGATCATCGCAGCCCAGAGGGACCTTTCACTGCGTCTACACGCCGATTCGGGCATCACCGGCCGAGTTGGTCCACGGATCCGGGATTAGCCGCTCAGTGGGGGCCAGGGATGAACGCAGAAGTGGAGCGAGGTGGGGGCATCCCCGGCTCCGTGGCGGCAGCGGGCGGGCGCAGATGGTGGGTCCTTGTCGGTTGCTGCCTGGGGTTGTTCGTGCTGATGCTCGACTCCACCGAGGTCGTCTTGGCGCTCCCGGCGATCGACAAGGACCTCAACCTGTCCGAGGCCGGCCTGCAGTGGGTGCAGAACGGCTATCTGTTGATGCTGGCGGCGACGGTGATCGCCAGCGGCCGGCTCGGCGACATCATCGGCCGCCGGAAGGTCTACATCGGTGGCATCCTCATCTTCGCCCTCGGAACACTCCTGGCGGCGCTCTCCACCGGAGAGCTGATGCTGATCGCGGCGCGGCTCATCCAAGGTATCGGCGGGTGCGCGATGTTCGCACTCAGCCTGGCGATCGCCTCCAACGCCTTCCCGCCCGAGCGCCAGGCGACGGCGGTCGGTGTTTGGGCCGCCATCTCCTCGATCGGCGTCGGCATCGGGCCGCTGCTCGGCGGCGTGCTGGTCGACTCGATCGGCTGGCGGTGGATCTTCTGGACCTACCTGCCGTTCTGCGCGGCGGCGATCGTCATCATCGGCGTCTTCGCCTCCGAGAGCCGAGATGAAAGAGCGAGACAGCGAATCGACGTGCTGGGACTTGTCACCGTCACGGCCGGACTCGCCTTGGTCGTCCTGGCCCTGGTCGAATCCGAAGTCTGGGGCGCTGCGGCGCTCGTGCCCGCGGCCGCCGGCCTGGCCGCGCTGGCCGCCTTCTGGGTGATCGAACACCGGGTCGAGGAGCCGCTCGTCGACTTCTCGCTGTTCAACAACCGCGTCTTTCTCGGGGCGTCGGTGGCGGCATTCGCGCTCGTCGGTTCCTACTGGACCACGATGTTTTACGAGCCTCAGTTCCTGCAGGGCTCGCTCGGCTACTCGGTGATCGCAGCCGGTGCCATGATCCTGCCGATCACATTGCCGATGATCTTCATATCGCCGTTCACCGGAAAGCTGATGGCACGCGTCGGCGCCAGGCCCCTTCTGGTCAGCGGGCTGCTCGTCGCCGCGGCGGCGATCGCCGCGATCGCCCTCCTCGGCAGGAGCCACGGATACCCGGCCATCTTCGTTCCATACCTCGTCTACGGGATCGCTCTGGCGTTGCTGTACGCGCCGGTCTCGAGTGCGGCGATGGCGGCTCTACCCAGGCCTAAGGCTGGAGTGGCCGCCGGCGTCCTCGGGATGGTGCGCCTAATGGCCGGCGCGCTGCTTCTCGCGGTGAGCGGCGCGATCTTCGAGAACCTCAACGACACCGCCAAAGTCAGCGCCGACGCGGTTTCGGCAGCGCTCATCGTCCCAGGGGCCGTGCTGCTCATCAGTGCCGTGATCGCCTTCGTCTTCCTGCCGGCACACGCAAAGCACGAGCACCCGGCACGGATCGAGCATCACCGCTTCCACTTCTAGGAAGAACGCGGAGCACGTCGAAGCGCACCGCCACCATGATGGCCTAGGCCGAAGCGCAAACGCGCGCCGTCGTCGCGCCAGCACCTGGGGGTCCGGCCGGCGGATCGCCTTGTTGATCGCGTGCTCGATGACGCTCGCGAAAGCACCCTTTCGTGGCGTGAACCCTTAGGGATTCGGCCGACCGGGCGACCACCCGGGAGCGACGCGTTTTCGTAATCGCCCCTTTTCTGTGCGCAAGTGGTAGATATCGCACTGCGAAGGGAGAACTGATGAAGCGAGTTACTGCGGCGCTGGTGGCGCTGGGAGCCGCCCCGCTCCTGCTCGGAACCGCCGCGACGGCAACGGCAAGCAATGGGGGCCCGTGGAGTGCGAGTGTGCCGTTCACGAATGTCGTCGCTAGCACTCCGACGACCGGTGGAGGCTATCCGGTACCGCCGGGTGCGCGCGTTCCCACGGCCGGAACCTGCCGTTCGGGCCCGTTCGATGCGAATCACTCCGAGTCGTGGCTGGCGGTCAAGCCCGGGACGGAAGATCTTGTCGGCAGCTCGAAATTCTTCTTCGACAAGTACTCGACCTTCTACATGTTCTACCTCGGCGCGTACCAGATCTCGAACGGTTCGCCCGTCAGCAACAATCAGGTCCAGGGCTACGAGTGCACCACAGTCGGAACGCAACAGATGCCGCCGAGCTGGACAAACACCACCGACCCGAACGCCGACTTCGACACCCAGGGCCGCGTCTACCAAACCATGCTGCCGTACAACTCGTTCTTCGACGCGTCGAAGCTCCATCCAGATGCAGAAATCGACGTGTCCTACAGCGACGACATGGGCCGCCACTGGGTGAAAGGCAACGGCGGAAAGCCGCTCGAGCCATCGAACCACGCATCGGCCAAACAGTTCGGCCACGTCCAGGACAAGCAATGGATCGCCGTCAACCACATCGTCGGCAACCCGTTCCAAGACCACGTCTACGCAGCCTGGGCGGTGTTCAACGGCGCGGCGATCAAGGTGCGGATGGCAGTCTCGCGCGACCGCGGTCAGACATTCGCCAAGGCGGTCACGATCGCACCACCATCACAGGTCAGTGCCGGCGCTACATTCGTATACCCGTCGATCGACGCGGCTGGGAACGTTTACGTCGCGGTCGTCTCATTCCCGCCGAATGGCGGCGCATCGACGATTTATGTCGCTCGCTCGACCGACGACGCCCGCACGTTCGGCACGTTCGTACCGATCACGACGGTGACCGCGGTCCCGAACGGGGTGCTGCCGAACACCCGCTTCCGGGACGGCATCACCGAGGGCTTTGCCGCCAGCCCGACGTACCCGGGCCACCTCTATCTCACCTATGAGGATTGGGACGCGGTCGCCGGCAAGATGAACGTCAAGTTCACGCAGTCCACGAACGGCGGGGCCACCTGGTCGACACCATCAACGGTGAACGACAACGTCGACCCGGCCGGTATGCCCACCGACCAGTTCCAGCCATCGGTGGCAGCCGGGCCCAATGGCGCGGTGGCGGTGGCCTTCTACGACCGTCGCGAGGCATGCCCGAGCGATCCGAGCGTCCTTCCCGGCGATGTCGGCCGTACGAACTTCTGCATCAACACATCGCTGCAGGCCTACAAGGACACCGGCAACGGAGCGGTTCCAGTTGGCGCAAACGAACGGATCTCGCAATACACCTGGGATCCCGAGCAGCCAGGACAGAGTCTCGGCGGCCTTGCGCAGTACCCATGTGCCGCAGCCAGAGATGTGTGTCCAACGGGAGGCGGCTTCATCGGCGACTACTTCGCGCTCGCGATCTCCGAAGGCAACATCTACGCGCTGATGGTCTCGACTCACTACCCGTCGGACGTGACCGCGGACGGTGGCGGTCCGATCTACTACCAGCAACAGGTCCTTGCAACAGTGCATCGCTCTGACATCGGTACCGGCTACTGATAGGCGGTGGGAGGGCCGAGCCGTCGGCCCTCCCACCAGCAGTATCCGCCGCGAACCGAGGTACGCGGATCTGCCGCCGGGTGAAGGTCGAACGCCTATGCTCCTGCCATCACGCAGGCGGGATCGTCCGCAAGTGGGTCACCGGTGTGAGCGTATGCGCGTGCCCGGGAGCCGCCGCACAAGTCGGCATGCTGGCAACTGCCGCAGCGGCCGGTGAACCGAGCGGCGCGGATCTCGCGCAGCAGTGGGTCGTCGCGGTAGATATCGCGAAGCGTGCGCTGGCGCACGTTGCCCAACGCGAGGGGCAGGAAGCCAGCCGGGTACACCTCACCGTCGTGTGCCACGAACAGGATTCCCTTGCCATCGCGCGTCCTCGCGGTGTGCGCGCTCGGCCGGCCGGTGGCGGGGCCGAGCAGATCTCGTAGGCGTGCGGTGAGAGTCCGGTACAACTCGTCGTCCGGTGCCGGCTTCCCGGCTCGGCGGTCGGCGACGACCCGCCGGAAGAACGGTGCCTCCACGGTCCGTACGACGAAGCCATAGTGCGAGGCGTCGTACAAGAAGTGGCAGACGTCCTCGTGTTCGGCCGGGGTGACCGGGTCGATGGCGACCCCACGTCCGACCTGCACCAGGAAGAAGGCCTCCCACATGCGTACCCCGTCGGCGGCGATGATCGCGGCGATGTCGGCCAGTTCGTCGATGTTGGCGCGCATCACAGTGGTGTTGACCTGGACGTTCAGCCCGGCCGCCACCAGCGCGCGGATCGCGTCGCGGGTGAGGTCGTAGTGCCCTGGAATGCCGCGTACCGCATCGTGTGTGGCCGCCTGCGCGCCGTCCAGGCTGATCGACACCGCCTTGACGCCGGATTGGGCGATCCGCTCGATCGCCTCCGGCGTGAGCCGGGGCGTGACCGACGGTGACAAGGCCACCGGCACGCCGAGCGAAACCGCGTGCTCGACGAGGTCGAACAGGTCTGGCCGCAGCAGGCAGTCGCCGCCGGTGAGGACCAGGATCGGGTACGGCCGGCCGAAGCCCGCCACCTGTGCAATCAGGTCGAGCCCCTCGGCCCGAGTGAGCTGTTCGGGCAGCGGGTCGGGCGTGGCACTGGCGCGGCAGTGCCGGCAGGCCAGCAGGCACGCGCGGGTGGTCTCCCAGAACACCAGCATCGGACGGTGCTCGAAATTCACCTGCCGACGTATGCCGGACGTTGTAGTCAACGCAGCATTCCTCCTTGCCGTTGCAGCGGTGCCAGTCCCGCGGCGACGCTGCGGGCCGTTTCTTCTCCCTGGGCCACGCACGCGGCCAGGCTCGCGCCTCGGTATCCGGCCCCGGTCAGGTGGATTCCCGGCAGCGCCCGAAGCGCGCCGTCGATCCGATCCAGTCGGTTTTGATGGCCCACGGTGTATTGCGGGATCGCCCGCGACCAGCGTTGGACGAGCACCTGCGCCGGCGGCGCCGCCACCCCCATCGCCTCGACCAACTCCTCGTGCACCTGACCGGCCAGTACGTCATCGGACACGGCCGCGGCAGCGTCGCCCTGCCCCGTGATGAGGCACCGGATCGGGGAGACGGTGTGACCGGCCAACGGCGGCCACTTGGCTGCCAGCCAGGTGCAGCCGGTGAGCAGACGGCGCTCGGCCGGGGGTACGAGGAAACCGGTGGCGTCCAGCGGGCGGACGATCGCGTCGTGCGGATAGGCGAGGGTGACGCTCGTGATGTTGCCGTAACGCACTCCGCGTAGCGCTGAGGCGATCGCCGGACTGATCGCCTCAAGCAGATCGGCCGCGACGTAGGCCGGTACGGCGAGCACCACCGAGTCCACCTCCAGCGGCGGGCCAGGATCAAGCCGCAGGAGGTAACCGTCGGCGGCCGGTTCCAGGGCTGTCACGGCGGTGCCGGGCCGCACATCACAGCTGGCGACGGCGGTGGCGAGCGCGTCGATGAGACGTCCGAGTCCGCCCTCCAGGGTGGTGAACGCCGGCCCGGACGGCGCGGCTCCGACGTACTGCCGCCGGAGGGCTAGATAGAGGCTGCGGTTCGCGCGGGCCAACGCCGCGATCTCGGGTGCCACAGAGCCTGCGCTAAGCTCGTCGATCTGTCCGCCATTCGCGCCGGCGAGCATGGGTTCCACCAGGCGTTCGCAGACCTGGTCGCCGAACCGGGCGCGCACTATCTCACCGACCGACGGGTCTGCCGGCAGTGGAGTGCGGGGCGCCACCAGATCGAGCGCTGCCCGTACGACCCCTGCTGGCGAGAGCAGCCCGGAGCGCAGCAACGGCCACGGCCTTCCGGACAGGCCGAACAACGGTCCGGTCGGTACCCGTCGTAGCCTGCCCCGCGACCACAGATAGCTGCCGGTCACGCCCGGTGCCACCATCGCCCCGGAAAGGCCCAGCTCGTCGATGAGGTCGCGCAACTGGGGAGAGCGTGCGCTGATGGTGTCCGGCCCTACGTCAACTGGTACATCCAGCAGGTGCCGCGTATAAACCTTGCCGCCGAGGCGCCGGTCGGCCTCGATCAGAGTGATCTTCGCCGAAGTCGTCTGGCACAGGCGATACGCGGTCGTCAACCCACTGATGCCTCCGCCGACCACCGCTATGTGCGGTCGGACAACCACCTCTGTCTCCCTTCGCCTGGCCACGACGGCGACCCGCGTTGGCCACATACCCCCGATTACCTTGGTCGCGGCGGGTGAGTTCGTTAAGGGCCGACAGCCCCGGGCGGCTCGGGACCCACGGCCTGTAAGGGTCCGGTACGCCGGCGCTGGTGCTCGGTCAGGCAGACTTCGGCAGGAACGTGGCCGCTGCGTGACGGTGGAAGCGATCGATAGCAAAGGGATCAGACGTGGACACAACAACCCGCGTACCGGATCAAGCCATGAGGCATCGCATCGGCGATGTGACGCTCACCGTGCTCGGGCCGGACAGCATGCCGGCGGCCGGTAGCGTCGTGACCGTTGAGCAGCGACGGCATGCCTTTACCTTCGGCAATATCGGATTCGACCTGGTGCCGCTGATCGGCGGGCCGGGTCCCGATGGCGTGGACGACGGCGCCGGCTCGCCGCCTCCGGTAGACCTGGAGCATTTCGCCGATCTCTGGCTCAATCTCTTCAACACCGCCACGCTGCCGTTCTACTGGGGCCGCTATGAAGCGCGGCGCGGGGCGACCGATGCAAAGCGACTGGCTAAGACCGCCCGCTGGTTGGCCGCACGTGGCGTCACCGTCAAGGGCCATCCCCTGGCCTGGCACACCGTGCAGCCTTCGTGGCTGCTCGACCTCCCGCTTGACGAGGTGGAGCGGCTGCAGCGGGCGCGGATCCGTGACATCGTCGGATCCTTCGCCGGCGTGATCGACACGTGGGACGCCATAAATGAAGTGGTGATCATGCCGGTGTTCGAGAACGGCGAAAATGCCGTCACCCGTCTTGCTCGGGCACGTGGACGGATCTATATGGTTCGCATGGCATTCGAGGAGGCCCGCGCCGCCAACCCGTCGGCCGTCCTGGTGCTCAACGACTTCGACCTCTCCTCCGCGTACGAGTGCCTTATCGAGGGCGTGCTCGAAGCGGGCATCTCGGTTGACGCGATCGGTCTGCAGACCCACATGCACCAGGGGTATCGAGGCGAGGAGTCGATGCAACGGACGCTTGACCGTTTCGCACGATTCGGCCTGCCGCTGCACATGACCGAGACTAGCCTCGTCTCCGGCCACGTCATGCCCGCCGACATCGTCGATCTCAACGACTATCAGATCCCGGAGTGGCCGACCACACCGGAAGGCGAAGTGCGTCAGACTGACGAGATCACCCGCCACTACCGGTCGCTCATCGGCCATCCGGCGGTCCAGTCGATCAACTACTGGGGGCTCACGGATCACGGCGCCTGGCTCGGTGCCCCGATCGGGCTGGTGCGCGCGGATGGCAGCCGCAAACCGTCGTACACCGCACTGGAGCGCCTGATCAAGGACGAATGGTGGCTAAGCCCGATCGATTTGCGTACCGATTCGGATGGCCGAGTGACCGTACGCGGGTTCTTCGGCGACTACCGGGTGTCGTCCGGCGGCCGCACAGCATCCTTTGTGGTCGCTGACGGGACGCCGAACGTGACCGTCACACTCGAAGACCAGTCGAGCAACGGCGACGAGTCCGCGGCGAATGTGCGCACCGCATCCGTGCGGCCTACCGCCGTCCGGTCCGGCTGCACTTCCGACCCAGGCCAGCTCGCTGGCGGCCATGAGGCGTAGGACACTGTTACCTCGGCGGAGATCGTGAAAGGACCTGATGAGATGGCCGGTTGGTCCGCGGTTTCCGGTACCCATGACTTCGTGGTCCCCGACGAGGAGCACGCGCGGGCACTGGCGGAGGCGCTGGCCGCGTACGGGTTCGCGCTAGTCACCGCCAGACCGGCCCGCTCGACGAACGGTTGGACCGTTACCGCCTTCGACGAAGGCCCCTACCCGGTCAGCGTCGTCGGCCGCCGCACCATCGATGCCGTCGGCCGTCAGACCGCCGCCGTCGCGCGCCACCACGGCGGCTACCCCAACGGCGGCAGCCGCTGCGATCCAACCCTGCTAGCGCAGATACGACCCACCAATGCCCCCATCGAGTACACCAACCCCGGTGCGCGGCCGCCCATCCCGACCGTTGTGCTCCGTACGCCACCACGGCCCGCTGTCCTGGGACTGGCTCCCGATCACGCCGAAGACGTACCGATCGACCTGTCCGGGCTGGACGACATCGCCTGGGCCGACCTGGAACACGCCCATGGCTCGGCCGACGACGTCCCAGACCTGTTGCGGGCACTGACCGACCCGTACGGCGACTGGAACCAGACCCTTGACGAACTGTTCGGTGACGACCTGCTGCATCAAGGCAGCTGTTACTCCGCAACCGCTCCCGCGTTGCCGTTCTTGACCCGCATGATCGTTTCTGGGGCGCTGCCGGCCAAACAGCGGCTCGACCTCTACGTGTGGCTACTCATCGCGGCCGGCCGCTGGGCCGAGGGCCTGCTGGTCGATGCCGGCCGCGCCGCTGTCCAGAACCGGCCGCCCGCCGCTGACATCTGGACCCAGGAGGTCCACCGCACCGTCGGTGCCCAGATTCCCGCGCTGCTGGCCCGGTGGAATGCCGAACCACCCGCAATCAGGTTCGCGCTGGCTTGCCTGGCCGGGCTGTATCCCCGCCACGGTGGCCAGATCGGCGACCAAATCGCCGGCATGGCCGACCGGTTCGAAGGAACGCAACCAGGCACATACCTGCAACTGGCGCGCGCGCTCGAAGAAGCCGAAGACGATCAGGCCCTGGCCATCGCGGCCGACATCGTCGAATGGGAGGACGACCACGACCCCGGATGGCTGGAAGCCCCCGGCATCACCGCAGCGGTCAAGGCCGGTCACGTCCTGACCGAAGGAGCGCTTCGGGTCCTCAGCAACACCGAGTAGATTCGCGACCCGATCGATCGGCGGTACCGTGGGCGTAGCGTTGAGCGGCCGTAGCCGCCCGCAACGGAACCCCGCAGCCGTCCCGTGGCTGGTTAACCAGCAAGATCACGCTCTACGGCTGGATTTCCAGCTCACGCTGATACCAGGTGCCAGTCTTACCACCGAGATCGGCCGGGCCAGCCGGGCCAACCGGGACGAAACCGGCCTTGGTCAGCACTCTCTGGGACGCGGCATTGTCGCGAGCGGCAGCCGCTCGCAGTGTGCGTAGCCCGTGCCGTGCCACCGCCAGCCGACACAACTCCCGGACACTAGCTGTCGCCACACCACGGCCGGCGACATGCTGCGCAACCCGATAGCCGAGATCGGCAGTACCGTCTTCGAGGTCGTAAAGGTTGAACCGGCCCAGAACCGAGCCGTCCTCGGCGACGAGCACATAGAAGGCGCAGATGCCGGCCTCCTGCTCAGCGAGCAACGCGCGATACCGGTCGGTGAACTGGCCGAAGAAATCGTCACCGCGGTCGGAGACCGAGGCAGCGAAGTAGGCACGGTTGACTCGCTCGAAGGCCAGGACCGCCGGGGCATCGCCGGCATCCAGCCGTTTCAGCTCGGGCACCGCCCGACCATACTCAGATAGTGCGCTGAGGGCACCTGAGTTTCCGCCGTTAGCCGTCGCTCACTACAACACCGTCCACCGTCGCACGCCTCCCAGGAACGCGGCCGCGGTCAGCACGGTGATGATCAGCGGTGCGAGCCGACCGATCCACCGCGATACCGTCGGCTCGAAAGTATGCGACATGGCGGGAGAGGAAATGTCTTCCGGTACACCGCATAGAAGCCGATCACAACTACATAGCCCGGGAGATCTGCCACCTGCTCCGACAACCGGACCTCGAAGAACAGACCCAGCCAGTCGCTTGACGAAACATAGGGGCATCAGAGCGGCATCCGCTGGGAAGACGGCCCCTGGCAACAGCGCACTGATCATCACGGCGTCGCGGTCGTAGCGGCAGACAGCCAAGCGGTCGTTCACCTGACATGTGCGGCGATGGCCCGTGCGCACTCCATCGACTCGGCGTGGGTGGTGTCCAGCTCCAGGTCATAGACCACCCCCCGATGGACCACGTCCGCCTGGGACGCGGCCATCCCGGTGACTCGATCGCCTCGTGCGACCTCCCGGCCTGCGGCAACCGCACTGTCACACCTGACGCCGACCCATAGCACCCGCAGATCACGCAAAGCCTTCTGCCACCGCTGCTGCGAGGCCGCTCCGCCGAGGAAGACATCATCGACGATGACCCAGGCGCCCGCACGAGCCGTCGCAGCTACCCCCTCGATCCATGCCGCTTCCAACGTCCGGAACTCCGGCCCGACGATCACCTCTCCGTCCGGAGCGAACTCGATGCCCTCATCCGACGCCTGCATCGACACGGGCATCGCGTCAACCAGCGTGTCGATCCCGAAAGCCAACCACGGATCCGGCAGGACCGCCTGCAGACACCGGACGATGCCGGACTTGCCCGAGCTGGAACCACCGTTGAGGACGATCACCTCAGTCACCGCGCCACAGTACAGGCATCGAAGCGGCCCTCGAAGCAGATTTCCGCGGAGCTCTGCCCACTTCCCACAGTTGATCAACGAGCACGGGCGACGAGGCTTTCAACGTGCCGGTCTCCTAGCCGTGATCCAGGTTTTGCTATGCATCAATCGAGACATGTCAATTAATCGAATAATATCGAGCCATGCGAACCAACATGACTGCCCGCAGCGCTCGCCGGATTGCCGTCGCCAGCGCCCTTGCAATGGTCGCCGCATCGCTCACGGTGGCCGCCAACCCCGCGTTCGCCACCTCGGCCGATGTCACAATCAGCCAGGTTTATGGCGGTGGCGGCAACTCCGGCGCGCCGTATGCGAACGACTTCATCGAGCTTTACAATCGCGGATCAACCTCGGTCTCGCTGTCCGGATGGACCGTGCAGTACGCGTCGGCCGGCGGCTCCAGCTGGTCCAAGACGTCGCTGTCCGGGAGCCTGGCCGCCGGACGGCACTACCTGGTCAAGGAGGCGGCCGGGACCTCGGGCGGTGCCTCGCTGCCGACACCGGACGCGTCCGGCACGATCGCGATGAGCGCCAGATCCGGCAAGGTCGCGCTGGTCACCAGCACGACAGCGCTGACCTGCTCAACTGGCTGTTCGACGGCATCCAGCGTCAAGGACTTTGTTGGGTACGGGACGAAAGCCAGCTCGTACGAGTCGGCCCCGACCGGCAACCTCTCCAACACCAAGGCGGCGCTCCGGTTGGGCGGCGGCGCCACGGACACCGACAACAACGCGGCCGACTTCACCATCGACTCGCCCAGTCCGCGCAACTCGTCGGGGGGCACTCGCATCCACGACATCCAGGGGGCGGCGCACATCTCGCCAATGAACGGGCAGGCGGTCAGTGGGGTGCCGGGGGTGGTCACCGCAGTCACCTCCATCGGTTTCTTCATGCAGGATCCGTCACCCGACACGAACCCGGCGACCAGCGAGGGCATCTTCGTCTACACCTCATCGGCGCCCAGCCGGCATGTCGGTGACTCGGTCACGGTCAGCGGGACTGTCGCCGAGTACCGGCCAGGCGGATCCAGTTCCGCCAACCTCACGGGCACCGAGATCGACTCGCCCACGATCACGTTGGTCGCCACCGGTGTCGCGCTGCCGGCACCCACCCTGGTCGGATCGGGCGGACGGGTGCCGCCGAGCACGATCATCGAAAACGACGCGACCGGTAACGTCGAGACGAGCGGCTCCTTCGACCCGACCACGGACGGCATCGACTTCTGGGAGTCGATGGAGGACATGCGTGTCGAGATCGACAACGCCGCGGTGGTCGGGCCCTCCGACTCGGGCGGCGAGTTCGTGGTGGTCCCGCCGGGAAGCACGGTACGCAGCGCTCGCGGCGGCATCGTGTCGCAATCGACCGACCCCAACCCGGAACGTGTCTTCGTCAACAACGCGCTGGCCGCGACGCCGACCGTCAACGTCGGAGACACGTTGAGCGGCGCCACCGTCGGCATCCTCAGCTACAGCAACGACAACTACCAGCTCGAAGTCACCTCAACGCCGACCGCGGTGAGCGGCGGCATCGCGCCCGAGACAACCAGCGCGGCCACGGCCGGACATCTGGCAGTCGCGACCTTCAATGTGGAGAACCTCGCGCCGACCGACCCGCAGAGCAAGTTCGACCGGCTGGCCTCCGTCGTGGTGAGCAACCTGAAGTCACCCGACCTGATCGCGGTCGAGGAGGTTCAGGACAACAGCGGCGCCACCGACAACGGCGTGGTCGCCTGCGACCAGACGCTGGCGAAGCTGGTCACCGCGATTCAGAACGCGGGCGGCCCGACGTACACCTGGCGCGAGATCGACCCGACCAACGATGCTGACGGCGGCCAGCCTGGTGGCAACATCCGGCAGGTGTTCCTGTTCCGCACCGACCGGGGACTGGCCTTCGTTGATCGCGCGGGCGGCACGTCCACCTCGGCCGACTCGGTCATCACGATCGCGGGCAAGCCGGCCTTGAACTACTCGCCGGGCCGCATCGACCCGGGCAACTCCGCGTGGACCTCCAGCCGCAAACCGCTGGCCGGCCAATTCACGTTCGACGGCCACACGGTGCTCGTGATCGCCAACCACTTCAACGCCAAGCTGGGCGACGACCCTCTGTTCGGCAAGTACCAGCCGCCGCAGGCGTCGAGCGCGGCCCAACGGGCGAGCCAGGCCACGGAGGTGCACACCTTCGTCAGCCAGATCCTCGCCATCGACCCGAACGCCGACGTCATGGTGCTCGGCGACCTCAACGATTACGAGTACTCGACGCCCGTAGCCACGCTGACCAGCGGCGGATCGCTCGTCGATCTCCCGGCCACGCTGCCGACCAGCCAGCGCTACACCTACGTGTACAAGGGGAACTCGCAGGTGCTCGACCACATCCTGCTCTCGTCGAACCTGGCCAACGCCTCTTACGCGTACGACGTTGTGCACGTCAACAGCGAATTCGCCGACCAGGTCAGCGACCACGACCCCCAGGTGGTGCGGCTGCCACTGCCGTAACGCCTGGCACGCCGATCACGATCGCAAGTACGAACAGCACCGCCGGCACACGGCGGTGCTGTTCGTCGTCCGGAGCCCGGCCGAGCGATCAGCCGGTGACGTTGTCCTCTCGGACTAGAAGGCGTCGTAGCCCGCGCCAGTAGCCGCCAAGGGTTGGGGCTGTTCTCAGCGTCCGCCCTCTACGGCGGTGCCGCGCCTTACCTCGCCGGGCTGCTCCTGTTCGGATGGATCATGGTCGGCGTCTGGGGCCCGTTCCGGCTCGCCGCCATGTGCCTGCTCCTGGTAGGCATCCCGGTGGCCACGGTCCTCCCACCCCTGGCAGCACTTGCCGGCGCAGCGGTAATTTTGGCGGCAGTCGCCGCCGCCGAGACCTGGTGGTACACCGAGCTACGCCATCGCGTACGCGCTTGACTCAGGATGCCACGAGCCACAACCGCTCGTGAGCGGCCTGGCGGTCGACGGGGTGGCCGTCGCGGTGATGTGTATTGAAGATCGCTTGTCAGCATTACTGCCGTCAGCTCGACGCTCGCGTACCGCCTGGTCCGGGCGCGCCCGCTGGGCGGCATGATCGGATGGGCATGCCGAAGACTGCAACAAGCGACCCCGAACTTGCGGGCCGGGTTCACGGGTGCGGACCCGGCCCCGTCACGGTCATGCCGGGGCCGACCCACCGGCCGGAACGTACGACCAAAGCTCGCTGTGCACCCCGACCGGTGGCGGCGCCGGCTCACCCGCGCGCTCGGCGCCCGAGCGGTGGCCGTGCGCGAACGCGGGTGAACTGGCCCACGCCTGAAATGCCTCCTCGTCGCGCCAGCGGGTGATGACGAGCCACGTGGTCCGCTCGTCGTTCGGACGGAGCAACTCGAAGCCTTCGAATCCGTCCTGATCGTCGACGGCGCCAGCCCGCGCGGCGAAGCGGCGCGCCAATTCGTCACCGCTGTCGGCCGGCACAGTAATAGCATTGATCTTGACAATGGTCATGTTGCTATTCTGTCCGACCCGCCGGAAAGGCATCCGCAAAACCCCGTGCCTGCCGAAATGTCGTCCGCTTTTGATCGAACGGCGTGCGATGGCCCTGGCCGATGGCCGATCGAACCGCGGTCAACCCTTCTTCAGTTCCTGGGCGAGCATAACGATGATGCCGCTGGGGCCCCGAACATAGGTCAGCTTGTAGACGTCCCCGTATGTCGCCACTCCGCGCAGCGGGTGGCAGCCGTGCCTCGCGGCGATCTTCAGTGCCTCGTCGATGTCCTCGACAGAGAAGGCGACGCGGTGCATGCCGATCTCGTTAGGCCTGGTGGGCTTCGTCTCGATCGCGCTGGGGTGGACGTACTCGAAGAGCTCGAGACGACCGTTTCCGTCTGGCGTCTGAAGCATGGCGATTTTGGCTTGGTTGCCGTCGAGACCGACGGCGGTGTCGGTCCACCCTCCACTGACGGTGTCACGGCCAAGGACGGTCAGACCGAGGTCGGTGAAGAATGCGATCGCCGCTTCGAGGTCCCGGACGGCGATGCCGACGTTCTCTAGCTTGATGGGCACACGTTGCACGTTACCGAGTTGTGAAACGCCCCGGTTCTGACAGCGCCTACTTGATCGGACTGTCCGCCTCGTCGAGGCGGGTTTGGTGTGGATGGTAGAGGGTGGCCTCGCCAACGAGTGCGGCCTAGCCAACGAATTCCGCGCGGCCGCACGAGCATGCCGTGGACCTGGGTGGGTGAGATCTTCGGCAGGCGCACCGTCGCCGAGAGCCACCCCCCTGCCCACTCACTCGCCGGTTTCAAGTCCGGCATCAGCGCCGTGTCGACGGCCATTTCGGCAAGCACCTGGTTGACGCGCAGAGGTCAAGATCCTATGTTCTATTACCACTGGGAGTGGTACGTACCACTCCCAGTGGTAATGAGATCGTGAGGTGTCTATGCCTCACGGGGACAGGGGGACGACATCAAACGCACCCGAATTTCCGTAGGCGTAGTCACGAGCCTCACCCTCGCGCTCATCGGCCCCTCGGTGGCCCGGGCGGACGTAGCCACGGACACGACGCCTCCGCCGGGGCAGGTGAAGACCTACACGCTGGTCACCGGCGACCGGGTCACCGTCACTAGCACTCCCGACGGCAGGCCGTTGGTCGACCTGGCGTCGAGCACCGCTGGAGCGACCACGATGGAGGTGCTGACCACCGGGTCGCACCTCTACGTACTGCCCGCCGACGCCGCCGGCTTCGTCGGCCAACCACTCGACCTGAGCTTGTTCGACGTCAACGCCCTGCCACAGTCATCGACGGACAGCACCGCTCAACCGGAACTGACGGTCGAGTACACAGCGGACGGCGCCCACCAGGTGCCACCTGGGCTGACGAGGAACGGCACCGGCACCTTCAGAATCACCAACCCCCGCGAGTTCGGCCAGGCGCTCGCGGCGCAGTGGCAGGCCGACAAGCGAGGGATCGCGGGCACGGACATTTTTGCCGGAATCTCGAGGATCGCGCTCGCCGCAGTGCCGGCCGCCAGCCCCCCGACAGGCAAACTCTTCACTGTCACGGTCAGGGCCTTCGACCGGCTCGGGCACCGCGACAGCGGTGACATGGGTACGGTCTCCAACGCCGATAACACCGACACCTTCATCGCCAGCCAGTCCTACTACAGGGGCGAGTTCGCGTTCAGCGTGCCGGCGGGACACTACAGTGTTTCCTCCATCATCTCGACGGTCTATCCGGACCGGAGCCACGACTTCACGCTGGCGGTCTCACCCGAGGTGACCGTCACTCACGACACGACGGTCATCCTCGACGCCCGCAAGGGGAACCGGTTGTCCGTCAGCACCCCGCGGCCTGCCGCCGCGGTCGAGCAGACGCTCAACTACCAGCGCGACGCGCAGAACGGCCCGGGATTCGCGTGGTCGTTCGCCACCTTCGATTCAACCCCGCTCTACGCGACGCCAACCGAGCCCGTGCAGGTCGGCCAGGTTTCGTTCTACCCGTACGTACGCATGGCCGGCACCGACGGTGGGCTGAACAGTTACCTCTATGACCTCGAGTTCCCGTCTATCGGATCGATCCCTTCGGATCTCAGCGAGAACGTCACAGCCGACCGCCTCGCCACCATCGACGCCAGCTACCACAGCGCGGTGCCCGGCCGGGCGGAGTCCGAGAGCCGCATCGGCCTCATGCCATGGCAGATGTCGGCCGTCGGCGCGACAAATACGCTGGTGGCACCCCTGACTCGGACCGAGTACGTCACGGCCGCGCCCGACCTCTACTGGATGCAGACGGTCACCGCCGACGACCAGAGCCAGGACGGCTACACCCAGAGCCACGTCGTGGCCTACACGCCGGGCGAGCGCAGCACGACCGAGTGGATGGCCGAACCGATGGTGCCCGGCATCATGCAGCAGCCGGTCCTCGGCCAGGCCTGCCCGGTCTGCCGCAGCGGCGACACCCTGAACACCATGCTGTTCCCGCATACCGACAATTCCGGTGACGTCGAGCTGCCCGACTCCTCGACGACCCAGAACCTCGCGCTCTACCAGGACGGTGTGCAAATCGGTCAGTCATCGGCGGGTTTCGCGAGCTTCCATCTCAGCCCCGATCCTGCGACGTACCAGCTGGTCTACGACGTCAGCCGAAGCGCCCCGTGGTGGCCGGCCTCGACCACCGTACACACCACCTGGACCTTCCCGTCCGCGGAGCGCGCACCTGACCAGCTGCCGTCCGGGTGGACCTGCAGCGACAAGAGCGGTGGTGGCGGCGGCGGTAGAGCCGACAGGGGCGGAGGCGGAGGCGGAGGCGGCGGAGAAGGCTGCAGTTTCGAGCCGCTGCTCTTCTCCAGCTACCGCACCTCGGCGGGCATCGACGACGTGGTCCCGGCAGGCGGGCCCGCGACCGTCGACGTGACCGTCGGCCACCAGCGCGGTGCCGCCGACGCCGCGCTTGACGCCTTCTCGGCGCAGGTGTCCTACGACGACGGTCAGACCTGGCGAGACGTACCGGCGACCGCGGCGGGTGACGGGACCTACCGGCTGAGCTATCCGCAGCCGACGCTGGAGCAGACCACCGGCTTCGCGTCCCTGCGCATCCACGCGGCCGACCGTTCGGGCAGCTCGATCGAGCAAACGATCATCCGCGCCTACCCGCTCGTGGTCACCTCCCCGGCCCAACTTCCGACCGGATCGGACTCGGGGAATGTGCGCGCCTGCTCCACCCCGGCGGTAGCCCCGTTCGTTCAGTGCATGGCCGTCGTGAACACGGCCGCCGGAGTCTCGCGCGGCGCGCCCACCGGCTACGGGCCCGCCGATATCGAGTCGGCCTACCACCTGTCGCCGAGCGCCGGGGCGGGCAAGACGGTCGCGATCGTCGACGCGTACGACGACCCGTACGCCGAGGCGGATCTCGCGGCCTACCGTGCCCACTACGGGCTGCCGCCCTGTACCACCGCGAACCACTGTTTCACCAAGGTCAACCAGCGCGGTGCGACTGCCAACCTGCCGGCGCCCGACCCGGGCTGGGGACTGGAGATCTCGCTCGACGTTGACGCGGTCTCGGCTGCCTGCCCGTCGTGCCGGATCCTCCTGGTCGAAGCCGACAGCCCGTCGCTCGTTGACCTGATCCCGGCCGTCCGCGCCGCGGCGGCGCTGGGGGCGGACGCGATCTCCAACAGTTACGGCAGTCGTGGTGAGTTCTCCGGTGAGCAGACGCTGGAGCGCTACTACAAAGATCTGCCCATGCCGTTCGTCGTCGCCAGCGGTGACTACGGGTACGGCAACGGCGCTCCCCTGATCGGTGGCGTGAGCTACCCGGCCGCCTCCCGATACGCGATCGCGGTCGGCGGTACGTCGCTCGCTCCCGCCGACAGCGCGCGCGGCTGGTCGGAGTCCGCGTGGGACGGCGCCACCAGTGGCTGTTCGGCTTACATCCACAAGCCTGGCTGGCAGCGTGACACGCTGTGCGGCTTGCGCACGGTCGCCGACGTCTCCGCGGTAGCCGACCCGAAGACCGGGCTCGCCGTCTACGACACCTTCGGCTTCAAGGGATGGGTACAGGTGGGCGGAACCAGCCTCGCCACTCCGATCGTGTCGAGCGTCTACGCGATGGGTGGGGTACCCAAGACGCCATACGCGTCGAGCCTGTACATGGATCCCGCCGGACTCTACGACGTCGTCGGTGGCAGCAACGGCCAGTGCCAGGAAACCTACCTGTGCACGGGAGTCGCCGGTTACGACGGACCCACCGGGCTCGGCTCCCCTGACGCTACGTCGGCGTTCTGACCTTCTCCAGGCACCGGCAGCGTCGGCCACCACGCCACCAGCGCCCGATGGCGCCGTAGGCGGGGGAACGGCAAGGTGGCGGGCCGCTGGCGGGACCCGGATGGCGTGATCTATGCCATCCGGGTCCCGCCATTCTGGATCGGGGCTTCGCGGGCCTGGCACGGAGAGCCGCCGTACCTTGGACGCCAATTTCACCGTCGGATTACGTCTGCTGGTCTTTTCGCTGCGGATGTAATCGGCTTCTTCGAGCTTGCGCAGGTGGATGATCAGGTTGCCGGGGGTAAGTCCGAGGATCTCCTGCAGCGGAGTGAAGGAGAGTGTGTCGCCGTCCGGCCACGCCGCCAAGGTCGCGACGATCTTCAGCTGGGTGGGCACGTGGATCAGGGGGTCGAGTTCGTCGTCAGCCATGACGCACCGTCGCGCGCTGCTGCCAGGCAATGACAGCGGCGTTGCCCAGCAGCAGCGCGCAGAGGCATCGCGACGCCCAAGCTAGTCGTCCTCGTCGGCGTGAAGGTTCGGCGGTGCGGGCGGCGCGGACGGTTGGGGGCCGGTCGGCGTGCCGGTGAAATGGGCGGCGTCGATCGCGGCTTGCAGTGATTGCACGTATCCGGTGGTGGTGACCGTGGCACCGCTGACACCGTGGATGTGTGCGCTTTGCGCCGCGAGCGCCTGTGCGCGCAGTGTGGGCAGGGCGTACGCGTTGATCGCCTGGTCCATTGCGGAACCGGTGGGTTGCTGCAACACACCCACGTCAGTGATGCGCTGACCGGTGATGTGCAGTTGCACCTGCACCGGACCCCACCTGGTACGGATCGCCGGGCCGTTGACGGTGAGCGCGCGGTTACCGCTATCCGCACTGACGACGCTGGCCGGAGCACCGGTCACCGCCGTCGTCGGGATCCGCGTGCCGCCGGTGCTGGTGCGGTACGTGAATAGCAGCACCAGCGCCGCGACCGAGACCGCGAGCCACATTGTTATCCTGCGCATTCCGATCCCTCCTCCGTCTCTACCACGCGAAGTCCTCGACGTGGATGTTGGCGGGCGGCATGCCAACTTCGCGTAGCGCTCGCCGTACCGCAGCCATCCATTCGGGCGGACCGCAGACGTACGCGTCACGTTCCGCCACGTCGGGTACGAGCCGGCGCAGCATGGCGGCGTCGCCGTGGCAGACGAGGTGCGCGGGAAGGAAAGAACCGATCGCTCGCGGACCGGTCAGCGAAACGACGCGTACACCACGTTGTGCAAAATCGTCGAGTTCGGCTGCGAATACCGCGTTGGAGCCGCTGGTGCGGTACAGCACGGTCACCGGCCTCGACGCCATGTCGGCGTCGCCGAGCAACGCACGAATCGCGGTAATGCCGACACCGGCCGCGAACGCGACGACCGCTCGTCCCTGCGACCGCGCCGCGGTCATCGCGCCGTACGGACCTTCGATCAGCACTCGGGTCCCAGGCCGGATGGCCGCGGCGCGGCGACTGCCGTCACCGAGGTCCTTGACCGTGATCCGCAGGCAATCACCATCCGGCGGAGCCGACAACGAGTACGGGTGTCCGCGCGACCAACCGCGTCCGGAACGGAAGCGCCAGATGAAGAACTGGCCGGCCCGCACCGGCAGCCGATCCAGCCGACGGCCGCGCATGTGGATCGACACGACACCGGGCGCCTCCATGACCGTTTTGGTGACCACGAGTCGGTGGCGCAGCGTGCGCCAGATCGGCAAGCCAACACGGAATACGAGCATGCTGCCGGCGGCGAGCGCATACAGGCTCCACCAATATCCGCGGGCGATCGGCGAGGAGATGAAGTCCGTACCGGTCCAGAGTTGGTGGGGCACCCCAAGCGCCACGCCGACATACGCGTACAGATGGATCAAGTGCCAGGACTCGTAACGCAGCCGGCGGCGGGAAGCCCGGACCGAGGTAACGATCACCAGGCCGATCAGTGCGGTACCGGCCGCGGCGAGCAGCATGCCGGGATAGTCCAGCACCAGCGCGCGGATCTGGGCAAGCGCTCCCGTGTGCGCCGTCGCGGCGTACCCGGCGGTGATGGCGACGACATGCACGACGAGAAGCCAGAAGGAAGCGTGTCCGACGGCACGGTGACGCCGGGCCAGCCGATCTTGCCCGTACCAGCGCTCGATCCACGGGATTCGCGCCATCAACAGCACTTGGAGCAGCAGCAACACCGCGGCGAGCAGGCCGGTCAGCCGGCCGACCGAGGTTAGACCGTGGTCCGAGCCGGCGAGCGCCGCGACGCCGCCGTGGTAAATCCACAGCGCCACGACAGCGGTGAGGTTGGCGAGCACGGCGGCGCCGGAGAAATCCGCCCAGCCACGTCGCGCGCGGGAGGCACCGACGTGTGGCGCACAGGTCCTCGGCGTGACCTGCTCGGCGGCTCGTTCGAGTGTCCCGGTCGCATCCATGCGAACAGCGTCGGGCCGTGTTCTCAGAGCGATCTCAGAGCGGCGCATGCCACGATGTAGTCATGGACCGTCGAGCATTGCTGCTCGTCGAAGATGATCGCCAGCTGTCCGGCTTGCTGACCGAGGTGCTGACTGACGCCGGTTACGCCGTCGATGTCGCCCCCGATGGGCAGCGCGGCCTTCATCTCGCGCTGACCCGCCGGTACGAGGCGATGATCGTGGATCGGCTCCTGCCCGCGATCGAGGGAGCTGATCTGGTGTCTCGGCTGCGGTCGCGAGGGATCGCCGTGCCGATCCTGATGCTTACCGCACTTGGCACGGTCCCGGACCGGGTCTCCGGCCTCGACGCCGGAGCCGAGGACTATCTGGTGAAGCCCTTCGACATCGACGAACTCCTGGCCCGGCTGCGCGCGATGCTCCGGCGTCATCCGGACAGATCGAACACTCTCAGCCTGGGCGAGCGGAACCTCGACGTCCCGGGGCGGCGGGTCATCGGCAATGGTCCGCCCGTCGAACTGTCAGCCCGCGAATGTGAACTGCTCCGTGTTCTAGCGGCGCGGCCGGCTCAGGTGTTCACCCGAGCCGAGCTGCTCACCAGCGTGTTCACCGACGCCGACAGCGTGGGCGTGGTCGACACCTATGTCTACTACCTGCGGCGCAAGCTCGGGCAGCGCGTCGTGAAGACCGTGCATGGGCTCGGCTACCGGATGGGCGTGGCATGAGACGCCGGCGCCTTTCGCCCGCCCCGAGACCGAGACTCCGCCCGGTGCGGTTCGCCGTCCGGCAGTGCTGGGACGAGGGAATCTGATGGCGGCTGCCGGTACCTCAGCGCGCGACGCCCGGCTGGTGCGCCGCGCCGCGTTGGTCGTCACGGCCCAGACCGTGGCGGCCGTCGCGCTGGTGGTAACGATTGTCGCCATTACCGCGCTCGCGTTGACGCAGCACACCCAGCGCACAGCCGCCGAGCGGCTGGTGCGCACGGCCGCGCTGTCGGCTCGCTCGGTCGACCAGCCGCCGGCCGGCGTCGTACTGCTGATCCGGGACGACGCCGGGCTCGTGTCGGTGAGCCCAGGCACGCCGCCGCCGCTTGCGTCGATCGAGATAACCTCGCTGCCGGCTGGGCTGAGCACCGCCAACATCGCGCTGGAAGCGGACGATCCCCAAGAGACAACTCCGTTTCAACTGTATGCGGCCGATCGTGGCGGGGAACGGGTGGTTGCCGCACTCGATGTCGGCTACCAGGCCGAGGAGACGCACCGACTGATCATGTCGCTGCTGATCGCGGGCGGTGCCGGTATCGCGGCCGCCGCGTTGCTCAGCTGGCTGGTCGGCACCGGGGCGGTGCGGCCACTTCAGCGCGCCCTCGCATTGCAGCGCCGGTTCGTCACTGATGCGAGCCACGAACTGCGTACACCGCTGTCGATCGTGCACACCCGAGCGCAGATGCTCCAGCGGCGGCCCGGCCTCGACGACGTAACGCGCGCGGGCCTCGCACAACTCGTCGCGGACACGCATGTCCTCAGCGACATCGTCACCGACCTGCTGCTCTCGGCTGATCTGGAACACCGGCCCCAGATGCACGAGATCGTCGACATGGGCGTACTCGCGCAGGACGTGGTGGCCAGCATGAGCATCGCCGCCGAGACCGGCGGTGTCGACCTCATCGCGCGCACGCCGGACTCGCCGGTTCTCGTGCGTGGTGTGCCGGCCGCGTTGCGCCGAGCGGTGAACTCGCTGGTCGATAACGCCATCGGGCACAGTTCGGCGGGCGGCAGTGTGACTGTCGCTGTCGCGATGCGCGGCCCACGCACCACCATCACCGTGGCCGACACCGGGGAGGGCATGGATCCGCACGAAGGGCCGCGGTTGCTGGCCAGGTTTGCGCGCGCCGAGAAGGAGACCGGCCGCGGGCGCGGCTTCGGCCTCGGCCTCGCGCTCGTCAACGAGGTAGTCCGTACCCACGGCGGCACCTTCGAATTGACCGGGGCGCCCGGCGCCGGCGCCACCGCGACGATCAACCTGCCTCTCGCGGCGGCAGACACCTGACAAGTCTTCGTAGACACCAGTGGTGCTGCCTCCCCGGTAGACGTTGTCCTCGACCGTGTCACCGGCCAAGGGACCACGCTGGTTGTCGCCGAGCGCATGGGGCGCACGGCCATCGGGGTTGAGTTTTGTCGGCGATGCCTTCCGCCCGAGTGCGCTCGACTGCAATTAGGCTTGCCTCGTCCAGCATCGACGAGTCTCGCGATGGTCCTCGGTCGGTACGCCACGCCAGTCCATCGCACTCGATTTCGGGAGGCACCTTGAAGCTCCTTCTCACGTCCGCGGGTGTCACGAACACGAGCATCCGCGAGGCGCTGGTCGACCTACTGGGCAAGCCGATCGCCGACGCCAGCGCCCTTTGCATCCCCACCGCACAGTACGGGCACCCCATGGTCGGCCCCGGCGTCAAAGCGTGGCAGTTCATCAGCGGACATTCCGGCAATCCTATGGTCGACCTGGGCTGGAAGTCCGTCGGCGTGCTGGAACTCACCGCGCTGCCCAGCATCGATGAGAAGCACTGGGTGCCCATGGTCCGGGAGACGGACGTCCTACTGGTGGCAGGCGGCGACGCCCTCTACCTGTGCCACTGGATTCGGCAGTCCGGCCTAGCGGACCTGGTCCCGTCGCTGAACGAGACGGTCTGGGTGGGGCTGAGCGCCGGGAGCATGGTGATGACCCCCAGGATCGGCCAGGACTTCGTCCAGTGGAGATCGCCGAACGGTGACGACGGCACGTTGGGCATCGTTGACTTCTCAATCTGTCCACACCTTGCCCAGGAGGGCATGCCGGGCAACTCGATGGCCGCGGCGGAACGATGGGCGGCTGGCATCTCTGGTCCGGCGTACGTGATAGACGACGAGACGGCCATCAAGGTGGTCGACGGCACCGTCGAGATCGTGTCCGAAGGGCATTGGAAGCACCTTGGCTCCTAGCGGCCGACGCCGGCCTCGCCCTGACCTGCGAGGAAGCCGTCGATGTCCAGGACGAGCGGTCCCGGCGGGAATCCGCGCGGTCTGGCCGTCGCAGCCGGGCACGTGCAGTTTCATCTCGGACCGGTGGACGGCTTGTACCGCTAGGCACTCGCTCCGACCGGCTCCGCCACCTCAGCCAGCGCATGGGCGGGTGCTGTCCGTCGCGCGATCACGGGCGCCATCGCACCCATGCCAAGCGCGGCACCAACACCGGCAATGGCACTGAACCACCAGACCACGGCCGGGCTGACATCGGCGTACACGGCGCTGCCCAAGGCCAGCGCGAGGAAACGCGCGATGCCCCACGTCCACTGAAAGCTGCCCTGGTAGCGGCCCCGAGCATCGATCGGGGCGAGGCTTGCAACGATCGTGCCCTGAACGCCGCCGGCGGCGGCTTCGCCGACCGACCAGGCGACCACGGTCGCCGCGTACGACCAGGTGGTGTGTGCCACGCCCGTCAACGCGACGCCGACCGCGACCAGCATGCTCGAGCCCATGTACACCGTGATCTGCCCGAACCGGGCCAAGGCGTGCGTTGCGATCGGCTGCAGAATCACCACGAGGACCGCGTTGAGCGTGGCCATCAGTCCCAACGTCGTCGCGGACAGGCCGTGATCGCGGATGGCTAGCGGCAGGCAGACCTCGGTGAACGAGTAGATCATCAAGCCCACGCCGAACAGCGGCAAGATCGCGCGCATCAGCGGATCCCGGCGCACCACTGCGTAACCCTTCCCGCCGGGTGACCCGGCGGCGCGGGAGTGGCCGCGACGATCGTTGGGTAGCGTCGAGACCACGATCAGGGCGTACGTCAGCGACGTCGCCGCGTCAACCAGGAACAGCAGCCAGTATCCGCGCACCGCGAGGAATCCGCCGAGCAGGCCGGCGACCGCCGTACCGATGTTGACTGCCCAGTGGATCAGCGAGAACGCGGCCCGGCGATGTTCCGCCGGTACGACATCGGTCATCAACGCGCTCGCGGCCGGCGAGACCGTGGTGCCTGACGCGCTGAGCAGGACTGCCGCGAGCGCCAGCGTGGCCACGTTCGGCGCGATGGACAGAAAGCCCTGCGCTAGTGCCGTACCGAGCAGCCCGACCAGCATAGTCGGCCGCCGACCGACCCGATCGGCGAGCAGCCCGCCGAGCACTGGTCCGATCAGGTTGCCGGCGCCGAGGGCACCGAGCACGTACGGGACCTGGGTGGTGCTGATGCCACGCGATCCCAGATAGAAGACGAGAAACGGCGTGACGACGAATCCGAGCCGGTTAACGACCGTACCGGCGAAGATGATCCAGGCGGCGCGGGGCAGTCCGCCGAAGGTGGTGAGCATGGTCGGATCATGCGTGGTGACGTACCGTTGGTGCGATTGATTAAGTCAGGACTGAATCTCGGGGGTAGTGTGCTTTCCGAACTTGCGTTCTCGGCGGACGACCTGGCGCTGACCAGATTCGCGGTCTCGCCGATGTGGGAGGTCGTGACCAGCTTCCGGCTGCTCGTGTCGGGGACCGCGCATCCGGTCCACCGGCCCTGGATCGAGCAGGTCCGGCCGCGGATCATCGCGTCCGGATTGCACGCGGGCTGGCTCTCCGAGCTCATTCCCGCTCACGGCTACCTACCCGACTTCCTGACACCATTGCCCGGCGACCTGAGCCCGAGCCTCGACGTTGAGTTGGACGCCATTCGCCGCGCCCCGATCGAGCACGTCCGCGCCGATCTGGAGGTGCTGGGCCGTCGTGGTTCCCGCACCCAGGGGCTGCAGGCCGACCCGGAATGCCGGTTGCCCAAGCTCGCCCAGGAGATCGAGGCGTACTGGGATCTGGCGATCGCGCCGTACTGGGCGAAGATCCGCGCGTTGCTGGAGGCCGACGTGTTTCACCGCGCCCGGCAGGTGGCCGAGCGCGGTGCCGGCCACCTCTTCAACGACCTGCACTCCACGGTGAGCTGGGACGACAACACCCTGCGCCTGGTCCGCCGGTCCTGTTCGATTACGCGAGGGGCGACGGGGCCTGGCCTGCTGCTTGTCCCGTCCGTTTTCGCCACGTCCGTCCTGACCTGGTCACGTCACCCGGATTCGCCGCAGGTCGCCTACCCGGCCCGGGGCACCGGGACTCTCTGGGAGCACCGCCCGGTCGCGCGTAGCCAGGCGATCGCCGCGGTCATCGGTCGTTCCCGCACGATGCTCCTGACCGAACTGGAGGCGCCGGCGTCGACGACGGATCTGGCGCGACGCACCGGTATCTCCGCAGCCGGAGTTTCGCAGCACCTGACCGCGTTGCGCGACGCCGGAATGGTCAGCGCACACCGGGCCGGCCATTCCGTCCTCTATGCGCGGACCGCGATTGCAGAATCGCTGCTCACCGCGGCCGCGTAGGGCGCACGGTGTTCTCCTACGGACGGTCACGCAGCTGGCCGGGTGTCGTGCCGAGTACGGCCGCGTACCGTGCGTTGCAGTGTGCGTTCGGTGACGCCGAGTTCGTGCGCGGTCTCGGCGAGGCGGAGTGGGCATTCATCTGCGCGCACTGCGAGCAATCTGACGAAGCCGCACATCCTCGCTGGTAAACGCCTCGTCAAAGACTTTCGAGCTTCGCGTCGCGGTCGACCCTCCTGGCGCGCATCAACTCCTGCCTGGTGCGCCGGATCCGCAAGAAGTGCCGACGGCTCCAGGGGCACGGGTGGCGTGAGAGCGGTCGCTATACGGCCGCTATATGCTGCTCGTCCCACTCCTCGACCGGCTCCACGGGTTGGTGCGACAGGCGGCTCGGCCACCAGAACGGGTGCCCCACGTCGAGCATGAGCGCAGGCACCAGCACGGACCTGACCAGGAACGTATCCAGCAGCACGCCGATGGCCACGAGCACACCGATCTCGATGAATGCGATCTGCGGCGCCCTGGTCAGTGCTAGGAATGTGGCCGCGAGCACGGTGCCGGCACTCGTGATGACGCCGCCAGTGACCGCGAGCCCGCGCAGCACGCCGGCCCGGTGGCCGTGCCGGGACACCTCCTGCCTGATCCGCGACACGAGGAAGATGTTGTAGTCCACTCCGAGAGCCACCAGGAACAGGAAGCCTACGAGCGCTAGTTGCACGTCCATGGCCGGGAACGCGTAAACGTACTGGAACAGCAGCCAGCTCACCCCGAGCGCTGCGAAGAACGACAGCACCACGGTTATGACGAGCAGCAGCGCGCCCACCACGGCCCGCAGCAGCAGCGCCAGCACGACGAACACGATCGCGAGCACCAGCGGGATGACCGTCCTGCGGTCGTGCGTCTGGGCTTCCGCCTTGTCCATGTCGAGTGCCGTGGTGCCGCCCACGCGCGCGTTGGGCACCCCGGCCACCGCCGCGCGGATCTGCCGGACGATGTCCTGTGCGGCCGCACTGTTTGTCGGGCTGGTCAGGATCACGTCGACGCGGGCGAGCGTGCCGTCCGCGGACATCCTGGGGGGCTGAACCGTTGCCACGCCGGGCAGCCTGGTGACAGCAGCGGCCACCAGAGCTCCCGAGTCGGCGTCTGTGACGACCCGAACTGGGTCGCTCCGCCCGGCCTGGAAGTGGTCGGCCAGCGCCTGCTGCCCGACTACCGAGCCTGGGTTTCCGACCACCTGGTGATTACTGTCCAAGCCGGTACGCAGCCCTAGCCCGCCCAGCGCAAGTGCGCCGAGGACCGCGACCGCACCGAGCCACACGAGCCGGGGGCGCCCAAGGATACTGGTGCTCATCCGAGCCCAGGCTGAGGCCCCGGCAAGTGGTGCACCCGAGCGCGGGATGCGCGGCCAGAACACCCACCTGCCCAGCACCACGAGCAGAGCCGGCAGTAGCGTGACCATCACGGTCAGGCCGCACAGGATGCAAATGGCCCCCGTTGGCCCGAGCACGTAGTTGAACCCCATCTTCGCGGTAAGGAGGCACAGCAGGCTAATGCTGACAGTGCCGGCAGAGGCGATAATGGCCGGGCTGGCCCGGTGCAGCGCCTCCTGCATCGCCACGTGCCGGTCCGGAGTGCGGCGCAACTCCTCGCGATACCGAGCGAGTAGGAGCAACGCGTAGTCGGTGCCGACGCCGAACACCAGTACGGTCACCACAGCGGCGTTGCCGGTGTCGAACACCAGCCCTGCGGAGCGGGCCAGCACGAACACCACAGCCTCGGTGAGTAGGAACGCCACGCCGACGCTGAGCAGCGGCAACAGCCACAGCACCGGGCTTCGGTACGTCACGAGCAGGATGATCGCTATGACCACGATGGTGATGAGCGTGACCCACGTGGCGTTGTGCTTCTGGGCATCGCTCGCATCCAGCGCATTGCCGGCCGAGCCGGTGAGGTAGGCCGTCAGCCCCGGCGGCAGGTTGCTCTGCGCGCGCACGCGGACCTGACGCGCATCAGCGGGCAGCGTCTTTGCGTCATTGTGCAACGGTACGGTCACCAGCAGCGCCTTGCCATCGGGCGAGGCGATGGACTGGCCGACAGCGCGGTACGCGGTCGTGGCGAAGATTGTGCGATCGTTGTTCGCCTTCTCGCGGTCTGCCGCCGTGATACCGCCTGGGTCGACGTAAACCACCAAAGCGGTGGACACCTGGCCGTCAGGGAACCGATCCATCACCGACTGCACGTAGGTGGAGTCTGTCCCGCGCGGGTACTCCACTGTGGACTTGCTGCTCGCGGCGTCGGACAGGTGGCTGGCCAGCGGGAATGCGATCGTGACGACCACGACCCAGACGCCCAGGATGAGCCACTTGGACCGACGGCCTGCGGGAAGCCGGCCGATCCGGGCGACGGCCGTGCGCATGTGCGCCATACCACTCCCCTTTCGTGTAAGCACGCTCCTTATCGTTCTGGGTTGAGACTTGTGTTCTCCAGCGTGCCAACACCCGAGCGCGGGGTACGGCTAGCCACACCCTTAACCGGACATGGCCGCAAGCGTCACTCGGGATACGCGAAGTAGGCGGTACCCGGACGATTTGCCGATCGTGAGAACGGTACGTCACCTGCCCGCTACTCGTACCGGATGCCGCTAGCCAGACTCGCTCACGATTGCAGGTACCGAAGGACGGCCAAGACGCGGCGGTGGTCGGCGTCCGAGGGTGGCAGGCCGAGCTTGCTGAAGATGTTGCCGATGTGCTTCTCCACGGCGCGCTCCGAGATCACGAGCATGGCAGCGATGGCGTTGTTGGAACGGCCCTCGGCCATGAGCGCGAGGACCTCACGCTCGCGCGCCGTGAGATTGCCCAGGGCATCGGCCTGGCGGCTGGCCCGCAACAGCCGGCTGATGACCTCGGGATCGAGGACGGTGCCGCCGCGGGCTACCCGAGCAAGCACGTCGAGGAACTCGTTGACGTCGGCTACGCGGTCCTTCAGCAGGTACCCGACGCCCGCAGCGTTCCGCTGGGCGGACACGCCG
Organism: uncultured Actinomycetota bacterium; assembly: GCA_963727415.1. Lineage (GTDB taxonomy): Bacteria > Actinomycetota > Actinomycetes > Mycobacteriales > Micromonosporaceae > DASQPR01. The sequence goes on from CAVSGF010000003.1 coordinate 350,130, forward strand.
AGGAGTTCGGCCGCGTAGCTGGTCTCCACGTACTGGGAGAACACCAGGACCGGGAATCCCGGATGCCGTTCGCGGATCGCCACAGCTGCGCGCAGCCCCTCGTCGGTGTGCGTGGGCGGCATACGCACGTCGACCACAGCGATGTCGAGACGGTGCTCGGCGACGGCTGCCTTCAGTGCTTCGGCGTCGCCCACAGCGGCCACGACCTCGTGCCCCCGGTCGGCGAGCACCTCGCTCAGCCCGGCGCGGATGACGGCGGCATCCTCGGCGATCACGATGCGCATGGCGTATTGCGCACCCCTCTCATGGCTGTTCGGAAAGGTACAGCGTGACGACCGTAGGGCCGCCACCGGGGCTGTCCACCTCAAGCCGGCCGTCTACCGTACGCACGCGGTCGGCAAGCCCGCGCAGGCCGGTGCCGTTGGCGAGAGCAGCGCCGCCCACGCCGTCGTCGCGTACACGGATCCGTAGCTGCCCTGGTAGCTGCGCCGCCTCGAGCCGCACATGCCGGGCGTGGCTGTGCTTCGCCGCGTTGGTAAGCAGCTCAGCCACGCAGAAGTACGCGATGATCTCTATGCTATGCGACGGGCGACGCGGGATGTCCACGTCGACCTCGACCGGTATTTCGCTGCGCCTGGCCAGCTCAGGCAGCGCGCTGGCCAGGCCCTCGTCGAGCACCGGCGGGTAGATGCCGTGCGCCAGGTCGCGCAGCTCATTGATGGCCTGCTTGGCGATCTGGTGCGCCGTGTTCACAAGCTGATAAGCGCGCTCGACGTCGGGCGCGGTCCGGCCGTCCAGCTTCTCCTTAGCCAGGCCAAGCTTCATGGCCACGGCCACGATCCGGGCCTGCGCGCCGTCGTGCAGGTCGCGCTCGATACGGCGCAGCCGCTCCGCGGAGTCGTCAATGGCCAGCGCCCGAGTCCGCTCGAGGTCACGCACCCGCTCGGACAACGAGGTCGGGCCGAGCATTGTGGCGATGAGCCAACGGTCGAAAACCAGCGCGGCCCGCGTGGCCCAAGGCGCGACCAGCAGGCACACCACACCCATGGCCGTGACGAACAATGTGCCCGCCATGGTCTCAATGGAGAAGTGGCCAAGCGGGAACGGCACCTCAATCACCGATTCCCGCCGATCCGCGCTGGAGTTCCAGTAGGTGAACCGGTGAAACGTCGCCCACCAGAGGGGGTATGTCAGGTAGTAGCTTCCCACCAGCCAGCAGAACATCGACACGACACCCGCCAGCACGGCCGCCGGTAGCTTCAGCACGAGGTACGCCCGGGCTCGCCACCCCACCACGTCGGTCAGGCTGGAACGGACCCAGCCGAGGATACCGGCGCCGTGCTCGAGCGGATCTGGCTCGGTGACGTGCATGTCCAACAGCCGTCGCGCGAGGCGCCGGTGCAGGGCACCGAACCAGCGGACTCCGTACGTAGAAGCGCTGATCAGCACGAGCCCGGCCACCGCTATCGCGAAGTAGGCTCCAACGCCCACGGTCACGACGGTGAACACGAAACCAGCCACGGCCAGCGGCACGCTCAGCATCGCGTACCCGAATTCGGCCCGTGCCCACCGGCTGAACGGAGCCCGCGCGACCGCGCCTGCGATCCGTCCGGCCCTGCTGCTGGACACGCGCACGTCGGGGACTCCGGGAGCGGTCGGGTCGGGCGGGTGGCCGACGCTGGAAGTGGTCATGCATCGATCCTCTCGACCAGTCAGCGTGAGATCCACCGTGGCACTACCCGGGTTCCAGTACGGCCTGCCCCACCACCGGCCCGGGCGCCTCCGCCACCAAACCACCGTCCTGCAACGACAGTTGTACAGCCCGAAGGTCCGGCTCACTCCGGCCGAGCGCCCACCTTAAGTACCCGTGTCACCGATCAGAATTACGAGACCGCGTCGAATGCCTTAGAGCCTGGTAAATAAGGGGTTCCGGGCGGTCGGCTGCCTGCGGCGGGATCGATGATCGCGGCGTGGCGGCGTGACATGTGGAAGGGCCTTCGGTACGAGCAAGGTGACTAAACCAGTGCGACCGAAGGCCCAACCCTGTCTGTATACCTTGTCGCTGGCGTCGCCGCACCTGGCACGCCTGCCACTCTCGACGATCATCTACCGACCGGCCGTCCGCGGCACTACCCGTCGGACACCACCGACGCGGAGTGGCGGATCCTCGCCCCGCACGTGCCGGCCGGAACCGGGCGAGGCCGTCCGATCATCTACCCCCGCCGGGACGTGGTCGACGCGATCCGCTACCTCGACCGCACCGGCTGCCAGTGGGACGCGCTACCTGCAGATTTCCCGCACTACAAGCTTGTCTACCACTACTTCAAGACCTGGACCGGCGACGGGACCCTCAACCGCATGCACAACAGCCTGCGTGAACAGGTTCGTGCCGAGGTCGAGGACCGCGACCGGCAGCCGTCGGCCGCGGTGGTTGACTCCCAGTCGGTACGGGGCGCAGAGACCGTCGGTCGGCCAGGGCGTGGGTATGACGCGGGCAAGAAGACCAACGGCCGTAAACGCCACATCGCCGTGGACACCTGCGGACTGCTGCTCGCTGTCCTAGTCACCGGCGCACAGGTGCAAGACCGCGACGGTGGCCGGACACTGCTGTGGGCGCTTCGCACCTGCTTGCCCACGATCAGCCTGGTCTGGGCCGACAGCGGCTACGCCGGCAAACTCGTCGCCTGGGCCCATACCCAGCTCGGACTGGCCTTGACGATCGTGGCCAAACTCGCTGGGCAGACCACATTCGTCGTGCTGCACCGCAGATGGTGCGTGGAACGCACCTTCTCCTGGATCAACCGGTGCCGCCGCACCGTCCGCGACTACGAACGGCTGCCCGCCCACCACGCCGCGATGGTCCAATGGGCCATGGTGATCGTGATGACCCGACGCCTCGCCCGACACCAAGCCACCGTACGGGCCAAACCACCGCCCCACCAGACCGCTGAACCCTTATTTACCAGGCTCTTAAAGGCAATGCCAGGAAGATAAGCGTTTCCGCTGGTAGGTGAGCTGCTCTGGATGCCGCGGTGAGGGTCGCGGCGTGGCGTGGGCAAGACGTGGTGAAGCTCCTGTAGAACGTTAAACCGACCAAGATCAAACGTCTGCTACAGGAGCTTCGGTGTCCGATGATGTCATTGCGTGCGCGGTAGCGCACGCCTCTGACCGGCCGGTGTGGCAACGCCTCGGGCTGGGTGTGCTGGCCGAGCATGTTCCGGCTGGTCTGATCGATGACGTCCTGGCCGAGACGGGTCGGGTGCAGCAACGCATCCGGCGGCTGCCGGCACGGGTCACAGTCCTGTTCATCCTCGGCCTGTCGCTGTTTTCCGGGGTCGGGTATCGCGGGGTGTGGCGGGAGTTGACCCATTCCGGCGGTGACCTGGCCGCGGCGCCGTCGTCGTCGGGGCTGGCGCAGGCCCGCCGCCGGGTCGGTGTCGAGCCGCTGAAAGCACTGTTCCTGAGGGTCCGTGGCCCGCGGGCCACCACCGCGACGCCGGGGGCGTTCCTGGCCGGGTTGCGGCTGGTGTCCTGGGACGGCACCCGACTCGACGTCGCCGCGAGCGACGCCAACAACGCGGTGTTCGTCCCGACCCGCAACCGGCGGCGGGGACCGGCGTCGTTCGGGAAGGTCCGGCTGATGATGCTGATCGAGGTCGGTACCCACGCGGTCATCGACGCCGTGTTCGGCCCCGAATCCGAACAGAGACTCGCCCGGGCGCTGCAGCCGGCGTTGCAGCCCGGGATGCTGCTGCTCGCCGACCGCAACTTCCCGTCCTGGAAACTGTGGACCCACACTGCCGACACCGGTGCGCACCTGTTGTGGCGGGTGAAAGCATCCCGGCTGCTACCCCGCATCGGGACGTTCACCGACGGATCATGGCTGGCGGTCCTACCGAAACCCGCCAGCGGTGGCCGGTCCGGCGCCTGGGTGCGAGTCATCGAGTACACCGTGACCGTGACCGCCACCGACCCGCGCACCGGGACGGTCACCACCCGCACCGAAGGGTTCCGACTCCTGACCAGCATTCTGGACCCGAACCTCGCCACCGCCGGTGACCTCGCCGCCTGCTACCGCAAGCGGTGGGAATCAGAAAACACCTTCCGGGAGGTCAAGACCTTCCAACGCGGACCGCGGACCGTGCTGCGCTCCACCGACCCCGACGGCATCCACCAGGAGCTCTATGCCTACCTCATCACCTACCAGGCGATCAGAACCCTGATCACCCAGGCCGCCCACAGCCAGGGCATCGACCCGGACCGGCTGTCATTCACGGTCGCTGTCCGCGCGGTCCGCCGATGGATCACCACCGCGGCGACCGCGACCACCGCCGTGCTCGCCGCCGCGACCCACGCGGTCCTGGTCGAGATCGGCCAGGACCAGCACGAACGCCGCGACCGCAGCTCACCCCGCGCAGTGAAACGCTCGCAGGCGTCCTACCCCGCCAAACGCCACGCCAGCCAACAAACATCCACCACAGTGGACTACCACATCACACTCATCCCCGACCCAGTGACCAGCGACAATGCTTAACTTCCTAGCATTGGCCTTAAAGGCCGCGGCGGCAACATCAAGCATTGGTGTAGACACGTTGAGCAAGGTACTCGTCACAGTGGACACTACCAACACCACATCACCTGATCGGATCAATATGGCATCGTGCACCAGGCGATTGTCTCCGTTGTAGCTTTGCGGTCGTGACTCCTGGTGTACCAGCAGGCTTTCGTCGCCAAGCTTCGGGCCTGCTCCGATTGAGAACGTCCGAACACTGGGGGTGCCCAACGAGTTCGGATCTATGAAGGTCGAACACTTCGCCACCAGCCGGCGCAGATCTTGGATCACCGTATGAGCTTGACCGGCCCGATAGCTGAACAGATCCTCACCTGCCAGCCACGTTTCCCCAGTCGAGGTGCGGCCTCTGACCGACTCACCCGCAGAACTTGCGGGCGCCACCGCGTCGGCGGAAATGAACAACCGAGGATCAATCAGGTCCTCGCAGCTGGCACCACTGCGTGGACTCCCATGACCGGTCGACGACGCATCGGAGCCGGAACCCGTGTCAAGAACGGTCGTACCTGCTGGCGCCGAGGCGGCAGTCAACAATCGGCTGCGTAGCTCACTTTCGGAGAGAGGCCGGCTGGCGGTAGCCCGACAGGACGCAAGCGATCCAGCCACGAGCGCAGCCACGACGAGGTACCGGGCGAAAGCCTTCGAACCGACCAATGCCACCAACGCTCCAAATGATCTCGGAACAATTCCGAACCAGACTTGATCGACGTTGCTGGCCGCAACAAACGTGATGCGCGGCCAGTCAGCCGCCGTCAACTTAGCCGCAACCAGAACTCTTGAACAGCGCTTTTAGCGGCCCAGCGGAGCCCGAACGCCCGCGCTTGATCTTGCCGGAAGTTCTACGGCTCGAGATCTTGACAACCGCTCAACGCAGCCACGCCCCCAATACCTCCCGGACGTAGATGACTGACTACTCAGTCATCCATTGGACTCATTGGCGTGCCACGTCCACCGAGCAAAGAGAAGCGCAATGCGGTTCTCGCCGCAGCCACGCGCATGATCGCCGCGCAGGGCCTCGGCGTCTCCACTGCCGCCATAGCGAAGGAGGCCGGGGTCGCTGCCGGCTCGCTATTCGTGTACTTCGAGACGAAGAATGTGCTGCTGAACGAGCTGTACCTCGCACTGAAGGCGGAGATGGGATCCGCAGCGGTCGCCGGCCTTCCCGACGAGGGTGAGACTCGCGAGCTGGTTCGGCACATGTGGAGGCAGTGGCTGGCGTGGGCGGCGACCAACCCCGAGAAGCGATCCACACTGGCGCAGCTGGACGTGGCCGAAGAGATCACCGAGGACAGCCACCGATTCGTCAGCGACTCCCATCGGGTCATGGCTGGGCTGATCGAACGAGCACGCTCCGCCGGACCGATGGGCGATGCCCCGCTCGGGTTCGTGCTCACGCTGGCGTCGGCGATCGCCGACGCCACCATGGACACGATGATCCGCGAGCCGGCGCACGCGGAGGAACGCAGCGTCGTCGCGTTCGAGGCCCTCTGGCGGATGCTGGCCGACCCAACCACGTAACGACTGACAACGAGGACGACGGAGGAACACATGACTAACCCTCACCACCACGTCCCCTCCACGCCGGCGAAGGCATGGATTATCACTGGGCCGACCTCCGGCATAGGCCGTGTCGCCGCCCTGGACCTGGCCAACCACGGCACGGTCGTACTCGTCGGCCGCGACGTGCGCAAACTCAACGAGGTCAAGGCCGAGATCGAGGCATTGCCGAACGGCCACGCGGTCGCGGTCGTGGGTGATTTCGCGGACATCCGCAGCGTGCGCGACGCGGCATCGCGGATCGCGGCCCTGGGTCTCCCGCTGGCGGGCCTGGCGAACAACGCGGGCATGATGGCCACCACCGACGGCCGGACCAGTGCGCAAGGCTGGGATCTGTCGTTCGCGACCAACCACCTTGGACCGTTCGCGTTCACCGAGGCACTCATCCCGTACCTACCAGACGGGGCGAACGTCGTGTTCACCTGCTCCGCCGTGGAGGACCCGGAGCGCAAGCCCCCGTCGCCGCCGGGTTCCGCGGCGGACGCTACCTGTCCGCCGAGGCCAGCGCTCGCGGCCAGTGGATCGCCGGCGGATCGAGAAAGCCCGGCTATGACGCGTACGCGACCTCCAAGCAGGGCAACCTCGCCGCCGTGTTCAGGCTGTCCAGGGAGTGCCCGCGGCTACGTTTCCGGGCGATCGAGCCGGGCTTCAACCCCGGCACCAACCTTGGCCGGGATGCGAACCCGTTCCTGCAGTTCGTCGCCAAACGCGTTCTATCGCCACTGGCCCCGATCATCAAGTACTGGAGCACCCCGAAGATCGCCGGCCACCTGATCGCTAAGGTCCTCACCGACCCCTCGGACGCGACCGGCGTCTACTACGACGAAAACGGCAAGCCCATGGCCGCCTCGAAGCAGGGCACCGACCTCGCCTTCAGCGACCGGTACATCGCGGAGACTCGCGCGCTCCTGGCTGCGGTCCCCGCCGAAGCGAAGTAGCCCCCGACGGGAACTCGACGGCGGCGTTTGGCGGGTCCGACCCGACCTCTCGTCACGGTAGCTTCGCGCCGAGCACGTCCACGGGCTGCACCTCCACGGGCGCGGCCAGCAGTCGCGGCGCTTCGGCCCGCAGCAGGTCCGCGATGCGGCCGTGCCGATGGGTCTGCCGGGCGTCCTCGTCGGGGAAGGCGTCGAAGACGCCGAAGGTCGTGGGGCCGAGCCGAAGCGGGAACCACACCGTGGTGCCCGTTTCTTCGCAGGCCAAGTCGAACGCGGCGCCGCCCAGCAGCTCGCCGAACTCCTCGGCGTGCTCGGGCTTCGCCTCGAAGCGGACGAGATAGCCGAGGCGGGTGCCGGACGGAGGCGTCTGGGGCGGGGTTGCGGACTTGATCTCGGATGACGGTGGCAGGGACGCGGGCACGGTGGCCTCCTCGTGGACGAACTGTCGCTGGGTGCAGGCCCACGCTACGAACCCCGCCCGGCCCCGGTTAGTGGCGGTTCCGTCGTTTCCCTTACCGTTTCCGACATGAGGGTCTCGGTGCTGGTGATCGACAAGGTCTTCGACTCGGGTCTGGCCGCCGTGCTCGACGTGCTGCGGACTGCCGACGCGCTGCGCCGCGAACTGCCCGCACCGCCGCCCGCCTGGCAGGTGCGGTGCGTGACCCCAGCCGGGTCCGGACCAGTGCGCACCGCCGCCGGGCACACCGTCGACGCCGTGCCCGCCGACCAGGCCGGGCCCACCGATCTGCTGGTCGTGCCGGGCATCTGGCATCCGCACGCCAAGCAGTTGGCCCAATGGGTGGCCTCGGCGACGGCCGAGCCGGTCCGTGAGGCGGTGCTGAAGGCCCGGGAGTCGGGTGCGGCGCTGGCCGCCGCCTGCGCCGGCACCTTCGTCCTCGGGGAGACCGGCGTCCTGGACGGCCTCCCGGCGACAACGAGTTGGTGGCTGGTGCCCGAGTTCCGCAAGCGCTATCCGCGGGTCCGGCTAGACCCGAACCGGATGGTCGTCCCCGTACCCGGGGTAACCACAGCCGGCGCCGCGCTGGCGCACCTCGACCTCGCCCTCGCGCTGGTCCGTTCGACGAGCCCGGCGCTGGCCGAGTTGACATCCCGTTATCTGATCGTGGACTCCCGTCCCAGCCAGGCGAGCTACGCCATTCCAGGCCACCTGGCGCGGACCGACCCGCTGGTGAACGCCTTCGAGCGGCGGTTACGCGGCCACCTGGACCGGCCGCTCCGCCTCGCCGAGACCGCGCGCGAACTCGGCGTCAGCGAACGCACACTGCAACGCACGGTACGCGCCGTACTCGGCACGACACCGGTGCGATTCGCCCAGCAGATCCGACTGGAACAGGCCGTCTACCTGCTACGCACCACCGACCTGCCGCTGGACGCCGTAGCCCGCCGAGTCGGCTACGAGAACGGCACCACCCTGGCCACCCTGCTCCGCCGCCGCCTGGGCACAACACCCGGCCAGCTGCGTGACCGCCCGTAGGAGAACACTTCATATGACATTGCGGCCTGCAGCGTGCAGCGGCCGGATTCGTGTCAGAGAGTGCCGCCGTGCGGCCAGTTCGACCAGTGGGTGTTGGGTGCTTCCGCTGGCCGGTACAGGGCCGGGTCCTGATACTGCAGGGCCCGCGCGATCTGACGGAATGTTTCAGTGTCACTGGGCATCTCATCGGCTAGCAGGTCCGGATGCCGCCACTCCTCCAGCCGCAGAATAAGTGGTAGGCCAGACGGCCTGAACTGATCAACTTCGTCGTGGTTCATCAGCAGCAGATCCCTATGTTCCGGGACGAGTGTGCGGCAGAACTCCCAGATCGGGCAGCCTACTGTCCTCGGCGTGGGCAAGGAGCGTCCGCGTACGACCGCCGCAGGCGCCCCGGCCCGGATCCGGCTGTCATCGTCGTTTAATAGATCATCATGGTTATCCAGGCGATCGAAGAATCCGACCATATCGGCAGTCGCTGATTCCCCAGCTGCAGCGCCGATCCGGGTGACGACGTCGGCGAGGTTGCCGTTGCTTTGGTTGTAGCCAACGGTCTCGATCAGTAGCAGCCACTGATCTCGGCGGGCGAAGGCATGCATCCGCACATCGACCGGGTAGTAGTAGCCGTTGTCAAGCATCGGGAAGATCGCCTGGTCGGCGGCCTCATCGCACGCTCGCAGGACCCCTTCCGCGGTAAACGCGGGCACGCACGTACTAGATTGCAAGGAGTCAGCACGCAACACCGCCGACCGGCAAGCCCTTTCGGATCCGCTACGGGCTCGATGTCGGCGACGGATTCCCCGTCATCGCTGCGATCCCGCCGAAGAAGATGAACCAGATGGAGAAGACGATCGCCGACGCCGCGTTGATGTACCCCATCACCAAGCCGGCCATCGCCATGCCCTGCCCGGACTTCGCGCCGCGCTTCTTCTCCTGTCGGGTTGCTCGAGGCGCCGCCGTTCTCGCTGCCTTTCTGCTGGCCGATCACAGCCCATCGAGCTGGCAGCCAATGTAGATCCGATTCAGCCCGCCCTCCACAAGCCGCCGACCACTGGACCTGGCCGCTCATCGCCGCGCACATCCAAATCCGCCTCGCCTGGCCCGTCGCCACAGACCTAACCGGACCTGGAAACGACCCGCCGCCCGGACTGGCTCACCCCTCCCGAGTCCGACGCGGCTTTCGGCACCTGCGCCCGAATTGACGGACCACCACGGACAGACCTTGGTCCCAAGCACTGCGGGCTTGTGGACCTACCGGCGGTGATCCCCGGCGCCGACTATTGGCCCAATCAGCTCGGACACACTCGGCCCCCGGAGGTTCCCCGTGCCCACCCTGCCGCACGACATCCCAGACATGTACCTCGCTCCGGTGATCCTGGCAGTCGACGCTCGGATCGAGGAACTGGCTTCGCTGGATCTCCAACACCTCCGCGAGCAGGTCGCGCTCGTCAGCGACATGCCCGACTGGACGCGTGACATGCGTGAGACCGCGCTGCTCAGGGCACTCGGGCACCTCATTGACTGCCATCAGTGGAAATGTCATGGCATCCACGCGGGATCCGCCTGACGCACGGCGGCCACCGGATCGTGCTCGGCGCGCCTGCAATCTTCACCGAGTTCTTGTCAGGCGCGGCGACGGAGGCGGACGATCTCGTGGCCCGTTAAAGGTCCCGGCGCAGCGAGAAGTTCGCCTACCGGTCTCCACCGGCACGGACGTCGTGCCCGACCAAATACGCAAACATGGGCGCCGGTGCGTCGGCTGGCGTGCGCGATCACCGGCCTGGTCGCGGTACTCGTCGACGGTCGAGAAACCCTCGCCGAGCCGATCAGCGAGTCCCGCAGCGCCCCCGTAGCCATCGCACGCCGGTCTTGGGTCAATGCCGACCGCAGACGGCGTTCCCACCGAAACCACCGGACACCATCGAGGTCGGTGGCCGCTAACGCCACTCGGTACGGACCGATCCGTCGTACCTTGACCCGCAGGTCGGTCACGCCGGAAGCCATCAAGATCACCGGTCAACCCCGTCGGAACCAGCGGACTGGCCTGCCGCCAAAAGCCCGTCGGCTAACACCTCGCCGTACAACCCGTCACCATCCCCCTCGATCCAGAACTGACAGTGATCGTTCACAACGGGATCTCCAGAGACTATGGAGATCGTCTATGTCAGATCCGAACTCCCGTTGGATCGCGAAGTCGGCTGGGTAACCGAGGCGTCGAGGAACCTGGTAATGGACTAGGACGAGGTCGGTGCGCAGGTCAGGTATCTGATCCGGGACGGGACGCGAAATTCCCCGCCCTGTTCGACCGCATCCTCAACCGTGGCCGGCATCGACGTCGTCCTCACAGGAGTACGTGTTCCCCGGATGAATTCGGTCATGGACCGGTGGATACGAACCTGCCGTTCGCTAGTTCGATCTCCACTAAAACGAGCACCGTCCCCACCAGGCGATGCGCCGGCCGCACCGCTCTGCGCGATCCCCGCACCGATCACCGATCCCGAGCGACTCGCCCGGCTGGATATCTGCCGCAACGACCGGCTCAGCGGCATCATCCACGAACCAACATGCCGCCTGAACTGCACGGACGCAATCTTCGGCAGGCACACGGATGGACGTCAGCCGCAGAGGAAGACATTGGCGCTCTGGATGCCAGGCTGCCCGCCGACCGCTAACTCTAGGTCTCGCGCGCCCGCAGCCGTTAGCGTACATGTGCGAGGTGATGTGAGTGGTGGCATGGCGTCTGCGGGACTTCCACGACGATGACCTGGACCAAGCGATCGCGGTCTGGGACCAGAGCCGTTCGCCGGATGAGCCGTTACCGATCTTCAGCGTCTCGGAGGTGATGGCCGCCGCCCGATCTGGTCAACCGGCGGTCGTCGCGGTCGTCGGCGACGAACTGGTGGGCATGGCTGTCGCCCGAGCCGAGGGCGAACGGGCGTGGGTTCTTCTGATCGCTCTCGCTTCGGGTTGGCGCAAGCGCGGCATAGGCAGTGCGCTGCTCGCAGAGTTGGAATGGCGCCTGCGCGGGCTGGGTGTGCGCCGCATCAGCGCCGTGTTGCCGGACGCCGCGACGGGTAGCGTCGCAATGCGCAACTCGGGCTACCACGTCCGAGAAGGCTTGATCTATTACGAGAAGGTCGAGCATCTCGGCGCCGCTGACTCCGGGCTGCTTGCCGCGCTGGGTGGTCGGTTGCTACCAGCGGGCCTATGGGACGCCCTTGCCGGCATGGAGTCCGAAAAGCAGGTCATCGAGCAACGAATCGTGTTGCCGTTGGTTGAGCCGGACCTGGCACAGCGGTACCAGGTCGCCGCCCCGAAAGCGGTCATCCTGTTCGGCCCGCCCGGCACCGGCAAGACAAGCTTCGCGAAGGCTGTCGCGTCACGGCTTGACTGGCCGTTCGTCGAGATATTCCCGTCCCGCCTCGCGGCCGCCGACGGCGGTGGCCTAGCCGCATCACTGCGCCGGACGTTCGCCGATCTAGCCGAACTGGAAGAGGTGCTGCTGTTCATAGACGAAGTGGAGGAAATCGCGGGTGTGCGATCCGGTATGGCGATAGACCCGGGCCACGGAGTCACCAACGAACTGTTGAAGATCATCCCCGGATTTCGCGAGCGCAGCGACCGGCTGCTGATCTGCGCGACAAACTCGGTGCGCTCCCTTGACCCGGCCTTCCTGCGCCCCGGTCGCTTCGACTACGTCTTGCCAATCGGACCACCCAATCCGACCGCCCGTGCCGCGATCTGGCGACGCTACCTCGGACCGGTCGCCGACACCGTAGACATCACCGCGCTTGTGGCCGCAAGCGAACTGTTCACGCCGGCCGACATCGAGTTCGCCGCGCGGAAAGGCGCCCAGGCGGCATTCGAGCGCGAAGTCGCCTCCCGTCAGGGCCGACCCGCCGACACCGACGACTATCTCGCCGCAATCGCGCATACCCGACCGACGCTCACCCCGCACGCGCTCACCGAATTCGACGAGGACATCAAGGCGTACACCCGTCAATAGCCAGCAAGCACACAAGAGTTACGCCCCTCTTAGCCATCTGAGGTCCTGCGCGCGCGTACACCGGCCGGCATCGCACAAGGGCTCTGCTGCAAAAGATCGTCAAGATCTTCGACCGAAAGGCTTCCTGCAAAGATCGAATTCGTGCGCCCAGGCACGAAGTTCGGACCGGACAATACGGTTCTATCGCCCAACGACGCGCGGCACCCGAAGGCCCGGTGCGTGTCGTTCAGAGCGTCCAATAGAAACCGTCGGCGGCACCGGCTACTGACCCGTGGATAGGCTGAAGCCGGTGGTCAGACGCGGCTGTGAGGCGCTGGGCCGTTGTGGGGTGTCAGGCGTGCCAGTTCGGCCGCAGTGCCGATCTCCTCGCGCCGTAAGGGCTGGTCGGTGTAGGTACTCACGGCCTCCCGCAGGACGAGGGGATCGACGTCCAGCCGGACTGCGGGCAACTTGGCTACGTTGCCGTACCTTCCCGGATCGGGCACCACCGTCTGCACGTAGAGCCACCTGCCGCGCGGTCCGAGTTGCGCAGAGCCCGCGACGAGGTCGGTCCATGCCAGCCGCCGAGTTCGCAGCCAGCCCACAACCGAAAAGCCGTTTCGATCCAGCACGACGCGCGGCCGGTTGATCACAATCACGGTGACACCGACAAGTAGGAACAAGCCGAAGACCACAGCGGCGGCAGGTACGAGCCCGGGCACCGTGGAAAGGCGCATTCGATCCGTATTCGGCACGCGTTCCACCGGAACAGCCAGACTCGCCCCCAGCACAATCAACATAATTACTGGCGCGGTTCTTGGACCCGCATCCGCTACAAACCGGCCACGTTCGGAGTCCACCCGAAGCACCGAACGACGAACGATCGCGTTTCGGCTAATTGCGAAGAACAGGCCGAGCGGAACCAAGACGGAAAACACGACCGTGCCGAGATACCAGGCGACCCACGGCTGCCGGAACGCCAGCTCAAAGTCGCAGTACAGCCGAACAAGAACCGCGAGAAGTCCACACCCGATCGCGACGAGACCTACGAGCCTCCGAGACATGGTGGGAGCGTAGGGCAAGCTGAGGAGAAGCGCTGCCCGGTCCGAATCGCGCTACGAGGCAAAGAAGCGCGCTCGGCGGTCTGAGCTATAGTGCCCGCGTCCGAGAGCGTTTGCCCTGTTGTGACGTGACATGCCGTTTGGGTGCTGGTCTGGACGTTGCGAATGCCGAAAACCTCGTCCGCCTGGTCCCGGCAGGTTTGTTCGTTGCTGACGGCCTTGGACCCAGAGGTGCCCAACGCAGCACCTGGCATGACGACGCTGGCCGGCGACTCGCCCGGCTGGATATCTGCCGCAACGACCGCGCCCGACCGAAGATCAGCGCGGGGCCGGGACTGTCGGTTTCGCGGACACTCCCCTGCCCGGATGGCATTCTCGGCAAGCGCAGGACTGGTGCTGATTCCGCGCGATCCTCCTGACCCCGGCGGCCAGATGAATATCCCGGGGGCGGCGGGACAACGTCCCGTGACAACGGGACGCCACGCAACTCATGCTGGCCCAAGGCCGCGCACTGCCAGTCGATGCGGCCCAACCGGCAGTAAACGGTCGAGAAACGGGAGCAAGCAGCGGTGAGAACAACCCAACAAAGTGCCTGCCCGCGATGGTCACGTTGAGCGCGACCACCACCGGCGCTGTGCCGGTGCACGAAATGGTGGTGATCCATAAGATCTTCCGCCGGGAGTTCCTACGGCTCGCGAAACTGGTCCTGCGATGCCCGCCGGGACATGTCCGCCGTGCGGCCGGCGTCAGTGAGCACGCCGACTTCCTCATGGCCGCCCTGCACTATCACCACGAGACCGAGGACAACCTGCTGTGGCCGCTCCTGCTCGAACGGGCGCGGCCGCAAGCCGACCTGGTTAAGCGGATGGAGCGTCAGCACGAGGCGGTCGCCGAGCGCCTGGCACACGTCCGGGATGGTTTGGCCGACTGGCGGTCGGCTCCCGACGGGGCCTCCGGCCGGGCGGTGTCAGCGGCCGTCGCGGACCTGACCGAGCGGTTGGTCGAGCATCTAAACGATGAGGAGCGGTTGATCCTGCCGATCGCCGCCGCGCACCTCACGCTGGCCGAGTGGCAGCGCATCGGCGAACAGTCGTTCGCCAAATTCTCGCCTGCTCAGAAGCTGATCGCGCTGGGGCTCCTGATCGACGCGGCGGCGCCCGAGGAGGCGGTGTCCTTCCTGGCTGGACTGCCGTGGCCCATCCGCGCAGTGTGGGCGCTGTCTGGGCGGCGGCGCTACCGCCGGTACGTCGCTCGCGTTGACGGCCGGTTCGACCCCACTCTGCGGCGGTGGATGCGGCGCGCGAACCGAGTAGCGGTCGCCCTGTACCGCCGGACCGGCGGCTGGATTGGCGGCAGCGCCAAGGGTGCCCCGGTGATGCTGCTCACCGTCGCGGGCCGCAGGACGGGCCTGCCCCGCACCGTGCCGGTCGGTTTCGTCCCCCATGCGGGAGGCTTCGTCGTCGCCGGCACCGCCGGTGGCTCCCCGATCGAACCGCAGTGGTTCGGCAACGTGCGAGCGGCTACGACGGCGGAGATCCAGATCGGGGCCGTACGCCAGGCCGTGTCCTGTCGCGTGGCCGGCGACGAGGAGCGTGATCGCCTGTGGCGCGACGTCGTCGTCGTGAAGGCGCCGATCTTCGCACGGTACGAAGCGCGGTGCGGTCGTCCTGTCCCGCTCGCGGTCCTCACACCGGCACCCAGCGACGCCGACCACCACGGCGCATAAGTCGGCCTGGAACACGCCTTCGCCGGCACCGCGATCAACGTCATCCGCCTCCACGCCTGGCCGACCGGCACACCCATCCAACGCACCCGAACCATGAACCTAAGCAGATTCGATCTCACCCTCTCCGCATAGACCCGAGATTGGGCAACAGAGCCTTGCAGGGTTGACAACGCCGGTTTGAAGGCTCATTCAGCGTTCCGCGTGAACCTCGACTGGCACGACTGAGACGGCCGGGTTCAGTCGCGCACCAGCCTGCCGTCGTGCCACACATGCCTTACGCGACCGGCGAGGTTGACCGGATCGAGTTCGGTCCCGGTTAGCAGCACGAGATCTGCTCGCTTGCCTTCGGCGACCTCGCCACGGTCGTCCGACACGCCTAGCAGCCGCGCCGCGTCGAGCGTCGCGGCCCGAAACGCGCCCGCCGGGCCGAGGCCCGCGTCGGACAGGTACTTCAACTCGTTTAGCACTTCAGTGTGCGGCCGAACCGGGCAGTCGGTGCCCATCGCGATGGGGACGCCGGCTTCGATCGCGAGCGCCGCCGCGCGGCGGTGTGCCTCCGCGAACTCCTGTGGCGCGTCTTCCGGGTCCGCCTGAGTGCACGACAGTGTCGGCACAAACCAGGTGCCATTTTCCGCCATCGCAGTGACGGCTTGCTCGTCCATGAATGTGCCGTGTTCAATGCTACGGGCGCCTGCCCGCGCCGCGAGTTCAGCGGCACGGGCGCCGTGCGCGTGGACCATCACGCCGCGTAGCTCTCGCCGTCTCGACTCATCGACCAGCGCGGCCATCTCCTCAGCACTCAGTTCTACGCTCTGCGCCCGCGCGGATCCTTGCATCAACGAGCCGGTGGCGGTCACCTTGATCCAATCCGCGCCGCCACGCGCCATGCGCCGCACCACGGCACGCGCGCCTTCGACACCTTCAAAGACGGGGTCGGGCACCGACGGATCGCCGAAGAAATCGATCGGGCCGCAACCGGGAACCCAGTGGTCGCCGATGCCGCCAGTGGTGCACACCTGCCGAAGGCTGAGATACACCTGTGGACCTTCGATCCAGCCCTTAGTCAACGCGTACGCAAGCCAGGCATCCGCGCCCCACGCGTCGCGCACCGTTGTCACGCCAAGCCGCAGCAACGTACGCAGCACGGGCACGACCGACAGCACCCGCGCCGCGCGGCATCTCCAAGGGATCTCTCATCCAATCTAGGGAGAACGAAACATGCGTGTGGCAGTCGATGAAGCCGGGCGCAAGCATCGAACCGGTGCAGTCGACGGCCTCGTCACCGTCGAGTCCTGTGCCAACCGCGACGATGCGGTCCCCTTCGATCACCACATCGCCGTCGCGGACATCGCCGGACGCTACGTCCAGCACCCGGCCTCCGGTCAGCAGGGTTCGGCTCATCGCGTCAGCGTTCCACACTCGCCGCGCTTCCAACAGCCCGGCAAGCGTAGACGCCGGGTGACACCTGGATGCCACGATCGGGGGCCAGCGTGAACGCTTCGTCCGTCACGAAAGCCCGTCAGACTCGATACAGCACGTCGCAGCCGCCCATGAAGATCATGCCATGCTCGCTAGCTCACAGCCGCTTCCACCCACGGAGCGGCTCGCCTGGGCGTGCGCCTTGGTCCGGCCGGGGAATTCCCGATCCAACACCGACTTGGCCACCCTGAGATCACCGTCGACTCCGACATCGATGATGCCGTTGCACATGATCTATGACGAGGTGATCGTGAATCCGAGCCCGGTGGTTCGGTCGATCCAGAACTGCATCACCAGTTCCTGAGGCGAGTGGTAGCCGCCGCCGTCCGGCTGATATGGGTGCAGCTCGATGACTTTGGCTAGGCGTTTCCTGTCGATCATGAGCTGATTCGGGGTCCATTATGGACCTGTGGTTGGTCGGGGTGAGTTGACGGATAAGGCGTGGGCGGTGATCGATCCGGTGCTGCCCGCGCCCGGGTCACGTTATGGCAGGTGGCGGGATCACCGTCAGGTGATCAACGGGATTTTGTGGAAGTTGCGTACGGGTGCGCCGTGGCGGGATCTGCCGGAGCGGTATGGGCCGTGGAAGACCTGTCACGAGCGGCTGCGGCGCTGGTCGGCGGACGGGACGTGGGACACGATTTTGGCCAGGGCGATCGTCTATGACGACGGGGCGCCGGTCGATTGGACGGTCAGTGTCGACTCGACGGTGGTGCGGGCGCATCAACACGCGGCCGGTGCCCGGAAAAGGGGGACGGGGGCGTTTTGCGCCGCCGGCGGCGGCTGGTGAAGCGATCGGCAGGTCCCGCGGCGGGTTGAGCACGAAGATCCACCTCGCCGTCGACGGTCGTGGCCGCCCGTTGTCGATCGTGTTGACCCCTGGGCAGGCCGGCGACAACCCGCAGCTGCTGGCGGTGCTGGACCGGATCCGGGTGCGCCGCGCCGGGCCTGGCCGCCCGCGCAAACGCCCGGACATGGTCATCGCCGACAAGGCCTACGCCCATGACTCGACCCGCCAGGCGCTGCGCCGACGCCGAATCCGGCACACCATCCCCGAGCGCGTCGACCAGGTCGCCCGACTTCGACCAGCAGATCTACCGGCGCAGAAACGTTGTGGAACGCTGCTTCAACCGGCTCAAAACCTGGCGCGACCTGGCCACCCGGTACGCCAAACGCGCCAGCATCTACCAGGGATCACTAACCCTGATCGCCGCCATCATCTGGCTTACATGATCGACAAGTACCCTAGTCGACCGGTAACACGGTGGCGTCGAGATGCCAGGCGTCGGCAGGGAGAAGCACGCACACTGGCCGTTCCTCCGGGCGACTGGCCGACTCATAGGCCGTCGCCACCTCGCGCGCCGCACGACTGCGTCGTGGCAGCAGCCGCATCACGATCCAATAGGCGGACCCATCGCCGCGCTCCGCCGCCTGCCTCAACAAGGCAAACGCAGCCGCATCGTCACCCTTCGCGTGCAGCACGCCGGCCAAGTTGACCGACGCGTCTGGATCCCCGTCCGCGACCGCGGCCCGCAGGCAGTCCGCGGCATCGTCCAACGCACCGTCGTCCCAGAGCGTGACGCCGAGCATGTTCTGCGCACCCGGCACGTCCCGCGCCACCGCCTCACCCAGTAGCCGCAACGCCTCCGCGTGAGACTCAGCGCTGGCGTCGGCATACTGGCTGATCAGGAACACCGCCAGCCGCACCCGGGCCGGCTCATGTCCGGCCGCCACCGCCGCACGCAGCAGCGCCAACGCTTCGACCGCGGCGGGGCCACCCTCATCGGCAAGCTCACCACCGCGCCGAAACCATTGCTCCGCGTCGTTCACATAGACATGAAAACACGTCACACGCCGGTTGGCCCGCCGTCACTCGCCTCCATGATCGGCAGGACACCACCTAGGCCGGTCCTGCGAGACTGTCCGGGTGACCGTCCAAGTTCACCTGCTGGCAGATGTCCCTCATCTCATCGAACCGATCGGCCGAATACGATTCGCGGAGTGGGCAACGATGACGACGTTGACAAATGGGTCTCAATCACCAGGCGAGAAGCAGGCCGCGCGGTCCTACCGGTGACCTGGGTAGCAGTCGATGGAACAGACATTGCCCTCGGAGCGGTGGCCCTCGGCCCGAGCGACGTGCCCTCCCGCCCGGAGTTGACGCCTTGCGTTTGGGGCATGGTGGTGCGCGCCGACGTCCGCAGGCGCGGCATCGGGCGGCTGTTGCTGCAACGGCTGGAGCACTTCGCCGTGGGCTACGGCTTTACGACCGTGTGGGTCCTAACTGGGCCGTCGGCGGTTGGGTACTACGAACGCTGCGGCTGGCAGCGGGCGGAGGAACTGTCCGAGGGCACACTGCTGCGCAAGCCAGTCCCAACATCACACGACGCGGTGTCACCCACGTCCTGATACCGATCTGTCACCAGGGTCCCGAGACCGGACACGCGGACGGGTGGATAGGCGACAACGGACTGTACTGGTCCAAAACGCGGCCACAATTGTTTGACCAGCATCTTCCTCCGATCCATGATCTGGACTCGTGTGCGTGTCCTTGATCTACCGGCTCCTGGTCACCGTGTTCTCGTGGCTGGCCATGCTGGCCCGATCATCGGCGCCAAAGGACGTCGAGCTCCTGGCCCTGCGGCACGAAGCCGCGGTGCTGCTCCGCGCGGGCCCGAAGCCGAATCTCGCCTGGCGGGATCGGGCCGCGCTGGCCACGTTGACGCGCTGCTGCCCACACCGCTGCGTAAGGCACGGATCGTCACGCCCGGCACGCTGCTGCGCTGACACCGGCGTCTGGTCGCCAACAAGTGGCGACAGCCCACACCACCCTTAGCGCCCGGCCGCGACTGCACTTCAAGGGTCACCTGGCTGGCGATGTCCTTGCGGCTGGCGTTGTGCCGATAGTAGTCGAATTCATCGGAGTCATTGGGGACGGCTTTGTCGAACGCGGCCGCGTCGAAGCTCATCGCGTTGGTGGGGGTCACCGGGAATATGGGCAGCCACCAGTTCACCTGCTGGGCCGGTGCTGCGTACCAGACGTCGCGGTGCCACGGAAAGGCGAAAGCCACGCCGGTGTTCAGGTGGCGCTGGGGAAATGCGGTCCGGGGCTTAGGCACGTCGAAATACGTGTGCCTGGGCGGGAAGCCGACCTGTTCGGTGATCTCCCGGACGAGCCGCTTGGAGTTCTCGTCGTGGATGAAGCGGGGCTTCCACGTGCCGAGCAGCGCGGCTAGGTCGACAGGCGTGTAGTGCTCATGGACGAGCTGCGGGTCGTGCGGGGCGAACAGGTTTGTTAGCTGCTCCCGCGCGAACTCGACGAGCTCCGCGACGGCGGGTAGTCCGGCGCGTGTTGTTCCGCCTGCTCTACCTGATCTTGGTTCGCGCCTTCGGCTGGCCCGCACTGCTGACCCGCGACGATCAGGCCGGTCGCTGAAATCCTGGTCGTGAGGCAGAAGATCGCGTTGCTGCGCCGGGCGGATCCGAGACCGACGCGTTCGCAATCGCGGGACGCTAGCCCCGGTCAGGACGCACGCTGGAAAGCCGTCCGCATGGGCGAAGGGGAACGAGGGGCCGAACGCTGAAGACCGGGCACCGTCACACTCCGCCGGTCACGCCTGCGAACGGGTACGCCCGGTGGCCGCCGGGACAGTGGGGACCATCCTGCGACGGAGGCCTTGAGCCCCCGCACGCCATGATCACGTTTCCGCACATGTCGCTGACCGCTCGTCGCTCTGCGTTACGGTGGTGGGCTCGGCCTGGGCTCGGACCTGCCGAGTGGAGGACGTTTGGACCGATGTGTCATCATGCGGCAATGCTACGGACGGACACAGCCTCCCGGGTGATCTCGGCTTCTCCCGACCGCGTCTTTGCCGCACTCGTCGACCCGGACGCCCTCGTCACATGGCTTCCGCCTACTGGGATGAGCGGCAGGTTCGAACGGTTCGATGCCCGGCCGGGTGGGTCGTACCGAATGGTCCTTACCTACGCGGATACCTCGACCGCATCGGGTAAGGCCACCGCCGACTCCGACATCGTCGAAGCTCGCTTCGTCGAGATCATCCCCGGTGTACGAGTGGTGCACGCCGTCGACTTCGACGCCGACGATCCCGACTATGCGGGCACCATGACAATGACCTGGACGGTGACCGCAACCGAGGACGGGACGCGCGTGGACTTCCGAGCCGACGACGTTCCCGTTGGCATCTCCGCGGAAGATCACGCGGCCGGGCTCGCGTCCTCGCTGGCAAACCTCGCCGCCTACGTCGAACGGTAGCCACGTTACGAGACGGGGAGGCGATGGCCGCGTTCGATGGCATCCCGCCCGGCCGCGTCGGGGACCAGGTCACCGTCGGCCCCGCCGTCTCGATCCGCCGTAGGTGGACTCGATGGTCATGCGGCTGTTGTGGTGGCTGGTTTCGGCCGCGGCTATGTGGCGTCGGCGCCAGAGTGACCAGCCGATTGCGGTGTGCGGGTCGGTGGTGGTGGTGCCGGTTAGCGAGGCCAGTATTCGTCGGGTTTCTGGGACGGTCAGCTGGCCAGCCCGGGTGGCGGTGGTGGCTGAGCCGCCGTGATCGCGACGACGACGGTCAGGGCGGCCATGGCAAGGACGGAGAACCGGTGCTAAGCGGTCCAGGTGCGGCATTGGTAGTGGTCGAGGCCGACCTGCCCCTGCCGATCTGGAATGTTTCCTCGACGGCCCACTGGGCGCGGGCGGCGCGGACCAGTGTGGACAGCGCGCCAGGGCAGGCGTCCCGTAAAGGTAGAAGGCGAGTTGGCCGGCGCGGTTGCGCCGGATCAGCAGTCTGTGGGCGCCGACGCCGTCGCCGTCGATGTGCACGAACGCCCAGTCGTAGAACCGAGGCCCTTGGAGCCGCGGCCGCAGCTGTAACGCTGCCACGCCAGACGGGACAGGTTCGCTTCGGTGACGTCTTCCTCTTTCTTCCCAATCCCCGATCGAGGGGCGGCTGACGGGGTCGTTCTCGGTAGATCGATACCTTGAGATGAGAAACGTGCTTTTGATTAGCTTGTCCCCATGTCTTCCTACGTCGCCTTTCGGCCGCCGGTACGTATTCAGACAACGCTTGCGCTCTCGCCAGATGGGTCGATGGTCGCGTTCGCCGATGACCGGTCTGGTCAGTTCAACCTTGCGGTCGCGGCCGTTTCCGACGGGGAACCCAGGCATTTGACATCGCTGTCTGATCGGACCGTTCGCCACGTCACCTGGAATCCGGACGGCACGTCCTTGATGTTTGTGGCCGACCGGCACGGAGACGAGAACTCCCAGCTGTATCTGGTCCAGCTGGCCTCCGGCGAGACGACGCAGCTGACCGAAGCGGACGACGTGCAGCACGTGCAGGCACGAGGTCGATCGTTCTCGCCAGACGGGCGCCGCCTTGCGTACGCCGCCAATGACCGCGATCGACACGCTCAGGACGTGTTGGTTCAGGATCTTGACTCGCACGAGGTCACGCGGGTTTTCGCGCCAGGCGGCCGGGTGTGGGCTGGCCACTGGTCACCCGATGGCAGTCAGTTGAGCATGGTGGAGTGGGCAGATCAAAACATCGACCACGTTGTGCACCTGGCCAATCTGGAGACCGGCGAAGTCAGGCGCCTCACCGTCGATGCCGGCCCGACCGTCTACCGCCTGGGACCTTGGCTTCCGGACGGTAGCGGATTTGCCGTGATCACCAACCGGGGTCGTGAGTTCGACGCGCTGGCGATTCTCGATGCGAACTCTGGTGAGTTGTCCTGGATCGACGCGCCCGACTGGGACGTGGAAGCGATCGACGGCTCTGCCAACCTGAGCACGCTCGCCTGGTTGATCAACGCCGATGGCGCGACCGAGCTGAGTGTCCGCGACATCGCATCCGGACAGACTCGCAGGATGAGAAATCTGCCGCTCGGTGTGGCGACGAACCTATCAGTCGCTCACGACGGCCGTACGCTGGTGATGCTGATGTCGACAGCGAGCATGCCGACGAACATCTTGCAGGTGCAGTTAGCTGACGGCGCCGTGCGCTGGATCACCAGCTTCATCGCGCCGGCCCAATCCGAGCATCGGTTCGTCGATCCGGAACTCTGTCACTATCCGACCCGGTCCGGAGCGGAGATCCCCGCTTACGTCTACCGCCCCAACGGCTCCAGCGGCCGAGTGGGAGTGGTCATATCGATTCACGGCGGCCCAACCGCACAAGAACGTCCCGCTTACCTCTACAACGGCATGTATCAGTACATCCTGAGCAACGGTGTCGGGCTGTTCTGTCCGAACATCCACGGCTCGGGTGGCTACGGGGCGAGCTACATGCGCAGCATCTACCAAGACTGGGGCGGAGTCGATCTGCACGACCTCGACGACGCCGTGGGCTATCTCCTTGATCAGCCATGGGTCGACCCCTCCCGGATCGGCCTGTTCGGCGGATCGTACGGAGGATTTGTGGTGCTGTCGTGCATCAGCCGTCTGGTCCGTCGGCGGTTTGCAGCCGCGTGTGTCTGGTTCGGGCCAAGCAACCTGGTCACCCTGGCGACCGAATGCCCGCCGACGTGGCGGTCCTCCGTCGACCGCATTCTCGGAAATCCAGAACGCGACTACGACTTTCTGATGTCACGGTCCCCGGTGACCTACTGCGACGATATCGCGACACCGCTACAAATCTTGCAGGGCGCCACTGATCCCCGTGTGCCACAGAACGAGAGCGAGCAGATCGTAGAGCGCCTACGAGACCGCCGAGTTGAAGTTGACTACCACCTGTTCCCGGACGAGGGCCACGGCTTCATGAAGACCGCGAACGAAGTTGCGGCCCGCAGCCTGACGGCGGACTTTCTCATCAGCCGACTGGCGGATCAGCGTCCCGGAACCACCTGACGCGTACGCAAGGTCGCTACCCCGTCGGCAAGACCTAGGACGTGTCCGAGAAGCCGGCCATGCTGCCTGGGTACGGGACGCGATGGCTGACCAACGCCGACCTGAGCTCGTGAACCCCGGTTACCCGTCGGCCGTATGACGAGCGGCCGACGTTTCGCGAGTGGGGTATGGTCCTGGTGTGCTGCCGGTCGAGGTGGATGAGGTCCAGTACTCCCAGTGGACCGCGCCCGGCCTGCCCCTGTATGGCAATGACCGCGAACGCTCCGACTTCGCGCCCTGATGAGCCCGAGCGCCCGATACTCGGTCCGACCCCTTCGTGCCCGCCCAGGGAGCTGTTCGCCATACCCGCTGTCACGCAATCCTCAGGTGGCATCCGGTCCGTGCTGCGTTCACAGCAGGTGCCGCGAGTGCTGCTCGCCAGCCAGATCGGCCGTCTGCCAATCGCCTCCGCTCCCCTCGCGCTGCTGCTGTTCGCCCGGGAGTCGGTCAGCCTGACCGCCGCCGGGCTGCTGGTCGCCGCGTACACGGCGGGCATGGCCGCCGGTGCTCCGCTATTGGCCCGTACGGTGGACCGCTGGCGTCAACCTCCGGTTCTCTGGGGCTCAGCCGCGCTATCCGGCGCCGGTTTCCTCCTGGTGACGGTCACCGGACACACCACGACCCGCGCGGCACTGTTCGCGGCCATGGCCGGATTCGGTACCCCACCGCTGGAGGCCTGCCTGCGCGCGCTCTGGCCGGACCTGTTGCCGCCGGCCATGGTGCCAATGGCGTACGCGCTGGACATCGCCGTTCAAGAAGTGATCTTCGTGGTAGGGCCGCTCGCGACGTTGGCCGCGGTGGCGCTCGGCGGCCCGCCCGCGGGGCTGGTCGCCGCCGCGCTGCTGCAACTCATGGGGACTGCCGTGTTCGCGCTCTCCCCTTCGGTACGCGCCTGGCGTGGTGTGCCGGCGGTGCGGCACTGGGCCGGGCCGCTCCGCGCCCGCCGTTTCACCATCATGCTGGTTGGTGTCTCCTGCGTTGGTGCGGCGTTCGGGAGTCTGCCAGTCGCGCTCACCGGCTACACCGAACAGCTCGGAAACCGGTCGTTGACCGGCTGGCTGCTCGCCGCGCAGGCGGGTGGTGCCTTGGTCGGCGGCCTCCTCTACACCCGGGCTGGACCCGGTGGCCCGGGCCGGCTGTCGGCTCTGGCTGGCGGGCTCGCGGTCGGATTCCTGCCTCCGCTGATGACGCCGGGCCCGGTCCCGATGGCGGGGTTGCTGGCAGTCTGCGGGCTAGCGCTGCCACCGATGCTGACCTCCGTCTTCGTCGCGGCCGACCGGCTGGCACCCGCCGGGACGGTCGCGGAGGCGTTCGCCTGGGTGATCACTGCCTTCACCGTCGGCAGCGCCAGTGGTGCGGCGCTGACCGGCCCGCTGGCACCGCTGGGTGTCCGCTATGGATTCGCCTTGGCCCCCGCTGCAACCGCCCTCGGCGCGGCGGCAATGGTTGCTGTTTCCCGCGCCCCTATACGCACCTCGGCCGCGGAGAGTGACATCCACCCGAGGCGGAGCGCCCAGCCTCGATCTACTGATCGCATGGCGGATTAGGGGACCGGGCCCCAGTGCCGACCGGCGTCACCGCATGGGAGGCGCCGGCGGGGCGGCGTACGTCAGTCCTCCAGAACGAGCTCGAACCGGATCACGCCGTTGACCTTGCCGAGATGGGTCATGCCGGCGTTGAGCTGCACCTTCTGGCTGGGGATGTTGTCCGGGTCGGCGCCGCCGACCACGGCCTTGGCGCCGTTCTCGGTCGCGATCCGTATCAGTGCCCGCAGCGCTTCGGTCGCGTAGCCCTGGCCCTCGACCTCGGGTGCGACGCCGAACCCGATCTCCACCACCCCTGCGGGTGCCGAAAACCCCATCCGCCCTGGTGAGGGCCGGTGTAGCGGTGTCGGAGATGTCGGCCCGGCCACTGGCGCGGGCCTGGGCGTAGCTGGTGATCGATGCGGCATGATGCGACGGTCGGTCCACTCGCCTGGGCCCGGAACGTGCAGCAACGCCTCCGTCAGGCCGGTGGCGCGGTCGTGAGCAGGTAGTCGTCGGCGTCCGTGTCCCAGCGGAGCTCGACTGTGCCGCTGGTCGCGGCCGCCTTGCAGAACTGCAGGAAACTGCGGTAGCCGAGCTTCTTCTCGCTGAAGTCGGGTTCGGCGCGACGCAGCTGATTCTTCAGCCCGGACAGGGCGACCGCCGCGCCGCCGCGGCTCAGGTCGGCGACGACCAAGCGCAGCAGCGCGAACGCGGACTCCCGGTCATCGTGCTCGGGCAGGGTGACCTCCGGGTCTCCCTTGGCCGGTCCGGTGACGAGGTCGACGATGTTGTGCTCGGCGAGATAGCGCAGCAGTTCACCGAACGCGCGGAACCCGTAGTCGGCCTCGTTGAACGTCGGATCCTTGCGTAGCAGCGTGCGTTTGAGCGTCGACGCGGTGATCGTGCCGCTGGCGCTGCCCTGTAGCCCGGCGACTGTCTGGGCGACGAGCACGGCCACGGCGTCGACGTCGCGCTCCGGGGCTATCTGCTCGGTGGCGGCTTCGGCGGGCGAAGGCGGTCCGGCGGGTCGAGCGCTCCGCTCTCCATCGCGGGTCCGGCCGGACCGTATATCGACACCTTCCAGCCGGTCGTAGTAGAGGAACTCGTCGCAGGCCGGCGGCAACAGCGCGGACGTGGACCGTTCGACGCCAACGCCGATGACGCGCTTGTTGAGTTCGCGGAGCTTGTGGACCAGGGGAGTGAAGTCGCTGTCGCCAGTGCCGAACACGAACGTCGAGATGTAGTCGCGTTCGAACGCCAGCTCGAGCGCGTCGACCGCCATCTTAATGTCGGCGGAGTTCTTGCGGGACGCGCCCATCCGTTGCGGGATGTCGATGAGCTCGACGTGCGAGCGGGTGAGCGCGCGTCGGTCCTCGTCGAAGTACGACCAGTCTGCGTAGGCGCGCCGCACGATGACTCGGCCGCGTTCGGCGAGTGCGTCGGCGATCGGTCGCAGGTCGAACACCATGCCACCGAGATGCTCGCGGGCGCCGATGGCCAGGTTCTCGTAGTCGAGGAACAGCGCAATCCGATCTTCTTGATCCACACCACGAGCCTACTTGGTCACCGGCCCACCGACCGCAACAGAGCCGTCACGGTGATCGTCTTCTAAACCACGACCGTGGACGTAGCCGGCAGGCACGGCCCATCGGCTGTGCCTGCCTTCGGAGATCCCAGGAAGTGCCAAATCTCCGGTCAGCGCCGGTAACTGCTCGGCAACACCGTTGACACACCACGCGGCATCCGTCTAGCTTCTCAACTTACTTGTTCTACAGAGTCAAGTATGTGGAGGGACCGGATGACGACCAAGGGCGATCAGGGCACCGTTCGCGCGCTGAACCGTCGCCTCGTGCTTCGGCTCCTTCGCGAGCAGGGTCCGACCAGCCGGACCGAGCTTGCTGAGCAGTCGGGCCTGAGCAACGGCGCGATCACCCGGATCGTCGGCGAGCTCATCGACGAGGGCTTCCTTGTGGAGAGGTCGATCGGTGCCTCCACTGGAGGACGTCGGCCGGTCCTCCTGGACCTGGACACGTCGTCGCGTGTCGTCGCGGGTCTCAAGTTGATGGACGACGCGATCATGTCGGTGCTGGTCGACATCAAGGGCGCGGTCGTCACGGACGCGTGGGCTCCGCTGCCCACGCACGACACCAAGGCCGTCGTCGATCTGGCGGCTGACGCGGTGCAGAACCTGCTTGCCAAGATCGAAACGCCGCTGGACCGCCTGTCCGGCATCGGCGTGTGCATGCCCGGATCGATCGATTGGACCACCGGCACGTGCCGGCGCTCCCCGTTCTTCGGCTGGACCGACGTGAACGTCGCGGACCTTCTGCGTGACCGGCTCGGAGTGCCTGTCTCGGTAGACAACGACGTCAACGCGCTTGCCGTCGCGGAAAGCTTGTTCGGCCCGAACCGGGTGGTCCGAGACTTCGCAGTGATCACGCTCGGTCGCGGCATCGGCGCCGGCCTGGTGACCGGGGGGCGGGTGCATCGTGGACACAACGGCAGCGCAGGCGAGTTCGGCCATATCGTCAGCCAGGTTGGCGGGCGCGTTTGCGAGTGCGGCAACAACGGTTGCCTTGAGGCGTACGTCGGCGAGAGAGCGCTGCTCGAGCGCGTACGCGAACTAAGCGGAACGACTGCCAACATGACCGTCGACGAGCTCGGCGCGCTCTTCGACTCCGGCAACCCGGGTGCGGCGGAGATCTACGCCGATATCACGCAGCGGCTGAGCGTCGCGATCGCCGATCTGATCAACCTTTTCGACCCCGAGCTGGTGCTGCTGAGCGGAGAGGCCACGTTCCTGACCGAGAAATTCGTCGCGGACGTGCGCCGGCGCATCGTCGCCCACCTGTTCGGCTCGGCGCGGAGCTACCAGCTGCTCCTGGACACAACGCGTGGCGACCGGACCATGTGGGCCCGTGGCGCGGCCAGCCTCGCGATGGAGCAGATGTTCGATCCGTTTACGCGCACGCGCGGCATCGCGGTCGCGTGACGCCTCGATAACCAGGTTCAACCCCCACAAAGGAGTTCTCTCTATGAGACGCATCAACGCGCGGCTGGCCATCGCTGTGGCCACCGCCCTGTGCGCGGCGCTCACCGTCGGAGCATGCAGTAGCTCCAGCGACACGTCCACGAACGGCAAGGTGACACTCACGTTCTGGGGCACCTACGGCAACGGCGGCAACAAGGCCCAGACCGACGCGCTGAGCCAGACCATCATCCCCGCCTTCGAAAAGGCCCACCCCAACATCACCATCAAGTACGTCGACATCCCCTATGACGACTTGCTGCAGAAGCTGACCACCACCGTGGCCGGCGGGCAGCTGCCCGACCTGCTGCGCTCCGACATCGGCTGGGTGGCGAAATTCGCCAGCCTCGGCGTCTTCGCCCAGCTGGACGGCAAGATGCCGAACTTCGACACGCTCGCCCAGGCGGACTACCCGGGCACGCTCGCGACGAACAAGTGGAACGGCCACTACTACGGCCTGCCCCTGGACACCAACACGCGGGTGCTCATCTCCAACCAGAAGGCGCTCAGCGCCGCCGGCATCTCGGCGCCGCCGGCCACCTTCGCCGACCTGCAAGCTGACGCGTCGGCGCTGGCTGCCAAGAAGATCTCGGTCTTCGCCGACAGCGGCCTGCAGGGCTGGAACATCCTGCCGTGGATCTGGTCCGGCGGCGGTGACATCGCCAACGCCGATCTGACCCAGGCGACCGGCGTGCTCAACAGCCCGCAGAACGTCGCCACCATCCAGATGCTCGTCGACCTCTACAAACAGGGCGCCATCCCCAACCTGATCATCGGGAACAAGGGCGCGGTGGGCACCTCCGACGGCCTGCCCAAGGGCAACTACGCCAACATCCTCGACGGTCCCTGGATGCATGACATCTGGGCCGGCCAATACCAGTCGTTCCAGCCCACGTACTCGCCGATGCCCGCGGGCGCCGGCGGATCGATCAGCGTGGTGGGCGGCGAGGACATCGTGATGACCACGAGCTCCAAGCACCAGGAGGCGGCAGAGGAGTTCATGGCTTTCACCCAGACCGCCACCTACCAGATAACGATGGCCAAGACCGGTCAGATGTCGGTGGTGGCCGCGCTCGGCGACCAGGAGGCGCAGCAGGTTCCCTACTTCGCCCCGTTCATCAAGCAATTGCAGACCGCCAAGCCGCGCCCGGCCGTGCCGGACGCTCCGCAGATTGACACGGCACTGCAGAACGACCTGGTCCCGGCATTCCAGGGCAAGGTCACCGTTCAGGCCGCGCTCGACAAGGCGGCCAAGGACATCGACCCGCTGCTGGTCGCGACGAAGTGAGGAGGCGAATCCGGTGCTGACCTCGACGCGGTCGCAACCTCCGACCGCCTACGAGGACAAGGCAGCTCGCGAGGGGGTGCGCCCGATCACCGGACGCACCCCCGGGCGTCGCTCACTCGTCCCGTACGCCTTCCTCGCCCCCGGGTTCCTGCTATTCCTGGCGCTGATCATCTACCCGATGACGCGCGCGTTCCAGATGAGCTTCTATGACTGGAACATCGTGGCCGGCGCGGCGAGCAAGTTCACCGGCTGGGCCAACTACGTGACGGCATACCACGATCCGATCTTCTGGAGGTCCCTGGCCAACAGCGGCGCCTACATGGTCCTCAGCGTCCCGCCCCAGATCATCCTCGGGCTGCTCATGGCGCTGCTGCTGCGGGCGAAGGCCCCGGCGCAGGGTCTGTTCCGGGTGCTTTTCTACCTGCCTGTCGTGACCGGGTGGGTGGTCGTGTCCTTGCTGTTCAGCTACCTCTTCGCCGACAGTGGCCTGGTCAACGCCGCACTGCATGGCACGCATCTGACCAACGGTCACACCGCATGGCTGTCCAACCGATGGACCGCCATGGTTGCGATCGCGACGCTCGGCGTCTGGAAAGGCATCGGCTGGTCCATGATGATCTTCCTGGCCGCGCTGCAGGGAGTCCGCCGCGATCTGGAGGAGGCGGCCATCATGGACGGCGCCGGGCGCTGGCGCCGGTTCACCGCGGTCACGTTGCCGGCGATCCTCCCCGCCACCTTCTTCATCCTAGTCATGCTGATCATCGGCGGGTTCAACGTCTTCATCTCGGTCGTGCTGACCACCGGCGGCGGCCCGGGTGAGCAGACCCAGGTGCTGCTCAGCTACATGTACGAGCAGGCGTTCAAGTACCTCGACTTCGGTTACGGCTCGGCGATCGCCGTCATCCTCACGCTGCTCGTCTTCCTGTTGTCGATGATCCAGCTGCGCGTATTCAAAGGCAGGGTCGAGTCATGAACACTTCCGCGACCAGGTACCGGCTCCTCCTGGCCATCCGGTACGTGCTGCTGTCCGCGGGCGCTGTCATCATGGTGACGCCGTTCCTCTACATGCTGTCCACCTCGTTCAAGACCCAGCAGTACGTGCTCGCCACTCCCCCGCAGTGGATCCCGCGCCCGGCCACACTGAGCAACTACGCGAGCGCGTTCAAGTCCGACGACTTCCCGCGGTACTTCCTCAACTCGGTCCTGGTGGCGGTCTCGGCCACTGTGCTGTCGCTGCTGCTCAGCTCGATGATGGCGTACGCGTTCGCGAGGTTCCGCTTCCCCGGGCGGGAGCTGCTCTTCCGGATCCTGCTACTGGGCCTGATGATTCCGGCGATGATGCTGATCATTCCCCAGTTCATCCTCGCCAAGTACCTCGGCTTGCTGGACTCCCTCGCCGGCCTGGTCATCTTCTACGTGGCGGCCTCGCTCGCGCTGAACACGTTCCTGCTGCGCGGCTTCTTCGAAGCGGTCCCGGTCGAGCTTGAACAAGCGATGGAGGTCGACGGCGCCGGCTCGATCACGCGCTACTGGCGGCTGATCCTGCCCCTATCCCGCCCGGCGCTGGCCACCGCGACCATCTTCACGTTCCTGGCCAGCTGGGACGAGTACCCGTGGGCCCTGACCATCATCAACACGCCGGAAAAGCGCACGCTGCCGCTGGGCATCGCGTTGTTCCAAGGGCAGAACGCGACCCTGTGGGGCCTGGTGTTCGCCGCATCGATCGTAGCCATCGGGCCGGTCATCGTCGTGTTCGTCACCTTCCAACGCCACTTCGTCCAGGGCCTTACTTCCGGAGCGATCAAGGGATGACGTTCGAGCTGCTTCCCGCCCGGGTCGTCTTTCGGCCCGAAGAGCCAGTGCTGATCGAGGTCCGCGACCTGCCGAACGCCGGCACCATGCGGGTGACCCATCTCGGCGGCCTCGTCGCCGAGAGTGCCGTTGAGAGCGACGGCATCGTGAAGCTCGACGTGCTGCCCCCCGGCGGTTACGGCGTCGAGATCCGCGCCGATGACCAGGTGGCGCGCAGCGCCGTCGAGGTCGGTGACGGCGCTGGACGCATGCGGTACGGGTTCGTTGTCGATTTCCGGCCCGAGCGCGACATCGACGGCGTCGCCGACAACATCCGCCGCCTACACCTCACCGACATCCAGTTCTACGATTGGGCATACCGGCACGCCGACCTCTTGGGCGGCGGCGAGACCTACAGCGACGCGCTGGGGCAGCCGGTATCGCTGCGCACCGTGCGCCGGCTTGTCGATGCGGCGCGTGCGATGGGCGCGCGGTCTCTCGGGTACGCGGCGGTCTATGGCGTCGGCAACGAAGAGTGGGAGGAGTGGCGCCATGCGGCGCTGTTGTCGCCGACTCGGCTTCCCTACAGCCTCGGCGACTTCCTGCGGCTCATCGATCCGGCCGACCCCGGATGGCTTGACCACTTCACCGCCGACCTGCAGGCGGCGCTCGGCCGCACCGGGCTCGACGGCTTCCACCTGGACCAGTACGGATACCCCAAGTACGCGGCCCGGCCGGATGGGCGGCCGGTGGCTCTTGAGGACTCGTTCGCAACCGTGATCGAGGCCGTCCGCGCCGCCATGCCGGAAAGCCGGCTGGTCTTCAACAACGTGAACAACTTCCCAACGTGGCGCACGGCCCGTTGCTCCCAGGACGCCGTCTACATCGAGGTGTGGCCGCCGCACTCCACGCTCGGGCACCTCGCGGCCCTGGCTCGCGAGGCACGGCGGCTGGGTGGCGGCAAGCCTGTCGTGGCCGCCGCGTACCAGCACGTATACGACAACTCTCCGGTGGAGCAGGCGGATCGCGCGACCGCGTTCACCATGGCGACGCTGTTCTCCCACGGGGCCACGCAGCTGCTGTGCGGCGAGGCCGACCGGATCCTGGTCGACCCGTACTACGTCCGCAATCACGTCATCGAGACGTCCACTGCGGATCTGCTCAAACGGTGGTACGACTTCCTCGTCGAACACGTGGACCTGCTCTTCGACGAGTCGCTGGTCGACATGACCGGCGCGCTGGTCGGCGACTATAACGGCGATTGCGACGTCACCTACCACGGAGTGACGGTCACCGATACGCCCACCGCCGGCGCCATGTGGCGGCGCGTCGTCGGAACGACCGACCGGCTGGTGCTGCACCTGATCAATCTGGTGAACCAGGACGACACCGAGTGGGACGCGCCACGCAAGCCGCTGACGTTCGCGCGCGGAGAGTTGCGGGTGCGGCGCCTCGGGGACCGCCTCCCCCGTGTCCGGATGGCCGACCCGGACCGGCAAGGCAGCTTGGTAGATCTGCCCGTCATCGACGACGGCGACTACGCGCGAGCGCACGTGCCCTCGCCGCATGTCTGGCAGATGCTCGTCGTCGACCTACTGCCCACGGAT
Organism: uncultured Actinomycetota bacterium; assembly: GCA_963727415.1. GTDB lineage: Bacteria > Actinomycetota > Actinomycetes > Mycobacteriales > Micromonosporaceae > DASQPR01. The sequence goes on from CAVSGF010000003.1 coordinate 383,082, forward strand.
CGAGAACTTCGAGGAAGACTATGACTGACGTTTCCAGCCGTGAGCCCTTCCCGTGGTGGCGGAAGGCCGTCGTGTACCAGCTTTACGTGCGATCATTCCGCGACCAAAACGGCGACGGCGTGGGCGACCTGGACGGCGTGACCGAACGCCTCGACTACATCGCGCAACTCGGCGTCGACGCGATCTGGCTCAACCCCTGCTATCCCTCGCCAAACCACGACGGCGGGTACGACGTCGCTGATTACACCGACATCGACGCTGTCTTCGGGGGCCTGCCGGCGTTCGAGAAGATGCTGAACGCGGCCCACGAACGGGGCCTGCGGGTGCTCATGGACCTGGTGCCCAATCACTGCTCGTCGCGGCATCCGTGGTTTCAGGAGGCGCTGGCGTCGCCGCCCGGGTCGGCGGCGCGGGCCCGGTTCCACTTCCGCGATGGCAATGGCGAGGATGGCGAGCTGCCGCCCAACAACTGGACGTCGACGTTCAGCGGGCCGGCGTGGACACGAGTGCATAATTCGCACGGCGAGCCGGAGCAGTGGTACCTGCACAGCTTCGACTCAAGCCAGCCTGACTTCAATTGGAACAATCCGGAGGTCGCCGAAATGTTCGACGGCGTGCTGCGCACCTGGTTCGAGCGGGGCGTGGACGGGTTCCGCATCGACGTCGCGTACGCCATGGTCAAGCATCCCGACCTGCCCGACGCCAAGCGACCGTACGACAACCCGTACACCTGGAATCAGCCAGGCGTGCACGACATCTTCGCGAGATGGCGCGCGATCGCCGATGGGTACCACCGGGACCTCGCACTGATCGGTGAGGTCTGGCTGCCGCCTGCGGACGCCGCCGACTACATCAAGCCCGGCCGCCTGCATCAGGTGTTCTACTTCGACCTGATGCTGCAGTCATGGGACCCGCGCTCTTTCCGCGCCTCCATCGACGCGACCGTCTCCAGCGTGCCGAGCGCCGGTGGGGTGCCCACCTGGACGCTGAACAACCACGACGTACACCGCTCGGTCACACGTTATGGGCTGCGCAAGCGCGACCCGATGGTGACCGATGACGGAAACGCGCTGCAGACGCGGGCCCGCGGCGAGGTGGACTTCGACCTGGGCGTGCGACGGGCCCGCGCGGCGGCGCTGCTGCTGCTCGCTCTGCCCGGATCGGTCTACCTGTACCAGGGCGAGGAGCTCGGCCTGCCGGAAGTGCTCGACCTTCCCGACGACGCTCGGCGTGACCCGATCTGGTTTCGATCAGAGGGTCGCGAGCACGGCCGAGACGGAAGCCGCGTGCCGCTGCCATGGAAGCCGACGGGTGACAGCTTCGGCTTCTCCCCCGAGCACGCCCGCGGCCCGTGGTTGCCACAGCCGACCTGGTTCGCCGACTTCGCCGCGCAGGCGCAGGAGACCAACCCGGCGTCAACGCTCGCGCTATACCGCGAGGCGCTCGCCACGCGCCGGCGCCTCTTCCAAGACGACGACTTCATCTGGCTCGACTCCCCCCGCGCCGACGTCCTCGCGTTCCGGCGCGGTGGCTGCGTCAATGTGACCGTGATGAGCAACTTCGCTTTCGAATTGCCATCGACGTGGGGCAGGATCGCACTCCGCAGCCAGCCCGGTCAGCCGACCGTGATCAGCGGCAACACCACCGCGTGGCTGAAGGCTGACGGCTGACGGTCCCGGCGCTGTTGCATCCGTCGATTGTGGATCGGGCAGCCACGTCGAACGATATGAGAACAACGGATAGAGGCCGATCAAGCGAGTAGCCGGGGGGAGTTTCACCCCCGGCCCTCTCAGAACCGTGCGTGAACCTCTCGATTCACACGGCTCCCATCACCCAGTCTCATGGCCGCAATCCGAACTGCCAGTGCGCGAACAGGTTCGGGTACTGGCTGGACGTATCCCAGCCGCTCCCACGCCCGCTGTCGGTGGCGGCGCAGCCGTTTGAACTTCTGCATGGCCCAGCGCATCAGGTAGTGGTTGATGCCGTTGAGGATGTAGATCAACTCGGACTTGCAGAACCGTCCGTAGTAGTTGACCCACCCTCGCACGATGGGGTTAATCTCTCGTGCGAGGTCGCCGAGAGTCGATCCGCTGCGTAGGTGCAGCCGCCAGGAACGAATCTGACGGCGGATACGTTTGGCGGCCTCGTCGGAGACGGCCGGGTTGACCGAGAAGAAATAGGCCCCGGTCCTGGTCCGCACCCTTCGCGACCGGAACGTGTAGCCCAGGAGCGATCGAGCTGACCAAACGGCTGAAGCTGCCGCACCTGCGCCGAGCCATGGCCGATCTGATCCCCACCGCGAAGGCGCAACGCTGGGACCCGGCCGAGGTCGTGCGGGTACTCCTCGCCGAGGAGGCCGCCGGCCGTGACCAAGCCAACCTGCGCACCCGCCGCAAACGCGCCGCGTTTCCGGCCGGCAAGACCTTCGGCGACTGGGACGAGAGCGCCTCGTCGATCCCACGGCCGACCCAGGACGCGTTACGCAGCCTGGAATGGATCACCCGCAAAGAGAACCTGTCCAGCTGCGGACCGTCGGGAACCGGCAAAAGCCACTTCTGCGAAGCCCTCGGCCAGGCCGCCGTCGAGGCTGGCATGACCGTCGCCTGGTTCACCATCGAAGACCTCGGCGTCATGGTCCGCCGCCACCGCCCCGACGACTCCGTCGCCCGAGCCATGACCCGCCTCATCCGCACCGACCTGATCATCATCGACGACATCGGTCTGCTACCGGTCTCACCGGACGCAGCCGAAGGGTTCTACCGCCTCGTCGACGCCGCCTACGAACGCCGCAGCCTCGCGGTCAGCTCCAACCTGCACCCCTCAGGCTTCGACGAGATCATGCCCAAAACCCTGGCCACCGCCACCGTCGACCGGCTCCTGCACCACGCCCACGTCGTCGTCACCCAGGGTGACAGCTACCGGTTCAACCAAGCCACCACCGGACAAGGAGTCAAGGCCTTGCACTAACCCCAGCACCACCCACGGCGGGGAACTATCTGGCCGCCGCTGGGGAGAAACCACGGCCGCCAGCGGGGAGATCTACTGGCCGCCTACGGGGAGCCGGATCCGATTGGCCGTTGACACCCACCCACATGGGTGTACAAGATCTCCAACGGGCCTCCGTCCCTGCCAGACCGACACAAACGGCGCCGCCCGCAGAGCCCGTCACAAACTCATGAGACTGAGACACGTGCTCGGGGGCAACAACCTGGGGGTACCAGGGACGGACTCCCGCGTCACTCTCTGTTTCAGGCGCACGGCACCAAGCCGAACCGACGACCGCGAGCGACACCACCTCGAGTTTCACCCACCTACGGGCGGTCCCGCCAGGGACCATGAATTCTCTGTTGCATTAAGCGATCCCGCCTCGCCACCACCGCAAATCCTCCATTGGACGCTCCGGCACGGCGTGCACCGGGCCGCTAGGCTGCTGTGTTTCGCCGACAATAGAACAGCATTTGTCCTGATCTGGACTGCCTGCCCGAACCCGCGAATTCGATCTTGCAGGAAGCCTTCCGGTCGACGATGTTGACGATCGCTTAATGCAGCAGAGCCGTCGACGATCTCTCAATGAATGGCGATCGATGCTCGCCGCCCCCGGTCCGGCGCCGGCCGAGCGCTGCGGTCCGCCGTGGCTCCTTGCCGGCCGCCTGGTACAGGTAAACACTCGGAGTGGCCATACGTCACGCAGCGGACCGGATCCTGGTGCCCGCACCACCTCCGACCCGCCCGTGGCCCCGACCGTGGGAGGCGGCATGGACGAGTCTCGAGCTCTTCAGCGCGCGGGATGGGCGGGCGCAGCTTCGGTCGTGCTGCTCGGGGTCGGGGTGGCGCTAACCGCGCTGGTCGGCGTCGACGACCCAAGCATGTCGGACGCCACCATCCTCGAGAGGCTAAACGACGGCGCGCGGCAGACCGCCGCCGGCATCGGACTGCCGGTGATCGCCGTGGGGGTCGCGCTGCTGATCTGGTTCGCCACCGGGCTGCGTCGGGTGCTGGACCGGCTGTCCGGCGGCGACCCGCTCGCGCACGCGACCGTGCCGGCGGCGGCGCTGCTCGGCGGCTTGATGATCACAGCGGTGGCTCTCGACGTGTCGAGTGCGGTCACGGCATTGTCGGACGAGTTCACCCCGGACCCGGACACCGTCCGCGTGCTCGGCACGGCGGCGGCCGTCATCGGGCTCACCGGGCTGGTCGGCGGCGCCGTGCTCGTCGTCGTGACGACGCGGATCGCCCAACGGGCGCGCGCCCTGCCGAGGTGGGCCGTCTGGGTGTCCTACGCCGTCGCCGTGCTGTGCCTGTCCGGCTTCTGGACCGCAGGCACGGGGTCAGTGGCCTTAGCGCTGTGGCTCATCGGCGCCGTCGTCGGGGTGCTGCGGGCGGCGCGGCCGGACCGTCCAAGCCCGGCGGCATCGCCGAACTCGACGAGTGCATCCCGACCCGCCGCTTGAGCTGCTCGATCTCGGCCACCAAGACCGCGATACCGCATCGCGGCGATTACCGGCTGGGCGCGGGCACGGCCCTTCCACCGCGCGGGCACGGCCCTTCCACCGCTCCTACTCGACGACGAGGAGGCGGTCGCGATCGCGGTCGGCCTGCGCACGGCCGCTGGCGGCACCGTGACCGGAATAGAGGAGGCCTCGCTACGCGCCTCGCGAAGCTGGAGCACACCGGACGCCGCTGGTACCTGCTGGCCTGCGACACCGACCGGCAGGACTGGCGCACCTTCCGGGTCGACCGGATCGCGCCGCGAACCCCGACCGGGCCGCGTTTCGCCGTGCGGCAGCCGCCTGGCGGCGACGTCGGCGCATTCGTTGCCCGGGGTCTGGACACCGCACTGTTCCGACACCGGACGCGGGTGACAGTGCACGCCCCGGCGCAGACGATCAGCCAGCGGGTGCCGCAGTCCGTGCTCGTCGAAGCGCTCGACGACCGTACATGCGTCGTGCACGCCGACGCCGACACTCCTCAACAGTTGGCGCTGCACCTGCTGATGCTCGACACGGACTTCGAGGTCGACGAGGCACCCGAGCTGATCGAGGTGCTGCACCTGCTCACCGGTCGGTTCGCCACCGCTGTGAACAACACCCAACGGCGGGAACGCGGCCGCCGCATAGCTCAACGGGATTCGACCACCAGTTTCCTCCAGCGCACCCCGCCATCCTCGCTACGGTAGAGTTCACCGCTCGGCGCGCCGTCCAGCCCGGTCCCGCGTGTGCTGGTCAGCCACACAATGCCGCTGCCGACCGGTGTGATGTCGGCGATGACCGTCTCGGTGGGTACCCGTGCCAACCGTGGGTCCCAGGAGGCTCCGAGCATCTGCACACCCGGCAGCGGTACGAGTCGATGCTCCCACGGCCCGTCCAACGCCGACGCGACCCAGACGTCGTGTCCCGCCGCCGCCCAGAATCGACCGTCAGCGCCGAATACGAGCTTGACCGGCACGTCCGGGCCCATCTGCGAGGACGGCAGCCGGTATGGCCCCGACCACTTGTGCACATCGCCGCCGTGCTGCACGTAGGCGTAGTGCCCGTGCCACCCGCCCCGGCTGGAGCGTCGCCCCAGGCCGGCTTTGAGCACGAGCAGCGCCGGCGCGCCGGGCCTGATCACCGGCTGGAGCAGGATCTCGGCCGAGACCGGCACGCCGGGCGGTGGCGGTACGGCCGCCCGCGCCCACGTCTGACCACCGTCGCCGGTCGTGTACAAGGCATCCGCGGCGAAGCGATCCGCAGCTGAACGCCGTGGCTGGTCGACGAGCACGCCACCATCACCGGCTGATCTTCGATGAGGCATGGGGCCGTTGCCCAAGACACACCCCGTCATCCGTGCGCACCACATCGCCATGGGCGCGGCCGAAGGGCGCGGCTACCGCCCACCGCTGGCGTGCAGACAGCAAGTGATAGATGCCGGTCAGTTCTTTCGGGCGTGGCGGGGTGCCCACGGTCCACGTGCGGCCCGCATCCTCGGTGCCGGTCATCGCGCAGCCGTAGTCGCCCGTCCCGACACGATGCCCGTTCACCTTGTCGTGCGCCTGCGCGATGCCGACCACCAGTCCGACCCCGCGAGTACCGAAAGCAGACAGCGTGTGGATCTGGGTCGGGCTGGCAAGCCGCGGCGTCCAGGTCTGACCCGCGTCGTCCGTGCGTAGCAGCCAGCAGTCGGTCAGCCCGCCGACCAACCCACGCTCGGCGACGGGAACGCGGTGATGCCGACGTCGAGGCCGGACACCCGCGTCCCGGCCGGTAGCACGGCCGGCGGCGCAACTGGTGGTTCCGGCCGCCATCCGGAAGCAGCCTGCATGATCCGTTCTCCCGTTCGTCGAGTTCCCCGTCACTACGGTACGGTGCCGGGCCGCCTTGACGGACGGGGCCCTGCTGAACCTGTTCCAGTCCGGTGCGGAGAAGATCCAGGTCGTGCTTCCGTCGGCGTTCTGCCTCCCTGGCCAGCCGCACCAGCTCGGCCGCGGCCTGCTGCTCCGCCGACGCCTCAGCCGGCTTTCTCTTCGTCACGTCGTTCAGTGTCGCGGTCATCACGGCACCCTCCCCACCGGCCATGCGGCCGGTGCGTCAGGCCGGAAACACTGTTAGAGCCTTTCTGGGAACTGTTTGTAGCTCGATGCGGCGTGGCGTGCCGATGTAGGTAGGGCCTTGGAGTAAGAGCGCAGGTAACCACACCAAACACGCTCGACCCAAGGCCCTACATGACGTTTTACCTCCTCGCCGGCAACAGCGCATCCACCGGCGCGGCCGAGTCCGTCGTGCACCTGCCCTCAGCCCGGATCCGGCGCTACCCGTCGGACACCACCGACGCCGAGTGGCAGGTCCTGGCGCCACTGATCCCGACCGGCCGACCGACAGCCCGAGGCGGCCGCCCGCCGGTGCACTCCCGCCGCGACATCGTTGACGCGATCCGCTACCTGGCCCACAACGGCAACATGTGGCGGGCGCTGCCCGGCGATTTCGCGCCCTGGCAGACCGTCTACGACTACCACGCCCGGTGGACCGCCGACGGCACCGTGGCCCCCATCCACGACAGGCTGCGGGAACAGGTCCGCACCGTCGAAGGCCGCGCCCCGACCCCGACCGCGGCGATCATCGACTCCCAGTCCGTGCGCGCCGCCGAGACCGTCGCCCGCACCGGCCGCGGCTACGACGCACCACGGACGTGGCCCAGCTGAACTTAACCTCGCAGGAAGAACCGAGGGGTCCCTGACCGGAACTCCGGGCTGTGGAGCTGGCTGGAATCGGCCCAGGGTCGCACGCCTGCGCGGTACGGGCAGCTCGGCGCCGACGTGGTCCGCGTACCCGAGCCGCACCACCGCAATGTCGCAGGCGGCGTGCTTGCGGGTGCTGGTCAGCGACTGTCCTCGGTGCGCATAACCCCAGCTACTGCGAATGCAGTAGGCGAAGCAGGAAGCCGGTGCGGATGGCGCGGTAGCGCCTTGGGTAATCGCTGCGGCTGGCCGACGACTGCGGCGGCAGAGGCCTTCCGGTCAGGGCTGACGTGTCCAGCCTGGACGAGGAACGGCGCGCGTGAGACTCAGGTGCCGTCGTCGTCGGCACAACACTCTCCGGGTAAGCGTTGTTGCGCTGCCTGATCGGCGGGCAGGCTGATACTGCGTAGCTTCCGCTCTCAGGAGTTGCGTCAGCCTGTTGGGCGAACGGTGTGGCGACCCGCCTTGCGTGTGGGGGCTTCGGCGGCGAGAACTCGTCATCGACGCCCCCACCCGCAGGGCGGGTGGCTGTGGCGTTCGACGAACTCGCCGCAGAGCGGCTGCCGGGTCCGCCAGCGGGGCGCCTGGGACTGGAGCGGCGTAGAGAAGTGGACGTGGGTGGCGCTGCAACTATCCAACGGCGACCGGTCAACCTGCGGAATAGGTTTGCCCAGGGCGATGAGTTCCCGGACGCGACCGTGCTCCATCCGGACGGCACCGAGGAGCTTGTCGCGGTGACCCCGCTCACCGGCGGCACCTCCGGATTCTGTACCAGCCCGACCACGGGGAAGCGGTACGGCACCAGGTGGAGCGTGAACATCCCTGCGCTGGATGCCGCCGCACCGTCGTCGCCCGGCCGCAGGGACACCGGTTCTTGATCTCGGTGAGCACCCGCGGATACGGTCGAACCACATCCGGGCACCGGCGCCGTCGTGGCCACCGCGGCATAGCGGGCCCGTCGATTCGACCATTCACCGCGGGAGGACGCCCGAGCATGGATGCTGTCGGTGTGGACACCAATGCCGACGACGGCCCACAGGAACGAGCGGGCTATCGGCGATCGACGGGGTCGGCACGCGGCGAGGCGCGGCGCCGGGAACTGCTGGATCGAGTCGCCGACGATCTCGCCGCCAACGGCCTGGTGGACTTCTCGCTTCGGCGGGCGGCGCGGGCGGCCGGCACGACGCACAAGGTGCTCCTCTACTACTTCGAGGATGCCGACGACCTGCTCAGGCAGGCGATCCTGCCGGCTGCGCGAGCAGGCGCATCGGCAACGCGCTGGCGGCCGTCAGGCCGGGGATCGGACGGCCAGACCCTGGCGGCCCGCGTACGCGCCGTCTGGCCGACCCTATGGGCCGAAGAGACCCGGGTGCTCGATCAGGCCATCGGGCTGATGATGTACGACCCCGCGCGCTACGCCGAACTCGGCCGGGGGGCGTCGCAGGCAGTACCTGCCCTTCCTGCTCTCGATCTGCCCGCAGGACTGGTCCGACAACGCGCAAGCTCGAGGTCGCCGAGATGATCCTGGCGACCCTGCGCGGATTCCTGATCGACCGGCTGACGAGCGGGGGAACCGCGGGCGTCGAGGCCGGGCTCAAGGCTTTGGCCCGCGCGCTGGACCGGGAGGAGGCGAGCCGCGAGTAGGCGCCCCCACGCGGCCGCCGAAGAGTTCGGACACTCCTGACAGCGAAGTGAACCACGTGGTTCACTTTGCGGATGACGACATCAATCCGATTGGAGGTCGTGTGATGCAGCTGCCTGTAGAGCGGGAGAAGGTTCGTTTCGTCAGCGGCGGTGCCGAGTGCGCCGCCTGGCACTATCCGGGAACCAACGGCGCCTGCGTGATCATGGCCGGGGGCTTCGCGGTGACCAAGGAGCCGGCCACCGACCCGTTCGCGCAGCGATTCCACGAGGCCGGCTTCTCCGTGCTCGCCTTCGACTACCGCCGACCTCGGGGAGAGCGGCGGGCAGCCGCGCCAGGTCGTGCACATCCGGCGACAGCTCGCCGACTGGCAGGCCGCGATCGCCTTCGCCCGGACACTTGCCGGGAGTCGATCCGGCCAGGCTCGCGGTCTGGGGCTTCTCGGTCTCCGGCGGGCACGTCTTCCGCGTCGCGGCGCGCAATCCCGGGCTGGCCGCGGCGATCGCGCAGACGCCGCACGCCGACGGTCTGGCCGGTGCGCGCAACGCCGCCGCGCTACCAGAAGCCGCTCGCGATGCTGCGCTTTACCGGCCGGGGCATCCTGGATGCCCTCGGCGGTCTCCTCGGCCGGCGGCCCCGGCTGGTGCCGCTGGTCGGCGCACGCCGGGGACCGTCGCGCTGCTCACCACGCCGGACTGCCCTCGACGGCGACCGGGCGCTCAACCCCGAGAACCGGTACCCGGAGTGGCGGCAGTAGATCGCCGCCCGCTCGGCGCTGCGCCTCATGTTCTATCGGCCCGGCCGCGACGCGTCCCGGGTGCGACTGCCCGCTGCTCGTCCTCGTCTGCGACCAGGATCAGACCACGCCCGCCGCACCAGCCGTCCAGGCCGCGCTGCAGGCGCCCCGTGCGGGGAACTCGTCCGGATGCCGGGCGGGCACTACGACCCTTCCTGGGCGGACACGAGGCAGGCCGTCGAGGCCGAGCTGTCCTTCCTGCGCCGGCATCTGCTGGAACGTGTGCCGGCCGAGCGCCCAGGCCCGGCCCCGGCGCAGGCCGCGTCACACTCGGGTGGCCGGGCGTGAGGCAGATCGAGCTCTCGGCAGGGACCATCGAGTACGAGGATACCGGCGGCGCCGGCCCCACGGTCGTACTGCTGCACGGGCTGATGATGGACGCCTCGCTGTGGGACGAATCGATCGCCGAGCTCTCCACCGATCACCGGTGTGTGGCACCGACTCTGCCGCTCGGTGCGCACCAACACGGGATGCGCACCGACGCCGACCTGTCACCCCGCGGGATTGCGCGGCTGGTCGCGGAGTTCCTGGATCGCCTGGACCTGCGTGACGTCACCCTGGTCGGCAACGACACCGGTGGAGCGCTCGTCCAGCTGCTCATGGCCGACGGCGCCGCCCGGACGGGGCGGGTCGTGCTCGTCTCGTGCGACGCTTTCGACAACTTCCCGCCTGGGCTGACCGGCAAGACGCTCGTGCTCGCCGGCAAGCTTCCGCCCCGCATGTTCGGGTCGTTCATGCAGCAGATGCGGCTCCGGACCCTGCGGCGGCTGCCCATCGCGTTCGGATGGCTGACCAAGCGAGGAGACGCGGCCACCGCCCGATGGGTGAAGCCGGTCATGACGCGGCCGGGGATCCGCCGCGACGCCGTGCGGGCACTGCGGGGCGTGGCGGCGGACCGGCAGCCTCCTGCTGGAGGTGGCCGAACGCCTGCCGAGCTTTAAACGACCCGCCCTCGTGGTGTGGGCGGGCCGGAGATCGGGTGATGCCGCCGGAGCACGGCCGGCGCCTTGCCGAGCTTCTCCCGCAGGCGACGACTGATCGAGGTGGACGACAGCTACACGCTCATCCCCCTGGACCAGCCGGCCAGGCTCGCCCAAATCATCCGGGACTTCACCCACGCACCCGGCACGACATAGCAGACAGGTGTCAAACGGCGGCTGGTGGAGTGCTGAGCGCGCGGCGGTGTCCCCACTCCCGCACCAAATACATCCGCCGACGCCTGGCCCAAGACACCGCAGGGCTACCGGTATCGGTCGCCGATCTACGTGGATTTCGCCACCGCATTCCCGGACCTGACCGAACCATCGGTGATGAGTGGCGCATGGGACTGAGCACCTGGCTCATCGGCAAGTCCGCCCTGGTACGACTCGCCGACAGCCCGGATGCCGATCGAGTACCTCACCCCCACGATCGAAGACCGCGCCATCGCAGTCCAGCTACTGCTCGCCGACGGCGGCCACCACCACGCACCCTCCATCCCGATCCGGGTGTTCCAGTGCCCAAGCCGCACCGCGCTGCAGGCGGCCATCCAGCGGTCTGTCAGGGCTCCCCGCGCTACCACCGCCTCCGCTTCTTCAACCGACTCGCCGAGGGCGTTGTAGGCGTCGAGGATCAGCGCGGTCAGGTCGTCACGGCTGGCGAAGTAGCGGTAGCTCGCCGACGACACCAGCCCGAGGTCGCGGGTGACCGCTCGCAGCGACCGGTTAGCGCCGTCAATGGCGAGGTGCCGCCGGGTGATCGCCGTGATCCCGTCGGTCATCTCTACCCGAAACTGCCTCCTGAGCAGGTCCTCCACGCCCGTCACATTCCCGGTTCCCCATCCGACTATCTACCGAGGGGCGCGGAACGGCCGTGCCCCACCCAAGAGAGGATCAAGTGAGTGCGGATCGTCATTTTCGGCGCGAACGGCCAAACCGGCCGGTTGCTCACTGGTCAGGCCATCGACGCCGGCCACGACGTTGTCGCCGTCACCCGCAATGTGGCTGGGTTCCCGGTCGAGAGTTCGCGGTTGCGGGTGGCCGCGGCCGACGTCCACGACCGCGCTGCGACGGCACGCGCGATCGACGGAGCGGATGTCGTCTTGTCGACGCTGGGGGTCCCGTTTAGCCGCAAGCCGATCACCATCTACAGCGACGGCATCGCCTCCATCACCGAAGGCATGGCCAAGCACGGTGTGAAGCGGCTGGTCGTGGTGAGCTCCTCAGGTGCCACGCCGACGTCCCACGCCGACGGCGGGTTCCTGCTCAACCGTGTCATGCAGCCGATGATCAGCCGGACCATCGGCAAGACTACCTACGCCGACATGCGCCGCATGGAAGCCCACCTGTGCGAGAGCAGTCTCGAGTGGACGGTGCTGCGGCCCGGCGGACTGTTCGACGCAGCCAAGGCCAGTGATTACGAGCTGGCCGAGAATCGCTCCGAACGCATCTTCACCAGTCGGGCCGATCTCGCGGCCGCCCTTTTGGCGCTGGGCACCAGTCGCGAGTGGTTCGGCCGATTTGTCGCCGTCAACACCACCACCGGAGCCCCGACCTTGCTGCAGATGATCCGCCGCGAGGCGTTCGGCAGCCACTGACCCAACCGGCACGAGATCACCCAGGAGAGCCTCATGCCCGAGCACCAGCCCACCCGCGAAACTAAAGCCGAGGCGTGGGAACGCCGTAACGGCAACGCCGGCGACGTTGACTTCACGATGATGTACGCCGCCCACGACGCGTTCAACCGCGACCTTGTTCGAATGGAGAAGGCGCTGTCCAGCGACCCGACCATATCGCCCGCCGTCGCCGCCACATGGCGAACCTTCAGCACCCAGCTCCACACCCACCACACGGCCGAGGACACCGGGCTGTGGCCGCGGCTCCGCGCCGTCAGCCAGCACGACGAGCAACTCATTCTCGACGAAATGGAAGCCGAGCATGCCGACCTGGATCCACTCCTGGAGACCATCGACGAGGCTGTCAAGCACACCAACACCGATAAGCTGATGACGGCCTTGACCACACTTGGCGGCAGGCTGGCCACGCACATGATGCACGAAGAGACCGAGGCCCTGCCGCTGCTCGAACGCCGCCTGGGGCAGGCCGGCTGGGACGACTTCGGCAAGCACATCCGCCAGCAAATCGGGGGTATCGCAGGAGCCGCGGAGTACCTTCCATGGGTACTTGAGGACACGGGCCAAGACGTGCAGCGCAAGATCCTCGGCGTGCTCCCCGTGCCGGCACGGCTCATCTATCGACGCGTCTGGGCGCCGAAGTACCGCAAGTCGGTGCGACTGTGACCGACCACATGGAGCCGGAGGCCCCGAATAGCGACTCAGGCGGTGATACCCGGCTGGCCGAGATGATGTGGTTCGCCAATCAGTTCGAGCAAAACCGCCCACGGCTTCTGGCGGTCGTCGACCGTATGCTCGGCTCGATGGCGGAGGCCGATGACGCACTCCACGACGCCTGGATCCCCCGTTTGGACAGCACCGGTGGCTCCGTTGCATTCAGCGGTCGTCAAGATCTTGGACCGGAAGGCTTCTCGCAAGATCGGGATCGCATGCTCGGTCACGCAATCAAGAATCGACGAATGCTGATGTATCGCCGGGCGCAAGGCCGTGCCTCAGCGGCCGGAGGTGTGCCGTGGCGGAGCGCCCAAAAGAGGATTTGCGGCGATGACAATACGGGATGGCTCAATGCAACAGAGCCAGCTCACGCAGTCGCTGATCGCCGCGACTATCGGCAGGACGACCTACACAGCGCTGTCCCGGCCTGTAGTGCGGCTCTCCTCACGAGGCGGCCCGGGCCTGCCCGGCCGCCGTATCGGACGGTCTCGGGGCCCCGAGTACCCCAACTCTGAAGGATCGCGGTGAGGCCGCCATGGACGATCAGCAGTGGTTCGCCGATCGGTTCACCGAGCAGCGTCCGCGCCTGCGGGCGGTCGCGTACCGGATGCTCGGCTCGCTGACCGAGGCCGACGACGCCCTCCAGGAGGCGTGGATCAGAACCACGCGCTCGGACAGCAGCACGATAGACAACATCAACGGGTGGCTGACGACGCTGGTCGGTCGGGTGTGCATCGACATGCTTCGCGCCCGTCAGGCACGGCGGGAGACGCCGGCGGGGACATGGCTGCCCGAGCCGCTGGTTGCCGCCGACGGTGACGACACCGACCCGGAGCACGCCGCGTTTCTGGCCGACTCGGTGGGCCTGGCGCTGCTGGTCGTCCTGCAGAGCCTGGAACCCGCCGAACGGCTGGCCTTCGTGTTGCATGACATGTTCGGTGTCCCGTTCGATGACATCGCACGGATCGTGGAGCGCACGCCGGTGGCCACCCGTCAGTTGGCCAGCCGGGCACGCCGGCGCGTCCGCGGCACCGCGTCGATACCGGACGCCGATCTACCCACTCAACGCCGGATCACCGCGGCTTTCCTCGACGCGGCGCGGGCCGGAGACTTCGAGGAGCTGATCAAGATCCTCCACCCCGATGTCGTCTTCCGGGTCGACACCGGGCCGCGCACGTGGCTGGCACCGGCGTTGCTCAGCGGCGCCATCGACGTAGCCGAGCACGCCGCCGCGCATGGTCCGCGCTTTGCCACACTGTGCCGGCCAGCCATCGTCAACGGCGCCGCCGGTATCGTCGCAAAGACCCGCAGCGGCGTCGTGGCCGTGGTCGGCGTGACCGTCGTCAACGAACGCATCGCCGAAATCGACCTGATCCTCGACACCGACAAACTCGCCGGGCTGCGCATCGGCGAGTAGCAGTCGATTGACGCCTCCCCGCGATCCGAGGAGTGGTCGCGGGGACAGGCCGGTCGCCGCGGCCACGCGAGCGTCAACGCCGCGCTCACCACGCCGGCGGGATCGAACTCGAACTGTATCGCCCCGTTCGTCCACGGCGCGGTATGAACCGCTTGTAAGTCGTGGGGGTGGCTGGTCTGGGACTGGCCGGGCAGGGTTGGCGTCGTCTGTCGCGTGGGGTGTGACTCGTGAACCGCTTGGCCCGTAGAGGTCCTTTCCCGGCTGTCCACTCGCGTGGCCGGCGACGTCGACCCGGTCCTTCACCTTGATTGCCTAATCAGGAGCCGGCCCGACCCGTGGCCGCTCGTCTCGGCCCCGTTACAGGCCTGCCTCGCGGCGAGCTCCCGGGTCGACGCCGATCACGACCTCCCTCGAGTTAGGAGTTGCCGCAGTAACACCGGCAAGAGCGATCATCTCGACGCCGCGCGGATCGCCCGGGCAGTGCTCGGGCTGGCTGTCACGGACCTGCGTGGTCAACGCGCTGATCGCGCCGGTGCGCACGATCGACCTCGGCATCGATGCTCGCAAGCCGTTGACCTCCCGCCAGATCAGCATCATCGCCGCCTGTCGGGACACCCAGCAACTGCGCGAGCACGCCCACGATCGCCCGCATAAGGACCGATCCCGCCAACCGCGCCTATGTCGCACGTCGCCGAGTCGAGGGCCCCACAACGAAGGAGATCATGCGTTTACTCGAGCGCGGAGTGAGCGGAAGATCAGGATTGCGGACATGGTCAGCAGGACCACCGCGGCGACCAGCGCCACGACGGCGATGCGGCCGAGCGCGGGAATGGTCGCGGCCGTTTCGACCCGGCCGCCAACCGACCGGGAGCCGTCGGCGTTCATGGCCACAAGCACCCGGTCGCCTGGTTGGGCACTGGCGGCGAACCGTAGCGTCAACGTGCCCGAGCCACTGGCCTGGGCGGTCCACACCCCGGCGCGGCCCGGCGCCGTGGACGGCGCCGTACCGTCGTGCCGGGTGTATGCGACCTGGTAGGTTCCCGCCGGGTGCGCGGTCGCGTAACCGACGCCGTCAAGGTAACGCCGAACATCGTCGGGGCGGGCCAGGCCGACGAACATGGCACCGGCACCGTTGTCCGGGGTAACCCGCACCCGGACCGTGCCGAACTTCACCGCGTACCGGGCCACGCCCCAGTCGTAGGGTTCGGAGACCACCGCGTACCCATCGGCACCGAAGGTGGCGTGCCCGAGCGGAACAAAACCGCCGTCGTGGTGCGTCGCGTTCAGCGCCACCACGCCTAGCACCGACAGCCCGACCGCGACCAGGCCGAGAAGACCGCCCGTGACGGTGGCCAGCACTCGCCGGATTCCCATGCTTTCTTTCCTCCTCATACCACGCCCTGCACGAACGCGGCCACAATCCGAGACAGTTCGAGTTCGATGCCGCCAGCGTGTGAGCGCGGCGTTGACTTCCGTTCTCTGGTGCACACGGCGATTCCGCGTATACCCATATGTCGAATCGCGCCCGGCAAATGTGACGAGTCCAAGGCAGATCGGTCCCCGGAATTCGGTCGTCGGCTCTGGCCCGGCTAACGCGGCTCCGGCCCGGCCTACGCGCATCACGGGTGCCGGTTGCGCCAAGGCCTTGGCGGTCACGTTCGTCGTGGCGGATCCGACTTAGCTGGTACAGGGATTGATTACCCAAGCGACTAGGAGAGTTCCGCCTTGTTCAACACCATTGTCTGGATTGCCGAGGTGTTCCTCGCGCTGTTCTTCCTCATGGCCGGCCTGCCGAAGATCATCGGCAGGGGAATCGATCGCTGGGTCGGATTTGACCGGGTACCGCGAGGGATGACGATTCTCATCGGAGTCTGTGAGATCGCGGCTGCGGTGGGTCTCGTCGTACCGCTCGTCGCCGACCGGGGAGAGTGGACCACACCGCTCGCCGGGATCGGCATCGCGGTGATCTCGCTGATGGCCAGCGGCTTCCACATTCGCAACCGCGAGTGGCTGGCTGCGCTGGAGACCCTCCTCTGGGCTTCTCTGGCGGGGACGATCGCCGCTGCGCGCTGGGAGAAGTTCTCCACGGGTCCGACCCTCTCCCGTCACGAGGTGCTGGCGCCGCTGCTGATCGTCCTGGTTCCCGCAATCATCGTCAACCTGGTCGTGCTCACTCGCACGACCGCCCCGCCGACGCCGGCCACCTCGGCGCCGACGTTCACCCCGGATCGGGTCGGGTAGGACGGCCGGTACGTCCTGGTGCCGCCTGTTGGCATCGACTCGGCCCAGGTCCGACGCGCGGAGACAAATCCTCCGTCGCATCGGACCTGATGTCGGCCATCGCCGGTCCGGCAGTGCGGTCAGAACTGTGACGGTGCCCTTGTTGCAGCAAGGCCCTTATCGGGACACGCCCTGTCGGTCCGGCGACTGTTTGCATCCCGGACCGGCGGTCGACAGATCAGAGCGAAGGCATCCACTTCAGCCAGTTGCATTGCGGGCTAGACCGCGGTCCGGGGAGAACGACTCCACAATCGCTGAGCCGCAAAGCCACCTTCACAGTTGCATTGGTCGACTATGGATGGCCAGGATCTGGCGTGAGGTTTTAACTCGCCGACGTCCCTGCCGGCGTCACGGTCGGCTTCGCCGCCTTCCCGTTTCCCGCTGAAGTGATCACGGTCGCGGTGCGCTGGTACCGGCGCTACGGCCTGTCCCGCAGATTTCGGTAGCGACGCGAGCACGTTGGCGATCTAGTGGAACCAGCAGCGTTGCTCCTTGGTGGTCGGGATCACCTCGCGCAGCGCGTTTCAGAACACGAGGGCGCGGTCACCGACGGCGAGGACCGGGGCGTGCATGCCGCGGCGCTTGCAGTCGCGTAGCAGGTCGGCCCACGACCCGGTCGATTAGCGGTAGCCCTCGGCTAGCGCGACAACTCTTTGCGGCCGTCGGCGCGCACCCCGACCATGACCAGCAGGCACAGTTTCGCCTCATCGAGGCGCACGTTGAGGTGGACGCCGTCGGCCCACAGGTAGACGCAGTGCACGCCGGAGAGGTCCCGGTCGCCGAAGGCGCGGCGCCTCGTCCTGCCACTGCGCGGTGAGCCGGGTGTTCGTGGCCGCGGACAGGCGCGAGCTGGTGCCGAGGAACTGCTGCAACGCGGGCACGAAATCGTGCTCGACAGGGTGCAGGTACAGCAGTGGCAGCACCTCGGTGATCTGGGACGTCGAGGAACTGGCCTCGGCGAGTAGAACGTATGCGGTGTGTGCTCCATACCGCCAGCCAGATATAACTGTGCCGCGCGTTCCAAGATCACGGCCCGATGCCAGGGGCGTTGGCGGGTTGAGACTTCTCGTTGCGCTGCGTCGAGGGCACGCAGGGCGGCTCGGAGGTCGCCGACCGCCCAGGCCCCGCTCGGCTTCGGCCAGCAACAGCAGATGCGCCGCCAGCCGAGTCTCCCAGCCCGGGCCCATCGGCTCCCGACGGATGACGGTGCCGCGAGACAAAAACAGCCGGGTCACCGGGTGCGCTCGTTCGCATGTACGGTTTCGACCCGAACCGGTGGATTTCGCGCCACTAACGCGTGGTGAATGCCCACTTCAATCCTCAGCAGCCCCTCGACACGCCTCCGCTTCTGTCTACACCGTTCGCGAGTCGCCGCGCTTAACGGCGCCGAGTTGCTCTCAAATGACCGCAACTGTGGCCGTCGGACAAGCCCCCGTACTCGGTCGGCGATGACGAAGTCGGTGACCAGAATGGCTTCCGGTTGGCTGCGTAGGTAGCTGGTCGGGGTGTGGCCGGCATCGCGTTTTGGCGCGGGGTCGAAGCCGACATTGCCGCGCGCTGGTCGAGACACACGGTGAAGCCGCCCCATGCCACTCAGTCGTGTTGTTGGCGCTGATGCGGGTGTTTCCGCAGGAGCCCTGGCGCTGCAGGCAGGCGGGTCGGCCGGTAGCTCATGGTGGTCGCCTGTGCCGCCGGTCATATAACGGACGGCTTGAAGGCGATTAGATGTCGTGTAATCTAGTGACACAACATCTAACTCAAGGAGAAGCGATGAGCTCGACCAACCCGATCGCCCGTGTGTCCGTGGTCAGCACTGGCCAGGTGGACATCCACCCCGAGCACATCAAATCCAGCCGGACCCCAGTGCTGTGGTGGGCGATCACCTCCCGGCGTTGGACCGGGTACCGGCCGATCAATGTTTATGTGATCGAGCACCGCGATGGTCTTGTCCTGTTCGACACCGGCCAGGACCGCGCGTCGGTGACCGACCCCGGCTACTTCCCACAGGGTGGACTGGGCGGGCTGCTGTTCAAGCGGCTGGCGCGCTTCGACATCGCAGCCGACCAGACCCTGACCGCGCAGCTGGCCAAGATTGGCTACGACATCAACGACGTGCGCACCGCGGTCATCTCCCACCTGCACCAGGACCACA
This sequence comes from uncultured Actinomycetota bacterium, assembly GCA_963727415.1. Classification (GTDB taxonomy): domain Bacteria; phylum Actinomycetota; class Actinomycetes; order Mycobacteriales; family Micromonosporaceae; genus DASQPR01. The sequence goes on from CAVSGF010000003.1 coordinate 401,907, forward strand.
TCGGCGGGCTGCCTGAGTTGCGGGGCGTCGCCGACGTCGTGCTCACCCAGACCGAACTGGCCACCCTCGATGAACCGAAGCCGGAGCTCAAGGGCCTGCTGGTCAACCACATCAAGCTGCCCGGCCTACGCTGGAAGCCGGTGACGCTGCGGCCGACCACAGACCCGAGCCTGGCGCCGTTCACCACCGCGCACGACCTGTTCGGCGACGGCAGCGTGGTGTTGCTGCCCACCCCAGGACACACCCCCGGGTCGATCTCCATGCTGGTGCGCCAGCCGGGCGTGGCGCCACTACTCATGGTCGGCGACGTCACCTACGACGTGCACCTGCTCGAGGCCGGGCACGTGCCCGGCGTCGGCTCGCGCCGAGATAACCGTGAGGTGAACCGCAAGATCGGCGTGCTCAAGCAGACCTACCCCGACCTGGTCGTGCTGCCCGCCCACGACCCCGGCGCCGCCGCCCGGCTGAACGCGGCCACCGCCCGAGCGGCCCAGACGATGGGGCGGTGAGACCGGTGCGACCGGCCGAGCAGATCCGCTTCCTCATCCTGGCGGCCCAGCGCGAAGGCAACCGACAACTCGCCGAGGCGCTACGCCCGCTCGGGATTACCCCGTCACAGGGGGAGGCGCTGCGCCTGCTGGCCGAACGGCAACCGCTGACCCTGTCCGCGCTGGGTCAACTGCTGGTCTGCGAAAGCGGCACCAACCCCAGCCGACTCATCGACCGTCTGGTCACCGCCGGCCTGGTCAGCCGCGTGGAGGCCACACAGGACCGGCGCACCGTCACCCTGACCCTCACGCCCAGCGGCGCCCGAACGGCCGCACAAGTCGCCGACATCGAGGAGCGGATGTACCAGGAACTGGACGCGGCCGCCCTGGGGCACGACCTCTACCAGGTCATCGCCTACCTGCGGGCGCTCACCACCAACAAGCCCGCCGGCCAGGCGGTGCGGCTGCGCACCGCCACCCGGCCGACATCAGGACGATCGCGTCGGACAGGGCGACCGATCGCACCCGATGACCACAATCCCGCGATGCCCGCGAGCGTGACCCGATGACGGCCCTTTACGCGCCACGCCGATTCGTTCGGCGACCGCAATCCCCAACATCCAATAACACGACACAGAAAGAAGGGAGAACACGATGATCCAGTTTAGCAACGAGGTCTTGATCCGACGTCCGGCGTCCGCCGTGTTCACCTACCTCGCCGACCTGGAAAACCTGCCCCGGTGGAACTACGCGATCCGCCAAACAAAGCAGGTCAGCCCTGGCGCTGTCGGCGCCGGGACCATCTACCGGCAAATCCGGAGCCTGCCCCACCCGATGACTGAGACGATCGCGGTTATCGAGTATGAACCCGATCGCCGCCTCGTGTTTCACGGCGGACTAGGCGCATTCGGCGGCAACTCCACCTACCTGCTCGGGCCGATGGATGACGCAACCCGGCTAGTCAACAACGTAGAACTCACAGTGTCCGGACCGCGCGCCGCGCTCGCGGGCGTCGCAAGACACACCATCAAGCACGCTGTAGCACAAAACCTTGAAGTGCTCAAAACGATCCTCGAAGACGCGTCGGCGCTAGCTTGATTCTTTGGGACTCCATCGAAAATGGCCCTGCCGGCGGGTTTGAGGATGACCTGGAAGCCGAGTTGGTGGAGCTGGCCGATGAGGCGTTTGGCTTGCCGGTTGGGGTCGGTGCGGGTCGCGGGTCGCGGCCTGGCCCAGTTGGAGCCGCACGTATGCAGATTCGTCGATCAGCGAAGACCTCCGCGGATCGTTGCCAGTCCTCGTGACTGTCCGCTCGCCTGCAGGACCGGTGCCCTCTTCGAACTTGCGGCGCAGGTATTCGTTGCGCGACAGTGTGCGACTCTGTTGCCTAATTCGGTCTATGCCGCGAGGGTGAGATCGAGCCTGCTCAGGTGGGTGGTTCGGGTGCATTGGAGGGGTATGTCGGTCCTGTGCCTGCCGAATATTACGTCCGTGCAGTTCAGGCAGCGTGTCGGTATTCGTGGATGATGCCACCGAGCCGGTCGCTGCGGCGGTGAGGGTGCCGAAAACCCCGTCCATCCTGGTCATGACAGGTTCGATCGTGGCGACGGATCTCCTGCCGTTCTCCCTCTCCGCAGCAGATGGCATCACCGACGGTAGCTGCGCGAGGATGCCGCACTATGCTGCTTCGACTGGCCTACCTCGGCGTGACCAACACGTTGGCGATGCTGCGGCTGCTGCCCATGAGCGACCGGACCAGGGACGCCGAAATCCTCGCTCTACGCCACCAGATCACGATCCTCGAGCGGCAACTGCACGGCGAGAAGGTGCGATTCAGCCCCGCTGACCGGACGCTGCTCGCCGCTCTGCTGCACGCACTCCCCCACGACGTGCTCCGGCAGATCCGGCTGCTGGTGCGCCCCGAGACCGTGCTGTGCTGGCATCGCGACCTGATCGCCGCACGTCACGCCCGCCTCTCATGCCCGAAGCGAGCCGGGCGGCCGCCCACCATCCGCTCCATCCCTGTACTGGTGCTGCGCCTGGCCCGGAGAACAGCTCATGGGGGTACCGGCGCATCCACGGTGAGCTGCTCGTGCTTGGTGTCAAGGTCGGTGCATCGACGGTGTGGGAGATCCTGCACGATGCCGGCATCGATCCCGCGCCCGAGCGAACCTCAGATGGCTGGGCGGTGTTCCTGCAACGCTGCACCTGTTGATCGTCGCGCACCGCCTCGTCAGCGGCACAGCCGGGCTTGGCGCGGCCCAGGTCGGTCGGTAGTCGGGATGGGTGGACCGGCGGTCGCCGCAGGCGAGCATGCGGGAGGGTCCGCGATTCCGTGAACCTCGGGGCTGCGGACGCGGCGCTCTACCATGGCGCCCGTGACCTTCTACTACGTGTACGTCGGGCTACTACGTGTACGTCGGGGAGCTTGGCGGGGGTGAAGCGCTTGACTGGGGCGGTGAGTTCAACATCGGCAACACGCCGAAACGGATCGGGCCCGAATTCCCGTCGGCCAGCACGAAGGCATGGCGGTTGCTGCACCGGGCAATCAAGGCGAACGAGCTGGCCGGCCAGCAGGTGGACTGGGGTGCGGTGGCCACGCGAGTGACGGTCGACGAGATCCGTTGGTTCGTGGGCCAGTGCTACGGCACGGATGTTCCGGCGGATCTCGTACATTTCATCGCCTCACTCGACCCGGCCCGGCGCTACGCACTCGTCGCCGCGGAGCAATGAACGAAAGTCTGGGCGCGGCGTCGGCCGCTTCGGGGGATCCCGAGCGTGACGGGACATCGACTCCACCCTGGTGCCCCTTGCGTTCCGAGAAGGTACATGCCGGCCCCGCGTTCAAGCAGACGTTCGGGCTCGCGCCGAGGTGCGCGTTCGTCGACCATGGCGAGAACCGCACCGAGGAGACCCTGGTGGCCGAACGCGGGGCCTATCGCGCACAAGATCGTTAGCGCAACTGCAGGCCAAGCTGGCGAGCCGCCTCGCGGAGCCCGTCCCGGGCGTCCGGGTGGGCCGCGTGATCAACGAGTTGCTGCGCCTGGTCGACGCAGTCACGACCCCACACCGCAGCACAGCCCTGCTCGGTGACGATCGCGCTGTGCTGGAAGGAGGTGACCGGCCCGGACAGCAACGGCACCACCGTCGAGACGCCGGCTCGCGGATGCCACGACGGCAACGCGATGATCGCCTGTCCGCCGCTGGAGTGCAGCGCTCCGACGATGAAGTCGGTCTGCCCACCGAAGCCGGAGTAGACCCGGGTGCCGATCCGACTGGCGTTGGCCTGAGCGAACAGGTCCACCTCCAGCGCGCTGTTCACGGACACCAGGTGGGGGTGGCTGGCGATGAGGGCCGGGTCGTTGGTCTTCTCGGTACGCAGCAGCCGGATGCGGGCATTGCCGTCGACCCAGTCGTAGAGTTCCGCCGAGCCGAAGCAGAACGACGCCGTGATCGGCGTGTCCCGGTCCAGGCTGCCCGCCTTCTCCAGCGCGAGCACGCCGTCGCTGAACATCTCCGACCACACGCGTAGGCCACGGTGGGCGCCCAGGGCGTGCAGGGTCGCGTCCGGGATGGCGCCGATTCCCAGTTGCAGCGTGGCTTCCGGCGGCACGAGCGCGGCGACGCGGGCTCCGATGGCAGCGGCCGTCGGGTCCGGTTCGGCCGCCCGCGATGCCGGAAGCGGTTCGTCGATCTCCAGCAGGTAGTCGACCGCGTCGAGGGGCAGCACCGCGTCCCCGAAGGTCACCGGCATCTGCCGGTTGGCCTGCGCGACGACGATGCCGCCGCGACTGCGCACCGCCTCGATCGCCGCGGGCAGGATGTTGACCTCCACACCGAGGCTGACCGCCCCGGATGACGGCGGGGTGGTATGCACGACGACGACGTCGGGCGTGAGGTGGTCGCGCAGCAGCACGGGCACCAGCGACAGCCGGCACGGGACGTACACCAGCCTCGGATGGTCCCGCATCCCGGCGCCGACGAACGATGTCTCGTACGTGACCCCGTCCCGGTCCGGGATACCTCTCGGCGCGTTGAGCATGTAGAGCCGGTACTCGGCGACGGCGGAGTCGAGCACGGACAGCGCCCGCAGCGGCGCTACCTCGTTTCCGCTCGCCACCACCCGGGGCGTTCCCGGCAGCCGTCCCAGCACCTCTGCCAGCTGGCTCTCCGACACCACGCGCATACTGATCCACTCCGCTCTGGTTTCCCACGGTGACCACCACCGCCATGAACGAGCCTGCGCGCGGCAGGCGGCCCGGCACAGGGCCGGAAGTCCGTGACGATGATCTCGTCGAAGGTTGTGAATGCCGAAAATTCCGTCCGTGCCGGTCAGGCGGCTTTCGACGGTTCCGGGCGGGAGTGGCGCATGGCTCTCGTCAGCCACCCGGGTCGGGCGTGGCCGGCAGTCATGATGGTCCGGTGCTGCTTCGTCTGGCCTATCTGACCGTGACCAACACCTTCGCCGCCCGGCGCCTGTTGCCCATGAGCGATCGTGACAAGGACGTGGAGATCCTCGCCCTGCGCCACCAACTCGCCGTGCTGCAACGCCAACTCGGCCCGAGCACAGTGTCCTTCGCACCGGAGGACCGGGCGTTCCTCGCCGCGCTGCTACAGCCCCTGCCCCGGACAGTCTTACGCCGCCTGCGGCTGCTCGTCCGACCGGTCACCGGGCGGCGACTCGACCAGCTGCTCCCGACGCCGACGCCGCCACCAGCTCACGTTGCCGTTGACGAGCATTCGGCGAACGTACGCATGCGGATCGCGATCGGACAGCCGCCGCCAACGCACATACAGCCTGACCAGGGTGTCCTGCAATAGCTCCTCGCCTAGATGCGAATTGCCAGTCAGCAACCGGGCCAACCGGAGATACCGGTCCCAATAGTCTTCCACGAAGGCTACAAACTCTCTATCCTCTGCCATCGCCTCTGCCATCATCCCTACTTCGGCGCCGGTCGGCGCCTTCATTCCATACACGCCGAAGACGGTCCCAATGGTTGTCATCAACCACCTGGCTGAGCCTCCCCCTTCGGACCGGACGCCCTTATCCCCGGGAGTGTCAAGTTAACGGCTGATCTTGGTTGTTGTTTTGGTCAGTGGTTGGCCGGGGTGAGCCGGCCCTCGAACGCGATCTGGAACGCGTTCAACGGTGCTTTCCAGCGCATGGTCCAGCGGCGGCGGCCGGTGCCGGTGGGGTCGAGGCTCATCAACGCCAGGTAGACGCATTTCAGTGCGGCTTGTTCTGTGGGGAAGTGTCCGCGGGCGCGCACGGCTTTGCGGATACGCGCGTTGACGGACTCGATGGCGTTCGTGCTGCAGATGACTTTACGGATCTCCACGTCGAAGGCGAGGAACGGAACGAACTCCGCCCACGCATCCGACCACAGTTTCACGATGGCCGGGTACTTGGTGCCCCAGGCGTCGATGAACTCGGTGAACCGTTCGGTCGCCGCGTCTTCGGTCGGGGCGGTGTAGACCGGGCGCAGCGCTTTGGCGATCTTGTCCCAGTCCTGGCGGGCCGCGTACCGAAACGAGTTACGCAGCAAGTGGACGATGCAGGTTTGCACGATGGTGCGTGGCCACACCGTCGCGACCGCGTCGGGCAGGCCTTTTAGCCCGTCGCAGACCAGCATGAGCACATCGGCCACGCCGCGGTTCTTCAACTCGGTCAGCACCCGCTGCCAGTGCTTGGCGCCCTCACCGCCGTCGCCGGCCCAAATCCCCCAACATGTCGCGGTGCCCATCAACGGTCACGGCCATGACCACGTAGATCGGTCGGTTCGCGACCTGCCCATCCCTGATCTTCACATTGATCGCATCGATGAACATGACTGGATAGATTGGGTCCAGCGGCCGGTTCTGCCACTCGGCCATGCCCTCGAGGACCTTGTCGGTGATCGTGGAGATGGTCTGCTTGGACACCTCAGCGCCATACACCTCGGCCAAGTGGGCGGCGATCTCACCGTGAGTGAGCCCCTTGGCCGACAGCGACAGCACCATATCGTCGACCCCGGTCAGACGGCGCTGGCGTTTACGAACGATCTGCGGCTCAAACGTGCCCGCCGCATCCCGCGGCACTCGCACCTGCACCGGGCCGACGTCGGTGAGCACCGTCTTCGTCCGGCTACCGTTGCGGGTATTACCGCCACCCCGACCTGCCGGATCGTGCTTGTCGTAGCCGACATGGTCGGTGATCTCACCGTCCAACGCCGACTCCAGAACCCGCTTGATCAGCTGCTGCAACAGCCCACCCTCACCGGTCAATTTCAGCCCGTCACCACGAGCCCGATCGACCAGCATCGCAATCAACTGCTCATCGCTCACCGCACCCGCCGGCTCACGCCCAGCCACAGCCTCAGCAGTCTCGAAGGTCTCGGGGGTCTCGGTCGTCATCTGGCTGCTCTCCCTTGATCGGTAGATCAGCCGTTATTTCTACACACCCTTATCCCCTGGCACGAGAGCCGGGAGGAAGGATGTCCTGGTGGGGCGCTCTTCGCAGTACATCGAACGGTTCCGTAAGGACGCTCTGGCGCTGGTCCAATCGTCGGACTCGCCGCTCCGGCGGATAGCCCGTGACCTTGGCGTTAGCCTGCGTCTTTCATGAGCGTGGTCTGGCGATGTAGTCGGGGAATGTGAAAGTGCCTTCTGGTCTGGGATGATCTGGCTTGTCTACGGCAAGATCGTCCGGTCACGGAAGGCACCTTCGAGATGCATGGTACTGGTGCGCGTCCGCGTGTCGAGGTCAGCGCGGATGGTCGTGGTGTGGTCTCGCATGCGGGGACCCGTCTGTTGACGGATATCGCCGATGTGACCGGGTTGACCAGCGGTTTCAGTGACGCTCTCGCGGTGGCGGGGCGTCGGGCCGGTGGTCATGACCGGGGGCGGGTCGCCCTCGACCTGGCCACGATGCTCGCCGACGGCGGTGAAGCGATCACTGACCTCGCCGTGCTGCGCGGGGTTGTGCCTGCCGAGAATTCGGTCCGTGCTGGTCAGGCGGCGTAAATGGTTCTAGCGGCGGGCGTGGCGATCGTGCGACTCCAGCGGGCAGGGGCGGGCGTAGATTGCGAGCGTGACGTGACGGTGCTGCTACGTCTGGCCTATCTGACCGTGACCGACACATTCGCCGTCCTGCGTCTGCTGCCCATGAGCGACCGTGACAAGGATGTCGAGATTCTCGCTCTGCGCCATCAACTCGCCGTGCTGCAACGCCAACGCGGGCCGCGCACGGTGTCCTTCACACCGGCGGTCCGGGCGTTGCTCGCCGCGCTGCTGCAACCTTTGCCCCGGACAGTCTTACGCCGGCTGAACCGGCTCCGCACCAGGCCGTCGTCGACCGGCCGCCATGTTTCCGGAACCTTGGTGAGTGTCGCCCTCATGCGGGTGGTCGAGTCTTATGTGGCGAGTCGTTCTACCGGCTGGCCAGTGATGTCGGCGATCAGGTCGAAATCCTTGTCCACGTGCAGCACGGTCAGGCCGGCGAGTTCAGCGGTGGCCGCGATGATCAGATCTGGAATCGATGGCGCCCGGTGGTGGCCCCGGTCGGCCAGCAGTATCTGGACGGTTACTGCCCGATCTTCGATCGCCGGGGTGAGGTACTCGACCGGCATCGCGGCAAGCGGGGCGGTGGTGGCGGCGGCGCGGGCCTGGGCCGCCGAACGCGCGGAGTAGCCGATCTCGAGCCGGGTGACTGTAGTGATGCGCACCAAGCCACGCTCGATCCGGTTGGCCCACTCGGTGGCATCCGGGCTGTCGGCCAGTCGTATCAGGGCCGACTTGTCTATCAGCCAGGCACTCAATCCCATGCGCCACCCATCACCGACGGCTCGGTCAGATCGGCGAAGGCAGAGGCGAATTCACGCAGGTCGGCCACCGACACCGGCAGGCCCGCGGCGTCTTGGGCTAGCCGTCGGCGAATGTATTCGGTCCGGGACACCCCCAGGCGGGCGGCGCGTTGGTCGACCGCGGCGACGACCTCGTCGGGAATGTCGCGGATCAGCACGTCAGCCATCTCACACCTCCTGATATCACAAGATATCACAGCGGGCGGCGTCCGCGGACCGATCTTTGAGCGTTAACTTGAGGGCATGATGACGAGGTGCTGCTTCGTCTGGCCTATCTGACCGTGACCAACGCCTTCACCGTGTTACGTCTACTGCCGAGCAGCGACCGTGACAAGGACGTCGAGATCCTCGCGCTGCGGCACCAACTGGCGGTGCTGCAGCGCCAACTCGGCTCGCAGACAGTGACCTTCACACCTGCGGACCGGGCGTTTCTCGCCGCCCTGTTGCAGCCGCTGCCCCGGGCCGTTTTGCGTCGGCTGCATCTGCTCGTCCGGCCGGACACGGTCCTGCGCTGGCACCGCAACCTGATCAGAGCGCGGCACGCGGACCTCTCTAAACCGAAACGGCGCGGCCGGCCACCGACGGTGCGCTCGATCCGCACCCTGGTGCTGCGCCTGGACCGGACGTGCCTGTGCTGGTCCAAAACTCGGCCACAAGGTCTGAGCTGGGGTTTCATGCGGCTGGCTGGTATTCGCTGATCAGCCCACCGAGGATGCTGCGGCGTCGGATCTGGTCGGCTGGGATTGGAAAGGGTATGACGTCGGCATCGTCGTCGGGTGCGCGCAGGCTCATGTTGTGGCCCTGGTGGGAGCGGCCGGTGTTGTAGTGCTCGACGTATTCGCCGAGGACGGTGCGCAGGTGGCGTTCTCCCGTGATCAGCAGCCGGTCGGTGCATTCGGCTCGCACCGAGTGGATGAATCGTTCGGCGTAGGCGTTCATCTGTGGTGCCTGTGGCGCGGTTGGTGTGACCTGGATGCCGATGGAGGCGAAGACCGCGTCGAATGCGGCGGTGAACTTCGCGTCGCGGTCGCGGATCAGGTAGCTGAAGCGGTGGCCAGCGTGTTCGAGTTGGTCGGCGAGGTTCCGGGCGAGTTGGGTGGCCCACGCCGCGGTCGGGTGGGCGGTGCAACCGAGCAGGTGTACTCGGCGTGTGTCGATTTCGATGACGAACGCGACGTAGAGCCGTTGCAATGTGACCGCGCAGTCGACGTGGAAGAAGTCGGTGGCTAACAGTGTGGCGGCGTGCGCACGCAGGAATGCCCGCCAGGAGTCATCACGGGTACCGGGTGGCGGGATGCGGTGCGCGCGCAGCAGTCTGCGGATCGTGGACGCGCCCACGCGGTGCCCGAGGCGGCGTAGCTCGCCTTGGATGCGCACGACACCCCAGCGGCGGTTGTCGCGGGCCAGCCGCAGGATCAACTCGACCAGTTCGTCGGGGATCGGTGGGCGTCCTGGTGGTGTGGGCTGGCGCCACTTGTTGGCGACCAGGCGCCGATGCCAGCGCAGCACCGTGCCGGGCGTGACGATCCGAGCCTTACGCAACGGCTTGGGCAGCAGCCGCGTCAACGCGGCCAGCACGGCCCGGTCGCGCCAGGACAGCTTCGGCTTCGGGTTCGCCCGGCGCAGCACAGCGACTTCATGCCGCAGTGCCAGGAGCTCGGCATCCTTTGACGCCGAGGATCCGGCCAACAGGGCCAGCCACGAGAACACGGTGACCAGGAGCCGGTAGATCAACGACACGCACACGAGCCCAGATCATGGACAGGAGAAAGACGCTGGTCAATCAGGTGGCCAAGCTTTGGACCAGCACAGGCAGCCGTGCCAGGAAACGGCGGATCTCTGCTGGGCTGAAATCGGGCAGGGGAGTCGGTGTCGTTGGACCAGGCTCGGGTCGGGGCGCTGCGTACCAGGGTGCTGTCTTGTGAGAACACGTGCGTGCTGGTGCGGAGACGCTCGCCGTGCTGGCGCCGACGCGCGCCGAGGGGGGCCCCGGGATGGTGGAACCCAGTCCCGCATACATGAGGAGGTACACATGACCACCACCGATTCGACCTTCGGCGAGGATCGGGACCTGTTCGCGCGAACTGCTTCGACGCGCCGGGTCGGGATCACCGTCGCCATGTTCGTCGCGCCCTGGCTCATCGTCGCCGCCGAGATCAGCCACGCGCTGACGAACCCGCAAGGCAAGGACGACATCGATCCTGCGGTGAGCCTCGCCCTCACCGCCAATCACCTGACCATCACGCGGTGGGCGAGCCTGGCGGCGATGCTCGGCGCGCTCCTGCTCGTGCCCGCAGTGCTCGGCGTCATGCGCCTGACCCGCACCCGCGCCGCCCGCCTCGGCCTCGTCGGCGGTGTCCTGACGGCGACCGGCTACATCTGCTACTTCGCGCTGGTGTTCCAGGGCGCGTTCACGCAAGCGGCAATGGTGACCACCGGCGGAGCCACCGCCCAGAACATCGAGGTACTCCAGACATTCAACAACGATCCGCTCGGCGCGATGTGGGTCGGCCCGCTATTCGTTCTCGGTAACATCGTGGGCACATTCGTCCTCGGCCTGGCGCTGGTCCGGGCCCGGACCGCGGGGCGTCTGGCCGGCTACGGACTGATGGCGTGGGCAGTTCTCCACGTGCTGAGCTTCAGCCCGTTCATCGAGATGGCCGGTGCCGTCGCACAGGCGTTGGGTTTCGCCCTCGCGGCAGTGGCGCTACTACGCACGAAGGCATCGAGGGTCGACGTAGCGCAGCCCTACGAGCTGTTGCGCAAATAGGTAAGCACGGCGAGGACACGGCGGTGGTCGTCGGTGGAGTCGTACAGCCCGAGCTTGACGAAGATGTGGCGAACATGGGTCTCCACTGTCCGCTCGGTGGTCCGCAGCCGGCGCGCCGCCGCCGCGTTCGAGCGGCCCTCCGCGAGCAGCGCAAGCACTGCGCGCTCCCGCTCTGTCAATTGGGCAAAGCCGGGGTCGGGACGCATCGGCGCCAGCAGTGTGGCCACCACCTCGGGATCAAGAGCCGAACCTCCGGCAGCGACGCGGCGCAGCGCATCGAGGAAGTCGTCCAGATCGAGGATCCGGTCCTTGAGCAGGTATCCGAACGCGCCGGTCGACACCAGCTCGGTTGACTGCCTCGTCTCGACATGCTGGGACAGCAGCACCACCGGGAGGCTGGGGCGAATCGTCCTCAGCTCGCGTGCGGCGCGAGCACCGTCGTCGGTCATCGTCGGTGGCATCCGGACGTCGGTGACCAGGAGGTCGGGCACGTGCTCGAGCACCGCCGCGACCACTCCAGGAGCGTCCGCCACCCGGGCGAGCACATCATGCCCGGCCTGCGCCAACAGCAACGCGAGGCCCTCGCGTACGAGGGCGGAGTCCTCCCCGATCACGATCCGCACGGCAGGCTCGCCTCCACTCGGGTGCCGGATCCGGGCGCGCTGGTGACCATCAGTTCTCCGCCGGTGGCGGCGACCCGGTCGCGTAGGCCGGCGAGCCCTGAGCCCGGTCGCTCGGTCGCTCCGCCACAGCCGTCGTCGCTGACCACCACCAGCAGACGCTCATCCAAATGGGTGATGTCGATGGCCACGGTGGTCGGCGCGGCGTGCTTGAGCGCGTTGGCGAGCGCCTCCGCGGCGACGTAGTACGCGGTAGTGGCGGCCGCGTCGGCGATCGCGTCGGTCGTCACCCGGACGCTCACCGGAACGGGGCTCGTACGCACGAGTGACCGGACGGCTGCGGTTAGGCCCTCGTCCAGGCTGCGCGGACGCACTCCGCCGGCCAGCCGGCGCAACTCGACCACGGCCTCCCGTAGGTCTCGAACGGCCGAGCCCAGCGCCTGGCGCATGGGGTCGTCCACGGCGGCCCGCTGCTGGGCCAGCTGGAGCGACATCCCGATCCCGATCAGCCGCTGCTGGGCGCCGTCGTGCAGGTCGCGCTCGAGCCGTCGGCGCTCGGCATCGATGGCGTCGACAAGTCGCGCTCGGGACGCCCTGGTTTCCGCCAGTGCCTGCCGCAGCGCGATCCGGGAGTGTGCCAACTCCAAGGGGAGATGGGCCCGGCGCAGCCCCGCCCGGAGCAACCGCGGCCGGCGCTCGGCCCCTGCGTAGGCGATGCAGGCCAGCAGCCGACCGGCGACGGCCACCTCCAGGAACCGCCCGTCGGGGGGTACCGACGGTGAACCATCGCCGGCATACCAGATCGGGTCGTCGGGCGTCATCTTGTACATCACCCGCAGGGCCGGGTCGTGCAACGCCTGCTGCAGCGCGCCTTCGATCTGCTCGGGGTCGGCCCGGCCGTCTCGCATCTCATCGAGGAAACGGTCGAGCCGGCCCAGCGCATCGCGATGATCGCGGTCGAATCGTGCGTCCACCACAGCCTGGATGCGGCGACGTAACGGTCCGAACAGCACCGCAGACATCAGCGTCGCCGCCGCGACCGCGAGGTCAGAGCCGCGGCCTAGCACCGCACCGCCCACGACGGTGACGGCGGCGAATACGCCGACCAGGCCGCCGGTCAGCACGATATAGCCGACGGTCCGGCTGATCAGCGTGTCGATGTCGAATAGGTCGTGGCGCAGAATGCCGATCGCCACGCTGACCGGAATGCTGACATAGACCAGCAACAAGCCCACGACGACGACGACATCGGCGACGTTGGTCAGCAGGTACGCCACCCAAGTCACCACGAGTACGGCGGGCACCAGCATGACGCTCAGCAGGAACCACTTCAGCTGGCGGCGTACCAGGTCATCGCCGCGCCGGAACCGCACCACGACGTGGGCTACCGACCCGACCAGCAACGCGAGGAGGAGGGCGAGCGAGCCCACGCCGAGGACCCCGTTGACCCAGCCCGGCACCTCAACCGGTGGTACCCCGGAGATCTGCTGCGGCCCGCTGCCGTAACTCCCCGGGTCCAGGGCGACCGCCGCGTGGAAGGTGAGCAGGAAGACCCCCCACCCGGCCGGCAGTACCCACCACCCACGGCCAAGCCGACCATCGGGAACGTATGCCGCGACCAGGGCCGGTGGCACGTAGAGCCAGACCCATCCCGCCACGGACATGACCGCGACAACCAGGGCCAGCCCGTGCGCCGGAGAACTGCCGGTCTGGCTGTCCGCGCCCAGCAGCGCGAGCGGCAGCAGGCCGAGCACGGCCAGCAGAACCCCGACCACCCTGGGACCGCGGGCGAACACCAGCACACCGAGCAGTACCCCCGGAGCACCAGCGACCACCGCCAGCAAGACCTGCCAGCCGGTCATGACCTCCTCCCCTCGGTCCACCTTCCGCACGACCCACTGCCCCACGAGCCGGGCTCGGCGAGGTCGGCGTCTCGAGCCCATGATCCCGCATCCGCGCTCTGCCGTCGTGCGTGCTGGCACGCACGCACTCACCGGTGGATTGGTGACCATCCGTCATGGCATGGACCTAACCGCGATGGCGCCTGGCGTGGTACCCAGCACGCTCGAAATCACGCCACCGTTGTGAGTGTCCGGGTGAGGTGCAGAGCTACTTGTTCTTGACTTTCGGCCGTTGGCTGCGATGGAGGTTCTCACCTGCCGGGGGATTGCGCCCGTGGCGAGGACTGACACCGGTCTGGCTCGGCAGCCACGGCCCGAACAGCGACTCGTACCTCTCACCGGTTGGCCGCCGTTCGCCGTTTTCGGTCGCTCATAGGGGCATCAGAGCCGCCGATGAGCGTGCTGGTCCGTGTGCCCGATTCGGAATGCCAGGTCACGCTCAGGATGCGCTTCGCAACGGTCCCGTCCCAGGAAGCCGTTCGGACGGGTCCTTCGGGACGACGCTCGATCGAGGCGGTTCGGGTCGTCGAGCTCGGTACGCCGGCCGTGCTCCTCGCCCGCGACGGCGCCTACTCCGCCCTGGCAGCTTGTGCTACCGGACGCCGAACGTCCGCAATCTGCGGTACGTTGCCGGCATGTCCGACTTCACAATCAAGGCGCTCACGCCGGAGACGTTCGACGACTTCGCCGCTCTCGTCGAGCGGAACGAGGGCATGTACGCCAGCTGCTGGTGCACAAAGTTCCATCCGGACTGTGCGGAGAAGGGCCAGAGCGCCGAGGGGAACCGGGCGCTCAAACAACGTCTGGTGGCCGACGGTATCGCGCACGCGGCACTGGTCTACGACGGCGAGCGGGCCGTCGCCTGGGCGGAGTACGGAACACCCGAGGAACTGCCCAGCATCCAACACCGCAAGGAGTACGTCGCGACTGCCGAGCGGCTGCCCGACTACCGCGTCACCTGCATCCTGGTCGAGCGCGGCCTTCGCGGTCAGGGCCTGGCGGGGATCGCCCTGCGCGGAGCCGTCGAGCTGATCGCGCAGGCCGGCGGCGGCCTGGTCGAGGGCTACCCGCACGACACCGGCGGAGTCCGGAAGAAGAACTCGTCGTTCCTCTACAACGGCACCCGCACGATGTACGAGCGCGAGGGCTTCACCTACGACCGGCCCAAGGGCCTTGGCAACTGCGTGATGGCGCGCGACGTGGGCCCGAGCACGCACGACTGAACCGGTCCAGCGCTCCACGCGGAGACGACGGCTATCCGGCACTGTGCCCACTTTTCGTGGGACCTAATGACGGGCTCTTGCGACTGATTCGCAAGCCGGACCCCACACGGCCCGCCACCAGGTGTAGCGGTGCGGGGTATTTGGTTATGTCGGCCAGTGTGGGCCTATGTACGGTTCGGGGTTGTCGCTGGCCCATCGGTCGAGCATGGCCGCGAGGCCGGTTGCTTGGGCACGGCCGGGTGGCAGGTTGCGTTTGAGTACGAATATCAGCACGGTGTCGCGTTCGGCGGCGAAATCGGCGACGTTTTCGGTGACGACGGCCCGGCCGTCTGTACGGGCGGTGGCGGCGACGAGGGTGTCATCGGCGGCGGTTAGTCCGATCTCGCCGACGTGGACGGCGTCGTGTCCGTAGGTGTCGCGGAGCAGCGCGGCCGTTGCGGGTGGGAACATCTCGTCGATGAGGAACTTGGTCACGCGGTGAGCAGGTTCTCGCGCTGGGTGACGGCGTTGCGGCTGCGTTTGATCATGTCTCGGTTGCGTTTGATGCGTTCGCGGATTTCCAGGGGGTGTTCGGCGGCGTAGTCCAGGGCGAGCCGGATCAACCGTGGGTGCAGTGCGGACTCTTCGGCCAGGACACCGACTCGGTGTTCCTGGCTGCCGTCGAGTTCTTGGAGTCGGGAGACGATCTCCCATACGTCGGGGCCGGCGGCGAGCGCGGCGCGCCGGTCGTGTGCCGGGCCGCGGAAGACGATGCCGGGGTAGTCGAGTTGGGTGATGCCCTCGACGATGAGCCGGTCCAGCAGCGCGGTGGCGCTGGTTCCCTCTGCGGCTGCGCGCGCGGCGAGAAGGCTCTTTGCGGTCTCACCGATGCGGAATGAGGTGCTGGCGGCCACGTTTTCGCCTCCATTGGACACGGGGAGCCGGATGACTTGTACCGCAATTGTAGCGCATGCCAGCTACACATGGCGGCGAGCCGGGCCACCGCCGGTTGTGGGTGTTAATAAGCCAGGAGTCGGCGCTGATCCGGTGCTTTTCCGCGGCCGTTTGCCGTTCGTTGATCATGCCGTCATGGACGGGTGGCAAGTTTGGCCCGGGAGGCCGCGCGACGGGGCGTTGGGAGCAGAGTGGGAGCAGCAGGCCGCTGTGAACTGCGCTGAACGGCGTTCAACTGCTCCCAACTGGCCGCAACGGCAGCCCGTGAGCTGGGGGTGTTCGTGTGTGGGCTGGTCCGGGGGAGTGGTGGACGGTCGCTGACACAACTGCGCTCAACTGACCTGAACGTGCATCAACTGCGCTGAATACGATGAGGTGGCGACTCTGTTGATCGAGGGTGGTGAAAGGATCCGCAGGTCAGCCGTGGCTTAAGGGTGGGAGCAGTTTGGGAGCAGATTGTGAGCGCTTCCCGATCAGACTGGTAGCCGTTTGTGGTCTGGGCGGGCACGGCACGTGACACCGGGGGTCGCCCGTCGTGGTTGGCGGCGGGTAGTCAGGGAGGTGTAAATGCGCGCCCGGGATTCGATGGTGTGCCCGTCTGTCCGCAGGCCGGTCGGTGAGACACCGCATAGTCGCTGATGGGGCTGTTCAGTCGTGGTCATCGACGCGTGGCGCGTTCTTGTAGACGGCGTAGGCGAACCAGGCGGCGTCGCGGGCAGCTGTCGGGCTCTCGCTGGAGATCTTGGTGAATCCTTCCGAGCATTCGCCGGTGGTAGCAGAGACGACGAAACAGGTAACGTTCGGCCAGCCGGCCTGGTTGCAGAAGTGTCCGATGTCTTCCAGGATTGCGCCGGTCGCGAGTGGTGCGAGGCCGGGCTGCAGCTTCTCGGCGAAGATGGCGTAGGTGATCGGCCGGTCGCCCTGCGCGGCGATCTGTTGTAGGACACGCAGTCCGTTGACCATGCGGCGGGTACGGGCCTCGTCAAAGCCTGCGTGGTTCAGGTATTCGCTCAGTACGGGGTGCATCGTTGCCTCCAGCTCCGCGTGAGAATTATGCGACGGCAAGCGAAGCATGTCGATGATGGTGGCTGGGTGGAGCGGTCGTCGTGATTGAGGATGGCCTTGGTGCCGCGATCGACTTTGACACCATGCTCGGCCGGCAGCTTCTCGACGGTGCGGGAGCGTGTCCCATAGTGCCGATGCCAGGGTGCTGCGACCACGATGCCTCGGCCCGGACACCGGAACCCGTGTAACGCTGAGCCGGCCGTGAGGCTCGTTGGCATTCGTGGATGATGCCGCCGAGCCGGTCTCTGCGGCGGATGTCCAGGCGGGTGAGACGGTCGGGATCGGTGATCGGGGCGGGGACGGCGCGCAGTGGTGCGGCCTGGCGCATTGCCTGGTGGGGTCGGTGCTGGTTGTAGTGGAGTTCGAACTCGCGCAGGCAGTGGCGCAGATGGTTTTCGTTCCAGATCAGGGTGCGGTCGAGGAGTTCACGGCGGCAGGTGCGTACCCACCGTTCCATGATCGAGTTCATCAGGGGAACACGTACGCCGGACAGCACGACGTCGATGCCAGCGTCGTTGAGGATGCGGTCGAACCGGGACTGGAATTTCGCGTCGCGGTCCCGGATCAGATACCTGACCTGTGCGCCTGCCTCGTCCAGGTCCATCACCAGGTTCCTGGCCGCCTGAGTCACCCAGACGGCGGTCGGGTGCGCGGTCGTGCCCAGGACCCGGACCCGTCGGGTGGCGTGCTCGATCACCGCGAGAATGTACTGACGCTGCCCGGTCAAGGTGATCGTCTCGATGAAGTCGACGGCCAACAGTGCCTGGGCCTGGCCGCGGAGGAAGTCGGCCCAGGTGCTGGTGGATCGGTCCGGTGCGGGATCGATGCCCTCGACCTTGAGGATCTCCCACACGGTGGAGGCTGCGACTGTGATTCCGAGGGTGGCGAGTTCGCCGTGGATGCGCCGTATCCTCAGGACGGATTCTCCCGGACCAGGTGCAGGACCAGAACGCGGATGGAGCGCACCGTCGGCGGCCGTCCGCGCCGTTTCGGTGTCGAGATGTTCGCGTGCCGCGCTCTGATCAGGTCTCGGTGCCAGCGCAGCACCGTGTCCGGTCGGACAATCAGCTGCAGCCGGCGCAAGACCGACCGGGGCAGTGGCTGCAGCAGCGCGGCGAGGAACGCCCGGTCCGCGGATGTGAAGGTCACCGTCTGCGGCCCGAGTTGGCGCTGCAGCACGGCGAGTTGATGGCGCAGCGCGAGGATCTCGACGTCCTTGTCACCTGACTTGGCTCAAGATATTGATCTTGCGGGTTGAGCCGATCGATTACCAGGGGTTTTGCTGCGGTCAGGCTCTGGATTTGCGCACTAACTGGCTGGTGTTCGTAGTCTGCGTGGGTGGCGTATGTGCGCACGGTGCGGACCGGCTCGGGCGCGACGGCGGTGCAGATCGTGCACTCCTCGCGGCTCGGGGCGCGTGACATCGAGCATGTCGGTTCGGCGCATGACGAGGTCGAGTTGGCGGCGTTGAAGGCTGCCGCGGCGGCGCGGCTTGCCGCCGGGCAGGGTGAGCTGGACCTTGGCCTGGACGAGGCGGTCGGCGTGGTGGGCGGGTCGGGGCCGTTGGAGATCGTCTCGTCGCGGATGGGGCATCTGTGGGATGCGTTGTGCCGTGCCTACGACCTGCTCGGCTTTGCCGAGGCCGCGGGCGGTGACGAGGTGTTCGGCGGATCTGGTGCTGGCGCGGATCATCGAGCCGACCAGCAAGCTGGACGCGCTGCGGGTGCTGACCGAGGCTGGGCTCTCGCCGGTGTCGTACGCGACGCTCAAGCGCCGCTTGCCGGTCTATGCCAGCTCGTCGTGGCGGGCGCGGCTGGCGGCGGCCTGCGCGCGGCACGCCGCGTTGGGGCCGGCGTCGCTGGTGCTCTACGACGTGTCGACGCTGTACTTCGAGACCGATGCCGGCGACGGGTTCCGCGAGCCCGGGTTCTCCAAGGAGCGTCGGCTCGAGCCGCAGATCACGATCGGGCTGCTCACCGACGCGGCTGGTTTCCCGTTGATGGTCGAGGCGTTCGAAGGCAACAAGGCCGAGACCCGCACGATGATTCCTACAATCACCGCGTTCCGTGATGCCCACCAGCTCACCGACGTCACCGTGGTCGCCGACGCTGGGATGGTCTCCGAGGCGAACCGGCGCGCGATCGAGGCCGCTGGATTGTCGTTCATTCTCGGCATGAGGTTCACCCACGTGCCGCATGAGGTGCTGGCGTGGCGCAAGGAACACCCCGATGCCGAGATCCCCGACGGGCACGTGTTCACCCAGCCATGGCCGCCCGGGCCGAACGAGACCCGCCGCGATCAGGTCATCTACTACCAGTACAAGGCCGACCGGGCCCGCCGCACGCTGCGCGGCATTGACGAGCAGATCGCCAAGGCCGCCAAGGCTGTGGCCGGCACGACGCCGGTCAAACGCAACCGGTTCGTCACGATCGCCGGTGGCACCAAATCAATCAACCGGGCCCTGGAGGCCAAGGCCCGGGCGCTGGCCGGCCTCAAGGCCTACATCACCAACATCGCCAACCCGACGCCGCAGTTCGTGATCGACGCCTACCACCGGCTCTGGCAGGTCGAGAAGTCATTCCGCATGTCCAAACACGACCTACGCGCCCGGCCGATCTACCACCACAAACGCGAATCGATCGACGCGCACCTGACCATCGTCCTCGCCGCGCTGGCCGTGACCCGGATGGTCGAGGACCGAACCGGCTGGTCAATCAAGCGTTTCGTAACCACCGCCCGGCGCTACCGCAGCGTCGACATCCGTGCCGGTCAGCACGTCCTAACCGCCCAAGACCCAATCCCGCACGACCTACGCATCGCCCTAACAGCGATCACCTGACCCGACGTGCGCACTAATTTGAGCCAAGTCAGGGCGCTGCAGCACGGCGAGTTGATGGCGCAGCGCGAGGATCTCGACGTCCTTGTCACGATCGCTGCTCGGCAGCAGCCGCAACACGGCGAAGGCGTTGGTCACGGTCAGATAGGCCAGACGAAGCAGCACCCCGTCATCCTGCCCTCAACTTGCGCCCGGCCCGGCTGGCAGGCGCCGGCACACCTGCCCACGCCGCCTAGAACCATCACTTGCCGTCTGACCAGCATGGACGTAATTTTCGGCAGGCACAACGCCGGTGTGCCCAGCGAACTGTAGCGACGCACAAGACTACGGCAAGAACAAGCAGAATTGCGGTTTCAATCAGCTGGAACACCCAGAACCTGTCTGCCGGTTGGTAGGACAGCCACGGAATATAGTGATGCGTTGTGAGCCACTGGTCGAATTGTCCTCGGGGAACGTTGCCGGCTTGGCGCAATACACCCGTCGTTTCCAAATTCGTCAAGCGATGCCCGCTAGAGTCGGTGAGCCAACTTCCGCCCACGTTCAACTCGCCTGCGTGCCACGTCATGTAGGGCCTTTGCGCGATTACAGGGTCGAGTCTTTCGAGCATTGGTCGCAAAAGCGAGGCAGCCAGCAATGCCGAGCCGGCAGATGCAGTGCCCGTTACTGCCATCGCGGCAACAGTGCGCCGCATGAGGACCCCGATGAATGCGCCCAATGCGAAAGAAAATGCAGTCCATCCAGCGAATGACAGGCTTAGGTCGAAGGCTTGCCCGCTCCACCGGCTGCCCGTTGATGCGGACCAGTCGAATAGATTATACCACCAGGAGAAAAGAAAGCCAATAATCAGCCCAAAGGTGGCGCACACGATACCGATCACAGCGAGCTTGCCCGTTAGCCAGCGCCTCCGACCGATTCCTTGTGTCCAAGCGAACCGGAATGTGCCCGACTCCAACTCACGCGCGATAAGTGGCGCGCCGAGGAACATGCCAATGATAGGAGGCGTTAAATGCAATGCCCACACAAGGTAGCTGACGTACGAAGCCGGCGGCTGCTCCAGGAACAAATGTAACTGGCTTAGGCAGGAGTTCGCATTTTCGTGCGAGGCAAAGTCCGTGGACGAACATTGGCTAAGCCCCAGATTCGCCCACATTTGCCGCATCCGAAGGCCAGTAAGCAACAGAATGGCGACAACAGCCGCAAATATTGCTGAAAGTACAAATAACTTGGCTCGGTCCTGGCGCCAAGTAGCCCAGATCATTGAGCGCCATGGGTGAATCGCCTTCAAGTGTGTTGAGTCCGCGGTTATGGTTCCTTGGCGAGTCGTGGTCACTGACGTTCTCCCCGAGCCGTGGAGCCAAGTGATGCATCCGAATGTGTGGTCCGGTTGGGCACACGAAGATACGCAAGTACTAGCTCCTCTAGATTGACTTTGTGTGCTTCCCAGCCGGGCGGCGGGGTATCGGTCGCTCTAGACCACCGCGTGAGAAGCTGCGTCAAGCGCTCCGAGTGACGGGATTGGACCAATGGAAGCCGTTCGGCAACTGCGTTGGCATTCGCCGCCGGGCCGGTAAGGATTCGGTGTTGCTCTAATAGCGACTCGACATCTCCGGCGAGTTGTATCTGTCCACCTGCCAGGACTATTAGGTAGTCAGCAATGCGCTCAAGTTCGGGTAGGACATGTGAGGAGAACACAACGCTGATACCCTCTTCGCTCACGGCAGACATCAGGAAGGAGAGGAAGTCGTGTCTTGCTAATGGATCCAGCCGCGCAAGCGGCTCGTCAAGTATCAGCAACGCGGGCCTCCGGGACAAAGCCATCGTCAGTGCCAATTGGGACCGTTGTCCCCCGGACAGTTTTCGTACTTTTCTCGACAGTGGAATATCCAGCTCATCTAGGCGATTGAGCGCCCGCCGCTGATCCCACACATTATTAAGCTTCCGGCCCAGATTGAGAGTGTCGTTGACAGATAGATCGGGGTAAAGCGGAGCCTCTTGGGCCACAAAAGCCACTTGGTTGAGAGCGGCATCCGAGCCTGGTTGGGCACCGTCGCAGACGGTGATAGTTCCACTGCTTGGTGATGCGAGGCCAACTGCCAGGTGGAGGAGAGTCGTCTTCCCTGCACCGTTGGGCCCGACTAGCGCTACCACGTGTCCAGCGGGAATTCCCAGATGGCACTCTCTTAATGCCCACTTGCGCCCGTACCGCTTACCGAGATTCGCAGCGTCGATGGCATTCACGCGATCGCCCCAGCGGTTAATCCGCCTTCGTTCCCGTCTTTACGGAACGAGTCCATCTGTGCGAGGCCCTTCGTCGGTGACGTCGCTCCCGGGTCGCTCAATTCCCCCAGGGCGCTGTTGAACAGGGCGATCATCCCTTGTTCGTCCAAGCCAGCTGCCACGGCAGTGCCCATCCACTGTAGAAGCTTGCGCCTAAGCGCGGTTTGTTCTCGCAGCCCGACTTTGGAGAGCGTACCGACGATGAAGGTCCCTTGACCCGGTCGCCCAACAGCTAGGCCACGATGCTCTAATTCCCGGTAGGCCTTCAGCGCGGTGTTCGGGTTAATCGCAAGGCTTTCAACGACCTCACGCACTGTTGGCAACTTGTCGCCATTTTGTAGATAGCCGAGTCTCAGTGCCTGCTCGACCTGATGCACAAGCTGGAGATACGTCGGCATCCCAGAATCGGGATCGAGCCGAAAGTGGATCAATGGAACATCCTGGGTACCCATAAGTAGTGTCTCCGCCGCTGATGAGGGCTAGTTGATTACTCTAATCTTATAGAGGAAGGGTATAAAGCCGAGGTCCTCAATGTCAACCATGTCCGAATGAACCACCCGGCTCGTGCGCGCTTCAGGGTTGATCGACCCGGCGCGGGAAATGGGAGTCCTCGGGTCCGCGTGGGTGCCGAAAATTCCACCCACGCTGGTCCCTTGTGCGTTGTGCTTCTGACTGACCATGTACGGGAGACCGGTGCGCCGGCTGCGAGACCAGCGCCGCCGTGCTCCATGGCACCAGGGGGTGAAGAGCAGGTACCAGAAGCACACCGCTGACACCGATTACCTCAAGTCGAGACCGCAACACGGCGAACGCCGAGGTCGATATAACCAAGACCGGGCGCAAGATGACGACCTTGCCGGTCCGGCTGAGCACGCCGCTCAAGCCCGTGATCCATCATGGCTCTGAGAACCTAGTAGATCGTCGCTGCTAATTTTTGGGATATAGGTGGCGGAGTTTGGTTCGTGCGTCCTCGGTGGTGAAGTGCCACTGGACCTGGCGCTGGGCGGTGTTGGTGGCGGCCTTGTGGCTGCCGAAAATTGCGTCCATGCTGGTCAGACGGCAAGTGATGGTTCTAGGCGGCGTGGGCAGGTGTGCCGGCGCCTGCCAGCCGGGCCGGGCGCAAGTTGAGGGCAGGATGACGGGGTGCTGCTTCGTCTGGCCTATCTGACCGTGACCAACGCCTTCGCCGTGTTGCGGCTGCTGCCGAGCAGCGATCGTGACAAGGACGTCGAGATCCTCGCGCTGCGCCATCAACTCGCCGTGCTGCAGCGCCAACTCGGGCCGCAGACGGTGACCTTCACATCCGCGGACCGGGCGTTCCTCGCCGCGCTGCTGCAGCCACTGCCCCGGTCGGTCTTGCGCCGGCTGCAGCTGATTGTCCGACCGGACACGGTGCTGCGCTGGCACCGAGACCTGATCAGAGCGCGGCACGCGAACATCTCGACACCGAAACGGCGCGGACGGCCGCCGACGGTGCGCTCCATCCGCGTTCTGGTCCTGCACCTGGTCCGGGAGAATCCGTCCTGAGGATACGGCGCATCCACGGCGAACTCGCCACCCTCGGAATCACAGTCGCAGCCTCCACCGTGTGGGAGATCCTCAAGGTCGAGGGCATCGATCCCGCACCGGACCGATCCACCAGCACCTGGGCCGACTTCCTCCGCGGCCAGGCCCAGGCACTGTTGGCCGTCGACTTCATCGAGACGATCACCTTGACCGGGCAGCGTCAGTACATTCTCGCGGTGATCGAGCACGCCACCCGACGGGTCCGGGTCCTGGGCACGACCGCGCACCCGACCGCCGTCTGGGTGACTCAGGCGGCCAGGAACCTGGTGATGGACCTGGACGAGGCAGGCGCACAGGTCAGGTATCTGATCCGGGACCGCGACGCGAAATTCCAGTCCCGGTTCGACCGCATCCTCAACGACGCTGGCATCGACGTCGTGCTGTCCGGCGTACGTGTTCCCCTGATGAACTCGATCATGGAACGGTGGGTACGCACCTGCCGCCGTGAACTCCTCGACCGCACCCTGATCTGGAACGAAAACCATCTGCGCCACTGCCTGCGCGAGTTCGAACTCCACTACAACCAGCACCGACCCCACCAGGCAATGCGCCAGGCCGCACCACTGCGCGCCGTCCCCGCCCCGATCACCGATCCCGACCGTCTCACCCGCCTGGACATCCGCCGCAGAGACCGGCTCGGCGGCATCATCCACGAATACCAACACGCCGCCTGACCTGCCCGGACGTAATTTTCGGCAGGCACACCGCTGGCCGCGGCACAGGCCGCCACTACCGACCACCGCCACATCTGTGTTCAAGCCGCGGCCGACCCCGGTCGCGGCTTTGTCGTCCCAGATCTCGGCATCAACCCATACGTCCAGGCTGATCCAAGGAGCAGGCAATGCCCACACCACATCGTCAAGGCCGACCCGTCAGCCCCCACACCGACCCGCTGACCCCGCCGCGTTCTCCACAAGATTTCACAGCCACCGACAACCGCCCGCATCCATGTGGGAGGGGCGGCGCAACCGCACCTCCCCGACCTGTTACATGAGATGCGCCGAGGGCCGCGGAACCCCGTCGACAGCCCCCACCCGGGCAGCGGCAAAAGGCCATGGGACTCACGCCGAGCTAACTGGTCAACGGGAGCCGATCGGCGCCTGCTCCCAATTTGCTCTCAATGTAACGAGGAACAACGAACACGCTGCTTACCATGATTCGGTAAGCAGCGTGATGACCTGCTGTTTTGCTGGTGGGCGATACTGGGATTGAACCAGTGACCTCTTCCGTGTCAGCGACCGTCCACCACTCCCCCGGACCAGCCCAACCACAAACACCCCCAGGTCACGGGCTGCCGTTGCGGACAGTTGGGAGCAGTTGAACGTCGTTCAGCGCGGTTCAGAGCGGCCCAATGCTCCCACTCTGCTCCCAGATCGTGCACCATCGTCCGCGTCACCAGGCCGCTCGACACGTCGGCCGGGTGCATCGGTTCATCGGGGTGGATCGAGCAACTCGTTCTGCCATGCACTGAATCGGGCCCGCAGGTCGTCCAGGTCTTGCCCGGTGACGCCGTACTCAGCGAAATCATCGGCGTCGAGCAACGGTGCCTGCCCGATCGCCTCGGCAAACCTGCGCCGGTCAAAGCCTCGGTCGGCTCGCGCGGCAAGCCGCAGCAACGCCTCCCGGTCGTAGCGCCCGGATCGCAGGGCCGCGTCCACGTCGATGAAATCACGGGCGAGGGCGCGGCCGAACAGGGCGCTCATCTTGTTCGCCATGGCGTCATCCGGGTGCAGAACAGGCCCGAGCGCCATCAGGACCGGTTCGTTAGCGCGCCAGTCCACACCCAGTTCCACCTTCGAGGCGTGCTCGCCATCGCCGACGCTCAGCCGCGCGAACATATCGCCTCGACGGTCGATCTCCACCTGGAGACCATCAGCACGATAGGCATCAACCACCGCGGCGACCGCCGCCTCGAACTGGCCGCGCCGCTCCCACGCCGTGAACAGATCCACATCCTCGCTGAGCCGCTCAAGCAAGCCAGCCACCTGCACCGCATACCCGCCGGCCAGCGCAAAGCCATATCGCCCGGCCGCCGCCAACCCAACACGCACCAGACGCTCATGGAAGGCGTCCACCGCTACGCTGCCGACAGACGCGCCGCGGCAAGCGCCGGGAACTCACGCTCCCACATCTGCCGCAGCCGCAGCGGCAACCACAACGTCGGCCACAGCCGCATCAGCACCTCTGCGTCCAGCCACATACGCAAGTCCGCCACGCTGCTCGCCTCGTTCAGCACCGTCTTATACATCGACGCCCGGCGCGCCGGACGATCCAGGTCATAAACCGGATTTCCCGACCAGTCCAGATGATGCGGCAACCGCACCACTCCCCCGGTCGGCCCGCGCAGTCCCTCTAACGCATCAGCCACGACATACGGCTTGCGATCGCCGTACGGCACGTAGTCCACCGGCGGGCGACCGCCACCGGCCGCCACCTTGCGCCTGCTGCTATTCGCCGCACGCCGAGCCGCCGCGTTCAACGCCTGACGGATGGTTTCGCGACTGTACCCAGTCACCCGCTGCAAATCCACCGGCCGCCAACCCTGTCCATGAAACGCCCGCAACGCCGCGTCCCGTTCGGCGAGTGCCCCGGCCTTGCGCGCCTCATATTCGGCGACCACCCTACGCAACGCATCCTCGGTATACCCATCCACCAAGCAAGCCTAACACGCATGGCCTAGCACGCTAGGCGCTACCCCGCCTGTGCCTGCCGAAAATTCGATCCTCGCCGTGATCGAGCACTGCAGATGCCGAAAACCTCGTCCGTCCTGGTCACAGCCGATTTGATCGTTGCGCGGGACCGTGTACCGGCTCATGTCCGGGAGCAACGTGGAGCGCGAACGGCAAGTAGGCGATGATGTCTGGCTGTGCTGCTTCGATTGGCCTACCTCGGTGTGACCAACGCGCTCGCGATGCTGCGGCTGCTACCCATGACCGACCGGGACAAAGACACCGAGATCCTGGCCCTGCGCCACCAGATCACCGTCCTGCAACGACAACTGCACGGCCAGAAGATCCGGTTTACTCCAGCCGACCGGGCGCTGCTCGCCGCCCTGCTACAGCCACTGCCCCGTTCCGTGCTGCGCCACCTCCGGCTGCTGGTGCGTCCCGAGACCGTACTGCGCTGGCATCGCGACCTGATCGCCGCACGTCACGCCCGCCTCTCCCGTCCGAAGCGGGCCGGGCGCCCGCCCACCATCCGATCGATCCGCGCGCTGGTGCTGCACCTGGCCCGGGAGAACAACTCCTGGGGATACCGCAGAATCCACGGCGAACTGCTCGTGCTCGGTGTCAAGGTCGCCGCATCCACGGTCTGGGAGATCCTCCACGACGCCGGCATCGACCCCGCACCCGAGCGCAACTCCACCACGTGGGCGACGTTCCTGCGCTCCCAGGCCCACGCTCTCCTCGCCGCCGACTTCTTCGAAACCGCGACCCTGACCGGCACCCGCATGTACGTCCTGGCCGTCATCGATCACGCCACCCGCCGGGTCCGCATCCTGGGCGCCACCGCGCACCCGACCGAAGCGTGGGTCACCCAAACCGCCCGCAACCTGGCCATGGACCTACAGGACGCCGACTGCCAGGCCCGCTTCCTCATCCGGGACCGCGACGGCAAATACTCCGCGCTGTTCGACGCCATCCTCGCCGACACCGCAATCGACGTCGTGCTGTCCGGCGTGCGCATGCCCAGGATGAACTCCATGATCGAAAGATGGATCCAAACCTGCCGCCACGAACTGCTCGACCGCACGCTGATCCGGAACCAGACGCATCTCCTACGGGCACTGCGCGCCTACGAGCAGCACTACAACGAACACCGGCCCCACCGAGGCATCGCCAACGCCCGACCCCTGCACCCGCTACCAGAACCGGACCTTCCAACCACGACCACGGACCTCGCCATCCGTCGACGCGACCGCCTCGGCGGAATCATCCACGAATACCAACATGCCGCCTGAACTGCATGAACGCAATTTTCGGTAGGCGCAAGGTTGTCGGCGACCGCAGAGCTACACCGCCACGCGAGCGGGCGCCCTACGGACTCCAACACACCGCCACCCTCGTTGACGCGATCAGGCGTTCACGACCGCAGCGCCACCCGCACCACACAGTTACTCGATCACCGATCCGAACCAGCTGGCCGACCCCAACAGCCACCGGCACGATCACATCGGCAGCTACAGCGTCGGAGCCGGCGCCCGGAACTCGTCGTCTTCGGGTCAGACGGCGGAGGCGAGGCCTATGCGTTCCAAGGCTCGCCCTTCTCAAGGGCGTCATCAGGCGGCGAGTGGACACTGCCGCTAGCTCGGCTACTGGTCGAGGTGGAGCATGAGCCCGTATTGAGCGCCGACACGCTCCATGGCCGCCACGCCCTCGGCAGGCGGCGGCCCAGCGGGCGCCTCGTCAGGCAAGACCGCGGCCACGTCGACGAGGAAGCCCTCGAAACCGCCTGGCGTGCAGATCATCAGCGCCCGGGCGTCTCTTTCCGTCTGGTTCAGGAACGTGTGGACGTCGTCGGCCGGCATGAAGATCAGTTCGCCAGCACGCCGGGTCACGGGTGTCGCCCCTTCGAAGAACGTCAGCTCGCCCTCGAGCACATACCAGGTCAGCGCCTCGCGCTGGTTGGTGTGGGGCGGGGCGCCCGCCCCGGGCCCAACGGTGATCTCGACGACACTCAGTGATCCGTCGGTCGCGTCCCGCGACGCGAGCAGCCGGTTGGTCATTCCCAGGAACGCGGCGGGGGCGGACGGGGTGATGATGGGCATTGGTTCTCCTCGTTTCGTAGGAGTGGCTGGGGATCAGTTGCCCCCGGGGGGCATGGGCTCCCGGTCCCGCGCACTAAGCTGTCCTGGCGTGGGCGCCGCGGCCGTGGCCGGCGGCGCACAGCATCCGCACATGCTCAGTGCTCTTCCTGATGTCCCGGTAGCGCACCTCGGCTGTAACGTCGCACCCGGGGCAGGTCGTGAGGTCCGCAGCGATTACGGGATGGGAGTGGGACGGTTCAACACGGCGGGGCCTTCCCTGAGTGTGCAGAACCGAGCATCATCCCGTCAGGTGCTCACCCACCAGACCACGAGGTGCTCACCCGGTACTCATTCCTCGGCGGCCGGGCGCGGTTGGAGGCCCCCCGTGCATCTCCCAGTTCCAGAGGAGATCGGCCAGTGCCTCGACCCCACGGGCGAGGTGGCGGCGGTAGGTGCTGAACGGCACGCCGAGGACCTCTGCGGCGGCTTCCTGGGTGGTCGCCGCGCGCAGGTAGGTCCGGTCGACGGCCCGCGCCGCCTTGGCCAGAGCGGGGTCCTCCTCGAGGCTCGCGACGGCATCGGCGACGACCTCGCGCAGACGGGCCGCGAGCTCGGCCCGGTCGCCGTTCGGCGCGCGGACGTCTCCGGGTGATCGCGCGACCCGCACCAGGGAGGAGTCGAGCAGCGGAGAGCCCACGAACCTCTCGGGGCGGTGCAGCTCCCGCAGCACGGCCCTGATCTGCGCATCGAAGTCGGGACGGCTCAGCGCGATCGGCTCGGCGATCGGGGCAGGCGCCTGTCCCGTGTTGTCGGTCTCCAGCGGGGCGCATGCATCCAGCCACTCGGCATAGGAGCTCCGGGCGAAGTCCCGGGCCCAGACCGACACCACCTGTCCATCCGGGCTGGGCAGTTCGAGGAGCGGCTCGAAACCGATGTACGACCACGGCGGAGCCATCAGCTCCCCGCTCGTCGTCGACATGGTGCACCACCCGAGGCCGGGCTGGGACCACTCGATGAGGGAGTGCGCCGCTACGATGTTGATGTCCGATAGGCCACGCGTCCGGTCAGGGCCCAGTCCCGCGGTGATACCGGACAGCACCACCTCGCCGATTCCGATCGATCGCCGCCCGTCGAGGGCGGCCCACACCGCGCGCGCCATCGGCTCGCCTGCGCGGACATCGGGGTCGCCGTTGATCCTGAGGTAGGCACTCAGACCGACCGGCACTCCGCTCCGATCCTCGACCACCTGAACCTGCTCCGGTTGGTGGGCGAGCCAGTACGCCACGCAGTCTCCGCGGGCGGGCCCCTCCGACCTCGTGGCCAGCTCGACGAGGACCGCGTGGTCGTCCGGGCGACTGGCGCGCAGAACGCGGGTTCCCAGCCGGCTGTAGTCGATGAACGCGCTGGCCGTGGGGTTGGACCGGTGGAGGAACATTGCGTCGAGTCCGGCCCGGCGGGCCACCGAGAGGTCGTCGCGGCGGAGGCGTTCGAGAATGACGGTCCGGACCCGATGGTGCATGTCGGCGAAGGCGGCGGGGGCACGCCACCGCAGGTCGGTGTCGAGCACGTCGCGGACCAGGTCGTGCAGGGCCAATCCGTCCGGGTGCGACTCCGCGTAGGGGCGCTCGCGCAGCCACCGCAGCAGGTCGTCGGCCTCGGCGACCCTGAGGTCCAACGCCTGTTGCAAGAGATCCCGGTCGACACGCCGGGCGTGCGCCGCCACGTGCAGCGCGAGGCGCTGCGTGGGGTCATCGACGTCGTCGACGAAGCGGCCCAGTAGCACGGCCGCCGGGTCGGGGTGCCGCAACAGCGCCCCCGTCGCCGGTCCTGTTGCGCCCGACCCGGAGGTCGCCAACCAGTGGTCGGCGGCGATGACGAGCGCCAGCGGGTGTCCGTGCGACGCCGTGACCAGCTCGTCGAGATCCACCTCGTCCGGGACGCCGCACGAGCGGACGAGCCGCTCGGCGTCCGCAGGAGCCAGGTTGCGCAGAGCCAGGGACAGCAGCAGTCCGCTACGCCGCAGGTGGTCCGCCGCGTCGGTGAGCGGACGACGTCCGGCGACGACCAAGCAGGCGTCCGACGGGAGCGCGGGGACCAGCACGCGGGTCAGCCACGGCCCGAGGGCGGCGAGGGCCTCGAAGCGGTCAAGCAGGATGACGATGCCCGGGGCCAGCGCGCCGTCGAGCGCCGCGGCGAGCGCTGGGCGGGAGCCGGCGACGTCCGTGGTGCCGGGGAGGCCGACGGCGGCGAGCACCGACTCCGGTGTCGGCTCGAGGTCGGCACCGTCGAGCCACCGGGTCACCCGGTTACGGCCGCTGGCCTGCCGCTCGACCTCACGTAGCACCGACGTCTTACCGACCCCGCCGGGGCCGTGGACCACCGCGACCACGGGTCCGTCCACTGCGTCGAAGATCGCGAGGAGTTGTGCAATCTCCGCGGAGCGTCCCACGATGCCCACCCCGCGCGACATGAGCCGGTCGCCTACGGTCTCACGCACCGCTCCATTTTAAACACAGGCAGTGCACGGGGCGAGTTCAACTGGTCGTTGCAACACCGGGCTGTTGCAGTGACCGTAGCTGCTCGGCGAAGACTTCGGCTGGGGTGCGCCAGCCGAGGACTTTGCGGGGCCGGTTGTTTATCGCCAGGGCGACGGCTTCGAGGTCCTCGAACGACCATCGGGACAGATCGGTGCCCTTCGGGAAGTACTGTCGCAGCAGCCCCCGTTGGTGTTTTCGTTCGTCGGTCGTTGCCAGGGCGAGTGCGGATCGGCGAAGAACACCTTCGTCCCCGTGTCGAGCGCGAACTGCGCGTGCCCGGACAGTTCCTTGCCGCGGTCCCAGGTAAGGGTCTTGCGCAGCTGCTCGAGCAGCTGGGTCATCGATGCGGTCAGCGCGGCGTTCATCGCGACGGCGCCGTAGCCGCCGAGCGAGGGACCGTTCTTAGCGGATGGATTCTTGCCCCAGCCTTCCAGCCGAGGTAGATGCACCAGACGCCAGACCCCTCGCCCCGCTGCCCGAACCGATCGGGTGTGTAGAAATAACGGCTGATCTACCGATCAAGGGAGAGCAGCCAGATGACGACCGAGACCCCCGAGACCTTCGAGACTGCTGAGGCTGTGGCTGGGCGTGAGCCGGCGGGTGCGGTGAGCGATGAGCAGTTGATTGCGATGCTGGTCGATCGGGCTCGTGGTGACGGGCTGAAATTGACCGGTGAGGGTGGGCTGTTGCAGCAGCTGATCAAGCGGGTTCTGGAGTCGGCGTTGGACGGTGAGATCACCGACCATGTCGGCTACGACAAGCACGATCCGGCAGGTCGGGGTGGCGGTAATACCCGCAACGGTAGCCGGACGAAGACGGTGCTCACCGACGTCGGCCCGGTGCAGGTGCGAGTGCCGCGGGATGCGGCGGGCACGTTTGAGCCGCAGATCGTTCGTAAACGCCAGCGCCGTCTGACCGGGGTCGACGATATGGTGCTGTCGCTGTCGGCCAAGGGGCTCACTCACGGTGAGATCGCCGCCCACTTGGCCGAGGTGTATGGCGCTGAGGTGTCCAAGCAGACCATCTCCACGATCACCGACAAGGTCCTCGAGGGCATGGCCGAGTGGCAGAACCGGCCGCTGGACCCAATCTATCCAGTCATGTTCATCGATGCGATCAATGTGAAGATCAGGGATGGGCAGGTCGCGAACCGACCGATCTACGTGGTCATGGCCGTGACCGTTGATGGGCACCGCGACATGTTGGGGGATTTGGGCCGGCGACGGCGGTGAGGGCGCCAAGCACTGGCAGCGGGTGCTGACCGAGTTGAAGAACCGCGGCGTGGCCGATGTGCTCATGCTGGTCTGCGACGGGCTAAAAGGCCTGCCCGACGCGGTCGCGACGGTGTGGCCACGCACCATCGTGCAAACCTGCATCGTCCACTTGCTGCGTAACTCGTTTCGGTACGCGGCCCGCCAGGACTGGGACAAGATCGCCAAAGCGCTGCGCCCGGTCTACACCGCCCCGACCGAAGACGCGGCGACCGAACGGTTCACCGAGTTCATCGACGCCTGGGGCACCAAGTACCCGGCCATCGTGAAACTGTGGTCGGATGCGTGGGCGGAGTTCGTTCCGTTCCTCGCCTTCGACGTGGAGATCCGTAAAGTCATCTGCAGCACGAACGCCATCGAGTCCGTCAACGCGCGTATCCGCAAAGCCGTGCGCGCCCGCGGACACTTCCCCACAGAACAAGCCGCACTGAAATGCGTCTACCTGGCGTTGATGAGCCTCGACCCCACCGGCACCGGCCGCCGCCGCTGGACCATGCGCTGGAAAGCACCGTTGAACGCGTTCCAGATCGCGTTCGAGGGCCGGCTCACCCCGGCCAACCACTGACCAAAACAACAACCAAGATCAGCCGTTAACTTGACACTCCCGTCCTAAACGTCGTAGCTCGCCCTGGATGCGGGTGTATCCCCACGAACGATTTTCGCGGGACAGGCGCAGGATTAGCTCGACGAGTTCTTCGGGAATCGGTGGGCGTCCGAGCGGTCGGGGTTGGCGCCACTTGGTTTTGACCAGCCGTCGGTGCCAGCGCAGCACTGTGGTCGGGGCGGCCAACCGGTGGGCTCGCAGTGCCGCGGGCAGCAGCCGGATCAGTGCGGCGAACAGCGCGCGGTCGGCCCAGTCCAGGCGCGGTTTAGGAGTGGCGCGGCGCAAGACTGCGACTTCGTGGCGAAGGACGAGAAGCTCTACGTCCTTGGCGGCGCTACTGCGGCTCAGCAGCACCAGGAAGGAGACGATCCGGCAGAACAGGAGGTAAACCAGGCGAGCAGACACAAGTATCGATCATCCTGCATCAAGTGCCGAAAGCAGTATCGGCCCAGGCCAGAGCACATCGCAGAGTTATTGAACCCCGCAGGCACCACTGCGATCTTCGCTGCTATGTGTATCGGGCCGTCGACCAGCACGGACAGGTCATCGACGTGTACGTCTCGGCACGCCGCGACGGCAAAGCTGCCCGCCGGTTCCTCCAAAAAGCGTTGACCACGCTGAAGGTGACACCGGCCGCGGTGGTCACCGACCGAGCACCGGTCTACCCGCGAGTCCTTGACGAGCTGGTGTCGGCAAGCTTGGCACCATGTCGAACAGTACGCGAACAACCGGATCGAAGCGGACCATAGCCACCTCAAACAGCGGCTACGACCCATGCGTGGCGTGCGCACCGACCGGACGGCCCGAGTCATCATCGCCGGGATCGCGTTCATACAGAATCTTCGCCGCGGCCACTACGAACTCGCCACCGGCACACCACGGCCGCTTCGCATCGCCGCCGTGTTCACCGAACTCGCCCAAGCGATCTGACAGACGCTTCACCACCGAATCGCGCTGCCCACCAGCGGGCGAATGCAACAGAGCCAGGAGATCGGGTCTCGCGGCGCAGCGTTTAGAGATGTCCGTGCAGTGTGCGCCCCGCTGGCCGTAGTGTGACCGTGAGGGTGGCCGTGAGCTGAATCTGCGGGTTAGTTGAGCAGAGGGCGGAGCCCGTGAACGTGGCAGGTTCGCCCTGGAGCATGCTGTACAGCGAGTTGGAGTCGCCAGCCGGATGCAGGCCACCGATGACGAAGTCGCAGTCCCAGGAGGTGCCGGTGGTGGTCGGTGTGTGGTTGACCTGGTTGTAAAGGCTGGGGCAGCGGGGCCCTGACCCGCTGTCGAAAATGCCTCTGTGCGATGGCCAGTAGAGGGAGAATGCGAATGTCGCGTCGACAGGGATCAGGCTGCCGCCGCTGATGCTGAGGGACAATCCTCGTTTCGACCGGTCGTAATGGCGGGCCTGTGCGCAGCTCATCCCGATCCAGGGAGACCCGGCGTAGGGCTGTGCGAAGCGATAGCCCGTGTTGTGGTTCCAGTCGGTCAGGAACTGCAGGCTGAGTTCATCGGGCACCATGCCGATCGTGAGTGGTCGGCCGTTGTGCGTCAGCTGGAAGCTCAGCTGGTAGTCGAGGGACACGGGCGACAGATTGGTGTTGACCGGCCAGGCACGGTAGACGATGCTGGCGCCGGTCACCGTTGGGTCAAGGCTGTAGATCGTTCGGTTTCCGCTGCCATCAAAGAGATCGAAGCCGATGTCGTAGCGCACTCCCGGGCACAAGCCGCTGATGCTCACCTGGGCCGAGGTGGCAAGCTGCGAGTTTCGCGCAGAGACCTTTCTGGGGCAGTCGGGGGCGTACTCGGCGTCGGCTGTGGCGATCACCCTGGCCGGCTGGTCTGAGTGCCAGGTAGCGAGGATCGTGCGAGGATCGTCCGGGGAGACACGGACGGTGACGCCGCCGTCCAGCAGCCGGGCTCCATAGACCTCCGGCCGATCGGTGAGCACCGGGTGTTCCACCCCGACGGTAGCGTCACTGAGTGGCCCTGGCACCGAGATGCCGATCACGACGACGCCGTCAGTCGCATGGTCGGGGCCATGTACGATCATCGTCCACCATTGCGTGCATGCCGTGGCGGACGCGCATTCCGGGATGCCGAGCAGCGCCCGGGAGACCAGCGGCGCAGCGCTGCCGAAGTCGCTGCTTACCTGCACTC
Organism: uncultured Actinomycetota bacterium; assembly: GCA_963727415.1. GTDB lineage: Bacteria > Actinomycetota > Actinomycetes > Mycobacteriales > Micromonosporaceae > DASQPR01. Next base: position 436,737 of record CAVSGF010000003.1, read on the forward strand.
CGAGGTAGCCAGGCGCGCCGTCGAAGGAGCACACCGTGGCGGCGTGGTTGTGGTCGGTGGCGGTGACGTACTGGTCACGGGTGATGGTGGGCGCTGCGCAGGCCGCCCCGGTATCCGATGAGATCGTGACGTTGATCGCGCTGGGCTGCTGCTGCACACCGTGCGCCATTTGGTAGCCGGCCAGGAGAACCTGACCGCTGGCGGTCGAGGCGATGTGCACTGGGACGTCGGCCTGCTCGATCTTGCGTGGTGGCAGGCCGTTGTCAAACCAGGAGACGCACACCGCGTAGTCGCCGGGCGCTGGCGCCGTGACCCGGAACACGCTGTTGGTCCACGCCTGCGAACTGCCGCCTTGGTCGGCGTGGCGCACCGACGAAGGCTGGGTGGCGTTGGTGACGGCGGCCGGGTCCGGGTTCAGGCACGGCTCGACGCTGCCGCTGGCGTTCGCGACCAGGCTGACCTTTGCGGTCTCGTGCTGGGCGACCGGGACGGAAACCTGCAGCGTTGAGGACGTCAAGGCCTGCACCGTGACCAGCGGACGGCCGTCTCGCCGCTGTATGCCTGTTTGACTGCCAGAAGCGGGCAGCGAGATGGTGCCGGTGAAGTGGTCGGTGCCCGAGCCGTCCACGCCGACGCCGCTGACATCCACCTCAAGGCGCTGATCGCCGGGTGCCGGCCGGAACCCCCGAAAGCATGTGACAACTCGCCTGGTCGGGTCCGCGGCGAGCACCGAGCGCCAGGAGTCAGGTGAAGACCCGGTCACTTCGGTGTACGCCGCGCCGCTGCCTGCCAGCCGGTAGCGCACCGTGAACGAGCCGAGGTTGGTGGTCAGCATCTCAATGACGAATTCGTTGCCGGTTAGCGCGAGCGTCGGGCAGTCGGCGGGTGACTGCCGCAACGCGATCGGATCATGGGCGAAGGTGAATAGGCGCAGAGTGAATGGCCGGATCGTGGCGGGGACGCCGTGGCAGCCGGGGGGAGGACTGTCGCTGGCACAGACGTCCGTCAGGATCGGGACGTAACCGGAAATGCCGTGGGGCTGAATCTGGCCGCGCGGGGTGCCGTGGAAATATCCGGACCCGTCGGCGTAGCCGGCAACGTGTCCGGGGGCAGTTGCTGATGCGCTTGGGGTGGCGCCAGCGGACGCGGGCGGGTTGGGGAATTGGTCCGGGTTCGCCTGCATGGCCGCGCGTGCCTTGGCGGCCTGCGCTGCGGGGTCCGGCGGGAGAAAGCCCGCGACGAAGCTGCCTGCGGGCGGCTGGGGCCCAGCCGCAACGGGCATCAGGACCGGCACCGGCTCCTTCGGCAAGGCGGCGCCGCTGGCCGCTCCCGCGCCGGTCTGGGTCATCTTCCCGACCAGCGCCCCGGCCAGCAGGGCGAGGGTGAGCGGGATGCCCATCAGCCCGGCACGGACGCGACCTGAGACATGCATGACGTTACGCTCCGGCTATTCGCAGCGGACAAAGGGCGGGCATGCTCATCACCCGAACGTGCAGTCGTGCAGCGTCACCGACGTGCTGCCGCTGCTCGTCCCCCCGGGCCCGTGTGCGGTGACAGTGATGTGGACGGTGGCCGAGCCGCCGGTGGGTACGGTGTCCTGGCCGAACGGGCCGAGCACAGCTGTGCCCCCGTGACTCGACATGGGCATGGACCCTGTTGCCGGACCGCTCCAACTGAGCGTGACCGTCGTCGCGTTGCTTACCGAAACCGAGACCTTTATCGTCGTCGGCTCATTCGGATCGGCATTGCACGAGGTGGCTCCGCCAGGGCTTCCGATGTCGTACTCCCAGATCGCGGCGTGGGAGACCGTGACCTTGCCAACTACCGGTGCGGGGGTTGGCTTGTGCGTCGGCCCAGGGGTTGGTTTATGCGTCGGTGTGGGGGTTGGCTTGTGCGTCGGTCCGGGTGTATGAGTCGGTCCGGGCGTGGGCGCATGTCCGGACATGGTGGCCGACGGGGAAGCGGCAGGCGCGGGCTCGGCACTCACCGGTGATGCGCAGCTCTCCCAAGGCAACCCGGCAACGGAAGAGTCGGTTGTGACATCACTGCCCCGCACCCACCAACGCTCGCGGGATTGCACCGGATTCCGGATCAGCAGCCAGCCATCCTGAGTCTTGCTGACCGCGATCGCAAAGACCCGGTCGCCGCTGTGCAACGTTCCCACGACCGCCCCGCCTGGGCAGGAATAGGCCGCGACCGTGCTGCCCGCTGGGCGACTGGCCTGGCTGCCGAACAGGGCCCGTTGCAGCGCGAAACCGGCGACCCCGGCCACGACGACGGCGGGCAAGGCCAGCGCGATCATGCGCATGCCCGTCCAGCCCCGCCGTCCGGTTCCGGTCGGCACGGCCAGCGAATCGAGGTTACCAGGCTGATCGGCCGTCACCGGCCGCTTCGGCAATGTCGGCCGAATCTGCTAGCGCCAGGCGGAGGCGCGCACAGATACCGGAGTGGCGTACCCGCTGACCCGAGTGCCCGACCACACCGGAGGTGCGGGCCGGCAAAGGGAGCAACGGCCATCAATGGTCCGGAGGATGCCGATCTGATGCCCATAAGCTCCCAACTCGACCTGGAGTCGATCTTCCGGGAAAGCTACAGGATGACGTGCCGCACGGCAAGCTACCCGGATTCGCGCAGCCGCCGCCAGTTTCCTTATGTCCATAAGGGCATCTGTGAGCGTGGGTTCGCGGCTCTGGGATTGTTGAGTCGTTCTCCCCGGACTGCGGTCTGACCCGTAACGCAACTGGCTCGTCTTGATGCCTTCGGTCTGATTCGTCGACTGCCGGTCCGGGGAGGAAATGCTGTCGCCGGACCGGCAGGGCGTGTCCCGATAAGGGCCTTGCTGCAACAAGGGCACCATCACAGTTCTGACCGCCCGCCTGGTCCGGCGATGGCCATCCGCCACCCCAGCCGATCAGGAGACGAATACCCAATGCCCAGCATGCCCCACCACGAGCAGAACAGTCACGCCCGCACCGACACCGACGAGGTCATCCTGGGTGTCGACACCCACAAAGACGTTCACGTCGCCGCGGTCATCACCATCCAGGGCGTGCCGCTTGGCAGCGCCGAGTTCGTCACCACTGCCGCCGGCTACCGGCAGCTACTGGCCTGGGCCCAGGGGTTCGGTGTCCTGGCACGTGCCGGGGTGGAGGGCACCGGCTCCTACGGCGCGGCCCTGACCCGCCACCTGCGCCGCCACGACATCACCGTGGTCGAGGTCAACCGACCCGACCGCGCCGCCCGACGCCGCCACGGCAAAACCGACACGGTCGACGCCGTCGCCGCCTGTCGCCGTGCTGTCCGGACGCGCCAACGGCACCGCCAAGACCGGCGACGGACCGGTGGAGATGCTGCGCCTGTTCCGCCTGGCCCGAACCTCCGCGGTCAAGGCCCGCACCCAGGCGGTCAACCAGCTCAAAGCCGTCATCGTCAGCGCCGACCCGCAACTACGCGAAACCCTGACCGGCCTGACCGGTGCGGCGCTGATCCGCCACTGCGCCAACCTGCCCGACAGCCCGCCGACCGACGTCGCCACCGCGACCTGCTACACCCTGCGCCGCCTGGCCACACGCATCCAAGCCCTGACCGGCGAAGAACGCCAGCTGCAAAAACACATCACCGCCGTGCTCAACACCCACGCGCCCGAGTTGCTGCAGCGTCACGGCATCGGACCCGACAGCGCCTCCGCGCTGCTCATCACCGCCGGCGACAACCCCGACCGCCTGCGAAGCGCAGCCTCCTTCGCCGCCCTGTGCGGTGCCAGCCCCATCGAGGCGAGTTCTGGCAAAACCCGACGCCGCCGACTCAACCGCGGCGGCGACCGCCGCGCCAACTCCGCACTGCACCATATCGCCCTAACCCGCGCACGCAGCGACCAACCCACCCGCGACTACCTCGACCGGCGCACCACCCAAGGCAAGACCCGCCGCGAAGCCACCCGGTGCATCAAACGCTACATAGCCCGCGAGATCTACCGCGTAATCCGCCAACTCGATTTCGCAGAACAGGCCCTGCCAACGGGTTGACAAACATAAGGGCATCAGCGCCGCGGCGGGTATCCAGCCGCGGTGGCATCCAGATCGCCCGGCAACGCATCCACGTTGGCATCGCCCATGCCGGCACCACCGTCGACGTCTACACCACCGACACCACGTGGCGCATCCACCTCGACGGCGAGTTGCTGGCCGACGTTCCTCGCACCGCCAGCATCCCGATGGCCCGGTTCAAGGTCCGCAAACCCGAACCTCCACGCCAGCAACCCCGCCATCAGGTCGAGTCGGAGTAGGCCAGATGAGTTCGGCAATGCCGGCACCGAAACAGATACCCCGTGGGCTGGCCCTTCCTGCTCAACGCTCGCAGGTAGACATCCACCTCCCGCGCCGACCACCCGCCGGTCAACTGCGACCGCAGATCGGTCACTGCATCGGGAAACTCGGCCAATTCCTCGCTCCCGACCGCACCCTGAAACTCGGCGGCGTCACCACAGTGGTGCAGCCAGTGCTCCTGCTGCCAGCCGCTAAACCCCGGTGTTCGGCGCAACACTTCCTCAGTGACCTCGCCCGACACGTCATCGGGCACGCGCCACCACACGTCAGTGAACTGCGCGTCGAACATCTGCGCTGCCCGGCCGTCTGCGATGCACCACGGGCACAGCACCCGATTCAACGCGCGCACCGCGAACACCGGACCGACATAGGTAAACGGCCGAGACTGACGACAGCAGACGCAATCCACCTCAGTGGCTACCACCGAACCAGTCGCTAACGGATTCGGGTGATACCGAAACAGCGGAAGCCGATCACGATCAACCTGCACACGCCGATCCTAGACGAGTAGTTCCGAATTCCGGTCAGTGGTCGTAGGCGATCAATGATCTGGTCATGGGTGCGCCGGTCTTGTTGTTGTGCCAGATTGCGGCGGCCATGGCCAGTAGACGCTGAGCGACACGCACGGCAACACCGGCGAAGGTCCGCCCGCCGTGTTCTTCCAGGTCGAGTTGGCCCTTGAGGGTGTCGTTGACCGACTCGATGAGCTGTCGGACCTTTTTGAGCATCGGTTCGCCGTAGCGGGCCTTCTCCTTCTTGCGTGAGGGGCGGAGCAGTTCGATGCCCTGCTCGGCCAGCTGTTGCTCGAACGCCCTGGACGCGAAGCCCTTATCGCTGATCAGCAGGATCCCCGGACGGTCGGCGACCACACCGGCCTCTACCTGCAGCATCGCCGCGAGGACCTCGCGCTCGCCAATCTTCGGGTTGGCCAGGGCCCACAGGATCGGCATCCCGGCCGGGATGCAGACCAGGTACAGCCGCAGGCCCCAGAAGAACCGCGAGTGTGAGGCGCAGTAGCCGTAGCCGGCCCATCCGGCCAGGTCCGAGCGTTGCACGGTGGGGCGGGACATGCCGCACGGCACCGGGGTGGAGTCGACGATCCAGCAGTTGTCGAACCAGAAGTCGCTGTCGCGGGCCAGGTCCCGGATGGCCTTCTTGATCAGCGGCAGCGCGGCGCGGAGCCGCTTGTTGTAACCCGGCCGCTGCGGCAGGTAAGGAAACATCCCGCGCAGGTGGATACGGGCGTAGCGGATCCAGTGCGCCTCCGAGCGGGCGCCGAGCAGGACCTGGGCCACGGCCAGGCACACCAGCTCGGAGTCGGTCAACAGCGGTGGCCTACCACGCCATCGAGGTGCCCGGATGGTGTCGTCGATCTTCACGTACAGTGCGGTCAAGAGGGTGTCGAGGTCTTGCGTCACAACATGATCATCGGCACCCTCCCTACATACCCAGACATCGACCCCTGATTTCGGAACTACTCGTCTAGGCTGGCATCTGACCCAACCGGCCAACGCAGCAGTACCCTCCCGAACAGAAGATCATCTAGTCGGAAGTGTCACCCACGTCCCGAGAACGTTTTGTCACAAACGTCATGAGACCCGACAAGGTCGAACACAGACCCGGAGCTACGTCCTCGACATCCGTCGAGCCTCCTTCCCGAGCTCACTCACAAGTGCGACTTCGTGTCGCGAGCACCGCCCGCACCGAGGCATCGCCAACGCCCGACCACTGCACCCGCTACCCGAACCGATCACCGAACCTGCCGAGTTTCCCGGCTCGACGTCCGCCGCCGCGATCGGCTCGGCGGTGTCCTCCACGAGTACCAACACGCAGCTTGACCTGCACGGACGGGTCATCGGCACCCGCACGGCCGATCAGACCCGGTCCGGATGATTGGCCAGCGTCTCCCGCTGGCGGCCGGCGTCGAGGGTGTCGCGTAGCGCACTCAGGCGTGCCGCGAGCGCGGGATGGCGGGCGCGGAGCGCGTCGAGGTCTGCACGCCGGTCCAGCATCTGGCCCCACAGCACGGAGCGCCCCTGCTCCAGCAGCTCGACAGCCCGCTCCGTCTCGTACGCGTCGACGCAGATCGCGGCGGCGGCGCGGGCGAGCTCGCGCCAGCGGGTTAGTTGTTGCTGCTGGGTCCCGGTGTCGAGGCCATGCCAGGTGACCACGGACAGCAGCTCGACTGCGGTCGAGAACCCTTCGACGGCCGCCGTAAGGTCGCCGTCCTCGTGTGACCATTCGCCCCATGCGCGGGCGGCGAGCGCACGGGTCGTCGGTGCGGCGACCGGGTCACACGCGGCCGAGCGGCGGTAGTCGACGGCGAGGCGACGCTCCGCGGGATCATCGTTCATCTCGGCGCGGATCCGGTGGGCACGGCCAAGTTCGGACAGGGCGCCGCCACGTTCCCGTTGTCCCGGCGGCAGCCGGTCGTACGCCTGCTCCGCCACTGCGATGGCCATGTCGATGGCGTCGGGCAGGTTCAGCACGACGGCCACGGTCCGCATCGCGACGGACAGGTTGAGCGCGTACATCGGCCAGTCCGGGTCGTCGGTCGGGGTGACCTCGAAGGCCTGGCGCAGAAAGCGGGCGCCTTTTACCAGGTCCGCTTGGTCGCCGGATGCCTCGAAGTGTTCGTAGTGGGCCAGCCCGAGGTTGGACAGCATTCCGCGGCGTTCGTAGGCGTCCGGCGCTGTGTCCTGTAGGCATCGGGTCCCGGCTTCGACGGCGCGGGCCAGGTCAGCCGGGTCGTGGCTGATCTCGTGACGCACCCGGTACGCCACGGCGAGATTCGAGACGATCAGTGGCCGGGTGGGGTCGTCGGTGCGGGCCGCCGTGACTGCCCTGTCACCGAGTTCGATGGCGCGCTCGATGTCGGCCAGCCGGCCCAGCCGTTCGTATCTCAGGCGGTGGGCGTACCCCAGATTCGACAGTCGCTGAGGTTCGAAGCGGTGGCCGGCTGGCGTGCCGTCCACGCAGGCACGGCCGGTCTCGATCGCCTCGTCCAGGTCGCGGTCGCCGCCGGCATGCTCGTACCGCATCCGCAACGCGTTACTCAGCCGGGACAGATGCACCTGCCGCGACGGACTGCCCGGCTGGCAACCGGCGAGGTCAGTCCGGCTGTAGGCGATTGCCGCATCAAGGTGCGCGATGTCGCCCGTTTCGATGTACCGCTGCTGCAGCGCGGCGGCCGCCGGAACGCCCATGATCGCCTCCGGTCCGGTATGTCCAGACTGCCGATCCCGGCCCACCGTAGTCCCGTGTCCACCACCCTTCACCGGTTGGTGCCCACGGGTGCTGTGGATCTTCGACCGAGGGTGTGGTCGATCGATCGCTCACCCTGGGGTGGGCCGGCCCACCGAACCCGCATGGACCGCGCTGGCATCGGCGACGTGGATCCCGCCGGGACCTGCCTTCTCTCGCTGTTTCATGCGGTCAATGTGGCCGCCGGGAGTGGATCTATCAAGTTGTTCTCACAGTCCCCCTGACTCCATGGACGACAGTCGAGGCCGGATCACGGCCCGGTATGAGCGAAGGGTGTCCAGACGCTGGGCCGGTCGCGGTTGGCGCGGCGGAGCTCGCACACGGCGTCGTGCAATGCGTAGGCGGCCGGGGCGGCGTCGAACCGGCCGTCGTGGATAAGCCGGGTGTAGACATCCGTCGCGACGTCGGCGGCATGGCGGTCCTCAACGGACCAGAGCGTGGCGATGACGTGGCGGTAACCGGTGTAGTGCAGCGCTGCCGCCAGCGTGATGGCCTCGTCCGGCAGGCTGGTGCCGCCGACTGCGGTCTTGCAGCCGGACAGGTAAGCCAGTTCACCGCGGTACCGCCGGGTGGCGATCTCGCTGATCGTCAGCATCCCGTCGTACAGGGCGACGCCGCCGTGCGACGGATCGGTCAGATTCTGGTCACCGTGACAGCTGAAGTGCACCCAAGTGTGGTCGACGAGCCCGGCCAACACCGCCGCGCGGGAGGCTTTCTCTTCCCGCAGGGACGTGCGCCGTTGCCGCGGTACCAGCCTGTCGATCAGCCGCTCCTCGGCGGGCACCGCCGGTAGCCGGGGCCGGCCGGGTGTGTTCTCCAGGCCGACGAACAACATCGAATCCGGCTCTGGGGGCCGGTGGCCGGGCGGGCCGGCGGTTCCGTCGCCCTGTGCCTCCAGCAATGCGCGCAACGTGGGCGTGTACGAGGACACGACCCGGTCGAGCACGGATTCGCCGGCCTTGTCGTGGTGCCCGGCGGCGTGGATCGGCAGCAAAGTCAGGCCGCCGGTGGGGCACCACCAGACGCGCGGCAACACGCCCGAGGGTGTCGGCGCACCGGTGTGGCCGAGAGCGTCCAACACTTGGGCGGCGAACGCGTCCCACATCCACCCCAGGGTGTCTTGCAGGGACAACTCCAGGCTCGCCCCGGCGCGACCCCACCGTGCGGTGGCCTCGCCAAGCGCCGCCATCGCGGACATGCCGCGGTCGCTGTGCGCGTAGGTGTGATCGGCCAGCAGGTATGCCTCCAACTCCGCCTCGTACGTGCCGACCGCGGTCAGGTACCGCCGGACCTGATCGCTGACGTCCTGCTGCGTCAGGCCGGGTAGCTCGATCCAGCGGACACCGGTGTTCTCGACGAGCAGGGCGTCGCATCGCCAGCGGCTGACGTTGAGGATTGCCACCGGCCCGTTCCTCGTGGCCGGCAGCAGGGCCTCCAGCTTGGGGGGCCGCAGGAAGTCCTCGAACCCTTCCAGATCGCGCACCTGCTTGACGAGTTCGTCCCACTCGCGGGCGAGGAACATCCGGCGGTCGATCTCCCGTGCGGACGGATCTGTCGTGTCCGGCATCATGCTCCCATCAAACCCGCGGTTCCTGTCCGGCGCGAGGGTCGGGAGGTCACGCCTTTCGGCTGAGCGGATACCGGCTGGCGGTCGGGCACAATGATTTCGGCCATCAGGGAGGCGCGCATGGGGCTGGTCTTCGTTCACGGCATCGGGAACCGGTCGCCTTCCCGGTCCTACCCGGAGGCGGTCACCCTTCGCGATGCCCTGTTCCGCCGGTTCCTGTTGGCGAGGGCCGTACCCGAGCTGACCGGCACCGAGATCCGTAACCCGATGTGGGGCGACCACGCCGCCCGGTTGCGATGGCAGCATTCTTCGCTGCCGCGCAAGGGCCGGGAGCGGCTCGGCACGGTCGACACGGCCCTGACCGACCTGGCCGAGGTGCTCGGCGCTCCGCCGGGCCGTGCTCTAGCCGGCCTCGATGCGGCGGATGCCGTCGACCTGCTCTATACGATCGCCGACCTGCGCGGCCACTCCGTCGAGGAGATCGAGGACCTGGCAGATCTGGGCGTCGTGCTGGCCGACCGGCACGGCGGTGGATCCGTCCCGGTGACCGCGTCCACCGACCGTGCCGGGCCAGCTCGTGCCGGGTCCGACCGTGACGACGCGGACGTACTGCAGGACCTCGAACGGTTGGCTGCCAGCCCGGCCGGAAGTGACGGCGGCTTGGAGCGCCTCGGCGGAGGGCGACGGATCGGCAGGTTGGGCCACAACGTGCTGGCCGCCGGGCTTGCCAGGTTCCGGCAGCAGCAGTTGGGTACGCCGGCGGTGCTTGCCGCCGCCGCGCTGCGTCGGATCGCGGCCGAGCCGATCTCCCTGCTGATCGGTGACGTGTTCGCCTACTTAGCTACCCGGGGCACCAGGAACGATCCAGGAGAGATCGTGCGACTGGTCGCCGGTGACCTGGACCTGGCCCGGGCAGACGGCCCGCTGGTTGTCGTCGCGCACAGCATGGGCGGGAACATCGTCTACGACATCCTCAGCTACTTCCGCCCCGACATCGAGGTCGATGTCCTGGTCACGGTCGGTTCACAGGTCGGGCTCTTCGAGGAGTTGTCGCTATTCGCCGCCAGCGACGCGACATTGCCGAGCGTCACCATCCCGCGGGTGCCGGCATCGTCCAACGTGCGGCGGTGGGTCAACATCGTAGATCCGGCCGACATTCTGGCGTATCGGGTCGACCCCATCTTCGCGGGGCCGGTGGATTACGAGTACCCCTCCAGGGAGCCTTGGGCGCACAGCGCGTACTTCCGGCAGCCGGTTTTCCACCGCCGGTTGGCCGCTCGGGTGCGCGAGGTGCTCGGATGACCGAGATCGCGGTCGACGACGGCGCCGGAGCGCGGGTGCATGCCTTCGTGGTGGGGGTTGCCCGCTACCCATACGTCGGCCGTGGACTCGGTACGGGGTCGGCCCGCCGGTTGCTCGATGACCTGGACCAGGTGACGGTTCCGGAGCCGTGCGCGGTGGAGGTCGCGCAGTGGCTGCTCGGCACGCCGCGCCAGCCGGACAATCCGCCGGTCGGTACGGTGGAGGTGCTGATCTCGTCACCGGGTGGACAGTCGGCGGTGGTTCGGACGCGGGACGGCGTGCCGGTCGAGGTGGAGAGCGCGACCTTCGCGAACTTCCGCACCGCCTTCCGCCGTTGGCGCGGACGGTGCGCGGGCGACCGCGACAACGTCGCGGTCTTCTACTTCTGCGGGCACGGTTGGGAAAAGGGCGAGCAGTTGCTGCTGCTGGAGGACCTGGGCGAGGACCCCTCCGCTTTGCTGGAACACGCGGTCGACCTGGGTGATATTCGTGCCGTCATGCACCTGACGGGCGCGCGCGTCCAGGCCTACTTCGTGGACACCTGCCGCGAGTTGCCGCTGGACCTGCTCGTCAACGGCGCCAGACCGGGTACCGTCGAGGACGTGCCCGCCCTGACGGGCCCACTGCCGCGCGTCGAGGCACCAGTGTTCTGCTCCACCACGGCAGGGCACAGCGCGTTCGGCGACGGCGGCAAAGTCACTCCCTTCACCGCAGGGCTGATCGCCGCGTTGAACGGTCTGGGCGCCAAGCGGCGTGACGGCCGGTGGGCGGTTACCACCGGCAGCCTGGCCGATCGGCTGCACGGGATCCTCGACTGGGAGCGGCCGGACGGTGCCGAGCAGGACCTGTGCATCGGGGGCCAGTGGGCCGGGCGGGCGGTGCTGCATTCGCTGGCGGCGCCGCCGATGGTGCCGTTCCGGATCGACTGCCAGCCTGCCGGCGCTCCGCCGCCGGAGCGGATCGAGGTGCGTCCGCTGACTTCGCCTGGCCGGCGACCGCCGCTGGAAGTCATCGATGCCACCACGGACCGGCTAGCCGCCGGCGGATACGAGGTCCATCCGCGCTTCCCCGCCGGTTCCGGATTCAGCGCCGAGCCCTTCTTCCACCCGGTCGACACACCGAACACCGTGCTGCTGGTCAGCGTCCGGCCCCGCGATGGGGACGGGACATGACCGGCTCCGGCCACGTGGCGCTCGTCCGGGGGCCGTCCGGTGTGCTTCCCGGGCGGACGAGCGTCGGCGTCTTCGAGATCCTGAACACAGACCTCGACGTGGTTGCGGCGGGCGTGTTGAGGACGTTGGAAACGCGCGTGTCACTGCCCGGACCCGGCACCTACCTGCTGCGTGGCGTGGTGCCGGCGCACGGGCCGACCCCCCGCATCTTCGAGGAGCGGATCTTCGGGCGAAACTCGGCCGGAGTCTGGTCCCTTGGTGGTGGGTCCGCCACCGGAGGCCGGGCCGATGACCCGGAGCCGGAGCCGGACAGCGCCGGATGGCTGGCGGCCTGGCGGCCTGAAGTCGACAGCGGTTCGTACGAGCCGGTAGCCGTCCAGCAGTCGCGGGTCGACGGCACCGACCTCGTCGTCGCGGACAGCGCGGAGCACGGCGAGACCGTCATTCTCCAGTGGGCGGTGGGGCAGGGCAGCCCGCGCTGCACCGCGGTGCCTGCGGGCACGCTGGTGCGGTTCTCCGGTGTCCGGAACCCGGAGCCGGGCTCCGACGAGGCGTTCCTGCTGCTGCGGTTCCTGGATCGCGGTGACGTGCTACGGGCCGACGTTCTGGCCGGTCCGGGTCGCACGATGCCCGATGATGTCGCGTTCGCCGTCGCGATCGGGTACTTCCTGCTCGGTACCGGCGACGACAGGCTGGCGGGGTGGGCCGAAGCCCTGGTGGACCGCTGGCCGCGCTCCTTCGACGCGTACCTGCTCCGTGGCTGGGCCCGCCTCCACGGCGATGGGTGGCAGCGGGCCGGCGCGGCCTTCCAGGACGCCACGCGATGCGGCCTTCCGCTGGCCGCGCGAGGGCTGCGCCTGCTGGACGACGCGCTCCGGATGGTCGGCGACGTGGCTGGGCAACAACCCGGTGCCGTACGCGGGAGCTACCTGCCGTACCTGCGCGCGGTATCCGGCACGGGCCTGACCACGTTCCAGGGGGTGCGCCCCGAGACGCCGGCACCGTGGCCGGTCTCGGCCGAGCCTCCGCCACACGCCAGGACCTGGCGGCTGACCGGTGGCCGTCTCCGGCTCGGTGCGGCGGCGGGTGGTACCGCCGCGATACCAGCCGGACACGTCTCCGCCGTGACCGCGCTGCTGGAGGGTCTGCAGGGACTGGTCGCCGCGCCCCTGGCCGTGGCGGGTACCCGGGGTGCGTCGGGGCCGCCCGCCGGCGGCATGCTCATCTTCGACCTGCCAGGGGTGGGCCGCGACCTGCTCGGTCCTGCGGTCCGGGGCCGGGTCCTCGCGGAGAATGGCGAGCTACGCGTGGTGCTGGCACCGGTTCCGCCGGTGTCGATAGCGGTCGCCACCGGGCCGGACGCGCCAGTGTGGAGCGTCGCCGAGCACACCGGGCCGGAGATCGCCGTCGCCCGGCTGCCGTGGACCGCGGCAGAGATGCCGCCAACCATCTATGTCGCGGTGGGCCGCGCGGCGCGGGGACGGCGGTGACGGTCGCAGCGGCGGCGCCGGATCCGCTCGACGCGTCGGTACGCGGCCTGGCGATGATCGACGACCCGGCCAGCCTCGATGAGGGGCTGCGCCTGCTGCGGTTGGCCGTCCGGCACACGTCCGCCAGCGACCCGGCCCGCCCCGGTCGCCTGCTCAACCTGGGCGTCGCGGTCGATCGGCGGTGGGAGCGTGATCACGAGTTGACCGACCTCACCGAAGCCATCAACCTTTACCGGCAGGTCGCCGCGAGCACGGACGCAGGCGCGGATGTCACGGCGGCGTGCCTGGCGAATCTGTGCCACGCGCTGCGGGTGCGGTACGGACACACCGGCGCCCGGCCGGACCTGGACGCGGCCGTCGTCGCGGGCGCCGCCTGCCTCGACGTCACTGCGGTCGACGACGACCGCCGCGTCGACCGGCTCGAACAGGTCGCCCACGCCCTTCGTGAACGGTACGAGAACGGCCATGACGTCGGCGACCTGGCGGCGGCCTTGGGCCTCTACCGGGAGGCGGCCTTGCGGAGCACCCCGCCGGACGGTACCGAGCCGACCGGTCGTGCGCTCGTGCACCTGCGCAACTACATCCTGGCCGCCCGGGACCACCACGCGGCGACCGGCGACGTCTGCACGGCAAGCGCGGCGGTAGCGCCAGCGTTCCGGCTTGCCGGCGACCCGGAAGCGGCAAGCCTGGTGCAGTGGGCGGCCCGTCTGGCCATCAGCGGTGTCGATGCGGACGGACCGCGCCAGGCCGCGGCGGCTCTGCGCCGGGCGGTGGAACTGGCCGAGGGGCCTGACGCGGACACCCTCCGGCTGGACCTGGTCGCGGCGCTGCGGCGGTACGGCAACCGCACCGGCCGGGCGGATGAGGTGCGGGCGGCCGTCGACGCGGCGTACGAGGCGGTCGACCTCGCCGGCGCCGACGGACGTGCACCCGCCCTGGGGGCGCTGGGCGCCGCGCAGATCTGCCTGCACCGGCACACCGGAGTGCCGGCCCACCTGGACGACGCGATCCGGAGCCTGCGTCAGGCCAATCTCGCGGCGAGCGGAACGGACGGGACGGTGCTGGCGAACCTGTCCGTCGCGCTGACCCGCCGCTACGAGACCTTCGCGGATCTGGCCGACCTGGACAAGGCTGTCACGCTGAGCCGTGGGGCGGCGGCCCTCGCCCCGCCGGACGACGACGACCGGGGCGCGTACGCGACGAACGTTGCGCACGCGCTCCAGCGGCGGTACGAGCGGTTCTGGCGGCGTGCGGACATCGACGAGGCGATCGCCGTGCAGCGCACCGTGCTGGGGGCCGCCGATCCGCGAAGCGCGCTGGCCGCCATGGCCGAGGCCAATCTCGGCATCACGTACCGGTACCGGTTCCTGCGCCTACGCCAGCCGGATGATCTGGACGAGGCCGTGCGCCGTTCCCGTTCCGCGTTGAAGTCGTTCCGCGCGCAGCCGGACGGGAATCGCGCCGTCGGGCAGGAGATGGTCAATCTTGCGGTAACGCTTGGCGACCGCTACCGGTACCTGCACCGGACTGAGGCCCTGGACGAGGCGGTCGACCTCGCCGTGCGGGCCGTGCCGCTGCTGGACGGCGCCCGGTACGCCCTGCGCGGCAGGGCCGCGATGCTACTCGTCGATAGGTTCCGGCGCGATGGCCGGGAAACTGACGCGCACGCCGCGATCAGGTACCTGAGCGACCTGGCCCGGAATCCGACAGTATCGACCACCGCCCAGGTCGACGCGGCGGTCGCGTGGGGGCGGCTGGCCGAGGACCGCGGTGACCGGGTGGCAGCGACCACCGCGTTCGGCGAGGCCGTGGCGGCGCTGACCCGGCTTCCGTGCCTCGGCACAAGCCGCCGCGCCCGGGAACAGGCCCTCGCCCTGGCCGGAGGTCTGGCCGGCGACGCCGGAGCCGCCGCGCTGGAGGTTGGCGACGCGGACAGCGCGTTGGATCGCATCGAACGCGGCCGCGGCGTGTTGTGGACCCAACAACTGGAGTTGCTCGGCGACCTGACCCGGCTCGCCGGGGTGGACCCGGTGCTCGCGGCCCGGCTCGAGGCGATCGGCAGGGAGCTGGCCGGCAATTCGGTGCGGCACCTGGTCCCCGACGACCCGTCGGCCGGCCCGCGCGTGTTGGATCTGCTCGACGAGGCCGGGAGGGCGGCCGACTACGACATCGATCGCGCCGTCAGCCTGATCCGGGAGGCCGTCGAAGCGGCTCCGCACGATCTGCTGGCAATCGCCCGCGCGACGTTGTCGAACACCCTGCTGCGACGCCACCGGGCGCGGGGCGAACGCGCCGATCTGGACGACGCTGTCGAGGCGGCCGAGGCGGCCGTACGCGCGGCGCCGGTCGGGGCGAGCGGCCGCTACTGGTCGTGGTACGGCCATGCCCTGCTCAGACGCTATGACGCCGATCGGGACGGCGGCGAACCGGATCCCGCCGTACTGGATTCGGCGGTACGCGCGTTCACGCTCGCCGCGACGGCCGGACGTAGCCCGCGCGACCGGGCCGACGACCTCGCGGCCCTCGCCACGGCCCGGGACCGGAAGTGCGATGACCAGGCGGACGAGCCGGCACTGTCCGCCGCCGTCGAGGCGTGGCGCGATGCCCTGCGGGCCAGCGCCCGCGACGGCGTCGAGCAGGCCGAGTGGACCGGGTCGCTGGCACTGGCGCTGCTGCAACGCTGCAACCTCACCGGAAGCCTCGTGGACCTTGACGAGGCCATTGACCGGTTGGATGCCGCGACGGGCGCCGGAGACGATGACGACCTGGTCGAGCGGCACTACTGGCGTTCGCTGGCACTGCGGACGCGCTGGCAGGCTCGCGGTGAGCGGGCCGATCTCGACGCCGCCTTGACCGACGCGCGCCGCGCGGCCGAACTTTCGGTCGGGCTCGACCAGGAGACACGGGACATGGTTCAAGCGGCTCTCAATGGGACACAGCGGATGTGTGACGCTCTGACCGGGCGGACATAGCGGCGTATGAAGCCCACCGTTGCGGGAGATTGGACGGCCATGACCGGCTCCAGCGCAGACCTCGACGAGGTACGCCGGCTGCGGGAACGCTACCGCGGTACGGGCGATGTACGCCTGCTCGAACAGGCGCTGAAGGTGTGCCGTCACGTCACGGCCGCCGGCCCGGGCGATGGGGCGGCCCACCTCGAAGCGGCGGCACTGCTCGGCATGCGCTACGAGCATCGCAGCCAGATGGCCGATCTCGACGAAGCGCTCCGCCACCTGCACCGTGCGGCAGAGCTGATTCCCGATGACGACGTCAACGCGGCAGCCGTATACACCAACATCGTCGGCGTGCGGACCCGGCGGTACCTGCGCCTCGTCGATGGCACTGAACTCCAGGCCGGCATCGAGGCGGCGGAGACGGCGTTGCGGCGGCTCACCGTCCAGCAGATCGACGCATCGTCACTGCGCGGCAATCTGGCCGGCCTGCTGCGTATCCGCTTCGAACGCTACGGTGAACCCCGCGACCTGAACGACTCCATCGCGCAGGCGCAGAGGATGCTGGAAGTCGCCGCGCCGGCCAACCCGATGATCTACAGCACGTTGGCCGGCAGCCTCTCGTTGCGATTCCGGTACTTCGGAGCCGTTGACGACCTGATCGAGGCCGTCAAGTGGGCGGAGGTCGGCGTGGCGCACACACCGGTCAACCACCCCGACCGGTTCTCGGTTCTGGGGATCGCGGGTGGAGTGCTCAAGCTGCACTTCGAGCACACCGGCGTCGCGGCGAGCCTGACCGCCGCGGAGACCTACCAGCGGGAACTGCTCACCATCCTTGACACCAGACACACCGAGGCCGGTGTCGTGCTGCTCAATATGGCATACACGCTACTGCTCCGGCATGATCGGGTGGGCTCGCGTGACGACATCGACGAGTTGATGGCGGTCACCGCCCGTGCGCTCGGGTCGCCCGACCCTCTCGTCCGGGCGGAGGCCGCAGCCTGCCGCGCGCGGGGGCTGTACACCCGCGTCGGCTGGCTCGTTCGCGCCGGCGATGACACGGGTGCGCGCGCCGCGGCCCGTGCGGCTGTCACCGCCGCGCGGCAAGCGGTCGAGATGCCGGGAGCCGACGATTTCCGCCTGCCAGATCGGCTGTTCATCCTGGCCAATGCGTGGGACGCGGTCTATGAACTCACCGGCGACCCCGCCGCCGCGACGGCTGCCGAGGAGCACCTCACCAACGCGATCCGCTCGCTGGCCTCGGACGACGCGCGCAGACCGCACCTTGACGCCGCCCTCGCCAGCCACCTCGTGCGGGTGATGGAGAACACCGCGGACACCGGCCAGCTTCCCACCGCCACACGGCTGGCGCGTTCCGCGGTGGCCGACGCGCCACACGGTGGCCCGATCTGGGAGGCGGCGGTGCGGGTCCTCCTGGCGGTCCTGCTGCTGCTCGGACCGACGGATCAGGACGGCGCCGCGGAGGTCGTCACGCTGCTGGAACGGCTCGCACGGTCGGACGTCGTCGCTCCCGCCACGCTTGCCGCGTTGGGGCTGGTGGCCGGTGACAAGCTGTTGAGCGCCGGCAACGACGGCGCGGCCCGCGCGTACACGATCGGGGTCGACGCGCTGCCCGCCGCGGCCTGGCACGGCTTGGACCGGGTGAGCCAGGAGGCCCATCTCAGCGATGTGTCCGGCATCGGCAGCGCGGCCGCAGCGGGTCAACTGCACCACGGTGAACCCGAACGTGCGGTCGAGACACTCGAGGCCGGTCGTAACCTGCTGTGGGCTCAGATGCTGGACGCCCGCGGCGAGTACGACAGGCTGGAGCGCGACCATCCCGACCTGGCACGGCGCCTTGTGGAACTGTCAAGCGCCCGCAACCCCGTCTACCGGTAGTTTGTCAGTTTGGGATGTAGAGGTGGATGGGGTGTCCACTCGCGACAGCGGTGAGTAGGGCCTGGAGTTCAGACGGTGGGCGCGTATTCGACCAGGCATGCCACCAGCGTTGCAGCATTACGTTGCGGGTGCCGAAAACGTCGTCCGCGCTGGTCACGGCAGGTTTGTTCGTTGCTGACGGTCTTGGACCTAGAGGTGCCCAACGCAGCACCTGGCGTGACCGACGCTGGCCGGGCGATGATGCCTTGCTGTGCTGCTTCGAATGGCCTTGTACGTGCCGAATATTCCGTCCATGCTGGTCAGAGCCCTACCCGACCCATTGGCTCGATCTTGGCCGGCTCTCTTCACGTCCTGCTTACTCATCGCCGTTGGCCACTGCGCGATGATGCCGTGTCATGCTGCTGCGACTGGCCTACCTTGGCATCACCAACGCGTTCGCGCTACTGCGGCTGCTACCAGGCAGCGACCACGACAAGGACACGGAAATCCTCGTCTTGCGCCACCAACTCGCGGTGCTGCAGCGCCAGCTCAGCGGGCAGCGGATCCGGTTCGACCCCGCCGAGCGGGCATGGCTGGCCGCGCTGCTGCACCCACTCCCCCGGCCGACACTGCACCGTCTGCGGCTGCTGGTGCGACCCGACACCATCCTGCGCTGGCATCGTGACCTACTCGCACGCCGCCACGCAGCCGTGTCGCGACCCCGCCGACGGGGCCGGCCACGCACCGTCCACTCGATCCGCGCGCTGGTGCTACGCCTGGTGGCCGAGAACCCATCATGGGGATATCGAAGGGTGCACGGCGAACTCCTGGTCCTCGGAATCAAGATCGCCCCATCCACGGTCTGGGCGATCCTGCACCAGGCTGGCGTCAACCCCTCCCCCGACCGGGCCGTCACCACCTGGACCCAGTTTCTGCGCACGCAAGCCGAAGCGCTGCTGGCCGCCGACTTCATCGAAACGATCACGCTGGCCGGCACAAGGATGTACATCCTCGCCGTCATCGAGCACACCAGCCGCCGCATTCGAATCCTCGGCGCCACCGCCCATCCCACCGCCGCGTGGGTGACCCAGGCCGCCCGCAACCTCGTCATGGACATCGAGGATGCCGGGTCCAACGTCCGCTACATGATCCGCGACCGCGACGGCAAATACCCGGCATTGTTCGACGCCGTCCTCGCCGACGCCGGCATCCAGACCGTACTCAGCGGCGTCCAGATCCCCCGCATGAACTCGATCATGGAACGGTGGGTACGCACCTGCCGGCGCGAACTGCTCGACCGCACCCTGATCTGGAACCAGCGGCAGCTACTGCACGTGCTGCGCGAGTACGAGACCTTCTATAACGAGCACCGGCCGCACCAGGGCATCGCCAACGCCAGACCCCTCGCCCCGCTGCCCGAACCGATCACCAATCAAGACACGATCACACAGCTCAACATCCACCGACGTGACCGCCTCGGCGGTCTCCTCCACGAATACCAGCATGCCGCCTGACCAGCACGGATGTAATTCTCGGCAGCTACAAGCCCGTGCCCGTGTCTCTCCGCTCGCTCACCGATCTAGCAATCGATTTCTCGATCCTCCTGGTCGTCGGAGTCGTGGCCATCGTCGTGCCGAACTGGCGCCGGCGCAGCGCGATCCGGATCGCCTACGAGCTCGGACGTCGCGAAGGCCGCGAAGAGATGGCAGTCGATCAAGACCAAGATCATGAGTCAGCCATGAGTCATGATCTTGAGATCACATAGGATTTAGCCGGACCACATAGGATCCAGGCGTATCGCTGATTTCCTTGCTGAGCAGGGAAATCAGGAAGATCAGGTGGTGGGCGATACTGGGATTGAACCAGTGACCTCTTCCGTGTCAGCGACCGTCCACCACTCCCCCCGGACCAGCCCAAACACAAACACCCCCAGGTCACGGGCTGCCGTTGCGGCCAGTTGGGAGCAGTTGGACGTCGTTCAGCGCAGTTCACAGCGGCCTGCTGCTCCCACTCTGCTCCCCTGATGGCCTATCGACCGCCGCAGCTTGCGTGCGGCGGCATCCAGACAGCCGAGGCACCATCGGCTTGCGCCAGAACCAGGTGGCGATTGCCTCCAACGGCGACCGCTGACGTAGTGCTTGTGCTACGATGTAGTGCATGACGACGCCTTTGTCTATCCGTTTCGAGCCGGGCCTGTTGGCGCGGTTGCGGCGGCGCGCCGCAGCCGAGACCGGGGCGAATACCTCGGCACTGGCGCAGCGGCTCGTCGACGAAGGGCTGCGCATGGCCGAACACCCGGGCATCCTCTTCAAGACCGGGCCGTCGGGGCGGCGGGCCGCACTGGCCTACGGACCCGACGTCTGGGAGATCGTCAAGTTCCTGCGAGAGATCGACGAACGGGGCCCGGCCGCGCTGGCGGCCGCTGCGGAAACCTTCGCCATCGACGTCAACCACATCAGCACCGCGGTCGCCTACTACGGCGACAACCGCGACGAGATCGACGCGGAGATCGACGCCGCCGACGAGGCATCGCTACACGCCGAAGACGCCTGGCGCGTGACCCAGCAGCTCATCGCATGAGCACGGCCACACTCCACGAGACGCAACTGGTACTCGACGAGATGTTCTCCCCCAAGATCGCCGAAACCCTCCGCGAACGCGGCCACAACGTGATCGCCGTCGCCGAACGCACCGACCTGCGCGCAATGACCGACGACGACCTCTACGCCTGGGCCACCAGCCAGCGGTGCTGGCTGCTGACCGAAAACGTCAAAGACTTCCGCCCCATCATGCTCCGCGCGCTCCAGGCCGGCGCCGCCGCCACCGGCCTGCTGTTCACCAGCAGCCGCACCTTCCCCCGCACACGACACAACCCCGGCCCCCTCATCGAAGCCATCGACGCCTGGCTAACCAAGGGCCCACCAGCACCCCCACTCACCGAAGACTGGCTCCTCACCCACACAGACCAGTAAGTCGGGTCTGTTTGGGCCATGGCCGTGACGAGACCTTCACTAACTACCCATGGCGACCGCTCCCGGGGATCGGCGCCGCACCGCTACGCGGCACACCACCGAGCGGCACACCACCGAGCGGCACACCACCGAGCGGCCCGCCCCTCCGGCGACCAGCCCCGGTAGGCACATCGACACACCCAGATGGATGTCATGGCGCTGACGCTGATGCCCTTATGTCTGTCAACCCGTTGACGAGGCTGCTGACCTTGCGCACCGAGCGCCAGGTCCGGCTGATCGCCCCGATGCGCGGTGACTCCTCCCGCCACGCCCGCGAAGGCAGCCCCTACGCTCGCGACAAGTTCACCATCGACTTCGACCAGCAACACGCGACCTGCCCACAAGGCCACCAGTCGGCCACCTGGAACCCCGCCCGCCAAGACGGCCAGGACGTCATCGTCGTCAGCTTCCCCCAAAGCGCCTGCATCACATGCCCGGCCCGCACCGAGTGCACCCGCTCACAACAGCGCCGACGACAGCTGACACTACGACCCCGCCACCTGCACGAAGCACTCCGCGACGCCCGCACCGAACAACAAACCAACGCCTGGAAAAACACCTACCGGGCCCGCGCCGGCATCGAAGGCACCATCCACCAGGCCACCGCGGTCACCGGCATCCGCCAAGCCCGATACGCCGGTCTCAGCAAAGTCAGCCTGGAACACGCCTTCGCCGCGACCGCCGTCAACCTCATCCGCCTCCACGCCTGGTGGACCGGCACACCCCTCCAACGCACCCGAACCACCCACCTGACCAGGCTCGATCTCACCCTCGCCGCATAGACCCAATTAGGCAACAGCAGTCCAGCGCGGCTTCGCTGCGCGCTGTGGAGGTTAGTAAATTGTCGGCGCGTCCAGGCCGTCGTAGGTCGCTCTGGCGGTCACCGCGGTATGTGCTCACACTATGTTCGTCCCGGTGATATCGACGACCCTGTAATGCTACGAGCTTGAGCAACAGCATGATCCTGGAGGGCCCGCCACGGAACCGTGGATTGTTGCCATGAGCACGCGTGTCAGACTCCTGATCTGCCCAGCCCCCCCGGGACGATGTTCGAACGTGACCCAGCGGAGGTCGATATGGATGTAGTACACCCGCGGTGTGCGGGACTGGACATCAGCAAGAAGGACGCCAAGGTCTGCCTTCGGTTGCCGGGCAGTCCAGCCGGGACCGTCACCCGGAAGGTCACGACCTGGACTTCGACGACCAACCAGATCCTGGCGTTGCGGGACTTCCTCCTCGACGCAGGTGTCACGATCGTCGCGATGGAGGCGACCGGCGACTACTGGAAGCCGTTCTACTACCTGTTTGAAGACGTCTTGAACGTGGTCCTGGTCAATGCCCGGCATGTCAAGAACGTGCCCGGGCGCAAGACCGACGTGTCCGACGCCCAGTGGCTAGCCGATCTTGCCGCCCACGGTCTGGTCCGTGCCTGCTTCGTGCCGCCTGAACCGATCCGGCGGCTGCGCGATGTCACCCGCGCCCGCACCGCCGCCACCCGCGACCGCGGGCGAGTCTCCCAACGCCTGGAGAAACTCCTCGAAGACGCAGGCATCAAGCTCTCGACGGTGGCGTCAAAACTGACCGGGGTCTCCGCCAGGGCGATGCTGCAGGCGCTTATCGATGGCCACGACCAACCCGAACAGATCGCGCAGCTGGCCCGAACTCGCATGCGGGCGAAGATCCCGGCCCTCATCGAGGCCCTCACTGGCCGGTTCACCGATCACCACGCGTTCCTCACCCGCCAGTACCTGGCCCAGATCGACCATCTCACCCAGATCATCGATGAACTCACCGACCGGATCGAGACGATGATCGAGCCGTACCGTGCGGCGAGAGACCTGCTCGTGACCATCCCCGGTGTCGACGTGATCATCGCCGAGACCGGAGCCGACATGCGTGTATTCCCCACACCCGCACACCTGGCCTCCTGGGCCGGGGTCACACCCGGCCACCACCAGTCCGCCGACACCGTCAAGCCCGCCAAGACCAGGCCCGGCAACCGATACCTCAAAGCTGGGCTCGGCATGGCTGCCCTGAACACGAACCGCACCCGCGGCACCTACCTCAGCGCCCTCTACAAACGCCTGGCCACCCGGCGCGGCGCCATCAAGGCCATCGTCGCCGTCGAACACTCGATCCTGACCTCGGTCTGGCACATGCTCACCGACCGCGAGCCCTACCACGACCTTGGTAACGACCACTTCACACGCCTCAACCCCGAACGCGCCGCCCGCCGAGCCGTCAACCAACTCAACCACCTCGGCTTCGCCGTAACCCTCAGCCCCATCGACGTTTCTGCCTAGCCGTCACACCAACGAATACCGCACCACGGCGATCCTCACCGGTCGCGCTTCGTCGTGCCTACCAACACTTACGCTCCCCGTCACGAACACAGTGGTCACCGTTATTTACGTGTCAGAGTCGCACAGGGCTCCACGCACGCGCCGGCACGCTCAGGTGTGCGGCGGCACCGACCCATCAGCTCCCATGCTGTACGTGTCAAAGGCCCTCAGACGGACCTTCACCGGTCGCGCCCAAGAGTGGGAAGTCCCCCGCTAACGGTCCGAACTGAACTCCCGCGTCCTCGGACACGCTCGCGACGATCGGCTTCTTCTGCCTGTCTTGCCGCTCTTCGCTGACGTTCGGGGCGGAGTCGTTGAGTCATCTCTGACTCGAGCCGCGCAAGGGCGGGACGCGCCTCAACTCGTTCGCGGTCGATACGGCGATCCCGCGCGAGCATGTACGCTTCGAGCGCCTCTTCTTTGGCGCGCGCCGCAGCCCGCTTACGCTCCGATTGGCGGGCCTGCGCAAGCATATACTCGCGAATCGCATCTGCTTTGGCCCGCGCCAACGCTTGCTTACGCTCGATCTGGCGCTTCCGCGCGAGCATGTACTCGAGCATCGCCTCTACTTTGGCACGCACTACGGCCTGCTTGTGCTCGCCGTCCCGCGAGTTCATGTCAACATGCTCGCGGACCGCCGCAGAATCAGCACTAGACCAACGGACAATTTAGTTCGGCAAGTTGTCACTCCATGACGACGACCCAGGGTCAGGCCGAGAAGCGATGCGTTATACGGCAGCACGGGTCATGGCTCATCAGGTCCGGGCGTCGCGGCCATGCAGTGAGCTGTTCTCGGTAACTGCGTGTCACGCTGCGTGAGTAGTGGGCTGGCGACGCGCCACGGTGGTTGCGCTGCAACGCATATGGGTGAAGCCCCTGTATGAAGTGGTCCTACCACAGATCAACTTCATAGGGGCTTCACGTGCCTGCAAGTGTCACATACTCCGCGGTGCTCAACGCGCGGGAGGAGACGGTCCTGTTCGTGGCGGGCCTGCTGCACGCCGAACGCCTTCGGCGGGGCACCCGCGCCCGGCGGCGGGCGTTGACCTGCTTCCAGCAAGCGGTGCTGGTGATGCGGTGGTTCCTCGACGCCACCCGGGTCAGGCAACTCGCCGCTGACAACGCGATCTCGGTGCCGACCGTCTACCGCTTGCTGCACGAGGGCATCCGCGCGCTTGCCGGCCGCCAGCCGTCGCTGCACAGTGCTGTGTTGGCGGCGAAGATCGCAGGCCACGGCCATATCAACATCGACGGCACGCTGATCTACACCGACCGATGCGCAGCGCCCGGCCCCACACCCGGTGTGGATCTTTGGTGGTCGGGTAAGCATCACCACCACGGCGGCAACATCCAGGTCGTGTCCACCCCGGACGGCTGGCCCCTGTGGACATCTGAGGTACGCCCCGGCCGGGAACACGATACGACCTGCCTGCGCGTGCACGCCGAGATCCTTCCCGCGTTGCGGCAGTGGACCGGCGATGACCTGTACGCCCCTGGCTGACCTGGGCTACGAAGGCGAAGCCGCCATCCTGACCGTTCCCATCAAGAAGACGTCCGGCGCCAAGCTCACCGACGAGGCCAAACAACTCAACTGGCTGCAGGCCCATGCCCGAGCCCGCGCCGAACAAGCCAACGCCCTGCTCAAGACGACCTTCAAAGCACTACGCCGAGTCAGCCTCGACCCCAACGCTATCGGCAGGATCGTCGCCGCCGCGCTCGTGCTGCTACACATCGAGCACGAACGAACTACATGATCACCCAACGTCACGAGCCGTTACCGAGAATGGCTCAGTGAATGGTCAACAGCGTGCCGCCGGCACCCGCAACCGGGACCTAGCGCGTAGCATCAGCGCGCTCGGGCGCTGAACATGATCGAGCAACAGTGCGGCTCGCACTCTCCCGAGGAGCGGGCCGCATCGCGTCGTCGACTTCGTATCGCCAACACCTTCCGACCATCCATGATCACGTTTAGAACGGAGTTCGCGGCTATGGCGCGAGTCACCCGGGGAGGCACCAGGAAGTGGTGCCCCAACTGCAAATCAGTCCAGGTGTGCGCCGCACTCAACCCATCGGCACTCGGGTACGCATCCGGGCAGCGCTGGTACCGCAGGGACCATTCGGACATTCAGTGGTTCCGGCGGGGGCTGGTCTGCCAGGCGTGCGGTAAAGAGTGGCTCACCGCAGAGTTGCCCGAAGAGTTCCTCGACGAACTCGTCGAACTTCGCAACGCCCTGAAGGACATCAAGCTCAACACCGAGACCTACATCAAGGAGGCCGAGACAGCGTCTGCCAGCCTGAAGAAGCTCTCCACGTCCTTAGGAGTCCTGCGAGCACTAAAGGTTTACAAGTCGCAGTAGGCCGCAGGTCAGCGGCCACGGCTGCCGATATTGGGAGCAATTGAGCACCGTTCAGTGCAATCCAGATCGGCACGCCTGTAGTACTCCTGAAACTCGGCCACCAGTTCCGGCCTGCAATGATGCGTGATCGTGTTGATTGGTCTGATCTATCGGCTCGCAGTCACGATACTGTCCTGGCTGGCGCTGCGGACCCGCACACAGGCGTCGAAGGATGCAGAACTACTCGCGCTACGCCACGAGATATCGGTGCTTCGCCGGGCGAATCCAAGACCCCGTGTCGACTGGAGCGACCGGGCCGTTCTCGCCGCGCTATCTCGGCTGCTACGCAAAGATCTGCGTGCTCATCGGATCGTCACGCCCGGCACACTACTGCGCTGGCACCGGCGCCTGGTCGCGCGGAAATGGGCTCAACCCAGGCCTGCTGGACGTCCGCCGCTGTCCGACGAGATCGTCGAGCTGATCGTCAGACTCGCCGTCGAGAACCGAAACTGGGGTGTGGTGCGAATCCAGGGGGAGTTGCGTCGCCTCGGGCACCGCATAGGCGCCGGAACCATCCGCAGGATTCTGCGTTCCCGGCGCATACCACCAGCTCCAACCCACGACGATTCCTGGCGAGTATTCCTTCGCGCCCACGCCAAGACGATCCTCGCGATCGACTTCCTGCACGTGGACTGCGCGGTCACACTCACCCGACTGTACGTCGCGTTCGTGATCGAACACGCTACCCGCCGCGTGTACCTGCTCGGGGTCACCCGCTACCCGAACGGCCCGTGGGCGACCCAGCTGGCGCGGGAGCTCACCGCCGACCTGCTTGAGGCAGGACGCCATTTCACCTACCTGGTCCGAGACCGCGACACCAAGTTCAGCGAAGCATTCGACGCGGTGTTCAACGCGGCCGGAATCGACGTGCTACTCACGGCTCCGCAGACGCCGCGGATGAACGCCATCGCCGAACGGTTCGTCCGCACGGTGCGTGCCGAGTGCACCGACCGGATGCTCATCGCTGGCGAGCGCCACCTGCGAGTCGTCTTGGGCGAGTTCGTCGAGCACTACAACACCGGACGCAGCCACCAAGGTCACGGAATAGACCTGCGCGCCCCGCACGACGATCCGAACGTGGTCCCGTTCCCGGCCCAAGCCAACCAGATCCACCGAAAACAAGCCCTTGGAGGCCTGATCAACGAATATCGGGCCGCCGCATAACGACCAGGTCAGACCCGGTGATCGAATTTCGGAGGTACTACAGGTGTACGCGTTATCAGACGACCTCTTTGGTGTCGCCACTGACTCCTGAAGCAAGCACAAAGCTGACGGCGGGGGTGGTTACGCCTTTTAACAGCGCATCGGATTGTCAAGATGATTCGAGTCTTGGCATACAAGCCTGCATCACAATGAGTTACTACCAAACCACGTCAGGTGGCCGGACCTACACAAAGGTCAACTATTACACCTACAAGTGGATCCGGTTCGACGGCACCATCAGCTGGTCAAGCGCCTCAGGGCTCGCCGGCGTGTTCGGGCCGGTACTCAACAGCAGCAGGTTTGACAACATCCGCAGTTCAAAGTGGATCGGCACGCCGACCAGTGGAACGTCCTACACGCAGAACCTCTCGTGGAGTGCTGACTACGTAGCCACTGATGGCAGCGACTATCAGTGCGCGAACAGCACTATCACTCTTCATCACGGCGGCTCCACCTGGTCGCTGAACCACGACAACCTTTGCAAAGGAGTGGCGGGCCTATGATCGGCCGCCGGAATTCGCTACGGGTTCTTCTTGCCCGAGTCGGCGTTGTGGCCGCGGTGGTGGCGTCGGGATTGATCGCGGGGGCCAGCTCGGCGTCGGCTGACCCGTCACCGTACTGTCGACCTTCTGTTGGCACGCCGTACGTCAGCGCCGGACCCACATACCAGGGTAACAACCATTACACATTCACTGTCACTGTGTATGTGTCGATGAACTGTAACGGCTCGATCTACTCGTCATCCGTGACGCCGCTGTTGCATTACACGCTCGACGGTGGTGCCGACCATATCGTCACTGGAAGCAGCAAGACATGTACGTCGAGCTGCGAAGCATCGGCGCACATTACCGAGACGTTCCTGTGTACCGACTACAACTACATGTCGTTCTACGGTGCGATCACCGGCTGGTGGAAGCGTTACTCATCAAGCTCCAAGGCGACGTTGTACGGGACTGGGGCCACGTACAACGATGCGTGGTTCGACGGAAACGGCGCTTGCCCGTAGCGGCCATGACAAACTCACCAACATGAATCCAGTAGCGAACAACGAAGTCGGCCTGGTCGTAGCGTCAGAGCACCTACTCGGACGCTCCGACCGGGCCGGCATCATTCTCCGGGTCGCCGTCGCCTACAGCGCAGGGGTACGGCTGGCGATCAGCGCCGTCACGAAGGTGGACAACGACCCGCACTGGCACGACGACGTCGTCGGTGCGGGTCCGGACGGCGTCTTGTTCGGCGCAGCTTGGGAAGGAGAAGCGCTGCCGAGAGACCATCCGGCGATGAGAGCGATCGCGTTGCCTGAGCAGGCAACGGAGCTGGCGTGGATGCCGCTAATTGCCGGTGGCGGTGGGAACCACTACGACGTCACTCTATGGTTGTCACCGCTGCGTACCGAAGGTGGAAAGATCACACTCACGTTCTCGTGGACCAGGCTGGCGATAGCGGCCTTCTCGTACGCCCTCGGCACGCCCACCCAGCGAGAACTCCGTAGGCGCGTGTTGCGGCTATGGTCATGAAACGCGCGCCGGGCGAGACCGACGTCATGACCGTCGAGAACAGCCGCGATGTCATCGAGATGGGTGGCACCAAGCCCCGGACTCGTCTCACGGGCATCGTCGTGGCCCTTGCCGTACTTGGTACATTTGGCCTCTGGGCCGGTATCCGGCACTCAAACAAACCCGCGCCGCGGAAGACGCCGACTAATCCCGTTCTGCCACATTTGATGGCGGCAGGCCCACACTCATGGGCAATCCTCGACGGCCCAACGTTCCTTTACGCCGCAGAAGTTTCGACGCGTGTGACTCTGCGACATCCACGTGCCTCGGTAAGACCAGTCCTCGGCATCCGGGATGAAAAGGTAGGCATCTATACAAACCTGACAGCCCACGAGGTGGTCCAATCCGAGGTTATGCCGGCCAGCGCTCCCCCCGTCAGTGTCGGGCCAACGGACTTCCTAATCGTGATCGTGGGAACAATCGATTGTTCAACGCTGCCGACGACTGACCAGGTCCCCACGGTAGCCCTCACCTATTCCGATGCACACCAAAGCTCGTCGGCTCGAATCGACGGTCTTCCAACCATCGACAAGACCGACCTCCAGTCAGCCTGCTCATGACGATGCGACGTTTATGACTTCCGTAGCGCAAGGCCAGCCGGGCGACGGTTGACACCCCTGGCTGCAGCCGGCTTGGCTTCGCCCTTTCCCGCGTCTTCTCGCATTCGACGCGGCCTGCCACGATGGGAGCGAAATCTGAGTGAACAGGGCCGCGCTCGTCGCCGAACGGCGTGCACCCACGACGAGCGCGGCGATGACCTCGTCAGTGGGTTCTCTTAGCGATTCGTGCGCCATGACTCTGTGCCTGCCGAAAATCCCGTCCGTGCTGGTCAGACGGCATGATGTTTCTGGCGTCGGTAGGCGCGTTCGCGGGTGGTTGCGCCAGCCAGCGGACCGGGCATGATCTGGAGGTGCTGCTACGTCTGGCCTATCTGACCGTCACCAACACCTTCGCCGTCCTGCGACTGCTGCCGATAAGCGACCGTGACAAGGACGTGGAGATCCTCGCTCTACGCCACCAACTCGGCGTATTGCAGCGCCAACTCGGGCCGACCGCGGTCACCTTCACGCCTGCGGATCGGGCATTCCTGGCTGCGCTGCTGCAGCCCATGCCCCGGACAGTCTTAGAGCCTGGTAAATAAGGGTTCAGCGGTCTGGTGGGGCGGATGGTTTGGCCCGTACGGTGGCTTGGTGTCGGGCGAGGCGTCGGGTCATCACGATCACCATGGCCCATTGGACCATCGCGGCGTGGTGGGCGGGCAGCCGTTCGTAGTCGCGGACGGTGCGGCGGCACCGGTTGATCCAGGAGAAGGTGCGTTCCACGCACCATCTGCGGTGCAGCACGACGAATGTGGTCTGCCCAGCGAGTTTGGCCACGATCGTCAAGGCCAGTCCCAGCTGGGTATGGGCCCAGGCGACGAGTTTGCCGGCGTAGCCGCTGTCGGCCCAGACCAGGCTGATCGTGGGCAAGCAGGTGCGAAGCGCCCACAGCAGTGTCCGGCCACCGTCGCGGTCTTGCACCTGTGCGCCGGTGACTAGGACAGCGAGCAGCAGTCCGCAGGTGTCCACGGCGATGTGGCGTTTACGGCCGTTGGTCTTCTTGCCCGCGTCATACCCACGCCCTGGCCGACCGACGGTCTCTGCGCCCCGTACCGACTGGGAGTCAACCACCGCGGCCGACGGCTGCCGGTCGCGGTCCTCGACCTCGGCACGAACCTGTTCACGCAGGCTGTTGTGCATGCGGTTGAGGGTCCCGTCGCCGGTCCAGGTCTTGAAGTAGTGGTAGACAAGCTTGTAGTGCGGGAAATCTGCAGGTAGCGCGTCCCACTGGCAGCCGGTGCGGTCGAGGTAGCGGATCGCGTCGACCACGTCCCGGCGGGGGTAGATGATCGGACGGCCTCGCCCGGTTCCGGCCGGCACGTGCGGGGCGAGGATCCGCCACTCCGCGTCGGTGGTGTCCGACGGGTAGTGCCGCGGACGGCCGGTCGGTAGATGATCGTCGAGAGTGGCAGGCGTGCCAGGTGCGGCGACGCCAGCGACAAGGTATACAGACAGGGTTGGGCCTTCGGTCGCACTGGTTTAGTCACCTTGCTCGTACCGAAGGCCCTTCCACATGTCACGCCGCCACGCCGCGATCATCGATCCCGCCGCAGGCAGCCGACCGCCCGGAACCCCTTATTTACCAGGCTCTTACGCCGGCTACGCCTACTCGTCCGGCCTGACACGGTCCTGCGCTGGCACCGCAACCTGATGAAACAGCGGCACGCGCACATCTCGACACGCAAACGGCGTGGCAGGCCACCGACGGTGCGCTCGATCCGCATCCTGGTGCTGCGCCTGGTCCGCGAGAATCCGTCCTGGGGATACCGGCGTATCCACGGCGAGCTCGCCACCCTCGGCATCAAGGTCGCAGCCTCCACAGTGTGGGAGATCCTCCGGGCCGAGGGCATCGATCCCGCCCCACACGGCTCCACCAGCACCTGGGCCGACTTCCTCCGCGGCCAGGCCCACGCCCTACTGGCCGTCGACTTCATCGAAACCGTCACCCTGACCGGGCAACGCCAGTACATCCTCGCCGTCATCGAACACGCCACCCGACGGATGCGGGTCCTGGGCGCCACCGCGCACCCGACCGCAGCCTGGGTCACCCAGGCGGCCAGGAATCTCGTGATGGACCTGGACGATGCCGGCGTCCAGGCCAGGTATCTGCTCCGGGACCGGGACGCGAAGTTCCCCGCCCTGTTCGACCGCATCCTCGCCGACGCGGGAATCGACATCGTGCTGTCCGGCGTGCGCGTGCCACACATGAATTCGATCATGGAACGGTGGGTGCGGACCTGCCGCCGCGAACTCCTCGACCGCACCCTGATATGGAACGAAAGTCACCTGCGCCACTGCCTGCACCAGTTCGAACTCCACTACAACGAACACCGAGCCCACCAGGCGCTGCGCCAGGCCGCACCGCTCCGCCCGGTCCCCGCCCCGATCACCGATCCCGGGCGTCTCGCCCGCCTGGACATCCGCCGCAGCGACCGGCTCGGCGGCATCATCCACGAATACCAACACGCAGCCTGACCTGCCCGGACGTAATTTCCGGCAGGCGCAGCGGTCATCACCGCCGACGCGCTGCACGCCCAACGCGCCCACGCCACCTACCTCGTGCAGCAGCGCCACGCCCACTACCTGTTCACCTGTGGGCGCTCACGTAATTCCCCGGGTCTACGCTCACCTAATTCCCCAGGGTGGGGGCCTCGTGCGTTGTTTCTACTTGCTTGGTGGGGTGGTTGTCGAGTCGGTCCGGCCGGGTTTCTTGTTCGGCCGGTAGCTAGGCCCGTTCATGAAGATTTGGTGGCTGGTGTTGATGAGCCGATCGAGGAGCGACTCGGCGACGACGGGGTTGGGGAATAGCGGGTACCAGTCGACGGGTGACCGGTTCGCGGTGATGATCATCGACTTGCTGGTGTTGGCTCGTTCGGAGACCAGTTCGTAGAGGTCGTCGGCTTGGCCGGCGGTGAATTGGCGCATTGCGAAGTCGTCGAGGATGAGCAGGTCGGGTCGGGCGAGTTCGGCGAGGCGGCGGGTGAAGGTGAGGTCGGCGTGGCCGCCGGCGAGGTCGGCGAGGGCGCGGCTGGTTTTGGTGAATCGGACGTCGGCGCCTTGGCGGACGGCGAGGTGGCCGAGGGCTTGAGCGATGTGGGTCTTGCCGACGCCGACGGGTCCGTAGCAGATGACGGATTCGCCGGCGTGCAGCCAGCGCAGCGCGGCGAGGTCGCGGATCGCGGCGGCGGGCAGTTTCGGGCTGGCGGCGAAGTTGAATTCCTCCATTGTGGTTTGTTGTTCGAAGCGGGCGCGGCGCAGCCTGCGGGCGATGGCTTGGGTGTCGCGGCGGCTGATTTCGTCGTGGCAGAGGACTTGCAGGAACTCGATGTGGCCGAGTTCCCCGGCGTGGGCTTGGGCGAGGCGGGCGTCGAGGGTGTGCAGCATGCCGGACAGTTTCAGGGTGCGCAGGCTGTCGTGCAGGGCTGTGTCGATGATGGTCATGCGAGGTCTTTCTGCTGGTAGATGTAGGCAAACAGGGTTTGTTGCAGGCGGGTGAAGTCGCTGCCTGCGCTGACTGGTGGGTAGCCGTAGGCGGTCAGGATCTGGGCGATGTCGTAGGCCAGGCCGAGGCAGAACCGCGGGTCGTGGCCGGATGCGGGCCGCGGGATCGGGTAGCAGCGGTCGGCGGCCGCAGCGGAGGTCATCAGGCCACCTGCTGGTCGTCGCAGCTTTCCGGGACGTTCGCGGTGGCCGCGTCCACTCGCGGCTGGTCCGCTCGTGGTGGACAGGTCGATGACGTCGGCGAAGAGCCCGGAAACTCCGTGCAGGTGTGCGGCGGCGCCTCCGTCGCCGGCGGCCGGCGGGGTGGGATCGGTTTCGACACCGGCGGCAAGGATCCCTTTGACGGTGCGGTAGGACGGGTCGCCGGCGGCGACGGCTTTGCCGCAGGCGGCCTCCAGCCGGGCGGCGCCGACCCCCTTCTTGTCGGCCAGGCCGAGGACGCCTTGCGCGGCGCGCAGCCGGAACAAGGCGTTGACGGCGAGAAGGTCCTCGATGACCGCCACCGCGCCGGGGCCGATCTCCGCGGCGCGGCGGCGGCACCATACGGGGGTGCGCATCGCGAACGCGATCTTCTCCGGCGGGTAGTGGCCGGTGTCGGTCTGCTTGCCCCTCGGCTTGGCGATGTGAGTGGCGACGAGCTTCTGCTGGTGGAAGAACTGGACCGTGTCGGCGGTCGCGCGGGCGTCGACGTGCTGGCCGATCAACCGCCACGGCACCGAATACAACGTCTTGCCGACCTTGGCGTGGATGTCCGGGCCGACCTTCGCCGTCGACCAGGTCGCCAGGACGAACCGGCGCGCCGGCAGCCCGCCCAGCGCCTGGGCTTCGATGGCGTCGAAGACGCTGCGGGGGCTCGCGCCTTCCAACGGCCGGCACGATCTGCGGCCGGCGACCTCCAGGCACCAGGACACCGCCGCGGTCTGCATCGCTTGCAGGGCGCCGAACTCGCGGCCGCGCCAAAACGAGTCCCGGACATAGGGCATCGGCCGCTCGACCCGGGCCTTGTCCCGTGGTTTACGGACCCGGGCCGGGTCGACCAGGACCCCGTAGTGGTCGGCGAGTTCGGCATACGACCGGTTGATCTTCGGGTCGTAAAGGTCTGGCCGGTCCACCCCGATGCGCAGGTTGTCCGGCACGAGACGGCGCGGGACGCCGCCGAAGAACGTGAACGCCGCAACGTGCGCCTCAGTCCACGCGTGCTGGTCCATCGTCAGCACCGGCCGCACGAACATGTGCCTCGAGCAGGCCAGAACCATCACGAACGCCCACACCTTGCGCCGCCGGCCGTCACCGTCGTGCCACCAGCCCAGCTGCCCGTAGTCGATCTGGGCTTCCTCGCCCGGCTCGACCGGGTCACGCAGCACCACGACCTGATCCCGGCGAACCTCCTCGGCCATATTCGCCGCGACATAGCGTTTCAGCGACGCGACCGAGGCCTGCAGGCCGTGTTCATCACGCAGCCGCTGATGAATCGTCGCCTGCGTCACCCCGGCCCGAAGCTGCGCGACGATGTAGTCGTGGAACACCGCGATCTGCGGCCACGTCGTCTGCCGCAACCGGGTATCGGTCAGCTGCGGGAACCAGCCCATCACCAACGCGGCCCAGTCCGCCCGTGTGCTGGTCCAAAACTCGGCCACATGGATTGACCAGCGTCTTTCTCCTGTCCATGATCTGGGCTCGTGTGCGTGTCGTTGATCTACCGGCTCCTGGTCACCGTGTTCTCGTGGCTGGCCCTGCTGGCCGGATCCTCGGCGTCAAAGGATGCCGAGCTCCTGGCACTGCGGCATGAAGTCGCTGTGCTGCGCCGGGCAAACCCGAAGCCGAAGCTGTCCTGGCCCGACCGGGCCGTGCTGGCCGCGTTGACGCGGCTGCTGCCCAAGCCGTTGCGTAAGGCTCGGATCGTCACGCCCGGCACGGTGCTGCGCTGGCACCGGCGCCTGGTCGCCAACAAGTGGCGCCAGCCCACACCACCAGGACGCCCACCGATCCCCGACGAACTGGTCGAGTTGATCCTGCGGCTGGCCCGCGACAACCGCCGCTGGGGTGTCGTGCGCATCCAAGGCGAGCTACGCCGCCTCGGGCACCGCGTGGGCGCGTCCACGATCCGCAGACTGCTGCGCGCGCACCGCATCCCGCCACCCGGTACCCGTGATGACTCCTGGCGGGCATTCCTGCGTGCGCACGCCGCCACACTGTTAGCCACCGACTTCTTCCACGTCGACTGCGCGGTCACATTGCAACGGCTCTACGTCGCGTTCGTCATCGAAATCGACACACGCCGAGTACACCTGCTCGGTTGCACCGCCCACCCGACCGCGGCGTGGGCCACCCAACTCGCCCGGAACCTCGCCGACCAACTCGAACACGCTGGCCACCGCTTCAGCTACCTGATCCGAGATCGCGACGCGAAGTTCACCGCCGCATTCGACGCGGTCTTCGCCTCCATCGGCATCCAGGTCACGCCAACCGCGCCACAGGCACCGCAGATGAACGCCTACGCCGAACGATTCATCCAGCTCGGTGCGAGCCGAATGCACCGACCGGCTGCTGATCACGGGAGAACGCCACATGCGCACCGTCCTCGGCGAATACGTCGAGCACTACAACACCGGCCGCTCCCACCAGGGCCACAACATGAGCCTGCGCGCACCCGACGACGATGCCGACGTCATACCCTTTCCAATCCCAGCCGACCAGATCCGACGCCGCAGCATCCTCGGTGGGCTGATCAGCGAATACCAGCCAGCCGCATGAAACCCCAGCTCAGACCTTGTGGCCGAGTTTTGGACCAGCACAGGCAGCCCGGCACGCGGGGAGGCACACCCGCTTCCCCGAGACACGATCGCCCGGGAACGGGTGCGCCTCTGCCTCCTAGTCTCTGACGGCGGCGAGCTCGCCGTCGGCCTGGCCCGTCCGCAGCACGACCGGTGTGGGCTCGCCCGCTTCGCGCTGGCGTAACCCGATCCAGACGAGCGCCATGCTGGCGAGCGTCACGACTACGTTGACGCTGAGCGCGAAGTGGATGCCGGCCATCTCGCCGCGCATCGTCGCGGATATCGAGCTGAGGATCGGGATACCGATGGTGATGGCGACCAGCTGCGTCATCGACGTCAGACCGCTGGCCAGGCCCTGTTCCTCTTTCGGCAGGCCCGATGTACCCGCCACGGTGTACGCCACGATTGAAGTGACGTGGCCGAAGAACCCGATGAACAACGCCGGGATGACGACGGTGAGGGCGATGCGCCCGGTGCCGAGGAAGATCAGTGGCAGGGTCGCAAGGCCCTGCACCGTCATGCCGGCGGCTAGCACCTTCCGCGTACCGAAGCCGCCAATGGCACGGCCGGCGACGACCCCGGCGAAGATCGAGGCGAGCCCCGGCACGCCGAAGATCAGACCGGTGATGAACGCCGAGAGGTGCAAGACGTTCTGTAGGTATAGGGTCATCAGGAAGATCATTGCGGTCTCCATCGCGAAGATAACGAGACCGGCATAGTTGCCCCATCTGACGGTCGGGCGCCGCAGAATGCGCAGCGGCGCGAGCGGTGCGGCCGCCCGCAGCTCGACGACCCAGAACGCGGCCAGCAGAACGACCCCGGTGACGGCCGCCTGAATGTTTTCTTGCACCACCGCGTAGACGGCGGCCAGCAGTCCGCCCGTTACGGTGACTGCGCCTGGCACGTCGAGTCGCACCCGTTCGTGCCGGCTGCTCTCCCGGATCAGCATCGGGGCGGACAGCAGGATGACGACCGCGAACGGAATGTTGATGAAGAAGGCCGCCCGCCAGCTCAATAGTCCGACGAGCGCGCCACCGACGAGCGCGCCGACGGTGAAGCCACCCGACAACAATGCACCGTTGAGGCCCAGTACCCGGTCACGCAGGGCTCCCTCCTCGAACGTACTGGTGAGCAGCGACAGGGCTGCCGGGGCCGCCATCGCGGTCGCCAAGCCTTGTAGTACGCGACCGGACAGCAGCAGTTCGGCGTTCGGCGCGAGCCCGCCTAGCAGCGACGCCGCAGTCAGCATTGCCATGCCGACCAGGAACAGCCGCCGCCGGCCGAACAGGTCCGCGAGCCGCCCGAACAGCAGGGTGAAGCCAGCGGCCGGTAAGGCGTAGGACGTCGCGATCCAGGGCAGCCCGGTCACGCCAAGCCCGACCCCGGCGGCGACTTTCGGCACGGCGACGTTGAGGATCGAGAAGTCGGCGGCGAGCATGAAACCGGCTCCGAGCAACACGAGCAGGGTAAGCCGTTGCCGGCTGGTGAAGCGTGGCGGTGCGGTGGCGTCGACGGTCACAACGCTTTCCCTTCCTTGAGTACTAGGTGATGGGCACAACGAGGTGGCCGACAGCCGCTGGAGCGGCTCGGCCTCGCGACGGTGCAGGTGATGTCAGTGATCTCGTCGCTGTCGGGAGCGCGGTCGCCGGCCAGCGCGCGTCGTCGCGCGTGGTAGATCACCACGCACGACGACGCGCGGCGTTAGGCGGCAGGCCACCGCACAGGAGGTCTCCGCGGAATTCAGTGCGACCGGCGCTCGGCTTCCTCGGCGAGGCGCTTGACGTTCGCCAGCCGCCGATCCCAGTCGGCCGCGAGCGCGGCCATCCACTGCGCTGTCGCGTTCAATGCCGCAGGTCGCACGGCATAGCGCACCTCGCGCCCAACACGGCTCCCGGCGACGAGTCCGGCGGCGTCGAGGACGGCGAGGTGTTTGACCACCGCCTGGCGCGACACGGGAAGCCGCTCGGCAAGGTTCGTCGCGCTGGCCTCGCCGTGTGCGGCGAGGAGGTCGAGCAGCTGACGCCGCGTCTGGTCGGCCAGCGCGACCAGGACATCGTCGGCTGCGTCACCATCGCGACGTTGGTCCATCACACAGACGCCCGCTCGACGCGCTTCTTCACCGCGTCCAACACCTCGGGCCAGCCACTGGTGTTGTTCTTCAGGGCCTCGTCGCGGTGCTTTTGAGGGACGGCGAGGGCGGCGAATCCGCTTTCCACCACACGCAGCCGCGTCTTGTCGCCCTCCTCGCTGAGTGTGAACTCGACCAGGGTGCTGTTGTCCTCGCGCAACTCCTGACCGGGGAACGAGCTGGTCCAGCGGTAGGCCGCGTAGGTCGGCGGCTCGATCTTCTCGACACGGATCGGGAACTCGCCGAACTTGGGGTTGGTGACCATCACCTGGTCGCCCGCCCTGGCAACCGTGCCGGTTGTGGTGCCCTCTTCAGCGACCCAGAAGCCCGGCTCGACCACCAGTGACCAGACCCGCGCCAAGGGCGCCTCGATTAGGACCTCGCGTTCGATGCGGTCCTCGCTCATGGAATTCCTCCTTTGTTACCGATCTAGATGCAACCCCATGGTTGCACCTAGACGGGTGGATGTGCAACCTGCGGGTGGCACGTGATTCGAGACCGCCGGTAGGAACGTGGACCGACGCGGCGCAGGCCGTCGTGACCACGGCAGGCTGTCCAAGATGGTGGCGCACTGTGCCGTCTGGATCGCCGCAGCCTTGGCAGCGACATCACGGCGGCCGGGCACGGGTCAGGCCGGGCTGACTAGACCAGACGGCCCGTCTTCATTGAGAGGGACTGCACCGGGACTCTCGGGTTCAACTACGGGCGTCGGGGTGGTGCGGTGGGCAGGATGATGCGGTGTCCGCGCCTGTTCGTCCGCCCGGGGTGGTGCTTGAGGCGGTGTCCGACTCTGTTGCCTAATTCGGTCTATGCGGCGAGGGTGAGATCGAGTCTGCTCAGGTGGGTGGTTCGGGTGCGTTGTAGGGGTGTGCCGGTCCACCATGCGTCGAGGCGGATGAGGTTGATCGCGGCAGCGGCGAAGGCGTGTTCCAGGGTGACTTTGTCCAGGCCGATATATCGGGCCCGTCGGATGCCGGTGACCGCGGTGGCCTGGTGGATGGTGCCTTCGATCCCGGCCCGGGCCCGGTAGGTGTGTTTCCAGGCGTCGGTTTGTTGTTCGGCGCGGGCGTCATGCAACCCTTCGTGCAGGTGGCGGGGTCGTAGTGTCAGCTGTCGTCGGCGCTGTTGTGAGCGGGTGCACTCGGTGCGGGCCGGGCAGATGATGCAGGCGCTTTGGGGGAAGCTGACCACGATGACGTCCTGGCCGTCTTGCCGGGCCGGGTTCCAGGTCGCCGAGTGGTGGCCTTGTGGGCAGGTCGCGTGTTGCTGGTCGAAGTCGATGGTGAACTTGTCGCGGGCATACGGGCTGCCTTCGCGGGCGTGGCGGGAGGAGTCGGCGCGCATCGGGCCGATCAGCCGGACCTGGTGCTCGGTGCGCAAGGTCAGCAGGATCTTGGTGGATGGGTAGCCGGCGTCCATGAGGTGCTCGGCCGGTAGCAGGTTCCGGTCGGCGAGGATGGTGTGGATCGGCATCGTCATCGCCGCCTCGGCCACGGCGGCGTGGGTGGTGGTCACGTTGGTGATCAGGTTCGGTGGCCGGGCGGGGTCGGTGGTGCCATCGCCTGCCGGGGTGTTGTCGCAGGTCTCGGTGATGTGGACTTTGTAGCCTTCCCAGCTGCGGCCGCGTTTCTCGCTGTAGCGGGCGTCGGTGTCGTACGGCCAGATGATCCGGGTTCTACCCGGCGGGAGCCCGTGTTGTTCGGTGTCCCGCCAGATCACCGCCCGCCCGGATTCGCTTTGCGTGTACTGCTGGATCCACACCTGCCGCAGCACGTCGACGGCGGGTATCTCACCCAGCCAGTGCGGGGCCTGCCGGTCGGCGACCGCTGTGAGGAGCCGGTAGCCGTCCCGGCCGATCTGCACGGCAAGTTTCCGCCGTTTGGCCTGATCATTGGGTAGCCGCCACTCGTCGATCCGGGCGCCGTAGCGTTTGACCATGCCGGCGTCGAGCTGTCCGGTCAGCCACTGCGGTGCCGCCGCGGCCAGCGCCTCCAATGCCGCCCGCAACGTCTCGCCGACCATCTCCAAGCGGTTGAGGTCCCGCACCGCGGCCACCACATGGGTCGCGTCGGTGCGCTGGCGGCCCCGCGCCGCGACCAACCCCTGCTCGACGAGCCGGTCCAGGAGCATCTCGAAGGCCACGTTCTGCAGGTCGTGGGTGACCAGCCGGGTCCGGAACTGCGACAACACGCTGAAGTCGAAGCCCGGATCGGTCAGCTCTAGGCCCAGGCAGTACTTCCAGTCGATACGGCCACGGACCGCGTCGGCGGCCTGCCGATCGGTCAGGTTCTCCGCGAACTGCAACACCGTGACCATCACGAGCTGCCCCGGCGAGATACCGGGCTTGCCGCGGGCACCGAACGCGTCGATGAACGCCTTGTCGGCGAAGACCTCGCCCAGCTCATCACGCACCCGCATGGCCAGCGCCGGTTTCCGGAACACCGCCCTGGCCACCACCGCGGTCTGCTCCGGAACCTCCGCAACCGCACGCGGACGCATCGACACCACGACTCACCCCATCCGAAACGCTGACACAAGCCACACTCTGCGAGGAAACCCTCGCTGGAAAGTACGAGACAGGCCACAAAGGACAACCGACGGGCCGGGAATTAGGCAACAGAGTCGCACACCGATCCGGTTACGGTCGTGCCGGGGCCGACCCGCCAGCGGGAACGTATGACCACACCTCACTGTGTACCCCGACCGGTGACGGCGCCGGCTCACCCGCGCGCTCGGCGCCCGACCGGTGGCCGTGCGCGAACGCGGGTGAACTGACCCACGCCTGGAATGCCTCCTCGTCGCGCCAGCGGGTGATGACGAGCCACGTGGTCCGCTCGTCGTTCGGGCGGAGCAACTCGAAGCCCTCGAATCCGTCCTGATCGTCAACGACGCCAGCCCGCGCGGCGAAGCGGCGCGCCAACTCGTCACCGCTGTCGGCCGGCACGGTGATGGCATTGATCTTGACAATGGTCATGTTGTCATTCTCTCCGACCCGCCAGGAAGGCATCCGCATAACCCCGTGCCTGCCAAAATATCGTCCGCACCGGTCAGCCGTACACGCCGACAAGCAGCCACGAGCGGAACGGGTGGCGGCGCCGCTCCGGTTGCGGCATCAGGACAGTTCGTGACGCAGGGCCTTACCGAGTGCGTTGCGCGGCACGCTATCGATCCACCGCCAGACCCGGGGCCGTTTGTACGGTGCCAGCCGCTGGGCACACCACTGGTCCAACTCCTGGTCCAGGGTGGCCCGATCGGCGGTGTCGGTGGGCACGACATAGGCCGCCACCGTCTCGCCCCATTCCGTCGACGGAATACCGGCGACCGCGACGTCGCTCACCGCCGGATGCAGCCGCAGTGCCTCCTCGACCTCCCGCGGATAGACGTTGTAGCCGCCGGTGATGATGAGCTCCTTGGCCCGCCCGTTGATCCGCAGGTAGCCGTCGTCGTCAAACACCCCCAGGTCACCGGTGCGGAACCACCCGTCGGCGGTGAACGCCTTGGCGGTGGCGTCGGGTCGGTCGAGGTAGCCGGCGAACACGTTGGGCCCGGTGACCTCGATCTCGCTCACACCGCCCTCACGCGGCGCCAAGCGAACGGAAACGCCCGGCAGGGGCAGACCGACGGTGCCGGGACGGCGCGGCCCGTCGTACGGGTTGGAGACCAACATGATGGTCTCGGTCATGCCGTACCGTTCCAGGATCCGCTGACCCGCGCGCTCGCGTACCGCGTCGTGGAGCTCGCCGGGTAGCGGCGCCGACCCGCTGACCGCCAGCCGCAGCGGACGCAGCGCGTCCAGGTAGGGGGACTCGGCGAGGCGGTGGTACATGGTGGGGACGCCGAAGAACATCGTGGCGCCGTCCTCGACAGCGCCCGCGATCGCGGCCGGCTCGAACCGTGGCACCAGCAGCAGCGAGGCACCGGCGACAAGGGTGCCGTGCAGGCCGACCCCGAGCCCGTGGACGTGGAACAGCGGGAGCGACAGGGCCAGCCGGTCCTCGGGGGTCCAGCGCCAGGCCAACCGGACGGCATGCGCGCTGGCCAGCAGGTTCGCGTGGCTGAGCACCGTACCCTTGGGCCTGCCGGTGGTGCCGGAGGTATAGACGATCAGCGCCGGATCGGCCGGCGCGACGCGATCGAGCACGGCCGCCCGCGGTGCCGGCAGCCCGGCCAGATCAGGCGTGGTGACCGGCAGGTCCACGGCCCGCTCGACGTCGTCGAGCACCACCAGCGCCGGACGCGCGTCGGCGGCGAGGGCCGCCAGCTCGACGGCGGTGTACGCGGTGTTCGCCGGCACGACGGTCAGCCCGTACCGCAGAGCGGCCAGGTAGGCGACGACGAGTTCCACGCTCGGTCCGGCGGAGACGATGATCCGGTCGCCCGGGGCCAGGCCGGCGGCGGCGTACCGACCGGCGGCCTCGGCGGTGCGCTGTTCGAGTTCGGCGGCGGTGACCGTCCGCCCGTCGGTGGTCGTGACCACCGGGGCGCGTGGGGCGCTCTCCCACTGGGCGGTCCAGGCACCGGGCAGGGTGCCACCGAGACCGAGGTCGGCCTCGACGCCCGGCGGCAGATGCGCCGACCAGTGCGGGGCGTGGGACACCGTCACAGCAGTTCCTCCACTGGGGACCGTGGGGCGAGCGGACCCGGCTTCCTCGTCGCGGTCATGGTGCCACGTATCCCGTGGGATCGGCACCGAGGTCGACGATCGCGGCGACCGGACCGCCGCCGTCCGGCCCCTGGTGGGCCGCCGACACCGACACGAACACCGCCGGGTCGCCGGTGACCGAGGCGGTCACCCCGCCGACGCAGGACTTGATCTGCCGGTGCCAGTGCACGTCGGAGTCGTCCAGCATCGCGTTGCGGCGGCCGCGTACCACGCCGTCTTCGGACACCTCGCACTTGAGGAACACGTTGACCAGCCGGCCGCCGAGGTCGCTGTGGTGCGGGCGCTCGGGCAGGTCGAGCCCGGCGGCACCGATCGCTGCCCAGATGCCGTCGGCGTCGAGCGCGTCCCGCATCACGGAATGACCGATCCGGTACCGCCCGCCGACGCCGCGCGCGTTGCCGACCACGACGACCTGCGCCTGGTCCAGCTCAACCCCGGAGGAACAGCTCGCGACCGAGGAGTACAGCGAGCGGTCGTGCATCACCGCCGCGTCGTCCGGCATCTTGATCTCACCGAGGGCGACCGCGATGCCGAGCGCCGTCGTGCCGTTGGACAGGTCCATCGACTCGTGCGTGTGCTCGGTCCACACGTCGTGGCCGCGGCTCTTCGCGTCGCGGATGGTGTGAATGGTCAGCAGCGGCGTCTTGGTCTGCACGTAGTGCACGTCGGCCGGATCGGTGATGCCGGCGCGATCCATGGCCTCGGTGACGGCCGCGGCGACCTTCTCGATCATGCCGCGCCGGCCGATCTCCTCGGGCAGGATCGGCTCGCTCATCGCGAAGCCGACCGTCAGCCGCGGTTCGTCGGTCGCCTCGGCGGCCTCACTCGGAACCGTCGCGAAGATCGTCGCGTGTGGGGAGATGATCCCGTCGGTGCCGCCGGACCAGACGATCGGGATGCCCGCCACCTCCTCAGCTGGGCGGGTGCCGCGCGCCACCAGCACCTCGCGGAACGCCCGGTCGGCGATGATGCGGGTGTAGTCGTTGACGCCGCCGTTGCCCTCGGTCTTGCCGATGACGGCGATGACCCGGTCCGCGTCGAGCACACCGGTGTCGATCAACTCGGCGAGACCGGACGCGTCGGAGACGTTCTTGATGGGTACCTTACGGACCTCGATCGGCTGTGGCACGGCGGTCACCTCTCGTCTGTCAGGGTCACGGCGGTACCGGCCCGGCCGGCCACCGCCTCGGCAATCTGGTCCAACGTGCAAATAACCGCGCGGGAGCCGCCCCGCTCGACGAAGCGGCAGGCCGCCTCGACCTTCGGCCCCATCGAGCCGGGTGGAAACTGCCCCTCGGCGGCGTACTGGCGCAGCCGCGCGACGTCGACCCGGCCCAGCGGCCGGGCCTGCGGGGTCGCGTAGTCGACCATCACCGCCGCGACATCGCTGGCGATGGCGAGCACGTCGGCGCCGATCGCGCGGCCGAGCAGGGCGGCGCTGAGGTCCTTGTCGACGACGGCCTCGACGCCGCGCAGGGTGCCGTCCGGATCGCGGACGACCGGGATGCCGCCGCCGCCGCTGGCGACGACAACATACCCGGCGGCCAGCAGCGCGGCCGCCGCTGGGGCGTCCAGCGCCTCGACCGGTTCCGGTGAGGCGACCACCCGCCGCCAGCCCCGGGCGCCCCGGTCCTGCCACACCTGGCCATGGTCGATCATCACCTGAGCCTCGGCACGCGGCAGATACCGGCCGATGGGCTTACTCGGTACGGCGAACCCCGGATCGGCAACATCGACCAGGGTACGGCTGACCAGCGCGGCCACCGGCTTCGACAGGTGCCGCGTCAGGGCGTTCAGCAGGAGGAAGCCGATCGTGCCCTGGGTCTGGGCACCGCACCAGTCCAGGGGCACCGGCGGGACGACGGCGGCGGACAGCTCGTTCTTGACCAGCAGATTGCCCACCTGCGGACCGTTGCCGTGGGTGATTACGATCTCGGCGTCGGTGGCGGCCACCTCGGCAATCCGCACCGCGGCACGTCGCACG
Organism: uncultured Actinomycetota bacterium; assembly: GCA_963727415.1. Taxonomy (GTDB): domain Bacteria; phylum Actinomycetota; class Actinomycetes; order Mycobacteriales; family Micromonosporaceae; genus DASQPR01. Next base: position 480,843 of record CAVSGF010000003.1, read on the forward strand.
GCAGCGATCTGATCCTCCGGGCGGGCAAGACCGTCCGGAGAGGTCATCGCGTTTCCACCGAGGGCGACGAGTACGCGCACGGATGGACTCTAGGAAGGATACGAACCAAGGCGCATGGGCAACATCCGCCGAATAACTCGACTCTGTTCGGCATGTTCAGACCTCACAGCCGGCGGTATCGGGTTCGCCGTGCTGCCAGACGTCTCGCCGGGTCGGTGGCGAGCAGGACCGCCAGTTCGTAGGTCAGCACCCGCGCCAAGCGGTCGAGGAACGCCGACGGCTCGTCGGCCGCGTCGCCCCGCTCGGCCACGATCCGATCCACGATGCCGGCCGCCCGCAGATCCTGGGCACGGATACCGAGCGCGTCGGCCGCCTGCGGCGCCCGCTCGGCAGTGCGGTACAGAATCGCGGACGCGCCCTCCGGAGGCAAGGGCGCGAGCCATCCGTGCGCGGCGGCTATCACCCGGTCGGTCGGTAGCAGGGCCAGGGCGGCGCCACCGGCACCCTGGCCCATCAGCACGCACAGCGTGGGCACGGGCAGCCGGACGAGATCGGCGAGACAGTGGGCGATTTCGCCGGCGAGGCCGCCCTCCTCGGCCTGCGGCGTGAGGGCGGCGCCTGGTGTGTCGATCACGGTGACGACGGGTAGCCCCAGGTCGGCGGCGAGCCGGAATCCCCGGCGTATGGCGCGCAGGCCGGCCGGGTCCGGGGGGCGGTCCCGCCGGTCATAGCCGACGACCACGGCCGGGGCCACTCCGAAGCGGGCCAGCGCCACGATCACCCCGGCACCCGTCTCACCGCTCTGCGTCCCGTGGAGGGCGACGACGTCCCGGGCGGCCGATCTCAGCAGCGTACGGAGATCGGGCCGCCCCGCCTGCCGGGACCGCCGGACCGCCTCCCAGGCGGTGGTCTCACCGGGCGGGTCCGGTGCTGGCGCCGTCGGCGGCGGGACGCGACGCGGCGCGCAGAGAACGGCCAGCGCCCGGCCGGCCAGCGGCGCCACCTGTTCGGGTGGCACGACGCCGTCGACCAGACCGTGCCGGTGGAGGTTCTCGGCCGTCTGCACGCCGGGCGGAAACGCGGCGCCGGTCAACGCCTCGTGCACCCGGGGTCCGAGGAAACCGATCAACGCGCCGGGCTCGGCGACCGTCAGATGCCCGAGGGAGCCCCAGGACGCGTAGACGCCCCCGGTCGTGGGATTCCGCAGATAGACCAGGTACGGCAGACCGGCGGCCTTGTATTCGGTGATCGCCTGGCTGATCTTCACCATCTGCAGGAAGGCGACGGTGCCCTCCTGCATCCGGGTACCGCCACTGGCGGGCGCGGCGAGCAGCGGGATGCGCTCGGCGGTGGCCCGTTCGACGGCCCGGGTGAACCGTTCGGCCGCCGCGACGCCGATCGAGCCACCGAGGAAGCCGAACTCGCCGGCGATGACGGCGACCCGCCGGCCGCCGAGCATCCCGGCACCGGTGACGACGGCCTCGTCGACCCCCGTCTTCCGGCGCGCCGCGGCCAGAGCAGCGGCATAGCCGGGATCGGAGAGCGACGGATCGATGATCGGCTCGTCCCATGACGTCCAGGTGCCCGGGGCGATGACGAGGCCGATCAGGTCTCGCGCCGACCTGCTCACACCCGGTCGACCTCCGCGTGGTGGCGGCCGCCGGCGAGCCGGGCGTAGCCGGGGCCGCGATCGAAGAACGGTTCGTCACCGGTCCGCGACCGGCGGAGGGTCGCGCGCAGGGCTTCCGAGGCCGCACGGTCGACGCGGTCGCCGACGATCACGACACCGTAGTCGTCCCGGGCACCCTGGACGCTCACCTTGCCCCAGGCGACATCCCTGGCCACCTCGTCGTACGGACGGGCCAGCGGATCGCCCCAGCCACCGCCGCCGGTGGTCCGGATCCGGATCACCTCACCGGCGCGTACCGGCTCGGCGTCGGCGAGGGCGCCGACCTCTCGCTCCCGGGGTCCCCCCGGGTCGATCACCACGCTGAACGGGCGGCCGGCCCGTCCGCCCTTGACTCCCCAGCAGGCCAGCAGCGAGCGGTCGGCGATGGACATGAAATTCGCGTCCCGCAGCATCCGGATCTGTTTGTCGTACCCGAGCCCGCCACGGTAGCGACCGGGGCCGCCCGAGTCGACGGCCAGACCGAGCCGCTCCACCACGAACGGCCAGCGGGATTCGGCGAACTCGACGGGAATGTTGCGCGAGTCGGGTACCACGTGGATGGTGTCCTCGCCGTCGGCGTAGTAGCGCCCGCCCGAGCCACCGCCGAGCACCTCACGCATCAGGTAGGAGCGGCCCTCGTCGTCGGTGCCGTACACGCCGGTGTAGCGGATGGTCTCCTGGTCGGCCGGCATCCGCCCGTCTACCGCCTTGGCCAGCACCCCGGCCAGTACGCCGAGCAGGCGCAGGATCACGAAGGTGCGGGCGTTCGTCGGGGCCGGGAAGACCGGCGTGAGCAGCGTGCCCGGCGGCGGGAAGCGCATCTCGATGAGCGGCACCACGCCCTCGTTGACATCCAGTTCGGCCATCCGCTCCGGGGTGTCCGCCAGGTTGCGCAGGATCGGCGCCAGCCACTTCTTGAGGAAGTTGCCGTCGGCGTAGTTCCCGCAGTGGTTGATCGGACCCTTGGCCTGCGGCGAGGTGCCGGTGAAATCGATGACGAGCTTGTCCGGCACCTTGGTCAGGGTGATCCGCTGAGTGTGCAGGCGGGGCTCGTCGACCCCGTCGTGCTCGGCGTAGTCCTCCCACACGTACGTCCCGTCCGGAATCTTCGCGAGGATCTCCCGACGGTACGTCTCGGTGGTCTTGTCGACGATCGCGTCGAAGCACGCCTCGACGGTCTGCCGGCCGTACCGCGCGAACAACTCGGCCAGCCGCCGCGCACCCATCAGGCAGGCCGCGCACTCGGCGTCGAGATCGGCGGCGAGCGAGTCGGGCATCCGCGAGTTCCGGGTCATGATCTTCAGTGCCGCCTCGTTGGGCACGCCGGCATCCCACAGCCGAATCGGCGGCACCATCAGGCCCTCCTCGTAGACGCTGGTCGCGCCGGAGGGCATCGAGCCGGGGCAGGCGCCGCCGATGTCGTCGTGGTGACCGAAGGCCTGCACGAAGGCGACAACCTCACCGTCGTGGAAGACCGGCACGGTGACGCACAGGTCCGGCAGGTGCCCGATGCCCCCTTCGGACAGGTAGACGTCGTTGTGGAAGAAGACGTCGCCGGGCCGCATGGTCTCCACCGGATAGTCCCGGGCCACCGGGTGCACCAGCGCCGAGTACGAACGGCCAGTGAGCTTGCGCAACTTCCGGTCATGGATGCCGGCCCGGTAGTCGTGCGCGTCACGGATCATCGGCGAGCGCGCGGTACGGCCGATCGCCGTCTCGACCTCCCGCTCGATCGAGGCCAGGGTGCCTTCCACGATCTCCAGCACGATCGGGCCCACGTTCATGGGGTCGTCTCTCCTTCCCGGCCATCGGCCACCGGGGTCACCACCAGATTTCCGAAGCGGTCGACGGTCGCGTCGAAACCGGGATGCAGCGGCACCGTCGAGCCGTACTCGTCGATCACCGCGGGCCCTCGCACCGTGTCGCCCGGTCGCAGGTCGTCGCGCCAGTAGATGGGCGTCTGAAGGTACTCGTCGGCGAAGCAGACGGGCCGGTAGGTGGGCGTGGCCGCCGGGCCGTCACCAAGGGTCGGCAGGGTCGGACGCCGGATCGGGCCCACCCCGGTCACCCGCAGGTTCACCCACTCGACCTGCTGCTCGGGCCGGTCCCGGAAGCAGTACCCGTAGAGCTGTTCGTGGGCGTCGTGGAATGCCGCCACCACGGCGTCCGGGTCGAGGTCGTCGTCGATCGGCACCCGTACCTCGAACGCCTGCCCGTAGTAGCGCAGGTCCGCCGAGCGTAGGTAGCGGTGCCGGTCTCGGCTGAACCCCTCCGCGTCCAGCGCCTCGGCCGCCTGCCGGGCCAGCGCGTCGAAGTGGCCCCGGACAGCGTCGACGTCCAGGTTGGCGTGCCGGGACACGTACGTCTGCACGTAGTCGTTCTTGACGTCCACGGTCAACAGTCCGAACGCGGACAGGTTGCCCGGATTGCGGGGCACGACCACCGCGCGCAGCCCGAGGATGTCGGCCAGCCGGCACAACAGCAGCGAGCCGGAGCCGCCGAACGTGGTGAGGGCGAAGTCGCGGACGTCCAGACCGCGTTTGACGGTGACCTGACGCAGCGCGTTCGCCTGGTTCCAGGCGGATATCTCCAGGATGCCGGTGGCCGTGGCGGTCAGGCTCAGCCCGAGCTTGTCGCCGAGCGCCGCGAGCCCGTCCCGGGCGGCGCCAACGTCGAGCGGCACCTCGCCGCCGAGCAGGTGCGGTGGGATCCGGCCGAGCACCACGTGGGCGTCGGTCACGGTCGGTTCCGACCCACCCCGGCGGTAGCACAGCGGCCCGGGGTCGGCGCCGGCCGAACGGGGGCCGACCTTCAGCGTGCCCTCGGGCGACAGCCACGCCACCGACCCACCGCCGGCGCCGACGGTCACCACGTCGATCATCGGGATCTTCGACGGGTACGCGCCGACGCTGCCCTCGGTGGTCAGCGTCGGCTCGCCGTGCAGGACCACGGACACGTCGGTGGACGTACCGCCGCCGTCGAGGGTCAGCACCCGGTCGAAGCCCGCCGTCCGGGACACCAGCGCCGCACCCAGCGCGCCGGCCGCCGGACCGGAGAGCACCGTGGTGATCGGCTGCTTCGTCACCTCGTCGGCGGAGAGCACACCGCCGTTCGACTTCATGATGTAGAACGGCGTGGCGCCCAGGCGCTCCCTGATGCTCCGGACGTACTGGGCGACCCGCGGCTTGACGGCGGCGTCGATCAACGTCGTCATCGACCGCTCGTACTCCCGGTACTCACGCAGCACCTCACACGACACCGAGACCACCGCCGCCGGATGTTCCTCGGCCAGGATCTCGCGCATCCGCAGTTCGTGCGCCGGATTGGCGTACGAGTGCAGGAAACAGACCCCGATCGTGGCGATGCCGGTACGGGCGAACCATCGGGCCACCTCCCGGGCCTGGTCCTCGTCGAACGGCCGGATCTCGGCGCCGGTATGGTCGAGCCGTCCCCCCACGGTCCGGACCAGGTCGGCGGGAACGATCCGGGGCGGCTTGACCCAGAAGTAGCTGTTGCCGTAGCCGTCCGGCACGCTCTGCCGGGCGATCTCCAGGAGGAACTGGTACCCCTCGGTGGTGATGAACCCGAGCCGATCGACCTTGCCTTCGAGCAGTTGGTTGGTGGCGACGGTGGTGCCGTGGCTGACCGCGAGGATCTCCACGTCATCGCCGGGCAGTACCTTGCGCAGCCCGGTCAGGAAACCGTCGGCCGGGTTCGCCGGCGTCGACGGCGTCTTGGTGGTGGACAATTCGCCGGTGTCCTCGTCGAAGGCCACAACGTCGGTGAAGGTGCCTCCGGTGTCGATACCGACCCGGACGCGGCGCCGTCGCTCCGCCATGAATGCCGTCCCTTCTGGTGCTTGGCGAGCATTCAACCGGCAAGACACGCCCAACTCGTCGTCAACATCTGCCAACGCTGGCCCGGCCGGCTGGTGACTGACCGCGCCAGATGAGGGCATGACAGGCACCAGCAGGGCACGGAGCGTGAGCAGAGCACAGGCGGGACGGTACGTGCGGGTCGCCGCGTTGCCGGTCACTCCGGGTACATCGGCGGGAGCTTGATCCGGCCGGGTCGCCCACGCTCCCCGCGCGGATGACTACCGGCTCGGGCCGGTCGTCGACGCGGTGAACCGGCCGGCCGAATGGCGGGCACGGCGCTAGGCGCGCTGGTCCCCGTGCGGGAACGGGGTGCGCGCCGGGCGACGCAACTCGTCGAGGTGCCGCTCGATGAAGGCCAGGTTGCGGTCGGCGAGATGATCGAAGCGCTGCGGAACGTTCGACCCCGGACTCAGCGACGCCAGCGCCGTACTCGGGTCGAGCCGGGCGCTGACCCAGCCCTCATGGGTTGCCGCCCGGGCGATGACCTCGGCGATCGGGGTGACGATCAGCGAATTGCCGAAGTACAGCAAGCCGGCCGGGTCGACACCGGTGGCGTTGGCGCCGATCACGAAGACGTGGTTGTCGTAGGCGCGGGCCCGGCTGGTCAGCTCCCAGATGTCGGCCGAGCGCAGCAGAGCCGACGGCCGGCAGATCACCTCCGCCCCGAGGACCGCCTCCACCCGGGCGAGCTCCGGGTAGTCCCCGTCAAAGCAGATGATCATGCCGATCCGGCCTAGCTCGGTGTCGACCACGATTGCCTCGTCACCGGGGGTGACCCAGCCACCGCAGGACCGATCCTCACCGGCGAACAGGTGCGTCTTGCGGTACGTGCCGAGCACATCGCCGGACGGCCCGACCAGCGACGCGCAGTTGTAGACCTCACCCCGGGACGGCCCACGGACGTAGCTGCCGAACACGACGTGCACCGACAGCCGCGCCGCGATCTGCTGGATCGGCTCGGCGATCGAGGACGGGCCCAGCACATCCCACAGCCTCTCGGCGGGCAGGCCGGGGGTGAAACCCGTGGTCACGGTCTCCGGCAGGACCAGCAACTCGGCGCCGGTGGCGTCGACACAGCGTTCCAGGTACTCGACGCACCTGGCGACGTTCGTCGTGACCGACTCCGCGGTGAGCGGGCCGGGCACGGGTGCGAGCTGAATGGCGGCGGCGGTGAATGCGCGCATGACCCTCCCCTCAGCGCCGGCGCGCGTTCCGACCGGCGACCAGGCCGCCGACCAGCGCGCCGAGTAGGGCGATACCGGCGCCGACCACGACGCCGACGGTGAAGTCGCCACCGGGGAGCAGGCCGCCGACCGGCGCGGAGGACGCGGTCGGCCGGGTGAAGACCTCAGGCGTCGCGTTCGCCGCCGTGCCGCCGATCGCCACTGCGCCCGCCTGGCCCGGGATCGCGGCCGCCGATGGCGGCGCCGCCTCCGGTTCGGCGCCGGTAAGCACCGCGTCGACAGCGGTGAAGAACTCGATCGCCGTCTTCTTCGCCACCCCGCTGAGGATCCGCTGGCCGACGCCGCCGATCATGCCCCCGACGATAGCCTCGGCGTCGTACGACAGCAGCGTCACGCCATCGCCGTCGTCGGCCAGGCCAACCGTGACCTCGGCCGACACCGTGCCGGGGACGCCGGCACCGGAGGCGTGCAGCACCAGCGAGTTCGGCGGCCGCTGATCGCTGAGCCGCACCTGACCGGAGTACGAGCCCATGATCGAGGCGACCCCGGCGGTGATGGTGGCCTGGTAGGTGTCGGGGCCCACCAGCGCGAGCGTCTCACAGCCGGGCAGGGTCCGCACCAGCACGGCCGGGTCGTTGAGTACCGCGTACACCCTCTCTGGCGGAGCGTGCAGAAACGCGGTGCCGGACAGCTTCATGCGCGAGCCTTCCTCTTCAGGCCGGCTACCTCACCGGCCTCGTGTCGCCGGCGAAGCTCCCACAGCTCCGACGGCGAGATCGGCATTGCGTCGATGCGGAACCCCTCCGCGTCCTCGATCGCGGCGGCCAGCACCGCCGCGCCGGGAATGACACCGGCCTCGCCAGCGCCCTTCACCCCGAGCGGGTTCAGCGGCGAGGGAGTCTCCAGGTGGTCGATCTCGATCACCGGCACCTCGGAGGCGAACGGAATCAGGAAGTCCATGTAAGAGGCGTTGAGCAGCTGGCCGTGCTCGTCGTAGACGATACGCTCGTACAGCGCCCCGCCGACCCCTTGCGCCACGCCGCCATGGACCTGGCCGGCGACGATCCGCGGGTTGATGAGCGTGCCGCAGTCGTGGACCACGCAGTACCGCAGGATCTTGATGTCGGCGGTCTCCGGATCGGTCTCCACGATCGCCGCGTGGGCGCCGTTGGCGAACGTGGAGCGCAGCGGCGAGTAGTACTCGGTGGCTTCCAGCCCCGGTTCGTCGCCCGGTTCGACGGGCGGGCGGTCGGTCTGTCCGCCCACCGCGAACTGGGTGGCCCGGGCGGTCTCGGCGTCGAAGGCGTACCGGATCGGGTTGGCCAGCACCGCGACGGTCCTCAGGGCGATCTCCGCCCCACCGGCGGCGCGGACGACCCCGTCGACGATGTCGAGCTCGTCAGGTGAGCACGCAAGCGCCTCGGCGGCGATCCGCAGCGCCTTGCGACGCACCGCCCGGGCGGCCAGCGCGACCGCGTTACCGCTCATCACCGCGGCGCGGGAAGCGAAGGTGCCGACCGCGTACTTGAACCGCCGGGTGTCTCCGGTGACGACGGCGACACCCTCGACCGGTACCCCGAGCTCCTCCGCCGCGATCTGCGCGAACACGGTCTCGTGGCCCTGGCCCTGGGTGGTCAGGCCGGTCGCGACGTGCACCTGGCCGCTGGTCTCGACGCGGACGTGCGCGCCCTCGTACGGTCCGACGCCGGTGCCCTCCACGTAGCAGGCCATCCCGATGCCGACCCGCCGCCCCTCGGCGCGGGCTCGCTTTCGGTAGGTCGCGAAGTCGTCCCAGCCGACCAGCCTCCGCAGGCTGGCCAGGGTCGCCGGGAAGTCGCCGGAGTCGTACACCAGCCCCCGGCCGTCCTGGAAGATCAGGCCCTGGTCGTAGGGCATCTCGTCGGGCTGGATGAAGTTGCGCTCGCGGACCGCCGCCCGGTCCAGGCCGAGCCGGTCGGCGATGGCGTCCATCGTGCGCTCCATCGCGAACACGCCCTGCGGCCGGCCCGCGCCGCGGTACGGCGTGACGATGAGCGTGTTGGTGTACAGCGAGTGGAACTCGACGCGGTAGGCGCCCGGCTTGTAGGGGCCGAGGAGCTGGGTCGCGGTGATGACCGGCACGATGATGCCGTACGGCGTGTAGGCGCCGTTGTCGTGGAGGAACTCGACGTCGAGGCCGAGGAGCCGGCCGGTGTCGTCGAAGCCGACCCGCACGGTGTGCCGCTGGCCCCGCTCGTGAGCCGAGGAGATGAAGTGCTCGCGGCGGTCCTCGGCCCACTTGACCTCGCGACACAGCCGCATCGCGGCCCACGGCACGAGGATCTCCTCCGGCCAGGGATGCATGATCTTGACGCCGAAGGCGCCGCCCACGTCCGGCGTGACCACCTCGACCCGGTCGACCGGCACGCTGAGCTTGTGCGCGACGGCGAACCGCAGGGAGGTGGAGGTCTGGGTCGAGGAGTAGACACGCAGCGACCGGTCGACGGTGTCCCAGCGGGCGTACACCCCCCGGCCCTCCATCGGCATGGAGGCGGACCGTTCGATGTCGAGATGGAGTTCGAGCCGGTGCGGCGCCGCGTCGATGGCCGCCCGGGCGTCCCCGACCTCCTGCACGAGGTGCGCGGCGACGTTGTCCGGCACGTCCGGGTGCACCGCGTGCTCGGCGCGGAACGCGGTGTCGATGCCGACCACTGGCGGCAGCGGCTCATACGACACCCGGATCCGTTCACAGGCGTCCTCGGCCACGTACCGGTCGCGGGCCACCACCATCACGACCGGTTCACCGACGTGCCGGACCACGCCGTTGGCGAGGGGAAACCCGGTCCTCGGCGCGCGCAGCGCCGGGTGCGGAATCAGCACCGGCAACGGCTCGGCAACCTGGCCTTCCAGGTCGTCATACGTATATATGGCCACCAGGCCGTCAACGGACAGCGCGTCGGTGACGTCGATGTCGACCACCCGCGCGTGCGCGTGCGGGCTACGGACGAACGCGGCCGCGAGCGTGTGCCGATCCCCGAGGTCGTCGAGGTAGCGGCCGTCACCGGAGACCAGCCGCGGATCCTCGAGGCGGGCGATGGGTTCGCCGAAGATCTTCACGACTCGCTCCGGATGATGTCAGCGGCCTGCAGAACGGACGCGACGATGTTCTGGTAGCCGGTGCACCGGCACAGGTTCCCGCCGATCGCCTCCCGCGCCTGCGCCTCGGTCGGGTCCGGATGGTCACGCAGGTAGGCGGTGATGGTGGTGACGAATCCCGGCGTGCAGAAGCCGCACTGCAACCCGTGGCAGTCCTGGAAGGCCTGCTGCACCGGGCCCAGCTCTCCGTCGGGTCGCCGGCATCCCTCGACGGTGGTGATCTCGGTGCCGTCCACGCCCACGGCGAACAGCAGGCAGGACCGCATCGGGGCACCGTCGACCAGCACCGTGCAGGCGCCGCAGACGCCGTGTTCGCAGCCCACGTGCGTCCCGGTGAGCCCGAGGTCGTGCCGAAGGCAGTCGGAGAGCAACCGGCGGGCGGGCACCCGGACCGACCGCTGGATCCCGTTGACGGTCAGGCGGATGTCATGCTCGGACATGTGCGCTCGCTTCCTGTGCGGCGATCCGCGCCGCCCGGGAGGTCAGGACGCCGACCAGGTGACGGCGGTAGCCGGCGGTGGCGTGGATGTCGTCCTCGGGCTCGACCCGTGCGGTGGCGAGGGCCGACGCGGCCGACCAGTCGGCCGCGTCGGCCGGCTGCCCCAGCACCGCGTCGGTGAGGTCGACCAACACCGGGGTCGGCCCGACGGAGATGTAAGCCGCCCGGGCGGCGGCGACCCGCCGGTCGGCGTCGACCGTGACGAGGATGCCGACGCCGCAGAGCGCGTAGTCGCCATGCCGGCGGGACAGTTCGAGCCAGGCGCCGCCGGTGCCGGGCGGTGGCGTGCGGAACGTCGCCGACACCGCCAGCTCCCCGGGGCGCACGTCGGCCTCCAGCGGGCCGACGAAGAAATCGGCCGCGGCCACGGTGCGACGGCCACCGGTCGAGGCGAGCGTGACGTGACCGTCGAGGAGCGTGAGCACGGCGGGCAACTCGGCCGACGGGTCGGCGTGTACCAGACTGCCCACAGTGGTGCCCCGGTTGCGGATCGTCGGATGCGCCACGTGCGCGGTGGCCCGGCGTAGCAGCGGGATCTCGGCGTACGCGAGCGGGTCGCGCTCCAGGTCGGCGTGCCGCGCGAGCGCGCCGACCTCGACGCCGCCGTTGACGGCCCGGACGTAGGCCAGTTCGTCGAGCGCGTTGATGTCGATCAGCTCGCGGGGCTCGGCCAGCCGCATGTTGAGCACGGGTACCAGGCTCTGGCCGCCGGCGAGGACCTTGCCGTGCCGGCCCGCCTCGGCGAGGACCGTGAGGGCCTCGTCGAGGCGGCCGGGGCGGTGGTAGTCGAAAGGTGGGGGCTTCATCAGGAGCTTGGTGCCGGGGCGTCGCCGGTGGTGGCGGTCTCGGCCGACGAACGTGGGGACGGGGTCACCGGGGCCGCCTCGGTGAGCTGTTGGTCGCGCAGGTGTGCGGGCGCGATGGCCCGGGCGAGGTGGTAGCAGACGACGGTGACGATCGTGCCGAGGGCGATCCCGGAGAGCTGGAAGTCCTTGTTGAACACCAGCGTGGTGTCGCCGATGGCGATGATGATGCCGGCGGCCACCGGGATCAGGTTGATCGGGTTGCCGAAGTCGACCCGGTTCTCCTTCCAGATCTTGGCCCCGAGTAGGCCGATCATGCCGTACAGCACCACGGTGATGCCGCCCAGCACGCCGCCGGGCGTCGCCGAGATCAGCGCGCCGAACTTCGGCGAGAAGCCGAACAGGATCGCGACCAGCGCCGCCACGTAGTAGGCGGCCGTGGAGTACACGCGGGTCGCGGCCATGACACCGATGTTCTCAGCGTACGTGGTGGTCGGTGACCCGCCGACCGAACTGGCGAGGACGGTGCCCACGCCATCGGCCATGATCGCCCGGCCCATCACCGGATCGAGGTCGGTCTCGGTCATCTCGGCGACGGCCTTGACGTGCCCGGTGTTCTCGGCGATCAACGCGATGACGGCGGGCAGCACGAGCAGGACGAAGGTGACCTTGAAGTCGGGCAGGTGCCAGCCGACGATCTCCTTGCCGTCCGGGCCCGTCGAGGTGGCCGGCGGGAAGCCGAACCAGTCGGCCGACCGGACGCCGTCCCAGTTGACCCGGAAGTGCGTGGTGACCTTGCCGGCCGCGGCGTCGAAGGCGGTGATCTTTCCGAGGGTCAGGTCGAGGAGCCACGACAGGGCATAACCGAAGATGAGGCCGAGGAAGATCGCGATACGGCCGAAGAAGCCGCGCAGGCCGACCGCCATACCCATCACGGCGAGCATCGTCAGCAGCGCCACCCACTGGTCCTGTGGCCAGTAGATGCCGGCCACGACCGGGGCGAGGTTGAAGCCGATGAGCATGACCACCGCGCCGGTCACCACCGGCGGCAGGACGCGGTGCAGCGCCTGCGCGCCGAGCAGGTGGATGGCCACGCCGCAGGCCGCCAGGAGCACGCCGGCCACCAGGATCGCACCGGTGACCTGCGCCGAGGTGCCGCCCTGTGCCCGGATCGCCACCACGCCGCCGACGAACGACGCCGACGTGCCGAGGTAGCTGGGTACGGTGCCTTTGACGATCAGCAGGAAGCAAATGGTCGCGATCCCGCTCATCATGATGGCGAGTTGGGGGTTCAGCCCCATGATGATCGGGAAAACGAAGGTCGCACCGAACATCGCCACGACGTGCTGCGCGCCCAGCCCGAGAGTGCGGGGCCAGGAGAGTCGCTCGTTAGGTCGTACCACCTCTCCGGGTGGCGGCGTTTTTCCCCCGTGCACAACCCGCCATTCGAGCAGGGCCATGTCCGCTCCTCTCTCTGGACGTCAACAGCGCGTTGGGCGCCGAATGTCGATCAGAATGTGGGCCAGGTCACCCGAGAATCATGGGCAATATCACGCCAACATGAACGACGGCGGTTGGCAAGAGTTCACAATCCCCTGATCTCGAGGACGCGCAGCGCCAGCATCAGGTCCAGGCGGAGCATCGCGTCGGTGGTGAACGGCCCGACCGTTCGCTCCAGCTTGCCGATCCGGTAACGCAGCGTGTTGTAGTGGAAGTGCAACCGGCGCGCCGTCTCCGCGACGTTGCAGTTGGTCTCCAGCAGCACCGCCAGGGTGTTTCGCAGGTCGGCGTTCTCGGCGCTGTCGGTCACCAGGTCACCGAGGACGTCGCCGACGAACCCGCGCAGCTCGGCGCCGTCCTCGATGAGCGACAGCAGCCGGTGCACGCCGAGCCGGTCGAAGTTGGCACGTGCCCCGTTGCCGTTCAGCCGCCGGCCGATCCGCACTGCCGCGCGGGCCTGCTCGTACGCCGTGGCGAGCTCGCCGGGCTCCTCGGCGGTCCGGGAGACGCCGAGCGAGAACGAACGCCGACCGCCACCGTCACCCTTCACCAGGCGAACCAGCTCGGCGACCAGGCGGTCGAGGTCACCGCCGGCGGGCAGGCCGAGCAGCACCACCACCTCCCGGTTGAAGTTCACCACCGCAGCCTTCGGGTCACGCCACCGCACCACTGACTGCCACGCGGCGGTGAACCGTTCCTGCACCGGCCGGAGCTGACGGGCGGACGGGACCGCCGGCACCTCGTCGTCGGGGTCCAGTTCGGCGACCACTGCCACCAGCGGTCGGTCGATCTCCCAACCGAACGAACGGGCGTGCGTGACGGCCCCCGGCAGATCGTCGATCCGACCGGCGAGCAGATCACGCAGGAAGTCGGCCTGGTACTTGCTCTCCACAGCCGACACCGCGAGCTTCTTGGTGATCGCCAGTGCCGCCACCGCCGCGGCCCGCTCCAGATGGTGCACGTCGGCGTCGGTCAGCGGGCTGCGCGGGTCGGCCGGGAACGCGACGATCCGACCGTGGTCGATCCGGCCGGCGACGATGGGCACGACGGTGTAGGGGCCGGCGGATTCGACGAGGAAGCGTTTCGTCGGATCGAACCCGTCCAGGAGTTCGCCGCCCTGGGCCAGCACCCGGCCCTCGGGGGTGGTGATCAGGGTCGGCCCACCGAGCAGCCGGGTCAGCTCGGTGGCCAGATCGTCGAGATCCCCGCCATCGAGCACCACCGACACCAGCGCACGGTGCACCTCCTCGCTGCGGGCGAGCACCGCCGCCTGCCGGTTCAGCAACTCGCCGAGGGCCTCGTTGAGCACGTCCGCGAAGCCCACGTGCGGTGGTACCTCGATGATCGGGAACGCCCGCCGGTCGGCCTCGGCGAGCATCGCGGCCGGCACCTCGTCGAGGTACCGGTGAGGTTTGATCGCCAGCGCGGCCAGGCCACGGTCGTCCAGTTCCCGGACCAGTTCGACCAGCCCGTCGGGGGCCTCGCGCAGCGGATAACCGGTGGTCAGCAGCAGCTCGTGCGGCTTGACCCAGGGGAGGATGTCCGGCACCTCCATGATGTTCAGGTACCGGACCACCCGATCGAGGCCGCCGGCACCCGCGACCACCGTGGCGTCGGACAGCGACGGAATACCGATGATCTCCCGTACCCGCAGGCCAAGCGCGGGCGCGGCGTAGTCGCTATAGGCTATTTCAGCCGAAGGATCAGCATTTCCTTTGGCAGGTTCTACCATCACCGCACGGTATCCCAGTCGCCTACCTTGTGGTCGTCGTCAGCGATCAGGAGGTGCCCGGTGCAGGTCCACCCGGTTGCTGCCTCGCTGTCCGTCGCTCCGACGCTGCTCCGCCGGCCACGGGTCGTCACCGTCACCGCCGTCGCCGGCCAGGCCGTCTATCTGCGCACCACGAATCCGACCAGCCCAGCCATCTGCCTCACCACGCCGAACGCCGTCCGGGTGCCGTGCGCGCTCGTCCTCGGCGACGGCACCCCGGCACCCCGGGCACGAGTCGGCGACACCGGGCTCGCCGGCGGCGGCGAGCTTGTACTGCGCGACGTGACGTACCGGCCGGCGCGCTGGTGGCGCGCACCGCGACCCCGCACCACCAGGCCGTCCCCCGTCGTCCAAGCCCCGCCCTTGGAGGACGACGACACCGCCGCCGCTGTCGCCGACCTCGCCGACGCTCTCGGCGCCGAAGCGGCACTTCGTGGCCCGGTGGCCGCGTTGCTCGGCCGAGGACCCGGCCTGACCCCGCTCGGCGACGACATCCTCGCCGGCGCCCTGGTCGCGCTGCTGGCGGCCGGCTCGCCGGCCGGTCCCCGACTGGCCCGGCAGATCACCGCCCACGCCTTCGCGCGCACCACCTTCGTGTCAGCCGCGCTGTTGTGGCACGCCGCGCGCGGCGAATGCGTACCCGAACTGGCCGCCCTGCTCACCGGCGCGCCTGGCGCCGCCGAGGCGCTGCTGCGCGTCGGCCACAGTTCCGGCGCCGGACTGGCGCACGGGGTGGCCACCGCGCGGGCGGCGATACGCCGGTCGCCCATGAGCCAGCCGACGATCGATCGAGAGGTGCAGGCATGACCAGCAGTCACGTCGAACTCCGGCGGGGCAGCTACCGCGACTCGGTACGCCTCATGCAGATCAGCCGGGCCGTGACCGACGTCCCTGGGGTCTCGTCCGCGCTTGTCGCGATGGCGACCCCCCTCAACCTAGATCTAGCGGCCGGCATGGGATTCCGGTCACCGCCGGACGCCACTCCCAACGACATGCTCGTCGCCGTCGCCGCCGCCGACGACGACACCGTACGCGCCGCCCTTGACCGGCTCGACGCCGAACTGACCGCCGTCGTCGTGGCACCGGCCGGGGCCAGCACCATCGTCGCCCCGCGCACGGTCGGCTCCGCCGTACGACGCCTCGGCGCGAACCTGACACTCGTGTCGACCCCCGGCCGGCACGCGTTCGTCGACGCGATGGACGCCATCGACGCCGGCACCTCGGTCATGGTGTTCTCCGACAACATGCCCGTCGCCGAGGAGATCCGGCTCAAGGAGGCCGCCGCCCGGCGCGGACTGCTCGCCATGGGCCCGGACTGCGGCACGGCGGTCGTCGGCGGCGTCGGCCTCGGCTTCGCCAACGTCGTCCGCCCGGGACCGGTCGGGCTGGTCGCCGCGTCCGGCACCGGCGCCCAGCACATCATGAGCCTTCTCGACGCGGCCGGGGTCGGGGTGTCCCACGTCCTCGGGGTTGGCGGTCGGGACCTGACAGCGGCGGTGGGCGGCCGGACCACCCTCGCCGCGCTCGACGCGCTCGAGGGCGACGACGCTACCGAACTGATCGTGGTCATCTCCAAGCCACAGGCGCCGGAGGTCGCCGCCCGGGTGCGGGAACACGCCGCGCGCCTGGCCACGCCGACGGTGTTCGCCCTGCTCGGCGACGGCAAGGCTGACCTCACCACGGTCACCGGCGACGTCCTGCGCCGCCTCGACACGCCCGTCCCGTCGCCCTGGCCACAGTGGCTGCCCGCCACCGAGCGCACCCGAGCCGGTTCGGCGATCCGTGGGCTCTTCTCCGGCGGCACGCTCTGCGACGAGGCGATGCTGATCGTCAGCGAAGCGCTCGGACCGGTCCGGTCCAACGTCCCGCTCCGGCCGGAGTGGGCGCTGCCGGCCGACCTGGCCGCCGACGGCCACGTCATGATCGACTTCGGTGACGACGCGCTGACCCTGGGCCGGCCGCACCCGATGATCGACCCGTGGCAGCGCCTCGACCGGCTCACCAGGGAAGCGGCCGACCCGGCCTGCGGCGTACTGCTGCTCGACGTCGTCCTCGGTCACGGTGCCCACCCCGACCCCGCCGCGGACCTCGCGCCGGTGATCGCCTCGGTAACCGTCCCCGTCGTCGTCTCTCTGATCGGGACGGCCGGCGACCCGCAACGCCTCGACCGGCAGGCGTCGGTGTTGTGCGAGGCCGGAGCCGCTGTCTTCGCCTCCAACGCCGACGCCGCCCGGCACGCCGTCCACCTCGTCACTACGGAGGCTCCCGTTGGTTGACCTCGCCACCGAACCGCGGATCGTCACGGCGGGCGTGGATCTGTTCGACCAGACCCTCGCCGCCCAGGCGGTCACCCACCTTCCGGTCGACTGGCGGCCACCGCTGCCGGGAACCGAACCGGAACTCGCCCGGTTGCTCGGCGACCCCCGCCGCGCGGCGGCTAACGCGACGGCCGCCGCACGGATGCTCGCCGCCGGCGCCACCCTGGTCGACGTCCGCCCCGCCGCCGAGGTCATCGGGCTGGCGCGCGGCGAGTTCCTGCACGCCGGCCCGCCGATCACCTGGGACCGGGCGTCCGGTCCGATGCGCGGCGCCCTGATCGGCGCGATGCTCTTCGAGGCCATCACGGATTCGCCGGACGAGGCGGCGTCCCTCCTGGCCGGCGGGGGCGTTTCGACCGAGCCCTGCCACGCGCGCGGTGGGGTCGGTCCGATGGCCGGGATCGTCTCACCCTCGATGTGGGTGTTCGTGCTGCGCGACGAGGCGCACGGCCGGACCAGCTGGTGCACCCTCAACGAGGGCCTCGGCAAGGTGCTGCGCTACGGCGCCTACTCGACCGAGGTGATCGACCGTCTTCGCTGGATGTCGGCCGTGCTCGGACCCGCGCTGCAGGCCGCCGTCCGACGCGCCGGCCCGATCGACGTCAAGGCGCTCATCGGACAGATGATCCAGATGGGCGATGAAGGCCACAACCGCAACCGGGCCGGCACGCTGATGCTGCTCCGCGATCTGCTGCCGCACCTCGTCGACGCCGGGCTGTCCGGCACCGACACCGCCGCGGTCGCCCGGTTCGTCGGCGGTAACGACCACTTCTTCCTCAACCTGGTGATGCCGGCCGCGAAGTTGCAGACCGCGGCGGCGGCCGACATCCCCGGCGCCACCGTCGTCACCGCCATGGCCCGCAACGGCACCGACTTCGGCATCCAGGTCTCCGGCACCGGGGACACCTGGTTCACCGGGCCGGCCGAGGTGCCCGCCGGACTGTTCCTCGGCGACTACGGACCCGACGACGCCAACCCCGACATCGGCGACTCCGCCATCACCGAAACCGCCGGCCTGGGCGGCTTCGCGATGGCCGGCGCACCCGCGATCGTCCGGTTCGTCGGCGGCACCGTGCCCGACGCGCTGCGGACCACCACCGAGATGTACGAAATCACGGTCGCGGAGAACCCTGCGTACGCGTTGCCGGTGCTCGAGTTCCGGGGGGCGCCGACCGGCATCGACGTCACCGCCGTGGTCCGTACCGGCCTCCGCCCCCAGATCAACACCGGCATCGCCGGTCGGGTGCCCGGCACCGGACAGGTCGGCGCCGGTCTGGTCCAACCGCCGGTCGAATGCTTCACCGCCGCCCTGTCCGCGCTCGCCTCCGCCGTACCGGAGACGGCACCGGACGCACACTGATCCGCGTTCCCGATCAGATGTCGTCACGGCGAGAACCGGTGCCGCCACGCCTATGGGCTCGGCGGGTTGAGCAGGATCTCGCGCTGCCGCTCACACTTCTATCCTGAATTGCCCTGCTGGCCGGAGTCCTTGGGGGATCCGTGCGGTTGAAGGTTCTGTTCGAAGGTCCACAGTCAACACGTCGACTGCAGATGGCGATGTGTGCACTTGTCACGTCAATGGTTGCGGTCGTCGGGTGCTCATCAACGACAGGGACTTCGTCGGGTTCGCGATCAAGGCCGATGACCAGCGCCTCGGTCGACCCGATGACAAGCATGGCGGTCCCGCCCGGCATGCCTTCTCCGCAACCGGCGATGACGATCTTCGCCCCAGCGGCCGATCTGCTGAGCCTGCCCTGGCGCCTGGTCAGTGTGAATGGCGAACGGCTGACCATTTTGTTCGTCGCTGGCGACGACTCATGCGTGTTTCCTGTGGGAGTTCACGTGGACGAGACCGACACTCAGGTGGAGATCTCGGCGCTCAGCAAGGACAACGGGCATGGCTCTTGCGCCGATCGCCTGACCAGAGAAATCGCGTACGTCGAACTGCATCAGCCGTTGTCGAACCGAAGCCTGATGCATGCTCCCGTTGACAAGACGTGGGCGAATACCCGTCCCTGACGGCTGTTGCGGCTGTCGCCAGAGGTGCGCGAGTGCGGCCAGTTGAGGAAGCGCCGCACTCGTCGGCAACGATCTTCCAGCTCGTTCGAATGGTGACGCCGAGGGCTGTCTCCACTGTCCCGGCGGGAGTGAAGTAGCCGATAACGGGGTTGCTGGTCTGACGAGCGACGACCATTCCACAAGCCTTCGCATAGCCTCCGTGGCTGGGTCCCCGACCAGGACCCAGTCATGGGCATTCCGCCCAGCGGGTCGCCGATGCGCTCATCGCGGTTTTCGCCGCCCTGCCGGCGGCTCTGCGCCGCACCCTGGCCTGGGACCAGGGCAATTAGCTGTTCCTCCACAACCGCATCGAAGACACCACCAGGCTAACGATCTACTTCGCCGACCCTCACTCGCCCTGGCAGCGCGGTACGAACGAAAACACCTATTGGGCTGCTACGGCGGTACTCCCCAAGGCCATGGACCTCAACACCGGCAGCGTTCGTCGACTCTGTGAGGTCACCGACGAACTCAACGGCCCCCCCGAGAGGGATAGACAGTAGGACGTGACATCGCATCAACGCCGCCTTGGGTGCGTCCCGGTCGGCCAGCGCGGCGACATGGACGTGCCGGGCGCGCCGTGGTGGTAGCCGTCGCTCAGAACGCGCTGCTCTGTGCTTGGCGGTTCGCGGTAAGGCTCATCGACCCGGCAGCACGGTCGGCCCAGATATGGCGTTGGCTGGTTTCGCGCGACCGGTCAGGGCGACCGCGGCGGCGCTCAGCAGGGTTGCCGCGGTCAGTGGCACCCAGAGGGCCGCGGCACTGATGGCGAGTAGTGAGGTGATGATGATCGGGTCGGCCGCGCGGGCCAGGCCGTAGCTGAGCTGCCAGCGAGCGAGTGCACGGCCAGTGAGGTGCGCGGGCGCCGAATCGATCACCAATGGCACGCTGCTGCCGGTATAGAGGATCTCGCCCAGGGTGTATGGCAGGGCGACGGCGGCGACGACGATCGCGCCGGGTGTCCCGCCCCAGGCGATGCCGAGCCAGAAGCCGAGGTACGACCCGGCAAGGACCAGTCCCGATGCGGCGAGGACGGTCCGATGGGACAGTCTCGACAGGCCCACCACCACGCTCACCTGCAGGACGATTACGAGGACCGTATTGCTGACGAAGATGCCCGACGACCACGCCGGCGAGGCATGCAGTGTTTGGACGAGCGTCACCGGTAGGGCGATTTCGAGTACGTCGGCGTAGAACGCCAGCGGTATGCAGGCCACAGCGAGCACGGTGACCGCCCGCAGCCCGCCGTGGGAGGTTCGGGCACCCGCATGCGTCGGCCGGGCGGTCCGAGAGGTGGTCGGCGGGTCGGCGCGGTGCAGCGGCACCGTGATCAGTACCGCCGCGCCGAGCGCGGATCCGGTCGCCGTTGCCACCGCCAGCCAGCGGATCGTGCCGGGGCCGCCGGCGACGAGCGCGGTGGCGAGCAGTGCGCCGCTGCCCAGGCCGGCGTTGCGGATCGAGCGGCCGGCGGCCAACGCCGCTGGGCGGTGCCGGGAACCGCTGAGGGCAGCGACGAGCGCGTTGGTCGCCGGTGGTGCCACCTGGGTGCCGATCCCGATGAGCGCGGTGCCGATCACGAACCCAGGCACGTCGGGAAATAGCGCCAGTGTCGCGGCGCCGCCCGCGCGGACGAGCAATGAGGCGACCGACGGTGTACGCCGTGCACCGGTGTCGATCCAGTAGCCCACCAGGGGGATGGCGGCGAGTCCGAGCAGCATGCCGGTGGTGAGCGCAACGCCCGCCTGGGTCGTGTCCAGGCCGATCGTGATCGCGTAGATCACGACGAACGGGCGCAGGAGACCGGAGGTCAGCGCTTCCACGCCGGCGCTGAGAAGGTATCGGCGGCCGCCGGGAATACGTGCGAGGTCACGCAGGGTCGTGCGGGTCGATCCGGCGTTGCGCGGCGCGGCGCTCCGGGTCGTTGTCGTTGTGGTCACGGTGTCGAGGATGTGGCCGTGCACCGCACGAGGTGCCTCGATGTGTACAGACCGTCAAGCGGAGCCGTTGTGGATTGACCGGTCTGGTCAATCCGTTTAACCGCGAGGGCGGGCACCTGCCAGGATGAGGTCGATGGTCACCTCTATCGACATCGGCGGCGTCCCCGCCGACCGGATCCGGGTCGCGCCGTCGCCGCTGGCGGAGCTCGCCGCCGTGCTGCACCTGCTCGCGGAGCCGCAGCACCATCCGGACGTGGCTTCGGCTGCCGCGTCCATGGCGGCCGCGATTGGTGCTCCGTTGGCGGCCGAACTTGACGAATTCGGGCTGCTCTGGCCGCCCGCGGGCGCCGACTTCCTGTTGCCGCCGGATCCACGCCCGAGCCTGCGCGCTGAACTCGACGACATCGACCGCCTCGACGACGAAACCTGGGTGTCAGCCGCTCTCGCCGCGCATCGCTCCGTGACGCAGCCGCCGACGATGTGGTCGCCGTTGTCTGATCCGGTCGCCCGACGGCGGGCACTGGCCTCCGCCCGTGCGCGCGGTCCACGGCAGGCGGCCTGGGCCGCACGAGTCCTCGGCGACCCTGCCGCCGAACGCGACCGGGTACGCCGTGTCCTGCTCGACTGCGAGTCCGCGTTCTTCGGCGCCACATGGGAACGGGTCCGGCCGGTCCTTGCCGAGGAGGCCGAACGCCGCCGGATCGACCTGAGCCGCGATGGCATCCGCTCGCTCGAACGGATCTCCCGCGCGATCCGGGTGGACCCCGAACGAGGCGTCCTCACGCTCGACAAACTGCAGGACCTCACCGCCAACGCGCGGGCGGGGATCACGCTGATCCCGAGCATCTTTGGTGGTCCACACCTGACACTCGTCTACACCGCGGGTTGGCAACCAGTTCTGCAGTACCCCCGGCCCGGCCGCGAGCAACGTCCGGTGCTACGCGTCGATGAACTGGATGCCCGGCTCGCCGCCCTGGCACATCCATTGCGGCTGCGGCTGTGCCGCACCCTCGCTCGTGGCCCGCACACGACCGGCGAACTCGCCGAACTCTGGGCACTCACCCCACCCGAGGTGTCACGACACCTCGCCGTACTCAAAGCCGCCGGACTGCTCCTCGCGCAGCGACACGGCCGCTACGTCACCTACCGCCTCGACCTGGACGCATGCGCCGGGCTGGGAC
The DNA here is from genome assembly GCA_963727415.1 of uncultured Actinomycetota bacterium. Lineage (GTDB taxonomy): Bacteria > Actinomycetota > Actinomycetes > Mycobacteriales > Micromonosporaceae > DASQPR01. The sequence goes on from CAVSGF010000003.1 coordinate 502,776, forward strand.
TTCAACTCATCGACGTAATCCGACGGTGAAATTGGCGTCCATGGGACTGCAGCACCCCGAGCACCCCCAACACCTCCACGCTGTGGCGCACCATCGCCGACCACGACGCCAAGCGCTACTACTTCAAGTCCACGATCAAACCGTCCGTGTTCTAGGTGAACCTCGACCAGATCGACCTCAAGCCCGGAGCCGACGTGATGACCTCGACACCACCCGAGACGGACTCGCCGGCGAAGGCTCCAGCCAGTTCCGACCCGCCGAACCGTTCATGTTCACGACCTAACGACCGAGGACCATGTCGTCGAAAACCCGCTTACCGCGATCACCGAGCCACGGACCCATACGAGTCATGCCGACGCGTCGGCACCACAGCCCACAGGGTCACCTCTACCCAGGTGACCACCCACGGCATCCGCCCGCCACATCGCCCGCCGCGGCAAGCGATGCTTGCTCCAGCAGTGCGGGCGTTAGTCCATAACGTCGATGATTTCCCACTCATCGAAGAGGTCGCAGAGAAGACCCGTGAGTGGGTCTACCCGCTTTGGGGCGGATCGTTGGTCGATGATTCCTTCCTTGGCAGTACCGCGGATCCTGATTGCGGTGCCATACGCTTCGCTGACCACTCTCACGGTGATCAAGACAGGATTCAACTCGGCAGTGCCGCCGCCCTCGACCCACCTAACCCGGTACTGACCATCGACAGCCGTGAGTTTAGCCGGCAGCAGAGGGTACTTCCTGACGGTAAGAGCAGCATGAACCTTCGCGGCCACGGCAACTGCGGGCAAATCCACGATTATTTCTTCATTGTGGACCACGGTCTTGAGCTTCCGGGCCACCCACCGTGCCCCGCGACTGGCGCTAATGTCTCCGATCGCCCGGGCCAGAATCTCTTCTTCATCGTCGTTTCCTCCGTCGCGCTCGGCCCGGTTGGTTGCCGCGCTCTCTTGCGGTACTCCCGTTGCCTCCGACTCATCTTGCTCGAGCGACCGCCGCAACTCGCGGATGAGCGTCCCAATCCGATCGCCACCATCGGCCGTCATCGATTCCACCGGCACGCCCGCCGCGAGATGCTCGCCCAGGCCGTGCAGTGCGCCGAGGAGGTACCTTGCTGTCCTGCGATCGAGCCGGAGCACAATCTCGTCGTCGAACATGCCGTAACGGTACGCGGATCAGCCTCACCTGATGTTTGACCTGGCGCCCAGACGTCCGGGCCGGTGTCGTCTCAGTGGGTATTCAGCAGAGGGCCGGTACGCCTAATCTGCTGGTGGCTCGTCCGGTAGCGGCGCCAGCCGGGTGCTCGATCGAGAAAATCTCCCGATCGTGTTGGTCCGCGAGCCGATGCGCCGGACGCTGTCGGCCGCGTCCCAGGCGTCGACCATGGCGTTGAGCTGGCCGAACGAGTCGACCTCGGGGACGGGGACAAGGTGGTTGCGGCGGAACCAGCCGATCGGTCCTTCGAACGCGCGTGGACGTGGCCTTCGAGAAACGCCTCGATGCCGCCGGAGGCGAGGATCCGGTGGACGGCCTTGCCGGAGAACGACAGCCGCAGTGCGAACAGCATGCAGGTCACCGGTTCGCCGCGTAGGTTGATCGTGACCGCGCCGAGCTAATCATCGAGAGGTGGAGGCATGGCCAAGCTGATTTACGTGACGAACGTGTCGCTTGACGGCTACATCGAGGACGAACGCGGCGCGTTCGACTGGTTCCCACCCGACGACGAGGTATTCGCGTTCACCACCGACGTCCTGCGGTCTGTGGGCACGTTTCTCTACGGGCGGCGCCTGTACGAGGCGATGGCCGTCTGGGAGACCGACGCCGCTCTGGCGGCGCAGTCCGACCTCATGGCCGACTTCGCGAGCGCCTGGCAGGCGGCGAGCAAAGTCGTGTACTCCACGACCCTCGCCGCGGTGTCAACTGCCGACACCCGCCTCGAACGCCGTTTCGACCCCGCCGCAGTACACGAACTGAAGGCCGCGGCCAGCAGCGATCTCACCATAGGAGGTGCCAACCTCGCGACGCGGGCTTTCAAGGCCGGGCTGGTCGACGAGTGCCAGCTGTTCATCCTGCCCATTGTCGTCGGCGGGGGCAAGCCAGGGCTGCCGACCGGCATGCGCACCGACCTTGAGCTCCTCGATGAGCGCCGATTCCGAAACGGCGTCGTACACCTCCGCTACCGCCTTCTCGGACAATGAGCGGCAGCCCTGTCCGATCGGGCATCCAGAGATGGCATCGATTCCAACCCAACGCGCTCGGCTGCGCTTAGGCTGAATACAGACGTGCCTCGCTGAGTCGATCTCGATGAGCCCGGGTTCCTGGCTCCAAGATCGGCGGCGGCGGGGCATGGTGATCGGCGCGTGCCCACCGTTTAGAGGGGGGCATCCACAATGAGTGAGACACCGCTGCCACCAGATTCGCCCGGCTCAGAGCCGAAGGACTCGTCAGGCGCGGAGCCGTCCGGCACGCCGGAGCCACTATCTGGCGACTCGAGCGCCCCTGAGCCCGCGACTGCCCGTATGAAGAAATTCATCTGGTGGCGGTCACCAGGGGTGATCGCGATAACCTGCGTTCCGCAAGATCACACCGTCACTGGGCCACGAAAAGTGCCTTTCACCTGCGGCAACGGTCCATTCCATAGGAGGCGAGGCGTGCCACTAGGCGTCTGCATTTTCGCAGCTCAACAGGGGTTCAGGTGTCACTAGGCTGGCCAGACAAAGCACCTGCAGCCGGTTCTTCAAATGTGGACATAAGGGTCTCGTCGGCGTGTCGCGCAGCAGAAAAGTCGCGTGTGCCCCTACGGTCCTCGCGCCAGGGACGCGAAGCGTGCCGCGCCCGGACTGGCGGGTCGTAGATGTCGCCCAACCAGCTGACCTGCGGCGATACGGGCGCCTAGTGGCACGCCTGCTCATGCTGCGCGAGCCCAAAAGCCCTGTTCAGGCCGTTGATCCGTGCCCCTAGAGCGTGTGGATCTTGCGGAACGCAGGGATAATCGCCGCGGTCCTGGTCTTGATCGGAGGCGGCATCGCCTTGGCCGTGCAGGGCAGCGGCACGGACTCCGGTGTGGACGCATGCAAGTTCCTCGCCAGCGGCTCCGACTCCGCAACCGCGGCGCAGATCGAAAAGGCTCGCGGCCAGTTCGCCGGCTCCGATGACGCGGCCCTGCGAACCTCGGGCGTCGACCTCATGGACATCGTCGCGAAGCTGCAAGCCTCCGGCATCACGGACGCCGGCACAATGGAGAACCTCGGCCGGATCATGACCGACTACGCCGCCTTGACCGTGGCGTGCGCGAAACATGGCGTGACCCTGCCCGCGATCTTCCCGGACGAGTCAGGCGCTCCCCCACCGCAGACACTCACACCGGGAAAACCAGCACCGAGCGAAGAGCCAAATACGTCGGCCGGGGCCGCGCCTGCGCCATCGCCGTCGATCGACTGCTCGGATCCGACTCTGCCCCAAGATGTATGGGTCCAACATTGCGCCAGCAACCCACCGCAAACCCCGGCCGGAGCGACGATCGGTGAGCCGTTCGCCCAGACGGCGAACCCGTCAAATTCCAGCGCCGAATCCGACACTCCCCTGTCGATGGGACGAGAGCTGGTATGGCAGATCCCCAAATCCGCCAACGTCGGCAGCATCGACTTCACCTCACCACCGTGGAGCGTGTCCGTGCACTGATGCCGTGCACGAGGACTCGCACCACCGCGGGCGGCCCCGGCCACCCACGCCAGTCACCAAGCGACGGCGGACCGCCTGCCGCGTCCAACCGCAAGACCCGGATCCTGCCGTCGAACAAACCCCTCAAACCTTGATCCCAACACGTACAAAGCGCGCCATCGAGGGCGACGACACGCGCCACCCCTCAACGCCACCCCACTCGAGACGCGAGTCGACGGGACCGCCCGATCGCCTCGGCGAACCTGCGCCGGTCCAAGCCGCTGTCGGTACGGACGGCAGGCCGCAACAGCGCTTGGCGCGTTGCGCTGGACGGCTTGATCAATCGTCTACCCCTTCGTCTGCCCCTTCGACGACGATGCCGAGGGCGCCGGCGAGCGCGTAGGACAGCTCCATCAGGTCATCGCGGTGCACGACGGCGCCGTCCCAGTTGGTGACCCCGCCGATGCCGGCCAGGTCGCAGCCGCGGAAGCGGGAGCCCTGCATGCTGGCCTTGCTGAATTGCGCACCGGTGAGGTTGCAGCGGGTGAAGGAGGCGCCGCGCAGGTCGGCGTCGGTGAAGTCGGCCCGACTGAGGTTGCAGTCGACGAAGAACGCGGCGTCGAAGGTAGCCATGCGCCAGTTGGTCAGGTCGAGCTTGCACTGGGTGAAGGTGACGTCGCGCAGCAGGCCATCGGCCCACGCCAAGCCGATCATGCGGGAGTCGGTGAACTTGGCGCGTTCGATGGTGCCGGCGTCGCCGCGCAGGTTGGACCAGTCCGAATTTTCGACCAGGCAGTCGGTGACGCGGACCTTGGTCAGATGGCCGCCGGCGAGGGTGACGGCCCTGAACCGGCACTGTTCGAATTCGACGGACTCGGCGGTGCGCCCGGTCAGGTCGATGTCGAAGAATCCGAGCGCTTTGAAGGTCGACTCCGGTTCCAGGTCGTGGTCTTCGACGGTGGCCGAGGTCAGCTCGGCGGGAGGAACTGGTGGTCGTGGTTGGGTTCGGCGCTGGATTGGCCGGGGTCGTGCGGATGGAGTGATTCGTCGGGTCGCCACGGTGCTCACCCTATGAACGTGGTGGCGGTGCCGGTAGGAGTGTCCGTAGGAGTGTCCCTAGCTCCTCTGTCAAGAGTCCGGGCCGAGGGCGTGTATCTGCTGGTCGGTTCGTAGCGCTGTGTATACGACGTCGGAGAGGCGGCGTTTGAGGACGCGGAGTGCTTCCATGCCGCCGTCACCGTTGGCGCGGCGTCGGTCCATCAGTGTTTTCGCTGGCGGATGCCAGTGAGCTTGGGTCAGGGCCATGCGGTGGAGCGCGGCGTTGATCTGGCGGTTGCCGACGCGGCTGAGCCGGTGTCGTTCGTGGTTGGACGACCACACGGGCAGGGGTGCGGTGCCGTTGTAGCGGGCGTAGGCGTCGCGGGTTGTGAACCGGTCGATGCCGGCGGTCTCGCCGCCGAGTTTCGCCGCCGTGAGCACGCCGCAGCCGGGGACGGCCAGCAGGGCGGGGTGAGCTGTTCGAGCATGCTGGTCAGCTCCGCGGTCAGGGCATTGATCTCGGCGATGAGCTGGCGCAGCCGTTGCATGAGGCTACGGGCCAGGCGGGTGACCATGCCGTCGCAGTCGGCAAGGTGCGCGTCGATCTTGTCGTAGGCGCTGGCTCGGTCTAGGGAACGTGGGCTGGGTTCCCAGTCGGGGATGAGTTCATGCAGGTGCCAACGCAGTCGATTGATCAGCCGGGTGCGTTCGACGACCAGCGCTTCGCGGTGGTCAACGAGCAGCCGCACGTCGCGTTCCGGGCCGTCAAGGCGAGCGGTGGGCAGACCAGGCTCACGTAGTGCCGCTCGGGCGACAGCCAAGGCATCGATCGGGTCGGACTTGCCGAACGTACGAGCCGAGTCCCGGACTTTTGCCATCAGCTTCGGCGGCACTCTCACGATTCGCTCGCCTGCGGCCAACAGATCCCGTTCCAGCCGCCGGGACAAGTGTCGGCAGTCCTCGATCGCCCACTGGCGGTCGTCGCCCAACTGCTGCGCCCACGCCAGCACCGACAGATGGTCGGCGGTGACGGCGTTGAACGTGCGGCTGGCCAGCTGGCGACCATTGTCATCGACCGCGACAACAGTATGGGTTCGCTTGTGCGCGTCGACTCCGAGGATGAGCATGAGATGACTCCTTCGATCCGAGGGGGTTCGGATCGGTCGGCGGGCACATCCCAGTCGGGCGCTGCACGCTCCTCTCAAGCCACGCCGGCCGGTCCTTCACGTCCGGACGGGCCGCACTACGGACAGTAGCCACGCAGGCAATCAAATTTGTTGAGCGAACCCGCCGGACTGCTCACAGCGTGACACTGGGCGACTTTGTGGGTGGGACGGTGATCCGAGAAGCCGCGACGATTGTCCTGACGGGCCGGTGGCGCGCCGGGGCGCAGCGTGAGCGATGCCTCGCCGACCTGGCGGGGATGCTGTGTAGCCAAGCCCTGGTAGCCGGCATCAACAAGGACGCGCACCTGCGGACAGGCATCCGGCAACGCATCGATACCCTGGCTGCGGATCGCGGGTGCAGCGGTTCACCCTGCTGCTGGCTGATGCCGCCCGGTTGGATTGTGTAAGTTCCACGGGCCAACTGCCAGGGAGACCACCGTGACCGTCATCGACAAGATCGCCTGGATCCGGCTGGAGAACGGCGCGATCCTCAGTTCCCGCTCACGCGGGAAGGATGTCTACTACATCCCGGGCGGCAAACGAGAACCAGGTGAAAGTGACATCGACACCCTCATTCGCGAGATCCAGGAAGAACTCAGCGTCACCATCACTGCCGACAGCGCCACCCACGTCGGCACCTTCCAAGCCCAGGCCCACGGACACCCCGACGGCACCATCGTACGGATGACCTGCTACACCGCCGACTACCGAGGCGCCCTGCGACCGGCCAGCGAGATCGAGGAGATCCTCTGGCTCACCCACGCCGACCGTGACCGCGTCTCTCCCGTCGACCGGATCATCTTCGAACACCTCCACCAGACCGGCCGCCTTCGCTGAGGGACGAGTTCCGGCCTGTAGAACTCAATATTTCCGCCCCATCGGTGCACCTGATCGCTACCGTCGGCCCGGCCCGGACGCGGCCGCCTGGCTCGGGCTCACCATGGGCGCACTCATCTTCCACAACGCTCGCCCACTTGAGCACGTTCGCCTCGCCGTCGGCCGAGGCTTGGGTAATGCACTTCGCCCCGTCCAACTGCGATGTGCGGTGGCGCGGCGCGGTTGTCTGCGGCGTGGTCTCTGTTGCTCGTGGTGGCCGGTCGTCTGATGAGTGGGTTGTCAGGACATGCCGGTGACGCGCATGGTGATGTTGATCCGGCCATGGGTGAGGCCGCATTCGGGGTTTGCGGCGTCGGGGTAGACCATGGGCACGCCGTGGTAGACGAACCGGGAGGGTCCGCCGAATATGAACACGTCCCCGGAGGCTAGGTCGAGGTCGGTGTAGGGCTTGCCTCGGTTGTTGGTGTTGCCGAGCCGGAACCTGCACGTGTCGCCGATGCTGATGGACACGACCGGGTGGTCGCTCTTCTCGTCCTTGTCCTGGTGCATGCCCAGCCGGGCTGTGCCGTCGTAGAAGTTCACCAGCGCGGCGTCGGGGTAGTAGTCGTCGCCGGCGTGCGGATCCTGGTACGCCCGGGCGAGGGCACGGCGGCCGAGGCCGGCGAGCCAGTCGGGGAAGGCGAGCACGCGGGCGCCGTTGACGTCACCAGCGTGGAGGGTGTAGCGGTAGGGCTGCCAGTGCCAGCCCAGGCATACGGTCTTGACCGACATCCGGTGGCCGCCCGGCAGGATGGCCGCGCGCAGGGGCACTGGGGCGCGGATCCATTCGTGAAAGGCGGAGACGATGCCGCGCTGCTGCTCCGGATCTAGCCAGCCGGGCAGATGCACGGCTCCGGGCGCGATCTCGGTGCGGTCGGTGTTGAGGCCGAACAAGGTGGTCACGGTGCGCTTCCGTGTAGTAGCTCGGTGCGTGCGATGGCTCTGCCGGCAAAGCGCCAGGTGCCGCCGGTGGCGGCAACCCCGGACATGCCCGCCAGGATGCCCGGCCCGGCCAACTCCACAGTGGTGATGGTGCCTAGCGAGGCGAAGCCAAGGGTACGGCGGGGATCCCAGCCTGGGCAGGTCCGCAGCCGCCGGGCGACCTGAGCCCACCCGGCGGGAGCATCGGCGATGACCCACACGTCGGGGGTAGCAGCGGTCAGGCGCCGAGCGGGACGCTGCCATGACGCGGCGACTGCGGGCCAGTCGACGACCTCGGCAATCTGTCCGCCCTGCGCTTGCCACGCCGTGGTGAACGCGGTGGCGGCGTCCCGGGAGGCCGGGTGGCGTCCGTGGCCGACGGTGACGATTCCAGCGCCCAGACTCGTGGCGAGATGGACAAGGCCAGCGAGTTCGGCGTCGGTGTGTGGACCTGGCGGCCCGGTCGCGTCCGGATACCGGTCGATCGTCTCCGGGGCGATCTTGGGTGAGTCAGCCATTGCCGCGCTCGCCTTCCTGTCGGCTTCCGTCTGCCGTCGACGTCGCCCACCCGGCCTTCGACGCTTCGTATTTGCCGGGCAGGCACGCGGCGCAGGGCCGGTATCCGGCGTCGATCGCGGTCGCCTCGTCGGCGAAGAACACCCGGTTACGCACGTATCCGCCCCGGGCGATGGCGATGGCCCACAGCGCGGACGGCAGTCCAGCCGCCCGTACAGCTTGCCCCGTCGGTGGCCGCCCAGTTGACCGGCCGTCGGGCTTGCATGGGGTTCGCCATCCGGCCCGAGTAGCGTGTACGGCTTCGCCGTCCGTGCCGTGGACGTCTGATGGTGCATGGGTTCAGGCCGCGTCGTGGAAGACCAGGGCGAGGGTGAACCGCTGCCCGGATCTGATCGCGGACACCCCGTGGCGTATCGGTGCCGCCGACCATCCCCGCTGGGATCGCACCGGCCGATCCCGGGTGGTGAACACAAGGCCATGCCCGTGCGGGATGAGCGTGGCGGTGCCCCGGGACTGGGCGCGAGGCCGCTGTTCGAGCAGCAGGAACTCCCCGCCGGCGTGGTCGACTCCGGGACGGCTGAGGTTGATGACCACCTGCAGGGGGAACACCAAATCGCCGTAGATGTCGCGGTGCAGCGCGTTCCAGTCCTTCTCGCCGTATTTGAGCAGGATCGGCGTGGACTTGGTCTGCCCCGCCGCATGACACTGCTCCAGCCACTCGTCGAGGGTGTCCGGCCACGGCGCCGGACGGCCGAGCTTGTCATGCCAGTCACGGGCGATCGGCAGCAGCCGCGGGTACAGCGCCTGCTTCAACGCCTCGATCGGCTCGGGGAACGGGCGGGCGAAGTACCGGTACTCGCCTTCGCCGAAGCGGTGCCGGCCCATGTTCACCGTCGACCGGAAGTACTCGTCCCGGCCGTAGAGTCCGGCTACCCGCGAGGTCTCCGTGTCGGTAAGCAACTGCGGGGTGAGCGCACAACCGTACTCGTTGACCTCCTCGGCGATGCGGGACCAGTCCCCGCCGTCGACGCGTGCGTGCCACGGGTTCGTCGTCCTCGTGGCGGTCATTCGGCTACCTCCAGGGTGAGTAGGACGCGCTTGGCTTCCAGACCCCCGACGTAACCGCCGGGTGATCCGTCGGAGCGCACCACCCGGTGGCAGGGCACCACCACCGGCAGTGGGTTCGTCGCGCACGCAGTGCCGACCGCGCGGACCGCCTTCGCACTCCCGGCGGCCGCGGCAACCTGCGCATAGCTCTCCGTGTGCCCGTATGCGATCTCGCGCAGATGCGCCAGCACGGTCCGGCGGAAGCCCTTCGACAAGCGCAGATCCAGCGGAAGATCAAAAGCGGTGCGACGCCGGGCGAAGTACTCGTCCATCTGCCGGCTCACCTCGTCCAGCCGCCGCGGGGCAACCAGGATGCGCGGACTCACCATCGCGGCGAGTTCGGCCAGGACCTGGTCGTGGCCCTGGCTGGCGTACGCCACCCGCACCAAGCCCTGCTCAGTCGCCGCGAGCAGCAACGGGCCGACCGGCGTGTCCACCGTACGGTAGGCCACGTCGAGAATGCCGTCACGCTGCGCGGCGACCACCAGCCGGGCACGCAGGCGGGCGATGGCGTCCTCGTCGCTTACCGGCAAGGCGGCGAGCAAGCGCGTGACCTCCGGGTCGGATGCGGACATCATCGTGTCCCCCCTTCTGCAACGGTGGTGAGCGCCGAGCTGGCGCGAAGGTTCTTGATCCCATCGGCGGCGGCCCGGCGCGCGGCGTCCGCGGTTCCGCCGATGATCGAGGCGACCTCCTTGTATGGCAGACCTGCCACGTAGTGGTAGACAACCGCGTGACGCTGCTTGTCCGGCAACTCCCTCAACGCGTTCCACAGATCTCCGTCCCGGTCACCTGGCCGCCCGGAACTGGCCGGACGGTCTGGTACCTGCTCCACCACGACCGGGCGGCGTGCCGTCGCCCGAACGACGTCGATCGCCTTTCGATACGCGATCGTGACCAGCCACGCCTCCACGTTCGCGTCCTCAGGCAGATCCGGATACGCCCTCAACGCGGCCAGGAAAGTCTCCGACCAGGCGTCATCCGCGTCGACCGAGCCCAGAACGGCGCGGCACACCCGCAGCACCGTCGGCCCGTACTCGATCACGACCTGCTCGAAAGGCCTCACGCTCATACCCTGTAAACGTCGCAGGCACACCGGACGTGAGATGCCGACACCCAGATCATCCTCCCGGTCCATCGCCGTCATGCATCACCGACCACCTAGCGACCGGCGCTGTCGCATTGAGCGAACTTCAAGATCGCCAGACTCAAGCTTCCTGCAAGATCCAACTCGAATCGACTGCCCAACCGACGGAACCAGGACAAACGATTCCCTATCACCCGCTACTTTGCGACTTACCGCCGCCTCGTCGCCCGTCTCGAGTCGCCGGTCTCGACGTCTCGAGTCGCCGGTCTCGAGTCGCCGGTCTCGAGTCGCCCGGCGAAGAATCTGCGGCGCCTGCGGTGCGGGATGGCTCAAGGCAACAGCGCGGTGTTCCACGCGACCCCGAGTCCTTCCGCGACCCGGGCGACAGTGAGGTGCTGGACCCTGCCTTCCAGGGCCCACCGCAGGCCGGTGCGGGTCAGCTTGGCTCGCGGCTCGATCGCTCGCGTGGTGCTTGGTGCCACACGTGCCGCAGCCGGTGCGGCGGTAGCGACGGATCGACAACAGCGGCGGCGGCGCCAGCCCAGCGGCACGTGCGCCAGCTGCCGGGTCACGGTGGGTACACCCTGGGCGCCGCAGCGGCGGCACCAGCCCTCGCTCCCGTCGTCGGCGTCGAGGCTCGGCGTGCAAGGACAATCTCGGTCGGGTTCGAGGTGTTGGCCGGGCACTTCGAGGCCGAGGTCATCGAGGCAGCAGGACTTGGTCAGGTCAGGGCGCGCGAAGGTAGCGTCAGGCAAGTCGATGTCGACATGCAGTGAAGATGAACAAACCTCCCGCGGGGAACTTTGACGAAGCGGGCAGCTCTCGAGCACCTCGCCAAACTTGACGTGAGTTCTCGACCTGCCGGGGTGAGCAGTGCGACGACGGCGTCCTGGTGGCCCGGCTTGGTGGTGAAGCGAGTGATCAATCCGTACGGCATCGACGACCACCCGCTCGCGGTGCGCCGTCGGGCGAGACGGGATCAGTCACCGTTGGTCCTTCTGGGGCTTGCGGGGATGGAGGGATTCGCCGCGAGCGAGCATGTCGACGTACTCGGCCAGTTTGCGGTCCCGGGTCGTCGGGCGCTTGACGGCGTTGAGGCGGTAGACGATGGCGTAGCGGTTGGCTGCGTCCAACTGATCGAACGTCGCGGCCGCGGCGGGATTGGCCGCCAGCGCCCGAGCTAGATCGGGCGGGATCTGCATGTCGGCCTGCCCGCGGTAGGCCGACTGCCAGCGTCCTTGCGCCTTGGCCGCTTCGACGGCCGCGATCCCGGCTGGCCGCATCCGTCCAGCCCGGGTGAGGCGGGCGACGTGCTCGACGTTTCGCGCAGACCACGGGCTGTTCGGCCGACGCGGAGTGAAGCGCTGGCGATAGCTGTCGTCGTCACGTCGAGCGATCTGCCCGTCGATCCAGCCGAAGCACAGCGCCTCGTCAAGCGCTTCCGCGTACGTCAGGGCCGTCGTCTGCCCGCCCTTCTTGTGCAGCACCAGCCAGACCCCAGGGTGATCGGCATGGTGGCTGTCCAACCAGGCGCGCCACGCCTCGGCGTCCTCGACAAGCAACTCCGCGAGATCGGACACGGCGCGGGCGCTACGGTGTGGCCGCGGGACGGGGACTCAGGCAAAACGGTTGCCCGTCGGGATCGAGCAGCACCCGCCAGCGGCCGGCGCCTGGCTGGAAGTCAGGTTGACTGGCTCCGATCGCGCACAGGCTCTCGGCGGCCTTATCGAGGTCGTCGACCTGCAGGTCGAGGTGGAAGCGTTTGGCGCCAGCCTCATCGGGCCACTGCGCGGGACGGAATCCCTCGACCTTGCCGAAGCCGATCTTGATGCCGTTACCTTCGACCATCCCGTAACTGTCGTCGCTGTAGGTGACCTCCCAACCCAGCGCGTCCGCGTAGAACCGCGCCAGCCTGGCCGGGTCGGAGCTGTCGATGTTGACCATCGACAGCGCCGCCGTCGACTCCCCGCTCTTGGCCGTAGAATATGTGTGACTCATGCATATAGACTAGAGGCATGCCGCGAACCCCGTCAAGCCACCAGCACGCAGCCAACGTCCTGGGCGCCCTCAGCCTTGTGGTCGCCGACCGGATGAACACCGCCGCCGAAGGGATCGCGTCGCTCGGCCCGTCGGCCCCGTCCGCCCTCGCCGCGATGCACGAGTTCCTCGACGGCGGATCGGTAACGCAGCTGAGCTCCGTGCTCGGCCTGACCCACTCGGGCACCGTCCGCCTCGTCGACCGCCTCGTCACCGAAGGCCTCGTCGAGCGCGTCGGAGCACAGGACGGACGGGCTGTCTCTCTTGTCCTGACCCAACGTGGCCGGCGCACGGCCGCACGGATACTTCAAATGCGCGAGAAGTCACTGGCGAGCGCATTGTCCGCGTTTTCCTCGGATGAGATCGACAATCTTGCGGCAGCGCTGGACACGATGCTGACCACACTGACCGTTGCCAGAGTCGAGGAACGCTCCGCCCGCCCCAACGACCGTCCACAGCCTTGGCTGTGTCGCCTCTGCGACTTCGCCGCGTGTGGCCGAAGCGAGGGCAACTGCCCAGTCAACAACGTGGTTACGACCAGCAACAGGCGATAACGACCAGTGATCGCAATTCGGCTGCAACGACTTCCGGCTGCACGCACCGTCCTCAGCGAGAAACGTCCACCGGACCAGTAGATCTTGACTTTGACGGCAGGTTGTCAACCCTCGCTGCATCTCGACAGTCGAGGCCTTCTGGATGGTCGGTGTTGGAACCTCCATCTTCAGGTGCCAACAGGCCGCGGTCAGGTGAGCGGTGGCGGCCTCGCGCATGATCTGCCAGACCGTGGAGGCGGCGACCTTGATCCCGAGGGTGAGCAGTTCCCCCGTGCACCCGCCCATACCCCGCGACGGGTTCGCTTGTCGGCGTCATCGCGTAGTGGTCAACGGCGATGAGTAAGTAGGACGTGTGAAGAGCCAGCCAAGGTTGCTTCCATGGGTCGAGTGGGGCTCTGATCAGCGTGGACGAAATATTCGGCAGGGACAACGTCGTGCGGTGGAGCTACCTACGCCGGTGAGCTGTGTCACCCCAGTCACGAATCTGGCGGCAAGTGTCGTACCCGGACGCTTGAATCCCCAAATCGCGTCGGCTCACCTCGCCGCCACGAATCAAGCATAAGGAGGTAGGTGGTGGACCGGACGATGCGTGCAGCCGTGGCGGAGCAGGCGGGCATGCCGGAGGTGCTACGGATCAGGGATCTCCCGGTGCCTCGGGCCCGGCAGGGCTGGACCCTGGTCAGGGTCGAAGCTTTCGGGCTGAACCGGTCCGAGTTGATGACCCGCCAAGGCCACTCGCCGAACGTCCGATTCCCGCGCATACTCGGGATCGAATGCGTGGGCGTGGTGGAAGAATCCCTCGACCCAGCGTTGCCGCCAGGCACCACTGTCGGGGCGGTGATGGGCGAGATGGGCCGCGAGTTCGACGGCGGCTACGCGCAGTACGCCCTGTTGCCGGACAAGCTACTGATACCGGTGAACACCTCGCTGGACTGGCCCGCGTTCGCTGCCCTGCCTGAGACGTGGCTGACTGCGTACGGCTCGCTGGAGGCGCTGCGCCCGACCGGCGGAGGACCCCTGCTCGCCGGTGGGGCGCTGCTGGTGCGCGGCGGAACCTCGTCAGTGGGCCTGGCATCGCTGGCGCTCGCCAGGGAGCACGGGCTGACCACTATCGCGACCACCCGCAACCCAGACAAGATAGCGAGACTGCGGGAGCAGGGCGCCGACCAGGCCATTGTCGACAGCGGTGACGCTGACGCCCTCACCCGGCAGGTCCAGGCGATTCGCCCCGGCGGCCCGGAGTACGTGCTGGACCTGGTGGGCGCCAACACTGTACTGGAGTCGCTGCGGCTGGTGGCGCCCGGCGGCACGGTGTGTATGACCGGCATGCTCAGCCAGGTGTGGGCCATCCCGGACTTCCAGCCGACGGCCACGATCCCCTCCGGCGCCAAACTGACGGTGTTCCAAAGCGAGGACATCAGCGGCGCCGCAGGGCGGGAACCGCTGCAGCGCATCGTCGACAGCGTGGCGGCCGGGCGGTATCGCCCGAACGTCGACCGGGTGTTCGGCCTAGACGACATCGTGGCGGCGCACCAGTACATGGAGCACAACTGCGCCACCGGCAAGGTCGTGGTTCGCCCCTGGTGACCCCGGCACCTGGCGAGCTTTTCCACCCCGACGGCACAGCGTTTTAGCGAGCAAGAACGAAATACGCAAGGCCGAATGTGCCGCGATAGACACCGACGTACTCGCCTAGCCGCGTATCCAGTTCGGCGCGGAGCTCAGCCGCTCTGGGGTCATCGGGATGTTCCAGGAGCCACTCTTGCCGACCTGCCAGCCAAGTGGACTCGAAGTCGTCCCACTCTCGTTGATCGGCGGTGCTGAAGTGTAAGACGCGCCAGCCCAACGCCCGCGCCTGCTCGATGAGATCTGCCAGATTCCTGATGTCCTCGCCAAAAATCTCCACGGCCTCGCTCATTGGCGGGCGTTCCCAGCAGCCATCACCGAACAGGATGCGTCCACCTGGACTGACGAGTTCGGCCAGCGCCTTGAGTGCGGCGACGGTCCCACCGAAGGCATGCGAGGCGCCGATACACACGACCCGGTCGGCTGGTTCACGCCAGGCAGCTGCTTCTTGCTTGACGAACGTCACCTGCTGCTGCAGCGAGCGCTCGGCGGCGAGTTGCCGCCCGCGAGCCAAGAGCACCTCGTCGGTGTCGACCCCCACCCCTGTCACGGAAGCCGCTTCGGAGCCACCCGCGGTCCCGACTGCCCGCAAGAGCAGTTCACCCCATCCGCATCCGAGGTCCAGCACGCGACCACCCGGTGGAACGTCCAGCCGTTCGAGAAGGAGAGCGGCGTGCTCGTCGGATAGCGGCGTGTTCCATCGCATACGGGCATAACGCGAGGCAGCGAGATCATCAGGTGAAGGCACCGGCCGAGTCTGCCAGGCCGTGCTTCAACAAGCATCTGGTATTTGGCGGAGAGCCCCTATCTCGGTGCGCTCATCTGCCGCGACCCGTGCGCTGTGGAACGTTGCGCGCACGGTCAGCGGCACGCTGTGTGAGAGGTGCAGCGCCAACGGGGTCAGTAACCGGGTTCGCGGCCAGCGGCCATTCGAGCTGCTGCTTCTGCGGGAGTGTCGTCGTAGCCCGGCCTGGCGACGAGTACCGATTGAAAGAAGTAGCCCTGCGTCTCATCCGGGTCGTCGTCGGCTGCGAACGGTCGCCACAGAGCGAGGTACAACTCTCGTGCAGTAAACCCGTCGTCATCCTCGTTCGGCATGAGCTCGATGTGACGACGAAGGCGCTCCACCACCTCCAACGCGGGTAAGCCGAACACGTCGACGTCGCGGTATCGCACCACGTCTCGCTCGTGTGGACGCCATACTTCAATCGCGTTGACGCGGTCGCGTGTCGGCCCGACCCCAAAGCCCACACTGAACCCAAGTCCGCTGGCCACGTGCACGGCCAGCTCGCCACTGGCCGTCGGCGTAAGCGGACCGACCGCCTGAAGCGCCGTCCGCGCCTCGCCCGGCGTCATCCCAAGCCGTAGCGGATCAATCCCATGCGGCGGATCGAGGACGAACTCCACCCGCCGATGATCTCAGATATCCCGCCATGGGCGAAGGCCGAAAGGCTCACCCAACGCACGCTTCTGCCGCGGACAGCGCGCTCGTGCCGATGAGCGAGCGGTGGGTGGGCGAATCAAGCGGCCCGGATGTCGAGCCGTTCGGGCAATGGAAGGTCATCTGGGTCCGTCTCCTCGACGCCGATCCACTCGATGCCGCCGAGGACCTCCCCCCGCTGAGGGTCTTCGATCGTGTAAAGGAACAAGCCGTTATGGGAGCCTCGAACGCCCGCATTGACTCGTACTGCCATTCCGAGGCCGCGGCCATGCTGGAAGTCGATGGACGGGCACCCGCAGCCGCACATGCCGACGACGACGACTTCCGCCGCCTGGCCCACGGTCGGAGGATGGACCGGCACGCCGCCACCCGCCGACTCAAACACCTCGCCCACGCGGCGGGGATCCGGATGCCGAGGATGCACCCGCACATGCTGCGCCACACCTTCGTGACCACCATGCTCGACGCCGGGGTGAGCCTGCGCGACGTGCAGATCGCCGCCCGCCACGCCGACCCGCGAACCACCATGCGCTACGACCGAGCCCGCACCAACCTCGACCGCCACCCCAACTACATCCTCGCCGCGTACATGGCCTCCGGGACGTAGCAAGCACTCGCGGCTTTGCCGAATTGAGGATGTTCGCGCTGCCACATTTGCAGTCCGCAGTGGGTGCTGACGGTCGCGCACGCGGCGAGCGCGGCAGAGCAGACCACTGCCCTCGGGTAGACATACAGGACATCCGGACCGGCAACATCGCAGGGTTGACGGCACACCGGCCAGACCTGACAGTCAATCGCTGACCTCCGTATACCCTCGCGCTATGGACTTGCAGCAACTCACCGACGAGGTCGAGGCGGTCTCGGATATCTATGCCCGCAAGCACGGGATAGACCGCAACGACACGTGGTTTCTGCTCAAGCTCCAGGAAGAGGTCGGTGAGCTGACACAGGTCTTCCTCATGCGAGTTGGACAAGCGAGGGATAAGGGGCACTCAGCGGAACAGCTCGAGTCGGATTTCCGGTCCGAACTTGCGGATGTCCTTTGCCAGGTGCTCCTGATGGCCCGGCATCACGGCATCGACCTAAAAGCCGAGGTCGAGCGGAAATGGCTCCCATGGAACCCCCGCTGGTCTGGTCAGTCCACACACGCAGTAGCGGCCTCGATTGAGGAAGCCTGATCACGCGCGATCAACTGCCGGCTATGCCGTCAGGCTCTGTTGCATTCGCGGATCAGGGCCAGCCAGGATGAACCGGTGAGTCCGTCAACTCGCCGCCGTCCGGCATCAGTTGCCAGGTCGGCGTTTGCGCGGTGCCGGTTCCCGGTCGAGGTGGTCACGGTGGCGGTGCGCTGGTACCTGCGCTATGGCCTGTCTTACCGTGACGTTGAGGAGCTGCTGGCCGAGCGCGGGATCGAGGTCGATCACGTCACCGTCTACCGCTGGGTACAGCGCTTCGCGCCGCTATTCGCCGACGCGGCACGGTTTGCCCGGCACGCTCCAGGCGGCCGCTGGTTCGTTGACGAAACCTACGTGAAGGTCGGCGGCGTGTGGCGGTATGTGTATCGGGCTGTTGACCAGCGGGGGCAGGTCATCGACGTGTACGTGTCGGCCCGCCGCGACGGGCATGCCGCCCGCCGGTTCTTCCAACGTGCGTTGGCCACGCTGAAGGTGACACCGAACGAAGTGGTCACCGACGCCGCTCCGGTCTACCCGCGGGTCCTCGACGAGCTGGTTCCCGCGGCCTGGCACCACGTGGAGCAGTACGCGAACAACCGGATCGAAGCCGACCACAGCCGGCTTAAACAGCGGCTACGACCCATGCGCGGCCTGCACACCGACCGGACCGCTCGAGTCATCATCGCCGGGATCGCGTTCATGCAGAATCTTCGCCGCGGCCACTACGAAATCGCCACCGACACCCCACAGCCGCTACGTGTTGCCGCGGCGTTCACCGAACTCGCCCAAGCGATCTGACACACGGGTCGCCACGGAATCACGCTGCCCACCGACGGGCGAATGCAACAGAGCCGCCGATCGGCGTCTGCTCCCAATTTGCTCCCAATGTAACGAGCAACAACCAAAACGCTGCTTACCGACACTCGGTAAGCAGCGCGATGAACTGCGGTTTTGTTGGTGGGCGATACTGGGATTGAACCAGTGACCTCTTCCGTGTCAGGGAAGCGCTCTCCCGCTGAGCTAATCGCCCGGGATCGGTCTTGCGAGGTGGAGACGGGATTTGAACCCGTGTACACGGCTTTGCAGGCCGTTGCCTCGCCTCTCGGCCACTCCACCGAGGTGACCGCTGGCGGCCCCGAGCGGACGACGGGATTCGAACCCGCGACCCTCACCTTGGCAAGGTGATGCGCTACCAGCTGCGCTACGTCCGCATGCCGCCATGTTTTCCCGGCGACGGATGAGAACTTTAGCCGAGCTTGGCCACGAGCGCCAACCCGGGGTCCCTTGGGCGCGTCGCCACACTGTGGCAGCGCGCGTCGCCACACTGTGACAGGACCGAGATCACCGCGAATGATGCCAGCTCAGACACCGGATTCTCGTTCTGCTCCGAGCGCGATGTTGCGCGCCATGCCGCCGAAGACGAACGTGTGAAACGGCCATATGGCCGCCCAGTACGCGTGCCCGGCCAGCCCCTTTGGCAGGAATACGGCACGCTGCTCGTAACGGGACCCACCGGCATTCCCAGGTACCGCCCGCATCTCCAGCCACGCTCGCCCCGGCAGCCTCATCTCGGCACGGAGCCGAAGCAGGCCAGCCTCCGCGCCGGCCGGCCGGGTCAATTCCTCGACTCGCCAGAAGTCGAGCGCTTCGCCGACGTACAGCCGGTGTGGATCACGTCGGCCACGGCGCAGGCCGACGCCGCCGACGGCGCGATCCAGCCAGCCGCGGAGGCTCCAGGCAAGCGGGAGCGAGTACCAGCCGTTGGCGCCGCCGACGCCTTCGATCACCGCCCATAACCGGTCGGCGGGGGCGGCGACCTCGCACGACCGACTGTCGGCATAGATCGAGCCGCCGGACCACGACGGGTCGGTGGGCAGCGGCTCGGCCTCGTGCGGCGGGTGCTCACCGAACGACCAGGTGGCGGTGGACCAGCGGGTCTCCACGTCGGCGTTGCGGATCTTGGCGAGTGCGAGCCGGACCGATTCGAGAAAGCCGATCAGGCCGCCGGGCGGGTCTGGAAGGTACGCCCGGATGTCGTTCTCGTGGCAAATCGCTGGATGGATGAGGGAGGCGACCAGGGGGCGCGCGATGGCGTTCGGCACCGGGGTAACCAGCCCGACCCAGTGCGACGACAGCCACGGCGTGAGGACCTGGATCGGCACGATGACGCGACGGGGCAGGCCGGCGACGCGGGCGTACCCGCGCATCATGTCGGCGTAGGTGAGCACGTCCGGGCCTCCGATGTCGAAGGACCGGTTCAGCTGTTCCGGTATCGCGGCCGTTCCTACCAGGTATCGGAGCACGTCGCGGATGGCGATCGGCTGGACCGGATTGCGTACCCATTTGGGCGTGACCATCACCGGAAGGCGTTCGGTGAGGTACCGCAGCATCTCGAACGATGCGGATCCGGAGCCGATGATGACGGCGGCGCGCAGCACGATCGTGGGTACGCCGGAGTCCAGCAGGATCCGCGCGACTTCCTCGCGGGAGCGCAGGTGCGGTGACGAGATCGGGCCGTGCGGAGCCGGTCCACCGAGGTAGACGATCCGGCGTATGCCAGCGTCGCGGGCGGCGGTGGCGAAGTTCGTGGCGGCCTGCCGGTCCAGTTCCTCGAACCCGATGTTGCCGAGCGAGTGGACCAGGTAGTAGGCCACGTCGACGCCGTCGAACGCCGGTGGCAGGGTGCTCGGTTCGTTGATGTCGCCACGTGCGACGTCGACCTGATGACGCCATGGTACGTCGCGCAGTCTCCGGACATCGCGGGTCAGGCAGCGTACCTCGTGACCGGCGTCGAGCAGCCGCGGCACAAGCCGTCCTCCGATGTAACCGGTCGCACCGGTGACCAGGCATCGCACGGCTTCATCATGCCCGCCTCGGATGCACCGTTCGCCCGGATCTGTCAGAGTGGCGAGATGAATGGCGGGATGGCGGTACCAGTTGGAGCGCTCAATGCCATGACGGCGCGCTGGGTTGGTGCGCTTCCGGACGAGCCGACCACGTGTTCCGCGGCCGGGGCGTGGCCGCTGCTGGCGATCTTGGCTGATGCCGCGACCGGCGCTGCCCGGGACGAGATGGCGGCCGCGATCGGGATCGATCCGGCCGACGGCACCCGCGCCGGTCTGGCCGTGCTCGACTGGCTTGGTTCGACCGAGGGACTGAATGGGGCGCTCGGTGTCTGGCATCGCGACGAGCTGCCGATCCGGTCGGAGTGGCAGACGCGGATGCCATCGGGCGTGAGCGAGAAGTTCAGCGGTGACGTGGCTGAGGATCAGCGGGCGCTGGACGTGTGGACGCGGGACCGGACCGACGGCCTGATCGAACGGATGCCGGTCCACATCGACGACCGTACGTTGCTGGTGCTGGCCAGCGCCTTGACGGTACGCACGACGTGGCTTGAGCCGTTCGCCGGCGGTGGCCAGCGGCCGTTGCATCGTAAGTCGCGCGACGTCTCGATCGTCCGCGCGGCCCCGGATGTGACGTGTGTACGGGTCGAAGGCGACAACGGCATCGACGTGCAGGTGGTATTGGGCATCGTCGGGGCGGCGGCGGGTACGGTACTTTCCCGTGGCCTGGGGCTGATCGCCGGCCCGGCAGCGGATCCGGCGACCGACCCGTCGGACCTGTCCGGTCCGGGCTTGTCGGTGGCCACCGTGCCCAGCGCTTCCGGCCAGCCGGAGGTGATCCTGACGATGCCGTCGTTCACTGTGACCGGCGATCACGATCTGCTCACCCTTCCGGACGTCTTCGGCCTTGCCACGGTGACCGATTCGCGTCACGGGCACCTGCCCGGCATCAGCGACGTCCCGTTGTGTGTGAGTGCCGCGAAGCAGGCCGCGGTCGCCGAGTTCTCGGCCACCGGTTTTCGGGCGGCGGCGGTGACCGCGGCGGGTATGGTCATGGCTGGGATGGCCCGGCCGATGCGGGAGGCGGTCCAGGTCCGGATCACCGTGGACCGGCCGTTCGGGTTCTTCGCGGTGCATCGCGACACGGGTCTGGTGCTGTTCGCCGGGTGGGTCACCGCGGCGGGCGCCGGTTCCTGAGCGAGATTCGGGTATTGCCCCGCTGACCCGCAGCCCGCAGACTGTCGACCGTGTCGACGCAGCTTGAGCCGCCCCCGTCGTTCCTCGTCCCGCCGCAGGTGCACGGCATGCCGCTGGCACCGTACCCGCAGTACAGCACCTATCCGCCCAGGAAGAGCCGCACCGGCCTGGTGATTGGCCTGGTGATCGGTGCCGTCGTGGTCGTCATCGGGATCGGGGCGGGGGGTTACGCGCTGGCCCAGCCGGACGGCCGGCCAGCGACCGCCGCGACCGGGCCGGCACAGCCGGCCGCGGCGCCGGCAACCCCTTCCGCGACGCCGTCCACCGTGGCCTCGCCGAAGGACCATTCCGGGGATCTGCGCCGGTTCCTGCTGCCCGCTCCGGAGAGTTCGGATCCGTGGTCGAAGCCGGTCAGCAAGGATGGCCGGCTCACCTTGAGGCAGGTCGCGTCGGGCTATCAGGACACGACGTCCGCGACTGACTACCTCCACGGTCTGGCGTTTCAGGCCGGCGCTGTCCGAACGTGGGTCGAGGCGGACGGCACGTCCGTCGAGATCGACCTGTACCGGTTCGGCACCGACAACGGCGCCTACCAGTTCTTCACCGATGAAGTCGGCAATGACGTGGACAACATGCCCAAGGGCACCACCATCACCATGATTGACAGGATTTCCGGTGGCAAGGGCGAGGTCGTCGCATTCGCCAAGAAGGACAAGTACGGCGATCAGATGTCGCATGGCATGGCATTGAAAGCAGATGTCGTCACCGAGGTCTGGGTTTTCCAGTCACCGCCGCAGTCGGTGGCGTTCACTGAAGGCGTCACCTACCAGCAGTGGAGCCGCCTGTGACCCGTGCACCCTCCGGCCGCCCGATCCGCCCGCCGCGGGTCGGGTTCTGGGCGGTCGTGCTGGTGATCGCGGTTGTCGTGCTGGCGGCGTTGTGCCTGGCCGGCTTCACCATCTCGGCGCGAATGTAAGTGCCTGACTCGGAACTGGCACGCATCACCCGACCCCGTCATAGGCCTTGCCTGGAGATCGCACAGGTTGCAGACTGTCCGCCGTGTCACAGCCAACGGGGATCACCGGTCAATCGCGAACCCACCCGCAGCAGCCGGAGATGGCGCCGGGGCGACCGGACGCCGCGCTTCCGCTGACGGGCGTGGCGGTGGAGCAGCGGGACGTCCCACATCTGACCCAGCCGGTCAGCATGCCGGCGGACACCGTCCCACCCGCATCGAAACGGCGGCGCGGGCGGCGGATTCTGCGGGTCTTCGCCATCGTGCTCGGCGTGCCCGCGCTGATCGCCATGTGCGGCGCCACCGGCTACGTGTCCGCGCATCATCACGTGCACATCGGCGTTTACCCCGCGCCGGCGTCGACCTATCACTCGACGGTGACCACGCCGCTGGGGCCGCCGGTACGCGACCACTCCGGCAACCTGAGCCGCTTTCTCCTCAAGCTACCCAGCGGGGCGCGCCAGTGGTTCACACCGCGGGCGACCCACGGGGTCATGACGCTCAAGCAGTACGCGTCGTTCTACGACGATCCCAAGGACGCCGTGAGCTTCCTCAAGGCGGACGGGTTCGACACGGCGGCGACCGTGAACTGGAGGGATGTCGCCGGCAACGAGGTGGAGATCCGGATGGTGCGGTTCGACGACGCCAATTGGGCTTTCGGCATCTTCAGCGACGTGATCACGAATGGGCCGAGCGACAAGGAACTCAAAGGTTCGCAACGGAAGGCCGCTTGGAAGATCCCGTTCGCCGACGGCGCCGTTTACACCAACGGCAAGAAAGACCGGTACGGATACCAGTTGTCCGAAGGTGTCGCGATCCAGCGTGACGTGATCATCTACATGTGGATTTACCAGAAGGTGCCGCAGTCGATGATGCTCACCAAGGCGCTGCTTTACCAGCAGTGGAGCAAGCTCTAACCAGCCGGCCTCGCCGCCAGCCCAGCGCAGCCGCGCAGTGACGCGTACCGGTTGAGGATCGTGCGCGCGGCCTTGCCGGTGGCCACCTTCGGCTGGCCGGTCGAGGTGAGCATGGCCGGGATGAGCGTCGCCGACAGGTCGGCGACGCGGCCGCCGGGGATGGTCAGCTTCAGTACGCCGGTCTGCGGCCCGTCGACGTCGCGCCACCACAGGAAGTTGCCCATCCCGTAGGCGACGAACGTGTGGCCCAGCCATCCGCTTCCCTGCAGCACATGGGCGTGCGCGCCGACGATGATGTCGGCACCGGCGTCGGATAGCTGACGCGCCAGCGTCTTCTGCGCGTCCGACGGGCACGGGTCGCGCTCGATGCCCCAGTGCATGAACACGACCACGATGGCGGCCTGCTTCTTCGCGGATCGGACCGCGGCCAGCGAGCGCTTGCGGGCGTTGGCGATCGCTTCGCCGGAGCGCGATCCGGTGGCGATCCAGCTGCTCGCCAGTTCCTGCACGTCGGACATGCCGAGGTACGCGATCCGTACGCCCCGGACCGTGGTGATCCACGGCCGCCACGCGGCGTCGGCGTCGGCTCCGGCGCCGAACGTCGGGAAGCCGGCCGTGGACGCCGCGGCGAGGGTGTCGGACAGTCCGACGCGGCCGTAGTCGAGCATGTGGTTGTTGGCGAGCGTGACGGCGTCGATGCCGGCCGCCCGGACCGCGGCGAAGGCGCTGGCCGGGGCACGGAAGTGGAACGTCTTGGGTTGCGGTGTGCCGCGGGTGGTCACGGCGGTCTCCAGGTTGACGGTCGTGACGTCGGCGTCGGCGAGCACGGAGGCGATCGGCCCGAACGCCGTCGCCGGGTCCTTGTCCAGCAGCGTCGCGGTACGGCCCATGAAGTGCACGTCACCGGCGAACTCCAGCGTGATGTCACCGGGCCCCGACGGGGCGGCGGCGGCTGATGGCGAGTGGGTGACGGTACCGGCCGGCGGGGGTGCCGGCGCGACCGGCCGGTCCGGGACGGTACAGGCGGCGAGCGCGAGGGCGGCTGCGACAACCGGGGCGAGTAGGCGGGGTGCCGGCGAGCGGAACGCCAGTAAGCGGAGTGCAAGCACGCGCACACCTTACGTGATCACGTACGCGATTACGTGCGCTATGTATGGCGTTGGCACGCATCGCGGCGCTCGGCCAGCGGCCGTGCGGAGGATCATGGCACCGCCCAAAAAACTCTCCTGACTAATCAGTTAGTCTATTGCCGGGCTCGCAGGCGCGGACCGTACGCTGAATGCCATGACATCCCGCGAAATCCGGATCCCATGCGCGATGGCGTGCATGCTCGCCGCAACGCTTTACATCCCGGACACCGCTGGATCGGTCCCGACGCCGTGCCTACTGGAGGCATTGCCGTATCGCAAGGACGACCTCACCCACAGCTACACCCCGGAGTATGTGCGGCTCCGCGACGAGTTCGGATACGCCGTGTGCCGCCTGGACCTGCGCGGCACCGGTTCATCGACCGGGCTGGCCACCGACGAGTACCCGCCCGCCGAGCAGGACGACCTCGTCGAGGTGATCGCCTGGCTCGCGGCACAGCCGTGGTGTGACGGCAACATCGGGATGTACGGGACATCGTATAGCGGCTTCAATTCGATCCAGGTGGCGATGCGGCGGCCGCCCGCGCTCAAGGCGATCGTTCCGATCTACGCGACCGACGACCGTTACACCGACGACGTGCACTACATGGGTGGCGTGCGGCGGCTGCTCGACATCGTCGACTACCCGACGTACATGATCGCCATGAACGCGCTGCCGCCCGTCCCGGAGGTCTTCGGTGACGGTTGGCGCGACGAATGGCGCAAACGGATCGACGATGGGACGCCCTGGCTGCTGCGGTGGAGCGCCGAGCAGGCGGACGGCCCATACTGGCGGCGCGGGTCGCTGCGCCCCGACTACGCCGCGATCACTGCCCCGACGATGATCGTGGCGGGGTGGGCAGACGGGTACCGGAACAACACCTTCCGGACGTACCGGGCGCTGACCGAGGCCGGTACGCCCACCCGCCTGATCATCGGACCGTGGAGCCATCAGAGCGGCGAAGCGCCCGTCCCGGTCCCACTGGACGTGTGCGAGGAAATGGCACGCTGGTTCGACCGATGGCTGCGTGACGACGCGGCCGCGGCGACCGACGCCGGCATCGTGTACTTCGCCCGCCGGTCCACCCGCCCGAGCCGGACGCGACCTCGCTCAACGGGCAGTGGCAGGCGGAGGGCCGTGGCCGTCGCCGCGGTTCGAAGACCACCCACGGGACCGCTGGGCGGCGGAACGCGTCGCACGGCCCGGTCGGCGGTATCGGCACGGCGGCGTGGAATAGTTGCGCGGGTGCGCTGCCATGGGGCCAGCCCACCGATCAGCGCTACGACGACGCCGCGTCGCTGACCTGGCAGTGGCCCGCAGACTGGTCTGGAGATCCTCGGGCACGCGCGGCTCGGCTGGCGGCGCTCCGACCAGCCGGTCGCCTGGTATCGGCGAAGCTGTGCGACGTGGCTCCGGACGGCACCTCGACGCTGATCACCCGGGCGCTGCCCGGTGAGCGGCGGTACCGCCGGCCCGACCCGGTGGACTGGAGTTCGAAGCGACTTCGTGGACGTTCGCCACCGGCCACGAGCTGCGCCTGTCGCGATCACCGGGATGGACTGGCCGAACACGGTCGCGGCGCCAGCGGCCGTTCAGCTGACGTCGACGGCGAGGCGTCGGCTCTGACGCTTCCGGCGCCGTCGCGCCGCCGGTCCGCGGCTCCAGAGACTCTGGCCGTCGTGGCCTCGCCCGAGCGGGACCCGGCCGACGATGCC
This sequence comes from uncultured Actinomycetota bacterium, assembly GCA_963727415.1. GTDB lineage: Bacteria > Actinomycetota > Actinomycetes > Mycobacteriales > Micromonosporaceae > DASQPR01. The sequence goes on from CAVSGF010000003.1 coordinate 528,789, forward strand.
GATGTCATCTGGCAGGTCGAAGACGACGTGCTGGCCCGCCGTACCTCGTGCGTGACGCGGTACGGCTCGACATACCCGACCCGGTTCGGCGCCTGCACCGAGTCGTACCGGGCGTGGTCTCCATCGACCGCCGCACGTGGCACCAGACGTCCACCTCGTCGGCGTCGTTCGAACTGATCACCCCGTCGGTGCGGGCGGTGGCCGCGACCGAGGTCCGGTACGTCTTCGACGAGGCCGAGACCGCGCTCGACATCACTCTGGAAGTTCGCGACGGAGACCAGACCGTCGCCAAGCGCACCTGGCGGCAGGTGCGCCCGCGATGAAGACCGCCGCGCGGCGGTACCGGAGACTGCTCCGCGTCCCCGGTGCCCGGAATCTGATGATCTCGTCGCTGGTCGGCCGCCTGCCGGTCGGCATGGCGATGCTGATGTTCGTGCTCGTGGTACACGCCGGCACCGGCTCGTACACGGTGGCCGGGCTGGCCGCCGCGGTCAACGCCGGCTCGACGTCGTTCTCGGCACCACTGCTGGGCCGGCTGTCCGACCGCGGTCATGCCGCATGGGTGCTGATCGGCACCGGACTCGCCGAGGGCGCCGCTCTGGTTGCCCTGGTCGTCGGGCTGAAGGCCGGGTTGGCGCCATGGTTGATCGTCGCGATCGCGGCGGTCGGCGGAGTGGTGAACCCGCCGATCGCCGCCGTCACCCGTACCGTCCTGCCGCGCCTCGCACCCGATGAACAGTCGCGCACCACCGCGTTCGCGCTCGATGCCTTGCTGGTCGAACTGTCGTTTGTGGTCGGTCCCGGCATCGTCGGCGTGATCGCGACCCTGACCAGCGGGTACGTGGTGGCGCTGCTCGCCGCCGCCCTCAGCGCGGCCGGCTCGATCTGGCTGGCCATGTGCGCCGCCGTCCGGCACGGATACGTGGTCGAGCCACCGCCCAGCCGTGGAACCCGGTTGGCGCGCCTGATCGGCCCGCTGTCCGGCCGCGGCCTGCGTATCGTGCTGCTTGCCTCGATGCTTTGGGCCGCCGCGTTCGGGGTACTGGAGATCGCCATCCCCGCCTACACCACCGGTCGCGGGCAGCCACAACTCGGCGGGCTGATGTACGCGGTGTGGAGCGGCGGATCGATCGTCGGCGGCATGTGGTTCGGCGGCCAGACGTTCCAGATCGCGATCGACCGGCTGTATACCTTGTTGATGGCGCTGAATGTGGTCGGGTTCGCGGCGATCGCGTTCGCGGGCAACATGTGGACGCTGGCGGTGCTGCTGTTCCTGGCCGGGCTGGTCATCTCCCCTACCACCACAATGGAGAGCGCCATGGTGACCGCGCTCGCGCCGAGGGGCATGACAACCGAAGCGTTCACCTGGTCCGGCACGGCCATCTACCTCGGCTTCGCGCTCGGCAGCGGGCTGGCCGCGGTGGCGCTGTCCGGTTCGCTCGGCACCGGCCGGGCGCTGTTCGCGGCGTCGCTGCTCGCCGTCGCCTTGTCACTGGCCGGTACGCTGCTGATCGTCGCGGAGCGCCGATCGTTGCGAGCGGCCACTCCGGTCATGGTCGGTTAACTGTGCCATCAATCAGGAAACGACGATTGGGGGTACGGTGGCGAGGTGACGAGAAGATCCGCCGAGGTGCGACTCGACGCGCTACTGCGAACGGCATGCGACGTGATCCTCGAACGCGGGCTGCCCAACACCCGCACCGCCGACGTGGCGGCCGCGGCCGGAGTCAGCCAGGCGCTCGTCTTCTATCACTTCGAAACCAAGGACAAACTGCTGGCCCGCGCGTTCGCGTACGCCGCCGAACAGGACCTGGCTCGCGTCGACGCGGTGATGCGCTCGTCGGCCAAGCCGCTGGACAAGCTTCGCAAGATCTTTAAGATCTACTCCCCGACCGGCACTTCCAAGGCGTGGGCGATGTGGATCGATGGCTGGGCCGAGTCGATGCGGGTCCCCGAACTGGAGAAGGTGTCGCGCAAACTGGATCTGCGCTGGAAGGAAGCGCTGACCGAGGTGATCGCGGCCGGAGTGGCCGACGGCACGTTCACCTGCTCCGACCCGTACGCCGCGGGCTGGCGCCTGGTGGCCTTGATCGACGGCCTCGCCGTACAGGTGACCGTCCACGACCGGGTGATCTCCCGCCGCCAGCTGGCCGAGTGGGTGCGCGTCGCCGCGTCCAACGAGCTCGGTGTCGACGCGGCTTCGCTAGCCTAGTTCTAGATCAGCCCAGTTCTAGATCGTTTCCTGGAACATCGCCAATCCCTGGGAGTGTTGATGAGCCGCGCGCACGTCGGGTACGCCGCCATGCTGGAGCAGTTCGGCCCGATGGAGGTCACCGAGTATTCGGCGGCCGCCGAGGCGGCCGGCTTCCAGGGCGTGATGGCCGCCGACCATTTCCAGCCGTGGGTGCCGTCCCAGGGCAACGCGCCATTCGTATGGAACGTGCTGACCGCGATCGGCGAGCGCACGACCGGGGACCTGGGCCCCGGCGTGACCTGCCCGTCGTTCCGGTTCCACCCGGCCGTGGTCGCGCAAGCGTCGGCGACGCTGGCCGCCATGTACCCGGACCGGCACTGGCTCGGCCTCGGCTCCGGCGAGGCGCTCAACGAGCACATCGTGGGCGGGTACTGGCCGGAGGCGGCCGAGCGGCTGACCCGGATGTGGGACGCGATCGAGATCATCCAGAAGCTCTTCACCGGTAAGGACGTCAAGCACCGCAGCGAATTCTTCCAGCTGGAGACGTGCCGGTTGTGGACGCTGCCTGCGACCCCACCGCCGATCTACGTGGCCACCGCTGGACCGATCACGGCACGGCGGGCCGGTGAGCTGGTGGACGGGATCATCACGCCGGGCGCCCCGATCGAGAAGGTCGCCGGGCTGCTGGCCCGGTTCGACGTGGGTGCGAAGAAGGCCGGCAAGGAGCCCGGTACTCAGCCCAAGATCCTCCAGCTGCACCTGTCCTGGGCTCCCACCGACGAGGAGGCGCTGGCCAACGCGGTCACCGAATGGCCGAACGGCGGAATGAAGTTCCCGAAGGCGGACATCCGGTCGCCGTTCGACTTCGAGCAGATGGCCAAGCTGGTACGCCCGGAGGACTTCCGGACACGGATGCTGATCTCGTCCGACCCGGACGCCCACCGCGCCGAGATCCAGAAGTTCTTCGACGCCGGCGTCGACCGCGTTTACCTGCACAATGTCGGCCGGAACCAGGCCGAGTGGATCGAGGTATTCGGTCGCGAGGTGCTGCCCAAGCTGACACGGTAGCGGGCCATGGAGTTGCGTACGCCGCGGTTGTTCATGCGCGAGTTCACGCTCGCCGACTTCGACCTGATCATGGCCCTGCACAGCGACCCCGAGGTGATGTGGTTCATCACCAAGGGGGAGCCCGCCACCGCCGAGCAGGTCCGCCAGTTCCTGGATCGGGCGATCGAAACGTATCCGCACAACCCTGGATACGGCCTCTGGCCCGCGTTCCGGCGCGATGACGGGTCGTTCGTCGGCTGGTTCGCCCTGTCTCCGACCCACGGCCTGCCTGCCGACCAGCCCGAACTCGGCTACCGCCTGGCCCGGTCGGCCTGGGGATCCGGGTTTGCGACGGAGGGATCCGGGGAACTGATAGCCAGGGCGTTCACGGCGTCGGATGCGACTCGCATATGGGCCGAGACGATGGCCGTGAACGTCCGATCCCGTTCGGTCCTGGCCAAGCTCGGCATGCGCCACGTCGACACCTGGTACGGCGAGTGGGACGACCCGATTCCGGGCTCCGAGCAGGGCGAGGTCATCTACGAGATCACCCGGGCCGAATGGCTCGACCGGGCGCGACGCGCCAGCGGGCCGGGCCGGGGCCAGGCATGATCCCAACCGGCCCGGCAGGCACCGGCCGGAAACCGCGGGGATCGCTTACCGTCACAGGATGGGCTTCTATCACGACCGGATCCTGCCGCGCGTCATCGACAAGGCCTGCGGTGACCGGCACCTGCGACCGCTTCGGGCACGGGTCTGCGCCGGACTCCGTGGCGACGTCGTCGAGATCGGCTTCGGCTCCGGGCTGAACATCCCGTTCTACCCACAGGCGGTGACCGAGGTGGCGGCGATCGAACCGGCGGCGACCGGGTGGAAGCTCGCCGGCCAACGCCGGGAGGCGTCCAGTATCCCGATCCGATGGGCGGGGCCGGATGCCCAGAGCCTGCCGTTCGGCGACGCCAGCTACGACGCCGTTTTGTCGACCATGACCATGTGCACGATCCCCGATATCAGCGCAGCGCTTGCCGAGATCGGCCGCGTTCTCAGACCGGGCGGGACGCTGCACTTCATGGAACACGGGCTGGCGCCGGACGAGAACATACGCCGCTGGCAGCACCGCATCGAACCGGTCCAGAAGCTGGTGGCCGGCGGCTGCCATCTGACCCGCCGCATCGACGATCTGATCACCGATGCCGGGTTCACCGTCACCGAACTGGACCGGTTCTACGCCGACGGGGCACCGAAGTTCGGCGCGGCGGTCTACCTGGGCGTGGCCACTCGTGATTGACCTGCCATCACCCGACCGACGGTCACGCCTCCTGCAGCGCCTCCCCGAATGCCCGGATCAACCGGTTGTGCCTGGCCGTGGCCATCGTGTGCCCGACGCAGAGGAGCATGGCCACCGGCCATTCCAATACGCCTAGAAGCGCAAGGGCCGCGGTTCCCCCGATGAATGCGACCTCCTCCCCGGCGGGCAGCTGCACCTCGCCAATGACCGGCAGTTGCAGTTGCAGGCTGTTGTCGCGCACCGCCCGCTCGGCGGCCAGGATCGCGTGCTCCACCGGCCTTCGGTGTCCGGTTCGATCCGCCACCGCGGCGCCGGCCTGTTCCTGCGCCCGGCCCGGCGCAGCGACCGCCTTCTGCGGCGCTTCCGCCCGCTTACCGGCCCGGCGCCGATTCGTCGCGGCCGGCGCGGTCGCCGTCCTCGGCGTCGACTTCCTTGTCCTGGTTGCCGCTTGAGCGGCCGTCGTAGCCACAGCCATCTCCCCCTCGTCGCGTCTGCCTTATGGCTTCGCCTCGCTCCCGCGCAGGCGCCTGCCCACACCGGTCACCCGATCGATCAGCCCCGTCAGCCCCGCGAACCGGTTCACCGGCGCCGCGCCGATCGCCGCGGCGCCCGCCGCCGAGCCCGCGACGATCAGCCACCCGAGCGGACCGAGTGGCCGCGACCCGAAGAACTGACTCACGACCGGCGTTTGCACGGTGCCGACCAATGCCGCTACCGACAACCCAACCGCGGCGAGTACGGCTGGATCGCCGCGCGAGGCGACGGCGGTCTGCGCCAGTTGGGACGCCACCAGCGAGGCACCCGCGACGCTGCTCGCCCGCCTGGCCGTCCCGGTCGCGCGCGCCGCCAGCCAGCCTCCAGTTGTCGCGACCGCGGTGGCCGCGGCGCGCCGTGCCACTTCAACGGTCAGGGCGTCTCCGAGCGAAGACTCCGGGCCCTCCCGGGCGAGCGCCTCCGGTGAAAGGTGCCGCGGTGAGCGCGACGCAACCGCCAGGGCCGGCAGCAGGTCCGTCATGAGGTTGACGAACAGGATCTGACGCGTGTTGAGCGGCGGACGGGCCGAGATGGCCGCGCTGCCGACGGTGAAAAGGATCTCGCCCAGATTGCCACCGAGGAGCAACGCGACCGCGTCGCGGACCGCGGCCCACATTGCCCGTCCCTCGATCACTCCATCGGCGATGGTCTCGATCCGGTCGTCCACCACGATCAAGTCGGCAGCCTGCCGGGCCGCGGTCGTGCCCTGGTCGCCCATCGCGATGCCAATGTCGGCCAGCCGGATCGCCGGTGCGTCGTTCGCACCGTCACCGGTGACCGCGACGACGTGCCCGCTGCGTCGTAGCGACCGCACCACGGCGACCTTGTCCGCCGGTGTCACGCGGGCGAAGACGGCGGCCTTTGAGACCAGCGCGTCGACCGTAGCCTCGTCCACGTCCGCAAAATCCACACCGGTGACAACCCCACCGCCGTCGAGAAGGTCGAGTTCCGCTCCGATCGCCTCCGCCGTGCTCGGGTGGTCACCGGTCAGCATGACCACCTTGATGCCGGCCCGTCGTAGACGCTTGACCGCCTCCTCCGCGGTCGGGCGCGTCGCGTCGGCAAGTCCCAGGAGCCCCAGCAGTTCCAGGCGCTCCACGCGAGCGTCGTCGAGGTGCCGCGAGGAGGCGATCCGCTCGGCGACCGCCAGCACGCGCAGACCCTGTTGTGCCAGGCGGTCGACCTCGGCGTCGATTTCATCGCGGTCGGCCGAACCCAACGCCCTGGTCCGGCCGTCCGGGCGCCAGGTGTCGCAGCGAGGTAGCACGGTCTCGGGCGCGCCCTTGACACTGATCAACTGACCGGAGTGCGAGTCTCCCAGGACCGCGTGGAAGCCACGCTCGGGTTCGAACGGCAGTTCCCGGGCCATCCGCCAGCCGGCGGCGCCCTCGGCGGCACCGACACCGGCGCGCTCGGCCCCCGCCACCACCGCACGGTCGGTCGGGTGGGGCAGCGGCGCGGCGCCATTGCGCGCCGGGCTCGCACGGAGCGCCGCGGCGGCCACCAGCCGGCCGTCATGGCCCAGAGCCTCGACCGCCTCGTGGCGGCGGCCGGTGGACACGGCGCGCAACTGAATACGGCCCTGAGTCAGAGTGCCGGTCTTGTCGAAACACACGACGTCAACGCGGCCGAGAGCCTCCATCGCCCGGGCGTTACGCACGAGGATGTTGTGCTTCGCGAGGCGTTTACTGGCACTCAGTTCGGCAACGGTCGCGACGAAGGGAAGGCCCTCCGGAATCGCGGAGACCGCGAGGGCGACCGCGGAATTGACCGACTCGGCCACGCGGCCACGAAGGAGGCCGCTGGCGAACAGACCGGCAGCGCCGGCGGCCGCCGCCGGGATCGATCCGGCGGCCATCTTCCGAAGGCGTTCATGCACTCTGCCGTCGGCTGCGCTGTCGACCGCCACGCGCTCGCCGCGGCCCGCCTCGGTCGAGGCACCGGTTGCCACGACGACCGCTGTCGCCGTGCCGGCGGCCACGGTGGTGCCGGCGTACACCATGCTGGTTCGATCCGCCACCGCCACCGCGGCCGTCGCCGCCAGGCTCTTGACCACCGGAGTCGATTCGCCGGTGAGGTTGGACTCGTCCATCTCCAGGCCGGCCGCCGAGATGAGGCGGCAGTCGGCCGGAACCGCATCGCCCGGCTCGAGCGCCAGCACGTCTCCCAGTACCAATTCGTCGGCCGAGGTCAACTGGGCACCGTCGGCACGTCGCAGCCGCACTCGCAAGGCACTCGCCGTAAGGAGCCGGCGCAACGTCCGGCGGGCGGTTACCTCCTGCGCCCCCGACAGCAGCGCGTTGGCCAGGATGACCGAGAGAACGAGGATCGCGTCCGCGGTCGATCCGGTCGTCGCCGAGACCGCCGCCCCGGCCGCCAGTGGCGCCGTGAGGGGCGTGTTGAGCTCGGACAGGGCAGCGGCCACCAGACCGCGCTCACCGTCGGCGGGATGGTCCGCCGGCTTCCGGCGCTGCCGGACCTGCTCGGCGGACAGACCGTCCGCCGACGCGTCAAGAAGGCGGAACACCTCGTCGACATCGAGTGCGTGCCACGGCACCAGGTCCTCCGGCACCGGCAGCCGGAGCCGGCGGACATCCCGGGCGGACCAGAGACCGCCGGCGAGGCTGGTCAGCGCCGCGACGCCGTCGGCGGTCAGTGCGCGCCGTCCCGCCGGCGGACGCCGGTCAACCAGCCCGATCAGGGCCGCGGTCACGGTGCCCAGGAGTGCGATGCGGGCGCTGCGGCCGCTCACCCGGCGGGCCATCGTCATGGACTCAAGAACGAGCCATGCGGTCTCGCGGTCGGGGCCGCACAGCAGGTGCGCGCCCCAGAGCGGTCGGCGCTCATCGGAGGCGAGGATCCCGATCCCACAGTCAGCGGCTGCGAGAGCAGGGGCGTTGCGGGTCGCCACCAGGGCCACCCCGCGTCCCTTGCGCTGCCATGCCTCGACGGAGGCGGCGAGCCGGGAACCGCCCGCGACGGCTCCGTCCGCACCCACTCGCCGGATCGCCTGAGGCGTAGCCCCGGCGACGAGCACGCGTCCAACCTTCCGTGCGGCGGCGATGAGCGCCGTACACAGCGGGTCGATTTCGGCCTCGACACGCAACAGCGCCACCAGGCTGCCCCGGTGCGTGAGCGCGACCACCTCACCCCGACCCCGGCTGCCTTCGTTTGCCCTCGCCGCCACGTCCTCGCCGATGTCTCCGCCGACGTCTTCGCCGATCGCGACGTCCAGACCGGAGGGCGAGGCAAGAGCCCAGTCGCCGCGGCGTACCGGCAGCCGCAGGCGGCCGCTCGCCGATTTCACGTCGGAGAGCAGCAACGCCGCCCGGTCGCGCACCTTTGCGGAGGCGTCGCGCACCGGAACGACTTTGGTAATGACCATTCGTCCGGTCATCAGGACCGGCGCGTCGATGATCACCGTGTCGATCCGGTCCAGCCGCCGTAGCACCGATGGATCGCACGCCACCACGCCGCGGCGTGCGAGCACCCGCCCTACCTGGGCCGCGTACGCCTCCCGGCCGATCCGGGCAGCCCGTGGCGACCCGATCGCGAGTGCCCGTGCCGCCATGCGCGGTCCGGACAACGGCAGCAGCATCGCGGCGGCGAACAGCGTCACCGTGCTGATCCGCTGGGCGTACCGCTCGATCGGACCGTCGGGAAGCTCAGCGGGCCTCGTTGTCGGTGCCGGGACATCGGCGCGGCTGGCCTCGACGTTGCCAAACAGATCTCGGGCGCGGCCGGCCAGCGCGTCGCGGTACCCGGATGTCTCGAAAAGCTGGACCACACGGAGTGCCGCGTCGGCAACGCTCGTCATGGTCATCTGCGACATCGCACCGACGGCCGACGATCCCAGCGAGAGGCCGAGGTCGGCACGGCCGCTGCCGAGACGTGCCGCCAGCTTCTTGCTCAACGCGGGCAAGTGCTCAAGGGAGGCGGTCAGAGCGGCCAGTTCCGCGGGCAGGCGCGGCGCCCGGATCGCCCGCCCGGCCAGCCCGGCGCCAATCGCGAGGAGATCGGTGCCGAGCGCGGCCATGTTCGCCACGGACGGATCAACATCCGGGACCTGAAGGGGCCGCCGGTCTGGCGCCGGAGTCCGGCGCTCGACCGCGCGCACCGATGCCACCAGCGCATTCAGCGTCGTACGCGAGTCATCGAAGCGAACGACCATCCGGCCCAGCGCGCCGTTGAACGCCGCCCAAGATACGCCCTCATCGGCCTCAAGTGCCCGCTCCAGGCGCCGGCCAACGTCGGCGGCAAGGTCTCCTTCCAGGTCACCGCGCACCCCGATATAGGCGTAGCCGTCGCGAGCCCACGCACGACGTGGGCCGATCGTGCGCCGGCGGGGCGCACGAGGCCTGCGGGTTCCTGACGCCGTGTCGGGTCTCACTGAGCCGGCTGGGTATCACGCCGCCGCGGCGGCTTGCCGGGTACGGCCCTGACCGGTCCGCCCGGCAACCCAGACGCCAGCCCCGACCGCGATGGCAACCGGCCACTCCAGGGTCCCGGCCGCCGCCAGCGCACCCAGGCCGCCGTAGTACAGAAGCCGTTCCATCGGGGGCAGATTGGCCCGCACTGCCTGCGCGGCCCGCCTGGTCTGCGAGGCCATCGCGTCCGGGTCGGGTACGCGAGGGCTGAGCAGGGGAACGCGCACGTTCACCACGGGCACGGTCACGGCGGTACGCCGAATCAGCGACGCGCCCTGCAGGGGTACCGTCTTGCGGCCCTCGGCGGGCTGCTGGCGGGCGCCTCGCGTCCGCTTCGCCGTCGTGGCGGCCGAGGAGGTGGGCGCCGATGCGCGGGTCCGGCGCCGCCGATCGGTCCCGGCGGCAGTGGCTCCGCGGTCGGCCGCCGATGCCGACGCGGCACCGCTGGCTCGCCTGGCCCCCCGGGCAGTGGTGGACTTCGACGTGTGTGAGCCGGCCGACCGCCGGACACTGGTCGACCCTTGCGCGGTGGCCATAGCGATCACATCTCCCTCTGATAGCGGTGAGGCGACGGCGAACTGTGCCATCGGCACTCGCGAACCCGCGGACACCGCTGATGACGTGGCAAAATTCAATCTTCCCGCCCGGCTACCCGGCACGGGTGCGAACCCGCAAATCACGTCGGCGGCGAACCGAACCGCATCGCGGTGAGAACCCCGTTATGAGGTTCAAGGTCGACCATTGACCGGCGACGCGCCGCACCCGGCTACGCCGCCGGCATGGCCCGACCGGCCACCGCCACGGCCGGATTCGTTACATGCTGGCGTTGATGTCCCGCCCGTGTGCGGTCAACGCCCATATGACGGTGATCGAGACAGCGACGATGATGATCGCCCAGATCGGGTACCAGGGCAGCCACGCGAAGCCGACCAGCGCCGCCCATACCGCCATGATCACGCCGATTGCTCGCGCCCACACCGCGCCGGTGAACAGGCCGAACCCGGCGAGCACCACGACGATCCCGGTGATCAGGTGAATCCAGCCCCATGAGGTGATGCTGAACTGGAAGATGTAGTCCGCCGTTTTGACATAGAAGTGGTCATTGATCAATCCGACCAGCCCGGCGATGATCCACCAGGCACCGATCAGAAGCATCGACACGGCGGCGAACATTTCCCAGCCAACCGCGGCCGTGCTCGGTTGTCGCTGCTGCATGACGCCTTCTCCCTCCGGCATTGCGTGAGATTTGAGTGGACGTCAGAGGTGAATGGAGTTCGTACTCCGAGGACGATGTACTCGCAGTCCCCACGTTAGACACGCTCGCCGCCACCGCGAGGGCCTTTCGCGGACATTCGGCCTCGACGTTGCCGCGGGCTCGCTCCGGCAACGACGGCTCAGACGGAATCGCCGGAGCGAGCCGACGGCGGCCGCACAACGCAGCGGAACCCGATGTGCGATGTCGACGTATCGACCGGCTCACCCTGGCGGGCGGCGGGACGATAACGCAGACAGTAGTTGGGCGCGCATAGGTGTGAGCCGCCTTTGATGACGCGGCGCGGAATGTGCTCGGTCGTTGCCGGCTCGTCGATGCGCGGATTCACCGGTATGCAGCAGGAATGGTCCGCCTGGCGTCGGCTCTCGGTCCCATTGTGGTCCGGCGTGAAATAGTCGGCGGTCCACTCCCACACGTTGCCGACGACATCGACGAGTCCGTAGCCATTCGGCGGGAACGCGCCAACCGGCGACGTGCCCTCATACCTGTCGAGCAGCAGATTCTGCCATGGAAACTCGCCCTGCCATGTGTTGGCCATCATGCGGCCGCGAGGCGCGAAATCGTCGCCCCACGGGAAGGTCGCACCGTCGAGGCCGCCGCGTGCCGCGTACTCCCACTCCGCCTCGGTCGGCAAGGACTTCCCGGCCCATTGCGCGTACGCGACCGCGTCGGCGTATCCCACGTGCGTGACCGGGTGACGCTGGCGGCCGTCGACGGTACTGCCCGGCCCCTCAGGGTGCCGCCAATCCGCCCCCGGAACCCACGCCCACCAATTCCGGTAGTCGTCCAGCGGTACCGGCGCGACCGTACGGTGGAACACCAACGAGCCGGGCACAAGCAGGTCCGGGTCGGCTTCGGGATAGTCGGCCGCGTCCGGCGCGCGTTCGGCAGCGGTCACATGACCGGTGGCCTTCACGAACCGCCGAAACTCCGCGACGGTGACCGGATGCCGGTCCGCCCAGAATCCGTCGACCGCCACCCGATGGACCGGACCCTCTTCCGGATAGAACTGGGTCGATCCCATCCGGAACTCGCCGCCGGGCACCCAGACCATGTCCTTGGGCGCGGGTCCGCGTGCGCCCGGTCGGTCCGAGTTGGATGCGGCCGCGGTGAAGCCCATGAATCATTTCTATCCGAGCAATCCGGCGAGGTGTCCCGAACGCCGGATTGCTCGGAGCGGTGATGACTACTGATTCCGGCCTTCCGGCCTTTCGGGCGACGACCGTGCACCACAATGAGTGGAAGAGGCCCGCCTCCGGAAGACGGAAGCCGCGGTCGGCCGGCACCAGGCGGGATCATGCGGCTGTCGAGTTCTGCGGGCATGCCCGATCCGCGCTCCGCCGGTATCACGCGGCGACGTGACGGCGACCGAGTATTCGCGTGGCGTGCGGGGCCCCGCGAGCCGCCGATATCGAGCCGCCGACATGCGGCCTGACGCCACCGACGCGAAACCGTACATCCTTCGATTGACGTGGGGAGAAGACGATGACGGACTCCTTCGAGGTGATCCTGGCGGCCTACCCATCGATCGGGCAGGCCGATACGGACTTCGACACGCTGGTCAAGCTCGTCCGTGACAAGGCGGTCCGCACCGAGGGCGTAATCCTTGCCGAGCGCGACGCCGATGGCCGCGTCCACGTCGTCCAGACCGGCGACCACCTGGGCCGCAAGGGCATGGGCTGGGGTGGCGGCGTCGGCGCGGTGGTGGGACTTTTGTCGCCTCCGCTGCTGGCGTCGATCGTGATCGGTGGAGCGGCCGGCGGGCTTGTCGGCAAGTTCGCCAAGCACAAGCAGGAGACCGGCATTGAAAAGGGGCTGGGCGACAAGCTCACGCCGGGTACGGCGGTGATCGTCACGGTCGTTGACGAGGAAGACCGGCTGTTTGCCGAGCGGGCGTTGTCTGGTTCCCCGGCGAAGTCCGTGGTGGCGGTGGAGAAGGCCGGGGTCCGGGAGCTGAAGTCCGCGCTGGCGGAGGCGGCCGGCAAGTTCCAGCCGGATCGCACCGTGCTGCCGATCCCCGATCGCGCCTTCGGCGGCACCACAGGCCGCACGCTCAAGGACTCGGTTGCCGACTGGTCGATGATCCCCGGACCGAAGGCGCCCGAGGGCGCGCCGAACGTACTGCTCGTGATCATCGACGATGCGGGGTTCGGATCGCCCGATACCTATGGCGGCCCGGTCGCCACACCGAACATCGGCCGGGTCCAGCGCATGGGTCTGGCGTACAACCGATTTCACGTCACCGCGGTCTGCTCCGCGACCCGGGCGGCGCTGCTCACCGGCCGGAATGAACACCATGTGGGCATGGGGTCCATCGCCGAGTACAACGGCCCCTACCCGGGCTACTCGGCGCAGAAGCCGCGCAGTTGCGCGGCCCTGCCCCAGATCCTGTCCGAGAACGGCTACGTGACCGGCGGATTCGGCAAGTGGCACATCACCCCCAATACCGTGCAGGGCGCGGCCGGGCCGTTCGACCATTGGCCGAAGGCGTTCGGTTTCGACCATTGGTGGGGGTTCCTGTCCGGGGCGGCGGGCCAATACGACCCGGTACTGACGCTGGATGACTCTGTCATCGGCGTTCCGGAGAGCAAGGACGGCACGCAGTACTACTTCCCCGACGACATGGCCGACAAGGCGATCGAATGGCTCCATGGTGTTCGCGCTCAAGACTCCGAGAAGCCGTGGTTCATGTACTTCTCGACGGGGTGTGCCCATGCCCCGCACCACGTTCCCAAGCAGTGGGCCGACAAGTACAAAGGACGGTTCGACGACGGCTGGGACGCGTTGCGCGATCAGACGATCGCGCGGCAGCGGAAGCTGGGCGTCATTCCGGAGGACACCGCGCTGACCCCCCGGCCGGACGCGTTCCCGGCGTGGGATTCGCTCAACGATGTCGCGAAGAAGCTCTACACGCGGCAGATGGAGGTCTACTGCGGCTACCAGGAGAACGCCGACTGGAACGTGGGCCGCGTCATCGACGCGATAGACGACCTGGGCGACCTTGACAACACCTTGATCATTTACATTTGGGGCGACAACGGGGCCAGCCTGGAGGGCACGACGACCGGTTCGTTCAACGAGCTGACCTTCCTCAACGGACTCGTACTCGAACCGGAGCGGCAAACCGAGCTCATCGAGCAGTACGGCGGCGTCGAGGCGCTGGGCGACCCGCACACCGCTCCGCACTGCGCGGCCGCGTGGGCACACGCCTGCAATACGCCATTCCAGTGGGGCAAGCAGACCGGAAGCCACCTCGGGGGTACCCGCGACCCGATGGTTGTGGCGTGGCCGAGCCGGATCAAGCCGGACCGCGCGATCCGCTCGCAGTTCACCCACGTGATCGACGTCGCGCCGACGATTCTTCAGGCCGCCGGCATTCCCGAGCCCCGGGTCGTCGACGGCATCGGGCAGGACCCGATGGACGGCACGAGTTTCGTCTACACGTTCGACGCGCCCGACGTTCCCGAGCGTCATACGGTGCAGTACTTCGAGAAGTTCGGCAGCCGCGCGATCTACAAGGACGGCTGGTGGGCGGCGTCCCGGCCCGATCGACTGCCCTGGGACCTGTCACCCGAGACGCTCGCCGCGTACGGACCCGACTCTGACTGGGATCCCGATCGGGACGTCGGCTGGGAACTCTACGACCTGCGCACCGACTTCTCGCAGGCGAACAACGTCGCCTCGAAGCATCCGGCCAAGGTGCGGGAACTGCAGGAGTTGTGGTGGAAGGAGGCCGAGCGCAACCGAGTGCTGCCGCTGTTTGCCGGGTTCTCCGTCATCTACGGGATCCTGCCGCCGATGCCCACCAAGACACGATTCGAGTACCGCGGCGACGTGCAGAACGTGTTGTGGGGCATGATCCCGAGGATCTACGGCCGTTCGTACGCGATCGAAGGTGCCCTCTCGGTGCCCGCTTCCGGGGCTGAGGGCGTCATCGTGGCGTTTGCCGACTTCATCGGCGGGTTCGCCCTCTGGGTGGACGGCGACGGCATACTCCATCACACCTACTCGTATCTCGGGGTGCACACCTACCGGCAGGACGCGACCCGCAAGCTGCCCACCGGCGACGTCACGGTGAAGATGCTGTTCGAGGCGAGCGAGAACAAGCCCGGCGCGGGCGGGCACGTGACCCTGTTCCTGAACGACGAGAAAGCCGGTGAGGGCGACATGGCCTACACCGTCCCGGTTACCTTCACCAGCTACGCGGCGATGGACATCGGGCGGGACAACGGGCTGGTCGTCGACCGCTCCTACGAGGACAAGGCGCCGTACGCGTTCACCGGCACCGTCGGGAAGGTGGTCTTCGACCTGCAACCCGTCACCCCGAAGTCCGCTGCGCACGAGGAGGAGGTGGCGCTGCACGCGCACGCCACCCACCAGGTGATGGCGGCGGGCGCGGCCGGATAGCGGCTGCCGGCGTAAGGGCCTTGACCGAGTCTGGCATCCTGCACCCGCGTGAGCGACTTCGACCGGCTATATCTCGAATCCAGCGCGGCGATCATCAACGGGACCAACCGCTGCGAGCCGCGGATGGTCGATGCCAGCGCACGCTGGGGCGTCTCGGTGATCTACCGGCCGGCGCCCGCCGTCCGCCGCGCCCTCGCGGACCTCACCTCGCAGGCCCTCGGCCTGATCGGCGGCGCGCATTGGCCGACCGGCAACGATCGCGCCGTCCACATCACCGTGCGCGTACTGGACGCGTACCGCGCCGAACCGGACCCGGCCACGCTGGCCCGCTACCAGCGCGCCATGTGCCGCGCCGCCCGCGACGTCAAGCCGGCGACCTTCGCAGCGACTGGACTGACCCTGACCGCCGGTTCCCTGATGTGCGCCGTCGAGGTCTGCGACAGCGGGGCGGACGATTTCGCTTCCGCGCTCGCCGCCGAGCTTGGCGACGACGGTGCCTGGGAGGCCGGCTTCATCCGCACGATCTGGTACGCCAACCTGATCCACTTCACCGGGCCAGTACGCAACGGGAGCGCCTTGGTCGAATGGGTTGGCGAGCGCCGTCGCCTCGACCTCGGGCGCTGGACGTCGAACGAGGTCAGGCTAGCCCGCTGGAGCTTCGACGGCACCCAGGCGTTGCCGGACTATCTCGCCACCGCACGTCTCGGCGGCGGCTGACCCCGCCCGTTCCCAGGCATCGATGGCGATCGGCGACCGGCGATCACCAGCGCGGATGGCCGACCGGCCAGATTTGTCGACCGACCATCCATGCAACACAACGGAATCGGCGTAACCGCGGATCGGTCTGAATGACTAGGTTCTACTCGCCAGCGATACGATCTTCGAGAGGGCGAGGGCATCTAGTGGCTAGCGGTGTTCTGGACGACACTGTCGCGCTCACCGAAGCAATCATCGGTTTGGCCGGCGCGGTCAACGCCGTGGCCGGTGTGATCCGCAGGGTCCGGCACGGCCGGCAGCTGGCGGAAGCGGATCAGGAATCGTCGGAAGAGGTGCGCTCCCCGAACGGCATCCTCACGTGGATCGCGGCGTCCGTTGTGCTGATGCTGGTCGGCGGTGGCCTGGCCGTGCACCGGTACTGGCCCGATTCCAGCAGCACGAGCCCGGAGGCCGGCGGCCCGAGCCCGGTGGCGTCCAGCGCGTGCGAGCAGGCAGTCACGCTCACTACGCCGGCCGAACACCAGGCCATTACGGGGGCGGCCGGGGCGCAGCTCAGCGGCTCCGCGTGCGGGCTGGGCGATCGCACGGTGTGGGCGTTTTCCTTCGCGGCGAGCGACAAGACATCCGGGCAGTACGTCGACCAGGGCGGCGGGAAGCCGATCGTCACGAAGGACGGGGCGTGGAGCTTCCTGGACGCGCCGGTGGGTACCCGCGGCGACCATGGCACCGTCTACACGCTGACCCTGGTACTCGCCTCGCCTGCGTGTTCCGGCCAACTCGCCCAGATACCGGTCGTCAAGGACGTGCGGTCGATTTCATCACTCCCGGCCGGCTGCGAGGTCGCGGCGACACGGGACATCACCGTCACGTACTGACGTTCAGGCGAATCGCTGGCTCAGCGCGGTCAGGTTGGCCCGGGATATCTCGGTGGCCGCCGCCCGCGGCGTCGCCCCGGCCGCGAGCGCCCGGTCCATCATCTCGTCCACCAGGCCACGTAGCGTCGCCGAGATCTTGTTGAACGCCGAGTCCGCGTCCGGCGCGATGTCGTCGAACATCGTCCACCACCACCAGGCGTTGGTGGCGACGTTAGCCACGAAGTCCGGCACCACGGTCACGCCTCGCGCATGCGACGCCGCCTCCGCCGCGGCCGTCGTCGGTACATTTGCCGCCTCGACGACCAGCTTCGCCTGGACGGCGGCCGCGTTGTCGCCGGTGATGACGTACGACATCGCCGCCGGTACCAGGATGTCGGCCGGAACCGACAGCCACTCCGAAACCGGAAGCGCGACGTCGCCGGAGCGAAGCCGCGAGCGGTCCATGCACCCGTACGCGTCACGCGTGCGCAGCAGCCGCTCCACGTCGAGACCGTCTGCGCTGGCCACCACTCCCTGGGCGTCGCAGATGCCGACCACCGGTACCCCGGCCCGGGCCAGGAACCGGGCGGTGGCACCACCCATCGATCCGAAGCCCTGCACGAACGCCGTCGGGTTGACCAGTCCAAGCCTGGCCCCTGCGGTCAGCGCGGCGGTCGTGACCCCGTAGCCGCCGGCCAGGTCGCCGAGGCCGACGCCGTCGACGTGGACCGCGAACGCCGCCTTCACGCGGGCGAGGGCCATCTCCGGATCCGGCAGCAGCGCGAGCGCCGCCTCGATGGTCGAGCGCAGACCTACCTCGGCGGCCACCGCGTCCAGTACATCCTGGCGGACGCCGAAATCCTCGCCGGTCGACCAGTACCGCTCGATCAGCGGCTTCATCGCGGCCAGGTAGCGCTTCATCACGCCTCGGGCGTCCGGGTGGTAGGGCGAGCAGTCGATGCCGCCCTTCCCGCCGCCGAACGGTACATAGTTGTCGCCCGGGGCGTAGACCACCGCTTCCTTGAGAGTCATCCCCCGGGCCAGGTCCCGGACCTCGTCCATCGTGCAGCCGTCCCGCATACGCAGGCCGCCGCTGGCCGCGCCGCGGACCAGGCGGTCGATGACCAGATATCCACGCTTGCCGGTGACCTCGTCGGTCCAGGTCACTTCCATGAAACTCATGATCAGGTGTCCTCCGGGGGCGGCTGGGCATCCGGCACGACGATGACGGTGGGGCCGGGATAAGACAGCGCGTCGGCGAGGGCCTCGGCGAGCGCCTGCGGCGAACCGGCGACCCGGCCACGGCCACCCATCGCGATCGCGAGCGTTGCGAAATCCGGCTCCGGCAGGTCAACAGCGATCGGCTCGATGCCGCCGGCACGCATCTCGTCCCGGATCTCGCCGTACCCGCCGTTGCTGAACACGATGACCGGCAGGCAGATCTGCTCGGCCGCGGCGGTGGCGAGTTCGGACACCGAGAACATCAGCCCGCCGTCACCGGACAGCGCCACGACCGCCGCGGCCGGATCGGCGAGGGCGGCACCGATCCCGGCCGGAACCGCGAAGCCGAGCGTGCCGAACCCGGTCGGGAACAGGAATCCACCCGGCCGGTACGCCCGCAGGTTTCCAAGGGCGCCGTAATAGCAGGCCATCGCGTTGTCGGCGGCAACGATCGCGTGCCGCGGGAGGGCCGCCGCGATCGCGTCCAGCCATCGGATCCATCGGGCGCCCTCGGATGCCGCCTCGGCCCGGATCGCGGCGGCACCGGCGGCGGTCGGGGTGGCACCGGCGGCGTCATCGGCGGCGGTCGCCGGGGCGCGGCGGCCGGTCAGCCGCTCCAGCAGGGCGGCTAGCGCATCCTCCGCGTCACCGACGATGCCGATGTCCGGCACGGCGTTGACGGCCAGTTGCCCAGGGTCGGCATCGATCCGGATCAGGCGGGCAAGCCAGCGCGGCGGGCCGGCCCAGAAGTCGGTTTCGGAGAGCTCGGTGCCGACCGCCACCACCACGTCGCGGCTGTCCACGAAATCGCGGACCGACGGCAGGTGCAGCGCCGAGGTGACCGCCAGCGGATGGTCCTCCGGCACGATGCCCTTGCCGTTCGTCGTGGACAGCACCGGAGCGGCGAGGATCTCGGCCAGCCGGAGCACCGAGGCGGCGGCGGCGCGAGCACCGCCGCCGACGATGACCACTGGGGCGTGCGCGCCGTCCAGCGCCACGGTCGCGGCATCGAGCAGCTCCGGGTCCGGGCAGCGCCGCCCGGTACGAATCGGCCCGGGCACCGGTACCGGTCCGGGGGCGGCCGTGCCGAGCAGGTCCAGCGGGATCTCGACGTGTACCGGGCGGGGCCGCCCGGCCCGGAACGACGCGAACGCCCGCGCGATCGCGACCGGGATCTCGGCGTGCGAGGCGACCCGGTGCGAGTACCCCGCGACCGCGTCCAGCGCCGCCGACTGGTTCTTGGTCTCGTGCAGTAGGCCGGTGCCGTGAGCCGGGTGGGTGGTCGGCATCCCGGGCGAGATGACCAGCAACGGCACCGAGTCGGAGTACGCCTGCCCGACCGCGGTCGCGATGTTCAGCACGGCCGGACCGGTCGTCACGATCGCTACGCCGGGCCGGCCGCCGACCCGCGCGTACCCATCGGCCGCGTACCCCGCGCCCTGCTCGTGACGGGGCGTCACGTGCCGGATCCCGGTGCCTGCCAGCGCCCGGTAGATCTCCAGGCTGTGGGTGCCCGGTATGCCGAAGACGGTGTCGACCGCGTGCGCTCGTAGTGCGGCCACCACCAGCGCACCACCAGTACCGCCGTCCACCGCCGTCATACCGGCTCCGCCCGCGCGTCGAAAGCGACCGCCCGGTCCTGGGTTACCGCCGCTGTCTCGATGGCGCCGTCCGCGATGATCGCGCGCTGCTCGTCGCCGAGGAGTACGAACTCGGTGGACAGTGCCACGGCGGTCCTCCTCCTTCGCCCGTCCGGCGCTCGCTGACTGATGACTCAGTCAGTGAACAAGACTGAGTTCCGGTTGTCAATCAGATCGTTCAATGCGCCGGCCATTCGCATGCGCAAGGCGAAGACACCGGACCGACATCAGCCTTGACGTCAATATGACGTCACTGTCAAGATGTTGCTATGACTACTGACGTCACCGAGACATCAGACATGGCGGCATGTGCCGTCACCGACGCTCCCGCGGTCACACAGACACCGGCCGACCCAGCCGGACCGGTCAAGCCAGCCGAAGAACCAACCGGACCAGCGGAACCGGTCGAGTCGGCCGAACCAGCCGATGCGGCGGAACCAGCAGGCGCCGCCGGATCGGCTGGAACCACCGCAGCGCCGGCGACCCGTTCGCGTCCGGATGAAACGGGTGGCGCCGGCGCCGGCACCTCGGCGTCGCGGAATCGGTGGGGACTGCTGCGCCGGCACGACTTCCGGCAACTGTTCCTGGCCGATGCCGGAAGCCAGTTCGGCTTCCAGATCGGGATGCTGGCCATGCCGCTGGTCGCGGCGGTGACGCTGCGCGCCACGCCGTTCCAGATGGGCCTGGTGGCCGCCGGCGAGACCGTGCCGTTCCTGATAGCGACGCTGCCCGCCGGCGCACTGGCCGACCGGATGCGACGCCGGCCGGTGATGATCGCGTGCGACCTGGGCCGGATGCTCTGCATGGCGGTCATCCCGCTGGCCTGGCTGCTCGGCGTGCTGGCCATCTGGCAGGTCATCGCCGTCGCGTTCGCGGTCGGCACGATGAGCGCGGTTTTCGATGTCGCCTACCAGAGCCTGCTGCCGACCTTGGTTACGAAGGACCAGGTCGTCGAGGGCAATTCGAAGCTCACCAGCCTCGGTGCGGTCAGCCAGGTCGGCGGCCCGGCGATCGCCGGCTGGGTCATCCGGGCGATCACCGCGCCGTACGCGGTTGGCGTCAACGCGCTGACCTACCTGAGTTCGGCGACGTTCCTCGGCCGCATCCGCACGCCCGAGGCCAGGCCGGAGCGAGCCGGAGGCGCTCACCTTGGGCGCGACATCGCCGAAGGATTGCGGTATGTGGGCAAGCAGCCGGTACTGCGAGCGATCGCGCTGGTGGCCGCCTGCATGAACTTCTTCAACGCGATCACCAACAGCCTGATCCTGTACCTCTTCGCGAGCGTCCTGCGCCTGTCGTCACAGACGATCGGCATGGTGCTGTCGGTGGTCTCCCTCGGCGGCCTGTCCGGCGCCCTGCTGGCCGCCCGGATCGGCCGCCGGGTTGGTACCGCCCGGGTCATGTGGCTCGTTCCCGCCGTGGCCGCACCGCTCTGGCTGACCATGCCGCTGGTCCGCAACGGGATCACACTGTGGCTGGTCGCGGTGGCCTTCACCGTCGTGGCGGCGGGTGGCGTCATCTTCAACGTCACGTCGGTGAGCTTCCGCCAGCGCATGGCACCGGCCCACCTGCTCGGCCGGGTCAACGCCACCATGCGGTTCCTGATCCTCGGCCTGATGCCACTCGGCGCGCTGGCCGGAGGCGCGCTCGGCAGCACCATCGGGGTTCGCGAGACGCTCTGGATCGGCAGCGCCGGCTGCGCGCTGTCCTGGCTGCCGGCGATGTTCTCGCCACTGCGCACGATGCGTCACATGCCGGATGGTGACCTCCGGCCGGACGACGGCATCGCCGCCGCGTCCCCGCAGCCGGCCTAGCCTCAGGCGACCAGCGGGCCGGGCTTGCGGATGGCCAGCTCGCTGCCGTGCCAGAAGAGCAGATCCGGCGCGGCGGCGCCGGAGTATCGCAGGTAGCCGATCCAGCCATCGGCGGTCGAGTGCGCCGCCAGCCACTCGATGAGCTGCCGGGCGTAGGAAATCTCGTCCTCGTGCACGCAGCTGCGCACCGTGATCAGCCATCGGCTCTCGTGCCAGACCAGGGAGGTGACGTCCACACCGTCAAAGGCATGCGACGCGACCGTGCCGTTGAAGAACGGGAACGGCTTGTCCGCGAACCAGCCGCTGTCGCCGAACGCGGCAAACGACTCGGGCGGATGTGAGGCCAGCGCCAGGTGCCAGCGGATCTCCGTCATCGTCTCGGGCGGCAGGTCCGGCTTCAGCGCCAGCGTCAGGAACAGGTCGTAGTAGTCGCTCACGTGCGAAGCGTATTGGGCCGGACTGCCCTGCCGGACGCCACCGTGAAAAACGGCAGCGGCCCCGGGCCGGCGCTGGCGCCGATCGAGCCACCGCATCGCGGTCAGGCGAGAATCTTCGACTTCGCCCGCTGGAACTCCTCCTCGGTGATGACGCCCCGGTCGCGCAGGTCGGCGAGCTTGGAGATCTCACCGGCCGAGCCGCCGCCGTCCGAGGCGGCCACGTCCCGCACGTACTGGCGCATCGCGGCGTCCTGCTCCTGCATCGCCGTCGCGGCGTGCTCGTGCATCTTGCGACCGCGGGCGATCAGGTAGACGAAGACTCCGAGGTACGGCACGATGATCACGAAAATGGTCCAGAGTGCCTTGCCCCACCCGGACAGGTCGCGGCTACGGAAGATGTCGGCGAAGACATCGATCAGTAGCCAAATCCAGATGAAGAACAAGAAGAACCACAGCATCGACCAGAAGACCTGACCGGTACCGAATTCGGCGGCTGACATCATGGCTCGCTCTCCTTCTGGCTATCTGGGCATTAGTCCCATAGGCGAAAAATAGGACCTACCGCAGAGCCACCATAGAGGCGAAGGGCCTGGACTCGGGGCTTCACCGGGCCGCCTGAGAAACCCCCCAAGCGGCCGCCCGAACCCGGAACCCGGGAGCCTGGGAGCCGTCCTACCTGCCGGTGAGCCCGGCCAGCGTCGCGACCACCAGCCCGCCCAGCGTCTCCAGGTGGTACCCACCCTCGTGGACCGCGACGATCGGCACACCGATATCGCGGATCAGTCCTCCGGTCGCCCGGTACCCGCCGGTGGTCACCCGCAGCGGCGACTCCGGATCGTCGTCCGCGGCGTCCACGCCAAGCGAGACCACCACGGCCTCGGCCCCGAATGAGGCGGCCGACGCGCATATCTCTGCCACGCCCGCGAGCCAGCCGTCATCGCCGGTGCCCGGCGCCAGCGGAACGTTCCGGTTGGCTCCGGCACCCGCCCCGCGCCCGGTTTCGTCCGCGTACCCGGCATAGTGCGGAAACCACCCCGCGCCCGGATCCACATGGACAGAGGCGTAGAGGACATCGGCCCGGTCGTAGAACACCGCCTGGGTCCCGTTGCCGTGGTGGGCGTCCACGTCGATCACCGCCACCTTCCCGACGCCGGAGTCCCGCAACGCCTCGACCGCGACCGCCGCGTTGTTGAGGTAGCAGGAGCCGCCGAACGCGTCCCGGGTGGCGTGATGCCCGGGCGGCCGGCAGATCGCGTACGCCGCCGGGGCGCCACCGGCGACCAGGTCGGCGGCGGTCAGCGCGGCGTCCACCGCGGCCCGCGCGGCGGCCCAGGTGCCGGCACTGACCAGCGTCATGG
The DNA here is from genome assembly GCA_963727415.1 of uncultured Actinomycetota bacterium. Taxonomy (GTDB): domain Bacteria; phylum Actinomycetota; class Actinomycetes; order Mycobacteriales; family Micromonosporaceae; genus DASQPR01. The sequence goes on from CAVSGF010000003.1 coordinate 552,000, forward strand.
TGTCGTAGCAGTACCGGCCGGCACGGCCGTGCGTGGCGTACGGATCCCGGACCGGCAGCCCGTCGAGCATCCCCGCGGTCGGGAACACGTACGGGACCACGTTGCGCTGGTACTCCTGGTACCCGCGCTCGACCCACTCGGCGTGCACCCCGGACAGGTAGGTAAGAAGGCCACGGCCATGAACCGAGGCCACGATACGGTCGTCGTGCGGGACCGCCGGTACCAGCCGGGCGCCGGCGGCCGTGACCGCGTCACGGATCACCGTCGCTCGCTCCGGCAACTCCGTTCCCGGTGTGTTCACCCCGATCCAGATCTCTGCCTCCGGACGGTGCAGCAGCGTCTCCTCGGCCCACACGGCCGGAAGGTTGAGCATCGGATTCTCCTTCATGACTGCTTGGTGGCTGCTTGTCACCACGGCCGGCCGCAGCCACTGACGGGCCGGTAGACGAAACCATTACGCTGCTCTAATGCCAAGAGCTGCTGAGCTGGGAATCAGGATCGGGCCGCTGCCGGCGGGCCCGACGGACTCCGTCGTCGACGTGCCTGGCGCCGGCGTCGGACACGCGACCGTCTGGCGGGACGAAGCCGATCCGCCGGCCGGCCGCGGCGTGGCCCGCACCGGCGTCACCGTCATCGACCCGGGCGGCAACCTGTTCCGCAACCCGATTCCGGCCGGCGGAGCGGTGCTCAACGGCGCCGGTGAGTGCACCGGCTTCCTCAGCGCCCAGGAGTGGGGGCTGCTGGAGACACCGATCTTCCTCACCTCCACCATGCAGTTGGGCCGGGTATACGACGCCGCATGCGAACTGCTGATCGAGGAGGACGAGGGCATCGGCGAGGACGTCATCATTCCAGTCGTCGCCGAGTGCGACGACAGCTTTCTCAACGACGCCCGGCGGATGCAGGTCACCCGTACTGACGTCGCCGAGGCGCTCAGCAACGCGCGAGCCTCGGCACGCGCCCACCCCAAGGTCACCCCGCCGGAGGGCGCGGTAGGCAGCGGCACCGGCATGAGCTGCTTCGACTTCAAGGGCGGCATCGGCACCGCGTCCCGGCTCATCCCGGACACCCCCTATACCGTCGGCGTGCTGGCCATGTGCAATTTCGGCGAGCGGGACCGGCTGACCATCGCCGGGGTACCCGTCGGCCGGCACCTCGCGCCACGACCGGCCGGCGAGCCGGCCGCGCCGTACGCCGGCTCATGCATCGTGGTCGTGCTCACCGACGCCCCGCTCACCTCGCACACCTGCCAGCGCCTGGCCACCCGGGCCGGGCTCGGCCTGGCACGTACCGGATCGACCGCGCACAACGGCTCCGGCGAAATCTTCCTGGCCGCCGCCACTGGACTGCGCGCGCCGCGCGGTACCGCCCCGTCCGGTGTCCCGATCGCCGGATCCGACCTGAACCCGTTCTTCGCCGCTGTGGTGGACGCCACCGAGGAGTCCGTCGTCAACTGCCTGCTGCAGGCGCGGACAGTGACCGGCCGGGCCGGCAACACCTCACCGGCGCTGCCGGCCGGGGAGGTCGGCCGGCTCATCAATCGCTGGTGACCCAGTTCCTGTTCCTGAGCTGCGTGGCGGGGCCGCGGGGCGCCCAGTGCGCCTCGCCTCCGCCGACAGCTCAGGAACGGGCACTAAACCGCGGCTTCGGCGGCGCCGGATGAGATGACCAGTCCCGAGTCGCGGTGCAGCAGGCACGCCGCCATGTGCGGCCCACGAGCCGGCAGTACCGGAAGGGTCCCGGACAGACAATCGCCCAGGATTCCGGCGGCCTCCGCACGACCGTCGGCGACGACCGGACAGCGCGGGTGGAACCGGCATCCGGACGGGATGTCGCTCGGGTCCGGTGGCTCGCCCTGCAGCACGATCGGTTCCATGTGAGTGGTCTCCGGCAGCACCGAAAGCAGCGCCCGGGTGTACGGGTGGCTGGGCGCGGCCAGCACCTGCTCGGTGTGGCCGAGCTCGATGATCCGCCCCAGGTACATCACGGCGAGCCGGTCGGCGATGTTCCATGCCAGCCCGAGGTCGTGGGTGACCACCAGCACCGCCAGTCCGAGCTGCTCGCGCAGGGACAGCAGCAGCGCCAGGATCTCACCGCGTACCGAGGCGTCCAGCGACGACACCGGCTCATCCGCGACGATCACGTCCGGCTTGAGCGCCAGCGCGCCGGCGATCACCACGCGCTGACGCTGACCGCCGGACAGCTCGTGCGGGAACCGGTTGAAGAACCGCTCGGCGGGGCGCAGCCCGGCCAGTGACAGGGCCTCGGCGACGAGGGACTGCTCGTTGCCTGGAACCCGGTGGATCCGCAGTCCTTCGGCCACCGCCTCGTAAACGGTCCGCCTCGGGTTCAGCGCCCCGGTCGGGTCCTGCAACACGAGCTGGACCTGGCGGCGGAACGCCTTCAGGCCACGGCTGGAGTAGCTCAGCGGCGTGCCATTGTGCAGCACCTGGCCCTCGAACGGCTTCTGCAGCCCGAGCATGGCCCGGGCCAGCGTGGTCTTGCCGCAGCCGGATTCGCCGGCCAGCGCCAGGATCTCGCCCCGCTCGACGGAGAGCGTGACGTTGTCGACCGCACGGATCGACGGCGCGCCACGCCGTACCCGGCCGAAGCCGACATGCAGGTTCTGCGCCTCCAGGACCGGCGTGCCGCCCGTGGTGTCAGTCATCGAGAGCCCTCCCCCTGCCCGGCCAGCGCCGGCTCGTTCCCGACATGCACGCACGCCGCCGACCGCCCGGTCGCGCCGGGCACCGGGCGCAGCCGGACATCGTTGCTACCGCATTCGTCGATCGCGACCGGGCACCTGACGTGGAACGGGCAACCGGGCGGCAGGTTGCGTGGATCCGGCGGGTCGCCGGCCAGCCCGCGCGGGGCCATCCGCGAACTCGGATCGCCGATGGTCGGGAACGCGCCGGTAAGGGCCTTGGCGTACGGATGCGCGGCGTCGCTGAACAGGCTGGCCGCCGGGCCGGTCTCGACCACCCGGCCGGCGTACATGACCGCCACCCGGTCGCAGACGTCGGCGATCACCGACAGGTCGTGGCTGATCAGCATCATCCCGACGCCGGTCTCCTTGACCAGGTGCTTCATCAGGTTCATCACCTGCGCCTGGACCATCACGTCCAACGCCGTGGTCGGCTCGTCGGCGATGATGAGCCGGGGCGAGCAGGCCAGCGCCATCGCGATCATGACCCGCTGCCGCTGGCCGCCGGACAGCTCGTGCGGGTAGCTCCCGGCCCGCCAGCGCGGCACGCCGACCTGCTCAAGCAGCTCGCCGACGCGACGGGCAACCGCCTTTGGCGTCGCCGCGGGATCGCCCTTCTTGGCGTGGACCAGGATCGGCTCGGCGATCTGGTCGTCGATCCGGCGCACCGGGTTGAGGCAGCTCATCGCGCCCTGGAACACGATCGAGGCATCCGACCAGCGGACCGAGCGCAGGCGGCCCCAGCCCATTTTCAGGACGTCCTCGCCGTCGAGCAGTACCTCGCCGGTCACCTTGGTCGCCGCTGGGAGCAGCCGCAGTACCGCTCCTGCCATGGTCGACTTGCCGCAGCCGGACTCGCCGGCGATGCCGACGGTTTCCCCGGCGTCGACGCTCAGGCTCACTCCACGGACCGCCGGAAGCCGACCCTCGCCCACTTTGTACTCGACCCGAAGGTCGTTGATTTCCAGCAGGGTCATGACCGCTCCCTCAGTCGCGGGTCGAGGATGCGCTCGAGCGCGCGACCGACCATGTTGAATGCCCGGACCACCAGCACCACACCGAGGCCTGGGAAGACCACCCACCACCAGGCACCGTTGCTGATCGCGTCCTGGGCGTACGCCTGGTGCAGGATCGTTCCCCACGAGGCGTGCAGCGGATCGCCCAGGCCGAGGAACGACAGTGTGGTCTCGGCCAGAATCGAGATCGAGACGGTCAGGGTGGTGTTGGCCAGCACCAGGGGCATCACGTTCGGCAGCACGTGCCGGGTGATCTGATGCCAGTGGCCGCCGCCGAGTGCCTTGGCACGTTCCAGGTACGGCCGCGCCTCGACGGTCAGCGTCTGCGCCCGGACCAGCCGGGCGGTCCCGGGCCAGGACGTCACGCCGATGACGATGATGACCGCCAGCAGCTTCGGGATGTTGTGGAAGATCGACGCGAGCGCTATGGCCAGTGGCAGGTATGGGATGACCAGGAACCAGTCGGTCAGCTTGTTGAAGCTGCCGCCGCGCCAGCCCGGAAAGTGACCGGCGAAGATCCCGAGGAACGTGCCGAGGATCATCGAGATGGCCGTCGCGGCAAGGCCCACCTCCAGCGAGATCCGGCTGCCGTAGATGATCAGCGTGAGGATGGGCCGGCCGTAGAAGTCGGTGCCCAGCCAGTACTCCGACGAGGGCGGCTGGATCGGCTTGCCCGGCGCGTGGATGACCGACAGGCCGACCGGATCGGCGAACAGCGGGGCGAAGATGGCGATCAGCACGATCGCGACCATGAAGAACAGGCCGATCATGCCTTCGCGGTCGTGGCTGTAGAGGCGCCAGAAATCGCTGACGGCACGGCGCCGGCGGGCCCACACCGCGCTACCGACCTCTTCGACCGTCGGCGAAACCGGAGATATCGAGCTCATGCGGCACGCACCCTCGGGTCGATCAGCGGATACAGCAGGTCCGCGATCAGGTTCATCACGATGACGGCCGCCGAGAACACCAGGAAGATGCCCTCCAGCAGCGGGTAGTCCGGCCCGGACAGCGCCTGATCGGTGAGCAGTCCGAGGCCGGGCCAGTTGAACACGGTCTCGACCGTGATGGCACCGGAGACCACGAAGCCGAGGCTCAGGAAGAACAGCGTCACCGACGGCAGCAGCGCGTTCGGTACCGCGTGCTTGCGCATCACCTCGTCATCGCGTAGGCCCTTGGCACGAGCGGTGGCGAGGTAATCGGCGTACCGCTCGTCGATGATCGACGATCGCATGATCAGCGAGTACTGCGCGATATAGACCATCGACAGTGCGATCACCGGTAGGACCATGTGGTCGGCGATGTCGAGCCAGTGCGGCAAGGACGAGTTCGGATCGCTGTATCCGGAGATCGGGAAGATGCCGAGCCCGCTCTTGGACGCCAACACGATGATCAGGATCAGGCCCAGCCACCACTCCGGCACCGAGTACCAGGTAAGCGCACTGCCGCTGGCGACCCGGTCGAACCGCGAGCCATGCCGCCAGCCGCTACGCGTACCGAGCCACATGCCGACCAGAACCGAGATGATCAGAGCGGTCCCGGACAGCAGTACCGTGGCCCAGATCCGCTCGCCGATCACCTGCGCCACCGGCTCGTGCTGGGAGTACGAGGTCTCCAGGTTCCCCTGCAACAAGTTCTTCATGTAGAGCAGGAACTGCTCGGGCAGCGGCTTTCCGATACCCAACCGGTTGCGCATCGCGATGAGCGCGGTCGGATCGTCGTTGCGCCCACGCGGCGCGAACGTCTTGGCCGGATCGCCGGGCATTACCCGGAACAGGAAAAAGTTGAAGACCGTCACGAACAGCAGCAGCACGACCGCGCTGATGGTCTTGTTGAGGACGTACTTGAGCGGAAGGGCACGGCGCCGGCGCCGGTTGACGCTCACGGCGTCCGGCGTCGGCGTGGAGACTTCGGCGGGGGAACTCACTTGACCATCCTTTGACTGGCAGGAAGCGCGGGTGCGAGCCGGGCTCGCGAGCGGACGCCGCCGGTACCCGGGACCAGGCCCGGGTACCGGCGGCGCGATTGATTACTCCCGCTCGTCGGCGGTCGACCGGCGGCGCATGCCGAACAACGCCCCGCCGATCACCAAGAGCAGCACGACACCTCCGGCGATGCTCAGGTACAAGCCGGTGTTGCTGCTGTCCTTCTTGGCAGCGCCGGTGTACGGCTTGATCGCGCGGTATGACCAGGTGCCGATCTGGCTGACCATGGCGCCACCCGACGTGGGCTGGGCGACGAAACCGGTGAACCGGTCGTTGCGGTACGCCTCAAGCGTCTTGCCGTAGTACAGCGTGGCGTACATCGCGTTGTCGTAGAGGTTCTTCAGCGCGGCCTCCACGACCGGCTTGCGCTTCGCCGGGTCGACCAGGGTCTGCTGCTGCTTGTACAGCGCCTCGAACTGAGGGTTGCAGTAGAAGCTGTCCGACCAGCCGGCGGAGATGGCGCCGCCGTCCTCGGTCGACCGCTGGTCACAGGTGAACACCGACAGGGTGCCATCCGGGTCCGGGCCGAAGCCCCAGTCCCACTGGAACATGTCGTAGTTGCCCTTGCCGATGACGGAGGTCAGAGCGTCCTCGGACATCACACTGACGTTTACCTTGATGCCGACAGCCTTCAGCCACTCCTGAATGTACTGCGCCTCGTCCTGCGAGTCCTGGTTCTCCGACCGGGCGAAGAACCGCAGCGTCAGGTCCTTGCCGTCCGGGCCCTGGCGGTACCCGTCCGTGCCCATGGGGTAGCCGGCCTGGTCCAGCAGCGCCTTGGCCTTGGCCGGGTCATAGGTACGCTTCTCGTCACCGGTCGGCTCCCAGTAGTACCCGGCGTAGAGCGGATTCATCTCGCCGTAGGCGACCTGGCCGGCACCCAGCAAGACCTTGTCCACGATGGTCTGCTTGTCGATGGCGTAGTCGATCGCCTGCCGCACCATCACGTTCTTCAACGCCGGGTTGCCATCGCCGATCGGCTTGTTGTCGACGGTCTCCGCGCCGTTGTTGAAACCGACCTCGTAGGTGTAAATGCTGGCGCCCGAGTTCAGCGTGATGGTCTTGTCCGCCGAGTTCTTCAGGGCGTTGTAGGCCTTCGCGGTCAGGTCCTGGGCGAAGTCGATATCGCCCTTCTTCAGTGCCTGCACCATGGTCTCTTCGCTCTGGAAGATGACCATGTCGAGTTCCTTGATGTGCGGCGCCCCGTTCCAGTAGTTCGGGTTCGCGGTGAACTGGTAGTACTGGCCCTTCTTGGCCGCCTTGAGGATGAACGGCCCGCTGCCGACGACGGGACCGTTGCTGCCGTCGTTGGCGTAGTTGCCGACGTCCTTCTCCGCGATGTTCTGCCAGATGTGCTTGGGCACGATCGGCACGCCCTGGGACTGAGTGGCGGCCAGCAGCGTCGCGCTCGGCTTCTTGGTGTGGAACACCACGGTGTACGGGTCGGTCGCCTCGACCGTGGTCCCGTCACCGAAGCTGGAGCCGTATTGTCCGTTCTCGGTGGTGCCCGGAGTCAGTACCCGCTGGTAGGAGAAGACCACGTCGTCGGCCGTGAGGTCCTGACCGTCCGACCACTTGACCCCGTGGCGGAGGTGGAACGTCCAGGTGAGGCCGTCGGCCGAGGTGTCCCAGCTCGTCGCGAGCGACGGTACCGGCGACATGTCCTTCGGTGAGGTGTCGGTCAGGTAGTCATACATCATCTGGTACGCGTCGAACGCGGACGCGAGTACGCCGACGTACGGGTTGAGCGAGTCGATGTCCTGCTTCAGACCGATAACGAAGGTGCTGTTGCTGTGCGCCGGAGCGCTGCCGGCTGGTGCCGACGGTGAAGCGGACGAGCCATCGGCCATGGCCGGGGTGGCGAACATCGCGCAGGCGGCGACGGCCACCGCGCTTGCGGCCAGGGCGCGTCGCAATCTGCGCTGGCCGCGAGGGGTACTACTCATCGGTTCCTCCGTTTGATGACGGGAGACGGCAAGCTACGGTGCCTGACATGCCGAACAACTCCAACGCCATGACCTCCCCGAACGTCCCGCCGGTCGCTCCGGCGGTGCCCGAGGGACGCGAGTTGCATGAATTGACGATCGTGGACGATTACGCGTGGATGCGGACGAGTCCCGACACCGGGCTCGGGGCGTACCTGAACGCCGAACGCGCCCACTACGACCGAGCGACGAGTCACCTGGAACCCCTCCGCGGAATGTTGTTTGACGAGGTAAAGCAACGCCTTTTACCAACTGATGACTCAGTCAGGTGGCGTCATGGTGACTTTTTCTACTACATGAAGTCCGTCACGGGAAGTGAGTACGAACAGTTAGCGTCAACCCGCAACCAAGGCGAGACCGAGCAGGTCGTGCTGGCTGCCGAGACATTGGCGGATAAACCGGGCGGATATGTCGCAATCGAGGTACTTGAACCGAGCCCGGACAACCGGTTGCTGGCGTACTCGTTCGATACGCACGGCGACGAGGTATATACGATGCGCTTCCGTGAAATCGCCATTGGAGCTGATCTTCCAGACATATTGCCCCGGACTTACGAGACCGGCGCCTGGAGTTCGGACTCGGCGACGTTCTTCTACACCGTGCACGATGAGCTATTCCGGCCGTACCAGGTCTGGCGCCACAAGATCGGCACGGACAGTAACGACGATGTATTAGTTTTCGCGGAAGACGATCAGCGATTCGCGATCAGCGTCACCGCCTCACGGGACGGCGAATTCATCTTCATCAACAGCCGGAGCCGGGATACCAGTGAGGTGCGGTACGTGCCGGCCGCGACCCCCTCGGCCGCGCCCACGCTGGTACGCAAGCGACACAAGGATCTGGAGTACGCCGTCGAGCACGACCGCGGCCGGTTCCTGATCGTCACCAATGACGGCGCCGAAGAGTTCCGGCTGATGAGCGCGCCGGTCAGCGAGCCGTCAAGCTGGTCAGTCGTTCAGGATGCTCGCACCGGCGAACGGCTGCGCGCCGTGCACCCGGTTGCCGGCCATCTGATCGCCGAACTGCGCCGGGACGGGTACCCGCTGATCCGGGTGACCGATATCGGCACCGGCGCCGAATGGGAGATCGAAGCGGGCATCCCGGCCGGGCAGATCCGGCTGATGCCCCGATTCGAGTACGGCACCGGCACCATCACCGTCGAGGTCCAGTCGATCATCGAGCCGACCACTTGGTACGAGGTCGACCTGACGACTCGTGAACGGACCCTGGTCAAGCGCCTTGACGTGCCCGGATACCGGCCGTCGGAGTACCGCACCGAGCGCCGGTACGCGGCCGCCGACGACGGTGCGCTGGTACCGTTCGATCTCGCCTATCGCGCCGACACCTCGCTGGACGGCACTGCTCCGGCGTTGTTGTGGGGATACGGCGCGTACGAATCGTGCGACGACCCGTGGTTCGACCCGGGATTGATCAGCCTCCTCGACCGTGGAGTCGTCTACGCCCTCACCCATCCGCGCGGCGGCGGCGAGAACGGCCGTGCCTGGTGGCTCGGCGGGCGGCTGCGCAACAAGTCCAACACGTTCACCGATCACGTCGCGGTCGCCGACGCGCTGGCCGGAACCGTCGTCGACGGCGACCGAATCGCCACCCGGGGCCTGTCCGCCGGTGGCCTGCTGCAGGCGGCCGCGCTGAACGCGGCACCGGGCCGGTGGGCGCTCGTGATAGCGGAGGTGCCGTTCGTCGACGTGATCGGCTCCATGATGGATCCGGGCATCCCGCTGACCGTCAACGAATGGGATGAGTGGGGCGACCCTCGCCGCCCGGAGGAATTCGCCTGGATGTACGCGTACTCCCCGTACGACAACATGCCGGAAAGTCCCCGCCCGCCGATCCTGGTCACTGCCGCCGTCCACGATGCCCGGGTGCTGGTGCACGAGCCGGCCAAGTGGGTGGCCCGGCTCCGCGCCACCGCCGCGCCGGGCGACGAGACGCTGTTCCGGGTTGAGCTCGGGGCCGGCTCGCACGTCGGCCCGGCCGGGCGGTACGCGCACTACCGCTACGAGGCCGAGGTGTACGCGTACCTCCTGGACAAGCTCGGAGTTAAAACGGCTCGCTGAACCAGCCGGGCGCGGCGGCGCGGAACTCGGCCGGATCCATCGATCCGGCCCCCTCCGGCACCCGCCCGGCAATCAGCCCGAGGTCGATGAGGTTGCGCTCGTGCACCAGTTCGGGCTGGGCCGGCCAGGAACCGATCACCACCCGGTTGGCGACGCCCCGATTCCGAAGCGCCTCGGTCGTCAGCGCGGTGTGGTTCAGCGTGCCGAGCCCGGCGCGGGTCACGACCACGGCGGGTGCCCTCAGCCCGACCGCGGCGTCCGCGATGGTCCAGGCGCCGTACCCCATCGGCACGAGCACGCCGCCGGCGCCCTCGATCAAGACCGTGTCGTGCGTATCGGCGAGCTTGGCGACCGCTTCCAGGACATCGCCCAGGTACACCGGTGGCGCCTCGATGACCTGGGCGGCGGCGTGCGGCGAGAGCGGATCCGGATAACTCGCCAGCGTCACCGTGGTGACCTCGGGACCGGCCAGGCGGGCGACCGTCTCGGCGTCGGCGGTCTCCCCCGGCCCGAAGGCGGCCGTGCCGGTCTGCGCTGGTTTCAGGACCGCGACCGTCTGCCCGGCCGCGATCGCCCGCGCGGCGAGCGCCGCGGTCACGATGGTCTTGCCGACGCCGGTGTCCGTCCCGGTCACCACCACGATCACGGTGCTGCCTCCACGATGGCATCGAGCCCGCGCTCGAATGAGCCGCGCGGAATCCCGGCGTTGATGGTCAGCCGCAGTCGCGACGACCCGTCCGGAGTCGACGGCGGCCGGAAGCAGCCGACCGCGACACCCCGGTTCCGGCACGCGGCGGCCCAGGCCAACGCCGCGTCCGGTGACTCGGCGAGCACCGAGAGCACCCCGCCGCGTGGCCGGGACACCTCACGGCCGGCGGCGGACAATACCTCCACGATCCGGTTCGCCCGATCGCGCAGTTCGGCCCGCAGGTGGTCACCGGCGCGGATCACCTCCAGCGCGGCGCGGGCCCCGGCCGCCACCGCGGGTGCCATGCCGGTGTCATAGATAAAGGTACGGCCGGTATCGATCAGGTGCCGGGTCAGCTCGACCGGGCCGGCCACCACTCCACCCGCCGCGCCGAACGACTTGGACAGCGTCATCGTCACGATCACGTCCGGCTCCCCGGCGATGCCGGCCGCGGCCGCGCCGCCGGCGCCGCCCGGTCCGATCACGCCGCATCCGTGCGCGTCGTCGATCAGCAGCCGGGCCCCGTACCGGCGGGTCAGCGCGTGCAACTCGGCAAGTGGGGCCAGGTCTCCGTCGACCGAGAAGATGGACTCGGTCACCACCACGGCCGGGCGGTCCTGGCCGGCCGCCTCGATGAGCTTAGCCTCGATGTCGGTCAGACACAGATGTTTGGTGACCGCGACCTGGGCTCGGGTGGCACGGCATCCGTCCACGATCGACGCGTGGTTGTACGCGTCCGAGATGATCAGCGTCTCCGGTGTGGCCAGCGCTCGAAGTGCTCCGAGGTTCGCCAGGTATCCGGACGAGTACGCGAGGGCACCGCCGGTTCCGAGCCACCCGGCAATCGAACGGTCGAGATCGGCGTGGGCGGCGGTGTTGCCGCGTACCAGCCGGGAACCGGTGGCTCCGAGCCCGTACTCGTGAAGCGCGTTGATCGTGGCCGCGATGACCGACGGGTGGCGGGACAGGCCGAGATAGTCGTTGCCGGCCATGTCTACCAAATCCGGGTCTGCCGAGTCTGGCTCTGCCAGGCCTCCGCTCGGCTTCCGTACCCGCAGGTCACGGCGCAGTCCGGCCGCCTCGCGAGCGTCCGCGCCGTCACGGAGATCCGCCAGCCACGATGACGGATCCATGCACTTCCCCGCGTTCTCCGGCGCCCAGCTTGACCAGGCAATTTAACATCCCGAGCGCCGCGCTCCCAGCCGGGAGCCGATCGTGTGACACCCAGCGGCCGGGCTGGCGTCCCCCTATCCAAGCGTGATTCCGCTTATCCTCATACTCGTGACCGCCGATATCGAGCGCGGCTGCAAGCGTGTCCGGCGTTTCTACGTTGCGTTGGTTGCCGGAGTGATGGCCGTGGTCGCGATCATCGACCTGTGGAGTGCGGGCTGGGTGCCGTCCCGGGTGCTGGTCTTCACCTATCTCGCGCTCGTCACGATCATGTTGTGGCTGATCCGCAGGCAGAGACGCGGCCGGGTGCGTGACCTGCTGATCGTCAGCGAGTTCACGGGCGCCGACACCGGACCCCGATTCGCCGCACCTGCGACGTCCGCCGCCCATGCACTTCCCGCCATCATCCCGGCGATCCCGGTCATGGTCATCGGACGTGCCGTCCTGGACGGGCCGATGAGTGCGCTGAAGATCACCTGGTTCGTCGTCGCCCACGTCCTGGTCGCCGCCTGGCTGTTAATGTGGCCAATGCTCGTACGACGGCTGCGGGCCAGCCGCCTCGATCTCCGTCCAAGCGGGCTGCGAGTACCGACGATGCTGGGCTCGTTTCTGGTCGACTGGGACGCTCTGACGGAAGCATCGGCCGGCCGGCACGGCATCGTCCTGAGATTCCCGGCTCAGGCGGCCCGTGACGCCGCCGGCCAAACGCTCGGCACACGGATCATGGCCACCGTGACCCTATGGGTCGTCGACCCGCGATGGCTGGCCGCGGTGATCGAGCACTACCGCACCCATGCCGAGGCCCGCGGCGCCATCGGCACGGCCGCCGAACTGACCCGTCTCAAGGACGGGTTGGCCACCCCGCCTCCGGCTCCCCCAAGATCGGCGAAAAGCGCCTTGTAGGGTACGGCAATGCCGCAGTTCAGCGATCCCGACCTGGCCAGCGCCGTCAACGACGTCATCGAGACCGGAACTGGACTCGACGAGAAGGGTGTGCTGGCGATCCTGCGGCTGCCCGACGACGAGATCCCGGCCGCTCTAGAGGCCGCCCACCAGGTACGCATGGCATGGTGTGGCCCCGAGGTGGAGGTCGAGGGCATCGTCTCGTTGAAGACCGGCGGCTGCCCCGAGGACTGCCACTTCTGCTCCCAGTCCGGCCTGTTCACCTCACCGGTGCGGGCGGTCTGGCTGGACATCCCGGCCCTGGTGGAGGCGGCCCTGCAGACCGCCGCGACCGGCGCCACCGAATTCTGCATCGTCGCCGCCGTTCGCGGTCCGGACGATCGCCTGATGGCCCAGATGCGCGAAGGGGTCAAGGCGATCAGGGAAGCGGTCGACATCCAAGTCGCCGCGTCCCTGGGCATGCTCACCCAGCAGCAGGTGGACGAACTGGTCGAGATGGGCGTGCACCGCTACAACCACAACCTGGAGACCGCCCGGTCCTTCTTCGGCAACGTGGTCACCACGCACACGTGGGAGGAGCGGTTCGACACGCTGCGCATGGTCCGGGAGTCCGGCATGGAGGTCTGCTGCGGCGGCATCCTCGGCCTGGGCGAGACCATCGAGCAGCGCGCCGAGTTCGCCATGCAACTGGCCGAGCTTGACCCGCACGAGGTCCCCCTGAACTTCCTCAACCCGCGACCGGGAACGCCGCTGGCGGAGAGCACCGTGGTCGATCCACGCGATGCCCTGCGGGCTATCGCCGCGTTCCGGCTGGCCCTCCCCCGGACCATCCTGCGGTTCGCGGGCGGGCGCGAGATCACCCTCGGCGACCTGGGTACCCGCGACGGGCTGCTCGGCGGCATCAACGCCGTGATCGTCGGCAACTACCTGACCACGCTCGGTCGCCCGGCAACGTCTGATCTGGAACTCCTCCAGGAGCTGAAGATGCCGGTCAAGGCGCTCTCGGCGACGCTATGACGGGCTCGGCGACCTGGTGTGACCGGTGCGGCACCGCGCTTGCGGATGGAATCCACGACGCCTGCGCGGCGGCCCGGGCACTGGAGCCGCCGCGATACTGTGCACGGTGCCGGCGGCGCATGAAGGTTCAGGTGTTCCCACAGGGCTGGCGTGCCGTATGCGTCGAGCATGGCGAGATCAGCCAAGCCGGCTTCACATCCGCGCCACAAACGGGAGCCGACGTTCCGGTTACCCGCACGTAGTCTGCTCCGGTGACGTCATCGCAGCTTCTGTTCCGGATCCGATTCTGGCTGGCGATCGAGGTGATCGGCCTCGTTCTGGCGGGCCTGAGCGCGTTCCCGCTGGTACAAGAGTCGCACCTGCTCGTGCAGTACGTGCATATCGGCTTCCTGGACCGGGTCGCGCACGGCCTCGCCGACACCTCGCGGCGGTACCCGTTCCTGGCGTACGGCACCGACTGGCTCGCCTTCGCTCACCTGGCAATCGCGGTGGCGTTCTGGGGACCGCTGCGCGACCCGGTCCGCAATGTGTGGGTGATCCAGTTCGGACTGATCGCGTGCGCCGGTATTATCCCGTTGGCGCTGATCGCCGGGCCGGTGCGCCACATCCCGTTCTGGTGGAGCTGCATCGATATGTCATTCGGTTTGTTCGGCGCCATCCCGCTGCTGATCGCCTACCGCTATACCGGCCGGCTCGCCGCCGCGGATCCCGGCCCGCTGGGCGGCGGCGGACCTGCGGATCACTCGCCACATCGAGTCGCCGGCACGGTACCGCACGATCGGTAGCGGGAAGTCATCAGCGGCGACGGTGAACCGGGCGACCGGACGCACCGGCGTCAGCGAGACAAGATGATGCCGGTCAATCACGCCGTACCAGGGCGGCTGGGCGGTGAAGCTGGTGCGAGGCAGCACGTACAGCCAGCCGGGTCCTCGCTCGGCACCGGCCGGAGCGTCGGTGTCGACCGCCACGTAGCCCCTGAGGTCGCGGTCGCCGGTGGCCGACAAGCAGCCGTTCATCGTGCCCCGCCAGGCCGGCCCGCGCTGCATCACGGCGAACGCCAACGCCCACAATGGGGCGTCTGAGGCGTACACGGCGGGCTGATCGCCGAATGCCTCAACGTCGTGCGTCGTCCGCTCAGTCCTCAATTCGTCGACACCGTCCGTCTTGCTGCCGTGGAATACCACGTCGCGATGCCCGGCCAGCCAGTCCAGGTACGCCATCAGCGGCCCGGGCGGTGCCGGCACCGCGGCGCCGGCGGCGCGGTCCACATGAGCCTCCGTGTACGCCCGGTATGCCGTCTCGGTCGCGGCGTCGGGTCGTGCCGGGTGGATGGCATGGAGCCCGGTGGCGGCGAGCACGGCCCGCCCGATAAGTCGGCGCATCCCGTCATTGTGGTCGTCCGGCAGCCGTCCTGCGGCCCCGGTTCGGGCGCTCGGCCAGCGCCACCTACTTCTGATATAGCAACTCGACCCGCCCGTCGGGATAGAAAAACCACTTGTGACGAGGACATAGCGGCCGCGAGAGGCGGGCGATCTCGCTGCCGCTGTCACCGGAGGCGACGGCGCCGGTACCGATACAGGCATCCGAGCTTCCAAAGACCGACGCCGCTGCGACCCGCGGCTATCCAGAGCGGTTTCCGCAAGTCGCGACGCAGCACACCGGGCGACGGCGATGGTGCGCCTTCGATAGTTACGGAAATCGCTTTGTCGCGATAGTTGGATATTTCGAAGGAGCCCCCGACGCCCACTCCTCCAGGCGTGTCAACGGGGATGCAGCCCGCGGCAGACATTGCGAGAGGCAATGTTCGAGAGGCAATGTTGCAGCGGACAGCACGACGACGAACCGACGTGCGGGTCTGAACAACCTCATCGAGCCCTCCGCCTACCGCCTAAGGTCAGCAGTTTGCTTCCGTCGATTGCCATGATCAGTGTGCATCGCTGATGTCGAGCGCGGAATTGAGGTGCGACGCACCTCGGGCCGGCCGCCTCGCCGCCCGGACTACGGCTCAGGCGGCCGACGCTCCTGACTCGGAATCGTCGAACAGATCCGGATCGGCCCGGTGCACGCTGGGTGGAGGTACTGCCGCGCGGATGGGGTGCAGTGGCAGCCGCTGGTCGGCGTCGCGACGCTGCGCGGTGGCGGAGCCCTCGGCGGCCGTCTGGTCGTGATCGACCGGGCACGTGGCCGGCTCCGCCTCGGCCGCTGCTCCGCCGCCGCTCACCTCACCAAACCGGCCCAGGTCGCGGGCGAGGGAGTCAAGATAGAAGCCGGGCCGCAGGTCAGCCTCCGGGTAGTAGCGGTGGAACACCGGAGTGGTGCCGCCGGAGATGGGCGGCACGATCCAGGTCCAGTCGGCCGGCACGTCCCGGCCGGCCCGCTCCTCCCGGGCGATGTGCTGCAGAAACCGCCGCGCCTCGGTGTGGTGGTCGCTGATCCGGATGCCGGCCTTCTCGAACGACCAGAGCACGGCGATGTTCAGCTCGACCAGGGCGCGATCCCGCCATAGCGTCGCGTCGCGGGTGGTGTCCATGCCCAGCCGCGCGGCCACGATCGGCAGCATGTTGTAGCGGTCCTCGTCGGCCAGGTTTCGCGCGCCGATTTCGGCACCCATGTACCAGCCGTTGAACGGTGCCGCCGGGTAATGAACGCCACCGATCTCCAGGCGCATGTTGGCGATCGCTGGGATGGCATGCCAGCGCAGCCCCAGTTCGGCGAACCAACGATGCTCCGGATGTTCGAGCGGCACTTCAAGGATCGCGTGCGACGGCAGCTCATGGAGCGTGACACCCTCGGTCGGCGTCTCGATGGCAAGCGGCAGCACGTCGAACGCGTCGCCCTTGCCGGACCAGCCACGGGCGGTCATCGCCCGGGTGAACTCCAGATAACGTGGATCGCCTATCGTGCCGCCGTCCGGCGTGGCGTACCCGGCGTACCGGATGAGCTGCTCGTTCCAGATCCGGACGTACGGACGGCCGGGTACCGCGGCCGGGAAGACGGAGATGGTCGGCCGGAGCTGGCCCTGGTTGTCCGGGCGCGACTCGGAGGCGGCTCCGGCGGCCGCTTCGTCCGCGGTTCCGTCCGCGGCCTCTCTCACGGTCTCTTTCGGGGTCTCTTTCGCCGCCGCCCGGCGTCCGCTCTTACCGGCGTCCCTCGTGGTGGCGGTGCTGGACTTCGCCTCGACGCGCGACCGGCTTCCCGCCGCGATGTGCAGATGCTCGACGACATCGGCGAAAATCCGCTCCGAGGTTCGTGAGTCCCGGCGGTCGAGCACCAGCATGCTGTTCCAGTACAGGCGGCCTATGCACCGGCTGGCGTTGCGCCACGCGACCCGGGCCCCGAAGGTCAGCTCCGCGGCGGTGTGCTGGTACGTGCCGGTCGCCGCTATCTCGGCCTCCACCTGCCGGAGCCGCGCCTCTGGCGTCCCCGTCGTGAGATGCTCCGCGTAGAACTGGCGAAGGAAGTCCCGGGCCTGCGAGAAGTCAGTGGGTTCGAGAGGATCCCACTCGACGGTCGGCGTCCCGCGGTAGCCCGGGACAGCACTGTGCGTCTCCGGCATGATCGCCTCCCCTGGCTGTCGGTTACGGGAGGGTTTCACGGCGCCGGCCGGCCGCGTCTCACGCGGTGTGCGACAGATCAACTCGATTGTCGAAATGCGAGTCACAATTGCGTTACGACCATCCAGATCGATGTCCGCGGCCGTCCGGCGGCGGTCCGGCAGCCGCCCATCCGGCTAGCCGCAAGGGTTGTAGCGGATCCACCGGCGATCGGGCAGAAGCCGGCGGCCCGCCGTTTTCGATACGCTCGGATCGGGCATGATGCCAGCCGTGGACACATCCGGGATCGCTCTGGTCCGGCGTCCCAGCCCGCGGCTGGCCGCCGGCATCGTGACGCACATCGAGCGCAGCGTCGTCGATGTGGCGCTCGCCGCCGATCAGCATGTCGCCTACGTGTCCGCGCTACGCGATGCCGGGTACGCGATCCGCGCGGTCGAGCCGGCCGACGACTGTCCGGATTCGGTGTTCATCGAGGATGCCGTGGTGGTCGTCGACGATCTGGCGATCCTGACCCGGCCCGGTGCCGAGTCGCGCCGGCCCGAGGTGCTCGGCGCCGAAGCGGCGGTGGCCGCACTGGGCCTGACGGTGGCCCGCATCGAAGCTCCCGGAACCCTGGACGGCGGTGACGTGCTGCAGATCGGCACCACCATCTACGTCGGGTTGGGCGGGCGAACCAACGAGTCCGGCATCGCCCAACTGGCCGCACACGTCGCGTCGCTGGGGCGCACCGTGATCGCGGTCCCGCTCGGGGATGTGCTGCACCTCAAGTCCACCGTGACGGCGCTGCCGGACGGCACCGTGCTGGCGTGGCCCGGTCTGGTGGACACCTCGGTCTTCGAGTCGGTGATCGAGGTGGACGAGGAGCCGGGCGCGCACGTGGTTGTGATCGGCGGCGATCGGGTACTGATGGCGGCGAGCGCGCCGCTGACCGCGACCCGGCTCGCCGACCGTGGACTTTCGCCGGTGCTGGTGGACATCAGCGAGTTCGAGAAGCTGGAAGGCTGCGTGACCTGCCTGTCGGTGCTGGTCCACCCTCGAAAACCATGATCAAGTGCGTGATCTTGAGCGCAGGGCGCGCTATAGCGACGTCAGATGCACTCGGTAACGCACTTGATAGCGGACTCGATCACCCTGATCACGGAGCTGGGCCACCGCCATCGGCGACAATCGCGATCACGTGGCAGACCGGCCGCGGCGATCCAGTGCGGTGGCTTTGTCAGGCGAGTGGCGCCTCATCATGACGGCAGGGCCGCTGCGACAGGTGGCGCGGCAGCGCGGTTGCCCCCGCTACGGTCTTCGGCCACGGGCGATCCGGAGTCAGCTGCCGAGCAGCCATGATCACCGATTGCGGTTCAAGTGCATGATCACGTGCACCAACATGTGCATCTGACGTCGCCATAGCGCGTCCAGCGCTCAAGATCGTGCACTTGATCATGGAACAACGGGAGGCGGCACTCGCGCCGGCACCGCACCCCCGTCGGCTCCCGGCTAGCGGTCGGCAGTGGCAACCCGATGGACAACGATTCCCCGGAGAGTGCGGTGTGGGCGGACCTCGTTCCGGCCGGATGATCCCTCCGCTAACCTTGCGCGGGTGAGCACGAAAAAACCACTCCGGTCCAAGCTGGCCTCGACCGCCTCGCGCAGCGCGGCGGCGCTGTCCCGGGCGACGGGCCGGGGGGATGGTTCGGTCATTGGCGGTCGAATCGGCCTCATGATCGATCCGAACCTGTTGGAGAACCTGGCAACCGGACGACGGATCGCGCTCATCTCCGGTACCAACGGCAAGACCACCACGACCCGGCTCACCGCTGCCGCGCTCGCCGTCGCCGGCGAGGTGGCCACCAACTCGCTCGGCGCCAACATGCCCACCGGGCACACCACCGCCCTGGCCCGGGCCGGTCAAACGCCCTACGCGGTGCTCGAAGTCGACGAGCACTACCTGCCCCGGGTACTGGCGGCGACCAAGCCGCACGTGGTGGCGCTACTCAACCTGAGCCGCGACCAGCTCGACCGGGCCAAGGAAGTCGCCATGATGGCCGACATGTGGCGCACCATGCTCAAGACCGCGAAAGTCCGGGTGGTCGCCAACGCCGACGACCCGATGGTCACCTGGGCGGCGCTGGCGGCGACCGAGGCCGGCGGCACGATCACCTGGGTCGCCGCCGGGCAGCGCTGGCGCGACGATTCCTGGGTATGCCCGGAGTGCGGTTCGCATATCGAACGCGCCGACGCCAGCAAGCCGATCACCGCGGGTGAGACGGGCGCAAGCGACGACTGGTGGTGCACCGGCTGCCCGCTACGCCGGCAGATGCCCGACTGGGAAGTCGACGGCGACGCCGTGGTTGACCCGGCCGGTGACAAGCATCCGATCACCCTGTCCCTGCCCGGGCAGGTCAACCGCGCCAATGCCGCCACCGCCCTGGCGGTGGTCGCCCAGTTCGGGGTGAAGCCGGCCGACGCCGCTCCCCGGCTGACCGAGGTGGCGTCGATCGCCGGCCGGTACGCCCAGGTGAATCGTGATGGGCGCAACATCCGGCTGCTGCTGGCGAAGAATCCGGCGGGGTGGCTGGAAGCGTTCGAGATGGTCGAGAGCGCTCCGACGCTGCTCTCGATCAACGCCCGGGATCCCGACGGTATGGACACCAGCTGGCTATTCGACGTCGACTTCTCGTCACTCCATGGCCGGGACGTCTACATCACCGGCGATCGGGCCTACGACCTGGCCGTCCGTCTGGAGATCAACGACGTGGCGTTCACCCACGTGGCAACGTTTGCCGAAGTCGTCGCCGCGGTGCCGCCCGGCCGGCTTGAGGTGATCGCGAACTACACCGCGTTCCAGGACATCAGGGCGGAGTTGGACCGTGTCAACTGAGGCGACGTCGTCGGCCGGGACGAGCTCGGAGAGCGCACTGCGAATCGTCTGGGTCTACCCCGACCTGCTGTCCACCTACGGGGACCGGGGCAACATGCTGATCCTGGCCCGGCGGGCCGATCTGCGCGGCATCCCGGTAGAGACCGTCGAGGTGCGGTCCGACGAGACGATCCCGCGCAACGCGGACATCTACCTGATCGGCGGCGGTGAGGACGGCCCGCAAGCGCTGGCCGCCGATCGTCTGATCGCCGATGGCGGGCTCAAGCAGGCCGCCGAGCAGCGATCGGTCATCTTCGCCGTGTGCGCCGGATATCAGCTGCTCGGATCGTCGTTCTTCGCCAAGGGCGACAAGCACTCCGGCCTCGGGCTGCTCGACATCGACTCGGACCGCGGCCCGACCCGAGCCGTCGGCGAGCTGGCCGGCACCATCGATCCCAAGCTGAAGCTGCCGCGCCTCACCGGCTTCGAGAACCATGGCGGGCGTACTCATGTCGGGCCTGGCGCCAAGCCGCTGGCAAGGGTGACCGTCGGCGTCGGCAACGACGGAGCCACCGAGGGCGCGTGGAACGAGAGCTTGCTCGGCACGTACTCGCATGGTCCGGCCCTGGCCCGCAACCCCGCGCTGGCCGATCTGCTGTTGTCCTGGGCGACCGGCATGCGGAACCTGGAGCCGCTTGACGACCAGTGGACCGATCGGCTCCGCCAGGAACGGCTGGGAGCCGTCCAGGCCGCGTGAACAAGCGGCTCATCGCGCTGGTCCTGCTGATCATCGCGCTGGCGGTGACAGCGTGGGCGCTGCCGCTGTCCCGGATCCAGGACACGATCTCGGCCAGCGGGCCGTGGGCACCGATCGCGGGGGCGGCCGCCGGAACCGCGCTGCTGTGCGCGCTGGTTCCACGTACCGCCATTTCGTTCGCCTCCGGCGCGCTGTTCGGCGCGATCTCCGGCGGGGTGATCGCGTCCGTCGCGGCGGTGGCCGCCGGGGCCGCGACCTTCTGGATCGGCCGCGCGCTCGGCCGGGAAGCGGTGGTGGCGCACGCCGGGCGCCGGCTGGCCCGGATGGACGCCTGGCTGGCGCGCCGCGGTCTGCTCGGGGTCACCGTGGTACGCCTGATGCCGATCGGACCGTACGGCCTGGTCGGGTACGCCTACGGAACCACTTCCGTGCGCTGGTGGAACTACTTCGGGGGTACGGCGATCGCGGAGGCGCCATCGGCGTTCGCGTATGCCGCGCTCGGAGCGGCCGTGGTCAAGCCCGGTGCCATCGGATGGCTCACGTTGATTCCGGCCTTCATCGGCCTGGCAGTCGCGGGGGCCGCATTCGTCTACTGGAGGCGCACCGGACGCCCGTCGGCGGCCAGACCGGACGATCTACCCCGCTGACCACTCATAGGCGGGTCTGCGACCGCGCCGCCGGTAGGTTGGTGTCATGGATCGCGTGCAGGCGTTCCGGCCGGCCGTTCCCGGCGTGGCCGAGGTGCTCCATGCCAGCTTCGCCGAGTACGCCTACCCGGCGCACGCCCATAGCACCTGGACTCTCCTGCTGATCGACGACGGGAGGGTGAGCTACGACTTGGACCGGCACGCGCACCTGTCCGACCGGGCCGGCGTGACCCTGCTCCCACCGTACGTAGCTCACAACGGCCGCCCCGCCACCAGCGCCGGATTCCGCAAGCGGGTGGTATATCTGGACGGCTCGATTCTCGACGAGCGGCTTATCGGCCTGTCGGTTGACCGGCCGCTGTATCCGGACCGGCCGCTGCGTGACCGGCTGTCCGCGCTGCATGCGGTGCTCAGGCGGGCCGGAGACGAGCTGGAGGCGGAGAGCCGGCTCGCGCTGATCGTCGACCGGCTGCGCTTCCACCTGCGGGCCACCGACCGGCTGGAGCCGGCCGATCGGCCGCCGACGCTGGCCGAGCGGTACCGAGCGATGCTCGAGCAGGACCCGGTGCACGGCCTCACGCTGGCCGACGCGGCGGTTACGTTGGGTGCTCACCCGGCTCATCTGGTACGCGCGTTCACCTCGACCTTCGGCTTGCCCCCGCACGCCTACCTGGTGGGCCGGCGGGTGGAGCTGGCACGCCGGATGCTGCTTGACGGCACGCCGGTCGCGGACGTCGCGGCCGGCGCCGGATTCTTCGATCAGGCGCACCTGACCCGGCACTTCAAGCGGCACACCGGAACCACGCCGGCGCGGTTCGCCGGCTATCGCCGCGTTTCGTAGCGGTACGGCGTCGTGGTGTCCACCTGGACGAACCCGAGCCGCTTCAAGATCGGGCGGCTGTCGTCGGAGGCGTCGACCTGCAGGTAACGGAATCCGCGCTCGGCCGCGATCCGGGCACGCAGGGCCACCAGCGCCCGGTAGATGCCCCGCCCGCGCCACTCCGGCACGGTGCCGCCGCCCCACAGACCCGCGAAGTCGGTACCGGGGTGGAAGTCCATTCGAGCCGCGCAGACCGGGACGTCACCGGCGACCGCGACCATCAGATCGATCGAGTCCGGCGCCGTTGCCATCTGGTTGGCCAGCCGGTCGCGCAGTCGTGCGCCATCGGCGCCGAAGGCGCGCTCGTGTACCTCGGCCATCATGTCCAGCCCCGCGCCGTCCACGACCCTTCGCACCTCGACCCCGTCCGGCAACCGGGCGTCGGTGGCCAGGTCAGCGACCGTCGCCATCATCAGCGCCTCGCCGGCGTCCGGCCGCAGGCCCGCGCGCCGCAACCGGTCGCCCAGGTCGGCGGGGCCGTCATGACCGTAGTGCTTCCATTCGAACGGGCCGGCGAAGAACTCGATCTGCGCCTGGATTGCGGCATCGGCCGTCTGCTCATCCAGGCCGGACCACAGGATTCCGGTCCATGCCCGGTCGCCCCACTGCCGGACCACGTCAGCCCTACGTTCGATCATCGCGCCAGGTTCGGCCGGCACCCCGCGGCGCATCTGCCGATCGAACAGAGCGAGTACCGGAGCTGCGTTGATCCGATCCGGTGCGTCCACGAGATCAGTCAAGCATTCCGGAAACGGGCACCGCGTCCAGGCTCATCAGCAGGCCAGCCAGCTCTGCGGGCCGGGCCAGGAAGGGTGAGTGGTCACCCTGAATCTCCACCGGCTCGATACCGAGCCGGCCGGGCACCTCACGCCGCGCCCAGGCTGGATTCACCACCTGATCGGCGGCGCACACCAGGTAGGCCGACGGCACGTCGGGCCACTTCTGCAGCGGCGTAACCTCCCGAAACGGGCGTCCACGCTGACGCCTCAGGCGGCGTACCGCCGCTTCGGCCAGGTCGCGGGGAGCGTCTGGATAGAACACCTCGATCGCGGCCGTCACGTCGATCCCGTTCGCACCGTCCACTCCGGCCACGCCTGGCAGGATGATCTCCAGGTCGGAGGCGGCCATCTGGTCGTTCAGACTCATCCCGACAACCGGGAGCAGGCCCGCGATGAAGACCATCCGGCGTACCGGCCGGTGAGCGGCCACCAGCGGAGCGGTCAGACCGCCCAGCGAGTGAGCCACGAGCACCACATCACCGTCAGTTGCTGCAAGTGCGCGCAGTGTTACTTCGGCATACTCGGCGGCGCCGGAGAGTCGATCCTCACACGGCAGATCGACCGAAATCGTCGAATGCCCGTGATTGCGCAGCTCAGCCTCGACAAGGTACCAGTGCCAGGAAGCGTGGGAAGCCCCGTGAATGAGGGCAAACGTGGTCACCGGATCACCTTAGATCGGTTTGCTGAACGTGCCACCTATGCGCCAGACCGATTACTTTTCGCCTACCGTCTGTAATTCTGTGTGACGTGAGTGCAAGGTGGATGCACCGGAACCCACATGCCACGACCGTACTTGTGCTGGCCGTGACCGTTGCCCTTATCGGATGCGCGGTCCTGATCGGACGCAGTACCTGGCGGTCGTTGATCTCGGATCCCACCGCACCATCACTACGAGTAAGCGTTCCATCAGCGCTGAGTACTGCCGACGGCTTACGGTACCGATTGGTCGCCAAAGCACAGGTGTTCACCGGCGATCAGAACCGTCTCGCGATCACCGCCGACCCGGGGGACAGCCCGGTGGTCGCGATCCGGGCGGCATGCGCGCTGACCGGCAGCCATGGGGTGTCCACCATGGACCTTCAGGTGACCGGCACGCCGGACTTCTACTCCGGAGATCCCAGCTTCCGCTGCCCGATGGACGCCGCCTCCCTGCGCGAGTTCCCAGTGGCCATGCTCCCCCACTCTGGGACCGAGGTAAGCCTCGACCTGAGCGAGCGCCCGCACACCACCGGCCCATCGCCGGCCGTCCCGGCGGCGTGGCTGTTCGCTGTCTACGTCCGGGTCTCCCAGCGCCCGTCCACCGTTCCGGTGGCGCCGGCCATGCCGCCCACCCTCTACGCCGATACCCTCGCCCTGACCCGGGTCGACCGATTCGGCGGGGTATGGCCGGACGACCGCCGATTACGGATCACCCTCCCCAAGGGACACCACTACACCCTCGCGATCGCTTGCTCCGAGGTGATGGCCGGCCGGTCCACCATCACGATGAGCGGCAAGGACGACGCCAGTCCGTGCCCCGACGAGAGCCAGCCACCGTACCGGGATGAGGCGGACGCCACCGGCAAGGACGTCACGCTCACCGTGACGTTCTCGGTGGCCGACGCCGACATCGGCCATGCCGGATCGTGGACGGTAGCGGTCTACCAGTCCGACGGCTGAGCATCAGGACCGGACCGATCCTCGCGAACCGGCCCCGTCCTGAGTGATCAGACGACGACCGAGACCATCCGCCCCTCAATGACGATGACCTTCTTCGGCTCCTTGCCGCCCAGAGCACCGGCGACCTCGGCCAGCGCCTGTGCACGCACCGCGTCCTGGTCGGCCGCGGCGGCCACCTCGATCCGGCCGCGTACCTTCCCGTTGACCTGCACCGGATAGGTCACGGTCTCCTCCACCAGCAGTGCCGGGTCGGCGACCGGGAAGTCGGCCAGCACCACCGAGGTTTCGTGCCCCAGTCGCCGCCACAGCTCCTCGCCCAGGTGCGGCGCGACCGGAGCGATCATCGCTACCAGCGGCTCGGCAACCGCCCGAGGCGTACCCTCGGTGGCGCCCCAAACCGCGGTGACGC
The DNA here is from genome assembly GCA_963727415.1 of uncultured Actinomycetota bacterium. Taxonomy (GTDB): domain Bacteria; phylum Actinomycetota; class Actinomycetes; order Mycobacteriales; family Micromonosporaceae; genus DASQPR01. The sequence continues at coordinate 577,079 of CAVSGF010000003.1, forward strand.
GGTTGGTCATCTCGATCATCTTCGCGATCGCGGTGTTGAAACGCAGCGAGTGCATGTCGCCCCGGACGCCGTCGATCACCCTGTGCAGCAGGCGCATGGTCTCGTCGTCGACCTCGCCGTCGGTGACGCGGGTGGCGCCGGTCTGCTCGTCAACGATGGCCCGCCACACTCGCTGCAGGAACCGTTGCGCTCCGACCACCGCACGGGTGTCCCAGGGGCGCGAGACGTCCAGCGGACCCATCGACATCTCGTAGACCCGGAACGTGTCGGCGCCGTACTGCGCGCACATCTCATCCGGAGTGACCACGTTCTTCAGGGACTTGCCCATCTTGCCGTACTCGCGGTTGACCTGCTGATCGCCGTACCAGTAGGCGCCGTCACGCTCGACCACCTGCTCGGCCGGTACGTAGACCCCACGCGAGTCGGTGTACGCGTACGCCTGGATGTATCCCTGGTTGAACAGCCGGCGGTACGGCTCGACCGACGAGACATGGCCCAGGTCGTACAGCACCTTGTGCCAGAACCGGGCGTACAGCAGGTGCAGCACCGCGTGCTCGACGCCGCCGACGTACAGGTCCACGCCTCCAGTGTCGGCGGGTGACGAGGAGCCGACCGAGCCAGCAGTGTCGGCGGGTGACGAGGAGCCGACCGAGCCAGCAGTGTCGGCGGGTGACGAGGAGCCGACCGAGCCAGCAGTGTCGGCGGGTGACGAGGAGCCGACCGAGCCAGCAGTATCCGAAGGCGCCTGCGGGCCCATCCAGTACCGCTCCACCTCTGGGTCGCAGAACGCCTTGTCGTTGGTCGGATCCAGGTAACGCATCTCGTACCAGCAGGAGCCCGCCCACTGCGGCATCACGTTGGTCTCGCGGCGGTACCGCTTGCGACCGTCGCCCAGGTCCAGCTCGACATCGACCCACTCGGTGGCCCGGGACAGCGGCGTCTCCGGCTCGGACATGGCGTCGTTGATGTCGTGCTTCTTGGGCGCGAAGTCGTCCAGGGGCGGCAGTTCCACCGGCAGCATCGAGTCGGGCAGCGCCACCGGCATCCCGGTCGAGTCGTAGACGATCGGGAACGGTTCACCCCAGTACCGCTGGCGGCTGAACAGCCAGTCGCGCAGCCGGTAGGTCACCGCTCCGGCACCATGTCCACGCTCTTCCAGCCAGGCGATCATGCGGGCCTTGGCGTCGACGACCCCCAGGCCGTCCAGCTCGATGCCCGCGGCCGGATTGGCGCTGTTGATGGCCGGGCCCTCCCCGGTGTACGCCTTGCCGTCGAAGTCGTCGGGCGGCTGCACGGTACGGATGATCGGCAGGTCGAACGCCTCGGCGAACTCCCAGTCCCGCTCGTCCTGCCCGGGCACCGCCATGATGGCGCCGGTGCCGTAGCCGGCCAGCACGTAGTCGGCGATGAAGATCGGAATGTCGCCGCCGGTCACCGGGTTGCGGGCGTACGCGCCGATGAAGACACCGGTCTTGGACTTGGCGTCCTCCATCCGCTCTTCCTCGGTCTTCTTGGCGGCGAACGCGCGGTACGCGGACACGGCCTCGGCCGGGGTGGCGTGCCCGCCGGTCCACGCCTCGCGGGTACCGTCCGGCCACGCCGCCGGCATCAGCGCGTCGACCAGATCGTGCTCCGGCGCGGTCACCATGTAGGTGGCGCCGAAGACGGTGTCCGGCCGGGTGGTGAAGACCCGCAGCTCGCCGGCGCTGGTGTTGAAGTCGATGTGAGCACCGGTGGACTTGCCGATCCAGTTCCGCTGCATCACCTTGATCGACTCCGGCCAGTCCAGCCGGTCCAGGTCATCCAGCAGCCGGTCGCCGTACGCCGTGATGCGCATCAGCCACTGCTTCATGGTGCGCTTGAACACCGGGAAGTTGCCGCGCTCGGATCGGCCGTCGGCGGTCACCTCCGCATCGGCCAGGACCGTGCCCAGGCCCGGGCACCAGTTCACCGGGGCCTCGCTCACGTAGGTCAGCCGATGATCGTCGATGATGGTCCGCTGCTCGACTTCGCTCAGGGTGCCCCATGGGCGGCCGTCCGGCGTCTCGCGATCGCCGGACCGGAACTCGGCGACCAGCGCCTCGATCGGACGAGCCTTGCCGGCCTTCTCGTCGTACCAGGAATTGAACACCTGCAGGAAGATCCACTGCGTCCAGCGGTAGAACTCCACGTCGGTGGTCGCGACGCCCCGTCGCTGGTCATGACCCAGGCCCAGGCGCCGCAGCTGGCGCCGGTACGTCTGGATGTTCGCCTCGGTGGTCGTGCGCGGATGGGTGCCGGTCTCCACCGCGTACTGCTCGGCCGGCAGCCCGAACGCATCGAACCCCATGGTGTGCAGCACGTTCTTGCCCGCCATGCGCTCGTAGCGGGCGTACACGTCGGTGCCGATGAAGCCCAGCGGATGGCCGACGTGCAGCCCGGCACCCGACGGGTACGGGAACATATCCAGTACGAATAGCTTCTCGGCCCCGGCACGTGGATGATCGGGATCGGCCAGGGCGCCGGCCGGGTTGGGCGCGTCATAGGTACCGCTGGCGTCCCAGAACTCCTGCCAGCGATGCTCGATGTCGTTGGCCAGTTCGGCCGTGTACCGATAGGCCGGGACCTCGGCCTCGGTCGGTTCGCTGCTCATGATCTCCACCTCGGGGTTCGCGTGGTTGCAAAGTCTATTGATGGCTGCCGTGTCGGCTTCGCCGCCGGGGGCTTCCTGGCCTGTCCAGGCATGCCGCCCCGCAGGGCGCGCACGTTCAGGGCACAAAAAAGCCCCTCACACAGGAGGGGTCGCCGTGCCGTCGCGCGTCGCGCCAGCACGGCTAACTAAGGAGCAGGAACGCCCGAGCCATACCGGCACTATATCCCACCGGCCACATCAGCGGCGCACCGCTAACCCGCGCGTGAAGCGACGGTCGTGATCGCCGATCGCGTCCGGCCGCGGCGAAATGCCGTCGCTATTCGCCCGGATCCGCGATTACATTTGGCCTGCGTCATTCGCCGACGTCTATACGATTGGCGCCGACAGCGTGTACCAGCAAATGCGGCATGGTTGCTGCGGATCGGCCGGGTGACCGCGCGGGCTGACCAGACGCACAGGTCAGCGACTTGGTTGCATCGGTAACTGTAATGCGCCGATCTTGTTACGGCCACCCCACCGTTTGGAGGTGCGACCGTTATCCTTTGCGCCCTCCGCGGGCCCACAGATCACGACTAGCCTGAAAGAATGCTGATCCGGCCGAAGTGGGCCGACTCGGATCGAGGAGACGCCAGTGACAATTCCACGTTCGACGGGCGAGCGAGCGCTACCGATGTCGTCGGAGGACTTCGCTACGACCACGCAGGCCATCGTCTCGAATATCGAGAAGGTGATCGAGGGAAAAACCGCGACCATCCGGCTCGCGCTCGCGGTCATGCTGGCCGAAGGCCACCTGCTGATCGAAGACGTGCCCGGCGTCGGTAAGACGAAACTGGCCAAGGCACTGGCGCGTTCCATCCATTGCTCGGTTCGCCGCATCCAGTTCACCCCGGACCTGCTGCCCAGCGACGTCACCGGTGTCAGCGTCTACAACCAGGAGAATCGCGAATTCGAGTTCAAGCCGGGCGCGATCTTCGCCAACATCGTGGTCGGCGACGAGATCAACCGGGCGTCGCCGAAGACCCAGTCGGCTCTGCTCGAGTGCATGGAGGAGCGCCAGGTCACCGTTGACGGGATGACATACGAACTGCACGCGCCGTTCATGGTGATCGCGACGCAGAACCCGATCGAGATGGAGGGCACCTACCCGCTGCCGGAAGCGCAGCGGGACCGGTTCACCGCACGGATCGCGATGGGTTACCCGGACAACGCGGCTGAGCTGGCCATGCTGGACGTTCACGCGGCTGAGGATCCGGTGATCGGGCTGGCACCGGTCGCGGACGCCGAAGTGGTCCGGTCACTCATCGAGACGGTACGCGACGTGCATGTCGCCGACATCGTCAAGCAGTACGCGGTAAACCTGTGCACCGCCACCCGGGAGTCGGCCGATCTACGGCTCGGCGCATCCCCACGGGCCACCCTGCAATTGCTGCGCACCGCGCCGGGCGGTGGCCGCGCTGGAAGGTCGCGACTACATGGTTCCGGACGACCTGCAGGCTCTGGCGGTGCCCGGTGCTCGCCCACCGCATCATCCCCACCGCGGAGGCGCAGTTGTCCCGCCGTACCACCGATTCGATCGTCTCGGACCTGGTTCACCGGCTGCCGCTGCCGAACGAGCGACCGGTGCGCTCGCCGTACGCACCGCGCAGCGAGACCCCGGGTTCCCAATACGACCCGCGGAGGCGATGACGATGCGGGAGGCTCTGCGCGGCCTCACCGGACGTGGCCGAGCCTTCCTGTACGGGGCCGGAGCCGCGTTCCTGTGCGCCCTGCTGTTCGGCGAACGGGACTTCCTCCGGGTCGGCATCCTGCTCGCCATCCTGCCGCTGCTGGCCGCCTGGACGGTGGGTCGCAGCCGATATCGGCTGGCCTGCTCGCGCGCGCTTGAGCCGAACCGGGTCCAGGCCGGGATGACGGCCCGGGTGCTGCTGCGGCTGGAAAACCTGTCGGCTTCACGACCGGGACGATGCTGCTGGAGGATCGCCTGCCGTACGCCCTCGGCAGCCGGCCGCGGCTGGTACTGGAACGGCTGTCCCGGCGGCACGCGAGTTCGGTGGCGTACACGGTCCGCGCCGACGTGCGCGGGCGGTTCGAGATCGGCCCGCTGGTGGTACGCCTGACCGATCCGTTCGGACTGTGCGAGATGACGCGCTCTTTCCCGAGCGTCGACCGGCTGGTCGTCATCCCGCAGATCGTGACGCTGCCGATGATGCGACTGGCCGGCGAGTACGCCGGGCAAGGGCGAGAGCCACGCGCGCTCGGTCGCGGTGCACGGGGATGACGACGCCGCCACCCGGGAGTACCGCCACGGCGACGATCTGCGCCGGGTGCACTGGCGCTCGACCGCCCGTACCGGCGAGCTGATGGTTCGCCGCGAGGAGCAGCCGTGGGAGAGCCGGGCGACGATCGTGCTGGACACCCGCGCGGCCGCGCACCACGGTGAGGGTCCGACCGCGAGCTTCGAGTGGGCGGTCTCGACCGTGGCGAGCATCGCCGAGCATCTGCGGCATGCCGGCTACAAGGTGCGGCTGGTGACCGATACCGGGACCGACCTCGACACCAACGGTGCCGACACGTCGCTGCTGGACCACCTGGCCGAGGTGCAGCCGACCCAGAACGGCAACTTGTCGATCGCCGCCGATCAGGTACGGCACCGCTCGGACGGTGGCCTGGTGATCGCCGTGCTGGGCACCCTCGACGAGACCGAGGCGGAGATCCTCTCGACGCTGCGGCGCAGTGGCACCAGTTGCATCGCCTTCATGGTCAATTCGATGACCTGGTTGAACCTGCCAACCGAGCAGAGCGAGGAAGCCGACCGGGAGCACGCCACCGCCGGGCTGGCCCTGCTGCGTAGTGGCTGGCGGGTCATCGACGTGACCCATGGCACGAAGCTCACGACCGTCTGGCCGCAGATGGCCCGCGGTTCCGGCTTCACCTGGCGGGCCGCGATGGCCGAGACTGTTTCCGGAGGCGTCAAGTGAACCAGCGCCGCCACCTGTCCATCATCGCCGCCGTGGCGACCCTGATGGCGGCGGCGCCGCTGTCGATCCTCTTCAAGCAGTGGACGTGGGCGATCGACTCTTTCATCGCCGTCGCGGCGGTGTGCGCGACCGGCATCGGGGTCCGGGCCCTGCGCGCGCCGGCGTGGGCCCAGCCGCTGGCCACCAGCGCCGCACTCCTGCTCATCATCACCTGGCTGTTCCCGAGCGGTCACGAGTACGCCGGGCTGATCCCGGGCGGCGGCACGTTCACGAACTTCCGTGATCTGATCAGCTCCGCCATGACTGACATGCGCGAACTGGCGATCCCCGTATTCGATCGCAAGGGCCTGCTGTTCATGACCACAGCGGGCGTCGGCTTGGTCGCCATCGTGGTGGACTTCGTCGCGGTCACACTTCGCAGACCCGCGGTCGCCGGCTTGCCCATGCTCGCCGTCTACGCGGTGGCCGTGGCGATCTCCGCGCAGAGCGTGTCGGTCGTGCCGTTCATCATCGGCGCCCTCGGCTATCTCTGGCTGCTCGCCACCGACAGCGTGGACCGGGTGCGGATGTTCGGCCGGCGGTTCACCGGTGACGGCCGTGGTGTCGACATGTGGGAGCCGTCACCGCTGGCCGCGATCGGCCGGCGTACCGCCGTCATCGGGGTCCTGCTCGCCGTGATCCTTCCGATCGGCATCCCGGGCCTGCACCACAGCCTGGTGGGTCCGATCGGGCCACCGGTAGCCAACGGCAACGGCTTCGGCAACTGCTTCGGCTGTGCCGGTACCCAGGTCGACCTGTTCGCCACCCTGTCCGGCCAGATCAGCGAAAGCAAGCCGGTGGTGCTCGCGACCGTCCGCACCAACGCGACCAAGCCACCATACCTGCGGTTCGCCACCGCGGACATCCTGAACAATCACGGCTTCGTGGCCAGTTCGCCGCAGGGCCTGCCGGTGTCGCAGGGCCTGCCGAACCCGTTCACCGATGGCCGCGGCAACCCAGTCGGGGACATCCCGGCGACTCTGCACCACGCCGACGTCCAGATGGGCCCACTGGACTCGCGATTCCTGCCGGTCTTCCTGGAGCCCCGGACCGGAACACTGAGGCTCAACAATGACAGCTGGCGATACGACCGGGACAGCCAGATCATCTTCAGTTCCACCTCGTCGGCGCAACGGTTGCACTACAGCTTCGACTTCGACCAGGTGAACTACCCGATCGAGGCGTTGCGGGCGGCCCAGAAGCTGCCCGACAACAATCCGATCCAGTTGAACTACACCAGGGTGCCGTCACACCCGAAAATCGTCGACCAAGTGGTTGCGACTCAGACCAGAGGCACCACGAACGAGTACGACACGGTACGGGCTCTGGTGGACTTCTTCTCGCCGGCAAACCACTTCGTCTACTCGCTGTCGACGAAGGCGGGTACCACCGGCTCGGACATCGGTGACTTCCTGACCAACCGGGAGGGGTACTGCGTGCAGTACGCCGCGACCCTCGCCTGGCTGGTGCGGGCCGCCGGATACCCGTCGCGGGTCGCGTTCGGCTTTACCAACGGCCGGCTGGTGCAACCGGGTGTCTACCAGATGACGAACCGTGACCTGCACGCCTGGACCGAAGTCTACTTCGACGGGCTCGGATGGGTCCCGTTCGACGCGACCCCATCGGCGAACCTGACCGGCGCGGTTCACCCGGCCTGGGACCCGGATCGCTACGCTCCGTCCGGCAACTCCGGCGGCGGCCAGCAGCCTGGCAACGACGTTCCGACGATCGGCGCCAGCGGCTCGGCCAGCGCCGACAACGGTGCCCCGAGGGACTTCGGAGGCGGCGGCGGGGTGGCCTCGGGTGGCGGCACCGGCAGTCACTGGTTCCTGTGGACGCTCGTGGCACTGGCGCTCGTGCTGGTCGCCCTGCTGATGCCGGCAACGGCGCGGCTGCTGCTCCGTAACCGCCGCGCGGCTGCCGACCGCCGGGTGAGCGCGGATTCGGCGGCGCCCGGTGAACCGTTCGTCGTCGTCGACGCCGATTCCACCTCGTCGACGACGAAACAGCGGGTGCACGCCGCCTGGGACGAGCTGATCGACACCATGGTCGACTTCCGGATCCGGATCGACCCGACCGAGACGCCGCGGGCCGCGATAGCGCGGCTGACCGGGATGCTGGACCTGCCGCCCCAGGCGGAAGCGGGTGCGCAGATGCTCGGCATGGCCGAGGAGCGGGCCCGATACGCCCGCCGCCCCGGACCGAGCGAACCGCTGCACGAAGCGGTACGCACGATTCGCCGCGCTCTGACCCGCCGGGCCTCGTTCCGGACCCGGTTCCGGGCCACCGTCATGCCGCCGTCAGTGGTGGCCCGGTGGAGCGCCGCGGTCACCGAGCGGATCGCCCGGTTCGTCGCAGCCGCCGGCGCGGTGCGGGACATGCTGCTTCGCGGCATCAACGTCCGGCGGTGGATGCGCCGCAGCCCGGCGCGTTAGGCGACGGCTTCCACTCGCCAGCGCGATCCAGTTCGGGCACCGCGCGGGGGCACCGGCAATGCCGGTGCCCCCGCACAGGTGTCCAGTTGTGATCAGCGGCCAGGCTGGTCAGCGATCGCCTTCGGGCCGGTTCCGCCACCGGTCTTCGAGACGATCAACGAATCCGAGCCGCCGGCGTCTCGGCGTGCGGCTGGCCGTACCGCCCACCGAGCGTAGCGGAGCCCCGCGCGCGATCCGGACCGCCTGCATTCCGAATGCAGCGGCACCGAGCATAACGACGAACCCGGCAACGCCAATCAACGAAATCTTGCTGACGGCGCCGAAGACTACGACCGCAAGGCCGATACAGCCCAGCAACACGGCCGTGATCACGCGACGCTTGGCATGGAACTTCGGATCGCTGGCGCGCACCGCGGAGGCGAACTTGGGGTCTTTGGCTAGCGACTGCTCGATCTGATCGAATAGTCGTTGCTCGTGTTCCGAGAGCGGCACGACACTCCTCCCCGGTCATCAAGGTCGGCACCACCGGCCGACGGCGACCGTGGCAGCCAGGCGGCTGCTTATCGTAAGTCTACGAGCGCGTACCGGGGTCGAAAAGCCGAACGGCGCGCGAACGGCGGCAAAGGTGCCATCGAGTCAGCCCGGGCTGTTCCACGGATCCGGCATCTGGAACCAATCCACCCGCTCCCTGGCGTCGCCGGCCGGCTCCGGGTGCCCGGCATCATCGGAGCCGAGCAGGCTGGCCGGGCGCACCGCGGCCCGGCCGAACCGGGCCTGCGCGGCGTCGGCCGCCCGTTCCAGTTCGGACCAGCCACGGTCCCGGTCGCCGAGCGCGGCCTGGCGTGCCAGCCCTTGGGAACTTACCAGCCCCTCGGCCCGGACCCCGAGAAGCCGGATCCGGCCGACCGGTCTGAGCGCCTGGAACAGGCTGACCGACGTGTCGAAGATCTCCTTGGCCAAGTCGGTCGGCGAGTGCAGGGTCCGGGACCGGTTCAAGGTCCGGAAATCGGACAGGCGCACCTTGATCGAGACGGTACGCCCGGCAACGCCGGCGCCGCGCAGGCGGCTGGCCACTCGGTTGGCGAGTGCCAGCAGCGTCCGGCGTATCTTCGCCGGATCGTCGATGTCGACGTCGAAGGTCGTCTCCGCGCTGATCGACTTCTCCGACCGAACCGGATTGACCCGGCGCGAGTCACGACCACGCGCGAGCGCGTGCAGGTGAGCGGCGGCGGCCTCGCCGAGCGCCGAACGCAGCATCCCGATCGGCACCTCGGCGACCTGGCCCACGGTGTGCAGGCCGAGCCGGCCCAGTTGCTCGGCGGTGCGCTCGCCCACCCCCCAGAGCGCCGACACCGGCAGCGGATGCAGATAATCCAGGATCCGATCGGCCGGGACCACCGCCAGCCCGTTCGGCTTCGCCAGGGTGGAGGCGAGCTTGGCGATGAACTTCGTGGAGGCGATCCCGACCGAGCACGGCAGGTCGAGATCCGCCTTGATCCGGTCACGGATCGCCTGGCCGATCACCGCGGGCCGGCCCAGAAGGCGGCGCGCACCCGACACGTCCAGGAAGGCCTCATCCAAGGACAGCGGCTCAACCAGCGGGGTGACATCCCTGAAGATCGACATCACCGCCCGGGACGCCTCCGAGTACGCGGCGAAATCGGGAGGGAGGAAGATCGCCTCGGGGCACAGCCGCGCCGCCTGGGTGCCCGGCATGGCGCTGCGAACTCCAAACGCGCGCGCCTCATAACTGGCCGAACTGACCACGCCGCGAGGGCCGGCTCCGCCGACGATCACCGGCCTACCGGACAGTTCCGGGCGCCGGCGGACTTCAACCGAGACGAAGAACGCGTCCATGTCGACGTGCAGGATTGGGCAGCCGGCGTCATCGGCGTCCGGCCCGAACTCGGCACGACGGGCCGCCCGAGCGGCTTCGGACTCCGAGCCCGGACCGCCGGTGCCGGATAGCTGACCGCTGCGACCCATGCCGTACAGGTTAGAACGTGGGTACGACGGTTCCGGCGATTGCGGTCACCGGTCGCCCCGGATCACGATCAACGGAACCTCAGCCTCGGCCGGCGTGTACGAGCCGTGATAGCCCACCAAGGCGGCCTCGCCGGGCTCGGCCTTGGATCGCACGATCGCGTAATCGCCATGGCACACCGCGACGACGTCACCGATCCGGGCCAGGTGGTCGGGCAGCACATCGCCGTACCAGCCGAGGCTGACCGCCTCGTCGCGGGTCAGCACATCGGCGGCCGGGCCGAGCACGTCACGCCATGCCGCCAGCACATCGGCAGCCGCGCCGGGCCGGGTATGGAGGTAACGCACCCGGGCCTCGCCCGCGACCGCCTCCAGCCCTGCGCTGAGATCGTCGCTGGTGTCGATGTCGTACTTCCGGTCGCTGTCGACGTTGATCTGGCCGTGGTCGGCCACGATGATCAAGGCTGCGTCCCGGGGCATCTCCGCGGCCAGCATGGCGATGAGCTGGTCCACCCCGCGCGCCGCGTCTCGCCATTCGTCGGACCCGACGCCGTACACGTGCCCGGAGTGATCGAGATCGGCGTGGTAGCCGTAGACCAGCCTGGTGCCCTCCGACAGCTCCGCCGACATCGTCTCGACCAGCGCGTCCCGGTCGCCGGCGCCACGGAACCGCGATCCCCGGTACGCGGCTCGGGTCAGGCCACTGCCTTCGAACTCCGGCTTGGACACCACCACGGTCTGGACGCCCGCGGCCGCGGCTCGCTGGAACACCGTGGGTACCGGCTGGTACACCGCTGGGTCGGGATCGTCACTCCAGCGGATATGGCTCATCACCCGGCCCGAATCCGGTTGCCGGACGGAAAAGCCGACGATTCCATGAGCACCGGGTGGGGCCGCGGTCCCGAGACCGACCAGGCTCACCGGAGTGGTGGACGGGAAGCCGCAGTGCACCGGCCGGACCGTACCGAGCTTCCCGGAGTGGATGTCGGCGAGGGTCGCCCCGACCTCGGCCGCTTCGGGGATCAGGTGATAGCCGAATCCGTCGACGAGCAGCACCGCGACCTGGCGAAGGCCGTCCAAGTCGGAGGCCAGCCGGAGCGAATCGGCGAACGGCGCGCCGATAGCGGCCAGCGCGCTCGGAAGCACGTCGAGAAGCCCGCCGGTGCCCGGACGGACTCCGGCGCGCATTCCCGGCTGATGGTCGGTGTCGGTCAACGTGTCAGCCCCGGCGCCGCGCCAGCACGTGCAGGGCGGTGGCTATGTCCCGGTAGGGCTCCTGACCGGCGGCGGCGAGCTCGAATTCAAGCAGCGCGGCACCGTCCGGGTCCGGCACGGCGATGAGGTCGGATATCACCCGTACCCCATGGATCGCCTCGACGGCGAGCCCGGCGGAGCGGATCAGCGCGGCGGCGCCGGCCGAGTCGAAACGGCGGCGCTGATCTGGATCGGCGCCCCGCAGTATCGCGGTGGCCGCCTTCACGTTGCCGGCGATCGCTCGCGCCAGGACGGCGGCCACCCGGTTGGCGACCACCACGCTGGCCACACCCGCCGGCCTCAGGCTGGCCGCCACCGCGGCCATCACCGCGGCCGGGTCGTCGACCTCCTCAAGCACGCTGTGACACAGCACGATGTCAGCGCTGGACGGCTCGACGAGGGACGGCAACTGGTCTCCGTCGCCCTGGATCGCGGTGATCGACTCGGCAACACCGGCGTCCGCGGCACGCCGCGCCAGACCGGCGAGCGCGTCCGGGCTGGCGTCGATGACGGTCACCTGGTGACCGGCCTCGGCAAGCGGCACAGCAAATCCGCCGGTACCGCCGCCGACGTCCAGGACGTGCAGGCATTCGCCCGGTCGCCGCGCCATCTCGTCATGGAGAGCCGCCCAGATCACCGCCGTGCGCGGGGTCGGGGCCGGTGCGATGCGGATGCGGTTCACGGCTTTGAGCCTAGTCGACTAGGGTGTCGGGGCCAGTGGGCGAAACGGCTGGTCCGTGTGGACCGGCAGGGGCCGGGAACTGACGGGGGTCTGTTCGAATGCGTCGTGTGCTGTACCTGAGTCTGGCCGCGGTGATCGCGGTGGTCGCCGTGGTCGTCGTAGTCGTCGTGCGCGCGCGGAGTCACTCCGATGCGGTGTCCTCGGGTGCGACGCCCGCAGAGGCGATCTGGTCGCCGGCCGCCCAACGGCCCGCCAACCCCTCGTCGTTTAGCCCGTCGCCAGGCGTTCCGCCGAGCCCGACCGCGTCACCGGTGGCCAAGGTCGTGTACCCGACGTTGCGAGCCCCGAAGCACACCTCGTCGATCAAGGTCTCCGGCACCACGCTGTTCGGCTGGACCCTGGTGACCGCCGGCGGCTCGCCGGTGGCCACACCGGCGGTGGCCGCGCCCGAACCGGCGCTGGCACCGGGCGCGTCCGGATTCAGCTCGCCGCGGTTGTCAGGCTCGGCCAACATGCACACCACCCGGAACACGGTGGAGTCGATGATCAAGGGCTGGATCGCGGCCGACTGGCTACGCCGCGAGGCCGAAGCGGGCAAGACGCCGACCAAGACTCAGCTGAACCAGATCACGCTGATGATCATTAACAGCAACAACCAGATCGCCCAGGAGTACTACCACCTCGGCGGCGGGGACGCGCTGATGAAGCGGCTCATCAGCACCTGCGATCTGCGGGACACCGTGAAGATCAAGCCGGGTTACTGGAGCTACACCGAGCTGACCCCGGCCGACGCCGCGCGGTACGGCGAATGCCTCGCCGACGGCCGGGCGGCCGGTCCGCAGTGGACCGGATGGCTGCTGAAGGTGATGACCCGCGTGCGCGGCGATGTCGATGAGCAGAAGAGCGACACCGTGCAGGGTGGCCGGTGGGGCATCATCGACGGGCTACCGAAGTCGTTGCGGCCCACGCTGTCGATGAAGAACGGCTGGACCAAGTACGTGGATGGATGGCACGTCAACTGCCTGGGCATTGGCCACGGCTGGGTTCTGGCTGTGATGATCCGGACCGCTACGCTGGAGGCCGGCGACGACGCGTGCGCCTCGGTCACCCGCCAACTGGTCGTGACCAAGTAGCCGCCGTCAGCGGAAATCGCGCGAATGCGGCCGGACCGGCATCGCGATCGCCGAAAGCCGATCCGCGTTCAGGTTGACCACGCCGTCATAGCGCTCGACCCGGCCTCGGATCAGCAGCGCCGCGCTGGTCTGCGCCACCCTGCGGTATCGCGCCCACAACCCCGGCGAGCACACCACGTTGAGCAGCCCGGTCTCGTCCTCCAGATTCATGAACGTGATCCCGCCCGCGGTCGACGGCCTCTGCCGGTGCGTGACCACGCCTCCGACCAGCACCCGGCGTCCATGCTCCAGAGCGCACACCCGCTCGATGGACAGCGCTCCGGCCCGATCCATCGCGGGGCGGATCAACTGCATCGGGTGGCGGTCCGGTGACAGCCCGGTCGCCCACACATCAGCCACTATCTCGTCAACGGCATCCATCCCGGGCAGCATGGGCGCGTCGATCCCGGTCGCTGTGCCCGGAAGGCGCCCAGCCTTGTCCTGGGCGGCCGCCCCGGCCGCCCAGAGCGCCTCGCGGCGACTGAGCCCGAAGCAGGCGAACGCGTCCGCGGTGGCCAGCGCCTCCAGGTGCGCGGTCGTCAGCCCGGCGCGCCGGGCCAGATCAGCCATATCCCGGTACCGGCCTCCGCGCGCCCGTTCCGCCTCGATCCTCTCGGCCACCGCGTCCGAGAGGGTACGCACTTCCGACAGCCCCAGCCGGACCAGCGGACCACCCAGTCCCCATCGGGCTGGTGGCTCGTTCTTACCGGCCGCCTCGCGAACGCCCGGCGGCCGCTCCAGCGTGGCCATGGCGTTACTGGCGTTGATATCCGGCCGCAGCACCGTAACGCCATGCCGGCGCGCATCGTCGACCAGCGTCTGGGTTGAGTAGAAGCCCATCGGCTGTGCGTTGATCAGGGCCGCGCAGAACGCTGCCGGGTAGTACCGCTTGAGCCAGGCGCTCGCGTACACCAGATAGGCGAAGCTCATCGCGTGGCTCTCCGGGAAGCCGTAGCTGGCGAACGCGGCGAGCTTGACGAAGATGTCGTCGGCCAGGTCGCCGGTGATGCCGTTGGCCGCCATGCCCGCGTAGAGCCGGTCCCGGATACGCCGCATGCGCTCGGCCGATCGCTTCGAGCCCATCGCCCGGCGCAACTGATCCGCTTCGGACGCGTCGAACCCGGCGACGTCGATCGCCAGCTGCATCAGCTGCTCCTGGAACAGGGGCACGCCGAGCGTCTTGGCGAGCGCGTTGCCCATCTTCGGATGCGGGATGGTCGCCTCTTCCATGCCGTTCTTGCGCCGGATGTACGGATGCACCGAACCACCCTGGATCGGTCCCGGGCGGATCAGCGCCACCTCGACCACCAGGTCATAGAACTCGCGCGGCTTCAACCGGGGCAGCGTGGCCATCTGGGCCCGGCTTTCCACCTGGAAAACGCCGATGGAGTCGGCCCGGCACAGCATCCGGTAGACCTCTTCATCGTCCAGCGGCATCTTGGACAGGTCGAGCTCGTGTACCAGCAGGCTCTGGCTATCGTCGCGGGGCACCTGTTTGAGCATTTCGAAGGCGTAGCGCAGCGCTGAGAGCATGCCCAGCCCCAGCAGGTCGAACTTGACCAGGCCGACGGCCGCGCAGTCATCCTTGTCCCACTGCAGCACCGATGCGGTTCTCCATGCGCGCCCATTCCACCGGGCACACCTCGATCACTGGACGGTCACAGATCACCATGCCGCCGGAGTGGATGCCCAGATGTCGAGGGAACGTCTGCAGCTCGTTCGCGTACGCGATGACGTGCGGCGGCACATCCTCGACTGTGGCTCCAGGGCTGGCAGGGCGCTGCCTACGCTCATCCTTCGCTTCGGAAGCGCCCGGGTCGGCCTTGAGCGCCCCCCAGTGGTCGATGCCCTTGCTCCACGCGTCCTGCTGCCCGGGTGAAAAGCCGAACGCCTTGGCGATGTCCCGGACGGCCGACCGGGGCCGGTACGAGATGATGTTGGCGACCTGAGCCGTGTACCGGCGCCCGTACTTCGGCGAAAACGTGCTGGATGACCTCCTCCCGGCGATCGGATTCGATGTCGATGTCGATGTCGGGCGGGCCGTCACGTTCCGGTGCGAGGAACCGCTCGAACAGCAGCCCCCACCGCACCGCGTCGACGTTGGTGATGCCGAGCGCGTAGCAGACCGCGCTGTTGGCCGCCGAACCACGGCCCTGGCAGTAGATGTTCTGGTCCCGGCAGAACTTCACGATGTCGTACACCACCAGGAAGTAGCCCGGAAAGTCGAGGCGCTCGATCATCGCCAGCTCGTGGGCGATCTGCCGGTACGCGTTCGGGTTGCCGGCTTCCGGCCCGTACCGCTCTCAGCGCCCCGTCCATGGTGAGCTCGCGCAGCCAGCTCATCTCGGTGTGCCCCGGCTCCGGAATGGCGTAGGCAGGCAGCTGAGGCGAGACCAGCTGCAAATCAAAGGCGAGATCCCGGCCGTACGCCGCGGCCCGCTCGACGGCGCCGGGATAGCTGCTGAACAGGGCCGCCATCTCCTCCCCCGATCGCAGGTGCGCGGTCGCGGTAGCGGGTAACCAGCCGTCCATCTCATCCAGGCTGCGCCGAGCCCGCACGGCCGCGAGAGCGGTGGCCAGGCGCCGTCGGCGAGGGTGGGCATAGTGGACATTGCCGGTCGCCACGGTCGGCAGCCCGAAAACGCTCGGCCAGGCTCACCAGCGCGTCGTTGCGATCGGCGTCGAGAGGGTCGCCGCTCATGGTCAGCTCTACCGCGACGCCGTCAGCGCCGAACCGGCCGACCAGGGCATCGAGTTCCTTGGCGGCGGCATCCATCCCGTACTCGGCGAGCGCGGCCGGCACCTGACCCTTCCGGCATCCGGTCAGCACCAGCACGTGATCTCGTAGTTGCCCGGCGATCTCGTCCACGTCGTAGACTGGCTTGCCCTTCTCACCCCCACGCAGGTGGGCCTCGGCAAGCACGGTGGACAGGCGTGCGTACCCCTCCGGGCCGCGGGCCAGGGCCAGCAGGTGCCGGCCGACCGGATCCGGCTGGCCGTTCTGCGGGCCAGGCAGCTCCAGCGAGAGTTCCGCTCCGAAGACGGTGGGCAGGCCCAGCTCTCGTGCCGCCTCGTTGAACCGGACAACGCCGTAGAACCCGTCGTGGTCGGTGACGGCGAGAGCGGTCAGGCCCGAGCCTGGTACCCTCCTCGGCCAGCTCTTCCGGGTGGCTCGCGCCGTCAAGGAAGCTGAAGTTGCTGTGGCAGTGCAGTTCGGCGTACTCGACCGTGGAACGGGCCGGAGCAGATTCCCGGTGGCGCGGTAACCAGGACGCTTGCGAGTCCAGGCGGGCGAGTCACCGCCGTCCGCGCCCGAATACTCATCGGAGGTAGCCGAGAGCGGATCGGCGACTACCGGGCCGCCCGGATACGGTGTGGGCTCCGCCCAGCCGGGCGGGACGACCTCGTCCGGCTCGGCCTCGCCGGACAGCCGGCGGTTCGAGTTCGGACCACGAGATGTTCGGATTGAAGTAGCCCATGCCTCGCCCTAGTCATAGATCGCCTCGATCGCCCAGCCGCCGCCGTGACAGCCGCAGCAGCAGAGCCCGGCCGTCGGCGAGGCTGACCTGGAACCGCGCCTTGCGGACGGCTTCGGCCGGATCCCACCAGCGCTCGTCAACCGGCCAAGGCCCGGCCCAGCCGGAGATGTCGACGGCCTCCCGGTCGCCGGATCAGGCGGGCCGGCGCGCCGGTCATCGACAGCCGGGCGGTCACCCGCACCGGGGATCCATCAGCGTCGGTGACCTCGACCGGGTCCGGATCGACCAGTACCGTCGCCGGCGCTGGAGCCGGCAGCCGACCCGGCCACGGCGGCTCGGACGGGCGCCCAGGCAACCGCTCGTCCCCCCATGGCACCAGCCGCACCTGGTCGGCCGGATCGCGGCCGCCACCGAGCACCGCCGTGACCACTCCTTCCGGGCCGAGGATGCCTTGGACGCGTACCAGCGCCCGGTGCGCCCGATCGCGTTCGGCGCCGAACTCGCCCCATAGCCCAAGCTGCAGGCCTGCATGGGCAAGGATGCCGTCCGGTTCCAGCCGGAGCCGGACGATGCCGCTTGTCGGTCCGGCCGGCCGGCCGGACCGACGGCTGAGCCAGCCATCCAGTTGCCAGCGCGCCCGGTCGGCGATCGCGGATGCGCTGAGCAGACCGTCATGGCGCCAGGTGCGGTATAGCCGTTCGCCGCGCTCGGTGACCGCCTCGATGCCGATCCGGGTGCACGCCAGGCCATGTCCGGAGAGCTTGTCGTGCAGCCGCTCCGCGAGCGCGCGGGCCGCGAACGCGGCCGTGTCGACTCGATCTAGCGGCTCATCGAAGACCTGCGTGACGTCGAGGTCTGCGGGCGGCCGGCGTACCGCCAAAGGCCTCTCGTCCTGGCCTCGCGCCAGGCGATGCGCGAGCGCCGCGTCGAAGCCGAACCGGGTCATCACATCGCCGGCGGGTAATGCGGCGAAGGCCCCGAGAGTCCGGATGCCCAGCCGGCGCAACAGATCGATCAGCCGGCTGTCGGCCGGGCTGATGGCGGCGATGTCGAAATCGGCCAGGAACTCCGGTGTCCCGCCGGGCGGCACGATCCGGCCGTCACGGGCGGCCAGGCCGGCCGCGAACACTCCCTCGGCGATGCCAACCTGGGCCTCGACCTCGGCGGACCGGGCCACCTGCTCGATGATGTGCTCGGCGGCGGCCTCCTCACCGCCGAAGTAGCCCGACGGGCCACGCGCGTGCAGCGCGCAGACACCGGGGCGAACGACATCCACCCCGGGCGCGATGTCCTCGATCGCCGAGACCACCATCTCGAAGGCGCGGGCATCGCGGCCGTCGTCGCGCTCGATCACGATGACGTCCGGGCATCGCGCTTGAGTCTCCCGCTTGCGCAACCCCAGCCGGATGCCCTCGGCGCGCGCGGCCGGCGAGCAGGCGATGACCCGGCTGGCCGCGAGCACCACGACCGGTCGCAGCGTGTCGACACCGTCGACCAGTCCGGCGGCCATCACCGGCCAGTCCGGACACCAAACGACGAGCGTACGTGCCATGAACAGCAGTTTCGCACATATGTTCGATGATCGCCAGGAACCCCGCTCGGTCCCGCGACGCCCTGATCAGCGCCCGCTCACGCTATGAAGCGACCTCGAACAGGTCGGGCATCGGTTCCGCGGCCGGTTCCGCGGCCGGGCCGCCAAGTTCCTGCTTGCGATCCCTTGCCACCCAGTCGGTCCGGGATGACCAGCCGCCGTTGGTAGGGGCGCAGGCCGGCATTACCAGCGTCGCGTTCCGCGGCCGAGCCGCCGATCCCCGCCCCCTTACTTCGATGGCCAGCTCGCGGCTCAGCAACCGTCCCGCGCCGTTGTCCAGGCCATGCCAGGCGCCACCGGTGGACCGGAGGACCACGTCGGCACCCGGCATCCGGCCGTACCCGATCAGGACGTTCCCCCGCTGCCGGGCCCGCGCGCTCAAGCGGCCGGCCATGCTGGCCGCGATCGGCCCCGGGGGTGCCACGACCACGATGTCAACTCCGTCGAGCAGGGCCCCGACGATCGTTGTCCACTCCGGACCCGGATGCGGCACCAGAGCCAAGCGGTCTAGAGCGATGCCGGCTTCCGCGGCGGCCACCGCGCCAAACGTGGGCAACCCGACCACCGCACACCAGGAGCCGGTCCTGGACGCCTCGGCCAGTAGCGCGATCACCAGCGACATGCCCCCTGAGTCGCCGATCGCACCAATCGTGGAGCCGCGGCGCAAGCCTCGGGCCGGCAGCAGACCGCGCAATTGCGGAACCACGGGCAGGATCCGATCGGGCTCGTCCAGGAACCCGAACCCACCGGCCTCCGGACCCGGATCCGGTGCCGGATGCGGTACGGACGGCGCCAGGGTACCGGCGACCAGCGGAACGACCTTCGCCCCTTCCACGGCAGGGCGATGCGGGCCTGGAATCCCGGTCGTCCCATCCCTGATTTTTTCGACTAGTGCGGATCGGCCACTCTTTTCCTCACCTGAGGTGGCCGTGCGCACCAGGCCCGCAAGTCCGATCGACCGGACCAGATCGGCGGCATCCTGCGCCCGGGACCACGTCTTCCGGCCAGTTGAGCCGGACGCCTGACCCGATTCGGTGCCTGCCGTTAGATCATCTGGATCCGCCTCCAGATCGGGTGCGCCCTGCCGTGCCGGAAACGACACGATCTCGGCCACCGAAAACGCCCCCCTCAGTGCTTGCGCATCTCGGTCGTGGTTGGACTCGACAGCCCTCCGGCGCGGGAACCGCGATGTGGGAACCGAAGGGCCGCCGAAAACGCACCTCAGGCCACCAGTTCGTCGAGCAGTCCCGGGTGCCGCAGACCGAGGGCGAGTTCAACCACGGAGACGAACGATGCAGCCGCGCGGACCAGATCATCAGCCTCCCGCGCCGTTACCACCCTGGGGATGCCGGCCTCGGCGGCGGCCCGCTTGCCGGCACTTGCCGAAAAGTAGCTGGCCCACTCCCCCAGTTCCGGCGCGATCATCGATAGCAGCACCCAGACACTGGTCAACTTGCTGCGACGGCTGGGAACGGGCTTGGCCCGGGCGGCCACCACCGCGGCGGCGGCTCGTAAGCCAGCCAAGTGGGCGCTGGCATAACGAAGACCATCCGACGGCTGCTCCGCCGCCTCTTCCAGGCCACGTCGAGCCAGTGCCAGCAGTTGCGACGGTGTCCGATGCGGGAACGCATGGGACGGGACCGACGGCAACTCGGCCACCGCCGAGCGCCGAGCCTGAGAAACCGACCCGTTCGTCGCGTTGAGCTTTGAGATGGTTGCCATATGCCATACCTCTTCTGACAAACCGTGTGGTGCTCATCGATGTCCTCGGTGTGCCGGCCGGCCGTGGAGCTTCCCGACCACGACCGGCCGACCCGGATCCTTTCCGCCGCCCGGGGGTCGGGGAGGCGGCGGACGAGGATCCGCCGACCTGATCAGGTCCGTGAACCCGATCTTGGGTGGAGGGCACGCCGCGAACGCACCCTCCGCCGTTTAACGTGGAGCCGGATAGGTTCAAGATCCCTATAGACCCGAGATCTACCGGGCCCGAAACCACCTCCACCTCCAGCGTTCGAACAGAAGTTCGAACACATCTACAGTAAACCCCGGGTGCGACAAGACCGCAACGATTCTTCGAACATATGTCTTAACGATCAAAGTATCGGCAGGTTAAGTGCCGTCCCTGGACTGTCGGCAGAGGCCCCTCGGCCGCAAGCCGCACGGCGTACCGGCACGGGCCCTGTCCATTTACCTCTTACCTCGGCTCAGTGCTTGTTCCTGAGCTGTCGGCAGAGGCGAGGCGGGGGCCCTCCGGCCCGCCGCGGCCCAGCCACGCAGTTCAGGAACAAGCACTTACCTGTGTCGCCGGCGGGTCAATCGCGTCCTACCCGCTCATCGCCTCTGCCCTCAGGCACCCGCCACCGGCCAGACGTCGGCATCATCGGCACGGTGGAACCGGTGGTTGCCTCCGGCGTGGCGTGGGTGGCGCCGGGCGAGCACCCGTTGTCGGGCCGAATTGCCTGGTGGCCTGCTACTCCTCGCCGGGATCGGTATCGCCGAAACCGCCCGAACTCCGGGACCCGGCGAAATTGCGGAACTCGCGCCCGATTGAGACGGCAAGATAGTACGCATGCGTGATCACCCCAACGTCCGCTCCGTTCAAGACGAGTTGCTAGCCGCCGACGCCATCAACGGTTCCGGTGAGCCGAGCCAGATCCGGGTGCTGCCGGACGCGGTGTCCACTGCCGTCGCCGCCGCGGCCGCGCTGGGCGTCGAGGTCGGCGCCATCGCCAACTCGCTCATCTTCTCCGCCGACGGCCAGCCGGTACTGGTGCTCACGTCCGGGGCACATCGAGTGGACACCGCCAAGGTGGCGGCGGTCCTCGGCGCAACGGCGCTGAAGCGAGCCGCCCCGGACTTCGTACGTGATCATGCTGGCCAAGTGATCGGCGGCGTGGCTCCGCTCGGCCACCCGAAACCGATCCGGACCCTGGTCGACATCGCTCTTGATCAGTACGACGAGGTGTGGGCGGCCGGCGGCATCCCACATGCCGTGTTTCCCACCACCTTCCGCGAGCTGGTTCGCATTACCGCGGGCACACCGACCGAAGTCGCGTGACGTAGCGTCTGCCGACATGAGACTCGTCGCGTGGACCGGGGCCGACATGGCGCACCGGCTGGACGACGTCGTCGCCGTCTACGGCCAGGCCATGGGGTACGGCCCGGCCATGCTGGAATCCCGGCGCGGCTACGTGGCCACGCACGTCACCCGGCCCGGGTTCCGGGCGGTCGCGACGCTGGACGAGAGCGGTCAGCTGATCGGATTCGGGTACGGATACACCTCCGCCGGCGGCCAATGGTGGCATGACCAGGTACGGGCTGGGCTCTCGCGGGACGCGCGCAAGCACTGGCTCACCGACTGCTTCGAGATCGTCGAGTTGCACGTCCGGCCCGCCGCGCAGGGGTACGGCATCGGCGCCAGCCAGCTCAGCGCGCTGCTGCACATGGCCTCCGGAACGCAGGTACTGCTCTCCACCCCGGAGGCGGACGAGAACGCATCCCGGGCGTGGCGGCTCTACCGGCGGTTCTCATTCGTCGACGTGCTGCGCAACTTCTACTTTCCGGGCGACGCGCGCGCTTTCGCGATTCTGGGGAGGCCGCGACTGCTGACGGGCGCCAAACCTGCTTGATGGCACCGGGCACGCACGCCGGTGACCCCTATCTCGTCCTAGTCGGCTAACTCGTCCTAGTCGGCGACGGCGTGCCGCCCTCGCGGCGGTTCATCATCCGTCGCGCTCGACGTGTAGACGGCACCGGTGCGCGGTCGCTCGGCCATCTCGGCGACGGCTCGCCGCAGCTCCTCATCGGCCGCCGGGGCGGCCCAGGATTCGGGCCACCGGGTTACCGGCGGCTCGGAAGCCGCGAACGCCTCGGCCGACGGTTGCGGTACGGCCCGATCGGCACCCGGCGGTTTGCCGCGTACCGACCAGGGCGGCCACCGGCGGCCATGCAGAACCCGGTGAATCGTCGCGAATAGCTGCAGGAAACCCAGCAGCGACAGAACGATCCAGACCGCGACGGCGATGGTCGCCACGCCGGCACCCACGTCCGGGCTGGCAAGCCCCACCGGGCCGGCCAGCGCGAGGCCGACCGCGGTCAGGATCACCCGGGTCGGGCGCTCCCCGAGCGTGACTCCGCCGATCTCGGTCATGCCGGCGGCATTCGCTCGGGCACGCACGTACTCGTGCATCCAGGTCAGGGCCCCGGCGATCAAGACCACATAAGCCGGCACTCCGACCAGCCAGAACGCCGCTAGCCAGATCACTTCCGCCAGGCGATCCACGACCGAGTCGTAGACATAGCCGAGCCGGGTGGTGTGATCGGTGATGATCGCGAGAGCACCGTCAACCGTGTCGGCGAGCGCGGCCACCACCACCATCAGAGCAGCCAGCGGCAGCCACGGCGGTCCCTGAGCCGCGAACACCGGCACCACAATGCTCGCGAGAAACCCCGTCGCGGTGATCGCGCCCGGGCGGATCCGCAGCCGCGCACACGTCCGTGCGATCGTGTAACCAAACCTCAGCCAGCCCCGTACCGTCGTGCGTGCCCGCCTCGGGTCGCCGCCGCCGTGCAGGCGAGCCCACATTGGTGCGTACTCGTCCCAGCTCGGCAACGTCACCGGCATTGAGGGCCCCTCTACACGCGTACGGCGGACAGGTCCCGCCACAGCTCGCGCGTCGCGGTCGACCGGTTCAACGTGATGAAGTGGATGCCGGGAACGCCCTCGTCCAGAAGCCGCGCGCACATGCCGGTCATCTGCTCGATGCCGAGCTTGCGGACCGCGGCGGGATCATCAGCGATGCGCTCGAACTGCGCCGCGAGCGCGCGCGGGAACGGCGCGCCGGACAGCTTCTCTGACTTGGCTATGGTTCCGATGTTGGTCACCGGCATGACTCCGGCGACGATCGGGGTTTCGCAGCCGGCGTCCGCGACCCGATCGCGCAGCCGCAGGTAGTCGTCGGTCTCGAAGAACATCTGCGTAATGGCGAAATCGGCGCCCGAGCGGCACTTGGCGACGAAGTTTCGAGTGTCGTCCTCGATGGTCGCCGACCTCGGGTGCTTGTACGGGAACGCGGCGACACCGACGCTGAAGTCGCCGGACTCCCGGACCAGCCGGACCAGCTCGGATGCGTACCGTACGCCGTCGGGATGCTTGATCCACTCTCCGGACGGGTTGCCCGGCGGATCACCGCGGACGGCCAGCACGTTGTGCACGCCGGCGTCAGCGAGCCGACCGATCATGTGACGTAGCTCGGCGATCGAGTGGTTCACGGCGGTCAGGTGTGCCATCGGCAGCAGGGTGGTCTCGGTGGCGATCTGCTCGGTGGCGGCAACCGTGTTGTCCCGGGTCGACCCGCCCGCCCCGTACGTGATCGAGACGAACGACGGCCGGAGCGACTCCAGCTCGCGGATCGCCTTCCAGAGCTGTGCGGCTTGCTCGGCGCTGCGGGGCGGGAAGAACTCGAAGGAGAAGGTGGGCGCGGGGTCGCGTACGAGATCTCCGATGGACGCGTGTCCGCCGGGCATGATCGAAGGGAGTCCGAGTGCCACACACCGACTGTATCCGCCCATTACCCACCAGCTCGGTGACAATCCCAGCCTTTGGGTCACCGTGTCGTTGATCATCAGCCCGCCAGCCAGCCGGGGTCGACCACGACCGAGGCCCATCGGGGCGCACGATGGCCTGCGGCAAGGCAGACCGGTACGGCATGGGCGGTCCCCCGCAGCAGGAACCGCTCGCGCCAGGCCGGGCCGACCCGGGAGCGCACGAACAAGACCGGCACCGGGCCGCGGTACCCGGGAAACTGACTGATCTCGATCCGCCACCGGCAGCGCAGTCCGGCCCGGTCATACGCTCTCCGTGCCGGGGACCCGGAGCGGGCCCGGGCACCGACGTCAACCACGGTCCCGACCGACATCACGTCGATACGGTCGTCATCCTGACCGGCTCCCGCGGTGACCACCGCCGCCGGCCGGATCGCCGACTCGCCGCAGCCGTCCACCCAAACCCCGGTTCGTACCACGTACGGCACCGGCAGCTGGCCCCCGAGAATATTCGCGATACGCGCGGCAAGCGCCGCCGGCCGACGATCGTCCACCATCGTGTCCCCCTTCCGGACCGGCCCGACGTCCGAGCCCGCGACGCTGAGCCAACTCCGGCCGGCCCGGTTTGGGAGGGGCCAGAAGCGGGGGCCATTTGCGCGGCCGGCCGGCGGCGGGCCGGATCGACGCTCCGGATCGGCCGGCCCGCGGAAAACCGTCGTACCGGCGCGATAGAACGGTTCCGGCGGCGGCACCCGGGGGTCGCGAACCATGGTGCCGGCCGCCACAGGGGGTCTTGACCGGAATGTCAAGACAAAGGGTCTGCACATGTCAGTTCTTCCAGCACCACCGCCCGCGACCGCCATCCGCGCCCACGCCTGGCCACCGGACGAATCGCTCGGACCGCTGTTGCTGCGGCGTCGCCACGCGATCGGGCTGTCCCAGGGCCGGCTCGCCACACGGCTCTGCGAGGTGGCCGGGCTGCCGACGCTCAGCCGGCACGAGATTTCCCGGTGGGAGCGCGAGGAGCGAATCCCGACCCGGTTCTGGCGACCGTGGCTGGCCGACGTCCTCGGCGTACCGGTGCCACGGATCGAGGCGGCCGCGATCGTCACCCGTAATCGCCGGCGGGTGGCGACCAGCCCGCCATGGCGGATGATCGAAGTGAGGGTGCAGGCCGGCACCGATGGCCGCCTCCAATGCACTCCGGTGCGGATGACAAGATACCGTCCCTCAGGTGAGCACAGCCCCAACGGATCGCGATGACCTGCGACGACGCGTTGAGTCGGCGCTCGGCCGGTTCCTGTCCGGCCAGCGCACCAACCTGCTCGCCATCGACGGGTCGCTGGCCGCCGTCGCGGACGCGATCGACGGGCTCGTACTCGGCGGCGGCAAGCGGCTGCGACCGGCGTTCGCCTACTGGGGCTACCGGGGTGCCGGTGGCCGGGACCGCGACACCGCGGTCGCGGCCTTCGCGGCGCTGGAGCTGGTCCAGGCGAGCGCCCTGATCCACGACGACGTGATGGACGCCTCGGACACCCGCCGCGGCGAGCCCGCGGTGCACCGCCGGTTCGAACGTCAGCACCGGGACGCCGGATGGCATGGCGGGTCCGGCTCTTTCGGCGAGGCGGCGGCGATCCTGATCGGCGATCTGTGCCTGGTCTGGTCCGACGAGATGCTCAGCGCGGCGGGTCTGGACCAGGCCGCGCTGAGCCGTGCCCGGCCGGTCTTCGACCAGATGCGTACCGAGGTCATGGTCGGCCAGTACTTGGACGTGCTGACTCAGGCTACGGGAGAGATGTCGGTTCACCGCGCGAGCCAGGTGGCACGGTTCAAGTCGGCGAAGTACACGGTGGAACGGCCGCTGCTGATGGGTGCCGCGGTGGCCGGCGCATCGGCGCCGATCGAGGCCGCCTACTCCCGGTTCGGCCTGGCACTGGGTGAGGCATTCCAGCTGCGCGACGACATTCTCGGCGTCTTCGGTGACCCGGCCGAGACCGGCAAGCCGGCCGGTGACGATCTTCGCGAGGGCAAGCGCACCTTCTTGATCGCCTCCGCCTACGAGCATGCCGACCCGGACGACGCGCGGGTGATCCGCGAGGACCTGGGCGATACGAAGCTGGACGATGAGCGCATCGGCCGGTTGCGCCGGATCATCGAAGACTCCGGAGCCCGGGTCCGTACCGAGGTCCGGATCTCCGAACTGGCGGCCGTGGCTCGCGGCGCCATCGGCTCGGTGCCGCTCGCGGCCGACGCTGCCGAGGTGCTCAATCAGCTGGTCGAAGCCGCCACGCGCCGGGACCGCTAGCACCATCGCGAGATCCCGGATAGATCACGTACAGCGGCGGGAGGTCCATCTCCACTCGCGCTTCGATCGCCTCGTCCAGGATGGCGCCGGCGCGTTCGGCCAGTTCCGGCCGCGATCGGGCGAACATGGCATAGTGCTGCCATAGGACCGCCACTCCGGCGCCGGGCAGCCATGACAGGTCTCGCAGGCAGTCGGCGAAGGCATCCCAGTTGTGCCCGAACCAGCCAGGAAACCGCAATCCGGCCGCGAACTGCGCGAACAACTCTGATCGCCCGGTCACGGCACGGCCGCTGATCACTCCGGAGTACCAGCCGGCCGCGGCGATCTCCGCCCGGACGGCGCGCAGCGAGACCGAGCCGGCCAGCCAGTATCGGCCCGGCACCAGCGAGCCGTCGAACATGGCTGCCCATGCCTCGTTCACCGGATGACCTGCCGGAAGGTGTCGTAGTGATCGTCGGTGTAGTAGATGTCGCCATCCTCGCCCGCGATCAGGCGGCGTGCACCCCGGTCAGGCGAACCTGGGGTTGGAACGGTGTACTCGTGGTAATAACCCCGAGGCCGCTCCGGCAGCCGGCCCTCGTTATTACCGAAGATCGTGTTGTCCTGCTTGTACCAGAACGGTCCGCCCTTGTCGATCAGCACCAGCGTGCCGCGCGCCTCCGGCGGCAGATCGGCGACCGTTACCGTCGGCAGGCCCGAACTCGGCGTGGCGACGGTGGTGGCACGCGGCGCGTTCAGGGTCGCCGGTGGCTGGTACGAGCAGCGCGCGAAACCCAAGGCCAGGAGCAGCAGCGTCACGACGATGCCCGCGGCCAGCAGCAGGGAATGGTGCGACACGGACGACAGCGACCATCGCCTGGGCCTGTTGCCCTCGCTCACCGCGCCTCCCTATCGATGCCGCGCCGGCCCAGCCACACCCAGATCGACAGCGTGGTCAGGACCAGGGCGAACCCGAACCCGATGTCTTCGGCCGGCGCGTGGACGACGCGCCATCCTATGATCGCCGACGGTGCGTAGCGCACGATGCCCCGTCCGGTTAGGACGCCGTTGGCGGCCAGCTGAAAGATCAAGATGATCGGGTACGTGCACCAGAAGACCCCGCGGGTGACCAGGCGCGTCCGCAGCACCAGCAGATCCACCGCAAGCGAAGCGGCGAGCGCGATGAGCACGGCGGCGGTGTATGTCATGGGCGACGCTCCGGCGGCTCATCGCCGGCCGGCCAGCGAAGGACCGAGCGGACCGCCTCGAACCCCAGTATTGAGCAGAACGGCACCACCAGGAAGAACAGCAGTTCGTCAAGCGGCAAGCCGCCGGGCAGGGTGACCGGCAGCATCTGCGTCCGGTCGTAGAACCAGTGGCCCGCCGCGATGGCGGCGACGTCCCAGGCCGAGAAGACGACCGCCACGATCAGCAGCGTAAGGCCGAGCCGGCGCCATCGGCGGATCACGGCGACGTGCAGTACCGGTTCCAGCCAGATGGCACCGGCGAGGCATGCGGCCAGCACGCCGACGTACGTGAGATGCCGCATTCCGCCCCGCCTCGTGGTCACCGGACCGGCCCGTTCGGGCCGCCGCGCGAGGCAACGCTACCGGCGGCCGGTCCGGGCACGACCGAAGGCCCGGCCCGGGCTCAGAAGCCGAGCGCCTGCGCGCGCCGTTTCACCTCGGTGGCGCCCGGTCCACCGAGCGCGGTCGCCGGGGTACCGGGCAGCGACGGATCCTCGGTGTACAGCCACCGCAGCGCCTCTTCGTCGTTGTACCCAGAGTCATGCAGCAGGTTCAGCACGCCGGGAAGGTGCTTGCGGACGTTGGCATTCGCGACTAGCTCGGCCGGAACTCGAAGGACCCCGTCCTGCCGGACGGCGATGAGCGCGTGCTCGCGCAGCATCTGGTGCACCTTGGTGACCTTGAGATCAAGCATCTCGGCGACGTCTGGCAGGGCCAGCCACCCGGCCGGCTCGACGATCGACGCCGCGGCGTTCGGATTACTCACCGCTCCACGATGCCATGCCGAGCGCTGGCCACACCACGAGACGTCGCAAACCACTACCGTTTCGTCGATGAGCACCGATAACCCGATCGACACCGGGGCCGCCGAGCCGGACGCGTGGTCCCGCCAGAGTGAGGCGACGATCATCGCGGGCGCCTTCGCACAATCCGAACCGGCTGCCGGTGCCACCGGGACGGGGGCGACAGGGGCCATAGCGGCCGACCCGGCCGGGGGTACCAGCGAATGGTCCGCCCTCACCTCCGGGCCGGCGCTGGCCCTGGCGGCGTTCGTCTTCGCCGCCGCGCAGGCGTTCGGCGGGTTCGTGGCCGTCCAGGCAGCGTCCCTGCTCCCAAGCGCGGCGGACAGCCCGGCCAACCACGTCCAGGTAATCGCGGTGATCAGCATGGGGCTGGCCGGCGCCAGCGGCCTGCTTGGCTGGGTTGCGATCCGGCGCAACGCCGCCGAGGCCGGGCCGCGGTGGGCCGGATTTGTAGCCGGAGCCGCCACCGTCATGTCGATCCTGGTCGTGCTTCAGTCCGCGCTGCTGCTGATGCTGACGATGCTGGCACCTGTCAGTCCACCGAGCTAACCGGCTTTTTCGCCAAGGGGCGGGCACATCTTCGGAAGGGACAGGCACGTTGATATCTACCCAGGCCAGCACCGTGAGATGGGAGCAGAGCGCCGAGCCACCGCGGAGCCTGACTCCGGGGCCGTCCACAGCGCCGAAGCCGGGCCCGCTTGCTAGCCCGCAGCCGGCGCCCGGCCTGGGCGGCGTCCCAGAATCGCCCAGTATGCCGCCAAGCCCCAGTGTGTCGACGTCGAGCCCTGCCGACGCCTAGACTGCCTGCCGATGGATACGAAGGTCGCGGACATGCTCATCGGCACGCTCGTCGATGGAAGATATCGCGTCCGCGGGCTCGTCGCCCGCGGGGGGATGGCTACGGTGTACGCCGCTGTGGACGAGCGCCTCGAACGCACCGTGGCGTTGAAGATAATCCACCCGGGCCAGGCCGGCGACCCCCGATTCGTGGATCGCTTCACCCGTGAAGCCAAGACCATTGCCCGGCTGACCCACCCCAACGTGGTCGCCGTCTACGACCAGGGCACCCACGACGGCGCGCCGTACCTGGTCATGGAGTACGTGCGCGGCCGCACGCTGCGTGACATGCTCACCGATCTCCGGCGTCTGGAGCCGGTCGAGGCGCTCGCCGTCCTGGAGCAGATGCTCGCCGCCATCGCCGCCGCGCACCGGGCCGGGCTGGTCCACCGGGATGTGAAGCCGGAAAACGTGCTGATCGCCGAGGCCCCGGGCACCAATAGCCTGATGGACGCGGTCGTGAAGGTGGCCGACTTCGGCCTGGCCCGGGCCGTCGAGGCGAGTGCCGAGGATGGCGACGGGCAGTTGCTCGCCACCGTGGCCTATGTCGCGCCGGAACTCGTCACCGACGGCTACGCCGATCCTCGAACCGACGTCTACTCCACCGGCATCGTGCTGTTCGAGATGCTCACCGGACGGGTTCCCTATGACGGCGGAAAGCCCCTCGACGTCGCGTGGCGGCACGTTGACGAGGACGTGCCGCGCCCGTCCAAGTACGTACCTGAGATCCCTGGCTACCTGGACGACCTGGTGGTCCGCGCGACCCGCCGTCTGGCCGACGACCGGCCCACCGATGCCGGAGCCATGCTCGCCGAGGTCCAGACCGCGCGCGACATGGT
The DNA here is from genome assembly GCA_963727415.1 of uncultured Actinomycetota bacterium. Classification (GTDB taxonomy): domain Bacteria; phylum Actinomycetota; class Actinomycetes; order Mycobacteriales; family Micromonosporaceae; genus DASQPR01. The sequence continues at coordinate 606,878 of CAVSGF010000003.1, forward strand.
CGAGGCGGACGCCAGCCTGCGAGGCAGAACGATCGCTCAGCCGACCGTGATGGTCGACAACGTCGGACCGGTGTCCGGCGACGAGCGGCCGTCCTGGGCTCGCTTGCCCGGGCGGTCGGAGGACCAGCGCACCCGACGGGCGGCGCCGTCGTCCGGCGCCCCCTACACATCGCATGCGGCTCGATCGGCACCGGCCCGGTCCAGCGGCCGGCGGCCGTCACCGCGTGCTACCGCCTACCCCGGGCGCGGAGCCGCCGCAAACCCGGCGGTGGAGTGGTTCCGGCAGTTCATGTCCCGGCCCAACGGCCGCCGGACGTTCTACAGCGTGCTCGGCGTCCTGGCGCTGGTGGTAACGCTCACCGGCTGGTGGTTCGGCTCCGGGCGCTACACCTCGGCACCGGATCTGGCCGGCCTGACGAAGTCGCAGGCGACGGCCGCCGCCACCAAGGCCGGTTTCAAGGTCGAGTACGCGCCGGACGCGTTCGACGCGAAGATCCCGAAGGGCACCGTGATGCGCCAGGCGCCCGCCGCGAAGGACCGCATCTTGCGTGGCGGCACGATCACGCTGACCCTCTCCAAGGGCCCGGAGATCTACGCGGTCCCGGACGAGACCGGCAAGCAGTACGACACCGCCGTCGCCGATATCGCCGCGCTGCATCTGGTCGCCAAACGGGTCGACAAGTACAGCGACTCGATCCCGAACGGCGTGGTCATATCGGTCAGCCCGAAGCCCGGCACGATGCTGCCGCCAGGTCAGGATGTGACGCTGACGGTAAGTAAGGGCAAGGCCCCGATCACCGTTCCGAACGTGGTCGGCCAGAACTACAGCACCGCCGCAGCCCAACTGAGCGGCCTCGGCCTCGTGGTGGCTCAGGTGCAGAAGGCCAGCTCCAAGCCGGCCGGGACGGTCATTTCCCAGTCGCCGCAGGGCAGCTCCGGCGTGCTGAAGGGTGCCCAGATCACCCTCACCGTGAGCACCGGGCCGCCGCAGGCACCGGTACCCGACGTGACCAACAAGAACCTCACGTTCGACCAGGCCGCAAAGATCCTTCAAGACGCCGGATTCATCGCCGACAAGGTCTTCGACGCGGGTGGGCAGGTCCGCAACCAGTCGCCCGCGCCCGGCACGGTCGAGCCCCAGGGAACGCACGTCCAGCTGTGGATCTACCCCTGATCGCAATGGACCGCCCGCTCGGCGCGCACGCGCCGACAGCTGGTGGGCTGGCGCGCGCGGCGGTGCCGTACCTGGACGCGGCCGGCGCGGAGGCGGTGCAGGTGTTCGTCGGCAACCCGCGAGGGTGGGCACTGTCGGCTGGTGATCCGGAACAGGACGCCGAGTTCGCCAAGGCGTGCGCCGGCCGCGGGATTCCCACCTTCGTGCACGCTTCGCTGCTGGTGAACCTGGGGTCGCCGACCGAGGCCACGGTGGCCAACTCAGCACGGACCCTCGCCCACTCGGTAGCGCGGGGTGCCGCGATCGGCGCCTCCGGGGTGGTGTTCCACGCCGGCAGCTCAGTCGATGAGGCGCACGCGCCCGCGGCCTTCCGGCAGGTCCGCGATGCGCTCGGGCCGATCCTCGACCGGGCCATGGAAAGCGGTGGCCCCCGGCTGCTGGTGGAACCGAGCGCGGGCGGCGGTCGCTCGATGGCGGCCCGGGTAGAGCAGCTCGCCGCGTACTTCGCCGCCGTCGACGCCCACCCATGGCTGGGCGTCTGCTTCGACACCTGCCACGCGTGGGCGGCCGGCCACGACCTGGCCGAGCCGGGTGGCATGTCGAGGACTCTGGACGCGCTCGTCGCCACATGCGGGGTGGGCCGCCTGCGGCTGGTACATGTCAATGACTCGAAGGATCCGTGCGGCTCGCTTCGCGACCGGCATGAGAACATCGGCGCCGGGCAGATCGGCCAGGAGCCGTTCGCTGAGCTGTTCACGCACGCCGCCACCGCGGGCGTACCGATGATCGTGGAAACGCCGAGCACCGGCTCGGCGGGCCATGCCGCTGACATCGCCGTCCTGGCCCGCCTGCGCGCCCGGACGAGCCCGCCAACCAAGGCGTGAGCTGCGAATACGCCATCTTGGCGCGCCGGTGAGACCGGTCACAGCGGGCTTGCGGATGACGCCAAGTTAGGCGACCCTTACTGAGATAGGTCCGAGCAAGGGAGCCGCCGGTGTACGCCTGCATCTGCGAGCGGATCACTGAGTGTGAGGTTCGCGCCGCCATTCAATGCGGCGCCCGCACTGAGGAGTCCGTCGGAGCCGCGTGCGGTGCGGGTACCGGTTGTGGTACCTGCCTGGACCGGATCTGCGAGTTGATCGACGAGGAGACCGCGGTGGAGCTGGCGCCGGCCGCGTAACCACTCCCGGCCGGCCCACCTAACCTTTCGGACGGATTGCGTGGCGATCGCATGTTTCCATCGACTTTGTGCTTATGCTGCGATTGGACCGATTCGGTAGCGCTGTGCTGGTGAGCGCTGTGTCAGCCGACGTCGACGCGGCCGGTCGCGTCCGGCGTTTTGACCGGCAGGGGTTTGACCGGCAGGTTTCGGGTCGGCAGGTTTCGGTCGGCAGGTTTCGGTCGGCAGGTTTCGATGGGTAGGTGAGGCAGGCCGATGCAGGGCGACGCGCGGGTCATCGAGTTCCTGAACGAGCAACTGACCGCGGAACTGACCGCGATCAACCAGTACTTCCTGCACGCCAAGATGCAGGAGAACTGGGGGCACTCGGCGCTGGCCGCGCACACTCGCGCCGAGTCCCTCGATGAGATGCGCCATGCCGAGATCCTTACCGACCGGATCCTCTTTCTCGAAGGCCTTCCGAACTATCAGAAGCTGTCGCCGTTACGGATCGGCGAGACCGTGCCGGAGCAGTTCAAATGCGACATGAAGATCGAGGTGGAGGCGGTCGACCGGCTCCGGCGTGGCGCCGAATACATGCGGTCGATCGGTGACATCACCTCGGCCAAGCTGTTCGAGGACATCCTCGCCGACGAGGAAGACCACATCGACTACCTGGAAACCCAGCTGGAACTGATCGACAAGCTGGGCGATCCCCGGTACCTGCTGACCGTGACGGAGCACCCCCAGGCCGGCTAACCGCAGGTCCCAGTCCTGACGGCGGATCCGTTCCAGCGACAGCGGATCCGCCGTCACCTGTTCGCGGTTCATCCTCCGTGGACCATATGCGGAACGCGCCGCGAGCCGGGCGTGCACGCGCCAGGCTGGCCGACTAGTCTCGCTCGCCATGGGCCGCTTGTCTCGACGTGACGTGCTGCGCCTCGCCGGCAGCGTCGGTGCCGCCGGTGTCCTGGCAGCCTGCGGGAAGCACCACACGCCCACGGCCGCGCCGACACCGAGCCCGGATCCGTCGTCACCATCCCCGCCGTCACGGTCGCCGTCGCTGTCTACCGGCCCTACTACGGTGGCGCCGTCCGAAACCCCGCTGCCGTCTGCGCCGCCCTGGTCCGATCTGGCCCGCAATATGCACGGCGCGGTACTGCAGCCCACCGACGCGGCATACCCGGCCGCGGCCCGGCTCTACAACCCACGGTTCGACGCCGCCGCGCACCCGACAGCAATCGCCCGGTGCGCCACCGACGCCGACGTGGCAGCCGCGATCTCGTTCGCGGCCACGCACCGATACCCGTTTGTGCTCCGCTCCGGCGGCCACTCGTATGCCGGCTGGTCCACCACTCCCGGACTGGTCGTGGACGTCTCCGAGCTGAACTCGGTGGTCGTCGACCCGGCCAGCAAGACCGCTCGGATCGGGGCCGGGGCCAAGCTCGCCACCGTCTACGCCGCGCTCGCCGCCAAGGGTGTGGCGCTGGCCGCCGGATCCTGCCCGACCGTCGGTATCGCCGGTCTGGCGCAGGGCGGCGGGGTCGGCGTGCTGACCCGCGCGTACGGTCTCACGTGCGACGCGGTCCGCGCCGTCGACGTGGTGACCGCCGACGGGAAGCCCCGCCAGGCGAATTCCAGCAAGGACAGTGATCTGTTCTGGGCGCTCCGTGGTGGCGGTGGTGGCAGCTTTGGCGCGGTCACCGCCTTTACCGTCGCGGTCAGGCCGGCGCCGACCGTGCACACGTTCTATTACGCCTGGCCGTTCGAGCAGGCCAACCTGATGCTGGCGACCTGGCAGGACTGGATCGGCGGAGCCGACCGGCGCATCACGTCGACCTGCAAGCTGCTGAGCGATCCCGGCTCGGCGAGCCAGACCGCCCTGGTCGCCGGCACCTGGATCGGCGCGGCCAAGGATCTGGACAAGCAGGTCGAGCCGCTGCTGTCCAAGCTGCCCAAGCCGGCGACCACCTCGGTGCACTCGCACACCTACGCCGAGGCGATGTTCCTGGAGGCCGGCTGCTCCGGTACCGACGCGGCCAGTTGCCTGGCCAGCGCCCTGAGCCCGACCAACAGGCAGGCGTTCGCCGCCACCTCGTCGGTGCTCTACGGCAAGCTCAACGCGCTGGCGATCAAGACCACGGTGGACAACGCCAGCGCCGCGATGAACCTGACCGGGCTCATCGAAGGTGGCGTGTCGTTCGACGCACTCGGCGGTGCGGTGCTCGACCAGGACACATCCGCGACCGCGTTCGGGCACCGGGACGCTACGGCTATCGTTCAGTACACGGCAACATACGGAACCGGCATGCAGCCGACAGCCTATGACGGATACGTCCGGACGTTCCGTAACACCATGGCTCTGTGGATGGGAAACGGCGCGTACGTCAACTATGCCGATCCCACTATCACCGACTACGGCGACGCCTACTGGGGTGCGAACTATCCGCGGCTCCAGCAGATCAAGAGGCAGTACGACCCGGACCAACTGTTCACCTTTCCCCAGGCGGTCCGGCCGCCTGCGATCTAGATCGGCTGTCAGGCCTGCTCAGCGGTCCGGATCCTGGCTCACATGGGCCGGTGTCATACCGGTGGATTACCGTCGCCTTGTGGACTCGTGGGACGATGCCAAACCGCCCCGGCCCGGGTGGGGCTGCGCGGTGGCCGCCATCGTCGGAAGTGTCGCCACCGTCATCGCCATCGTGATCATGGTGAAGTTCCTGGCCGGCCTGATCGATCCTGGCGACCTCTCACCATGACAGCGCCGATCATCTTGACCCGCACACCGTCATGACCGGCTCACCCGGCCGGCGCCGGCACGACTCCGGCACCCTCGACCCCGGCACCCTCGACCCCGGCACCCTGGATATCCGCCCGGTCGGTCCGGCCCAGTGGGCGGACGTGGCGGCACTCTTTGGCCCCAACGGCGCCATCTCTGGCTGCTGGTGCATGTGGTGGCGGGTCTCGGCGAGCCAATGGGCGGCCGGAAACGACGCGAACCGTGCCGCCTTCGGCCAGGAGGTCGGATCCGGTGCGCCGGTCGGCGTGCTGGCGTACCTGAACGCCGAACCGGTCGGCTGGTGCGCGGTGGCGCCGCGCCCGGCGTACCCCCGGATCTTGCGGTCGCCGCACCTGAAACCGACCGACCCGGACGAGGCCGGCGTCTGGTCGGTCACCTGCTTCTTCGTCAAGCGGGGACACCGCCGGCGCGGCATCAGCGGCGCGCTGCTGGACGCGGCGGTGGCCTATGCCCGGCGGATGGGTGCCGCCACCGTCGAGGGCTACCCGGTCGACAACCGGAGCAACCCGGGAGGTGACGTGTTCACCGGCACCGTGACGCTGTTCGAGAGGGCCGGATTCATCGAGCACGCGGCACGCGGCGGCCGGCGGGTGGTAATGCGGCGAACCCTCGACCGGCGATCCGGCGGCTAGCCGTCGGCCGCCGTCAGGCCGAATCCCTGGCCACCAGGGTCGGGTCGAAGATCACCGAGGTCACCCGCTGCTCGCGCGACTCGATCCGGCCGATCAGCAGGCGGGCCATCTCGGCCGCCATGTCCTCCACCGGCTGGCGGACCGTGGTCAGCTGCGGCCGGCTGGCCAGTGCCGCGCTGGAATCGTCGAACCCCACGACGGCGATGTCGTCCGGTACCCGCTTACCGTTCTCCCGCAGCACCAGCACCGCACCCTGAGCCATCAGGTCATTGGCGACGAAAACCCCGTCGATGTCCGGCTCGTCATCAAGTAGCAGCAGCATGCCGGACTCACCGGCATCCTGGGTGAAGTTGCCCTCGACGGCCGGCACGAACGGCTGCCCGTGGCGTGCCATCGCGTCGCGGAAACCGCTCAGACGATCGGCGCCGGCCGGGGTGTGCAGCGGTCCGCAGATGGTGGCCACGCGGTTGCAGCCGCGCTGCACCAGGTGGTTCGCGGCCAGCGCGGCCCCGGCTCGCTCGTCGACGTCGACGTAGCTGATCGCGAGCGATTCGGCCGGCCGGCCGAACAGCACCACCGCCACCCCGGCCTCGGTCAGCAGTCGCGGCAGCGGATCGTTGTCGTTGACCGAGATGAGGATGACGCCGTCGATGTCGCCCTGCCGCAGCGAGGTCAGCAACTTGGCACGCGAATCGGCACCGTTGACCCGCAACAGGATCAGATGCACGCCCCGCTCCCCCAACTCGGCCAGCGCGCCGCTGGCGATCCGGCCGAAGAACGGGTCGGTGAAAGCCCGGCCGAGGAACGGATCATCGAACGAGGTGTGATCGGGCGCGGACACCACCAGCGCCACCGACCAGGTCCGGCCGGTGACCAGGCTGCGGGCCGCCCGATTGGGCACGTAACCGGTCTCGGTAATGGCACGATTGACGATCTCGGTGATCTCGGGATCGACGTTACGGACGCCGTTGATGACCCGCGAAACCGTCGCTCGCGACACACCGGCTGCCCGGGCCACGTGCTCCAACGTCGGGGGCCGTGACGCAGAGTCAGTGGTCATGAGCCTTTATAGCATGGTGACGGAGAGCGATTTCCGACCGTTTCCGGCGACCCGCCGCTTGCCGGGCCGCCACTGACACGGTGGTCCGGTGACCAGGCGGCCCGGGCGCCGTGGGCACCCGGGCCGCGCGGCACCTAGCTGTAAATACCGAATTCGTAGAGGGAGTAGCCGTAGGTGGTGCCTCGCGCGGTGCCGTACATCCGCACGTACCGCCCGGTGCCGGTGACGTCGATGTCGTCGAAGCCGCCATCACCAGTCGTCGTCGAGTACACCGTCGTCCAGGTGGTGCCGTCGCCGGACGTCTGGATCTGGTACGCCTTGCCGTAGGCGGCCTCCCACGCCAGCTGAATGTGATGGAACGTCTGAGTGGAGCCGAGATCGATCCGGATCCACTGCGGGTCGCTCCAGTCGGTGGCCCACCGGGTGGTGACGTTGCCATCGACCGCGTTGGCGGCGGTGAACGTGTTGCCGTCCAGCGGAGCCTGCTCCGAGGAGGCCGTCGCCGGCTTGCCCTTGGCGATATTGGTGCCGTTGACCGGCGGCGGTACGACGTTGAACGACTTGGTCTCGATGCCCACGTTTCCGTGGCCGTCGAACGCGTACACGTAGACCTTGTACACGCCCATGGTCTGCGGCGCCGTAACGGAGAACGATGACGAGCCGGTCTGGGTGAAGCTGGCCCAGCTCAGCCCGGTACCGCCGCCCGCGTACTTGTTCGAGAACATTAGGTTGTACCGGATCGGGTCGCCGTCCGGGTCTGAGACGCTCACGCTGACGTCGAACCGGCCGCCGGCCGGCACGTTCTGCCCGACCGCCATGGATGAGATGACCGGCGGCGTGTTGGGCGCCGGGTCACCGCCGTACATGGAGCGGATCGAGTAGTAGGCCAGCCGCTTCCACCGGTTGGGTGTCACGTTCAGCCACACCCCGCCGAAGTCGTTTTCGGTGCCGTAGTGGAAGAACGTGCCACCGAGGTTGACACCGGTGTCGCTGGTCAGGCACGCCCAGGCATTCGGGTACGCGTCCCGCTTCGCCACGTCGGTCGGCTCGGTCGGCACCCCGTTGGCGTCGTTGGGCACCTCCCACTCGCCGGCCGGGCCACCCTCGGTCAGGATGTACGGCCTGGTGTAGCCGCCGTTGTGCCACGCCGACTTGATGTCACATACGGCGCCGTACGAATTGACCGCAAGCAGGTCCAGTGACGGGGTGTACTGCTTGTAGTACGGCCACGCACCGGTCCACGCGTCGGTCGACGTCACCGGGTGGTTCGGGTCGGCCGCGTGGATCGCCTGGACCACCTGCTCGACGTAGCGCGCGTAGGCGATCCGCTCCTGCTCGATCGCGGTCCCGGAGAAGTGGTCCTGGGTAGTCAGGATGACCTCGTTGCCGACGTCCCACATGAGTACGCCCGGATGGTTCTTGTACTGGTTGACGTACGAGACGATGGTGTTGAGCGTGTCCGTCTTGTACGTCGTGTCGTTGACGTAGTCAGCACCTTGGTTCAGCCAGAACCCGTTGATCACCTTGATTCCGTACCGGGCGGCGTTGTCCAGCAGCGGCTGGGTGGTGCCGTCGGTTCCCCAGGTCCGGATGGTGTTGACGCCCATCGCCGTGAGGTCGCGCATGTACGCCGACGAGGCGTCGGCCGGCGGGCCGTAGGTGATGCCCCGGACTTGATAGGGCGAACCGTTGACGGTCAGCTGCCAGTTGCCCTGGCCGCCGGTGACGTGCACGGTGCTCGTGCCGCTCGGGATGGGTGGGGTGGTCATCGGCGGCGGCACCGGCCCGCTCGCCGTCTGCACCGTGATGTTGTCCACTGACATCTGGCCACCCGAGGTGGTGTCGGCCAGCGGTGAGGTGCATCCACACACCGCGTCCGCCCATGAGCCACCGATGGCGAGGTCAAGAACGATGAAGAAGCCGTGGTCGACGGCCGCCTGCCAGGCCGCCACGCCGACATCGCTTTCGTGCACGACCCACACCTGCTGTCCGTCGACGTACCAGCGGATCTCCTCGTTGGTCAGCGACCGATCGATGATCTCCGAGTAGGTGTGGTAAGCGGTCTGGCAGGTCTGGCAGGTGAGCAGGCCGCTGGTCATGCCGTTGTACTCGTTGCACGGCCCGTTGGGCGCGGTTCCGCAGTGGAGGGTGGCGGCGACCTGGCTGTGCCCGTTGACGTCCTCCATGATGTCCGACTCGCCGGTGCCGGGCCAGGTGGTCGGGTCGTCGCGGTAGCCGGAGCCGAGAGTCCAGAACGCCGGCCAGTAACCGACCGCGTTGGCCACGTTCGGCTGCTTGATGACGCCGCTGATCCGCAGCATCCCGCCGGCCGGTGCGGCGAAGTCGGAACGCTGCGTCTCAATGCGTCCGGAGGTCCAGTTGCCGCCGCTGTCCAGGGCGGTGATGGTGAGATGACCGGCACCGTCGAGCGCCACGTTCGCGGTCGAGTTCGTCATCGTCTCGACCTCGCTGGTCCCCCAGTTGGCCGGGCCGTTCGGGTACTGCGTACCGGTGTCGTACTTCCAGGTGGAGGTGTTGACACCGGTGCCCGCGGAGCCGTTGAAGTCTTCGTTGAAGACCGTGGTCCAGTTGCCGGGAGCCGATGACGGCGACGTCGATGGCGACGTCGATGGCGAGACAGTAGGTGACGGTGAGGTCGACGAGCCGCTACCCGTGTAGACGCTGAACTCCCAGAGCGAGTATCCGTAGCCGCCTACCCGTACGGTTCCGTACATGCGGATATAGCGCCCGCTTCCGCTCACCGTCAGGTCCTGCACACCACCGGTGCCGGCGGTGGTCGAGTAGATGTCGGTCCACGACGACGCGTCGTCCGACACCTGGATCTTGAAGGCGGTCGCGTACGCCGCCTCCCAGTTCAGCACCACCTTGCACAGGCTCTGGGTAGAACCCAGGTCCACCTGCAGCCACTGCGGGTCGGAGAACTGTGACGACCAGCGGGTGCCGGTGTCGCCGTCAACCGCGGCCGAGGCCGGGGTGCCGGCGCCCTCGATGGACGACGCGGCGGCGGGGCGGTTCAGCGCGGCGTTGGTGGTGCCGCAGCCAGTCGGCGTCGGAGTCGGAGTCGGCGATGACGTGCCGCCGCCGATGGTGCCGTAGACCTGGAACTCCCAGAGCGAGTACCCGTATCCGCCCACCCGTACGGTTCCGTACATCCGCACATACCGACCGCTGCCGGTGATGTTCAGCGTCTGCACGCCACCGGTGCCGGCGGTGGTCGAGTAGATGTCGGTCCACGACGACGCGTCGTCCGACACCTGGATCTTGAAGGCGGTCGCGTACGCCGCCTCCCAGTTCAGCACCACCTGGTCGATGGAGGCCGTTGATCCGAGGTCGACCTGCAGCCACTGCGGGTCGGAGAACTGTGACGACCAGCGGGTGCCGGTGTCGCCATCGACCGCGGCCGAGGCCGGGGTGCCGGCGCCCTCGATCGAGGACGCGGTGGCCGGCTTGCCTTGCGACAGCAAGGTCCCGGCAGCGTGCGCGGATCCGGCACGGGACACGACGGTGAGGAACATTGCGAGGACGGCGATGGCGGCCGCGGCGACGAGCGCACGTTTCCGCTGCGCCGCCATCCCCCGGCGTGGGGGTGCGCCGAAGTCGACGGTCTGCATAGACATCTCCAGCCTTGGTCCGTAAACGGGTAGGCGACCTTGGGTCAAGATCATGAAGCTGGTCATGAGAGCGGGAGAGCGCTCTCCGGCATGCGCCGAGTGTTCACCGGATTAATCGAAGGTGTCAAGGGTTTCGATGCCGTTACCGAACACCGGGCCTCCGATTGGACGGCCATCCAAGCCGACCTTGACAGGAGCCGTCACAACCAGCACCGTCTAGAGGCAACGGAGAGCGCTCTCCGGGAGACGGGGCAAGGATGACCGCGAGCACCGCCACCACCGAGTCCGGTGAAATCCGGCAGTTCCCAAGCGGCTTCTGGTGGGGTGCGGCCACCGCCGCGTACCAGATCGAGGGAGCGTCCACCGAGGACGGCCGCACGCCATGCATCTGGGACACCTACGCGGCCATCCCAGGGACCATCGCCGACGGCTCGGACGGGCGGTTCGCCACCGACCACTACCACCGGTTCGCCGAGGATGTCGGGCTGATGCGCCAGATCGGGCTCACCTCGTACCGGTTCTCCATCGCCTGGTCGCGGATCCAGCCCGATGGCACCGGCACGCCTAATCCGGCCGGACTCGATTTCTACGAGCGGCTCGTCGACGAACTGTTGCGGCACGGGATCAAACCCGTCGCCACGCTATATCACTGGGACTTGCCACAGGCCCTCGAGGATCGCGGCGGCTGGCCCGAGCGGGACACCGCGCTGCGCTTCGCCGAGTACGCCGGCCACGTGGCCGCTCGTCTGGCAGGCCGCGTGGCACTGTGGGGCACGGTCAACGAGCCGTGGTGCTCGGCGTTCCTCGGGTACGGGTCCGGGCATCATGCCCCGGGTCGCCGGGAACCGGCCGCCGCCCTCGCCGCCGCTCATCACCTGCTGCTCGGCCACGGTCTCGCGATCGCGGCGATCCGGTCGCACGTTGGTGACGCCCGCACCAGCGCCGCGCTGAACGTCGCCGCGGTCCGGGCGCGTACCGCCTCGGAGGCCGACATCGACGCGGCCCGCCGGATCGACGGACTGATCAACCGGTTCTTCCTCGATCCGATCCTGCGCGGCAGGTACCCGGCCGACGTCCAGTCCGACACCGCCGGCATCAGCGACTGGAGTTTCGTTCGCGATGGCGACCTGGCCGACATCGCGGCGCCGGTCGACATCATCGGCGCCAACTACTACCAGCCGGACTTGGTCAGTGGCGGAACCGCATCGACGTCGGCGCAGGCGGCCCGCAACCCTTGGATCGGATCGGCCCACGTCGCCTTCCACGACAAGCCAGGACCGCAGACCGGCATGGGCTGGACCATTGATCCAGGCGGCCTGCGCGACAACCTGATCCGCATCCGGGATGACTACGGCGATGTGGCCCTGATGGTCACCGAGAACGGTGCCGCGTACACGGACTCGGTCGACCCGGACGGCGCCATCCGCGACCCGGAACGCACCGCATACTTGCACGATCACCTGGTCGCCGTGCACCAGGCCATCGAGGCCGGTGTCGACGTGCGCGGCTACTTCGTCTGGTCGCTCCTGGACAACTTCGAATGGGCCTGCGGCTACACCCAGCGCTTCGGCCTGATCCGGGTCGACTACGACACCTACCAGCGCACGCTCAAGGACAGCGCGCGGTGGCTGGCCCGCGTGATCCGCACCGGCGCTCTTTAGCCGCGCGGGCGCACATTAGCCGCGCGCGGCGGACCGCCGGCGGCCGGTCGCCGGGAAGGCAACCGCCGCCGGTCGCGATCAGGCCTTCAGGAATGCGAGTAGATCGGCGTTGAAGTCATCCTGATGAGTTGCGGTCAGACCGTGTGGTGCCCCCTTGTACACATGCAGCATGCTGTCCTTGATGAGCTTCGAGGACTTCATCGCGGAGGCGCCGATCGGCACGATCTGGTCGTCGTCGCCGTGAATGATCAATGTCGGTACATCGATCTTCCTGCAGTCTTCGGTCTGGTCGGTCTCCGAGAAGACCTTGATGCAGTCGTACGCCGCCTTGAAACCGACCGTCATACCCATCAGCCAGAAGGCGTCGCGGAGTCCCTGGCTGGCCGTGGATCCATCGCGGTTCGCGCCGTAGAACGGCGCGCTCAGATCCTTCCAGGACTGGGAGCGGTCCCGTTCCACGTTTGCCCGTAGCCCGTCGAACACGCTGCGGGGAAGTCCTTCCGGGTTCGCGTCGGTCTGCAGCATGAGCGGCGGGATGGCGCCGACAAGTACCGCCTTGGCGACCCGGTCGGTGCCGTGCCGGCCATGTACCGGGTGATCTCGCCTCCGCCGGTGGAGTGGCCGACCAGCACGACGTCGCGCAGGTCGAGCTGCTCGATCAACTGCCGCGAGGTCGTCGGCGTAGGTGTCCATGTCGTTGCCTTCCCACGGCTGGCTGGAGCGGCCGTGGCCGCGCCGGTCGTGGGCTATGGCGCGGAAGCCGTTGGAGACGACGAACCACATCTGGTCGTCCCAGGCGTCGGCGGTCAACGGCCAGCCGTGACTGAACACGACCGGCTGCCCCCCGCCCCAATCCTTGTAGAAGATCTGCGTTCCATCCGTCGTGGTGACCATGCCGGTGCTCATAGCGGGCTCCCCCTGCGTAGTGCTGCCGTGCTCGCGGCTGCGAGGCGCGGTAGGACCGCGTCCGATCGGCATGCCCGATCGGACGCCCGATAGAAATGTCCGATGGATTCTCGTGGCGCATCGTCGGCCAGCACACAAAGCTAGCATCACAGACTTATTGGACCTGCCCCTTTGCCGGAATCCGTCCGGCGACCGCCGACCGCGCCCAGGCAATTCCGAACACACCACGATTAACGGAGCCGGCCGGGACGGCGGCAGGGAAGACGGCGGCCGGGAGGGCTTCGACGGCGCCACGGCCGGCGGCGGCCGCCAGCCGATCTCGTTCAGCCGATGCCGATCTCGTTCAACCGGCGCCGCAAGTACCGGCGCTCAATGTCGGTCGGCGCGAGGTCGAGCGCGGTGCGGTAGGCGGCCGCGGCTTCGCCGGCACGCCCGGCCCGCCGCAACAGATCGGCTCGGGTGGCCGGAAGAAGGTAGTAGCCGGCCAGCGTTCCGTCGGCCTCCAGATCGTCCAGCATCGGCAGCGCCGCGTCCGGACCATCGGCCATGCCGACAGCGACGGCACGGTTCAGATCCACGATCACGCTCGGCGCCACGCGCGCCAGCCGCTGGTACAGCGCGGCGATCTGGGGCCAGTCGGTCGCGGCCGCATCCGGCGCGGTGGCGTGGCAGGCCGCGATCGCCGCCTGAATCTGGTATGGCCCGGCACGCCCCCGTCGCAGAGCCCGCTCCAGCAACTCGGTTCCCTCGACGATCTGCGCGCCGTCCCAGCGGCTGCGGTCCTGTTCGTCCAGCGTCAGCAAGTCGCCGGCCGAATCCAGCCGGGCCGGACTGCGCGCATCGTGCAACAGCATCAGCGCCAGCATCCCGGCCACCTCCGGCTCGTCCGGCATCAGTTCGGCCAGCACCCGGGCCAGCCGGATCCCCTCGCCGGACAGACGTCGGCGGTTCAGGTCGCCGTACCCGGCGTTGAACAGCAGGTAAAGCACATGCAGTACGGCGGGCAGGCGCTCGGGCAGCAGATGCGCGGGCGGTACCCGAAACGGGATCCCGGCATGGGCGACCTTTTGCTTGGCCCGGAACAGTCGCTGGCCCATGGTCCGCTCGGTGACCAGGAACGCGCGCGCGATCTCCGCCGTCGACATGCCGGAGAGGCCGCGCAGCGTGAGCGCCACTTGGGCGTCCAGATGCAGCGACGGGTGGCAGCAGGTGAACATCAACTCCAGGCGCTCGTCGGGGATGTCGCCGTCCGACTCGTACGCCGGTGCCGGTTCCGGTTCCACCGCGACCTCCCGCAGCTTCCGCGCCTCGGTACGAGCGCGCCGGATCCGGTCGATCGCGCGATTCCGCGCCGTGGTGGTGAGCCAGGCCAGCGGCTGCTCGGGTATTCCAGCCCGGGGCCACACCTGCAGTGCCCGCGCGAACGCATCCTGCGCGCACTCCTCGGCCAGGTCCCAGTCACCGCCGGCGAACCGGATCATGGTGGCCACGATCCGGCTCCAGCCGTCGGCGTAGACCCGGCCGATCACGTCGTTGACCGACTCGGTCATCGGCACGCTAGCCTTCCTCTCCCCCCGTCTTCCTCGTCCCCCCGTCTTCCTCGTCCCCCCGTCTTCCTCGCCCCGCCTTCCCTCCAGCCTCGCCTACGGGTCGGCGCGGCGAACCCGGCTCTAGCTCTCGTTGTCCGGCCAGAACGGGCGCAACTCGATCATGCCGCCCCAGGCCATCGGATGCCGGGACGCGACCTCGATGGCCTCGTCCAGATCAGTGCACTCCAGCACATCGAATCCGGCCATCTGTTCCTTGGTCTCGGCGTACGGCCCATCGGTCAGCAGCACCTCACGATTGCGTACGCGGACCGTGGTCGCGTCGGTAGCGTGCCGGGTCCGGTTGCCCATCAGGCGGATGCCCCGGCGGTCCATCTCGGTCACCCACTCGTCGACGTCGGGAGTCTGATCATCGTCCGGCGCCTTGAAGTCCGGGTCATAGCAGACGAGCATCAGGTACTTCATCGGGCTGCTCCAATCGCGGTCGAAGAGGTGACCATTGCATCGATTGTGACGGTCATGTGGCTGCACAGCGCGGCCAAGCGCCGGTTCAGGGCACCCGGCGCCAGCCGCTCGCCGGCCCGGGCACCGGTCTCGCCGGGCCCGTGAGTGAACGAGTGACGCACCACCGTCGTCCCAGGCTCGACACCGTCGGTGAGCTGGTACCGCCAGATGGAACCCACCTGGCCCCGGTCGTCCAGCACCGTCCATTCGAAGGTCTCGGGCCGCGCTGACTCGGTCACCACGCAGGTGACGGTCGCCAGATCCGCGTCGGCGTAGCGGTTCCGGCCGATGAATCGGGCCCCCGGGTACGGCCCTTGCGCACCGTCGTACCAGGCACCGCCGACGGTCTCCGGGCTCCACTCGCCGATCCGGGTGATGTCCGTGATCAAGTCCCACATCCGGTCCCTTGGCAGGGCAACGGTACGGGTGACGGCGACCTGCGCACCGGTCACGGTTTCCATAGCGCTCTCCTTTCGGTTCGTCGTGTACGTGACGAACGTCGTCATGTGAGAGACGAACGATCGGAGTGCTCTACTACCGCACGTTGCGAGATTTTGCGGCCGTCTGGTGGCGGCCGTCTGGTGGCGACGCACGCTGATCAAGCACGTGACGCTGATCAAGTACATGATCAGGTGCACGAAGTCGTGCAGTTACCGCCGCGATAGCGCGTCCGGTGCTCAAGATCTCGCACTTGATCAACGAAAGGGCGCTACCGGGCTCCCGGCCGACGCGGCACCACCCGGTGCACGGTTAGCAAGATCAGCGCCACCATCATGCTCGCCGCCGCCAGGATGCCGGCCGAACTGCCCAGGTAGGCCGCCAGCATCCGGTGTGCGGATACGTCGTGTTCGAGGGAGAGATGGGCGGCCATCGCCCGGTTCGCGGTGTCATCGGTGACGTTCAGCCCGATGATCGCGGCGCCCAGCGTGATCAGGCCGATCATGGCAAGCGAGACCCCGGCGATCTTGTGCGACTCCATGTCCACCACACGGTCACCCCGGCGGCGCAGTACCCGCAGGAGGATACCTGCCAGCGCTGCCCATACGCCCACGATCAGCAGCGCCCCGACCGCGTCGCTGGGCCGGTGCCAGCCCGCCGACATGGTGAAGACCCCGACGAGCGCGGCGTAGAACGTCCCGATCACCGCACCGGCTCCCCGTGCCTTCGGCGGCAGCACCAGCACCAGCGCCACCACCACCGACGCGGCTATCGCGGTATGCCCGCTCGGGAACGAGTTTCCGGCCACCGCCCGCTCCGGGTCGATGCCCAGGTCCGGCCGGTGCAGGTACCGTTTGAGCAGCTCGACCGTGGCGTTCGCCCCGGCGATCAGCACGACCGACGTGACCGCGAGCGCGACGCGGCGGCGCACCAGCGCGATGAACCCGACCACCACCATCGCGATCACCACGGCCACCACCGATATCGCGTTCAGCACCGCGTTTACCGGCCCGCCCAGCCGATTCGTACCAAGCTCGTTGCTGGCCAGCGCGATCGTGTCGAGCGCCTGCCCGCGCTCGGTCAGCACAAAGAAGCGGTAGACCGCGACGAATGCGATCACTTGGATCGCGGCTATCGTCACCAGTCCTACCGACAGGAGAACCGGGCTGCGTTGACGCACCGCAACAACCTACGTGGCCCTCGCCACCTGCGCTAGCGGACCCGCGTCAAGGTCACCGCCACGGACTGCCCGGTATTGTGCGGCCCGGCGTACACGCCTTTCAACGGCGGTACGTCGGCGTAGTCGCGACCGCGCCCGACAAGCACATGCCGGTTGCCGATCGGGATGCCGTTGGTCGGATCGAATCCGGGCCAATCCCGTCGAACCACTCCACCCAGGCGTGGCTCTGCCCGGTGACGGCGTCACCGAGTTCGGCGTCCCGGGTCGGCTGCAGATCTCGACACGTACCGCGCGGGCAGTCCGGCCGCCCTCAGCAGTCCCACGCTCAGATGCGAGATGTCCTGGCAGACGCCGTCGCACCGGCGCCGGACCTGAACCGCGCAGGTCTGCACTCCGGTGCTGACCGGCACGTACGAAACAGGTCCGCCATGGACAGACACTACGTTGCGCTTTTTGCGGTTGCGTTACGTCGATAATGTGCTGGCACATGACATCCCGGCGGGTGCCATTCAACGGCGGCGAGTACGAGCAACGAGTGATCGGTGGGCGGTGCTTCGTCTGCGCCATGCTCGCGGGCGATCCTGAATACCGGCACCACATCGTGCATTCGGATGGCGATTACATCGCGTTCTTGTCGAGGTACCCGACGACGCCCGGATACGTTCTGGCCTGCCCGCGCCGCCACGTGTCACACGTATTCCGAGACCTGACTCGCGCCGACTACGACGCCATGATGCGATTCGTCCGGTTAGTCGGGAGAGGACTGGAGGTGGCCGTATCGTCGGCCCGTACGTACGTCGCGTCACTGGGCAGCCAGGAAGGCAACTCGCACCTGCACTGGCACCTGGTGCCGTGCCCACCCGGGACGCCGTACGAGGAGCAGCAGTTCAGCCTGATGATGACGTCGCGTGGCGTGCTTGAGATACCGGATGCCGAGCAGGCCGCGCTGGCGGCTCGCATCGGGGCGGCGATCCGCGCACTGCCACGCGAAGCGTGAGGGTATCCGGGACATCCCCGCGCTGCTCTCTGATCTCCGGACGGCGCCGCGTAAGCGCTCGGCCGAGGTGGGAGTCCCGCCAAGCCGCTAGCGGCTCTTGAGAATCCCGGTGATCACGTCAATGGCGCGTTCAATGTCATGGTCGTCAACGTCGAGATGGGTCGCGACGCGGGCAAGCTGGGCGCCCATCGTCGAGATCCGAACGCCCTCGGCGGCGGTCGCCGCGGCGAACTCCTTCGCCGAAAACGGGAACGAGGACAGATCGAAGATCACCAAGTTGGTACGGACCCGGCCGGCATCGACGACACCGAACGGTTCGAGAGCCTCGGCGACACGGCGGGCTCGCGCGTGGTCGTCGGCGAGGCGCTCGATGTGATGATCGAGGGCGTACCGCCCGGCCGCGGCCAAGATCCCGACCTGGCGCATACCGCCACCCATGCGCTTGCGGATGATGCGCGCCTGTTCGATCTTCTCGGCCGTACCGAGCACCAGCGAGCCGACCGGCGCACCCAGGCCCTTGGACAGGCACACGGACATGGTGTCGAACAGTTCGCCATAGGTGCGCAGCGGCACACCGTCGACCACGTGGGCGTGCCAGATCCGGGCGCCGTCACAGTGCAGCGCGATGCCAAAGGAGTCGGCGACATCGCGCAACCCTCGCAAGGTCGCCAGCGGAATCACCGCGCCACCAGCCCGGTTGTGGGTCTGCTCCACCGCGATGGCCCGGGTCGGCACGGTGAACGGTGCCTCTTCGCGAACCATCGAGCGCACCATCTCAACGTCGATGTCACCGCCCACCGCCGGCCAGGTACGCGTCGAGATGCCGCCGTAGGCGGACGCGGCACCCATCTCATACGTCACCACGTGAGCGTCGGCATCGCAGAGCAGCTCAGCGGCCGGCGGCACGGACAACTGCATGGCGATTTGGTTAGCCATCGACCCGCTGGGCGTGAACAGCGCCGCCTCGTGGCCGAACATGCCGGCCACGTATTCCTCGAGTTCGTTGACGGTCGGGTCGTCGCTGAACACGTCGTCGCCGACCTCCGCGGCCGCCATCGCCGCACGCATCGCGGCGCCCGGCTTGGTCACGGTGTCACTACGGAGATCAACGACGGTCACGGTGGCTCCCAATCTGGCTGGTGAAACGGCTCAGCCCCGCAGCATCTCGGCGACCAGGAAGGCCAGCTCCAACGACTGCTGCGTGTTCAGGCGCGGGTCGCACGCCGTTTCGTAGCGGCCGGGCAGGTCGGCGTCCTCGATCGCCTGGGCACCGCCGAGGCACTCGGTGACATCATCTCCGGTCAGCTCGACATGCAGACCACCTGGGTGGGTCGACAGGTTGCGGTGCACCTCGAAGTAACCGAGGACCTCATCGACGATCCGGTCGAAATGCCGGGTCTTGTAGCCGTTCGACGATTCGTGGGTGTTGCCGTGCATCGGGTCGCAATGCCAGACCACCTTGTGGCCGGCCGCCGTCACCTTCTCCACGATCGGGGGCAGCACGTCACGTACCTTCTGGTTGCCCATCCGGCTGATCAGCGTCAGGCGGCCCGGCTCGTTGTCCGGGTTCAGCCGCTCGCACAGCTCGATCGCGGTCTCTGGGGAGGTCTCCGGGCCGAGCTTCACCCCGATCGGATTCTGGATCCTGGAGATGAAGTCGATGTGCGCGTGGTCGAGTTGCCGGGTCCGCTCGCCAACCCACAGGAAGTGCCCGGACAGGCCGAACGCCTTACCGTCGACGATCCGGGTCAGCGCGCGGTCGTACTCCAGGGCCAGGGCCTCGTGCGAGCAGTACAGCGTGACGGTGCGCAGGGCTTCGTCCTCGGTCATGCCGCACGCTCGGATGAACGCCAGGGCGCGGTCGATCTCCGCGGCCAGGGCCTCGTACCGCTCACCGGCGCGCGAGGTGGTGACGAAGCCTTTGTTCCACTCGTGCACTCCGTGCAGGTCGCCCATCCCGCCGCCGAGGTAGGCGCGGAGCATGTTCATCGCGCTGGACGCGTTCGCGTACGCCCGGATCATGCGCTGCGGATCAGCGACCCGGGCTTCGGGCGTCGCCTCCAGCGAATTGATCATGTCTCCCCGATACGCCGGCAGGCCGAGCACGTCGATCGGGCTGGACCGTGGCTTGGTGTATTGCCCGGCGACCCGGGCGACCTTGACCACCGGGAGGCTGGCGCCGTAGGTGAGCACCACCGCCATCTGCAGCAGCGTTCGCGCGTTGGCCAGCAGGTGCGACTCGGTGTTGTCCGCGAACGTCTCGGCGCAGTCACCGCCCTGCAGCAGGAACGCATTGCCCTCGCATACCTGCGCCAGACGCGAGCGCAGTTCGAGCACTTCGTATGGCGCGACGATCGTCGGGACGGTATTGAGGACGCGGCAGACCTCCTCGACGGCGGCCTTGTCCT
The DNA here is from genome assembly GCA_963727415.1 of uncultured Actinomycetota bacterium. Classification (GTDB taxonomy): domain Bacteria; phylum Actinomycetota; class Actinomycetes; order Mycobacteriales; family Micromonosporaceae; genus DASQPR01. The sequence goes on from CAVSGF010000003.1 coordinate 626,976, forward strand.
GCCAGGGCGGAACCTGCTCCCGGGGCAGGGTCCGCCACGCGTCGAGTCCGAGCGACTCGATCTCCTCAGAGTCGGTCACCGGGCGTGCGATATCCAGACCCGGGTTGCTGAAACGGTGCCATTCGCGGCGCATGGGTCCCAGCGTAAGGGCGGTATTCGCGGAGCCGAATACCGGGTCAGGCACCTACCGAATGGCGGACATAGCTGACACATCCGGAGTTGACCGTGGTCCACGACTTGCTGAACTCGGCCTTCGACGCGGTGTTCAGGCTCTTGCCGTCGCGCTCCACGTCCCCCCAGAAGCTGAGCATCGTCGTCCGCCCGTACTTGGCCGCGAGGTACTTCATCGTCAGGTAGCCGATGCCGTACGCCGCAGACGACGCGAGCACGCTGTTGGAGGTGATCTCGCTGGTCAGATAGCACTTGCGGGACCACTTGCCGCTGCGGATGTAGGCCCGGGTATCGGCGACGCGGTACTTCGCCCACGACGTGTGGCCGTTGTACGCGATGTACTCCGCGATCCCCTCGATGAACGAGTCATGATCATGGGCTCGATCGGTCGCCTTCCACAGCGTGACCACGTGACCCATCTCGTGCTGGATCACCGTGTTCAGCCCGCCGGGCCCGGCGTACCCGGTCTCGGCCGCGTACGGCATCATGATCACGATTTGGATGTCAGTCGGCGAAATCGTGTACGACACGCCATCGACGTGCTTAAGATCGCCGTCGAACCAGGTCTTGCCCTCACTCGCGCTCGCCAGATAGACCACGTACATCGAGGGGCGCCCCCACTGGGCATAGCCGTCGGCGGCACCGGCCGCCTTCTCGGCGATGGCCAGAGCCGACTTCAGCTTGAATGACCACGCTTTGGACGCCGCCACGATCACCCGCTTGCCGACGACCGCCGACAGCGTCGCGACCTCCCACGGCAGCGGCTGATTGGTGAACCGGCTCGCCTTGGGCGCGGCGATGCTTTCGAAGACCACCTTGCCGTTTCGCTTGAGCGCCGACACCTTGAAGTTGGCCCGGGTCCCGCTGCACTCCGCGGTGCCGAAGCAGTACGACACCCCGACCGAGAACGTCTTGGCGACCGTGGAGAGGTCGATGTAGTCGATGCTGCTTGGTCGCCACACCGTGACGTGCATCTGGGTCAGGTTGTGGAACAACCGCTTGTACGCGGTGATCGCCGACTTCGCGGCCGGGTCGACCGCCGCCAGCCAGCCAGCCTCATCGCTCTTGAGCAGGGCGGCACCCTGAGCCGCCAGGGTCTGCTGGAACAGCTGATCATCGGTCAGCGTCTCGGATCCGGCGGTCGCGGTGGAACCCGGGGTCACCGGCTCGCCGGCCGTCGGGGTCCCGGCCTGGCCCAGTTTCGGAAGCCCATAGCCGAGCAGCCCGGCGCACAGCGCGAGCACGACGAATCCGGCGATGATGCCGCCGATCAGCAGTCCGCGCCGGGGTCGGCGGGCCGACGGCGGCAGGTAGTACGGCGGCGGGAAGCCGCCCGGATACGGCGCCGGGGGCTGCGGGTAGCCGGGCGGGACGGGTGGTGCGTACGACGGCTGTGCCGGCACGCCATACAGCGGCGCGGCCGGTCCGCCATACGGCGGCACGGGGGCGGCCGGCATGCCGAACGGTGGCGCGGACGCGGGTGGCGCCGGCTGGGGCGGGACGCCGGACCCGGCCGGGGCACCGTAGCCAGACGGTGGCGGGTAGCTGCCCGGCGCGTACCCACTGGCCGGGAAGCCGGGCGCCGGATATCCGGGCTGGGTGTAGCCCGCGGCATACCCGGGCTGCGGATAGGACGGCGATGCGTGCCCTGGTTGGTAGATCGGGATGGTCAGGTCGGGCACCGGCCCGGTTCCGGTCTGCGGCGCGGCGGTCCCGGGTACCGGCTCCGTGGATGCGGTGAACTCCTGCGCGCCGGCCACCGGGAACTCGGGTGGGAACTCGGGTGGGAACTCAGGCGGGATCGCGACCGTCGGATCCAAGCCGGTGGAGACCACCTCGGCCTGGACCACCTCGCCTCGGCTGATCGACCCGCTCACCATCTCGCCATCGACGATCTCGTGATCGTCACCGGACGCGCCGGGGTCGGCGGGCACGCGAGGCACCGGGATCGGAGCAGGGTCTGAAGATGAGCCGTAGGTGTTTGAGGGATCGGGGGTGGATTCCACGCGCCGAGCTTAGACGCCAGGTGCGACATCCGGCAGTCCCGCCGACGGCTTACCCGCGGACCCCTGACCTCGTTGTTCAGATCCGCCGGCGGCCGGCGAAGCCACAGTCCTGCCGGTGGTACCACAGGACCTCGGCCTCACCTTCCAGCCAGCACCAGTGCACCCGCACCCCCCGGCGCTGGCCCGGCATGTCCAGCAACAACGGAGCCCAGCCCTTGACCTCGATGCCCTTCTTGGCGATCTTTTCGAGAAGGGCGTACACCTTTGCCTCGAACGCCTTGGCCTCGGGCAACCCGCCATGCCGGCTGGGACGCTCGGCGGCCAGGTCGGCACGCAACTCGGCCAGATCGGCCCGCAGCGCCACGACATCGTCGAGCATCGGCCGGACGCGCTCGATCAAGGCCCGCGCTTCGCCCACCGTGAAGTTCTTCGCCACCGGTATCCGATCCTCGCGTCAGACCTGCTGCGCCGCGATCTCGCGGGCCCGATCCCGAGCGGCTTCGAGCGCGGCCAGCAGGGCCGCCCGCACCCCGTGTTTCTCAAGTTCCCGAATCGCGTTGATGGTGGTACCGGCCGGTGACGTCACCGCCTCGCGGAGCGTGACCGGATGCTCGCCCGATTCTCTGAGCATGATCGCCGAGCCGATCGCGGTCTGGACGATCAGGTCGTGGGCGACCTGCCGGGGCAGCCCGAGCAGGATTCCGGCATCGGTCATCGCCTCGACCAGGTAGTAGAAGTACGCGGGGCCGGAGCCAGACAGCGCGGTAACCGCGTCCTGCTGTGACTCCGGTACCCGGATGGTGGCGCCGAGCGGGGCGAACATCTCCTCCGCCAGGCTCAGATGCTCTTCGGTGGCGAACGGGCCGGCCGAGATCGCCGTCATCGCTTCATCGACCAGGGCCGGGGTGTTGGTCATGACCCGGACCACCGGCGTGGAATCGGGCAGCCACTTGACGAAGAACGACGTCGGCAACCCGGCGCACAGGCTCACGATCAGCTTTCGCGGGCACCACGACCGGTCCGAGATCGGCCATCAGGGCGGCCGCGTCCTGCGGCTTGACCGCGATGGCGAGCACGTCCGCCCGCGCCACGGCATCGGCGGTGGCGACCACCTCGATGCCGTAGCGCTCGGACAGTTCGGCCGCGCGCTCGTCGCGCCGCGTCGTCGCCAGCAGCCGGCCGGCCGGCCACCCGGACCGCAACAGCCCGGACAGCAGCACCTCACCGATCTTTCCGGCGCCGAGTACGGCGACGACTGGTGCGGCAGCCTTATTCACGACAAATCCCCCGGTCCCTTCAGTTCCCCGGTCCCAGTTCCCCGGCCTACACGGTGAGGGCTACCCGAAGAAGACCTCGGCCTCGGCGTAGCGCTCGGCCGGCACGGTCTTGAGTTCACGGGTGGCCTCGACCAGCGGCACCCGGACGATGTCCGTGCCGCGCAGCGCGACCATCTTGCCGAAGTCGCCGCTCGTGCACCGCGTCGATCGCGTTGCAGGCCGAAGCGGGTGGCGAGCACCCGGTCGAACGCGGTCGGCGTGCCGCCGCGCTGGATGTGGCCGAGCACCACGGTGCGGGCCTCCTTGCCGGTCTTCGCCTCCAGCTGCTCGGCCAGCCACTGGCCGATGCCGCCCAGCCGAACGTGGCCGAACGCGTCCAGCTCCTGGTTGTGCAGGACCATCTGGCCCTCCAGCGGCTGGGCTCCCTCGGCGACCACGACGATCGGCGCGTACTGCGTCTGGAAGCGCTTCTCCACATACGAGGCGACCTGCTCGACGTCGAACTGGCGCTCCGGCAGCAGGATCACGTTGGCGCCGCCGGCCAGGCCCGGCGTGCAGCGCGATCCAGCCCGCGTGCCGGCCCATCACCTCGACGACCAGCGTGCGGTGGTGGCTCTCGGCCGTGGTGTGCAGGCGGTCGATCGCCTCCATGGCGATGTTGACGGCGGTGTCGAAGCCGAAGGTGTAGTCGGTGGCGCCAAGGTCGTTGTCGATCGTCTTCGGCACGCCGACGACGTTGACGCCCAGCTCGTCGAGCTTGGTCGCGACGCCGAGGGTGTCTTCGCCGCCGATCGCGATCAGCGCGTCGATGCCGAGCGCTGGCCAGAGTTGTCCTTGATCTTGTCGACGCCGCCGTCGATCTTGAATGGGTTGGTGCGGGAGGATCCGAGGATGGTGCCGCCACGGGGCAGGATGCCGCGGACCTGCGGCGACGCCCAGCGGCGTGGTCACGCCCTCCAAGCGGGCCGCGCCAGCCGTCGCGGAACCCGACGAACTCGTGGCCGTAGACTGCCCGACGCCCTTGCGGACCGACTGCGCGGATGACCGCGTTGAGCCCGGGGCAGTCGCCGCCGCCTGTGAGTACACCAATGCGCATGCTGTGGATCTCCTTAGACGCAGGCCGAACCCCAGCTCCCATGGCGGTGGCACATGAGAGGTCCTGCGTACGTTCGGCGGCGTTGCCGGCACGGGATGGGCTCTGGAGCAGTCGTTCTACCAGGCGGGAGGCAACGCGGGACCCGCGCATGGCCCGCCATCGCTGGCAGGTTGTGCCGGGCGTCGACCAGCGCATCGTGGCGGCCCGGCCGTGTCCGGCAGCTTCGGCCGACCAAGATCATCCCACATCTGCCGCAGATCCTTGGTGAACCGCGGGATCATCGCGGGCAAGGCCGGCATCGCGCCCCACAACTGCGCGAGCACCACATGGTCGTAAGCCGCGTACCAGGCCCATAACTCCATCTGTTCGCCGGGCCGGCCCCGGATCGGTTCCATCAGGAATTCGAACAACGTCGTCGCGGATCCGGTGCCCGGGAGCGCCACGCCGGATCGGCCGGCGACGGCAGCTTGTCAAGCACATTGCGCCGTACCCAGGGCAGCGCCCGGGAGCCGTCGAACTCGGTGGAAACGGCGTAGTACTCGCGGCCGTGCTCATCAACCACGCCGATCGACACCAAGTCGATGGTCCGGCCGTCCTCGATGAATTCGCAATCGTAGAAATATCGGTAGGTCACCCGTTCATCCCTGTGGTCGGCGGTCGGCGTCATTGGCACCCGGCTCGCCCCAGACCGCCGATACCAGAGTGAGCATGGTGGGCAGGGCGGCATCGAGCTCGTCCCGCGACACCGGCCCGGCCGAAGCGTATCCGTCGACCAATTCGGCGGCGGCGGCCAGCCCTCCAACGTGATGCACGGCGATCGCCACGTCGTACACCAGCGGGCCGATCACCGGCAGGCCCCAGCGAGCCAAGGCGCTGCGCCCGGTGTCCGGATCGATCCGGAACAACGTCGCCAGCGGATCGGTGTGCAACGTCCCGTACGCCAGTTGATCAGTCACCGTAAGCCTGGTCACCGCGCCCACGATGCCGGACAGCTCGTCAGCCGCCGGCCACCGCAATCGGTGCAGGCCCGGATGGCGAAACGACTGCAATTCCCGGTGCGCTCGGCCGAGCAGGTCGCCCCACCATTGCTGATCGATCGGGTCAACTGGGTCGAGTGGCCGGCCGGGCGGATCGAGCCGCACCGTCATTTCGGCTACTACCCCATCACCCAAGGAGACCTCCGCGGTACGCATTCCGGTCGTGGTCGGCACCACGTCGCCGACCGCGATGCCGGCCAGCCGCAATGCGTCCCGCGCAGCCAGCGAAGCCAGCAACCGATCGCGATCAACGGACGGAACCACCCAAATCAGGCGAGCCCGTTCACCGACCGTGGCGATCCACTCACGACCAGCCGTATCCGGCCAGGGCGCGCACCGGTCCGCGGCCAGATGCCAGACCGCGCGCAAGGCACCGCAGACCTCGGACTCGATGGTCACGGCCGATGATTATGCCGCGATTGCGCAGGGTTAAGTTCCAGGACGGCAACAAACGCTCCAGGCGTGTCCGTACGGGTTTTACAAAGCGCATGGGGGCGGCGATGATGCAAGCTGCAACCGGACCGGCCCAGGAGGTGACCCGTGGACGTGCGCTTGACGGATACATCGGACGCGTTGACGGGCGTCCAGATGTTCGCCGCGCTCGATTCCGACGTGCGGCAGCGGGTCATCGCGGCCGCGGTTCCCCGCACGTACCGCAAGGGTCAGCTCCTGTTCGTGGAGAACGATCCGGGCGATTCCCTGATCGTGCTCAAACGCGGCGCCATAGCGGTGTTCCGGACCTCTCCGACCGGCGAACGCGCGGTGCTGACCGTGGTCCGGCCACCGGACGTCCTCGGTGAGGTGTCCCTCCTGGACGGCGCCGCCCGCAGCGCCTCAGCCGAGGCCATCGAGGACTGCAAGGTCCTCGCCCTGTCCCGCAACGCGTTCATCGACCTGGTTCACGCCAATGAGAGCATTCTCGATGCCGTGATGCAGTCGCTGGGCGCACTGGTCCGGCGGCTTACCGAACAGCACGCCGACCACATCTTCCTGGACCTGCCCGGCCGGGTGGCCAAGACACTGGTCCGGCTGGCCGGTGACGCGCCCTCGCCCATGGTGACGATCGAGCTCAACCAGAGCCAGCTCGCGGCCATGGCCGGCGGCTCCCGGCAGAGCGTGAACCAGGCCATCGGCTCATTCGCCAACCGGGGCTGGTTGCGCACCGAAGGCCGGCGCATCGCGGTGCGTCCCGTACGGACCTGAGGCGGAGGCGCTGCGACGGCGTGCGGGGATCCCGGAGCGCTGAGGGCGCGCTCTTCGACCTTACTGCCGCGTACACGTCGACGTACTCACCGGCCGGAGAGCTCCATCAGCTCGTACATGATCTCGTCGGTGACCGCACGCTCCACGAACCGGTCGCCGGCCATGCCCGGCATAGCGGGTGAAGTCCAGGGGCGGGCCGAACCGGATCCTCACCCGCTTGATGTTCGGGATCACCTGGCCGGTCGGCTGGATCTCGTCAGAGTTGAGCATGACCACCGGGATCACCGGGGCACCGGCTCTCCAGCGCCAGCCGCGCCACGCCGGTCTTGCCCCGGTACAGCCGGCCATCCGGCGACCTGGTGCCCTCCGGATAGATGCCGAACAGGCCACCGCCGCGCAGGATGCGCAGGCCCGTGTCGATGGCCGCCTGGGCCGCACGCCCGCCGGACCGGTCCACCGGAATGGTGCCGGTCGACGTGAAGAACAGCTTGGTGAAGAAGCCCTTGAGGCCGCGGCCGGTGAAGTACTCGGCCTTGGCGACGAAGGTGACCTTCCGCCGCACCATCAGGGGCATGAAGATCGAGTCCGAGAAGCTCAGGTGGTTGCTCGCGATGATGGCACCGCCGGTACGCGGCACGAAGTCGCGTCCCTCGACCCTCGGCCGAAAGATCAACTTCAGGACCGGGCCTAGTACGATGTACTTGAGCAGCCAATAGATCACTCGGATCCTTTCAACGGCAGTCCTAGCGTCTCGCACCAGGGGCGCTCTGAGCCTACGAACACGTGCCGCCCCGCACAACGCACACGGGCGAAGTGATGCCGACCGTGTCAGGATGGCGAGACGCGGTCTGTCTGGCCGCTCACTGACGGATGCGGAGGCACGGGACGTGACCGGCGGTAACGGCCCGCTCGGACGGCGGGACAATGGGCTCCAGGCGACGAGTTACGCGGTCGTCGCCGAGATCGACCCGCGCGTCGGCGATCACCTGCTCGAGGTGCTCGCCGACCGGGGCATCGCCGCCTACTTGAAGCCGACCGCCACCCTGCCCCACCCTCCGGTGGACCGCTTGTTCGTGGACCGGGAATCGCTGACCGCCGCTGCCCGGCTGGTCGCCGACGAGATCGGATCGAACGATCCGGCCCCCTCTCCGGACGATCCGGTGCCGTCGGAAGATCCGGACGGCTCCACGACCATCGCTTTCAGCGTGGCGTCTACCACGGTCGCCCCGCCGCCAGGCCGGGATGGGGAGGAGTTCGAGACGGCGTGGGCGTCGATCGTCGCCGGTTTCGATCACTCGGCACCGTCGGGGCAGCGGCCGTGGCCGTCCAGCGAGGATGTCACCGGCGGACCCGACGCGTCGCCGAAGAAGGTTCCGCGGTTCCACGATGAGCGGATAGAGCGACCAGAACCGTCGATCCTTGATGGACTTGACACGTTCGGCGCGGACCTCCCGGACGAGGACGAAGAGGACTACTCGCCGCCGCCACCGCCGCCACTGCCGCGAATCGCGCTGGTGACCGTCGTCGGCGTGCTCGGCATCGTCGTGGGCTTCCTAGCCGTGGTCCGGCCCGATTGGTTCGCGACGCTGGTGCCGGCCGCGACCGCCGAGATTCTCGGCGGGGCGGCCCTGGTGTTCGGCACGATCCTCCTGGTCGGGCGGCTCCGGTCCGGCTCCGACGAGGACGGCGAGGACGACGGCGCGCGGATCTGATCCAGCCGGCCCCGGCACGGCTCACCCGGCTGGGTCCAGACGCCGGAGTTCCGCGATCAGCCCTTGCTCAGCCAGTCCAGAATCGCGTCGATCGGCTCGGCCCAGCCGGCATCCAGCATCAGGTCATGGCCCATGCCGGGAAACAGCAGCGGGGCTCCGCCGTAAGCGGTCGCTACCCGGCGCAGCGCCTGTTGCGTGACGATCTTGTCGTCCGGCGTACCGACCACCAGCACCGGCGGGTCGCCGACCGGTGGTTCCGGGCGGGCATACGCCAGCATCTCGCGCTGCACTTTCGCCGGAACCCGGACCAGCCGGCTCAAGTAGGCACGCGCCGCCGACGAGTGCAGGTTCGGCCCGAACAGCTGGCCGCGCCGCACCTTCACCCGGCCACCCGCAACGGCCGGCAGCGTCCCGAACGGGTTGCGGGCCAGGGCCGTGCCCAGCGTCCGCCAGCCACCGAAGATCGGAGCGATCAGAACCCCGGCGCGGGCCGGGTAACGGGACAGGGCATGCGCGACGACCATCGCGCCCGCGCCATGCCCGATCAGCACGGCGCGGTGCGGCAGCGTAGCGGCCACCTGGACCACGTCGTGCACGTACGCCCGGATCGACGTGTCCGGGCTGGATCCGCTGCCGCCGTGCCCGCGCAGGCTCATCGCGTGAGCCGGGAAGCCACGGGCCGCGGTGCGCTCCAGCCAGTGCTCCTCGTACGCCCAGGCGCCATGGCCGAATCCGGGCACGAACAGCACTGGAGGCCGATCCTCGATCGGGTGCTGCCCGGTGCCTTGGCCGGCGCCGAACCCGAGATCGTCGGCGTGCGGGCGGGATGTGATGACTTCCCGCCGTACCGGCGCCACCGGATGGGCCCACTCGACCGGGCGCATGATGCGAGTCTTCGATGGCGTCATCGGACGGTCTCCATCTGGCCCAGAGCGCCTTCCAGCGCCCGCAGGTAGGTCGTGTGATTGACCTCGAACCAGTGCCGCGTCGAGTCCTTCACGTGCGCCTTGGACCAGCGCCGGTCGCCAGAGGAGGCCAGCGAACGCCAGAACCCGGCGGCCCGCGCCGGATCCGCCTCCCGCAGGCGCAGCCACCGCGCCATCACCACCGACTGCCAATGCGAGATCGGGAACACGCCCGAATCCGGCTGCACCAGCCCGATCACCGATAGCGTCGGGTACGCGGGAGCGAATGTCTGCAGCAGCAGCTTCGGCCGGCCGTGGGAGTCCGCGTCGAGGAGATCTTGCCGGAGGAACTCGAAGCGAGGCAGGTACCCGGTCGCGAAGATCACCAGATCCAGCTCGATCCGCTCGCCGGAGACCAGCACCGCGCCGTCCCGGTCGAACTCCTTGACGTCGCCGACCGGGGTGACGCCGCCGTGGCCGATGGAGTACAGCAACTGGGAGTTGACGATCGGATGCGTCTCGTACGGCCGGTGGTCGGGCTTCGGCAAGCCGTACCGGGTGAGATCGCCGACGGTGGCCCGCAGCGTCCGGCCGACCACCCACTGGCGCAACCGCAGTGGCAGCCGGGACATCGACACATTCACCTGGTCGGCCGGGCGGCCAAAGAGAAACTTCGGCACGTACCAGTATCCGCGGCGGCTCGAATGCCAGCACCGGTACGCCGCGCCGGCCGCCTCCACGGCGATGTCGCAACCGGTGTTGCCGGCCCCGACCACCAGTACCTTGCGATTGCGCACGGTGGACAGGTCCTTGTAGCTGGACGCGTGGATCATCTCGCCGTGGAAGTCGTCCATGCCCGGGTAGGTCGGGATCTTCGGCGACCAGTTATGCCCGTTGGCCACCACGACCGCGGCGTACCGGTGGATGCGCTCGGTACCGCCGCCGCTCGGCCGGGTGGTTACGTCCCAACGGTTGCCATCAGACGGCTCGACCGCGGCGACCTCCGTGCCGAACCAGATGTGCTCGCGCAGATCGAAGTGATCGGTATAGGCCGTCAGGTATTCGTTGACCTGGCCGTGGCTCGGATAGTCCGGCCAACTGTCCGGCATCGGGAAATCCGGGAACTGGGTGAACGGCTTGGACGAGATGAGGTGCGTGGAGGCGTACATCGGGCTGCGGCTGTGCCGCCAGTTCCAGGCACCGCCCACATTCGTCTCGCGCTCGTAGCAGTCGACTTCGAAGCCGAGCTCACGCAGATTCTTGATCGCGGTCAGCCCGGACGCTCCGGCACCGATCACGCACACCGTGTCGCCCCGGTCATACACAGGACGGTCGCCGTGCCAGATCGCGGTCTCGGCCGGTCGATCGGCATCGGTGCTCTTCCATGCCAGCGACATCCACGAACCGGTGTCCTCGTTCCACGGCGCGCTCAGCCCCCCGCCGGTTCCCGTCGCATCCGTACCGCTGGCCACCGCACTCCTCTAAACTTCCAAAACGTACTTCACCGGCTGCGCCATCTTGGTGCGCGAGCGACGCCTTTGTCCAGTGCTGAAGAGTCCGATTCACATCCGTACGGGCCGGCCGCCCGGGCCGGCACCGGCGTCCGACCGTCCCGGCCGGAGCAACAACGGACCTCGCACACCGCATCGGCGTGCGAGGTCCGTCCCGGCTGAACCCGATCCTCAGCGGCGGCTTTTGTTCTTCTTGCTGTGACGTGAGTTCCCGATCGACGTGTCGGCCGCCGTCACCGGCGATGCCTCGCTCGGCTCCGCCGCGGCCGTCGCTCCGGACGCCACAGGCGCCCGCTGCGCGGCTTGCTGGCGCTTGTTGCTCTTGCTATTCCGGTGACTCTTTGCCTTATGAATGTCCCGTTTGTCGGGCATGCGCCTGGCCCCTTTCAGGTCATATCGGGCACATCGCCATTCACCCTAGACGACCAGGGCTGGACATGAGCCGCTTTCGGCAAGGCGCCGGGCACCGCCGGGAGCCAGGCGGTGGACGTCGGCAATCAGGGCACGAGCAGGTCGGCCACCACTGGCCGGTGATCGCTCGCCGCTCCGGCGGCGTCCCCGGTGACGACTCGCAGCGAGGTGACCGTGATATCCGCCGATGCGAAGACCGCGTCGATCCGGCGCGTCGGCGCGGAGGCCGGAAACGTCGCGACGTCGGCTTCCGCGCCGGTATCGACCAGCCTGGCTGCCAGCCGCTTCCAGGACGCTCCCGAGGCTGTCTCGTTCAGATCACAGCCCAGAATCATCGGGCCGTCCGTCGCGCCCAGCTGGTGATCGAGAAGCATCGCCTGTTCCGGCCGTTCGGCCAGGTCGGTCGACAGGTGGGAGCCGGCCACCATGAAGGTCGAGCCACGGATGCCACATCGCGCGAACGCCGCGCCGCGCATGTGGCGGCCAGGGGTCAGCGGAAAGCGGATCGACCAGGCCCGGATCACCCGGATCCGGTGGCTCACCACGATCAGGTTGCCCAGCGACGGCAGCCCGCCGACGGCGTACAGCATGCCCCACGAGCGCGCGATCTGAGCGCACCGGGCACGCCACCGGAGACGGCGCGGCGCCTCCTGGACCATCACCACGTCCGGAGCGAGATCGCGGATCACCGAGACCAGCGCTTGCCGGTCGTCGCGAAGGCCATGAACGTTGTACGAGACGACGCGCACCGCCGTCGCCATCAGCGTCGCCGGGCCAGGTCGGCCGCGCCCACCACTCCAGCCGTGTTGCCCATCGACGCCGCCACGATGGAGGCGACCGGCAGCTTGGATCGCGACGGCAGGCCCTCGATGAACGCTGCCCGTGCCGGCGTCAGTAACAGCTCGCCGGCCTCCACGACACCGCCGCCCACGACCAGGATCTGAGGGTCGAGGATCTGGACGATGTCCGCCAGGCCCCGACCGAGCCAGTAGCCGATCTGCGCGAACGCCTCGATCGCCACCGGGTCGCCGGCCTTCGCGGCGGCGGTCACCAGCGGGCCGTTGAGCCGCGTCGGGTCCCCGCCCACCAGGCCAAGCAGGTGGGCTGCCTGCCCTGGGTTGTCCTTGGCGCCTGCCTGGGCGTACCGGGTCAGCGCGTTGCCGCTGCAGTACTGCTCCAGGCAGCCGCGCGCGCCGCAACCGCAGGGGTGGCCATCGCGTACCGCCATCACATGGCCGAGTTCGGCGGCGATCCCGTGAGCGCCGCGAACCAGTTCGCCGCCGAGCACGATGCCGCCACCGATCCCGGTGCCGACGGTGAACAAGACCATCGACTCGTCGGCGTGGCGTGCCGAGCCGAACTGAAACTCGGCCCACGCCGCCACGTTGGCGTCGTTCTCCACCACGATCGGCAGGTCGATCTTCGCGGCGATCTCGTCCCGCAGTGGTTCGTCGCGCCAAGCCAGGTTCGGCGCGTACAGCACCTCGGACCGGCCGGCGTCGATCCAGCCGGCCGCGCCGATGCCGACCGCCTCGACCGGATGCCGCGCCGAGAGTTCGACGATGACGTCGACTATCCGGTCGAGGGTGGCCTCGGTATCGGTCGCCGGCGTTTCCCGGCGCGCGGTGGCGATCACGGCCCCATCGGCGTTGACCACGCCGCCCAGAACCTTGGTTCCACCGATGTCAACGCCAATCGTCAGCGACACGACTCACTCAAGCTTTCTTTGGTCCGGACGCCTTCTTCGCGGGCGTCGTCCTGGCGCCCGCCGATTTCTGGGCGGTCTTCTTGGCTGCGGACTTCTTGGCGGCAGTTTTCTTGGCGGCGGCCTTCTTGGCGGCCTTCTTGGCCGCGGCCGGAGCCGGCGCCTCGCCAGCCACCGTCGCCGACGGCGTCGTTGCCGGAGTCGCCGCGACCGGCGACTCCAAGCCGGCAGCAGAATTCTTAGCAGACGGTGTCGCGGCCTCGGTCGGCTCGGCCGCCCCGATCCCAGATGTCGCACCCGGAGGTGCTGCCTTCTTGGCCACCGCCTTCTTGGCCACCGCCTTCTTCGCGACTGCCTTCTTGGCCACCGCCTTCTTGGCCACCGGCTTCGCCTTCGGTCCTGGGCGGTCGTCCTGCACCCGGGTCGCGGCCTGCCAGACGCTGCCGAAATCGGACCATTCCGGCCATGGTGACTGCTCGGGCTCGCCATCGGGCTCGAGGTCGCCGACATCGGCGGCCTCGTACCCGGCCTCGTACCCGGGCTGCGATGCCGACGGCGCCGACCCGGGGGTCTCGACGTCCACCACGCGGTGGACCGGCTCGCTGCCTGCGGGCGTCGCGCCGCGCCGGGTCGCCTCGCTCACCGCCCGCAGGATCGAGGTGACACCCGCGGCCAGGTCGCTGGCACCGGACGCGAGGCGCTCGGCGAACTCGGGCGATGGGTCCCGCACCGCGGCGATCGCCCGGCAGACCGGGCATAGGCAGCATTCGGCGGATCCGGTCGCGATGTGATGCCGGCTACCGGTCTGGGGCTCGGCGGCCGGCCGCTCGTCACGTCCCGCGGCCGGGCGGCCGCCCAGTAGCCGGGCCGCCATGCCGGCCAGCCCCGCAAGGTCCTCGAAGCTCGAGCCGCGATCGCCCGAGCGATCATCGGGAGCTCGGCGCGTCGACCTGGCGGCGAATGAGGCCGCGGCCAACGCCGCCGCGACCAGCCGTTCTGCTTCTTCGCGCGCGGTTGCCATCGCCGATCAGCCTTTCTGGGATTCCACTCGCTTCTTCAGCTCCTTGAGAGCCGTGTCCATAATCATCTTCTCGGCCTTGCGCTTGAACATGCCCATCATCGCGATCGACAGATCCACCGCGAGCGAATAGGTGACGGTGGAGGTGCCGTCCCCGTTGCCGTCGATGTCATACGACCCGACCTGGGACTTCTGCATCTTCGACGGGCTGACCAGATGCCACTCGATCCGGCTCAGGTCCTCCGCGTACTCGTATTCGAGGGTGTACTCGTCGGCCACCACGCCGGCATCGATCACGAAGTGGACCTTGCTGGCGTACCCGTCCTCGTACTCCTCAACGACCTCGACGGAGCGCGCCGCCGAGACCCACTCCGGGTAGCTGGCAAACTCGCAGATAACCTCGGAAATGGCAGACGGCTGCGCCGCGATGACAATTGATTGGGTGGAGTGCTCCGCCATGCCCCGCACGTTACCGTGCGGCACGAACCGGTATTTTGCGGATACCGGCTTCGACCGGCGGCATGTCGCCGGGGCTCCGGCGCCGATCCACCCGCTCATGTCCACCCACCACGGCCGGACAACTGGACGACCTGAGGGAGTACAAAGACGTGCGTGAGTTCGAAGTTCCACCGGTCGCCACCATCCACCCGACCGCGAACCTGACCGATCCGGTCTGGGAGAACGCCGAGGTCGCCCCCGACGCGCCCCAGTTCGCCCGCCGGGTCGACGGGGTCTGGCAGGACGTGTCGATGGCTGAATTCAGGGACGCCGTCATCGGCCTGTCCCGCGGCCTGATCAGCGCGGGCATCGAGGCCGGCGACCGGGTGGCGCTGATGAGCAAGACCCGCTACGAATGGACCTTGATTGACTACGCCATCTGGGCCTGCGGCGCGATCACCGTTCCGATCTACGAAACCTCCAGCGCCGACCAGGTCGCCTGGATCGTGTCCGATTCCGGCGCCATCGCCGCGTTCGTGGAGACCGCGGCACATCAGGAGATCGTCGAGCGGGCCCGGACCGACACGCCCGCGTTGCGGCAGATCTGGCAGATCGACAGCGGCGATCTGGATCGGCTGACCGACGCCGGCCACGCGATCGCCGAGAGCGCCGTCGCGGACCGGCGCACGAACCTGCGCGCCGATGATGTCGCGACGATTATCTACACCAGCGGCACGACCGGCCGGCCGAAGGGCTGCGTGCTGACCCACCGCAACATGTACTCCGATATCGCCAACGCCATCCCGGGCCTGCGCAACCTGTTCAACGCCGACTCGAGCACGCTGTTGTTCCTGCCGCTCGCGCACTCGTTTGCCCGGTTGATCCAGATCGGCGTGGTCAGCGCGCGGTGCCGGACCGCGCACAGCAGCGACGTCAAGAACCTGGTTGACGACCTGGGCGCGTTCCGGCCCACGTTCGTCCTCGCGGTGCCGCGCGTGTTCGAGAAGGTCTACAACGGCGCCAAGCAGCGAGCGCACGCCGATGGCAAGGGTGCGATCTTCGATCGGGCAGACCGGGTCGCCGTCCAGTACAGCGAGGCCCTGGACAGCCCGTCCGGTCCGGGCTTGTCGCTGCGGCTTCGGCACCAGCTGTTCGACCGGCTGGTATACGGCAGGCTCCGGGCCGCGCTCGGCGGGCGCTGCACCGCCGCGATCTCCGGCGGCGCCCCGCTCGGCACCCGGCTGGCGCACTTCTTCCGGGGTATCGGTGTGACGGTCTATGAGGGCTACGGCCTGACCGAGACATCACCGGCCGCCGCGGTCAACCTGCAAGACGCCGTACGCCTGGGCACGGTGGGCCGGCCACTGCCGGGTGTCTCCATCCAAATCGCCGACGACAACGAGATCCTGATCAAGGGCGATCTGGTGTTCCGGGAGTACTGGAACAACTCGACCGCGACCAGCGAGGCGCTCACCAACGAGCCCGGCACCGGCGACGGTCGCTGGTTCCATACCGGCGACCTTGGCAGCCTCGACGAGGACGGCTACCTCAAGATCACCGGACGCAAGAAGGAGATCCTGGTAACCGCCGGCGGTAAGAACGTGGCGCCGGCGGTTCTGGAGGACCGGCTCCGGGGCCACCCGCTGATCAGCCAGTGCATGGTCGTCGGCGACCAGAAGCCGTTCATCGCAGCGCTGGTGACGATCGACGAGGAGGCGTGGCCGGGGTGGCTGGCCGAGCGCGGCCTTCCCGATAGTGCGACGGTCGCCGATATGCGCGATGATGCTGGGTTGAAAGCGGAGATCCAGGCCGCGGTGGACGCGGCCAACCAGGCGGTGTCGGCAGCGGAGTCGATCAAGACATTCCGGATCCTGCCGCGCGACTGGTCTGAGGAGACCGGCGAGATCACACCGTCCCTGAAGGTCAAGCGCAACGTGGTGATGAAGGAATATGCCGACGAAATCGCGGCCATCTACGGTATCTGACAAAGCGATCATCGCGGCCCGGGTCGCGATGCTGGTGCTCGTCGCGGTCCTCAGCGTTGCCGCGACGAGCAGTTTTGTGGCGCTCATCTGGGTGATGCTGCTGGCCGTCTGTGCCCTGCCGGCGTGGCTGCGTTCGGGACATCGGATTCTCGCCCCGCTCGGCCGGGCTGCCGAGATCGTCGTGACCTGTATCGCCGCCGAGAGCGTGGTGCGTCACGTCAGCGACGGCGCGCTGTTCTCACCACCGGGCGTCGCGGCCGGCGCGATGCTGCCATACCTCGTGGTGCCACCGGTGGTCGCCGCGCTGGCGCGCAAGCGCCGCGAGGTGATCGCCCTGATCGGGTTGGCCGCGGTCACGCTTGTGGTGATCGCGATTGTCGACATGCGGCTCGGCGACCGAGGCTTCCTGACGGCCGCGGCCGAGTGGGTGGTCCTCGCGACGGTGGCCAGCGCGATGGCCATGGCGGTACGCCGGTTGCTGTCGGCTCGCCGCGACCGCCCGCAGCCCTACGCCGAAGCCACCCGGCTGCTCACCCAGTTGCGCACCGTGGCCCGGCAGCTTCCCGGCGCCACCCTGGACCCGGGCGGCCTGGCCGAACACCTGCTCGACGACGTCCGCAAAGTGGCCCGTGCGGATCGGGCCGCGGTGCTGTGCGCCAGCGGCGGTTCCCGGCTGGCGGTGCTGGCGCAGAGCGGACTGGACCGGGTCGACTGGGAGACGTCGCTGACCTCCGACTCGATGATCGCCGAGGTGTGGGCCAGCCAGCAGCCGCAGACGTCCAACCGGTCCCAGGCCCGATCCCAGGCTGGTGGCGACGTGACGGCTCTGGTGGTGCCCTTGGTGACCGGTGTACGTACTGTCGGATTATTGGCAGTGGAAGCGGACATTTCGCATGCGTACCCGCAGTCGGTCATCCGCAACGTGACCGCGCTGGCCGCCCCCGCCGCGCTGCGCCTCGAGGCCGCGTTGCTCTTCGACGAGGTCCGTTCGCTGGCCACGAACGAGGAGCGTCAGCGGCTGGCGCGGGAGATTCACGACGGCGTCGCGCAGGAACTGGTCATGGTCGGGTATGGCATCGACAATGCTCTCGCCGTGCTCCCCGAGGACGCCACCGATGCCTCGGGCGAGCTCAAGATACTTCGTGGCGAGGTCACCCGCGTCATCACTGAGCTGCGCCTTTCCCTCTTCGAACTGCGCAGCGAGGTGGACCGGCACGGCGGCCTGGCGGCGGCGATCTCGGAATACGCGCGCACGGTCGCCTCATCGGCCGGGCTCCGGGTGCACATGTCCCTGGACGAGTCGACGGCTCGGCTACCATCCGCCGTGGAGGCCGAACTTTTGCGAATCGCGCAGGAAGCGATAACCAACGCACGCAAACATGCCGGCGCCGAGAACCTGTGGGTTACCTGCGTAGTGGACCCTCCGTTCGCTGAGGTAGAAGTCTCAGACGACGGAAAGGGCATGCGTGAGTCCAGGCCCGAGGGCCGGTACGGCCTTGCGATCATGGCCGAGAGAGCGGAACGTATCCGGGGCCGGTTGGAAATCCGACCTCGGCAGCCTAGTGGCACGACCGTCGCGGTCGTGATAGGAACATCACCGCGTCGCGGTAGCGTGTCAGCATAAGAGGAAGTGACAACCGGCTATGTCCACCAGCACCACCCCGACGGCCCGCACGCGGGTTCTGCTCGTCGATGATCACGACCTGATCCGCAAGGGCCTCCGGCACGCGTTCGAGCGTGACCGCCAGTTCGAGGTGATCGGCGAGGCCGCGACCGCGGCCGAGGCCGTCCGGCAGGCCGGCAACCTGCAGCCCGACGTGGTGATCATGGACCTTCGCTTGCCCGACGGCAGCGGCCTGGAGGCCACCCGCGCGCTGCGCAAGACGAGTTCCACCATGGGCATCGTGGTCCTCACCATGTACGCCGGGGACGATCAGCTGTTCGGCGCCCTTGAGGCAGGTGCGAGCGCGTTCGTCCCGAAGACCGCCCCGGCCGACGAGGTGGTGGCGGCCGCCCGGCACGCCGCATCCGCGCCGTCCGCCTTCACCGCCGCAGACCTGGCCGAAGCGATGAAGCGGCGGCTCGCTCCGAGCGGTCCCCAGTTGTCGCCACGCGAGGGCCAGGTGCTGCGCCTGCTCGCCGACGGCATGAGCGTCGCGGGCATCGCCAAGCAACTGTTCGTCTCGGAGTCGACGGCCAAGACCCACATCTCCAAGCTGTACGAGAAGCTGGGCGCCGCCAACCGAGCACAGGCCCTGATGACGGCGCTGCGGCTTGGCCTGCTCGAAGCGCCCGACTCGCCGAAGTTCTAGGCGCTCGCCAATCCCGGTCTGCCCGGCACGCCACGTGGCGGGTCCAGGTCAGCCGCGATTCCCGGTGAGCAGTTCGGTCATCCGCTCGGCCTGGCGTTCCCACGGCCACTCGGTCTCGGTCCACGCCCGGCCCGCGGTGCCGAGCCGGCTGGCCAGTTCCCGATCGCTCAATACGCGCACCAGGCGGTCGGTCAGTGCGGGAAGGTCGCGGCCGCCTACCACGTACCCGGTCTCGCCCTCGCGTACCGCGTCCGGTGCCCCGCCCGAGTCGCCGGCGATGACCGGCAGGCCGCTTGCCGACGCCTCCAGGTAGACGATGCCGAGGCCCTCGACATCCAGGCCGCGGCGGCGGGTCCGGCACGGCATGGCGTAAACGTCACCGGCGGCGTAGTGCGCGGGCAGGTCCGCCAGTGGCACCGAGCCGGTGAAGATCACATGATCGGCGACTCCAAGCGATGCCGCCAGCGCCCGTAGCCTCTTCCGGTACGGTCCGCCGCCGACCAGCAGCAATGCCGCGTCCGGCACCCGCTCACGGACGGTCGGCAGGGCGCGGATCAGCGCGTCCTGCCCCTTGCGGGGAACCAGCCGGGACACGCACACGATCACCGGACGTTCCTCTAGGCGGTACCGCTCCCGCACCGGCTGGCCGTCCACTTTCGGGTGAAAGTGACCGATATCCACGCCGGGCGCCAGGCGTCTCAGTTCGGTTACGCCGCCCATCACCCGGTCCAGCCGTTCCCGGGTGTACTCCCCCAGGTAAGTGACCACGTCATTGCCGCGGCCGATGCGCTTGAGCAGCCCTCGCGCCCCGGGCAGTTGCGCCCAGCCGGCCTCGTGGCCGTGGGTGAGCGCGACCGACCACTCGATCCCGGAGTGCCGCTTCAGGTAGCCGGCCATCAGGCCGAGCGGGGCGGCCGCACCAAACCATGCGGTGTCGCAGCCGTGTGCCCGGGCCAGTTCGGCGGCGCGGCGGGCGACCGCCGGCGCGGGCAGCAGCACCGAGGTCTGCTCCCGGATGACCGGAAACGGCTGGTCCCGATCGAAGGCCGCGGAGCCGCGCCAGTCCGAGCAGTAGACGACCACCGAGCCCGGCGGCTGCCGGATCGCCAAATTGTGTACGAAGCGCTGAATGCCGCCATTGCGCGGTGGGAAGTCGTTCGTGACAAGCAGGGTCTTCACAAGCCTTCGTCCTCGCGTCAGCGGCGTCCGGCGGCGGAGCGGGCGAAGGCGCGAGCCGCCGCGATCCGTTCCACGGTGGACGGGTGGCTGGCAAACAGGGCGTACTCGAATGGATTCGGGTCGGGGTCGGACAGGTTGAGCGCCGACAGCGACGCCTGCATCGATTCGAACGCCGCCGGATCACCGGTGAGGACCAGCGCGTGATGATCGGCCCGAGCCTCGATGTGCCGGCTTACGCAATTCATCACCGGCGCCGAGAGCAGGCCGGCGAGCGCGGCCACGGCCAGGATGAGGCCGATCGCGCGTGGATCGCCGATGCTCGGCACCCCGGCCCGGCCCAGCAACCAGTCCCACGAACCGAGCAGGTAGACGGCGATCACCGCGGCCGCGGCACCGAGCGCGCCGAGCAGCGTACCGGTCCAAACATCATGATCCTTGGCGTGACCGAGTTCGTGTGCCACGACGCTCTCCACCTGATCATCCGGCGCCCGTTCAAGCAGCGTGTCATAGACCACGATGCGCCGGGTGGCGCCGAATCCAGAAACATACGCGTTAACCGCACGGGTACGCCGTGACGCGTCCGCGACCAGGACGTCCCTGACCGGCACCCCGTCCCGATCGGCCAAGGCGATGAGCGACGACCGCAACGGCGAGCCCGGCATCGGCGTGAACTTGTTGAACACCGGCTCGACCAGGACCGGGAAGACGAACGACAGCAGCACCGCGGCGGAGGCCGCGGCCACCGCCGCCCAGGCCCACCACCATCGCGGTACGAAGTGCACGATGGCGTAGAAGCCGAGCAGCGCCATCCCGCCGATCACCGCGGTGACCGCATAGCTCTTGAGGACGTCGCCGAACCAGCCGCCCCAGCCTTGGGTGGACAGGCCGAACCTGCGGGCCACCACATGCTGCCGGGCCGCGAACGGCAGGGTCAGCAGGGATGACACGAACACCACGGCGAGGCCACCGACCAGAGCGCGGGCCACCCAGCCGCTGCCGAACGGGCGGGCCACCGCGGTCACCAGGTGGGCGCCCAGCGGCGTCAGGCCGATTATCAGCGCCACGACCAGACCGGTGACCAGCGAACCGTACGTTCCGGGGCGCAGCGCGCTGACGTACGACCGCCCACGCGCCACCTGCTCGGACGGCAACGATCGCAACGCGGCCACCTGGTCCGCCCGCGGTGCCGGCGCTTCATGCCAGGGCACCAGGACGGCGGCCGTCACGGCGATGGCCGCGGCGAGACCGATGAGGGCAAGCACGGCCCAGGTCCGGACAGTCACGCGCGCTAGCGTACCGATCCCGGCATCGGTCGCCGCCGCGGCCGTTGTCAGGACCGGGCGATCCGGCGAAGCAACGTCCCAGACGGCAAGGGGTAAGCACCGTGCCGGCGGACACCCTCGGCAACCTCACGATCGGAGGAGATCACCACCACCGCCCGGCCCGGCGGCTCGGCTCGTACCAAACGGCGGATCAACTCGTCGGCGGTCTCGCCCTTGCGGGAGAACAGCACCCGCACGCCACGCGGTGCCGGCGGCAGGCCAACCATGCGCTCGGCGCCGTCGAACACGACGGTGACCTCGGCGCCGGTCTGCGCCGCCAGCCCGGCCATGGCCGAGACGAGGCGGTTGCGCTGCTGCTCCAGCGACATTTCACCGAACCCGGACTTGGTGACGTTGTACCCGTCGACGACTAGATGTGACTTCGGCATCGCCAGCAATCGATCCAGCCGCGCCGGATCGTCGGCCGCCATGCCGCGAGCGTCACCGCCGGTGGTACCGCCCGCCGGCGCCGCCGCCTCGTCGGCCACCAGATCCGCCGGGAGTACGTCGGCCGGCTCCAGCGCAAGCTCCCGGCGAAGGCCGACGGCGGCCTGGCCGATCGTCTCCAGGAGCAGCCACAACCGAGCGTCGTCGACCTGCCGCGCCTTCGCGGACGCGGCGCGCGCCGCCCCGGTTGACGCCTCGGCCTCGGCCAGCCGGCCACGCAGACGACGTATCTCAGCGTCGTGGTCGGCGGCGGCCCTGGCGATCCGGCCACGCTCGGTCGCGACCAACTCGTCAGCGCGCCGCTGTTTCGCCTGGGATTCGCGCAGTGCCCGGGCCAGCGACCGGACCTCTTCCCGGAGGCTGGCCACCTCGTCGCGGAGCCGGCTCGCCTCGTCGCGCAGCTTGTCCGCCTCGACCCGGGCCACCGCGCGATCATGATCAGCGCGTGTGGCCCGCGCTTCGGCGTCGTGCAGTCTCGCCTCGACGGCGGCCCGATCGGCATCGGCACGGACCAGTTCGGTCGCGGCTTCGACCATATCGATCCAGCGCCCAGGCCGCTCCAGATACGCCAGCGCGGCCACCTCGACCGGATCGGCGCTGGCCGGGGCCTCGCCTGACCGGACCGCGGTACCCAGGTCACCCGCCTCGTCGAGCACCTTCGACGCGACCCGCTGCCGGAACAGCGGATCGGCGGACAGCGCGGCGGCGATCGGGGCGGCTCCCAGCCGGGCACGCCGGTTCGGCGCGAAGTTGGCGACCCGGCGCAGCGTCACCGGCAACTCGGCCGCTGGGACGTGAGGCAGTGCCCCCGCCGCCAGCGCGATCACCCGGGCGCGCACCGGTTCGGGCAAGGCGGGCTCCGGTGTGAACGAGTCCGAGTCGGTGCTCGTCGCGCCGTTGTCGCCCTCCCCGGGGAGGGGTAGGAACGGATCAAGCTCGGCGGGCATGCGGACAGTGTCGCACCGCAGGCGTTGTCATACCCAACGCATACGGTTTCGCGCGTGCAGCCACCGCCGCCCGCGACCGGCCCGACCACGTCAGCCCGCCCGCCCCGAGATGCCCCGGCCGCGGGCCGCCTGATCGCTGACGGCGAGGTCACCGGCGGCTCACCGCCCGGCCACCCGGTCCCGGCGAGCCCAGATGACCAGGACACGAAAACGACGGCCGGCCCGGTCCGTACCGGCCAGGTGGCGCCCGGCCGGTACGTGCAGGACAGCCTTCTCGACCATCCGGACGACATCTCGCTACGACAGGTCACGTTCGTCGTCGTCGACCTGGAGACCACCGGCGGCACGGCGGCCGACCTCGGCATCACCGAGATCGGGGCGGTCAAGGTGTGCGGCGGCGAGCAACTCGGCGAGTTCGGCACTCTGGTCAACCCGGGCGTTCCGATACCGCCGTTCATCACGGTACTGACCGGCATCACCGAGGCGATGCTGGCACCGGCGCCCCGGTTGGCCGAAGTCGTCCCGGCCTTCCTGGAGTTCGCCAAGGGCGCGGTGATCGTCGCGCACAACGCCGCCTACGACGTCGGATACCTGAAGGCAGCCTGCACCGCTTTCGGGTACCCGTGGCCCAAGCCCAAGGTGCTCGACACCGTCGCGCTGGCTCGCCGGGCACTGACCCGCGACGAGGTGCCCAATCACAAGCTCGGCACCCTGGCCGCGCACTTCCGGACCCGGACGCCGACGCACCGTGCACTCGACGACGCCCGCGCCACCGTCGACCTGCTGCATGCGCTCTTCGCGCGGCTCGGCAGCTTCCGGGTGTTCACCCTCGGCGACGCGATCGAGTTCGCCAAGGCGGTGACGCCGACCCAGCGCAGCAAGCGCCACCTCGCCGAGAACCTGCCCGACGTCCCCGGCGTGTACGTGTTCCGGGCCGCCGACGACCGCCCCCTCTACGTGGGCACGTCCCGGCACATCGCCACCAGGGTCAAGTCGTATTTCACGGCGGCCGAGAAGCGCCGCCGGATCAGCGAGATGCTGCACGTGGCCATGCGAGTCGAGGCGATCGAGTGTGCGCATGCCCTGGAGGCCGAGGTTCGCGAGCTCCGGCTGATCGCCGCGCACAAACCGCCGTACAACCGGCGGTCGAAGTATCCGGAGCGATCACACTGGCTGAAGCTGACCTCGGAGGCCTATCCCCGGCTCAGCGTGGTGCGCAACCTGACCGCGCGTGACGACGCCTATCTCGGCCCGTTCCCGAACACCAACTCTGCCGCCTTGGCCGCCGACGCGGTGCATCAGGCGATACCGGTGCGGCCGTGCGCGCTGAGGCTGTCCAGCCACACCCCGACCAACGCGTGCGCACTGGCCGAGCTGGGCCGTTGTGCAGCGCCGTGCGAGCACCGGGTCTCCGTCGACGAGTACGCGTCGACCGCCGTCTCACCGTTCCGTGCCGCCACCACCGCGGACGTGGGCCCGCTGATCGAGGCGCTGCTGGAACGGATCAACACCTTCGCGCGGGCCCAGCGATACGAGGAGGCGGCCGCGGTCCGGACCCGCCTCGCGGTTCTGCTCCGCACCACCATCCGCATGCAGCGCCTGCGCAGCCTGACAACGATCGCCGAGCTGGTCGCGGCGCGGCCGGCCGATCCGGGAGGTTGGGAGCTGGCGGTAATCCGGTATGGCCGGCTGGCCGGGGCGGCCACCGCGCCACCGCGGGTCCACCCTCGCGCCACCATCGACACCGCCGTGGCGACCGCGGAGACGGTCCGGCCAGGTCTCGGCCCTACCCCCGCCGCGACCGCGGAGGAAACCGAGCGGCTTCTGGCCTGGCTGGAGCGGCCCGGAACCCGGCTGGTGTCGGCAACCGATGGATGGGCGTTGCCGGCCGATGGTGCCGCTCGGTACACCGCGCTGTTACGGAAAGCTGACGCCGCGATCGCCGCTCGGCGGTGAGCCGATCCCGGCCGGTACCGTCTGCGCGCCAACGGCTCCGCTAGTCGTAATGAATCATCCGTTCGTTTGCCCCAAGTGGCTACTAAGCGGACGCCCGCGTCATTACTCTAATAAGAACACCAGACTGTGCCAGACGTCGCGTACGTTCGTCGATCTGGTCAAGGGTGGATTTGGGCCAAGCGGACGAATCGGCACCCTTGAGCAAGGCGGCCTTCGTGGTCGCCACCGACGTACGTAGACGGCGATGCCGTGTCGCCGGGTTCCGGCGGCCCCCGTTCCGGTCGTTGCGGAACCCGGGTCGGCGAGCCGGGGTCGCGGTGCGGTACCGCACCGCGGTCGTCCCCGACGCCCGGAGCGGGCCGGGCAACACCACTGGTGACCGCTTGAGACGGCGCCAACACGCGAGCAACTCGCCGAGAGCCGAGGAGGTGTCCCATCGACATCCATCTCGGTCAGGCTGGCACCGGCCAGTTCCCGAGCGCCCTGACCGCGTCGACGGGAGCGTTCCGGACCGTGGGACTCCGGGTCGACGTCGCCTACGACCGTCGCGACCGAGGATTTCTGAGCCGCTGGCGCGCCAGCCTGGCATCCGCGACCGCCGACCCGGTCACCGATCTGGTACACGCTCATCGAGCGATTCATTCTCGGGGCGACGCCGCCCTGATCCGCCGGGCGTACGCGACCGCCGACCGTATGCATCAGGGTCAGATGCGCAAGAGTGGCGACCCGTACATCACTCATCCGCTCGCGGTGGCGCGCATCCTCGCCGACCTGGGCATGGATACCACCACCCTGGTCGCCGCGCTGCTCCACGACACTGTGGAGGACACCAGCTACACGCTCAGCGCGCTGGAAACCGACTTCGGTCCCGAGGTCGCCCTGCTGGTCGACGGTGTCACCAAGCTGGAACGGGCCTTCTTCGGCGAGCACGCCGAGGTCGAGACGATCCGGAAGATGCTGGTGAAGTCGGGCCAGGATGAACGGGTTCTGATCATCAAGCTGGCCGACCGGCTGCACAACATGCGCACGCTCGGCGCCCGGTCGCCGGCGTCCCGGGCCCGGATCGCTCGCGCCACCATGGACGTGCTGGTTCCGCTCTGCGACCGGCTCGGCATCCAAGCGCTCAAGCGGGGGCTGGAGGACACGGTACTGGCGGCGCTCGAACCGGAGGCGTACGCGGCCATCGACGCGCACGTGAGCGACCGCCCGGATTGGACGCGAACGCTCAACTGGGCGATCGGCGAGGTCCGGAAGAAACTCACCGGCGCGCGTATCGATGCCTCGGTACGCGCCCGGCCGCGCCACTACTACTCGATCTGGCGGGAAACGATCGCGGCCGGCAAGCCGCTTGACTATGACCTACCCCGGATCGTGGTCGTGGTCGACGGCCCCCGGACGGATTGCTACACGGCACTGGGCTCGCTGCACTCGATGTGGCGCCCGGTGCCGGGTCGTTTCAAGGACTTCATCGCCTCACCGAAGAACAACCTGTACCGGTCGCTGCACACCACCATGATCGGACCCAATGGGCAACCGATCGAGGTGCTGATCCGCACCGTGGAAATGCATCATTCCGCGGAGTTCGGGGTAGCGGCGAATTTCCGCGACCCGGACGCTGCCGCTCGGCTCGACGCCGCCACCCGTGCCGAACAGCTGGCCTGGCTACGCCGGGTGCTGGCCTGGCAAGACGACGTCGACGACGCCGGGAAGTTCCTCGACGCACTCCGTTGCGACCTCGCCTACGCGCAGATCCAGGTGTTCACGCCGGGCGGGAAAGCGGTACTGCTGCCGGTCGGTGCCACGCCGGTGGACCTCGCCTACTGCCTGAGCCCGGACGTCGGCAACTCGTGTGTGGGCGCTACCCGCAACGGCCGGTTGATTGCTCTGTCGTCGGTGCTGAACGACGGTGACGTCGTCGACATCATGACTCGCGAGCCGGACCGAGAGCCGCCCGGGCCATCCCGCGAGTGGCTGGAATTCGTCAAGTCGCCGCAGGCCCGGCTGGAGATCACCCGCTGGTTCCAGACCCGCCACCTGCCGCCGGTCTCCGTCGCGCATCGGGTCCGGCTGGGTCAGGCCGCGATCGGCCTGGCTCTCCGCGAACACGGCCGCAGCCTGGCCAACGACACGCCGTTGCGAATGCTGGCCGAACATCTCGACTATCCGGATGTCAACGCGCTGCTGGTGGCGGTTGCCGATCACCGGACGTCGGCGGCCGATATCGTGGCGCAGTTGATAGCGCTGGTCGATCAGGCCGGCGGAATGGCCCGCTCCCGCGAATACTGACCGCC
Source organism: uncultured Actinomycetota bacterium (assembly GCA_963727415.1). Taxonomy (GTDB): domain Bacteria; phylum Actinomycetota; class Actinomycetes; order Mycobacteriales; family Micromonosporaceae; genus DASQPR01. The sequence continues at coordinate 653,905 of CAVSGF010000003.1, forward strand.
AATTGGATCCACGACTACCCGGTCGCGTACTGGCCGTCTCGGTGGTGCCGCGGAGCGCGGCTTCGGCGATCATGAGGCCTAGGTGGCTGCCGGTACCGACAACGACCGACCCCGCCGCACAGGTTAAAGATCAAGCTAAGGTCTTGGCATGACCGTGAGAGCCAGACTGCACGTGCTCGCCTACCGGACCGCTTACCGGATCCCGTTCAAGTGGCGCCGCCGACTGGTTCGCCTGGTAGCTCCCCACTACACCGTCGGGTCGGTGATCGTGGTACGGGACTCCGAGGCGGCCGAACCCGGCCGCCTCCTGTTGCTGCGCCAGCCGCCTGGGCACGGCTGGTCGCTGCCGGCCGGTCTGCTCGACCGTCGCGAGTCGCCGCTGGACGCCGCGGTTCGTGAGCTGCACGAGGAGACCGGCATCAAGGTCGACGCCGCCGACGTGAGCCCGGCCAGCCCGAACGCGGTAGTGCATCAGATGGGCCGCTGGGTCGACTGCGTGTACCAGGTTCAGGTGCCGTCGTCCCAGGTGGAGTTGAAGGTCGACGGCGGTGAGGTACTGGAGGCCGGGTGGTTCCGGCTGGACGCCCTGCCACCCCTGCGCACGTCCGCGGCGGCGCTTCTCGCCGTGTACGGCATCGGCCCGTACGTCGGCTATCCGGAAGCACAAGTCTGATGCCGGTCTGCGTCGTCATCCTCGCCGCTGGGGAGGGGCACAGGCTACGACCGCTTACCACGATCCGGCCCAAGGCGCTGTGCCCGGTCGGAAACGTCCCCCTGCTGGAGCGGGCGCTGGGCGCCGCCGCTGCCCTCGGCTTCGCCGGGCCGGATCAGGTCGCGGTCAACGCTTGGCATCACGCCGACGCGATCGTCTCCGCGGTCGGTGGCCGGGTCCACCTCTCGGTCGAGGCCGGGCCGGCTCCACTGGGCAGTGCCGGCGGGCTGGCGGCGCTGCGCGACTGGATCGGCGGGCGCGACGTGCTGGTCGGCAACGCCGACGCCTACCTCTCTGGTGGCTCGATCGAGCCACTGCTGATCGGCTGGGACGCGACCGGGGTACGCATGCTCGGGGTTCGCGCGGGCATCCGGCACGTGGCCGAGTTCGGGGTCTACCGCTTCGCCGGATTCAGCCTGCTGCCCTGGCATATGGTGGCCGCGCTGCCGGTGGAGCACGCCGACCTCGTGCGGACGGTGTGGCGGCCAGCCGAAGCCGCCGGTGCCCTGGACGTGATCGACTATTGCGGCACGTACATCGATACCGGCACACCCGGCGACTACCTGTCCGCCAACCTGCACGCGATCGGTTCGGCGCCGGCGCTCGTCGAGGCGTCCGCGGTGGTCACCGGCGCGGTCCGGCGCACGGTCGTCGGTGCCGACGCCGTGATCAGGGGGTACACCGAGGAATGCGTGGTCTGGCCGGGCGCCGTCGTGAACGCCGGTGAACGGCTGGTCCGAGCAATCCGGTACGGCCCGGACCCGGCGCAGACCGTGCGGCTAGCATGATGCTCACGCGTCCCGCCCCTCCGGCAAGGGAGAACCGATGATCACCGCGATCGTGCTGATCGACTGCGCCACCGACTCCATCCCGGAGGTCGCTGAAACCCTGGCCAACCTGGACGGGGTAAGCGAGGTCTACTCGGTGGCCGGCGGCGTGGATCTGATCGCCGTCGTACGGGTGCGCGAGTTCGACCAGATCGCCGAGGTGATCGCGGGCGGCATCTCCAAGGTCGACGGCGTGCTGAACACCGACACGCACATCGCGTTCCGGGCGTACTCGCAGCACGATCTCGAAGAAGCCTTCTCGATCGGGTTCGGCGGCGACGAGTGATCCCGCCCGATCATCCAGGCGGTTCCTCCGGGCGGTCCATGATCAGAAATAGTGGACGCTGATGGCTGCGGGATGGCATCGGAAGCAGCGACCAGCGTCCACTATCGGCCGGCATCAGATCACTGACGGCTCACTTACAGGTAACGGCCGAACCAGTCCAGGATCGCCTCGAACCGGGCCATCCGGTGCGACGGCAGGCCCGACCGGCTGAGTTCGTGCCCCTCGGCTGGGAAGATCAGCATTTCGGCGGTCCGGCCACGACGGCGAAGTTCGACGTACAGCCGGTGGCCCTGCTCGATCGGGCAGCGCCAATCTTCCTCCGAGTGGATGATCAGCATCGGAATTTCGATCTGGTCCACATAGGTCAGCGGCGACTGCTTACGCCGCTGTTCCACGTCGGTGCCGTAGAGGTCATCTCCGAAGAAGAAGCCGATATCGGACGAGCCGACGAAGCTGTCGATGGCATTGACCGCGCGTTCGGACACCGCGGCGCGGAACCGGAGGCCCTCGTGCGCCGCCAGCCACGTGGTCATATAGCCGCCGTGCGAGCCGCCCAGCACACCGACCCGGTTCGCGTCCAGGCCCGGATCCTTGCCGACCACGTCGAGAATGGCCATCAGGTCTCCGGTGGACACCTCGCCGACGTTGCCGATGACGGCGCGGCCGTGCGCCTGCCCGTAGCCGGAGGAGCCGCGCGGGTTCGTGTAGAGAACCGCGTAGCCCGCCGCCGCGTACACCTGGGCCTCGTCGAACAGCTGCCACCCGTACTGGGTGAACGGGCCGCCGTGGATCATCAGCAACACCGGATGCGGGCCGTCACCGGCCGGACGGGCCAGCCACCCATGAACCGGGTAGCCATCGGGAGCGGTCGCGGTGACCTCCTCGAGCGGGATGACCGTGGCCTCGGCCCGATAGCCGCCGCTGAAGTCGGTGAGGACCCGCTCCTCCCCGTCCCACTCGCGGATCAGGACGTCGCCCCACGTCTGGCCATCGGCGAACGACGCGACCACGAGCGGCCCGGAGGGTGTTGAGATCATCGCCGCCGCCTGCACTTGGCGCCGACCTTCGAGCAGGATCTGCGGCGCGCCCCCGTCGAACGGAATCAGCAGCAGGTCAACCGCGCCCCGATTCTCGTTCGGGAACAGGATGCCGCTGTCTCCTACGAAGATGGACGACGGCAGGTGGTACGTCTCCTCGTCGGTGACCCGCTCCGGGGCCGTCGCACCGGTGACCGGTGCCGACCACAGCGAGGTGTTCAGCGCCACCCCGTTGAGGTCATTCGGACCGATGGTGTTGCCGACGAAGTACACCGTCTGGCCGTCCGGGGCGAACCACGGCTGCGAGACGCTCATGCCGCCCCTGGTCAGGGCCTCGCGGCCGGAGCCGTCCGGGCGGCAAACCCAGACGTCGTTGCGCAGATCGTTGCCGCGGTTGTCATGCCCGGCCGCGACGAACACGAGCAGATCGCCGAGCGCGTTCCAGCGCACGTCGCCGTGGTCGACGTCCCCCGCGGTGATCTGCACCGGGACGGCGGGCTCGCCGGCGACCGGTACCACGAAGATGTGCCGCGGCCGGTCGAGCAGGTAACCGATGCCATCCCGGTGGAAGCTGAACTTGGTGATCCGCCGGGGTGGCTCCTTGTCCGGGCCTTTGCCCTCCACCGTGCCGTACCGGCCGAACTCAGGCACTCGCGCGAGATACGCGATGCGATCGCCGGTGCCGCTCCAATCGAAGGATTCAACGCCGAGCGGGTTGGCGGTCAGCCGGCGCGCCTCGCCGCCATCGGTCGGCATCATCCACAGCTGGGTCTTGCCCGGCTTGCCGGACGGATCGCTCTCGGACCGCAGGAACGCCAGCCACTTCCCATCCGGAGAGTACGCCGGAGCTGAATCCCGGGACCCGAAGGTGATCTGGCGCGGCTCACCGTCGTCGGTCGGCACCTGCCAGAGCTGGCTCGGGTAATCGTCGTTGTCCAGATCGATACGGCGCACGGCAACGACCGCGTTCTCACCGGAGGGATGCAGGGTGGGGGCGCCGACGTAACGGGTAAGTGACAGCTGCGATGGTTTCACGTGCCACAACCTATCGTGTGTACCCCGCGACGGCGTACCCCTCGCTCGCCCCGTGAATCCGGCTGGGGCGGCCACCGGCGATCCGCTCGGGAGCGAACGCTACGCCCGCTCCTCCACACGCCGGGCGGTGGCATAGGTGACCCACCGCTGTAGCAGTTCGGCGGCGTTACCCGAGTTGATCGCCGCACGCGCTCGCCGCATACCGTCGGCGAGTGCCTCGTGCAACGCGTTGTCGTCGTCGGCCCGGGACCGGAGTGCGCGGCCAGGGCCGCTGCCGCGTTGACCACCACCGCGTCCTGCACCGGGCCGGTCTCACCGGCCAGAACCCGCCGCGCGACGCCTCCGTTGAAGGTGGCGTCACCGCCACGCAGATCGCCCGGCACCGAGCGCGGGACGCCCAGAGTCGGCGGCGTCGACCACGGTCTCGCGTACGCCGCCGCCGGCCGCCACCCACAGCCGGGTCGGCGCCGTCGTGGTGAACTCGTCCAGCCCGTCTTCGCCGCGCATGCACCAGCACCGAGTCGCCGCGGCGAGCGAACACGTCGGCCATGACCCGGGCCATCCTGGCATCGGCGCAGCCGACCGCGGCGCTGCGTGGCTGCGCCGGGTTGGTGAGCGGGCCGAGGAAGTTGAAGAACGTGGGCGACCCCATCTCGCGGCGGGGCACCGGCGGCGTGCCGCAGGCCGGAGTGGAACACCGGGGCGAAGCAGAACCCGATGCCCGACCTCGTTCACGCAGGCGGCGACGCCGGCTGGGCTCAGGTCCAGCGGCATGCCGAGGATGCTCGATCAGGTCGGCGGCGCCACACGAGGATGACGCGGCGCGGTTGCCATGCTTGACCACCCGGACGCCGGCCGCGGCCACGACCAGCGCCGCCATGGTGGAGATGTTGACCGTGTGGGCCTGGTCGCCGCCGGTGCCGACGACGTCGACCGCATCAGCGCGTACCTCGTCGGCGAGCCGCACCCGGACCGCGTTGCGCAAGCATCGAGTCGACCAGACCGCTCACCTCGGCCGGTGACTCGCCCTTGGCCCGCATCGCAACCGCGAACGCGGCGATCTGCACCGGGGTCGCGCTGCCGGCCATGATTTCGTCCATCGCCCAGGCGGTGTCGCCGGCGGACAACTCGTCGGACCGCAGCAATGCGGAGATCAACTGTGGCCAGGTGCGCTCGCCCATGCGAGGACCTCCGGGGGGAAATGGCGGCTATGGCAGCGCCGGGCGCGGGGATCTAGCGCCGCAGCAGGTCCGCGACGGTGCGGCCAGTCGTGATCGGGTCAAGCGGGTGGACCAGGACGCCCTCCACCTTTGCGTACGCGGCGAGCCAGCGGTCCGCGGTACGTGCGATCGCGACGCAGATCGGTGGGCAATCGTCGACCTCGTCGCGAAGCTGACGGGAGATGCCGAGGCCACCGGCCGGCTGCGCCTCACCATCGAGGACCAGCAGGCTGACGTCGTTCTGGTCGACAATATTGATGCACTCGTCGTACGTCGAAGCATCCACGAACTGAACCTTCGTGCCAGGTGCCGGCTTGGTGCCGATCGCCTGCCGGAATCGGTCGCGGATCTCGGGCCGGTCGCTGTACAGCAGGATTAGATAGGTGCGCGCGCTCGCGCTCGTGGACCCGGTGTCCGAGGGGCCGTGCGTCGCTACAGTCATTCCTGCTCTCCCGTACCGTACGTGCTCGGCCGCCGACCGGGCCGGGCTTGTTCGTGCCCTGCGAGTTGCGATCATGATGAGATTGGCGGCCGGATGATCGCCCTGATCCTAACCGGCCGCCCCGGCTGGCTATTCAGCGGCCGACCGGTCAGCCGGCGCCGGGTCGATCGCGGCATGCGCGCCGCCGGGGAACGCGACCGATCCGCGAGGACGTACCGGCTGGAATGCGACCGATCTCCGGTTACCGGACGTTTTCGAGCGCCTACCGTTCGTACCAGCACCCGATCTGACCAGGCATTTCCGCGGTAGCTTCATCGCGACACGGCACCAGATCGCTACCCCGGCGCCCGGCGCCGCATCTCGGGGGCAATAATGACCGCGTGACTGCGGCCTCAACAACGATTGACCAGAGTCGGATCCATTCACTGACCAGGCCCAACATGGTCAGCGTCGGAACGATCGTATGGCTCTCCAGCGAACTGATGTTCTTCGCCGGCCTGTTTGCGATGTATTTCTCCATTCGCGCGGCGGCGCCCGGACTGTGGAAGGAGCACACGCCGCACCTGGATGTGGCCTATGCGCTGCCCTTCACGCTGATCCTGGTCGCGTCGTCGATCACCTGCCAGCTCGGCGTCTTCGCGGCCGAGAAGGGTGATGTCTACAGGCTGCGCTTCTGGTTCACCGTCACGTTCGTGATGGGCCTGATCTTCGTGCTCGGGCAGGCGAACGAATACCGGATGCTGGTGAGCGAAGGCATCAAGATTAACACCGACGGCTTCGGATCGATGTTCTTCCTGACCACCGGATTCCATGGTTTGCACGTGATGGGCGGTCTGCTCGCGTTCATCATCTACATGATCCGGACGACCATGGGCCGCTTCACGCCCGCACAGGCGACATCCGCGATTGTCGTGTCCTACTACTGGCACTTCGTCGACATTGTGTGGATCGCCCTGTTCTCCATGATCTACTTGCTCAGGTAAGCACGCCCTGACGCAGGTAACCACCCACCATGCCAGCCGCTCTTCCACAAGCACGTCTACATATCCGCCAAGGTGAGGTCATGACCGCTTCTCCACCCGATAAACCACCGGCGCGCGCACGCGCACGAACCCCGCAGTCAAAGCTGCGCCGGCGCTTGTCCGGCGGCGCCCGGATGATCGCGGCGCTCGCCCTCGTGGGTGGCATTTACGCGGCGTTCTCGCCAGCCACGGCGGCATCCGGCGAGCCAGTCCTCGACGGCGCCGCCAAGCAAGGCCAGATGATCTATAACGACGCCTGCATCACCTGCCACGGCAACAACGCCCAGGGTGTGCCGGGTCGCGGCCCGAGCCTGATCGGTGTCGGGTCGGCGGCCGTGGAATTCCAGGTCTCGACCGGCCGGATGCCACTGGCCCGGCAAGAAGCCCAGGCCCAGCGCAAGACGCCGGTCTTCACCGACGAGCAGGCCAAGGAGATCGGCGCGTACATCCAGGCGCTTGGCGGCGGCCCGCAACTGCCGCAGGGCAGCGACCTCGGCGCCGGGGGCGACCCTTCCGCCGGCGGCGAACTGTTCCGGGTGAACTGCTCGTCCTGCCACTCATTCGGCGCCCATGGTGGCGCGCTGTCGTCCGGTAAGTTCGCCCCCACGCTGTACGAGGCGACCAGCCGGCAGATCTACGCGGCGATGCTCACCGGGCCGCAGAACATGCCGGTCTTCGGCGACAACCAGCTGAGCCCGCAAGAGAAGCGCGACATCATCTCCTACATCGAGGACCTCCAGATCAACCAGAACCCGGGTGGCTTCGGGCTCGGCCGGCTCGGCCCAGTCTCGGAAGGCCTGGTGATCTTCCTGGTCGGCATGGTGGTAATCATCTTTGCCACGCTGTGGATTGCAGGGAAGTCATGACCGATACCTCTACACACCACGCCGCCGGCCACGCGGCCGAGGAGTTCGACGCGGATGACCCGCGCCTGACCCGATTCGACCTGGTCCGCGAGGGCGCCCGCCGAGACGGCGTGGAGATCGTCCACTACGAGCCGCGGTTCCCGGTGCCCGGAACCAAGCGGGAGAAGCGGATCGTCCGTTCGCTGGCGCTGCTGTTCCTGCTGGTCGGCCTATTCGCGACCGTGTTCGTGGTGGCCTACATCTGGTGGCCGTGGCAATTCAAGATCGGCGACAACAAGGCCAACTACTACACGCCGATCCTCGGCCTCTCGCTCGGATTGTGCCTGGCATTCCTCGGCATCGCACTGATCGCCTGGGGCAAGAAGCTGCTGCCCGAGGAGATCGCGGTGCAGGCCCGGCACGACGGCCCGTCCGACTCGACCGAGGCCAAGCTCACCAGTCAGACCATTCTCAACATGGGCGACGAGCTGGGCATCCGGCGCCGTCCGATGCTGGGGCTCGCGGCCCTGGCCGGCCTGGCGCCGATCGGCATCGCGGCGGCCGCTCCGGTGATCGGTGGCTTCATCAAGGACCCGAACAACTCCGGTCCCACGATCAACGGCAAGAAGGCATCGATCCTGACCACCACCGGATGGACTCCGACCGACACCAATCCGGGCCCGATCGCGCTGACCCGCGAGGACGGCACCAAGATCCGTCCCGAGGACGTCAGCACCGGCGGGCAGATGACCGTCTTCCCGGGGATTCCGGGTGGCGCGACGAACGAGCACGCCGACTCGCCGACGCTGCTGATTCACCTGCGCGACGATGACGCCGCCACGCTCGAAGCCAACCTGATCAACGAAAACAAGGGCCCGGTCACCGGCTTCAACTGGAACAACTACGCGGCGTTCTCCAAGATCTGCACGCACGCCGGCTGCCCGGCGAGCCTGTACGAGCAGCAGACCAACATCCTGCTCTGCCCGTGCCACCAGTCGCAGTTCCAGATCACCGACAACGCCCGGCCGATCTTCGGCCCGGCCACCCGGCGGCTGCCGATGCTGCCGCTGGCGGTGGATGCCGACGGTTTCTTCGTCGCGGGTATCGTCCAGCAGGATGGCTCAATCAAGCCTTCGGGCTTCACTGTGCCAATCGGTCCAGGTTTCTGGGAGAGGTCGGATAGGGAATCATGAAAAAGCCCAAACTCGACGTCGCGGCACTCCCCGGCGCCTCCGCCAGAGAGATCGACGACCGGCTGCAGATCGCTACCCCGCTCCGCCGGCTGTTCAACAAGGTCTTCCCGGATCACTGGTCGTTCCTGCTCGGTGAGATCGCGCTCTACTCGTTCATCGTCCTGCTCCTGACCGGCACCTTCCTGGCCTTCTTCTTCGACCCGTCGATGCAGGAAGTGATCTATAAGGGCAGCTACGTGCCGCTGCGGGGCATCTCGATGTCCCGCGCGTACGAGACCTCGCTCAACCTGTCGTTCGATGTGCGCGGTGGCCTGATCATGCGGCAGATGCACCACTGGGCGGCGCTGCTGTTCATGGCCGCGATCGTGGTCCACATGCTCCGGGTGTTCTTCACCGGCGCGTTCCGCAAGCCGCGGGAACTGAACTGGATCATCGGCCTGTCGCTGTTCTGGCTGGGCTTCATCGAGGGCTTCGCCGGCTACTCGCTGCCGGACGACGCGCTGTCCGGCACCGGCCTCCGCATCGCCAGCGCCATCATGCTGTCGATCCCGGTCGTGGGCTCGTGGGTGACCACCTCGATCTTCGGCGGTGAGTTCCCCGGGCACGACATCCTGCCGAGGCTGTACATCGTCCACGTCCTCCTGGTGCCCGCCATCCTGCTCGGATTGATCACCGTCCACCTGGCCCTGCTGGTCAAGCAGAAGCACACCCAGTGGCCGGGCCCGGGCCGGACCAACCACAACGTGGTCGGCATCCGGATGTTCCCGGCGTTCTCGGTCAAGGCCGGCGGCTTCTTCATGATCGTGTTCGGCATGATCGCCGCGCTCGGCGGCCTGTTCCAGATCAACCCGATCTGGTTGTTCGGGCCATACAAGGCCGCCGTGGTCTCGGCCGCGAGCCAGCCGGACTGGTACGTCATGTTCCTCGACGGATCCACCCGTCTGATGCCACCGTGGGAGTTCCGAGGGCACATCTTCGGCCTCGGCCCGTACACGGTTCCTCCGCTGTTCTGGCCAACCGTGGTGCTGCCCGGCATCCTGACCGTGCTTCCGATGATCTATCCATTCCTGGAAGCGCGGATGCTCAAGGACAGACAGCAGCACCACCTGCTCCAGCGGCCACGTGACGTTCCGAACCGTACGGCACTGGGTGCCATGGCCGTCTCGTTCTACATGGTGCTGGTCCTGTCCGGCGGCAACGACGTGATCGCCGACAAGTTCAACATCAGCCTGAACGCGATGACCTGGGCCGGCCGCATCGGCCTGCTGGTGATCCCGCCGCTGGCGTACTACGTCACCCACCGCATCTGCCTCGGCCTGCAGCAGCACGACCGCGAGGTGCTGGCCCACGGCATCGAGACCGGCATCATCAAGCGGCTGCCCGGACGGCCGGTTCATGGAGATCCACCAGCCACTCGCGGACGTCGACCAGCACGGCGAAGGGGACGGCCACGGCGAGCTGGAGTACTCCGGCTGGGTGGTTCCGAAGAAGATGAACCGGGTAGGCGCCCTGACGCCGACCGAGCGGGGCTTCTTCCGGGCCGTCGAGGATGCGCCGCATCCGGGCGATGACGGCCAGGTGCCGGAGATGACCGCGGAGGAGCAGCGTCAAACCGAGATCATGAGCGACTAGCCGGTACGGTTCGACGCGGCTCGTCGCGCAACGGGCGTCCCCGCCTCGGGGGCGCCCGTTGCGCTTTCATCGGCCAGCTGCGCTTTCATTGGTCGCGGACCGGGCCATTCAGGCCCATGGAGTGCCCCGGAGCTGAGCGTGACCACCGATGTGTGCCATGGCGTGGCCTCAGACAGGGACGCTCCAGGAGGGTTCGAGATCTATCACGTCACCGGTGATGCTGTTGAGATCGTCTGCCGCGCCGGATCGCCGTCTTAGTTCCGGATAGCGCTCGCTGAGGTAGCGCTCGTGATCCGTCGCCGACCGCCACATTGACAGAACCAGGAACTGGGACTCGTCGCGTTGGGCGAACACCCCACGGAGCATGCCCGGCGCGCCCGCCATGCCGGGATTCCAGACCTCCGCCTGCGCCCGCATGGCGTGCGCCTGATGGCCCGGCCGGACGACGCCGTGTGCGAGCCGCATCAGCGAGGCGTCGGCAAAGTCCGCCGGAAACTGTTCGGCGATGTCCAGCCGGTGTTCGAAGATATCCACGGTGATCTGGTGATACGTGCCCGCTTGAGCGGGCGCTATGCGATCGTGCTCTCCCGCCATGAACTCGTTGTAGCTGCGCCGGTCGGCCCAGCACCCGAAGATATGCGCCAGGCCGGACTCACGACGGCTCCAGCCGCCGCCCTGGCCCAGGAATCCCGGCAGACCACGTAACTCGACCCAGGCCCGCTGGCCACGGTCGAATGCCGCCGGGTCGGGGACGCGGCACTTGATCCATTTGATCAGCATGACGGAATGGTAAGGGGCTAATTCCCGGCCAGCCGGTCAGGCGGCTGGGAACACCGTGCCGAGCCAGTCCCGCCACGCCCGCGCCAGCGCTTCGGGGTCTTTGCCGGCGTACCGGCCCCGATCTGTGAAGACGTGGTGGCCGAGCCCGGCATGACCGAGACGGCCGACGAACCGGTACAGCCCGGTCTCGGTGCGTACGCCTAGAAAGCCCGGTTCCGCGAACGAGTCGACGACGCCCGGCTCCGGCATCTGTCCGGGCAGCGTGAACGTCACCGGATCACCGATTGCCACCGGGCCGGCCAAGCCGAGGCCACGCTTCCATCCGGCCCAGACGCTGGCCTCGTCCGCCTGCGGTGCCGCCCATACCGCGACCGGAATCGCGTACCGCCCGGCGAAATGCGCGAGGTAGGTGGCGATGGTGTTGAAGTACATCGGATCGCCCTTGCTCAGCGCGTCGAACTCCTGCTCCCAGCCATCGGCGCTGAGCACCCCGTTGTGCACCACCCGCACCACCGCCGATCCGCCGGCCCGACCTTCAACCAGGAACTCGAAGGCGTGAAAGCTGCCATCCGGATCCGGATCGCCGACGAACGCGAACCGGTTCGGCGGGTCATACGCGGTAATAGTTGCCTTGGACGAGAACATGCCGGGCATGGTCATGGTGGTGGTTCCGCCCAACCGCGGCTCAACCTCGTTACGCCCCATGAACCACGAGTCGATGCCCGGACCGGTCGCGATCGCGTCCCAGACCTGCTCGGGCGTGGCGTCCACCGGCACCTCGGTTCGTGTTTCGAACTCGCCTCCGCCGCCGGTACGGCCGTCCGGCGCCCCGCCTGCCAGGTCCCCGGTCATCGCTCCCCCTGTGTATCGCTATGTGGCGCGGTGTCGCTATGTGGTCCGGTGCCGCCGCCCACCGCGGTGCCGACCGCCCCGGTGTCACCGTCGAGGTTCCGGGTGATTCGCGGGTACAGGCCCACGATGACACGGTGCGGCCGGCCTGAGTCGGCCGACTCGTCGTGGTACTTGCTCACCAGTCCGGTCACGGCGGCGGTCAGTTCCGCGGCGAACGCGGCCCGGTCCCCGGCCGACGCGAACCGTACTTCGGCATCGACGGCATAGGTCGCCAGCGGCCGTTTGGCGGCCGCTGACGCCCGGATCAGTGAGCCCACCTCGCGGACCAGGCGAGCGCCGAGCGCCAGCAGCCACTGGGCGGATAGCCGGTCCGGCGAGTTGTCGGGATTCGGAGCGACCGGGCCAAGGGCGACCGGCGAGATCACGTAGGACCCGGCGGTGGCTCGCAGCACTCGCTCAGTCATGTTGCCCTTGCGCCGCTCCTCGACCAACTCGACCAGACCATGCTTTTCGAGCTCACGCAGGTGGTAATTGATCTTTTGTCGCGGTTGGCCGACCTTACCGGCCAGCATCGTGGCCGATCCTGGCTCGGCTAGCTCGGCCAGCAGCCGAACCCGGATCGGATCCAGCGTCGCGACCGCCGCTTGCGGATCTTCGATCACGTCGACGTCCTGCATGTCATGGATCGTTACGCCGACAAATCCTCTTGTCAAGGGCATCCATAGCAAGCTTCCCACAGCGAGGCCCCGGCCCCGGCTTCGGCACATGCCGGCCGCAAGCCCTCTCAACGAGCCGCCAGGCCACAAGTCACGGGTACGCCGATTTGAACAGGCTCCTGACCGGCACGGCTCTCAACGAGCCGCTCAGCGCCATTCGACTCCGGCGTGCCCCTGGACGGCGACCGCAAAACGCTCCGGCCCGCTCCTCGCTGCGAGGAACGGGCCGGATAACGGTGAGATACGGGTCAGTGCGCCCGGCGAGTACCCGTGTAGTACTCGAAGATCAGGGCCGCACCACCGAGCGCGGTGGCTGCCACACCGACGATGATTATCCAGGCCTGCCAGAACGCGACGCCGAGCGCGGCCGTGATCGCGGCCAGCCCGATGCCCAGCGGCCAGTAGCTCCCCGGGCTGAAGAAGCCCACCTCGCCGGCGGCGTCCGCGATCTCGGCGTCCTGCCGGTCTTCCGGCCGCGGGTCGATCCGCCGCGAGACGAACCAGAAGTACGCGCCGCACATCACGCACAGCAGGCCGGCCAGGAGCAGTGCGATGCTGCCGATCCAGTCGACCGAGCCCAAGGTGTGGTTGGTCCACCAGGCGTAGAGCACGCACATGGCGAACAGGAATCCCGAGACGCCCACGAAGATGCGCCATTCAGCCTTCATCGGTTCAGCCCTTAAAGTTGCTGTCGGTCCGGTTGGTGTCGAACGGGTGCGTGGTCGTGGCGTAGGGCGCCTGCCCGATGGAACTCAGCGCATCCGGCGTGCTCATGCCGGCGACCTTCGCCGCGATGAACTTCTGGTAGTCCGACGGCGAGACCGCCCGCAGTTCGAAGTTCATCTGCGAGTGGTAGGTGCCGCAGAGTTCGGCGCACCGGCCCACGTACGCACCTTGTTTGTCGATGGTGACTTCGAAGCGGTTGACCACGTTGCCGGGGAACACGTCACGCTTGAACAGCAGGTCCGGAACCCAGAACGAGTGGATCACGTCCTTCGAGGTTTCCACGAACCGGATGCGTTCGCCGGTCGGCACCACCAGAACCGGCACGTAGCTGCTGTCTCCGATGGTCGTCACCTGCGTGCCGTCAGCGGCCTTGGCGGCGTCGCCCTCGTACGTGAACTGCCAGTTCCACTTGAACGCGATGACGTCGACGGTCACGTCCGGGTTCGGCCGAACCTCGTCGACCTTGGTCTGCGCCTTCACGGTGTAGAAGAACAGCACCGCGATGACGAGGAACGGCAAGATCGTGTACAGCGCCTCGATCGGCATGTTGTACCGGGTCTGGACCGGTAGTTCATCGCTCTTCTTGCGGTACCGGATGACGCACCAGAAGATCAGTCCCCACACGAAGACGCCGACCGAAAGCGCCGCGATCGCGGTGCCGGTCCACATGTCGTACATCGCTTTGGACTGCTCGCTGATGCCCTTGTGCCACCCGAACGAAAAGGCGTTCCGGACCGAGCAGCCGGACAAGAGCGTCACGGTCGTAGCCGCGATCAGCCCAAGGGCGGCGATTCGACCCTTGCTCCGTGCCGGTCGGGCCGTCGGTCGGGCGCCCGAATCCTTTGCGACCACCTGGCTCCTGCCTCCTTAGCAGCGCTGCCTCTGACCACGAGGCGGACCCCGCGCGGCAAGGCGTCATCAACGACCGCACACTACTCGACCAAAGTCGCCGCACCGGGTGCGGGGGTGGGTGAGTTGACCTCCGACGATCGAGCGCTCGATCGTGACGATACCGTCGGACTATGGCCCACGAGGCAGTCAGGGCACCATCCGGCGCGCTCGTACTTCGATACGGCGGCCGCCGCCCCGCTCCACCCGGTCGCCCGAGAAGCCCTGGTGGCGGCGTTCGCCGATGGCTGGGCGGATCCGCGCAAGCTGTACGCCGAAGGCCGCCGCGCCGCCCAGCTACTGGATGCGGCGCGGGCCACCATCGCCGAGATGTTGCGGGTACGCGCCGATGAAGTGATCTTCTGCTCCAGTGGTTCGCGGGCCGCCGAGCTCGCCATCGCCGGAGCCCGGGCCGGCCGGTCCCGCAGTGGCGAGATCGTCGTCCGCTCGGACGTGGAGCACTCGTCGGTGCTGCGAGCCGCGGAGGCGGGCGCCTGGGCCGGGGTGCCGGTGGACCGCCTTGGCCGGGTAGATCCGGAGGCGTTCGCGGCGGCGGTGCACGCGCCCGGGGTGGCCGTGGCCGCGCTGCAGTCGGCCAATCATGAGGTCGGTACGGTCCAGCCGGTTGCCGAGGCGGTATCGGCGTGCCGGGACGCCGGCGTGCCTCTCTACGTCGACGCCGCGCAGTCAATAGGGCGGCATGACGTTCCGGACGGCTGGTCGCTGCTGACCGCCAGCGCGGTCAAGTGGGGCGGTCCGGCCGGCCTCGGGGTGCTGGCGGTGCGCAAGGGCACCCGGTATGCCCGGCCATGGCCGGTTGACCGCGCCGACCCGGACGTGGTGAACCTTCCCCTCGCGGTGGCGGCGGCGGCCTCGCTGCGGGCGGTGCTGGCGGCGCCGGATCGCCAGGAGGTCACGTCCCGGCTGGCCGCGCTGGTCGCCCGGATCCGCGAGCGGGTTCCGGCGACCGTGGCCGACGTCGAGGTGATTGGCGATCCCGACCGGCGCCTGCCGCACATCGTGACGTTCTCCTGCCTGTACGTCGACGGCGAAGCGCTGCTGCACGGGCTGGACCGGGCCGGGTTCGCGGTCTCGTCCGGATCGTCCTGTACCGCCTCGACGCTGCACCCGTCGCACGTGCTGGAAGCGATGGGCGTGCTGAGCCACGGCAACGTCCGGGTGTCGCTGCATCCGGGTGTGACCGCCGACGAGGTCGAGCGGTTCCTTGAGGTAGTCCCCCGGGTCGTCGCCGGCATCCGAGCCGAGGCCGGTGTGATCGGCCTATGACCACCCTGGACTGCCTCGGCCGGCGATGCCCGCTTCCGGTGATCGAGATGGCACGCGCCATGGCCGGTCTAGCGATCGGGGCAGAACTGACGGTGCTCGCCGACGATCCGGCCGCCGGAAACGACA
The DNA here is from genome assembly GCA_963727415.1 of uncultured Actinomycetota bacterium. GTDB lineage: Bacteria > Actinomycetota > Actinomycetes > Mycobacteriales > Micromonosporaceae > DASQPR01. Next base: position 669,531 of record CAVSGF010000003.1, read on the forward strand.
TCGCCGCCTGGTGCCGGATGCGCGGTCAGGAGTACGTCGGGTCGCCCGCGCCGGACACGTTCGTCGTCCGGCGGTCTCGCTAGACCTTCTGGCTCGCTGGGCCTTCTGGCTCGCTAGTGCGGGTCGGTCCGGCCTCAGCTCAGATGAATCTTGATTTCGTCGGCGGCGGCCTCGCCGTACGACTCGGCCAGCCGCTTGACGAACTCGTCCGGCTTGACCACGTACTCCTGAGTGCCGACCGTCTCCAGCACCATGGTTGCCAGAAGCGATCCGACCTGAGCGGCGCGCTCGTGACCGAGCCCCCAGGACAGCGCCGCGAAGAAGCCGGCCCGGAAGCCGTCACCGATGCCGGTCGGGTCGTAGGCGTTGATCTCCTTGGCGATCGGTACGTGGATCGGATCCATGTCCCGGCCGGTGATCGTGACGCCGTTGCGGCCGAGCGTCGTCACACGTACCCCCACCCGCTCCAGGACCTGCGCGTCGGTGAGCCCGGTCTTGGACTCCAGCAGTCCCTTCTCGTAGTCATTGGTGAGCAGGTAGCTCGCGCCGTCAACCAGGGCCCGAACCTCGTCGCCGGACATCCGGGCCAGCTGCTGCGAAGGGTCGGCGACGAACGGGTAGCCCCGCTCGCGGCACTCCTCGGTGTGCCGGCTCATCGCGGCCGGATCGTTCGGACTGATGATCACCAGGTCGACGCCGTTGAGCCGGTTCACGACCGGCGCCAGTTCGATGTTGCGGGACTCGGCCATGGCACCGGCGTAGAACGATCCGATCTGGCACATGTCCTCGTCGGTGGTGCAGACGAACCGGGCGGTGTGCGCGAGTTCGCTGACCAGCAGAGAATCGCAGTCGATGTGATGGCGCTCCAGCCACGACCGGTAATCGTCGAAGTCCTGGCCGACCGCCCCTACCAGGGTTGGACGCAATCCCAGCTGAGCCATCCCGAAGGCGATGTTCGGGGCGATCCCACCCCGCCGGACCACCAGGTCATCCACCAGGAATGAGAGCGAGACCTGGTGCAGCTGGTCGACGATGAACTGATCGGCGAACCGACCCGGGAAGTGCATCAGGTGATCGGTAGCGATGGACCCGGTGACGATGACTTTGTGTACCAGCTCGTTGTTGTCCGGCATACCGGGGTCTCCAGTCAAGGTCGGCCCGGCCGCGCCGGGTCACAGAAGTCGGCCCCGGCAGGTGCGCCAACACCCCCGGGGCATGACGGACTCTGGCGGTCCGCACGCAACAGAGTACCCAAACACGAACGCGAGGAAACTCGATGAGGACTTGGATCTTGAGTCGTTCCCCCGTCGGTGGCAACCCTGGTTGCCGTGGCCGATAACGCACGTGATGACGGTGGCACGCGTGGCCGCGGCCACGCGTGCCACCGTACCGCGCGGTGAGACCCGCTTACTGCGGTCGAGCCTCTGGAGTGGCAGGCCGGCCGGTTCGGTGCAGACGCGTGGCCGCGGCGAAGATGTAACAACCGAGCAGTGCTCCGAGCGTGGACGCCATGAATCGGGCCGGCCCGGGATGCTGAGCGATGCGCAGCACAGACGGCAGACCGAAGCCAAACACCCAGATCGCGACGATCCCGATAACCCGCGCGACGATCCCGCTAACCCGATAGGGCCAACGTGGCCGATCTGAGGCCAGACTTCGGCCACGCGTCCATGGCCAGATCAGTACGACATTCTGTGCCGCCACGATGGGTGCGACATCCAGCGACGTGTCGAGCCATCCAGTCGAGGTCAGCGGCCAAGCCACCGCCACTATCACCGATAGCATCACCGCCATCATGACCAGCGGCGTGCGCCAAGCCACGATCCCGTCGAATTGGCCGTCGTCGTCGCGAGGAAGTCCGGCCCAGGCACGGAAGCGCTGGTGAAATCTGGCGAGCTTGTCGCTGCTCACGTCCTGCTCCGAGGGTGAGTCTGGTGGAGGTGAGCGAAGCGTACACAGTGGAGTCCCGTTCGGGCAGCCAGACCGTTTCCGGTTGTACTCCAGGCGGTGGCTGAGTCGAAGCTTAAACTTTAAAGATCGACTTTGACGGCTCGGCGGCGCGAAGCGTATGGGCACACGCACGAACGCCGCCCCGCGGTGCGGAGGCGGCGTTCGTAGCGGATTCGAGTCCGATCGGGTCACCCGGAAACCGTTCGCGACGGCGACAGCGCCGGCGCGACCCGTTCCGGTGCCGGTAAGGCTTGGTGCGCTTGTTCCTGAACTGCGTGGCTGGGCTGCGGCCTGTGCCGACAGTTCAGGAACAAGCACCTAGTGGAACGAGCCCGAGGCTTAGTGGAACGAGTCGCCGCAGGCACATGAGCCCTGGGCGTTCGGGTTGTCGATCGTGAAGCCCTGCGCGTCGATCCGATCGGCGAAATCGATCGTGGCACCGGCCAGGTAGGGCGCCGACATGCGGTCGACGACCACCTCGACGCCGTTGAAGTCGGTGACATTGTCGCCCTCGAGCGAGCGCTCGTCGAAGAACAGCTGGTAGCGCAGGCCGGAGCAGCCACCCGGCTGCACCGCGATGCGAAGCCGGAGGTCGTCGCGACCCTCCTGGTCAAGCAGCGCCTTCACCTTCTCCGCGGCCACGTCCGTGAGCGCGACGGTCGTCGGAGTCTGCGTCTGCGTGTCGGTCACGATGTGCTCCCTGTTATCTCGCTCGGGGTCTATTTCAGTCAGATCAATTCACTCAGATCGAACGGCGGTTCAATCAGGTCGAACGGCAGTCATGCGTTACTGGCAACGTTAGCCCGTGCTGAAGACATTCCCATCGTCGCACAACTCGTTGCCGCCCGCCCGGGTCGTTAGATGCGCCACTGCGGCACGCCACCTAACCGACAATTACGACATCAGGCTCAATCTCGCCCCCGCATCACTGCATGCTCTCCGATCGCGATGCTCTCCGATCGCGGTCGATAGCAACCGAATACCGCGGCGCGTTACCGCAATCGGCGATCTTGCCGGACTCGAAGTCGGGGAGGCAGCGGATCGCTCGCGCAGCCGGTCACTGCCACTGTGCGGCCAGGCGTGCGCCAAGATCGCGCAAGCCGGCCGCGGCCTCGGCCATCGCCCTCTCGGTCGAGCCAAAGTGATCAACTAACGTGTACACGTCGGTGACACCGGCCGCCGCGGCCTCCCGGCGTCCGGCCGACGACTGCCCGGCTATAACCAGGCAGGGCAGTCCGCGATCGCGGGCTCCGTGCGCAACCCCGGCCACGACCTTGCCGCGCAGCGACTGGGCGTCCAGCGAGCCCTCTCCGGTGATGACCGCATCGGCGAGGTCCAAGGCCTGCTCCAGGCGGGTCAGGTCCCGCACCAGCTCGATGCCCGACCGCAGGCCGCCGCCCAGTGCCAGGATGGCGGCGCCGAGACCGCCCGCGGCTCCGGCGCCGCGCCGCGCCGCGAGGTTCGACGGGCAGGTCGGCAACGCGTCGGACAGCACATGCGAGTAGTGCTCCAGAGCCGCGTCAAGAACCAGTACGTCCTCGCGGCTGGCGCCCTTCTGCGGCCCGTACACCGCCGATGCCCCGAAGATGCCGGTCAGCGGGCTGTCGACATCGGTCGCTCCGGTGAGGCGTACCCCGGACAGACGGGGACTGCCGACGATGTCGGCGCAGGCGGCCAGCGCCGCACCACCCGGCTCCAGGGCGTTGCCCGCGGCATCGACCGGTACGCCGCCGAGTGCCGCGATCATGCCGGCGCCGGCGTCATTGGTAGCCGAGCCGCCCAGCCCGATGACCACCTCCGACACACCCGCGTCAATCGCCGCGGCGATCAGCGGGCCCAGACCGGACGAACTGGTCCGGAGCGGATCGCGCTCATCCGGCTCAAGCAGGTCCAGACCGCACGCGTGCGCGCTCTCCACGTACGCCACCGAATCGATCACCAGGATCTCGGCGTCGGTCGGGCGGCCCAGCGGATCGGCCGTTATCACCGGAACCCGCTTGCCCCCAGCGGCGGGCTCGATCACATCGATGAAGCCGGGCCCGCCGTCGGCCAGCGGGTGCAGGTCCAGGGTGTCCTCGGGCGCCACCGACGCCCAGCCGGCCGCGATCGCGTCCGCGGCGGCGCCCGCCGTCAGCGAGCCGGCGAACTTGTCAGGACAAATGAGTACGCGCACGGCGATCACCGTAAACCTTCCCGGCCGGTACCGACGGACAAGGGGTGACCACGGGCACATGGCACACGCGTCCCCGCCGCGCACCGATGTGCCTACCATGACGATGTGACCACTACGTGGGTTGAACCGTCCGGTACGCCGGCCGCTCTGCTGCTGCTCGGCCGCGGCGCCGACTCGAGTTCCGAACGCGGGGTGGACTGCCCCGGCGAACTGCCGCCGCCGAGCGATCCCACCCTGGTCGCCCGGGCCGCCGCGGCGAAGCAGGCCCTCGGCGACCGGGTCTTCATCCTGGGCCACCACTACCAGCGGGACGAGGTCATCCAGTTCGCCGACGTCACCGGCGACTCGTTCAAGCTGGCCCGTGACGCCGCCGCCCGGCCGCAAGCCGAGTTCATCGTGTTCTGCGGCGTGCACTTCATGGCCGAGAGCGCCGACATCCTTACCGGTCCGGATCAGGCCGTGGTTCTGCCGGACCTGGCGGCCGGCTGCTCGATGGCGGACATGGCTGTGCTCAGCCAGGTGGAGGAGTGCTGGGATCGGCTTGCCGACCTCGGGATCGCCGACGCGGTGGTTCCGGTGACCTACATGAACTCTTCGGCCGACATCAAGGGCTTCGTGGGCCGCCACGACGGCGTGGTCTGTACGTCGTCGAATGCCAAGCGGTCGCTGGAGTGGGCCTTCACCCACGGGCAGAAGGTGCTGTTCCTGCCCGACCAGCACCTGGGCCGGAACACCGCGGTCCTGGAGATGGGGCTGTCGCTGGACGACTGCGTCCTGTACGACCCGCACAAGCCGGGTGGTGGCCTGACCGACGACCAGCTGCGCGACGCCAAGATGATCCTCTGGCGCGGGCACTGCTCAGTGCACGGCCGGTTCACTCTGGACGCGGTCAACGAGATGCGCGAGCGGGTCCCCGGCGTGAACATCCTTGTGCATCCGGAATGCCGGCATGATGTGGTCACCGCGGCCGACTACATCGGATCCACCGAATACATCATCCGGACCATCCAGAGCGCTCCGGCCGGCTCGGCCTGGGCCGTCGGTACCGAACTCAACCTGGTACGCCGCCTCGCCAATGCGCACCCGGACAAACAGATCATGTTCCTGGAGCGCAGCGTCTGCTACTGCTCCACGATGAACCGGATCGACCTGCCGCACCTGGTGTGGTCGCTTGAGGAACTGGTCGCCGGGCGGGTACCCAACCGGATCACGGTCGATCCGGAGACCGCCGCCAACGCCCGCGCGGCGCTCGACCAGATGCTCGCACTGCCATAACGGGCGCGATCTCGCTTCATCCCGGCCGAGGGAGACCTCGCGGCCAGGCTGATAGATCATCAATCCGTAGTGGTATCGCTACGGTAAGTCAGACTTCTCACATTCGTCCGATTCGCTCCCGCTCGGGCGATGCGAATCTGGCATCACCCGGATATGCTGCCGGAGCGCTCCCCCGACGGCGACGAGGCCGGCGACTCCGGTCGGGCGCGGCACGTCTCCGGCTTCACGGCCGGAGCCACGCCGCCGTCGCTTCCGCCGTGCTTCGCCCCGCGCCGCTCGCAGCGTCTCCGTGTGCCCTGACCCCTATGGGTCTCGTCCGGTTCCGCCGAGCCTGGTTCGCCGTGCCCGGTTAACCGGGCGACCTTCGACGACCCCGAGCCCGGGACGGCTCGGGCTGTAATGGATCGAGGTTGCCTTGACTACTGACGCCCTGGCCGCACCCACGCCTGTCACGACCGGTCTTGAGCGCACGACAGGTCGTCGTGCCGGCGATGACGTTCTGCGCGTGCATGGTGGCACCCCGCTCCATGGTGAGATCCGGGTCCGGGGCGCGAAGAACCTGGTGTCCAAGGCGATGGTCGCCACACTGCTGGGCGACCGCCCGAGCCGCCTGTACGACGTGCCGAAGATCCGCGACGTCGAGGTCGTCCGCGGTCTGCTTGAGCTGCACGGGGTCCGGGTGAGCGAGGGGCCGGACGGCGAGATGATCTTCGACCCGGCCAACGTGGAGCGCGCCGGCATCGATCAGATCAACGTGCACGCCGGTTCCAGCCGCATCCCGATCCTGTTCTGCGGTCCGCTGCTGCACCGGCTCGGCCACGCGTTCATCCCGGACCTGGGCGGCTGCCACATCGGCGACCGGCCGATCGACTTTCACCTCGAGGCGCTGCGCCAGTTCGGCGCGGTCGTCGACAAGACGCCCGAGGGCCTGTATCTGACCGCCCCCAACGGACTGCGCGGCACCAAGTTCGAGCTGCCGTACCCGAGCGTCGGCGCGACCGAGCAGGTGCTGCTCACGGCGGTACGCGCCGAGGGCGTCACCGAGCTGCGCAACGCGGCGGTGGAGCCGGAGATCATCGACCTGATCTGCGTGCTGCAGAAGATGGGCGCGATCATCAAGGTCCACACCGACCGGGTGATCGAGATCGAGGGCGTGCCGCGGCTGGGCGGCTACTCCCACCGGCCGATCCCGGACCGGCTGGAGGCCGCCAGCTGGGCCTGCGCCGCGCTGGCGACCCGAGGCGACGATCTTCGTACGCGGCGCCCGGCAGGCGGACATGATGACGTTCCTGAACGTGCTTCCGAGATCGGCGGCGCGTTCGAGGTGCGACGACAGCTTCGACGGCGGGATCCGGTTCTGGCACCCGGGCGGCGAGCTTCGAGCGGTCGCGCTGGAGACCGACGTACACCCGGGTTTCATGACCGACTGGCAGCAGCCACTGGTGGTGGCCCTGACCCAGGCTCGGGGCCTGTCGATCGTGCACGAGACGGTCTACGAGCGGCGGCTCGGCTACACCGAGGCGCTCAACAAGATGGGCGCCACGATCCAGGTCTACCGGGAATGCCTCGGCGGCACCAACTGCCGGTTCGGCCGGCGCAACTTCATGCACTCGGCGGTGATCGCCGGGCCGAGCAAGCTGCACGCCGCCGACCTGGTCATCCCGGACCTGCGCGGCGGCTTCAGCCACCTGATCGCGGCGCTGGCCGCCGAGGGTACCTCGCACGTGTACGGCGTCGATCTGATCAATCGTGGCTACGAGGACTTCGAAGCCAAGCTCGCCGCGCTCGGCGCCCACGTCGAGCGGCCCTGACCGGTATCGCAACCCGCCGGAACCATCGCCGCGGCGACGCGGCCGGTCCACGGCCCCGCCACGCATCACCTGCCCTGGCCAAACGGGGCAGGTGATGCTGGCCATATCGCGGCGGGACCGGTCGCCGCGCGTCAGATAGGCTTGACGGGTGCCTACGCTCTTCCGCCGCAAGTCCAGCGCCGACCTAGCCGAGACCCCCGTCGAGGAGACGGAGGCGGCCACCGCCAAGCGCGGCTACACGCCGAGCAAGCGCGAGCTGGGCGTCGCCACGCCGAAGCGGACCAGCTCCGGCCGCCGGGTGGGCGGGAGCGCGGTGCCCACGGACCGCAAAGAGGCGGCCGCCGCCGCCCGGGAGCGTCGCCGCCGGCAGCGGATCGAAGACCGCGAGGCAATGATGCGCGGTGAGGAGCACGCGCTCCTGCCGAGGGACCGGGGGCCGGAACGGGCACTGGTCCGCGACATCGTCGACTCTCGCCGTAATGCCAGCTCGTACTTCCTGTTCGGACTGGTCATGGTGCTGTTCCTGAGCATGATCCAGACCCCGACGATGATCGTCGTCACCTACGCATTCATGCTCTTCATGCTGCTTACCGTCGTACTCGATGGCTTCGCCCTGAGCCGGCGCATCAAGAAGGTGGTGCGGGCGAAGCTGCCCAAGGCCCAGCCACGATGGGGAGGCCTGTACTTCTACGGGATCATGCGGTCTACCCAGTTCCGGAAGATGCGAGTGCCACGGCCCCGGGTAAACGTCGGTCAGGAGATCTAAGGCCCAACTCCGGCCGTCAAGGCCGATCCGGCGCGTCGCCGTCGTCGTCGATCGCGTAGTACGCCACCAGCACCTCGACTTGAACTCCGTTCGGATCGGAGTGTTTGAGCAGCTCGCGCACCGCGTCCGCGAGCTTGTGCCGGACCTCGTCGGCCTTGTCCGGTGCCACCCGTGCGGTTCCGGACTGGAAGATCACGCCACGGGCGCCGTCCGGCCCATCCGGCCCGATGCGTACCCGGCCTCTGCGCACGTTCGCGAGTAGCTCGTCGCGAAAGTCGGTGAACACGCTGGCGGTCAACATGACCGCCTCGGACCGAAGCTGCGGATCGGTCACCATCTCCGGCGACATCCCGATCGCCAACTGCGCGGTCCGGTACCGCTGCTCGACGATGCCGGATACCAGCCGGGTCTCGGCAACCTGGATCAGGCCGGCCTCCTCCAGTTGCTTGAGATGCCGGTACAGCTTCGTCTGCGGCTCTGAAAGCCGGGCCGCGATCTCCTTAGCCGACATCACCGGCGGCGAGAATTGGGCGTCGTTCATCAACACCCGCAAGATCGCCAGCCGGGTCGGATCGGCGACGATTCGCAGCGTCTCCACGTCGGTGATCTCGTAGTTGCGGGCCGGTGGATCCAGCGGCACCACTCCGAAGCCACTGGTCGCGTCCGCCATTTCGTCTCCTTGCACGCCGCGAGCCTCCGACCGCCGGAAGGCTGAACAGTTCACATCTTGCCACATGCTCATCCATGTGGCATCGTTCATGTTAGCGTGAATGGCAGCGCAAATAAGAATGGGGACGCTGTCGTAAACGATCCCTTGGAAGGATGGCCACACATGACGATGGCGCTTGACGATGGAACCCTGCTCACGGCCAGGTCGGACGGGGCGCGGCTGGGATGGCTGCGGCATGGGACGGAAGGTGGGAAGCCGGTCGTCGGACTGCACGGCATGCCTGGCGGACGACACGCGGCGGTGCCAGACCCGGAGACGTTGGCGGAACTCGAGGTCGACTACGTGACGTTCGACCGTCCCGGCTATGGAGCCTCGACGCGCAGACCGGGCCGAACAGTCGCCTCGATCGCAGAGGACGTCCTTGCCGTCGCCGATGCTGCGAGCCTGGAGAGCTTTTCTGTCGTTGGCGGTTCCGGCGGTTCTGCTCACGCGCTCGCCGTCGCTGCGCTGGCGCCGGAGCGTGTCCGCGCGGTGACCTTGATCGTCCCGACCGCACCGCGTGTCGGTAATCCGGCCATGGGCGATGAAGCCTGGTTCGTCGGCATGGACGAGCAGATGGCCGCCCTTCACCGATTTGCCGCCGAGGGTGAGCCAAGCGTTCGCGCAGCACTCATCGCGATGATGGGGGAAGCGGACGATGTCGTTGACGGGCTGGTGGACGATCTTGTCTCTATCCATCGCGACTGGGGGTTCGACCTGCGAAAGGTCGCTTGCCCAGTGGGGATCTGGTACGGCACCGACGACGTCAACGCCCCGCCGGCCCACGCGCTGTGGCTCGCTGACCATTTGACCGCCGCGACGCTCCGGCTTCAGGCCGGCGACCATACCTGGCCCTCGACTCGCAAACACGAGATCTTCGCTGCGATCGCCGACCAGTCCCGGCGGACCATTGAGTGAGCAACCCTTGGTTTCCAGTGCGTGTACGTTGCCTGTGCGTGGTCGAAAGTCCAGCCAGCGGTTCTGGGCTGCGGTTTAGGCGGTCTCTTGATACTCGTTGGCCTTGGTGGCTGCGGCCGGTGTTGTAGTGCGCGACGAACTCGTCCAAGGTCCGATGAAGGTGGGTGTCGCTGACTGGGAGTATCCGGTCGCGGCCTCGGCCAGGTCGGTGGCGAGGTTTCGTGCCAATTGGGTGGTCCACTCGGCGCTGCTGCTCCTCGGGCTCACCGTAATCCGCCTGGTGACGCCGCGCGACCGTCTGTTGCGACAGGTCATCGGCGAGGAACTCAACGACCTGCCGTCCGACCTCGAGGAGGCCCTCGCCGATCACCCCCTCATGTCTGCCGTTTGAGCATTTACGTAGTAGAGATGGATGCGCCATGACCGCATCGAGCACCGAGGCCGGCACCCAAGCACCCGCATCACACGCGCCTCACTCGCCAGCCACCAGCACCGGCGAATCCGGCAATCCCGGCGGCCCCCCGGCCGAGCCGCCTGCCAAACCGCTCTGGCGGAACTGGCGGTTCCAGCTGCTCTGGGTCGGTTCCAGTACCGGCTTTCTCGGCCTTACCATCGCCGATTTCGCCTACCCGCTGGTCATTCTTGCGATTACCGGTGCGCCCGCGATGGCGGCCCTGTTCGGGTTCGTGCAGACACTCGCAACGATGCTCGCCGGCATTCCGGCCGGCGCGCTGGTCGACCGGTTCGACCGCCGTCGTGTCCTCATGGCGGTCGAGTTGTTTCGCGGGGCCGCGACGGCAAGCGTGTTCGCCGCCTGGAGCGCCGGGCACCTCACGGTCGCGCACTTGATCGCGGTAGCGGCGCTTCTCGGCGCGGCCGCGCCACTGGGCATGTCAGCGCGGATGCTGGTGCTGCGGTCGGTGGTGCCACCAACGCAGCTCACCCAGGCATTGACCCAGGATGAGGTACGCACCGCGATCGGTGGTCTCGCCGGGCCGCCGATCGGAGGCGTGCTTCTGGCCGTTTCGCGAGCACTGCCGTTCCTGGTCACGACCCTGACATACGTGGCGTCGTTTCTGACCGCGCTGGTCGTGCGGGTACCGGTCCGGGAGGCGGCCGGGCCGGCGTCCGGAGGCGGCGAACGGTCCAGCGTCTTCGCCGGAATTCGCGAGATCTGGACGAATCAGGTGGTACGGACCACCGTGTTGATGATCAGCGTGATCAATGTGGGCGGCAACGCGCTGTTCCTTGCGGTCGCGGTACTGCTCCTGGACCAGGGCGCGTCGCCGCGCGCCATCGGTGTCGCGGTGGCCGGCGAGGCGATCGGCACCCTGCTCGGCACGCCATTTGTCGCACGCCTGCACCGGATGTTCTCGCCGGGCAAGCTGCTGATCGGCGTCGGCATCGCACTGACCGTCGCGGTCGCCCTCCTGGCCGTACCGCTGGGGCCATGGTGGGTGCTCGGCGCACTGAGCCTGGGCATGGTCGGTGTGCCGTCCATCCGGGTCCTGCTCGACGTCCTGGTGCTACGGCAGGTCCCAGACGAGCGGCGTGGCCGCACCCTCGGCGCGGTGATGACGATCTTCACCGTCGGTATGCCGGTCGGTGCCATCGCCGGAGGTCTGGCGCTGCAATTCATCGGTGCCACCCCGACCATCCTTCTGGTCGCGGGTGTCTGCCTGATCAGCGTGCTGATCGGCGTGGGTACCCCAGCGTTGCGGGCGGCGCGGTGGCCGGAACCGGTCGCGTAGGACCGGCCTCCACCGGTCGCGACCGGGCGCGGCCCGCTGGGGGAGCGGGCCGCGCCCAGCGCCGATCCGGCGTCAGGATGGCCCCGCCGAGCGCCGACGTCAACAGGGTCACCAGGGCCGCGACGATCGTTACGGCGAAGGCTCCCGCCGAGCCGTGCGCCTCCGCGAGCGGCCCGGCGAGGCCGACACCGAGCGCGACCCCACCGACTGTGCCGCTGGCGAGCAGGGTCATCACCACACCGGTTCGGCCGGGCGGCGCGATCCGCTCGGCCAACGCGTACGCGGTGACCAGCACCGGAGCGACAGTCACACCGAGCACCGCCATGGCCAGCATCGCGGTCGCCAGCGACGACACCGTGAGCAGGGCAAGTGACGCCATGAGAAGGGCGAGCGCGAAAAGCGGCAGCCGGAGCCGGAGCCGGAAACGAGCCGGCAGATATGCGGTTGCGAACCCGGCGGCGGTGCTGCCCACGCCCAGCACCGAGTAGACGATCCCGCCGATGCCGGTACGCCCGATCGATTCGGTGAATGCCGACACGCCGGTCTGGGTGCCACCGAAGACCACCCCGATGCCGACCATCACGGCGATCAGCACGGCGATGGGTCGCAGCGGCAGCGCCACCTGTCGCGCGGACCGGCGAGTGGACCGGCCAACGGCGGAGCGATGCAGTGCGAACGGGATAGCGGCGGCAACGGTCAGAAGCACCGCGGCGGTCAACGGAAGCCCCGGCACGCCAGTCAACGCCAGCAAGCCGACGAGTGCCGGGCCGGCAACGAACGAGGCCTCGTCGGCGGCGCCCTCGTACGACATCGCGGTGGGTACCGCGTCCGGCCGTCGCGCCAGCAGGGCCACCCACCGGACCCGTACCAGCGGTCCGATCTGCGGGGTCGTGATGCCGGCCCACGCCGCCAGCCCGACCACGGCGGCGATCGGCGCTCCGGACAGGACGGAGACCAGCGTCAGCGCAATCGCGGCCGCGTTGACGGCGGCGGCCAGAACTCCGACCGGCCGGTGCCCGAGCCGGTCGGAGGTGAACCCGATGATCGGACCGCCGGCCGCGGCACCCAGACCGAGCGCGGCGGTTACCAGCCCGGCTCGCGCGTAGCTCCCGGTCACCTGAACCACCACGGTGATGAGGCCGAGCGGGATCATCGCGGCAGGCAGGCGGCCGAGAAATGACATGACCAGGAATCCGGGTCCGGTAACGCGGACCAAGGCACGGTACGAAGAAGGGGCGGGCACGAGCCGAACGCTCCAATGAGAATGTGGATGTTCGCACGCCGTCCCACCCTCCGGCGTGCCCGTTGCGGCCCTGTGCGATCTTCAACATTAGCCGCCGACCGGTCCGACCAGCCAGATACCCGCCTCAAATCGTGCGGCGAATCACCCTAAATGGAACATCGGCGAAAAGCTAGACGTGGCTAAAAAAACTGAAGTCTGCAAAGGTAGTGGCGACCGTGCCGCACCCCGCCGGCCCGCGGTGAAGGTGATCGTGCACACAACGTATGTTCCTTTCGCAACCGGCTCCGCGTGCGCGGCGTCGGTTCGCTCTTCTTCCGGGAGGTGACCATGAGCAGCGATCATGACGAGCGGTACCGCCCGGCCGCTCCCGCCTGGGCCACCGTTCCGACGATGCCGTGGCAGAAGGTCATCGGCACCGAGGAAGATGAGGAGGGCGGCAGTCCCACTCCGGCACCTCCGGGTGCCGGCCGGGCCCCGGTGCCAAGCCAGCGTGGGTCGCACGGCCAGTCACCGGCCGAACCGCGCGGCCGCGACCCGCGATCGGCGCCCCCCGGCCAGCAGCCGCAAGGTCCGCAGCAGCCAGCTCAGCATCCTCGGGGCCAGCACCCGCGCGGTCCGCAGGCCCATCCACAGGGGCAGCCGCCGCGTGGTCGTGGTGGCCAGCCGCCGCACGGCGGGGCTCACCCGGGCACCAATCCCCCGGCTCCGGGTGGCGGCCAGCGCCCGCATTCGGGGCCGCCGGCCGGATCCCGGCAAGGTCCGCCACCCGGCTACCCGGCGCGCGGACCGCAGCACGGGGCGCCGCAGGCGTACGCCGGCCCGCAGCATCCTGGCCAGCGCCCGGGGCCCCCTCCGGGCCAGCGGCCGGGTCGCCCGCGCGGTCCGCAGGGCGGGCCGCCGCCAGGTCAGATCCCGCCGCCAGGTCAGATCCCGCCGCCAGGAGGTCGGCCGCCACAGCACGGCCGGCCCGGACCGCAGCCCGGCCAGCAGCCGCCGAATGGGCCGGCTCACCGCCCGGCGGCACCCGGCGACCTGCCGTCATGGGCCGGACCGACACCGCAGCCGAACGACACCCCGATCCGGGCGTCGGCCGCGGTCGCACCGCCGCGACCGCAGCAGCGGGATGCCGCGCCCGCCACGCCGGCGTCCGCGCCACCTGCCCCGGCCTCGGCACCCCCGGCTCCGTCGTCAGCACCGCCCGCGTCGGCACCGACTTCTGCCGCGCCCGTCTCGCCGGCTCCATCGTCGGCGCCCCCAGCGTCGGCACCGCCGGCCGATTCCGGCGACCTGGACGCGGGCAACTCCTGGTTCGCCTCGTCGGCGGCGGTCAGCGACGCACCGGTCTCCAGCCAGCCCGTGTCGGCCCAGCCGGTATCCGGAGAACCGGTCTCCGCGCAACCGGTGTCCGGCGTTCCGGCCTCGGGCATCCCGGCCTCGGGCATCCCGGCCTCGGGCATCCCGGCCTCGGGCATCCCGGCCTCGGGCATCCCGGCCTCGGCACCCCCGGACTCTCCCGCAGCGCCAGACCCGGAGCAGATCCTGGCCACCTACGAGTGGTCCTTCCACCCGGAGACGCTCCGCGAGGTGGTCGAGGACGAGGACGGCCTGGGCCAGATCCGCGACATGCTGACCGACAAGCTCAACACGCGCAGCGACAACGCTTCCCGAGCGCGGCTGCTCAGCCTGCGCGCGGTGGTATCCCGCATCCTCGGCGATCTCAGCAAGGCGCTCGCCGACGCCAAGCTTGCCCTGGCCCATGCGGAGGCGACCGGCGAACTGAGGCGCGTCGCGATCTGCCAGGCGCGTCTGGCGCACGTCCTGCAGTGGCAGGGTGAGTTCGCCGAGGCCGACCGGTTGTTCGCCGAGGCCAACTCGTCGGAGCTACCCGACCGGCTGCGCGGGACCATGCACCAGCACGCCGGCAAGTGCGCCTACGACCAGGGCCGCTACATCGAGGCATGCAACCACTTCGAGAAGGCGCTGGAACTGCGTAAGGTCGAGGATCCAGAGCTCGTCGCCGCGACCGAACTCGCGCTCGACGCGGTGTTCCGCCAGGTGATGCTCAACGACTGGGGCCCGTACCCGCGCACTCGCGAGGAGATTCTCCAGTTGCCCAAGCCGGCGGTACCGGCGATGGACGAGTCGACCCAGCTGTGGGGCTACACCGACGCTGACGGCGAGACCGTGGTCGAGGCGAAGTACGCCGACGTCCAGCCGTTCCGCGACGGCGTCGCCTGGGTGCAGCGGCCCGAGTTCGATACCTGGGAGCTCATCGATGCCGAAGGCGAGTCGCTGATCCCCCCGACCTCTGGGTATCTCGGCGTGAGCAGCTTCTCCGGCGGTCTGGCGTGGGTGTCGCGCGACGGCAACGGCGGCTGGATCGCGGTGGACAAGTCGAATACAGTCACCATCTCGACCGGATTCGAGGACGTCCGGCCGTTCCGCCGAGGACTCGCTGCGGTCCGCCGTGGCGGCCGCTGGGGCGCTGTCGACGGCGTAGGGCGGGTCGTGGTGCCCTTCACCTACGATCTGTTCGCCACGGCGCTCTCCGACGGCCGCTATATCGACGGCTTCTCCGATGAGGGACTCGCTGTCGTGTCACTCGGCGGCCGCAAGGGCGTTGTCGACCGATCCGGCCGCACCCTGGTCGAGCCGGCCTTCACGTCGCTCGTCATCCACCCGGTGGCGTTCCTCATCACCGACGACGCCGGCCGGTGGGGTGCGCTGGACCGCAAGGGCAGGATGCTGATCGAGGCGACCCACCCCAGCCGGGTTTCGGTGACCATGGAGATTGACCGGCTGATGGCCGACGCCCGCCCAGTGCTGTAGGCAGCCAGGCAGCACTGCGCCTGTAGACAATCTCACGTAAGGGGCGCGCTGGCGCGCGCCCCTTAGCTCACGCCTATAGGGTCTAGCCATGGAATTCCGACACCTTGGCCGCTCAGGGATGCTCGTAAGCGAGATCTCCTACGGCAACTGGATCACTCACGGATCGCAGGTCGAGGAGGACGCCGCGGCCGCCTGCGTGCGCGCGGCCCTGGACGAGGGCATCACCACCTTCGATACCGCCGACGTTTACGCCGGCACTCGCGCGGAAGCCGTTCTGGGCCGCGCGCTCAAGGGCGAGCGGCGCGAGGGCCTGGAGATCTTCACCAAGGTCTTCTGGCCGACCGGACCCGGTCGCAACGATCGCGGCCTGTCCCGAAAGCACATCATGGAGTCGATCAACGGCTCGCTTACCCGGCTGCAGACCGATTACGTCGATCTGTACCAGTGTCACCGTTACGACTATTCAACGCCGCTGGAAGAGACGATGCAGGCGCTGGCCGACGTCGTGCACTCCGGTAAGGCGCACTACATCGGCGTGTCGGAGTGGAAGGCTTCGGAGATCCGGGCCGCTCACGAACTGGCCAAGGACCTGAACATCCAGCTGGTGTCGAATCAGCCGCAGTACTCGCTGCTGTGGCGGGTCATCGAGGGCGAGGTCGTGCCGGCCTGCGAAGAACTCGGCGTCGGCCAGATCGTCTGGTCACCGATGGCCCAGGGCGTGCTCACCGGCAAGTACCTGCCGGGCCAGCCGCCACCGGCTGGATCCCGCGCCACCGACGCCAACTCAGGAGCCAACTTCGTGGCCAGCTGGCTGCGTGACGATGTGCTGAGCGCGGTCGCGAAGCTCAAGCCCCTGGCCGATCAAGCCGGCCTCACCCAGGGCCAAATGGCCATCGCCTGGGTCCTGCAAAACCCGAACGTGTCCAGCGCGATCGTCGGCGCGTCCCGGCCCGAGCAGGTGCGTGACAACGTCAAGGCATCCGGCGTGAAGCTGGATGCGGACTTGCTCAAGGCCATCGACGACGTGGTCGACTCGGTGGTCGAGCGCGACCCGGGCAAGACGCAGAGCCCGGCCAACCGGCCGTAGCCGGCGGCCGGCCCGTCGGCAAACCCGTCAGCAACAACCGCGGCGCCCCACCCTGAGGTGGGGCGCCGCGGCGTTGCTGAGTTCATCGCGCTTGTGCCGGTTCCCGCCACATCGGACGGAACTCGTGGATTCCGCCCGGACCATAGGCCGGTCCGGAATCGGCGTACCCGTGCCGGAGGTACAGCCGGCGGCTACGCAACCCGCTGGCCTCCAGATATGCCGGAACCCCGGCCTCGTCGAGCTTGCCGTGATGCGCGTCGAGCAGCATCGCCCCGATACCGTGGTCCCGGGCCGAGGACCGGACCGCCATGAACGCGAGGTATGCGTGATCCGGGCTGTCCGGATGCGCAGCGTGCATGGCGGCGTCCAGTTCCTGGAACCGGGCGGTGTGGGGCGCCGTCGCGGTCGCGAGCCGCTCGTCGTAGTCGGCCATCTCCGGGATCTCGCCGGGCGGCAGCCACACCGCCACCCCGGTCGGAGCCGACTGCTCCCCGACCACGTACACGTCGCCGTGGGCGATGGCGTGCCCGACGATGATCTCGAACTGGCCGGCCAGCGCATTCACTCGCGCTCCCTCGTCGGTTACCAGCCAGTGGCACACCGGCAAGGGGGCGAACGACTCGGCAATCAGCCGAGCGAGCGTGGCCGCCTCGGTGACCGCGGCCGGCCGGATCGCGACCGTTGTCACGACGCAGGGGTCTCGACCGAGTCCGGCTTGGTCCCGTCCGGCGCGGTCCCGTCCGGCGCGGTCCCGTCCGGCGCGGCGGCGATCTGGTCGGCCTCGCCGGTGCGCTGCTTGACCACGTACGCGTCCGAGGACGGGATCATGCCGGTGACCGCCTTGGCACCCATGCCGATCGCGCCGTACACGGCCGGCCGGGCGGAGCGAAGGTAGAGTGCCCACGCCAGACCGACAACGAACATGACCACGTAGAGGCCGGGCAGGATCCACGATGTCGGCGCACCCACGCCGAGCAGGGTCGGGAAGGCGTGCACGGTCTGCCAGAACACGTACGCGAGGGCGATCGTGGCCAGCGCCGGCGCGATCAGGCGCGACCACACCGACTCCCCATGGGCGTCCTTGGCGAAGTACAGGATGGCCGACAGCGAGGTTCCGATCAGCAGGATCAGGATGCCGAACCCGCCGGTGGTGCCGAGCCAGAAGAACAGTTTCTGGGTCGGGTCCCATCCGGCCGCCGCGTACACCACGATGACCGCAAGGCCGAGCACCGTCTGTGTCAGGGACGCGACAAGCGGCGCACCGGTACGCGCGTTGGTGTTACCGAGCACCCGCGGTAGCACGCCTTCGCGGCCGAGCGCGAACGAGTAGCGCGCCACCGAGTTGTGGAAGCTGACCGACGCGGCGAAGAGGCTGGTGAACAGCAGAAGCAGCGCGAGATCGGCGGTACCGCTGCTGAACAGCTTGCCGGCGGTGGTGAAGAACAGGAGGTTCGGGTCGTTCTGCGCGTCCTTCGTGATGTTGCCTGGGCCCAGGGTGACCGTCAACGACCAGGAGGTGACCGCGTACAGAATGCCCATCACGGCCAGGGCCAGGTAGGTGGCGGCCGGGATGGTCTTGCGAGCGTGCCGGGCCTCCTCGGCGAACACCGGGGCCGCCTCGAAGCCGGTGAACGCGGTGATGACCAGGGCGAACGCGGCGCCGACCCCGGTCACGAAGAGACTCTTCGGCTCGAACGCCGCGAAGCTGACGCTGCCGCCGTCCGGGTGTCCGAGCGCGACCGTGTCGTACACCAGCACGAAGACGATTTCCAGCGCCAGCAGGACACCGATCACCTTGCTGTTGATGTCGACTCGGAGCGCGCCCATCACGGCTACCAGGAACCATCCGATCAGGGCGATCACCCACCAGCTCACGTTCCAGTTGAGCTTGTCGGCGAGCAGGTCGCTTCCGATGACACCGAAGAAGCCGTAGATGCCGATCTGCAGCATGTTGTAGGCGAGAAGCGCGATCAGCGAGGCGCCGACACCGAGGGCCTTGTTGGTGCCGTGCGCGATGTAGCTGTAGAAGGCGCCGGCGTTGGTGATATGCCGGGCCATCGCGACGTAGCCAGCGCTGAACACCGCGAGCACGATGCCCAGCACGATGAAGGCCAGCGGAAGGCCGACGATGCCCATGAACGCCCAGCCGGAGACGACCAGGCCGCTTACGACGAGCAGTGGAGCCGCGGCGGTCATCGCGAACATGATGACCGCGAACACGCCGAGGCGGTCCTTGGCCAGCGAGGCCGATACCGCGCTGGGCGCGGCCACGGAGGAATTGCCGGAAGTCATTGGGTGACTCTCCAGTCTCGGGGGGATGGGGGATTACTTTCGGGAACCCAGGACCGAGGCCGCGATGAGGGCTTCGACCTGGAAGATCAGCGTGTGCAGGGCAGCATCTGTGAGAAGGGCGCTGAGGATCGTCGCGACGTTGCCCTGCAAGTCGACGACGTTGTTCGCAAGCAATGGCTCGATCAGGCCGGTCGCGCAGGCCAGCCCGACCAGCGCGCGTTCGGACGGTTCGGGCGCGTCGCCGCGGGCGATCACTTGCTCGATGCGCAGACCCCGCCAGCTCACCTGGACCATGTCGACGGGGACGTAGACCGGCTTGGACCGAATCAGACCCCGGGCCATCTCGACGGTCAGCATGCCGCGCGCGACCAGCCGCTCGGCGACCGCGTCGGGCGCCGACTGCGCGAAAAACGAAAGCCAAACCGGTACCTCATGGTCGGGTTCGGCGTTGACGTGATCGAGCATGCGAGCATGGATCGGATCGGCCACGTGGACGGGATTGACCAGGGCGATCAGCCGGTCCGACTTGACCGTCAGGTGCTCGGCCATGACGAGTTCGCACAGCAGCGCGGCCGCGAGTCCGAGACCCATCGCCCGATTGTGCAAACGGGGTCGACCGGACCGCTCATCCAACGCCATCAGGTAGAAGTCATCCGCGATGGCGATCGGCTCTGAAGAGCGGCTGTTCACCGGATAGCGACTCCTCCACGATCGGGTCTAGCCGTTCTAGATCAACGCGGAGCGAGCGTATCGGTTCATTGAAATATGCATCAAGTCCAATCCTGCAACGATTCGATTACGCAGGGTTGAACGGCAGGCCGCCGGCGCTGCTGGCGGTCCATGGTAATCCATTGTAGACAGCAATACTTCGGTGGCCCTGGGAGGCTGAGATCCGGTGACCGATGCCAGTGGCCGACGTTCTGATCAACGCCAGAACTGGAACAGATCGAACCCGAACGAGTAGAGCCAATTCGGAACGTCGAAGGCACCCAGGATCGAAGCGATCAGGTCGAAGAACCAGGACCGCAGCACCGAGTAGTAGAGAAGGATGAAGACCGCGAAGATGCCGTACGGCCGAATCAGGTTGAAGGCCCTCTTCCAGTCCGGATTCAGGAACGGGAAGATGGCGTTGCCGCCGTCCAGGCCCGGTACCGGCAGCAGGTTGAGGATCGCGGCCATCACCTGGAAGAAGCCAAGCAGTGCCAGCGCCGCCCAGAAGTCGAGGTGGGCGGTGGTGGCGACGCGGAACAGGAACGGCAGCATCAGCAACACGCCGAAGATGGCGTTGACTGCTGGGCCGGCCAGGCTGATCGCCGCCTGGCGGCCCCGGCTTCCCACCCGGGAGTGGTCAACCCAGACCGCTCCGCCTGGAAGGGCGATGCCGCCAAGCAGCATGAGCACCACCGGAATCACGATCGAGAAGATCGGATGGGCGTACTTGAGCGGGTCCAACCGGAGATAGCCGCGGACCGCCACTCCATGATCACCGAAGCGGTAGGCGAACAGCGCGTGGGCGAACTCGTGCAGGCAGAGTGAGACCACCCAGCCGGACACGATGAACAGGAAGACGTTGAATCGCACGTTCCCGACCGATGTCCACAGCAACGCCGCGGACAACCCGAAGACGGCCAGGATGATCAGGAACAGCGGGCTCGGCCGGAACGCGTCACGAGGCAGGCCAACCGCGGCTGGGCGTTCGAAGTCGTAGTAACCCACTACTGACCAGCCGGAGCCAGGCTCATCTTGTACTCGACCCGCTCGTCCTCAAGCAGCGTGACCGAGGCCGCCCCCGCGGCCACCAGCGGCCGCCACGCCTGGCCCAGCCACGACTCGGCATCGGCCTGGCTCGGAAAGGTCTCGTCCGGCCCCGTCACGGCGGCGCCGTCGGCGTCTTCGTACCGCCAGGTCCAAGTCATCGTGTCGATCTCCCGGTTCGTCGGCGGGCGGGGCACGCCCGGCCGCGGCTCGCGCGAATGCCGCGGGTGGCAATAATCTCGTAGGCAAGAGTAGTGCGCTGATACGCAACCCATACAGTACGGAGCATGTCGCAGTACCGCCCGCGCACCGCGCTCATCCTTGGCGGCATCCGCTCGGGAAAGTCCGAGTTCGCCGAATCACTCGTTGATGACGTCGAGATCGTCCGATATATCGCAGCTGGCCGGGATCCGGACCGCGACGCGGGTAACGGACCGCGCGATGAGGACTGGGCCGGCCGGATCGCCCGTCACCGCGACCGCAGGCCGTCGGATTGGATCACCGAAGAACTCGGTGGCCCGGACGAGCTGGCCAGGTTGATCAGCGCCGCGAAGCCCGACGACACGTTACTGATCGACGACGTCGGCAACTGGATCGCCGCGTTACTCAGCGCCGACACGAGCGACGCCATCGCGACCCTGGCCGGCGCCGTCGCCGGATCAGCGGCGCGGATCGTGATCGTCAGCCCGGAGGCCGGCCTGTCGGTGGTGCCGGCGACCCAGGCGGGACGGCTGTTCGCCGACGCCAACGGCGCCGCGAACCAGGCCCTGGCGGCGGTCTGCGATGGCGTCGCGCTGGTCATGGCCGGGCAGGCCACCTGGCTGAAGGCGGAGCGCCCGGCCGCGGCCCGGGTGACCGGTACCGAGGAGATTCCGGTACCGGCAGCAACCACTGGATCGGTCGCGTTCGAAGCGACCACTCCCGCGGCGTACATAACCGAGGAGGCTGCCGAGACGCCGGTCCGCGTCGGGATGGACCTGCCTCAGCAGGATTCGGCGACCGCCACGGAGGCGATGAACCGCCTCGGCCGGCTGCCGGTACCGGGCAGCGGGCTGGGTACGCTCGCGCCATTCGTCGGGTTCCTGGCCGGTGCATCCGGCGCCGGGCTCCCGCAACCGCTCCGCCAGGTACGCGTCATCGCCATCAACGCCGTTCACGAGGGCGCCATCGCCACCGGTGACAGCGAGGCGGCGTGGGCCGACCGGATCGCCGCCACGCGCGCCGGAACCGGTCCGATCGCGCAACTGGCCGCCGGAACCGGAATCGAGACGGTCACCGTCGAACTGGTCGACGCCGGGCGGGCCGGCCCGATCGAGACTGGCGACGCGATCACGCCGGAGCAGGTGGCCGCATGCCTGACACGAGGCTGGAATATCGCCCAGGCGGCCGCGGACCGCGGCGACGAGTTGGTGGTACTCGCGGCCGGGGGGCCAGGCGTGGACGCCGCCGCCTCCGCCACCGTGACCGCGATCACCCGCGGTGAGATCGCCGGCCAGCTAGGCCGGGTGCACACCGGTACCGGCACCATCGACGACAACGCCTGGATGGTCCGGTGCGTTGCGATCCGCGACGCGCTGCTGCGCATCAAGCCCCGCATGGCCGACGGCCCGCACATGCTTGGCGCGGTCGGCGGCCCGGCAATCGCGGTCGCGACCGGCCTATTCCTCGGTGCCGCGCAGCGCCGTACGCCGCTGCTGTTCGATGGACCGGTGGGAGCGGCGGCGGCGGTGGCCGCGCGCGACTATGCCATCGAGGTCCGGCTGTGGTGCCAGCTCGCTGACGATGGCGGGCACCCGGCCGTGGTTACCGCGGCCGATCTGCTTGGCCTGACGCCGCTGGTCAGCCTGCGCACCGGTCTGGGTGAGGGCGGGACGGCGCTGACCATCCTGCCGCTGTTGCGCGCGGCCGTGATGCTCTCCGGTCTTTCCGGCTCTTCGGATTCATCCAGCTCGCCCGGCCTCGACGGCTGATGCCGGCGCCGGGCCGGCTGCGCCACGGGCTGCGGCTCGCCGTCGCCACGCTCACGGTCATCCCGGTACCGGCTGGGCGGGTGGACCGGGACATCGCTGGGGTGGCGATGCGCGCCGCACCGGCGATCGGCATCGCCATCGGAGCCGCCATCGGGCTGCTCTCGGTCGGCCTCCGCGCCGCGCGCGCCCCGTGGCTGCTGATCGGGTTCATCGCGACCGGCGCTGCGGCCGGCCTGACCCGCGGCCTCCACCTGGATGGTCTGGCCGACACGGTCGACGCGCTCGGCTCATATCAGGATCGCGACCGCGCTCTGGCCATCATGAAAAGCCCGGACGTCGGCCCGTTCGGTGTGGTGGCGATCATTCTGGCTGTCGCGGTGCCGGCCACCGCGATCGGCGCGATGCTCGGCCGCCCGTGGTGGAGCGTGGTAGCCGCCGTCGCGGCCGCCGCCGGAACCGGCCGGGCGGCGATCACCGACGCCTGCCGGCGCCCGATCCCCGCCGCCCGCCCGGACGGCCTCGGTGCCATGGTGGCCGGTACCACCGGGCCGGCGGCCATCGCGGTGGCCGCGATGCTGATCGCCTCGGTGGCCATCGCCGCCGACCCGGATCGCTGGTGGCAGGGACCGGCAAGCGTGCTGGCCGGTCTGGCCGCGGCGAGCGTGGTCCGGGCCCACACGATCCGGCGGTTCGGCGGCATCACCGGCGATGTGCTGGGCTCTCTGGTCGAGGTAGCTTCGATGGTCACCTTCGTCGGATTGGTGCTGGGCTCATGACGTTCTCGTGGCGCGACCTGCCGGGGCCGGCCCGCGGCATCGGGACAGCGGTGACACACGCCGTGCACGCGGCCGGCGAGCCCGCCGACTACGACGGGTACCAAGCGGCCGTCACGGACTTGACCGGCCACCCGCTCCAGCCGGTCGGGCTGGTCCTCGCCACCGTGGTGCGCGTGCTGCTGGAAGAGCGGCATCCGGACGGGCTGGATAGCGAT
This sequence comes from uncultured Actinomycetota bacterium, assembly GCA_963727415.1. Lineage (GTDB taxonomy): Bacteria > Actinomycetota > Actinomycetes > Mycobacteriales > Micromonosporaceae > DASQPR01. Next base: position 693,051 of record CAVSGF010000003.1, read on the forward strand.
GACGTGGCATCGGTACTGTCCGGATGCGTGCGCGAGACCCTGACCTGGATGCCGGCCGACCAGCTCGATCCATCGGTACTCCTTGCCGTGCTGGCCAGCGCACTCGGCATCCACGAGCCCGGAGTCACCTACGACCAGGCCGGGTTGCCGCGCCCGCGGCAAGACGAGTGGCGTGATCCGACCGACGAGGTTCCGGTGCGCGCGCCGAGCCCGGCCGAGTACGCGTGGGCCGCCCCGGTTCTCATCGCCCACTTGCTGGGCCGTGGCCGCCTCGGCTCGTACCTGGATGTTGCCTTCGCCGAGATCTTCACGGCCGAGACCATGGAGATGCCGTAGCGGCGTCCGTTGCCTTCCCATGATCAAGTGCACGATCTTGAGCACCAGGCGCGCTATAGCAACGTCAGGCGCACTCGATACTGCACTCGATCATGCACTCGATCACCGAGGGGCACCGCCGAGCACGCAAGGTCCGCCGAACCGGCCCAGCACCCGTCAGCGCCACGGCACCGGCGCTTATTCCATGATCAAGTGCCTCAAGTCGTGCAGGCAACGTCGCCATAGCGCGCTCCACGCTCAAGATCGTGCACTTGATCATGGAGTGGGGGCACGGCGAAAGGGGCAGAAAGGCAAGGTTACGGGACTACCTGACGTGCATCTCGACGAAAGGCGGCTTCACCACGGTCATCGCGGCACGCCGGCCACGCACATCCACCGTGACCTCGTCTCCGGCGGCAAGGCCGGCGGACGTGTCCAGCAAGGCCAGGGCGATACCGGTACGCCGCGTCGGCGAGAAGGTGCCACTGGTGATCTCGCCGACCCGTTGATCGTCGCGCAACACCGTCATGTGCGCTCGCGGAATGCCCCGGTCGGCGGCGAGCAGGCCCCACAGCTTGCGCTTCGGCGCGGCCTTCTCGGCCAGCAGGACCTCCCGGCCCCAGAACTCGGGCTTCTTCCACCCGACCGCCCAGCCGGCGCTGGCCTGCACCGGGGAGATGTCCAGGGACATGTCCTGCCCGTGCAGCGGGTATCCGGCCTCGGTCCGCAACGTGTCCCGCGCGCCCAGCCCGGCCGGCCGGATGCCATGCGGCGCCCCGGCGGCCAGCAGCCGGTCCCACAGGGCACCCGCCGCCTCTACCGGGACCACCAGCTCGTACCCGTGCTCACCGGTGTAACCCGTCCGGCAGACCACCACCTCGGCATCGTCGGTCTTGCTGGTAGTGAAGCGCATGTAGTCGTGATCGCTTGGCAGACCGGCGGCGTCGAGTACCTCGGCACTGGCCGGGCCTTGCAGCGCGAGCACCGCGTAGTCGAGGTGCTGGTTGGTCACCGTCACCTGATCCGGCGCCGCGGCCTGAAGGCGCCGGGCGACCTCGGCGGTATTGGCGGCGTTCGGGATGATGAATACGCGATCATCGCCGTACCGGTAAGCGATCATGTCGTCCACCACGCCGCCGGTCGCGTCATCGACGCACAGGGTGTATTGCGCCTGGGAGGCACCGATGCGGTCCAGATCGTTGGACAGGCACCGGTTGACGAACGCGGCGGCGCCCGGACCGGACACGGTGATCTTTCCGAGATGCGAAACGTCGAACAGACCGACCCGCTCGCGCACCGCGGTGTGCTCGGCCAGGACGCCACCGCCGGCGTACTCCAGCGGCATGTCCCAGCCTGCGAACCCGGCGAATTTCGCGCCCAGCGCGACGTGACGATCATGCAAGGGAGAGCGCAGCGCTGCGTCGGTCATGAGTGGCAACTTATCGTGCCCGGGCCGGATGGTTAGCATCGGCGGGAACCCGGCCGATCCCGGCTGTCCGCCGCCACCGGCTCTAGACCACCTCAGGAGTTAGCTCGTGACCACCGCCACACCTCCGACGAACTCGTTGGCCAGCCTGGTGCTTGTCGACACTGACCCGGCTGAGCTGGACGTCGACGCGGTCGTTGTCGGCCTGTACAGCCAGGCACCGGATGCGCCCAGCCCGGTCCTGCTGGCTTCCGGCGCGGAAAGCATCACCGCAGCGTTTGACGGCAAGCTCACCGAGACCCTGGTACTGCTCGGAGCCACTGGCGGCACCGGTGAGATCACCAAGATCGCCACGCTCGACACGATCACAGCGCCGGTGCTGGTCGCGGTCGGTCTCGGTCCGGAACCGGCCGGCGCCCTGCCCGACGGCGAGACGCTACGGCGGGCCGGCGCGGCCGCGGTACGGGCTCTGGCCGGGGCGGCTCGGGTGGCCTTGGCGCTCCCGGTGGACGGGGACGCCGACGACGTTTCAGCGACGGCGGCGCTGCGCGGCATCACCGAGGGCGCGCTGCTCGGCACGTACCAGTTCGGTGGTTACAAGTCCACGCCGGTCCGGCGGCAACCGGTCACCGACCTGATCATCCATGTGCCGGACGCGGCCGCGGCGACGGCCATCGCCGAGTTACGCCGGGCAAGCATCGTGGTGGCGGCGGTCGCGCGTACCCGCGACTGGGTGAACACCTCGCCGAACCACCTGCGCCCGCCGGCCTTCGCCGAGCAGGCCGCCGCGCTGGCCGGCTCGGCCGGGCTCGACGTCGAGGTACTCGACGAGAAGGCGCTCGCCGACGGTGGGTATGGCGGCATCATCGCGGTCGGTCAGGGCTCGGAGGCGCCACCGCGGCTGGTCCGGATCGCGTACACCCCGGACGGCGGCACCGCGCGAAAGAAGGTAGCGCTGGTCGGCAAGGGCATCACCTTCGACAGCGGCGGGGTATCCATCAAGCCGGCGCAGGGCATGTGGGAGATGAAATCCGATATGGCCGGTGCCGCCGCCGTGGTGGCGACCATGCTGGCCGTGGCCGAACTGCGGCCGGACGTCGCTGTCGTGGGCTACGCGCCGATGGCCGAGAACATGGTCTCCGGCACCGCATACCGCCCGGGTGACGTGATCACCATGTATAGCGGCAAGCGGGTCGAGGTGCTCAACACCGATGCCGAGGGCCGCATGATCCTCGCCGATGCGCTGGCCCGGGCCTGCGAGGACCAGCCGGATCTGATCCTTGAGACGTCCACGCTCACCGGCGGCCAGGTGATCGCGCTCGGCAAGCGGGTGGCCGGTGTCATGGGTACGCCGGACGTGTGTGAGCGGGTGCGGGCGGCCGGCGAGAAGGTGGGCGAGCCGGCCTGGCCGATGCCGTTGCCGGATGACGTTCGCAAGGGCATGGACTCGGAGGTGGCGGATATTTCCCAGACCAACGCCGGGATGGACCGGGCCGGGCACATGCTGCAGGGCGGCGTGTTCCTGTCCGAGTTCGTCGCCGACAACGTGCCGTGGGCGCATGTGGACGTGGCCGGGCCGGCGTACCACTCGGGCGAGCCCAGCGGCCATTGGACCAAGGGCGGTACCGGAGTTCCGGTCCGTACCCTCATCGAGGTGATCGAGTCGGTCGCGGCGGAAAGCTGAACGGGATCGGCCACCCCGGCGCGACCGGGGTGGCCGGCCACGCAGTCAGCCGATCTGGTCCTCTTCTCCGGTACGGGGCCGTGGCATCGCCTCCGGCCCGCGCGGGCGGGCGGTGTCGTCCCGTCCGTGGGCGGCGCCGCCTTTCTTGCGGGCGTCCTTCATCCGAGCGTTGTAGTCCCGCATACGCTGCGGGTACCCCATCAGTGCCACGTCGTAGAACGGGATGCTGAGCTGATGCGCCCAGGCGCGAGCGGCCTCGGGTGAGTCGACTCGCCTCCGCGTCCACTCCCCGTCGTGAGCGATGAGCATCACCGTGGTCTGCGTCACCGTGGTTCGGGGCTCCAGATAGGCCTCTACGCCGCGACGAGAGGCGTTGAACGCCTCGAGGTGCTCGCGATCCACCCGGAACGCCTCACGGTCTAGCGTCGGGCGCTGACTCCGACGGCGGAACCATGCCAATGTGGGCCTCCGTGCGTGCGACCAAAGTCCTGCTTGTCCGATTCGCCGGCCAGAATGACGCGGTGAAACAAGACGACATGGTCGCAAATCTACGTCAGTACGCAAGACATGGTGATCCTCCACGAGGCTAACGAGCGCCCGAAAGCGGCGTGAACGTGTCCTTCCGCACCTCGGTTCGCTTGGCGCGCGACGCAAGTGACAAGATGGCGAAGGCCCCAAACAGAGCGACCTGGCGTAGGAGATCCCGTGAGCGAGTTCGACGTCGTAATTCTCGGTGGCGGTAGTGGCGGGTACGCGACCGCGCTGCGTGCCGCTCAGCTTGACCTGTCGGTCGCGCTGATCGAGAAGGACAAGGTCGGAGGCACCTGCCTGCACCGCGGTTGCATCCCGACCAAGGCGCTGCTGCACGCCGGGGAGGTCGCCGATCAGACCCGCGAGTCAGAGCAGTTCGGCATCAAGGCCGACCTCGTCGGCATCGACATGAACGGCGTCAACTCCTACAAGGACGGCGTCGTCGACCGTCTGTACAAGGGCCTGCAGGGGCTGATCAAGGCTGCCAAGGTCACGTACATCGAGGGCGAGGGCAAGCTGGTCGGTCCGACCACGGTCGAGGTGGCAGGCCAGCGGGTCACCGGCAAGAAGCTGGTGCTGGCCACCGGCTCGTACGTCAAGACGCTGCCCGGCCTGGACATCGATGGCAAGCGTGTGATCACCTCCGAGCACGCCCTGGTCCTCGACAACCTGCCCACCAGCGCGATCATCCTGGGCGGCGGCGTGATCGGCAGCGAGTTCGCCAGCGCCTGGAAGTCACTCGGAGTCGACGTCACCATCGTCGAAGCGCTGCCGCACCTGGTCGCGCTGGAAGACGAGGACTGCTCGAAGCAGGTGGAGCGGGCGTTCCGCAAGCGGGGCATCAACTTCAAGCTCGGCAAGCCGTTCGAGAAGGTGGAACCGACCGACGACGGCGTGAAGGTGACCATCGCCGGTGGTGAGACCCTCGAAGCGGACCTGCTGCTGGTGGCCGTCGGCCGGGGCCCGGTGACCGCCGGTCTCGGGTATGAGCAGCAGGGCGTCAAGATGGAGCGCGGATTCGTGCTGACCGACGAGCGGCTGCGCACGAGCGCGCCGAACGTGTACGCGGTCGGCGACATCGTTCCCGGCCTGCAGCTCGCGCATCGCGGCTTCCAGCAGGGCATCTTCGTCGCCGAGGAGATCGCCGGGAAGAACCCGGCCGTGATCGATGAGACCGGGATCCCGCGGGTGACCTACTGCGACCCGGAGGTCGCGTCGATGGGTCTCACCGAGAAGGCCGCCAAGGAGAAGCACGGCGCCGACAACGTGTCGGCCTACACCTACAACCTCGGCGGCAACGGCAAGAGCCAAATTCTGAAGACCGCCGGATTCGTCAAGCTGGTCCGCCTCAAGGACGGCCCGGTGATCGGCATCCACATGGTCGGCGCTCGGGTCGGCGAGCTGGTCAGCGAGGCTCAGCTCATCTACAACTGGGAGGCATTCCCCGGCGACGTCGCCCAGCTCGTCCACGCCCACCCGACCCAGGGTGAGGCGCTTGGCGAGGCCCATCTGGCCCTCGCCGGCAAGCCACTGCACGCTCACAACTAGCCACCGGTCCCCTGCCAGCGCGTGCCGACGGCGGGGAAACCGCGCACGCCGCGCCCGCGGCGTGAAACGATCAACGCACCAGACGGCCGGTACCCGTTCGGGCCCGCGAGGAGCCCGAACTGGAGCCGGTCAGCCGCCCGGCCGACGACCTCGTGGAGCCCCAACCGGGGCCCGATGAGGAACCTGGTCGACACAGTCTCAATACGGTCTGACCCACGAGGAGTCGTACGACATGCCGGTATCGGTCACCATGCCCGCCCTCGGCGAGAGCGTTACCGAAGGCACCGTCACCCGCTGGCTTAAGCAGGAAGGCGAGCGGGTCGAGGCGGACGAGCCATTGCTCGAGGTCTCCACCGACAAGGTGGACACCGAGATCCCGTCGCCGGCGAGCGGCATCCTTGCCCGCATCGTGGTGCAGGAGGACGAGACCGCCGACGTCGGCAGTGAACTCGCCCTCATCGACGGCGACGGGGCTGCGGAGGCACCAGCCAGCAGCGCGGCCGCTCCCGCCGAGGCGGCGCCCGCCCCTGCTCCAGCCGAGACGGCGCCCGCTGCCCAGGCTGCTCCCGCTGCCCAGGCGCCGCCCGCACCCGCGCCGGCCACGGGCGGGCCGACGACCGCGGTCACGATGCCTGCGCTCGGCGAAAGCGTCACCGAAGGCACCGTCACCCGCTGGCTCAAGCAGGTAGGCGACACCGTTGAGGCGGACGAGCCATTGCTCGAGGTCTCCACCGACAAGGTGGACACCGAGATCCCGTCGCCTGCCAGCGGAACGCTCCTGGAAATCAAAGTTCCGGAGGATGAGACCGCCGACGTCGGCGCCGAACTCGCCGTCATCGGCGCCGCTGGCGCTGCCGCGCCGGCTCCGGCCGCGCCGGCTCCAACTCCGGCACCTGCGCCAGCAGCAGCTCCGGCCCCAACCCCGGCACCGGCACCGGCACCGGCACCCGCACCAACTCCGGCACCCGCGCCGGTAGCGGCCCCAGCGGCGCCGCCCACGCCCGCACCCGCAGCCGTCAACGGTGGCGAGTCCCCCTACGTGACCCCGCTGGTCCGTAAGCTCGCCGCCGAGCATGGCGTCAACCTCAACGGGCTCACCGGCACCGGCGTAGGTGGCCGTATCCGCAAGCAGGACGTGCTCGCGGCGGCTGAGGCGCAGACGGCTGAGGCGAAGGCGGCCGAGGCGCAGAAGGCAGCCGTGCCCGCCACCGCGCCGGCGGCGACACCGGCCGCGCCAGCCGCTAAGCCGGCCCCCAGCCCGCTGCGAGGCCGCACCGAAAAGATGACCCGCATGCGTCAGGTGATCGCCAGGCGCATGGTCGAGTCGCTGCAAGTCTCGGCGCAGCTCACCACGGTCGTGGAGGTCGACGTCACCAAGGTCGCCCGGCTCCGCGACCAGGCCAAGGCGAACTTCGCGGCGGTCAACGGCGTGAAGCTGTCGTTCCTGCCCTTCTTCGCTCTCGCCGCGGTCGAAGCGCTCCGGGTTCACCCGATGGTCAACGCCTCGGTGGACATGGAGAACAACACCATCACCTACCACGACGGTGAGCACCTGGGCGTCGCCGTGGACACCGAGCGCGGTCTGGTGGTGCCGGTCATCAAGGATGCCGGTGACCTCAACCTGGCCGGTCTCGCGAAGAGGATCGCCGATCTGGCCGAGCGCACGCGTACCAACAAGGTGAGCCCGGACGAGCTGGGCGGCGGCACCTTCACGCTGACCAACACCGGCAGCCGGGGCGCCCTGTTCGACACGCCGATCATCAACCAACCGCAGGTGGGCATCCTCGGCACTGGGACCGTGGTTAAGCGTGCGGTAGTGGTGGACGACCCGGGGCTTGGCGAGATCATCGTGCCTCGGTCGATGGTGTACCTGGCCCTGTCGTACGACCACCGGATTGTCGATGGTGCTGACGCGGCGCGGTTCCTGTCGACGATCAAGGAGCGCCTGGAGGCCGGCAACTTCGAGGCCGACCTGGGGCTGTAGCGACCCGACCGACAGCGAGCGCGACCGGCGCGGATTCAACTTAGGGTCCGCGCCGGTTGGCTGCCCGGGCGGTCTTCCCGGCCGTAATGATCCAGGCCGTAATGATCCAGGCCGTAATGATCCAGGCCGTAATGATCCAGGCCGTAATGATCCAGGCCGTACTGATAGGTGCGGCGGCGCGGCGCGCCCCGGACCGGTATGGCACGACAGAGATCGCGACCGGCCATATCATGGATCAATGCGGGTAGTGATCGGCGGAGCCAGTGGTCTCATCGGTTCGGCGCTGGTACGCCGGTTGCGCGAGGACGGCCAGGAGGTCACCCGCCTGGTTCGCCATCCGGCTCGGGCAGCCGACGAGGTCACCTGGTCGCCCGGAGACGGCGCGCTCGATCCCAAGGTTCTGACCGGTGCGGACGTGGCGATCAATCTGGCAGGCGCCGGTGTCGGCGACCATCGCTGGACGGACTCGTACAAGGCGATCATCCGCAGCAGCCGGGTGGATTCCACCGTGACCCTCGCGCGTGCGGTCGCCGCCGCCAACGACGGGCCGAGGGTACTGCTCAACGCGTCGGCGATCGGCTACTACGGCAACCGTGGTGACCAGGTGCTGACGGAGCAGTCGGCTCCGGGTGACAGCTTCCTCGCCGACGTGGCCCGGGCATGGGAAACCGCCACGCAAGCGGCCGAGGATGCCGGGGTCCGGGTCTGCCACCTCCGCAGTGGGCTGGTCCTGTCCGCGTCAGGCGGACTGCTGCAGCGCGTTACCCAACTGTTCCGTTACGGATTGGGCGGCAAACTCGGCAACGGCCGGCAGTACATGTCTTGGATCTCCCTGGCCGACGAGATCAGCGCGATCAAGTTCTTGATGGCCGACGACCGCATCGCCGGTCCGGTCAACGTCACCGGTCCGGCTCCGGTGCCCAATGCCGCGTTCACCAGCGCCCTCGGCGACCTCATGCAACGCCCCACGATCTTCCCGGCGCCGGCGTTCGGGATCCGGCTTGTGCTCGGCCAGTTCGCCGAGGATGTGCTGTCCAGCATCCGGGCGGTTCCGGAGGTGCTGACCGCGGCCGGATTCACGCACCAGCATCCCGACATCCGGTCCGCGCTGGCGTGGGCGTTGTCCGACTCACAGTGATCGGTCGGCGCGATCATCCCGCGCGGCCGATAGGCTGGCCTTCGTGACATCGCTAAGCACGCAACCGAAGGTCGCTTGGCTGGGCCGGATCGACTACATGAACGCCTGGGACGAGCAGAAGCGGGTCCACGAGGACGTGCTGTCGGGGGCGCAGCCGGACACCGTCCTCCTGTTGGAGCACCCGAGTGTGTATACCGCGGGCAAGCGCACCCAGCCGTGGGACCGCCCGGTCGACGGCACGCCGGTGATCGACGTCGATCGCGGAGGGCAGATCACCTGGCACGGGCCCGGACAGTTGGTGGGCTACCCGATCATCGCGCTTCCCGGCGCCCGCGACGGCCTCCCGGTGGACGTGGTGGCGTACGTGCGGCGGGTCGAGCAGATGATGATCGACGCGTGCGCCGAATTCGGTGTCCGTGCCGCCCGCGTGGACGGCCGCAGCGGCGCATGGGTACTGGCTGACGAGCGGGGGCCGGACCGGAAGATCGGCGCGATCGGTATCCGGGTCGTCCGTGGCGTCACCATGCACGGGTTCGCGCTGAACGCCAACCCGGATCTGTCGGTGTACGACAAGATCGTGGCTTGCGGGATCCGCGACGCTGGGGCCACCTCCCTGACTGCCGAGCTTGGCCGCGATGTCCCCGTCGATGAGCTGCGGCCCGTGGTCGAGCGGCACCTTCACACGATCTACTGAGCGGACGCTCCGCGTTTCCTCTTGACCGGACGCTCCCGTTCTTGGTGGCCTGGAGCCGTTCCCAACCACCAAGAACGGGCCGACGAGAAGCTACGGCGTTACCCGGTGCCGGTCGCGCGGGAACAGCGTCGTCATCCGAATGTTCCGGGCACCGGTCAGCCGGGCCACGAATCGTTCCAGGCCGATCGCGAATCCGCCATGCGGTGGCATGCCGTACGCGAATGCCTGCAAATACGGCTCGTACGCCTCGGCTTCCTCGCCGCGGGCGGTAAGCGCCGCCAGGTAGTCGGCGTGCCGGTGAAGCCGTTGCCCGCCGGTGGCCAGTTCCATGCCCCGGAAGATCAGGTCGAAGCTGTTCGAGTATGCCGGACGGCCCGGCTCCGGGTGCGTGTAGAACGGCCGCTTGGCCATCGGGTAGCCGGTCACGAACAGGAAGTCCGATCCATGCTCGCGTAGCGCCCATTCGCCCAGCCATCGCTCGTGTGCCGGCGCCAGGTCCGGCTCACCGGCCAGATCCTCGCAGAGCCCGGCACCCACCAGGTCCAGCGCGGTCGTGAAGTGCACGTGCGGGATCTCGGCGGGCAGCCGTGCCGGAAGCCCGGTGGCGGCCAACATTCCGGCGACCACGTCCCGCGCCACCTCCATCACGTCGAAGTGGTCGGCGATGAAGCCGAGTTCCACGTCCAGCGACGTGTACTGGGCAAGGTGCCGGCCGGTCTCGTGCGGTTCGGCACGGAACACCGGACCCACCTCGTAGACCCGCTCCAGTACGCCGACCATCATCTGTTTGTAGAACTGCGGACTCTGAGCCAGGTAGGCGGGCTTGCCGAAGAAGTCGACGCCGAACACGTCGGCCCCGCTCTCGGTGGCCGAGGCCACCACCTTCGGGGTGTGGATGGCGGTGAACCCGAGACCGTCCAGGGTGTTCCGGAAGCCGGCCACGGCCTGCGCGGACAGGATCGCCGCGGTACGCAGCACCGGATGACGCAGCGCTACCGGAGCGTGGTCGAGGATCGTCGGCAGGGTGGCGGTGACCTCCGGCCGGAACAGATCGAATGGCGGGGTACGGGCCGGGTCGGTGAGCGCCTCGATCGCCGGCTCGACGACCTCCGCTCCTCCCGGGGCGCTGGCGTTGGCGTTCACGGTGCCGGTCACCGAAACCACGGTCTCCTCCGGCATACCGCCGATAAAGGCCCGGGTCGCGGTGTCGGTCACCACGATCTGGGCCAGCCCGGATCGGTCGCGAAGGATCAGGAACGTCACCGATTTGAGCTCGCGGCGCCGATGTATCCAGCCGGCCAGCCGTACCTGCTGACCGGCGTGCGGCGCCAGTTCGTACGTAAGGATGCGTTGCATTTCCACCAACCTCCTAGTCGCTGGCAACGCGTCCCCTAGGAGGTGTGGGCGAGAGGGTTGAGACTCGCGGTGCCACCACACCTTCACCGCCGCCGTCAGGGATCCGATCGGCGGGCGGCCTCATTGTCGTGCGGTGCCGGCTGCTCGGGAGTCGTCAATTCCGTCGTCGCGGGCCCGGCCACCTCACCATAGGCGTGCCGAACCCGCGATTAACAGCGAATTTTCTCGACGCCTACGGGTTGCACTGGCCGCTGACGTCGGTGTGGTGGGTCTCCGTGAACGAGTGCCCGCTCAGCTTGTACTTGGCGGTACGAGTGATGTTGACCTCGGCCATCGGCGCGTCGCTCGTCCGGGTGCAGTAGGTAACCGTCGCCACCTCATGGGCGATCGATATCGAGATCACCGGAGTCCGGTCGCCGAGATCGGCAAGTGCCCAGAACTTCGGGCTGTGGTTGACGTTCTTCCACACCACCAGGGTGAAGAAGGTGCCGCTGCCGCCGCCGTTGAGCGCCACCACGCCGACCGCGTCCTTGGCCTGGTCGCCGGTCAGATCGCCGATCCCGCATGCGCTCTGCAGGGTCACCGTGTTGCCGTCCTCACCGGACCACACGCCGCCCCCGAGCGGGATGGAGTCGGGGTAGCCGTTGTAGGGGATGGTCGAGCTTCCGACCTGCGCGAACTTGATCTGGTTGCAGGTCAGCGGCTTGACCGTCGTGGCCGCGTGGGTGGGAGTGCTGGTCGGAGTCGGGGTCGGGGTTGGCGTGGGAGTCGGGGTCGGAGTCGCCGCCGGAGTCGAGGCGGCCGAACTCGCGGCGACGACCGCCGGCGTACTGAGGGTTCCGATGGCACCGTTCTTGCTGGTGCCGCAGGCCGCGAGCGGCACCGTGACGGCACCGATCAGCAGGGCGATGGACCACCGGCGCACACGTGGGGTCATGGCTGCACTCTCCTACCGTCCGATCCGCCTCATAGAATCGCCGTCGGCCGCCAAGCGGTCAACATTCGAGAGGTAGGCCGTCGAATGATGGCGTGCGGCACAGTAACAACACAGTGACCAAGCACGCTTGATCCAGTCGCGTATCCGACTGGGCCGGTTTGACGCGCCCGCCTGGGCCTGACGGATACCGGGTCATCCACCTGACGGGTTGCCGAACCGGCGGGCCGTGTCCGCGGCGGCTACCGCCTCCGCCGACCGGCATGATCGCTACCGGATGCCGGGCAACTGCGCCGCCGTACCGCCGGATCGGCGCCGACCTGGGAAATCTCTGAACTGGTAAAAAGCCGGGCACGGCGCCAGGTGTGTCCTCCGTCGCGAACCATCGGTAACTCTGGGGTTATCCATATGCCGGGCGTAGGCTGGCTCGGTGACCACGGATCTGACTAACAGCAGCGGGACCGTTACTCCCGAGGGTCGCCGGCTGCTTCGGATCGAGGCGCGCAACGCCGAGACGCCGATCGAGCGCAAGCCGCCGTGGATCAAGATCAAGGCAAAGATGGGACCGGAGTACTCGTCCCTGCAGAACCTGGTGCACCGCGAGGGATTGCACACGGTCTGCCAGGAGGCGGGGTGCCCCAACATCTTCGAATGCTGGGAAGACCGCGAGGCTACCTTCCTGATCGGCGGGGACCAGTGCACCCGCCGGTGCGACTTCTGCCAGATCGACACCGGTAAGCCGGCCGACTTCGATGCCGATGAACCGCGCCGGGTGGCGGAGAGTGTCGCGACGATGGGCCTGCGGTACGCAACCATTACCGGCGTTGCCCGCGACGACCTGCCCGACGGTGGCGCCTGGCTGTACGCCGAGACCGTCCGCCAGATTCACGCACTCCTGCCCGACTGCGGCGTGGAGCTGCTGATCCCCGACTTCAACGCGGTGCCGGAGCAGCTGGCCGAGGTGTTCGGTGCGCGGCCGGAGGTGCTGGCGCACAACCTGGAGACGGTGCCGCGGATCTTCAAGCGGATCCGCCCGGCATTCCGGTACGAGCGATCGCTGTCGGTGCTCACCCAGGCCCGCGAGGCCGGCTTGGTCACCAAGTCAAACCTGATCCTGGGCATGGGCGAGCAGCGCGATGAGATTTCGCAGGCGCTGCACGACCTGTACGACGCCGGCTGTGAGCTGGTCACCATCACGCAGTACCTGCGGCCGTCGCCACGCCACCACCCGGTCGAGCGGTGGGTCAAGCCGGAGGAGTTCGTCGAGCTGGCCGCCGAGGCGGAGCAGATCGGGTTCGCCGGGGTGATGAGCGGGCCTCTGGTCCGGTCGTCGTACCGTGCCGGCCGGCTGTACCGCCAGGCACTCGAGGCTCGCGCGCTTCCGGTGGCGTGACCTGCCGCCCGGCCTAGCCCGGCTATCGCTGACGCCGGCCGGGCACCGTAGCCGCCCGATGTGGCGGGCATCATCCGCGCTGTTTGGGCAGGTTTGGGTGCCACTGCGTCCGTAACCGGCTCCGGGCGCGGATCAATGGATCCGGCGAGCCCACTACAATTTCCTTCATGGCAAAGGCAGCAGCGCCCGAAAAGGTCGGGACCATCGCGCGTTTGAAGCAGATCGGGATGGTCATCTCGATCACGGCGAAGCGCGACAAGAAGTTCGTTCCGATCGCGCTCGCCGCCGGGGTCGGACCCATCATCGTGGTGCTCCTGATGATCTTGATCGCCGGGTTCGGATGGCTGTGGCTTCTGATCGGCGTCATGCTCGGCCTGCTGGGCGTGATGATCGTGCTGAATAGCCGCGCCACGAAGGCGATGCTGGCCGACGTCGAGGGCCAGCCCGGCGCCGCCGCATCGGTGGTCGAGACCCTGCGCGGCGACTGGCGCCTCACCCCCGCGGTCGCCTCGACCACCCAGTTCGACATGGTCCACCTGGTCGTCGGCCGCCCCGGCGTGATCCTGATCGGCGAGGGCAACCCGTCACGGGTGCGCGGGCTGCTCGGCCAGGAGAAGCGCCGGCTGGCGAAGGTGATCGGCAACGCCGAGATGCGCGACATCATCGTCGGCGACGGCGAGAACCAGGTGCCGCTGCAGAAGCTGCGAACCACGCTGATGAAGATGCCCCGATCCCTGTCGGGTAAGGATGTCAACGCTCTCAGCACCCGGCTCAAGGCGCTGACAGCGCGGCCGCAGATGCCGAAGGGCGCCATCCCGAAGAACATGCGCCCGCAGATGGGTGGCAACTTCAAGGTGCCACGCGGCCGGTAGGCACTTCCGCGGCGGTGGCGGGCTCCGGCTCCGCATCGGTGCGTGGTGCTCGATACGGGTACGCAGCCGCCACCCGGGCGCGGTCAGAGGCACCAGCAGCACGAACGCGTTGCACAGCGTGGCCGCCAGCAGCAGGCCACGGGTCTGGCCTAGGCACCCGGACAACTTGCCCGCGACGTACCCGCCGGCCACCGCTCCGGCGCTGCCGGCGCTGTAGAGCAGCCCGATCGACCCGGCACTGAGGTGAACGACGCGGACCAGGAACACCGTCCCGATCGCCCGCTCCAGCGACCAGAACGGCCGGTCCCCGGATCGCCCGGCTGCGAGCGGCGGCGTCGCGTACCGCCGACACCATCAGTGCCGCGACGCCGCCCGGCCATCACAATCTGGCACGGCTGGCGCAGCAGACTCTGCGGATCGCCGTTGACGCGCCGGCCGGCGTACTCGTCGATCTCGCGGGCAAGGCTGCCGATGACCTGAGCGCGATTCCCAGGTCCAGCGCGCCGGCACTGACCGGAGCCCTAGATGCGCTGGCGAGCGCGCTAGCCGCCATGCGTAGGCTGGATAGCCGTGACGACCAATGACACCGAGGTACGCCAGCAATCGGCCCCGCTGATCCGCCGGTTCGGCGCGTTGCTGATCGACTGGATGCTGTGCGTCGGCGTCAGCCTCTTCTTCGCGCCGGCGACGAAGCTCGGCTGGATCCCGGTGGGGATCCTGGTGCTGGAGTACGCGTTCTTCGTCGGCCTATTCGCGCAGACTCCCGGCATGCGTATCCTTGGGCTGCGCTGCGTGTCGGTCCATGACGGCCGGAACATCGGGCTGGTCTTCGGGTTCCTGCGTGGCGTCCTGCTGGCTCTCGTTGTACCTCCCCTGCTGATGGATTCGGCCCAACGTGGCCTGCACGATCGCCTGACCGGCAGCATCGTGGTCCCGGCCCACCAGCCCGCGGATCAGTAAGCCCCTCGCTCGTGGTGCGGCGGGTGTCGGCCCGCTGCACCACCACGGATCAGTAGGCCGGGGAAAGCTCCAGCATGATCTCTTCGGCGCGGTCCCGGGCGGCGTCGGCGGGTACGTCCGGATTGCCAACCTCCGGATCGAAGTTGAGGTCGTAGAAGACCTCGGTCACGCCCTGAGTCTCCAGCCACGCCACGTCGTCGCGGATCTTCGCATACGACCCGGACAGCAGCCGGTCATCCGGCCCGCCGGGACGCACCACTCCACGCACCACCACCCGTACCGCCGAGGGGTCCCGTCCGGCCGCCTCGGCGCCGGCCCGGACGAGGCCGACCTGGTCGGCGATCCGGCGCAGATCGGTGGCGCTGCGGCTGATCCAGCCGTCACCCACACGGCCGGCCCGGCGCAGCGCGGCCGGCGCGGACGCGCCGATCAGGATCGGGATGTACAGGGTCTTGAACCGGCCGTGGCAGCTGATGGCTCGGCGGCACCGTGTAGTGACTCCCCTCGAAAGCGCCGTCCCCCGACCACAGCACCCGCAGTGCCGTGACGTACTCGCGAAGCCGGGCGCCCCGGTGCTCGCGGTCTACGCCGGAGGCCACGAACTCCGGTGCCGACCAGCCCAGCCCGAGCCCCAGATCGAGGCGGCCTCGGGACAGCACGTCCAGGGTCGCCGCCTGCTTGGCGAGGTACACCGGCGACACGAACGGTGCGTTGACCAGCGCGACACCCAGACGGATACGCTCGGTACCAGCGGCGGCGTAGGCGAGGGCGACCAGCGGGTCGAGGACGCTGCGGTAGACCGGGTCGCCGTGATAACCGGACGGCACCAGAAGGCGCTGAAAGGTCCATAGCGATTCGTAGCCGAGCGACTCGGCTCGTGCGGCAAAATAGTGAAGAATGTCCGGTCCAGCCCAGGCGCCGGAGACCGGAGCTCCGAACCCGATCTTCATAGTCACGAGATTTGCCAGAGTGCGAGGTCGTCCCTGTGAGGTAAGTGGCACGGCCCGTAACAAGCTCGAAACAGTAGGGACATGGAGCGGCAATCGCACCGACCTAGCGTCGCAGCCATCCTGACCACCAGGCTTCGGCTCAATAAAGATCCACAGCGCAGGACCAGCACCGCACACATCGCCACATCGCACCCACACCGTGGAGGACGAGTTGTTTGCCAACCCCGAGGAACTATTGCGCTACGTCAAGGACGAGGGCGTGAAGTTCGTCGACGTACGTTTCTGCGACCTGCCCGGCATCATGCAGCACTTCAACGTGCCGGTCGGAGTCGTTCGACGAGTCGGTCTTCACCAGCGGTCTCGCTTTCGACGGCTCGTCGATCCGTGGGTTCCAGCAGATCCACGAGTCCGACATGCTGCTGCTGCCGGACGCCGACGAGCGGCGTTCATCGACCCGTTCCGGGCAGAGAAGACGCTCGCCCTCAACTTCTTCATCCACGACCCGTTCACCCGTGAGGCGTACTCGCGCGACCCGCGCAACATCGCCCGCAAGGCCGAGACCTACCTGGCCAGCCAGCGGCATCGCGGACACGGCGTACTTCGGCCCGGAGGCGGAGTTCTACATCTTCGACTCGATCCGGCACGAGACCGCCGCCAACAAGGCGTTCTACTACATCGACTCGATCGAGGGCGCCTGGAACACCGGTACCGACGAGGAGGCGGCAACCGCGGCTACAAGACCGCCTACAAGGGCGGCTACTTCCCGGTGGCGCCGGTGGACCACTACTCGGACCTGCGCGACGCGATGGTTCGCCGGCTCGTCGACGCCGGGTTCACCGTCGAGCGCTCGCACCACGAGGTCGGCACCGCCGGCCAGGCGGAGATCAACTACAAGTTCGCCAGCCCTGCTGCACGCCGGTGACCAGCTGCAGCTGTTCAAGTACATCATCAAGAACACCGCCTGGGCGAACGGCAAGACCGTCGACGTTCATGCCGAAGCCGCTGTTCGGTGACAACGGCTCGGGCATGCACACCCACCAGAGCCTGTGGCTGGGTGGCGAGCCGCTGTTCTACGACGAGACCGGGTACGGCGGCCTGTCCGACACCGCCCGCTGGTACGTCGGCGGCCTGCTGCACCACGCCCCGTCGCTGCTCGCCTTCACCAACCCGACGATCAACTCGTACCGCCGCCTGGTCCCCGGCTTCGAGGCCCCGGTCAACCTGGTCTACTCGCAGCGCAACCGCTCGGCGTGCACCCGGATCCCGGTGACCGGCACCAACGCCAAGGCCAAGCGCATCGAGTTCCGCGTGCCGGACCCGTCGTCGAACCCGTACCTGGCGTTCTCCGCGATGCTGATGGCCGGCCTGGACGGCATCAAGAACAAGATCGAGCCGCCGGAGCCGATCGACAAGGACCTGTACGACCTGCCGCCGGACGAGGTGGCCGCGGTCAAGCAGGTCCCGGGCTCGCTGACGGACGTGCTCAACTCCCTTGAGGCCGACCACGAGTACCTGCTCGACGGCGGCGTGTTCACGCCGGACGTGATCTCCACGTGGATCGACATGAAGCGGACCAAGGAGATGGACCCGGTGCGGCTGCGTCCGACGCCGCACGAGTTCGCCATGTACTACGACTGCTGAAAGCAGTCCTGCCCGGTACTACGACTGCTGAAAGCAGCATTGCGACGGGAGGCCGTCGGCCGCGCCAAACGCGCGGCCGGCGGCCTCCCGGCCTTCGCATAACCGGACGGCAGCGGGTCCTTGTTGAAGCTGGGCCCGTCGGTGTGAGCGCCGGCTCTCCGGACCGCGTATCGATCCGGAGAGCCGCCCCCGAAATCACGCCGTGTCGCCCGGCACCTCACCGGCCGTGTCGCTGACGCCACGGGTCAGGACGATCGACACGGCTATCACGTCACCGGCCTTGACCCCATCACCTTTCAGGTCGCGGGTGGCGACGGTCTTCTCTCCGATGAACTGGTACGTCGACGGGTCGAACAGCCACTGAATCCGGTATCCGGTCTTCTCCTCAGTCCGTCCCACGGCCAGCATCGGTCGGCCGGCGTCGTCGGTTGTGCCGTTGACGACCCGTACCCCTGGGATCCGCTCCGCCGCCCGGAACAGCGCCGCCGCCAGTGCCGGCGGGCAAAGCGACTCACGCATGAGGTCGCCGATCGTCACGAACGCCTCGGCGTCCGGCCCGTTCCCCGCGTCCTTCGTGTCGTGGTAAATGCGACGCAACAGCGCGTCCGGATCGGTCGGCAGCGTTGTGAGCCACTCGTACGTCGGGTTGCCCATCGCCGGATGCGGGTTCGGGTCCAGCGTGACGTCCGGCCGGTCGCTCTGACGCAGCAGGCCGGGCTTCGAGCCGTCGGCCGCCAACCAGACCTCGCGATCGATCGGGCCGGGCAGTTGATAGCCGCCGTTCTGGAAACTCGCGTCCCGGAAGTGGGTCTTCAGGTAGATGAACTGTCCCGGTGCGACCGACGCCGCCGATCCGGCTCCGGCGGTCCGGGCCGCGCGGTCGAGCATCGCGACGACGCCTGGCGCGGCCTCCGTGGTCGAGATGCTGGCGCCCGTCCGCCACGGGTGCACGGCGACGGCGGCGGCCACGGCGGCCGCGACCACCACGCCACCGAACGCCAACCTCCACCGGATCCGCGCCGACGGCCGGGGATCCGGGCTGATTTCCCGCATGAGATGTCCTTTCAATTGCGCGCGGCGGCCATCGGTGAGCGCATCAACCGCGGGTACCGGGACCAGGCCGGTCAGGCCGGTGTCTTGGTCATCGCTGGTCATGGTCGTCCCTCCTCGATCAACCGGGCCGCGGAAGAGCGGCCAATCGATACCTGTCCGGACTCCGTCGGCGGTTCCCTGACGGCCGCCCGCAGCCGCGTCCGCGCGCGAGAAAGTCGGCTGCGGACGGTGCCGACCGGCACGCCGAGTGCCTCCGCGGCAGCGGCGTAGTCCAGCCCGGCCCACACCACCAGCAGCACGACATCGCGTTCGGGACGGCGCAGGCGGGCGAGGGCTGAGCGCGCGGCGGCCAGCGCCGCGGCATCCGCAGCGGCGTTGGCGAGATCGTCGCTGAAATCCGGCGTAGCCACCTGCGGGGGGATGCGCGCGAGCGCGGCGCGATGCCGGCGACTGGCTCGCGCGGTGTTCCGCAACACGTTCGTCGCGATTCCGAACAGCCACGGCCGCAGGCTGTCGCCTTCCGGCCGGATCCGCCCACGCAGTCGCCATGCCTCCAGGAAGACCACGGACAGCACGTCTTCGGCTGCGTCGCGGTCGCCAGTCACGCGGACCGCGTGTGCGTACACCGCGCCCGCGTACCGGTCGAACAGCGTCGCGAACGCATCGTGGTCGCCGGCACGTATCGCCGTGCGCAAATCCTCCATACCTTGTCCTGTCCGGTCACTGCCCTGGGTTCCCGTCGGCTGTGCGGACACCTCCGGCCATGGGCCGAGACGCGCTTGTTTCGCTTGTTCCCCTAGATCGCCGGATCGTCCAGCCTGAGTCTTGCTACCGCAGGGTCGCGATGGCGACCTCAAGCCACCAAGATCTGCGGGAGCCCTCAGATCCGGTGCATCGAAACACTGCCCAGAAGCCAACGGCGTGCTCGCCGCGGCTGGCAAGGCGACAGTGATCTCCAATCCGCCGTCCGGGCGCGCCACCGGGGTGAGGGTCCCACCGTGCGCGTCACAGATCGCGCGGACGATCGACAGGCCCAGCCCGGCCCCGCGAGAGCCGGTACGGTCGCTGACCCCGCGCTTGAACGCCTCGAACAGGCGCGGCACATCGGCGGCGGCCACCTCGAACCCGGTATTCGCCACCACGATCCGCGAGAACCGCTCGTCCGACCAGGTGCGGATCCACACCTGCCCCTGCCCGTGGTTGTACCGGACGGCGTTCTCGATCAGGTTGCCCACCAGCCGGTCCAGCAATCCGGGGTCGCCGATCACCGGCGCCGGCTGCAAGTCGGTTTCGATGTCCAGGGACAACCGCCCGGCCTCGCGCTCCACCGAAGCGAGCGCCGCCTCGATGCCGCGGCGCAGATCGGCCGGTACCTTCCGGACCAGCCGCCGGCCGGCCTGTGCCTCCGATTTGGCCAGGACCAGGAGGCTGCCGATCAGGGCGTTGGCGCGCTCGGAGGCGTCCCGGACAACGGTCGCCATCCGCCGGTACTCGGCTAGATCGGCGTCCGGGTCGGACATGGTCACATCGATCTCGGTGCGCATCACGGCGAGCGGCGTGCGCAGTTCATGGCTGGCGTTGGCCACGAATCGCTTCTGCGCCTCGAACGACTCGGCGAGGCGGTCGAGCATCGCGTCGAACGTAGCGGCCAGCTCAGCCACCTCGTCGTCCACTCCGGTGTAGCCGATCCGCTGGTCCAGCGTCTCCCCGGACAGCCGGCGGGCGGTGGCGGTGACTTGCTGCAGCGGCCGGAGCGCACGACCGACGACCACGGTCCCGATCAGGGTTCCGGCCAGGATGATGACGAATACCCCGATCGCGTCCACCAGCAGCCGGTTCCGGGCGGCGATGAGCGTGGCCACCGCGACAAGGGCGACCGCGACCAGGCCGAGCACCACTCCGTTGACGAGTGCCAGGCGCATCCGCAGGGTGGGCCGGATACGCAGATCCCGGCGCTTGCGCCGGGAGGCCGACGTGTAGGTGGTCACGGGGCCGCGATCCGGTAGCCCACCCCGACCACGGTGTCGATGAGCGGCGGGTCGCCGAGTTTCTTGCGCAGGGTCAGAACGGTGACCCGGACGACCGTGGTGAACGGGTCGGTGTTGGCGTCCCAGACACGCTCAAGCAGTTCCTCCGAGGACACCACCGCGCCACGTGCCTTGAGCAGTTCCTCAAGGACACCGAACTCCTTGCGGCCCAGATCGATGTGCGTGCCGGCCCGGGTCACCACCCGCTTGGCGGGATCCACAACCAGGTCACCGGCGGTCAGCGTGGGCGGCGAAAGGGGCGACGAGCGGCGGCCGAGTGCCCGCACGCGGGCCAGCAGCTCGGCAAAGTCGAACGGCTTGGGCAGGTAGTCGTCGGCGCCGAGGCCGAGCCCCTCGACCCGATCGGCGACGGTGCCGCTCGCGGTCAGCATCAGGACCCGCGTCAGGGTGCCGGCAGAGGCGAGATCGGCGCAGATCTTGTCGCCGTGGACGCCGGGCAGGTCCCGGTCCAATACCAGCACGTCATAGCGGGTCACAAACGCCATCTCGTGACCGGTCGATCCGTCGTATGCGACGTCGACGGCCATGCCGGCCCGGCGCAGGCCGCGCGCGATCGCGTCGGCGATCGCCCGCTCATCCTCGACTACGAGTACCCGCACATCTCCCCCTCCGGCCGGAGTCATCCGCACCCCGTCTGGCCGCAAAGTTACCCGTTCGGCGCTACTCACCGGAATTGGCGATGGTGCCCGACCTGGTGATCCGCCAGACCCGCACCCGGTCAACGGCGGTCGCGCAGGTCAGGTAGCGATCCCAGGTGAGGCACGAGCCGGGGCCGATTCCGGAGATCCGATCGATGATCCGCATCGCGCCATCCTCCGCGAGCGCGGCCAGGTACTCGACAGCGCGGCCGGGAAGCGGCATCGGTGCCCCGTTTTCGCTGCCCAATGCGGGTACCGGGACGGCGCGGGCGTAGCCGCCCCGAGCGGTCTGGCCGGCGCCGGGCGCTACCAGCGCATAATCCGGCGACCTCCCATTCAAGTAGCGGGGGTGCGGGCCCGCGTCGCCCAGGCCGGGTTCCGGCGCCGGCATGCCGGTATCCGGGCTCAACGGCGTCACGGTGCCGCCGTTGTACTGGACACAGATCAGCGCGCCACAGCCGTAGTACCAGGCCGCGCTCGGGTCCGGGTGCGACCACAGGCGCCGAATGGTCCCGCCGGACGGATCCGCCACGAATCCCTCCACCACGAAGCGGGAGCCGGTGGCGTAGTGCGCGATCACGATGGCGCCGTCCGCCTGGGCAAGCTGGCCGGGGACCGGGAAGCCGGGGCGGACCGGCCGAGCCGGCGCCGGAGCGTTGTCGATCGTCCCCGCGGCTACGCCACCGGTCGACAGCTCGATCACGGTTACCTGCTGGCCGCAGACCTGAACGAACGACACGCCGGCATCGATCAGGCAGGTCGGGTCGACCGGCCGTGACCACATCGCGGTACCGCTTTTCGGATCAACGGCGAACACCCTCGACGGCGCGACCCCCGTCCGGCTGGTCAGAATCGGCCGCCCAGCGCTAATGCTGAGCACGCGGGCCTCACGGTGCCACAGCAGTCGGCCGGTCCGGATGTCCACGGCATTGGTCAGGTCACCGCTGACCAGGTCGTTGGAGTAGCTGACCAGCGCCACATGCCCGGCCCGGCTCAGGTTCGCACCGTGGGTGAGCACCGTTAGCCGGGTGGTCCACAACCGCCGCCCGGTGCCCAGCGTGTACGCCGTGAGTTCGTTGACCCCATTCCTGATCTCGGCGACCAGCATCCGGGTTCCGTCAAACAACATCACGCCGCCGGCCGCCACCGGCACGTCGGCGACCGGCTCAAGCGGCGATTCGGCGCGGCCACCGCCACCGAGGCCGATGACGAGTACCAGGACCAGGACGACCGCTATCCATCCCCGCCGTACCGCCGGCGCCGGCGCCGCCGGTGGCGGCGGCGGGGCTCCGGTCCCGGGCGGCAACTCGCCGAGATCGATCAGCGGCCCGGGCCGGCCGGACTCGGCCGCGATCATTCCTGCAACCGCCAGAACTGCAGGTGATTGTGCAGTTCTTCGCAGGCCAGGTAGCCACCGAGTGCGACACAGGACCCAACACCGATCCCGTGTAGCCGCTGCAGGATTCGCATCGTCCCAGCCGCCGGGTCCACCGCGGCGAGGAACGAATCGACGCGGGTCGGTCCTGGCACCGTCATCGGCGCCGAGTCCGGGATCGCGGTGATCGCGGACGCTCCCGGATACGTACCATCCGGACCGGGCGAAGCCCCCACCGGGATGAGCGCGTGCTTCGTGTTGAGCCGGACCGGTCCGCTGCCAAGCTCCGGATTCGGCAGCCCGCGATCCTCGACCGCGGCGAAGCCGGGGAACGGCATGGTTTCCCCGGTACGCGGGTCGATGCCGGTCGCGATCCGGCCGTCGTACATGCAGAACACGGCGCCGCACGGGAACAGCGAGGAGTCCAGGGAGAACGGTCGTGACCACAGCTTGCTCAGGTCCCTCGCCGAGAAACCTTCGAGGACCGCACCGGTTGCCGTCTCGTGTCCGACCAGCACCACCCCGGCGGTCTGGCTCAGCGCGACCTTCGCGTCCACGCCGGCGACAACCCTCTGCGGATCCGAACCCATATCCAGACGGCGCCGTCCCCGAACTTGACCGGTATCGAGATCGATCACCCGCAGCAACCCGGTCTGCGGGCACAGCTCGACGTCGTCGGCGGCCAAGTCGTATTCGCAGGATGATCCGATCGGCCGCGTCCAGAGCACCGATCCGGTCAACGGATCAAGACGCGTCAGCGTCGGCCGCGCCCCGGGACCGAGCCCGGTGACCAGCAGACGATCATGGTCAATCGAGGCCAGGTCGGCCGGTACGGTCCACCGCAGCCGCCCGGTCGCCAGTGATATACCGACGGTGAGCGGCGGCCCGGATCGGTAACTGATCAGTACCGTGCCATCGATGCGGTAGATGGTGTTCGGCAACCCGGTTGGCAGCGGCGTCGACCAGATCCGGCGCCCGGTAGTCACCTGGTAAGCCGCTATCCGTCCGTTCGCGGCGCTGGCGTCGGAAACCACCACGATGGTGCCTGCCACCATCGCCGACGCACCTGGACGGGCGCTGATCCGTGCCGCCCGCACCAAGGCCGCGCGGCCCGGTGCCGCCGATGCGCCCAGACCGAGCAGAAGCAGCAGGACGACGGCGGCGGCCACGTCCCCGGGGCGGCGGGCGTGGCGCTTCGAGGGAAAGCTCTGCTCGTCGGAGGCGGCCACCTGGAAGTCGTTGCCGAGATCAATGACGGCGATGCCCCGACCGGCGACCCCGCCGGCCGTCAGGTCGTCCGCCGTGCGGCTTCTGCCGGCCGTCAGGTCGTCCGCCATACGGCTATTGTGCCGTCGATGGCCCGGCAGGCGATGACCCGTTTCGTCGCTTGGCATCGGGTGGACATGCCCGGTACGGCTGTCAGCAGGGTCGGTGCCGACGCGCCCGCGGCCAGCCTTGCCAACCAGATCCCCAGGTGCCCCCGGGTCGGCTGGACCAGTAGGAGCGCATCGGCGCCGGCCCGTGTTATCTCCCACGAGCTGAGATCGGCGATGACCCGCCCGTTCTGGCCATCGACCAGGTGCTGCGGTCCCGCTCCGGGTGCGCTGTACGGCCCGACGATCAGATCGTCGCCGATCGGCATCGCCACCTGTGAGCGAGCCGTCCACAGCCGGCGCCCCGTGGCGAGGTCGAGAAGAGTGACGCCGGCATTGGTCAGAGAGCAGACGCGGTTGCCACAGAACATCGCACTGCCGTTGTCACCGATCGTGTCGGTCCACCGTGGCGCGAATGTCGCGGTGTCGTAGGCGTGCAGTACCGCCGTCTGCGGGTACGGGAACAGGCCGAGCACGTCGGTCACCAGGATGGTGGAGCCCCTGGCGGTGACCGATCGAGAATAGATCGCGGTCGCCGGTGCCAGCCCAGCCAGCATGTGGGTCACCTCGTCGACCCGGTCGGCCAGGCGCAGGCCGATCACCTCGCCGGTGTGGCTCACCAGCCAGATCCGCTGCCCCGGCCGGAGGTCACTGATGAAGTCCGGGCTCCACATACCGTTCAGGTCCTCGGTCCATAGTGCCTTGCCGGTCCGGGTGTCCAGCCAGCTCAGCCGGCTGGATGAGCGACCGGCCTCGTAAATCAGGATCCGCCCGTGCGGATCGACGCTCGCCACATACGGGTAGCCGTTTCCGAACGTCGCGGCCCGATCCCACAGCACCTCGCCGGTGCGCTTGTCCAACGCGATCAGGTGCGCATCGCCGTTGACGAAATTGGCGTCAACGACGGTTTCGCGGTCGGTCTCCATCACGGCGGAGTCCTGGCCACTGCCCGGAAGCTGACGACTCCACCTGACGCGGCCACGCAGGTCGTAGGAGGTCACTCTGGTCTCGGGCAACGGCTGCTGGTTGTCCCAGACGTATAGGCCATCGTCGTAGAGCTGTACAAAGTCCGCGGCCGCGGCCGGAACCCGCAGGATCGCCACGACTTGCTTCGGCGGTCCGCTGCCGGATGCAGCTACCAGCGCCAGCACGACCACGAGCATCAAGCCGAACCGGCTCCACCTGCCGTCGCGCCGTCGGCGGACGGAACCCGCGGGTGGGCCGGTCGCCGGTGCGAAGTCATCACCCAGATCGATGACCGCGACCGCGTCGGACCGGCGCGACCCGTGACGTGCCGGCTCCGGGCGGCTGGCGTCGACGATCCGAGCCCTCACCCACCCATCATCACCCGGCGGGTGTCACCTGCGCACGATCCGGATTCGCGAACAGCACGGCCGCCGCGATATCGGCCGCGATGTCGCTCGCGGTAAGCCCCAGGTCGGACAGGATCTCACCGCGGGTCCCGTGCGGGTGCCAGTCCGCAGCGATACCGAGATCGCGCAGCGGCGTGGCGACCCCGCCATCGCGCATCGCCTTCGCGAGCGCGTCACCGATCCCGCCGGTACGCACGCCATCCTCGACGGTGACGACCAGGGAGTGCTCGCTTGCCAGCGCGACCAGTTCCAGCGGTATCGGACGCACCCAGCGCGGGTCGACCACCGTGACACCGATGTCTTGATCAGCCAGGATCCCGGCGACTTCGACCGCCATGTGGCCGAACGCGCCGACCGCGACCAGCAGCACGTCGTTGCGTTCGGCGGCGGTGAGGACATCGACCGGCCCGCGCCGGGTGATCGCCGGCAGGTCTGGATGCACCGATCCGGTCGGGAACCGTACGATCGTCGGCCCGTCGGAGATCGCGATCGCTTCGCGAAGCTCCTCGCGCAGCGTGGCGGCGTCTCGCGGCGCGGCCAGCCGCAGCCCGGGGACCACCCCAAAAACCGACATGTCCCAGATGCCGTAGTGACTCGGCCCATCCGGTCCGGTGATGCCGGCCCGGTCCAGCACGAACGTGACCGGCAACCGGTGCATCGCCACGTCCAGCAGCACCTGATCGAAGGCTCGGTTCAAGAATGTGGCGTAGACCGCGACGACCGGATGCAAGCCGCCGAGCGCGAGCCCGGCCGCCGAGGTAACCGCGTGCTGTTCCGCGATGCCCACGTCGTAGGCCCTGGCCGGGTATTTGGCCGCCAGCTTCGCGATGCCGGTTGGCCCGGCCATGGCCGCCGTGATGCCAACGACGTCCTCGCGCTCGTCGGCGAGTGCGACCAGTTCGTCGGCGAACACAGAGGTCCACTTGAGCGACGGCGGCGCCAGCAGCTTGCCGGTCTTCGGGTCGAAACTGCCGGGACCGTGCAAGCAGTCGGCCTCATCGTCTTCGGCCGGGCGGTACCCGTACCCCTTGCGTGTGACCGCGTGCACGATCACCGGGGCACCGAACCGCTTGGCCCGGCGCAGCGCGGACTCGACCGCCTCGATGTCGTGACCGTCCACCGGTCCGACGTACTTAAGGCCAAGGTCCTCGAACATGCCTTGAGGAGCGACCGCGTCCTTGATGCCTTTCTTGACCGCGTGCAGTGTTTCGTACAGCGGCGTGCCGACCATAGGTGTCCGGCCCAGCGCGTCCTTGACCACGTCCAGGACCCGCTCGTAGCCGGGATTGAGCCGCAGTGTGGCCAGGTGGTCGGCGAGACCACCGATGGTCGGCGCGTACGAGCGCCCGTTGTCGTTGACCACGATCACCAGCTTGTTGCTGGTCGCGGCGATGTTGTTCAGCGCCTCCCAGCACATGCCGCCGGTCAGGGCGCCGTCGCCGACCACCGCCACGACGTGACGGTCCTCACCACGTAGGGCGAACGCCTTGGCCAGCCCGTCGGCGTACGACAGGGCGGTGGACGCGTGACTGTTCTCGATGGTGTCGTGTTCCGACTCGGCCCGGTTCGGGTAGCCGGACAGGCCGCCTCGCTGACGGAGCAGGTCGAACCCGTCCTGACGCCCGGTCACGATCTTGTGTACGTAGGCCTGATGCCCGGTATCGAACAGCACCCGGTCCTTGGGCGAGTCGAAGACCCGGTGCAGTGCCAGGGTCAGTTCCACCACGCCCAGGTTGGGCCCAAGGTGACCGCCGGTACGGGAGACCTTCTCGACGAGAAAGTCGCGAATCTCCGCCGCCAGCAGATCCAGCTCCTGGAAGGTGAGATCGCGCAGGTCGGCCGGGGCAGCGACGCGGGCGAGCGCAGACGACGGCGGCTCGGACGGCTCGGGGTTGCCGGCTGCCGCGGATGATCGTTTCGGGGAAGCGCTCATGACCGCAAAGTTTATCCGCCCATCCGGATCTCGCCCGTTGGGACGGCCGACCTACACCAAACTCTCACAACCGGGTCAGGCGCGGGCGGCGGCATCGACGTGGGCCGCATCGATCAGGGCGGCATCGATCAGGGCGGTGGCCGCGGCTCGCGCGGTAGCCGCCACCGACGGGTCACGGTCCATCTTGGCGCCGACGACGGCACCGTCGTACAGAACTACCAGTTGCCTGCCGAGCGAGTCGGGATCGGCCAGTCCGGCATCGCCGGCGAGGCGGGTCAGCAGAGTCCGTACGTACGCCCGGGCATCGTCGCAGACCTCGCCGACGCCGCTGCCCGGCGGCCGGGCCTCGGCGCTGGCATTGAGAAATGCACAGCCGTTGTACGACTCCTCCGCGAAGATCTCGCCGAGCAGGTCGTAGACGGCGAGGATCTTCTGGCGCGGATCGTCGAACTGGCCGATCCGCGACTCGATACGGCCACGGCGTACCTCCTGGCGCCCCAGCAGGTACGCCCGGACCAACTCGTCCTTGCTGCCGAACGTGTTGTACAGGGTGGCCTTCGCCACGCCGGCGCGCTCGATCACACGGTCAACGCCGACCGAGTGCACGCCCTCGGCGTAGAACAGCTCGTTTGCCGCGTCGAGCAGGCGGGCACGCGCCGACTCCCGACCGCCGCCACGTGCGGAATCGAGCGTGGCGCGCTCAGCAGCGCCGGCCTCGGAACCGACCAGTGAGGCCTTCGTCACCGACGTCTTACCGCTCACGCCCTTGACGGTAACAGACCGGTCTGTCTAGCCTCAACCACTAGACAGACCGGTCTACCAATTCCCGGTCTACCAATTCATTGAGGCCTTCCACGAAAGCGGGCCAGGAGTGACTTTCCGCCTACCGTCCCGAGTAGCCTTCTACCTTCAAGCATCGATCGTCGTCGCGCTGCTCGCCGGATCCAGCGCGCCGACTCCGCTGTACGCGGCGTACCAGCGCGAGTGGGACTTCTCCCCGATCACCACGACGATCGTGTTCGGGGTGTACGCGATAGCCGTGCTCGCCGCCCTGCTGACCGCGGGCTCCCTCTCCGACCACATCGGACGCCGACCAGTCCTGATCGCCGCTTTGGCCGTGCAGGCCGCGGTCATGGTCGCGTTCGCGACCGCGGGCGGTGTGGACACCCTGCTCGCCGCCCGGGTCGCGCAAGGCCTGTCGACCGGGGCCGCGCTCGGCGCCGTCGGTGCGGGGATGCTGGACATCGACCACGCCCGGGGCACCATCGCGAACTCCATCGCTCCGGTGGCCGGCACCGCGTCCGGCGCCCTGGGGTCGGCGTTGCTCGCGCGCTATCTCCCGGCACCCACGCACCTGGTCTACCTGGTGCTGCTCGGGATCTTCGTGGTGCAGGCGCTCGGCGTGATGATCGCGCGCGAAACCGCCACTCCCCGGCCCGGTGCCTGGTCGTCACTGCGCCCGGAGATCGGCGTACCGGCGCCGGTCCGGGTACCGATTCTGCTGGCCATCCCGGCCGTGATCGCCGCGTGGGCACTGGCCGGCTTCTACGGCTCGCTCGGTCCAACGCTCGTGCGATACATTTCCGGATCGACCTCGGTGGTACTCGGTGGACTGTCGCTGTTCGTGATCGCCGGCAGCGCCGCGTTCGCGGTCCTGCTGCGTAACCGGTCGCCCCGGACGGTGATCGCGATCGGCACCGCCAGCCTGATCGTCGGCGTCGGGCTGGTCTTGACCTCGGTCGCGACCACGAGCGCCACCCTGTTCTTCGCCGGCAGCGCCATTGCCGGCATCGGGTTCGGCAACAGCTTCCAGGGCGCCATCCGTGGCGTCGTCCCGCTCGCCGCCGCGCACCAGCGCGCTAGCGTGCTGTCCACCCTGTTCGTCGTGTCCTACCTGGCGATGGGACTGCCCGCGGTGCTGGCCGGGGTGCTCATCGTGCACGGCGGCGGCGTGGTGAGCACCGCGCGCATCTACGGCGTCGGGGTGATGGCGCTGGCGACGGTGGCGCTGATCGGCCAGGCGCGCCGGCGACCCGCCGAGCCGGCACCGGCAAATCCGGAGCCGGCCGGAGCGGTGCCGGCCAGGACGGCGGTCCACCCGGACAATGCGCTCGAACCCGCGGAGATGGTGACCTCCCGGTGATCGGGCGGCCGAGCGCGGTCCGCGTCACCGCGGAATCTCGCGGCCGGTCCGGGTCACCGCGAGATCTCGCCGGGCCGGAGCAGCGCGATGCACTCCACATGATGGGTCATCGGGAAGGCGTCGAAGGCGCGCAGCGCCGCCAGTGTCCAGCCGGACGCCCGGAACGTAGCGATATCCCGCGCCAGCGCCGCCGGGTCGCAGGCCACATAGGCCACCGCCCGCGGCGCCGCCTCGACGAGCATGCTTACCACCCGGGCCCTCGCTCCACTGCGGGGCGGATCCAGGACCACGATGTCCGGGCCCGGGTGCAAGGCGGCCCGCTCTACCGTGGACCCGAGCACCCGCACCCACGGCCGGTCGGCCAGGGCCTCCGTGGCGGCCGCCACGGCCAGGCGATCCGACTCGACGAGAGTCACCCGGCCGGACCGGCCGACCCGGTCGGCGAGCGCCGCGGCGAACAGGCCGGCACCGCCGTACAGGTCCCAGGCCCGCTCCCCCGGCCGGGGGGCCAGCAGTTCCAGCACGGTGGCGACGAAGGCGGCGGGTGCCGCCGGGTGGATCTGCCAGAACGCCGACGGATCCAGGCGCCAGATCCGGTCGCCGCTGCGTTCGGTGACCCGGTCCGGGCCGGATACGGGCCGAACGCCCGCTGCCGTGCGCGCCGTGACCGCCACATCGCCGGTACTGCCCGCGACCACCTCGACCGAATCCGCGTCCGGCCAATGGCGCGCGGTGATTCCGGCCGCGTTGATCGACGGTACGGCGATCGGGCACGAATCGACCGGGACCACCTCGTGCGACCGATGCTTGCACAACCCGGCCCGGCCGGCCGCGTCGACGGTGAACCGGACCCGGGACCGCCAGCCGAGCGGGCCACCGGGCAGCGCCCGCACCCGTACTCCGAGCGAAGCGATCTCGTCCGGGGCGAGGCCGCCGAGCCGGGCCAGTTGCTCGGCGACGACGGCGGCCTTGAGCCGCCGCTGCGCGTCGGGGTCGACATGCTGGAAGTCGCAGCCGCCGCACCGATCCGGTCCGGACCAGCCGCATGGCGGCCGCACCCGGTCCGGCGACGCCGAAAGCACCCGCACCGCGTCAGCGCGCAGGTAACCGGGGCGCTCCTCGGTGATCTCGGCGATCACCGTCTCGCCGGGCAGCGCGTGCCGGACGAACACCACCCGCCCATCGGGCGCCCGGGCCACGAAGTGCCCGCCATGAGCGACCGGCCCAACGGTGAGTTCCAGGCCGGTCAGCGGCTCGCTCACCGCTTCGGCTCGGCCGTACTCACCCGCGGCGACTTGGTCATCCGCTCACCCCGCGGCCCGCGCACCGGGCCGACCCGCAACCGGCTGTCCAGCCGGTTGAGGTCCTTGGTCGAGCTGGACTGCAGCTGCCACGGCACCGAAACGACCATCACGCCCGGCTCATAGAGCAGCCGGGTCTTCAGGCGTAGCGCACTCTGGTTGTGCAGGAAGTTCTCGAACCACTTACCGACCACGTACTCCGGAATGAACACCGTCACCACGTCCCGCGGCGAGTCGGTACGCAGCGACTTGACATAGTCGATCAGCGGCCGGGTGATCTCCCGGTAAGGCGAGTCGATGACCGTCAACGGCAGCGAGATGTCCCGCGCCTCCCATTCCTCCTGGATCTTGCGGGTGTCCGCGTCGTCGACGTTGACGGTGACCGCGGTCGAGCGTGTCCGGCCGGGTGCCCTGGGCGTAGGCAAGGGCACGCAGGGTCGGCAGGTGGACCTTGCTGACCAGGACGATCGCGTGGTTGCGGGCCGGAAGCATCGGCCGCTCGTCGGCCGGCTCCAACTCGGTCGCCACATGGTCATAATGGCGCCGGATAGCGAGCATGAGCAGGTAGATCACCGCCATCGCGGCGATCGAGATCCAGGCGCCGGCCAGGAACTTGGTGGCCACGCACCAGGATCAGCACAAATCCGGTCATGACCAGGCCGATGCCGTTGATGGTGCGGGACCGGAACATGCGACGCCGCACCATCGGATCGCGCTCGGTGCGCAGCAGCCGGTTCCAGTGCCGCAGCATGCCGGTCTGGGACAGGGTGAACGACACGAACACGCCGACGATGTAGAGCTGGATCAGGTGCGTCGGCTGGGCCTTGAAGGCGATGATCAGGACCATCGCGAAGGTGGCCAGGAAGATGATGCCGTTGCTGAACGCCAGCCGGTCGCCGCGCGTGTGCAGCTGACGGGGCAGGTACCGGTCCTGGGCAAGGATCGAGCCGAGAACCGGGAAGCCGTTGAACGCGGTGTTGGCGGCGAGCACCAGGATCAGCGCGGTCACCGCGATGACCAGGTAGAACGCCGGCTGGAAGCTGCCGAAGACCACCTGCGCCAACTGCGGCAGTACGGGTTCGCTGTCCGCGCTCACGATCCGTACGTGGGTCAGGCGCGCGAGCACCACGATGCCACCGAGCATCGTGATCGCCAGGGTCCCGAGCATCAGCAGGGTGGTCGCAGCATTCTTCGACTTCGGCTTCTGGAACGCGGGCACCCCGTTGGAGATCGCCTCCACACCGGTCAGCGCCGCACAGCCGGACGAGAACGTACGGATCATCAGGAACCCGAACGCGAGCCCGGTGATCGACCTCGCGGTGATCGGAGTGTTCGCGGACTCGGCCGTCAGCGTGTTACCGAACAGGAAGATGCGGACGAAGCCCCACAGCACCATGGTGAGGATCGCGAACATGAACGCGTACGTCGGGATGGCGAACGCCACGCCGGCCTCACGGATGCCACGCAGGTTCATCGCGGCCAGGATCGCCACCAGTGTGACCGCCACCCCGACCGGGTGCGCCTCGGCAAATCCCCAGGCCGATCCCAGGTTGGCCACCCCGGAGGACACCGAAACGGCGACCGTCAGCACATAGTCGACCATCAGCGCGCTCGCCACCACCAGGCCGTACCTCGGGCCCAGGTTGACGGTGGCGACCTCGTAGTCGCCGCCTCCGGAGGGGTAGGCGTACACGTTCTGGCGGTAGCTCGCCACTACCACGATCATCACCAGCGCGACCGCGATGGCGATCTTCCACGAGTACGCGAAGAACGCGGCTCCGCCCACCGACAGCGTCAGCAGGATCTCGTCCGGGGCATAGGCCACAGAGGAGAGTGCGTCCGAGGCGAACACCGGCAGCGCGATGCGCTTGGGCAACAGCGTGTGCTGCAGCTTGTCGGACCGGAACGGGCGCCCGACGAGCAGGCGCTTCACTAAAGAGGTCGGCATAGCCACAAGCGCTAAGAGTACGTGTGCCGATCCGGCTAACGGGGGTCCTCCCCCGCGCCGGTGATCGGGACATGGCACCCTTAGGCCCTGACAGCATTCGAACAGACCGGTCGCAGTGTTCTCCGGTCCGGGCCTCATTAAGGGGTACGCGCAGGTGCACGTCGTGATCATGGGTTGTGGTCGAGTCGGCTCTCGGCTGGCCCAGAGCCTCGAAAGTCGGGGCCACTCGGTGGCCGTGATCGACTCCGATGCGGAGGCGTTCCGGCGTCTCGGACCCGACTTCGCCGGAAACACCATCACCGGCGTCGGCTTCGACCGGGAGGTCCTGCTCGCTGCCGGCATCGAGCGGGCGGACGGGTTCGCGGCCGTGTCCAGCGGCGACAACTCCAACATCATTTCGGCCCGGCTGGCCCGCGAGACGTACGGGGTCAAGCGCGTTGTCGCCCGCATCTACGATCCCAGACGCGCCGAGGTGTACGAGCGGCTTGGCATCCCGACGGTGGCCACGGTGCGGTGGACCGCCGACCGGATGATGCGTCACCTGATTCCGGAATCGCGCCAGGAACTGTGGCGCGACCCCACCAGCATGATCTCGATGATCGAGGTGCCGGTGCACGCCGATTGGATCGGGCGTCAACTGGCCGCGCTGGAGGAGGCCACCGGTGGGCGGATCGCATACTTCATGCGATTCGGGATCGGCACCCTCCCGACGACCTCCACAGTGATCCAGGAGGGTGACCAGATCTTCATGCTGGTTACCGACGACATCATCGAACCGGTCAGCAAGATCAGTGGCTCGCCGGCCGAAGGAGGGCACTGAGCCATGCGGGTTGCAATCGCGGGTGCCGGGAACGTCGGCCGGTCCATCGCGGCCGAGTTGATCGAGAACGGGCACGAAGTGCTGCTCATCGAGCGGCAGCCGAAAGCCATCCGGCCGGAGCGGGTTCCGCAGGCCAAGTGGGTGCTGGCCGATGCGTGTGAGCTCGACAGCCTGCACACCGCCGGCCTGAACGACTGCGACGTGGCGGTTGCCGCCACCGGTGACGACAAGGTCAACCTCGTGGTCTCGCTGCTGGCCAAGACCGAGTTCGCGGTGGCCCGTACCGTGGCCCGGGTCAACCGCGCCGAGAACGAGTGGCTGTTCAACGACCAGTGGGGAGTCGACGTCGCGGTAAGCAAACCCCGTCTGATGGCCGCGCTGGTGGAAGAAGCGGTTACGGTCGGCGACCTGGTCCGCCTCATGACATTCCGGCAAAGCGAGGCGAATCTGGTGGAGATTACGCTGCCGGCGTCCGCACCGTTCGTCGGTCACCCGGTGCGGGACGTACCACTTCCGCATGACAGTGCGCTGGTCGCCATCCTGCGTGGCAAGCGGGTGCTGGTGCCGAGCGGCGACGATCCCCTGGAGGCCGGTGACGAGCTGGTGTTCGTCGTCACCACCGAGGTCGAGGATTCGGTCCGGGCGGTCATCCTGGGGCCCGACAGCGTGGAGAAGACCCGCGCCAAGCGCCTGAACAAGAAAGGTGCCGCCCCCACCCAGGCGTGAGCCCGCGCGTCAGCCGACGCTCGGGCTCGCGGCACGCGCCATCGCCCGCCGCACCGACCAGACCGTGTACGCGATCAGTAACGCGTACGGCGGGTAACCCAGGACCAGCTTGGCGATGCCCAGCGCGGTCGCCGGGTCGTTGGCCGCGGTGTTGTTGAACATCCAGGCCTGGATCAGCGTCTTGGCCAGGTACACCAGCGCCCACACGATGGTCAGCCGGTTGAACAGCCGAACCAGGTGCGGCTTGCCCTGCCAATCCCTGCGGCCGCCGTTGGCCAGCAACGACCACACCCAGCCGACCAGCGGCTGACGCAGCGGCACCGACGCCAGCATGGCAAGCCCGTAGGCCAGGCTGAACAGAATGCCGGGCAGGTAGAAGTCCTTCGCACTGCCGGTACGCCAGGCGATCAGCGCGCCGATGCCGATGCCGAACAGGCCGTTGACGGCGTGCCGAACGGTCTCCTTGCGCATCAGCCGGTACACCGCGATCGCCACCGCCGAGGCTGCCGAGACGGCCAAGGCGACATTCAACGATACGTGCGGCAGCACGTTGACGATTACGAAGATCGCTACCGGGATGCCGGACTCGAACACGCCACGAGGACCGCCGAGCTGCGCGGCCAACTGCTCGGAGAAGGGCGGTAGCTGCTCCGCGCCACCCTCGTCGGTGCCGGGAGGGACGTCCTCGGAGGCGTCCGTGGTCGGCAGGGGCCGTGGCTCGTAGGACGTCATCGCACCTCGCCTAACCGGGTGTCACGCAACCGGGCCGCGGTCAACGGGACCCTTGCTGGCTGGCTCAGCGTGGCTGCTCGAGTTCGTAATACGGGTTATAGATGACTCTACGGCCATCGCGAACCGCCATGCGCCCACGCGCGGTCAGTTGGCGCCCCGGCTCGATCCCGGCGATGTGCCGACGGCCGAGAAACACCAGCGTGACCAGTTCACTCCCGTCGAACAGATCGGCTTCCAGGGTCGGGAGGTTGGTCCGCGGCGTATAGACCACCGTCTTCAGCCGGCCGCTGATGCTGACCAGGTCGCCACGCTCGGTGTGGTGCAGCAGGACACAGCCGGACTCGGCGGCCCCTCGCTGCAGTTCTTCGGCGTCCAGTTCGGCCTCGGAAGCGGTCAGCCGCTTCTTGAGGCGACCCAGGATCGAGGTCGGCTGGTCGATGGTGGTGCGAGCCGCTCCGTCAGACATCTGCGCTACTCCGGACGCCTCGGCCGCGGCGACGGCCGCCGTCGCGGGGATGCGGATTGATTGCCTCCGGGCACGCGCCCGTTGGTTTCCTCGGTCCCGCTCGAAGTCGGCGTGATGGTGCCGTCGCCAACCGCGTCGCCGAACGTGCTCGACCCGGTCGCCACGCTGCCTCCGCCCGGCCGGTACCCATTCGGGCTCGTTCCATGCCGGCTCGATCCCGATTCTGGTGCGGAATCCGATGGCGGGTTGCCCTCCGCGGCCTGCGCCTCGGCGGCCTCGCGAGCCTGCTCCGCGAGTTCCTGCGGCAACCGCAGCGGCAGCGCGTCCTCGGCCGGCATCGCTTCCTTACCGCGATCGACTACCAGGCCCCTCAGGCAGTCCGCGAGCGGGCCCGCCGCGCTCGGGTCGCCGGCCGCCCGGCCCTGGTAGACGGCTCGCACCATCCATCTCGGCCCGTCGACGCCGATGAACCGGATGTGGGTCGGGCCCTGGTCGGACCGCACTTGAGCCCGCAGTTCCCGGCCGTAGTCGCCGTCGGTCTCCTCGACGGCCACGCCCTCCTCGGACAGTGACTTGCGAATCCGGCCCCGGACCTCATCCCAGATGCCCTCCGAGCGGGGCGCGGCGAACGCCGCCAGTTGCAGAACCGATTCGCCGTTGGTCAGCACCACCTGCTGGACAGCGCCCTCGGCGTTGGCCTGGACCCGGACCTCGACGCCGGCCACCGCGGGGATTTTGAGACTGCCGAGGTCGATCCGCTCTGCCTCCGGAGCTTCGGTGATGTCGTACGGGCCGAACTCCGGTTCGAACTCGATCATCTCGGCCGATTCATCGGTGTACTCGGCCTCGCGCCGCCCGGATCCGCCCGCGCTCCGGCCGGTGTCGCCGGCCCGGGACGAGCCGGCGCGACGTGACCGGTTGCTGGAGCGACGTGGCTCCTCGGCCGCGTGGCGTCCGCCACTCCCGCTACTTCGCGAGAAGATCACCGTTCCGCCTTTCGTGTGGTCAAGCCAGCCGAAAACGTAAGGGCCATTTGCTTGGCGGCCCACTGTAGCCCACCGGTACCGACCACGTCGCCGGGTCCAAGCTCACCTTGGCCTGGCTCCGCCTGCTCCCCGGCAGCCCTGATTCCCTGCCAACCTCGATATTCAGTACAACCGCAATGCGGGTGCCGCCGATTCCAGCGTGAGCCGCCACCCGCGCGCGCCTGCCGGCGGGTGCCGGCTGCCGGCCGCCCGTCCAGCGATATTCCCCAGTCCAATCCGCACCGCCCCGACGGCGTGCCGTCCCGTGATGACCCTGGTCGGCGCCCGGTTCAGCCGGCCAGGCCGGGGTGACCGCCGGTCGACCCGTGACCGCCCGCGCCGCGCACCGTGTCGGACAGAACATCGACGCGATGAAAGTGTGCGCGCTCCACCCGTTGCACGACAAGCTGCGCAATTCGGTCGCCCCTGGCAATCTTCACGAGATTGTCATGATCATGGTTGATCAGGATGACCATGATCTCGCCCCGGTACCCGGAATCGACGGTGCCGGGCGCGTTCAAGACCGTGACGCCGAGGCGCGCGGCCAGGCCCGACCGGGGGTGCACCAGCCCCACGTAGCCGTCCGGCAGTTCGATGGCGATCCCGGTGGGAACCTTCGCCCACGAGCCGGGAGGCAGGTCGACGTTCGCCGCCGCGTACAGATCGGCACCGGCGTCACCCGGATGCGCGTACGCCGGCATCGGCAGGTCCGGGTCGAGTTGCTTGACTCCGATCGAGATCTCCGGGTCCACGTGGCTTCGTCCTCTCTGCGATCGCTCTCTATCGGGTCTCTGCGCGGGTCGCCCGATATGCCGGGTGCCCGGCGCTGCTCGCCGTGCCCGGCCGGCGGCCTGGCGGCCTGGCGCACGTGGTGACGGGCGGCCGGGGCCGTCGGAGACCGAGCCTGGGGCGGAATACTCTCGCAGGGTGGCACAACAGACAACGACCGGCACGCCGGCACCGGCGTATTACGAGCGCCTCACCGTCCCATGGTGGTGGTGGCCGATCGCGCTCGGCGATCGCCGCGGTATTCGCGGCCGAGGTGTTCATGGGCGCGCCCGGCCAGTTGCTCTGGCTGCCGTACGCCATCGGCCTGCCTGCGACGGTCGCCGGCCTGGTGGCGTTGAGCCGGATCCGGATCTCGGTCGCCGACGGCGAGTTGCGCGTCGACGACGCCCACATCCCGGTGACCTGCCTAACCGAGATCAACATCTTGGATCCGGAAGCGAAGCGCCAGCTCCTCGGCCCGGTAGCCGACCCGATGGCATTCGTGGTGCAGCGACCCTGGGTACGCAACGCGATCCGGGTCGTGGTCGATGATCCGGCGGACCCGACGCCGTACTGGATCATCAGCAGCCGGCGACGCGGCGGACCTGGCACGGGCCATCATCACCGAGCGCGAGGCGGCGTCGCGAGCCTCTTCCTGAGCTGTCTCACCCGTCGATGATGTGACCGGCCTCGATCACCTTGCGGTGCAGGGCGGCCAGGTCGTCCCGGATGTTCTTCGCCAGCGCCTGGGTCGCCCGGCGGTTCAGATAGCTGGCCACGGCCGCGCCGGTGAGCATCGGCCCGTAGCTGGTGAGGTTACGGCCGAACCGGCGCATCAGCCGATCGCGCAACTCCTTGCGGGCGGCGGTGCCGAGCACGGCGGCCATCCCGATTCCGGGGGCGAGAGGGTTGACTCCCCCGGCGCTGCGCCCACGACTGGACGAGCGCGACGGTCCGCTGCGTGGCGGTGCCCCCGACCGGCTGATCGTGCAACTCGTGCAGCTCGCCGATGAGTTTGATCTCCACCGCGACCACAGCGACCGTCTCGACGGCCAGCAGGACCGGCGCGGTGAGCAAGCTGGGGGTGGCCACCCACTCGACGGCCGCCACACCGCCACCGGCGGCACCCACCGCTGCCGTCGCGATCATGGCATTGCGTACCAGCCGATCGGCGATCTCGCGGTCACTGAGTCCGGAGAAGTGCATCCGCAGCGTCTCGGCATCGCGGACCGGCAGATGCGGAACGATGTCACTGACCGCGTTCGCGATCCAGGTCATCGCGGCCTTCGGCCTCATGGTGTCTGATATGCCACGGGCCCTCAGCTGGGCAGTAAGGCGTCCGAGCGCTCGCCTGCGCTCGGACCTGTCAAGATCGGAATCGGAGAGTACGGCGATGGAGTCAGCCACGTCCTCCGCTGACGCCTCGGCAACCGTGTGGGCTTCGTTGTCCTCGGGCACACCCGTGGTACTCATGATCACCGCCGTTCCTCACCGATTTGCGCGTGCCGGCCGGCGCCGTGCCGGCTGATCAGCCGGCTCGACTGGTCGCCTCATCGACCCGCCGGGCTCAGGCGCACTCCTTGCATACCGGCTGGCCCTTCCGTTCAAACGCCAGCTGGCTGCGGTGGTGCACCAAGAAGCACTTCGAGCAACGGAACTCATCCTGCTGCATCGGGATGACCTTGACCGTCAGCTCTTCGTCCGTTAGATCGGCGCCGGGAAGCTCGAATCCCTCCGCGGCGTCGGTCTCGTCCACATCGACGGCGGCGGACTGCGCATCCGACCGCCGTGACTTCAGTTCCTCCAGGCTGTCCTCGCCGAGTTCAGCCTCATCACGACGCGGGGCGTCGTAGTCAGTGGCCATCGGTGTCACACTCCCGTTTCGGTGTTGCGCGGTGTAACGCAAAACAAGCCGATTTGTTTCCGTCCGGGCCGGCCGATTCACGCCGCCGCCGGGCAGTCCCAAACTTGTTTAGCGCGCTCCCCTATTCCTTCGCAGGCACATTGCTGTGCTCGGACGCGGTGGCTGGTGTCGGACCCGGCCAAGAGTCCGCCCGCACGCACCGTTCCGGCCCCCCACAAACTCCGCGCAGCGGCAAGTCTGACGCTTCGCACAAGCATGATCGCAAAGCCCGGTCAACTTCACCACAACGCGCAAGCGCGGAACCTTACCGCGCCCTGCGGATGTGATGAAAGTCCAGCGGGGCGAAAGTTGTTCCCGATGTGACCCAGGCGACACAAAGGTAGGGGTACGCGGGCTATTTCGGTGTTCGGCGCGCCGGATTCCCGGGCGGTATCCGCCCAGCGGCGGACATCGGGGGTTACCCTCATCCCGCGACGATCGTCGCGACTTTGCCGCATCCGGCCTCTGGGGGAGTCGAGTACATGAACGCCGCGCGCATCCGGGCGCTGTCGATCGTCGGGTTCCTGGTCATTGCCGCCGCGACTCTCGCCTTCGTCACGGTGCACAACGACACTCAGACCAAGGCCAACTACTCGAACACCTGCCCGGCCGGATCAATTCCGGTCACCACCAAGTTGCCCAACGAAGATCAGATCACTCTCAAGATCTACAACGGGACCAAGACTGCCGGGCTCGCCGAGTCGGTGGCCGAGCGGTTCCGGCACAGCGGCTTCAAGGTCAAGCCGGTCGGCAAGAAGGACAACAAGCCGGCCACCAACGCCGTCGCGGTGATCGAGTACGGGCCAAATACGGTGGCCGCCGCCCAGGTGGTCCGGGCGTACTTCTTGATGACCGACACGTCGAGCGACTCCAACATGAAGTTCAACCTCAAGGACTCGTCGACCGTTGTCACGGTGATCTTGGGAAGCGGCTTCCGGCAGCTCGGCGCGCCGACCGAAGTCCACCAGGCGATCGCCGCTCTCGGGCAGCCGGCCCCGCCGCCCGGCACGTGCGCCGCCAACTGACCCGGGCCGCACACGACGTTGCCGGGGCAGGCGCTAGGGGCCGCCGGAAGCGTCCAGATCCTCCAGCGCTTTGCGCAATGCGCCGTGCAGGACCGGCGGTGCCGCGAGGATGAACTCACCGCCCGGCGCCTTCCCGTTGAGCCCGCTCACCGTGAGGCCCGCCTCCGCCGCGATCAGCGAACCCGCGGCCAGATCCCACGCCGACAGCCCCTTCTCGTAGTACGCGTCGACGCTGCCCTCGGCCGCCAGGCACAGATCGAGGGCCCCGGCCCCGAGACGGCGGATGTCGCGGATCGAGGCCAGCAGGCCGGCCAGCACGGCAGACTGATGCGCGCGGCGATCGCTGCGGTATCCGAATCCGGTCGCCACCAGCGCCTGGGACAGCTCGGTCTCGGCGGATCCCCGCAACCGACGCCCGTCGCGGTAGGCACCCTCGCCCAGCAGCGCCGTATACACCTCGCCCGAGGCGATCTGGTGCACCACGCCCGCAACCACGTGGCCGCGGACCTCGGCCGCCAGCGATAGG
Source organism: uncultured Actinomycetota bacterium (assembly GCA_963727415.1). Taxonomy (GTDB): domain Bacteria; phylum Actinomycetota; class Actinomycetes; order Mycobacteriales; family Micromonosporaceae; genus DASQPR01. Next base: position 733,653 of record CAVSGF010000003.1, read on the forward strand.
GCGTAGTAGGGAACGCCGTACAGGTAATTTACCGTGCCATCAATCGGATCCAAGATCCACCGAACGTCGGATCCGTCGCCGGAGAACTCTCCGGCTTCCTCGGTCAGGACCGCGTCGTCCGGCCGCGCCGCGCGCAGCTCGCCGATTACCAGCCGCTCCACCGCATGGTCGGCGGCGGTCACCACATCAGTCTCGGTACTTTTCGTCCGTACCTGGGTAATCGCCGTTGCCCGGGTCTCGCGAGCCAGCGCGGCGCCGGCCGCGGCGATCGGGATGGCGAGTTCCAGAAGATCCTGCGGATCCGGCTTGTCTGCACTCACCCCGTCATCGTCGCAAACGACCCGGACGGCGCGATCAACCGGCCGAAACTGCGTTAGTGCCGAGCCGACCAGCGTGCGAGATGGGTCCGCGGACGCCGACGGCGCTACAATTCACGCTGCCCAGTGCTCCTTGAAGGCCCCAATCGCCACCACAGCCGATCTCGCGCTACGGTGGCCGGACTGGCCGTATTACATACTCTTCGCATCCCGGAAGGTCGTACGTGACTGAAGCCCGCCAATCCGCCGACGTGCGTAGCCTTACCGATGTGCTGATGGCCCGGGCCGCCGCGGCCGGCGGAGAACTGACCTCGGCCGCGGTCGCCGCCGCGGTCGAAGCCGCCGGGGTCTCACCAGCGCAGGCCAAGAAGATGCTGCGCGCGCTCTCCGACGCGGGGATGACGGTCGTCGTCGACGGTTCGGCGAGCACCCGGCGCAAGGTTGCGGCGGCGCGATCGGCGACCGCGGCCGCGAAGGCGACGAAGGCACCCGTTAAGAAGACCGCGACAGCCGACGATGAGACGGCGGTGAAGCCTGTGAAGGCAGCGAAGGCAACCCCGGCCAAGAAGGCCGCAGCCCCGAAGCAGACGGCGAAGGCCGACGCCGGCGACGATCCCGCCGCCACCGACGCCAAGAAGGCCCGGCCAAGAAGGTGACCAACATCGAGGAGGCGGCCGCGAAGAAGGCCGCACCGGCGAAGAAGGCCACTAAGAAAGCCGCTGACGAGGCGCCTGACAAGGAACCGGCGAAGAAGGCGGCCGCGAAGGAGGCCGCACCTGGCAAGGACGGCAAGCGCCGCCGAGGGCGAGGACACCGAACTCGACGACGAGGCATCGCCAACGAGATCGAAGACGTCGTCGTCGAGGAGCCGGCCGAGGTGGTGGCCGCCGCCGAAGCCGATGCCGCGACATCCGACGACTTCGAGTGGGACGACGAGGAGTCCGAGGCGCTCAAGCAGGCGCGACGTGACGCCGAACTGACCGCGTCCGCCGACTCCGTCCGCGCCTACCTCAAGCAGATCGGCAAGGTCCCGCTGCTGAACGCCGAGCAGGAGGTCGAGCTCGCCAAGCGGATCGAGGCCGGGCTGTACGCGGGCGAGCGGCTGCGGGCCGCCGCCGACGGCGAGGAGAAGCTCGAAGCTCGAGATGTCGCGCGACCTCATGTGGATCTCGCGGGACGGCGAGCGCGCCAAGAACCACCTGCTGGAGGCCAACCTCCGCCTGGTCGTCTCGCTCGCCAAGCGCTACACCGGCCGCGGCATGGCCTTCCTCGACCTCATCCAAGAAGGCAACCTCGGCCTCATCCGCGCCGTCGAGAAGTTCGACTACACCAAGGGCTACAAGTTCTCCACCTACGCCACCTGGTGGATCCGCCAGGCCATCACCCGCGCCATGGCCGACCAGGCCCGCACCATCCGCATCCCCGTCCACATGGTCGAGGTCATCAACAAGCTCGGCCGCATCCAGCGCGAGCTGCTTCAGGATCTGGGTCGCGAGCCCACGCCCGAAGAGCTGGCCAAGGAGATGGACATCACGCCCGAGAAGGTGCTGGAGATCCAGCAGTACGCCCGCGAGCCGATCTCCCTCGACCAGACCATCGGCGACGAGGGCGACAGCCAGCTCGGTGACTTCATCGAGGACTCCGAGGCGGTCGTCGCGGTCGACGCGGTGTCGTTCTCGCTCCTCCAGGACCAGCTCAGCAGGTGCTCCAGACGCTGTCCGAGCGCGAGGCGGGCGTGGTCCGGCTGCGGTTCGGTCTGACCGACGGCCAGCCGCGCACGCTGGACGAGATCGGCCAGGTCTACGGCGTCACCCGGGAGCGGATCCGGCAGATCGAGTCGAAGACGATGTCGAAGCTGCGCCACCCGTCCCGGTCCCAGGTGCTCCGGGACTACCTCGACTAGCCGTTTACCGGCTGCAATACGGCCGGTCCGTCGCTTGCGGGCCGGCCGTCTATCTCTATGGGCGTCTCGATTTCTTCATGGGCTCTCGGTCGTGGCCGGTTAGGGTTCTCAGCGCCGCGGTGAACGTCCTTGCCGCACGGATCGTGCCCGCCCGGGCCGTCGACGTCGGCCATCGAGCGTGGCCAGCAGCACGAACTGAACGTGCGTGAGGCCATGCGGCCTCAGTGACCAGCCTGGGAAGATCGCCATACGGACACGGTCCGGCACAGCTTTCACCTATCCGCGAAATCGCGGCTGCTCATTGCCCTGCGTGACCGAATTGTGGCTATTACCTCGCCAATGGCGGTGCGGTCCGCGTGGCGGTCGGACCGGCATCGGCAGGGCAGACTGTGGCTACCGCTGTGACCTGGGTCCCCCAAGGCCCCGGCGGGAACGTCCGGTACCGGCCGGATGTTGGACGATACGTGAGTAACGACATTCGAGTATGCGTTCGTCGGTGACGACCAGGAGGAGAAGGCGATGACCCCAACCCTCACGCCGCCGCCGGAAACGGTGGCCGCTCCAGCCGCTGAAGAACGGTGCGACCGCTGCAGCGCGGCCGGCAAGCTCCGAGTAGTCATCGCAGGCGGTGGCGAGCTCGTCTTCTGCGGGCACCACGCCAACAAGTACGCGGAAGACCTTGCCAAGATCGCGGTGCAGGTCGCCGCTGATCCGGACTTCGAGTGGCGCGGAGCCGGGCGCTCGGCCAAGTAGGGTCAAAATAGATCAAGGATTGACGAAAGCGCCTCGGTGTGGAGGCGCTTTTTCGCTTACCCGTGTTCTGCCTGCCGTTGATCGCGTCCGGTTGTGGTCGCCCTGGCACCGCTAACCGGACACGATCACGATCGGCAGGCGTATCAGAGCTGAGCGATGGCCGCGATCCGCGCTTCAAGTTGCTCGATCGTCGCCTGCGCGCTCGGCGGACCGCCGCAGATCCGCCGCAACTCGGCGTGGATCTTGCCGTGCGGGATCGCAGGTGCGGTGATGGTGCGCGGATACCAGCGAGTTCAGCTGCTTGCGGAGCAAGATCCGCCGCTGCGCGGCCGTGCGCGGTGCTGGTACGGCCGGTTCCGGTGCCCGGTCGGCATTCGCCTTTCGCCGCTTGGCCTCGGCGTTCTGCTGCTCGGTATGCCGCCGAGCCAGTAGTACCGCCACCTGCTCGGCGGTCAGCAGACCTGGGATGCCGAGGTATTCCTCCTCTTCCGGAGTACCGGAACCCACCGGGGTACCGAATGAGGCACCGTCGAAGATCACCTGGTCGAGTTCGGCAGTTGCCGAGACCGCCTCAAAGCCGGGCTCCAGCGCATCACTCGCCTCTTCCGGGCGCTGCGCGCGCTCAAGCAAGTCGTCGTCGAAGCCATCGTCCTTGGACTTGCCGAGCACGTGATCGCGCTCGACCTCCATATCGCTGGCCAGTTCCAGCAACTGGCTCACGCTCGGCAGGAACACGCTCGCCGTCTCGCCCGGCCGCCGGGCCCGGACGAAGCGGCCGATGGCCTGGGCGAAGAATAGTGGGGTGGAGGCAGACTGTGGCGTAGACCCCGACGGCGAGGCGAGGAATGTCGACGCCCTCGGAGACCATGCGCACCGCGACCATCCAGCGCTGCGTACCGGCCGTGAAGGTGGCGATCCGGCCCGAGGCACCCGCGTCGTCGGAAAGGACGACCACGGCCTTCTCACCGGTGATCTCCCCAAGCAGCTTGGCGTACGCCCGGGCGGCGCTCTGGTCGGTCGCGATCACCAAGCCTCCGGCATCGGCCATTCCATGCGAGCGCAGCACCGACAGACGGTTGTCAGCCGCGCGCAGCACCTGCGGCATCCACTGGCCGGCCGGGTTCAAGGCGGTGCGCCACGCCTGAGCGATCAGCTCCGGGGTCATCGGTTCGCCGAGCCGGGCCGCCAGCTCGTCACCCGCGCTGGTACGCCAGCGGGTCTCCCCCGAGTACGCGAGGAACAGCACCGGGCGCACAACGCCGTCACGGAGGGCGTCGGCATACCCGTACGACGAGTCTGATCGGGATTTGAGCAGGCCGTCGCCACCGCGCTCGTAATCGACGAATGGGATCGGGTTGTCGTCGGACCGGAACGGCGTACCGGTAAGCATGAGGCGGCGTACCGCGGGCTCGAACGCGGCCTTGACCCCGTCGCCCCAGGATCGCGAGTCGCCGGCGTGATGGATCTCGTCGAGGATGACCAGCGTCTTGCGGGCCATCGTCCGCCGGCGGTGGACCGCCGGCGCCATTCCGACTTGCGCGTAGGTGACCACCGCGCCGTGGAAGTCGTGCGAGGAGTGGACGTCGGCGTTGCGGAAGGCGGAGTCGAGTTCGATGCCCACCACAGCACCGGCGAGCGACCATTGCTTCTTCAGATGCTCGGTCGGGGTGACCACGGTGACCGCCTCGACGGTGCGGTCGGCGAGCAGTTCCGCCGCGATCCGCAGAGCGAACGTGGTCTTGCCCGCTCCGGGCGTTGCCACCGCGAGAAAGTTCTCCGAACGGCGGCGCAGGTATTCGACGAGAGCCTTGCGTTGCCAAGCACGTAGAGCCGGGAAGTTCGCCGGATCCAACCCCCGATCCCCTCCCCTAGAAGCTCAATTTGCGGACGCTAGCTTAACCCGGGCGGGGTCGGAGCCGACCAACGGCGCGAGACCGCCACGAGACGGATCGTGAAGACCGTGGCCGCGGTCGCGGCGACGTTCGCCGGGCGGGATACGCCGGCGGCCGCGAGTCCCAGAACCAGGATGGCTCCGATGAGCGATGCCAGCGCGTAGATGTCCCTGCGCAGCACGAACGGAATCTCACCGGTCAGCAAGTCACGTCCCAGACCGCCGCCGATTCCGGTGATCATCCCGATGATCGCGGCGCCCGCCGGCGGCACGCCGGCATCGTGGGCACGCAGGGCTCCGGTCGCGGTGAACAACCCGAGTCCGGCCGCGTCCAGCGTGAGAACGGTCCACCGCAACCGGCTGAACTGCGGATGGAAGCAGAAGAGAACGGCACTTGCCATGATCGGTACGGCGATGTACGGCCAATGCGTGAACGCGTACGTTGGTACCGCGCCGATCAGCAGGTCACGCATGATCCCACCGCCGAGCGCGGCGACCACGCCGACGAAGATCACACCGAAGATGTCGAGGCGTTTCGCGATCGCGGCTGACGCTCCGGAAGCCGCGAACACGGCCACACCGATCAGATCAGCGACGAGCGCCGGCGCAAGCATAGATTGCGGCGCCCCTCCAGGCTGTTGCCTCGATCGGGTCCACCGCGGCCCGCATGCCGGCGGCACGCCCGTTATTCGGGTGGCAGGGAGTCGTAGATCTCCTTGCATGCCGGGCACACCGGCGAGTCCGGCTTGGCCGCCTTGGTGACCGGGAACCGCTCGCCGCACAGCGCCTCGACGAGGGTGCCGTACACGGCGCTCTCGGCCGACTTGGCAAAGTCGACGTAGTGGAACATGTCCGGTCCGGTGGACGTGTCCTTCGTGTCCGGACGCTCAAGAACCTCGGTGGAACTCATGCGTCAAGTGTGCCAAACAGCTCGCGGTGGCGACCATCGGATGACCGCCCGGTGGCGGTCGGCCACCTAGGTGGCCGACGCGAGGCTCGCCGCGCCCTACTGTGCTGGGCTGCCGCAGGTGGGGCCGAAGTGCTTGAGCGGCGCACCGGTGTCCGGGTCCAGTGGGATCAGGTAGTCGTTGTACGGCGTGGAGATCGTGAGCGTGTTCTCGTCCTGGAATCCGGCCCGGTCGGAGATCTTCAGGCCACAGAGGATGCCAACGCTGCCGGCATCGCGGGCGGTCAGACCGGTGCCGGTGAAGACCCGAACTGAGGTGCCGGTCCGCACATCCACGAACGCGACCCGGCGCTGTCCGCTTGGCGAGAACGCCTGGATTTCGGGGTTGTACCTGAACACGCCGGCAAAGTGCACGAAGAGCGCCGACAGCCCGAAGATGCAGGCGAGAATGATGATCGTACTGCGGATCCGCGACCGACGCCGCTGCTCGACCGGCGTTCGTATCGGGTAAGCCACCAGAAAGCCGATCAACAGCAGCAGGGACAGCCAGAACAGGCCGCTCGGCCAAGAGGAGAAGTGAGCCTTGAGAACGACGTAGTCACTACCACCGAAAGCGGCCCAGCCGAACAACGCGGCCTCCACCACCGCCACCGCGAGGACCAGCGCTCCGATGATCTTCCGGATCAGCGACGTACTGGTGTCGATCTCTAGCTCGGCGAACGCACGGTAGTCGTACGCCTTCGGTGCGGCCGCCGGTCGTCGCGGGGTGCCCTGATCCGTCACGTGTTAATCCTGCCAATCCGGTTCCCGATCCCGCTCGCCGGTACAACCGAGAATGCCGACATTGACCCTGAATCGTTACCCGCGCCGGCAAATCGGAGATCGGCTTCGATCCGGCCCGTAGCGGCTGTGACCGGACGGCCAACGTCACCTGGTTGCCGCATCTCGCCCGAGCCGTCCCGGTACCGTCGGGATCATGCAACCGGCCCCGGATCGTCACACCATCCACCTCAGCGACGAGGTCGCCACCGCGCTCGCCAACGGCACTCCCGTGGTCGCCCTGGAAAGCACGATCATCTCGCACGGACTTCCCCGCCCGGACAACCTGACGGTGGCACGCGAAATCGAGCAGGCGGTTCGCGACAACGGGGCGGTACCCGCGACGATCGGAATGATCCGCGGTCAGATCATGGTCGGACTTGACGACGCCGCGCTCACCCGGCTCGCCACCGCCGACGGTGTCGCCAAGCTGTCGGTACGGGACTTGCCGATCGCGGCCGCCACCGGCGCCGACGGCGCCACCACGGTGGCCAGCACCAGCGCCATCGCAGCGGCCGCGGGCATCCGGGTGTTCGCCACCGGTGGCCTCGGCGGCGTCCACCGGGACGCGGCACAGACCTTCGACGAGAGCGCGGACCTGGTCACGCTTGCCCGTACCCGGATCGCGGTGGTGTGCGCGGGTGTCAAGTCGATCCTCGACGTGCCGGCCACCCTGGAGCGCCTGGAAACCCTCGGGATCACCCTCGTTGGCTACCGCAGTCGGCGGTTCCCAGGCTTCTTCATCACCGACAGCGGTTACGAGCTCGACTGGTCGGTTGACTCGCCCGAACAGATCGCCACGATGCTGCGGGCTCAGGACGACCAGGGCGTCGGCGGCACCGGTGTGATCGTGGCGAACCCGCTGCCCGCCGACCAGCAGCTGGATCCGGACCTGCACGATCGCACGCTGGCCGAAGGGCTGGCGCAGCTGGCGGATGGCCGTGTCACCGGCAAGGCGGTCACGCCGTTCCTGCTCGCCCATTTCCACGCGGCGACCCGGGGCCAGAGCCTCGCCGTGAACATCCGCATCATCGTGCGCAACGCCGCGCTCGCCGCCGAGATCGCGGTCGCGGCCAGCAGTCGATGACGGTACCGGTGCTGGTCGTCGGCGACATCGTCACCGACGTGGTGGCGATCGTCGACCAGCCGCTCGCGCACGCGTCGGACACCAGGGCGACGATCGCGGTGACGGGTGGCGGGGCGGGCGCGAACACCTCGGCTTGGCTGGCGTACGCGGGGCTCGATGTGACGTTGTGCGCAGTGGTCGGGGCCGATCCGGCCGGTGATGCCCGGGTTGCCGAACTGGCCGCGCAAGGTATCCGGTGCGCGGTCCGGCGTACCGGCGAAGCCGCGACCGGCACCATCGTGGTGATCGCGGAACGGGACGAGCGCTCCTTCCTCACCGATCGTGGCGCTAATCTGCGGCTACGCCCGGCCGATATCGACGCGGCCATCGCGGCCGGTCATCGGCCGCCCGTACACCTGCACCTGTCGGGGTATCCCCTGCTGGAAGCGCCGTCGCGGCCGGCGGCGGCGCATGCTCTTGCGCGCGCCGCCGAAATGGGCATGACCGTCAGCGTGGACGCGGCCTCCGCGGGCCCGCTGCGGCACGTGCCGGAGTTCCTGGACTGGGTACGTGGGGTGGACCTGCTGTTCGCGAACACCGACGAGGCCGAGGCGCTGACCGGCAGCCGCGCCGGCCCGGCCGATCTGGCCGGGGCGCTAGCCCGGCAGGTCCGGACCGCGATCGTGAAGCTCGGGGCGGCGGGCGCGGTCGCGGCTACCTCCGGCGACGTCGTTTCGGTGCCGGCGCAGACCGCTCGCGTGATCGACGCGACCGGCGCGGGCGACGCGTTCGCCGCCGGATTCCTGCGGGCCTGGCTCACCCCGCCCCCGTCCGTCATGGATGCGCTCCGGTCCGGGGCGACGCTGGGCGCTCGCGCGGTCAGTGTGGTGGGCGCTCGCCCGGATCCTGCTCATCCGGGTCGGCGTCGATCGTCTTCGGCCGCTCCGACTGGCTGATCGCACGCGGGTCGGGCACCTCGGAGGCGGCGCGATACTTGTGACCGAGCCGGTACTGCGCCTTCGGCGGCCGGTCGTTGGCCAGAATCACCGCCAGCCAGGGCACCAGAACCATGCCGAGCAGCAAGATAGGCAGCCAGATATACAGCAACGGCGCGTGCGAGTAGACCAGGACCGTCGCGACAACCAGACAGACGGCGCGAAAGCTCATCATGAGCACGTAACGAACTTCGCGACGACGCAACTCCTCAGCCCGACTCGGCTGGGCGTTCGTGATGCTGACCGGCCGGCTGTTGCGATTCCGGGGATTGGTCGTCACGACTTCCATAGTTCCACGCCGCCGTGGCGAGGCTCCGCACGGTGCCGGATGATGCCGACGCCTCGCAGGATTGCTCAGCCCGCCTTCGCCGCCGCCTTCTGCTGCTTCTTGTACTCCCTGACCTTGGCCAAGCTGACGGCGTCGGTGATATCGGCGACCGACTTGAAAGCGCCCTTCACGCCATAGTCACCAGCTGCCTCGCGCCATCCGGCCGGCTGCACGCCAAACTGCTTGCCAAGCAAAGCGACGAAGATCTGCGCCTTCTGCTTGCCGAAGCCGGGAAGCCGGCCGACACGCTTGAGCAGGTCGGCGCCGTCCTTCGCACCAGTCCATACCGAAGCCACGTCACCGTCGAAGTCGGTCACGATCATCTGGCACAGCTTCTGCGCGCGCTCGGCCATGGCGGCCGGAAAACGATGGATCGCGGGCGGCGTGCTGAACTTGACCGCCAGGTCGTCCGGATCATGGCTGGCGATCGCACCGGCATCGAGCCGCCCCACCCCAAGGCGCTCGGCCAGCACTTGCGGCCCGTTGAACGCCTTTTCCAGCGGCACTTGCTGATCAAGCATCATGCCCAGCGTCAGTGCCAGCGGATCGCTGGACAACAGTTCATCGGCGTCCGGATTCTGGGCAAGCCAAACCGTCATGAACCTAGCCTGCCAGATCCCAAATGCATGTGGTCGTGGTCCGCCTGTGGATAACGCGCTCGGGGGTTTATGACAGTGACGGGCTTCGATAGCCTGGATGGGTCTCGGGCGGAACCGGCCGAGATCGAGGACGGGCGGCTTCGGGCGGAGGCTGAGTGACGGACGCAAACATGGGAACCGAAATCGGCGTGGACCTAGGGGCGCTGCACAGGTTCGGCACCACAGTCGGAAGCTACGCCACCAATGTGGTGTCGACCGCGTCCGAGCGCCTCGCGGTCGTGTTCAGCGACGGCGCCGAGTTCGCGATCGACGCGCCGAGCAGCGACGTGCAAGACGCGCGACGCACTTACGCCAACTGCCTGCATGCCATCAACAACCAGATGTTCTCACTTGTCGAGGCCACCAATGCGCTGGCACGGGCCGCGACCACGATCGCTCAGGAGTACGGGTCGACCGACGCCGCCGTAACCGAGGCGATCGCCGCCGCGCGGGCCTCGGTCGCGACACCTGCACTCGCCCAGTTACGCGGAAAGCTCGCCGAATGACCGCCGGCTGGTCCGCGCTCGACGTGCCGGCGATCGCGGCGATCCTGGAGCGGGATGATTCCAGATCGTGGGCGCAGGCAACCGCCTGGGAGAACGCGTTCTCGCTGCTCAACACGCATGCTGCCACGCTGCGAGTCGAGCGGGACCGGCTAGCGCAAGACTGGCCGCCGGAGAAGAGCCCGGCGTCGAGTGCATACATGCTCGAACTCGACAATCTGATCGCGGCCTTGACCGAGAGCGCCAACGCCGCGATCACCAATCGGGATGCTCTGGTCGGGATTCTCACCGCGATCGTGGCCGCGCGGACCAAGATGCGGACGCTGCACGAGGCTTGGAAGGAATACACGAGCCGGGGGTCGATGGGCGACGTGATCGGGCATGGACTCGTCGGCATCAGTTCGCCCGGCACGTGGGACGTCGATCTGAACGCTCAAGCACAGGCCGTGGTGTCCGAAATGGACCAGACGATCTTCGAGCACTCTCAGCGTTTCGTCGTCCCGACCAGCACATCGACCGTACCGACGTACACAATCTTCCCACTGGAGAGCGGTATTCGAATGCCGCCCCACGAAGTCGGCGGTCCTGAACATCCGGAGCCAGGTCCGCATGCTTCAGAAAAGCGTCCGTGGCAAGTCACTGGAACTCAAACGAGTCCGACACTTCGAGGAACAGATACGTCTACAGGGGCCACACAATCCGAAGCGTCTCGCGGGCCCACACATGGCGATCGCGCACCATACACTGGTATCGCTTCCGCCGCAGGAGTCGGAATTGCCAGCGCTACTGGAGCGTTAGCCGCCTCGGGCCGAACAGGCAAGCGACCGACAACGATGGCTGCGGACCTTGAGGCATCGAAGCCGAACACGAGCCCGCCACATACCTCGGAGCCACAGGTTTCAGAGGACAGAATGTTACCGCCAACGACAATGGCTTCGGCAAGGCCGCCACAGCACCGAAGGAGACGGAAACGCGTCCAATCGGATCTCCAACTTCCAGCGGGCGTCGCAGGACTAGTCGCGCCGTTCAAGCACGACGAGCTTCACGATCCAGGCCCTAACGTCATTGGCATTGACAGATGAGGGTCCCTGCATCCTCGTTCGCATTAGTCATCCTGCTCATGACGTTGTCGGGTCCAGATCCAATTCGGCAGCGCGAGTGGATCGTCGAGAGCCTTCGCTTCCAGCAAGCACACGCTCTGAGCGTCGGATCGGGCGTATCCGTAGCGGTGATTGATACAGGGGTCGATAAATCTCATCCTGACTTGACCGGTCGCGTCAAAACGGCGATCGATCTCACTGGCACTGATGTCGAGGATCACTCGGGCCACGGAACGCTTATGGCAGGTCTGATAGCTGGCGCTGGCCACGGCTCGGACCATAACGAAGGGATCTTGGGAGCGGCTCCCAATGCATCGATCGTCTCGATTAAGTCGGCCGTCAGCTCTGGTTCCGGAACCTCGACGCTGGATCAGGCGGTCAACACTGCGGTCGCGCTCCACGTAAGCATCATTTGCATCGCGCAAAGTGGACCAGCTGGTTCCACCGGCCTACGGAGCGCAATCCTCTGCGGAAAGGGCCGACATTGTTGTCGTTGCGGCGGTCGGCAACAGGCCACGCTCTACGAAGGTCGAATTTCCCGCGGCCTACCCAGGCGTAGTTGCTGCGGCCGGCACGGATCGCAATGGGAATCACGCTGACGTGAGCGTGACCGGGCCACAAGTCGTCCTTGCCGCACCGGCGGTGGATGTCGTCTCGACTCTGAACGGCGGCGGATACGGATCGGGGTCGGGAACCAGTGCATCAGCTGCGATCATCGCCGGAGCCGCGGCACTCGTACGGTCGAGGTTCCCGCACCTGTCCGCCGCTGAAGTGGTCCACCGCCTTGAAGCGACCGCTATCGATAAAGGCCCACCGGGCAGGGACGACGAGTACGGCTACGGAATCGTCAACCTCGTTGGCGCCCTGACAGCCGACGTACCACCTCTCTCCCCCAGCGCCGACCTCACCCCAAGCCCATCGGACGCGAGCCGGACACCGGCTGCGGTTGCGACCCACCACCGGCAGATACTGCCATTCGTCCTGGTCGGGCTAGGCCTGCTGATCGCGACCGCGCTGTTCCTCCTCCTGCCCAGGCGCTCGTGATTGGGGGCCGTTATGGAGCTCTGAGCCCCGAAACGGCCCCCAATCACGAAAAGCCCGGCCGGAAGCAGGACGAACGTCACGCAAACAGGCGCCAGGGAGCGAACACCAGAAGTAGCAGACGCCAGACAGGTGCGCCCGACAGGAGCAAACGCCACGCGAACCGGCGTCGCGGCGAGGCCAGCACGAGGCGACCGAAAGCCCATGCTGCCCGGAACCGATCGGCCGCCCGGGGCAAAATGCACACGTGAACCATGAAGCCCTGCTACCACTCGACCGCCTGGCAGTAATGAGAGAGTCTCTGACCACGGCCGATTTCACCAGTGACGGCATCGCCCGGCATCTCGGCGAACCGGCCACCAACGCTGCCAAGCGCAATGACTTCCGCGCGGCTTTGAGCCGCACCGGCGGCGGAGCCCCGCTGGACACCCTGATCCGGCTGTTCATCGCGGGTCAGTCCGAGCCGGGCGAGGCCGTTGCGCAGGTCTTCGACATCGCCGACGCGGAACGCATGGGTCTGATCCGCCCGATCGACGGCGGTTATACGGCCGGGCTCGATCTGGAACCGTACGGCGACGATGCCTGGATCGTCTCCGACTTGCCTTCCGACCGGCAGCCCGGGCCACTGCCGAAGGATCACGTACTCGGAGTCGGAGCCGCCAGCGAGACCCTGGCCAACGCGATCATCCGGGACCCGGTGGACCGGGCGCTCGACTTGGGCACCGGGTGCGGTATCCAGGCGGTCGGCCTGTCGCGACACGCCCGGCACGTCGTCGCGACCGACATCTCCGAGCGCGCCCTGACCTTCGCCGCGACCACGGCCGCGCTCTCCAACCGCGAGTGGGACCTGCGCCGCGGTGACATGGCCGAGCCGGTACGCGACGAGAAGTTCGACCTGATCGTCAGCAACCCGCCGTTCGTTGCCGGGCCGGGCGTTGCCACCCACACGTACCGGGACTCCGGGCGGCCCGGCGACGCGATCTGCCGCGAACTGGCTCAGGCCAGCCGGGACCTGCTCACCGACGGAGGCACCATCCAGTTCCTCGCCAACTGGCTGCACATCAAAGGTGACGACTGGGCGGAACGAGTCTCCGGCTGGTTCGCCGGCACCGGAATGGACGTGTGGGTCATCCAGCGGGAGGTGTCAGATCCGATGTCCTACGTAGACATGTGGCGCACCGACGCGTCCGAGGACGCCGATCCGCAACGCGCCGCCGCCTGGCTCGACTGGTTCGATGCCAACCAGGTCGAGGCCATCGGCTTCGGCCTGGTCACGGCGAGGAACAACCACAATCAAACCCCAGCCGTACGAGCCGAGACGCTACGCCAGCCCGTGGCGCATCCGTTCGGACCGGAGGTCGCGAAGTGGTTCGAGCGGCAGGACTGGCTCCGTGACAAGACGCTGGACGAGTTGCTGGACACCCGTTACCGCGCCGCCGAAGGACTACGCCTCAATCAGGACGCCGTACTCGGCGCCGGAGGCTGGGACGTGACCACCCAGCGGCTGGTCCAGACGGTCGGGCTGGGCTGGACCGAGGAGGTGGATCCGGTCACCCTCGCCATGGTCAGCGGCGCCGACGGCAGCGTGCCGCTCCGCGACCAGCTGGCGCTGCTGGAAACCGCCTACGAGGTACCGCCCGGAACGCTGTCGGGAAGCGCCGGGATCATCGTGATGCACCTGATCGAGCGCGGATTCCTGACGGCGGTGGGCCGGTGAAGGCGGTGGTTCAAACGGTAAGCCGGGCCAGCGTCACCGTTGACGGTGAGGTCGTCGGCGCGATCGGCGACGGTCTGCTGGCACTGGTCGGCGTCACGCACGACGACACGGTGCAGAAAGCGAAGACGCTAGCCCGGAAGATCCACGAACTGCGGATCATGGATGACGAGCGTTCGGCCGCGGACAACGCGGCCCCGATCCTCGTTGTGAGCCAGTTCACACTGTATGGCGACACTCGAAAGGGCCGCCGTCCGAGCTGGATCAACGCCGCCCCGGCCGAAATGGCCGAAGGCCTGGTCAGCGCCGTGGTCGACGAGCTGAGAGCGCGCGGCGCCACGGTCGCCACCGGCCGGTTCCAGGCACACATGCTCGTCGAAAGCGTCAATGTCGGCCCGCGTACCATCATTTTTGATCTTTAAAAGCGGCAGCACGCCGCCCGCGCACAAAACCTCACGGCCACTTAACGCCCTCCCGACGAAGCTGGTTGTCACACAGCCAAGTGACGTCAAACGCGGGGAGGCGATTGACAGTGGCAACGCCACTCTCAACAGCGACCAAGGCCAGCACGCCGGCGCTGCAGGCGGACATCCGCGATGTGCAGCCGGACTTGGACGGCGAGGTCGTCGTTGGCACCGACATCGTGCGGGCGTACCTCAATGGCATCGGCCGCACCAAGCTGCTCACCGCGGAGCAGGAAGTCACTCTCGCGAAGCGGATCGAAGCGGGCCTGTACGCCGAGGAGATGCTCTCGCAGCAGCCGCAGCACCCCGAGGCGGACCTGCTGCGGATCATCGTTGCCGAAGGCGTCGCGGCAAAGAACCATCTGCTGGAGGCGAACCTCCGCCTGGTCGTCTCGCTCGCCAAGCGCTACACCGGCCGCGGCATGGCCTTCCTCGACCTCATCCAAGAAGGCAACCTCGGCCTCATCCGCGCCGTCGAAAAATTCGACTACACCAAGGGCTACAAATTCTCCACCTACGCCACCTGGTGGATCCGCCAAGCCATCACCCGCGCCATGGCCGACCAAGCCCGCACCATCCGCATCCCCGTCCACATGGTCGAGGTCATCAACCGGATGGTCCGGGTGCGCCGCGACCTCGGCGCTTCGCTTGGCCGCGAGCCCAACACCGCCGAGATCGCCGAGGCCATGGGCGTCGCGGTGGTGACCGTGATCGAGCTGATGGGGTACGACCGTGAGCCGGTCAGCCTCGACCAGACGGTAGGCCCGGACGGCGAGAGCGTGCTCGGTGACTTCATCGCGAACGACGCTCGCGCGGAACTGGCCGACACGGTCGCCGACGGGCAGTTGCGGACCGAGATGGAGATCGTGCTGTCTACCCTGTCGCGGCGGGAGCAGGAGGTCATCCGGCTTCGGTTCGGCCTCGACGACGGCCGCACCCGCACGCTGGAGGAGGTCGGGCAGGAGTTCGGCCTGTCACGCGAACGAATCCGGCAGATCGAGAAGGGCACGCTGATCAAACTGCGTACGCCGGACCGGGCCAAGCGCCTGGAGGCGTTCGCGAGCTAAGACCCCGAGCTAAGACTCAGCCCCGGGCATCGCGATGATCAGTCATCGCCAACGGCGGCCGCCGGTGCGGCCGCCGTTGGCTTGCCAGCTCGCGCCACGACTCCGGGATCGCCGTGCGCGGATCGACCGGCTCGCCGGTGACGATCGCCAGCAGGTGTGTCCAGGCTCGCGGTACGGCTTCCACGAGGGCGTACCCGCCGCCGCCGGAGACCACCCACCGGCCGTCGCACAGTTCCTCGGCCAGGTCACGCATCTTGAGGTAGCTCAGCCGCTGACCGTCAACGGACAGCCGCAGATCAGCGAGCGGGTCGAGGAAGTGAGCGTCGGCACCGCACTGGGAGAACAGCACCTGCGGCTCGAATGCCCGCAGCGCGTCCGGCACGATCGCGTCGAACGCCTCATGCCAGGCATCATCCCCGGTATGGGCGGGGAGCGGGATGTTCACCGCACTGTGCGGGGCGTGCGGTCCGCCGATCTCATCGGCGAACCCGGTGCCCGGGAACAGGATCCGGGGCGACTCGTGCAGGCTGACGGTGAGCACCCGGGGGTCGTCGTAGAAGACCTCCTGCACGCCATCGCCGTGGTGCACGTCAACGTCGACATAAGCGATCCGCTCAGCGCCCATCTCCAGCATCCGCGTGATGGCGATCGCCGGGTCGTTGTAGACGCAGAATCCGCTGGCCCGGGCCGGCATCGCGTGGTGCAGGCCGCCGGCGATGTTCACCGCCCGGCGGACCCGCCCGCTCCAGACCGCCTCAGCGGCCGCGGTGGTCGCTCCGGCAACGAGGGCGGCCGCGTCGTGCATTCCGGGGAACGTCGGGTTGTCCGGCGTACCCAGGCCGAACCCCCACTCGTGGTACGGGTCGACCGACGCGCCCTGAACCGCCTCGATGTACTGCGGCAGGTGCACGGTGAGCAGACGGTCATACCCGGCCGGCTCGGGCGCCTCAACGGCAACCCCATCGCGATCCAGCAGGCCGAACTCACGCGCCAAGGCGATCGTCAGCTCCACCCGCACCGGGTCGAGCGGATGTTCGCCCATGTCGTAGGCGAGCAGGGCCTCATCCCAGATAACCAGCGACTTCATGACTCTTCTCCGGTGGCGATAGGACGGGACGGGTCGGTGATCCACTCGCTCCACGATCCCACGTACAGCGCCGCGTCACCGACTCCTGACTCGGCGAGCGCCAGCACGGTGTGAGCGGCGGTGACGCCGGAACCGCAGTACGCACCGACGGGCGTACCCGCGCCTAGATCGAACCGCGAGCGCAACTCGCCGACCGCGCGCAGGCGTCCATCCGGCGCGACCAGATCGGCGTATGGGATGTTCACCGCGCCCGGGATGTGCCCGGCGACCTTGTCGATCGGCTCGGTCTCGCCGCGGAACCGGGGACCGGTCCGGGCGTCGATCAGCACGCCGGCCCTGGCAAGCCGTTTCGCGCCCTCGGCGTCGAGCACCGGCAGACGGCCGGGAGAGGCGGTGAAGTCGCCAGAGGCCGGCTCGACCGGCTCGTCCGATACCGGGTAGCCGGCAGCCTGCCAGGCCCCGAACCCGCCATCGAGCACACGTACATCGGGGTGGCCGGCCCAGCGCAGCGTCCACCACAGGCGGGCGGCGGCCATCCCGTCGCCGTCGTCGTAACACACAACCGGTCGCTCGCCGCGGACTCCGGCGCGGCGAGCGGCACGCTCAAGCATGCTGGTACTGGGTAGCGGATGCCGCCCGCCCGGTCCGGGCGGGCCGCAGAGTTCCGCGTCGAGGTCCAGGAACACCGCCGTCGGCAGGTGACCGGCTGCGTAGTCGTCGCTGCCCGGCGGTCCGGACAAGCGCCACCGCACATCGATCACGGTGATCGCATCGCGCTCGATCGCCTCGGCCACGCCCTGCGGGGTCATCAGAAAGCTCACGGCGAACAGTCTTCCCCATCATGCCGTGCGGGATGCAAGTGATCAGGCGGACGACGCCGGCCATTCCGCAGTCGATCATTCCGGTCACGTTCGTCTGCAAGATCAGCCGGGGCGGTACCGGCGCGTTGCCTGGGACGTGACGCTTCGACCACCAAGATCCGAAATTGGGAGACGGTACTCGGCTCAGTTAGGGTTAAGAACCGGCCAATCGGTGCCGATGGGGCTGCCAGCCGCGTGAAGCGGACCGGCCTTACGAACGGGATTGCCTTGACGACCCACCAGCACGACTTGATCGATACGACCGAGATGTACCTTCGGACCATCCTCGAACTCGAGGAGGAAGGTATCACGCCGCTGCGTGCCCGGATCGCCGAGCGGCTGCACCAGAGCGGCCCGACCGTCAGCCAGACGGTTAACCGGATGGAACGTGACGGCCTGGTGACCGTGGAAGGTGACCGCCATCTGCAGCTCACCGATGTCGGCCGGAACACCGCGGTGGCCGTCATGCGCAAGCACCGGTTGGCGGAGTTGCTCCTGGTCAACGTCATCGGCTTGCCGTACGAGGACGCCCACGAGGAGGCGTGCCGCTGGGAGCACGTGATGAGCGAATCGGTCGAGCAGCGAGTTTACGAGCTGCTGGGCAGGCCGACCCGGTCGCCGTACGGCAATCCGATTCCCGGCCTCGACGAGTTCGATGCCACCGCCGCCAACGACTCGGCCAGCGACTCCGAGCGCAACCTTGCTTTTCCCGGGCTGACCGGCCAGGTCATCGTTCGGCGGATCGCCGAGAGCGTGCAGACCGACGTCGAGATCCTGCGCCAGTTGCACGCCGCCGGCGTGGACCCGGGCGCGACGGTGGATGTGGCCCAGGACCGCGACGCGGTCATCATCGTCCGATCCGGCGAAAAGATCCGGCTCCCGCGGGAACTGGCTTCGCGGGTGTTCGTCGCCCGCGCCTGAACCCGCGGTAAGTCCGAGCCCGCGGTTGACCCACGTTCACCGCCCCTCCGGCCCGGCCGGTTCAGACGGTCGTGCCGTCGATCTTCTTCGCCAGCTCGATCACGTTGTCGACCATGGCCGGATCGACCGTCCCATCCTGGGGATACGCGAAGGTAAGCACGATCAGCCGCTCGTTGCCGGACAGCCAGCCGACTTCTATCGCCGGTCCGTTCGTCTTGTCCGCCGCGCGCTCGACCTCGTACCCGATCTTGCCCAGCTCCTTGACCGTCGCCGATTTGGACGGCTTCACGTCGGCCTTGAAATCGGACGTGGTGAGGTCCGTGGCGGTGATCGACAGCGTGAGGTCCGGGAAGTCTTGGGCGGCCGATTGCATGACACAAGTGTACGAATCGGATTTGTCAGCCGCCGCGGCGACATCGAAGTCGGTGCCCAGCACGTCGTTGATCACGCCGTAGTCCATGAGCAGGCATGCGCCCCCGGCCAGTGACGCCGGCGTGGGCTCCGGCGACGAGGGTGCCAGTGACGCCTCGGCCGGCCGGTCTTTCGGCGAAGCGACCGACCCAGCCGGCAGGTTGCACGCCGTCGTGGTGAGCGCGATGGCCGCCGCCAGGGCCAACCCGGCGATCCGCCGGAACGCGCCCTCCGCCATGCCTGCCCGCCCTCTCCCCGGCCCGCTCGCCAGACGACCACGCCGCCGGAATGCTCCGGCCAGGCTACTCGACGTAGGGGCAGTGCCGGCAGCCCCGCCCACAGCAGAAGCCGCGGTCGGTGAGGAATCGTGCGGTCAGTACAAACAACCCGGTGTCCGGATCGAGGTAGCCCGGGTCGCCGCGCTCGACCGCCGCCATGTGTGCCGCGAGGATCTCGGCGCGGCGGGGGTGATCGGGCCGCAGTCGTGACGGATGAGGCTGCACTGAGCCATCATTGCCTGATGGGGCGCCTCCTTCCATTCCTGGTGCTGGTGGACATCGCGCTGATCGTGGTGGCGCTGTTCGACTGCCTCACGGCCGAGCCGGGGCGCGTGCGCGGCCTGCCCAGGTACGGCTGGGTACTGATTATTGTTCTGCTCTCCCCCGCGGGGCCGATCGTCTGGTTCGTCGCCCGCCGGGCCGAGGACCGAGCGCTGGCCGGTGTCACGGACCGCGTCGACGCCGCAGGCGAGCACGACCGGCCGGCACTGGCACCCGACGACGACCCGGATTTCCTCCGGGATATAGCCGTGCGGGCGCGTGAGGCCGGCCGCCGTAGCCGCGCCGATGCCGAGCGGCGCAGAAGCGAGGAGGACCGGCGTCGCGGTCGGCGTACCCGCGATGATCCGCACGGCCGCCAGCCGCCCGCTGCTGCCGACGACGACGACGACGACTGAGCGTGCCGGTCAAGGCGGTGCGCCCTGGCCCATGGGCCAGTGGGGCCACATTCGAGCACGCATGGAAACGCCTCATCCGACCCGAACGCCGCCGGAATCGGTAGCACTCGAGAACGTCTTCAGGCGGGCCCAGTCAACTCGCGGGTGATCTTGCGTTTGGCCGAAACGGCGGCAGGCTAAGTTATCAACCATGCATCGTCTCGAGGGACAACGAATCCTGGTCACCGGCGGCAGCGGGTTCATCGGCCGGTCTTTGGTTCGCACCATGATCAGCGCCGGAGCCCTGGTCCACATCGTCGACCAGACAAAGCCCGACACAGTACCCGACGGCACCGGCGTGACCATCGGGGATCTTCGCGACCCGCAGGTCCGCGACGAGGTGGTGACGGAGGATCTCACCGGGATCGTGCACCTCGCGGCGTTCACGTCGGTACTCGGCGCGATGGCCGACCCGGCCTCGGTGCACACGGTCAATGTCGAGGCCACCGCCGGGCTGCTCGAACTGGCCCGGCGCCGGGGCGTCGGCCGGTTCCTGATGGCATCGACCAATGCGGTGACCGGCGACGTCGGGACCCAGACGATTCATGAAGGCATGCCGCTGCGGCCGCTCACGCCGTACGGCGCCACCAAAGCCGCCAGCGAGATGCTGCTATCCGGATACGCCGGCGCCTACGGGATGACCACCTGCTCGGTCCGGCTGACCAACGTCTACGGGCCCGGCATGTCGCACAAGGACAGCTTCGTGCCGCGGATGATGCGCGCGGCGGTCACCGGCAAGACCATCCAGGTGTATGGCGACGGCGGGCAGCGCCGCGATCTGGTGCACGTCCATGACGTGGTCAGCGGCGTGCTGCTTGCATGGGAAACGAGTGTGACCGGACCGCTCATCATCGGATCCGGCCGCTCCATCTCGGTGCTCGACATGATCGACGCCGTCGAGCGCGTCACCGGCCGTACCCTGTCGAAGGAGCACGTGCCACCCAAGAACGGCGAGATGCCGGCGGTCGTCGTCAGCATCGACCGGGCGCGCGAGCTTGGCTACCAGCCGGCAATGGACCTGCCGGCCGGTCTTCAGACGGTCTGGGATGACGTGCAGGCGTGGACGTGATCCGGCGCGGCGCCGCCGGGCTGCGCCGCAACTGGCTGTTCGTGCTCATCTTCGCCGGTGGGCTGGGACTTCGGATCCTGACCGTGGTCGCCTACCGCCCCGCGATCATCTATGTGGACTCCATCTACATCTACCTGAACCACCTCCCGGGCAGCACGCTGCCGTTCGGCACTTCGGCCGCGCCCGATCCGCTCGGCTACAACATGCTGTTGCTGCAGCCCGCCCTCGCCGTGGGCAACCTGCTGACCGTGGTCCTCGTCCAGCACGTGCTCGGCCTCGCCATGGCCGTGGCCATCTACGTGATCCTGCGGCGCTATCGGGTATGGCGCTGGCTGTCGGCACTGGCCGCCGCCCCGGTGCTGCTCGACGCGTACCAGCTGCAGATCGAGCACAACATCATGTCGGACACGTTGTTCGAGGCGCTGATCGTGCTCGCCGCCGGCGCGCTGGCCTGGCATCGCCGCCCGACCACCGGTGCGCTGGTAGTTGCCGGCCTGGCGCTTGGCGCGGCATGCACGGTACGCATCGTCGGCGTGCCCCTCCTGGCCGTCTTCCTGGGCTACGCGGTCGTACGGGTCGCTCGGCGCCGCCCCCGGCGCGAGAGCGCGGCCCGGCAATCCGTCGGCCGAGGCCCCGGATGGCGGCGGCGGGTCGCGGCGGCGGGCGTCCTGATCGGCTGCGTGCTGCTTCCGGTCGCCGGATATCAGTGGTATGCCACGACCAATGAACGCAGCAACTTCGGCGCGTCCAACCTGCGGGCGAACACCCTGTACGCGCGGGTCGCCACCTTCGTCGACTGCGCCCGGCTGAACCTTCCGCCGTACGAGCGGCAGCTGTGCCCGGCCGAACCCATCGGCGAACGGCACAGCCCCGACTTCTACGCCCACGACCCGACCTCGCCGCTGCACCATGTGCTGGCACCGGCCGGGATGACGGTGAACCAGGTGGTTACCGACTTCTCCCTGCGGGCCCTGCGGGCGCAGCCGTTCGGATTGGTGACGGCCATCACCAAGGACGCGGTCAACGTATTCCGGTGGAACCATGACAACGAGGCCAACCCGGACGCCAAGGCCGAACGCTGGTGGTTCCAGTCCAACTACCCGCTCTACCCGGCCGCGGTGACATATCCGGTCGTGGTGCGCGTGGTTGACGAGTTCGGCGGCGGCGGACCGCACGTTTCGCTGGGTCCGGCCAACTTCCTAAAGCAGTACCAGCTGAACATCGGGTACACGCCCGGTCCGGTCCTGGGCCTGGCACTGGTACTCGCACTGGCCGCGATCGCCGGGCTGGGCCGCGCACGCGGTTCCGGCTTGCGAGCGGTCACCGCGCTCTACTTCTGTTGTGGCGCCGGGCTGCTGCTCACCGCTGACGCGTTCGAGTTCTCCTGGCGATATCAGTTGCCCGGACTGGTGCTGATCCCGGTCGCCGGCGCGCTCGCCCTAAGGGCCATGTTCCGGCCGGTCCCGGCACCGGCGTTTCCCACCCCCGACGACGAGGAAGCGCTCGCCGGCGTACCGGACAAGCCGATCGCCCCGGTGGCCGTTCTGATCGCCGCCTACAACGAGGCCGGCGGCATCGGCGCGGTGCTCGACTCGATCCCGCCGGTGATCACCGCCGACCGTCTCCGGTCCCACGACGGCGAATCGGACGGCGACGTGGACGGCAATCCGGGTAACGAACCTCTTGGTGTCACCACGATCGTGGTCGTCGACGGTGGCACCGACGGCACCGCCACCATCGCGCGGGCGCGCGGCGCCGTCGTCGCCGAGATGCCGCGCAACCGCGGGCAGGGCGCGGCCCTGCGCCTGGGGTACCACATCGCCCGCCGGGGAGGTGCCCGGTACATCGTCACCACCGACGCGGACGGTCAGTACGACATCAACGACCTGCCCCGCCTGCTGGCACCGCTGCGGTCCGGCGCCGCCGACTTCGTCACCGGTTCCCGCCGGCTCGGCACCAACGAGTCATCCGACCAGGTCCGCCGGGCCGGCACCGTGTTCTTCGCGGCCCTGGTATCCGTCCTGACCGCGCATCGCGTCACCGATACCAGCTTCGGAATGCGGGCGATGCGAGCCGACGTGACCGCGGACGTCACCCTGGACCAGCCGCAGTACCAGTCGTCCGAGCTGCTCATCTCGCTGCTGATGCGGGGATATCGAGTAGTTGAGGTGCCGGCCACGATGCGGGTACGCGGTGCCGGGAAGAGCAAGAAGGGCAACAACCTCGCCTACGGCATGCGCTACGCCCGTGTGGTCGTCTCCACCTGGCTGCGGGAAAGGCGGCGGTCCTCGGAGCCCTTGCCCGAGGTGAACACGAACCGATCCAGCACCAGGAACTTGGCTACGAACATGACCGCGAACGCTCCGAAGTAGCTGCCCTCGACGATCAGCGTTCGCGCGTCGTCACCAAGGTGATCGGCCCGGGCGTAATGATCCGCGATCGACGTGGTCGCGAGGGCCACGACGGCGGTGCAGGCCGCGACCACGACATATTTCAATACGTCGCCGGTGAACCGCTTGGCGGACTCGTGCGCTGGCATCGCCGACCGCCAGGCCCAAAACCGGTACAGCAGGAAGTTGACTAGGGCCCCGGCGATGAAGGCAGTGATGCTCGCCACCTGTGGCCCGGAGCCGATTCCATGGTAGACAAATGCGAGCGTTAACGCGCTCACTGTACTAGCGACCGCAGACCCGATCCCGTAGCGCACGAAGCGTCCGATGCGCGGGTGCTCAATGCACCAGCGCACCCAGCGAGGCATCATGACGTTTCGGATACGCCGACGATACGGACTCCGTGGACGCTTAGGCCAGCCGGAGGGCCATTCTGGGGTCTTTTCCAGCTGATTCCAAGACTGCCGACGCTCGTCGGTGGGTACATGTAATAGCGGCAACGTGGGTTTTCACACGGGATCACTTCGTGAGGAGCGGCGAGTAATGCGCATTCTGGTCCTGGGCGGCGACGGTTATCTGGGATGGCCGACAGCACTGCATTTGTCCAATAGTGGACATGATGTCGGAATCGTAGACAATCTGGTACGGCGCCAGTACGACGAGGAACTGGGCGTACAGAGCCTCGTTCCGATCTTCCCCCTCGACGAGCGCGTGGCCGCCTGGAAGGAAAGATCCGGGAAATCCATCGACACGTTCGTCGGCGACCTGGTCGACGCCGATTTCACGTACCGGGTGGTACGCGAGTTCGCGCCGGACGCGATCGTGCACTTCGCCGAGCAGCGGGCCGCGCCCTACTCCATGATCGACCGGGCACACGCGGTCTACACGCAGCACAACAACGTCATCGGAAACCTCAACCTGCTCTACGCCATCGCCGAGATCGATCCCGAGATCCACCTGGTCAAGCTCGGAACCATGGGCGAGTACGGCACGCCGAACATCGACATCGAGGAAGGCTGGCTCGAGGTCACTCACAACGGCCGCACCGATCGGATGCTGTACCCGAAGCGGCCCGGCTCGTTCTACCACCTCTCGAAGGTGCACGACAGCCACAACATCGAGTTCGCCTGCCGGATCTGGGGCCTGCGTGCCACCGACCTCAACCAGGGCGTCGTGTACGGGCAGCAGACGCCCCAGACGGCGCAGGACGAGCGCCTGGCGACTCGTTTCGACTACGACGCCGTGTTCGGCACCGTACTCAACCGGTTCGTGATCCTAGCCGCGCTCGGCGAGCCGCTGACCGTATACGGCGACGGCGGCCAGACCCGCGGGATGATCGACATCCGGGACACCGTGGAGTGCATCCGTTTGGCCTGCGAGAACCCGGCCGATGCCGGCGAGTTCCGGGTGTTCAACCAGATCACCGAGTGGATGTCCGTGCTCGACATCGCGAAACTGGTGGCCGACCTGCACCCGAACTCGGTCACCGTGGAACACCTGCCGAACCCGCGAGTCGAGGCGGAGAGCCACTACTACAACGTCAAGCACACCGGGCTCACCGACCTTGGCCTCAAGCCACACCTGCTGTCCGACACGCTGCTGACCTCGTTGTACGAGATCTCCGACCGGTACAAGGACCGGGCCAACCTGGAAGCGATGTTGCCCCACGTGACGTGGCGTGGAGCCCGGCGCTCGGACTGATGGTCAACTGACGGTGACGGCCGCCGCTTCGCGACGGCCGTCACCGTCTCAGCATCGTCACCGTCTCAGCTTTGCCGAAACCGGACCGCCCAGTCGGCGTCATGCCATACGCTCATCGCGGCGAAGAGGCGCTGTGAGCCGCCAATTCGTGCTCACGGCAAGACCATCTGAACGTCAGTTGCACGGGAGCGCGATGAACAGGCTGGATCCGGGCGCGAGCCTGAGGCCAGGGGAATCGCTGAGGTCACCGAACGGCAGGTACGAGTTGCGGATGCAAACGGACGGCAATCTCGTGCTGTTCGATGGCGCGGACCCCATCTGGACGACGAACACCCATCGCCAAGGCGCCGAGCGGTTGGAGATGGGTTCGGACGGCAACCTCGTGGTCTACGCCGCGAAGAACCGGGTGGTGTGGTCGTCCCGGACCGAGGGTCATCGAGGCACGTCCCTGGTCTTGCAGGACGACCGGAATCTGGTGCTGTACCCGGCGTCCGGTAACCCGCTGTGGGCGACGGCGACGTTCAAGGCGGTCGGCAGCGCGCCGGCCGGGCCGTCGGCCGTGCCACCGGCCACGCCGGGGGCCGCTGTTCCGCGATCCGCCGGGCCGCCCACGGCGCCGGGACGCTCCGTCGCTCCGGGCGCGTCCACCAAGAGCGCGCGCACCTACAAGGTGGCACGGGGCGACTCGCTGTGGCGGATCGCGGAGAAGTTCTACGGCAACGGGCCGTCGTATCAGAAGATCGCCGAAGCGAACGGCATCGCGAACCCGGACCTGATCCGGCCGGGCCAGGATCTGGTCATTCCCGAGTAGCCGGAATGCGCGCACCGCGCTCGGCCAAGGCGCTCCCGGCGCTTCGCGCTGATCGTGGTGCGGTCTTTAGGTAGCAGTCCCCGTCGTGTAGCTCGAGATCTTCGCGCTCAAGTCGGACGATCTTGGAGATAGTGAAGCCGTAGAGGGCGACGAGCGCACCGCTCGTTCGGACGTCCAGCGGCAACTCGACATCGACCAAGCACCGTTTGAGGCACTCTCGTCGCTCTTCTTCGTCCAACACCTGGTCGATCTGCCAATGGCGCGCGGCGACGCGGAGATGCTGACAGATACCGCGGCTTGCCGCCCATATGGGGAGGTAGCGGACAACATATCGTTGGCAGGTGGGTTCTTGAAGAAGCCGGTAGATCTGGCTGGCGATGATCCTCTTGAGGCATCGTTTGGTTTCCCGCAGTGTGTGCCTTCATCAAGTCCGGCGAGTGAGGCAGTCGCAGGTCGCTGGATCGGTGCGTGTGCTGGTCCAAAAGCTCGGCCAGAACGTCTGAGCTAGGGTTCATGCGGCGGGCTGGTATTCGCTGATCAGCCCACCGTGGATTGTTCGGCGTCGGATCTGGTCGGCTGGGGTCGGTAAGGGTATGACCTTGGCCGCCACCGTGGCTACGGCGAACGCCGCCAGGAGGAGCCGACCCGGTCAGGCTGGGGCGGCGAGAGCGCCGAGTGCGGGCCACGGCGGGCCCTGGCGGAGCAGGTGCAGGATGTCTTCACCGTGTCGGCGCCCGTCCGGGAATTCATCGCGGATGTCCCAGCGCCAGGCAGCGACCATCGTCAGAACGAGCTGCCGGCACTGCGCGAGCAGAACGTGATCGACGTGCGGATAGCGCGCGCTGACCTGCTCTGGCACATGGGCAACATCAAACTCGATGGGTCCACGGCAACACGTTTCGAAGTCGATGAACAGCAGACCTTCACGGGTGCTCAGGAGATTGCCCGGGTGCGGTTCGCCATGCAGTAGCTGCTCGGCAGCGCCGCGCCCGCGGATCCGGTCCCGAGCGTCCCGGAGGGTGGTGAGCAGCAGATGCCGGTCGACCTCGGCGAGCGCGGGGGTTTGGTCTGGGTGCGTGAGCAGCCGTTCAGCCTCTGCGACTCGGTCAAGGAAGTGGGGGGTTGCGATCTCGACGCTTCGCATGTCGGTGTGCAGGCGTCTAAGCGCGTCTGCGTAGGCGCCCGGTAGGTCCGGCTCAGGGGCCACGACCTCGTAGTACGTCCACAGGGTCACGGCGAAGCCGTTGCGCTGGTAGACCCGCGGCTGGACTCGGGGCTCCAGCGCCGCGACGGGGCTCGCGAATCCAGCAAGCCGCACAGCCATCTCGACCTCAAACGCGGCTACCCCTTGCCCCATCGGTGCTACTCGAGCGAGGACGCCACACGGCAACAGACGTAGAGCGAGGTTGTTCGAATTGTGAATCACGGCCACGTCGTCGGTCCGCAGATGCAGCTCTCCGGCCAGTGCTGTCACCGCGGCCACCGCACGCGAAACGGACTCCGCCTCCACAAGCGAGATCCTCACAATGGTCGAGGACGAGACGACAAGCTCACCGACCGATCCTGCCCGAACCCGATGACGATCGGTTAACGCAACTGTGCCACCCTCCGTAAGTTAGGTCTAGCTGAGGTTGCGAAACCGGGGCCCAGAGCGCCGGCCAACTCGCCCGTGGGCCTGCACAGACCCACACGGTGACGCCCTGCTCGTCGTTGTCGATGCCTCGGTGATTGTCCAGCCGCGTACCCACGCGGACGTCGGCGAACGACTGCTCCAGGAAGCCGCGGGAGAAGCCCACGGCCACGACCACGCGACTGGTGGCCGGTAGCGGACCCCAGTACCAGTAGCCGTTGTGGCCGCTGAACGCGTGCGGCAACCCGAACGCCGGACCGTACCGGTCGACCGCGCCGGCCTCACCATAGTTGCTGGTCAGGATCGCGGCACCGGTCCGGTCCGGCAACGACAGGCGGCGGTACACCGCGGCGATCTGACCGACGTAGGTGGGCCAGCCGACCGTCTCGCCGGTGTCGTAGTTCACCGTGACAATCGGCGTGCGGTGCAGCGCGCCGACCGGTACTACCGGTAGCCGCGATGTTCCGGGCGGTGGCGGCTCAGCCCACGACAGCCACCATGGCGATCGACACCAGTATCCCGGGACGGTCGACGCCCAGCTTGCTCACGCACCTCGGCGGGCGCACTCGTGGGAAGAACTCGTCGAAGACCTCGTTGACGCCGTCAGCGTCCTCTGGGCGCCACAGCAGTGGCCTGCGCCCGTAGGGTGACGAGCTTGCGATCCAGCGCATGGCCCTCCGCCTGTACCTCAAGGGCAATATCGGTGGCGTCTGTCACCGGCCCGGGGCCGTACTGCCACAGCCCGATCCGGCATACGCCGGAGCAGATCATCCGCAAGCTTCGTGAGGGCGAACGCCTGATCGGGCAGGGTCAGGGCTTGGCGGAGGTGTGCAAGCAGCTGGAGGTATCGGAGCCGACCTGGCATCGGTGGATGGCGCAGTACGGCGGGATGAAGGCCGATGATGCTAGGCGGCCCAAGGAGCTGGAGCGGGAGAACGCGCGGCTGAAGAAGATCGTGGCCGATCAGCTGCTCGACATTGACATGCTCAAGGAGCTGAACAAGGGAAACTGGTGAGCCCGGACCGTCGCCGCCGCGCCGTTGTGGTGCTGCGGGACCGGTTCGGGGTCTCCGAACGGCGTGCGTGCCGCCTAGTGGGCCAGCACCGCAGTGTGCAGCGGCGCCCGGCTCGGCCGGTCTGCGATGCCGATCAGGTGTTGCGGGATCGGTTGCGTCAGATCTCGGCGGCTCATCCGCGCTGGGGCTGGCGCAAAGCACACGTGATCGCCGCCCGCGAGGGTCTGGTCGTCAACCGTAAACGTACCCGCAGGCTGTGGTGCGAGCTTGGCCTCAAACGCCCTTCCCGGGTGCGTAAGCAACGCCGCATCGGTCCGGGCCGCCACCAGCGGATGCGCGCCGGTGCGCCGGATCAGATGTGGGCGCTGGACTTCCAGGTCGACGTCACCGTCGACGGCCGCCAGGTCCGGTTCCTCAACGTCATCGACGAGCACACCCGCGAAGCCCTCGCCACGACCGCGGCCCGCTCATTCAGCGCGGAGGCGACCATCACCGTCCTCGACCAAATCATCGCCGCCACCGGACGCCGGCCGGCCCACGTGCGCATGGACAACGGCCCGGAACTGACCGCCCATGCCCTGGCCGACTGGTGCCGGTTTACCGGCGTCGACGCGGCCTACATCGACCCCGCCAGCCCATGGCAGAACGGGTTCTGCGAATCGTTCAACGGCCGCTTCCGCGACGAGTTCCTCGCCTGCGAACAGTTCAACACCCTGCTCGAAGTCCAAGTCCTGGCAGAAGACCGGCGCCTCGAGTACAACAACTACAGACCACACGGCTCGCTCGACGGCCTCACCCCCGAGGCCTACCGCCAGCAGTGGATCAACAACCAGAACCGACTCTCATAGCCGGTGGACCTCCAACCGGGGCCCAGTCATTCGGCCTACGAGATACCCAGCCCCCCTTCGGGGACCGGGCACCTCGTGACATGTTGCATCGTTTGCAATAACGCTCGGTCTCAGCTGCAGCCGCTGGTCGAGCCGCAGCCCTCACAGACGTAGCAGCTGCCGGCCGGACGCATCTTGGTTCCGCAGGTGAAGCACAGCGGGGCATCCGCGCCCTTGCCCTGCACCATCTCCAGCAGCTCGACCGAGGAACCGGCCCGTGTCGGCTTGGCAACCGCCGGTGGGACCTCGATCTCACTCTCGACGTCGGTGACCCGTGACTCGATCGGTGCCGATGACGCAAGCGCCGTCAGGTCGACCTGGTCGTCCATCGGCGCGGCGACACCGGAAGCCGCGGCGGCCTCGGCCCGCAGCTGCGCGGCCCGCTCGTCCGCCGTGAAGATGCCAAGCTCGGACCGGCGGTCATAGGGCAGGAAGTCCAGCGCCAGGCGACGGAAGATGTAGTCCATCACCGAGGCCGCCATGCGCACGTCCGGGTCATCGGTCATACCGGCCGGCTCGAACCGCATGTTGGTGAACTTGGCGACGAATGTCTCCAGCGGAACGCCGTACTGCAGGCCGATCGAGATCGCTATCGAGAAGGCGTCCATCACGCCGGCCAGCGTCGAGCCCTGCTTCGACATCTTGAGGAAGAGCTCGCCAAGCCCGTCATCCAGGTAGGACGACGCGGTCAGGTAGCCCTCGGCACCGCCGACCGAGAAGGACACCGTCTCCGACGTGCGCTTCTTCGGCAGGCGCTTGCGGACCGGACGGTACTCGACGACCTTCTCGACGGTCTTCTCCGCGACCGGCGCGGCCTCGGCCTTCGGCTTGGCGTTGGACAGCGGCTGGCCGACCTTACAGTTGTCGCGGTAGATGGCCAGCGCCTTGATGCCCATCTTCCACGCCTCGAAGTAGATCTCCTCGACGTCCTCCACGCTCGCCGACTCCGGCATGTTGACCGTCTTCGAGATCCCACCGGAGATGAACGGCTGCACCGCGGCCATCATCCGGACGTGACCCATCGGCGCGATCGACCGCTCACCCATGGCGCAGTCGAAGACGGCGTAGTGCTCCGGCTTGAGGCCCGGGGCGTCCACAACATGACCGTGCTCGGAGATGAACTCGACGATCGCCTCGACCTGCTCCTCCTGGTAGCCGAGGCTGCGCAGGGCGCGGGGCACGGTCTGGTTGACGATCTGCATGGAGCCGCCGCCGACCAGCTTCTTGAACTTGACCAGCGCCAGGTCCGGCTCGACACCCGTGGTGTCGCAGTCCATCATCAGGCCGATGGTGCCGGTAGGCGCGAGCACGCTGGCCTGCGAATTACGCCAGCCGTTCTTGTCACCGATCCGGTTGCCCAGCTCCCACTGCTTGCCGGCCTCGTCGTAGATCGAGGTTGCCACCGCGCCGTGCACGTCGATCGCCTTGCTGGCGGCGGCGTGCTTGCGCATCACCTTCTTGTGGGCCTCGGCATTGCGGGCATAGCCCTCGTACGGGCCGACCACGCCGGCCATCTCGGCCGACCGGCGGTACGCCGTCGCGTTCATCAGTGACGTGATCGCCGCCGACAGGCTGCGGCCCTCGTCCGAGTCGTAAGGCAGGCCGCTTGCCATCAGAAGGGCGCCGAGGTTGGCGTACCCGATACCGAGCTGGCGGTACGCCCGCGTGGTCTCGCCGATCTTCTGCGTCGGGAAGTCGGCGAAGCAGATCGAGATGTCCATCGCGGTGATCACGAACTCGACCGACTTGACGAACTTCTCCACCTCGAAGCCGCCGTCGGCACGGAGGAACTTCATCAGGTTCAGTGACGCCAGGTTGCATGACGAGTTGTCCAGGTGAAGGTACTCGCTGCACGGGTTCGACGCGGTGATGCGACCGGTCTCCGGGCAGGTGTGCCACGAGTTGATCGTGTCGTCGTACTGCAGGCCGGGGTCCGCGCACTCCCACGCGGCCTGCGCGATCTTGCGGAACAGATCCTTGGCGTTGACCGGCTCGATCACCGAGCCGTCCATCCGGGCGCGCAGGTCGAAGGTGCCGCCCTGCTCGACCGCCGTCATGAACTCGTCCGAGACGCGCACCGAGTTGTTGGCGTTCTGGTACTGCACCGAGACGATGTCGGAGCCGCCCAGGTCCATATCGAATCCGGCGTCACGCAGAGCCCGGATCTTGTCTTCCTCGCGTGCCTTGGTCAGGACGAACTCCTCGACGTCCGGGTGATCGACGTCGAGGATGACCATCTTGGCCGCACGCCGGGTGGCCCCACCACACTTGATCGTCCCGGCGCTGGCGTCCGCTCCGCGCATGAACGAGACCGGCCCGGAGGCGGTGCCGCCGGACGAGAGCAGTTCCTTCGAGGACCGGATGCGCGAGAGGTTCACACCCGATCCGGAGCCGCCCTTGAAGATCAGGCCCTCCTCCTTGTACCAGTCGAGGATCGAGTCCATCGAGTCGTCGACCGAGAGGATGAAGCACGCCGACACCTGCTGAGGCGAGGTGGTACCGACGTTGAACCAGACCGGGGAGTTGAAGCTGAACATCTGGTGCAGCAGCATCCATGTCAGCTCATCGGCGAACACATCGGCGTCGGCCGAGGTGGCGAAGTAGCCATTGTCCTCGCCCGCCTTGCGATAGGTGCCGACCACACGATCGATCAGCTGCTTGAGGCTCCACTCCCGCTGCGGCGTGCCGACCGCGCCGCGAAAGTACTTGGTGGTGACGATGTTCGCGGCGTTGACGCTCCAGGGCTCCGGGAACTCCACCCCCCGTTGCTCGAAGTTGATCGAGCCGTCTCGCCAGTTCGTCATCACGACATCGCGGCGCTCCCACGTCACCTCGTCGTACGGGTGAACGCCCTCTGTCGTCCACACGCGCTCGACCTTCACACCCGCCGGTCCCGACTTGCGCCCCTTGCCGGCCCCACGTGCAACCGCCTCCGTCATCCCCGGTCCCCTCTGCTCTGCGCGGCCGGGTGCCGCGCCAACTACCTGTGTCGTCTTCGTTCTGAACGTCAATGTCCGGTGGATCAAAAATTCCGGTGGATCAATTCGTGACGCTGACTCCGGGCCCTCAGCCCGTGGCAGCGCCCGCCACGTCGTATCCCGGCCGCACCCCGCCGGCCGACCGGTCAGACGGCGTCGTCTCGCCGTCCGGATCCCGGTTTTCCGCGCCCATACCGCCGCGGGCGTCATCGCCGGCTGCCGCTCGCAACGCCGCGATTTCCCGCTCAAAGTCGCTCAACGAGTCGAAGGAGCGGTAGACGCTGGCGAATCGCAGATAAGCGACCTCGTCGAGCTCACGCAGCGGTCCGAGGATGGCGAGACCGACCTCGTTGCTGGGGATCTCGGCAACGCCCCGCGCTCGGATGCCCTCCTCGACACGCTGGGCCAGCAGGGCCAGCGCGTCATCGTCGACCGGGCGGCCCTGGCACGCCTTGCGAACGCCGGCGACCACCTTCGAGCGGCTGAACGGCTCGGTAACGCCGCTGCGCTTGACGATGGCCAGCACGGCCTCCTCCACGGTCGTGAATCGCTTGCCGCACTCCGGGCACGACCGGCGGCGCCGGATCAGCTGACCATCGTCGGCCTCTCGCGAGTCGACCACCTTGGAATCCGCATGGCGACAGTACGGACAGCGCACTTGCCTACCTCCATGCCTTCACCATGCCCCTCGGGCCCGACATTTCCACCAGCACCCGATCGGTGCGAGCAGGCATCCACGGCCCGACGCGGGCACCGCAAACCCGTCGATACCGCTCATAATCGGCATCGACGGCAAACGGGCCTGATCGAGGCTCCAGGTGGGTAGAACCCCAACCTGTTGATGACTTACACCGTTGGAACTACTAGATGTTGTGTTTGACGTTAGGCCGGACACAACATCGGCGCAAGTCGGCGCGCCCGGCATGTCACTGCCAGAAAGCCGACTGTCGCCGGGCCGTTTGTCTATGTCACCTGGTCGGGGGCAGGGCGAGCTGCTCGCCGACGTAGACGGTGTTATCCGGCATGTGATTCAAGCGACGAACTCGCTCGACTGCGACGTTCGGGGCCACTCCTGGCATGGCCGCCACCGAGATCGACCACAGCGTGTCCCCTGGATGGACGACGACGGTCCGCATCGGGCCGGACGGCGCCGAAGCCTGGCTGGCCGTGGCCAGCAATACCGCCACCCCGACCGTCATCGCAAGCAGGAACAGCACGACCACGACACGGCCGCGCCGGGTCAACCGCACCGGATGCCGGGCCGCGCGATCGGTCCGGACGCGTCCGGCGATGCGAGCGGATCCGACCGACCGGCGTGACGGACCGGCGGCGGGCGCTGGGGCCCACCGCAGGCTGGCGGTGGCAAGCCGGCCGACGCCCGAATGCTGCCGGCCAATCGCCGCGATATCGCCCTCGGCATGCCCGGTCGCGGCCGATGCCGGCCGGGCGGCCGGGGCGGGTGGGCATCCGGCCAAGCCTGCCGAAGTCCCACTCGGGCCGGCCACGCCCCGGGCGCGTTCGGCCGGCCCGGCAAGACCGGCCGGCCCAGCAAGACCGGACGTGTCGGCGTCCGGCAGTGGTGGCACCAGGCGCAGGTGCGACCGGCGACCGAAAGCAGCCGCGTGGCGATTGCCGAAGCCTCGCCCGGCTGCGATAACTCGATCTGACTCAGGACCGCCCGCGACCGCCACGCCCATTGCCGCCTCCAAGATCGTACGAACGTTCGATAGAACGTGCGTACGACCGGTGTATCAGATCTGGATAAGCCCTGTCGAGCGACACGGCGCATTAAGTCGAACAGACGTTTGAAGTTGTCACGCCGACGGGATACGGTCATGAAAGACCCCGGGTGACGAATCCGGCGGTCTCCCGCCGGGGCGGACAAACCGGCGCCACCGTGGCGTTCGGCTGTCGGCCTCGGCCATCATCCGCGACGAGGAGGCTGCAGTGCCGAGGGAATCCAAGAGCGCCACCGGGGTGGCCGCCCACCGCTCCAGCGGCGAGGCGCACCTGCGGGCGGTGACGCCGATCGGCGGCACATCGCCCGATGGCCTGAGCGACGACCTGTCCAAACGGCAGCGCGGCATCCTGGACTTCATCCGGGGCTGGGTGGACGAGCACGGCTATCCACCGAGCGTCCGGGAGATCGGTGAGGCGGTTGGGCTGGTCTCTCCGTCGTCCGTCGCCTACCAGCTGAAGGAGCTGGAGAAGAAGGGTCACCTGCGGCGCGATCCCAACCGCCCGCGAGCGGTTGACGTCCGGCAAGCGGCCGAGCCCGGTCCGGACGACGAGGCCGCGCTAGCGGCGGCACAGCCCCATCCGGCGTACGTGCCGCTGGTCGGCCGGATCGCGGCCGGCGGACCGATACTTGCCGAGCAGTCGATCGATGACGTTTTCCCTCTCCCCCGCGAGCTCGTCGGGGAGGGCAACCTGTTCCTGTTGAACGTCAAGGGCGACTCGATGATCGACGCGGCGATCTGCGACGGCGACTGGGTCGTGGTGCGCCAGCAGCCGGACGCCGACACCGGCGAGATCGTCGCGGCGATGCTCGATGGCGACGCCACCGTCAAGACCCTCCGCAAGCGCGATGGCCACGTCACGCTGATGCCACAGAACCCGGTCTACGAGCCGATTCCCGGCGACGAGGCCACCATCCTCGGGAAGGTGGTCGCCGTCCTGCGGCGCATCTAGCTCGATCGTTCACCGCCGTCGCGGGCGGCGGACCTCCAGTGATCCGGGCGGCCCTTGGCTGGCGACCCCCTCGAATCTGAGAGTGGGTCCATGCCAAGGGTCACCGACCGGACGGTCTTGATCGCCCGCTGCCGGGCTCACGCCATGGCGGCCGGGGCTCACGCCATGGCCGCCCGGGCTCACGCCATGTCCACCGGGGCTCACGCCATGGCCGCGGCGTCCACACGTGTCCGCGCTGCCCGGGCCGCCGTGATGCGGGTGCGGCGCGCGCGGTGCACCCGCAACGACGAGCTAGTGGCCGCTGGGGCGTGGCCGGCGATCGTCATAACCGTCGTCGTACGGGTCGGCAGGCCGGCCGTACACGCCGCCGCCGGCCGGAGGGGGACCGCTGGATGCCGGGCTGCCGTACTGGCCGCCGGAGTACTGGCCACCCGAATACTGACCTCCGCCGGAATACTGACCTCCGCCCGGCCCAGGACGGCTCGGCTGCGGGTTGCCGTACTGGCCGCCGGGGTGCTCACCGCCGGGGTAGTCACCACCCGGGTATTGACCGCCCGAATACTGGCCGCCCGAATACTGGCCACCGGCGTACTGACCGCCCGAGTACTGGCCACCTGATGGTCCGGATGCCTGACGCGGATCCGGTCCGTACCGGTCGCCGTATGGATCGTTGCCCCGGCCCGACCCGTAGACGCCGCCCGCTTCCGGGGCGCCGACCGGCGCGGGTGCTCGGGCCTGCCGGGCCGCGGCCGCCTTCTCCTTCGCGGCCGCCGCACGTTGCGCCTTCCGGGAGCGCGAGATGCCCATCACGCCGGCGATGATCAGGATGAGACCCAAGACGCCGACCGCGCCAAGCAGCAACATCAGCTGAGTCAGCGACAACCCGGTCAGCCACTTCCGGATCGCGCTTTGGCTCGACCCGCCCGCCTTCTTGGCCGCGCTGGCCTTTACGGCCGCCGCTGGGGTCCACTTCAGGATCGGCGTGGCCTCGCTGTCGTTGGACAGGGTCAAGAACGACTTGCCATCCGGCGTGTACGCGATCGCCTCGCCCTGCGTGTCGTCCGGAAGCGGGGTGATCCGCGGCGTGCCCTTGGTGATCGCCGCGACCACGTCACCATTCTTGACGTCGAACTCATACGCGTCGGAATACGTGCGGATGACGACCTTGGTGCCGTCCGGGGAGTTCGCCCCGCCGGTTACCCAGTTCTGCCCGTCCAGGCCAAACTTGGTACTGGTGCCGGTCTGCTCCGGGGTGAAATGGCCGGCCAGCTTGAGCGGCACGGTCTGCGACGTCGACATCGGCGCGGACGGGACGTAGACATCGGCCGGCCCGGACGACACCTTGGTGATGAAGATCGGCGTGCCGTCACCGTTGAGCACCATGGCCTGGGAGTTCAGCGCCTTGCCGTTCGGGTACGAGAACCGGTACAGCTTCATGCTGCCGGTCTTGCTCGGCACCTTCCACACCGCGATGGACGACCGGGTCGGGTTGCTGGGATCGTCGCCGGTATCGGCGACCCACAACACGCCCTTGGAGTCCATGGCGAGATCCTGCGGATTGTCCGCGCCATTGCCGCCGTACGACTGAACCGAGGTGCGCTTGCAGTTGCTGTCCAGGTAGATGATCCGCAGCTGGTTCCAGTCCGAGTTCTTCCCGTCGATCGTGACGTAGCCGTTCTTGGTGGCCACCAGCCCGGTCATGTGCACGGCGCCTGTGCCGCCCGCACCAATCGTGCAGACGATCTGCGGCTTCTGGGCCTTGGGAACCGGGATTGCCGGACCGCTCGCCCCTGGCGTCGGTCCGGCCCACGCGGCCGGCCCACCAATCGCGATGGAACCGGCTATCACCGCCGAAACACCCAGAACGCCTACGGACCGAACATGTCGCATCCGACCAGTCTCTCAGAGCGCCGCCATTATTGCCTTGCCTGGTTGAGCATCATCACAGCGCGTTGTCAGAAGCAGTTCCAGCCGTGGTGATCTCGAACGGCCGGAGTTGGGCCGCGAGGAACTCCGGGACCCGCGCCCACAACTCGGTACCGGTGTCCCGGTGGTCGGCGGAGAGCACCTCGCCCCGATCATGTACGGCGGCAACCAGGTCCCCCCGGTGGTACGGAACGAGTGCGCGGATCTCGACCGGCGGCCGTGGCAGCCGTCCTTCGATGGCGAGCCGCAGGTCGTCGATGCCGGCTCCGGAGCGGGCCGAGACGAAGATCGCGCCCGGCCACAGCCGCTTGAGCCGCAGCGACGTCTCCTCCGACGCCGCGTCGATCTTGTTAACCACCAGCAGCTCCGGAAGCGCCTCCGCGCCGATCTCGCCGAGCACCTCATGCACCGACCGAACCTGCTGTTCCGGATCTGCGTGCGAGCCGTCGACCACGTGCACGATCAGATCGGACTCGCCCACCTCTTCGAGCGTGGAGCGGAACGCCTCGATCAGCTGGTGCGGCAGGTGCCGGACGAACCCGACCGTGTCCGAGTAGGTGAAGACCCGGCCGTCCGCGGTGTGGGCCTGCCGCGTCGTCGGATCCAGCGTGGCGAACAGCGCATCCTCGACCAGGACACCGGCGCCGGTCAGCCGGTTCAGCAGCGACGACTTGCCCGCGTTGGTGTATCCGGCGATCGACACGCTGGGTATCGCGTGCCGGCGTCGGCCGGCCCGCTTCGTCACCCGTACCGTCTTCATCGCTCCGATCTCACGCCGCAGCCGCGCGATCCGTGACCGGATGCGGCGGCGATCGGTCTCCAGCTTGGTCTCGCCCGGACCGCGCGCTCCGATTCCGCCCCCGGCCGTGCCGACCCGGCCACCGGCCTGTCGGCTCAGCGATTCACCCCAGCCGCGCAACCGCGGCATCAGGTATTGCAGCTGAGCCAGCTCAACCTGGGCCTTGCCCTCGCGGGACTTGGCGTGCTGGGCGAAGATGTCCAGGATCAGCGCGGTCCGGTCGATCACCTTGACCTTGATCCGGGTCTCCAGCTTGCGCAACTGGCTCGGGCTCAGCTCGCCGTCGCAGATCACCGTGTCAGCACCCGCCGCGGCCACGATGTCGTGCAGTTCGGCCACCTTGCCGCGGCCGACGTAGGTGGCTTGATCCGGACGGGTGCGACGCTGGATCAACGCCTCAAGCACCTGTGAGCCCGCGGTCTCGGCCAGCGCGGCCAGCTCGGCGAGGGAGTTCTCGGCATCCTCGGCGCCGCCTTCGGTCCAGACCCCGACCAGCACCACCCGCTCCAGCCGGAGCTGACGGTATTCAACTTCGGTGATGTCGGTAAGTTCGGTGGACAGACCGGC
The DNA here is from genome assembly GCA_963727415.1 of uncultured Actinomycetota bacterium. Taxonomy (GTDB): domain Bacteria; phylum Actinomycetota; class Actinomycetes; order Mycobacteriales; family Micromonosporaceae; genus DASQPR01. The sequence continues at coordinate 771,896 of CAVSGF010000003.1, forward strand.
GACACGGCGCAGGGCATTTCGCTCGGCGAGCTCGAGATCACCGCTCGTCTCGTCGTCCATATCATCGTGGTCGGCGCCGTGCTCATCATCGGCGAGATCGATGATGGGCTCGCTGTCCCGGTCGAACGCGGCGTCGGAGAGTTCTTCGTTCATCTCCTCGATCGTGGCACTTCCACCTCACGAACGCACCTTCATTAGCAGGAGGCCCGCAAAAATGCCGATCAAGGCGCTGCCCAGCGCCGGATTCTCGATCACCATCCGCGTCTCAGTAACCGCCGAGTCCACCGCGATCGGGCGGATCGCGACCGCGGTCGGCGACACCGGAGGCATCGTCACCGCCCTCGACGTCGTCGATTCCGACCACCTCCGGGTGATCGCCGACGTAACCTGCGACACCGCCGACGCCAACCACGCCGACCAGGTCGTAGCCGCCATCGGTGCGCTCGACGGTGTGGACGTCCGAAAGGTCTCTGATCGCACCTTCCTGCTCCACCTCGGCGGCAAGATCGAGGTGCAATCAAAGGTTGCGCTGCGCACCCGCGACGAGCTGTCCCGGGCGTACACGCCGGGGGTGGCTCGGGTGTGCATGGCGATCGCGGAGAACCCCGAGGACGCCCGGCGCCTGACCATCAAGCGCAATACCGTCGCGGTGGTCAGCGACGGGTCGGCCGTGCTCGGCCTCGGCAACCTCGGACCGGCCGCGGCGCTACCGGTGATGGAGGGGAAGGCCGCGCTGTTCAAGCGCTTCGGCGGCGTGGACGCCTGGCCGGTGGTGCTCGATACCCAGGACACCGAGGAGATAATCCAGATCGTCAAGGCGATCGCTCCGGCCTATGGCGGGATCAACTTGGAGGACATCGCCGCACCGCGGTGCTTCGAAATCGAGGCGCGGCTACGCGAGATGCTCGACATCCCGGTCTTCCATGATGACCAGCACGGCACCGCGATCTGCGTGCTGGCCGCGCTCACCAACGCGCTGCGGGTAGTCGGCAAACGGTTGGCCGATGTGCGGGTGGTGGTCTCCGGCGCCGGCGCCGCCGGTACGGCGATCATGAAGCTGCTGCTGCGCCAGGGGGTCGGCGACATCATCGCGTACGACCGGATGGGCGCCCTGCACCGCGGCATGCCGGACCTGAACCCCTCGTGGCACTGGCTTGCCGAGAACACCAATGTCACCAACTACGCCGGCGACCTGCCCGGCGCCGTCCGGGGCGCCGACGTGTTCATCGGGGTGAGTGCGCCGAACCTGCTCACCGGGGACGACGTAGCCGCGATGGCCAAGGACGCGATCGTGTTCGCGCTCGCCAACCCCGACCCGGAGGTGGACCCGCGAGAGGCGCGCAAGCACGCCGCGATCGTCGCGACCGGCCGCTCCGACCAGCCGAATCAGATCAACAACGTGCTCGCCTTCCCGGGCGTCTTCCGGGGCATGCTGGACGCGCAGGCCCGCGGCTACACCGAGGACATGGCGCTGGCCGCGGCCCGGGCGATCGCGGATGTCGTCGGCGAAGAGAAGCTGAACGCATCCGTGATCATTCCGAGCGTCTTCGACGCGCGGGTGGCCCCGGCGGTCGCGGCCGCCGTTCGAGACGTCGCCAAGGGTGGATCGATCGACGCCATCACGGGTGGCGACACGATTCCACCGGCCGACAGCGGGTTCGGCGCGCTGGCCGACGCCTGAGCCGGCATCGCCGCCAGTCGATATCACGATCGTGGGCGGTTTCCCGGCTGCTGATGGCCCGGGTACCGCCCACGATCGTTCTCGCCTTCACGCCGCGGCGATTACCTCAGCCGGTTCCGCACTACCTCGTCGAGGATGCCCAACGGCAGCGGACCGGAGTCCAGCACCGCGTCGTGGAAGTCCTTGATGGCGAACCGCTCACCAAGCCGCTCGGCCGTCTCGCGACGGATGCGCTGGATCTCCAGTCGGCCGATCATGTACGACAGGGCCTGGCCGGGCATGACGGCGTACCGGTCAACCTCCGCCGCCGCGTGGCTCGGCCGCATCGTCGAGTTGGCCACCAGGAAGTCGATCGCGCGCTGCCGGCTCCAGCCGAGCGCGTGCATGCCGGTGTCCACCACCAAACGGCAGGCACGCATCGAGTCGGCCGACAGCATCCCCATCCGGTCGAGCGCGGACGAGTACAGGCCCATCTCGTCGGCCAGGCGCTCGGTGTAGAGGCCCCAGCCCTCGCCGTAGGCGGCGATGAAGGCTCGCTTGCGCAGTTCCGGCAGGTCGGCCAGCTCGGCGGCGATGCTCAGCTGCAAGTGGTGGCCGGGGATGCCCTCGTGGAACGACGTCGACTCGATCTCGTACCGGCCCCAGCCCTCCGGGTCCGAGATGTTCATGAAGAACACGCCGCCGCGGCTGCCGTCCTTCGGCGGCGCGAAGTAGAAGGCGATCGCGCCGCTGGTGGTTCCCTCGACGTCACAGTCGGACTTGGGCATCACGCCGAACCAGTCCGGCATCGCCGCTCGCGCCTTGGCCATGGCCGCCTTCGAGTCCGCGACGATCTCGGCGCCGTCGGTGTGGTGCAGCTTCGGATCCGACCGGAGCGCCTCCAGGACCGTCGGCACGTCATCGCTGCCCACCACCTCGGGACCGAGCGCCGCGTATTCGCGAGCCAGCGATTCGACCTGGCGAAGGCCGATCTCGTGGATCTCCTTCGGGCTCAGGCTGGTGGTGGTGTAGTAGCGGACCGCCCGGGCGTAGATCTCATCTCCGCCGTCCAGCCAGGTCATGCCGCACTTCTCATCAGGCATCGCGTGCGGAGCGATCTCGTCGCGAAGGACGTCGCGATAGGCGGCCACCGCCGGCCGGACGTCGGCGGCGACGATGTCGGCCAGTTCGGCCCGCCACGCCTGCTCGTCAACGCCCTCGGGCAGTGGCGCGGTGTTCAGCAGCGGGTCTTCCGAAACCGGCTTGGCCAGCCAGGATTCGAGCTGCGCCAGGGTCTGCTGGATGGCGAATTCGGCGGCGACGCGGCCGGCCGCGAGACCGTCACGCAACCGCTCGGTCCGGTCCCGGAAGTACTTCGCAACACCGCGGTACTTGTCGGCGAAGGCGGCCGCCACCTCGGGCGTCGGGATGGCGAGCTTGGGGACGTAGACGTTGACCGCGGCCTGCACACCGAAGATCGGGTCCACGATGAACTCATCGAGCCGCGATTCGGTCATGGCGATCCGGTGCTCCGAGTCCCAGATGATCATCGCGCGGGTTATTCGGCGCTGCTCGTCCAGCGACTCGTCGCCAATCGCTTCGGCTTGCTCGATGAACGCCTTGGCGGCGGCGATGAACTCGTCCTCGGCCTCGCGGCTGGCATCCATGAAGTGGTCGGCGTACTTGTACTCCCCGATCATGTGCGCCCATAACGGCGACTGCTTCAGCCGGTTGTCGTAGCACTCCTCGGCGAGCTGATCCAGCGCTCGGTTGTTGTCCTCGGTCACCCTGTATCCCCCAGCTGCGTTCTCGTTCGGGCGCGGTCGGCCCGGGAATTTCCCGTCCGGGCACGGTCGGCCCGAACCGGAAGTCATGATCGTGAGTCGAGATCGTTGTGGTCTCCCGGCGACCCTATCCCGCTGCTTCGCCGATCTCACCTGGCTTGCGGCTGGACGCGAGGGTCGGGGCGCGGGTCCGACCCCGCACGCTGCCGGGCTGCTCGCGCCGCCGATGCGGTCAATGCGCTGACTCAGGCCGACGCGAAGCCGACAACGGCGGACAGGGACTCGGCCACCCTGGGCACGGACGGCGGACATACGCGCAATCTCGCCCCCGGCGCCACGCGACATCGGACAATCAGGACCTCGACAATCAGGACCTCGACAATCGTCCGGCATCACGAGCGAGGCCGCGGCGATGGGGCGAAGGGTTAGGCAATGGCGTCGACAGCGCGTTCCTCCCACCCAGACGGCGCCTCGCCAGCCACGACCCGGCCGCCGGACGCTCTGTTCCGCCTCGGATCCTGGTGCGCCCGCCAATGGCTCTGGGTAATCGTGGGCTGGGCCGCGGCATTGATCGCGCTTCATTTCCTGCAGAACTCGTTCGGCGGCCAGTACTCCGACAACTTCAGTCTGCCGGGAACCCAATCGCAGCAGGGCCTCAATGTCCTGAAGGCCGACGATCCCCAAGCGGGCGGGCTGAGCGCGCAGGTCGTGCTGCACAACTCAAAGGCATCGCTGACCAATAACGAGAGCCAGATCAATCAGACGGTCGCCTCCCTCAAGAAGCTGCCGCACGTGATCACCGCGATCAGTCCGATACCGCCGTCCGGCCAGCCGGCCACCGCTCTATCCAGCAACGGCGAGATCGGCTACATCACGATGCGATTCGACACCAACCCAAGCTCCCTCGGTTCGGACTACGTGGACTCGGTCGACACCGCCGTACAGCCACTACGCGCGGCCGGGGTCGAGGTCGAGTACGGCGGACCGCTCGGTGAACTGGCCCGCCCCCAGGCGCGCGACATAACCAGTGAGGCGATCGGCTTCGGGGTGGCGATCATCGTCCTGCTGATCGGCTTCGGCAGCGCTATCGCCGCCGTCTTACCGCTGATCACGGCGCTGGTCGGAGTGCTGGTCGGGTTGAGTGTGCTGGCACTCGTCGCAAACCTCACGACCTTCGCGACCGTGTCGCCAACCCTGGCGACGATGATCGGAATCGGCGTCGGCATCGACTACGCCCTCTTCCTGATCACCAGGCACCGCCAGCAGCTGATGGATGGCGTCAATCCGGCGGCCGCGGCCGGCCGCGCCGTGGCGACCAGCGGCCGGGCCGTCATCGTGTCCGGTAGCACCGTGATCGTGGCGCTCGCCGGGCTGTACGTGTCGAGGGTGAACTTCATCGGCAAGCTCGGGATGGCGGCCGGCATCACCGTCATCACCGCTGTGCTCGCCGCCGTCACGCTGGTACCGGCCCTGCTCGGGTTGTTCGGCCGGAGCGTCGACCGGTTCCGGGTCGGCAGGCTCGTCGCCGAGGGCACCAGCGACACCGGTGCGGCCACCGGCATGTGGCACGACTACGCGCGGCGGGTCGAGCGGCGGCCGTGGCACTTCCTGGCCGCCGGCCTGATCATCCTCGGCGTCCTGACCATCCCGCTGTTCTCGATGCGGCTCGGCCACATCGGTGACGGCGCGGACCCGACCAGCTTCACCGATCGGCGCGCGTACGACCTGATCAGCGAAGGTTTCGGGCCGGGCGCCAATGGACCGCTGACCATCGTCGTCGACCAGAGCCGGGTACCGGCGTCACAGCAGTCGGCGCTGGCGCAGAACCTGAAGACCGCGCTGACCGGCGTCCCGGGCGCGGCGAGCATCAGCCAGCTCCAGCCGACCGGCAATGGCAAGGCGCTGATCGGAACCGCGATCTCGGCTACCTCGCCGCAGGACGCCGGCACCACCGACCTGTTCAACCATCTGAAGAACGACGTGCTGCCGGGCGCGACGAAGGGCACCGAGGCGAAGGCGTACATCACCGGGACCACGGCCGCGCAGATCGACTTCCTCCAGCTGATCTCCAGGCGCTTGCCACTGATCATCGTCACGGTCGTGGCGCTGGCATTTCTCATCATCCTGATGGTGTTCCGGGGCCTGCTCGTCGCGGTCAAGGCGGCGGTACTGAACCTGCTGTCGATCGGAGCCAGCTATGGCGTACTGGTGGCGGTGTTCCAGTGGGGCTGGGGTGGGCCGGCCCTCGGCGTCAACGGCAAGGTACCGATCGAGAGCTACGTGCCGATGATGATGTTCGCGATCGTGTTCGGGCTGAGCATGGACTACGAGGTGTTCCTGCTGTCCCGGGTGCACGAGGCGTGGCAACGGACCCGGGATGCCGGCGGCAGCGTGGCACACGGCCTGGAGATCACCGCCCGGGTCATCTCGTGCGCCGCGCTGATCATGGTGAGCGTGTTCGGGGCGTTCATCCTCAGCGACAACGTCGTGGTGAAGATGCTCGGACTCGGACTCGCGGTCAGCGTGCTGGTCGACGCCACGATCGTCCGGCTGCTGCTGGTACCGGCGGTGATGACGCTGCTCGGTCCGCACGCCTGGAGGGTCCCCGGCTGGCTGGACCGGATCATGCCTCGAATCGACACCGAGGGCAGGCAGGCCCTGGCGGCCGCCGAGGCGCATGACGCCACCGCCGTACCCGGCTAGACGGCCCACTGTCGTACGGTGCCCGGATGGACGGCGGCCGGCGGGCAGCGTCTATCTGCCGGCCGACCCCACCAGGCTCGATTCGTCGACATCGCCGGTCGCCACGATCACCGCGGGCCCGGAGAGGAAGCAGCCGCCATCGTCGATCCGTACCAACAGCCGCCCGCCCGGCACGTCGATCGCGACCGTGCCAGCGCGGTGGTCCGCGTCCCGGAGCACCACCGCGGCCACGGCACACGCGCCCGAGCCGCAGGACATCGTCTCCCCGGCGCCGCGCTCGTGCACCCGCATCACCACGTGGGCGTCGGCCCCTGAGACCGGTGGCGCCGGCGCGATGAACTCGACGTTGGACGATTCCGGGAAATCGGCCGCGTCCAGCGCCGGCGGGCGCGAGAGGTCAAGCTTGGCCGGATCGGCGACCCAGCAGACCAGGTTTGGGTTCCCGACCGTCACCGTCGTGCCGACCAGGCGGAGCCCGCCCACGCCGGCCTCGGCATGGGCACCGATCACCGGATCCACCATGGCCACAGTGATCAGATCCGGGGTGATCGCGACGGTGACGACACCTGCGCGGGTAGCGATCGCCAGGTCGGTCGCCCCCGCCGGGGCCAGGCCCGACGTCACCAGGTAGCGGGCGAAGGCGCGGACCCCGTTGCCGCACATCTGGGCCACCGAACCGTCGGAGTTGACATAGTCCATGAACCAGTCCGCGTCCGCGGCCATATGGGCCGCCTCCGGGTGCTTGGCGGCGCGAACCACGCGCAGCACGCCGTCACCGCCGATCCCCCGCCGCCGATCGCAGAGTGCCACCACCAGCTCCGGGGACAGGTCGATCTCGCCGTCCGGATCGGGCAGGACGACGAAGTCGTTTCCGGTGCCGTGCGCTTTCGCGAATCTCATGGTCACCCATTGTCCTGGGTCCGGCCGATCGCGGCCAGCGCGGCCTCGGCCAGATCATCGGCGACGCCGTCGAGCCAGATGATCCGCCGGTCGCGGCGGAACCACTTGCGCTGCCGGCGCACGAATCGGCGGGTACCGGAGACGGTGTCCGCCCTGGCCTCCGCCTCACCGCAGGTGCCCGCGAGGTACGCGAGCACCTGCTGATATCCGAGCGCGCGCGAGGCGGTCAGGCTGCCGGCGAGACCGGCCCGCAACAGGCCGGTCACCTCGTCGACGAAGCCCGCCGCCCACATCTGGGCGACCCGCGCCTCAACCCGCGCGTCGAGCAGCGGAGTCTCCAGGTCGACGCCGAGCGAGACGGTGTCGTAGACCGGGGCGGGATCGGGCAGGGCCGCCGTGAACGGCTCACCGGTCAGCTCGATCACCTCCAGGGCGCGCACGATCCGGCGACCGTTGGACGGCAGGATCTTGGCGGCCGCGGCCGGATCGGCGGCGGCGAGCTGGGCGTACAGCGGGGCCGGGCCCTCAGCGGCCAGCCGGGCTTCCAGCTCCGCCCGTAGCCCGGCGTCGGTGCCTGGAAACTCGAAGTTCTCCAGCGCCGCCCGCACGTACAGGCCGGATCCCCCGACCAGCAGCGGTACCCGTCCCCGCGCGGCCACCTCATCGATGGCTGCCCGGGCCATCCGCTGGTACTCGGCGACACTGGCCGGCTGGGTCACGTCCCACACGTCAAGCAGGTGGTGCGGGATCTCGCGGCGCTCGGCGACCGGCACCTTCGCGGTCCCGATGTCCATGCCCCGGTATAGCTGCATGGAGTCGGCGTTGATCACCTCGCCGTCCAGCTTCTCGGCGAGCGTCAGGCTGAGCGCGGACTTGCCGGCGGCGGTGGGGCCGACCACCGCGATCACCCGGGTCCGGTCCGCGGCCCGCCCACCGCTCGCGCTGGAGCCGCCGCTCGCGCTGGAGCCGCCGCTCATGCCGGAGTCCAGGTGGCGACGATGTACTGCACGCCGTAAGGCGCGGCGCGGTATCCGACGCTGCCCTGGAACGCGGCCAACCCGGCAGCGCCGGCCAGCACCTGCCACGCGGCCCGGCCCGCGCACAGCAGGTCCCGTGACAGAGCCGGATCGATGTCGGCAAGCGCCGTGGCGTCACCCGTGCCCAGCGCCTCAACCACGGCGTCATCGAACGGTTGAGCGCGAGGATCGGCGTACCCCGGAGCCTTCTCGCCCCGGCGGGCCGACCCGTCGCCCATGATCAGCAATCCGACCCGCGCTGACCGGCCGGCCAGACCGGCCCCGATCGCGGTGCAGTCGCCGGGCGGCAGATCGAACGGGATGGCCTCGCCGGTGCGCGGTGGCGGCATCGGGCGGTCGCGCAGCAACCAGGCGCCGATAGTGATGCTGAGCGGCAGCGTCGGGGCGGCCGCCGCGTCGCCGCCGCTCAGCGCGACCGGCAGCCTCACGCCATAGCCGGCAAGTGTGCCAACATCTCGGTCACCGAACGTGCTCCTGGTGGACGCTCCACCAACGATCGTGATCAGATCAGGACTTGCCGCGAAAAGCGTGTCCACCGCGCGATCGCACGCTTCGCGGAGTTCGTCCAGCTCTGAGGCCGCACCAGAGGCCACATCCGGCACCAATAGTGGCGGATTCGGGCACACCGCGGCGGCGACGAGAGGCATTCATCAACGGTATCGGCTGCCGTCGGCGACACCGCGAAGGACACCGTATGGTCACGTTCCGCGTCGGGCGCTCGACGAAGGAGGGGTAACACCTGTGAGAATGCCCAGGGAGACTCACACACTGCGTCGTGGCGGCGTGCATCGACGGTGGCCCGGCTCGCGTGACCAGCCGGGACGTGACGCGCACACTGCTACATAGGCGGAGTCGCGCCCTCACGCGACCCCGGGAAAAACGAGGTTGGCAATGGAAGACTGGACCGCCTTTGGGCGTATCGACGCGGATGGGACCGTCTACGTCAAGACGGCCGACGGCGAGCGCGTCGTGGGATCGTGGCAGGCAGGTACTCCGGAAGAGGGCCTCGCTCACTTCGCCCGCCGGTTCGCCGACCTGGTCACCGAGGTCGACCTCCTGGAAGCCCGGCTCGGCAGTGGTGCCGCCGACGCAGCCGGCTCGCTGTCGTCGATCAAGCGCCTACAGTCCACGCTGGCCGAAGCGCATGTCGTGGGCGACATCGACGGTTTGTCGGCCCGGCTGGACAAGCTGTCCACACTCGCCGCGGAAAAGGCCGACGAAGCTCGCGCCGCTCGTGACGCCGCTCGGGCCGGTGCCCTCGCGGCCAAGATCGCGCTGGTCGAGGAGGCCGAGTCGCTCGCCGCCGAAGCCACCAGTTGGAAGGCCACCGGCGACCGGTTCAAGGCCATTCTTGACGAGTGGAAGGCGATCCGGGGCGTCGACCGCAAGACCGACGGCGAGTTGTGGAAGCGGTACGCCACCGCCCGCGACGCCTTCACCCGGCGCCGCGGCGCCCATTTCGCCACTTTGGACGCGACTCGCAAGCAGGCGCAGGCGCAGAAAGAAGAGCTGGTCGTCGAGGCCGAGTCGCTGTCCGACTCAACCGAATGGAACGTCACCGCCAGCCGACTCAAGGAACTGATGGCGGCGTGGAAGGCCGCGCCGCGCGCGTCCAAAGAGGTCGAGCAGCGGCTCTGGGAGCGATTCCGGGCTGCCCAGGATGCCTTCTTCACGCACCGCAGCGAGGTCTTCTCGGCCCGCGACGCGGAGCAGAAGGTCGCGTTGGACAAGCGTCATCAGCTTCTGGCCGAGGCCGAGGCGCTGGACATCGATACCGACCCGAAGGCGGCCCAGGCGGCGTTCCGCGAGATCCAGGGGCGCTGGCACGAGTCCGGGCGAGTCTCCCGGGACGCGGCGGCCAGCCTCGAACGGCGGATGCGCGCGGTGGACGACAAGATCCGGGCCGCGATGGACATCGCCTGGCGGCGGCCGGAGCCGTCGGCCAGCCCGCTGCTGCTGCAGATGCGTGAGCAGGTAGCCGAGGCCGAGGCGAGGCTGGAGCGGGCTCAGGCGGCCGGCGACGCCAAGCGGGTCCGGGAAGCCGAACAGGCGCTCGCTTCCAAGAAGCAATTCCTGGACCTGGCCGAGTCACAGGCGCGCTGACGCCCGGGCCGCCACGGCCGGTGGCGGCCCGGACCGTCAGCCGCAGGCGTGCGCCGGGGCGACGGTCACCTTCGGCGCGCCGATGGTGGGCATGCCGAGTGACACCCCGTTCGTACGCGCGACCCGTCCCGCCTCGTATGCGTCACCAGCCCGGGTCCGCCGGTGAGAAAGCGGCTCGCCGTCGGCGTTCAGGTGATGCGGCGCTGCGTAGGTGATCACCGTCTCCACCACATCGCCTGGCCGGATGCCCTGGCGCTGGCCGGCCGCGAAGTGGACCAGCCGGCCGTCCCGGGCCCGTCCGGACATCCGCCCGGTGGCCTCGTCCTTGCGGCCCTCGCCGACTGCGACCAGTACCTCAGCCGTGGAGCCGACAAGCTTCTTGTTCTCCGCCCAGGTGATCTCTTCGAGCGTGTCGATCAGCCGCCGGTAGCGCTCCGACACGACGTCCTTGGGGACCTGGTCGTCCATGGCCGCGGCCGGAGTACCCGGACGCTTGGAGTACTGGAAGGTAAACGCGCTGGAGAAGCGCGCGGCGCGAACCACGTCGAGCGTGCGCTCGAAGTCCTGGTCGGTCTCACCCGGAAAGCCAACGATGATGTCGGTGGTGATCGCGGCGTCCGGCATCGCCGCGCGGACCTTGTCGATGATGCCCAGGTACCGTTCCTGCCGGTAGCTGCGTCGCATCGCCCGGAGCACCGCGTCCGACCCGGACTGCAGCGGCATGTGCAGCGAGTGGCACACGTTCGGGGTCTCGGCCATCGCGGCGATGACGTCGTCGGTGAAGTCCTTCGGATGCGGGCTGGTGAAGCGCACTCGCTCCAGGCCCTCGACGTCTCCACAGGCGCGCAGGAGCTTGCCGAAGGCGAGGCGGTCACCGAACTCGACACCGTAGGAGTTCACGTTCTGACCGAGCAGGGTCACCTCCAGCACGCCCTCGGCGACCAAGGCACGCACCTCGGACAGCACGTCGCCGGGCCGGCGATCCTTCTCCGTGCCCCTCAGGCTGGGAACGATGCAGAACGTGCAGGTGTTGTTGCAGCCGACCGAGATGCTCACCCAGCCGGCGTAGGTCGATTCCCGCCGGGTCGGCAGCGTGGAGGGGAAGACTTCGAGCGACTCAAGGATCTCCACCTCGGCCGCCTGGTTGTGCCGGGCACGTTCCAGCAGCACGGGTAGCGAGCCGATGTTGTGGGTGCCGAAGACGACGTCGACCCAGGGCGCCTTCTTGACGATGTCGCCCTGATCCTTCTGGGCCAGGCAGCCGCCGACGGCGATCTGCATGCCCGGGTGCTTTGCCTTGGTGGGCGCTAGGTGCCCCAGGTTGCCGTAGAGCCGGTTGTCGGCGTTCTCCCGGACGGCACACGTGTTGAAGACGACGACGTCGGCGGTGTCACCGTCGGCGACCCGGACATATCCGGCGTCTTCCAGCAGGCCGGATATGCGCTCCGAGTCGTGCACGTTCATCTGGCAGCCGTACGTGACGACGCTGTAGCTCCTCGGCACTGCTCGTCGCTCCTCTTCTCGTCCCGGCCACTCGTCCCGGCCACTCGTCCCGACGACCAACCAGACTACCTGCCCATGCCGCCACTCCATGATCAAGTGCACGATCTTGAGCAGTGGCCGCGCTATAGCGACGTCAGCTGCACTGGATCTTGCACGTGGTCTTGCACTCGATCGTGCTCAAACAACTGCTTGGTGAACTTGTCGGTATGAGCCGGTAGCGTCGAACGCACTGACGAACGGGAGGCTGATCGATCATGTGCCGGAGCATCAAAACCCTGCGGGAGCCGTACACCGAGATGGTCAGCGACGCCGATGTTCGAGCGGCGGCCTTGCAGTACGTGCGGAAGATCTCCGGCTTCCGGCAGCCCGCCGCGCACAACGCGGCTGCGTTCAACGGCGCGGTCGACGCCGTCGCGGCCGCCACGCAGGCATTGCTGGACCAGCTGGAAGTGCGCGCTAGCGGGCGATCTCGGTGACCCGCGACTCACGCACCACGGTCACCCGGATCTGACCGGGATAGGTCAGCTCCGACTCGATCTGCTTGGCCACGTCGCGGGCCAGCACCGACGCCCCGATGTCGTCAACGTCGTCGGGCTTGACCATGACCCTGATCTCGCGGCCGGCCTGCATGGCAAATACCTTCTCGACGCCCGGCTTGCCGCCGGCGATCTCCTCGATTCGCTCCAGCCTCTTGACGTACGCCTCCAGGCTTTCCCGGCGTGCCCCCGGGCGCCCTCCGGAGCAGGAGTCCGACGCCTGAGTGAGCACGGCTTCGATGGTCTGCGGCAGCACCTCGTTGTGGTGTGCCTCGATCGCGTGCACCACCTCGTCGGACTCGCCGTACTTGCGAGCCAGGTCGGCTCCGATCAGCGCGTGACTGCCCTCGACCTCGTGAGTGAGTGCCTTGCCGATGTCGTGCAGGAACGCGCATCGCTTGATCAGCGCCGGGTCCAGCCGCAACTCGGCCGCCATGATCCCGGCGATGTGGCCGGTCTCGATCAGGTGCTTGAGGACGTTCTGGCCATAACGTCGTGCGGTACCGCAACCGGCCGAGCATCGTCACCAGTTCCGGGTGCAGGTCAGTGATGCCGACCTCGACTAGCGCGTCCTCAGCGGCCCGCTGGCACAGGCGCTCCACCTCGGTCTTCGACTGCTCATAGACCTCCTCGATGCGATGCGGGTGAATCCGACCGTCGAGAACCAGCTTGTCCAAGGTCAGCCGCCCGACTTCGCGCCGGACCGGATCGAAACACGACAGCAGTACCGCCTCGGGCGTGTCGTCAATGATCAGGTTCACCCCGGTGACCGATTCGAACGCCCGGATATTGCGTCCCTCACGGCCGATGATCCGGCCCTTCATCTCGTCGCTGGGCAGGTGCAAAACGCTGACCACGCTCTCGGCGGTCTGCTCGCTGGCGACCCTCTGGATGGCGTCGACGACGATGTGCCGGGCGCGATCCTCGGCGGTGCTGCGGGCGTCGTTCTCGATGTCCCGGACGAGCAGAGCCGCCTCCCGCTTGGCCTGCGTCTCGATCGCCTCGACCAGTTCCGCTCGGGCGGTGTCGGCGGACAGTCCGGCGACCCGCTCCAGTTCCCGGCGCAATGTATCCGCGCTGGCGGCCAACTCCGCCTCCCGGCTGGTGAGGGCAGCTTCGCGCTCGACCAGTTCGGCCTCGGCGGCTGTCAGGCGCCGGTCGCGGTCGGCCATCCGCTCGGCGTCCTCGGCCTGCAGCCGCTCCCGCTCGTCCAGTCGTAGCTGGCGCCGCTCGGTATCCGCGGCCTGCTCCTTGACGGTCGCCGTCAGGATCTCGATCTCCCGCTCGCCGGCCCGGCGCCCGGCAATGCGTTCCTGTTCCGCGTCCGCCTGCGCTTGACGGTGTGCTCGGTCCAGGATGCTCTCCGCCTCGGCATGCGCGGTACCCAGGATCCGCTGCGCCTCGGCGCGTGCCGCGGTCGCCTCGGCCTTGGCGGCCACCGCGTCGGCGCGAGCCGCGCTGGCCGCCGCCCTCGCCTGCTCGGCGGCGAGGTTCGCGTCACTGGCGGCGCCCTGCAGCGCCACCAGCGACTGCTCCTGGTGCTCGCGCTGCAGCAGCGAGCTCATCCTGCCGGGGATCGGGGCGCCCGGTCACCGGGGCGAAGCGCCGCAAGAACCGGATGACGGCGATGCCGGCCACACCGGCCGCGACCACGAGGATGGCGACGATCACGACGAGAATCGTCTCGACCGCGGTCACGACCCCACCCCCTCCTGCCAGCCGGATGCCCGCGCGAAACGCGTGCATCGCACGACACATTCGTGCGAAGCGCGACTACTGCGGGGCAACGGTGCCCGGTGAGAAGAGTCCTGCCAAGCGGCCAAGGTTGCACGATCCGGCAATTGAGAAAGCCGGATTGACGGTATGGCGAACCGCGCCGTGGCCAAACGGCGGCTTCGCTATATGCAAACCGCGTTACGAACGAGCCGACCGGTTTATAGCCATGTGGTGTATTCGGCCCGATTCGCTGTGCGGAACTGATGCCGTACTGTTACGCGATCTATGTTGTGCGGTATAAGCCGCGATGGTTAGGACACTTCTCGGTGCTTTGAGGTTAGGTCCCGAATGCGGTTCGGTCAAGAACTCATGATCGGGTACTAGTCGGACACGTGTGCCGCGCCGTCACTCTCATCCATCCCGCCCTCAGCCTCCGCCAATCCGTCAGCGTCGATGTGATCTGCGAATTCGGCCGAGTCCGCACGGGCCGCGAGCGCGTCCTTGACCGCACCGATCGCCACCCCGGCCGGATAGCCCTTTCGTGCCAGCATCGACGCCAGGCGGCGGAACGCCGCCTCCGGCGGGACCGCTCCCATCGACCGGAGTTTGCGATCGACGAGCGCCCTGGCCGTGGACGCCTCGGTCTCGCCATCGAGATCGTCCAGGGCCGCCGCGACGTGGTCCTGATCGACGCCGCGCTGCCGCAGTTCGTTGGCCAGGGCACGACGGGCCAGCCCCTTGCCGTGGTGCCGGCTGGTCACCCACGCCCGGGCGAACGCCGCGTCATCGATCAGCCCGACCTCGTCGTACCTGGTAAGGACCGTGTCCGCGACCTCGTCGTCAACGCCTCGGCGGCGGAGTGCCATGGCGAGTTCCGCGCGGGTCCGTGGACGGACCGACAACTGGCGCAGGCAGATCTCGCGCGCCTGCTCGTACGGATCGAAGTCAGGCGCCGGACGACGGTCGTCGGCTTCACCCGAACCAATGTGCTCATCCGGATCGGCGGACTGCCGCGCCCGCGCGCTCGCCGCCGGTCCGGGCTTGCGACGCGGGCGGGCCGGGGCGGCATCCCAGCCCCGGCCCGTGCGTGCACGCCGTCCCGCCACAGTCGAAGACTCCTAGGCGGGATCAGAAGTCGACGGTGATGATGTCGCCGCTGTTCACCGCGTCGTTTCCGGCGCTGGCACCGACACCCAGTTTCTCCAGGATCTTCTTCTCGATCTCGGCCGCGACGTCCGGATTTTCCTTCAGGAACTTCCGAGCGTTCTCCTTGCCCTGACCGAGCTGATCGCCCTCGTACGTGTACCACGCACCGGCCTTGCGAATGATCGCCTGCTCGACGCCGACATCGATCAGCGAACCCTCGCGAGAGATGCCCTGCCCGTAGATGATGTCGAACTCGGCCTGCTTGAACGGTGAGGCCACCTTGTTCTTGACGACCTTGACGCGGGTCCGGTTACCGACCGCGTCGGTGCCGTCCTTGAGCGCCTCGATGCGGCGCACGTCCAGACGAACCGACGCGTAGAACTTGAGAGCCCGGCCGCCGGTGGTGGTCTCCGGGTTACCGAACATGACGCCGATCTTCTCGCGCAGCTGGTTGATGAAGATGGCGGTGGTATTGGTCGAGTTGAGCGCGCCGGTAATCTTCCGCAGCGCCTGGCTCATCAGACGGGCCTGCAGGCCGACGTGGCTGTCGCCCATCTCGCCCTCGATCTCGGCGCGAGGCACGAGGGCCGCCACCGAGTCGATGACGATGATGTCGATGGCACCGGAGCGAACCAGCATGTCAGCGATCTCCAGCGCCTGCTCCCCGGTATCGGGCTGCGACACCAGCAAGGCGTCGGTGTCGACGCCGAGCACCTTCGCATACTCCGGGTCGAGCGCGTGCTCCGCGTCGATGAACGCGGCGATGCCGCCGTTGGCCTGGGCGCTGGCGACCGCGTGCAGCGCGACCGTCGTCTTACCGCTGGACTCCGGGCCATAGATCTCGATCACGCGGCCTCGCGGCAGGCCGCCGATGCCGAGCGCGACATCGAGCGCGATGGAACCGGTCGGGATCACCGCCATCGGGATGGCCGGCCGCTCGCCCAGGCGCATCACGGAACCCTTGCCGAACTGCTTGTCAATCTGCGCGAGTGCGAGGTCGAGCGCCTTCTCGCGGTCTGGCACTGCTGCCATGGCTGACACCCCTACTGATTTCGCGGACTTCGCTGTCGAACTCTTCACGGCCCACACGCTAAGCGGTCGGTACGACAAAACGCATCTCGCACGCCGGGCGCCTGTGGATAAGGTCGTGTTGTGGACAATACCCGTACATGTGTTCGATGCAAGTGGCGACACGCGAATCCCACTCGAACGGCTGCTCAGTGACCCGCCGATCGGCGATATTCGATCATCAGTCGCCGCTCAAGCGGGTCGTTCGCGACCACCACGCGGGGCCGCGGACCGCCCGGCCCCACCCGACTGGCCCACCGGACCGCCCGGCCGTGCCGACTGGCTCATAGGACCGAACGGCCGTGCCGTGCGGCCGCCACCGATCTCACCGAGGATCCTCGCAGCCAATAATGGCCGCACACAGCCGATCAGATCACCGGAGCTTGGCCGGCACCCGGTCCGGGTAGGCGGCCACGACCGCCCGCCACACCGCGATCGTCGGTACGCCCGCCTTGAGTGCCTCGTTAACGGTACGGCCATCCAACTGGGACAGCACCTGATCGGCCGCGACGCTGGCCGCGTAGGCGGGCCCGAATGTCGCCTCCAGCCGCGACCAGAAGTCGGTCAACCGCACAGCTACAAACCTCCGCCCGGCGAGCTTGCAAGGTCGTTCCGTCGCAACGCCAACGCCAACAATGGCACGATCGCCAGCGCGGCGACGAGTGTCAGAGTGCCATAGGAGAACAGGTCGACGATGTAACCGGCGGCCGAGCCGGACAACGCCGCGGCAACACCCATGGTCAAATCGGACAGGCCCTGCGCGGTCGGCCGAACCGCCGCGGGCACCGACTCGGACAGCAGCGTCGATCCAGCGACCACCATGCACGACCAGCCGAGGCCAAGCAGCAGCAGGCCCACCGTCAAGCGCCAAATGACGTGGCCGGCAGTGCCGGCCACCAGACATGACAGCAGCAGGATCGCGGCACCCGCCAGGATCACCGCGCGGCGGCCGAACCGGTCCGCGGCGGCTCCGACCACTGGCGAGAACGCGTACATCCCAGCCACATGCGCGCTCAGCACGAACCCGACCAGGCGAAGCAGGTCGGTGTCGTTGTGGGCGCCACCCATGATGTGCACCGGCGTCATCGACATGACGCAGACCATGACCAGGTGGCCGGTGATCACGGCACCGAGGGCCAGCCGGGCATTCGGGTACGTCATGATGGCGCGCCAGGCCTCGCCGGTACTGGTCCGCCGTACCGTCTCCGCCCTAGCCCCCAGCCGTTGGGCGGTGAGCAGCGGATCCGGCCGGAGCAGCGCCAGCAACAGCACCGCGGCCAGCCCGAACGCCGCGATGCTGACCAGGAACGGGCCGCTCAACGCAGGCGCGCCGAGCCGAACCAGCCAGGTGTCGGCGATGCTGGCGAAGTTGGGCGCCGTTACGGCTCCGATGGTGGTAGCCCAGACGATCATCGACAGTTGCCGGGCCCGGTGACGCGGGTCGGCCAGGTCCACAGCGGCGTACCGAGCCTGCAGGTTGGCCGTTGATCCGCCACCGAACAGCGCCATCCCGACCAGCATCAGCCAGAACTGGCCGATAGCGGTCGCGGCCACCACGACACCGGCCCCGGCCGCCCCGACCAGGTAACCGGCCGCCAGGCCCGGACGCCGGCCGTACCGGGCCATCAAGCGCGACGCGGGTACCGCCAACAGCGCCGCGCCAACGACGGCGGCGCTGGACGCGAAGCCCGAGAATCGCACCCCGCCGAGCCGGGCGGCCAGGACACCACTGACGGTGACACCGATGGTGGTGCCGATCCCACCGGAGATGTTGGTCGTGAACAGCAGCCGCAGCGTGCTGCGCTGGATTCCGGCGCGGTAAGTGTCGTCGGTCTGTGCGGCCGTTACGAGGGGAGTCACCGGCCCATCTTGCTACGTGTCCGGTCCGGAAGGCGACTCCCGCGACTCTGTGACTCCTGCGACTCTGACTCTCGTGACTCTCCCGAAGCCGGTGATCAAGCGCATGATCAAGCGCGCTACCGAGTGCATCTGACGTCGCTATGGCGCGTCCACGGTTCAAGATCGTGCACTTGATCATGGAGCCCGGGCGATCGTGAAGGCAGGCGAGGCGGTGGATCGCCGGTAAAGCGTGCGGTCATGTCAGTACGACGGTTCCGGGCGCCCGATCGGGCCGGCCACGGCGGCCGCGGCCGCATCGGCGAACGCCGGGATGTCGGCCAGGTCCAGCCGGGACACGGTCACGCGGAAGCCCGGAGAGGAAGCGATCCGGTACAGCGCTCCGGGAGCCACCGCCCAGCCCGCATCGCGCAGGGCCGTCACCACCTGGGTCTCGTCCGGCACGCGTACCCAGACATTGATCCCGGTCCGGCCGACCGCGTCCAGTCCGCGCTCGCGCAGCGCGGTCACCAGCCGATCGCGCCGCTCGTCATAGGACCGGCCGGCCGCGGACACCAGCGCGGCCACCTCGTCCGACGACCACAATGCCACCACCAGCCGCTGCAGGATGGTCGAGACCCATCCGGTACCGAGGCGCTGACGGCCCTCGACCCGCGCGGCCGTGACCGGGTCCGCGACGAACGGCGCGCAGCGCAGATCCGGGCCGTACGGCTTCGACACCGACCGGACGAACGCCCAGTGTGCCGTCACCCCGCAGACCGGATTCGGGGCCTCGGCGGCCAGCGCGCCGGCATGATCGTCCTCGATCAACAGCGTGCCGGGATGGGTGGCGAGGACCATTCGCAAGGCCGCGGCCCGGGGCTCGGTGACGGCAGCGCCGGTCGGGTTCTGCGCGCGGGTGGTGATGATGGCCGCGCGAGCCCCGCCGACCAGGGCAGCGGACAGACCGGACGGTGACATGCCCTCGTCATCGACCGGTACCGCGACCGGCACCAGGCCCATGGCGGCGACCAGGTCGAGCAGGTTGGCCCAACTGGGGTCCTCTACCGCCACCCGGTCGCCGGGTCGCAGGTGCGCCCCCATGATCCGCTCGATGGCATCGAGCGCGCCGCCGGCGACTCCGATCTGTCCGGCCGCGACCCGGTCGGTCGCGAACGCCTGAGCGGCCAGCGCGGCCAGGTCGCCGGCCGGGCCGACCGGCTCGGCCGACGATGGGTATCCGAGCGGGGGGTATCCCAGCGGGCCGGCCATCGCGGGCAGCAGCCGAGCGAGCATCCCGTCCCGGTCCGGGAGCAGGCGCGGGTCGGGCTCGCCACGGGACAGATCGATCGTGCCGGGCGGCACTGCCAGCCGCCACTGCCCGCGCTCACCCAGGATCGGGGGCCGGGGCCGCACCCGGGTGCCGTTGCGCCCGGCGGTCTCCACCACGCCACGGCCGCGGAGTGCCTGGTACGCCGCGGCCGCCGTCGCCGGGCTGACCCCCAGGGTGCCGGCCAGCGCCCGCACCGGCGGCAGCGCGGCCCCCGGCGCCAGGGCACCGGAGCGCACTCCCGCCTCGATGCTCGCCGAGATCTCACTAGCCGTCGACCCGGTCGGCTGATATTGTGCTGCCACAAATTTAGTAATGTACTAGAACAAAATGAACAGGGCAAGCCCATGACGTACGCCGCCACCCCGCTGACCACCCCCAGCCGTTACCCGGATCGGGCCACCTTCGACCGCGAGCCGGTTCACCGGTTGCTCGACGAGCAGTTCGTCGGGCACGTCGGATTCGTCGTCGACGGCGCACCCCGGGTGCTGCCGACGCTGCTGGTCCGGATCGGAGAAACGCTCTACCTGCACGGCTCGACGGCGGCCACCTGGTTGCTCGCGGCCCGCCGGGACGGCTCGATCCCGATCGTGGTCAGCATCGCGACCGTTGACGGCCTGGTCCTGGCCCGATCGCAGGTGCATCACAGCGTCAACTACCGGTCGGTGGTGGTCCACGGCAACGGCACATTGGTCACCGACCCAGAACGGAAAGAAGCGACGCTGGCGGCACTCATCGACAAGGTCGGCTCCGGGCGGTCGGCGCATACCCGGCCTCCCCGGGTCGCGGAACTGGCGAAGACCGCGGTGCTCGCCGTCGATCTGAAGCTGGTGTCGATGAAGCACCGGACCGGCGGCCCCATCGATGACGAGGCTGATCTGGACCTGCCCCACTGGGCCGGTGTGATCCCCGTGGTCACCACTCGCGGCCCGGCGATCACGGCGGACGGTGTCACTGCCGACCCTCCGCCCTACGTTCCGGCCCGGTCGCCCTGGTACCGCGTACCAAGCCTGACCGGCACCAGCGTCCGGCTCGAACCGCTGGCAACCGAGCACGCAGCCGACCTGTTCACCGCCCTCGACGACGAGGAGGTCTGGTCTTACATCCCAAGGCTCCGGCCGCGCTCGGCGAGCGATCTGCACACGATGATCGCCGAGGCGATCGTCGACCCGCAGCGGGTACCGATGGTGCAGCGCCTGACCGCGACCGGGCAGATCGTCGGAACTACCTCGTTCTACGACGTGAACCCGGCCTTCGGGAGCATCGCGATCGGTTACACCCAGATCGGCCGGCCGTGGTGGCGGACGGGGGTCAACACCGAGTCGAAGCTGCTGCTGATGACGCATGTCTTCGAGACGCTGGGCGCCGAGCGGCTGGTCTGGCACACCGACATCCGCAACCGCCGGTCGCAGGCCGCGATCGAGCGGCTGGGCGCGTCCCGTGAGGGCATCCTCCGGCATCAGCGCACCCGGCCGGACGGTTCCTGGCGGGACACCGTGCAGTACTCCATGATCGCCGCCGAATGGCCCGCGGCCCGGGATCGCCTGCGGGATCGGGCGTACCCCGCGCTCTGACGGCGACCGGGCACCACGGCGGCGGGACCGCGCACCGCTGAGACATCGCCCGCCACAGCCGGGGCGCGGCGGTGCGGGAGCATCGCGCGTCACAGCCAAAAGCGCTGCCCAACCGGGCCGCCGCCGTGCGATCCTGTAGTGCGACTCCCGCAAACCCGAAGAGGCACCAACGTGATCGTCAACTTCTGGACCTACGTCGTCGGCACCGCGCTCATCATCCTGCTGCCCGGACCGAACTCGATGTACGTGCTGTCGACGGCGGCCCGCCGTGGGGTCCGCAACGGTTACGCGGCCGCCTGTGGGGTGTTCATCGGCGACGCGGTCATCATGACCCTGTCCGCGGCCGGGGTCGCCTCGCTGCTACGGGCACAGCCGATCCTGTTCGACATCGTCAAGTACGCGGGTGCGGCCTACCTCTGCTACATCGGGGTCAATCTGATCCGCGGCACCTGGCGGTCACGGGGGGTTTCGTCTCCGGTGGACACCGAGGCCGCCGAGGCCGCGGTCGTCGGGGAGCGCTCGCCGTTCCGGCGCGCGCTGATGGTCAGCCTGCTGAACCCGAAGGCGATCCTGTTCTTCATCTCGTTCTTCATCCAGTTCGTCAACCCGTCATACCCGTACCCGGCGCTGTCGTTCCTGGTCCTCGGGATGATCGCGGAATTCTTCAGCTTCCTGTACCTGACCACGCTGATCTTCGGTGGTAACTTCCTGGCCGCCCAGTTCCGCCGCCGGCACCGCCTGGCCCGGGGCCTGACCACCGGCGTCGCGGCCGTCTTCATCGGGTTCGCGGTAAGGCTTGCCACGACGTCGGTTGGATGACCCGGGGCCAGCCGCTCACGCTGGCGGTCCGACCAGGCCACGCCGGTACGCGTACTGCACCGCCTGCGCCCGATCGCGAACTCCGGTCTTGGCGAACAGGCGATTGATGTGTGACTTCACCGTCGCCTCGGTGAGGAACAGCCGGGAGGCGATCTCCCGGTTGGACAGCCCGTCCGCGATCAGCCGGAGCACCTCCATCTCTCGCGGGGTCAGGCCGTCCGGTGCATCGGTGGCCACCGGCACCGGGCCACCGGCCGCGGCCACCAGCAGCTTGCGTTGCACTTCGGGATCGAGCACGGCCTGACCGCCGGCCGCTGCCCGGATCGCCTGGGCGATCTGCGCCCGCCCGGCGTCCTTGGTCAGGTAGCCGAGCGCTCCGGCGGTCAGCGCGGTCAGGATGTCGGCGTCCTCGGCGTAGGTGGTCAGCACCACCACTTGCGTCGCAGGGTGCTCCGCCCGGATCTGGCGGGTGGCGCTGACCCCGTCCCGGCGCGGCATGCGCAGATCCATCAGAACCACATCGGCGCCCCGGTCGGCGACCAGGGCGACGGCCTCGTCGCCATCGCCGGCGGACCCGACCACCTCGACGTCGTCGAGCAGCTCAAGCAGGAGCACCAACCCCTCCCGTACCGCCGTCTGATCGTCGGCGACCACCACGCGGATCGTCACGTCGGGATCCGCACCTCCAGCCGCCATCCGTCGCCGTCGGGCCCCGCGGCGAAGGTGCCGCCGGCCAGCTCGGTCCGCTCGCGCAGACCGGTAAGGCCATAACCGCCGCCGGTGCCGGCCAGCGGTCGCTCTCCGTCCGGCGCCGCGCGGTTGCGAACGGACAAGGTCACTTCGCTGGGGCGGTACCCGCATTGGATCTCGACGCGAGCGCCGGGCGCATGCTTGCGAATGTTGGTGATGGCCTCTTGCGCCGTACGGTACAGCGTCAGGGCGACATCTCCCGGCGGCTCGGTCGGGGTACCGGTGATGTCCACGGCCACCGTGGCGCCGGTGTCCAGCCGGTAGCCCTCCGCCAGCGACGCCAGCAGATCCGGCAGCGGCAGCGTGCCCCCGCGTAACGCGTCGACCGCGCGCCGCGTCTCGGCGATCCCCTCCTTGGCCAGCTGGCTGGCCCGCTTGACCGAGGTGTGAGCCGGCTCCGGCCGCCCCGACTCGAGCATCGCGTCGGCCACATCCAGTTGCAGGCTCAACGCCGCCAGCGAGTGCGCGAGCACGTCGTGGACCTCCCGGGCGATCCGGGCCCGCTCGTCGAGCGCGGCGGACCGGGCCCGCTCCTCGCGTACCCGTGCCGCCTCCGCGATCAGCTGGTCGCTCTGGCGCCGGACCAGGCCGACCAGCAGCGCCGTCACGATCACCGCAGGACCGGCGATCAGCCAGCCCGAGTTGTCGCCGATCACGAGGTGTCCGATCAGGTACCCGATCCCGGTCACGACGGCGTACCCGGCCGCCTGCCATGTCGGCCAGTGCTGGCCTACCCGGATCACCGCGACGGCGACGAAGGCAAGAGCGGCCGAATGTGGACTGACGATCGTCAGCGCGGTCCCGGCCATGCCGGATACGACCAGGGCCAGGACCCCGTTCCGGTTGGGTACCGCGAGCCAGTACGCCCACGAACCGGCCGCCAGCAGCAGGAGGATCGAGACGGCGAGGCCGGATCCGTGCCGGGCCACCCGGGGCTCGGCCAGAGCCACGCTCCAGGTGATGACGACGAGAGCGGCGACGCCGCGCAACCGCCGCCGGGTCTCGGCGCGGCTAGGTCCCAGCAGGTTGGTCACGAGATGGAGTCTGCCGGAGCGGATGGCCGGGGCATTAACGGATGCGCGCCGACCGACGGGCCCGGGGCTGCCGCGGCAGGATCGGATGACCGGTCGCCGCCGCGCGCTTGTTCACCAGCAAGGTCTCCACCAGCAGGCTCAGGCCGAACGTGATCATCACCGCGGCGGTCGCCGACAGTGAGGCGCCGAGGGCGTGCGCGCCGGCCGCGAACCCGATCCGTAACGCGATCATCGCCAGCCACACGCCCAGCGTGAGCATGGTGTACCGCTGCCAGAGGTGTCCGTCGCGGACATAGAGCTTGATCGTGGCGCCGCGAGCGAGACCGGCCGCGACACCGATGATCAGTTCGACCGCGAGGAACGCGATGTCAACCGCGGACAGCCGGCCGTGCATCTGGGAGATGCCGTAGAACACCATGATCACGGGTACCACGAAGGACCGCGAACCCACTGGCATCCCGGCGAGCCTCCGGCCGATGATCCAGATGACGATGGCCACAACCACCAAGATCTGTGCCGCAGTCATTAGTGCCTCTCTCCCCCACGATCACCAATCCGCCAACCGGACATGGTCAACGCTAGGAATCGATGAGCGACCGGGCCTCAGCCCACGGGTGGAGGCTGGGTGGAATTCGGCGGCGTGCCCACCCACCATCCGTGATCATGTGCACGATCTTGTGCACGTGACGTCGCCATGGCGCGCCCAGTGCTCAAGATCTCGCACTTGATCACGGACTTGATCTCGGCCGCATTCAGAACGGCGCGAATGTCACAGGGGCGCGGCAAGATGGAGCGCGTGAGCATGGATCGGCGTCCCGGCGATCTGGACGGTGCGGACCACCGCCCGGATCGCGACGATGCCGGGATCCCCGGCGACTTCTCGTTCGGAGTGTCAACCCGGACCTGGTTCGATGCTGCCTTCGCGGCCCCGACCCCGGCCCAGGCGGGTGCCTGGCGCTCGATCAGCGCCGGCAATCACGCTCTCGTGGTGGCGCCCACCGGTTCCGGTAAGACGCTGGCCGCCTTCCTCTGGTCGATCGACCGGCTCGCCACCGAAGGTCCGCCCGCGGACCCGGCCAGACGATGCCGGGTGCTATATGTGAGCCCGCTCAAGGCACTCGCGGTGGACGTCGAGCGCAACCTGCGAACCCCGCTTACCGGCATCAGGCAGGCCGCCGCCCGGCTTGGCCTGGAGGAGCCGGACATCACGGTCGCCATGCGCACCGGCGACACCCCGGCCGATGAACGCCGCGCCTTCGCCAAGCGGCCCCCGGACATCCTGATCACCACGCCGGAATCGCTGTTTCTGATCCTCACCTCGGCAGCCCGCGAATCGCTGCGCGGAGTCGAGACGGTGATCATCGACGAGGTCCACGCCGTGTGCGGCACCAAGCGCGGCGCGCACCTGGCCCTGTCGCTTGAGCGCCTGGACGCGCTGCTGCCCCGCCCGGCGCAGCGGATCGGGCTGTCGGCGACCGTCCGCCCCATCGACGAGACGGCGCGCTTCCTGGGCGGGTCGGCCGCGGTCGACATCGTGGCGCCCCCGACGCCGAAGACGATCGACGTGTCGGTGGTGGTACCGGTCGAGGACATGACCCGGCTGGACGAGTCGGCGGCGGGCGACAACTCGGACGACGACGGCCCGCGCCAGGCGTCCATCTGGCCGGCCGTCGAGGAGCGAGTGCTCGACCTGATCGAGGCGCATCGTTCCACTATCGTGTTCGTCAATGCCCGCCGCGGCGCCGAGCGGCTCTGCGCCCGGCTCAACGAACTGGCGTATGAGAGAGCCACGGGGCGGGCCGCCGAACCCGCCGGATCCACGGCTCCGGGCGGCTCACCGGCACAGGTGATGGCTCAGTCGGGTGCCGCCGGCGGGGCACCACCTTTGGTGGCCCGCGCGCATCACGGCTCGGTTTCGCGCGAGGAACGCAAGCACATCGAGGAGGCACTCAAGGCCGGCGATCTGCCGGCCGTGGTCGCGACCAGCAGCCTCGAACTGGGCATCGACATGGGTGCCGTGGACCTGGTCATCCAGGTGGAGGCTCCGCCCAGCGTGGCGGCCGGGCTGCAGCGAGTCGGCCGGGCCGGTCACCAGGTGGGCAATGTCTCGCGCGGCGTGGTATTCCCGAAGCATCGCGGCGACCTGGTCTCGTGCGCGGTGGTGGCCCGCAAGATGACCACCGGCGGCATCGAGGAGCTGCGGTACCCGCGCAACCCCCTGGACGTGCTGGCGCAGCAGATCGTCGCGATGGTCGCGATGGAACCGTGGCATCTGGCCGAGCTTTCCCGGCTGGTCCGCCAGGCGGCACCGTTCGCCGATCTGCCCTCCTCCGCCTTGGATGCCGTACTGGACATGCTGTCCGGACGGTACCCGTCGACCGCGTTCGCCGAACTGCGCCCGCGGCTGGTATGGGATCGCGTCGACGACGTCCTGACCGGCCGGCCGGGCGCGCAGCGCCTGGCCGTCACCAGCGGCGGCACCATTCCGGATCGCGGCCTGTTCGGCGTGTTCCTGGCCGGCGCCGCACGCCCGGTCCGGGTCGGCGAGCTGGACGAGGAGATGGTTTACGAGTCCCGGGTCGGCGACGTGTTCCTGCTGGGGTCGACGTCCTGGCGGATCGAGGACATCACCCCCGATCGGGTGCTCGTCTCGCCGGCCCCGGGAGCCTCGGCGCGGATGCCGTTCTGGAAGGGCGACGCCCTGGGCCGTCCGGTCGAGCTGGGCCGTGCGATCGGCGCCCAGATTCGCGAGCTGACCAGGGCCGCGGACACGCAAGCACGCACCAAGCTCGCCGCCGACGGGCTGGACGGCTGGGCGATCGACAACCTGCTGGCGTACCTGGGCGAGCAGCGGCAGGCCACCCGGCACCTGCCCGACGACCGTACGGTGCTGGTGGAACGGTTCCGCGACGAGCTCGGCGACTGGCGCATGACCATCCATTGCGTGCTCGGTGCCAAGGTGAACAGCGCCTGGGCCCTGGCCATCGGCCAGCGCCTGCAGGAGCGGTACGGCGTCGATGCCCAGGTGATGCCATCCGACGACGGCATCGTGGTGCGGCTGCCGGACGTGGTCGACGAGCCGCCCGGCGCCGAGCTGGTCGCGTTCGCCCCGGACGAGGTCGCGGCCATCGTCGAGGAATCGGTCGGCACGTCCGCGCTGTTCGCCGCCAGGTTCCGCGAGTGCGCGGCCCGCGCCCTGCTGCTGTCCCAAGCGCGATCCGCGGCGCCGGGCCCCGCTGTGGCAGCAACGCCAGCGCGCCGCGCAGCTGCTCGACGTAGCCCGGGACTTCGGCGACTTTCCGATCACGCTGGAGGCGGCCCGCGAGTGCCTGCAGGACGTCTTCGACGTGCCTGCGCTGGTCGAGGTGATGCGCGATCTCGAATCGCGCAGGCTGCGCCTGGTCGAGGTGGAGACGGCCCGGCCGTCGCCGTTCGCACGTTCGCTGCTGTTCGGATACGTCGGCGCGTTCCTCTACGAAGGCGATGCTCCGCTGGCCGAGCGCCGGGCCGCCGCGCTGTCGCTCGACTCCACGCTTCTCGGCGAGTTGCTTGGGCGGGTAGATCTGCGGGAGCTGCTGGATCCGGAGGTGGTCGCGGAGACCGAGGCACGTCTGCAGTTCCGGTCCGCCGATCGCCGTCCGCGTGATGCCGAGGACGCCATCGAGATCCTGCGTCGCCTCGGCGACCTGACCACGCGCCGAGCGCGGCCGAACGCGGCGTCGATCGAGGCCTGGCTGCTCGATCTTGCCGCGCACCGGCGGGTGATCGCGGTCCGGATCGCCGGCGAGCAGCGGTGGCTGCCGATCGAGGACGCCGGCCGGGTCCGCGATGCCCTGGGCGTGGCGCTGCCGGTCGGGCATCGCCGAGGCGTACGCGCGAAGCGTCACCGACCCGCTCGGTGACCTGGTTGCCCGGTACGCGCGCACGCACGGCCCGTTCCCGGCGGCGACGTGCGCGAGCCGGTTCGGACTGGGTGTCTTCGTGGTCGAGCAGGCTCTGCGGCGGCTGGCCGCGAGCGGACGGCTCACCTCCGGCGAGTTCACGCCCGGCGGTGCCGGCCTCGAGTACTGCGATGTGGAGGTGCTGCGCACGTTGCGTCGGCGGTCTCTGGCCGCCTTGCGCAAGGAAATCGAGCCGGTCACTCCGCAGACGCTGGCCCGGTTCCTGCCCGCCTGGCAGCACGTCGGATCCGCGGCACGCGGGGTGGCGGCGGTAGCCAGCGCCATCGAGCTGCTGCAAGGGGTGGCGCTCCCGGCTTCCAGCATCGAGAAGCTGGTCCTGCCCGCCCGCGTCGCGGACTACTCCCCAGCGTTCCTGGACGAGATGTGTGCCTCGGGCGAGGTGATCTGGAGTGGCTCCGGGGCCATCGGCGGCGCCGACGGCTGGATCCATCTGGCATACGCCGACGGCGCCCCGCTCCTGCTACCGCCCGCCAACGCCGACCTGGCCGGCGGACCGGTACACGACGCGATCCTGGAGACGCTGGCCGGCGGGCAGGCGCTCTTCTTCCGGCAACTGGCCGACCGGCTGCCCGAGGTGCCCACGGCCGATGTAGCGGCCGCCATCTGGGACCTGGTCTGGGCCGGATACCTGTCGAACGACACGATCGCTCCGCTGCGGGCCTTGCTGGCCGGCGGCACCGGTGCGCACAGGGCGCCGGCCGCTCCTGGCCGGTCCCGTTACCGGCGCCTGGGACGGCCGGCGGTGGCCGCGCACCGTCGCGCGTTCGGCCGCTCCGCCGTCGATGGCCGGACGGTGGTACCGGCTGCCCGATCGGGACACCGACCCGACCCGCCGTACGGCCGCCACTGTGGACTTGCTGCTCGAGCGGCACGGTGTCGTCACCCGCGGCGCGGTCGTGGCCGAGGAGATTCCGGGCGGCTTCGCCGGCGTGTACCCGGTGCTCAGCGCGCTTGAGGAGCGCGGCGTCGCGCGACGTGGGTATTTCGTTGAGGGCCTGGGAGCGGCACAGTTCGCGGTTCCCGGCGCGGTCGACCGGCTCCGGTCGCTGACCGACCGGCCGCCGCGAGCCGGCGCCGTGGTCCTGGCCAGTACCGATCCGGCCAACCCGTACGGAGCGGCGCTGCCGTGGCCGGACCGGACCGTTGATGACG
The DNA here is from genome assembly GCA_963727415.1 of uncultured Actinomycetota bacterium. GTDB lineage: Bacteria > Actinomycetota > Actinomycetes > Mycobacteriales > Micromonosporaceae > DASQPR01. The sequence goes on from CAVSGF010000003.1 coordinate 800,509, forward strand.
GTTCGGCCGCGGGCTCGCCAAGCGGGCACCGGGCCGGGCGGAAGGCCGGTGCGCTGGTGGTGCTGGTCGATGGCGCGCTGACCATCTATGTCGAGCGGGGCGGCCGGACGCTGCTGTCCTATGCCGATGATCCGGAGACTCTCGGCATCGCCGCCAAGGCGCTGGCCGACGCGGTGCACGCCGGGGCGCTCGGCTCGCTGTCGGTGGAGCGCGCCGATGGCGCATCGGTGCATGCCAGCCCGCTTGGTGAGGCCCTGACCGGCGCGGGTTTCCGGGTCACGCCGAGAGGCCTGCGGCTGCGCGGCTGACGCCGAACCCGTGGTGAAGCCTCAGCCGCCGAAGCTGCCGTGTGGTCGTCCCGGCATGAGGCGAACACACGGCAGCCTACGACGCCGGGGGCGTCTCGTGGCCCGGATACCGACCCCGCTGTCAGTCGGACAGCAGCGGCAGCACCGACGAGATCACGTCGAGGTGGTCGAGGTCGTCGACATCGAGCACCTGCAAGAACATACGCTCCGCGCCGATCTTGGAGAACTCCCGGATCTTCGCGGCGATCTCCTCCGGCGTACCGCAGAGGCCGTCCTTGCGGAGCCTCTCGACCGGCTTGCCGATCGCCTCGGCGCGTCGCGCGATTTCCGCGTCCGACCGGCCACAGCACACGGTCTGGGCGGTCGACAGCGTGATCGGCGCCGCTCGCCGGATGTCGGCGCATGCCGCCCGTACCAGATCGAACAGCTCGCCGACCTCCTCGACCGGCGAGAAGGCGCAGTTGAACTCGGCAGCGAATCGCGCCGCGAGCGCCGGCGTGCGCCGCTTGCCGTGCCCGCCAACGATGATCGGCGGACCCGGGCGCTGCAACGGTTTGGGCAATCCCGGCGAGTCGGCGAGGGTGTAGTGCTGTCCCGCGAAATCGAATCGCTCCCCCTCGGCGGTCGCCCAGAGCCCGGAGATGATCTCCAACTGCTCTTCCAGGCGATCGAACCGCTCCCGGGTCGATGGGAACGGGATCCCATACGCCCGGTGTTCCTGCTCGAACCAGCCCGCACCCAAGCCGAGTTCGACGCGGCCCTTGCTCATCACGTCGACCTGAGCCGCCGTGATCGCGAGCGGACCGGGCAGCCGGAACGTCGCCGAGCTCACCAGGGTCCCGAGCCGGATGCGGCTGGTCTCCAGGGCAAGACCGGCCAACGTCACCCATGCGTCGGTGGGGCCCGGAGCGCCGTCGCCCTGACCCATCTTCAGGTAGTGATCCGAACGGAAGAATCCGTCGAATCCCACTTCCTCGGCTCGCCGTGCGAGCGCGGACTGCTGCGCGTAGGAGGCGCCCTGCTGTGGTTCGGTGAAGATGCACAATCGCATGCTGCAACCTTTGCAGATTCAGGGGCTGAGATCCCGGCCAGGGCATCCCAACCGGGGCCAGTACCCGTCGGCGGGCAGTGATCCACGGCTGACGCTACGCGGACCGCGTGGCGAGTTCGGACCGGTCCGCTCACCCAGGCACAGCGATTGCCCGGCTCGCCCGGGCCAATTCCCCGCCCGAACCGGCAGTCGCCGAGAATGCGCAGCTTACCGATGGTCCCGGCGACGGGTCGGCAAACCTGGCAGACGGCCGGAGAAATCCCCAGAGTTCCCTCTCGCCCCGGACAGCGAACTCTGACAACCTGGGCGTTATGGCACGCGGCTGGGTTTCACTATTGACCGACTTCGGGCTGTCCGATGCGTTCGTCGCGGTGATGCACGGCGTGATCGTGCGGCACGACCCGAGCCTTGGCGTCATCGACATCACGCACGACGTCCATCCCGGTGACATCGCACGAGGCGCGGCGGTTCTCGCGGAGTCGGTCGGCTACCTACCGGTCGCGACCCACGTCGCGGTCATCGATCCCGGCGTCGGCACCAGCCGCCGCCCGATCGCACTCCGTACGCCCCGCGGGCTGCTTGTCGGCCCGGACAACGGGGTGCTTCTCCCGGCCGCTGAGGTACTCGGCGGCATCGACGCCGCGGTGGCGCTGACCAATGCCGGCTGGCACCTCACGCCGGTGTCAGCGACGTTCCACGGCCGGGACATCTTCGCGCCGACCGCGGCGCGGCTCGCCAGCGGCGAGCCATTCACCGAGGCCGGCGAGCCGGTCGATCCGGCATCGCTGATGCGCCTTCCAGTGCCCGTGGAGCACCTGGGCGAGGGTGAGGTGGAAGCCACCGTCCACACCGTCGACCGGTTCGGCAACGTGCAGTTGCATGTCAGTGGCGACGTGCTGAGCCTCCTTGACGAGGACGTGCTGGTGCTCGGCCAGACCGCCCGGAAGGTCCGTACGTTCGGTGACGCACCGCGCGGCTCGATGGTGGTCTTCACCGATTCCAGCGGCCGTGCCGCGATCGCGATCAATGGCGGACGCGCCGTGGTGGTGCTCGGCGTCGAGCCCGGTGACCGCGTGCGCATCGTCAACCACCGGAGCGCCGGTGTCACCAGGTGATCGCGATGCCTGAGAGCGGACTCAATGCCTGTGGGTGACCGCAGTGCCTGAGGGCGACACGGTCGCCAATCACGCACGTGCCCTGCAGCAGGCACTGGCCGGCAAGATCGTGGTCCGGTCGGACTTCCGGGTGCCGCAACTGGCCACGGTGGACCTTCACGGCTGGACCATCACCGAGAGCACGGTCCGTGGAAAGCACCTGCTACTGCGGCTGACTCCGCCGGACGGTTCCGGCAGGCCGCCCATGACTCTGCACAGCCATCTACGGATGGATGGCACCTGGCGAACGTTCCGGCCCGGCCAGCCGTGGCGGAGCCGGCCGGCCCACACGATCCGGGTGGTACTGGACGCCGGCGACGTCGTCGCGGTCGGGTTCGGCCTGCACGACCTCGCGCTGGTACCGACGTCGGATGAAGAGTCGCTGGTCGGCCATCTCGGCCCGGACCTGCTCGGCCCCGGTTGGGACGCCGCCGAGGCGGTACGCCGCATCGCCGCGCAGCCGGGCCGCGCCATCGCCGAGGCGCTCCTGGATCAGCGCAACCTCGCCGGGATCGGGAACTTGTACAAGAGCGAGGTCCTGTTCCTCCGCGGCGTGTGGCCATGGCGGCCGGCCGGCGACGTCACCGACCTGGACGTCGTCGTCCGGCTCGCGCATCGCCTGCTGTCGGCGAATCTGGGGCGATGGACGCAAGTGACCACCGGATCGCTGCGAAAGGGCGAGCAGACCTGGGTGTACGGACGGGCCGGGCGCCCTTGCCGGCGCTGCGGTACCCCGATCCAAAGCGAAGAACAGGCCGAGCGGGCGACCTTCTGGTGCCCGGTCTGCCAGCCGGAGCATCCGCCTGCGGGCACCCCGTCGGGCACTGAGTCCAGCGGGTCAGGCTGAATCTGGTCAGGGTGAATCTGGTCAGGGTGAATCTGGCAGGTGCGGCGGCCGGAACGCCAGCTCGGACATGCCGACGGCGATGCCACGAACCCGGTCGGTGGCTTCCACCAACCGGTCGATCGCTACCGGCTCGCCGACCCGGCCGGTTTCGGCCACGTACGTGCCAGCGGCGGCGACCAGGCCCTCGTACGCGCTGACCCCGTCGGTGAAGTGCTCCAGCAGCGCGGCATGAGCCGCGTTCAGCTGCTCGCGGCTGGGGTCGGCGGGTGCCGCGACGCTGATGGCGCGCTCCACGCTCGCCGTCCGCTCGGCCAGGTCTCGCAGTGCCGCCTCGGCGACCGTGGCCTCGGTCAGCACCTCCTGACCGGATCCGGTCAGACGCGGCGCGAGCGCTGCCAGCGCACGGATGGCCCGGTCCAGCCGAGTTGCCGGCGCGGCGACCGCCGAGCCCCGAATCCGGGACATGTGGGCAAACCGGTGTGCCTCGCTCACCGCCCGCCGTCCGGCCGGCAGCTTTCCGAGGAATGCCTCGATCCGCCGCTGGTTGGCGGCCGCTCGCTCAGCCGGATCCAGCGGCTCTGGTACCGGTCGGGCGGCGAACTCCCGGTAGTCGTCCCAGCGCCACCAGGTGATCACGGCAGCACCACCGGCCGCGGCCGCCCAGATCGCGTCGATCAGGCTGATCCCGTGGTACGGAACCAGCACCGCGGTGGCTCCGGCGAGCGTCGCCGCCGTCACCGACCAGTGGCGGGCGGAGCGGCGGAGTCGCCGGAGCCGATTGAGATGCTTGGCCCTTGGTTCCACCGCCGCTCCCCGTGCCAGAAAGCCATGACCGCCCCGCTAGCCGGTCCAGCCGTACCAGTCCAGTATGTCGTGAACCGGCCCGGCCGCCCCGGGCCACCTCAGCCAGTCGCCGAATCCTTGTCCTTCGTGCCCTTGCGGATCTCGTCGAGGCGGGCGACGCTCGCGTCGTTGGCCGCGGCCGCCGACTCGGTTGATTCGGCCGAACCTGGTCCGGTGATCGCCTGCGCCGGCGTACCGGCGGTGAGCTGCTCCCCGGCCATGCTGGCGCGGATCTGTTCCAGCCGCGACTCGCCGGCCATGTCCAGGGTGGACTTCTGGACCTCGAGCATGCGGCCCTCGACACCGCCGGAAGCCAGCTCGGCACGACCCATCGCATCGGCGTACCGACGCTCGATCTTGTCTCGCACCTCGTCGAGTGATGGCGTGTTGCCGGGCGCGGACAGCTGGCCCATGCCCTCCAGGGACTTGGCCACCGTCTCCTGCATTTTCGCCTGCTCCAGCTGGCTCAGCAGCTTGGTGCGCTCGGCCAGCTTGGTCTCCAGGACCATCTTGTTGTTCTCGACCGCCTTGCGGGCCTGGGCCGCCGCCGACAGCGCCTGATCGTGAAGGGTCTTGAGATCCTCCATCGCCTGCTCGCCCGAGACCAGCTGTGTCGCGAAAACCTGTGCGGTCTGCTCGTACTGCGTGGCCTTCTCAGTATCGCCGCCGGTCCGGGCCTTGTCGGCGAGTACCAGCGCCTGCCGCGCCGACGACTGCAGCTTCTCCACCTCGGTGAGCTGGCGGGACAGCTTCATCTCCAGCTGCCGCTGATTGCCGATCACCGCGGCCGCCTGCTGAACGAGAGCCTGGTGCTGGCGCTGCGCGTCCTCGATCGCCTGCTGGATCTGTACCTTCGGATCGGCGTACTCGTCGATCTTCGCGCCGAACAGCGCCATCAGGTATCGCCAGCCCTTGACGAACGGATTCGCCATATCTGTCGGTCCTCTCGTATGTCGGCCGATCGTGATGGCCGAATCGCCCACGAGCCGATTCGTACCACGACGGGCCCAAGTTTCGCGTTAGGCAACCATGGTCGCAGGCACGCGCGAACGCGTCACGCCGCATCCGCATCGCAACGCGCAAGACACCCTTGGCGCGGGGCCCTAGTTGCGACGATACGCGCTCGGTACCGGCCGAACCGACCTCATTCGGGCCGGGCGGCCCGGCCATGATCGTCCCGGAATCCGGCCGCAACGGCAAGCGCCCCGGCCCGATAGGTGGCCGGGGCGCTTGGCTAGCGCTTGCGCATGGCGCCGTTGTGCCCGGTCGGGCCGTCAGGCGCGAGCTGGATCTATTGTGCGATCTATCGTGCGAGCGCGACGTCGCGCCCGTGGTTCGGCTTGCGCGAATTGCGTGTAGCGCGCAGCGTCGCCTTGAATGGGCTGGTTTGGAGTACCGAAACGGACACATCGCCGTCGACGGTACGTTTGGCGGCCAGGTGCTTCGGCAGCACGATCGCCGGCGCACCGCGCAGGGCCTCGTCGCTTGGCACCGCCAGCGGCTCGGGCAGCGCCACCGGCCGGGTTGCCGGCGACGTGCCGGACATCGCCGGGACCGGAGCCGTCGCGCGCTCGGTCGCGGCCACCGTGTGACTCACCTCACGCAGCAGCTCAGAGAGCTGAGCACCCAATGCCTCACAGATCGCGGCAAGGAGCTCGCTGGAGGCTTCCTTCTGACCGCGCTCAATCTCCGAGAGGTAACCGAGTGACACATTCGCTGCCGTGGAAACTTCCCGCAATGTGCGGTGTTGAGACTGCCTGCGGGCCCGCAACGCGTCACCGATCACTCGACGCAACAGGATCATCGGTTCACCTCCACCCTCGATGTCACCGAACCCTACGTGCGCGGCCGCCGTCGCCGCCGACCCGCCAGTATCTTGACCGCCACGGTACCCGGTCGGGGCACGTGCCGACAGCACCGGCTTGGCCGGTCGTCCACGTGGTGCGAGATCGTGACCACATTCGCTGGGACGATAGCCGCAAATTCGGACAATACTTCCCGATTTGGCGCTTCTTGTCCAACCAGCACAGCCAAATCGTGCGCCCGGCAACGGCCCCAATGCCGCCTGGGCTCGGACCGCTCAACGGCGGTCAGGCCTCGGCCGGCCGATCAGGCCGGCCCTCGTTGCCACTGCACGACTGGCCCCGGTTCAAGCCGTGCCACGCAGATGGCCATCAAGCCACGCTAGCGCCTCGTCGACTGACTTGCGGCGAATCGCGGAACGGCCACCGTCTAACAGCAATTTCCGACTCTCGGTTATGCCCGGTCCGGCCAGACCCAGAAAGACCGTACCGACGGCGATGCCGTCTTGCGATGTAGGCCCTGCCACACCTGTGGTCGCCAGCCCCCAGGTGGCCTGGCAGCGGACCCGGACCCCGTCGGCGAGTTGCCGGGCCACGTCCGGGTGCACCGGCCCGTGTTCGGCCAGCAGTCTTGAGTCCACACCGGCCAGGCTCGCCTTGAGATCGGTCGCGTAGACGATCAACCCGCCGCGGAACACCGCGCTCGCACCGGCGACGTCAACGATCGTGGCCGACAGCAGGCCGCCGGTCAGCGACTCGGCGACCGCCAGCGTCTCCCCCCGGCTCACCAGGTGGGCAACGATCAACGATGGGTCGGTCACGCCTTACGGTACGGCGGTTCCGGCCCGCCGCAACCGCAGCGCGCGAACCACGTAGTCGACTCCGGTGATCACCGTGACCGCCAGGGCCGCGCCCATCAGCCACGGTCCGACCTGGGCCAGCCCGGACGGGAACGGGAGGAGGTACCAGGCGATGGCCACGATCTGCAGCGCCGTCTTGACCTTGCCGCCCCGGCTTGCCGCGATCACGCCATGGCGGATCACCCAGAACCGGAGCACAGTCACGCCCAGCTCGCGGCCCAGGATCACGATCGTCACCCACCACGCCAGCCGGCCGTACGCGGACAGCAGCACCAGGGCACTGCCGGTCAGCGCCTTGTCCGCGATCGGGTCGGCGACCTTGCCGAACGACGTCACCAGGTCCCAGGTTCGAGCGATCCAGCCATCGACATAGTCGGTGACCGAAGCGATGCAGAACACCACGCACGCGACGATCCGTAACGTCGAATCGGACATCGCCGACGCGATCGTGACGCCGATGAAGATCGGAACCATCACCAGCCGCAACGCGGTCAGGGCATTGGCCGGGTTCGCCAGGGGCACCACCCGCCGCTTGCCGTCCACCGACTGCGCCGGCGCGACCGGACCGCTCATCGCCCGGCTCGCAGCCCTGCGGCCCCGGGCCGCGGCACCGCCGCGGAGATCATCGCCACCGGCGTCGCAACCAGGTCGACTCCGTGAGCCGCCGTCACCCGGGCTCGTACCAGATCGCCTGGCCTGAGCGCCGCGAGGTCGCCCCCGGCCAGCGTGACCGAGCCGTCGACCTCGGGCGCCTGGTGGGCACCGCGGCCCTCGACGGCGTTATCGGACACGATGTCCACCAGCACATCGATCGTCGTGCCGATCCGGTCCTCGGCACGCTGGGCGCACAGTTCGTCGGCCAGCGCGCTGAGCCGCTCGTACCGTCTGGCGATCGTGCTCGCCCCCACCTTGCCGGACATCTTCGCGGCCTCGGTGCCGTCCTCGTCGCTGTAGTCGAACACGCCGATCGCGTCCAGCGCCGCCTCATTGAGGAATCGTTCCAGCTCGGCGAAGTCACTACGGGTCTCGCCGGGGAACCCGACGATGAAGTTGCTCCGCGCGCCCAGATCGGGGGCGATCTGTCGAGCGGCGGCCAGCAGGTCGAGGAACCGCGCCGTGGACCCGAACCGGCGCATCCGGCGCAACACCGGCTCGGACGCGTGCTGGAACGACAGGTCAAAGTACGGCGCCACCCCTGGCGTCGACGCGATCGCCTCGATCAGGCCCGGCCGGGTCTCGGCCGGCTGCAGATACGACACCCGTACCCGAACGATCCCGTCGATGGCGGCCAGTTGCGGCAAGAGCTTCTCCAGCAGCCGCGGATCGCCAAGATCCTTGCCGTACGACGTCGAGTTCTCGCTGACCAGCACCAGCTCCCGTACCCCGTCGGCGGCCAGCCATTCAGCCTCGGCGAGCAGGTCGGCCGGAGTACGCGACACGAACGCGCCCCTAAACGATGGGATGGCGCAGAACGCGCACCGCCGGTCGCAGCCGCTGGCCAGCTTCAGCGCGGCCACTGGGCCCTCGGCCAGCCGTTGCCGCAGCACGGTTCGCAGGTGGGCGGGGGTGGCGGCGTCCACGGCCAACTTCGCACCGCCACTCGCGGCCAACTGCGCCCCCTCACCGCCGCTCGCGGCCAACTGCGCACCGCCGCTCGCGGCCAACTGCGCATGGCCGGGCACGGACACGCTCGCGGCCGACCGGTGCACCGGCGTCAGCGGCAGCAACTCCCGGCGGTCCCTCGGCATATGCGACTCGACCGTCTCACCGGCCAGGACCGCATCCAGGCGGGAACCCATGTCCGGATAGTGGTCGAATCCCAGCACCGCGGCGGCCTCTGGCATGCTGCCGGCCAGTTCCCGGCCGTACCGCTCGGCCATGCAGCCGGTGGCCACCACCTTGGCGCCGGTGTCGGCGGCGGCGAGCAGCGTCTCGATCGAATCCTGCTTGGCCTTTTCCACAAAGCCGCAGGTGTTCACAAGCACCACATCGGCATCCGAGCCGTCCGTGGTGACCTCCCAGCCGCCGTGTGCGAGGCGCGCGGCCAGTTCCTCGGAGTCCACCTCGTTACGCGCGCACCCGAGGGTGAGCAGCGCCACGCGCTTGGATGCGCCGGACGCGGGCTGGCTGGGGTTCGTGGATGGCACTCGTAGAGGGTACCTACCAGGCGTGACGGTTCTTACGCGCGCGGTCGCCGGTTACATGTCGATTTCGCATCACGTGAGCAACACCACTGCGAAGCGCCATCCAATCCGGTGAATCTCGACCGATTGGACACGACCGACCGCCTCACCCGGAGCCATCGGCGTCGCGTGCCAGAGGCGGTACCGGGTCAGTCGTCCGCCAAGCCGCGCAGATTGTCCAGAACCTCGGCCAGCTCGTCCGCCTTGATCAGCACGTCGCGGGCTTTGGAGCCCTCGGACGGCCCGACAATGCCTCGAGTCTCCATCAGATCCATCAGACGGCCCGCCTTGGCGAACCCGACCCGGAGCTTGCGCTGCAGCATCGACGTCGACCCGAACTGGGACGTGACCACCAGTTCCACCGCCTGAAGCAGCAGGTCGAGGTCGTCGCCGATGTCCTCGTCCACCTTCTTCTTGGTCTCCGCCGGCGGCGTGAGCACATCCGGGCGGAATTCCGGCTCGCGCTGGTCCTTGCAGAACTTGACGATGTCGTTGATCTCCGCCTCGGTCACCCACGCGCCCTGGAGCCGGGTCGGCTTGGCCGCACCCGTCGGCAGGAACAGGGCGTCACCGCGGCCGATCAGCTTCTCCGCACCCGGCTGGTCCAGGATGACCCGCGAGTCGGCCAGCGAGGAGGTGGCAAACGCCAGCCGGGACGGCACGTTCGCTTTGATCAACCCGGTCACCACGTCCACGCTCGGCCGCTGGGTGGCGAGCACCAGGTGGATGCCGGCGGCGCGGGCGAGCTGGGTGATCCGCACGATCGCGTCTTCCACGTCGCGCGGCGCCACCATCATCAGGTCGGCCAGTTCGTCCACCACGACCACCAGATACGGGTACGGCCTGATGACGCGTTCGCTGCCCGGCAGCGGCTTGACCGCCCCGGAGCGCACCTTCCGGTTGAAGTCGTCGATGTGCCGCACGCCGGCCATGGCCAGGTCGTCGTAGCGCAGGTCCATCTCGCGAACCACCCAGTCGAGCGCGTCCGCGGCCTTCTTCGGGTTGGTGACGATCGGCGTCACCAGATGCGGGATTCCCTCGTACGAGGTCAGCTCCACCCGTTTCGGGTCCACCAGCAGCAGCCGCACCTCTTCCGGGGTGGCCCGCGCCAGCAACGACACCAGCAGCGAGTTCAGGCACGACGACTTCCCGGCTCCGGTGGCTCCGGCGATCAGCATGTGCGGCATCTTGGCCAGGTTGGCAACGACGTATCCGCCTTCGATGTCCTTGCCGAAGGCGACCGTGAGCGGATGATGGTCGGACTCGGCGGCCCGGGATCGCAGGACGTCACCGAGCGCGACGTTCTCCCGATCACTGTTGGGCACCTCGATGCCGACCGCGCTCTTACCCGGGATCGGGCTGATGATGCGCACATCCGGCGACTTCACCGAGTACGCGATGTTGCGCGACAACGCGGTGATGCGCTCGACCTTGACGCCCGGGCCGAGCTCGACCTCATACCGCGTCACTGTCGGGCCACGGGTGAACCCGGTGACCGCGGCATCCACGTCGAACTGCTCGAACACACCTTGGAGGGCGGCGATCACTTCGTCATTGGCCTTGCTCCGCGACTTGGGCGCGGCGCCGGGCGTCAGCATGTGCGCAGGCGGCAGCTTGTAGTCCGGGTCGGTAAGCGCGAGCTGCTCGGCACGGGTCGGCACCGGGGAGTGCGCCGGGGCCGCGGGCGGCTTGCGGGCCGGTCGCTGCGGGGACCGGGGAATGACCACGGTGTCGTGGGTCACCTCGCGCTCCGCCTCCGCACTCAGGTCCACCACGTCGGACATGACCGCCTGGCGACGCCGGCTCGATCCGCCCCGGCGCAGTGGCATCGGTGGCAACGGCAGATCGTCCTCGTCGTCGAACGCCACCGTCTCGGCACCGGACGCCTCCGAGCGGCCCATGAACAGATTCTTAAGCTGCTCGAAGCGGTGCGGGATCCGGTTGATCGGGGTGGCGGTGATCACCAGCACGCCGAAGATGGACAGCATGACCAGAACCGGCACCGCGACCCATGAGCTGACCGCGTGAGCCAGCGCGCTGCCGGACAGCCGGCCCAGCATGCCACCCTCCACGCGGGGATCGGCGTGCGGCCCGCTGGACCTCATGTTGAGGTTGATCAGGCCGCTGACCCCGACCAGGATCGCTGACCAGCCGACCACGCCACGGCCGCGATGATCGGCATGCTCCTCGGTCTGCACCCGCATCAGGCGGTAGGCACCGATGCCGAAGATCAGCGGCAGCACGATCCCAGCGCCGCCGAACAGGAACCGGGCCGCGGTACTGATGGCGGCGCCGACCACGCCTCCGGCCCGGAACCAGATCGCCACGGTCAGCAGCAGGGCCGCGGCGAACGCGAGCAGCCCGGCACCGTCACGCTGATGCTCCGGGTCCAGGTCGCGTGCGGTGGCGGCGTGCCGGCCGGCGGCCCGGACCAGCCATCCGATCGAATGGGCGAGCGCCATCCACAGGCCGATCAGAATCTTGCCGAGAACGTCGAGCGGTCCCATCGCCGAACCGGCGCGGCGGCGACGAGCGGCCGGCCTGCGGGCCGGACGCCGTCGTGGCCAGGGCTCGCGCACACCGGTGGCTCGGCCATTCAGGGACGTGCGGGTCCGGGTAGACGCACCCGACCGGGACGCGGTGCCGCGAGACGCCGACCGTCCGCTCGTGGAGGCAGCGCGTCGGCCGGTGGAAGAGGGACGTCCCGGCATTCTTACCACGGTAACGGCCATCGGCGCCGGGAAGCCCGCGGCGCGCCGGACGACCGCCGGGTATGCGAGAAACGGTCACGTACGCTCGGCCGGCTCCACTTCGGCCGGTTCCAGCCCGCCCGCCTTCACTACCTCCGCTACTCCGCCCGCTTTCACTCCGGCCGCCTTCACTCCGCCCGCCCGTACCACTGTGGCGACCGCCGCCTTCCGGCGTCGCATCGCCAGCAGCACCCACGAGGTCGCGACGATGACCGCGACGAGCAACTGCACGTACGGCGTGAATCGCGCCGGATACCACACGTTCTCGATGTACCGGTCGATGAACCCTTCCGTGTATGGCCTCAGCCCGGCACGCTGCCGAGCCCAGTTCTCCGACCAGGTCAGCGGGCACACCAGGGACGGCAAGATGACGATGAGGGCGCCCCAGGCGCACATCGCCAGGTGGGTCCAGATCGTCTTGGGCCATCGCCAGGCGATGAATCCGCCGACAACGAGGTAGCCGATGGCCAGGAAATGGAACGCGACGATCGCGTACATGAGCGCCCGGAACCCCATACCTCACAGGTTAATTCCAGCCGCCGGGTTCGGCCGATACCGCAAGCGGCTCATCCGGGCCGACGCTCAAGTGGTCTGCGCGAGGCGCGGCCGGCGCCAGGGCTGGCATGTCATCATCCTGAACCTGATCGTCGGCGTCGCGTGTACTCCGGATGGCTTGGGCATCTGGCTGCTCTGGCACGTCTTTCGGTCGCCGATGCTCAAAGAGAACATGGGCGAAGTCGGATACCACATCAGCGTCCAGGCCGCCCGCGCCGCGCTGCCGCGGATGCGCGAGGCGCCGGCGGCCGGCACCGAGGTCCAGTTCGGCCCGATCGCGGTGAGCGTCAACGGAATCCGTCCCGGAAAGAAGACCGTGCCGTTGCCGGACGTGATCGCCGTCGAACTGCCCGGTACCAACTTTTCGGTGAAGGTCAAGGATCGCTTCTCCCTGTTCACGGTGGTATCGGTGCACCTGATTCCGAACCTGCGGTTGCTGGAGATCCTGGCCAACGAACTGCGGACCGGACAGATCGCACTCGAGGGCGACGTGGTCCGCGGTTAGCGCACCGAAAGCCGCCGTCAACCGGTCACCCGCCCGCCGTCCTCCCACCGGGCGACCGCGGTGGCCCGGGTAGCGGTGAACTCGGCCTTCGCATTGGTCCAGTACGTCCAGGGCGCGGCCCCGCTGTACCCGCCGATCGCCCGGAACTGCTCGATCGCCTCGTAGTCGCGACCGGACAGGTGCAGCCAGAAGGCCAGCCAGTGGCGAAGAAACGGAAGGCGCACGTTGGATGGGTCGGCGGCCTCCGCGTCGGCCAGCCCGGCCTCGATCGCGGACCGCACGTCGTCGCTCCGGTCGAACTCGGTACGCGCCGGCGCCGCGTCCGGCCGCAGCTCCGTGTAGAGCATCTCCAGCCGTAACTGAGACAGCATCGCGCCGAGCGGTGCGTCCGCCTCGACCGTGTCCACGAAGCTCTGGATCAGTTCGAGCGAACCGAACCACCGGGGCCGCCAGTAGGCCAGCGCCCGCACCGCGGCGGCCACCGAGTGTGGTACCCGGGCCACTACGTCCGACCACAGCGCCCGGAAGTCATCATTGGACCATTGCAGGCCCATCGCGGCGGTCAGCATCTCGATGTGCGGTGCCGGATCATCGGGCGCCAGCGCGACGGCCCGCTCCCGCAGCGACGGGACCTGTCGCAGCAGCCGGAAGAACCCGTCCCATCGGTCCCGGCTGACATGCTGCGGCTGCTGTCCGGTCCGGATCTCCCAGGCCACCTTCACCATGGAATTCATCTGCGCGCAGATGGCGTCCACACTGTCCGGCACGGCCGCCAGCCAGGCATCCAGCCACGCATCCTCGACGACCGCGGCCTTGCCGAGTATCCACAGCGCCTCGAACCGGCGCTCGGAACGGCGCTCCATGCTGCGCATCAGGTTCTCGATGGCTGCCCAGTCGCCGGTCGCGACGTAGTGCAGCAGCGGGTCCCGGTCAGCGTTCGGACCCGCGTAATCGGGATTGACGTCGGCAGCCGGGACGAACCCGTAGGCGGCGGCGTCGATGGTGCGGCTGGCCGACGGCGGCACGGTGGTCTTGGCCGGGCTCATGCGGATACTCCGATCGCGGTAGTGCCGGCGGATGTACCAATCACGCCGGGCGCGGCCGGGGCCGGCATCGTCAGCGACCGCAGCGGGCCGAAATCCGGGGCGATCGCGGCCGCACCGACGACAGCGGCGTCGATCTCGTCCTCGGTAACCCCGTGCAGCTCGCGGCGTCCGGTGACCTGCGACCAGTCATGCCGCCATCGCATCCGCCCGGCGGCGCCGAACTCCAGGTTGATCCACGCGCGCAACTGGTAGGTGAGCTGGGTCTTCGCGAACTCGCGGGCAACCCGGCCGCCGGGGACCGCGCTGCGAGCGCCGTCAAGCATCGGCAGCGCGGCCAGGATGTCCCGGTACCGGCCGGCGTCGCAGAGCGCGACCAGCGAGGCCAGCCGGGCCGGCTGCCCGGTCATCCGCTCCACCACTTGGCGCAGCGCGGCGCTGCCCTCCGACCCGCGGTGCATCGCGGCGGCCTGAGCGAGCGTGTTCCAGTCGACGGCTTGCCGGCCCTTCTTCAGCTCGCTGTCGAGCAGGTCGAGGCTCACCGAGCTGAGTGCCGCGATCGGGTTGACCAGCAACCGGATGGCTCGGGCCGTGTCGCCGCCGACGACCGGCGGTACCGGGATCCGGTCGGTCGCCGGCATCGCCTCGATCGCCGCGATCCGGTCGGCCATCGGCGGATGTGAGTCGTACGGGTCCGGCTCCCGCACCGGCGGGTTCCGGCGGATCTCGCCCAGCTCGGCCAGCCGGGACTCGTCGGCCAGCAGCGCCCCGAAGCCGCCCAGCGCCTCGGCCGGCGGCGGCAACAGGTTGGCTCCCAGCCCGGCGCTCAGGAAGCGGTCCAGGTAGAAGTCGAAGGCGGCATCCAGGACCGGCAGCTCTCGCAGCGCCGAAGCGGCCGCCTCACGGCCGGCGATCGCGGCGGCCACCCGGTCGGCGGCGTACTCCTGATGGCGGCTGGCATTCTCGGTGACCAGCAGCACGCGCTTGGCGTACGCGGTGAACAGGGCGGCGTACACGTCTGAGCCGGGCAGCCGGAGCGACGACCGCTTACCGCTTTTCCGCTTGCGGCCTTGGGCGGCGTACATGGCGCTCAGCACGTTCGCCCGGGTGCGCCCGACGAGCCCGCCGAGCTGAGCGTGCCGACCGCTGTAATGCCCCAGTTCGTGTGCGATGACCGCGTCCAGTTGGGCCGGGGTCAGCCCGAGCAGCAGCGGTACCCCGATCATCATGTGCCGCTTGCCGGGAATCAGGCCGAGCAGGTGCGAGTCCTCCCACACCGCCGCGTTGACCGCCGACACCAGGCGGATGTCCTTCGGCGCCCGGGTGCCGACGGCCGCGGCCAGGTCCTGGACACGCTGCCACAGCACCGGCTCCTCAGCCTTGATGATCTTGACGCCCGGCGGCTTGCGTGACCGAATAGAGACGAATACGCCGCGAACCACCACGATGATGGCGGCCAACGTGGCCAGAAGCAGCAGGATCACGATCCGGCCAGCGCCGCTCCAGTTGGAGAACCGAATGGCGAGCATATCGAGGACGATCAGCCCGCCCACGATCCCCACACACAGGACGTAGAAGCCGACCAGCAGCCCGATGACCTTGATGGCGAAGGTGGTATTGCGCATCCGTTTCCCCGCAGTGTCCGGTGACGTGACTGGCAGCGCCTCGGGCCGCCCGGCCCGGCCGGTGCGTCATGAAGGCAGCTCAGGTTGTCACAGGTGGCCGCCGATCGCCAGACCCGTCGCGGTCTTGGGCACCGCGGGCACCCGGCCCGGGTGCCGGGAGTTAGCCTCATGAGATGGCGGGGACGAACCTGACGCGCGACGAAGCACGGCGCCGGAGTGATCTGATAACGATCTCGGCGTACCAGGTCGATCTTGATTTCCGAACGCGGCCGGCGGAGGCCGAAACCTTCCGTTCCGTGACCACCATCGCGTTCACCGCCGCCGAGCCCGGCGCGTCCACCTTCCTTGATCTGGTGGCGCCGTGGGTGGACGAGGTGACGCTCAACGGCCGACGGCTCGATCCTGAGACGGTGTTCTCCGGCGGCCGGATCGTCCTGGACGACCTGCGGGCAGACAACACCGTACGGGTGGCCGCGAGTTGCGCCTACTCCAACAGCGGGCAGGGTCTGCACCGGACCGTCGACCCGGCCGACGGACGGGTCTACCTCTACACCCACTTCGAGGTGCCCGACGCTCGCCGCGTCTTCGCCACCTTCGAGCAGCCCGACCTCAAGGCCTCCTTCCAGTTCACCGTGACCGCGCCGGCCACCTGGGAGGTGTTCTCGAACTCGGCGACGCCGGATCCCGAAGAGACCGACTACGGCGTACGCACCTGGCGGTTCGCGCCCACCCCGCGGATCTCGACCTACATCACCGCGGTCTGCGCGGGCGAGTACCACGTCGAGCGTGACCAGCACACCACCGCGGACGGCCAGGTCATCCCCATGGCCATCGCGTGCCGCGCGTCGGTCGCCGGCCACCTCGACGCGGGCCAGTCGTTCCAGACCGTCCAGCGCGGCATGGACTTCTTCGTCGAGAAATTCGGCAGCCCGTACCCGTTCACCAAGTACGACCAGATCTTCGTGCCGGAGTACAACATCGGGGCGATGGAGAACGCCGGATGCGTCACGGCCAACGAGTCGTACGTGTACCGGTCGAAGGCGACCGACGCTGAGTACGAGCGCCGCAACACCACGTTGCTGCACGAGCTGTCGCACATGTGGTTCGGCGACCTGGTGACGATGAAGTGGTGGGACGACACCTGGCTGAAGGAGTCGTTCGCGACCTATATGGCGAGCCTGGCGATGGCCGAGGTAACCCGGTGGTCCGACGCCTGGACGACGTTCGCCAACAGCGCCAAGGCGGCGGCGCTACGCCAGGACCAGCTGCCGTCGACGCACCCGATCGTGGCCGACATCAGCGACCTCGACGACGTGGACGCAAATTTCGACGGGATCACCTACTCCAAGGGTGCCTCGGTGCTCAAGCAGTTGGTCGCCTACACCGGAGCCGACGAGTTCTTCGCCGGCATCCGGCAGTACTTCGCCGAGCACGCGTGGGCGAACACGACGCTGGATGACTTGCTGCGGGCGCTGGAGAAGACGTCCGGCCGTGATCTGACTGAGTGGTCGCGTCTGTGGCTGCAGACCGCGGGGCCGAACACGCTACGCGCCGAACGTGTTGGCAACCTCCTGGTCATCAACCAGGACGGGGAGCCGGCGCGCCCGCACCGTATTGCCATGGGCTGGTACGACCGGAGCGGCAACCACCTGGTCCGCACGCACCGTGAGGAACTGGACCTGGCCGGCGGCCGGACCGAGTTGGCGCTGGACGGCCGCGACGACGCCGCTTTCATGATGGTCAACGACGACGACCTGACCTACGCCCGGCTGCGCTTCGACGACGCGTCGCTGGCCACGCTCCGGGAACTGAGCATCGGTGCGTTCGCCGATTCGCTGCCACGGGCCGTGTGCTGGCAGGCCACCTGGGACATGACCCGCAACGCCGAGCTGGCCGCGCGTGACTACATCGATCTGGCGCTGCGATCACTCGACGCCGAGACCGACATCGGCATGGTCAACGCCGCGCACGCGAACCTGCACATCGCCGTCGACCTGTACGTGGCGCCGGACGAGCGGGCGCAGACCCGGATGACGCTGTCCCGGGCCGCTCGCGAGCGCCTGGAGCGCGCCGCCTCCGGCAGCGACCACCAGCTTGCGTGGGCCCGGTTCTTCGCCCGTGTCGCGGTCGGCGACGACGACCTCGACCTGGTGGCCGGGCTTCGCGACGGCTCGGTCGCAATCGGGGGGCTGGCGGTCGACAACGACCTGCGCTGGCAATTGGTGACCGCCCTGGCACGGTCGGGCCGGCTGGCCGATCGCGAGATCGGGGCCGAGCTCGACGCCGACCGGACCACATCCGGAACCGAGAGGGCCGCCAGCGCACTGGCCAGTCGGCCCACCGCGATTGCCAAGGCGGAAGCGTGGGAGCAAGCAGTCAACCAGACCGACCTGGCCAACGGCGTCATCGAGGCGATCGTCGGCAGCCGGCGCAGGCATAGCGGGTTCGCTCAGCCGACTCAGCTGGATCTGCTCGAGCGCTACGTCGAGCCGTACTTCCAGGCGATCCGGGAGATCTGGGCGACCCGGCCCGCCGAGATCGCTTCGATGCTGACCAGGTCGCTGTACCCGACACTGCTTGCCTCCCCCGATCTGGTCACGCGCACCGACGAGTACCTGGCCTCGGAGTCGCCCGCGCCCGTGGTTCGGCGGATCCTGTCCGAGGAACGCGACGAGGTGGTACGCGCGGTCCGCGCCCAGCAGCTCGATGGGGCAGCGCGGGAGGCAGGCTGACCGTATCCGGCCAGAGTTGCTTGACCGGGCGGACGGCGTAGACGAATGCCCCCGTAGCCCGCAATGCCTTGTAGCGCGATGCCTTGTAGCCGCGCGGCACACGACCACCACCACACGTGTGTGCTTCACTCGCACCGTGCTGACGATCACCGAGATCACCCCGGCCGACCCGAACTTCGATGGCTGGAGCGGGCTGTTCTACCGGACCTACTCGGCCGAGTCCGGCACACCGACTGATCCGCCGGTCAAGCCGTCGGACGATCCGCGCTGGTGCGCGCGCGACGACGACGCGATCGTCGGGGCCGCGCTTGCTCGGGATGATCGAGACGCGACGTTTGTGCGGCTCTACGTCGATCCCGCAGCGCGGCGTCGCGGCGCGGGCCGGGCCCTCGCCGGGGCGGTACGGGTGGCATGTACCGGCCGGCTGCGATCGGTGGTGCTGGCCGGCCAGCCCGGTGACCGGTTCGCTGCGGCTCTGGGCGCGATCGTGGTCAATCGGCTGGTCGTCATGCGACTTCGGCTGGCCGATGCGCCGCCGCCGCGCCCGCTGGCCGCGGGGTACGAGTGGGTGACGTGGACCGGCCGGGCGCCCGAGCGCCTGCTCGCCTCGTACGCGGCGGCCAAGTGCTTCATCGGCGACGCCCCTGGGGCGGCGCATCAGCTCGATCCGACGTGGACGCCGGAGCGTGTTCGGAGCTGGGAGCACGACGGTCTCATGGTCGGCGCCGTGGTCTTCGCCGGCTCGGTGGTCGCCGTCACCGAGATCGAGACCACGGCGGCGGGCGCTGGGCAAGCCGACACCGTAGTGGTGCCCGGTCATCGCGGCCGGGGTCTCGGCGCCGCGGTCAAATCCCGGCTCACCCACCGGCTATGCACCGAACGCCCAGACGTGGCTACCCTCACCTCCAGCATCAGTGCGGCCAACGTGCCGATGCTGGCCACCGCCCGCTCGCTCGGCTGGACCGAGTCCGGCCGGCGGCATCTGGTTGAGCTGCCGCCGGCCACGCCGCGGGCCTGACCGGCTGGTTCAGACTTCGACCACGCTCGGCACGATCATCGGCCGCCGGCGATAGCGGTCGTTGACCCATCGCCCGACGGTGCGCCGCACCACCTGCTGAAGCTGGTGCGGATCGGAGATCCCGTCGAGCGCCGCCCGGTCCAGTGCCTCGGTGACGATCGGGATCACCTCGTCGAAGGCCGCCGGGTCCTCGCTGAAGCCCTTGCCGGAGACCATCGGGCCGCCGACCACCTTGCCGGTCACCGAGTCGACCACGACCGTCGCGGCGATGAAGCCGCCGTCGCCGAGGATCCGGCGCTCGGTCAGCAACGATTCGCCGACGTCACCCACGGCGAGGCCGTCGACGTACACGTAGCGGCTCTTCACGTGCCCGACCAGGTGGATCCGGCCGTCGATGAGGTCGACCACGTCCCCGTCTTCGCAGATCACCACACGGTCCTCGGCGACTCCGGACTCCACCGCGAGGCGCGCGTGCGCGCGCAAGTGCCGCCACTCGCCGTGTACCGGCAGGAAGTTGCTGGGCCGCACCACGTTCAGCACGTACAGCAACTCACCGGCCGGCGAATGGCCGGAGACGTGCACGCGTGCGACGTCCTTGTGCACCACGAACGCGCCGGCCCGGGACAGCTGGTTGATCACCCGGTACACGCTGGTCTCGTTGCCCGGAACCAGCGACGATGCCAGCACCACGGTGTCGCCCGGCGCGATGCTGATGTGGCGGTGGTCGCCGGTGGCCATCCGGCCCAGCGCGCTCATCGGCTCGCCCTGAGAGCCGGTCGACATCAGCACGATCTCGTTGGCCGGCAACGCCGTCGCCTCGTCCAGGCTGACCACCAACCCAGGCGGTATGTGCAGCAGCCCGAGGTCACGGGCGATTCCCATGTTCCGGACCATGGAACGGCCGACCAGGGCGACCTTCCGGCCGTGCACGTGAGCGGAGTCCATCACCTGCTGGACCCGGTGCACGTGCGAAGCGAACGACGCCACAATGATCCGGCCTTGAGCCTTGCCGAAGATGGAGTCCAGCACCGGGCCGATGTCCCGCTCGGGCGCGACGAAGCCCGGCACCTCGGCATTGGTCGAATCGGACAGCAGCAGGTCGACGCCTTGGCCGCCGAGACGGGCGAACCCGGCGAGATCGGTGACCCGGCCATCGAGCGGCAGCTGGTCCATCTTGAAGTCGCCGGTATGCAGGACCACCCCGGCCGCGGTCTTGACGGCCACGGCCAGCGCGTCCGGAATCGAGTGGTTCACCGCGAAGAATTCGCACTCGAACGGGCCGAGGCGCTCGCTGTTGCCTTCGTGAACGGTCAGGGTGTACGGCGTGATCCGCCGCTCGGCCAGCTTCGCCTCAACCAGCGCGAGGGTGAACTGCGATCCAACCAGCGGAATATCGGTCTTGTGGGCCAGCAGGTACGGCACCGCACCGATGTGATCTTCATGCCCATGGGTGAGCACGATCGCCTCGATGTCATCGAGACGGTCCATGATCGCGGAGAAATCCGGCAGGATCAGGTCCACACCCGGCTGGTCGACGTCCGGAAACAGCACGCCGCAGTCGACGACCAGAAGCTTGCCGCCGTACTCGAAGACGGTCATGTTGCGGCCGATTGCCCCGAGTCCGCCCAGCGGCATCACCCGGAGTGCACCCATCGGCAATGGGCCTGGCGTGTCGAGTTCGGCGTGCGGCAGGCTCATCGGGCGGCCCCAGCGGCTTGCAGCCGAATACCGGCCGCGGCGGCGTCAACGATCAATGTCTCCAGTTCGGCGTCGGTCGCGTCCACGAGCGGGAGGCGCATCGGGCCGGCCGGCAAACCAATGTGATTGAGCCCCGCCTTGACCAGGATCGCGCCCTGGGTCTTGAACACGCCGGTGTAGATCGGCAGCAACGTGTGGTGCCACTCCAGCGCGGCCGAGACGTCGCCGGCGGTGAACGCCTCGATCATCTTCTTGGTACCGGCGCCGGAGAAGTGCGTTGACGTGCCGACCACACCGACACCACCGACCGCGAGGATCGGCAGCGTGGACGCGTCGTCTCCGGAGTAGATCGCCAGACCGGTCCGGGTGGTTACCCAGGAGGTCCCGACCAGGTCGCCCTTGGCGTCCTTGACCGCCACGATCCGCGGGTGCTCGGCCAGGCGTACCAGGGTCTCGGTTTGAATCGGCACGCCCGCCCGTCCGGGGATGTCGTACAGCATCACCGACGTCTCGACCGCGTCGGCGACCGCCGTGAAGTGCTCGATCAATCCGGACTGGGGCGGCCGGTTGTAGTACGGCGTGACCACCAGCAGCCCGTGCACGCCGGCCTTCTCGGCGGCCTGGGCCAGCTCGATGGTGTGGCGCGTGTTGTTGGTGCCCACGCCGGCCACCACGTAGGCCCGGTCGCCGACCGCGTCCACCACGGTGCGCAGCAGGGTCTCCTTCTCCGCGTCGGTGGTCGTGGGCGCCTCGCCGGTGGTGCCGTTGATCACCAGCCCGTCGTTGCCCTGCTCGTCGACCAGGTAGGTGGCCAGCCGGGCGGCGCCGTCGATGTCGAGCGAGCCGTCCACGAGAAACGGCGTCACCATCGCCGTCAGCATGCGGCCGAACGGCAGCGGAGATCCGTGTGGAAGTGGCGTGTCTGTCATGTCGAACCTGACTTTCCTGAGGTATCTGGGGTATCTGTCGTGGCGCTTAGGTCGGTGGCGGTATTCATGCTGCTCATTGTCGGCCCTTTGGTTACCCGCCCGCCGGTGCTCAGCCGGTCGGTCCCCCGCGGCGTGGTGGATCCGGATGCCGGGCGCGCACCGGCCGGTGTGGGTCAAACCTCGGGTACCAGGGGGCTCGCCGCGATGCGACTGCCGTCAGCCAAGGTGGCGACGCTGAAGTCACCGAACGCGTTCGGCGCCAGCCGCTGCAGTTGCTCCAGGCAGTCCACCGCAAGCTCGCGGATCTCCACATCGGCGTGCTCGGATGCGCGCATCGCTATGAAGTGCCGCCAGGCCCGGTAGTTACCGGTGACGACGATGCTCGTCTCGGTCGCGTTCGGCAGTACCGAGCGTGCCGCTTGCCGGGCCTGCTTGGCCCGCAATGTCGCGCTCGACGCACCGGCGCCGGCACGCGATTGCAGGCCGTCAAGCAGCCGCTGGTACGCCGCCGTGCTCGCGGCGGTGGCCTCGGCGAAGAGCTTGTGCAATTCCGGATCCGCGGCGATCACCTCCGGCTCCACGACGGCGCCGTCCGGGTCCGCCGGGACGTAACGCTGCGACAACTGGCTGAACGAGAAGTGCCGGTGCCGGACCAGCTCGTGGGTAAGCGATCGGGACACGCCGGTGATGTAGAAGGTGGCGCTGGCGTGCTCGATCACCGACAGGTGACCGACTTCCAGGATGTGGCGCAGGTAGCCGGCGTTGGTCGCGGTCCGCGGGTTCGGCTTGTGCCAGGATTCGTAGCACGCACGGCCGGCGAACTCGGCGAGCGCCTGCCCACCTCCGGCATCGGTGTCCCACGGGATGTCTGAGGGTGCCTGGAACTGAGTCCAGGCGATCAACGTCACCGTCCGCGGCACGCTTCCCCCTCCCCCTCTGGCCTCAGACGAGGCGCCCGCGTTTCCTCAGGAGCCTAGTCGCCGATGTCCCGGGTACGGGCATGACATGGCGCCGGAACGTGTTTTCGGCGTCATTTCGACGACATCATCGTCGACATTGACATGACGGCTACTTGACGTCATAGTGATGTCATGGACTTGACGCCATACATCGAAGGTCTACAGCGCGACCTCAATGCCAGCGCCGCCCCCGGCGGGCCGGACGTGGTCCGTGCCGCCGAGATGCTGGCCACCTCTCTCGACGCGTCGGCCCGGCTGTGCCTGCTTGAAGCGCTGTCCGAGGCGGCGGCCGAGATTACCGCGAAGCTCGGTTCCGGGGCCGTTGACGTCCGCCTGCGAGGTCGGGAAGCGGATCTGACGGTCACCGAGACGGCGTCGGCGATGGAGGCGCCGGTCGCTCCGATGCCCGCCGATGCCGGCGATCTTGCCCGCATCACGCTACGCCTGCCCGAGCAGCTCAAAGAGCAGGCCGAGCGGGCCGCCAGCGCCGAGGGCATCTCGGTCAACGCCTGGCTGGTCCGGGCGGTGGCCGCCGCGCTGTCGCCTGGACGAGGCAATCCGACGGTGGTGCGCACCGGCCGCCGCGTGACCGGGTTCGCGCAAGCCTGACCCGGCTTCGGCCGGTCACTCGCCACGCCGGCCCAGCCCCGCGACCTTCCCAGCCCCGCCATTGCCCGTTCCGCCCATATCGCCTGATCACGTCGTACCCGTTGGAGCCTGCCATGCCCGAATTCGAAGTAACCGGCCCGATCAGTGCCGTCATTCGCTCGCTGTCCGGCACGGTCACCGTCATCGCCGAGGATCGCCCCACCGTCGAGGTCGAGGTCCGGCCAACCGGCGGCGGTGAAGCATCCCACAGCGCGGCTACCGACACCCGTGTCGAGATGAACGGCGACTCCCTGCTCGTCGAGACACCGCAGGTCCGGGGCTTTGTGGTGCGCCGCAGCCCGTCGGTTGACATCCAGGTCCGCCTGCCGTTGGACAGCCGAATCGAGATCTCCACCGCGTCGGCCGACGTGCAGTGCAGCGGGCGCTACGCCTCGGCCACCATCAAGACCGCCTCCGGCGACCTGCGAATCGACGACGTGGCCGGTGATCTGAGCCGGAACTCGGCCAGCGGCGACACCCGCTTCGGTCAGGTCGGCGGCGACCTGACGACCCACTCCGCTTCGGGCGATATTCGTGGCGGTGACGTCGGCGGCAGCCTGAGCGCGCGCAGCGCCAGCGGTGATGTCACCGCCGAATCGGTCGGTGGCTCGGTCAAGGCGCACACCGCGAGCGGCAATATCCGCATCGGTCGCGCCTCCACTGGATCGGCCCGGCTGAATTCCGCCTCCGGCGATGTCGAGATCGGCATTGCCGAAGGTACGTCGGTGTGGCTGGACCTGAGCACCGTTTCCGGCAGCACGACGAGCGATCTAGCCGTCAGCGATGCCGCCCCGGCGGGTGGATCGGCCGGCTTGACCCTGCACGTACGCACGCTGAGCGGGGACATCGCCGTCCGCCGTACCGCCGCCGCTGTCTGAACCCTGGGCCTGGGATCCCCTGCCCTACCTCGGCCGTCCCTCCAGTTAGCCCGGCCCCGCCAACCTCCGCTGGCGGGGCCGGGCCTCGGGGCAAAACCATGATCGCGCCCAGCCTTGGCCGGGGCCTCGCAGCCTTGGCCGGGGCCTCGCGGCTAGACGAAGAACCAGTTGAACGGCGCCCACGGCAGGTTGCGCAGGACCGCGAAACCAAACCAGACGGCCAGGAAGATCGAGATGGCCTTGGGGGTCAGCCGCAGCATCGGCAGCTTCCATCCGAAGGCCAGGTTGCCGGCCCAGGCGATGTACATGTACACGAGATACGGCGCCGCGAACACGGCCAGGATGTGGCTGCGGGCAGCGGCCGGGATATTGCCGTGCAGCAGGTAGTAGAAAGCGCGGGTGCCGCCGCAGCCCGGACAGTCGAAACCGGTGGTCAGCTTGATGATGCAGTTCGGCGATGAGGCGGCGTCAGCGCTCGTCGGATGCGTCAGGAAGGTATAGGCCACGGCGCCGCCGAAGCACATCAGCACCGCTAGCGGCGCGAACCACGTCGGGGACCGGGTCCATAGGTTGATCATGAAGCGGCTGAACCGGTCTTCCTTAGGCACGAGGTAGACAGCCGGAGCTGCCGGGACCGCCTCCTGCGTCTGAGTCATCTGGCCGCCTCACCGTCGCGTGATCACTGTCGCGTGATCGCAGTATCGCCCCGGGCTATGCCGCCCGCCGTGGCTGTGTCGGGTATTTGCCTTGGATTCGCAAGGTCATCGGCATGGATATGCCGGGTAGAAGTCACCGTACACCGGCTGCCTGTGACCGCAGCCACCGTTGTCAGGCTTCCACGCCGTGGATCTTGAGTTCCGCCGCCAGCGGCTCGGCCAGATCTCCCCCGCCCGGCGAAGCGATCGCACCGAGCCCCAGCCAGCCGGCCAGCCGGACCATCTCGGCGGCGAGCGCCTCCGCGGTGTGCGGTGGCGCGCCCGGCTCCGCGTGGGCGGCCGGAATCCGGAGCACGCCGGCCTGGCGGTCGGCCTTCAAGTCGACGCGAGCGGCGAACCGGTCGCCCAGCAGGAACGGCAGCACGTAGTAACCATGAACGCGCTTCGGCGCCGGCACGTAGATCTCGATCCGGTAAGAGAAGTCGAAGAACCGCTCAGTGCGGCCACGATGCCAGACGATCGGATCGAACGGGCTGATCAGGGTCGACGCGGTCACGCGACGCGGGATCCGCGCGCCGGCATGCAGGTACGACGTTCCCTTCGAGCCCTCTACTTCGACCGGAATGAGCACGCCGGCCTCAACCAGTTCGCCGATCGCGGTCTTCAACGCCGCCACCGGCATCCGGAAGTAATCGCGAATCTCCGCATAGTCGGCCACGCCCAGGCAGCGGGCGGACAGCTCGACCAGCGCGCGGTAGGCCTCATCGTCACTCGGAGTCGGCAGCGCCAGGATGTGCGGCGGGATCACCCGCTCGGCCAGGTCGTACCGGCGCGCCCAGGAGCTGTCCCGGGACGCCACCAGCACCTCGCCACGTAGGAACTGGTACTCCAGGACGTACTTCGCGTCCGACCAGTTCCAGCCCCAGTTGCCCTTGGGCTTCGGCAAATCGGCCTCAAGCTGGGCCGCGGTCAGCGGGCCGTTGACCGTGATCTCGTCACGGACCCACTCGGCCAGGTCCGGTCGGCGCTCGGCGATCCGCATCACCTCACCCCAGGTCTTACCGTTGCGCATCCGCCACCGCATCAGCGGATACAGCTCCACCGGAAGGTACGAAGCGACATGCCCCCAGTACTCGAAGACGCGCCGGGGCTTGCGATAGGCGGCCCGGTCCAGCAACTCGGTCGGGTACGGCCCGAGCCGGCTGTACAGCGGGAGATAGTGGGCCCGCTGCAGCACGTTCACCGAGTCGATCTGCAACACCCCGACGCGATCCAGCACCCGGGAGAGATGCCGTGCCGTGACGGGCCCGGCCGGGCGGGCGTCGTTCAGGCCGGTGGCCGCGACCGCGATCCGCCGAGCCTGCGCTTTGGTCAGGAAGTCGCGTGTCCTGCGCGGCCGGCGGGTGGGCCGGAGCGGCGGGGTGCCGGAGCGGCGGCCAGCCGGTACCGCGACATCTGCCGGTCGGTCTGCGAGGTCGGTCCCGACATCCGCCGCGGCCCGATCAGCCACAACGGAGGCAGAAGCGGCAGCCGGTGAGGGCACCGCAGCCGGTGAAGACACACCGGCCGGGGAAGGTGCGGGTTCAGTCAACGATTCCATCGCCGCCGACGCTAACCCGAACCCCTGACAATCTGGCCTCGGCTGCGCCGGCGAACCACCGCCCGCCCGCCCGGCCACCCCACGGCACCTCACCAATCCAGTACGTGACGGATCCGGGACGTCACGGCGCGGAGCACCGCACGAGTCCCAGTCACCGCGGCCTACGGAGGTCGGCCACGGTGCAAAATGCGTTGACGGCCGGTGCCGGCAGCGCGTACCAACGAGAGGTGATCACGGTTAGACGACCGACTCCGGACGATGCGCTCGCTGTTGCCACCGTCCACGTCCGCGGCTGGCAGGCCGCATTCATCGGGGTGTTCCCTCAGAGCTTGCTCGATGGACTGGACCCGCACCGGCGAGCGGCCTCCTACACGTTCGACCGTCAGGAGGAGAACTTCACCCTGGTCGCCGAGGACGGTGGAGCGATCGTCGGTTTCGTGACCTGCGGGGACCCCCGCCCGCACGGCACGCCGGACGAGCGAGGATCAGCCGACGTCGGTACCGCCGCGGCGGCTACCAGCGAGGCGGCGACCGGCGAGATCTCCGCCATCTACGTCGACCCGGATCGCTGGTCGACGGGCATCGGCCGCGCGCTGACTGACGCCGCGGTCGCCGAGTTGCGCCGTCGCGGGTACCAGCAGGTGGTGCTCTGGACGGCCCGGGACACGCCGCAGAGCCACCGGTTTTACGAGCGGTACGGGTTCGGTCGCGATGGCGGAGTCGACACCTTCGTCGCGGGTGCCGGATCGCCGGACGAGGCGGCCGTGGCGGTGGTCCGGTACCGGCTGTCCCTCCACGAGCCGACAGCCGGAGACGAACCACCCACCGGAGACGAACCACCCACCGGAGCCCAGCCGGCAGCACCGGCCTAGCCAGTGATGTCGTAGGCCGGCCCGGGAACGTCATAGGCCGGCCGGGCTCGCCATCGCCGCCTACTAGGCTGGGCGCATGTCCCTGGGATTCGTCCGTCCAGCCCGGCCGGCCGACGCACCGGAGATCGCGCGGCTTCAGCTATCCACCTGGCGCACCGCATACCGCACGCTGCTGCCGGCCTCGATCCTGGCCGACCTCGACCAGGCGTGGATGGGCGAGCGGTGGACCGAAGCGATCACCGAGCCACCGTCACCGCGCCACCGCGTCCTCATCGCGGTGGAACAGGCCGAAAGCGATTACGTAGTCGGCTTCGCCGCCTCCGGCCCGGCGGACGACGCCGCGCTGGCGCCGGAGGAGAAACCACTGCCCGAGGACACCGCCGCCATCACCGACATCCTGGTCGAACCACGGTGGGGCCGTCGCGGGCACGGCAGCCGGCTGCTCGCCGCGACCGTGGACCTGTGGCGGGAAGACGGATTCACGACGGCGGTGGCCTGGGCGTACGAGCGTGACAAGCCGACCCGCGCGTTCCTGACGTCGGCCGGCTGGGCCGTTGACGGCGCTACCCGTTCGCTGGATGTCGACGACCTGCTGGTCTCGCAGGTCCGGCTGCATACGTCTCTCACGGCAACGCCCGACGACGCGGCCGGGGCGGGACCGACTAACTGAGCAGGGACTCCAGGCCGACGGTCAGTCCGGGCCGCTTCAGCACGGACCGGATCGCCAGCAGTACGCCCGGCATGAACGAGATCCGGTCGTACGAGTCGTGCCGGATGGTGAGCGTCTCGCCGGCCGCGCCGAACAGCACTTCCTGGTGGGCGAGCAGGCCGGCCGCCCGTACCGAGTGGACCCGCACTCCGTCGATCTCGGCGCCCCGGGCACCGGCCCGCTCCGAGGCGGTGGCGTCGGGCATCTTGCCCTTGCCCGCCTCGGCCCGGGCTTCCGCGATCACCTGGGCGGTACGCGTGGCGGTACCGCTGGGCGCGTCCAGCTTGTTCGGGTGGTGCTGCTCGATGATCTCCACCGAGTCGAAGAACCGGGCCGCCCGGGCGGCGAACTCCATCATCAGCACCGCGCCGATCGCGAAGTTCGGAATGACCATCACTCCGACGTCCGGCTTTTGCCGCAGCCAGGTACCGATCTGGTCCAGCCGCTGCTCGGTGAAGCCGCTGGTCCCGACGACCACATTGATGTTCTGGTCGATCGCCCAGTGCAGGTTGTCCATGACGACGTCCGGGTTGGTGAAGTCGACCAGCACCTCGGCCCCGGCATCGGACGCGTTGAACAGCCAATCGCCCTGATCGATCATGGCGACCAGTTCCATGTCCGCTGTCGCCTGGACGGCGCGGCAGACCTCGACCCCCATGCGCCCGCGTGCACCCAGCACGCCGATCCGGGTTGGTTCGCGTTCGTCACTCACCGGCTCAACCTAGCCGATCAGGCGCGGTACGTCAGTGCATCGCCATCCGAGCCGACCGCCGACCGCCGACCGCCGACCGCCGACCGCCGACCGCCGACCGGATCAGACCACGCTGAAGTCGTGCCCGTCGAACGGCCCGACGACGGCCAGCGTCATGGCGCGGCTGAGGATGTCGGCCGCCACCGCACGAACGTCGTCGGCTGTGACCGCGTCTACTCGGGCCAGCAGGTCGTCGACGGTCATCATGTCGTCGTAGAGCATCTCGCCCTTCGCCAGCCGGCTCATCCGGGAGCCGGTGTCTTCCAGGCCGAGCACCAGCGAGCCCTTCATCATGCCCTTGCCACGCTGCACCTCGGCATCGGTGAGGCCGTTGGCGGCCACCTCGGCCAGTTCGGTGCGGACCAGCGCGAGCAGTTCGTCGACCTTGCCCGGCGCGCAGCCGGCATAGACGGCGAAGACGCCCGAGTCGGCGTACTGGGATGTGTACGAGTACACCGAGTAGGCCAGGCCGCGCTTCTCCCGGATCTCCTGGAAGAGCCGCGACGACATGCCGCCACCGAGGCTGTTGTTCAGCACCCCGAGCGCGAATCGCCGATCGTCCAGCCGGCTCAGCGCCGGGCATCCGTAGACCAAATGGGCCTGCTCGGTCTCCTTCTCACGGACCACCACGGTGGGAGCACGCACCGGCGCGGGCGGGACCTGCGAGCGGTGCCGCACGGGCTCGGCCTGGCTGGACCGGCCGAACCCGACCCGGTCGAGGGCGGCGCGTGACCAGATCCACCACTTGGGCGTGGTCCAGGTTCCCGGCGGCGGCCACGATCATGTTCTCGGGCGTGTAGCGGGAACGGTAGAACGCGACGATGTCATCCCGGGTCATCGGCGTGACCGATTCCTCGGTACCGGAAATCAGCCGGCCCAGCGGTGTGTCGCTGCCGTAGATGGCCTCGACGAATAGGTCGTGTACCTCGTCGCTGGGCTCGTCGTCGCGCATCGCGATCTCTTCGAGGATGACGCCACGCTCGGTCTCGACGTCCGGATCGGCAAGCACCGAGTCGGCGATCAGATCACACATCACATCGATCGCGAGCGGGGTGTCCTCGTCCAGCACCCGCGCGTAGTAGCAGGTGTACTCCTTAGCCGTGAAGGCATTGGTGTCGCCACCGACCGCCTCGATGCTCGCCGAGATATCCAGCGCGCTGCGCGTGCCGGTGCCCTTGAACAGCAGGTGTTCCAGGAAGTGCGAGACGCCGGAGAGGTGGTCGTCCTCATCGCGGGATCCGACCGCGACCCAGATTCCGAACGAGACGCTGCGCATCGCCGGAATCGCTTCGGTGAGAACTCGCAGCCCGTTCGACAGCGTGGTGCGGCGCACCGTGCCGCCGAGCGGATCGGTCGCGAGCGTGGTCGTCTCGGTCACGCCTGTCCTATCGGTTGTCGGTGGTAGCGGCCGGCGCGCCGACGCCGGCCCGGTGTCAGTGATCAAACCCACCGGTTGCCTGCGATCGAACGATCTCGACGTCGTGGACGACCGGTTCGTTGACTGCGACAACCCGAAAGGGCGTAGGGATTCCTACGCCCTTTCGAGTCTGCGTCAACCCCGCGCTCAGCGGGAGCGGTGCCGCCGGCGACGCTGCTCGTCGCCGCCTTCACCGCCTTCGCGCGGCTCACGGGCCGGCTGGTCACCGCGGTCACCACGATCGCGGCGGCCGCCCTCGCTCGCTGCCGGTGCCGGCGCGCCTTCCGGGCGTACCTTGTCCAGGTAGACCTTGCCGCGCGGGTCAATCTCGGCGATCACGACCTCAACCTTGTCACCGACGTTGAGGTAGTCCTCGACCTTGTCCACCCGCTTGCCGTCGCCCACCTTCGAGATGTGCAGCAGGCCGTCACGGCCGGGCAGCAGCGAGACGAAAGCGCCGAAGGCGGCGGTCTTGACGACCGTGCCCAGGAACTTGTCGCCCACCTTCGGCATGGTCGGATTGGCGATCGCGTTGATCCGTTCCACCGCGGCGGCCGCGGCCGGACCGTTGGTGGCTCCGACGTAGATGGTGCCGTCGTCCTCGATCGAGATCTCGGCACCGGTCTCGTCCTGGATCGCGTTGATGGTCTGGCCCTTGGGGCCGATCACCATGCCGATCTTGTCGACCGGGATCTTCACCGTGGTCACCCTCGGCGCGTAGTCGGACATCTCGCCCGGAGCCTCGATCGCCGCCTGCATCACGCCGAGGATCGTCTGGCGGGCATCGTGCGCCTGCGCCAGCGCGGCGGCCAGCACGTCCGACGGGATGCCGTCGAGCTTGGTGTCGAGCTGCAGAGCGGTGACGAACTCGCTGGTGCCGGCGACCTTGAAGTCCATGTCACCGAACGCGTCCTCGGCACCGAGGATGTCGGTCAGCGTGATGAACGAGGTCTTACCGTCTACCTCATCCGAGATCAGGCCCATCGCGATGCCGGCAACCGGCGCCTTGAGCGGCACGCCGGCGTACATCAGCGACATGGTGCTGGCACACACCGAGCCCATCGAGGTCGAGCCGTTCGAGCCGAGCGCCTCGGAGACCTGCCGGATCGCGTACGGGAAGTCGGTCCGCGACGGCAGCACCGGGATCAGCGCCCGCTCGGCCAGCGCGCCGTGGCCGATCTCGCGGCGCTTCGGCGAGCCGACCCGGCCGGTTTCACCGGTCGAGTACGGCGGGAAGTTGTAGTTGTGCATGTAGCGCTTGGACTTCTCCGGCGAGAGGGTGTCCAGCGCCTGTTCCATGCGCAGCATGTTGAGCGTCGTCACGCCCAGGATCTGGGTCTCGCCCCGCTCGAACAGGGCCGAGCCGTGCACCCGGGGCAGCACGCCTACCTCCGCGGTCAGCGGCCGGATGTCACGCGGGCCGCGACCGTCGATACGCACCTGGTCGCGGAGGACGCGGGAGCGCACCTCCTTCTTGGTGACCGACCGGAACGCGCCACCGATCTCCTTCTCGCGGCCCTCGAACTGTCCGGCCAGCTGCTCGGTGACCTGCTCCTTGATGCGATCAAGGGCGTCCTCGCGGTCGGCCTTGCTGACGATCTTCAGGGCCTCGGCGACGTCCGCGCGAGTGGCGGCGTCAACCGCGGCCAGCACGTCCTCCTGGTACTCCAGGAACACCGGGAACTCAGCAACCGGCTTGGCGGCGATGTCGGCCAGCTCCTGCTGGGCCCGGCACAGCTCGCGGATGGCCGGCTTGGCGGCCTCGAGTCCGCCGGCCACGACCTCCTCGGTCGGCGCCGGGGCGCCGCCGGTGACCAGGGTAATGGTGTGCTCGGTGGCCTCCGCCTCGACCATCATGATCGCGACGTCGCCATCGACCAGGGCCCGGCCGGCGACCACCATGTCGAAGGTGGCGCGGCTCAGCTCTTCGTGCGTCGGGAAGGCAACCCACTGGCCGTCGACGTGCGCCACCCGGGTGGCGCCGACCGGACCCGAGTAGGGCAGGCCGGACAGCTTGGTCGACAACGACGCCGCGTTGATCGCCACCACGTCGTACGGGTGGGCCGGGTCAAGCGCCAGCACGGTGCCGACGATCTGTACCTCGTTACGCAGGCCCTTGGCGAAGCTCGGGCGCAACGGGCGGTCGATCAGGCGGCAGGTCAGGATCGCGTCCTCGCTGGGCCGGCCCTCGCGACGGAAGAACGAACCGGGGATGCGACCCGCGGCGTACATCCGCTCCTCGATGTCGACGGTCAGCGGGAAGAAGTCGAACTGGTCCTTCGGGTGCTTGCTGTACGTGGTGGCGGACAGGATGACCGTCTCGCCCAGCTGTGCGACCGCGGACCCAGCCGCCTGCCGGGCCAGCCGCCCGGTGGAGAAAGTGATCTCGCGAGTTCCGAACGGACCGTTGTCGATCACGGCCTTGCTGCTGTGGGTGCCGAGAGATTGCTCGGTCATTGAGTCGTTTACTCCTTGTTTGTCTGGGCATCGACCGGACCTGGCGTGCTTGTCCAAGCGGTGCCGGTCTTCGATCGAAGCCCGCGGGAGTCGCCGGTCGCGATTGCCGCGAACCGCGTCCGCGATGCGGCGAGGTTCCGGTTCGTTGGTTCCATCGTCCGCGTACGGCGCCCGCCGATGCGGGCGATCCCGAGAGCCACTACCGAGGACCGGCGCGGTGCGCCGTCGGCCGTGCCGCTCTGTTTTGGGTGCTCTGTCTGTGCTCTGTCTGTGTTGCTTTGTCGTGCGACGCCCAGCGTTCGCGCGTGGCTCCGCCGAGCCGTGTTGAGTTGTTCCGGCCCGGCTATGACTTGGGGGAGCCACCCGTCACAGGTGCGCTCCCCCGCACGTCAGCTACCGGCGCAGGCCCAGGCGCTCGATGAGCGCGCGGTACCGGGCGATGTCGGACTTCTGCAGGTAGTTCAGGAGCCGCCGGCGGCGACCGACCAGCAGCAGCAGACCACGACGGCTGTGGTGGTCTTGCTTGTGCACCTTCAGGTGCTCGGTGAGGTCGGCGATACGCCGGGTGAGGACCGCGACCTGGACCTCGGGCGACCCGGTGTCCCCTTCCTTGGTCGCGTACTCCGTCATGATCTGCGTCTTGAGTTCAGCGTCGAGCGCCATGATCTCCCTAACAATTCAAAGGGTTTTGTCGGTTCCGCACCCGCGGCGTCGGGCAGGCACGCGGAACCCGCCGGTTACCCGGCGTCACATGCAAGGTTACCAGCCGCAGCCCGCTTTCCCCGAAACGACACCACGATGGCTGGCTTTTGTCCTCTTTATCCGCTTTAATGGGACAATTTGCTCCGGGTCTGGGCGACATCCAGCTCGATCTGCTCGATCAGCCACTCCGGGCCCTCGTATACCCGCTGCTCTCGCAGATGGGCCACGAAGTCGAGAGCGACCCGCTCGCCGTACAGATCGCCGTCGAAGTCGAGCACATACGCCTCGACCCGCCGGTCCTTGCCGGCGAACGTGGGGTTGGTGCCGACGCTGACCGCCGCCCGATGGGTCTTGCCACGATGCTGGAACCACGCGGCGTACACGCCGTCGGCCGGAATCGCGGCGTGCGGTGCGCACAGCAGGTTCGCCGTCGGGAAGCCCAGCTCATGACCGCGCTGATCGCCGCGGACCACCACGCCCTCCAGGCGATGGGGACGCCCGAGCGCGGCGGCCGCCGCCTCCACGTCACCGGCGTCCACGCAGCTTCGGATGTACGTGCTGGAAAAGATGGTCGAGCCGTCCACGACCAGGTCGGCCGGCTCGACCTCGAAGCCGAACGTCCGGCCGAGGAGCTTGAGCAGATCGCAGTCACCGGCGGCACGGTGGCCGAACCGGAAGTTCTCCCCCACCACCACCAGCCGGGCATGCAGATGCTCAACCAGCACGTCGTGCACGAACTCCTCGGCCGACAGCTGGCTGAACTGCTGGGTGAACGGAACCACGCAGAGCACGTCGACTCCGAGCGACTCGATCAGCTCCGCCTTGCGTACCGGCTCGGTCAGGATCGCTGGATGGCTGCCCGGCCGGACCACCTCGGATGGGTGCGGATCAAAGGTCACCACCACGCTGGCCGCGCCAAGCTCCTCAGCCCGGCTCGCCACGTGCCGGATGATCTGCTGGTGTCCCTTGTGTACGCCGTCGAAGACACCGATCGTCACAACCGACCGGCCCCAACCTCGCGGCGCCGCGTCGTAGCCTCGCCATCGCTGCACGCGGCAAGCTTATGCGAACCCTCGTACGCGACCGTACGCAACCGTGCGCGCCCGCTCTCACGCGTTCAGCCGGTGGCCCGTGGGCGAGCCGGCTCAGGCCGGCGCGAACACCACCTCGGCACGCGCCCTGCCATCCCGCTCGGACACCACCGCGATCACGCCCCCGTCCGGCCCGAACACGGCGTATGGCTCGGTGATCCCGACCGGGACGAGCGGGCCACCATGGGAGAGCACGCGTGCCTCATCGCCGCTCGCGTCCCGGCGGGCGAAGAACCGCCCGGCCGCCTCGTCCAGCGTCAATGACAGCAGCGGCGACCCGGCCTCGGCCAGCGCCGCGAGGGCGTCCAGGGTCCGGGCATGCTCAAGCGTGAAACTGCCGACCGCGGTTCGGCGCAAGGCGGTCAGATGCCCGCCGACGCCGAGATGCGCGCCGAGGTCACGGGCGATTGCCCGGATGTACGTGCCGGATGAGCACGCCACCTCCACGTCTACATCGAGCACCGGCGCTCCGGACCCGGCCGAGACCGCCGGGCGGATCGCCGTCACCGTCAAAGACGACACCGTCACGGTACGGGCCGGCAAGTCCACCGACTCCCCGGACCGCACCCTCCGGTACGCTCGCTTGCCGTCGATCTTGATAGCGCTGACCGCCGAGGGCACCTGGGATATGGTGCCGGTCTGCCGTTCCAGCCCGCCGTGGACGGCCGCTTCGGTGATCTGGTCGACCGCGGAAGTCGCCACCACCTCGCCCTCGGCATCGTCGGTCACCGTGGACTCGCCGAGACGGATCGTCGCTGTGTACCGCTTGTCGCTGCCGATCACGTAGGTGAGCAGCCGGGTGGCCTTGCCAACGCCGATCACCAGTACTCCGGTGGCCATCGGGTCGAGAGTGCCGCCGTGGCCCACCCGGCGGGTGCGCGCCAGCCGCCGGACACGCGACACCACATCGTGGGACGTGATACCGCCAGGTTTGTCCACCACGATCAAGCCCACAGGTTCCACAGTGATGCAGCCTAGCCAGCGCGGAGCCGGGCACGGCCACAAGGCCAGCGCGGAGCCTGGCACGGCCACAAGGCCTAGGCCCGGACCGCTCCGGCCACCGCCCACTCGCCGCCGCGCAGTCGCGCCCAGGTCCCGGCGAGGCGGATCACGATGAACGCGGTCAGGCCGATCCAGATTCCCCGCAGCCCCCAGTCGAAGACCAGGGACAGCCAGATCACCGGAACGAACCCGGCGAACGCCAGCAGCGTCAGGTTTCGCATGAACCGCAGGTCACCGGCGCCGATGAGGATCCCGTCGAGCGCGAAGACCACGCCGCCAAGCGGCTGCATCAACACGAACCACGGCCACGCGATCGCGGCCTGCGCCCATACCCGCGGATCGGTGCTGAACCAACGCGGGATGACGTGCCAGCCGCTCAGGATGACCACGCCAAGCCCCAGCCCGCAGAACAGCCCGAGCCGGACGATGCGCGCCGCCAGCGCCTGGGCCGGGCCGACCTCACCGGCTCCGAGCGCGGCCCCGACGAGCGACTGCGCCGCGATCGCCAGGGCGTCGAGTAGCAGCGCGCAGAACAGCCACAGTTGCAGCGCGATCTGGTGAGCTCCGAGCACGGCCGGGCCGAACCGGGACGCGACCGCCGCCGCGGACAGGAACGCCACCTGGAATGCCGAGCCCCGGATCAGCAGGTCGCGGCCGCCGGTGAGCTGGCCGCGCAGCTTCGCCGCGACCGGCCGCAATCCGACCCGCTCCCGCAGCAGCGCGACCAGGAACAGGCTTCCCACCAGGCTCTGCGCGGTGGCGTTGGCGATTGCCGACCCGGGCAGCCCGAGGCCGGCGCCGTAGACCAGGGCCGGGCACAGCGCGGCGGAGAGCGCGTTCGCCCCGACCACGAAGTACATCGGCCGGCGGGTGTCCTGGACACCACGCATCCAGCCGTTGCCGGCGGTAGCCAGGAGCAGGCCGGGAGCGCCAAGCGCCGCGATGCGCAGCCATACCGACGCGTCGTGCGCGACCGCTCCGGACGACCCGGCCAGGGTACGCGCGACCGGACCGGCCACCACTTGGGCAGTGACCGCGATCGCCAGCCCGGCGGTGAGCGCGATCCACGAGGCCTGCACGCCCTCGCCTACCGCCCCGGCTCGATCGCCCGCTCCATACCGGCGGGCGGCGCGGCCGGTCGTCCCGTACGCGAGCACATTGCCAAGCCAGGCCGCGAACGTCATCACCGAGCCACCGATGGCGAGGCTGGCCAGGGCGTTTCCACGCAGGTGCCCGACCACCGCCGTGTCGATCAGCACGTACAGCGGCTCGGCCGCCAGTACGGCGAGCGCCGGCAGCGCGAGCGCCAGCACTCGGCGCAGGTCGGAACGGCGATCAGCCAGTGCTTCCATGCCGGCCGGAGCAATGGTGCCGCCACCGGCGGGAGCCTCGTTGCCGCCACCGGTGTGCACCTCGTCGACGACGGCCGCGCCGCGGTCGCCGGCGGCATCGGGGGACGTTCCGTCAGAGGTGGTTTCGGTCACGCAGCGATGGTGCCACGACGGCCGAGGGCTCCGGCTTTCCGGCGGGAGCGGCGAGCGTCACATCGGCGCCGGCCATCCTACGGTGGGCCGCGACGACCCACCGTGGGCCACGACGACGACGGCCTCCCGGCGAGCTTGCGGCGCGGCCGCCAGATCCAGAATCGCCGGGTGCGATCGTGCTGCGCCGGCGCGGGCGTACGGACAGGCCGACGGCGGGCAAACGTCAGGCTGGGAGCCGTCCGCGTACCGGCTCCCAGCCTGCCGAGCTTGGTGCGATCGAGGGGATCGCTACTGGTGGCGGTCCATCGACATCTGCAGCGCGCGGCGGGCCTCGTCCTTGGCGGACGGCTGCGGCGCCGGCCTCGGGGCAGGCTTCGGCTTGGTGGACGTGGGCATGGCATCTCCCTGGTGTCTTCGAAAGGTTTCCTCGATGCATCACGTGGACGCATTGCTCGCGAGGTCCCGTCGCGACGCGCCAGCCCGGGATCGCCGGTGATCGGTGGTCGTGCAGGTGAATCTCATACAACGTGCCCGGTAGGGGCACTCACCTAAGTTAGCGTTCAGTCCACCTGCTGGCGCCACCATTCCCGCCATGTGGAATGCCAATCGGTGACTCAAGATCCGGAGCTTCCATCATATGGAAACGAGGCGATCCGGAGGCGCGACTGGAAATTCGGGGCGCCCGGCCGGGATCGCGCTTGCGAGCCCGGCCTCAGCGAGCAAATCCGGCCTCAGCGAGCAAGGAAGTGCCAGCCGAGCCACCACCAGAATCCGTAGACGGCGATCCGGCCGATCGGCATCCGCCCGGCGCGGTAGCCGCATGACGAAGCCGAAGATCGCAGCCAGCGACGGAACTTCGATCCAGGCCGCCGCGAGACCATCTCCACGCCCGCGGCGGCGAGCATCGCGGCGACAAAGCCCGCGATCGCGATCACCCGAGAGAAAATCATCTCCGGACCAGACCCCAGAAGGCTCCCAGCCAGGCGAAGTACGCCAACGACCGGATCGAGTAGTGATCCAGCGCCGGATCGGCGAGCACCGACAGGGTCGGATGGGCGTAGGTCGAGCCGAGCAGGAAATTGGTCAGCTCAACCACCACCAGGTTGCGGCCGGGACGATCCACCATGCCGTGGCACCGGTCAACCGCGCCGGAGACGCGCGTTTGGGCAGGCGGCCGGAGAGTCCGAACCACATCATCGCCCCACCGAGGATCAGGACGTAGACAGTCGCCACCAACGAAAACGAGCCGAACAACCCGCCGACCAGTGCCGCCATCGCGAACAGCGGCACCGTTACCAGCGGCCGATCCCATGCCGGTACGGACCCGGCACCCGGCTCACCCGGCCGCGGTACGGCGAATCCGGGCCGATCGTTCATAGTGACCATTGTCGCCGACCGGATCGCACCGCGGATAGACCCGCGCGTAGCGGGTGCCCGAGCACTCGGTCGAAGGCGATCATTGCC
This sequence comes from uncultured Actinomycetota bacterium, assembly GCA_963727415.1. Taxonomy (GTDB): domain Bacteria; phylum Actinomycetota; class Actinomycetes; order Mycobacteriales; family Micromonosporaceae; genus DASQPR01. Next base: position 839,102 of record CAVSGF010000003.1, read on the forward strand.
GTGACTCAGATCGCCCCGGCCTGCCGATCGGCGAGCCGCCGGCCGGCTCACTCCTCGTCTTCGACGTCGTCTTCTTCGGCTTCCGCGGTGTCCACCTTGTACGGCTGCGAATCGCCCGCGTAGGTGGCCCGCGCCGCCTGCCGCTGCGCCTCCGCGTCCGCGTGCTGCGCCTGCGCCAGCAGGTCATCGATCTGCTTGGCGTGGTCTTGGACGTCGTCAAGGGTGAACGCGATCGACGGCGAGTGCCGCAGACCGAGCGCCTTGCCAACCGTGCTGCGTACCAGGCCCTTGGCGCTGTTCAGGGCGGCCGCCGTGTCCGCCTTCGCGGTCGCGTCACCGAAGACGGTGTAGAACACGGTGGCTTCCCGCAGGTCACCGGTGATCCGGGCATCGGTCACGGTGATCATTCCGAGGCGTGGATCTTTCACCTGGGTCTTCAGCGTCGACGCCACCAGTTCCCTGATGCGCTCCGCGTGCCGGCGTACCCGAGCTGGATCCGTCATATCCACACCTCCGCGTCAGGCGAAGAGCCTGTTCCAGAGTCCCGCGGCGGCCGGGCCGTGGCGGGCTCGGGATGGTCGCCGGCCGCGTCGCTGGCGATGGCGCAACCACACTGGTCCGCACCCGCACCAGTACACAGCCGCACCTCGGCCTCGCCAGCAACCATCGCTAGCAACCACCCTGACTCCCGCCTAGCCTCGATCGAGGGCTCAGGAACAGGCTCGAAGTTGTCCGGGTCCTGATTTTACCCGGCCCCCGCACGACTGATCTCTAGTCCTCGTCCCCGATCAGATGGTGCCGAACGGAGATGATCTCCACCTCCGGCCGGCCGGCGACCAGGTGCTCGCACGAGTCCATCAGAGCCCGGACGTGAGCAGCGGTGGAACCGATCGCCGCTACCCCGATCTCGGTCCGTCCATGCAGGTCCAGAGCGCCGACTTCGGCGGCGGCCACCTCGAAGCGGCGCAGGGCCGCCACGATCGGCCGGACGTACGACCGCTTCGCCTTCAGCGACCTCGAATCCGATGGCAGCAGCAGGTCGAACACGGCTGTGGCGGTATACACAGCCCGTCAGCCTACCGATCAGATGATCAAGACGCGATCGGATATCGCCGACTCGATCCGGCGGCAACCGGTTGGCGGGGGTGCACAGCGGACCCGCCCCGAATCAGAACTTGCGCGCGACCACGATGTCCCGGTCGATCGCCTGGTCAACCCGGTGCGCGAAGCCACCGTACGGGTGGATCTGAAACCCGTGCTCGACGAGCACGGATTCGGCCGCCGACCGAGACGCGACCTGGGTGTTCCAGGACATTCCCAGAGCGCCTCCGGGCGGCAGCAGCCGCGACCAGACCGGGATAGCGGCTTCGAGCAGCGCCAGCGGCCGCCGTGACAGGCCGGCGTTCGCGGTACGGCTGCCATGCGCGACCCCGTACGGCAGGTCTGTCACGATGACGTCGGCCACCCCACCCTTGAGGAACTCCCGGGCGTCGGTGGTCTCGGCGTTGAAGACGGTCAGCGCCTGGCGGCCGGCGATCGTCATCGACAGGCGGCGACCCAGATTGCGCTTGTCCTTGCGGACCGGGGTGACCTCGGCGTGGTGTTTGAGCCGCTTGCGCTTGCAGTACGTGCGGATGAAGGCCGAGTAGAGATCGAAATCCTTGCCGTCGGTATCGATGCCGATCGCGTCGTACCCGTACATCAAGGCCTGGTTGAGGGTTGTCCCCCGGCCGCACAACGGGTCACACACCACCAGCCGGCGATCGAGCATCGCGTCCGCTCGTGACGACGCCAGCAGGGTCAGGTTCAGCAGCAGCTTGGTGAACTGCTCGTTGGTCTTGCCGGAGTACTTCTGAATCGTCAGCAGGTCGTCGTCGAACGCGGCCAGAGGCGACATGGCCACCGGCCGAAGCAACTCGCCAACGCGCTCGAACAGGGCGTACGCCGATGACATGTTCGACAGATACCGGATGTCCCGGTCGCTCAGCTCACCATCGGAACTGAAGACGACGTAGGAGATGCCGCCGAGCCGGGCAGTGGCCACCTCGCCCAGCGGGATGCTCAGCACCGGCTCGAATGCGCGCAGCTCTGCGGCGGTGATGGCGATCGAGGCATCGGCGTAGACCCGGTTCGCCGACGGCGCGACGAGGATGGCGTAGTGGACCATGGCGCCCATCTTCGCAGCCGCCGGCGGACGCCGGGCGGCGGCCGGGTGACCGCGTGATCCGGCGACGCAAACGCTTGACGGCCCCGGCGCGCTCGCGCCGGGGCCGTCAAGCTTTGTCGCAACCCAGAGCTTGTCGCGACCCAACGTTGGTACCGACCAAAGGGTGGTACCAACCGATCGGGTGCTTATGCCCGGGGCTTCTCCCGCATCTCGTACGTCTCGATCACATCGCCGATCTTGACGTCGCCGTAGTTGCTCAGCGTCAGACCGCACTCGAAGCCCTCGCGGACCTCGGTGGCGTCGTCCTTGAAGCGCTTCAGCGACGAGATCGCGAGGTTCTCGGCGACCACCGCGCCGTCCCGCATGAGGCGGGCCTTGGCGTTGCGGCGGATGACACCGGACCGGACGATGCAGCCGGCGATGGTACCGACCTTGGACGAGCGGAACACCTCGCGGATCTCCGCCGAACCCAGCTCGGCCTCCTCGAACTCCGGCTTGAGCAGGCCCTTAAGAGCCGACTCGACCTCTTCGATGGCCTGGTAGATGACCGTGTAGTAGCGGATCTCCACGCCTTGGCGCTCGGCGTACTCCCGGACCTTGCCCTCGGCCCGCACGTTGAACCCGATGATGATCGCGTCCGATGCGCTGGCCAGGTTGACGTCGTCCTGCGTGACCCCACCGACACCGCGGTGAATGATCTTCAGTTGGACCTCGTCGGCGACCTCGATCTTGATGAGGGCGTCTTCCAGCGCCTCGACCGAACCCGCCACATCGCCCTTGAGGATGAGGTTGAGCGTGGTGCGATCGCCTTCCTTGATCCGGTCGAGCAGGTTCTCCAGCGTGATCCGGCCGCCACGGTTGGCGATCTGGGCCGCGCGGTCGCCGCGCCTGCCGCTGCTCGGCGATCTGCCGGGCAGTACGGTCGTCGCCGACGGCGAGGAACGTGTCGCCGGCACCCGGTACCGGCGGTCAGACCGAGCACCTGAACCGGCCGCGCCGGACCGGCCTCGGTGACGTTCTGACCGGAGTCGTCAAGCATGGCGCGCACGCGACCGTACGCGTCACCGGCCACGATCGAATCACCCACATGCAGCGTGCCCCGGTTGACCAGAACCGTGGCCACCGGACCGCGACCGCGGTCGAGGTGCGCCTCGATGGCGATGCCCTGTGCCGGGCCGTCGATCGGAGCGCGCAGCTCAAGCGACGCGTCCGCGGTCAGCAGCACGGCCTCCAGCAGGCCTTCGATGTTCGAGCCGGCTCTTCGCGGAGATGTCGACGAACATGGTGTCGCCGCCGTACTCCTCGGCGACCAGGCCGTACTCGGTCAGCTGCTGGCGCACCTTCGCCGGATTGGCCTCCGGCTTGTCGACCTTGTTGACCGCGACCACGATCGGCACCTCCGCGGCCTTGGCGTGGTTCAACGCCTCGATCGTCTGCGGCATCACACCGTCGTCGGCCGCGACCACCAGCACCACGATGTCGGTGGCCTGCGCACCACGGGCACGCATGGCGGTGAACGCCTCGTGACCCGGGGTGTCGATGAAGGTGATCGCGCGATCCTCGTCCGTCATGCTCGACATGCACCTGGTAAGCACCGATGTGCTGGGTGATGCCACCGGCCTCGCCGCGCCACCACGTTCGTCTTGCCGGATCGCGTCGAGCAGCTTCGTCTTACCGTGGTCGACGTGACCCATGACGGTCACCACCGGCGCACGGCTGACCAGGCGCTCCTCGGCGACTGTCCTCATCGAGGTCGATGTCGAACCGCGCGAGCAGCTCGCGGTCCTCGTCCTCCTTGGCTGACGATCTGCACGTCGAAGCCAAGGTGCTCGCCCAGCAGCAGCAACGTGTCGTCGGAGCACGACTGGGTCGCGGTGACCATCTCGCCCAGGTTGAACATCTCCTGGACCAGCGAGCCCGGGTTGGCGTTGATCCGGTCGGCGAAGTCCGACAGCGAGGCGCCACGCGGCAGCCGGACCACCTGGCCGTTGCCGCGGGGGGCGCCCGAGCTCATCTGCGGCGCGGACAGGTTGTCGAACTCCTGCCTGCGCTGCTTCTTCGACTTGCGACCCCGCGCCGGCCTGCCGCCCGGGCGCCCGAAGGCACCGGCCGCACCGCCGCCGCGACCGCGACCACCACCGCCGGGACGCCCGAGCGCCACCGGCCGGGGCGCCGCCGCCGGGACCGCCGCGGTAGCCACCTCCGCCACCGCCACCGCCACCGGGACCGCCGCGGTAGCCACCGCCACCGCCAGCCGCCGCCGCCACCGCCACCGCCACGGTATCCGCCACCGGTACCCGTGCCGCCGGGGCGCCCGGCACCGCCGCCACCGCCGCGGTAACCACCACCACCGCCGCCACCGGGACCACGGCCACCGCCGGGACCGGGGCGCGGCGGGCGCTGCGCCGGCATCTGGCTCGGGTTCGGCCGGGGCGGCATGGACGCCGGGTTCGGCCGGGGCATGCCGGACGGAGTCGGCGCTCCGGGTCGCGGAGCCGAGCCGGGCGTGGCCGTGCCAGCGCCACCGGACGGTCCGGGACGCCGGTCGCCCGGGCCTGAGATGCCGAACGGATTGTTGCCCGGGCTCCGCGGGGGCTCGGCGGGGTCGCCCCGTCCGGGCGTCCGGGCGCGGCCGGCCGAGCCGGGATCGAACCTGGTCCGGGCTTTGGCGGTGCCGGCGTCGGCGTCGGAGCCGCGCTCGCGAAGCTTCGCAGCCTGAGCCGCCTTCACGGCGGCTTCCTGCTCAGCCTTGAGAGCGGTCGCACGGGCCTCAGCCGCCGCGACCTCGATGTCATGGGCACTCGCCGGTTTCATCGGCGGCGGTGCCGGTACGGGAGCCTTCTTGGCCGCCGCTTTCGCGGGCGGTCCGGGCTTCGCCGCTGCTTTCTTAGCACGATCGGTTGCCGCCGGCGGGGCCGCCGCCGGGGCTGCCGAGGCCACCATCGCCTCGCGCAACCGACGCGCTACCGGAGCTTCAACGGTGCTCGACGCCGATTTCACATACTCGCCGATCTCTTGCAGCTTTGCGAGAACCTGCTTGCTTTCGACTCCGAGTTCCTTTGCCAGCTCATGTACGCGGGCCTTGCCTGCCACTGCACTCCTCACTCCGAGGCCGTGCGGGCAACCCGCATCGACCTCACTTGTCCACTAGAAGCCTGGTCATTTCAGGAGCTTCATCGCGTGCTCATTTGGGTCGTCCTGCCTGTTCGATCCGGATGGGGACATCCGGTGCCCCACCATCACTCGGTCCATCACCCTGGCTCAGCTCGCGGATGAACTCCGCCAGCACACCGGTCTCTGTGACACCGGCCACCCGAAGCGCACGCCCGAACGCGCGGCGTCTCACCGCCAGGGCCAGGCAATCGGGATGGGCATGGAGGTGTGCTCCCCGGCCGGGAAGCCTGCGGGTCGGATCGGGAACGACGTCGTAAACCACGACATGGTCGTAAGCAACAACATCGTCCGAGGTCCTCGCTGATGCGATGACCCGCAGCAAATCAGAGACCGGCGCGCGTTTCCGGCAGCCCACACAGGTGCGCACCGGATACGCGCGACGTACCACCTGGGAAGTCTACCCCTACTCCGGTTCCATCGCGGCACCGGAGTGATCCGCAGCCGCTGTATCCCCCGCTGTATCCCCCGCCGCATCCGAGTGGATGTCGATCCGCCAACCAGTCAAACGGGCTGCAAGGCGGGCATTCTGCCCCTCGCGCCCGATGGCCAGTGACAGCTGATAATCCGGAACGGTGACCCGGGCGGTACGGCCGGTCTCATCCACCACCTCGACCCGAGCGCCTTCGCCGGCGACAGCGCGTTGCCGACGAATGTCGCCGGGTCGTCCGACCAGTCGATGATGTCGATCTTCTCGCCATGCAGTTCGCTCATGACCGCGCGAACCCGCTGGCCCATCGGCCCGATGCAGGCGCCCTTGGCGTTCACACCGGGCTGGGTCGACCGTACCGCGATCTTGGAACGGTGCCCGGCCTCGCGGGCGATCGCGGTGATCTCGACCGTGCCGTCGGCGATCTCCGGCACTTCGAGCGCGAACAGCCGCCGGACCAGGTTGGGATGGGTACGCGAGAGGGTGATCTGCGGCCCGCGGAAGCCCTTGGCGACGTGGACCACGATGCACTTGATGCGCAGCCCGTGCTCGTACAACTCGCCCGGAACCTGCTCGGCCGGCGGCAGCATCGCCTCGATCTTGCCGAGGTCGACCGTGACGATGCCTTTCTCGGCCCGCCCCTCATGTGCCTGGATCACGCCGGTGACCAGGTCGCCGTCCCGCCCGGCGTACTCCCCGAAATGCACCTCGTCGGTTGCCTCCCGAAGGCGCTGCAAGATCACCTGCTTGGCGGTCATGGCCGCGATACGGCCGAAGTCATGTGGTGTGTCGTCGAACTCGCGCACGACGATGCCCTCGTCATCGACCTCGGCGGCGACCACCGCCACCGCCCCGGTCTTGCGATCGATATCCACGCGCGCGTGCGGGTACGAGCCTTCGGTGTGCCGGTACGCCGTCAGGAGCGCGCTCTCGATCGCCGACAGGATGGTCTCGAACGGGATCTCGCGCTCGCGCTCCAACGCACGGAGGGCGGCCAGGTCAAGATTCATTGTCTACCTCCGCGTCATCGCCGTCCCCCTCATGATCGTCGAACGCGACCATGTCCTCATCGGCGATTTCGTCAATGTGGCTGAACTCCACCTCGACCCGGCCACGGCCCAGATCGGCATATCCGACCGGACGGCGCGTGCCGTCCACGTCGAGCACCACCCCGGAGTCGTCGGCCGAGATGACCCGGCCGGTCAGCGTGTGTCCGGAGACCTTGGCCTTCACCAGCCGGCCGACGTTGCGACGCCAATGCCGGGGCAGGGTCAGCGGCCGGTCCACGCCGGGCGAGGACACCTCCAGCTGGTACTCGCCGGCGATGAACTCGCCGCTGGCCGCCTCGGCCTGATCGAGCGCGTTGGAGATGGCCCGGGCCAGGTCGGCGACGTCGTCCAGCGGCACGCCACCATCCCGGTCGATGATCACTCGGATCACGTACCGCCGGCCCATCCGGACCACGGCCAGGTCTTCCAGGTCGTACCCCGCGGTGGTTACCACCGGATCGATGACCACGTTCAGTCGCTTGCGATGCTCGGCCATATCGCCGATCTTGGGGCCTCCGGTGACGAGCGGGCGATCGGACGGGCCTTGGGCCTTCGGCCCACGGTGTCCGGGCCGTCCCGGTCGGCCGGTGGCGCGTCCCCGTGGCGGCATCGGCGGACCTCCGATCTGCTGTCTAGCCGGGGCGCTGCGGCCCGGCGTTTGTGCGCAACACTAATTCCGCCGGTCGGCCCTGCGCGAACGGCGGTTGACGCGAGCCTAACCTGCCGGACCGCCAGCCTTGGATCGGCGCTCCGTCGCGATCAGCCTCATCCGGAGCGATATCCCCGTCCGGACAGGTGAAATCTCGCCCGGACGCATGAACGCGAGCGCGCGGCGCCTCGCCGCCGATCACTCGGCGCTCCTGCCCGAGCCATACGGTTGCGGTCTGACGGCCGATCGTATGAACGGCGACCTAGCCCCGATATTCACCTGCCGTGACATTTCGCAAACTGGCGTCGATAGTGTTCACTTGCGCCGTGCTCCATAACGTCACGACGCCGCGGCCGGGCACCGAGCGACGGACGAGCGGCCGGATCCCCCCGCATCCGATCGTCGGCTCCGATCCAGTCCCACGGTCCCTGAGCCGCCGCCGCCTGCTGGGCACGGCCAGCGCCGGGGCGGCGGCCATCACACTCAGCCCGATGCTATCCGGGTGTACATCGGCCCCGCCAAAGACCGTTGATCAGCTCGTCGGCACCGATCCGCTCGGGCCGCTGTACACCGAGACGGTGAACCTCATCGGCGTGTATGACCAGGCGTTGGCGGCCCGCACCGACCTGGCGGCGGTGCTTGGCCAGTTGCGCGAGGAGAATCGCCGGCACGCGATCGCGCTGGCCGGCCTGATGGGCGCGCTCAACCCGCCGATCCCGGCCGGATCGATAACCGGGGGCTCGTCCACCGGCTCCTCGGGCGCCGCCAGCACGCCCGAGATCAACCAGTCACCGACGAATGGCTCGGAGGTTCCGGGTTCGGCCGGACCGGCATCCGCCGGTCCAACATCCCCCGGAGCAGCATCGACCGGACCATCATCCCCGGCAGCAGCCTCGACCGGACCACCTTCGATTGCGACACTGAGCAACGCCGAGAAGACGGCGCAGGCGAACGCGGCTGCCGCCTGCCTGGCGGCGACCGGTTCCCGGGTGCCGGTACTCGCCTCGATCGCGGCGTGCCGATCGACGCACGTGGCGGCGCTGGGAGCGCTGCGGTGACCGACACGGCCTACGACACGGCGCTCGCGGCGGCCCTGTCCGGCGAGTACGCGGCCATCTACGCCTACGGCGTCCTCGGCGCGCACCTCACCGGATCGGGACGGTCGCTGGCATTGCAGTCCGAATTGGCGCACCGGGACTTACGCGACTCGCTACTCGACACGCTCGCGCAGCCGCCCGAGCCGGAGGCCGTCTATGGCATGCCGTTCGCGGTGACCAGTCAGGCGACCGCGATCGCGGCCGCTGTCGACGTGGAGGTGAAGTGCGCGGCGCTCTGGCGCGCCGCGGTCGCCGCGGCGTCGCCCGACCAGCGAAAGATGCCGCTGGCCAAGTTGACTGACGCGGCCCTGCGGGCGGCCGCGTTCCGGCGGGCCGGTGGCGCTCGTCCCGGAACCGTCGCGTTTCCCGGCCAGTAACCCCGCACCGCTTACCCGGCACGCCCACCTGGGATCTACTGAGTATGCATACTCGGTATTGCGTACACCATACTGAGTATGCATACTCAGTAGCCATGTCCATCAAACACGGGCTCCTGGCCCTGCTGGAACGCGGGCCGATGTACGGCTACCAGCTCCGCACCGCCTTCGAGGAGTCGACCGGCGGCACCTGGCCGCTCAACATCGGGCAGGTCTACACGACCCTCGGGCGCCTGGAACGCGACGACCTGGTGCGCGCGCTGCCGGAGACTGACGGGGGACAGCGCTCGTACCAGATCACCACGGCCGGTCAGACCGAACTCCGATCCTGGTTCGCGACCCCGGTAAGTCGCAGCGACCGGCCACGCGACGAACTGGCCATCAAGTTCGCGCTGGCGATCACCACTCCGGGCGTCGACGTGCGCGCCGTGCTGCAGAGCCAGCGGTCGGCCACCGTGCGGTCAATGCAGGAGTACACCCGGCTCAAGGCGGCCGCGCCGCAGGACCTGCCCTGGCTGCTCGTCATCGACGCGATGCTTTTCCAGGCCGAGGCCGAGGTGCGGTGGCTGGATCACTGCGAGACGACCCTGGTCCGGGCCATCCCGCCGACCATCCATCCGACCACCCCGCAGACCATCCCGCCTGCCAGCGAGTCGGGCCGGGGACAGCGGCCGGCGCCCGAGCGGGAACCGGTCACTGAGGAGATGCGGTCCCCCGAGAGGATGCAGCAGCGATGACCATTCTGGAGCTCAAGGACGTTTATCGCGTTCACGGCGCTGGACCGACCGCCGTCCGTGCGCTGGCCGGGGTCGACCTGACTGTCAGCCCGGGCGAACTGGTCGCCGTGATGGGTCCCTCCGGCTCTGGCAAGTCGACGTTGCTCAACATCGCCGGTGGCCTGGACCGGCCGACGTCCGGCGAGGTGCGCGTCTCCGGCCGGATGCTGCACGACTGCGGCAAACGGGAACTGGCCGCCTTGCGGCGGCGCTCGATCGGGTACGTCTTCCAGGACTTGAACCTGCTGCGCAGCCTGACCGCCGCGGAGAACGTCGCCCTCCCCCTGGAACTGGACGGCATGGCGGTACGCAAGGCGCATCGGCTGGCGGTGGCCGCGCTCGATGAAGTCGGCCTTCCGGACCTGGCCGGCCGCTTCCCGGACGACATGTCCGGTGGGCAGCAGCAGCGAGTCGCGATCGCCCGGGCGCTGGTGGGCGAGCGCCGCCTGGTACTGGCCGACGAGCCGACCGGCGCACTCGACTCGCAGACCGGGGAGTCGGTGCTGCGCCTCCTGCGTGCGCGGGTCGACGCCGGCGCGGCCGGGGTCCTGGTCACCCACGAGGCCCGGCACGCGGGCTGGGCCGATCGGGTGATCTTCCTGCGCGATGGTGTCGTGGTGGACACCTCTGGGCCGCTGTCGAAACCCGAGGACCTGCTCAGCGTGGATGGTGGCCGGTGAGATCATGGCTGATCGCGCTACGGATCGCGAGGCGGGAGGCGCGCCGGGCAAAGGGCCGCACGCTGCTGGTCGTCGCAATGATCGCGGTACCGGTGATGGCGCTCGCGTTTGCCGCCGCCGTATACGACATGTCCGAGCTGACCCAGGCCGAGGCCCAGCAGCGCACGCTCGGCGCCGGCAACGCCCTCGTCAACTGGGTGCCTCCAGACAGCGGCACATCTCCAGACAGCGGCGGCCAGAATGCTGCCGACCGACCGCCGACGACCGCAGAGGTGGCTGCGGCGCTGCCGCCGGGTACTCAGCTGACCCGGTATTCCTCCAATTCGGTGGCGATGCGGACCACCCACGGTGTCGGCGACGTCGACGTGTACTTCTTCGACTACGGCCGGCTCACCGCGCCCCTGGTCCGGCTCGTCTCCGGAGACGCGCCTTCCAAGGCCGACGAGGTGGCGGTATCCCCGACGGCGCGCAAGCGGCTCGGCACCCGCGTCGGCGCCACTATCACGGTCCCACCGGACCAGACCGGCACAGGCATGTTCCCGGCCGGCACGTACCGAGTGGTAGGGATCGCCGAGATCGGCGGTCACATCAAGGACTGCATGTGGTTTTCCTCGTCCGAGTCGGGTGATACCGCAAGCTGGATCGCCCACACCCCGGTCCGCCTCGACAAGGCCGCGGCCAACGCGCTGTCCGCCAAGAATCTCAAGGTGTTCACGATGGCCGATCTGGCACCACCGGTCTCCGCCACTACCCGTGGCTTCACCCTGTTCGGCATCGGGACCATCATCGCCGGTCTTGGCATCCTCGAAGTCGTACTGCTGGCCGGCCCGGCGTTCGCGGTCGGCGCCCGCCGTCGGCAGCGCGACCTCGCGCTCACCGCCGCCAACGGCGCCAGCGCAGCGATGGTGCAGCGGATCGTGCTGGCCGACGGCGTGTTCGCCGGTGGTGTGGCCGGGCTGGGCGGCATCCTGATCGGCGCCACGGCCGCTTTCGCCAGCCGCGGCCTGATCGCCGAGCACCTCACCCACGAGCGCCCGGGCGGATATCGGGTGTACCCGACGGCGCTCGCCATCATCGTGGCCGTTGCGGTCGTCACCGGCCTTCTAGGCGCGCTGATCCCAGCGGTGGCAGTGGGGCGTCAGGACGTGGTGGCGGCACTGTCCGGACGCCGTGGTGTCACCCGCTCCCGACGCCGGTGGCTGGTCGTCGGCATCGTCGGCGCGGCAGCCGGAGCCGCCGTTGCGGTCTTCGGCGCGGACCGGTCCAGCGCCAACATCGTGCTGACCGGCCTCATCATCGGCGAACTCGGGCTGGTGTTGTGCACACCGACCATCGTCGGCGGCATCGCGCGCCTGGGCCGGTTCTTGCCGGTGCCCACCCGGATCGCTCTACGGGATACCGCCCGGCGCCGCTCGGCCGCCGCGCCGGCCATCTCGGCGGTGATGGCGGCGGTGGCGGGCAGCGTGGCGCTGACCGTCTACCTGTCGGCCAACGACGCCCGCGCCAACCAGACGGTCCAGCCCATGCCGACCGGAACGATCACCGTGTACACCACCAACGAGAAGAACGCCGCCGAGCAGACCCGGGCCATCCTCAGTAGACAATTTCCGTCGGCGACCATCGGCACCATCCTCGGGCCGGACTGCGACTGCTTAGTCCAGATCGAAGCCGGGCTGCCGGAGTCGGCCCGCTGCCCGTTCAATTCGAACGACCCACTCACCGCGGCCCAGCAAGCCCAGGCGAAGGCGGACGCACGCTGCGACGACCCGTGGCAGAGGTACCTGGTCATGACCGCCGGCGATACCCCGACGGCGGCGGCCATCATGAGACAGCACGATCCAGCGATGATCAACCGGATCAACTCGACGCTGTCAGCCGGCGGGGCGTTGGTCGGCGATCCCCGGCTGATCGGGCCGGACGGCCGGGTTGTCCTCCAGGTCAGCACGGAGCGCTCGGACGGCACCTTCGAGGTGCCCACGAGCGTGAAGGTTCCCGCGATCGCGGTAGCCACCGGCGGACTGGACACCGTCGTACTCGGCCCCGATGCGTTGCGTGAACTGGGCATCACCAAGACCGCCGTGCAGAGCGTGCTGGCGTTCCCGACCCACGCGGTCACCGCCGATCAGCAGGAGCGGCTCGACGGGGCGCTGTTCGACGCCGGGCTGAGCCGATCCTCGCTCGAGGCCGAACCCGCAGCGGACCGGCACCCGATCGCGATCATCCTGACTGTTGCCGCTGCCCTGATCGCGCTCGGCGCGGCCGCCATGTCCACGGGACTTGCCGCCGCCGATGGGCGGGCCGACCTCAGCACGCTGGCCGCGGTCGGTGCCAGCCCGGGGGTCCGGCGCCAGCTGTCGCTGTCCCAGTCCGGCGTGATCGCCCTGCTGGGATCTGCGCTCGGCGTCGTCGCCGGGCTCGGCGCGGCCGCCGCGGTACTGACCGGGCTGAACCAGGTATTCAACGCGACCTGGCCGGCGCCACCCTCGTACCCGATCCGTGTTCCGTGGGTCAATCTGCTGATCGCGCTCGTGGTGGTGCCGGCCATCGCGATGCTCGGAGCCGGTCTGCTGACCAGGTCTCGCCTACCGAGTGAACGGAGGGCAGACTGACCGAATGTCCCGTGCGTCCCGCGCTGCCCGCACCTTGCGCATGCTCGGCCATTACGAGTGGTTCGCCCGGCTGGGCCGAGCAATGATGCCCATCGACCGCGCCCTTGGTCGCCTGACCAAGGGCCGGTTCGTGGCATTCGGGCAGCGGGAACTGCCGTCCTTGCTGATCATCACGACCGGTCGGCGCAGCGGCAAGCCCCGCACCGTTCCCCTGCTGTACATGCCCGACGGCGACGCGTACGTGGTGATGGCATCGAACTGGGGCCAGCCGAATCACCCGGCGTGGGCGGTCAACCTGCGCGCCCATCCGGATGCCATCGTCATGGTCGGTGGCCGGACCGTACCGGTACGGGCGCGGATGGCCACCGGCACCGAACGGGACCGGCTGCTCGGCCTGATGCTCGGAATGTGGCCGGCGTACGCGACCTACCAAGAGCGGGCGTCTGCTCGTAGCGTCAAGATCTTTCGACTCGATCCGGTCCTCGCCTCCGATCCCGGATGATCCACACCGGGTGCCGTGACACGGGTCACCGAGCCGGTATTGGACGAAAGCCGGAGTCCGCACCACTGGCGGAATATGGCTGGGTTTCCGGCTCCGCCCGGATCAAACGGCGCCATGTCCTTCCAGTGGTCATCTTCCAATACTCACCTTCCAGCGGCCGGAACGTTATTCGATTGCCGTCCAATAGCTAACTGCCTAACCTTGCTGTTCGTCGCCAGGCACTGCAACATCAGTACTAGTGCCAGCATCGAGACCAGGCGCAACATAACTACCAGCGCCAACATCACTACCAGCGCCAACATCACTACCGCGATTCCAAGGAGTCCCTGTCATGGCCACCTGGCGGACCACCACCGCGGCACCGGCTCGCCGGCTGCCGTGTGCGATGGCGCCCGAGGCCGCGACCTATGCCACCGACACCCTGAAGAACGACACCCTGACCATCGAGACCCTGAAGATCGTCGAGGGCGGCCCAACGCAACCGAGGTGGATGAGGTAAGACGCAGCGTCGCTGCATCGAACCGCCCGCCCGGCCGTCGCCGGCGGGCGGTTTTGTTATCCGGCAACTGTGATTACCCAGCAACCAGCATCACGTGAACGAGAGGGGAAGCCCGGTGGACGCCGTACTCGTACTGAACGCCGACCTCGGCCCGCTGCACCGGGTCTCGTTACGCCACGCCGTGCGAATGCTGTTCCGTGAAGTCGCCGTGGTTCACGAAGCGGAGCCCGACCGGCAGTTGGGCTTGTGGCCGATGCCCAAAGTGGTACGCCTGGTGACGTACGTGGTGACCAAGTGGCGCTACTCGACGGCTCCGGCCTGGTCGCGGCGTGGCGTGCTGGCCCGGGACGGGCACAGATGCGCCTACTGCGGCCAGCACGCCACCACGGTCGACCACGTACTGCCGAGTTCCAGAGGCGGCCGTAACAGCTGGCTGAATACCGTTGCCGCGTGCGGGCCATGCAACCATCGCAAGGGCAACCGCACCCCGGACGAGGCGCGGATGCCCCTGCGTACCAAGCCGTACGCGCCACCCTGGGCCACGGTCGGAGCCCGCTAAGGCACCGTTCGGGCCTATTGGCGAGAGCAGGCACTCAACCACGAACGGGCGACGTTGGCGGTTGGTCGGGCATCCGACAGCACCCAGCGGACGGGAATGCTAGCTGGGGCAACGGTTCCGGTCGCCGGTCGCAGCGGCGCAAATCACGTCGCCGGACCATCTCCGGCCCGGATACGCTTGGCCGTCCCGGAGGCGGTAAGCGCGCGCGTCACGGTCGCGGAGGGGTCGACCGTGCCGCGCAAACGGTACCGTCTCCGGGACGAGTGTCACGCCATGCGACCCCGCGGCACCCCTGAGCCACAGCACCCCCGATCCTCAGCCGTCTTCGGCAAGCATCTGGTATGACTTCCGGCATGTGTTATGGAGATGACGCGCGCCCGCCGGCGCCACCAGTGCAGGGTCCGATCGGGGCACACGGTGACCTCGTCCTCACATCCGCCGATGGAACGCAGTTCTCGGCGTACGAGGCTCATCCGGAGGCATCGTCGTCCCGCGGCATCGTGATCTTGCCGGACGTACGCGGCCTGCATCAGTTCTACAAGGATCTCGCACTGCGCTTCGCCGAGGCTGGCGTGCACGCGATCGCCATCGACTACTTCGGGCGGACCGCCGGGCTGACCGCCCGGGATGAGGGCTTCGGTTATCGCGAGCACGTGGACCAGATGGACTTCGCCAATGTCACGGCCGACGCCACCGCCGCGTATCAGGTGCTGTCGGCGATCGATGGGGTCAGCTCGATCTTCACCGTCGGATTCTGCATGGGCGGTGCCATGTCGTGGCGGCAGTCGGCTTCGCCGAGCCAGTACGCCGGAAATATCGGCCTGTACGGGGTTCCATCGCGGGTCGCCTCGGTCATCGACCAGATGCGCGCACCGCTACTGATCCTCGCCGCCGGGCAGGACTTCACCCCGGTCGAAACCGTCGAGGAGTTCGCCGATCAGGTCCGCGGCCGGGGTGTCGACGTCGAGATGCATGTGTACCCAAACGCGCCGCACAGCTTCTTCGATCGCACCTTCGGCGAGCATGCCGAAGCCTGCGCCGATGCCTGGCGCCGCATGCTCGCGTTCCTGGATAGCCGCGGTACCGCTTAAGGCCGGCGCCACCCGGAGCCGGTACTACCTGAAGCCCGCCCACCACCTTGAAGCCAGTACCGGTGCCGCGACGCCCGGCAAGTAGCCTACGGCTTCGCGGGGCCTGTGACGGCTGGTCGATGAACGGGGTATCTGGTGAACGACGAGACCATCGGAGTCTGGCTGCGCCGGCTCGCATCGGAAGCGCCGGCGCCGGGCGGCGGCGCCGCCGCCGGAATGAGCGCGGCCATGTCGGCCGCGCTCATCTCGATGGCATGCAATCTCACCATCGGCAAGCCTCGGTACGCCCAGCACGAGGCCCATCTGACCGGGGTACGCGATCGCTGCACCCAGCTTCGGCAAGCCGCCGTTGACCTGGCCGACGCCGACGCGGTCATGTTCGACCAGGTGATCGCGGCGTACCGCCTACCGAAGAGCGACGAGGCCGAACGATCTCGCCGCAGTGCCGCGATCGAGACCGCGCTGATCGCCGCCGCCGACGTCCCCATGCGGACCGCGGCGCTCGCCGTCGAGCTCATCGATCACGCCGGTGACGTGCTGGACCGGGTGAACATCAACCTGCTGGCCGACATCGGGGTGGCCGCCTCGTGCGCCCGAGCCGCCCTGGAAGCGGCCGCCACCAACGTCCGGGTAAACGTCGCGGGCATCGCTGACGACGCCGTACGGGCCGGCCTGGCCGACCAGATCACGGCCCACGAACGCCGGGCCGAGGACGCCACCCGGATCGTTCAGACGGTGACCAAGCGGGTCAGCGCATGAGGGACATCGACGGCCGCGCCACCGCTCGCGCACTCACCGCCGAGGTCTCCGCCGACGTCGCCGCGGCTCGGGCGCGCGGCATTGAGCCGATGCTCGCCGTGGTGGTCCCCACAAGTGACGAGGCGACGGCGTGGTACGTCCGGTCGATCGAGCGGGCCGCCACCCGGGTCGGCATCGGATGCCGGTTGATCGACCTGGCTGGTGCGGGCGTCGAGCGCATCCGAGCCGAACTCCGGACCCAGTCGGCCGATCCCTCGGTGCACGGCGTCATGTGCCAGACGCCGCTTCCGACCGGAGCGTCGCTAGCCGATCTCGGCAGTGCCATCACCCCGGCCAAGGATGTCGACGGCGCGAACCCGGCCAGCCTGGGTCGCCTGTTCGCCGGGCTCCCGGCCTATCCCCCGGCCACCGCCGCCGCCGTCGGGCACCTGCTCCGGTACGAGCAAATCGCCCTGTCTGGGGCGAATGCGGTAGTGATCGGGCGGTCGACCGTCGTCGGGAAGCCGATGGCGGCGCTCCTGCTCGCCGACGACGCCACGGTGACGATCTGCCACTCCCGGACGGTGGACCTGGCCCGGGTCTGCGCGCGCGCCGACGTGCTGGTCGCCGCCGCCGGGCGGCCGGGCCTGGTCACCGGCGAGTTCGTCAAGCACGGAGCGATCGTGATCGACGTCGGCACCAACCCAACCGCCGATGGCGGCCTGGTCGGAGACGTGGACGCCACTTCGGTGGCCGGGCGGGCCGCGGCGCTGACGCCGGTACCGGGCGGTGTTGGACCGGTCACCACGATGCTGCTGATGCGCCACACGGTTGACGCGGCCCTGAAGCACGGCGCCGCCGGCGGGACGCGATCCGGCTAGCCGCCATCGTGCCGCGCGACGTGATCAGACGGTGACGCCGATGAGGTGCCCGATGCCGTACGTGGCGCCAGCCGCCATGCCGCCGAGGATCAGTTGCCGGACGCCGGACCACCACCAGGTCTGGTTGGTCAGCAGAGCGGTCAGCGCGCCGGCCACGAACAGTCCGACACCACCGCAGGCCAGAGCGGCCCACAGGAAGCGGTAGTTGAGGAAGTAGGGAAGCAGCGGGATCACGGCGCCGATCGAGAAGCAGATGAACGACGAGATCGCCGCGACCCACGGGCTGGGCACCTCCGCCGGGTCGATGCCGAGTTCCTCCTGGGCGTGGACCCGCAGCGCCTCGTCCGGGTTCTCGGCGAGCGTGCGGGCCACCTGCAACGCGAGGTCCCGGGGCAGGCCGCGCTCGACCCAGCGGTCAGCGAGTTCCTCGGCCTCGGCGACCGGGTGACGCTCCAGCTCCCGGCGCTCCTTGGCCACCTCGTGCGCGATCTGGTCGTTCTGCGTGCTCACGCTGGTGTACTCGCCGAGGCCCATGCTGATGGCACCGGCGACGAGACCGGCCAGGCCGGTGAGCACCACGGTACGGGCCGCCACGCCGGCACCCCCGACGCCGGCGATCAGGGAGATGTTGGTGACCAGGCCGTCCATGGCGCCGAACACGGCCGGCCGCAGCCAGCCGCCGGAAACATCGGCATGGTGGTGATCGTCGTGCGAGGCGGGCGAACTGGTCGTCGCGAGCGGTTCGGTCATGGCAGCGTCAGGATCTCGGCGCCGTCATCGGTGATCACGATGGTGTGCTCGAACTGGGCCGTCCACCTGCGGTCCCGTGTCACCACGGTCCAGCCGTCCTTCCACATGTCGTACGCGTACGTGCCGAGAGTGATCATCGGCTCGATGGTGAAGGTCATCCCCGGTTCCATCACGTCGGTCGTCCGGGGGTTGTCGTAGTGCGGGATGAACAGCCCGCTGTGGAACGACCTGCCGATGCCGTGCCCGCCGAAGTCGCGCACCACGCCGTAGCCGAATCGCTTCGCGTACGCCTCGATGACCCGGCCGATGACGTTGATCTGCCGGCCCGGCGCGCACGCCTTGATCGCCCGCATCGTCGCCTCCCGGGTACGCTCGACCAGCAGGCGCGCCTCCTCGGAAACGTCGCCGACGCAGAAAGTCGCGTCGGTGTCGCCGTGCACGCCGCCGATGTACGCGGTGACGTCGATGTTGATGATGTCGCCGTCCTCGATCACCGTGGAGTCCGGGATGCCGTGACAGATCACCTCGTTGAGGCTGGTGCAGCAGGACTTGGGAAAGCCCTTGTACCCGAGCGTCGACGGGTACGCGTCGTGGTCGCACAGGAACTCGTGCACGATCCGGTCGATCTCGTCCGTCGTGACGCCCGGCTTGCAGTGCTCGCCGGCCAGGGCGGTAGCCTGCGCCGCGAGCCGTCCGGCGATCCGCATCTTCTCGACCGTCTCGGCGGTCTGGACGTTGGGGCCTGCGTACGGCGTCGGTCGCTTCTTCCCGACATATTCCGGCCTGGGAATGTGGGCGGGCACTTGCCGCCACGGGCTGAGCGTGCCAGGGGTCAGTGCGGCGCGGACAGTCATACCCGCCACCTTAACGAGTCGCCGACCGGCCCGCGTTGTGAGAGCCTCGGCCCATGGATCCGGCGGTGTTCGAGCAAGTGACCGGCGCGTGGCGAGAGATGTCCAAGGTGCCGCTGGGATTCGCCGAGCCGGGTGCCACGACGGTCGCCGCCGTCGCCACGTCACTGATATGCCCGCCCGGGTGGTGCGGCTACGTGCGGCTCGGCGACCGGGTGGTCATGACAGCACCGGATCCAGAGCGGGCCGCCCAGCTGAGCGAGGCGATCTTCCGGGATAGCCCGGACCAGGTTCGCATGGGGCCGGCGGTCCTGGCCTATCTCGATCGGCCGGTCCGGGCCGTGGCGGCCGCTGAGCACGCTGGTGAGCGGGCGGTTGCTGATGCCGCCCCCGGTAGCGGGCCAAAGTTCACCGTGGCTCCGAAACCGCCGGGCGACCCACTGGTCGCCGATCTGGAGGGCGCGGTCGATCCCGCCGACGCCGCCGAGGCCGGCGTCGGGGAGTGCCTGTCACCGGTATTCGTGGCGCTTGACGGCTCCCGCCCGGTCGCGGCCGCCGGATACCGCCCATGGGTGAACGAGCTGGCGCATATGAGCGTGCTCACCCGTACCGGATATCGGGGTCGGGGTCTAGCGGGCCTGGTGTCCGCGGCGGCGGTGGCGCATGCCCAGGCCGCCGGTCTGATCCCGCAATGGCGCGCCCGTACGGACAACCTGGCGTCTAGAGCAGTCGCGGCCCGGCTGGGCTTCACCGAGATCGGCGAGCAGATCAGCCGGTTGCTGGCCCCGTCGGATTCGGCGCTGCCAGCAGGCTGAGCGCCGGGTCCGCTCACAACTCAGCGCTGGCCGGCCCTGGCCCCCACACGCTCAGCACTTGGCACTTGGCACTTGGCACTCGGCACCCGGCTCACTCCCCGCCAGCTCGGTGTCCCCGGCGGGCTCGGGCATCTCCTGCCGTTCGGTTTCCCGGGGAGCGCCCGCGCTCAGCGCCACCTGTGAGCACCCGCGCTCAGCGCCCTGAAGCCTTCCGGCTCAGCGCCCCGGGAGCGCTCGCCGGCGGCATAGCGGGCAAACCGTCGATGCTGACCGGATTCTTCGCCGCCCAGTACGCCTCCAGTTCAGCCGGATCGCGATCCACCCAGTTCTCGGTCAGCCGGCTCCGGTCGGCGACGTAGTCCATGAAAGGCACCGCGTACCCGCACGAATCCTGTACCCGGGTGACGTCAACGTCGATGATCGCTCGCAGCCGGTTGTGCACGACGGGGAACCGGTCACGCAGCTCGTCGAAGCCGGGATCCCCGGCGAATAGGGCGCGCCCCTGGCCGAACAGCCGGATGATGTTGGGCGGCCCGTCGAACGCCGCGAACATCACCGTGATACGTCCGTTCTGGCGTAGGTGCGCGATGGTCTCGGCGCCGCTGCCGCCATAGTCGAGGTACGCGAACCGGTGCGGCCCCAGCACGGCAAAGCTTCCAGCCAGGCCTTTCGGAGACAGGTTGACGTGGCCGCCAGGCCCGTCCGGTGCGGTCGCCACGAAGAACACGTGCTGCGCCTCGATTAGCTCCCGGATGCTGTCATCGATCTCCTCGTGCACCATCATGTCGACGATGCTATGGGCTGCCCGCGCCGGTGTCGTCGGCATTCTCACGAGGTAATGGTCACTCCGGCGCAGTCCTTGGCGTCATCGCCTTCGCATCACCCCGGTATCAACCTGTGGCATCACCCCCGTGACACTCCGCCCCTCGGCATCGGCCCTCGCCGTCACCGGCGGCCCACCTCGGCGCAGTCGTCGCGCCGTTCTCGGCTCAACGTCGTCCGCTCAGGTCCTCCGTCCGGCGTTCCCAGTGGCCCCGCAGTGGCCAGACCAGAGCGCGTCACGATTGCGAGAAAGGCGCCCGCAGAGGTTGGCTTGAGGCCATCTACCTGGGCATACTTTGCGCGTGCCACAGCCCGACCCCTCGCCCATGGACTTCACGTCCACCTTTCTGAAGCTCATCAACATTGATGAGGTTCGCGTCTGGCGGGTCTCGCTTCGGATGCGAATCCTGTGCGCCTTTATGGCCGTCGCCATGCTCGGTGTGACCGTATATGTCGCCGTCCGCGCCTCGGGCGACATCATGTCGCCGCCCGGAATAGCACTGGCGGCCCTCGTCGTGGCCGACGCTGTCATGTACCGCGTGCTGAGATACGCGTTCCGGTCCGTCACCACGGCCGCGCCGGAGGGCTTGATCATCAGAACCGGCCGGCTGACCCGATCACGTCGCAAGGTAGTGGTGCCGTGGCAGGTCATCGACGGCTGCAAACCGGGCGCGAGCGGTACCACCATCGAGTGCCGGGACGGCCGCCGCGTACTGGCCGCCGTGCCGCAGCGAGTGGAGTCGAGCAAGGGCGCACACCGCAAGACCGAGGCCGACTACTTTGCGTTGTATGTGATGGAACGGGCTCGGCTGATCCGAGAGGTCGCCGCCTGATCGACACCGCCTGATCGACACCGCCTGATCGACGCCGCCCGATCGACACCGCCCTGATCGACACTCGCCAGGTCGACACCGCCCGATCGAGACAAGGCCAGGCGCCCGTTTTGTCCAGCCGGGCACATACAGGCGGGCAATCATCAGCCGCCCAGCACCATCTCTGACCGCGCTCGTTCGCCGGTACGCTGGCACGACAGGGGTCGCCCTCGAAACACCTGGCCTTCCTGGAGGGGGTCATGACCGAATTCTCCGAGCCGGCACTCCCCGATTCAGCACGCTCCGGTCAAGTCCAGACCGATGCGTACCAGTTGACTGACGCCTACACCCGCGCATCCAAGTCATTTCGCGCCGTGCTCAGCGTTGCGCTCCGAAGGCACGGCCTGCATTTCGGACAGCACCTGGTACTGGCGGCGCTCGACGACCGCGACGGTCAGACACCCGGCGAGATCGCGGCGGCGGTCTCCGTGACGACCCCGACGATCGTAAAGATGGCGAGCCGGATGGAGGTGGCGGGCTTGCTGATCCGTCGCCCAGACACCGTCGACCGCCGACTGGTCCGGCTCTACCTAACCGAGGTCGGCCGGGACCTGTCCGGGCCGCTGGCCAGCGAGTTGCAGGCGGTCGAGCATCGCCTGGTTCGCGGCCTGACCCAAGCCGAGCAGGCCCAACTGTTGACGCTGATGAACCGGGTCTCTGACAACGCCGCCGCGTTGCTGCGTGAATGGAACGAGAAGCCGCCAGAGTAGCGGCCACCGCAATAGCGACTACCGGAATAGCGACTACCGGAATACCGCCCACCGGTATTAAAGCCACTGAATAGAAACAACCGGGATAAGGCGCTCGGGCATCGACCTGCGGGAATCAGGTTTAGTGCCAGCGTCCGCCGCCGAAGGTCGCCAGACGTCACCGACCGAGAATCGCCGCCGTAGCGAGCCCAAGCACGAATGCGATGGTGATAAGGCCGATCACCAGTTGACGAGCCAGTGATGGAACGAGCGTAACCTCGTCCGGCTGCTCCGTTTCCAAGTCCTGGTCCATCCCGTCGATCATGGCCTCATACACTTCAGCGCTCATACACTTCAGCGGCGCCCCCGATGGAGGCCGATGGGGATGACGCTACTGGAACGCGCCGGTTTCGCGAGCGGATCTCAGATGAGCAACAGGTGAACGGTCCGCGGGCCAAGGAGAGCCGGACACTAATTGGTCAAACCGGCATTTCACACACCACGCGCCGGGCCCGGCGCCGCGCCTAGCAGGCCATGTGGGGTTGGTGCCGGTGACTAGGGGCCCCTCGCCGACCGCGGCAGCGAGCCGGCCCGGCAGCGAGCCAGCCCGGCGGCTGCCAGATCGTGCGCCGCTTCCGGCAACCGTGAACGCACCGCTTCCTCCGGAAGCTGCCGCATATGGGGGTCGCCGCATATGCGGCTTGCTGAATACGGCGGTTGCTGCATATTGGGGTTGCTGAATACGGGGTTTGCTGAATATGGAGGTTCAGCGCGCGGGGGCTGCGGGCGGGCGCGCGAGGCCACACAATGGGACCACGCAATGAGGCTGCTGCGTATTTCGCCCCCGCGCGGCGACAATATCGCCCATTCCGGACAGCACATGTGAGCCGCTGCCTTCGGTGACGCAAAATCGGTTGCTGGGTCTCCCGGCGGGCCCCTACTCTCAATCGCACACGACCGCGATCGGCGGCCGGAAGCCCGAGGAGCCCGACGTGACCGCGCAATACGCCCAGCTTGCGAGCCCGCACGGCGGCTTGCGACTCGGCCTGCGTGCTGCGCGGCGCCGTCCGGGACGCCTCATGATCATGGACGCCTCATGACCAGGACACAAAGGTAGCGTCTGACAGCGCGAACCGCCCATCCTGGCCACGGATCGGGCGGTTTCTTGCACTGGCTCGCCGAACGTCAAGGCCAATCGGTCATCGACTCCGTGCAGCCTTCCCCTACGCGTCTCCATAGAGGACACGCGGATGTAGCGCAGTTGGTAGCGCGTCACCTTGCCAAGGTGAAGGTCGCCGGTTCGAGCCCGGTCATCCGCTCCACGGGGCCTTAGCTCATCAGGAAGAGCGTCTGTTTTGCACGCAGAAGGTGGCCGGTTCGAGTCCGGCAGGCTCCACTGGCACTCGCTTGCCCGAGTGTCCCCGCTCCTCGTCGGCGTGGATAGTCCTTGCCAGCCTGGGTAGCCCAATGGCAGAGGCACCTGCCTTAGGAGCAGGCCAGTGCACGTTCGACTCGTGTCCCAGGCACCCAACCCCGGTAGCTCAACGGATGAGCAGCGGTTTACGAAGCCGTGGCATGCAGATTCGAATCCTGCCCGAGGTGCGGAACCGCTCAACCTCATCACCACTCGGTGTAATGCCATCTGATGTGATGCCACCTGGTGCAGACCCCGGCCCGGGGCCTCGCGCGACCGGACTTACAGACACGGGCTTACACACACGGGCTTACAGACACGGCCTTGCGGACCCGCCGTCGCACCAATGGGCTGAACGCGGACAAAGTCCCCGGGCGGGCGTGTCGAGCCGCTCGGACTTGCCGATTTCGTGCCACTCCGGCCAGCCGCTATTCGCGATGCCAGTAGGCGTTGCGGCGCGTTCGGCGTAGCGGGTCGATCCAGGCCGGCGGTACCACCACAGGCCGACCATGCTGATCGTGGTCGATGGTCCAATCGGAATGGTGGATCAGGTAATGATGAAACCCGCAGAGCAGAGCTGCGTTCGATTGGTCGGTACGCCCGCCATGCGAGTGGTACTGAATATGGTGGACATCGCACCAGGCAGGCGCCTTGTCGCAGTCGGGAAACACGCACCCGCGGTCACGGAGGATAACGGCTCGTCGCGCCGGCCCGGTCCATGTGCGTTGAGCTCGGCCCAGGTCGAGCACCTGCCCAGCACCATCCATCACGGCCGGGAGGATCATCGCGTCGCATGCCAGCCGTCGTACTGCTTCGGCGGTCAACCCGAACCCGGTGTCGAGCACCCCTGCGCCCAACTCGCGACGCAAGACATCGAAGTCCACGGTCACCGCCACCTGCGGACGGTCCGAGCCGGCGCCGGATTGCTTCGGTAACGACAAGGCATGCTGGCAGATCTCGACCAGCGCGTCAGCGCGCCGCTGCGGTGCGGAGCGCTCGTCGACTTCCGTGCCATCCCAGCCCGGCCGCTTCCGGGCTAGAGGATCGATCGCGGCGGCGACGGTCGCGGCCATCTCGGGCGTCAGGTATCCGGACAGGCGAAATCGGTGGTTGCCGCGATCCGGCGCAAGCGTGAGGCCCCGGTGGATCTGCGCGCGCTCCTCGGCACGCCGAAGCGCCTCGGCATCGTGCTCATCAGCGATCTCTGGTGCCACGTGTGCCAGCACCCGGTCGGCAGCGACCTGAAGCTGTTCGGGCCCAAGCGTGTCGGCACAGGCGAGCAGGCGGCTTCGCGCGGAGTCCAAGATCTCCGGTTCGACGCGCGGCGCGAGCGCGGTAAGCGTGGCACCGACCACCAGCGCCTGTTCGGGAGTCATGGCGCCTGAGCCGACTGCCGCACCTACCGCCGGATGCTCGTTCGCGACTCCCGCAAGCCGCTCCAGTTGCCGGGCGCCCGCTCCGGACAGGTGGACAAATTCGCGCAGCCACGTCCGGAGCGACCGGTAGCCCGATTGGGCGGGCATGCTCCGCGCCTCGGCCTCACTGGCCAATCCGGCCGCGAGTGCGGTCAGCGTCGAGATCAGGCTCTGCACGCGTTGCAGGATCGGGCCTAGTTCCATATCGCCTACGCCATAGACAGCGCGCTGCGCGAGCGCCGCGATGAGCGGCTCGACCTCCTTCAGCGCCTCGTCCATGCAAAGCAGCTTCGCACAGCCGTACGACAAAACTGAGTGACAGCTATCGATGCGATGGCATTGTCAGACCTGAATCGGCGGGAGTTCCCGGTCAACCGCGTCCGCGCCAGGAACGTCATATACAGCGACCACCGCGCTCATCGGCAGGTTCCCGTATACGTGCGGGAACCTGCCCCGATCGGCATCCTCCCACCGCAGCGACTCGCCGAACGCGCTGGCGTCCACGGCAAGAATGACAAGACGTGGGATTCCCGCGAATACCCGGCGAGCGGTCTCGGCCACCTGCTCGCGAGCTGAGAAGTGGATGAACCCCGATTCACGGTCAAGCGGTGAGCCATCGAATCGACCCGCGTCGCGAAAGTCCACCCACTCCGACGGCAGCAAGATCTTGTAGATCAGCATGGTCTCCCCTCGCGCGCTTCAACCCCTCTCGTAAGCATGCACGGCCCGGACATTGCGGCGCCGGACGACCGCGGCAGCCACCGGTCCGACGCTGGCGCACCGCAACGCGAACGGCAAGCACCACGACACGAACGGCAAGCACCACGAGGCGAACGGCAAGATGGCGGCGTACGGCGCAAGCGGCACGGCGCACCGCAAGCCGCACGGCGTCCCTGGCCACCCGCGCGGCGCCAAATCATCGATTGCCCGGGTGGTCGGCGCCTTCACACGGCACCGTGGAAGGCGAGCACCACGGCGGAGGCGTACCCAAGATCGCAGTGCATCCGCCGGCTATTGATCACGGCGAACGGAGAGCGCCGTCCGTTCCCACCCGCCGCGGAACGTAGCGGCGAAGTTCGATCTAGGCGCGCACTCGAGAACGCCAGCGGAGGAGCCATGGTCACTGCAACTAATCCCGCGACCACGGAGCGCGAACCAGTACTCAACGGCCAGTCGGTCGTGATCATCGGCGGCAGCGCGGGAATCGGTCTCGAAACTGCCCGTCTCGCCCGGGCCGAAGGCGCCAACATCACGCTGACCGGGCGTAACGCCGGCCCGCTCAGTCAGGCCGCACGGGACCTCGGGGCGCACCGTTTCGCCGCCTTCGACGCCAACGACACCGATTCGCTGCAGCGGTTCTTCCAGGACCTGCCGGCGCCGATCGACCATGTGATGGTCACCGCTGGCGGACCTGCCTATGGGCCACTCCTCAAGATGGACGCGGCCGGGGTTCGGGAAGCCCTCAGCGATCGCGCGGTACTGGCACTCGAAGTCGCGCGGACCGCGGCGAGCAAGATGAGGCCAGGAGGCACGCTGA
This sequence comes from uncultured Actinomycetota bacterium, assembly GCA_963727415.1. Lineage (GTDB taxonomy): Bacteria > Actinomycetota > Actinomycetes > Mycobacteriales > Micromonosporaceae > DASQPR01. The sequence goes on from CAVSGF010000003.1 coordinate 865,542, forward strand.
TACTCATGGGCGGCACCGGCGCGCGGCGAGTCAGTCGCGGCCTTGGGATCGCCTCCGCCGCCAGCGCGGTGCTGCCACCGTTCACCGCTGCCCTCGCGCTTGAACTCGCGCCGGTGCGCGTGAACCTCATCGCCCCTGGGTTTGTCGATACGCCGCTGTCGGCGTCGATCCTCGGGGATCAGCTCGACCAACGGCGGGAGCAGCTGCGCGCGACGCTGCCAATCGGTCGCGTCGTCGGTCCCGCCGATGTGGCCGCGCTCGCCGTCCACATCATGACGAACACGGCGCTCACCGGCGCGACGTACGACATCGACGGCGGCCAGCAGTTGGTCTCATGATCGGGACTTGTCCCGGATGACCGCCGGCTCGGTCAAATGCCGCGCAAGGCTCACCTATCCGAACTCGCCAGACCAAACTGACGGCGGGCGAGAAGGATTCCACCCAGGGTGCTTTCGGCCGAGGTGAGGGTCCTGGCCGCGTCGACGATGAAGCCGGCATCGTTGAGCCAGGCAATCATTTCGCGATGCTGGCGGCGATGGACGTACACCTTCATCGGATGACCGCCGTACCCCTGCGTCTTCAGTCTCGACTCATCCCCGATATGAAAGCCGACGAGCAGCGGCGCGCCTGGCCGCAGCACGCGCTGAAAGTGCCCGAAGACCGAGCTGATCTCGTCGTCGGGGACGTGGATCAACGAGTACCAGGCGACGACGCCGGCCATCGAACCATCAGCGAGGTCCAGGTCCGTCATTGAGCCCAGGTCAAACCGGAGACCGGGGTGCTCTTGCCGGGCAACCTCGATCATCCCGGGCGACAAGTCGATCCCGAACGCGTCCACGCCCAGTTGTCGCAAGTAGGCCGTGATCCTCCCTGACCCGCATCCCACGTCCGCGACCAGCCCCCCGCCGTTGGCACACACCATGTCAGCGAAGAGCGCCAGAACCGTCCGCTCCTCCGGCGTTTCGTCGAGGAGGTTTCGCACCTGGTCGGTATAGCTCACGGCAACGGTGTCATAGGACGTCCGCGTGTCGTCCAACCAGCCGCCGGTGTTCGTCGCTATCCCCACGCCCGCAGGCTTACCACACTGCCGAGAGGAGACAGCCGTCAGCCAAAGCCTAATCAGGAATTCGTGTACGCGTCCGCGTGGGCTGCGGCCGGACAGATCAACAGCACCATCCAGATTGTCACCTGGGCGATCGTGAAGGCGAAAGCCGGAGCTGGCATGGGGAAACGCCTCACGGCTCCCAGATGTGGCTGCCAGGCGAGGAATCACCCGGCCCTGCTCGCGGTTCTGACAAGTACGCTGTCGCCATGCCGCTCGTTCGCATATCCGATGCGTCCGGAAAGACCATCGACGATCCGGGTGCTGACTCGGTCGCCGCTATGAGGGCGAACCTGAGCCGCGCTGCTGACCCATCGGCAAGCCCGACACATTCGCGCTGTTCGTGAGGCCCAAGCCGCACAAACCAGCGAAGCCCTGCGGCACCGCGACATGCTCAGACCAGTCCCCGACCGAGTAGGCCCGCACACGCGGGGCAAGTCCTTGGACGGCTGCGGCCGAAGCCAAGACCGATGCTGATGTTGAGACGGAGCGAGAAAGGTCTGGTATCAACGGTTACGCCGCCTGCGAGGCCCGATAGTGAACCCAGCGCTGGGGATACCACGCGCTCTGTCTTGGCTTATCGAGCCTGTGGGTCGGAAGTTCGGAGTGACGTACGCCCAGCTAATGCGGAGCTTCCCGGACCCAGCCAGTCGTGAGAGTCGCGAATACGCCTACGTGCTGCAGTCGTGGATCAAGTTCGCATGGACGGTGCTAGTGCCGCATCAGGCGACGTTCGCCCTGTTGGCTTCCGGCGCGGCGGGTGAGGCTCCGCGATGTCATCTCGGTGTGCACCGCGTAGCCTCTCGGAGTGAAGCACTCCTATTGCATGTTCTGATAATCCACCTGCGGTGGCCCACGACGTCGTCATCGAGGCGGTTGAACGGGCGCTGGGCGACACGGCGCACGAACCCTCGGCGCCTTGCTCTGTTCGGCATCGCGCTGAACGATGACGATCGCGCGTTCATCGAGTATGCTGCATCCTGTTGGGAACGAGGGCGGTGGCCGGTGAGCCAATTGCGCGGACTGGCCGGCCTGTGTCTGGGGCACACGGCCCGCAGGTTCGGGCAACTCAGATGAGCGGGCGGTCGCTCTGGCCGAAGCGCTGGCGAGCAGGGCTGAGCTGCACCCTGCGGATGTCATGGGACGAGCCGTCGACGGGCTTGACGACATCCGCTCAGATCTGCACCGCGGACAAGGCGAATAGTAGCCGGTCAGGCGACGTTCGCCCTGTCGACGACTTCGCGTAGGCGCGGTCGTCGGCGTGGCTGTTCCGCCAGATGATGTAGCGGCGGATCATGCTGCCCTGTTCCTTGTGGCTGGCGTGGTCGGTGCCGTCGAGGGTGAAGTAGCGCAGGGCGGTGAACTGGGCCTCGATGCGGTTGAGCCAGGAGCTGTTGGTCGGGGTGTAGGCGATCTCGACGTTGTTCGCCGTCGGCCCAGTCGCCGACCCGCTGGCACCTCTTCGTCGTCAGGTGCGGCGAGAAGTTGTCGCAGACGATCGCGATGCGCACGTCGGGCGGGTAGCAGAGTGCGCAGGTAGCGGCAGAACTCCAGGAACTGGGTGCGGTTCTTGATCGTCTTGATGTGGCCGTAGAGCTTGTCCTGGCCAGGTCCTAGGCGGCGAACAGGTGCCGTACGCCGTGCGGGCGGTTGTAGGTCGCCCGCCGGCGGCGGCGGGGCTCGCGGTCGGGGTCCTTGTGTTTGCCGCCGCGTTCGGCCCACTGCCGGCCGGGGTGCGGCTGCAGGTTGAGCGGTCCGAACTCGTCCATGCAGAAGATGACTTCGGGCTCGCCGTCCTCGGGTATGACCTCGCCGTCGGCGATCGCGTAGAGGTGCTCGACGCGGGCCTTCTTGGCGGCGTAGTCGGGGTCGCGGGAGGTCTTCCAGGTCTTCACGCGTTGAAATGAGACGCCTTCCTCGCGGAGCAGGACGCGCAGGCCCTCGTGGCTGATGTCGTCGACCACCCCCTCGGCGATAGCCGCGCTGGGTCAGGCAGCGCGGTCTTGACCGTGCCGGTCGGCGACTACTGAGTCCGTTCCGCAGGGGTCGAGCCGAACACGGGGACCGAGTGGATGCCGTTGCCATACTCGTATCGCAGTCCTCGCCTGGCGATGACCTGTGCGGCGCCGGGCAGCACTGGGCGGGGACCAAACCTGTATACCGCCAGTTTTCGAATCGCCCGGTTCAGGCGGCCTGATGCTCGGGTCACTTCCGGCCAGTCCCACTCAGCCGGATCGCCCAGCCGCTCCGTCGTGTGTACCCAGGCAGATGCGCGCTTCTCAGTGTTGTGGTTGGTATGGCTCCAGCCCAGCGCGTCGTCAGTCGGCACACCGAAGTAGAGCTGGATGAGACCCCAACCCTCACAGCTATACCGAAAGGTTGCGTCTCCGAGGGCACCCGGGTTCAGAGTGATGCGGTTGAAGATCGGCACAGGTCCGGCACCGAGGACAAACAGCGCCAGCATCCGGTCGCGATGGTCTTGAGGAACCTCGTCGGCCGCGCGGAACTCACGCAGTTCATGGTCAGGCTCCGAATAGGACCCAAACACACGAAATAGACCAAGGCCGAAGACGACGCCCAGCACTGAGGCCTTGTCGCCGGCATCGGCATAGAAGTTGAGATTCGGCACAGGCCTATCCTCGCCCCACGCCGATGGCGTCCAGTCGGAAGCTCGACAGGCCGATATCCGGCGTCGTTGGCCAGACCGCAACGGAGCCGGAGAACAAGCTCGCCACGTAGGCAACGGCGGCGGCCGCGTCGTGGGTGGGCTGCCAGTCCGGGACCGTAGGGATCAACCGGATGTAGTTGTCACTCACGGATATCAGCATGCTGGTCGGCATCATGGCTGATCAATCTGATGGCGATTCACTGGCGAAATACGACGCCAACACCCGCCGACGTTGTGCGTTCACTCCCCGCGCACGCCCCGCATTGGGGCGTCATTGAGCGAAACGTTCGTATCTCATCGCGTTTCGCCAGCTTGTCGTCGGAGCAGAATCACGTTTCGTGGGCCGAGTGGTCGGACGGCCGGTCGATGAGGCGAGCCAGCTTCTTGGGCGCCTGTACGCGGAAGCTATCGGTGAGCAACTCCGCGACCTCCGTCCAGTCAGTGTGCGCATCCAGGACCATCCCGACGACGTTATCGCCCCATCCAGGCCGATAGAACGGCGCGCCGGAGCCGACGAGCCCACCGACCTCGTCGGCGGGCACCCGGAACGTCACCACACAGACAGGGCCGCCAGTCGCGAAGGCCCGCGCGTGAGAGGTCCGGTTCTCAGGTTCGACAGTGTAGGCATGGGCGAACGTGCGGCCGCGCACGCGCCAGCGGATGCCGATCCAGGCCAGTTCCTCATAGGCGCCCGGCAGCCTCAGACACACTGCCCGCAACCGATCCTCGACCAGTGGCGGAACGTCTCCCGATCCGGCCATCGTCCGACGCTACCGCCGGCGTACGACGAATAGGGCGCACCCAATTCGGCACGACCGCGCGCTCGGCGGCATTTGATGATGCTCCTGCTCCCGCTTGGCACGCCGCCGCACATCGTTCAAGCCACCGCCGGCCGCGCTCAGGTTGATGTCACGTTGTCGATCTACGCACGTACCGCGATGGCTGATCAGCCGGAAGCGCTCCGCAAGCTCGGCGAAGGTCTGGACGGAGCCATTGAACGATCTCCGGCCCAGTTGATCACGCCTGAGCCCGGAGATCTTCCGCTGAGAATGACTGTGGGCACGGCTGGTTTCGAACCAGCGACCCCCCGCTTGTAAGGCGGGTGCTCTAACCACTGAGCTACGCGCCCGGGCCCGGCGGCCAGCCTAGCTGGCCGCCGAACACCGATCAAACTCGAAACCGCACGCGTACGCGACGGCGCGGCGGGCTAGACCGAGGCCAGCGCCTTGCGCCAGCGCTCCTGATCACGCGGCTCACCCGGCTGGTTCATCTCGGCAAACCGGACAATCCCCTCACGGTCGACCAGGAAGGTGCCGCGAAACGGGAAGCCCCTCTGCTCGTTGAACACGCCGTACGCCTGTGCCACCGCGCCGTGCGGCCAGAAGTCGGAGAGCATCTGGAACTGGTAGCCCTCTGGGTGGCCCAGGCCTTCTGGGCGTACGGGGCATCGCAGCTGACCGTCATGAGTTCGACATCGTCGTTGACGAAATCGCTCATGTTGTCCCGGATCTCGCTCAGTTCGCCGTAGCAGACGTCGCTGAACGCGAACGGGTAGAACACCAGCAGGACGTTCTTGTTCCCCCGGAAGTCGGAGAGCCGCACTTCCTGGTGGTTCTGGTTGCGCAAGACGAAGTCGGGCGCGGACTGGCCGACGGCGATGGACACGGACGATTCCCCCAGAACGGCAGACAACCGATGGCAGCAACCGATCGGTCTCCCGGCCATGCTACGAGCGGGCCGGGAGCCACGTCAGTGCGGGTCGGGGTCAGCGCTTGCCGCGAGCCGCCTTAGGTGCGACGAGACGTGCGGCACTCCAGTCGGCACCGGCGCTCAAGGTCGACGTCTGCGCCAAGCCCGCGGTCGGCGCGGACTCGGTTATGTCGCTCGGCTCCACGTGACCGTCGCGCCCCGCCTTCGGGGTCAGCAGCCAGATCACGCCGTTGTCGGCGAGCGGTCCCAACGCGTCAACGAGTATCGTCAACCAGGTCACCGTCGCCGTCGCGCCACCACAGCAGCACGGCGTCGACGACTTCATCGGTGTCCTCGTCGACCAACTCGCCGCAGCGATCGATCAGGGTGTCGCGGAGATCCTCGTCGACGTCATCGTCATAACCGATCTCCATAACGACCATCCCCGGTTCGATGCCGAACCGGTCCGCCAGGCTACGTACGCCATCGGCGGCCTGACCAGCGGTCGCGCTCACAGTCCAAATCCTCCTATGCACATGTCGTGGTCGTCGTCAATCCGGAAGATCGACTGCGTCATTGTCGGCCACGCTTCCCTCGGCGCCGTCTCGGCCTGCGGGTAGTCCACACAGTTCACGCGCCTTCCGCAAGTGGCTCACCGAAACATCATGCTTGACTTTGCCGGAGGCGTCGCTCTGTCTCACAAAGCGAGCGTCCCAGAAGATCCTGAGCCTGTCACCGCGAGCGGCACAGCCACGCGGCGAACACCGCCGACGGAGATCATCGCGCCAGCAGGCCCCGGGCACCCTCGATGATCGACGCCTCGCTGACCAGTACGTGCCGGGCCGCCGGTCCCAGCGGTATGAACGAGTCGATGCTGGCGACCCGGCGGGCTACGCCCACGTACCCGGCATCGACCAGGGCCGCGAGCACGCCCTCCCCGACACCGCCGGACCGCCTGGTCTCGTCCACGATCAGGACCCGGCCGGTGGCGGCCGCCTCACGGGTCAGATCGGCGGCCGGCAGCGGCGACAGCCACCGCAGGTCGACGACCCGACTGCCGATCCCCTCGGCGGCCAGGCTCGCCGCGGCCCGCAGCGACATCCGTACGCCGTTGCCGAAGGTCACGATCGTCAGGTCGGACCGCCGCCGACGATGTCCACCCGAGCACGCCCGACCGGTACGTGCGCCGGCTGCCAGACGGTCGGCGCCGGGTACGGGGCCAGCCACCCCCGATCACCTTCGGCGTAGAGATCCCGGGTGTGATAGAGCGCGATCGGCTCCAGGAATACGCTGACGGTGCCGTCGGCCAGCGCGGAGGCCACGCAGGTACGGAGCATCGCGGCGGCGTCGTCCGGCCGGGCCGGGCAGGCGACCACCAGGCCCGGGACGTCCCGCAGCACCCCGACAGCGTTGTCGTTGTGGAAGTGACCGCCGAACCCCTGCTGGTAGGCGAGCCCGGCAACGCGTACCACCATGGGGTTGCGGTAGGCGCCCTGCGAGAAGAACCGCATCGTCGCCGCTTCGCCGCGCAACTGGTCCTCGGCCGAGTGCAGGTAGGCCAGGTACTGGATCTCCGGGATCGGCAGCAGGCCGGACAGGCCGGCGCCGAGCGCCAAGCCGAGGATCGACGTCTCGTCCAGCAGGGTGTCGAACACCCGGGCGTCGCCGAACCGGTCGGCGCAGGCCCTTGGTCACGCCGTAGACGCCGCCCTTGGCGGCGACGTCCTCGCCGAAGACCACCGCGCCGGGCACACGCGACCATCGTGTCGGTCAGCGCCGCGTTGATCGACTGCGCAAGCGTGAGCGGCCCGCCCGTGCTCCGGCAGCCGCCCGCCGAACGCGACGCCCGCGCCCCGGCGCCCGCCGGGGACTCGAGCCGGCGGTGGCCGCGGCCGCTCGATCGATCTGGCTCGACCTGGGCCGGGCGTCGAGGCGCCAGCGGCGCGACCACTTCAGCGCGCGGTCGCGAGCTTCGGCTCGCCGATCACTTCCTCGGCGATCGTCCGCACGTGCCAGCCGATCTCGTCATAGCGGGCCAGGACCGCGGCGGCGTCCATCAGCCCGGACCCTACGATCAGCGCTGCTGACCGCACCAGCGGATCTCGCTCGGCGTCGGCTCGGCGATCTCGGCTGCTGGTGCGGTACGCCACCTCGGCATCGGCGCCCGCGTGGCCCATGAGCCGCACCACGTCGCAGGTGCAGCACGGCCGGCGCCGCGTTCGGCCCGGACGAAGGCCGCGGCCGCGGCGGTGACGTCGTACGTATCGGCCAGGTCGCCGCCGTCGGCGTGCGAAGTAGCGGAGCCAGGGCGGCCGGTCGCACGAGCGTCCACCCAGCCGGGCGGCGACTTGACGCTCACCCCGATGCCGTTGTCCTCGCAGACGAACAGGACCGGCACGGACAGGCCGGAGAAGGTCGCCCACCCGGCGGCGTTCAGTGCCGCGGTGGCGGCCGCCTGGTTGACCGAGGCGTCACCGAAGGAGCACGCCACGATCGGCGCCCTCGGGCCAGCCGGTCTCGGCCACCGCCGATACTGGCGGCGCGGTGGCCAGCGCCAGGGCCAGACCGACCGCGCGCGGCAGGTGCGAGGCGATCGTCGAGGTCGTCGGGATGACCCCGTTCGCCGGCCTGCCGAAGACCTTGTGGCGGCCGCCGGCGATCGGCTCCTTCGCCGAAGCGACCAGGCCGCGTAGCACGTCCCGGATCGCCTCGGCGGTGCCGTCCTGGCCGGATTCGCACGCGGCCGCGTTGCGCACCAGGTAGAAGGCGCCCGAGCGGTAGTGCAGCAAGGCCGGGTCGGTGGGCGCGAGCGCCGCGGCGACGGCCGCGTTGCCTTCGTGGCCGGACGACCCGATCGTGTAGAAGCCTTCGTTGAAACTGCGCAGCCAGCGCGCGGCCAGGTCCAGATGGCGGCTGGCGATCTGCGCTTCGAACAGCTCCACGGCACGGGCGCCGAGCAGGCCCGACCCGTCGCGTACCGGCTCGTCGGCCGGCCGTTTCGTCGCAGGGGATGGGATCGCCGCGACCGCGGCGCGGAACCGGTCGTCGAGGTCGCCTGGCGTCGTCACGCAGAAAGCATTGCGCAACGCATGGACGGCATCCAATCCGGGGGTTGGGAGGGACTCACTTTCTGGTACGGCGATCCGCACCCGGTAAACCGGCGGATCTGGGCCTCAGCTGTTCTCGATCTCGGCCAGTACCTGATCGGCCTCCGATGCCAGCGGGTCGGCCAGCACGCCCTGGAAAGCCAGCTCGGCCGCGCCGATCAGTGGGGCGTCGTCGCCAAGTTCCGGAGTACGCAACCTCAGGTGCTCCCGGCATGCCGACAGGGCGTTGCGGTTGACCCGGCTGCGCACCTGCGCCGCAGCGGCCAGGTAGACGTCGCGCAGCGTACCCCCGAACACCACCGTGTCCGGGTTGAAGATATTCACCAGGTTGGCAACGCCGAAGCCGAGCCACTCGCCTACCTCACGCACCGCCGACTGAGCCGCGGCGTCACCGCGCTGGGCGGCGTCGACGATGGCGAGGATTCCCTCCCGGCCGGTACCGATCCGGTCCGCCGCCCGCAGCAGCGCATGCTCGCCGATCTCGGTCTCCCAGCATCCACGCGACCCGCAGCTGCACGGACGCCCGTTCGGGTTGACTACGATATGGCCGACCTCACCGCCGTACCCGCCGTGCCCGGCGACCGGGCGCCCGCCGGCGATGATGCCGCCGCCGACACCGACGTCCCCGTGCAGATAGACCACGTTCTCGGAGTCCGCCGCGGCGCCCCGGATGTGCTCGGCCAGGGCCGCGAGATCGGCCTGGTTGCCGACCGCGATGGCCACATCCGAAGCGACCACGTCGCGCAACGCCGCTCCCAGCGGCTCATCAACCCAGCCGATGTGCGGGCCTAGCCGGACCATCCCGTCGGCACGGCGCACCATCCCGCTGACCGCGACGCCGGCGGCCAGGCAGATCGCGTCTTTCGGGGTGGCCCGCTGCATCTGGCTGACGAATGCGGCCAGCGGTTCGATCACCTGGCCAGGTGACAGCTCGCCCCGGGCCCGGATGGTCTCGCGCCGGTCCAGGATCACGCCGCCGAGGCCGACCCGGGCCGCGGTCAGCCGGTCCACGCCGATGGCGAACGCGTATACGAATACCTTTGTGGACTCCGGGAGCACCACGAGTGACGGGCGGCCGGCGCGGCCATGGCCGCTGGGCAACTCCTCGCGAACCAGGCCGGCGGCAACCAGATCGCTGGTCAGCGCTCCGATGGTGGACCGGTTCAGCCTGAGCGCCGCGGTCAGTTCCGCACGGGAGAGCGCTCCGTGGACATGAACCTGCCGGAGCAGCGCGCCGAGGTTCTGTCGACGGATCTCCTCCTGGCTCGGGCCAGCTCGCATCCGCAGATTTCTCCGTATGAAGGTTGAGGGGTCGCCAGCCGGCTCCGGTGCGGACCGTACCAGCGGACGCGCCTGGTAGGGCGCGACCGCCCGCCGGCCACATCGGCCCGGGTGGTTGTGCCGCGGCCGCCGTCGCGGCGGCCGCGGCACTCGGCGTCTTACCCGATCGCTTGTGCGCGACGCCGGGACAGCGCGTCAACGACCGCGGCCGCGAGCAGCACGATGCCGGTAATTATGTATTTGGTGCTGGCGTTGAAGCCCATCAGGCCCATGCCGTTGTCGATGACCGCGATCAGCAGGCCGCCGAGCACCGCGTCGAGGACGCGGCCCTTGCCACCGAGCAGGCTGGTACCGCCGATGACGGCGGCGCCGACGGCGTACAGCAGGACGGTGGAACCGCCGATGTCCGGGTAGACCCGCTGGACCGGGATACCGCTACGATGCCGCCGATCGCGGCCATCCCGGAACAGATCACGAACGCCGAGATCCTCAGCCGGTCCACCCGGATACCGGCCCGGCGGGCCGCCTCCCGGTTGCCGCCAAGTGCGTACAGGTGCCGGCCGTACCTGGTACGACCCAGGACGAAGGTCCAGAACAGGGTAAGGATCAGCAGGATCGGAACGATGATCGGTACACCCTTGAGGGACGCGAACGCCGGGTTGGCGCCGCGCTCGCGGTTGAGCACGTAGACGGCGATGCCGCCGATCACGGTCAGCCCGATGACCCGGAACGCGATCACCGACACCGGATCCGGTGCCAGGCCACGGCGAACCCGGTTACGCGCACGCAGGACCTGAAGCGCAAGGTAGCCAACGAGCACCAGCCCGAAGATCAGCCACCCGAGCCACGGGGTGATGCTGTTGTTGTCGATCGCGATGATGGTCTTGTCGAAGACGGTGATGTTGCGGCCGCCGCCGAGGAAGTACAGCGCGGCGCCCTGCAGGGCGAGGAACGCGGCCAGAGTCACCACGAACGACGGGATCCCCAGTTTCTCCACCAGCAGGCCGATGGTCAGAGCCGATCAAGATGCCGACCCCGATAGCCGCCAGGATGCACACATACCAGGCGATGTGGTGATCGGTGAGCAGGACCGTGAAGATGGTGGCGGCCAGGCCGCTCGCGTAACCGGCCGACAGGTCGATGTCGCCGAGCAGCAGCACGAACACCAGGCCCATGGCGATGATGATGACCGCGGCGCCCTGCTGGAACAGGTTGGCGAAGTTGTAGGCGGTGAAGAACGTCGGCCGGGCGATGCCAAAGATCACACATGCCGCCACCAGGCCGAGGATCGCCGGGACGGCACCCAGGTCGCCGCCGCGGAGCCGGTTCAGGTACGCCCGGAAGTACGCGCTCAGGCCGTGGCCGTCGGCGACCGGCGCCGCACTGGCCTGTCCGGTCTCGACCGTTGTCATGCTTGCTCTCCGTTCTCGTCACCAGCCGGGCCGTTACCGGCACCGAGGACGGACGGCTGCAGTCCAAGGTCTCCGCTGCGCCCGGCGGTGATCAGCTCTACCACCTGCGCGTACGTCACATCGCTGGCGTTTACCTGGGCAGCCGTACGGCCCAGATAGAGGGCGGCGATGCGGTCGGCGACGGCGAACACATCGTTCATGTTGTGCGAGATGAGCACAACCGCCAAGCCGTTGTCCGCGAGTTGCCGGACCAGTTCGAGTACCTGAGCCGTCTGTGCCACGCCCAGCGCGGCGGTGGGCTCGTCGAGGATCACCAGACGGCTGTTCCAGAGCACCGACTTGGCGATCGCGACGGTCTGCCGCTGACCACCGGAGAGGCTGGAGACGATCTGGCGTACCGACTTGACGGTCCGTACGGACAGGCGCTTGAGCGTGTCCTGCGCCGACTGCTCCATGGTCGGCTCATCGAGCACGACGCCGTTGACCCGCTCACGACCGAGGAACATGTTCTGGACGATGTCCAGATTGTCACACAGCGCGAGGTCCTGGTAGACGATCTCGATACCCAGCTCCGCCGCGGCGCGCGGGCTGTGCACGGTCACCGGCTTCCCGTCAAAGACGTACTGCCCGGAGTCGCTGGGGTAGATCCCACCAATGCATTTAACAAGCGTTGACTTTCCGGCGCCGTTGTCACCGACGAGCGCGGTGACCTGCCCGGCATAGGCCTGGAAGTCAACGTTCTGAAGAACCTGGACGGCACCGAAGTGCTTGTTCACTCCGCGCACGTCCAACAGGGGTGTCTCAGACACGCTGGTGCTCCTGTCCGCCGATCATTGAATCCGCGCGGGCGAGTCGCGATCCGAACGACTTCTCCGTGCGGCCGGTGCTCCCGGTGCGACCATCGTCGCACCGGGAGCACCGGTCTTCATCGAGGTGCTGCTGAAGGAAATCCGCGAACTAGCTGATGCCAGCAGCCTGGCACTTGGCCGCGTACGCCCCGGTGCAGATGTCGGCAGCGCTGGCGCCACCGGCCTTGACGACGTCCTCGATGTTGGACTTGTCAATCGCCTCCGGCGTCTCCAGCACCGACGGAACCTCCTTCTTCGTGGTCGGGTCCACGGTGGTGTCCGACGTCGTCGGCTTCGTGCCCTTGGCCAGCGCGATCGCCAGGTCCGAAGCAGCCTTGGCCTCAAGCTTGGTGTCCTTGAAGACGGTCATGCACTGGTCGCCGTCGAGGATGTGCTGCAGACCCTGGACCGTGGCGTCCTGGCCGGTGACCGGCAGCTGCAGCTTGTTCTTCTTGAGGATGGCGATCACCGAGTTGGCCATACCGTCGTTGGCGACCAGGACACCCTTGATGTCCTTGTTGGCCGTCAGCATCTGCTCGAAGATCGTGCCCGCCTGGGCGTTGTCCCAGCCCGGAACCGACTGGTTCGGGCCCTTGACGAAGGTGCCGTTGGCGTACAGCGGGTCCAGCACCGAGTTGTAGCCCTGTGCGAACAGGGTGGCGTTGTTGTCGGTCGGGGCGCCGTTGAGCTCGGCCACCTTCGGCTTGACGGCGTTGGCCGCTTGCAGGCACTTGACCAGACCCTGGCCCTGCAACTCGCCAACCTTCACGTTGTTGAACGAGACGTAGTAGTCGGCGCCACCACCGGCGGTCAGGCGGTCGTAGTCGATGACCGGAACACCGGCGTTGTGGGCCTTGGTGATCACCGCGCTACCGCTGGACGAGTCCAGGCTGTCGATGATCAGGACCTTCACGCCCTCGGCCAGCATCGAGTCGGCGATGGTCTGGAACTGGGTGGCGTCACCCTGGGCGTTCTGAATGTCGGCCTTGATACCCGCGGCCTGGAACGCCGCGGTCAGGTTCGGGCGGTCCTGGGTCTCGTAACGAGCCGAGGTCTTGGTGTCCGGCAGGATCACACCAACCTCCGGCTTCGAGGAGGAGGTGCCCGAGTTGTTATTGCTACTGCCACTACTACAGGCGGAGAGTCCGCCGACTGTCACCGCGCTGATCGCGGCGATCGCGAGGAGCCCCTTGCGCATCGCGGGGTGTCCTTTCCGGGTACGCGCCGATGATCGGCGACGATTGGTTTCGCGCTGCGGATACGGTGGTTTCAGGCGTTACTGATGAGTCGCAGCGTGATTGTTGTGTCCGGCAACGTATTACCTCCAAGACAGGCACTGCAACCCCCCGAAGGGAATCCCTTTGTTGTAGCCCGTAACAATTCGGCAACGTAGCGAACCCCACAGAATTACCCAAATCATAATCAGTTGTACAGCGAGATAGCGCTCCTACGTGCAGATATGTCGAAGCCGGAAACAAACGACGCTTCTCGATTCCGCATGCGAGAAAAGTGCGCGATTGTACCGGTACAACCGGCAAATATGTGCTAAAAGAGCTCGATCGGATCGTTACCGCTCAGACATGATGTAGCCAGCGCCAACCATGACACCGGTCCAGGCCGACCGATCAGCACTCTCGGCGCAGCCCACAACCCGCCGTCCCGGGTCGGCGGCAGCACGTCAGTCGTGAGCGGCAACCCGGTGAGCGGCAACCCGGTGAGCAGCGATCCGGGGTCCGGCCGCTGGCCGACCGCCGCCACTCCGGCCGCCACTCGGCCGGCGACGCGGCGGCGCGGCGGCGCGGAGGGCCCGCGGCGCGGCGGCGTTAGGGGTCCAGCGGCTTGCGCGGCCATCCGGTTCACGGGTCTTCCACCCCAGCCCGCTCGCGGACTGTAGCCTTACCTGCTCACGGGTCGTAGCGTTACGTGCTCGCGGGCCGCGGTGTTGAGCGCCGGCGGATCACAGTGCCAGTGCTGCACCCCGTCAGGTACAGCACCTCTTCAGGTACAGCGGCCATGCGCTTGGCTACCACAGCGCAGCATGCGCTCGCCCAACTACCGCGCGTTGTATTCGTACAAACACGTTATGTCTGAGACTTATAGTACAAAAACCCATCACATCCGTTTTGTTGTTACCGGTCGGTAAGTGTGTTACGCGTCGCTGTGATCGCGCACGGACGTGACGCGTACGGTGCTCGGGGGGCAGGATGGATCGGACGGGACACCACTAAGCGCCGTGACCGGCACCAATCCGGTCGCCGGCGCACCGGACTCACAATCGAGGAACGACAGTGGCTACATCTGAGCGCAAGCGGCCGGTGATCAGTGATGGTCTGCCGACCCAGCTACCGGACATCGATCCCGAGGAGACCACTGAGTGGGTCGACTCGCTCGACGGCGTCATCGACGAACGCGGAGCCAAGCGGGCGCGTTACGTCATGCTGCGGCTACTCGAGCGAGCCCGGGAACGGCAGGTGGGCGTCCCGCCGCTGACGACGACCGACTACATCAACACCATCCCGCCGGAGTCGGAGCCATGGTTCCCCGGTGACGAGCACGTGGAGCGGCGGATCCGTGCGTACATCCGGTGGAACGCGGCGATGCTGGTCCACCGCGCTCAACGCCCGGGTATCGGTGTCGGTGGCCACATCTCCACCTACGCCAGCTCCGCGTCGCTCTACGAGGTCGGGTTCAACCACTTCTTCCGGGGCAAGAGCCACCCCGGCGGCGGGGACCAGATCTTCTACCAGGGGCACGCCTCCCCCGGCATGTACGCCCGGGCGTACCTGGAAGGGCGACTCTCCGAGGACCAGCTCGACGGCTTCCGCCAGGAGCTGTCCCACCCGGGCGGGGGCCTGCCGTCCTACCCGCACCCGCGCCTGATGTCTGACTTCTGGGAGTTTCCGAGCGTCTCCATGGGGCTCGGCGGGCTCAACGCGATCTACCAGGCCCGCTTCAACCGGTACCTGCATCACCGCGGCATCAAGGACACCTCGGAGCAGCATGTCTGGGCGTTCCTGGGCGACGGTGAGATGGACGAGCCGGAGACCCTCGGCGCGATCGGGGCGGCCGCCCGTGAGGAACTGGACAATCTCACCTTCGTCATCAACTGCAACCTGCAGCGGCTTGACGGGCCGGTGCGTGGCAACGGCAAGGTGATCCAGGAACTCGAGGCATTCTTCCGGGGCGCCGGGTGGAACGTCATCAAGGTGATCTGGGGCCGCGAGTGGGACCCGCTGCTCGCCATGGACACCGATGGCGCGCTGGTGAACCTGATGAACGTGACGCCGGACGGCGACTACCAGACGTACAAGGCGGAGTCCGGCGCGTACGTCCGGGAGCACTTCTTCGGCCGGGACGCCCGCACCCGCAAGATGGTCGAGGGCTACACCGACGACGAAATCTGGAACCTCAAGCGCGGCGGCCACGACTACCGCAAGCTGTACGCGGCGTACCAGGCCGCGGTCAACCACACCGGACAGCCCACGGTGATCCTGGCCAAGACGGTCAAGGGCTGGACGCTCGGCTCGCACTTCGAGGGCCGCAACGCCACCCACCAGATGAAGAAGCTGACCCTGGACGACCTGAAGGGCTTCCGGGACCGGCTCTACCTGGATATTCCGGACTCGGCTCTGGAAACCGACCCGTACATGCCGCCCTACTACCACCCGGGCGAGAAGTCCGACGAGATGGAGTACATGCGGGAGCGTCGCCACGCCCTTGGCGGTCCGCTGCCGCTGCGGCGTAACTCGCCGCGAGCGCTTGAGCTTCCCGGCGACAACGTGTACGCGGACATCAAGCGCGGTTCCGGCAAGCAGAAGGTCGCCACCACCATGGCGCTGGTACGTCTGCTGAAGGACCTGATGAAGTTCGGCGCCAAGGATGGCGGCTTCGGTGCCCGCTGGGTTCCGATCATCCCCGACGAGGCCCGCACGTTCGGCATGGACTCGCTGTTCTCGACCGCGAAGATCTACTCGCCGCACGGCCAGAACTACACCCCGGTCGACCGGGAGCTGTTCCTGTCGTACCGGGAGGCGACCACCGGCCAGATCCTGCACGAGGGCATCAACGAGGTGGGGTCGGTCGCGTCGTTCACGTCGGCCGGCTCGTCTTACGCGACGCACGGCGAGCCGATGATCCCGCTGTACATCTTCTACTCGATGTTCGGGTTCCAGCGCACCGCCGACGGGCTGTGGGCGGCCGCCGATCAGATGGCGCGGGGCTTCGCGATCGGCGCCACCGCCGGCCGTACCACGCTGAACGGAGAGGGGCTGCAGCACGAGGACGGGCACTCGCACCTGATCGCGGCCACCAACCCGGCCGTGGTCGCCTACGATCCGGCGTACGCGTTCGAGATCGCGCACATCATGCAGGACGGCATCCGGCGCATGTACGGCGACCAGCCGGAAAACGTCTTCTACTACCTGACCGTCTACAACGAGCCGATCGTCCAGCCGGCCGAGCCGGAGAACGTGGACGCCGCCGGCATCGTCAAGGGCCTCTACAAGTACGCGCCCGCCACCAAGGCCGACGGCCCGCACGCGCAGATCATCGCCTCCGGAGTCGCTGTCCCGTGGGCGATGAAGGCCCAGCAACTGCTGGCCGAGGATTGGGGCGTGTCGGCCAACGTGTGGTCGGCGACGTCGTGGACCGAACTGCGCCGTGACGCGGTCGCCTGCGAGGAGCACAACCTGTTGAACCCGGGCGCTCCGGCCAAGGTCCCGTATGTGACGTCGGTTCTCAGGGACGAGGCCGGCCCGGTGGTCGCGGTGTCCGACTTCATGCGCGCGGTGCCGGACCTGATCGCGCGCTGGGTGCCCACCAACTACACCTCGCTGGGCACCGATGGGTTCGGCCTGTCGGATACCAGGCACGCGCTGCGTCGTCACTTCCACATCGATGCCGAATCGATCGTCGTGGCGGCGCTCCGGCAGCTGGCCATGCGGGGTGAGATCGATCCGTCGCTGGCATCCGAGGCCGCGGCCAAGTACGCCATCGACGACGTCACTGCCGCTCCGGTCGGCGAGACCGGAGGCGACTCCTGACCGACCGACCATGCATGACCCACCCGCCCCATGATCAAGTGCACGATCTTGAGCGTTGGCGTCGCTATGGCGACTCCTACTGCACTGGATCTTGCACTTGATCATCCACCGGACGGCGAACGCCACAGAACAGCGAACGCCACAGAACAGCGAACGGCCGGCACCTCGCTGGGTGCCGGCCGTTCCTGCTGGGACTCGCCTTGAGGCGCTTGTGCTAGCGCCCTAGGTGAGCTACCACTTGTCCCACGGAACGCCCCAGTCACCGAGGCCATCCGTAAGCGGCAGCTTGATCGGAGTTCCGGTCACATCGACGATGTCACCGGGAATGAGCAGCTTGTACATGTACTGCGCGTTGCCCTGCCCCACATTGATGCAGCCGTGCGACGTGTTGCGCTTGCCGAGGTCGCCGGTTGTCCAGGTGCGGAGGTGGACGAACTCGCCGGAGTACGAGATGCGCACCGTGTCATAGATCTTCACCGGTGCGTAATACAGGGGCGAACTCTTGTCGACCAGGCCGTAGGACGCCGACGACATCATCCAGTACGGCGTCTTCTGAATCACGACGTGCGGGCCGGTGCGCGTCCACAGATCGATCTTCTGGCCGTTGCCGCCGTCGACGTAACCGCCCCGCCCCATGCTGATCGGGATGGTCTTCTCCAGCACCCCGTTGATATAGACCTTCATCTGGTGGGTTTTGTTGCTGGCGATCGCGACGTGAGAGTCGCCGATCTTCATGGTCCTGGTCTCGTTCGATTCGCCATAGACGCCGGGACCGATCTTCACGCCGTACAGGTCCGCGTGGACAACGATCTTGGTGCCGGCGATCCAGTACTTCTCCGGCCGGTAGTGCACGTTCGTGGAGTTCACCCAGTGCCACCTGCCCTCGACAGGAGGGGTCGCCTCCACCTTGAGGGCGTCGGTGATCGCCTTGCGCTCGCTCTTCGGAATGCTCCGGTAGAAGTGCACGATGACCGGCTGGCCGACGCCGAAGGTCTGATTGTTCGGCACGGACTCGATCATGGCGTTGGTCCATAGCTTGCTGCTCACCGTTCTGCGCGGCTTGACCGTGGTGAATGTGGTGGTCGTCGGCGCCACACCGTCGGCCTGCACCTTCACCGTGTACTTGGTGTTGAACTTCAACTGGCCGCTCGAGGTCCAGGTGTGCCCGTCATCGGAAAGCTTTCCGGCGATCTTTTTCGACCCGGCCGTGACGGTAACGCTGGTCACGGTGGCCGATCCGCCTGCGGTGACGACCACGGGGTCAGCGGGCGCGACCTTCTTCGAGGCGTCAGCAGGTGAGACGGTAATCGTGCCCGGCCCGGCAGACGGGCTCGACGCGGCGGCGTCGGAAGGCGAGCCGTTGGAACTCCATTTCGGAGATTTCGGCGACGTACAGCCGGACAGTGCCAGCGCGGCGCGTCGCGGCAAGCGCCACCAGTGCCGCGAAATGCTTGCGGTTGATCATTTGCGCTCTCACTAACCCGGGGGAAGGTTGACAGTGGCGCGCCAAGATTACCGGGCTGACGCAAACGACGGAAACCCTGCTGCACGGTGGCGGGAGCGCGGCCGTAGTGTTGACACCGTGACGGTACGCGTACGATTTGCCCCCTCTCCTACTGGCATGTTCCATGTTGGTGGCGCCCGGTCCGCGCTGCAGAACGCGATCTACGCCAAGCAGCATGACGGCACGTTGGTGCTGCGTATCGAGGACACCGACGCGGCGCGCAATCGACCGGAGTGGACCGACGGCATAGTCAACGCGCTGAGCTGGATCGGCATCACGCCGGACAGCTACGAAGGCCCGTACTTCCAGTCGTCATTCGCCGCTAAACATGCCGAAGCCACCGCGTCGCTTCACCAGTCCGGCCGGGCGTACTACTGCGACTGCACCCGGGAGATGGTCCAGGCTCGCACCGGCAATCGATATTCCGGATATGACGGCTATTGCCGGGATCGTCGGCTACCCAAGAGCGACAGCACCGCTCTCCGGTTCCGCACCCCGGACGACGGCGAGACTGTAGTGATCGATCTCATCCGCGGCGAGCCAACCTTCGAGAACAAGCTGATCGAGGACTTTGTCATCGCCCGCGCCGACGGCTCGGCGATGTTCCTGCTCGCCAACGTCGTCGACGACATGACCATGGGGATCACCCATGTGATCCGGGCCGAGGAGCACCTGCCCAACACGCCCAAGCAGCAGATGCTCTGGGAGGCACTTGGCCAGACGCCTCCGGTCTGGGCGCATGTACCGGTGGTGGTGAACGAGAAGCGTCAGAAGTTGTCCAAGCGGCGCGACAAGGTGGCACTGGAGCAGTTCCGCGACGAGGGCTATCTGGCCGACGCCATGCGCAACTATCTGATGCTGCTCGGGTGGGCGCCATCCGCCGATCGCGAGATCGTGCCGTGGAACGTCATCGAAGAGGAATTCCGGCTCGAGGATGTGAACCCGTCACCGGCGTTCTTCGACGAGAAGAAGCTGCGAGCCTTCAACGGCGAGTACATCCGGGCACTCGCCGCGGATGCGTTCGTCGAGGCATGCCAGCCCTGGCTCACCGGTACCAGTACGATCCCGGCGCCGCCGTGGCCGGCCTCCGCGTTTGACCCGAAGGTCTTCGCGGCGGTCGCCCCGCTGGCCCAGACCCGCGTCGCGCTACTTTCCGAGATCGTTCCCAACGTCGACTTCCTGTTCCTGGACAGCCCCGCCATCGACGAGGCGTCATGGGCGAAGGCGATGAAGGACGGCGCTCGGGACCTGCTGGTCGCCGCACGCGACCGGTTCGCCGTCGTCTCTTCATGGGCGGCCGACGGGCTGAAAACCGCTCTTGAGGAGATCGGTGCCGAGCGCGGGCTGAAGCTGGGCAAGGCGCAGGCGCCGGTACGGGTTGCGGTGACCGGCCGCACTGTCGGTTTGCCCCTTTTCGAGTCACTTGAGCTGCTCGGGCGCGACCGCACTCTCGCGCGCCTGGACGCGGCGATCGCGATGCTCAGTTGATCTCGCCTACCCCGATGTGGCGGAGGGGCCAGGTGTAGCTAACGTGACGCTTCTGACACGATAAGACTTCCGTGGCTTATGTGACCCCCATGCTTTGCGTGAATCGTGTTGAATCGGATTCGCAGAAGCGAGGCCCAGGAGTCTGAGCCTGAACCTGTCGCGGCCGACCGCGGGTTCAGCGACGGGCTTAAGCGTCGCCGCACCACCTCCGATTCTCCGGCGAGGAGCTTGCACGTGATATCGCGATCCGCGACGACCCGGCCCGGCTCATCCAGCGCCGGCCGACCGCGGCTGGGCCGCGTGGCCCTACTCGGCGCTTCGGTCGGCCTATTCGGCTCTCTGCTGGTCGCCACCACCGCCGCGGCGGTTCCGTCGGCCCAGCCATCGGCCAAGCCGGTGGTGAAGTCGATCACCGTGACGGGCCCGGCGAACCACCAGCAGCTGACGTTCCGCGCCGATCGTCAGCCGGATCAGTACGGCGCGCTGTTGAACGAGGTGGCGTGGATGGATGGGCAGCCGCCCGACATCTTCTCCTCCACGCCCGCCGACCTGGGTGCTCGGTACACCGTCACGGTCTTCGAGGGCAGCAAGGTCACCGCCCGGTACGACCTCTACCCGGATGTGCAAGGCGGCCCTCGCGCGCACCGCCTCGCCGTCGGCTCGACCAAAGAGGCATGGTTCTTCGCTCCGGTCGACATGAGTTCGACGCTGGCCGCGGTGGGCGTGAAACTGCCGTCGTCGGTGTCGACCGAGGGCGTCATGAGTCACAAGCCCAAGGCGACGCCGCTGGTCCAGTCGATCACCGGCATTCTCAAGGAGAGCATCTCCGCGCTGGCGCTGGCCGGCCTGGGGTGCCTGGCCATCCTGGTCCTGCTGGGCGCGGCAGCCAGGCGTAGCCGCGCGGTGGATCGCCGCCGCACCATGCCACCGGCGATCGCCCGCCTGAACAACGTCCGGGCCACCGCGGCCGCCGGACCGGGCGCGCGAGTTCGGCCCGCTGTCCCGGCCGGTCGGCTGCCCGGCCTGCTTGGTCGGCGCGCGCTCGCTGACCGGCTGACGGCGCTCAAGCGGCCTCCGGCTGGGCCGGAGAAGCACGCCGGCTCGCGGCCGGCATCAGGGGCGCGCCTGATGCAACGGATCCGGGTGACGGCCGTCTCGGCAAGCGCGCGCGCCGCCGCCAAAGCGGCCCAAGGCGGCACCGCCGCCAAAGCGGCCCAAGGCGGCACCGCCGCCAAAGCGGCCCAAGGCGGCACCGCCGCCAAAGCCTCGCGGGCCGGCACCACGGCCGGGGCACGCCCGGGTAAGCCGCGCCTGACCTGGCCGTTCAGGCAGCAAGCGCGCCCGGCGAGCAGTTCGGTGGTTGCCACGGCTCCGGCACCGGCCGGTGCCCAAGCCGAACGGGCCGATCAGGCCGCCGCGGCGTCCGGCCCGGGACCAGCATCGGGCTCGGCCGGTTCGAGACCGTCCGCCAGTTCGAGGTCAGCCGCTCCTGGGGTGCCGGCTCAGCGCACCGGTGCGGCCGCGCCCGTCGACACGGATACGCTGCCAGCGGACCCGGGTCCGGCCAAGACCGGCGGGAAAGATCCAGGCCCGGCACCAGAAACAGCTCCATCCGTCCGCGCTGATACCGACGCCAGCACCGATTCCGCCGCAAGTTCTGCCGATTCCGCCGCCAGCGCCGGTTCCGCCGATGCCAACGGCGAGACGCGGGCGGCCACCACGGGCGCTACGGACACCAGCACCGCCGATACCGCCAGCACGATCGCGACGTCGTCAACCGTGGCTGGCCCGGACAAGCCGGGCGGGCCGGGCAGCACTGGCCCGGACAAGCCGGGCGAGCCCGGCAGCACTGGCCCGGACAAGCCGGGCGAGCCCGGCAGCACTGGCCCGGACAAGCCGGGCGAGCCCGGCAGCACTGGCCCGGACAAGCCGGGCGTCGCTGATGGTGACGATCCGGGCGAGTCCACAACGCCGTCGGCCCATACCGAGCAGGACAACCCCGCCGCCGGTGACACGATCCAGCCCACGACGAGCGCGTCCGCCGAGCCCGAGAAGCCGGTAAAAGCCAAGAAGCCCGCAAAAGCCAAGAAGCCCGCGGAAACCGGGAAGCCCGCAGAACCGGGGAAGCCCGCAGAAGAATCCGGGAAGCTCGCGGAGCCGGAGCCGCCCAAGGCTACGGCGGACGCACCGGCGGCCGGGACGGACGACCGGGACGCACAACCGGCGGACGTGGCGACCGGAGACGTGCCGACTGGAGACGTGACGACCGAAGACGTGCCGACGGGGGCTACGACGCCAGGGACATGACGTCAGGGACATGATGCGAGGGCACCGCCATTAACGAGCCGCTGACCGACCCGCCCGTGACCGATGACCCGGCCACGGATCAGCCAGGCACGCACCCGACCGCCACCGGGCCGCACGAGACGGACCAGCCGATCGTGTATGAGTTCGCGGCCGGTCAGTCGCCGGCCAACCCACCGCCGCTGGTGAGCCCGGTCGACAAGTACGCCGTCCAAGCGGTTCTGGACCAGGATGGCACCCTGACGGCCGGCCTCGCGGTCGGTGCCGACGGCGAGCACGCGGTCTTGCTGGTGGGCTCGGAGCGGCTCAATCCCGGCCAGGCAGAGGAACTGGCCCGGTGGACCGAAGCGTTGACCGAGGCGGCGCGGGTCGCGCGGATCGCGCGGATCGCCGGTCACGGCCGGACCATCGACGGCCGCGGATACCTTATTACCTGTGTACGGCCGTCCCTGGCCGATCATCTGCGCCTGATGGGGCAACCTGCGCCTGACCAGGTACGGCACATCGGCGCTCGGATCGCTGACGCGCTGGCCACCGCCCACTCGTACGGGATCGTCCACGGCGCCGTCTCGCCGTCCACCATCCTGATGGATACCGAAGGCGTACTGCTCGGTGGTTTCGGCGCGACCGCCCCATGCCTGTCGGCGCCGCTCGGGCTGTGGGCGATGACGCCGCCGGAGCACCGCTCGGCCGCGCTCGCCGGTGAGTACGCCGCGTCCGTGGCAGGCGACGTGTTCGGCCTAGCCGCGACGATGTGCGTGGCACTGGCCGGCGCGCTGCCGTGGGCGGATCCGGCGGGCTGGGCGGACGCGGCCGGGTTGCCACGTGGCTCCAGCATGGTGCCGTGGGTAGAGGCGGTACGCGATGCGCTGTCGCCAGATCCGGACCAGCGGCCGGGTGCCGAGGAGTTCGCCGCCACACTGCGGATGCCGGCCGACGTCAACCTGACGGAGTTCCACGGGACGCGGGTGGACTTGCGGCATCTCATCCCGCGCCAGGTACGCCGCCTTTCAGCGCACAGCATCGCCGCCATGGCCGACGACGAGATGCCCGCTACCGGGCGCGCGGTCGTTCCGTCTCACACGGCGAGTCCCTCCCCGGCCACGGCGCGTGGGGTTCGTGGTACGACGTAGAGGTGAGCACGAGATGAGCGGCACCGTCAGCGCGACCCTGTCGCGAATCGAGCGGGCCGCGGGCGCCCTGTCCACCGCGAGTGTGGCACGCATGGACGAGGTTCTTCCCTGGTTCCGCGAGGTACCGGCCGATCAGCGTGCCTGGGTGACGCTCGTCGCCCAGGCCGGCGTCCGATCGCTGGTCGAGTGGCTGCGCCGGCAGGACACCGAACCCGGCACCGCGTCGCAGGAGGTGTCCGACGAGGTCTTCGACGCGGCGCCGCGCGCCCTGACCCGCTCCATCAACCTGGAACACACGGTCCAGCTCATCAAGGTCACCATCGATGTGGTCGAGGAGCAGGTACCGCATCTGGCCGAGCCGGGTCAGGAGGCACAGCTCCGGGATGCCGTGGTGCGCTTCTCGCGGGAGGTGGCGTTCGCCGCCGCGCGGGTCTACGCGCGGGCCGCGGAGACTCGTGGCCTGTGGGATGCGCGTCTGCAGGCCCAACTCGTCGACGCGTTGCTTCGCGGCGAGGAGCCGGACGTGATCGCCAGCCGGGCGGCCGCGCTCGGCTGGTCCGACTCGGCGACGGTATCGGTGGTGGTGGGCCGGTCTCCGGGTGGCGAGGCCGCCGTGATCACCCACAATGTGTACCGCGCGGCCCGGCGCCAGGGCATCGAGGTCATCGCCGGGGTGCACGGCGACCGGCTGGTCGCCGTGCTGGGCGGCGCGGCCGACCCGCCGGCCGCCGCGGAGAAGATGCTCGGCGCCTTCGGTGACGGCCCGGTCGTGGTCTGCGGACCGGTGCCGACGCTGGATGAGGCGATTCCGGCAACCCGGGCCGCCGTCGCCGGCTACCGTTCCGCGCCGGCGTGGCCGGCGGCCCCGCGCCCGGTGCTGGCCGACGATCTGCTGCCGGAGCGGACCCTGGCCGGCGATGTCGAGGCCCGCCGCATGCTGCGGCAGGTGTACGCCGTGCTGTTCCGGTCGGGTGGCGAACTGGTTGAGACGCTCGACGCCTTCTTCGCCGCGGGTGGGGTATTGGAAAGCGCGGCCCGGGCGCTGTTCGTTCACCCGAATACGGTCCGATACCGTTTGAAACGCATCGGGGAAATAACCGGTTTCGCACCTTTGACACCGCGTGATGCATTTGCCCTGCGTGTGGCGCTCGCCATAGGGCGGATGAGCCCCAGGGACGTTTACGAGCGCGATTAGCGGAAACCTACAAAAGAGTTGGTTGGGTTTGGTGCTCCGCAGCAAGCGCATGACCGATCGGTATAGCAGAGAGTCAGATACGTGCTTGCCGTACTCGCGCCAGGTCAAGGCTCGCAGAAGCCTGGATTCCTCACCCCGTGGCTGACCCAGCACGACGCTGAGGCCCGACTTCGCGGGTGGTCCACGCTCGCCGGACTCGACCTGCTGCGGCTGGGCACCGAGGCGGACGCCGACGAGATCAAGGACACCGCTCGGACCCAGCCGTTGCTGGTGGCCGCCGCGCTCCTGGCAGCCGAGTCGCTGCCGCTCACCGACGTCGGGCTGGTGGCCGGGCACAGCATCGGTGAGCTGGGCGCCGCCGCTATCGCCGGGGTGCTCGCGCCGGACACCGCGGTTACTCTTGCCGCGGTCCGTGGCCGCGAGATGGCCGCCGCGTGCGCGCTGGAGCCGAGCGGCATGGCCGCCGTGCTCGGGGGTGCCGAGGACGAGGTCATCGACGCGATCGCCGCCGCGGATCTCTATCCGGCCAACCGCAATGGTGCCGGACAGATCGTCGCCGCCGGATCGGTCGCCGGCATTGAGAAGCTGCGTGCGCAGCCGCCGGCCCGGACCAGGATCATCCCGCTCGCGGTTGCCGGCGCCTTCCACACCCCATACATGGCGCCGGCCGAGAAGGCGCTCGGTGCGGTCGCCAGCCGGCGTCACACCCGCCGATCCCAGCCGGATCCTGTTGTCCAACCTGGACGGCACCGCCGTGGCCAGCGGACCGGAGGTACTCCGGCGCCTGGTCGCGCAGGTCACGGCGCCGGTGCGCTGGGACTTGTGCATGGCTACCCTCGCCGACCTCGGAGTCACCGCGATCATCGAACTGCCCCCGGCCGGTACGCTGGCCGGCCTGGCCAAGCGGGCGCTCAAGGGCGTGGAGATCGTCACCCTGAACACGCCGGACGACCTGGCCGCGGCGATCGACCTGATCGAACGGCACTCGCCGTCACCGACACACGAGCCGATGCCACAGTTCCGGCTGGTCGTTGCCTCCGCCGGTGGCACCTTCGTTCCAGCCGAAGGCATCTCCGAGGGCGACGAGATGGCCGTCGGCACCGTCATCGGACACATCACGACCCGTCAGGGCCCCATCGACGTGGCCACCCATGCCGCGGGCGTCCTCACCGAGTGGCTTGCCCACCACGACGACCCGGTCGCAGCCGGGCAGCCCCTCGCCCGAATCGGGGGCCACGCGTGACGCCCGATGTCGCGGCCACCCACCCGCTTAAGGAAGGCCTGCTGTGACCGGTTCCAAGATTGTCGCGATGGGGCACTACCAGCCCGCGCGCGTGCTGACCAATGACGACCTCGCCCAGATGGTCGAGACCAACGACGCGTGGATCCGCGATCGCGTCGGCATCGTGACCCGGCGGATCGCCGACACCGAGACGGTCGCCGACATGGCGGCGGCGGCCGCGGGCAAGGCACTTGCCAACTCCGGCCTGACCGCGGCCGACATCGACTTGATCGTGGTGGCCACCTGCTCGTCGGTCGATCGATGCCCGAACGTCGCCACGCGGATCGCTGCGAAACTCGGCATCCAGACACCGGCTGCCTATGACATCAATACCGCCTGCTCCGGTTTCTGCTACGCGCTGGCCAGCGCCGATCACGCGATCCGGGCCGGGGCGGCGAAGAACGCCATCGTGATCGGAGCGGAGAAGCTGTCCGACTTCACCGACTGGACCGACCGGTCCACCGCGGTCATCTTCGGTGACGGTGCCGGAGCCGCGGTGGTCACCGCCTGCGCGGAGGACGAGGAGCCCGGCATCGGCCCGGTGCTCTGGGGATCCGAGCCGGAGAAGGGCGACGCGGTGGTGATCGAGGGCTGGCGGCCATACATCCAGCAGGCCGGTCAGACCGTGTTCCGCTGGGCGACGTTCGCGCTCCCGGCGCTGGCCCGCGAGGCCTGCGAGCGGGCCGGCCTGCAGCCGGACGAACTAGCCGCGTTCGTGCCGCATCAGGCCAACCTGCGCATCATCGAACCGCTCGGCCCGCAAGCTCGGTGCCGAGGACGCGGTGGTCGGCAAGGACATCGTCGAGTCCGGCAACACTTCGGCCGCGAGCATCCCGCTGGCCCTGTCCAAGTTGCTGGAGAAGCACGAAGTGCCGTCCGGTGGCCCGGTGCTGCTGTTCGGCTTCGGCGGCGGTCTCACCTATGCCGGGCAGGTCATTCGCTGCCCCTAAGCGACAGCGAGCCGCCGGATCCGGTGATTCGCACCACGTCCGGCACCGCCCCTCCATGATGATCGGCTCTGGTGCTCGGAGCATGGCAATGTCGGCGAGCGCCGGACGGATTGACCACCGGCAGACGCCGGCAAACCGACCAGCCCGTTCCAACCGGAGCGGGACCCAACCGAAAGGAAACCCCGCAATGTCGACCCGTGACGAGATCACCGCCGGCCTCGCCGAGATCCTGGAAGAGGTCGCCGGTGTGAACCCGAGCGACGTCGCCGAGGGCAAGTCGTTCACCGATGACCTGGACGTCGACTCGCTGTCGATGGTCGAGGTCGTCGTGGCCGCCGAGGAGAAGTTCGGCGTCAAGATCCCCGACGACGAGGTGCAGAACCTCAAGACCGTCGGTGACGCCGTGTCGTTCATCGAGAAGGCGCAGGCGTGACCCGACCCGATCGACGTCGTCGTCACCGGGCTCGGCGCGACAACCCCGCTCGGCGGGGACGTCGCGTCGACCTGGGACGCCCTGCTCGCCGGGCGCTCCGGGCGTGCGGCCGCTCACCCAGGACTGGGCCGAGCAATTGCCGGTACGCATTGCCGCCCAACTGGCCGTTGAGCCTTCCGAGGTGATCGACCGGGTGAAGATGCGGCGGCTGGACCGGTCCGAAGCGGTCGCGCTGATCGCCGCTCACCAGGCCTGGGCCGACGCCGGTCTGGCCGGATCCGGCCTGGACCCGGAGCGGCTTGGAGTGATCGTCGGAAGCGGCATCGGCGGCGCCCAGACCCTGCTCAACCAGGACGACATCCTGGAGGCGTCCGGTCCGCGCCGGGTCAGCCCGCACACCGTTCCGATGCTGATGCCCAATGGCCCGGCGGCGTGGGTCGGGCTGGAACTCGGCGCCAAGGCGGGCGTTCACTCGCCGGCCAGCGCCTGCGCGACCGGCGCCGAGGCGATCGCCTGGGGCTTGGACATGATCCGCTCCGGACGGGCCGACGTGGTCGTCGCCGGCGGCACCGAAGCGGTCATCCACCCGCTCCCGATCGCCGGGTTCGCCGCCATGCGGGCCATGTCGACTCGCAACGACGATCCGGAAGCGGCGTCCCGCCCGTGGGACAAGCAACCGGGACGGCTTCGTGCTGGGCGAGGGCGCCGGCGATCGTGATACTGGAGCGGGCCGAGCACGCCGCGGCCCGGGGCGCTCGCGTTTACGCCAGGTTCGTCGGCGCCGGCGATGACGTCGGACGGATTCGACATCGTGCAGCCCGATCCGGCCGGAGCCGGCGGTGCCCGCGCGGTCAAGATGGCGCTGCGCGACGCCGGGTCTGGCGGCAACCGACATCGTGCATGTCAATGCCCATGCCACCTCGACGCCGACCGGCGACATGGCCGAGATCGCCGGGCTGCAAATCGGCGCTCGGCGACCACATGGTGCTGACCGCCACCAAGTCGATGACCGGGCACCTGCTCGGTGCCGCCGGCGCGGTGGAGTCGATCGCCACGATCCTGGCCATCCATCACAGCGTCGTGCCGCCGACGATCAACCTGGACGATCCCGAAGAGGGGCTTCTGGATGTCGCTGCCCACAAGGCCCGCCACATGGACGTCCCGGCCGCGCTGAACAACTCCTTCGGCTTCGGCGGCCACAACGCGGCGCTGATCTTCGCCCGCTCTTGATCGACCCGGAGGCAGCTGTGACCACCACCACGATCGGCACCGGTCCGGCGGAGGCGACCCTCGACCACCGTGACCCGGAGCAGCGCCTGCGCTCTCTCTTCGATCACGGCACGCTGCGCCTGACCATGGAGCGGGACGGCTCCGGTGTCCTGACCGGCCGAGGTGAGATCGACGGCACTCCGGCGATCGCCTACGCCACGGACGCCACCAGGATGGGCGGCGCCATGGGCGTGGATGGCTGCCAGCGCATCGTCGACGCGATCGACACCGCGGTCCGTGAGCGGGTGCCGGTGCTCGGCATCTGGCACTCCGGTGGCGCCCGGCTACCGGAGGGCGTGCTCGCGCTGGACGGTGTCGGCAGTGTCTTCGCGGCGATGGTCCGGGCGTCCGGCCGGGTACCGCAGATCTCGGTCGTGCTCGGCCCGGCGGCCGGCGGAGGGGCGTATGGCCCGGCGCTGACCGACATCGTGATCATGGGCGGCGCCGGCCGCATCTTCGTGACCGGCCCGGACGTGGTCCGTAGCGTCACCGGCGAACAGGTGGACATGGAGCGCCTCGGTGGTCCGGAGCCGCACGGCCGCCGATCCGGGGTGGTGCATGTGACCACCAAGGACGACGCGTCGGCGCTGCAGAGCGCCCGTGAGATCACCAAGCTGCTCGGTTACCAGGGCCGGCTTTCGGTCTCCGATGTGACTGACCGGGCCGACCTGAGCGGCTTGCTGCCGGCCGAGTCGTCCCGAGCGTACGACGTCAAGCCGCTCGTCAAGGCGCTCCTGGACGGCGACGGCGTCGAACTGCACGCCAAGTGGGCTCCGAACATCGTCACCACCCTTGGCCGGTTCGGCGGACGCACCATCGGCGTGATCGCCAACAACCCGCTGCGCCTGGGCGGCTGCCTGGACTCGGCCGCCGCGGAAAAGGCGGCGCGCTTCGTGCGAATGTGCGACTCGCTGGGCGTACCACTGATCGTGCTGGTCGACGTGCCGGGCTACCTTCCTGGCGTCGGGCAGGAGTGGGACGGTGTGGTGCGGCGAGGCGCCAAGCTGCTGCACGCCTTCGCCGAAACGGTGGTGCCCCGGGTCACGCTGGTGACCCGCAAGTCGTACGGCGGAGCGTACATCGCGATGAACTCCAAGGCGCTTGGCGCCACCGCGGTGTTCGCCTGGCCGAACGCGGAGATCGCGGTAATGGGCGCCGGCGCGGCGGTTAACATCCTGCACCGCAAGAAGCTCGCGGCAGCCCCTCTCGAGCAGCGCGAGGACCTGCGCAAGCAACTCGTCGATGACCAGATCCGGGTCGCTGGTGGCGTCGCCCGCGCGCTGGAGATCGGCGTGGTGGACGCCGTCATCAAACCCACCGAGACGCGCAAGCGGATCGCCGAGGCCATCGCCGCGGCTCCGCCGGCACGAGGCGCGCACGGCAACATCCCACTGTAGCGCTCCACCCAACGAGGCGCGACCGCCGGTGGGGCCCCGCCGACGGTCGCCTCGTCCCCCGGGCGCCCGGCCGCTGTCACCCCAGCCGGCCGGGCGCCCGTTCGTTTCCTTAACGGAACCTAACCAGCTTGCGTTAGCAACGTGACCGGCGCACCTTCTCCGGCATAACGGTACGGCTCCAGTTCGTCGTCCCAGGCCGTGCCCAGGGCCTTCTCCAGCTCATGAGCGAGGGCTTCCGGGCCACGGGCACCCGACATCACGGCCCGCAGGCGGTGCTCGCTCAGCAGGACGTCACCGTTCGCGCTCATCGCCGCCGCGAACAAGCCCCGGCCCGGTACGTGCATGAAACGCTGACCGTCCACGCCGGCACTGGGTTCCTCGGTGACCTCGAAACGGATCATGGGCCACTGCCGGAGGGCAGCGGCCAGTTCGCCACCGGTGCCCGGGCGAGCGGACCACGTGCATTCCGCCCTCCGGCTCGCCGTGTCTGCCGGCTGCACAGACCACTGCAGGTTCACCGGTGCGGCCAGGACGCGCGCTATTGCCCACTCGACATGCGGGCACACCGCCAGCGGTGTCGAGTGGACGTAGACGACGCCACGCGAAGCCACGTATACCTCCCAGGTCAGGTGCGTCTTCCCCTACGACCTGAACCAGTCCCGGAGGCGATGGCCGCGGCCAACGCGGTCAGTCGATCTCACCCGCGCGTCATCATGGACGCGAAATCATGATGACCGCGGGACGGATGTTGCGCCAGTGAATCGCCGAATTGGGCCGGAACGAGTCACCAAATCCGCCGGATCGGCTGATAGATCGGTACGAACCTGGCGGATGGTACGGCCACCAGACGCGATGCGGACGACGCGATGTTTATCAGCTAAACTTGCGGCGGTCGTCGACTGCGCTCGTCCTCCAGACTGAATTCCAAGATCGAGATACTGGCTTCGGCAACTCGTCGGAGACTGCCGGAAGTCAAGATCACTGGATTCGCTCCGGGTCTTCGGGCACGGGCGACCGACTCAGTTTCCGGCAGGTCCGCTTCCTCAGCGCAGCCGGCCGCCAATTAAGAGATCCGTTCTGCAAGGAGATTCGCGTGGCTAGCAACACGTCAAAGACCGCCCGCGCGTCAGTCCGCGCCGGCCAGGGTGCGGCCAGTGGCGCGCTGAGCGTTCTTGGTGAGTTCAAATACCTGATCCCGCTCGACGGCGGCAAGCACGCGTACGTGCGGAACCTCACCAACGGCCGGACCACCCGTCTCCGCACCGACTCCGAGGCGTTCGCCGAGGAGATCCGCTCGCTGACTGCCGCCGGCCACGGCACCAAGATCCGCGCCGAGTTCGCGGCGCTGGCTTCGGCGCAGCCGTCGCACGGCTGGGACGTCACCGAGAAACGCCTCGTCGAAGCCGGCGTCTTCGGCGAGTGAGGATCTGACTCGCACCACACCGCGAGTCATCTCTAGCGCTGAATCAAACGTTGATCACGTCAGGCCGGCCCGAGCCACTGCTCGGGCCGGCCTGACGTGATGCTCGAACGCGCTGCCTTTCCGGGCTATCGGGACGTCCAATCAGGAGCGACGATCCCGCCTCCGCCGTACATCGGCAACCGCACTGCCGGACCGTCGGTGGCCAGCTGGGACCAGGGCCGGTTGAGACCGAGCGATCCGTAGCGCCGAACCTTGGTGACGGTGTCCAGGTCCAGTACGTCGACGAGGATCTCCTCGCCCGATCCGGCGGTCTGCCGGACTATCCCCTCCGGATCGACGATCAGGCTTTGCCCGACCGAGGCCGGATCGGCGGCATTGCAGTTGACCACGAACACCTGGTTGGTGAACGCGTTGGCCCGCGCGCAGACCTGCTCCATCTCCCGGTCTCGGGTGGTGGTCAGGGTGGGCTGGAAGACAACCTCCGCGCCGAGCCAGGCCAGTTGGCGGAATGTCTCCGGGAACGAGCCGTCGTAGCAGATGGCCAGGCCGGCCCGCCCGATTCCGGGCAGATCGAAGGTGACGAACTCGGTTCCCGGCGTGCATGTCTCGTACGGCTGCCAAGTGAAGACCTTCCGGTAGCGCGCGACCAGCTCGCCCTCGGGCGACGCCACGATCGCCGTGTTGTAACGGCGACCATCCTGATCATCCGCCTCGAACAAGGTCCCGGGCACCAGCCATAGACCGGTCTCGCGGGCCAGATCGCAGATCTTCCCGGTGACCGGACCTGGCACCGGGGTCGCGGCCTGCCGCATCCAGCCGGGCATGGTCTCCAGCAACGGGGCGTCGGCGGCCAGCAGCAGCTCCGGCGCCACCACGAGTTGCACGTGCGGCCACAGGTCACGGATCGAACGGACCTGGTCGGCGAACCTCTTCCAGGTCCCGTCGAGATCGCCGAACACCGGCTTGGTCTGCAATGCCGCGATCGAAAGCGTCCGCATCTGCCCATGTAACACGCCGGATCGGCCGCGGGTAAAGTTGACGGTCCGCTAAAAGCGACCACTTAGCGCAGCCGACGTCAGGAGATCCGTGACCGCCTCGGAGCACAGCGACCCCATCGCCGAAGAGATCGCGATCGAGCAGCGGTACGTCGACAAGGTCTACACCCGGCTGGAGCGTGTCAAGAAGGACGCCGCCGAGGCGGAAGCGGCCGGATATGACATAGCCACCGTCGGCAACTTCGGTGCGCTCGTCGAGCGCGACGCGATGGTCTTCCACCAGGCCCGCCGTCGGCGGCTGCTCGATGCCGAGCACGAGGGACTGGTCTTCGGGCGCCTGGACATGCGATCCGGCGAACTCCGTTACGTCGGTCGCCTCGGTCTGCGCGACGATCAGGCACAGTCGCTGGTGATCGACTGGCGAGCGCCCGCGGCGGCGCCGTTCTACCGGGCCACGGCGGCCGAGCCGATGCAGGTGATCCGTCGCCGCATGATCACCTCGTCCGGGGAGCGGGTCACCGGGATCGAAGACGACCTGCTCGATCCGGGTGCCGCGCCGGACGACATCCGAGTGGTCGGGGATGGCGCCTTGGTCGCCGCGCTGTCCAAGGCGACCGGCAGCGGCATGCGGGACATCGTCGCGACCATCCAACGCGAGCAGGACGACGCCATCCGGTCGCCGGCCTCCGGCGTGACCCTGGTCCGAGGCGGGCCCGGTACCGGCAAGACCGCCGTGGCGCTGCACCGGGCCGCGTTTCTGCTCTACTCCGACCGCCAGCGATTCGCCGGCGGCGGGGTCCTGGTGGTCGGACCATCGCCGGTGTTCGTCAACTACATCTCCCGGGTGCTGCCCTCGCTCGGCGAGGACGAGGCAGTGCTGGCATCGCTGGGAACCCTGGTTCCGGGCCTGTCGGCGACCCGGCACGATAGTGCCGACGTGGCCACCATCAAGGGTTCGGCGCGGATGGCCCGGCTGCTGGCCCGGGCCGCCAAGGACAGCCCGCCGCGGTCCCCCGGCGAATTCCGGATCCTGTACCGCGGCGAACTGTTGCGACTGGACCTGGCCGCGCTGGACCGGCTGCGCCACACCGTGACCGGCCTCGGGGCGCCGCGCAACGCGGTGCGCCGCAAGGCCGCTGGATACGTTCTGGACGCGCTGTGGCGCCAGGCCGTGGATCTGCTCGGCCCGGGGTTCACCACACCGCGCGAGGAGTTTGCCCAGGACATCGCCGAGCGCCCGGAGTTCGGCGTGTTCATGCGCGGCTGGTGGCCGATCCTGCGCCCGGCCGAGGTGCTCGGATGGCTCGCGGCGACCGACCGGCTCCGGCGGTACGCCAACGGCCTGCTCGACCGCCGGGAAACGGAGTTGCTGGCCAAGGCGATACCGGCCGCCGGTGACCCGATATCGGTCGAGGACGTGGCTCTCCTCGATGAGATCGGCGAACTGCTCGGCACACCGCCGAAGCCACCGCGCCCGGTCGACCCGTACACGGTGGCCGGGGTTCGAGAGGTTACCTCCTACCAGGATCGCCGGCGCCGGGCCGTGGTCGAACGGCCCGACGACTACCGGGAGTACGCCCACGTCGTCGTGGACGAGGCGCAGGACATCTCGCCGATGCAGTGGCGGATGATCGGACGGCGGGCGGCGTACGCCAGCTGGACCATCGTCGGCGACCCGGCGCAGTCGGCATGGCAGGGCGACGCGGCCGAGACTCGGAAGGCACGCGACGCGGCGCTGCGGGGTCGCAAGCACAACGAATACGTACTGACCACCAACTACCGGAACTCGGTGGAGATCTTCCAGGTCGCCGCCCAGGTGATCCGCGCGGCCGAGCCGGACATCGAGCTGCCGACCGCGGTGCGCCGCACCGGGATCGCGCCGGTCCACATAACCGTCGAACCGGACCGGCTGGCCGGTGCCGTACGGACGGCGACCGCGACGATCCTGTCCGAGGTGGACGGAACGGTCGGCGTGGTGGCGAGCCAGGATGCCCGGGACTCCGTCGCCCGATGGCTCAACCACCTCGCCGAGGCTCGCGTGCAGGTGGTGACCAGCTTGGAAGCCAAGGGCATGGAGTACGACGGCGTGGTGGTTGTCGAACCGGACGCCATCATGGCCGAGTCGGCCTCGGGAGCTCGTACCCTTTATGTGGCTCTGTCCCGCGCGACGCAGCGGCTCACCACGGTGGCCACCGACTCGACGTGGCTGCCCGCGTCCTGACCTACTTCTTCCCGAACATCCATCGGATCGCGGCGATCAGCAGCAGCGCCCCGAAGACGATTCCGGCGAGCTTGACGCCCGGGACATGCTGGGGATCCTTATCGGCCAAGTAGGCGAGTCTGGTCATCTGATTCTTTTCGGGGTGATGAGGGCCGCGTCGCGGCCCCGCGTCGGGGGTGGGACGGCGGCACGGCACCGGGGGCGGGCGGCCGCGCGGATGGCTGATACCGGCCGGTCAGCGTCCCTTGCGCGAGCCGCTCGACGGCTCGAACCGGAAGTGAACGAACAGCCGCCCGAAGTTCTTGGAGTCCTTCTCCAACCGGTGATAGAGCTGCTTGATGTCCTTGCGTTCCAAGAACCGGATGACCCGTTTCTTGAGCTGCCCGGTGCCCTTGCCCGGGATGATCTCGACCAGCGTCACCTTCTTCTCGATGGCCTCATCGATGATGCTGCGCAGCGCGCGGTCGATATCCGCACCTCGGTTGAAAATGTCGTGCAGGTCGAGCTTGAGCTTCATGACGCCAGCCTATGGCAACGCGGGCGGCGCGCCAGACGCTCGGGTTGGCCCAGACGCTCAGGTTGCCCCAGACGCTCAGGTTGACCCGGACGCTCCGGATGGTGGCGTGCGAGG
Source organism: uncultured Actinomycetota bacterium (assembly GCA_963727415.1). Lineage (GTDB taxonomy): Bacteria > Actinomycetota > Actinomycetes > Mycobacteriales > Micromonosporaceae > DASQPR01. The sequence continues at coordinate 900,916 of CAVSGF010000003.1, forward strand.
TTGACCGGGATCCGGCGATCCCGGCGGATCGGTCGGTCGCGCCGCTGCCCCAACCGCTGGTGACGACTCCGGCATGACGTCGCGCGGCGGCTGGGACTCGGGCTCACCAAAGCGTGCCAGCACGATCGCCCCCGCCACCGCGACCAGGAAGCCACCGATCGCCAGCGGCGCCAGGCCCGGGCGCGGGCGGTCCCCCAGCACGATGACGCCGACCAGGGACGGCAGCAGCGTCTCGCCGATGATCACAGCCGCGGTCACCGTGGTGACCACCCCACGCTGTAGCGCGGTCGCGTAGAACAGGAACGACACGACGCCTCCGATGGCCATGGCGTAGAGCGCCGGGTCGCGCAGCAGGTGCGTTACCGAGTAGTCGGTGATCACCCGGGCCGACAACGCGACGATGCCGAACCCCAGACCCGCGACGAACCCGAGAACGACCGGGCCGTGACGCTTCACGAAGACGCCGACCAGGTATCCAGCGGCGCTTGTGACGGCGGCACCGATCAGCAGCCCCCATGGCGTCCACCGCGATACGGGAGCGACGTGCTCGGCACCCGCCGCGAGTCCGAGGACCGCGAGCCCCGCCCAGACCGCTCCGACGGCGGCCCACTCCCGCCCGCGCAGCCGCATGCCGAGTACCGGGACCGAGACCACCGCCGTGACGGCGAGATTGCCCGCCTGGATCGCCTGAACGGCGAATACCGGCAGGGTTCGGAGGGCGAGGAACTGGGCCGCGAAGCCCACCACATCGAGACCGATCCCGGCCAGGAACGGCCCCTGGCGCACCAAACGGGCAAGCAACCGAGGATCGACACCTCCGGCGTCGCGCTCCCGGCGTGCCGCCACGGCCTGCAACACCGATGCGATGCCGTAGCTGACGGCGGACAGCAACGCGGCGAGCAGGCCGACGATCATGACGTCGAATGTACCGGCTCCGGCCGTGCCCACGGCGATCCTTGGCGGGCCGCGTGACGGTAGCCCGGCTCAGATGAGTCGTAGCTGGGTGAACGCGGGTTCCTCTCGCCGGGGCGAGACGGCGCGGGCCGCACGCGGTTCGGACGGGCCGATCCGGTGCCGGCGGGCCGCCGCCCGCACCCGCGCGGTGACCTCCCGCTGGGCGGCATCGGGCTGGTAGGAGCCCATGGTGCCATCCGGGTGGCGAGCAAACAGCCGTCGGTAGTGGCTGAGCAACTGCGGGCGCTCGCGGGCCAGCCACGTCAGATACCACTGTCGGGCCCCGGGTCGAAGGTGCAGGGGCAGCGGCACCAAGCTGCACGCGCCGGCGTCGGCGATGGCCCCGACGGTACGGTCGACCGACTCGTCCGTGTCGGTAATGCCCGGCAGAATCGGTGCCATCAGTACGCCGACCGCGAAGCCCGCGTCGGTCAGCCGGCGCACGGTGTCGAGCCGGCGGCGCGGTGACGGGGTCCCGGGCTCCAGCGATCGCCAGATCGCCTCGTCCACGAAGCCGATCGACATCGACAGGCTGACGTCGGTCACCTCCGCGGCCTGCTTGAGCACGCCCAGGTCCCGCAGGATCAACGTCCCCTTCGTGAGGATCGAGAACGGGTTGGCGAAGTCCCGCAAGGCCGCGAGGATGCCGGGCATCAGCCGGTAGCGGCCTTCAGCTCGCTGATAGACGTCGACATTGGTGCCCATCGCGATCGCCTCGCCCCGCCACTTCGACGCCGCCAGTTCGCGGCGCAGCAGCTCCGCTGCGTTGACCTTGACGACGATCTGAGTATCGAAGTCATGGCCGGTATCGAAATCAAGGTAACTGTGCGTCTGCCGGGCGAAGCAGTACACGCACGCGTGCGAGCATCCTCGGTACGGATTGATGGTCCAGGAGAACGGCACCCGCGACGCGTCCGGCACCTTGTTGATGATCGACTTTGCGTTGATCTCGTAGAACGTCATGCCCGCGAACGCCGGCGTATCGAACGTCCGCCGCACGCCTCGGGCGAGGGCGAGCGGCAAGGGTGGCGCCGCCCGCTCTCCCCCACTCGCGAACAGGGCATCGCCGGCGTGCCGGGAGGCTCGCAGACCTTCGGAGACCCCTGAGTCCCGGGAACCCTGCGACTCCCGCTGGACCAGCTGACCCTGCCAACGCACAACTCAATTCGAACATGCGTACGAGGCCTTGTCCAGCGAAATGCCGCGACCCGACGAACTGCCACACCGACGGGCTTACCGTCCGGAGGCCGCTCACGTCAGGAGGCTTCTCACGTCCGGGGGCCGCAGACGGCGATCCGGCGCTCAGCCACGGGCGCCGCCCAGGCCCAGCATCGCGGCGAGGCCCAGCGCGCTGCGCGGGGCGTACGGGGCACGCCACAGCCCGCCGTGAGCGGCGCCGTCGGCCTCGTCCCGCCACGGCTGGGCGTGCCCGGGTCGCGGGTTACGCAAGTCGTGGATGAGCAGCGCCGCCATCAACGTGTTACTGGTCGCGGGCTCGAACACCTCGACACCGAACAGGTGAGCACCGGCATACGCCGCCGCCAGCGCCCGATTCTTGATCACCGATCGGGTCCGGGTGGGCGGAGCGACCTTCAAACTGACGGTCGCTCCGTCTGCCCGGGCCGCGATCGCCCGCCACCGCTGTAGCCGCTTGGCCAGTGCGTAGTTGGGACCCTGCTGCGGAACCACGCTGTCGCAGATACCAGGGTCGGATCCGGGTGCGTAATTGCGGCGCAGCAACCGTCCGGCCGACATTGCGCGCAGCGGCCGCCGGACGCGGGCTATCGGCGTCCGCTCGGCGTAGGCGCGGCCGGAGTGCGCCACGGCGTCGGCCGGGACCGCGAACGCGTCCGTCGGAGTCGCGAGGAACGCGAGAGCGGTGTCCGGCCGATCGGAACGGATCGCTTCGGAGAGCGCGTCGACGGCGGCCGATACGCGTACGTTGGTCGCACCGTCGGCGTACACATAGTTGCCGAGCACCAGCCGCCCACCGGTATGCCGCAGCCACTCCGCCACCACGGGCAGGTCATGCAGCACGTCGGCGCCCGCCCGTTCGGGCAGTGGCGCCTTCCCGGCGCGGATCGGCACGTGCAGCCGCCCGCCGTAGCGGGCATTGCGCTCCAGCAGACGGGACCAGATCGCCGGCCTGGGCAGGTCGATCGCGACCACGTCGGCACCCCACCGCAACAGCGCCTCGACCGGGCCCATCTCGGCGCCCGCACCGATCGCGACGATCCGCAGATCGGATACGTCAAGCCAGTCCGGGTTCGCGGCCACCGCCCGGATCGCGTCGGCGCACGAGGGCTCGATCACCCCGCGCCCACTCCAGGAATCAAGTTGCCGCAGTAGAGCGTCACCGCGAAGGCGATCGCCGCGGTACGGCAGGGACAACTCCCGGTCTGCCTCACCCGCCCCGGCGACAACCTCGGTCCGCAGAACGTCGCTTGCCCCGTCGCCGCTGGTGGCCGCCTCGGCAAGACCCACCTCGTCGCCGGCCCGCGTGATGAACCGCATACGGCGGTAGATCGACGCCAGGCCATTTCGCGCGATCTGACGGGCGGCGTCACCGGACAACAGTCCAGCCTCGACCAGGCGGCGGAAATGCGTGACGTACCCGCGACGCCAGTTGGTCTCGGCCGCGGCGGCGCTGGAGCCGACCGGGTCCGGGCCGCTCAGCGCGTCGGCGACCACCGCCCGGCCGAGCGCCGAGGTGCTGCGGGGCGGCTCCTGACCCGGCCCGGCCGGACCCGTGACCGGGAAGACCACTCCAGATGACGACATGCGAGGACCTTAATCGCTGTGCGGCCACCCGCCTCGCCGTGGGGGACACGGCGCGCGCGAGCGGCTTGACCTTCAACCCGTACGGGCTCTCGCCTTTACCTCAGGCGGAACTCGTTTCACATCACGCAGAACTCGTTGCCCTCCGGATCCTGCATCGTGATGGCGAAGTGGTCGAATCCCGGATTGTCCTGCACCTGCGAGGTGGTGGCTCCAGCATCGGTGAGCCGGGCGGCCTCGGCCTCCACCAGGGCGCGCCTCTCGGCGAACGGCTTCGGCCGTCCCCCGCTCACATCGAGGTCCAGGTGCAGGCGGTTTTTGATCGTCTTCGGCTCCGGCACCTGCTGGAACCAGAAGCGCGGGCCCGGGCCGTCACCGTCGATGATCCGGTCATAGCCGACACCGTCACCGATTTCCTCCTCGGGCAGCCCGCGAGCTCGCCAGTACTCGGTCCAGGTGGCATGGCCGTCCGGCGGCTCGGCCAGCTGATAGTGCAAAGCGGTCGCCCAGAACCGGGCCAGCCGATCCGGATCCGCGCAGTCGACAGTGACCTGAAAACTCGTACCCATGCCCCGAGCCTCGCACGGTGGGCCGACATTTCCGTCCGCTCACCGGACACGTCGAACGGCGCGGCACGCGCGCGGCCGGGGCGGTCGCCGCCGGCCGGAGGCGACCGCCCCGGCTTCCCGATGGCTGGATCTCGATCGCTCGGCCGGCGGCTGGTGCCGTGCTGATGACCAGGATCCATGAGCCCTCCTCAAGCGTCGAGGTCGAGGGCCTGCCAGTCAGCATCAATCGAAATTAATCGATGGACCTCTGGCGGGCAGGCCCTTCTCGGGTAGGTGTGGAGAGCGCTCACCGACGAGATTCGCCGTTTGATCGACGAGTGTCAAGGTTTCTGAAAGTCTGCGGTTATGTAACTACGAGTCGCGAGAGAAGTAATGAGGCATTTTCATGTTCCGGAACCGCGCTGGCCAGAGTATGTGTTGTGCGAGACACCATTCCTTGGTCAAGCCGCCCGGCGGGAGGTTGGCACACTGCCGCCGGAGTGCCGGCCGAGGCGACCGGCCGCTTCGCACCCCTGGTCGTCGATCGGGCCACCAATCCATGATCAAGTGCAAGATCTTGAGCGCCAGCCGCGCCATGGCGACCTTAGACGCACTCAATAGTGCACTGGATCATCGAGAGGGACCGCAGCACGCCACCGTCCGCGGACCACCGGCCGGGCGACCACGACTTCGCCCGGCTCGCCGCCAGCGTCAATGTGTAACCTGCGTACGTGATCGATTTCGTGAGCGAAACTCCGGTCTCCGGCGACCTTGACGTCACCTGGATTCACGGCTCGCGGAACCGGCGCACCAACACCGATCCGCCGATTCAGATCCACGCTTACGACCCGAACACCTACATCCTCCGGCAGAACATGGCGGTCCACCATGAGGCGCCGTTCATGTACCTGCTGTTCGGCAACGAGCGCGCCATGCTCTGGGACACCGGGGCGACCGCCGAGCCGGACGTCTTTCCGTTGCGGGCGACGGTCGACGGCATGATCGACGAGTGGCTGGAGCTCCATCCGCGCGAGCGTTATGAGCTGGTCATCGTGCACTCGCACGGTCACGGCGACCACGTCGCCGGCGATCCACAGTTCGCCGGCCGCCCGAACACCGTGATGGTCGCGGCGGACCTGGAGCGGATCAAGGACTACTTCGGCTTCACGACGTGGCCGTACCAGGTGGTGAAGCTCGACCTCGGCGGCCGGGTACTCGACCTGACCGGAATCCCCGGTCACGACTCGCGCGCTCTGGCCGCCTTCGACCCGTACACGGGGTTCCTGCTGACCGGCGACACCGTCTACCCCGGCCGGCTGTACGCACGCGATCCCGCCGTGTTCGCGACGAGCATGGAGCACCTGGTCGAGTTCGCCGACGCCCGGCCGGTCACTCACGTGATGGGCTGCCACGTCGAGCAATCGAACACGCCACGGCGCGACTATCACATCGGCTGCAACCATCAGCCCAACGAGGCACCGCTGCAGATGACGATGGCGCAGTTGCACGCCGTCCGGGACGCCACCCGGCAAGTCCGGGACCGGGTCGGCATCCACGTATTCGACGACTTCACCATCTACATGGGAGCCGGGCCGGCCGCCAGCAAGGTGGCTCGTGGCGTGCTGACCTGGGCTCGCAACGCGATCACCGCGCCGTAGCCGAGTCAGCGTCGCCGCCGGCCGGAGCCCGGGCCGGTCAGTTCTTGATCGTGCTGTGGCTGAATGCCGGATCACCCTTGCCCAGGTAGAAGATGCCCGGATAGTTCTGGAACTTGCCGCTCCGGTTGCCGGTAAGGACGGAGCCGCGCACGGTCAGGGTGCCACTGCGGTCATTGCTGACGAAGAAGATCGCGCCACCGCCCTCGTTAGCGTTGTTTGCGCGCATGACGCAGCCATCGACAACCAGATCGTAGGTGTTCCCGTCGTTGTAGATGGCGGCCCCGCTGCCACCGCCGGGCGTACCGGCCTTGGCCGGATTCGCTCCGGTACCGATCGCCTTGTTGCCGATGAACTCGCTGTTCAGCACCGTCCATGACACACCGATGCTGGACAGCGCCCCGCCGTTGGAGCAGACGCCACCGGTGAAGGTGGAATCCACCACGTACAGCGGCAGGTTGTGGTACTGGCTCAGCGCGCGGATCGCGGCTCCGCCCAGGTCCGGGCCCGTACTGTCGCAGCGGTTGTCCACGAACCGGGCATGCACCACCTTCAGCCGGCCGCCGCGATCGAAGATGGCACCCCCGCCGCCGCCCTCGTACGTCTGCCCGGTCGAGTTGCCGTGCGCGAACGTGATGTTCTGCACGGTCATCAGCGGCGTCGACTGATCCTGGCAGTGCGACGTGGTCCAGCCTTGTTTGGGGTCGCAGGTGTCGAGGTACAGGATCCGTCGCTTGCCCGCGCCGCTGAGCGTCACCAGCCCACCGCCGTCGAGGACGAGCAGGCGATGCTTGTTCACCACCTTCGCCGTGGCCGGCATGGTGATCGTCACCGGATCCGGGCCGCAATCGAACGTGATGATCCCGCCGGCCTTGACCGCGGCCACGACGGCGGACCCGGTACAGCTCGACGGCGTGCCCTTGCCGATCACGTGATCCGGATGGCTGGTGTCAACCGCCCGCGCGGCCGCCGGTACGCTCGCGTTCCCCTGTGGGTTGCCCGCCGTCAGCGGCGGTTTGGGCTGCGGGGCCGGGCTGGTGCTCTGGTGAGCCGTCTGCGGCCCGGCCGATCCGGCCGGGCTGGCACCCGGCGTGGCCGCGCCGCTACTGACGGCATGCCAGCTCGCCCCGGATGTACGCGACGAGCCGGTACAGCCCGCGAGTCCGGGTGCCACGATACCGAGGACGGCGATCGTCGCGAGTGTCTTCCAGCCGGGCACCACCCCGGCAGCTTAGTGCTTGTTCCTGGACTGTCGGCAGAGGCGAGGCGGCGTTCGGTGGGCCGCCGGGCACGGGCCATTCGACAATCCACGTGACGACCCCGGCCGGATCGGGCACACTGCGGCCAATGAACTCCGTCGCCGACCTTCGCGCCACGCATCGACGCCGGTGGCCGGTTCAAGTACCTCCTGTTCTGGGGTCACCAGCCCCAGCCCGACGGCTCGATCGGACGCGGATGCCTGAGCCAGTGGTGGCCTGCGCCGTTCACGGTCGGCGGCATCGAGTTCGCCACCGCCGAGCACTTCATGATGTGGCGAAAGGCGATGCTCTTCGATGACCGGAACGCCGCGGACAGCGTGCTGGCCGCGCGGCACCCGGGACAGGCCAAGGTGTACGGGCGCCAGGTACGGGGGTTCGACGAGGCGGCATGGGCGCGCGAGCGCTCCAGAATTGTCACCGAGGGCAGCGTCGCGAAATTTGGGCAGCATGATGAGCTGCGCCGATTCCTGATCGGCACCGGTGATCGGGTGCTGGTCGAGGCCAGTCCGCTCGACCGGGTGTGGGGAATCGGCGTGGCCGCACGTGACGATCGGGCCTGCGATCCATGCCGCTGGCCCGGGCTCAACCTGCTCGGATTCGCCCTCATGGCGGCACGTGCAAAGCTTGCCCGCGACTAGACCGATCGGCGTCGGCAAGGAGCCCAAAGGTCTGCGAGGGGCACTCGGATTGGCGTCGTGCCGACGCCCCCTCATGCGCCGGTGCGATCGGCTGAACGTCTGAGGCGACTGGTCACCACGCTGATCAGATCGCGGACCTCACTGGTCCGGAGCCGGTACGCGACCAGCAGGTAAACGCCGACGATAAGCGTTCCGGCCGTGACCGCTTGCATCAGGCTCGGCCACTTCGCCAACCCGGCCCGGGGGACCCACACGATCAGTAGCGCTCCGGCAACGAATGCGGCCACCGCGCCGGCGGCGGTGAGCCGGCGGGCGGTCGCGTACACCGGGGTCATCGGCAGCGCGCCCAGGCGCAGCCGCAGCAGCCGCGCGTAGATGACCGCTCCGGCCGTATAGGAGATCGCGTTGCCGGCCATCAGGCCGGCGACCACCCAGGCGCGGGGCAACGCCGCGTACAGCACCAGGTCGATACCGATCCGGGTGGCCGCCACCGGCACGTTCGCCAGCGCCGGCGTCCGGGTGTCGCCCATCGCGTAAAACGAGATGACCTGGAGCTGGTTGAGAGCGAACGGGATGAGCGAGGCGGCGCCGACAACGATCACCCAACCGGTCTGTACGGAGTTGGTGTGGCTGAAGTTGCCGAACTCGAACAGGGTGACCCCGATCTGGCGACCGAGCAGCGCGAACAACAACGTGGCCGGGATCAGGACCACCAACCCCATGCGGATGCCGAGGGTGACCAGGCGCGCATGCTCGTCCTTGCGGTCGGTGTGCCACGCGGCGGCCATCCGTGGGGTGAGCGCGGTTGTGATCGACACGGCGACGATTCCGTAGACCATCATCACCATCAGGTAGGCGTTGTTGTAGACCGCCGGGCCGGGTGCCTTGGCATGGTTGGCGATGTTCAGCACGATCACCACGGCGATCTGGTTGACCGCTACGTAGCACAGAGTCCAGCCCGCGATCCTGCCTACCTGGCCAAGGTGCAGGGACGCCCAGTCGAACCGCCACCGCCATCGGAAGCCGCTGCGATGCATCGCCGGCAGCAGTCCAGCGGCCTGAACCACGATGCCGAGTGTGGTGCCGATGCCCAGCACCAGAATCTGCCGCGCAGTGATGGTCTCCGGATCCGGCGGGTGCGACACGGTGGGAAGCAATACGAAGATGCCCGCGGTGACGATCACCACGACGTTGTTGAGGATCGGCGTCCACATCGGGGCGGCGAACCGGCCGCGGCTGTTCAGAACCGCTCCGCACAGGGCGGCAAGGCCGTAGAAGAAGATCTCCGGCAGCAGCAGGTACCCGAGCATGGTCACCAGATGCCGGTCGGCGGCCGGGGCACCAGTGGCGATCAGGTGGGTGAGCAGCGGCGCGGCACCGACGGCGAGGGCGGTGGCAAGCGCCAGCCCCACGGTGGCGGCGGTCAGCAACCGCTGGGCGTACGCCTGGCCGCCGTCATCGGAGTCGGCGCGGGCACGGACCAGCATCGGCACCACGGCCGCCGATAGGACCCCACCCAGGAGCAGTTCGTACACCATGTTGGGCAGGTTGTTGGCGAGGGCGTAGTCGTTGCCGACCAGAGCACCGCCGATCGCGGCACCGATCGCGACGGTCCGCAGCAGCCCGGTGACCCGGCCGACCATGCTTCCGGCGGCCATCGTCGCGCTGTTGCGGGCCACCGCACGGCCGGTGGCGGGCATCTCCGCGCCGCCGCGCGCGATGGCGGTGCCGGTCGCCACCACATCGGTCGGCGCCGGCGAGGATGCCGGACCGGACGGCGCGGACGAGGCCGCCGAGGCCGATGCTGGAGTCGCCATCGCATCCCTCCCCGCCCTGAACCATACGGACATAACTGGTCTAACTTCTGGGGGTTAAGCCAAGTGCCCGGTGCGATTCCGTCGCCCAGCGGGCCAGGCTGACCGTGCGCCGCCCTCGCCCAAGTTAGGGCAGCCTTTGTTGATGGCCGGTACGCTTCGTATATTGGGCGGCATGCTGATCCAGGTCATCACGTGCACTACTCGGGAAGGGCGGTTCGGGGCCAAGGTTGCCGACTGGGTGACCGGCCAGCTGCGGGACCTCGACCAGGCCGACGTCGAACTGGTCGACCTCGACCGGTTCCCGCTGCCGTTCTTCGACGCGTCGCCCCCGGCGCAGACCGGCCGCGACTACCCCAATCCCGAGGTGGCGGCGCTGGGCCGGACGCTGGATCGCGCGGATGGCTACGTGGTGCTCACCGCCGAGTACAACCACGGCTACCCGGCGGTCCTGAAGAACGCCATGGACTGGACCTACGTGGAGTGGCGACGCAAGCCGATGTCATTTGTCGGCTGGGGCAGCGTTGGTGGCGCCCGGGCCATCGAGCAACTCCGGCAGGTGGCCATCGAGTTCGAGATGGCGCCGCTGCGGCACGCGGTGCACGTCCTGCCAGATGTGATGGCCGCGGCACGGGACGCCGCGGACGATCCGTTCGGCCCGCTGGAGCCCAAGCTGAAGGTACTCGCCGACGACCTGACCTGGTGGGCGCGAGCGCTCTCGGACGGGCGCGGCCGGGAACGAGCCTGACCATGCGTGATCGCGGAGACTTGGTGCTGATATACCGCACCAGCTCTTCGTGATCACACGCTGACCAATCACACCGCCTACCGACCGGCGTTCCCGGTGTCGGTGTCGTCGATCGCCTAAGCTTTGCGCCCGTGACCGAAGACTCCGCTCTGGCCACCGCTTGCGTGTCGGCCGGGAATGGCCGGCTGCGAAGCGGCGCGATGCTCAAGTTCTTCTGGGGTCCCATGGACTGTGGCAAGTCGACACTCGCGCTGCAGATGGACCACAACCACGCGCGGCAGGGCCGGCACGGCCTGATCCTCACGCGCAACGACCGGTCGATGGGACCGAGCGTCACCACCCGCATTGGGTTGCGTCGCGACGCGGTCGAGGTGACCGACGATCTGAACATCGTCGAGCTGCTCCGATCGCACTGGGCGGCCGGACGCCGGGTGGATTACCTGATCTGCGACGAGGCCTGCTTCTACGCGGTCGAGCAGATCGAACAGCTGGTGGACCTGGTCGACGGGTACGACGTCGACGTGTACGCGTTCGGCCTGGCCGCCGACTTCCGGTCGCGGCTGTTCCCGGCCGCTCGCCGGCTGTTCGAGCTCGCCGACGAGGTGGCCCGGCTCCAGGTCGAGGTGCTCTGCTGGTGTGGACGCGAAGGATCGTTCAACGCCCGCATCATCGATGGTCAGGTCGCGCGGGAGGGCGAGCAGGTGCTCATCGGCGACACGGCCGAGGAATCCGACGTGCGCTATCAGGTGCTGTGCCGCCGCCACTACCGGGCCGGCACTCTGGCTCCGCACGTACCCGCGCCCGCCCAGCATGGTTCGCGACTCGCCGGGCGTGACGTGAACACAGACGCATGATCCTGTGCAGCCGATGTCGCCATAGCGCGTCCGGTGCTCAAGATCTCGCACTTGATCATGGAAAGGCGGCGTCGGGGCGTCGAAGGATACAACAGCGCTGTTATAGTTTGCCCGTGGAAGGAATGTTCGCAGGGCTCGGCACCCAACTCCGCGCCGCCCTGGAGATGATGGACGGTGACGTGGCCACCGTTATGACCGATCTCGGCGAGCCGGACTACCGGCCACGGTTCTCCCCGGTGGTGCGCGCCCTCGCCGCGCGCGGTCCGAGCCCGATCCGCGATCTGGCCAGTGCCGTGGGCGTCACCCACTCGGCGGCCAGCCAGACCGTGGCCCAGATGAAGCGTCAGGGCCTGGTCGACCTGACCGCGGGCGCCGACGGCCGGGAGCGGATCGTGGCCCTCACCGACCGTGCCCGTGCGCTGAAACCCAAGCTGGACGCCGAGTGGGCGGCGACCGAATCGGCCACCGCCGAACTGGACGCTGAGCTGCCGTACCCGCTGAGCGATCTGGTGATCGCACTGCTCGCGGCGCTGCGCGAGCGGTCGTTCCGGACCCGCATCGAGCAGTCGGCCTGGGTCCGGGATCATCCGGAGTTCGCCGCCGCGATCGGCACCCGGTCGTGACGGCACCGGCGAGCACACCGAGCCCGGACGGATGAGGCGGATCCTCGCCGACATCACACCGCTGTCGGCATCGCCGGCGTACCGCCGGATGTTCATCGGCAACATGTGCTCCGGCATCGGCGGTTCGCTGACCACGTTCGCCGTCGCCCTGCAGATATACCAGCTGACCGGCAACACGTTCGCCGTCGGCGCGGTCGGCCTGGCGCGCATCGTCCCGACTCTGGCGGTGGGCCTGTTCGGCGGCTCGCTCGCCGACTCGACCGATCGGCGCCGGCTGGTACTGATCACGACGTCCTCGCTGACCGGCGTATCGGCGCTGCTCGCCGCGCAGGCACTCGCCGATATCCGGCAGGTATGGCTGCTCTATCTGCTGGTCGCCGTTCAGGCCGTGCTGACCTCGATCGACGGCCCGGCCCGGCGGACGTTCACTCCGCGGTTGCTATCGCCCGAGCTGGTTCCCTCCGGCCTGGCGCTCAACCAGCTCAACTTCCAGGTGATGCTGGTGGCCGGTCCCGCGCTGGCCGGCCTGATCACCGCGGCTACCAGTCTGACGTGGTGCTACCTGGTCGACGTCGTCAGTTTCGGAGCGGCACTCTACGGCGTATGGCGCCTGACCGCGATGCCGCCGCTGGGCTCCATCGCCCGCCCCGGCCTGGCCGCGGTCGGCGCCGGTCTGCGCTTCATCCGGCACAGCCCAGTCGTGGCCGGGGCGTTCCTGGCCGATCTCAACGCCACCGTGCTGGGCATGCCGATCGCGCTGTTCCCGGCGATCAACGCCGAGCGGTTCGGCGGCGGGGCCACCACACTCGGCCTGCTGACCGCGGCGTTCGGCGCCGGTGGCCTGGCCGGATCCGTACTGTCGGGTCCGGTTCGGCAAGTTCAGCGTCCCGGTCGCGCACTACTGGTCGCGTCCGCCATCTGGGGCGCGGGCATCGCCGGGTTCGGCTTCGCGCACCAGTTCTGGCTCGCGTTCGGATTTCTGGCGTGCTCCGGCGCAGCCGACACCACCAGCGTGGTCTTCCGCGGCACCATCGTGCAGATGGCAACACCGGACCACCTTCGCGGCCGGGTTGGCGCGGCCGACTACATCGTCGGATTCGGCGGACCGCAGGTCGGCAACATCGAAGCCGGCGCAGTCGGGTCGCTGGCGTCGCCCGGCTTCAGTGCGATCAGCGGCGGGCTCGGCACGGTCGCCGGTGCGATTCTGATCGCGGTGTTCCTGCCGGCCATGTCACGCTACGACCGGCGCGACCCGACGCGGACCGAGCCGGCGGCAGCTACGGATGCCGACCATGCGCCGGTGCCGGTGCAGAGCGCCACCGCCACCGCCGAGTCGGCAAAGCCCTGACTCAATCGCGGCTACTGCCAGTAGCCCTCGACCTCGGAGACCGGGCGCGCCTGAACGGCATCCGGGTCGGAGTTGTTCGCCCGCGCCGACCGGCGCCGCCGCAACAGGTCCCAGCACTGGTCGAGATCCTGCTCCAGCTGTCGAAGCCGGGTCTGCTCCTCATCCGAGCTGATCTGGCCGGCCTGCACCGCTGACCGGAGCTTGTGCTCCTCGTCCACCAACTCCGAGATGCGGTGTTGTATCGAGCTGTCCTGCATGGCCCCACCTCCAGGTGAAACTTACGCCATCCGAGGCGGCCGCCGTACCATCGGGCGATGATCACCAAACCGAACGCGATCCGGGTCCTCTGCTTCGGTGACTCGAACACCTACGGCATGCCGGCCGATGCCGACGGATGGTCCGGCCCGGTGCTCCGCTGGCCGGTCGACGTCCGCTGGACCGGACGGATGCAGCGCATCCTCGGCAACGGGTATGACGTGATCGAGGAGGGTCACTGCGGGCGGACCGTGGAGATGCCGGATCCGCTGATCGCCGGGGCGGACGGGCGCGCGTACCTGGTGCCCTGCCTGCAGACGCACAATCCGATCGACGTGGTCGTGCTGATGATCGGCACGAACGACACCAAGTCGCGGTTCGGGCGGGATGCCGAGCGGATCGCGGCGTCGATCGGCCGGCTCGTCGATGATGTCGAGACGTACGCCGCCGATCACGACGGCCGCACGCCAACCGTGCTGCTGGTGGCACCGGCACCGGTCGAGTTGCGGCCGGGTATGGCGGAGTTTGACGACGGGTCCGTCCGCGAGGCTCAGCGGCTATCGCCGCTGCTCCGCAAGCTCGCCGCGGATCGGGGCGCCGCGTTCGCCGACGCCGGTACCGTCGGGCGGGTGGGCGCCGACGGCATCCACCTGACCCACGATTCCCACACACCCATCGGTGAACTGCTGGCCGGCGTCGTGGCGGGGTTGCGATGACCGATATCGACATCCGGCCGCCGGACACGTTCGCCGACGTCGAGGCGACGCTTGGTAGCAATGGCGGAAGCGTCGGCTGCTGGTGCATGTTCTGGCGGCTGACCAATCAGGAGGCCACCGGCACGACTGCGGACTCCAACCGCCGGACGCTCAACGCGCTCGTGGATTCCGGCGACCGTCCCGGCCTCGTCCTGTACGCCGACGGAACACCGGCCGGCTGGGTCTCGGTGGGACCGCGCGACGACTTCCATCGGATCGCACGCACAAAGGGACTGGAATACCCGACCGAGGCGGACGTGTGGTCGATCGTGTGCGTGTACGTCCCCCGCGAGCAGCGTGGCCGGGGCTACTCGCGCCGGCTGATCGAAGCCGCCGTCCGGACCGCCGGCGACGGCAGCGCCCGGATCGTGGAGAGCTACCCGCTCGCCGATCCCACGCAGGGCCGGCGCAGCGGCATGTCCAGCGGCACCATCGAGATGTACCGGGAGGCCGGATTCACCATTCACCGGGAACCGCCCACCGGGCGCCGCATGGTGATGCGCAGAGCCACACCGTGATGCGCGGAGCCACGCCGTGATGCGCAGAGGGAGCGCTGACCGTCAGATCTCGTCCGGCCCTGGGCATGTGCTGGTGCTAGCGTCTGCGGGATGGACTTCGGCTCGCTGATCCCGTTCGCCCGGACGGTCGGTGTCGACATCGTCGACGCGGCTCCCGACCAGGTGGTGGCCACCCTCGACTGGACACCGGAGCGGACCACGACCGGCGGCTCGATGCACGGTGGCGCGCTGATGACGCTGGCCGACTGCGCCGGAGCGGTGTGCGCGTTCCTCAACCTGCCGGAGGGCGCTTCGACCGCGACCGTGTCGTCGGCGACGAACTTCCTGGGCGGAGTACGCGGGGGCACCGTCACCGCCACCGCGCGACCGATCCACATCGGTCGCAGCTTCAGCACCGTGGTGACCGAGATCCGCGACCGAGACGGCCGCCTGGTCGCCCAGGTGACGCAGACTCAGGCCATACTGCCGAACCGCTAACTCTCGTGGGGACCCCTGGGTCAGTGACCGCTCGAGTCCGGCCGCGTCGAGGCCCGGCGGTGGCGACGGTCGCGAATCCGCAACTGCACAATCCGCGCGGATCCGGGAATCGCCACGAGCAAGACCCCGAAGATCGCCGCTAGCAGCAACGCAATGCCCATCGGGATGTGACCGTGTGCGCCGAAGAACGACACCTCGACGGTCTGCCCGTTCTGCAGGATGAAGATGAGTAGGAAAAGCAGCACCAGCGCGAACATGATCGCCGCTAGCCAGGCGGCGCCGACCCGGGATGGCACTGGTGGCCGCGGCGGGCGGCCTGGAGCCGCGGCTGGTGGGCGATCCGGTGCGGCGGGACCCGGCTGGCCCGGACGGTGCGGGCCGGCCGCCGGACCTTCGCCGGTCCCGCGCGGCACCGCGTCGATACCGCCTGGCTGCGCGATCCCGGGCGAGCCCATCTCGGGGCTCGGTGGCGTCGGTTCGGCGGCGCCGGCGGATCCGTTCTCCGGCGCGGGCATCGGTGTCGTCATGGCCTTGCCTCCACGAATCAGCCTCCACGAATAAGTTTGTCTCACTGATTACCCACAATCGAGGCGATTAACGCATCCCCCGGCGAACCGGTACCGGGCCGGATCCGACAGGAACGATGCCTGGCGGATCCGGCCCGGCCGGAGCTGATCAGCCCTTTCCGACCGCTCAGACGGTGCGCTGGTAGCCGCGGAACGTGCGGGTCGACAGCCAGACCATGAACGCCGCAAGGACGAGCAGGCCGGCGCCGTATTCGATCGCGTGCGCCCAGTCCGGGTCGGTGGTGAGCACGTTGCGGGTGGCTTGCAGCGACCAGTTGACCGGGTTACCTGATGCCACCGCCTGCATCCAGCCTGGCATCAAGCCGCGGGCCATGAACGCGGTAGACAGGAACGTCAGCGGCAGCAGCAGGAAGATGCTCAGGCCGATGATGCTCTCCCGCTGGCGCAGGGTCATCCCGAAGATGTTCGACAGGGCGCTGAACACCGTACCCAGCAGTACCGAGGCGACGACGAGGACGACCGGGCCGGTCACGCCGCCCGGGAAGTCCGCTCCGGCGGCCCATCCGATCACGACGATGAGCGTCGACTGGAACGCGGTGGTCAGCGCCGCGATCGCGACGCTCGCGTTCATGATTGCCGCGCGGCTGACCGGCGACGTCAGGAACCGGTTCATGGTGCCGCGCTCGATCTCTTCCATGGTGCCCATGCCGGCCCACATGTTCGACGAGACCGCGTTCATCACGACCACGCCGGGAATCAGGTAGTCGAGGTAGCTGCCGGCACCGAAACCGGGCAACTCGACCACGCGACGGAACAGATTGCCGAACAGGAACAGCCACACCATCGGCTGGACCAGGGTGAGCACCAGCACGGCTGGCTGCCGCAGTACGGCCTTGAGTTGGCGGTGGGTCATCCACCAGGTGTCGTTAAGCATGGTGATCTCCTTTGCGGCGCAGCGGGCGGCGGTCAGGCGGCGGCGAGCCGACGGCCGACATGCCGCAGGTAGACGTCATCGAGGGAGGGTCGGGCCACGGTCACCGACAGGGCCGGGATACCAGCGGATTCGAGGGCGGTGAGCACGTGCGGCACGGCACGCGCCCCGTCGTCGGCGCGGGCGCTCAGCAGGTCGCCGGTGCACTGGACATCCCGTACGGCACCCGACAGCGCGGTCAGCACGGCGGGCGGGTCCGCGCGTCCGTCCAGCTGGACCTGGATCACGTCGCCATGCAACTCGCCCTTGAGCCCGTCCGGCGTACCGTCGACGACCACCCGCCCGGCGTCCACGATGGCCAGCCGCCCGGCCAGCCGGTCGGCCTCATCCAGGTAGTGGGTCGTGAGCAGGATCGTCATGCCCTCGCTGCCGGCCAGGTGCTCGATCTCATGCCACAGCGCGGCCCTCGCTTCGGGATCCAGGCCAGTGGTCGGCTCGTCCAGGAACAGCACCCGCGGCCGGTGCACCAGGCCGAGCGCCACGTCCAGCCGGCGTAGCATGCCGCCGGAGTACGTCTTGACCGGGCGGCCGGCCGCCTCGGCGAGGTCGAACCGGGTCAGGAGCTCATCGACTCGCCGTCGCAACGATGCCGTGGTCATGCCGTACAGGCGGCCTTGCAGCATCAGGTTGTCCCGCCCGGTGGCCATCGGGTCGGCGCCGGACTTCTGAGCGACCACGCCGATCGCCCGGCGGACCCGGTCCGGCTCCTTGACCACGTCGTGGCCGGCGACCGTGGCGGTGCCACCATCCGGCCGTGCCAGCGTAGTAAGGATCTTGATGGCGGTGGACTTGCCGGCACCGTTCGGGCCGAGCAGCCCGAAGATCTCGCCGGGTTCGATGTGGAAGCTGATCCCGTCAAGTGCGCGCACCGCTGGTGGGTACGTCTTGACGAGAGCGCTCGCCTCGACACGCATAGCTGTTCTCCTTCGCGGTATCGGTTTGATCGCCCGCGAAGTCGCTGCCAGCTATCCTTGCCATGCCGCCTCGTGGCCGGCGCGCGCTTCGCGGGTGTTGGTCCGGGGTTACCGGCCCCGGAGCGGTGTTGCCGCACCGCTCCGGGGTTTCGCTACGGCCTGTCGGCCGGTGGCTCGCAGAGCCGGTTCTGGTCAGTCATCGGTCATGATCTGTCCCCTGGTGTCCCGAGGAGTTCCTCGAATTCGGCCGGTAACTGACCGGTCGCGTGGTATTCCAGCCACTGCTCGACCCCGGGCAGCGTGCCGCTTTCCATCTCGCCGAGCAGGCCCGCCACCCAGCGCGTTTCCGCCTCGACCATGGCCATCGCATACTCCGCCTCGATCAGGAAGAGCCGTGGCACCGTCTCGGCGGCGGCCGCCAGTTCGGCGGCGCGCCCGTCCAGATCCGAACGCAGCGCCGCGAGCCGACGGTGCAGCAGCGCGATCACCTCGTCCGGACCCAGCACGCCGATCACCGACAGCGCCGCCTCGAACCGGGACTGCTCCGGTTCCGGCGACGCGACCAGCTCGCGAAGCCAATCATGCAGCTCAGCACGCCCAGCTTCGGTGATCTCGTAGACGGTCCGCTCCGGGCGAGCGCCCTCACGATCGCTACCCGTCGCGACGATGAATCCGGCCTTCTGCAGGTTCCGCACGACCGTGTAGAAGGTCCCCCACTTGATCCGCAGATCACGTTCCTTGCCGGTCTGGCGGAGCACGCTGGCCATCTCGTAAGGGTGCATGCCGCGGCCCGGAATGAGCAGCGCCAGCAGCCCCAGGGCCAGCAGGTTGTTGACCTTGCGTCGCTTGGCCATGCCGACCCCCTCTCGCCACGCCTGGTGCCCGTCATACGGCAAGGCCGGGAAACGCGGCTAGGCCATTACTCGCAGACGAGTATACGCCGACGAGTAATGCCTTGCACAAGCCCGTCGCCAGCACATGTTCCGGCGCCGCCCCGGCCGATTACGATCACGCATCATGACCGCCCCCGCGACCGTCACCGCCCCAGCCGCGAGCGCCGGCAATCTGCCCCTGCGCGAACGCCGGATCGATGTGTTCTTCGCCGTCGTGTTCGCCGCTTTCGCGGTCACATCGATCATCAGCGACCTGCTGCCGACAATCGGGGTCGACTTCTCGCACCCGTCGAGCAACGTCTTCGTCAACAGCAACTACTGGTACGCCCACGATGCGGACCCGCTGTTCATGAACCCACCGGACTGGATGCGGATCGTCACCGGCTTGTCCGCCTTCGTGTACATGCCGTTCTACGTCGTGCTGGTGTACGCCCTGATCACGGCGCGGAACTGGATTCAGCTGCCGTCGGTCATCTACGCGACGATGATCTCGACGATCACCGGGATCATCGTCTTCGGCGTCGAGTTCTGGGGTGAGGCCGACCTGCGTACCGGCAATCCGGCGAAGTTCCTGGCGTTCAACCTGCCGTACGTGCTGATCCCGATCCTGCTGCTGATCCGCATGCGCAAGCCAGTGCCGTTCGCGCGCCGTTTCTGACGCACGAGCGGCTTAACCGGTTGCGGTTGGGTCGCCGGATTGCAAGACTGCGCGGCGATGAGCGCACTCGAGGATCTGATCCGGCCGGACGTCTACCCGCGCGCTTCCACGTACGATCCGGCGTGGCTGCTCCGGCTCGACATGGGGCCGAACCCGCTCTGGCTCCTGGAAGACCTATGCCAGGATCTGACTCTGACGGCCGGAATGCAGGTGCTCGATCTG
The DNA here is from genome assembly GCA_963727415.1 of uncultured Actinomycetota bacterium. Classification (GTDB taxonomy): domain Bacteria; phylum Actinomycetota; class Actinomycetes; order Mycobacteriales; family Micromonosporaceae; genus DASQPR01. The sequence goes on from CAVSGF010000003.1 coordinate 920,345, forward strand.
GGCTCCGGCAACGGCGCGACCTCCGTCTTCCTGGCCCGCGAGTTCGGCGTCGAGGTGACCGCTTCGGACTGGTGGGTGGATGCCGAGACGGCCACCGCGGTCTTCGAGGCGGCCGGTGTCGAGCACCTGGTCACCGCGGTACATGCCGAAGCGCACAACCTGCCGTACTCGTCGGAAAGCTTCGACGCCATCGTGAGCATCGACGCCTGGGAGTACTTCGGCACCTCCGAGCACTACCTCCCGTACCTGCTGAAGTTCCTCAAGCCGGGCGGCCAGATCGGGGTCGCCACCCCGGCGCTCACCCGCGAGGTCCGCGAGATGGGCGGAATACCCCCGCACATCAAGGAGCTGGTCGGGTGGGAGGCGCTGGACTGGCACACGCCCGAGTGGTACCGGTTCGGCTGGGAGGCCACCGAGATGGTCACGGTCACCGCCGCGCGGTTGCAGGACCGCGGCTGGCACGACTGGCTGCTGTGGGCGCGAGCGCGCGGCGACGACCAGGATGCGACGATCGCGATGCTGGAAGCCGACCGCGGCGAGTACGCCTCGTTCGCCATCATCGCGGCGCGGAAGTGCTGACCATGCAGGCCTGGGGAGCGGCACGGTACGGCGACCCGTGCCGTGAGTGTGGCTTCGAGTGGCGTCTGGATCCGGCCGACGCCGTCGGCCTCGTCGCCGACATCCCGGACGCGTACGACGAGCGACTAGCCGACGCGACCGGCCGGGAACGCCATCCGGACCTCGATTGGAGCGTCACCGCGTACGTCTGCCATGCCACCGACAATCTGCGAATCTGGGCCGAGCGCTTGGCCGGCGCGGTCGATGGTGAGGATCTGACGGTCGCCGGGTACGACGCCGACGCGCTCGCGGCAGCACGCCGCTACCCGGATGTGTCGCTGGCCGGAGCGCTGTGGTCATTACGTTGGGCGGCCGAGGCGTGGGTAGAGATCGCCGACGAGGCGCTGACCGATCAGGTGGTGCTCGATCACGACGAGCGCGGCCCGCAACGCGCGCAGGACGTGGCCCGCAACAATGCCCATGACGCCTACCACCACCTGTGGGACGTCAGCCGGATCCTGGACTTTGCCGGCTTGCGTACGCAGAACAGCACGTAGCCATAGGACAGTCCGGTGGCGGCCGGATGTACGGACAGCCAGCGGGCGACGTTGCCGGTGCGCCGGAAGTCGGCGAAGTCAGCGGTCACGAACGGCGAATTTAGCTGTGGGACCGAGCCGAACCAACCGAATATCGGGCTACGGTGGGCGCATGGATCAGCTCGAACCGATGCCCACCGACTGGACCCGCGCATTGGCGATCGCGGCGCACCCGGACGACCTGGAGTACGGTGCCGCGGCCGCCATCGCGGCCTGGACCCGGTCCGGAAAGGACGTTCGCTACCTGCTGGTCACCAGAGGTGAGGCGGGTATCGACGGGATCCCCCCAGCCGAGTGCGGCCCGTTGCGCGAGCAGGAGCAAATCAATGGCGCGGCGAAGGTCGGGGTGTCGGTGGTCGAGTTCCTCAGCCACGCCGACGGCGTCGTGCAGCACAACCTGAGCCTGCGCCGCGACCTGGCCGCTAAGATCCGCCATCACCAGCCGGAACTCATCGTGCTTGGCAACTTCGCCGACTCCTGGCCGGGCGGCGGCTGGAACTCCCCCGATCATCGCAACACTGGCCGGGCCGCGATGGACGCCATCGGCGACGCCGGCAATCGATGGATCTTCCCGGAACTCGCCGAGGCCGGGATCGAGCCATGGAACGGGGTGCGGTACGTCGCCGTCGGCGGCTCGCCCTCCGCGACGAACGCCGTCGACATCACCGAGACGTTCGAGGATGGTGTCGCTTCGCTGGAGGCTCATCGCGCGTACCTTGACGGCCTCGGCGATCATCCGATGGCCGATGCTCGCGGATTCCTGGAGTGGCTCGCCTCCATGAACGCGCCCCGTTTCGGCGACCGTCTCGCGACCTCGTTCGAGCTGATCCGCCGGTAACGGCCCACGCCTGGTTGACTCGATCTGGACCCTCCCTGCCCGGGTCATGTCCGCGCGCCGCGGCATCCAGATGACTCAATCACCTAGGTGCTTGTTCCTGACCTGCGTGGCCGGGCTGCGGCGGCCCCAGAGGGCCTCCGGCGGCGTTGTCGGTACGGGCGCACCGGTCTGCACCCGTAGCTCCGCCAGGCCGCCGGCGCACTGGACGCCGCCTCACCTGCGCCGACAGCTCAGGAACAAGCACTGAGCCATACGCATCCCGCGCCAATATCGCCGCCGGTTGACCGGCTTGCAGCCAATTCTGCGTTCCCGCTCCATCAGTGTATGTACATATTTTGCCCTTTGCAAAGCGTGTGCTGATCTCTACGGTATTTCCTCAAAAGATCTGACATCAACAGGTGTCGATCAGCAAGATCTGCCCGTGGCTCCGGCTGGCCGCGGGCGGCCTGTGGAAAGCCGACCCCGCTCACCTCGACCCCAACGAAGGGAACGGAAATGGGATTCGCACGCACTCGCGCTGCCAGGGCAGGCGTTGCCACGCTGGCAAGCCTCGGCGCGCTCGCCATCGGCGCCGTCACGGCGTCCGGACCGGCGGCCGCCGCCGCGCCCGCGGCCGCCGCCCACCGCGTCATCATGCCTAGCAGGGGCTCCGCTCACTCGCCCGCCGCCAAGCCCGGTGGCCGGCACTCCAACCAGCTCAGCTACGGCGGCGGCGTCGACGGCATCGGAGTCACTACCGGATCCGAGAAGGTGTACGTGGTTTTTTGGGGCTCCCAGTGGGGCACCCAGGGGACCGACAGCAGCGGCTACGCGACGTTCACCGGCGACCCGAAGGGGATGGCGCCCAGGCTGCAGGCCATGTACAAGGGCCTCGGTACCAACGGTGAGCTGTGGTCCGGCGTCATGACCCAGTACTGCGAGGGCGTCGCCACGGGCTCGACCTCGTGTCCGTCCGGTAGCGCCCGGGTGGCATACCCGAGCAGCAACGCTCTCGCCGGCGTCTGGCTGGACAACTCGTCGGCGGCGCCGAGCCAGGCCAGCTACGTACAGATCGGCCAGGAGGCGGTCAAGGCCGCCGGCCACTTCGGCAACACGTCGGCAGCGAGCAACCGCGATGCGCAGTACATCGTCGTCTCCCCCACCGGCACCCACCCGGACGGTTTCAACACGTCGAGCGGCAATTTCTGCGCCTGGCACGACTGGAACGGCGACCTGGGCGTGTCGTCCTCGTACGGTGACATCGCTCTGACCAACGCGCCGTACGTCACGGACATGGGCACCAGCTGCGGCCAGAACTACGTCAACTCGGGATCGGCGGGCGCTCTCGACGGCGTCACGATCGTCATGGGTCACGAGTACGCCGAGACGATTACCGACCAGAACCCGGCCGGCGGATGGACGGACCGGACCGGTTACGAGAACGCTGACAAGTGCGCGTGGAACGGCACCGGCGGCGTCGGTGGCGCGCAGAACGTGTCCTTCTCCACCGGCTCGTTCGCCATGCAAGGCACGTGGTCGAACCTGGACAGCGGATGCCGGATCGCGCACGCCATCGTCTCGCCCTGACCACTGACCGGATAACCGATCGATAGACCAGCGCCCGGCGCGTTTCGCGCCGGGCGCTGCCTGTTCCATCCCCAAACGGGCAGGTGGGAGGGCATACCTCGGGCATCGCTGTGCTGGCTTCGAGATGTCGCGCGCCATCGCTTCGCCACCGTCCGGAGGGGCCGTCACACGCCTGCCATACCGCAGATTCCCACCGTAAAGTCAGAGACTTCTAATCATCGGAGCCCTGCGAACACTCGTACCTGCGATAACGCCGGAGTGCCGGACCGAGTTCGGCCGGCTGGTTGTTCTAGCCCACCGGGGCCGGCTCGGCCGCGGCCGGTTCCGGTATCGGCTCGACGGCAGCCGGCCTCACCACCGCCCGCCACGCCCGGGCCAGTCCGACCCGAAGCCAGGCGCACACCACCAGCACCAGTACGGCCACAATTCCGTCGAGCCACCAGTGGTTGCCGGTGGATACCACGACGAAGATCGTGAGGGCGGCATGCACCGGGCCGATGAAGCGCCACCGGCTCGGGCTGATCCGCCACACGTACCAGCCGACCAGTACCGCCCAGAGAACGTGCACCGACGGCATCGCCGACAGCTGGTCGGCGAAGTTACCCTGGTAGACCGACTGACCGTACGCCTGGGCAGTATCGATGTACCCGGCCAGCAGCCGCGGCGGCGCCACCGGCACGAACTGGATCAGCAGGGACGCCAGCGTGGCTATGGCCAGCGTGGTGCGCACGGCCGGGTACCGCTCGCGGTAGCGAAGGAACAGCCACAGCAGGAACACGAACATGACCCCGAAGTGCATCACCGCGTAGTACAGGTTTGCGGTCTCTACCCAGGTGGCGTGCCCAAGCACCAGGTTCTGGACGGTTCGCTCCGACGGCAGCAAGAGGGTGTGCTCGAAACTCGCGATCCACCGCGCCCGGCGCAGTGCGTCGCCGGTACCCATCACCGAGAGCTTGGCGGCAAGCTGCCAGATCGTGTACAGGACCGCGATGATCGCGGACTCCATCACGAATGCCGAGACCGCTCGGGCTCGCGGTGACTTGATCATCCGGAGGCCACCGCCCACGACGCCGAGCGCGGCGGACAGCTGCGCACCCTGCTGCCAGCTCAGCATCATGTTCTGCACCTGGCCATGATGCCTGGTCAACCTGAGGCGGCCCAACCGCTACGGCGGGAAGAGCCACCGCAAAACGGGCCCGCGCTCGTCCGCGCCTACCGTACCCGGCGGCGATTCGCAGTAGGGTGAAGATCATGCGCTTTGCCTTCAAGACCGCGCCGCACCACACCACCTGGGCGGACATGCTCGCCGTGTGGACCGAAGGCGACCAGATCGACCTGTTTGAGTCGGGCTGGACGTTCGATCACTTCTACCCGATCGCCGGCGACACGCACGGCCCGTGCCTGGAGGGCTGGGTCACCCTGACCGCGCTAGCGCAGGCGACCACGCGCCTCCGGCTGGGCAACCTGGTCAGCGGCATCCACTACCGCCATCCCGCAGTGCTGGCGAACATGGCCTCAACTCTCGACATCATCTCCGGGGGCCGGCTGGAACTCGGGCTCGGCGCCGGCTGGAACGAGGAGGAGTCCGGCGCGTACGGGATCCCGCTGGGAACCCCACGGGAGCGCAGCGACCGGTTCGAGGAGGCCTGCCAGGTTCTGGTTGACCTGCTGAGCCAGGAATCCACCACGTTCGACGGCAAGTACTACCAGCTCACCGACGCGCGCAACGAGCCGAAAGGACCGCAGACGCCGCACCCGCCGATCGCCATCGGCGGCAGCGGGGAGAAACGCACCCTGCGTACCACCGCCAAGTACGCCCAGCACTGGAACTTCGTCGGCGGCACCCCGGACGAGTTCGCGCGCAAGCGCGAGGTGCTCTACGCGCACTGCGAGCAGGTCGGCCGCGATCCGAAGGAGATCACCCTGTCGGCCCACGTACGGCCCGGCCCAGACGGTTATGGTCGGCTGGTCGAGGAGATCGCCGCGCTCGGCGACCGGGGCATGGACCTGGCGATCGTGGTATTGCCGCGGCCGTACCGTGCGGCCGACCTTGAGCCGCTCGCCGAGGCGCTGGCCCAGGTCAGGTAAGCCGCCACCAGGCGCCGGCGGCTCTCCGTGAGCCCGGCATTGGACGCGGGCGGCACTCGCGACGGCGCCCGGCATTGGACGCGCCCGGCATCGGACGGCGCCCGGCATTGGACGCGCCCGGCACTGGGCGCCGGACCGGCTCAGGGCTCCGGACCGGCTTATCCTGTGGAGGTTATCGCCACCGCGTGCGCCGGACGCTGGACGGCATGGCAGGATCGCGGCGGTCGCGGTCTCACGGCCACCGTCAATCGCAGCGTCCGACCACGGGAGATGACCGTTGCCCGAATTGCCGGCCACGAACGTCGATCGCTCGCTGGTCATCCGCACCCACTTCGACGATGACGGCGATGACCAGGCCTGGTCGGATCTGAAAGCCGAGATCGTCGCCCCGGACCCGGTTGACGGGTGCCGGGCGTACGTCACGTTCGCCGACGACGGTGCCTACGCCGGGCTGAGCCCCGATGACATCGTCGCCGCCGAGGTGAACCGCGGCGAGCACTCGTTCGTGTTCGTCGTCGACCAGCGCACGTTCGACGACTCGGAGCATCCGGTTCTGGCGGTCGATCTCTGGGAGGATCCGGGCCGCACCTTCCGGGTGGTACCGGCCGAAATGTGGGCCGTGCAGAACAATCTGTCGATCTCGAACATGGATTTCAGCGAGTTCGCCGACAACGCCAGCCCGGACGGCGTGTTCCGGGGTTTCGCCGAGGACGCCTAGCGCGGCCGACGCCCCCACTCCATGATCAAGTGCACGATCTTGAGCACCGGATGCGCTATGGCGACGTCAGCTGCTCTGGATCTTGCACTCGATCTTGCACCCGATCCTGCGCTCCCAAGCCATCGTGCACTCGCTAGTGGTGGAAGAGTCGCAAGCCGGTCTGAACGATCTCGATCCCTCGCTCGCGGGCGGCGACCGCCACCGCCGGCGACCGGATCGAACCACCGGGTTCGGCGATGAACCGGACGCCGTGCCGAGCCGCCTCGCAGATGTTGTCCTCGAACGGGATTGCCCCATCGGACACGAAGCTCACCCCGTCCAGCGCCGCCAGCCAGCGGTCACGTCCGTCAAGCCGATCCGCGGCGGCGATCTGGCCGGCGATCCGATCGGTCACGGTGGCGCCGGCGACCGAGGCCACTTCGGGATGCCGGCGCAGCCACCAGGTATCGGTCTTGACGCCGGCCCATCGGGTGCAGTCGATCCGGGACTGCTGTCCTGCCCCGATGCCGAGCGTGACACCATCTCGCACGTACGCCACCGAATTCGACTGCGTGTATCGCAGCGCGATCGATCCGAGCGTCAGATCCGGGTTCAGCCCCGCGATCGGTGCGGTGTCGCGCGGTTGTACCAGACGGATCCCGTACAGCTCGCGAACCTCCGCCGCCGGTGGCTCGAAGGCCGGGTCGGCCTCCAGGACCAGAAAGCGGCCACCCTTCTTGGCGGCCAGCGTGCCCACCGTACCGGTCGCGAACCCGGGCGCGATGACACCGTCGGACACGACCCGCTTCAGCACCGCCGCCAAGTCGGCATCGACTGGATGGGAGACGGCGACGAAGTCGCCGTACGACGATTTCGGGTCAGCGTCGCGCGCACGCAGGTAGGCGCGGGCGATCTCGCTGACGTCGCCGACCTGGTACGTGTGACGAACGGTGGCATCCAGCGGCCCGGCGATAGCGACACCCGCCGGGGACACATGCTTGAAGGAGGCCGCCACCGGCACGTCCAGGGCGGCGGCCGTCTCCCGAACCAGTTGCCATGCGTTCAGTGCGTCGAGCAGGTTGATGTACGACGGCTCACCGTGTACTACGTGTAACGGCGAGCGTCCGGTCACCGGCTGGTAGCAGGCCGGCGTCTGATGGGGGTTCATGCCGTACCGCAGGGGAATCATGCGGGCTCCGTCCATCCAGGTTGGCTGGTCAAGGACGACGGCACCCGGGCGGCCGGCACCGGATCGTGCGACGCGAGCCGCTCCCCGGTGGTACCCCACCTTCGCCAGTCACGGACCCGGTCACAGCCTACGGCCCGGGGTGTCGTTCAGACGAGGCCGCCCCAACCCCGTGATCAAGTGCACGATCTTGAGCGCCAGGCGCGCCATAGCGACGTCAGCTGCTCTGGATCTTGCACAACGTGGTGCACTCGATCACCAGCGGCCCCTACTCGAAGCAGAAAAACGCCGTCGAAAAGCAGCACAGCATCGGGCGCGGCAGACTGTGCCATTACCACCGCGGGCCTGGTCAGCCCGATGGTCAAACACGCACGGCCGGTACCAGCCATCACCGCCAGGGCCAAGTGGCCGCAGCACACCGTCGATGACCGCCGCCTGATCGAACGAGTCGAAATAGAAACCCTCTGGCGACAGCGATCCCCGACGCCGACGGATCGCCACCGGATTGTGGAACAGGTCGATTCCCAAGCGGATCACCGGCCGATAACGGCCCATGAGTTCGGCGAGTTCGTCGGCCAAAGTCGTTTTGCCGGCAGCGTCCGGCCCGTCGATCGCCACCCGCAGACGGTCCGGAACCCCGCGACCCAGCAACTCATCGGCCAGCGCCCCGAGAATCTCCCCACGCGTCGCCATCATGCGCGAGACCATATCGACCTACGGCTCACCCACGCGGCCCATGACGCACCCAGGAAGCCACGCAGGCACATCACATAGAACAAGTGTTCTAAGATGAGAAGATGCGCGACGCGGCGTCGATCTTGCACGCGGACCTGGACGCGTTCTACGCGTCCGTGGAGCAGCGTGACGATCCCAGCCTGCGCGGGCGACCGGTGATCGTCGGCGGCGGCGTCGTCCTGGCCTGCAGTTACGAGGCCAAAGCACGCGGCGTGCGTACCGCTATGGGCGGCGGGATGGCCCGGCTGCTGTGCCCCGACGCGATCGTGGTACGTCCCCGCATGTCCGCGTACTCGGAGGCGAGCAAGGCGGTGTTCGAGATCTTCCGGGACACCACGCCACTGGTTGAGGGCATCTCGATCGACGAGGCGTTCCTCGATGTCGGCGGCCTGCATCGGATCAGTGGCACGCCGGTGGCGGTCGCCGAGCGACTGCGGCGGAGAGTCGCTGAGCAGGTCGGGTTGCCGATCACGGTGGGCATCGCCCGTACCAAGTTCCTCGCCAAGGTGGCCAGCCGGGTAGCCAAGCCCGACGGCCTGCTGGTGGTGCCTCCAGGCGCCGAGCTGGACTTCCTTCATCCGCTGCAGGTCGGCATGCTGTGGGGCGTCGGTACCGTCACGGCCGAAAAGCTTCACCGGTACGGCATCCGTACCGTCGGGCATGTGGCCCGCCTCGATCAGGCCGAACTCGTCTCGATCCTCGGAGTGGCGTCCGGCCGGCACCTGTACGCGCTGGCGCACAACCGTGATCCGCGCCCGGTCGTCGTCGGCAAGCGGCGGGGCAGCATCGGCTCGCAGCGCGCCATCGGCCGAGGCCCGCACCTGGCGGCGGACGTGGACGCGACGCTGGCCGGGCTGGTCGATCGCGTGACCCGGAGGATGCGCGCGGCCAACCGGCCGGGCCGCACCGTTACCCTCCGCTTGCGGTTTGACGACTTCGGCCGCGCTACCCGCTCGCGCACGCTGCTCCGCGAGACGGTGCAGACTCAGACCATCCTAGACGCCGCGCGCGGCCTGATGGCCAGTGCCCGGCCGCTGATCGCGGAGCGTGGGCTAACCCTGATCGGCATCTCCGTCGGCAATCTCAGCCGTCACGGGTACGTCCAGATGGAACTGCCCTTCGACGAGCCGGACCGGGAATCGCTGGACGCGGCGCTGGACGCCATCCGGGATCGCTATGGTTCCACGTCCGTGACGCGTGGCGTGCTACTCGGCAAGGATCCCGGTTTGGTGATGCCGATGCTGCCGGACTGAACGGCCCACAAGCACTGAACCGCCCACAAGCACTGAACCCCCGCAAGCCGAGTACGCGGCCTCCGGGGGCCGAACGACTAGCGCTGCCGCCGCCTGGCCCGGCCGATCCCGACCGCCCCGGCGATGAGCAGCAGGCCGCCGACACCGGCGATGATGCCGAGGGCGTCGCCGGGCAGGCCGGAGGCCGGGCCCGGCACCGGCGAGGCTCCGTGCGTCTCGGCCGCGGCGACCCCGGACGGCTCAGCGGACGTGGCGGTCACCGCCGGGATCCCGCTGGGGTAGGTCAGGATGCTGGTACGCACCGGATCGGTCTCCTGGTCGCTCACGGTCACCAGGTGGCTCCCATCGCGGCTGTACGCGATCGCCTCGCCTTGCGGCTCGTCCGGCAGCGGCGTGACCACCGGCTTGGAGGCCGTGATCGCGTGCACCACATCCCCATCCGGTACCCGCCATTCGTACGCCGTCGAGTAGGTCCGCAGTGCCACCTTGCTTCGGTCCCGTGCATTCGCCGCACCGGTGACCAGCAGCCCACCGCCGAGTCCGACCCCGCTCGGGGTACCGAAGTCGGTGGGCCGGAACGTGCCGGCCGCACGCAGCGGCACCGGCTTGCCGCTAGGGTCAGGCGAGCGAACCGGTACGTAGAGACGGCCGACGCCGATGTCCTTGGTGACGAAGATCGGCGTGTCGCCGGCGCCCAGCAACATCGCCTCCGCGTCATGCGGGTGATCCGGGTACGCGTACCGGAAGATCTTCGGGGTTTTGCGGTCAGGGGCCAGCTTCCATACCGCGATGCTGGACCGTTCGGCGGCGTTGTCCCCGATGTCGGCGACGTAGAGCGTGCCGTCGGTGCCCATCGCGACGTCTTCCGGGTCGTACGCCGGCGTCGGATAGCCGACGGTCCGCACCAGCTTGCAGCCCTTGTCGAAGTAGAAGATGCGAATCTTGCTCTTGTCGATGTTGCTGTCCGACACGGAGATATACCCGTTGCCGGTAACGATCAGGCCGGACAGCCCGATCGCACTGGGATCGGTGATGGTGCACACGACGCGTCCCGAGGACACTCGGGCAGGGGCGGCCGCCGCGGCGGGCGCAGGGAGCGCGGCGTAGCACAGCAGGGCGATCACGCACGCGACCCGGCCGGAAACGGCGCCGATCGGCCGCGCGATGCGACCGCGCTGGACGGCCGTCATCCGGGCCGACCATGCCGCCGCCTCATGCCACATCCGGACAGTTTCCCATCCGGGGCCCGGCCGCTCGGGACCATCCCGGATCGGCCGCCGGGACCATCCGGTCGGGAGTGGTCCGGCCCACCTGCCCACCGGTAGTCGTGGGTGCTGAATGCGGGGCAAGCGCTGCCGTCCGGCCGTTAACACCACACGAATCCCACGGATCACATGAGTTGATCATGTTTTCGAGACGACCGGGCGGATCCGCTGTACATTCTCCTAATACACCCTCCTACACACCCGCCTTGCCAGGAGGTGACCGATGGCCGGCCTCAGCCCGCGCGAGCAGGTCCTGTTCATCCTGGTCGCGGCAGGAATGATCATCGTGGCCGCGATCGCGGCCCGAAGGCTCGGCCGACGGGCGCACTCGGGTGGCTACCGGATGGGCTCGAACGTCCTGGTCCGCTGCCGTGACGGTCACCTGTTCCGGACCACCTGGGTCCCGTACGCGACGGTGACCGCGGTGCGTCTGGGCCGGATGCGGTATCAATTCTGCCCGGTCGGCCGGCATTGGAGCCTGGTTACTCCGGTAACCAGCTAACGCTGATGCCGTGCGCGCGGTGACGATGCCCTAAACGCAATAATCGCGAATGGTTGGCACCGCCTGGGCGGTGCCAACCATTCGCGATCTTCGAGTTCCGAGTCTCGGTTCAGTCTCCGTATCGGATCAGGCGAGCGCCTCGTCCGGTACCGGCTTCTTCTCCGGAAGGAGGTCCTCACCCGGCTTGACCCGGCGCAGGTGCATGACCCCGAGGACGGACAGGATCAACATCACGGCCGCCAGGATGAAGCAGGAGATGGCGGCGTAGAGGGCGATCTGGCCGATCTTCCAGAAGGCGTACGCGTTGAGCAGCATGCTACGGAGCGTCTCGCCCTTGAACAGGGTGTTCACCTGGCCCTGCAGCTCGGCGTTCGTCGGGTCGGACCGGGCCGCGGTGCTCGCCTCGGAGTACGTCTTGCCACCCGCAACTTCCTTGAGGTGAATGGCGATGAAGTGGTCGGCGTATGCCTTCGCCTGCGCGCCGTTGACAAGCTGCTGACCTGCGTACTTATTCAGGTACGGGCCGATCTCCGGCGACTTCAGCGCGTCGCTGCCCTTCTCGGGGAAGTAGATGTGCTGGGCGGCCAGCTGGTCGTGGACGTTGCTGTTGGCGAAGCTGTAGCCCCAAATGGCCAGCCCGCCGGCGACGAGCAGCACCAAGGTCAGGACGAATCCGACCGAGGAGAGGATGACGTCGAATGTTCTGCGGCGCATGGTTTCTTCTGCCTTCACTCTAGACACTGGTTCGCCGTCTTCGGCGGGCTCAGTTCGTTGCCCACAACAGATATTGGACGTCAGCCATCGGCGAATGCAGGGGAGAAAGTCCCGTTACAGGCGGGACGGTCGTCCGCCAGAGTCCATTTTCCGGCCATTCCCGCAAAGTGGACATATCCATGGCTCCCGATGAACGCGATCTGACCTAACTAAACGCGAAGTACCGCAGCCAGAGGTACGGCATCGACAGGGCGATGGTCACCACTGTGACAATTAGCCCGTACCGGGTGAACTCCCAGAAGCTGATGCGACGGCCGCGCCGCTCGGCCATACCGAGCACGACGACGTTGGCGGAGGCCCCCACCGCGGTAGCGTTCCCGCCCAGGTCGGCACCGAGCGCCAGGGACCACCACAACATCTGGGACCCATCGTCGCCGCTGGCCGCGATCAGGTCAGAGACGACCGGGCTCATCGTCGCCACGTACGGGATGTTGTCCACGATCGCCGACAGCGCCGCCGAGCCCCACAGCAGCACCATCGACGCCAGGAACAGCCGGCCTTCGGTCATGGCGGCGGCGGCCCTGGACAGGCCGTCGATCACCCCGGTGTGCACGAGCGCGCCGACCATGACGAATAACCCCGCGAAGAAGGCGAGCGTGGGCCACTCGACATCCCGGGCCACTTCGTGGGCGTCAAGCCGCGAGGCGGCGAGCAGCGCCAGCCCACCCGCGATAGCGGCCACCGCAGGCTCCAGATGCACCACGGAGTGCAGCACGAAAGCCACCGTGACCAGCCCGAGCACCGCCAGGCTGAGGACGGTCAGGCGCCGGTCTCGAATGGCCGCGCCCGGCTCCAGCTTCATGACCTCGGCGGCCCGGTCCGGATCGAACACGAACGCCGAGCGGAACAGCCAGCGGCTCAGGAGGAGGAACACCAGCAGCACCACCACGACGAACGGCGCCAGGTGGATCAGAAAGTCGTTGTAGGTCAGGCCGCCCCGGGCCGCGATGATGATGTTCGGCGGATCGCCGACCAGCGTGGCGGTTCCGCCGATGTTGCTGGCCAGCGCCTCGGCGATCAGGAATGGCACCACCGGGACCGCCAGCCGGGCGCAGACCGAAAAGGTGACCGGCGCGATCAGCAGGATCGTCGTCACGTTGTCCAGCGCCGCCGACGCCACGGCGGTGACCAGCACCAGGATGACCATCATCCGGTACGGTCGGCCACGCGCTCGCTGGACCGACCAGATGGCGATGGCCTCGAAGAGTCCGGTGCGCTGCATCACCGAGACGATCAGCATCATCCCCAGGAGAAGGACGATAACCCGCCAATCGATGCCCGCCTCCGGCGAGAAGAACGCCGTGTTCGCGTCGACGGCGCCGATCAGCAGCATCAGCATCGCTCCGCCCAGCGCGGCAGCGACTCGATGGATTTTTTCGGTGGCGATGAACAGGTACGCGATGGCGAACACCGCCACCGCCATCCACGCGGTGGCGGTCATCGGGCAGCCCTCGCCCGCAGCCAGCCATTACCGCTGGACCATCCCGACCGTGATGCCGCAGGCATCGCCGGGACGCTGGCAAGCGCCCTCGGCAACGCGGCGGCGAAGGCATATGCCCGCACCGTGAGCCCCTTCCGCGTCGCGCTCTACGTGACGCCGACCAGGCTTCCCGGCACTCCTGCCTTCTACAGTACCCCACAAATTCGATTACATAGCGTTATCGGATTTGGGATCCAACCCGATTCTTTGCGCGTTGCTCGCAGTTTCCCGGTCGGCTGAAGAATCTTGGCAACATCGCATCAAAAGACCAACGTCAATTGACGGCATATTGAAGAGGGTCGACGTATACTTACATTCTGGGATATCATCACCGGAGCGACCGGGGCAATTCCGGCGGCGTAGCGCCAAGCCGGAGACCAGCAATCTCGACGCTCAGCCGCCGATCGGCCACCAAGACCGGATCCACAACGGAGGGTCCGCCCGGGCCCGACCGGAGCACCGGCGAGTCCGGAATGTTACGAAGCTATAGCCGAGGGAGAGCCCGGCGCTGCACTCCGAACCCTGGTTGGCCGACGACATCTGAGGAGAAGCATTGACCAACCAAAAGAGTTCTACGCGCCGCTGTGGGAACACTCGCGGCAACCTGCTCACCAGGGCTAACTCACCCGGGCTCACTCACCAGGCCTGTGCCGCTGCCGGCCACCTGGCCGGCCACCCAGATCCCGCATCCCTTCCGACTGGGCTTTGATAAGTGACGCAAGTGAACTCAGATGTACGCTTTGTGCGCCTCACCGGAACGATTCTCGTCGTCTTGGGATGCGCGCTGGTCCTCATCAATAGTGGCTGGGCATTCGCCGCGGCCGGCGTGCTGGCAGGCGTTGGCGTGGGGTTGAGAATCGAGGCTGCGATAACGGCGACTCGCTACCGTGAGTAATGGATCGCGCCCGGTCTGGCCTGGCCCGACCAGATCGCGAGACGTAATGGCGACAGCCCCCGGCCGTTGCCAAGCGCCATACTGAGAGCCTCGTGGCCGGACCTCAGCAGGCGGGGCGGCACCATGAGGGTCAGGCGAGGTGATGATGGCCGTTGAGCCGGCCGGCGACCGGAGGCGACGGGTTCCCGAGACGGCGTCGACGCGCGCCGAGTTGGTGGCAGCCCTGTCGCTGGCGATCGACCTGGGCCTGGGCCAGCCGATGGAACACGTGCTGCGGTCATCCTTGATCGCTACCGGTCTGGCCGGCCGACTAGGCCTCGACGAGCAGCAACGCGGCGTGGTGCTCTACGCCAACCTGGTTGCCTGGATCGGGTGCCACGCCGACTCCCACGAGCTGGCCGGATGGTTCGGCGATGACATCGCCTTCCGGGCGGACAGCTACCTGGTGGACTGGTCCGGCCTGCCGTTCGCCGGGCTGCTGTTGCGGCACGTCGGGCGAGGTGAACCACCGCTGGAGCGAGCCCGGCGCGGCCTGTGGATGCTCGTCGACACGCGCGGCCGCCTGTCGGAACTGATTCGCTCGCACTGCACATCCGCCGGGCTGCTTGCCGACCGGCTGGGACTGTCCGACGGGGTACGCCATGCGGTCGGGTACTCCTTCGAGCGGTGGGACGGCGGCGGGTTGCCGACCGGCGCCGGCGGAACGGCTATCCCGCTGGAGATGCGGCTGGTCCATCTCGCCGACGCGGCCGAAGTGCATTACCGCCGTGGTGGCGTGCCGGCCGCGGTGGAGATGGCTCGCAGCCGCCGCGGAACTCAGTTCGATCCGGACGTCGTCGCGGCCTTCGAGCGATCCGCCGATGACCTGCTCGGCGGCCTCCCTGGCGACGACCTCTGGCGGGAGGCCCTCTCCCAGGCCCCGGATCGGGACCAACCGCTGAGGCCGGCGGAACTCGATGACCTCCTGGAAGCGATCGGCGACTTCGCCGACCTCAAGTGCCCGTTCACGCTCGGCCACTCGCGGGCGGTGTCGGCTCTGGCCTCCGACGCGGCCCGCCGCTGCGGGCTGCCGGAATCGGACGTGCTGCTGCTGCGTCGTGCCGGCTGGGTGCACGATCTGGGGCGCATGGGAGTCCCCAACAACATCTGGGAGAAGCCGGGACGGCTGTCGAGCGCCGAATGGGAACGAGTTCGGCTGCATCCGTACTTCACCGAACGCATCCTGAGTCGGGTGCGCGGGCTGGAGCAGGTAGCCGCCGTGGCCGGGGCGCATCACGAGCGGATGGATGGGTCCGGGTACCCGCGCGGTGCCAGCGGGGCGTCGCTGACACCGGCCCAGCGGCTACTCGCCGCCGCCTACGCCTATCAAGCACTCCTTGAACCACGGCCGTACCGACCGGCATCCGATGAGCGCGACGCCGCCCGGCGGTTGCGGGTTATGGCCGCCGAGTCACGGCTCGACGCCGAGGCGGTCGACACCGTACTCGACGCCGCTGGGCACCGGGTACCGCGGCGCAGCTCGTGGCCGGCCGGGCTGACCGGCCGCGAGGTCGAGATACTGCGGCTGGTCGCACAGGGCGCGTCGAACCGGGCTATCGCCGCGCAGCTGCGGATAGCCGAGAAGACCGTGCGCAACCATGTGGAGCACATCTACGCCAAGGTCGGAGTCTCGAACCGTACCGGCGCGAGCCTGTTCGCGATCACGCACGGCATCAGCGGCGGCGTCTTCGCCAGCGGCCGGACCGGCACCAGCGACCACTAATCGAGCGGCCAAAGATAAGGCATCCGCCTCATGTGCCGGCCCGTCGTGGCCCGCCATGCTCGCAGGTAGTGGGCCGCTGCTCGCCACGTCCGGCGCGGGTCCGCGGTCACTTTGGTGATAGCGCGAAGCGAGGAGGATGCGATGAAAGGCAAGGCAGTCGTAAGCCTGACGACCGGACTTGAGGATCCGGAACGCGTCACGGTGGCTCTGCTGGTAGCGGTCGGTGCTGCCGAGTTGGGGCGACCGACGCTGATGTTCCTGACCAAGGAGGCGGTGCGATTGGTGCTGCCCGGATTTGCTCAAGGGGTGGCGTGCGAAGGCTGCCCGCCATTGGCCGAGCTTGCCAAGCGGTACGAGGCGGCCGGCGGCCGGTACCTGGTCTGCCCGATCTGCTTCAACGCGCGACACCTCGAATCCGAAAGCATGGTCAGCAACGCCGGCCTCGGCCGCACGGTTCCGATGTGGGAGTGGATCGGCGATGAACCCGCAACGACATTCAGCTACTGACAATCCGACAACCATGGACGGTGGGCGTACTTCACGACCACCGAGGCGGGACGGATCGGCTGGATGCTGTGCGCCGGAAACCGCCGCGATCCCGGCAGCGACCCCGGCCCGGACCGGCCGGTAGCCACCGCGGCCGGGTGATCGGTTACGTCGGACGAGCGGCCGCCAGCCCTCAGGCCAGCGGCGGCTCGGCCGTACGTATGCCCGCCCGGTGGTACATCCGCCCGGCAGTTGGGTCGCCTTGCTGATAGACAACTCGTCGCGATCAGCGGTACCTACGAATAATGACCGGCAGTGACCTTGCCAGCGCGCGCCTGAGCATCTCCCGGATCCGCGATCGCTGGGACTCGTTCCTGAATTCCCGGCATCACCATCTCGGTGGTGGCGTATTCGACCAGGCCCCGGCCGAGAAGGTCGCCGAGAACATTCTGTGCGAACTGTTCACCAACGTCCTCGACTGGACTACCGAGCAGGTCCGCTTGCAGGAGCAGCGCGCCGATCTCACTCTCAGCCGAGCGGGTCTGAAGTACCTGATCGTCGAGGTCAAGCGACCGGGTTCACTGGACGGTCGCGGTTCCATTCAGCGTGCGCTCAAGCAGGCCCATGATTACGCGACAACCCTCAAGGTGGATCGGATCGCGGTCAGCGACGGGTGCGTGTTCGAGTCGTACGACCTGGCGCCGGGCGGGCTGCGCCCGCGCGCGATCGCTCACCTCGCCGACCCGACGCCGCCGGAGAACCTGTGGTGGCTGAGCACCCGCGGCATCTACCGCACGCCACCCGCGACTTCCGAGCCGGTCACGAACGGGGACCTCGCCGGCGACGCGCTCCTGCATCCCAAATACCACCTGCCGGCCCGCTGCTTCGCGCATGTCGGCGACCCGTCCCGGCCGGCCACGTGGAAACTGCCGTATCTGCTAGTGGACGGCTCGGTCGACGCCAAGCGCCTGCCGAAGGCGATCGGCGCCGTCATCCGGGACTACCGCAGCCGGCAGGTGCAGGGCCTGACCGCCGAAGGGACCGCGGACGTGCTGGTTCGCTTGGCCGGCGCGGCGGTCCGCACCGGCCGCATGCCGCACCAGGACCCGACTCCGGCCGAGGTGTACGTCGCGCTCCTCGACCACCTGCGCCAGATCGGGCGAGTCGGGGACGTACCCGGGCTGATCGCGTAGCCCGTGCCGCGCGGACCGGATCGGCTCAGAGGTCCAGCATCTTCTGCACGTCCTGCCTCGTCACGCCCAGCTCACGTGCGATATCAGGCTGAGAAACGCCGACGTCGATCAGCGACTGCATTTGGTCATGCCGCCACTATGACAAGCAGCGGTTGTCATCCGACGCTCAGTCGCCGGCGGCCGAACGCATCGCGGCCGACAGCCATGTCCGGAACGCATCCTCCGACCACCCGCAATCCAGAACCAGCGACGCATAATGGCCCGGATCATTGAGGATCCACAGGAGGTCGGTGGCCGCCCGCGCTCGATCGTCGACCGCCAAGTCACCAAGGTCACGTATCCGATCAACGACCATGGCCGCGCCGGCGCGGCGGTTCGTCTGGAGTGTCGCCCACAAATCGGCGGCCTCGGACGCGTGATCGGCCGCGCGACGCACGGTCTCGAAGAGTCGCGCCGCGCGGCGGCCGATGATCAAGCAGACGTCGGCATAGGAATCCAGCACCTCGCCCGGCGTCCCGGCCTCCCACACCGGGCGGAACCACGGCCGCTCCGACACCGGCACCGCTTCGTCATCGCCGGCCAGCGCCTGATCGACCACCTCGCGGAGCAGCGCAGCCTTGGAGCCGAACGCCGCGAAGACGGTCGGGCGCGACACTCCCGCTTCGGCGGCGATCAGATTGAACGACGTCGCGCCGTAGCCAACCTCAACGAATAGCCGGTCGGCCGCCGCGATGATCGCCTGACGAGTGCGCCTGGCCGACTCGGCCCGGACCTCGGATCGATACTCACGTCTCTTGACAGCGCTCATGATTTGGCCATACTACAGTCATATTCACTAGACATTGGTTTACCGAATTGAGGTGCCGGGATGACGGAAGCGCCACGGGTACGCCCGTATGTGCTGGATGCGGATGGCGGTGAGGCGCATTGGTTCCTCGGAAGCCTGGTCACGAATAAGGTCACGGGCAAAGAGACCGGCGGCCGGCTGACCGTCGTCGAGTTCATCAACCCGCCAGGCTTCGCACCGCCGCTGCACCGGCACACCGTCGAGGATGAGATGTTCTACGTCCTGGCCGGCAGCGCGGAATTCCACTGCGACGGCGAGACGTTCGCCGCGGGGCCCGGCGCTTTCGTGATGCTGCCCTCCGGACTCGCCCACACGTTCGTCGTCGCGGCCGGCGAACCCCTGCGAACACTCCAGATCACCACACCGTCCGGCTTCGAGGAGTTCGCCTCCGAGGCCGGCATGCCGGCCGAAGAACGCCGGCTACCCGATCCGATGCCCATCGACCCGGCGGCACTGGGACACGCCGCCGCGCGTCACGCGATTGAAATCCTGGGCCCGCCTCCCGTGCACTAGTACCTGGTCAAGCCCACCGTCCCTCCCGGTTGCGGGCAGCATCATGCACCGCTGCCCGCAACCGATTCGGCCGCAGATCGGCAACAGACCACGGGACCGACCGATCGCCATTCAAGCCGGGCGCCTGCATGCGGGCCGCGGAGCCCGGCGTCGCCACAGCGCAGCAAATGGAAACAGCTAGCGCACCACTGCCGCGCTCGGGCAGGATCTGGCCGGTGGCCGTTGTCTTCCCGCCCCGACTCACCGAATCGGCCCGAAGAATTTGGAGCGCGGCCGAACGACGGGGCTTGACGACCGTGCAGTTGCCCACGTTCGCGGTCCCGCCCGGACTCATTGTCGAGCACCTCCACGCCGGACCGACATTCGCGGACGCGGTGGCACCAAAGGTCGGCCTGGCACTGCTGGAGGCACCGCCGGTCCTGATGTCCCGCCTGCCCCGCGAGGTCACACGGCGGCACATCTCGGCGATGCCGATCCGGGACGCCTGGATGCTTCGGACACCAGCGTTCATCAAGACACCCAACGACAAGACGATCCGCGCGATGATCTACAGCGATGGCAGCCGCCTGCCGGGTCCCGACGCCGTCGATGCGGACACAACCGTACTGGTCAGCAGCGTGGTCGATTTCATGACCGAGCACCGGCTGTTCGTTCTTGACGGCCGGATTCATACCGCCGGCCAGTACGCGGACCGCGGGCGCCCGCACCTGGCCGAACCGGACTCCAGTGCGATCGCGTTCGGGACGGAGTTGCTCAGCGGCTTCGCCAGTACGCTGCCAAGCGCGATCGTCATCGACGTCGGCGAGACCGATGACGGCTGGGCGATCGTCGAGGCCAACGCGGCTTGGGCGAGCGGGTGCTACCTTGCCGAACCGGACCGGGTCCTCGACGTCATTCAGCGTGCTGCCCAACCCGCCTGTCGCGTCAGCGACCGGGACGCAGCATTCGCTAGACCCTCCACATATGAACCCGCCACGGCTTCCAACGTCTGAATGCTTGTTCCTGAGCTGTCGGCTTCCTGATCTGTCGGCGGGGGCGCGGCGGCGACCAGTGCGCCGCCGGCCCCCTGGGTCCGCGGCAGCCCGGCCACGCAGGTCAGGAACAAGCACCGAGCCCAGGATCGGGGACGCGGTTCCACGAGGTCAAGCCGCGTCTCGAGGCCGGTGCCGGTTCCGGGCACGCCCACCGGCACCGGCGCGACGGGTCGCTGATCAGAAGCCGCTGGGCAGCCTCGGCGTGTACGGGGCCTCCAGGCTGCGGATCTCGTCTTCGGTGAGCTCGATGTCCAGCGCCGCCACCGCGTCGGGCAGGTGATTCGGCTTCGTGGGGCCGACGATCGGGGCGGTGACTACCGGATTGTGCAGCACCCAGGCGAGCGCCACCTGGGCCATAGGTACACCGCGCGCTTCGGCCGTACGCTGAACCGCGGTCACGATCGGCTCATTCTCTCCGCCGGTGTAGCGAGATTGCAGCCGATCGGTGTCGGCTCGCTGAGTGGTGTGATCGTTCCATGGCCGGGCCACGCGCCCCTTCGCCAGCGGGCTCCATGGGATGGATCCGACGCCCTGGTCGGCCAGCAGCCCGTACATCTCCCGCTCCTCCTCGCGCTGGAGCAGGCTGTACTGGTTCTGCATGGACACGAATCGGGTCCAGCCGTTGCGCTCGGCGGCGGCCTGCATCTTGGCGAACTGCCAGGCCCACATCGAGGAGGCACCGATGTAGCGGGCCTTGCCGGCCTTCACCACGTCATGCAGAGCTTCCATCGTTTCTTCGACCGGGGTGTCCGGGTCGAACCGGTGGATCTGGTAGAGGTCGACGTAGTCGGTGCCAAGCCGGCCGAGCGAGGCGTCGATCTGTTCCATGATCGCCTTGCGGGACAGGCCGGAGCCACCCGGACCGTCGTGCATCTTGAAGAACACCTTCGTAGCCAGCACGATGTCGTCGCGGCTGGTGTACTTGCGGATGGCCCGCCCGACGATCTCCTCGGAACTGCCGTAGCCGTATACGTTGGCGGTGTCCCAGAAGGTGATGCCGAGGTCAGCGGCCTGCCGGAAAATCGGCTCAGCGGCCGTGTCGTCGAGCGACCATTCGCTGAAGCCGCGTGAGGTGTCGCCGAAGCTCATGCAGCCGAGCGCGACCCGGCTGACGGTCAGCCCGGAGTCGCCCAGACGGGTGTATTTCATGGCGTGCCTCCTCGTGCCTTTAATTGCTGCTACCGGCCACGTGCTGCTACCGGCTACTTGCCGCTGCCGACGCGCCGTCGTGGACCTCTCGGCGTTTACGGCGCGCGGTCACGGCCTGCCGGTCATCGGCCGAACGGCCAGCGGCACGGTCGCCAACGCTACCCGCGCATCGATCCGTCAGCCGTCAGAGCGAACAATTGATCAGGTCACACTCCGGGTTGAGCCTGACCTCGAACCGCGCCGCGACGCCGTCGCGAATGTGCGCCGCGAACTTGGTGATGTCGGACGCGGTCGCACCGCCGCGATTCGTTACGGCCAGCGTGTGACGCGTTGACAGCGACACCGTGCCGTTCCCCCACTCACGCCCGTACCCGCGGGGAAAGCCGGTGTTCTCGATCAGCCAGGCCGCGGCGATCTTTGTGCCCTCGGCGCCCGGCCAGCGCGGACACCCGGCCGGAAGGTCACGCGGCAGCGTTTCCAGGACCGGATTGAGGAAGAACGAGCCGACACTCCACGTGTCATGATCCGCCGCGTCCAGCACCATGCCCCGGGACTGGCGCAATTCCAGCACCGCCTTGCGCACGTCGGCCGCGGGGGCAGTAGCACCGGCCGGGATGGCCAGGCTACTGAGCAGGCGCTCGAACGTGATTGGTTTTGACTGGTCGGATCGCCGCAGCTGATAGGTCACCTCAAGCACCACCCATCGGTCGCGACGCTTGAACACCGACTGGCGGTGGATGCCGAACCCGCAGCGTTCGGGCCCCCAGGTCTCGATCGCCCCAGTGTGACGATCGAAGACCGTGACCGACTTGAGCAGGTCCGATGTCAGGGTGCCGTAGGCACCGACGTTCTGCACCGGGGTACCACCGACCGTCCCCGGAATGCCGGACAGCGCCTCCATGCCGGCCAATCCCTCGGCCAGACTCACCTGAACAACCCGATCCCACTCGGCTCCCGCCGCCGCGGTCACCACATCGCCATCGATCCGGACGTCCGATGAGGCCATCTTGATCACGGTCCCATCCCAGCCGACATCGCCGACGACCATGTTGGAGCCACCGCCCATAACCAGTAGCGGCCCACCGGCGGCTTTCGCCTCGCGGATCATCTCGATGGCCTCGGAGGTGGTCGAAGCCACCAGCAGCCGTCCGATCGGGCCGCCCACACGCATAGTGGTCAGGTCTGCGAATGTCGACGTCACGGTGCGTACCCTACTTTTCGGCCGGGGAGTGCGCGGGGCGACCCACCCACGCGAAGAACTGTGGCACTCGACGGTACCGTTATCGCGTAGTGACGCCAGCAGAAGGGCAAGTCGTGCTACAGATCACCGGAACTGGTCACGCCAGCATGCGTATCGATACCGCCGCGGGAAGCATCCTGTGCGATCCGTGGGTGAATCCGGCGTACTTTGCCTCGTGGTTTCCGTTTCCGGACAATTCGCAGCTCGATTGGGAGACCCTAGGCAACGTCGACTACCTCTACGTCTCGCACCTGCATCGGGACCACTTCGACGCGGCGCACCTGTCGCGGTTCGTTCCGAAGACGGCGACCGTGCTTCTGCCCGAGTACCCGACCAGCGAACTCGAGGATGAGTTGCGGGAACTCGGTTTCAAGAACTTCATCAAGACGGTCACCAATGAGGTGGTCGAACTCGACGGCGGCCTGAAGATCATGGTTCAGTCGCTGACCGCGCCGACCGACGGGCCGATCGGGGACTCGTCACTGTGGGTCGAGTACAACGGCGTACGCCTGCTCAACCAGAACGACGCTCGTCCCACCGACCTGGCCCGGTTCACTGAACTCGGCCACATCCACGCCCACATGCTGCAGTTTTCCGGCGCGATCTGGTACCCGATGGTTTACGAGTTGCCGGAAGCCGCGAAGCGCGCGTTCGGCAAGCAGAAGCGGGAACGGCAGTTCGACCGCACGTTCCGGTACATCAACGATATCGGCGCCAGCCACGTGTTCCCGATTGCCGGACCGCCCTGCTTCCTGGACGACAGTCTCTGGCAGTTCAACGACATCTTCGGCGACGAGGGCAACATCTTCCCGGATCAGAGCGAGTTTGTACGCGAGTACGCACGCGTCGGCGGTACCAACGCGCATATTCTCCTGCCCGGCACGGTTTCCCAGCTGACCCCCGGCAGTTGCACCACGGCGCACCCGGTCGCCGACATCGACGAGTTCTTCGCCAACAAGGCCGAGTACCTCAAGGAGTACCAGGAGCGGCAGCGCCCGGTGATAGCGGCGGCCAAGAAGACCTGGTCGCATCCGGAGATCGACGTGCTCGCGGCGTTGAAGCAGCGGATCGAGCCGCTCCTCGACGAGTCGATCTACTTGGCCAAGGGCGTCGGCGGCCCGGTGCGCTTCGACCTGACCGACCCGGCCGGCGATCTGGTCGAGTCCATCGTGATCGACTTTCCGGGCAAAGAGGTCCGCCACGCCGCCGACGAAAAGGTCCGCTACCGGTTCCGGACCGAACGCCGGCTGATCGAGCATCTGCTCTACACCCGCGAGGTGGACTGGGCCAATTCAATCTTCCTGTCGTGCCGCTTCTCCGCCGCGCGCGTCGGGCAGTACAACGAGTTCGTCTACTCCTTCCTCAAGTGCCTGTCCGAGGAGCGGCTGCAGTACGCGGAAGGCTGGTACGACGAGCACCAGCGCAACACCGACGCCGAGGACATCACACTGGACGGCTGGGTGGTGCAGCGTCGCTGCCCGCACCTGAAGGCCGACCTGAGCCGGTTCGGGATCATCGACGGTGACACGCTCCAGTGCCAGCTGCACGGTTGGCGGTTCGACCTGCCCAGCGGCCGCTGCCTTACCGGCGTCGGTCACCAGATCCGGGCCAAGCGCGAGAGTGAGGTCGCCGCCGATCCGGCCGCGCAGTCCGCGCCAGGAAGTCAAGCCGGCTAGCCGTCACGGCGAATGATCGACGTGGAAGCGGCACCAGGTGCATGATCAAGTGCGTTAACTTGTGCGGCTGACGTCGCTATGGCGCGTGCAGCGTTCAAGATCACGCACTTGATCATGGCAGCGCGGGGCGTGGCTACGCCCACGGAGGTACGGCCGGCCCCTCGCCCGAGGTGATCAGCCGCCGCAGGCTCCCGTTCAGGAAGAATCCCCACGCGTTCGAGCACTGATCGAAGCACTCGAAATCGGAGACCAACCCGCGGTGGGTGAACCGGACCTCGGTTTGGCTACCGGTGCGGGCGATATCGAACGCGATCTCGGTGCCTGCCCACTCACTCGGATCCTTGGTGAACGTTAGATGGGCATCCGTCACGCGCCATACCACCGTCGCGCCTGGGACGAGCTCGGTTACCCGCTGAGTCGACCGGTGCAGGTCCTGGTAGCGGTAGGTGAATTCACTGCCGAGGCGATCGGCGCTTCCGTCGATCTCGCCGGACCACCATCCGCGGACGTTCGTGATGGCGTTGAATACGTCCTCGGGTGCCTCGTCCACCCGGAATGACGTGGTGAAGGACGGGGTGACGCTGGTGCTGCTCATGGGTCGTCTCGCTTTCGCTCGTAGATCTGTTCGGCTTCGGCTGACCATGCCGCCAAGGCCGTGTTCTGACGTTCCACGGCCTTGACCACGCCGCCGTTACCCAGGGCGGGTTCGTACGGCCAATCCCGCGGTTCACTCATATAGACCAGCCGGACGCGCAGAACTCGTCGCGGACGGAACAGAAATCCGGGGCCGGCCCGGGTTTTGCGATGCGGCCTGCTCACACGCCAGGCGGGCCGGCCACACCGCGGTACGGATGACGGCCCAGGAATGCGACGAGGCGATCGCCCGGACCGGCGGATCCCGGAACCCGTACCGGGTCGGCGAACAGACCGGGCCGGGTTTGGTCGGTAATCAACAGCGGGGCGAGCGGCAGCAGGATCGCGGCGAGTACCGGCGGGATCGGCCGGGACGCACCACACGCGGCATGGAGGTCCCAACCGTGGACGCTGAGCTCCAGAGCCGAGCTCAACGCAACCGTACTGGCGGGCAGGTGCCGGTCGCCGACGGCCACCTGACGGTCTCGCGGCGCGGCGCCGGCGCAGGTGCGCAGCAGTTCGGCTGCCTGGTAGCGCAGACGCGAAACCGGATCGCGCCGGGCCGGCCGGCACGTGATGCCCCAGCGGCCCGTCGATGGCAAACGGTTCGTGCCAGGGACGTCAAAGACCCCACCGGCTACGGCCGGATAGCCGATGCGCGCGGTGGCGATCGCTTCGCCCAGGACCGCCATCGAGTCACCGACATGATCGAGCAGCGTCTCTACGTTCCATCGCGCGCACGGAGTCGACCACGCCAGCGCTCCGGGCGTGACCAGGGCCGCGCCGGCCACGGTGTAGCTGACAGCGGCCTCGATCAGCGCCAGTCCCCGCCTCAGCGCAGCCATGGTTGGCTCGCCTGACCCGGCGCGGCGGCGATGTCGGCCGGCATGCCGAATGAGGTGAACCGTCCCGGGTCGAGGAAGCTGACCATCCTCGCGATCCCGGTCCGGGTGACGGTGAGAACGAGTACGGCGTGGGCGTGGAACGATCCGTCCGGTTCACGCTGGTAGATGGCGAACCCTGGCTGCCCGTTGGCCTTCACCGGAACGAGCCGGAGCCGCCCCGGCTCGATCAGCAGATGCAGCGCGGCGCACCGGAGGACCGCCGGATGCCCGGCGAACCAGTCACATATCGGTGGCATCTCAAGCGTCACGTCCTCGCGCAGCAGTGCTGAAAGTGCGCCGACATCGGCGTTCTCGACCGCGGCGGCGAACCGGTTCAGCAGTACCCGCCGTTGCGGGTCCTCAGGCTCAGCGAGTTCGTCCTCCGCGGGCATGACGCGAGCGAGTTGAGCCCGGGCCCGGCGCAGCCCACTGTTGACCGCCGTGGTCGTGGTGCCCAGCAGATCCGCCGCGTCGGCAGCCGACCACTCCAGCACATCGCGCAGAATCAGGATCGCGCGCTGCTGGGCGGATAGGTACTGCAATGCCGCGACCAGGGCCAGCCGGATGCCGGCTCGCGACGCCGCCACGGCAGCCGGATCGGCTTGCTCGCCGGTCAGCGCAGCGTCTGGAAGTGGCTGCAACCACGGTACGTCCGAACCGGACGTCATTGGCGCGTCCGGGTTGCCCGACGGTGCGCCCAGCCCGGACGGAAGGGGTCGCCGGCCTCGGCGCTCGATCGCGGTCAGGCAGACGTTGGTCGCGATCCGGTACAGCCAGGTCCGCACCGAAGCCCGGCCCTCGAACCCGTCGAACGATCGCCACGCCCTCAGGTACGTCTCCTGAACCAGGTCCTCGGCGTCATCGGCCGAGCCCAGCATGCGGTAGCAGTGAGCCAGCAGCTCAACCCGGAACCGGCTGGTGAGCCTGGTGAAATCCTCGCTGACCGTCATCGTCTCCCCCACGTCACCGACGCGGAAGCCGGCGATCCGCTGGCCAGTGGCGCCGCGCCGGCGCTACTTGATACAGACCCCGGGACCGGTACGAATTCGCCGCCTCGAACGGAAAATCGTGCCCCGATTCGCAATCATGGCCGCTTACCGGCGGTCAGTTGTCGATCATGCGAGGGTCGAGATCAGGATGCACGCCGTCGTGGCCGCGACGATCGAGCCAGCACCGATTATCGCCGAACGCGGCTCGCCCGTACTCCAATCGCGCCCGGGCGCACGGCCGTCATCGCGGCGCCGGCGGCGGGCGGTGACCACGGCAGCCGCCACCAGCAGAGCACCGACGGCAAGCAGCACAATGGCCACCGACAGCACGCCGGGCAGGTACCGGCTGATCGCCGCGGGCAGCACGATGAGTGTGCCGACGGCCGCTACCGCGAGCAGGACGAGGTCCCGGATCGCCACCGCGATGAGTACCAGGACAATCACCGTCAGCATCGCGAGAACCGTGCCCCAGTCCTTGTCGAGAATCGAGATCGCGCCCACGATGGTGGCGAGGGTGCCGAGAACCATGCCGGGCCGCGACGGCATGATCACCCGGCCCCACGCGAGTACCGCCCACGCCGCCCCGGACGCCCAGACAGCGAGGCCAGGCAGCGCCCCGGAGAACGGCAGGAGCGCGGTCGCCGACGCGGCGACGACCAGGATCGACGCGAGTACCGCGATGTGCTGGAGCAGGTGAGGTCGCCAGCGCCACAACCCCGCCGATGCCAGCGCCGTGCCGCCGGCGGCGAACAGTGCCGTGTTGGTCCGGTACCAGCCGAAACCGTCCGCCCCGACAATCGCGAGGAACAGGGACAGCGTCACCGATGCCACGAACCAGACAACTCCGCGAAGCCGTGCCCCGCTGGCGCCCGCGTCCCGCGGCACCGCCGCGCCGGCCACGAGAAGCAGCGCCGTCACTCCACCGGACAGGCTCAACCGCCCGGCTAGGTTGAGCTCGGACCACACCTCGCCGGTCACCAGGCCGAGAGCGACGAGCACGATGGCTCCACCGAGGTAGCCCATCGCCTCGATAACCAGGGGGTTGCCGCCGGCCGGCTGGACTGGTGGCCGGCCGGATTCAGAGATCATGTCCGCCCGTATGCGTTCGGCCTGTTCATCCGTGATGATGCCGGTCGAGAGCCAGCGTCCAAGGAGCGGCTCGATGTCGGCGGATCCGTTACGCGGGTGCATGCGAAAGAGCATGCGTGAACGCGCGACGCCGGAGAAGAGACCAAGGTCCCGGCTGCGCCACCGGTACGGCTGGACGAACGGTGGCCGTTTTGCTGGTGACGCCATGGCGGGATGCGCCCCGGCGGCAAATCCGGATGCCCCGGCCTGCCCGTGTGGCTAGGCTCATCCGCGTCAGTAACGACGAGACCCGGGAGATCGAACGATGAGGACCGCAGGCACGTCACCGACAGCCATCCGATCCTTCGTCGCCTTCCGGGAGGGCCCCCTTGCCGCGCCTGCCTCGCCTGTTCGCTTGTTCCGCCTACTCGAAGACTCCGCTGACCCGTTCGGCAACCTCGATCTGAGCACGCCCCCACGCGGCGCGCGTGCGTTCCTGCTGCGTGAGTTCCGGCCGCTCCGCGGCGTGATCGCCGCAAGCCTTGCGTTCACCATCGTCGGTGCCGGCATCGAGGTCTGGTTGATCGGGTACGCCGGGAACCTCGTCGACATGCTGGCCGCCACGCCTCCGTCGGAGATCTGGAGGTCCCACGGCGCCGGGCTGATGATCGCCGGGCTGATGATCGCCGCGCTGATCGTGCTCGGGGTGCGGCCGCTCGTGCACCTGATCAGCGAAGGGCTCGACGACATCGCGTTCCGGCCCAACGCGCAAACCCTCGCGCTATGGCGGATGCACCGGTACGTGTCCCGTCAGTCGGTCGGCTGGTTCCGCGGCGAGCTAACCGGACGCGTCGCCACGTATGTGCGGGACGGGGCGGCCGCGGCCACCGGCGCCGTCTACAGCACGATCCACACGCTCGCGTTCGTCGCCGCGTACGTTCTGGGCTCGCTCGGTCTTCTGGCCTCGATCGACCCGCGCCTGATGCTGCCACTGGCCGCCTGGATCGGCCTGTACGCGGTGCTCATGGCATATGTGATACCTCGCTACCGCGACGCCAACGACCGCCTGCAGCGCGCGAACTCGGCGCTGACCGGACTGCTCGTCGACGAGTACGCCAATGCCGACACGCTGGCGCTGTTCGCCGACCACGACCGCCAGGATCGGGAAAGCCGGCAGGTTCTTGCCACCGCCCGCCGGGCCCACATGGACGTCCAGCGTCTCGAGGTGATGATCAACACCGGCATGATGGCCCTCAGCGGCGTGCTCATGGTCGGCCTCATCGGATACGGCATCGTCCTGTGGCGGTCGGGCGCGGCGCCGCTCGGGCTGATCGCCGCCGCTCTCGCGCTCAGCTTCCGGATCACCTCGATGGCCGAGTGGCTGCTCGATGGCGTCTCGTCGATGTTTGGCGCGGTCGGCGTTCTACGACGGTCGCTGGGTACCGTCGCGCAGCCACTGGCGGTGACCGATCGGCCGGGTGCGGGCCCGCTCGTTGTGCGTGGTGGCCGGATCCGGCTCAGCCAGGTCAGGTATCACTATGGTCGTCCGGACGGTGGCGGGCTGGACGGGGTATCCCTTGACGTCGCGGCCGGCGAGCGCGTCGGACTCGTGGGCCGATCCGGCGCGGGTAAGTCCACCCTGGTCAACCTGCTGCTGCGGTTCTACGAACCGGAGGCCGGCACGATCGAGATCGACGGGCAGGACATCACCGCGGTCACTCAGGAAAGCCTGCGCCGCCAAGTCGCGGTGGTCACCCAGGACACGATGCTGCTTCACCGCTCGGTACGCGACAACATCGCGCATGGCGCCTCGAACTCCTCGGACGATGTGGCGGTACGGACGGCGGCGCGCCGGGCCGCGGCCGACGGCTTCATCAGTTCGCTGGCCGATGCCAAGGGCCGGCGCGGGTACCACGCCCACGTCGGCGAGCGCGGCGTCACGCTCTCCGGCGGCCAGCGGCAGCGCATCGCGCTCGCGCGGGCGTTCTACAAGGACGCACCGGTGCTCATCCTGGATGAGGCCACATCGGCCTTGGACTCCGACGTCGAGGCCGCCATTCACGACACGCTTGATGAGGTACTGGCGGGCCGGACGGTGATCGCCATCGCCCACAGGTTGTCCACGATCGCGCGGATGGACCGCATCGTCGTCCTCGACGGCGGCCGCATCGCGGAGGCCGGAACGCACGCGGACCTGCTTGCCCAAGGCGGCCTGTACGCCGCTCTCTGGTCCCGCCAATCCGGTGGCTTCCTCGGTGTCGACCCCGATGCTGTGGGCCCCGATGTTCAACCGAGAAGAACAGCAAAATGGCGGAGAAGGTAATACTTCCCGCCATTGCCAATATATAGCACATTGGGGGTCTTGCGGCAAGGCCCGGGTCATGCCGCACAATCGTCGACCGGGCTTGAATCCGAAGCACTCAGCGGTACGCGATACACGGGTGCTCGTTCATGCAAGCCGCCTGATCGTCCGGAGTTTCCGGCCGAACGAGACGCTATCCAATCGGGGGATAAATGATCGACGTCGTCATTGTGGGAGGCGGACCCACCGGCCTGATGCTTGCCAGTGAGCTGCGACTGCAAGGCGTACAGGTGCTGGTGGTTGAAAAGGAGGCGGAGCCGACCGCGTTCGTTCGCGCGCTCGGCCTGCATGTGCGCAGCATCGAGGTAATGGATCAGCGAGGCCTGCTGGAACGGTTTCTCGCACACGGCCGGAAGTACCCGCTGGGCGGCTTCTTCGCCGGGATCGACAGGCCCGCACCAGACCGGCTGGACACCGCGCACGCTTACGTCCTCGGCATTCCGCAGACCATTATTGATCGCCTGCTGGCCGAGCGCGCCACCGAACTCGGCACCGACGTCCGGCGCGGGTGCGAGTTGGTCGGGCTCAGCCAGGACGACCACTGAGTGACCGCCGAATTGGCCGATGGTACCCGCCTGCGCTCGCGCTACCTGGTCGGCTGTGACGGTGGCCGCAGCACCGTGCGGACACTGCTGGGCGTCGGGTTTCCCGGCGAGCCGTCCCGCACCGACACGCTGCTCGGCGAGATGGAGATGGCCGCGCCGCCGGAGACGGTGGCCGCGGTGGTGACCGACGTTCGCAAGATCCAGAAGCGGTTTGGAGCCATGCCCTTCGGAAATGGGGTGTACCGCGTCGTGGTGCCCGCCGCTGGGGTGTCCCAGGACCGCCCGACGCGGCCGACCCTCGACGAGTTCAAACAACAGCTCCGAGCGGTCGCCGGCACCGACTTCGGCGTTCACTCACCGCGATGGCTGTCCCGCTTTGGTGACGCCACCCGGCAAGCCGAGCGCTACCGGGTCGGCCGGGTACTGCTGGCCGGCGACGCGGCGCACATCCACCCGCCGGTCAGCGGGCAGGGCCTCAACCTCGGCGTCCAGGACGCGTTCAACCTCGGCTGGAAACTGGCGGCCGAGGTCGGCGGCTGGGCGCCGGACGGGCTGCTGGACACCTACCACACCGAACGACACCCGGTCGCCGACGAGGTGCTGAACAACACCCGCGCCCAGATGCGGCTGATGTCGACCGAGCCGGGATCCCGATCGGTGCGGCGGCTGCTGGCCGAACTGATGGATTTCGAGAACGTGAACCGGTACCTGATCGAGAAGATCACCGCGATCTCGGTCCGCTACGACTTCGGCGACGGGCACGAGCTGCTCGGCCGGCGTCTGCGGGATATCGGGCTGACACAAGGCCATCTGTACGGGCTGATGCATGACGGCCGCGGATTGCTGCTCGACCAGACCGGCCGCCTCTCGGTCGCGGGGTGGGCGGATCGCGTCGACCACGTCGTCGACATCAGCGAAGACCTCGATGTGCCCGCCGTCCTGCTGCGCCCCGACGGCCACGTGGCCTGGGCCGGCGGCGATCAGCAGGACCTGTGCGACCACTTGCCACGGTGGTTCGGCACCGCCGCCGGCTTGCGAAGGCCGCCCGGCCCGCCGCTGTAGGACCACGGCCTCTGCTCTGGCGTGCGCGGCCCTCGAAGACTCGACATTGACCGCCATCCGATCCGAGTCAATCGAGGTGAAGCGGCATGGCAGAGTTGGATTTCGAGGGGAAGGTCGCCATCGTCACCGGCGGTGGCTCCGGCATCGGCGCGGCGTGTGCGAAGGTCATCGCGGACCGTGGCGGGCGCGTCCTGGTAGTCGACCGTGACCTGGCGGCGGCCGAACGGGTCGCGAAGGAAATCGGCGGCCGCGCACGCGGCTTCGAGGCGGACATGTCCGATCCGGCGGCGTGCGAGGCGATGGTCACCGACGCGCTACGGGCATGGGGACGCCTGGATGTGGCCGTCAACAACGCCGGCATCGGCGGCCCGCAGGTGCCGACCGGCGAGTACCCGCTCGATGGCTGGGCGAGCGTGATCGCGATCAACCTGAGCGGCGTCTTCTACAGCATGCGTGCGGAGATTCCGGCCATGCTGGCCGCCGGCGGCGGATCGATCGTGAATATGGCGTCGGTTCTGGGCACGGTCGGATTCGGGCAGTCGGTGGCCTACGTCGCGGCAAAGCACGGCGTGGTCGGCATGACCAAGACCGCGGCGCTCGAATACGCCAAGCAGGGCATCCGGATCAACAGCGTCGGCCCCGGCTTCATCGAAACCCCGCTGCTGGCCGCCGCCGACCCGGAGATCCTGGCGGGTGTCGCGGCACTGCATCCGCTGGGCCGGCTGGGACGCTCCGAGGAGGTCGCTGAACTCGTCGCCTTCCTGGCCTCTGATCGGGCCAGCAACATCACCGGCTCGTACCACCTCGTCGACGGAGGCTATACCGCCGCCTGAGTCCCGGGCCGAGTCGCCGGCGAGCCGCGCAGGCCTGGCTCCTGCGCGGGGTGCCCGGCCGCGACTGGCCCGGTCCGGCTTGCCCGGAAACGCGGCTCTACTGGGTTATCGGCTCACCGGCCGCGGCCCACGCCAGCAGCCCACCAGACAGGTCCTCCACATGCTTAAAGCCGTCCGACGACATCTTCTGTACCGCGATGGCCGAGCGGCTGCCGGAGCGGCAGTAGACCGCGTAGTGAGCGGACTCATCCAGCTTCGAGATCCGGTCGCCGAAGTCGGACGCCTCGACGTCGATGTTGATCGCGCCGGCGATATGGCCGGCCGCGAACTCCGCCGGGGTGCGGACGTCAAGGAGGACCATGTTCGGGGTGCTGATGTCACTGGCGAACTTCGTGACCGATACGTGTGCGGGGGTCGCTGACGAGCACGCGGACAGGGGTGCCACGAGGGCGGCGGCCGCGGCCAGACCGGCGACCATAGAACGGATGCGCATAGGGGCTCACTTTCGCTGTGACGCGGGGATCTGCCAACCTGGCAATATACCCATGGGGGTATATTGAGTCCACGGCTGGTGACCTACGGCATACGACACCCTGCCGCCGACCGGCCGCGGTGCCGCGTTCACGTGCTACTTCCCAGGAACGCGTCGATCTCGGTGAGGAACTGATGCCAGGCCGGGTCCGGCTCAGGCAACAGGTGATTAGCGCTGTCCAGCGGCACCAGGCGGCTGCCTGGAATCAGCGAGGCGAGGGTCCGGGACTGCTCGAACATGCTGTCCGGCTCGCGGCGCGCGCACAGGATCAACGTCGGCGTGCGCACCCGGGCGGCGAGGTCCGACACGTCGATGCCTGCCGACACATCGAGAAGGCGCCAGGCGTTCTCAGCCGAGGCTGACCGGCGTTGCAGCTCATCAAACTCGCGCCATTGCTCCTGGGTCGCCTCGGGTAGGAAGCGGGCCACGAACGTCGCGCGGTACGTGGGATCGGGCCGGCCCCAGCCGAGCCGCACCAGATTGATCCGAGTGTCGGCGAGTTCCAACTCCTCGGCGGTCTTGGCCCTCGCCCGCCGACCCTGCGCGAATGAGCCGAGCAGCACCAAATGGCTCACCCGATCCGGATGGCGCACCGCGTAGGCGATCGCCACTGGACCGCCCTGGGAGATGCCGAGCAGCGGGAATCGATCAAAGCCGGCGGCGTCGACAACCGTCTCCAGATCCTCGACCCAGTCCTCGAAGCGGAACCGGCCCACGTCCCAGTCGGAAAGCCCGCACCCGCGCTCGTCGTACCGGAGAAGCCGAAATCGGCTGGACAACTCGGTCAGCCAATGCCGCCAGACCGGGCTTTCCCAGTCGTAATCGAGGTGACTGAGCCAGTTTGCCGCCTTCACCAGCGGCGGCCCCGAGCCGATCAACGCGTACGCGAGCCGAGTGCCATCCGCTGCCCTGCAGAGCCGGATCTGCTGCGGTGGCGGCCCGGCGGCGGTCCCCCTCTCGACACGGTCTGCGACGCGCTCGGCGACCGGCCCGACGAACTGGTAGCCGCGCCCGTGCACCGTGCGAATCAGCCGCTGGCGCTGCCCGTCATCTCCGACGGCCTTCCGCGCCGCCTTGATCCGGCTGGTCAGCGCCGACTCGGTGACAAAACGATTCCCCCAGACCGAGTCAAGCAACTCCTCCTTCGGCACCACCCGGTGCCGCTCCCGCAGCAGGACCGCCAGCAAGTCGAACACCTGCGGCTCGACCCGCATCACCTCACCGTCGCGGACCAGCTGGTAGCCGTCGACGTCAAGCTCGCAGCCGGCGAATTCGAAGATCAAGGAAGCCCCCCGCCACCCGCTCTCCAGGAGCTCTCCATTCTCCCTCCAAGTCCGGCCCTGGCGATTCCGGGAGCGTGGTCTGCATACGAGACCGAAACTCATAGGACCAGGACATGATCATGAGAAGCGCACCCGCAGACGCGAAGATCGAAACGCACGGACGCGAGTTCCTCGCCGGAGCGCGTGCCATGATGCCGTTTTTGATCGCCTTGGCGCCGTTCGGACTGGTGATCGGCGTCAGCGCGGCCCAGTCCGCGATCCCGACGCTTGCCGGCTGGCTGACCGGCCCGGCGATCTACGCGGGCAGCGCCCAGGTCGCGGTGATCACGATGCTGGGCACGGGCGCGGGTCCGCTCGCCGCCGTGCTCGCGGCACTCGTCATCAATCTGCGCCTGCTGCTGTACTCGGCCGCGATGGCTGAGTACTGGCGGGGAACACCCGCATGGTGGCGCCTGATCGCAGCGTACTTGCTGGTCGATCCCTCGTTCGTGGTCGGCGTCAAGCGGTACGAGACCGGGGATCGCCATCGGGCGCACTCGCACTACCTCGGCGGGGCCGTCGTGCTGTGGGTGACGTGGCTCGTCGCGATAGCGGTTGGCGCCATCGTCGGCGCGCAGTTCCCGACATGGCTTCACCTGGAGTTCCTCGTACCCCTTTACCTGATCGGCCAGATCGGGCCGAAGCTGCGCCAGCGGCCGGACCGCACCGCCGCGATTGCCGCCGCCGCGGTCGCCTTGCTCTGCATAGGCGCGCCCATGCACGCAGGCGTTCCCATCGCGATCACCGCCGGCATCGCAGCGGGCTCCTACCGCAAGGCGCTCTCGACCCGCCAACCCACCATCCGGGCTACCGCAACGCCCGCAAAGGAGGTTCACCGATGAACACTTGGACCGTTGTGCTCCTCGCCGGCCTCGGCAGCTACCTGCTGCGCGTGAGCATGGTCGTCGCAGCGGACCGGATCCGGCTGCCCGAGCGGCTCAACCGCGCCGGCAGGCTGGTGGCACCGTCCGTGTTCGCGGCGCTGGCGGCGGGCGGTATCGCCGAAGCCGCTCTGGCCCCGCATGGTTCGGGGATGCTGGCACCGCTCATCGCCGCCGGCGTGGCGCTGCTCGCCGCGGTTCGCACGGGCTCACCCAATGTCGCGATCCTGGCCGGACTGCCGACTTTGTGGATCTTGGCTGCCATGGCCTGACGCTGGCTCCCGGCCAGTCGCTGCGCTGATGCCATCGGGCCGGTCCCCTCGGCTTCGAATGAGGGGTCCGGCCCGGTGGCGCGTTGTCAGGCCCGGCTCAGCACCCGCTCCGTGGCGGGCGACGTTTCCGGCGGGCTCGTCTCAACCGACGCCGGCACCCGCAGCAGGCGGGCAAGCGGCCTCGGCAGCCACCAGTTCCAGCGGCCGAACAGGGCGACAAGAGCGGGAACCACGAGCGCCCGGACCACGGCCGCGTCGATGAGAATTCCGGCGCCCAGACCGGTGGCCAGGATCTTGATGTCGGTCTCCGGCCCGGTCGACATCGCTAGGAACGCAAACGCGAGGATCAACGCCGCGCTCGTGACCAGCCGCCCCGTCCGGGCGAGGCCCTCGACTGTCGCGTCCGGGGTCGAACCCGTGCGGTCGTACGCCTCGCGAATCCGGGCGAGGATGAAGACTTCGTAGTCCATCGACAGCCCGAACAGGAAAGCGAAGACGAACAGCGGCACCCAGAACGTCACCGCTCCCGTCGACGTGATGCCCCAGAGGGCAGTGCTGCCCCAGCCCCACTGCCAGACGGCGACGATCACGCCGTAGGCGGCGGCTACCGAGATCAGGTTCAGTACCACCGCCTTCAAGGCCAAGGCAACCGAGCGCAGGGCACGGGCCAGAAGCATGAACGTCATCAGTGCGATCAATGCCAGCATGAGCGGAAAGTCGCCGTAGACGGCGTGGATATAGTCCGCACCGGACGGTCCCGATCCGGCCACGCCGAGCACGCTCGAGTCGGCGTGCAGGACGGCACGCACCCGTGCGACGGTTGCCCGGCCCGCCTGCTGACCTGATTCGGCGATCGGTAAGACGTCGACGATCGCGCTGTCCGCTTGGCGCTGCCCGTCCGGCGCCACGGCGGCCCGGACTCCGGGCACGGTTGCCAGACGGCTGGCGGTCCCGGCCGCATCGCCGGTGGTGAGGACCTCGATCGGTGTGAGGACGCCGCTTGGAACGCCGCCTCGGATCAGGGTCTGCAGCGCATCGCGTGCCGGACCCTGAGCGCTCAGCGTGGTGGTACGTGGCTCACCAAGCTGCATCGAGAACAGCGGGATGGCGAGCATGGCGAGGACGGCAAGCCCAGCGATGGCGGCCTTGCCCCGGTGACGCTGCACGGAACGTGCCCACCGTGTCCAGCCCAGGCTCGCGTCGGGCTTCGTACGGCGACGCGGCCACTCCAGTCGGGTTCCAACCGTTGCGAGCAGGACCGGCAGCAGGGTGACGGCGACCGTCATCGACACCAACGGCACGAGCATGCCCGCGTAGCCGACCGATCGCAGGAACGGCACCGGCAGCACGACGAGCGCGAGCAGACCGACCGCCACCGCGATGCCGGAGAACACCACCGCTCGGCCCGCCGAGGCCATCGCGGCAACGACGGCCTCGTCGCCGTCCATGCCTCGGGCACGCTCTTCGCGCCAGCGAGTCAGTACCAGCAGTGAGTAGTCGATGGCCACCCCGAGCCCGACGAGCGCGATGAGGTACTCGACGATGAAGCTCACGTCGGTGGCGCGACTGAGCGGATCAAGCAGCAAGAACGTCGTGAGCACCGAGATACCGGCCATCACTAGCGGGACGACGACCAGGGCGCTTCCGAACACGAACAGCAGCACGACCAGAGCGCCGGCGGCACCGATCAGACTCTCCGCGATGACGCCGACGCTCTGCTTCGGCGCTCCACCGCTGATCAACTCTCGCGTTCCGGTCATCTTGACGGTCCACCCCGGCGGTGCGGCCGCGCTCACGGCTGATCTGATCGATAGATCCAGACCGTCGGGAACGTCAATGTTGTCATTGCGCGGTGTGAACACCAGGGCGTACGTCGAGCGTCCGTCGGCGGTGACGAACGCG
This sequence comes from uncultured Actinomycetota bacterium, assembly GCA_963727415.1. Lineage (GTDB taxonomy): Bacteria > Actinomycetota > Actinomycetes > Mycobacteriales > Micromonosporaceae > DASQPR01. Next base: position 957,963 of record CAVSGF010000003.1, read on the forward strand.
TCGTTGTGGGTGTTCGCGAAGTCAACAATCCGAACACCCTCGTCTACGCGTGCCGCGTTCAGCACTGCGTTGACCTGTGCAAGCACGGAGGGATCGCGCACGGACTGCCCGGCGGGCACGGTCAGGACCGGTACGAGCGGATCCTGCGCACCACCGTTGCCGTACCGCTGCAGGATCGCGGTGTCGGCGCGATCGCTGGGCTGACCCGGTATGGCATAGCTTTGCGAGAACCGATGGACTGTATGCGACGCGGTTGCTGCTCCGGCTGCGGCTAACAGGACCCAAGCGAGAACGACCAGTGCCTTGTGGCGCAGCAGTATGCGGGTTATTCGTGGCATGGCTAGATGGCCTCCGCCCGTGAGGGCAATTAAGTGACGAATTGTTGGTACGGCCGCAACCGTCCGGTTCGCGGCGAGACGTAAGCCCTAGTGCGGGCCGAACGCAGCGATGACATCCCGCTCGTGCGCTCGCTGCCAGCGTTTGACCAGTGCCCGCACCGGCAGGGGTAGCTCGTCCAGCACCTGTGCCCGGTCCCGTGGCGGGGCCTCCTCGAGCACCCATGGCAGGAACTGCTGCGCGCCGGCGATCCCGCCCTCGCGTCGCTGCGTGGCCGTGACCTGGTCCAGGTCCGCCTTGGTGAGGTGGCGTTCGATCAGCGGGATCGCGTCATGCTCCTCGTGACCCAGATGGTGCTCGAGCGTGTCGATCAGCCGGGCAAGTGAGCTGGCCACCGCGCTCTGCATGGGCGAGCTCGGGTTCGCGACGAAACTGCTGACCAGTTCCGAGGTATCCGCCAGCATCGGGTCGAGCACCTCGTGCTCGGCCGCCATCGCGGCTAACACGGCGCCCGCTTCATCGCCGGCCCGCTGCTCGACCTTCGGCCAGATCAAGCGGTCCTCGACCGTATGGTGCTCGTGCAGGTTTCGGGCGAACAGTTGCCACTGCTGGTTCAGGGCCAGCGCTTGCGGGCGGCTTATCTCGGCGGATCCGAACGCGGTCGCCAGGCGAGCCAGGTCCCGGCGCAACGCCTTGTGGATCAGCAACATCATGGTGAGGTCCGGCTCCGTCGCGGCCGCGTGTGCCTTGCTCATGCCGAAAACCTCCGCGGCCACGTTGATACCGCCAGCCAGCTACCCAGCAGCAGGATGATCGCTCCGTCGGCGGCGTGCAGGGCCCCCATCCAGCGGTGATCGACTCCGGCATTGGCCAGCCCGTGCTGAGCCACCACGGTCAGAAGCACCAATACCAGGGCGCCGACAACTATCCGCGGTGAGCGGCGTGCGACCAGGGCGAGCAGCAACAGGACGCCCGCGAAGATCCCGAGGGCGTTGCCCATGATCCGGTGCGGATCGAAGCTGGCGGCTCGGTCAAGGTCAGTGCTGTCGATGCCGAAGACCCCGGCTCCGGCGAGGAAAACCTGCGCAACCACGCCGACGCTGAACAGGCCGACTAGGTAGCCGAAGGCTATGTGGGCGGCATGCCGCGCACCCGAGAGCGGCGGCGCGACCGCTGCGATGTCTGTCTTGGTCACATGTCCTCCAGTGACTCATTCGTGAGGCTAATTAGATAGAGTGTCACTCCCCTGAATTTTCAGTAGAGGTATACTCGCTTCAAATGGGAGATGTCAAACGCCGCTACGACTCGAGCCGCCGCCGGGCCGCCGCCGAGCAGACTCGTCAACGTCTCATCACCAGCGCACGCCGCCTTTTCGCCGAACGCGGCTTCGCCAAGACGACGATCGAGGCGATCGCGGCGGATGCGGGTACCGCGCCGCAGACCTTCTACAAGGTGCTGGGATCGAAGCGGGCGGCACTGTTCACGATCTTCCTGGAGGAGATGGCCGCCAACGCCGATCCCGCAGCGCTCACCGCCGCGTTACAGGCGGCAGATGGACCGGCCGAACAACTGACCCTCCTGGTGGACTACCGCGTACGGCTCTTCACCGGAGCGTTCGACGTCCTCGAGACGGCCCGTACCGCCGCGCCGATCGATCCCGATGCGGCCGCGCTGTGGGCCGAAGGCGAAGCCCGCCGGTGGCGCAACCAGCAAGACCTCCTTACCGCCTGGCGCAAGGCGGGGGCGCTACGGGCCGGCCTCGACCCGGCCCAGGCCAGTGTGATCCTCTGGGCGATGACCGGCCCGGATCTGTACCGTCTGTTCGTGGTCGAGAAGAAGTGGCCGGTGAAGGCATATCGCGACTGGCTGGCCGATGATCTGTCTGGCCAACTGTTCGGTATGTCCGGCATCGATCGAGCCGCTCCGGGAGCCGACGATTCCAGAGGCCGCTCCGCTACTCCGGAATCGCCAACGGCCTAGAGCCTCCCCGGCGGACCGGTCAGATATGCCCTGTCCAAATGACCGACGCGATCCGTCATGCGGGCCGGCCTTGCCGCGCACCGAGCCCGCTGGCACGGCCGAGCGCTATCGCCTGGTCGCGGGTCGAGACGCCAAGCTTGCCAAGCATGTCCGAAACACGGTTACGGATGGTTTTCGGCGCCAGGAACAGGCGTGCGGCCACTTGTGACGTGGACAGGCCCTGGACAAGCAGTTCGAGAATCTCCAGATCCCGGGAGTCCAGCACAGAAAGGGCGGTGGGTTGAGGCGCCGCGGCGACGGCGGCGATAACCGCGGCCTGTGCCCCGCGGCCGAGCACCAGTGCCCCGTGTGCCGCCGAATGGATCGCGGCCAGCACGTCTTCGGGGTCCGAATCCTTGAGGATGTAGCCGTCAAGACCTGAGCCGAGGCTGCGTGTCACGGAAACGTCGTCGGCGTGCATGGTGAACACCACCACCCGCACCCGGGGCCAGCGGTGTTTGAGCGCGGTTCCCAGGCTGATCCCGTCACCATCGGGAAGTCGAAGGTCGAGCAGGGCGATGTCGGGCTCCGCGGACACGGCGAGCGCGTCGGCGGCCGAGCGCGCCGCAGCGACCAGTTCCAGATCTTCATCCGACTTGACCAGGGCCGACAGCCCGGCGAGCACAATCGGGTGGTCGTCAACCACCAATACCTTGATCAAGCGATCACCGCCTTGACCGGGAGCTCAAGATGGAGCCGGGTTCCCGGCTCCTGACCGACGGCGATGCGCAAGCTGCCGCCGAGTTCCTCGGCGCGTCTGCGCAGCGATGACAAGCCGACGCCGGGAGCGATTGAGCCGCCGACACCGTCGTCGCTCACGTCGACGAGAACTCTGCCGCCCGCGGTGGTACGCACGTCAACCGAGACCCGGTGTGCACGCGCGTGACGCAGAGCGTTGGTGACGCCCTCCGCGACCGACCGATAGACCGCGATCGCGATCTCCGGGGACAGGCTATCGTCAAGGACGCTGTGAATCGTCACCGCGGGGCCCTGTCCGGCGAACGAATCGACGAGACGTCGCAATGCCGTGACCAGGTCCGCGTCGTCCAGTACTGACGGGGCGAGTCCGGAGACGATGCGGCGCAGGTCGCCGCGGCAGTCGGCGAGATCGCTCGCCAGATCCTCCAGCATCGCTGTGGGACGATGGCGCAATTCGGCACGCACCCGCATGCTCATCCCGACGAGCATCGGGCCGATGCCGTCGTGGAGATCACCGAGGATCCGCGCTCGCTCCGCGTCGCGCTCGCGCGCTAGGTCTTGACGTACGTGGTCCGCCTCGACCGCGAGGCTCACCGCCTTGGCTACGAGCGCCACCGTCGGCAGCAAGTGCTGAACGACCCGGTCCTGCCGCGGCTCGGGGCCCTCGGGATGTCGGGACTCGAGTAGGACGGTGCCGACGCGGTCGCCACCGACGACGAGCGGGTACGGCAGCCAGGGCTCCGGCAGGTCGGGCACCTCTGCGCCGAGAACGATGCTGACCTGGCGGTGCCCGCTCGCCGCGGCCACCATCGCCGCGGCTTTGCCCAACAACTCGCGGACGTCGTTCTGGGTGTGAATATCCGCCGTAATCTGCTCCACATCGGCTGCCGAGAGGGTACCTGGGCCGTACCGCCGTTCGAGGAAGAGCCGCCGTACCCAGAGTCCCGCGGGCAGCACCAACGCCGCCGAGATAATGGCGGCGAACGCGCCGGATACATCCGGCCCCGGAACCCCCGCGCGTAGAGCGCCGATTCGAATCAGCGTCCCCATAGCGGCTCCGAACAGCAGCGCGGCGAGCGCCACGGCACCATCCAGCAGCGTCTCGTCGATCGGACGCAGCTCGCGGAACGTCACTAACTGGTACACGAGGGCGGCCATTCCCCACAGACCGAGGATCGTGACGGCCGCGGCCGCCCGCGGCCCCGCACTACCGGAGGCCGTCAGAACCGACACCACGAGCGCGCTCGACCATACGATGAGCCAGACCAGACGACGCCTTGACATGCGGTCGGACGCGATGCCCACGCCCCAGGCGATCACCGCGAGCGCGGCCACGATCGGCGCGATACCGAGCCACTCCCACCAGCGTTCGATTCGCGACCAGGCGTCCTGGCCGCCCCCGGCCAGGACCGCCGTAACCGACACCAGCGCCGGCAGGACCGCGAACACGACGAGCGATCGGCCGAGACGGGAGTGGGGATCGCGGTCCAGCAGCAAGGCTGCGACGATCCCGAATGACGGCCACCCGAGACCGTAAAGCGAGCCGGTGGGCACCACGTCGTAGCTCAGCCCCGCAAGACCCGGCACCAGCCCGATCCCGGTAGCCAACGCCGCAGCGACCACGGCGCCTGACACTCCGCGGGTGCCTACGACTTGGTCACTCACGGTTTCATACTGCTATACGAGGCCCGGCATCCCTAGGCTGGCGGGAAGAGGCGGGACAGTGCCGGGACGGCGCGGGACACCGTGGGTCTGGTGTGCGGGTCACCCCAGCTATCAGGGTGGACACAACCCCCGGGCGAACCGGGGGCGACTCGAAGGAGGCGCCGTGCTGTCCACAACTACGACAACCAGTCGTACCACCCGCGGCCTGTCCGCGCCGCTGCTGGTCGGTGGCGCGTTCGTGCTATCCACCGTCGCGAACATCTGCTTCCACGTGGGCGAGATCCTGTTCACGAATCACGATCCGCACGCTCCCGACGGGCCGATCGCGAGCATCGAGAGCGTCGCGGTGGTCGGCGGGATCGGCCTGATCATCGCGCTGGCGGTCGCGCTGCCGCTGGCCAAGGACCCGGCCAAGGCCCGGGTCGGTGCCATCGTGCTCGGCGTGTTGGCGCTCGTGTTCTTGCCGGTCTTCTGGTCCGGCGCGCCCGCGGTACTCGGCGCATCGGCGGCGTGGCTGGCCGGCCTGGCCAAGGGTGGCCAACCTCAATCCGGCGCTGCCCGTGCGTTCGGCGTCATCGGCTTCGTCATCGCGGTCCTCGAGATTGTCGCCACGTTCGCCGGGCCGGTGGCGCAGGCCCTCATCATCTGACGCTGGAGCGGCGAAGGATCCCGACACGGGACCTCCGCCGCTCCGCTGCGCTGGGTGCATCCCATGGCCGCTGTTCGCTGGGTACGGTGCGCAGTGCCGTGCACCCAGCCCGGCCGACTGCGTCACCCCAGCACGGCGGCCGATGCCGAGGCGGCCGCTCGGAGTGCGCTCGCCGGAGTCGCGAGTTCGGCTTGAACGCAACCGTACCGGCGGATATCGACCTCCACACGGAGCCTCTCACCTGGCCTCGGCATGAGGCCGAGGAGGTGTTACCACGTCTCGATGGACGAGGCCATGTCGTTGAAGCCCACGCGGCGCAGGTCTCGCATATCGAAGGGGTTCGAGTCACGCGTGATGGTAAGCGTGCGCCCTTTGAAGTGGATGTGTTCGTGCAGCACGGCGACCCAGTTGCCGTTGAGTGTCACCGCTGAGATCTCGTCGTTCCAGTCGCCCAGATCAAGGAAGCCCCGGCCCACCTCGGTCAAGTCTGGATAGCCGCGATTCGGCGGGAGCGAGATGTGGCTAAAGCTGTCGGGCCACCAAAAGGTGCTGAAGATGTCTTCCCAAAAGTCGGTCACCTTCGGCGGGGGATCGGTGCTCGGCACGGGAGGCCAAGGCACCGGAGGGGGTGGAGGCGGGAACTCCGAGTCCTGAGGTGTGATCGAGGGAACTGATTGATATCCGCCATCTTGATACCTACGTTCAGGGTCCATATTGGCCTGCAGGAAGGTCATTTCCCACCAGCGCGCGATGGTGTTTCGGTCATCGAAGGCCAACAGGTGGCGCTTGGTGGCCACGAGATGCAGCTCACGGCCATCGAACCGCCTGATATCGGCGGGGTCGTACAGGGTGCCGTTCAGCAGGAACGGCACGTGTGGCACTTGGTGCACGATCTGCTCGGCATGCTCAGGTGGTGTGGGTATCCAGAAGTGCCGTGGGTCGACCCATTTCGCGGCGCGCCGGCTCTGTGAATGTTGCCGTGCCTTCCGAGCAATGATGCTGACCAGCACGTCCAGGCTGTCGATGCCTTCCTCGCGAAGTCGCGCGACGACATCATGGACCGAGGCGTCTCCCTCCGCGACAGCGGAGATGAGCTCAACGGCTCGGTCCAGATCTCCGGGCGTATGTCCGTTTGCAGAATCCATGTTCCACCCTCCCCACTACTGGTCCTGAGCACAACGGATTGCTTCAGCGAACGGCGCGCGACGCGTGTTGACGAAATGACGACAGGCTCGCGATCTAGGCAATACGTCGACGAAGCGACCTCACCCTTGCGATACGCGATCGCCCATGCACTCAGCCGGTCCGAGGTACACCGCGATCCTGCCTGGAGCTTCGGTGCCTTTAGATCTGTTCACAGGTTCTGCACATGTCGCGCATCGATCATTTTCGGATTGATATGACCCACTGGCAAGCTGCCACACCCGGTGGCGACGCACATCCTGCGTCACGCCAAGTCCTCCATCACCATGGAGACCTACATCAACGTCACCGACGAGCACACCCGCGAGGGCCTCCCGAGGCTTGGACACACCCTGGACGACCGCGAGGCCGGAATGGGCGACCGCGTCAATGCCACCGGTGACGCCTGACTACTGCTGTACTGTGCTGCTGTACTTGGCGATCATGGGTGGCCAGAGGGCTATTCAGCCTGTGTCCACCTGCGCAAATGTGGGCCGGGCGGGACTCGAACCCGCGACCGAGGGATTATGAGTCCCCTGCTCTAACCGGCTGAGCTACCGGCCCGTGGCGGAAAGCTTACCGAGGGCCCCGTTCGCCGTACGACCGACTATCCGCCGTCGGGGCGGTCGACCTCTGAGTGATCGCGGAGGCGGACCCGGCGGACGTGTCACAGGTCACGGCTAGCGTCATGGCCATGTCCGCCGGCAATCCGCCCACCTGGGGTCAGATCTGCGCCCGCCGCCTGGACCGCCATGGCCTCACTTCCCCGCTTCCGGACGTGATCAGCGCGGTCCGTGCCATGGCCAGCGCCCACGCCCAAGTCATGTCCGCCGCCGAACTGGCGATCGGGCTCCGGACCGAGCCCGATCCGGAGCGTCGCCCGAAGCAGATGGTCGAGGCGGCGCTCTGGCAAGACCAGGACCTGATCAAGACGTACGGGTTACGCGGCACCATTCACCTGATGCCGGCCGAGGACTACGGCGGCTGGACGGCCGCGCTGGACGCCATCACACGCCCACCGCAGATCAAGGATGTGATGACCGGAGAGCAGATCGACCGGGTGCTCGACGCGCTCGATCAGGCGGTCGCCGAGGGCCCGATGACCATCGCCGAACTGGACCAAGCCGTGGTCACGACAGTCGGACCCTGGGCCGGGGATCTGGTCGTGCCGAACTTCGGCGGCTGGGCACCCCGCTGGCGCCACGCCCTTGGTGCGGCCTGCCGCCGCGGCGTGATCTGCCTCGGACCGAGCCGGGGCCGCAGTTCCACGTTCCAGCGAGCACCGCGAGTACAGCCCGCGCCGGACGCCTTGGGATGGCTGGTTACGACGTTCCTCCGCAGCTACGGCCCGGCCACCCCGGAGCACTTCGCTCGGTGGACGACCGCACCCCGAAAGGTCGCGATCGGGTCGTTCGCCGCCGCTGATCTTGTCGATGTCGGGACCGGTTTCGTCAATCGTGGCGACGACGGGTGGCCGGAGCCCACGAACGGGCTGGTGCGTCTGTTGCCGTACTTCGACCCGTACACGATCGGGTGTCACCCGCGCACGGAGTTGTTCGCGGGTACGGCGCTGGCGCGTGCTGCCCCGAACGGGTCCGCCGGCAACTACCCGGTCGTGCTGATCGACGGTACGGTCGCCGGAATCTGGCATCAGCGCCGATCGGGGAGCAAGATCCAGTTCACCGTCGAAGCGCTCGGCACACTGCTCACGGCGCATCGCGAGAGAGTCGTTGAACAGGCCGAACGCATCGCCGGCATGGCCGGTGGCACGGCCGTGGTGGCGTTCGACTCGGTACGCGTGGCCAGCCACCGGTAGCCAGGCCGCTGGGGCCGGGATACAGACGTTTGCGCTGAGCGGCTATCGGGTACGGCGCGTGGCATGGACTTCCTTCTGTGGATCCTCGCGGTCTTCCTGGTGATCGCAGGCATCGTCGGCGTGGTCCGCCGCCGGCTGCTGTGGGGCATCGTTCTGATCATCATTGGGCTGCTCGTCGGCCCGGGCGGCGTCAGCATCTTCAGCTAGTCAGCATCTTCAGCCGGTGAGCATCTTCAGCTGGCAGGATGGCGCGCGCGACTCGGAACACCCCGCACCCGCCCGGGTGTCCTGGGCATCCCCTACCAACGGATGGCACGCTCGATTACGTGAATGACGACCTTGACTGGGCCGGCCGGGTACAGCGGCTCGAAGCCGAGGTAGCCGGCCTGCGGCGGGCGATGTCCAGCCGCGCCGTCATCGAGCAGGCAAAGGGCGTGCTCGCCGAGCGCATGGGCTGCTCCCCGGAGGACGCGTTCGGGCAACTGTCCGCCCTGTCCCAGCGCAGCAACGTGCGGCTGGCCGATCTCGCGGCAAGCATCGTCTCGGCGATCGTGCCGGTTCCGGCGAAGGCGGCCAACCGGCTGGACGGGCTGAGCGATGCCGATGCGCACACCTACCAGCGGGTCTCGGCCGCCGCGGCGGCCAGCACCGACCTTCGCGCGCTCGCCGCGGCGCTCGCCGGCGGCGCCGCCGACCGGGCCGCGTTCGCGCGAATCGATCCGGATACCGGCCGCGCGGTGGAGATCGCCGCCGCCGGCACCGGTCCCGGCGGCGAGACCGCCGCGGTCGCCGCGATCACGTCCGGGCAACCGGCCTGGGAATCCGGATCAGACGGTACGGGTGAGCGCTCCGCGGCGTTCCCGATCCGGCTCGACAACCACCCGGTCGGCGCCGTTACGTTCACGTGGGCGGCCACCAGCGAGTTCGCCGAGCCCGAGCGCCGCTACCTGGCGGCTATCGCGCAGTTGGCGCAGCGAGCGGCGGTGCGGATGTGGACCACCGACGCGGCTCCGGTGGCGCCCGTCCTCGACGCGTTCTTCGCGCCCGGCATGCTGCTCGAACCCATTCGGGACCGCGACGGGATCGTCATCGACTTCAACATCGCCTACCTCAGTGCGCACGTACCGAATATGGCCGGGTTGTCGCGAGCGGAGCAGATCGGCCGTCGGCTCCTGGACACGTACCCTTACTTGCGTACCTCCGGGGTGTTCGACGCGTACGTCCGGGTGGCCGACACCGGCGAGCCGTGGGAGCGATCGGTAGCGACCGAAACGGTGGTGATCGAAGGGGATCCCGCGCTGGTAACGGTGAGCCGGCGCGCGGTCCGCCACGGTACCGCGGTGCTGGCCACGTGGCGCCGTGTCGATGACGAGGTCCGCCGCGAGCGCCAGATGAACCAGATGGAATCGCTGGGCCGGTTCGGCTGGGCGGACTGGGATCTGGCCGATCGGCATACCTTCTGGTCACCTGGCTTCTTCCGGGTCTTCGACCGGGACACGGCACGCGGACCGGAGACGTACCCGCGGATGACGAGCATCGCGGTGCCCGCCGACCGGGATGCCGCCGCGGCGGCCGCCGGCCGGGTCCTGGCGGGCGAGCCGGCCACTGTGGAGTTCCACATCCGTACCGCGGACGGGATTCGGCCGGTCCGGCTGGTCGCCGAGCCGCTGGCCGCGGAGGACGGGCAGGTGGTCCGGGTTCTTGCGGTGGCCCAGGATCTGACCGAGCGCCGGCGCGCCGACGAACGGATGTCCCGAGTGCAGGCACAGCTTGCCGATCAGCGGTTCCAGCTCGCGGCGCAGCGGGATCTGGCCAGCGCCCTGCGCCAGGTGCTCTACCCGGGTTCGGTGTGCGAGGTGGATACCGAGGCGGCGAAGGTGGTCGGGCGGTACGCGGCACCGGACGCGGACGTTCCGTTTCGCGGCGACTTCTGCGACAGCACGATGATCGGCGATGGGCACATCCTGTTCGCCATCGGTGACATCTTCGGCAGCGGCGCCCGGGCCGGCGAGGTGCTCGCTCGCCTGCTGTACCCGGCACGTGCACTCGGCAGCGCCGGCATGTCCCCTGCGGCCATTCTCGACGTGCTCAACGGGGACCTGCTCCGGGACGAGGCACCGCCGCTGGCCAGTTTGGTAGTCGGCCGGTTCTGCCCGGCCGCCGGAACGATCACCTGGGCACAGGGTGGGCACCTGCCGCCGATCCGGCTTCGCGGCGGATCATCCAGCCTGCTTGAGCGCCCGCCAGGCCCAGCGCTCGGGCTGCTGCCGTCGGCGGCATTCGGCGAGCAGCGGCTGGCGGTCGAACCGGACGACATGATTGTCTGGATGACCGACGGCATGGTCTACGAACGGGCAAAACCGAATGCCGACCCCTGGCGCGAGCTGCGGTCCAAGCTGGTCCAGGCGCGCGCGACCGCCGGACTCGACGGCGTCCTCGCATTGTGCGAAGCCGCTGGTGGCGACGAAGCATGTATCCTCACCCTCACCGCCGCCACACCCAACCCCAGCGCCTCGACCTGCGGATTTCCCGGATGCCGCGATTAGTCAGGCCGGTCCCGGCGACACGTGTCGCGCGATGTCGGCCTGGGTAGAGCAAGGGGTGAACCCCAGCCATCGCCGGCATGATCGACAGCGCCAGGGGGAATGACAGCACAGGGGGTACAGCAGGTGACCACCACTCTGGTCTGTGACGTCCAGCGACGAGCGCCGATCGCGGTGGTCTCGCTGTACGGCACGCTCGACCAGAACACCGCCGCCCGTGGTGTCGTCGCGCTCCGGGACTGCCTGGCCGACGCGCCGACCGCCCTGCTGATCGACATCGGCCACCTGCGCATTGCCGCTTCTTCGGCGCTGCGACCGCTGTTGCACCTGTTCGACGAGGTGAAGGATTGGCCCCGTACACATATTGGGGTGTGCGGAGCGCGGCCGTCGAGCGCCGCGCTGTTCGAGGGCGGCGGAACCGCCGCGTACCCCGACGTGGAAACCGGGATCCGCGCGGCCGTGACGGTACCGGTGGATCCGCGCGAATCGATCCGGCTCGCCCCGGACGCCGACGCTCCGGCGGTCGCCCGCGATTTCGTCATCCGCACCTGTGACGGCTGGGGTTTGAACCGGATTGCCAAGCTCACCACCCTGATCGCGTCGGAACTGGTCACCAACGCGGTGATCCATGCGCGGACACCTTCAGTGATGACATTGCGACGCACCGAGTCCGCCCTGGATGTGTCGGTCCAGGACAATGATCCCCGCCCGATGTACCGCCCGGCACCAGGCGCCACCGGGGCGCACAACGGTGACCACGGCCGCGGCCTGCTGATCCTTGAGGCGATGGCCGACAGCTGGGGCACGCTGCCGACCGCGACCGGGAAGGTGGTCTGGGCCACCGTCGACCTGCCGGCCTGATCCAGAACGCGGCAGGCTGGATTGGCGGGCGTCACCGGCTCGCTGCCGCCCGCCGATCCGGCACGCTGTCTGCCTGGCGCTTGGGACCGGCGCCTATTTCTGGGGCTTGCGTGATCGGGGTGCCTTCTTGGCGGCACCATCGAGCTGGGCCGCGGACGGGACGGCGCCGTCGGATAGGGATGTCGGGGTGGCGGCATTCTCGGTCTGGGGCGCTGGCTTGGCGGCCCGGTCGGATTGGGATGTCGGCCCGGCGGCGCCATCGGCTGCCCCGGCGGCCGGCGTCACCCCGGTCGCCGCTGCCGTGCTGGCCGGCTTGGCATTCGCGACCAGGCTCTCCCGACTGTCCGGCCCAGTGCCGTTTAGTTCGGCCTTCGTGGCCGGCTCGGCAGTCGTCGATGACCGTGTGTCCGGCGTGGACTCTTCATGTCCAGCCGCGGCGGCCTCCATCTCGTTGCGCAGATCCTGCTTGCGCAGTTCGTCGGCGACCACGGTCGCGGCGCGCTCGGCCTGCCAGTGTTCCCGGGCGACGCTCAACTTCCGGGCGAGCACGGTGACGGCCGCGCCGATCCCGACCCCGATGGCGGCGGCGCCGGCGACCCACACCCGGCCCTTGGGGCGGCGGCCGGCGAGCGCGTCCTTGGCTGCCTTGGTGCGGCGGACCCCTTCGCGCTCGAACCCGGCAAGCCGCGACCGGGTACTCCCAGCGAGATTCTGGCTCCGGTCGGCAACGCCGCCGAGCGCGCCGGTCAGGTCATTCCAGCCGGACTTGGCGACCTTACGGCCGGATCTGGCAACCTTGCGGGCACTCGCCATGTTCTGGTCGGCGATTCGCTGCGTACGTTTGCGTAGCTTAGTGATTCGGGGCGTAGAGATTCGGGACACGGCTGAAGCTCCTCTCGCGTTCCCCCCGGGGCGGGCCGTGACGACGGTGTTCGCCGCCGCCTGGTGCGACGTTGTCCGGAGCGGTCAGCTGGCCGCCCCGTTCAGCACGGTCGGCTCAGCCAGCCGACCGCTCGCTAGACAGATGCCCGGTTTCGCACGAAGCCAAACCGAACATTCCCGCCTTCCATACTTATCCGTCACGGGTAAAAACGCCATGCCACACGCCCAGCGAGCACGATCTGTTCACCGAGCTACCTCGCGCTGCCTGATCGAGAGGAACGGGCGATGTTGAGCAAACGTGAGCAGCGGGCCCTCGACGACATCGAGATGCGGCTGGTCACCGAGGATCCCCGGTTCTGCGCCCGGATGACCGGACCCGGCACCCGGCTACCGGCTACCGGCGCGACCCCGGCTCATGCTCGCATACCTTGGCATGGCCGCGGTCGCCCTGGCCGCGATCGTCAGTTTCATTGCGGGCCTGTGGATCGCCGGTACGGCCCTCCTCGGAGCCGTCGCGGTACTCGCCGGGACCTACCTGGTTTTCGCGAAGCGCCACCACCAGCGAAGGCGCGGCTAAATCGGGCTTCGGCGGCGCGGCGGACCTTCTCCCGTGGGCGTACGCGTAGGCGGGTACCCGCCTCATGCCTCTCCGGCCCTGGCTCAGCCACGTGTCGATCATCACTGAGGTCGGACTGAGAGCGGGAAGCTTGGGCACCGGATCAGCGTTTGGCATCGGTAATGCTGGGTAACTACCGCATCCCGCGAGCACAACAGCGGGGATGCCGAGAATGTCCACAAAGCCGGGGAGGATTCATATGTCAACCGCCACCGCGCCCACCGGCGCCGCTCAGCCAGAACTTGCGGCGCTGCAGAAGCAGATCGAGTCGGAGTACGCCGAGGCGGTCACCCGCCACCGTGAGCTGGTACAGAACATGTTCAGCGACTCGGCCGGTGACGATGTCGCCGACGCTGGTACCAAGGCTGCGGTGACCGGTCAGGACGAGGCTGAGCTACGGATCCTGGTAGACCGCCGGATCCAGATGGAGCGTGCGATCGAACGCCTCAACGCCGGGATTTACGGCATCTGCGAGTCGTGCGGTGATCAGATCCCGACCGAGCGCCTTGAGCTGTTCCCCTTCGCCACCACATGTGTTCGCTGCAAGCAGAAGGCTGAGCGCCTGGACCGTCGCTGAGCCGTCCGCCTGCGATCATGCTGGACCTCGGTAATGCCCCTCATCGGTAACGCTGGGACTCCCACCGCACCACAGCTGTGGGAGTCCTTGGCTTTGTGGGATGTTCCAGTGCACGATCTTGAGCGCTGAAGGCGTTATAGCGACTCCCAGCGCACTGAATCGTGCACTGGGAGACGCACTCGATCACCCAGCCCGGCTGTACCCAGTCGTACCGCGGTCGCGGCGCCCGACCGGCAAGCAACCCGGCAAGCAACCCGGCAGACGACCCGCGGGCGACGCGGCGGGCATCGCCCACCTGTACATCGGGCCGTTCGCTGGGGCAGGATCGCACCGTGGATGGTGGGTCGCGACGCCTGTTCCAGGTGCTCCTGGTCGAAGACGACCACGGAGACGCCTTCCTGGTGCGCGAGTTGCTTGCCGAAGTGGGAGCGCCGGTCAACCTGACCGTGGTCCCGACCGTCGCGGCCGCCAAGGAGCACCCGGGAGTCGTCGACTGCGTACTGCTCGACCTCGAACTTCCGGACGGTTCGGGCCTCACCACGTTGCGCAGTCTCCTGTCATCCCGCCCGCACGCCGCCGTCTGCGTGCTGACCGGTCTCGCCGAGGAACACCTTGGCGAGGCCGCACTCGCCCACGGTGCGCAGGACTACCTGGTCAAGGGCCGGGTAGACGGGGTACTGCTGGAGCGCGCCATCCGGTACGCCGTCGAGCGCCGGCGTGCCGAGGAAGGCTCGCTGCAATTGCGCGAAGCCGAGCTGCGCCAGGCCGAGTCATCTCGCCTGGAACGAGGTCTCCTGCCACATCCGCTGGTCGAGGACGTCGCCGTCGAGTTGCGGTCGTTCTATCGAGCCGGGCGTGAGACCGGTGTCCTCGGTGGCGATTTCTTCGACGCGGTGCAGACCGGGCCTCAGCGCGTCTCGGTGGTCGTCGGCGACGTGTGCGGCCACGCCGCCGAGGAAGCCGCGCTCGGCGTCGAGCTACGGGTCGCCTGGCGGGCGCTGACTCTGGCCGGAGTCGCCGAACACGACCTGCTCCGGACGCTGGAACGGATCCTGGTCAGCGAGCGCCGGGCCGAGGAGATCTTCGTGACGCTGGCCACCGTCACGGTCGACGTTGCGGCAGGTACGGCCCGGGTACGCACGGCCGGGCACCCGCCGCCCATCATGATCAGCCCAGACGGCGCCCGCCCGCTCGATGTCAAGCCCTCGGTGGTGCTCGGCCTGCTGCCGGGGGCCGCAAACGCCGCTAACGAATTCGCGCTCCCGGCGGGCCGGTGGGACATACTCGTGTACACCGATGGATTGATCGAGGCCCGGGACGGGGATGAGTGGATAGGTACTGACGGGGTCTGCCGGATGATCGACGCGTACCTGAGTGCCGATGGCGTTCCGGATGGTCTCGCCAGGCACCTGGCCACCGAGGCCGAGCGCTCCAACGGTGGGCCGCTCGCCGACGATATCGCCATGCTGCTGCTCAGTGGTGGCACCGGCGACTCACGATGACCACTCCCGACCGAGGATGAGGCGGTATGAAGAAATCGGCACCGTGGTCACTCAACGCCCGGATCACGGCGTTGTGCCTGCCGGTTGTCGTGGTGCTCACCGCACTGGCCTCGCTCGCCGCGATCACCGCGAGCCGTAACAACGCCCAGGTCAGCACGCTGCTGAATCGGGTCGGCGTGTTGCGGTTGGACTCACTGCAACTGCAGATCGCGATGCTGAACCAGGAAACCGGTATCCGCGGGTACGCCATCGACGGCACCGCCGACTCGCTCGCGCCCTACCACACCGGATCCGACAAGCAGACGCGGCTGATAGCCGACATGCGCAGGAACGCCACCGATCGGCCGGGCATCACAAGGGACATCGACGCTGTGCAAGCCGCGGCCGACGATTGGCGTACAAAGGTCGCCATGCCGGTGCTGTCGGCGATGAAGCACGGCGACCAGGCCACCGCACTGGGCATGATCAATACCACGTCGCGAGACCGGTTCGACGACGTCCGCGACGCGATGACCAAGCTTCTCGGTGACGTGGTCACGGTCCGCAACGGCGTGGTCGTGGACATCACCGACACCGGCCACCTGATCGAGTGGAGCCTGGTCGGTTCGGTGCTGGTCATCATCGTGACCGGATTCGTCCTGGCCTGGCTTCTACAGCGGATGGTCACGCGTCCGGTCGCCGATCTCGCGACCGGCGTCCGCAAGGTAGCGTCTGGCGAGTACAACGCCGACATCGACATATCCGGTCCGCCCGAGGTCGCCGCACTCGCCCGCGACGTCGACGACATGCGCCGCCGGATCGTCGCCGACCTGCGACTCGTACAGTCGGCCAGCCAGGCCGTCGAGCAGGCCAACGCGGCCCTGGAGCGCCAGGCCGCCGATCTGCAGCGGTCGAACGAGGACCTGGAACAGTTCGCGTACGTGGCATCGCACGATCTGCAGGAACCGCTCCGCAAGGTGGCGAGTTTCTGCCAGCTACTCCAACGTCGCTACGCCGGGCAACTCGACGAGCGTGCCGACCAGTACATCTCGTTCGCGGTCGACGGCGCCCACCGGATGCAGCGACTGATCAACGATCTGCTGGCCTTCTCCCGGATCGGGCGCGTGACCACCGGTTTCACCGACGTCGACCTCAACACCGTGGTAGCCAACGCCACCGCCGCCAACGACGAGGGGCTGAGGCGGGCGGACGGCACCGTGGTCTTCTCCGATCTGCCTACGATCCGGGGTGAGGAGCCGCTGCTCCAGGCCCTGTTCACGAACTTGATCAGTAATTCTGTGAAGTTCCGCACGCCGGATGAGCCGGTTCGGGTGGAGATCTCCGCGCGCCGCATCGACGAGGGCTGGGAGATCCGGTGCCGCGACAACGGCATCGGGATCGAACCGGAGTACGCCGACAAGGTCTTCGTGATCTTCCAGCGGCTGCACTCGAAGGACTCCTACCCCGGCACCGGAATCGGACTGGCGGTAGCGAAGCGGATCGTCGAGTATCACGGCGGCCGGATCTGGATCGACACCAGCGTTGACCAGGGTGCCGTGATCCGAGTGGCATTGCCGGCCGACGCCACGGCGCCCGGCAGCCCGTCCGGGAAGCCGCCTTCGGCTACCCTCTCCGTTCCCAGGGTGGGTTTCGCCTCGGCCGGGCCGGGGTAGCTGTGGTCCATGTACACATTGCTATGGCTCATCGCCGTGATCCTGGTGATCGCCGGCATCGTGTCGATCGTTCGCGGTCGCGCCCTCGCCGGCATCGTGATGGTCATCGTCGGCCTGCTCATCGGACCTGGTGGTGTCAGCATCTTCCATTAGCGCGGGGTTCAACAGCGCCCCGCGGGATGCGTACCTAATCACGGTCAGCACCTGGCCGGCACAGCGCCGGCGCTCGCCGGGCGACCGTTCAGCCCTTGGCGGTCAGCGCGTCTGCACGGGTCGGGTAGACCGTCACGACCTGGTCGATACCGGATAGTGCGAACAGGTCGGCGATACGCTTTCCCGGCTCGGCGAGCGCGAAGGTGGCCCCGACGGAGGTTGCCTGACGGTGCAACGCCACGAACGCACCCAGGCCGGTGGAATCGCAGAAGGACAGGCTGCTCAGGTCGAGCACCAGCCATGAACCGGCGACCAACCTGGCCCCCGCGGCCTCCTTGAGGATTGCGATCGTGGCCAGGTCGAGTTCTCCCTCAACGGCCAAAATCGCGGCTTCACCAGCACCCTCGGTCACCTCGGATACGGTCAAGGTCGATCGTGCATCAGTCACCGCACCGTTATAGCGCAATCCGCGTCGTGCCGTCAGCCAGGAGCCGTCGGGGTACAGGCGCGGCCCAGCATCATCGGGCTAACCGCATCATAGCGGACGTTAGGCGTACAGACAATTTCGAAAACGGTGATTCCGGTCATCAGGGACGGCGCTTTTTGACTATCCGAGCCCACCCGATAGGCTGGTTCTCACGCGGTTCTTTTCGCGCTGGTGCTCGAGAAAACGGGTACCGAGTCGTGCTCAGCGGCATCACCGACTGCCATCGGCGCAGATTCCCCAACGCCCCGATCGGCGAGGGATGTCACGGCACGTGGAGTATTTCAATGGTTTCCGTGATGACCGCTTCGGCGGTTGAGTCTCGACCCGCAACCTCCCAGACCAGCGAGGACATCGATCAGGTAATCGGTTCCGCGCTGGCAACGATGTCTACTCTCGACGTCGACGATCCAGACCGTGACAACGTGCGCAGCGATGTCATCTGCGCTTGCCTGCCGATGGTCCGGCGCGCCGCCTCACGGTTCTCCGGGCGCGGCGAAAGTCTCGATGACCTGATCCAGGTCGCAACGATCGGCCTCATCAAGGCGGTCGACCGATTCGACCCGAGCCGCGAGACACCGTTCGTGAACTACGCCATGCCGACGATCATCGGCGAGATCAAGCGACACTTCCGGGACAAGACCTGGAGCGTGCGGGTATCGCGCTCGCGGCAGGAGCTGTACCTGGAACTGAGCCGCATGATCCCGGCGTTGGCACAGGAGCTGGGTCGATCACCGTCGGTCTCGGATCTCGCCGAACGTCTCGGCATTCCCGAGTCCGAGGTGCTCGCCGGGATCGACTGTGGTCAGGCGTACAGCGCCCGCTCGCTGTCGAACCCGATCGGCAACGACGACGCTACCTCCCTGGCGGACGCGCTCGGCCAGCCGGACGAGCGTCTCGAGTCGGTAGCCGACCGGCAGGCGCTGCACGGCGCCCTGGCCAACCTGCCGGAACGGGAACGGCAGATCCTGCTGCTGCGTTTTTTTGCGAACATGACGCAGAGCGAGATCGCCGAGCGGGTCGGCGTCTCGCAGATGCACGTCTCCCGGCTGCTCAAGCGCACGCTGGGCGACCTGCGCGAGATCCTGCTACTGGAGGAGTAGCGCAGTTCGACGAGACGAAGGCGTACGAGGGTGAGGCCCGATCTGCGCAGGTCGGGCCTCACGCGTGCACTGTCCGGGGATGTGGGCAGACGTCACTTCGACGGCTGTGGGACGGTGCAATGCACCTTGGGGTTGACGCCGATGTAATCAAGCGGACCCACAAGGATCGTTATGGCGGTATTCCCGGCCTTCGCGCAACTGTCGTTCTCACGCCCGAAATAGCCACGTTGCCAAGCGGCAATCGCACCGATGACCAGCCAGATGATGATGACGGCGGCACCTATTCGCATGTGTTCCTCCCTTGCCGATGATGTCCTGAATGGACGCTCCGCTGAGTAATGCCCGGCTGCCCAGTGTTCTAATCCCGGTCGCGTGCCGGATGCGGCTTCGCCGTCATGCACCGGGTACGGCGTGCGGGCCGGGCCGAGCGCCACCCCGGAAAGGGCCCGCCGGGCGGTCGGCTGTGGTCGGATATGGCGGTGCGGGTCGACAACGGTGGATACCAGACGCCAACTCCATGGAACGACGCCACCTGGCGGATGCAGGTCATCGACTGGGTCACGACCCGGCTGGCTGCTGCTGGTACCCCGGTCACATCGGAAGACGACTGGGCAGTGCGGCTGCGGCCGTGGTCGGTGGTGATCCGGATCCCGGTTTCCGGCTCGGGCGTGGCCTGGTTCAAGGCAAACCCGCCAAGCTCGGCGTTCGAGCCGGCACTCATGGCCGCGCTCGCCGACTGGGTACCCGATCAGGTCCTCCATCCGATCGCGATCGACACCGCCCATGCCTGGTCGCTGCTGCCCGACGGCGGCCAACCGCTGACCGAACCGCAACCAGCCGAACCTCAATCAGCCGAACCTCAACCAGCCGAACCTCAACCAGCCGGGGCGGGGGGACCGGAGCTGGCCTGGGCCGAGCCGCTGCGTCAACGCGCCGAGCTGCAGCTGCGCCTGACGGCGCGAGTGAATGAGATGCTCGACCTGGGGGTACCGGATGTTCGCCCGGCCTGGCTACCTGGCCGATTCGACGAGCTGATGGACGACTTGACTGGCGCCGGCGATCTGGCTGGAGCGGGCGATCTGACCTCGATCTCGGCGCTGCGACCGCAGATCGTCGAGTGGTCCGCGGAGCTGGCATCCGGAGCTGTGCCAGACACCTTGGACCACTCCGATCTGCATGCCCGCCAGGTTTTCGCGCCGGTGGCCGGACGCTACCGGTTCTTCGACTGGGGCGACGCTTCGATAGGGCACCCGTTCACCAGCCTGCTGGTCACCATGCGCGGGCTGCCGCCGGACGCACGAGCCCGGGTACGCGACGCGTACCTGGAGGTCTGGCCGGGCAATCTGGCCGAACTGCGCCGCGCCGCGCACGTGGCATGCGCGCTGGCGCCGCTGCACCGCGCGTTGTCCTGGTTCCGCGTCTTCCTCGGCGAGCGCGCGCCGGTGCGCGACTACATTCTGGGCTGGCTGCGGGTTCTGGTTGAGGAGCCGCCGATCTGATCCTCCGTGGGCCGGTCCGCGATCGCGGCCAGCGCCCGGCCGACCACTTGCGGCGCAGGCAGTTCAGCGGCGACCTGGGCGAGCGCGGTCGCAACGTCCGGCCCGATTCGCTGGTCCAACTGGAGCCGTAACGTCGCATACCGGTCGGTGTCCGGCCCGGTGGTGGCCGGTGCGCCGGCCGCGCCGTCGGCGGCCGCCAGCAGGAGCACGGCGGTCTCCGGATCGTCCAGGCCGGCCAGCAGTTCGGCAAGTATGCGCAGGCTGGTCCACAGCTGTGGCCAGTTGGCGAGCCGGACCAGCTGGTCGAGCAACGGGGGGAACAGGTTCACCGCGGCGGCATGCTCGTGGCGGCGAGTGAGCACTGACACGAGCGCGATCCGGGCGACCACCGATACTTGGGTCGCCGCGCATCGGTCCGCCTCGGCGATCGCGGCTTGCAGCGCCTCGGTCGCGCCGGCGCCATCGGCGGCGACCTCGACCTCCGCCGATGCGTACGCCGCGAAGGCCCGGTAACCGCTAGGCCCAACCGCACGCGCGACCGCATCCGCACGAGCCACTTGCGCGCGTGCCTCGTCGAGACTCCCCTGGTAACAGGCGATGAGCACGAGCGTGGCGTAGGCGTCCAAGCGGTACGCGGCGGCCATGCCCGCGGTCTCCAGCAGCTCCCGGATCCGGTGCCGGCAGCGCTCGTGGTCACCCCGGTAAAGCGCCGTCACCGCGAGGGTGAGCAGGGCCAGGAACCGCTCCGCCGGCAATCGTGCAATGGTCAGCGCCGCGCTGCCCAGTTGGTCTGCCTCCTCCAGGTGACCCTGGCCGAGCGCTGCCATCCCGCCCGCGCCGAGCCCCAACGCCGCCGACGATCCGCGGGCCACACGCGGGTCCGACGCCGTACGCGCCATCAGCGCGAGCAAGGCCACGTCCGGCCGCCAGTGGCTGCATAACGCCATCGCCCCGCACATCGCGGCGGCCAACTCCGGCCGGTCGTTCTCCAATGCCCAGTTCCCGGCCGTGGCGAGGTCCTGACGATGCCGGTCGAGCAATGCGAATGCCCCGGTGCCGTCCGGGCCGATCGCGAGTTCGGCCGCGGCCGTCGCCACCGAGGCCGCCCACCGGGCGTGCGCCAGTCGTGCCCCGGGGCCGTCGCCGGAGGCGGCAAGCCCGTCGGCGGCAAACGCACGGACCATGCCGAGCAGCCGGTATCTCGCGACGCCGCCACCGCGGCCGGTCTCGCCGGCCGACGGTACCGTCAGCGGAGCCTCGGCCGGCGGCCCGGCCAATGACGCGTCTACTAATGAGGCCTCTACTAACGACGCCTCAACCAAGGACGCCTCGACCAGCGCATCGAGGCAGGCGGCCGGAGCGGTCACCCCGACGGCGGTCGCGATCTGCTCGGCCGCGGCGAGCTCGAAGCTGGTCTCGAACACGGACAGCACGGATAACAGCCGCACGGCCTGAGGTTCCAGCAGCCGCACCGACCAGTCAACCAGATCCTTCAGCGCCGCCGACCCTCCAGCCAGCTCGGACGCCCGATCGCGGACGGCCGCCAGCCCGAACGTGGTCGCCTGCGTCGCCGCCAGTTCCAGCCCCAGTGGCACGCCGTCGACCTGCCGGCAGACCTCGGCGGCGATCGCGGCCTCGCCCGCGCCGAGCCGGAAATGCGGCCGCGACTGTCGCACGCGGTCGACGAGCAGCCTCACGCTCGGGCACGCCGAGACTTCCGGCGTCGCGGCTCCAGCGTCCGGAACCGGCAGCGGTTCGATCGGAATCAGGCGTTCACCACGGACGCCCAGCCGGGTGCGGCTGGTGGCCACGACGCGCGCACCCGGGGAGGCGTCGAGGATATGATCGACTAGCGACCTGACCTCGGCGGCCACGTGCTCACAGTTGTCGAGCACCAGCAACCCGGACCACAGGCTGAGGTAGCCGAACAAGCGCTGCCGGGGCGACTCCGCAGACGCGTCCAGGTCCAGCGCGCGGGCCACCGCGGCGGCGACCTCACCGGCACCGACCGGCGCCAGTTCCACCACCACGGCACCCATCCCGAGCCGACGGGCCACCTCGGGCAATGTCTCGGAGACCAGCCGTGTCTTCCCTACCCCGCCAGTTCCGGTGACGGTGACGGCGCGGTGCTCGGCGGCCGCCCCGAGCAAGCGGTCGGTGTCGGCCTCCCGGCCGATGAACGAGGTGTCGGGGCGCAGCCAGAACGGCGGCGCGGCGACCTGCTCCGGTTCCGGCCCGAGCTGGCCGACTCGATGACCGAGGATCTGCCCGTGCAGCTCATCGAGCGCCGGCGACGGATCGACGCCTATCTCGTCAGCCAGCAGGCCCCGGTACTCCCGGTACCGCTGCAGCGCGGCGGCCGGGCGTCCCTGCCGGTACAGGGCCGTCATCAGCAGCCCCCGGGCCCGCTCACGGAACGGGTGCCCGGAGAGCAACGATTCGAGCGCGGCGGTGGCGCCGGCCGGCTGTCCAAGCTCGATGGCCAGCGCAGCCCGATCCTCGATCGCGGCCAGCCGGAGCTCGGCCAGCCGTACCGCCTCGGCCCGTGCGAAGTCCTGGTCGGCGAATTCGGCGAACGGATCGCCACGCCACAGCCGCAACGCCTCGTCGAGCAGCCCGGCCGCGGACCGGGGCGGGCAGCCACCGGCACGGTTGATCAGATCCTCGAAGCGACCAGCATCGACACTGCCCGCGGCAGCGCGCAGCGCGTACCCGGCAGGGGCCGACTCGATCAGCTCGCCGCCGAGAAGGTGACGCAGCCGGGAGATCAACGTCTGAAGCGCCGCACGGGGTGACTCCGGGAGATCGTCTGGCCAGACCGCGGCGATCAGCGCCGGAGCCGACACCATCTGATCGCGGTTGACCAGCAGCGACGCCAGGACGGCACGCTGCCGTCGGCTCGGCAGCGGCACCGGCACGCCGTCCTGGCACACCGTGATCTCACCGAGGACCCGGAAGGTTCGCGCCGGCGTAGCCACGCCCTCATTCTGCCCGGCCAGGCACCGGCCTTGACGATCGGAATCGCTCACGGCCGTGGCCCGGGTGCGCTACCGGTGCAAGCGGTACGAACTGCCTGGTCCGGCCGACGGTGAAAGCGCGATGAAAGCGCCCGGACAGCGGCACGTCCGACGATTGGCGTGCCCGTTCCCAGGCCGCCGGTCACTCCGATCCGGCCGGCGCCACTCGCACTCGTAGAGGAGACCACTATGACGGCCGATACCCGCGTGCAGCCGGACGCGACACCAGCCTCCGGCACGCCGACACCGGACCTGCCGATACCGGATATGGAGCAGATCGGGGCCTTCGCCGACCGGATCGCGATGACAATGACCGGCGCGGCTACCGGGGCGATGATCGCGGTCGGAGATCGCCTCGGCCTCTACGCCGCGCTCGCGCGATCCGGCCCGGTCACCCCGGCCGACCTCGCCGCGCTCACCGGCACCCATCAGCGTTACGTCGCGGAGTGGCTGGCCCAGCAGGCAGCCGCTGGGATCGTCGAGTACAACCCGGCGGCCTCGGTGTTCACCCTGCCGCCCGCGCACGCCGCCGTGCTCGCCAGCGACGACTCGCCGGCCGCCATGGCGGGCGTAGCGCCGCTGCTGATCGGAATGTACCGGGGAGTCGACCGGATGGTCTCGGCATTCCGTGACGGCACCGGCATCGACTGGGGCGAGCAGGATCCGGCCATCTTCGAATCCACCGAACGCTTCTTCCGGGTCGGCTACCGCAACGGCTTGATCAGTGAATGGATCCCCAAGTTGGACGGGATCTCCGCCCGGCTCGCGCGCGGCGGGCGGGTTGCCGATATCGGCTGCGGGTACGGTGCCGCGCTGCTGCTGCTCGCCGCGGCGTATCCGGACGCCGAACTCGTCGGCTTCGACGCGCACGGGCCGTCGATCGATGTCGCCCGAGAGCGGGCCGAGGAAGCCGGGGTCGCCGACCGGGTCCGGTTCGAGGTCGCCGACGCCTACACGTTCCCGCCCGGGCCGTACGACCTGGTGTGCTATTTCGCGACGCTGCACGACCTCGGCGACCCGGCCCGATCGGCCGCGCACGCACGGTCCAGCCTGGCGCCCGACGGGCTGGTCATGCTGGTGGAGCCGGCCGCCGCGAACGATCTGGCCACCAATCTCGCCGGAAACCCCGGCGCCGCCCTGAATTACGCGGCATCGACGTTCCTGTGCGCACCGAATGCGCTGGCCGATCACGGTGTGATGGCGCTTGGTGCCCAGGCCGGCGAGGCACGGCTGCGCCAGGTGCTCGGCGAGGCCGGGCTCGGCACCGTCCGGCGGGTCGCCGAGGACCGGATGAACATGGTGCTGGAGGCACGGCCGTAACGGCTTGGCGGCATCCCGACTGAGGTGTTCGGCCGGCGCCGGCCCACGCTGATCATGGACCGTTCCGGTATCGGATGGGCAAGGAATCAGGAATCAGAAGGGTGGAAAAGCTCCCCCGCTTGGACTCGAACCAAGAACCTGCCGGTTAACAGCCGGCTGCTCTGCCAATTGAGCTACAGGGGACCGCAATTGCCTGCTCAGGACGGCTGCCATCGGTTGCCGTGCTGAGCGACGCGCACAAGAGTACATGACAACCCGGGGGTACGCGCTACTGGGTATCTCGTGTCTCCTTGACCTCAGCCGGAGCGTCGCGATCGCGAATTCGCCTGGCCGTCGCCTCACTCCAGGCCGGTCATCGGCCAACGCTCGCACGGCACCGCTGGGCCGCCGGCCATGCCGGGGGCTGAGGTCGCTGGCCGGGTCCGCCTTTTCGGTCCAGGATCGGGGTGACCGCTCTCCCACTTTCCAGGAACGACCGGACGTGCCAGGTCCGGCGCGGGAGGATTGAAATCGCTCGTCGATGGACACGAGGGTATAGAAGCCCCCGGAAGGAGTGCATTATGCGCGGCAAGTTGATGTTCGTGGCAGGCGCCGCCGTCGGTTTCGTGGTGGGCACGCGAGCGGGCCGGGAGCGGTACGAAGAGATGGCCAACGCGGCCCGGAAGATCCTCGCGAGCCCGACCGTCCAGGAAGCCGGCGGGGCAGCCAGGTCACAGGCTACGAAGCTGTACGGGACGGGCAAAGACGCCCTGTCGCACTCGAAGCTGGCCGACCGGGTTCGGGCCACCACCCACAACCTTCGCGCCAACGGCTCGGAGCCGATGAGCGAAGACGCTCGCCAGCACATGTCGTCGAACAGCTTCTAGTGACCGCGGCGACGGCCGGCGGCGCGACGGCGCTCGTTCGCCAAGTCCGGCATCGGCGTAACGCCGCATGAAGCCGTGTGAAGACGGCGGCGGGCGGCCGGGGATGCCCCTCGGACCGCCCGCCGCCGCACCGTCTTCACGGCCTGGCTACGGCGCTCACTTCAACAGCAGCGCCGTCATCCGCCGGGACGCGACCGTCAGAGCCACGCCGGCCATCGCCGCGAGGAACGCGATGTGCCCCAAGACCGCCCAGTTGACGGTGCCCAGGGTGAAGTCGCGAACGATCACAACCCCGTGGTACAGCGGGGAGAATTCGACCACCCAGCGAAGCCATGGCGGCCTGAGCGCCGACAGTGGAGTGAACGTCGCCGAGAACAGGAACAGCGCCACCTGGATGGTCGCGATCAGGTCGAAGTCCTGCCACGACTTGAGGTAGGTCGACACCGCCATGCCGAGGCAGCCGAACGCGAACCCGATCAGCAGCGTCGCGACGAACGCGCCGAGGGCTCCGGGTACGTCGGTCAACCCGCCGACGACCATGATCCCCAGGAACGCGCCCGAGTACAGAGCACCGCGGGCCATTGCCCACCACAGTTCGCCCAGCGCGATCTCCATCGGGCGCACCGGCGTGGCCAGCACGGCGTCGTACTGCTTGGCGAACTTCATCTTGCCGAAGAAGTTGAACGTCGACTCGGACAGCGCACCGGACATCGCCGACGAGGCCAGCATCGCCGGAGCGACGAACTGCGCGTACGACACGGTCCGGCCGCCACCGATCGGGACCCGGCCGAGCAGCGCGCCGACGCCGTATCCGATCGCCAGCAAGTACAGCACAGGTTCGAAGAAGCCGGATGCGATCAGCAGCCAGTAAGCCGACCGTAACGCGGTCACGTTGCGACCGGTCACCGCCGCCGACCGCTTCGCCGACTGATCGATGCGGCCGAGCACGCCCGGACTGAAGGCGGACACCACCATGAGCTATCCCCCTAGTCCGAGAGCCGTCGACGGAACTGCCGCAGCGCCAGCCAGAGCCCGCAGGCCGCCCACAAGCCCAGGTAGGCCACGTGTACCAGGTTGTCGACCAGGTTGCCGTGATTGAGCGTGGTGGCGTTCCGGCACAGCTCGACTCCGTGGTACAGCGGCGAGGCGTACACGAGCGGGAGCAGCACCTTCGGCAGCGACGAGACCTCGAAGTAGACGCCCGCGAACAGCGACATCGGGATGATCACGAATCGCTGCATGAAAGGGAAGTAGTTGGTGTTGTCGATCTTCGCCGCGAGCGCGTACATCGGGGCCGAGATGGCCAGCGCGATCAGTGCGCAGGTCGGGATGGTAAGCAGCCCCCACCATGACTGGATGCCACCGAACGCCGCGGTGACGGCGAGGAACACGCCCGTGGTGGTTACCGCCCGGAACAGCATGAACAGCATGTCGCCCCACAGGATGTCGCCAACTCTCAGCGGCGTGGCGATCTGGGCGAAGTAGGTCTTCATCCAGATGAACTTGGCCGCCACCGGGAAGGTGGCCTCGCCGAACGCGACCTGCATCGCGGTGGAGGCGATCATTCCGGGGACGATGAAGGCCATGTACGGGATGGCGAGCTTGCCGGTTGAGTTGACCATGGTGCCGACGCTCAGGCCGAACCCGATGACGAACAGGATCGGCAGCACGAACGATGACAGCACGCTGCCCCGCCACGTTCGCAGGTAACCGATGAAGTTGAACTCGAAGACCGACAGGGTCGGTGCCGGAATGACCGTCATCACTCCACCAGCGTCCGGCCGGTCAGGTGCAGGAAGACGTCCTCCAGGGAACTACGGCGAACCAGCACGGCCGCCGGATGCAAGCCGCGCCCGGTCGCCTCGATCAGTGCCTGGTCACCGTCGTCGGCGTAGACCAGGATCCGGTCCGGCAACACGTCCACCCGCTCGCCGATGCCGTCCAGCTTCTCGGCGTACGGCGATTGATCTTCGGCATTGAACCGCAGCTCCAGCACTTCACGGGTGGAGTAGTTCTCGATCAGCCCGCGTGGCGTGCCCTCAGCCACGATCTTGCCGGCGTCCATCACCACCAGCCGGTCGCACAGCTGCTCGGCCTCGTCCATGTAATGCGTGGTCAACACCAGGGTCACACCCTGCTTCTTGAGCCGGAACAGTCGCTCCCACACCAGGTGCCGGGCTTGCGGGTCGAGGCCCGTGGTGGGCTCGTCGAGCAGCACGATCTCGGGATCATTGATCAAGGCCCGGGCGATGGTGACCCGCCGCTTCATGCCGCCGGACAGCGGCTCGACCTTGGCGTTGGCCCGCTCGGTCAGCTGCACGAAGTCGAGCAGTTCGTCGGCCTTGGCCCGGGCCGCACGACGCCCGATGCCGAAATAGCGGGCGTAGACGGTGAGGTTCTGGCGCACGGTCAGCTCGGTGTCGAGCGTGTCCTGCTGCGGGCACACGCCGAGGCGGGCCCGGATGGCCACGCCATCGGCACGCGGGTCCATGCCGAGAATCTTGAGCGTGCCGTCGGTCGGGCGGGACACACAGCCGATCATGCGCATGGTTGAACTCTTGCCGGCGCCGTTCGGTCCGAGGAAGCCGAATGCCTCGCCGCGCTTGACGTCGACATCGATGCCGTCGACGGCGGTGAAGTCGCCGAACCGTTTGACCAGGGATCGGGCGTGGATGAGGGGTACATCGTCAGGCACGCAGGAGACCCTATCCCCGAGGTCTGACATGCCCCCACCGATTTTGCCGACCGGGTGATCATCACGATCCGCCGCCGGGCCCGGCATAGGCCGGTCGCGGCAGCTCAGTCGGGCTCGTTGATGGACTCCCGAGCCGACATGACCAGCTCGGCGGTGGTCGCGATCACACCCGGATCGGAGCCGTCCAGCCCGCCTTCATATCGGACAAACCAGAACAATCCATCCCGGCCGGACACGCGCCTGCCCACCACCCGGACCGCGCCACCGGCGAGCTTGTGCAGGGAGGTGTACGCGACCGAGGCGGTCACCCGTTCGCGGATCCGCTTCGGCAGGTTCCCCGGGTTGGCCAGCCGATAAGACTCCTCGGTGGTATCCACCGAAACCGAGATGTCCGAATCATCCAGCAGCGGGCGGGAGTCGGCCGCGACCAGCTTGAGCACGCCGTCTGCCCAGGTGGCCTTGTGAATCTCGTGCCATCCGAGGCGCTGGGCGGGACGCCCGGCCAGCGGCAGCCACAGGCCGCGGTTGGTCGCCACGATCACGCGCGGGGTGGCGTCGGCGCCACCGGCACTCTCGCCCAGCCGGCTCCAGGCAAGGATCCGCTCATCCCGCTCCAGCTTCGGGGTCAGTTCCCCGGGCAGCTTCTCGCGCCCGAACATGTCACAGCCCCCCGACCGTCTGCTCGCGCAATGCCCGGGCATGCTGCTCGAGGGAGAACAGCTCACCAGCCAGCGTCAGGTACTCGTCTTTGCTGGTCACCGGATTGATCCGCTGCACCTTCGACTTAAGCTCGCTCAGCTGGCGGGTCACGTTCGACAGACGCAGCCGGGCCATGGTGATGGTGACGTACCGGGGCTCCAGCTCACCGGCCACCCGCAACGGTTCCACCGCCAGTTCGGTCACCAGCGCGCCGGCGGCCAGGTCATCGCACGCCTCACGTACCCGTTCGATCCACACCGCACCCGCGACCGCGCTGCTGGCGCCGCCCGCCTCGGCGATCGCCGACCGGACCGCGATGTGGACCGGGCCCTGGAAGTCGCCGGGCTCGCTGGCGTCGAAGACCGGGCCGGCCATCACCGGTTCCTGGAGCGCCAGCTTCAAGGCCTCGCGTTCGACCATCAGAACCATGTCGCTGGGCGGCTCCGGACGACGGCGGCCCGGGGCGCCCGCCGGCACCGGCCCGCGGGTCGCGGCGGCGACGGCGCGATTCACCGGCTCTATGTCCATTCCGAGGTCACCGGCCAGCTTGCGGGCGTACTCGGGGCGTAGCGCCCGATCCTTGATCCTGGCGACCATGGGCGCGGCCTCGTGCAGCGCCGCGACCCGGCCCTCGGCCGTGTCCAGGTCGTACCGCTTGAGGACCGATCGAAGCGCGAACGCGATCAGCGGTTCCCGGCGCGCCACCAGATCGCGTACGGCGGCGGCGCCCTTGGCGAGCCGCAACTCGCACGGGTCCATGTTGTCGGGGCTGACCGCGATATAGGTCTGCGCGACGAATTTCTGCTCGTCGTTGAAGGCGCGAAGCGCGGCCTTCTGCCCGGCCGCGTCGCCGTCGAAGGTGAAGATGATCTCGCCGGCGAAAGTGTCGGTGTCCATCAGCAGCCGCCGGAGCACGCCGATGTGGTCGGTGCCGAAAGCGGTGCCACAGGTCGCGACCGCCGTGGTAACGCCGGACAGGTGACACGCCATCACATCGGTGTAACCCTCGACGATCACCGCCTTGCCCTGACGAGCGATCTCCCGTTTGGCATGATCGATTCCGTACAGCACATGCGACTTCTTGTAGAGCAGGGTCTCCGGCGTGTTCAGGTACTTGGGACCGTCGTCATCGTCGAAGAGCTTGCGGGCGCCGAACCCGATGACGTCACCGGCGAGGTCCCTGATCGGCCAGACCAGCCTCCGCCGGAACCGGTCGATCAGCCCGGACCGACCCTGTTTGGCCAGGCCCGCGTCGATCAGTTCGGAGGCGCTGAACCCGGCCTGGCGCAGGTGCTTCGCCAGCACGTCCCAGCCCTCCGGGGCGAACCCGCAGCCGTAGGAGACCGCGTCCTCACGTTCGAATCCGCGCTGGCTCAGGAACTCCCGGGCGACTCGCGCGCCCGGGGTGGTGAGCTGTTCGGCGTAGAACCGGGAAGCCGCCAAGTTCGCCGCCACCAGACGCTGCTTGAGTCCCGGCGACGGCCGGTTCGAGGGCGGCCCGGACTCGTCGTACCGCAGCTGGACCCCGGCTTTCGACGCCAGCTTCTCAATCGCCTCGACGAACGTCAGGTGGTCCAGTTCCATCACGAACCGGATGGCGTCGCCGCCGGCACCGCAACCATGGCAGAAATAGACGTTGCGCGCCGACGAGACGGTGAACGACGGGGTCTTCTCGTCGTGGAAGGGGCACAGGCCCTTGACGTTCCCGCCGCCGGCCGGGCGCAGCGTCAGGTGCTCGGAAATCACGTCCACGATGGAGGTTCGCTCGCGAACCAGCGCGATGTCCTCGTCGCGGATCTTGCCAGCCACGTGCCCTCCCGGATGCCCGCGTCAAACCTAGACCAAGCCGGTGGCCGGAGCGAAGTCACCGCTGTGCCGGAACGGCCGATCTCCCATGATCAAGTGCATGATCTTGAGCACTGGACGCGCCATAGCGACGTCGCATGCACAGGATCTTGCACGCGTTGCCGCACTCGATCACGGCGCCGTGGCATGCCGCAGTGCGATCCGAGCGCAGTCCGGAGCGTGGGGCACGTGGCTGAGACACGGTTTGGCGTTACCGTCCGGGAGTGACGACCCTTCAGGCGGTACGCGAACTGGCCCTGTCCCTGCCCCGGACCACTGAGCATCTGATCCACGATCGCGTGAAGTTCCGGGTCGGCCCCATCGTGTACGTGGCCTTCTCGCGCGACGAGGCGACGATGGGGTTCGGCTTCCCGAAGGTCGAACGCGACGCGCTGGTGGCCGCCGAACCGGACAAATTCTTCCTGCCCCGGCAGTCCGACATGCGCTTCAACTGGGTCTGCACGTGGCTCGAACGGATCGCCGATGAGGAGATGTACGAGCTGGTCGTCGATGCTTGGCGCATGACGGTGCCGAAACGGGTGTTCGCGCAACGGTTCCCCGCGGCCGTGGACCCGGACGGCGGCGGCTCGCAGCGGTGACTCTTTCCCGGCAGTGGCCACTATGGCCTGGCTCACAAATCCGTCCTCCCGGAATTGAGTCAGCTCGACTCAAGTTTCATCTGTTGACGGCTTCTGAGGCCGGACACTGAGCGCCAAAGGGAGACATAATGAGCAACATCACGCTGTGGACCCGCCGAGACCCGTTTACCGAGTTCGACGCCATGATCCGCCGAGCATTCGGACCGGCCGCGTTCGTGCCGCGCGCCTCGACCTCGACCTCGACCGAACGTGCGTTCACGCCGGCCGCCGAACTGGCCCGCGATGGCGACGACGCGGTGCTTCGCCTGGAACTTCCGGGGCTGGACGCCGAGAAGGACGTATCGGTCGAAATCGCCGATCATCGCCTGGTGGTCAGCGGTGAGCGCCGCGACGAGCGCTCCGCCGATGGCGAGCACGAGCGCATGCGCGAGGTTCGCTACGGCTCGTTCCGCCGCTCGTTCGCGCTGCCCGCGCACGTCACCGCCGATTCGATTACCGCGTCGTACGACGCCGGGGTGCTGACCGTGACCGTCGCCGGTGCTTACGCCGCCAACCCGGCGCGGCGCATCACGATCACCCCGGGGCGTGGTTCCAGCAAGGCCGAGACGGCGACCATCGAGTCGTAACGTCCGGCGGCACCGTCAACTCGACGGCGCGGGTCCATCTCGGGACGGCGCGGGTCCATCTGGGCTCGCGCCGTCGTCGCGATATGCGGCCGCGCGGCTCCCGCACCACCCAGCTCACTGCACACGGCCCACGGCCCACGGCCCACGGCACCCGCACCCGCACCCGGCACACACCATGATCAAGTGCACAATCTTGAGCACCAGCGCCGCCCTGGCGACCCCAGACGCACTCGTTAGTGCACTCGATCACGGGAAAGCGCACTCGATCACGGCGCTGGAGCCGAGCCGACCTGGGCCAGCCGCTCGCTGAGATAGACGCGCTCGGCCTCGGTCGTCGCGAGTTCCAGCGCCCGCCGGTACGCCGTCGCGGCATCGGTTGCCCGGCCCGCCCGCCGGAGCAGATCCGCCTTGGTGGTGTGCAGATACAGGTATCTGGCCAGCCGGGAATCCGGCTCCAAGCGCTCGACTTCGGCCAGCGCTTCATCGAGACCGCGAACCTCGGCGAGCGCCACGGTGCGATTGAGAGCCACCACCGGCGACGGCCACACCCGCAGCAGCACGTCGTAGAGGCCGAGCATCTCGACCCAGTCCGTCTCGGCGTAGCTCGGAGCCTCGGCGTGCACCGCCGCCAGCGCGGCCTGCAGGGTGAAGCGACCCGGGCGGGCCGCACGGAGGGCCGCCATCAGCAACTGGGTACCCTCATCGATCTTCTGCCGATCCCACCTGGACCGGTCCTGGTCGGCAAGCAGCGCCAGCCCGCCGTCGGCCCGTAACCTGGTGGCCCGCCGGGAGTCAGTGAACAAGAACAACGCGAGCAGGCCGCTTACCTCTGGCTCGTCGGGCATCAAGCGGCGGAGCATCCGGGCCAGGTCGATGGCCCGATCAAGCAGGTCGGCACGAACCAGCTCGGCACCGCCGGCTGAGTACCCGGTGGTGAACACCAGGTGCACGACGGTCAGTACGGATACCAGCCGATCCGGAAGCTCATGCAGGTCCGGCACCCGGTACGCGATCCGGGCCGCGCTGATCTTCTTCTTGGCCCGGGTCACCCTCGCTGCCATGGTGGCCTCGGAGACCAGGAAGGCTCTGGCGATCTCGGCCGTCGACAACCCGCAGACCAGGCGTAACGTCAGCGCCACCTGTGCCTCCACCGCGAGCGCCGGATGACAGCAGGTGAATACCAGCCGCAGCCGGTCATCCCGAATGCCCGGCGGATCGGCTCCGTCCGCCGCCGGCGCCGGCTCAACCAGCAGCGGCAACTTCCGGCTCAGGGTGGCATTCCGCCGGAGGGCGTCAAGCGCCTTCCGGCGGGCGGCAACGGTCAGCCATGCCACCGGGTTGTCCGGCACACCGATCTTGGCCCAGGTATCGAGCGCGGCCACGTAGGCATCCTGTACACACTCCTCGGCGAGGTCGATATCGCGCGCCACGCGCGCCGTCGCGGCGAGCACGGCGGCCCACTCGCGACGGTGCGCATCGGCGACGGCTCTGGCGACCGTGCCGCCGGAGCCTTGGTCGGGTTCCGTCTCAGAACTCCATGATCGGGCGGACTTCGACGCCGCCTTCCAGGATCGGCACCAGCTTGCCGATCTCCAGCGCCTGGTCCAGGTCCTTGGCCTCGAACAGATAGAAGCCGCCGAGCGCTTCCTTGGTGTCGGCGAACGGTCCATCGGTCACCAGGTCGTTGCGGATGCTGGTCGCTGTCGTGGTCGGCATGAGCGCTTCGCCACCAAGGATCTTGGCGCCGTCCATCCCGTTGACCGTCGCCGTAAACCGGCTGTGAGCGGTCATCATCTCCTGCCACTGCTCCGGCGGTACCGTCTCCGGGTCCGCCTCGGTGCCGTAGATCAGGACTAGGTACCTGGCCATCGCGGGCTCCTCCCATGAGCTGCAATTCGATGCTGTCACCAGTTCGACGATCGGCGGCAGCCCCCGATCGACAAGCGGCCCAAGATTTTTCGGTCGAGCGACATGTGCCCAGCACAATCTGGATTGGCCCACACCGGCACGCGCCTATTGGCCGCTGCGGACCGTCGGTGGTCACGGCTAGCGTGACCGCGTGACATCACAATGCGCGACTGCCGCTCCCCCCGCCGTGGCCACAGCCACGACCCCGGCACCGGCCGGCGCGGCTGGGCCTCATCCGGCGTCGGGGTTGTCGGTCGCGCAGGGTGCCGCGATTTCGATCGGGGCGGTCCTCGGAACCGGCGTGATCGCCCTGCCTGCCCTGGCCGCCGGCGTCGCCGGACCGGCATCGCTGATCGCGTGGCTCCTGCTGATCGTGCTGTCCGTCCCGCTCGCCACATCGTTCGCCGCGCTTGGTGCCCGTTATCCGGACGGCGGCGGCGTTTCCACGTACGTCCGCAAGGCGTTCGGGCCACGAACCGCGGCAATAGTCGGCTGGGCGTTCTATTTCGCCGTACCGGTTGGCGCGCCGCCTGCCGCATTGTTCGGCGGGGCCTACGTGGCCTCGGCGTTCGGCGGCGGCCGCACCACCATGTTCCTCACCGCGTTCGGTCTGATCATGCTGGTCACGGCTTCAAACGCGGGCGGCGTCCGGGTATCGGGCAAGGTACAGCTCGGCCTCGCTGTGCTGCTTGCCGTGCTGCTGGTCACCGCCACCGCTGCCTCGTTGCCGCATGCACAGCCGGCCAACCTGCATCCGTTCGCGCCGCACGGCTGGACCGCCATCGGCCCGGCCGCGGCAGTGCTGGTCTGGGGATTCGCGGGCTGGGAAGCGGTGACCTCACTGGCCGGCGACTTCCGCGATCCAGGACGGGGCGTACCACGGGCCACCGCGATCGCGCTCGTGGTGGTCGGCGTCCTGTACTTCGGCGTAGCCGTCGCCAGTGTCCTGGTGCTCGGTCCGAGGGCCGGTTCCACCGGAGCGCCACTGAGCGAGTTGCTCGCGATCGGTATCGGAGGCCCAGCGCGGCAGATCACCGCGGTCGCGGCTCTGGTGATGACCGCCGGAACCATGAACGCGTACTTCGCCGGTAGCAGCCGGCTCGGCGCCGCACTCGGACGCGACGGCGCCCTTCCCGAGTGGTTCGCCCGCGGAAGCAGTGCTGGGCAGGTCCCGCGGCGGAGCCTCACCATCTGCACCACGCTGGCGTCAACCGCGCTGGCCGTGGCCTACTTCGGCGGGCTCAGCACCAAGGGCGCGGTGCTGCTGACCACGGGTGCGTTCACACTGGTTTACCTGCTGGGCATGTTGTCGGCGATGAAACTGCTGCCGCGGCGCACCTGGGCCTGGCGTGGCTCGGTGGCCGCTCTGATCGCGGTTGTCGGCTTGATGGCGCTGACCGGGCTGTACCTGCTGTGGGCGCTGGGCGTCGCACTGTCGTCCCTGGCTTACCTGCACCTCAGGCAGCGCCAGGAACGCCGGCTGCTGCTCGGCGGCCACCGCGGCGGCCGAGCCGGTGCCGGGCTATGACCGGGACCGGCTGCCATGACCGTGACCGGCTGCCATGACCGTGACCGGCAGCTATGACCGGGACAGTCGGTGTGCCAGCCAGGCCAGTGACATCGGGTAGCGGTAGTCGATGCCGCCGTGACCGGCGTCGAACAGCTCGAAGTAGATCGCCTCGTCCGGCACACCGATGCGGGCCAAGCCTTCGCGGAACGCCACCGCGCCCAGGTCGAGAAAGTGCTCATCGCGGGTACCGGCGTCGATCCAGATGGAATGAAGGCCACGCAGCGCGTCGGCGTACCGGTCGATCATGCGGACCGGGTCCCAGGTCAGCCAGCGCTCCCAGACATCGGGGATGATCTGCCCGGTCCTGGGGTCGCATGGCAACTCCGGCGACCCGTCCGGACGTGGTGAGAACGCCGCCGCTACTCCGAGCATGCCGAGCAACGTGGCGTCGGCTGCCTTGGTGAACGAAGGCCTTCTACGAAAGTCGTCCCACCACTTCATGATGTCGCCGTCGTAATCGCGGAGCGCTCTGGCCAGCGGTCCGAAGTCGGGGCCATAACACAGCTCGTAGAGGTTGTCCCCGGCGTGGGTGGCCAGTGCGCCGAACAGGTCGGGCCGCAGCATCGGCGTGATCATCGCACCGAAACCGCCGGACGACTTGCCCGTTATCGCGCGTGACTCGCGGTTGCGCAAGGTGCGATAGGTGTCGTCGACGAACGGCAGCACCTCCTCGCAAAGGTACGAGTGGTACATGCCGGTGCCGATCGAATCGACGAACTGGCTCCCGCCGTAGGCAGTCCAGGCGTCGACATAGACGATGATGACGCCGGGTGCCTCGCCGGAGGCGAAGACCTGATCCGCGGTCTCGATGAACGGCTGCCGGAACGGCATCCGATTCAGCCACATGCCGAGGTGGCCGGTATAGCCCTGAATGACGTAGACGGACGGCAGGTGCTCGGTGGATTCGGCGTAGCCGGGCGGGGTGTACACCCATAGCGGCCGCTGCCAGGGGTCCCCGAGCGGATTGTCCCGCAATAGCGTCGAATCGAGGACATGGCGGTCGAGCTGTCCGGCCAGCTCTACATCCCAGGGCAACACGCGGTCAGCCTATCCTCGCGGACCGGACCGCGGGTCCCGGGCGAAACACCGGATCCCGATCACTGTTCCGGCGCGCGACCGCGATCACGCAACAGCGGCGTGGAGCGATCCCAGCGTGTCGGCAATCCGTCACGCTCGTCCTTCCGGCGCCGGGCCATCCCGGACAAGGCTTCGAGCACCACCCGGTTGCCGAGCATCGCGGTAA
This sequence comes from uncultured Actinomycetota bacterium, assembly GCA_963727415.1. Lineage (GTDB taxonomy): Bacteria > Actinomycetota > Actinomycetes > Mycobacteriales > Micromonosporaceae > DASQPR01. The sequence goes on from CAVSGF010000003.1 coordinate 994,589, forward strand.
TGTCCGCGTGGTCGTACGGCGGCGACACCTCCACCACGTCCATGCCGGCCACCGGTAGCTCGTAGCAGATCCGGGACACCGCGTCGAGCAGCTGTCGCGAGGTGAGGCCGCCCGGTTCCGGCGTTCCGGTGCCGGGCGCGTGCCCGGGATCGCAGACGTCTATGTCGACCGACAGGAACGTCGCGTGACACTCGTCGAGGGCAATCGCGAACGCCTGGTCGAGCACGCTATCCAGCCCGCGCGTCACGATCTCGCTCATGTGGAACGAGTTCATGCCCTGCTCGGCCATCCAGGCCAGGGTGGCCGGTTCCGGCCAGTACCCGCGCAGCCCGACCTGCAGGAACCGGTCGCCACGCACGGCGCCCGACTCGATCAGCCGGCGCATCGGCTGGCCGTGCCCATACAGCGACCCGAACTCGATGTTGCCGGTGTCGGCGTGAGCGTCGAAGTGGATGACCGACACGCGACCGGCGCCGTGATGCCGCGACACGCCGGTGACGTCCGGCCAGGTGATGGTGTGATCACCACCCAGGATCAGTGGAATCGCGCCGTGCGTCGACACGAACTCGACCGCTTCCTCGATGGTCGCGCAGCTGCGCTGCACCTCACCGCTGAACACCTCAAGATCGCCCGCGTCCTTGACGATCAGGTCCTCCGTCAGGGCATCGACGCGCATCGCCATATGCGGTCGCGAGCCGTCATGCGGCAGGTAGTCGGTACCCCGGATGGCGCTGGGGCCGAACCGGGTACCGGGCCGGTGCGAGGTACCGCCGTCGAACGGCGCACCGATGATCACCACATCCGCGTCCGCGTACGTGTCCGGTTCCCGCCAGTCGCATGCCGGCACGCCCAGGAACGTGAAATCCGGCCCGTACATGGCCCCGTAACGGGTCATCAGGTGGTCACCAGCCTCTCACCGCGCGATCGCCCGACCATGCTGCTATTTCCTTCGTCTATTTCCTTCGTCGATCGGCTCCCTGCCGATCGCCTCCCCCGTCGATCCTGCCAGCGGCGCGGATCGTCCGGCACCCGGCACGGCCAATACGGTGTACCCATGGATGCCGCACGGCTGGATCTCGTCGCGAAGATCGCGGCGGTACGCGAGTCGTTCCGCTGGGTCGGCGCGCAGTACGGCGACGACGCCTGCTGGCTCGACGTCGAGAAGCTCTTCGCCGAAGTGATTCCCGAGTACCGGACCCGGACCAACTTGCCGGACAAGGCCGGGTGCCTGGCGATCTGCGCCTGGTACGTAGACGAGTTCTCCGGCGCCGACGGCCCGCCACCGCCCGAGCGTGATCTCTCCGATGCCGACCTGGCCACCATGACCATCGCCGAACTGGACCGGGAACTCGACAAGCTGGTCAACGCCGCCCGTACGCTCGCGTCGCTGCCAGTCACCGCCCGCGATCGCAGGGCGATGCGTGCGCTGTTTCACGCCCTGCCCGAAGGCCCGGAACCGCACGTACGGCGCCGCCTGGCCCCCCGCGAGGAGATGCTCGCCTCGTGCGACATGTTCTTCTCCGATCCGGACCGGCTGTCCCGCCTGCACAGCTGGTGAGAGCCGGCTGCGCGCAGGTCCGCGTTGCCATCCCACTAGGCCGGCTGATTCCGGTCATTTCCCCCTCTCCGACCAAGACCGTTCCTTCATGCCTGGCGGGTAACCCAGGTGACGAAGCCGACGGCACCAGCTAGCGTCCGGAACGTGATCAGCGATCGCGATGGGCCAGGAATCCGGCTGGCCCGGCGCTTCTACCAGCAGCGGATCGCCCCGCTGCTGGCCGGCTGGCCGCATGGTGCGGCCCTGCTTGGCGCCGGTCCGAGGTCCTCGGCTTCGACGACGAGGTCTCGCCCGATCATGGCTTCGGCCCGCGGGTACAGATCTTCGTGCCGGACGCCGACGTGGATCCGGTGCGGCGGCTCTTCGACGACCTGGACGGGACGTTCGACGGCATGCCGATCCGGTACCCCCGCCATGACGGCGAACCGCCTCGGCACCAGGTCGAGGTGCACACTCCCGCCGGATACTTCACCGGCTGGCTGGGGGCGGATCCGGCTCGCGGCCTGCGAGTCACCGACTGGCTGCTGATCCCGACCCAAGTGCTCGGGACGCTGACGGCCGGCGCGGTCTTCAGCGATCCGGACCGGGCGCTGGCCGAGCGGCGCCGGGCACTCGACTGGTACCCGGACGACGTCTGGCGTTATGCGCTGGCCGCCACCTGGTTGCGGATCGGCCAGGAGGAGCCATTCGTCGGGCGGGCCGGTGCCCGCGGCGACGATCTCGGGTCCCGTGTGGTGGCCGCCCGGCTGGCCCGGGACATGATGCGGCTGGCCATGCTGGTCGAGCGACGCTACCCGCCGTACTCGAAGTGGCTGGGTAGCGCGTTCGCGGGGCTTGACATGGCCGCTGAACTGCGCGGCCACCTCGATCGTGCGCTCGCGGCCGCGCAGTGGCGGGAACGTGAAGCGGCCCTCGGCGCCGCCGGGCACGTTCTCGGCATCGCTACCAACGCCCTCGGGCTGGCGGCGCCGGTCGATCCGGCACCGCGCCAGTTCCACGCCCGGGACATCCTGGTGCCGGGCGGCGAGCGGTACGCGGCCGCGTTGTGCGCGGCCATCGCCGATCCGTCGGTGCGTGCCGTGCTCGCCCGCAACGGGTACCGGCACGGCGGCGAGGTGCCGAGCCTGCCCGGCGCTATCGACCAGGCCGTCGACAGTACCGATGTGCTCGGCGAGACCAGCCGCTGCCGCGCGGCGGCGGCGATGCTAGGGACGGTTGCCGGCTGAGCCGGACGTGGCGAGTCCGGCGGCGTATTGACGTGGTCATGGCTGATCGGCAGGTTATGGAACGCGGCTTTGCCCGGTACCCTCGACGCCGCCAGCGTTGCCACCACGGCACGCGTGGCCGGCATGAGGAGATGGACGTGGCCAAGGCGTTACGGGCGTTGATCGTGGCCGGCGTCGGCCTGGCCCTCGCCGCGTGCGGCTCGCCCGCAGCCGCCACCTGGGACTCGGGCTCGCTGCCCGCGGTCTCGGGCAGTCCCATGCCGGGCGCGTCGCCGTCCACCTCAGGATCGGGAAAGCCGGCCACCGCCGTCACACCGTCACACGAGCCCGGTCCGGCCACCACGCCAAGCCTCATCACCGCGGCGCGGCTATCGGCCGCGAGACGGCTTGTCGCCTCCAAGCCGGGCGTGCTCGGCATCATCGTCTACGACCGGGACACCGGTGCTACTCACCGGGTCGGAACCACGACGCACCTGACCTGGACCGCGTCCACCATCAAGCTGGCCATCGTTACCGAGCTGCTGGAGAAGAACCGGGCCGGCTCCATCCAGCTCAACGCCACCGACCGCAGCGACATCGCCGACATCCTGAACTGGTCCAGCGATGCCGCCGCCACCGAACTGTGGCACAAATACGGCAACGACGCGCTGGTGCCCCGGATGCAGTCGACGTACGGAATGACGAAGCTGACTTTCATCGACGGCTTCAAGCGGTTCTGGGGACACATGAAGTGCACCCCGGAAGACCTGATGCACCTCATCAAATACATCATGACCAAGCTCGACTCGAGCGACCGCGGCTACGTGGTCAACGCGATGCAGCACGTCGGATCGATCCAGCAATGGGGAGTCTGGGCCGCCGGCGGGTCGCTTCACCCTGGCACGAAGGACGGCTGGTCGATCGAACCGGACAACGGGTCGAAGCATTGGGTGACCAACGCCGTCGGATTCGCCGGGCCGCACCAGCGCTACCTCGTGGCTCTGATGTACGACCTCCCGGCCGGGCTGGCGATCGGCGACGGCGTGCACGCGGTCAGCGATCTCGTCGCAACCGTCTTCGGCGCCACGGTACCGGCGAAGGTGACCGTCCCGGATCCGAGCACCGGGCTGTGATCGCTTATCCGGCTACGGCGTGATCTGCGATTCCAGCAATTGGCGCACCGGGTTCACGTCGCCGCTGATCCGCACGGACCCGAACGGTGCCCGCTGCCACAACCATAGGTAGAGCGTGGCCGCGTCGCCGTCGACCGTGGCCACGGGCTCCGCGACCGGGTCCACCCTCGGACCGTCGGCGGCCGGGACCGGGCCACCGGTCGGCTCGATCACCCAGCGTTGGCCGGTGTCGCCGGCACGCACCACGATCGGTCCGGTCAGTTCCGGAGCCGGCTTGCCCTCCCAGCGGTGCCCGACCGGCATCATCGTACGCAGCACCTCGTCGATCCCGTCACCGGCGATCTCCGCCGGAATCGTGGTGATGGCCCCGCACGCGGCGTCGGCGTCGTACCGATGAATCGTCGTCTCGTGCAGTTGCCGCCGGAACCAGAACGCCTTGACACGCGGGACCACCGAGAAGTTCCAGCATGGGTCGTTCGGATCGGCGGCCCGCAACTCGGTGAGCAGCCGATCAGCGCATCCCCGGTACCACTGCGCGAGGTCCGCGCCGTCCGGAACGCCCGGGAACGAGTTGCCCCGCGAGCCGGTAGCCAACGTGTCGGCGGCCCACAGGTGCACCCGGCCAAGATGGTTGACCAGGCCGGCCAGACCCCACTTCCGGCTGATCGCAACCGGGAGCGCCGGGTCTGCGGTGCGCGCGATCGCTTCGAATGCGTCCATCTGGCTTTCCAGCGCCGTCAGGCACGCCTCCGTGCTGAGCAAGGTCTCGGTCACCCGACGATTCTGACCGCTGGGTCCGACAAAGTCGCGATCGGCTCCGCCAGGTGGGAGCCGGCACCACCGGGTACCGTGCGCCGTTATGACGATCAGCTACGAATGGCGGGGGGCGTTCGCCAGCCCGGAGGTAGAGACCTTGCACGCCGCCGGCTTCGAGCGGCCGGCCAACCGGGCCAACGACTGGTGGGGTCAGGTCACCGCCCACAGCCTGGGTTGGGTGACCGCCCGCGACCACGCCGGTGCTCTGATCGGTTTCGTCAACGTCGCGTGGGACGGTGCCGTGCACGCGTTCATCCTGGACACGGTGACCGCCCAGGCCGCGCAGCGTCGCGGGGTCGGCACCACCCTGATCTCGATCGCGGCCGACCGGGCCCGGGCGTCCGGGTGCGAGTGGCTTCATGTCGACTTCGAAGACCATCTGCGCCACTTCTACTTCGAGTCGTGCGGATTCGACCCGACCAACGCCGGCCTCATCAGGCTCTGATTCGCCAGGTCACCAGGTCAGGCCGCGGCCGGCACCCGACGCTCGTCGAATCGCGCCCGCGGCGTGCCGGGGGTCGGTATCCGCTGTGGGACGTCGCACCCGGACGCGAGCTCGTCCGCCGACGGCCGGTCGGCCGCCTCCGGGGCAAGTGCGGCTCGCACCAGGTGCTCCAGCGCACGCGGCAGGCCCGATACCCGTGGCGCCTGGTGGCGAACTCGTCGCGGCCAGTCACGATCTTTTCCGGCACGAAACGGCCCGGACCCGGTCGCCATGGATGTCATCACGCAGCCCCAGGCGAACACGTCCACGGCCGGAGTCAACGGGTCCGGCAACATCTGTTCGGGCGCCGCCCAGCCACGGCTGAAGTGCACATACGGCGTGGCCGCGGGCTGGTCGGCGGCGAGCCGGGCGATGCCGAAGTCGATCAGGCGCACACGATCGCCGTACACCAGCAGGTTCGCGGGCTTGATGTCGCAATGGATGACACCGCACGCGTGTGCGGCGGCGATCGCGCGGGCGATCGCGGCGGCGGTCCGCCACAGTTGCGAGGCGGTGAATGTGCCACGCCGTGCGCGCGACAGCGGCCCGAAGCGCGGCATCAGCCGCGTCACCAGGTACGCGCCGCCCGGCGATGGGCCAAACCCGACCGGCCCGGCGGTGAACTCCGAGTTCACTCGGCGGCCCATGTCAAACTCCCACGCCGCCAGATCCAGCGCGGAGTCCTGGCGAGCCGCGTCGCCGTGCAGCAACTTCACCGCTACCGGCCCGGTCTTCACCGAAGCGGCTCGATAGACGCGGGCGGCGCCACCGTGGCCAATGCGGCCGAGCACCGTGTATGGGCCGATCCGCTCCGGATCCGCTCCACCCCGGGTCGGCGCCGACGCGAGTGCCATGACCGGCCCATACCCCGCACAGCCGCGGGCAAACCCGGGCGGACGTTGGGGGGCGGGCGCCGGCGACCGGCGCCCGTCCCCGTGCCCCCGTAAAGAGGACGTCGACGGTGCCGCTGATGTGACATGCCGGAGCGGATCGGTCTGCGGAAGGGGACCGCTCGGTCCTCGTGGCCCGCCGTGGGCTAGCCGGCGAGCGCCGGCGTCATTCGATGGAGACGTACCACTCGCACGGCGAGCAGGCACACGCCGGCCGACGCGGATAGGGCGATCACCCGCTGCAGGGTGCCAACGCCGTCCTGGCCGGTCAGCCCGGCGTACGCCACCAGCAGCACACCCAATCCGGCACCGAAATACCTGGTCGGCCGTGCGAGCGACCGCCACCTGGGCAGCTTGCGCATCGACCGGGCCAGAACGAACGGCGCCACCACCATCAGGATGAAGGTGACGGTGCCGACGATGGCATGGATCCGGCCATGCCAGGAAGCCATCGACGCCGCCGTCGTGCACCCGGGATCGGATCCGCGACAGTCGAGTTGGAAGAACGCGTCGCTCAGGTCGTCTACGGCGACCCCGGACAGTGCGAGCAGCCACGCACCCAGCGCGGTCCGCTGGCCGGGAAGCACCAGGGTGGGCCCCAGTACGAAGATCGCAAAGCAGATGGTCAGCAAGCCGCTGATGCCCTGCGCGGTACGGATGATCCACGGATAGGTGGCGGTCAGGGCACCGAGGTCGCTGATGTTCTCGCGTAGCGGCGAGAACGCACCCCGCTGGAGCGAGTCGCTCACGATCCAGGCGACGGTGAACAGGGTCTGGCCGATGATGGCGCCCCATGACAGCGTCACGGCGAGGCGGCGTTTCACGAACGGCCGGTCGGTTGCGCCCGCGTTCATGTCACGCCCGGGCTCGGGAAAGCACAGTAAGGCCGTCTCGTTCCGGGCGGTTTCGCGACAAGCGATGCCATGACCGATCTTTAGCACCGCTAATGGATGACCGTCCACGAAAATAGCGGGTTTTGAGGGGTTTGTTACCTCACTCTCAGGTGATCATTCGGCTCCCGGCGACTCCGGTGGCCGACGTTGCCTCCCGTATCGTCGGGCCATGAGTCCAGGCACCCAACCGACGATCACTACCGCGACCATCTCCGGCGAAGATCTCTACGGCGAGGACTACACCGGACGGACCGTTGAACACACGCTCTTCGTCGACGTCGATCTCACCGAATCGACCTCCACGTCCGGGGCGACGTTCGACGAGTGTGTGTTCCGCAATGTTCGCTTCAACGCTTCCACCCACACCGGCGCCGCGTTCACCAACTGCAGGTTCGAAGGATGCAACCTGTTCAGCGCCACGCTCGCCGACTGCAAGCTGATCGGTACGGCGTTCGACGGTTGCCGCTTCGACCAGCTCTCGGTTACCGGCGGAGACTGGTCGTTCGTACATCTGGGCGCCGCCGAGCTACGCTCCGCCACCTTCGCCGACCTGCGGATGCGCGAAGCCGACCTGAGCAGCGCCCGGCTCGACGGTGCCGCGCTCCGGCGGGTCGACCTGTCCGGCTCATCGGTCGTGAAGGCCACCTTCTCCGGTGCCGACCTGCGTGGATCCGATCTGACCGGGGTCGATTTGGCCCAGGCAACCATGCGAGGCGCGATCATCGACTGGCAGCAGGCCGTCGTGGTGGCGACCGCGTACGGGCTAGACGTGCGGGTGGAGTGATGGCGCTGGGGGCTCACACGTCGTACCGCTGAAGTAGTGATGTGTCCCACCCCGAGGCTCACCCGGCCGGGCTTTGCCCAGCACGCGCCGCGAGCAGCTCATAGAGCAGCCCATGCACCGGCGTCGCCACGCCGCTCTCCCGGCCGAGCCGGACCACGCTGCCGGCCCATGCCTCCAGTTCGGATGGGCGGCCGGCGAGCAGGTCTCGCTGCAGGGACGACGTCGCACCCGCGGGCTGCTGGTCGACGAAGGTGAGTGTCTTCTCGACGATGCCGCTGGGAAGTCCAATTCCGCGGGCGCGGGCGATGGCCTCGATCTCACCCATGGCCTCGACTAGGGCCTGCCGGGTGCCGGGCCGGGACCGCAGCGCCCCGATCGGCACGCCGGACGCCGCGCCGAGCGTGCCGAACGGCACCACGAACAGCATCTTGGCCCACAACTCGGCCCAGATGTCCGCGGGTACCGAGGCGTCCACGCCGGCGCCGCGAAGGAGCGCTTTCAGGTCCGACACCCGATCTGTGCGGCGGTTGTCCCACTCGCCGAAGGCCAATGATGCCGGCCCGCCGACGTGCGAGATCCGCCCCGGGGCGGCCACGCTGCTGAAGATCTTGGCCAGGCCGGGCAGCACCGCGTCCCGGCCGACGGCGGCCGCCACCTGATCCGGAGCGTCCACGCCGTTCTGCGTGGTGACCACGGCGGTACCCGGGCCGACCAACGTCGGCAGCATGGGAATGGCCTGCGGTAGCTGCCACGTCTTGACGCACAACAGCACCGCGTCGGCCGGGCCGATCTCGCCCGGGTCGTCGGTCGCGGTCACCGGGTGGACGCGGAAGTCGCCGGACACGCTGTCGACGAACAGGCCGGTTTCGCGGAGCGCTCGCAAGTGCGCGCCGCGGGCCACGAAAACCACCTCGGCGCCGGCCGTGGCCAGGCGCGCACCGAAGTAGCCGCCGATACCGCCGGCGCCGATCACCACCAACTTCATTCGACCGTCACCGCTTGACCGTACGTGATCTCGTCCGGTCCGTGAAACCCGCCTGAGCGCCGGGGCTTGACATCGCGCAGCGAGCAAGAGGATTACACAATTTTGTCGGCGGCCACCCGTATAGGTGTTACACACGGAGTATGTCCGAGAAGGGCGATTCTTCGGAGGCGACGAAGTTCGACCTGTGGTTAACCGTGATCATGGCGCTGGCCGCGGTCGCGACGGCCTGGGCCGGGTTCCAGAGCACCAAATGGAGCGGGGTCCAGGCCAACTCCTACGCGGCGGCCGGTGCCGCCCGCACCGACGCCAACCGGCTGACCACCGAGGCGACGCAACTGCGAACCATTGACGTGATCAGCTTCACGGCGTGGCTGAACGCTCTGAATCAAGAGATCATCGCGGATCCTTCGAAACGGACGGCCGGCGATTACACGCCGGATCCGAATTCCGTGTCCGGGTTCCTGTTCCAGCGGTTCCGGCCGGAGTTCAAACCGGCCGTGGACGCTTGGCTCGCAACCCATCCCCTGACAAATCCGGATGCGCCGCCAACCCCGTTCTCGATGCCTCAATATCAGCTGGCGGCGAGCGCGTCGGCGGACCGGGAGGCGGCAAGTGCCGACCGCCTGTCGGCGATCGCGCGGCGCGCCAATCAGCGCGGAGACAACTACGTGCTGACCGCCGTCATCTTCGCCCTGGTCCTGTTCTTCTCCGGAATCGCCAGCAGGGCCCGCGGGCATGGCAGTCAGGTGCTGCTGGTCAGCCTGGCGACTGTCGCCCTGATCGGTGCGGTCGTGGCGCTCGCCACCATGCCGGTCCAGTTCTGAGCCGATCGGGGCCGCGGGTGCGAGTGCATCACTGCGCGGCACACGCCGGCGCCGGCAACGGGGTCAGCAGGCACAGCGGTCAGCGGGCATCTAGGAAGCGGCCCAGCCGTGCGGCCGGGGAACGGGCTCGACATGGCGGTCAGCCATGAAGGACATGGCGGTCAGCCGAAAAGATCGGCCAGCGGTACGTCGGGATCGGCGAGCCGGTCCAGATCGACCGCCTTGCCGGCATACCCCGCACGGACCAGCTTCTGAACGTCCGGCGTGACGTCCCAGACGTTGGCGTTCATGCCCGCGAGCACCCGGCCGCCGGCGACCCAGAACGCCAGGAACTCCGGTGCCTTCCCGCCGACGACCTCGGTGCTGCCCCGGAAGACGACCTGGTCGTACCCGCCGGGCTCGACATAACCGGAGTACTCCATACCGAGGTCGTACTGATCGGAATAGAAGTACGGCACCCGGTCGTAAACTACGTCCTGGCCGAGCATGGCGCGCGCGGCCGCCGGTCCGCCGTTCAGCGCATTGGCCCAGTGCTCCACCCGGATCCGCTTGCCCAGCAGCGGATTGAACGAGAACGCCACGTCGCCGCACGCGTACACGTCCGGGTCGGACGTTCGCAGCGACGCGTCGGTAGCGATGCCGTTTTCCACCTCGATGCCGGCCTCGGAGGCCAGCTCCACGTTCGGGACGATACCGACACCAACCACGGCGACGTCGGCGGGAACGACAGTGCCGTCGGTCAGCCGTACGCCGGTCAACGTGCTGCCGGAGCCGAGGAACTCAGTGATGCCGGACCCGAACCGGAAGTCCACGCCGTGCGCGCGATGCAGCGCCGCGTAGATCGCGGCGACCTCATCACCGAGCACCCGCCGCAACGGCAGCGTGTCCCTCTCGATCACGGTCGCGGAACCACCCCGGTCAACGGCCGCCGCCGCCGTCTCCAGCCCGATCCAGCCCGCGCCGATGATGACTACCCGGGCACCGGGCTTCAAGTGATCCAGCAACGCATCGGCATCCGGCAGCGTCCGGAGATAGCGGATGCCGGACAGGTCGGAACCCGGCACGTCCAGCTTCCGCGGCCGGGAGCCGGTCGCCAGCAGCAGCTTGTCGTAGCGCATCGGCTCGAACCCGTCGAGCGTCAAGGTGTGATCGGCGCGATCGATCGACGTGGCCGCGACTCCGAGGAGCAGGTCCACGTCATTCTCGCCGTACCAGCCCTCGTCATGCACGAACGCCTTGTCGCGCGAATCGGTCCCGTGCAGGTAGCCCTTGGACAGCGGCGGCCTCTCATACGGCCGGGACGTCTCGTCACCGACCAGCACGACGCGGCCGTCGAAACCATCCTTCCGCAGCGTCTCGGCGGCCTTCGCGCCGGCTAGGGAGGCGCCCACGATCACAAAGACAGTCATGTATCTACCCTATCCACAAAGCCGGGCGTGCCATGTCAGCGCGGCCGGATCGGTCAGGCTCGCCACCTGATCGATGATGACCCGTAGCCGGGTGCGGTCATCGCCAGCGGCCCGGAACAGCGGCGCGAACATCGCGTCCATCGCGTCCGCGCCCCGGTCGGACAGCGCCGCCACCAGGTCCACCAGCACCTCGTACTGCCTCGCGTACCGGTCCGCGGCCCCGGGGCGCCGCATCACGTAGCGCAGCGCCATACCCTTCAGCAGCGCGCATTCAGCGCGCGAGCGCCGTGGAACCGTCAAGCCGGCACCGTAGCGCGAGACCCGGTCGGTGCCGGCCAGGCGCCGCGTCTCCTTCAGTGCCGCCGCCACGAACCGGCCGGTCAACACGGACGTGGCCGACTTGAGGCCGACCAGGCTGCGATGCGAGCCGTCGAAGGAGAACATCGGCTCCAACGCCGGATCGTCGAGCAGAGAGTCAAGCACGCCGAGCAGGTCGCCGGGCGTCTCCGGCGAGTATTCGGCGGCGACGTCGGCGCACAGGGCCTCACGCTCGGAGATGTCGTCACGGAGGATGCTGGGTTTCAGATAGCCGCCGTGGATGCCGTCCTCGACGTCATGCACGGAGTACGCGACATCGTCGGACCAGTCCATCACCTGGGCCTCCAGGCACACCACCCGCTCCGCGGGCGCGACCGCGCGCATCCAGTCGAATACCGGAGCGTCATCGGCATACACGCCGAACTTGCGCTTTCCGGCCTGTCTCGGCCAGGGGTACTTGCTGCACGCGTCCAGGGTCGCCCGGGTCAGATTGAGCCCAGCGGACCGGCCGGCCGGATCCAGCACCTTCGCTTCCAGCCGGGTGAGCACGCGCAGTGTCTGGGCATTGCCCTCGAAGCCACCGCAGGCCTGCCCCACCTCGTTGAGCGCGTCCTCACCGTTGTGGCCGAACGGCGGATGCCCAAGGTCGTGGGCGAGCCCGGCGGTGTCGACGACGTCCGGGTCGCAGCCGAGGCGGGCACCCATCTCGCGGGCGATCTGCGCGACTTCCAGGGAATGGGTCAGCCGGGTCCGTAGGAAGTCGTCGGTGCCGGCGGTGTGGACCTGCGTCTTGGCGGCCAGCCGCCGGAACGCCTCCGAATGCAGGACGCGAGCCCGGTCACGCTGAAATGCCGACCGCCCGTCACTCGGCCCCGTGGCAGGATCCTTCGGCGCTTCGTCAACGAAACGCTCGGCGTCCGATTCGGTGGTGACCATCACGGCTGAGCGTAGCCCCCGGAACCCGCTACGGCATGGCGTGATCCTTGAGTCGCGCATCGAACAGTTCGTCGACGTCGCACGGTGCGATCATCGGCCGTACCGAGAAGGTCACGCCGGCCCGATCGGCCGCTGGTAGGCGATCCATCGCGACCGTACCGAGAATCCGGCTCGCTCGTAGACGCTGACGGCACCGGTAGGGCTGTCCACGTCCACGCCCAGGCTGGCCGTGACCAGGCCCGCCCGGCTCGCGGCCAGCAGCGCGTCACCGATCATCAGCGACGCGAGGCCCCGCCGCCGCCATGGCCGACGGGTGCCGATCTGCCCGATGTAGAGCCCACCCGGCTGGCTCGTATAGCTGAGCAGGTACGCGGCTATCTGGTCACCGTCGATCACGATCCGGGACAGGTCGGGGAGGAACCGGGGATTGCCGACCGTGACGGCGGCCCATACCTCGTACGGGCGTTGCTGGAAGCCCCAGTGATCGGCGAACGCCTCCATGTGCGCGTCATACAGAGCGTGCTCCAGGTCCGGACGGTACGTCGACAGCGCAAGGCCGTCCGGCACCGAAACGGCGTGACCCCCGGCCGTCGCCGCCTCCATGTCGAAGAAGTAGCGCACCAAGCTGAAACCATTGAGTTCCAGCATCCGCACCGCTGACTCATCACCCTGCAGCGTGCCGGTCTGCAGCTGCCATGTCGCCTCGGGCGCCACCTCACGGCGCACGGCGGCGGCACGATCCAGCTGCCACGACATCAGGTCACGACCCAGACCACGGCGGCGCCACTGCGGGCGTACCGCGCCGGGCAGGTCGACCTGGTCTCCGCCCGGTGGAGGGACCGATACCGCGGCGAAGGCGACGATGGTCCCGTCCGGGGTGAACAGCCCGCGCGTGTTGCGCTCCGGGTCGGTGACCCAGCGGCTCAACAAGACGCGTTGTTCCTCCTCAGTGGTATGCGGATGCCCGCCGGCCGCGACTTCCGAGGCGTTGAACAGGTCCGCCAGTGTGGCGGCGTCGGCGCCGGTCGCCGGTCGATCGATCAGGCCGTTGGTCACGGTGCGGGCTCCTTTGGTACGAAACGTGCGTTCTTTCGGTGCGGAAGCCGACGCCCGACCGCCCCGGCCGGGTCGTCGGCTGATCCACGACCTGCACCTATGCTCGCACGCGACCGATTCCGGGCAAGTGCGTGGGCTTCGCCCCCTCACCACGCTGTGACGAGGCGAAGTCCACGCACTTGCCCGGTCGGGCTGCCGTCGGACCGACGTCAGCCCGCCGTCAGCCGGCGCCTCAGCGGGAGTCCGAACCTCCGCTGCTCAGCACCGCCCGGCCGGCCTCCAGCCGGGCCACCGGGACCCGGAACGGCGAGCATGACACGTAGTCGAGACCCGCGTCGTTGAAGAAGTGCACCGAATCCGGGTCACCCCCGTGCTCGCCGCATACGCCGATCTTCAGATCCGGGCGAGTGGCGCGGCCCTCTTCGACGGCGATCCGGATCAGCCGACCGATGCCGTCCCGGTCTATCGACTCGAACGGCGACACACCGAAGATGCCGAGATCCAGATAGCGGGTGAAGAACGATCCTTCGACGTCGTCGCGGGAGAACCCCCAGCCCATCTGGGTGAGGTCGTTGGTACCGAAGGAAAAGAACTCGGCGGCCTCGGCGATCTGGCCCGCGGTCAGCGCCGCTCTCGGTACCTCGATCATGGTGCCGATCAACGCCGACACGTCGACGCCACTCGACGACGCGACGTCGGCGAGCACTTCGCGCGCTTCCTGGCGTACCGTCTCCAGTTCCTGGACCGCCCCCACCAGGGGGACCATGATCTCCGGGCGCGGGTCACCGCCTTCGGTGGTCACCACCGCGGCGGCCTCGGCGATCGAACGGACCTGCATCGCGAACAGGCCGGGAATGACCAGGCCCAGGCGTACCCCGCGCAGCCCCAGCATCGGGTTCTGCTCGTGCATCCGGCGGACCGCGGCCAGCAGGTCAGCGTCGTGTCCCGGGTCCCGGCCGCTGGCCTCAGCCACCGCCACCTTGACCGCCAGATCTTCCAGCGGCGGCAGGAACTCGTGCAACGGCGGGTCGATCAGCCGGATCGTCACCGGCAGGCCGTCCATGGCCCGGAAGATCTGCACGAAGTCGTCGCGCTGTAGCGGGAGCAGGGCGTTCAACGCCGCCTCGCGCTCGTCGTTCTCGTGGGCGAGGATCAGCCGCTCGACCAGTTCCCGGCGATCGCCAAGGAACATGTGCTCGGTCCGGCACAGGCCGATGCCCTCGGCGCCGAACCGGCGCGCCCGGCGGGAGTCGTCCGCGTTGTCGGCGTTGGTCCGCACGCGCAGCCGGCGCCGGGCATCGGCGTGTGACATCACCCGATCCACGGCCGCGACCAGCGGGCTGGCCGTCGCCGGCAGCGTGCCCTCGAAGTACTGAACCACCTCGGATGGCTGGACCGGTACCTCGTCTTGGTAGACATCACCGGTGGAACCGTCGATCGAGACCACGTCGCCCTCGGCGATCGTGATGCGGCCGACGGTGAACTTGCCGCCGGTGATGTCCACGGCGATGTCCTCGGCACCGCACACGCAGGTCTTGCCCATGCCGCGGGCGACAACCGCCGCGTGCGAGGTCTTCCCTCCGCGGCTGGTCAGGATGCCCTGCGCGGCGATCATGCCGGGCAGGTCGTCCGGGTTCGTCTCGCGCCGGACCAGGATCACCTTCTCCCCCCGGTCGGCCGCTTCGACCGCGGCCTTGGCGGAGAACACCACCGTGCCCGAGGCCGCGCCCGGTGACGCCGCGATGCCCTTGGCGATCCGGTTCGGGCTGCCGCTGGTGTCGAACGCCGGGAACATCAGCTGGGCGAGTTGCGCACCGGTCACCCGGTTCAGTGCCTCGTCGAGGTCGATCAGACCCTCGTCGACCAACTGGTTGGCGATCACGAAGGCGGCCGCGGCGGTGCGCTTGCCCACCCGCGTCTGCAGCATCCACAGTTTGCCCCGCTCGACCGTGAACTCGATGTCGCACAGGTCCTTGTAGTGGTGTTCGAGCGTGGACATGATGTCCATCAGCTCACGGAAGCTCTTGGCGTCGATGCGCTCCATCTCTTCGAGCGACACCGTGTTGCGGATACCCGCGACCACGTCCTCGCCCTGGGCGTTCTGCAGGTAGTCGCCGTAGACGCCCTGGTTGCCGGTGGCCGGGTCGCGCGTGAACGCGACTCCGGTACCGGAGTCGTCACCCAGGTTCCCGAACACCATCGCAACGATGTTCACGGCGGTGCCCAGGTTCGCCGGGATCCGCTCCTGACGCCGGTAGAGCACCGCCCGGTCGGCGTTCCACGAGTCGAACACCGCGTCGGTGGCCAGGTCCATCTGCTCACGCGGATCCTGCGGGAAGTCACGCCCGGCGTGGTCGGCGAAGATCTTCTTGTACGTGTCGACCAGCTTGCGGAGGTCGTCTCCGTCCAGGTCGACGTCGTTACTTACCTTCTTGGCCGCCTTCGCGTCATCGAGGGCGTGCTCAAATGCCTCACCCGGGACGTTGCACACGGTCTTGCCGAACATCTGGATCAGCCGCCGGTACGAGTCCCAGGCGAACCGTTCGTTCCCGCCGGCCCGGCGCGCCAGGCCGGACACGCTGCGGTCATTGAGCCCGACGTTGAGGACGGTCTCCATCATCCCGGGCATCGAGAACTTGGCCCCGGATCGAACCGAGACCAGCAGCGGGTCCTCGGGATCGCCGAGCTTACGGCCCATCGCCGCTTCGAGGGCGGCGAGGTGCTCGTCGATCTCCGCCTTGAGGCTGGTCGGCGTCTCCCCGTTTTCCAGGTACGCCTGGCAGGCCTCGGTGGTGATGGTGAAGCCGGGCGGCACCGGCAGCCCGAGGTTGGTCATCTCGGCGAGGTTCGCGCCCTTGCCGCCGAGTAAGTCCTTGAGGTCCTTGTTGCCCTCGGCGAAGTCGTATACATACTTGGTCACGGTGGCCTCCAGCGTCGCCCTGCTACGTCCCGTTAATCACCATGGCAAACCTTGCGTAAACGCCGGGCGAAAACGCATCTGCTTGCGGGCACGGTAGGACAGCGTCTGAGCTGCGCACTAGGAGGCGTGACGTTTCCCACCTATTTCGAGGGTCGTCCGCTTCGGGCGGGTTTGGGGAAGCGCTCTCCCGAGCACATTCGAGCATTGACTGTAAGCCTTACGGGGGCTTGCGCTCCTTAGATCCGAATCTTGGACGGATACACCCCCGCCTGCGCTTCGAGTCGTCCAAGATCTATCGGGGCACCCGCGCCGAACCGGCATGTGGTAGAAGATCGCCATGCCGGGCCGCCGAAATCCACTCATCAACCGCGACTACGCCCGGCTCTGGGCCGGCCAGGCAGTATCCACACTGGGCGACTTCGCCTTCAACACCACACTCGTCCTGTGGATCGGGACAATCTTGGCACGTGACTCCGGCGGGCACATCGCCGCTTGGGCTCCAGCCGCGGTCAGCGGCCTGATGATCTGCGAGTTCGGCGCCACGATGATCGTCGGACCGATAGCCGGCGTATTCGTCGACCGGTGGAGCCATCGCGCCACGATGCTGGCATCGGAGATCGTCCGCGCGGTCGTGGTCGCCGTGCTCACCGGGCTGTCGCTGCTTCCCGCCGATTCGTTGCCGGTCTGGCTGTGGCTGACCGTGCTCTACGTCGTGGTGTTCATGATCAACGCGGTGGCAAGGTTCTTCTCACCGGCCCGGTTCGCCGTCCTCGGCGACATCGTTCCCGGCGAGTCCGATCAGGCCCGAGCCGCCGGTATCAGCCAGGCGACCAGCGCCACCGCGGCCATCGCTGGGCCGCCGATCGCGGCGCCGCTGCTGGTCACCAGCGGTCTTCAGTGGGCGTTACTGCTCAACGCCGCCTCGTACGTGTTCTCGTACTTCGCGATCCGGTCGATCCGGTTCCCAGTGGCCGACACCGCAGCGTCACCGGAGCCGGCGACCGCGAAGCCGCGACTCTGGCCGGAGTTCGTCGCCGGCCTCAAGATGTTCGGTGGCAACCGGTTCCTCGTGACCCTGCTGACCGTTGCCGTGGTGTGCCAGCTTGGTACCGGGGCGATCAACGCCCTTGATGTCTTCTTCGTCACCGGCAACCTGCACGCCGACCCGCACCTGTTCGGCCTGGCCTCGATGTGCTTCGGAATCGGCTCGATCGCGGGCGCGCTGGCCGCCGGCGCCGTGGTCCGACGGCTTTCCGCCCGTACCACCACCTGGCTCGCGACCATCCTCGGCGGCGGCTTGTTCGTGCTGTACTCCCGGCAGACCGTGTTCATCTGGGGCCTGATCCTGGTGGTCGCGTTCGCCGTCCCGGTCACCATGATCAACACCGCGATCACGCCGCTGCTGTTGCAGGCCACGCCGAAGCGGTACCTGGGCCGGATGATGGCGGTCTTCGACCCGGTCAACATGAGCGCGTCGATGATCTCGGTAGCCGTTGCCGGCTGGCTCGCGTCGACGGTGCTGCGCGACTTCCACGGCCGGGCGTTCGGCCTTCACATCGGGCGGATCGACACTATCTTCAGCGTCGCCGGGCTGCTGATCGTGACCGGCGGCTTGTACGCGGCCGTAGCGCTCCCCCGGCGGTCCGACGATCAGCCGAGCGCGGCGGCGCAGGCCGTCCCGGCGCCGCGAGAGGCGGAGCAGCCCGATCCCGATCCGGCATAACCCAACCCAACGGCCGCCGGCCTCGGCCAGCGCCTTCCGCTATCCGGTGGCCGCACCCGCCGGGCGCTCTGTGGGCTGTGCGATACAGCACCCCGGCGCTGGTCTGGGCGCATGAGATCCTTGGACGGTGACGCTGACATCGACGATCCCCGGTGGCCTGAGGCTGGCCCGACCCGGCGCTCCCGCCTTTCCGGTCGACCCGCCGGTGGTCCTGGCGCCGATGGCCGGCATCACCAATGTCGCGTTCCGGCAACTCTGCCGGGAGCAGGGCGCCGGAATATACGTCTGCGAGATGATCACCAGCGTGGCACTGGCGGTCCGGAACCCGAAAACCGACCGGATGATCGAATTCGGCCCGGATGAGCATCCGCGCAGCATGCAGCTGTACAGCGTCGATCCGATCATGACAGCGACGGCGGTACGGCGGATCGTCGACGAAGGTCTCGCCGATCACATCGACCTGAACTTCGGCTGCTCGGTGCGGAAGGTCACCAGCAAGGGCGGCGGATCGGCGATCCCGTACAAGCGCCGGCTGTTCGGGGCGATCGTCAAGGCCGCCGTGGACACCGCGGCCCCGGCCGGGATCCCGGTCACTGTCAAGATGCGCAAAGGTATCGACGATGATCATCTGACCTACCTGGAAGCCGGGCAGATCGCGCAGGATGCGGGCGCGGCGTGGGTGGCACTTCACGCCCGTACCGGTGCCCAGCGCTACTCCGGCGAGGCCGACTGGGACTCGATCGCCGCTCTCAAGCAGGCGCTCGACGTGCCCGTCCTGGGCAACGGCGACATCTGGGAAGCCGACGACGCGCTGCGCATGGTTGCCGAAACCGGCTGCGACGGTGTCGTGGTCGGGCGCGGTTGCCTGGGCCGGCCATGGCTGTTCGCCGACCTGGCGGCGGCATTCGCCGGGCATCCGGAGCGGGTCATGCCCAGCCTTGGCGAGGTGGCCATGGTGATGCGGCGGCACGCCGAACTGCTGGTGCGATGGTGGGGTACCGAGCGCGAGGCGGTCACCGACTTCCGCAAGCACGTCGCCTGGTACCTCAAAGGCTTCCCGGTCGGCTCCGAACTGCGCCGGCGGATGGCCATGTCCAGCTCGTTGATGGAGCTGGATGACCTGCTCGGCAAGCTCGATCACGACGTGCCGTTTCCAGAGGCGAACCTGGGCCGGCCGCGCGGGCGTACCAACGCCCCGGCCAGGGTGGTGCTGCCGCACGGATGGCTGGACGATCGCGACGATCTCAACGTGCCCGACGGCGCCGAACTGGACGACTCCGGCGGCTGATCAGCCGCGAGCGGAGAACTCCGCGGCGATCTCGGCGGGTTGCGTACCGCTGCCGATCAGCAGCTTCAGCAGAACCCGGGCCTTGTACGGATCGAGCAGTCCGGCGTTGATCAGCCCTCGGCGCTGCAGATCCGTCTCCGAACCCACCGCGCCGTACGTGTGGCGGAGCACCGGACCGCTTCCTGCACGCGAGGCCAGGACAACCGGCATGCGCTCGGCTATCGCACCGAGGACCGGCGCCATCGCCGACGGAACGTGACCCACGCCGTACCCGGCGACAACCAGCCCATCGCATGTGGCCGCGATGGCCTCGACCAGCTTCTCGTCGTCGTCGAGCGTGGCGGTGTAAAGGCCGACACGCACCGCCGGGTCACCCGTGGGCAGCCGGGCGTACCGCGCAGGCCTGGCCAGAATCGCGATCCGGTCCTCGGCCAGGGCGCCGATCGGTCCGGCATTGCCGGACACGAACGTGGCGGTGCTGGTCGAGTGTGTCTTGCGCACCCATCGCGCGGCATGGATCTGGTCGTTGAACACCACCAGCGCGCCCAGGTCACGCGCCTGTGGCGCGGCCGCGACCCGGACCGACGCCAAAACGTTCGCCGGGCCGTCGGCGCCTGCCAAGGTGGGGTTGCGCATGGCTCCGGTAACGACGATCGGTTCCGGATGCGGCCAGATCAGGTCAATCAGGTATGCCGACTCCTCAAGCGTGTCGGTGCCCTGCGTGACGAGTACGCCGGCGGCGCCGTCCCGGATCGCCTGCGACGCCGCGTCGACGACATCGAAGAGATGCATGAACGTGAGATTGGCGCTCGGAACCGCCAGGGCGTCGCGAACATCGAGCGTCACACCCGTCTCCGCCAACCCCGGCACCGAGGCCAGCAGGTCCGCGCCGGTCAGGCGCGCGATCACCCCGCCAGGCCGGTTATCCGATGGACGGTTGGCCATGGCGATCGTCCCGCCGAGCGTGAACATCGATACCGTGGTCACCGTGCCCTCCCTCTGAGTTGGGCGCTCACGAACGGTCCTCTCACGAACGATCCAGGCCCGACTCGACGGGTCCCATTGTCCACTAGCCGTCAGACCGAGCACCGGATAGAGCAGTTGTCCGGCCAGGCCGACGGGAACGTCGTAGCCGACGACCGCACCGGGCGCTTCGGCCGCGACGAGCGAGTAGCGTGCGGCGCGCCCGCGCCGCTTTGCGAGCGGTCCCTACCCTGGCTGCATGGCCGATCCGGAACTGCAGCGGGCGTACGAGGACGCCCAACTGCTAGCCACCGTACGGCGCCGCCTCGTCACCTGCGCCGACCAAGTGCACCGGCAGGAGCGGGTGCTGCGAGACCTCGAGGCATCGTACGCGAAGGAGCGCGCGGACGTCGATGTGCTCAACCGGACCAGTTTGCGCCGCGTCCTGGCAAAGCTGGCCGGCAATCACGACGAGAAGCTCGCTCGCGAGGAGGCCGAGGCCGCCGCGGTGAAGATTCGCCTGGACGGTCAGCGGGTCCGCGTCGAGCAGACCCGCGCCGACCACGCCGCGCTCCGGCAGCAGGCCAAAGGACTCGCCGACGCCGATGACCGGCTGAAGGCCGCCGTGGCTACCGAGACCAAACGGCTGATCGACTCCGGTACCCCAATGGGCGACCAGATGCTTGCACTGCGCCAGCGGATCGCCGAGAACGCGGCGGCACAGCGCGAGCATCTTGAGGCACGCGAGGCCGGTCGTGCCGCCATCCACGCCGTCAACCAGGTGACGGTGCTGTTGGGCAAGGCGCTTGGCTGGTCCACCGGCGACTTGTTCAACCTGCCGTTCGCGGACTGGGCCGAGCACAGCCGGCTCGATGACGCGGCCGAACTCTGCTGGCACGCTCAGCGCTACATCGACCGGTTCGCGCGCGAGATGGCCGATGTGGACCTGAAGGTCAACGTACGCATGCCCGACGTCGACACCAGCCGGTTCGCGGACTACTTCTTCGACAACGTGATCACCGACTCGATCCGGCACAACAAGATCAAGCGGACCGCCGAGCACGTGTCCCGGATACAGAGCTACCTGTCGGCGCGGCTGTCCGAGGTGGACCAGCGCCTGGCCGGGATCCGGTCGGCGGCCCACGCGCTGGACGCCGAGCGCCGGCGCCTGCTCGGGCTGTCATCGGCGGGCTGAGGGTGATCCGCCTCACGGTGCCCCGCACGCTTCGGACCGGTGGCTCGCCGGGGCCGTCACGTACCTTGTCGGCATGACCGAGTATCGCGCCAGCTTCGACGCCGACATCACCTTCAGCAACGGCGGTGGCCTGACCGCTCACGGCTTCCGGCTCGACGTCCCAGGTCCATCGATCGGCCCGGATCAGCTGGCGGCTCTCTTCGTGGCCCACCTCGGCCTGCTGATGGTGGCCGAGGCCCGGATCAGCAATATCGAGGTGCTCGCCGAGGCGCACAAGGGCTCCCGGGGCGGTCCGGCCGACGGCCCGGCGGGCGGCACCGAACCCGCGCGCCGCCTCGTCGAACTCAGTCACGTCATCGAGGCGGGGATGGTCACCTATCCCGGCATCCCCGGTCCGACCATCACCCCGCACCTGACCCGGGAGGCGTCACGATCGGTATACGCACCCGGAACCGAGTTCGCCATGGACACCATCCACCTGGTCGGCAACACGGGCACTTACGTGGACAGCCCGTACCACCGGTACGAGGGCGGCGCCGACCTGGCCGGGGTACCGCTGGAGTCGCTAGCTGACCTGGACACCGTCGTGATCCGGATGACCGGTACCTCGTCCCAGGGCATCGAACCGCTCGCCCTCGCCCCCTACGAGGTCCGCGGCAAGGCGGTGCTGTTGCACACCGGATGGGATCGTCACTGGCGCACCGAACGGTACGGCGTGGACTCCCCGTACCTCACTGAGGCCGGCGCGCAGCACCTGATCGATGCCGGAGCCGTGTTGGTCGGCATCGACAGCATCAACATCGACGACCCGGTACCCGGCGGAGCCCGGCCGGCTCATTCGCTGCTGCTCGGCGCCGGGATTGCCGTACTGGAGCACCTGACGAACCTGGAACAGCTCCCGGTGTACGGCGCCCGGCTTCATGCCGCACCGCCACGCGTGCGCGACTTCGGCACGTTCCCGGTGCGCGCCTACGCCGTCGTTCCCGCCTAGGTATTCGCGGTGGGTGCCGCCTGATCGGCGATCAGGGGGCAGGCCACGAAGTGAACCCGATCGACGCCGACGATCAGGGTACGAACGGAGCGCCATGCCCGGGGATGATCCGGGCCGGACCGAGCGCGAGCACCCTGCGGCGGTTGGCGTGCAGTGCTTCGTTGTCAACCGCCCGCGGGTCGTCTTCCGGTCCCGCCTCGAACCACCACAGGTGGGTCAGGACCACCAGGCCGTCGGCCGTGTCGACCAGAGTGGAGATGTCCTGCGGGGTGTGCCCTGGAGTGGCCATCAGCCGCACCGACGGTGACACCGAGAATCCGTCGGCGGGGCGGTCGTCCCACTCGTCGTTGACATAGATCGCCCAATGGTCGTGGAACCGGGCATTCGGGAACAGCGCCGCGTTGAGCGTGTGATCCGGATGGTGATGACTGAAGATCACGTCGGTCACCTCGTCCACCCCGACCCCGGAGGCGGCCAGCGGATCCAGGATCGCCGCCCGTGATGCGACCATGCCCGGATCGACGACGATGACAGCGGCACCGTCCCGGATCAGGGTCACGGTGCTCGCTACCCGCTCGCCGGCGTAGCCGTTGACGAGGACGGTGATCTCAGCGGTCATGGCCGTGGATGCTACGCCGGGTGGTTCTCACGCGATGTCGCGGATCCCGGCATCCAGCCGGCCCAGCCGGATCAGTCCCGTCACCAGAAGTACCAGGCCGAGGAATCCGACCGCGAGCGCGATGTGGCCGGTGGCCGCGATCGCGACCGTGGCGGCGGCGTATACCACCGCCTTGACCGCCACGACGGCGGTCGGCGACACCCTGATCCGCGCCCGAGGCGCCGCGAACAGTGCCCACAGCAGAATCGCGATGGCCGGGGTCACCAGGCCGAGAAGAACGCGCATCCAGGATGCCGAGTCCACAGTGAACCCCCACCAGGCCAGGCCGGCGACGGCACACAGTTCGAGCACGAAGAGCAACAGCAGCATGGACGCTTTGTACATGGGATAAACCTATCGGAATCGAGCGACGCTCACCCGCTTCTGGTCGGCATCTTCCAGTTCCCGGACGACCGGAACCTGATAGGTCGTCACGATCTCCAGCCAGTCTCCGGCCGCTGATCCGCGCGGCGCATAGGCCCGACCCGGATCGCCGGCCCAGACCTGGGCACCGGCGTGGCGGGCCCGCCGCATGAAGTTCAGCATCCGCCGGGCCATGTCGTTGCTGTAGAAGACGTCGCCGGCCAGGATCACATCGACATTCGACAACACGTCCGGCGTGTCGCCTTCGAGCAGATCCCCCAGGTGCCGCCCCACCACGACGTGGTTGGCGGCGGCGTTAACGGCGATGGCGGCATCGGCGCACGGGTCGATCTCGTTCGCCGTCACCGTCTTCGCACCGGCGCGCATCGCGGCGATGGCGACCAGACCGGAGCCTGAAGCCAGATCCAGCACCCGGGCACCGGCCACCGATTCCGGGTGATCCAGCAGGTAGCGCGCCAGGGCCTGCCCGCCCGCCCACGGGAACGCCCAGAACGGCGGTGGCTGGCCGCTGCCCGAGGTGGTCTCGGTCCGCTCCCAGACAGCGACCACGTCGGACGCGGTGTACAGCAGCACTTCGGGCACGAACGGCACCGGTGCCAGCACGCCGTTGGCGCGGACGAAGTCCTCCATCTCAGTCAGCCTGCCAGGTCAGCCGGGCCAGTCGGACCCGGACGGCCGCGTTCTGTGGTCCGAGGGCGACGCCGAGGGCGACACCGAGGGTGACGTGGAATCGCTCGAACAGGGTCTCTTTCGGGTGACCTCCAAGCCGCCGGTTCACCCGGCCCGCCGGCTCCTGGCGGCCGATCCTCGGCGGATGCGATGACATGGAGATCACCATCACCCGAAACGCGGTGGGGCGCTACCCCGTGATGTCGGGCCCACGCGGCACAATGCATCGTCCGCGCGCTGCCGGTACCCGACCGGCAGCACCGAGCGGCCAACCGGGCGAAAGGCGACATCGTGACCGAAGCACCAGCTGTGGCGGCCCCCGCCGGGGCGTCCGTGACCATCAAGCCGGAGGCGATCGCCATGGCGATCAACATCCGGATCGCGGAGGAACTCGGCGTCCGGCGAACCAGGTGACCGCCGCGGTCGGCCTGCTCGACGAGCGGCGCCACCGTGCCGTTCATCGCCCGCTACCGCAAGGAGGTCACCGGCACGCTCGACGACGCGCAGCTGCGCACGCTGGAGGAGCGGCTGCGGTACCTGCGCGAGCTGGAGGAGCGCCGAGCGGCGATCCTCGAGTCGATCCGCGCGCAGGGCAAGCTGGACGACGCGCTGGAGCGCACGATCTGGGCCGCCGACATCCAAGGCGCGGCTGGAGGACATCTACCTGCCGTACAAGCCCAAGCGGCGCACCAAGGCGCAGATCGCCCGCGAAGCCGGCCTGGAGCCGCTCGCCGACGCGCTGCTGGGCGACCCGATCGCTGGACCCGACGGCGACCGCCGCCGGGTATGTCGACGCGGACAAGGGCGTCGCCGACGCCGCGGCCGCGCTCGACGGTGCCCGCGCCATCCTGGTGGAACGGTTCGCCGAGGACGCCGACCTGATCGGCGAGCTGCGCGAGCGGATGTGGACCGCGGGGCCGCCTGGTCTCGAAGGTGCGCGAGGGCAAGGACGCCGACGGCGCCAAGTTCGCCGACTACTTCGACTTCGCCGAGCCGTTCGAAAGACTGCCGTCGCACCGCGTCCTGGCGATGTTCCGCGGCGAGAAGGAGGAGGTGCTCGACCTGACCTTCGACCCGGAGCCGGCCGACGGCGACCCGGGCACGCCGCCGGCTCCGAGCCAGTACGAGGCTCGCATCGCCGCCAGGTTCGGCATCAGCGACGGGGGCCGCCCGGCGGACAAGTGGCTGGCCGACACGGTGCGCTGGGCCTGGCGTACCCGGATCCTGGTCTACCTCGGCGTCGACCTGCGGACCCGGCTGTGGCAGGCGGCCGAGGACGAGGCGGTCAACGGTCTTCGCGGCCAACCTGCGTGACCTGCTGCTCGCCGCGCCCGCCGGCACCCGCGCCACCATGGGCCTGGACCCGGGCTTCCGGACCGGCGTCAAGGTCGCCGTGGTGGACGCGACGGGCAAGGTGGTCGCCACCGACACGATCTATCCGCACGTGCCGCAGCAACCGCTGGGACGAGTCGATCGGCGAAGCTGGCCGCGCTGGCGCAGAAGCATCACGTCGAGCTGATCGCGATCGGCAACGGCACCGCGTCGCGGGAGACCGACAAGCTCGCCGCCGAGCTGATCGCCGCGGTTCCCGGCGCTGAAGCTGACCAAGGTCGATGGTGTCCGAGGCCGGCGCGTCGGTCTACTCGGCCTCCGCGTACGCGTCCCAGGAGCTGCCCGGCCTGGACGTGTCGCTGCGCGGCGCGGTGTCGATCGCCCGCCGCCTGCAGGATCCGCTCGCCGAACTGGTCAAGATCGACCCGAAGTCGATCGGCGTCGGCCAGTACCAGCACGATGTGGCCGAGGCGAAGCTGTCCCGCGTCGCTCGACGCGGTGGTCGAGGACTGCGTCAACGGCGTCGGCGTCGACCTCAACACCGCCTCCGTGCCGCTGCTGTCCCGGGTCTCCGGCATCACCACCGGCCTGGCCGAGAACATCGTGGCCCACCGCGACGCCAACGGCCCGTTCCGGTCACCGCAGCGCGCTCAAGGAGGTACCCCGGCTGGGCCCGAAGGCATTCGAGCAGTGCGCCGGCTTCCTGCGCATCCCCGGCGGCGACGATCCGCTGGACGCCTCCGCGTGCACCCCGAGGCGTACCCGGTGGTGCGGCGGATCGTCGCAGCGACCACCGGAAGCGCTGGCCGACGCTGATCGGCAACAACGCGGCGCTGCGGGCGCTCAAGCCGGCCGAGTTCGTCGACGAGCACATTCGGCCTGCCCACCGTCACCGACATCCTCGCGGAGCTGGAGAAGCCGGGCCGCGACCCGCGACCGGCGTTCAAGACCGCGACGTTCGCCGAAGGGGTCGAGAAGATCGGCGACTGGTCCCGGGCATGGTGCTGGAGGGCGTGGTCACCAACGTCGCCGCGTTCGGCGCCTTCGTCGACGTCGGCGTGCACCAGGACGGCCTGGTGCACGTGTCGGCGCTGTCCAAGACGTTCGTCAAGGACCCGCGCGAGGTGGTCAAGTCCGGCGACATCGTCAGGGTCAAGGTGCTCGACGTGGACGTGCCGCGCAAGCGGATCTCGCTGACGCTGCGGCTCGACGACGATCCCGCATCGGTCAACGCACCTCGGTCCGGCGGTGGCCGGCCGCCGCAGCAGGGCCGCAACGGCTCGGGCGATCAGCGGCGGGACGACCGCCGCCGTGACGACCGCCGCCGTGACGATCGCCGCCGTGATGATCGCCGCCGTGATGATCGCCGCGAGCAGTCGTTCGGCGGCGGCGCGCTGGCCGACGCGCTCCGCCGGGCTGGGCTGGACAAGGGCTTGGACGGGCTCGGCAAGAAGGATGGAACCGGAAAGAACGGCACCGGGTCCAGATAGCACCGCATCGCCGGCCGGGCGTGACGCGGATGTGACGCCAGTTACGCCCGGCCGGTACTGGATACCGGACGAATTGCCTGAAATTTCGCTGAGGAGCGCCCATGCCATCGTCGAATTCTTAGAAACTTCGACGATTTCGTTGCCACGGTGGATGCGTCACGACGCCGATCACTGGAGGTACGGATGCATCGCGACGCGGGCGTCACCAGGGTCAAGCACCTGACCACGGGGCTGGCCGGAGCAAGCCTGGCGAGCGTCATCGCCATCGCCGGGGTGGCGCACCACGCCACGGTTGACAGCAACCGGGCATCCCGCTCACAAACCGACAACGTGACCCAGCCGGACGGGACCGGGTCGAACAGCGACGATCAGTCCGGCACCAATCAGGCCACGGCTCCCAAGACCACGACCACGAAGCCGGCTCCGAAGCCGACCCAGGCAAGGCCGGACAAGGCCCAAGCGGCCACCTCGGGGGGGTCGTGACCCATGCCACTCGTCGAGACCTTGCCGGTCGGTGACGGCTGCGCGCAATGGCCGGTCTGGGCGACAACCGCGCGCATCGTGGTCACCGACCCGGATCGGCTTGCGCAGGCGACTTCGATCGTCCGCGCCGAACTGGACGCCGTAGACACCGCCTGCAGCCGATTCCGGCCCGATTCCGAACTGGAGGCGGCAGCCCGTGACGGCGGGCGGGCGGTCCCGGTCAGCAACCGGCTCGCCGGCCTGGTGTCCACGGCGCTGGCCGCCGCCCGTGACACCAACGGTGACGTCGATCCGACGCTCGCCGCCGCGTTGACCGCGATCGGGTATGACCGAGATTTCGCCGACCTCGGCTCGGCGCGCCTTCAGGCCGGTGGCTCCACCCGTGACCGCGCCACCGGTCCCTCGGTATCGCTCACGGTGTCCCCGATCGCGAACTGGCGCGACATCAAACTGGAACAGGACCACACACGGGCCGGCGGCTGCCGGCTGACCATCCCGCGCGGCGTCCGCCTCGATCTGGGCGCCACCGCCAAGGCCTGGGCCGCCGACCGTTGCGCCGCCCTGGTCGCCAGTGCCTGCCGGACCGGCGTCCTGGTGTCGCTTGGCGGCGACATCGCGACCGCCGGCCCGAATCCGGACGGCTGGACCATTCTGGTACAAGACGGCGCCGGTCAGCCGGCGTCAAGCGTGGATATTCCGGCCGGGGCGGCGATCGCGACGTCGAGCACGATCAGCCGGCAGTGGACCTCCGGTCCTCGCACTCTTCACCACATCCTCGACCCGCGTACGGGTGCCCCGGCGCCCCGCGTCTGGCGTACCGCTTCGGTCGTTGCCGGCACGTGTGTGGCGGCGAACACCGCGTCGACCGCGGCGATCGTCCGGGGCCACCGGGCTCCGGCTTGGCTGTCGCGGCTCGATCTGGCGGCCCGCCTGGTCGACGTCGATGGCGCGGTGATCACGGTCGGTGGCTGGCCGCAACCGGTGGAGGTGACGCGATGACCGCAGCTGCCTGGTACTTCGCCCGCGGCACCGGGGTGGTGTCGCTGGTACTGCTCACGCTCGTGATGGTCGCCGGAGTGGGTAGCCGCTCCGGCCGCCCGGTGTTCGGCCTGCCCAGGTTCGCCGTCGCGCTGGTGCACCGCAATGCCTCGCTGATCGCGTCGTGCCTGATCGTCGCGCACGTGCTACTGCTGCTTGCCGACCCGTACGCCCAACTGCGGCTGCTCGACGTACTCGTACCGTTCGGAGCCGCCTATCGGCCGGCCTGGGTCGGGTTCGGCACGCTCGCGCTCGATCTGATCGCGGCCCTGGTAATCACCAGCCTCCTGCGGGGGCGGCTCGGGCCCCGGACCTGGCGAGCCGTGCATTGGTTCGCCTACGCCGCCTGGCCGATCGCCTGGATGCACGGCATCGGGTCCGGTACCGACCGGGGCAGCGGCTGGTATCTGGCGACCGCCATCGCCTGCCTGATCGCGGTCCTGGCCGCGATCGGCTGGCGGATCAGCGACGGCTTCGACACGCTGGGCGGCCGGCGCGCCGCTCGCCGCGTTCATGACGCGCTGCGCCGGGATGAGCGCCCGGTCACGACGACTTACCGAGGGGGAACGCGATGACGGTGGATACCGGATACGCCCCGGCGTCCGGACTGGACGGCCGCCACCGCCTGCTGATCGACGGCGCGGCGACGATCCGTGGGCACCTGGACTGGCATGGGCCGTTGCCCAACCTGCCTGGACCGCAGGTCCGGCGGGTGGTAGCGGATGCGGGGCTGGCCGGCCGCGGCGGCGCCGGATTCCCGACCGCGCGAAAGCTCGACGCGGTGGCCGTCGCCGCCGCCGGCCGCGGTGGCGCGGTGGTCATCGGCAACGCCAGCCGAGGGCGAGCCGGCCAGCAGCAAGGACCGGATCCTGCTGGCGTACGCGGCTCATCTCGTGCTCGACGGACTGGTGCTGGCCGCCCGGGCGGTCGGTGCCGGCGAGGCCCACCTGTACCTTCCGGACTCGGGTGTCGACCAGGTCCACCGCGCGATGCTGGACCGCAACGATCCGGTACCGATCACGGTCCACGTCGCTCCGGACGCGTTCGTCGTCGGTGAGGAATCGGCGGTGGTCTCCGCGGTCGCTGGCGGTCCGGCGATACCGCAGGACAAGGCCGTCCGCATCATCGAGCAGGGGCTGCGCGGCCAGCCGACGCTGGTACAGAACATCGAGACGCTGGCCCACATCGCGCTGATCTGCCGGTACGGGGCACGCTGGTTCCGCAACCAGGGCACGGCTGACGAACCGGGCACGTTCCTCGCCACGATGACCGGCGCCGTCGCCGCCCCCGGAGTGTACGAATTGCCTTACGGCGCGCGGCTCGGCCAGCTGATCGCGACCGCCGGCGGCCTGACACAACCGGCCCAGGCGGTGCTGGTCGGCGGCTATCACGGCGCGTGGATCCCGGCCGACGAGTGGATCGAGATCAGCCGGGCCGGGCTCAGCCGGTTCGGCGCCACCCCGGGAGCCGGAGTCGCGTTCGTTCTCGGTGACGATGCAATGTGGCCTGAGCGCTACCGCGACCATCGCCCACTACCTCGCTGATCAGAGTGCCGGGCAGTGCGGGCCATGTCTCAACGGCCTGCCCCGGATCGCCGATGAACTGGACCGGCTCGCGCACGGCCGGATTCGTGCGACGCAGCCACGGGAGATCGCCCGGCTCAGCGCCCTGGTATCCGGCCGCGGCGCCTGCAAGCACCCGGACGGGACGGTACGCATGGTCCGTAGCGCCCTGACCACGTTCGCGACCGATGTCAAAGCTCACTCGGCGGGACACTGCGTGGCGGCTACCAGGGGCACGAGGGGGTGGCGATGAGCCGGCCGAGAGAAGTGACGAAACTGCACATCGACTGGACCCGGTGCGACGGTCGCGGGTTGTGCATCGAGTTGCTGCCCGAGGTGCTGACCGATGACGACTGGAACTATCCGCTCGCCCTCGACGGTAGCGGCAACGATGTGCAGCTTCCGCGGTCCCTCCGGGTCCACGCCGAGCGGGCCGTGGCCCAATGCCCGCGGGCCGCGCTGCGGCTGAGCCAGGTCGCGCCGGCGATGCGATCCCGCAGGGCCTGACCCCGTGCGGCCGGATCGGGCCTGCCCGGTCCGGTCGCGCCGGTGCCCCGCTGAGGGCGGCCTGCGGAACGGCGACGTCCGCGCGCACCGCCCGGTACCGTCGAGCCGTGACAGAGTTGACCATCGATGTCGGTGATATCTCGCTCTCTTACCAACGATTGCGAACCGACGACGCCCGGATCCACGGTTTGGTCCTGCATGGCCTGGCCGCCGATCATCGGGGACTGTTGCCGCTGGCGCGGGCATGGGCCGGGGCGGACGTGGTCGTGCCCGATCTTCCCGGATTCGGCCACTCAGCGCCTATGCGCGGCGAGCATTCGCTGGCACGGTACGCCGAGACGGTCGACGCCTTCTGCGCCCGGCTGGGCTTGGAGGGCGTTGTGGTGGTCGGGCACTCGCTCGGCGCCACCATCGGGCTGGCGCTAGCCGCTCACTTCCCGGACCGGGTCCGCGGCATAGTGCTGTTCTCCCCCGTCACGACCGGAACCGGACCGGCCTCGTGGAGCACCCGCGCGTACTACTGGGCCGGTGCCATGCTGCCACCGTGGCTGGCTCGCGCCTGGTTTCTCAGCCGTCCGGCGATCTACCTGGCCGATCGCTCCATGGTCCGGTCGCCGGATCCGGACGTCCGGCGCCGCATCACCCGGGCCGACTACCGGTCCGCCGAGCTGGCCAGCGTACGCGCGATCAAGGAGATCTACCGCAGCATCCGCGGCACCCGCTTCGGAACGCTCGCGGCCAGCGTCCGGGCACCGGCCATGGTCGTCGGAGCCGAGCGGGACGGCCTTGCTCCGCCCGGCATCCTGGCCGCGCTGACCCGGAGCATGCCTCAGGCCGAACTGGTGATGGTGCGAGATGCCGGACATCTGTGGCCGGTGGAGAACCCGGACGCGGCCGCCCGGTTGCTCGAGCGGGGCCTGGCCAGGCTCGACGGCCCAGACCAGAGCCCGGAGCCGGAGCCTGACGGCCGCCAGAGCCGGGAGCCGGGCAAACGCCCGAGCGCCGGTGGCACCATAGCGACATGAACGACACCGGCTTCACCGGCTTTCCCGACGCCGCGTTCGACTTCTACGAGGGGCTGCGCGCCGACAACTCGAAGACGTTCTGGAACCGGCACAAGGACACCTACGAGACCGCCGTACGCCAACCCTTACGCGCACTGCTGGATTCGCTCGCAGGCACGTTCGACGGCGAACCGGTGCTCTTCCGGCCGTACCGGGATGTGCGGTTCAGCAAGGACAAGGCGCCGTACAAGACGCGGCAGGCTGGCTTCCTGGAAGTCGAACCGGGTGTCGGCTACTGGATCCAGGTCGACGCCGAGGGCGTCCACGTCGGTGGCGGCTTTCATGCCCAGGACCGGCAGCAGACCGCGGCGTTCCGGGCCGCTGTTGACGCCGATGCCAGCGGCGCGGCCCTGGTCGCCCTCACCGGGCGGCTGGTCAAAGCCGGGTTCGAGCTGGGTGGTGCCCAGGTCAAGACCCGGCCCCGGGGCGTGCCCGCCGACCATCCGAGGCTGGAGCTGATGCGCTACGAGTACCTGACCGCGTCCCGGCCGGTTCCGCACGCCGATTCGGCGTCGCCGGATTTCGCGCGCACCCTCACCAGCCACTGGAACCGGATCAAGCCGCTGGTCAGCTCGGTGTCTGGAGTACGCGCCGCCCGCTCGATAGCCGAACCGGCATGTGAGCGCCAACCGCGGGACTCCAGCCACCGGATCGGTCCCGCTTCCCATATCGTCGAACATGTGAGTGCCGACGACAGGGACGACGCGATTCTCAGTACGGCCAGCGTCGAAAACACCAGCACCGAGACCGGCATCGAGGCGGCCTGTGCGATGGCGGCCGGTGAGATACCGCCGGACGTCGAGCCGCGCACGCTCGTCGCCGTCTTCGCGAGCCCGGTCGCCGGGTACCTGATGCATTTCGGGCGCGACGCCGGATTCCATACCGTCCTGGTCGAACCCTCGGCGGACCGGGTCACGCCGGAGATCACCGCCCACGCCGATGGGATCGCGAGCGGCGTCGACCCCAGCTTCGCCGATGGTCGCGCCGATGTGGTGGTCTGCGATCATGACCGCCCGGAACTCGGTGACGTGCTGGCGGAGGCGCTCGACTATCCGGCCCGGTGGATCGGCATTATGGGCAGCCTCCGGCACACCGCGCCGCATGTGGCGGCGCTATCGTCGCGAGGCGTACCGGCGGAGAAGATCGCCTTGGTACACCGGCCGGTCGGGCTCAACATCGGCTCGCGTACCCCGGCGGAGATCGCCATCGCGACCCTCGCCGGTCTTCTGGCCGACCGGGCCGGGCGCCCCGGCGGCTTCACCTTCGACACGCCGCGGGCGTAGAGGGGAGCCCGCCGCGGGCGTGACCGGGAACCCGGCCACGCCCGCGAGCACCCCCCGCTACGGGGTGACTGAACCGACGTAGACGTCCTGGTTGGCCGGCGTCACACCGGGGCGCCCGCGGAAGTCGGTCCACGCGGCGTGGGCCACGCCGTCGCTTCCCATCGCCATCTGCGTGTAGTCGCCGATGAACGCCCCGTTGGCAAACATGATGTACGGATTGGAGCCTTCGCTCGTCAGCCTCGTCTGGGTGGCGAAGCCATCGGTGGACACGCGCGCGGCGTAGTCGAGGCAGACCGAGTCCGCGACCGTCAGGTAGTCGTGGGTGGCGTCGCCAGTGACCACATCGCACACCGCCGGATTATGAGTGGCGGCGTAGTCACGGGTGTAGTACGAGACCGCGATCTTGCCCGAACGCATCGCCACGGCGGGGAACACCTTGTCGCCGGCCCCGGTCGTGACGACGGCGGGAGCCGACAGCGCGCCCCAAGCACCCGAAACGAGCTTGACCTGTGCCGAGGTCGTGCCGCTGAACGAAGCGCCGCCGGCGCCGCAGTTGCCGGCGCCCTGGTCGTCCGCCCAGACGATGGCCAGCTCGCCGGTGACCGGGTCGACGCTGAAGTCGGGGTAGCTGTCGAGGCGGAAGTGCTCGCCGGTCAGCGTCTGCCGACCGCCCGACATCGCGTAACAGTCGAGATCGTCGTAGACACGACCGACCTCGACGTTGGTGAATGTCAAGCCGTCATCGGTCGACCGGGCCACAACGGTGGCGTCAGTGGCGTAACCGGTGGACGGCGACGCCGCCTCGTAGGCGACGTAGAGCGTCCCGTCCGAGCCGTAGACCGGGTACGAGCCCTGGTCGTACGGGTGCGAGGCGTCGGCCACCGCGGAGCCCTGACGGTTCCAGGTGTGGCCCCCGTCACGCGAGAGCGCCATCACGATGGGCGACTGAAGGTACGACCCGCCGAGCGCGCCCAGGTTGAACCGCGTCCACGTGACCACGACGTGACCGTCCGGTCCGGCGGCGATCAACTCCTTGTCGTTGAAGTAGTTGTACGACGAGGTGAACGCGACCATGTTCGGCGCGTCCCAGGTGGTGCCGCCGTCGTGCGAGATGCTCACGGCGACGCCGCTGGCCGGAGCCTCGCGGCTGAACACGATGTTCGCGTAGTAGACGGTGCCATCCGGGCCGATGCTCAGCGCCGGGTCGCCGGCCGCGTCCACCTGCGGCGAAGCTGCCCTGGCCGCCGGTCTCCACGGTCAGGCCGGGCACCTGCACGTCGGCCCAACTGTTGCCGCCGTCATCGGCTGACGTACGCCCATGCCGTGCCGTCATTGAGCCCTGACAGGTCGCAGCAGGTCCGGTAGTCGTTCGCGCCGGCGACGAGGTGTTTCGGGTTCGTCGGGTCCACCGCGATCGCGGTCTCGTTCTGAGGAGACTGGCAACCGTAGTTCGAGGAGCCCGTGTTGTTCACCGGGTCACTGTTGATGACGCTCGACATCGCTCGTCAACGAGTACGTCGTGCTGTCGCCGAACGGCGCGTACGTCCGGCACAGGCCGGCAGCCGCGTCCGGGGTGTCGAGATTGGTGTCCTGATCTCCGAACGCCCACGGCGCGTTGACCGTCGCCGGGAATCTCCACTTGGTGGGTGTTGACGCGCTGGCGCCGGGCGCCATGGCAGGCGCGGTCAGCGGCGATCAACACCGCCACGGATAGGGCAAGGCATGCGTCGATGCATGCGACCTCCTTGATCGGGGGATTTCAAATGGCGGGCGTCGGCCAGACGCCACCCTGCTCAAGGAGGATATGAAAATGGCTCGATAACGACAATCGATGAAATGGGCGCTGTTCACATCGAGGGGGGTCGAAGGGGTTCCCCACGATGGGCGCCCGCCGGACGCTCCAGTCGCCGGTAACCGAAAACGCCCGGCCAATGTGCCCGCCAAGCCCGATGCCGGTCGCCGGGGCCGTCCTACTTCAGCAGACGGGTAGGCGCTCGATCAGGTACGACTCGATCTGGTCGAGCGAGATCCGCTCCTGCCGCATCGGTGTCGCGATCCCTAACCGTGACCGCGTTGTCGTCAAGCGTGTCGAAGTCGACGGTCACGCAGAACGGCGTGCCGATCTCGTCCTGGCGGCGGTAACGCTTGCCGATCGCCTGCGCGTCGTCGAATTCGACGATCCAGCGTTTGCGCAGTCGCGGCGCCAGCTCCTTCGCCTTCGGCGACAGACCGCTCGTTGCGCGACAGCGGCAGCACCGCGACCTTGACCGGCGACTAGGCGCGGGTCGAACCGCATGACCGTCCGCTTGTCGACGCCGCCCTTGGTGTTCGGGCGCCTCGTCCTCGTCGTACGCGTCGAGCAGGAACGCCAGCACCGCGCGGGTCAGACCGGCGGCCGGCTCGATCACGTACGGCACCCAGCGCTCGCTCTTTTCCTGATCGAAGTACGACAGGTCGACGCCCGAGTGCTTCGAGTGGGTGGTCAGGTCGAAGTCGGTGCGGTTGGCCACGCCCTCGAGTTCGGCGAATTCGGTGCCGCCGAACTGGAAGCGGTACTCGATGTCGACGGTCCGCTTCGAGTAGTGCGACAGCTTCTCCTTCGGGTGCTCGTATAGCGCATGTTGTCCGCGTTGATGCCGAGGCCGCATACCAATCCCAGCGCTGCTGCAGCCAGTATTCGTGCCACTCCTCATCGGTGCCGGGCTCGACGAAGAACTCCATCTCCATCTGCTCGAACTCGCGGGTGCGGAAGATGAAGTTGCCCGGCGTGATCTCGTTGCGGAAGCTCTTGCCGACCTGCGCGATGCCGAACGGCGGCTTCTTGCGGGCCGACGTCTCGACGTTCTTGTAGTTGACGAAGATGCCCTGCGCCGTCTCCGGCCGCAGGTAGTGCAGGCCTTCCTCGACTCTCGACCGGGCCCAAGATAGGTCTTCATGAGGCCGTTGAACATCTTCGGCTCGGTGAACGTGCCTTTGTTGCCGCAGTTCGGGCAGTTGATCTCGGAAAGCGAGGTGGCCGGCCGTGGCCGTGCTTGTGCTCGTACGCCTCCTCCAGGTGGTCGGCCCGGAAGCGCTTGTGGCAGGACTGGCACTCGGTGAGCGGGTCGACGAACTCGGCGATGTGGCCAGAGGCCTCCCAGACCTGGCGCGCCAGGATGATCGCGGAGTCGAGGCCGACGATGTCGTCGCGCTCCTGAACCATCGCTCGCCACCACTGCCGGCGGACGTTCTCCTTCAACTCGACGCCGAGCGGTCCGTAGTCCCATGCCGACCGGGTGCCGCCGTAGATCTCGCTGGACGGGAAGACGAAGCCGCGCCGCTTGGCGAGGCTGACGACGGAATCAATACGATCGACGGGCATGGTCGGACACCTCCGATGTCGTACGCCGGCTGGCTGTCGGCGAAGATCCGCCGCACCCGGCGGCGGACGGTCAACACAACTGATCCGTTGAGCCTACGGTTATCACGGGGCTGGCGGCGAGCGGGTTAGCCGGGACGGCCTACACGGTGCCGCACACCACACTCCGGCCCTGCTTGTTGACCACTACCTGGTACCGCTGGTCGCCGAAGCCACCTTCGGCGAACCGCAGGCGTGCGGGGACGATCGCGGCCGAGGTCGTGAGCTCCACGGTACCCAGGGTGAAGCCGGCCAGCGGCCGGGAGGACAACTCGCCGGTGAAGTTGGCCAGGTTCACCTGGCGCTGGAAGTCGTCGCAGGTCAGCTGGTACGCCTCGGAGTACTTGTCCTGCTGCCAGGCGGTCAGGAAGTCGGTGACCACCTTGGTGGCGGCGTTGGTCCGGGCCTTCTCGGCGGTGAGCCCAAGCGCGATACAGCCGCCCAGGCCACCGACGCATACGATCACCAGCGCGACCGTCCCGGCGATCAGCCCGAGCCACATCCGGCGCCGGATGCCATCGGTGGGCGGCGCGGCGAATGGCGGGACCACACCGGGTCCGGTCGGCGGCGCGGCCGGTTCCGCAGGCGGCGCGGCCGGTTCCGCAGGCGACGCGGCCGGTTCCGCAGGCGACGCGCGGCTCGGGCCCGCCGGCTCGCGAGAATCCGGTGCCCCGCCGTACCCGTTCATGAATGAGATCTTATGGTGCGGTCGCCGCCGGGAGCGCGATCACTCTCGCTCCGCCGGACGGTGCCGTCCGCGGCCGCGGCAACCAGGATCTCGTACGCCGAAGGCTCGTCCATGCTCTGCGCGAGCAGTGGAATCGCGTGCACCTTGACGTCGAAGTGGCCGAGCGCGCGCCGGTAGGCACCGACTGATTCCCATTCGGTCACCATGCTCCAGTGCGTGGGATCGTCGAGCGCCCGGCCCAGTTCTCCCCGGAGGTAGCCCGGTCGGGCGGCGAGCACCCCCAGCGCGGTCGCGGCCTGATCGGCGAAGCCGGCGGCGCTCACGTCGTCGCCGACCACAAAGCGGTTCACCACGAGCACGTCGTTCGCCCCAATCGTCGTTCGCCCCAATCGTTGCCCGCCCCAATCGTTGCCCGCCCAGATCAGCGTCCGCCCAGATCGGCGTCCCTCGAACCGGCGCCTGACCGATCGTGGGTCGCGTTGCCGCTTTCCTTCCCGGCATCCGGACGGCATATCGTGAACAGCGCGGTCACTGGCCAGCGTACGGGACCGGCCACACAACGGAACGGATGGCAATGGCTGATCGGATCATGCACCGCCTGTCCCAGGGTGGGCGCACCAGCGTCTTCCTCGGCGCCATCGTCGTCGTGCTGATCGCACTATTCCTGCCCGGCTGGGCCGGTGCGGTACTGCTGACGGTGATCGTCGCGGCCATGGGCTGGCTGCTGTCGAAGACATGGCCCGTGACGTCACCGCAGACCCGCGCCATTCGGATCGTGGTGCTTGCGGCACTCGCGGCGGTCGCCATCGCGAAAGCGATGTGACAAGGCGGACAAGCCGAAGAAACCGGTCAGGAAGCGGTCGAGACGCATGCGTCTTTGACAATGATTGTCATTAGCGATGACTATTGACGCGTGCGGAAGCTGCTGATCGTCATGATGGCCCTCCTGGGTGTTGCCACCCTGGGCAACTGCGCACGCCCGGACCGGACGCCAGGGATGGTCGACGTGGTCGCGGCGTTCTACCCGCTGCAATTCCTGGCCGAGCGAATCGGTGGCCAGCACGTCACCGTCACCGACCTGGTCAAGCCTGGCACCGAACCACACGACCTGGAGTTGAGCCCCCGGCAGGTGGCCGCGGTCGCCGATGCCGACCTCATCGTCTACCTGCGGTCGATGCAGCCGTCGGTGGACGCGGCGGTCGACATGGAAGGCGGGCACCGGGCGCTCAATGCGGCGTCGGTGTCGCCGCTGAAGGCGGCCCCCCAGGGCAGCGATCAGCCCGATGCGCTCGATCCGCACATCTGGCTGGACCCGGTCCGGTTCGAGGCGGTCGCCGGAGCGGTCGCCGACCGCCTCCGGCAGGTCGACCCGGCCCACGCCGCTGACTACACGGCGAACGAGGCCAAGGTCCGCGAGGAGTTGCAGGCTCTCGATCAGCGGTACGCCACCGGCTTGGCCTCGTGCAAGCGACACGACATCGTCACCGGCCACGCCGCGTTCGGTTACCTGGCGAGCCGGTACCACCTGCGGCAGGTGGCAATCACCGGTCTGGCCCCGGAAGCCGAGCCGACGCCCCGCAAGCTGGCGCGGGTCGCCGAACTGGCCCGCACCAACGACGTCACGACGATCTTCTTCGAGACCCTGGTGAGCCCGAAGGTGGCGGAGACGCTGGCCCGTGAGGTCGGTGCGAGGGCCGAGGTGCTCGACCCGATCGAGGGGATCACACCGGGCAGCGGGGACACCTACCTCACCGTCATGAATGCCAACCTGGACCGGCTCCGTACCGCATTGGGGTGCACGTGAACAACAGCATCAACGACATCGTCGTGGTTGACCACGCGGTGGTCGGCTACGGCAACCGGCCGATCCTGCGCGGCGTCAGCATGGCGGTCGAGCCAGGAGCGGTCGTCGCGATCCTCGGTGCCAATGGTTCCGGCAAGTCGACCCTGGTAAAGGCCCTCCTTGGTCTGGTGCCGATCGCGTCCGGCCGGATCAGCCTGTTCGGGACGCCGCTGGGCAGATTCCGGCAATGGGCCCGGATCGGGTACGTACCACAGCGGCTGGGCGCCGGCTCCGGCGTACCGGCCACCGTCGGGGAGGTCGTCGCGTCGGGCCGCCTGGCCCGGCGTGGTTTCCTGCGTCCAGCCGGCGCCCGCGACCGGCACGCGGTCACCGAGGCGCTGACCGCCGTCGGGCTGGCCGATCGAGTACGCGATCCGGTCGCCACGCTTTCCGGCGGCCAGCAGCAGCGAACCCTGATCGCTCGTGCCCTGGCCGGCGAACCCGACCTGCTGGTGCTGGATGAGCCGACCGCTGGTGTGGACGTGGCGAGTCAGGAGGCGTTCGCGACCGCCCTGCGGCGGTTCGTGGGCGAGGGAGGCACCGTGCTTCTGGTGGCGCACGAACTCGGGCCGCTACGCCCGCTGATCGACCGCTGCGTCGTGATACATCAAGGCACCGTCGCCCATGACGGCGCGCCTCCGGCGCCGGCCGGACACCACGCCGATCCGGACCACGATCATGTGCACCCGCACGCCTCGGCCGGTCAGCCCGGATTGTGGGGAGCGTGAAATGACCCTGTTCTCGTACGACTTCATGGTGCGCGCGCTGATCGGCGCAATGATCACCGGCGTGAGCGCACCGACTATCGGCACCTACCTGGTGCAGCGGCGCCTCGCGCTCATCGGCGACGGTATCGGACACGTCGCGCTCACCGGGGTCGGCGTCGGGCTGCTGCTGAACCGGTCGCCGGTCCTCGCGGCCGTGGTCGTGTCCGCTCTTGGTGCGGTGGCCGTCGAGCTGATCCGCGAGCGCGGCAAGTCCTCCGGCGACATCGCGCTGGCCCTGCTGTTCTACGGCGGGATCTCGGGCGGGGTGTTCCTGGTGTCGCTGTCGAACGACTCGACGAACGCGAACCTCAACTCGTACCTGTTCGGATCGGTCCTGACCACGAGCCGGGCGGATCTGATCGTGATCGCGATCCTGGGCGCGGCGGTGCTGCTGGTCGCTCTGCGGCGTGCGCCCGTGGCTGTTCGCGGTCAGCCACGACGAGGAGTACGCCCGAGTGGCCGGGCTACCGGTCCGCGCACTCAACATCACCCTAGCGGTGATCACCGCCGTAACCGTGACCGTAGCCATGCGCGCAGTCGGCCTTCTGCTGGTAAGCGCTCTGATGATCGTGCCGGTCGCGGCCGCGCAGCTCATCACCCGCAGCTTCCGGTCCACGATGGCCCTGGCCATGGTGTTCGGCCTGATCGCCTCGACTTTCGGCCTTTCCGCCTCGTGGCAGTTCAACACCCCGCCCGGCGCCTCGGCGGTGCTTGCGGCCATCGCCGGGTTCGTCATCATCGCGGCCATCACCGGACTGTCGCGTCGCCGGCTCCGCTCACGGCTCGCCGCCGCCGACGTGGCCGAGCCGCCTGATGTGATACTCGGCTACCGGCGAAGCGTTACCGTAAATCGCGATGATTACGCGTGAGGATCGATGAACCCGACCGAGGAATACGCGGCCGCCGGCGAGCTGCTGCGGGCTCTGGCCGCGCCGATGCGTGTCGCTATCGTCACCGAACTCGGGGCGGGCAGCAAGTGCGTGCACGAACTCGTGGAATCGCTCAACGCACCGCAACCGCTGATCTCCCAGCACTTGCGGGTCCTGCGTGGCGCCGGAGTGGTGCGCGGCGCGCGGCGTGGGCGGGAAATCGAGTACGCCCTGACCGACGATCACATCGCCCACATCGTCGCGGACGCGGTGCTGCACGCGAGCGAGGCCAACCGGTGACCGGGCCGCAGCGCAACACCCGCCAGCGTGCATCGATCGCCGCGGTCCTCGCCGACGTGGATGGTTTCGCCTCGGCCCAGGATCTGCACGCATTGCTGCGCCAGCGCGGGGATCGCGTCGGGCTGACCACCGTGTACCGGGCGCTGCAAGCGCTGGCCGACGCGGGCGAGATCGACGTGATGCGGCCGCCGGGCGGCGAGTCGCTCTACCGCCGTTGCTCATCCGGCCATCATCACCATCTGGTCTGCCGGGTGTGCGGCCGGACCGTGGAAGTCGCCGGGCCGGCCGTGGAGAGCTGGGCAGACCGGGTGGCCGAGCAGCATGGCTTCGTCGACATCGCCCATACCCTGGAGATCTTCGGTACCTGTCCGGAGTGCGCCGGCAAGCCCTGAGGACCTTGGTGGTTCGGGGCGGCCGGGGCAGCCTCAAACCACCAAGGTCGACCAGCCGGTCAGGTCCGCTTCGGGACCCGCCGCCGGACATCGGGAACCGTTGATGGGCCCGGCTCCCACGCGGCCATCCAATCACCGTCGGCCGGTGGCGGCAGCACGCCTTCTTCAAGGAACACGTACCGGCCCTCCAGGACCCGCTTGGCGAGCTTGGTGTCCCGGACGTCGGTGTTGTCCCACAACTCGTCGAACAGCACACGCACTCGCTGCCGCGCCTGGTAGCAGAACAGGTCGGCCAGTTCGCGGGAGGCCGGCTGGTCCTCAGCGGTGGCCCGGACCACGGCCGCTGACATCGCGAACAATTCGGCGCCGATATCCACCATCCGGCCCAGGAATGCCTGCTTGCGCTCCATCTTCCCGCGCCAGCGCGCCATCCCGTAGAAGGTCTGGCGAGCCATCCGGCGCGAGGCTCGCTCCACGAACCGTACGTGCTTGGCCAGCGTGCCGAACCGCGCGTACCCGCCGGCGATCTGGCCCTTGCCGACCGTGAGAGTCGGCAGCCACCGCCCGTAGAACGCGCCACCGCGAACGCCCGCGGCGACCTTGCGCCCGACCGGCGCGTCCGGGTCGATGATGTCACCGGCCACCGAGAGGTGCTGATCCACCGCCTCCCGCGCGATCAGCAGGTGCATGATCTCGGTCGAGCCCTCGAAGATCCGGTTGATCCGCAGATCTCGCAGCAACTGCTCGGCGGAGATCGCCTTCTCACCGCGCGCCGCCAGCGACTCGGCCGTCTCGTAGCCGCGTCCGCCCCGGATCTGGATCATCTCGTCGGCCATCCGCCAGGCCATCTCCGACCCGTAAAGCTTGACCAGCGCCGCCTCGATCCGGATGTCGTTGCGGTCGTCGTCGGCGAGCAGGCACGACAGGGTGAGCATCGACTCCAGCCCGTACGTGGTGGCGGCGATGAACGCGATCTTCTTGGCCACGGCCTCGTGCTTGCCGACCGGAAGGCCCCACTGGACCCGCTGGTTGGCCCACTCGCGCGCAACCGAAAGGCTGTACTTGCCGGCGCCCACGCACATCGCCGGCAGCGACAGCCGGCCGGTGTTAAGCGTGGTCAACGCGATCTTGAGGCCCTGCCCCTCGCGACCGACGACGTTCTCCGCCGGTACGAACACATCGTGGAATCGGGTCACGCTGTTCTCCAGCCCGCGCAGCCCCATGAAGGCATTGCGGCGCTCAATGGTGACGCCCTCCGCGTCGCCGTCGACGATGAAGGTGGTGATCCCGCCACGGTGCCCCTCGGACGGCGGTACCTGAGCCATCACCACGAACAGGGTCGCGACCGTTCCGTTGGTGGCCCACAGCTTGACACCGTTGAGGCGGTACCCGCCGTCGACCGGCGTTGCCGTGGTGGACAGCCGGGCCGGATCAGACCCGACGTCCGGCTCGGTCAGCAGGAATGCCGACACCTCACCGCGAGCCAGGCGAGGCAGGAACTTCCGCTTCTGGGCTTCGGTTCCGAACAACTTGAGCGGTTGCGGCACCCCGATCGACTGGTGTGCCGACACCAGCGCACCGATCGACGGGTTCGCCGAGCCGATCAGCATCAGAGCCTGGCAGTAGTGCAGGTGAGAAAGCCCGAGACCGCCGTACTCGGGATCTATCTTCATGCCGAACGCGCCGAGGTCGGCGAGCGTGCCGAATACCTCGTCGGGGATCCACGCGTCCCGCTCGATCTGCCCCCCGTCTACTTCGGACCCCACGTACGTCCGGAGCTTGTCCAGGAACTCCTCGGCGGGGGCGATGGTCGCCGGATCGGGCTGCGGCCACGGCTCGATCAGATCCATCCGGAGCCGGCCGAGAAACAGCTCCTTGCCGAAGCTGGGCTTGAACCAGCTGGACTCACGCGCGGCCT
This sequence comes from uncultured Actinomycetota bacterium, assembly GCA_963727415.1. Classification (GTDB taxonomy): domain Bacteria; phylum Actinomycetota; class Actinomycetes; order Mycobacteriales; family Micromonosporaceae; genus DASQPR01. The sequence continues at coordinate 1,037,604 of CAVSGF010000003.1, forward strand.
CGGCGACCTGCCGGGCCGCCTTCTCGTCAACGTTCGCGCCGGCCGCCGGCGTCGTGGTCATCGGTCGATTGTCGGTCGTCGTCATCGCAACCCCTCGCCGCTGAGTGTGACTACCATGTTACCCACGGGTAGTGTGAGATACACCTCTAACGACGCGCCGGTTCCCTGAATCGGGCGGGGATTGCCGGAGGCTGCCGACCGGCTGACGGGCCCGCCAGCCGGCTGCCTGCCGACGCGCCCGGCGTGGGTGGTCGCTGCGTGCCCATTAGCGGCTGGCTGGCGTGCCTGGCGTGGGTTGTCGGCCGCGTGCTCGTCAGCGGCCGGCTGGCGTGCCCGCCAGGCGGCTGGTCACCCTTTGGCGCGGTCGAGGATGATCTCGGAAACCTGTTCCGGCACCTCGTCGGCCATCCAGTGCGACGCGTCCAGGGATACGAACTCGTATTCCCCGGTCACGTACTGACCGCATGATCGGGCCGCGGTGGCGCCGACCGCCGTGTCGCGCTCGCCCCAGACGTACGTGGTCGGGACCATGATCTCCGCGCATGGCAGTGACGGGCCCATGGCGCGGTACCAGTTGAGCGCGGCGGTCAGCGCTCCCGGTTCGAACAGCGGCGTGACGTAGCGGTCAACCCGGCCGGCCGGGCACCCGTCGAACATCGCGCGCAGCCGCGCACCGTCGTCTTCCAGGAGTAGCTGCTCGGCCTTGCCCTCCTGGCGGAACAGCTGGAAGTACGACGATCGCCGCTTCTGATCGTCATCGGTGGCGACGGCGGCACCGAACGCGGCCGGGTGCGGCACCGCCAGCGCGGTCAACGTCCGGAAGCGCTCCGGCCGCTCGGCGGCCAGATGCCACGCCACCATCGCACCCCAGTCGTGCCCAACCAGGTCCACCTCGCGCAGGCCGAGCGAGTCGGTAACGGCGACCACGTCGGCCACGCATTCGGAGATGCGGTACGCGTCGACCTCGGCCGGGCGTGCGCCGGGCGAGTAACCGCGCTGATCCATCGTCACGGTGTCGCGGCCATGGCTGTGCAGCAGTGCCACGACCTGGTCCCACATCAGGCTGTTCTGCGGAAATCCGTGCAGCAGGAGCACGGGCGCAGCGTCGGCCCTCGGGCCGGAGACGACAACGTCAAACGAGAGACCGCGTACCGAGATATCCATGACATGCGATGCTATCGACTTTGCCAGCCCACCTGTTTGGCGACCCGCCTGTCGCCTGCCGGCCCGCCTGTCGCCTGCCGGCCCGGTTGTTGCTTGCCGGCCCGCGCTGGTTTGCCAGCCCGCTGGTTTGCCGGCCTCGCTGCTACGAGCCGATGGCGCTCGCCGCACCGGCGGGTTCGGGTGCGACCGGATTCGGGATCGCACCGCCGAACCGCCGGTCCCGCTTGGCGAAGATCTCGCAGCCGTACCAGAGGTGCCGTCGATCGAAATCCGGCCACAACGTGTCCAGGGTGACGAATTCGGCGTACGCCGCTTGCCAGATCAGGTAGTTCGACAATCGCATCTCACCGGACGACCGCAAGACCATATCCACGTCCGGCATGTCTGGTTCATCGAGATAACGCGCGAACACCTTCTCGGTGATCTTGTCCGGTTTCAGCCGCCCGGCGGCAACATCCGCGGCCAGCTTCGCGGCGGCGTCGGCGATCTCCGCCCGACCGCCGTAGTTGACACAGAAGAACAGGTTGATCACATCATTGTGCCGGGACATCTCCTCGGCCACCTCAAGCTCGTGGATGACGCTCCGCCAGAGTTTCGGGCGCCGTCCCACCCATCGAACCCGTACCCCCATCTCGACGAACTGATCCCGGCGGCGGTGAATCACGTCCCGGTTGAACGCCATCAGCCACCGCACCTCCTCCGGCGAGCGGCGCCAGTTCTCGGTCGAGAAGGCGTACGCCGACAGGTTCTTGATGCCGAGTTGGATAGCGCCCTCGATCACATCGAATAGCGCGGCCTCACCCATCCGATGGCCCTCGGTGCGCGGCAAACCGCGCTGCTTGGCCCAGCGGCCGTTGCCGTCCATGATGATCGCGACGTGGTTCGGTACCGCCTCGGCGGGCAGCTGTGGCGGCCGTGCCCCGGACGAGTGGACGGACGGTGGCGCGTAAGTCCTGCGGCGGGTAACACTGTTCTTGATCAAGACTGCCCCGAGGATCGATCGACTAGGGGTAACGAGCGTAGCCCGCGCTCAAGGTGCCACTGCAGATGAGCCGCCACCAGCCCGGACGCCTCTCGCTGTGGCCCGGCCGCGGCGGCGTCGGCGACCGGCCAGTCGCCGGTCGACAGGGCCAGCATCAATTCGAGCGCATCGGGGTGCGGGTGGGCCGCCCCCGGCGGCCGGCAGTCGGTGCACACGGATCCACCGGCCGGGATCGAAAAGCCGCGATGCCGACCGGGCGTACCGCAGACCGCGCACGCGTCAAGCGCCGGCGCCCAGCCGGCCGTCGCCATCGCCCGAAGCAGGTACGAATCGAGGATCAGTGACGGCGCGTGGTCGGAGGCGGCGAGCGCCCGGAGGGCACCCAGCGTCAGCTGATAGAGCCTGATCGAGGGTTCTTCCTCGATGCTGGTCAGCCGCTCCGCGGTCTCCACGATCGCGCTCGCGGTGGTGTAGCGCGGATAGTCACCGACGAAGCTCTTGCCGAACAGGTCGAGCCCCTCGACCTGCGCGATCGTGTGCAGCGACGACCGGCTCTCGGAGATCTGCACGTCGATGTGGCCGAACGGCTCCAGGCGAGCACCGAACTTCGACGTGGTGCGGCGCACCCCCTTCGCCACCGCGCGGACCCGGCCGTGCTGGCGAGTGAACAGCGTCACGATTCGGTCCGACTCGCCGAGCTTCTGGCAGCGCAGCACCACCGCGTCGTCGCGGTAGAGCCGGTTTCGGAATCCGCCTGGCACGCCGCCCATTGTCGCCGACGCGTACGACGATCGGCTCCCGGGCTCGTGTGGTTCGCGGCTTCGTGCCCCTTTCCCATGATCAAGTGCGAGATCTTGAGCACTGAGCGCGCCATGGCGACCGTGGCTGCACGAGATCTTGCACCACCTCCGGCACTCGATCATCGAGGGACTCGGCTCAGTCAGCCGAAGCCTCACACGGCGCTGTCGGGTGGCACCTCCGCGATCACTACGCAGTCACGGGACCCCGCCGTCGTTCTCCGATGCCCCGAATCGACCTGGGTGGCTTGGACCCTTGGCGGCAACAGATCACGTGCACGAGCAGGTGCAAGATCTCGTGCACCTGACGTCGCTATGGCGCGCTCAGTCCTCAAGATCTCGCACTTGATCATGGGAAGCGGGCGGGCGAACGAAACGTGTCAGAACCCGAGCTTGCGCAGCTGCTTCGGATCGCGCTGCCACTCCTTGGCGACCCGGACGTGCAGGTCCAGGTAGACCCGGCGACCGAGCAGATCCTCGATCTCACGGCGAGCGCGGGTGCCGACATCCTTGAGCCGCGACCCCCGGTGGCCGATCACGATCGCCTTCTGCGACGGCCTCTCCACGTAGACGTCCGCGAAGATCCGGACCAGGCGATCCTCGTCCTGCATCTCCTCCACCATCACCGCGATCGAATGCGGCAGCTCATCGCGTACGCCTTCCAGCGCGGCTTCCCGAATCAGCTCGGCCACCAGCACGTGCTCCGGCTCGTCAGTCAGCATCCCGTCCGGATAAAGCTGCGGTGAGGCCGGCAGGTGCCGGGCCAGTACGTCGGAGAGCACGTCGAGTTGATCACCCTCGACCGCGCTGACCGGAACGATATCGGCGAAGTCGGCGAGCTGACTGACCGCCACCAGCTGTTCGGCCAGCCGCTGCTTGTCCACCAGGTCGGTCTTGGTGACCACGGCGACCACTGCCTGCTTGAGCTCGGCCAGCTCGGACATGATGAACCGGTCGCCCCGGCCGACCGCCTCGTTGGCCGGTATGCACAGACCGATCACATCGACCTCGCTCCACACCTGGTGGACCAGGTCGTTCAGCCGCTCTCCGAGCAGCGTGCGAGGCCGGTGCAGGCCCGGGGTGTCGACGAGGATCACCTGGGCGTCGGGACGGTGCAAGATGGCGCGGATCACGTGGCGGGTGGTCTGCGGCCGGGTCGAGGTGATCGCGATCTTCTGACCGACGAGGGCGTTGGTCAAGGTCGACTTGCCGGCGTTCGGCCGTCCGACAAAACACGCAAACCCGGCATGGTACGGCCGTGTGCCGTCCTCGATCGCAGTACTGTCAGTCATACGGGCGATGTCAGTCGTTAAAGGTGCCGAGCACCGTACCGGTCGGCGACGCGAGATGGATCGGAGCATGCGCGGAGACATCGCGCACCGCCGAACGACCCGCCGCGTCCAGCGTCGACGCCTCGGTCACCACGGCCGCGGCCTCGATCACATCGGCTCCCCCGACGACCGCCGACGCGGTGGCGAACTGCAGCGCGGTCAACGACAGGGACGGCAGGTTCACGTTGGTTCCGGCGTACGTGCGGCCGTCGCCGTCGCGTACCGCGGCTCCCTCCACCGCCCCGGTGCGAGCGCGTGCCGCGCGCGCCAGGGTGACCAGCTTCGCGTCCTCCACGGACAGTTCCCCGGCGGACGGCAATGTCACCTCAGACATCGGCGTGTTGCCTCTCCTGGCGTAATGACACCGACGGCGGTGCGACGGCGTCATCAGCTCGCCACACCAGGACGGTGTCGATGCGGTTACGGCGACCTGTGGTGCCCTCCGCCCGCATGCGCAGACCGTCAATGGTCGCCTCCGCGCCCGGGATCGGAACCCGGCCGAGCGCCTGCGCCAGCAGACCGCCCACCGTCTCCACCTCATCGCCGTCGATCGTGATGTCGAAGACCTCTCCTAGATCCTCGACGGACAGCCGCGCTGTCACCCGCACGGAGCCGTCCTCCAGCTTCTGAATCGGCGGCTTCTCGTCCGCGTCGTACTCGTCGGTGATCTCCCCGACGATCTCCTCAAGGATGTCCTCGATCGTGACCAGACCGGCCGTGCCGCCGTACTCGTCCACGATGATGGCCATGTGCACGCGACGCAACTGCATCTCGCGCAGCAAGTCGTCAACCGGCTTGGATTCTGGCACGAACGTGGGTTCGCGCATCAACTCGCGCGCGGGGGTCTGATCCGGCCGGCCGGCCTCGACCGCCTTGATGATGTCCTTGAGGTAGACGATGCCGAGTACGTCGTCGACCGTCTCGCCGATCAGCGGTACCCGTGAGAAGCCGGAGCGCAAGGCCAGCTTCAGGCCCTGCCGGATGGTGGCGTCACCATCGAGGAACACCATGTCGGTACGCGGCACCATCACCTCCCGGGCAATCGTGTCGCCCAGCGCCAGCGCCGAGTGGATCATGTCGCGCTCGCCATGCTCCACCACGCCGCGCTTCTCGGCCAGATCGACCAGTTCGCGGAGTTCCACCTGCGTGGCGAACGGGCCGTCCCGGAACCCCTTACCAGGCGTGAACGCGTTGCCGACCACGATCAGCAGGGAGGCCAGCGGGTTCAGGACCCGGCCGAGCCAGCGAACCAGCGGCGCGGCGACGCGGCCCACCGTGTACGCGTGCTGACGGCCGATCGTGCGCGGCGCCACCCCGACCGCGACGAACATGACCACCGTCATCGACCCGGCAGTGATCAGGGCGGCCCGCCATCCGGCGCCGAACTCGTCGATCGTGACCAGTGCCACCAGCGTGGTGGCGCCGAACTCGCAGAGCATGCGCAGCAGCAGGAGCAGGTTCAGGTGCCGCACCAGATCGGTGGCGATCGCCTCGAGGGCACGTGCACCCCGCACGCCATCCCGGGCAATCTCCGCGGATCGGGCACGGGATACGGTCGATAGTGACGCCTCGGTCATCGCGAACAAGCCGGCGATGATGATCAGGACGGCGGCGACGATGAGAAGCGTCGACTCCGGTAAATGGCTGCCGGACATGACGGTTACCGCGAAGCGCCCGGGATCGGCGGAGCGCCCACGACCGGCCGCCCGACGCTGGTCTGCCAGCCGCCCAGGATACGTGCCTGTAGCGTGAACATCTCCCTCGCCTCATCCGGTTCGGCGTGGTCGTAGCCCAGCAGATGCAGCACGCCATGCACGGCCAGCAGATGCATCTCGTCGTCGGCGCCGTGCCCAGTGGCCGCGGCCTGTTTGGCCGCCACCTCCGGGCACAGCACGATGTCTCCGAGCAGCGCCGGCTCACCACCGGCGGTCTCCGCCGGACCATGGTCAACGCTGCTCTCGTCCATCGGGAACGCCAGCACGTCGGTCGGCCCGTCGCCACCCATCCACCGATGATTCAACTCGGCCATGTAGTCCACGTCGACGATCAGGATCGACAACTCGGCAAGCGGGTTGACGCCCATCTCGTCGAGCGCGTAGCGAGCGACGGCGAGCACGTTGTCGGAGTCCACCGTGATGCCGGACTCGTTCGCGATCTCGATTGACACGGACTCAGTGTCCCAGGTTCGGCCGTCGCTGGTGCCATCGGCTGGCGCCCCGGATGGCCCGGCCGGCTTCGGCTGGGCCATCCGTGGAGGTCGGCTGGAGTCGCTCATCGTCGTCGCGCGGCCCGCCCGCCGGCCGCGCGCGTCGTGGGCAGCGGGTGCGGGGCGTTCTGGCTCTCGTCCCACTTCGAGTACGCGTCGACGATGTCGCTGACCAGCCTGTGCCGCACCACATCGACACTGGTCAGCCGTGCGAAATGGATGTCATCGACGCCGTCGAGGATCTCCTGGACCAGGCGCAGCCCGCTGCGGGTACCGCTCGGGAGGTCGACCTGCGTGACGTCACCGGTCACCACGATCTTCGATCCGAAGCCGAACCGGGTCAGGAACATCTTCATCTGCTCGGGCGTGGTGTTCTGCGCCTCGTCGAGGATGATGAAAGCATCGTTCAGGGTGCGCCCTCGCATGTACGCAAGCGGTGCGACCTCGATGGTGCCGGCCTGCATCAGCCGGGGGATCGAGTCCGGGTCGAGCATGTCGTGCAGCGCGTCGTAGAGCGGCCGCAGGTACGGATCGATCTTCTCGTACAGCGTGCCGGGCAGGAACCCGAGCCGCTCTCCGGCCTCGACCGCCGGCCGGGTGAGGATGATCCGGTTGACCTGCTTGGCCTGTAGCGCCTGAACCGCCTTGGCCATGGCGAGGTAGGTCTTGCCGGTACCGGCCGGGCCGATTCCGAACACCACGGTGTGGTCGTCGATCGCATCGACATAGCGCTTCTGGCCGACCGTCTTCGGGCGGATCGTGCGGCCACGGCGGGACAGGATGTTAAGCGTCAGCACGTCGGCCGGGCGCTCCTCGGTCCCCTGCTTGAGCATGCCGATGATGCGCCGGACGACCTCGGTGGAGACCTGTTCGCCCTTGGCGATCAGTTCCACGAGTTCGGAGAAGACGTTCTCGGCCAGCGCGTTGTCGGCCGGTGCGCCGCTAAGAGTGATCTCGTTGCCACGAACCAGGATGTCGCTCGCGAGAGACTGCTCGATGAGCTTGAGGTTCTCATCCCGAGCACCCAGCAGACTCACCATGATCTGCGGGTTGGGCACAGTGATCTTGTTCTGGACCCGGGCTCCACGCTGGCCGTTCATCGCGACCCTGGCCGGAGCGCTAGGGGAAGGGCTAGTCGTCATAGATACGGCCCGTCGGGCCTTGCCTGCCTCTCATCGTGCGTCGCGGGCGTGGCCCCTGCGGTCACGAACGACGGCGCTGAAGCCTCCATCGTAGCGATGCGTCCGGCACCGACGCCGCTGCATATCGCTTTTATGCCCAGATGTCCCGTTCGTCTGTTCCGCCACGCGCGAACGACCTCCGGCTCGGGCAACCGGAGCGCCCGCTCGAACGATCAGCCGAACGTCGTCTGTGTCCGGGTCAGCCGGTAGGTCGCGTGGTTCATCTCGATCACGGCGCCGGCTGGGTCGCGGGTGATGCGCAGGCGCTCGCCGGCTTCTCGTCCCGAGACGGTACGCATGACGTCGGCCTCGCCGTCGATCGGCATGAAGACCGCCGGGGGCCGGCCCGTGGCGTCATCGGCGGGGCGCATCTGGAGCGCACCGTCGCGCCAACTGAAGACGACCTCTGAACCTTCGATCCACCAGCGCCCGAGAATCGAGCGGTACTCCCGCGGCACCGGATCGGCCATGACCCAGGGCTTGATCTCGGCCGGGTCATGTTCCGTGACGGCGGCCAGCAGCTTGTGCGGCAGAGCGACGATCTCGCTCGCGGTTCCGGACGAGCCCAGCACGGCAACGCCGAGGCCGGGCGGGGCATCCTTGCCACGCCGCCCGTACACCCCGGCCAGGAATCCCGGCATGGCTCCGTCATGGCCGACGTGCACCACCCGGTCCGGTTGCGGCACCAGCAGCAGTCCCAGTCCGAACCCGGACGCCCAATGCTCCTCGTCGGTAACGGTCAGCGGCCAGCGCATCTCGTCCAGCGTGCTACGGCGAACGACCGCCTGGTCCGGATCGACGGCCGCCGGATCGGCCAGGAACGCCGCCCATCGGGCCAGGTCTGCGGCGCTGCCCCACAGTTGCGCCGCGGGTGCGATCGCGCCGGTGTCGACCGGAACCTCGGCGTGCGCGCTGTCCGAATACGAGTCCACCAGGTAACCGACGGCGGCCGCGTCGGTCGGCGCCACCGTGATGCTGTCTAGCGCGAGTGGATCCAAGATCCGATCGCGCAACACCGCCGCCCAGGTCGAATTACGCTTGACACCGACCATGTAGCCCAGCAGAGCGAGCGCGAGGTTCGAGTAATGGAAGCGGCGGCCGGCCGGCAGCACCCGCTCGGTCCGCTCCAGATCGGCGAGCAACCCGTCCAGATTCGGCGCTTGCAAGGTCACCCACACGTCGCCGTGTGGTTCCCGCTGGATACCCGACGTGTGCGACAGGAGCCGCCGAATGGTCAGGTCGCCGTGATGGCCGACATCGACGTGGTCACCGATGCGGTCGTCAAGGCTCAGCAGGCCCTCATCGCGGCACTGCATGACCAGCACCGCGGTGAACGTCTTGGTGACCGAACCGATACGGAACTGAGTGGCCGAGTCCAGCGGCCGGCTGGTGCCGCTGGCACCAACCTCGAATGTCCACAACGGCCGATCGGCGCGATGGACCGCAACCGCCAGGGCCGGAATCCGGTGCTCAGCCTGGGTGACCTGAACCAGCCTCCGGTAGCGCCGGCCGGCCGCCTCGGCGACTTCGGTGGTTGAGTTGGTCGTCGACGTCACCCGGCGAGCATAGGGCCTAATGGGGCACCGCCGAGAACATGCACATGCACATGCGGCACCTCCATCCCGGAGTGTGGCCCGGTATTGGTGATGGTCCGGTACCCGGTCGTGGCCACCCCTTCGGCTTCGGCGACCGCCGCGGCCGCCGCCATGACCGCGCCGGTCAGACCCGGATCGGCGGTAGCGACGGCGGCGAGGTCGGCGTGATGCACCTTCGGGATGACCAAGACGTGTACGGGTGCCTTCGGCGCGATGTCACGGAAGGCGAGCACGTCGGCGGTCTCATAGACCACGGTGGCCGGGATCTCACGCGCCACGATCTTGCAGAACAGGCAATCGGCGGAAGTCACCACGGCAGTCTAGAGCCCACCGCCGTCCGGATGACGCTGCCGAGGCGTCCGTGTCAGGATGAGTCACCTGGGCAGCGACGGCTGTGCCCGCAAGCGGCTGTCGGTGAAGAAGCGGACTCTCAGCGACGCTGCCATAGATTTGGAGCTCAGGAAACAGCGCGGAACGGACCCTCACGTGAAACGAATGCTCCTGACCATGGCCCTGGCGGCGACTACCCTGCTGGCGGGTTGCTCGTCAACGCCCAAGACCACCCCCGAGACGGCCAGCCTGCAAAGCGGCACCAAGATGCTGGCGGCAATCAGCGTACCCAGCGACTGGAGCATCTCCCTGCAGACTTCTGGCCGTCAGAACGGTCACCTGGTGTGGGACCGGTCGTACGCGGCGCCCGAAGCCCCGGACGCGGCACTCGCCGACTTCCGCAAGGCGGTCGCCGACGCGGGGTGGGTGGCCGCCTCCGGCGGCCAGTACACGAAGGATGGCCTGATACTCACGGTCACCAGCAGCGCGTCATCGTGCGTCGTCGGCGGCGACGGCTGCGCGACGGTGTCCGCGCACCTGACCACCGGCTGAGTCCGGATCACCATCGACCGAGGCGCGCCGATAGGACGCCGATCGCGGCCACCCCGGCGGTCGATGTCCGCAGCACCGGCGATCCGAGCCGTACCGGGGTACCTCCGGCGGCGGCAAACGCGCCGAGTTCCTCGTCGGAGATTCCGCCTTCCGGACCGACGACCAGGACGATATCCCCGGAGACCGGCAGATCGACCGAGGTGAGCGGCATCGTGGCCGCTTCGTGCAGGACCAGTAGGCGGCCAGGTCGCGCCGCGATCGCGGCGGTGGACATGGCGCCGGATGCCACGGTCGGCACCCAGGCACGGCGGGACTGCTTGGCCGACTCGCGCGCGGTCGCCGCCCACTTGTCCCGGGACCTGGCGCCCCGGTCGCCGCGCCACACGGCCACCGACCGGCTCGCTGCCCAGGGCAGGATCTCGTCGACTCCGACCTCGGTCATCGCCTGGACCGCCAGTTCACCTCGATCGCCCTTGGCGATGCCCTGAGCGACCACGATCCGCACCGCCGGCGGTGCCTGGTGCCAGCGCTCCTCGATCCGCAGTCCCAGAGTGCCCTTGCCGACCGCCTGGACCACGGCGCGGGCGGTCCCGCCGGCTCCGTCGCCGACCAGCAACCGCTCGCCGACCCGCAGCCGCGCAACCGCCGCCGCGTGATGGCCCTCCGACCCGCCGAGGGTCAGCACGTTACCGCTCGGCAGCGCGCTGACCAGGAACAGCGGCAGGCTCACGCGTGCCCGTTGAACGCGTCACGCATACGGGAGAAGAACCCGCCCTGCTTGGACAGCTCGGCGACCTCCTCACCGCGGGCGCTGGCGAACTCACGCATCAACCGCTCCTGGTCGGCGTCCAGCCGGCTCGGCGTTCGCACGTCCAGGTGGACGAACAGGTCACCGCGGCCGGTGCCGCGCAGGTGCGGTATGCCACGCGCGCGCAGCCGGACCGTCGAGCCGGGCTGCGTGCCCGGATTGACGTCGACCGACTCTTCGCTGTCCAGCGTCTTGATCGTCAGACGGGTACCGAGCGCCGCCGCGGCCATGGGAACGGTAACCCGGCAGTGCAGGTCATCGCCCTTACGGGAGAACACATCGTGGGGGCGCTCGTGGATCTCCACATAGAGATCACCGGCCGGGCCGCCACCCGGGCCCACCTCGCCCTGGCCGGCCAGCCGGATCCGCATCTGGTCCTCTACACCGGCCGGGATCTTGACCGTGATGGTCCGGCGGGTGCGCACCCGCCCATCGCCGCCGCAGGTGCCACACGGGTGCCGGACCACGGTTCCGAAGCCACCGCAAGCCGAACACGGGCGCGCGGTCATCACCTGGCCGAGGAACGTGCGCTGGACGCTCTGGACTTCGCCACGGCCGTTACAGACGTCACACGTGGTCGGATGGGTTCCGGCCGCGGTGCCGGCGCCGTGACAGGTCTCGCACACCACGGCGGTATCCACCGTGATGGGTGCCTCCACGCCGAACGCCGTCTCGTTCAGGTCGAGTGGCAAGGGAATGATCGCGTCGGATCCGGCCCGGGTACGCGAGCGCGGGCCGCGGGTGCGCACCACCGCCGAAGAAGGCATCCATGATGTCCTGGAAGCCGACGAATGAGCCGCCCGCACCGGGTGCGCCGCCGTTGGAGTACGGATCCCCGCCCAGGTCCACGATCTGACGCTTCTGATCATCGGTCAGCACCTCGTACGCGGTGCTGATCTCCTTGAACTTCTCGTGCGCGTCCGGATCGGGGTTCTTGTCCGGGTGATACTGGATAGCCAGCTTGCGGTAGGCCTGCTTGATGTCGTCGGTCGATGCGTCGCGGGCCACGCCCAGCGTTGCGTAGTAGTCCTTCGCCACGTGAATTCGCGTCCCGGTTCCGGTTCTAGTTCTGTTCGAGCAGTTCGCCGACGTATCGGGCAACCGCGCTGACCGCTGCGATGTTGGCGGGGTAGTCCATCCGAGTCGGACCGAGCACGCCCAACCCGCCAACAATTGTGGTGCCCGGTCCGTATCCGGTCGACACGACCGAAGTGGTACGGAGGTGTTCGATCTCGTTCTCGTCGCCGATGCGCACCCGGATCGGCTCGGATTCGGCGGTGCCGATGAGCCGGAGCAGCACCACCTCCTCCTCCAGCGCTTCCAGCACCGGGCGGATGGACCCGTGGAAGTCGAGAACACCGGCCCGGGTGAGATTGGCGGTGCCGGCCAGCGCCAGGCGCTCGTCGGCACGCTCGATCAGGGTCTCCAGCAGTACCGCCGCCACCGCGGCCATGCTCATCCGCAGACTCCGGCTCGACCTCGTCAACGAGCCCGGCGACCATCGGCGGGGTGTCGACCAGGCGCTCGCCGCCCAGATTCTCGTTGATCACGGCACGCAGCCGGCTGACGTCCGCCTCGGATATCGGCTCCGGCAGCTCGACGCCACGTTGCTCCACCCGCCCGGTGTTGGTGATCATCACCAGCATCAGGCGACGCGGAGTGAGCGATACCAATTCCAGATGGCGTACCGCGGACCGGCTCAGGCTCGGGTACTGCACCACGGCGACCTGGCCGGTGAGCTGAGCGAGAAGCCGCACGGTCCGATGCACCACATCGTCAAGATCGACGACGCCAATCATGAACCGCTCGATCGCCCGCCGTTCGGCCGGTGACAGCGGCTTGAGGCGGGACAGCTTGTCGACGAACAGCCGGTAGCCCCGATCGGTGGGCACCCGGCCGGCACTTGTGTGCGGCTGGCGCAGGTAGCCCTCGTCCTCCAGGACCGCCATGTCGTTACGCACCGTCGCGGCGGAAACCCGCAATTGATGACGTTCCACCAGGGCCCGGCTGCCGACCGGCTCCTGGGTTGCCACGTAGTCTTCGACGATCGCTCGGAGCACGTCGAGTTTGCGTTCGTCGAGTGACATCGCGCTCCTTCGGCTCGCGGCGGCCCGTCCGGACCGCCATGAGTCATAACGGCCCGTCCAGACCGGTATGACTCATAACGGCCCTTCGAACTGATAGACGTACCGTTCCGGGACACCCGTTCGGGCGAGCCGACTCGGCCTATCAGAGAATAAATACGCCAGAATGGGATTAGCAGTCCAGCGTAGCGAGTGCCAGTCTACGTCCCCCACACGCTCACCGCGATGATCGATTTATCCGGCTCAGGTGTTATTTGCGGCACTTATGGCGATGTTCGTTTGTCTTGAATTAGTCACACTTCAGCACTGGTGCAGATAGATCATTAGCTCTAGCGTGTCGCACATGACCGATCCCGGCTACCAGGGCGCTCCGACCCCCGAAAACCCTCAGTCGTCCGCCCCCCAGACACCAGGTGTGCCTGGACAGTATGTTCCCCCGGCTGGCGGTCCCGTTCCGCCAGGTCCAGCGGCGCCACCGCCCGGCTACCCCAGTGCTGACGACAAGCAGTGGGCTCTCATCGCCCACTTCGGCGGCGCCGCGGGCGCGCTGTTCTGCGGCGTGTTGTCATTCGTGGCCCCGCTGATCGCTTACTTCTCCAAGGCCAACCAGCCGACGGCGAAGGCCCACGCGGCCGCGGCGCTGAACTTCCAGATCCTGGTCAGCGGCGTTGCGATCGTTCTGGTGATCATTCGCTACGGGCTGCTGGCCACCATGAGCCTCAGTGGCATTGGGCTGGCCTTCCTCCTCTCGCTCCTCAGTTTTGTGGTCCTGGTGCTCGGCATCGTCTTCGGCGTGATCGGCGGCATGAAGGCCAATGAGGGGCAGCTGTACAAGTACCCGGTCAGCCTCGGCATCTTCAAGTAATCCGCAAACCCCGATCAACTAGTCCAGCCGGCGCGCTCTCACGACCAAAGAGGGCGCGCCGCCCTCTGCACGAGGCACCCCATTCTGCCCGCGCGGCCCCTTGTGCCCGCGGCGCCGTCTCAACCAGTACCGCGTTCTGCCCGCGGCGCCGACGGCCGGCCCGGTCGGCGAGCCTCATGGGAGCACGTCGCGGACCACGGCGTCGGCCAGCAGCCGGCCGGGCAGGGTGAGGGTGGCCGTGCCGGCCAGGAACGCCGCCTCGTCAAGCAGACCCCGCTTGAGGGCCCGGGCCGCTCCCGCCCGCCCGGCCCGATCAAGAACCGCCATGGGCAGGCCGCCGGCCAGCCGCAGCCGCAGCATCACATCCTCAACGTGACGCTCCTGCGGGCTCAGCACCTCGCGGCCGGCGCCCGGAGACCCACCAGCGGCCAGCCTGGCGGCGTAGGACACCGGATGCTTGACGTTCCACCAGCGAACCCCGCCGATGTGGCTGTGTGCGCCTGGACCGAAGCCCCACCAGTCACCACCGGTCCAGTACAGCGAGGTTGTGCCGACACCGCGCCGGTTCCCCCCGGGCCCAGTTCGACACCTCGTACCAGTCGAATCCGGCAGCGCGCAAGGCCTCGTCGGCGGCCAGGTACCGGTCGGCGGCCACGTCATCGGACGGGTACGGCAGTTCCCCGCGCCGCATCCGGGCCGCCATCCGGGTACCGTCCTCGATGATCAGCGCGTACGCACTCACATGATCAACACCAGCACCGATAGCCGCGTCCAGCGAGCCCGCGAAGTCATCAACCGACTCGCCCGGGGTTCCGTAGATCAGGTCCAGGTTGACGTGATCGAAGCCGGCCTCCCGCGCCTCGACGGCGGCTTCGACGGCGCGGCCAGCCGTGTGCCTGCGGTCGAGCACCGCCAGTACCCGCGCCGACGCGCTCTGCATGCCGAGCGAAATCCGATTGAATCCACCATCGCGCAGCGCTCGCAGGTACCCGGGATTCACCGATTCCGGGTTCGCCTCCGTGGTCACCTCGGCATCCGGCGCCAATCCCCAGGCCCGATCGATCGCGTCCAGGATCCGGGCCAGTTCGCCGGCCGGCAGCAACGTCGGTGTACCGCCGCCGAAGAACACCGTCGACACTCGTGGCGGCGGGTTGTCCCGGACAGCCCCGGCGGCGAGGGCGACCTCGCTGAGGACCGCGTCGACGTAGCCGCCGGGGTCCGCTCCCTCCCCGGGCGCGTACGTGTTGAAGTCGCAGTAGCCGCACCGGGAGGCGCAGAACGGGATGTGGACATAAACGCCGAAGTCATGCCGCCCGATCGACGCGACCGCGGACGCCGGCAGGGCGCCGGTGGCCGGCACGGGCTCTCCATCGGGCAACTTGCTCGCCATCCGTCTAGTGTGCCTGCATGGCCGTACCCAAACCTGAGCCCCTCGTCCGAGCCAGCGTCAGTGGTGGCATCGCCACGATCACGCTGGACAGCCCATCCAATCGCAATGCCCTGTCTTCGGTGCTGATCGATCGCAGCTCCTCGACGGCCCTGGCGGCCGCCAGCGATGACGCCGACGGTACGCGCGATCATGCTCACCCACGCCGGTCCGGTGTTCTGCTCCGGAGCCGACCTCAAGGAGACCGCCGCCGCCAGCGCGACGGGCCAGATCCCGGCTGGGCGGCTGGGTGCGGTCCTGGAGGCGATCTGGGAACTGCCCAAAGCCGGTGGTGGCGCGGGTCGCCGGCCCCGCCCGGGCCGGCGGGCTCGGCCTGATCGCGGCGGCCGACATCGCCAGTCTGCGCCGCCGACGCGACGTTCGCCTTCAGCGAGGTACGAATCGGCGTCATCCCGGCGGTCATCTCGGCCACGGTGCTGCGCGCCTCACCAGTCGAGCGGCCACGGCGCTGTACCTGACCGGCGACGTCTTCGACGGCTCGCCGGGCGGCCGAGGTCGGGCTGGTCACCGAAGCCGTTCCGGCGGACCGGCTGGACGACACCGTCGCCCGCTGCGCCGCCTCGTTGGTCCGTGGCGCTCCATCCGCTCTGGCCGGCGCCAAACGGTTGCTACGCCGGCCGACCGGTGTGACGTTCAGTGACGAGATCGGCGAACTCACCGCGCTCTCCATTGAGTACTTCGGATCCGACGAGGGTCGCGAAGGGATGGCCGCGTTCCGGCAGAAGCGCGATCCGGCCTGGGTTCCGAAGGCCTGACCACGTTGTCAGCCAGGCATGACGTGTTTGGCCCGAGGTCTGGAACCGGCTGGCCCTGCTCCGCTACGCTGACCACCACCTCTCGCGGACCAGAAGGGACGCTCGTCCGACCGGTAACGGAGAGTGCGCATTGCGTGGCCGATCCATCGTCGTGAGCATTCACTGTCGTCGCCGTGCTCACCGTGCTCGGCGTGGTTATCGGCATGCGGATGTCTCAGTCAGGCATCAAGATCCCCGGGTTGCGGGCCGACGAATGCACCGCGACCGCGGGCGGCGTGGCCACGCTCGACCTGGATCAGATGGCCAACGCGGCCACCATCGCGGCGGTGGGAATCCGTCGCAACGTTCCCGAGCGTGCCATCACCATCGCGATCGCGACCTCGCTACAGGAGTCCAAGCTGCACAACCTGCCCAACGGCGATCGCGACTCGGTCGGCCTGTTCCAGCAGCGGCCGTCGCAGGGCTGGGGCACCGCGAAGCAGATCTCCGATCCCCGGTACGCGTCGCGGAAGTTCTACCAGGCGCTGGTGCGGGTCAATGGCTGGCAGACGATGAGCGTCACGGCGGCGGCTCAGGCGGTCCAGCACAGCGCGCTGCCGGACGCGTACCAGAGGTGGGCGGCCGAATCCGGGGTGATCGCTCGGGCCCTGCTCGGGGACGTCTCGCACGCGGTCACCTGCGAGGTTCGCGACGCCCCAGCGACCCGGGGCGCGCGGGCGGTGGCGGGGCTGAGCAGCCTGCTCCGCGGCGACTGGGGAAACGTCATCAAGATCGCGTCGATCCCCGACCCGAACGCCATCGCGCTGTCCGTGACCGACAGCCGGTCCGGCTGGCAGTACGCTCACTGGCTGGTCGCACATGCCCGCCAGACCGGTGTCATGCGGGTCCGGTTCGGCAGTCAGCAGTGGACAGCCAAGTCCGGCCGATGGGGTCGAGCCGGCGATCCGGAGACCCCAGCACCGGGTGAGACAGTCGTCGCCGAGGTCTACTCGCAGGCCTGAGGCCCCGCAGCGGATACGGCTGCCCCATTGATCGAAACTCGCTATTTACGCGACCCGGACTTGTCGCCCGATCCATCCGTGGTCGACAGGGCGGCGATGAAGGCCTCCTGGGGCACCTCCACGCGGCCCACCATCTTCATCCGCTTCTTGCCTTCCTTCTGCTTCTCCAGCAGCTTCCGCTTACGGCGTGATGTCACCGCCGTAGCACTTGGCGAGCACGTCCTTGCGGATCGCCCGGATCGTCTCGCGGGCGATGACCCGGCTGCCGATCGGCCGCCTGGATCGGCACCTCGAACTGCTGCCGCGGGATCAGCTTCTGCAGCTTGCGCGGCGATCGAGACGCCGTAGTTGTACGCCTTGTCCTTGTGCACGATCGCGGAGAAGGCGTCGACCGGCTCGCCGTGCAGCAGGATGTCCACCTTGACCAGGTCGGACGCCTGCTCGCCGGTGGGCTCGTAGTCGAGCGACGCGTACCCCGGGTCCGGGACTTCAGCTGGTCGAAGAAGTCGAAGATGATCTCGCGCGAGCGGCAGCGTGTAGCGCAGCTCGACCCGGTCCGTCGGACAGGTAGTCCATGCCGAGCAGGGTGCCGCGGCGGCCCTGGCACAGCTCCATGATCGCGCCGACGTAGTCGTTGGGCGCGAGCACCGTGGCGCGGACGACCGGCTCGTAGACGCTCGGCGATCTTGCCGCTCGGGTACTCGCTCGGGTTGGTGACCGTGATCTCGCTCGAGCCGTCGTCCATGATCACCCGGTAGACCACGTTCGGGCGCGGTGGAGATCAGGTCGAGGTCGAACTCGCGCTCCAGCCGCTCCCGGATGATCTCCAGGTGCAGCAGGCCGAGGAAGCCGCAGCGGAAGCCGAAGCCGAGGGCCGCGGAGGTCTCCGGCTCGTAGGTCAGCGCCGCGTCGTTGAGCTTCAGCTTGTCCAGCGCCTCGCGCAGGTTCGGGTAGTCGGAGCCGTCGATCGGGTAGAGGCCGGAGTAGACCATCGGCTTCGGGTCCTTGTAGCCGCCCAGCGCGGCTCGTCCGCCGGCCGCTGGTTGATGGTGACGGTGTCGCCGACCCGGGACTGCCGGACGTCCTTCACGCCGGTGATCAGGTAGCCGACCTCGCCCACGCCGAGCGCCGGCCCTTGATCGGCTCCGGCGAGATGACGCCGATCTCCAGCAGCTCGTGCGTCGCGCCGGTGGACATCATCCGGATCCGGTCGCGCGCTTCGATCTGGCCGTCGACGACCCGGACGTAGGTCACGACGCCGCGGTAGACGTCGTACACCGAGTCGAAGATCATCGCGCGGGCGGGCGCCTCCGCGTCGCCGACCGGGGCCGGGATCTGCCGGACGATCTCGTCGAGCAGGTGCGTCGACGCCCGCGCCGGTCTTGCCGGAGACGCGCAGGCAGTCGTCGGGGTCGCAGCCGATCAGGTGGGCGAGCTCCTCGGCGTACTTCTCCGGCTGGGCCGCCGGCAGGTCGATCTTGTTGAGCACCGGGATGATCGTGGAGGTCGTTCTCCATCGCCAGGTACAGGTTGGCCAGCGTCTGCGCCTCGATGCCCTGCGCGGCGTCGACCAGGAGGACGGCGCCCTCGCAGGCGGCCAGGCTGCGGGACACCTCGTAGGTGAAGTCGACGTGGCCCGGGAGTGTCGATCATGTTGAGGACGGCGTGCTGCCCGGTCATCTCGCCGTCGCGTACGGTCCACGGCAGGCGTACCGCCTGGCTCTTGATCGTGATGCCGCGCTCGCGCTCGATGTCCATCCGGTCCAGATACTGCGCGCGCATCTGCCGCGGGTCGACCACGTTGGTGAGCTGCAGCATCCGGTCGGCCAGCGTCGACTTGCCATGGTCGATGTGGGCGATGATGCAGAAGTTGCGGATGAGAGCGGGGTCGGTAGCCCCCGGCGTGGTCCGGGGTGGTCTCGGGTGTCGCGGACACTTAGCGTCTCGATCCGTTCTTACGTCGATGGGCGGGCGATCCAATCGTCCCATGCCACAGCTGGGTGATGGCGAGCACATCCACCACCCGGCCCGCAGCCGACTTTGGTCACCGGCAAGCCCACCTGGTAGTCTGTCTCTTCGGCGCCGAGCCGGCCGCGTGCTGTCGTGCGCTCGCAACTCTAATCCGTACCGAAACTACTAGGACGAGGCTGTCGCGTGGCGAACATCAAGTCCCAGATCAAGCGCAACAAGCAGAACGAGAAGGCCCGCCTGCGCAACAAGGCGGTCAAGTCGTCGCTGAAGACCGCGATCCGCAAGTACCACGCCGCGGTCGAGGCTGGCGACGTCGAGACTGCGGGTGTGCTTCTGCGTGACGCGTCGCGCAAGCTGGACAAGGCCGTGAGCAAGGGCGTCATTCACGCCAACCAGGCCGCGAACCGCAAGTCGGCGATCACGAAGAACTACGCTGGCCTGAGCGCTCAAGCTTGATCTGAACGAATCCGAAAGGCGGTTGAGTCGATGGACTCAACCGCCTTTTCGCGCTGTGTCCGCCCGGCCGGGCGGCTGCCACTCGCCGCTGAGCCCCTCCGAGCCCCTCCGAACCCCTCGGAGTTCCTCCGAACCTCGTTGAGCCGCGCGATGGCGTGCGCGGCGTGCGCGGCGCGCGCCCAGGCACACTCCCGATGATCAAGTGCAGGATCTTGTACGGAAGACGTCGCTATAGCGCGCCTCATGCTCAAGATCATGCACTTGATCATCGGAAGGGGGCACGATCAACGCAGTAGACGCGGCGCTGTCAGCGTTCCGGCGGCTCCACCGGCCACAGCGAAGCGACTGGACTGAACCGGCGCTGGCTGGCATTGCGCCGCCGGATCTGACGGGGCGCCACCCGTCCATCAAGCGGAGCGTCCGCCCGTGGCGCCTTCGCGGTACCGCGGGCAATTGGCTCCGATCGCGGTACCCGGGCAACCCCCCGAGCCCGGTTGGCCCGGCGGAACGCGCTGCTGCGGCCGAAGACGGTGGCGACCAGATCGTTGATCTTCACAAGGCCGGCCACCACCGTCGGCAGGACCAGGACCGACCACCAGTTGACCAGCTCGGCGAGGGACAGCAGCACTGCTAGAGCGACCATCCCCTCGAACAGGAAGAAGCAGGCCACGCCGCTGAGCTGGAGGTAATCGAGCCGCAGCACGCGGGCGTATACCGGCCGGGCGCGATCGGGACCGCGCTTGCGACGTCCCCGGCTCACCGCTGCTCGCCTTGCCGTCGAGCGGCACTTACCGCGAACACCGCGCGCTCAAGGGCGTACCCACGATCGTCCGATCCCCCCTTGACGTCGGCGTTGCACACAGCGGTGGCATGCATCGCCGCCGCCAACCCGGCCGCTGTCCAGCCTCGCGACTGCCGCTGGGCTCGCTCGACCTTCCACGCCGGCATGCCCAGCGATGAGGCCAGCTGGTAGGCGTTTCCGCGACCGGCCGACGCTACCCGCGAGACCGTACGCACACCGTCGGCCAGCGCATCAGCGATAGGTACCGGGTCGACGCCGATGTGCAGGGCCCACCGCAACGCTTCCAGCGCCGCCGGGACGTTGCCCAGCATGGCCGCGTCGGCGACGGCGAAGCCGCTCGCGTCGGCTCGACCGCGGTAGTAACGCGCTACCGTCTGGGCGGTTACCGGACCGTCCGTGTCTGCTACCAGTTGCGATGCCGCCGCCGCCAGCTCGCGCAGGTCGTTGCCGACGGCCGAGATCAGCGCGTCAGCGGCGCCATCGATGCCCCGGCCTCCGGCCCGGCGGAACTCGGCGGCCACGAAATCGACCCGCTCGCGATGCCGGGTCACCCTCGCCGCGGGCACCACGGTGGCGCCCGCGGACTTGAGTGAGTCGGCCAGCGCCTTGCCCTTGGCCCCGCCCGTGTGAGCGACGACCAGATGGATCTCCGGGTCGGTGGCCGCCGAGTAGGCGCTGATCGCGGCGGCGAGATCCTTCTTGGCATCCTGGCCGTTGCGCACCACGACCACCCGCTTGCCGCCGAACAGCGACGGGCTCAGTAGCTCCGCCAGTTCCCCCGCCGCGGTCGAGCCGCCCTCGAAGTCGCGGACCTCGACATCAGGATCGGCGGCACGGACGGCCGCGACTATCGCCTCGACGGCACGCACGACGAGAAATTCTTCGTCGCCGCTGATCAGCGTCAGCGGAGCGGATGCCGAGGTCACGCCGACAATCCTCGCATGCCGGACGGCTGCGCGGAATCCCCGCGTTCGGCCCCGGACCGGCTACCGAACGCCGGAGCCGGCCCTCCGGAGGGTCACTGCCAGATGTCCACCGATCAGGCTGACCGCGATGTCACCGTCCAGGTCGGTCCGGGTCACCCTGGCCCCGCCCGCGGCGAGCGCTCGCAGCATCGGAAGATTCGGCAGCCCGTAGGAGTTGTCCGCACCGACGGACACCACAACGAGCCTCGCATGTACGGCACTCAGGAACGCCGGCGCCGAGTACGCGCTGCCGTGATGCGGTTGCTTGAGGACGTCGGCTCGAAGGGCCGCGGCACCGTCGGTGGCGAGCACCTCGGTCTGCTCCTCGATTTCCGCGTCACCCGTTAGGAGAATGCGCTCGCCGGCCTCGTCCGCCCGCATGATGATCGAGTTGTTATTGGGATCCGATCGCGTGCCCACCACCCGAGCGATCGGTCCGAGCACGGTGAGCCGAAGCGGCCCGACCGTATACACCGACCCGAGCGCAGGCACGCTGATCGGAACTCCGGTCGCCTCACGCATCACCTCCTGGTAACCGGCGGCCGGCTCGTCGAACGACGACACCAGAATCTTGGCGACGTGCCGTCCATGCAGCGCGCCGGCCAGGCCGCCCACGTGATCGGCGTGGAAGTGGGTGAGCACCATCAGCGGGATGGTCTTGACGCCAAGACGGCTCAGGCAGGCATCGATGGGTGGTGGCACGACGCCGGTGTCAACCACCACGCCGGAGCCATCGCCGAGTGGCAGCACCAGCCCGTCGCCCTGCCCGACGTCGCACGCCACCAGCAAGGGATGCGCGGGTGGCCATCCGCCCCTGATGACGCTGACCGTCCCGGCACCCGCGAGTGCACTGGTCAGCACGACCAGCGCCACCGCACGCGACCTCGGCCGGCGCAGCGCCCACCAGCCGACGGTCAACGCGATCGCGGCGGTGACCGCGCCCCAGACGCCGGTAGTCCACGGAACCTGTGCGTACGGGGCGGACGCTCCATGCGCGGCAACGGCCAGCAACCACCGCGCCGGCCAGCTCGCCAGCCATGCCAGAAACGCTGCCCCGCCGGGCCAGACCACGGACAGCACGGCCGCGCCGACGCCCAGCACGGTCGCCACCGGCACCGCCGGCTCGGCCAGTAGGTTCGCCGGTACGGCGACCAGGCTCACGGTGCCGGCCAGCCCGGCGATCAGCGGCGTGCACGCCAGTTGCGCGGCACCGGACACAGCCAGCGCGTCACAAAGCGGCCCCGGCCAGCCGCGCGCTCGCAACGCGTCACGCCACCGAGGGGCGATCACCAGCAACCCTGCGGTGGCCGCCACCGAGAGCCCGAAGCCGATGTCGGTAGCCAGCGCCGGATCGTGGATCAGCAGCACGAACGCACCCGCTGCGAGGGCCGGTACAGCGGCCCGCATGCGGCCGGTGGCCAGTGCCAGCAAGCCCAGGCCGCCGGCTGCCGCGGCGCGCAGCACGCTAGGCGACGGGCGTACCAGGATGACGAAGCCGATCAGGGCGACCGCGCACGCGATCGTCGCGGTGATCGGGCCGCACCGGCACCACCTCGCGATCAGGACGACGATGCCGAGGATCATTGCCACGTTGGCTCCGGAAACCGCGAGCAGGTGGGTCATGCCGGTGGCGCGGAACGCGTCGGCGACTGCCGGGTCCAAGCCGGTGGTATCGCCGTCTACCAGGCCCGGAAGCAGCCCGCGAACCGGATTGGGCAATGACGAGCAGGCCTTCCGGAGCCCGGCGCGCAGCGAACCGGCGGCTCGTTGCGGCCATGGCGGCCGGCCAAGCCGTGCCGGCGCCGAGGTTGTCGATACCAGTGCGGCGGTCAGCTCGCCTGGGCGTGACGGCAGCAGATGTGCGTACGCCCGCACTCGCTGGCCCGGAAGCAGACCGGCCCAGGCTTGGTTGCTGGCCAGCACGAACACCGGCACCGACAGCGACACGTGTACCGAGTCGGTGTCGACATCGGTGGCGGTCGCGTCCAATGCGTAGGTGGGCGCGCCCAGGCCGGAGCCGACCCGGTGGGGATCGCTCGTCACCGTCATGGTCACCGTCGCCGCCGCCCGGGCGGCGGCCAGCTTGGCCAGCGGCGGCGCGTCCCGTACGTACGTGTGGCCGACCGTGGCCAGCGCTCCGCAGCCGCCTCCGATCAGGACCGCCACCACGGCCCACCGCATCTCACCGAGCCGCGTCGCCAGGCTCGCACCGATCATCGCCGCGCCCGTACCGGCCGCCAGCCAGCCTCCGCCTACCCAGCTCAGCCTCGTCGCCACCACGATCGCCACCCAGCAGCCCAGGGTGATCCCGGCCAGCCGGAAATCCGTGCTGCTCACACCGTCACCAGATCCTTGACCTCGGCGAACTTGGCGTCACCGATGCCCGGCACGTTGCGGAGTTCGTCAACGCTCTTGAACGCGCCGTGGGTGGTCCGGTAGTCGATGATGTGACCGGCCAGCGACGGCCCGATCCCGGGCAGCGCCTCCAACTGCGTCGCTGTTGCCGTGTTCAGGTTCAGCGGCCGGGCCGACCCGAGCCCGGCCGGGCCAGCGGCAACACCGCCCGATCCACCGGCCGGGCCGGACTTCGCGATCACGATCAGCTCACCGTCGACGAGCTTCTGCGCCAGGTTCACGTATGACAGATCGGTGCCGGGCAACGGCCCGCCCGCGGCGTCGATAGCGTCCGCGACCCGGGCACCCGCCGGCAGCCGAACCAGGCCGGGATGCCGGACCCGCCCCTGGATCGCGATCACGATCATCGTCGGCGCTGACGACGTGGGGGCGGTTGGAGCAAGTGCGGCGACCGAGGCTCGCGGCGCGACCACCTGCGCCGTCGGGCGGGAGTGCCAGACCAGGTAACCGGCCAGGGCGGCTACCGCGACGGCGACGGCCAATAGCGGCTTGAGAGCCTGGCGTCCCGGGTTGAACGCGGCCAATGCCCGCACCGCGGCCGGTGCGGGCAGCCCGCCATCGCGGTCGGGCCGGGGCAAGCGACCATCGCGGTCGATCGCCGGATCCGTACCGTTGCCGGAACGCGACGCCAGCACCGCATCGAATCGGTCCTGGGCCAACGGATCCGGCTCATCGTCGTGAAGTCGCACGACCGCACGCTAGGCGCGGCGGTCACCGGGCGGCCACCGCCGAGACCGCGAACTGTGGACAGCGAGGGTGCTTGTGGACAACGCTGATCAGAGTCTGCGCACCACAACCGACACAAGACCGGGGCCAACGTGCGCGGCGACCACCGCACCGATCTCGGAGACATACGCGTCTCGAACCGAGTCACCAAGCCGGTCCTTGAGGGTGAGCATGATCTCCTCGGCCCGGTCTGGCGCGGCCAGGTGGTGCACCGCGATCTGGACCCGCTCACCGCCGGCCGCCTCAACCGCGAGGTCCACCATCCGGGCCAGTGCCCGGCTGGCGGTGCGCACCTTGTCCCGGACCACGATGCCGCCGTCCACCACGTGCAGGATGGGCTTCACCGCGAGAGCGGTGCCCAGCAGCGCCGACGCGGCACCGATGCGGCCGCCGCGGCGCAGATACTCCAGGCTGTCCACATAGAACAGAACGGTGGTGCGCTTCGCGCAGGTGCTCGCCGCATCCCGCACCGCGGCCAGGTCCTGCCCGGCCGCGGCCGCCTCCGCCGCGGCGAGCGCCGCATAGCCGAGGCCCATTCCGGCCGAGTGCGAGTCCACCACCGCCACGCTGCCGTCGAACTCGGCTCCGGCGAGTACCGCGGCGTCGTACGTGCCGGACAGCTTGGACGACAGGTGAACCGAGACGATGCCGTCGGCACCAGATTCGAGAAGCCGGCGGTAGACGGCGGCGAACTCTGCCGGCGCCGGCCGCGAGGTGGTAACCGTCACCCGGCGGCCGACCAGCGCTTGAGCCACGTCACCCGGGGTAACGTCGATGCCTTCCAGGCCGTCACGCCCGGCTACCGTGACGGTCAATGGCACCACTTCGAGCCGGGGTGCCGCGACCCCGTCCGGCAGATACGCCGTCGAGTCGGTCACCACCGCGATTCGCCCCATAGCGGCACGGTAGCGGATTTCTGCCCGCCGGTCTCACACCGGGCGAGGTACGCCCATGTTGTAGCTGCGCAGCGTCCAGCCACGCTGATCCTCATGGGCCAGCTCGCTCCAGTGGCAGTTACGCATCACGGCGATCTTTGCGATCTCCTCGTGAGCCCAGCCCAGCAGCGTGGCGATGCCGTGCCGTGCGGCACCGCCGTGGGTGACCGCGACGACGGTACCGCCGGGGGCCCGGTCCAGGGCCGCGGTCAGGGCGGCGGCTACCCGATGTCCCAGCGCGTCCAGTTCCTCGATGCCACACCCGGCCACCTTCTCGGTGCGAATCCAGCGACTGAACTCGTCCGGGAACCGGGCCTGGACCTCTGGCCGGGTGAGCCCCTGCCACTCGCCGAAGTCACGTTCGCGAAGCCGCTGATCAGGATGTACGGCCAAGCCGGTAATCCCGGCCAGCGCGGCAGCCGTCGCCGCCGTCCGGCTCAGGTCGCTGGCGACAATCGCGTCCGGCCGTTCGCCCGCGAGCACGGCGGCGGCGGCATCGGCCTGGCCGAACCCGACCTGGTCCAGGGGCGTGTCGGTCTGCCCTTGAAAGCGGCTGGCGGTGTTCCACTCGGTCTGGCCGTGACGCCAGATGATCAGTCGGGTCACGCTGGTTCAGTGGCGCTCTGGCCGGCCAGTGCCCGGTCTACGAACGGGATCCGCTCGCAGTCCTTCCACAGCCGATCCAGGGCGTAGAACTCCCGCTCCTCGGAGTGCTGGATGTGCACGACGATGTCGACGTAGTCCAGCAGAACCCAACGGCCGGCGCGCTCACCCTCGCGGCGTACCGGTTTGGCCTTCTCGGGAAGAGCGAGCAGGGCTTCTTCGACGGCGTCCACGATCGCGATCACCTGGCGCTCATTCGGAGCGGAAGCGACCAGGAAGATGTCCGTAATCACGAGCTGGTCGCCGACGTCGAGGAGGACGATGTCCTCGGCCTTCTTGTCCGCCGCCGCCTGAGCAGCGGTCAGGGCCAACTCAATCGCGCGCTCGGATGCTGGCACCGCGTTCCTTCCATCGTGTCCGGTTGTTCGCTCCGGTCTACTTCCGAGGCCGGTCTGTTTCCCGAGGCCGGTCTGCCTCCGAGGACAACGACCCCCGCCGGGCGTCGGCCGGTGTCACCATCGCCGACGACGACCACCGCCGGTGACGCCGACACCGGTGAGGACGCCGGCAGGCGCCGACGGGTCCCGGGACGTCAGAGTCCAGCCTCTCACAGCGAGGCTCCACTGGCCCCTGCCGAACCCGGATCACGACCGAGTTTGGACTATTTTCGATATAGATGCCTCTTCGCGATGTACTGCACGACACCGTCCGGCACCAGATACCAGACGGGATGCCCCCGGGCGACCCGCTCCCGGCACGCGGTCGAGGAGATCGCCATCGCCGGCACGTCGACCAGGCTGACCGTATCCGCCGGCAAGTGCTCGTCGGAGAGCTCGAAGCCCGGCCGGGTGACGCCAATGAAGTGGGCGAGCTGGAACATCCGGTCGGCGTCTTTCCACGAAAGGATCTTCTCCAGCGCGTCGGCGCCGGTGATGAAGAACAGATCGGTATCCGGTCCGTAGATCTTGGCTAGGTCGGTGAGCGTGTCGACGGTGTAGGTCGGGCCGCCCCGGTCGATATCGACCCGGCTCACGGCGAAGCGTGGGTTGGACGCGGTCGCGATCACCGTCATGAGGTATCGGTCTTCGGCTGGGGTGACCTCACCGATGACTTCTGCCAGGGCTGGCCGGTCGGGACGAACACCACTTCGTCCAGCGCGAACAGATCGGCGACCTCGCTGGCCGCGACCAGGTGACCGTGGTGGATCGGATCGAACGTCCCACCCATGATCCCGACCCGGCGGGATACCGCCGGACCGCCGCCGGGTGCCGGTTGCCACCCGCGCGACCTCGATCGGCTCCCATCGGACCCCATGCTAGTTACCGGCAAGGGCTGGCCGCCCAGGCGTCCGGGATGGTCCGGGCAACCGGCTCATAGTCCCGCCAGCGGTGCCGGGCCCTGGTCCCAGCGGATCAGCCGCTTGGCCTTGCCCACCTCGGTCCGTGGCAACGATCCAGGCTCGGCCACCACCACATCGCAGCTCACGGCGAGACGCTGGGCCAGCGCGCCGACCAGGCGAGCCCGAAGCGCATCCGCATCCACCAGCGACGAACGCGGCTCGCAGCACACCACCAGCCGGGCCAGCGCCGAGGTCGAGTCGACCACCAGCACGTACTGAGGACCGACACCCTCGTCGGCCAGGACCACCGCCTCGACCTCGCTCGGATATACGTTCACACCCCGGATGATCAGCATGTCATCGGCACGGCCGACCACCTTGCTCATCTTGACGGTGGTGCGCTCCGGGGTCGGTGCGCGGTCGAGCCGGGCCAGATCGCCGGTGCGGTACCGCAGCAGCGGCAGCGCCTCTTTGGTGAGCGTGGTGAAGGTCAGCTCGCCCAGCTCGCCATCGGGAACCGGCGCGCCGGTGACCGGATCGAGGGCCTCGGCCAGGAAGTGATCCTCCTGCACATGCAGCCAGCCGTCGGAATCGAGCGTCTCGCAGGCGACCCCCGGTCCGATCACCTCGGACAGCCCGTAGATGTCGAGGGCGCGGATGCCGAGCAGCGACTCGATCTGGTCACGCATCGCGGCGGTCCACGGCTCGGCACCGTGAATGCCCACCTTCAATGACAGCTCGGCTGGATCGAGACCCTCGGCACGAGCCGCCTCCCCCAGATAGATCGCGTACGACGGGGTGCAGGTCAGGACGTCCGGCCGCAGGTCCTGGATGAGCCGCAGTTGCCGGGCGGTCTGGCCGCCGGACACCGGTACCACGGTCGCGCCCAGTGCCCGGGCGCCGTGATGGATGCCCAGGCCGCCGGTGAACAGGCCGTACCCGTACGCGTTGTGGATCATCGATGACGGCGTGGCGCCGGCCCCGACCAGGCTGCGTGCCACCACATTCGACCAGATATCCATGTCCGCGGGCGAGTAGGCGACAAGCGTCGGCCGGCCGCTGGTGCCGGATGAGCCGTGCACCGTCACGCACTGTTCGACCGGAATGGTCAGCAGCCCGAACGGGTACGCGTCCCAGAGGTCAGGCTTGGTCACCACCGGGAGTTTGGGCAGGTCGTCGAGGGTGAGATCGGCGCCGGACGTGACACCGGCCGCACGCAGCCGATCGCCCTGCAGGCCGCCCTCGACAGCGAGCAAGCGATCCACCATGGTCCGCAGCCTGGAGGTCTGCAGCGCAGCCCGCTGATCGGTCGAAATGGCCTCAGCCGGATCGAAAATCAAGATCAACCCTCCGATGTACTCGCGGCCACCCGCTCCGCCAGTTGCCGCGCCGCCACCGATCGCGCCAGCTCGTCGGTCTGGTCGACGAGCGACCGGCGGAAGCCGACCGCCAACGAGTCATCATTGCTCATCGCTCGCAACCTGGCGAGAGCCCCCACGTCGATGGCGAATACCGGATATGCCTGCCGGCCGATCACCTCGGCGACCTGCGGGTCACGCCAGACCGCCATCTGTGGCAGATCGGCGATGAAGGCATCCAAATAGGACGCGACAAGCCGTTCCTGCCCAGGCCGCCAGAATCCGGACGCGACGGCGAACAGCAGCCGGTTGGACGCGGACCGGTCCGACACCAGCAGCCGCCAGGCGCTCGCCTTGGCATCTGGATCAGGTCTGGCAGCTCGGGCCCTGGCCGCGCGTTCGGCGCCGGATGCGGTGTGATCCCGGCCGAACTCGGCCTGAATGTCCCGCTCTCCGATGGCGCCGAGGCTGGCGAGCTGCGCGACCAGAAGCCAGCGCAGGTCCGAATCGATACGGAGGGCCGGCGGCGCCGCGGCCGGATCGGCGAGCCATGCCGTCATCCACTCGACGTCCTCGGCTCCGGTGCAGGTGATCAGCCCCCGAGCCGCGGCGAGTTGCCGGCTCGATCCAGGGGCGGCACCGTCCAGGGCGGCGCGGCACGCCGATCGGAGCCGGGCCAGCCCGGCCGGGCGGCTCTCCGGCGACAGGTACCGGGACACGGCGAAGTCCCGTGCGTACCCGACCACCTCGGAGAAGATGCCGACATGCGGCTCGGCCGCCAGAGCCGCGGCACACAGATCAATGAAGTCGCCGGCACTCATTTCGGCGTCCCGGGTCGCGTCCCACGCGGCCCCCCACAGCAGCGCCCGGGTCAGCGAGTCGTCGATCGCCGGCAGCATCCGGGCCAGGCCCGCCCAGCCGGACGGGTCCAGGCGCACCTTCGCGTACGTGAGGTCGCCGTCGTTGGGAAGCACCAGGTCGTACGGCTTGAAGCCGTCGAGGCCGGCGACACCGCCACGGATCTCAACGCTCATTGAATCGGCCCGATCGGCCAGACCGTCAGCGGCCAGCGCGTACGCGGCGACCTCGATCCGGTGCGGACGCCACACCGGCGCCGGGTCCTGCTCGATCCGCACTTCGTCGCGGTCCCGCCGCACTCGCAGCGTGTTGACCCCGGCGGTGCGCAGCCACAGCCGCGCCCATTCCGCCAGATCGCGCCCACTGGCCTCGGCAAGAGCATCGAGAAGGTCCGCCAGCGTGGCATTGCCGTACGCGTGGGCAGCGAAGTGCCGGCGCAGCCCGGTGACGAACGCCTCGTCCCCGAGGACGCTCGCGAGCTGGCGCAGCACGGCCGCTCCCTTGGCGTACGAAATGCCGTCGAAGTTCGTCAGGGCCTCGTCGGTGTCGGTGACCGTGCCCGCCACCGGATGGGTCGACGGCCGCTGATCCGCCGCGTACCCCCAGGCCTTGCGCCCGAGCGCGAACGAGGTCCACGCCTCGCGGTACGCGGTTGCCTCGGCGGTGACCCGAACCCCCAGGTAGTCCGCGAACGACTCGTTCAACCACAGGTCGTCCCACCATCGCATGGTGACCAGGTCGCCGAACCACATGTGCGCCATCTCGTGGGCGATCACGCAGGCACGGTCCTCGTACTGCGCATGCGTGGCCGCGGACGTGAATATCAGGTCATCGCGGAACGTCACGCACCCGGGGTTCTCCATCGCGCCCATGGTGAACTCGGGCACGAACGCCTGGTCGTACTTCCCGAACGGGTACCGGACCCCGAACAGCTCGTGATACCGGTCGAAGCACTCACCGGTCACCTGGAAGATCTCCGGTGCCTGGGCATCCAGGTACGACTTGAGCGAGGCCCGGCCGTACAAGGCCAGCGGGATGCCGTCGTGCTCGGCGCGCACCACGTGGTAGGGGCCGGCAATCACGGTGACCAGGTAAGTCGCCAGTGGCTTGGTGGTAGCGAACCGCCAGCGCTGGCCATCGAGCCGGCTGCCGGCACCGTTCGCGGCCACTACCCACGACGGATCGGCCCGCACCGACAGGGTCACTGGCGCCTTGAGATCGGGCTGATCGAAGCACGCGAACAGCCGGGGCGCGTGGTCCAGGAACGACTGGGCGTAGAGGTAGGTGCCACCGTCGGCCGGATCAACGAACCGGTGCAGGCCGGTTCCGGAATTGGTGTACGCCATGTCCGCGTCCACGACCAGGACATTCTGGCCGGCCAGACGGTCTAGCCGAAGGCGTCCCGAGGTCGTGGTGACGCTGATCGGGGTGCCGTTCAACGTCGCCTCGCGGACCGCGCCGGCCTTGAGGTCCAGAAATGTCGAGGCACCCGGTTCGGCACAGCGGAACCGGATCGTGGTCACCGACCGGAAGTCCGGTCCGGCGCCGGTCAGATCCAGGTCGATCTCGTACGCGTCAACGTCGATCAGCGATGCCCGCCGGATCGCCTCGGCATGGGTAAGGCTCGGCATATGCCCGGGCGCGCGGCTTGGCATGCCTCACAGACTATGTCCACGTGACGGGGAAGTGGGTATCATGGCCGGGTGCGCGAATTCATGCACCTGACCGTGACTCAAAGCTGGTGGCGCCGCTGACGGCGGCCACCTCATTTCGCGTACCAATCCCGCGGCCGCCCATCAGGCGGCCGTTGCCATGTCTGGCGTACGGCGCCTGACATGGCGGTCGCTCCCGGCCCGGATCGCGCCTTGCACGATCCGGCGAATCGATCAGACCAACCGATCAAGGAGCGACATCATGGGACTTCCCCGCCGGATCTCCGGATTCAAGCCCACCGGGTTCATGCACCTCGGCAATTACCTCGGCGCGATCCGCCAGATGGTGGCGGCTCAGGACACCAACGAGTCGATCGTCTTCCTCGCCGACCTGCATGCCCTCACCAAGACGCACAAGCCCGCCGACGTACACGCGCGCACCTTGGAAAACGCCGCGCTGCTGGTGGCGGCAGGCATCGATCCCAAGCGCACCAAGCTGTACGTCCAATCCCACCTGCCGGAGACCTCCAGCCTGCACTACCTGCTGGAGTGCGCCACCACATACGGCGAGGCACACCGCATGATCCAGTTCAAGCAGGCAGCCGGCTCGCAGGCCGGCGTCCGGCTGTCGCTGCTCACCTACCCGGTGCTCATGGCGGCCGACGTGCTGCTGCATGACACGCATGACGTCCCGGTCGGCAACGACCAGTCCCAGCATGTCGAGCTGGCACGGGATGTCGCCGTTCGGTTCAACAGCGCATACGGCGACACGTTTGTGGTGCCGAAGGCGATCAACCCGCCGTACGGGACACGAGTGATGGACCTGTCCGACCCGGTCGCGAAGATGGGCAAGTCGGCATCCTCCCAGGGTGGGGTGATCCGGTTGCTCGACCCGCCCGACACGGTCGCGCGCAAGATCCGGCGAGCGGTCACCGATGGCGGCACCGATGTCGCGTACGACCCGGCAGGCCGTCCTGGCGTGTCCAATTTGCTGGAGATCCTCGCCGCCTGTACCGGCACCGATCCGCTGGATCTGCGCTTCGCCAGCAACGCCGCGCTCAAGGCCGCGGTAACCGACGCGGTGGTCGACACGATCGCCCCGATCCAGGTCCGGTACGCCGAGATCGCCGCCGATCCGGGCCGGTTGCGGGGCATCCTGGCCGACGGGGTACGTCGAGTCTCGGTACGGGCGGCCGCCACCGTCGCCCGAGCGCGCGACGCTCTCGGCCTGGTGGCGCCCTGAACGAAGCGGCGCATACCGCGGCCGCCCAGCCGGCCGCCGGGCCGGCCGCCCACACTCCATGATCAAGTGCGAGATCTTGAGCAGCCGACGACGCTCTGGCGCTTCCCACGCTCAAGATCTTGCACTTGATCACGGGAAGGTGCCCTTGATCAGCCCGAAACTCGGCTCGATCGGGGATCGGCCCGGCGGCCGTGACCGCCCTTCGAAACGGTGATCACCAGGACCGGACCAGAGTCGAAACGCGCACAGGACCCACCAGGGTCGATCACTAGGACCGGACCAGATTCGAACGCCCGATCCGGCTGGCCGCTCAGTGTCGGTGCACACCTCACCGCCTGACGCCGTCCGGTGGGATTTTGTCGGTGGCCGCGACTAGCGTCGATGAGGTGCCCGATCGGCTGGACATTTCCGAGACGGCGGCGTTACGATTTGCGGGCCGCGAACATACTCCACATGGACTAAACGATGAGGGCTAAACCATATCGGACGTTGACCCCGCTGGCCATGGCGGTCCTTCGTCTGCTGAGCACCCGGCCGATGCATCCCTACGAGATGCATCAGCTGGTCCGCGATCACGGCACCGACCGAGTTATCAAGGTCCGGGCCGGCTCTCTTTACCACACCGTCGAGCGACTTCACCGCCAAGAGCTGATCGAACCGGTGGAGACCGGACGGGACGGGCGCCGCCCGGAGCGAACCGTGTACGCCATCACCGGCACTGGACGCGACGAGTTCGTCACGAACCTGCGTGACTTGCTACGGGTGCCGGCTGAGGAGTTCCCCCTTTTCGCCGCCGCGCTGGAGATGGTCTCCGCTCTGCCGCCGGCCACTGTCCGGCAGCTACTCGAAATGCGAGCCGTGGCGCTTGAGGCACAGATGGCGGCGTACGAGCAGGCGCTCGGGACGTTGGCCAAGACTGGTCTGGAACGGTTCCATCTCATCGAGACCGAATTCGGTCTCGCCACCAACCGTGCGGAGCTCGGCTTCGTACGCCGGATCATCGCCGATATCGACAGCGGCGACCTCACCTGGTCCTCAACGGACGCCGAGCCCGGGTCCGCGGGCTACCTCGGCGAGACCGCGGGCCCGCCGGAGCAAGACCGGCCAGATCCCACCAGCCTGGACCAGCCCCAACCGGGCCGACCGCGGTCCGGCCAGCCCAGGCCAGAACAATCGCGGCTGGACCACTCCGAACCAGCCGGCAACGCGCCCGCGACGACATAACCGATAGCGCCACGCAGACCGCTCCGGGTCGGCCAGTATCAGCCCGGGGATCGGCCACACCGCAAGCCCGACCACCATCGACGAGAGCATCGCAAGCAGACCAAGGAGTTCGTGTCATGACTGCTCCACAAGGTGGGACGCCCAGCGTGGCCACCAAGTACAGCCCCTGGCTGGTGCTGTTCACCCTGTGCCTTGGCTTCTTCATGATCTTGCTGGACACCACCATCGTGAATGTGGCGATCCCGCAGATGAGCGCGCACTTGCACGCCGGCCTGTCGGACGTGCTGTGGATCCTGAACGCGTACATCCTGGTGTACGCGGTGCTGTTGATCACTGCTGGCCGCCTGGGCGACCTGTACGGCCCGAAGCAGCTGTTCATTCTCGGCCTGCTGATCTTCACTGCTGCGTCCACCGCTTGCGGCCTGGCCAAGAACCCGGATCAGATGATCATCTTCCGGGTGATCCAGGGCATCGGCGGTGCGCTGCTCACCCCGCAGACGCTTTCGGTGATCACCATGATCTTCCCGTCGGACAAACGCGGTGCCGCTTTCGGTCTGTGGGGCGCCGTGGCCGGGGTCGCCACCGTCGCCGGTCCGACGCTCGGCGGATGGCTGGTCACCGATTACTCGTGGCGCTGGATCTTCTTCGTCAACGTTCCGGTCGGCGTGATCGCCCTGATCCTCGCCTCGGTCGTGATGCCGAACATCCAGCTCAACCGCAAGCACTCGCTTGATCTCAGCGGCGTGATGCTATCCCTGGTGTCGCTGTTCCTGATCGTGTACGGCCTGATCGAGGGACAGTCGCACGATTGGGGCAAGGTCTGGGGCCCGATCACCATCCCGATGATCATCGCCGCCGGCGTCTTGCTGCTCGGCGTCTTCCTCTGGGTGCAGTACCTCGAGCGCGACGGCGAGCCGCTGGTCCCGTTCTCGCTGTTCCGCGACCGGAACTTCGCCACCATGAACTTCGTCGTCGCCGCCATCGCCTTCGGCATGCTCGGCCTGTTCCTGCCGCTGACCATCTTCCTGCAGAACGTTCTCGGGCTCACCGCCTTGCAGGCCGGTCTGACCACCGCCCCCATGTCGGTCATTTCGATGTTCATCGCGCCGCTGGCCGGCCGGTTCGCTGACCGGATCGGCGGCAAGTGGATCCTGTTCTGCGGCGTCGGCCTGTTCGCCACCGGCATGGGCATCCTGATCGCGTCGTCGCACGTCGACTCGAGTCGCTGGCACCTGCTGCCAGGCCTGATCGTGGCCGGTTTCGGTCTGGGCATGACATTCGCGCCGCTACAGACCATCGCCATGCGTGACGTCGCAGCCGCGCCTGGCCGGCGCCGCCTCCGGCCTGATCAACACCACCCGTCAACTGGGCGCCGTGATTGGCTCGGCGGCCGTCGGAGCGCTGCTGTCCTCGCAGCTGGCCCACAAGATGCCGGCCGCCGCCGCCAACGCCGCGGCGCCGATTCCGCCGCAGTACCGCGACCAGTTCATCGCCGCGCTCGGCAGGGTGGCCTCGTCCGGATCCGAGGTGGCCGGCGGCGGCGCCGAGGTCCAGTTGCCGGCCGGCGTGCCGGAGCAGGCCAAGGCGACCCTGCTCGCGGCGTTCAAGAACGCGTTCGACCATGGATTCACCAACGCCATGCGTCCGACACTGGTGCTGCCAATCGCCGTCATGGGCCTGGCCGCGCTCAGCGTGCTGCTGGTGAAGCAGCGCAAGGCCGCACCGGAAGCGCCGTCAGCAAGCCCCCAGCCGACCGCGGCCGAGTCGCCGTCGGACGTCTCGGTCGACTGAGATGCGTTTGATGAGTCCGGGCGTGGATCGGACGAGGGCGCAGCCGGTCGGCAGCCTTGAAAGTCAGCCCTTCGGATCGTCGGGTCCGCCGGAATCGGTCTCGTCGGCGGCGAGTTCCGCTTCACGCACCTCGTACGGGATCCGGCGCGCCTTCCTGGCCTCGAGTCGTTGCGCCGCCGTAGGGCGGTGCGACGGCTCTTCCAGCCGGTAGTCCGTGCCGCGGTTGCCCGGCTGGTACTCAACACCCGCGTAGACCTCGGGCTGCCAGTCGAAGTCCCATGCTCCGATGCGTACCGGGGCGCCGGGTTCGGCTCCGGCCTTGGCCAGCGCATCTTCGACACCAAGGCGGGCAAGCCGGTCGGCAAGGTAGCCGATCGCCTCGTCGTTGTCGAAGTTGGTCTGCCGTACCCAGCGTTCCGGGCGGGCGCCGTGGACCACGTACACGCCGTCGCTGCCCTGCTCGATGGTGAAGCCCTTGTCGTCGACCGCAGTCGGCCGCAGGATGATTCGGGTCGCCTCGGGTACGGGCTGCGATGCCCGGTGCGCGGCGATGATCCGGGCCAGGCCGAAGGCCAGTTCCCGAAGTCCTTCACGTGTTGCCGCGCTGACCTCGAAGATCGGCCAGCCCTTCTTCTCCAGTTCGGGCCGGGCCAGTTCAGCCATCGTCCGGCCGTCCGGAAGATCGATCTTGTTGAGCACGATCACGCGAGGCCGGTCGTCCAGCCCGCCGTACGCCGACAGTTCGGACTCGAGCGCCTCGATATCGGCGCTCGGGTCCCGGTCCGGCTCAAGAGTGCCGGTGTCGACCACATGTGCCAGCACCGACGTCCGCTCGATGTGCCGCAGAAACGTGTGGCCGAGGCCCTTACCGCTGGCGGCACCCGGGATCAGTCCGGGCACGTCGGCGATGACGAACGAGTCGCCGTCGATCTGGACCACGCCGAGGTTCGGCACGAGCGTGGTGAACGGATAGTCGGCAATCTTCGGACGCGCCGCGGACATGGCCGCGATCAGCGACGACTTCCCCGCCGACGGGTAGCCGACCAGGCCGACATCGGCCACGCTCTTGAGCTCAAGCACCACGTCCATCTGCTCGCCGGGCTCGCCCAGTTCGGCGAAGCCGGGCGCACGGCGCTTGGTGTTCGCCAGCGCCGCGTTACCGCGCCCGCCCCGCCCACCGCGCGCCAGTTCGTAGGTCGTGCCGGCGCCGACCAGGTCGGCGATGACCTCACCGTCGACCGACTGCACCACGGTTCCGTCGGGCACCTTGACGACAAGATCGGCTGCCATTGGCACCGTTCCGGTTGCCCGCCGGCGCCGCCGGCGCCGTTGGTCGCCTTGAGGTTGGGCCGGAAATGGAAGTCGAGGAGTGTGTGGGTGCCCGGATCGACGACGAGCAGCACGTTGCCGCCGTGCCCGCCGTTGCCGCCATCGGGACCGCCGAACGGCTTGAACTTCTCGCGCAGGATCGACACGCAACCGTGCCCGCCGTTGCCGGCCTGTACGTGCAGCACCACGCGGTCGACGAATGTCGTCACGTGCGCCCTCCTCGAAATGGCTGGATCTTGAACGGTTGCCGGCCGTCACCATGGCGACGGCGCGAACTGAACACGCGCCAGGATCCAGAAAACGCAGATCGGCCCGCAGGACGCGGGGTCCTACGGGCCGACGTGGTCTTGGACTGTCCGCGCATCATGCGCGGGAAGACTCAGTTCTCCGACGGAACGATGCTGACCGTCTTGCGACCACGGTCCGTGCCGAACTGCACCGAACCGGCGGCCAAGCGCGAACAGCGTGTCATCGCTACCACGACCGACCAGGGCGCCGGGGTGGAACTTGGTCCCGCGCTGACGGATCAGGATCTCGCCGGCCTTGACGACCTGGCCGCCGAAACGCTTGACGCCAAGCCGCTGGGCGTTGGAGTCACGGCCGTTCCGCGAGCTGGACGCACCCTTCTTGTGTGCCATCTCGACGCCTACTTCCCGGTAGAAATGCTGGTCACCTTGACCTGGGTCAACGGCTGGCGATGACCCTGGCGCTTGTGGTAGCCAGTCTTGTTCTTGAACTTGTGAATGCGGATCTTCGGGCCCTTGGTGTGGGCAACGACCTCGCCGGTCACCGCAACCTTGGCAAGCTTCGCCGCGTCGGTCACCAGGTCGCTGCCATCTACGAGCAGCACCGCGGGCAGCGCCACCTCGTCACCGGTGTCGCCGGCGAGCTTCTCGACCTCGATCACGTCGCCCTCGGCGACCTTGTACTGCTTGCCGCCGGTCTTGACGATCGCGTACATGAGACGCGGACTCCCTGTCATTGTCGCAGCTGGGCTCAGCAAGGCTGGGCTCAGCACAGCTAAGCTGGCGGATTTTGATCTACGCGCACCCTATGCTCAGCACTACTCACATCGTTAAGCGACGTTTCACATCGTCCAGCAATGTTCACGTCGGTGAGCAATGCTCGCAGGGCGCGCGAGAGCGCGGTGCGGAAAGCACCGCAAGCAAGGGTACGGCATCAGGCCGCCAACCCTCAAACCGCCCCGCGACGCCATGCGTCCAGCGTGGCCGGGAACACTAGGCGGCGCAGGCGGTCGCGACCGGCTTGGTCGCTTCGGTCAGACGTTGGCTTGCGTCCTGAATGTCATCAAGGGAGGTGATATCGGATACGAACGACGGATCATCGGCGAGCGCGTTGATGTTGCTGACCGTCGTGGTCACCGCCGTCTTCAGCTTCTCGTCGGCCGCGTCTGCGGCGGCCGCGGCGATGTCGTGCCCCATGGCCTTGACGGCGTCCGTGACCTTGGCGGCCGCCGTCTTGTGATCGTCGCTGTCATTGGCCACGCCGTAGCCGATCATCGTTCCCATCGCCTCGCCGATCGGATCCATGTCCTTAGCGATCGCGGTGCGGATTCGCACGCACACGTCGGGCGTTGACGCGCCGGTCGCCGCGACACTGTCCGGGCTATCCCAAGGGGCCGGTTTCGACTGACCGGTACACGCGGCAGGCATGGCCGCGAGCATCCCGAGCACACAGGTGACGGTGAACCGGCGCATCAATCCCCCTGGTCTGCGGGTCCCGCCCGGACGGGCGGGACATGCGTGTACGACGACGGGTGAGTGTATTCGGCGCGGGCCGGTCAGGGCCGCAGCCGCCAGCGGGATCCACGTCGGCGCGCGGCCGGTTCGACCTCGCCCTCGAGGCCGGCCAGCTCGGCAGTCGGCTCCTGGACGTGCATCGGTTGAGCCGGGGGCAGGTCGGTCGGCGCCGCACCGGGCCCAGCCGCCGAGGCGCCCGCGTCCCCGGCGCCCGCGTCCCCGGCGCCCGCGTCCTTGGCGTCCCCGCTACCCGCGTCCCCGTCACCCGCGTCCTTGGCGCCGGTCTCCGCCGGGCCGGGTTCCGCAAGGCCGGACTCGGTACCCGCTCCCTCCGGGGCGGGCTGCGCATCCGCCCGCTCCGAACCGGAGCCAGCCGACGACGACGCGGCCGATGCCGAATTGGACCCGCCGGATGGCGCGGCCTCCTCCGACGGTTGCTCAGACGAATCCGAAGTGCCGATCGGTGGCGCCGCACCGAGGTTCACCCAGCTGGAGGCCTTTGGCGGCCAATTCGAGGTCGTGGTTTGCGTGGTCGAGGCCCCCTCGGCGCGAGCCGGCGCGGCTGAGTTGGAGATGACCACACTCTCGTCCGCGTCGGCATCGGCGGCCGACGCGCCGGGCTCCAGGGTGTCATCCTCCTCCACCTCATCGTCGACGTCGGCATCGGCCGAATCCGCGAGGTCCTCGCCTACTTCGGGCTCAGCCTCGGCGGCTTCTGGGCCGGGCCCGCCCGCCAGGCCGCCTCCGCCCCGCCCACGGCGGCCGCGCTTGCGACCGGACCCGCCGCCGTCGTGCTCGTCGGCGGCCGGAGCGTGCCGCTTATCCGGCACCGGCTCCAGGTGCATGATCAGACCGCGGCCCTTGCAGTGCTCGCAGGTCTCGCTGAACGCCTCCAGCAGGCCCTGACCGATCCGCTTGCGGGTCATCTGAACCAGTCCAAGCGAGGTGATCTCGGTGACCTGATGCTTGGTCCGATCGCGGCCCAGGCATTCGGTGAGCCGTCGCAGAACCAGCTCACGGTTGCTCTCCAGCACCATGTCGATGAAGTCGATCACCACGATGCCGCCTAGATCGCGCAGCCGGAGTTGCCGGACGATCTCCTCTGCCGCTTCCAGGTTGTTACGCGTGACCGTCTCTTCAAGGTTGCCGCCGGTACCGGTGTACTTCCCGGTGTTGACGTCGATCACCGCCATCGCCTCGGTACGGTCGATCACCAGCGATCCACCGGACGGCAGGAAGACCTTGCGGTCCAGGCCCTTCAAGATCTGCTCATCGATCCGGTACGAGGTGTAGATGTCGGTCGTGTCCGTGTGCCGCCGCAACCGGGCGACCAGATCCGGCGACACGTGGCCGAGGTAGCTCTCAACCATGTCGTAGGCGTCACTGCCCTGGATCACAAGCTCGCGGAAATCCTCGTTGAACAGGTCGCGAACCACCCGGATCACCAGATCCGGCTCCTCATAAAGCTGGACCGGTGCCCCTCCGGCGGCGACCTTCGACTCGATGTCGGCCCACTGCGCGGACAGCCGCTTCACGTCCCGCTCGAGCTCATCCTCGCTTGCGCCCTCGGCGGCCGTCCGGACGATCACGCCGGCGCCCTCGGGGACCAGCTTCTTCAGGATGTCGCGGAGCCTCTTGCGCTCGGTGTCGGGAAGCTTACGGCTGATCCCCGACGCATTGCCGTTCGGCACGTAGACCAGGTGCCGCCCGGACAGCGCGACGTGGCTGGTGAGCCGCGCACCCTTGTGCCCGATCGGATCCTTGGTGACCTGTACCAGGACGGAGTCACCGGACTTGAGCGCCTGCTCGATCGAACGAGCGCGGCCCTCCAGGCCCGCCATGTCCCAGTTGACCTCGCCGGCGTACAGCACCGCGTTTCGGCCACGGCCGATGTCCACGAACGCCGCCTCCATGCTGGGCAGCACGTTCTGGACCTTGCCGAGGTAGACGTTGCCGACCATGGAGCCACTGCTGGCACGGGTCACGTAGTGCTCGACGAGCACCCCGTCCTCGAGCACGGCGATCTGTGTGCGGTCGCCCTTCTGGCGGATCGCCATGACCCGGTCGACCGCCTCGCGGCGGGCCAGGAACTCCGACTCGGACAGGATCGACGGCCGGGTCCGGCGCTGGTCGCGGCCATCTCGGCGGCGCTGACGCTTGGCCTCCAGCCGGGTCGATCCGCTGACCCCCTGGACCTCGTCCCGGGCCGATCGGGGTTCGCGGATCTTGACGACGGTCACCACACCGTCTTCGGACTCCGTCTCGTCAGCCCCACCGGACGAGGCTCCGCGCCGACGGCGACGCCGACGGCGACGAGTCATGCCATCGGCGGCACCCGATTCATCCTCTTCGTCATCTTCGTCCTCGTCGCCTTCCTCGTCAGCGGCCTCGGCCTCATGCGGGCCCTTGCCTCGCCCTCGGCCGCGGCGGCCCCGACGCCGCCGATGACGCGTCGATCCGTCGTCCTCGTCCTCGGTCTCCTCGCTCGGGGCCGCCGCCTCGCTCTCGGCGGGCGCGGCCTCCTGGACGGGTTCGGCGGCCGCCTTGCGACTGCGGCGCCGGCTGCGGGATGCGGTCGCCTCTTCGCCATCGCGAGCGTCGGCGGTCTCGGAGGCCGACGCGGCCTTTGCCGGCGGCGCCTCGACCTGAGCGGGCGCGACGAACACGGCGGGGGCCGGCACGGGCCGGCGCCGGGGGCCGGGCTCGGATTCCTCGGGCGCGATGGTGCGGGCCGGCTCCGGGCTGGGCGGCGCTTCGAAGACCGCGGCCGGACGCCGGCGACGCGTGCTCTTGGCCGGAGCGGCCTCCTCGGCGGCCGCGGCCCCGGTGCTTTCGGCCGGCGCCGGGGCGGCCTCCTCGGCCGGGGCGTCCTTGACGGCTTTCGCCTTGGTCGCCTTCCGTGCCCGAGTGGTCTTGGCCGCCTTCTTGGCCGCCTTCTTGGGCTTCGTCTCGGCTGATGCGGTGTCGCCATCAGCCGGGGCCGTAGCGGCCTCGTTGGTAACGATCGGTTCGGAAGAACCGTTATTCGGCTCGTTGTCGAGCATGCGGACGTACTCCGTCTCTGGCCTGCCCGGGCGCGATGAACGCAGCCACGCGGGCAGTCCCTATGCGGGCGCGTCGATCGGGCCACGAATGAGCCCGTTGGCAGCGCCCTGCCAGGCCAATGATTCCCGGTACCCGCGGTAGCGGGTGCCGAAGTCTCCTACTCCACCTCAACCGGTGGAGCGCCGATTTTCGTCCCGTCAAGATCCCCGTCGCGATCCGCGGCTAGCGGATCGACGAAGTCGCCGGCATCGGTGAGCGTGCCCTGCGCCAGCCGGGTCGCACGTACGGACGCCGGCAGCTCCAGTGCGGCCACTTCACGCAAGCCGGACAGAACGTCATCGGGTCGGACGGTCGGTGAAACCAACCGCACGACAAGGTCGAGTATCGCATACCGCGACTGGCTGACCTCGGAAGGTTCACGTACTGCCAGGCTGACCACCGCGCCGCGCGCGTCGAATGAACGCATTCCCTGCTTGGTCATCCGGGAGACGATCACCTCGGGCGCGGCCATGAAAGCAGCGACCGCCCGGGCCACCCGCTCCTGGTCAACGTCCGGGAAGTCGATCTGCCAGCTTGAGGCGTCGATGCGCTCGGCCAGGTTGCCGCCGTGCGCGACGACCGCCTCGACGATGTCCAGACCCGGCGACAGCGCCGCGTCCAGAGCGGTCGCGAGCCGGCCCGGGTCAACCGGAGCCCGCAATCCGATCTCCAGATACTCCGCCTCGCTGGCCACCCCGGTCGGGGCCGCGCTGGCGTAGGACACCTTAGGGTGCGGCGTGAAACCCTGCGAGAACGCTATCGGTACGTTCGCCCGACGCAAGGCCCGCTCGAAAGCGCGAGCAAAGTCACGGTGTGAGGTAAACCTCAACGGGCCGCGCTTGGCGTAACGGATGCGGATGCGCTGCACGACCGGGGCCTGATTGCCCTCCGGCTGTTTCTTCTTGCTGATGGCGCGCTCCCCCTCCTACCGTTTTCCGCCCCCAATACTAGGCTTTGCGCCAACGATCATCTGTCGCGCTCCGCGGCCGGGGCGGCGCCTGACCCGGCTCGCGGACACGCGGCCGGAACGAGGAGGTCGGCGGTGTCCGCGGTTGCCGGGAGCCTGTACGGGCTGGCGTATGGTGACGCGCTCGGCGCCCCGACCGAGTTTCGCGGCATCGCCGAGATCCACGCAATGTACGGCACGGGCGGGCCGGCCGACTTACCCGAGCCGGCGCTCGTCACCGACGACACCCAGATGGCGCTCGCGGTGGCCGACGCTCTGCTGGCCGCTCTGGAAGGCGGGCACCGGCTCAGCCCGAACCGGTTCGAGCCGCTCGTGCGGGACCGGTTCCTGGCCTGGTGGAAGAGTCCCGAAAACGATCGCGCGCCGGGCATGACGTGCTTGAACGCCTGCGCCGGCATGGCTGAGGGGCGACCTTGGCGGGATGCCACGGTGATCGGCTCGAAGGGTTGCGGCGCCAACATGCGGGTGACGCCGATCGCTTTGGTCCCCGGGCTGGATCTGGACGACCGTACCGGCGCCGCGCAGTTGCAGGCGGCGATGACCCACGGTCACCCGACCGCCCTGGCGGCATCCGAGCTGACCATGCTGGCCACGCTCTGGGCGCTCGACGGCCGCTCGGCGGCCGATCTTCCCGGGTTGCTGCGGACGCACGCCGACCGGCAGCGCACCGTGTACCGGGAAGACTGGCTGGGCGACCTGTGGACCCGTACCCCCGATGCCGACCCGCAGCGATGGATCGCGCGCGGCTGGGACGACTGCATCGATGCGCTCGATCGTCTCGATCGTGCGGTGGCGCTCCCGGACCGAGAGGCGGATCCGTGCCTGGCCACCGGGGCCGGCTGGGTCGCCGAAGAGGCGCTGGCCACGGCGCTGCACTGCGTACTGCTGTTTCCGGATGATCCAGGTGCGGCGCTGCGCCGCGCCGCGGTGACCAGCGGTGACTCCGACTCGATCGCGGCCCTGGCCGGAGCGATC
Organism: uncultured Actinomycetota bacterium; assembly: GCA_963727415.1. GTDB lineage: Bacteria > Actinomycetota > Actinomycetes > Mycobacteriales > Micromonosporaceae > DASQPR01. The sequence continues at coordinate 1,081,155 of CAVSGF010000003.1, forward strand.
ATCGGCGCCGCGCACGGCTTCGGCGGATGGCCGGCGACATGGGCGGAGCGGATCGAATACGGCGATCAGCTGGCCCGGATCTCCGCCGCCTGGACTACCGGCTAGTCAGGCTGCGCAGCATGGCGACCTGTCCCCTGGTCTCCGGCGACCGCCGCCCGCGGGCCGTACGCATCAGGTCGAGTGCCTGTTCGGTGCTCGCACCCATGGCAATCAACGTGGCACCCACGATCAGGCCGGTCCGGCCGACACCAGCACGGCAGTGCACCACCACGTAACGCCCGTCGCCCACCTCATCGGCGAGTTCGCTGGCCAGCCCGGCCAGCGCGCCCGGATCCGGAACGCCGAAGTCGGCAATCGGGAACTCCCGGTACGCCAGGCCGTGCGACCGGGCCACCACCGGCTCGGTGACCAGGCCGAGATGCGCCCCTTCACGCTCGGTGAGCGCCGACACCAGAACGTCGACGCCGAGCGCCCGCAGCCCGGACATCGCGCCGGCCAGCCGGGCACCGCCTTCCGGGTGCGACATCATCGCGAGCCGACCGGGCGCCGGCCAGCGCACCAGGTAAGGCCCGGACATCCGGCGCCGAAACCGGAACAACTACGCCGGTACCCGAAGGCCGGTCCCGACCGGCGTCAGCGGCAGCAGTTTCCGGCCGGTCGGGCCGATCTGGATCTCGGTGTCCATGCTCGGGCACACGCCGCAGTCGAAGCACGGCGTCCACCGGCAGTCGTCCTGCTCGTACTCGGACGACCGAGTCCTGCCAGTCCTTCCATAGCCAGTCCTTGTCCAGGCCCGAGTCCAGGTGGTCCCACGGCAGGACCTCGAGCTCGTCACGCTCACGCGTGGTGAACCAGTCGAGATCGACGCCGAAGCCGGGCAGCTCGGCTGGCGGCCGCGTCCACCCAGCGCTGGAACGAGAAGTGCTCGCGACCAGCCGTCGAACCGGCCACCGTCGGCCCAGACCCGCCGGATCACGGCGCCGACGCGACGGTCGCCTCGCGACAGCAGGCCCTCGATCAGCGACGGCTCGCCGTCGTGGTAGCGGTACCCGATCGCCCGGCCGAGCGAGCGGTCCGCGTTGATCGCGTCCTTGAGCAGCTTGAGCCGGCGGTCGATGGTCTCCGGCGTGGCCATCGCCGCCCACTGGAACGGCGTGTGCGGCTTGGGCACGAACCCGCCGATCGACACCGTGCAGCGGATGTCCTTGCGAGCCGGTCGCGGCGCGGCCGGCCTTGATGACCTCGTGCGCCATGCGGGCGATCTGCACCACGTCGTCGTCGGTCTCGGTCGGCAGCCCGCACATGAAGTAGAGCTTCACCTGGCGCCAGCCGTTGGTGTACGCGGTGACGACCGTACGGATCAGGTCTTCCTCGGTGACCATCTTGTTGATCACCTTGCGGATCCGCTCGGAGCCGCCCTCCGGCGCGAAGGTCGAGACCGGTGCGGCGACCGTTGCGGGACAGTTCCTTGGCCAGGTCGATGTTGAACGCGTCCACCCGGGTCGAGGGCAGCGACAGCGATACGTTGGTGCCGTCGTACTGCTCGGCCAGACCCGGAGCACATGTCGCCGATCTCGGAGTGGTCGGCCGACGGACAGCGACAGCAGGCCGACCTCGGAGAAGCCGGAGAACTCCAGGCCCTCGCGGACCATCTGGCCGACCGTGGTGATCGAGCGCTCGCGGACCGGCCGGGTGATCATCCCGGCCTGGCAGAAGCGGCAGCCACGGGTGCAGCCGCGGAAGATCTCCACCGCGTAGCGCTCGTGCACCGTCTCGGCCAGCGGGCACCAGCGGCTTGCGCGGGTACGGCCAGGCGTCCAGATCCATCGTGGTGCGCTTGTGCACCCGGAACGGCACGTCCGGCCGGTTCGGCACGACCCGCTGGATCCGGCCGTCGGGCAGGTAGTCGACGTCGTAGAAGCGGGGCACGTACACGCTCTCGGTGCGGGCCAGCCGCAGCAGGATCTCGTCCCGGCCACCCGGGCGAGCCCTCGGCCTTCCATTCGCGGACGATCCCGGTGATCTCCAGTACGGCCTCCTCGCCGTCGCCGAGCACGGCGGCGTCGATGAAGTCGGCGATCGGCTCCGGGTTGAACGCGGCGTGGCCGCCGGCCACCACGATCGGGTGCTCGTCGGTGCGGTCGGCCGACAGCAGCGGGATGAACGCCAGATCCAGCGCGGTGAGCAGGTTCGTGTAGCCGAGCTCGGTGGAGAAGCTCACGCCGAACAGGTCGAACGCTCCGACCGGGCGGTGCGCGTCAACGGTGAACTGCGAGACCCGGTGCTCGCGCATCAGCTTCTCAAGATCGGGCCAGACCGCGTACGTGCGCTCGGCCAGCACGTCGGGCTGCTCGTTGAGCACCTCGTAGAGGATCTGCACGCCCTGGTTGGGCAGCCCGACCTCGTACGCGTCCGGGTACATCAGTGCCCAGCGCACCGCGGCGGCGTCCCAGTCCTTGACGACCGCGCCGAGCTCGCCACCGACGTACTGGATCGGCTTGCTCACCCGAGGCAGAAGCTGCTCGAGCTGAGGGTAAACACTCACGACGGTCATCAAATCCTCCCAGGTCAACCATTCAGGTTAACGGGTACGACAGATGATCTACCAGGCGGCGCCATACACCCGTGACGCAATCCCGAACCGGGAGGCCGCGATGACACGCGCCACCTGTCTCGGTCATCGGGCTGCCACCACCGATTTGATGGCTAACCGCCCGTCGTTCCGGGTAACCGGGACCTATGACCAGCCCTGACCGCAGCCCAGGTCCTGGCCCAGGCAGATACCCGGGCGCGGCTCAGGTCGCCATCGACACCAGCTTCGCCGAACCGGACCTGCATCGACTACGCCAGGAGGTGTCCGCGCACACCGCCGAAGTCGGCGACGAGAACCTGATAAACCGGGTCCTGATCGTCATCAGCGAGCTAGCCTCCAACGCGATCCGGCACGGCGGTGGTGGCGGACGACTGCGGCTGTGGACCGAGGACCGCGCGATCATCTGCCAGGTCGTCGATCACGGACGGGGCATTACCGACATCGATCCCGGTGCTCGCCGGCCGGACCCTCACTCTCGCGGCGGTCGGGGTATCTGGTTATGCCGCCAGCTCTCCGACGAATTCTGGCTGGATACCGGTACGAACGGACCCACCGCCACGGCCCGGTTCGACCTCGGCACCGTTCCGCTTCATCCCTCTTGATAGACGTCAACTGCGGACTTGACGAGGTCGGCGAACTGCGACGCTGTCCGATCAAGCGTCGGATATCCAATCTGGACCAGCCTGCCTTCGCCAAGACCCACTGAGAACGTCATCAGTCGATCGTCATGTTGTTCGGTAGATCCCGCGTTTGACGATGACGTCGAGGAAGGTCGGGAGTCGGTCGAGGATGCCGCGATGGCGGTGGCCCGGGGAAAGGAGACTCTGATCATGGCAACGCTGTGACCAGGAGCAATCATCGACTTTCGACTCAACGCTCTAAGTGTCTTGTCCATGATCAGCGTGAAACCATGGTCCGCAAGTGACGTGATCAACCGCGCGGCGGCGATGTGACCGATCACAAACGGATCCGGCGGTGCCGCGTGACATGATCGGGAGCGCGGCCCGGAGTCCTGCCTGCACTGGTACGGCGGCAAGGGCCCACGTTAGGGTATCGGCACCCGGCGACCGCAGGCCGAGGGTGGGGAGTGTGGAGTGACACCGCTGTATCGGGTTGGCAAATGGACCATCGCCCCCTTCTTGCGAGTCGCGTTCTCGCCCCGGGTGGAAGGGCTCAGCAACATACCCGCCCGCGGTGGCGCCATCCTGGCAGCCAATCACCTGTCCGTATCGGACCAGCTGTTCCTCGGCTCGGTGGTATCCCGGCAGTTGCACTTCTGGGCCAAGGAGGAGTATTTCCATCTGCCCGGCCTCCGGGGCAAGGCGATGTCCGGGCTGATGCACGGCCTCGGCTCGATCCCGGTACACCGTGCCGGAGGCCGCGCCGCCCTGCACGCGCTGGACGCGGCTGTGCCGGTACTCAAGTCTGGTGCGCTGGTGGGCGTCTTCCCGGAGGGCACCCGATCGCTGGACGGCAAGCTCTACCGAGGCCGGACCGGCGTCGCCCGCCTGGCCATGGAGGCCAGGGTGCCGGTTATCCCGGTCGGCCTGATCGGCACCGATCAGGCCCAGCCGATCGGCCACGTGATGCCCAATCTGAAAGCCCGCAAGCATGCCGATGTGACGCTTCGCTTCGGCAAGCCGATGGACTTCTCCGAACGGCCTGACGACATGGCCACCATGCGCGCGATCACCGACGAGATCATGGTCGAGATCCAGAAGCTCTCCGGCCAGGAGTACACGGGGCGGTACGCGAAACGACCGGACGCCTCCGCGGCGGCCGACTGAACCACCCACCTCACTACGCCGCTCCGGCCAGTCCGCTCCGCTCAGGACATTTACGGCAGGCGGCTTTAGCCCCTATCGTGCTTCGGTGATCCCATTGTGCGATGAGGGGCCGTGACGGCCTCCGTCGCTCCACCACCGGGTGCCGCCCGCTGCCCCCGGTAAGCGCGCCCGCAACCGTGTCCCCCCGCACGACAGGAGCCCTCCGTTGAGTGAGACCTCGATGCCGCAGTCGGCGCCCCAGCAGCCGTCCTCGGCGATCGCGCTGACCACCAAGTTCTTCCCGCTGTCGTTCTTCTTCCTGTTCACCAAGCCCAAGGTCACCATCGACGGCTACGAACTGCCGCAGGGTTCATGGGGCCGGCAGAACATCCCGGTGGCCCCGGGCCGCCACCAGATCGACGTTCACACGCCGTACTTCCTGCCGCCCCGGGTCGGCCCTGCCTCGGCGGTGGTCGATGTGCCACCCGGGCAGGCCGTCGAACTGGAGTACCGGCCGCCGGTATGGGCGTTTTCGGCTGGATCGCTGGGAACCCCGCCCCAGAAGTACAACGGCCTGTGGATCTACTGGGTCCTGCTCGGATTCGTCGCGCTGGTCATCCTCTGCTGCTGCGGCTCGGCCCTGGTCTCCAACAACTGATATGGGTTGGGACCGAGTCCAACTCGGCGTTTGATATGGGTTGGGACCGAGTCCAACTCGGCGTTTGATATGGGTTGGGACCGAGTCCAACTCGGCGTTGTGGACCACTGAGACCGCAAGGACCGGGGCCGCCCGCGATTGCGAGCGGCCCCGGTCGGCGTGTCCGCGGCCTACGCCTTGGTGACCTTGACCGTCACGCTGTCCGCGTCGCCAACCTCGCCGGCGAAACCACCGTCACCGATCTCGGCGAACGCGACCGACGTGGCGAGGGTCTCATTGGCGATGAAGTCGCGATGCACGTCAACCGCCGCCGCCGTCTCCGGCCCGGCATCGACCACCAGCGCGACCCGGTCGCTCACATTCAGCCCGGCCTCGCGACGCGCTTGCTGGACCACTCGCACCACGTCCCGGGCCAGGCCCTCAGCGGCCAGTTCCGGCGTCACATGAGTGTCCAGCACCACGACCCCGTCCCCACCGCTCAGCGACGCGGACTGCTCCGGGTCGGCGGCGACCAGCTTCAGCTCGTACTCGCCCTCCCGTAGCTGCTCGCCGCCAGCGGTCACGACACCGTCGGTCACCGACCAGTCCCCGGCCTTGACCGCCTTGATGACCTGCTGCACCGCGCCGCCCAGGCGCGGCCCGAGGTTACGCGGCACCAGCGAGAGCACCCGCTGGCAGTAGCCGGCGACCGCCGGGGTGAACTCGATCTCCCTCACGTTCACCTCGTCGCCGATCAGGTCCGCGAACGGGCGCAGGGAGTCCGCGTCCGGAGCCGCCACGGTCAGCTTCGCCAGCGGCAGCCGCACCCGCAGCCCCCGTGCCTTGCGCAGGGACAGCGCGGCCGAGCACACGTCGCGGACCGAGTCCATTGAGGCCACCAGGCCGTGATCGGCCGGGAACGCCTCCGCCACCGGCCAGTCGGTCAGGTGCACCGAGCGTCCACCTGTCAGGCCGCGCCAGATCTCCTCCGACACCATCGGCGCCAGCGGTGCGAGCACCCGGCTGATCGTCTCCAGGACGGTGAACAGCGTGTCGAACGCGTCCGGGTCACCTTCCCAGAACCGATCGCGAGACCGGCGGACGTACCAGTTGGTCAGCGCGTCGAGGAAGCCGCGCACAGCGCCGCACGCGGACGAGATGTCGTACTCGTCGAGGTTCTTCGTCGCCTGCTTGACCACCTCCTGGGTCTTGGCGAGCACGTACCGGTCGAGCAGGTGCGTCGAGTCGGTACGAACCTTCGCCGTGTAGCCCTCGGCGTTGGCGTACAGGGTGAAGAAGTAGTACGTGTTCCACAACGGCAGCAGGGCCTGCCGGACCGCGTCCCGGATCGCGTTCTCGGTGACCGGCATGTCTCCGCCGCGCAGTACCGGCGACGACATGAATGCCCATCGCGTCGCGTCCGATCCGTAAGCGTCGAACATCTCGTAGACGTCCGGGTAGTTGCGAAGGCTCTTGGACATCTTGCGGCCGTCGTCGCCGAGCAGGATGCCGTGCACGATGGCACTGGAGAACGCGGGCCGGTCGAACAGTGCCGTGGCGAGCACGTGCATGGTGTAGAACCAGCCGCGCACCTGGCCGATGTACTCGACGATGAAGTCGCCCGGGTAGTGGTTCTCGAACCAATCCCGGTTCTCGAACGGGTAGTGAACCTGGGCGAACGGCATCGATCCCGACTCGAACCAGCAGTCGAGGACCGCGGCGACCCGGCGCATTGTGGACTTGCCGGTCGGATCGTCCGGGTTGGGGCGGGTCAGCTCGTCGACATTGGGACGGTGCAGGTCGGTGACCTTGACCCCGAAGTCGCGCTCCATCTCGGCGAACGATCCGTACACATCGACTCTCGGGTACGCCGGATCGTCGGATTGCCAGACCGGGATCGGCGATCCCCAGAAGCGGTTCCGGCTGATCGACCAGTCCCGGGCGTTGGCCAGCCACTTGCCGAACGAGCCGTCCTTGATGTGCACCGGAGTCCAGGCGATCTGCTGGTTCAACTCGACCATCCGGTCCTTGAACCGGGTGACCGCGACGAACCACGACGAGACCGCCTTGTAGACGAGCGGCGTGTCGCAGCGCCAGCAGTGCGGGTACGAGTGCGTGTAGGACTCGTGGCGGAATACCAGGCCTCGGTCCTTGAGGTCGCGGATGATCGGCTTGTTCGCCTCGAACACCTGCATGCCCGCGTACGGCGCGACCAGCGAGGTGAACTGTGCCCGGTCATCGACGGTGACCACGGTCGGGATGCCGTTGGCCTGGCACACGTTCTGGTCGTCCTCACCGAACGCGGGCGCCATGTGCACCGCACCGGTGCCGTCCTCGGTGCTGACGAAGTCAGCCGAAAGCACCTTGAACGCGTTCGGCGTGTCCGCGAGGAAGTCGAACAGCGGCGTGTACGAGCGGCCCACCAGATCGGCGCCCTTGATGGTGTCGACCGGCTCGAAGTCGGCAAGTTCCTTGGCGTATGCGCCGAGCCGCGCCGACCCGACCACGACCCGCTCACCGTCCCGCTCCAGCACGGTGTAGTCGATGTCCGGGCCGACGGCGACACCCAGGTTGGACGGCAGAGTCCACGGCGTGGTCGTCCAAACCAGCAGCTTCTCGCCGGTCTCCAGCGCGAACGCCACGGTGAGCGCCGGATCCTGGCGGTCCTTGTAGACGTCGTCCATGCGGGTTTCGGTGTTCGACAGCGGCGTCTCGCACCGCCAGCAGTACGCCAGAACCGAGAAGCCCTCGTAGACGAGGCCCTTGTCGTAGAGGGTCTTGAACGCCCACATGACGCTTTCCATGTAGTCCGGATCAAGCGTCTTGTAGTCGCCCTCGAAGTCGACCCAGCGAGCCTGGCGCGTGACGTACCGCTCCCACTCCTGCGTGTACCGGAGCACCGAACTGCGGCAAGCGTCGTTGAACTTTTCCACCCCGAGCGCGAGGATCTCGGCCTTGCTGGTGATGCCGAGCTGCTTCTCGGCCTCCACCTCGGCCGGCAGGCCGTGGGTGTCCCAGCCGAACCGGCGCTCGACCCGGCGGCCACGCATGGTCTGGTAGCGGGGAACGAGATCCTTCACGAATCCGGTCAGCAGGTGCCCGTAGTGCGGTAGGCCGTTGGCGAATGGCGGGCCGTCGTAGAAGACGAACTCGTTGTCGCCGTTCGGCCCGGCGTCACGCGCGTCGACGCTGGCCTGGAATGTCTTGTCACCGGCCCAGTAGTCGAGCACCGCGTGCTCGAGCGCCGGGAACGACGGGCTCGCCGGGACGCCTCGCGGCTGGGCCGTCGAGCCCTCGCCGCCGGGCTGATGCCGCGGATAGGGCTGGTGCTGCGGATTGGGCTGCTGCGACATGTCAGCGGCTCTCCTCGGAAACTGACTCGATTGCGTTCAGACGTCGAGGACGAGCGATGCCCGCGGTACCACCTCGGTTGACCACGCTAGCGCGGCCCACTCTTGTCGTCGGCTGTAACGGGCCTTCCCCGTCCGGTTCTACCGCCGATCTTGGTGATCGGTTTCTTCCGGAAGCTCGCCGGTGATTGCCGGGTCAACGCTGGTGAGTTGAGCGTACCGGAACAACGCCGCGAACGTCATTTTCAATCCCCGCGACCGGTTCCGCGGCGGGCCGCCGGCCGCCGGACCGCACGCCGCGCGGACGGCGCCAGACCGCTCGCGCCGAACGCGGACATTTTGCCCACCGGGTACGTCACCGGCACGGACGCCCGGCCGTCCCGTCGCGACACGACCGCCACGTCCGCGACCTGGGACGATGCCGGCCATCTCACGAGAGGCTTTCCGAAACGCCCGAACCGGAATAGCCTGATCGACAAGGCTCAGGAGGTCGAAAAGGTGGAACGGAACCGGCGCTGGGTCATTGGCCCGCGGCGGCTGGTCACGAGCGCGATTCTCACGATTGCCGCGATCTTCGTTATTTTCGCGTCCCTCGCCATGTACAACTGGACCGCGCTGTCGATCGGGCTCGCGGCGCTCGCGGGCGCGGTCGCGCTCGCGGTCATTTCGGGCATGAACAGCAAAGTCCGCGGCGTCGCGCACGTCATCAAGGTCAACCCGCCGCCGGCCGCCCGCTATCGGGGCCGGGTCATCGCGACCGCCATCATCAGCTACAAGGGACGCCGGGGCTCGGTCCACACGGTCCTGCGGGAAGACGACGTACCGCTGAACAAGTGGCCGTCGGTCCACGACGAGCTTCCGGTGGTCGGAATGGCCACCGACTTGTGGAATGCCGAGGTGCTGTGGGCCCAGGTGCCCACCCACAAGCGAATCGCGGCCAAGCGACGGCGCGCCGAGGCTCGCGCCGCGGCGGCGGAGGCAGCGGAGGCGGCGGCGGCCACGGCGGCCACGGCCGCTGCCGGCCCGTCAGCTGCGAGCGGAGGTCGCGGCGGACGTCCGGCGACTGACACCGCGACGGCGCGGGAGCCCGGCGGGGGCACCGCCACGGCGACCGCCGAACGGGGGGCCGGGGACGGCGGCGGGACCGGCCCGGACGACGAGTTCAATGACCTCGGCGACCAGACGACCGTGGCCAGCTCCACGGTCGGCACCGACGACGGCCCGGACAACGACACCGAGAACTGGTCACCCCCAGGAACCGGCAAGGTGGTTGAGGGCGTGTGGTGGGAGTCGGCCGCTGACTTGGCAGGATCGGTTTCCGCGACCGACATCACGACTTCCGAGAAGCCGGCCAAGCCCGCCCGGCCGCCGGGCTCGAAACCGTCGCCGCGACCCCGGACTGCCGCGCCCGAGGAGACCGTGGTCAGCGTCGACTTCGGCGCCTCGCATACCGCGCCCGCCGACCCCGAGACGCCCGCCGACCCCGAGACGCCCGCCGACCCCGAGACGCCCGGTGCCTCCGCGCCCACCGGCCCGGAGGCAGCCGTCGAGCCCGAGCCCGCTGACACCTCCGATCGGAATGACCCACTCTCACCGAACTGGGACCCGGCCGCCGAGGCGTCTGGCGAGGGTCCGGCCGCCGATGCCACCGCCTTCGTCCCGCACCAGCCCACCGGTCCACGGCACGCGGCTCCGGACGACAGCGACGGGGACGGCTCCGACGTGCCGGCGACCGGGCGCGACAGCGGGCCCGATGAGCCCCGCGACGGCGCGGTGGGCACCGGTGCGCCGGGCCACACTGAGCCGCCGGCGACCGGTCAGCACGCCGCGGCAAACCGCTCGGACTCGGACGAGGACACCATGTTCGGCGGCCGCACGTCGAGCCTGCGGAGTAGCCCCCTGCAGGTCAGACGGGCCGGCGTACTGTCCGCGTCGGTGCCCGTTCCGCGTACCGATGACGAGCCCTACGACCACGCGTACGACGAGGACGCGGTGGCACGTGGGTACGCCGACGCGCTACCGCCACCGGGCGCCGGGCAGTCCGGCCAGGCAGACATCACCGTGCAACTCTTCGTCAGCAATCTGTCCCGCGCGATCATCTTCTACCGCGACATCCTCGGCTTCACCGAGATCGACGCCGGCCGGGCGTCAGCCGTTCTCGATCTGAGGGACGTGCGGGTGACCCTGAAGGTGGTGGACGATCTGCTGCCGTCCAGCAAGAATGTTCAATTCTCGCTGGAGGTTGACGATCTGGAGATGGCATACGAGGACCTGCGAGCTCGTGGAGTGCGCTTCGTGCATCGTCCTCGCCGGGTCGGGCATTACGAGCAGCTTGAGCACTACGCGGCGCCGTTCGAGGATCCGGACGGTCACCGGATCTCGTTGTCGTCGTGGCGCCGCATCTACCGGTCCGGAGGCTGAACGACTCGCAAACCGCCGGACGATCCGGGTCTTGATCGCGAGGATCGCCTAGTGCTTGCCGAGCACCGTGCGCCGCACGCTCATGATGTACGTCCATAGCAGCAGGAACAGCACACCGACAACCGTCAGTGAGACGTGGAAGACGAAACCGGCCGCGATCAGCACCACCTGGACGACGAAGCCGGCGTACCACGCCCACGCCTTTCGAAGCACGCCACACAGGGCCAGGCACACCACGGCGAGCCCGACGACGGTGCCGATCGCCGCGCCGGTCAGGCGTACACCCAGGACCCGCATCGGCTGGATCGCCAGTAGCAGCACCAGAGCCTCCACCGCCAGCCCCGCCGCACCGACACCGCGGACCGCGGCGGCCGGGTTGCGCAGCCCGGACAGCGTACCGTCGGCCGGCGCCTGATCTTCGGACATGGACTCCTCGCGTGCCGGCTCGGTTGGAGGTGGCTGGTTCTCGGACGGCTCGGCGGGGGTCCGGTCGGGTCGCGATTCGTCATTCATCGGCGCAGCAGCTTCCGGGCGTCCGCCACCGTCACGACCGACCCGGTGATCAGTACGCCAACACCGCTGAGTTCCCCGTCCATGTCGGACTCGGCAAGGTGGACGGCCTCCTCAATGGCGTCGGGCATTTCCGCGCGAAGGTGCACCCGATCCTCACCGAAGATCTCGGCCGCCACCGCCGCGAGCCGGTCCGGAGCCATCGCCCGAGGTGATGTGTTTCGGGTGATGACGATGTTGCTGAGGACCGGTTCGAGCGCGACAAGGACGCCTTCGGCGTCTTTGTCGGCAAGGATCGCGACCACGCCGACCAGCTTGCGGAAGCTGAACTCCTCATCGAGCGCGCGCACGGTGGCTTCCATGCCATGCGGATTGTGCGCCGTGTCGAGCAGGATGGTTGGCGCGCTTCGTACCCGCTCAAGGCGGCCGGGCGACGACGCGATGGCGAAGCCCTCGCGCACCACATCCAGGTCGAGGGTCCCGCGCTCGTTTTGACCCAGGAACGCTTCGACCGCGGCCAGCGCTACCGCCGCGTTCTGCGCCTGGTGCGCGCCATGGAGCGGGATGAAGACTTCGTCGTACGTACCGCCAAGGCCCTTGATGGTCAGGACCTGGCCACCCACGGCGACGGCGCGTTCAGTGACCCCGAAGTCGATGCCCTCGACGATCACCTTCGCTCCGACATCGGCACAGCGTTCCAGGATCGGCCGCATCGCCTCGCGTTCCTGAAGCGCGCAGATCACGGTGGCACCGGCGTGGATGATGCCCGCCTTCTCGGTAGCGATCTCCTCGATCGTGTCGCCGAGGAGATCGGTGTGGTCCAGACCGATCGGCGTGATGACACAGATGCCGGCCCGGATGACGTTTGTCGCGTCCCACGCGCCGCCGAGGCCGACCTCCACCGATGCCACGTCAACCGGCGCGTCGGCGAAAGCGGCGAACGCCAGAGCCGTCGTGAGCTCGAAGTAGGTGACCCGGTCGACCGGATCGTCGAATTCGGCCGCGGCCAGCGCCTTTCCGTCGATGAAGTCGGCCAGCGGCGCGACCTCGTCATAGACCTGGACGAACTTCTCCTCGCTGATCGGCTCACCGTCGATGGAGATCCGTTCCCGAACCGTCTCGAGGTGCGGGCTGGTGTACCGCCCAACCCGCAGTCCATGCGCGCGCAGCAGGGAGTCGACGATCCGCGACGTCGACGTCTTGCCGTTCGTGCCGGTGAGATGGATCGACGGGTAGGCGCGCTGCGGGCTGCCCAGCAGGTCGAGCAAGGCTTCGATCCTCGCCAGATCGGGGACCATGCGACCCTGGCCTCGCTCAGCCAGTTCTTGCTCAACGCGGGCGAAGTCCTCGTGCACAGCCCGAGTCTACGGGCCGGGCAATCCGGGGATGGTGGCCTGGGCCCACCACCAACGGCCGCCCTGGCCGGCACACCCCAGAACCATCCGTTACGCTCCCCCATGCTGCTTACCCCATTCACTCCCCTTCCACGCGTGGAGAGACCATGACCGGCTCGGCTCGGCATGTCGTTGGCGTAGCTGTCATCGCCGCCACGATCGGCGTACTCAGCTCCGGATGCACGTCCCGGTCGACGTCTGGCACCCACCACCCCACCTCCACGACGAGCATCGCGCCGAAGCCCACCGGGCCGGCATCGTTCGCCCTGCCCGCGACCGTTGACGGGCTGACCCTGTCCAAGGGCTCCTCAACGGCGGATCTCGCGGACGCGACGCGGCAGGACCTCGTCGCGGTGGTCGGCGATCTGGCCGGCAGCGCGGTTGTCGGCTCGTACGCCGGGACCGGCAAGGACTCAGCCATCCTGATCGGCCTGCCGTTGACCGTCGACGACATCAGCGCTCGGGTTGACGAGACTTTCGACGCGCTCCGCAGTATGGACCTGTACGCCATCGAAGACCCGAAGGCGTACGGCGGGGGCGCGATGCGGTGCGCGAATGCCACTGTGCTCGGTGGGACGGAGCTCCACCTCGGGATCTGTGTTGCCGCTGACAGCCGCGGCGAGGCGATCCTGCTCCGCTTCACCAAGAACGCATCCGCGACCGCCGCGGCGCTGAGCGCCATCGCGACCGACTTCGAGCACTAGCCACGTCGCTTCCGGACCAGCCACGTCGCTTCCGGGCAACGGGATCCGCCGTGTTCATCCCCGATTCGACCGCATCCTCCGGTTCCCGCCAAGGGCGAGTCCCGTAACTCATGCTGGCGGCCGGCGGCTGGGTGGAATCACTCGGCGGACGCCTGCGCCGTTGCCTGGCCACCGACCTGTGGGCCGACTGCTCGGCCCGGCGGCGGAGTCAGCCCCATCCTGCTCAGACCGGGATGGCTGCTGGGTGCCCGCGGCGGGGGGCGGGTATGCGTCGAGCCCCGGGTCCACCTGGTAGGGGTGGGTCCCGGGGCTCGATCGGTGGTTTTAGTCCGGCGGCGTCCTACTCTCCCACACCCTGCCGGGTGCAGTACCATCGGCGCTGGCAGGCTTAGCTTCCGGGTTCGGGATGTTACCGGGCGTTTCCCTGCCGCTATGGCCGCCGAAACATTTATGGAACTATCAAACACGCGCCGCCCGCATAGCCGGGGGGTGTTTGTTGTTCGGGGATTCGCACAGTGGACGCGGCGAAACCGTTCCGGGTTCGGTGTAGCGTTTTTGTGGTCAAGTCCTCGGCCTATTAGTACCAGTCAACTGAACACGTTACCGTGCTTACATTTCTGGCCTATCAACCCAGTGGTCTGGCTGGGGGCCTTAACCCTCAAAGGGGTGGGATACCTCATCTTGAAGTGGGCTTCCCGCTTAGATGCTTTCAGCGGTTATCCCGTCCGAACGTAGCTAACCAGCCGTGCTCCTGGCGGAACAACTGGCACACCAGAGGTTCGTCCGTCCCGGTCCTCTCGTACTAGGGACAGCTCTTCTCAAGTATCCTACGCGCGCGGCGGATAGGGACCGAACTGTCTCACGACGTTCTAAACCCAGCTCGCGTACCGCTTTAATGGGCGAACAGCCCAACCCTTGGGACCTACTCCAGCCCCAGGATGCGACGAGCCGACATCGAGGTGCCAAACCATCCCGTCGATATGGACTCTTGGGGAAGATCAGCCTGTTATCCCCGGGGTACCTTTTATCCGTTGAGCGACACCGCTTCCACATGCCGGTGCCGGGTCACTAGTCCCGACTTTCGTCTCTGCTCGACCTGTCAGTCTCACAGTTAAGCTCCCTTGTGCACTTGCACTCAACACCTGATTGCCAACCAGGCTGAGGGAACCTTTGGGCGCCTCCGTTACATCTTTGGGAGGCAACCGCCCCAGTTAAACTACCCACCAGACACTGTCCCTGAACCGGATCACGGTCCTAGGTTAGATACCCAAATCCAACAGAGTGGTATTTCAACGTTGACTCCACCCGAACTGGCGTCCGAGACTTCACAGTCTCCCACCTATCCTACACAATTGCATTCAGATACCAATGTCAAGCTGTAGTAAAGGTCCCGGGGTCTTTCCGTCCTGCCGCGCGTAACGAGCATCTTTACTCGTAATGCAATTTCGCCGGGCCTATGGTTGAGACAGTAGGGAAGTCGTTACGCCATTCGTGCAGGTCGGAACTTACCCGACAAGGAATTTCGCTACCTTAGGATGGTTATAGTTACCACCGCCGTTTACTGGCGCTTAAGTTCTCAGCTTCGCCCCGAAAGAGCTAACCGGTCCCCTTAACGTTCCAGCACCGGGCAGGCGTCAGTCCATATACATCGTCTTACGACTTTGCATGGACCTGTGTTTTTAGTAAACAGTCGCTTCCCCCTGGTCTCTGCGGCCACCTTCCGCTCCACCCGCAAGTGAGTTCACGGCTTGTGGCCCCCCTTATCCCGAAGTTACGGGGGTAATTTGCCGAGTTCCTTAACCATAGTTCGCCCGATCGCCTCGGTATTCTCTACCTGACCACCTGTGTCGGTTTGGGGTACGGGCCGCTAAGAAGCTCGCTAGAGGCTTTTCTCGGCAGCATAGGATCACTGGCTTCACCTGAATCGGCTCCGCATCACGCCTCACCCATCATGCGCCACGGATTTACCTATGGCGCGGGCTACACGCTTGCCCCGGCACAACCACCGGCCGGGCCCAGCTACCTTCCTGCGTCACCCCATCGCTTGACTACTACCCCCCAAGGTCCCAGCCACCAACACCTCACCCCGAAGGATCCATGCCAGCAGGTGGTTAGTACAAGAAGGTTCATCATGGGCGCTCCTTCGCGGGTACGGGAATATCAACCCGTTGTCCATCGACTACGCCTCTCGGCCTCGCCTTAGGTCCCGACTCACCCAGGGCGGATTAGCCTGCCCCTGGAACCCTTGGTCATCCGGCGGAAGGGTTTCTCACCCTTCTTTCGCTACTCATGCCTGCATTCTCACTCGTACGGCGTCCACAGCCTGGATCACTCCGCTGCTTCCCCCGCCGCACGACGCTCCCCTACCCATCCACACACCTAGACCACACCCACAACGGATGCGGCCGGGTACACATGTGAATGCCACAGCTTCGGCGGTGTGCTTGAGCCCCGCTACATTGTCGGCGCGGAACCACTTGACCAGTGAGCTATTACGCACTCTTTCAAGGGTGGCTGCTTCTAAGCCAACCTCCTGGTTGTCTATGCGATCCCACATCCTTTTCCACTTAGCACACGCTTAGGGGCCTTAGCTGGTGATCTGGGCTGTTTCCCTCTCGACTACGAAGCTTATCCCCCGCAGTCTCACTGCCACGCTCTCACTTACCGGCATTCGGAGTTTAGCTGACTTCAGTAAGCTTGTAGGCCCCCTAGGCCATCCAGTGCTCTACCTCCGGCAAGAAACACGTGACGCTGCACCTAAATGCATTTCGGGGAGAACCAGCTATCACGGAGTTTGATTGGCCTTTCACCCCTAACCACAGGTCATCCCCCAACTTTTCAACGTTGGTGGGTTCGGCCCTCCACGCCGTCTTACCGGCGCTTCAGCCTGCCCATGGCTAGATCACTCCGCTTCGGGTCTAGGACACGCGACTCTGAACGCCCTATTCAGACTCGCTTTCGCTACGGCTCCCCCACACGGGTTAACCTCGCCACATGCCACTAACTCGCAGGCTCATTCTTCAAAAGGCACGCCGTCACCCCACACGAGGCTCCGACGGATTGTAAGCGAACGGTTTCAGGTACTATTTCACTCCCCTCCCGGGGTACTTTTCACCTTTCCCTCACGGTACTAGTCCGCTATCGGTCATGAGGTAGTATTTAGCCTTACCAGGTGGTCCTGGCAGATTCACAGCAGATTTCAGGAGTCCGCTGCTACTCGGGAACACACACAAGAAGGCAGCAGTTTTCACGTACCGGACTATCACCGTCTACGGTGCCGCTTCCCAACGACTTCCGCTAACCACAGCATTTGATAACTCCCCGCCAGACTGTCAGATCTGGCCGCATGCGTCCCACAACCCCGCACACGCAACCCCTGACAGGTATCACACGCATACGGTTTAGGCTCAATCCGCTTTCGCTCGCCACTACTCACGGAATCACTATTGTTTTCTCTTCCTACGGGTACTGAGATGTTTCACTTCCCCGCGTTCCCTCCACACACCCTATGAGTTCAGGTGCAGGTGACACCACATAACTGGTGCCGGGTTCCCCCATTCGGACACCCTGGGATCACAGCTAGGTTGACAGCTCCCCCAGGCCTATCGCGGCCTCCCACGTCCTTCATCGGCTCCTCATGCCCAGGCATCCACCGTTCGCCCTGACAAACTTGACCACAAAGATGCTCGCGTCCACTATGCAAATCTCAAACAACAAGCACACCCACACCACACCAAACCCACCAACACCCCCACCACACCAACCGGCGCAACAGGAACTGGTATGAGTCCAGGCGCGAGCCCGCACCGAAAAAACAACCCACGCAAACCACGCACAGTTGTTCCTTCAGGACCCAACAGGATGCTGACTTCTCGGACGCCACCCCAAACCACCAGCCGGCCCGTTCCACACCAGGACAAAACCCCGGCAGTACTAAAACCAACCAACAACCCAGGAAACTAACCAGTGTCTCCGCCATATGAGCAACCCCGGCCACACACTCGGTGACCAAAAGGCTCCTGCCCCACCCCACCAACGGAGGCGAGGAAGACGCTCCTTAGAAAGGAGGTGATCCAGCCGCACCTTCCGGTACGGCTACCTTGTTACGACTTCGTCCCAATCGCCAGCCCCACCTTCGACGGCTCCCTCCCACAAGGGTTAGGCCACCGGCTTCGGGTGTTGCCGACTTTCGTGACGTGACGGGCGGTGTGTACAAGGCCCGGGAACGTATTCACCGCAGCAATGCTGATCTGCGATTACTAGCGACTCCGACTTCACGGGGTCGAGTTGCAGACCCCGATCCGAACTGAGACCGGCTTTTTGGGATTCGCTCCACCTCACGGCATCGCAGCCCTTTGTACCGGCCATTGTAGCATGCGTGAAGCCCTGGACATAAGGGGCATGATGACTTGACGTCATCCCCACCTTCCTCCGAGTTGACCCCGGCAGTCTTCGATGAGTCCCCGGCATAACCCGCTGGCAACATCGAACGAGGGTTGCGCTCGTTGCGGGACTTAACCCAACATCTCACGACACGAGCTGACGACAGCCATGCACCACCTGTGACCGCCCCCGAAGGACCCCCCATCTCTGAGGGTTTAGCGGCCATGTCAAACCCAGGTAAGGTTCTTCGCGTTGCATCGAATTAATCCACATGCTCCGCCGCTTGTGCGGGCCCCCGTCAATTCCTTTGAGTTTTAGCCTTGCGGCCGTACTCCCCAGGCGGGGCGCTTAATGCGTTAGCTACGGCACAGAGAACCGGAGAGGCCCCCCACACCTAGCGCCCAACGTTTACAGCGTGGACTACCAGGGTATCTAATCCTGTTCGCTCCCCACGCTTTCGCTCCTCAGCGTCAGTATCGGCCCAGAGACCCGCCTTCGCCACCGGTGTTCCTCCTGATATCTGCGCATTTCACCGCTACACCAGGAATTCCAGTCTCCCCTACCGAACTCTAGCCTGCCCGTATCGGCTGCAAGCCCACAGTTAAGCCGCGGGTTTTCACAGCCGACGCAACAAGCCGCCTACGAGCTCTTTACGCCCAATAAATCCGGACAACGCTCGCGCCCTACGTCTTACCGCGGCTGCTGGCACGTAGTTGGCCGGCGCTTCTTCTGCAGGTACCGTCACTTACGCTTCGTCCCTGCTGAAAGAGGTTTACAACCCGAAGGCCGTCATCCCTCACGCGGCGTCGCTGCATCAGGCTTCCGCCCATTGTGCAATATTCCCCACTGCTGCCTCCCGTAGGAGTCTGGGCCGTGTCTCAGTCCCAGTGTGGCCGGTCGCCCTCTCAGGCCGGCTACCCGTCGTCGCCTTGGTAGGCCATTACCCCACCAACAAGCTGATAGGCCGCGAGCCCATCCCTAGCCGAAAAAACTTTCCACCCCCCACCATGCGGCAGAAGATGAATATCCGGTATTAGCCCCCGTTTCCGAAGGTTATCCCAAAGCCAGAGGCAGGTTACTCACGTGTTACTCACCCGTTCGCCGCTCGAGTACCCCCGAAGAGGCCTTTCCGCTCGACTTGCATGTGTTAAGCACGCCGCCAGCGTTCGTCCTGAGCCAGGATCAAACTCTCCAACAAAAACCTTGTCGAAAAGAAAAACCCCAGCAAAAACAACAAACACGTTGTCTATGCCAAAGGAATCCCCACCCCAAAAAAAGGGGCACGGGGTCAAAAAACAAAAATTGGCACTGGCATAAAAATAGCACCCTGTTGAGTTCTCAAAGAACAACCACACACCGACCGCAACCCGGACTTCCCGAGTCGCCGTTGGGGCAACTGCTCCAGCCTAGCCGGAGGCTTTCTGGGCGTCAAGCTGATTTTTCAGCTTTTTCCCGAGGGCTTCCGGCTCCCCACACGCCTCACCCAACCGCCAGAGGCGGCTAGCTCGTCGTGTTCCGGGGGTCCGGCGACACCGGCGTCCCTTTCGGTTCGCCCGGCTCGTCACCGGCTTTGTAACTCTACCGGATCGTCGCCGCGTTTCCAAATCGACCTTCAGGCCGATGTTCCACGCCGCCACGGCACCGGTGCCCGCTTGGCGGTTTTTGTCCCGCCCTGCGTGGCCTGGTGAACGTTACGGGTCGGCGAGGCGAGATGCAAATCGACGATGATCAACCTAGACGGATGTCGCTTCGCGGTCGATCATTCCGGCAGGTGGCGGCACGATCCATGCGTTTCCGGCGGGGTATTCGGCCCGGTTCAGGCACCGATACTGGGCCGCGACGACGAATTCGGTAGGTGCAGGCAGTTGGCCCTGAACGCCGACACGTGACCAGATCCGGCAGCCGACAGGGGCGAGCGGCCAGATCCCGCCGTGATCGGAACGCTCGGACGTAACCGATCGCGGCTGGAAGATCGCGGCTGGAAGTCAGAGCCGGCGATTGGCCAGGCTTGGCAACTGGGTACGGATGCCGGCCAGGCGCT
The DNA here is from genome assembly GCA_963727415.1 of uncultured Actinomycetota bacterium. Lineage (GTDB taxonomy): Bacteria > Actinomycetota > Actinomycetes > Mycobacteriales > Micromonosporaceae > DASQPR01. Next base: position 1,100,954 of record CAVSGF010000003.1, read on the forward strand.
CGGCGTCGATGTCGGCAAAGGCCACGCCGACCTGGTCCGGCATCTGCGAGACGACCGTGCCCCACGGATCGATGACCATGCTGCGGCCGAAGCAGGTCCGGCCCGGATCGTGATCTCCGATCTGCGCGGCGGCCGCGACGTAGCACTGGTTTTCGATCGCCCGCGCACGCAGCAGGACCTCCCAGTGGTCTCGCCCGGTGTGCATCATGAACGCCGCCGGCACCACCAGCACCGTGGCGCCGTCGTCGACGGCAAGCTTTCGGTACAGTTCCGGGAACCGCAGGTCATAGCAGATCGACAAACCCACCCGTACGCCGTCGATCGTGACCGCCACCACCTGCGAGCCGGCGGCGACCCGCGCCGATTCACGGACGGCCACCCGGCCGGGAATCTCGACATCGTAGAGATGGATCTTCCGGTACGCCCCGGCCAGCTTCCCGTCACGGCCAAACACCAGCGACGTGTTGTATGTGTGGTCCGGATCGGGCCCGGCCTCGTGGTATGACCCGGCGTGCACCCAGATGTTCAACTCGCGCGCTGCCTGGCCGAAGAACGTGGCGTAGCTGCCCGAGACGTCCTCGCCGGCCGGTTCCTGTGAGGGGTGGCCGAGAAAGTCCGTGTACTCCGGGAGGATGGCCAGGTCAGCGCCTCCGTCAGCGGCGCGTTCGAGCAGTTCGCGTGCCACCTTCAGGTTGGCGGCACGATCATTGCGGGAGTTGATCTGGCATACCGCGACACGCATGCACGTAAGCCTATGCCGCCGAGCCGGTTCGGAGAACCGCTTGACTCGCTCGCGGCTCCGCGAGCAAGCCCGCGGCCCTGTCGGCGACCCTGCGCGAGCCGTGCTCAGCGAGCGACAAGAACGAGCGCGGTGACTGCCATCCCAAGACCGGCGATCTGTACCGGGCGAACACGCTCACCATCCACTCCGAGCGCGAGCAACGCGGTCGATACCGGATAGAGGGACGCGATCGGAGCGATGATCGATAGCGGTCCACCGGCGCCGATGGCCAGCACGTACAGGCCATTCGCGCTGATGTCGAGGGTGCCCGCGGCCATCGCCCACCGTCGCGGGCCGGAGGGCAGCCTCAACGAGGTACGGGTGATGAGAACGGCGATCAGGCCGGCACCGACCGAACCGATCCGCACCCCGACCAGCGGCCACAGCCCGGTGGCGGCCGTGGTAGCGCCGAGGAGCGTGAAGAACAGCCCGAAGAGCGCGCCGGTCGCCAGCGCCAGGCCGACCAGCCGGGGGGTCACGGTGCGTTCCTCGCCGGTCTCGCCGGTCATACTGACCAGGCCGATGGCACCGATCGCCAGGATCGCGCCGATCAGCGCGATGGTGGACGGCGCTTGGTCGAACAGCAGCCCGAATACCAGCGGAATCACGGCCGCCGTCACTGCACTGATCGGAGCGAAGATCGCCATGGCACCGCGGGACAGGCCCCGGTACAGCAACAGGATGCCGCCGAACCCGGCGATCCCAGCCAGCGCACCGGATCCCATCTGCGTCAAGGACATGGTGCGGTGTCCCATCAGCGCAACCCCGAGCACCAGAATCGGCAGGCCGAGGATCTGCGATGCGACGGCCACCGCGAGCGCGTTAGATTTCTGACTTGCCTTTCCCCCGCAGAAGTCACCGGTCCCCCAGACCGCGGCGGACAGCGCGGCGAGAGTGACGGACAGCATGCGTACGTTCGTAGCACAATAATGACCGCAGAGGATAGTGTGTTGACCGACACCACGAGCACGTCCGTAGCGGCGCTAACCGCGGCCGTAGCGGGTCATGTGCGGTCGCAGCGCAACGCCCGCGGGTGGTCCCTGGACGAGCTGGCCGGGCGCTCCGGCGTGAGCAAGGGCATGGTTGTCGCGATCGAGGCCGCACGCACCAACCCCAGCGTGGGTACGCTGTGCCGGCTCGCCGACGCGTTTGGGATCAACATCGCCGACCTCTTCGAGGTATCCGAATCCCGTCGGGTCACGATCAGCGCGGCCGGCAACGCACCGGTACTGTGGCGCGGCGATGCCGGCGGGACCGCACAGCTACTTCGCGGCCTGAACGAGCCCGACCTGATCGAACTCTGGCGCTGGGAACTCGGTCCGGGTGACCGGCACGGCTCGCCCAACCATCCGCCCGGCACGCGCGAGATGCTGCACGTGCTGTCCGGAACCCTGACCACCGTGGTCGACGGCGTGGACTACGTGGTCAACAGCGGGGAGACCGTTGACTTCATCGCCGACTCGCCGCACGAGTACCGCAACGACGGAAGCGATCCGGCCCGCTTGATGATGATCGTCGTTACACCCGCGGTCGAGTGGGACCGCCGATCGCATTAGGTGCTTGTTCCTGCTGGGCCCCGCACGCGGTCAGCGCTTGGACACCAGCAGCGCTTCCTGGCCAATCGGCCGGTAGCCGGCGGCGAGGAAGGCACGGAGGCTGGCGGCGTTGCCGGGCGCTACCTGGGCCCAGATCGGCCGGTCGTCCGGAACCAGGTGCCGTGCGGCGATCGCCATTGCCCGGCCGAGCCCCCGCCCTCGGGCCAGCGGCTCGACTTCGATTCCGACTTCCCAGCGCCCGCCAAGCCCGGTACCGATTGCCAGGACCCCACCGTCGGTGGCGTAGACCTGGACATCGTCGCGGTATCGCAAGGCTCGCCGGACTCGCGGGTGGGATTGATCCTCGATCGGCTTCAAATCCAGCCACGGATCACCCGTGGCGAGCGGCGCCAGCAGCATCAGGTCGATGTTGTTCACCCGGCGGTCGAGACGTAGCTCCAGTTCGCGGAGGAAGGGCGGGTTGAACGCGGCGCCGGGATCGTTGACCGGCACGCACGCGTCCAGCCAGCTCCGCTCCACGTCGGCCGCGACGAACACGTGGCCGGTGGTTGACACCACAGCGGCTTCACGGGTGGAGTGCTGCGGAAGGTACGTGACACCGAAGTCGGCCGGCGGGTACTGGCCAGCTTCCAGCTCACGGAAGAGCTGGTCGAGCGAGCTCGTCACGCCGACTTTTCTTCGCGCTCCCGGCGCGCCCGGCGGCCACCGAAGTCACGCGGCACGATCGTCGGGTTGACGTTGTGAAGCACGACCTCGCGGGTGATCTCGACTTTCGCGGCATTCGGGTTGCTCGGGACCTCGTACATCACGGAGAGAAGGACCTCTTCGAGGATGGCGCGCAAGCCACGGGCGCCGGTACCCCGGAGGCTGGCTTGATCGGCGACCGCGTCCAGGGCGTCCGGCGAGAATTCCAGCTCCACCCCATCGAGTTCGAACAGCCGCTTGTACTGCCGGATGAGGGCGTTGCGGGGCTCGGTAAGGATGCGCACGAGAGCCTCCCGGTCGAGGCTGCGGACGCTTGTGATCACCGGAAGCCGGCCGACGAACTCCGGGATCAGCCCGAACTTCAGCAGGTCCTCGGGCATGACCTGGGCGAACGTGTCGTCGAGCGACCGCTCGCCGATGGAGCGCAGGTTGGCGCCGAATCCGAGCCCGCCCTTTCCTACCCGCGACTCGATGATCCGCTCCAGACCGGCGAAGGCGCCGCCGACGATGAACAGCACGTTCGTCGTGTCGATCTGGATGAACTCCTGGTGCGGGTGCTTCCGTCCGCCCTGTGGCGGCACATTGGCGACAGTGCCTTCCAGGATCTTGAGCAGCGCCTGCTGCACGCCTTCTCCGGAGACGTCCCGGGTGATCGACGGGTTCTCCGACTTGCGGGCGATCTTGTCGACCTCATCGATGTAGATGATGCCGGTCTCGGCACGCTTGACGTCGTAATCGGCGGCCTGGATCAGCTTCAGCAGGATGTTCTCGACGTCCTCACCGACGTAGCCGGCTTCGGTCAGCGCGGTCGCGTCGGCGATCGCGAACGGGACGTTCAGCATCCGGGCAAGCGTCTGCGCCAGGTGCGTCTTACCGCAGCCGGTCGGCCCGATCAGCATGATGTTGGACTTGGCCAGCTCCACGCCCTCGCCGGACGCGTGCCCGGCCTCTGCCTGGACCCGCTTGTAGTGGTTGTAGACGGCGACCGCCAACGCCTTCTTGGCCTGATCCTGACCGACCACATACGAATCGAGGAACTCGCAGATCTCCCTGGGCTTGGGCAGCTCGTCCCACTTCACCTCGGTCGATTCGGCAAGTTCCTCTTCGATGATCTCGTTGCAGAGGTCGATGCACTCGTCACAGATGTAGACGCCAGGTCCCGCGATAAGCTTCTTGACCTGCTTCTGAGACTTGCCGCAGAACGAGCACTTAAGCAGATCACCGCCGTCGCCGATCCGTGCCACCTGAGCTTCTCCCTGCGCTCGTCGCGATTCCGCACCTGTCGCGATTCCGCCCGCATCGACGGTACCCGGTCTGGCCCCGGAACTGTCGACCCCCGACCGGGTGTCGCATGTTGCTTTCATGTCCGATTAGCGGCCGTTACACGTGTTTATCGGCACATAGGCGTCTAATCGGCAGGGTTTTTGGCTGCTGCCATTTGGATGGCATCACCATTCTGACACCACGAGAATCACTCTCGTAGCCATCAACGCGACAGTACGCCCGGCGAGTCGCGGTGCCACGCACCACCCCCGCCGGGCGTTTCGCCGGTACTTGCTACACGCCTGCCTTCGCGGCCGTGGCCAGTGACTTCTTGCGGCTGCCCAGGACGTCGTCAACCAAGCCGTACTCAAGCGCCTCATCGGCGGTGAGAATCTTGTCCCGGTCGATGTCCTTGCGGACCTGATCGACAGTCCGCTTGCCCCGGCTGTGACGGGCGATCATCTCTTCCAGCTGGGTCCGCATCCGGAGAATCTCGCGGGCCTGGATCTCGATATCCGATCCCTGGCCGTACCCGCCCTCGGTGGCCGGCTGATGAATGATAATGCGGGAGTTCGGCAGCGCCATCCGCTTGCCCGCCGTGCCCGCGGAAAGCAGCACCGCCGCCGCGCTGGCGGCCTGGCCGAGGCAGACCGTCTGAACGTCCGGCCGGATGTACTGCATGGTGTCGTAAATCGCGGTCATCGCGGTGAACGATCCACCCGGCGAGTTGATGTACATGATGATGTCGCGCTCTGGATCGGTCGATTCGAGCGTCAGCAGCTGAACCATGACGTCGTTGGCAACCGTGTCGTCGATCGGCATGCCCAGGAAGACGACCCGCTCCTCGAACAGCTTGCTGTACGGGTTCATCTCGCGCATGCCATAAGACGTGCGCTCGACGATGTTCGGCAGGAAGTAGCGGTTTTCTACCGGCGCGAACCCAGGAAGGTGGAACGTGCTCACGTGAGGATCTCCTTAGTTGCGCGCGTCAGCTACGAGTACCGGCACCGGCCGGGACTTGAAGGGCGCCGGTGATGACCTTGTCGATGAAGCCGTAGTCCTTGGCCTCCTCGGCGGTGAACCAGCGGTCGCGGTCAGAATCGGCTTCGACCTGCTCCTGCGACTGGCCGGTGTGGAACGCCACCCGATCCTGGAACATCCGCTTGGTGTAGAGCATCTGCTCAGCCTGGATCGCGATGTCCGAGGCGGTTCCGCCGATGCCACCGGACGGCTGGTGCATCATGATCCGCGCGTGCGGCAGCGCGTAGCGCTTGCCCTTGGTGCCGGCGCAGAGAAGCAGCTGTCCCATGGAGGCGGCCATTCCCATTGCCACGGTGGCCACGTCGTTGCCGATGAACTGCATGGTGTCGTAGATCGCCATACCGGCGCTCACCGAGCCGCCGGGCGAGTTGATGTAAAGGTAGATGTCGCTCTGGTCGTCTTCCGCGGCCAGCAGCAGCAGCTGGGCGCAAATACGGTTGCCGACCTGGTCGTTGACCTCGCTACCGAGGAAGATGATGCGTTCTTTGAGCAGCCGGTTGTAAACCGAGTCATCCAGGTTTCCACTCAGCTGCTCCGCGCCACGCGCGGACGCGGGAAGGTGCAGATCGGTCATGGCAGGCCCTTTCCGTTAACTAGAAGCGACCATATCCGGTAGTACCGGCGGGCCGCCCCCAGACCGGGCAGGTGTTCGCTCAGGGCGCACGTAGCGCCCGATTTACCCGATTAGCCCGCCCGCCATGCAGATGCGGGCGGGCCCAGCCAGCCAGGAAAACCGACCTGCCACCGCGCCGCCGGTGCCGGTGGCGGCACCGGCGGCGCGGTGTTCATCAGCGTTCTGGCGCACCTACGGCGACAGCGTCCGCACCGGCATGCTCGACCAGGGCGTTGGCGAAGTCGTCGTCGATGTGAACCACCTGCCGTCCGTGCCTGGCCAGCATGGACGCGGCGATGGCGGCGCGGTACCCAGCCGCGCAGTGCACCCAGACCTCGCCCTCGGGCAGTTCGTCCAGCCGGCCCGCCAGTTCGTGCAGCGGAATGTGCCGGACGTCGTCGAGGTGCGACTCGGTGTACTCAAGATTCCGCCGCACATCGATCACGGTCACCTGCCGATGGTGACGGACCTGAGCGAGGTCGGCGAAGGTGGCCCGCGGGTAGCTGTTCAGCCGGCTGCCGGCCGCCCAGTTCTCCGGGCCTCCGGAACCTTGCGCCGCCGGATTGATGCCGATCCGGCTCAGCTCACGACGGGCCTCCAGCACCTGCTCCTCGGTGTCGGCCAGTAGCGTGATCGGCGTGCCGTACGGGATGAGCCAGCCGAGGTAGGTGGCGAAGCTGCCATCCAGCCCGATGTTGAGCGTGCCGGCCAGATGCCCGGCCGCGTAGGCCACCCGGTTCCGCAGATCCACAACCCACTCGCCGGCGGCCAGCCGGGATCGAACGGTCTCGGCGTCGGCTCGGGCCGGCAGTTCGAGACCGGCCGGATCGGGACCGGCCAGGTTCTGCCCGGCCATGTGGACGTAGTACGCGGGCCAGGCATCGAGACCGGCCAGCTGCTCTTCGATGAACGTCTCCATGTCCCTGGTCAGCGCCGGGTTGATCATCCGCTGGGCGCCGACGGTCGACGGGTCACCCGCGTCCGGACGGTCCGGGCGGTCGGTGTCCGGGAGCACCGCGCAGAAGCTGCCGAACCCGTGCGTGGGCAGCACCTTGGCGGCGTCCGGCAGTTCGCCGATCCGCTGCGCCGACGCGTACTGGTGGCGCGCCAGCGCGTGAGTGTGATCCGGGCCTAGCAGGTCCGGGCGGCCGACCGCGCCGTACAGCAGGGATCCGCCGGTGAAGGCGCCCACCGTGACCCAGCCGGTGCCGTCGAACTCGTCCAGCACAAACGACAGGTGGGTGAACGTGTGCCCAGGTGTGGCCAGCACGGTGATCCGCATGCGGTCACCGACCGGGATCACATCTCCGTCACGCACCGCGACGCGGTCGAACGAAACCTTGTCGTCGGCGTTGACGTGGTAGGCGGCCCCGGTGGCGCGAGCCAGCGCGTACCCCCCGGTGACGTAGTCGTTATGGATGTGGGTCTCGAATATGTGGGTGATCCGCACGCCGGCAGCGTCGGCCTCGGCGAGCATCCGGTCGATGTCTCGCTGCGGATCGACCACCACTGCTACCTTCCCGTCATGGGCCAGGTAGCTGCGGTCGCCTAGCGACGGCGTATCGATTGAAACTATGTCGAGCATCGGATCCTCCCGTTGACCGGCAACGCTGTTACGCGCTGTCCGGAGCGTGACTTATACCCCCTGGGGTATAGGAACCATAGCCTGGCAGATCCCCCTATCGTCAACCTTCCCCTGCTGTCGGTGAGATCACCGGCGACTGCGGAAATACATACCCCCTAGAGTATGGTTGATGGTGAGCACACCGGGAACACCCGCCCGGGGTATGGCAGGCTGCGACCGGCCGAGCCGTGGCACCGAGAAAGGCACGCGCATGCGAGTTCAGGAAGACGTCGTCGACGAGATAACCAAGCGGCTCCGCCGTGCCGAAGGGCAGATCCGGGGCGTGATCGCGATGATCGAGTCGGGCCGGGACTGCTCCGACGTGGTGACCCAGCTAGCCGCCGTGTCGCGGGCGCTGGACCGGGCCGGGTTCAAAATCATCTCCAGTGGCCTGCGTGACTGCCTCATCGACGGAACCGAGGCCGAGCAGGAAGCGAACGTCGCGCAGATGGAGAAGCTGTTCCTGTCTCTGGCGTGATCGACTCTTATCGCTCTCTGGCGTGATCGACCAGGGGGCCCGATACGGCATGATCGGATTCGGCATGATCACGTTTCCGGCGGACAAATCAATGGTGGCTGTTAGCGCTTGTTCCGCAACTGTCGGCAGCGGCGAGGCAGAGACCAGTGCGCCGCCGGCCAAGCGGAGGTACGGGTGCATACCGCTGTGGTACGCACCCGTACCGGCAACGCCGCCGGAGGCACTCTGGGCCCGCCGCAGCCCAGCCACGCAGTTCAGGAACAAGTACCTAGTGCGATCGGGTCAGCACTCGGCGCAGGGCACTCGCCGGGACCGGACGGTGGTAGTAGTGCCCTTGCGCGTAATCGCAGCGCAACGGGCGCAACGCAGCGGCCTGCTCGGCGGTCTCCACGCCTTCGACCAGGGCTCGCAGCCCGACACTCGAGATCGTGTCCAGGATCCCGCTCAGCAACATGGCACGCGATGGCGCGATGGCCGGAGTGTCGATACCGGCCACGAACGAACGGTCCAGCTTGACGATGTCGACCGGCAGCGTCGACAGGTAGGCCAGAGACGAGTAGCCGGTGCCGAAGTCGTCAATCGCGATGCGCACGCCGAGATCGCGAAGCTTGCGCAATTGCCCAGCCGCGACATCGGCGCGCGCCGGCTGGCCGCTCGTGGCCGGCATCACCGGGGCTTCGGCTCGCACACCAGCGACCAGCACATCCTCGGTGAGCTCCAGGATCAATCCGGCGGCCGGCAGGCCGGTGTCCTCGAGCACCGCGGACACCAGGCTCGCGAATTCGGGGTCGTCTAGCTGGCGCCCGGATACGTTCACCGAGACCGCGACGTCGTGATCCCGGTACCAGGCGCACGCGTCAGCACACGCCTGTCGCAGCATCCGCGCACCGATCGCGTCGATCAGACCGGTCGCCTCCGCGACGGGGATGAACAGCGCGGGCGGCACTTGCGCGCCATCCGGCGGCTGCCAGCGCGCCAGTGCTTCCACCGCGACGACTCGCTCGCCCGGGAGGGCCACGATCGGCTGGTACGCGAGCGCCAATTCGCCCCGGGCCAGCGCCCGGCGCAACCCGGTACTGATCCGGGTGCGGTCGAGACGATCCTCCCGCATCTGCGGGCGGAATGTCATGATCCGGTTCTTGCCGGACTGCTTGGCGGCGTACAACGCTAGATCGGCGTCACGCAGGGCGTCGGCCACAGTCGGCTCGGCCGCCCGGTCGACGACCAGCAGACCGATGCTCGCCGACAGGAACAACCGCTGATCATCGACCGTGATCGGTCGCTGGATGGCGGCCAGCACATCGGCGGCGTGCCGGCTGGCGCTGGCCGCCGACTCAAGGCCGAACAAGATCGCGAACTCGTCACCGCCCAGCCGGGCGACCACCGATTGCTCCGGAACCGCGAGGCGCAGCCGCCGCGCCATCTCGGCGAGGATCTCGTCGCCGACCGGATGGCCGTAGGTGTCGTTGACGTCCTTAAAGCCGTCCAGGTCAAGCAACATCAGCACGGGCCGCTGGGGACCCGGCCGGGCCAGCGCCCACTCCAGCCGCTCGGCGAGCACCACCCGGTTATTCAGCCCGGTCAACGGATCATGCATGGCCCGGAACGCCAGCTCCTCGCGCAGTGCCTCCTCCTGCGCGTACGCCTTGGCGAGGTCCCCCGACCGCCGGGCCAGCTCAACCGACCGTCGCTGCGATACCCGGGCAATCAGGACCAGTCGTCCCACCAGAGTCAACAGGACCGCCGTCGCCGCTCCGACCGGCACCGTGACACCGATTACCGTGCGATCCACGTTCGGTGGCTTGCTGATGAAGCCGACCACGATCGCGACCGGAACGAATGCAGCGATCAGGGCGAACAGCACGATCCGGGGCACCGACAGATCGGAGCCGCCCCAGCTGAGCCCTTGCGGCGAATGGACGAACGAGCGGTGCAGGCCCGCCGCGCCGAGCAGGCTGCCGTGCACCGCGACCAGGGTCCGCGCCGCGCGCGATCCGGCTAGTTCGGCCAGCTCGACGGTGGGCAGGATGGCATCGGACAGCGCCGCCAGGCTGGCGCCGGCGGCGAGCACCACCAGCAAGAGTGCCGGTACCCGCAGCCCGCCGGCGAAGATCAGTTTGGCCGCCGCCGCGAAGACGAAGATCGCGGCGAGCGCCACTCCAGCCGTTTCAGCGAATCTCGGATGGGTCAGCGGGCTGCCGATCATCACCCAGGTCAACAGGACGGCTCCGGCCGCGGCCAGGATGGCGTCCAGAACGTCGGCGCTATCCGCGGTGGCACGCCGCCGCCGTCCCAGGATCACCAGCCCGCAGGCGGTCAGCAACAGCGCCCCGGTGACCCCGATCCGGGCCACCGCTGCCCCGTCATCGAGCGAAAGGCGGCCGAGCGAGAGCACCGTCACCAGCACTAACGAGCCCGCGACAGCCAACCACCAGCCGCTGGTCCGATCCGGACGGAAGTGAATAATGCACGCAACAAGGGTAATCGCCCCACCGCCTGCGGCGGCCAGGCTCACGGCCCAACTGGCCCGCTCCGCCAGGGCTGGCGCCAAGAGCACCGCGGTTGCCTGGCAGACGGCGTAGATATACAGAATCGACATGGGGCGGCGCGCGCCATATGCGGTGCCGGTGACCGCAGAGTCCCCTCTGACACCGTCGTCCTCCGACGCTGCCAGTGCCGCTACGTTCCACCTGCGCGATGTGGGCATTGTCCAGCCTAACCAGTTCGAGTGTAGAACCCGAAAGTGATTCGGCTTAAGCGGCCGATGAATCGGTTGTGGTCCGTGAATCAGATGTGGTCCGTGAGGCCGGCCATGATCCAGAGTGCACCATGAGCGGGCGCGTGCGCCGTGATCAAGTGCGAGATCTTGAGCAGAGGGCGCGCCATAGCGTCATCAGGTGCACAGGATCACGCACTGGATCATGCACCCACTCGATCACGCACCCACTCGATCACGCACCCACTCGATCACGCACTCACCCGATCACGCACCCACTCGCCGACTCGTACCCGCCACCGACCCCTCGGCGTCGGCAGCACGGCCGGCACCCGCTCGGCGTACTCGGTGTAGACGGGCCCCAGCCGCGCCCGCAGGTCGCGCTCTTCCAGTCGCAGGCCGACAACGATGTATCCGGTCGCGGCGAGCGCGAAGTACGCGTGCCCGACCGTCATGTGCGGCGTGGCCCAGAACGCGATCAGCAGGCCGAGCATCATCGGGTGGCGGACCCAGGCGTACATCCAGCGCTCGGCGAATCGCGGCTCAGCCCGGCGCCCCCGGGCTTGCCGGAGCCCGACGAAGTCCCAGTGGTCGACCATGAACGTGGCGGCCAGCGCAATCGCCCAGCCGAGCCCGAAGACGGCCCAGATCGCCCCGGCCACAGCCCCGCCGACCTGCCAGATCACGGTCGGTTCTGGTGCCCAGGCCGAGAACAACAGCGCCAGGACGGCCGTGCTGGCGAACACAAAGACGGTGCGTTCCAGCCACGGTGGCAGCCGGAGTGCACGCTTGACCGTCGCCCGGGCCATGACCGAGTGCTGCACGGCGAACAACCCCAGCAACGCCGCGTCGATCAGCCACCACCAGGCCATCGGACGGCCTCCATCGACGGTCGTTGGCGTGGCGGCATCGGCCAGGAAGCCGATCGCCCATGCCAGTACGGCGAGGAACGCGGCGTAGGCGATCGCGGCGAGGGCGATCCGAAACGGATGCGGGCCGGTACCAGTTCGGTCGGTACCCGCGTGAGCCTCCATACGAGTGGTGTCCATGCTCAAAGGCTTCGCCAACCACCGGCACCGGCGCAGCCGGGAAACTACCTCACTTCGCGGCCGTACCCGGTTCCGTGGCCGGGATTGCGGGCCTCAGCGGCGGCCGGATGACACGTACCAGGCGGCGATCTGCGACCGTGATCGCAGGCCCAGCCGCAACCGGATCCGCTCAACATGCGATTCCGCCGTCCGTTCGGTGATCTGCAAACGCCTGGCGATCTCCCGGTTCGTCCGGCCCTCGGCGACCAGCGCCGCCACTTCGGTCAGCCGTGGGGTGAGCGGAACGGCTCGGCGCTCGCGGGGCACACGGAGTCCGAGAAACCGGCGGGAGGCACGGACCACCGAGTCGGCGTCGCCGATGTAGGGCAGGTGGGTGTGGCCGTCCAGCACCTCGATGGCCGCACCCGGGATACGGCCGGCAAGCGCCCGGCCTTGAGCCAGGGGCGCCGCTCGATCCCGCTCGCGATGCAAGACGAGCGTGGGTGCCGCTATGTGCGGAAGCTCCGCGGTGACGTCGACCTCGTGAGACAGCGCCAGCAACGCCCGGGCGGTCTGGGCACTCGATGCCTCGCGCTGGTACTCGGCGAACGCCTTGCGGGCGTGTCCGCGTCCGCGTCCGGCGCGAAGATCTCGGTCAGTACATCGGAGCCCAGTCCCCAGTGCGCGGCCAGCAGGGCCAGCACGTGCTCGCGCACCTCGGGCGGCGCGAGATCGGCCCCGCGCGCCCAGCCTCCATACAGGCCGAGCCGGTGTACCGCGCCGGGATGCCGGGCCGCCCATGCCGCCGCCACGGCCGCGCCAAGCGACGCCCCGATCAAGTCGTAACGATCAGCATCGACGGCATCGATCACCGCCCCGAGCGTCGCGATTTCAAGATCGAACGTGTACGGCCGGTTGTATGCCCCGGACATACCGGTGCCCGGCCGGTCGTACCGGATCAGCGTCCGCCCCGCCGACAGCGCCTCGTAGTACGCCCGCTCGGGTGGCATCGTCCAGCTGCGTTCCAGATGGGTGAGCCAGCCGGGGACGTAGACCATCAGCGGGCCGGAGCCACTGCGGGCGTACGCGATCTCGGCTCCGTCGGCGAGCCGAACGGTTGCGATGCGCGGTGCCGTTCGTCCCACGGGTGGCCTCCTCGCGCCGGGCCGAAGGCGGCGGTGCACGTCCCCAACCACCCGGTGATCAGGTGCGACATCTTGAGCGCCAGGCGCACCATAACGACGCCAACCGCACAGGATCCTGCACTCGATCACACGGTACGCCCGCAGCACGGTCTGCCCGTCCATCTGACCCGGCGGGCGGGAGCGACGTGGTCGGCGATCAGCACTTTCGCCGGAACGTCCATATCACCGACTCCAATCCCGGCAACGGGCTTCCGGAGGCCGATGGAATCGGGTACTCGGTCTCGGACGGGACAAGTTCGGCTGGTTCGATCCGAAAGTGTCAAAACGATCCACGTACGGATTAGCACCGCCGCCATGGACGGCCGTAAATACGGCGCCCATCAGCGGGCCGGGGAACGTCCAATTTGCACCTGTGTCCATGGTCTGTATCTACCCATCCGTGGGCGGCAATGGCGATCACGAATACCGCGAGCGCAGCCAGCCAGGATGCCATGATCCGGTCCGTGGTCCACGGGCTGGCGGTATTCGTGGGCGCGCTCCCAGATCACGCCTGATTGGTCAAATCGTTACCTTCGAAACCGGCCCGAAATCTAGACACGGCGACGATGCAAGCGCTTACATGAGGTCAACCGGCGCCCAATCGGCCCGTCATAACAGTCGAGACCGATACAAACCGGCGCCATCGCCAAACACGCGGGAGGCGACGATCCGTTCGGATGATCCGGTCCGAGCGGCTGGCCGCACCGACCGCGGCAAGAACGACCGATTGCCAACAAACGATCGTCCGCAGGCGATCAACAGACGACCAACGACCGCCAGTACTACCGAGGTAACGCGGACCGCGCCCGGCGCCGGTCGGCAGCACGCAGGCCCGCGCCTGTCGCGGCTGCCGGCGACGATCGCGTCGCGATCCGCCAGCCATAAGAAGGGGTACGACTATGCATCTATCCATCAGGGGGGAGCGGCTATGAACTTGCGATCGACCCGCTTCAAAGTAGCGGTGATCGCCGCCGCCGCGTCGGTGACGGCCCTCACGGCCTGTTCGAACAGTTCGAACAACAGCAACAACAACAATGCGGCCGCGCCGACGCTGACCGGCGATTGCGCCCAGTACCAGGCTTACGCCGGGCACTCGGGCACGACGGTGACCATGTTCGCGTCGATCCTGGCTCCTGAGTCGGACTCGCTGCAGAAGTCCTGGGCCGACTTCAGCAAGTGCACCGGCATCACGATCTCGTACGAGGGCTCGAATGACTTCGAGTCGCAGTTGCCGGTCCGTGTTCAGGGTGGCACCGCTCCCGACTTGGCCATCATTCCGCAGCCGGGTCTGCTGCAGCGGATGGTGAAGACGGGCAAGGTCGTCAAGCCGCCGGCGCAGACGGTGGAGAACGAGAAGAAGTGGTCGGCGGGCTGGAAGCAGTACGGCTCCGTCGACGGCACGTTCTACGCCGCGCCGATGAGCGCGAACATGAAGTCGCTCGTCTGGTACTCACCGAAGGCGTTCACCGCGGCCGGCTACCAGGTGCCGACGACGTGGCAGGGGCTCATGGACCTGTCCTCCAAGATCGCCGCGGCGGGCAAGGGCAAGCCGTGGTGCGGCGGTATCGGCTCCGGCACGGCAACCGGCTGGCCGGCGACTGACTGGCTAGAAGAGGTCGTGCTGAGCACATTCGGTGGCGACGTCTACGACCAGTGGGTCAGCCACCAGATCAAGTTCAACTCGCCGCAGATCAAGCAGGCGATGCAGACGGTGGCGAAGTGGATGCAGAACCCGGCGTGGGTCAACGGTGGCTTCGGCGACGTCAAGTCGATCGCGACGACGACGTTCCAGGACGCCGGCAAGCCGATCCTCACCGGCAAGTGCTGGATGCTGCAGCAAGCGTCGTTCTACGAGGCGCAGTGGCCGAAGGGCACCAAGGTCGGCCCGGACGGTGACGTCATGGCGTTCTACCTGCCGCCGGTTAACGCGAGCATCCCGACGCCGGTCGAGGGTGGCGGCGAGTTCGTGACCGCGTTCTCCAACCGTCCCGAGGTGCAGGCGGTGCAGAACTACCTGTCGACTTCGGACTGGGCCACGAGCCGCATCAAGGTCGCGTCGGGCTGGGTCTCGGCGAACCAGGGTGTCGACCCGAGCGTCTACACCGACCCGATCGACAAGCTGTCCGCGGAGTACCTGACCAAGTCCGACTCGACGTTCCGGTTCGACGCGTCGGACCTGATGCCGGCAGCGGTCGGCGCCGGTCAGGAGTGGAAGTCAATGACGGCGTGGTTCGCCGAAGGCCAGTCGATCGACAAGGTGGCCAGTGACATCGACGCCGCTTGGCCAAGCTGATCTACGTCCGACGGTTGACTGGCAGGATGAGCCATGACGGCTGGGTCCTGACAGGCTGACTATCGGCCGGTGGTGTCGTGGCCCGCGAGCGGGCCACGACACCACCGGCCACCTCGAGTGTTCCGCCGTTTGGGCACGGAGCGGAGCACCCGTCCACATCACGAATCCCATGGGGCCGGCCGAGCCCGTGACCGCACGGTTCACGGGCGAGCGGGCCCCACACCAATAAGCGCCGGGACTGACAACCCGGACCAACTGACACCCGGACGCGCTGCACAGGCCGGACCTGCTCCGAGAGCACGACCGATCGCGGGCGACGCGGTGGCGGAGGTGACGAAGTGTTGTATGACGCCAGTTCGGCGTGGAGCGACGCGGCAACGAAGTTCAGTAACATGTTCGGCGCGGTGCTGCTGTTCCTTGTCGTGCTCGGACTCGTTTTCCTGGGTGCCGGACGCGCACAGGGCAAAGCGGCCCGCCCGCTCGCGATCACCGTACTGCTCGGCCCGGCCTTGCTCCTGTTGACGATCGGCCTGATCATCCCGGCGATCCGCACGATCTATCTGAGTTTCAAGAATTCGGACTCCTCGCACGGGGTCGGGTTCGCCAACTACGTGTGGTCGCTGACCACGAGCAATAACCACACCGTGCTGATCAATACGGCGTTGTGGATCCTCGTCGCGCCGGCCGTGGCGACCGCCCTCGGGCTGGCATTCGCACTGCTCGTCGACCGCATGAAGAATCCGGCGGTGTACAAGTCGCTGATCTTCATGCCGAACGCGGTCTCCTTCGTCGGCGCGTCGATCGTGTGGAAGTTCATCTACGAGTACCGCAGCCCGTCCAACCCGCAGATCGGCCTGTTGAGTCAGGTGGTGATCGCGCTCGGCTGGAAGAATCCGCCGCACTGGATTCTCGACACACCGCTGAACAGCTTCCTGCTGATGGTCATCATGGTGTGGGTGCAGACCGGGTTCGCCATGGTCGTATTCTCCGCCGCGATACGCGCGATCCCGACCGAAGTCGTCGAAGCCGCGCGCGTCGACGGCGCCTCCGGTCGGCGGCTGTACATGTACGTGATGATCCCGATGATCCGAAACACGATCATCGTAGTGCTCACCACCGTCATGATCATTACGCTGAAGGTCTTCGACATCATCAGGACCATGACGGGCGGCAACTTCGGTACGCAGGTGCTGGCGAATGAGATGTATTCGCAGGCGTTCGTCCAAGGTGACACGGGCCGGGGCAGCGCACTCGCGGTCATCCTGTTCATCGGCGTGATGCCGCTGGTGTTCTACAACATCTACTCGTTGCGGAAGGAGCGGACGATCCGATGAGCGTTAAGACCGCAGCGACCAAGCCCGACACGAAGCCGCAGGCCCCGTCTCGCCGGGTGCGTAACGCACGCGCCGCGCTACACAGCCCGTTCGCGTCGTTGTTCATCATCGTCATCACGCTTCTGTGGACGATCCCGACATTCGGCCTCTTCGTGACGTCACTCCGACACGCGAACGCGGTGACCAACACCGGCTGGTGGACGGCGTTCCTGCACCCGTCCTTCACGTTGAGCAACTATCACACGGTGCTGTTCAGCGGCGGGTTCGGCGTGAGCAACGGCCTCTTGCCGTACTTCATCAACTCGATCGCGATCAGCATCCCTGGCACGATCTTCCCGCTCGTGCTCGCGTCGATGGCCGCGTACGCGCTCGCCTGGGTGAAGTTCCGTGGCAGTAACATCATCTTCTTCACCATCTTCGCATTGCAGATCGTGCCGCTGCAGATGTCGCTGATCCCGCTGCTGCAACTGTTCAGCGGCGGAGCGCACCTCGGTTCGGTGACGATCATCCCGTCGCCGAACCTGGGCAATACGTACTGGCAGGTGTGGATCGCGCACACGATGTTCGCGCTACCGCTCGCCGTGTTCCTGCTGCACAACTTCATCGCGCAGATGCCCGGCGAAGTTATCGAGTCGGCGATGGTGGACGGTGCGAACCACCTGCGCATCTTCCGGTCGATTGTGCTGCCGCTCGCGGCGCCGGCGCTAGCGTCGTTCGCCATCTTCCAGTTCCTATGGGTGTGGAACGATCTGCTCGTCGCGCTGACGTTCGCCGGCGGCACGCCCGAGGTGTCACCGCTCACCGCGCGGCTCAACCAGCTCGCCGGATCGCTCGGCAGCAAGTGGGAGTTGCTGACGGCGGGCGCGTTCATCTCCATCGTGGTGCCGTTGATCGTGTTCTTCGCGCTCCAGCGGTATTTCGTGCGTGGGCTGCTGGCCGGTTCGGTGAAGGGCTGAGCCGCCGAGCGGCTCAGCCCACTCGATCCCCACTCGTCGGCTGGTTCCACCCAGCGCCGGCCGGGTGGCCGAGTCCGGCATCGCGGAGGGCGGGCGGTCCGCGCGCCGCACTCGGTGCGCGCTGCGGGCCGCACTCCATGCCCCGCGCGGGCGCCGGGCAGATGGGAGCGGTATGGCCACGATCGACGACGTCGCACGGCTCGCGGGCGTGTCGACGGCGACCGTGTCCCGGGCACTGCGGGAGCTGCCGGGTGTCTCCGACGACACCCGGCAGCGGGTCCGCGACGCCGCACTGCGGCTGCACTATGTCGCCTCGCCCAGCGCGTCGCGGCTCGCCGGCGGCCGGACCGGCTCGATCGCTGTCGTCGTGCCGTGGATCACCCGATGGTTCTTCGCGACCGTCGTCGAGGCGGCCGAGGAGACTCTGCACGCGGCCGGATGGGACGTGCTGCTGTACAACCTGTCTGGACGCCACATGCCCAGGCGGCGGCTCCTCCACACCGAGTCCCTCCACAAGCGCGTCGACGGTGTCATGCTGATCGGCACGCCGCTCGACGAGCGGGATGCGGAGGCGATCGCAAAGCTGCCGCTGCCGGGCGTCGCCGTCAGCTCCGGAACACCCGTACCCGGATGGCCGCACATTCACATCGACGACGTGGCCGCGGCGCAGACCGCGGCGGAACATCTCATCTCACTGGGCCACCAGCGCATCGCACATCTGTACGGCGTCGCCGACTCCGAGATGCGGTTCATGACCGAGATCGACCGTCGGACCGGCTACGCAGGCGCGCTCCGCGCGGCCGGTCTGCCGTTGACGTCGGATCTGGAGGCTTACGCGAGTTACACCGTCGCCGGCGGTGAACGAGCCACGCTTGAGCTGCTTGACCGGGGGGCGGCGCCCACGGCGGTCTTCGCATCGTGCGACGAGATGGCGTTCGGAGCCATGCGTGTGTTGCGGGACGCGGGCATCCGCGTGCCCGACGACATCTCCGTGATCGGCATCGACGACCACGACCTCGCCGCGGCGGTCGGACTGACGACGGTCGCGCAGCCGGCCGCGGAACAGGGCCGGCGCGCCGCCGAGGCGTTGCTCGGTCCGTTGCGTGGCGAGTGTCTTCTCAACGCGACGGACCACGTGATGCCGACGCGACTCGTGGTGCGTGATTCGACCGCCGCACCGGCGCGGAATCAGTCGAATGGACAGGGTGACAGGCGTACATAGCCGGTGTCGGGACGTGCCGCGCGAATCAACGCGGCTACGGGCGGAGGGACATCGCCCGACAGAGCATGAAACCGAAAGGCAGCGGCCGTGCTTGGCCGGTGCAGGTAAAGGGTGCGCGGTGGCCGCGTGTGAGGGGAGAGACAGTGACGGGTGAGGCCGGTAGGGCGCGGACGGCAGATGACGTATCCGACGCGGATTGGTGGCGCGGCGCAGTCGTGTATCAGGTGTATCCGCGTTCGTTCGCGGACTCGAACGGTGACGGCGTCGGGGATCTGCCTGGCGTCACCGCCAGGCTCGACCACCTCGTCGAACTCGGTGTCGACGCGGTATGGCTGTCGCCGTTCTATCGGTCACCGCAGCACGATGGGGGCTACGACGTGGCCGACTATCGAGACGTTGACCCGCTGTTCGGCACGCTCGGCGACTGCGACAAGCTGATCGCCGCGGCGCATGACCGCGACATCCGGGTGATCGTCGACCTCGTGCCGAACCACAGTTCGGACGAGCATCCGTGGTTTGTGGAAGCTCTCGCCGACCGTCCGGGCGGGCCGGCGCGCGCCCGGTATGTGTTCCTTGACGGCAACGGCCCGGCGGGCGCGTTGCCGCCGAACGACTGGCTGAGCCAATTCGGTGGGCCGGCCTGGACGCGCGTCCCGGACGGGCAGTGGTATCTGCATCTGTTCGACGCGCACCAGCCCGACTTCGACTGGAACAACGTCGACGTGGTCGACGAATTCGAGTCGATTCTCCGGTTCTGGCTTGATCGTGGCGTCGACGGCTTCCGCGTCGACGTCGCGCACGGGCTCGTCAAGGCGCCTGGCCTACCGAATTGGCAGCCGATCGCGCCGGGCTCGCGCGTCGGCGCTCCGATGTGGGACCAGGACGCGGTGCACGATGTGTACCGGCGCTGGCGCGCGCTGCTCGACACGTATCCGGGGCGCCGCATCCTCGTCGCGGAGGCGTGGGTCACGCCCGCGGAACGGCTGGCACAGTATGTCCGCCCGGACGAGATGCACCAGGCGTTCAACTTCGACTACCTCACGACGCCGTGGGAGGCCGAGGCGCTTCGGATCGTCATCGACCGCACGCGCGCCGCGACCGGAGCCGTCGGCGCGGCGCCCACGTGGGTGCTGTCCAACCATGACGTGATCCGCCACGCGACGCGCCTGGCATATCCGCATCCGATCGGCTACCACGCGGGGATCGGCGCGGCCGACCCACACCCCGATGTGGCCACCGGCCTGCGACGGGGCCGTGCGGCCACGCTGCTGATGCTGGCCCTGCCCGGATCCGCATACATCTACCAGGGCGAGGAGTTGGGGCTGCCGGAGGATGTGTGGCTGCCGGACAGCGCGCGACAGGACCCGACGTGGCCACGGTCCGGCTACACGGTGCGCGGGCGCGACGGCTGCCGTGTGCCACTGCCGTGGGACGCGGCAGCCCCGTCGTACGGGTTCGGCCCGATGGCGGCCAGTTGGCTGCCGCAGCCGGCGATCTGGGCGGAGTACGCGCTGTCCGCGCAGCGCGGTGTTTCGGGGTCAACGTACGAGATGTACCGGCGAGCGCTTGCGTTACGCCGCTCGTACGGGCTCGGAGACGCGGACATGGCATGGATCGACGCGCCCGGACCGGACGTGCTCGCGTTCCGCGCCGGAGACATCATCGTGTTGACGAACTTCGGCACCCACCCGGTCGAGATCGCCACGCAGGTGCGCCCCGCCATCGCCCGTGGGGCGGAGCCCGTGCTCGCGAGCGCGGACATCTCGCGCGGCGCGCTACCGCCCGACGCGACGGTCTGGCTGGCCGCGACGACCGAACCCGCCTAGCCCCGTCCGGCGGTCGCCAAGGATCGATTTGGCCCCAGCGGTTGGTACCTCCGCGGCCGTTAGCACCTCAAGAGCGGGATATTGGCTGCCAGCCACTGTCCTGGAGCGCCCGCCACCAGGTCCGGCGAATCTGGTGGGCGCCCCAGGCATTGGGTTCCACCACACCGCAGTACCACAGGTCCCGGTTGGCCGGCCGGGACTCGACCTGCGCGGGGTCACCAGCCAAAGCGCCATGACCAAGGAACCGACCGTACACGTCGGCGACAACCGCGCCATGACGGTGCGCCAGGTCCGTCAGCGTAGCGTTGAGCCTACGGAGGATCACCGGACCGTCTGGCCAGGCGTCCAGGTCTGTTCCGGCGATGTCGCCAGTGTTGTCGCTCGGGTCGTAGACGGTGCTGATCACGATCCTGCCGTCCGGCGCGGCGAGCGCAAGACGAGTCAGGATCTCCTCACCGACTTCGGCCACTCTGGTGATCGCGGCCTCTGAGGCGGCCATGTCGCCGTAGACGGCAAGCAGGTCGTTCCCGCCGACGGTAAGAGTGACCAACGACGGTGGCGACGCGATAAGTGACAGTTGGCGATATAGAACGTCAGCCGCCGTAGCACCATCCTGGGCCAGGTTCTGGATCGTATCCATTCAGGCCCGTGATTGATCAGGCGGTTTGTGGTGGCATCCAGGGGTTGCCGGCGAGGGCGTCGCGGAGGGCGTCGAGTGGGTGGATGCCGTGGTTGCGGGCGGTGGCGAGGTAGGAGCGTACGAGGCAGTAGCGGGTGGCGGTGCGGACGCTGCGCCAGCAGCCACCGATCTTCATTTGTAGTTTGACCATGCGTTGGGGCTGCTCGGCGGGGTTGTTGGTGAACGGGACGGTGAAGTCGACGGCAAAGCGCCAGACCTGCTGTGCGCGGGTCTGTAACCGGGTGGCCAGGGTGTGGCCGGGATGTCGACCGCTGTGCCAGTCCCGGTGCTGGTTGGTGGCGATGCCCCAGGCCACCGCATGGTCGTAGCGGTCGCGTAGTCCGGCTAGCAGCTGCGGGTCGAGGGCGGTGGCGCCGCCGGCGCGGGCCTTGTCCACCGCGGCCTTGGCGTCCAGCAGGGCCGCGGTGGCGGGTTCGGTCCAGGTCCGCTGGATGCGGTATGGGTCGGTGTCCAGTTCGCCGATCCCGCGCAGTGACCGAAGAATGTGTGCGCAGCACAGCTGGACCGCGGTGAGTTGTTTGTCGTACTTGGCGTAGGCCGTGTAGTCGTCGCGGACCAGGGTGCCGCGGTAGCCGGGCAGGATGGCGAAGCCGTCCAGGGCGGTGTGGCCGCGGTTGTCGGCGGCGCCGAACCAGACCAGCTTGGCGGCGCGGGCGGTGTAGATGTAGAGCAGCCGATCATTGTCATCGGCGGCGACCCGGGCCGGGGTCTCGTCGTGATGCAGTACCGCCGCAGCGCGCAGCCGGTCTTTCAACGCGGACTCGAACCCGCCCAACCTGGCGGCGACCCGCTTGACCAGGCCGCCGGTGAACCCGGTCGAGACCGGCGCATCCAGCAGCACCCCCATCAGATCGGCGGCCCGTTCGATCGACATGTGCCCGTTGCAAGCCAACAGCGCGGTCGCGGCCCGCACGTTCGGCCCGTAGCAGCACGGCCCGGCCAGCCCGTCCGGCGCCGGAGCGCGGCTCACCGAGGAACAGCCCGGACAGGTCACCGCGTGCATCTGGTACTCGGTGACCTGCAGCTTCACCGGCGGGGTATCGAACACCTGGATCCGGGCGCTCACCCGGCCCGGCACGCCGGCCAACGACTGGCCGCAGCCACCACAATCGGTCGGGGTCAGGACCTCGACCCGGTCCGGCACCGCCACCCGCTGCAGCCGGTGACCTTCATGCCCGGGCTGACCGCCACGCGGGTTCGGCGAGGGCTTCTTCGTGCGCGATTTGGCCCGCCTGGCCCTCGCCGCCGGCCCGTCCGAGCCCGGTGGCATCGACGAGTTCGACGAGTCCATCCCGACCCGACGCTCCAGCACCTCGATCCGCACCAGCAGCGCCTCGATCACCGCATCCCGCTCCGCCAACGCAGCCAACAACTCCTCGCGGCTGGCACTGTCGGGAATGGACACCCAGCAAGACTAGTGATCATCCGGCCCCGTCACGATCATCAAGAATCCGGCGTGCCCACCCCGAACCCGACATCACGGCCTACCACGGGCGTGAATGGATACTCTGGATCGTGTGGCCGGCCGTCGCCAGGTCGCGCCCAGACCATTCTGGGAAGTCCGCTTCACGGTTGCGAAACAGCAGGCTGGCGGCACCTCGGCCGGGTCCACCGGCGTAGTCGTCGATGGACATCGAATCACCGAGCGCCACGTATACCGCAGACTGCCGGTCAAACGGGCGCGATGAGATCATGAGGCGATGTATGCATGGACAAGGCTCGATTCAGAGCAGTACGCGGTCATGATCGCAGCCGTCGAGGAAGCCACTCTGGCCAATGTTCTGGACGAGTGGCGGGCCAGGCAGATCTGGGCCGCGACAGGTACGACGCGAGTCGGCTCTGGCCTCGACGACGCCGGAAAACTGGCGCTCATAGATCGCCTAGCCATGGTTGTCAGAGGCCTCGTGGACAATGGCTGGCTTGAGGTCCGCGAGCAACTCCCTGGCCAGGACGTCGAGATCGTACTGACGGGACACGAACTCGATCATGCGCTGGCAGATCCGTCTAGTTGGCTATCGCGCCCTGACGTCAGCATCCGGCCATTGTGGCTGAATACCACCGCCCGTTGGGACGAACAGGTGGATGCCGCCGTTCGAGGCTGCGCGTGTACCCGTACGGGTACGGCTCTTTGATCGGTCCAGAGCTACGTTCGCGTTGCGAACGCGGCTCGAAGCACGGCCAGATCTCGCGGGTGGAGCGCGACGTCGTAAGAAGCGTTCGCCGTGATCAGACGTACTACTCTGGCGCGTCCGCCCGCCAGCGCTATCTCATCGGTGTCCAGGTGATGCGCTGTGGCGACCGTGGTCGTGGCTCGCTGGAGATCTAGCCTGGGCGCGCTAGCCTGCCCGCGCAATGAATCGCCATCGGGGCCGATGATCAGATTCGCAGGAACCCACAGTGTCGCCGTTCCGTGAACTCGCCGCAGGGCGCAGGAGATCACGATCGGACGGCCGCTGATGAAGTCCTCCAGCCTAGATGGCGGAGGCAATAGACCTGCCTGTCCAGCACCCGTGGTTCGTCGAGTAGGCCCTGATATCGAACCGAACGCCACAGAGCGGGATCTTGAGATCGCCTCGGGCATGGACGCCCAGCTGGCAGATATGGCCCGTGGATGGCCCACGTCGGCTCCCGAGATCAAAAACGGCCCGGATCCGAGCCTGGATCAGGGCCGCTGAGCTGCTGCTATTGGTGTGGAGCGGGCGACGGGAATCGAACCCGCACAATCAGTTTGGAAGATCGTTTCTCCGCCTACGACCGCCCTGGTAGACCAAGTCAGATCGGGTGGGCGATTGCCAGGCTTGGCCTCAGTAACCACTGCTGGGTCTCGCCTAATGGCATGTTAATGGCACGGCGCACCGGCGGCCCGAACCGGCATGGCCATGACTAGTTGGCACGCTGAGCGCCGCCGCTCATGAATTGTCGGTGCAACGTGAGATCATTCTGGAATGAGCGAGAAGGCTGGGCGCATGCCGGCACCAAGTGGGCCTGACGGAGCGTCCATCGCCGAGTCCTCGGACTTACAGCCCGCCAAGGCAGACACGGTCGAATCGCGGAGTGAAGCCACCGGCGCGCGTCGTGATCGTTCATCTCTTTCTCGCGCCTTCACCAAGACGCTGGCCGGAACCAACTTCACCAAAACGCTGGCCGCCGCCGACGCCATCTCCAAGTCCTTCGCCACCGACGCCTTCACCAAGACGCTGGCCGGAACCAACTTCACCAAAACGCTGGCCGCCGCCGACGCCATCTCCAAGTCCTTCGCCACCGACGCCTTCACCAAGACGCTGGCCGGAACCAACTTCACCAAAACGCTGGCCGCCGCCGACGCCATCTCCAAGTCCTTCGCCACCGACGCCTTCACCAAGACGCTGGCCGGAACCAACTTCACCAAAACGCTCGCCGCCGCCGACGCCATCTCCAAGTCCTTCGCCACCGACGCCTTCACCAAGACGCTGGCCGGAACCAACTTCACCAAAACGCTCGCCGCCGCCGACGCCATCTCCAAGTCCTTCGCCACCGACGCCTTCACCAAGACGCTGGCCGGAACCAACTTCACCAAAACGCTCGCCGCCGCCGACGCCATCTCCAAGTCCTTCGCCACCGACGCCTTCACCAAGACGCTGGCCGGAACCAACTTCACCAAAACGCTCGCCGCCGCCGACGCCATCTCCAAGTCCTTCGCCACCGACGCCTTCACCAAGACGCTGGCCGGAACCAACTTCACCAAAACGCTCGCCGCCGCCGACGCCATCTCCAAGTCCTTCGCCACCGACGCCTTCACCAAGACGCTGGCCGGAACCAACTTCACCAAAACGATCCTGCGACCCGAGCTCAAGGACGTCGAACCGCTCCCGGACCTGCGATTAATCGAGATTTGGCACCAAGAGTTTCGGGCGGCGCTCGATCGAATCGATTCGCCCCAAGCGCGCGCCGCTGCGATGATCGGCCTTTACACGATCGGCTTTTACTGGCTGCAATCGACCCACCCGACGATGTTCCGAGTGCTGAGCCTCGATTCACCGGCCGCGCTCTTCCTTCCTGTCGCGATCGCGTACCTCATGATCGTCGGTCGTAAGAAGTAGAACTATCCGTCTTACCGTGTGCCGTCGACCCACCGTCATCGGGAGCGGGCCTGCCTGACCTGGGCAAGGTGGAGCACCCTACCGTCTGACCGACCTTGCCCAGGTCAGGCAGGTCTGCTCGGCTCTGCCTGGGTCGTCGGTGCACGGGGCAACCGGAGCCCGAGATCCCGGGGGTCCGGGGGCGGAGCCACCGGGTCATCCCGACAACCTCTCGCCTATCGGCGCCCCTGTGGTCCGGATCGCCGCGCCGGCCGATGCCGGCCGGAGGTCGCCAGCAGGCCGAGCGCGAGCGGTCGCGGTGCGCCGCGCCAGCGGCGCCTTGATAACGAAGAGAGGAATTCGGCAGCGCCGCACGGCTAGACACGCACGGCTAGACACGCACGGCTACAAAGCCGTTGCGGTACGCGCCTGACGCTATAGTTCGCGCGATGTCTACGAACGATGCGCCCGACTCAGATAAGCGGCCATTTCGCGACCGCTTTGACCGCCTGCGCCTCTTTGTCAGCGACCGTCGGGATGCAGCTGGTCTCCGCGCCTCGCGCACCGGGCCGTCCTCCGGACGCTTAATGCGGCTGCCTCTGTTCGCGCACATCGCCATTTGGCTCGTCCTTGGGGTGCTCATTGCCTCGGCATGCATGTACCTCATGTGGGTGGCATTCGGTCGTCCCCGGCTGCACTCTGCGGCGGGCGGCATAGATCCGTCTACGCTGTTCGACGCTCTCAAGATTGCTTTGGCGTTCGTCGCAGGCATTGGCGGTGTCGTCGCTCTGGTAGTCGCGTATCGGCGCCAACGGCTAAGCGAGGCGGAACACGTCCGTGCCGAGCTGGGCGCTCGTCGGGAGGACACACGGCTCTTCTCCGAACGCTTTACCAGTGCTTCTGAACAGCTCGGCTCGGAAAAGGCCGCAGTTAGATTGGCTGGCGTCTACGCATTAGCCAGTTTGGCTGATGATTGGCCAGCGGGTCGTCAAACCTGTATCGATGTCCTCTGCGCTTACCTGAGAATGCCGTACAGGCTTCGTGATACGCCCCCGCCCGAAGAGTCATCATCTCCGTTGCACCATGATCACACAACAGCTATCCCGCCGATGAGAGGCACTAGCGGGCACGATCCGCACGAAGAACATCAGGTCCGGCTTACCGTGATGCGCGTAATCAAAGCACACCTTCAACGGGATTCGGAAGTAACGTGGCATGGCCACCGTTTTGACTTCTCCGGAGCGGTATTTGAGGGCGCCGAGTTTGACGGCGCGAACTTTTATCAGTGCGACGTGGGGTTTGACCACTGCTACTTCTACGGTGAATCATGTTTCAGCGATTGTCGCTTCGTCGAATGCCGCATATCCTTCCTCGGCGCAACTGTAGCCGGTCGACTCGGATTCGAGGTTTCGTATTTCGAGGACTGTGACTTTTGGCTCGGCGCCGATATTACGTCGACTGGGTACGTAACCTTCCAGTCCTCAGAGGTTGTGAGCGGCAAGATTGAATTTGGAGGTGAGATTCTAGGCGGCGGCCTGGACATGATCGGCACATGGTTAAAGGGAGGGGAAGTAAGGATCAGCGTTCGGATGACTACAGGGTCAGTCGCGTTCAGCCGGTCTACAGTCAGCGGCGGGGAGTTGACGGTCAATTTTCAAGAAATGCACGGTGGCGAGGTCTACTTTAATGGGATGACCGTAGAGTCCGGCAAGGTTCGCTTCGCGCGGTCTTACAGCCACCCAAGTAACGTGGTGCCGCTTGGTGGTGACGTATCCTTCGACGGTGTAGACCTCGCCGGCGGCGCCGTCGAAATCGGTGGCGCATTCGCTGCGAATAGCGTCACCCACTTTGTCGACTTCGAGATGTCCGGCGGCACGTTGTCATTCAAGGATGTCGCCTTCGCCGATGGTGTCCTGGTGTTTGCAAACTCTCGTGCATCGCGCGGCAAAATCACCTTTGAGGGTGCGTCGTTTGCGAACTGCGCAATCGATCTGAGTGGGCTTGCAATTGCCACCGGCGCGGTTGAAGTTACCAACTTACCGCCATCGGAATGACGTTCCGCTTCGGCGGCAGCTACCGATGCCCACCGTTCGTCGCTTAGGAGTCGAAGTCGACTAGGCACACAGTCTTATCGTCGTGGCGTTTGTGCCTAGGCCATCGCCGCCGGTCAATGTCCTCGTCCTCGGCGTCAGTTACATACCGAATCAGGTCTGCCGGGCCACCCTTAGCGATCGCAAACGCACGAGCCCAGCTTGACGGGCGCCTGTAATCATCGACTCCAATGCTTACACCGTCGGTTACCACCAACGCTGAAACGATCTCTCCGCGCGGCCACCGCCGAGTCTTCGCGTAGAGTGCGGCATCTGGTAACGATTCTGCGATCCAGTAGCCGCCCTCTCGGTTGCGTGCAGCGCGCTCCTGGTCGACCAATTCTCGCCAAGCCGCGTCGGCTGCTTCCGGATCGGATGTCGCCCGCGAGCGCTCTCGAACCTCCTTGGCGACGCTGTGTAACCGCTGATCTGTCAGGACGCTGATAGCGCCGGCGTTGCGCTGGATCGCGACGGTGCAGTCGCCCAGGACGAGCGCTTCCGTGGATGAGCTGGACCAGCGCAGGATCGCGATCGCGGCCGACGGTCCACCACGTGAAAGAGCATATTGATGCGCGACCGCGGCGATTGCCTGCCTCAGGATGTCGGCCAGGTTGACATCAGCCTGCGTTTGCAGGCGCTGCGCGACAGCTTGACCCAGGACTGTGGCATACCAGCCGCCATCATGTGCGCTTGGTTCCGGCTGACTTGCGCCGTCAAGAACAACTGCCGCGTTATCAGCCAGGAAAACCCGGTCTTCGTTCGTTTCGCCGTCGCGGCCGACGCAAGCGAACCGGATCATGGGTGAACGGTGGCCGGCCACAGTGCCTCGGACTCCTTCACGCTCTCGCCGTCGTGCGTGCTTGCGATGACCATCGAAAATCGCCGCGTGCCGACGGTTCGGTAGAGGTCGGCCAAGTGCCGCGCGATGTAGTCGATCGCACCAACGGATCCAAGCGCGTGAACGCCCGCGACAACGAGGATTGTTTCGTCGGTGCGGTCGATAGGAAGCCGTCCCACGTACGCCACATCACGTTGAGCATCGGGATCGGCCTGGTCCATCGGCGACTCAAAGACTCGCCCGGTCTCGCGTTCGCGGATCGCCCATGTTCCGTTGTCGTCGGGGCCGAACGAGAGGTATGGGTCATGTTCGATTGCCGCCGCGGTGACGGGCGAGGACTTCGGCCCGCAAATGGCGACTACATCAGCGCGAGGCTGCCATATACCTCCAACTGGAATCCGAGTGTTCTGCACCTGAAAGGCCAGCGCGGCCAGCAGCGTTCCGACCATTTCGGCGGCGCGCGCGTCCTCTGCTGAGATGACCGGAGTTGCTCGACCTTCAAGCTGGCGTAGCGGTACTGCGACCGTCACCGGTCCGACGCCAAAGAATGCCCGCTCGGGCTCGGGCGCCGTCTGCCTGATTTGAGTGATCCGGCCTCTGGTGAGACCTAGCTCAGACGCGATCGCGGCGAAGGACAGGCCGCGTTCGTCAGCTGCCTCATTGATTGCTTCGCGCCGGAGACGGGCAAGCTCCACGCTTCGCTGTTGATAGATCGTGATGAGCTCGCTCGCTAGACGCGCACGACGAACCGGGTCCGGCTCGCGCCGCACGAGTTCAAACTGCTCACCTGCCTGATCCATGTACGGAGTTTAGACCCCCTTGACGCTGTCGATGAACGGCGCTACGGTGCTTATACCCCCTAAACAGTCCGACTGGGCGAGCCCGCCCTATCTGTTTAGAGGGCATAAACAAGGGAGATCAGCATGGTTCCGGCTTCGGTTCGTTTCCCGACTCCGTTCGAGTACGCGTTTCCGCATGGTGCGTTTGCGCTGGGTGTGGCGGCTGATCGGGATTTTGACAAGCGTGGTCAGGACGATGACCAGGCGCGCGACAAGCTGTCCGGCGTGCGGGTGTGGGTGGTGACGTTGATGGATCTGGATCCGGATGCGCAGCGGTTCGGCCGTGACCGGGTGCGGGTCCGGATCGCTTCGGAGACCGCGCCGGTGTTGCCGGCGTCGGCGGTGCCGGGTTATCCGCCGCGGGTGGAGCTGACCGGTCTGACCCTGACGCCGTATGTGGATAACAGGGGCTGCAACGGGTCGGGTCGGTGCCGGGCTCGGGTGACGTACTCGCTGCGTGCTGAGGGTGTGCAGGCGGCGTCGCAGGTCGTCGTGTCTGACGCGGCGTGAACCGCCGCTACCTCACTGCAAGATCCACGCGGGGCGGGTTCGGCTCGCCAAAGACTCGCCCGCTCCGCGTGGTGACAAGCCAACCTCCATCAGGAAGGGGCCGTCGTGGCCAAGGTAGCTGATAGCGCCCGCGTGTCGACTCGCGCGGGCGCGGTGTGGCGGAACTGTGCCGACTGCGGCCAGCTTGCCGCCCTCGATCCGAACGAAACCGAATGCGCGGCGTGCCGCCCGGCGCCCGCGCCGGTGCTGGTGTCGGCTGATGACCGCCGCGCCCTGGTCGGCGTGCTGACCGGCGACGCCGTCACCATGGTGCGCGCCTTGTACTCGTCGACCGCCCCGGACGTGGTCAAGGTTGCCGCGCTCGCCGAGATCGCGGCGGCTGCGGCGAGTCTGGCCCGCACGATCGTCAACCGCCGTCACCTCGACCCGCTCGCGGTGGTGCCGTATATGACCCGCCCGGTCGACTTGTATGCGGTGCTGGGTCGTGGCCGGTGGCTGCCGCATTGGACCTGCCCGGTCCCGGCGCCGTCGACCGGCCCGGTCCGGGCCGGTGTCGTCGTCCCGCTCATCGCTCCGGCTGCTGGCCGTGACATCTCTGCTGCGGGGCGGTGAGTCTGCGATGCCATTCGTGAACGTCATTCAGGGTGAGTCGCTGCCGACCTCGGTGGTCAACGTGCGCACACCGATCGTGCACATCCCGCTCGGCCTGGCGATCGTGTGGTCGGTGGTCCGTGGCTGCTTCCGCCTGGTGTGGTGGGCGGTGCGGCACATCCGGCTCGTCACCACTATCACCGCAGTGTGCTGGCTGTATCTGCATCTGGGTGGTGTCGGTCTCGGCCTGCTCGCCGCCGGCATCGCGGCGGGGGTGGGCTGGTTCTTCTGGCACCGGCCCTCGTTCAACACCCTGGTGGGGTGGCCGGTGCTGGCGCGGTGGCAGCGGCAGCTCTACGCCCGGAAGTGGAACGCCGCCATGGCCAACACCGGCCTGGCGGTGACCTGGGACCGCCACACCGTCCTACCCGAACTCGTGCGGGTGCGGTGCACGGCGGCCGGTGACGTGCTCACCGTCCGGATGGTCACCGGCCAAGTCCCGGACGACTGGGCGAAAGCGTCGTTGCGGCTGGCGCACACATTCAAAGCCCAGGGTTGCCGGGTCACCGCGCACCCACGCCGCCCGGAACTCGTCGTGCTCACGCTGCGGCGTCGTGACCAGCTCACCGTGACCGTCCCGCCGATCCCGCCCACCCCGCCCCCGGATCTTTCGGCGTTACCGGCCGGACGCACCGAAGACGGTAAGCAGCTGATGTTGCGGCTGTCCGGGACGCACATCCTGATCGTCGGCGCCACCGGCTCCGGGAAGGGCTCCGGGATCTGGTCGATCCTCGCCGCCCTCGCCGGCGGGATCAAGGCAGGGACCGTTCGGGTGTGGGCATTCGACCCGAAAGGCGGCATGGAACTCGCCCTCGGGATGCCGCTGTTCGACCGGTTCCTGTGCGACGCGTTCGAGGCGATGGCCGACGCCCTCGACGACGCCGTGACGATCCTGCAAACCCGGGCGCGGCGTCTACGTGGTGTTACCCGCCAGCATGCGGCAACACCGGAGGATCCGACCTACGTCCTGGTCGTCGACGAGTTGGCCGCGCTGATCGCCTACGTACAAGACCGCAAGCTCAAAGACCGGATCCGTAACGCCCTCAACTTGATCCTGTCCCAAGGGCGTGCGGTCGGTGTGCACGTGGTGGCTGCGGCGCAGGACCCGCGTAAGGAGACGTTGACGGTGCGGGACCTGTTCCCGACCCGGATCGGGCTGCGGATGATCGAAGACGGCCACGTCGACCTCGCCCTCAACGACGGCGCCCGCGACCGGGGCGCCTACTGCGACCTGATCCCGCAACACGGCGCCGCCGGCACCGCGTACATCGTGTTGGAAGGCGATCCGGTACCGCAGCGGATCCGGTTCTCGTACTGGACCGACGCCGACATCCGCGCCCTGGCCCGCGACTACGGCACCCTCCGCCCGGTCCCGGCCGTCAAGGCGGTGGCCTGATGACCACGTTGAATTTGCTGCGCACCACGATGCGGATGTGGACCGCCGCCGTCGCGATCGCTGACGCGGTCCGGGACGAGTTCGCCGCTGGGATCACCGGCGTGCGGTGGCGGCGACCGGCGCGCCGCTGCCCGGCCTGGTGCGCGCGTGGCCACCACTGCACGGCGCAGCACGGCTACCCGTCCGGGCAACACCGCTCCGAACCCGCCGTGTGGGAAACCTCCTACGGCAAGCTCATCGCCCTCCGCATCGCCGGACTCGACCAGTCCCAAGCCGTCGAACTACGGCCGGTCGTGTCGCTACCCGACGCAAGCGATGCCGTCGCTGACCGCTACGCCCAGCAGATCCTCACCGCCGTGCACCTCGCCATCACCGCCGTCATCGCCAACGCCTCAGCCAGCGGTGACCCGATCCGCGCCGGTGTCGACCGGCCAGAACTCGCCTCATACCCGCACCCGCCCGCGGCTGTGCCGGCCGCGCGCCGCCCCGCCCTGACCGGAGGCCACCCATGACCACCACCACTGCTCGCCCGGCCAGCCGCCGTGGTGATCGCGCTGAATCGTTCGTCCAGGTCGTCATCCTCCTGGCCATCGGCGGCTGCGCCGCAGCCGCGTCGTTCACCCACGTCCACAACGTCGCCGCCGCGCACGGCCAACCCGGCTGGCTCGCCTGGGCCGACGCCGTCGTCCTGGAACTCATGTCCATCGCCACCGGCCTGGAAATCCGGCGCCGCCACCGCGCCCGGCAGCCAGCCGGGTTCGTCCTCGGCATCCTCGCCGCAGCCGTCGCCCTATCCCTGTCCGCACAGGTCGTGGAGGCCGAACCGTCGGCGATCGGGTGGCTGGCCGCCGCACTCCCGGCGCTCGGGTTCCTGGCCTGCGTGAAGATCGTCCTCACCCGCAACCCCACCACCCCAGCCCAGGACCGGCAGGACCGGCAGGACGAGACCCCAGCGGCCCGACCCGCCCGCCCGTCCGCGCCGGCGTTCGTACCGCCCGTGGCCAGCAAGGACCGCCAGGACGAACCACCCCCAGTCGAGGACGAACCGGTCCCGGTCGACCTGCTGTCGGCCGCCCGTGGACCGCCGCCGAACCGAACATCAGACCGCGACCGGCCGCCCATCACCCGCGATGAACTCCGCGCCGCCCTACGCGTCTCAACCGACTCGGCCACCGACCTACTGCGCCAGATCCGCACCACCGCCCCGACCGACGACGCCTGCAGGCACGTCGGCACTGGCGCCGGTCCCAGCCGACGCGTTCGCCCGCGCCAACGGCAACCGCCCGACCGTGGCCGGAGGCTGGCCGGTCAAGAACCCGAACCCCGCCCCCGACCTCGCCTCTGCCTCGCCACCGGACTCCTCGCCGGAGGCGCGGGTGGGGTCGCGGGCGGATCGGATGGCGCGCCCCCGCGCGTCGACGCGGTCAAGGAGGTTGCGGAACGCAACGGCGTGTGTGTGCGGCCGGTCGCCATCCGTCGTGTCGACACCGCCACCGGCGAAACGTCGATCATCGAGGTGCCGTGCGGTGCCACCCTCGCGTCCAAGTGCAAGCCGTGCGCCGAACGCGGCCGGCGACTGCGGATCCAGCAGATCCGGGAAGGCTGGCACCTGACCGAGGAACCCGCCGTGCCGGTCGACCCGCCCGACGTCGACGCCCTCGACCTGGTCCACCACCGCGCCCAACTGGAGTTCGAACGGGACACCGCGGTCCGCAACTCCGACTTCGACCAGCTCCCGGAACTCGACGAGAACATCCGCCAAGTCGAGGAAGCATTTCGGCAACCGGCTTACGCGGCCACCTCACCCCGCCGATCGGCACGCCGAAAGAACGCAAGACCCGCTCCACCCGACGCCGCAACGACGTCGGAGACCTGCCCCGGCTACCGGTGGAAAAGAACACCGTGGGCCGCACCTACGCCGGCCGAAGCGGCAAACTCCACCAACCGTCCACGCTGCTGACCCTCACGTCGCCTCCCACGGGCCGGTCCACACCCACATCCGGCGCGGCACCTACCTCGTCCCATGCGCCTGCGGGCAGCTGCACAGCCCGCGCGACGACATCCTGGCCACCCCGATCGACCCGGAGCCAGCTACGACTACCGCGCGGCCGCCCTCGACGCGATCCACTTCGCCCGCGTCCTGGACCGGTTCTGGCAAAACCTGCGCCGCGCCGCCGGATGGAAAGTCCAATACGCCGGCGCCATCGAACTGCAGAAACGGCTCGCCCCGCACGGGAGTTCGCCGTCCGCGGCTCACTGTCCCGCAAGCTACTGAAGCATGTCGCCGCCGCGACCTATCACCAAGTCTGGTGGCCGCCGTTCGACCGGATGGTCTACACCCCGGAACGGCCACCCGTCTGGGATGAGACCAGTGCCGCCTACGTCGACCCGAAAACCCGCGAGCCACTACCAACCTCGGATCAGGCGCTGGCCGACCTCGACGACCGGACGACTCCGACCCGGCGCTACGTTGCCCGGCTCGGCACCATCGACCCCCGCGAGATCAAAGGCGTCGAGGCAGGCACCAGAGATGCCGAACGGTGCATCCGCTACGTCACCAAATACGTCACCAAAGGCCTCGGCGACACCGTCACACCCACGCGGTGAGCACGCCCGGGCGCACTTCGACCGGATGCACGCCGAACTATCGGTCCTGCCCTGCTCGCCGACCTGCGCTAACTGGCTGCTCTACGGCGTCCAGCCCAAAGACACCAAACGCGGCCTGGTGCCGGGTCGGTGCAAGGGCAAGGTCCACCAGCCCGAAACCCTCGGCTTCACCGGACGTCGCGTCCTCGTCTCCCGCGCCTGGTCCGGCAAAACCCTGGCCGATCACCGAGCCGACAACCGCGACTGGATCAAAACCATCCTCGCCGGCCACCTCACCGACACCAGACCGACGCCGAGGCCAAACCCGGGCGGTACCTCTACGAACGCGTCCGACCCGACGACCCCGACCTACAACCACTCCCATACCGGCGCTCTCGTCGCCATCTCCACCCGCGCCACCTGGCGAAAGCCATCGCCGATGCGAGAGCACAAGACGGCGAATCGCTTTCGGCAACACCACAACGCCCACCGCTCGCGCACGCAGCCTAGCTGACGGAGAAGCCCATGGAGAATTACCTGACCATCAGACCAAGACCGCCGGACCGCCTCGGGATGGAGCGAGACAATACGTACGCCGACTCATCGAGCGAACGCCGCGATTCGCCTTTTCACCGCCTCGAGCCGATCCAGTCCGCCTCGCCGAGTCCGACCTTCGCCGCACACGCTGCGGCCGGCCGAATTGAAGCGGTTCGATAAGCATGCGCTGCGCCGCCATCTGCGGGGGATCGCGTAGTGGCGAACAAGCGGCCGTGACCGAAATTCGGCAGCGTTCCGCCGCCTGCCATCTGGCACTGTTCGAGGCGCGCTATATCGACCCGGATGACTTGGACCGCAAGGCGCCGCAGAACGTTTCCGACGCACGAAGATGCATTCAAGTGGCTCGCGCTCGTTCAGTCCAAGGTCATCAAGGGTGAATGAACAGCGCCGGAGGGCGGTGAGATTCAGTTAGTCATCTACGGCGACCAGTCGCTATCCGAGCGGAAGCTCCGCCCGCGAACGCGGATTCATCTACGACAGCATCTGGCGCCTGCACATCGTGCCGTACCTCGGCACGTTAAGCGTGGCGAAGATCCGTTCCCTCGTTCGATCCGGACTGCTGGCCGTTTCAAGACGCTTGCTCAGCCAGGCGCCTGCTCCAAGGGCATCGCCGCCTCGGGCGTACGCGCTGCTGCGTGCCATCCTGAACACCGCGGTCCGTGACGAACGAGATCATCGCCAAGAACCCCTGCCGCATCCCGGGCTTCGACACATGGGACGTGGCTGAGCGGCCGACCGCCACCGTCGACCAGGTCGACGCGCTCGCTGCTGCGATGCCGCCGCGGTTCCGGGCGTTCGTCATGACCGCCGCATACGTCGGTCTCCGCTGGTCCGAGCTGACAAATCTGCGCCGGGCGGATCTCGACCTGTCGGCCGGAAAGCTCCGGGTCGTCGCATCGAAGAAGCGCGGCCGGTATCCGCACCGTCGCCCTGCCGGCCATGTGGTCAACGCACTTAGTGCCCACGTCGCCGAGTTCGTTAACGACGATCCCGCCGCGCTCGTGTTCACCGGGGCGAAAGGTGGCCGGATCACGTCGGCGAACTGGCAGCGTGCGGTGCGCTGGTCTGAGCTGCTTCGGTCAGTGGGTCTACCGGTCGGCTTCCACTTCCACGACCTGCGCCACACGAGTAACAACCTCGCGGCGGCGACCGGCGCCAGCACCCGAGAACTCATGCACCGGATGGGCGCACTCGACGATGCGTGCGGCGCTGATCTACCAACACGCGAACAGCGAACGTGATCACGAAATTGCCCGAGCTATCGACGCCCGAATCAACCGCTCTCGGACCCCTCAAACAGACAGCTCATGACCGGCCTAATGGCACGTTAATGGCACGCCAGCAAAGAGGATCTTGAGATTGCGAAAGCCCAGGCCTGACGATCATGTCGTGACCTGGGCTTTTGGGTGTGGAGCGGGCGACGGGAATCGAACCCGCACAATCAGTTTGGAAGACTGAGACTCTGCCATTGAGCTACGCCCGCGAGACCCGTCACACCGGGTCGCGGCCACTAGATTACACAGTCCCGACCGGAAATCTCGCACGGGTTCGTCGCCCACCATGATCATGTAGGGTTTAGCCCCCTATGACGTGGGAAATCCTTCGCGATCACGAAGGGCCCACCATGGTGGGCCAAAGCGACCCGGCAACCCGCGCGCGTCCATCGACGCCCACCGCATACACTTGCGATCGCGGCAGGAAGCGGTCGCGGCACGAAACGGTCGTGGCACGAAACGGTCGCGACACGCAGCACCGCACGAAACAAGCGCGGCACCAAACCGCCGCGGCATGAAACAAGCGCAGCACTGAACAGCAGCACCAACCCTCGGGATGTAGCGCAGCTTGGTAGCGCACCCGCTTTGGGAGCGGGGGGTCGCAGGTTCAAATCCTGTCATCCCGACACAGACGCCTCACGTCGGGCGGCCGAGACGCACTGTGACCGAAACCGCAGTCTCCTCAGTGTGACCTCAGTCGGTCAGTCGGTGCCCAATGGCACGGACCGGTGGTGCGCTCGCCTAGACTCGATCGGGCGATTCCGCGCTCCGGCGCGGGGCACGTCGTGTGAGAGACGCCTCACGTAATAGACGCAAACCACCAAGGAGTACGCCTGTGAAGAGCACGGTCGAAACGCTCAGCCCCACGCGGGTGCGACTGGCCATCGAGGTCCCATTCGCCGAGCTGGAGCCGAGCATCAAGAAGGCGTACCAGGCGATCGGCTCGCAGGTGACGGTGCCTGGATTCCGGCCCGGCAAGGTCCCGGCCAACGTGATCGATCAGCGAGTCGGCCGTGGCGCCGTTCTCAACGAGGCGGTGCAGGAGGCCATCCCGCAGAACGTGCTGGCCGCCATCCGTGAGCACGACATCAAGTCTCTCGGCCGCCCGACCGTCGATATCACCGAGTTCAACGACCGGGAGCCGCTGCAAATTCACCGCTGAGGTCGACGTCCGCCCGGAGATCACTATTCCGGACCTGGACAACGTCGAGGTAACCGTTGACGAGCTGGTGCTCGCCGACGACGAGGTCGACGACCAGATCAACCGCCTCCGCGACCGATTCGCCACGCTGAAGACCGTCGAGCGCCCCACCGCCGTTGGTGACTTCGTCCAGATCGACCTGGCCGCCACGGTGGACGGCGTCGAGGTGCCGGGCGGCTCGGCAACCAACGTGTCGCACGAGGTCGGCAGCAACCAGTTGCTCCCGGGGCTGGATGACGCGGTGCAGGGCCTGTCGGCCAATGACAGCACCACCTTCCAGAGCCAGCTGCTCGGCGGCGACTTCGCCGGCAAGGACGCCGATGTCGCGGTGACCGTCCGCACCGTCAAGGAGAAGCAGCTGCCTGATCTTGACGACGACTTCGCGCAGATGGCGAGCGAGTTCGACACGCTTGATGAACTGCGCGCCGACCTGCAGGAGCGGGTCCGGCGGGTGAAGCGGATCGAGCAGCTCTACGGCGCCCGCGACAAGATCCTCGCCGACCTGGTAGCGGCGGCCGACATTCCAGCGCCGGAGGGTGTGGTCCAGGACGAGGTCGAGCACCGCAAGCAGGCGATGACCGACGAACTGGAGCGCATCGGGGCGTCGCTCGCCGACTATCTCGCCTCAGAGGAGAAGACCGAGGAGCAGATCGACCAGGAGCTGACCGAGGCGGCCGTCGAAGGCGTCAAGATTCAGCTGCTGCTCGACACGCTCGCCGACCGCGAGGAGATCGAAGTCAGCGACGACGAGTACGGGCACGAAGTCGTGCACCGCGCCCAGCGCGTCGGCATGGCTCCACAGGCCTACTACGACCAGCTGGTCCGATCGGGCGCGGCGGCCGCGGTCTACGGTGACGTGCGCCGTGGCAAGGCGCTGGCATTGGTGATGGACAAGGTCAAGATCACGGACAACGCCGGCAATGTGCTGACTCTGGACGAGCTGCGCGGCGACGATGAGCATGACCATGAAGGCCACGAACACTAGGTACGTGTGAATGGTGCCCGGCAGCTGTCGCTGCCGGGCACCATTGCGTCACGGGCGAGGCCGGCGAACCGGCGCCCGGCCCACCGGGCGAGGCCGGCGAACCGGCGCCCGGCCTAGACGTCCGCCCACATGCCGTGGAAGTGGTGCACCGGGCCGTGCCCGGAGCCGACCGACAGCGCCGACGCCGCGGCCAGCGCTCCGGTCAGGTACGCCTTGGCGTCCCGGATCGCAGTCAACGTGTCATCACGGCGCGGACGCAACGCCGCGATCGCCGACGACAGGGTGCAGCCCGTGCCGTGATCGCTCTTGGTCGGGATCCGGGCCGCCACCAGGCGCTCCACCGGCCCGCCGGGTGACTCCTGGAACAGGTCCGGCGATTCGGGGCCACCCAGGTGACCACCCTTCAGGAGTACTGCCGGACCCCTCGCGACCAGCGCCGCCAATTGCTCGGCCATGACCACTTCCGAGGTCGCCTCAGCGACGCCGAGCAGATCCGCCGCTTCCGGCAGGTTCGGCGTCACCAGATCGGCCATCGGCAGCAACTCACCGACGAGCGCGGCGACCGCTGCCTCGGCCAGCAAGCGATCGCCGCTCTTGGCGACCATGACTGGGTCGAGGACGACGAACGGCGGGCGCCGCTCGGCCAGCACGGCGGCGACGGCGGATACCACCGAGGCGTCGGCAAGCATGCCGATCTTGACCGCGTCCACGCGTACGTCGTCGAAGACCGCGTCAAGCTGCTCGGCCACGAACGGCGCCGGTACCGGGAACACTGACCGCACGCCGACGGTGTTCTGGGCGGTGAGCCCGGTAATGGCGGACATGCCGTAGGCGCCGAGCGCCGAGAACGTCTTGAGATCGGCCTGGATACCGGCTCCCCCGCTCGGGTCGGAACCGGCGATCGTGAGCACGTTGGGAATCACCTTAGGAATCACTGGTTGCCTCCCGCGCGGGCCGGAACAGCAGCGCCACCACGAACGCCACCGCGAACGAAAACAGTGAGGCGGACAGCCATGACGGCGGCGTGAACCCGATGGCGTCGTCGACGGACCGCCACAACGACGCCCACCAGTCGATGTAGCCGGGGTTGACAAGCTGGTACGCGATGAACCCGAGCGCCCATGGCAGAAGCAGAAGCCAGCGGGTCGGCGCGTGCTCGGAGGTATCCCAGGTGCGCCACCCGCGGTATACGAAGTACCGGACCATGAAGACCGCGAACATCGGGCAGGAACACCGAACCGACCAGGTAGAGGAAGTTCTGGTACGACGCGATGTCGATGACAATCGCGAGCCCGGTCGCCAGGGCGCCGATCACCACCGCGAGGACGCGGCGGTCGACGCGCGGGAGCAGGTTCTGCACCGAGATGGCCGTCGAGTAGACGTTGGCGAACGACTCGTCCAGCTCCCGCAGCACCAGCACGCCGAAGGCCAGCCAGCCCAGCGGTACGGCGATGAACGCGGCGAACATCGCTTGCTGCGACGTGTCCGTGGTCAGCACGGTGCTCAGCGCGAGCAGGCCCAGGCCGTAGCAGATGATCTGGGTCAGCGAGTACCCGAAGAACGAGCCGGCGAACGCGCCCTTCTCCGACCGGGCGTGCCGCGAGTAGTCGGCGGCGAGCGGTATCCACGACACCGACAATGCGATGATCTGGTCGGTTCCGGTCCAGAATCCGCTCCAGTTGCCGTGCGTGAATGATGTGTGCGGGTGCCGGAACAGCTGCACGAACAGGTACACCATGGCGATGCCCACCGCGATCAGCGCGATGCGACGCAGCATTCGGACCGAGCCCAGCGGGCGGATCGCCATCACCGTGGTCAGCACCCCGCCGATGACGATGTACGGCCACGTCACCTTCCACGGCAGCAGCTGGCGCGCCGCGGCCGCGATGATGACCAGCTCGAAGACCGCCCAGCCGAGCAACTGGATCAGGTTGAGCACGGTCGGCAGGTAGGACGCCTTGGTGCCGAATACGCCGCGGAGCATCACCATGGCCGGCCGGCCGGTCCGGGCGCCCGCGACGTTGGCCAGCCCCAAGGCGGCCGTGCCGATGATCGAACCGATCACCACTGCCGTCAGCGCGGCCAGGACGGACATGCCGGGCAGCAGGATGAATACGGCGCCGACCGGGCCGAGCAAGCTGATGCCGAGATTGGCCCAGAGCGCGGTCTGGTCTAGGAAGCCGAGCGTGCGGGGCTGCTCGTCAGCGAGGGTAAGGCCGGGTTCGGTTGGGGTACCGAGTGGTGCCGGCGCCTGCTCGAGACTGGTTGTCACTTATTCTCCCTACGCTGGAATTACCCAGTCAGGTTCGTGCGGTCGGCGCCATTCGCGACGCCCTCTCAGCCCGGCAAGGCCCGAGCTCCCGCTGGCTAATCG
The DNA here is from genome assembly GCA_963727415.1 of uncultured Actinomycetota bacterium. Taxonomy (GTDB): domain Bacteria; phylum Actinomycetota; class Actinomycetes; order Mycobacteriales; family Micromonosporaceae; genus DASQPR01. Next base: position 1,141,634 of record CAVSGF010000003.1, read on the forward strand.
GGGACGTTCACTTACGGTTGTTTCTGGTGGTGTTACAGCACCGGCATGCCGGTGGTCGGTGACGAGGCGACCGCGTGGGATCGCTTCGGAATCCGTCCGGCCCGGTAGGCCAGACGTCCGGCGCGAACCGCGGCGGCCATCGCCTCGGCCATCAGCGCCGGCTCCTGTGCCCGGGTGACCGGCGAGGCCAGCAGCACCGCATCGCAGCCGAGTTCCATCGCCAGCGCCGCGTCCGAGGCGGTACCGATGCCGGCGTCGAGCACGACCGGCACGGTCGCCTCCGCGACGATGAGTTCGATGTTGTGCGGGTTGAGCACGCCGAGCCCGCTGCCGATCGGGGATCCGCCGGGCATCACAGCCACGCAACCGACGCGCTGCAGCCGCCGCGCCAGGATCGGATCGTCGTTGGTGTACGCGAACACCTTGAACCCGTCACCGACCAGGCGCTCGGCGGCATCCAGCAACTCAACCGCGTCGGGCAGCACGGTGTGCTCGTCGGCCACCACTTCCAGCTTGATCCAGTCGGTCTCGAGCGCGTCCCGAGCCAGCTGCGCGGTCAGTATCGCCTCTCGTGCGGTACGGCAGCCGGCCGTGTTCGGCAGCAGCCGGACGTTACGCCGGCCGATCACGTCGATCAGCGATCCCGTCGTCTGTGGGTCGGCGCGGCGCATCGAGACGGTACACATGGACGTTCCGGACGCGTCCAGAATGTCCTCGATCACCTGCGTGCTCGGCGCTCCCCCGGTGCCGAGGATCAGCCTCGACTCCAGCTTCTCGCCGGCCACCGCCAGGGCATCGTCAGTCATATCAGCCTCCCTGCACGGCGGTCAGCAACTCGATCGCCGCGCCGTCATGCAACACCAGGTCGGTCCATGTCGACCGTGGAGCGACGGCACCGTCGACGGCCGCGGCGACGCCCTTGTGGGTACGCATGCGCCGCTCGATCAGCTGCGCCAGCGTCGTGCCGTCGTCCACCAACTCGGCCTCACCGTTGATGGTGACGTTCATCCCGTGACTCCCTTGGCGGGGGCGGTGCCCGCCGAGACCGGTTGACCCGACGCGACACCGGCCGGCGCCGGTCCAGCCGACGTGACGCGCTGCGCGCGGGCCGGGTGGAACGGCGCGATGATCTCCGACGCTTTGCCGGTAACGATCAGATCAGTGATCTCGTCGGCGGTGACCGGGGTCAGCAGAATGCCGTTGCGGAAGTGCCCGGTCGCGTAGACGAGGCCGGCGACACCGGACTGGCCGAGCAGCGGTGCGTTGTCCGGCGAGCCCGGCCGCACGCTCGTGCTGACCTCGACGAACTCCGCCTCGCTCAGCTCCGGGACCAGCGTTTGAGCGTCGCGGAGCAGTTCGTACACCGCGCCGGCCCGGGCACGCAGGTCGAAGCCGGCTTCCTCGCTCGACGCGCCGATCACCAGTTCACCACCGGCCCGGGGCACCAGGTATACCGGATGGCCCCGCACCGAGCCACGAACCACCTGATGAAGCAGGTCCGACGGGGCCGACAGACGCAGCGTCTGGCCCTTGACCGGCCGCACCGGCGGGGGCTGGCTCAACCCGGCGATCTGCCGCGACCAGGCGCCTGCCGCGAGTACCGTCACGCCCGCGTCGAGCCGGTCACCGTTGTCCAGGGTCACGCCCCGGCCCTCGTCGATGCCGGCCACGGACATGCGGATCACCGTTACACCGGCCTGCCCGCAAACGCGCAACAGGGCCGCCACCAATGCCCGGTTATCGACCTGATGATCACTGGCCGCGAACAGGCCGCCGGGCAATCCGGCGGCCAGGGCCGGCTCGACCGCGCGCAGCTCACGGCTGGTGAGGAGCTCCGACCGTACGCCCACTGTCTCCTGGAATGCCCGCAGCGCGCGCAGATCGGCCAGATCGGCGGCGTCCCACGCCGCCTGAACGGTGCCGCACTGGCGGTAACCCACGTCGATGCCAGAGGTGTCGGCCAGTTCGGCGGCGAACCCCGGGTAGCGGCGGGCCGATTCGAGATTCAGGGCGAGCAGCTCCCGGCCCTCGTAATGCAGTTCGGTGACGGGCGCCAGCATGCCAGCCGCTGTGCTCGATGCGCCCTCTCCTGGGTCCGGATCTACCACGACGACGGTCAGATCGCGCTGTGCCAGCCGCCACGCGGTAGCCAGGCCAATGACTCCCCCGCCCACCACGATCACGTCAGGGCTGGTCATCACACCTCCCACAAGCTCACGCAAGATCAAAATTGTTGCGGAGCTGGGAGTTGTCGATCATTTGCTCCCTGCGCCGGCATTACCCGGATCAGGTTCGACGGTCGGCCGCTCCCAGCTGCCCTCTCAGCCCAGTCCACTGGGCTCCCGTGCGATCGCAACCATACTCCGCGAGGACGATCCCGGAAATGGGGTACCGTCGCCAACCATGGTCGACAACACCGCCCTACGCGCGCGGCTTTCCCAGGCCAGGCTTTACCTGTGCACTGACGCGCGGCGGCGACAGGGTGACTTACGCGACTTTCTCGACGCCGCGTTCCGAGGCGGGGTGGACGTGATCCAGTTGCGTGAGAAGGGCCTGGAGGCCCGGACCGAACTGGGGTTCCTAGAGGTACTGGCCGATGTCGCGCAGGCGCACGGCAAGTTGTGGGCGGTCAATGACCGCGCCGACGTGGCATTCGCGGCCGGCGCGCCCATCCTGCATCTGGGGCAAGACGATCTCCCGGTGGCGATCGCCCGGCGGCTGACCGGTGATGAGGTGATCATCGGACGCTCGACCCACTCGCCGGAGCAGTTCACCTCCGCCGTGGCCGAGCCCGGGGTCGACTACATGGCGGCCGGGCCGACCTGGACCACACCGACGAAACCCGGCCGCCCGGCGGCGGGAACGTCGCTCATCTCGTTCGCTGCCGGTGCCGCCGTGCCGGAGCGGCCCTGGTTCGCCATCGGCGGTATCGAGAATCTCGATCGCCTGGATCAGGTGATCGCGCTCGGTGCCCGCCGTGTCGTCGTGGTGCGCGCCATCACGGAAGCGGACGACCCGGAAGCCGCCGCACGAGCGTTCGCGACCCGACTCGGCCGTCCTTCGTAAACCGCCGACTCAGTTTCACAAGCCGGTTCTGTCGGACCGGCCGGATAGATTGCCGGGCATGCGATTCGGGATCAACCTGCCCATCTTCGGGGCCCTCGCCGACGTCCGCCTGCTCGCCGATCTGGCCGCCGAGGCCGAGGCCGCCGGCTGGGACGGTTTCTTCATCTGGGACCACCTGCGGTGGCCATCGGAAGACGACATCATCGACCCGTGGATCGCGATGACCGCGATCGCCCTTAGCACCGAACGGATCCGGATCGGGCCGATGGTCACGCCGATGCCACGACGCCGCCCTCAGGTGCTGGCCCGGCAGACCGTCACCCTGGACCGGCTCAGCAACGGGCGCCTGATCTTCGGCGCCGGCGCGGGCGGCGACCACACCACTGAGTTCGAGAACTTCGACGAAGCCACCGACGCGCGCACTCGCGCGGCGCAACTGGACGAGGCGCTCGACGTCATAACCGCGCTCTGGTCGGGGCAGCGATTCTCGTTCAAGGGCCGGCACTTCACCGTCAGGGACACCCAGTTCCTGCCGACGCCGCTTCAGCGGCCACGGATCCCGGTGTGGGTAGCCGGGCAGTGGCCACGGAAGAAGCCGGTCACCCGGGCCGCGCGCTGGGACGGCTTCGTTCCGGTCAAGGCGGACGCGAGCCCGACCTCTCCTGAGGATGTGGCCGAGATGGCACGGCAACTCGACGTGGCCAACCGCCCGGGCTATGACCTGGCGATCTCCAACGGAAAGCGCCCTGGCTCCGACTTCGCCGGCACCGGTGCCACCTGGTGCCTGGACGGTCCATTCGAAGGGCCGTTCGACATCAAGCAGGTTCGCGCCTGGATCAACCGCGGTCCGCGTCGCTGATCGCGCGTGTCTGGAAGGTCCTCCGGTACGAATGCGGGGCGGCGCCGACGCGCCGGTTGAAGTGGTGCCGGAGCATCGCCGCATCGGTGAAGCCGGATCGCGCGGCGACCGCGTCGACGGTGAGGTCCGTCTCCTCAAGGAGTTGCCGGGCCAGCAGCACTCGCTGCGCGGTGACCCAGTCATGCGGCGTCGCTCCGGTCTCGGCCCGGAACCGCCGTGCGAACGTGCGCGGTGCCATGTGGGCCCGCTCGGCCAGGTCCTCAACCGTGACCGGCCGGTCGAGGTTCTCGACCAGCCATTGGAGTAGCGGCTCCAGCGTCGGCGCTCCCTCAGTACGCGGGACCGGGGCTTCGATGAACTGGGACTGGCCACCATCACGGTGCGGCGGCACCACCATGCGGCGGGCCAGCTTGGTGGCCACGGCGCTGCCATGCTCGCGCCGTACCAGGTGCAGGCACAGATCGATGCCGGCGGCGGTGCCGGCGCTGGTGAGCACCGCGCCGTCCTCGACATAGAGCACATCCGGGCAGACATCGGCCATCGGGAACCGGCTGGCTAGTTCGTCCGCGTACCGCCAATGGGTGGTGCAGCGGCGCCCATCCAGGAGACCCGCCTCTCCGAGCAGGAACGCGCCGGAGCAGACCGACAGGATCCGGGCGCCGCGTTCAAACGAGGCACGGACGGCATCCAGCGTTTCCGGCGGCGTCGTCCGTCCGGAATCGCCGCCATACGCGGGAACGCAGACCAGGTCGGCGTCGAGCAAGGCGTCCAGTCCCGCCGTCGGTTCCAGGCCGAAGCCGGACTTGGTTCGCACCGGCTCGCCATCGACCGAGCACAACGCGAAGTCGTAGGACGGAAGGCCGTCGTCGGTGCGGTCGGTGCCGAACACCTCGCACAGGACGCCCAGCTCGAACATCGCCACCTCGGGTAACGCCAGGACGGCGACGCGTCGCAACATCGCAGCATGATAGCTGGCAGGATTTCGACGAACAAGGGCATTCCTGCCACTGTCATCACGAGGCAACAGCGACAACATTGATAACAGCGGGCACACCCGCCACCGGTGGCCACCGGCGCATCAACTCAGCACATCGAGAGGAAAGCGTCATGTCCGCTCTACTGTTCATGTTTGGCCTGTTCCTGGCTCTCACGGTCGCGTCCGCCCTCGGCTGGACCGTCGACAGCCGCGAGCAGGGCGACTGGGCCCCTAGCGTCGGAGGTTTCCGCCAGCACCGCTGACCCGGCCTGATGCGACCCGGCGTCCAGCCCGCAGCCGCGACGCCGCGATCTTCTGCCACCGCAATCCGCGAACTAGGTGCAGCCCGGCCTAGCGCTGAGCGCCCCTGCGACCGAGAATCGACCCCAGGACGTGACGCGAACCACAGGAGGTCGGGCGATGGCAGAGGTGTCGTACGTAAGCGGGCTGGCCACGGTGCCGCTGCTCGGCCAGACGATCGGCGAGAATCTCGCCGAGACGGTGGCGCGATTCGGGCAGCGGGAGGCACTCGTCGACTTTCCGACTGGTCGCCGGTGGACGTATGACCAGCTGGCCAAGGACGTCGAGGCGGTGGCGCGAGGCCTGCTGGCGCTGGGCATCGCCAAGGGCGACCGGGTCGGGATCTGGGCACCCAACCTGCCCGAATGGGTACTGGTCCAGTTCGCCACCGCCCGGATCGGTGCCATCCTCGTCAACATCAATCCGGCGTACCGCAGTCACGAGCTGGCGTACGTGCTCAAGCAGGCGGGCATCCGAACGCTGATCGCCGCCGAATCGTTCAAGACCTCCGACTACCGGGCCATGGTCGACGAGGTGCGTGCGGACTGCCCGGAACTCGTTGACGTGGTGTACATCGCGACGCCCAGCTGGGACGCGATGGTGGGCGCCGGATCCGACGTCGATCCGCGGGCCGTCGCCGACCGGGAGGCGACGCTGGCGTTCGACGACCCGATCAACATCCAGTACACGTCGGGCACCACCGGGTTCCCGAAGGGCGCGACGCTGTCGCACCACAACATTCTCAACAACGGGTATTTCGTGGCACGGGGCCAGCTGTGGACCGAGGAGGACCGGGTCGTCGTACCGGTGCCCTTCTACCACTGCTTCGGCATGGTGATGGGCAACCTCGGCGCGGTTACCCATGGCGCCTGCATCGTCATTCCCGGCCCCGGCTTCGAGCCGGCCGCCACGCTCCGCGCGGTCGCCGCGGAGCGCGCCACGGTGCTGTACGGCGTCCCGACGATGTTCATCGCCGAACTCGGTGACCCGACCTTCGGCGAGCACGACCTGTCCACGTTGCGCACCGGAGTCATGGCCGGCTCGCCCTGTCCGGTCGAGGTGATGAAGCGGGTCATCTCCGAAATGGGGATGACCGACGTGACGATCTGCTACGGCATGACCGAGACCTCGCCGGTATCGACCCAGACCCGCGCCGACGACGATCTGGACCGGCGGGTCTCGACGGTCGGGGCGGTCCACCCGCACCTGGAAGTAAAGGTCATCGACCCGGCCACCAATCTGGTCGTGCCGCGCAACACCCCGGGCGAGTTCTGCACCCGGGGGTACAGCGTCATGCTCGGCTACTGGAACATGCCCGACCGAACCGCTGAATCGATCGACTCGGCCCGGTGGATGCATACCGGCGACCTGGCCGTCATGGATGACGACGGCTATCTGAGCATCGTCGGGCGCATCAAGGACATGGTGATCCGGGGTGGGGAGAACGTCTATCCGCGCGAGGTCGAGGAGTTCCTGTACACCCACCCGGACATCATCGACGCGCAGGTCATCGGCGTGCCGGACGCGAAATACGGCGAGGAGCTGATGGCGTGGGTGAAGTTGCGCGAGGGCGCACCGGAACTCACCCCGCAGGCGTTGCGCGACTTCTGCGCCGGCAAGCTCGCCCACTACAAGATCCCGCGGTACGTGAAGATCGTGGACTCGTTCCCGATGACGGTGACCGGCAAGATCCGCAAGGTCGAGATGCGCGAAACCTCCGTCGCTGAACTCGGCCTCGGGTAAAGGCGTTCAGAACGACGCGGTTACCCGCGAATGCGCAGGTGGCGGCGAGTTACCCGATACCGAGGTAAAGGATCGAGAGCGCGGCGTTGACCACGTATTCCTTGTCGGTGTCGCTCAACCGGCTCCGGACGGCCCGTTCGCGGTCGGTTGAGTCGGCCGGCCCCGAGGCGGTCAGTCGCGGCGCGATCGCACCCGCGTTGATGCATCCGATCGCGCACCGCCCTCGGAGCATGGCCGCTTGGTCGGCGCCGCCGGCCACCGCCCGCTGCAGTGCCGCCATCCGCTGCGGCATCGACTTCTTGATCAGGCCGTGCAGGACCGACGGATCGCTCATCAGCGACCGCAGGATCACCCCGTGCTCGTCCAGAATCGAGACAAGTCGCTCGATCAGTTCCCGGCTTGCCGGTTTGCCGGTCCTGGTGGCGTCGGCGATGAAATCGTCAAGCTCGTTGAGCATCGGTTCGACGAGGGCCGCTAGCAGGTCGTCCTTGGAGGCGAAGTGGTAATACAGCGATCCCTTCGTCATCCCGACCCGCTCGGAAATGTCGCGGACCGACGTGCCGGCGTACCCGCGCTCGATGAACAGGTCGACTGCCACGTCCAGGATGCGCTGGCGGGTGTCGTCCGCCGCGCTTCCTACCGTCCGAGCCACCCGCACACCTCCCGATTGCCGCAGGCCTCTACACTCGTGATTGTAGATACCGACCGTTCGATTAAATAAGGACTCGCTTATGGCTGGCTTGGCGCGCTGGTGCTTCCGCCAGAGGTACGTGGTGATCGTATTGTGGGTCGCACTCCTCGCCGTGCTCGGAGTGGTGAACTATTCCGTAGGCAGCGCCTACGACAACAGCTTTACCTTGCCCGGAACCGAATCCACCCATGCCTTGCGCCTCGTCACCGACGCGTTCCCCCAACAATCCGGTGAGTCCGACTCGATCGTCTGGCATGTTCAGTCCGGCACCGTCAACGACCCGGCCGTCAAATCCCGGATCACCGCAATGCTCGATCAAGTCAAGTCTTCTCCGTCGGTGGTCGACGTCAAGAGTCCATATGGCCCGCAGGGCGCGATCCAGATCAGTCCGGACAAGCAGACCGCGTACGCGACGGTGACGTGGGACAAGATTGGTCAGCAAATCCCGGTCAAAGACGTAACCCGGGTCATCGATCTCGCCGAGGGCGCCCGCACCGGCGGTCTGCAGGTCGAGTTGGGCGGCCAGGCGATCCAGGCCAGCCAGCAGCGATCCACGAACTCCAGCACCTTCATCGGCATCGTGATCGCGGCCGTCATCCTGCTGATCGCGTTCGGAGCGTTCTTCGCGATGCTGTTGCCACTGGTCAGTGCGATCTTCTCGATCGCGGCCGGCACGTTCGCGATCGGCCTGCTGAGCCATGCCCTCGCCATCGGCCAGATCGGACCGATCTTCGCCACCCTGGTGGGCTTGGGCGTCGGCGTCGACTACGCGCTGTTCATCGTCACCCGGCATCGCAACGGCCTCAAGGCCGGCCTGTCGGTCGAAGAGTCGACCGTACGGGCCATGAACACCTCGGGCCGGGCGGTGCTGTTCGCCGGCGCCACCGTGATCATCGCGATGCTCGGCCTGCTAGTGCTGCGCCTCGATTTCCTGAGCGGCCTCGGCCTGTCATCCGCGCTCATGGTGCTGTTCACGGTGATCACGGCGGTGACGCTGCTGCCGGCCATGCTCGGCGTCATGGGCACCAGGGTGCTGAGCCGCCGAGAGCGTCGGATTCTGGCCGAGCAAGGTCCGCACGACGAGCACGCATCCGGGCTCTGGGCACGCTGGTCCGCCTTCGTCGCCCGCAACCCGATCGCGCTTGCCGCGGCGGCGATCATCGCGCTCGCGGTCCTCACCATCCCGCTCTTCTCATTGCGGCTGGGCACCAGTGATCAAGGTAACGACCCGGCCAGTACCACCACGCGCAAGGCCTACGACCTACTCGCCGAGGGCTTCGGGCCAGGTTTCAACGGTCCGCTGCAGTTGGTCGTGCAGAGCACCACGGCCGGTACGGCGCCGGACCAGCAGACAATCGCCGGCCTGGTGTCGGACGTCAAGGCCACGCCGGGGGTGAAGGCAGTGGTCGCGGCGCCGACGGTGCCGGGCAAGGACATCGCCCTCATTCAAGTGATCCCGACCACGTCGCCCCAGGCGAAGGAGACCACCGACCTGATCAACCACCTCAGGTCCGACGTGATCCCGCAAGCCGAGCAAGGACACGACTTCAAGGTTTACGTCGGTGGTATGACCGCGATCTTCAACGACTTCTCGGCCGTGCTGACAAGCAAGCTGCCGTTGTTCATCGGCGTCATCGTCGGCCTCGGATTCCTGTTGCTGCTGATCGCGTTCCGCAGCATCGTCGTACCGCTTACCGCGGCGGCGATGAACCTGGTTGCCGCCGGGGCATCGTTCGGCCTCGTGGTCGCTTTCTTCCAATGGGGCTGGGGCTCGGAGGCCCTGGGGCTCGGCAAACCCGGTCCGATCGACGCGTTCGTGCCGGTGCTGACCTTGGCCGTACTGTTCGGGCTTTCGATGGACTACCAGGTGTTCCTGGTCAGCCGGATGCATGAGGAATGGGTGCACGGCCAGGACAATCGGACCGCGGTCACGACCGGCCAGGCGAGCACAGGCCGGGTCATCACGGCGGCGGCCAGCATCATGATCTTCGTGTTCCTGGCGTTCGTGTTCGAGGGCCAGCGGGTGGTCGCCGAGTTCGGCGTCGGTCTGGCCAGCGCGGTGTTCATTGACGCGTTCATCCTGCGAACCGTGCTGGTGCCGGCGCTGATGCACCTGTTCGGCCGGGCAAACTGGTGGCTGCCCAGGTGGCTGGACCGGGTCATGCCGCACCTGTCGGTCGAGCCGGCCGAGGACGACGTCGCGTATCGCAAGCAACACGACCTGGTTGACGCCACCCGGCCCTGACGCGGGCCGGTCAGACGACGAGTATCGACCGGAGCGCGGCCTGATCCGAGGCGGTCAGGCCGTGCGCTCGCGCCCAGCCGTCGAATCCGCCCCACTCCCGCTCCACCAAGGTGATGGCCTCGGCCATCACGGAGGCGGACGGCTCCCACTCGTCGTAGTAGGAGTCCGGCATCTGCGGCAGGCCGAGCGCGGTGCGGCGGTCGCGGGACCGCTCCCGGATCGCGCTGGAGGCCCGGCTGCTCCGGGCGTAGTCGACGCAGATGTCGGCGTCCGCGACACCGATCAGGGAAAGAATCGCGGCGACCACGATCCCGGTGCGGTCGCAGCCGATCTGACAGTGGATCAGCGCAGGCGCGAACCCGTCCCCGGCCAGGTCGCGGATGGTCGCCACGATCGCCGTGCCGTGCACGCGCAGCATGCTGGCGTACTGCTCGGGCCGGGTGCCCGCCGAGCCGACGTCGCCGATCGGGACATTGCGGTAACCGACCGGGTGCGCCTCCAGCGGCCCGCGCCCGAACGCCGCCACCTCGGGAACGTCCCTCAGGTCCACCACGGTACGCAGGCCCAGCCGGCCCACCAGCGCGTCCGCGTCAGCGACGGTCGCGTACGCCACCGAATCGCTTCGGAACAGCACGCCGGTTCCAATCGTCCGGCCACCCGCCACCGGGGTACCGCCAAGATCCCGGAAATTGGCCAGGCCCTCAAGGCCGGCTGACTGTCCGGCACCCGCCGCCATCAACGAACCCGCGCCGGTCCGGCCGCGCTGTCACTGCCGCCAGGCGATGCCATCTACAGCCCCTTCAACGTTCGGTAAACGTGCATAACCCAGCCGGTTTGCCGTAGGTAGGTGACCCCGACCGCGTACAGGAAGATCGCGACACCGATATGAGCGCCGCGCGCGGTGAGCCGCCGCCGATGCATCCAGCCTTCGATAACCAGGCGCCCGACCAGCCGCAACACGACGAACACGCCGAAGCCCACGACGACCGTGGACAGCAGCACCGAAGGCGCGACCACGATGCCGCTGGTGGCACGGTTGGACGCCGCCCAGATCATCCAGCACAGCGCGGCGAACACGCCGGCGGTGGCGGTCCACCCGCGCCCGCGCTTCCAGACCCGCCATCGGTCGCCCATCGGAACCCGGACCCGGGCCGGCTGCGCCGCTACCGGTTCGTTCTGCTGGTACGACGGCGGCCGGTTGACCACCGAAGCACGGCCGACCCGCATGGCGACCTCGTCCGCCGGAGCGACGGAACCGGAACCGCCAGAAGCCGGGCCGCCGGAGCCTGGAGCACCGGGCGAGGCACCGGATGGCGTGCTCCCGGGCGAGGCCGGACCGGCGCTCTCCGCGGCGCTGCCGGCCGGCGTGGCTGACGGGGTCATCACGGCCGGCATCTGCTGCAGATCCGCCTGCTGCGGGAGCTTGGCGGCTCGGGCCCGCAGCGCAACCAGCTCGCGCTCCAGCAACTCGATCCGGCCGAACGCGTCCGTCTCGGTGCCCGCGAGCACCGGCCGCGCCCGGCCAACCGCGCGGCCGCCGTCGTGCCCGGCCGACGCCGGCGCGGCCCGGTCCGACCAGTCCAGCCCGAGATCCGGTACGCCGGCACTGCGCACCAGCACCGCCAGCCGGTCGATCCATCCGGGCAGATCACGGGTGCCGGGACGATCCACCGGACGATCCGCGAGCGGAGCCAGCAGGTGATCACGGAGCGCCGGGCGTCCCTCGAAGACCGGGTGCCTGTCCAACGGCGTCGACGTGCCGCGCGGCGGTGAGCCGGTAACGATGAAGTACGCCACGGCACCGAACCCGTGCACGTCGTAGCTGGGCGAGACCTGGCCCTGCAGCGCTTCCGGACCGCCCGAGTCGGCGGTATAGGCGATCTGGGTGATCTCCTCGTGACGCCAGTAGCGGGCCCCGGTGAAGTCGATCAGCCGGACATCGCCGTTGGTCAGCACCATCAGGTTCGACGGCTTGATATCCATATGAAGCACGGCACAGGCGGCGTGATCATCCGGAAAATGCAGGGCCCGCATGGTGTCGGCGAGGGTGCGCAGCGCCGCGGGAGCGTTCAGCCGTGGCCCCGCACCGCGGACGGCGGCGTTCGTCACGTACTCCCGAAGATTCACGCCATGCAGGTAGTCGTATATCTGATAAGGCACCGCGTCACGAGTCGACGGGACCGCACCGGTCGGATGCGGCGGCGGCCCGTAGAAGCCGTCGGCACGACGGCAGATCCCGGTGACGCCCCGGTTGTTCAGATCCATCAACGCCGCGTCGCCCTTGTCCCAGGACCGCAGTTCGTCGGCGAGCGGCCGCTTGGGGTCGATGCGGAACACCTTCACGGTGATCGGCGCGCTGGTGACACCGCCGCAGATGCGCACGCCGCGGTACACGTCGGCTTGCCCGCCAGAGCCGATCCGGGCGACCAGCCGGTAGCGCTGGTACGTCTCGGGTAGCGGGCTAGCTGGGCCACACACGAGGTCAACCAGTGCCGGTTCGGGCATGACCCACCTTCGCGTATCGGATATTTCTCGGGCTCGTCAAAGGGTAGCGGGAGCGCGCGACCCGCGTGCGGGGCCCTCACCCCCAGGCCCGGGCAACGGGCGCAATCAGGCCTCGACCGCAATATTCGGTCGCACACTGACGGGGGCGGGAGGTAGTAAGAAGGCGTGCAAACCGAGTACGCGTATCGGACCGCTACCGCGGACGATTGGGATAAAGTCAGCCTTCTGCTCGGAGAGTCCTTCAACGAGGACATTTCGGATGAGTGGAGCGCAATTGAACGCAGCGTGTTCGAGCCGGACCGGACCGTCCTGGCCGAAGCGCCCACGGCCGGTGGCCGCGAACTGGCCGGAATCTCGTCCGCGTTCACCCGCGACCTGACGGTCCCGGGAGGCGTAGTGCCGGCCGCGCACGTGACCATGGTCTCCGTCAGCAGCGTCCACCGGCGCCGCGGCATCCTGCGTGCGATGATCTCCCGGCTACATGATCAAGCGCTCGGCCTGGGCGAGCCGGTCGCCGTGCTGTGGGCCAGCGAGGCCCGCATCTATCAGCGGTTCGGATATGGGCTCGCGGCCAGCCGACTGGTCATTGAAGCGGACCGGCGCGAGGTCGCCATCCGGCCGGAGGCGGCCGTGCCGGAAAACGGGCAGATCCGCAAGATCGACCCGAAGCAGACCGAGCAGTTCGTAAAGGTGTACGAGCAGGTGCTCGCCGACCGGCCCGGGTGGTCGGCCCGGAACGAGGCCTGGTGGCGATACGTCACGGCAGACCCGGCTCAGACCCGCGACGGCGCCACCGCGATGCGAGCCGCCGTACATGAGGGGCCTGATGGCGTCGATGGCTACCTGCTGTGGCGGGTGAAGCCCGAGTGGGAAACCACGCCGTCCGGGACGGTGAAGATCCGCGAACTGGTCGCCACGACACCCGAGGCGTACCAATCACTTTGGCGATATGCCATGGCCATCGATCTGACCAGGAAGGTGAGCAGCGGCTTCTCCAGCCCGGACGAGCCCATGTACTACCTCGTCGATGAGCCACGCGCGCTGGCCGCGAAGGTCACCGACAGTCTCTGGCTGCGGCTGCTGTCGGTCCCCGACGCGCTGGCCGCGCGCCGCTACGCCACGCCGACCGACGTGGTCCTGGAGGTCACCGACCGCGACCTGCCCGCCAACGCCGGGCGATGGCGACTGACCGGCGGTCCGGGCGCGGCTCGATGCGTCCCGACCGGCGATCCCGCCGACATGCGTCTTGACGTGGCCGCACTGGGAGCGGCCTACCTGGGCGGTCCCGCACTGGCGCCGCTGGCCGCCAGCGGGCTGGTGACCGAGCTTCGGCCGGACGCGCTCCGGCAGGTCAGCACCGCATTGCGCGGTCAGCGTGAGCCGTCGGCGACCGAGGTGTTCTAGGGTTGGCTCCATGAGCGATGGCGAGCGGCGGCGCCGCCGGATCCGCGGCCACCGGCCGTCACCACCGGTGCCCGGACCGCCGTCGGCGCCCACCGCATCGACGCCACGCACGCACCCGCCGAGCCACCGCAACGACGCCGGACATCTCCGACGACGTCGATTCCAGCGTGGCCGGCGAGGATCAGCACGATCGAACCGTCCGGGCCGGCGGCACCGGTGGATGGCGTGAACGCGACGGCGAGCGTCGGACCGGCGACCAAACGCCGGCCGGCCATCCTTCGCCCAGCCATATGATGTCGGCCCACGAGCGTGATGAGCGTGACGAACGCAGCCTCCGGGGGCTGATCGGAGGCGGCTCTTCGCAGGTGACGGTCCGTGCTGCGATGCGGGCCAGGGACGCCTCCCGGCCCACCGACGACGACCTGGCGCATGCCGACGCGACGCTCACCATCATCCATCGCGGCTGGGTTCCGAGAGACGACTGATCGCGCCGGCGTCCAGCCCGACGGCGGTTGCTAGGAAGCCCGCGAGTTCTTCTCGTACGCGGTGACCTCGTCGATGCGGCGCTGGTGCCGGGGCTCGCCCGAGAACCGTGTCTCCAGGAACGCCGTCACCAGCGCGGTTGCCTCGTCGCGCGAGTGCTGCCGCGCCCCGATCCCGACCACGTTGGCGTCGTTGTGCTGCCGGGCGAGCGTGGCGGTCTCGTGGTTCCAGGCGAGCGCGGCCCGGACACCGGCGACCTTGTTCGCGGCGATCTGCTCGCCGTTGCCGGAGCCGCCGATGACCACACCGAGGCTGCCGGGGTCGGCGACCACCCGCTCGGCGGCCGCGACGCAGTACGCCGGATAGTCATCCTGCGCGTCGTAGGCCGCCGCGCCGCAATCAACCACGTCGTAGCCGAGCTTGGCCAGCTCGGAGTTGAGGTGAGCCTTCAATTCGAAGCCAGCGTGATCCGAGGCCAGATATACCCGCATGACCGGCAGTCTAGATCTGGACCGCGACCAGGCCGGCGCGCGCCTTCGGGGTGAACCAGGTGCTCTTCCGGGGCAACTTCAGCCGGGCCAGGTTGACCGCCACAAAATCGTCTACGGTCACCGGCGCGATCAAAACCGCGAGCGTAGCCCGGCCGGCGTCCACCTCTGCGCGCAGCCACTCGGCCGGGTAGTCACCGCCGACGTAGTTGATCCGCTTGTCGCCGGGGTCCAAGCCGAGGGCACCCTTGATCAGGTGGTGCTCGACCAGTGCGTGGTCCAGGTTGTCCACGATGCTTCCACCGGGCTGGGCGGGCAGCCGTAGCGACCAGGCGCCATCGGGTGCGTACACGTTGATGGTGCCGGTCTCCGGAATCCCGGGCGGCGCGTCGCGCCGGGTGACCGGCGCGCCGTTCGCGCGCAGGCGCTCTACCAGGTCGGCGCCGGAGACGTCCGCGGTGATGAGCCGGTTGTACGGCTGGATCGCGACCGATTGGGGTGTGGTTACCACGGCCAGGAACCGGTCCAGCCCGGCACGTTGAGCGGCCAGGCTCCGGTGGTTGCCGTCGGCGACCACCAGTTCCCCGCCTCCGGCGAGCTTGAGCAACAGGTCCCGGCGGGGGCCCGGACCGACCGGCCAGATCTCGTGCCGTCGCCCGGCCGGGTCGATGTCGGACACGATCGGCTCGCCGGCGTCAGCAACCGCGCTGGCGAGGGCGTCGTGCAAGGCGTCCGGATCGCCGGTGGCCAGCAGCAGCACCGGCGACATCAGGTGCCCGATCGCTTTGGCCAGAGCCACCCGCTCGCGGACCTTCTCGATGAAGACGTCCTCATTGCGGATGATCAAGCCCGGCTCGTCCGCCGATGTGGAGATCTGATCGGTGGCGGCCATACACCACAGCCCGTACGCCACGGCGCCGTCGGGCGCCGTGATCCGGTAGACAACCGCCACGTCGGCATGCCGCGCGTAATGCCCGTCAGCCTTGGCGGCGGCCAGTCGCTGTGCCGCCCGCGGCAGGCTCGCCTCGAACGACTGACCCAGCTGATCCGGCGCGCGATGTGGCATCTCCACGGCCAGCGCGCTGTGCGGGTTCGCCCGGATGATCTCGGTGATCTCGGCGTCATCGGCAAACTCGTCGTAGTTCTGCGAGCCGGTACCACCGGTAGACAGCCAGGCGTGAGCAAGCGGGTAGGCGATCGTCATGGATACCGACGCTACGGTCTGCGGCACCGCCCGGCACGAGCGGGTTACCGGCATCCCGCAGGACGGGTTGGCAGCGATTGATCGGTCAGTCGAACATGGGTTCGACGTCCCGGGTGCGCTTCAGTTCGAAGAAGCCCGGAGTTGAGCTGACCATCAGCACGCCGTCCCAGAGCCGGCCGGCTGCCTCACCCTTCGGCGCCGGGGTAACGACCGGCCCGAAGAACGCAACCGTTTCGCCCGGGTTCGGGCCGGGCGCGTGGATGACCGGCGTGCCGACATCGCTGCCGACCGGCGTCATTCCCGCGTCATGGCTCTCGCGGAGCGCCCCGTCGAACTCGGTGGACGTGGCCGCCGCCGCAAGGCCGGTGTCGAGGCCGCGCTCGGCCAGCACGGCCTGGAACATTTCCTCGCCGACGGCTTGCTTGTCCAGGTGGATCCGGTTGCCGAACGCGGTGTACAGGCCTCGCAGCGCCTCGTTGCCGTATTTCTGCTCGACGGCGATCGCGACCCGGACCGGGCCCCACGCCTTGACGAGCATGTCGCGATAGCCCTGTGGCAGGTCGTCCCGGTCCTCGTTGAGCACGGACAGGCTCATGACGTGGAACGCGATCTCGATCGGACGGACCTTCTCCACTTCGAGCAACCATCGGGACGTCATCCAGGCCCACGGACACATCGGGTCGAAGTACATGTCCACGTGGGCCGCGTCGGCCATACGCTCCGTGGTCGAAACCTGCGTATCAGTCATCGGATACCGCCTCCCGAGGGAATACTTGTCAACTTTACCTTTGCTTGAGCAAGCGAAACCCGCGACATCACCCGTGCGTGAGGCCAACCACTCCGGTACCAGGTCGGCGCGCGTGAAAGACTCCCTGGATACCGTGCCATGGAGGCCCGGCCCAGACAATCAACAGTCGATCGCGACGCCGCGATCGCAAGACGCCGGAGTGGAGCGAACAACTACCGTGGCGGGAACTCGAAACCTCACCCAGGTCGAAGCATCCGAGCGATCCAGCCTGCTCGAGGTGGATGCGTATGACATCACCATCGACCTGACCGACGGCACCGGCGGTCCCGGCGACGGTACGTTCCGGTCGGTCACCGAGATCAGATTCCGGTGCGCCGAGCCCGGTGCCTCGACCTTCATCGAGGCCGCCATGCGCGGCATCCGGTCAGCGACCCTGAACGGACGCCCGCTGGACGTCTCCGAGTGGAGCGGCGAGACCGGCCTGACGCTGCCGGATCTGGCGGCCGACAACGCCCTGATCGTCGACGCCGACGGTGATTACTCGACCACTGGTCAAGGTCTGCACCGCTCGGTGGACCCGGTTGACAAGGAGGTCTACCTCTACAGTCAGTTCGAGACCGCCGACGCGCAGCGGGTATACGCCTGCTTCGACCAGCCCGACCTCAAGAGCGTGTTCACCTGGCACGTCACCGTGCCGGCCCACTGGACGGTCGTCTCCAACTGCCGAGGTTGCCAGCACCGTCGACGGCGAGATCGAAGGCACCAGGACGCTGCACTTTCACCCATCGGTACGGATGTCGACGTACGTCACCGCGCTCTGCGCCGGGCCGTACCACGAAGTGCGCCGGACTCACGACGGCATCGACATGGGCGTGTTCTGCCGGCCAGTCGATGCGGCAGTACCTGGACGCCGACGACATGTTCCTGATCACCGAGCAGGGCTTCGACTTCTTCCACGAGCAGTTCGGCGTGCGCTACCCGCTGCCCAAGTACGACCAGCTCTACGTGCCCGAGTTCAACGCCGGAGCGATGGAGAACTTCGGCTGCCGTGGTGCACGGCGAGGAGTACTACATCTTCCGGTCGGCCGTCACCGACTACGAGTACGAGAACCGCGCCAACACGATCCTCCACGAGATGGCTCACATGTGGTTCGGCGATCTGGTGACCATGCGCTGGTGGGACGACCTGTGGCTGAACGAGTCGTTCGCCGAGTGGGCCAGCCACTGGTGCCAACACGCATGCCACCCGCTTCACCGACGCTTGGACCACCTTCCTGTCGGTACGCAAGACCTGGGGCTACCGCCAGGATCAGATGTCCTCGACGCACCCGGTGTATTGCGCGATGCCGGACATGCAGGCGGTCGAGGTCAACTTCGACGGAATCACCTACGCCAAGGGCGCCAGCGTCATCAAGCAACTGGTCGCGTACGTCGGGATCGAGGAGTTCGTCGCCGGCCTGCGTGACTACTTCGGCGCGCACGCATGGGGCAACGCGACGTTCGGGGACCTGCTCAGCGCCCTGGAGGCGCGTACCGGCAAGCCGC
Organism: uncultured Actinomycetota bacterium; assembly: GCA_963727415.1. GTDB lineage: Bacteria > Actinomycetota > Actinomycetes > Mycobacteriales > Micromonosporaceae > DASQPR01. The sequence continues at coordinate 1,159,891 of CAVSGF010000003.1, forward strand.
TGCGCGAGTTCGCCGCCCAATGGCTGGAGACGGCGCAGGTCAACACGCTGCGGCCGGAGATCCTCATCGGCGATGACGGCACCTACCAGCAGGTGGTGGTACGGCAGGAGGCCCCGGCCGGGTATCCGACGCTGCGTACCCATCGAATCGGCGTCGGCCTGTACGACCTGCGCGCCGGCGCCGCTTGCGCGACGCGAGACGGTGGAGGTCACCGTCTCCGGCGAGCGCACCGATCTCGCCGAGTTGGCCGGCCGGCCCGCCGCCGATGTGCTGGTGCTCGAACGACGAGGATCTGACGTACGCCAAGACCCGGCTGGACGAGCGCAGCATGGCGACGGTGGTCGACCACATCGCGACCATCGACAACTCGCTGGCCCGAGCGGTCGTGTGGGCCGCGGCGTGGGACATGGTGCGCGACGCCGAGATGCGCGCCCGGGATTACATCCAGCTGGTCGTCAACGGCTTGCCCGCTGAGACCGACATTAACCTCGTCACCGCGACACTGCGCCAGGGCGTCGGAGCCGTCATCCACTACGCCGACCCGGCCTGGGCGGCCACCGGCTGGACGATGCTGGCCGGCGCGGCCCGGGATGCGATCGCCGAGGCCAAGCCCGGCAGCGGCTTCCAGCTGGCCTGGGCCCGGACCTTCATCGGCTCGGCACGCAGCGACTCCGACTTGAACCGGGTGGCCGGATGGCTGGACGGCACGGGGGTGCCGGGCGGGCTGTCCATCGACACCGAGCTGCGCTGGGCCATCGTCGGCGCCCTGGCCGCGGCCGGCCGGATCGGCGAGGACGTCATCAACGCCGAACTGGACCGTGACCGGACCGCATCGGGCGAGCGGCAGGCGGCGACCGCGACCGCGCTGATCGCAACGGCGGAAGCCAAGGCCGAGGTGTGGCGTCGGCTGACCGAGGGTGACGCGCTGCCGAACTGGTTGCAGCGGGCGCTGCTCGTCGGGTTCCAGAGCGCGGCGCATCCGGAGCTCACCAAGCCGTACGTGGCGAAGTTCTTCAGCGTCATCGACCGGATCTGGGCCACCCAGGACAGTGAGCCGGCCCACGAGTTCGTCGAGGATGCCTACCCGTCGCTTCAGATCGAGCAGTCGACCATCGACGCGACCGACGCGTGGCTTGCCGGCGAGTCACATCCGGCTCCCCTGCGCCGGCTGGTCACCGAGGGACGGGACGGGTTGGTGCGGGCGCTCGCAGGCCGCGTCAAGGACGCCTCCTAAGGCGTGGACCGCGGGTCCGGTCGCGGACCGTTCGGAGTACCGATGCGAATAGGCTCACCCGGGACCGGGTGAGCCTATTTCGCGTCGATCTTGACGGTGCCGGCGGATGCGCGGCCGGTCAGGCCGGGCCGGTCACGACGCGCTTGGTGCGTGCCCGGCCTGGGCGGACAGCTGAGCCAGCCCGGACACCAGGCCGCCGGCCAGGTCGCCACCGCCGAACGCGGCCGACATGGACATCGCGGCCAGCTTGGCTGACCGGTCCGGAATCCGCCGCTTGGCCGACTCTCCGGTGACGATCTCAAGTACCCGCTGGTTAGGCGACACCGCGATCAGGACGCTGTGACCCGGGTCGGGCATCTGGCTGTGCAGCTTCTCAGCATGCCCCCGGACCGGATTCTCCAACGGCCCGACATACACACTGAAGGTCAGATCGCTTGACGAGTCGGCGAGTCTCAGCGCCTCGTCCAGCCGCAGCAGCTGACGGGTGTTGAACGGGCCGTTCAGCGCGTCCGCGCGAGCGGCGGCCTGCAACGAGTCAGCCGAGATCAACTCACCAGCTGTCACTTGCGCCTCCGATCTCGCCGGTATGCACGACCTCGGGCCACTCCGATTGGTCCGGGCCCACTTCGGTAGCGGTCAGCGCGCGCGCCTCGGTGTCTGCCTCGGCGACCGCGGCGGCGTTACCGCCCGCGACATACCACACCGGAGCAGTCTCGAACGGCCGACCCGGACGGTAGCGCCGCCCGCGAGCCGCGCCCGGAACGTATGCCAGCAGGAACACCAGCGCGATCACGGCCAGCGGGATGCAGACGAAGACGAGGACGGTCTCTGTGATGGACAAACTCAACGCCCCCAAATGGAGGAAAAGAATCGAACACCTAGACCGTAGCGGAGCAACCTGAGGTCACGGGCGGCGGGTGGATGCCTGCTTCGACTGCGAGCCGGCACACAGGCTCTGACGCGACGGCCGGGCCGGAGGCTACCGTGAGACCGTGACCGATCCTGCCCTGCACGCCGCCGCCCAACGCCTGGACCGCGCCGACGCCATCGCTGCCTTTCGCGACCGTTTCGTCATCGCCGATCCGGACGTCATCTACATGGACGGCAACTCTCTCGGCCGGCTACCGCACGCCACCCGCGAGCGCCTGCGTGCCGCTGTCGAGGAGGAATGGGGCGGTGAGTTGATCAACGGCTGGGACCACTGGATCGAATTGGCTCGTACCGCGGGCGACGTCCTGGCCGGCCTGGTCGGCGCCCAGCCCGGCGAAGTGGTCTTGAGCGACTCGACCACCGTGAACCTCTACAAGCTGGCGACGGCGGCCATGGACGCCCGACCGGACCGCCGGGTGATCGTCACCGACGATGACAACTTCCCCACCGACCAGTACGTGCTGCAGGGCCTGGCCGCCGCCCGGAACCTGGAGCTTCGCGTGATCAAGACGGATATCGACACCGGCGTACGGCGCGACGACGTGCGGGACGCCGTCGACGATGACACTGCGCTGGTGACGCTCTCGCATGTGGCGTATCGGTCCGGTGCGATCGCCGACATGGCCGGGATCACCGCGATCGCCCACGCCAGCGGCGCGCTGACGCTGTGGGATCTCTCCCATTCGGCCGGTTCGGTCCAGGTCGACCTGGCCGGCACCGGCGCCGACCTGGCGGTCGGTTGCACGTACAAGCACCTCAACGGCGGCCCGGGCGCCCCGGCGTTCCTGTACGTCCGCGAGGACCTTCAGGACTCGATCCGCCAGCCGATCTGGGGCTGGTTCTCGCAACGGGATCAGTTCGCGATGGGCTCCGCCTACGAGCCGACCTCCGGCATCGACCGGTTCCTGGTCGGTACGCCGAGCATTCTCAGTGGGTACGGTGCTCTCGAAGGCGCCAAGATCAGCGCCGAGGCCGGGATCGACGCCATCGCGGCCAAGGGGCGGGCACTGACCGAGTACGCGATCGAGCTGGCCGACGCCTGGCTCGGCTCGCTACGGATTCGACCTGGCCTCGCCCCGCGACAGTGGGCGCCGTGGCGCCCATATCACCCTGCGCCATCCGGCCGCCTGGCAAGTCTGCCAGGCACTCAAGGCGGCCCGGGCGATTCCCGACTTCCGTACCCCGGACCGGCTGCGCCTCGGCTTCGCGCCGTTGTATACGCGGTTCGTAGACGTGTACGAAGGAATGAACCGCCTGCGCGGCATCATGGCCTCTGGCGCCTACCAGGACTTTCCGACGGAACGGTCCCGCGTGACCTGAGCAGCGCCCCGCCGACCGGATCACAGCCTCTCGGCCGTTTCGGGCGTTTTGAGTATAAAAAGTGGCAATAATTGTCCCGGACGGAGCGGCCGCACGTCAACGGCCGTCTGGCTGGGAGGCGATCATGCGATGGGTCCGCATCATCCTTGTGTCATGTGCCACCGTCCTACTGGCCAGCGCTTGCATTCCGGCCTCGGCCAGCGGGGCCACCCTACTGATCGTCAATCCCAGCTCCATCCACGCGGGCTACGCCATTGAGGTGCGCGCGACCTGCGGCGACAACGTCAACCCCGCGTTCGTCCACTCGAAGGCATTCGGGTCGGTGACCCTGGTGCCGTCCCGTGGCATGCTCCGCGCCACCGTGACCGTCCCGAGGAGTACCGCGGTGGGCACCTACGCCGTCGACCTGTCCTGCGCCAGCGGGCAGCAGAGCTCGGCGAAGCTCACCGTGCTGAGTTCCGGCAAGCCCAACAAGAGTTATGGCCCGCATACCGGCGGCGGCGAGATGGCAGCCACCCTGATCGGAAGGATCACGCTCTATGGCGGCCTTGGGCTCCTCGCGGTTGGACTCGCCACCTGGCTACTTCTAGGCGCACGCCGCAGGAACACAGCCCGCGGCTAGCGATGGTGCCCTTCGGACCGAGACGTCGTGACCGGCGCGAGCCCGCGCCGGTACCCGTGATCGGCCCATCATCGAGTCGCCAGCCATCCTGGCTGGTCGGCGCCGCGCTGGCCCTCATCGGACTCTTCGGGGCCGGCGCCGGACTAGGCCAGCTCACCGGCGGGCCGGTGCTGCCGTCGTTCGGGCTCGCCCATGCCGGTCCGGACGGGCCCGCCGCCCGGGCACTGGCCCGGAGTACTCCCACAAAGATCCGGATCCGCTCCATCAGCGTCTACGCGCCGGTCACCCCGGTCGGCCTCGCCGCGGACGGCACGGTAAGCACGCCGCCGCTGGACGACAACAACCTCACCGGCTGGTACTCCGGCGGCCCGTCACCGGGGCAGCGCGGGCCGGCGATCATCGTGGGGCACGTGGATGGACCGAAAGGCAAGTCGGTCTTCTACAACCTGGGCAAGATGAAGCCCGGTGACAAGATCCAGGTGAACCTGGCCAATCATCGCGTGGCGATGTTCTCGGTGTACTCGGTCGAGGTCTACCCGAAGGGCAAGTTCCCGGGAGACCGGATATACGGCGACTACTCGCGGCCGGGCCTGCGGCTGATCACCTGCGGTGGGAAATGGCTTGGCGAATCGCGGGGGTACGCGGACAACGTCGTGGTTTACGCGCAGCTGATTTCCCGGGGCTGAACTCCCCCGACGCTCCGGCCGGGTCATGCAAAGCTCAGGACTCAGGCGGCGGCCGGCAGGTCGAGCCAGTCGGCCCACCGCGGATCCGCGGTCCGGTGGCCGAGCACGCGCCATGCCTGGCCCTTCGGCTGGGCCGGCAAGGCACGCAGCCGCCACCCCAGTTCGCCGGGCGTACGGTCACCCTTCCTGTGGTTGCACCGCGCACACGCGGCCACCACGTTCTCCCAGGCATGCCGGCCGCCGCGGCTGCGGGGCATCACGTGATCGATGGTCTCGGCCGGACCGGCGCAATATGCACAACGCCCGCCGTCACGAGCAAAGATCGCGCGGCGGGACAGCCCCACATGCGTGCGGTACGGCACCCGGACGAACCGGTTCAGCCGCACCACGCTGGGCACGGGTAACACCTCCCGGGCACTGTGCAGAATCCCGTCACCATCGGCGACGCAGACGGCTTTCGCGGTCAAGATCAGGATGGTCGCTCTTCGCACCGACACGACGCACAGCGGTTCGTAGGTTTGGTTCAAGACCAGGGCCGAACCGCCCATGGCGCGTCGTATGTCAGGCATCGCGGTACCTTCCCGCTGAACCACGGCGCCGGTCGGACCGGGGCTACCCACCCGGCCAGCCGGTGAGTCCAGCCAGTTCGCCTCCACCATCCGTGCAACCATCGTCCCTGATTGATCCGGTGATTGCACCATCTTATTGCTCATCTTCCCCAACAATTGACCGTCGGCTCGACCGCACCGCCGCCGGATAGCGCGGCTCGCGTGAGAACGGACCCGCAGAACATCACCCGGCACCGATGGAGTACGAAATCAACGTGATCCTCGCGCCGTTGACCGTGGCGTTACAGCCGGTCAAGCCATCGGCCGCTCCGACCCCGGAGCCGTCGGACAGTTCCTCGCCGGACTGCCTGCGCAACAGCGACCTGTGCGCGTTCGTCTACCACCACACCCACAATTCCTGGCTGGCGTCCAGCAGCTACTACGTGCTGGTCAAGCCGCTGCAGATCATCCTCATCCTGATCATCGCCCTGGCGCTGCGGCTGATGGTCCACCGAGCCATCAACCAACTGGTCAAGCGCACCGCTGCGACGCCGCCGGAGAGCCGGGGCGGCCTGCTGCGCCTGCAGGATACGGTGTTCCGGGAGCGGCGGCGGCAGCGTGCCCAGGCGATCGGCTCGGTGCTGTCCAGCTTCTCGACCGCGACCATCTTCTCCATCGCCCTGCTCATGGTGCTGGCCCAACTCGGCATCGAGTTGGCGCCGCTGCTGGCCAGCGCCGGGATCGCCGGGCTGGCGCTCGGCTTCGGCGCTCAAACCCTGGTGAAGGACCTGATCGCCGGGCTGTTCATGCTGCTCGAAGACCAGTACGGCGTCGGCGACGTTGTTGATGTCGGCGAGGCCAGCGGAACCGTCGAGTCGGTCGGTCTGCGCACCACGTCGATCCGCGACGTTCGCGGCGTGCTCTGGCACATTCGCAACGGTGAGATCGTCCGGGTCGGCAACAAGAGCCAGGGCTGGGCCATGGTGGTACTGGACATGCCGATCGGCTTCGCCAGCGTTGAAAAGGCGACGGGCGTACTCCGGGCGGCGGCGCACGCGATGGCCGAAGATGAGCAATGGCGAGGCGTCCTCAACGAGGCGCCGGCGATCCTCGGCGTCGAACAGATGACCGTCGATGGTGCCCTCATTCGGGTGACGGCCAAAACCTCGCCGGACTCGCAGCCGCGGGTCGCCCGTGAGCTGCGTACCCGCCTTGCTCACGCGCTGTCCGAGTCCGGGATCAGTGGCGCTATCTCGACGAATCGCATGTACGTCCGGCCGCCCACGGCCGAAGGGCCAAGTTCTTCACCGTGAACCCTTTAAATGCCTGAGTTGCGTAGGTAGCCTCACCCGGACAGCTTTTGATATCGCGCGTGACGGTGGATTTCATATATCGTCCTTTCATTCAGTTACGTCGGACGATCGAATGACAACACGCTAGTCAGCCGGTAGATCGCCGCACCGATGCGCGAGGGGAGGTGGCTGTGTCCGAGCCGAGGCACGCCGCCAGCACCCGATCAGCGACCTTCGGTGAATTGCTCGCCCAGCGGGAGTTCGGTGCGCTGTTCGCGGCGAGCGCGATCTCATGGGTCGGCGACTACCTGGCGCGGGCCGCCGTTACCGCTCTGGTGTTCACAACCACCCGATCGGTGGTGCTGTCGGCCGCCGCCTTCGCGGTGGGCTACCTTCCCGGCCTGACCTGCGGCCCGCTCCTGGCCGCGATGGCCGAGCGGTACGCGAACCGGACCGTGCTGATCGTCTGCGACCTCGGGCGCGCAGTGCTGATCGCGCTGGTGGCCATCCCCGGCCTGCCTACGCCGGCCCTGCTGGGGCTGCTCTTCGCCACCACCCTGCTGAACCCACCGTTCGACGCGTCCCGATCGTCACTATTACCGCGGATCCTGACCGGCGATCAGTATGTGGCGGGTGTATCACTGCAGACCACGACGAACAACATCGCCCAGGTCTGCGGCTACTTTGCCGGTGGCGCGATGGCACCATTCCATCCGCACATGGCAATCGTCCTGGACTCGCTGACATTCCTGGCCTCGGCTGCTTTGGTGTGGTACGGCATACGTCCGCGCGACCCGATCGTCGTCCGCGGCGCGGCCCGCAAATGCCTGTTGCGCGAAACCGCCGCCGGCTTCCGGCTGGTCGTCGGCAATCCCGTGCTCCGCGCAATCGCCGCCCTGGTACTCGGTTCGTGGTTGTTCGCGGTGGTACCCGAAGGACCTGGCCGCGGCTTGGGCCGCCGGCTCGGCCACACGGCCTCGGCGGCGGGCGTCGACCAGGCACTCATCATGGTCAGCGCCCCGATCGGCACGGTCGTCGGCGCCATCATGGTGGGCCGCGTGCTCGCGCCAGAGCGCCGGCGCGCACTGATCCGGCCGCTCGCGCTGCTGATCCCGATAGCGCTGATCCCCGCCCTCGCCGATCCGCCGGTAGCCGGAGTGGCGATCATGTCCGGCATCACCGGCTTCGCCGTCGGCGGGCTCGTGCCTCCGGCCAACGGGCTGTTCGTGCAGGCGCTGCCCGGAGCGTTCCGGGCCAGGGCGTTCGGTGTCATGCAGTTTGGCCTGCAACTGGTCCAGGCCGCGGGCATCTTCGCCACCAGCGCCATCGCCGAGCGCCTCGACGTTCCGCGCGCGGTCGGCGTGTGGAGCTTGGGCGGCGCCGTGCTGCTGCTCGCGGTGGGTGTGTTGTGGCCCAGCGCGAACCAGGTCGACAACGCGATCGCGGCGGCCCGGGCGGAGAACGCTGCCGCCGATCCCGGCCGGCACGCCTCCCGCCCATCGCCGTATCCGCATCGCACCGCACCCCGCCAGCCGTTGCCGTCGTCCAGGTCTACGGCGCGTGCGGTCGGGCCGACGACCGAGGGAGCCACGGCGCCGACGCTGGAGGGCTGAGCCGACGTTACGATGGCTCGTGACGTTCTTCGAGGAAGTTGGCGGCGAGCCCACATTCCGCAAACTGGTTGACGAGTTCTACGCAGGTGTGGCGACCGATCCGATCTTGCGTCCGCTGTACCCGGAGGAGGATCTCGGCCCGGCCGCGGACCGGCTCCGGATGTTCCTGATCCAATACTGGGGTGGCCCGACCACCTACCAGCAGCAGCGCGGTCATCCCCGGCTCCGGCTGCGGCACGCGCCGTTCGTGATCGGACCGCGGCAGCGAGACGCCTGGCTCGGCCATATGCACGCTGCGGTGCGCAGCCTCGGCCTGCCGGATGCCCAATACACGATGCTTTGGGATTATCTGGAAAGGGCCGCCCACTTTATGGTGAATCAGCTCGACGAAAAGGACTAAGAACCTGATTCATCGCATTTCGGCACGACACGACATCGTATCAGCTGGATCGTGTCTTCGACGGCTCCGAATCAGCGGCGCGACCCCCGCTTCACGTCCCAGCCGATCGACGCGACGAGGGGCCCGCGAATCCGTCGCAGACCCCTCGCCTCCGTCGTACCGCCGACCGGCCGGCTGACGCCGCCTACAGGAGGCAGCCGTCGTCGTGCAACCAGTCGACGAAGCCGAGCGACACCGAAACGCCGCAATCGATCAACTCGTCCAGCAAGGCGTCGTGGGCACCCGCCGACAGTGGCACCTGGACCTCCGCGTAGATCGGCAGTTGCCCTCGCTCGGTCGGATCGCCAACATAGGCTTTGCAGAACCGCCGCGAATGATTCCATTCGTTGACCACCCGATACGCCCGGTCGGCCCAGTCGGGTGGCACCGTCGAGTGTGGTCGCGCGCGCATGACGAGAATCTCGTCGGCCGGCCCTTCCAGCGCGATCAGCACCGCGTGTCGCTCCCACATGGCAAGGAGGCTGCCCTCCGTGTCCACGAGGTACCGGACATCAAGTCGATCCAATGAATCGCGCAGGCGGTCCAGCGATACGCCCACCGCCTCCTCATCTACCAGACACTCACGAGTGGCGACCGCAGTGCCGCCAGTTCCTCTCACTAGGTCGGGCTCCACGTCGCCCGCAGTCTCGCGTCTCGGCCACCACAGCATGGCCACGCTCCTCGTTTCCCCAGGCCCCGTACTACATTCACCACGCCGCCCGCCGGTAGCCCGCGCGGCACCGCCATCGAGAAAACGCGCGGCATGCCCGACCGGCTGGCGAGCCCCGACAACCCGCCCGCGAACGGATAGCTAACCGCGCGCACGCTCTCGATCACTGCGAGCGAACGAATTACTTCGTGTCGACACGTTACAGCCGCGACGGGGCGGGCAACAGGGTTGGCGAGAGGCGGTTTTGCGTCTCCCCCAGGCGACTCCGTAAGCTGCGGAAACACCTACCCAGGAAGAAATAGTCCGAATGCGGACCGGGTCCGAATCGTTGCCGAGGAACCCCATCCGCGTCACCGCCTGTACGAGTCGCTGCGACACCTCGATGCGTTCGCCGCCGTCATCGACAACGATCGGCACGTGATCCAGCAAGGCGTCCCTGACGGCGCGCTGGCCGACGGCGCGGTCCCCTAGAGCGCCGGAAGCCACATCGCGCAGGGTCGCCTCCGCGGCGGTGGCAACGCGGCGGACCTCCGCGGTCGGGATCGACTCCCGGATCGTGCCCGCCGACGGCGGCAGCGCGCCACGCCACGCCGCATCGCGGACCGGCACGGCGGAAAGATCGCCGTCCCCACGGGCCAGCCACTCCGCCGCGCGCACGGTCACATCGGTCGCCGTCGCGCCGGCCAGCACAGCGCCCGGTACGGTACGGGCAACCAGCACCCGCCACGGCAACGCGGCCCACAAGTCGAAGTGGCCCGGCCGGTCGGCTCGTACCCGGACCAGCGCGGCCGGATCCAGCCGCACCAGGCGGGCAAGGAACGCGCCGACGTCCGGGCTCAGCTCAGCCATGGCGCGAGGAATTCCCGTTCGGCGTCGGTCAGCCGGCGAGGACGCTGGGCAACGAGGTCGAACGGTACGCACACCGAACGCGCGCGGCTGGCCAGTACATCTCCGCTGAACAACTCGTAGCCGACGGTGAACCGGGACGGTCGCAACTCGTCGATCCACATTTCGATGCGCACCGCCCGCCCGTAGTCGACCGGCCTCAGGTAGTCCACCTCGTGCCGGTAGATGACCACGCCCTCCTCCAGGGAGGTGAGCCCATGTTCGCGGGCACCGACGAACATCAGCGCGACCCGCGCCTCTTCGTAGAGTGTGAGCATCCGCGCATTGTTCACATGCCCGTAGACGTCCATGTCGGACCACCGGACCGGACAGTCGTAGACGTAGCGCATTGCACCGCCGCTCAGCTGAACCGGGCCAGATACGCCCGCTCGTCGTCGCCGAGTGGCCTGGGCTTCTCGTCGTCGTAGGAGTACGCGACAAGCACGCACTCGCAGGTGGCGACGGGCTGGTCGCCGTCGTACATCTCCTGATGGAAGGTGAACGATGAGGTGCCGACGCCGCTGACGGTGGTATCCACCCGCAATGTCACGCCGGGCCGGTAGGTGGCCGGGTACCGGTAGTCGATCGCCAGCCTCGCCGCGATGTATCCGCGGTCGCCCTCGGCACCCGCCAGGCCCATCGGGCCGGCGGCCAGCAACTCCATTCGCGCGTCCTCGAAGTACGACAGGTAGCGCGCGTGGTTGACGTGGCCCATGGTGTCCGCGTCCGACCAGCGAGACCTGGGCGTCGTAGACGGCCCTCAGTCACGGGTGAGCTTCCGGTAGGTCACCCGGTGCGGGCGCGCCGCCTCGGCGCCGAGCCGGTCGATCTTGTTCTTCTCGTACGCCTCGAAGTTGCCCTCGAACCAGAACCAGCGCGCCGGGTCCTCGTCGGTGCCCTCCCACGCCAGGATGTGGGTGGCCACCCGGTCCAGGAACATCCGGTCGTGAGAGATCGACCACGGCGCAGCCGGGGAACTCCAGCAGCGCGTTCTCCAGCGACGGACAGGGTCTCCGCGTCCAGGTCGTTGGTCGGCTCGTCAAGCAGGATGACGTTGCCGCCGATCTTCAGGGTCAGCGCCAGGTTCAGCCGGTTGCGCTCGCCGCCGGAGAGCACACCGGTGGGCTTCTGCTGGTCCGGGCCCTTGAATCCGAACGCCGCGATGTACGCCCGGGACGGCATCTCGACCTTGCCGACCATCAGGTAGTCCAGCCCGTCGGAGACGACCTCCCACACCGACTTGTGCGGGTCGAGACCGGAGCGGCTCTGGTCGACGTAGGACAGCATGACCGTCTCGCCGACCCGGACCTCGCCGGCGTCCGGCTTCTCCAGACCGACGATGGTCTTGAACAGCGTGGTCTTGCCGACGCCGTTCGGGCCGATGATGCCGACGATGCCGTTGCGCGGCAGCGAGAAGGTCAGGTCGTCGATGAGCACCCGGTCGCCGAAGCCCTTGGTGAGGTCGTTCGACCTCGATCGACCGCGTTGCCCAGGCGGGGGCCCGGCGGGATCTGGATCTCCTCGAAGTCGAGCTTGCGGGTCTTCTCGGCCTCGGTAGCCATCTCCTCGTACCGGTCCAGCCGGGCACGGGACTTGGTCTGACGGGCCTTGGCGTTGGAGCGGACCCATTCCAGCTCCTCGGCGAGGCGCTTCTTCATCTTGGCGTCCTTGCGGCCCTCGACCGCCGAGGCGTGCCGCCTTCTTCTCCAGGTACGTCGAGTAGTTGCCCTCGTACGGGTACGCCCGGCCGCGGTCCAGCTCGAGGATCCAGCTGGCCACGTTGTCCAGGAAGTACCGGTCGTGGGTGATGGCGATGACGGTGCCCGCGTACTTGGCCAGGTGCTGCTCCAGCCACTGAGACGCTCTCGGCGTCCAGGTGGTTGGTGGGCTCGTCGAGCAGCAGCAGGTCGGGCGCCTCCAGCAGCAGCTTGCACAGCGCGACCCGGCGCCGCTCGCCACCGGAGAGCTGGGTGACGTCGGCGTCGGGCGGCGGGCAGCGCAGCGCGTCCATGGCCAGTTCGAGCTTGGAGTCGATGTCCCAGGCGTCGGCGTGGTCCAGCTCCTCCTGGAGCTTGCCCATCTCCTCCATCAGCTCGTCGGAGTAGTCGGTCGCCATCTGCTCGGCGATCTTGTTGAACCGCTCCAGCTTGGCCTTGGTCTCGGCGACCGCCTCCTCGACGTTGCCGAGCACGGTCTTGGCGTCGTTGAGCGGCGGCTCCTGGGCCAGCATGCCGACGGTGTAGCCGGGCATCAGCCGCGCCTCGCCGTTGCTCGGCCGTCCGGCCCGCCATGATCTTGAGCAGGCTGGACTTGCCGGCGCCGTTCGGGCCGACCACACCGATCTTGGCTCCCGGCAGGAAGCTCAGCGTCACGTCGTCGAGCACGACCTTGTCGCCGTGCGCCTTGCGCGCCTTTTCCAGGGTGTAGATGAACTGGGCCACGCGAACCTCACCGTCAAACTCTCGGGCACTTCCAGATCGTGGGTACCGGCTGGCATGCGGCGCTCGATCCGTCCGGCGCCGCGGGCAGTACCCGAACGGCAATCTTTCCTCATCGCGCGCCGAGGGCCCAAATCCGGCGCCATGTGCCGTCGCCGTCACACATTCGTCGCTTTGCTGTAGCGACCTCGTCGCGTTCCGGCCGGTACTCTATTTGGCGATCTTGACAATCCCCGACAATCTAGGCTGGACCCGGGCACGCAGGGCGCGCTGACCGCACCAACCGGGCACAATCATGTGGTTCATGCCGCTTTCGAGCACAAAAGCGAGTCAAGCTGGGTACATCAGATTTCGGCTCGCCGGGCGAGCCGGAGTAGAGTCGATCAGCTCACGTCGGGCAAATCCGGACGGACAGGTACGCGTGTGACTGCCAAACGCCAGCACAATGACCAAGGAGTTCAGCAGGCTGAGGGCGGCGTTGCCCCAGGATCATCCAATTTCGTCGTGGTCGCCAACCGGCTGCCGGTCGACGAGGTGATAACCGAAACCGGGCGTACCTGGAGGCGTAGCCCGGGCGGTCTGGTAACCGCCATTCATCCGGTACTGGTGGAGCACCACGGTGCTTGGATCGGCTGGTCCGGCGGGCCGAGCCCGGACGGCTACGCCGAGATTGAATCGTTCGAGGCCGATGGTGTCGCGTTGCATGCCGTGCCGCTCACGTCCAATGAGATTGAGAGGTACTACGAGGGCTTCTCCAACGGCGCGCTGTGGCCGCTCTACCACGATGCCGTCGAGACACCTGTGTACCGCCGCAGTTGGTGGGACACGTACCTGAAGGTGAACCATCGGTTCGCCGACGCCGCCGCGGCCGTCGCCGCCCCCGGCGCCACCGTATGGGTCCAGGACTACCAGCTTCAACTGGTGCCGGCGATGCTGCGGGCCCAGCGCCCGGACCTGCGCATCGGCTTCTTCCTGCACATCCCGTTCCCGCCGGTCGAGCTGTTCATGCAGATCCCCCGCCGGGTAGAGATCTTGCGCGGGCTGCTCGGTGCCGACCTGGTCGGGCTTCCAGCGGCCGCTTGGGGCGCAGAACTTCCTGCGCTTGACCCGCCACCTGCTGGGCCTTCGCCCGCGCGGCAACGTCGTCGAGGTGGACGGGCGCGAGGTGTCCGCGGACGCCTTCCCGATCTCTATCGACGTCGGCGAGATCGAACGGCTGGCGGTCAGCCCGATGGTGCGCGAGCGGGCCGCCGCCATCCGCGCGGAGCTGGGGAACCCGAAGACGATCATCCTCGGCGTCGACCGTCTCGACTACACCAAGGGCATCGAGAGCCGGATCAAGGCGTTCCGGGAACTGCTCGCCGAGGGCAAGCTGTCGGTGCCGGAAGCGGTCATGGTCCAGGTCGCCACCCCGAGCCGCGAGCGGGTCGAGCAGTACCGGACCCTGCGCGCAGAATGTGGAACGCGAAGTCGGCCGGATCAACGGCGACTTCGGCCGTGTCGGCGTGCCAGCGGTGCACTACCTGCACCAGTCGTACAGTCGAAGTGAGCTGGTAGCGATGTTCTGTGCCGCGGACGTCATGATGGTCACGCCCCTGCGTGACGGCATGAATCTGGTTGCGAAAGAATACGTGGCGGCTCGTGTTGACCTCGGAGGAGCGCTTGTGCTGTCGGAGTTCGCTGGCGCCGCTGGCGACCTGCGCCAAGCCTTCCTGGTCAACCCGTACGATCTTGACGGGGTCAAGGAGACGCTGTTGCACGCAATCAATGTCGACCCGGTCGACGCCAACCGCCGCATGCGCACGATGCGACGCCACCTTCGCGGCCACGACGTGTCCGGCTGGGCTGGCTCGTTCCTGGCCCGGCTCGCCGGACCCTCGACGTGAGCGGGTCACGCTTCGATCCGGAGCTGCGCGCCGCCATCGACCGAATCGCCCGCGTACCGCAGCTGCTTGTCGCCTGCGACTACGACGGCACCTTGGCGCCGATCGTGCCGGATCCGCGATGGCGGTACCGCTGCCGGAAGCGGTCGCCGCCATCCGCTCGCTCGCGTCGCTGCCGCAGACCACCGTCGCGGTGGTGTCCGGCCGGGCGCTGCGCGACCTAGCCACCCTGTCCCGCCTGCCCAGCGAGGTACATCTGGTCGGCAGCCACGGCTCCGAGTTCGACGTCGGGTTCGTCGAGCGGCTCACGCCGGAGGCGGTCGCGCTGCGCAAGCGGCTGGAAGACGAGCTGGTGCGGCTCGACCCGCAGCGCCGAGGGAGTGCGGCTGGAGCGCAAGCCCGCGAGCATCGCGGTGCACCTGCGCAACGCGGCACCGGACGTCGCCGACTCGGTCGCTGACGCGGTCCGGTCCGGGCCGGCGGCGTGGCCGGACGTGCACGTCACCAATGGCAAGCAGGTGATCGAGCTGTCCGTGATGGCGACCCACAAGGGCACCGCCATCGACGCGCTGCGCATGCAGATGTCCTCCAGCGCCGTGCTGTTCCTCGGCGACGACGTGACCGACGAGAACGCCTTCATCCAGCTGCACGGCCCGGACGTCGGCGTCAAGATCGGCCATGGCGAGACCGCGGCCGGGTATCGAGTCGACAACCCCGAAGAGGCCGTCCGGGTCCTGGCGCTGGTGCTGGAGACCAGGCGGAACTGGCTGTACGGCGAGCGGGCCATCCCGATCGAGCGGCACTCGATGCTGTCCAATCGGAAGACCGTCGCCCTGGTCGCGCCCAACTCGCGGATCACCTGGCTGTGCGAGCCGAACCCGGACTCGTCCGCGGTATTCGCCGACCTGCTCGGCGGTGCCGTCGCCGGGCACTTCACGGTCGCTCCGGCCGATCGCAGCGGGCTTCCCCTCGGCCAGCGGTACCGATCCGGCACGATGACCGTCGAGACCCGCTGGTCCGGCCTCACCATCACGGATTGGCTCGACGACTCCGGCTCGCTGATGCGTGCCATCACCGGCTCCGGGCGTGCGCGGGTCGAGTTCGCGCCGCGGCCCGAGTTCGGCCAGGTCCAAGTGCAGCTTCAGCCGCTCGGTGAGGGGCTGCTGGTCCTCGGGCCGAACGAGCCGATCGCACTGCACTCCCCCGGCGTCGAGTGGGACATCACCGACGATGCCGGCAACGACGTGGCTACCGCGGTCGTCGACCTCGATCTGGTCGGCGGTCGACTCGATCTGGAGATGCGCTTCGGCACCACGAACCTCCAGCCGGATCCGGTCAGCGCCGTGGAGCGGCAGGAGTCCACCGAGGCCGACTGGCGCGCGTGGTCGGCGTCGCTACGCCTACCCGCCGTCGCCCGTGACCTGGTGCTGCGTAGCGCGCTGACGCTGCGGGGCCTATGCCATGCCCCGACCGGTTCGATCCTCGCGGCGGCCACCACCTCGCTTCCCGAGGAGCTGGGTGGCGTCCGCAACTGGGACTACCGGTACTGCTGGCTGCGGGACGCCGCGATGAGCGCCCGCGCGCTGGTCGATCTCGGCTCGCTGGACGAGGCCTCCGCGTACCTGGAATGGGTGTACGGCTGCGTGGAACGCACCGGCGGGCACCCGGAACGGCTGCACCCGCTGTACACCATCGACGGCCAGGACCTCGGCCCGGAGGCGGTGATCGAGACCCTGCCCGGGCTATGCCGGGTCGCGGCCCGTCCGGGTCGGCAACGCCGCCAACCGCCAGGTCCAGCTGGACGTGTTCGGCCCGATCGCGGATCTGATCGAGGCCGTCTCGCGGCTGCGCGGCAAGGTTCTCGATCACGAGTGGACCACCATCGAGGCGATGGTGGAGGCGGTCGACCGCCGGTGGCACGAGCCCGATCACGGCATCTGGGAAGCCCGCCTGGCGCCCCGGCACCACGTCCATTCGAAGGTGATGTGCTGGATGACCGTCGACCGCGCGCTGCAGGTTTCCGAAGCGTGTGGCAAGCCGGCCCGCGACGAGTGGGTCGAACTGCGAGACCGGATCGCCGAGAACGTCCTCACCCACGGCTGGAACGAGAAGGCCGGGGCCTACACGGTGGCCTATGACGAGGTCGACATGGACGCCGCGTCGCTCTGGATCGGCCTGTCCGGTCTGCTCGCCGACGACGATCCCCGGTTCCTGGCCACCGTGCTCAAGACCGAGGCGGAGCTGCGCAGCGGTCCGACCGTGTACCGGTACAAGTGGGATGACGGCCTGCCCGGACGCGAGGGCGGATTCCACATCTGCGCGTCGTGGATGGTCGAGGCATACCTTCGTACCGGCCGGCGGGCCGACGCCGAGGAGCTGTTCGATCAGGTGCTGGACACGGCCGGACCGACTGGGCTGCTCCCCGAGCAGTACGACCCGGAGGCCGAGCGTGGACTGGGCAACCATCCCCAGGCGTACAGCCATCTCGGGCTGATCCGGTGCGCTCAGTTGCTAAGCGGCGGATCCCGGTAAGTCATCCGGTGTTCACCGTCCGTCCACGTACGATCACTAGATTCGTGATTCGTGCTGACGACGGACACGGACATGGCCACCGGAGGGACCATCGTCGAGTTCGACGGCGTCAGCTTTCCGGCCGAACAGCTGGCCAAGGGCGTCGCCTATCAGCTGCTATCTGACTCGCCGCGCCCCGGTTTCGACGCTAATCCGCAGCTCGGTGTCTCGTACCGGCGAGTCGTGCACGCGAGCGAGGTCGAGTTTCTCGGCGGTCCGGAACCAGCGACCACGGACATGCCGATGAGGGTCCCGCTCTCTCGGAACATGTCGTGGGCGGCGGCGCACCGGATGACTCAGTCCCGGGCGGCCGCGTCGACGGCGGCGTTGCGGTACATGCGCGACTCGGCGGTGATCAAGCGCGGCACCCGGATGGTGAAGATCCTCTCCGCGCGGCAACTCAGCGGCTACCTGCGGGGCTGGCTGCCGATGGGGTTCTGCCATCGCGAGTACGACGTCGCTCATCTGCGTACTCCGGCCGATCTCGCGGTCCTCTGCACGGACGGGCGCGTCGACACCGCGTCGCCGGCGGTGTTCGCCCTGCGGTGGAGAGCGGCCGGGCCGGAAGATTACGCCGTGCCGTACGCCGACGCGGTCAGGGGCTTGATCTCGATCCCACCGCACGACCGGGTCGGTGCACCGGTTCTCGGCACCGGATTCGCGCCGTCCAGCCAGCACATCGTGCCGGAGTTCATGACCGCCGACCTGGCCGATATTCCGCTTCCCGCACATGCGGAACTGGTCGCGTTCACCAGCGAGGGCATCGAAGTGCTGCTCTATCGCTATCTGGCCGAGCAGCGAGCGTGGGGGCGGCTGGCCGGCAAACAGTGGCGGCACCTGCTCACCGAGGCCGACGGCATCGCCGCCGACCAGGAGTACTTCCCGGTGCCACCGGCTCCGACCCAGCTGCTCGGGCTGATCAAGGACAAGCCGCTGGAGGCGGTGTTGGACCACCCTGATGGATTCATGCTGATGGCCAAGGTGCGAGCGCTGCGGCAACCGGTGTCTGAGCCGGCACGGCGCTGTCCGGCGGTGACCTGGCGGGACATCCAATGCACGGTCATCCATGAGACCGAGGAGTGGGTGCGGGTCCGGCTTATCCGGCCGGACAGCGATGCCTTGTCCGACCTGAGCGCTACCTGCGTCGAGCGTGGAGTGTACGAGGCATGGGCACCGGCGGCCGAGGTGACCGAACGCTCCGATATCTGGATGAAGTACCAGGACTGACCCAAAGGATTGACTCATCCACAAGAGGCACCCGCGGCGGCCGATCGCTGCGAGACACCACGCGTGGCCGTGCCAGAATACGGCGAGACGATGCATGAATTCCATGGATTGCTGGAAGAACTAGACGGCCGAGGCCACGACCCCGCAAGTCCGCGTGATTCACGTAAGCCGGCGTATTCACGTAAGCCAGCGTATTCACGTAAGCCGATGTCAGGATGCCGAGGCTTGTGACGGGATCCGTACTCGCGCCGCCGGGCCGGTGGAGCCACGCACCACCAGCTCGGGCTCGAACAGCAGCTCCTCGCTTCCTGGCGGCTGCCCGGCGATCTGTGCGATGAGCAGCGCCACCGCCGCCTGCCCCATCGCCTCGATCGGCTGCCGGACGGTGGTGAGCGGCGGATCGATGCAGGGCATGAAGACCGAGTCGTCGAAACCGACCACCGACACGTCGCCGGGAACCGCGCGGCCCAGCCGGCGCGCCGCCCGGATGGCGCCGAGGGCATGCACGTCGCTGGAACAGATCAGGCCGGTCGCGCCCTCCTTCAGCAGCCGGGTAGCCGCGGCGGCGCCGCCCTCCATCGAGTACATGGTCCGTTCCACCAGGCCCACGGACGATGGATTGTCCCGCGCCACGACGGAGAACGCGGCGAGCTTGCGGGCCGACGGAACGTGGTCGCTCGGACCCAGGATGAGACCGATCCGCTCATGACCGAGCGAGGCCAGATGTTTGTACGCCTGGTCGACCCCGTGAGCGTCGTCGACCGAAACCCTCGGGAACCCGATGTCGTCGACGGCCGCGTTCACCAGCACCACGGGCAGACGTCGCTCGTGTAGCCGCCGGTAGTGCTCGTGATCCGCGTCGGCCTGCGCGTACAGCCCACCGGAGAACAGCACACCGGACACATGCTGGTCGAGCAGCATGTCGACGTAGTCGGCCTCGCTGACACCGTCGGTGGTACGCGTGCACAGCACCGGCGTGAACCCACGTTTGGCCAGGTTGCCCGCGGCCGCCTCGGCGAACGTGGGGAAGATCGGATTCTGCAGCTCAGGCAGGATCAGCCCGACCAGACGGGCGCGCTGGCCGCGAAGCTTCGCCGGGCGGTCGTAGCCCAGCACGTCGAGCGCGGTGAGGACCGCGGCGCGAGTGGCCTCCGAGATGCCGGGCCTGTCGTTGAGCACCCGGCTAACGGTCGCCTCGCTCACCCCCACGTACTTCGCGACATCCGCGAGCCTTCGTGTCATGCGCGCAACGGTAATGCATTGAAGCGCAAGCCGTTGCGCTCGTTTACCGCGTTACGCAAGGCCGGTCTCCGAACGCGTGGTCAGCCCGACGCCGCCCCGCCAAGAACCCCGACCACGTCGCCGATAACCACCAGGGCCGGCGGCCGGAACCCGGCCGCCGCCTCAGCCAGACGGTCCAGGTCGGCACGGACCACCCGCTGCCGATCGGTGGCGCCGTCGACCACGATCGCGGCCGGCGTGGTCGCCGGCCGGCCGTTCGCGAGCAACGCCACCACGATCGCCGGCAGGTTCTTCAGCCCCATCAGGACACAGACCGTGCCTCGCAGCGCGGCGATCGCTGCCCAGTCGACCCGCGAGTCCGGGTGGTCCGGTGGCAGATGCCCGGACACCACCACGAATTCGTGCGCCACCCCCCGATGGGTGACCGGGATCCCGGCGCCGGCCGGCGCGGCGATCGCGCTTGTGACACCCGACACCACGGTCACGGGTACACCCGCCTCGGCACACGCGAGCAGTTCCTCGCCGCCGCGGCCGAACACGTACGGATCGCCACCCTTGAGCCGGACCACGAAGTGACCGGCGCGGGCCCGGTCCACCAGAAGCCGGTTGATCTCGTCCTGCGTTCGCTGCGGCCCGTACGGGATCTTGGAGGCGTCCACCACCTCGACATCGGCTGCCAGCTCATCGAGAAGCAATGCGGGCACGAGCCGGTCGGTGACCACCACCGACGCGGCGGCCAGCAGGCGGCGGCCCTTGACCGTGATCAGTTCCGGATCGCCGGGACCGGCGCCGACCAGCGCGACGGTTCCGGACCGGCCGGCCCGGGTTCCGGCCGCGTCGAGCTGGCCGCTGGCCAGCTCGGAGGCGATGCGGTCCCGGACCGCCATGGATCGGCGCGGGTCGCCACCACCGAGGACGGCCACGGTCACCGGGCCATTACGGGTGACCGCCGGGGTCCACGCGCTGGCCGCCTCGCGATCATCGGCGCGCACACAGAAGATCCTCCGTTGGTCGGCCGCTAGGCTGATCGCCCGGGCCGCGGCGGCATCGTTCACGGCCACGTGTACCAGCCACGCGCCGTCTACATCAGAGTCGTGGAACGGCCGCCGGTGCCAGGTGATCAGGTCGCGCTCGGCGAGCGCGAGCAGCGCAGGAGTGATCTCCGGCGAAATCAGTACCACCTCGGCGCCGGCGTCGAGCAACGGCGGAACCCGCCGGGTCGCAACCGACCCGCCGCCGACAACCAGGACTCGGCGGCCGGCCAGGCGGAGACCCAGCGGGTACGGCTGCACTGCGGACACCTCGTATTCCGTGGCTCTTCCATCGATCGCGTCTCGTACCGGTCATGTCACCGGCCCGGCTTCCGAGACCCGGTGGCGGACCGTCCACCCGCGCGGTCGCGCCGGTGATCACGCCGGGACCAGGCGGCCCAGGGCCGCGACGAATGCGTCGCTCACGCTCGGCTCGCGTATCGCGATCCGGAGCCAGTCCGGGCCCAGGCCCGGAAAGGTATCTCCCCGGCGCACCGCGAACCCCGCTGTCCGCAACCCGGCACGCACGTTAACACCGTTGGCCACATGCAGCGCAACGAAGGAGCTGGCCGGCTTCCCGGCTACTCGCACGCCGGAGATCGCCGCCAGCTGGGACAGCAGGTGCTCGCGGCGCGCGCGCAAGGCGACCGCGATCTGCTCCTCGGCCGCCACGGCGACCGCGGACGAGCAGGCCACGGCGGCGGCCAGCGCGGGCGTCGAGACGGGCCACAGTGGCTGGTGTGCGGCCAGCCAGGACACCGTTTCCGGCTCGGCGAGCACGTACCCGATGCGCAGGCCGGCTAGCGCCCAGGTCTTGGTCAGGCTGCGCACCACCACCAGGCCGGGCAGATCGGAGCGCCGGGAGAGCGACTCGGGCTCACCCGGCACCGTATCGGCGAAGGCTTCGTCGACGACCAGGAGCCGGCCGGGGCGGGCCAGAGATGCCAGCATATCGGCGCTATGCAGCACTGATGTGGGATTCGTCGGATTGCCCACGACCACCAAGTCCGCGTCGGAAGGCACCGCCGCGGGTTCGAAAACGAACCCCGAGTCCGCAGTCAGTATCAAGCGTTCCACCGGCACGCCGACCGCCCGGAGGGCGGCTTCCGGCTCGGTGAATTGGGGGTGCACGATGACCGGCCGGCGCAGGTCCCGGCCGGCGTGCGCCAGCAGCATGAAGGCCTGTGCCGCGCCCGCGGTGAGCAGGACCTCGTCAGGGGTACGGCGGTGGCGGTGGGCGATCGCGTCACGCGCGTCTGTCTGATCCGGATAGTGCGCCAGCTCGGACAGCGACGCCGTGATCGGATCGCGCAGCCAGGCCGGCAGCGGAGCCGACCGGACGTTCACCGCCAGGTCGACCAGACCTGGCGCCACTTCGGCGTCGCCGTGAAAGTCCAGGGCAATCGACTGGTCCGGCCCACTCATGCTGGCCATTCTCGCCCGAACCGGCTGATCGGTGCCGCGTGATCGCCCGGCAAAGCCGTCCGCCAGGCAGGCATGTCTTTTCGGACGAATGTTGAGCGCTTCGAATCACCTTAAATCATGCTTTGTCATACCTTAGTCAGGTGATTAAGCGCGCCCTCACGGCTAGCAGCCGCATCGTTCCGCTCGTTCGCGCCGGCCTGATCGCCGGCGTTGTCGTCGCCACGGTCAGCTATCCGATCGCCGCGGTCGGTGGCCTGGGGGTCAAGTCCGGAGCTGACGCCATCGAGTCGCTGCCCAACAGTCTGATCATCCCGCCGCTGGCACAGACCACCTACGTCTACGCCAACGACGGCAAGACGCTGCTAACCACCTTCTACGATGAGGACCGCAGGTTCGTACCGATTACCCAGATGTCGCCGTACATCCAGCAGGCGATCGTCGCCGTCGGAGGACTCGCGCTTCTACGATCACCACGGCGTCGACATCCGCGGCGTCGCCCGCGCATTCGTGGCGAACAACCAGGCCGGCGAGACCACACAGGGCGCATCCACGCTGACCATGCAGTACGTCCGCAATGCTCTACGTGACGGCGCCGCCACCCCGGAAGCGGCCCTGGAGGCTACCGAGCAGACGGACGCCCGCAAGCTGAGGGAGATGCGCCTGGCGCTGGAACTTGAGAAGAAGATGACCAAGACGCAGATCCTGGAGGGTTACCTGAACCTCGCGTACTTCGGCCACCGGGCGTACGGCATCTACGCCGCCGCGGACATCTACTTCTCCACCACGCCGGACAAGCTGACCCTCACCCAGGCAGCGATGATCGCCGGCCTGGTGCAGGCGCCGACCACCTACGATCCGGCCAGTTCGGACCAGAGCGCCGCGCTGGCGCGCCGCAACTATGTCATCGACCGGATGCAGAGCCTTGGCTACATATCCGAGGCCGAGAAGGTAGCGGCCGAGAAGTCCAAGATTCACCTGAAGCTGGGGACGCCGCCGAACGACTGCCCGTCGGTCAGCAAGAGCCACAACGACTGGGGCTTCTTCTGCGACGAGTTCAAGCAGTGGTGGCTGCAGCAGCCGGCCTTCGGCAAGACCCAGGACCAGCGGCTTGACTCGCTACGCCGCGGCGGTTGGAAGGTGGTGACCTCGCTGTCGCCGCGAATCCAGAAGGTCGCCCAGTCAGCGGTCCTCAAGTTCAAGTCCAAGCACAGCCCGATGGCGCTCGGTGAGGTGATGGTCGAGCCGGGCACCGGGCACATCAAGGCGATGGCGGTCAACCGAACGTACTCGCTCGATCAATCGAAGAATCCCAAGAGCACGAACCACGTCAAGCGCGGCAAGGGCGTCCCGGCCAACTATCCGAACACGGTGGCGATGCTCGACGGCGGCGGTGACCTGCCTGGTTACCAGGCTGGTTCGACGTTCAAGTGGTTCACCATGCTGGCCGCGCTCGACATGGGCTACACCCTCGACATGTCGTTCTACGCGCCGCAAAAGTACCGGTCGAAGTACCTGGACGGCGGACCCGCGTCCTGCGGCGGCCGCTGGTGCCCGCAGAACGCCAGCGCGTCCGATACCGGCCGGCATGACATGTACTCCGGGTTCGGCATGTCGGTGAACACCTACTGGGTGCAGGTCGAGCAGCGGATCGGCGCCGAGAACGCGGTGGCGATGGCCGAACGCCTGGGCATCCACTTCCGCACCAGCATCGACCAGCTTCAGGCTTCGAAGAAGAAGGCCCACACCTGGGGCGCGTTCACCCTGGGTGTCGCCGACGCGGTGCCGCTCGAGATCGCCAACGCGTTCGCGACGGTCGCCGCCGAGGGCATCTACTGCCAGCCGCTGCCGGTCGATTCGATCACCGGACCGGACGGCAAGCCGGCAATGATGAAGGTCAACGGGGAAGCCGTCCAGGTCGCCTCGCCACGGTGCCACCGGGTGATGAGCAAGGATGTGGCCCGTGCGGCCACTGACGCGGCTCGCTGCGTCACCGGCATGAGCGCGGTGACCGGCAAGTGCGGAAGCTTCGGTACCGCCGAGGGCGTACACGGCTATGTCGGTCGCCCGGTCGCCGGCAAGACCGGAACCACCGACTCCAACAAGGCCGCATGGTTCTCCGCGTTCACACCGCAGCTAGCCGCCTCGGCGTTCATCTCCGATCCCGACAATCCACATAATGCCGCCGGGTCGGGTAACCATCCGAAGCCCGTCCAGACCGTGCAACAGTCGCTGCGCAACGCGCTGCGCGGTCAACCGGTTCTTCACTTCACACCGCCATCGTCGAAGATGACCGGAGCCGCTCACCCGCACAAGCTGCCCGCCGTCGCCGATCCGTACAAGTCCATGGAGCCGCTGTAGCCGACCGTTGAATCCGAGATGTCCGGCGCGCTCCGGCGCTCGGCTGCTGTCCAGCACTCCGTCGCTGTCCGGCACTCGGCCGCTGTCCAGCTCAGCCTTGGCGGGGTTCGGGCGTCGGCCGGGCGGACGCGGTGGCCGACGGCGGATCATCGCCGAGCCGATCACGCGGACGGTCGCGGCGGGCCGTCCCCTTCGCCTTCCGGTCGCGGTCGATGCCGAGCCGCCGGTCATTGGCCTCGCGCCGGACCGCCCAGACCAGGCCGCACAGCGCGATTACGGAGAACGCCCACCACTGGACGGTGTACCCGGCATTCATCCAGGACGGCTGGCGGTCGGCCGGGATCCGGGTGAATCCGGTAGCCGGCGGCGACTGCTTGTCGAGGAGCAGATAGGCATCGTACGAGTCCGCCAGGCCCAGCCGGGCCGGATCTATCCGCCGCACCGACGGCGTGCCCTGAATGTCAACCGGCCGGTCCGACTCACTCTCGGGCCGGTGCAAGCGGCCGGTGACGGTGACGGTGCCGGACGGCAACGGCGGCATCGTCGGGACGCTGGTCGGCCCGGTGGCTCCGACCGGCACCCAGCCCCGGTCGACCAAAAGGCGCGAGCCGTCCGGGAGCACGAGCGGCACCAGGATCTCGAAGCCCACGTTGCCGTTCATGCTGCGGCCCCGGGCGAATGCGACCTTCGAGGCGTCGTACTGCCCGGTCGCGGTAACCCGGGTCCACTCGCGCGACGCGGCCAGCGACGTGCCCGGCGAAAGCACGTCCGACAGCGGTACCGGAGCGGTCGCACTGGCCTGGTCGATACGGGTGTTGATGGCGTGACGCGTGTGATACCGGTCAAGCTGCCAGAAGCCGAGCATAACCATCACGCCGGATAGCGCGATCATCGCAGCCGCGAAGCCGAGCCATCGGGGCGTGGCGAGAAACCGGTACACGGGAAATCACGCTACCGCGCGCGGGACGCCAGGCCTCATGTCGGGTACGCCGAGCCGGTATCGAGACCGCCCCTGGATCACTGACCGGGCCGCCGGTCGGGGGGCGAGGCCCGGTCAGGCCCGGTCAGGCCCCGCCGGAACAATGAGGTGCCTTTGAGCCGGGTTGGATGTCGGTGAGATTGGGTATCCTTGCCAGCGGACCAGTGGCCCTCCAGCCCGCTGGGCGATTCGGTCGGAAAGTGACAGACGGTGAGGTTGGTTTGGCATTTCGTGCCAGATAGTCTGTCTTCGGTGCGGCAGTCAGGAGTAAGAACCCAAATTCGGCCAAGCCTGCGTCTACCTCATTCGGCGGGTAAAGCGCCCGATGAGCAGGGGACCGACCCAACGGCCCAGTCAGGCTTGTCCGTCACCACCGGTCAAACCGGCACGGGCGTGCCGGTCGTCGTATGTAGGTCAGCAGCGTTGCAGTCCGACAGAGAGGTTCGCGCGGTGATTCAGTTGGAGGCCGAACTGTCCGATCGTGGCGAATCGACCGCCGTGGGCAAACCTGCCGCCGTGGCCGAGGCCGCCCCGCTGAGCGAGCCCGTAGCGCTGGGCGAGCCGATGGCGACGCCCGAGCCGGCGGCGACCACCGTGGCGGCTGCCCGATCCGTGGTCACTCAATCGGCGCCGCCGGACGGTGGTGTGTTCGTCGGGCAGCGCTTCCCGAGCCTGACCGTCGCCACGCCGCGGCTGCTGGTGCGCCCGCTGAAGAAGTCGGACGCGAGCGCCGTCGATGAGATCTTCTCCGACCGCCTGACCCAGCGATGGCTGCCGTTCCCCGCCTCTTACGGCACGATCGAGGGCCGGGCCTGGTGCGGTGTCATGGCCCAGGAACGTCGCGCGATGGGCCAGGGTGATCATTACGGCATCGTTCGCCGTGAAGATGACCAGCTGATCGGCTGCCTCTGGACGAAGTGCACCGACTGGGCCGCCCATTCCACCGAGGTCTCGTACGCGATCGCCGCACAGGCCCGCGGCTACGGCGTGGCCGCCGAGGCCGTCGACGCGCTTGCCATCGAGCTGATCATGAGTCACGACTTCCACCGCGTCGAGATGCGGGTGGCGCCCGGGAACACGGCATCCCGCCGGGTCGCCGAGAAGGCCGGATTCGTCTACGAAGGCCTGCTTCGCAACGCCGGATACGTACACAGCGGGCGGGTGGATCTGGAAGTCTGGTCGCTCGTCGCGGCAGACCTTCGCTGACGCGGCAGCCCGGGCGGCCGTCTCCTGGTGTAATGAGGCGTGGATCCGAGGCAGCCGTTTCCGGACCCGGCTCCGGTTATCACGTGGATCGGTGACATAGAGGTCACGGCTTCGATGGTCCGTACGCCGGTCAGTCAGTTCCCGCTTCGCGGATCACAGTGGACGGCGACCGACCAATGGACCGCCGAGACCCGGACGCCAACGTGGGCGGTGGTTGCCGCAATCGTCACGTTCTGCCTGCTGTTCGTCTTCAGTCTGCTGTTCTTGCTGGCGAAGGAGCATGTCTACCGTGGCGATGTCATGGTCTCGGTGGACAACGGGCCGCACCACTACGAGACCCGCGTCCCGGTATCCTCGCGCCCGCTTGTCGAGCGGGTCTATGAGCAGGTCAACTACGTCCGATCGCTCGCTGCCGGGTAGGCATGCGCGCGCCTGCGCGTGCGGAGGATCGGCCCGGTTTGCCCACGCCCCCGGTAAGCTCGGCGTCATCGGTCAGGTGGGCTTGCCGCGATGGCCCTGAGCTTTCAGCGCTCGCACCGTGTCGATGGTGTCCGCCTCCCCAGGCGCCTTGTCCTCCCGATATCGCAGCACGCGAGCGAATCGCAACGCCACGCCGCCCGGATACCGAGGGCTGGTCTGAACGCCGTCGAACGCTACCTCAACCACCAGTTCCGGCCGGACTGTCACCACCCAGTCGTTCTTGTCCACGGCCAGGCCGAGCAGCTTATCGGTCTGCCAGCGCAGCATCTCATCGGTCATACCCTTGAAGGTCTTGCCGAGCATCACGAAGCCGCCGGTATCCGGATCCCGCGCACCCAGGTGAAGATTGGACAGCCAGCCCCGGCGTCGCCCGTGACCCCACTCGACCGCGAGCACCACCAGGTCGAGCGTGTGGCGTGGCTTCACCTTGACCCATGCGCCGCCGCGACGGCCCACTGCGTAGGCGGACTCGAGCGCCTTGATCACGACGCCCTCATGTCCATCCGCGAGCGCCGAGGCGAACGCGACGGAAGCGCCGGTCACGTCCGTTACCTCGCGCCGGTCGACCAGCAGGTGCGCGGGAACCGCCTCGGCCAGCGTCTTCCACCGCCGGTGACCCGGTTCATCGATTAAATCGACGCCGTCGATATGCAGCAAGTCGAAGAAGAACGGCCGCAGCGCGTTCGAACCTGCCTGAGTGGCGGCACTCGACGAGATCTCCTGGAACGGCAGAGGCCGGCCGTCCTCACCCAGAGCCATCGCCTCACCATCGAGCACGATGTCGGCGACGGGAAGATCGCGCACCGCCGCCACGACACCGGGAAGCCTCGCGGTGATCTCGTCCAGGCTGCGGGTGAATACCCGCACTTCGTCGCCGTGCCGGTGCACCTGGATCCTGATGCCATCCAGCTTCACATCGACGAGTGCGGGCAAGCCGCTGATGATCACCGCTTCGTCGATCGACTGGGCCGCCTGCGCCAGCATCGGCGCCAGCGGTCGGCCGACCTGGAGTCCGAACTCGCCGAGCGCCGATCCGCCGCCGTCAAGCGCGGCGACCGCTACCGCCTTCAGGTCTCCCGACAGCAGCAACGCCCGGCGGACGCTCGTCGACGGCACCTCGGCCGCCTTGGCGATGGCCTCGGCCAGCAGACCCGACTGCGCGCCCTGGCGCAACTCGCCACCGATCAGCCGGACCAGGAAGTCCTGCTCGTCGACGGTGGCACGGCCGAACAGCGAGCCGATCAGATCACGTCGCCGTGCCTGCGAGCCCGCACCGGCCTGCGCGCCGATCTCGGCTAGCGCGGCGTCGACCTCGGCGACGGTAAGACTGGGCTCGTCCGCGGGTGGAGGTGTGGACCGGAGCGCGGCCCAGCCGACTCCGATCTGGCGCTGGCGCAGCTCACCGGAGAGGTAGGCGGCGCCGGCAGCAACCTCATCCGGCGCCGCACCGCGCAACTGGCGCAGCGCCTCGGCCAGCAAGCCGATCTTGGTCAAGCGCTTGCTGGTGCCACCCACCGCCGTCGAGGTGGCGACAAGCTCCGCGAACCGCACCTCACCATGGTGCCAGCCGGGTACGACGATTCGGCTCGGCCGGCCGGCGCCAGGCCAGCCGGCCGTCGCGCCGCCGGCTAATCCCGCACCGCCTCCGCGACGTTGCGCAACAGCAATGCCTCGGCCAAACACACCCGGGCGAACTCGCCCAAGTGCAGGCTCTCGTTCGGGCCGTGGGCGCGGGCGTGAGGATCCTCGACTCCGGTGACCAGGATCGCCGCTTCGGGAAACATCTCCTGGAAGGTGGCGATGAACGGGATCGAACCGCCGATCCCGATGTCGACCGCGTCGACTCCGTCCCAGGCTTCGCGGAACGCCGCCCGAGCCGCTTCGTAGGCCGGTCCGGTCGCGTCGATGACGCACGGCGCTCCGTCATGTTCCAGCGTTACCGACACCGAGGCTCCGAACGGCGCATTCGCCGCCACGTGGGCCTGCAGCGCGTCGTACGCCTTCGCGGGCGCGTCTCCCGGAGCCAACCGTACGCTGATCTTCGCGCGGGCGGACGGCACCAGGGCGTTCGGCGCCGCGTCGGTCGGTGGGGCATCGATTCCCAGGATCGTCAGCGACGGCTTTGTCCATACCCGGTCGACGATGCGCCCGGTACCGATCAGGTCGACGCCATCGAGCATGCCGGCCTCGGCCCGGAACCGATCTTCCGGGTAGTCGAGCGGTGCTGCCTCGCCGCGGACCAGATCGGCCACCGCGACGTCGCCACTGTCGTCATGGAAGGTGCTGAGCAGACGTACCAGCGCTGTCAGCGCGTCCGGGACCGCGCCGCCGAACATGCCGCTGTGTACGGCGTGGTCCAGCGTGCGGACATCGACGAAGAAGTTGACGATGCCGCGCAGGCTGGTCGTCAGCGCCGGCACGCCGATGTCCCAGTTGCCCGAGTCGGCGATCACGATCACGTCCGACGTGATCTCGTCGCGATATTCGGCCAGCAGCGCCTCAAGCGAGTCGGAGCCGAACTCCTCCTCACCTTCCACGAAACAGACGACACCGACCGGCAGCTCATCGCCGAAGGCGCGCAGTGCCGCCACATGTGCCATGATCCCGGCCTTGTCGTCGGCGGCTCCCCGCCCGTACAGGCGTCCATCGCGCTCGGTGGCGACGAACGGCTCGGTCTGCCACGCTTCGGCGTCACCGATCGGCTGGACATCGTGATGGGCGTACAGCATCACCGTCGGCGCACCAGCCGGGGCCGGTTTGCGCCCGATCACGGCGGGTTGACCGCCAGACTGCACGATCTTCACGTCCGGCAAGCCGGCCGAGCGCAGAAGTTCCGCGGTGGCCTCAGCGGAGCGGCGAACGTGTGAGTGATCGAATCCATCGAACGCGATGCTCGGGATCGCGACCAAGCGTTCGAGGTCGGCGCGTACGGAGGGAAGGACGGCGGCAACGGCGGCGCGCAAGTCGACGGTCATTGCGCGATCGTAGTTCAGTCGTCCGTCCCGGACTTCGTGCTGGATTCGCCGTTGCCGTCCGGCCTTGATCCGCGCCCGGCGGCCCGGCCCATCCAGTCCCGGACCGACCGGGCGCCGGCGCCGACCATGTCACCCATCCCGGTGGTACCGTCGCTGAGCTTGCGCATAAGACTGACCAGCGGGTCTTGCGATCGCCGGAACGACTCCCGGTACGAGTCGGCCGCCTCGCGGGCGGCACCGGACAGCGAGGCGTCACGGTCGGCGTCCCGCCGCGGGTAGTCACCGCCCAGAATCCGCGCGTACGCGCCGGCGTCCACCCACCGACGCAGATCGGCCGCTCTGGCGACGGGCAGCGGATGCGTCAGGTTTACGGTCAGCCTCAGCTTGATGAAGCTCTCGCGCAGGTCACCGGCGCTTTCGTACTCGGCTGCCTGCTCCAAGAACGCTGCCGTGTCGACCTCGGACAGATCACCGCCACCGGCGAGTTTCATGTGTGCGCGCAGGGCAGCCGACGGGTCCTGACCGGCGAGCAGGCCGGCTCGGTCGGCGGACAACTCCGCCTTCCGCCACCATTCCGACAAGGCGGCGATGATCGCTCGCAACGCCATGGCGCCGATCGGGAGCCACGCCAGATTGACCGCCAGGTTGGCCAGGATGGTCATCATGGTGCGGTAGATCGCATGCCCGCTGAGCAGGTGCCCTAGTTCGTGTCCGAGCACGTAACGAAGTTCGTCGTCATCCATAGCGTCGACCGCCGCGCTGGTGACCACAATGAACGGACCAGAGATGCCCACGCACTGGGCATTGATCTGCGGTGACAGCTGGACGTATAGCTCCGGCAACTCGGCCACGTCGAGAGACGCGGCGGCTTCGGCGAAGAGCCTATGCACCCGCGGATGCTGGCGATGGTCGGCCCGGATCGAACCACCCAGGAACATCATCCGCCACGCGCGATCGTCCCAGATACCGCTGATCGACTTGAGGACGTCGTCGAAGCCGCGCAGTTCCCGCAGCGCGGCCAGTGCGCCCTTGTCAGCCGGATGTTCCCAGGCCCGCGAGCTGATGCCGGTGAGCACGACACGCCGCCGCGCTGGTGTCTTCTCCGCTGCCATGGTCTCTCCCCGCTACGTTCCCGTACCGTGTCCGAATCGGCGCTCCACCACTGCCGGACCGGATGGTCTGACACGTCAGTCCTCCGGGCGGCGTTTCCACTGTCGTTACCACAGTCGCACGTCGTGTACCGTCCGTCAGCCCGCGCCACGGCACTGACCGGGCGTCAGCCGCGGCGCCACCCCGGCCGGCGTGCCCGTAAACCCAGGCAGATGCCCGCGGCGGCGACCGATACGGCCGCCGACAGTCGCGCCGCACGCAGAATGTCCGCGCGCTCGGGGGGCCGGCCAGAGCCGAGATAGGGCCGCACTTCCACCCTGCCACGGTACGCGTTGCGGCCACCGAGCCGGACGCCGAGAGCGCCTGCCATCGCGGCCTCGCAGTGCCCGGAGTTCGGGCTCGGATGCTTACGCCCGTCCCGAAGCCAGGCTCGCGCCGCTCCGCCAAGACTCGCGCCCGCCAATGGAGCGGTGGCGGCGGTCAGTGCCGCGGTCATCCGGGCCGGCACGACGTTCGCCGCGTCGTCGAGACGTGCCGCCGCCGTGCCGAAATGCTGGTAGCGCTCCGACTTGTGACCGACCATGGCGTCCAGGGTGTTTGCCGCGCGATAGCCGATCAGGCCGGGCAAGCCCGCGATCGCGCCCCACAGCAGCGGCGCCACCACAGCGTCCGAGGTGTTCTCAGCCACCGACTCGATGGTTGCCCGGACGACCTCTGGCTCGTCCAGCGCTTCCGGATCGCGCCCACACAGACTTGGTACGCGTGCTCTCGCTGCGACCAGTCCGTCCGGCTTTGCGAGATCGCCGGCCATCGCTCGGGCCTCGCGACGCAACGATCTGCCGCCGACGACTGCCCACGTCGAGCCGGCGACCAGCAGGAACCGAAGGGCAGGCCGGCGCCGGGTGGCCGCCGCGATGGCCGTGGCCGCGAGCACCGGAGCGCCAACGGCGACCGCGGCGAAGCGCGTGCCGGCCGCGGTCGAAGGCGCGTACATGGTGCGCTCCAGCCGACTCGCCACCGAGCCGAATCCGGCTACCGGATGCCCGCGTCGCGGATCACCGAAGAGCGCATCGACGACGACGCCGACGGCCAGACCGCCGATATCCGCGGCCATCATGCGCCGCCATCTCCGGGTCGGCACCTGCCCGCCGGTCGAACGCTGCTCGCGCGCGATCCTCTGCTCGCGCAAGATCCTCTGCCCGCGCCCGATCTTCTGCCCGCGCCGGATCACGAGCGGCTCCGGGCAGCCATGCCAAAGCCAGCCACCCAGGCAGCCTACGGCGCCCCAGCCGGCAGCTGAATCATGCCGGTCCGGGTCGTCCTGACCGATATTCCCTCGACAGGTTGGTCCGGCCCTGCGACGGTTCCCATATGGGAGATCTTGGTCCGACCGAACTCCGGCTGATGCAGGGCCTGGCCCAGCAGGTCATCGCACTGCGACCGGAACTCGTCAACGGCGAGGCGACCGTCGGTGAACTGGCGTGGGTCTGGGCCAAGGATTTCGACGCGCTCAACCAGTACTGGCGGCACCGGATGTGGTTTGTCGACGGCCGGCTGGCCGGGTGGGGGTGGGTGTACCTGCCCTACCGGATCCAGCGCAGCGATGGGAAGTTCCGTGAGGTCAAGTCAGCCAACCTGATCTGGCAGGCGCACCCGAACCGGCCGGAGCTGCTGACCGAGATCCTGGACTGGTACGACGATGTGGCCGGCGATGTCGACCGGCTGCTGACGGTGCAGGCCGCGGACGTACAGGCGCGTGCAAGCGTCGCCGCGCACGGTTACGCGTTCGACGCGGAAACCGGCTCGGACGAGGGGTCCTGGGTGCAGTTCAACATGCGGCAACTGGT
This sequence comes from uncultured Actinomycetota bacterium, assembly GCA_963727415.1. Classification (GTDB taxonomy): domain Bacteria; phylum Actinomycetota; class Actinomycetes; order Mycobacteriales; family Micromonosporaceae; genus DASQPR01. The sequence goes on from CAVSGF010000003.1 coordinate 1,192,902, forward strand.
CGACGTGCCCGATCCGGTTCTGCCCGGGGGTTTCCGGTTTCTGACGGCCGGTGACGTCTCCGTGGCGGACGCGGTCAAGGCGCATCGGGATGCCTGGTACCCGTCCAGTTTCACCGACACGGCGTTTGAGCGGGTCCGGCGAACCTGGCCGTATCGGGCCGATCTGCATGTGCTGATCGAGGCACCGGACGGCACGCTCGCCGCAACCGCGATCATCTGGCTGGACGAATCGACGCGAACCGCTGAATTCGAGCCCGTTGGCACGCACCGCGACTTCCGGCGGCAGGGGCTGGGCACCGCGCTCCAACTGCACGGCATGCACCTGGCCATGGCGGCCGGCGCGAATCGCATGCTGGTCGCCTGCCTTGGCGCGCCTGCGCACCCGGCGGCCCGGAACATGTACTACGGCGTCGGGTTTCGCGAGTTCACCCGGGACCTGCCGCAGATCAAGGTCGCGGGATAACGCCCGGACCAGGTATCTCCGCGTCGGACCAGGCCGTACGCGGGCAGCTGATCCGCATACCGGAGACCTCGTCGGTTTGATCAACAGCGCCGACGCGCATGGTCGGCGGGCATCCGGCCGGCGCCCAGCCTGAAGCACACGGTAGCGGCGGACACTGCCGTGGCGGTGCCGGTGGATCCGGGGCTCCACCGGCACCTGCCTCCCCCACCACACCCCTGGCCCACCGGCCTCGGGGAGTTGCGGACACACCGACTGTCACGGTCCGGGACGGTCGGATCCGGGTGTTGCCGGTGCCCAGCCGACGACCCGCGGACTCAGCTAGCCGACCGCTGCGAGCACGGTCTCGTCGGCGAGGTCATCGATGTCACCTCCGTCGGAATCTCCCGGATCATCGTCGCCAAGCTCGCCGTCGACGACCTCGTCCGGGTCGACGCCATCGGACGGATCTCCACTGGTCTGGGCCGGGTCACCGGGCTCGCTGTGCGGAGCGGCCGGATCCGGCTCGCCGACCGCTTCGCTCGACTCACCGCCGATGGCCGCATCGCCCTGCGCATCGTTGATGGTGTCGGTAAGCACGCGCCTGTTCCGTTCGAACGTGCCGATGCCTCGGGCCAAGTCGTGGCCGATCGCGATGGCGTCGAGCTCGTACGAAGTCCGGCGCTGCTGCTCGGCATCAAGCCAATCCCGGCTGTAGAGCCGACCGTAGATCACGAGCGGATCGCCGACGTTGACCGACTGCATCACGTTCTGGCCGATGGTCCGCCAGCAGGCAACCTTGACGCGCAGGCTATCCCCGTCAACCCAGCGCCCGTTCTCCTTATCGAAACGCCGCGAGGTCGAGGCGAACCGGAACGTCGCCACGTAGGTGCCGGTGACCGTGGTGCGCCGCCACTCCGGGGCGGTCATCACGTTGCCGACCAGGCACACGGTGGTATCAAACATCTGATCTCCCTTGATGATCGTGCCGCGGCGATGGATGAGCGCCGCGTGCGCGGTGCTCGCCCATGACCTTGCTCCGATCCGGCCAAGCCAGCGACCGGTGACCGCCAGTTCTGTGGACAGCGAGGGTGCATGTGGATAAGCACCCACTGGCACAGTGCAGGTCGGGCAACATTCGGCCCAGAAAACTTCCGCGACCACGAACACGGGCGGCCGCGGCGATTCCGGCGGGGGTAACCGACCGGTAACCTCAGATCGTGGAAACCGACGTGCTCGGCGCTCCGTACGAGCGGATGACGATTGACCTGGGAACCGACGACGAGGGTCCGGTCACAGCGGTGCTGGTCCGGCGGCGGGCTGACGCACCGACCCGGCGCGCCGTGCTGTACGTGCACGGCTTCAACGACTACTTCTTCCAGTCTCACCTGGCCGACTTCTTTCTCGGCCTCGGGCTGGACTTCTATGCGCTTGATCTGCGCAAGCATGGACGCGCACTAGGCGCGCACCAGACGCCGAACTACGTCGACAATGTCGCTCGCTACTTCGAAGAACTCGATCAGGCCATCCACTACATCCGCGACGTCGACGGCCACGACCGGGTTCTAGTCAACGCACACTCGACCGGTGGGCTGACCACCGCGTTGTGGGCGCACCGGCACCGAGCCGACGGTCTGATCGACGCGATGTTCCTGAACAGCCCGTTCCTCGAGTTCAACGTCTCGCCGGCGGTCCGGTCAACAATCGGGCGGACCATGGCCGCCGTAGCCAAGGTCCGACCGTATTCGCTTGTGCCGGTTGGCTTGAACAGCGTGTACGGGGCCAGCATCCACGCTGACCATCACGGCGAATGGACGTTCGACCAGGCGTGGAAGCCGGTCGCCGGTTTTCCGGTCCGCGCCGCCTGGCTGGCCGCGATCCGGACAGGGCACATCCGGGTACACGCCGGCCTGGACATCACCGTGCCGATCCTGGTCGGGACGTCCACTCGGGCGTACCGGAGCAGCAAGTGGAGCGAGGATGCCCACAGCGCCGATGCCGTCCTGGACCCGGCTCACATGATGCGCTGGGCGCCCGGCCTCGGCCGGCACGTGACCCTGGTGCGGTTCGAGGGCGCCCGGCATGACCTGGTGCTGTCCCGCAAGCCGGTCCGCGACCAGGTTTTCGAGGAGCTTTCACGGTGGCTGACCGCGTATCTGCCAGAACCGAAATCGGGCTGATCGGACAGCCGTACCGACCTGTGGTGGCGCGGGGACTACGAAAGGTGATCAGCGCCGAAAATCTTGCACCTACTTGCACGCGAACTCTTTTCAGATGTGGCGCTGACCACTATCTTGCTGCTCGTGCAGGTGATGAACGCCACGTTAATTCCCGTGGTGATCTCGGCGGCCGACCCCGCCTACAACGATCATCATGTCCTCGATGTGCTGTTCGACGGGCTGGTCGTCGGTTACTCGTTAGGCCAGCCGCACGGAGAGCGGATCATGACGTGGCGAGACTTCGACCGGTTCGGCCTGTCCCGCCGGGACCTGCGCAGACACGCCGCGAACACGCTGGACCAAGCGATGGCGTCGGCCCAGATAGTCGGGCAGCCTCCCGCACTGATGCTGTCGTTCGAGGGCATCGAGTCAAGCGCGTTGCTCTGCGACGATTTCTGGGACAGCCTTGAAGGCTCGGTGCCCGGCTCGATCGTCATCGGCATGCCCGCCCGAGACGTCGTCATCATCACCGGCTCGCGGTCGCCGTCGGGATTGTCGAAGGTCCGCCGCGCCGTTGACCGCATGTTCTTCGCCGGCGGTCGGCACCTCCTTACCCAGCACTTGCTCGTCCGGCGCCAGGGCACCTGGAACCGCTTCTAGCCCCACCGCCGGACCCACCCAGCACTTGCTCGTCCGGCGCCACGGCACCTGGAACCGCTTCTAGCCCCACCGCCGGACCCACCCAGCACTTGCTCGTCCGGCGCCACGGCACCCGCGAACGCTTCGAAGCGGCCCGCGCACGCCGTGGCTGGCGTGCGCGGGCCGGGCACTACTTCACGTCAATCAGGTCGACGACGAAGACCAGCGTCTCCCCCGGCTTGATGACGCCGCCCGCACCCCGCTGGCCGTATCCCAGATGCGGGGGGATGACGAGCTTGCGGCGGCCACCGACGCGCATACCCGCAACCCCACGATCCCAACCTGCGATGACCTGGCCGCCACCGACGCGGAACGCGAACGGGTCGTTGCGATTCCACGAGGCGTCGAACTCCTGGCCGTTGGACAGAGCAACGCCGACGTAGTGAACCACGGCCTGGTTACCAGGCTGGGCCTCGGCACCGTCGCCGATGATCAGATCTTCCATCTCCAGGTCTGCGGGCGCTCCGGTGGTTGGCAGTTCTACGGTTGGTTTGGTCATGACCACCGATCGTACGGTGGGCCAGCGCGGATCCACGGCCGCTACCGATGGCGCGCGATGAATCGACGTTTTTGTCCCAATCATCCCATGATTCGGAGCCCCAACCGGACGTCCCGGCGTTGCCGGTGGACCCCGGCTCGCCGTTGCCTGAATATCGCAGCATGAATTCGGTCATGTGTTCACTATCAGCGAACTAGCCTCAAAGGCATGGCCCGCTTCTCTGCGATGTCGCTGGTCGCCGGCGGCCTGATGGTCGCTGGCATCGTGGGTGCCTGGAAGCGTCTCACCCGAGTCCGCGCCCTCGACCCTTCCACTGCCGATTCCGGTGTCGGCGCACCCACCGTCATCGCATCCACCACCGCTAGCATCACCGTTACGGCGGCCTCCACGGCCGCCCGATCCGCCACGGATCCGCTCATGGCTAGTCCGCTGTACGCCGACCCAGGGCAACGACCGCTCGTTGACGAGCCACCCATCGACGACGATTACCTGGCCACCGAGCTGGCGTTCCCGGCTCAGCAATCGGGATCACGCGAACCGGGCAAACCCAATCCGCGGGCCAGATCCAACCGGCAGGTGGAGGGGGACGGTGACCGCGATGTCCACCCGGACGGGCCTGCCGGCGAGGGAATCAGCGACGCGCTCCCGGCCGGCCTGGCCTGATCTTGCGTCATGGTGGGGGAGAGTTCACAGTCGTCATTCACCTCGCTGATGGACGGCGTGGCCCAGGCATTCGAGGCGCTCGGGGTCGGCATTCTGGTCGTCGGCGTGCTTTGGGCAGCATGGGGTGCAATCAGCGCCTGGCGCCGAAGTGGTCAGGCCGGCGACGCGTACCTGACGCTGCGGCGAACCTTCGGCTCAACGCTGTTGCTCGGTCTTGAGGTTCTCGTCGCCGCCGACCTGATCCGGACCGTCGCGGTCTCCCCCACCCTCGACAACGTCCTGGCTCTGGGAATCATCGTGCTGATCCGCACCTTCCTCAGCTTCTCGCTGCAGATCGAGATCGATGGCCGGGTACCTTGGCGACGCCTGGACCGGCACGACGGCTGAATGGCGGACCCTTCGTCGTGAGCGCACGCACCCGGAAATGAATTCGGCTTTTCTGCGCTCGCCGCTGGACAAATCTGACATTGATCAAGCCTGCCGTCGAAAAGCAGAAATCCGGAGTGACGAGATTCGGGGCGATGATCAAAGGTGGCCGAGAGGCCGCGACCGTAGCAACGGCTGCCCCGGCATACGCCTCCGGAACGACCTGATGGCCAAGGCCAGGACGCGCCCCGGTCTAGTCCGGCGCCGGCTCGCGCTTGCGAAGCCATCCATCGGGTAGCGAATTCCCTCGCAGCCGGATTCCGAAACTATTGGACGCCTGACCTAGCTGCGCACCGATCGCCGCGCCTGCCACGAGGACCGCGGCAACAACGACCAGCCAGGACTCGAGCGCGAAGACCACCCCGATGGGTCCGTAGTCGGCCTCATTGCTGCGGAACAACCGCGGCATGAAGATCGCTGAACCGATCGTGACCAGAATCTGGGCCACCGTGGTCACCGCCGCTCCAGGGATCAACGCGCGCCAGCAGATCCTGCCGCCGAGCAGCAGAAATGGTGTCCACCACCAGAACACGAACGCCAGCCCGATCTCTAGGGCGGAGTTGACTTCACGGATCCCGACAAGGTGCACAACCGTGCCGATAACACCCAGGTAGATGGCAAGCGCCACGAGCCAGGCGACCCACCGCCAGACGCCACGCAGGCCCAGCTTGGGCAGGCGCCATGCGCCTTCGTATACCCGCTGCAGTGCGCGGGCGAAGGCGGTTGCCGACCCGATCACCAGCAGCGCGGACAGCACCGACGTGCCCTGCTGCAGAGCGCTGCGGTCGCCGAACAGGGTCTGGACCGCGTTGGCCGAAGCGCCACTGATGCCCACCCGGTTACGCAGGGCGTCAACCAGGCCCGCCGCCGCCCCGGCGGGCAGGACGGCGTACAGCAAGATGATCAGGGGGAACAGAGCGAGAAACGTCTGGGCCGCGAGGATAAGCGAGTTGGCGATGATTTGCGCGCCGATGAGGCGCTCGGCCAGCCCTCGGACCGCCTTGACCGGCCACCAGGACTGCCAACCGGGCGTACCCGGGCCGCCGCCAGGGTGCACCACTCGGTCCGCCATCAGGTGGTCTTGGCGGCGACCATCACCTCGTCCAGCGCACGCGGGTCCTTGCGCAACCGGAACATTGCCATGTACGTCTCGGCGATGGCGGCCAGCAGGATGACGGTACCGGCCAGGACCGCGATGGCGGCAACCGAGCGGTAGTTGAAGCGCAGCACGACCCATGCGATCAAGATCCACAATGGCCCGGTGGCCAGGAATATCCACCAGGGTGATGTGTTGCGCGTTGTGGCTATCGCGAGGCCCGTCTGGCCATGTGACTCGACGGACACCTCGGAATCCCGCGCAATCTGGGCTTCTCCGGGCAAGGCGGCGTCTCCGGGTGATGCAGTAGAGGACATCTCTCCCCCTAACGGGTACAAAGTGTCTGCACTACCTTCATCAAAGCCGAACAACGCCATATAAGAGGTGTTTTCCGATTCACCGGTCATAGCAGGTCGATCGCCCCTTGAATGGCCGTGCCGCCGGCGGCGCACACCGCACCGTGGGCGACACGCGCACCGCCTCGCGGCACCACCAGGCAACCGCTTGTCACCCGCGCAACCGGGCGAGCCTCGCCGACGGAGAAGCCGGAGAAGCGTCACCAGGCCATCCGTGACGGCGCCCGAACTGGCTTGACCAGACGGCCGCCCGGCCCAAGACTTTCAGGGAGGCCAACGCCCCGGCCGGGCCCGGATGATGATCAGGTCAGGTCAGGACGATAGCCTTCGTCGGCATGCGCTCGTAGCTCAGTTGGATAGAGCAGAGGACTTCTAATCCCCAGGTCGCAGGTTCGAGTCCTGCCGGGCGCGCTAGCAGCACACATACGGGGCTTTGCCGCCGTTCGGTGTGGCAGCGCACTAACAGTGATGCGCTTTGCGCAGCGCAGGGTGGCACACGTCAAAGCCGGGTACTTGCACCGGCTCGCCGAGCAGGTCGGCCGGGTGACGGTCATGGGCTTCGCCACTGCGGGCCTTACCCACGAGCGTGGCGCTGCTGATCGGCGGACCGGCCTCTGCCGACTGGCATAACCGGCACCGCTCCGGCATGGAGACCACCGCGAACGCCCTGCACGGCGTACTGCTGGCGCTCGGCACCGATCCTCCCGGCCCGCCCGTTCGGCGTCGCGATCTCGAATCGCTACCGCAACCATCCGAGTACTCGGTCCGGCCAACTACCTTGACAGTCACAGTACTGTGCTCTTACCGTTCATCTCGGAGGTACTGGCATGAGCACGAGCAAGGTCACATCCGATTTGCTGCGCGGGAACACCGACACAATGATCTTGCGAGTGCTGACCGAAGCGGACCGCTACGGCTACGAGATCGTCAAGTTGATCGCCGAGCGCTCGCGCGGCGAATACGAGCTCAAGGAAGCCACGATGTATTCCAGTGTCCGACGCCTTGAGGCGGACGGCGACATCACGTGGTACTGGGGCGACGAATCGCAAGGCGGCCGGCGCAAGTACTTCCGGATCACCGAAAAGGGCAGGGCGACCTACGCCCGCAATCGGGCCAACTGGGACTACGCCAAGCGCGTGCTCGACACATTGCTATGAGGGGACAACGATGAGCGACAAGCTGGGCGAGTACGTCAACGGCGTCTTCGCTCCCTACGACGGCACGAGGAGCATCAGCGAGCTCAAGGCGGACCTTCTTGCCGACTTGCGGGAACGGTTCCGTGAGCTCCAAGCCGAGGGCAAAGACGACGCGACCGCGTTCGAGCTGACCATCGACAGCATCGGCGATATCGAGCAGACCGTGCGGGAGGTATCCAACCTGTCCCGGCATCTGGAGCGGCAGGTGCTGACCAGGTTCGATTCGAGCGACCTGCGTGGAAGCGATTTCGCGGGCGTCACGGTGCGCGACGGACGGTTCGGAACCAGCGCGCTGCGGGGCGCCGACTTCACCGGGGCCGAACTCACCGGCGCCTCGTTCAAGAGCAGCGACGTAGCGGACGCGAATTTCGACGACGCCAGGCTCACCGATGTGAAGATGACGACGGCCGAGTTGTCGCGGGCCACCTTCCGCGGTGCCGTACTGGTGCGCGCCGACCTGAGCATGTCCGGGCTCGGCGACGTCCGGTTCGCCGGTGCCGCTCTCACCGACGTCGCGTTTCGCAAGACCGACCTGCGGGGCACCGTCTTCGATGGCTGCACCTTCGTCGGCGTGGACTTCACCTACTCCGATCTGCGCGGCCTGAACCTGGACGGGTCGACCTTCACCAGCGTCAAGTTCGAGCGCGCGGCACTGGAAGGCGTCACGTTCCGGGGCGCGACACTGCGCGATGTGTCCTTTCGCGCCACGAGCCGTAAGTACCGCAACGCCATCCGCACCGTGAACTTCGAGGGGGCTCGCATGGACAAGCTGACGTACGCCGGCCTCAAGGCTCTCGGGGCCGACCTGTCCAACGTGATTGTTGAGTAGGGAGAGGCGAGCAATGGAGGCGCAGAACCCGGCGATCCAAGTCAAGGGATTGCAGAAGTCCTATGGCAAGCTGCGGGTCTTGCGCGGCGTGGACTTCGCCGTTACGAGCGGGAGCATTTTCGCGCTGCTCGGCTCCAATGGCGCCGGCAAGACCACGATCGTGAGAATCCTCAGCACCCTGCTCAAGCCGGACGGTGGCGCGGCCAGCGTCCACGGATTCGACGTGATGTCCCAGCCGGCGCGAGTCCGGGAGTCGATCAGCCTCACCGGGCAGTTCGCCGCGGTTGACGAGGTGCTGACCGGCCGGGAGAACCTGGTCATGGTGGGCAAACTGCGGCGGGTGAAAGGCCCGGGGCGGGTCGCGGACGAGCTACTCGAACGGTCCGGTCTGGCCGAAGCGGGCGGGCGACGGGTGTCGACCTATTCGGGTGGCATGCGGCGCCGCCTCGACATCGCCATGAGCCTCATCGGCGAACCGCCGGTCATCTTCCTCGACGAGCCCACCACCGGGCTGGACCCGGAAGCCCGCATCGAGGTGTGGCAGGTGATCGAAAGCCTCGCCGAGGGCGGAACGACGATCTTGCTCACCACTCAGCACCTGGAGGAGGCCGAGAAGCTGGCCGACCGCATCGCCATCCTGCACGAGGGCACGATCATCGTGTCCGGAACGTTGGCGGAGCTACGCAGTCTGCTGCCGCCGGCGAAGGTCGAGTACGTAAGACGGCAACCCACTCTCGAGGAAATCTTCCTGGCGATCGTCGGGCGTGCCCGGACTCCCGCTAGCCGTACGGCACCGGACAGCGACAACGCTCCGGTTGACTATGTCAAGGAGCAGTGATGACCACTCATGTCATCGGCGATACCGGAGTGATGTTCGGGCGGACCATGCGACACGTCACCCGCAGCGTGGACACCATCATCACGGTCACGATCATGCCGATCGCGTTCCTGCTGCTGTTCCGCTACGTCTTCGGCGGCGCCATCCAGACCGGCACCGACAACTACGCCACCTACCTGATGCCCGGCATCCTGCTCATCGCCATCGCCAGCGGGATCTCCTACACCGGCTACCGGCTGTTCATTGATATGCGCAGCGGCATCTTCGAACGGTTCCACTCCATGCCGATCGCACGATCGTCCGTGCTGTGGGGACACGTACTGACCTCGCTGGTGTCCAACGCCGTCTCAGCGGCAGTCATCGTCCTGGTGGGGCTCGCGATCGGCTTTCGCTCGTCGGCGGGAGTCCTGGCCTGGCTCGCCGTCGCCGGGATCCTGGCCCTGTTCACCCTTGCGTTGACCTGGATCGCCGTGATCGCCGGACTGCTGGCGCGCTCGACCGACGGCGCCAGCGCCTTCTCCTACCCGATCATCTTCCTGCCCTTCATCAGCTCCGCGTTCGTTCCCACCGACACCATGCCCACGCCGGTACGCGCCTTCGCGGACAACCAGCCCGTCACCTCTATCGTCAACACGATCCGGGAACTGCTGGCCCAGCAGCCGGTCGGGAACGACATCTGGACCGCGCTGGCCTGGTGCGTCGGCGTCCTCGTCATCGCGTACGCGCTCGCGATGATCGCCTACCGGCGCAGAATCGCCTGAAGCACCATGTGACCGGTCACCGTGCGATGCGCGGATGTGCGGATGTGCGGATGTGCGGATGTCTACTGGCTCGCGCTACGAGATTGCGCGGCGATGCGCCGCATCCGGCGGGAACAGCATCTCCTGCAGATCGGTTCGTGCGCGACTCACCCGGCTGCGGATGGTGCCCACCGGGCACTCGCAGACGTCCGCCGCCTCCGCATAGGAGAGTCCCGCAACCGATGTCAGCAGGAACGCCTCCAGGCGCTGACGGGGCAAACGCCGCAGCGCATCGGCTAATTCCACGACGGTGGCCGGCCCCGCCACCGGCTCCACCCGGATCGAGTCCAGCCGCGTCGTCATCTGCCGGCGGTCCTGCCGTCGCGCGATCTCCTGCGCACACGCGCGCCGAGTGATCGTGACCAGCCATCGCCAGACCGGTGCCTCGCCGCGAAACGTCGGTAGCGACTGCAGAGCCCGCACGAAGGTGTCCTGCATCAGATCATCCGCCGACGCGGCGTCGACCAGCGCGGCACAGATCCGCCATACGCGTGGAGCCGTCCGCGCCACCAGTTCGGCTACCGCCTCGCGGTCGCCGTCCCGCGCACGGATAGCAAGATCAGCGAGGTCGTCGGGGGTTGCTGAAGGCGCCGCTTCACCCACCCGACAACCTCCTTCCCAGCACCGGCCAGACCGGCCCGCGAACCCGCCCCAAACGATATCAACGCCGCGATCGGTCACTCCGGGCAAGGTGGCAACAGCCCCTCCGCCTCCAGGCGCTTCATCGCCATCGCCGTCAAGTCCTCGGGTGACGGCGTGTCCGCCGTCACGTCGTCCACCAACCGGGACAACTCCATCGTGCCCTCCGCCGAGGTGTACCGGCAGCCGCCCAGCCCGCACCGCGGGGACTCGCAGGCACGCGCGTCCGGCGGCGCCCCATCAGCCGGCGCCGCCAAGATCGCCCGCGCCCAGCAGCACGGCACCCCGGATCTCATGACCCCATTGTGACCTACCTGTGGGTCGCGAGTCGTGCCACGACCGTCTGCGGCTGGTGCCCGGAAGACCTGGGAACTACCAGGCCTATCGCGCGCACTTCTATGTCGCTGGCAGCGTTACCGCCACCGAGGAGTCAAGAAAGCCGAGCCGCGGCGACGTCGGGGCTCGCACGGTCGACGCAAGCGGGCACCGGATCCCCGACGAAAGGACGCAGATGAATTACAGCTTGGTGCCGGAATGGATCGGCCTAGCGTGGACCGCGATCTACGTCGTGGTGCTCTGCCTGCACATTTCCCACATGGTTACGATGCCGGGCCGAGCCCGGCTATGGCACGCGAGCCACACGCTGATGGCCGCGGGCATGATCGACATGTACTGGCCTGGTCACATGCCGGTCGGGGCCGTCGCGGGCGAGGTCGTCTTCGCCGTCGCCCTTGCCGTGGTACTGGCCCTTATCTCGGCGGAGCTGTTGAGGCAGGCTCCCGTGGCCGGCCTTTGGCTGATCGCGGCGGTTGATCTGGCTGCCATGATCTTCATGTTCGCGGCGATGGCCCATCCGGTCGGCGCATTGACGACGGCACTGGTCATCTGGTTCACGATCGAGGCGCTCGGCTGGGCTTTCGGGTACGTAAGGATGTCCGAGCCGCGCCTTGGCGAACCGCTGCCCGACGTTGACATCGCGGCCCCGGTTGAGCCCACCGGCGGGCTCGCGGTCGCAGTCCGGACCGACCGGCCCCGCACTGCCACCCGGTCGGACACCCTGCTCCGTGCCAGCCTTGTCCTGATGAGCCTCGGCATGGCCTACATGTTCCTGGCCATGCTGGTCGGCGCGTCCGGCACCCCCATGCAGCCGGGCATGCCCGGTATGTGACAAACGACCGATCGCGGGGCCAAGCGCGTGGACGGCGAACGTAGGTCGAGATCGATTGTCCAGCTACGGCAACGCTGGCATTCTCGAACAATGCAGAGCGTTTACGAGGCGGCCGGCGGTGCCGACGGCCTCCGCCGGCTGGCCGACGCGTGGCACACGCGCGTCATGGCCGACGAGGTGGTCAGCCATGCATTCAGTCACGGGTTCCACCCCCAGCACAACGAACGGCTGGCGGCGTACTGGGGTGAAGCCCTCGGCGGCCCTCCGGTCTATTCCGGCTCCTACGGAGACGAGACCTTCGTGGTGCGAATCCACAGTGGTAACGGCCTCCACGGGGAAATGGACCGCCGCGCCGTCGCCTGCTTCGACCAGGCGCTCGACGATGCCGGGCTGGTGAGCGAGCCGCTCCGGCAGGTCCTGCACGACTACTTCGCGTGGGCCACCACCACGACGATGGTGGCGTATCACGACTCCGCCGACGACGTACCCGATGGCCTTACCATTCCCCGCTGGTCTTGGGATGGCTTGCAGCGATAGGCGGCGGACGCGCGACGGCCGGGCGAGCATGCTCGCCCGGCCGGATCACAAGTCGTTTTAGAACTCTCCAGAGACTATGCCTTCGCGAAAGGCCCGCCACTCAGCCTCGTCAAACGTCAAGACCGGACTCGCTTCTCCCAGCTTGGAGTCGCGGACCCAAGTCTCGGTACCGACGCGCGCCACTTCCACGCAGCCATCGTTAGCGCAGAAGGAGCTACGTGCCCAGCTTGGACGGGAATCTTCCACGATCTTTCCCTCATGCTTTCTCGACGGACAGTCGACGTAGCTCAAGCACCGTCCAGTATGACCCATTCGTCCGCCCCACCGCATGGGTTCCGACAAAACTCAGGCGACGCCACTGTGATTGACAATCAAAAGAAGATCTATCGGAGTGGCGCCCCGCAGGTCAATAGACCTTCCGACCCTACTTCCCGGTAGTGACACACGACGGTCGCCACGCCGTGGCGTACGCGCAAAGATCACCGCTTCGGGTAGATGTGCCAAATCGCAAGTTGCCACCTAGCAGTCTGCCCTGTTTGACTTATATATCTTGGTGCGAACTCCATCCAACTCCAGGAGATCGTTTGCCGATGTCTACCGGCTCAGCCCCGTCACTCCACCGCCGCCGCCTCCGCACCATCCTGCGCCGCCATCGGGACAATCGGGGCCTTACCCAGGACCAGGTCGCCGTCGCGCTGGATTGGAGCCTGTCGAAGGTGATCCGGATCGAATCCGGCAGCGTCGGCATCTCGGTGACCGACCTTCGCGCCCTGCTCAGCCTGTACGGGGTGACCGACACCGCCCCGCTTATCGAACTGGCCCGCAGCGCCCGGAAGGCACCGTGGTGGCAAACCCTCCGCGATCAGATGCCCCCCGGGTTCGTCTACGCCACCGGACTGGAACCGAACGCCACTCGCGTCTGCCACTTCCAAGGGGCGGTGGTACCGGGGCTAATTCAGACTATGGACTACGCGCTCGAAGCGATCCGCGGGAACCTGCCAAAGCCGGCATCACCCGAGGAGCTCGACAAGCTACTCGAGATCCGGCGACGACGGCAGTCGGAGTTCTTCGACCAGGAAGAGCCGCCCGAGTTCCAGGTTGTCCTCGACGAGGCGGTGATCCGACGCCGTGTCGGCGACGCCGATGTCATGCGTGCTCAGCTCCTCCGGCTGGTCGAGTTGAACCAGCAAGACCACGTTTCAATCCAGGTCGTGCCGTTCGCCAAGGGCATCTATCCCGGCCACGGCGCGTTCATCCTGATGGACTTCGACGAGGACGAGATCCCCTCGATGCTGTATCGCGAGGGACCATACGGCGTGGAAGGTGTCGAACGCGGCGAGGATGTGGAACTCTACCGGGCGACCTTCAACCGGCTGCGGTCGTTGGCGCTCTCGCCGGACGAAACCTCGGATTTCATCCGGCGAGCCGCCGCCGATCTCGACTAGCCCAGCCACTCCTTGGCTCGGGTCAGAGCGCGGCAAATCTGGTTGTAGCTCTCCCGGTCATCCAGCCACAGCAACCGCACGGTCATACCGCGGTACTCGGCCCACAACTCGCACGCCCGCGGCGCGTTGGCCGCGGCGATTAAGACAACGGCCGCCGGAACCATAAGTCCGACGGCCATTGATACCCAAGGCGGAATGGGTATGGATTGCGCCGCTGCGATGATGACCACAAGCAGGCTGCCCGCGGCAATCATGGCTGCCGTTCCGATCGGGCGCCGATCCCCCTGAGCAGTGCGGAGATTCCGCAGCTCACGAATCGCATACCGCTGGCTGTTCACGATCAGCCAACGCCGGGTGACGTGCACGCCGTTCCGGCGGTACAACGTCACATCTCGTTGATCCTCTGGCTGTCCTAGCGTCGTGTACGTAGCATTGGACACGGTGGCCTCCTTGACCTGCCTCACCGGGCTTGGAGGTTCTGCGAACGGCACCCGCTGGCACGGGTGCCGTTCAACGTGTCGGCGTGGCTGCGCTGCCGTCCGACCCCTGTGCGGCCGCTCATCCACGATCACTTGTCGCGTCATCGGTCTCGAGTCGCTACGTCGGAGGAAATCCGATGAGCACTTCAATGGATCGATTGCGTTCCATTGTTACGCACCCGTGACCATTTACGCTAGAGGTGTCACATTGCTAGGTGGCAGATTGGCATAGTGCAGAGTGGACCCGCTGGTCAGCCACGCAGATCCTGGTTCGAAATCACCGAAACCTAAGCCAGTCAACACTTTCCGTCAGCGTGCGCCCACTCCATGCCACGATCGTGGCCATCCGAGCGGACATCTGAACCGCTGAGATCGGCGGCAACCGCCGGCAATCCGGCGTCGATCAACCGCCAATTCGGCCAGAGCGACGACGGACAATGAGGCGGTTCACCAAGAAAATACGCCAAACTTTCATCATTCCGTCGCGTCGAACTTGCACTCGCAACCGATCGCGTTACTTTGAAAAAGTTGTCCGGCCGCAGAGCCGATCGTCCCCGACCGGCACCGGACGACGCCGCTGAATCGACAGCGCCGAGGCCCCTCGCGGCGCATCGAACCGGGGACCCAGGTAATTGGGGCGAATCCGTGGTCAGCACGAGCGTGATCCGCTGGCTATCCGCCAATGGACACTCCCCCGCTGGGTCATGGTAGGGCGACTTCTTCCCGCCCGAGTCCGTCAGCTAACCCGGTAAGCGGTCCCGGAAGAAGGAGACGCTTTGCGCTACGCGCGAAGGCTGCTGCACCTGCTCGCCATCGGCGCCCTGATCGGGGCCGTTATCGGCACCGGAGTGGTGGCGCCTGGCTCGCCTGCCCAGGCAACGCCGTCAGACAGTTCGCTACGGCAGCAGATCAAGGAGCAGTCCAAGGCCCTTGAAGCCATTGTTGAGCAGTACAACGGCGTTACTGAGCAGCTCAAGGCCAACAAAATCAAGGAAGCCAAGCTGCAAGCCGAGCTGGTGCCATTGCAACAGCAACTGGCCGCCGCCCGGGACAGCGTCGCGGCACTTGCCCAGCAGGCGTACATGGCAGGCCCGATCGACTCGCTGACCACACTGGTCTCGGTGGACAGCACCGCGGACCTGCTCGACGAGCTGACCGTGATGAACCAGTACGCGAGCAGCCGCCGCCAGGAAATCGAGAGTTACGCGGCCCTGCAGCGTCAGTACAACTCGGACAAGGTACAGCTCGACAACGTCATCGCTACCGAGAACGCGGAGCGACTCAACCTCGCCGAGCAGAAGAAGACCATCACCGGCAAGCTGAACAAGCTGCTCGCCGAGCGCAAGAGACTCTACGGACAGGCATCGGTGTCGAGCGGCGGCAGCCACCCGGCAGCGCCATACCTTCCGGGCCGAGGCGGCAAAGTCGTCAACTTCGCCTACGCCCAACTGGGTAAGCCATATGCATGGGCGCAGGACGGGCCCAGCTCGTACGACTGCTCCGGCCTGACACTGGCCGCGTACCGCTCGGTCGGCGTCTCTCTCTACCACAAGGTGTCGGTGCAGTGGACCCAGGTATCACATCTGCCACGGAGCCAGTTGAAGCCCGGTGACCTGGTGTTCTACGGCAGCCTATCGCATGTGGCCATATACATCGGCAACAGCAAGGTCATCCACGCCCCGACGTTCGGCGAGGTTGTGAAGATCTCACCGATCAATATGGAGTCCATCTACGGCTACGGCCGACCGTGACGCGGTCGACTCGCGACCATCACCTGAGGTGAGGACCGGCGCTGACGACCCGCGACCGGTACATCGGCAGAACCGGCCCCGCACGACGGTGTGCGGGGGCCGGTTCATCAGCGCGCCGGGCGGTCAAGCCGGGTACGCGTGAACCTCGGTGGCCTTGACCGCCACCCAGGCATCGACCCCGGGACGCAGGTCGAGTTCGGCGGCCGCGGCCGTGGTGACCTCTGCCGCCACGGCCGGCTCGCCCCGGAACGAGACACGTACCCGGTCGGCGTACGGCTCGACGCCGTCGACCTCGACCCGCCAGACATTGCGCGGACTGCCGTCCGGGCGGTTGCGATACACCGACACCGCCGACGGCGGAAACGCGGCGAACGCCGGGCCGGTGACGTCGTCACCGGTCGCCAGGTGACCACCGGTGTCGAGTGCGACCAGGCCGTGCGCGGCCGTCCCTCGATACAGGTTCAGCCCGGCCAGGCGCGCCACGTAGTCGGTACGGGGATGCCGCACGATCTCGGCCGGAGTGCCGGCCTGGACCTGCCGGCCGTACTCGACGACGACGATGCGGTCGGCCAGCACCATGGCGTCGAGTGGGTCGTGCGTCACGACGATCGAGGCACCATCGAATCCGGTCAGATGCCGGCGCAGGTCGGCGCGGATGTCGGCTCGGGTACGCGCGTCCAGCGCCGCCAACGGCTCGTCCAGCAGCAGCAGGCGAGGCTCGGAGGCGAGGGCTCGCGCTAGCGCCACCCGTTGCGCCTGGCCGCCGGATAGCTGCGCCGGCCGGGATCCGCCCAGATCGGCCAGCCCGACCCGATCCAGCCATCGTGTGGCGATCACCCGTGAGGCCGTCTTCGACGCCCCGGCCGACCGGGGCCCGAACGCCACGTTGTCCAACGCCGACAGATGCGGGAAGAGCAGGTAGTCCTGGAACACCATGCCCACTCGGCGGCGCTCCGGCGGGAGTGCGCTGATATCGGTCCCGTCGACCATGATGCGACCGGACTCCAGCGGCACCAACCCGGCCAGGGCCCGCAACGCCGTGGTCTTGCCGGCGCCGTTCGGGCCTAGCAAGGCCACCACCTCGCCGGGCATCGCCGACAGTGTGAGGTTCAGGGCGAAGCTCGGTGGCCGTCGCACCGTGAAGGTCGCGCTCAAGTCGCTCATCTGGCGCCCATCCATCGCCCGCGCAGCACCAGCAGGGCGCCCACGCAGACCGCGACCAGCAGCAGGCTCAGCGCGATCGCTGAGTCCGGAGCAGAGGTCTCAAGCGCCCGGTAGATGTACAACGGCATGGTCTGTGTCGTACCGGATAGATTGCCGGCGAACGTGATGGTGGCACCGAACTCGCCTATCGCCCGCGCCCAGCACAAGGCGGTTCCGGCCGCGACGCCGGGCGCGACCAGCGGCAACGTGACCCGGCGGAAGGTGGTCCAGCGGCTGGCACCCAGCGTGGCGGCCGCCTCGTCGTACCGCGCGTCGGCGGTCCTCAACGCTCCCTCCACCGCGATGACCAGGAACGGCATCGCCACAAAGGTCTGCGCGACAACCACGGCCGCCGTCGTGAACGGCAGCGTGTATCCGAACCATCGATCCCACCACTGGCCGACGACGCCGAGCCGCCCGTATGCGGTGAACAGCGCGATGCCGCCCACCACCGGCGGCAGCACCAGCGGCAGCGTCACCAGCGCGCGAACCACCCGCTGGCCGGGAAACCGTGCCCGGGCCAGCAGGTACGCCACCGGAATGCCGAACAGCAGGCACAGCACGGTGCTCGCGGTCGCGGTCTCGACCGACAGCCGTAGCGCGGTCAGCGCGGCCGGCTCGGTGAGGACCGCCCCCATCCGCGACCACGGTGCCCGGACCAGCAGTCCGACCAGGGGCAGCACCAAAAACAGCAGCCCGATCGCCGCGGGCACGGTCAGCATGGCCGGAGCACGCCGCCGATCCGGCACCGGATCACTCCGGCGCGGGCCGCCATCAAGAATCGAGGTCACGGTGCCTGGAAACCGGCGGCGGTCAGCACCGACAATGCCGGCGCGGTCTGGACGAAAGCCACGAACTCATCGGCCAGTTTCGCGTCCTTCGCGTGCTTGAGGGCGACGATCGGGTAGTCGTTGATCGCTTCGGCCGACTCCGGGAACTCGATCCCGTCCACCTGGCCGTCGGCCGATTTGACATCGGTGCGGTAGACCAGCGCCGCGTCCGCCTCTCCGAGCGACACCTTGGCGAGCGCCGCCTTGACATCCTGCTCCTTCGAGGCCGGCGACAGCCTCACGTGCGCCACGGCCAGCGCCTTTCCGGCGGCGGCGCCGCAGGGCACCGCGTCCTCGCAGAGCACCACCTTGAGCCCGGGCTTGGCGAGGTCGGCAAGGGACGTGATGCCCTTCGGATTGCCCGGTGCGACCGCGATGACGAGCTGATTCCGGACGAACACGGTCGGGCTGCCAGCGGCCTGCCCGGCGTCGGTGACCGTCTTCATCGTGGTCGGCGACGCGGCCGCGAACACGTCGGCGGGTGCGCCCTGGACGATCTGTTGCGCGAGCGTCGACGAGCCGCCGTACGACAGCGTCACCTTGGTGCCAGGGTGCGCCCGCTCGAACTGCTTTCCGAGCTGGTTGAAGGTTTCGGTAAGCGAGGCGGCGGCGAGCACCGTGAGGTTCTCCGACCCGCTCGATGAGCCGGCCGATGACGACCCGCAACCGCCTGCCGCGCCGGTTCCGATGAGCGCCATGAGACCGAGCAGGATCCCGGCCGTGCGGATGCGCATCTGTCCTCCGTTACGGGGTTTCCACGATGACCGTGGTGGATTTGACCACCGCGACCGCGACATCGCCGATCTCCAGTTCAAGGTCGTCGAGCGCCTCCCGGCTCAGCAGCGAGACCACCCGGAATGGGCCGGCCTGGATCTCGACCTGGGCCATCACGGTGTCCTTCTTGATGCCGGTGACCAGCCCGGGGAACCGGTTGCGCGCGGACGAGCTGGCGCTGGCTTCCGGATCAGTCCGGCCGTGGGTGCGCAGGTAGGTGGCCAGCGCCGAGCCGTCGACGACCCGGTGGCCGTTGACGTCACGCTCGGCCGGCAGCCGGCCGGAATCCGCCCATCGGCGCACCGTGTCGGCACTGACGCCGAGAAGCTCAGCAGCTTCACTGATCCGGAACTGCGTCACGAATCCGATACTAGACATCGCATTTGCCAGGCAACAAGCCTATTTAGCCTCGCACATCACGCGCCGGTTCCGACGTCCGTCCGATTGATGAGCGCGCAATCCGGCCGCCAGGCGGGTATGTATCAACTCATGACATCGCCGTCCTGGAATCCCGAGCAGTACCTCCGATTCGCCGACGAACGCGCTCGGCCGTTCCACGATCTGATCGGCCGGATCCGCACCGCCGATCCGCGAACCGTGGTGGACCTCGGCTGCGGGGCTGGCAACGTCACCCGGACGCTGCTGGATCGCTGGCCAGCCGCACACGTCCTAGGCCTGGACAGCTCGACCGAGATGATTGACGCCGCCTCGTCGCACGCCAGCGAGCGCCTGATGTTCGCGGTCGGCGACCTCACCTCATGGCATCCGGCCGAGCCGGTTGATGTCATCGTCAGCAACGCCGCGCTGCACTGGGTGCCCGACCACGTGGACCTCTTTCCTGGTTGGATCAGGGCGTTACGGCCAGGCGGATCGTTCGCCTTCCAGGTGCCGGTGAACGCGGATCGGCGCGCCGCCGACGCACTGGATGCCATCACCGGATCGCGCCGGTGGTCGGGCGCCTTCGACGGGGTTCGCCGGGCCGGCGCGCTGGCCGAAACCTCAGGGGCGGTACGCACCGCCGACGCGTACACCGATGTCCTGGGCAATCTTGGTTGCGTCGTGGATGCCTGGGAGACCACCTACCTGCACGTACTTCCCGGAGAAGATCCGGTGGTGGACTGGTTCCGGGGCAGTGGCCTGCGACCGTACCTGGACGCGCTGAACCCGGATGATCGCAGCGAGTTCCTGGCCGAGGTCCGCGCGGCGTTCCGGGAGGTGTTCCCACCCCGCGGGTACGGCACCGTGTTGCCGTTCCGTCGCGTCTTCGTGGTGGCCCAGGTGCCCGCCTGACGGATCGAGCAACGGCACGCCTCGAAGTAGCGTGTGCGGCTATGAGCGATGAGAAGCAGAGTCGTGAAATAGATCGGATAGTCACCCGGCTGACCCGGCACCGCAAGGTGCATCCGGCCATCCGGACCGGGGATCAGCTGACCTTCGGCGAGCGGTCGGCTGACCGGCTGCGAAACGGCATGGGCTCATGGATCTTCGTATTCGGCGCGCTGGTGTTCCTCGCGATCTGGATGCTCGGCAATGGACTGCGCGGCCGCCCGTTCGACCCGTACCCGTTCATCCTTCTCAATCTCGTGCTCAGCTGCCTGGCCGCCCTGCAGGGCGCGATCCTGCTGATCGCGGCCAAGCGCAGCGATCAGGTGTCCGCGGAGCTGGCCCAGCACGATTACGAGACCGATGTGAAAGCCGAGGAGCGCGTCGAAGCTCTCGGTACCGCGATCGCCGAGCTGTACGCCGAGCACCAGCGCCTTCACCGCCAGATCGCCGACTTGACCGATCTGGTGCAGGCATCGAGGGCCTAGCTGATCTTTACGCTGGTATCGCCCGCACATGCATCGGGGACGGTCACATGCCCCCCGCACGTGACCGTCCCCGATGCTGTTCAGTACCGCCTGTTCAGTACCGCGTGTTCAGTACCGTTTGTGCTGTGCCGCGCTACGCGGCGCGCAGCCCCTCCGCGCGAGCCAGCTCGCGCAGCCGGCCGAGCGCCTGGATCTCCAGTTGCCGGATCCGCTCGCGGGAAAGCGAGAAGCGCGAGGCCACCTCGGTGAGCGAGTGCTCCCGGCCGTCTTCGAGTCCGTATCGGGCGCGCATGATGCCGGCCGACCGGTCATCGAGGTGCCCCAGGAGCCCGGAGATGCGGGTCCGCTCGATGTCGGCGAGTACCAGGTCTTCGGGAGACGGGGCGTCGTTGTCCGAGACAAGATCGCCGAGGCTGGTGTCGCCGTCATCACCGACCGGGGTGTCCAGTGAGACGGTGTCCTGCGACCACCGCTTGAGCTCGGCGATCCGCTCCACGCTCACGCCGAGAGAGTCTGCGACCTGCTGCGGCTCGGGCTCGGAACCCAGTTCACGGGTCAGCTGACGAACCACGTTGCGCATCCGGTTGACGTCCTCGACCAGGTGAACCGGCAGGCGCACGGTTCGCTCCTGCTGAGCGATCGCCCGGCTGATCGCCTGGCGGATCCACCATGTTGCGTAGGTGGAGAACTTGAACCCGCGCTCGTAGTCGAACTTCTCCACGGCGCGGACCAGGCCGGTGTTGCCTTCCTGGATCAGATCCAGCATCGGCATGCCGCTGCGCACGTAACGGCGAGCGATCGACACCACGAGCCGCAGGTTGGCCCGGATGAACAGGTCCTTGGCGATCTCGCCCTTGCGGATCATGGCGCGCAGATCGGCGGCGCTCCAGCGCTCCGGCGGCGCGTCCTGCTCGAGGAGATACTCGGCGTACAGCCCGGCCTCGATGTCCTTCGCGAGGTCGACTTCCTGCGCCGCGTCCAGCAACGGAGTCCGGGAAATCTCGTGCAGGTACACGCCTACCAGGTCGCGTTCCTCGGCGACCTCGTCGGTGCGCAGCACTGTCACCTTGGTTTCGTTCACGCTCGGGCCCCTCCCCGTCATGTCGCGCTGTCGGCGCCGCGTCCGCGCCGACATCTGTCCCCCGACCTGCCCCCAACTCAACAGGCGAGACGCACAAGAGATTCCATTTGACGTCGTTGTCCAGGTCACTTTTTAGTGACGACCGGGAATGCCTGCGCTACTTACTAGACGCGTGGCCGGACCGTTAGGTTCGCAGATGGTCCTGGGGATTACCTGGATGTTTTCGGCGAGACCACTGAGAGCCGATGAAATGCACGCCAATGTGATGCCGATCATCCACAACGCTGCCCACGGCTGGGTTATGCCCGCTGGCATCGGATCTACACCTGGCGCTGCACCATGTTCGTCATAAGGGGCATTCGGGACTGACCGAACGTCGGATAGGTGAGAGGCCGACGGGCATGCGATTTATTATCAATCGCGAATCATCGGCTGATTTAGGCTTTTCTGCTGCTGATGCCATTTGCCGCTCGCCGAGCTGTGACCGCCGCGGCGGTCACCTCGAGGGCTCGCTTGGTCCGGGCCCGGCCGCGGGCCGCGACGCCGACGAAGATGCAGTCCACGACGGTCAACTGCGCTAGCCGGCTGGCCATGGCGCCGGACCGGTAGGTCGTCTCGCGCGCGGCGGTGGTGAGTACATGATCGGCGACCGAGGTGATCGGCGAGCGTGGGAAGTTGGTGATCGCCACGGTGGTGGCGCCGTGCTCGCGAGCCAGGCTGAGCAACTCGATCGCGTCGAGCGTGGTGCCGGTGTGGGAGATCCCGATGGCGATGTCTCCCCGACTGAGCAGGGCCACCGAGGCGAGCGCGGTGTGGATGTCTGGCCAGTAATACGCCGACCGGCCGATCCGGTGCAGCTTCTGCTGGAAGTCAGCGGCCACGAATCCGCTGGCTCCGGCGCCGTAGATCTCGACTCGGCCGGCGCCGTTGATGGCATCGATCACCTTTTCGGCGGCCGTGGCGTCGAGTTGCTCGGCCGTCTCCTCAACAGCGCGGGCGTCATTGAATGCGATGGTGGCGATGATCTGGGCGACATCGGCGCCTGGCGGAATATCCCCGCCGATGATCCGGTTGTCCGGCGGCTCGACCCGGCGCGCCGCCTCGGCCGCCAGCCGGATCCGCAGTTGTGGATAGCCGTCCATGCCGACCGACCGGCAGAACCGGATGACCGTGGCCTCCGATGTCCCGGCCTGGGTCGCCAGATGCGTGATGGTATGCCGGGCAGCCTCGGCCGGATCGGCGATGACCAGGCGCGCGACGCGCTGCTCCGCCGGCGACAGCGATGGCAGCAATCCATTGATGTGGACTATCAGCCCGCCGGGCTCGCGTACTGCGGAAACCTTCGCGCGATTGGCCACGGCTGAAACTTACTTTCATGCACGTAAGAGCGTCAACCCGCGATGGCGGGCTGTCGCAAGCGTAGCGTCCCGCAGCGTAAACGCCTCATCACCGCGGCCGGACAAGTTTGCGCATGTCGCGCAGACTCCGGCGATCACGCCGCCAACCCGTCAAGACCACCAACACACGCATCGGATGCGTGAACTACGTCACGCGTCGTGACCCGCACGTCCATCGCTCGGCGCCCACCTCATGACGGACCGATCCAGACCTAGGCGGCGCCGGACAGCACCTCAGCGAGACGATCCACAGCCCAGTCCACCTCGTCGGCGGTGATGCACAGCGGCGGGGCGAGCCGGATGGTCTGGCCGTGCGTATCCTTCGCCAGCACGCCGAGTGCCATCAACCGCTTGCTGGCCTCGCGACCGGTCATCAGCCCCGGTTCGATGTCCACGCCTGCCCACAGACCTCGTCCCCGCACGGCCGTGACGCCCTGCCCGATCAGCGCGTTCAGCCGCTCGTGCAGGCGCGTGCCCAGTTCAGCCGCCCGGCTCTGGAACTCGCCGGTGTTGAGCAGTTCGATCACCGCCCGGGCCACGGCGCAGGCCAGCGGGTTCCCGCCGAACGTTGATCCGTGCTCGCCCGGTTTCAAGGTGCCGAGCACCTCCCGGGAGCCGGCGATGGCAGACACCGGGACCACCCCGCCACCCAGTGCCTTGCCGAGCACATACATGTCCGGCACTACACCCTCGTGCTGCACCGCGAAATTGGCACCGGTGCGGCCCAGGCCGGACTGGATCTCGTCGGCGATGAACAGCACCTGGCGCTCGCTGGTCGCCTTGCGAACCCCGGCCAGGTAGCCGGCCGGCGGCACGATCACGCCGGCCTCACCCTGGATGGGTTCGAGCAGGACCGCGACCGTATTGCCGTCGATGGCCGCCACCAGCGCGTCCAGGTCGCCGTACGGCACGACCTCGAAGCCCGGTGTGTACGGGCCGAAGTCGTTGCGGGCATCGGGATCGGTGGAGAAGCTGATGATCGTGGTGGTACGGCCGTGGAAGTTGTCGGCCGCCACGATGATCTTCGCCTGGCCGTCCGGGACGCCCTTAACCTGGTAGCCCCACTTGCGGGCGACCTTGATCGCCGTCTCCACCGCTTCGGCGCCGGTATTCATCGGCAGGACCAGGTCGGTACCGCAGAGTTCGGCCAGCTCGTGGCAGAACGGTCCGAACTGGTCGTGCACGAACGCGCGGCTGGTCAGCGTCACCCGATCCAGTTGAGCGTGCGCCGCCGCGATCAACGCCGGATGACGATGCCCGAAGTTGAGCGCCGAATAGCCGGCCAAGCAGTCCAGGTAGCGCCGACCGTCCACGTCGGTGACCCAGGCGCCCTCGCCGTCGGCGATCACGACCGGCAACGGGTGGTAGTTGTGGGCGGTCCACGCCTCGGCCTCGGCCAACGCCGGAGTGGTCCGGTCCGTGGTGGTGATCATCGCGGTTCCTTTGCTGGTCGGTACGTGCTGCGCGGTTGCTGGTCGGTACGTGCTGCGCGGTTGCTGGTCGGTACGTGCTGCGCGGTTGCTGGTCGGTACGTGCTGCGCGGTTGCCTGCCCCGAACGCGCCGGCCAGCACGTGGGTCACCACGCGTCAGCGCACGTCCGGGAATACGACTCGACGCTACCGGCGGGGCCGATTCGGGATCGTGCGCGCTCCCGGAGATTCGTTGCGTAGTTGGGCTGATCGACGGCGATCCGTTGTCCAAACGTCCCGAGACCGTCAATCCATCTCCCGCCACCGGTCGGTTCCGGCGATGAGAGCACGGACGCAGTCCAGTGCGCGATCCTCGTCCGGAAAATCCAGCCACCGGCTGCGCCCCTCGGCACCGCCCTCCCGCGCCTGTACCCACCACTGCCCACCATCTTCGTAAAGCAGGACATCACGCCGGGCCAGCCGCCCCCACTTGCCGTTCCACCAGTACTTTCTGCGTTCCACCGGCATATTCGAACACAGGTTCGAATGCTTTGGGAGGGCAACCCGGAGATTCGAACTGAAAGGTTTCTTGACTATTAAGGCCGTACTGTCAACAATGTTTTCTGTTGCCGGCTCAGACGGGGGCCGCCCCTAGACAACGAAACTGCGCGGAGGTGGCCAGAGATGGACCGGCGTCTCTCCCAACTCGCCGACGCGGTGCTTCAGCCGGGGTTCGACGGCACCACTCCGCCGGATTGGGTGCGCCGACGGTTGAGCGAGGGCCTCGGTTCGGTCGTCCTCTATTCGCGCAACATCGTCAACCCGGAGCAGACCTCGGCGCTCACGTCGGCGCTGACGGCGGAATCGCCGGGCGTGCTGATCGCCATCGACGAGGAGGCCGGTGACGTCACCCGGGTTGAGGCTCATCGTGGCAGTTCCCGGCCCGGCAACTTGGCACTCGGCGCCGCCGACGACATCGACCTGACCGCCGCCGTCGCCCGTCACCTGGGCGAGGAACTGCGTGCGCTCGGCATCACCCTGAACTACGCGCCGGACGCGGACGTCAACTCCAACCCGAACAATCCGGTGATCGGTGTGCGCGCCTTCGGCTCCGAGCCGGAACTGGTAGCCAGGCACACCGCGGCATGGGTACGGGGCCTGCAGTCGGCCGGCGTCGCGGCGTGTGCCAAACACTTCCCCGGCCACGGCGACACAGCCGTCGACTCGCACCATGACGTTCCGCTGATCCCGGCCGACCGGACCCGCCTGGACGCCTGCGAGCTGCCGCCCTTTCGGGCCGCGATCGACGCTGGCGTGCAGGCGGTGATGACCGGGCACCTCATCGTGCCGGCCATCGACCCGGACCTGCCCGCCACCCTGAGCCCGGCCATCCTTACCGGCCTGCTGCGCGATGAGCTCGGCTTCCGCGGGCTGATCGTCACCGATGCCATCGAGATGCGGGCGGTCGCGCGACGGTACGGCCTGGCCGGAGCCACCGTTGCGGCGCTTGCAGCCGGCGCCGACGCCATCTGCATCGGTGGCGAGGACCCCGGCGAGAACGTGGCCGCCGCCCTGCGTGACGCGATCGTCGCGGCCGTCGTCGGCGGCACCCTTCCGGAGGCGCGGCTCGCCGAGGCGGCGAGCCGGGTCGCCGCCATCGCCGCGTGGAGCCGCGTCGTGCGGCTGCCTGGACCACGTTCCGCGGTGAACGGGGCCGGTGCGCATCCCGGCCTGGTAGCCGCGCGGCGGGCTCTGCGCGTTCGTTCCGAGGCGACCGAAATACCATGGCCGCTGCCGAAGGCCCCCTACGTCGCCGAGTTCTCACCGACCATGAGCCTCGCGATCGCGCCGGAGACGCCGTGGGGGGTGCTGGCACCGCTGGCCGAGCTGATGCCCGGTACCGTCGGCAGCCGGCTGGACGCGAGCACGTTCGCCGACTCCGCGACCGGACGCGCCGCGATCGAGGCGGTCCTCCGGGACGCGGCCGGTGTTCCGCTGGTGGCGGTGGTGCGGGACGCGCACCGGCACGCCTGGATGGCAGCGGCGCTGGAAGCCGTGCTGGGTGGCCGCCCAGACACCATCGTGGTGGAGATGGGGGTGCCGGCCGCCGCCGTCGGCACCATCTCGATCGCCACCTACGGTGCGTCGACCGCGTGCGGGCAGGCCGCCGCTGAGCTACTGTCCGGCGTTACCTCGATGGGCGTACCGGTCCCGGCCTGAGCTTGCCAGTCCGCCGCGGTCCACTGCCCCTTATAGACGAACCACCATCTTGCCGGTGTTGTGACCGCGCAGCAGGCCGATGAACGCCTGTGGCGCGTTCTCCAGCCCGTCAACGATCGTTTCGTCACTGACCAGGCGCCCTTCCCGCAGCCACGCACCGGCCTCATCGATCAGCGCCGGAAGCCGGTCAAAGTGATCGCTGACGATGAAGCCGCGCAGGGTCAGGCGCTTGCCGATGGCCAGCGACAGGTTCGCCGGGCCGGGCACCGGCTCGCTGGCGTTGTAGCTGGCGACGCTGCCGCACAGCGCGACGCGGCCGCCGACTCGCAGCGAACCGATCGCGGCCTCCAGGTGATCTACTCCGACGTTGTCGAAGTAGACGTCAATGCCATCCGGGGCCGCCTGGCGCAGCTGCTTACGGACGGGGGCATCGCGGTAGTTGAAAGCGGCATCGAATCCGAGCCGGTCGGTCAGGTACCGCACCTTCTCCGGTGAGCCGGCACTGCCGATCACTCGGGCGGCACCACGGAGCTTGGCGATCTGACCCGCCATGCCGCCGACCGCGCCCGCCGCTCCAGAGACGAAGACCGTGTCGCCGGGCCGGAACGCGGCGATATCGAGCAGTCCCACATATGCGGTGAGCCCGGGCATGCCGAGCGCGCCCAGATAGATGGCCGGCGTCGGCACCACGGAGGCGTCCACCACCCGCGCGTACTTCGACTGGACCAGAGCCAGGTCGCGCCAGCCAAGGGCGTGCAGCACCAGATCGCCGACCTGGATCTCCGGGCTGCCGGACGCGATCACCTCGCCGACCGCGCCGCCGTCAAGTGCTTTGCCGATCTGGAACGGCGGTACGTAGCTCGGTACATCGTTCATCCTCGGCCGCATGTACGGGTCGACCGACATGTACCGGTTTCGCACCAGCACCTGACCCGGCTCCGGATCCGGGAGCGAAACCTCCACCAGGTCGAAGTTGTCCGGCGTCGGCTCGCCGGTCGGACGGCTCGCCAAGCGGAATTCATGGCCGGCGTGTGTGCTCATTCGGTCCTCCGGGGAAAATCGCGTGACGCCACTAGCAGTTCCGCAACCTTATGGCTTCGACACCGATAGGACGCCATCCGATGCCTCGGCCGATGCAGATCACCGCGCGCAACGCCCGGTACCAGCAGTGGCAAGCGCTGCTGTCCAACCGCACGAAGCGGGCACGCAACGGCACGTTCATGGTGCACGGCGTGCGACCGATAACCTTGGCGGCACAGTACGGCTGGCCGATCCGCCAGGTGCTGCACAACCGGGATCGATCGCTGTCATCGTGGGCTCGTGACTTCATCGAGGCCCAGCCGGATGCCGAGCACTTCGCGGTCGCCGGCGATCTGCTCGCCGAGCTTGGCGAGAAGTCCAGCCAGGCCCCGGAACTGGTCGCCGTGGTTGCCATGCCCGGCGACGATCTGGAGCGGCTCCACCCGAACGGGCTGACCGTGGTGTTCGATCGCCCGGCCAGCCCCGGCAACATCGGTACCATGATCCGCTCGGCGGATGCGTTCGGCGCTACCGGCCTGATCGTGTCCGGCCACGCCGCCGACCCGTACGACCCGAAAGCGGTACGGGCCAGCGCCGGCTCGCTTTTCGCGCTTCCGGTGGTCCGGGTGCCGTCCGCCGAGCCGGTGCTCGATTGGCTGGCCCAGGCGCCGGCCGCGCTGGTCGCCACGGACGAACATGGCGACGTACCGGTTGATGAGGCGGATTTGCGCGGCCCGGTGGCGCTCCTGATCGGAAACGAGACGGCGGGTCTGTCGGCGGCCTGGCGCGAGGCGGCTACCGTGACGGTCCGCATCCCGATGGGCGGCGCCGCCAGTTCGCTGAACGCGGCCAGCGCGGCGACCGTCGTGTTGTACGAGGCGGCCCGGCAGCGCCGGGATCAGGCGTAGGAGGACCGGACGTGCTCACCCCGATCGACGCATACCTCCGCCGGATCGACCGGGCCTTCCCGGATTCCTGACCGGACTGCACCTGACCGGCTCGATGTCGCTCGACGGCCAGTTCCGCGGCATGGCCGACTGCTTCGCCCTGAATCCGGTGCTGTGGGCGGAACTGGCACAAGGCGGCGTGACGGTACGCGGGCAACGACCGGACATCCGAACCGACCCGGAGGGGCTGCGCGCATGGAACCTCGGCAACCTGCGCACCTACTGGCAGCCGTACGTGGCCCAGTCCCGGCAGATCATGGCCGGGCACGATCGGGCCATAGCCCTGCCTTACCCGGAGGCCCTGCCCTGGCTGGTCACCGGCCCGCCGCGTCTGCACTTCACCATCGCGACCGGTCACATCGCCCCGAAGACCACCGCCGGCGAGTACGCCAGCACGTTATTCCCGCGCTGGGCGGACGTAATCGACAAGGCGCTCGCGGTCCGGTCCGGGCGGGCGGTGACGCTGACCGTGGCCGACATGGCCGAAGCCGCCGATCTGGCCGAAGCGGTGATCGACGACGCCCTGTCGACACGGGTGTGACGTGCAAGATACTTGCGGAATCAAATAAGTGCCACCGTCGTTGAGAGCAGCGATGGCGCCGGCCAGGCGTCATCGCGGGGCGAGCGCTCGCTTGCCGATTGCCGGAACCGAGCACTCGGTCGCCGGCATGCGGGTAGTTTTGGAGGCGTCATGCCAGCCGTAACCGTTCCAGACATCACCGTCCTGCCGCGGCTCGCGACACCGGATCCGGTGACCGCCCGGGCGCGCAGGGTGAAGACCGTCACCACCGCCCCAAGCGGTTTCGAGGGTGAGGGCTTTCCGGTTCGGCGAGCATTCGCCGGGGTCGAACTCACCGATCTTGACCCGTTCGTGCACATGGATCAGATGGGCGAGGTGGAATACGCGCCGGGTGAGCCGAAGGGCACGCCGTGGCACCCGCACCGCGGCTTCGAGACGGTCACCTACATCATGGACGGCACCTTCGTGCACCAGGACTCCAATGGTGGCGGCGGGGTCATCACCAACGGCGACACTCAGTGGATGACGGCCGGCCAGGGCATCCTCCACATCGAGGCGCCGCCGGAGGAACTGGTGGTCAGCGGTGGTCTGTTCCACGGGATCCAACTGTGGGTGAACCTGCCCCGGGTCCAGAAGTTCGTACCGCCGCGCTACCAGGACCTGCGAGCCCAGGAGTCGGCGCTGCTATCCAGCGAGGACGGCGGTGCACTGCTGCGGGTGATCGCCGGTGAGGTCGGCGGCCATCGGGGCCCCGGATCGACGTACACACCGATCACTTTGATCCATGCCACCCTCAGCCCGGGTGCCTCGGTAACCCTCCCCTGGCGGTCGGACTTCAACGCCCTCGCCTACGCGCTCGCCGGCACCGGCACCGCCGGCGCCGAGAGGCGGCCGTTCGGAATGGGCCAGCTGGCTGTCTTCAGCGGTGGCGACACCGTCACGCTGGCCGCGAACTCGGCCGGCCTGGACAGCCGCTCGCTCAACCTGGACGTGCTGCTGCTCGGCGGAAAGCCGATCCGCGAGCCGATCGCGTTCATGGGCCCCTTCGTGATGAACACCCGGGCCGAACTGCTCACCGCCTTCGAGGACTACCAGGCCGGCCGCCTGGGCCAGATCCCGGCGGTACACGGCGCGCCGACGCACATCGTGGAGAGCGGTCAGCCCACCGACGGCGAGGAGTAAGGCGTACCGGTGATGCCCGCCCCGATCGGGACGCGCATCACCGCGGCCTCAGCCGATCGGCATCTGCGTGGTCACCGTCGCCTCGTCGATATCAGTGGTACGCAACGTGAACGTGAACGTCCAGGTACCCCTGACCGGCAGGGTGGCCCGCGCGATCGCATGCGAGTCGGAGATCACCTCCAGGTTGCCGATGGTGGACGGCTCGATGTCCCGCGCGGGCAAGGCGGCGGTGACCGTCCACTCGACCACCTTGAGCGGCGCCCCGGTCGGGGCGAAGGCGTACATATGGATCTCGGCACCGGTCGGGGTCGGATCGAAGTCCACTTGAAGCGAGTAGAGCTTGCTGTTGAGCGTCACCGAAGCCGGCTTGTTCGCGGTGATCGCCGGCTCCCCGGCGGCGGCACTCCCGGGCGCCGACTGGACCAGGATCGAGGTGGCGATCAGAACGCAGACCGCCAGGCCCACTTCGATCAGGACCGATCGGCGCAATCGGCGGACCACGCCCGGCCCGAAGGCATGACTCGAGTCCGCCGGGACGCCACCTCCACCGTCTGGCGGTTCGTCCGGCGGCTCATCCACCGCCTCATCCACCGCCTCGGCCGCCGTCGGGCCAAGCGCCTCGTTCGCGGCGGGCGGTCCGCCGGCATCCTGCGCACCGACCACCGCCGGTACCCGCTCCCCCGACGGCCCGGTCCGTACGCGCCTGGCCACCGCGATCCGCGCGGTGTTGGCGACCGCCAGGATCACCGCGAGCAGCCCGATCTTCACGAGCAGGATCCGGCCGTACGTGGTGCCGAACAACGCTGAGATCGAACCGATCTCGATCAGAGCCTGCACGGTGCCCGCGAGCACCAGCACGGTGACGGCCAGGGTTGCCCAGTTCGACCACACCGGCAGGATCGCCGACAACTCCCGGGCGGTGGCCTTGCGCAGCAGGTACGCCGCCAGCATCACCAGGCCGCCCACCCAGATCGCGGCCGCGCTGAGGTGCGCGGCATCGGTGAGCACGGTTAGCGGCGGCACCTCCGACGCTCCCGGATGCCCGGCCAGTGGCCAGGTCACGATGGCGATGGCGCCGACCGCCACCAGCAGTGCGCGATCCCACCGCCCATCCCGGCCGGCCAGCACCGGCCGGAGCAGGAAGATGCTCACCAGCGCCGCCGCGATCCGGACCAGGTGTGCCTTGCCGTAGGCGCTGTCCATCACGTCCGCGAGATCGGCGGCTTTCGCCGAGAACAGGCTGCCGCCGCTTCCGTATGGTGCTTGCAGGTAGATGCCGGCCACGGCACCGGCGACGACGAGGCCGAGCCCCCAGAATGCCAGCCGTGACGGGCCTCGCCGGTCCAGCCGCCGCGGCCACAGCAAGGCGAGCACCAGCGCCGGGCCGATCACCAGGATGGCCCCGGCGAATCCGATGAACTGCTCGACCGACACCGCCGCGGCTACCACCGGATCGGTCGTCCCGCCGCCGGCGGCCGTCGGCGCGCCGCTCGGCGAGGGTGCACCCACCGAATACACGAAGCTGCCGCCGACCGGATGGCTATCCGCCGAGATCACCCGGAAGCTCACCAGGTAGGTACCGTGCGGGCCGTCGGTGTGAACCGGAATATGCAGGTCATGTCCCTCGACATGCGGCTTCCCGTTGGTGATCGTATTGCCGTTTGGATCGATCACCTGGATACGTGACGTGACTGCCTGAACATGCTCGGAGAAGGTGATCACCACGTCCGACGGCTCCGACTGGACCACCGATCCCGCTGCCGGGCTGGTCCGCTCGATCGCCGCGTGCGCGCTCGCGGTCCCGGCCGGGAGCGCGAATAACGCGGCCAGGCCGAGCAGCAGACCGCCGATCAGGGCGACGGCGCGGTGGCGAGACGGCCGGGCGCGCGAGCGGTGTCCGGCCGACGGGGGCAGGGTCATGACTCCCATACTCGCCGACCTGTCTATCGGGCTCCGGACGGGGCGACTCCGCGTCGGGCGGGCGCGGCCGCCCGTCAACCGCGTGTGGGCCCGCTGTCGTAGGGTGGCGAGCATGACAGTGCGGCTGGAACCGGGCGACCCGGCACCCGACTTCGACCTACCCACCGATGAAGGCTCCCACCTGGCGCTCGCAGGCCTCCGGGGGAAGAAGGTCATCCTCTACGCATACCCCGCCGCCATGACCCCAGGGTGCACGAAGCAGGCGTGCGACTTCCGCGACTCGCTCGCCTCGCTTACCGCGTCGGGCTACCAGGTGGTCGGCATCTCGCCGGACAAGCCGGCCAAGCTGGCGAAGTTCCGCGAACGTGATTCTCTGACGTTCCCGCTGGTCAGCGATCCGGACAAGGCCGTGCTCACGGCGTACGGCGCGTTCGGTGAAAAGCAGCTGTATGGCAAGACCGTCACCGGCGTCATCCGGTCAACCTTCGTGATCGATGAGAACGGCCGGATCGAGCACGCGTTCTATAACGTGAAGGCGACCGGGCACGTCGCGAAGCTGCGCCGCGATCTGGGGCTGGACTGACGATCCGGCGCTGGGCGGACACCGTAGACTTGCCACGCCCCACCACGAGCCGACGGTGCTCGACCCGATCGCCGATCCGGCGATCCGGTCCGGTGGCGCCATGCGGGAATGGCGGAATTGGCAGACGCGCCAGACTTAGGATCTGGTGTCCTCGGACGTGGGGGTTCAAGTCCCCCTTCCCGCACTCCGGCGCGGCCCGGGCTCTCGTTGCCCGGGCCGTTCGCCGTTGTGGGCCACTGGCGGGCGTCGCCACGATTTTTCGCCGCGGAATGTCCTCCAGCGGCCGGCTCCATCCGACGTAACGGTGACGACACCGAAGCCGGCCCGGACACGGGCCACGGATGAAGGAGACGACCATGCAGTTCATGCTGTTGCTGAAGGGTGACGTCCCGATCGAGCCAGGCACGTCAACCCCTCAGGTCGAGTTCGATCCGGCCGAACTGGTCGGCGCGATGCACCGGTTCAACGAGGAGATGTCGAAGGCCGGCGTGCTGATCGCTGCCGAGGGCCTGGAGCCCAGCGCCTACGGATCCAGGGTGGTCTACCGCGACGGCCACCGCTCCGTGGTGGACGGGCCGTTCACCGAGGCCAAGGAATTGGTCGCCGGGTTCTACATCATCGACGTGAAGTCGAAGGCCGAGGCGATTGAGTGGGCGTCCCGGTGCCCGGTGCACTTCGCCGCGGTCCGCCCCGACCAGGAGGCGGTAGTCGAGGTGCGGCGGATCGGGCAGGCCAGCGACCTGTACCCGGAAGTGGGCTAACTCGGTCGGAACGTGGAGGCGGCGTCGGGCCGCCTCCACATTCCGGGATCTATGTGCTTGTTCCTGAACTGTCGGCAGAGGCGAGGCGGCCCCTCTGGGACCGCCGCTGCCCAGCCACGCAGTTCAGGAACGAGCACTGACATACTGGTCCTTACGGGCAGAGCTTCACGTACTGCTTACGGAGCAGGATGCTGACGAAGTCGGTCGAGACCGTGCCGTACGTGTCGACGTACAGCTCGATGGCGACGTCCCCGCACGTGGCCAGGCCGACGGCGTGCGTGTTGTGTTGCTTGTCCTTCTTCTTCGTGTAGAAGATCTGGCCGTCCGTGACGTCCTTGACAGAGGTCGTGTAGGCGTGCTCGGTGAAGAACGTGACGTCGGAGGTCTCGGTCGACAAGAAGGCTGAGGCGCCCGCCGGCCGGGCGAACCGGTACAGCTGGATCTCGACCAGCGAGCTGGACTTCTCCCAGGCCCGGTCGGCACCGGCGGAGAACTCGTTGACGCTCAGCTCGTTCTTGCGCCACGTCTCGTCCTGGAAGTCCTTCGCCTCCTGAGCCGCGGTGAACGTGTTGTTCTTGCCGATCCCAGGCTTCGTCGTGGCGCCCTTCGGCTTCGGCAGCAGGTAACTCTTCAGAGCCCCGGGATGCAGCGGGCCGGCCTGCTCGGTCGGCGTCGGGCTGGCCGACGTGACGGTCGGCGCCGGCACCACCGCGGTGGTCGGATTGTCACTCGCGCTGGTGGAGCCGCCGCCGGCCAGGATCAGCCCGACGACCGCGGCCGTCCCGGCGAGCACAAGGGCAAGGACCACGATGCCCACGATCAGGCCGGTGTGGCGCTTCTTGGGCGGCGGGCCGACCGGATAGCCGGGTGATGGGTAGGCCCCGCCCCGGTAACCGGGTGATGGGTAAGCCGCACCCTGGTACCCGGGCGGTACGGGTGGCATGTTGTCGACGCGGGTCGGATCGGTCAGCGCGGCCGACGGCTGCGGCGCGGCTTCATGACCGTAGGGGTCAGCCGGAGCGGCGTAGCCGCTCGCCGGCGCCGCCGGTTGGGCGGGGATGTTGGGGGCCAGCGGATCCGGGCTCAACCTCGGATACGGTCCGGCAGCCGGCATGGTCGGGTCAGTCGCCCCGGCCGGCGACTCTGGACGATATGAAGGGTCTTCAGGCACCGCGTCATTGTGAAGTACCTGAGCGGTCCACCTCAAGTCGGAAATACCCGGCCGTGACATCATCGGCCGATGACCGCCGGCCAGACGCCGCACCCGCAACCAGCCGCAGGCGACGGCGCGCTGGACCCGGCCGGCGCCGCCCGGGCGGCGGTCGAGGCCGCCTGGCGGATCGAGTCGCCTCGGCTGATCGCGAGCCTGACCCGCATCGTCGGCGACATCGGGCTAGCCGAGGAGGTGGCCCAGGACGCACTGGTGGCCGCTCTCGAACAGTGGCCCGGTGGGGGTGTACCGCGCAATCCGGGCGCCTGGCTGATGACCGTGGCGCGGCGCCGGCTGGTGGACACCATCCGGCGGCGGCACACCTTCGCCGAGAAGGTGCCGCTACTGGTACGCGATGTCGAGGCCGCCAGCACGGTCGAGTCGGCCGGAGATCCGGATCTGATCGAGGATGACCTGCTCCGGCTGATCTTCGTGTCCTGTCATCCGGTACTCGGCCCCGACGCCCGGGTGGCGCTCACCCTGCGCCTGGTCGGCGGTCTGACCACCGAGGAGATCGCTCGCGCATACCTGGTAGCGGAACCGACCGTGGCGAAGCGGATCGTGCGGGCAAAACGCGCGCTGTCCGACGCGGGGGTTCCCTTCGAGGTGCCGGTTGGACCGGATCGCGCTGCCCGGCTCGACTCGGTCCTCGAAGTGATTTACCTGATCTTCAACGAGGGATACTCGGCTACCGCGGGCGACGACTGGATGCGGCCGGAACTCTGCGCCGAGGCGCTCCGGCTCGGCCGCATGCTGGCCCGGTTGACTCCCAACGATGCCGAGGTGCACGGCCTGGTCGCGCTGATGGAGATCCAGGCGTCCCGGTCGGCGGCGCGAACCGACGCGGCGGGCAATCCGGTGCTGCTGCTCGATCAGGATCGGAGCCGATGGAGCCGGCTGCTGATCGGGCGTGGCCTGGCGGCCCTCGACCGGGCCGTCGCGCTGGACGGCGGCCCGTACACCCTGCAGGCCGCGATAGCCGCCGAGCACGCCCGGGCCCGGAGGGCCGCCGACACCGACTGGGTAGCGATCTCCGAGCGATATGCCCAGCTCGCGCACGTGATGCCGTCGCCGGTGGTTGAGCTGAACCGGGCGGTGGCGCTGGGCATGGCGTACGGGCCGCAGGCAGGCCTCGATCTGACCGACACGCTGCTCGACGATCCGGCCATGCGCGACTACCACCTGCTGCCCAGCGTGCGCGGCGACCTGCTCAGCAAGCTCGGGCGGGCGGCTGAGGCACGGGCCGAGTTCGAGCGTGCCGCCTCGATGACCCGCAATGCCCGCGAGCGGCGGCTGTTGCTCGACCGGGCGGCATCCCTCCCATGATCAAGTGCACGATCTTGAACGCTGGACGCGCTATAGCGACGTCACGCGCACAGGATCTTGCACGTGATCACGCACGTGACCGGTCGCATACGCCGGCTGGGAGGACCGCCCAGGTCGGCCACGAGCGCGGTGACCGCTTGCGGATGCCTGCCCGGCTGCGGGCGAACCAACGCACCAGCCAGATTGAACAGCGGAGTGAATGGAAACTTGCCGTATGGTGTCGATGTGCATGAACAGTTGCTGGCGCTCGTCGACGGTGTCCGGCTCACCCCGACACAACGCCGCATCGCGCAGTGCATGCTTGAGCACTCCGGCCGGATCGCCTACCTGAGCGCCGCCGAGGTGGCCGATCTGGCCGCGGTCAGTCAGCCCAGCGTGACCCGGTTCGCGATCGCGCTCGGTTTCGACGGCTACCCGGGTCTGCGCCGGGTACTGAGGGCCCCGGTACCCCAGCCGGAGGCCACCGAGAACGATCTGCAACACGGGGTCCGCGCCGAGGTCGACAACCTGAACCGGCTGGTCGATCGGCTAGCCGATCGTGGGCCGCTGGACCAGGCCGCGAAGCTGCTCGCCGCGACCAGCCCGCTGCCGGTGGTCGGCCTGCGCTCGGCCGCGCCGCTGGCCGCCTACTTCGGATACTTCGCTGCCAAGATCCGGCCCGACGTACGAGTACTCGATCACGGCGGAAGCCTGCTCGCGGATCGGCTGGAACAGGCCCGCGCCGCCGGTGCGACCGCGATGCTGGGGATTGTGCTTCCCCGCTACCCGAAGGAGTCGCTGGACGCGCTTCGCGACGCTCGCGCGGCCGGCCTGGGCGTGGTGGCTCTGACCGACTCCCCCATCGGACCGGTCGCCGACCTCGCCGACCTCACGCTCTACGCCGGCGTCGGTACGCGTCTGGTGTTCGACCTGCACACCGCCCCGATGGCGCTGGCCATGGTGCTGCTGCAGGCCATCTGCGACGCGGACCCGGCACGAACCCAAGCGCGGCTCGAGGAGTTCGAAAGCAGCGCCGCTCGACGAGCCATCTTCGACAGCTAAGGAGCATCAGTGGAACCGATCCGCGCCCCGCACGGCAGCACCCTGACCGCGAAGTCATGGCCGCAGGAGGCGGCCATGCGGATGCTGCGCAACAACCTGGACCCCGATGTAGCCGAGCGCCCCGAAGACCTGGTCGTCTACGGCGGCACCGGCAAGGCCGCCCGTGACTGGCCGAGCTACCACGCGCTGATCCGGACCATGACCACACTGGCCGACGACGAGACGATGCTGGTGCAGTCCGGCCGCCCGGTCGGGGTCTTCCGTACCCACGAATGGGCACCGCGCGTGCTGATCGCCAACTCCAACCTGGTCGGTGACTGGGCCACCTGGCCGGAGTTCCGGCGCCTGGAAGCGCTCGGCCTGACCATGTACGGCCAGATGACCGCCGGTTCCTGGATCTATATCGGCACCCAGGGCATCCTGCAGGGCACGTACGAGACGTTCGCCGCGGTCGCCGCCAGGCGGTTCAACGGGACGCTCGCCGGAACCCTGACGCTCACCGCCGGCTGCGGCGGGATGGGTGGCGCGCAGCCACTCGCGGTCACCATGAACGAGGGCGTCTGCCTGATCATCGACATCGACGAGACGCGGCTTCGCCGACGGGTGCAGACGCGGTACCTGGACATGGTCGCGGGAAGTCTGGACGAAGGTATCGAACTGGCGCTGGCCGCCAAGCGCGACCGGGTTGCCAGGAGCATCGGCGTGGTCGGCAACGCCGCAACCCTGGTCCCGGAGATCCTCAAGCGCGGGGTTCCGGTGGACATCGTCACCGACCAGACCTCCGCTCACGACCCGCTGTCCTACATCCCGGAGGGCGTGGACCTGCCGGACGCCCCGGATTACGCGGCCAAGAAGCCAGAGGAGTTCACCGACCGTGCCCGCGCCTCGATGGCCAAGCACGTTGAGGCCATGGTGGGGTTCATGGACGCCGGCGCCGAGGTGTTCGACTACGGCAACTCGATCCGGGGTGAGGCGGCGCTCGGCGGTTACCAGCGGGCGTTCGCGTTCCCCGGATTCGTGCCGGCCTACATCCGGCCGCTGTTCTGCGAGGGCAAGGGCCCGTTCCGGTGGGCGGCGCTGTCCGGCGACCCGGCCGACATCGCCAGGACCGACCAGGCCATCACCGAACTGTTCCCGGAGAACGAATCGCTGGCCAGGTGGATCCGGCTGGCCGGCGAGCGGGTGGCGTTCCAGGGCCTGCCGGCCCGGATCTGCTGGCTCGGGTACGGCGAGCGGGACCGGGCCGGGGTCCGGTTCAACGACATGGTCGCCGCCGGCGAGCTGTCCGCCCCGATCGTCATCGGGCGCGACCATCTGGACTGCGGCTCCGTGGCCTCGCCGTACCGGGAGACCGAAGCGATGGCCGACGGCTCCGACGCGATCGCCGACTGGCCGCTGCTCAACGCCTTGGTGAACACCGCTTCCGGGGCCAGTTGGGTCTCCATTCACCACGGTGGCGGCGTCGGCATCGGCCGGTCGATCCACGCCGGGCAGGTGTGCGTCGCGGACGGCACCGCGCTGGCCGGGCAGAAGATCGAGCGGGTGCTGACCAACGATCCGGGCATGGGCGTCATCCGGCACGTGGACGCCGGATACGAACTCGCCGAGACCGTCGCCGAGGAAAAGAACGTGCGCATCCCGATGAAGGAGGGCTGATGAACACGCTGGAAGACCGGTTCGCCGCGCTGTGGGCATCACTCGCGCCGATCGGCCGCGACGGCGACACGGGGGGCTACCAGCGGTACGCGTGGACTCCCGCCGACCTGGACTGCCGCGAGTGGTTCGTGGAAGAGGCGCTGGACCGTGACCTCGATGTCGAGACGGACGCCAACGGCAACCTATGGGCAACCTGGTACCCGGAGACCGGCGATCCCCGGGGCGCGGCCATCGTGACCGGCAGCCACCTTGACTCGGTACCGCAGGGCGGCGCGTACGACGGCCCTCTGGGCGTGGTCAGCGCGCTGCTCGCGGTGGATGAGATGCGGGCGGCCGGTACCCGGATCGCCAAGCCCGTGAAGATCGCCGTCTTCACCGAGGAGGAGGGATCCCGGTTCGGCGTCGCCTGCCTCGGCTCCCGGCTGGCGACCGGCGCCATCGATCCGAAGAAGGCGTTGTCGCTCACCGACCGCGACGGCATCACGCTGGCCGCCGCGATGGAGCACGCCGGACTTGAGATCGACGCGGTCGGCCCGGACCCGCAACGCGTCAACGGCATCGAAGCGTTCGTCGAGTTGCATGTCGAGCAGGGCCGGACACTGCAGGCCCCGGTCGGTATCGCCAGCGTCATCTGGCCGCACGGCCGGTGGCGGCTGGACTTCGCCGGCGAGGGCAACCATGCCGGGACCACCCGGATGGCCGACCGCAGGGACCCGATGCTGACCTTCGCGTTCACCGTCCTGGCCGCCAACAAGGAGGCCCGGCTGGCCGGCGCGCACGCCACCATCGGCCGGGTGCAGGCAGCGCCGAACGCCACCAACGCAATCCCGTCACGGGTACAGGCCTGGCTCGACGCGCGCGCGGCCGACGAGCCGACCCTGGCAAAGCTGATCGAGGCGATCAGTGCCAAGGCATCCGAGCGAGCCGAACGGGACGGCACCACGATCGCGATCACCAATGAGTCGCGGTCGGCCGAGACGGTCTTCCCGACCGGCCTCGTCGGCACCCTCGCCGACGTGCTGCCGACCGCACCGTTGCTGCCCACCGGCGCCGGACACGACGCCGGGGTGCTGGCCAACCAGGTGCCCACGGCGATGCTGTTCGTCCGTAACCCGACAGGTGTGTCCCATGCTCCCGGCGAACACGCGACCGACTCCGACTGCGCGGCCGGTGTCACCGCTCTCGCAGGGGTGCTGACCAGGCTCGCGGCATGAAGTTCCACTGCGAGTACGCCTGGCTCGGCGGTAACCCGGCTCGGGTCGAGTCGGACGTGCTGATCGAGGTGAACGGCGGCCGGTTCAGCGCGGTGACGCCGGGCGTACCGGTTGGGTCGGTCGCGGCCAACGGCGGCACCCGGCTGGCCGGGCTGACCATCCCCGGCCTGGCCAACGCCCATTCGCACGCGTTCCACCGGGCTCTTCGCGGGCGTACGCATGCGGGTAAGGGCACCTTCTGGAGTTGGCGGGACGCCATGTACCGGGTTGCCACCGCGCTCGACCCGGACTCGTACTACTGGCTGGCCCGGGCCGTGTACGGCGAGATGGCCCTGGCCGGCATCACGGCTGTCGGCGAGTTCCACTACGTTCACCACCAGCCGGACGGCAGCCGGTACGCGGATCCGAACGCCATGGGTCACGCGCTCCTCTACGCCGCGCGCGACGCCGGCATCCGGATCACCCTGCTGGACACGCTGTACCTGACGTCGACCGTCGACGGGCAACCCCTGACCGACCCGCAGCGGCGGTTCGGTGACGGCACGGCCGCCGCCTGGGCCGAGCGGGTCCGCGCCATCGCGGCGCAGCCGCATGCTCGCGTCGGCGTCGCCGCCCACTCGGTCCGAGCGGTACCCACCGACGCGTTCAAGCTGGTCACCGAGGTGGCCGCCGGGCGGCCGCTGCACTTCCACCTATCCGAGCAGCGGGCCGAAAACGCCGCGTGCGCCGCCGTGCACAAGGTCACCCCCACACAGTTGCTTGGTGATGGCGGGCTGCTCGGTGAGGCATCCACGGCGGTGCACGCGACCCACCTGACCGACGAGGATCGGACGCTGCTCGGCGACAGCGACACCATGGTCTGCTTCTGCCCCACTACCGAACGCGATCTGGCCGACGGCATCGGGCCGGCCCGGGCGCTCGTGGATGCCGGATCGCCGCTCTGCCTCGGCTCGGACAGCCACGCCGTCATCGATATGTTCGAGGAGGCGCGCGCGGTCGAGATGCATGAGCGCTTGCACACCGAGTTGCGCGGGCAGTTCGCCGCCGACGAGTTGCTCGACGCCGCATCGATCACTGGGCATCGCTCGATCGGCTGGGATGACGCCGGATCGATCCGCCCCGGCTTCCGGGCCGATCTGGTCACCATCCGGCTGGACACGGTCCGGACCACCGGCGCGGACCCTCTCGCGGTGCCGGCGTTCGCCGCGACCGCCGCCGACGTCACCCATGTGGTCAGCGACGGCAACGTGATCGTCCACAACGGCCGGCACGCCTCCCTGGACATCGCCGGCGAGCTCGACTCGTCGATCGCGGCGGTGCTCGGATGAGCCTGCTGGTCACGAATATCGGCGAGCTGGTCACTCACGCCGATCCGCCGCTGCCGGACGCCGCGCTGATCGTCGACGACGGCCGGGTGGCCTGGTACGGGCCGGCAGCCGCCGCTCCGGATGCCGATGAACGCCTGGACGCCGGTGGTGGCGCCGTGCTGCCCGGATTCGTTGACAGCCACGCTCACCTGGTCTTCGCGGGCGACCGGGCGGCCGAGTTCGCGGCCCGGATGGCCGGAGCCGCCTACACCGGCGGTGGCATCCGGACCACGGTCGCGGCGACCCGTGCGGCCACCGACGATGAGCTGCGCGCCAACATCGACCGCCTGCGCCGAGAAATGCACCGGCAGGGAACCACCACCATCGAGATCAAAAGCGGGTACGGCCTCGACGTGACCAACGAGGCCCGGTCGCTGCGGATCGCCTCCGAGTTCACCAGCGAGACCACCTTCCTGGGCGCGCACGTGGTGCCCGCCGGATCGGACCCGGACGCGTACACCGACCTGGTCTGCGGCGCCATGCTGACCGCCGCCGCGCCGCACGCTCGGTGGGTGGACGTGTTCTGCGAGCGCGGCGCGTTCGACGAGGAGCAATCCCGGGCGGTGCTGACCGCCGGCGTCCGGGCCGGCCTGGCTCCACGGGTGCACGCCAACCAGCTGTCCGCCGGCGGAGGAGTACGGCTGGCCGTCGAACTCGGTGCGGCCAGCGCGGACCACTGCACGCACCTGGCCCCCGCCGACGTCGATGCTCTGGCCGCCTCGGAAACGGTCGCGACGCTGCTGCCCGGCGCCGAGTTCTCCACCCGATCGCCGTACCCCCACGCGCGCGCGCTGCTCGACGCCGGAGCCACCGTCGCCCTCGCGACCGACTGCAACCCCGGGTCGTCGTACACCTCGTCGATGCCGTTCTGCCTTGCTCTGGCGGTGCGCGAGATGCGGATGACACCGGCCGAGGCGTTGTGGTCGGCGACCGCGGGCGGCGCCCGGGCGCTGCGGCGCGATGACATCGGGCACCTCGGCGTCGGTGCACGTGCCGACATCACTATCCTCGACGCCCCGTCCTACCTGCACCTCGCTTACCGGCCGGGGGTCCCGCTCATCAAGTCCGTCCTGCTCAATGGAGAGCCTGTAGAAATGAGTCCCACGAGATGACCGTTGTCACCGTCCAGCCGACCGGCGTCACCTCCGCCGATGTCATCGCGGTGGCCCGCGACGGCGCGCGAGTCGAGATCGCGCCGGCCACCGTCGAGGCGATGGCGACCAGCCGGAAGATCGTCGACGATATCGAGCGCCAGGGACGCCCGGTCTACGGCGTCTCCACCGGGTTCGGCGCGCTCGCCAACACGTTCATCGCCCCGGCCCGGCGCGCCGAATTGCAGCACGCCCTGATCCGCTCGCATGCCGCCGGTGTCGGGGAACCGATGCCCCGCGAAGTCGTACGCGCGATGATGCTGCTGCGGGTGCGCTCCCTCGCGCTCGGCCATTCCGGGGTCCGCCCGCTGGTCGCGCAGGCGCTGGTGGACCTGCTTAACCACGACATCACGCCGTGGGTTCCCGAGCATGGCTCGCTAGGCGCCTCCGGCGATCTGGCGCCGCTGGCCCACTGCGCCCTGGTCCTGCTCGGTGAGGGCTGGGTGCGATCCAAGGATGGTAGCCGGATCGCCGCGGCCGACGCGCTCGCTCATGCCGGGTTGCGGCCGATCGAGCTGGCCGCCAAGGAGGGCCTGGCGCTGATCAACGGGACCGACGGAATGCTCGGCATGCTGCTGCTGGCGATCGCGGACGCGCAGCACCTGTTCGCCATGGCCGACGTCACCGCGGCTCTGGCGACCGAGGCGATGCTCGGATCGGACCGCCCGTTCGCTCCGGAGATCCACTCGATCCGGCCGCACCCCGGCCAGGCCACGTCGGCCGCCAACATCCACCGGCTACTGCAGAACTCCGGCGTGATGGACAGCCACCGCGACGACTTCGAGCACGCCGTGCAGGATGCGTACTCGATCCGGTGCGCACCCCAGGTGGCCGGCGCGGCGCGAGACACGCTGGAATTCGCCACCGGCGTGGCCGCGCGCGAGCTGGTGTCGGTGGTCGACAACCCGGTCGTGCTGCCCGACGGGCGGGTGGTGTCGACCGGGAACTTCCACGGTGCGCCGCTCGGGTTCGCGTGTGACTTCCTGGCGATCGCCGCCGCCGAGGTGGGCTCGATCTCCGAGCGCCGGGTGGACCGACTGCTCGATGTGACCCGCTCCCGGAACCTGCCGCCATTCCTGACACCGGATGCCGGGGTCAACTCGGGCTTGATGATCGCTCAGTACACGGCCGCCGGCGTCGTCGCCGAGAACCGGCGGCTGGCGTCACCGGCCTCGGTCGACTCGGTGCCGACCAGCGGCATGCAGGAAGATCACGTGTCGATGGGCTGGGCCGCAGCCGTGAAGCTGCGCCGGGTGCTGGACAACCTCACCACGCTGCTCGCGGTCGAACTGCTGGCGGCCGCACGTGGCCTGCAACTGCGGGCACCGCTGCCGCCGTCACCGGCCGGCGCCGCCGCGGTCGCGGCCGTGGCCGGCTTCGCCGGGTCACCCGGGCCGGACATCTACCTGGCGCCGGTGCTGGAGGCGGCACGCGCGACCATTTCCGGCCGGACGTTGCGGGACGCCATCGAGACAA
The DNA here is from genome assembly GCA_963727415.1 of uncultured Actinomycetota bacterium. Taxonomy (GTDB): domain Bacteria; phylum Actinomycetota; class Actinomycetes; order Mycobacteriales; family Micromonosporaceae; genus DASQPR01. The sequence continues at coordinate 1,237,021 of CAVSGF010000003.1, forward strand.
CGGTCGGGCCGCTGCGCTGAGCGGCTCCGCCTGAACCGCCGCTTCACCGAGCGCCCGGCCCGGCCGGGCGCCCCGGCGCGGCTCTCGCCATGGGCGTGCGAGCCGCGCCTCCGGCAGGTCCTGGTTGCGGGGCGCCGTCGTGCCGGCCTAACGCGACTCGCTCGATGCCTCGGCGTGGCCAGGCTCCGCCTCCGCCGGGCGTGCCGCCAGTTCGGTCGGGGGCCGCAACCGGTTCATCCGGATCGTCATCTCGCGCGACGCGCGCTCGCGGAACTTCTTGAAGGTGCGCCGCGCGTACCGCAACTGGCGCTTGACGGTGACCGAGTGCTCCCCGGTGACCTCATAGCCGCGCCGGCGCAGCGCCCGCCCCATGACTCGCTCGCACAGCCCGATCTCCTGCGGAGTGAGGCGCTCGCGCCACGATCCGACCCGTTTGGTGGTGACCTCTCCGTGGGTCAGCGCGTGCCAGACCTTACGCTCCGGCACCGCGAACGCGGCCACCTTCGCCGGCTCGGTCATCTCCGGCGCGTACTGTTCGCCGAGGTAGTCGCAGAGTTTGCGCAGCTCGCTCTCCGGGTTCGCCACCAGGTCCTCGTAATACAGCTCGTAGAACTGGTCGGCCGGCAACTCCCGTGCGGCGCGATCGGCCACGGCCATGCTGCGCACCCAGGTGGAGATGCCCTTGTCGATGTGGCCCTTGAACCAGTCGGCCTCCTTCATCGAGGCGACGCAGTCGCGGCCGTCCCGGATGATGTGGATGATCTGCGCGTCCGGGAACATCCACATCAGCACGTCAAGGTTCAGCAGGTACGCCGGGCGCTTGTCACCCCAGCGCGGCTTGCCGTGTTTGCGGGCGTACGCCTTGAAGATGGCACCGACCGCCGAACCGATGGTCGGGGCACCAGCCACTATCTCCTCGATCGTCTCGTCCCGGTCGAGGCCTAGATCGCCGAAGTTGTGGCCCTTGGTCATCCACTCGGCGAGTTTGCGCATGTTCGCCGGATCGTCCAGGTCGGTAAACCGGCGGCGCTCGTCGTAGGCCTTGAGGGTGAACCGCGTCTCCGGCGGAATCGCGATCCTTGGGTGGGCGTGCAGCATGAGCTGCATCAGTGTGGTACCTGATCGCGGACTTCCGACGACGAAGATCGGGCGGTCGTTCACCTGCGGCACCTCCGGGGGGTTCGGCTGCTGGCGCGGGCGCTACCCGGCCAAGGTTAGGTCAACACCGTTGCAGCAAAGCAACCTCAACGGTTTATCAAACGCTCGTCAGAATCGAAAGCCGACGACTGGTAAGTAGCCGGACGAATTCGTCCCGTTACCTTTTGTCGCGGGCGACACTGGTACGGACGTTCAACGAGTCCGGTAACTCTACGGGTACCCGCGCCGGCGGCATCTCCCGGTCCCCCGGCCGGCTCGGCTCACCCAGCTCACCAGCGGCGATGACCGGCGGCCGGCCCGACCTAATCAGTGCTCCGGCGGAGCCAAGCAACATGATCGCGATCGCCGTGAACAGAACGCGGTAGTCGACAAGGCCAGCGAGGGTCGCGCCGACTGCCATCGACAGGGTCTGCGCGCCGCCGATCGCCACGTTGGTAGCGGCGGTGACCCGCCCGAGCAGCGGGCCGTCGGTACGCCTCTGGACCAGCGTGCTGAATGCGACGAATCCGACGGCGCTGCCGATGCCGGCGACCGGCATGGAGGCAAGTGCCACCGGGACCGACGGGACGACGTTGATCCCGATCGCCATGCCGAACGACGCCAGCGCGATCGCGATCACCGCGGTCTCGCCCAGGCGTCTCATCGCCCGGGCCGCAAACGCCGCTCCCGCGATAGCGCCGATTCCCTGCACTGTGATCAGGACGCTCAAGAACGCAGGGGGCCGATGCAGGCCATCGTCGACGAATGCGAAGGCCAGAGTGTCAACAGCGCCAAGGGCCAGCATGCCGACGGTGATCGCGAGGGTGGCGCGGAGGATAGGTGGATCGGCGAGCACGTGGCGAGCGCCGACGCTAACCTCGTGCAGCCAGTGCCGGGCGGTACGCTCCGGATCAGCCTCGGCCGGCCGCAGCGCGGCCACCGCCGCCGCCGCGATCACGAACGACACCATATCCAGCAGCACCACCAGCTGAGGCCCGACAGCGGCGAACAGGCCGGCGCCGGCCAACGGTCCGACCAGCCGGAGCAACTGGCGCATGCTGCCGAAGGCGCCGTTCGCCGCCCCCAGCAGGTCATCCGGTACCAGCTCCTTGATCAAACCGGAGAACGCTCCGCCAGTAATCGTGAAGGACACCCCGTACAGCACCGAGACCGCGAAGATGATCCACACCTGGGACCGGCCGGTCACCAGGAGCAGCGGTGTTACGGCCAGCGCCGACAGCAAGTTGACGGCGATGAGGAAGGGGCGGCGACGGAAGCGGTCCACCACCCAGCCGAACAGCGGGCTGATCACGTTCGGCGCCGCTATCGCCAGGAGGACGGCGCCGGCCAGCGAGCTGGATCCGGTGATCGTCTTGACCCAGATCCCCAGGACCAGGAGCAGCATCCAGTCACCGAGGCTGTTGGCGGTTTCCCCAGCGAGCAAGAGGCGCACCCCGGGCACGCGCAAGACGTCACGCATCCGGCTCACCCCGCTCATCCGGGCCGGATCCCGGGTTGGGCGTGGTCGCCAAGGGGTCCTCGATCGGCCTCGCCGGCACCGCCCACGCCACCATCCGGACCAGGCGGGCGCCGGGCGGGCGGGCCGCCGGGTCGCCGACCCGGTCGAAGTGGCGGCTCATCGCCGCAAACAGTTCGGCATTCAGAGCTTCGAGTTCGTCTGCCGTCAACCAGGCAACCGACTGGATCGTTAAGGCGGCCTCGCGCCAGACCGGCGACTCGGCCGCCTTCCGCCGCTCCCAATCGCGGAACGCCCGGAATTCGTGGTCGAACATGATCTCCGAGGCCGCCCGGCTGGCCTCGGAGAAGCCCGGATCGTCGACGGCCGGCCCCCACTGGCGGGACTCGACCACCAGCTTCCACGGCCGCTGCCGGCCGGAGCCAGGGCCGGCTTCCTCGATGTAGCCGGACTTGGCCAGCTGGCGCAGGTGCCAGGAACAGTTCGCCGGGCTCTCGCCGACCCGCTCCGACAGCTCGGTGGCGGTTGCGGTGCCGGCCAGCAGCAGCTCTTCCAGGAGACGCAGCCTCAGCGGATGTGCCAGGGCGCGAACGGCCCCGGCATCGGTGATCTTTCTAGGCGGGTTCAACTCGGTCACTGTCGAAGCATATCTTTCGAAAGAAGTGCTTGGAAAGACCTCTTTTGAATTTCTCGCGATCTGCCCGCTTCGTTCCCCCGCTGATTGCCCGCTCTGTCCCCCGCTCTGTCCCCCGCTCTGTTCCCCACTCTGTTCCCCCGCTTCGTTCCTGCTTGGCGGTTCTGGCGAGCGCCCTCGGGCGGCGACTCGACATGATGGATCTCGACATGGACAGCGATGCGGGTACGCCCGCCGAACGCACACCTGGTCGAGGTAAGCCGAGGTAAGCCGATGACTCGTCCGTCCGCCGTGCCCCGCTGGCGGCGCCCGCTGGTAGCGCGTGATCGCTCCGAGCAGCACCGCGCGTCGACGCCCCTGGAACTGCTCTTCGACCTGTGCTTCGTGGTCGGGGTATCGCAGGCCGCCGGCCGGCTGCACCACGCCCTGGCCGAGACGGACTACGCGCACGGCATCGTCGCGTACCTGATGGTCTTCTTCGCGATCTGGTGGGCGTGGGTCAACTTCACCTGGTTCGCGTCCGCCTACGACAACGACGACGCGCCCTACCGGCTGATCACCATGGTGTAGATCGCCGGCGCGCTGACGCTGGCCGCCGGCGTCCCCCGGGCCTTCGACCGGGGCGACTTCAGCGTGGTGGTGATCGGGTACGTGATCATCCGACTGGCCCTGGTCACCCAGTGGCTACGAGTCGCGGCCGCCGACCCGCAACGCCGGGTCGCGGCGCTGCGATTCGCGATCGGGATCACGCTTGCCCAGGCAGGCTGGATCGCCCGGCTGTGGCTGCCTGACGGTACCGCCAGCTTCCTCATTCTCGTGGCAGCTGAACTGGCGATACCGATCTGGGCCGAGCACGCCGCCAGGACCACGTGGCATCGGACCCACATCGCCGAGCGGTACGGGCTGTTCACGCTGATCGTGCTGGGCGAGGCGATCCTCGCGTCCACGACGGCGATCCAGACCGCCTTCGACGTTGACGGGCTGTCCCGGACCCTGGCCTTCCCGGCCGCGGCCATCCTGGTACTGCTGGCACCGCTTACCTGGCAGCCAATGCCGATCCTGGCAGCCGTACTGGTGGTTTTGGTGATCGTCGCCAGCCCGCAATGGCGGGCTAGAGCAACTGCTCGCGAATAATCTCGACCAGGCCGCGGAAGGCCTTGCCACGGTGGCTGATCGCGTCCTTCGCTTCCGGCGTCATCTCCGCGGTGGTGATGTCGTGCCCGTTGGCGACGAAGATCGGATCGTAGCCGAAGCCGCCACTGCCGCGCGGCGCCCGGATCAGCCGGCCGGACATCACGCCGTCAACAGTCCAGGTGCGACCGTCGGGGACGGCGAGCGCCGCCGCGCACCGGAACTCCGCACGCCGGGCGCCATCCGGGACATCGGCGATCTGCCCGAGTACCAGATCCAGGTTGGCCGCGTCGTCACCATGCTTGCCGGACCAGCGCGCGCTGAAGATGCCGGGCATTCCGTTGAGTACGTCGACGCACAGCCCGGAATCGTCTGCCACGGTCGCCAGCCCGGTGTGAGCCGCGCCCTCGCGGGCCTTGATGAGCGCGTTGTCGGCGAACGTAAGGCCGCTCTCCGGAACCTCGTCATAGGCGGGTACGTCGCGCATCCCGATGATCTCGACGGCATGCCCGGCGATCGCCGCGTCCACGATGCGCTGCAATTCGACAAGCTTCTTGGCGTTGCGGGTGGCGAGCAGGATCCTCACGGCGTGCCGACCTTGACGGCCAGCGCCTCCTGCTGCAAGCGGGTCAGCTCGGCGCAGCCGGCCGCGCCCAGGTCGAGCAGCTCATCCAGCTCCGAGCGGTGAAACACCGCCTGCTCTCCGGTGCCCTGCACCTCGACGAACTCCCCGCTACCGGTGCACACGATGTTCATGTCGACATCGGCGGTGGCGTCCTCGGCGTAGCACAGGTCCAGGCGAAGCTCGCCCCCGATGATGCCGACGCTGACCGCCGCGACCGACCGGTGTACCGCCGCCTCGACCGTCCCGGCCAGCATGCCCCGCCCGGCCATCCAGGTCACCGCGTCGTGCAGTGCCACATACGCGCCAGTGATCGACGCCGTCCGGGTGCCACCGTCGGCCTGGAGCACGTCACAGTCGATGACGATCGAGTTCTCGCCCAGCGCCGCGAGGTCAACACACGCCCGCAGGCTCCGGCCAATCAGGCGGGAAATCTCATGAGTACGTCCGCCGATGCGCCCTTTGACGCTCTCCCGGTCGTTGCGGGTCGTGGTCGCGCGCGGCAGCATCGCGTACTCGGACGTCACCCAGCCCAGGCCCGAGCCCCTGCGCCAGCGCGGAACCCCGGGCGTGACCGAGGCGGTGCACAGCACGCGGGTGTCACCGAAGTCGACCAGGACCGAGCCCTCCGCATGCATGCTCCAACTGCGGGTCAGCGTCACCGGGCGAAGTTGGTCTGATTGGCGTCCATCGGGTCGTGGCATGGTCGCCATGGTAGCGATCGGCCGGACCGGGGTGGTCGAGACCGCCCGCGGCCCCGCATGCGCTCAGATGGTGTAGACGACGCCGGGCCGGACCACGTCGACCGGGCCGTGGAACGTCGAGCGTGCCTCCTTGACCGTCGCCGCCTCGTCACCCCATGCCGGAACCAGGTGAGTGAGCAGCAGCCTCGCGACGCCGGCCTTGGTGGCGGCCTCGCCGGCGTCCCGGCCGGTCATGTGCAGGCCCGGCGGGTTCTCTTCGGACGCGAGGTAACTGGCCTCACAAAGGAAGGCGTCGGCGCCCGCGGCGAGGCGGACGATCGCGTCACACGGCGCGGTGTCCGCCGAATAGGCCAGCACGCGGCCACCATGTTCGATCCGCAGGCCGTACGTCTCGACCGGATGCTCCACCCGATCGGCGGTTACCGAGAAGGGCCCGATCGAGAAGGTGTCCGGGCGCAGCGTGTGGAAGGTGTACACATCGTCGAGAGGGCCCTCATCCGGGCCGCCATAGGCACTGACGATCCGTTCCCGGGCGCCGGCCGGACCGTACAGCGGGATTCGCGGGTACGGGCCGTCCGGAGCGTACCGGCGGACCACCACGTACGAGCAGGCGTCCAGCACGTGGTCGCTGTGCAGGTGAGACAGCACGATCGCGTCGACGGCACGCAGGTCCAGATATCGCTGAAGCGCAGCCAGCGAACCGGTGCCGAAGTCGATCAGCAGGCGGAACCCGTCAGCCTCCAGGTGGTACGCCGAGCATGCCGATTCCGACGACGGGAAGCTGCCTGCGCAGCCAAGCACCGTCAGCTTCATATCGCCGCCTCGGCGAACGCCCCGGCGGTCGCGGCTTCCGGCCCTAGGAATCGCTGCGCCAGCTTCGCGAACAGGGCCGGGTCGCCGGTGCTGCGGAAGGTGTGCACCGGCGGTGGCAACTGATCCGGCCGGAACAGATCACGTTCGGTCAGCACCCGGTACACCTCCCGCGCCGTCTCGTCTGCGCTGGACACCAGCGTGACCCCGTCACCCATGACCAAGCCGATCAGGCCCGCCAGCAGCGGGTAGTGGGTACACCCAAGAATCAGGGTGTCGACCTGGGCACGCTGTAGAGGTTCAAGATACCCATTTGCGAGGCCGAGTAACGCTCGTCCGGATGTGATTCCGCGCTCGATGAAGTCGACGAACTGTGGGCAGGCCGCTCCGGTCAGGTGCATATGCGGAGCGGCGACGAAGGCATCCGCGTACGCGCCGCTGTTGATCGTCGCGGTGGTACCGATGACGCCGACCCGGCCATTGCGGGTGGTCGCGACAGCACGTCGTACCGCGGGCCGGATGACCTCCACGACCGGCACCGAATACCGTTCCCGGGCATCGTGCAGGCACGCCGCGGAGGCACTGTTGCACGCGATCACGAGGATCTTGACGCCGTCGTCAACCAGCTGATCCAGGCATTCGAGCGTGTATCGGCGCACATCTGCGATGGGTTTGTTGCCATATGGCAGGTGGGCCGTATCACCGGTGTAGATCACCTGCTCATGCGGCAACTGGTCCAGAATGGCGCGGGCTACGGTCAGACCCCCAACCCCCGAGTCGAAGATGCCGATCGGCGCGTCAGTCACGCAGCGCAGCCTACGCCGAGAGGGTCACCTTCCCAGACCACTTCCGGCCGAGGTGTCGTCAACGTGACAGGCCGCGTACCTCACATCGAACTGCCCTTCCCGCTGCTTACGTGGGCAGCCCGGCACATGCGACGGACGCGTGCGTCCGGCAAAGATGCGATTGGCGTCACGGACCGTTATCTTGAGACGTTGCATGAGTTGGGGCCAATCCCGCCCGCACGACTGGCTGCCTGGACACCGGCATGGCGGTTCTAGGGCACGACAAAGGACGGTGGCATGTGACGGCGACCACAGGACCGAGCAAGACTCCCAAGCAGGCGACCATCGCCCGCCCGGTCCTGCCGCCCCGGTCTCGGCCGGGCGGCGGTGCCGCGGGTGACCGGAATAACACCTACGTCGCTGACAGCTTCGCCGGCGACGCCGACATGACATTCGGTGGCACTCCGGTTCTCGCCCAGGATGGCGAGCCCGCCGGCCTCGCGCGCGTCACCTTCGCGATGCGGGCACAGGCCGAGCGGCTACCACCGGCGCCACGGCGTCTGGTTGGCCTGTGCTCATGGGCGGCCGCGGTTGGCTTGCTCGGCATCATCGTCGGCATCCGCGCGGTGGTGGTAATGCTCGTCGGAGCGGCGAGCTGGTTTCCGCTCACCGCCGGCGTCATCGGCATCATCGGGGTTGGCGCGACAATGGGCGCCTTCGTCACCGCGCGGCACCAGCACGTTCCGTGGGCGCTGCTGTCGGTGTCGAGCCTGACCCTTATCGCCGCGACGATCGTCACGTCAGCGGCGTCCTAGGGCTGGACCCTCGCGTGAGGGCGTCTTGCGAGCTGCCCGCGATGTTTTCGGCTTTTCTGCTTTCGCCGCTGGACGAATCGGGCATCTGGGAGTCGCGGCGTAGAAAAAGCAGAGAACCGGCTCCCTGACGGCGATTTCAGTTACGCCCAGAGCTGGCCTTCGAGAGCGGCTTCGGCATCCGCGAGAGTGCCGCTGTAGGCGCCGGTCGACAGGTACTTCCAGCCGCCGTCCGCGATCAGGAACGCGATGTCGGCCTTCTTGCCGGCCTTGGCCGCCTGGTGGGCGACACCGAGAGCGGCATGGAGCACCGCTCCCGATGAGAAGCCGGCGAAGATGCCCTCGACCTCGACGAGTTGCCGGGTACGCAGGACCGCGTCCTGGGTACCGACCGAGAATCGCCGGCTGAGAATCGTGGCGTCGTACAGCTCCGGTACGTAACCCTCGTCGATATTGCGCAGGCCGTAGACGAGTTCGCCGTACCGCGGCTCGGCCGCGATGATCTCGATGTCGTCCACCTTCTCGCGGAGAAACCGCCCGGTGCCCATGAGCGTGCCGGTGGTGCCGAGCCCGGCCACGAAGTGAGTGATCGTCGGCAGGTCCCGCAGCAGCTCCGGGCCGGTCGTCTCGTAGTGCGCCTGCGCGTTGGCGGCGTTGCCGTACTGGTACAGCATCACCCAGTCGGGATGATCGGCGGCGATCTCCTTGGCCCGCGCGACCGCCTGGTTGGAGCCACCGGCGGCCGGTGAGTGGATGATCTCGGCCCCGTACATGCGAAGCAGCTGAGTGCGCTCCGCCGACACGTTCTCGGGCATCACGCAGACCAGCCGGTAACCACGCAGTTTGGCGACCATGGCCAGGGCGATGCCGGTGTTACCGCTGGTCGGTTCGAGGATGGTGTCCCCGGGCCGCAGCCGCCCGTCAGCTTCCGCGGCCCGGATCATGTAGAGCGCGGCTCGATCCTTCACGCTGCCGGTCGGATTCCGGTCCTCGAGTTTGGCCCAGAGCCGTACGTCCGATGAAGGCGACAGCCGGGGCAACCCGATGAGGGGGGTGCCTCCAGAGGCTTCGAGGAGGCTGTCAAACCTCGCCACGACTACCCCCGAAGCGCGTGCAGCGCCGCGAACGCGAAGGCACCACCGGCGACCGCCGGCAGAATGGTGATGTTGTCACCGTCGTTGAGCTTGGTCTCAAGCGAACCCAGGAACCGCACATCCTCGTCGTTGACGTAGACGTTCACGAACCGGTGCAGGTTGCCGTCCTTGATCAGGCGATCACGCAGGCCGGGGTGCTTGGCGTCGAGGTCGACGAGCAAGGCTTCGAGGGTGTCGCCGGAGCCTTCAACGGCCTTGGCGCCGCCGGTATACGAGCGAAGAATGGTCGGAATGCGAACTTCGATAGCCATGGTGGGCGTACTCCTAAATGCTGTGAACAGGGCTTAGCGGACGTCAGCGGGTCGCGACGGTGCGACACTCGTAATCGACGGCGTGCTGTGTCTGCCCGAACATGTAGGTGGTCACGGAGTACGCGTCGGCTCTCACAACGCCTCCTCCACAACTGACTCCACGACTGCGGCCTCTACGGTCTCATCAACGATTGCCACGGGTTCCTCGGTCACGACGCCGTCCACGATGCGGAACGACCGAACCTCGGTGGTTTGTTCCTCACGAGTCGAAACCAGTAGGTAATGCGCTTCCGGTTCGCCCGCGTAGGACACGTCAGTGCGTGATGGGTACGCCTCGGTCGCCGTATGCGAGTGGTAAATCACAACCGGCTCCTCGTCACGATCGTCCATCTCGCGCCAGACCCGCAGTTGCTCCATCGCGTCGAAACGGTAGAAGGTCATCGACCGCTCGGCGTTATCCATAGGAATGAAGCGCGTGGGCTGATCGCTTCCGGCAGCGCCGGCGATCACGCCACATGCCTCCTCGGGATGATCGCGGCGCGCATGATCGATGACGGCGTCCAGGATCCGGCGGTCGATGGTGAGCACGACTCATAGCCTATCCTGCGATGAACCCGCGTCCCCGTGCGTGCTTTCGCAGGCCGGGAACACGGCCGGAGGTACTGCGTCGCAAGCGTCTAGGAGGGGCGATGACGGCCGCTGATCTGGTTTTCCTCAACGGCGCCGTCTACCCGGTCGCCGGGTGGCACGGCCCACGCCCGACGGCGGTGGCGGTTCGCGGTGGGCGTATCGTCGCGGCCGGCTCCGACTCGGAGATCAACGATCTTGTCGGTACTGGTACCGAGACCATCGACCTGGCCGGCCGGATGCTGCTACCAGGTTTCCAGGACGGCCACATCCATCCGGTCTCCGGCGGCCTCGAGCGAACCCGGTGTGACCTGAACGTAGACCGGACGGCCGCGGCGTACCTGGCCACGATCGCGACCTACGCCGCTTCAACGGACGCGCCATGGATCCTGGGCGGCGGCTGGTCCATGGAGGCGTTCCCGGGTGGCTGCCCGACGGCGGCCGAACTGGACGCGGTCGTGGCGGACCGGCCGGTGTTCCTGCCGAATCGCGACCACCACAGTGCATGGGTCAACTCGAAAGCGATGGCGCTGGCCGGCATCGACGCCAGTACCCCGGATCCAGCCGACGGTCGCATCGAACGGCTGCCCGACGGGTCCCCAAGCGGCACCCTGCACGAAGGTGCGATGGCGCTGGTGGAACGGCACCTGCCGACGGCCACCGCCGCCGATCTGCGCCACGGGCTGATCGTCGGCCAGGCGTACCTGCACTCGCTTGGAGTCACGTCCTGGCAGGACGCCTGGGTGGGCAAGGGTCCGTCCATCCCGGACAGCCTGGATGTCTACCTGGACGCGGCCGCGTCCGGCGATCTGACCGCGCGCGCGGTCGGAGCGCTGTGGTGGGAGCGCTCGGAGGGACTCTCGCAGTTGCCGTCGCTGATCGAGCGCCGCTCTCGCGGACCGGTGGGCCGGTTCCGCCCGACCACGGTCAAATTGATGCTCGACGGCGTATGCGAGACGTTCACGGCGTCGATGCTCTCCCCCTACCTCGACGGGCACGGTCACCAGACGTCAAATCGAGGACTCGACTTCATCGACCCGGCCGAGTTGCCGGCCTTCGTGACCGCGCTGGACGCCGCCGGCTTCCAGATCCATCTGCACGCGCTCGGCGATCGCGGGGTTCGCAACGCCCTGGACGCGCTGGAGGCGGCCATCACCGCGAACGGACGCTCCCACCTGCGACACCAGATCGCCCATCTGCAAGTGGTGCACCCGGATGACGTGCCGCGCTTCGGCCGGCTCGGCGTCACCGCCAACAGCCAGGCACTCTGGGCATGTGCCGAGCCGCAGATGACCGAGCTGACCATTCCGTACCTGGGCGACGAACGGGCCACCTGGCAATACCCGTTCGCCTCGATCCTGCGCGCCGGTGGCCGGGTCGCGCTTGGTTCGGACTGGCCGGTGTCGTCTCCGGATCCGCTGGAAATCATGCACGTGGCGGTGACGCGTACCGAGCCGGATTCCGACGGGGATGAACCGTTCCTGCCCGACGAGCGACTCACGCTCCAAGAGGCTCTGTACGCGTACACGATGGGGTCGGCGCACACCAACCACCAGGACGATGTCACCGGCTCGATCGAGCCTGGCAAGTACGCCGACTTGGTGGTTCTCGACCAGGATCTGTTCCGGGCCGGCAAGCTCACCGATGCCTCGGTGGCCATGACGTTCGTCGAGGGTCAGCTGGTCTACGAGGCTCGATGATCGTGCGGTTTCCCGGATTGGGGGCCGTTACCGGGCTGAGCGCCCCGTAACGGCCCCCAATCATCGCGGGCCTCAGCGACGCAGCAGCACGTTGATGTCGCCGAACTCGTGCCACAGGTACTCACCGTCCACCGCGGCCGCGTAGCACTGGTTCAGCAATTCGGAACCGGCGATCGCCTCCAGCATGTCCAGATGTGATGCCCGGGGCTCGTGGAAGCCGGTGATCAGGCCGTCGGTGACTCGTACCCCGGCCGACGGAGTGACCACCAGGGACGTCCAGCCGGTCGCGGCCTCGACCGTCCCGGATGGTTGAGCAGCGCTCTCCAGCGCCCGCACCGAGGTGGTACCGACGGCAACGATCCGCCGGCCGGCCACTCGCGCCTGGTTCACGAGCCGGGCGCTGTCGGCCGGGACCCCGAATCGTTCCGGGTACGGCTTCTCGTGCGCCTCTGGCGACGCCACCCCGGTGTGCAGGGTTACCGGCGCGAACACGATGCCGGCGGCGACCAGCCGCGTTACCAGGGACGCGGTGAACGGCCGGGACGCCGACGGCATCTCGGCACTGCCCGGGTGGGTCCCGAACACGCTGGAGTAGGCCGACAGCGGCCATTCGGTATCCACGTAGGAGTACCGGATCGGCCGGCCATGCGACGTCAGGTACGACGGCACGTCCACATCGACCGACGCCACCCACAACCGGCCCCGGGTGTACGGGCGGAGCAGCCGGACGACGGCACCACCGGTTATGGTCAGCGGGCCCGCGGCGGCGCCGGTGTACCGGCGCGTCCCGTCGCGTACCTCGACGACCCACTCGCCGCTGCGCAGTTCGGTGGAGAAGTGCAGGACCAGACCGTCGCTCCCGACGATGTCGATGGCGGCGGGAATTGTGGCCGACGTGTTGACCACAAGCACGTCACCGGGATCCAGCAAGGACGGCAGCTCGGCGAACCGGTGGTGGCTTACCGCGCCGGTGTCCCGGACGCCGACCAGCATCCGGACCTCGTCGCGGCGCAGCCCGCGAGCCTCAGCCGGTTCGTGCGCCTCAAGCCGAGCTGGCAGGTGGAAGGATACGGCCGTCAATGGTGGCTCCAAAGGTAGATCTGGTTGGACGCTGGGTCACCGACGGTGAAGCCGCTATGGCCGCGCCAGTGGGTCTCGAAGCGTCGCGATCCACAGGCCACGAGGCGTCACGACCCCGCGGCCGACGTGGCCGGTACGTAGTCGGCGAGCCGGTAGCGACCCGAGTCCGGATGCTCGAACAGCAGCCCGAGCAGGCCGGGTGCCACGTCCGCCGGCAGCGGCCGGTCGCTGATGTCCTCGCCGGGGAACGCCGCCTGATGCATTTCGGTCCTCAGATCGCCGGGGTCGACGCGCCACACGGTGATCTCCGGCTCCTCGGCCGCGAGGACGTTGCGGATCTGCTCGGTCGCGGCCTTTGCGGCGCCATACCCGCTCCATCCCGGGTACGGCTCGATCGCCGCGTCACTGGTGATGTCGATGACGATGCCGCGGGAGGCCCGCAGGAGCGGCAGTGCCTCCTGGGTGAGCAGCAACGGCGCGATCACGTTGGTGTCAAGGATCGCTCGCAGGGCGTCAGGATCGAGGTCGGCAACCCGGGGCAACGGGCTCGGACCGAGGATGCCGGCATTGTTCACCAGCAGGTCCAGCCGTGCGCCGGGCAGCGCGGCAAGCAATTCACTTCTATGCACGCGATCGGTGATGTCGCCGGGCACGGCGGTGGCTCCGGTCGCGACGGCCGCCTCTGCGAGGGCGGCCGGATGGCGGGCATCGATCACCACGTTCCAGCCGGCGTCGACCAGCTGCGCGGCCAGCTCGAAACCGAGCCCGCGGGAGCCACCGGTGACGATGGCGTTGCGAGTCGTTGAATTCATGCCTGGAACGCTAGGCCGGAGCCGGCCCGCCCGGATCGGGCCCGAGACGGCCGGAACCTGGGACCTTGGACCTAGGCCCGGTGCCGGTCGTGTCATCATCCCGGCACCGATAGCGTCGGTGATGTGGAGCCATGTGACCACGCGCCGAGCGCTCAACCAGATCCGGCAGGAGGAGGCTGGTCGATGGGCACCGGATCGCTGGAGGAGCTGAGCGCCGCGGTGCTCGCGGTGGCGGCCCGGCGCTCGGTCCGCGAGGTGCTGCAAACCATCGTTGGTACGGCGCGGAGCCTGCTCGACTGCGATTACGCCGCTCTCGGAGTGCCGGACGACCTGGGCGGTTTCGCCGAGTTCGTGGTCGATGGCATCAGCGACGAGCAGTGGGACGCGATCGGCCCGCTCCCCCGGCAGCACGGCATGCTCGGCGTCATGCTGTCCGACCCGAGCCCGCTGAACCTGCCGGACCTGCCGTCTGACCCCAGGTTCGCGTGGTGGCCGCAGGCTCATCCACGACTCGGGGCGTTCCTCGGCGTACCGGTGCTGGACGGTGACGACATTCTGGGCGCGATCTTCCTGGCCAACCCGCATCGGCGCGAACGGTTCTCAGGCGACGACCAGCGGCTGCTGTCGGTCCTGGCAGCGCACGCCGCGGTGGCGCTCACCAACGCCCGCCTGTACGAGCAAGGCCGCGAACTGACGGTGGTGCAGGAGCGCCAGCGCATTGCCCGCGAGCTGCATGACGCCGTCGCACAGAAGCTGTTCAGCCTGCGGCTGACCGCCCAGGCGGCGGCCACCCTGGTGCGCCGCGACCCGGATCGGGCGGTCGCCGAACTGGACGAGGTGGCCCGGCTCGCCTCGGACGCCGCCGATGAACTGCGCCAGGTGGTCGCCGAATTGCGGCCCATCGAGCTGAGCCGACTGGGCCTGGCCGAGACGCTGCGCCGCCGGGTCGCCTTGCTGGACCGGGTCCATGCAGCCGCGATTGCCTTCTCGGACGGCGGCATCCCGCCGTTGCTGCCGGAGGTCGAGGAGGCGGCGCTGCGGGTCGCCGAGGAGGCCCTCCACAACGCCTTGCGCCACTCCGGCGCGACCCGGATCGACGTACGGCTGGACGCTTCCACCGACACGGTGCGGATGGCCATCGCCGACAACGGGTCTGGATTCGACCGGGCCGGGGCCGATGGCGGCTCCGACCGGCTCGGCCTGGCCTCCATGCGCGCCCGGTCCCGAGCCGTGGAGGGCGAGCTGTCCATCGAGTCGGCACCGGGCGCCGGCACCACGATCACGCTGTCCGTACCGGTGGGGGGATCCGCATGATCCGGGTACTGATCGCCGACGACCACGCTGTGGTACGGCGAGGGCTGCGCACCTTCCTGGAACTGCAGGAGGACATCGAGGTGGTGGGTGAGGCCGCCGATGGCGCCGGGTCGGTGGCTGCGGCCGGGCGCCTGACGCCCGACGTGATCCTCATGGACCTGTCGATGCCCGGGGTCAGCGGCGTGGAGGCAATCCGGCAGCTGGGCGCCGGCCCTACGGCGGTCCGGGTCCTCGTCGTCACCAGCTTCACCGACCCACGCGTGGTGGTGCCGGCCGTGCGGGCCGGCGCGGCCGGCGTCGTGTACAAGGACATCGCGCCTACCGATCTGGCTGCCGCTATCCGCTCGGTACACGCGGGTCATGTGCTGCTGCCACCGGACGTGGCGACGGCGCTGATGGCGCCCGCGACCTCTGGGCGGGCGGGCTCGCTGACCGCCCGTGAGCAGGACGTGCTCGCGGAGATCGCTGCCGGGCGGTCGAACCGGGAGATCGCACGAGCCTTGTCGCTCGCCGAGAAGACGGTCAAGACCCACGTCAGCAACGTGCTGATGAAGCTCGGCGTGGCGGACCGGACGCAGGCGGCGCTGTATGCCGTCCGCAACGGGCTAGCCGGAGATCAGCGCCTCGACCAGTGACTCCTGCAGGTAACCGAGGTACGCGTAAAGGGACAGCTGGCCGACCCGGGCGGAGGCAGGATCGCGCAACACCGCCTCGTCCAACTCCCCTTCGAGGTCGGTGTCGTCCTGCACGTCAAGGCGGGTGCCCAAAGCCAGCCGGACGTCGTTGAGCGCCCGCAGCCAGGCTTCGGCCGCCTCGTCGTCGAGGACCACCTCGGTACCGCCGGACGACGGCAGTACGGCGAGCATCGCGCCGGCCTGATCGATCTTGGTGGTCTTCAGCTCCCCGTCGGTGAACTGGCGGAAGTCCGTTGTCGCCTCCGGGTCATCCGGATAGACATCCGGGAACAGCCGCTCGACCACCGGGTCATCCCGGTCGAATCCGTCGGTCAGCAACGCGACCACCTCGGTCGCGACCTGGCGCAGGACCTTGACTTCCTCACCGCTGAATCGCGCGACGCACGCCTTACCGTCACGTCGGAACATACTCACTCCCGCGTCACCGTCGCCCACAGGCCGTACTCGTGAAGACGTGACGCGTCGAACTCCATCCGCTCGCGGGCACCGCTGGACACCACCGCCTTGCCTTTGTGATGCACGTCGAGCATCAGCTTCTCGGCCTTGTCCTTGCTGTAGCCGAAGAGCTTCTGGAACACCCATGTCACATACGACATCAGGTTGATCGGGTCGTTCCACACGATCGTCACCCACGGCCGATCGACGTCCGGAACCTCTTCGAGCTCAGGCGTCTGGGCGGGCAGGGTCTGCTGGGGACTCGCCATGGTGGCGGCCGTGCCGCGCCGGGAAGCCTCGGACATCCCTCCATCGTGCCATGGTGGCCGAGACTCAACTCACCACCGGCCATGGTCATGTACGGCATACGCTGTCAGACGTGGCAGACATCAGCCCCGCACTCTTCACTGACCACTACGAGCTCACCATGGTTAACGCCTCGCTGCGGGACCGGACAAGTGGTCGTGACTGCGTCTTCGAAGTCTTCGCGCGCCGGCTTCCGACCGGCCGGCGTTACGGCGTGGTGGCCGGGACCGGCCGCCTCATCGACCTCATCCGCGACTTCCGTTTCGACCCGGACGACATCGCCTACCTGCAGGACGCCGGCGTCGTCGACGACAGCACCGCCAAGTGGCTCGCCGATTACGAGTTCACCGGCGACATCAGCGGCTACGCCGAGGGTGAGCTGTTCTTTCCCGGCTCGCCGATCCTGACCGTGCGCGGCGGGTTCGCCGAGTGCGTGATGCTGGAGACGCTGATCCTCTCGGTGCTCAACCATGACTGCGCCATCGCCGCGGCCGCCGCGCGGATGGTCACCGCCGCCCGGGGGCGGCCGATCATCGAAATGGGCTCCCGGCGGTCGCACGAGCAGGCCGCAGTCGCGGCGGCCCGGGCGGCGTACCTCGCCGGATTCGCGTACACGTCGAACCTGGCAGCCGGGCGGCTCTACGCCATCCCGACCACCGGAACCGCCGCGCACGCGTTCACGCTGCTGCATGACGACGAGCCGGCCGCCTTCCAGTCCCAGGTCGCGGCGCTCGGGCCGGCGACCACGCTCCTGGTCGACACGTACGACATCTCGCAGGGCATCCGCAACGCCATCGCGGTGGCCGGCCCCGGCCTGCGCGCCATCCGGATCGATTCGGGCGATCTCTCGGTGCTCGCGGCCCAGTCCCGCGAGTTGCTCGACTCGCTCGGCGCCTCGGACACCAAGATCGTAGTGTCCGGAGATTTGGACGAGTACGCCATCGCCGCGCTCGCCGCCGAGCCGGTCGACGTGTACGGCGCCGGCACCGCGGTGGTGACCGGCTCCGGCGCACCGACCGCCGGCCTGGTGTACAAGCTGGTAGAGGTGGACGGACGGCCGGTGGTCAAGCGAAGCGAGAACAAGGCGACGGTCGGCGGGCGGAAGACGGCGGTACGGCGGCACAAGCCGACCGGCACCGCGGTCGAGGAGATCGTCGTGTCCCAGGGGGTACCCGATCACCAGGCCGGTGACCGGATGCTTCAACGCGGCTACATGATCGACGGCGAGCCTGCGGCCAACGTTCAGCTTTCCGACAGTCGCGAGCATTTGCGAGAGGCGCTCATCTCTATACCGTGGGAAGGTCTCAAGCTGTCCGCTGGCGATCCGGCCATCCCGGTCACGATCGTCCCGGCACCCCATTAGGAGGCTTTCGTGGGCCGCGCACTGATCATCGTCGACGTCCAGAACGACTTCTGCGAGGGCGGCTCGCTGGCGGTATCCGGAGGCGCCACCGTCGCCGACCTGATCTCCCGCCTTCTGGAGACGGATGCCGCGACGTGGGACCACGTGGTCGCGACGAAGGACTATCACGTGGAGCCCGGGGCGCACTTCGGTGAGTCGCCGGACTACGTCGAGTCGTGGCCGGCGCATTGTGTGGTGGGAACGCCCGGCTCCGACTTCCACTCCGCGCTCGACACCGACCGGATCGAGGCGGTGTTCACCAAAGGCGCGCGCGAGGCGGCCTACTCCGGCTTCCAGGGCCGGACCGGCACCATCGGCCTGGCCGATTGGCTGCGCCACCATGAGGTCACCGCGGTTGACGTGGTCGGAATCGCCACCGACCACTGCGTGCGTGCAACCGTCATCGACGCCATCAAGGAGGGCTTCGACACCACGGTACGACTGGACCTGACCGTCGGCGTGGCCGCACCGACGACGGCAGCGGCGATCGCCGAGATGCGCGACGCCGGCGCCACGTTGGTTGGCGAGCCGTTGGTGGCCGCTTGATCGATCCATCGGCGCCCGCGGCTGGCCGCGCCTGGCGTCGACGGAGATGGCGCCGAGGCTCGGCATGACTAGAAACGGCCCGCCCCCGGTAACCGGGAGGCGGGCCGTTCAAGCGGGCTGGCGGCTGAGATCAGCCTTCGATGCGTTGCGGTTCCGTTGTCGGCGCGATTGGCCTGGCGCCCGGAGCCAGGTGCGGGAAGTGCAGGTCGAAGGCTGGCCGCTCGGAGCGGATCCGGGGCATCCGGTCGAAGTTGCGCAGCGGCGGCGGGCACGAGGTGGCCCACTCCAGCGACATGCCGTAACCCCACGGGTCGTCGACCGCCACCAGCGGGCCGGACTTGTATGACTTCCACACGTTGTAAAGGAACGGCAGCGTCGAGGCACCGAGGATGAAGGCGCCGATCGTGGACACCGTGTTCAGCGTCGAGAAGCAGACCGAACCGCTGATGTTGCAGCCGTCTGTGGACAGGTAGTCGCCGACCCGGCGGGGCATGCCCTCCGCGCCCAGCCAGTGCTGGACCAGGAACGTGGCGTTGAAGCCGATGATGGTCAGCCAGAAATGCACCTTGCCGAGACGCTCATCCATCATGCGGCCGGTCATCTTCGGGAACCAGAAGTAGACACCGCCATAGACGGCGAACACGATCGTTCCGAACAACACGTAGTGGAAATGCGCGACTACGAAGTACGTGTCGGAGACGTTGAAGTCGATCGGCGGTGCCGCGAGCATGACGCCGGAGAGGCCGCCGAGCAGGAACGTCACCAGGAAGCCGATGGCGAACAGCATCGGCGTCTCGAACGTCAACTGTCCTCGCCACATGGTGCCGATCCAGTTGAAGAACTTCATACCGGTCGGTACCGCGATCAGGAAGGACAGGAACGAGAAGAACGGCAGCAGCACCTGGCCGGTGGCGAACATGTGGTGCGCCCACACGCTCATCGACAGCGCGGCGATCGCCAGCGTCGCGGCCACCAGGCCCTTGTAGCCGAAGACCGGTTTGCGGCTGAACACCGGAAGGATCTCCGTCACGATGCCGAAGAAGGGCAGCGCAACGATATAGACCTCGGGATGGCCGAAGAACCAGAACAGGTGCTGCCAGAGCATCGCGCCACCGGTACTGGCGTCGTAGACGTGCGCCCCGAGATGCCGATCCGCTTCGGCGGCGAGCAGCGCGGCGGCCAGGATCGGGAAGACCATCAGCACCAGCAGCGAAGTAACCATGATGTTCCAGCTGAAGATCGACATCCGGAACATCGTCATGCCGGGCGCGCGGAGCGTCAGGATCGTGGTGATCATGTTAACGGCGCCGAGGATGGTGCCCAGACCGGAGACCACCAAGCCCATGATCCACATATCGGCGCCGACACCGGGCGAGTTGATCTGGTTGGCCAGCGGCTGGTAAGCGAACCAGCCGAAGTCAGCGGCACCGCCCGGTGTGATGAACCCGGCGACCGCGAGCGTGCCGCCGAACGCGTACAGCCAGTAGGCCAACGCGTTCAACCGCGGGAACGACACATCGGGCGCGCCGATCTGCAACGGCACGATGTAGTTCGCGAACGCGAACACGATCGGCGTCGCGAAGAACAGCAGCATGATCGTGCCGTGCATGGTGAACAGCTGGTTGTACTGCTCCAGGGACAGGAACTGCATGCCGGGCCGGGCCAGCTCGGCACGCATGAGCAGCGCCATGAAGCCACCGGCGAGGAAGAAGATGAACGACGTCACGAGGTACATGAGGCCGATCTGCTTCGCGTCCGTGGTACGCAGGAGACGCGCGAACGCCGATCCCTTGACGGGCTGATGGACCGGCCAAGGCCGAGTCTCGATCGGCTTCGGTTCGGTGGTCGTCACGTGGTGCCCTCCTGTTGAGGATCTCCTCAGTCGCGAGTCAGTGCTTCGTGTCGGCGGCTGACCATCTGACGGCCGGAGCCGGTGATGATCTGGAGCCGTACCTCGGACGCGAGAATAGTCCTCGCCCCCAGAGGCGGTGCCGAGGGGTGGCCCGAACGCGCCGACAGGCCGCCGGAGACGGTCCGCGACCAGCGCGCCATCGTGGTTCTTTGCCGCGAAGTGCGGCCGATCTCACGGTACGTTGACGCCATGGTCGACGTTGTTGTCATCGGGCTGGGAGTCGGCGGCGAGGAGGTCGGTGGCCGCCTGGCCGAGGCCGGACTTGAGGTGGTCGGCATCGAACGCCGGCTGGTCGGCGGCGAGTGCCCGTACTGGGGCTGCGTACCCAGCAAGATGATGATCCGGGCCGGGAACCTGTTGGCCGAGACCCGGCGGGTCGAGGGCATGGCCGGCCACACCACGGTCACGCCCGATTGGGCACCGGTGGCGCGGCGCATCCGCGACGAGGCCACCGCCGACTGGAACGATCAGGCCGCCGTCGACCGCTTCACCGGCAAGGGCGGCCGGTTCATCCGTGGAACCGGCACGTTGATCGGCCCCCGGACGGTTCGGGCCGGCGACGAGACCATCAAGGCGGGTACTGGCGTGGTGATCGCCGTCGGGACGTCGGCGATCGTCCCGCCGATCGACGGGCTGGCCGGTACCCCGTTCTGGACGAACCGCGAGGCGATCGAAGTCACCACGCTGCCATCCTCCCTGCTGGTGCTCGGCGGCGGCGCCATTGGCGTGGAACTCGCCCAAGTCTTCGCCCGGTTTGGGGTAGATGTCGAGATTATCGAGGCGGTCGACAAGCTGCTTTCCATGGAGGAGCCGGAGAGCTCCGACCTGGTCGCCAAGGCGCTGGAGCGGGACGCCGTCACGATCACCACCGGCTCGCCGGCCACCCGGGTCCAGCACGATGGCGCCCGGTTCACCGTGACCCTTGGTGACGGCAGCACGCATACCGCCGAGCAGTTGCTGGTCGCGATCGGTCGCCGGGCGAACCTGGGCGGCCTCGGGTTGGACACGGTGGGACTCGATCCGGCCGCGAGGGCGATCGATGTCGACGACCGGATGCGTGCGGGCGACGGATTGTGGGCGATCGGTGACACCACCGGCAAGGGTGCGTACACGCACATGGCGATGTACCAGGCCGACGTCGCGGTCCGCGACATTCTGGGCCAGGGCGGTCCAGACGCCAGCTACACCGCGGTACCCCGGGTCACCTTCACCGATCCGGAAATCGGCGCGGTCGGCCTCACCGAGGCGCAGGCACGCGATCAGGGCCTTGCCGTCCGTTGCGCGGTAAGCCCGCTGCCGGCCAACGCGCGCGGCTGGATTCACAAGGCCGGAAACGACGGTTTCATCAAACTGATCACGGATGCCGAGCGCGGATTGATCGTCGGCGCAACGTCGGCCGGCCCGTCCGGCGGTGAGGTGCTGTCCGCGTTGTCGGTCGCGGTACACGCCCAGGTACCGGTGGACACGATGCGCTCGATGATCTACGCGTACCCGACCTTCCACCGCGCCATCCAGGACGCGATCAAGCATCTGTGATCGCAGATCCGACGCTCGATCCGCGTCTGGCGACCGGTGTCTGTATCCGGGCGCGGGTCAATCGCGGCCGGGCGAGGTCTGGGCGTGGGTGCCAGCTTGTGAAACGCGGCCTAGACGCCGGTCGCCGGCACCCCCGACTTGAGCTGGGCGAGCCGGGCCTCCACCTCGGCGTCGGCGGTGTCGGGGGCCAGCGACTCGAACTGCCCGTCGAGCGAGGACGCGCCGAGTTCCTCAAGCCCGCGAATCCGCGCCTCCTCACGCCTGATCTTCTCCTCGAACCTGCTGATCTCGCTGGCCGGGTCGAGGATGTCGACTGACTTGATGGCGTCACGAACCCGCCGTGCCGCGGCCGCCGGCCTGGCCCGGCCGACCAGCTCATTCCGCTTGCGACGGAGCTGGTCCAGCTGATCGCGCATCTGGTTCTGACCATCCTTCAGCCGCTCCACGACCTCGGATTGTTCGGCGATGGCCATGGCCAGTTCCCGGATGTCGGCCTCACCGTCTAGCTGCCGCCGGAGCGCTACCCGGGCCAGGTCGTCGAACCGATTCGCCTCCGCCTCCTCGGCGGTACGCATGTCGTCCGCCTTCTGGCTGGCCGCGGCCGCCTTTGCCGCCCACTGCTCAGCCGCCGCCTGTTCCTCCCGGAGGTCTTCTTCCACCATGCGGATGTTGCCGATGGTCGTGGCGACGGCCGCCTCGGTGTCGCTGATCGCGCTGGTGTAGTCGCGGATCATCTGATCAACCATCTTTTGCGGGTCCTCGGCCTGGTCCAGCAGGGCGTGGATGTTGGCCCGGGTCAGCTGACCGATACGGCCGAAGATCGAGTGCTGTGACATGGTCCGAACCCTCCGATGTGATCGCTGACCGACATGCAACCGTGAAACTCATCCGCTAGAACCTGACTCGCATTCGCGTTCCCGGGCCGCCGAAGCTACCCGGCACCATCCCGCCCCAGCCGAACCCGGTGCCGAACCCGGCCCGGGGGCCGCGCGGGCCGGCGCGACCGCCGGCGATCATCGAATCCAGCAGGATGCCGCCGAGTACGGCGCCACCGAACCCGCCCATGGCGCCACCAACGACCTCGGGCTGCGACCACCGGCTGACGTCGTCGTTCGCCAGCCAGCTAGCCTGCGCGGCCATCGATTCGGCCTGCTGCGCCGTGCTCAGCGCCGCGACCGGGTCGGTATCCGTCAGCGTGGTCGCCTGATCCAGATGCCGCTGCGCCTCGGCGAGCCGGGTGCGCGCCCGGCTGCCGACCGCGCCCCGGCGGGTGATGATGAAGGTGGCGGCGGAGCCGACTTCGGCCCGAGCGGAGGGCAGGACGGTCTCCAGTAACGCGCGGGCGTGTTCGGCCCGGCCCGCCGCGTCCCGGATGCTCGCGAGCGCGGCACCCAGCCGATGATTGGCCGTATCCAGGCGGCGCAGCGCCGCGAAGGGATCCGGGCGAGCCTCGGCCATCTCGCTGCGCACCGCAGCGATCACCTGCTCGGCCCCGGCCACCGCGGCGGCCAGATCGACGGTGGGACTGCCCGTGGAGCCGCCGCCGGCCGCCGCCAGCGCGGCCGTCGCGGCCGCCACGTCGGACTCGACCTCAGCAAGCCTGGCTCGAACCGACTCACTGGCCGTCCGCAGATTGCTGGCCAGGTCGTCAACACCGTTGAGAAGCAGCTCCACTTGCCCCAGCGCCTCTTCCGCGGCTCGTACCCCGAGCGCCGCGACCGGGCGCTGGCCGGAGGCGAGCGACGCGCGCGCCTGCGCCAGGCTGCGACCGGCGAACGTGAGCCGCTCCTGATGCTGCGCCGCGCTATCTGAGATCGGCAGCAGCGCGGCCGGAGCGTACGAGCCGACGAGCCTGGTGCAGGTGGCTTCGATGATCGGCTGCCGCTCGACCGATGCCGCGCGCCGTGCGCTCAGATCGTCGATCAGCGTCTCCAGCTTCGACTCCATGTCGCGCAGGCGGTCGAACGCCTCAACCTGTGCGTCCAGTCGCAGGTCGGCGGCCGAGCATCGCTCAATGATCTGGCGGAACCGGTCCCGTCTGGTTGGCTCATCGTCCGGCATGTCGTCGTCGAGGAGCTGTTTGAGGCGGAACGCCTCCATGACGTCGGCTCGGGAAGCCTTCAACGCGGCGGTGAACTCGGCGGTGGTATCGATGCCGTACTTGGCACCGGCGAAGGCGAGCTCCTGCTCGCTGGTCTTGAGCGCGTCGTCGGCGGCGACCAGCGCCGCGTTGGCGTCGCTAGCCATCGTCGCGGTGGGAATGGCCGCCCACGGATCCGTCGGCTTGCCGCTGCCGATCGGACCGGTGCGGCGAGTCCTGGCTGCCGGTCGCCGGCTCAGCATCCACAGCAAGAGGCCGAGCGCCGCCAGCCCGCTGAACAGGCACAGCATCTCGGCGGTGCCGCTGGAGAGGGTGGCCGAATCCGCTGCCAGGAGCCGCCGGCGCGGGCCTGAACCGACGTGCGCGAGCGCGGCGACCAGGCGATCCGATGTCAGCGGCACATTGCCAGGGTAGCTATCAATAGCTCATAAACAGTTCTTAATCCGACATTTGCTCACGGGCCACCGCCACCGGTGGAGGCACCTCGGTCCACATCGGCGTAGCGGGCGTGGCGGTGAAGTCATACCGCACCGCTCCGTCGCTGGCCAGGCCTACCAGCGTGGCCGAACCCGACCCGTAGCGCAGGCCGCCGACGTCATGTGCGACCAGCAGGGCACGGAGGTCGGACGGATCCAGGCCGTCCCCCCGCAAGAGTTCGATCCAGTCACCCCATGCCACCTCGGTAGGCACCCCGGGCCGCGGATCGGCGTCACCGACCGCGGCCAGAAGCGGCCGGAAATGAGGTACCAGCGGGTCAGCGGTGCGGTCCGGGCCAAGGTTGACGATGATGTGGTCACCCGGCGCGAGCTGTTCATGGACATACCCGCGGCCGTCCCAGGACCACACCTCGACCCGCTCGGTATCGGCACGCAACAGGTGGAAGCCGTCGTAGCGCCACACTTCGGCGGGATCGATCGGCTCGGCCCGCCGGAGCGCGGCCAATGGCAACGTTCCTCGGGTCGGGCGCGGCGTACCGTCGGCGGCTGGGCCCAGCCGCACCCCGTTGAGCAGGGCCGCGACCGCCGACCGGCCCCGGTCCACCGCCATCCAGGTACCACCCGCCAGGCGGTCGCGTCCACCTTGGACGGACGGGTACTCGGGCCAGTACCCGCCCGGCGGGTCCCACGGGCGGTCCAGAAACTCATCGCGGACAGCGGCTACCAGCAGCGGCCACGGGCCCCCAGGCGCGAACCGCACCATCACCGTGCACATGGCTGCCGGATCGCCCCCATTCCCGTACCTTCGCCCGGGACGCCTGTCCCCTGCTATCGTCGCATCACCCGGACGCCGCCAGTACCCGCGCCTTGGTGGCGCCTGCCCGCGCCACGGCGTGAGCGGTCAGCGGCTCGCCGCGGTCGCGGCTCGGCTCCAGACTCGCTCCGCTGCGATGCTCACTCGCCTGTCGCCTTCACTGAACCAAACGGCTCGGCTCCAGACTCGCTCCGCTCCTCACTCCGCTGCGATGCTCACTCGCCTGTCGCCTTCACTGAACAGGGGCTTTGCCGAGCGCGTTGTCCAGGGCGCGGTCGAGCACCGCCAGCAGGGCATCTCGGACCGACTTGCGGTCGCGGGCATCGAACACGAACACCGGCACGTCGTCAGCGACCGACAAGGCCCAGCGGACCTGCTCGACGGTGAAATTGGTCTGACCGAAGAAGGCGTTGACACCGACCGCGAATGGCAGACCGCGGTTCTCGAAATAGTCCACCGCACCGTGACAATCGGCCAGCCGGTCGCAGTCGACGATGACCAGCGCCCCCAGTGCGCCCTGAGCCAGGTCGTCCCACATGAAGCTGAACCGGGACTGGCCGGGGGTGCCGAACAGGTACAGCTTCAGTGACTCGTCCAGCGAGACGGATCCGAAGTCCATCGCGACCGTGGTGGTGGTTTTGCCGGTACCGCCGCGCGGCTCGTCGACGCCGACGCTCTCGGCCGTCATTACCGCTTCGGTCGTCAACGGGGCGATGTCCGACACCGCGGCGACCGCGGTGGTCTTGCCGACACCGAAGCCACCCGCCACCACGATCTTGACCGGCATCGGTGATCGCTTACTTGAGGGCACGTAGTCCACGAATGACTCGCATTATCAACTCTGGGTCATGGGGATCGGCGACTTCGCTGCGCAGGTCCAGATGACCGGCCGAGGCCAGATCACCGACCAGGACGCGGGCCACGCCGTAGTGGAGGCGCAAGCGCGCCGATACCTCGGCAACCGACATCGGTTCGGCACACAGGTTCACGATCGAGCGCTTCTCGCCGGGCAACAGCGCGATGGCGGGGTTGCCCAAATCATGGGCGGCGACCTGCGTCTCCAACCCAATGTAAGGGCCGTCGGAGGCCACCCGCCCGGACGTCAGTACGAACGGCCGCAGCCCGTCGACGGACCTGGGGTCGCGCTGCTCGGCTCCCGCGTGCCGAGCCAGGAACGGCCGTATCCGGGACCGCTCCGGCTCGTCGCGCTCGTGCTTCATGGCGCTACGCCTGCACTGAGTTTTTCAGCTCAGCGATCAGGGTCGGTGTCAGTGCCGCCCCGGCTCGGGTGGCGAACAACGTCATCTCGTACGCCACCGTTCCGAGGTTCGCCGTCCGGTCGGCGATCACACCGAGCACCGAACCCGCACTGATCGCGGTGATCAGTAGGTAGCCGTCGGACATGTCGATGATCACCCGATTCAGGCTGCCCAGCGCGTACCAGCTGGCCGCGCCACCGGCCAGGCTGGTCATGCCGGACACCACCGCGGCCAGGCGCTCGGCGTTGGCTCGGTCCTTGATCGACGACATGGCGATCAGCAGACCGTCCGACGAAACCGCCACCGCCTCGGATACTCCCGCGGTATTGGTGGTGAAGGACTCAAGCAACCAGTTGAAGGTCTTCGCCTCTTGGCTCAATAGATCGTTTGTCATGCTTCCTCTGTCTCGCGTGGTTCCGCCTCAACCTCGCGTAGCGCACGTGCCACGCCAAACTCAAATTGCTCGATCAGCTGCTGCGCCTCGATCGGATCCAGATCCGGCCGGCTCTGGCGCGGTGCCGGGATCGTATGCGCGTTGCGGGTAGTCGCCCCGGGCACCCGGCGGGCCAGCGGCATCCCGTTGCCGGCGAACCGGTGCGCGAACGGCGCCTCCCGGTCAGCCGGTGGTCCTACATGGTTCGCCAGGTTGGTATCCGCCGCGTCGTACGGCGGCCCGGCCTGCGGCGCGATGCCGGCGACCCCTGGTGCGGCCGGGTCCGCTGTGGCGGGATCCGGTACGGCCCACTCCGGTACGACGGGAGCCGTCGGCGATGAGGCCGACGCCGCCGAGACCGACGACTCGGGCATCGGCGCACCCGCGCCCGGAAGGTCCACCTGGAAGGTACCGAATTCCGGCGCGACGATCGGCTCGCGCGGCACGGGCGGCGAGTCCCAGTAGGAGTGCGGTCCGGACGTGCCGGCTTCCTCGCGGGCTACCTGCCCCGCGTCCTGCTCGGCTTCACGGCTGGCCTCATCGTCGACGGCCGGGAACGGACCGGCGTCGGCCGTGATGGCGGCGGCCCGCGCGTCGGCGGCGGCGAGTTCGTCCAGTGCCGCCCGGGCCGCCACGGCGAGTTCCTCGTCGGCGGGGGTGGCCGGTGGCGGCTCAATGGGGGTGGTGGGTGCCAGCGCGGTGGGGGTGGCCAGGGCCGGCTCGGCCGCATAGCCGTCGGCTGTGACCGGGGCGTCCGCGCTCGGCGGCGCCGGAGCCGCCGGAAGAGCCGGCTGAGGCACCTCGAAGGCGTTCCACGGCTTGGCGCTTTCCAGCATGCGGATGGCACGGTCCAGTGTGGACGCATGGTACGGGCGGGGCACCACCGGACGCTCTACGGTGGGTTCCCGCAGACTGGCCTCGTGCCGGCCGGCTTGCGCCGTGAACTCGGCGACCGCGGCGGTGGCGCGCACTCGGCGCGGTTCCGACACCGGTACGACCTCGGTCGGGCTGTCCAGCACGTGCTCGGACAGGTCGACCCGGACGGCTACGCCACCGCCCGGCGTCGCGGCCAGTACCACTTCGATGCCGTGCCTGCGGGCCAGCCGGCCGACCACGAACAGGCCGAGCACCTCCGACGGTGCCAGGTCCAGCCGCTCCCGCTGGGCCAGCCGGCGGTTCTCCTCGGCCAGCCGCTCATCGCTGAGACCGATACCGTGATCCACGATGATCAGCTGCCGGCCGCCGACCGCCGCCTCCACCGTGACGCGGGTGTGTGGTGGCGAGAAGGTGGTCGCGTTCTCCATCAGCTCGGCGAGCATGAGGACCACGTCGTTGATGACGGCCGGCGACAGCACGATCGAATCCGGAACGGCCACGTCGACTCGGGTGTACGCCTCGATCTCGCCCAAGGCCAGGCGCACTACGTCGGCCAGTGGCAGCGGTGCGAAGTGGCCGCTGGCGTCGGAGGCGCCGGAGAGCACGACAAGGCTGCCCGCGTTCCGGCGCAACCGGCTCGCCATGTGGTCGAGCCGGTACAGCTCGGTGAGCCGGTCCGGATCCGTCTCCTCGGCCTCAAGACCGTCGATGACCGCGATCTGGCGTCCGACCAGGTTCTGAGTACGCCGTCCGATGTGACCGAGCATCTCGGCCACGTTGCGGCGGCTCTGCACCTGGCGTTCGACCAGCCGAGCGGCCGTGGACTGTACCCGCTCGAACGCACGGGCCAGATCGCCGACCTCGTCCTCGGCCTCGACGTGGACGGTTTGCAGCCGCACCGGTTCGGTGACGTCTGACTCATCGTCGGCGACCCGCTCAAGCTCGCTCTCGGCCAGCCGGGCCACTCGATCGGCGTTGACCGTCAGCTGGGTCAGTGGCTCGGCTACCGAGCGCGCCACGGCGACCGACAGCGCAGCGATCAGCAGCACGATGACCAGGGCGATGCCGGCCGTTCCGTACGCCGTCGCAAGGTCGGTGTTCTTCCGGCTGTTCACCGCCTCCGTCACGTCCGTGGCAATCTTCGTCTCCACGAACCGGCCGAGCACCACGAAGCTGGTCAGCTCGGGGAACACCACCGAAGCCGACTCGCGCGCGATGGTGCTGGCCGGCGATGCCGCGAACTCCGCCGCGAACCCCGGCCCGATCCGGTCGTTGAACGCCTTGCCGACCAGGCCGTACAGCGCGATCTGCTCGCTCGTGGCGTAGTTGGTGAACTGCGAGAGGATGCCGTCGACCGCGGCGCGGCTACCGGCATAGGCGACCGTCGCCTGGGTTGACTTGGTTCCCGCGGCGACGACCAGCTGGGCGGCCGAGCGGTTGTTGAGCTCGTCGATACGCAGCAACGCGTCGAGCGCGATGACCTCGCGCCCCGCGGCGGTACTGGCATCCACGCCAGAGGCCAGCCGCAGCGAGTCCAGGATCCCCGTGATGGTGGCACTGAACCGGTCGATCACCACATCGGCAGCGACCCGGTTGCCGGCGACCTGCGCGCGCACGTCGTCCAGCTTGGACACCGCGCTCAGCTCAAGCAATGTCCGGTCCGAGATGTTGCCGGCGAGATCACCCTCGACGTCAACGATGTCGTCGCCCACCTTCGCCGAGGCCAGCGCCACGTCGGAGGCCTTGGCAACGCCGAGCAGGTAACCGACCGAGAACAGGCGTTCCTGCTGAAGGTCGGCGACGATACCACCGATCCGGCTGGCCACCTCGACGGTATTTGCGGTATTGGTCGCCGATCGGGCCCGGTCGAACCGGCCGACGGCGACCACGGCGGCGAGCACCATCACGAGTACCAGCGGCGTCGCGATGAGTACGGCCAGCTTTCCGCGAACTCGGAGCCTAGCGAGGAGCACTGGACAGCTCCCGCAGCTCGCGTGCTCGTGTCCCCTCGCGACGGGGCAGCGCTCCGGTGGCGGCGTCTACTCTGGACGGTCCGGTTCCGGGTTCCCGCTCCAGCGGTTCCGGAGGAGCACCAGGGGTGAACCGGCGCCGGCGACGCTGCCGCCGGTACGCACCGTACGCCAGCGGGATGATCGCAACCAGGACGAGGATGCCGAACACGATCAATGCGGTCGTGCGGTCGGAGCTGCTGGCACCGGCCCTGGCGGTCAGCAGCCGGTCCACCGCGTCCAGCATGGCCGTCGACAGGGCTGTGGCGGCCAGTTCCACCTTCGCCTTGTCGGTCAGTGCCATGCTGCCGTCGCTGCTGGTGGGCAGCTGGTTCGGCATCGCGGCGGCTGGGACCATCGCGTCGATCGACAGCCGGAACTGGTCGAGCAGGCTCGGCAGCGTGCCGCTCAGTGTCTCGCTCGGCTCGGCGTCGACCGCCTTCTGCACGTCATCACCGAGCTCGCTGGCCGCGTTGAGGATCATTGCGCGGGCGGAGGCGATCTCGCCAATGGTGGCCTCCCGGGCGTTGCTGGACTGCCCGATCGCGATTGCCACCAGGTCGCCGTACTGGCCGGCGGCGACGATGCTGGCCGGCATCTGGCGCGCGGCGCCGTCTTCGAGGAAGTACACATCGGCCGACGGGTCGCGAATCAGGCCCGATTCGGTACGGACCTCCTCGGCCAGCGCCAGCGTCAGCGCGGTTATCGCGGAGAAATTGTTGTACGCGTCCAGCGGGGAGGTGAAGGCGTGCGTGTGAAGCTGCTGAATCTTGGTGTTCAGCCCGGAGAGCCGATCCCGGGTTCCGGACGAAATGCTGGATGACTTGTCGGCCTCGGCGACTGCTGCCAGCGCATGGTCCACCGCGGTGTAATCGACCTTCGCTCCGCTCACCGCAACCGACTCGGCATAGGACAGGGCGGAGGTGAGCGGGATCAGCGTCCGTAGGTAGGCGACTCCGTTGCGCTCCAGTGCCACCGCTGTAACCTGGTCCGACTTTGCCTGCCACACCTGTCCGAACAAGACTGTCGCCGGCACCAGTATCGCGATCGCCAGGAGCGCCCGAAGGGCCAGGTCCCGGACGGTTGGAACCGACCTGACCTGGGGTGTTGCCACTTGCGTCATGTCGTACCTCTGGCGGCTATCGAGGGGTTGCCCGCCTGCGTCGAACAACGGTGCTGGTCATCGACCTTACGGGGAGAGCGGCCCGACGCTATACGGCTGATCGGTCAATGTACTCAATAAGTCTTGTCAACTTGCCACGGGCCGCTACCGGTCCCGAACCGTCAGTGACCAGCGCGGACGTCCGCGAAAACCGATCCTTCAGACTCATCGGAAAGTTCGGATAGATCGTGCACGGAGTCGACGAACCGCAGGTCACGCTTGCGATGTGTCATCACGACGACAATCGCGCCCTTGGTCGCCTCCAGCAGGTCCGCGAACAGCGCCGTGGCCGTGGGCTCGTCCAGATGCTCGGTCGGCTCGTCCAGGATGACGATCGGCGGCGCCGCGAGCAGGATCCGGGCCAGAGACACCCGCTGCCGCTGACCGGCCGACAGCCGGGCGCCGTGCTCACCGATCCGGGTGTCGATGCCGTCCGGAAGCGTAGCCAGCCAGGTGCCCAGCCCAGCGTGATCAAGTGCTTCGCGGATGTCCTCGTCGGTCGCCCCGGTCCGGGCCAGGCGGACGTTCTCGGCGACGGTGCTGTCGAACAGGTACGCGTCCTGCGCGCACAGGCCGATCAGCCGACGCACGTCGTCACCACGCAGGCTACGCAGATCC
The DNA here is from genome assembly GCA_963727415.1 of uncultured Actinomycetota bacterium. Classification (GTDB taxonomy): domain Bacteria; phylum Actinomycetota; class Actinomycetes; order Mycobacteriales; family Micromonosporaceae; genus DASQPR01. Next base: position 1,268,612 of record CAVSGF010000003.1, read on the forward strand.
GTTCCGTTGATCCGGATGACGCCGGCCTGCGGATCGATGAACCGCATCAGCGCCGCCGCGACCGTGGACTTGCCGGAGCCGCTGGGACCGACGACCGCTACCCGCTGACCACTGGCCGCGCTGAACGTCAGGCCCTCGAAGGCCGGCCGGGCCTGACCGCCCGGCCACCGCACGGCCAGGTCCTCGACCTCCAGGAGGTACGGAGGGTCGGGCACCCGGGCCGGCCGGCGCGGATCGGTAACCGGCAGCGGCCGAGCCTCGATGTCGTCCAGGCGGGCCTGGGAGGCCCGGAATTCCGGCAGCAAGGTTGCCGCCGGCACCAGCGGCGCGAGCACCTCGTAAAGGGCCAACGGAGCGAGCGTGACGACCGCGAGCATGGGCAGGCCGAGCCTGCTATCGGTCACCGCCGGCAGGCCCCACCACAGCGCGCATGCGGGCACCAGGCCCGCGGCCAGCACCGCGATCGCGGCTGCCATGCCCTGTCCCCAGGCGGACCGGCGGCTCGCCCGGGCCACGGCCAGGTCGGCCGCGGCAAGCCGCGCCAGCGCGTCCCCGGTGGCGTCGAAGGCGATCAGGTCGGCCGCCCCGTGCAGAGTCTGGGTAACCGCGGCCGCGTAGGCGCCGCGCCTGGGCGCGATCACCTGCCGCTCCAGGTCCGAGCCGCGCCGCGCCACCCATGCGGCCACCGCGGGCGCCACCAGGGTGACCATCGCGAAGCCGACCACCAGCGCGACCGCGACCGGCGGGAAGACCAGCGCCGCGGCCACCGTGCTCATGACGCCGATCGCGGCCGCGACCAAGCCCGGCAGCCGCACCCGAAGCGTGCGGTCCGCCACCGCGTCGACGTCGCGCACCAGCCGGGTGGTCAGGTCACCGCTGCGCAGTTCCGGTGCGCCGGCCGGAACCAGATCGGCCAGATGCGCCACGATCCGGGCCCGTACCCCGGCCAGTTGCCGCAGCACCGCGTCGTGCCCGGCGAGGCGCTCGGCGTACCTCAGCACCCCGCGCCCGATTCCGAAGGCACGCACCGCCACGACGGCGACCGCGAGCGTGGATACCGCCGGGTGCCGCGCCGCCGTGGCGATCAGCCATGGTGCCACCGCCGCCAGCCCGATCGCGCAGGAGGCGGCGGCGATCCCGGCAGCCACCGCCGGGGCGAGGCGGCGCGCCTGACGGGCACCCGGCACCCACCCGGTCACGAGACGACCGCCGGATCCGGCTGCGCGGGTACCCGTTCTGACAAGGTCACTACCCGGTCGGCACCGGCCAGCGTGGCGGGCCGGTGCGCGACCGCGACGACGGTGCGCCCGGTGCGCCGCAGCGCCTCCAGAATCCGCGCCTCGGAGGCTTCGTCGAGCCCAGCGGTCGGCTCGTCAAGCAGCAGCACCGGCGCGTCCCGGATGATGGCGCGGGCGATGCCGACGCGACGTCTCTGGCCCGCGGACAGGCCAACGCCGCCGTCCGCGACCGGGATATCAAGATCGATGTCGAGTGCCGCCAGACCGGCCGCCTCGGCGATTCGCTCGGCGGACGCGTCCGGTGCACCCAGGGCGATGTTGGACCGGACGGTCCCGGCCAGTAGGTACGGCTCCTGCGGTACCCAGGCGAAGTGACGCCGCCACCACTGCGGGTCGACGGTGGCCTGGTCGACCTCGCCGATGCGAACCGAGCCGGCATCCGGAGTCACGAACCCGAGCAATGCCCCCAGCAAGGTGCTCTTCCCGCAGCCACTCGGCCCGGCAACCGCGACGAACTCGCCGGGCCGGATCCGTACCGACAGGTCGCCCGGCGCTGGCTCCGGCCGGCCCGGGTGGCGCACCGAAAGACCGGTGACCACCAGGTCACCTCGCAGTGGCGGTCGCTCGCCCGCGCCGTCCGGTCCGTCGGCCGGCGTCGACAGCACCCGGTCAACGTCGTCGATCGCGGCCAGGCCGTCGGCACCGGCGTGGAAACTGGCCCCCACGGCGCGCAGCGGTGCGTACGCCTCCGGGGTCAAGATCAACACGAACAACGCGGTCCGGAAGCCCACCTCGCCGCCGGCCAGGCGAAGGCCGACACCGACCGCGACCAGCGCCACCGCGATCATCGACAGCAGTTCCAGGACCAGCGATGACAGGAATGCCAGCCGCAGCGTCCCCATGGTCGCCCGGCGATAGTCGTCGCTGACCCTGCGGACCCGCTCCGGCTGCGCGGCGGCCCGGCCGAACGCCTTGAGCGTGGCGAGACCGGCCACCACATCCTGGAAGTGGTGCGACAGCGTGGCCAGTGACCGCCAGCGCCGCCGGGACACCGCCTGGGTGCGGATCCCGATCAACGCCATGAACACCGGGATCAGCGGCAGTGTGGCGATGATGGTGATGCCGGCGATCAGGTCGGCCCGTACCACCGTGATCAGCACCACCACCGGCACGATCAGCGAGAGCACCAGCTGCGGCAGGTAGCGGCTCAGGTAGACGTCGAGGCCGTCGAGGCCGGTAGTCAGCAGCGCGGTTACCTCGCCGCTTCGGGTACCGGCGATGTAACGCGGCCCGAGCCGTAGCGTGTGCCCGGCGATCTCGCGCCGCAGCGTGCTCTTGACCGCCGTCGCCGACCGGTTCGCCAGCCACTCGGTGGCCCAGGTCAGCAACGCCCGGGCGCCGACCACCGCGATCAGTGCCGGCACCACCGCCACGCTCAGCGCCGCGAGCCCCTTGGCCAGCAGCCACGCCTGGGTGATGACGAGCCCAGCTGTGACGGCGCCGACCACGACCAGGCCCGCCAGGTACCAGCGGGCCACGCTCGCGTATCGCAACAGTCTCGGGTCAACGGGCCTCACGCCGAAGTCACAGACTCCCCTGTGGTCGGGCTCGACTCCACCGGCGGGATGTCGCTCGCACCGATGCGCTTGCGGAAGACCCAGTAGGTCCATCCCTGGTAGAGCAGCACGATTGGTGTGAACACCACGGCCACCCACGACATGATCTTCAAGGTGTAGTGCGAGGACGAGGCGTTGTTCACGGTCAAGCTATTAGCGTCCGAGATTGTAGAGGGCATCACGTTGGGGTAGAGCGCGGTGAAGAGGGTCACAACGACGAGCCCGATGGTAATCGCGGTACCTAGGAACGCCCAGCCCTCACGCCCCCGGCGGTTGGCATAGAGCGCGCCGATCAGCGCAACTGCCGCCACCACCGACAGCACCCCTGACGCCGCCGTGACCCGGATGCCGGCGGTCCAGCCCAGGAAGGCCGCCGCCACCACCACGGTCACCAGGCCCACCCGGGCGGCCAGCCGGTTCGCCCGGTCGCGCACCTCACCGCGCGTCTTGAGGGCCAGGAACACGGCGCCGTGCAGCACGAACAGCGTCAGCGTGGTGAGGCCGCCAAGCAGGGCGTACGGGTTGAGCAGAGTCCAGAAGTTGCCGACAAATTCCTTGTCCGAGTTGATCGGAACGCCCCGGAAGATGTTGGCGAACGCGACCCCCCAGAGGATCGCTGGCACCACCGAGCCAATCATGATCGCGAGATCCCAGCGGGCGCGCCAGACCGGCTCGTCCCGTTTGCCCCGGTACTCGAACGCGACCCCGCGCAGAATCAGCGCCACCAGAATCAGCAGGAGCGGCAGGTAGAACCCGCTGAACAAGGTCGCGTACCAGTCGGGGAAGGCTGCGAAGGTGGCACCGCCGGCGACAATCACCCACACCTCGTTGCCGTCCCAGACCGGGCCGATGGTGTTGATCAGCACCCGGCGTTCGGTCTCATTCCCGCCGAGCACCGGCAGCAGCGCCCCGACCCCGAAGTCGAAGCCCTCCAGCACGAAGTATCCGGTCCACAGAACCGCGATCAGGATGAACCACAGGGTTGGCAGGGTCACCACGCCTCCCGGGCGGCTAGTAGGCAAACGCGAGCGGCTGATCCTCGCCCGGCGGGCCGGAAACCGGCGCCACATCGCGCAGCCCCGCCTTGGCGTATTTGAGCAGGAGTGCGACTTCGACCACGGCAAGAGCGCCGTACAGCGCGGTGAAGACGGTCAACGAGGTCACCACCTCGCCGATCGACACCCGGGGCGAGACGCCGTCGGCGGTACGCATGGCGGTGAACACCACCCATGGCTGGCGCCCCATCTCGGTGAAGATCCAGCCGAAACTGTTCGCCAGTAGCGGCAGCAGCGGCAGCACGATCGCGCTGCGGGACAGCCACTTGCTCGACGGAGTCCGGCCGCCGCGCAGTGCCCACAGCGCCCACAGTGCCACCAGGCCGGCCAGGATGCCGAACCCGATCATCAGCCGGAATCCCCAATAGGTGATCGGGATGTATGGCGCGTAGTCACCCGGCCCGAACCGGGCGGCATAGTCCGCCTGGAGATTGTTGATGCCCTGGACCTTGCCGTTGAACGAGTCAGTGGCCAGGAACGACAGCAGCCGTGGCAGATCCAGGGACCAGACCTCGTGCTTGCCGTCCAACGACCCGATGGTGAGGATCGAGAACGGCGCCGGCTGCGACGTCTCGTACAGGGCCTCGGCCGCGGCCATCTTCATCGGCTGGGTGTCCGTCATGATCTTGCCCTGGATGTCGCCGGTGATGAACAGCGAGGCCAGCGAGCCGATCACCACCCAGGCGCCGAGCTTGGAGGCACTGCGGAACGCCGGCGTATCGCCATGATCGGCGCCCTTTCGGATCACGTGCCAGAGCGCCACCGCCAGCAGCAGGGCCGCACCGGTGAAGATGGATGCCGCGATGGTGTGGAAGAACGTGATGACGGCGACCTTGTTGGTAAGCACGGCGCCGAAGTCGGTCAGGTGCGCCTTCCCGGTGGCCTGGTCGATGGTGAAGCCGACCGGCCATTGCATCCACGAGTTGGCGACCAGGATGAAGTACGCCGACAGCACGGTCCCGATCGCGGCCAGCCAGATGCAGGCCAGGTGGATGCGTTTGGGCAGCCGATCCCAGCCGAAGATCCACAGGCCGAGGAATGTCGACTCCAGGAAGAACGCGAGCAGTCCCTCGATCGCCAGCGGGGCCCCGAAGATGTCACCGACGAAGCGTGAGTAATCGCTCCAGTTCATGCCGAACTGGAACTCCTGGACGATGCCGGTGACCACGCCCATCGCGAAGTTGATCAGGAAAAGCTTCCCGAAGAACTTGGTGAGCTTGAACCAGCGGTTGTCGTTGGTGCGTACCCAGACCGTTTGCATGACCGCCGTCAGCAGCGACAGCCCAATGGTCAGCGGCACGAACAGGAAGTGGTAGACGGTGGTGATCCCGAACTGCCATCGGGCCAAGTCCAAGGCGCCCATACGTCAGCCCCCCATTCGGCGCGGCGGGACATGCGCGATCGTCCTCGTCCATTGGCGAAAACGTATCAGACGATCATATTCGTGATGTCTCAGTCCCCGGATGTGCATCCACAAGATCAGCTTTCGACGGACAATGGCTTCATTACCTGGGCCCACGCATCACGGCGAAACGGTGCCGGATCCCGGGGGTGCCAGCTGTGCTGGCCGACGCCCGCGCCGTGGCGTCCGGCTTCCTCGGCCGTGCCCGCTCGGCCGGGTTCCAGGCTGGCCGCCACTCTGGACACGCGGATGCCGGGCCGGCGCCCGAACGATCGTGTACCCGTCGGTCCCGCCACGCGCCATGTCATTCGTGCCATGCGGCTGTGCGGAGTCGCGAGCCTCGGTGGTGAGGCGGAGTCGCGAGCCTCGGTGGTGAGGGCGAGATGAGGTGAGATGAGGCGAGCCGGGACCTGCCGGACCAGACCTGACGCGGGTCACCGCCCAGCGGCGAACTCCAGCGCTTCCTTTGCCAGCATCGACCACGACAGGTCCGAGCCAGGGTCCATCGCGATCCATTCCTTCATCGGCTTGCCCCGGTTGGCGTCGAACCGCACGCCGTCGCCGGACGCGATGAGCTCGTCCACGCGGGCTCGCGGCAATTTCACCACCAGGTGGCCGCGGACCAACATGGCGAAGATCTTCTTCCGGTAGCGCAGCGCGCCGGCACCGAAGCCGCCTCCCGACGACGGCGGCGTAACACCGTCGATGCCCAGGCATTCGTCAACCAGCCGATCGAACCGTTCGTCCGGAGTCATGACCGACACGGTAGCCACCCCGTGCGACACATTCCGTCGACGCCGGACGATGGCTGACGAATTGATCGCGGCCCTCGGGACGTGGCAGTTCGGCGACCCTTCCATGATCAAGTGCACGATCTTGAGCACGGGGGCCGCCATGGCGACATCGGTTGCACTACTTGACGCACAACTTGGTGCACTCGATCATGGCGGGTGGCCAACGGCGTGGTCGGGCTGCACGCGCGGCCGTCCCGGACGGTCTCACGAGACCCGCCGGTCGCGGCCGGCCCACAAGACACCCGCACCCCGGCAATACCGCCGCGCCCCGCAATACCGCCGCGCCCGTACTGGTGCCCCGCGCGGATCAGCAGCCAGCACGGCGACCCGTGTGAACTTGCCCGAACCGGTCGAGAACAGATCGGGCACGGCCATCATGGGTGGTGTGACCGAAGTCGTGAGTTCCTCGGCGTACGACCCGGTGCCGTGGGCGAGCTACGCGATAGCGGTGACCGGCGCCGCGGCGGCGCTGGCCGGCCTGCTCATTGTCGCGACGTCAATCAACATCGGACGGATCATGCAACTGCCGGCGGTGGTGTCCCGGCTGGCGGCCACCCTGGCATTGTTCGCGGCGATGCTGTTCGTCGGCGTGGTGCTGCTCATCCCGGATCAGAGCCGCGCCCTGCTTGGCATCGAGATAGCTGTCATCGGCGCGGCGCTCGCGGTGATCGTGTGGTCCGCGCGCGGAGCCTCGGAGACCGATCCGGAGCACCGGCGCCATGCGCTGATAATGGGCGGCATCGGCGTCTCGGCGGCGGTACTGATGGCGTTCGCCGGAATCGCCACCGCCGGGATGACCGCCGGCGGTTTGTACTGGCTGGTGCCGACCACGCTGCTGGTGTTCGGGCTGGGCCTGACCAACGCCTGGGTGGCGCTGATCGAGATCCTTCGCTAGCCACCGGGATCCGCGGTCAGCTCATCACCGGCACGAACATCAGGCCACGCGCCTCGTTCATCAGCGTGCCGAGCCCGGCGGCCGCGTTCGGATCGCTGCTCAGCAGGTCGGCGAGGACCGCTCGCCACAGCCCCGCCTCGGCGGTTGCCTGCGCCGGGTCCCCGTCAATGCGAACCGCCGAGTCGATCATGCGATCACGTAGTCCAGCGCCGAAGCGCTCGTCCATCTCATGGCCGAGCCAGGGCCAGATACCGGCCTCGATCGCCGCCACCACGACCCGCGCGCTTTCCCATGCCATCCGTTGGTGCTGAATGTGGGCCATGACTGTGCCTCCAACCCGGTCACGCCGCCATCGGCAAGTGGCCATCGATCGCCGATCGCCGATGACCGCTTCCACATAGTGGACCCGGGACACCGTCAGGGCAAGCCCCGTCAACCCCACGGCGGCGTACTGCGGCGAGCTACTGCCCGCACCACCGGCGCACGCGACCGGTGCACGTTCACCGAACCGTGATCAAGTACGTGATCAAGTGCAGAATCATGTGCAACTGACGTTGCCATAGCGGCCCACACGTTCAAGATCACGCACTTGATCACCACTGGGCTGGCCGCCGATCACCTAACCTGTCCCCACTGGGCGGGCCGCCGATCACCTAACCTGTCCCCATGGCGATCGGTGCGGTCACCAACGAGTTACTGGTGCGTTACCTCGACACGTGGGTACCGGCCGCCCTCCACGCGCGCCGCGCGACGTTCGTGCAGTCCTGGGCCGGAACCGCCGACGCGAGCGCGGCTGAATCGGTACTGCGCGTCTTCGCCGAGTTCGGCGATCACATGCGGGGTCGGCAGATCACCCTGATCTTCCTGGCGCCGGAGCTCGCCGACCTTCAGAGCCGGCTGCCCGCCGCACAGGACGATCTGTCCACACCTCCGGACCTGGCGGTACACGCGATAGCCGGTGACCCGGCCAGTCACCTGGACGCGGCGCTGACGGCGGCCCGGTCGGCCGGCGCACCGCTGCTGTGGTGCGCTGACGGCGGCCGGCTCGGCTCGCTGGGCGGTATCGGCCGGGCCAAGCCCGGCGACGTGCTACACCTGACCACGCCGGCGGCGTCGCCGGAACCCGGTGCGGCTGCGGCGTTCGACCTGGTCAACCAAGTGGACTTGGTAGACGCGGAAGATCCGGCCGCGACCCGGCGGATCATCTTCGCAACCAGCGCGGCCAGCCATCTGGAGGCGTACAAGAATGCGCTCTGGCAGCTCGACGAATACGCCGGGGTGTCCATTCGCGACCCGCACGACCCGGACGCGGCACTCCTGGACATCTCGCTGACGCCGCCGCTCGGCCCACTGCGTAAGGAGATCGCCGCGTACCTGGCCGACGGCGGCGCCCGCACGGTGACCGAGGTCCGCTGGTTCGCGCTGGCCGGGACCGCCTACCGGGCGGCCGATGCCACCAAGGCACTGACCGCGATGATCGCCAGCGGCGCGGTACTGCGTGAACCCGATCACGGACGCCTGGCCGGCGACACCGTGGTACGGGCAGCATGACGCCCATGCGGATCGCCCACCTCAGCGACAGCCACCTCACCTCGGGACCGCTGCGCGCCGGTCCGGCCGACGGCCTGGCTCGGGCCATCGGCCGGGCGCAGATGCTCGACCCGGCACCGGACTGCGTCGTCATTACCGGCGACCTGACCGAGAACGGGCAGGCCGAACAGTACGCCGACCTGGACGCGATCCTGTCGCGCTGCCCGATCCCGGTCCATCTCGCCGCCGGCAACCATGACGACTCGGAGGTCCTGGTCGCGGCGTTCGCCGGCAGCCGGTACCTCAATGGCGGCGCCTCCAGCCGTTACCTGGTCGACTATCCGGACGCCCGGTTGATCGTGGCCGATTCCCGGATTCCCGGCTCACCGGCCGGCCGTCTCGGTGCGGAGCAACTGGAGTGGATCGACGCAGCACTCGCCGAGCGTGACCAGGTACCGGCGTTCCTGGCGTTGCACCATCCGCCGGTACCGGTCGGGATCGCATTCCTCGATGGCATGCGGCTCGAGGACGGGCCTGCGCTAGGCCGGGTGCTGGAGCGGCACGGGCATGTGGCCCGCATCCTCGCCGGGCACATCCATCGCCCGGTTTCGGTGCCGTTCGCGGGCACGCTGGTAACGGTCGCGCCCAGCACGTACCGCCAGATGGCGCTGCGCCTGCACGACGGCCGCGAGCCCGGCTACCTGATGGAGCCGACCGGCTTCCTGCTGCACCTGGGCACCGGCGATGGCTTCGTCTCGCACACCGTGCCGGTCAGTCACGCAGGCGCACCGATCGCGTACGCCTGATCGCCCGGGCAACCGGAGCGACTCCGGCCGCCCGGGCTCGGACAGGCTTACCGATCAGAAGCCCACCGCGACCTCGAGCCACTGCGGGCTGCCGTGCGAGATGAACGACGACTGACCCGCGACGTCGTCATACGGGAAGCCGTAGGCGAGCCCGTTGATGGCGTTGTCGTGCCAGAACTTCGCGTAGTAGTTCGCCGGCGGCGCCGAGTAGAAGTTGCCCGGCGTCTCCCACTCCGACTGCGGCAACTGCGCCACATGCCGGTTCAGCGCGGCGCACATCGACGGGTCACCGGCCATCGAGCCGGCACACCCGAAGATGTTCTGCGTCGACTCGTTGACTCCGACCGATGCCGCGTAGCCGCTCATGTAGTTGGCATATTGGCCGCCGGCCTGGAACGCCGGCACGCTGCCGGGTGCCGGAATCCGGTACGGCGCGTTGATGGTCGCCAGCGACTGGAACTCGGTCGGCATCGCCGCCGCGAACCGGGCGAAGGTCTGCGACCGGCTCTCCGAGAACATCGCGTAGCTGTCACCGACCGCCACGTCGTACCCATCGTGGGCATGCAATCGCATGGCGATCTTCAGACCCCAGGCGTCGACCCGGGTGGTGTTGCCGTTGAACACCGACGAGCCAACGGTGAACTCGATGAAGTCGTAGTACTGGCTGTTCGGCGATCCGACATAGAAGTACATGCGACCGGCCGAGTTGACCGGCATGTCGAAGTACGGCTGGTCGGCGATCGAGTGCACCTGGCCGTTGTAGCTCCAGTAGACCTGGCTGTCCGGATACTGTCCGTTGGTGCGGTTCAGGACCTTGACCATCATCACGTTCTGCGCCGCCGGGATCGTGCTGGTATCACCCCAGAACTGGTCCGGGGGTGGGTTCGATCCGGTCGGCGTCGGCGTGGGGGTCGGGGTCCCGGTCTGCGACGTATAGACCGCGAACTCCCACAACGAGTATCCGTATGGCGTGCCGCGTGACGTGCCGTACATGCGGATGTAGCGGCCGGAGCCGGTGACGTTCAGGGTCTGCGTTCCGCCGGTACCGGTCGTGGTCGAGTAGATGCTGGTCCAACTGCTGGCGTCGTCGGACACCTGGATCGCGAAGCCGGTCGCGTAGGCCGCCTCCCAGGTCAGCACCACCTTGCAGACGGTGTCCGTGGCACCCAGGTCGACCTGCAGCCACTGCGGGTCGGAGAAGGCGCTGGACCAGCGGGTTCCGGTGTCGCCGTCGACGGCGGCGCTGGCCGGGAACGTCGCGTTCTCAACCGACGACGAGGTCGCGGGGTGGTTCAGGGCGGCGTTCGAGGTTCCGCACCCGCTGCTGCCACCGATGGTGCCGTACACCTGGAATTCCCACAGCGAGTATCCGTATGGCGTGCCGCGTGACGTGCCGTACATGCGGACGTAGCGGCCGGAGCCGGTGACGTTCAGGGTCTGCGTTCCGCCGGTACCGGTCGTGGTCGAGTAGATGCTGGTCCAGTTGCTGGCGTCGTCGGACACCTGGATCTGGAACGACTTGCCGTAGGCGGTCTCCCAGTTCAGGACGACCTGCGAGATGCTCGCGGTCGATCCCAGATCGACCTGAATCCATTGCGGGTCGGAGAAGGCGCTGGACCAGCGAGTGCCGGTATCGCCATCGACCGCGGCGCTGGCCGGATATGCGCCGCTCTCGACCGACGACGCCGTGACCGGCCGGCCTTGGGACAGCAGGGTTCCGGCGGCATGCGCCGGAGCGATGGAGATAACGGTGTACGCGACCAGCGCGAAGATCGCGGCCCCGACGGCGGCGAGAAGGTCTCGTCTGCGGCGGCGGCTCAGTCGGCCAACGGAGAGGTGTGGCATAGCGGCTCCACTCGGACGTAACTGCTCCCGACTCGACCGGGCTGCGTCATTGCGGCGCGGTGGAGCCGGGCTCGGCGAGTGAGCGCTCTCCGTTCCTGTGACTCTATCGACCCATATCGAAACGTCAAGTCCGGATCTCGGCGATATCACGACCCTGCCCCGCGGATAGCCGAATGTGACGCAGGGCCATTCATCGACCGAAGCCGATAAAGCGAGCAAAATACGCATTCCGTCGCGGACTCATATACTCGGACGATGGCTTTCGCCGTCGGAAGGGGGCACGCCGTGACACAGCAGGAACTTGTGGCGCGGCTCCGGGCCGCGAGCGGGTCCAGCACGGCCGACGATCCGGTCGAAGCCGGCACCGCCGCCGCGCGTGAGGCGATTGCCGGCCTGCACGGCGAGGCGCCCACGATGATCATCGTGTACGCGACGGTCAGCTACGACCTCGCCGTGCTCCTGGCCGCGATCCGTGCCGTGACCGGCGACGTGCCGCTTGTGGGCGAGACCAGTACCGGCCAGTTCCGCGATGGAGTCCTGGTCGAGCGGACTAGCAGTGTCGCCGTGCTGGCGATGACATCCGGGCCGTACGAATTCGGGTATGCCTGCGTTGAGCACCTGAGCGGGCGCGGCGAGGCCGCCGGACAGGAATTGGCCCGTGCCGCTCGCGGGACTCGGCACACCCCGCACGCCACGCTGATGATCTTCACCGATGGTCTGGTTCGGGAGCATCAGAATGTGGTGACCGGGATGCACCACGTGACGGGCGCCGCGGTACCGGTGGTCGGTGGTGCCGCCGGCGATGATCGGCGGTTGAACGCGACCTACGTCTTCTTCAACGATCGGGTGCTCATCGATGCCGCGGTGGCGGTGTGGATCGGTTCCGAACGTCCGGTTCCGGTCTCGGTCGGACATGGCTGGCATCCCATCGGTCTGCCGCTATTGGTGACGAAGACCGACGACACCGTTGTGGCGGAGATCGGCGGCCGGCCAGCCGGCGATGTGTTCGCCGAAAGCATCCGGACCGCCGGCGGCGACGACTCCGATGGGCCGCAGCCGGGCAGCTTCTACTCGAAACATGCGCTCGGACTGATCGAGCCGGACGGCAACCACCTGGTCCGTGCTGTCTACATCGATGGCGACCGGATACGGGCGTTCACGCCGGTGCCGGTGTACTCGGCCATTCAGATCATGAGCGCCGACGCTGATGAACTCCTCAGGACCAGTGACAGTGTCATCCGGCGAGCCGTGGCCGGCCGCGATGATGCCTCGGTCGTGCTGGTATTCAGCTGCATCGCGCGGCTGGACATTCTTGGCCAACGAGGGGCCGAGGAGGCCGCCACCTTCCAATCGGCGGCCGGGTCGGTCCCGGTCTTCGGGGTCTACACGTACGGCGAATTCGCTCGCACGACCAGCGTTGCCGGCTATCACAACGCGACCGCCGTCGCAATCGCGCTATGAGGCTCACATGACGACGGCCGGATCGGATGACATCGGACAGATCACCGCGCGGTTGGGCGACGCCACCACGGCGGCACGTGACGCCTACCGGGACACCGCGCGCCTGATCCGGCTCCTCACCGTGCTGAGCGATCCGTCCGCACCGGACGAGCTTTTGATCCGCGCGCTGAACGTGCTGTCCGAGACGTACGACGCCGACGTCGTCGCCATGGTCAGCGTGGTCGGCGACCGGTTCCTGGTCACCACCGCCAGCGGGCTCGCCGAGGACGATCCGTCCTTCGTCAACGGATGGGCCCCGGGCACCGCCGCGGCCCGGGCGGTGGACGCCGGTACCCCGGTGAGCGTGCACCTGGACCGCTCCAGCAATGACATCCCGCCACCACTGGCCGACCTGGGGCTGAGGTCGGCAGCGTTCGTGCCGATGTCGGGCGGCGAGATGCTGGTGCTGTATCGCAGCACCGGCGAGCCGTTCAGTGGCACCGACCTGCACGTGCTCGCCTCGGTCGCGAATCGCCTCAGCGTGACGGCCGAGGATCGCGAGCGTGCGGTCGCTATCGAATACCTCGCGCGGTCCAGCCAGTTGCTGGCCCCGCACCTCGGCGTGGACTCGCTGATGCAGGCGGCCGCGGCGATCATGCAAGAGCTCACCATGTCCGACGACGCCTGGATCCTCGGCATCGAACACGGCATGGCCAGTCAGCGGGCGCATTGCGGCAGCGTTCCGGAGGAACATGCGGCCAAGGCCGCGCGCCCGGTCACCGACCTGCGTTCGTGGCCGCGGGTAAGCCAGGGCAAAGTCTGGACGGCTACGGCGCTGCCGTGGGCCGGTTCGGTACGGCGCGCCGCGATGTGCGTTCCGGTGATGCGCGACGGCGCCCCGGCCACACTGCTGTACTCCACCCGCAACCGGCCCCGGCCTTTCAGCGCCGACGTGATCGAAATCGCGACGATCTTCGCCAGTCATCTCGGATCCGCGCTTGAGAACGCCGGCCTGTACGCCGAACTGCGCGATCAAGCCACCCGCGACGTCCTCACCGGTCTGGCCAACCGCGACCTGGCCTGGCAGCGCCTCGATCAGGCACTCACCCGGGATGCCACATCGTTCGTCGGCCTGCTCTTCTGCGACCTCGACGGCTTCAAGGCGGTCAACGACCGGCTCGGCCACGAGACCGGCGACGCGCTGCTCCGGCAGGTGGCAGAACGCCTCCAGCACGGGCTCCGCACCACCGACCTGCTGGCCCGGTTCGGCGGTGACGAGTTCGTCGCGGTACTCGGCGAGGTCGAGTCGCTCGCCGACGTCACCGCGGTCGGACACCGGCTGGTACGGGCGCTCACCGAGCCGTTTCATCTGTACGACGAGCCGGTGACCGTGTCGGCGAGCATCGGCGGCGTACTCGGAATGCCCGGGCAGACGACGGCTGGGGCGATGTTGCGGGACGCGGACGCGGCGATGTACGTCGCGAAGTCTCAGGGGCCCGGCGCGGTCGAGGTCTTTGATGACGCCGCCTCGATCCGTTCCCTCGACCGGCTGGGCCTGCGCAACGAGCTGCTACAAGCCCGCGATCGCGGCGAGTTCGAGGTCCGCTACCAGCCGCTGGTCGAACTGGAGACCGGCGCGATAGTCGGCTTCGAGGCGTTGCTGCGATGGAACCATCCACGCCGCGGTGCGATCCCACCGGACGTGTTCATCCCGCTCGCCGAGGAGACCGGCGAAGTCGCCCAGCTCGATCGGTGGGTACTCGCGCAGGCGTGCGAGCAACTATTCGAATGGCAGGCGCTTGACGGATGGCCGAACTTGACCATCAACGTCAATCTGTCCGCGGTACAGCTGCGGCAGGCCGACGTGGCCGACCAGATCGTGGCCACCATTCGCGGGTCCAGGGTGCGGCCGTCCGATGTCTGGCTGGAGGTAACCGAACGCAATCAGGTCGACGAGGGCGGGACTGTCGCCACCGAGGCGGTACGCGCCAGCGGCGTCCACTTCGCGCTCGATGACTTCGGCAGTTCGCACTCCAATCTGGCGTACCTCAAGCAGTTGCCCGCCGAATGCTTGAAGATTGACAAGTCGTTCGTTCACGGGGTGGCCGCCGAAGGCGTCGATCGCAGCATCGTCCGCGCGATCCTGGCGATGGCACGCGAGCTGGGCCTCGACGTGGTCGCCGAAGGGGTTGAGCGGTACGAGCAACGTGCGGCGCTCATCGAGCTGGGTTGCCGGATGGGACAGGGTTATCTGTTCGCGCCCGCGCTATCGGTTCAGGAGGCCACCCGCCTGCTGGCCCATCCGGGCCAGCCGGAGCCGGCCCTGCTCGGCAAGGGTCATACCTGGCCGCCGTCTCAGATGTCCCGGTAGGTTCGCGGATTCGAAAGCCCGCTATCCGGGCGCTTGTCGGCTGGCCTTCCCGGTGCCCCGGGCTCAATCAACGGTTCGAACAGCGCGGCTGCCCCGGCCTCCTCGGGCCATCCGCTGACCTGAGCGTCACCAACCTCGATCACCCGCCACCGGCCGTCGTCGAGCTGGGCCAGGTCGGTAGTGATCCATCGGCATCCCAGGGCCGTCACGGCGCGGGCGACCGCCTCCAGATCATCGGGAGCAGGCACTTGCCGGCCCCGACATCCGTCCGGATGGGGACCGACGACGGTGGGCTTGCCGTCGAGCCACCACACTCGCGCCTCGACGGTACCGCGCTCATGCCTGCGGAACTCCTCGAAGCGCCGCACCACGATCCCACCGTTGAGCCCGTCTTCCTGCAACTCGATCATCCGAGTGATGACCCCGCTGACGGCCTCGATGTCGGTCAGATCGCGGACGAAACAAGCCTCGTCCCACTCATGTTTCCGGGACTTCACGTAGTCCTTGACGATGCCCCGGCCCGGCCCGAGCGGGGCGATCAGCTCCGCGATCTCCTCGCGGGCCGGCTTCCGGTTCGGCGCCGAGGCGGTCCACACGCTCGAGGGCGTCACCTCGGCGAACACCGGATACCAGCCCGGTAGCTCGTGCGCGATCCGGTACTGGTCCGGCGAGGTGTGCAGCAGTACCCCGCGCCCGCCGAGCGCCGTTGCGAGCGACCCGTACTGCGGGGACGTGAGCATCCAGCCCCGGTACCAGGCCGGTCCCAGGTCGCGCGGAACCCGCCGTAGCGCTGCTCGGGCGTCGCCGGCGACCACCGCGTCGTGATCCACGAGCGCGACCGTTCCGCCGAGGTCGCGCACCGCCCGCGCTTCGGAGCCGAACTGGGGGTCGACCCGGTGGGGCGTAAGCGGATCCGCGCAGAACAGGACGGTGAGAGGCTCGGGCACGGCGCCGAGGCTAACGCCGGCCGCCGGCGGGGAACAGCAAATTTCGTACCGGTGCTGTTCGGCGGCCCTATAGGTTGGCCCGGTGCTTGAGCAGGAACGGATGATAGAGCGCGCCCGTCATGTGTGCGCCGACGACGAACGGCTCGACGCCGCCCTCATGTACGGCTCGTTTGCTGCCGGGGAAGGCGACGCGTACAGCGACATCGAGTTCTGGCTGTTCTTCGAACCCGGCATGCGGGATCGGGTCGACCGCCGCGCCTGGTGCGCGCGGATTGCGCCGTTGCTCCACCTGGTATGCAACGAGTTCGGCACCGACGTGGCGATCTTCGAGGGACTGATCCGCGGCGAGTTCCATTTCGCCACCACCGACGACATCGCTTCGGTGGGTCTGTGGCCCGGGCGAGGTGCCCCGGTGGATCGGATGGTCGTACTCGACCGCGGTGGACGGCTGCGGCCGGTCCTGGAACGCCTGCCGGAACGGGCAGCGGTACCTCGCGAGGCTGCGGATGTGGTGGTCCTGTGTGGCCGGTTCGCCAACTGGCTGCTCCTTGCTCACGACGTTTCCAGACGCGGTGAGACGCTGCGCGCATGGGACGCGCTCGGTCACGTCCAGCGGCACCTGTTGTGGATGGCCCGGCTGGCCGAGAACAGTGCGCGGCATTGGCTGACCCCGTCACGGCGAGTGGAATGGGAACTGCCGGAGCCGGTGGTGGCGGACCTGCGCGGGGCCGCGCCCGCCGGCGACCCGGACTCGGTGCATGACGGCCTACGAGCGGCCTGGCGACTTGGGCGCCACTACTGGACCGATCTGGCGGCGAGGTTCGCATTGGCGGTACCCGATCAGCTGTTTCGCGAGATCGACAGCGCCCTCTAACGGCCGTGTCCCGGGTGTACAAAATGGCCGATCCCGCGCCGCCGCGGAATGCGGAATGCGGAATGCGGAACAAGGCCCTGAGGTAGTGCGGTAAGGCGGCTAAGCAGCTAAGGAAGAGGAACTCTGAGGTAGCGGCCACGGCAGATCGGGAGGTTGCCGGATCCCCGACGGCATGCCTTAGCACGACGGTGAAGGCATGGACGAATCGACGACCCCTCGCCGCAGCATGCTTCCCATGCTTCGCCGCAACCCTGACTTCCGGCGGCTGCTGGCCGCCCTCGCCGTCTCGCAGATGGGCGACTGGCTGTACAACCTGGCGCTACTGGCCCTCGTCTACGACCGCACCCACTCGGTGACGTGGACGGCGGCGACGACATGCGCGCGCGTCCTGCCGATGGTGATGCTCGGCCCGTTCGGAGGAGTGATGGCCGACCGGAACGACCGGCGCCTGCTGATGCTGGTCTCCGATGTGGTGCGTGCTGCCATGATGATCATGATGGCCTGGATGGCGGCGGCCGGGCTTCCGGTGCTCCTCGCACCGGTTCTGGCGGCGGCGTCGACGGCGGCCTCGGTGGTCTACCCGCCATGCGTCGCGGCGACCGCGCCGCGGATGGTCACCGACGCGGATCTGCCGGCGGCTACCGCCGCTCGCTCGACCGTCGGTGCCGCGTCGATTGTCGCCGGTCCGGCCGGGGGCGCGGTGCTGTTGCTCCTCGGCTCCCCGGCGTGGGCATTCATGATCAACGCCACGACGTTCGTCGCGTCGGCTCTGCTCCTGCTGAGCCTCGCGAGCGGCCAGCGATTCTCGCCACCCGCGCTTGCTGATCGTGGTCCGGCCGCCGCTGGCGTCGTGAGCGATCTGCGCGCGGGCCTTACGGCGTTGCGGGCGGACCGGTTGGCCGGACGGGTCATCGGAGCCGACGTCGTATGCAGCCTGGCTTACGGCGCCCAGACGGTACTCCTGCTGATGCTCAGCCGTCGTATCGGCGACGGCGACAGCGGGTACGGGTACATGCTCGCTGGAATCGGCGCCGGCGGGCTGATCGGCGCCTCGATGGCGGCCAGGATGCGCATCCGGGAGCCCCGGTATCTGATCGGCGCCGTGCTGCTGCTCGTCGCCGTACCGTCTGCGCTGCTCGCGATGGCGCCGACGCTACCGGTCGCGGTGGCACTCGGTGGCCTGGCCGGCGCGGGCTCGGTCATGGTCGAGGTCATGGTCGATACGTCGCTGGCCCGGCGTCTGGATGAGTCCGTGCTCGCCCGGGCGTACGGACTGGCATTTCCGGCCAGCATCGGTGGCATCGCGGTCGGTTCCCTGATCACCGCTCCGCTCGCCGGGTGGCTCGGGCTCTCCGGCGCCCTCGTCGCGGTGGGCGGCATCGTCGCCGCGTACGCCCTCTGGATCGTCCTGCCCACGCGAGCCGGCCGCCGCCCGGCGCGGCTGGATGTGGCGACCGCCGCGGTGGCGGAATAGGCACGGCTGTGACCGATGGTCGGATGGTCGGACGTTCACCCGGAACGTACCGTTTCGGGGTGAACTACAAGCTGGTCAGCCCGGTATTGGTAGGACGTCGCGCGGAGCTGGCCCGGCTGCGCGGCATGTTGGATCGGGCGATCGAGGGAGAACCGCAGATCGCGCTGTTGGCGGGCGAGGCCGGGGTTGGTAAGAGCCGCCTGGTGCAGGAGATAATCCGGGTCGCCCGCGACCATGGCGTGCGCGTGCTGGTGGGTGGGTGCGTGGAACTGGGTGGTGAAGGCTTGTCGCTGGCGCCGTTGATGGACGTGCTACGCGCCATCACCCGATCGACCGCTCCGGAGGAGCTCGATCAGTGCCTGGGTTCAGCGCGGCGTGAGCTGGCCCGGTTGCTGCCTGAGCTTGCCCCGGATGCTGGTGGTGTCGCTCAGGACGGATCGCCGACACAGTTGCTCGAACATGTGCTCGGGCTGATTACTCGTCTGGCGGCCAGCCGGCCGATGCTGCTGGTCGTCGAGGATCTGCATTGGGCCGACCGGTCCACTCTGGATCTTGTCGCGTTCCTGGTGCAGACATTGCGCGAACTCGGCGTGCTGCTGGTCTTGACGTACCGGTCGGATGAGTTGCATCGGCGTCATCCGCTGCGGCCGCTGATTACTGCCTGGGAGCGGGTACGCAGCGTGGAGCGGGTCGAGGTGGACCGGTTCACCCGCACCGAGGTGGCTGAGCAGTTGCGTGCTATCCGGGATGCCATGCCCAGCGCGGCGTTTATCGACGTGGTGTTTGAGCGTTCTCAGGGCAACGCGTTCCTGGTTGAGGAGATCGTGGCCGCGGCTGATAGCGGCGCCGAGCCGCGTGACTTGCCGCCGTCGCTTCGTGACGTCTTGCTGGCTCGCACCGAAACGGTGTCCGAGGTGGCACAGCGGGTCCTGCGTACCGCGGCGGCGGCTGGCCCGTCCGTTGAGGAGCGTCTGCTGGAGAAGGTTGCCGGGGTCGCCGAGTCGCAGCTGTACCCGGCGCTGCGTGAAGCGGTGGAGCATCATCTGCTGGTCGTCGACGAGTCCGGGCATGGTTACGCCTTCCGGCACGCGCTGACCCGTGACGCGCTCTACGAGGACATGTTGCCGGGCGAGCGAGTGCGGCTGCACACCGCGTACGGCACTGCCCTTGCCGCCGACCCGGCGCTGCTCGGCGGGGACGGCAACATCACGGCCACTTTGGCGCATCACTGGTACGCCGCTCTCGATCTGCCCCGGGCGCTGTCCGCGTCGGTGCAGGCGGGCCGGCAGGCCCTCGCCGCGTTCGCGCCCGCCGAGGCACTCCGGCACCTGGAGCGGGCGCTGCAGATCTGGGCCCGGGTACCGGACGCGGTCGAACGTGCCGGCGTCGACTGGATCGCGCTCAACGTGCTGGCCGTCGACGCCGCGTTCGGGGCGGGCGAGCCGCACCGCGGCCTTTCGATGATCGATCAGGTACTGGCCGACGCGGGTCCGGCACTCGATCCGCTTCGCCGGGCCGAGGTAGTGGAGCGGCGCGCGTTCGTGCTTCGTGCCCTAGGGCGTGACGACGAGGCGGCCGGGCAGCTACGCGAAGCGCTGGAGATGCTTCCCGATCAGGCGCCGACGCCGATCCGGGCAGTGGTGCTGGCCTCGCTGGCCAACTCGCTGATGCGCACCGACGATCTGGAGGGTGCGGCGGCCACCGCCCGGCAAGCCGTGGCCACCGCGGCCGAGGTCGGCGCCGCCGCCCAGCAGGCTGACGCGCTGGTGACGCTGGGTGGTTCGGTCGCCTACCTGGGCGATGCCGCCGCTGGGCTTGCCGCCCTGCGCCAGGGGGTCGACCTGGCCGAGCGCCACGACTTCCACCGGGTGGCCCTGCGTGGCTATGTCAATCTGTCCGACACCCTGGCGATGCTGGGACGTCACGCCGAGGCGGTCGAGATCGCCGGTGCCGGTGTCGCCCTGGCCACCCGGATCGGGGTCGCCAGCGCGATGGGCGCGATGATGACGGGCAATCTCGCCGAGCCGCTGATCCGGATGGGCCGCTGGCGGGAAGCCCTGGATCTGATCACGGAGTCTCTCGCTGACGAGCCGGGCGGGGTGTTCGCGAGCACACTGCTGCTGCTGCGGGCCGAGTTGCACCTGTGGCAGGGCGATGCCGAACGAGCCGAACGCGACGTGCGCGAAGCCCGTCGCTTCTTCGGTGACGGCGCCGATCGCCAGTTCACCGCTCCGATGCTGTACATCGAGACCGACCTGGTGCGTAGCCGCGGGAACCTGGCCCAGGCCCGGCAGCTTTTGCAGGCCGACCTGAACATGCCGGTCGCAGGTACCTATGTGCGGTACGCGTGGCCACTGGTTTGGCTCGCGATGCGGATCGAGGCCGACATGGGCGCCGCCGGTACCCGGCCGGTTCGCGACGAGACGGGCCGCGAGCGCGAACGGCTGACAGCACTGGCCCGCGCCATCCCAGCGGCCACACCGCCGGCGCTGGCATACCAGGCGATGGTGGAGGCCGAGGCCGCCCGGCTGGACCGCAACGACGAGGTCACCGCCTGGCAGCGAGCCGTTGACGCGAACCGCGCCAGCGGCGAGGCATTCCCGCTCTGCTACAGCTTGTTCCGGCTGGCCGAGGCTCAGGTCGCCAACGCATCTCCCGAAGCGGCGACCGCCGCAGCCGCAGAGTGCCTGGACCTGGCCGAAGATCTAATGGCCGCCACCACCGACGACGTCCGAACCCTGGCCCGGCGCGCCCGGCTCCGGATCGCCCAAGCCACCCCCACCCCATCCGACGAGGCAGCACAGTCCCGGATCCGGCTGACCGACCGGGAGCTTGAGGTCCTGAGCCTGGTAGCAGACGGCCGCTCCAACGGCCAGATCGCGGCCACGCTCTACATCAGTCCCAAGACCGCGAGCGTGCACGTGTCCAACATCCTCGCCAAACTCAACGTCGCCACCCGCACCGAGGCCGCGGCGCACGCGCATCGGCTCGGCCTGCTGGTCGAGGCGTAAGCATCCGAGCATTGAGCGTCGATGCGCCGGGTATCGTCGGGCCGTGACCGGACCGATCTTGCACGTCTCACTGTGGGCTCGACCCGGGCGGGTAGCCGAGCTAGCGGCGTACGAGGATGCGGTACTCGCGCTGCTGGGCGAGCACGGCGGGCACTTGCTGGCGCGAGTCCGCCCGGCCGAGCGCGGATCCCATCCCAACGAGATTCAGCTGATCTCGTTCGACACGTCCGAGGGCTACGAGGCCTACCTGGTCGATCCGCGGCGTACCGGGCGAGCGAGTGAACGCGACGCGGCGATCGAGCGCACCGAGATGTACCGGGTGACCCACGTCGTCTAAGTGGCTATTGCTCAGTCCGCCACCATGCCGGCCAGGCGATGCTTTATCACCCGCTTGAGCTTGGCGATCCTGCCCCGGTCAAACGGCAACCGATCGAGATCAGGAAGCCAGCGCTCGGTACGATCGGCCAGATCGGCGAGCGCCCGACGTACGGCGCGGGCGGGCACGCCGAGCCGCCCCCCCAGCCCGACAAAGTCGCCGGCCCGGAATTCGGCGCCGGCACGCCCGCCCGATGGACAGCGCCATCGTGGTGTCGCCGTACAGGTAGGAGCACGGGACGTCGTAGGCGGGCGAGACACGCCACTCGCCCGCCGCGTCCTGAACAATCGAGAAGTTCTTGGCATGAGCATCGCCGTTGCCGGTGAGGTAGGCGAACGCGAGCTGACGAATCAACTCGCGCGCGGCAACCGTCGGCGCGTCGCAGACCGCGGTCAAGGCGCCGAACGTCCGGTCCGCCCCAAGCAGGTACTTGTCGGCCGGCGGCCGGTCGGCAGCCTGGCAGCCGTCCTCGACCGCAAGCGCATGAAGCTGACCGTCGAGAGTAGTCCGGTCGAAACGGCGGATCAGCAGACCTCGCACGCCATCGCGATCGGCGACCAGCTCACTCGCCGGAACGGCCAGGTCCGACGCCCGAGCCGCGTCGAGGAAGAACGCCTCATTCTCCGCGAGATGCGGGTATTCGCCGACCGGATTGAGTTTGAGGATGTAGCGCTCTCCAGCCCGCGCGATCGGAAGGTTGATCATCGCGGCGCTGGTCTTGTCCTGCACGCCTGGCAACGCCGCTCGCTGGGCCTTGATACCGAGTTCCGCCAGCAGCCCGGCAAAGCTTGCCTGACCGATGTTCTCGATCGAGATGCGGGGCGGGACCTCGGCCGGTGGGACGCCCGCTGGAACGACCTGGACGTCGCCGATCGCGTCCGCACCGACAGCCAGGAGCAGCGACAGTTCGTCGTCGGCCGATGTCTTCACCGCGCGCCGCAAAGCCCCGAGACGCCGACCCTCCGGTAGCAGGCCGGCAAAGTACGACGGCAACGCGCCCCCGGGCCGGAAATACGGCTCCGCTCGGACCGGCAGGCTGGTCGCTACCGGCGCTCCACCGACGTCGAGCCAATCGCCGAGGTACCGGAACTCGACCCCGTCGGGGGTACGGGTCAAGGTCGCCGCGTGCCGGCCCGCCTTGTAGACGTCGGCGCGATCGACCGCGCGTAACTGTTCGAGATCTTCGTCGGCCGGGGCGGTCATCGGATCACGCTGCCCGAGCCACGGTGGATCTCCAGGTACAACCCGAGCGCGCTGAGGACGGCCAGCACCTTGTCCATCTGTACCGTCGCTTTACCGTTTTCCAGCGCGTACACAAAGCGCTCCGACACTCCAGCAAGGTCGGCCAGCTCTTCCTGGCGAAGCTTGAGTTGCGTGCGTCGAGCGCGCACCGCCGACGCCAGCTTTCCGGTCGGCTCCGATCCCATCGCGGGCACCCTTCTGGCCGTACGTACGTGCGGCTGTCGTTGATTCTAACGGTAATCCGCGTTCCCGGATGACCATTTCCGCACGTACGTGCGGCAGATGGCTTCCTGGGCCTATCAGACGGCCAACTGGCAAGCTCAACCGCACGAACGTACGGTCCGCCATGGCCGCGAGATTCCGGCTGGCCGCTGGGTAGGTTGCACTTGTGAGACCGGACCGCACCAACAGCGAGCACCCGCGATGACCACAGCAAAACCAGCCGTACCCGTTCGGCTCGGCCTGCGCGAGAACCTGCCGCAGTTCATCCTCCTGGTCGCGATCAACGCCCTGGTCGGCGGCATGATCGGCCAGGAGCGCACGGTCCTGCCGCTGCTGGCAGACGAAGTATTCGCGGTCGGCGCTTTCGCCTCGTCGATGACCTTCATCATCGCGTTCGGCATCACCAAGGCGCTCACCAACCTGCCGCGGGTGCCCTGTCCGACCGGTACGGCCGAAAGCCCGTTCTGGTCACCGGCTGGCTGATCGGCCTGCCGGTACCGCTGTTGCTGATCTGGGCACCCACCTGGTGGTGGATCATCGCCGCGAACGTCCTGCTCGGCATCAACCAGGGCCTGACCTGGTCGACCACCATCGTCATGAAGATCGACCTGGTCGGCCCGGCTCGGCGCGGGTTGGCGATGGGCTTCAACGAGGCCGCGGGCTACCTCGCCGTCGCCGCGACGGCTGCGGCGACCGGCTGGCTCGCCGCCGCGTACGGCCTGCGCCCGGCACCGTTCCTTCTCGGTCTTGCGTACGCCGGCCTCGGCCTCGGCCTATCGGCGGTCTTCGCCCGGGAAACCCGCCACCACGTCCGCCATGAGGCCGCGACACACATACCCCGGACCGGCGGCCACCATCACGAACTCGCCGGGTGGCAGATCTTCACGCTCACCAGCTTCCGCGAACGGGCCCTGTCCGCCGCCAGCCAGGCCGGCCTGGTCAACAACCTCAACGACGGCCTCGCCTGGGGCCTGTTCCCGATCCTCTTCGCCGACGCCGGCCTCGGTTTGGCTCGCATCGGGGTGCTCGCCGCGGTCTATCCGGCGGTGTGGGGCGTTGGACAGATGCTCACCGGCGGGCTGTCCGACCGGTGGGGCCGCAAGTGGCTGATCGCCTTCGGGATGGTGCTGCAGGCTGCCGGAATCGCGATGGTGGCCGCGACCACCGGGTTCACCACGTGGGTGATCGCCGCGGTGCTGATGGGGGCCGGTACCGCGATGGTGTACCCGGTCCTGCTCGCGGTCATCGGTGACGTCGCTCATCCCGCGTGGCGGGCTCGCGCCGTGGGCGTTTACCGGCTGTGGCGCGATCTCGGCTACGCCATCGGTGCCCTGATTGCCGGTATCACCGCCGACCTGTTCGGGCTGCGAGCCTCGATCTGGCTGGTCGCCGCGATAACAGCCGGCTCAGGGCTGGTGGTGGCCATCCGAATGTACGAAACTCATCCTCGCCGCCCGTCACGGGCCGCTGCCGCGCCATAACGATCGTCGCCGGTTACGAAACGAGGGCGCTGAAGAAGTCTCCGATGCCCTGGTAGATCTCGAGCACACCTTGCGGGGACAACGCAGTCAAACCGAGCCACACAGCCGTGATCGCCCACCCGACCACGACCGCGGCGATCGCGAGGCCAAGGCCTCGACGGCTGCCCCGCCGGATCTGGGCCATCGCGACGTGGCCGAGCACGGCGCCGATTGGGGCGAGGAGCCCGAAACACAGGCCGACGACACTCAGCACGAGGCCAGCAATCGCCAGACCGCCGACGGCCGGAGCCGGGGACGCCGTCACCGATCGCGAATCATACGAAGCCAACATCGTCTCCAAATGAATTGATCACAACGCCGCAGATTTCAAAGATAAGAGGGGCCGACGGTCCCCGCTGGCACGGCCGGGCCGCCGTGGCCCCGCGGACGACGCGATCGTGCGAGCAACGGTGCCCGCCTGCCCGGGGTCGGTGGGGACAGCCGACCCCGAGCGGTCCGCGTCTGGAAGGCGGACGCCAGATCTAACCGCGATCCCGACCTGGCAGTGGTGCTCCGCGAAGGAACGCTTCGTAGGCGTCACGAGCGTCTTCGTCGATCTGAGGTCGTATGTTGCTGTAACGCGTATCGGCCCGGTCACGGTGCGGCCCGGAAAGCCAGTACTCCTCGTGTGTCTCGATGTCGTAGAAGTTCGTGTCGAAGCCCTGCCGACGGCGGAGCGTCTTGTCGTGCCAGTACGCCGTCTTCCAGCTTCTGTTGAAGCGCACCGCGCTGATCCAGGCGGGCCCCTTGTCGGTGCCATGTCCGGTCTTCAACTGTACGAACATCACCCGCTCGGCCATGAAGGCATGATCGCATCGACCTCCACGGCGTGCATCCCCATTTGCCCAAGCGCCCTCTCATCAGCCACCTCCAGGATCTGGCTGTGGCCGTCAGCGCGGCGCGGTGGGAAGCGATGCCTCTTCTGGAGCGGTCGCGACGTGACCGAGAATCTCGCCTGGGCTACTTGGCAGGCGGGCTGGCCGATCCCGCCGCGGGCTTCCGGACGGGGTTGCGCAGCTTCTTCATCGCGCTGCGAGACACCTTGCGAGTCGCGATCGCTGGGGTGATCATGACCCGGCCGACACGGAAACTGATGGAATTCGCGAACGACTACGCATCTCGATGCGCCCGAGCGCCCGCTCCCGCGATGCGAGCAAGAGGTTAGCCACTTTCACCTTTTCCTCCAGGCTAGCGATCTGCTCGGCCTGGCGGGCGTGCGCCTGACGCAACCGCTGGAAGCTGAACACGGATAGGTCACCGGTTGACGATCCCGCGGTACCGAGCCGGTGCCGATAGTCCTTCAAACCTTCCTGATCGAGTCGAGCCACAATGGCTTTCAGCTCGATCTCGCGCCGCAGCATACGATCAATGAGAGGGAGATCGATTTCGATTCCCGCGATCGCCGCCAGCACAATCGTCAGCCGATTCGCATCCATCGTTGACGGCCACGGGTGGTATTGTACCCCCCGGTCAATAGCTCAACGGCGAATTCGCGCAACGCCCCTTCGTGATGACCAACTCGAACCGCCACGGCGACAGGTTCTTCCAACTGACATCACGGATGATGAAATCAGCGCCATCGTAGTTGACATTAGCCGGGGTGGCGAACGCTGCAGAGGGTTCGCCATCGGCCACGAGCTGGCGAATCCACGCCGCATACGCCTTGAGCATCCGGCGCATATCGACCTGGTCGTGTCGCAGGCAGGCAGCGATCAGGGACTGCTGTAGTGCTTGGCCAGCTGGCAGCGCCCCGTTCAATCGCTCGGCATCCCGACAGAGCGTGCCGTCGGCCTGGGGGGTCGGCGGATCTAGCACCTGACGCGCCCAACCTTGCTCAGTTAGCGTCAGCATGTAGGTCACCCCCCACTTCTCCGTACCAGGCTGATCAGTGATGATGACCCGCGGCGTGTCCTGCTCACTGCTTTCCGTGCGGTCCGCGACCACAACCCACGATGCCGCGATGCCCGCGCCGATTCCGTTGCGGATCGCGTTGGACGTAAGCCACTGTGGCTCCGTCAGCAACGGCTGCGCTCGCCAACCTTGACGTGACACGTCAGCGACAGCATCGGCCAGTTCAATACGTCGTTCGACCGGAGTGTCGACGTCGAGCAGGACATCGTTTACCAGCGCGACCGGCCGGGCAGGCTCGGCGAATGCGGCGAAGACGTCAACCGGATGCAGGCCGGCCCCTTGAATCCGGGCCCGGAACTCCGGAAGGCTGTGCGGCTTCGTCGGATCCACCTCGTCGGCGAGAAGAAAGGCCGAATCGCCGCGGTCGGCGTACCACGCATCGGGCTGGACCAGGCGGTGGATACCGATTGGGTTGTCGACGGACACCAGCAGCTTTCCATCTGATTCAAGAACCTTGGTGAGGATTTCGAGAGACTCACCCCATGCGGGTTTCCGTCTCCGCTGATGAGAGACGACTCAACCCGTCGAGCGCGACCACGACATCATAGGAATCGTCGGTCGGCAGCTTGCTGAGGCAGCCGCAGAAGATCCGCAGGCGCGACGAATCCGCGAACGTCTCGACGCCGCGCAGCGCATCCACCCGCGACCGAGTAAGCCAAACCACCTCGGCTCCGAGTTCAAGGAGGCGGCTTATTACGCCGCTCTCGTGCGGCCCGGCGACCAGCACACGCATGCCCGGTCCGACCACATGCGCGGTCGGCAAGTACAGCGCCGTGCCGCCTGCCGCGCGACCCGGGACCTCATCTGACCACGCGTACATTTCGCCGCCGATGAACGTGACTCGCTCCATCGGCACATCCGCCGTCACTCGACGCTCTCCCCTGCTTCCTCGGTCCCGCTGTTATCGATGTCCCCGGCGTCTTCGACGTTGTCGTGGCCGAGCAACTCGGACTCCGACCAGCCGACAATCTGCCGCAGCTCGTTCGGGGCACACATGAAGTCGCGGCCGAGCTGTTGCCGCGCTAGGCCGTAGGCGACTTCCTGATCGATCGCCTCGCCGTGCATCTCCGGCCACTGACGGCGAACCCGCGCCTGGCCGCCGAAGGTGAGATCTTCTCCCGCGAGGACCATGGGGTCGCCGTAGACGGCGGGCTCACAGCCGACGTAAGAACCGTAGAAGATCGCACTGGTGAGCCGATTGGATGCCACGCGCCTATGCTGGCGAAGCTCCGCCATTTGCTTGTGCAGGAACTTGGTGTCAGTGTTTCGCCACCAGTGGCCACGGTTGCCATGACTGATCACCCGAAAGCCGGCGTCCTCGTAAAGGCGACGAATAGCACGGATCTTGTATTCAAAGAAATACAGGCAGACCGTGACCGGGCCGGTCTCTACCTCGCTAATCTGGGCGATGAGCCGCCGATGATCACCGAGGACCTCCTGGCCCTCCCATCCGTGGAACGGATACCAGATCGTTCCCTGCCGTTCTTCCCCCGATGGCTGGGGCCGGGCCGGCATCATCGCGTCAAGATAAATCCAAGGCGCTCCAACGACAACCGTGCTGCGGCGCCCCATTGACCACGATCGCCGCCTGGCTTGTTCGGACCAGAGAAAGACCGAACTGCCAGCCACGTACGGCGTCCCTGGCGCCAGACCATCGCCAATGTTCCAGCCGTGCTGTAGATAACCACTCATGCGCGGGGGATGATCGTCATCTAGCCCGCAATATGCGGCCAGAATGTGCGCATGGCCGTAGAAGTGGTTAGCGTGGTGCATAGCGTGAAACCTTATCTGAGTTTGGACTGACCGCGATCTGGCGTACCGCTGATCACTCAGCTAGCGCCGCTGATGAAACCGTCGCCCAGCAGTCAACGCCGCTTCCATCTGCGCATCACGCGCAGCGGAGTCGCGATCCACCTCACCAGTTGGTAGAGCCGTGAGGCCTTCAGCCGGGCAAGCTCGTGACGGGACTTCGCGAGGCGACTATCGAGATCTGCAACGATGCCGGCCAGCAACGCGATCTGCTCGTGTGTGGCGGCCATCTCGTCGGAGATCGCATCGATAGTTCGGATTGCCTCGGCCAGCCCGGCCGGCCGGGTGATCGGACGCACGGGTTCAGCCGGCCGCACGATCACGGCTGGCTCGGTCTCACCGCGCGGAATGACCGGGACGACAATGCGCTCGATTTCGTCGATCCCGCGCCCGTCGAGCACCGACGCCGCCAGCCCCGCGTACTCGGCTCCGGCCTCGAGTTGCTCGGTCGACACGTCCAGAGTCGCCATCGACGCCAGGCGCGCGGCCAGCTTCGCCGGCGTCTGGCCCGATGGCCACGGATGCGGTAACGCAGCGGCGAGCAGCCGCTGCGCAAAGCGGTGCATCGCAGCGACGAAGACCACGTCCGCCGACGTCGGCGCGACGGCACGCCAACTGGGGTCGAACGCGCGCAATTCAGATCCATCATCGACGACGTTGTCCGCCATCGCGAACGAGCGATCGGGCGGACACTCCACCAAACCGCCACCCACGCCTAGCCAAGCGGCATAACGGCCCACAAGCTCGCGTACGGTAGCGACATCGTGCGCGCCAGCAGCGTTGATCAAGATCTCTTCAAGAAGGTGACCGCGCGCAACCGGACCGTCAAGAGCGCTCGCGTCGCGTGAAACGTTTCCATGCGTCTCGGATTCCATATCGCCGCCGCTCACGCGCGACCGGTACCACGACCCGTCCAGGCTCGCTGACAGCAGGCACGGCACGCTCTTGAAGTCGTCGCGGCGCGCGTCGGTCACGAGAGCAGCAAGCGGCAACTCGCGCTGGGCGTCCGGCCCGGATTTGCCAATGATTAACCACCCCGGGGCGAGATCAAGTCCTAGCCCGTACGCCACGCTCTCGCGAGCCAGCCGGCGCGGTTCGCTCAGCGTATGTCGATCCGTGATGGCCGCCCGGTAACCGTCGCTCACCAGCGTGGTGACCATCGCCGCGTCACGACCGTACGCACCGGCTGGTACTGCGATTTCCGGCGCCGCTGCCTCGGGGTACAGTCCGAACTCCTCGGCCACGGCGAAGCCCGGCAGACGGTCGGCGACCGCGCGTCGCTGGGCCATGTAGGCGTCGGCACGATGGAAGTCGACGTCCGAACCGGACCTGGTAAGCCGATCGAGCCCTAATCCGTTTCGGACGACCACGGCGAGTACGCCGGAGGGCGCAACGAGCGATCTCAACAAATCGAGAGCCTCGCCCCAGTCACGGAGCGGGGCGTCTCCGGTTGACAGAAAGGCCAAGCCGCCAAGGGCAACGACCGCGTCGAATGTGTCACCGGTGCCGATCAACGTGCCGCAGCGGACGTCGACCGAGGAAGGCAGGCGCCGCGAGGCTGCCTCCGCGTCGGCAATGCCGCGCAGTTGCATTGTCACCTGAAAGCCGGCATGGGCGAGCCGGACCGCGACCGCGTCCTGATGCGGGCCGGCGAGTAGCACCGTCGATCCAGATACCAACGTCGGCAGCACCACATCGAGCAAGCACGCCGGCACCCGGCCCGGCGTGTCCTCGCTACCACGCATCTCCGCGCGGGTGCGCATCTTTGGCGCGGATCGGGCGGTCACGGTATCGGTCTTCACGGTCGGTCCGGTCATGACCGAGCCTCTCTCAGGGATCGGGCCCAGCCACAGATCTCGCACAGTTCGGCGGAGCTGACGACGTGATCGAAACCAAGTTCATCGCGCGCGATCCCCGACGCGACTTTCGGTGAGACCGAAACACCGTGCATTTCTGGCCACAACTCGCGGACGCGCTCGTTTCCGCCATAGAACGGATGGTCTTCCTCGATGGTCATTGGATCGCCGTAGACGCCGACTTCGCAGCCGACCGACGCACCGTACATGATCGCGGTGGACAAGCGATTCGAGGCCACCCGCCGATGCCGGCGCAACTCCACGAGCTGGTCACGCAGGAAATCGGCGTGGCACGGTCTGGAGCGATCGCCCCGATACCCGAACGTGATAACGCGGAACCCCCGATCCTCGTATCGCTTTCGAATCTCCCGCGTACGGAACTCCAGCCAGTAAAGCGAAACGGTGACTGATCCCTGCTCGGTGTCTCTAATCTCGTCGGCGAGCCGATCATGATCACCGAACACCGCCTGCTTCTCGAACGCGTGGAACGGAAAAAAGATCGTCCCGGTCCGTTTCTCATCGGGGACCCGCCCGAGGTCAGGCTCCATACGGAGCAGATATGCCCACGGTGCACCGATGACCTCGTAGCCGGTCTCGCCAGCGGCCCAGCCGCGCCGACGCACGACCTCGGACCAGACCAGCCGAGGCATTCCCTTGGCGATCGGGGTACGCGCACCGAAGCCGTTATGCACATTCCACCCGTGCTGCAGGTATCCCCAAATACGCGGCGACGGTCCCTCTTCCCATACGCCCGCGTACCTGCCGAGTATTCGCACATGGCCATACCAGTCGTTGTGATGGTGCACGACGCTCCTACCTCAAGGCTGCGCGTAGGGCATCCACAACGTGGTCCTGCTGCGCCTCGGTCAGGTCCGGAAACAGTGGTAGCGAAAGCTCCTCGCGGTAGAACGCCTCAGCGCCGGGACACATGCCGCGCTTGTATCCCATGTCCTCGAATACGGGGTGCCAGTAGACGGGGACGTAGTTGATCTGCACGCCGATGCCAGCGGCCCGCATCTTGTCGTAAACCTCACGGCGACGGTCCTCGAATACTCGGACGGCGTACAGGTGCCAGGCCGGCTCGACATCGCTGCGCTGTGTCGGACACGCTAGGCCATCAACGTCGGCGAGCAGCGCGTTGTAGCGCGCCACGAGCTCCGCGCGCCGCTTCACAAATGAGTTGAGCCGGCGCAGCTGGGTAATACCGAGTGCGCAAAGCACATCCGGGAGGCGGTAGTTAAGCCCGAGGCGGTGCACCTCCTGGTGCCAGCCGCCTTCGTCCGGATATCGCTGCGACGCCCGATCCCGAATCAGTCCGTGGTTCTTGAACCGGCGAACGGCCCGCTCAAGATCCGCGTTAGTGGTCGCTACCGCGCCACCCTCGGCAGTTGTCATGTTCTTCGTGGGAAAGAATGAGTAGGTTGTCACCTCGGAAGTCGAGCCGACAAGCTGGCCCTGATATCGCGAACCGATCGAATGTGCGGCATCAACGAGAAAGTACGCGCCAGCCTCTCGTGCGATCGCAGCGAGCGAACCGTGATCGGCGGGGTGACCGGCGAAGTCGACAGCGGTGACAACTCTGGTCCTCGACGTGACGGCGGCGCGCACCGCAGCCGGGTCAATCAATGCGGTTACCGGATCCACGTCCGCGAAAATGATCTTTGCGCCTTGCAGAACCGCTGTGCCCGCAGTCGCTACGAACGTCATGGGGGTCGTGATGACCTCATCACCTGGACCCACATCCATAGCCGCGTACGCCACGTGCAGCGCGGCGGTGCCCGACGTGACGCTGGTGCATGCGGCCCCGCCGGCCCAGACGGAGAGCTCATGCTCGAAGCGGTCCACGGTGGGCCCCGTGGTCAGCCAATCGCCTCGAAGGATCTCGGCGACGGCGGCGATGTCCTCATCCGACATCGACTGGCGGCCGTAGGGCAACATCGCTAGATCGCGTCTCCAATCATCGCCTGCAGGTCGTCGGTCGTATACCAGAGATCGTTGGTGTCCGATCGGTAGGAGAACTGTGCGGGAACCGGAACACCGCCGGCCGGTGGGTGGTAGCCCCAAGAAGCGATGGCCGGCTGAAGCACATAACGGTCGTTGAGAAGAAGCGCGCGCGAGCCCTCCTCCTGGGAGATCATCTCTTCGTGCAGCTTCTCGCCGGGGCGAACGCCAGTCTCGTGCATCGGTGAGCCCGGGGCGATCGCCTCGGCCAGATCGACAATTCGCATGCTCGGGATGCGCGGCACAAAAAGCTCGCCACCCTGCATCAGTTCAAACGACTCGACGACGAACTTGACCGCCTGTTCCAAGCTGATCCAAAAGCGCGTCATCTGCTTGTCCGTGATCGGCAGCGACTTGCCCTCCGCGGCGAGCTTACGGAATAACGGAATCACCGATCCGCGGCTGCCCATGACGTTGCCGTAACGGACGACGGCGAACCGGGTGCGGTGATGAGCGGCGTAGTGGTTCGCGGAAACGAAGAGCTTGTCCGCGACCAGCTTTGAGGCACCATAGAGATTGATCGGACTCGATGCCTTGTCCGTCGAGAGTGCGACAAGCTTCTCGACGCCGCTGTCGATCGCGGCGTCGATCACATTCTGCGATCCCTGAATGTTGGTCTTGACGAACTCGAACGGATTGTACTCGGCGGTATCGACCTGCTTGAGGGCTGCGGCATGAACCACGTAGCGAATGCCGTGCATCGCTCGTTTGAGCCGGTCACGGTCTCGGATGTCACCGATAAACCACCGGAGCCGAGGGTCATCGTTGAAAAGATGGCGCGCCTCGGTACTGCTTCAGTTCGTCACGCGAAAAGATCACTACTCGGGCCGGATCACGCTTGTCCAGCAGATATCTGATGAACTGCTTACCGAACGACCCCGTTCCGCCAGTGACAAGGACCTCAGACCCTGCGAACAACGACACGTCCCACATCCTTCTGCTGACCTAGTCGCGACGATGCCGCGTCCGCCCGCCATGTGCGGCGAGTTCCATCGCCCGCTGACTTGCTAGCAAGTTCTCGACAAAGCTGAGAAGGCTTTGCGGAGTCGCGCTCGTCGATGGGTGCGACTCGCAAACACGCATCACAAGGTACATCGTCCGTTCAAAACGATGTGGCCCACAGCGCATGAGCAGTCAATGAAATCAACGAAACCGCAAGACGATGTCACACTCCACCGACGTCCACCTTCATGAGTGATTACGGTGTCACCCTGGCAATCGAACGGCGTGCGCCTGCGCTTGAAAGACCTATCCCGGGCAGCGAATCAGTGGCGAAGGTTATCGAATCGAGATTGCGGCGGTGGCGACACTGAAGTGTTCTACGCGTCTACGATGCATCGGCAGTGTGACACCGCGCAGGCGGGAGGCAGGTGAACAAACCGTGAAGACGGTAGTCGGCATTATTCAGGCTCGAACCGGGTCCAGCCGTTTGCCAAGCAAAGTACTCAAGCCGCTCGCGGGACGCTCCGTGCTCGCGTGGGTCGTCCGGGCCGCGCGTACCTCTGGCTCCCTCGACGATCTAATCGTCGCGACGACCGTCGAGCCGGGTGACGACGCGGTCGTGGCCGAGTGCGCCGCTCTCGGTATCGAGGCGTACCGGGGTCCGGTTGACGATGTGCTGACCCGCTTCATTGGCGCCATCGAAGGTCGCGATGTCGGCGCCGTCGCACGGTTCACCGCGGACTGCCCCTTGCTCGATCCGGCGGTGATCGACGCCGTCGTGTCCACCTGGCGCGCTGTCCCGTGGCTTGACTACCTCTCCACATCCATGCCTCGTTCGGTGCCACGCGGAATGGATGTGGAGATTTGTGCGTGCCGATACCCTGCGTACATTGGACGCGACTGCGCGCGCGCACCATCGGACTCACGTCACGTCCGGCATCTACACCAACCCCTCCGCCTACCGGATGCTCGGCATGACATTCCAGCCTGACGCCTCCGACCTGCGGGTCACACTGGATACCGAGGATGACTGGGCGATCATTCAGGCGATCGTCAACCACTTCGGCGACCGGCCCGCGAACATGCCCGACCTGGTGACCTGGCTACGCGGACATCCCGAATTGGTGGCGATCAACGCCCATGTCGAGCAGAAGCCGCTCGAAGCCGGATGACACATATCGTCTTCTGCTGCGACGCGGGTCCGGCTCGAGGCATTGGCCACCTCATGCGGTGTATCGCGCTCGCCGAGGACCTGGCCGCGCGCGGCGTCGTATGCACGTTCGTCGCCGACCTCGCCGACGTCCCATGGGCACGGACCCAGGTCACGTCTCGCGGCTTCAAGGCGCACCAGCACGACGACGGCAGGACCGGGCGCCTGGAGGCGGTGGTCCAGCACAATCCGGATGGCGTTGTACTCGACTGGTACGATGCCCCGCCGGCCTTCAGCGCGGGCCTGCGGTCTGCCGGGATACCGGTGCTCGCCATAATCGATGGAGATAGCCGCGGACAGACCGGTGATCTCTACCTGGACCAAAACCTCGACGCGGAGCACGCCGACGGGCCTGGGGACGCGCCCCGACTTGCCGGTCTCGCCTACGCCATGCTCCGATCCGAGGTGATACAGCTTCGACCGCCGGCTCCCCCGACAGGCGTCCGGGCCGTACCTCCCCGGGTTCTGGCATACTTCGGCGGCACTGACGCGCACGGTGCGTCGCCGGTGATGGTGGCGGCGCTGGCGGCCTCGGGCGAGCCCTTCGACGCGGTCGTCGTCGCCCCGCGACCAGATTTACGCCTCGCCATCGAGCGCGTTCCGCTCGCTCCAGGGCAGATGGTGACGCCGATCGAGCCTACCGACTCGCTCATGTCGATCGCCGCCCGCGCCGATGTGGTGATGAGCGCGTCCGGTACGTCGCTGTGGGAGTTGTTGTGCATCGGCTCTGCAGCGGCGGTGATATGGGTAGTTGACAACCAGGAACTCGGATACAACCGAGTGGTGAAGTCTGGACTCGCGGCTGGGGTCGGACACTTGGACGACGTCAGTGCGAATCCCACGGCCGCGTCCGCCACGCTGGGTTGCCTGCTCCGTGACGTGGCATGGCGTGACCAGCTCCGCAGAGAGGGCTGGGCACTGACCGACGGACGTGGCCGGGAACGGGTGGCGGCTGCGCTACTGGAAATGGGGGATCGAGGCCAAGCGCACCGCTCGATCCGGAGTGGATTGCCAGGCGCGGCCGCAACACCTCAGGGCGAGCAATCGGCGGAGGCGCGACCAGTGCCGCATCGACGATGTAAGACGATGCAACACGTCTAGTTCCAGGCTCAGACGAGGCCGCGCACCGTCAAAATGCCGGCGGCGCAGCCGATACGCCCGGGATACGACCTAGATGAGGTCCCAGGACAGCGGCGTGCCCTTGGGTACGTCATTGCGGAATCGGCGCCCGACCGCCGTTGTCATCACTTCCGGCGCAAGCCCGCGGGCCGGCCGGATCGACCACACATTGTCCGGGGTGGCCGCGTCACCAGCGTGTACATCGGCAACGACATACAGGCGATCGGCGAAACCTCAGCCCCTCTTCTCATGTGCGTTGAGCGCGACGACGCCGGTGCCGAGCGCGCGCGCACGCCGTCTCGGTCTCCCGACGCAACGCGGCGACCTCGTGCGGTTCCAGCGAGAAGGCCGAATCCACACCACCATCCGCCCGCGAAAGCGTCACGTGCTCTTCCACAACGGTGGCTCCGAGCGCCACGGCCGCTACCGCGGCGCCGATGCCGAGCGTGTGATCGGACAGGCCCACCTGCAGGTCAAGCGCGGCGGCGAGCAGCGGCAGGCGCCGCAAGGTCTGCTCCTCCGCCGGGGCCGGGAGGAGGCCGTCACACCCGAGCACCGATGATGTTCTCGTTACCCGCTCCGCGGGCCATGCGCACCGCAGCATCAATCTCGGCGAGCGTGCCCATGCCCGTAGAAATAATCATGGTTTACCGGTGCTGCGCCATCAGCCGGATCAGCGGCAAGTCGACCAGTTCGAGGACGCCACCTTGTACACCGGCGCGTCCAGCTTCTCCAGCAGGTCGATCGCGGATTGTCGAGTCAGTGGGCTCGAGAACGACACCAGGCCCAGTTTCTCGGAGCCAAATCGAAGATCGGCTCGTGCCACTCCCAGGGTGTGGAGGCCTACCGGATACAGCGTCGTACGGAGTTCGACCACCCCAGGCAGCTCGTGAGGACCGTCGGAAATGCGGAAGGGCTGCGTATCCGCGTGGATCGTAGCGTCCTCCGCAGTGTACGTCTGGAGCTTGAGCATCTGGGCGCCGCTGGCCGCGACGGCACGAACGATCTCCAGCGCACGGTCCAGGCTGCCATCGTGGTTGCCTGACATTTCCGCAACGATCACCGGCGGATGCTGGGGGCCGGCCGGAACAGCGCCTAGGTTGATGGTCTTGGACACGAAGACTCCTACCCCATTGATGACGTGCCGAGGTCAGCCGCAGGGCGTTGCCGTACCCGGTAGCGGTCCGCGGGCAGCTCTGTCCAAACGACTTCCTGGGTCACACCGTCAATCTCCATCGTCTTTCGACGCTCGGCGCTCTCCACAAAACCGAATCGCCGGTGCAGGGCAAGCACTTGAGTGTTCCACGCGAGCGTCCACCCGCCCATGCCAGCCAGACCCAGCACGCCGAATCCGTACGCGATTGCCGCCTTCTCCAGTTCCAGCCACGCCGGCAGCAGGTCGCCGCGCGCGTCGAGCCCACTGAAGTCAAGGTAAAAGCCCCACTCGGCCATCGCTCCCGGCGCTGCGCCGGCGAAGTGCACGACGCCGCAGTCGTGGTCGTGATATGCGAAGACCAGCACCACACGCGCCGGATCGGCGGACACCGCCGCCCACCACCTCAGATGATCCTCGAGTGGAATCTCAGCCGTCGCAAGGCTGACCTGGCGGACTCTGGGATGGTTCCGCCAGGTGCGGATGACCTCCACATCGGAGTCATCGGCCGTACGCAGCACCCAGATACCTTCTCCCATGGTTGCGGTCCCGCCCGAGGGTACACTCTGAGACCGTTGCGCGACCTGCCGTGCGGCCCGCACGCCGGCTTTGAAAAGCCGATACCATCGATATAGAACGGACCTCCATGAGCGGCACCGATCTCCTACGCGACGCTTTCCGTAAGGCGCTGGACCTCCAGCCGACTATGACGTTGATGGGTTGGAGTACCGAGGCATCGAGAAGTGGGATTCTCTCGCCCACATGGCTCTGGTTGCGCAGATCGAGGACTTCCTTTGACGTGATGATCGACACGGATGAGGTGATCGATATGAGTTCCTTCGCCAAGGCGAAGGAGATCCTGCGGAATCACAATGCCGACATCAACGACTGAGTCGGCGGGGTTCGGAACAGGCGGACCCGACCTGGCCCGCGTCGTCCTAGTCACCGGGTCGTCCCGGGGCATCGGGCAGGCGGTGGCCCACCGGCTCGCGGCCAACGAGATACACGTCGTGGTGCATGGTTCCTCCGAGGCCAGCGCAAAGCAGGCCGCCGAGAACCTGGGCGACGACGTCCTAGCCGTACACGCCGACGTTTCCGACCCGGCGCAGGTCAAGGCTGCGTACCGGCAAGTCTTCGAGCGGTACCGTCGGCTCGACGCCCTTGTCGTCGACGCCGGGACACCGCGGCCGGACTGCTCGGGATGATGGCTCCTCGACGGTCTCGTCGCTGGTCGGAGTGAACGTCGCCGGCGCGATCTTCACCCTGCAGGAAGCGGTCAAGCTACTGCGCCGCGGCCGGCGGCCGGCGGTGGTGATGCTGTCGTCGGTGATGGGCACGACCGGAGCGGCCGGCCAATCCGTCTACGGCGCGTCCAAGGCAGCGGTCGCTGGCCTTACCCGCGCCGCGGCGAAAGAACTCGGTCCCGCAGGAATCCGGGTCAACGCCGTCGCACCCGGATTCATCACCACCGACATGCTCGATACCCTCGACGATGCAGGTCGTGCTGAACGTGTCGGCGCCACCGCCCTCGGCCGTTTGGGCGCGGCGGAGGACGTCGCGGACGTCATCGCGTTCCTACTGTCTGACGCGGCCCGCTTCGTTACCGGGCAGGTCATCGCCGTTGACGGTGGATTGGTCATTTGATGCTGCTCCTGCACCCCGACGCCCGGATCATCGACGCCGCCGCCGGCACATCGATCGGCGGGGAACGGCTCGGCAACTGGGTCGCGGCCGCGGCGGCGGCCTACGCCGTCCACCCGACCGGTGCGGTCTTCCTGCAGGTCCCGATCGAGGTGCCGGCTATCGTCCGTTACCTAGGCGCTTGGCAGGCGCACCGCCCGGTGGCCTTGCTCGACCCGGCCCTTCCCGGCGACGCGTTTGCGGGGCTGGTGGCGAGATACCACCCGGCGATAGTCGGGGGCATCGGCGCGGGAGCGGCCGCCCCAGATGGATACGTCGCGGTTGAGGACGACGTGCTGGGACCTCTGTGGTGTCGCGTCATCGACGCACCCGCGCCGCACCCGGATCTCGGGATCCTGCTGGCCACATCAGGTTCCACCGGCAACCCGAAACTGGTTCGTCTATCCCGCGCGGCCATCATCGCCAACACCGCCTCGATCATCGAGGTACTGGACATCGACGCGACCGAAGTTGCGATCTCCAGCCTGCCATTCTTCTACAGCTTCGGGATGTCGGTCCTCAACACTCATCTCGCCGCCGGCGCGACCATCGTGGTCGAGTCCGGTGGTCTGCTTGGCCGGCCATTCTGGGACGCGGTCTCCGAGCACCGGGTGACCTCGCTGTCGTGCGTGCCGTACCAGTACGAGATGTTGCGCCGACTCCGCTTCGATCCGGCCAAATATCCGTCCCTGCGCACCCTGACCCAGGCGGGCGGCAAGCTCAAGATCCCGGCAGTCGAGGACTTCCACGGGCGGATGCAGGCGGTCGGCGGCAAGTTGTACATCATGTACGGGCAGACCGAAGCGGCGCCGCGCCTGACCACACTGCCCGCGGAGCGGCTCGGTGAGAAGATCGGTTCGGCCGGGCGTGCGGTGCCCGGCGGTACGCTTTCCATTCGGCTCGACGACGGCACCGAGACTAACGCTGCCGACATCACCGGCGAGGTGGTCTACCGCGGACCGAACGTCATGATGGGGTACGCGTCGGACGCGGCCGATCTGTCCCGCGGGGACGACCTTAGCGGCGTACTGAGCACTGGCGATCTCGGATACCTCGATGCCGATGGGTACCTGTTCCTGAACGCCCGCCTCAACCGCTTCGGCAAGGTCTTCGGGGTGCGGCTGAGCCTCGACGACGTCGAGGCGATGCTCGCCGGATACGGTCCGGTCGCGGCGGTCAGCGGCGACGAGAAGATCGTGATCTGGCTGGAACGCGCCGATGACGCGACCCGAGGCCAGCGGGCGGCCGAACTAGCCGAACGGTTGAAGCTGCATTACACCGGGTTCGACGTGCGTTCCACCGACGCGTTACCGCTGCTGCCTAACGGCAAGGTTGACTACAAAGTATTGGAGAAGGCGCTGTGACAGCAGCGGTCGGAGGCGTCTTCACGCTGGCGCAGGCGGACAAGCATGCGCGGATGCTGCCGACGCTGGTGAAGCTCACCGAACATCACCGGCAGCGCAGCACCGCGTACGCGAACATCCTCGCCGCGATCGGTCACCGGCCAGCACGCACATATGACCGGATCGCCGACCTGCCGTGGCTGCCGGTCCGGTTGTTCAAGACACAGCAACTTAAGAGCATCCCGGACGACGAGGTCTTCAAGGTCCTGACCTCCAGCGGCACCACCGGAGACGTCAGCCGCATCTACCTGGACAGGGCGGCGACCGCCGCACAGACCAGGATGCTGTCGCAGACGATTCAGGCCGTTGTCGGA
Organism: uncultured Actinomycetota bacterium; assembly: GCA_963727415.1. Classification (GTDB taxonomy): domain Bacteria; phylum Actinomycetota; class Actinomycetes; order Mycobacteriales; family Micromonosporaceae; genus DASQPR01. The sequence continues at coordinate 1,308,668 of CAVSGF010000003.1, forward strand.
CGGCACCGCCTGCCCATGCTGGTCGTCGACACCACGTCGATCATCAAGAACCGTACCTCCTTCAGCGCGCGCGGCGCTGGAGTCCTCGGGATGGTCAACTTCGGCCGAGACCACGTTTGGGTCCTCGACGAGCACGGCGAACCCGACGTCGACGCGGTCCGCGCCTTCCTCGCGCGCCACGGCGGTAAGCCGTTTTTGATCTTCGGCTTCACCTTCATGGCCTGGTTGTATCTCTACCAGGTGGCGCGCGAGCACGACCTAGACCTGTCCAACGGGATCTCTCATCCACTCCGGCGGCTGGAAAAAGCTGACCGAGCAGGCCGTCGACAACGCGGAGTTCCGGCGCCGGTTCGCCGCCGACACCGGCCTCACCCGGATACACAACTTCTACGGCATGGTCGAGCAAATCGGTGTCGTTTATCTCGAAGGCCCCGACGGAAACGCGCTCTACTGCCCGGACTCCGCCGATGTGATCATCCGGGATCCCCAGACCTGGGCGGAGTTGCCGCCCGGCGCGCCCGGACTTGTCGAGGTGGTCAGCACGCTACCCGAGTCGTACCCCGGACACGTCCTGCTCACCGAGGACCTGGGCGTGGTGCACGGCATCGACGACGGCATCTGGCCAGGCAAACGGTTCTCGATTCTCGGCCGGTTGCCGCGGGCCGAGGCACGGGGTTGTAGCGATACGTTCGCGGGTGGGGCATGAGCAGCCTGGCCACCCGATTCCCGGCAGGGCTGACGACGACGATCGATGAGTTGCTGACCGGCGTCACCAGCGAACCGGACGGCGGCCGTCTCGTCGTCGGCGACGGCCGCGTCCGCGACTTCCTCAGCGTCTTCTCCCGCAGGCTGCTCCGCCCGGATCTGGCCCGGAGGTTCCCCGAACTAGGCTCGCTCGGCTTCTTCCTCCGTCGTGGCGAGATTGCCCGGGCACTGAACCGCCTCGCCGATACGACCACCGCCGGCGTGTCTACCCGCCATACTCCACGCGGCCTGGTCCTGCACTTCCCACCGGCCAACGTGGACACCATCTTCGTGTACTCGTGGGCGCTCTCCGCGCTGGCCGGCAATGCGAACGTGGTGCGGATATCCCGTCGATCCGCTGGTGCCGCCGAAGCCGTGATCGAGGCGCTCAATGACGCACTTACCGACGCGCACCCCGCGATCGCTCAGACCCAGCGCATGATCTCCTACGACCGCGACGACGCGGTGACCGCGGCACTGTCGCGTGCCTGCGATCTGCGAGTTATCTGGGGCGGCGATGCGTCGGTCACCAAAATTCGCGGGTATCCACTCGCACCGCTCGCCCGTGACCTGCCGTTCCCCGACCGGTCTTCGTTCGCGGCCATATCGGTGCCGGGCTGGCAGGCCGCGGAACCGCGGGCGCGCGCCGCCGCCGTCGACGGCTTTGCCAATGACGTCTACTGGTTCGACCAGGCCGCCTGCTCGTCGCCGCGGAACCTGTTCTGGATCGGTGGTGACGACGTTGCGGTGCAGCGCGCCCGCAGCGAGTTCATCGAAATGCTCAGCGCGGCCGTGGACCGGCGCGGCTGGCATGTCGACGCCGCGATGGCTGTTGAGAAGCACGTCTCCACGTACGGTCTAGCGGCCAGCGGCGAGGCCACCAGCATCCAGTTCACCGGCAACGCGATCGCGACCGTGGAACTGGCCGGGCCGGAGGCGGTGCAGCGACACTGGCTCGGCGCCGGCACCATCTGCCACCTGCGCGTGCCGAGCCTGTCCGACGTAGTACCGACAGTCGCGCGCAAGGACCAGACGCTAACCCAGTTCGGGTTCACCGCGGCAGAGCTCGACACGTTCGTGACCGACGTGGCCGGTCGCGGCATCGACCGGATTGTGCCGTTCGGATCGGCGTTGACGTTCGCTGGCGTCTGGGATGGTTTCGACCTGCTGGCCGAGTTCAGCCGCATCACCACTATCCAAGCCTAGGTACTTGCTCTTGAACTGCGTGGCTGGGCGCGGCAGGCCCAGCTGCGGCACCTCAGATTCGGGACCGGGCCGCGCCGTGGAACGCCGGATCGGCGCGCCCGGGTGCTCATAGGCCATCTCGGCTGTCTTTCCACAGATAGAGGTCCCGAAGCAGGCAGACCTCCGCGCCGTGGTGGATGACCTCCACATGGGTGTACAGGATGAGCTTCGCCAACGGCGCATCCGAGTACTCCGGCGGCGACATGCTGCCCTGGGGCCGAGCGAGCCCTGCCGCACCGAGGCTGCGCACGTCGCTGATCCAGGCCTCGTGACCGTCGTCCAACTGGCGCAGCGCTCCCTTGGCGGTGCCCGAGTAGGCAATGGCGGGCTGGTTGACCGGCTCGCCATCGAAGTGAGGTGCAGTCGGAGAACCGAACACATCGATGAGGTGCGCGAGTCGCCAGGCGATCGTGGTGACGGGCTCACGACCGTGCGGCGGCTGGGCGTAGTCCATGGTGAACGCGCCCGTACCACGCGACATCGGCGCTCGGCTCTCGCCGCGGCGGCTGATGGTCCAGCAGCCGGGTACCGGCTGCCAGAAGTACTCGTCATCGGTCAGGCCATCTAGCCGCGGCCGAAGCTGACGCTCCCAGTGCGACTCGAGCTGATCAACCAGCTCGGAGTTCCAGTCAATGTCCACGCGAACGACACTAGGAATCGTCGGCAACTGATCAGACCGACGACCGCGCAATTGTCGATGGTCCATATGTCTGTTGCTGGCCGCTTCCGCACTGCGTACCGTCCCAAGCCGTGACCGCGCCTTCACCTAACGTACGTGACTTCGCCTCGACTACCGACACGCATGACGACGGAACCCGCGTCAGCTCAGCCTCTACGTGCTAGATCTTTGAGAATATGGAGCGGTGCGGACTATGTGTACGCGTGGGTCAACGAGGTCCTCGGCGTGACCACGCCCTACGCGGGCGCCTCACGCACACCGGTCCGGCCTGCCCACCCGGCGATGCTGCTGACCGTGACCGGCGGTGCGGGAGCAGGTAAGACCACCCTGGCGGCCGCGCTGGCCGGCCGGTGCGAGCCGGCAACCGTCCTGCATCTGGACGACTACTACCACTTCACCGACCCCGACCGTGGGAGCTGGGTCCCGGACGAAACCGGCACGCCCCGGCTGGACGTCGGCGATCCGCGCTCGATCGACTTCGCCAGGCTCAACAGCGACGCGGTCGCGGCGCTGGCCACCTCGACCGTCGTCATCATCGAAGGACTGTTCGCGATCCACGCCAACCCGGCCGCACCGCACACCCGGTTCGACGTGTTCGTCGACCTCGCCGCCGACCTCCGTCTCGCTCGCAAGATCCACCGCAAATGTGTCCGTGACGGCTTCCCCGTCGAGGTCCTGCTCACCAACTACCTCAGCCACCGGCGTCCCGCCCACGACCGCTATACCGAACCCGCACGCCACGAATCCGACCTCATCGTCAACTCCGAGCTACCCGCCGACCGACTAGCCGCACAAATCTGGCAGGCCATCAGCGACTCGAACTCGAAGCGTCGACCGCTTTGAACCCGCCACGTGAGGCATCGGCCGAAGCGAGGCCCGGCGACGCCCGCCAGGCCCGGATCGAGACGGCCACTCGGTTCGCCTACCCGTCGCCGCACCCCGGGTGGCCGGTGCCACGACACGACGGTGCGGCGGGCCGGGCTGGCCGCCCGGCACACCGCACCGCTCGGTCAGACTCATCCCACGCCGATGATCCAGGACTGGTTGAGCCAGCCGGTGCCATACCAGCCGATGATCGCCGCGCCCGCGAGGCCGCTTTCGTGGTTCACGTCGATGACCAGGCCGCTTGCCGGATTGGTAAACCAGGCCTCGGTGAACGTCCCCAGCCAGGGCGACGGAACCGTGTAGGTGTGAGCGACCCAGATCTGTTTCACGAACCACGATCCGTCGTAGCAGGGCTCCTGGAAGAGCTGGTGCCCGGCGATGCCGTCGGTGGTCAAGCACATCCCGCTGTTCTGATTCTTGATGACGTCGTCCTGGCCATCGTTGGCCGGGAACTTCCAGAGCTGGTTCGATGTGCCGTTGTTGTACCACTGGATGATCGGTGCCCCGGCGCTGAGTGAGCCGCCTTGGACGTCGATGACATCCCCGCTGGCCCCGCTCTGCAACGGGTAGTAGTAGCTCTCGGAGGCGTTCGCCGGGGCGGCTGCGAGTCCCATCGTGACGACGACGGCCACCAGGGCCACACCGATGGTCAGGAACTTTCGTAAGAAACGCATGTCTCCTCCTCGGAGTTGTGGGGCCCCGACCGGGGACACCGACCGGGATCCGGGCGGCGCCCAGGGGCCTGTGCGGTATATCGACGAAGTTATTGACTAAGGCGGCGGCCGCACGTTGGGAGATTGACGTAAATCGAAGGACTGCGGCACCTCAGATCCGGCGCCGGGACGCCGGGTCGGAAAGCGCCGGATCTGCGGCGTTCGCCTGACGTCGGCCCTGTGTGCAACCTCCGTACGCCGGCCGGCCGCCTTAGAACTCCGGCTGGTATGAATCGGCGCGTTGCGGCGTACGGCCCATCCACGGCGTCGTCGGCAGTGCGCGATTGCGCTGCTGCGCCACCCACTCGCCGATGACCGCGAAGTCGCTGTCGGTGAGGCCCGGACACGGATCGACACGGCGCAGGAGAGCCTGGCCGCGGTGGGTCGGGAGAAGCCCGTCTATAACTCGCGAGAAGACGGAATGCCTTGCTCCGCCAGAGTCAGATGCCAGAAAGTGGTGGCAGTTCGGTGAGGACCACTGAGCCGTCCTCATGGCTGAGCGCCATCAGGCGTCGGCCGGAGTCGTCGAATGCGCAGCGGAAAGATGGCGGCATGACATCGACTCGGACGCCAGTGTCCAGCCGCCATCGTTCGATGTGGAATCCGCCCATGTCCTCGTCGTCGGTTGCGATGAACACCGTCGGCACTCCATGATCGAGATAAGCAGAGAACAGGTACGCGTACGAAGGGACGGAGATCCGCGACCCGATCTGCTCGCCGGTGACCGGGTCCCACTGGTGCATGCCACCGTGGTGGTCCACGCAGACCAGCAACTGGCGTCCGTCCTCGAAATGGAAGACGGAAAGACCGCCGACATCGGCGACCTCACGCGTCAGCGGCTCGCCGATACGGGCACCGCTCTCCGCGTCCCATCGTCGAATCTCGCCAGCCTCGCATCCGGATATGAACATCGGCCGGCCGTCAGCTCCGATTGCGGTGGCGACCGCCCGCACCGATCCGCGGTGTCCTTGGAGGGGTTCGCCCATCGGGCTCCATCCGCGTCCCATCGGTACACCAGACGGTCGTATCCGGCACCGGCGATCACGACACGGCCATCGTCCAAGCGGGCAGCGGCAACACCCGAAATCTGACAAGATCTTTCCCGGTCATCAGCCGGTACGACAACGCCGCCCGTCACGTTCATCCGTGCGATGCCATCGTCTGTCCCAGCTACGACGAGGGCGGCGCCTTTTGCGTCCGGTACGACGGCAAAATCGTGCCCATGGACATGCCACGGCTTGTGGATGTCACCGACCGGCTGGCCCGATGTCGTATTGAAGAACCGGACCGCTTCCCGATCCGCGGCGACCAGCGTGCGGCCATCGCGAGCGGGACTGCGAAAACTCGATGTGCGGCGCGGCCATGGGCCAGCACAGGTGCGCCAATCTTGCGGCCGGTCGCGGCGTCGAACTGCCAGAGATTGCCAAGTTGATCGGAGAGCAGTACGAGCCAACGACCATCGACGAGCCGTCCGGCCGCCATGGCCGTTATCCACGATCCCACATTGAAGGGTCGCCCATAGGTTCGCCGGTCAGCACGTGCCATCGATAAACCAATCGATTGTCGATGCACGTCGCGACAAAGGCGTCGTCCGCGGTCCCGCCGCACGCCACCAATGCTCTGCATTGAGGTGGAAACTCACGCGCCACCCAGCCCAGTTCTTTCGGCTCGCCCAGCGGTGCGCCGGTGGCGACATCGAGACGATGGAGCACACCCTGGGCATTGACCATGCAGGCGATCCACCGCCCATCGTCCAGACGCACGGTCGCCAGCGCGACCGCCTTTCCGTACCCTTCGATCGGCGTCCGCCACCGGCCTCCGGTTCGGGCATCCCACCTGCTGAGCACATCGCCACCGCCCGAAATCACGAGCGGCACCGTTCTGGAGTCTCGGCCGCAGCGAGAACGCGTCCGCTGACTTCCTCGGACGAGACAGCGGTCCCGGTCATCGCATCGAACCGCGCAAGAGCGCCGAACAGCGGCCCCGCGACGATCACTGGGCCGCCATCACCGTCGACCGCCACTATCGGCGACTTGTCGAGCGTCCAGATAAGGGAGCGATCTTCAACCCGTTCGCCGATCGGCTCGCCGGTAGCCGCGTCCCATCCACACAGGCTTTGAAGGCCTCGAGCGATGATCATCGCCGAGCCATCGGGAGCATGTCCGACGGTCACCGATGAGATATCGCCGAAGTCGCTTACCTGGCTTTGAACCCCGCTGGCCATATCGGCGTCCACCGGCCACCACCGCACCGAACGGCCGCCCGCCGACAGCACCCACCAGCGGCCGTCATCGAACTGCTCGCAGGCCAGCGCCGTCGGGGCGACCGCAGTCGCGTACGGAATCCGCAGTTCATCGAAGCCCGTGCGCGCCATCCTCAGACTCCGATCCCTGCCGTAACCGACCTTCGACTGATCGAGATCCCGTACAGTAGCGCCTCGACGCGTTCCAGTTGACGGTCGCATGGCGCGTGTGGTCATTCCGCGCTCCGTGCGAAACCCCCGAACACTGGTGCGGTCAACCGGTCATGACCTGGATCGGCACCGACGCCACCGCGTCGGGGCCATGTCCACCCAGGATCGCCATGGCGCACGCGCCGGGATCGCCCGGCGACGCGACGGGAGTGGCGAGGCCGGTGGCGGCGTACCCGGCGAGCCCGACCATCATCCGAACGGCGGCCCGGTCGGCCCCATGGGTGGAGCCGACCGGGCCGTCATGCTGTCGTGACGCCAGCCGTCGCGTGCGGCGTTAGACCGGTGCGCCGTCCAGTTGGACCGCCGCGTCTGGCTGAGAGGTCCTGCCCATCGGCCAGCGGGCCGCGGCGACGAACGCGGCCGCCATGATCAGGACGATGACGACTCCGGACGGCCCCGTGTTACCGAAGAACAGCGCCACGATCGACGCGCCGACGACGAGCCCGAGCCACCACGGCACCGGACGGGTGATGAGCAGCCCGACGGTGAGCACCAGCCCGCCGCCGATGAGTCCCAGGATGTACGGCAGGAAGTACGGAGCCAGGATCGCGCCCGCCTCGGTCTGGACCAGCTGATCCGCCGCGGCGGCGCGGTCGATGCCTGGCTGAGCCGCGGAGGTCTGCAGTACGCCGAGGACCAGGTTGGCCAGTCCGGCCGCGACGCCGCCGATCAGGACCAGGCCGCCGCCGATCAAGGCCACGAGGCGACCTCGGCCGGTCGCCGCGCGGCTGAGCTGCCAGCCGAAGCCACCGACGGCGGCCAGGCCGAGCGCGAGGCAAATGAACCCGATGTAGGTGGCAGGTTGGTGTGAGGCGACGACGGTAAGCTGATCGGTGGCCTCTTGGACGGTGCTGACGTCGGTGTCGGCCTCGTGGGGCACCAGCGCGACCGCTGTCATCATGAGCGCGGGCGCCGCGACCGCGAAGACGAGTCGGGATCTCATCGGAACTCCTCGGTGTTGTCGGTGGTGGGCTACCGAAATCGTCGGCGCGCCGGGGTGTTGACCACATCCAGGTGGGCACGGTGCGGTGCTGCTGTTTGCCCGTGCGTGATGGCACGGATGCGCGCGGCCCGACCAGCGGCGATGATGGCGGTATGCGTCGGGTTTATTGGCCGATTGCGCTGGGGGTGGCCAGCTATCTCACCGGCGCGGCTGGACAGGTGGCGTTGACCGCCCGTCCGGGTATCGGTGATCCCCCGACGGAACTCGCCATGACGCTGGGGCTGCTGGCCTTACCGGTGATTATCGGATGCCTGGTGGCGGTGCGCGTGCCACGATCACCGGCGGCTGCCGCCCTGACCTGGGTGGGCGCGGCGCCCGCGGTCGCGTTCGCGGTGGAACTCGTTCCGTCCGGCCCGCTGCACCACGTCGGCGCTGGCGTATGGGTCTGGAACCTGGCCGGGTTCGTCGCGCTGTGCCTGGTGTTCCCTAACGGGCTGCCACCGGGACGCCGCTGGCGGATGGTCGCCTGGGGCACGCTTGCCGCGGGCGTCGTCGTCAATGCCGATAACGCCTTCATCGACCAGGCAAGCCTGCCGTCGGCAATCGAGGTGGTGCTGGACGTGGCCGGACTGGCAGTGTGCCTGGCCGCTGTCGGTGTGGCCGTCGCCGGCCTGGTCACGCACTACCGACGCGGAGACGACAAGGCTCGTCAGCAACTGCGTTGGCTCGTACTCGGTGCGATGACCGTGCCGGCGTTGCTGGTCGTCGGCTGGGTGGCGCAGGCCATGGGTGCCCCACCCGGCTACGCCTATCTCGGTCTGTTCGCCGCGCTCCTGGTCGCCGTGCCGGCCGCCGTGGCCGTCGCGGTCATACGCCATGATCTGTTCGACGTCGACCGTCTGCTGGGCTCAACCATGGCATGGGCGCTCACCTCGCTCTGCTCGGCACTGGTGTTCGCCACCCTGGTGGTGGTGGGCGCGCGGCTGGGCGCCGGAACCTCGCTCGGCAACGCCGGCGCGGCGTTCGTCACCGCCCTGCTGTTGCTTCCCATGCATCGCCGGATCAACATCCTGGTCGGCCAGATAGTCGACCGTGACAAGTACATCGTGATGGCTCGCATCGGCCGGTTCGTGCAAGCCGTACACGACGGGAGCGCACAGCCTGAGCAAGCCGAGGACGAGTTCCGTCGGGTGCTCGGAGACCCGCGGCTACGGCTGCTGGTCCACATGCCCGGCGATCCGCCCGACTCCTATGTCGATCTCTCCGGCGATCCGGCCAAGCTGCCGACGCAGGGGCTTGTCCCGCTGCGATCCGGCGACGCGCAGGTGGGGATGTTGGTCCTGAGCACCCCGTCCGCGCGACGGGTTCGACGTGCCCGCCAGGTCGCGTACGCCGCCCGGCTGCCGATCGAGGTCAGCCGCCTGCGTACTTGGACTTCACGTGGCCTTGCGCGACGTGCAGGCCAGCCGCGCCCGGCTGGTCGAGTCGGCGGCGAGGGAACGCCGATCACTGGAACGGGATCTGCACGACGGCGCCCAGCAGCAGATCGTGAGTGTCGGCATGCGGCTGCGCAGCGTGCAGCGCACGCTGGACCCCGACGGCCCGCAGTACGCGGAGTTGGAGATCGCGGTCGGCGCGCTGGAGGCGACGATCGAGGAACTGCGCCGCCTGGCGCACGGCCTGCGCCCCAGCCGTCTCGACGACGGACTGCAGGCGGCGCTGGGCGCGCTGGTCGCGACCGCGCCGGTGCCGGTCGACGTGCAGGTTACCGGCGTCGATGTCACCGGTGAGCTGGTGACGACGACCGCCTACTTCGTGGCCGCGGAGGCGTACACGAATGCGCTTAAGCACGCCGGGGCTGATGGCATCACGATCGCCGTGTGGATGGCCGACCACAACCACACACTGTGCGTCGAGGTGGTCGATAACGGCACCGGCGGAGCGGGCGGCGACCTCGTGTCCGTCCAGGATCGGGTGGCCCCACTGGGCGGCACGGTCACCGTGGACAGCCCGCCCGGTGCCGGCACGAGGGTACGAGTGGAGATACCTGATGCGCATCGTGGTCGCTGACGATTCGGTCCTGTTCCGGGAGGGAATCATCCGTCTGCTCACCGAGGCGGGTCACGAGGTTGCCCGCGGTGTCAGTGATCGTGATCAGCTTGAGGCCGCCATCGACGAGGTCCGTCCTGACCTGGCCATTATCGACATCCGGATGCCGCCGGACATGACCGATGACGGCGCCCGCGCCGCGCAGTCGCTGCGTATCCGCTACCCCCGCCTGCCGATCATGCTGCTGTCGCAGCACGTCGAAACCCGTCACACGGTGGCAATGGTCGCCTCCGGCGGCTTCGGCTATCTGCTAAAAGACCGGGTACTGCGCGTCGACGACTTCCTCGACGCGATCCGCCGGGTGGCGGACGGAGGGTCCGCGCTGGACCCGGCGGTCGTCGGCGCGCTCATCGACCCGGCGAGTCGCCGATCCATGCTCGCCGACCTGACACCGCGCGAACGGGAAGTGCTGGCAATGGTCGCCGAAGGCCACTCGAACAGCGCGGTGGCCGATCGGCTGCATCTCGCCGAACGCACGGTGGAAAGCCACATGCGCAGCATCTTCCAGAAGCTGCTCCTGCCCGATCATGTCGATCGTCACCGAAGGGTCCTGGCCGTACTGACGTATCTGTCCGACACACAGACCGGGACGACCGGCGCATCGTGACCAGACCGGTGGGCCTGCCACCGAAAAGGTCGAATGCCGCCACGGCATGTGGTGCCCCCCGATCGCTTGCCTCTGGCACGGGTCTGGCACGCAGAGTCAATGGGCGGCCCAAAGAAAAACACCCCGGTCAACGGAATCATGGTTCCGACCAGGGTGTTCGTTGCGGGTGGAGCCGAGGGGACTCGAACCCCTGACCCCCACACTGCCAGTGTGGTGCGCTACCAGCTGCGCCACGGCCCCGCGCACTCAGTTGCCTGAGCACTCGCGCAATAGTACACATGCCGACCCGCGCCGTCATCTCGGCATGCCGCACCCCTGACAGCCTGTTCCTGAACCCCATGGCCGGGCTGCGGCGGGGCCCAGACAGCGACCGGCAGCGTTGCCTATTCGCCCGGATACAACACCGGTATCCGGACGGAGCGACGCCTTGCCGGACCGCTGCCTGGACACCGCCTCGCCTCGACCGAGGGTTCAGGAACAGGCTCTAACACCGTGCCGAGCACAAGATCAAACACGCATGACGACGCGATCACGCGGAGGCAGCCAGCAACGCTTCGGCGACCACGGTACGGGCATTGAGCACCGCGCGGCCGGACCGATGTGTCACCACCAGACCGGCCGCTCGAAGGGCCGCCAGGTGCTGGGACACCCCACCCGCCGTGATCCCGGTACGCCGGGCCAACTCCGACGTCGAGGCCGGCGCCGCCATCGCGGCGAGCAGTGATGCGCGACCCTTTCCGAGAACCGCGGCCAGCGCCCCGGGCACCGCGGGCCGGGCCTCCCAGAGCGTCCCCACCCCGCGAGCCGGGTACGCCAACTGCGGCCCGGCCGGATCGGCCACCGACAGCACCGACGGCCATACGAACACCGACGGCACGAGCACCAGGCCCGGCCCATCCGGAATATCTGGGGCGGTGCAGTGCCGCTGCATGATCGACAACGTCTGATCGGCCCAGACGACCTGGTCGTGAAGATCGTTGAGCAGTCCTCCGGCACCGTGGGCGGCGAGCGCTCGCGCCCGCCCGTGCACCTCGGCGTCCAGGATGAGGCGCATCCGCGCCCAGTGCGGCGCGATCGCCGTCTGCCAGTACGCACGGATCTCGGCGGCGAGCGTCCGCAGCACGATATCCGGATCGCCGGCCGGCGTCTCGCCGAGTGCCAGATGCTCGGCAACGATCTGGTGTGGCGTCCGTGACAGCAGCTCCAGCTCAGCTTCGAGATCGGCGGCGAGCCCGGGTGGCGGTGGGGTGAGGAAGTCCGGGAGGTACGCGGGCTCGCGTGGCACCAGGCGCCACAACAGCGAGTCGGCGAACCCGCCGGGTAGCTCGATCTTTCGAGCCCATGGCAGGTGGACCGCGTGCCGGCCCGGATCGCGCAGGACGCGGAGGCTGGCCACCACTTCCCACAGCGCCGAGACCGCGAACCGTACCCGGGCGACAGCCTCCCCGGGCAGGCCAATAGCGACCATTTGTCCGCCTTTTCCCATGAACGATTTAGCTGCGGCTCAAACCATAGGTGGCCGGTACGACAGCCCGAAGACTTGCGGCATGACACAGAACACGAGACGGAAGACCACGGCGGCCGTTGACCAGTTCCGTGGCCTTCACCGGTCGGGAGCACCGTTGGTCCTGGTGAACGCCTGGGACGTGGCGAGCGCCCGGATCGTCGTCGCGACCGGCGCTCCGGCGGTCGCGACCACCAGTGCGGGGGTTGCCTGGAGCCTGGGCCGCCCGGACGGCGACGCGCTCGACCGGGATCTGGCGGTGGCCATGATCCGTCGGATGGCGGCGGCGGTTGAGGTGCCCGTGACGGCGGATATCGAGTCGGGTTTCGGCGCGACTCCGGCGGACGTCGCGGTCACCGTGCGCGCGGTCGCCGAGGCCGGAGCGGCCGGCATCAACATCGAGGACGGTACCCGCGACATCCGCGAGCACGCCGATCGGCTGGCGGCGATTCGTGAGTTGCCCGTGTTCGTCAACGCCCGAATCGACACCTACCTGCGCGGGTCGGGCGACATCGCGGACGCGATCCGGCGCGCGCACGCCTTCCTCGACGCCGGCGCGGATGGTGTCTTCCTCCCCGGCGTATCTGACGCGACCAGCATCGCGACCTTGGTGGCGGAGATCCCGGCACCGCTCAACATTCTGGTCGGACCCGGCTCGCTGACGGTCGGCGCGCTCGCCGACTTGGGGGTCGCGCGGATCAGCCTGGGTTCGTCGGTGGCGCAGGCGGCGTACGCCGTGGCCGAGCACGCGGCGCATGAGGCGTACCGGACCGGCACATACGAGGCGGTCGCCGGCGGCCTCGACTACACGGCGCTGAATACGCTGCTCGGACGGGCCTGACGTCAGTTCATCGTGGGGTCGGCTGGGAAGATCGCCACGGCCGCGGTGAGGCCGCCCTGCCGTCGCAGCACCATGGGCCACAGGTCGTCCGGCCGCTCCACGAACGCGTCCGAAGGCAGCGCGTCGAAGACGAACCATGATCCGGTAGCGATCTCGGCTTCCAGCTGCCCTTCGGACCAGCCGGCGTAGCCGGCGAACACGCGCACGCTGGCGATCTTGTCGCTCATCTCGCTCGGATCCTGCGACAAGTCGAGAGTGCCCACGGAGCCGGAGACCCGATTGAAGCCGGAGATAAGCCCGGTCGCGCTTCGTGACCGGGCTAGACAGATGGCGGCTTCCGGCTGGACCGGCCCACCTTCGAAGACCACGGACGGCTCACCGGCCAGGGTGCCCCACCCCTCCAGCACATCGGCCACCGTGACCTCGGTGGCGCGATTGAGCACCACCCCCAGCGATCCGCCGGGTTCGTCGGCGACCAGCAGCACCACGGTCCGCTCGAAGTTGGGGTCTTTCAACGCCGGAGTCGCCACGAGCAACTGCCCTGTTCGCGACTCCATCGTCACCCCCCTGAACCGCCGGCCTCACCAGAAACTTACGACACCGTTAATGGCCCGCCTCGCACACTAGCCTGCCGGTGCCGTCACGGTTAGGGTCTGTCCGTGAGTGCGCTTGCGGACGTTGCGGTGATCGGCGGATCCGGCCTGTATGTTCTGCTCGACCAGGCCGAAAATCACAAGATCGACACGCCGTACGGGCCACCGTCCGACGAGATCACGGTTGCGTCGGTGGGCGGCACCCGGGTGGCGTTCCTGCCTCGTCACGGCCGGGCCCACCAGCTTCCGCCGCACAAAATCCCTTACCGGGCAAACCTGTGGGCACTGCGCAGCATCGGAGTCCGCCAGATCCTGGCACCGTGCGCGGTCGGTGGCCTGCGCCCCGAGCTGGGGCCGGGCTCGTTCGTGGTGCCGGACCAGCTCATCGACCGGACCAGCGGCCGGATCCAGACGTTTTACGACGTTGGCGCCGTGCACGTGAACTTCGCCGAGCCGTACTGCCCGGCGGGCCGGGCGATCGCGCTCGACGCGGCCGCGCGCCATGACGTGGCCGCGACCGACGGCGGCGCCATGGTGGTGATAGAGGGTCCGCGGTTCTCGACCCGCGCCGAGAGCAAGTGGTTCACCGCGATCGGCGGCGCGGTGGTGAACATGACCGGGCATCCGGAAGCGATCCTGGCCCGCGAGCTGAACCTCTGCTACACGGCGATCGCTCTGGTCACCGACCTGGACGCCGGCGTGGAAGGTGATCACGGGGTGACTCAAGAAGAGGTGTTCCGGGTGTTCGCCGAGAACACCGAGCGTCTGCGTTCAGTATTGCTGGACGCGGTGACGCGGCTGCCCGCCGAGCGCACGTGCGCCTGCGGGCATGCCCTGGACGGCCTGACGCTCCCGTTCGACCTGCCGTAGCCGTCAGGGACCGGCAGGCAACCGGACCAGGAACTGGCACCCGTCACCGACGTTGCGTACCGCGACCTCGCCGTGGTGGGCTTCCACCAGGCCGCGGACGATGGCCAGGCCGAGGCCACCGCCTGGTCCGTCGTGGTCATGGTTGGTCGCCGGCGTACGCGCGACCTCGCCCCGGAACGCCACATCGAACACACGCGGCAGATCTTCTTCCGGGATACCACCGCACGCGTCGGTCACCGACAGCCACCCACCCTTGTCGTCACGGCCGCCGGAGATGGTGACCGAGCCGTCTGACGGGGTGTACCGGATGGCGTTGCGTAGCAGGTTGGCGACGATTCGGGCGAGTTCCGGCTCGCTCCCACGCACCGACGGCCACTCCGCCGGATCGGCATGCAGGGTAATGCGCTTGGCGGTGGCCAGCGGTTCGGCCGAGGCGACGGCGTCGGAGACCACGTCACCGAGCGGCACGTTGCCCAGCGACAGTCTCATCGCCCCGGCATTGATCCGGGACAGCTCGAACAGGTCGTCGACGAGCTGGGCCATCCGGTCGGTCTCTACCCGGATCCGGCGGTGGTAGTCGGCGACGGTCGCCGCGTCGGTCACCACACCGTCCTCAAGGGCCTCCGCCATGGCTCGCATGCCGGCCAGCGGCGTACGCAGGTCGTGCGAGACCCACGCGACCAGCTCGCGCCGGCTCGCCTCGATGGTGCGCTCGCGAGCGCGCGCCTCGTCCGCCCACATGGCGTCGTGGGCCAGACGGCGGCCCAGCCAGACTCCGACGGACAGGCTGATCGCGCCGGTGATCAGCAGTACGACGCCGAGCACGTTGAGGTCGTGCGTCTCGATGAACATGCCCTTGGCGACCGCGACGATGCCGGCGTACGCGGTCAGCAGCGTGACGGCCAGAAGCAGGCAGATGTGCGCGGTGATCGACCGGCCGCGTATCAGGCGGTGAGCGATGGCGCCCGGGATGGCCACCACGACGGCGCCGAGCAGCGCCAGGCCAGCAGCATGGTCGCTATGTCATGCATGGCTGGCCGGCTCGAATCGGTAGCCCACGCCCCATACGGTAACGATCCGGATCGGGTTGGCCGGGTCCGGCTCGATCTTCTCGCGGAGCCGTCGTACGTGGACCGTGACAGTCGAGTGGTCGCCGAACGTCCAGCCCCACACCGAGTCAAGCAACTCGGTCCGGCGGAAGGCCCGGCCCGGGTGGGACATGAAGAACACCAGCAGATCGAACTCGCGTACGGTCAGGGACAGCCCGCCGCCACCTCGCATGGCCACCCGCCGCACCGGATCCACGACCAGGTCGCCGTCGACCAGCAGGTTGCTTTCGGTGGCCGCGGACGTCTCGGTCCCGACCGCCCGCCGCAGCACCGACTGCACCCGAAGCACCAGTTCCCGCGGTGAGAACGGTTTGGTCACGTAGTCGTCGGCGCCAAGCTGGAGCCCGAGCACTCGATCGGCCTCCTCGCCCAGCGCGGTCAGCATGATGACAGGTACGGCGCTGTTGGCTATCCGCAGCCGCCGGCACACTTCCAGGCCGTCGATGCCGGGCAGCATCAAGTCCAGCACGACCAGGTCGGGCTGGGTCCGCTCGAAGGCGCTGAGGGCGCCATTTCCGTCGGCCGCCAGCGCCACCTCGAAACCGGCCCGTTCCAGGTAAAGCCGGACGACGTCGCTGACGGTCGGATCATCGTCGACTACGAGTACACGTTGCCCCACGGTTCGAGACTAGAGCGCGGCTCGGCCGGAGCCCGGGCGGCCGGGGCGGAGTTCCGCGATCCGTAAGCTTGTCCCCGGGTCGGCGACCCCGGCGCCGCCGTCATCACGAGCCGGTCTGCGACGCGTGGGCAAGCGGTCCGATGCTGTGAACGGTGGCGTTTCGCCCGGCGCGGCCGGCCCCGCCGCTCAGGACGCCGTGCAGGGCTGCCCGTTCAGCTTGAAGCCGGTCGCCGGGCGAGGCTCGGACCGGTGCGCCTGCCCGAGCCCGCGACCGCCGGACTGATCGTTGCCCGTCTCGCTTCCGGCGCCATCGCCCGCGTCATTCGTCGCCGATTCGGTGTCCGTCAACCGGCCCAGGAACCCGAGGGAGATCGCGCCACCTGGCGGAAGCGTTGCGTTGTAACTGACGTCCTCCACCGTGACCTTGCGGCCCTGTTGCGACCATTGACCGTTCCAGCCGCCGTTGATCCGGTCACCCTTGGGCAGCGTGAACTGCAGCCGCCAGCCGGTTATCGCCATCTCGGAGGTGTTCGCCAGGGTGACCAGCGCGGCGTACCCGAATAGCCAGGTCGCCGTGGTCCGGTACGAAACGCGGCAGGCCACCGTCGCCGCGTCCGGCGCGTCGGCGATGCCGATCTTGTGAGGGCTCGGCTGGGTGACCGCCGGCAGCTTTGGCTCGTCGGCGGCCGGCCCGTCGGTCGCGGTCCCGCCCGGCCCGTCGGTAGCCGGCCGATGCGATGGAGCCGGCGCGCCGATGCCTCCGTCTGAGGATCCGACCTCCGACAGTCCAAGACATCCGACAAGCACCAGCATCAGCAGCGCCGGCAGGATGAACATGCCGTGCTGACGGCGCTGGGGCCGGGTAGGCGAACTCTTGTTCCGGCTCTCGACCGGGACCGTCGACGACTCCACATCGATCGGTTCGTGCACGGTCGGGCGAAGTTCGGCATGGCCCTCCGAAAATCGGGTCAGCACTCTCGTCGCGGCGTAGCCGCCGGCGCCCATCCGGATGGTTCGCGGCGCGCGGCGGTCGCCGTACCGGGCCATCTCGGCAAGTGTCACGTATGCCCGGGCGCTAGCGGGCCGCTGGCCCGGGTCGACGCAAAGGCATCGCTGGCACAACTCGGCGACGGCCAGGGGCAGGCCCGCGATCGGCGGCATCGGCGCCGGCGGAACGTACCGGTGGGCGCTCACCAGTTCCTTGGTGCTGCCGCCGGGCCACGGCAGGCGTCCGGTCAGGCTCTGGTAGAGCACGATGCCGAGGCCGTACACGTCGGTGGCGGGCTGTGCCAGGTCACCGGAGAGGCGCTCGGGCGCAAGGTACGCCGGGGTACCGAACACCACCCCGTCGGTGCAACAGTCGCCGGTGGACGCCGCCACCCCGAAGTCGATTACCTTGACACCGTCCGCCGACAACATGATGTTGCCCGGGGTGATGTCGCGGTGGACAACGCCGTACTGGTGGGCGGTAGCCAGCGCCGCCGCCACCTGAGCGCACACACCGACCGCGGCCGGCCAGGACATGGGCCCGCGCTTGAGCACTTGCGCGAGGGACTCGCCGTCGACCAGTTCCATCACGATGTACGGGGTAGGCCGTCCAGAGCCGTGCCGCATCTCGGTGCTCTCGCCATAGTCGTACACGGTGGCGATGTGCGGATGGGACAGCCGTGCGATCGCCATCGCCTCGCGGCGCACCCGACCTGCGACCGTGGGATCGTCCGGGTCGATGTTCAGGACCTTGACTGCGACCGGCCGGCCGAGCAATTCATCCTGGCCGCGCCATACGACTGACATCCCGCCACGGGCCAGCGGCGCGATCAGGCGGTACCGACGGTCCAGCAGCAGGCCAGTCGATTCGGGGCTCGGATCGCTCGTGGCCACCACGAATTCAGGGTCGCATATACCAATAAACCAGCTCATATGATCTGCGGAAGTCGTGGGCAACTCGTTTTCATGCGATGTACCATTTGGTACATGAACTACGTGACCACAATCGACACGAGTGCTGACCTGGCCACCACCTGGCGCGCCGTGACCGACGTCGAGTCTTGGCCGCAGTGGACGGCATCGATGACGTCGGTGACGCTGCTCGGCGACGCCGGCCTGACAACCGGGGCGCGCGCCCGGGTCAAGCAGCCGAAATTGCCGACCACGATATGGCAGGTCAGCGAGTTGCGGGACGGTGAGGAGTTCACCTGGGTGGCGCACTCGCCCGGTGTGCGTACCGCCGGGCGCCATCTGCTGTCTCGCAATCCCGATGGAACCACCCGCATCACGCTCGAAATCGACCAGCGCGGGCCGCTCGCCGGCCTCGTCGGCGCGTTGCTGGGCGGCCTTACCCGGCGCTACCTGGACCTCGAAGCGAAGGGGCTGAAGGCGGCCAGCCTGGCGACCGGCTCCAGCACGTGACCGGCGGCCGCGACGGTCTACTGGATCGCTGCGTCGGGGCCTTGATGCGCCGTGGCATCGGCGAGGCGAGCTTGCGCGAGATCGCGGCCGAGGCCGGGTCCAGTCACCGGATGCTCATCTACCACTTTGGTTCGAGGGATGGGCTGCTCGCGGCCGTGGTCGGCCGCGTCGAGGAGCAACAGCGTGCGGTCCTCGCAACGCTGCCGGGTGACGTCACGGACGTCTCGCGGTTGTTCTGGCAGCGATTGACCGACCCGGCGCTCGCGCCGGCCGAACGGCTGTTCTTCGAGATCTACGCCCGCGCCCTGCATGACACCGAATGGTCGCAGTCATTCCGCGAGGCCGTCATCGACGCCTGGGAGCGGCCGCTGGTCGCTTTGTACCGGCGGCTCGGTGCCCGCGGCTCGCAGGCTCGGGCGCATGCGCGGCTGGGTCTGGCAGTCACCCGGGGTCTCATCCTCGACTTGCTGCTCACCGGCGACCGAGCCGTCGTCGATGGCGCGATGGAACGGTTCGGCGCCATGGTCGCCGCCGATCTCGGCACACAGGACCGGTAGCCGCGATGGGTGGGCGGCGTGCCGGCAATCCACCATCGCATCGCGGAGTGCCACGCCGTAGGCCGGCGCTCCGCGGTGCCGCGGACCGGCCGGCCAGGGTATATGCGGGGCCGGAACCGGCCGCCGTATATGCGGGGCCGCCGTATATGCGGGGCCGGAACCGGCCGCGAAAACGGTGAACGGCCCCGACCGTCATGGTCGGGGCCGTTCACGCTGGCCGTGGAGGCGCCGGGAATCGAACCCGGGTCCTCCGCCGCATAAGCAGGGCTTCTCCGAGCGCAGCTTGCTGTGTCAGCCTCGGCCCTCCCGATCACGCAAGCAAGTCGGGATGACGGGCCCAGTCACGATTAGTCTCGCCGCACGGTCCCCGTGACAAGGGCCGCTTGGCCAGTCCCCTAGCTGACGCCGGTTACCAGGCCGGAGACACTCCTGGACCGACGGCCGTTACTCGATGCTTAGGCAGCGAGAACGAGCGAGCGCTGATTCTTGGCGCTTATTGTTTTCCAACGACGATTAACGAGACGACGTTGGCTTCCTCGGCTCGCTTCACCTGCCGCAGCGCACAGAGTCGAAACCTGTCGCCCCCGGCGGGTAATGCTTGTCTAGCTTATCCGCACACATCAACGCGCGTCACGCGGGATTTAATCCATGCCCTTCTGACGGCGGCCGAGGGCCCGGTTGATCTCCCGGTCAGCATCCCTGCGGGCCAGGTCCTGCCGCTTGTCGTAGGCCTTCTTGCCGCGTGCCAGCCCGATCTCGACCTTGGCCCAGCCGTCGGAAAAGTACAGCGACAGCGGCACCAGCGTCAGGCCGCTCTCGCGAACCTTGGTGGTCAGCTTGTGCAGTTCGCCACGGTGGAGCAGGAGCTTGCGGGTCCGGCGCGGCTCGTGGTTGGTCCAGGTGCCCTGTGTGTACTCCGGGATATGCACAGCGTGCAGGAATAGCTCGCCATTGCTCTCCTGGGCGAACCCGTCGACCAGCGAGGCGCGGCCGGCGCGTAGTGACTTGACCTCGGTGCCGGTCAGCGCGATGCCGGCCTCGATCGTCTCCAGGATGGCGTAGTCGTGACGCGCCCGCTTGTTGGACGCGACCACCTTGCGGCCCTTCTCCCGGGGCATCCGGCTCACCTCCCTGACTCCACGCCTTGTTGCGGGCGGACGCCATGCTATCGGTGCCGGTATCCGCTCGTCTCGCCGGTTTCCGCCAGGGTTCAACCACTGGATCGGCAGAAACATTTCGGCAGGCGGGTTGGGCGGCACCATCGGCACCTTTGGCGCCGGTGATCGAGTGCGCTACCGAGTGCGTCTGGGGTCGCCTGGGCGGCGCCAGTGCTCAAGATCTCGCACTTGATCACGGGAGGGGTGGGCAGCGTCACGCTTCCCACCACGGGGTGCAGAACCCTACGACAACGGCCCCCGCACGTGCGCGCGGGGGCCGGTCGGAGATCGGATCGCTACTTCCTGATGTACGCCCGGAGCGTCACCCATCCGGTCACGCCGGACACCAGCGCGCCGGCGGCCAGCAGCAGCGGCAGTTGCCAGAAGATGGTTGTCCATTCGATCTTGCCCAGCAGCGCGGACAGCGCCTTGAGCGACCTGTCCACCAGGAAGATCTTCCCGGCCACCAGCCCGCCGAACGCGATCAACGCGCCGATCATGCCAGCGAACATCGCCTCAAGAACGAATGGCGACTGGATGAACCAGTTGGAGGCGCCCACGAGCTTCATCACGGCGACCTCGCGCCGCTTGCTATACGCGGCGACCTGAATGGTATTCGCGACCAGCAGCAACGCGGCCAGGCCTTGAGCGACCGCCAGTACCAGGGCGAGATTCTGCAACGCGCCCAGCACCTTGAACACCTTGTCCAGCAAGCTCGCTTGATCCACCACGTTGCCGACGCCGGCCATGTCCTTGTACTTGTTGTTGATCTCAGAGAACTTGGTCGGATCCTTGAGCTTGACCCGGTACGACTGCGGCAGGTTCGCCGGAGTGGTGACCGCGACCAGGTTCGGCTGGCTGGCCGCCATCTGCTTGAACTTCTCATAGGCCTGTTCGTGGTTCTCGAACTGGACCGACTTGATCAGCGCGTCGCTCTTGAGCGCCGACCCGATCGCCGCGATCTGGTCGGTGGAGGCGTCATTGCTGACGAAGATCGACACCTCGACGTTGTTGATGAAGGTCGCCTTCATCTTGTCGATCTGGTGGTACATCACGAGGCTGGCGCCGAGCATCGTCAGCGACACCGCCATCGTGATGATCATGGCGATCGTCATCGTGACGTTGCGCCACAGTCCGGTCATCACCTCGGACAGGACGTACTTCGCGCGCATCAGGCGTCGTTCCTTTCACCCGGGTTGGGCATCCGACTGTGGGTCGGCGAGATGGGGGGCTTGGATCGAGATCTGGCTGGCGTCAGCCGTACACGCCGCGGGCCTGGTCGCGGACGATCTTGCCGCCCTCGATCTCGACCACTCGCCGGCGCATCTGGTTAACGATGTTGGAGTCGTGGGTCACCATGACGACGGTCGTGCCGGTGCGGTTGATCCGGTCCAGCAGGCGCATGATCTCGATCGACGTATCCGGGTCCAGGTTTCCGGTCGGCTCGTCGGCGAGCAGGATCAGCGGCCGGTTCACGAACGCCCGCGCGACGGCGACGCGCTGCTGCTCACCACCGGACAGTTCCTGCGGGTACCGGTGCTCCTTGCCGCCCAGCCCGACCAGCTCAAGCACCTCGGGGACCACTCGCCGGGCAACCGCCTGCGACTTTCCGATGACCTCAAGAGCGAACGCCACGTTCTCGTACGCGGTCCGGGTCGGCAGCAACCGGAAGTCCTGGAAGACGCAGCCGATGGACCGGCGGAAGTTGGGAATGCGCCACGACCGCAGGTTCGTCACATCACGCTCGTTGACGACGACCCTGCCCTTGGTCGGCGTCACCTCGCGCAGCAGTAGCTTCACGATCGTGGACTTGCCGGAACCGGAGGGGCCGATGAAGAAGACGAAGTCGCCCTTGTCGATCGACACCGACACGCTGTCGAGCGATGGACGGGCGGCCTTCGGATACGTCTTCGTCACATTCTCAAGCCGAATCACGCGGTGGACTTTACCCGGTGAGGCTGAAACGCCAAGACGCGCGGCGCGGCATATCGGGAACAATTAGTGTCATATTTCAGCACACAAACGGACAAAGCTTCGCATGTCAAATGTGATTTGGCTCACGACGGCGTCACCCGGACGCGGAAGCCGTCGCGACACATCTGACGACCACCGTCACTCAGAGTGACGGAACTACGCGGTGGCGGCCTCCCGCTCCCGCTGCTTGCGCCAGCGGATGCCCGCCTCGATGAACCCGTCGATATCGCCGTCGAACACCGCCGACGGGTTGCCGACCTCGTACTCGGTCCGCAGGTCCTTCACCATCTGGTACGGGTGCAGCACGTACGACCGCATCTGATCGCCCCACGAGCCGGCCACGTCGCCGCGCAGCGCATCCATCTTCGCGGCTTCCTCGGCCTTCTTGAGCGCGAGCAGCTTGGCCTGCAAGACCGCCATCGCGGTCGCCTTGTTCTGCAGCTGCGATCGCTCGTTCTGGCACGACACCACGATGCCGGTCGGGATGTGGGTGAGCCGGACCGCCGAGTCGGTGGTGTTGACGCCCTGGCCACCGGGGCCGGAGGCCCGGTACACGTCAACCCGGATCTCGTCGTCCGGGATCTCGATCGCGTCGGTCTGCTCGACAACCGGCACCACCTCGAGCGCCGCGAAACTGGTCTGACGCCGTCCCTGGTTGTCGAACGGTGAGATCCGGACCAGCCGGTGCGTGCCCTGCTCCACGGACAGCGTGCCGTAGGCGTACGGCGCCTTCACCGCGAAGGTGGCCGATTTGATGCCCGCCTCTTCGGCGTATGACGTGTCATAGACGTCGGTGGCGTAGCCATGCCGCTCCGCCCAGCGCAGGTACATGCGCAGCAGCATCTCGGCGAAGTCGGCGGCGTCCACCCCGCCGGCGCCGGACCGGATGGTCACCAGCGCTTCCCGGATGTCGTAC
The DNA here is from genome assembly GCA_963727415.1 of uncultured Actinomycetota bacterium. Classification (GTDB taxonomy): domain Bacteria; phylum Actinomycetota; class Actinomycetes; order Mycobacteriales; family Micromonosporaceae; genus DASQPR01. The sequence continues at coordinate 1,331,615 of CAVSGF010000003.1, forward strand.
TCGCCGGAGAGCAGGGTGCGGATCTCCAGCTCGTCGATCGCGTTGGTCAGCGCGGCGATCTCGGTACCGACCTCGCCGAGCGACGTCCGGATCGTCCTCGGCCTGGGCGAGTTCCAGCAGTACACCGGCGTCGTCGAGCCGACGGCGCAGCTTCTCCACCCGGGTGATCTCGGACTGGATATGCGACAGCTTGGAGGTCACCTGCTGGGCCCGTGCCGGATCGTCCCACAGCGACGGCTCGGACGCGGCCCGCTCCAGCTCGGCCTTCTCCTTGCGCATGCTTCGGCAGGTCCAGAACCACCTCGATGTTGCGCAACGTGGCATCGAGTCCTTTGAGCTGCTCGGCGTAATCGGCGTCGGTCACGCAGACAACACTACGGCGCCTCGGTCGCCGCCGCCCGCGCGGGCACGCCGCACCAGACGCGGGTTCGCGCCGCCGCCACGCCGCCAGGCCACCGCCCCGCCGCCAGGCCGGGCCACCGCCGGATCGGTTTACTTGATCGCTTTAAGCCAGGCCAGCGCCGCTTTGTGGTACCCGATCGCGAAGTCGGAGGCGGCGACCGCATCGGTGTCGCCTTCCTTCTTCATCTCCTTGCTGGCCTCGCGGACCGCGGCAAGCGCCTCGGTGTGGTACTCGGCAGCGCGCGCATAGGTCTGCGACAACTGAGTCGGCGACTGGTACGCCCCGAAAGCGGCACGGAGGGCGATCGGGTTACGAATCGCCTCGTGTCCCGGGTCTTCGGCCAGCCAACGAGCGAATGCCCGCTTACCGGCCTGCGTGATCGAGTACGGTTGTGAACTGCGCGGGCCCGTCTTGCCCAGCTTCACGTACCCCATCGACGCGAGCGCCGGCAACTCCCGATAGACCTGGCTGCGGGTCATCGACCAGTACGCCCCGAGCCGCCGCTCGGCCTCCGCCATCAGTTGCCCGCCGGTCATCGCTCCCTCATGGAGCAGACCCAAAAGCGCCGCTGCTGTCGCATTTACTCCAGACTCTGCCATGCGTTACACCCTGCCACGATTTGCGAATGAGGTCCATTGTTTCCGAAGTAGGTCATTCCATTGTGTCCTTATGGATGACCACTCTGGTGCTGATCATGTGTCCACTTGAGAGTCACGCTAAACCTTATTCCAAGATCAACAGGCCGTTTCGAGCAGCTATTGACACTCTCTCGGTCCGTTTCGTAGCGTCTCGGGGAATAGGCAAACAGTTTTCCTAACCAACCGAGGGCTTGATGGACCGACCGGCCGGATCAGCCAAGTTGCTGCGCGGACTCAACACCAGCGCGGTCCTCTCGCATCTGCTCGGCCGGGGACCACTGACCCGTGCGGAGGTCCGCGAGCTGACCGGTCTGTCCAAACCAACCACCGGCGATGTCCTAAAAGGCTTGGTAAATGCTGGCTTAGCGCGAGTAGCCGGATACACCTCTGGCGGTCCGGGCCCGAACGCCGAGATCTACGCGACCAACCCGGACGGCGCGTTCGCCGCCGCGATGTCGATCCGGGCGACCGAGTCGCTTCCAGAGGTTTCGATCGCCATCGTGGACCTGACCGCGGACATCCGGCTCCGGGCCCGGACGAAGCTGGACCTCAATACCGACGATCCGGCGGCCATCCTGGTCACCGCGCTGACCGAACTCTGTAACGACTCGGACATCCCGATCGACCGGGTGCGCCACGCTCACATGGGGGTGCCCGGGTCGTACGACCACACCACCGACACCATCCGGCATGTCGATGTCCCGGGCCTGGACCAGCCCGGCCTGGTCACCTCCATTCGCCGAGCCCTGGGTGCGCCGGTCGTGGTCGACAACGACGTGAACCTCGCGGCGATCGCCGAACGCGGCCGGGGTGTGGCCGCCGACGCTGAGACCTTCGCCCTGCTGTGGCTCGATCACGGCCTCGGCCTGGCCATCGACCTCGGCGGCAGCCTGCTGCGCGGTGCCCGTGGCGGCGCCGGTGAGATCGGCTACGTGCCGCTCGGCCTGCCGATCCGCCGCACCCCGGAGTACGACAACAATGACTTGGACGCGATCCTCGCCGGACCGGCCGTGATATCGCTGGCCGCCGAACACGGGATCGTCGCCTCCACCCCGCACGACGCGGTGGTCAACGGCGGCGCCGCGTTCATCGCCGCGCTGGCGCAGCGGGTCGCCGTCGGCGTGGCGGCGGTCGCCGCCGTGCTCGATCCGGACCTGGTGGTCCTAGGTGGGTCCGTCGCGCAGGCCGGCGGGATCCGGCTGCGCGACGCGGTGGCGATCGCCGTGCGCGCCGCGTCGCCGCTGTCCGTCCGGATCGCGACGACCGCGGTCGCCGACGACGCGATCCTGCTGGGCGCGGCCGATGCCGGACTCAGCGCCGTTCGCGAGGACCTGATTGCCTTCGTGCGGGGCGTGACACTGACTGGAGCCAAGGGATGAAATTCGCCGTCGTCGGCGGTGGTTCGACGTACACACCGGAACTCATCGACGGGTTCGCCCGCCTGGCCGGCTCGCTGAACATCAGCGAGCTGGTGCTGATCGATCCGGCCGCGGATCGGCTCGGCATCGTCGGCGAGTTCGCTCGCCGGATCTTCGCCCACTATGGGCATCCGGGTTCGATCACCTGGACCACCGACCTCGATGATGGGCTACGCGACGCCGGGGTGGTGCTGATCCAACTGCGGGTCGGCGGCCAGGCCGCGCGGATCTCGGACGAGACGTTCCCGCTCTCCCTCGGCTGCTTGGGCCAGGAGACAACCGGCGCCGGCGGGCTCGCCAAGGCCCTGCGCACCGTGCCGGTGGTCCTCGACGTCGCCGAGCGCGCCCGGCGGCTGGCCGCTCCGGACGCCTGGATCGTCGACTTCACCAACCCGGTCGGCATCGTCACCCGTGCGCTCCTCGACGCCGGGCACCGCGCCGTCGGCCTGTGCAACGTCGCCATCGGATTCCAGCGACGGTTCGCCGGCATGTTCGGCGTCCAACCGCATGAGGTGGTGCTCGACCACATCGGCCTTAATCATCTGACATGGGAACGCGCCGCGTACGTCGACGGTGCCGACCGGCTCGGACCGGCCCTCGCCGATCGGTACCAGGAGATCGCCGACGAGGTCGGGACCAGCCCCGAGGTGATCAAGACGCTGGGCTGCGTCCCGTCCTATTACCTTCACTACTATTACGACCATGACGCGGTGGTACGCGGGCTGATCGGCGCGAAGACGCGTGGCGAGACGGTCGCCGAAATCGAGGCCGCGTTGCTCGACATGTACCGTGACCCGGCCACCGACACCAAGCCGGATCTACTCGGCCAGCGTGGCGGCGCGTTCTACTCGGAGGCCGCGATCGGCCTGGTCACCTCATTGCTGAATGACGACGGCGGGCTGCACTCGGTGAACGTCCGCAACAACGGCACGCTGCGGTTCCTGCCCGACGACGCGGTCATCGAGGCAACCTGCCGGGTGGATGCCGCCGGCGCCGCGGCGATCACCACCAAACCCCTCGGCCCATCGCAGGCGGGGCTGGTCGCGCACGTCAGCGCGTACGAGGAACTGGCGCTCGACGCCGCCCTGCGCGGTGGTCGCGACCGCGTCTACCGGGCGCTGCTGGCCCACCCGCTGGTCGGCCAGCACGACATCGCCGATCCGCTCACCGACAAACTGATCGCCGCCGGCGCCGCGCATCTGGCGTGGGCCAGATGAGGCACTTCGTCGCGATCGACGGCGGCAACTCCAAGACCGACGTCGTGGTGGGTTCCGAGGACGGGCAGTTGCTGGCGTTCATCCGCGGCGCCACGTCCTCACCCGACACGCTGGGCGTCGACGGATCGCTTCGCGTCCTCAACCGGCTTATGGACGAAGCCCTTCGTACCGCCGGAGTGAACGCTGATCTGGCGGTGGCCTACCTGGCCGGAATCGACCTTCCGGCCGAGGTAAGCACGTTTGGCGCCGCGGTCGCCGAGGCCGGGTGGCCGGACCATATCGTGGAGAACGACCTGTTCGCGCTGCTACGCGCGGGTACCAACGATCCCGACGCGATCGCGGTCATCTGCGGAGCGGGCATCAACTGCCTGGGCCGCCGCGCGGACGGCCGGGTGGCCCGGTTCCCCGCGCTCGGCCAGGTCTCCGGCGACTGGGGCGGCGGAGGCCACCTGGCGGCGCTGACGCTGTGGCACGCCGTGCGAGGCGAGGACACCCGAGGCCCAGCCACCGCGCTGACCAAGGCCGTGGTCAGGCACTTCAATCGACCGACGGTCGAGGAGGTGGCATGCGCGCTGCACCTGGGCGAGATCGACAGGGCGCGGGTGGAGGAACTCACGCCGGTGCTGTTCGACGTCGCCGCCACCGGCGACCCGGTGGCGGCGCGGCTCATCGCGAAGCAGGCCCGCGAGATCGTCTCGATGGCCCGGATCGCCGGGCAGCGGCTCGGCCTGTCCGCCGAGCCGCACACCATCGTCCTCGGCGGCGGCGTGCTGGCCGCCCGCCAGCCGGTCCTGCACGAGGCGGTGATCCGGGGGCTGACCGCGGTCGCGCCGCGAGCCCGCATCGAGATCGTGCGCGACCGCCCGGTGGCCGGCGCGGCGCTGCTCGCTCTCGATCGCTGGGGTCCGGTACCGGCCCAGGTGGATCAGCGGATCCGATCGGCGGTACGCGCGGCTGACGCGCGGATCTCGTAACCGGGTCCTATGGATCTTGGAGCGATAAGGACACCGCGCCGAGATTGCCCGGGGCCTGCTAGAGCCGGCCGCGCAGGTCCCACAACTCCGGGTAGAACCGCAGCTCCACTCGTGACCGCAGGTAGGCGCCACCAGCCGACCCGCCGGTGCCGCGCTTCGTCCCGATCTGGCGCTCGGCCATCAGCACGTGCCGGGCGCGCCACAGCGACCACGCCTGGTCGTGATCCACCAGCGCCTCCGCGAGATCCCAGAGCGAGCCGTACCGGGCCCGATCGTGCGCGATCGTGCGCAGCGACTCGGCCCGCTGCTCGGCAGTGGCGACGGCGAAGCCTTCCCGGCGCAGTGCCTCCAGGTAGGCGTCCCACAATGACGGCTCGTCCACCCGCAGTTTGAGCGCATCCTGCTCATCGCCGGTCAAGCCACGGAACCGCCGGATGTAGGTCGGGTCCTTGAGCCCGGAGAGGAACTCGATCTCGCGGAACTGGGCGGACTGGAAGCCCGAGGCGGGAGCCAGCTTGTTCCGGAAGGCCAGGAAGTCCTGCGGGGTCATGGTGTCGATCACGTCGACCTGGCCGACCAGCACACGCTCGATGGCATGGCATCGCTCCAGGCGGACCCGGGGCAGGTAGGTCTCGCCGCTCATCATCCGGTCGCGTGCATCGGTCAGTTCCGACAACAGCAGCTTGAACCACAGCTCGTAGACCTGGTGGATGGTAATGAACAGCAACTCGTCGTGCGCCGGAGGATCCGACTCCGGCAACTGCTGCTCCAGCAACTCCGGCAGCCGCAGATACGTGCCGTACGTCAGCACGCCACCCTGCTCGCCGAAGTGCGGTCCGTTCCAGGTCTTACCGGCCACACCGCCATCAGTGGTGGCGTTCTGTGGGCCTGTCCCGGCGTTGCCATTCTCGCCCGCGCTGGAGCGCGCGCCTACATCATCGGAGGTCACGTCGCTACGCTAACCCACGTGACGTCGACGCTCGCGCGGTGGCTGGCCAGCCGTACCGAAGAGGATCTCGCAGCGATCCTGGTAAACCGCCCGGAGGCCGCCACCGGAGCGCCACCTCGCAACCTGAGCGACCTGGCCGCGCGACTGCAGACTCAGCACGCCCTCGCCGGCGTCGCGCGCGAGCTTCCACAACCGTGCCTCGACCTAGCCGAGGCCCTGCTCGTGTTCGGGCCGCTGCCGGCCGCCAAGCTCGCCGCGATCATGCGAGTGGATCCGGACGATCCGACCCTGACCGCCTGTCTTGACGTGCTCCAGACCTGGGTCGCCGCGTGGGAATTCGAAGATCAATGGCAGGTCAGTGCCAACCTCAAGTCGGTGCTTCCGGCACCACTGAGGCTCGGACCCCCGGTTGTCGAGATCTTGGTCAACCGTACGGTCGAAGATCTGCGAGCGCGTGCCAATACGCTCGGTCTCGGCGGGACCGCTCGCAGCAAGCCCGCGCTCCTTGAGGAGCTGGTGGCGTTCTACGAAGCCGGCGACGGCATCCGCAAGCTGGTCGCCAGCGCGCCCGCCGACCAGCGCGAGCTACTCGTGGATGCCGCTTGGAACGGGCCAACGCTGCGGTACGACGGTCCGTACCTATATACCGGCCGCCCCGATCCGGCGATCGCCTGGCTGCTGAATTCAGGGCTGGTGCTCAGCGACTGGCAACGCATCGTGGTCCCGCGCGAGGTGGGGCTGGCCGTCCGGGGCGTCGACTGGCACCCGACCCTCACTCCGGCGCCGGCCGTGACCGGCCGTCCGGCGCGTCTGAAGGACGTCGACCACGACGCGGCGGCCGCGGCCTCGATCGCCACCGCCTCGCTGACCGCGACCCTGGACGCGGTCAGCGCCGGGCCGCTGGCCATCCTCCGCGCCGGGGGCATCGGCGTCAAAGAGATCCGGCGGCTTGCCAAAGCGGTCGACGGCGACGAGTCCACGATCCGGCTGTGGCTGGAGCTCGCCCACGCCGCCGGATGGCTGGACGTCGACGGCGACACGCTGGTGCCGACCGATCGCTATGACGAATGGCTCGGCGCACCACCAACCGAGCAGCTCGCCGCCGTACTCGCCGCATGGGTTGACCTGACCGTGGTGCCGCTGATGACCGAACGGCCGGACGGCATCAAGTCGCCGGCCGCGCTAGCCCCGGACCCGTACGGCTCGGCCGCTGCCGAGCTACGCCTGGACGTGCTGCGCGCTCTTGACGGCTCGCCCGGATCCGGCTTCTCACCCGACGATGTGGTGGCCCTGGTGGCGTACCGTCGCCCGCTGATCTGCCGCGCCTTGGGCGATCCCGCGCTCGCGGTCGCGCCACTTCTGGCCGAGATCGAGACACTGGGGCTGGCCAGCCGGACAGCGATCAGCTCGCTCGGACGAGCGCTGCTCGCCGGGACCGTGGCCGAGGCGGCGGAGCGGTTCGTTGCGCCGGCCGCGATCACCGCGATCTTCCAGGCCGATCTGACCATCGTGGTCACCGGAACGCCGAGCCGGGAGGTCAGTGCGCTGCTTGATGACGTGGCCGACCGCGAGTCGCACGGAGCGGCAGTCACCTGGCGATGCTCCGCGGTATCGGTTCGCCGGGCGCTGGACGCGGGGCGTGACGCCGACGAGCTGATCACCGCGCTACAGGCGATCGCCATCAGCGGTCGCCTCCCGCAGCCGCTTGAGTACCTGATCCAGGACGTCGCTCGGCGGCATGGAGACGTACGGGTGCGAGCGGTTGGATGCGTGATTCGCGCGGACGATCCGGCGGTGCTCGCCGAAATCGCCGCCCACCGGTCGCTGGCAAGCCTGCGCCTGGCGCAGATCGCACCGACCGTCCTGACCAGCGCCTCCGATTCAGTCGCGACGTTGGAAGCGCTACGGCGGGCGGGCTATGCACCGGTCGGCGAGTCCGCCGACGGCACCACGCTGGTTGAGCGGGCTCGCCGTCGCCGGGCACCACGCGGGCTGGACACGCAGAACTGGATACCGTCCGGATCCGCACTGGACCCCCGAGCGCTGGCCGCGAAGCTGAAGGCGGCCCCGGCGGTGCCTGAGATGCCACCACCCCCGCCCCTGCTGCACGCGGTTCCGGAGCCGCGCGGCTCCACATCGTCGTCAACGCTGGCCGAGCTACGCCGATCCGCGGGACACCTGAGCGAGCCGGAGTTGCGCCTGCTCGCCAGCGGGCTGGACCGCGCCCATCCGGTGTGGATCTCGTATACCAGCGCCCAGGGTGAAGCGACGGCCCGGACCATCGAGCCGCTGGAACTGGCCGGCCACATCCTGGTCGCGCACTGTTATTTGCGTGATGACGAGCGACACTTCGTCCTGGCCCGAATCAACGAGGTGCGACCCGATTGAACGAGGTGCTACCCGATTGATCGTGCCGGGTGACCGGCTGGCTTACCGGCATCCGGTCGGCCAGCACTCGGCTAGTACTCGGACGGGCCGTCGGCAGGCGACCGCCGCACGGAACTGGCGGTAAGCCGACCATTGCATTGACACGCGTGCGCCGGACGAGTATGCCGAGGGCATGACGCAGCAGACGATCCCCCCGGCGGTCGCGTCGCGCACCAGCGTCTCGGACAGCCTGGTCCACTCGTACCTATTCATGCGCCGGGGCATCGGCATCATCGGCGTCGGTCTGCCGTTCGCGCTCGCCATCGGGTACGCGACGTCGTCTCATCGAGCGGTGCTTCTCGACTCGATCAGCAAGTATTACTACACCGACATGCGCAACGTCTTCGTCGGGGCGCTGTGCGCGATCGGTGTCTTCCTCATCTGCTACCGGTTCAAGCTGCTCGATGATGTGCTGAGCACGATCGCCGGAATCCTGGCGATCGCGGTCGCGTTCTGCCCGACCGCGCCCGCCAACCCGACGCACAACGCGCTGGTCGCCGGTCGATTCCACTACATCTTCGCGGGCGGGCTGTTCATCCTGCTCGCGGCCTTCTGCTTCGTGCTGTTCCCGCGTAAGGATCCGGAACCGATCCAGGAGCAGCGCAAGCACATTCGCAACCGCATCTATGTCGGTTGCGGCGTCGTCATCGTCGCGAGCCTGCTGTTCGCCGGCGCGACGCAACTGGTGTGGCCGGATCAGTTCGCCGGGTCCAATGTCGTGTTCTGGTGCGAGTCAGTGGCGATCTTCGCCTTCGGCGCTTCCTGGCTGATCAAGGGTCAGACCCTGCTGAGAGGCTAGGGGTCGGTCAGAGCCGGGATGATGATGGTCGCCCATCAGGGCGCCACGCGGTCGCGCGTACCTCCACGTAGGACGGCCGATGCCGCAAGCGGCTTTAGTCAGAGCTGGTTTAGCTGGGCTTTCTTAGGGAACTCCAAGGTCGAACCCGTATAGTGAGTCCTCTACGCGATGCGAGGATCCATGGGAAATCCTAGAGACGATCCCATGGCTACGGGGACCTCGAACAGCGACACCGGTTCGGATAAGTCGTCCCCGCATGGCCATGGGCACTCGGAGGCGACGCCTCCGGCGACCAGTGCTATCCAGCCACTCGATTCCCCGGCCTCTCAAGGGACTTCCGCATCGGGGAGTTCGCCTGCCGGCACATTATCCTCAACGGAGGCTGACGTGTCAGGCGGCCGGCCCGCCGGATCGAAGGCCAAACGCGGACGCAAGGGCGGCCAGCCACAGACGGGCGGGCCGGAGAACGCGCCTAAAGGCACCGATCCGCCTCGGGACAATCGGAAGCCAAAGGCTGGAAAGACCAAGCGAAAGCGCAGCCCGCTGTGGGCAAAGGTGACGGTCGCGCTCGGATCGGTGCTGCTACTCGCCAGCCTGGGCTCGATCGTGTTCATCCAGGCAAGCTTGCGCACTCTCAACAATTCGGTACGGCAGGAGAACCTGCTCGGAAACGCCGGTCCAGGCACGCCGAGCAGCAGCGCGGCGCCCCATCTCACCGGCGTTTCCATCGACGGTCCGATCAACATCCTGCTGGTCGGCGTCGATACCCGCCCCAACTGGACCAGCGGATCGCACTCGGACACGATCATCATCGTGCATATCCCGGCATCTCACGACCGGGCGTACCTGGTATCCATCCCCCGGGACACGGGCGTGTTCATCCCGGCTGACCGGGCCGCCGGCTACCCCGGTGGCAACAGCAAAATCAACGCCGCCTTCACCTTCGGCAGCCGCGACGGCCAGGGGTACGCCGGCGGATTCCAGCTGCTTGCCAATACGATCACGAAGGACTACGGCATCACGTTCAAGGGCGGCGCCATCGTCGACTTCAACGGCTTCAAGGACGTCGTCAAAAAGCTCGGCGGGGTGGATATGTACGTCGACGAGACCACGGTCTCGATCCACCACGGATACGTCAACGGCGACCCGTCCAAGCACGCCGCGCCCTACCACATCAACCCGAACACCGGCGTGCCCTACTGCCCTCACGGCGGGACATTCGACAGCACGCCGCTCAAGTGCGCCATCACCGGCGTCACCCCGGTCGTCTACCACAAGGGCTACCAGCATCTGTCCGCGTACGACGCGCTCGACTACGTACGGGCGCGGGACGGGCTGGTCGGCACCGACTACGCTCGCCAGCGCCACCAGCAGCAGTTCATCAAGGCGATCCTCACCGAGGCGTTCAACCAGGGCCTGAGCGACCCGCTGAAGATGCTGTCCTTCGTCCAGTCGATCGGTAAGGCGTTCATCTTCGACGGTCGTGGGGTTTCACTCAACGACTGGGTGTTCACCCTCAAGGGCATCACACCTTCGGCAGTAACCACCATCAAGACCAACGATGGCCAGTTCGTCAACTACTCCGGGCCGTACATTCCGGGCTCGGTCCAGGCCCTGAACTCCGACAGCCAGCAACTGCTGGACGCGGTGCGGTCCGACACCAGTCCGGGCCAGGATCACGTCGGCGCCTTCCTGACAACCCACCCGAGTTGGATCGCCACCGACGGCCCCGGCTGATGCGGGGCGCCTGCTGACGCGGCTGGCGGCGTTGTGGGCGCGCTTGAGTACCAAGCCCTTGGGCGGCCATGGGTCACCCCGATTGGCACGCGAAGCATCACTCGCGCGGCGTCTCTGGCTGACCGCGACCGTACCCGGTGTTAGCGTGCGATCATGCGAGCCGCCTATGCCTCCGCCATCAATCCCGACGACCCGCTTGCCGGCCTGACCACCGGGGAGATCGACGAGCCCGCCGTGCCCGATGGGTGGGTGACCGTCGATGTCAAAGCCAGCGCGCTGAACCATCACGACCTATGGTCACTGCGCGGCGTCGGCTTGTCCCCCGACCAATTGCCGATGATCCTGGGCAATGACGCCGCGGGCGTCGACAGCGACGGCAACGAGGTCATCGTCCACGCCGTCATCCCGGACCAGTCAGCGACCGCGCCGATCGCCGACGAGACCATGGATCCCAAGCGGACCTTGTTGTCCGAACGCTATCCGGGCACGCTCGCCGACCGGGTACGCGTGCCCCAGGCGAATCTGATTCCGAAACCGGCCGAACTCTCGTTCGTCGAAGCGGCGTGCCTTCCGACCGCGTGGCTGACGGCATACCGGATGCTGCGGGTACGGGGGCGGCTGCCCGAGGGCGGCTCGGTCCTGGTGCAGGGTGCCGGTGGCGGGGTCGCCACGGCGGCTATCGTGCTGGCTCAGGCACTCGGTGCCCGTACCTACGCCACTAGCCGTGACCCGGAGAAGCGGGCCCGGGTCGAGGCGCTTGGCGCCACCGCCGTCGAGCCTGGCGCTCGCTTGCCGGAGCGGGTTGACGTGGTCATCGAGACGGTCGGCGCGCCGACCATGGACCACTCGCTGAAATCGGCCAAGCAGGGCGGCCGGATCGTCTGCTCAGGCGCCACCGCCGGTCACCTGGCCACGATCGACCTGCGGCGAGTGTTCTTCCTTCAGTTGGAACTGATCGGCTCGACCATGGGCACGCGCGCTGAACTCGCCGCGCTCGCGAGCATGTGCGTGTCGCAGGGAATTCGACCGATCATCGACTCGGTGTACCCGTTCGGCGACGCCCGTGCCGCGTTCGAGAAGCTGGCCACCGGCGGCGTGTTCGGCAAGATCGTCCTCGACCACACAGCGTGAATCGTCGACCGGTTGAGGCTGGCTGACACCGCCTCAACCGGTCGCGAGCTTGCGAAACTGGAACCTCAGCGACGCACAACACCGTCCCGGTGGGCGGCTTCGGCAACCGCGTCGGCCACCGCGGTCGCGACCCGGGTATCCAGCGCGCTCGGCACGATCGCGTCCGGTCGCAGCTCATCGGCGACCACGGCGGCGATCGCCTCGGCCGCGGCCACCTTCATACCCTCGGTGATCCTGGTGGCTCGGGCGGCCAGTGCGCCACGGAAGATCCCGGGGAACGCGAGCACGTTGTTGATCTGGTTGGGGAAGTCACTGCGGCCGGTGGCGACCACGGCGGCGTACCGGGCCGCGATCTCCGGGTGCACTTCGGGCGTCGGGTTGGCCAGCGCGAACACGATGCCGCCGGGTGCCATGCCGGCCAGCGCGGCCTCGTCGATCGATCCCCCGGACACCCCGATCAGCACGTCGGCGTCGCGGAGCACGTCGGCGACCGGTCCGGTCACGCCGCGCTCGTTGGTGGTAGCGGCCAGCGCCGCCTTTTCGCCCGTTACATCGGTGCGTCCGGCATGCAGGGCGCCGCGCGAGTCGCACACCACCACGTCACCGGCGTTGACCCCGCCGGCGATCAGCATCCGGGTGACGGCGACTCCGGCGGCGCCGGCCCCGACCACTACCACCCGGAGGTCGCCGAGCTTGCGCCCGAGTACCCGGGCCGCGTTGCGCAAGGCGGCCAGTACCACCACTGCCGTGCCGTGCTGATCATCGTGGAACACCGGGATCGGCAGGGCGTCGTCGAGACGCCGCTCGATCTCGAAGCACCGCGGGGCGGAGATGTCCTCCAGGTTGATCCCGCCGAACGACGGCGCCAGCGCGGTCACTGTCGCGATGATCTCGTCGACGTCCTGGGTGGCCAGGCAGATCGGCACCGCGTCCACGCCCCCGAAGGACTTGAATAGCACCGCCTTGCCTTCCATCACCGGCATCGCGGCGGCCGGGCCGATGTTGCCGAGGCCGAGCACCGCCGACCCGTCGGTGACGACGGCGACCGCGTGAGAGGTCCAGGTGTATTCATCGGCGAGCGCCGGGTCAGCCGCGATCGCGAGGCATACTTCGGCTACGCCCGGCGTGTACGCCCGGGAGAGGTCCTCCCGGGTGGCGAGCGGAACGGTCGAGGTAACTGCCATCTTCCCGCCCCGGTGGGCGGCGAAGATCGGATCGGCGGATGACTCAGACATGTCTCATCTCCAAGGGCTGAGATGAGAGCGTACCCAAACGGGTCGCGGCCACCAGCGGAGCAGCACTTGCCCGACCACCTCAGCAGGACCGTAGTCTCGCGAGTCTGACGAAGCCATGTCGTTGTCGCCAAGGGCCCACCAGCCTTCGCCCACTTGGTGGGACAGTCGCTTTACGAATAGTCCGCGCTGACCTGGGTATTTGACTACTGCGACCATCCCTGGTCGTCCGATCGACGTGGATCGCACCAGCAGGGCGTCACCATGGTGCAGCGTAGGTGCCATCGACGGGCCTTCGACGAGGACCGCGAACAGCCTGCTCACCACACCGCCGCCTTTCTGGTGGAGTAGGGTCGGTACTGGCTAATGATCACCGCCGTTCGGCGGATCACCAACGCACTATCCAGGAGGATCGGTATGCGTTTGCCACGCATCTTGACTCCGCGCACTATCGTGCGCGCCCATTGTGACCTGCCCTGTGGCGTCTACGACCCGGCGCAGGCCAAGATCGAGGCGGAGTCGGTAAAGGCGATCTGCGAGAAGCTCCAGTCGAACAACGACCCGGACTTCCGCACCCGCGCTCTCATCATCAAGGAGCAGCGATCCGAGCTGGTCAAGCACCACCTGTGGGTGCTCTGGACCGACTACTTCAAGCCGCCGCACTTCGAGAAGTACCCGCAGCTGCACAGCCTGTTCAACGAGGCCACCAAGCTTGCCGGCGCCGCCGGCGCCAAGGGCTCGGCTGACCCGGCGATCGCTGACCAGCTGCTGGCCAAGATCGAGGAGATCAGCAAGATCTTCTGGGAGACCAAGCAAGCGTGAGCGGTTCGCAGTACACGATCCAGCCGGTGCGTCCTCAGGACGTGCCGGCTGTCGTCTCAATGGTCCATGAACTGGCCGAGTTCGAAAGGGCGCCGGACAAGTGTCATCTAACCGCCGAGCAGCTGCATGCCGCGCTGTTCGGCCAAAGTCCGGCCCTGTTCGGGCACGTCGCCTTCGATCCAGCGGGTGAGCCGGTCGGCATCATGCTCTGGTTCCTGAATTTCTCCACCTGGGAGGGGCAGCACGGCATTTACCTCGAAGACCTCTACGTGCGGCCGCACGCACGCGGCACCGGTCTCGGGCCGCCGCATGCTCGCTACCCTTGCGAAGCTCTGCGTCGAGCGTGGATATCCGCGGTTGGCAGTGGTGGGTGCTGCGATTGGAATCCGGCCCGGGACTTCTACGTCGCGATGGGATCCGAGCCGATGGATGAATGGGTCACTTATCGAATGACGGGCACCGCTCTAACGCAACTCGCCGCGAACGCATAGAGTCAACTCGCGATGAACCCGGATCAGCTAATCGACGACGTTGTCATTCTGTCCGTGCCGGCGAACAGCACCTATCTGGCAGTGCTTCGCACGGCGACGGCCGGCTTGGCGGCGCGCCTTGCCCTCGGTCTCGAAGAGATCGAGGATCTGCGCATCGCCGTCGACGAAGCGTGCGCGATCCTGCTGCCGATGGCGGCTCGCGGTTCTGATGTGACCTGCCGCTTCGGTGTCACACCCGAGACCCTGCGGGTCGACGTCTCGGTGCCGACCCGCAAGGGGCAGACGCTACCGGGCCGTGAGTCCTTCTCGTGGCAGGTGCTGACCGCTCTGGCCGGCCAGGTCGGCGCCGCTACCGCCGACGGCCATGCCACCATCCACCTGAGCAAGCGACGACCGATCAAGTGATCGCCGGTTTGCCGGACGACGGTCTCGCGATCGAGGAACGCCATTCCGTACGGCTGGTGGTCCTCGACGGCGCCGGTCGCATCCTGCTGTTCCGCACCGTGCATTGGGAGCGGCCGGAGTTCGGCGTCTGGTGGGAACTGCCGGGTGGCGGAATCGAGCCCGGTGAGACGGTCACCGAGACCGCGATCCGGGAACTACGCGAAGAGACCGGCATCGACGTCACCCCGGCCGAGGTATCGGCGCCGACCTGGAGCCGGATCGGATCGTTTCAGTACCGCGGGCCGGTCCGGCGAGTCCAGCACGAGGTCGTCATGACGGTCCGCTTGACCGGCACCGCGACGGTGGACACCTCCGGGCAGATGGCGTACGAGCTTGAGGAGTACACGGATTTCCGGTGGTGGCCGGTCAGCTCCGTGGTGAGCAGCACGGCCCGCTTCTACCCCGGCCGCCTGCCGGACTTGATCGAGGCGCACCTGCGTGGCGAGGCGATCGAGGAAGGCCTGGAGGTGTGGAACTGAGCAGCCGACGGCGGCGCGTTCCCGGCCGGTTCCGGCGCCGGTCTCACCGGCTGGTCAGGCCCAGGGCGATCCGGGTTGACGGTGCCAGCAGCAACGCAGCGCCGGCCAGGCCGGATGCGGCCACCATGATCCCGATCAATGGAATGCCCCCGATGGCACCGAGGCCGATCGGGATCAGCAGCAGCTCCATCACGATCGCCGGCCCGCGAGCCCAGGCCCGGAACCGGTGCAGGGCCAACCCGAGGCCACCGAATACGACCATGAAGAAGACCGCGATCAGCGGGGTCGCGATGGCGCTGGCGACGCTCACGCCGCTGGTCGTCACCGCCGCGTAGACGGCCAGGACGGCTAGCGCCCCGGTCAGCGTGGCATGCGTGAACAGCACGCGCACCGCCCAGGTAAGGGTAGTAAGTGATGCCGGGGTCTCGCTCACCCGGTACACAGTAATCATCTCGCTTTCCCCCTCGGTAAAGTGCCAGCCATGCGGGCTCTGCTGGTGTGCAATCCAAAGGCAACAACGACCAGCGAGCGTGCCCGCGACGTCCTGGTCCGCGCGCTGCGCAGTGAGACCGAACTCGACGTGGCGTACACCCGACGGCGCGGGCACGCGATCGAGCTGGCTCGCGAAGCTCGCAAGGGTGGCGCCGACATGGTGGTCACGCTTGGCGGCGACGGCACCGTCAACGAGGTGGTCAACGGGCTTCTCGAAGACGGCACCGGCCCGGAGGTTCCGGCGCTGGCCGTCGTCTGCGGCGGGTCAACCAACGTGTTCGCCCGCGCCCTCGGCCTGCCGGTCGACTGGGCCGAGGGCACGTCGTTGATCCTCGACGCCATCCGCAGTGGGAGCAGCCGCGCGATCGGGCTTGGCCGGGCCGATGACCGCTACTTCACGTTCTGCGCCGGTTATGGCCTCGACGCCGATGTGATCCACCGAGTCGAGCGCGCCAGGCTGCGCGGGCGCAAGGCCACACCGTTGCTGTACTTGCAGTCGCTGGCCGGCAACTACATGTTTGACCGAGATAGCCGCCGGCCGGACATCGCGCTTGAACGCCCGGACACCGACGCCGAGGAGTGGCTGTCGATGGCGATAGTTCAGAACGCCGCTCCGTGGACCTATCTCGGCGATCGCCCGATCGACGCGAACCCGGAGGCGAGCTTCGATCTCGGCCTGGACGTGATGGCTTTGCGCGACATGAACGTCCCCAGCACCATCCGAACGATGTCCCAGCTACTATCCGGACGCAAGATCAAAGGCTCGGACCTTCCGGTGGGTCCACACGGCAAACACGTCCTGAGACTGCACGATTTGTCGGAATTCACGCTCACTGCAAAGTCGCGAATAGGGTTCCACGTTGACGGCGACTTCCTTGGCGAACGGGACAAAGTTCGCTTTTCGGCCGTACCGAAGGCGATTCGCGTGGTCTGCTGACGGTCGGGCGGCGGGTAACTGCTGCGGACTATTCCGACACATGCCAAAAATGATGGCGAGCCTCCACGCACCGTACTACATTGACTACTGACGGTCGCTGGCGGGGGTCTCTCCGGCGGCTCGAAAAACCGGCACAAACCGGACGTGAGTTCGCTCACCCGTACGGACTTTTTCGAGCGCCAGCCCTTGACATGCGGCTTGTTCGTGAAAGTATTCACAAGCGAGCAAGATTGCCTGTTCACGCGCTGTCAGCCGTTGGGCATAGTCCACGGACGATTACCGCGTTGCTTATAGGGATTCATCAACCCGTATCGGACCAAGGAGTGTTTCCGCCATGGACTGGCGCCACCGTGCTGTTTGCCGGGATGAGGACCCGGAGTTGTTCTTCCCGATCGGGACCTCCGGCCCGGCAATTCTGCAGGTAGAGCAGGCCAAAGCGGTCTGCCGTCGCTGCCCGGTCATTGATGGGTGCCTGCAGTGGGCGCTTGAGACCGGTCAGGATGCTGGTGTCTGGGGCGGCATGAGCGAAGAAGAGCGTCGCGCCGTCAAGCGCCGCGGCGGCATTCGCGTTCGCGCCTCGATCTAGGCACTTAACTCAATACGACCTCCTACGCCGTTGGTCGTCCCCGCTAAGCGGCGGCGTGTGAGTCACACTACAGGGACCCTGGAATCTCTTTTCCTGGGGTCCCTGTTTTGGTAGCGCGATGACTACGGCATACTCCCGGAACCCGCCGGCCCTAGGAGTCGAATCCCAAGCCCATCCGGTCCAGCGTCCGCAGCCACAGATTCCGGCGCCCCTCGTTGGCATCGGCGCGGGAAATCGACCACCGGGTCAGCTGGATCACCGCCGACCGGACCGGCTCGGGCGGGAACGGGATCGGCTTGGACCGCACCATGCGCAACGACGTCCGCTCGGTCACCTCGCCGCCCAGCAAGTCAAGCATCACCTCAGCACCGAAACGGGTGGCGCCGACACCGAGCCCGGTGTAGCCGGCCGCGTACGCCAGCCGACCGTCGAAGGCGGTCCCGAAGAAGGCGCAGAACCGTGAGCAGGTGTCGATGACGCCGCCCCACGAGTGGGTGAACCGGACGTCGTCCAACGTCGGGAACGTCTCAAAGAAGTGCCGCGCCAGCATCTCCGCGGTCTCCGGCCGCTGATCCCGCTCGGGCGTGATCCGGCCGCCGTTGTAGTAGACCGCGTCGTAGCCGCCCCAGAGAATCCGGTTGTCGTCGGTGAGCCGGTAGTAGTGGAACTGGTTCGCGGTGTCGCCGATGCCTTGCCGGCGCTCCCACCCGATGGACTTCAACTGCTGTTGGGAGAGCGGCTCGGTCATCAGCGCATAGTCATAGACCGGAACTATGTAGTTCCGCAGGCGCTTGAGCAACCCCGGGAAGGCGCCGCTGGCCAGCGCGACACTGGCCGCGGTGATGCTCCCGTTCGGGGTGCGCAGGCGCAGTCCGGCCCGCTCGCGGTCGATCGATTTGACCGGGGTGCCCTCGTAGATCCGCACTCCCAGCTTGAGGCAGGCGGCACGCAGACCCCAGGCCAGCCGAGCCGGGTCGACCATGGCGCAGCCGTCGCGATCCCACACCGCGCCCAGGTACGTCGGGGAGTCGACCTCCGCACGCAACTCGTCCTGGTCCAGGTACACGACGTCATGGCCGAATCGCCGCGCCTGCTCGTAGGAGTCCCGCAGATCGTCGAGCTGCCAGCCGGCGGTGGCCACGTTCATCTCACCAGTGCGTTCAAACCCGCAGTCGATGTCGTAGCGGGCCACCGCGGCCTCTATCTCGTCGAGATTGCGGCGGCCCAGTTGCTCCAGCGTCTCGATCTCGTCGGCGAACCGTTCGATGCCGTTGGCGAGCCCGTGGGTGAGGCTGGCCGCGCAAAACCCGCCGTTGCGGCCACTGGCCGCCCATCCGGCGCTGCGAGCCTCCAGGACCACCACGTCCCGGGACGGGTCCCGCTCCTTCGCGATGAGGGCGGTCCACAGGCCGGAGAACCCGGCTCCGACGACCGCGAGGTCCGCCGTGGTCGCCCCGGCAAGCGGCGCCTGCCGAGGCGGTGCCATCGGTTGATCCAGCCAGTACGAGCGGCCGGTCGCGTCCGCGAGCGCGCGCCTTACTCGATCGCCTTCCATTTTTCCGACCGCCTCGTGTCAGCCTTGCCGGTCAGCGTTTCTCACGGCGCCGGGACATCACCACGTTGACTGCCGCGATCACGATGCCCAGCGCAAAGATCAGCGTACCGACCACGTTGACCTGCGGAGGCATACCCAGCTTGGAAGTCCCGTAGATCCATAGCGGGAACGTCAGGGTGCTTCCGGCGGTGAAGTTGGTGACCACGAAGTCATCGATGGACAGGACGAACGCCAGCAGGCTGCCGGACAGGATGGCTGGGAAGATGATCGGGAAGGTAATCCGCCAGAACGTGGTCCAGGCGCTGGCCCCGAGGTCCTTGGCCGCCTCCTCCATCGACGGATCCAAGGTGAGCACGCGCGCTCGCACCACCACCGCGACGAACGACAACGAGAACATGATGTGCGCGATAATGATCGTCGGCAGTCCCAGGCCGCTGTTCAGCGTCACGAACAACGACAGCAGCGACGCACCCATGACGAGTTCGGGTGCCGAGATGGCGGCGAACATGACCAGGTTCAGCCCGCCGGAGCCACGGAACCGATATTTGCCGAGCGCGATGCCGATTCCGGTACCCAGCGCGACCGATCCCAGGGTGGCGACCACCGCGATGATAAGCGAGTTCTTGACGCCGTCCACCAGATCCGGAAACTGCTGTAACGCGGACCAGCTATACCACTTCGTAGTGAAGCCCACCCAGTTGGTGTTGTAGCGGCCGTGCGTGTCATTGAAGCTGAACAGGATCATGACGGCGATCGGCGCCATCAGCCACAGAATGACCAGCCACGTGTAGGCGAACAGCAGCCGGTCACCGAGCCTGCGGCGCGGCCGATTCCGCGGCTGTCGATCCTCGGTCGGCGCTTGAGCTTCTATCACCGACGCCGTCATCGTGCCGCCGCCTCAAGGACGTCTTCGGTTCCAAGCGCTCTCGCATAGATGAAGATGGTGATCAGCAACGCCGCCATCAGGACGAAGGACAGCGCCGATGCGCTTGAGTAGTCCTGCACCACCAGGTAAAGCCTCTGAATGGTGTTTCCGATCATGTGGTTGCTGCTGCCGCCGAGGATCTGGGCGTTCACGTAGTCCGAGGTCACCGGCACGAACGTGATCACCACGCCGGCGAAGATGCCCGGCAGGGACAGAGGGAAGATCACCTTCTGGAACGCCGCGAAGCGGCTGGCGTACAGGTCGTACGACGCCTCGATCAGCCGCGGGTCCACTCGCTCCAGCGCTACGTAGATCGGCAGCACCATGAACGGCAGGTAGTTGTACGTCAGGCCGCCGATCACCGCTGGTGTGGTGGCCAGGATGTGGAAGCTCTGGCCGAACGGAACCCAGCCACCGAGGTGCAAGTCACGCATCGGCCCGACGATGAAGCCGTTGTCGCGCAGCATGAACTGCCACGCCTGCGTCCGCAGCACGAACGACACGAAGAACGGCAGCAGCAGGAGGAACAGGTAGAGCGACTTGCGGGCGCCGCCCCGGAACGCGATCCAGTAGGCCACCGGGTACGCGATGATGATCTGCAGGACCGTCGAGATCAGGCCGTACTCCAGCGACCGGATGAACTGCTGGTGATAGGTCTTGATCGCATCGATGTAGGTCTGGAAGTGCCACGTCATCCTGTACCCGTTGATGACGTCGCCCTGCTGCAGTGACAGCGACAGCATGACCAGCATCGGGATCACGAAGAACGCCAGCAGCCAGACGCTGCCCGGCAAGATCGCCAGATACGGCGCCATCCGGCTGCGGATCCGGCCCGGGCGGCGGGTGGTGCGCTGGTCGTCCGCCGGCTGCGCCGGCGGACGACCAGATTCAATCGCAGTGGTCATGAGGTCACAATCGGATCGAAGATCGAGTTGTACTCGTGCTGCTCGGCCGACGATGCGAAGTCACGGTAGTAGTGCAGCTTCTGGTAGTCGGAGTCCTGCGGGAAGACCAGCGGGCTGTCGGCCAGATCCTGCAGCGCGGCCTTGTCCGCCCCGGTCGCGGCGGCCGCGTCGGCCAGGATCTTCTGCTTCGCGGCCGGAACCGGCGTGATGTAGTTGATGTACTCCGCCAGGCTGCCGGCGATGTCCGGCTGGTAGAAGAAGTCCATCAGCTTGATCGCGTCGACCGGGTTCTCCGCCGTGATCGGGATGGTCATGTTGTCGGTCCAGAGGGTGCCGCCCTCCGACGGGATGACGAACTGGAGGTTCGACCCCGGCGTCGAGACGTTCTCCTGGTAGATGTCGCCCGACCAGGCCTGGCAGATCCAGATGTCACCGTTGGCGAGCGCGGTGACGTAGTCCTGGTCGTAGTACTTGCGGACGATCCCGGCGTCGCGCTGGTCGGTGAGCCACTGGGCGGCCTTGCGCCAGTCGTCCGGCGTCGAGGTCTCGGGCGCGACCCCGACGGCCATCATGCCGAAGTTGCCGATCTCCTCCACGTCGGAGAACATGCCGACCTTGCCCTTGTAGGCCGGGTTCCGCAGGTCGTTCATGCTGGTAGGCGGCGTCTTGACGTACTTGGGGTTGTAGGCGATGCCGGTGATGCCGGACGCCCACGGCACGCTGTAGACGTTGCCCTTGTCAAACGACTCTTCCTTGTACTTCTGAGCCGCGTTGGCCTCGAAGTTCGGCAGCCGGCTGTGGTCGAGCGGCGCGTACAGGCCGAGCTGGACGAAGTCCTTGAACTGCGAACCGTTTGTGATCACCATGATGTCGTAGCCGATCGACTGGCCGGCCGACAGCTGTGGCTGCACCTTCGCGAACCAGGCAGCAAGGTCGTTGATGACCTCCTTGTAGGTCACCGTGATGCCGGTTTCCTTGGTGAACTGCGCCAGCTCCGGCTTCTTCGGGTCCATGTACAGCGGCCAGTTGGCGAAGTTGATGTGCCCGGTGCCGGTCTTGCCGGCCCAATACTTCGCGACAGCGTCCGGGGCCGCCGAGGCCGTACCGGTGGCCTTGCCCTTCACACCGCACGCGGCGAGACCGGCTACCGCCGCTGATGCGGTCGCCGCCGTCAGGAGCCCCCGCCGTCCGATGCGGCGCTGGGTAAGGCCTCGCAGGAGAGCGGGGTCCGTGTTCTTGTTGCTCATTTCTCTCCAATCGCGTACGAGTGCTGGGGGTCCCACGTAAGCCAGACGGTGTCACCGCGTTCGGCGATGTCATCGGCGTTGGAGGCGTTCTGGGTGAACACCACGATCTCGGCTCCAGTGGAGGTGGTGATGTTGTAGTTGGTGAAGGTGCCGAGGTAGACGACCTCGTTGACGGTGCCGCGCAGTACCGTGCCGTTGGCAGCGCCCGGTGCGCGTTCGTGCAGCCGGATCTTCTCCGGCCGCACCGTGACTTCGACGACCGATCCCGGTGTCGCGGCCACGCCGTCCCGCAGCGGCACCAGGATGCGCTGCTCCGAATCGACCTGGACCACGGCGATGTCACTGTCCACGCTGCCGACCACTCCGGACAGCAGGTTGGACGTACCAATAAAACCGGCGACGAACTTGGTCGCCGGGAACTCGTAGATATCTCTAGGCGAGCCGAGGTGCTCGATGACCCCGTTGTTCATGACCGCGATGCGATCGGACATGGTCAGCGCCTCGCCCTGGTCGTGGGTGACGTAGACGAAGGTAATGCCGACTTCGCGCTGAATCCGCTTCAGCTCGACCTGCATGGCCTGACGCAGCTTCAGGTCCAGCGCGCCGAGCGGCTCATCGAGAAGCAGAGCGCTCGGCTTGTTGACCAGCGCCCTGGCCAGGGCGACGCGCTGCTGCTGGCCGCCGGACAGTTCCTTGGGCCGGCGCTTCTCCCGGCCGACCAGGTCGACGATGTCGAGCATCTCGCCCACCCGCGCCTGGATCTCCGGCTTGGGAACCCGGCGCTGCTCCAGGCCGAAGGCCACGTTTTCGGCGACGCTCATATGCGGGAAGAGTGCGTAAGACTGGAAGACCATGTTCACGTCGCGGCGGTTGGCCGGCACCCCGGTGACGTCGCTGCCGTGCAAATAGACCGCACCACGTGTGGGCTCCTCGAAACCGGCGATCATTCGCATGGTGGTGGTCTTGCCGCAACCGGATGGCCCCAGCATCGAGAAGAACTCGCCGGACTTGATCACCAGATCGATGCCAGCGACCGCCGTCACCACCTCGCCGTGTGCGGTGAACTCCTTGGCCACCCGTACCAGTTCGATGGCGGCGTCTGCTCCGCCCTGGGGACCAGCCGCCGCGATCGGCGCCTCGTACGTTGCGTTAGTCATCGAGCCTGCTCTCAGTTCTTCTCCGTCGATGCCGCGCTGCGCTAGGCGCCCAGGTTGTGCATGACGTGTTTGATACGCGTGTAGTCCTCAAATCCGTACATCGATAGATCTTTGCCGTAACCGCTGTGCTTGAAGCCGCCGTGCGGCATCTCGGACACGAACGGGATGTGGGTGTTGACCCACACGGCACCGAAATCGAGCGCCTTCGTCATCCGCATAGCCCGGCCATGGTCCCGGGTCCAGACACTCGCCGCAAGACCATACTGGACACCGTTCGCCCAACGGATGGCGTCGTCCTCGCTGCCGAACCGCTGCACGGTGATGATCGGCCCGAAGATCTCGTCCTGCACCATCTCGTCGTCCTGACGCAGCCCTGCCACGACCGTTGGCTGGTGGAAGTAGCCACTGGCGCCCACGCGTTCGCCGCCGGTGACGAGGTCGGCGTGATCCGGCATCCGGGACAGGAAGCCCTGCACCCGGGCGAGTTGGTTGGCGTTGTTGACCGGGCCGAACGCGGCGTCGGCAACGGACAGGTCGCCGACCTTGGTAGCGGCGGCCGCCTCGCCCAGGGCCGCGGTGAAGTCACCGGCGATCCGGTCGGCCACCAGGACCCGGCACGCCGCGGTGCAGTCCTGCCCGGCGTTGAAGTAGCCGCCGGCGGCGATACCGGCCGCCGCGGCCTCGATGTCGACGTCGTCAAAGACCACCACTGGCGCCTTGCCGCCGAGTTCGAGGTGGGTGCGCTTGAGGTCGAGCGCGGCCGCTTGCGCGACCTCGCCGCCGGCCCGGGTCGATCCGGTGATCGAGACCATCTGCGGTGTGGGGTGCGCGACGACGGCCCGGCCGGTGTCCCGGTCCCCGCAGACCACGTTGAGGACGCCCGGCGGCAGGAACTCGGCGGCGATCTCGGCCAGCAGCAGGGTCGATGCCGGCGTCGTGTCGCTCGGCTTGAGGACCACGGCGTTGCCGGCCGCGATGGCGGGCGCGAACTTCCAAACCGCCATCATCATCGGATAGTTCCACGGCGTGACCTGGGCGCACACCCCGATCGGTTCGCGCCTCACGTACGAGGTGTGGCCTGCCATGTACTCCCCGGCCGACTTGCCCTCCAGCATGCGCGCGGCGCCCGCGAAGAATCGCAGCTCGTCGACCAGGGGCGGCATCTCCTCATCGCGCGTCAGCGAGATCGGCTTGCCGGTGTTGCGGCACTCCGCCTCGATGATCTCCTCGGACCGCGCCTCAACCGCGTCGGCGATCTTCAGGAGTGCCCGCTGTCGTTCGGCCGGAGTGGCGTCACGCCAGGTCTCGAAGGCACGGGCAGCGGCACCCATGGCAGCGTCCACGTCCTCGGCGCCGGAGATCGGAGCCTCGGCGTACGCCTGGCCGGTGCACGGATCGATCACGTCCGAGGTACGTCCGTCGAGGGCGTCTACGTACTTTCCGTCGACGAAGTTGCGCAGGTGCACCCGGGCCTCCCAACAGGGGTCAGTGTCGTACGGCCGACACATTGCTGTGTGGGGCACCCTGCCAGAGAATGTGACCTACGACAAGTGATTCCATCGTCTTGAAACAACGTCGCAACGGAATCCGTCATGGGCCCTAGATCCAATGACCTAGCGTGAGCCGACGAGTACCGCAGCGTCAATCCTCCAACTGATCAATTGGGCCACCTCAGGGGCATCCCCCAATGGCTCCGCCACACCGCCGGCCCCAGCGTTCACCGCCTGCTCGACCGCACGGTCGGGCAGGGTGCCAGGTGCAAGGAAATATAGCGCTAAACCTACATTTGCCGCACCTGCCCGAAGCTGCGCCGTCACGGCATCGGCGACCGGCGGACCGGTACCGGACGCGAACCCGGTACCGACCGGGACGCCCCGGCGCCTGGACAGCTCACCGGCCACCGCGCTGACAATCCCGAGAGCCGAGCGATCCCGGCTGCCGGCCCCGGCCACCACGACGGCGTCGTAGCGGGCCCGGCCGAGCCGCCGGTCCAGCGCCGCCGCGAGGCCGCAGACCGCGTCCGGGCGCCCGAGCGGCTCAGCGATCATCACGTCCGCGCCGTCGGATCGAGCATGCTCGACCACGGCCGGAATGTCGATCCGAGCGTGATAGGCCGGTGTGAGCAGCAACGGCACGATAAGGCTCGGACCGGGCGCGGCGCGCAGCGCCGAGCCGAGGCTCGGCCGGTCGAAGTCGAGGAACGCGCACGTGACCGTGGTCTCGGGTGCCATCACCGCGCAGGCCCGGGTGATCGCGGCGATAGTTCGCGCGGACCTGGGGTCGCGACTGCCGTGCGCGGCCAGGATGACGTTACGTGGCACGCCGTCAAGCGGCATGGAGGCCGCACTCGGTCTTGTCGAACATGGCCCACCGCCCGGCCCGCGGATCCTCACCGGGCGCCGTCCGGCGGGTGCACGGCCAGCACCCGATCGACGTGTACCCGTCCCGGAACAACGTATTGACCGGCACGTCGTACCTGGCGACATAGGCGTCGACCTCGGCCTGGGTCCAGTGCGCCAGTGGCGCCAGCTTGATCTTGGCTCGCGACACGTCGTACGCGATCGGTTGGGTACGCGCGCGGGACGGACCCTCGTCGCGGCGGAGCCCGGCGGCCCAGGCATCGTACGGTGCCAGAGCCCGTTCCAGCGGCTCCACCTTGCGAAGCGAGCAGCACCGATCCGGATCGGTCGCGAACAGCCGGGGTCCGTACTGGCCGTCCTGCTGCCCCACGGTCAAGTCCGGCGAGGCGGAGACGACCCGGACCGGAAGGCTGGAGGAGACCTCCTCGCGCACCCGCAGCGTCTCAGCGAAGTGCAGCCCGGTATCCAGGAAGATGACGTCAACCCCTGGCACCACCCGGGACACCAGGTGTGCCAGCACCGCGTCGGCCATCGAACTGGTAACGCAGAACCGCTCGCCGAACTCGCCGGCGGCCCACTCGACGACCTGTTCGGCACTGGCACCGTTCAGGCGCCGGCTGGCCGAGACCGCGAGGTCCTCCAACTCCGCCGGGTGGCGCCGGCCGTCACCAGCGGGCCGGCCGAGTACCTTGGCCACCGAGATCATTTGGGCACCGCCGTCGGAAGCAAACCGACGAACTTCACCGCGAAGGCTCGGGCGCATGCCCGGCACTCCCACACGCCGTGCCCCTCCTCGGACGGGCGCAGATCCTCCGACGCGCAGTACGGGCAGTAGTACGGAACGATCCGCCGGCCCAAGGCGCTCACCGCAGTTCCTCCTCGTCGGCACGCACCACCCACTGCGCGAAGGTCTCGCCGTCGCGCCGGGCGCCGGCGTATCGCCGGGCCAGCCGGGCGACATAGTCGGGCAGCTCCGCCGCCGTGGCCTTGAGACCGCGCAGCTTGCGCCCGAACCCGGCCGCATCCGCCGTGGACAGGCCGAGCCCGCCGCCGAGATGCACCCCGAAGCCCTCCACCATCTCGCCGCCCGGACCGGGCACCAGCTGGCCTTTGAGGCCGATGTCGGCGATCTGGGTTCGGGCGCAGGCGTTCGGGCAGCCATTGATGTTGACACTGATATCGACGTCGAGATCGGACAGCGACCGCTCCAGGGCCTCGATCACGCGGGCCGCGGTGGCTTTGGTCTCCACGATCGCGAGCTTGCAGAACTCGATGCCGGTGCACGCCATGGTGGCCCGGCGCCAGCCCGACGGCCGTGCCGACAGGCCGATCGCGTCGAGGGCCTCCACCAACGACCGAGCCCGTTCCGGAGCGATGTCGAGCACGACCAGCTTCTGCTGCGCGGTGGTGCGTACCCGGTGGCCACCATGCGCCTCGACGATGTCGGCGACCTGAGCCAGTATCGTGCCGCTGACCCGGCCGGCGACCGGAGCCACACCGACGTAGACGTTCCCGTCCTTCTGAGGGTGCACCCCGATGTGATCGACCGGCGTCGCCGGCAGGTCCGGAGCCGGACCGTCGATCAGCGTGCGCTTCAGGTATTCGGTCTCCAGCACCTCCCGGAACCGCTCGGGACCCCAGTCCGCCATCAGGTACTTCAACCGAGCTCGGCTGCGCAGGCGCCGGTAGCCGTAGTCACGGAAGATCCGGATCACGCCGGCCCACACATCCGGGATCTCGTGCAGTGGCACCCATACGCCGAGTCGCTTGGCCAGCATCGGGTTGGTGGACAGGCCGCCGCCGACCCACAGGTCGAAGCCGGGCCCGTGGTCCGGATGAACGGCGCCGACGAAGCTGACGTCGTTCGCCTGGTACGGCAGATCCGGCAGCCAGCCGATCGAGGTCTTGAACTTGCGCGGCAGGTTGGAGAACTCCGATGAGCCCAGGTGCCGGGCGACGATCTCGTGGATGGCCGGGGTGGCGTCGACGTGCTCGGCCGCGGCGATGCCGGCCAGCGGACTGCCCAGGATCACCCTGGGCGAGTCGCCGCATGCCTCCGTCGTGCTCAGCCCGACCGCCTCGATCTCGCGCCAGATCGCCGGTACGTCCTCGATGCGGATCCAGTGCATCTGGACGTTCTGCCGGTCGGTCAGGTCCGCGGTGTCGCGACCGTACTTGGTCGAGACGTTCGCGATCGCGCGTAGCGCGGCCAGATCGAGCTGCCCGCCGTCGACGCGGATCCGGAGCATGAAGAACTCGTCCTCAAGCTCGTGCGGCTCAAGGATGGCGGTGCGGCCGCCATCGATGCCGGGCTTGCGCTGGGTGTAGAGCCCGTACCAGCGGAACCGGCCACGCAAGTCTTGCGGGTCGATGCTGGCGAAGCCCTGCTGGGCGTAGACGTGCTCGATCCGGAGCCGGACGTTGAGCGCGTCATCGTCCTTCTTCAACCGCTCGCTGGGATTCAGCGGCTCGCGATGCCCGAGAGCCCACTGGCCCTCCCCCCGGCGGCGTGCCGGGGCGGCCGAGCGGGGCGGCAGTTCCGCTGCCCGGTCGGTAGTGACAGTCATGTGCGAAGCCCTCCGAGGCTGATTGTCTTGGAGAGCACGCGGAATCGCCGGACGCCCTCCAAGCCCAGGAGAGCGACGTCGATGTCAGGTGGTGCGGCCGGCGGCTTCGCGCGCCCGTGGGTCGGGGGTTCCCGTGGGTCGGGCTAGCAAGCCGGACAGATGGCGCTGCGAACACGCCCGTAGTCAACGTGGCGGCGGGAGGTGAGCGGGAAACCCGCGACCGCGGCATGACCGGCTCCCACATGACCGGCTGCGGCAGGCCCACCTATAACCAAACCGTTGACTGGCATAAGCAACACTTTTGCACACGCGCCCACCGGATTCCAGACGGTTCCCACCCTCCGGAAGTGTGGCGTCCGCCACCAGCAGATCGTCGGCTGGCAGCGGCGGCGGCGGCCTGGCTACCCGACAGCCTGGTCGCGACGCAAGTCGGCCAGGTCCACCTTGCTCGCGGCGAGCCGCCGCATCAGATCGTCCGGGGTGTTGCCGCGAAGCCAGAACGCCTCGGACGCACGCAGCGGCACGAGACGGCAGAACGCGGTGACACCGGCCGGCTCGGAGCAGGCGTGCAGCGCGGTGGCCGGCGCCGGTACCAGCGCGATCATGTCCGCCGATCCGGGCAGTGGGTTGGCAAGTGTCATCGGCACGCCCCAGGTCAGCAGGGTGCGCTGCCTGGCGTACACCGATACCGAGCGGGAGAAGAACTCGACCAGTTCGTCGGTGAAGAACGGCTTGGTCACGGTCATCAGCAGTTCCTGGGCGTACCCGTCCTCGGTGGCGAACCCGGCGGCGCGGGCGAACCCGGCCAACCCCAGCGACACCAGCGTGCCCTGGCCCGGCTCCGGAGTGTCCACGAACGAGTACGTGTCCACCTCCACCGTCTTGTGGAGACGCTCGGTCCGGGTCGCGAACGGCTCCCCGAGTGAGGCGCGCAGGTGCTTGTCGAGCAACGTCCGGTCAACCACAACGTTCTTCCGGAACACGGTCATCGCCTTTCCAATGTGAACAGCAGTTCCGCCTCGGTGCCGCGGTCGGACCTCGGCCGGATCTCGATAGTTCCACGTAACTCGCCGGTGACGAGGGTACGCACGATCTGCAGACCGAGCCGGCTAGTGCTGTCGATGTCGAAGTTCTCCGGCAGGCCCCGGCCATCGTCGCTCACCTTGACCCGCAACTGCCGCCGCTCCCGCTCCACCGACACCACCACCGACCCTTGCTGGCCCGGCTCGAACGCGTGCTCGGCGGCGTTCAGCAACAACTCGTTGAGCACCATGACCAGTGGTGTGGCCACCTCGGCGGGCAGGATGCCGAAGGTGCCCTCGCGGCGCATGGTGACCTTTGACTGATCGGTGGCGACCTCCCCGGCGGCGGCCGCGACCCGGTCGACGATCCCGTCGAACTCGACCGCCTCGTCCGACGACATCGACAGTGTCTCGTGCACTAGAGCGATCGAGGCCACCCGGCGGACCGACTCCTCCAGCGCCGCGCGCGCGGCCGGGATGCCGACCCGGCGCGCCTGCAGCCGGAGTAGCGCCGCCACGGTCTGCAGGTTGTTCTTCACCCGGTGGTGAATCTCCCGGATGGTGGCGTCCTTGGTCATCAGTGCCCGGTCCCGGCGGCGTACCTCGGTGATGTCGCGGACCAGCACCAGCGCGCCGATCGGCACGCCCGCGGGCATTAACGGAAGGGCGCGCATCAGCACCGAGGCACCACGCGCGTCGAGCTCCTTCCGGGCCGGCGCCTCGCCCCGCAGCGCGGCCAGGATGCGCTCGGTCGCGTCCGAACCTTCCAGGGTGTCGTCGACGAGCCGCTTCGTGAGCAGAGGCAGATCCTCGCCCTCGATGTGGATGCTCATGCCCATCCGGCGATATGCCGATAGGGCGTTCGGGCTGGCGTACGTGACGACGCCGGACGAGTCCAGCCGGACCAGGCCATCGCCGACCCGGGGTGCCGTGGTCGTCTCGCCCGGATGCGGCTTCGGTGGAAACGTGCCGTCAGCGACCATCTGCGCCAGATCGTCCGCGGTGGTCAGGTAGTTCAGCTCGAGCTGGCTCGGGCGACCGGGCGGTAGTGAGGTTGGTGTCCCGGCCGACCAGTGCGATCACCTCGGCACCGCCCCGCCGCCGGACCGGGATGGCTTCGTGCCGGGCGGGGGTGTCGCCATACCAGACCGGATCGCCCTCGCGCCAGATCCGGCCCTGAGTCGAAGCGATCATGAGGTGTGCCGCGTCCGGCCCGCTGATTATCCGGCCTACCTGGTCGTCCAGGTACGTCGTCGGCGCCGTGGTGGGCCGTACCTGCGCTACGCACACGAACTCGTTGCTGGAGCCGACCTGGGTCCACAGCAGCAAATCCGCAAATGACAGATCGGAGATCAGCTGCCAATCGCCGGCCAGGCGGTGCAGGTGCTCGATGTCGGGCGGTGCGAGCGTGGTGTGCTCTTCGACGAGATCGCGCAGCGTGGACACGCAGTCAAGCCTGCCATGCGGCTCTCAGTATCGGCGGAGTAGCCTCACCTGACGTGTTCCAGATCCGCCGGTTACGCCTTTGGGTGGTCGCGGCCGCGACGACGCTCGCACTGTCCGGGTGCGGCTGGATCGCGGCTAATGGCAAGAGTTCGGTCAAGCCGGACGGATTCGTCCTGTTCGGCCACGCCGCGGTCACGCTGCCGTCAAACGACCACCGAGCGCCCGGCACCGCCTGCTCCTCCCCGGTCAATGACGTCACCCCCGGCACAGCGGTGAGGGTGCTCGACCCGAGTGGCAACACGCTCGGCATCACCTACCTGGGCGACGGCGTTGTCGGCCGGGCGAGTGGCACAACCAGCTGCAACTTCCCGTTCTCGCTGTCGAACATTGCCGGAGGCGTGGACAGCTACCGCGTCGTGATCGGCACTCGCCCCGCGCGGCAATTCGCGTCCGACTTCCTCCGGCAGAACAACGCCGCGGTCATTACCATTTCCGGGTGACGTCCTGGGCCGACGCGACTCCTGCCGATCCGAACATCGTCGACGCAGTGTTCGCCGGTCTTGCCGATCCCGATCCAGCACTCCGGGATGAGATCGTCTATCCGCTCTTCACCGCTTGGCTCAGGGACGGCTCGCTGGACGGGTCGCTCACCGCGATAGGCGATACCGCCGCGGCCATGCTCGCCGACCCGGCGATCCAGGCGCGGACGTTCGCCTCGCTCATCCTGGGCACCACGGTCCGGCGAGCATCGCTGGTGCACCTGGCTGAAGCCGATCGCAGCCGCGTTCGCCGCCGGGGAGCCAGGGCCGATTCCGGTGTGGGCGGCCAACACCCAGCGGACGCTGAACTCCCTGTACGTGGCGGTCTCCCGGGGCGTCGTCCTCTACGACCTGGTAACTCAGGAGCCGTCGGCGCCGCAGATGCCGGCGGCACGGGATGAGGTGCTCAGTCATATTTCGGGCATTCTTCGCGACCCGTCATACTGGCTCGCCTGAGTCGCCGCCCGCCGGTATGACGGCCGGCGTGCGACGACTACCGGGTGACGGTGACCTTGGCCAGCCCGCGCGGCGCGTCCGGATCCTCGCCTCGGGCGAGCGCCAGTGCGAGGGCCATTCGCTGCATCGGGATGATGTCCAACAGGGGGGCGAAGCGCTCGTCGACCGCCGGCGTCGCGAGCCGCAAGTCCGCTCCCCCGACATCGGATGGGCCGATGACCACGACGTCGGCGCGCCGCTCCCCCAGCCGGCGGACCACCTCACGCATCGACTGGCCGGCCGGACCGTCACCGACGAACGCCAGCACCGGCACGTCCGGGGCGGTCATCGCAAGAGGGCCGTGCAGCAGATCCGCGCCGGAGAACGCGAGCGCGGGCAGGTACGACGTCTCCATCAGCTTGAGCGCGGTCTCGCGTGCGCTCGGGTAGGCGTACCCCCGGCCGGTGGTGACCACCCGGCCGGCGAACCGGTACCGGTGCGCCACCTCCACCGCCGCCTGATCATCGACCAGAGTGGTGGCGAGTTCCGGCAGCGCCGCGATCGCACGATGCTCGCCGGGTGGCACAGTGCCGTCGCCCGCGCGTACCCCCTCGATCAGCATCGTCAGTGCCAGTAGTTCGGCCGTGTAGGTCTTGGTCGCGGCAACCGCCCGCTCATGCCCGGCCGCGATGTCGATGTGCTGCTCGGCGGCTTCGGCCAGGGCTGACGACGGGTTGTTGGTGATGGCCAGCGTCTGCGCCCCGGCGGTCCGGGCGGCCGAGATCACCTCCACCAGATCCTGAGAACCGCCGCTCTGGCTGACTCCGATGACGAGCGCGTCGGAGAGATCCGGCCGGGCACCGTAGATGGTCACCGCCGAAGGGCTGGCCAGCCCGGCCGGGATGTTCAACCGGATCTCGGTCAGGTACGCACCGTAGAGAGCGGCGTGGTCGGATGTGCCGCGGGCGGTGAACACGACGTGCCGGGGCGGCTTGGCGGCGATTCGCCGCGCGACCGCGGCGATCTCGGCTGCCTGCTGGTTCGCCAGCCGCTCGTAGACCTCTGGCTGCTCGGCGATGTCCGCCGCCATGCCCACGCCGCGCTCGCTCACGATCACACCCCGCTCAATACGCGCACGTTTCGCGCACCGATCGATCAGTTCCTGCGCAGTGTCGCACAGTTCTGCGCACGAACGCAAAGGCGTGATCGATCGTCCCGCGCGGCGAGGCGCACAAGCTGAGGACGGCGCGCCGAACCCGACGGCGCCGGGCAGCCGGACCTGTCGGCCGAGGCCGCCGAGCGGGCCGCCCTCCAATAGGCCGGGCGGCCCGCTCCCCCACCGCAATCGAGAAGCCCCCTACTCGAATGCGGGCACCACCTCGACCGGCTCGGGCTCGGCGTCACCCGACGCCTCCGGCCGCTCGATCCGGGTACGCAACGTGACGTGCTTGATAAACACGGCCAGCACCGGCACCAGCACAGCGACGAACATCGACCAGAAGAAGATCTGCGCGATGCCGTCGGCGAGCGCGTGAATGACCGGTGCCGGCAGGCTGACCGCCCTCGGCCCGGTGGCTTGCGCGCTGCCGTTGCGGAACGCGTCGGCAGCCGTTCTCCCTAGCGTGTGCAGGATGTCGTTGTAGGCGCGGTTACTCAGGATGGCACCGGCCAGCGCAACCCCGAACGAACCGCCGATCGACCGGAAGAACGTGGCGGCCGAACTGGCGACGCCCATGTCCTTCTGCTCGACGCTGTTCTGCGCGATCAGCATCGTGATCTGCATCAGGCAGCCCATGCCGAGGCCGAGCACGACCATGTAGACC
The DNA here is from genome assembly GCA_963727415.1 of uncultured Actinomycetota bacterium. Taxonomy (GTDB): domain Bacteria; phylum Actinomycetota; class Actinomycetes; order Mycobacteriales; family Micromonosporaceae; genus DASQPR01. The sequence goes on from CAVSGF010000003.1 coordinate 1,364,772, forward strand.
GACGTCCAGAACTTGGTGGTGTGCTCGTCCATGGTCGACAGCAGCAGCATCCCGGCCACCATGCCGATGCCACCGATGATCGGGAACGCCCGGTACCGGCCGGTCTTGGTGATCGTCTGGCCGGCGACCAGCGACGTAACCAGCAAGCCGAACATCATCGGTAGCAGCAGCAGGCCGGAGTTGGTCGCCGAGGCGCCCTGCACCTTCTGCTGAAAGAGCGGCAGGAAGCTGATCGCCCCGAACATCGCGAAGCCGACCAGGAACCCGATGATCGAGATCAGCGAGAAGTTGCGGCTGCGGAACAGATTCAGCGGCAGCACCGGCTCGGCGGCCTTGGGCTCGACGAGCAGGAACGCGATGAGCGACACGACCGCGATGGCACCCAGGGTGTAGATGTGCCCGGAGTTCCACGGGTAGTCGTTGCCGCCCCAGGTGGTGATGAGCACGATCGCGGTGATGCCGATGGCGAGCAGACCCGCGCCCAGCCAGTCGATCCGGTGCTTGGTGCGCATCTTCGGCAGGTGCAACCGGACCCAGATGAACGCCAGCGCGATCGCGCCGAGCGGCAAGTTGACGTAAAACGCCCAGCGCCAGTCGAGGTGGTCGGTGATGTACCCACCGACGAGCGGGCCCGCGACCATGGCCAGGGACATGACGGCGGCCATGATGCCCTGGTACTTGCCGCGCTCCCGGGGTGCCACCAGGTCGCCGATGATGGCCATGGCGTTGACCGCCAGCCCACCCGCGAACAGCCCCTGGATGGCCCGGAACGCGATCAGCTGGTCCATCGAGTGAGCGGCACCGGACAGCGCCGAGCCGGCGAGGAAGCCGACGATCGAGGCGATGAAGATGTTCTTCCGGCCGTACATGTCGCCGACCTTGCCCCAGATCGGCGTGGACACGGTGGTGCCCAGCACGTACGCGGTCACCACCCAGGACAGGTGGGAGATCCCGCCGAGGTCGGTGACGATCCGGGGCATCGCCGTGCCGACGATGAAGTTGTCCAGCATCGCCAGCATGAACGCCAGCATCAGGCCGGGGAGGACCACCATCACCTCCCGGCTGCGTCCGGGCGGAGGAGCGGTTTCTACGCTTGACATGGTTGCTCCCGTTTTGCGTTCGGTGCTGCGAGCAGGGCGCTGCCAGCAGCGATGCGGAGGACGCTTACCTGCCGACCGGCTAGCTAAACGCTCACTGGCACGGTAAGCTGCTTACTTGCCGGCCGTCAAGTAGATTTGGATTGACCATGAGCACGCATACCGCGGTGGATACCCGTCGCCGTATACAGGACGTTGCGCTGCGGCTATTCATCGAGAACGGGTATGAGGCGACGTCACTCCGGGAGATCGCCGAACAGATCGGCGTCACCAAAGCCGCGCTGTATTACCACTTCAAAAGCAAGGACGAGATCGTCACGAGCCTGATCGATGACAACGCGGCACGGCTGGCCGACCTGATCGAGTGGGGCAAGTCACTGCCGCGCACGAGGGAAGGCCGGATCGAGTTCATCACCCGGTACGCGGATCACCTGTACAAGGGCCGAAGCCTCGACACCATGCGATTCTTCGAGCGCAACCAGACGGCGCTGCGGGAAAACCCCAAGAGCGAGCGGATGCGCGATCTGATGATCTCGCTGATCGACCTGCTCTCGGACCAGAATGGCACGCCCGCCGACACGCTGCGGTCGTCGATGGCGCTGTTTGCCATCCATGCCTCGTCGTTCATCCTCCGGGACCCGAAGATCACCGAGGCGCAGCGCAAGGACGCCGCGCTTCAGGTCGCGCTGGAACTGGTGGATCGGTAGGCGGCCGACCGCCTTCGGCCGGTCGCCGCACCGGCTACCGCGCGGCCGGGACCGCCAGATCCAGCCGCATCCCGACCAGCAGCACACCTTCGAGGGGCGACCAGTCCAGTTCCGGCACCCGGCGGAAGCCGAACCGCTGGTACAGGCGCTGAGCCGAGTGGTTCCAGTCGCGTACGCAGATGACCAGCGCGCTCAGGTCGCGGGATCGCGCCAGATCGATGCATGCCCGCACCAGCGCCCCGCCAACGCCCTGGCCCTGCGCGGCCGGATCGACGGCGAGCATCCGGAACTCGGCCTCGCCGGGTTTGGAGAGTTCGGCGTACCGCCCACCGGCCACCACGAACGTGACACAGCCGACGATCTCGTCGGCGTCGTTAACGGCTACCAGCACGTCGCCGTGCTGAGCCCGGCCCGCCACGTCCACCAGGGTGTTCTCGTACCCGCCGACCAGCTGGCCGTCCTCACGGTACGCCGACACGCACACCGCCCCGGCGGACGCGAATTCGGCCGCGATCGCTGGCCTCACTCGTATTGTCATCGGTTTTCGAGCTACTCCACGACCGCGATGAGGTCGCCCTCCTGGACGACGTCACCCTCGTTGACCGCGATCTCGCGAACCACGCCGTCAGATTCGACGATCACCGGGATCTCCATCTTCATCGATTCGAGGATGACCAGGGTGTCGCCCTCCTCCACCGAGTCACCGGCCTTGGCCACGACCTTCCAGACATTCGCCACCATCTCGGCGTGAATCTCGTCCGCCATCACTCGTCCCTTTCACGGTGCTGCGCTGGGTCGGCAACCGCGGCCGCTCCGGATCTGCTCGACACACAGTTGTGCGAGAGGTATCCAATCATGGAATGTGCCGGGTGCGCGCTCCAACCTCGCCGCTTGCCGGTCATGCTCGGCAGATACCATCTGCTCGGTTGGAGTCCGTAGAGAACGCCCGCGAACAGAGGGGCCCGCAATGGCGAAGAAGGCTCGCAAGAAGAAGGCTCGCAAGAAGAGCGCCGCCAATCACGGCAAGCGCCCGAACTCCTGAGCCAGTAGTTGCACGCCCTAGGTCGTCGCGACCTGGGGCGTTGCGCTTACCTGGTCGGCGGTCCAGGAGAAGGTGCTCCCGGAGGAATAGCCGCTCAGCGCTGGTACTCGGCGCTCGCGGTCGGCTCGCTCTCGGTCACCAGTTCGGTGATCCGGGCCCGCAGCCGGTCGCGCAGGGCCGCAGGCGCGGTCTCCCCGCCGCAGCACCGCGACACCAGCACCTTCACCTCCTGCTCGATCCCGTACTCGCGCAGGCAGGGCGAACACTCGTCCAGGTGCGTCTGGATTCGGTCACGGCGACTCTCGTCGCATTCCAAGTCCAGATAGACGTAGACATCGCTGAGCACCTCGCGGCAGTCGCTCACGATCACACCTCCTGCTCGTCAGCGACGCGGGAGAATCCACGCTCGGCCGCGTACTGTTCCAGGCTGCGGCGCAGGTTGCGCCGGCCACGGTGGAGTCGCGACATCACGGTACCGATCGGCGTGTTCATGATGTCGGCGATCTCTTTGTAGGAGAAGCCTTCGACGTCGGCCAGATAGACAGCGAGTCGGAACTCCTCTGGCAAGCTCTGCAGCGCGTCCTTGACGTCCGAGTCGGGCAGCCGGTCGAGTGCCTCGGCCTCGGCTGACTTGAGTCCGGTGGACATGTGCGACGAGGCCTCGGCAAGCTGCCAATCGGTGATCTCGTCGGTCGGCGCCTGGACGGGCTGGCGCTGGCGCTTGCGGTACGAGTTGATGTACGTATTGGTCAAGATCCGGTACAGCCACGCCTTGAGGTTCGTGCCGGTCTCGAACTGATGGAAGGCGGCAAACGCCTTCAACATCGTCTCCTGGACCAGATCCTCGGCATCGGCCGGGTTGCGCGTCATGCGGAGGGCGGCGCCATACAGCTGATCGACGAACGGCATCGCATCCCGTTCGAACTCGTTACGCTGGGCGTCCCGCTGAGCCTGGGTCACGCGCACGTCCTTCTTGACCACACGGCCGGCCTTCGACCGTCTCGCCGAGGATACGCCGGTGGAGATCGCGGAATTCGCATCCTCCGCCGAAGACTCCTCCGGGCTCGGTCCCGACGTAGCTTGATCGGCCGCCGGCCACTCAGTGCCATTCAGGAGACCGACGACAAATGCGGTGTCGCTCGCACTGGCAAGCTTCTGCACGCGTACCCCATTCTGGATCTGTTCCGGCGCCATCCGGCGCCCCACGCGTGTGTAAACACCACCCGAGCGGCAAAGATTCCATCCAGGCTGAGGGCCAGGCCGGCACGCGGTCCGCGGGTGGCACGCGGCGCGATCAAGCGGCACGCATGCGTGATGAAGCGGGTAGACCGCGCAAAAGGGCCTATTCGCGACCCGACTCTGAACTACGCCCATCCTGGTCCCGGTGGCGGGACCGGCGGCAGTACCTGGCGAGCGCCGAAAGCGCCCGCGATCAACGCGGCGGCGACCGCAGGGTGAGCCCCCATGGCGCTGCCGCCTCCACCGGGACCAGGAGGAGCCTGGGAGGTTGGTCCGCCCGCGAGTGAGCCCTTGCCGACCCGATAACCCGCGGTCAGGTGGATACGAGCAACCCGCATCCACCAAGTCAAACGACTTCGGCCCGGCTTGGTCACGTCGCCAGCCCCAATCGGCACAGCCAATCGGCGACCAGCGAGGACGTCTCAGCCAAGCCGGTTCGCAGATCATGACGGGCGCCCGGGCGAACGATGACGTCGATGCCGTCGGCCGCTTCGGGCACGCCGAACGGATCGGCGGAGCCGTTGACGATCAAGGTCGGCACGGACGGATCGATCTCGCCCGCCCGCGACTTGTCCGGTTTACCTGGCGGATGAAGAGGGAAGGCGAGCGCCACCACGGCAGAGGCGCCCAGCGCCGCGGCTGTTCGGCAGGCCACCCGGGCGCCGCTGGAGCGGCCACCGACGATCAGCGGGAGGCCGTCGCGCGGGATCGCCGCGACCACCGCGGTCCAGGCATCGTCCAGGATCGCCGGGCCCGGCGGAACCCGCTTGCCCGCCACCCGGTAGGGCTGGGTGACCCGCGCGACCGCGACGCCGCGGCCAAGCACGGCGTCGCGAACCGCGACCAGGTCCGGGGCGTCAACACCGCCACCCGCACCATGCCCGATGACAAGCACGCTGCGCGCAGGGCTATCCGGACGCTCCAGGTGGAATCTCGCAAGACCCCGAGGCGTGTCGACGTTGGTCATAGACCTATCGTCGACTACACCCCTACCGGCTCCATCGCCAGGTCATCGCGTGTCTCGCGCCAAACCACCGACATCGCGCGGCGCTCACGTGGCGTGGTGCCGCCCCAGACGCCATACCGGTCACCGGCATCAAGCGCCCAGGCCAGGCACGGACCCAGAACCACGCATCCCCGGCACAACGCAAGCGCCGCGTCGGCGGCCTCACGTGGCGACGGAAAGAACGTGTCCGGGTCCTGCCGGCTGCACCGGCCTCGCGTACGCCAAGCGTCATCGACGCTGCGCTCTGCGATAGCTCGGACCAATCTTGGATCGAATCGAGCAGCGTCAATCTCGTGTTGACGCGGAGCTCGCGCTCGGGTCATGACCCACCTCCCCCGCGGGTACCACAGAATTCCCGCTGATCGATGTGCAATTCATCAATCAGCGGGCTGTGTTCTATCGCACCATGGCACATATAGACAAGAGTCCTGCCAGAGAAGAAGCCAAAGTGCGCCGCGATCCACACACGAATCCCGTCAAATCCACCAATCGGCCGATGCCGATACGCCCCGCCGAACAGGCGCCCGCAGGGCTGTAGTGAGATCAGAAAAGGGTCATCTCGATCGGCGGCCGCGGCACGTCCACCCGGGTGATCAGGCTTGGCCCGTCATTGCGCACGTCGCCCACGGCCGGACCGACCGGGCGAATCTCTAGCGCCGCGACCTGCTCGCCAGATGGCGAGCGGAGCAACGAGGCCGGATCATCGGTGGGGGCCAACCACTCGTTCCAGCGCTCGCGCGACAACAGCAACGGCATTCGATCATGTACCGCGGAAAGCGGGCCGACGGCGGCGGTAGTAATGATCGAGCAGGTCAGGATTCTTTCCGGCGCGATAGCCGCGGACGATTCCGCGCCCGGGTCCGATGGCGGCCGCGGCCCGTCCGGCGGCGTCCACATCGACCAGATGCCCGCGAAGACTACCGGGCTTTCGTCATAGTGGGTCATGAAGTAGGGCTGTTTGCGTGCCGTGCCCGCTGGCGGCGGTCCGAATTCGTACCAGCCGGTGGCCGGGATCAGGCAGCGCCGGGTGGCGAACGGCCGCGCGAACGCGCGGCTGACGGCGACCGTCTCGGCGCGCGCGTTGATCATCCGGGCGGCGGCCCGCCGATCGGTCGCCCACGGCCGCAGCAGGCCCCAGCGCGCCACCGCGAGGATGCGAGCGCTCATGGCCTGCGAATTTCGGACGACCGGCACCGGATCGGTCGGGGCCACGTTGTAGTCGATCACAACGTTCGAAGCCGTCGGTGTCCACCGCTTCGAACATCATCGATAGATCGGCCGCCGTCCGAGTCGTCGCATACCGCCCGCACACGCTGGTCACGCTACCGGATTGGGCGTTACAAGCCGCAGAATGTACGGGTGACCAGAGCCCCGCTCGCGTGGATCGCACCCACCGCAAAAGCGGCGGTCAACACCACAGTGCGGCTGCCGGGGTCCAAGTCGATGACCGCGCGCGCACTGATCCTGGCCGCGGTCGCGGACGGCCCGACCACGCTGCGGCCGCCGTTGCGAGTCCGTGACACCGAGCTGCTGGCCGCCGGCTTGCGCAGCATGGGCGCGCACGTGTCCACCATGGACGATGACCGCTGGGTGGCCCGCCCGCGCCCGCTGATCGGCCCGGCCCATATCGACGTCGGCGATGCCGGCACCGTGATGCGCTTCCTCCCTCCGCTCGCCGTGCTTGCCGACGGTGCGGTGACCTTCGACGGCGACCCTCGGTCCCGCGCCCGGCCGATCGGCCGATGCTGGCCGCGCTGCGCCACGCTCGGGGCGCGCATCGACGCGGCACCGTCCGGATCCGGTGGCGGCCTCCCGATTGACCGTGTACGGCACCGGCAGCCTCCGCGGTGGCGAGGTCACCATCGACGCCTCGGCGTCCAGCCAGTTGGTCTCCGGGCTGCTGCTGGCCGCCCCGCGAGTACGACCGCGGGTGTGGTGGTCTGCCATGCCGGTCCGCCGGTCGCCCGGGCCCCCCACTTGCGCATGACGGTGCATATGCTGCGTACTGCCGGCGCGGCGGTCGATGACGGCACCGAGGACGTGTGGACGGTCGAGCCGGGCCAGTTGCACGGGCGGTACTGGGACATCGAGCCGGACCTGCTAGCCGCCGCGCCGTTCCTGGCCGCCGCGCTGGTAACCGGCGGCGAGGTGTCGGTGCCCGGGTGGCCCCGCATCACCGCCCAGCCAGGCGACCACCTGCGATCGCTGCTGGCGGCGATGGGCGGCCGGGCGCTGCTGACACCGGACGGCCTGACCGTACGCGGCACCGGGATAATCCACGGTATCGACGCCGACATGTCCGAGGTGAGTGAGCTGACCATGGTGATCGCCGCGCTGGCGGCGCTGGCCGACTCGCCCTCGACGCTGTGCGGTCTCGCGCACCTGCGTGGCGGCGAAAGCGACCAGCTGGCCACGCTGGCCAGCCTGCTGTCCCGGCTCGGCACCGGCGTCACCGCGCTCCCGGACGGTCTCCGGATCGAGCCGCGGCCACTGCGTGGTGCCACCGTCGACACCAGCGGCGACCATCGGCTAGCCTTCGCCGCCGCGGTCATCGGGCTTATCGTCGACGGCGTCGAGCTGACCGACGTGGCATGTACGTCCAAGACGATGCCTGATTTCCCGGCACGATGGAGGGGCATGGTGGAGGCCCGGATTTGACCTCACGCAAGCGTGAATATGACGAGGACGACGTCCGGGTGCGCCCGGGCAAGTCGTCCCGCCCCCGTACCCGGATCCGGCCCCGCCACACCGACGCCGCCGAGGGCTTCGTGGTCGCGGTCGACCGTGGCCGGTACACCTGCCAGGTGGACGGCCGGCTGATCACCGCGATGCGGGCACGGGAGCTGGGCCGCCGCGGAGTGGTCGTGGGCGACCGGGTGGCGCTGGTCGGCGATCTGTCCGGCGGCGAGGGCAGCCTGGCGCGGATAGTCCGGATCGCCGAACGCACATCGGTCCTGCGCCGCACCGCCGACGATGACGACACCACCCCGGAAGGCCGGGTCGAGAGGGTTATCGTCGCCAACGCCGACCAGTTGGTCATCGTGTCCGCGCTGGCTGATCCCCCACCGCGTACCGGCTTCATCGATCGGTGCCTGGTAGCTGCCTACGACGCCGAGATCGAGCCGCTGCTCTGCCTCACGAAGGCCGACCTGGCCGGTCCGGAGGACGTCCTGGACTACTACGCCGAGCTGCTGCTTCCCTACGTATTGTGCCGCCCTGACCGTGAACTCACGCGAACTGCGTGACGCGCTGACCGGCCAGTTGTCGGTAATGGTGGGGCACTCCGGGGTGGGCAAGTCGACGCTGGTGAACCGCTTGGTGCCGGGATCGGAGCGGGCGGTCGGCGAGGTGACCGCCATCGGAAAGGGCCGGCACACCTCGACATCCGCGGTGGCTCTGGCCCTGCCCGGAGACGCCGGCTGGATCATCGACACCCCGGGAGTCCGGTCGTTCGGTCTCGCTCACGTCGATGCGAACAGCCTGCTGCACGGATTCCCGGACCTGGTCGAGGCATCGGTCAACTGCCCGCCGAACTGCGAGCACACCGCGACGTCACCGAACTGCGGCCTGGACGCGCTGGTGGCCGGCGGCGGCGCCGACCCACGTCGGCTGGCCTCATTTCGCAGGTTGCTCGCGTCCCAGGCGGGCGAGGCCGGCCCGCCGGAGGCTCGCGGTACCGCGCCGTAGGTCGGCGCGGCGCCCAAACGTTGATCAAGTGCACGATCTTGAGTGCTGGGCGCGCCATGGCGACGTCAGATGCACTCGTTAGTGCACTCGATCTCGCACTTGATCAAGGTCGGCATCCCGACTGGGACGATCGATCGGGCTAGCCCACGTCCACTGGACCACCGGTCCGGCTAGCCCACGTCCACTGGACCACCGGTCCGCCAGTACACGCCGCGATCCCGGGACATCAGGTCCTCGTCGATCAGGTACCGGCGAAGCGATACGTAGTCGTCATGCCAGGCGCGCAGGACGGAGTCCACGGCACGCTCCGGGTACTTGACGCCCGGCTCGAAACACGCGGCCAGATGTTCCAGAATGATCCGGCGTTTGCCGCGAATCGCCGGAATGGACACCAGCCGGCCGTCCCGGATGAACGCGCGCAGCACCGATGCCTTGGCCCGGTCCGGGTCAAGTGGCTCGTCGTCGCCCGGATCCGGGGCGTATTGACGGACCGCGTCCTTGAACGCCGCCATATGGCCGGTCACCCGGCCGGCCTCGGTCCCGACCAGACCGCCCTGCTCCAGCCGCCGCAACGCACGGACCACGTTCCGGGCCGGCAGCCCGGTGGCGGCGGCGACCGCGCTCGGGCTGTCCGCGCCGAGCACCACAGCGGCGAACGCGAGCAGGCGCTCTTCCTCGGCGAGCAGGCCACACAGCGTGTCGGGTCGCATGATTATCAAATTATCGCGTGCCGACCGGGACTCGCGGAACCGGACGGTACCGGTTGCCTGTCGGACCGGTAGGCAATACTCAACCCATGCGCGCGTACCTCGACTTGCTGGGGCACATTCTCGATCACGGTACGGACAAGCCGGACCGCACCGGCACCGGCACCCGCTCGGTCTTCGGCTACCAGATGCGATTCGACCTCGCGGCCGGATTCCCGCTGGTGACGACAAAGAAGGTGCACGTCAAGTCGATCGTGCACGAGCTGCTCTGGTTCTTGCGCGGTGACACCAACACCGCGTACCTGACTGATCACGGCGTCCACATCTGGGATGAATGGGCCGACGAGAAGGGCGAACTCGGGCCCGTGTACGGCGCCCAGTGGCGGTCGTGGCCGGCTCCGGACGGCTCGGCTATCGACCAGATCGCCGGGGTGCAGCGTCAGATCCGGGAGAACCCGGATAGCCGGCGCCTCGTCGTTTCCGCCTGGAACGTTGCCGACCTGCCGCGCATGGCCCTGATGCCCTGCCACGCACTGTTCCAGTTCTATGTCGCCGACGGGCGGCTGTCCTGCCAGCTCTATCAGCGCTCGGCGGACGTGTTCCTCGGCGTACCGTTCAACATCGCCAGTTACGCGCTGCTCACCCACATGATGGCCGCCACCACCGGGCTGGCCCCCGGCGAGTTCGTTCACACCCTGGGCGACGCGCACCTCTACCTCAACCACATCGATCAGGCGCGACTCCAGCTCACCCGGCAACCGCGGCCGCTGCCATCGCTGACGCTGAATCCAGCGGTCACCGACGTTCTCGAATTCCGGTACGAAGACATCGCCATCGACGGCTATGACCCGCACCCGGGCATCAAGGCGCCGATCGCGGTATGACCAGCCTCACAATTATCGCGGCGGTGGACCGGAAGATGGCGATCGGCCGAAACAACGCCATGCCATGGCACCTTCCGGACGACTTCCGGCGGTTCAAAGCGCTGTCGATGGGAAAGCCGGTGGCGATGGGCCGGTTGACCGCCGAGTCGATCGGCCGCCCGCTGCCGGGCCGGCGGAATCTGGTGATCACGAGAGGCGGGCGCTGCCCGTTCCCGGACCAGGAGGCGATCGGCTCGCTGACCGAGGCGATCAAGGCTGTCGTCGGCACCGACGAGCTGATCATCGCCGGGGGCGGCCAGATCTACGCCGAGGCGCTCCCGCTCGCCCAGCGGATGCACCTGACCGAGGTCGACACCGAGATCGAGAATCCCGACGCCTTCTTCCCGGACTTCACGCGTGATGGCTGGATCGAGGTCGAGCGCACCCACCATCCGGCTGACGAGCGGCACGCTTTCGGGTTCTCCTGGGTCGACTACGTGCGATCGCGGCCCGCACCGGCGTAAGTCCGAAGACATACCGGCGCATGCCGGTATGTACGTCACCGGATCTAGCGGTTAGGTTGCGCGCATGCCGAATTATGCCGACGATCTTGCGCTGGCACATATGCTCGCCGACACGGCGGACGCGATCTCGCTGCACCGGTTCCGGTCACTCAACCTGCGAGTCAATTCCAAGCCGGACCTGACTCCGGTCTCGGATGCCGACACCGCAGTAGAGAAGGCATTGCGGGCGACGCTGGCCCGTACCAGGCCCCGCGACGGCGTATTCGGCGAGGAGTTCGGCGCTACCGACGCCCCGGCCGGCCCGGGCCAGCGCCGCTGGGTGATCGATCCGATCGACGGCACCAAGAACTACATCCGGGGCATCCCCATCTGGGCCACCCTGATCGCCCTGATGGACGGCGACCGACCGGTGGTCGGGCTGGTTTCCGCGCCCGCGCTGGGACGGCGCTGGTGGGCAGCGATCGGGCACGGCGCGTTCGCCGGCCGGCACACCGCCGCCGCGACGCCGATCCGGGTATCCGGCGTTCGCCGCCTGGCCGACGCGTCGTTCTGTTACTCGTCGCTACCGGCCTGGGAGGAGACCGACCGGCTGCCGGCGATGTTGGACATCATGCGGCGTACCTGGCGGTCCCGGGCGTACGGGGACTTCTACGGCTACATGCTCGTCGCGGAGGGCGCGGTCGACATCATGGTGGAGCCGGAACTGGCGCTCTGGGACATCGCCGCCCTCGTCCCGATCGTCACCGAAGCCGGCGGGACATTCACCGATCTCGACGGCCAGCCTGGGCCGGGCGGCGGCAGCGCGATCGCGACCAACGGGGCGCTGCACATCGACGTCCTCGACCGGCTCAGTTCAGCCAGCTGACGAATATGCGCAGATCAGGGATCCCGTTTATCCTCGTCGAATGGTGTCGACCGGCTGGCTCTGCCTCGCGGCAATGATCGTCGCGTACGGATGCGCCAACCTGCTGCAAAGCATCGCTGCTCTCCGTACAACTCCCCATCACTCTATGCATCCGTCGCTGCTGTTGCGACTTGCCGGGCAGCGCACGTACCTGCTCGGACTCGGATGCCAGGTGTTTGGATTCCTGCTCGCGTTCTTTGCTCGCCGGGAACTGCCGCTGTTCCTGGTCCAGGCAAGCGTCGGCGCAGGCGTGGGCGTGATGGCGATCCTCGGCGTGGTGATCTGCAAATGGCGTCTCCCGCGCGCCGAGATAGCCCTGCTCGGGCTGCTCGGAATAGGGGTGGCATCGCTGGTGGTCGCGGCGAAGCCGGGCGTGGCGCAGCAGATGGGCGCCCGCGGGATCATCGCCCTGGCGGCGGTCTTCGGCGGCATCGCCCTGCTGGGGGTGTTCGCGGTACGGATGCACGGGCCCCGCGGATCGGTGGCGCTTGGCTCACTTGCCGGGCTCGCTTTCGGCGCCGTGGCCATCGACTCACGTACCCTCGCCGCCAGCCACTCGTTGCAGGACTACATCGCCAACCCGCTGCTCTACCTGCTGTTCGCTTTCGCGCTGCTGGGCCAGCTTCTGCTGGGAATGGCCATGCAGCGGGGCTCAACCACCGCCGCCGTGGCGGCGATGGATGCCGCGGCCACGGCGCCGGCCGCCATCATCGGCCTCGCGATCCTCGGTGATCAGATCTGGCCCGGCCGGCACTGGCTGGCCGGGGTCGGGTTCATCCTGACGCTGGCGGCGGTGGTCGGGCTCAGCCGCTACGCTCAGCCGCAGCCTGGCGCGACCGCGTACCACGGCCGCCATACGGCAGCTCACATGCAGGTCATCGCCCCGGCCATCGAGCCGCCCGCCGCCTTGCCGAACTGGACGCCCGAAACCGAGGCACACACAGCGCCACAACCGCCTGCGGCCACGCCACAACCGCCGGCCACCGCTCCACAACTACCGGCGGCCGCGCCACAACTGCCGTCCACCGCGCCACAACTGCCGTCCACCGGCCCCGGCGGCGGGCCTCAAAAGGCCCACAGCCGGGTGGCGCCGCCGTCTACCGGCATAGCGCGAACTAGCAGCCGTCATGCCGTCCGGTGACCTCGGCGTCCATCCGCCGACCTCTGCCATCCGCCGACCTCTGCCATCAGCCGGCTTCGCGGACGCCACGTCATCACCCGGCCTTGCAAGCCGCGGCCCGCGCCCGACCACGGTGGTCGTAGCGCGGGCCGCGTGGACTCCCCAGGAAGCTAGCTCAGCCCGGAGTCGACCGCGCTGATCAGCGATCCGCTGGAATCGTCACCGTCCAGCTCCCAGATCATGACGCCGCCCAAGTTGTTCGACTTGACGTAGGCCATCTTCTGCCCGATCGCCGTCGGGTCGTCGTACGTCCAGAAGGTCGAACCATTGAACAGCCAGGCCACGCCGTCGGCGCTGTCCCGGAACACCGGGTAGCCCTTGGTCTTGAGGACCTTGTAGTCCTCGATGCCGGCCTGATATGTGCCGGGCGCGGGACCGGTCGCGTTCTGGAACAGACCGTTGTTGGCGTTGGTGACTCCGGTCCAGCCGCGGCCGTAGAACGGTATGCCGAGCAGCAGCTTGCTCCGTGGCGCACCGGCGTTGACCCAGGTAGTAACGGCCAGATCGTCGTTGAACTGAGCGTTGGCCGGCGACGGGTCGCCGGGCGGCTCGTAGAGCGACGACTGGTGGTTGGTCACCGTCTCCCACGCGCCGTGCATGTCGTAGCCCTGCACGGTGGCGTAGTCGAGTGAACTCATCAGGCCGGGCACGTCGAATCCGACCGAGACCTTGGCCGGGTCGGCCGAGACGAACGCGCTCAGCAGGTAGTGCTTGCCGGTGGTCGCACCGTAGGCGTCCAGCTCGCTGCGGAACTCGGCCGCCAGCGCGGCGAAGTTCGCCTTGTCGGACGCGCTGTAGTGGTTGCCGGTGTGGCCGCCGTTCGAACCCGGGTATTCCCAATCCAGGTCGATGCCGTCGAACACGCCGGCCGCCGCCCCGGTGCCGCCGGACGGATCACCGCCGATACCGGTCGGCAGGTTGCCCTTGATGAACATGTCGATGCAGCTGGAGACGAACTTCTGCCGACTGGCCGCGGTCGCCGCGACATCGGAGAAGTACTTCGAGTAGGTCCATCCGCCGATGGACAGCACGATCTTCAGGCTCGGGTACAGCGCCTTGAGCTTCTTCAGCTGATTGAAGTTACCCTTCAGCGGCTGGTCCCAGGTGTCGGCCACGCCATCGACCGAGGTGGAAGCGTCGTAGCTCTTCTGGTAGTCGGCGTACGCGTCACCGGCGCCGTCACCGGCGTTCGGGTTGCTGTCGTTGGTGTCCGCTGCCTTGATCGTCTCGAAGCAGGTGAGGTTGGTCGGGTCGATGTTCTCGAACGCGTAGTTGATGACGCTGAGCTTCGACGCGGTACCGCTGGTGATGATGTTCTTCGGGTAGTAGGCCCGTTGGTAGACGCCCCACTGCGCGAAGTAGGCCGTACGCATATAGCCGCCACCACCACCGCCGGACTGGGTGGCCTGAGTGACCGAATTCGACGCCGCCGAGACATTTCCGGCCGCGTCGTGCGCCTTGACGGTGTAGGTGTACGTCGTGGACGCGGTCAGCCCGGTGTCGGTGAAGGTGGTACCGGTGACCGTGCTCACCTTGGTCGACCCACGGTAGACGTCATAGCCGGTGACGCCGACGTTGTCCGTCGACGCCGTCCAGGCCAGCGACACGCTGCTGCTGGTGAACGCCGTGACGTGCAGGCTCGATGGCGCCGTCGGCGCCTGGGTATCCCCGCCGGACGAGGTCGTCACGGACAGCGCGTTCGACGCCGCCGAGATGTTTCCGGCCGCGTCGTGCGCCTTCACGGTGTAGGTGTACGTCGTGGACGCGGTCAGCCCGGTGTCCGTGTACGTGGTGCCGGGTACCGTAGCGACCTTGGCCGAACCACGGTAGACGTCATAGCCGGTGACGCCGACGTTGTCCGTCGACGCCGTCCACGCCAGCCCGACGCTGCTCGCGGCGACCGAGGTCGAGTGCAGGTTGGCCGGGGCGCTCGGAGGGGTGGTGTCACTGGCCGCGGTTGTGGTGCCGGTCACCGAGTTCGACGCCGCCGACACATTTCCGGCCGCGTCATGCGCCTTCACGGTGTACGTATACGAGGTCGACGCCGCGAGGCCACTATCGGTGTACGTGGTCGTGGTGACCGTACCCACCTTGGCCGAACCGCGGTAGACGTCGTAGCCGGTGACGCCGACGTTGTCCGTTGACGCCGACCACGACAGCGAGACGGTTGCCGACGTGGTGCCCGTGACGGCGAGGTTGGCCGGCGCGGAGGGCGGTGTGGTGTCGCCGCCGCCACCGCCGGCGCACGGACCGCCGTTGATGGTGCAGTTGGTGGGATCGGCGTAGGTCCCCGAGTAACCGATGTCGAATCCGACGTCGTATGACGCACCGGGCGCGATGACACCGTCCCAGCTCGCGTTCGTCACGGTGATGTGCTGCCCGCTCGCCGTGTACGGGTCGCCCCACATGCTCGACACGTGCTGCCCGGACGGTAGGTCGAACTGCAGGTTCCAGCTGGACGTCGCGGCCGACGTGCCATTCGTGATGGTGTATTTGGCCTCGTAGCCGGTACCCCAGTCGGATGTCTTGGTGAATGTCGCGGTGACGCTGCCCGCCGCGGTGGCGGACCCGGGGAACGCGGCGGTGGCGATCGCGGCGACTACGGCCAGCGATAACGCGCCAACGACGGACCGGCGAACCGATCTCATGGCACCTCCCGATCATCAATTAGTAAACTTAACTAAAGATGATCGAATGTAGGCACTCCCGCAAACGCAAGTCAAGACTTACGAATTCAAGAATGACGATGTAGAGTTTGTCGCTTTCGGCCAGCCCTTACTGGTAGACCTGCCTGGCGTAGATCGCGTGCGGACCCGCCACCCGGTCCAGGAACAGCAAACCGGCGCAATGATCGATCTCGTGCTGCAAGGCCCGGGCCTCGAACGCATCGGCGGTAACCGTGACCGGATCGGCGGTCCCGGGCAAGTGACCGCGCACCACCAGACGGCCGGCGCGCTTGACGTCGCCGGTCAGATCCGGCACCGACAGGCAGCCCTCGCGGCCCTTCTGCCAGCGGGTGGCCTCAAGGATCTCGGCGTTGCAGAGCACAAACGTGCCGTGCGTCGTCTTCGCCTTCGGATGCCCGGTCACGTCCAGCGCGAACACGTTGACCGGTTCGCCGATCTGGTTCGCGGCCAGTCCGACGCAGCCCGGGGCCGCCCGCATCGTCGCGATCAAGTCGGCGGCGAGCGCCATGATCTCGCCGGCCAGCGGGTCAACCTTGGCGCCCGGAGCCGCCAGCACCGGCGCGGGTGCGTGTACCGCCGCCCGCACCTCGCCGGGCCCGGCCGGCGCCCATCCCCACGGATTCACAGCACGTCCGCGTCGGACTCGCGCAAGCCGACCTCGACGCCGAGATCGCGGCCGACTCCGGCCAGCCTGTCCCGCAGCGCGGCGACATCCGCGTCGGTGGGCAGATCCAGTTCGGCGGTCAGCACGTACAAGTCTCCGACCAACCGGGTAGTCAGGTCGGTGATGTTGCCGCTCGCCCCGGCCACCGCCGCGGTCACGGCCGAGACGATGCCGAGCCGGTCCGCGCCGTGGACCACGAGAGTGTACGGCCGCCCGGGCGCCGACCACGGCTGGTCGACCGGAGCCGGGCGGACGGTCACCACCAGATCCAGCGAATCCAGCGCACCGGTCACCGTCGCGACGTCAGCGGTGCCGGAGCAGACCAGCATCATGGCGAAGTGACCGCGCAGCAGTGTCATGGTGGAGTCGGTCAGGTTCAGGCCCAGGTCGGCCAGCCGGGCCGAGACGTCGGCCACGATGCCCGGCCGGTCACGGCCAACCACGGTAATGGCGATCTCGTTCACCCAAGCAGTCTCGCACCCGGCCGAACCGGGAATTCGAGTGAACCGGCATCGTCCCATCCGGCAGTATGTGCCCCATGCCCACGATGTCCGCGCCGCTGCCGACCGGCACCCACGTCGTGCTTCGAGAGGCCGTGGACGGCGTGCGGCACGGCTATCTGGATCTCGATGTCGGGGACAACCGCGACAGCCTCCTCGCCGTGCGCGGGGGCGAGTTGCCTTGGGAGACGGTGGACGCCTGGCGGCTTCAACTGCATCGGGAGGTCGATGACGCGCTTGAGGCCACGCCGCTGCCGGCACTGCCCGACGTGGCACGCGTCAACGATTGGCTGTACTCGGTCCGGCTGGGCGGGGTGCCCGTTTAGCTGCGCCCGCCTGGACTCGTACGCGCGGACCGGCGTCGCTACCGCGGCACCTAGGGTTGCCTAGATCTTGGTCGATTGAGTCCGCCAACGGGGCCTCGACCGACCAAGGTCTACAAGCGGCGCGGACCTGGTCGCCGATGGCGGCCATACTCGGTGGACATTTCGGGCAGCGTTGTCCTAGCTGGTAACCCGCACGTAACCTGCGGCTTTGGCTCAAGGCCAGCTATTTGAGCAGGTCAAGGTGCTGGGCACATCCCCCGCTGTGGATACCCGGCTTTGTTGGAGACTCGAATTTAGTGCTTTTCGTTACCTCGCTGTTATTGACGTGATGCGCGTTACTCCGGTTGACTCGGCCTCACGGAACCGCTTCCGTTACCGGTTCCGGGAACGGAATGCACCGCACCGCCGCGCGAGTGAGGGGGAGGCATGCCGATCACAATCGCCGATGTCGCCGCACGCGCCGGCGTCAGCAAGACGACCGTCTCCCGAGTCCTCAATGGCAAGGGCGAACTCGATATCGCTACCGCGAACCGGGTTCGGCAGGTGATCGAGGAACTGGGATACGTGCCGAGCGCGCGTGCGGTCGGATTGGCCCGCGGGCATACCCGCATCGTCGGCATGCTCGTGCCATCCCTGACCTGGCCGTGGATCAGCGATGTCGTTCAGGGAGCGGTCGACGTTCTGGAGAGCGAGAGCTACGGTCTCCTGCTGTTCACATGTAACCGTGGTGAGGAGTCGATGCGCCAGTTCGCGACTCACGTCTCGGCGAAGTCGTTCGACGGCCTGCTCGTCATCGAGCCGGAGAACACCCTGGACTACATCGCCGAGCTACACGAGCGTGGGCTGCCGGTGGTGCTGATCGACGACCGCGGGCACCAGCCACAGTTCCCGTCGGTGGCTACCACCAACCGATACGGCGGCGAACTGGTGGCCCGGCACCTGGTCGGCATCGGGCGTACGAAGCCGCTCGTCATCACCGGCATCGAGGCGTTCGGCTGCACTCAAGAGCGCCTCGGCGGTTTCCGCGCGGTGTACGACGAGGCCGGGATCACCCTGGACAAACGGCTGGTCGTCGAGGGCGACTTCACCTTCGACGGCGGGCGCCACGCGGTGAAGCAGGCGATCGCCTCCGGTCTCGAATTCGATGCCATCTTCGCCCACAACGACCTCTCGGCGGTCGGCGCCATGCAGGCCGCGCGAGAGTCGGGGCGCCGGGTGCCCGACGACATAGCCGTCGTCGGCTTCGACGACGTCCCGGCGGCAGCGCACGCCGATCCGCCACTGACAACGGTGCGGCAGCCGTTGCGGCAGATGGGCGCGACCGCCGCCCGCATGCTGCTGTCCCACTTCGCCGGCGTTCCCATCCCCCACGAGCCGAATGTGATCCCCACGTCGCTCGTGATACGCGGATCGACCGGCTCGGCACGCACGACGAACTAACCGCATATCCGACAAGCCACCGTCACGCGGCGCGTGACGGCGCAATCCCGCACGCCCTTCAACACCGCACCACGCACCACCACCGTGACACAGGGTTCGTGACCGGACCGGTTCATCGGCCGCCGGCCTCGAGCCAGGAGTCGACCCCGAACGTTCGACCCCACCAACCCCGGAATAACCAGCAAGGACCCAGGAGGATCCATGCGCGTCACCAGACTGGCCGCGGTCGCCTTAGTCGGCGTCGTTGCGGCCGCCGGTCTGGCCGCCTGCGGAAGCAGCGGCAAGACCTCGACGAAGAACAGCGTCACCGTGCTCAACGTCGGCATGCCCAACGGCCCGCAGACGAACAACAGCAACCCGTTCGTCGGCTCGTCGGCCGGTGCGTCGCTGGGCTACCGCTTCATGATCTACGAACCCCTGGTGATGACGAATCAGGTTCGTCCGGCCGACCCGGGCAAGCCGTGGCTCGCCACCAAGTGGACCTGGAGCAACAACTATCAGAGTCTGTCGCTGACCATCCGGGACGGCGTCAAGTGGTCCGACGGCCAGCCGATGACCGCCGAGGACGTGGCGTTCACGTTCCAGTTGCTCAAGGGCAACGCCGCGCTGAACCAGAACGCCATTCCGTTCGGTGACATCACGGCGTCCGGCAACACGGTCAACCTGACCTTCCCGTCGTCCCAGTTCGTCAACCAGACCAAGGTGCTGAGCCAGTTCATCGTGCCCAAGCACATCTGGTCGACGATCAAGGACCCGGCCACGGACACCAACCAGAAGCCGATCGGCACCGGCCCGTACGTACTCAAGAGCTTCACCCCGCAGACGGTGACGCTGACCGAGCGCGACTCGTACTGGCAGACGCTGCCGAAGGTCAAGGAGATCCGCTACACCTCCTATAACGACAACAACGCGCAGACCACCGCCCTGGCCAATGGCTCGTGCGAGTGGAGCTTCGTGTTCATCTCGAACTACAAGGCCGTCTACACCAACAAGGACCCGGAGCACTACCAGCTGTGGTTCCCGCCGACGCTGGGCGCGCACGGGCTGTGGTTCAACACCCAGAAGAAGCCTTGGGACAACGCGACCCTGCGCCGCGCGGTCAGCATGGTGATCAACCGCCAGGACATTTTCACCCAGGGCGAGGCGGGCTACTTCTACCCGCAGATCACCAACGTCACCGGGATCCCGACCCCGGCCGGTGACTCGTTCATCGCGCCGGAGTACAAGGGCCAGAATCAGACCGTTGACGTCGCTGGCGCCAAGACCCTGCTCACCGGTGCCGGCTTCACGTTCGCCGGCAGCACCCTCAAGGACCCGACCGGCAAGGCCGTGACCATCACCCTGTCGGACCCGGCCGGTTGGTCGGACTACCAGACCGACCTTGAGATCATCAAGGACAACCTGTCCCAGATCGGCATCACCGCCAAGATCGACAAGGCGAACCAGGACGCCTGGTTCAAGAACGTCGACACCGGCAACTTCGACGCCGTCCTGCACTGGACCAACTCGGGTGCCACTCCGTACGACATGTACGAGAACATCATGGACGGTGCGATCTACAAGCCGATCGGTACCGCTGGCGTGGCCGGAAACTACGGCCGGTTCCAGAGCCCGTCGGCGACCGCCGCTCTCAAGGCGTACGCCAACGCGAGCGACGACGCAGCCCGCACCGCGGCGCTGAACACGCTGCAGAAGATCATGGTCGAGCAGATGCCGATGGTGCCACTGATGGCTCCGAACGCCGGCGGCGAGTACAGCACGAAGAACTGGGTGGGTTGGCCGGACGACGCCAACCCCTACGCTCCGGCGCAGCCGACCCAGCTCAACGCGCTGGACGTGGTCATGCACCTGACCCCGGCGTCATGACCGGCGACTAGCCGGTGGAAATCGGTTCTCCCGGGCGGGTTACCCCGCCCGGGAGAAACCACAACGATGGACCGAAGACCCAGGACGGACGCTCGATGACTGCAGCCACCAATGCCCCCACCACCGTCGACGAGGTGGTGCTCGAGGCCGAAGGCCTCACCAAACACTTCGCCGTACGCCGGCAGGGCCGTCGACTGCTGCGCGGCGGCGCCCGTTATGTGCACGCGGTCGACGACGTCGACCTCACCCTGCACCGCGGCCGGGTCACCGCTCTGGTCGGAGAATCGGGGTCCGGCAAGTCGACGGTTGCGCGCTTGCTGGCCCATCTTTACCAGCGCACCGACGGCGACATCCGCTTGAACGGCGAGCCGGTACGGGTGCGTGGCGGCCGCCGGTTCCGGGCGTACTGCCGCCAGGTACAGATGATCTTTCAGGACCCGTTCGCCTCGCTCAATCCGGTGCACACCGTGCGCTATCACCTGACCCGTGCGCTTCGCATCCACGGCCGCGCCGGCAACAACGCCGAGGAGCTTGAGCTGGCGCTCGGCGACCTGCTCCGCCGGGTACACCTGACCCCGCCGGAGAACTACCTGCCCAAGTTCCCGCATGAACTGTCCGGCGGTCAGCGCCAGCGAGTGGCGATTGCGCGCGCTCTCGGTGCCGATCCGGACGTGCTGCTCGCCGATGAGCCGGTGTCCATGCTCGACGTGTCGATCCGGCTCGGCATCCTGAACCTGCTCCGTGACCTGAAGGAACGCCTCCAACTGGCGATCCTTTACATCACCCATGACATCGCCTCGGCCCGGTACTTCGCCGACGAAACCCTGGTCATGTACGCCGGGCGGATGGTGGAGGGTGGCGACAGCGAGACCGTCACTCAGTCGCCGGCCCACCCGTACACCCGGCTCCTGATCGCCTCGGCCCCGGACCCGGATCAGATCACCGGCAACGCCGACGAGGGCAGCCGGTTCGTGGCCGGCGACAGCGGCGAGCCGCCGAGCCTGATCGACCCGCCCTCCGGGTGCCGGTTCCATCCCCGCTGTCCGTTCGCCATGGCCCGATGCGCCATCGACCTCCCGCCCCGCATCGAGATCAGCGATGCTGACGGCCATTGGGCTTCGTGCTGGCTCTACGACCAGGACACGGCCGATGGTGCACCGGCCCGCACCGTAGTCGCGGCATCGGCGCAAGCGCCGACGGCCACCGGCCGCGACGCGGTGGCCCCGGCCAGCGACGACTCCCCGGTGGTGACGAAGTGAAATTCATCCTGCAGCGCCTCGCGTTCTACCTATTCACCGCCTGGGCCGCGATCACGATTAATTTCTTCATCCCGCGGATGATCCCCGGAGACCCGGTGCTGGCCCTGCTGAGCCGGTACCAGGGTCAGATGAGCACAAACGCGATCCACTCGCTCTATGTGCTGTTCGGCCTGGACAAGAAGGAGAGCTTGTGGAAGCAGTACCTCGACTACTGGAAGCAGTTGTTCCACGGTGACCTGGGGCTGTCGTTCACCTTCTTCCCCACGCCGGTGTCCGAGGTGCTGCGCCAGAGCCTGCCCTGGACAATCGCCCTGGTCGGGGTGACCACGGTGCTGAGCTTCCTGATCGGTACGTCACTCGGCATGTTCGCCGGCTGGCGCCGTGGCACGTGGGTCGACGCGATCCTGCCGGGCACCCAGTTCCTGGCGTCGGTTCCGTACTTCTGGCTCGGTCTCATCTTCATCACCGTGTTCACCGGGCCGGACAGCTACCTGCCCGCGTCCAACGGCTTCGACCCCGGCGTCGTCCCGGGCTGGGACTGGGACTTCATCGGCAGCGCCATCCGGCACAGCATCCTGCCCGCCCTGACCATCCTGTTGACATCGATGAGCGGCTGGATCCTGTCGATGCGCAACATGATGGTGACGGTGGCCGGCGAGGACTACATAACGGTGGCCCACGCCAAGGGCCTTTCCGAACGCCGGGTGATGTGGAGCTACGCCGCGCGCAACGCGCTGCTTCCCAACGTCTCGGGATTCGCGTTGTCGCTGGGCTTCATCGTCGCCGGAGCACTGCTCGTCGAGATCGTCTTCTCGTACCCGGGTGTCGGTTACATCCTGCTGCAGGCCGCCGGCTCCAACGACTACCCGCTCATGCAGGGCATCTTCCTCGTCATCACACTCGCGGTGCTGGCGGCGAACTTGCTGGCCGACGTCGCGTATCTGGTGCTTGACCCGCGCACCCGGCGGAAGGGCTGATCGAAATGGCAATCTCGACCTCCGAGAAGACGGCGACGCCGGACGTCCCGGCCGAGGATCTGCCGGCATCGACACGCGACCGGTTCCGACTGCTGCGCAACCGGAAGGCGAGCATCGGCCTGGCCGTGGTGCTGATTTACACGATCTTCGCGATCATCGGGCCGTGGATCGCTCCGTACGACCCATCCGCGCGAGGCCACGATCTGCTGCAGGGGCCGTCGGCGAAGCACTGGTTCGGCACCACGCACCTCGGCCAGGACGTGTTCAGCCAGGTCCTGATCGGCACCCGCAGCGTGATGTTCGTCGGGTTCGCCTCGGCGCTGATCGCGGTGATCCTGTCGATCATCATTGGCGTCACCGCCGGATATCTGGGCGGTTGGATCGAAGAAGTCCTCTCGGCCCTGTCCAATGTCTTCCTGGTGCTGCCCGGTCTCCTGCTGATCATCATCATCACGTCGGCGATCAGCGACGCCGGGGACTGGCTGGTCGCCACCATCATCGGCGTGACGTCGTGGGCCTGGGGCGCCCGGATCCTGCGGGCCCAGACGCTGTCGCTGCGCCAGCGCGACTATGTCGAGGCCGCCCGCGCCAGCGGTGAGAAGACCTGGCGGATCATCCTGTTCGAGATCCTGCCCAACCTCACCGCCGTCATCGCGAGCAGCTTCGTCGGCACGGTCATCTTCGCCGTGATGACCGAAATCACGCTGAACTTCATCGGCATCGGCGGTGGCGCCGACTGGAGCTGGGGCACCATCCTGTTCTGGGCGCAGAGCCAGCAAGCTCTTGACCAGGGCGCCTGGTGGTGGTTCGTCCCGGCTGGGCTGGCCATCGCCATCCTCGGCACGGCGCTATCGATGGTCAACTTCGGCATCGACGAGTTCGTCAACCCCCGCCTTCGCGGTGTCACCGGACGGAAGATCCGCACCCGGAACGGCTCGGCCCGGATGCGCGTCGGCTTCACCCCGGTGGTCCGGGAGGAGGGCGGGGTCAGCGTCCCGGCCACCCGTGCCGGCGCCACCATCAACCTCGCGACGAAAGGCGGCGAACGGTGAGCAGCACGATCGTGGCGCACCAGCCGGTACTGGAGATTAAGAACCTGACGGTCGACTACGGGTACGGCCCGGGATCGGTACGCGCGGTCCGCGATGTCAGCCTGACGATTCACCGGGGTGAGGTGCTCGGTCTGGCCGGCGAGAGCGGTAGCGGGAAGTCGACACTGGCGTACGGACTGACCCGGCTGCTGCCGCCACCCGGGGTGATACGCGGAGGCCGGGTGATCTACCACCCCGACGGCAGCGACCCGTACGATGTCCTGTCGCTGGACGACCGGGATCTGCGAGCCTTCCGGTGGGCCGAGACGTCCATCGTCTTCCAGGGAGCGATGAACTCGCTCAACCCGGTGCACAAGGTCTCGGCCCAGATGACCGATGCCATCCGCGCGCATGACCCGCGACTGAGCCCCGCGGCCCGGATGGCGAGGGCTCGCGAGTTGCTGAGCATGGTCGGCATCTCGGAGGACCGGTTGGACAGCTACCCTCACCAGCTCAGCGGCGGTATGCGGCAGCGCGTGATGATCGCGATGGCACTGGCACTGGAACCACAGATCGTCATCATGGACGAGCCGACCACCGCCCTCGACGTGGTGATGCAGCGGCAAATCCTGGGCCAGCTGGTCGAACTCCGCGAGCGCTTGGGCTTCTCGGTCCTGTTCATCACCCACGACCTGTCATTGCTGGTGGAATTCGCCGACCGGATCGCCATCATGTACGGCGGCCGGATCATCGAAGAGGCACCGTCGGCGGCACTCTATGCCGACTCCCTCCACCCGTACAGCGACGGGTTGCTGCACTCGTTCCCGGCGTTGCGCGGCCAGCGCCGGGAGCTGACCGGCATTCCCGGCTCGCCGCCGGACCTGCGCAGCATGCCTGGCGGTTGCTCGTTCCACCCACGCTGCCCGCGCGCCTTCGACCCGTGTGCCACCGAGGTTCCGGTCCTCGGCGTTCCGGTGGCGGCTCCGCGTGACGGCCGGACGCCACCGCGGAGCGTGGCGTGCTGGCTGCACGAGATCGAAGCGAGTTGAGGTCCCGCACCGTCAGGCCCGGACTCACTTAACCAAGCACCACCACCACCCCAGCCAGCCGGTACAACCACCACAACCTGACACTGCGATCGCCCACCGCCGGTGGGCGGTCCGATGACGGCCGCCCACCCGCGGATCCGTGTCACCGGCGCACGCGCCCGCGGACCCGCCCGTTGCAGGGAGAGACATGCAAAGCACGAATACTCAGTACGACACCTCGGTGGCAGAACGCATCACCGGGCCGTTCCGCTGGGGCGTTGCGACGTCGGCGTACCAGATCGAGGGCGCCGTCGCCGAGGACGGCCGCACACCGTCCATCTGGGATACCTTCTGCCGCGTCCCGGGCGCCATCGTAGGCGGCGACAACGGCGATGTGGCCTGCGACCACTACCACCGGATGCCGGACGACGTTGCGATGATCGCTGACCTTGGCGTGGACTCCTACCGGTTCTCGGTCGCGTGGCCGCGGGTTCAGCCCGGCGGACGGGGGCCGGCGAACGAGGCGGGCCTGGACTTCTACCGCAGGCTGGCCGACGAATTGCTGACCCGCGGAGTCGAACCGTGGATCACTCTCTACCACTGGGACCTGCCGCAGGAACTCGAAGACCTCGGTGGCTGGCCGGTTCGCGACGTGGCCGAGCGGTTCGCCGACTACTCGATGCTGGTCTTCGACGCGCTTTCCGACCGGGTCAAGGTCTGGACCACGCTGAACGAGCCGTGGTGCTCGGCGATGCTCGGGTACGCGCACGGGGTGCACGCCCCAGGGCGCAAGGACTTCGGGGCGGCGATGCAGGCGACGCATCACCTGATGCTCGGACACGGCCTCGCGGTGCAGCGGATGCGGACGTCGGGCGCCGACGTACAACTGGGCATCACGCTGGTCATGGGCAACGCCATTCCGGCCTCGGATGACCCGGTCGACGTGGCGGCGGCGCGGCGGGCCGACGGCATCGGCGCTCGCATCTACCTCGACCCGCTGCTGCGCGGACAGTACCCGGCTGACATCGTCGCCGAACTCGACCAGCGGGGTATCGCCCTACCGATCCGGGACGGCGATCTGGACATCATCAGCACCCCCATCGACGTGCTTGGTGTCAACTACTACACCGACTCGGTGTTCGCCGGAACTGATGAGAACGGCAACCGCACCCGGCCGGATGGACGGCCGGTCGAACGCCGTATCGATCGCGGCCTGCCGCGGACCGCGATGGGCTGGGACATCCGGCCTGACGGGCTTCGCCAGTTGCTGGTCCGGCTACATCGCGACTACCCGGGCGTACCGCTGGTCATCACCGAGAACGGCGCGGCGTTCGACGATACGAGCGACGCCAACGGCTTCGTCGAGGACGCCAACCGGGTCGACTACCTGGAACGGCACCTCGGTGCGGTCGCCGACGCCCAGGCGGCCGGGGTCGACGTACGCGGCTACTTCGCCTGGTCGCTGCTGGACAACTTCGAGTGGGCCGAAGGCTATGCGAAGAGGTTCGGCATCGTCCGGGTCGATTACCAGACCCAGGTGCGCACGCTCAAGAGGAGCGGGTTGTGGTGGAAGGACACGATCGCGCGCTGGCGCGCCCAAGGCTGACGCAAACAGCGCGATGACGGGCGGGCTCGGCGAGCCCGCCCGTCATCCTCCCCCCGTCGCGGCCAGGCCGCGGCAGGCTATACCTGAATGGGTTTGTGCTTGGCAATGGGTTTGTGCTTGGCCCGGTGCGCCTCGATGATGTCCGCGTACCGGTAACCGCTGGCCTTGATGGTCCGGCGCTGGCTCTCGTAGTCGACGTGCACCAGACCGAAGCGCTGGGCGTAGCCGTAGGCCCACTCGAAGTTGTCCAGCAGCGACCAGGCGAAGTAGCCGGCCACCGGGGCGCCCCGGTCGGCGGCGCGAATCACCGCCTCGACGTGGTCCTCGAGGTATCCGACCCGCTCCTTGTCGTTGACGTTGCCGTCCGGCTCCACCTCATCGTTCCAGGCCGAGCCGTTCTCGGTGACGTAGATGCGCTGCGCGCCGTACTCACCCGCGACGCGTACCAGCAGGTCTTCCAGGCCGCCGGCATTAACCTCCCAGCCCATGTCGGTGAATTTCCAGTTCGGGACGCTGACCATTTGCGCGTACGGCGCCGGGCCGGCGGGGTCGTCCTTCACGACCTGGCGGAAGTAGTAGTTGAGGCCGAAGTGCTCAGTCGGCGTCGCGATCAGGTCCATGTCGCCGTCACGCACCGGTGGCTCCATGCGGTACACGTCGATCATGTCGGCTGGGTAGCCCCGGCCATAGAGCGGGTCGAGCCACCACCGGTTGGTGTGGCCGTCAGCCCGCCGGGCCGCGGCCACGTCCGCCTCGGAGTCGCCGGCCGGCTCGATCGGGCTGAGATTGAGCACCGCGCCGATACGGGCCGGGATCAGCGCCGTGGTGCGCAGCGCCGCCGCCGCCAGACCGTGCGCCAGCAGCAGGTGATGCGAGGCCGGCACGGCCTGAGCCAGATCGGTCACGCCCGGGGCCATCCGGCCCTCCAGGTGTCCGATCCAGGCCGCGCACAGCGGCTCGTTAACGGTGAACCAGTCCTGGACCCGGTCGCCCAGCCGGGTGCCGATCGCGCCGGCGAACTCCGCGAACGCGTACGCAGTCTCGCGGTTCGGCCATCCACCCCGGTCCTGCAGCACCTGTGGCAGGTCCCAGTGGTAGAGGGTGGCGAACGGGGTGACGCCGGCCGCGAGCAGCTCGTCGACCAGGCGGTCGTAGAAATCGAGACCGGGCTTGTTGATCCGGCCGGTGCCCTCGGGTAGCACTCGCGGCCAGGCGATGGAGAACCGGTACGAATCGAGACCGAGCCGCCGCATCAGAGCGATATCCTCCGGCCAGCGGTGATAGTGATCGCAAGCCACATCGCCGGTGTCGCCGCCGGCGATCGCGCCCGGTACCCGGCAGAAGGTGTCCCAAATGGACGGCGATCTTCCGTCTTCGTCGACCGCGCCCTCAATCTGGTAGGCCGACGTCGCAGCGCCCCATCGGAAATCCGGCACCAAGCCGCGATCGTAGGTCATGGTTCTCCTTTGACGACGGATCGTCGTCTTGGTCATAAATACTTTTTTTGAGTATTGAGTTATGTCTTGAATTAAACAAGTCTACGGGGGTTGGCGTCAAGATTGCTGCGGGTCGTACGCTCGGCCCTTCGCGCTTGCCGCTGACCCTGCCACCCGCCTGGAAAAGAAGTGCGCGCATGGAATCGAACCGAACCACCACGCGCGACATTCGTCGCCACAATCGCTCCGTTCTGCTGTCCAAGCTCTTCTTCGACGGCCCGCTGAGTCGCCTTGAACTCAGCCAGCAAACCGGACTTTCGAGTGCCACGGTCTCCACGGTGACCGCGGAGCTGATCGAGGATCGGCTGATCATCGAGGCCGGACAGGTCGACTCGGGCGGCGGCCGGCCGCGGGTCCTGCTGCGGGTCGACCCGTCGTACGGGTTCGTCGTCGGAGTGGATGTGGGCGAGACCGGCGTCAACGTGGAGTTGTTCGACCTCGCCATGGAGAAGGTCGCCGGCACGGTCCGGCCGCTGCCGTCGGTCCGGCCCGCACCGGTCGCCGTCGCCGCCGAGATCGTGGCCGGTATCGACGAGGTGCTCGACGCCGTATCCGGCTCGACCGAATCGATCATCGGCATCGGGGTCGGCGTGCCCGGCATCGTCGAGCAAGGCGAGCAGATCCTGGTGCACGCGCCGACCATTGACTGGAAGGCGGTGCCGCTGGTCGAGATGCTGCGAGCGCTCGACGTGACGGCGCCGATCCTGATCGGCAACGGCGCACAGACCCAGGCGCAGGCCGAGATGTGGTTCGGAGCCGCGCGCGGCGCCCGGTACGCCATCGTCGCACTGGTCGGGTCCGGTGTCGGCGCCGCCATCATCAGCGACGGCGCTCCATACCAGGGCGTGAGCAGCAGCGCCGGTGAGTGGGGGCACACCACCCTGGTGCATGGCGGACGCGCGTGCCGGTGCGGCGCGCGCGGATGCCTGGAGGCATACGTAGGCGCCGAGAGCATCCTGGATCAGTACGGGCCGGCGTCGGCAGGAGCCGATGAGGCCGCGCAGATCGCCGCGCTTGTCGAGGCCGCCGAGGCCGGTAACGAATCCGCCGCCCGGCTGCTCGACGAGACCGCGGGCTACCTCGGAGCCGGTATCGGCAACCTGATCAACCTGTTCAACCCGGAACGCGTGGTGCTGGGCGGCTGGGCCGGGCTGGCGCTGGGCGGTCACGCGCTGGCGCAGATCCGGGCGGCCGCCGGGGCGCAGGCGCTGGCACAGCCGTACGGCCAGGTCAGCATTGAGTTGAGTGAGCTGGGACCGGACGCGGTGGCGTTCGGTGCCGCGACGCTGCCGCTGGCCGCGCTCCTCAACAGCGGCGAGGACCCGCGCACCTGATCGGCACCGGTGGGGTGCTCCTGAAACGGGCTCCTGGAACGGGCTTCTGGAACGGGTTTCTAGAAGGACGGGCGCTGCAGCAGGCTCACGAACTCGATCAGCAACCGCTCGCGCAGTGCCGCTGGAGCGGCGGCCAGCAGTGAGTTCACCATCGCCATCCGAGGCGGCTCGGTGCTGGGACCACCCAGCCCGAACGTCGCGGCCAGCCCCTCCACCAGCTCCGGGGTCAGGTCGTCCGGAGCCAGCGCACCGGCCATCTCGGCCAACTGTGGCGGCATCTCGACCGGACCGGCGGCCAGGGCCGCGCCAACCGCGTCGGCGAGCGCCACGCGAAACGCCGGTACCTGGTCTCGCACCGAAGCGGTGACGGTCAGGTGAATCGAGGGCGGCATCTCGCCATAGGGCAGCTGCGGCTGGGTGTGCCAGCCGCGGACAGCCAGTTCGTCGGCGAGCACGAACAGGTCCAGGCTCGGATCCGCCGAGCCGATGCACACCACGGTGGTCGCGGCCGGGGCCAGCAGCTCGAGGCCATCGGTCGCGGTAACCGCGTCGGCCAGGCCGGCGACCGCGTCCCGGGTCCGCGCCGCCAGCCGCAGGTAGCCCTCATCGCCGATGTGGCGCAAGGTGGCGAACGCTCCGGCGATCGGGCCGCCGGAGCGGGTGGACAGAATCACCGGATTGATCATGGTGTAGCCGGGCCAGTCGGCGAACGCGAAGAACTGCGGCTTGCGCAGCTCCGCCGACCGGTGCAGCAACACCGACACGCCTTTCGGACAGTACGCGTACTTGTGCAGGTCCACCGAGATGCTGGTGACACCTGGCACGGACAGGTCGAAGTCAGGCAGGTCGGCACCGAGCCGGCGCAGATACGGCAGGATCCAGCCGCCGAAGCAGGCATCGACGTGGCAGCGCACGCCGCGTGCGGCGGCCCCGGCGGCGATCTCGGCAACCGGATCCACGACACCGTGCGCGTACGAGGGCGCCGAGCAGGCCACCAGTACCGTCTCCGGCGTGATCGCGGCAGCCATCGCCTCCGGCACCGCACGGAATGTGGCCGGATCGACCGGCACCGGATCGAGCGCCACATCGAGGTAGTGCGCGGCCTTGGCGAACGCCGCGTGCGCGGTGACCGGAACCGCCAGCCGGGGCGCGCCGATTTCCGGGCGGGCGTCGCGGGCGGCCTTCACCGCGAGAATCAGCGACTCGGTACCGCCGCTGGTCACACTGCCGACGACACCCTCGGCCGAGGTGCCGGGACCTCCGCCGAGCAGCCGTGCGGCGGCGGCCACCAGCGCGTTCTCAGTGGCCAGGAGGCTTGGAAAGGCCAGCGGGTCAAGGCCGTTGACGTGCGCCGACAGCGCATATGCCGAGACCGCCAGGTCGTCGAGGCCGTCGACGGCCGGGTCGTACACGTACGCGAACAGTCGCCCACCGTGCGTGGGCAGGTCGCCGCCGCGTAATGCCGCCAGCTCGTCCAGGACCTGCTTGGCCGGTACGCCCGTCTCGGGCAGAGCATCGAACACAGCGGTCAACCTACCGGAGCATCGGCGGCATGGGATTGGACGCCCGCGAGCCGCTCCGGCGTCAGGTCATACCGGCGGAGCAGCAGCGTGGCCAGGCCGACAAGCAGGGCCGGCACCACCGTGAATCCGATCAGGATCCCGGCGCGGGCGCTCGACGGCTGCGCCGCCGATGTCCCGGAACTCGACGACACGTACCCGCTGACCTGCAGGATCAGCGCGAAGACGCCGGGGCCGAGGGCCAGCCCGAACGTCTCGCCGGCAGTCCACAGCCCGGTGAAGACACCAGCCTGCCGGCGCCCGGTACGGGCATCGTCGTAGGCGATGCAGTCGGGAAGCATGGCCAGTGCGAACACCTGCTGGCCGGCGTACCCGCAACCGACCACCGCGGTCAGGGCGTAGGCCACCACCGGCGGAGTGGACCAAGCCGCCAGCAGGCCGAAAGCACCGACCGCGAAGATGACCGACGCCATTGCCAGCGACCGCCGCTTGCCGATCCGCTCGCCGACGCGTGTCCACGCCGGCATCACCAGCAACGCCGGGCCCACGAACGAGGCGAACAGGAACGTCGGTCCGGCGTCGGGACGGTCCAGAACGTGGTCGGCCATGTACTTCACCCCGGCGAGCATGGTGCCGATCCCGATCGCCTGAATCACGAAGACGGTCAGCAGCGTGACGAACGGCCGGTTGCCACGAGCGACGGCGACCTGCCGACGCAGGGTGGGCTCGCTCTCGGTGACGTGACCGGTCGGAGCGCTCCGGGTCCCGAAGAACGCGCCGAGGGCACCGATCGCGATCAGCGCGCCGACGAACACGCCCATCACCCGGTGCCCGCTGATCCCGTCACCGGCGGCCTTGACCACCGCCGGTGCGACGGCCCCGGAGACCAGGATGGCCACAGCGAGGATGGCGATCCGCCATGTCATGAGGCGGGTGCGCTCGGCATAGCTGTCGGTCATCTCGGCCGGCATCGCAACATACGGCACCTGGAAAAACGCGTAGGCGGTGGCGGTGGCCAGGAACGCCACCGCGACATAGGCGGCGGCCGGTCCGCCCGCACCGAACGGCGCCGCGAAGATGGCCGCGAACAGCACCGACATCACCAGCCCCGCAACCAGCAGGTACGGGCGGCGGGCACCCCAGCCGGTGCGAGTCCGGTCGGAGATCCGGCCGGCCACCGGGTTGACCAGCACGTCCCACGCCTTCGGCACCAGTACCAGCAAGCCGGCCGCGAACGCGGCCGTGCCCAGCGAGTCGGTCAGGTACGGCAAGAGCAGCAGCCCAGGTACCGTGCCGAACGCTCCGGTCGCGATCGAGCCCAGGGCGTACCCGGCACGAACACCCGTTGGCAGGGCGTCAGGCGGGGCGGAGTCGGCCGTCATGGCAGCGGATGTTACGCGAAACCGGGCCGAAGCCGGATCGGCGATTTCGTCGAAGAAAGTTCGTCGAGGAATGTGCGAAGTGGTTGCGGCCCGGCCAGGCCGGGCGCATACTCAACCCATTGGTTGAACAACCGACTGGTTGAATTGGAGGATGAGCAGGGATGTCGCGGTGGACCAGCTGAGCATGATCTTCGCCGCCCTAGCCGATCCGACCCGGCGGGCGATCCTGGCCCGGCTGGCCGACGGCCAAGCCACCGTCAACGAGCTCGCCGAACCGTTTCCGATCAGCCTGCAAGCGGTCTCCAAGCACCTCAAGGTGCTGGAACAGGCGGGTTTGATCATCCGCGGGAGGGATGCTCAGTGGCGGCCCTGCCACCTCGCGGCGCAACCACTTCGTGAGGTCAGCGAGTGGGCCGAGCAATACCGGCGCTTCTGGGACGAGCAATACCAGCGGCTCGACAGCTACCTGCGCGACGTCCAGGCCAACGAACGGCAAAGGAGTAACGATCATGACAGATGACTTCATCGGCACCCTGCAAGGCGACCGGGAGCTGACCATGACGCGTACCGTCGACGCGCCGCTGGATCTAGTCTGGGCCGCGCACACCGAGGCCGAACATCTCAAGCACTGGTGGGCGCGCGGCCACAAGATGGACGTCGACCTCCTCGATTTCCGCCCCGGCGGATCCTGGAGGTTCGTCGAGCACGGCGACAACGGCGAGCGCTGGGCGTTCCGCGGCGAATTCCGGGAGATCGCCGAGCACGAGCTGATCGTCATGACGTTCGAGTACGAGGGCGCGCCCGGCCATGTTTCCATACAGCAGTTGCGCTTCCAGGCCGAGGGTGCAAGGACCACGATCACTGGCACTTTGACCTTCGAGAACCAGGCCGACCGCGACGCCATGGTCGGTTCCGGGATGGAAGAGGGCGCTCGCCAGTCGTACCGCGCCCTGGACGCGTACCTCGCCGAATTGGCGGCCTGACTCGGACTGCCTGGCCCGGACCGTCAGCCGTCACGGTGGTTATATCCCGTGCTCCGGTGCCCGGCCACCGGGTAAGGTCGGACCCGGCCTTGGCCAAACCAGGCATCTGGTGCATTCAGGAGAATCGGATCTAGGGAAGCCGGAACGTGCCCAACGTCATCACCAGTACCCACGTGACCCTCCGAGAGCTGACCACCGAGCAGGCATCGGCGTTGCTGGTAGACGGTGCGAAAGACGACGACTGGGCGCCCGGCTACCCGTTTTCCGGCACGCTGTCAGCCGCGGACAGCTTCAGCCGGCGTACCGGCGATCAGATCCGGCCCGGCTTCGGCTTGTATCAGATCGTCCGCAACGACGATGGCCTCGTTGTCGGCGACATCGGCTTCCATTCGGTGCCCGCTGACGGTGCGGTCGAGGTCGGCTTCGGCGTGATCGGCCCGGCACGTGGCATGGGCATCGCCAAAGAGTCACTAGCCGCCCTCGCCGAGTGGGCGCTGGCCCAGGACGGCGTCGAACGGATCACCGCCCGGACGGCGAAGAAGAACCTGCCGTCGCGTGCGGTGCTGGAAGGTTGCGGGTTCCGGGCCACCGCCGAAGACGGCGACCTGATCACCTTTACCCGGTCTGATCTGCTGCGGCCGTGATCGAGCCGGGTGATCGCTGAGCCGGGCGGCGCGGGTTAATCTACGGCGGTGACCTTCGAACCGGGCCAGACCGTCGTGCGGCGTGGCCTGTACCCGGATGGTCGCATCGGGCAGCTTGAGACCTTGCGGGTGATCAGCGACGACGGTCGCGGCCTGCTGCTCTGGATCGGGCACGGGTCACACGTGCTCCGACGGGTCGGCCTGGACGGCAAGCGGACCCGGAACCTCAGCTTCTACGACGAGATGACAGCGCCGACCCTCCTGGTCCGCGACGTCTGGCACGCGTACTCGAACGTGGTCCTGATCCGCGCCGGCGCCGCCCATACCGTCTGGTGGTCCTGGAGCCATGCCGGCGACTTCACCGGCTGGTACGTCAATCTGGAAACCCCGCCGGTCCGATGGTTCGGCGGGATCGACAGCCACGACCAGACGCTAGACGTGGTGATCGCGCCCGATGGCACCGCGCAGTGGAAGGATGAGGACGAGTTCGCGCAGGTGGCGGGCCATCCGATGTTCTGGACCAACGACGAGGCCACGGCGATCCGCGCCGAGGGCCGACGAGCGATTGCCGATGCGGAGCGCGGCCGGTTCCCGTTCGACGGGTCCTGGTGCGACTTCCGCCCGGATGCCGGCTGGCGACCGCTGGAACTGCCCTGGTGGTGGGATCAGATCCCGACAACGCCGGCCCGTCGCCGGTGGCCGGCCGACTAGGCGGTGGTGCCGCTCTCGCCGGCTGCCTGCTCATCGCCGGCCGTGCTGGCACCGGCCGTGGTCCGGTCGGTACCAGCACGGCCGATCAGCAGCTTCCACGGCACCAGCGCCGACTCGATCTGCACCCCGAGGCTCATCTTGGATACGCCGTTGGTGCGGTCCTCGAAATGGATCGGCACCTCGGCGATCCGCAGGCCGCGATGCACCGTCCGGTAGTTCATCTCGACCTGGAACGCGTACCCATTGCTGCGCACCGCTTCGACATCGATGGCACGGAGCGTGCTGGCCCGCCATGCCTTGAACCCGGCGGTGGCGTCCTTGACGCCGAGCCGAAGGATCGCGTTGACGTAGAAGTTCGCCCACACCGACAGGGCCTTGCGGTGCCACGGCCAGTTGTCGGCGACCGCTCCGCCAGGCACATACCGGGATCCGAGCACGACCGCCGCGTCCGTCGTGGACAGCTTCTCGATCATCTCCGGAATGACCTCGACCGGGTGCGAGAGATCGGCGTCGATCTGAATCACCACGTCGGCGCCTTCGGCCAGCGCTCGAGCCATCCCCGCCACGTACGCCCGGCCCAGCCCGTCCTTGACCGTGCGGTGCAGCACCGCAACCGGGATCGGTGCCTCGATGGCCAGCTTGTCGGCCACCTCACCGGTGCCGTCCGGTGAATTGTCGTCGACCACCAGCACGCCGAGATCGGGCAGCCGGAGCGCGGCCAGCAATCCGACGATCTTTGGAAGGTTGTCGCGCTCGTTGTACGTCGGCACAACGACGGTAACCTTCGGCTTGCCGGCGTCCATGATCACCTTCGTCTCGCGGCTTCGCAGCTCGGGTTCGGGCTCCGTAGCTCGGGGGGAAGGCTACGCGTCCGGTTGAAGCGTCCGGCTAAAAGATAGCCGTAGCCGCCGGTGAAGTCGCCAGGTGTCGCCGTCGATTACCCCGAGCGTGGCGCTCGTCACCGGCTGGTTACCCAAGCCGGCGACCGCCTACGCCCGAGGTCACGGCACTACTCGCCTTCCGGCGCGCCCCGCATCGCCGAGGCCATACGCAGGTATGGTCGGGCCTCCCGGTCACGACCCAGCCGCTGGAGAGTGCGGCCGAGCATCAGATGGGCGTACGCCTCGGCCGGATCCCGATCGATGATGATTCGCAGTTGCTCCTCGGCCAGGCGCAGCGCGGCTGAGTGGTAGTAGCTGCGCGCCAGGAGCATCCGGGACGCCTGGTGGCCCGGCTCGGCGTCGACGACGTCGACCAGGAGCCGGCGCGCCGTGCTGTAGTCGCCGGCGTCGAAGTACGTCTGGGCACGCTGGTACCGCTCGGCAAGGTCAAGTTCGGGCCACAACATCTCCACGGTCTCCTCCTTTTCCGGCAGCGATCCGGGCCTTTTCCGGGAGCAATCCGGGCTCCCCGCTCGCGGATCACAACGCCGCAACCCGCGATCGGATTCCCGGTGGATAAGGCCATCAGCACCCGCCGGCCGGCTTGTCGACAACGGCGTCTTGTCCGTGTCGGGCTGGCGCGGCGGCTGGACGACCGGCGGCTGGCGCGGTGGCTGGACGAGCGGTGGCTGAACCGGTCGCCCGAGACGATGCTGGAGACCTTCGGCTGGTTCCGGGGCGAGGCGTTCGGCATGATCGTCGAGGACCTGCTCCAACTCGCGCCGGAGCCAGTGGTCGTTGACGGCTTCCGGTTACTGCCCCACCTGGTACAACGGCTTCTGGCTCCGGCCCATCACGCGGTCTGGCTACTACCGACGCCGGCATTCCGGCGGATGGCCTTCGGCGAACGAGGACGATCTCGCGATCCAAATCATCGGAGCGCTCTGGCCGGAGCCGCCGGAAGACTAGCCGGCGAACCGGTTTACGGCAGCGTAAACCAGTGCCGTGGCGGCCGCGCTTCCCTGATGCCCGCTGTCGGGGTTGATAATCAGCTCAACGTCCGGCCAGCGCTGGGCCAACTGCCAGGCCCGATCGGCCGGGCAGCTCAAGTCGTGGCGCCCATGGATGATCACGCCGGGGATTCCGGCCAACCGGCCGGCCGCGTCGAGGATGGTGTCGCCGACGCCGAAG
Source organism: uncultured Actinomycetota bacterium (assembly GCA_963727415.1). Taxonomy (GTDB): domain Bacteria; phylum Actinomycetota; class Actinomycetes; order Mycobacteriales; family Micromonosporaceae; genus DASQPR01. Next base: position 1,401,254 of record CAVSGF010000003.1, read on the forward strand.
CCGTCATTCGCGGCATACCACGAACAGATCCGGGCGAATGCCGTCGCCGCCGGGCCGGAACCGCTGTGGTAGAAGTTCGCCGTGGCTCCGGGCTCAAGCGAGAGCACCGCATCCTCCCAGCGAGTCCACGCTTCGGTGGCTCCCGTCCGTACCGCTGGATCGGGGTCGGCCAGCCTTTCCACGTACGAGTTCAGGATGGCCTGGCCCTCGAACCCCTTCCGGAACCGATCCCACTCCTTCGGGAACAGCCGGGCCACGCCGCCTCGGTAGAGCCAGTCGACGTCGGCGGCACCCATCAGCCACAGCGACGGCAGCACCAGCCCGGACACCCGATCCGGGTGACGCTGCGCGTACGCCAAGGCCAAGCCGGAGCCGAACGAACCGCCGAACATCAGCCACCGATCAACACCGAGGAACTCCCGCAGTCGGTCCAGGTCATCCACCAGGTGCGGGGTGGTGTTCTGGACAAGGCTGGTCTCCGGATCGCTGGCGTGTGGCGTACTGCGGCCACAGCCCCGCTGATCGAACAGGATGATCCGGAAGCGCTCCGGGTCGAACGCCCTCGGCGTGCCGCCGGGCATGCCGGCCCCCGGTCCGCCGTGGACGATCACAGCCGGCTGGCCGCCGGGATCTCCACGGACCTGCCAATACATCTCATGGCCATCGCCAACGTCCAGAAATCCCTCGGCATGCGGCGGCGCAAATGGGTACGGAGCGGGCACAGTGGAACGCTACCAGCCGAGTCGATGTCTGGTGAGCGAGCCGATCAGGAGTCGGCCGCTGCATTGCATGCGACAAGCCTAATTGCCGCTTTGGTGCCGGTTTACGCCAGTGCAACGACGGAAGCTAGACCCGACGCGGAAGTCGCCAACCCCCGCCTACCCCCTACAGATCTATGCGCGGACTGTGACTGGCGTTACGTTGTCGGTAGCCGCGGTCATACCTCCGACCGCGTTGACCCCCACTCCACTGGCAGGAGCATTCATGAGACGACTCCGTCCGCTTCTAACCGGTGCCACGGTCGCTATTACAGCGACGTTCATACTGGCACCCCTGAACAACGCGAGCGCGGCACCGAGCACGGCGAAATCGAGTGCCAGCACCGATGGAACGTCTACTGTGGGCGGCGTTGACACGAGCGTGGCCCTGGTCCAGCTCAACGGCGACCCGCTGTCGATCGCGCCGTCCACCCGCCCGACACAGGGCAAGAAGATCGATTTCGACAGCAACACGGTGAAATCGGTCAGGGCGCGCCTGACGGCCGAGCGCAACGACTTCAAGCAGTGGTTGCGCGCCAACGCACCGAAGGCGAAGGTCACCAGCGAGTACGACATCTCACTCAACGCTGTGGCCGTCAAGCTCAATGGCGAGTCGCTGGCAACGATCGCGGCGGCGCCACTGGTCCACACCGCGCAGTACGAGTCGCTGTACCAGCCGCTCGCCGACGACCCGGACCTGGCCCTCATTCATGCCGTCGACGCATGGAACCAGGCGGGTGGCTCCGCCGGTCCCGGTGCCGGTAACGGCGTGAAGGTGGCCATCGTCGACACCGGCATCGACGTGAGCCACCCGTGCTTCAGCGACGCCGGGTACCCGGCGACCAAGCAGCTTGGCGACAAGGCGTTCACGAACAACAAGGTGATCGTGGCCAAGGTGTTCTACAACAAGGCCGCCGTCAACAACCTCACGCCCGAAGCCATCCAAGAGCATGGCACGCACGTGGCCGGCACGGTCGCCTGTGACTACAACACCCCGGCATCGGTTGACGGTGTCACCATCCCCTACAACATGTCCGGCGTGGCGCCGAGGGCGCTGCTCGGTAACTACAACGTCTTCCCCGGCTACGTGAGCAACGCCCGCTCGGAAGACATCCTCAACGCGCTGGAGGCGGCGTACGCCGATGGGTTCGATGTCGCCAACATGAGCCTCGGCGGCGGCGCCAGCGGTATCCAGGACCTGCTCACCATGGCCGTTGACGACCTCGACGCGGCCAACATGGTGGTGGCGGTGGCGGCCGGCAACTCCGGTCCCGGCCACTACACGGTGGAGTCCCCCGGTAGCGCCGCCCGCGCGCTGACCGCCGGTGCCAGCACGGTGCCGCACTTCATCGGCGCCCCGGTGACCGTCGGTGGCAACAGCTATGGCGCCGCAACCGGTGACTTCGCCAAGGTGTCCTCGGACGTCAGCCTTCCGCTGGGCGTGGTCGACAGCGCGCCGACCAATTCCGCTACCGGCCTCAACACCGCTTGCTCGGCGCTGCCGGCAGGCAGCCTGACCGGCAAGATCGCGCTGATCTCGCGTGGGGCCTGCTCCTTCTCCCAGAAGATCCGCAACGCGCAGGACGCCGGCGCCGCAATCGCCGTCGTCGTCAACAACGTCGGCGGTGACCCGATCGCCATGGGAGCGGCCGGAATTTCCAACGAGCCGACCATTCCCGCTTACATGGTCAGCCTTACCGATGGCCTTCAGATCAAGACCCATAATGGGGCCATCACCACGATCGGTGCGTCGCTGGCGTACTTCAGCACCTCCAACGCCAACCTGATGGCCGGGTTCTCCAGCCAGGGCCCGACCGACGTGGACTTCCGGGTCAAGCCGGATGTCGTCGCGCCGGGTGTCAACGTGCTGAGCTCCATCCCGCACCAGTACTGCGCGAACCCGCCGTGCTTCGCCTTCTTCCAGGGCACCTCGATGGCGACGCCGCACCTGGCCGGATCGGCCGCGGTGGTCAAGTCGCAACATCCGGACTGGACCGCGGCGGAGATTCGCTCGGCCATCGTGAACACGGCGGACCAGGGCGTGCTGAAGAACTTCGCGGGCACGGCCATCGCCACCGATGTCAACCTGATCGGTGCGGGGCGTGACGACCTGCTGTCGGCGGTCAACGCCACTGCCGCTCTTGACCCGGTGAGCACCACCTTCGGCGCGGTGCCGTCCGGATCGGGACAGACCAGGACGGCGACGGTCACGGTGACCAACCTGGGCACCACGACGCAGACGTACGCCCTATCGGTGGGTTCCAGCACCGGCAGCGGAGTGTCCTACTCGCTGAGTGCCTCGTCGGTCACGCTCGGAGCCGGCGAGTCCACGGCCATCACCATCACGATGGCCGCTGACAAGGGCGCGAGCGTCGGCGACCACTACGCGACACTGCGTGTGTCGACTGGTGGCACCGAAGTCGCCCATGCCGTGGTCTACACCTTCGTGAAGTAGCCGCAGCGACACCATCACACGGCGGGGGCCGGCCGATCCTGGTCGGCCCCCGCCGGTGTGATCGATCGGGTGATGTCCGGGACTGCCATCACCCTGGGCTTCACCGACTACGAGGGCCTCGGCGCTGGCCGTCAGCGACCACGAGGGACGACCAGGCCGGTCTCGTACGCGGTGACCACCGCCTGAGTCCGATCGCGCAGACCGAGCTTCGACAGAACCCGGCTGACGTGCGTCTTCACCGTCTCCTCGGTGACCGTCAAGCGGCCCGCGATCTCCGGGTTGGACAGGCCCTCCGCAACCAGGCGCAGCACCTGGGTCTCCCTCGGAGTCAACGTGGACAGCACCGCGGCAGGCGGGGTTTCCGGCCGGTGGAGCGCGGCGAACTCGCTGATCAGCCGGCGGGTGACGGTCGGAGCCAGGAGTGCCTCGCCGGATGCGATCACCCGTACGGCGTCGAACAGGTGCTCCGCCGTTACGTCCTTGAGCAGGAAACCGCTGGCACCGGCGCGGATCGCGTCATAGACGTACTCATCCAGGTCGAATGTGGTCAAGATGAGTACCCGGGCGCCGGCACCACCGGTTCCGATGAGCTGCCTGGTTGCCTCGATGCCGTCCATGCCCGGCATCCGGATGTCCATCAGAACCACATCCGGGCGGAGGCGCTCGGCCAGCCGGATCGCCTCGGCGCCGTCCGCGGCGGTGCCGGCCACCGTGAAGTCGTCCTGAGTGTCCAGTAACCCGGCGAATCCGGTGCGAACCACCTCGTGGTCATCCGCCACGACAATAGTGATCATCGATTGGCCTCCGGCGTGTGCGGCCCGGTCGGCAGCGTCGCCTCGACCAGGAAACCACCGGCGGTGCCGGTACCGGTACGCAGCTGGCCGCCCACCGCGACCGCCCGTTCCCGCATGCCGAGCAGGCCGTGGCCGACGGTACGGGTGCCGGAGTCCGGTCCCGGCCCATTGTCCCGCACGGTCAGCCGCAGCGCGCCATCCACGAAGTGCAGTTCCACATCGACCGCGGCACCGGGCGCGTGCCGGCGAGCGTTGGTCAGGGCCTCCTGCACGATCCGGTACGCCGCCAGCTCCACGCCTGGATCCAGCACCACCGGCGGGCCGTGCAGGATCAGCCGGGCGCCAGCACCGGTAGCCACCCGCGCCTCGTCCAGCAGATCGTTGAGCTGACGGAGTCCGGGCTGGGGTGTGCGGTCCGCCGTCTTGGCTCCGGCATCCTCGCGCAGCACGCCCAGCAGCCGGCGCATCTCGGTCAGAGCGGCGCGGGCGGTGTCGCCGATCGCGGACAGCCGGGCGGCTCCGGCCGGCGGTAGGCCGGGTGTGGTCAGCCGGGCGGACTCGGCCTGTACCGAGATCATCGAGATGTGGTGGGCGACCACGTCGTGCAGTTCGCGCGCAATCCGGGCACGCTCGCCACGAGCGGTGTTCTCCAGCACCGTGCCGGCGATCGCATGCCGCACCGCCCGGTTCTCCTCGGCATCCGATCGGATCCGGTAGGTGATTCCCAGCCCGGCCGCGACCGGAACGAGCGCGGCCAGCAGGCCCGCGAAGAGCGATCCGGACGGTAGCGCCACGGCGAGGTACGGCAGGCCGAGGAGGACCGGTCCCGGCAGGCGTCCGGCCCGGCCGTACCGGTACGCGACAAGCACCTGGGCGATCGCGGCTGCCACCGTCGGCGTCGCGAACAGCGCGATCGACAAGAATCCGGCGACGGTCACCACGGCCGCCGCCACCGTCGCGCTCGGCAGCGGCGCCGGCACCGTCGCGGCGATCGCGACCAGGCACACCACCAGGATGTACGCGGAGACCCGGCCGGTACCGGCCAGGTGTTGCACGGATTGCGCCACGGCGGCCAGCCCGAGCGCGGCGGCGACGGCGAAGGCGGCGAACCGGTGGGCGGCGAACCGGTGGGCAGCGAACCGGTGGGCGGCGACTTGCCCCACCGGTACCGTCACGTCGTTTTCCGCCTTGCTCACGCCAGCCATTGTTACCGCCGCGGGGCCTAACCGTCGTCCCTGGTGGCGGGGATCCTCGCATCCCCCACGCGAGGGATGCCGACGGTCGCACCCCTCCTGACGGGGATACGGAAGATCGCTCCTCGGCGGGACGATCCGGACGCCCGCCATCCGTAGCGTCTCCGGCATGGATGCCACCATTGACGTCGCCGGCCTGCGCAAGCGGTTCGGCTCTACGAACGCCCTGTCCGGGATGACCTTTGCGGTCCATCCCGGCCAGGTCACCGGCTTCGTCGGACCGAACGGGGCCGGCAAGTCCACCACCATGCGAGTGATCCTCGATCTTGACCGGGCTGACGAGGGCACCGCCTTGATCGGAGGCCGGACGTACCGGTCGCTGCGGCGACCGCTCCACCATGTCGGCGCGCTCCTGGACGCCGCCGCTCTGCACCCGGCACGCAGCGGCCGCAACCACCTACTCTGGCAGGCGCACTCGCAGGGAATGCCCGCCGCGCCGGGTGGACGAGGTGCTTGCCCTGACCGGACTGGAATCGGCCGCCAAACGCCATGCCGGCGGGTACTCCCTCGGCATGCGACAGCGGCTCGGGATCGCCGGAGCGCTGCTGGGCGACCCGCCGGTACTGATCCTGGACGAACCGTTCAACGGCCTGGACCCGGAGGGCATCGTCTGGATGCGCGGGCTCCTGCGTGGCCTCGCGGCCGAAGGCCGGGCCGTTCTCGTCTCCAGCCACCTCATGAGCGAACTGCAGGACACTGCCGGGCACCTGATCGTTGTCGGGCGGGGCACCGTTGTCGCGGACACCAGCGTCGCCGACCTGATCGCCCGGGCCTCCGCTGACCGGATCACGGTGCGCACGTCGGCCCGTACCGAGGCGATGACCGCGCTGGCCGCGGCGGGTGCCACGGTCGCCGCGGCCGACATGGACGTGCTGACCGTGACCGGCCTGCCGGCCGAGCGGATAACCGCCGTGCTCGGCGCGGCCGGCGGTCCCGTTCGCCGGGGTCGCCGCGCACCGGGCCACCTTGGAGGAGGCGTACATGGAGCTCACCCGGGACGCGGCGGAGTTCCGCGGCGCCGGTCGCAGCGATCTGGAGGCCGCGCGATGACGACACTGGTCCAGACGACGTTCGAGTCCACGGTTCCGGCCGGCCGGGATGGCTTCGCTGCGCTGGTGCGCGCCGAATGGACGAAGTTTCGCACCGTACGGTCGTGGCCGATCGCGATGGCGGCGGCGGTACTGGTGACGCTGACACTCGGCATCATCGCCGCCGCCGGCAGCCACACCAGCGCGGTCGGCCCCAACGGGCAGAGCGCCTCGCCGCCCCCGGTCCCCTCCGGGCCCGGCGGTGAGCCGGTCGTCGACGGTTACTTCCTGGTGCACCGCACGCTCAGCGGCGATGGCAGCATCACCGCGCGGCTCACGTCGATGACCGGCGCCGTGCTCAACCCCGGTGGTGGGGGCGACCCGGCCGGCGGACCGGCCGTGCCGAGCGGCGTCGCGCCGTGGGCCAAGGCGGGCGTGATCGTCAAGGACGGCACCGACGCCGGATCCGCCTACGCCGCGGTGATGATGACCGGCACACACGGCGTGCGCATGCAGTACAACTTCACCGCTGACATCGCCGGCCCGCTCGGTGCCGCGAGCGGCGTCACCGATACCGAACCGCGCTGGCTGCGACTCACCCGATCCGGCACCACCCTGACTGGGTACACGTCGGCCGACGGTCACACCTGGACCCGAATCGGAGCCGCCCACCTGTCCGGGTTGCGCTCTGATGTTCAGGTCGGCCTGTTCGTGGCTTCGCCGGCCAAGCAGATTGTCGAGCAGCACCTCGGCGGATCCAGTGGCGAGCAGGTGCTGACGCAGGCGACGGCGGCGTTCGACAACGTCACCGTGACCGGCGGCGCTCCAGGCGACTTCACAGCCACCAAGGTCGGTGGCGGGGACACCCCCGGCGGCGGTCGCTACCAGCAATCCGGTTCCGGGCTCGTGATCACCGGGTTCGGCGATCTCGCGCCATCGGTCGGCGACACCGGCAACTCGATCGAACACACGCTGGTCGGCGCGTTCGCCGGGATCACCGTCTTAATCATCATCGCCGTCCTGTTCATCACCAGCGAGTACCGGCGGCCAATGATCCGCACCACGCTGACGGCCAGCCCACGTCGCGGCCGTGTTCTCGCGGCGAAAGCGATCGTCGTTGGCGCGGCGACGTTCGCTGCCGGGCTGATCGCGATCGGGGTATCGCTTCCGCTCAGCCGGCACCTGCTGGTCGCCGGTGGCAACCGGGTGGAACCCGCCAGTACGGCCACGCTCGTGCGGGTGACGATCGGCACCGCGGCTCTCATGGCCGTCGCGGCGGTACTCGCACTCGGAATCGGCGCCCTTTTCAAGCGCAGTGTCGGTGCCGTCGCCTCCGCCATCGTCCTGATCGTGGTGCCGTACATCCTGTCCACGGCGGCGATCCTGCCGGCCGCGACGGCCGACTGGGTTCTGCGGTTCACACCGGCCGCCGGTTTCGCGGTGCAGCAGACCATCCCGGCCTACCACCAGGTCGACGGCTTCTACACACCCGCGAGCGGCTTCTACCCACTGGCGCCGTGGCTTGGATTCACCGTCCTGTGTGCCTGGGCGGCGGCCGCTCTCGGACTGGCCGCGTACCGGCTGCGCCGGAGAGACGCGTGAGAGCCGCGATGCGCGCCGAGTGGACCAAGCTTCGCACCATAGGGTCACCAGCCTGGCTGGCCGGCGCCACGGCCGTCCTGATCGTGGCGCTGGGCACCCTCGTCGCGGGCGCCCAGCACTGCGCCACGCGGAACTGCTCACCGGACGGATCGACGTTGTACGACACGACGAAACTGGCGCTATCCGGCGTCCAGGTCGGGCAGGCAGTGGTCGCCGTGCTCGCAGTCCTCGCGGTCGGTGGCGAGTACGGCACCGGGATGATCCGTACCACGCTCACGGCCGTCCCGCGGCGTGGGCTGGTGCTGGCGACGAAGGCCGCCGTCATCGCGGCGATCACGCTGGCGGCGGCCGCGCTCGGGACCGCCTGCAGCGTGCTGGCCGCCCGGGCAATCCTGCCCGGGCACGGATTCACCGCGGCACACGGGTACGCGCCGCTGTCCCTGACCGACCTGACCACGCTGCGTGCGGCCGGTGGCTCGGTGCTCTACCTGACCCTGATCGCACTCCTGGCAGTCGGGATCGCCGCGGCGGTCCGAGACTCGGCGGTGTCCATCGGCACCGTGCTCGGCCTGCTCTATCTGTTCCCGATCCTCTCCGGCGTCATTACCGATGCACGCTGGCAGCGCCATCTGCACCAGATCGCCCCGAGCGAGGCGGGGCTCGCGATCCAGACGACGGTGGGAGGGCACGCGGAACCAATCGGAGGATGGTCCGGGCTGGGAGTACTGGCGCTGTGGACGACCAGCGCCCTGGTGATCGGCTGGATCGTGCTGCGACGTCGCGATGCGTAATCTCTTTCGCCACTTTCATTCTATCGATCGGTCAAGCTACTCGAATCCCCCTGGATGCTGATTTTTTCGCCCTGACCTGCGCATATCCTCAACAAGCTCACGAACAGTCGGCCCGGCAAAGGGGAGCCCGTGTCCGAAGAACAACGCCAGATCGCAATCGAGCAGCAAGTCGTCGACAAGGTCTACGAACGGCTGGAGGTCATGCGCGCGCAGACGAGAGAGTTGACCGTGGAGGGGCACAGTCGCGCCACGTCCGGCCCGCTCACCGGCCTGGTCGAACGCGACGCGATGGTGCTGCGCGCCGCCGCCCGAATGTCTGATCTGGACCGCCAGGAGGAGGGCATCGTCTTCGGCCGGCTGGACTTCGATGACGGCGACGCCTTCCGCATCGGCCGTCTCGGTGTTCGCGGCGAGGACCGGGAGCCGTTGGTGGTGGACTGGCGCGCTCCCGCCGCCGCACCGTTTTACCGGGCCACCCCCGGCGAACCCCTTGGCGTGGACCGTCGGCGCGTCATCACCTGCCGGGGCCCCAGGGTGGTCGCGCTCGACGACGAAGTCCTGTCCACGAACGAAATCGACGGCGTGGTCGGCGAGGGCGCCCTGCTCAGATCGTTGACCAGGGAGCGCGGCGAGCACATGCGCGACATCGTCACCACGATCCAGCGCGAGCAAGACGAGGCGATCAGGGCACCGGCACATGGCGTCACCTTGATCACCGGTGGCCCGGGCACGGGAAAGACACAAGTGGCCCTGCACCGCGCGGCGTACCTGCTCTACACCGATCGCGGCAAGTTCTCCGATGGACGCGTGCTGGTGGTCGGCCCGTCAACGGTCTTCACCGAATACATCGGCCGGGTGCTGCCCGGACTCGGCGAAGACAGCGTCCACTTGCGAGCGGTCGGCGAACTATTCGAAGGCGTTACCGCAACGCGCCGCGATCCCGCCAATGTGGCCCGTGCCAAAGGCGACCTGCGAATGGTCCGGGTGCTCGCCGACCTCGGCGTGGGACACCCCGCCGAACGCGCCGGGCCAACTGCGCACCCTGGGCGCCGACGATCTGGCGAAGGCCCGGCTCGAAATCAGGAAGCGCTGCCAAGCGCTTGGTCGTCAAGCCCAACGGTGCCCGGGCCACGGCGGCGACCGTGCTGTCCGAGACTGCTGGACGGCAAGGAGATCCCGGACGCGTTCCTCGACGCATGGTGGCCGCCGCTGACCCCGCAGGACGTGCTGCCCGCCCAGAACGGGGAGTGGACGGTCGACGACGTTCCGCTGCTCGACGAGCTTGCCGAGATCCTCGGTCCGCCGGCATTGGCGAAGACGGCGGTACCGGAATGGAAGCGGCGCGAGCTCAGCAGCGGCGCGCGCGTGGCCGAAACGTTCGTCCTGAGCTGGAGCCTGAACGATGGCTGGCAGCTGTTCGCACCCGGCCTGGTCACGCCGATGGCGCAGTCCGGACCGAAACTCGACAGCAACGGCTACTGGGCCGCGCAGCGCTGGGCGGCTGCGATCATCCGGCGCGAAGGCCACAAGGTAACCGGCTGGAACGACGGCTACGACCCGTACGGTGAGGAGGGGTACGTGCCGGTGCTGGCCGAGCCGCTGCCGGTCGCCGAGACCGAGGAACCCGGCGAAGACGTATATCTGCACGTCATCCTGGACGAGGCGCAGGACCTGTCGCCGATGGAGTGCCGGATGATCGCCCGACGGGCCGCCCACGCCTCGATGACCATCGTGGGTGACCTCGGTCAGGCCACCCATCCCCTGGCCGTCGAGTCCTGGCCCGAACTGGTGCAGCGGCTCGGCAAGCGTGCAGCCAGGACGCTCGACCTGCCCACCGGGTATCGGGTGCCCCAGGTCATCGCCGACTTCGCCGCCCAGGCCCTGGCACCGGAAATCGAGCCCACCCGATCCTTCCGGCCCGGCGGCACCCTGGAAATCCGGCAGGTGGAAGATCTGGCCTCGGCGGTCGGTCAGGAAACTGGCGCTATCGTCGCGCCAGACCACCTCGCCGCTTCGTTGAACGCGATCCCGGTCAGCCAGGTCAAAGGCCTTGAGTACGACCGGGTGGTGCTGGTTGAGCCGGCCGACATCGTCGCCGCCGAGCCCCGTGGCATGAACCGGCTCTACGTCGCCATGACCCGAGCCGTCGCGGAATTGGTCATCCTGCACACCAAGCCGCTGCCGGCCACCCTCACGTAAAGGTCAGCCATGCCCGCGCACGTCAGCCGTCTATACTCCCGCGCGTGATCGTCCGACGGGGCACCTCGGCAGACGTGGCGGCGCTCGCGGAGTCGCGGGACATGGCCGCCGGCCAGCTCGACGAGTTCGCCGCGTGGATCGACGCGCACGCGGAAACGCACCTTCCGTACCTGGCCGTGGTCGACGGCGTACCGGTCGGATCGGCCTGGCTGCTGGTGGCCGAGCGAGTACCCGCCGGCGGTTCGTTCGACCGGCGGTACGGCGACATCCAGGCGGTCTTCGTGCGCGAGGCGTACCGCAACCGCGGCATCGGCGGCGCCCTGATCACGTATTGCAGGCTCGCAACGACTCGCGCTGTTGTCACGGACCTGGTGCGTCCAGACGGCACGGTTAGCGCAGCGACCAGACTTGCAGCATCCCAGCTCCATGCGGCCGGGGTTCCGTTGATCGCTGCGACCGCGCGCACGCCGGCAGGGCTGTCGGTGCTTGGACCGGTCCTAAATGACGTCACCTTGGCAGTCTGTTGCAACGGCAGTCTTGGCCACGCCCCCGGAGCGGAAGCTCCCCTCTGGCGGCGCACGGTGAGTGCTGTGGTTGTCGCCGAAATCGTGTCTGTGCTTGCCAAGCACCTGCCCGACGCTGGCTTCGGTGCATACGACGGACAAGCCTGGTCCCTGAGCGCGACCTACTTTCGCGCCAGACGCAGGTGGCCGAGCGGCAGTCACAAGCTCGCCACCCCAGACGAAATCTCGCGTGTCGACGCGTGCGCGATGGGCATCTGCCATCCATGGATAACCTCAGCCGAGATCGCTGTACATGCGGGATGGCGCGACCGCCTCTTCACCTCCGTCACCCAGCTGAGCAGGTGAGGATGGATCCAACATGACTCCTGCACTCCGTGAATCTATTGACCGGTCGACCCGGTGCTGCGCTGACGAGCGCACGACTGATCTCGCGCAGCGAGATCGCGGCAGCGACGCCGCTAGGCGCCCTCGCCCTGGTCGGAAGCGTGAAGACAATTCTGGCCGAGGGGAATGGCCGATCGTGACCTCGAGCACCCGCCGCCGGGCTGCGGTGGTCAGGTGACCAGTGGGATGGCGGTGGCGTCCTGGTCGGGGCTGGCTGGCGTGGAGGCAATGGTGGGGTTGGCCGAGCGGCGGTTGAACCAGCCGTGAGCATCGAACCAAAACGCCCTCCCAGAGTCGATCTCTGGAAGGGCGTTTCTCGTGGTAGCGGGGACAGGATTTGAACCTGCGACCTCTGGGTTATGAGCCCAGCGAGCTACCGAGCTGCTCCACCCCGCGTCGGCTCCGTAACACTAGCGCAACCAGCCAGCACCCGCCAACCCGATACCCCGCACTTCGTGATCTTCATCGCAATCCGATCTCGATCGGAATTCGGCCGATGCGCGTTGGCGCCCCGATGACTGACGATCAACACGGTACGCGGTCCGCTGAGCGCCGATCGGCCGGCCCGCAGGGCATGATCACCGATTGCGGTAACTGGCTGCGAAATACCGTCGTAACTGACCGCGATCGGCGATCACGCGGGAGGGGGCCACGCCAAAGGGCCCAAAGCGGGCCAATCAGCAGAAGGTCATGACGGACGGGGCATATTGGTATGGACAACGCGGCACGCATAATGGCGTACTCCCGAGTCAGCTTGGCACTGGACCGCCTCGATGACCGGGACGTCACCGCGATGCTTCGCGCCGCCGATCCGCTCGGTGAAGGCATCGGCGGGCCGACCTACCGGGTCGTAATCGCCGACGTTCCCGTCTTCGTCAAGCGCGTCCGCCTCACCGACGTCGAGCGCCGCAACCCGATGTCCACGGCCAACCTTTTCGATCTTCCGGTTCATTACCAGTACGGCGTTGGGTCTGCCGGCTTCAGCGCGTGGCGGGAGCTCGCCGCCCACCAGGCCACCACCGGCTCGGTACTCTCCGGCGAGTGCGAGAGCTTCCCGCTGCTGTACGGCTGGCGGATCCTGCCACGCGAACCAGGAACCCGCGGCGATCCCGAAGAGGTTCAGCAAATGATCGACTACTGGGAGGGTGATCGGAGCATCGGACGCCGGTTGTGGGCGCTGCACGAGGCGCCGGAGACCATCGCGCTGTTCCTTGAGTTCGTGCCCACCGCGGTGCACGAGTGGTTGCGCGCTAACCCGGCGGGCATCGAGCGGGTCGAAGCGGATCTGCTCGGCGCTGTCGACGTCATGAACCGCAATGGGGTTCTGCACTTCGACGGCCACTTCAACAACGTCATGGCCGACGACGACCGCCTCTATGTCGGCGACTTCGGGCTTGCCACCGGTCCGCGATTCGACCTGTCGGCGGCCGAGCGCTCCTTCGCGGACCAGCATCGCCACTACGACATGGCGTTGTCGTCTCTGATGTTGGCCGCGACGGCGGCTCACATGCGTGGCGCTGACGATTCGATTCCGTACTTGCGAAACACCGAACGAGGCCGGCACGTCGGCAACAGGGCAACCGACGACGCGGCCGACCGTGTGCGCGACCGGCACGCGGCGGCCGCGATCGTGATGCACGACTTCTTCGAGGGCTTGCGGACATCAAAACGGACGCCCTACCCGGCCGACGCGCTCGCGGACGCGCTCGGCCGGGTAAGAGGCCGGATGCCCTAGCCGCCCGGTGTGGCGGTCGGTGACGGAGCCGGAGTCCCCGCGGATTTGGCCTTGTTGTAGTCGGCGATGGCGGCCTGGAGCTCATTGAGCGCCTTGCCGTAGGCCTCGAAGTCTCCGGATTCCTGCGCCTTCTTCAGGTCACTCAACGCCGTATTGATCTTGTCAATCGCGGCCGACACCGCATCGGTGTTGGTACCGCCGCCTCCGGTGACCGGTGGGTTCACCGTCGGCTGGCCGCTCTTGGCCTGCGTGAGCAGGTCCGAGATGCCCTGATCGAGCGAGTCTGCGAAGGCCACATAATCGCCGTACGCCAGCAGGATCTTCTTGAGCTGCGGGTACCCGTTGGACGCGGACTGGATATAGAGCGGCTCGACGTAGAGCATGCCGCCACCGATCGGCAACGACAGCAGGTTGCCGAACGCGGCGCTGCTCCCGAACAGGTTCAGCTGGCTCTTAACATCGGTCGGCGCGACCATCTTCTGCTGTGCCAGGGCCGGGCCCTGGACAGTCTGCTGCTGATCGTTGGGCACTTCGAGGATCTGCAGCGCCGGTTTGCCGTTGACGTACGAGCCGCTGATCAACGCTTGCAGGTTCTGCCGGTTTACCGGGGTCATCGCGGTCACCAGCTGGAACGACGGCGCGGCCTGCTCGGGCATCTTGGTGAGCAGGTAATACGGAGGCTGCTTGAGCCCGGAGTCCGACTTGGCCGGGTCGTTCGGCACCTGCCAGAAGTCCTGCTTGGAGTAGAAGCCGGTGGCGTCCTGAACGTGGAACCGGGCCAGCAACTCGCGCTGCACCTTGAACTGGTCTTCCGGGTAGCGGAAGTGGGCCGCGAGTTCCGGCGGCGTGTCCGACTCCGGCTTGACCAGGTGGCCGCCGAACGCCTTGTTCCAGGCGTCGCGGATCGGATCCTTGCCGAACGCGTACAGCGTGACGGTGCCGTCGTACGCGTCGACCGTGGCCTTGACCGAGTTGTTCAGGTAGTTGATGTTCTCTTCCGCCTGCGTGGCGACCCCGGATCCGACCTGCGTGTCCGAGGTTGCCGAGCGCAGGTCGACCTGCGTGGAGTACGGGTAGGTCGACGCGGTCGTGTAGCCGTCGAGGATCCACGTAATGCGACCGTTGATCACGGCCGGATACGGGTCGCCGTCCAAAGTGAGCCACGGTGCGATCTTCTGGACCCGCTCCCGCGGATCCCGCTGGTACAGGATCTTGCTGTTCTGGTTGAACACGCTGGAGATCAGGAAGTTCGGTTCCTTGTACTTGTACGCATACAGCGCACGGCGCCAGTAGGAACCGACGGGCACGCCGCCGTCGCCCGCATACGTCACGTACTCGTCACCTGAGTTGGATCCGCCCGGCCGGTCGAACTCGGCCGGCTGGCCGCCGGACGCCTGGCCGACCACCGCGTACGAGCTCATGCCTTCGCCGTAGTAGATCCGGGACTCGTCGACCGGCAGTTGATCGCTGGCCGCCTGGCAGGCCTCGTTCGCGTTGTCCGGAAGCTGGTCCTTGTTCTCGGCTCCGAGGAAACCCGATACGAAGTACGGCACCCCAAGGCAGACCGTCTTGTTCGCCGGAGCGGCGACGAATCCGTACCCGTGGGTGTAGATGGTGTGCCGGTTCTGCCAGTTCCACTGCTGCGCTTGCTGGCTTTGGTAGTCCAGTTCGCGGATGCCGACGACGTAGTCCTGGAGCTTGCCGCCCAGGGTGTAGCGGTCGATGTCCAGCTTCTGGCCGAAGTCGTAGAAACCGCGAACCTGCTGGAGCACCGTGAACGTATCGGCCACCACGGCGGGGTCGAGCAGACGGATATTGGGCACCGTGTCGGTATCGGTCGCCAGGCTCTGCGGCGGGGTCTGATTGGCCGACGGGTACTCGGTCGTGGTCGCGATGTTCAGGCCGAACGCCGCCCGGGTCGCGTCGATGCTCCGCTGGATGTACGCGTGCTCCTTGTCCCGGGTGTTCGGCTTGACCTCGAACGTCTGCATCGACCACGGGAAGATGCCGCCGACCGCGATCGCCGAAACCACCAGGAGGCCCAGTGCCATGCCCGGCCACACCAGATTCCGCACGTACGCGCTGGAGAAGACCACGATGGCGATGGCGACGATAACGGAGATCCACATCAGGATCTGCTTTGCCGGCAGCAACGCGTTGACATCGGTGTAGCCGGCGCCCCAGAGATCGATGTTGGAGTTGTGGCGGAGCACCAGCGCGCGCCGGTCGAGCATGTATGCGACGGCCTTCAGCAACACGAAGACGGCCACCAGCGTGCTCAGGTGCACCCGGGCCGCGGTCGTCATCCGGTCGCCCTCGCCTTGAAGCCGGATGCCGCCGAACAGGTAGTGCACCGCCAGCGCCGCGAACAGCGACAGGAAGATCGCGGTGAACCCGGCTCCTAGCAGGTACCGCCAGAACGGAAACCGGAAGATGTACCAGCCGACGTCGATACCGAACTGCGGGTCGGAGACACCGAACGAGCCGCCGTTACGGAACAGCAACCAGTTCTGCCACTGCCCCTGACCGGAGAGCCCGGCGAAGAACGCGATGAAGGCGGTGATGAGTCCGATCCACAGGCCGATCCGAGGCTGCAGGGTCGTCCGGTACCGCTCAAGGGTTTGCTGCTCGGCCGAGCGCGGGCGCAGCATCGGCCGCAGGCGGTACGCCAGGTAGAAGTTCCCGCCGACGATCACCGCCATCATCACCGCGAAGAACAGGAACAGCAGTACCCGAGTCCAGATCATGGTGCTGTAGACCTGGCCGTAGTGAACCTGGTTGAACCACAGCCGATCGGTCAGGATGTTGACGATGCCGCCGGCCAGCAACAGCACGACCACAACAGTCAGCGCGCCGATCAGGAACAGCCGACCACGCCGGCTGAGCCGGGGCGCGGGTGAACGCATTACCACTCTGTCCGCCTCACCACGTTTTTGCCTGCCTCGCCTTAGCAACTGTGCTCGTGACCAGCCCGCCTCCGCGTGGCCAGCCTCGGGCGTTGCGCCGAGCGCCCGCCGGAGTCCGGCGAATGAACGCCGACCCGGTACGGTCCGGCGCTCGGTGAGCACCGCCGCTCGACAAAGATCAGCCTACGAGTTGTGTCCAGTCGCCGCCTCCATGCCGTTGTCTGCCCTCACCACCGCTACTTGGAACCTCATCGCCGCTACTTGGAACAGAGCGTCGGCTGCTCGCCGTCGCGGATGCTCTGCAACGCCTTGAGGGCGTCATCGATATTGTCGACCTTGACCAGTTTCAGCCCGTTTACCGGGTGACCGAGTGCCTCGGCACAGTTGGCCGCCGGGGCGAGGAAATAGGTCGCGCCGGCGTCATGGGCGGCGATCATCTTCTGCGGGATGCCGCCGATCGGGCCGACGTTCCCGTCATCGTCGATGGTGCCAGTGCCCGCGATGATCTTGCCGCCGGTGAGATCGGCGGGTTCGATCTTGTCAATGATGCCGAGCGTGAACATCAGGCCGGCGCTCGGCCCGCCGACACCGTTCAGATCGAATTTCACGTCGATCGGCGACGGCTGCTTCTGCTCCACGGAGATCCCGATCTGCGGAGGGGCGCCGTCCACCGGCACCGACTTGATCTCGGTCTGGCCGGACTTGCCGTCGCGCGTGTACGTGAACGTCAGTTGCGTTCCGGCCGACTTGGACTGGATGGCCGTGATCAGGTCCCGGCTCGATTCGATCGTAGTGCCGTCAACCTTGGTGATCACATCGCCCGCTTGCAGGTGGCCCTCGGCCGGCTTGCCCGGTGTCACCTTGTCCACGGTTACGTACACCGGGTATCCCTCGTGCCGCAGCGCCACGGTTACCGCGGCCGCCTGCGAATTGGCGAAGTCGTCATGACTCTGCTGTTCGTTCTGCTGCTCGGTCTGGCCTTCCGGGATCAGAACCTCGCGGGGAACAGTGGCGTAGTCGCTGTTCAACCACGACTTGATCATGTCGATCGTGGTGAGTCCCTGCACCTCGCCGATGGTGACCATGCGCAACTGGCCGGTTGGCTTCTGCTCGGGAACCCCGCTCACCGTGATCAGCGGTTGCCCGTTGGCCTTGCCCAAGGTATCGAACGTCGGCCCGGGCTCGATCGTGATGTATTTGACCGGCGCGTTGTACGCGAGAGCAACGAGGGCGACAAGCAACGCGATGCCGGCGATCAAGGTGGTGGCGCGACGGTTCATTGCGCGAGCCTATCCGCTCTGCGCGAAGGCGATGGGTAGGGGCGGCGCCGACCGCGTACTGTCGAGAACGTGCCTGACGTGCCTTTCGGATTTCAGATGCCGGGTGGGATGCCTGATCCCAACGATCCCGAATCCATGCAGCAATTCCTCAATCAGGTGCAGCAGATGTTCTCCGGGATGACCGGCGACGGTCCGGTCAACTGGGACCTGGCCAAACAGGTCGCGCTCGCTTCGCTGACCACGCCACAGGGCGCCATGCCTGGCATGGGCGCGTTGGGCGGACTGGGAGCCGCGCTGCCGATGGGATTTGGCATGCCGACGGCCGAGCCGCCGGTGCCGGCCGAAGCGCCGGAACTGCGGGGCGCGGATGACGAGGCACCGAAACCGCCGGGCGACCCGGCCGTGTCACCGCTGGAACGCCAGCAGGTCACCGAGGCGTTGCGGTTGGCCGATCTGTGGCTCGAAGAATCGTCCGGGCTACCCTCCGGGATCGCGACCACGACGGCGTGGAAGCGGTCGGAGTGGATCAACAACACCATCGCGATCTGGCAGAAGCTGTGCGATCCAGTGGCCGCCCGGATGGTCGGCGCCATGGGCGACCTGGTGCCCGAAGAAATGCGCGAGCAACTCGGGCCGATGTCATCCATGGTGGCGGCGCTCGGTGGTGCCCTGTTCGGTGGGCAACTGGGCCAGGCCCTCGGCTCGCTCGCCGCGGAGGTGCTGAGCACCGGCGACATCGGCCTTCCGCTCGGACCAGCGGGCACCGCCGCGCTGGTACCGGCCAATATCGCCGAGTACGGCGAGGGCCTGTCGCTTGAGGCGTCCGAGGTCTTGCTCTACGTGGCCCTGCGAGAGGCCGCCCACCAGCGGCTGTTCGGCCATGTTCCGTGGCTGCGGGCACACGTGCTCGGAGCGGTCGAGGCCTACGCGAACGGCATCAAAGTCAACCGCGAGGCGATCGAAGAGGCGATGAGCGGCATCGACCCGGCGAACCCGGAGAGCATGGAAGGGCTGGCGCTCGAGGGCATCTTCACCCCGGACGACACTCCGGAGCAGAAGGCGGCTCTGGCCCGGCTGGAAACCACGCTTGCGCTGGTCGAGGGCTGGGTGGCGCATGTGGTGGATACCACGGCAAAGGACCGCCTGCCGAACGTCGCGGCGCTTGCCGAGGCATTCCGTCGCCGCCGGGCCGCGGGCGGGCCGGCCGAGCAGACGTTCGGCGCCCTGGTCGGGCTGGAGCTTCGCCCGCGGCGGTTGCGCGAAGCCGCGGCTCTCTGGGCGGCACTGACCGAACACCGCGGCATTGAAGGACGGGACAGCATCTGGGGGCACCCGGACCTGCTGCCGACCGCCGACGACTTCGCCGACCCTCAGGCGTACGCCCAATCGCAGGTCGATTTCGGCTCTCTTGAGGACCTGTTCAAGGACGCCGACCTTGCCGGTGATACGGATGCCGCTCCCCCGCCCGCCGAAGGTGACGATGGCGGCGAGCCGGGTGCAGAGCCTGGCACCTCCGCCGGCTAGACCCGGATGGTTCCCGGTCGAACCCCGGCTTCGCGGGCTGGAACCGGTCTCGCAAGTGGACGCGGCCATCCATCGCCGGGCTCGACCGCGTCTACGCCGGCCGGAGCCCACCGGCGAGCAGTGCCCGGGTCGCTTCCCAGCCGTCCAGGTGCGGATCCAGCCGGGCCAGGCTAGACGGCGTGCGAAGGCGGTGCCATCCGGGCGTACCGATGATGTCGCTTGCGCTGGGCGCCTTCGATCTGACCCGAGCCACGGTGGCGCTATCGAGATCCACATCTGGCAGCCAGGATGGAACCGGTAGCCGGCTCGCGATCCCGATCAGCCCGGCCTCGTCGCCAGATGCCGGTGCCGCCGCGGCATCCCGGGTGGTCAGCGGTCGCAGCAGCTTCGCGATCAGCATGCCCGGCAGATCGGGTACGTCCGGGGCGATCACCGCCGCCTGTTCGAAGCCATCGTCGCCGGCGGCCGCCAGAATCGCCGCCACGGTCGGCTGGGCAAGTTCGTAGACCCGCATTGTCGGCCATGCCACCGAGGCGGCGAGATCTCGATCCCGGGCCGCCACGGCGAGTGCCGGCTCGACCTCGGCCAGGGTTGCCAGCAGGTCGACCGCGTCGTCGGCCAGGGCACGCCGCCAGCGCGGCGGATCCAGGCCGGGCGGGGTCCAGGCGGGTGGCGTTAGCGGTACAACGACGACACGTCGGGTCACGAGGTCAATCTTCGCCAAGCGCGGTACCGGTGATCGCGGCGACCCCTTCCAGGTAGCCACGAGCGCGCTCCGCCTTCGGGTACCGGTTGACCAGCGCCCAGAATCCGGCATCGTGGCTTGGCACCACCAGGTGGACCATTTCGTGCAGCACCACGTAGTCGATCACCCACTGCGGCATCTCCATGATCCGCTCGGAGATGCGGATGGTCCCGTCGGACGGAGTGCATGAACCCCAGCGGCCGTTCTGATTGGCCACCCACCGCACGCTGGTGGGCTCGGCCGCTTGCGGGTGGTCGGGCAGGAAGCGCCGTGCCAGCCGGACCGCGCGCAAGGTCAGCTCGGCATCGGTCTGCTTGGTGCGGGTGTCGCGGGCGTTCAATCGTTCCAGCATCTTGTCCACCCATTCGCGCTCCTCGGCGCGGGTGAATTGATCCGGGATCAGGATGACGACCCGGCCGCCATCGCGATATGCGGACACAGTACGGTGGCGGCGCTGGCTACGTCGTACTTCTACATCCGGTCGACGATCTGGTTGCTTGACCAGATTCTTGACCCCCGCTTTACCCACCTTGGCACGCTAGCCGTACGCGCCCAGGGGTCCGCAAGGGTTGACTTTTGAGTCGGCGCCGGTCTTGCCACGATTGATGGTCACTTATCCGAAAGATTCTTTATGATCTTGGATAAGCTGATCTTTGTATGCCGTGATCGCCGAGACCGGTCCTGCCAATCCGCCCGGCCGCACCGGCCTCCCCCGCCGGGAACCGGACCAACCCGGTCACGGCTGCCCCCACCCCGCCCAGGACCGCCCGGGTTCGCGGCGCTCGAGGCGGCACGAAGCGCTGGACGCTGCACGGAGCGCTCGTGAGCGCTGGTTAGCGCTCACGCATGACCGTTATATCACTTAATAGGCCGTTCGTGGGTATGATCCCGGCGTGTCCCTAGCGGAACGCCTGCAGAGCGCGAATACGCGGGGCACAGTAGATCTCGGCGAGCGCGCGTAAGCGCTCACGCGAGCGTCAAAGATCATTAGGAGGCCACCGTGGCCGAGAAGGCCGAGACATACAACGGCTACTGCGTCAAGTGCAAGGAGAAGCGCGACTTCCAAGGCACTGTGGCGGTGAGCAAGACAGGAATGCGCATGGCGAAGGGGCCGTGCCCGGTGTGCGGCACCACGGTGAACCGCATCCTTGGCAAAGCCTGACCGGCCGCAGTCAACGAGATCTTGGCGACGGCGCATGGGCAGAGGCTGGCGCCCGTCACGATCTTCCTGTTATCGGGTACCCGACAGAACTGTCCACAGCTCTGTGGATAACTCCGGTCAGCCCTGTGGATAGATGGGTGGACAACCGCGCCAGGGTTGTGGACAGATGACTTCAAGGTCCTGGAATGGGGCAGCCTCGCCGTCATGCGCGGTCGCCTCACCCTCCTGCCCGGCCTGCGCCGCCTGTGGCGCGGAGAGCGGACACTCCAGCTCGGCACCGATTCCGGCGCGGCCGTCCTGCTCGACGTTGACCAGCCGTCGCTGATCCGGGTGCTGGACCTCCTGGATGGGAGCCGGACCGAGCGTGGGGTGCAGCGAGACGCGGCCGACCTGGGCGTCCCGGAAGCGACGTCACTGGCCCTGGTCGACACACTGCACCGCGCCAAACTGCTGGTCGCGACGGACGATCTGATGCCGCCGGGGATGCCTGAACGCCAGCGCCGCCGGCTGCGCTCCGAGGCCGCGGCGCTGGCGATGGCCGCGGCGGGACCGGCGTACGGCTCGCGGCGCCCGGCAAAGCCGGCCGAGGCGCTCCGGCGGCGCGCCGCGGCGGCCGTCTTGATCTGTGGCCCGGCCCGCTTGTCGGCACCGATCGGAGCGCTACTGGCCGCCTCCGGCATAGGCCACGTCGACATCACCGTCACCGGTCGCGTGAGTGACGCGGATCCAGCCGTTGGCGGGATCCTTCCGGACGACGCGGGCCGTGCTCGCCGGACCGCCGCCACCGAAGCCATCCACCGCGCCGCCCCCGACGTCGATACCCGGGCGATGCGGGAGGGCGCAGCGACGTTCGTCGTACAGATCGGTCCGTCCGTGCCGGCCGAACTGCTCGCCTACGGCTACGCCCGGCGATGCTTGCCCCACCTCCTGGTCGAGGAGCGTGATCACGTCCTGCTGGTCGGTCCCCTGGTTCCCCGATCCGGGTCGCCCTGCCTCAACTGCCTGGACCTGCACCGGCGGGATCGCGATCCGGCATGGCCCGCGATCACCGCTCAGCTCGCTACCGCCGGAGACGAGCCCGCACCGGTCTCGATCGCGACGATCACCGCGTGCACCGGGTTCGCGGCCGGGCAAGTGCTGGCGTACATCGACGGCGGCTCGGTGGCGACGGTGGGAGGAAGTTTCGAGATCAATGCGAGCATGCCGGCCCGGCGACGCAGCTGGACACCACACCCCCGCTGCGATTGCCGGGTCCGGCCGCGAACCGCGGGGTCACCGGACTGCCTGTGACCCGCATCGCTACGAAACGGTCGATCACCCCGGATCCGGACAGCAGGGGATGCTGGGTCGCACACTCCTCAGGCGTGTGAGGTTCAATGGCCTGGTGACCGACATTCCGCGGCGGGCCGTTAGCCGAACGGCGAAGCTGGCCTCGCTACCCCTCGGATATGCCGGCCGCGCTGCGCTCGGGCTCGGCAAACGAGCCTCCGGGGTCGCCGCCGATGTGGTCTCCGCCCAGATCCAGGAGCGGACCGCAGAGCAACTTTTCAGCGTGCTCGGCCAGCTCAAGGGCGGCGCGATGAAGTTCGGCCAGGCGCTGTCGGTGTTCGAGGCCGCGCTGCCGGAAGAGCTGGCCGGGCCGTACCGGCAGGCCCTCACCAAGCTTCAAGAAGCCGCGCCGCCGCTGCCCGCAGCGACGGTGCACAAGGTGCTCGCCGCCGAACTCGGCGCGGACTGGCACACCAAGTTCTTGGACTTCGAGGACGTGCCGGCCGCCGCCGCGAGCATCGGTCAGGTGCATCGCGCGGTCTGGAAGGGCCGGTCGAAGACCGGCCGGCGAGTGGCGGTGAAGATCCAATATCCGGGCGCCGGGCCGGCCCTGCTCGCCGACCTGGCTCAACTGACCCGCCTGGCATCGCTGTTCAAGGTGGTGCAGCCCGGACTGGACGTCAAGCCCCTGCTGGCCGAACTCCGAGCCCGGATCACCGAGGAACTGGACTATCGCCTGGAAGCGCAGGCGCAACGGGGGTTCGCCCGGGCATACAAGGGCGACGAGGAGATCTGCATCCCGAATGTGGTCGCCGCGTCGGACAAGGTCATCGTTACCGAGTGGATCGACGGCATACCACTGGCCTCGGTGATAGCGGGTGGGACCCCAGCCGAGCGGAATCGGTCCGGCTACCTGATGTCAACGCTGCACTTCTCCGGCCCACAGCGAGCCGGACTGTTGCACGCCGATCCGCATCCGGGCAACTTCCGGCTACTCGATGACGGCCGGCTGGGCGTCCTCGACTTCGGCGCGGTCGCCCGGCTGCCCGACGGTCATCCGCGGCCGATCGGCCGCCTCACCCGCTTGGCCTTGGCTGGCGATGCCGAGGCGGTGCTGGCCGGGCTCCGGGCCGAGGGGTTCGTCAAGCCGACGGTCGAGGTCGATGCCGAGGCGATACTCGGCTATCTGCGCCCGATACTGGAGCCGATCGCCGCCAGCGAGTTCCAGTTCACCCGAGCGTGGCTTCGCGCCGAAGCGGCCCGGATCGCCAACCCCCGCGGCCCGGCCTTCCAGCTTGGCAAGCAGCTCAACCTGCCGCCCTCGTACCTCTTGATCCACCGGGTGACGCTGGGATCGATCGGCGTGCTTTGCCAGTTGGAGGCGCGGGCACCGTACCGGTCGGTGGTCGAACGGTGGTTGCCCGGGTTCGCAGACGAGGACATCGCCTAGGCCCAGGAACGCCTGTGGGGCCCAGCAACGTTGCCCGGGTCGGTGCTCCCGATGACGGCGCGGAGATGCCAGATGCGGCACGGACGAACCGGCGCCGCCCGAATACGGAGCCGCCCCGCGCCCGGAAGCCCGGGACGCGGGGCGAGGTTGCCGTACCGTTTCCGGTCCGGAGCCGAGTCGAATACCGCCGTGTGTTACCAGTTGCCCAACATCCGGCGATTCTCCCGGCGGGAGCGAATCGCGATCTGGCGGGCGGAACGGGAAGCCTCAGAATGCTGGTCCTGAGGCCTAAGCATTCGAGCTCGGCTCATGGCTGTATGGATGAGTAAGGCATTGAGCTTGTTCACTGAAGGTTCGCTTTCCTGGATGTTCATCGGGTAGGTCGTGCATCTACCGGGCAGGCTGCCCGGAGGTGTCGTCTGCTTCGTGCTCATCAGCCGGTTCATGTCAGGCCGCCGAACCCGCGAGCGCGGCGCCCATCAACGTGGCTGCCTCGGCCTGGACGTCGAGCGCGACATCGGACTTCCGGGGCCGGCCACGCGGCCGCTTCCGAGCGATGACAACGCCCCGCTCGAAGATCTCGCCACCCCAGACACCCCACGGCTCGGCCCGCTCCAGAGCGCCGGCCAGGCACTCCACCCGGACCGGGCAGTCGCCGCACAGCGACTTCGCCAACTCCAGCTCGGCGGGTGCGTCCGCGAACCAGAGGTCCGGGTCAAACCGCCGGCAAGGCACCTCAGCATCCACCTCGACCTGCTGGCCGAGGGGCGCCAACGCTACGGACATTGCGTGCTCACCTCTTCCTGGTACGTCCACTTCTGTTTGTCGTGCTGCTACCGGTCGTGCCGGTCCGGGCGTCGACACCGTCCGGTCGGCGCTACGGCCGTCGGCCCGGAGCGGGCGGCCGTGGCCCGGCTTCTCGTTGGTGCGGGTGTCGCCGGTCCGGCGACGGCGAACTGTTTGTCTGACAGTCATTCCGGCTCTTTCGTCGGTGGTGCGGTTGAAGATCATCTCGAGCGCACTAAGAAGGCCGCGGACCCCTTTACGGGTTCCGCGGCCTCGAAGTGAGCCGGATCGGTCTGCTAGACCGGCCTACCTCGAGGTGGAACACCGCTGGCCGTGGCGTTCGCCGGAGCGAACGGCTTGGCCATCAGGGAGCCCTGAGCCGCCAACACACCGGTGTCAATGACGTCGAGACGACGTGCATAGCCACTCAGCGGTCGCTGGACAGTGTGAGTTGGTTCGGTGGTGCGCGGCCGTCCGTTGAGGAGGCCACCAGCAAGATCATTTATGGTCCGGGCCAATCCGGTCTGAACCGGCAAGACGCCCACCAGAATCGGGTGGGCGGTCTTCACCTCGAACGGTCCGGCACAGGTCGACTCCATGCGCGCGGAAGCGAACATCGAGGTCTTGGTCTGCGTAGTTGCCATCGGTGCCGCCTCCTTTCTGGCGCTTGAGTTCCGGACGGCCGAGGCCAATTGGCTGATCCACATCGGGCAGGGCGAGCCCATCCCGATGTGCCTTTGCAGGCTATGCCTGGCCGCCGACGGCGAGCAACCGAATTAACGGTTGCCGCCGAAAAAGTTTGGTTACTTTTCGGCAACCTCGCTACCAGCACGAATATCTGCGGCGATGCCGCCGAAAGTCAGCCAGGCGCGGATCACCGTACCCGATGATCCGCGCCTGTGCTGCCCCGCAATATCAGAACGCGTGCCAGTTGAACGTGAGCGCCGGCACAGCCAGCCGGGCCAGGCCCAATGCCTGCTCCGGCCACCAGACGCCGGCGGCTGGATCGACCGCCCCTCGGTAGACCGGATCACCTGGACCGGCGGTTCCACGGGTACACGAGCCGTCCGACTCGCCGATCACCTTCACCCACAGGTACGCGTCGAGCAGTGGGTTACCGGTATCGGCGGTGGGACGCCTGCCCACTCCACGATCCGGCGGGTTGCACCAATCCTGGGCATCCGGATAGACGCCGGCCGGCGGTGTCCACGGGCCCTGGCCCTCGAGCGGTACCTGCACGGCGGGCACGCCGACGGCGTCATCATCGTCTCCGACCACGGTCCGGTGCCGCTGCGCGTGTCGATCCCGGCCATGGGACTACCCGCGACCGTCATCGGCCGTCCGCTTGAAGCGTGTGGTCTCCCGTACGTCGATGCCGACAACCGCGGCGGTGCTCGCCAGGCGGTGGAATACCTGGTGCGACAAGGGCGCCGGCGGATCGCGCACATCGCCGGCCCCAGCGGTATGACCGTCGGCGCCGATCGCCTATCCGGATTCCGTGAGGCCATGGCCAACGCCGGGCTCGGCGATCAGCCGGTGGCGTTCGGCGACTTCGGACAACTGGCCGGTGTTCACGCCATGGACCGGCTGCTGGACCAGCGGCCGCGCATCGACGCCGTCTTCGCCGCGTCGGACGCGATGGCGGCCGGGGCGGTACGGGCACTGACGCGCACCGGGCGGGCTGTGCCTGACGACGTCGCCGTCGTCGGATTCGACGACATGCCGCTGGCGCTCCAGGTCCGGCCGGCGTTGACCACGGTGCGGCAGCCGATCGAGGAGTGCGGCGCCCGGGCGGTGGGCCAACTGGCGGGCGGCATCCGCATCGACGGCGGCTTGCCGCCGGCCGCCCTCATCCTTCCGACGGCGCTGATCACCCGGGAATCGGCTTAGCGCCTGTCCTGGGATGCGTGGCCGGGGGCGCGGCGGGCTGGACGGCATCCGTGCCGGTACCGCTCGCGGCCTGGCTACGCCGGCAGCACCGACTCCACCGAAGCGCCCTTGACCAGCGCCACCACGGCGTCGCCGTACAACGCCAGCTTCCGGGGACCGATTCCGGCGATCTCCACCAGGGCGGCGTCGCTGGTCGGCAACCGCTCGGCGAGAGCGATCAGGGTGGCGTCGGTGAACACCACATACGCCGGGACGCCCGCAGCCGAGGCGGTCCGCGAACGCCATTCCCGTAACCGCTCGAACAGTTCCTCGTCCCGATCCGATGGGCAGTCCGGGCACCGGCCCAGCTTGCGCGCGGCACCGCCGAGAAGGGCCGTACCGCAGATCCGGCAACTCGCCGACACCAGGCGCCGGGTCGCGTCACGTGCCTGCTTGCGTTTCGCCGCGGCCTCGGTACGGGCATCGGTGCCGGCCCGGCCCAGCGCCGGCAGGAACCGGCTCGCCTGCCGCGCCCGGCCGCCCGGTGACCGGGATCCGGCATAGGACAGCCACAGCCACTGCCGGGCCCGGGTGATTCCGACGTACAGCAGCCGGCGCTCCTCCTCAAGCTGCTCCGGCGTCTTCGCGTAGGTGGTCGGCAGGGTTCCTTCGACCAGGCCGACCACGAAGACCGCGTCCCATTCGAGTCCCTTGGCCGAGTGCAGCGACGACAGCGTGACACCTTCGACGGTGGGGGCGTGCTGGGCGGCCGCGCGGCGGCGTAGCTCCTCGCCGAACGCGGCCAGCGAAGCCCGGCCGGTCGTGGCCGGTGCATCGCCGGTGTCGTCGGCACCCGTTTCCTGGGCGAACTCCTCGGCCACGCCGACCAGCGCGGCCAGCGCTTCCCACCGTTCCCGCGTCGCGCCGCCGGCGGGCGGATCGTCGGGCCGCCAGGACATCGCCCGCAGCGCCTCGACGACCGACGGCACCAGCGGTGCGTCCGGCGGCGCCGACTTCTCGGCGGTACGGATCGCGATCATCGCCTCGCGCACCTCGGGACGCTCGAAGAACCGTTCAGCGCCGTGAACGACGTACGGTACGGATGCGTCGGCGAGCGCTTCTTCGTAGGCCTCGGACTGCGCGTTGGTCCGGAAAAGTACCGCTATCTCTCGCGCCGGCACTCCGGCCGACGACCAACTCGGCACAGCGCGCGGCGACCGCGGCCGCTTCGGCCGGCTCGTCGGCGAAGTACCGCACATCGGGCTCGGCACCGGCCGGGCGCTGGCCGACGAGTTCCAGCCGCAGCCGGGCCTCCACGCCCCGCGCCTGCCGGATCACCGAATTCGCGACCCCGACTATCTGCGGTGTCGACCGGTAGTCCCGGACCAGCCGGACCACGACGGCACCCGCGTAGCGCTTGGGAAACTCCAGCAGGCATGCGCTGGACGCGCCGGTGAACGAGTAGATCGTCTGGCTGGCGTCGCCTACGACGGTCAGATCATCGCGATCACCGAGCCAGGCGTCCAGCAGCCGCTGCTGCAGCGGATTGACGTCCTGGTACTCGTCGACGACGAAGTGGCGGTACTGCGAATGCACCTGATCGGCGACGTCCGGATGCTCCTCGATCGCCCACACCGCGGCCCGCAGCAGATCCTCAAAGTCGATTACTCCGGCGGAGCGCTTGACCTGCTCATACGCCGCGAAGACGGCGGCCACCCGGGTCGCGTCCAGAGGCGGCTCGCGCAACCCCTTCGCCGCGGCGGCCGGATAGTCACCGGGCTCTACCAGGCTGGACTTGGCCCACTCGATCTCGCTGGCCAAGTCACGCGCCACGGTACGGTCGGCACGTACCCCGGTCCGGCCGGCCGCGAGCGTGATCAGCCGGGCCTTGCTCTCCACCAGTTCCGGCATGGCGCGGCCACGAAGGATCCGGGGGGCGAAGTAGCGGACCTGGCGCAGCGCCGCCGCGTGGAAGGTACGGGCCGAGACCCCACCAACGCCGAGACCGGACAACCGGCCACGCATCTGCGCGGCGGCCCGGGCGGTGAATGTAACGGCGAGAACCCGGCGCGCCTCGATCTGCCCGGTCAGCACTCGATGGGCGATGCGGTGCGTGATGGCCCTGGTCTTTCCGGTGCCGGCACCGGCGAGAATGCACAGCGGACCACTGGCCGCAGTGACCGCGACCCGTTGTTCGTCGTCCAGCCCGCGCAACGCACCGGCCGCTGAGTTATCCGCCACAGCTTGGCATCATCGCAGGCGGCTGTGATGTTGGAACACCTAACCTGGTCCTGCCCATCCCCCTGGCGGAGGTTCCCCCCATCATGTTGACCATGTACTCGACTTCCTGGTGCGGCTACTGCTATCGGCTGAAGTCCCAGCTCGATCGCGAAGGCATCGGCTACACCGAGATCAACATCGAGGAGGACGCGGCCGCCGCCGAATTCGTGATGAGTGTCAACGGCGGAAACCAGACCGTGCCGACGGTACGGTTCGCGGACGGCTCCGCCCTGACCAACCCATCGATTCACGAGGTCAAGGCTGCCCTGTCGACGGTCGCCTGAGGACCGCTGGACCCATCAGGCTCGCCCAATCCCAGGCGTGGCAACGGTTTTGGCACGCTCGCAGGAGTGAATCGCCGTTGTCTTCGGCTGCACCCGCATCCAGGATGCAACTTGCACGTTGTGACGTATAACACGTCCACGAGACGCGGAGGCTAACCCGTCCACAAGACGCGGAGGCCAACACGTCCAGCAGATGCGGAGCCGCGATGCCGTATTTGATATTGAGGACCGACGTACGCGCCAACGATCAATCGGGGCGCTACGAGCGCACCAAGCGCGAAGTCCGCAGGGCCAGCGCTACCACGGATTCGTGGGACGCCGCGATGCGCATGGCGCGAGCCTTTTCGGCGTGCGGGTCGGTGCGCAGCGGGCGTCAGCGCGTCACGGTGATCCGTCTGGGCGACGCCTGACGGCGGTTGCCGCCGAGGTGTCGTCACCACGATCCGGAAGCGTTGCGCACCCCTGACGGGAGCAACACTTCCGGATCACGCCTTCCAGCCCGGGGCACGCCTTCCGGCCCGGGACGACTAGGCGAGCGCCCAGTCACGTACCAACCGATACGCGATCGATGCCTGGGTCGGCAACCCCGGTTCGGTGACCCGGTCCTCCGGATCCACCGCGAGCGCGGCCCGGATCTCGGCCCGGGTGAACCACCGGGCGTCGGCGATCTCCGTGGGGTCCAGGCGCAGCGGCTCGTCCGGATCGGCGATCGCGGTGAACCCGAGCATCAGCGAACTCGGGAACGGCCACGGCTGGCTGGCCACGTACCGCA
Organism: uncultured Actinomycetota bacterium; assembly: GCA_963727415.1. GTDB lineage: Bacteria > Actinomycetota > Actinomycetes > Mycobacteriales > Micromonosporaceae > DASQPR01. The sequence continues at coordinate 1,431,104 of CAVSGF010000003.1, forward strand.
CATCACGTACCCGGACCCCGACCTCTTCGAAAACCTCGCGGGCGACGGCCGCCTCCAGCGTCTCGCCCGGTTCGACGAAGCCGGCCAGGCAGGAGAAGCCGCGCGGCCGTCCGGGCTGCGGCACCCACGCCGCGTTGTTGCCCAGCAGGCACCGACCGCCGTCTCCGGCCATGCCGTCGTGCACCAGCATGATCACCGCCGGATCGGTACGCGGCCAGTACTGGCCACCTTCCGGGTCGGCCCGGATCCAGCCGGCATCACCGATTGTGGTCGGTACCCCGCTGGACGGCGAGTACGGATGCCGCTGATGCCAGTACGCGATGGCGATGGCGGTGAGCATGATGTCGGCCGGCAGCGGATCGAGCGCGTGCCCGACATCGCGCAGCGTGACCGGTCGTGCCCCGGCCAGCTCGGGCAGCTGCCCGGCTACCGCGAAGTACGGCGTCCCGCTCTGATCCACGCCGAGGAACATCCGGTCTTCCGGGGCGGTGGAGGCGACCGCGAGATCCGTCGACTCGAACAAGACCAGATCGCCATCGCGGATCAGGGCGCGGCCGGTCGCCACGTGGCTCACGTCGACCACGATGACCTTGGCCTTCGCCCATGCCTCGGCGATCCACGCAGGATCGCCCCGCCGCTGGCTGGATCGGTCCAGCGTCACGCCGCGCCGCCGGTCGGGACGGCACCGCCGAGCAGTTCGGCGATGGACCGGTCTCGCTCGATCGGGGCCAGCGCCGACACCGGACCATCGATCGCCGCCGCGTCACCCAGCACCACGGTCACCGCCTTGGCCGGAGCCAGATATCGGGCGGCAACCTCGGCCACCTGGTCCCTGGTGACCTTCGCCAGCCGGGCCGAGTAGTCGGTCAGGAAATCCAGCCGCAGCCCGTACCCGGCGTACATGCTGGCCAGCGTAGCCAGCCCGGACTGGGTCGCGATGCCGAGCAGCAGCGTCCCGATGGCGTACTGGCGGGCCTGCTCCAGCTCGTCCTCCTTGGGCGGCAGGCTGGCCAGGCGGCCGAGCTCGTAGAAGGTCTCGATGAGCGCAGGCGCCGGTGACCTCGGTGGCCACATCCGCGGAAAGCGTCAATATCGAACCGGCGATCGAGTGCTCGATGCCGGAGTGCGGGCTGTAGGTGTAGCCCTTGTCCTCGCGGATGTTCTCCGTCCAGCGGGACGAGAAGTATCCGCCGAAGATCAGGTTGGCCACCTGAAGCGCCGCGAAGTCCTCGTGAGTTCGGCCCACCGCCGGCAGCGCGATCCGGACCGACGACTGCACCGAGTTCGGGCCGATCGGCGATCAAGACCGGCCCCGGCGCCATTGCCGGAATCGGGGGCAGGGTGACCAGCTTGGCCTCCCCTGCCCAGCTACCGAGCGCGGCCTCCGCCTCGTCGATCGCCTTGGCCGGCGGCAGGTCGCCGACGATCACCATGGTCGCGCCGTTCGGCCGCAACCGGTCGGCGTGCAGGGTCCGCAGCGCCGCCGGCTTCACCGCCTGTACCTGCTCGATCGTCGGCGTCTGGACGGCGTACGGATGGTTGCCGTAGACCCGCTTGAGCAGTGCCACGCGCGACAGGTGACCGGGCTGGGTCAGCGCCACCTGGATCCGGTCGGCCAGCCGATCCCGCTCGGTGCCCACCTCGTCGGCCGGGTACGCCGCCGAAGCCAGCACGTCGGCGAGGATCTCCAGCAGCCGCGGCAGGCCGGAGACCAGCGAGTTGCCGGAGATGCATCAGCCGGTCCGGGTCGGCGTTCGCCGACAGTCCGCCGCCGACCGTCTGCAGGTCGGCGGCGATGTCGACGGCTGACATCGTCTCGGTGCCGGAGAACAGCGTCTGCGCTCAGCACGTCGCCGCGAGCCAGGTTCGCCTTGGCGAACGGGATGCGCAGCCGCATCTCGATCAGCGGCACGGACGGGCGCCGGATCGCGATGACGGTGAGCCCGTTGGCCAGTGTCCGCTCCGCGCTCTTCGGCAGCGTCAGCTTGCGGTTCGGCTCCAGATCCGGCAGTGCTCGGATCGGCGTACTCGTCATTTCGTCGTACCCACCTTGACCTCGACGGACGCGCGGCGCTCCGGGCGCAGCGCGGCGGCCGCGGCGATCGACCTGCTCTTCGGTTACCGCGCCGATGAGGTGCGGCAGGTCGTTCATCACCGATGCGTCACCGCGTTGCTGCTCCAGCACCGCCATCCGCAGCGCCCGGCCGAGCACCGGGTCGGTCTCCCGCAGCATGTGCGTGGCCATCCGGGCCTGGGTGCGGGCCAGTTCCCCCTTCTCGAGCCCGTCGGTGGCGAGGCGGTCGCACTCCTCGTCGATGGTGCGCAGCACCTTGTCGACGTCGCCCGCCGGCGGCAGGTGCGTCTGCAGCAGCAGCGCGGTCGGATCGCGCACCTCGAACGCCTCACCCATGAAGCCGATGTAGCCGCCGACGCTGGTGGCGATGCGGTCCTGCTGGATCAGCCGCCGCACCAGCCGCGAGGCGTCGCCGTCGGTGAGCACCTCGGCGAGTACCACGTATGGCAGGTACCCGTCGAAGTCGGCGATCGGATCGGGAACCCGCCAGGCACTCGCGATCGCCGGCAGCGGCGCCCGGTCGTCCATGTAGGACTCGCGACGCTCGGCGGTCAGGTCCGGCTCGTCGAAGTCCGGCCGCTGCGGTGCCGGTCGCGCCGGCACGTCGCCGAAGTGACGCTCGATCAGCGTGCGCGTCCGGTCGACGTCCAGATCACCGGAGACGCTCAGCACCGCGTTGCGCGGCCGCGTAGTACTTGGTGAAGAAGTCCGCGGCGTCGTCGACGGTGGCGCTCTCCAGGTCGACGAATGAGCCGTACCCGTCGTGCGCGTTGGCGAACGTGTCGAACATGACCGGCGGCAACTTCAGCCACGGGAACCCGCCGTACGGCCGGTTGAGCACGTTGACCCGGATCTCCTCCTTGACCACGTCGACCTGGTTGCGCAGGTTCTCCTCGGTGAGCCGGGGCCCGCGCATCCGGTCCGCCTCCAGGAACAGCGCCCGCTCCAGCGCGTTGGCCGGCAACGTCTCGAAGTAGTCGGTGTAAGTCCAGGTGGGTGGAGCCGTTGAAGGTGCCGCCCGCGCCCTGCACGTGCCGGAAGTGGGCGAGCTTCTCCAGATTCTGCGAGCCCTGAAACATCAGGTGCTCGAAGAGGTGCGCGAATCCGGTCCGCCCTTCGGGCTCGGACCGGATGCCGACGTCGTAGACCACGGCAACCCCGATGACCGGAGCGGACGGATCCGGGATGAGCACGACCCGAAGCCCGTTGCTCGAGGGTGAAGCGCTCGATCGGGTATTTCGTGGCTGGGATACGCACGATGTCGACCCTAGCGCGTGATCGGCCGGACCGAGGCGAGGACCTCATCGACGACGTAGTCGTATCGGCGGTGCGTGCCCGGAATCGAGATGTACAGGCACCGCGGCGTCCGGGCGCCCGACGTCGATCAAGGCGACCGCGACCAGTTCGTCGGTGGCCTTGAGGCCGGGGGCGTGGAAGTGCAGCCGGAACTCGCTCAGCCACGCCGGGCGCCCGCCCAGCACGACCGCCTCGTCCTTGATCGGCTCCGTCGTGTTGGGCTGCGGATAGTAGGCCGACCGGACGTCGGCGGCGACCTGGTGACCAGTGCACTTCAGGTCGAGCGAGAGAGCGTCGTTGTTGGCCGCCGGCACCGATCCGGACAGTATCGACGCGAGATAGTCGCCGCCGGGATAGACCTCGGTCACGAAGTACTGGCCGGTGCGGTACGAGACGTGCAGTTCTCCCGCGTCGCTCCAGTTGTCGGTCCAGGTTCGCCATGGGCTGCCATAGGCCTTGTAGGAGATGCCGGAGCGGGCGTCCACGGTACGATCGCCAGCCGGCGTGGGCGGCGGCGTCGCCGGGACTCCAGGCAGCGCCGACGGCGGCGGACACGCCTTGGCCAGCGGCGGCCGGGTATCCGGTGGCGCGCGCCGCTTGCTGCGGGAACGGGTTACGCCCGGTCAGGATCATGGTGAGGAGCACGACTACACCGACGGCCACTACCGCGGCGGCGCCCGCGCCGAACCACTTGACGGTACGCCGGGCCCGCGCCTCATCGTCGAGCGGCGGCTTCGCCGCCCCGGCCGGGACCGGGACCTCCGCCGGGGCCTCGACCGCCAGGCCGGGTCCGGTAACCGCGCCGGACCGCCATCCGGTCTCCGGCGGCGGTGTCAGCGGCTGGCTGCCAGCGGGCGCGACGGCAGGCGGCTCACGCCGCGGCGAGGCCGGCGGGGACACGATGAACTCCGCGGGTGGCTCACCCGACCGGGGCGCGGCCCAGGGCGACTCGCGCGGATCGCTCATGTCTCCAGCATGCACCGTTCTCGATCGTATCGATTTCCGGCCTCCCTCGGTCGTTACCTCCGAGGGGCCGGCGTCCGCCGTCCGCGGCCGCCCGGCCGATGGTTACATCAGGCCGTTCGGCGGTTACCCGGTCGCGGCCGGCAAGCCGCCGACCAGAGCCACCAACCCGGCACGATCGATCAGATCGACCGGGCGCACGGTGGCATCGTCGCGTACGTAGTAAAACGCCGCGCTCACCTTATCCACCGGAACACCCGCCAACTCGGCCCAAGCCAGCCGGTACGCCCCGAGTTGCACCGCCGCGTCTTGAGCGGCCCGGCCGGATGGACGCCGACCGGTCTTCCAGTCCACCACGTCGTACCGGCCTGAGGGAGCGGCGAACACGGCATCCATCCGCCCGCGTATCACGACCCCGGCAATCGTGGTGGCGAACGGCACCTCGACCTCGATCGGCGTCCGGTTCGCCCACTCACCGGCCAGGAAGGTCGCCTTCAACTCGGCGAGTGCGGCGTCGGGCGCGGCATCGGCGTCACCCGCGCCGGGCAACTCGTCGAGATCGAACAGCCGATCGGTACCGAACCGCTGCTCAAGCCACTGATGGAAGGCGGTACCGCGGCGCGCGTGCACGTCCGGTCGCTGCGGCATCGGGCGCCGCAGCGACCGGGCCAGCGCGGCCGGATCGTGCCGCATGGCGACCAGGTGCGACACCGACAGCTGGTCCGGCACCGACACGTCCACCACGTCACCCGGTCGCGGGGCCGCCTGAGCCCGCTCGGCGAGCAGCAGATCCGCCTCGTAACTCCAGCGATGGGTCTCCTCGTCGTCGAGCACGTCGGAGTCGAGGGCGGCGGTCGCGTCGGCGTTGTGCACCACGGGCCGCCGCGTACTCCATCGCGGCGCGACGGTCCCCAAGTGGATCCTCCGGCCAGGGCGCCGAGACGACCGTGTCCAGGGTCGGGTTGGTGGTGCCGGCGGCCGGGGCCGGCGTCCAGACCTCGACGCTGCCATGGCCGTCGGCGCAGACCTCGCGGACCTCGTCGAGGAACGCCGACGGGCCACGGGGCCGGACCCCATCTCCCCACCAGTAGCCGGAGCACAGCAGCAGGTGGCGTGGGCGGGTCACGGCTACGTACGCGAGCCGCCGCTCCTCCCGCTCGTGATGGTCGGCCCATCCGCCCGCGAACCGGTTCAGGGAATCTCGCAGGTCCTTCTGATCGGCCGGTGATTCGAGATCCAGGCTGGGCAGGCCGGCCTGGTCCCCGCGGAGCGGGAACGGGAGCACGCCCATGCCGCCCAGGTAGTGATCGGAGGCCGGGGCCTTGCCCGGGAACGCGTCCTTGACCAGCCCGGCGACCGCCACGATGTCCCATTCCAGGCCCTTCGCGGCATGCACGGTCAGGATCTGCACCGCCCCGTCGGTCACGTCGGTCTCGCCGGCGGCCAGGCCGCGCTCCTCCGACTCGGCCGCTTCCAGGAAGGCCAGGAACGACGACAGCGTGGCACCCGGCGCCTCGGTCGCGAACCGGGTCGCGACGTCAGCGAAGGTGTCCAGGTGCGCACGGGCCAGGCCGGTGTCGGAGGCGCGTACGGCCACCTCGACACCGAGTCCCATCTGGCGCTCGACATCCTCGATCAGATCTGGCAACGACTGATCCAGCCGCCCGCGGAGCCCGCGCAACTCGGCCGCGTACGCGCCGAACCGCCGGTAGCCCTCCGGCGAGTACCGTTCCTCAGGACCTAGATCATCCAGCGCGTCCACCAGTGCCGCCTCGTCCAGGCTTCCCGAGATCGGCTCCGGCTCATCGGCCGTGGTCGCCGTCGTGGCGTGCGCCATCGCCTGCTCGCGCCGCATCTGCAGCAACGATCGAGCGCGCCGGTGCAAGGCCACCAGATCGCGCGGGCCGATCCGCCACCGAGGTCCGGTCAGCAACCGCAGTAGGGCCGCGCCGGCCAGCGGGTCGGCCAGCACCTGCAGCGTGCTCACCACATCGCGAACTTCCGGCGTGTCCAGCAGTCCACCGAGGCCGACCACCTCAACCGGGAGACCGCGATCGCGCAGCGCTCCCTCGATCGGGGCGATCTGGCTCCGGGTGCGGACCAGGACCGCGCTGGCCGGCCGGTTCGCCACCGGAATCCGTGCCGGGTCCGGGTACGTGCCGCCGGCCTGCTCCCGCCACGCGGCCAGGATGCCCTCGGCAATCCACTCGGCCTCGTCGACGGACGTGTCAGTGAGCGCGCATCGGACTGTCGAGGACATCGCGACCGGAACATCGGGCGCCGCGGTCAGCTCGGTCACCCGGTGCCCATGCGCCCGCAGCGGTGCCGAAACGCGATTGGCGACGCGCAGCGTCTCCGGCCGGTTCCGCCAGCTCGTCGACAGCGACAGCACGGTCGCCGGCTCGCCGTCTTGCCGACGGAACTCCTCCGGGAACCGGTCAAGCGTGCCCGCGCTCGCGCCACGCCACCCGTAGATCGACTGACATGGGTCACCGACCGCGGTGACCGGATGCCCAGCGCCGTACAACGATCGCAACAGCGATACCTGCGCGTGGCTGGTGTCCTGGTACTCGTCGAGCAACACCACCCGGAACCGGTCGCGCTCGATCGCGCCCACCTCGTAGTGCGCCCCGGCCACGTGCGCGGCCCGGGCCAGCTGGTCACCGAAGTCCATAGCTTCCAGATCGCGCTTGCGCCGGGCGTAGGACCGGACCATCGGCAACAGGGCCAGGCGTGCTTGCTGCACCGCCCGCGCATCGCGAACCGGCGCGTAAACGGTGCCGGGCAGCGCGGTCGTGGCGGCGAAGAAACGTCCGGTCCAAGCGGCCAGATCGTCCGGCGTCCGCAAGTGCTCGGCGAGGTCGGCGGCCAGCCGCATGACGGCGTCGACCACGGTGGTCGGAGCCTTGTCGACGGCCGACATGTCCCCGTCGTAGGACCGGACCACCGCGTCGGCGATCTGCCAGCACGCGGCCTCCGACAGCATCCGGGCGGTCGGCTCATACCCGGCACGAACGCCATGCTCGGCGACGATCCGGGCGGCGTACGAGTGATACGTCGCGACGGTCGGCTCCCCGGCCGCCACCTCAACCTTGCGTTGCAGCTGGGACAACCGCAGCCGGACCCGCCCGGCCAGTTCGCCGGCCGCTTTCCTGGTGAAGGTCAGACCGAGGACCTGTTCCGGCCGTACGTAGTCGTTGGCGACCAGCCACACCACACGGGCCGCCATCGTCTCGGTCTTGCCGGAGCCGGCCCCGGCTACCACCAGCAGCGGAGCCACATCCGCGGCGATGATCGCTTCCTGCTCCGGTGTCGGCTGGTGCAGCCGCAGCAGGTCGGCGATCTCGGCCGGGGTGAACCGGGGACCTGCCGTGGCGCGCACGTTCGCCGTGGTCGGCATCATGCCTCACCCGTCCCTTCCCCGCCGGGCCCTCTCCCGCCCGCCGCTTGCGCACCCGGCCCTTCCCCGCCCGTATCTTGCGCCCGCCGCGGCCGGGGTGGGTTCGCCCCGGCCGGCTCCGGCGGCGCCGATGTCACCTGGCGGCCCTGCCCGGAGACCGGGCACGAGCGCCGGACCGGGCAGTTGCGGCACTTGGAGTTGGCCACGGCATGGAACGTCGAGGCCGCCATCGTGGTCGCGGTGGCCCGAACCATGCGGCCGGCCCATGCCGGATCGGACGCCTCCGACAGCGGAGGCTGCGCCTGCTCCTTGGCATTGCGGTTCGTGCCCAGCTGGACCAGCGCGGCACCACCGGAGACGTCGCCCTCGGTGAACGCGCCCGCCTCGACCGCCGCCTGATAGGCACCGAGCTGTGGATGCTCGCCGATGTCCTCGGCGCGGACCGAGGTGGTCTTGCCGGTCTTCAAGTCGATCACCACGAGCCGGCCGGCATCGTCGATCTCCAGCCGGTCCACCCGGCCGCGAATCTGAATGTTGTCGGCGAGCTGGACCAGGAAGTCGCGCTCGACCGCGACCAGGCGCCGCGGATTCTGGGCCAGCCAGCCGACCAGGTTCGCGATCATCCGCTCGGCCCGGGCGCGCTCCCGCCCCGCGAGCCACTGCGCCGCCAGCTCGATCTCGCCGAAGCGATGATGCAGGAACGACACCAGCTCGGTCTCGCCGACCTCCGGATCGTCGGCACGCATCGCGATCTCGTGCACGAGATTTCCGATGCCCTGCTCGAACGAGGCGCTGTCGCTGCCGCCATGCCGTTCCAGCAGCCATCGCAGGCTGCATCGCTGGACCAGCTCGACGGTCGACGGGGTCACCACCACCGGCTCGTCCTGGTAGAGCGGCCGCGCATCGGACAGCTCCGGCAGCCCCCACCATTGCTCCGGCGCCGCCCCCGGAACACCGGCGGCGGCGAGCCGGCGAAGCTGCGCCGCGGCGGCCCGGCGCCTCGGATCCGGGGACACCGGGTCGATCAGGACGCCGCGCAGTTCAGCCACCAGCGCCTCCAGCGTCAGTGCCCGGGGCAGGCGGGTCGGCTCGGGCTCGGCGGCGGCGTCATCGGCATGCGGGGCAAGCTCACGCAGGAATCGCGACGGCTGCTCCTCACCGTCGCCCGAATGCTGAGCGGTCACGATCACCCGACGTCGCGCCCGGGTGATCGCGGTGTAGAACAGCCGGCGCTCATCGTCCAGCAACGCGGCGATCTCGGTCGCGGCGGTGACCCGCGGCGAAGCTCCGGGGCCAGCCGGTTCGGCCGGACCGGGTGGTGCGGCCACCCGGCCGGCCGCCATCTCGACGAGCCGCTCACCGCCCATCACGCTGCCTCGCAGCCGAAGATCCGGCCACAACCCTTCCTGCACCCCGGCAACGACCACGACGTCCCACTCCAGCCCCTTGGCCGCGTGCGCGGTCAGCACTCGGACCGCGGCGCCCCGGTCCGCGGTCGGTGCCAGCGAGTCACCGGGGAGTTCCTGCCCGAGCACGTGCTCAAGGAACAACTCGGCCCGCGCACCCGGCATCCGGTCCACGAACCGGGCGGCCGCGTCGAACAGCGCCACCACGGCGTCCAGGTCGCGGTCGGCGGCAGCACCCCGCTCGCCGCCGGCGGCGCTCTCGCTGCCCCAGCGCTCCGCCAGGCCGGTGGTCTGCCACAGCGCCCACAGCACGTCCTCGGCGGTGGCCCCGGGCTCGGCGGCCACGCGCCGGACCGCGGCCAGCGCCTCGGCTACCGCGTACGCGGGACCGGACCAGCGCCGCCGCACCGCGGTCAGCTCCAGCGGGTCCAGCAGCGCTTCCACCAGCAGGTCGCCGGACGGCTTGCGGATACCGGCCGCCGCCGCGATGGTCCGCAGTTCCTGCCGCAGCCGGCGCTCGGCCAACGGGTCGGCGCCACCGATCGGCGAGTGCAGGAGCGAAACGGCCGCGGCCTCGTCCATCAGGCTGGGGTTCAGCGCGCACCGCAGCAGCAGCAGCAGCGGAGCGACCGCGGATTGCGACGCCAGCGGCAGGTCATCGGAGAGCGTCTCGGCCGGCACCCCGGCGTGATGAAGCGCTCGGCGCAGCGACGGCAACTTCAGCGCCGTCGACTTCACGATCACCGCCATCCGGTCCCACGGCACGCCGTCCATGAGGTGCGCCTCGCGCAACCGGTGAGCGACGTACGCCGACTCACTGGCCGGTGACCGGAAAGTATGCACGGCGACCTCGCCGGGCGTGGCGCCGGGAGCCGCGATCATGGCGCGCTGTCGTCCCGGACCGCGCAGCCGGGCCGAGACCCGCCGAGCCCCGTCCAGCAGGTCGCCGGCTAGACGGTAGGTCGTCGACAGCGTCAGCACCCGGGCCGGCGTTGTGTCCATGCCGGTGAACCGGTCCGGGAAATCGGCGACGCCGCGAGCATCGGCACCACGGAAACCGAAGGTCGCGGTGTCCGGGTCGGCGAACGCCACCAGGTGCGAGCCATCACCGGCCACCAGTCCGAGCAGCTCCAACTGCGCCGGGTCGGTGTCGGCGAACTCGTCCACATAGGTGTGTCGCAACCGCGCCCGCTCGGCGGCGAGCAGGGCCGGATCGGAGCGCAACAGCGCGATCGCGGCCCTGACGATCTCGGCGTGGTCGTAGGCGACCCCGCCCCGTCCGGTGGCGTCCCGCAGCGCCAGAACCTCGTTGTACTCACTGAGGAACGTCGCCGCGGCGGTCCACTCCGGGCGCCCGGCGGCCCGGCCGAAGGCAACCAGCTGATCTGCGCGGATACCACGCTCGGCGGCTCGGAGCAGCAAGTCCCGCAGCTGGGTCGCGAATGCGCGGGTGGCCAGTGCCGGTTGCAGCGCATCCGGCCACAGGCCGGCGTCGCCTGCGGCCAGCAGCTCACGGATCACCAGATCTTGCTCCGGACCGGATAGCAGCCGCGGGGCCGGCTCGCCACGCTCGGCGGCGGCCCGTCGCAGCAGCCCGAACGCGTACGCGTGGAAGGTGCGCACCAGCGGCTCGGCGGACACCTTGCCGGCGCGGCCGAGCGCCGACTCGATCCGGGTACGCAATGTCCCCGCGCTCCGGCGACCGAAGGTCAGGACCAGAATCCGCGCCGGGTCGGCACCGGCCCCGACCCGCGCGGTCACGGCATCGACCAGGCAGGACGTCTTGCCGGTGCCGGGACCGCCGTAAACCAGCAGCGGCCCGTGTTCGTGCCGGATCACGGCCGTGGCGGTGTCGTCCCAAGCCCGCTCGGCGGCCGGAGCTTCGGCAGCGCGTCGCACCAGGCGATAGGTGAAGTGCGGGCCAGCACCAGCCGGGTTCGCGTCGGACACCGCACCATCAGACCACGCCGGGGCGACAAAACCGTGAGCGGCTCACGCCGGGGGATGGTCGGCGAGCGCGACGTCCACCTCGACGATATGCCGCACCGCGTCCTCGGGATCATCGGTGAGGTAGATGAGATCCAGATCGGCACTGCCGATCTTGTCGGTTCCGACCATCGCCGAAGTCATCCAGTCGACCAGGCCCTGCCAGTAGTCACAACCCATCAGCACGATCGGGAACCGGGTCACCTTGTGGGTCTGTACCAGCGTCAGCGCCTCGAACAGTTCGTCCATGGTGCCGAATCCGCCGGGCAGCACGACAAACGCCTGGGCGTACTTGACGAACATGGTCTTGCGGGCGAAGAAGTAGCGGAAGTCGATGCCGATGTCGCACCAGCCGTTGAGCCCCTGCTCGAACGGAAGCTCGATGCCGAGACCGACCGACAGCCCGCCCGCTTCGGTGGCGCCCTTGTTGGCGGCTTCCATGGTGCCCGGTCCTCCACCGGTGATAACCGCGTATCCGGCCCGCGCCAGGCACGCGCCGAGTTTCTCGGCCAGCGCCCACTCGGCATCATCCGGCCCGGTCCGGGCCGAGCCGAATACGCTTACCGCGGTCGGCAGGTCGGCCAGGCTGTCGAAGCCCTCGACGAACTCGGACAGGATGCGCAAGGCCCGCCACGCATCCTTGCTCTTCCACTCGCTGCGCAGCCGGGAATCAAGGAGCCGCTGGTCGGCGGTACTCGCACGGATCAGATCGCGGCGTAGCGTGACCGGGCCTAGATGTCGTTCGGGTCCCCGGTTGGCCGGATCCACCCAGTCCGACGACGCGGGTGGCGTGGCATCGGTCATGCGATCAACCTAGCGCCAACCACGCACGCAGCGTATCCGCACCGGCACGGATCTTGGAGATCTCGACCCGCTCCTCAGGTTTGTGCGCCAGGTTCGGGTCACCAGGGCCGAAGTTGAGCGCCGGGATGCCGACAGCCGCGAATCGTGCCACGTCAGTCCAGCCCAGTTTGCCGACCGGAGCGGTACCGACGGCGTCCAGGAACTCCCGGGCGGCTGGCCGGTCCAGGCCCGGGCGGGCACCCGGCGCGGAGTCGGTCAGCCGTAACTCAAAGCCCTTGAACACATCGACGAGATGGGAGTACGCCTCCTCCTCGGAGCGATCCGGGGCGAACCGGTAATTGACGTCCACCTCGCACCGATCCGGCACCACGTTGCCGGCCACCCCACCGCTGACCTTCACGGCGTTCAGGCCTTCGCGGTAGTCGCAGCCCTCGACGGTGACCTGTCGCGGCTCGTAGTCGGACAGCCGGGCCAGGATCTCGGCGGCGGCGTGGATGGCGTTGGTGCCGAGCCAGGATCGGGCCGCGTGGGCGCGTACGCCGGTGGCCGTCACGGACACCCGCATGGTGCCCTGGCAGCCGCCCTCGACCAGACCATAAGTGGGCTCCAGCAGGATGGCGAAGTCCGCCGCCAGCATTTCCGGGCGGGACTTGGCGACCAGGGTCAGGCCGTTACGAGCCGCTTCGACCTCTTCGCACTCGTAGAACAGGTAGGTGACGTCGTGCCGGGGTTCGGCGACGGTCATCGCCAGCCACAGCGCCAGCGCGGTACCCGATTTCATGTCCGAGGTACCGCAGCCGTACATGTACTCGCCGCTGATGGTGGCCGGGAAGTTGTCCGCGATGGGCACCGTGTCCAGGTGGCCGGCGAGCACCACCCGCTGGTCACGGCCGAGCGCGGTGCGCGCGATGACGGTGTTGCCGAGCCGTTCGACCGTCAGGTGCCCGGCGCCGCGGAGCGCGCCGAACACGGCGTCGGCGATCGCGGTCTCGTTTCCGGACACCGACTCGATGTCCACGAGTGCCCTGGTGAGTTCCACCGGATCGGCCAGTACGTCGGGGTGCAGGCTGGTCACGTCCACGAGATTAGTACCGTGTCGGATTGTGAGTTCACCCATCACCTCGCCCGCGTGGGGCCACGGCCTGTCCACCGTCTCCGCCGGCGGCCAGACGCTCGACGTCTGGTTCCCGTCCGGCCACCTCGGTCTCGGCACCGAACCTGCCGAAGGCGACCGGCTGTCCGGTAGTGCGGCCGGTCTCGGATACCAGGTGGTCGCGGTGTCCTCGATGATCAAGTCGTTGGCCGACGCCCCGGTCGACGCGGTCGACGCGTACCTGCGCCTGCACTTGCTGTCGCACCGGATCATTACACCGCACCAGGCCAACCTGGACGGCATATTCGGCCTGCTCACGAACGTGGCCTGGACGTCGGCGGGGCCATGCTTGCCGGACGACGTGGACGCGCTTCGCTTCGAGGAGGCCGGGCGCGGGCGCCGGCTGATGGTGTACGGCATCGACAAGTTCCCCCGAATGGTGGACTACGTGACGCCGGGCGGGGTCCGGATCGCCGATGCCGACCGGGTCCGCCTGGGCGCCCACCTGGCACCGGGCACCACGGTGATGCACGAGGGCTTCGTCAACTACAACGCTGGCACGCTGGGCTCGTCGATGGTCGAGGGCCGGATCTCCGCGGGAGTGGTGGTCGACGACGGTAGCGACATCGGCGGCGGGTCGTCGATCATGGGTACCCTCTCCGGCGGCGGCAAGGAGACGATCCGGATCGGCAAGCGCTGCCTGATCGGCGCGAACGGTGGTGTCGGCATCTCGCTCGGTGATGACTGCGTGGTCGAGGCCGGCTGCTACATCACCTACGGGACCAAGGTACTGCTGCCGAGCGGAGAGGTGGTCAAGGCCGCGACGCTGTCCGGCGCGTCCGGCATCCTGTTCCTGCGCAATTCGGTGACCGGGCAGATCGAGGCTCGCGCGCGAACCGGCAGCACCATCGCGCTCAACGAATCGCTTCACGCGCACAACTGACGCTCCGACCGGCGATAAGTTGTGGTCCATGACCGCAATCGTCACCGTCCGAGGCGAAGCCACCCGCGAGGTCGATCCGGAGATCGCCATCATTACGGTCACGTGCACCGCCCGTGACCGGGACCGGACCGCCACCCTGTCCCGGCTCTCCGCGCGGGTCGACACGCTGCGCGCCGCCCTGGCCACGTGGGCCGGCGCTCTGGAGAAGCAGGAGACCTCTCGACTGTCGGTGTACGCCGAACCCGCGCGCCGTGGCGAAAAGGTGACCGCGTACGCCGGCAGCGCCACCACCCATGTGACGGTGATGGACCTGGACGTGGTCGGCGATCTGATGATGCACCTGGCCGATCTGGATCAGGCGAGCGTGTCCGGCCCCTACTGGTCGTTGCGGCCGGGCAGCCCAGCGTTCCGCGAGGCGCGGCAGACAGCGATCACCGATGCGCTCACCCGGGCCCGTGAATATGCCGCCGCGCTCGGCGCGCATGTCACCGGCCTGGTGGAACTGACCGACGCTGGCATGCCCGGTGGCGAGGTTGCGCCGATGAGGTTCGCGGCCGCTTCGAAGGCGCGGGGTCCGTCCGCTGGACCACCGCCGCTGGATCTGGATCCGCAACGCCAGCAGGTAACCGCGAGCGTCGAGGGCCGGTTCACGATCAGCGATCCCACCGTGCTGAACGACCGGCTGGACTGAGTGCCCGGCGGCGCGCTGGGGCTACCCGGCGGTCAGGCGGTTGACGGCGGCGCCCACTCGTTCGTCGCTGGCCGTCAGGGCCAGCCGAACGAAGCGCTCGCCGGCTGGACCGTAGAACGATCCGGGTGCGACCAGGATGCCCCGGGATGCCAGCCAGTCCACGATGGACCAGCAGTCGCCATCGCGAGTAGCCCACAGATACAGCCCGGCTTGCGATGAGGCGATCTGGAAGCCCGCGGCCCGCAAGGCCAGGGAAAGCACGGAGCGGCGGGTGCGGTACCGCTCCTTCTGCTCGGCGGCGTGCCGGTCGTCACCAAGCGCCGCGATCATCGCGGCCTGCACCGGCTGGGGGACGATCATGCCGACGTGCTTGCGGACCGCCAGCAGCTCGCCCACCAGGCTCGGGTCGCCGGCCACGAAGCCAGCACGGTATCCGGCCAGGTTCGATCGCTTCGACAGCGAGTGAACGGCCAGCACGCCACGGTAGTCACCGGCACACGCGGTGAGGATCGACACTGGTTCGGCGTCCCAACCGAGCGTCAGATAACACTCGTCGCTGACCAGCACCACGTCGTTGGCACGAGCCCACTCGATCGCGGCTTCCAAGTCGCCCGCCGTCAGTACCGAGCCGTCCGGGTTGCCGGGGGAATTCAGCCATACCAGCCTGGTCACGGCCGGGTCGAGGTCGAACACCGAGGCAGTACGTGCGACGGCCGCGCCGGCCAGCCGTGCGCCCACCTCGTAGGTCGGGTAGCAGACCGACGGGATGCCCACCACGTCACCGGGACCGAGTCCGAGCAAGGTCGGCAGCCAGGCCACCAGT
Organism: uncultured Actinomycetota bacterium; assembly: GCA_963727415.1. GTDB lineage: Bacteria > Actinomycetota > Actinomycetes > Mycobacteriales > Micromonosporaceae > DASQPR01. Next base: position 1,446,583 of record CAVSGF010000003.1, read on the forward strand.
TCCTTGGACCCGATCGTGGGGAGCACGGAGAACCCCGGTGCCGCGCCCGTGGTGCGAAACAACCACTCGCAGATAGCCGCACGCAGGGCCGGCGAACCGGCGGTCAGCGGGTAGCCGGGGGCGTTCGCGGCGTCGGCCAGCGCTTGGCGGATAACCTCCGGTACCGGATCGACCGGCGTACCGACGGACAGGTCGACGATGCCGTCCGGATGCGCGGACGCTTTCGCCTTTGCCGGCTCCAGCAGATCCCACGGAAAGTCCGGCAGCCCCGCGGAGAGGCGGCCGGACTTTGAACGTGGAGCTTGGGTCAAGGTCAGTGGTCGGTCTGCTGCGGCGGGAGTGCGGCAATGAACGACGCGTCCTTGTCGATCTTGCCGTGCTTCGCGGCCCCGCCGAGCGACCCCAGGTCCTCGAAGAACTCGTAGTTCGCGGCGGTGTAGTCCTTCCACTGCTGCGGCACGTCGTCCTCGTAGAAGATCGCCTCAACCGGGCACACCGGCTCGCACGCGCCGCAGTCGACGCACTCGTCCGGGTGAATGTAAAGCATCCGGTTGCCCTCGTAGATGCAGTCGACCGGGCACTCCTCGATGCACGCCTTATCGAGAAGGTCAACGCACGGCTCGGCGATGATGTAGGTCACGAACTCTTCCTCTCCACATGTGCGCTCACACCGGCCAAGCCGGGGGGCGGACGGGACACCAGGCGAGACAACCCCCGCCCGGGGTCCACACGCCACAGCCTAATATTCGCGAGGACTCAGTTCCACGGGGCGTCCCATAACTAAGCCAGGTGATCAACTGTGCTGTCCCCCGATGACGTGGGCCACCGGGTGGTCGTCCGGCATGTGGTCGGCACCCGGGACGGGCGCCCGCTGATGACCGACGTACTGGGTGAATTGATCAGCTACGGGCGGGATCACCTGATCGTGGCGAGCGCGGCCGGCCCGATACGGGTACCGCTGGGGAACGTGGTCGCGGCCAAGCGGGTGCCGCCACGACCGCCGCGACGAACCCCTAGCGCTTGACCGCCCGGCGGGGGCGAGCCGCGGAGGTGGATGCCATCCGCTTGAGTGCCTGGGAGCGGTAGTCCCGGCTGAGCCCGATTGCCGCGACATAGCCGAGGAGAGCGCCGCCGAGGCCGACCGCGCCGTAGACCCAGACGCCGAGGAAGAAGTCGCCGGGGCCGCTCGCGCCCGGATAGGTCAAGCCGGCGAACGGCGCGATCAGGACCGACCCGCCGCATGCCAGCCCCCAGGTCAGCAGGATCTCGCCGATCGCGCGCGTGGTCGGGTAGCGGACCGCCCATCGGTAGCCCATGACGATGAAGGTGACTCCGATGATCACCCAACCGACCAGACCGAGGTTCGACTTGGCGTTGTCGTCATGCTGGTACGCCAACCGGGCAACCAGGTTGGCTATCACGCTGACCATAAACAAGCCACCGGCCACCAACGCGATTGGCTTGTAGCGCTTGTCCATGCTCCGTGTCACTCCTATCCGCTCGCGATGATTACCACCTGCACGGCGCGGTCTGTCCGCTTGGTATTGGCGCGAACACAGATATAACCGCACACACCTGATCTCCGCCAGACCCGGAAGCTGCGAATTCCCTGGACGCGGCCTGATGTCGCTTTTGTCAGCTTTGCTATCCCGCCTGGGGTGCCCATCCGCGGCCGCCCCGGCCCGCCTCGCGCTCTCGCCTTGCCTACCTGCCCCTACTCCATGATCAAGTGCAAGATCTTGAGCGCCAGAAGCGCTATGGCGACACCGGGTGCACAACTTGGTGCACTTGATCATGGAGCGGGCGCGGGACCGACCGGGCAGACTCCGGTCGCCGCTAGCGTTTGGCTCGCCCGGCCCGGCCGGTCGTGGCATCGGCGCCTTTGGCGCCTACGGACTTGGCGCCCTGGGACTTGACACCCGCCGACTTGGGACTCGCAGACGTGGTACCCGAGGACTTACCGCTCCGGGATTCGGCGCCCGCCGACTTGGCACTCGCCGACTTGGCACCGCCGGCTTGGCACCCGCAGGCTTGGCGCCGGCCATACCCGCGCCAGGCGACTTCTTGCCGCGCGCCGGCGTCCCGGGCGCCGGGAGCGCCGGCCCGGCGCCGACACCAACCGGCCGTCTGAGGATCACCGTGTATCCGGCGACGGCCCAGCCCAGCGATCCGAGCAACAACGTGAGGAGCCCGACCCAGGTACCGGTGATGATGAGGTCGCCCTCGCTGGTCCGGCTCGAGGCGACGATCATGACGATGAACCAGACGGCGCCCGGGATGAGCGCGAGCCCAGCCCGCCGGGTCACGGTCCAGACGAACCAGACCAGCCCGGCATTGCCCGCGAGAGCCAGGATCGGCGCCACCGGAGAGCGCACCGAACCCAGGTACGTCGGCGTGAGGACCGCCTCAGCGACAGCGGTCGCGATGGCGAGCAGGACCCCGACCACGACGCCGCCGATCAGGTAGACGCGCTCGGCCACCCGGCCGGCACGATCGGCACGCGGGCGGGCACCGGGTTCAGGCGATGCCGGCAAAGAGATCACTTTCCCAGCCGTTCGGTCCGTCGGACGGGCCCTTCTCGCCGCGCGCGAGTGTGTAGTACTCGACGCCCATGAACTCCGAACCGAAGTTGCCGGCGATCGAGTAGAGCCATGATGTGGCCGGAATCTGCGACGCATGGGCCCGGAGCGCCTCAATCTTGCGTTCGTGCTGCTCGTGTGCGTCGACCCGCGCGGCAATCTGATCGTCAGGGGTTCCGAACGGGAGTTCGGCCACCGACTTGGCACCCTCGAACGGGTTGTCGGTCGACTCCTGGAATTCGGCCATTCCGGCGGCCAGCACGCTCAGCGGTACCGCGCCCCAATAGATCTTGGCCGGACCGAACCCCGCCTCGGTGGCCATCTCGGCCGCCCGCATCGCCACCCGATGAGCGTTGATGTGATCCGGGTGCCCGTAGAAGCCGTTCTCGTCATAGGTCACCAGGACCTGCGGGCGTACCTCATCGAGGACTGGCAGCAGCAGCTTGGCCGCCTCGTCGATGTCGGCCTGCCAGAACGCCCGTGGGTGACGGTTGGCCGGGGTGTCCATCATGCCCGAGTCACGGAACCGGCCCGTGCCGCCGAGAAACCGGTGATCGGTAACCCCGAGCGCGGCGCAGGCCCGTTCCAGCTCGACGATCCGGTACCCGCCGAGCTGGTCGGCCTGGGCCGCCTCAAGCTGCGCCAGGGCCGGCAGGTGAATCTCGCCCTCCTCGCCGAGCGTGCACGTGATCAGGGTGACGTGCGCTCCATTGCTCGCGTAGTGCGCCATGGTGGCGCCGGTGGCGATCGACTCGTCATCCGGGTGCGCGTGCACGAACATGATGCGGCGCTCGGCCAAGATGGGACCCACCCGGACACTCTAGCGCCGGGTACTTCCGTGATCGCCAAGGCGAGGGCGGCGGCTGCGATCGGGCGATCGCCAATCGCGCGGGCAGCCTCCCCGAACCGGTGGTCGAGCGGCACCCGCTTTCATGCTTTGCCCGGTTCTTGGCAGCAAGCCCGGAGCTCAGACGGCAAGATGGTCGAATGGAGTACCCGGAGCTTGCGGCCCGAACGCGTCGATTCACCTATGGTGCGCCGCGCGCGGTCACGGTCGGCGCCGACGGCGCGCGCGTGGCGTTCTTGCGATCCGGTGGGCCGGACGACCCAGTTGACCGCCTGTACGTGTTCGACGTGGCCAGTGGCACCGAACGGCTGGTTGCGGACCCGCCTGACCTGGTCACCGCGGCCGAGGGCGATTCCGGCGATCTGACCGCCGCTGAGCGCGCCCTTCGCGAGCGCACCCGGCTCTCGGCGAGCGGCATCGGATCATTCGGCACCGACCGGGCCGCCACCGTGGCCACGTTCGCGCTCGGCGGCCGGCTGTACCGGGCGGACCTGGTCTCGGGAGGGGTAACCCAGTGCGACTCGGCCGGCTCGGTGATCGATCCGCGGCCGGATCCGCAGGGAAACCGGATCGCGTACGTGTCGACGGCCACCGGCGACAGCGCGCTGCGCGTGACCGATCCGGTTGCGGGCACCGACGCGCTGATCGCCGGCGAGGAGGGCATCGGCTGGGGTCTGGCCGAATTCATCGCCGCCGAGGAGTTCGACCGCTACCGCGGCTACTGGTGGTCTCCGGACGGCAACACGCTGCTGGCGGCCCGGGTGGACGAGTCTCGGGTGAACCGCTGGCACCTGGCCGATCCGGCGGACCCGGGCGCCGCCGCGCACACCATCGCCTACCCGTACGCCGGGTCCGCCAACGCCGAGGTCAGCCTGCACCTGCTGGATCTGGACGGCGGCTGGGTCGACGTGCACTGGGACCGGGAAACCTATCCGTACGTGGTGGCGGTGGCGTGGGGCGACAGCGGCGGACCGCTGATCACTGTGTTGCGGCGACTGCAGCAGCACGGCCTGGTTCTCGCGGTGGATCCGCGCACCGGGGAGACGCAGGTGCACGCCGAACTCGCCGATCCGCGATGGGTTGAGCCGATCGCCGGAACGCCGGCGTACCTGCCGGACGGCCGGGTACTGGTCGGCGGCGAACTGGCCCACGACGGCTACGACGCCAGGTGCCTGTTCGCCGACGGCACGCTGATCAGCCCGCCGGCGCTTTACATCCGCCGGGTATGCGGCCGCGTCGGCAGCGACCTGATCGTCGAGGCGGTCGACGGCGAACCCAGCGAGCAGCACGTGTTCCGGCTCAATGCCGCGACCGCCACGACACCATCGGACATGCGCCGTCTGACCGGCAACTCCGGCTACCACTCGGCGGTGGTCGGTGGCGACACCATCGTGATCGCCTCCACCTCGCTCGACTTCCCCGGCACCCGCTGGTCGGTGATCCGCGCCGGCAACCCGGTCGGCGAGCTGGCAAACCTGGCCGCTACCCCGCCGTACGCACCGCGGCCAGCCTTGGAACGGGTGACCGACCGGCGGATCCCGGCCGCGGTGATCTACCCGCGCGCCCACGTATCCGGGCGCAAGTTGCCGGTCCTGGTCGACATTTACGGAGGCCCGGGCCACCAGGAGGTGATCGCGGCACGTGCGCGCTGGGTGGAGCGGCAATGGTGGGCCGACGCCGGTTTCGCTGTGGTGACCATCGACAACCGCGGTACGCCGGGCGTGGCACCGAGCTACGAGAAGGTGATCCACCGGCGGATGGCCGATGTAACGCTCACCGACCAGGTGGACGCGCTGCACGCACTGGCCGAGAAGCACCCGGACCTGGATCTGACCCGGGTCGGTATCCGAGGCTGGTCCTATGGTGGCTGGCTGTCCGCGCTGGCGGCGCTGCGCCGGCCGGACGTATACCGGGCTGCCGTGGTGGGCGCCCCGGTCACCGACTGGGAGCTGTACGACACGGCGTACACCGAGCGCTATCTCGGCCTGCCGTCCGACGGTTCCGAGGTGTACGCCCATCACAACCTCGTGGTGATCGCCGCTGAGCCGATCGTCGGGGACGTACCGAGCCCGATGCTGCTGGTTCACGGTTTCGCTGACGACAACGTGGTGGCCGCCCACACGCTTCGGCTCTCGGCGGCGATGCTGGCCACCGGGCGGCCGCACACCATGATCCCGCTGCCCGGCGCCTCCCACATGGCCGCCGGTGGAATCCGGGAGCAGCTGCTTGGGCCGGAGCTGGAGTTCCTGCGGCGCTCGCTCGCCTGACCGCTCCGGATGGGGCCGGAGCGGTCAAGCCCGGCGCGGCTTTAAGGATCTGCCGTGGCAGAAGTTTTCTTCACGTGAGTGGGCTTCACCGAAAATAATCCGCGCGCCTCGTGCTGGGCAAGCCCTCACGCATGCCCTTTCCCTGCCCTGCTTTGCCTCGGCGTTTCGCCGCCCCCCGCAATAGGGTCGTGGCCATGACTGAATTCGACGCGGCAAGCGCGGCGGTCGAGGCGGCCATCGCCGCCGGCGCCCGTTACGCGGATGCGCGCGTGATGCATCGACGAATCGAATCGATGTCCGCGCGCAACGGCGATATAGAAGACGTCGACCAGGGTGAGGACTCCGGCATCGGAGTGCGCGCGCTGGTCGGTTCCGGATGGGGCTTCTACGCTGTGGCCGACCTGAGCACCGCGGCGGCCCGGGCCGCCGGAGCGAAGGCCGCGGCGATCGCGGCCGCGAGCGCCAGGGTGCCGGGTCCGCAGGCGGAGCTGCTCAATGCCCAGCCGGTGGTGGCATCGTGGGCTTCGGAATGCGCCATCGACCCGCTCTCGGTGAGCCTGTCCGAGAAGGGCGACTTGCTGGTGTCGGTCACCGGCGATATGGCAAAGGCCGGTGGCGACCAGTCCACCGGTCTCTACCAGATCTGGGACACCCGCAAGTGGTTCGTCTCATCCGAAGGCAGCCGCATCGATCAGCACATCCGCGAGTGCGGCGGCGGCATCTCCACCACCGTCATCGGCGACGGCGAGACGCAGCGCCGGTCCTACCCGTCCTACCGGGGGCAATACGGCACCCGTGGCTGGGAACTGATGAACGAGCTCGATCTCGCCGCCCACGGCGTGCGTATCGTCGACGAAGCCCGCGCGCTGCTGACCGCGCCGCTGTGCCCGGCCGGCGAGACCACGCTCATCCTCGGGGGCGAGCAGATGGCACTGCAGATCCACGAGTCGGTCGGGCACGCCATCGAACTCGACCGGATTCTCGGCTGGGAAGCCGCGTACGCCGGCACCAGCTGGCTGGACCTGGCCCAGCTCGGCTCGCTGCGCTACGGCTCCGACCTGATGAACATCGTCATCGACCCGCGGATCCCGGGTGCGCTCGGCTCGTTCGGCTACGACGACGAGGGCACCCCGGCCGCCAAGCGGCACGCGGTGCGCAACGGCACCTGGGTGGGCGTGCTGTCCGGGCGGGACTCGGCCGCCGTGGCCGGCCTCGACTACGGCGGCAGCGTGCGCTCCGACGGCTGGGCGCGGCTGCCTATGGTGCGCATGACCAACGTCGGCCTGGAACCAGGGCCACACACTCTGGACGAGATGATCGCGGCCACCGATGAGGGCGTCATGATGGACTTCAACCGGTCGTGGTCGATCGACGACAAGCGGCTGAACTTCCAGTTCGGCTGCGAGATTGGCTGGGAGATCAAGAACGGCAAACGCGGCCGCATGCTGCGCAATCCGACGTACACCGGCATCGGCCCGAAGTTCTGGCAGTCGATGGACATGCTCTCCTCGGAGATCGTCGCCTGGGGCACGCCGAACTGCGGCAAGGGCCAGCCGGGCCAGGTCGGTCACACCGGTCACCCGGCGGCGCCGGCCCGGTTCACCAACGTACGGGTGGGGGTGCGCGGTTGATGGACACCATGTCGAGCGCTGACCGTCAGGACGTCGCGATGCGCGACATCGCCGGCCAGATCGTCGAGTTGGTCGCCAAGGCGGCCCCCGGCGCCGAAGCCGAGGCGTTCGCCGAACTGGACACCCTGGCGCTGACCCGGTTCGCGAATTCGATGATCCACCAAAACGTCGCGGAAGCGACGCCACACGTGAGTCTGCGGGTACACGTCGACGGCCGGACCGGTGCCGGATCGACGACCCTGACCAGCCCGGAGGCGCTCGCCAGGCTGGTCGAGCGGACGCTGGCGGCGGCCCGGCTGTCGCCGACGGACGCCGCCTGGGCGGGCTTGGCACCGCCCGCTCCGGCGGCGACCCGCGGAACCGCCGATCCAGCGGTGGCGGCCGCGACTCCGGAGGATCGTGCCGCGCTGGTCCGGGCATTCGTTGACGCGGCCGACGGGCTGACCGTCGCCGGCTACACGCGCACCCGGCAGCTCGAGGCCGGCTTCGCCAACTCGGCCGGGCAGTCGCTGCACGGCGCCACCACCGAGATCGCCATGGACGGCATCGCCCGTACCGGCTCGTCCGACGGCGCCGCACGGCTGGCCAGTGCCCGGCTGCTCCGACATCGACGGCGCGGTTCTGGGCGCCCGGGCCGCGGCCAAGGCGCGCGCCGGAGATGGCGCGGTCGAGTTGCCACCCGGCCAGTACGAAGTCGTTCTCGAGCCGACCGCGGTCATGGACGTGCTGAGCAGCCTGCTGATGTTCGGCTTCGACGGAAAGGCAGTCAACGAGAAGCGCTCGTTCCTCGCGCCCGGCGAGGCGCAGTTCGACCAGTCGATCACGATCGTCGACGACGCGATCACCCCGGGTGCGTACGGGCTGGCCTTCGATGCCGAGGGCACGCCGAAGGCGCGCACGCCGCTGGTGACCAAGGGGATCACCGACGGACCCGTCCATGATCGCCGGACCGCGGCGGTGGCCGGCACGGCTTCCACCGGGCACTACAGCGCCGAGGCCCGCGGCTGGGTCTCGGCGGTCGCGGCCAACGCGGTGATCGAGCCGGCCGGAACCGGCGCACCGGCCACCGAGGTGGACGGCCCGGCCGCCGACTCGGCGGTGGCGGCGCTCATCGCCGGCGTCGGACGCGGGGTGCTGGTGACCGATCACTGGTACACCCGGGTCCTCGACCCGCGAACGCTGGTGATGACCGGCCTCACCCGCAACGGGGTCTGGCTGATCGAGAACGGCGAGATCACCCGGCCGGTGCGCAACTTCCGGTTCACCCAGTCGTACCCGAAGGCACTGGCCGCCGGCGCGGTACTCGGGATCGGATCGCACGCGGTGACCTTGCCGTACTCATACGGCAAGTTGTCGCCTCGCGTTCCGGCGCTGCACCTGGCGGCGTGGAACTTCACCGGTGGCGCCTCCGGCTGACCGACTTCCACGCCGGTCAAGGAAGCGGCCCCGGCCGACGCCGGGGCCGCTTCACCGTTGGCAGCCAGGCCATTGGTGGCGAGTGTGATCCGGATTGGCGGTGCGCGTGATCAAACGGGCCGAAGATCATGAAAAGTGAGTGAAGTTATGCACACTCGGGCCTGAATGTGACCTCACGGCTATGCCGGACGGCGCGCAAGCGCAAGGATCCCATCCGGTGTCAAGTAACTGTCCGCTCGCGGCGTAACGTGTGCACCGATCATTTGCTTACATAAGGTCACCTTGCGTGATCACTTACCGGATTTAGCTGACCCTGTCAGGGAGCGAAGACGAAGATGACGACGACGTCCGCCAGGCCACCGTCGGCCGTGCCGGCTGCCCGGCCACGTGCCGCGATCGCGGCCAAAACCCTGCGCACCGACCGGTGGTGGCTGGCCCCGCTACTCACTGTTATCGGCCTGGTGGCGTGGCTCACGTACGCGACCGTGCGGGTATTCATGCAGAAGTACTACTTCAGCGAGGGAGCCGGCTGGCACTACCTCACGCCGTTCTACTCGCCATGTGTTTCGGACGGGTGCAATCCGGCCGCCGCCGAGTTCGGCCGGTTCATTCCCTCCGTGAAGATCATCCCGTACGCCGCGATTAGCCTTCCATTCCTGCTGCTTTTCCGTCTGTCGTGCTATTACTACCGCAAGGCGTACTACCGCAGCTTCTGGGCATCGCCGCCGGCCTGCGCGGTCCCGGACGGGCACGCCACCTACTCCGGCGAGACCCGGTTCCCGCTGCTGTTCCAGAACGCCCACCGGTACGCCTTCTACGCGGCGTTCCTGATCTCAGTCATCAACACCTGGGACGCGATCCGCGCCTTCTGGGGCACCGACGGCTTCGGCTTCGGCCTCGGCAACCTGGTGCTGCTGGCCAACGTGGTACTGCTCTGGGCGTACACCCTGTCCTGCCACTCCTGCCGGCACATCATCGGCGGCCGGCTGAAGCACTTCTCCAAGCACCCGGTCCGCTACAAGGCCTGGGGCTTCGTGTCCAAGCTCAACGGCCACCACATGGGCCTGGCCTGGACGACCCTGGCGTCGCTGGCCATCGCTGACTTCTACGTGATGGCGGTTTCCGCCGGCTGGTTCTCCGACCTGCGCTTCTTCAACTGAGGACGGTTATGACTGACATTCAACGGCACCCGTACGACGTCGTCGTCATCGGTGCGGGCGGCGCCGGTCTGCGAGCCGCCATCGAGGCGCGGCTGGCCGGCAAGCGCATCGCCATCATCTCCAAGTCCCTGTTCGGCAAGGCCCACACGGTGATGGCCGAGGGCGGAGCCGCGGCGTCCATGGGCAACGTGAACTCCAACGACAACTGGATGGTCCACTTCCGCGACACCATGCGGGGCGGCAAGTTCCTGAACAACTTCCGCATGGCCGAACTGCACGCCAAGGAGGCGCCGCAGCGGGTCTGGGAGCTGGAAACCTTCGGTGCGCTGTTCGACCGGACCCCGGAGGGCAAGATCAGCCAGCGCAACTTCGGCGGTCACGAGTACCCCCGCCTTGCGCACGTCGGCGACCGTACCGGCCTGGAGCTGATCCGGACCCTGCAGCAGAAGATCGTCTCGCTGCAGCAGGAGGACTTCGCCGCGACCGGTGACTATGAGGCCAACGTCAAGGTGTACGCGGAGTGCGCGATCACCGATCTGATCCTCGACGGCGATCAGGTCGCCGGCGCGTTCGGCTACTTCCGTGAGAACGGCGAGTTCATCCTGTTCGAGGCGCCGGCGATCGTGCTGGCCACCGGAGGCGTGGGCAAGTCCTACAAGGTCACGTCGAACTCCTGGGAGTACACCGGTGACGGTCACGCGCTCGCGCTCCGCGCCGGCGCGACGCTGATCAACATGGAGTTCCTCCAGTTCCACCCGACCGGCATGGTCTGGCCGCCATCGGTCAAGGGCATCCTGGTCACCGAGTCGGTCCGCGGTGACGGCGGCATCCTCAAGAACTCCGACGGCAAGCGGTTCATGTTCGACTACGTGCCGGACGTGTTCCGCAAGCAGTACGCCGAGACCGAAGAGGAGGCCGACCGCTGGTACACCGACCCGGACAACAACCGGCGCCCGCCCGAGTTGCTGCCCCGTGACGAGGTGGCGCGCGCCATCAACGCCGAGGTCAAGGCGGGCCGCGGCACCGCGTCGGGCGGGGTATTCCTGGACATCGCTTCGCGGCGTACCCCGGAGTTCATCCTCAAGCGGCTGCCCTCGATGTACCACCAGTTCAAGGAACTGGCCGACGTCGACATCACCAAGCAGCCCATGGAGATCGGACCGACCTGCCACTACGTGATGGGCGGCATCGAGGTCGACCCGGACACGGGCGCCGCGGCCGGTGGCGTGAAGGGCCTGTTCGCCGCGGGCGAGGTGTCCGGCGGCATGCACGGCTCCAATCGCCTCGGCGGCAACTCGCTGTCCGACCTGCTGGTGTTCGGCAAGCGCGCGGGCGAGTACGCCGCGGCCTATGCCTCGTCGCTGAAGACCAGCCCGAAGATCAGCGACGCGACCGTGGACGCCGCGGTCGAGACCGCGCTCGCGCCGCTGAACCGGGGTACCGAGGGCGAGAACCCTTACCAGGTATGGCACGCGCTGCAAGAGGTCATGCAGAACCTGGTCGGCATCATCCGCCGGCGTGAGGAGCTGGAACAGTCCCTCAAGGATCTGGCCGAGTTGCGGGGCCGGGTGGCCAATGTCGGCGCCACGGGCGGCCGCAACTTCAACCCGGGCTGGCACCTCTCCCTCGACCTGCGCAACATGCTTCTGGTGTCGGAGTGCACCGCCCGGGCGGCGCTGGAGCGCGAGGAGTCGCGCGGCGGGCACACCCGGGAGGACTTCCCGGCGATGAACAGCACGTGGCGGCAGGTCAACCTGGTCTGCTCGCTCAACCCGACCGGTGACGGCGTCGAACTCAAGCGGCAGCCGGTCCCGACGCTGCGCACGGAACTGCTCGGCATGTTCGAGAAGTCTGAGCTGGCGAAGTACATGACCGAGGCCGAGCTGGCGGACTACGCCGCAGCGGCCGCGGCCGCGGAATCCTTGACGGTGAATGACACCGCTGACACGAAGGTTGGTGGCAAGTAATGGGTGCCAAGCGCCACTTCCGGGTCTGGCGAGGGGACGACGCCGGAGGCCAGCTCGAAGACTTCGAGGTGGAGGTGAACGAGGGCGAGGTCGTCCTCGACATCATCCACCGCCTCCAGGCCACCCAGGCCCCCGACCTCGCGGTTCGCTGGAACTGCAAGGCCGGCAAGTGCGGCTCCTGCTCGATGGAGATCAACGGCATGCCGAAGCTGGGCTGCATGACCCGCATGTCGTCGTTCGAAGAGGACGAGACCGTGACGGTCACCCCGCTGCGCACGTTCCCGGTGATCCGGGACCTGGTGACCGATGTGTCCTTCAACTTCCAGAAGGCGCGCGAGTTGCCGGCGTTCGAGCCGCCCGCGGACCTGAAGCCAGGCGAGTACCGGATGGCGCAGGTCGATGTCGAGCGGTCGCAGGAATTCCGCAAGTGCATCGAGTGCTTCCTGTGCCAGAACACCTGCCACGTGGTCCGGGATCACGACGAGAACAAGCCGGCCTTCTCCGGTCCCCGGTTCTTCATCCGGGCCGCCGAGCTGGACATGCACCCGCTGGACGCGAAGACCGACCGCAAGGAGTTCGCGCAGGCCGAGCAGGGCATCGGATACTGCAACATCACCAAGTGCTGTACCGAGGTCTGCCCGGAACACATCCACATCACCGACAACGCGATCATCCCGATGAAGGAGCGCGTGGTGGACCGCAAGTACGATCCGCTGGTCTGGCTCGGTAAGAAGATCTTCCGCCGCGACCAGATCGAGACTTCGTCGTAGCTTGATGCGTGCGGGAACCTGATGACATGAGGCGGGCCTTGGCCCGCCTCATGTCATCTAGGCCCTCGTGCCGTCTAGGCCCAGCTCACCTCATCTGGCCGGCCTGGCCGTATCTTGACGCAATACCCCCGGCAGGGCGGCGACGATCGGCGCGTCGGCAGGCAACCAGTCGACGCTGTCCAGCTCGTCAGCGGACAGCCACCGCATGTCCGAGTGCTCGATCAGCTTCGGGATCGCACCGTTAAGGATCCGAGCCTGATACACCCTCAAGACCGCCCAGCCGTGCGCCAACGGCACATCGACGCCGACCCGCTCCCCCACGGCCACGTCAACCGCGAGCTCCTCAACGCACTCGCGAACCAGCGCCTCGCCGTCCGATTCGCCTGGTTCTACCTTTCCACCCGGAAACTCCCATCGGCCGGCAAACTCGGGCGGCTCGGATCTCGCGCACGCCAGGACCCGGCCGTTCTCGACGATCGCCGCCCCGACGATCACTCTCGGAGTCTTCCGTTCGCTCTGCACGAGGCATCAGACTGCCAGATCTCCGTCCGTTTCGGCGACACCGGGCTACGGATTCCGCAAATGGCAACGGACTCTCACTCCGGTCGGACACCAACGGCAGGTGGTCATCCCGCCGCTTGAACCCGGATCCAGGTCGGCAAGCGTGGCCATCCTGGCCTGGGCATCGGCGATTGCGCGCCAATGGTTGACCGTTGGAGCCATAGACACATGGTGCGGAAACCGCAACACTGGGACCACCGATTGCAACAAGAGGGCGACAAGTCGGCCACAAGCCAATAACAACGCCGGGGAGGTGCGCATGGGTCGACGGCGACCAGCGCCAGGTGACAACTATCTTGCCGAGGCTCTCTCGCTACTCGCCGGGTGGCAGCGCGAGGGGTCGGAGATCCATCGGACGCTGCTCCTGGACGATGCCCAACATGCCGCGCTTGCCGAACGTATCAAGATTTTCGCAGATGCGCTGCAGGTCAGGGCACGTGTTCGCCGCGGGGACGGACACACGCTCATCGGCCTCGACACCCTCAACGGAGAGCTGACGCCGGGTGAGGTCAACCTTGCCGCTCGAATCGAGGACGCATACCGGTCGATTGCCGGCAACGCCACCTGACACCAGGCCGCGCCGCCTCCCATACCTGCATGATTTTCTCCTGGCTGCGCCGGGCGCCCGCAAGCGTCCGGCGCAGCCGCGCGTTGCCTAAGGCGATGGCGGCGTTGCGGCTCCTGGCTGCCGTTGCTGATGGCTGTGAGCCGGGACGATCGCGATCGGACTCAGGGATCTTTCTGTCACGGCCGAAAACGAATCTTGCCGCAGCTCGACAGCCCCTGCCGCCCCGGTATGCTGCGGCAGTGCCCGATGACATCGAGCTGAAATCAGCGCATGGGATGGCCCGGCTCAGTGCCGCAGGTAACCGGCGCGACGCCGGCGGCCGGGAGTTGCTGTGGCTGACGCCACTTCCAGGCGTTCCGCTGCGTGGCGGCGTACCGATCTGCTTTCCATGGTTCGGATCCGCCGCGCCACTCTCGCGTGGGCTGCCGTAGGCCCCCTACGAAAGGCCATCAGTGGGCGCGCCTTCTCGGACCGCCTCGATGAATGCGACCGGCGGCAGGTACGCGTGCTCGTCGATGTAGTGCAGGATCAGGGTCGGCGCTGCGTAGTTCGTGCCGTCGTGGATCGTTAGCCAGATCTCGCCGTTGCCGCGCTTGACGTCGGGCGCCTCATAAAGCCGTGTGTCCGCCCGCACCAACTTCGGAGATCCAGCAACGCTCTGACAAAACTGGCAATAGTGATATCCGCGCATGAGGCGCACAGGTTGCCGAGTAAGTTCCCGCAGGCGCTCTCTGACGTCACCCGGGCAGATCCTGGTCGCGAACGGCTCGCTCGCGTCGAGCCAGCCGACAGCGAGCGCTTCCGGGGCCGCCAGGGTGGTAGTCGTACCTCGCCAGATCGCGAATGTAAGCCACACCCGATGATCGCAAACGACGACGTCCGAGGCGCTCAACACCGCGCACGTAGTCGGCCTGCGTGAGTACTCAGCCAGACGTTGAAGCGGAACTAAACATTGAAGCGGAACTCGACCACGTCGCCGTCGGCCATCACGTAGTCCTTGCCCTCCATGCGCACCTTGCCGGCGCTCTTCGCGGCCGCCTTGGATCCGGCCGCGATCAGGTCGTCGTAGCTGACCACCTCGGCCTTGATGAAGCCGCGCTGGAAGTCCGTGTGGATAACGCCGGCGGCTTCCGGAGCGGTGGCACCCACCGGAATGGTCCAGGCGCGTGCCTCCTTCGGACCGGCGGTCAGGTACGTCTGCAGGCCAAGCGTCCGGAACCCGACCCGGATCAGCTGGTCAAGGCCCGGCTCGTCCTGACCGATCGAGGCCAGCAGCTCACGCGCCTCGTCCTCAGGCAAGTCGATCAGCTCGGACTCGATCTTGGCATCCATGAAGACCGCATCGGCGGGAGCGACCAGAGCCCGCAGCGAGTCGAGGAACTCCTTGTTACCCAACTCGGCCTCGTCGACATTGAACACGTAAAGGAACGGCTTGGTGGTGAGCAGATGCAGTTCGGCCAGCTCGGCCATGTCGATCTTGGCAGCGGCGGCACCCGCGTATAACGTGGTGCCCTGATCCAGCACCTCGCGGGCGGCCGTAGCTGCGGCCAGCAACCCGGCGCGATCCTTTTTGAGACGCGCCTCCTTTTCCAGCCGCGGGATCGCCTTGTCCAGCGTCTGCAAGTCGGCGAGCATCAGCTCCGTGTTGATCGTTTCGATGTCGTCGGCGGGCGAAATCTTGCCGTCCACGTGCACCACGTTGGGGTCGGAGAAGGCCCGGACCACCTGGCAGATGGCGGAGGCGTCGCGGATGTTCGCGAGGAACGCGTTGCCCCGGCCCTGTCCCTTCGACGCACCGCGCACCAGGCCGGCGATGTCGACGAACGACACCGGCGCCGGAACGATCTTCTCGGAATCGAAGATCTCGGCGAGCTTGGCCAAGCGCGAATCCGGCAAGCCGACCACGCCGACGTTCGGATCGATCGTCGCGAACGGGTAGTTGGCCGCCAGCACCTCGTTTTTCGTCAGCGCGTTGAACAACGTGCTCTTACCGACGTTGGGCAGGCCGACGATTCCGATTGTCAAAGACACGCCAGGAGCCTACCGGGGGCGGCCGGCCGGTCTGGCCGGCTGGTCGCCGGGGCGTGCTGGAGATCTCCGTCGGGCAACCTCCTTCGGGCCCGGCATCACTGCGCGCTGACCTCAGCGGCGCTTGGCAGACCACTGGTCAGCGGCGTTCACGGCGAAACGCTACCGTGGGCTGGTGCGCGACCGTGCCCGAGAGATCGCCGACCAGGTCCTCTTCCCTGCCGCGCTGACGGTCGATCAATCCGAGCGGGTACCGGCAACACACCTCGACGTCCTCGCCGCCGACGGCTTCTACGGCGTCGCGATCGCACCGGGAGTCGGCTTTCCAGAGTTCGGTGAAATCGTCTCGACTTTGGCCGGCGGATGCCTGACCACCGCATTTGTCTGGATTCAACATCACAGCCCGGTACGGGCCATCGCCACGAGCGCCAGCGCTGAGCAGCGCGACCGGTGGCTTCCCCTACTGGTCACCGGCCGTCGCCGGGCCGGAATCGGCATCGCTGGCGTCCGGAATCGCCGGGAGCCGCTGCGCATACGCCGATCCGGCGACCAGTTCGTATTGGACGGCGTCCTACCCTGGGTGACCGGCTGGAACATGATCGACACGATCCACCTGGCGGCCGTCGATGAGTCTGACGTCGTTCACTTCCTGCTGATGGACGCGGAACCGGCGGACACCATCACGATCACCACGCCGCAACTGGTCGCGGTGCAGGCGAGCGGTACCGTGAACCTCCGGTTCTCCGGCCACCCGGTACCCGCCGACCGACTGGTTCGCACCGTGCCATACCGGGAATGGTCCGCCGAGGACAGCCACGGATCGGCGCTGAACGGGTTTCTGGCGCTGGGCGTCGTTGATCGTTGCTGGCGCCTGCTCCAGGACGGCCCGGCCGCCGCGTATGCCGGCAACCTCGCCACCGCCGCCGCTCGGATCCACTCCGACCTGCTGGCGGCCGACCCGGACCAGCAGAACGTGGCACGGGCAGCCGCGTCCGATCTGGCCTGGCGGGCGGCCGGGGCGGTGTGCGCCGGGGGCGGAGCCCGATCCGTGCTGCGCGATCAGCATGGCCAGCGGCTCGCCAGGGAGGCCGTCTTCCTGCTTGTATTCGGGTCCCGGCCGGCCATGCGAGACGCCCTTCTGGGCCGGCTGGCTCCGCTCGGGTAGTCAACTCGCCGGTCCCGCCCGCTCGTCCGCAGCTCGACCGGGCGGAGACTGTCATGTCCGAAACCCGCCAGCTTTTCCGTACCAGCGCGGGCACCATTGAGCCGTGGAACTTGACTTCGAGCGCTGCTACCGTGCCGTTTCCAGCCGCGACCAGCGGTTTGACGGCTGGTTCTTCACGGCGGTCACGACCACCGGCATCTACTGCCGCCCGTCTTGCCCGGCGCAGACGCCCAAGCACGGCAACGTGCAGTTCTATCCGACCGCGGCCGCGGCTCACCGGCAGGGCTTCCGAGCCTGCAAACGGTGCCGCCCGGACGCGGCGCCGGGCTCGCCGGAGTGGGACATGCGTGCCGACGTCGTCGGCCGGGCAATGCGCCTGATCGCCGACGGCATCGTCGATCGGCACGGTGTCACCGGCCTGGCCGAGCGGCTCGGCTACACGCCGCGCCATCTGAACCGGATGCTGGTTGATGAGGTCGGGGCCGGTCCGCTGGCGCTGGCCCGGGCACAACGGGCCCAGACCGCGCGGACCCTGATCGAGACGACCGAAATGGGCTTGGCGCAAGTCGCGTTCGCGGCCGGATTCAACTCGGTGCGGCAGTTCAACGACACGTTCCGGGATGTCTACGCGGCCAGTCCGTCCGACATGCGGGCCGCCGCGCAGCGGAAACGGCCGGTAACGCCCGGCACGATCGCCCTCCGATTGGCCTACCGCGCGCCATTGCACCGCGCCGCCCTGCTCGACTTCCTCAAGCGGCGCATGATTCCCGGCGTCGAGTTGGTCACCGACGAGGACTACACCCGCGCGATCCGGTTGCCTCACGGGCCCGGAACGGTGGTGCTGACTCCGCTCCCTGACTACGTGGCCGTGACGCTACAGCTCACCGACGTGCGAGATCTGGCACCGGCGGTGGCTCGCTGCCGCCGCTTGTTCGATCTGGACGCCGACCCAGTGGCGGCCGACACCGTTCTGGGCGCCGAACCGATGTTCACCGAATCCGTGATGAAGGAGCCGGGGGTTCGGGTTCCGCGCGCCGTTGACGGCTTCGAAATCGCGGTACGCGCGATCGTCGGCCAGCAAATTTCCGTGCCCGGCGCGATGCGGGTGCTGGAGAAGATAGTGATCTCCTCCGGCGCTCCCCCGGCGCCGGGGGGACTGATGCCCTTTCCGACGGCGGCCCGGGTCGCCGAAATGCCCGACGAGGCTTTCGCCATGCCGGGCAAGCGAAAGACCACGATCCGGACTCTCGCAGAGGCAATCGCAAACCAAGACCTGATACTCGACGCCGGAGTCGACCGGGCCAAGACCGAGGCGACGCTGCGTTCCATCCCTGGAATCGGGACCTGGACAGCGAGCTACATCGCCATGCGAGCCCTGGGAGACCCGGACGTCTTCCTGCCGACCGACCTGGTAGTTCGCCAGGTCGCGGCCAGGCATGAGCTGCCGGCCGGGACGAAGGCGCTAGATCAGTACGCCCGGCGATGGTCGCCGTGGCGCTCCTACGCAGTGATCCGAATGTGGAGGTTGTCGAAATGACGAGCACTACCATCGAGACGCCAGCCGGGCCATTCACCATGGTCGGGCGCGGCAAGACCATTCTCGCGTCTGGGTTCACCGATGACGTGGGCAAGCTACTACCGCTCATCCATCCGTACCTGCGGGCAGGGGCCGACGCCGATGCCGACCTGGGTCCGGCCACAGAAGCCGTCAACGCATACTTCGACGGAGATCTGGCCGCGATCGACACGGTCGACGTGGAGCAGCATGCCGGTGGCAGGTTCCTGGACCATGCATGGGACACGCTCAGGACGGTGCCGCCCGGTATGCACGCCACCTACACCTACCTGGCCGGTCTCGCCGGCCGGCCGGCCGCCGTTCGAGCCGCGGCTCAGGCGTGCGCCCGCAACGCAGCGGCACTGTTCGTGCCATGCCACCGAATCGTCCGGACCGACGGCGGGCTCGGAGGTTATCGCTGGGGTTTGGATAGCAAGCGTTGGCTGCTTGCGCATGAACAGCGTGGGACAAAAACTGAGTCGTGATCACGCAAAGGCAGCGGCTACGTTCGTAGGGTGTCGGCACTCTCAGTAACCTCACGTCCGTCCCCTGAAGTCCACCGACCCCTTCGAAACCTGTGGCGAATGCGCAGGTACGTCCGCCCCTACTTACCACACATGATCTGGATGCTGGTTGCCGCAGCAGGCGCCACTGCGGCCAGCATCGTCGTCCCACTGGTCATCCGCAACGTGGTCGACGGACCGGTACGCCATCACCAGACCGCCGGGCTCTTCGAACTTGGCGGCCTCGCGCTCCTGCTGGGGCTACTGGAGGCCCTGCTCATCTTCATTCGAAGGTGGACACAGAGCACATCCGCCTTGGGCATGGAAGCCAAGCAACGTAACGACCTCTACGCCCACCTACAGCGACTCCCGATCGCATTCCATGACGGCTGGCAGTCCGGCCAACTGCTGTCCCGGGCCACGAGCGATCTCAGCACAATCCGCCGGTTCATGTCGTTCGGGTTGATCTTCCTAATCGTCAACGTCGGTACCTACGTCACCGTCATCTCGCTACTGTTCCGTCTCTACTGGCCGTTGGCGATCCTGGTGACCGCCGGAACGATCCCGCTGTTCCACTTGAGCCGCTCGTTCACCAAGCACTACTTCGCCGCGTCTCGGCTGATGCAGGACCAGCAGGGCGATCTGGCGACCCTGGTAGAGGAGTCGGCGCAAGGCCTGCGGACCATCAAGGCGTTCGGCCGCCGGCACCTGGTGTCCACTCAGTTCGCGGATGCCGCCCGGCTGGTGCACGACACCGGCATCAGCAAGGCCCGGCTGCTGTCACGCACCTGGTCAGGGTTCGACATGATCCCGAACGCGCAGCTCGCCGTGGTGCTGGTCGGCGGAGCTTACGCCGTCTCCCGCGGATCACTGACCATCGGCGGGCTGGTCGCGTTCGTGACGCTTCAGCTGATGCTGATCTGGCCGATCGACGCGCTCGGCTGGATCATTGCCAACCTGCAGGAGTCGATGACCGCGGCAGACCGGATCTACGAGGTGCTCGACAGCGATGTCGCCATCGTCGATCGGCCGGGCGCGATCACGCTTCGAAAGGACGATGTCCGGGGCGAGGTGCGGTTTGAGAACGTGCACTTCGCGTTCCCCGAGGCAGCCGGACCCTCCCGTGACAGGCCCGGATCGCCTCGGACGCCGGCCGGATCATCTCGCGAGCTTGCCAGCCGGCCCGCAGACGAGGAGGCGGCCCCGGACACGCGGGTACTCCGAGGCGTGAACCTGACGATCACGGCCGGCGAGACCGTCGCGCTGGTCGGTGCCACCGGCAGTGGCAAGTCAGCCCTGATCGGGCTGCTGCCCCGCTTGTACGACGTCACCGGCGGGCGCATCACGATCGACGGCCACGACATCCGCGACCTGGCGCTCGACAACCTCCGCGATCTAGCCGGAGTGGCGTTCGAGGAACCGACCCTGTTCTCCATGTCGGTCCGGGAAAACCTGGCTCTGGGCCGGCCGGACGCGAGCGACGCGGAGGTCGCCGAAGCGATCGACGTGGCGCAGGCCCGGTTCGTGTACGAGTTGCCGTGGGGCCTGGACACCCGAGTCGGTGAACAGGGACTCTCGCTATCCGGCGGTCAGCGGCAGCGCCTGGCGCTCGCCCGGGCGGTGCTAGGCCGGCCACGGCTCCTGGTGCTCGACGATCCGCTGTCCGCGCTGGACGTGCACACCGAGGCGCTGGTCGAGGAGGCGCTCAAGAACGTCCTGGTCCGCAGCACCGCCCTCATCGTGGTTCACCGGCCCTCGACAGTCGCGCTCGCCGACCGGGTCGCGCTGCTGCAAGACGGCGTCATCACTCACGTCGGTACCCACTCTGAACTGCTTGCCACGGTTCCGGACTACCGCTGGCTGCTGTCCGCCGAAGCCGATCACGAACCACCACCCGGCCTTGCGGAGGCGGCCGGGCGGGCCGGTACGCGGACCGGCGGCGGCGCCGCGGCGCGGGAAACCGTCACCGCCGGGGAGGCCACGCATGTCAACTGACCAAGAGACCGAATCGGCGACCGAGGGCGCCGACCCGCTCGCATGGCGGGGAATCGCCACCGAGGACAACGCCGAACGGACCGCCGCCGAAGCCCCGGACGCGAAAGCCGCGTTGCGGCTGCGAGCCGGCAGCCGGGCGCTACTCGGCTCGCTGCTCCGTCCGCACCGGCGCGGTATCGCCGCCCTGGTCGTCCTGCTATTGGTGCAGAGCAGCGCCGAGATGGCCGGCCCGTACCTGGTGATGCTCGGAATCGACGACGGCATCCAGCCGCTGATCGCCGATCACGACGGGACCGTCATGCTCCGGATCGCGATCGCGTTCGTGGTCTCGATCGCGCTCGCGTACGCCGGCAAGCGCGGGTTCCTGATGCTGTCCGGCAAGATCGGTCAATCTGTGCTGCTCGATCTGCGCCGGCGCGTGTTCAACCACTTCCAGCGCCTGTCCATCGGGTTCCACGAGCGATACACGTCCGGCCGGGTGGTGTCCCGTCTCACCTCGGACATGGACTCAATCTCGGAACTTGTCGACGGCGGCATCGAAGAACTGGTCACATCGGCCGTCTCGGTTGTCTCGATCGCCACCATCCTGCTATTCCTCGACCTTCGCCTGGCGCTGGTGTCCCTGCTGTCGTTCCCATTCCTGCTATGGCTCTCACGCTGGTTCCAGAAAGAATCGGCTAAGGCCTACCGGCGTACGCGCGAGACGGTAGCGCTGGTCATCGTCCAGTTCGTCGAGTCGATGGGCGGCATCCGCGCCGTACAGACGTTCCGGCGCGAAGGCCGCAACCAGGAGATCTTCGAGCGGGTCAACGACGACTACCGCCGCGCGAACACCAGGGCCTTCCAGCTGATCGCCACGTTCTCACCGACGATCAAGCTGATCGGCAACGTAACCGTCGCGGTGGTGCTGACCTACGGCGGATACCGGGCTCTCGGCGGCCATACCGAGGTAGGCGTACTAGCCGCGTTCCTGCTGTACCTGCGCCGATTCTTCGAGCCGATGCAGGAACTGTCCATGTTCTACAACTCGCTACAGTCCGCGAGCGCCGCGTTGGAGAAGCTGGCCGGAGTGCTGGCCGAGGCACCGGCCGTGGCCGAGCCGGAGGCGCCCCTGCGGATCCGCGATGGCCGCGGGCACCTCGAGTTCGACCGCACCAAGTTCGCCTACCGGCCGGACCAGATCGTGCTGCCCGGGCTTGACCTGGACATTCCGGCTGGGCAGACCGTGGCGCTTGTCGGTGCCACCGGCGCGGGCAAGTCGACGATCGCGAAGCTGGTATGCCGGTTCTACGATCCGACCGGCGGCGCAGTGAGGCTCGACGGCGTCAACCTGCGGGAGCTGAGCGACGAGGATCTGCGCCAGCGGGTGGTCATGGTGGCGCAGGAGAACTTCCTTTTCTCCGGCACCATCGCCGATAACATCCGGTTCGGCAGGCCCGGCGCCGGCGATGACCAGGTCCGGGCGGCGGCACGGGCGATCGGAGCGGATGGCTTCATCGAGGCGCTGCCCGACGGATACGGCACCGACGTTCGCAAACGCGGTGGCCGGTTGTCGGCCGGCCAGCGCCAACTGGTCGCGTTCGCGCGGGCCTTCCTGGCCGATCCGCAGGTGCTGATCCTCGATGAGGCGACGTCATCACTTGACATCCCTTCGGAGCGGCTGGTCCAGAAGGCGCTGCGCACGATCCTCAGATCGCGTACCGCGATCATCATCGCCCACCGCCTATCGACGGTGGAGATCGCCGATCGGGTTCTGGTGCTCGACGGCGGTGAGATCGTCGAGGACGGCCCGCCGGATGCGCTGATCACATCTGGCGGCAGCTACTCCGACCTGCACCGGCAATGGGAGGACAGCCTGGTCTGAGATCGACGTGCCGGACGGTGCCGTGCAGGCGGATGGCACCGTCCGGATTGGCCTAAAGGACCGGCGCGCCGGAGCCGTCGAACCCGACGCCGGTCGTAACCTCAGCAGGTTGCCGCGGCAATCAGCACCCCGACGCCGGATTGTCATACCGATCGGCCATGATCGGTTCATGCCTCTGGTGATGCTGCTGGCCGGTCTTGTCCTCGGTATCGCGCTCGGCCTCCTTTTCGCACGGTCCCGCGCGTCAACCGACATAGCCCGGCTGGACGCGACGCTCCGCGCGACCCGCGACGGTGAGCAGCGGCTAACTCAAGCACTTCGCGCACTCAGCCAGGATGCCGCGCGCGACCAGCAGATCCAGCTAGGTCACCTGGTCACGCCGCTACAGGACAGTCTTGATCGCTACGAGCGCCGGATTGTCGATCTTGAACGGGAGCGACTCGACTCGTACGCCGAGCTACGCACCGAAGTCCGTCAGGTGCAGGGAATCTCGAGCGAGCTGCGCAACGAGACCAGCCAGTTGGTCTCCGCTCTACGCGCCCCTCAGGTGCGCGGTCGCTGGGGCGAGCACCAGTTGCGACGCATCGTCGAGGCGGCCGGAATGCTCGAACACTGCGACTTCAACGAGCAGGTCACCACCACGGCCGACACCGGCGCCGTACGGCCGGACCTGGTCGTACGGCTGTCGGCCGAGCGTCGGATCGTCGTCGATGCCAAGGCGCCTTTCGACGCGTACCTCACCGCGATGGAGACGCGCGATGACGGCGCGCGCAACGAGTACCTGGCCCGGCACTCGCGGGCCCTTCGCGCCCATATCGACGCTCTGTCGGCCAAACGTTACTGGACCGGATTCACCGCATCACCGGAGTTCGTCGTCCTGTTCATGCCCGCCGATCCGTTCCTTGACGCCGCCCTGCAGAAGGATCCCACCCTGCTGGAACATGCGTTTACCCGGAATATCGTGCTGGCCACGCCGGCCACTCTGGTAGCCCTGCTGCGGACCGTGGCGTTCGCCTGGCGCCAGGAAAAGCTGGCCGCCAGCGCCATGGCGGTGCATACCCTGGGCCGCGAACTCTACGCTCGGCTGTCCACGATGGGTGAGCACTTCACCAAGCTCGGCAACTCGCTGGGCGGCGCGGTGGCCGCATATAACCGCGCGGTCGGCTCGATGGAGTCGCGAGTTCTGGTCAGCGCGAGGAAGCTCGCCGAGCTGGGAGTCTCTGGCGACCCCTTGGACGAGCAACAGCAGTTGGAGTTGTCGCCCCGGGCCCCGCAATCACCGGAGCTGACCGGGGACTCGACGTCGGCGTGAGGTAACCGGCCGCGTACCGCGGCCAGTAGCGGTGATGGTGATCAATCCTGGTCAGCGACGGACGCCGCCAGCGCCGCGGCGTCCGCGGCTCTCGCCGACGCGGCGGTGGCGATATCGCGGCGTAGCTCGTGCGGCAGGGCGAAGGTGAGCTTCTCGGTCGCCGTCGTCACCTCGGCGACGTCGGCGAAGCCGCGCGCGGCCAGCGCATCGAGCACCTCCATGACCAGGTCGTCCGGCACGCTTGCCCCAGACGTGACGCCGATCGTGCTAGCACCCTCCAGCCACTCGTCGGCAATCTCACTGGCGTAGTCGACCAGGTACGCCGAACGCGCGCCGGCATCCAGCGCCACCTCGCACAGCCGGACCGAGTTCGACGAGTTGGTCGAACCGACCACCACCACGACGTCACATTCCGCTGCGATCTGCTTGACCACATGCTGCCGGTTCGAGGTGGCATAGCAGATGTCATCGCTGGGCGGCGATTGCAGCAGCGGAAACTTCTGCTTGAGCCGCGCCACGGTCTCCATGGTCTCGTCCACCGACAGCGTGGTCTGGGACAGCCACACGACCTTGCTCGGGTCGCGCACGGCCACCTGATCAACGGCGTCCGGCCCGTCCACCAGTTGGATGTGGTCGGGTGCCTCGCCGGAGGTGCCGATGACCTCCTCGTGGCCATCGTGACCGATCAGCAAGATGTCGTAGCCGGCGACGGCGAAGCGCCGGGCCTCATTGTGAACCTTGGTAACCAGCGGGCAGGTGGCGTCGATCGCCTTCAAGTTGCGAGCGGCCGCACCCTGATAGACCGACGGGGCCACACCATGCGCGGAGAAGACCACGGTCGCGCCCTCGGGCACTTCTTCGTTCTCCTCTACAAAGATCGCCCCTTGGGCTTCGAGGGTGGAGACGACGTGTTTGTTGTGCACGATCTGCTTGCGTACATAGATCGGCGCGCCGTAAAGCTTGAGCGCTTCTTCCACGGTCTGCACCGCCCGGTCGACGCCCGCGCAGTAGCCACGCGGCTTCGCCAGCAGGACACGCTTTCGCTGTGGTTCGGTGCGTGAGGGGTCGCTCATGCCCCCATGGTACGTAGGCTTGCGGCTGTGACCGCCTCCCAACCCGACACTCCGGGGCGCTCGTCCGTCGAAGCGCCGTGGCCAGTACGCGTGGTAAGCCAGAAGATCGGCGCCTGGATCGCCCGGCTCGGCTGGATCTGGGTGGACGGACAAGTGGCGCAGATCACTCGCCGTCCCGGCTCGACCGTCGTGTTCATCACGCTCCGGGATCCGTCCGCCGATTTGAGCCTGACCGTCACCACCAATCGTGACGTCGTGGACCTCGGAGCGCCGAATCTCGCCGATGGCGCACGCATCGTCGTGCATGCCAGGCCCGAGTTCTACGCGGGTCGCGGCACTCTCTCGCTTCGAGCCGACGAGATCCGCCAGGTCGGTCTCGGGGAGTTGCTGGCCCGGCTGGAGGCGTTGAAGAAGCTGCTCGCGGCGGAGGGTCTGTTCGATCCCCGCCGCAAGCGCCGGCTCCCGTTCCTGCCAGCCCGGATCGGGCTGATCACTGGGCGTGCCAGCGCGGCCGAGCGGGACGTCCGGATGAACACCGCACGCCGCTGGCCCTCGATCGACTTCCGGACCATCAACGTCGCGGTCCAGGGCGCATCGGCGGTGCCGCAGATGATCGATGCCCTCGCGGTCCTCGACAACGACCCGACCATCGACGTGATCGTTCTGGCTCGCGGCGGTGGCTCCACCGAAGATCTGCTGCCGTTCTCCGACGAGGCGCTATGCCGGGCGGTGTTCGCCTGCCGGACGCCGGTGGTCAGCGCCATCGGTCACGAGACTGACGCGCCGCTGGTCGACTACGTCGCGGACGTGCGCGCATCGACGCCGACCGACGCGGCCAAGCGCGTCGTCCCCGATCTCGGCGATGAAACGCGCCTGGTGGCGCAGGCCCGGCAGAGGTTGCGGCGGTCGATCACCTCTCTGCTGGACCGCGAGGAGCAACGGCTCACCGCGATACGCAGCAGGCCAGTACTGGCACGGCCCGACGTCGTCGTGGACGTACGCGCCACCGACGTCGATTCGCTGCGCCAGCGGGCCAGCCGGGTCTTCGGCCACCGTCTGGAGCGCGCCGATACCGACTTGAGCCACACCCTGGCCCGGCTGCGCACGCTGTCACCGGCCGCGACCCTGGAGCGCGGGTACGCCATCGTCCAGCGCCACTCCGACGGAGTCGTGCTGCGCTCACCGGAGGACACGAAGGCCGGCGACGCCCTTCGGGTACGGCTGGCTGGCGGGCAGATCTCGGTGACCGTCAACGATAGTGTGGCGTCATCATGAGCGAGCTGACGTACGAGGAAGCACGGGCCGAGTTGGCTACGGTCGTCGAGCGCCTGGAAGCCGGCGGCACGACACTGGAGGAATCGCTCGCGCTGTGGGAGCGCGGCGAGGAGCTGGCGTCCATCTGCCAGCGATGGCTCGACAACGCACGGTCGCGGCTGGCCGAGGCCCAGCAGCGACGCGCGGAAGAGAGCTAGGCCGGCAACTGGTTCCGCACTCAATCGCCCATCCGACGACTGATTCGGTAGCCTAACGCCCGTGTCTAACATCGCCGTCACTCCGCGCACCAAGCATCGACGCCTGCGTGAGCAGGGCAGCACCGACCGTGGGGACCTGGAAGCCATCCTTCGTGCCGGTTTCGTGTGCCACCTGGGCGTGATCATCGATGGGTACCCGATGGTGGTTCCCACCGTGTACGGCGTTGACCCCGATGCCCGGACGCTCTACCTGCACGGATCGGTCGCGAGCCGCAGCCTGGCCGAGCGCCCGGACGCCACCGTGTGCGTCACGGTCACGCATGTTGACGGCTTGGTACTGGCCCGATCAGTCTTCGAGCACAGCGTCAATTACCGCAGCGTGATGGTCTACGGCACGCCCCGGCTGGTGACCGAGCCGGACCATAAGCTGGCCGGTCTGCGCTTGCTGAGCGAGCACATCACCCCGGGACAGTGGGACTACGTTCGGCGGCCGACCCGCAAGGAACTCGCCGCGACGTCACTGCTTGCGCTGGATCTCGATGAGGTTTCTGTCAAGATCCGTCGAGGTGGGCCGGACGACGGTGATTCGCCCGACGCCGAACTCGGCCTGTGGGCCGGCGTGGTGCCCATGCGTACCGAATGGGGCGCTCCGGTGCCGGAGGCCGATCTGGCACCGGGGACACGGCTGCCGGAGCACATCGCGGCGTTGCGCCGCGGAAGATAACCCAGCGGCGTTGCGCCGCGGCAGATAACCCAGCGGCGTTGCGCCGCGGCCGGGAAATTCACAGGCTCCGCCAGCCCATCCGGCTGAGATCGCGGTCAGCGTCGCCCAGCGCTGGTGCCCGGCGTCCGGTGCGCATGCTCGCCACCCCTACCGCCGCCAGAGTCATCGCGAGACCGGCCATCGTGTTCGCCCCTGGTCGGCCTTCCGATCCAGGCACCACCAAGTCGATGATCAATGCCCCGAGCAGCTGCCCGGCCACCATGGAGAGTCCGAGGAGAAGCACACCGGTGTATCGGACGACGGCGGCCGCGATCGCGATGAGCACGACGCCGATACCGCCGCCGAGGTAGTACACGGGGTTGCCGGGCAGGTGCCCGGCCGGCCAGCCGCGCACCGCGAGATCCACCGCGAAGGCGACCAGCAGCGCACCGGTACCCGCGCCGAAATTGATCAGCGTCGCGGTCATGGCGCTGTCGGCTGCGCCGCGCACCCGCCCGTTGACCGCTCGCTGCCAGGACGTGCCGGCCCCGGCCAGGGCCGACAGCGCGGCGGCGCCAATCGCCGCCGGGCTGTGCATGCGGCCATCCACCGCCATGATCACGGCAACGATGGCCAGACCGGCCCCGATGATGCGCGTCCACGTCAGTGCCTGAGGCCCGGAAGGTCCGACCCCGAGCCGATCCACCACAAGGCTGGTCATGGTCTGCCCGCCGACCACCGCGACGGTGAAGGCTGCGACACCGAGCATGGACACAGTCAGGCCCTGGCTGGTGACCAGCAACGCGCCGCAGGTACCACCCAGGCACTGGTAGAAGCGCAGATCTCGATCCCGGATCGCGGCCCGGACACGGGACATGCCACGGCGGGCGGCCGGCCGGCTGAACGCGATCGCCCCGACAATGATCAGGCCACTGACGAACGAGATGAGAGCCGCCGCGAACCCGTCGGACAGCCTGCTGCCCAGCGCACCGTTGATCTTCGATTGCAGGGCCACGCCACAGCCGCCGAGCACCGCGGCAGCGATCCCGATGTGTTTGTGGTTGCGCGGCCGGATCGGACCGTCGCGCATCACGTCTCGTGCAACGGGCGTCCGTCGAAGTCGACGACCGAGTACAGGTTGATCTTCTCCAGCTTGTGATACGAGTCGATGACCCGGATTGTGCCGCTCTTGGACCGCATCACGATCGATTGGGTGAACGCGGTGCCGGAGCGGTAGCGCACCCCGCGCAGCAGATCACCCGACGTGACTCCGGTTGCGACGAAGAAGCAGTTGTCGCCGCGGACGAGGTCGTCGGTGGTAAGTACCCGATCCAGGTCGTGCCCGGCCGCCACCGCCTTCTCCCGCTCGGCTTCGTCGCGCGGCCACAGGCGGGCCTGCATCGCGCCGCCGGTGCATTTCAGCGCGCAGGCAGCGGTGATGCCTTCCGGTGTGCCCCCGATGCCCATCAGGACGTCGGTATCGGTGCCCTCGCGAGCGGCGCTGATAGCGCCGGCGATGTCGCCGTCGGAAATGAACCGGATCCGTGCGCCCGCGTCACGCACTTCCTCGACCAGTTGGTCGTGCCGCGGGCGATCGAGGATGCAGACGGTGACGTCGGAGACCGACGTGCGCTTCACGTTCGCGATGCGCCGTAGGTTCTCGCGGACGCCGGCGGCGATGTCGATCACGTCGGCGCAGTCCGGCCCCACCACCAGCTTCTCCATGTAGAAGACCGCGCTCGGGTCGAACATCGCGCCGCGCTCAGCCACGGCGAGGACGGCGAGTGCGTTGGGCATGCCCTTGCTCATCAGCGTGGTGCCGTCGATCGGATCAACCGCGACATCGACCAGCGGGCCGGTGCCGTCACCGACCTCCTCGCCGTTGTAGAGCATCGGGGCGTTGTCCTTCTCGCCCTCGCCGATGATCACGACACCTTGCATCGGTACCGAGTTGATCAGCTTCCGCATGGCGTCAACGGCGGCCCCGTCGCCGCCCTCCTTGTCACCGCGGCCGACCCACCGGCCCGCGGCCATGGCGGCCGCTTCGGTGACCCGCACGAGGTCAAGTGCCAGGTTGCGGTCGAGATTCTGCGGATGACGTACCTTCGTTTGGGACGAATCGGTCATACGGCGCCTCCTCGCATAAGGTAACAACATCCTCGCCCGGGACCCGGCCAGTATTCGGATCTCGACCTGCCGGGCCCTAGTGCCTGTTCCTGAGCTGCGTGGCTGGGCCTAGGCGGCCGCGCACTGGACGCCGTCTCGCCCCTGCCGACAGTTCCGGAACAAGCACTTAATGGATCCTGGCATGCCGTGGCGTATCCCGCATGGGTCGGGGCCCCCGCGGGAGACATAGGTAGCATCGGCGACGATAGGCAGGTGACGATGACGACCCAACCACCGGTCAACACAACCCGACTGCGCCTGTCCCGGACACCGATGGACATGGCGAAAGCGGTACTGGTGCTTCTCGTGCCGATCGCCATCCTGGTCGCCATCTACGTGTACTTTTTCGGCGGCAACAACGTCATCGCCATCGACCCGAGCGAGACCTACAACACGGCGGCGGCCAGTTCGAACTTCACCGTGGTCCAGCCGGCCGGGCTCCCGGACGGCTGGAAGCCGGTCTCCGCGGCCTACCAGGACAACCTGCTTCGGGTCGGCTACGTCACGCCGGCCGGCGACGGCATCCAAATAGTCGAGACCTCGCATCCGGCGAACCGGTCGATCAGCAGCGAGATCGGCAAAACGCCGTCAGTGGCGCCCGTGACCACCATCGGAGGCGTTGACTGGGCTCAGCTGACCGGAGAAGGCGACTCGATCAAGGCGCTGGTCAGTACTGTCGGCACGCGTACGGTGATCATTAAGGGTGACACGGACTTCGCCACGCTCGCCCGGTTCGCCTCGTCGCTGCACTGATCGTTCACCGCGCGGCGTTCGGCCACCGAGCCGGCAAACGCTCGCCCACCGGGCCGGCTAGAACGGTCGGCTCAATCAGCCTCCGGCCGGCGACGCCGGTTCGCGCACGCCGTCGTCCACTCGACGATCTTGGCGTGGACGTCCGAACAACCCGGCCGCGATCATGCCGCCGATGAAGCCGAACAGGTGCGCCTGCCACGAGATGCTGGTGTCGCTGGACGGAATGACGCCGGAAACCTGCCAGCCGTACAGCCCGCCGATCAGCAGAGCCACCGCGAAGTTCCACCAGTCGGCGGCGATCAGCCCGCGAATGAACAGATAGCCGATGTACCCGAAGATGACGCCGCTGGCTCCGACCGTTATCCCGGTGCCGAGGAACCACACGCCGAGCCCACTGACCAGCGCCACGAACAAGGTCACCGTCGCGAACCGCCGTGTGCCGCCGGCCAGAACGAACGTCCCGGTCAGGATCAGCGGAATCGCATTGCTGTACAGGTGCAGGAAGCTGACGTGCAGGAACGGCGCGACGAAGATGCCCGCCAGGCCCTGCAGGCTCAGCGGTCGGATGCCTCCGATCGTGTCGAGCTGGTGGCCCGAGGCTCGATCGATGATCTCGACGACGAACAGGATCGGCACGATCACGCACATCGTCACGAAGGCCTTGCCGATCGCGGCATAGAACGCGACCGTGCCGAACCGGTTGGGGTCGCCAGCGGGCCCAGCTCGGGGCGGGCGCGTCGGGAGGGTCACCCCTCAATGATTACCGGTTCTCGCGGCGATTGACACTAGGCAAACGCCGCCGCGATCGCCGAGTTCCGCGTCACGTCAGTACCAGTTGTGCGCCTGCCAGAAGGTCCACGCGCCGCACGGCGTCTGGTACCGATTAGTGATGTAGTGCAGCCCCCACTGAATCTGCGGCACCGGGTTGGTCCGGTAGTCACTGCCGTACACCGCCATCTTGCTCGCCGGCAGCGCCTGCGGAATGCCGTACGAGTGCGACGAGGGATTCTCCGCCGTGGTACGCCAGTTGCTCTCGCGGGTCCACATCTTGTCCAGGCATGGCATCTGATCGAGGCCGAACCCGGCTTTCAGCAGCTCGGCGCAGCCGATCGCCCGGTTGCCGGTGTAGTCGCCACACGAGCTGGGAATCGGCCCGTACGTCGGCGGCGATGTCCGGGTGGTGCTCCGGCTGGTCGTTGACTTGGCGATACGGGCGCGGTGTGCGTCCTCGGCGCGCTTGGCCTGTTCCGAGGCCTTGGCCGCGGCCGCGGCGGCCTTCTGCTGTGCTTCCTGCGCGGCCTGTGCGATAGCTGCCAGTTGCGCGCTGGTCGCGTTCTGTAGCGCAACCGCTTGGGTCCGATCGAGCGAGGCCTGCACGTCATTCCCGCGCTGCTGGTGTTGACGGTCCGAACTAAGAACGGTGCCACCCACCAAGCCCAGGAGCAGGACCATGATGGACAGTGTCCGCAGACCGAACCGGCTCCAGAGCCGACTCACGAAGTGCGTCCCTTCGTCGGGGGCAAATACGTCCCACACCCTGAGGCATCCGACGGGGTGATCGCAAACGTTGTGTCATGTTTGGTGTGACGTGTCGCACCGGCGCCCGACTCACATTTCGGGCTAAATCCCAGCTAGATGGGCAGATCCTCCAGCAGATCTGTAACCACTTCGGCGATGTGAGACCGCTCCGAACGGGTGAGTGTCACGTGAGCGAACAGCGGATGCCCTTTGAGTGCATCGACCACCGATACGACACCGTCGTGACGGCCAACCCGGAGGTTGTCGCGCTGAGCGACGTCGTGGGTCAGCACTACTCGGGAGCCGGTCCCGATCCGGGACAGCACGGTGAGCAGCACGCCTCGCTCCAGCGATTGCGCCTCGTCGACGATGACGAACGCGTCATGCAGGCTGCGGCCCCGGATATGAGTCAGGGGTAGCACCTCAAGCATCCCCCGGGACAGCACTTCCTCAATGACGTTCTCGCTGGCCACCGCCCCGAGGGTGTCGAAGACCGCCTGGCCCCACGGCGACATCTTCTCGTGCTCGGTGCCTGGCAGGTATCCAAGTTCCTGACCGCCAACGGCGTAGAGCGGCCGGAACACGATGACCTTCTTGTGCTTGTGCTTCTCCAGCACTTGTTCCAGCCCGGCGCACAGGGCCAGGGCAGACTTGCCGGTGCCGGCCCGGCCACCCAGCGACACGATCCCGATCGTGTCGTCAAGCAGCAGATCGAGCGCGACCCGCTGTTCCGCCGAGCGGCCGTGCACGCCGAGTGCCTCGCGATCGCCCCGGACCAGGACGATGGTCTTCTCCGGAGTCACCCGGGCCAGCGCCGACCCCCCTGGTGAGTGGATCACCAGGCCGGTGTGGCACGGCAGCCCCGCGGCCTCCGACACGTCCAGTTGTTCGCCCGCGTAGAGCGCATTGACCTGCGCTTCGTCAAGCTCCAACTCGGACATGCCAGTCCACGTCGGATCAGTCGCCTGATCATGGCGGTACTCATCGGCGACCAGCCCCACCGACGCGGCCTTGACCCGCAGCGGCATGTCCTTGGTGACCAGCACGACGTCCTTGCCCTCGGATTTGAGGGCAAGAGCCACGGACAGGATCCGGGCATCGTTGGAATCGGTACGGAATCCGAGCGGCAGCACCGCTGGGTCGGCGTGATTCAGCTCCACCCGTACCGTTCCGCCTTCGTCGGTGACGCGAAGCGGCGTGTCCAGGCGACCATGCGCCGCCCGCAGCTCATCGAGCCGCCGGAGGGTCGCGCGTGCGAAGTAGCCGAGTTCCGGATGGTGGCGCTTGGCCTCCAACTCCGAAATCACGATCAGCGGGAGGACGACCTCATGCTCGACGAATCGCAGGAACGCGGCCGGATCGGCGAGAAGGACCGAGGTGTCCAGAACGTAGGTACGAGGTGAGGCCTCAGCCATAACGACACGCTAGACGCCCGGTGCGACAACGGCTAGTAGCCACACTCGGCGAACTACGGTTCCACGAGCCTCGCTTCAAGCCGTGGAACAGCGCCGCCGTATGCCGGTCAGGCGCCGAACCGGCGCTGGCGATTCGCGTACGACCGAAGCGCGCGCAGGAAGTCGACGTGCCGGAAGTCCGGCCAGTTCACGTCGCAGAAGTAGAACTCCGAGTGCGCCGACTGCCACAGCAGGAACCCAGACAATCGCTGCTCGCCACTGGTCCGGATGACCAAGTCCGGATCCGGCTGCCCTTTGGTGTAGAGGTGCTTGGCGATGTGATCGACATCCAGCACGTCGGCCAGTTCCTCGATAGTGCCGCCGGTCTGAGCGTGCTCGTGCAGCAGCGACCGGACCGCGTCGGCGATCTCCCGGCGGCCGCCATAGCCCACCGCCATGTTGACGGTCATCCCGCCGGCGCGGTCGGCGGTCGCCGCCTCGGCGTTTTTCAGCGCCTCGGCAGTTGACGCCGGCAGCACGTCCAGCGCGCCGACCGGGCGCAGCCGCCACGGGTTCTCCTCCGCCGCGAGGTCACCGGCCAGATCCTCAATGATCTTCAGCAACGGGTTCAGCTCGGCGGCGGGCCGGCGCAGGTTCTCCGTGCCCAGCAAGTAGAGCGTGACGACGCCGATATCGGCGTTCTGGCACCACTCCAGGACATGCTTGATCTTGACGGCGCCGACGCGGTGCCCATCGTTCGGGTCGACGTAGCCCATCTCGCGGGCCCACCGGCGATTTCCGTCACACATCAGGCCCACATGGTGCGGACGGGGCTTGCCGCCGAGGGAGCCGAGCAACCGGCGCTGGTAGATCGAATATATGAGGTTCCGCACGTCTCGCACACTATCCATCCACGATCGCGGCCCGCGACGCTGTGTCTCAAACGAAACCGGCGCGCCCGGTAGCCCGGACGCGCCCGCCTCGATCTCAAGCCGCGTTACTCGGCGCCGAGCCGCGCCTTCAACGCATCCAGTTCGGCCCAGAGTACGCCCGGAAGCTTATCGCCGAACTTCTGGAACCATTCCGTGACCTGCGGGATCTCGGCCTTCCACTCGTCAACGTCGACACGCAGCGCGGCCGCCAGGTCCTCGGCGGGCAGATTCAGGCCGTCGACGTCGAGCGACTCGGGCGTCGGGACCGAGCCGACCGGCGTCTCGATCGCCTCCGCACGGCCTTCCAGCCGCTCCACGATCCACTTGAGCACGCGGGAGTTCTCACCAAAACCGGGCCACAGGAAGCGGCCGTCCTCACCCCGGCGGAACCAGTTCACGTAGAAGAACTTGGGCAGCTTTTCCGGGTCCCCAGCCCCTTCGCCGGCGCCCTTGCCCATCTGGATCCAGTGGTTGAAGTAGTCGCCGGCGTTGTATCCGATGAACGGGAGCATGGCCATCGGGTCGCGACGCACGACGCCGACCTGGCCGACCGCGGCGGCTGTGGTCTCCGACGAAAGGTCGCGCCCATGTAGACGCCGTGCACCCAGTCCCGGGCCTGGGTGACCAGTGGGATCGTGGTCTTGCGGCGACCACCGAAGAGGATGGCGTCGATCGGCACGCCCTTCGGGTCCTCGTACTCGTCGGCAAGGATCGGGCACTGCTTGATCGGGGTGCAGAACCGGCTGTTGGGGTGGCTGGACGGCTTGTCCATGTCCGGCGTCCAGTCGTTGCCGTGCCAGTCGGTCAGATGCGCCGGCGGCTCACCCATGCCTTCCCACCACACGTCGCCGTCATCGGTACGCGCAACGTTGGTGAACAGCGTGTTGCCCTTGGCCATGGTGCGCATGGCGTTCGGGTTGGTCTTGTAGTCGGTGCCCGGGGCGACCCCGAACAGGCCGTACTCCGGGTTCAGCGCGTACAGGCGACCGTCGGCGCCGAAGCGCATCCAGGCGATGTCGTCGCCAAGCGTCTCGACCTTCCAGCCCGGGACGGTCGGCTCCAGCATCGCCAGGTTGGTCTTGCCGCATGCCGACGGGAAGGCGCCGGCGACGTGGTAGACCTTGCCCTCTGGCGAGGTGAGCTTGAGGATCAGCATGTGCTCGGCGAGCCAGCCCTCATCCCGGCCCATCACGCTCGCGATCCGCAGCGAGTAGCACTTCTTGCCAAGCAGCGAGTTGCCGCCGTACCCGGACCCGTACGACCAGATCTCCCTGGTCTCCGGGAAGTGCGAGATGTACTTCGTCTGGCTGCATGGCCAGGCCACGTCCTTGCCGCCCGGTTCGAGCGGCGCACCCACCGAGTGCAGCGCCGGCACGAAGTCGGCGTTATCGCCCATCGCCTCCAGCACCTGCGAGCCCATGCGAGTCATGATCTTCATCGACGTGACCACGTAGGCGCTGTCTGTGATCTCCACGCCGAACATCGGATTCTCGGCGGTCAGCGGGCCCATGCAGAACGGGATGACGTACATGGTGCGGCCACGCATGCAGCCGCGGTAGAGCGCGGTCATCTCCCGCTTCATCTCGGCCGGCGCCATCCAGTTGTTCGTCGGCCCGCAGTCGGACTCGTCGACCGAGCAGATGAACGTGCGCTCCTCGACCCGGGCCACGTCGCTCGGGTCGGTGCGGGCCCAGAAGGAGTTCGGCTTGAGCTGGTCGTTAAGTCGGCACGAGCGTGCCGGCCGCGACGAGTTCGCCGGTGAGGCGATCCCACTCGGCCTCCGAGCCGTCACACCAGACGATCGAGTCCGGGGTGGTCAGGTCGGCTACCTCACGCACCCAAGCCAACAACCGGGGATGCGACGTCGGTGCGTCGGCCAGGCCGGCCGGAACAGTGGATGCTGCGGTCATGAGCGGTTCTCCTCGCGGTGCGACGGTGCGGGTACGCGGAACTCACGGAAGGTAACGGAGTTCCTCTCAGGGTAAACCGATTGCGAATTCTGAGGATAGTGAGAGCTTGTGAAATGTTGCACAAGCGCGCAAACAATCCTGCGAAATGCGCGGTACGGCGCGAATATCGCTGCTGAAGCGCACATTTGCGCAAGAATCAGCGGCCTTGCCGACAAGCCACGCGGCGGCTCGCTCAACGGTTACGCTCGGGGCGTGTCCGATGTCGCCGACCCGACGTCACGCTCCCCCGTCGCCTCGGCGCGCGGGGTGTATGCGCGGTTCCGTCACGAAATCCATGAAGTTGGTAAATTCGGGACGGTCGGTGCGATCGCTTTTGTCATTGACGCGATCGTATTCAATCTATTTCGCGTTGAGTTCGACGTCGGTTACGCATGGTCGGCAGTCATTTCCACGACCGTTTCGGCGACCGCGGCATTTATCGGAAATCGCATGTGGACATGGCGCGACCGGTCGTCCAGCAGCCTCCACCGGGAGTACCTACTATACGCGTTCTTCAACGCCGTCGGCCTCGCGATCTCGCTGGCCTGCCTATGGATCAGCCACGACCTGCTTGGCCACTGGCAGCCTGCGATATTCCAGAGCGTGCTCGCGGACAACATCTCCAAGTACGGTTTCGGCCTGGTCCTGGGCACCGCATTCCGGTTCTGGTCGTACCGGCGATACGTCTTCACCGCGATCGGAACCGGCACCGGCCCCGATCGCGACGATCAGTAACCGTCGGGGACGGGTGGCCGTCGGCGGGTGCCCCCGCGCCGGGCACGAGTTGCCCGGACCCAAGGCAGGTTGCCGCGCCTTTGGCCTTGGTGTTTGTTCCCAGGCTCAGCAGCGGGTATCGACGCCATGTCGAACCACTCACGACGGACCGTCGAACCCAGCTGTGAGTTGGGCGTCAGTTGGATCGCGTAGTCGGGCGAGCGCGTGCATCCTGCCCAAACCTCCCGTACTGTGGCCGGGTGCGCCTACTCCGGATGATCCCCGAGCGGCAGCTGCGGCTGCTGCGGGAACTCACCGCATTCGGGTTCGCTGGCGTGATCAACACCGCGCTCGGGTTCGCGGTATTCAACTGGCTGCTCGGGCTCGGCTCGATGACCGCCAACGCGATCTCCACAGCCGTGGCCACGGGATCATCGTTCGTGCTCAACCGCTACGTAACCTACCGTCACCGGCCGCGCACCGCGCTGCGCCGGGAACTGCCGCTTTTCGCCCTGTTCAATCTGGTCGGCCTCGGCATTCAGCAACTGGTGATGTGGGGTGGCAAGTGGGCGTTCGGCCTGGCCGAGACCGACCGGCTCGCGCTCAACATGGTCCGGATGGGCAGCGTCGCGATTGGCACCGTGTTCCTGCTGCTGACCTACCGGACGTTCGTCTTCAAGAAGGGCCCGGCCGAGGCGCCGATCTCCGCCGAGCTGCCGATCCCGGTCGAACTCAGTCACGGTGGCGACCCGAGCTCCGTACCCGTTGGTCCTGGGACCGCGGAACCCGCTGCCGAGCCGGCCGACCCGGTCACGATGAGCGCCACCGCCGGCCTCACCCCGGCCGACTTCGAGGCGATCACGGTGCCCCTCGATACCGTGTCGATCGATGCCGAGTGGGAACTCGACGAGTTGCTCGAAGCGGACAGTGACGTCGCGCCCGTACGCTCAAGACTGTGATCCGTTCCGGTACCGGTGAACCCGCCACCCTTTACTTCGAAGACCTCACTCCCGGCCGCCAGTTCGACCTGGGCACGATCCTGATCGATCAGGACGACATGATCGCGTACGCGCGGCGGTTCGACCCGCAGTGGTACCACATTGACGCTCAAGCAGCCGCTGCGAGCGAGTACGGCGGCGTGATCGCCAGCGGGTTCTACACGATCAGCCTGTTCATGCGGGCGTACGTCGAGCATGTGCTGTCCCGCGCGGCCGCCGCCGCGTCTCCCGGCCTGGAGGAGCTGCGCTGGCGCGCGCCGGTGTATGCCGGCGACAAGATCGCAATCCGGCTGGACGTGCTGGACGCGGCCGAATCCGCGACCAAGCCGGGCCTCGGTACCGTGACTCTGGCCGCCACCATGACCCGCGTGAACGACGACCGGGTGGTACTGCGCACACAATTTCGGGGATGGTTCCACAAGCGGCTTGAAGACCCCCAATGACCGCGAAGGCGTTGCCACGCTCACGCGTGGCAACGCCTTCGTCATCCCGGGTCGGGATCCGATCAGCTGGTCAGCGTTTGGGTGTCGCCATCATTGGCGGCCTCATGCTCGCGCGGCTGGCGTTCGTTGCGGTTCTCCGTGTCGTCGTCGACGAGCGCGTATAGCTGGCTCTGCACCCGCTCGACGTGCGGGATGTCGCGAAGCACGACCTGGCCGTGCTCGCCGGCGGATTCGATGGTCAGCACGCCGGTGCCCAGCAGGCGTTCGAAGAACGAGTGGTGGAACGACACGTCGTTGACCCGGTCGAGCGGGATGTCCCGGCCATCGCGGGAGAACACGCCCTCACGCATGATGATGCGCTCGGTGGTGAACACGTAGTGGACGGCACGCCACTTCATGAACGGCCACAGGCAGAACCAGACGAACGCGACGAGCCCGAGCGCGCCCACGATCATCAAGACGATGCCGCTGCTGATGAAGACCCACGTGGCGATGATGGCGGCCAGGATCAGGATGAGCACCGCGACCGGGCGGACCATCGCCTTCCAGTGCGGGTGCAGGTGCATGACCACCCGCTCGCCGTCAATCAGCACGCTCTCCGGAAAACCCACGCCAACCTCCTCGGTTGTCTGACGTACCGAATGCGGGTACTCCCGAAGAAGTAGCCCAGCCAAAGTCACTTGTCCGCGACGACGGTAGCGGAGCGGCACCAGACTTCGCGCTCCACCGAACGTGCTTGAGTTTGCGCGCAGGTGGACGACATCAGTCGGCGCGCAGGTGAACGACGTCCCCGGCCGCCACGGCGCGGGCGCCGACCACAATCCGGCCCTCGTCGTCCACGCCGGTCACCAGACCGGTGACCTCGTCCCCGGACGGCATCGACACCCGGACACGGGCACCGATGGTGGCGCAATGGATCCGATACGCATCGAGCAGACCGCTGCCAACCGGGTCGCCACCGGCATCGCGCCATCTGGCGTACCACGATTCGATGGCGCGCGCGATCGCACGTACCAGCGGGTCGCGATCCACGCAAGACGAGCCGGCCAGTTGCAGGCTGGTCGCGTCGGGACGGGGCAGCTCATCGGCCCGTACCGTCACGTTGAGGCCGATGCCGACAACGACGGCTCCGTCCCCGACCGACTCGGCCAGGATTCCGGCGCATTTGCGCTGGCCGATCAGCAGGTCGTTGGGCCACTTGAGGACCGCGTCGACATCGCCGAGCCGGCGTACCGCCTCAACCAGCGCCACACCCGCCAGGAGCGGGAGGAAGCCGTACCGGCTGGGCGGGACCGCCGGCCAACCGCTGGCCGCGCCGCCCGGCCGGAGCAGCACGCTCATCGCGATGCCGGCACGCGGCGGTGACTGCCACCGCCGGTCCAGCCGGCCGCGGCCCCGGGTCTGCTCGTCCGCGACGATCAGCAGCCCCTCTGGCTGTCCGTGGGTTGCCGCGGCCCCGGCGTCCGCGTTGGTTGAGCCGGTGCTCGCCAGGTACCGCACATCGGTCCAGAGACCTCCGGGCCGCATCAGGGCCCGCCGGAGGGCGGTCTCGTGCAGTGGTGGTCGATCCAGATCCGAGTACGGCGAACTCACCTCGTCACATTAGGCCGCGACGCGCGAGCCGGGTCGCGCGAGACCCGGCCAGGGCTTGCGCGGGCCTTGCGCGGGCCTTGCGCGGGCCTTGCGCGGGCCTTGCGCTGGCCCTGCCGCTGGTCGGGAGCATCATGATCGAGTGCGGCAATAGGTGCACGATCCGGTGCGTCCGACGTCGCCATAGCGCGTCCGGCGCTCAAGATCACGTACTTGATCATGGAGTGGGGCGGCACACATCGGCTCGGATGTTAATGATCACTAAGTGCCTCGATACCATGGCGCCGTGACCGGGCAGATCGAAGAAGAGACGAACATCCACACCACGGCCGGAAAGCTCGCCGACCACCAGCGGCGGATCGGCGAGGCGGTACACGCCGGTTCGGCTCGCGGGGTGCAAAAGCAGCACTCACGCGGCAAGAAGACCGCTCGGGAACGCATCGAGATGCTGCTCGACGAGGGTTCGTTCGTCGAGCTCGACGAGTTCGCCCGACACCGGTCGACCAACTTCGGCCTGGAAGCGACCCGGCCGTACGGCGATGGCGTGGTGACCGGGTACGGCACTGTGGACGGCCGGCCGATCTGCGTATTCGCGCAGGACTTCACGATCTTCGGCGGTTCGCTCGGTGAGGTGTTCGGCGAGAAGATCGTCAAGGTCATGGACATGGCGATGAAGACCGGGTGCCCGGTGGTCGGGATCAACGACTCGGGCGGAGCACGCATCCAGGAAGGCGTGGTCTCGCTCGGTCTCTATGGCGAGATCTTCTTCCGGAACGTCCGCGCGTCCGGCGTGATCCCGCAAATCTCGCTGATCATGGGGCCATGCGCCGGCGGCGCGGTCTACTCCCCGGCCGTCACCGACTTCACCGTGATGGTGGACAAGACCTCGCACATGTTCATCACCGGGCCAGACGTCATCAAGACGGTGACCGGTGAGGACGTCGCAATGGAAGACCTCGGTGGAGCACGCACCCACAACACCAAGTCCGGCAACGCCCACTACCTGGCCAGCGACGAGGACGACGCGATCGAGTACGTCAAGACGCTGCTGTCGTTCCTGCCGTCGAACAACCTGGACGAGCCGGTGGTGTTCCCGGCCACGGCCGACATCGACGTCAACGACGATGACCTGGCCCTGGACGCCCTGATCCCGGACTCGCCCAATCAGCCGTACGACATGCATCAGGTGGTTGAGGCCGTCCTCGACGACGGCGACTTCCTGGAAATCCACGCGCTATACGCCCAGAACATCCTCGTCGGCTTCGGTCGCGTCGAGGGCCACCCGGTCGGCGTGGTCGCCAACCAGCCCATGCACCTGGCCGGCTGCCTGGACATCGCGGCCTCGGAAAAGGCGGCGCGGTTCGTGCGTACCTGCGACGCCTTCAACATCCCGGTACTGACGTTCGTGGACGTGCCCGGCTTCCTGCCCGGCACCGGCCAGGAGTGGGACGGAATCATCCGGCGCGGCGCCAAGCTGATCTACGCATACGCCGAGGCCACGGTTCCCAAGATCACGGTGATCACCCGGAAGTCGTACGGTGGCGCGTACGACGTCATGGGCTCCAAGCACATGGGAGCGGACCTCAACTTCGCCTGGCCCACCGCCCAGATCGCGGTCATGGGCGCGCAGGGAGCGGTCAACATCCTGTACCGATCCGAACTGCGCGAGGCCGCGGCGGCCGGCACCGAACAGCAGCGGCGGTCCGAACTGATCGAGGAATACGAGGACACACTGGTCAATCCGTACGTGGCGGCCGAGCGCGGGTACATGGATTCGGTGATCGCGCCGTCGGCGACCCGTTCGCAGGTGATACGCGGGATGCGGCTTCTGCGCAACAAGCGGGACACGTTGCCGCCGAAGAAGCACGGCAACATCCCGCTGTGATCGCGGCCGCGACCGCAGAAGCGAACAGCCAGCTTGCCAGACCAGCAAAGAGTAGGTCACCGACATGCGCAGACTCATCATCACCGAGAGCAGCGGCCTAGATGGCCATCTGACCGAGGAGATCGTGACGCTCAAGGCGCTGGAATACCAGCCGAACGGAGACGGCGATGCCTGACGAGCCGTTCTTCCGGGTCGTGTCCGGCGCCCCGACACCAGAGGAACTCGCCGCGATCGTCGGCGTGCTGTGGGCCCGCCGCCAGGCCGCCGCGGCGGCCGGTGCTGCCCGGAAACGGGTACCGAGAAGTGCGTGGAAGGCGAGCGCCGCCCCGCTTGCCGGGCGGCTGCCGGCCCCTGGTCCCGGCGCCTGGGTGTCTGCCCGATGATCGGTCGTCCCCGGCTGCTGCTCGCCTCGCAGAGCCCGGCTCGCCTGAGGCTGCTCAACTCCGCGGGTATCGACGCCGAGGTGATGGTCAGCGGCGTCGACGAGAGTGCGGTGTCGGCCACCCGGGCCGACACGCTGTCCTTGGTGCTGGCAAGGATGAAGGCCGAGGCGGTAGCCGGGCGGTTGCGCAACTCCGATCGATCGGCCGACCACTTGCTGGTAGTCGGCTGCGACTCGGTACTCGAACTGGACGGCGAGATCCTCGGCAAGCCGGACGGACCGTGCGATGCCGTCCGGCGCTGGGAGAAGATGCGCGGGCGCGTGGGTGTCCTGCACACCGGCCATTGCCTGATCAACCTGCGGACCGGGTCGCACACCGAGGCGACGGCCTCCACGTCGGTGACGTTCGCGGACGTGACGGACGCGGAGATCGCGGCCTACGTAGCCTCCGGCGAGCCGCTCAACGTCGCGGGCGCGTTCACCATCGACGGACTCGGCAGCCCATTCGTCGCGGAGATCAGGGGCGACCACACCAACGTCATCGGCCTGTCCATGCCGCTCCTGCGCCGGCTGCTCGCGACGCAGGACGTGGCGATCACCGATCTGTGGCGCACCAGCGCGATGGCCTGAGGCTGGCCACCGGGCGGCCATCCGTTCACGAGCGGGCCGGCAAATGCGCCCCGCTCCCTCGCGCACGCAAGGCCGCACGGGAGAGGTGATCGGCCCGGCGGGTCGTCTCCGGGAGCCGGAAGCCGGCACAGAGCCGCAACGTCAAAGCGGTGGCGGTATCGAGGTCAATCCGGTGACCCACCGACACGAACACCGGCTTGACCCGATCCCGGGTGCGCACCACGCGGCCAAGTACCTCGCCGCCGTCGGCCAGCGCCGAGAAGTCGCCGCGGTGCGGCCCCGGATCGTCGAACGAGGCCAGAAATGGGGTCTTCGCCACGCCGAACGCCGGGATGCCGGTGACGACGCCCAGGTGACAGGCCAGGCCGAACCGGCGCGGATGCGCGAGGCCGAAACCGTCACACACCAGCACGTCGGGCGGTCGAGCCAATCGGCTCAATGCCTCGGCGAGGAGCGGGACCTCCCGGAATCCCAGCAAGCCCGGAGCGTACGGAACGGTCGCCTCACCATCAACCAGCGCGGACTCCACGGTCGCCAGGGTGACGACATCGATGACGACGGCAGCGGCCACCACCCGGTCGCTGTTCTTGGCGTAGGAGACGTCGAGGCCGGCCACGCTACCCGGGTCGGCCACGTGATTGGCCAGATCAACCTGCCGGCGGAGGCGGAGTTGCATCGCCTCGGCCGCGGTGACGTCGCCCGGCCAGCCGGCATCGACCACAACCGGCTGGTTAGCCCTGGTCAAGATCGGCCTGTGCCTGCCGCAGCTGATTGAGCGCGCCCGCGGTGGCAAGCAGGTTCATCGTCTCTTCCAGCACTTCCAGCTCCGCGGCCGCGATCAAGACGGCCTCGGGCTTGCCGTTGCGGGTGATAACCACGCGTTCGTGCCGGTCCCGCACCTGATCGAGAGTTGCCGCGAGACGCTGCTTCAGCTCGGTCGTGGTCATCGAAATCATGCGTTCCATTCAAGTCCGGCCAGCCCGGCCCGGCAAACTCGACGGGCCGGACATCGTCCCCGGCATCCGAACGCGTCAGCGGCTCGACATCGGGGTTCTCCGGCAATGTGTGCTCCGACCTCGCCGGAGCGCCGGGGCCATCGGCGATCGGCGAAAACGGAAATGGGCGAAACAGCAGCCACGCCATCCCGCCCATTCCCTGCCCCCCACCTGCCGGACCCGGCGATCGCCGGGTCGCCCGCATGCTCTTCGCCGCGGCTAGCGCACGCTCTTCGCGAACGACCGAGCCGCCCACCACACCGAAAGCCCGGTCAGCACGACGAGAATGACCAGCGATTTCCACACGTCGGCGTTGCCCGGGTGACCCTCGAACAGGGCCCGGGCACCGTTCGTCGCCCACGCGAACGGGTTGAACTTCGAAACGCCCTGCAACCATCCCGGCGCGTACGTCATCGGCAGCAAAATCCCCGACAGCAGCAGGATCGGTATGCCGATGGTGTTCAGCAGCGGCGCCAGCGCGTCTTCGCTGCGCAGCTTGAGCGCGGTCGCGTACGACGCAGACGACAGCATCAGCGCGATCAAGCCGAGCAGTGCGAACGCCAGCAGGATGCTGCCGAGTTCGGCGGTCAGCCCGAGCGGTATCGCCAGTACGGTGATGAGCGCGCATTGGAACAGGAGGGTGACCACGTCGCGAAGCGACCGGCCGAGCAGCATCGCC
Source organism: uncultured Actinomycetota bacterium (assembly GCA_963727415.1). Lineage (GTDB taxonomy): Bacteria > Actinomycetota > Actinomycetes > Mycobacteriales > Micromonosporaceae > DASQPR01. The sequence continues at coordinate 1,491,047 of CAVSGF010000003.1, forward strand.
AGTCGGCTGACCGGGGTCACCCGGGTTCGCTCAATCACCCCGGCGCGCAGCTCGCTGATCAGCGCGAAGCCGACGAAGAAGGTTGCCGAAGATGGCTAGCTGGACCAGCACCCCAGGGACGAAGAACCGGTACACCGCACCGGATGAGGCGTCCGGTCCGAGCCGCGCCGCAAGTGCCTGCTTGAGCAGCGGGCCGAAGAGGAACAGATAGTACAGCGGCTGGATGATGCCGACGATCACCCAGACCGGGTTGCGCAGTACCAGGGCGAACTGCCGCTGCAGCAACAACCAGGTGTCACGGGCTAGCTTCATGACGGCCTCTCAGGATTCCCGCAGCGTACGGCCGGTTTTGGCCAGGAAGACGTCGTCCAGGCTGGGACGGTGCAGTTCGATGGCGCCGGGCTCGATGCCGGCGCCGTCGAGGATGCGCAGCAGGTGCGGAATCGCGACCGCGCCGGATTCGACGTACAGACGCACCGAACCGTCGCCGATCACCTCGGCACGCCGGGTGAAGCTCTCGGCGGTGGCCAGCGACAGTGCCTTGTCGCTCAAATGGGCCGGTACCCCGACGGTGACCACATCACCGGAGATCTCGCGCTTGAGCGACTCGGGCGTGCCCTCGGCGACGATCTCGCCGCCGTCCATGATGCAGATCCGGTCGCACAGCGCGTCGGCCTCATCGAGGTAGTGGGTCGTGATGAACACGGTCACCCCCTCGTCGCGCAGCCGACGCACCTCGTCCCACATGTGCGCGCGGGACTGCGGGTCGAGCCCGGTTGTCGGCTCGTCCAGGAACACGACCTTCGGTTCGTGGATGATGCCGAGCGCGACGTCGACCCGGCGGCGCTGGCCGCCCGAGTACGTCTTGCACTTGCGGTCGGCGAACTCGGTCAGCTGCGAACGCGTCGAGCGCGCGGGCGGCGCGTCGGCGGGCCTCGGCCTTTCCGATGCCGTACAGCCGCGCCTGGAGGATCAGCTCTTCGCGGGCGGTCACCTCGTCCCAGGTGCTGCCGCCCTGCGCCACGTATCCGATCGCCCGGCGCACCGCGCCCGGATCGGACCGCAGGTCGACGCCGGCCACCGTGGCCTGGCCGCCATCCGGCTCGATCAGCGTCGCCAGCATCCGCAGCGTGGTGGTCTTTCCGGCGCCATTCGGACCAAGGAAGCCGAAGATCTCGCCGTCGCGCACGCTCATGTCGACGCCCTTCACCGCGTCGATCGTCCCGCTGCGAGTCTTGAACGACTTCCGGAGCCCGACTGTGTCGATCATCATGTCGTCTCCTTCGTTCGAAATGGAGGCTAACGCGATATGTCGCGTGGGGTCAAGTTTTACTATGACGCGATATGGCTTGTTGGCACGCCTTATGATCCCGGTGCGTTCGATGATTCCGGTGCTCTTGATGATCCGGTGCTCTTGCCAGTGCAAGATCCAGTACGTCTGACGTTGCCATAGCGCGCCCGGCGCTCAAGATCTCGCACTTGATCACGGCGGTGGTTCGCAGGCCTCGATCCGGGACGCGGTCACGGGGGTGGTTCGCCGGCCTCGATCCGGGACGCGGTCCGCTCGCACCACGGGATCTCAGCTTCCAGCAGCAGGATCACTCGCTCGAACATCCACGACACGTGCGGCGGCTTGCTCTTCCGCATCCAATCCTGATGCAGCGACGTGCTCATCCCGTCGGCGACCGCGCGAAGCATCCGCGCCCGGTTGCGCAACGCGGCGGCCGCCTCGTCCGGAGGCAGTGCCGGCAGATGCGACAACGCCGCCTGGAACGGGTCAACCGGCTGGTCGTAGCTCCCACCAGTACCGGCGGAGCAGGTCGTTGAAGACGCCGGTGCCCTTCGCGGTCACGCGGTACGTGGTCCGCGCCGGCCTGGCGCCCACCTGCTCGGTGGCGACCTCGGCCAGCAGCCCCTCCTCGGTCATCTTCCGCAAAGCGTGATAAATCGAACCGGGGGCGATGTTGGCCCACTCTTCGGCGCCCCAGCTCAGCAACTCACGCCGCACGTCGTAGCCGTGCACCGGCTGCATCCAGCTGACCAGGCCGAGAATCATCAACCGCGTCGTCGACACAGGGACAAGGGTAGTGGCTGATCAACTAAGTCGATACACTGCACGAATGCGCAAGGTACTCATCGCCAACCGAGGCGAGATCGCGGTCCGCGTCATCCGAGCCTGCCGCGACGCCAGCCTGGCCAGCGTCGCGGTGTACGCCGACTCCGACCGCGATGCCCTACATGCCAAACTCGCCGACGAGGCGTACGCATTGGACGGCGACTCGGCGGCGGACACCTACCTGCGCATCGACAAGCTCATCGACATCGCCGGCAAGGCCGGGGCCGACGCCATCCATCCCGGCTACGGCTTCCTATCGGAGAATGCCGAGTTCGCGCAGGCGGTGCTTGATGCCGGCATCACCTGGATCGGGCCGACCCCGCAGGCGATCCGCGACCTCGGCGACAAGGTGACGGCCCGGCACATCGCCGCCCGTGCCGGTGCGCCACTGGTCGCCGGTACCCCCGATCCGGTCAGCGGCCCGGACGAGGTGGTCGCCTTCGCGGCCGAGCACGGCCTGCCGATCGCCATCAAGGCCGCCTTCGGCGGCGGTGGCCGGGGCCTCAAGGTTGCCCGCACCATCGAGGAGATCCCGGAGTTGTACGCGTCGGCGGTACGCGAGGCGGTGGCCGCGTTCGGCCGCGGCGAATGCTTCGTCGAGCGATACCTGGATCAGCCCCGGCACGTCGAAGCCCAGGTGCTCGCCGACACGCACGGGAACGTGATCGTGGTCGGAACCCGCGACTGCTCGCTGCAGCGACGTCACCAGAAGCTGGTCGAGGAGGCCCCGGCCCCATTCCTGACCAGCGCCCAGCGGGAGCAGATTCACCAGTCCGCCAAGGCGATCTGCAAGGAGGCCGGCTATCACGGCGCCGGAACCGTTGAGTACCTGGTCGGCCGTGACGGCACCGTGTCGTTCCTGGAGGTGAACACGCGTCTGCAAGTCGAACACCCGGTGACCGAGGAGACCAGCGGATTCGACCTGGTCCGCGAGCAGTTCCGGGTGGCCGCCGGTCAACGGCTTCACGTCCTGGACGATCCGCAGCCGCGCGGGCACGCCATCGAGTTCCGGATCAACGGAGAGGATCCAGGCCGCAACTTCCTGCCGGCGCCGGGCGTGGTCACGCGGCTACGCCTGCCCAGCGGTCCCGGCGTCCGAGTGGACACCGGCATCGAGGCCGGAAGCGTGATCGGCGGCAACTTCGACTCGCTGCTCGCCAAGGTGATCGTCCATGGTGCCACCCGCGAGCAGGCGATCGAGCGCTCGCGCCGCGTCCTCGACGAGATGATCGTCGACGGGATGGCGACCGCGCTCCCGTTCCACCGCATGATCGTGCGCGACGACGCGTTCACCAGCCGAGCCGTTCTCGGTGCACACCCGATGGATCGAGACCGAGTGGGCAGGCGGCGTGCCCGCCTTTGACCACGCCGAGGCGATGGACGGCGGACCCGCACCGACGCGAAACGATGGTGGTCGAGGTCGGCGGCAAGCGCATCGAGGTGACGCTGCCGGCCGGCTCGATGGCGATGGCGTCCGCCGCGGCGGGACCGGCGCCGAAGCGCGCCAAGCGGGGCAAGTCCACCTCGGCGGCCAGCGGCGACTCGCTCACCTCGCCGATGCAGGGCACGATCGTGAAGATCGCGGTCGCCGACGGTGACGAGGTGGCCGAAGGCGACCTGATCGTGGTGCTTGAGGCGATGAAGATGGAGCAGGCACTGAACGCGCACAAGAGCGGTGTCGTCAGCGGGCTGGCGGCCGGCGTGGGCGATGTGGTGCCGACCGGCACGGTGATCTGCGAGATCAAGTAACCGGGCGCACCCGGTTATGACATCCGGCCAACATACGAGCGCAGCCGCACCACATCACGGCGGCGCCGCTCGTACGTCATCGCGATGGCGAGCACCAGCAAGCCGGCTACCGACAGCGGAATCCAGGCCGGGATCATCTGCCAGAGCAGCACCAGCTCGTGCAGCGCGACCAGCACCACGATCACGGCACCGATCACCGTCGGTGCCTGCATGCGCAGCAGCGAACCGGCGATCAGCACAGCCAGCGCGGCACCCCCGAGCGCCAGCCGCCGGGTGACCGAGGCCTCAGCTCCGAGCAACGGCACGCTGCTCGGCAGGAACGCCGCCACCAACGCCGGGCCGTACGCGGGCCAGCTGCGCAGACCCGGCCGGTAGCGGACCGCGATCCAGCCGATGGCGAGCAGCGTCAGGGCGGCCGGCAGGGTGTACCAGTCGACCGGGCGCGGCGAGAGCCCGAGCAGCAGCCACCAGGCGACGAGTTCCAATCCGATCGCCGCCGACGTCTGCACGAACCGGGGGCGGGCTGGCAGGCCCGGCCACAGTGCCCGGCCGCCGACCACGACGCCCCACAACGCGCATACCAGCGCCGAACGCCACGCACCCCCGGCCAGTATCACGGCGACCAGAGCGGCGGCATGAGCGGCGGCGAGCAGCGCGGCCGACTCGACCCGCCGCCGGTCGTACAGCACGGCGGACCCCACCAGCACGGCGGCGGCACCGCCGAGCACCGCGAACGCCGCCATGCTGTTGCCGATCCCGGCCGCCCGCGCCGCGACGTAGGCCAGCGCCGCCAGCGCCGCGGCGGTCCGTACCCAGCCGCGGGCGCGCACGCCGGTACCGCGCCCGGCCGCCCCGATGGCCGCGAAGGCGACCAGGCTCAGCCCGACGGCGGCCAGCGTGGTGGCTTTCAGCGGAAGCGTCCCGGCCAGGCCGGCGCCGGTCGCCAGCATCCCGGCAACCGCCAGATTGGCCCGCTGCCCAAACGTCCGGGACCAGACCGGTGGCCGGCCCAGCGCCGCGCCGAGGGTCGCGGACAGGCCGAGGACCAAAGAAACCATCGGTACCCATGGCCAGGGCACCCCGGCGGCGACGAACGCTACCAGCACCGTGACCACGGCCGGCACCGGCAGTGCCCGGCGCAGCGGACCGAGCACTCCGATCGAGAGCGTGATCAGAGCCAGTGTGGCGACGTCGACGTAGTCGAGATGCCATCCGTGCACGGCCGCGAGACCGACACCCCGAGGCCGGCCGGTCCAGGTGTGAGCCAGCCACTCGTACGGAAGGAACAGCACGGTCGCCGCCGACGGCACGGCGCGCACCGCGACCGCCGGTACCAGCAGCGCACCCGCCGAGGCGGTCAACATCGCCGGCCAGCCGGTGATCCGCACGCACAGGGGTGCCAGCGCGATCGCCAGCATGGCACCGGCGGCGTACAGGATCGCCGGGTCACTGATGCTCGCGTACGGGGCGCTGGCTCCGAGCACCACCGCGACGAACGTGACGGCGGCCAGCGCGTACCACCGCAGGGGCCGCCACCACCGCCCCACCGCGACGGTGGCGGCGAGGACGGCCGCGGCGGACACCGCGGCGACCCGGAGCACGACGGTGACCGGATGGGCAACGGATGCGAAGCTGACGGCGGCTCCGGGCACGCATACCAGGGCGATGGCCAGCCCGGCGCCACCGATGATCTGGCTGACCCGGCCGCGCCTGATGCCGATCGCGGCGTGCGTGACCCCGAGCACCGCGAAAGCGGCGAGCGTGGCGCCGGTCGTACCCGGCCGGATCAGAGCGGCCAGCAACGCGTGCAACCCGACCACGCCGTTGGCCACAGCGGCGGCCGCTCGCGCCACCCGATCCCGGACAAAAACGATGATCAGGAGAAACGCCACCAGTACGAGCCCGTCGACGACAGGCGGCGCCCACCACGCCAGCGGAACCGAGCCGGGCAACGCGACGGCTACCGCGACCAGCCCGGATGCCAGTGGTATCGGTGCCATGCGACCGGTCAGGATTGCGATGGCACCGGCGACGCAGGCCAGGCCGACAGGGAGGGTCCAGTCGTAGACCTGGATGTCGGCGGCGAATCCGCTCAGCGCCGTGTGCCAGTACGGCGCTACCCGGATCAGGTAGACCGACGCGGCGACAAGCAGCATGAACACGCAGGTGAGTGCCGTCGCGCCGGAGTAGATCGCGGCTCCGATACGAGGACCGAGCCGAGGCCAGGTCCGCTCCGGCAGCAGCGTCGCACCGGCCGCTACCGCCAGCGCGACCGCCGGATATGCCACTAGGAGCGGGGCACTGGCATACCGGTGCAGGCCGGCCGCGACCGCGACGGCCACCTCGATGGTGGCCAGGGTTCCGGCGGCGGTTCGCAGCCAGTTCTGTGACGGTGCCAGGCCGATGGCGCGGTGGCCGCAGGCGGCGGTGAGCACCGCCGCCACCGCCATCGCCAGTGGCGCCAACGGCCGCGCGACGTCGGCCGTGGCCAGGACAGCGATCGCGGTAACCATGGCGGCAAGGCTGAGCGCGACTACCGCCAGCGGACGATCGGCGAGGCCGCGCCACCAGGGCAGGACGCGACGCTGTCCGGACTCGCCCCCGGCGACCTCACTGTCGTCCGGTTCACCGTCGGCGCGCGGCTTATTCGTGCCGGCTTCCGGTGCGCGGCCCGGCCCCGCCTGATCTGGTCCGGCCGCGTACTCAACAGCGAGCAGGCCAAGCGCGGTCAGGCTGCAGACCAGGCTCCACCGGGCCGGGCTGCCGCCACCCAGCAGCAGGCTGAACACCGGCAGGTAGAGCGCGAGCGCGACGTACCGCGATCCGTACAGCCGGGCGGCGACGCCGTAGCCGACCGCCACCAGCGCGACCCCGGCGCACAGCCAGCCGAGGTAGTGCGTCAGCCCGAACCGGCCGACGCCGAGCAGATTCATGCTGTGCGCGCCGACGCCGTCGACCAGGAGCAGTGCCAGCCCGACGATGCCGAACGTCTCGGCGCTGGCATGCAGACCCCTTCGCCGGGCCACGAACGGTACGGCCAGCATGGCGATGGTGAGCAGCGCCAGCACAACGGCACGCCCGGCGGCGCCCACGCTGGCCCAGGCAAACACCCGGAACGCGATCGCGGCCACCACCACCAGCAGGCCACCGACCACGAACAGCAGGTTCTGCACGGTGTGGCCGGACACGTCGGCGGGGCTGCGCGACGGCGCGGCCGGACCGGGCCGATCCGGTGCTGCCCCGGCGGACGCGGGACGTGCGGTGGCGTCGGTGGGAGGGCGCTGCGCGATCAGCCGGGCGAGCTGGTCCCGGTCGGCCCGTCTGGTGTACCAGAGCTGCGTCGCCTGCACGTACTGGGTGCGGGCCGCTTCCATCTGATCGACCAGAGAGGTCAGCTCGCGGTCGATCGCGGCGAGACGGGCAACGTCAGGATCTGGCTCGGTCATGCCGCTCTCCCCTTGAGACGGTCGATGCGATGCGGCGCGCGCCGGTGCGAACATACTTGCGCATCCGGCGCGCGGCGTCTGCCCCCAAAATTCGCCGCGATTTGGTCGAAACCGGGGCCGGCCGACCGTACGGGCCTACTCCAGGCTTGCGGCGCGGCCGTCGGCGACGCGTCTGACCAGCGCAACCATGTCCTCGATGGACAATTCACCGAGATCGACGCCGTCCCGGCGCCGTACCGAAACGGATCCGGATTCCACCTCCCTGGACCCGATCACCGCGGTGTACGGCACCTTGCGCAACGCCGCCTGGCGGATGCGCGCGCCCATCGATCCATCGAGCACCAATTCCGACCGCAGCCCGGCGTCGATCAGCCGACGGCGAAGCGAACGGGCTGCCGCGCCCTGATCGTCGGTGACCGGGACGATCGCCACCTGAACCGGCGCGTACCACACCGGGAACGCACCGCCGTGCACCTCGATCAGGTGCGCGAACAGCCGCTCCATCGACCCGGCGAGGCTGCGGTGCACCATCACCGGGCGAGCCGGCGCCCCGGACCGGTCGGTGTACCGCAGGTCGAACCGCGCCGGCTGGTGGAAGTCGATCTGGATGGTGGACAGGGTGGCCTCGCGCCCGTGCGGATCGGCGACCTGTACGTCGATCTTGGGACCGTAGAAGGCCGCCTCGCCGGGAGCCTCGGCATGTTCGACTCCAGCCTCGGCGAGGGCTCTGCGCAGCAGCCCGCTGGCGCGATCCCACATCGCGTCGTCGCCCGCGCTCTCCGGTCCGCGCAGCGACAGCCGGAACCAGGCCCGGCCGACGCCGAGTGCCCCGTGAGCCTGCTTGATGAGGTCCAGTACGGCGGCCACCTCGGCCCCGACGTCGTCGAGGGCGCAGAAGTTGTGGGCATCGTTGAGCCACATCGCCCGTACCCGGGTGAGGCCGCCAAGCACGCCGGACCGTTCGGCCCGGAACTGGCCGCCCAACTCGGCGATCCGCAAGGGTAGATCGCGGTAGCTGTGTGGCCGCGACTTGAAGATCAGAGCGTGGTGCGGGCACAGCGACGGGCGCAGCATCACCTCGTCGTCGGCGGACAGCGGCATCGCCGGGAACATGTCGTCCTGGAAATGTGCTAAATGCCCCGATATTTGATAAAGCTCCTTTTTGCCGAGCGGTGGGGAGTACACGTGCTGGTATCCGCAGCGGCGCTCCAGCTCTCGCAGGTAGCTCTCCACCTCGTATCGGGCCGCTGCACCGGCCGGCAGCCAATACGGCAGACCGGCCCCGATCAACGGATCTGAGTCGAACAGGTCAAGCTCGCGGCCGAGACGGCGATGGTCGATCATGGCGGTTTCTCCTGGGTCGGGAGCGGCCACGACGCCGGGAAACCGAAATCCCCCGGGCGGGTCGCCCGGGGGATTCGTCGCTTATCAGCAGGTCAGCGCGACGCCACGCCGGGGATTCCCGGCGTCGTCGTGGTCAGCCGACCGATAGCCATGCGCTTACGGTACGTCCGGCCGGGTGCGTCGCCAAACGACTTTTGCGCCCGGCCGCTCTCGGCGGGCGGCATCGGTTACCCGGCGTCGTGCAGCATCAGCTGACGTGCCGCCTCGGTGATAGAGCCGGACAGCGACGGGTAGATCGTTATTGTGTAGGCCAGTTGGTCAACCGACAGATGGTTTTCCACGGCCATGGCGATCGGCAGGATCAGTTCACTGGCGCGCGGCGCGACCACCACTCCGCCGACGATGAGTCCCGAGGCCGGCCGGCAGAACAGCTTGATGAAGCCGCCTTCGTCGCCCTCGATCTTGGCCCGCGCGTTGCCGTCCAGGGAGAGCATCACCTGGCGAGCCGGAACCCGGCCGCTGTCCACGTCTGCCTGCGAGATGCCGACGGTCGCGAGTTCCGGGTCGGTGAAGACGTTGGCAGCGACCGACTTGAGCCTCAGCGGCGCCACCGCCCCGCCGAGGGCGTGCCACATCGCGATCCGGCCCTGCATGGCCGCGACGCTGGCCAGCGGTAGCACGCCCGTGCAGTCGCCGGCCGCGTACACCCCCGGGACATTGGTGCGCGATACTCGGTCGGTGGTGATGTACCCGCCCGGGGCGACCGCGATGCCGTATTCCGGGAGCCGTAGCTCAGCGGTGTTCGGGATCGAGCCGACCGCCATCAGCGCGTGCGACCCGGCCACCTCCCGGCCGTCGGCGAGGGTGACGATCACGCCATCGCCGGTGGAGCGGACCCGCTCGGCACGTGAGTTGTTCAAAATATGCATTCCGCGCGCACGGAACACGCCCTCGATGACCGTGGCGGCGTCGGCATCCTCATGCGGCATCACCCGGTCCCGGCTGGAGACCAGCGTCACCTCGACGCCCATGGCCAGGTAGGCGGACGCGAACTCGGCTCCGGTGACGCCCGAGCCGACCACGATCAAGTGCTCCGGGAGCGAGTCAAGATCGTAGATCTGACGCCAGGTCAGGATGCGCTTGCCGTCCGGCATCGCGTCCGGGAGCAGCCGGGGCGTGGCACCCGGCGCCAGCAGCACCGCGGTTGCCTCGACCAGGTGCGGCGCCGTGCCGTCGGCCGGGATGATGTCGACGGCATGCGTATGGCCGAGTTTCGCCGTGCCCATCCGGGCACGGCCGGAGACGAACGTGACGCCCGCCTTGATCAGCTTCGAGTGAATGTCGGCCGACTGGGCCAGCGCCAGCTTCTTCACCCGGTCGTAGACGGCGCCGGCGTGCACCGTCACCGAATCCAGGCCACCCCCGTCGATGCCGAACCGTTCGGTGTCGCGGTATCCGGTGACCACGTCCGAGCTAGCGATGAATGTCTTGGAGGGTACGCAGTCGCTGAGTACGCAGGCGCCGCCGGCGCCGTCCGCCTCGACCACGATCACCTCGGCGTCGAGCTGAGCCGCTACCAGAGCCGCTTCGTACCCGGCTGGCCCTCCCCCGATGACCACAATCCGAGCCACGTGAATCTCCACCTTCCACTCGCGTGCCCCCACCCCCCGAGTCCCGCCGTCCCCACCCCGGCGGGGGCCGCCTCAGCGACCTCGGTTCCCGGGCTCGGCCGGCAGCCTCACCGGCCGCTGCCAGGCGCGCCGCTTCGATGCCACTCGGCACGCCGAGCGAGGGTTGACCATACACCCGTATTCTCCCTCAAGCCTGAACAGGACTATCGTCATCGCCGTGCGTCACTACGCCGCCTACGGCTCGAACCTCGACCCCGCGCGCATGCGGGCGTACTGTCCGCGCTCCCCGATGGTTGGCACCGGGTGGCTGGAGGGCTGGCGCCTGACCTTCGCCGGGGAGGAGGAACTGGGCTGGGAGGGAGCGGTCACCACGATCGTCGAATCGGCCGGCGATCGAGTGTTCGTCGCGCTCTACGACGTCCACCCATGGGACGAGCAGCAACTCGACGAGGTGGAGGGCGTCAACGCCGGCACCTACCGCAAGCTCACCGTACGGGTCGCGACGCTGGACGGAGACATCACCGGGTGGGTATTCGTGTTCGCCGGTTATGAGGGCGGCCTGCCCACCTCGTGGTATCTGAGCGAGATCGCGGTGGCGGCCGAGCGGGCCGGCGCACCCGAGGACTACGTCAGGGATCTGCGCTCGCGGCCGACTCGATCCGCGACTCTGTAGGCTTCCGCTGCCTCGGCGGAGCCACCGGCTCCTCGGTGGCGGGTGTCCGGACGAGTCCGGCCGCGTCGTCGGCGAGCTTGACGAACTCGGCCCGTTCGGTGACCGAGAATCCGGCGAACGCGTCCCCGGCGATCCGGTCGGTCAGCGCCTCGGCGTATGCCCGGCGACGCATCAACGGCCCGGCCGGCGGGTAGGGCGGCTGCCATCCGAACGCTATGGCGCCGGCCTCGCCGTCCGGACCGGACAGGATGGCCTCAAGCGGCGTGAGCCCGGTCGCCCGTACCGCGATCAGGTGTGCCGACGCGCGCTGATGCCGCAGCATGTTCATGTGCACGGCGATCCGCGCTCCGGCGGTGATCTCCGAGCCTAGGATCTGTGCGCTCAGCGCCCGCCACGCGGCGAAAAGCGGCATTGCGCTCTCGTCAACCGAAGCGGTCGCCCGCGCGGTCAGATCGGCGAGGCGCCGCGCGGATGGGAACCCATCCAGCTTCTCGCTCCCCCACCGGGCGCAGTGCGCCAGGTTCTGGGCCGCCACCCCGGCCACCGGCTGGGTCTGCCGGGCCGCCGCCCACCCCTCGCGGACGGCGTCACGGGCGATGAATCCCAACGCCGCGGCAACGATGTCCGGGTGTACGTCGCCAAGCGCGCCGCCGAGACCGGCAACGAAAAACGCCCAGCCGGTCAACCCCAGCTCACGAGCGGTCCGGAGAGTCTTGGGGCATTCCGTGTAGGCCGAACCGAGAAACCGCACCGCTTGTCGCGAAAGTGCTGAGCTTTGCTCCGGCGTCACGATTGGATTGTTGCCGATATCTGGACGCTTCGTCATTCCAGCAAGCCAGATTCCGCCGCTTCGAGTGTCTTGCGCGCCAGATCCCGGGCGGTTTCGGCATCGCTCAGTGCCTGTCGCGCCGCCTCGACCGCGGCCTGGGCGGTGACCACCGCCGCGTCGGCTTGGCGCAGTCGCCGGGCCGCGGCCTGCCGTCGGGCCAGGGCCGCCGAGTTGACCTTTCGCTCGGCCGGCTCCGAAGCCCCCCGCCCGCGGGGCGCCCTCCGGCGATGGTCCCGGTCCGGGTGGTTAGCGCGATCCTCATGGCCCGGGCGATGCTCTTGGTCCGGTGCCGGCTTGGACCGGCGACCCGACGACGTCGCATCCTTCCGGAGGTCCTTCCCATCCGTGATCAGTTGCAGGTCTGGACGAGGCATGGCACCGAACCCGTCATACTGCGCGGTCTTCACCAACCGCCCGGATCGCACGTCCGATGCGACGTCACTGTCGGCCAGCGCGGCGGTCAAGGTCATCTCAACATCGGCGGTGGGAAGCCCGGACCGGCTCGCACCGGCTTCGACGGCCAGACCGGCCGCCGTGTTGACCAGGCCGGTGACCGCCTTGCGCCGGCGAACGGTCAGGTCCCGCAAGTCGCTGCCGGCCAGGTTGGCCTGTGCGTCGCGCATCCGCTCGGCCAGGCCCAGCAGTTCGTCCAACTGTTCCGGGCGCCGCAATGCCAGCAGGTTGACCATCCAGGCGGCGACGGTGGGCCGGCGAAGCGCGCCGATCGCCTTGGCCGACGCCTTGTCGCCATCGGCCTTGGCGGTCGCGACCGCCACGTCACGAGCGCCGACGAACTCTGACGGCGGCACCGCATAGAGCCGATCGGCGATGCTCTCCAACGATTCGCTCACGTGGTTCCACCTACGTTCGAGCGCCTGTCAGTCGACCCAACGGTATCGCGACGGCGCGCCGCCGGGCGGGAACGGCCGCCGGCCGCGGCCAAACCGTCGCGAAAGCGATCTTCCCTGGACTCGTTCCTGTGACCATTTCGAGATCAAGAGCCGGAACCCTGCACCTACATCGGCTCGTCATACCGCCGGTACCGCAACGGCCGCGCTGAAAAGCGGCCGCACCCAACACCGTCTTGAAGACACCGACCTGAAGACACAGCGGGAAAGGAATCGAAGAAGATGATCACCGCTCGAAAGCGCCTGGCGATCATCGCGCTCGCCGCCGTCGCGCTCGCGCTGGCCGGGTGCGGCGATACGTCCAAGTCGTCAACGGCCTCGTCAGGCGTGAACCGCGAACCGGGGGCGGCGACGCCCGCCCCAGCCGAAGGCGGCGCCGGGACCGGAGCCGATTCGGCCCAGTCCGGCGCCGGTACCGCGAAGACCGCACCGACCACCGCTCCGATCGATCCGGCAGCTCTCCAGCGCTCCATTGTGTATACCGGTTCGCTGGATGTCCGAGTCGATGACGTGAACGCGGCCGCCGCACAGGCTGAGGGCATCGCGACCGGCGCCGGCGGCTATGTGGGTGGCGACAACCGAGTCATCCAGTCCACCCGGTCAACCGCGGTGCTGACCCTGCGCGTGCCGGCCGCCGGGTTCACCGCCACCATGACCGCGCTGTCCGATCTCGGGCACGAGACCCGACGTCAGGTGTCCACCCAGGATGTCACCGCGCAAGTCATCGACGTGGCGTCCCGCGTGAAGACGCAACAGGCCAGCGTGGACCGCATCCGTGCACTGCTGGCCAGGGCGACCAGCATCAGCGAGATCGAGTCGGTGGAGAGTGAACTGACCCGCCGCGAGGCTGACCTGGAGTCGCTGCAGGCGCAGCAGCGCCAGCTGTCCGACCTTACCTCGCTGTCCACGATCACCGCGACGTTCCTCGGCCCGGAAGCCATCGCCAAGGCGACCACCCACCACGACACGGGCTTCCTCGCGGGACTGAAGTCGGGCTGGCACACGTTCCTGGCCTCGGTTTCCGTGCTTCTGACCGTGATCGGCGCGCTACTGCCGTTCGCGGTCGTGGTCGGCATCCCGCTTCTGGTGTGGTGGCGGCTGGCCCGGCGGCGCCGTCAGGGCAAGCCGGCGGCGGCGCTCGCGCCGAGCGCGGCGGACAGCGCCTCCACCTCCGCTGCGAATCCGGGTTCGTCGGCGTAGCCGAAGTGCCCGCGGATGACCGGGTAGGCGGGGTTCCCCCGCTCCCGGTCGAATCCGCTCGGTTCGGTCATTCGCACGTCGCGCACCACGTCAAGGTCGATGGCGCCGCCGATCGGATCGGTGGCGCGCCACAGGTTGGTCCACCGCGCCGGGCCGCCGACCGCCGCGCCGGCGACCGCGATTACCCGATCATTGACGTACGCCGGGAACGCCATGCCATACAGCCGCCGGATCGGCGAGCCGTAGGTGAGCATGGCCACGTTTCGGCATGCATCCGCGGGCATCTGCAGAGCGGCCGCGGCCACCAGCACCGAGCCCTGGCTGTGCCCGGAGAGGATGACGCCGCCGTTGCTGGAGTGGTACGTCGCGCGGACCACCAGTTCCGGCACGGCCCGCTCCGAGTAGCACGGCGGCGCCAGCGGGTGTACGGCCCGCGGCCAGAACGTGCCGATGTCCCACAGCACCCCGACCACTCGCCGCAAGCCGGCGTACCGGTACGCGAGCGCGCCCAGCACAAGCAGCAGCAGCGCGAACAACCCGATCAGGTAGGTGCCGAGGTTGGTGAGCACCCCTACGATGGTGCCGGCCCGGCCGCCGCTGGTCAGCCCGAGTGGCTTGTAGCCGGCCAGGGTCAGGCCGGTGAACAGCAGCGCGATCACCGCCAGCGGTGCGAATCCGATACCCAGGTCCTTTCTCGCCGTGTCGGTCAGGGCGGCGTCCGCGATCGCGGCATCGATCTGCGCGGCCCGCCGCGGATCGCGCGCGCGAGCGCCGGGAAAGTCTGAGTCGGTGATGTGCCGCGCGGCCCGCCGACGGCCGGCCAGCACGAACAACCGGATCAGCGCGACAAGCAGAATCACCGCGACCACGGTGATGAGAAAACCGAGCGCGGCCCAGGCGTACGCGGCCGGAGGCGCCACCCGATGTACCGCGGCGGTCACGCTCGCGGTCATCCCCGGATTCGCGCCACGATCCAGGTAGTCAGCGACCCGGAACGACAGTCCGGCGGTGAACGCGGCCGCGACGGCGAGGCTGAACGAGCCCACCACCGGAGTGCCGAGACCGAACAGGAACGGATCGGAGCCGCGGCGCGCAGCCAGCACCACCAGGCCCAGCAGCAGCAACAATGCGCACTGCCCGGCAAACAGATAGGTCACCGTGGTGCCGTATCCGGGCAGGCCACCCGGCGTCGGCCACGGCCCGCCCGGGATCACCGCGTACGCGAGGACCACGATGGTGATCAGCACCGCGACGATGCGCACTGCCTGGGCAACGAACTCCGCCCACGGCGCCCGCAGGTCCCGGTCGACCATCCCGGGTACGAATAGCAGGATCGCGCTGAGACCGACGATGGCCACAGACGCCGCGAGCAACCCGCGACCGAACGAACCTCCATCGTGAGCGGAGCACACCCCGGCGATCACCGCGTCCAAGGTGGCGAACGCGGTCGCGATGTGCAGGCAGCGCAGCCGTCCCACCAGCGCCTTACCGTTCCAGAAGCCGGGCGAGGCGAGCCCGTCGCCGTCCCGGTCGGTGCTCGCGGGGAACGCCTCGTACCGCGCCCATGTGCGACGGCCGAGCAACCACAGCAGCCCGATCGCGGTGATCGGCAGCAACGCGCACAGCGCAAGGCGCCGGCCGGGCGTTGCGAAGAAGCCATGCGACATCACCGCCAGCCAGGACCGACGGCTGGCGCAGGAGTTGCCGGCTGATGCGCATTGCCACGCGATCAGATCCTCGGACACCCCCACCATCGACAGCACGTAGGTGGCCGTGATGGAGAGCGCGAAGACGCGGCACAGGGTGCGCACCAGGCCGGTCCCGAATCGCCCGGCCACCGGATGTAGCCAGACCGCCAGGTTGGCCAGCATGAACGGCAGCAGGAGCAGCCACAGCGCGCGGGTCGCGGCGCCGGAAGTGAGGCCACCCCACCGGTACGCCTCGGCCCGGGCACCTCCGGGACCGGTTGGTGACCCGAAGCCGGGGCGCGGCTGGTAGAAGCCAGACAGGTCATCGCCCGCGACCCGGACCAGCACTGGCGTCTCCAGCATGTCCTCGGCGGAGGATCCACTGACGCCGTGCACCCGAAGCTCTGTCACCATTGCGGCAACGTACCGCCGCGCATTGGCGGACGGCTATCCCTCGTCGGGGCGGACGTTACGGACCGGTACCGCCGCCTCGCCGGGCGGCGGCCGGTCGATCAGCGAGCCTAGAACCCGGGCGTGACCAGAGCCGCCAAGGCGGCATGCACCATCACGCGGACGCCGTGCCCGATCGCGCGCTCGTCCACGTCGAACGCCGACTGGTGGATGTCGAACTTCACCGCCGAGCCCGGAACGCCTACACCGAGCCGCATCATGGATCCTGGCGCGTGCTCCTGGTAGAACGCGAAGTCCTCGCCACCCATGGACATCTCCGCCTCGACCACCCGGTCGGCGCCCAGGGCCGCCCCGGCGGCTCCGGCGATCACGGCGGTCGCGAGCCGATCGTTGACCACCGGTGGCACGCCCCGGCGGTAGTCGATCGACACTTCGGCCCCGGTCGGCCGGACCACGTCCCGGATCAGCCCCTCGACGATCCCAGGCACGTCGTGCCAGGCGTCCCGGTTCAGCACCCGTACGGTTGCCCGCGCGTACCCGTCGATCGGGATGGCGTTCGCCGCCTCGCCGGCTCGGACCGCACCGAACACCATGGACACGCCGGCGCGTGGGTCCACCCGGCGGTCCAGGAGCGATGGCACGTCCACCACCACCCTGCTCAGCGCGTGCACCAGGTCAGCGGTCAAGTGCGGGCGAGCCGTGTGCCCACCGCTGCCACTCAGCCGTACCTCGACCAGGTCGGCGGCCGCGGTGAAGGGGCCGGATCGCACGCCCACCAGGCCGACCGGAAGCTGCGGAGCGCAGTGCAGGCCGAAGATGGCCGAGACGTTCCTGAGGCCACCGGCCGCGATCACCTCGGGCGCCCCGGACGGCGTCGCCTCCTCGGACGGCTGGAAGATCAGCCGCACCGTTCCGGGCAGCTCGCCGCGCCTGGACAACTGCGACAGCGCCATCCCGACACCGAGCATGATCGTGGTGTGCACGTCATGTCCGCAGGCATGGCACGCGCCGTCGACGGTCGATCGGTACGGCACGTCCTTGGTGTCCGGCAGCGGCAGCGCGTCCAGATCGGCGCGCAGCGCAACCACCCGGTTTTCCGAGCCGTTTCCAGGCACGTCACAAATCACGCCATTACGCTTGGGCAGCAGCCGGGGTGCCAGGCCGGCGTCGGTGAGTTTGCGCATGACCAGCGCGGCCGTGCTGAACTCCTGCCCGGACAGTTCGGGGTTGGCGTGGATGTGACGGCGTACCGCTACCAGTTCCGCCCCGCGGGCGGCGAGCCAGCGGTCGAGCTGGCCTGGCAGCGGGTCAGCGCCGGACGGGAGGTCCGGCCACTGAGTGGTCACGGTGTTGCTCTTCGGCAACGTGAGCGCACTAGTCACGACGTCTTCAATCTGACCAGGTGGTTGCCGTTGCTTCGTTCAGTTACGTATTTGTAGACCG
>CAVSGF010000004.1:0-7066 GCA_963727415.1 uncultured Actinomycetota bacterium
CCCTGCGCCTCGTAGAACCGGATCGCTGACGCGGCGATGCCGCTGCGCTGCGCCACCTGACCGATGGTCAGGTCGGGCTCGTGCCAGTCGAAAGACGTGTCGTGCTTCACGCCCCGAGTATGCCCGCGCAAGGTTGACTTCAACAATTGTTGAGGTTCTACGGTCGGCTTCGTCAAGTTCACGAGTGTTCCCTGGAGGAGACGATGATCCTAGTAACTGGTGCGACGGGTAATGTCGGGCGGCGTGTGGTGGAGCGGCTGGCCGCCGCAGGTCACGGCGTACGTGCCATCACCCGTGACCCCAGCCGAGCGGCTCTGCCGGGGAGCGTGGAGGCGGTGGCCGCCGACCTAGCCGATCCGGAGACCCTGCGCCCGTACCTGCGTGGGGTCGAGGCCGTGTTTCTGATCTGGCCGTTCGTCGACCCCGCTGCAGCGGCGCAACTCGCTCGCGTCTCACTGACGTCCTCACCAGTGCAGGGTCGCCGCGGGTCGTGTACGTGTCGGCCGCCTCCGCGGAAACCGACTCGGACTCGTTCTGGGCCGTGGTGGAGCGCGCTATCACCGCCTCAGGCCTGTCTGGGACGATGCTGCGCCCCACCGGAATCGCCACAAACACGCTGGGCTGGGCCGCGTCGATCCGTGCCGAGGGCGTGGTGCGCTGGCCGTACGGCACGGCGGCCCGCTCACTGGTCCACGAGGACGACATCGCGGCAGTGGCAGTCGAGGCGCTGACCAACGGCCGGCACGATAAGCAGACCTACGTGCTCACCGGCCCCCAGACAGTCACCCAGGCCGAGCAGGTGCGCATCATCGGCGAGGCGATCGGTCGCGACCTGCGCTGGCAGGACGTGCCCGCCCAGGCCATCCGCTTGATGCTGGCCGTGACGATGGGCAGCCCCACGTTCGCGGATGCGGCATTGGCCAACTGGGCTGCCCTGGTGGAAACGCCGGAGCAGGTGACCGGCGACGTCGCGGCGATATTGGGCCGCCCCGCCCGCACGTTCGCCCAGTGGGCCGCCGACCACGTGGCCGACTTCGCCTGAGCCGCTCCAGGGACCAGGGGCTCCACCCGCCAGAAAAGACACTGCCCATTGGCAAGGCCCAGCGGTGCATGCGATGCCGGCACGACGATGATCCGACGCACGCTCATCGACACGTCCAAACACGAGCCAGCCTGAGAATTCACCGATAGTAGCGAGCTCTTTGCGGCAGTTGAGGACGCCTGCAACGTCGTGGACGTGGCGCGCATGTCATCCTTGATCAATGTCAAACCAACCCTTTGCCGACACCCCACAGCCCCCATACGTTGCCGTGATCTTCACGTCTACTCGCACCGACGGCGACCACGGATATGCGGCGATGGCGGCGTCAATGGAAGCTCTCGCTAAGGAGCAACCGGGATTCCTAGGCATCGAGTCGGCGCGGGATAGCCTCGGGATCACAGTGTCCTACTGGGCGGATCAGCAGGCGGCACGCGGCTGGAAGCAGGTGGCTGCGCATCTGGTGGCTCAGCGACGTGGCCGCGAGGTCTGGTACCAGGACTACCGCGTACGAGTGGCCACGGTTGAGCGCGATTACGGCATGCGTTCGTCCACGATCGAGAGCCATCCTTGATGGCCGGTGAACCGCGCTAGCCGGTTGCACTCATCTCGGCAGGTGAGTACAATCACGGCTCTTGGTCGATGCGCGATCAGCGGCAGATCCGTGCGACGGCGGATGAGATCATTGAGGCATGGCAGGACCAGCAACGTCGATCGCCGACGTTCCGTTGCATGACTTGCTCCCCGGTGACCACGCGGCGGCGGAGCACGACCTGCGAAGACTGGCGCACACTCTCGACACTCACAGTTCAGCCGCCAATCGCACCGTGTGGCACTGG
This sequence comes from uncultured Actinomycetota bacterium, assembly GCA_963727415.1. Classification (GTDB taxonomy): domain Bacteria; phylum Actinomycetota; class Actinomycetes; order Mycobacteriales; family Micromonosporaceae; genus DASQPR01. The sequence continues at coordinate 1,879 of CAVSGF010000004.1, forward strand.
TATCCAGAGCACACCGAACCGCCGCCGACGTCCTCCGAAGGCGCGTATTTGCTCCTGGTCGATACGACGATCACGTTGGTCAACACGGGCGACGATTGGCTCGAACTGACGCTCGACATCGCCTGGCGGCCAAAACTCACCGTGAACGCGGCGGTAGAGGTAGCCTGCTGGTGCCCGCAGGACCACAACATGCACCAAGTCCGTCAGGCGCACTGGCAGGTCGCCAGCCATCCCAACCTCGTCGATTCGTTTACTGCGGGCGCCGCCATGCTGACGGACGTTCTGGACTCGGGTCCATTCGAGCCGCGCGCCTGGCGACTTCGGGCAGGCCTACCGGATGCGCCCGCAGCTAGGCAGTGACCGACGTCCGCTTCTCGGCATGAGCGGATCATTTGTGGCACCCGACCGCCCACGTCGACTCGATGGCGCTATATCGCGCCACGTAGTACGCTGGACGATATAGCGGAGAACGGAGTAGCGGATGGGCGACGACCTCGGCCGCTGGGCTGAGCCAAGTTTCCTGGTCCTGGCCAGCCTCGCTGACGGCGCGAAGCATGGCTATGCCGTCACCACTGACATCGCCGAGCAGGTCGGCGTGACGCTCGGCCCAGGCACGCTCTACGCGGCCCTGGCTCGTCTGGAGGAACGCGGCCTGATCGAGGGGTTGCCGCCCGAGGGGCGGCGCCGGCCGTACCGGTTGACGGCAGCCGGTACGGCTGAGCTGTCCGCCCAGGCGACGCGCATGCAGCGTCTTGCCGCATTGAGCTTGGGCCGTCTTCGGTTGGGGCCGGCGTGAGCGGCGACGTACGGCTGGTCCGTTTGCTGGTGGCTTGTTATCCGGCCGGCTGGCGCCGTCGCTACGGCGACGAGTACGCCCAACTGCTGTTTGACTTGGGTGTTCACCGGCGTCCCGCGCTGATCGTGGATTCGCTGCGCGGTGCTGTCCGAGCCTATGGAGGTGTGCTCATGGCCAGTGATTCACCGATGACCGTGGTGGTGTGGGCGGCCGGCTTGTTCACAGTGGCCGGTATCGGTTTCGCGAAGCTCGCCGAGGACTTCACCGGGAACGCGGGCGGCATGTACGCACTGATCGTCGCCGCGGCCGCGGTGGCCCTGCTGGCGTTGGTCGCCGCGGCGGTTCCGAGTGCGGTGGCTCTGCTGCGCGGCCGTGACGCCGGCGCCTGGAAGTACGTGGCTGTCCCGGTCATCGGTGCCGTCGTCTGGTACGGCATCCTTCGGCTGGCATTGGTGATCTCTGCCGGGCACGGTGTGCACTCGGCGCCGACCGTCGCCGGATTCGCGCTGATCGCGGTGACCGGGATCGCGGTGGTTGCCGCGACTGCGTGGGCCGCCGCCGCAACTCTGCGGCGCATGCCAGCCTCACAGCCGGCGCGGCTGCGGCAAGTGGCGGTGGCGACCGTGGCCGCAGGCATGGCCGTCGCCACCGTCGCCGCCGTGATCTGGGGCCTGCGGGTGCGCTCCGGGGACCCGACCGGGTTCCGCGGCGATCACGGAATCCTGGCCACTCCGTTCGTACCCAGCTGGATCGCGGTCGTGGTGGCGATGGCCGCCGCCACCGCGATCAGCGCTCTGGCGGTCCGGCGCCAACTGGCGACGATGCGCTAGGCGCGACGCAAGCGACCGCGGCCCATCTTCGCGGCCGCGGCCGGCGTAACGACCTTCCGCTCCTTTGACCTTCCGGCAGCGTGCCGAGAAAGGGCGATGCACCATGCCCGCGTCTACCGCGATGATCCAGGCCGACTCGCTGACCAAGCACTACGGCCGTCAGCGAGCCGTCGAGCAACTAACCTTCACGGTGGAAGCCGGCCAAATCTGCGCGCTGCTCGGACCGAACGGAGCCGGTAAGACTTCGACGATTCGGATGTTGGTCGGTCTCGCCGCTCCTGACTCCCGGTGTCGCCCGCATCGCCACCATGCCTCTAAGTCTGGGGGCTTCGGTACTCAAACGCGTGGGCGTGCTGATCGACGGGCCCGCGTTCGTGCCCCACCTGACCGGCACCGCGAATCTCAAGCTGCTCTGGGCGGCGGCTCGTCAGGCATGGCCCCCGCCAGGCCTCGCCGACGCCCTGGACCTGGCCGGCCTCGGCCCGGCGATCGACCGCAAAGTCAAAAGCTACTCGATGGGGATGAAACAGCGGCTCACGCTCGCCCAGGCGCTGATGCGCAAGCCCGACGTCCTGATCCTCGACGAACCGGCCACCGGTCTCGATCCAGCCGAGGTCCGCGCGCTCCGGCAACATCTGGCCTCGCGGGCCGCTGCCGGAGCCACCGTCCTGATCTCCAGCCACCAGCTTGCCGAGGTACAGCTACTGGCCAGCCACATCGTCGTGATAAACCATGGCCGGCTGGTCACCGCCGGACCGCTTGACGATCTCCTCGGCGGTGCCGGAACTTACCGCATCCAAACCGAGGAACCTGACCGGGCGCTGGCAGTCCTGCGCGACATACCCGGCGTCACCGCAGCCACCGTTCACGATGGCGATGTCATCGCCACCGCGCCGGCGGTGCCGGCCAGCGGGCTCGTCCAGGCCCTGGTCAAGGCGGACGTCGCCGTCACCGGCGCAAGCCGGGTCCACCAATCACTCGAAGACGCTTACGTCGCCATAACTGAAGGACGTGACCATGCTGCGCTTTGAGCTCACGACTCAGTTGATGCGGCTACGTACCATGATCGCCTTGGCCTGCCTGGCTGCGTTACCAGTCGCCGCCGGCCTGTCTTTGGCCTCCTCGGCCGGTCACCGCAATGGCAATCAGGGCGGTCTCTACGGCGCCTCCACGTACTCGGCCCTCAACCACACCATGGCGAGCCTGGAGTTCACCGGACCGCTGTTGCTACCGATCGTCGTCGCGCTGCTGGCCACCGCCGTCGCCTCGGCCGATCGCGACTGGGGCATCCTCCGCTACCTCTACGTCGCCCCGGTCACCCGCACCCGGCTCCTCGCCGCCAAACTCGGGGCCACGGCTATCGCGACCCTGGCTGCCGTCGTCTGCACGCTGGCCGCCGGCCTCGCCGCCGGCGCCGCCATCTTCGGCTGGCATCCGTTCCACGTCATCGGCGCGGACGACCTCGCCAGCGGAGACGCAATCGCCCGCGTACTGGCAGCCGCCGCGTACACACTGCTGTGCATGCTCGCCATGGCCGCGATCGCTTTCACCCTCGGACTTCTGCTGCCTCGCGGCGCCGAGGCCGTCGCGGTCGCCGTCGCCTTCGTCGTGATCGCCAGCATCCTCAATCGCCAGCCGGCATTGCACGCGATCGCCGTGGTCCTGCCGGTGCATTACTGGCAGAACTGGGTCGGACTGTTCGACCCCGCCGGGGCCACCGGCATGGGACTCGGAACGGCTGACCAGCTTGCGACGATCGCCCTGTGTACGGTGGCCTGCTGGGCCATCCTGCGCCGCCGGGACCCGGCAGCGTGACCACGCCCGTTCAGCCCGCTTTGGGAACACGATTTCGGAGATTTTCTACGGCTCGCCGTACCGGCGCATGGCTCCACGAGCTGACGCGGCGTGCACGGCGCGGGCAGATGTGTGCGATCGCGCGCATAATGCTGCGGTGAGTCAGTACTTCCAGGTCGGCGACAAGGTGTTGTGGAACCCGTCAACCGGTGTCGCGTGGTTGTTCGCTCGTAGTGTGGAGGCGGTTGCTTCAGCCGTCGAGCTACCGACCGGACTCGGAGCGGAGTTCAACGATGATTACGAGGTCGACGTCGTCACGTTCGCGGCGTTCGTTGACGCGCTGGTACGCCGGTACCGTTCATCAACCCACCCGATTCTCCGGACCCTGATCGAGGGCGTCGCGGCCGTCGGTATCGTGATGGTCGAGCGAGCCGGCAGGTCCGTGGCGAGCCTCAGCGAGCAGCCTCCGCCCATCGATTCGAATGACGTTGCCGTCTTCACGACCGGGCTTGGCACTGTCGGAGACACATCCCGGCTACGTGGCCTGGCCGACGAACTCGAGCGTGCGATGCCGTTCTGATCGGCCGCTTGACGCCTTTCGCGCGTACGTCGGCAGGTTGTGATGGCCCGTCTGGGAGACCCAAACACACTGACCGCACTCAATTCGGCCATGAGCGGATCGTTATGGCGCCCGCACGGGGCGAGCTGGTGCACGGAACGAGGCCGTCGGCGAAAGCGGCAAACTCGTGCCGTGGGTTAATCGGTGCCGCCGGAGAGATCTGACCAGTACGAAGATCATGTGCCCTTGCTCCCGCTCTTCGCCGCGGTCCTCCTGCTCGGCATCGCCGACTCGATGGTCAATTCCTACATCGTGCTCTTCTGCGCCGACGTGGCAGGGCTGACCCCACTCCAGATCGGCATGTGGGCCTCGGTGCTCGCCATCGGGGGGATTGCGATCGGCTGGTGGCTGGGACGGCTGTTCGACCGCCGGCCCGCGCGGGCGTACGCGATCATCGTGATCCTGTTGGGCTCGACGGGTTATGCGCTGCTGCCGTGGGTTTCGAGTTTCCTCCTGCTGCTCTTGATGGCGGCGACGGCGCTCGGGGTGGTCGGGGCGGCCTTTCCGCAGTTGTTCGCCCTGGCCCGCTTCGTGATGGGCGAGAGGGCCGCCGGGCAGCGTTCCGCGCCGCTGCTCCGCTCGGCCTGGTCCCTGGCGTGGGCCGTCGGGCCGCTGCTGGGCGCGCTGGAACCTGTCGGCACTCCTCGAACGCTCACTGGTTGAGCCTTTCAAGCGGAACTACAGGCAGTCGGTTGCCCAGGCGCGTGACCGGCTCGCCGGCAATGGTCTGACCTGAGCGCGCACCTTGCCAGATGAGTGCACTCACACGATGAGTAGAACGGCGAGGATTCGGTCAGACGGGATCGGTAAATGAGACCGGCTTGCCGGTGGCGCGGGCGTACGCGATCTCCCGGCTTGTGGACTCGCCGATATACCCGCCGGGGTTGATGACCAGGACCCGGTCAGCCAGGTCAATTTTTTGCAGGTGGAGTGCGTCCAGCGTGGCTTTCTGCTCGTCGGTGATCTTCTCGTCTGGTTCGCGATGGGTGAAGGCCATCCTGGTCGAACAGGTGGATGTGGTTGCGCGCGCCCGTTTTTTGCCTACGGCACGGACTGGCTCGCGTTCGCACACGTCCGCTCGACTGCCAGTGACGCGGTCTGAACACCCCGAACGCGGCAGAAGCGTGCGCGGGTCACCGAGCGGGCGTA
>CAVSGF010000005.1:0-409301 GCA_963727415.1 uncultured Actinomycetota bacterium
ACGTCCGCTACGCCGGTGGTCGTCTGGAGTACTACGTGGACGAACACGACTTGCCGACAATGGAGTGGGATTTTCCCACTCCGGTGGGCCCCCGCACCGTCTTCGCCGAGTTCACGATGGCCGACGTGGTCACCGTCCCCAGCCACCTGTCCATCCCGGATGTTCGCTCGTACATGACGGTCGACGCGGCGAAAGACTTGTCGGCTCCGGAAACGCCCTCACCGGCGGCGGTCGACGATCGCGGCCGGTCGGCGCAGACGTTCACCGTCGACGTGATCGTGCGCTCCGGCGACGTGCAACGACGTATCGCGGCCACGGGACAGGACATTTATGCCTTCAGCGCGCCATTGGCGGTAGAGGCGGTCCGTCGCATTCTCAGTGGTCAGACGAGGACGAATGGCGTTGCGTCCGCCGGCGCGATCTTCGACGCGGACGATTTCCTCCGCTCACTGTCCGCCCACCTTTCGATCGAGACGCACCACGAGTCTCGCGTACCGCAGGTCGTTTGATTGCGCGGCAACGGCCCCGCATCTCGTCAGACGATCGTCCGGGCTGCTCTGCCATTGGTGACCGAGCACGGGGTTGCTGTGACCACCGCACAGATCGCTCGCGCGGCCGGCATCGGCGAGGCGACCATATTCCGAGTCTTCGAAGACAAGGACGCTGTGCTGCAGGCGTGCATCACCGCCGCCACGGACTCCACAGTCGTGCTGCAGGAGTTGCAGTCCATTCCGCTTGACCAGCCGTTACCGGCGCGGCTCGTGGAAGCCGCCGACGCTTTGGACGCCTATTTCGATCGCATGGGCGCTGTCATAGGCACCGTGCACGCAGCACGCGCCGGGAAACGCCGCCCGCACTCCGCTTCCGGCACGGCCGAGGCTCCGCTCGAACGCCGCTTCAGCCGTGACGCCGCCCAGGCCGCCACCCCGCAGGCCATTTCCGAGCTGTTCGAGCCCGACCAGGCCAGCCTGCGGCTTCCGCCGGCCGATGTCGCCGAAGCTTTCCTGGCCCTGTTTTTCAGCCGGGGCCGCCGTGGCTCGCTGGAGTCGACGTCAACGGAGCAACTCGTCGATCTCTTCCTGTACGGCGCCCTGCACACGCAGGAGGCTTGAGAACCTGCCCGAAAGGTAGGCGTCGAGTGGCCGACCATTGATGCATGGTGGCGAGTATGCGGACGTCGAACCTTCAGGTACGTCTTCTGCCGGAGAGTCACCGAGGCATTCACCACACCGCCGCTGCTCCATGAGCGGATCGTATTCGCGGCGTCGTGACCTGGCGTCGCGACAAACCTGATGCAGAAAATGGCTTGACGGCACCGATATTCTGACCCTCCGTACCTGCGAGGGGGTGACAACCCCTCGGAGGTCACGATGAAACGACCGCTTGCCTTTCTTCTGGCGACGGTCTTCCTGGATATGCTCGGTCTCGGGCTGATTGTGCCGATCGGGCCGGCATTCATCACTGCTCTCACCGGGCATACGAGTTCCGCCGCGTTCTGGTCGGGTGTGATTCAGTCCGGCTACGGCATCCTGCAATTCCTGGCGGCGCCGTTGCTTGGCCGCGCCTCGGACCGCTACGGGCGGCGGCCGGTGCTGGTGGCGTCAATGTCGCTGCTCGGTATCGACTTCTTGACTCATTCGATCGCGTCACACGTCTGGCAATTGCTCGTCGCGCACGCGCTCGCGGGGCTGTTCGCCGGCAACCAAATCGCCGTGAACGCCTACATCGCCGACGTCACCGCACCACAGCAGCGAGCCCGCGCGTTCGGGTTGGTCGGCGCGGCTGCGGCGATCGGTTTCATTGCCGGCCCAGCGATCGGCGGACCGCTTGGCGCCGTCAACGTTCGCCTGCCATACCTGGTCGCCGGCGGGCTGGCTCTGGTCAACGCGGCTTACGGGTGGTTCATTCTGCCCGAGTCCCGGCCCGGCGACCGGCGTGCCGCGTTGTCCTGGCAAGTCGCCAACCCGTTCACTTCGATCACTGCGCTCCTCCGGCGACCGACCCTTGGTCGGCTGGCGTTCGCGCGAATGTGCCGGGACATCGCACGCGTCATCGAGCAGGAGTCATGGGTCTTCTTCATGATGGCGCGGTTCGGATGGTCGACAGCGCACGTTGGGATGACGATGGCCGCCAGCGCGGCATTCTCGGGTCTAGTCGGTGCAAAGGTGACCGGACCTGTTATCGACCGTCTCGGCGCGCGCCGCGTCGCACTTTGGGCGACCGGGCTTGACGCACTCACGTTAACCGGGTGGGCGGTCGTGCCATCACAAATCTATGCGTACCCGCTGATCGTCACCGGCGTGGTCGCCGGGCTGAGTTCGGCAGCGCTGTCCACCCTGATCGCCAACGCAACCAGCCCCGACGAACACGGTCGCGTCCAAGGCGCATTGGAAGGGATTGGCGCGTTCACGGGAACGGTCGTGCCGACTGCCGCGGCCGCCTTGTTCGCGATCACCATTCATACAGCTTGGCCAGGCACTGTGTTCGCCGTCGCCGCAGCGATGCTCGTCATGTCAGCCGCCTCACTCTGGAGTTGGCGTCCGGCACACGAACGTCATCGGCCTCCGGCCAGCGATCCAGCCGTCTGACCAGCAACGCCCCCCGACCTCCATCTGGCGTCCTGGCATGGCCGGATCCGAGATGCCGTAGCCAGGCCTCGACCCGACCGGTTCTAGGAATCTTGATCAATGCTCGCGCCGGGCCAGATCAACGCCTGGGCGACGATGGTGTTCTCGCCGTTGAACGTCACCGCAGGGCTGCCATGCAGGCGAAAGCCAAGATCGAGCGCTTCGCTGACTCGACGGCAGAACTTGTCGTCGTCGGGGCCGGTCAGGACCCGGTAACGCGGTAGGCCGTTAGGAGGTTGCTCAGACATGCCGGAAGCATCTCACGCTCCGTCACGATACGTAGGACCGCGGCCGCCCTGAAGGCAACTCTGCGACCCGCGTCACAAGAAAAACTCGGAGATGCTCGTGCGCCAGCCCGACGTGGCCCCGCTGCTGATGGTCGGCGACGTCACTTACGATGTCCACCTGCTGGAAGCCGGTCACGTCCCAGGTGTCGGCTCCCGCTGCGACAACCTCGATGTCAACCGCAAAATCAGCCAGCTGAAGCAGACCTACCCAGACCTGGTGGTGCTGCCCGCCCACGATCCCGGCGCGGCCGCCCGGCTGCACGCCGCCACCACCCGCACAACCCAGATCCAGGCACGGTGAAAATGCGACCCGCCGAACAGATACGCTTCTTGATCCTCGCCGCGCAACGCGAGGGAAACCGACAACTCGCGCAGGCCCTGCGTCCGCTCGGCATCACGCCGTCACAGGGCGAGGCACTCCGCTTGCTTGCCGACCGGCAGCCACTCACCCTTTCCGGGCTCGGCGAACTGCTGGTCTGCGAAAGCGGCACCAACCCCAGCCGCCTGGTCGACCGCCTCGTCGCTGCTGGCCTGGTCAAACGTGCGGAAGCACCACTAGACCGCCGCGCCGTCACCTTGACCCTCACCCCTGACGGCACTCGTGTCGCCGCCAAGGTCTCGGAGATCGAGGAACGCATGTACCAGGACCTGGAGGAAGCCGGAACGGGACGCGACCTCGACGAGGTGATCGACTATCTGCGGGCGCTCACTGCCGACCTGCCCGCCGGCCGAGCCGTGCGTCTGCGCGTCGCGCAACCAGCCAGCATCGGACCTACGGACCGGGGGGCTGAACAATGACCGACCAGCACGCCACGCCGGTCGTCCCGGCCGCGGCGCACGCAATACGGCACATCCGTCTCCAGCCGCGGCAGATCGGGGACTGGAATCCGCCTTCCTCAGCGAAGCGGCTCTGAAGTGGCCACAGTGGACCTGGCCTACCCGATCACGGTTTGGTGGTGGCGGTTACCTTCCCGGTCGCCGATCACGCCGGCTGATCGTCCAGGGTCCTGGTCGGTGCCGGAGAGATGACCGTAGGGTGGTGCTCAGCCGGGCAGTCTCGTGAAGGGTCCGACCGATGAACGGCGAGCACTTCATCCCGTTCCGCAGGTCCGCCATCGTATCGATGTGCGCCGATGAGCTTCCGGCTGAGGAGCGGGAGTCGTTCCTGACGTTTGCCAGGATGCTGGCGAGTCTGTTGCACCACCGATTCCGTGCCAGGATCGAGGCGCTAAAGGACGCCTACGAGCCGTTCGACCGCCAGGCCGACACCAGATCTACGGTGACGCTGAGCCCGGACGAGCGACGTGCGGCGCAGGCGCGTCTGGAGCAGGAACTGGCCGACCTGGCCACAGCCGCCAACTTCACGCCGATCGAACCCGCCGAACTGGAGCGGGCGCTGGCCGAGCAGTCGCTTCTCAAGGTCAAGTTGGCGGTCGATTTCGATGTCATCGACAAGATCATGTTCTTCCGGCGGGGAGAGTCGATCCGCACGCGGGACGTGCCGATCTGGCATGGGTTGCGCAGACGCTCCGTCACCTTCACCAACTATGCCCGGGTACTGGTGTACGCGAGATTCAAGGACGCCGAACACCTCGACAGTGCCCATCCCGAACGGCTGCCGTTCCGCCCCGGCTCGGTGGTTATCAAGCTGTTCCAGAACGTTCCCCGTGACGACATGGAGATGGTGTTACCGAACGTCAAGGTGCGCATGCGCGGGGTCGACAAGCTGCTGATCGGGGTGCCGGCGGTGATCTCTGGAGTGGCGGTGGTCGTCACCAAGGTCATCGCATCGATTGGGCTGCTGTTGCTGCTGGTGGCGTTCTGGCTTGGGCTGCGCGACCAACCCGTGACGCTCGACCAGGCCGCGCTGGTCTCGGTCTCTGCGGGGGTGATCGCGCTCGGCGGCTACGTGGTGCGCCAGGTGACCAAGTTCAAGAACCGGAAGATCCTGTTCATGAAGGCGCTGTCGGAGAACCTGTACTTCCGCAACCTCGACAACGACGCCGGTGTCTTCCACCACCTCCTTGACGCGGCGGAGGAGGCTGAGGTCAAGGAAGCGGTCCTCGCCTACCATTTCCTGCGCACGTCGCCGGGCCCGTTAACCGCCGCCGAACTGGACCACCAGATCGAGGACTGGTTCGCCCAGCGGTGGGAGACCCACCTCGACTACGAAGTTGCCGATGGCCTCGGCAAGCTGCGTCGGCTGCGCCTGGTGACCGAGGACGAGCAGGGACGGATCAGTGCGATCGGGCTCGCCGACGCCAGGCGGCGCATCGACCAGATCTGGGACAGCCTGTTCGACGAAGGCCCGCGGCAGGGCGGCACCGCCTGACCTCATGCCATTTGTGCTGACTCGGAGGATTCCCTCCCGGGTCGAACTCAGCTGCGCCCCACGCGCGCTTGGGTGGGAGTACCCCGGCAGAGGCACGACGATTCCTGGCGCGAACCTCGAAAATCACAGGTCCCGTACGGCGCCCGCCGCCAGGGCAAGGGTCCGCACCGACTCTGGGGTCCATGGGCCGCGGCGGATGACGATCGCGTGCTCGATGCCCCAGGAGCGTATCTCGGCGAGCCGAGCGACGAGGTTCTGCGGGGTCTCGCCCGGTTCCATGCGGGTGCTGATGGTCTTGTCGATGGCGGTGTAGTCGGTGCCGAACTCTTCGCAGTGGCGACGAAGGATCCCGAGCCGTTGGCCGATGGTGGCGCCGTGGTCGGGTATGTCGAAGAGGTTGCAGGCGCGGGCGTAGCGGGCGACGAGCCGCAGGGTCCGCCTCGGGCCCATGCCGCCGATGAGGACGGGTATGCCGCCGGGGGTGAGCGGCAGGGGTCGGTTCTCGGGGTGGGCGAGCCGGTAGTGACGACCGGTGAAAGGGTTGGCGTCGTCGCGGGCCATCTGCTCGGCGAGGTCGAGCAGGTCGGTGAGCCGTTCGAACCGTTCGCGGGTCGGGGGCATGGGCAGGCCCATCGCGGCGGCCTCGATCGGGTACCCCACGCCGACCCCGAGCCAGGCCCGTCCGCGGGAGAGCACGTCGAGGGTAGTCACGGCCTTGAGGAGCACGGCCGGTTCGCGGTAGGTGACGGGGCTGACCAGGGCGCCCAGTCGTATTCGGCTGGTGTGTCCGGCGAGGTAGCCCAGGGCGGTATAGGCCTCGAGCATGTCCCGCTCGTCCTCGGCGGCGCCGGGGTCGGCCTGAAGGATGTGGTCGTTGACCCACATCGTGTCGAGGCCGCCCTGGTCGGCCGCCACGGCGACGCCCATTAGGTCGGTGGCGAGCCTGGGCGGGCCGCCGGGCCAGGTGAAGTTCGTCAGAGACAGGCTGACTCGCATGGCAGCACTCCCGTCGCTGGTCAGGGCTCGTGGTCTGGGTTCTCGTGATCGGGCTGCCAACGGATGATGCGGAAGCCGTGATCGAGGGCGACGCGCAGCGCTTCGGGGTCGAGGTGCCCGTCCTGGGTTCTGGGAATGGGGACGAACCGGTTCAGGGCGGGGTTGCGGGCGGCCATGAAGGCGAAGAGCCGGTCGACCTCCTCCGGGTCGGCGACCAGGTCAGGCCGGTACATGCTGGTGCCGCCGGCGAGCGTGATCCGGACCGGCTCGTTCTGGTGCAGGTTGCGGGTCCAGGCGCCGCCCCCGGGAGTGAGCAAGGTGTCGCCGTCGCGGACGTAGCTGACCGGTTGCCGGTAGTGGGTGCCGGTCTTGCGGCCGACGTGATGGACGAGCATGAGCCGCCGCGACAACGGGGTGCGGAACGGGAGCCCGAGGATCAGGCGCATCGGGACGTTGACCACCCGGAAGACCGCCGTCTGAGCGGCACGTCGCGGTGGTCGTTGGACGCTGGTCATGGCTGGCTGGTTCCTCTTCCGCTTCGTGGTGAGCGTCTGGCTCGGGTGCGAGCAGGCGAAGCCATGTGTTGGGTTACTAGAAAATTAGTGTAACACCAAGTCTGATGCGTCAATAGTATTCTGGGTACCATCAGCGAATGGACGCAGATCTCGGTCTCCGCGAGCGTAAGAAGGCTCGGACCCGTCAGCTGATCGTCGAGACTGCCACCGCCTTGTTCGTCGAGAAGGGGTTCGAGGCGGTGCCGGTCGTCGAGATCGCCCGCGCGGCGGAGGTGTCGGAGGCCACCGTGTTCAACTACTTCCCGACCAAGGAGGACCTCGTCTACCAGGGCATGGAGGCTTTCGAAGCAGACCTGATCGCCGCCTTGCGAGACCGTCCGCGGGGGGAGTCGATCAGTGCCGCATTCGCCCGGTTCGCCCTCGAGCCCAGGGGCCTGCTCGCTGCGGAGGACGGGAGCTCTGCCAACGCCCTCGCCGCGGCATCGAAGATGATCGCCTCCAGCCCCACCCTGCTTACCCGTGAGCGCGAGATCATCGCCCGCTACACCGCTTCTTTGGCCGCCCTCATCGCCGCAGACACTGACGCGGATCCGGACGACCTCCGACCCTGGGCTGTCGCCCATGCCCTGATGGGCATCCACCACGGCCTCATCGGCTTGGTCCGCAGACGGCTTCTCGACGGCCCGATGGACCACGCCCGGCTCGCCCGTGAGGTCAAGACCCAAGGACGCAACGCCCTTCGGCTACTCGATACCGGGCTCGCCAAATACGGCGTGCGCTAGCCGGCCGGGGCGAGTTCTTCCGGCGTTGCGTGAGACAGGTTCTGCCTGACACCCTCAGCGCATGGCTGTCGATCCGCCGCCGACTGGTGCCGGCGAAGGCGAGCAAATGCCGACATGGTGGCCACTCGTATCCCGCAGGCCGGTCTCGTGGCGGGTGCTGCGCATGTTTGCGCTGTTAGATTTCACATTGCTTGTTGCCGCGGCTCGATTCGCTCGTTCACCGGAGCTGGTCGCACTTCGGCGACCCGCAGGCCACCTGGTCGATCGTCGGGGCAGCGACGTTGATGGTGCTTGGTGGAAGCTCCGGCGTCCGGAATCGCTCGCCGCCTTCGCCGCTGGCTTCCTGGCTATGTTCGCGGTCTTTTTCGCCGTTGCACGGATTCCAGACGGCCGACTCCCCGTGCTGGTCGGCATCATTGGCCTGACCACGGGGCTCGCCATGGTTGCAGCATTCATCGCAGTGACCAAGGTCAGGTTGCCGTAGCACCAGCCCCGCCTTGCAAATTGTTGGCATCGTGTCGGCGACAAGCGGCGATCTGGGGCCGCCGGCCAAGCAAGCCCACTGCGATGGCTAAGGGCAGCGACGTCCAGGCCGCTAGCGACGAGGCTATTGGCACGCCTATGGCACGACGGTTCACACGCCGTCGGCGACGAGCCAGATCTGCTGCTGCGGTCGTTGGTCGCCTCGCACCCAGCAATTCAGACGCTTGTGTGGCACGGCGCTTCAAAGCCGTCGGATTCACGCACACCGACCGCGTCAGCTGTCAGCTCCCAATCGGATCTTGCCCTGTGTGACGCCTCGCTAGGCACGCCGGCGCCTGGCCATGAGATCGCCCGACCGCATCGTTCCGCAATCGTCGTTTCCGGCCATGTGCCGCAACCGGCCTCTAGAATTGTCGCGAACACCCCTTTTATGCACCTTGGCAGGCCTCTGTGGACCGCCTGTCACGAACTATGAACCGACCGAGGATCGTTCTGGCATGCAAGGGAGACAGCTAGTCATGTCGTCACTGAGCAAGCGAATTCTCGCGAGTATCGCGCTCGGATTCGTCGCTACAGCCGCCACAATGTTGGGCCTCGCGAGTCCGGCCTCTGCCGCCGACACTTCGAGCGTTTCGATAGTGCACGGCATCCCGGGGCAGCCTGTTGACGTGTACGTCAACGGCGCGAAGACGTTGAGCAACTTCCAGCCCGCGACCATTGCCGGCCCGCTTGACCTGGCGGCGGGCTCGTATGACGTTGCCCTCACAAAGCCCGGCGATCCGGTCAGCGCGGCCATCCTCAGCGCTCAAGGTCTTGCAGTGCCCGCAGGCAAGAACCTGAGCCTCGTCGCTCATCTCGATGCGGATGGCAAGCCGACGTTGACCGCGTTCGCGAACGATACTTCCGCAGTTGGCGCGGGCAAGGCCCGAATCGTCGTCCGCCACACTGCCGCGGCTCCCGCCGTGGACGTGCAGGCCAATGGACAGACCATCTTCAGCGGGCTGACAAATCCGAACGAGGCGTCCGCCGTGGTCGCCGCGGGCACGTACAAAGCTGAGGTCGTGCTGGCCGGCACCTCCACAGTCGTGATAGGCCCGGCGTCCCTTGACCTGGCAGCGGGAACCTCGACGATCGTGTATGCGATCGGCTCAGCCAGCGACCAGTCGCTAGGCGTGGTCGTCCAAACGATCCGTGGTCTGGGAGGCGCTCCCAGTGGCGTCCCGGCCGGCACCGGAGGCCTTGCCGCAGACGGGAGCTCCACCGCTTGGTGGCCGCTCATTCTGTCGGTTGGCGCGCTACTGATCGTTGGTGGCAGCGCACGCCTGGCCCTGACCCGGCGCCGGACTCAGAACTGACGGCGCCATCCGACAATGCCGCACGGAAGCGCCAAGCCGACACGGACTGATCCCGTGTCGGCTTGGCGACGTCCGATAGCGGCGATCTTGCTTGGAATCCTGCTGGTGGTCGCTGCTCTGGTCGTGCGAATAGTGGCGCCTGAGTGGACCGACTTTGGATCCGGCACAGCCGCGAAGCTGGCTCAGCCCGCTGCCACGCCTTCCAGTCGTACCGACGAACGCACGCCAGGTTTGCAGGTGCCGGTGCTATCTGGCAGACCCCAACCGGCCACACCACCCGTTGCCCCGGTCGATGTGCGCATCCGGACAATCAACGTCCACGCGAAAGTGATTCCCACTGGCGTGGACGCGGGCACCGGGATGATCGAAGTGCCGGCCGACGTGGCCACACTCGGCTGGTATCAACACAGCGCTGGGCTGAACGCCTCGGCTGGTTCAATCGTCATCGTCGGACACGTTGACGGATACAAACAGGGCCAGGGCGCCCTGTTCAGCCTGCGGAATATCCCTGCCAACGCCGAGATCGTCGTGACCGGCGCCGATGGCCGAAGCCGTACCTACCGAGTCGTAGCCCGCGAACGCTTCGTCAAAAGATCGCTGCCATCAGACCGACTCTTCGGGCAACAAGGGACGCTTCGGCTCACACTGATCACCTGCGGTGGACCGTTCGACCAGCGCACACGTTCGTATCATGACAACATCGTGGTTACGGCCGTACCCATCTGAGAACCGCGGCAGATGCAAGCCCGATCGATACAACGATGATCAGCGGAAGCGATGACACGCAGCAGCCCGCGACCGGCCATGGTGGCGGCGTCTTCGGTCGCGTAGGCAATCGCAGTACAGCTAATGGCCGTGGGCGGCAATAATCGCGGCAAACTCGTCGGGAGCGGCCGACCGGCCGAAGTACCAACCCTGCGCCGAGTCACAGCCGATCGAGCGAAGCAACTCGGCCTGGTCCGCGGTCTCCACGCCCTCCGCTGTTACCGCCATCCCTAGCAGGTGGCCGAGCGACACCATGGCCCTCAAGATGTGCACATCCGCGGGGTCGCTCTCCTTATCGGGCTGGCCCACCTCGGCCACGAAGGACCGATCGATCTTGAGCGTCCGCACCGGCAGACGACGCAAGTACGACAGATTGCTGTAGCCGGTGCCGAAGTCGTCGATGGCAACGCCAACGCCCAGCCCGACCAGATCGTGTAGGACGGACACGGACTGGTCATCGGGGTCGACGATGGCTCCCTCGATGATTTCCAGTTGCAGACGGTGTGGTGGCAGGTGGGCATCCTGCAGCGCGGTCGCGACCTCGGCGACGATTCCGTTATCTCGCAACTGACTGGCCACGATATTCACGCTCACGCTGGGCGGCTCGGAAGTGAGTTCACTCCACCGGGCTGCCTCGCGGCACGCTTGCATCAGGACGGTGTTACTCATCCGCATGATCAAATTACTCTGCTCGGCGAGACCGATGAAAGTGTCGGGATAGAGCACACCCAACGCAGGGTGCCGCCAGCGTACGAGGGCCTCGGCGGCAATGACTCCGGCGCCGCTCAGGGCGACGATGGGCTGATACTCAAGAAACAGCTCGCCCCGCTCGATGGCCGTTGGTAGCGCCGCAGCGAGTGTGTACCTAGCTGTCTGCCGCTTGTCCCGGTCGGCGTCGAAGAGTGCCCAGCGACCACGGCCCCCGCTCTTCGCCCAGCTCAGGGTCGTGTCGGCGGCGCGCATAACCTCGGTTGGGTCGGTGTCGGCGGCCACCCGTTCCACTACTCCGATGCTCGCCGAGACGGTCAGGTCGTGGCCATCGATGCTGAAAGGCTCACCGATCGCCGCGAGGGCTGCGTCGGCCAGCTTGGTCGCGTCGTCGGCACCGGAGGTGTCCTCCAGTAAAACCGCGAACTCGTCGCCAGCCAACCTTGCTACCAGATGGCCGGGGATCCGTTCGGTCAGGCGTTCAGCGATTGAGACCAGCAGGTGGTCGCCAACCTCCCAACCGAGCCGGTCGTTGATGGCCCTGAAGTCATCAAGATCAATATGGCAAACGCCGATCCGTCGCGTCGCCTTCTGGGTGTGCTCGCCAAGATCATCAAGCCAGCCCATCGCATCGCCTAACCGCTCGATGAAACGGCCTCGGCCAGGCAGGCCGGTGAGCGGATCCTTGATACCGCCCAACCTCTCCCCGATCCCGTCGGCGATCTTGCCACTGGCCTCGCTGGCCGCATGGGACGCTGATCTGGCCCGGCCCTGATCGGTGGCCTTCGCCCACGACCGCAGGCGTGAGACATGCGAGGCCTGGATGTCGGCCGTGACGAGATGGCGGACCTCCATTTGGCGGTGGGTGACGGCCACATCTCGGTGAAATTGCCGAAGCCACTCGGGACCTGTTGTCGTGAGAAGCTCGTGGCGAGTCGCGACCTCACCCGCCCGCGCGGCGCGACGCTGCGCCTCGACCACTGTTCTCAGCGCCCGATCAACGCTGTCGAGCGTCGTGGCGGCTCCTGTCACTCTCGAAACGTTACTACCGTCCATGATCACCTACTAGGTGAGAACGGCCGTGTTCAGGACAGCCGTCGGCGGCAATTATCGATTCAGGTCCGGTCGGTCTCTTCCATCAGAAGCACCACACCACCCTTGGGCCCGTCGAGCGGAGAACAGACAACCGCGCAGTCGATCGAGCGACCGGTCCGGCTCACCGCGTCGATGTGGATGGGCTTGCTGCGGCGATTGCTGGTCATGCAGCTGTCGACAATCTCCCGCACCTTGTCAGTCGGCAGTCCGAAGACTAGGTCGAAGAACGGCAGGTCCTGCACCTCGCCGGTGCGCAATCCCCAGAGATCTTCCGCCCCCCGGCTCCAGCTACGCACGCGAAGGTGCGCGTCGAGCACCACGATGCCGGCAGGCACGCTGCCTAGAACACCCTCCAGATACGTGCGGGCCTCGTCGAGCTGAACGCTGTGCCTGCGCGCATCCCCAATCATCCGATCGAGTTCACCGTTGCCCGACTGAAGCTCCTGGTTCGTGGTCTCCAACTCCTCATTGGTGGACTGGAGTTCCTCGTTGGTGGTCTCCAATTCCTCGATGCTGGACTGGAGTTCCTCGTTGGTGGTCTCCAGCTCTTCGTTCGTGGACTGGAGTTCCTCGTACGCGGTCTCCAGGTCTTCCCTGGTGCGTTTGACCTCCTCGCGGAGCAGGACCTGGGTGGTCGTGTCGACGAAGTGGATTGCAACCCCGACCGCCGCTCCGTTGTCATCCGAGAGCGGCTGGACCAGGATGTCGTAGAGGGACAGTTCGTCAGGGCCGAGGCGGCGTTCGACGCTGTTAAGCCTCACGGTCCGGCGCTCGGCCAGGGCCTGCTCGATGGGTGAGCGAAGCTCGGCCGGACGATATGAAATCTCGAGCTCGTGGAAGGGCCGCCCGACATCGCGAGACGAAAGCCCAAAATGTGCCCGCGCTTGATTGTTGACAAGTTCAACTGTGCCGTCCGGCCGGACCGCGATCGCCGCGCTGGGTGTCGAGTCGAGAATAAGGTCGCGCAGTTGCCGCCGCCGGCTGATGTCGCGGCCAGAGGGGTGCAACTCCAGCGGCAGTATCGTCGCGTGGCGGTATCGGGTTTCAGGCCGTCCCGCGATCCTTCGGAAGATGCGATGGCGCGCGCTCGCCGTCTCGAATCGTTCACCGTCCGCGACTAGTGTCTCGGCCTTACCCAAGAACAGATAGCCGCCTTCGCGCAGCGCGAATTCGAAGCGGCCGATGACGTGCGACTGCGCCTCGCTGTTGAGGTACATCATGGTGTTGCGGCACACCAGCAGGTCGAGGCGCGAAATCGGGGCGTCACTGGTGATGTCGTGGTGGCCGAAGATCACCCGGCGGCGCAGGTCGGTGCGGAAGGCGGTCCGGTGGCCCGTGGTATCGAAGTACCTTTGTCGAAGCTCTTCCGGCACCACCTCGAGCGTCTTCGCGGAGAAGACCCCGCTCCGGGCCTCGGCCAAGGCCTCGTCGTCGATGTCCGTTCCGTAGATCTTCAGGCGCTCGACCGCCTCCGAGATACCGAGAACCTCGCCGAAGATCATCGCCAGTGAGTATGCCTCCTCGCCGGAGGAGCAGCCCGCGCTCCACACCCGGATCTCCTCTCCGGGGTCGGTTCGGGCCAGAATGTCCGGGACGATTTCGTGCCGCAGGTAGTCCCAGGCCTCCGGATCACGGAAGAAGGCGGTTACATTGATCAATATGGTGTTGAAGAGCGAACGGAACTCATCGCTGTCACTCTCGAGTAGGTCGCGATAGTCCAGAAACTCGGCTATCCCCACCTCCTGCATCCGCTTGCGGATCCGGCGGGTCAACGACGCCTGCTTATATCCGGCAAAGTCGAAGCCACGCGCATCCCGGATGTAGCGCAGGAGTTCGGCGAGCTCACCCGGCGTCCGGTCGCTTCCGGAGGCCTCCTTGCGTGCACGCACGAAGGGGTCCACAGCACCTTTCATGACTCGCCGATCTTGAGTAGTCGCATGATCGCTCCGCCGATCTCGTCAAGCGGCAATACAAGATCGACTGCTCCGGTACGGACGGCCGCCTGCGGCATGCCGTCGAACTCGGCGGTTTGAGGATCTTCCACGATGACCTTGCCGCCGCGAGATTTGACGGCGCTCACCCCCATTGCGCCGTCCGAACCCGAACCGGTCAACACACACGCGATGGCCCGGTTTCCATAGGTACCCGCCACTGACTCGAAGAGAAGGTCGGCGGAGGGCCGCACGAAATGGACTAGTTCGCTGCTGGTCAGGGTTAGCACACCGCCCGACGTTACGAGCAGGTGATGATCCGGCGGTGCAACGTAGGCGATGCCCGGTTTGACCTGCTCGCCGGCCTCCGCGAGCTTGACCGTTATCTTGGACCGAAGTCCGAGCACCTCCGCGATCGTGGTCCGCCTGCGGCGGTCAAGGTGTTGAACGATCAGCAAGGGAACTGGTAGATCGGCTGGTAGCGATGCCAGCAGGCGCTTGAGTGCCCCGACCCCACCAGCGGAGGAAGCCACGGCCACAAGGTCATATCGCTCGGCTGATGTGATCGGATCCGTTACGGCCATTGGGTCGCTCATCACGTTACGCCCGGCACAGAAAACACAAAGCCAGCGTACCGGCTCAGTAGGTCACGAGTACGCTTCGCTGCCCAGTCGTTCATGAATTGCAGAACATGCGAGATATGGACTATTCCTGACACGCGCTGCGGCGGAGCAGCCGCTCGGCCGACAGCCCGACCCATCACCGCGACGGATCTGTGCCGGCGCTTAACTCTGAAGGCCTTCGAAGCACCTTCTCTGGGGGCTGTACGCGGCACCGGGTGCGTTCGCAGCCGAGCAGGCCGGCCTAGCGACCGCAGCAAGGTACGTCGTGGCGCTGATCCTAGGATTCGCGCTGCGCGCCCTCACCCCGTGGTGCGGATGGCCGCTGCCCAGCGACACGTTCCGGCCATCCAGCGACGACGGCCCCGACGACGCAGGATGATGGTCCGTCACGTCACCTTCCGCCCAAGCCGCTCGATGGCGACGCGCGTGCGCCACGGCAGTAAATTGAACGGGCGCCGGGTGCGAGCCTGTGGACATTATGGCTCGGACGGTCACGACAGCCCCGAGAGGCCTTGATCTATCATCACGCCAACCGGGAAGCCCACCAGGGCGTCGCGGGCGTGATCAACAAGGCGGTCAGGGCAGCCCGGCGTACTTGTTGATCCAGAGCATCTGGGCCAATGAGCATCGGTCGTCCGTCGCTGATACCGCGACGTTCGATGGTTTGGCGTGGCGGACAGCCTCAGCGGCGGCAGGGCATGGCTGTCCGCCAGTCGCCATGATGGCAAGATGGCGACAGGCCACACCCCTCGGTGCGAGCGCGCGGAGGATCGAGTTCCAGCCGGGCCCAGACCGGGCCTAGACCAGCAGGCCATCGCGTTCGGATTTATGCCCCACCGCGCGTCCGTGGCGCTAGTCAGAGGTTGTCGATGTCTGTGCGCGGCGCGGTCCACAGGGAGCCCGCGATCACCGACCGGCCGCGCCCGCATTCCGCGGGGCACTGTCGACATCGGAGCGGTAACGCCAGCCCTCGCCGAGAGCGAGCGGCAGTGCGGCCGCCGCCAGTAGGCCGCCCAGGAGTGGAAAGATGATGAAGACCCAGAGTTGGGACAGCGGGGTGCCACCTTCAAATACGGCAGGCCCGAACGACCGTGCCGGATTCACCGACGTGCCGTCGAGTGGTATGCCAACAAGGTGGCATGCGGCGAGGGCAATGCCGATGGCGAGTCCGGCGAAACCCGCGTTCTCGGTCCGGCTGGTCACGACAAGCACGACGAGGACGAGCAGGAACGTGAGCACCGCCTCCAACACCATCGTCCCACCAAGATTGATGTGCGGGCCATAACTGTTCGTCCCCAGAGATCCTGTTTGGTCCGTGACGCCGCCCCACCGAGTGAGGCCGTACAGGATGAACGCGGCCAGCGTTGCCCCGGCGAGTTGGACGAGCCAGTACGCGACAGCATTGGCGAGGTTGATCCGGCCGGTGACCAACGCGCCTAGGGTCACCGCAGGGTTGACGTGACAGCCGGACACTGGGCCGAGCGCGTAGACCAGCGCGAGCAGGACCAGGCCGAAGGCCAACGCCACGACCACCACACCGCCCTCGGTCCGCCCAGCGATGGCGCTTCCGACGCCGAAGAAGACGAGCAGCAGAGCCCCTAGAAACTCAGCGCCGTAGCGTTTGGTCCTGTCCATGCCGAGACCTCCGCGGTTCTGGATTGCGCCCGGCTCGGCGTGCCGCGACCTTCCTGACATGGGCTCCAGGTTACGCAACTTTTCTACGCTAAAAACCAATATAGTCCTCATTGCGCCAATTCAAGCCCTCAGCCTCGGTAAGGGGCGTCTGCGATGCGTCACCGGTGGTGGTCTCCTCACCGCAGCCAAAATCATCAGCAAACAACTGGATTGTGCCGATTTCGCTGCCAGCACGCTACGCCAGGCACATCGGCACCGCAGCGCGGCCGATCCGGCAACCGCGAACGGCATCGCGTCAGCCGGATCGGCAACCAACAGTTCAACGGATGTAGGTTCTGGCGTCAGGGCTCTCAGCGAGGGATGCGCGCGCTCACAATGTCGTTTGTGATCGTGATAGCGAAGAATGAGGCCGGCCAGGCAACCATGTGGCGGGTGGGTCGCCAGCGGTTGGCGTGGCGTCCGCGGTCGATTGGCCGATGGCTTGAAGGGGTGGACGGCCCGTTCGTCATTCCCATTTTGGTGGTGCTGGTCTGGTACCTGCTCAACTGGATGGTTGCGCTCCTGGCTACCCCGATCACATGGTCGTGGCGCGCGATGACCGGGCGCTGGCCGGTGGTGGCTTACACACTCGATGCAATCGGCGGCAATGAGATTTGTCGGTGCGAGGTTGAGGGTCGTATCGGCGCCGAAGGCCGCGTGTGCCAATGGGCGTTGGACATCAAGCGCCACGGTCGACCGCAAACGCAACCGGATGTTCCAGGTCTTGAACCGTCACCGGATCGAGGGCCCTCGATCGAATAGGCGCCGCTGCGGGGGAGATTCCACGAAAGCCCGCCGAGCGTCAGCGCTTGTCAGACCACTTGGCCACCTCGTTTTGCACTGGCCAGCCCAGGTAGGCGAGTTGGTCGATTAGCACCGTGTGGCGTGAGGTTTGAAAGATCCAGAACGCGTCCAGGCCCTCGATGTCGACGAGCACGCCGCGATTCACGATCCCTTGCCATGCTGCGATCGCGACGATCGTTTCAGGTACTGCGTTAAGAGTGCCGGCGCACCAGTGCCGGATGGTGATCATAGCTGCGGTGGCCGTGAGTTCGCCTGCGGCCAGCCAGAGTCAACTCGAACGCCCGGTCCGGCACACGCCGTGACCAGGCGTTTTGTCTTGGAGCGGGTGACGGGAATCGAACCCGCACTGTCAGACCCGAAAATCCATCGATGACTGGGCAGGCGGCAGCAGCCGGCGCAGCGCAGCGGAGCCGGGTTGTGTGGGCGGGTCAGGCGGCTTCGGGTTCGGTGGTGATGGCTTTGCCCTCACAGATGGTGATCTTTTGACCGGTGACGGCTTGGAGTTGGGCGGCCAGGTTGCGGGCTCTGCGTTGTTTGTCGATGCGCGTATCGAAATGGTCGGCGCCGAGGTCGCGGAACCGGACGGCAGGATCGGATAGCAAGTGGTAGACGATGACCAGGACCGCGTTTCCGGTGGCCACGGTCGCCTTCTGTTTGCCGCGACGTTTGGCGATGCGGCGATGCCGCGCGCCGAGGAAGGTATTGGTGCGGCAAGCGGTGCCGGCGATGTTGCCCAAGGTGGCGGCCAGCCATGGGCTGCCTTTTGCTCGGCCTTTGTTCTTACTCTTGCCGGCCGACTCGTGGGTCTAGGGGCAGAACTTGGCCCAGGACACCAGATGCGCGTCGGACGGGAAGCGGCTCATGTCCACGCCCACCTCGGCGATCAGTTCCTGGGCGGCGGTGGGACCGATCGCGGTGATCTCACTTCGCTGCGCCACCTGATGGGCGAACAGGGCGACCGCCTCGGCGATCGTGGCGTCCAAAGCGGCGATCTGCGCGCTGAGTCGGTCGATGTTGTCCAGCATCATCGCCAGGATGGCGGCGTGGTGATCGGTGAAGGACCCCCGCAGCGCCTCCTGCAGCGGCGCGATCTTGACACGTAGCCGGCCCCTGGCCATCTGGGCGAGGACCGTCGGGTCGCGCTGTCCGTCGATGAGCGCGTGGAGTATCAGCCGCCCGGACACCCCGAACACATCGCGCACCACAGAAGTGATCTTGATCTGGGCGTCTTCGAGCAGTTTCTCGACCCGCTGCATCTCACGGGTGCGGTCGCGTATCAGCGAACGCCGATAGCGGGTCAGGTTACGCAGCTCAGGATAGGTTTGGGATGCACCAGCGACGGCCGGCACATACTCCGCTCGGCGACCTTGGCCAACCACACTGCGTCGGCCTTATCGGTCTTGGCCCGCCCGGGCACGTTCTTCACCTCGCGAGCATTGACCAGCCAGCACTCGAAGCCCTCGGCCTCGAGCAGAAAGTAGACGCCCTTCCAGTAGTCACTGGTAGATTCCATGACGACCCGGGTCACGCCCCAACGGCGCAACCAGCCGGCCGTCTGCAGCAACGCCGCGGTGGTGGTGGCAAAGCCGCGTACCTCCTGCATACGCCGGCCCGGCGTCGACTCGTGCGGCACCCGCACGCATGCCTCCAACACGCCTTGCCCAGATCGAGTGCGGCCACCCGCTCGACATGTAAGTCCTGTTCGTCGACCTCTTCCATGACGCTCTCCCGTCGGGGGTTGGAACGGGGAAAGGTCGCCCGCGGGAGCCGGCGGGGAAGAAGAAGAGTCGGACCCTCGTGCTCGTAGCAACAATGCGCAGCCCTCAAAGCGGCTCCCAGCGTCAAACAGCTTGACGGCCTCACCCGCGCCAGGAAAGTACCGACGTCGGCGGGCGACCACACCGATTTTCCCGCATGCGCAGCGCCCCGAAGGGACCCAGAAACAGATTGGGAACCGTACCAGGATGCGAGCCCATCCCTACTGGTCAGCGCGGAACGTGGCTCCGAGCGGCCTGGAGTGACCACGTTGGACACTGCCTAGTGGCACGCTGATGGCACGACGGCTCGCAAGCCCATCCGTTGGGTGGCCCGGCCCAGCCTTTGTTGACAGGCAGTGGACTTCATGCCAAGACCAACATGGAGCATTCCGAGACGGGACGACGAGTTACCGCCTCTTCTGTTTTGATAGACGGATTGACGCTCGACTTTCTGGCGTCCGGAGGCGTATCCGTTCGCCAACCACAGGAAGGATCGGCGCATGGAAGCGAGCGAGCTTACTCCGCTCCGCCGGAATAAGCAGTTCCAGCTGTTGTGGCTTGGGTCAGCGACGTCGGTCCTGGGTACTCAGATCTCCACACTTGCATTTCCGTTGGCCATTCTGGCCATGACGAAGTCGAGCGCCCTCGCGGGCGTCGTTGGAGCGGTAGCTATAGCCACTGACGTTGTCGTGAGCATGCCAGCCGGCGCGATTACCGATCGGTGGGATCGGCGGCGGACCCTTCTCGTATGCGAAGGCGCTCGGATGATCGCGCTGGCGGTCACAGCGCTCGCGATCGCGGGCGGCTGGGCCTCAATTCCGCTGTTCATTGCCGCAGCAATCGTTCAGGGTGCCGGTGGTGCTTTGGTCTACCCGATCCGATCGGTGACGATTCGGCGCATCGTCCGCGACGATCAACTGGCCTCCGCGTACGCGCAAGAGGAAGCGCGCGCACACGCGGGCTCGTTGCTCGGCCCGCCGCTCGGTGGTGTCCTGTTTGCCGCCGGACGAGCACTTCCATTTGTCGCAGACGCCGTGTCTTATCTGATTTCCTTCGTATGCGCGGCGTTCGCCAAAATCCCGCGCCACCCGATCACCACTCCGGTCAGGACCGAATCGACAAAGCTACGGCACGAGATCCGAGAAGGTCTTACATGGCTGCGTAAGCAGAAATCACTGAGGGCAATGGTGGCTCTGCTCCCGCTGCTGAACATCGCCGGATCCGGGGTACCACTCCTGACCATCATCCTGCTCGAGTCGCGCCATGTGGCCTCGGCAATAATCGGCCTGGTCCTAGCCGTTGAAGGCGCCGCCGGACTGATCGGTGCACTCGTCGCCGCCCGCCTAGCACGTGCGCTGCCCCCTGGCCGGCTGATGCTACTGATCGTTTGGTCGTGGGCGGTGCTGGTTTCGCTCATGGCCATTCCCATGGGTGCGTGGTGGATCGCGACGCTCCTGGGATTGGGCGTCCTCCTGACGCCGGCTATCGGCGTCGCCGTGACGACTCAGGTCGCACGCGCGACCCCCGAGCACCTTATGGGTCGAACGATGTCGACGGTCGGCACAATCCCCATGGTGTTGAACCCGCTCGGCCCGCTCCTCGCCGGCGTACTCGGACAAGCATTAGGCCCAACAATGGCTATGCTCGCCTTCGGCGCCTATCTACTCGTTTGCTCCATCGGGGCCACCATGAGCCGGAGCCTGACGGCGGCAGCCGCACCGACATTGCCGGCTGAGGACCGTCCAGAGGACCCGCAGGCTGATGCCGACGCGGAGGCGGCGACCCCAACCGTGCGCGAAGCCGAGACGCCAGCGCCGTGAGAAACCACCGGACAGCGGCCTCCTTCTGACCAGCCATGTCGCGTCCGATTGCCTGGGACGCCAGGTCCCGTGCTCGGCTGTGCGGCTCAAGACCTCATAGACGTCCAGCCGGACGGGCACCATCGCGTGGTACAACGCGGTGGGAATGTGGCCTTGGTCGCCTCTCTGCGGCCTCCTGGCCGCTCGACTGAAAACTTGATTCCCTTCAAGCTTCGATGGCCCCGCCTCGGCGGCCTTATCGAAGCACCCGCCGACTTCAGCTTCATGGTCGCCACGGTCCCGGTCACTGCCACCTTCGGTGCCATCGAACGCATCATGACCATCTGGGCGCACCACACTCCTGGCGCCGAATGGTACTTCGCGAACATGTACGACGACGATGATCAGCCCCTGAACTGGTGGAATCAGACCTAGCACACCGCAGTAAGGCCAACAGCTGTCGAGTTCGGCGTGCCAGAGCTAATGGCACGCGGGGAGCTGTGAGTCAGCAAAGACGATGAACGCCTGGTCGTGAGATCTGCCGTGACCAGGCGTTTCGTAGGTGGAGCGGGTGACGGGAATCGAACCCGCACTGTCAGCTTGGGAAGCTGATGTTCTGCCATTGAACTACACCCGCGTGCGCACAACACTGTACCGGATACGTGGCTGGGTGGTCGGGCCGCGGCGCGGGGTAACCCGCTTCGCCATATCACCCGCCGCACGTAGGCTGCTCAGTCATGAGCGACGACTCGACGGCCCCGAAGCCAGCAGCCGATAGCAAGGCCGAGGAACCAAAAGACGATCTTGTAACTACCTACCACACCCTGGATGTGGACGGCGAGACCCTGAGCTATACGGCCACGACCGGCCGGATCGTGGTCCGCCTGGAAGGTCACACCGACGAGAAGTTCGACGGTGCGACGCCCAAGGCCGAGCTTTTCGTTACGGCGTACACACTCGATGGCGCCGACCCCCGTACCCGCCCGGTCACCTTCGCCTTCAACGGCGGCCCGGGTTCGTCCAGTGTCTGGCTACACATGGGGGTGCTCGGCCCGCGCCGGGTGTCGATGGGTGACGTCGGCAACTTGACCCCGCCGCCGTACGACCTGGTCGACAACAAGGAGACGCTGCTCCGGCACTCGGATCTGGTGTTCATTGACCCGGTCTCGACGGGGTACTCCCGCGCCGTCAAGGGCGGCAAGTCGAGCGAGTTTCACGGCTATGGCGGCGACATCGAGTCGGTTGGCGAGTTGATCCGGTTGTGGACGTCGCGAAACGGGCGCTGGATGTCTCCGAAGTACCTGTGCGGCGAGTCGTACGGAACCACGCGTGCCGCGGCACTGTCCCGGCACCTCCAGGAGAAATACGCCCTGTATGTGAACGGTCTGATGCTGATCTCAGCGGTGCTCGACTGGGGCGGAAGCCACTTCAACGGCTTCAACCACGACGCGTTCGTCCTGTACCTGCCCACCTACACGGCAATCGCCCACTACCACGGGAAACTAGGCGATCGTCCGCTCCGCGAGGTCCTTGACGAGGCAGAGGAGTTCGCGTCACGGGACTACCCGTGGGCCCTGCAGCGCGGCAACCGTCTCACCGCCGACGAGCGGCGCTCCGCCGTGACCCGGCTGGCGGCGCTTACCGGGCTGTCCGAGGATTACGTGGACCGGGTCAACCTCCGCCCGGAGCACATCCGGTTCTTTACCGAGCTGTTGCGTGATCAGCGCCGTGTCGTCGGCCGGATCGATGGCCGATTCACCGGGTGGGATACCGACTACGGACGCGAGATGTGGTCGGCGGACCCGTCGATTGACGCGATCATGGGCCCGTACGCGGCGGTTCTCAACCATTACGTGCGCGCCGAACTCGGGTACCAGAACGACCTGTCGTATGAGATCTTGACCGACCGGGTGTACCCGTGGTCATACAAGGAGTTCGAGGGCCAGCACATCTTCGTGGCGGACAAGCTGGCCGCGGCGATGCGAACCAACCCACATATGCGGGTGCACGTCGCCTGCGGCTACTACGACGGTGCGACTCCCTACTACGCCGCCGAGCACACGTTCGCGCACCTTGAGATTCCCGCCGAACTACACGAGAACATCGAGTTCACCTACCACGACTCGGGCCACATGATGTACCTGCACGAACCGAGCAGATTGGCGCAATCCGAGCAGCTGGCGGCGTTTGTCGCGGGCCGTTCTTAGCGTGAACGCAACCGGCAACGGCCGTCGCCGGTTGCGTGCCCGGACAACATTTGTACAGGTGGCGCAGCATGTCGGCCGCCGACCCGATGGTCGGCGGCCGCCCGGCGGATCTAAGCTCAGGCCCGCCTGGTGCATAGACAGCCGCACGGCCGATGAGGTTCGGAGCGGTTGATCAGGCATGCTGAACGCGGTTGGCCATGAACCTACGACAGCGGCTGGGCTTGGCCCGCATGACACCGGAAACCCGCGCCGGCATCGGCGCGGCCCTTGTGCTGCTCGCGCTCATCTCGGTGGTCGAACTGGCCGATGGCGGGGCGCCGCACTACATCGGCCTGCTCGCGGCGGTGCCGTTCCTGGCCGCGGCTTTCGGGGCGTGGCCGGAGGTGCTGGCCGTCGGCGGCCTGGCCAGCGTGGTGGGCCTGGCCTTTGGCATGTACCCGACCGGTCGCCCGAGCGGCGCATCACTGATCAATATCGCGGGCGTGGTCTTGGCGACCGGGATCGCGGCGATCGTCGGGACCCTCCGCGCCCACCAGGCCGAACGGGTCGCCGAGCTGTCTCGCCTGGCCAACGTCGCACAGGCCGCGGTCCTGGCGCCGCTTGGCCCGCAGGTCGGTCCTCTGGCGGTGGCGGGGCGGTACATCTCAGCGAGCGCGGCCGCTGACATCGGAGGCGACCTCTACGAGGCACTGGACACGTCATACGGCGTCCGCATGATCATCGGCGATGTCCGTGGCAAGGGCCTTGACGCGGTACGCCTGGCCAGCGCGGTGCTCGGCGCCTTCCGGCACGTCGCGCACGAGAGATCCGACCTGCGTACGGTGGTGACCGATCTGGATCGCGCCGTGGCCCGATCCGTCGGTGAGGAAGACTTCGTCACGGTGGCGATCGCCGAAGAGCGCGGCGGCACCCTCTCGATCGTCAATTGCGGCCATCCGGCGCCGCTGCTGCTGCGGCGCGGGCAGGCCATCCCCCTGGAACCACCGTCGAGCGCGCCACCGCTGGGCTTCACGCCGGTCGTGAAGACCCGGGTGGATCGGCTGGAGCCGGGCGACCGCATCCTCCTCTACACCGACGGCCTGGGCGAGGCCCGCCGCGATGGCGAGTTCTTCCCGATCAATGAGCGGGCCTGGGGATTGCTCGGTCACGGCACCGTCGCCGACGGCCTGGCCTCGCTGGAATCGGCCCTGGTCGAGTGGGTTGAGGGCAAGCTCGATGACGACATCGCTCTGGTCCTCATGGAATACGCCGGGGTGGCTCGGTCCGAGCCGGCGTCCGGGGTGCCGAGCTGGGAGTTCGACGCGGACGCCGCGGCCCGGTAGCGCGGACGCGGCGGTCCTGTTAGCGCGGACGCGGCGCTCAGCGGCGGCGTACCAGCATCACCCCGTCACGCACGGCGAGCAGTACCGCGTCGACCCGGTCGTCGTGGGCGATCCGATCGTTGAGACCGCGGATCGCGACCGTGGATTCATCGGTGCGCTGGGGGTCGAGGACCCGGCCGCCCTGGAACATGTTGTCCAGCGCGATCACGCCGCCGGGCCGGGTTCGGTTCACGATCTCCTCGTAATAGTCCGGGTAGGCGGCCTTGTCGGCGTCGATGAACGCGAAGTCGATGACCGGGTCGGCGGGCGGCGCACGCAGCGTGTCGAGAGCCGGCGCAATGCGCAGGTCGATCCGGTCGGTGAGGCCGGCACGTTCCCAGTATCTCCGGGCGATCGACGTCCATTCCTCGCTCACGTCGCAGGCAAGCAGGCGCCCGCCGGCTTGCATGCCCCGGGCGATGCAAATCGATGAGTACCCGGTGAAGGTGCCCACCTCGACGGCGTTCCGGACGCCGGTCAGCCGGACCAGCATGGTAAGAAGCGCACCCTCGTCGTGCGAGATCTGCATTCCGGCCGCCCCTCCAGTCCGCTCGGCGGTCTCGGCGGCGAGTTCGCGCAAGAGGTCGTCGGCGGGTGTGACGTGGCCGAGGAGGTAGGCGTCGAGGGCAGGGTCGATGAGTTTAGCCATGCGATCAGCTTGCCGGATGCCCGGCGGGTGACGGTTCGGTGCCCCGGCGACGCGCGACGGCGGACCGGCCGCGTCAATCCGCGTCAATCCGCGGCTTCCCGTGGCGCCGACGGGTCCGTGCCACGTGCGTAGGACGGCGCGATCGCCCTCACGAGGGCGAGTTGAGCGCGGTGCCGGCCTACGTATCCCTTCGGGTACTTGGGGGTGAATACCGCGCCGAACAAGCGGTTGATCATGCGAGCCTCCCCGGGGCATAGGGGTCGTCTGGTGGATCTGGGGTGGATGTCCCAGGTGAATACGCCCTTCCAACGACGAGCCTCGGAATCGGTGACGCCCTCAACGCCACCTTTTTCGGCGCGACCAACCGCATTTTCCGCACAAACAGGCATCTAAACCACTAAAACGGGCGTAGGCCGCATCACAGCGCGCCCTCCGTGCTCGGAATCCAGAGGTGGCGCTGGTCGCCGGCGGGGCGCGCGGTAGCCCTGTGAGATTTGTGATTCCCCCTTGTTTGTAGTTACTGGCCGGTAATAGAGTGGCCGCTACTCGTCAGTAACAAGGGGGAATGCATGAGCCACTACCGCAGTAACATTCGTGACCTCGAATTCAACTTGTTCGAGGTGTTCGGTGTTGATCAACTGTTCGGCAGCCCAGCATTCCCGGACCTAGACGCCGATACCGCCCGGAGCATCCTGGCCGAGGCCGCGCGCTTGGCGCGCGAGGACCTGGCCACGAGCTACGCGGACACGGATCGAAACCCTCCGGTCTTCGACCCGGCCACCCATTCGGTGAGCGTCCCGGACGGCTTTCGGCGCTCTTACCAGGCCTTCATGGACAGCGAGTTCTGGCGCCTGGACCTGCCACCGGCCCTGGACGGGACGCCGGCACCGCGTGCCTTCTGGTGGTCGCTGGCCGAGATGGTCCTCGGATCAAACGCCCCGATCTGGATGTACGCGTCGGGCCCGTCGTTCGCGACCACCCTCGAACGCGAGGGAACTGAAGAGCAGAAGCGCTGGGCGAAGCTGTTCGCCGATAAGCGCTGGGGTTCGACCATGGTGCTGACCGAACCGGACGCCGGCTCCGACGTCGGTGCCGGGCGCACCCGCGCCATCCCGCAGCCAGACGGCTCCTGGCACATCGAGGGCGTCAAGCGCTTCATCACCAGCGGCGAGCACGATCTTTCCGACAACATCGTTCACTACGTACTGGCCCGTCCGGTCGACACGCCCGGTGCCGGCGGACCCGGCACCAAGGGTCTGTCGCTGTTCATCGTGCCGAAGTTCCACTTCGACCCGGAGACCGGCGAGCTGGGCGAGCGCAACGGCGTCTTCGCGACCAACGTCGAGCACAAGATGGGCCTCAAAGCCTCGGCCACCTGCGAGCTTACGTTCGGTGAGCACGGCATCCCCGCGAAGGGGTGGCTGATGGGCGACGTGCACGAGGGCATCCGCCAGATGTTCCTGATCATCGAGTACGCCCGGATGATGGTCGGCACCAAGGCGATCGCCACCCTGTCGACCGGGTACTTGAACGCGCTCGACTACGCCAAGTCGCGTGTGCAGGGGGCGGACCTCATCAGGCAGGCCGACAAGGCCGCGCCACGTGTCACCATCACGCACCATCCGGACGTCCGTCGTTCCCTGATGCTGCAGAAGTCCTATGTCGAGGGCCTGCGTGCGCTCGTGTGCTACACCGCGTCCTGGCAGGACAAGGCCAAGGTGGCCGAGGTGGCTGGTAACGCCGACGCGGCAGGCACGGCCAACCGGGTCAACGACCTGCTGCTGCCGCTGGTCAAGGGCTGCGGCTCGGAGCGGGCCTACGAGTTGCTGGGACATGAGTCACTGCAGACATTCGGCGGCTCCGGGTTCTTGCAGGACTACCCGATCGAGCAGTACGTGCGGGACGCGAAGATCGACACCCTTTACGAGGGCACGACCGCCATCCAGAGCCTGGATCTGGTGTTCCGCAAGATCGCCAAGGACCAGGGGCAGGCGCTGGCCGTCGTGGCCGGCGAGATCCAGGCGTACCTGGAAGCCGCCGATGAGACCGACGAGCCCGGCGTGCTCAAGAACGCCCGGCTGGCGCTTGGTGCCGCTTTGGGCGATGTGTCGTCAATGCTGGCCACGCTGACCACCTGGATGGCCGACGCGATGGAGGACCCGAGGCAGCTTTACCGGGTCGGCCTCAGCTCGCGCCGGACACTGCTGGCGCTTGGCGATGTGATGGTCGCGTGGCTGCTGCAGAAGCAGGCGACGGTGGCGCTGGCCAAGCTGGCCGACCAGGTCAGTGACGAGGACCGTGCCTTCTACACGGGCAAGGTGGCCGCGGCCCAGTTCTTCGCGCGCGAGGTGCTGCCCCGGATCCGTGCTGACCGGAAGGTGATCGAGGGCGCGGACCTGGACCTGATGGACCTCGCGGAGGACGCCTTCTAGGCAGGACTGGGCACGACCGGCTGCGCTGGTTCGTCGCTCCTATGACGTGATCGCCCCGGCCACGACGTGGTGACCGGGGCGATCGCATCGGTCCGGTTCGGCCGGGGCGCCCCGGCGGCCAGGACCGGCAACCCGGGCTATCCGCGCGGAGTGTGGCCCGAAACCAAGGTGGCGTAGGCGCACCCGGCCCACGTCGAGGGCACGTCGTGAACAGCTATCCCGGCTGTCTTCAGCCCGGCATCTCGGCGGCGTGCCGTCTCGTCGAGGCGCACCGACAGTGCCGACACGGTCGGATTGTGACCGACAAGGAGGAGCGTGCGGACGCCCGGGTCCACGCCTCGCACCAGTCGTAGCGCCGCGCCCAGGCCGTGGTAGTAGAGGTCGGCCTCGTAGTGCA
This sequence comes from uncultured Actinomycetota bacterium, assembly GCA_963727415.1. Lineage (GTDB taxonomy): Bacteria > Actinomycetota > Actinomycetes > Mycobacteriales > Micromonosporaceae > DASQPR01. The sequence continues at coordinate 27,580 of CAVSGF010000005.1, forward strand.
CGGTCGATCCACCGCCGCCACCGGTCTCGGTGGCGATCGCGATCGCGACCTCGTGCCAGGTCATCCGGGTGCGCGTGGCCGGTGAGCAGAGCACAAGATCCGGCACCAGCTTTTGCCCGGCCAGCCAGGCGCCGGCCGCCGCCGCGTCGAGCCGGCCCCGATCGGCCAAGGGCCGGGCGAAATCCTCGGCCGAGCCAGGCGGCTCGGCCTTGGCGTGCCGCATGATCACGAGGGTTCGATCTCCAGACGTGCTCATGGCACCAGCCTATGGGACCGGGGGCGGGTCAAGCGGACGTGCGTTAATCGGCCACGTACCGGGTGATCGCATGCGACAAGGCCGCGCCTACGCAAACAACGCGAAGTAGATGGCGATGTGGTGGCAGATCGCCGCTAATAGCGTGAACGCGTGGAAGAATTCGTGATGTCCGAATGTCTTCGGCCACGGGTTCGGCCTGCGCAGCGCGTACAGCACGGCGCCGGCCGTGTAGAAGGCACCGCCCACGAGGAGCAGTACCAGCACCGCGACGCCGCCCTTGTGAAGCAAATCCGGCAGCACCGCCACGGCCACCCACCCCAGGAGTACGTACAGCGGCGCGGACAGCCATCGGGGGGCGTTCGGCGTGATCATCTTCATGGCGACGCCGAGCAGGGCACCACCCCAGATGATCGACAGGATGACCACCTTCTTGGTGGGCGACAGCAGCAGAACGCTCAGCGGCGTGTACGTCCCAGCGATGAATACAAAGATCATCGAGTGATCCAGGCGGCGCATGAGCCGGTAGCCGCGCGGTGACCACACCCTGCGGTGATACAAGGCGCTGGTGCCGAACAGGCCGCACACGGTGAGGCTGTAGATGAGGCACGCGAGCACTGGCGCGAGGTGTCGGTGCTGGGTGGCCGCGATCGAGCACAGTACGACGCCGGCGACGGTGGCGACGAGGAAGGCGTACGCGTGAAGCCAGCCACGCATCCGTGGTTTGCCGATGTCGGTCGGGCGCGGCCGGGCGGTTACCGGAGTGGTCGTCACGCCGTCAGGTTACGCCACCGTAGGTTACTCGTCAGTAGTGAAATGGCCCACGCCGAGTACGGCAGAATGATCAGCCATGCGCATCATTCCGGTCGGAGCCCACGCGCTGCTACTCGACCTGACCGGCGACCCTCCTGGCTCGGTGGAGCGGTGGCGTGCCGAACTGTGGCGGCGCCGGGAAGCCGGAGAGTATGACTGGTCCGAGATCGTGACGGGCGCGCGCACGGTTCTCATCGACGGATGCGACGATCCGGGCGCGCTGGTGTCGGACCTGGCGACGTGGACGCTGCCGGACGCTGCCGAGGCGGACACCGGGTCGCTGGTCCGCATCCCGATCACCTACGACGGGCCGGATCTCGACTGGATCGCCGACCACCTGGGCGTCAGCACCACCGGATTCATCGCTCGGCACCTGGCAACGACGTTCCTCGTTGCCTTCTGCGGGTTCGCACCCGGATTCGCGTACATGACCGGTTTCGGCGCCACCGTGCCACGGCTGGACACGCCGCGAAGCCGGGTGCCGGCCGGTTCGGTCGGCTTGGCCGACAGCTACTGCGGCATCTACCCGGGCGTCTCGCCCGGCGGCTGGCGACTGGTTGGGCATACCAGCGTCACGCTTTTCGATGCGGACCGCCAGACGCCCGCGCTGCTAGCCCCCGGAACGCGTGTGCGCTTCATCCGGACCGGATCATGATCGAGGTGGTACGGGTCGGGCTGGTCGCCACCGTCCAGGATGCCGGCCGCCAAGGCTGGGCACACCTCGGTGTACCGCGATCCGGCGCACTCGACGCCCCGGCTCTGCGGCGCGCCAACCAGCACGTTGGCAACTCGCCTGGCGCTGCCGGCATCGAGGTGGTCCTGCGCGGCATCCGGCTCCGGTTCGGGGCAGCCGCGGTGGTGGCGGTCACCGGCGCGCCGGTACCGGTAGCCGTCGATGGGGCGGCCGCACCGTTTGCCGCCCCGATCCAGATGGCGGCGGGTCAAGTGCTCACGCTCGGCGCCGCCCCGGCCGGCCTGCGCACCTACGTGGCGGTGGCCGGCGGGATCGCGGTGCCAGAAGTGCTCGGCAGCCGGTCGACCGACACCTTGTCCGGGCTCGGTCCGCAGCGGCTGGCTTCCGGCGCCGTGCTGCCGATCGGGTCCGACACCGGGCCGGTGGTCCACGCGCCGGAGCCACTGGCACCGACCGCCGAGGCGCGCGTGGCGATCTGGTTCGGTCCTCGTGACGACTGGTTCACCGAGCAGGCGCGCGGGACGCTGCTGGACAGCCCGTACCAGTTGACGCCGTTGAGTGACCGAGTCGGCGCCCGACTGGCCGGACCGGCTCTGACCCGGGTGCGGACTGGCGAGCTTCCGAGCGAGCCGCTGGTTGCCGGGGCCATCCAGGTGGTGCCCGACGGCCAGCCGGTGGTGTTCCTCGCCGATCACCCGACCACCGGCGGCTACCCGGTAATCGGCGTGGTCGACGATGCTGGGCTGGCCCGGATCGCGCAGCTGAGGCCAGGGGGTACCGTGCGATTTCATGGACCTCAACGCTGACCTCGCCGAAGGTTTCGGGATCTGGCGGCTGGGCGACGACGAAGCGCTCCTTGAAATCGTCACATCAGCGAACGTTGCCTGTGGATTCCACGCCGGCGACCCGGGCACGATGCGCCGGGTGTGCGCGATCGCGGCGGCGCGCGATGTCGCCATCGGCGCCCAGGTCAGCTATCGCGACCTGGCCGGTTTCGGGCGGCGTCGGATCGACTACGAGTTCGGCGAGCTGCGCGACGACCTGCTCTACCAGATCGCCGCGCTGGACGGGCTGGCCCGGATCGCCGGCAGCCGGGTTAGCTACGTCAAGCCGCACGGTGCCCTCTACCACGCGACCGACACCGATCCGGTGCAGGCTGAGGCCATGGTGGCGGCGGTGGCCGAGTATGACTTTGCGCTCCCGGTGGTGACGCTGCCCGGGTCCGAGCTGGCGCGGCTGGCCGCCGGCGCCGGGCTCCGGGTGATCACGGAGGGATTCGCGGATCGCGCGTACCAGCCGAGCGGGCGCCTGGTGCCCCGCTCCGAGCCGGGCGGGGTGCTGCACGACCCGGTGCTCATCGCCGAACGCGTGGTGACCATGGCCCGGGGCACAGTTCAGGCAGCCGACGGGACGATGCTGGAGATCGACGTCGAGTCGATCTGCGTGCACGGCGACACGCCTGGAGCGGTCCAGATCGCGGTCGCCGTCCGCGAGGCGCTGATCGCCGCCGGGGTGCAGGTGCAACGCGCGGCGTAGTCGCATCGCCGCGTCCGGTCAAGCGGCCTGCTGTCAGCCGGCGTTGTCATCCAGTCCGCGCAGGATCAGGGGCAGCCTGTCGGAGCCGTCCGCGGCGACCGTCACGGGCACGCCCCAGTCCTGACGGGTCAGATGGCAGGCGCCGAACTCGGCGTCCGCGTCGCAGGTGGCGGCCTGAGCCACGACCTGCAGAATGCCGCCGCCGACGCCGTCGGCGATCAGCAGGTCGCGGCCCAGTTCGACGGAGGCGCCAGCCCCGGCCACCAGCAACTCCGGCGGTGACGCGGTGACCTGTAGCCGGGTGGGCGGGCCGAATGACTCATCCAGCTTCTGGCCCGGTGCGGGTGTGAAGATCACGTCGAGGCGGACCCGGCCGGGCGCCAGCGGGGTCGGTGGGCGTTCGGTCTTCATCCGTACGCCGTCCGTGGTCACCCCGGCCACCGCCAGGGCGCCAGGTGCGAGTGTGGTCAGCCGGTGCGCCGCGGACTCGACGATCACGACCTCACCGCCCGGTCCGAGGACGATGTCACTCGGCTCGTCCAGGCCGGTGGCCACCGTGGTGACCTCCCGGCCGCGCTCGTCGGGCGCCTTGATCAGGCGTACCGCCCCGTTGTAGGTGTCAGCGACCAGCACCGAGCCGTCCGGCAGCCCGCACACCCCCAGCGGGTGCTGGAACAGCGCCTGCTCGGCCGGGCCGTCGACCAGTCCGAAGTCGAATAGCCCCTGGCCGGCGGCGGTGTGCATTTCGCCGTCGGTCACCCACCGGATCGACGACGACTCGCTGTCCGCGATCCACATCCGGTCGCCGGCGGCGGACAGGCCGGACGGCTGCGCCATCCACACCTCGGCCAGTGGTCCGTCCTTCAACGCCTCGACGGTGGTACCCGCGTATACGCCTGCCGTCCGCTTGATCGGGTCGAACCACCACAGCTCGTGGATGCCCGCCATGGCGATGATGACCAGGCCGTCGAACCACGCGACGTCCCATGGCGAGGACAGGTCGACGGACAGCGCGTCGTGGGCTTGAGAACCTGGGTCGTCGCGCCACTGGTGCCCGGTTCCGGCCACCGTCGTGACCTCGCCGGTGTCGATGTTGAGGCCACGGATCAGGTGGTTGACCGTGTCGGCGACCACGATGCCGTAGCCGGCCTGAGCGGCCACCTCGTCCGGCAGCAGGCACAGCCCCTGCGGCTCGGAGAATTGGGCGGACTCCGGGCCGCCATCGGCACGCCCACGGATTCCGGTGCCGATCCGGCGGAGCACCGTGTCGGTATCGCTACCGAGTTCGACCAGTTGGTGATGGGCGGACGACGACACCAAATACGTGCCCGCGGGCGTCACCAGCGCCTTTCCGGGGAACCGCAGGGCTGTGTCGGCGGTGGCCCGCGGTACGTACGGTCCGTCGCCATGCCGGAGCGTGCCGTCCGCGTCGTGCCGCGCGATCAGCTCGTCGATCAAGAGTGCCAGGCCCTCGGCGTGCCCCTCCCCGGCCATGCTCGCCACCAGGTAGCCGCTCGGGTCGACGACGGCAAGGGTGGGCCAGGCTTTCGCGGCGTACTGGCCCCAGGTGATCAGCTCCGGGTCGTCGAGCACCGGGTGCTCCACGTTGTACCGCTCGATCGCCGCGACCAGCGCATCGCGGTCTTTCTCGTGCTCGAACTTCGGCGAGTGCACGCCGACCACGACCAGGCAGTCGTGGTATTTGGCCTCCAGATCACGCAGCTCGTCCAGGACATGCAGGCAGTTGACGCAGCAGAAGGTCCAGAAGTCCAACAAAACGATCTTGCCCCGAAGATCGGCCAGCTTGAAATCCTTGCCGCCGGTGTTGAGCCAGCCTCGGCCGCGGAGTTCGGGAGCACGCACGCGCGGAGTCGCCATGCGGTCACCCTATCGACGCACGAGAACGGCCCCGTGCGGGCGGGGCGCGCCGGAGCAAGGTCGGTCTGGGGTGGGGCCATCGGCGGTTTCCACAGACTGCCGCAAAGGCGCGCGCCTAGAAGTGAAAGCCGCTCAGGCGGCGAAGGCGACTACACATGGCGTGCCATCGACTTGCGAGCTGCGCCTCTGGGATTTGATTGACACGCCAACGGGAATAGACTAAGTGCCTTAACCATGCTGGTGGGCGGCGATGTGAATGACCCAGCAGTATCTCGTAGGTGAGCTGTCATTGTTGCTCGCGCAGCTGCAGGCGATGACTCCTGACGAGGATTGGGCCGAGCGGGTAGCCGGTCTGCGCCGCACGGCCGAGGAACGCGGGCCGATTGCGCTGGCCGGCGTTGAGGTACGCGCGTTGGAGATCGCCGACGGAATGTGTTGGTCTTCGCTGCTGCGAGGAGACGCGGCAGCGTTCGACCGGCTGGCGGACGCGGGCACGCAGTTATGGGAGTTTGGGGTCTGCGCCGGTTTGATACCGGCCTCCCTGATGCCGCGCCCACCCGAACCCACCTGATCTGTTCGAACCGGAGGGTGGATTAATGACCGACCAACAATCAACTGACGCTCAAGTGACGGCGTCCGAGGTGGCGGTATCGGAGGCCGAGATCGCCGCGCACTGGCGGGAGGAGGAGTACATCCGTCCTCCAGCCGCGTTCATCGGGCAAGCCAATGCCTCTGATCCGGCAATCCTCGACCGATTCTCCGAAGATCGTTTTCCGGAGTGCTACAAGGAGTATGCCGACCTGCTGTCCTGGGATCAGTACTGGCACACGACCCTGGACACCAGCAATCCGCCATTCTGGAACTGGTTCGTCGGCGGGCGGCTCAACGCCAGCTATAACTGCGTCGACCGGCATCTCGACACGATGGGTAACAAGGCGGCGCTGATCTGGGTACCGGAACCCGAGGCCGAGGCGACACAAGCCATCACGTACCGGGAGTTGTGGGTTCGGGTCAACGAGTTCGCGGCGCTGCTGCGCGAGTTCGCCGGGCTGAAGGCCGGAGACCGGGTGACCCTGCACATGCCGATGGTGCCCGACCTTCCGGTGGTCATGCTCGCGTGCGCACGGCTGGGCGTGGTTCACTCCGAGGTATTCGGCGGGTTCAGTGGCGCCGCGTGCGGCGACCGGATCGCGGACTCGGGCAGCCGAGTGCTGATCACGATCGACGGATACTACCGCAACGGCGAACTGGTCGATCACAAGATCAAGGCCGACGACGCGCTGGAGACCGCCGCCAAGCTCGGCCAGGAAGTCGACCGAGTGCTCGTGTTCCGCCGCCACTTGGACGGCTACGCGTCCAAGTCGGCCATGGTCTCCGGCCGCGACTTCTTCGTTGACGAGTTGATGCCAAGCTTCCGCGGCGCCCGAGTCGAACCGGAGTCCATGCCGGCCGACGCACCGCTATTCCTGATGTACACGAGCGGCACGACCGGGCGCCCGAAGGGTTGCCAGCACTCCACCGGTGGATACATGTCCTACGTCACCGGAACGTCGAAGTACTACCAGGACATCCACCCCACGGACACGTACTGGTGCGCGGCCGATATCGGCTGGATCACCGGTCATTCCTACATTGTGTACGGGCCACTTTCCCTCGGCGCGACCAGCGTGATGTACGAGGGTGTGCCGACGTACCCGGACGCCGGCCGACTCTGGCGCATCGCCGAGCGGCTGGGCGTCAACATCTTCCACACCGCACCGACTACCATCCGGATGCTGCGCAAACTCGGCCCGGACGAGCCGGCCAAGTACAACTTCCGGTTCAAGCACATGACCACCGTCGGTGAGCCGATCGAGCCGCACGTGTGGCGCTGGTACCACGAGACGGTCGGCAAGGGCACGGCGGTCATCGTGGACACGTGGTGGCAGACCGAGACCGGCGGGTTCCTCGGCACCACGCTGCCCGCCCTGCAGCCGATGAAGCCAGGAAGCTGCGGTCCGGGCGCGCTCGGCATCTACCCCGTCATCCTCGACGACAACGGCGATCAGGTGCCGCGGGGCAGCGGAAAGGCCGGCAACATCTGCATCCGCAACCCATGGCCGGGCGTCTTCCAGACCATCTGGGGCCAGCCCGAACGATTCGTGTCCACCTATTACGCCAGGTACAACAAGGATCCGAACAGCAAGGACTGGCACGACTGGCCGTATCTGGCGGGTGATGGGGCGCTCGAAGCCGCCGACGGCTACTTCCGGATCCTGGGTCGCATCGACGACGTCATCAACGTCTCAGGTCACCGGCTGGGCACGAAGGAACTGGAGTCGGCCAGCCTCACCGTTGACGAGGTCGCCGAGGCCGCAGCCGTACCGGTGATGGACGAACTGCGTGGTCGAGCCGTCGAGATGTACGTATCTCTCAAGCCCGGCTACACCCAGGATCCTGCGATCGCGGACAAGGTGGTGGAAGCGATCGAGCATGAGATCGGCAAGATCGCCCGGCCGGCGAACGTGTGGATCGTGGCGGACATGCCGAAGACACGGTCCGGCAAGATCATGCGCCGAGTCATCGCCGCCGTGTCGAACTTCGCCGACATCGGCGACGTCACCACGTTGGCGAATCCGGAGATTGTCGAGAGCATCCGCCATCACGTGCAGCGGGAGAAGGTCTCGCGTGGGCAGGTGCCCCGCGAACTCACCCCGACGGAGGCGGCCGAGATCGCCGCGTTCGGCCAAGCCGAATAGGCGCTTGGTCGCGGGACCAAGCGCAGCCGCCGCACCAGCGCGCTGGGCGGTTGGTGGCAACAGCCGATGATTAGCGGTGGCCCGGGCAACATGCCCGGGCCACCGCTATGCCCGTGTCATCGTTGTTCCTGAACTGTCGGTCCGCCGCGGCCCAGCCACGCAGTTCAGGACCGAGCACTTAGGAAAGATCGCGGACCAGATCGGTGACCGCGACCGCGACGTCGCCGTCGTAATTCGCACTGGCGGCGGCACGGGCGGTTTCCTCGTTCGTGCCGGGCCACAAATGAGTGAGTAGCAGGCGCTCGGCACCGGCATCCGCTGCCTGCCGACCTGCCTGGGCGGCGCTGGACAGGTAGCGTTGCGAATCGGCCGGGACGCGATCCACATAGGTGGCTTCGGCCAGGAGCAGGTCCGCGCCGCGCCCGAGTTCCACCACGTCGGGGCCCGGGCCGGCGTCACCGGTATAGGCCAGGACCCGGCCACCAGCCGACAGCCGTACGCCGGCGTTGGGCACCCAATGGGGCAGCAGACGCGTCTGGGCGCGGAACGGACCGATGTCAAGCCGGCCGCCAGCGGTGAACTCGCGCAGCACGTAGGCATCGTCCAGCATTCCGGGCCTATCCAGCGCCAGCACCGCATCGAGGGCGCCCGGCAGCGCGTACACCGGAAGCGGCGACGGGGGATCATCGCTCAACGCTCGCGCTCGCAACAGCGGGTTGAGGTCGGCGCAGTGGTCGGGATGCCCATGACTGACGAAGACGGCATCGACCTGGTCCGCTGCGATCCTTTCCAGCAACCGGGGCAGGGTCGCATAGCCAACCTCGACGAGTAGCCGAAATCCGTCGTGCTCGATGAGGTAGCCGCTGCATGCCTTGCGTGCCTCGGGCCAGGCACCGCAACTCCCGAGAACCGTAAGCCGCATCGGCACACGTTATCGGACGCTTCTTGTCTGGCGCTTCGTGCAAGGCCAGCGTGATGGCACGTCGGAAGGGGGAGCCCATCGCTGATCGCGCGGCATCTATGCTTCTCGGCACGATCGGCGAAGGGGCTACGGGTGGATGAGATCGAGTTCGGTGGACCAGATCCTGAGCTCCGACGGCGCATCGCCATCGGCGCGTGCCTCGTCCTGCTGATCGTGATCGGCCTGGTCATCTGGCAACGGCAACCGCCTCCCCAGCCGCGGAAGTCCGCGTCGATCGCCCATGCCAGCCTTGCACCGAGCCTATGCGTGTGCGGCACCGAAGTCAGCTCGGTAAGCGGTCGGAGATTCAGGCAGGGGTTCCGGGTGCACAACTACGGGACCGTGCCCGTCACGGTCAGCCACGTCGCCATCGACTTACCTGCGTCGTTCCATCAGACCGCGGTGGGTCTGGCGGTTACGTCCGATGCGAACGACATCGGCGACTCCGGAATTAGTCTGCTCGACGCCTACACGATGCCTCCGGAATCGACCGTCTACATGGTCGTCCTGGGGACGGTCACCTGTCCGGCAACCGACCTTGACCTCGATCCACGGGTGCATCTGACCGTCGGAGATACGAGGTTGTCATTCGATGCTCTGACAGGGGCGAATGGCGTCTGGGAGGCGGACGTCGCCAAGTATGCCTGCAAGTGATCACCGGAAGCCCAATGAGGTCCGCCTTCGTTTAGCGGGCCGCGACCGGGTTACGACTTCGGCTTGAGGCAGAGCACCGAGCCACCGGGGAGAGTGGCGTAGGGCTGATCCGCGTTGGGGCACTTGGCGTGGTCGGAGACCTTCGACACGATCCGGTACGCACCGGTCTCGGAGCAGGCTGCCTCCACCGCCTTGCCGCCGTCCTCCCGGACGCAGGTCCCCACCTTGTACGTGGGGGGCTCGGGGCGTGCCGTGTAGTACAGCGCTCCGGCACCAAGCAGCACCACCAGCAGAGCGATCGATACGTACCCGATGACGCGTAGCCTGCTGATGCCTTCGACGGCCGGCTGGTCGGGCACCTGTGGCGCCGGAAACGAACTGCTGGGGCCACGTGGCGGTGCGGCGGCCGGAGGCTGCGCGGGCGCCGGCGGGAACAGCTGGTTCTGCCATGCCGCGGCCTGCTGCCGGTTGTCGCCACCGGCCGGGGGCATCGCGGCAGGAGGCGAACTGGTCTGCGGCGTACCGGTTGGTGGCGGTGCCGCTTGCTGCGGTACCGACGGCGGTGGCACTACCGGGGCAGCGCCACCGGATGCTGGTACGGCTGAGACCGCGGCGCTCGCCGATATCGGGGCGCTCGGACCGGCGGCGCGCTGGGGCGGTACCGGACTTCCGAGTACGGGTGCGGCACCGGGCTGGTTGGCCGGCGGAATGTGTCCGGGAACCGAGGCGCGGGCGGACGCCACGCCCGGCCGGGCCGGCGGTTGCGTCTCCGGCGCGCTCGCCGGCTGCTCGTCCTCGGTGACGCGGGGCCGCCCGTACACCCCGGCTTGTGGGCTTGCCGACGCCGAGGAGCCATACACGGCGCCGCCACTCGATGGCGACGCGGCCGGTGGCGGCGTGATCGCACCTGGTACCCGTACCGCCGCGCGCGCCTGAGCGGGCGGAGCCGGGTTCGGCGAGTCGACATGCGGTGCCTGCGAAGCTGCCTCGGCCCGGGCCGGCTCACTGGTCGGCGTTGTGGCACCTGGAGGGACCGGATAGGCGGCTGGTGCCGGGGGCGGAGCGGGGCTGGCCGATGCTGGGGGCGCTGCCGGGCTGGCCGGCGCGGCGGGCGGACCTTCATGGGCTTGCGGGATCGGGTCGGAGGGGATTGGGTCGGAGGGGATCGGGTCGGACGGGATCGGGTCCGAGGGGATCGGGTCCGAGGGGATCGGGTCGGAGGGGATCGGATGAGACGGATATGCCCGCGGTATGTCTGAATATGCCTCCGATCCCGGTTGCGGCCCGAACTCATCCGGGTTCATGGCGACTCGTTGTGGCAGCGGCTCCGCCGCCCGGCGTCCCTCCCGCCGTCTGCGGCTCCGCCGTCCAAGTGTTCTGCGGCTGCGCCGGGGTTTCCGCCGACCCGGCGGACGGGGCGCTCTGGGGCTCGGCGCTGGGCGGCTCGGTCGTCCAATAGTCCTGTGGCTTGGGCGCGGAATCGGGTGGCGGCTCGGACGCCGGAGTGCTCTGCGGTTGTTCGGTCGACCAATAGTTCTGGGGCCCGGACCCCGGGTACTCCGGGCGTGCGGCTGGCTGGCTGGCGAAGGGGTCGGGCGCTGGTTCCGGGTCGGGCGCTGGTTCCGGGTCCTCGCGCGGCGGCGCCCCGAAGGCACTGAATGGCGTGCTTGCCTCGGGCACGTCCGGGATCGTGAACCGCGATTGGCCGGTGTTCCGAACCTCGTCACCCTCAGGTGGGTACCCTGCGTCGGATGTCACCGTGCCTCCTTGCTTACCGGCTGCGCGATCCGGACGCGCGCCGCACCCGGCCAACCCTAACGGCCTGGTGAGGATGCCGGAAGAGTTCGTATATGACTCTGTCGTGACAGTCTCACCGCTATCCGTTACCTCGCGTAACGGCCTGATCGGCTAGATAGGACGCACCCCCAGCCTGCTGACGGCAGGCTGGGGGTGGATACCTGATTCGGGTACCGCTGGGGGTGTTATCCCCAGGCCAGCATCGTCGCTTCCGGATCGGTGAGGAACCGGCCGATGTCGCGAAGGAACTTCGAACCGAGTTCACCGTCGATGATCCGGTGGTCGAATGACAGGCCCAGGGTGGTCACCTGGCGAACCTTGATCTTGCCCTTGTGAACCCAGGGCGTCTCCTTGATGGTGCCCAGAGCCAGAATCGCCGACTCGCCGGGCGGCAGGATCGGCGTTCCGGTGTCGACGCCGAATACACCGACATTGGTGATCGTGAATGTGCCACCGGCCATGTCCGCCGGGGGTGTCTTGCCCGACTTGGCGACCTGGACCAGGTCGGTCATCGCGTCGGCGAGTTGCCGCAGCGAGAGCCGGCCCGCGTCCTTGATGTTCGGCACGATCAGGCCCCGGTCGGTGGCGGCCGCGATGCCAAGGTTCACGTACTCCTTGACGATGATCTCGCTGGTCGAAGCCGACCAGGTTGAGTTCGCCAACGGATGCCGGGCGATCGCCATCATCGCCGCCTTCGCGACCAGCAGCAGTGGTGACACCCGCACGTCCCGCCACTCCGGCATGGCCTTGAGGCGATCCAGTGCCTTCACCGTCCGGGTCACGTCCACCGTCAGGAACTCGGTGACGTGTGGCGCGGTGAACGCGCTGGCCACCATGTTCTCGGCGGTGAGCTTCCGAACGCCCTTGATGGGCAGCCGCTGCTCGCGATCCGGCCCGAACGACGGCGCCACCGAGACGGCCGGTGCCGGCGCGCCATTGGTCATCGCCGGAGCGGCGATGGCCGACTCGACGTCGGCGCGGGTGATCGAGCCCTGCGGCCCGGTTCCAACAATCGAGTACAGATCCACGCCGAGGTCACGGGCCAGCTTGCGGACCGGCGGCTTGGCCAGCGCAATACCCGATCCAGTCGGCGCTGCCGCCGGGACGTGCGTGGCGGCCGGAGCCGGCGCCGGTGCTGGAGTAGTCGCGGCGGCCGGCGGTTGTGCCGCCGCCGGGCCTGCCGCATCCCCCTTGCGGGGGCGCCGCTTGGCCACCGCGGTCTTCGGCCCATAGCCGACCAGGACCGCGGTGCGGCCGCCCGGCGCCGGGCCACCAATAAGGCCCGGCTCAACCGAGCCCTCGGACGGGGCAATCTCGACGGCTGCGAGCGACGCCGCCGATGGCACCGGCCCGCTCGGCTCCTCCTCGACCGGCTCGCCGGACGGGTCGGTGTCGATCGAGATGATCGGCTGGCCGACCTCGACCGTCGCCCCGGCCTCGTGGAAGATCTTGGTGACCTTTCCGGCCCACTTGGCCGGAATCTCCACCGCGGCCTTGGCCGTCTCCACCTCAACGATCGGCTGGTTCAGCTCGATGTTGTCGCCGACCTGGACCAGCCACGTGAGGATCTCGCCCTCGGTCAGGCCTTCGCCAAGGTCAGGCAGGTTGAACTGTTTGATTCGCGACACTGCGAGACCTCCCTAGAAACCGAACGAGCGATCGACGGCGTCGAGTACTCGGTCGAGGTCAGGCAGGAACTCTTCCTCAAGGCGCGACGCCGGGTATGGCGTGTCGAAGCCGGTAACCCGCAGCACCGGGGCTTCCAGCGAGTAGAAGCACTTCTCGGTTACCCGGGCGGCGATCTCCGCGCCGAGACCGATGTTGCTCGGAGCCTCGTGGACCACGATCAGGCGGCCCGTCTTGCGGACCGACTCGAATACCGGACCCATGTCCAGCGGCGACATCGAGCGCAGGTCGATGACCTCCAGGGACCGGCCGTCCTCCTCGGCGGCGACGGCCGCGTCGAGCGAGGTACGGACCATCGGGCCGTACGCCACCACGGTCGCGTCGGTGCCCGCCCGGAGCACCTGGGACGAGTGCAGCGGGACCCGCTGCGCGGCGGTACCGGCGGTGTCGACCTCGCCCTTCTCCCAGTAGCGGCGCTTGGGCTCGAGGAACACGATCGGGTCGTCGGACGCGATCGCTTGCTGAATCATCCAGTACGCGTCGTTCGGGTTCGAGCACGACAGCACCTTGAGACCTGCGGTGTGCGCGAAGTATGCCTCCGGCGATTCCGAGTGATGCTCAACGGCGCCGATGCCGCCGCCGAACGGGATCCGGATCACCATCGGGATCTTGACCTTGCCCTGCGACCGGTAGTGCATCTTGGCGACCTGGCACACGATCTGGTCGTACGCCGGGTAGACGAAGCCGTCGAACTGGATCTCGCAGACCGGCCGGTACCCCCGGATGGCCAGGCCGACCGCGGTTCCGATGATGCCGGCCTCAGCGAGCGGTGTGTCCATGACTCGCTGCTCGCCGAAGTCCTTCTGCAGGCCGTCGGTGATCCGGAAGACCCCGCCCAGCTTGCCGATGTCCTCGCCCATGAGAATGACCTTCGGGTCGTCTTCCATGGCCCGGCGAAGACCCATGTTGAGGGCCTTGCCGATGGTCAGCGTCTCGATAGCCATCAGTGCGCCCCTCCAGCAAACGAGTCCAGGTAACGGGAGAACTCCTCGCGCTGCTCGTCGAGCAGCGGCGAGCCGTTCGGGTACACGTGGTCGAAGATCTGCAACGGCTGCGGGTCGGGCATTGACAGCACCCGCTCACGCAGCTTGATGGCCTCGGCCTTGGCGTCCTCGTCGACGCTGGCGAAGAACGCGTCGTCGGCGAGGCCTTGCTTCTCCAGGAACAGCCGGACCCGCTTGATCGGATCCTTGGCCTGCCATGCCTCCACCTCGCTGGCGATGCGGTACCGCGTGGGGTCGTCGGAGGTGGTGTGCGCGCCCATCCGGTAGGTGTAGGCCTCGATGAAGGTGGGCCCGTTGCCGTGGCGGGCGTTGTCCAGCGCCGCCCGGGTGACCGCGAACGAGGCCAGCACGTCGTTGCCGTCCACCCGGATGCCCGGGAAGCCGAACCCGGCGGCACGCTTGAACAGCGGTACCCGGGTCTGCCGTTCGAGCGGCTCGGAGATGGCGTACTGATTGTTCTGGCAGAAGAAGACGATGGGCGCGTTCATCACGCTTGCCCATACGTACGACTCGTTGACGTCGCCTTGCGAGGTGGCGCCGTCGCCGAAGTAGGCGACTACGGCCTCACCGTCGTCGCCGCCAACCTTGCCGTCCATCGTGATGCCCATGGCGTAGCCGGTCGCGTGCAGCGCCTGGGCACCGATGACGATCGTGTACATGTTGAACTTGAACTCGTTCGGGTCCCAGCCGCCCTGGTCCACGCCGCGGAACAAGCCCAGCGGCATGATCGGGTCGATGCCGCGGCAGTACAGGACGCCGTGTTCCCGATAGGTCGGGAACGCCATGTCCTGCTCGCGGAGCGCGCGGCCGGAGCCGACCTGCGCCGCCTCCTGCCCTAGCAGGCTGGCCCAGATACCGAGTTCGCCCTGGCGCTGCAGCGCGGTCGATTCGGCGTCGAGACGCCGGACGACCACCAGGTCGTGGTAAAGGCCGCGGTATTCCTCATCACTGAAGTCGACGGTGTAGTCGGGGTGGTCGACTCGTTCCCCTTCCGGGGTAAGCAGCTGCACGAACTCCGGATCAACGGCGGTTGCGCCGTTCTTCCGGGTTCGGGCGACGTTGCCCTTCGCCATGATCTCTCCCTGTCGTATGCCTGGCAGTGGGGTGACCCTGCCCTGGCTCGGCGTGATCAAACCCGAACTCGTGGTGGTTACCTGCCAAGTGACCGCACGAATCGTGTTCGGGGGAGCGGAAGCACCGGGGTTGTCCAACCGCAGGGTAAGCGGTGCCACGGCCCCGTCGCCGCCGGCTCAAGCATTGCAGAAGAGTTGACCTGGGCCACAGTCCGGGCCATCGATTTTTCGAATCTCGCTTCGTGGAAGCCGGAAAGTTGCGCCGAAACTCAGTCAGACATGGCGCCAAATATGGCTTTCACCTAGCACCTGTGGCAAGTGGTGCTAATCGGTCAATCTGGTGGAGTCGACCCAGTTCTCCCAAGACGCTCGCGCTCAAGGAGCATGGTCGTGATAGGTCGCCGCGAACCATTGATATTTACGTCACTCCTCGCGACCGCCACCCGACCGTCGCGGCAAGCCGAACTCGTTAGCCGCGGGCGTACCGGCAACCTATCGTGATCATGCATGGAGGATGGGGGATCGCCATTGGGCTGGTGCCTGGTGGGCAACGTTCACACGGCCCGCTTGGCGGGTTCGGACGCTGCCGTCGAGATCAGCCGTGGAACGAAGATTTTCCGAGCCGGCGCGAAGGTATACCTGGCCGGCTGCTACCACTGCGTCCCGCCCCTGGAGGTTGTGGGTCGCAGCCGGGGTGGCCGCTGGGTCAGCACCATCGTTCATACCAGGCACCTGACCGGATGGCGGTTGCGGATGAACTTTCGTCCAGCCGTGGTCAGAGCGTTGTCCCGAGCCGACAAGGCGCTCAGCGTGGACTATCGGTACCGCGTCCACCGCGGTCTTGCCGATTCCGCTGTGATCGACCGGACCAGCGGCGACTATCGGGACTACCTGGAATACCTGGAAGAGCTCATAAAGAGCCAGACCGAGAATCCGTGGCGCTGACGGTTGGGTCACCCGCCCTCCCGGGTAACGCCGAGCATCGTGTCGATCCGGTCGGAACCTGGGGTGTGCCGGTTCCGTTCGGCGATCAGATCGTCGAGAGGATCTTCGCCGCCTGCGCCTGGCAGTACCCGGCGCCATAGCGGAGGCCGAGGCTCACCGGATACTTGAGCTGGACCACCAGTACCCAATCGTCAGTGATGCCCAGGCAGTTGACGTGCCACTGGTTGTGGTCCCAGCCGATCGCGGTCCAGCCGTTCTTGATCGCGACCTGGTCCTGGTGCTCTGGTGGGAGTGCCTTGATGATGCCGAACCGGCCCTCGCCGCGAACGTGCCGCATCTCGTTCAGCACATGCCCGGTCCACTTCGGCCCGGCCGCTCTGCCGCTGGCGATGCACTCACCCATGCGCACCGCGTCCTGCGCCGTGATCTGAGTCCGTGACCACCAGGCGTGCCAGACCTTCGTGTTGGTTAGCCCGCACACCGAGATCAGCCGTTTCACGACATCGTCGCGGCCGTCGGCGACGTATACCGCTTGCGCGTCCTGGTCGTCGCTGTCGCGGATCATCCCGCGGATCTGGCGCAGGCGTTGCCCGGTTGGCCGGCCATCACCGAGCCGGCGGAAGTAGTCGGACGCGATCCAGGCCTTGATCATCGACTCGGTCGAGTTGTGTGCGCTCGCTGAGTTGGCCGAGCCGTTGATGAGGCCGGTTCGGCGGTCCATGTATGCCCACGCCCGCAACTCGTATCCGGCTGGCTTGGCGTCCCGGTCGGTGAAGCCTCCGTCGTCGTAGTGCGGGACGACGGGTACCGCGGCCGCGGGTCCGGATGGCGAGGCGGACGGCGAGGGCTCAGCCGGCGCAGGTTGCCGGGCGGTCTGGGCGGAACCGCTGGTACCCGCGAGCGGAGCCGGATGGTCCGCGGCCGTCGTGTCGCTGCCGGAGCGGTACACCACGGCGATCGCGGTGACCGCCACGATGGCCGAGATTGCGATGGATGCGGCTTTTGCCCACCGGCCCATAGCCACGATCGTAGAAGTTTGGTGCGATACGCCGGGCGAGAGGCGATTTATCGGTGGGCAACGGGGTTGTGGACCGCTGGTGGTAGCCCACACGTACCCCACTCAAAAGGCGACCCCGGGTCCGTGGCCGGACCCGGGGTCGGGGAAAAGGAACCAGCTCAGCCGGGCCGCCGTGGCCGCCATACCACCAGGGCGGTGGTCTGGGTCCGGGCCACATCCCGGCCCGGGTACGCCGACATGGCCCGGACCGCGTGCAGCCGCTCATTCGCGTCGGCGAGGTCGGACTCCAGGTCCATGATCCGGCGTTGCAGGTCAACGACGAGCCGCTCCAGATCGATGATCCGCCGGATGCCGGACAGGCTGACACCATCGTCCTGGCTCAGACGCTGAATTTCACGGAGCAGGATCACATCGCGTTCGCTGTAGCGGCGGCCGCCCCCCGCGGTGCGGCCCGGTGAAACCAGGCCCATCCGGTCGTACTGCCGGAGCGTCTGGGGGTGCATCCCGGCCAGCCGCGCGGCGACACTAATGATCAGGACCTTGGCATCCGAGGCGTTGGACACGTCAGACATGGTGCAGCCGCCTCTCAAGCTGATCGCGGGGCGCTGGTGGAGACGTGGCGACGAACTCGTCGAGCGCCTTCCGCGCCGCCGCCGAGAGGTCCTTGGGCACCACGACATCGACGGTCACCAGCAGGTCCCCGACCGTCTTGTCGCGCTTGACCACGCCCTTGCCGCGGACTCGCAGGGTTCGCCCGGATGGCGTGCCCGGCGGTACCCGCAGCGTGACCGAGCCGTCCAGCGTCGGCACCCGAAGGTCCACGCCGTTGACCGCCTCACCGAACGTGATCGGCACGGCCAGCGTCAGATCGTCGCCGTACCGGCCGAACAACGGATCCTCACGAACCTTGATCAGCACGTACAGATCGCCGGCCGGCCCGCCCCGCTCTCCGGGCTCGCCTCGCCCGGCCAGGCGGATGCGCTGGCCGTCGTTGACTCCGGCCGGGATCCGGATGGTCAGCGTGCGGGTCTTGGTCACGCCGCCGGTGCCATGGCACTCCGGGCACTTGTCCTTGTCCGCGACCACGGTCCCGACCCCCTGGCAGTTGCGGCAGGGCTCGGACAGGCTGAACGCGCCCTGGTTGCTGGTGACCAGGCCGGATCCGTGGCACACCGGGCATCGCTCCGGGTGGGCGCCCGGACGGGCACCGCTGCCGTGGCAGGTGTCGCACACGCCCGGGGCCCGCAGCGTGATCGGCATGGTCACGCCGCGTACCGCGTCGACGAAGTCGAGTGCCACCTCGGCCTCGACGTCCCGTCCACGAGTCTGCCCGGGACGGCGGGACGTCCGGGTCGCGCCGCCGGAGAAGATCGACCCGAACAGATCGCTGAATCCGGCGCCGCCGAACCGGCCGTCCCGGCCGCCGCTCTCGCCGAACAGGTCGCTCATGTCGTAGGCGCTGCCCGGTCCCGGCGCGGTGGTGGTGCCGCCCCGGCTAGAGCGCCGGAACGCCCCGGACCCGAACAGTTGGCGCATCTCGTCGTACTCGGCGCGCTTGCGGGGATCGGACAGCACATCGTTCGCCTCGGACACGGCCTTGAACCGGTCCTCCGCATCGGCGTTGCCCGGATTGCGGTCCGGATGCAGCTCGCGCGCGAGCTTGCGATACGCCTTCTTGATGTCGTCGGCGCTCGCGGACTTGCTGACGCCAAGAGTGGCGTAGAAGTCCTTCTCGATCCAGTCCTTAGAACTCAACGAGACACCTTTTCCCGACCCGAAGGACGATCACTTGGTACCGATTGGGGGTGTGCGGTCACCATCGGCCGAGCCGCTTACTCGGGATCGGCCACGCCGACCAGCGCCGGCCGCAGCAGCCGCTCGCCCAGCATGTAGCCGCGTCGCATGATCTCCACACACGTGGTTTCGGTGACGTCCGGTGAGCTCTTGTGCGACACCGCTTCGTGAACCGTCGGGTCGAACGGGTCGCCCGCCTCGCCGAACGCCGACAACCCGAATTTGCCGAGCGCGCCGGTGAGCTGATCGGCGACCGCGGCGAATGGACCGACCAGGTCGCCGTGGCTGCGCGCCCGGTCCAGATCATCGAGCACCGGGAGCAGGGCGCCCACCACGATGCCGGTAGCCGACTCGCTGGCCTGTGCCCGATCCCGGTCGACCCGCTTGCGGTAGTTGGCGTACTCGGCGGTGACCCGCTGCAGGTGTTTCGTCAGCTCATCGAGTTCGGTCCGCAGCGATTCGAGCTCTGCGTAGACCGGGGCACCCTCGTTGCCGTCATCGGCGGTTGCCGGCTCGCTCGGGCCGGTGGCCTTGCGCGCGGGCTGCGCATCGGTTTGGCCGGTGCTGGCCTGCTTACGCTTGGCGGGCTTGCTGGTGGGCTCGGTATCGGCGTCGGTGGGCTCGGTCTCGGCGTCGGTGGACGCGCCCTCTGGGGCCGAGATAGTCATCTCGACGACCTCCGGCTCGCCCTCGGTGGGCTCGTTCGTGGCGTCGTTCATGGCTTCGTCTTCGGTCTTCTCTGCAGCAGTTGTTGTCGACTTCGGGCCGGGCCCGGCGGGTTTGCCCGCCGGGCCGGTTCCGTTGACGCGCGTGCTAGCGGCGCTCACGCGCCGGTTGTCACGCACGACGATGGACGGGCGATCCGCTTCGTCAGCGGTCACTTGTCATCGCCCTCGTCGATGACCTCGGCGTCGACGACGTCCTCATCACCGCCGGTGGTGCTGGCGCCCGGCGTGCTCTCGCCGGCCTCCGGTCCCGCGCCGCCGGCAGTCGCGTTCTGCGTCTGCGCGTACAGCGTCGATCCGGCCTTCTGGGAGACCTCCATGAGCTTCTCGTGCGCGCTCTTGATCTTGTCGATGTCCTGTCCGCCGAGCGCCGACCGGAGATCACCAAGCGATTCGTTGACCTCATCGCGCATCTCGCTGGGGAGCTTCTCGCCGGACTCGGCCAGGAACTTCTCGGTCTGCCACTGCAGTGCCTCGGCGAGGTTGCGGGTCTCGGCGTCCTCGCGGCGCCGCTTGTCCTCGTCGGCGTGGTCCTGCGCGTCACGCATCATCCGCTCGATGTCGTCCTTCGGCAGCGCCGAGCCGCCGGTGATCGTCATCGACTGCTCCTTGCCGGTGCCGAGGTCCTTGGCGTTGACGTGCACGATCCCGTTGGCGTCGATGTCGAAGGTGACCTCGATCTGCGGCACGCCACGCGGCGCCGGCGGGATGCCGGTCAGCTCGAACGTGCCCAGCCGCTTGTTGTACTGCGCCATCTCACGTTCACCCTGGAACACCTGGATGAGCACGGAGGGCTGGTTGTCGTCCGCGGTCGTGTAGACCTCGGACCGCTTGGTCGGGATCGTCGTGTTGCGCTCGACCAGCTTGTGCATGATGCCGCCCTTGGTCTCGATGCCGAGCGACAGCGGCGTGACGTCCAGGAGCAGTACGTCCTTGACCTCACCCTTGAGCACGCCGGCCTGCAGGGCAGCGCCGACGGCGACGACCTCGTCCGGGTTGACGCCCTTGTTCGGCTCCTTGCCGCCGGTCAGCGACTTGACCAGATCGGTGACGGCCGGCATCCGGGTCGAGCCGCCGACCAGGATGACGTGGTCGATGTTGCTGATCTTGATCCCGGCGTCCTTGATCGCCTGCTCGAACGGGCCCTTGCAGCGGTCCAGCAGGTCCTGCGTCATCCGCTGGAACTCGGCGCGGGTCAGCGACATGTCCAAGTGCAGCGGGCCGGACTGGCCTGCGGTGATGTACGGCAGGTTGATGTTTGTGGTGGCTGCCGCCGATAGTTCGATCTTGGCCTTCTCGGCCGCCTCGCGAAGTCGCTGCATCGCCATCTTGTCGGCGGACAGGTCGATGCCGTGCTGGCCGCGGAACGTCTTGACGAGGTGATCGATGATCCGTTGGTCCCAGTCGTCACCACCGAGGTGGTTGTCGCCGCTGGTCGCCTTGACCTCGATCACACCCTCGCCGAGTTCGAGCAGCGACACGTCGAACGTACCGCCGCCGAGGTCGAAGACCAGGACGGTCTGTTCCTTGTTGCCCTTGTCCAGGCCGTACGCCAGAGCGGCGGCGGTGGGCTCGTTGACGATGCGCAGGACGTTGAATCCGGCGATCTCACCGGCCTCCTTGGTGGCCTGCCGCTGGGCGTCGTTGAAGTAGGCCGGAACGGTGATCACCGCGTCGGTGATCGTCTCGCCCAGGTACGCCTCAGCATCGCGCTTGAGCTTCATCAGCACGCGGGCGGAGATCTCCTGAGAGGTGTACTTCTTGCCGTCGATGTCGACGGTCCAGTCGGTGCCCATTTCGCGCTTGACCGAACGGATAGTCCGGTCCGGGTTCGTCACGGCCTGCCGCTTCGCGACCTCGCCGACGAGCACCTCGCCGTTACGGGCGAACGCCACGATCGACGGCGTCGTCCGGGAACCCTCAGCGTTGGCGATGACGGTGGGCTCGCCACCTTCCAATACGCTCACGCAGGAGTTCGTTGTCCCAAGGTCGATACCGACCGCACGTGCCATGGTTGTTTCCTCCACTAGGGCACAAAGTTGAGTTAACCGGACTCAATAATGCTCACGGACCCGGCCGGTGTCAAATCAAAGTTGAGTCGACCGGACGCAACTTACTCCAATGGCCCGGCTTGCGCACGGGTTTCTGGATACCTCTCCACGATTCCTGAGGAGATTTTGGGGCTGGCGGCAACCTTCTGCCGCGGTGTCGACGTCTGTCATGGTGCCGGCACAGTTCAACACGTTTCAGTTCGAACCTCTCATTTAGGAGTCCGGAATGGGCGTCCCTACCCGATTCGCTGTAAGCCTCGTGCTGGCCGCCGCTACGGCAACAATCGCCGGATGCGGGTCGGCCGCGACCGATCCGGCCGCCGCCGACCGCGCCGCCGTGATTACCGCCACTCCAACCTCTCCGGCGTCCTCCCCGGCATCCTCGCCGTCGACAGTCGAGACGAGCCAGTCCACCACCGCGTCGGTGCCGCTGGACGGAAGGATCACCATTGACCAGCTGATCGCACATCGGGTGACCATCCCGGCGGCCTGGCCCTCGTCAATGTGCCCGACCGGTTTGCAGGTCCTGCACCGGGGCTCGATGGCGAAGGTCAACCACGACTCCAACGCCGACCTGTTGCACGTATACAAGGTGGTCTACACCAACCTCGACACCGACCGCTCGCTGGAGACCGCGGCGCTCGTGACCTGTCAGTTCGGCGAGGCGGCCACGGGTCAGGTAATCGCGTTCGACCGGAATGCCGCTGGCCGCATCGTCACCAAGGGGACCATCGCGAGCGGCGTCATCTGGTCGCTGTCGGCGCGCTCGGACGGTGGCGTGACCGTTGACATCAGCGATATGGAGGCCTGCTGCTCCACGCCGAAGGCGGTTGAACTGCACCAAACCCGCTCGTACGCGTACCGGTCGGGCCGCTTCGTACAGGTCGCCGGCCCGTCGACGTTTGTCCCGCACACGCAGCGGATCGATCTGGCGATCCGAATCGACTCGGTGACGTGGTCGGCCCGGGCCAACGGTCGGCGTACTGGAACCATCACGGTCACCATCACCAACAACTCGACCGTCCGGTCCGGTGACCTGCTGCTGATCTACAGCAATCTCAATGAGGACTCAACCATATTCCGGCTGTCCGGCCTCGGCTCGCGCGCACACATCACGAAGACCATCACGGTCTCCGAGACTGACGACGGGCTCGAGTTCGGGTCGTCACACGCCCACGTTCACGAACTCGGCAGCGGCGCGGTGGGCGGCGATGCGAAACCGTCGAACAACTGGGCCACGGTCACCATGTGGTAGTGAGAACGTCGCTCAGATCGCATCACACGAAACCGAAAGGTAGCGCCCGTGTCTTCGGACCGGGCGCTACCTGCACTTCCGAACGCAATCGGCGATATTTTCGCGATTGATCGATAGGTCGGGCACCCTTGTACTGTGAGCGAGTCACTCGCCGTGGCGTTGGCGAACATGCGCATGGCCGTTTCTGAGGCGCGGTTCCCGTTGGCCGTGCCCAGCGCCGCCGACGCCGCCGTGGCCGCCGAGCGGATCGCCAACCAACTCGGTGACTATCTGATCCCGCGCGTCCAGCGGCTGGACGCGCCGCTTCTGGTCGTCGTCGGCGGGTCCACCGGCGCCGGCAAGTCGACGCTCGTCAACACCGTGGTTCAGGCGCCGGTGAGCTCAGCCGGAGTGCTCCGGCCCACCACCCGGTCGCCGGTACTGGTCAGTAGCCCTGCGGACAGTGCCTGGTTCACCGAGCGCAATATCTTGCCGGGGCTGAACCGATCCACGTCAGCGCGCGCCAACGAGTACACGCTTCAGGTGATCTCGGCGCCGGCGCTGCGACCGGGCCTTGCGCTACTGGACGCGCCGGATATCGACTCGGTGGTGGACGCGAATCGGGAACTCGCCGCCCAACTTCTCGCGGCGGCCGATCTCTGGCTGTTCGTCACGACCGCGGCCCGATATGCCGACGCCGTTCCGTGGCGAATGCTCAAGGTGGCGCGCGATCGTGGCACCGTCCTGGCGCTGGTCCTTGATCGGGTGCCGATCGGCGCCGAGGAGGAGATCGGCGCGCATCTGCGCGAGATGCTCGTCGAGCAGGACCTCGGCGCTACCGGCATGTTCGTCCTTCCGGAGACCACTGTGGACGGCTCGGGGCTGCTGCCCGATCGTTTCGTCGCGCCGATTCGTGACTACCTGGAGAACCTGGCCGGCGACGCGGCGGCCCGGGCGGAGGTGGTGCGTGCCACCGTCGAGGGCGCGGTACGGGCGGCGGTGATCGAGACCGACGCCCTAGCCCAGGCTGCTGACCAGCAGGTCCATGCCTGGAGTGAGCTTGACGCGCGCGGTAACGGCCATCTATGAAGAAGCAACCGCCGGCGCCGCCGAAGCAGTGGCCGACGGCGCGCTGCTTCGCGGTGAAGTGCTGGCCCGATGGCAGGAGTTCATCGGAACCGGTGACCTCATGAAGACGCTGCAGGTTCAGATGGGCCGGCTCCGGGATCGGGTGACCGCGGCGGTGACCGGAAAGCCCCCACCAGGCGAGGAACTGCGCGACGCCATCACGTCCGGACTCGCGGCTCTGGTCGAGGCGACGGCGACGACCGCGGCCGAACGCACCGCGGCGCGCTGGCGTGAGATGCCTGCCGGTGCCCCGCTGGTGACGCCGGAGCTGGCTCAGCCCGGTCCGAACCTGACCGGCCGCGCCGAGCGTCTGGTCCGGGACTGGCAACGTGGGCTGCTCGACCTGGTCCGGGAGGAGGGCTCGAAGAAGCGCCGGATGGCCCGGGTCACGGCGTACACGGTCAACGCGACCGGGCTGATCGTGATGATCGGCGTCTTCGCCTCGACCGCCTTCATACCGACCGGTGCCGAGGTCGGGGTCGCCGCTGGTACCAGCGTGGCGGCCCAGAAGCTGCTCGAGGCCATTTTCGGTGACGAGGCCATGAGGCAGCTGGCCCGGACCGCCCGCGACGATCTGCTGACCCGTATCAGGGCGCTCCTCGAGCAGGACTCGGCCCGCTATCGGGCGGTCTCGGAAAGCCAGTCGCTGCTCCCCGATCTGCCGGAGCGGCTCCGGATCGCGGCGCAGAGTGTCGCTCACACGGTGGGCACCATCAAGGTCCCAGGCGCCGCGACCAACATGTCCGACGGCGCGACGCCGACGGGGCAACGATGAATCTCACCGGCCGGGTACCGGGGCACACGCGCCGTTCCGATGGGCGGACAGACGCCGATTCGCTGGTGCGGCGGGTGGCAGCGCTGGACCGGTTCGCACGCGCGGCGGCATCGCATGTGCCTCAGGCGCAGCTGCGGCCGGCCACCGATCTGGTCACCCGTGCGGGTGGCCGTTTGGCGCTGTCCCGTGACCACACCGTCGTCGCGTTGGCCGGTGCCACCGGCAGCGGCAAGTCCAGCCTGTTCAACCGGCTCGCCGGCGCTGATCTTTCGCGCGTCGGGATCCGGCGCCCGACCACCGGCCTCACCCACGCTTGTACGTGGTCCCCGGATGGCGCGGAAGGGCTGCTGGACTGGTTGGGCATTCCGGCCGAGCGCCGGTTCAGCAGGTCGCCGGGCACCGGCGGCGCCGAGGCCGGAGCGGCCGATACCGACGGCGCCGATCTGCAAGGTTTGGTGCTGCTGGATCTGCCGGACTTCGATTCGGTCGTCGAGGTGCACCAGGCCGAGGTCGACCGGCTGTTGCGGCTCGTCGACCTCATCGTGTGGGTGACCGATCCCCAGAAGTACGCCGATCAGGTCATACATGACCGGTACCTGCGCACGTTCCGCCGCCATTCGGGGTCGACCGTGGTGGTGCTCAACCAGGCCGATCGGCTGAGTGACATCGACGCCGCCCGCTGCCTCGCCGACCTCGGTTCGATTCTGCAGCGTGACGGCTTCGGATCGGTACCGACCCTGGCGGTTTCGGCGACCTCGGTCCGGCCCGGCATCGAACCGCTTGAAGAGGTCCTCCGCAACGCGGTCGCGGAACGGCTGGCGGCGTTACGGCGCCTGTCCGCCGACGTGGAGGTGGCCGCCGACCGGCTGGCCACCCTGGTCGCCGGTGCCGCCGACGCCGATGCCATCGATCGCGCCACCACCGACCGGCTGACCGACGCCCTGGCGATGTCGGCGGGTGTGCCGGCGGTCGCGTCGGCGGCGCAGCGGGCGTACCGGTTCCGGGCCGGGACGTCGATTGGCTGGCCGTTGGCCAGATGGTTGCGGCGTGCCCGGGTTGATCCGCTGCGGCGACTCCGGCTTGGCGTCGCGAACCGAGGTGGCGACGTGTCGTCGCTGCCCGCGGCGACACCGACTCAGCGGTCCGGCGCGGCACTCGCGATTCGCGTGCTCGTCCACCGCGCCGCGGCCGGGCTGTCCGAGCCGTGGCCGGCCGCCGTTATGGGGGCTGCCCGATCGCGTGAGGATGACCTGCCCGATGCGCTCGATCGCGCGGTCGTGGGCACCGATCTGGGCTTGAATCGCAAGCCGGTGTGGTGGCGGCTGGTGGGATTGGTCCAGTGGTTGGTGACGCTTACCGCCCTGGCCGGAGCGGTGTGGCTGCTGGCCCGGGTTCTACTGATCGCGATCGGGTTGCCCACTTTCGACATCGCCACGGTCGGCCGGGTGCCCCTTGCGACGGTCCTGCTGATCGGCGGCGTACTCGCCGGGTTGCTGCTGTCACTGCTGGTCAGGCCAATGGTGACGGTGGGTGCGCGACGTGCCGAGCGGCGGGCGCGTACCCGTTTGACGAGCGCTGTCGGCGAGGTGTCGGGGGACCTCGTGGTGAGCCCGGTCCGCGGGGTTCTCGCCGCCTACTCGGCCGCGAAAGCGGCGCTTCGCGAGGCGACTCAGTAGCAAAATGACTGGTGGTACCGTTCGTGGCGATGCATACCCCCACTCGCGCCAAGATTGCCATGCTCGCAGCATGCGCGGGGTTGACTCTGGCCGTGTCCGCCTGCGGCGGCTCGGGTTCGCCGGCGACGGTGGGCGACGTGCGGGTCGCCGGGCCGTCGGTCTCGGCGGCGCCGTCGACCATGCCCACGACCGCCGGCACGATGTCCGGAACACCTGGCGCACCGGGCACAACGGCATCGCCTCCGGCCACCGGATCGCAGCCGGCCATCGGTACGAGTACCAAGCAGTTTGTCTTCCCGGTCGCCGGAAAGGTCAGCTACGCGCACGTCCATCACGACTATCCGGCCACGGACATCATGGCAAAGTGCGGATCGCAGGTACGCGCGGTCACCAGCGGCGTGATTCTGGAAGTGACGCGGGTCGATACCTGGAAGCCGAAGGTCAACGCGGGGGCGACCCGGGGCGGCTTGTCCATCTCGATCAAGGGTGACGACGGCATCCGGTATTACGGCTCGCACCTGGAGGCGATCAACGCGGGTCTCGGCCCGGGCGAGCGGGTGGTGGCCGGCGAGCCGATCGGAAAGGTTGGCCAGACCGGCGACGCCAGCGCCTGCCACCTGCATTTCGGCATCTCCCCGGTGTGCCGTGGGGTCGGGGACTGGTGGATCCGGCGCGGTGTGATCTGGCCGTGGAAGTACCTGGACTCCTGGCGTACCGGCGGGTCCAAGTCGCCGGTGGCCGCGGTCAAGGCCTGGCAGAGCAAACATGGGTGCCCGTCGCATCCGCTGGTGGATCCGTAGGCGTCCATCGCGCCGTCGGAGCGGAGTTATAAGGGCGGCGTTCCCCCGGAGTGGGGGAACGCCGCTTTTATATGCGTAGGTCTCTGGTGCTCGGGGGTGACCTCCGGCCGCGCTCGCTGGTGGCCGATCGTGGTGGTACCCGATCGGGGGCTGGGCGGATCGACGGGGCGCCCAGACTCAGTGCAGCCGTCGCTGCGAGCGGACCAGGCCGCCTTCGCACCAATCGTTGAAGTCGAAGAGTGAGGGTCGCGCCAGCAGCATCCGGACGTTGTATGACCAGGTCTGCATCAGTTCGTCTCCGGACGTCTCAGCCTTCTCAACGAGCTTGCGCAGCCGGCGCTTGGGGTGGGCGCTGAAGTCGGTTCGGATACCGTCGGCCGCGTAGATGTAAAGGCAATGCAGGGCGAAGCGGCGGGCCGGGCATTTCGGATCCATGGCCAGGTCAAAGACGGTCATGACCAAGCGATCGCCGGCTACCAGCAGGTCCCAGTACGCGGGCATGTCCTGCAGCGAGACGGAGTCCGGCTGGTACGCCCACGCCCGAAGCTCCGCCGCGGTCGGGTCTACTGCGTTAGCGAAGCCGCGAAACGTCATGGTTTGCACGCTCACGATCTACTCCTGACCTGCCCGGATCACGAGGGGGTTAACCCGGGGGTGGCGCCAACTTAACGTCAGTCGCACCCACTGCGAAAGGCCCTGGAGCGGTATTCATCAACCTGTTACAGGTTAACCACCCGGCGCTGTTATCCCAGCGTCCCACTAACCAGGACACGGGTTCTGGCTGGCAGGACGTCGGCGAGCGGCTCACGCCGGGCGCCAGCGACCGTGCCGGGTGGCGCCCATCGACGGATCCCGGACAAGTTCCAGTCGCGGCTTAGGCCCGTCGGTGCGACCGGTTTGCGGCTTTCGTCGCCCGGCCGCGAACGGCGTCGGCCAATCCATCACGTAGTCCTGCTCGGCCGCCGCGTGCAAGGTCCACTGCGGATCGTAGAGGTGGGTACGGCCAAGCGCGCACAGGTCGGCGCGGCCGGCCAGCAGCAGCGAGTTGACGTCGTCGTAGGACGAGATAGCGCCCACCGCGACCACCGCCACCGGACGCCCAGCCAGCGCGTTGCGGATCGCGTCGGCGAATGGCACTTGGTACGAGCGACCGAAGGCGGGTTGCTCGGAGGAGACCACCTGCCCGGTCGACACGTCGATCACGTCGGCGCCGTGATCGGCAAAAGCGGTGGCGATCCGAACCGCGTCGTCCACGCCGATGCCGCCCGGCGCCCAGTCGGTGGCGGATATGCGTACCGACATGGGCCTTCCGGACGGCCACACGGCGCGCAGACGGTCGAAGATCTCCAGCGGGTACCGCATCCGGTTCTCCAGGTCGCCGCCGTAGGCGTCAGTGCGCTGGTTGGTCAGCGGCGATAGGAACGACGACAGCAGGTAACCATGCGCGCAGTGCAACTCGAGCAGGTCGAAGCCGGCCTCGACAGCGCGCCGCCCAGCGGCGACGAATTCGTCGGCGATCGAGTTCATCTCCGCGACACTGAGTGCTCGCGGTACCTGCGACGTGGCCCGGTATGGCAGTGGCGATGGTCCTACCACCGGCCAGTTCCCGGATGGCAGTGGATCGTCCATGCCCTCCCACATCAGCCGTGTCGAGCCCTTGCGCCCGGAATGGCCGAGCTGAATGCCGATCTTGGCCGACGTGCTGTCGTGCACGAACGAGACCGCCCGCTGCCACGAGTCGCGCTGGGTGTCATTCCACAGGCCGGTGCAGCCGGGCGTGATCCGGCCGGTCGGTGACACACACACCATTTCGGTCATCACCAGGCCGGCGCCGCCAAGCGCCTTGGACCCGAGATGTACCAGGTGAAAGTCGCCCGGAATGCCATCGGTCGCCGAGTACATGTCCATCGGCGAGACCACTACCCGGTTGGCCAGTTCCAGATCCCGGAGCCGGAGCGGGTGGAACATGGGCGGCCGCCGCGGCTCACCCAGCGACGCCGCGTACCACCGATCCACGCGGTCGACGAACTCCGGGTCGCGCAGCTTCAGATTGTCGTAGGTGATCCGGCGCGAGCGGGTGAGCAGGTTGAACGCGAATCGCAGCGGTTCCTGGCCGACGTACTGTGCGAGGTTTTCAAACCATTCCAGGCTGGCTTGCGCGGCGCGCTGCGTGGAGACGACGACCGGCTTGCGCTCGCTTTCATAGGCGGCCAGTGCCGCCTCCATCGTCGGCTCCTCCGACAAGCACGCGGCCAGCGCCAGCCCGTCTTCCATGGCCAGCTTGGTCCCCGAGCCGATGGAGAAATGAGCGGTATGGGCGGCATCGCCAAGCAGGACCACATTGCCGGCGCGCCAGGTTTCGCAGCGCACCGTCGTGAACGAAACCCAGCGGCTCTTGTTGCCCATCAGCCGGTGGCCGTCGAGCAGGTCGGCGAAGATCTCGGTGCACCGGCTGAGCGCGAATTCGTCGGAATCGCCCAGGCCCAGGGTCTCCGGTGCCATCACCGCCGGCGACGCCGCGAAGCCGGCCTTCTGCCAAACCTCTTCGGTCATCTCGACGATCAGGGTCGACCCGGTTTCGTCGTACGGGTAGGCGTGCACCTGCAGGACACCGGCATCGATCTGGCGAATGTCGAAGGTGAACGCGTCGAACACCTTGTCGGTGCCGAACCAGATGTACCGGCAGCGCCGGGACTCGAACGTCGGGCGGAAGACATCGGCACACTCGCCCCGTACCGTTGAGTTGACCCCATCGGCGGCAACCACCAGATCGTATTCCGACCGGAGTTCGTCGAGCGGGGGTGCGAGGTTAGCGAACTTCAGATGCATGCCGGATTCGGCGCACCGCCGCCGGAGGATGTCGAGCAACTTCCGCCGGCTCATCGCGGCGAAGCCGTGGCCGCCGCTGGTGACCACCTGGCCGCGGTAGTGGACGTCGATGTCGTCCCAACGGGCGAAGCTCGCCGACATCGCCTGGTGGATGATCGGATCGGCATGCTCGATGCCACCGAGGGTCTCGTCGGAGAAGACGACTCCGAAGCCATAGGTGTCACCGGGCGGGTTCCGCTCCCAGACCGTGACGTCGCGGCCCGGGTCAAGTTGCTTGGCCAGGGCGGCGAAATAAAGACCGCCCGGGCCGCCGCCGACGACAGCGATCCTCATGGCTTGAGGGTATGTTGCCTTCGCGACGACCGTCAACTAGACGATATATGCAGTGGAGGAATCCGATCGTGAAGTTCAGCGGCAAGACCGTCGTGGTGACCGGCGGAGCCGGCGGGATCGGCCAGGCCGTGTGCGGAGCATTCGCGGCCGCGGGCGCATCCGTGGTGGTCGTGGACCGCATCGTGACCGGCCCTGACGACGAGCCATCGCTGCACAGCGTGCAGCTCGACGTCTCGGATCCGGACGAGGTCGGCGCCATGATGGCCGAGGTCAATGAGCGGTTCGGCGGGCCGCACCTGCTGGTCACCCTGGCCGGCGGATCACTCGGGACGCCGACGCTCTTCTCGTCGATCGCGCCGGACGATCTGGACCTGGTCCTCGACGTCAACGTCAAGGGCACCTTCTACGCGGTGCAGGCGGCCGTCCCGTACATGACGGCGGCCGGCGGCGGCGCCGTGGTGACCTGCTCGTCGATCGGCGCCCGGCAGCCATCGCCGGTCACCGGCGTGGCGTACGCGTCGGCGAAGGCAGCGATCGGCGGCATGACCCGCAAGCTCGCCCGGGAACTGGGTGGGTCAAACATCCGGGTGAACGCCGTCGCACCCGGCCTGTTCCTCACCGACCGGCTCCGGCGGCGGTTCGAGTCCATGCCCGAGGTCGAGCAGCGGGAAGTGCTGGACGCGATCGCGCTGCGCCGGATGCCGGAGCTACGCGAGATCGTCGATCCGATCCTGTTCCTATGCAGCGACGCCGCGTCGTTCATCACCGGCATCACCCTCGACGTGAACGGGGGCCGTTACCTGCCTTCTTGATCGTCTCCGGTTGGCGCCTGGCCGGCCGCCATGTCTCGCAGCACGTATCGCTGAATCTTTCCGGTCGTGGTCCGGGGCAGCGCGTCGACGAACTCGATCACCCGAGGTGCCTTGTACGGCGCGATCATCTTGCGGCAGTGCTCCTGCAGTTCGGCGGCCGTCGGCGAGGTGCCCGGGCGTGGCACGACGAAAGCGTGCACGATCATCGTCCGTCTCGGGTCGGGCGCCCCCACCACCGCGGATTCCAGCACGTCCGGGTGCGACATGAGGGCTATCTCCACCTCCGGGCCGGCAACGTTGAACCCGGACGTAATGATCATGTCGTCATTGCGTGCCTGATACCAGAAGTAGCCGTCGTCGTCGCGCAGGTATGTGTCCCCGGTCAGGTTCCATCCGTGCTGGACGTACACCTGCTGGCGCTCGTCGTTCAGGTAGCGGCAGCCGGTCGGGCCGCGTACCGCGAGCCGGCCCAGGCTGCCGTTGGGCACCTCGTTGCCGTCGTCGTCCAGGATGCACGCTTCGTACCCAGGGACCGGCAGCCCCGTCGATCCGGGCCGGATGTCGTCGTCAGCGGCCGAGATGAAGATGTGCAGCATCTCGGTCGAGCCGATTCCGTCAATGATCTTTATGCCGGTTCGCTCGTGGAACTCGTGCCAGGTCGCGGCGGTCAGCGGTTCTCCCGCGCTGACGCAGCGCCGGAGCGACGAGAAGTCCACATCGGGCATCGCCATCAAAGCGCGGTACGCCGTCGGCGCGGTGAACAGGATGGTCGGCCGGTATTCGGCCAGCGCCGGGCCGAGCAGGTTGGGCGTGGCCCGTTCCAGCAGCAGTGATGACGCGCCGACGCGCATCGGGAAGATCACCAGTCCACCGAGACCGAACGTGAAGCCGATCGGCGGCGATCCGGTGAACAGGTCGTCCTCGGTCGGCCGCAGGATGTGGGCGGAGAAGGTGTCCGCGATCGCCAGGATGTCGCGGTGGAAGTGCATGGTCGCCTTCGGCCGACCGGTGGTGCCAGAGGTGAACGCCAGCAGCGCCACGTCATCGGCCGCCGTGTCCACCGCCTGGAACGTCCGCGGCTGCTGGTCGAGCGTCTTCGCGAACTCGGTCCCGACCAGCACTCCCGGCCCGATCTCGGCGTCCACCCATTCGCTCGCGAACCGCTCGTCCACGATGCTGAAGCTGATGTGGGCGATGTCGTGGATGGTCTTCAACTCGGCCGCCCGCAGTGCCGGCATCGAGGTCACCGCGATCGCGCCGGCCTTGAGCACGGCCAGCCACGCGGCTACCAGCCACTGGTTGTTCGGAAGCCGGATCAGCACCCGGTTGCCCGGGCGCACGCCGTATTCGTCGGTGAGCAGATTGGCGATCTGGCCGACGCGGTCGCGCAGGTCACCGTAGGTCCAACGGCCACCTGGAAAGACCAGGGCAGTACGGAACGGCGGGTGATCGTCGAGCAACTCGGCGGCGGCGTTGAGGCGTTCCGGGTAGGACAGCCCGGGTGCGGTAAGCGGTGGCCACGTATCGGTGGGCGGAAGGTGGTCGCCAGCGAACGTGTCGTGGTGAGCGGATCGCGCCATCTCTGTAGTATTCCGTGTTCTTGACGACAGTCAATGCCACGATATGTCAGGCGCTCCGGGAGCGGATATCTTGTTGCAGTGACCGAGATCGACCAGCCGGAAGATCGTAACGGGGCGCAGCCGCGCGCGCTGATCGTGACGATCTACGGCCTCTACGCCCGGGATAGCGGCTGGTTGGCGATCTCCAGCCTGGTCCGGCTGCTGGCCGGACTCGGCGTCGACGAGCCGGCGGTACGGTCGGCGATCTCCCGGCTGAAGCGCCGGGGCCTGCTGCACGCGCAGCGGCGTTACGGTGCCGCCGGGTACGCGCTGTCCACCGAGGCTCGCGGAATCCTGGAGGAGGGCGACGCGCGGATCTTCGCGCCCACCATGCCCGGCCTCGCCGACGGTTGGCTGCTGGCGATCTTCTCGGTACCGGAGTCCGAGCGGTCCAAGCGGCATACGCTCCGGTCACAGCTGGCCGCGCTCGGGTTTGGTACCGCCGCACCCGGTGTCTGGGTGGCCCCGGCCCACCGCTTCGACCTCACTACGGCCACGCTCCAACGGCACCACCTGGCCGCGTACGTCGACCTGTTCCGGGCTGACTACCTGGCCTTCGGTGACATCCACAAGCTGGCTGGCCAGTGGTGGGACCTGGGCCGGCTGCGCGACGACTACCTGGCGTTCATCGCCGCGTACCGGGACTCGGTCGGTGCCGCCCACACCCCCGAAGCGGCATTCGCGACGTGGGTGGCAGCGTTGACCGCCTGGCGGCGCCTGCCCTACCGCGACCCAGGGCTGCCGACCGAACTACTGCCCGCCGACTGGCCGGGGTTCGCCGCCCGCGAGCTGTTCGCGACGCTTCAGGCACAGCTGGTGGTACCGGCCCAGCTGTTCGCCTCGGGCCTGATGGGGGCCGGACGGTAGCCGACTGCTAGCGCGGGTGGCTGGTTAGGTCTGAGGCGGTGCCGGAGGGTCGTTCGGCGGGTTCGACTGCCCGGCCAGGAATCGCTCCAGCTCGGCGCCCAGTTCCTCGGCGGTGGGCAGCGGGCCGGCCGAGGCGAGCAGGTTTCCACCACCGGTACGTCCTCGGGTGAACGCGTCGTACTGCGCCTCCAGTGAGTGCACCAGCTCGACCGCGTCCGGGTTCTCAGCGATCTGCCGGTCCACTTCGGCGCGCACCGCCTCAGCGGAAGCCCGCAGGTCGTCGGCCGCGAACAGCAGGCCGGCGGTCCGGGACGTCGACGTCAGCAGCAACTCGGCGGCGGCCGGATAGTCGGTCTGGGCCAGGTAATGCGGGATGTGCACGGCGAACCCCATGGCGTCCAGGCCCTGCTGGCCGAGCCGGTACTCGAGCAAGTGCCCGGCGCTGGCCGGAACCTGAACCCGTTGCAGCCACGGCTCGTACCCGGCGATCAGCTCCTTGCGGGACGCGTGCGCGGTCACGCCGGTCGGCCGGGTGTGTGGCACCGCCATCGGGATCGAGTTGTACCCGATGGTGACCTTGACATTCAGTCGCTTGACCAGGTCGATCACGGCACTGGTAAACCGTTCCCACAGCAGGTCCGGTTCCATTCCACCGAGCACCAGGACCGGCGTGTCCTGCTGATCGAACGTCACGTGCAGGGCGAGTTCCGGCTCCTCGTAGGACTCCCAGTGATCCTCCACGAACGTCATGTTCGGCCGCCGCGAGCGGTAGTCGAGCAGCGCGTCGATGTCGAATCGTGCCAGTACCCGAGTTTGAGAATGATCGAGCAGCTGGGTGCGGGCGAGGCGGGTGGCGTTGCCCGCGTCCACGAAGCCGGTCAGCGCCTGGATCAGCACTGGGCGACCGAGATCGGGGATCTCATCCGCCAGCTCGTACAGGGCCCGGGCATCCGGTTGGTTTCGTGCGTCCGGCATGTCTTCGACCCTACGGCAGCGCGCTTACGACCGGGAACGGCCGTCGGATGTGACGCCTAGCCGAGTGCCGCCTAGGCGCGGGGTACCACTGCGATGCCGTCGATCTCGACCAGCGCATCGTCATCCCAGAGGCGGGCCACACCGATGCCGGCGGCGGCCGGGTAGTCGCTGCCGGCCAGCCGCCGCCAGACCGCACCGATCTCGCGTGCCGCCTCCCGGTACGCGGGAATGTCCACGATGTAGATGGTGACCTTGGCCAGATGCTCGGGACCACCGCCGGCCGCCCGCAGCGCCTCAAGCAGGTTCGACAGTGCCTGCCCGAATTGGGCGACCAGGCCTCCGGTCACGATCGCGCCAGCTGGGTCCATGCCGGTCTGCCCGGCCAGGAACACCAGATCTCCGGCGGCCACGGCATGGGCGAATCCGGACGGCTTGGCCAGGCTCTGCGGATTGATGCGCTGGAGGTCGGCTGATGTTGTCACGACTGCACGGTACCGCCATCGATGTTGATGCCCTGGCCGGTCATCCCCGGGCTGCGCAGGCAGAACGCAACGGCGTCGGCAACCTCGGCGGGGGTGATGAGCCGGTGCATCGGCTGCTGCGCCTCCAGCACCGCGCGGGCCTCGGAGGCGGTGCGCCCAGTGGTCGCTGAGATGGTGGCGATCGACTCCTCGGTCATCGGCGAGTCGACGAATCCCGGGCACACCGCGTTGACCGTGACGCCGGTCCGTGCCACCTCGGCGGCGACGGACCGGACCAGTCCGAGTAAGCCGTGCTTGGCGGCCGCGTACGCGGCGATGTACGGGGCGCCCTGCCGGGACGCGACCGACCCGATCGCCACGATGCGCCCCCATCCCCTCTCGACCATCGGCGGCAGGGCACGGCGCACGCACCGGAACGGCACGGTCAAGTTGAGGTCGATCATGCGCTGCCAGTCGTCGTCGGTGATCCGGGCGATCGGATTGGTGGTGGCCGCGCCGGCGTTGGCCACCAGCACGTCAACCGAACCGAATCGGGCTTCGGTGACCGCGAAAATCTGGTCAACCGCTCCCGCGGCCCTCAGGTCGGCCGGAATTATCAGGGTCGGGGCCGGGCAGTCTGCCGCGGTGGCGTCGAGTTGGTCCGCGCTGCGAGCGGTGAGCGCAACCCGGTATCCGGCCCGGGAGAGAGCGATCGCGCAGGCCCGGCCGATGCCCCGGCCAGCACCGGTGACCAAGGCGGTTCGCTGATCAACTGGCACGGGCGCAGCCTACCGGCCTGGCCGGACGGTTAGGGACCAGACGCTAGGGACCAGACGCCAGGGACCAGACGCCAGGGACCAGACGCCAGGACCCGACAATACGGGATCTAACAGGAGGTCTCGGGTATTGACAAGGCCAGCTGAGCGAGAACCGGACTGGAAGGGAATAGGCGGATGACGGCAAAACTTGAGTCACGTAGACTCAACTCCGGGCCCGCAATTTGCGGGCTGCGGTCAGTGCCGGGCACGTAGAACCGGACATACCAGCTAGAAGATACGAAACATAGAGACGGAAAACAGGGGCACGGATGAACACGGAGCGACTGACCACCAAGAGCCGCGAGGTCATCAGCGCGGCCATTACCAGTGCGACCCAGCGTGGCAACTCGACGGTCGAGACCTGGCATCTGCTGCTGGCGCTGCTCGACACCGGCGGCTCGACGGCTCCGGCGCTGCTGCGTGCGGTCGGTGCCAATCCGGCAGACATCCGGCGCGCGGCGCTGCACAACGTCGAACGTCTGCCGTCCGCCTCAGGAGCCAGCGTTGCTGAGCCGAACACCTCCCGCGAGCTGGTCAACGCGTTGAACGCGGCCGAGGCGATCGCCCGCCCGCTCGGTGATGAGTACGTGTCCACCGAGCACCTGCTGGCCGGGCTTGCCCACGGGCAGGCGGCGTCCGGCTCGGTGGCCGAGATGCTGACCAAGTCCGGCGCCACCGAGGACGCCCTGGTCGCCGCGTTTCCGCAGATTCGCGGTGGCAACCGCCGGGTCACCTCGGCCGATCCGGAGCAGCAGTACCAGGCGCTGGAGAAGTACGGCGTGGATCTGACCGCCAGGGCCCGGGACGGCAAGGTCGATCCGGTCATCGGGCGCGATTCCGAGATCCGGCGTGTGATCCAGGTGCTGTCCCGCCGTACCAAGAACAACCCGGTGCTGATCGGCGAGCCGGGCGTCGGCAAGACCGCGATCGTCGAGGGCCTGGCCCAGCGGATCGTCGCCGGTGACGTGCCCGAGTCGCTGCGCGACAAGCGCCTGGTCAGCCTCGATCTGGCGGCCATGGTCGCCGGTGCGCAGTACCGAGGCCAGTTCGAGGAGCGGCTCAAGTCGGTGCTGGAGGAGATCCAGGGCTCCGACGGCCAGGTGATCACGTTCCTCGATGAGCTGCACACCGTCGTCGGAGCCGGCAAGGGCGAGGGTTCGATGGACGCCGGCAACATGCTCAAGCCCATGCTGGCGCGCGGTGAATTGCGCATGGTCGGTGCCACGACGCTGGACGAGTACCGGGAGCACATCGAGAAGGACCCGGCCCTGGAGCGCCGGTTCCAGCCGGTCTTCGTGGGTGAGCCGACGGTCGAGGACACCATCGGCATTTTGCGCGGGCTGAAAGAGCGGTACGAGGTGCATCACGGCGTACGCATCACCGATGCCGCCCTGGTCGCGTCCGCCGCGCTGTCGGACCGCTACATTT
The DNA here is from genome assembly GCA_963727415.1 of uncultured Actinomycetota bacterium. Classification (GTDB taxonomy): domain Bacteria; phylum Actinomycetota; class Actinomycetes; order Mycobacteriales; family Micromonosporaceae; genus DASQPR01. The sequence goes on from CAVSGF010000005.1 coordinate 64,955, forward strand.
CCGACCGGTTCCTGCCGGACAAGGCGATCGACCTGATCGACGAGGCGGCCTCCCGGCTTCGTATGGAGATCGATTCGCGTCCGGTCGAGGTCGACGAGATCGAGCGTTCGGTGCGGCGCCTGGAGATCGAGGAGATGGCGCTGGCCAAGGAGCCTGATCCGGCGTCCGTGGAACGGCTTGAGCGGCTGCGCGCTGAACTGGCCGACAAGCGCGAGCAGCTGACCGCACTGTCCGAGCGATGGCGCAACGAGAAGGCCCACATCCAGGCCATCTCCGATGCCAAGGAGCGGCTGGAGACGCTGCGCGGTGAGGCCGAGCGCGCCGAGCGCGATGCCGACCTCGGGCGGGCCGCCGAACTGCGTTACGGGACCATCCCCGAACTGGAGGCCCAGCTTGCCACCGCTACCGCGGAGCTGACCTCGATCCAGACCAACGGGGCGATGCTCAAGGAGGAGGTCGGGGCGGATGACGTGGCCGCGGTGGTGTCGGCCTGGACCGGCATCCCGGCCGGCCGGCTGATGGAGGGCGAGACCGCCAAGCTGCTGCGCATGGAGGAGTCGCTGGAGACCCGGGTGATCGGCCAGGAGGACGCGGTGATCGCGGTATCCGACGCCGTTCGCCGGGCGCGGGCCGGCATCGCCGACCCGGATCGGCCCACCGGCAGCTTCCTCTTCCTGGGCCCGACCGGCGTCGGCAAGACCGAGCTGGCCAAGGCGCTGGCCGAGTTCCTGTTCGATGACGAGCGAGCCATGGTCCGGATCGACATGAGCGAGTACGGCGAGAAGCACTCGGTTGCCCGGCTGGTCGGCGCGCCCCCCGGCTACGTCGGATACGAGCAGGGCGGTCAGCTGACCGAGGCGGTGCGGCGCCGGCCGTATACGGTGATCCTTCTGGACGAGGTGGAGAAGGCCCACCAGGACGTCTTCGACGTGCTGCTGCAGGTGCTCGACGACGGGCGGCTCACCGATGGGCAGGGTCGCACGGTCGACTTCCGCAACTCCATCCTGATCCTTACGTCGAACCTGGGCACGGCCGCCGCGAGTGACCCGGCCTTCACCGACGAGCAGCGACGCGAGTCGGTGATGGCGGCGGTACGCGGGCACTTCAAGCCGGAATTCCTGAACCGGCTGGACGACATCGTGGTGTTCCACGCTTTGGGTCCAGCGGAGCTGAAGTCGATCGTGTCGATCCAGGTGGAAAACCTGGCGCGGCGCTTGTCGGAGCGGCGGCTGATCTTGGACGTGACTGACGGTGCCCAGGACTGGCTCGCGACCAACGGCTTTGATCCGATCTACGGGGCGCGACCCCTGCGCAGGCTGGTTCAGGCATCGATTGGTGACCGGCTGGCCAAGGCATTGCTGGCCGGCGAGATCCGCGACGGCGATCAGGTGCGGGTCGACGTGTCGCCGGCGAAGGACGGGCTGACCGTCGCCCCGGTGGCCGCAAAGGAGTAACGGTGCCCCGGGACGCCGCGCCGGACGTGGCGTCCCGGGAGCGATAACCGCGAGGGTGGCTCGATCCGCATTGCGACCGGGGCGCCGGCGCGCGTCGGTTGACCGCCCGGGCACCGGACCTTAGCGTGTCGCGGGTGAGCGAGCCGCAGCCGTACGTGATTCCGACCCGTACCTGCCCGACCTCGGTGGTGCTCGCCAGCCGGACACTGGCTGCGATGGCGCTGCTGCTGGTTGCCGAACTGGTGGTAATCGCCTGGGATCTGGTCACCATTCGGTCTACCGTGCACCGGCTGGGGCCGACAGTGGGGGCGACCACCGACGCGATGGACCATCTCGCCAGCGGCCTGACGTCATACGACATCCTGCTGCTGGGTTCACTCCTCCTTCTGGTCGCGATCCTCATGACGGCGGCGGTCTACGCCCGGCTGGGACGTCGTGCCGGGCAAGCTCTCGGAATCACGGCTTCCGTGCCCCTGCTGGCCTGCCTGCCATCGGACTTCCTGCCATCGACTCAGTCGCAACTGGAAACCGCCGTGTTCAACGCGGAGCCGGGGTGGGCCGTCTCGATCGATTACGCCGTGTTGGCGGTCAGCCCGTTGGCGGTTCTGGTCATCATCGCGCTGCTGACCGCCTCGTCGCGCCGGTGGTTTGCGATGCTCCCGCCGGCGCCGGACGGATACATGTGGGTTCCCGCCCAGGTTGCCGACCGTTCGTGGCCAAACTGGCCGACCGACCCTCCGGCCGGCCGCCGGTGATGCGTCCAGCGGAACGGGCGTCCAGCCGGTACGGTGTCCGGCGTATGCAAAGCCCGTGCCGGATCCACCCACGGGCCTAACCCCCACCGAAGGAAGAACCCATGTCCTACGGCCCCCCGACGGCCGCCCCCACGGCCGCCGCCCGACCGCGGCCGGGCACCGTAACCGCCGCCGGCATGCTTCTGTATGGGCTTGCCGGCTTGACCGTGATCTCGATCCTTGTCAGCCTCGCGCTGTTTAGCACGATCACGAATGCCGCCCAGGACGCGTACGCGGGCCTGCCAAACGCCAGCACCGTCACCGACGCCATAAAGATCGGCGCGGTGGTCGGCGTGGTGCTGGACGTCGTGATTGTGGTTCTGCTGGTCCTGCTGGCCGCCTTCAACCTGCGGGGCAATAACGGTATGCGGATCACCACGTGGGTCGTCACCGGCCTCGGCGTGCTGTGCTTCGGCTGCGGCGCGATCAGCGGTGGCCTCCAGGGCCGGTTCTCGGTCAGCGGCTCAGGCAACGTCAGCTCGCAGCAACTCAACGCGGCCGCCCAACGCATGCAAGATGCGCTGCCCGGCTGGTATCACGGGGAGTCTATGGCTCTCAGCGTGCTCAGCCTGCTGATCTGCGCAGCGGTGATCATCCTGCTCGCGATGCCGGCATCGAACCAGTTCTTCCGCAAGGCTGAGCCGGAGTTCGTGCCGTACCCGGTATACCCGCAGGTCCCGCCCCCGCCGCCGCCCGCTGGCTGAACAACGAGTTCGGCGCTGGACCCCGCCGTAGCTGGGAGTCCATCCGAAACGACGCGCCGACGACGCGCTCCCCGGTACATTCGCGAAGAATACGCAGAATTGTCCGGGGGGCGCGTCCAATGCCGTACGACCCGCTGCACCATGATTCGCCGCAGGATCGGGCACATCAGGTACCAGCAACCCAAGATCTGCCGTACCCGGTCTCGCCGTTGCCGATCTCACCGCACCTGCGTGAATCCGGCCTTGCCGCAAGCCTGGGAAGCTCGCACCTGTCCGCAACGGCAGGGCCGATCGCTGGGCCCATCTCGCTCGCCCTGCCGCCGCTGCAGCTCACCGATGATGCCCCGCGGCGCCCGCCGGTCATCGCGGCCGGAGTGATCAGCATGATCGCGACGGCCTTTCTCGGGCTGTTCACCGCCCTCATCACCGCCATCGCCCTGCACAGCTTCGACCGGCGGTTTCCGGCCGCCGTGGCCCCGATCGGTGCCAGCGATCATTTCGTGGGGCAGGTCGGCACGACTTTTCGGATCGTGCTCATCTTCGTCGCGGTGATGTCGACGATCATGTCTACCGTCCTGATCCTGCTGACCGTTGGAGTCCTGCGTGCTAACCGGGGAGCCCGGATGGGCGTGTGGACGCTGTGCGCCTTCGGTACCGCATGGGGTGTCGCCATCCTGGTCGGAATGATCTTGGCCCGTTCGATGATGCCCCTGCAGTCGGGCGGGATCATCGCCGCTGCCGTGGTTCGGACCGCACAGGAATCGGTGCCCGGCTGGTTCCCCGGGGTGCTCGGGTTTCTGGGCTTCGCCCAGGCGCTCGGATACGTCGCGGCCGCGATCCTGCTCGCGGCGCCATCCACCGGACCGTACTTCCGATCGGTCCTGCGCCCGTGGCGACCGCAGGAATGGCCGGAGCGTCCAGGCGTTGAGTCGCCATCGCTGTCACCAGCACCCGGCGGCCGGGTCACCCCGGGGCGCTTGGCCGGCACCTGGCCGGGTTGACCCCGCCGCGGCGCCGGCATCTGGTAAATGTCCGTCCGGCGGCATGCGGTAACCCCCTCGGGTATGTGAAGCTGTCTCGCATGGCGTCGAAACGAACCGCATTGGTCACCGGCGCGACCTCCGGCATTGGTGCCGCGTTCGCACGCGCTCTGGCCGCGTCCGGGCACGACCTTGTGCTGGTCGCTCGCGATGAGCCACGGCTGAAGGAGACGGCGGAGGCGCTGCGGGAACGGTACGGAACGGCCGCCGCGATCATGCCCGCGGACCTATCCACGACCGATGGGTGCGCGGCGGTGGCCGAGCGTCTGGCCGACGAGTCGGCGCCGGTCGACCTGCTGGTCAACAACGCCGGCATGACTTTGAACCGGTCATTTCTCAACACCACCGTGGCGGACGAGGAGCGTCTGCTGCAGGTGAATGTGGTGGCGGTGATGCGGCTGACGCATGCCGCGCTTGCGGGCATGGTGGCTCGTCGGCGCGGCGACGTGATCAACGTGTCATCGGTGTCCGGCTTCGCCGCGGTGATGCCGGGTTCCACCTACTCGGCCAGCAAGGCGTGGGTGACCAACTTCAGCGAATCGGTGGGCCTGTCAGTACGCCAATTCGGCGTGCGCGTCATGGCGCTTTGCCCCGGGTATACGCGAACCGAGTTCCATCAGCGGGCCGGCATCGATGTGGCCAAGACGCCGAATTGGCTGTGGCTGGACGCCGACGCCGTGGCTCGCGACGGCCTGCGCGACCTGACCAGGGGCAAGCTGGTCAGCGTGCCGGATTGGCGCTACAAAGCCACCGTTTTCGGGATACGGCACGCACCGCGACGGCTGTTCCACCGAGTCGCCAGGGACACACGCGGGCGGATCGGCCGTGACGTGGGCAAGGATCCGTCGTCCAATAGTTCGCAACATCCGGGGCGTTGATGGGTGCGAGTATGTCAACAAGTACGCTGCACGACATGTCCAGTCGAGACGACCTGCGGAAACTCATCGCCGATCTGGCGGTGGTTCACGGTCGGGTAGTCCTGTCGTCCGGCCGCGAGGCGGACTACTACGTCGACCTCCGCCGCGTTACCCTGCACCACCAAGCGGCGCCGCTGGTCGGGCAGGTCATGTTGGACCTGGTCGAGGACTGGGACTTCGACGCCGTGGGTGGGCTCACCCTCGGCGCCGATCCGGTGGCGACGGCGATGTTGCACGCCGCGGCGGCCCGCGGCCGGGCTCTTGATGCATTTGTCGTTCGCAAATCGGAGAAGCACCATGGTCTGCAGCGACGCGTGGAAGGCCCGGATGTAGCGGGCCGGCGCGTGCTGGCTGTAGAGGACACGTCCACCACCGGTGGCAGCGTCCTGGCCGCGGTGGAAGCGCTTCAGGAGGCAGGAGCGTCCATCGCGGGGGTAGCGGTTGTCGTCGATCGGGGGGCCGGAGTGGCGGTTGCCGATGCCGGATTGGACTACCGTTTCGCATTTTCGCTGGCCGACCTCGGCCTGACGGGTTAAAAGAATGTCGATTAGTGCCGGCGAATATGCAGGCCGATCGATGGTGTTGGTGGAAGGATGAATTTCGTGGGAACTGCGTTGGCCGATGTGAATATGCCCCAGATCTCGCCACTTCACGGGCCGATCGAGCGGGCGGACGCCGCGCGTCTCGCGGCGGTGTTGAAGGCGCTGGCCGATCCGGCTCGATTGCGGCTGCTCAGCCTGATCCAGTCGTCGCCGGACGGCGAAGCATGTGTGTGCGATCTCACTGCTCCGCTGGGACTCTCCCAGCCGACCGTGAGCCACCACTTGCGGATCCTTACTGAGGCGGGACTTCTAGAGCGCGACAAGCGGGGTGTCTGGGCCTACTACAGCCTGGTGCCGTCTGCTATCGCCGCTGTTGCCGAGCTGTTGACGCCGCCGCGCAAGCGTGCGTCGAAGAAGGCCGCTCGCTAACAGCTCAGTGCGTGTCCGAGGGCGCCTTTCACGGTGACGCCGCGAGAGGCGCCCTCGACGTTCCGGTAGCGCCGGTGCGTAATGGCGACTCACCCTATTGCGTGAATTTCAAAGACCCCTAGGCTGTCGGGAGCTTGACGGTTGGGGGCGGTAATGGCTGGTGGTCGGCATCGTCCGCGGCGATCGCGGATAAGGACGGCCAGCGTCGCCGTGCTGATGGTGGTGACGCTCGGTGGTGCCGGGTACGCCGGTGCCCGCTGGGGTTACCCGGCCGTAACCAGGGATAACTGCGGTAGCGGCGGCCTCACCCTTCATGTCACGGCGGCCCCCGATATCGCTCGGTCGCTGACCCAAGCGGCGGATGCGTGGAACGCGACGAAGCCCCAGGGCGGCGGCGAATGCGTCCATGCCGTGGTGACCGCGGTGGATTCCGGGAAGGTCGTGCAGGCGCTGACCGCGGGCACCCAATCGAACACGGATGCCACCGCCCCGGCGACGGCGCCGTCGCTGTCTCCGATCGACGTCTGGGTGCCCGACTCGACCGCTTGGATCGACCAGGTGAAGGCGGTCGATTCCACGACGTTCGCCGACGTCTCCAAGCCGATCGCTACCTCGCCGGTCGTGATGGCCGTGCCAACGGCGGCCGCCAAGGACATGGGCATCACGAAGGACACCATCTCGCCGAAGTCCTTTATCGCCATGGTGCGCGACATGCGCAACAGCGACTTGAGCGGGGCCAAGCCGACCAAGTTCCAGCTGGGCACGGCCGATCCCGCCACCGATGCGGCGGGTCTGGCCGCGGCCACGTTGATCACCGGACTCGATCATGAAGCGCAGGCCGGCTTCCCGAAGTACGCTGCCCTGATCGCCGACTTCCGGTTCATCTCGGCGGTTGGCCAGCAGGCGATGACCGCACGGGGCCTGCTGAACTCGTTCGTTCCCAAGTCGGACGGCGGGCAGCCGATGACGGCGGCGTTCGTTAGCGAGCAAGCCGTTATCGCCCATGACGCATCTGACACAACTAATCCGCTTAAACCGGTCTATATCGACGGCCTCAAGATGGCGCTGGACTTCCCGATCGCGACGTTGGGGCACCGCGCCGCCGCGATCAGCGAGGCGGCCGCGAAATTCGAGGCGGCAATGGCCGCCCCGGAGAATCTGGCACGGTTCGCCCAGGCCGGCTTCCGGGCGCCGGACGGCAGCCAGGGCGCTGGATTCGCCTCGACGGACGGCGTCGTGTCGGCCCCGGTCGCGGTGGAACCCATACGTAATGACGAACAGACCCAGCCCAGCCTGCGCCTGTGGGCCAGCGCCAACGAACAGGCGCGGGTACTGACCATGGTCGACCTGTCCAGCTCGATGGGCACAACGACCGGATGGATGGGTGTGAACCGCCTGAAGCTGACCGCCGCGGCCGCGGCCGGTGGGTTGAGCCTGTTCACCCCCGGAAGCTCGATCGGAGTGTGGGGCTTCGCCCCGGGAATCGGCAAGAACGACTACCGGGAAGTCATCCCGATCGACGAACTCGGCAAGAACAAGCCGCAGGTGCTCGCCGCCTTCAACGCGGCAGAGCCGACCTCCGCGTCTGGCTGCGGGCTCTACCCGGCGCTCGCCTCGGCGTACGGGATGATGCGTAACAAGTACGCGGCCGGCGAGCTCAACACGATCGTGGTGTTTACCGGCTGTTCCGGCGCACCGCCGGGGAACACCATGAACAAGTCGGCTTTGAAGGCCACGCTCGCGAACATGGTCGATCCGTCCAACAGCATCGGCGTGATCATCATCAACGTCGGACCGGCGTCTAACCTGCCGTCCCTGCAGAAGATCGCGGACACCGTCAACGGGGCGGCGGTGAATCTGACCCAGCCGGTGCAGATCGTTCAGATCTTCATGCGATCTCTGGTGGTGCTCAGCTGACGCTGAGTCGGTGAGCTCGTCTGGGCGGGGCCCGGATGAGTCAGGCGGAGAGGCTGATCCAGGCCGGCTGGCCCAGTGACATCGGGCTGCTATCGGCGATGTGCGCCCCGGTGCGACCCGGGCCGTTCGACCGGGTTGAGGATCATGGTGGTTTCGCCAGCCGAACCCGGGCCGGAATCCCGGTGCGGGGCCGCCTGGTCCGATGCGCGGGAGCGGTTTCGCGCCCGGCGCTTGCGGTACATATCGATCATCATCGGGGCGGCGGAGATCAGGACGATCCCGATGATGATCGGGACCAGATAGCGGTCGATCTGGTTGGCCGGGACGATGTCGGTGATCTGCTTGGCCAGCCGGTTGCCGGCCAGCAGAATGCCGTCGGTCCAGATGACCGCGCCGACGACGTTCCACACGAAGAACTTGCGGGCCGGCATCTCCAGGATCCCGGCGGCCGGGTTCAGGAATGTCCGGACCACCGGGATGAACCGGGCCAGCACCACCGCCTTGGCCGGGCCGAACCGATTGAACACCTGTTCAGTCTTCTCCACGTGCTCGTGGTTGAAGAACCGGGAATTCGGCCGGTCGAACATCGGCGCGCCCAGTCGTACCCCCAGGTAGTGACCCACCTGCGCGCCCGCGATGGCGCAGATCGGGGTGACGATCAGCAACGGCACGATGTTCAGGTGGAAACCGAGCGCGGCGCCGAACGAGGAGGAGGCGATTCCGGACAGGAACAAGATGGTGTCGCCCGGCAAGAAAAATCCGATCAGCAGACCGGTTTCGGCAAAGATCACGATCCAGAGCGCCCACGGCCCGGCCGCACTCAGCAGATCCTGCGGGCTGAGCGGGTTGAGTGCCTGCACTTGCGCGGCGGCGCGGATCACGTCGGCGTTCATGAACGTGAAGGCTACCCGGACGGTGCCGCCGCAATCGACGGCGCGGCGAAGACGCGTGCCGATCTTGTCGCCGCGCTGGTCCGGGCGCCTGGGATGCTGGGTGGTTTTAGCCGGATGGGTGGTTTTAGCCCGATCGGGCGACGATGTGCGTCGTGACCGCCTTGCGGTCGAGCGTGGCGGCGGAGGCGGCCACCTCCACCTCAAGCAGATTCGCCTCCTCGCGCTCGGCGAGGTACGCGGCGTGTCCGCCCCGCAGCCCGAACAGCCGCTTGGTCACCAGCAGGTACACCACGGCGGCCACGTTGATGACGAGGGCGCCGATCCGCAGCCAGGTGATCTTCTCGGTCAGCTCGTAGATTTCGATCGGCAGGCCGAGCGAGGTGGCTACCACGGCGAAGTACTCACCCCACCGCTTGACCAGCCACAGGCCGGTGGCTTCGATCAGTTGCAGGACGCCGTACCCGAGCAAGCCGACCGCCACCCAGGTGAGCGTCCCGGTACGGGCCTCAAGCACGGTTCGGATGGTGTGCACCATCGACGAGTCCTCGATGTTCCAGTGCACCTTGTCGGCAAGTGGCTTGATCAGCGGGATGTCCGCGTTGAACGCCTTCTGGATGGCGTCGCGATTGTCCTTGAACTTGAACACCCCGTAACCCGCGAGCAGGACAAGCAGGGCGCGCAGCAGGCGCTCCACCGCGAGCAGGCGAAGGATGACCATGTCCCGCAGCATTCGTCCGCGGATCACAGTCGGCGCGTGTTCGGCCGGGCCGGATCGCTTCGGCTCGCCGACCACGAAGTCACCGCACCGCAGGCATCGCCAGGCCGGCCCGACCAGCGTGGTGACATGCAAAGCTTCTCGCAGCTCAGGCTCGTCCGGCGCGTACGTCACGTGGCCGCGGCGGCCGCACGATCGCAGGTTCCAGTCCACCCGATCAAGGTACCGGTCCGGCAAACGGCACGCTTGTGCCAACCGGGCCCCATCAATCGACCAAACGGTCAACGCGGTCGAAGATTCTCGCCGGCCGCCGTGTGCGCCCTGCACGGGGGGCCGGTCGATCTCCGATCGATGGATCAGCGGTAGTCATCGTCGAGCGCCACGGTTCGCGCTTGCTCGACGGCATCCCACTCGCCGACCTCGAGCCCGCGGTGCGAACCCGCTTCGCCCACCTCATCGGTGGACTCCTCGCCAGCGGCGTCGGCCGGTACGGCCGGCTCCTGCTGCTCGGCGGCGTCCTCAAGTGGCGTCTCGACCGGTGCATCCGTGGGTTCTGGCTGCATACCGTCACGCTACCCCGGTATTGGCGCGTTCATGCCGTGCTCAGCGGGCGCGCGGTCACCTGTCCGTCGCGCCGGAAGTGGGACGTACCGGGGCCGACCCGCGCGGACCGGCCCGGTGCGCGATACTGGCGCACATGCCTATTGCTACACCTGAGATCTACGCTGAGATGCTGGACCGCGCAAAGGCGGGCGCGTTCGCTTACCCGGCGATCAACGTGAGTTCCTCCCAGACGCTGAACGCCGCGATTCGCGGCTTCGCGGATGCCGGCAGTGACGGCATCATCCAGGTGTCTACGGGTGGAGCGGAGTATCTGTCCGGCCCGACCGTGAAGAACATGGTCACCGGAGCGGTGGCGCTGGCGGCGTATGCCCACGAAGTGGCGAAGAACTACGACGTCAACATCGCTCTGCACACCGACCACTGCCCGAAGGGCAAGCTGGACGGATTTGTCCGGCCGTTGCTGGCCATCTCCAAGGAGCGGGTGGCGCGCGGCGAGGCCCCGCTGTTCCAGTCCCACATGTGGGATGGTTCGGCGGTCCCGCTGACCGAGAACCTGCAGATCGCCAAGGACCTGCTGGCGCAGACCGCCGCCGCGCACGTGGTCCTGGAGATCGAGGTCGGCGTCGTCGGAGGCGAGGAGGACGGCGTCGTCGGCGCCATCGACGAGAAGCTGTACACGACCGTCGCCGATGGTCTGGCCATGGTGGCCGAGCTGGGTCTCGGCGAGCAGGGCCGGTACATGGCGGCGCTGACCTTCGGGAACGTCCACGGCGTGTACAAGCCGGGCAACGTCAAGCTCAAGCCATCCATCCTCAACGACATCCAGAAGGCGGTCGGCGAGAAGTACGGCCAGGAGAAGCCGCTGAACCTGGTCTTCCACGGTGGCTCCGGCTCGCTGCTGTCGGAGATTCGCGAGGCGCTCGACTACGGCGTGGTGAAGATGAACATCGACACCGACACGCAATACGCGTTCACCCGGCCGGTCGCGGCGCACATGTTCACCAACTACGACGGCGTCCTCAAGGTCGACGGCGAGGTGGGCAACAAGAAGACCTACGACCCGCGCGCGTGGGGCAAGTCGGCCGAAGCCGGCATGGCCGCGCGCGTGGTCCGGGCCTGCGAGGACCTGCGATCGACTGGGACCATGCTCGGCAAATAAGGGTATCGGGGTGGTCCGGGTGGCGATGACGCTGCTCGGACCACCCCGGCCAGACAACGTGCGGGCGTGTCGGCCCCGGCCAGATCGTCACTGGCTGGCGATCAGCAACTCGGCGGCCTCATCCACCTCGTCGATCACGTGGACGAGGTAGGACAGATCGCCACTGGGGGTGTTGCGGAGCAGGGTACGCAGCAGCTCCGGGGCCGGCAGCCCGGCCCAGAACGTCCGGTCCATGAAGATGTACGGCCCGCTCCCGCCGTCGCTGGCGTAGAACGTCTTGGTGGCGGCCTGGAACACCTCTTGCACGGTGCCGGCACGACCGGGCGCGAAGACGATGCCCCCGCGGGCCAGCCGCAGGATGGTGTCCTCACGGATGGCGTTGGAGAAGTACTTCGCGATCCTGGCCGCGAACAGGTTGGCCGGCTCGTGCCCGTACAGCCAGGTAGGGATGGATAGGCCGCCCGCGGTGGCCCAGTGCGCCGAGCCGGCCGGATACTGCTCACGCACGGCGATCGCCGCGGCCGTGTAGGGATCGGGATCCCGGAAGTCGGGTGCTTTGGTAATCAGGTCGATCGCCGCGACGAGTTCATCGGCGGTCCGGCACGCGAGGTAAGCACCCAGATTCGCCGCCTCCATCACCCCAGGGCCACCGCCGGTGACGATCAGCTGGCCGGACCTGGCCAGCTGCCAGCCAAGGCGTGCGGCCATCCGGTACGGCTCGGAGCCACGCAACTCCGCGTGACCGCCCATGACCCCGACCACGGTCGCCGGTCCGCGGTCGCGTATCCACCGGGTCGTCGCGTCCACAAGGCCATCGTCAATAGCGCTGTCATGCAGGCGTTGCGCGAGTGCCTCGCGTACATCCGGCAAGGCGCCCCCGTGGCTCACGAAGTGCCGGTAGATCACCGTGTCGACCATGCCGTCGAAGCCGCAGGTGTCGAATCCGTCCGCCAGGTCCGCGGGGGTGTAGAGGTTGTTGGGTGAGGTGGCGTACGGCAGGTCGGCGAACTCCGGGATTACCGACACGCCGCGCCGGACCAGATCGCCGGCGACGTCATCGCTGGCGAACCGGCATCCAACGAATACCGTCCCGCGCAAGTCGACCCGGCTCAGATCGGGCGGGTTCTGGTCGAGTCGTAGCCCCTGCACGATCAGCCCGGCCAGTGAGCCGGAGCGCAGGTGCCTGTCCAACTCGTCGCGGCTTTCCACCTCGGTGGGCGAGTCGTCGTACTGCGTGGGCTCGACTATGAAGCCCGGCATGGGGGATGGCATCGCATCATCCTGCCCGATCTCATCCGGCTCGATCTCGTCCCGCCCGGCCCGGCGGCGCCATCGCACCCGATCCGTCATGCCCGGACGCGCAGTGAGATGGATAGCCGGGAGGAGCGATCGCCGGGAAATGTGCATTAAGAAGGGAGCCCGGCGATGCCGAACTCCCTTGCCGGGTCCTGGGGAGGCTCCGGACTTCCTATTGTGCGCTGTACGGTCACGCCTCAACACCGGCCGCTTGGCGAGCGTCGAGTCATCCCTTGCGCGGACAAGCACTCAACCCTTCGGTGCGACTGGCCATCGGGCAGCCACCCCGACTTCACCACCCAGCTACCAGTTCGCGGGTGCCAACCATGTTGAATGGTGGGCATGCAGAACCTCTTGCCAGAGCCTCCAGCGACCCTGCTCCCCGTTGACGACGCGGCCGCGGCGGCGCTCGCTGACGCGGTTGCCGAGGGCAGAACCCCATCGGTCGCGGATGCCACCGCGGCTCACCCGGCCTACAGCGCGGCGTGGGCGGAGCTGGCCAAGCGGGCGTTCGCGGACGGCCAGGCGGTCACCGCGTACGCGTACGCCCGCACCGGTTATCACCGGGGCCTGGACCAGCTGCGCCGGAGCGGCTGGAAGGGCCATGGCCCGGTGCCGTGGTCGCACCAACCCAATCAGGGGTTCCTGCGTTGCCTCAGCATGCTGGCTCGCAGTGCTGACGCGATTGGTGAGGCGGATGAAGCCGCCCGGTGCGCTCAGTTCTTGCGGGACTGTGACCCGGCGGCTGCCGACGCGCTGGCCGGCTGACCTGCCGCCGAGAGCGGAGCAAGCACCTAGCCGAAGATGCCCCACGCGCCGGCCTCGACCCACCATGCCCGCTTGCGGGTCAGCGTGGCGTCGATGCCGTCTTCCACCATCGGTACCGAATCGGCCGGTGTGACCGACACCGCGCGCCCGCTTGCCCGGCGGACCTCGACCCGTACTCGGGACCGGCCGAACCGTGGTTTGGCACGCTGGGCGACCGCGACCGCGACGGTGATTGACCCGGAGGTCGCGTCCGCCCGCGGTGCCAGCTCGATCCCGGCCAGCCCGGCGTCATCGAGCCGGGTGTAGCCGGCGGCGTTGGCCACCGCGCAGGCCAGGATCGCGTCGGCTGGATCGGCGAGCGCGGTGTCGTCAAGCTCGACACGGCCATGCCACGGGGCGATGAGGCCCTCAGCGCTCACCCCGCCCATGAGGGCGCCGTGCAGCGTGACCGGCCCGGCGTCGGACCGGAACAGGTCGAACCGGCGGACCCGGCCGGCCAGAACCGCATCGGCCACATCGACCGGGTCCCGGGGCAATCCGAGTTCGTCGACCAGCTTCACCACCGCCATCGGCAGGATGCCGACCGGCGGCAGATCCGGGAGGGTACGGCCGGGTGGCAGGTCGGCCGGCCGGCGGCTCGGCGGCGGCGCCCAACGGCGAACCATGCGGCGGATCACGCCCCGAACCTCGCTGTCGGAGTTCGCGGCGATGACCAGGCGCCGTTGCGGGTCGCTTGCCGGCCAGGCGAGCCCGTCCGGCCGTGCCGGGCCGTCGAACGCCGCGACGATGGCGTCGATGTCCGCGTCGGACCGCGCGGTCGTCAGTTCGACCGTCGCTCCGCCGCTGGTCAGCGCGTCCCGGCAGTTGAGCACCGGCACTCGGGGGCGGTCACCGCAACTTCGCGGCGCCTCGTCGCTCAGGTTGCAGATGACGACGTGTGGCATCCCATCTGGCATCAGAAACCACGCCTCCTCACACGCCGTTGTCTGGTCGGTTGTTAGCCTGGCCCCGTACTGGCCCCCCGGGGGTCGAGCCGGGTTCACGTTCAGCTGGAAGGCGGGGACAGATGCCTGCGATCGTCGTCATCGGCGCGCAATGGGGCGACGAAGGCAAGGGTAAGGTTACCGACCTGCTCGGGGGCCGCGTCGACTACGTCGTCCGCTATTCCGGCGGCAACAACGCGGGTCACACCGTGATCACTCCGGACGGCGAGAAGTACGCGCTGCATCTGCTGCCGTCCGGCGCGTTGTCGCAGACGGCCACCATCGTGATCGGCAATGGCGTGGTTGTCGATCCGAAGGTGCTGCTGGCCGAGATCGATGGCCTGACCCAGCGCGGCGTCTGGTCGGACCGGCTGCTGATTTCCGCCGACGCGCACCTGGTGATGCCTCATCACCGGGCACTGGACCGGGTGGTGGAGCGCTACCTCGGGTCGGCCCGGATCGGGACCACCGGCCGTGGCATCGGCCCAGCGTACGGCGACAAGGTCGGCCGGATGGGCATCCGGGTGCAGGACCTGCTCGACCCGGGCATCCTCCGGCAGAAGCTGGAGCTGGTCCTGCGCGAGAAGAACCAGGTGCTGGTCAAGGTCTACAACCGCAAGGCGATCGACGCCAACGCCGTGGTCGAGGAGTATCTGCAGTACGCCGAGCGGCTCAAGCCGTACATCGCCGATACCGGCCTGGAACTGGCCAAGGGGCTGGAGGCCGGCAAGATCGTTCTGCTGGAGGGTGCGCAGGCCACGCTCTTGGACGTGGACCACGGCACCTACCCGTTCGTGACCTCCTCCAACCCAACCGCGGGCGGGGCATGCGTCGGCTCCGGTGTGCCGCCGACCCAGATCAGTCAGGTGATCGGAGTCATCAAGGCGTACACCACGCGAGTCGGGGCCGGCCCGTTCCCCACCGAGCTGTTCGACGAGGCCGGCGAGCACCTATCCAAGATCGGTGCGGAGTTCGGTACCACCACCGGACGGGCCCGCCGCTGCGGATGGTTCGACGCTCTCGTCGGCCGGTACGCGGTGCGCGTCAACGGGATCACCGACATGGTGGTCACCAAGCTGGATGTGCTCACCAGCCTTCCGACCGTCAAGATCTGCATCGGTTACGAGGTGGACGGTGTCCGCTACGACGACCTGCCGATGACCCAGACGGCGTTCCACCATGCCACGCCGGTTTACGAGGAGATGGACGGCTGGTGGGAGGACATTTCGAAGGCCCGGACCTTTGATGAGCTGCCGGAGAACGCCCGCCGGTACGTGGAGCGGATCGAGGAGTTGTGCGGGACCCGGGTCAGCGTCATCGGGGTGGGCCCCGGTCGCGATGAGAACGTGATCCGGCACGAGCTGATGTAGTTCGTTCGCCTCCGGAACGAACCGGGCCCCACCCGATCGGGTGGGGCCCGGTGCCGTGCTGGTGTTGCGGGCGTCCGCGCGGAGCGGTTCCGGCTAGAAGAGCTTCTCGCTCAGCAGGAACAGCAGCCCGTTCGGCGTGCCCAGGCCGGTGCCGTCGTCGTAGCCCTTGACGGACTTCAGCGACGTGTCGTCAGCGGCCTTGAAGAAGTAGTTGCCCGACGTCGAACCCATGCCCAGGAAGGACGGGTCCTTGATGTCGTGGAAACCACCGAGCAGGTGCGTGGCCGAGTACAGCAGCGGGTTCGCGAAACCGATCGGCACCCGGCGGCCCTGGCTGGCCAGCGCCTGGATACCGGCGAAGATCGGGCACGCGAGGCTGGTGCCGCCGTACTGGTAGTGAGCGCCGGCGTAGTCGATGATGAAGCCCGTCTCCGGGTCGCCAAGAGCCGCGACGTCGGGGACGACGCGCATCGGCTTGCCGCCGTTCAGGCGGGCCAGCTTTCCAGGGACGGCCAGCTTCTGGTAGGCCGGCTCCTGGAACAGGTTGCTGACGCCGCCGCCGCTACCCGACAGGAACTGGCCAGGCAGCGGAAGGCTGTAGGCCGGCGGGTCCTGGGTGTAGTCGACCCTGTCGTAGTAGTTGCCCCACGTGGTCTCGAAGTCCCGCTTCCCGTTCGCCTTGAGGGCCAGCGTCGTGCCGCCGACGGCGGTTACCAGCGGGTCCGACGCCGGGAAGTCCGGCTCCGGGATCGGGTCGCCGATCGCGGTGTTGTCACCGTAGTCGCCGCTCGAGTAGTAGAAGCCGATACCCTCGGCAACCGCCTGGAGGAACAGCGAGTGCTCGACGTTGACCTCGTCGCCGAGGCCGCCCTCACCGATGTACCCGTAGGAGTTGCTGACGATGTCCGCCACGTGGTTCTGGATCACGTAGTTGGCCGCGTCATCGATGCCGGTGTCGCAGTTCGCGGCACCGATGTAGTGGATGTTCGCGCCCGGCGCCACGCCATGCAGGGACTGCACGTCGATGGACTCCTCGGTGTTCCAGCCGGCCTCGCCGCCACACTCGTCCTGGAGCGTGAACGGACCGAACACCGTCTCGGTGTACTGACCCCGCTTGAAGGCCGGCTCACCGTTCTCGGCGGACAGTTCGTTCGTGTCGGCGACGATCGTGGGCGAAGCGTAGGCGTCGATAATCGCGACGGTCACGCCGCGCCCATCGTTGCCGTGCGCGACGGCCGACTGCATGCCGTACGCGTTACGCAGGTCCTTCGCCGCGTAGCCACAACCGGGGGTCGGGAAGACCGTCTGGCCGTACGCCTCGGGAAGGGTCTGGGTGTTCTCGCCCCAGTAGTGGGAGCACGGGGCCGGAGTGGCGCTCGCGCTCGGGGCGGCGTCGTTGACCACGCTGCCGCCGTTGCCGGCACGCAGCGACGTCGGGCGACGCAACTGGCCTTCGCTGCTGATACCTACAACGGCACCGACGACGCCGGACACCGACGACGGCAGCGACAGCGCCTTCGACGGGCCGAACATCTGCTTGCCCTTGTAGTTGTAGTTCTTCAGCGTGGTCGAGAAGGCGCGGTTGATCTGAGCGACAGTGCCGCTCGCCTCGACCCAGCGGTTGCCCTCAGCGACGCCGGACACCTTGATGCCCTGGCCGCGCAGGTAAGCGCTGACCTTCTTGACCTGCGCCGCCGTCGGCGCGAACTTCGCGTTGAACTGGCTGGCGGTCAGGTAGTGACCGTAGCTCTTGCTGTTCGGGTCGGACACGCGGGCAGCGAGTGCCTCCGCGCCGGCCTGATCGCGAAGCTTGAGGACCACGTTGAACGACACACGCTTGGACGAACTAGTCGATCCGGTCGCGTGTGCCGCCCGCGTCCATCCCGGCACGCTCCCGCTGATCGAACCGCGGGTGGGCGCCGAGAAGGCACTGCTAGCAGCAAACGGCACAGTGAGTGCCGCCGCGCCAACAACGATTAGGGCTCTACGAGCCAATCGCATGCTGGAGCTCCTTTCTTGCACCAAGGGGATGGGTGCACGCCATGCCCGCCAGACATCAATTGATGTCTACCCGGGCTGGAGATATCAGATCGGTGATCATCAACGAGCGTCAAGATGTCGTGACTAGCCGTAGGGTTGCCCTACGCAAAGTCGAGGGATCCCCGCGTCGCGTACCATCTGCGGTTGTGCGTGTACTCCTGATCGGTACTGGCGGCCGCGAACATGCCCTGGCCCTGGCGCTAGCCGACGACCCGGAGGTGACCGCGCTGGTATGCGCGCCTGGCAACCCGGGTATGGCGAACGTCGGGCTGGCTGGCGGCGGATCGGCTCAGCTCGCGTCGGTTGATCCACTTGACCCGGCCGCGGTTACCGACCTGGCCACCGCCATCGAGGCGGATCTGGTCGTCGTGGGCCCGGAAGCGCCGCTGGTCGCGGGAGTTGCCGACGCCGTACGCGCAGCGGGAATCGCCTGCTTCGGTCCGTCCGCGGAAGCCGCCCGGATCGAGGGCTCCAAAGCCTTCGCCAAAGATGTGATGCTCACCGCCGGTGTGCCAACCGCCGGGGCGGTCACCTGCTCGTCCCGGGACGAAGTGGAGACCGCGCTGGACAAGTTCGGCACGCCGTACGTGGTCAAGGATGACGGGCTGGCGGCGGGCAAGGGCGTCGCGGTGACCACGGACCGGGCCGCTGCGCTGGACCACGCGGGCGCGGTGCTTGCCGCCGGGCACCGGGTCGTCATCGAGGAGTACCTCGACGGCCCCGAAGTATCGCTGTTCGTGGTGTGCGACGGCACCGATGCCGTGCCGCTGCAGCCGGCACAGGACTTCAAGCGGGTCGGTGACGGCGACACCGGCCCGAACACCGGCGGCATGGGTGCCTACACGCCGTTGCCGTGGGCGCCCGAATCGTTGGTCGACGACGTGATGGCATCCGTGGTACGGCCGACGCTGGCCGAGATGGCGCGTCGCGGTACCCCGTTCGCCGGCCTTCTCTACGTCGGGCTGGCACTGACCGCCCGGGGACCTCGCGTGATCGAATTCAACTGCCGGTTCGGCGACCCGGAGACACAGGTGGTGCTCGCCATGCTGGATGCCCCGTTCGCCGGTCTGCTGATGGCGGCTGCTTCCGGCGGCCTGGCGGCGGTGCCGCCGTTGCGATGGCGAGACGGTGCCGCGGTTACCGTCGTGGTCGCCGCCGAGGGCTACCCGTCGACGCCGGTGACCGGCGGAGAGGTCACCGGCGGCTTCGCCACTGGCGTGCTGCACTCCGGCACCCGACTGGATGAGGCCGGAACTCTCCGCTCGTCCGGTGGGCGGGTGCTCTGCTGCACCGCCACTGGGCCGACTCTGGCGGTGGCGCGGGACTCGGCGTACCGGCTGGTGGAGTCGGTGCGCCTGGCCGGGTCGCAGCATCGCTCCGATATCGCGGCGGCGGCGGTCGCCGGGGCGGTCACGATCCCCTCGTAGCGCACAGTTTGTCGCGCGCTCCATGATTCAGTGCACGATCCGGTGCAAGATCTAGTGCATCTGACGTCGCCAGGGCGCGTCCAGTGCTCAAGATCTCGCACTTGATCATGGTGTGGAGGCGGTCCGGGACCGGATACCGGGCAGCAGCAGGCTGACCAGCGCCCCCAACCCGCACAGGGCGGCGGTGATCAGGAAGATCTCCCGGTACTCGGTCTGCAGCGCGGCGTCGATCGCCGCGTTGTACTTGTCCACCGCCGCCTGCCTCTCGGCGCCGGAGAGCCCGAGCACGTCCGCCAGCGACACTCCCCTGGTGAGTTCCTGGAACCGGTGCAACCCCCAGGCGGCCAGCGCGGACACGCCGAGGAGCATGCCCATCATCCGGGCCACCACCACGCCGGCCGACGCGATCCCATGCGAGGTTTCCGGTGACACCCGCAGCACCGCCGACGACAGGGGCGCGATGACCAGTCCCAGGCCCAGGCCGGCAATGATCAGATCGCTGTCCATTACCGGGATGGACACGAAGCCGAAATGATGGCGGGTCGCGAGCACGTGTACCGGCCACCGCGAGATCAGCAGGTACCCGGCTCCGGCCAGTACCAGGCCGCCGAAGCTGACCCAGCGCTCGCCGAGGCGGCGCACCAGAAGCCCGCCGACCACGGCTCCGACCGGCAGCGCCGCCAGGAACCGGACCAGGATGAGGGTGGCCTTGGCCGCCGATAGGTTCAGGGCCAACTGGCCGTCGAGCTGGATGAAGATCAGCGTGGCGAACAGTGCGGCGCCGGCAAACGCCGAGGCGCCGAGTGAGGCGAAGAACGGTGCCTTGCCGACCTCCCGCATGTCCAGCAGCTTGGTGCGGGCCTTCCATTCCCAGGCCACGAACGCGAGCACCAGCGCGCCGCCGACAGTCAGCATGGCCGGGCCCCATGACGGGAGTACCGACTTCTCCGGGTCCTGGTTGTAGAGGGCGACCACGAGCGCGGCCAGGCCGAGCGCGAGCAGCAGCCCGCCGACAACATCGACGCGGGGCCGTTCGCCCTTCTGAACCCGGCCACCGGGTACGGCGAAATGCACCGCGATGGCGGCCAGCGCGGCCAGCGGGATGTTGATCCAGAAGATCCCGCGCCAGCCGACCAGCGCGGCTAGCCCGATGCCGTAGAGCGGTCCGAGCACCGAGCCGAGTTCCTGCGCGGCACCGACGGCACCCAGCGCGGTGGCCCGGGACCGCTCGGCGAACAGGTCGGCGACCAGCGCCAGGGTGACCGGCAGCAGGGCACCACCGGCCAGGCCCTGCACGGCCCGTCCAGTGGCCAGCGACTGCATCGATCCGCCGAGCGCGGTCAGCACCGATCCGGCGGCGAAGCCGGCCAGGCAGATGTAGATGACGATGCGCCGCCCGAACCGGTCCGACACGCGTGCCATCAGCGGCATGGCCGCGACGTATCCGAGAAGGTACGCGGTGATGATCGGGGTGGCGCGTTCCAGGTGATTAATCGGCAGCTGGAGATCGTCGAGGATGGTCACCAGGATGCTGACCACCACGTAGGCGTCCAGCGCGGCCAGAAGCACCGCGAGGCCACCGGCGCTGATGGCGACGCGGCGCCGCATCACCCGAGGTGGCGGCGCCGCGATCGAGGCGTCAATCGGCGGGGGTCTCAGGGCGCATTGACCGTCACCGGCGCGTTGAAGTTCGACATGGTGATGGTGACGGTGGCGCCCTTTGCGCCGCCGGATCCGGGAACGGTGAACACGCCCTTGACGACCTCGTGGGAGCTGGCGTCGATCCAGATCTTGCCTTCCGTGCCGGCCCCGGCACCCGGGATCAGCCCGCTGATCGACGCCGGATCGGGGGTCAGCGCAACCCGGTAGGCGTCCTTGCCGTTGACTTGCTCCTTGGCCTCGGTCTTGGTGTTCGTGGCGGCGGACATGAGCTTCACAATGCCGCGGTTGGGGTCCAGGATCGCCGACGGGTCGAAGATCGACGAGGCCGTCGCCAGGGGCAGCTTCTGGTACCCGCCGGTGCCGACGTTGAGGTAGAAGTCCTGGTTGAGGATTACGAATTTGGCTTCAACGGTGGCGCCGAGTTCGACGATCTTCGCCGTGCCTTTGGCGTTGCCTTCCTTGGTCAGATCGCCCTGCGCGCTCTGGAGCGGGATGCCCGGGAGCATGCCGTTCACATTGATCACGAAGTGCACCGACGTGAGGTCGCTCATCACCGACTCGGACTGGGTCATCAGGTCGGCGGCGGCCGGCAGCGGACCGCTGTCGGTGCTGCCTGTGCTCTTCTTGTGGGTACAGCCGGCGAGCACGCTGACGGCGAGCGCGGCGCCGGTCATGATCGCAAGGCCGCGGCGCGCCATGGTCGTTCGCTTGGAAGACGGCATGAGGCGCATGGTAGCCCCACGATCAAAAGTCGGGTAGCTGGCGCCGGACCACCTTTCCGGCTGCGTTTCGGGGCAGTTCGGCCAGGAAATGAATATCACGAGGTACGCAGTACCGCCCGGCCTGGGTTCGCACCGCCTCGCGGATGTCGTCCGCGGTGAGTGACGTGTTCGGCCGGAGCACTACCCACGCCGCGGGACGCTCGCCGAACTCCCGGTCCGGGACTCCGAAGACGGCCACCTCGGCCACCTCGGGAAAGGCCGAGATCGCGTGCTCGACGGTCGACGGGTAGACGTTCTCGCCACCGGAGATGATCATGTCGTCGGTACGCCCGTCGACGAACAGCAGCCCGTCCCGGCCCCAATGGCCCCGATCCCCGGTGGCCAGCAGGCCATCAACCAGACGCCCGCCGGAGCTGTTCGTGTAGCCCTCGAACAGCATGTCGTTGTGGACGTAGATAGCTCCGTCAATGATCTTGACAGTGGTTCCGTACGGCGGCCGCCCCGCCGTGGTTGGGTCGATGCGCAGGTCGGCGGGGCTGGCGATGCTGACCCATGACGCTTCGGTCGACCCGTAGAGGTTGTAGAGCACGTCGCCATACGTGTCCATGAACGCGGTGGCCAGGTCGGCCGGCAGGGCCGAGCCACTGACAGCCGCCACCCGCAGACTGGTCTGGCGCGGCGGCTCCTCAAGGAGGCGGGACAGCATTACCGGTACCGCGAACATGGCGTCACACCGTTCGCGGACCAGGGTGTCCAGCGCGTCGGCGGCGTCGAAGCGGCTCCGTAGCACCATCGTCGCCCGCATCGCCAGGCCGATCTGAAGCCCGGCGTAGCCCCAGGTGTGGAACATAGGCGCGGCGATCAGGATCCGGTCGCGGGCCTGCAGCGGAATCCGGGACAGGACGCTGATCAATGGTCCCAGGCCGGATGAGGTGGGTCGACGCGCACCCTTCGGCCAGCCGGTCGTGCCGGAGGTCAGCACGATGGTGCGGCCCTCGCGGCTGGGCGGCCGCACGTGGACCCCGTGGTCGGCGGCGGGCAGCCGGGTCCGCTCGATCGCCGGTACGAATTCGTCGTCGCACAGCCACGTGGAGATCCGCTGCGCGTCCCGGATCGAGGCGATCTGAGCGGCCGCGTGCGCGGTGTTCATCAGCACCACGTCGTACCCGGCGACAGCGCAGGCGATGGTGTCGATGACGAAGTCGGCACTGTTGCGGCGGAGCAGCCCAACCCGGCTCGTGGGGGCGGCGGCCTGCAGTTGAGCGGCCCGGATGGTCACCGCGTCGAGCAATTCGCGGTAAGTCAGCGCCCGGATGTCGTCGATCACCGCTACCTGATCGGGGCTGCGAGCGGCCGCCGAGCGCAGCTCGCCGCCGAGCCCGTACCCCCAGGACTTCAACGCCCACAGCTGCCGCATGACGCGGTCCGGCCGCCCGGGATTGAGAAGGCCGCGCCGGCCCATGGTCTTGGCGGTGTGCGCCAGCGCGGCGATCTCCCTATCGAATCGGAGCACCGGAGATCGAACGAGCGATGACGAGCCGCTGGATCTCGGTGGTGCCCTCGAAGATGGTGTAGATCTTCGAGTCGCGATACCACCGCTCGACCGGATGTTCCCGCAGGTACCCCGCCCCGCCCAGGATCTGCACCGCCTGCTCGGTGGCCTTCACCGCGACGAGGCCGGCCTTGAGCTTGCTCATCGAGCCCTCGCCGGCCTCGAAGGGGCGGCTGTTGCGCGCCATCCAGGACGCTCGCCAGATGAGCAGGCGCGCGGCGTCGATCTCCATTCTCATGTCGGCGAGTGCGAAGGCGATCGCCTGGTTCTCGACGATGGGCTTGCCGAACTGGACGCGGTCCTTGGCGTAGTCGAGCGCATACTCGTACGCGGCCCGGGCGATCCCGAGCGCCTGGGCGCCCACCGTGGGCCGGGTGGACTCGAAGGTACGCATCGCTGCCGAGCCCGCCGACCGTTGGCCCTCGCGGGCCCGGGCCAGCCGCTCGTCGAGTTTCTCCTTGCCACCGACCAAGCACCGCCCGGGCACCCGTACGTCGTCGAGGAACACGTCGGCCGTATGCGAGGCGCGCAATCCGAGCTTCTTCAGTTTCTTCGTGCCGACCAGGCCGGTCGTGCCCGGCGGCACGATGAACGCGGCCTGGCCGCGTGAGCCCAGACTCGGGATCGACCGAGGCGGTGACAACGTGGACGTTGGCGATGCCGCCGTTGGTCGCGTAGGACTTCTGCCCGTTCAGTACCCACTCGTCGGTCGCCTCGTCGTAGCGGGCCTGGGTCCGCATGGCGGACACGTCGGATCCGGCTTCCGGCTCGGTCGAGCAGAACGCGGCGACCTTGGGCTCGGCGGCGTCGCCGAAGCACTGCGGCACCCACTCGAACAGCTGGTCCGGGGTCCCGTTGTTGAAGATGGCGGCGACCGCGAGGCCGGTGCCCATCAGGGACATGCCGATGCCGGCGTCGCCCCAGAACAGCTCCTCGTGCGCGATCGGCATGGACAGGCCAGTCGGGTCGCCGTTCAGGTTCGCCAGGAACTCGAAGCCATACAGGCCGATCTTGGCGGCCTCCTGGATGATCGGCCATGGCGTGGCCTCGCGCTCGTCCCACTCGGCCGCGGCCGGGCGCACGACCTCGGCGGCGAAACCACGCACCCAGTCGCGAAGGTCCTGCTGCTCTTCGCTGAGGTCGAGTGAAAACTCACTCATCCGTGTCAGGCCTTCGGGATGCTGAACAGGTCGCCGATCTTCGCAGCCAGGCCCAGGTCACCCTTCGCCTTCAGCTTGCCGGTCATGAACAGCATCATCGGGTTCGCGTTGCCGGAGACCACCTTGAGGAAGTCGACACCGCCCAGGGTCAACGCCACCTTGGGGTCGTGCGCCGGGACCGGCGAGAGAGCGCAGGCACCGTCGGCGATGACCAGTTCGTAGGTGTCGCTTCCGCCGTCCGGCTTGTCACCGATGATCCAGTGCACCACGGCGTTGGTGTCGCCGGCCCGGTCGGCGCGGAACAGCGCCGGCATCCGCTCGAAGATGGCGCCAAGGACCTTGTCGCGTGAGGCGCCGGAGACCACGGCGGCCAGCTTGTCGTTCGAGGCGCTCTTGACGCGCTGGGCGAACTGCTTGGGGTCCAGCGAGTCGAAGTCGGACAGGTCGATGTCGGCCACGGAATCCTCCAGTGTGGGCTAAGTTACTCGCGCGTAACGTTACGCTTCAGTAGGTAGACTGGCAAGCGTGCCGACCAAGAGGCTGCCGCGCGCGGTGCGCGAGCCGCAAATGCTCGACGCCGCCGTTTCCGCGTTCGCGGAGCTCGGTTTCCACGACGCGTCGATGGATGACATCGCTGCGCGGGCCGACGTCTCCAAGCCGATGCTGTACGCCTACCTCGGGTCCAAGGAGGAGCTCTTCGTCGCCTGCCTGCATCGCGAAGGCACGCGGCTGCTGGAGGCGATCGTCGACGTGGTCGACCCGGGCCTGAATCCGGAGCAGCAGCTATGGCGTGGGATGCGGGCGTTCTTCGAGTTCGTCGCCGCCAACCGAGCCGGCTGGTCGGTGCTGTCGGCGCAGGCACGGGGTGCGTTCGCGGCCGAGCGCGCCATGATGCGGGCGCGCATGGTCGACGTGGTGGACGGGATGCTGGCGCGGGCGGTGCTGGCACGCGGCCGCACACCTCGCCCGGACGAGCTTTCCACCCTCGCGCATGCCCTGGTGGGTGCGGGCGAGTCGCTCGCCGACTGGCTGGCCTCCTCGCCGGAACTGACACCGGAGGCGCTGGCCACCCGGTGTATGGGGATCATCTGGCTGGGTGTCGGGAATCTGGTTGACGGGGCAGTGTGGCAGCCGCCGGTGGATCCGGCCCGGTGCGACCCGCCGACGCTTCACGGCTAATACGCAACGACATCCGAGCAAACTCCGAGGTTCAGCGGGAAGAGTCTGTGGCTGAGAGGACACGCCCGACGAAAGAGGTGGGAGCATGTCCGAATCGAACGAATCGCACGAAGCAGCTCCAAACGAAGTGCCCGTCACCCACCCGGTGCCGGCGGCGTCTCCTCCTCCGCCATCCGCAGCGGTGCCGGCGGCGGCTCCACGAGACCGCTTTCCAGCATGGTCTCGGTACCTCGTGGTGGGGCTCGCCGGACTAGTCCTCGGTGGTCTCCTCGGCTGGGGAATTACGGCGACGGCTCTGCATGACGGTGGGCGTGGCGACGACCGGGGATTCATTCGCCACCACGGACCGCAGATGCGACCGGGTCAGCGATTCGGACCGGCTGGTCCAGGCTGGTTCCAGAGGAACGGCGGGCGCAACGGCGCGCCGGGCGCTCCGGCAACTCCCAGCCTGCCCAGCGCGACGCCGTCCCCAGGGACGACGTCGTAGCAAGTCCCTTTCCAAAGGGGTTGGTATTGGGGTTCCCGGCGGCGTACCGAAGCCGCGCCGCCGACCGCAACACCGGGGGTCGCCCTCGTCAGACGCTCGCGCAGACGCCACGAGCGGCCGGCGAGGGCTCGGTGTGCTCAGGCCGTGACGGTCCCGGTCAGATGCGGCTTGCCAGAGGCGGGACTCCATATCCGCAGGTGCCATCCGGAGCCCTCGCGATCACTACGGAACGCCACCGTAGAGCCGAGCAGGATCGGCCGCTTGAACGCGACCTCGACGGTGTAAGCCGGGGGCAGCCGCCCTTCCAGCGCCGCGACCGCGCGTGCCATTGTCCACATTCCATGGGCGATCGGCTTCGGGAAGCCGAACGCCCGCGCCCCGAGGCGGGACGTGTGGATCGGATTGTGATCGCCGGAGACGTCCGCGTAGCGCTTGCCGATCTCCCGCGGCACCCGCCATAGCGCCGACGGCCGGTCCGGGGGCTCCGATCCTGATCGCGGCTCGGACTCCTGTCGCGAGCGGGACTCACGCCGCAGGTATGTCGACGTATCCCGCCACACGTCCTCGCCGTCGACGGTGGCGGTGGTGACCAGATCGAACTGGCGGCCACGGTCGTGCGGGCGCAGATCGATGGCCCGGATCGACAGGTCGATCGGTTCGTCGATCAGCAGCGGCCGTCGCTGCCACAGTGCGTTGCCGATATGGACCGTGCCGGCGGCCGGGAATGGGAAGTCCGGATCGGTCATCAACCGCATCGCGAGCGGGAACGCCAGCACGTGCGGATAGGTGATGGGCAACCGGTCGCCGAGCCGGAAACCGCATACCCGGTTATACGCCGACAGGTGCGCCACGGTGCCGCGCACCGCCCGTACCACCAGGGTCTCCTCCGGCAGAGTGGCCGGCCGCGAGCGTCGCAGCGACGCGCGGACCGCGGCCAGCCTGGATACCGGGGGCATCGCGGGAAGGTCCGTCATCATGCCCCCAGCAGGCTCTGCCCGCATACCCGGATCACGTTGCCGGTGACGTTCGCCGATGCCGGGGCGGCCAGCCAGGCGATCGTCTCGGCGACGTCGACCGGCAGCCCGCCTTGCGCCATGCTGTTCATCCGGCGGCCGGCCTCGCGGAGCATCATCGGCATCTTCGCGGTCATCGCCGTCTCAATGAAGCCTGGCGCCACCGCGTTGACGGTGATGCCACGAGTAGCCAGCAGGGGGGCCTGCGACTGGACCATCCCGATCACGCCGGCCTTGGACGTCGCGTAGTTGGTCTGGCCGCGGTTGCCGGCGATGCCGGCGATCGACGCCACGCCCACGATCCGACCACGGTCGCTCAGCAGGCCGTCGTCGAGCAGGGATTGGTTGACCCGCAGTGGCGCTCGCAAGTTGACGTCCAGAACCGAGGCCCATCCGGTCTCGTCCATCCGGGCCAACGTCTTGTCCCGGGTGATCCCGGCGTTGTGCACCACCGCGTCCAGCCGGCCGAAGCGGTCCTTGATGTGCGCGGCCAGCTTGGCCGGCGCGTCCGCGGCGGTCAGATCCAGCTGGTACGCAGACCCGCCGACCCGGTTGGCCACTCGCGCGAGAGCATCGCCCGCGGCCGGCACGTCCAGGCAGAGCACCGTGGCCCCGTCCCTGGCGAAGACGGTCGCGATCGCTTCGCCGATGCCCCTCGCGGCACCGGTGACCAGGGCGATCTGGCCGGCCAGCGGCTGCTCCCAATCGGGCGGCGCGGCCACCTCGGTGGCATCGATGGTGATGACCTGGCCGGACACGTACGCGGATCGTCCGGACAGCAGGAACCGGATGGTCGAAGCGGTGCCGTCCTCACCGCCGGGGCGGACGTAGACCAACTGCGCCGTCGTGCCACGCCCGAACTCCTTGCCGACCGATCGCGTGAAGCCCTCCAGCGCCCGCTGAGCGGTGGCCGCCTCCGGCGACTCGCAATCGGCCGGTGGAGTGCCGAGGACAATGACCCGACCGCACCGTGCCAGGCTGCGAGCGCGGGGGTGGAAGAACGAGTACAACTCGTCGAGCCCGGCCGGGCCGGTGATGGCGGTGGCATCGAAGATGAGCGCGCCCAAACCGTGCTGATCATCGCCGTCAGCGAGCGCGACCCCGGCCGCCTCGACCGTCTCCCGTACCGGCTTGACCAGCCGGCCGGCGCCGCCGATGGCAACCGGGCCGGCGGCGATGGTCTCGCCCGGGCGGTGCCGGCGCAGGCGCGGCGGATTCGGCAGCCCCAGCCTCTTGACCACGGTGCGACCGGCACCGGAGGCGGCGAACCTGGCATAACGATCAGACACGTTGGCTCCTCGTTGTTGCCGTATGGCTGGACGCCAATATTACTCGCGAGTAAGTTTGTGTCGAGGCGAGAACCGTTGATGTCGCGAGTCGCGGCCGGGAGTTTGTTGACGCGAGTCGCGGCCGGACAAACGTAGGAGGAGCCGGTGTCCGAGATCCGTCGGGTGGCCATCGTCGGTGGCAACCGAATCCCGTTCGCGCGCTCCAACGGCCACTACGCGACCGCGTCCAATCAGGACATGCTCACCGCGGCGCTGGACGGCTTGGTGGCCCGGTTTGGGCTCGCCGGAGCGCGAATGGGCGAGGTCGCCGCCGGTGCCGTGCTCAAGCACAGCCGGGATTTCAACTTGACTCGCGAATGTGTGCTCGGCTCCAGTCTCGATCCGCATACGCCGGCCTACGACGTACAGCAAGCCTGCGGCACCGGCCTGGAGACGGTCATCCTGGTGGCCAACAAGATCGCCCTGGGCCAGATCGACTGCGGGATCGCCGGCGGTGTCGACACCACATCGGACGCGCCGCTCGAAATGAACGAGCAGATGCGACGGACGATGCTGGAGATCAACCGATCTCGCTCGCTGGGGGCCCGGCTCAAGGCGGCTGGCAAGCTGCGGCCGGCGCAGGCGTTCAAGCCGGAGATCCCCCGCAACGCGGAGGCACGCACTGGGCTGTCGATGGGCGAGCATGCCGCGATCACCGCCCGCGAGTGGCACATCGAGCGCGGCCCGCAGGATGAACTGGCGCTGGCATCTCACCAGCGTCTGGCGGCGGCCTACGAACGTGGGTTCTTCGATGACCTGATGACGCCGTACCTCGGATTGTCGCGCGACGCGAACCTTCGACCGGACACCACACTTGACAAGCTCGCCGCGCTCAAGCCGGTCTTCGGAACCCGGGACGAGCGCCCGACGATGACCGCCGGAAACTCGTCGGCGCTGTCCGACGGCGCCTCGACGGTGCTGCTCGCCAGCGAGGAGTGGGCCGAGGCCCGGCGGTTGCCGGTTCTGGCCCACCTGACCTTCTCGCAGACCGCCGCCGTCGACTTCGTGCACGGCGGTGAGGGCTTGCTGACCGCTCCGGTGTACGCCGTCCCCCGGATGCTGGACCGGGCCGGGCTGCGGCTGGCCGACTTCGAGTTTTACGAGATCCATGAGGCGTTCGCCTCCCAGGTGCTGGCCACCCTCGCCGCGTGGGAGGACGCCGACTTCTGCAAGGCGAGGCTGGAGCGGGACGCGCCGCTGGGCTCGATCGACCGGGCGAGGCTCAACGTGAACGGATCGTCGCTGGCGGTCGGCCATCCGTTCGCCGCCACCGGCGGCCGGATCGTGGCGACGCTCGCCAAGCTGCTCGCCGAACGCGGCTCCGGCCGCGGGCTCATTTCGATCTGCGCGGCCGGCGGTCAGGGTGTGACCGCGATACTGGAGCGATGACCGAGCGCCCCGCCCATCTCACCGTCCTCAACCGAGTCTCCGCCCGTGTGCTGCTCATCGGCGACGACAATCGCCTGCTGCTCATCCACGGCCAGGACCCGGCCAGCCCGGAGAGAGGAAGCTGGCACTTCCCGGTCGGCGGCGGCGTTGAGAGCGGCGAGACGATCGCCCAGGCCGCGGCCCGCGAGGTTGCGGAGGAGACCGGGATAGGCGACCTGCGACTCGGCCCGCACATCTGGAACCGGCTGGTCGAGTTCGAGTTCAACGGACACTGGTTGGTCCAGCGGGAGCGGTACTTCGTCGGGTGGACCTCGACGACGGTCGTCTCCGATGCCGGCTTCACCGAACTGGAGCGTCGGCAGATCCTCGGGCTGCGGTGGTGGAACGCGCAGGAACTGGCGGCGACACCGGACATCGTCTACCCGACCACCCTGAGGACCGCGCTGCCCGACCTGATCAAGGGCATCTACCCCAGCCAGCCGGTCGATATCGGCGAGTGACCGGGCCGATGCCGGCGGTCTGATCCGGCATGACCGGGGCGCCACCGGCGTGGCCGCGCCCCGGCCATCTCAGGAACAAGCACTCAGGTATCGCTAACGTTGATCTTGCGAGATGCCAGCCCGCACATGGCCAGGATGGCGATACCGCCGAGGGCATGCAGGGCGCCGATCCAGGCGTGGTCTTTCCCCGCGGAGGCGAGGAGGGGCTGGATCGGCCCGGCAAGAACGAACAGCGTGATGGTGGCCACCAAGGGCAGCGTGCCCGGCCGGGCGACGATCGCCGCGATCATGGTGAGCAGGGCCAGGACGCTGATGACGGTCCCGACCGTCTCGTGCGGCCCCCAGTTGTGGTGGTGGTCGAACGACCCGAAGGCACCGAATCCGGCGAGGGCGAACTGGATCACCGCCACGGTTCCGGTGGGCATGGCGAGAATCCGCATGATCTTGGCGAACGTGGTGCGGTAGCCGGGTGGGAGTCCTACGACAGTGTCGGTCATAGCTTCCGACACTAGGCGCCGATCTTGGCGGCGGCATACCCCACCCGGACGACACGCGGTTCCGATCCGGGTACCACCCCGGCGGTACGTCGCGCCCGCCCGGCGCGCACCACCCGCGGCGACGTCCCGTCTCCGGCGCGGCCCGGATGGCGGCGCTGGCCGTCGGTACTGCGAGAATCGGCCGGTGACGAAGCCCCGCATACCCAACGTGCTTGCCGCCCGCTATGCCAGCGAGGAGCTGGTCCGGATCTGGTCTCCGGAGGAAAAGGTCCGGGCCGAGCGCCGGCTCTGGATCGCGGTACTCGCGGCCCAGCGGGACCTCGGCATCGAGCTGCCCGACGGCGTCATCGAGGCGTACCAGGCGGTCGTCGACGATGTTGACCTGGCCAGCATCGCGGCCCGGGAGAAGGTCACCCGGCATGACGTCAAGGCGCGGATCGAGGAGTTCTCCGCGCTCGCCGGCCACGAGCACATCCACAAGGGGATGACGTCCCGTGACCTCACCGAGAACGTCGAGCAGTTGCAGATCCGCGCCTCCCTCGAACTGATCTCCGGCCGCGTGGTCGCCGCGCTGGCCCGGCTGGCCCGGCTCGCGGTCGAGCACGGCGCGACGGTGATGGTCGGCCGGTCGCACAACGTCCCCGCTCAGGCCACCACGCTGGGGAAGCGGTTCGCCAACGCGGCAGAGGAGCTGCTGCTCGCGTACCAGCGGATCGACGACCTGATGCGCCGGTACCCGCTGCGGGGCATCAAGGGCCCGGTCGGCACCGGCGCCGACCAACTCGACCTGTTCGACGGTGATGAGGCGAAGGTGACCGCCCTGGAGGCCCGCGTTGCCGAGCACCTCGGCTTTGCCAGCGTGCTCACCAGCGTCGGGCAGGTATACCCGCGTTCGCTCGACTTCGATGTCGTCTCCGCCCTCGCGCAGGCCGCCGCCGGTCCGTCCTCGCTGGCCACCACGATCCGCCTGATGGCCGGGCAGGAACTGGTCACCGAGGGATTCAAGGCCGGCCAGGTGGGCTCAAGCGCGATGCCGCACAAGATGAACACCCGCTCGTGCGAGCGGATCAACGGCCTGGCCGTGGTGGTGCGCGGCTACCTGTCGATGATCGGCGAGCTGGCCGGAGATCAGTGGAACGAGGGCGACGTGTCGTGCTCGGTGGTACGCCGGGTGGCCATGCCGGACGCGTTCTTCGCGCTGGACGGTCTGTTCCAGACATTCCTCACCGTCCTTGACGAGTTCGGCGCCTACCCGGCCGTGATCGCCCGCGAACTCGACCGGTACCTGCCGTTCCTGGCCACCACCAAGGTGCTGGTCGGCGGCCGCCCGGCGTGGAGTCGGCCGGGAGAAGGCGCATGAGGCCATCAAGGAACACGCGGTCGCCGTGGCACTGGCCATGCGGGAGAAGGGGGCGGCGGACAACGATCTATTCGATCGCCTGGCCGCCGACTCGCGCCTCGGCCTGAGCCGGGCCGAGATCGACGCCCTGGTGGCCGACCGGTCAGCATTCGTCGGTGCCGCTTCGGCGCAGGTGGCGTCGATCTCGGAGCGGGTGGCCGCGATCGTGGCCGCCCATCCGGAGGTGGCCGGCTACCGGCCGGCTCCGATCCTGTGAGTCGCCGGTGAATCTCCGGCTCATGGGCTCAGGCGCTAGCCAAGACACCGATAGGGGTGCGGCCCCGACGGTGACGCTTCCGTCAAAGGGTGGCGGCGGCGTGGTGCGAAGGTGATCAGGCCTGGAAGACTGCTGGCGTGACTTCGTCTCTTCCCACCCCGATCCACTCGGGCAAGGTGCGCGATCTCTACGACGCCGGCGACGGGCGGCTGCTGATGGTCGCGAGCGACCGGATGAGCGCCTTCGACGTCGTGCTGCCCAACCCGATCCCGGACAAGGGAAAGATCCTCACCCAGCTCAGCCTGTGGTGGTTCGACCAGCTCGCCGATCTGATCGACAATCACCTGATCAGTTCCGATGTGGCCGATTTTCCGGAGCCGTTCACCGGGCGAGCCGATCTGGCCGGCCGGTCGATGCTGGTCCGGCGGCTCGACATGGTGATGGTCGAGTGCGTGGCTCGCGCGTACCTGTCCGGCTCTGGGACCAAGCAGTACCGGGCCAACGGCGCGGTCTGCGGCGTGCCCCTGCCCGACCGGACTGACCGAGGGATCCCGGCTGCCCGAGACGATCTTCACGCCGACGACCAAGGGCGCCGTCGGCGAGCACGATGAGCCGATGTCGTACCAGCAGGTGGTTGACCGAGGTCGGTGCGGACCGGGCGGCCGAGTTCCGGCGGCTGACCATCGCGATCCTGGATCGAGGCCGCGAGATGTGCGAGCCGCGCGGCATCCTGCTCGCCGACACCAAGGTCGAGTTCGGGGTCACGCCCGACGGCCACGTGATCCTGGCCGACGAGGTGCTGACACCGGACTCGTCTCGCTTCTGGCCGGCCGACCGGTGGGAACCGGGCCACGCGCAGCCAAGCTACGACAAGCAGCCGCTGCGTGACTGGCTGGAGACCAGCGGATGGGATAAGACGGCACCCGGACCCGAGTTGCCTGAAGAGATCGTCGCGGCCACCAGGCAGCGGTATGTCGCGGCGTACGAGAAGATCACCGGTCGCCCCTGGGCGCCCTGATGGGCGGGTTCGTCGCCGCGCTTGCCACCGCCTTCGTCCTGATCGTTCCGGTCGAGCTTCCAGACAAGACCTTCGTCGCCACCCTGGTTCTGGCGACCCGGTACCGGCCACTGCTGGTGTGGATCGGTGTCGCCAGCGCGTTCTTCGTCCAGTGCCTGATGGCGGTGGCGGCCGGGCGACTGCTCACGTTGCTCCCAGAGAATCTGGTCGAGAGTGCCGTGGCGATCCTGTTCCTGGCCGGCGCGATCTTGCTGTTTCGCAGCGCACGCCAGTCGCGAGTCGAAGAGGTCTCCGAAACGCCGGCCGCACCGGAAGCGCCCCGGCACGGACTGCGGGCCATCGGTGCGAGTTTCGTGGTGCTGTTCGCGGCCGAATGGGGTGATCTGTCCCAGCTGCTCACGGCAGGTCTGGTGGCCAAGGGCAACAACGCGTACGGGGTGTTCGCCGGTTCCTGGCTCGGGTTGGTGACGGTATCCGGGGCCGCCGTGCTGCTGGGCCGGGTCCTGCTCCGGTACGTGCGGTTGTCGATGATCCGGTATCTGGCCGCACTCATCTGCCTGACCCTTGCCGTCATCACCGGGATTTCCGCCTTCGAGTAGGCATCCCCCTACGCTGAGCCGGTGTCGCCGGGCGGATTGGGGGGCCGTCGATACGCCGGGGCCACGGCGCTTGTCAATACCCCGTCCGGTAGTGTGAAGATGCCCGTTACAAGCTATTCAGGCTGGGAGAACCCCGTGGCTCGCGTCGTAGTCGACGTCATGCTGAAGCCGGAAATCCTCGACCCTCAGGGCCAGGCGGTGGCCAGCGCCCTGCCGCGCCTCGGGGTCGAAGGCGTCTCGGCGGTACGCATCGGAAAGCGCATCGAAATCGAGTTCGCCGGCGACGCCGACCTCGACCAAGCCCACCAGATCGCGGACAAGCTGCTGGCAAATCCGGTGATCGAGGAATTCACCATCCGGACGGACGAGGCGCAGTGAAGATCGGCGTCGTCACGTTTCCCGGCTCGCTGGATGACGGCGACGCCCGCCGCGCGGTCCGGTACGCGGGCGCCGAGGCGATCGCGCTCTGGCACGCCGACGCCGACCTGCAAGGGGTTGACGCGGTCGTACTGCCTGGCGGCTTCTCCTACGGCGACTACCTGCGGTGCGGCGCGATCGCCCGGTTCTCGCCGGTGATGAGCTCAATCATCGGCGCCGCCGGCGCCGGCCTGCCGGTGCTGGGCATCTGCAACGGCTTCCAGGTGCTGTGCGAGGCGCACCTGCTGCCCGGAGCGCTGACCCGCAACTCGCACCTGCACTTCCGCAATCGCGATCAGCGCCTCGCGATCAGTCCACCACCACATCGTGGACGAGCGGGTTCACTGACGGCCAGGAGGCGTCATCCCGGTCAAGAACGGCGAGGGCTGCTATGTCGCCGACGAGCCGACGCTGGACGAGCTGGAGGCCGACGGCCGCGTCGTCGCCCGGTATGTGGGAGGCAATCCGAACGGCTCGCATGCGCGACATCGCGGCCATCCGCAACGAGGCCGGCAACGTGGTTGGCATGATGCCGCATCCGGAGCACGCCATCGACCTGCTCACCGGCCCGTCCACCGACGGGCTGGTGATGTTCGCCTCGGTCTTGAAGAGCCTTGCCGGAGCCGCCGCATGACCACTTCCATCGAACCGGGCTCGGGCGCCGCGAGCCCGCGAGTCCCGATGATCGATACCATCGAGCGCGCCGCGGCGTCGCCGGACACGGCACAGCCGTACGAGGAACTCGGCTTGTCACCGGACGAATATGCCAAGATCAAGCTGCTTCTTGGCCGGCGGCCGACCGACTCCGAGCTCTACATGTACTCGATCATGTGGAGCGAGCACTGCTCGTACAAGTCGAGCAAGGTGCACCTGCGCCAGTTCGCCGAGAAGGCGCCGAAGAGTGACCGGATGCTCGCCGGAATCGGCGAGAACGCGGGCGTCATCGCGGTCACCGACAAGCTCGCGGTCACCTTCAAGGTGGAGTCGCACAACCACCCCAGCTTCGTTGAGCCGCACCAGGGCGCCGCGACCGGCGTGGGCGGCATCGTGCGCGACATCCTTGCGATGGGCGCCCGGCCGGTCGCCGTGATGGACTCACTCCGGTTCGGCGCCGTCGACGATCCGGACACCGCTCGGGTGTTCTCCGGCGTCGTCGGTGGCGTCGGCGGCTACGGCAACTGCCTCGGCCTGCCCAACGTCGGTGGCGAACTGGTCTTCGACGCATGCTTCCAGGCCAACCCGCTGGTCAATGCGCTGTGTCTCGGGGTCCTGCCGACCGACGGGCTGCAGAGCAAGAACGCCGAGCGGTCCCGGCAACGTCGTGGTGCTGATGGGCGCCAAGACCGGCCGCGACGGCATCGGCGGGGCGTCCGTGCTTGCCAGCGCCACGTTCGATGACGACAGCGCGGCCCGTCGGCCGTCGGTTCAGGTCGGCGACCCGTTCATGGAGAAGCTGCTGATCGAGTCGTGCCTGGAACTGTACGAGGCCGGGCTCGTCGTCGGAATCCAGGACCTCGGTGCCGCCGGGCATCAGCTGCGCGCTCTCCGAGACGGCCGCGGGCGCGGGCACCGGGATGCGCGCCTACCTGGAACGGGTGCCGCTGCGTGAGCCGTCGATGCTGCCGCACGAGATCCTGGCGAGCGAGTCCCAGGAGCGCATGCTGCTGATCGTCACGCCGGAGAACCTCAAGGCGGTGCTCGCCATCGCCGAGAAGTGGGGCGTCCTCGCCACTGACATCGGTGAGGTTACCGACACCGGGCGGCTGGTGATCACGTGGAACGGCGAGAACGTGGTGGACGTGCCGCCGGGTTCGCTCGCCGATGACGGGCCGGTCTATGCCCGCCCCATGCGCGAGCCGTCCGACCTCCCGCTGCTCCAGGCCGACCGGGCCGAGACGCTGGCCCGGCCGCAGACCGGCGACGAACTGCGGGCGACGATGCTGCGGATGATCGCGAGCCCCAACCTGTGCGACAAGTCGTTCGTCACCGAGCAGTACGACCGGTACGTGCTGGGCAACTCGGTCCTGGCTCAGCCGGAAGACTCGGGCATGATCCGGATCGACGAGGAGAGCGGCGTCGGTGTCGCGCTGGCGCTCGACGGCAACGGCCGGTACACCCGGCTCGACCCCTACCAGGGCGCGAAGCTCGCGCTGGCCGAGGCGTACCGGAACGTGGCGGTGACCGGGGCCGACCCCAGCCGCGGTGACCAACTGCCTCAACTTCGGCTCGCCGGAGGATCCGGCGGTGATGTGGCAGTTCGCCGAGGCGGTGCGCGGGCTGGCCGACGGGTGCGCCGAGATGGGTATCCCGGTCACCGGCGGCAACGTGAGCTTCTACAACCAGACCGGAACGGTGGCGATCAATCCGACTCCGGTCATCGGGGTGCTCGGCATCATCGACGACGTGACGAAGCGGGTGCCGATGGGATTCCCCGACCAGAACGGCGTACTGTTCCTGCTCGGTGAGACCCGCGACGAGATGTCCGGCTCGCAGTGGGCGGCAGTCGAGCACGATCATCTTGGCGGCCGGCCGCCTCAGGTGGACCTCGCAGGCGAGCAGCGGCTTGGTGCGGTCATCCGCGAGGCGGCCGAGCGCGGAATCATCGCCGCCGCGCATGACATCTCCGACGGCGGCCTGGCCCAGACCCTCGTCGAGTCGTGCCTTCGCGGTGGAGTCGGCGCGGCGGTGAAGCTGCCCGAAGGTCTCGACCCGGCGGTCGCACTCTTCTCGGAGTCGGCGGCGCGGGCCGTCGTCTGCGTGCCATCCAGCAACGAGAAGGACTTCGCATCGCTTTGCGCCGCCGCGGGCCAGACCGCGACGGTGATCGGTGCGGTGGTTCCAGGAAGCGACGAACTGGCCTTCGACGGCCTGATGGCGCTCACCCTGGGGGAGTTGCGCGAGGCGTTGTCCGGAACGCTCGCGGGCCGTTTCGGCCACGTAGTGGACAACAACACCGCGGAGTGACTGGCCCGTCATAACGAAACCGAATGCCCGCGACCAATGGTCGCGGGCATTCGGTCTTCAGACGTGGACTGGATGGACTCGGCTCAGTCGTCCAGCCAGTCGACTTGACCTCGCTCGTTGGGCGGGGTGTAGCCACCCCGATAGCCGCCCGGCGTGGCCTGGTGGCCACCTCGCGAGTCGGCGCCGTAGCCGGGCTGCTCGTAGCGCGGCCGCCATGGGCGTTCTGGTCGTAGCCGCCGCCCTGATCGCCGTAGCCGGCTTGCTGGTAACCGTTCTGGTCGTAGCCGCCCTGGTCATAGCCGGCGCTGTGCTGGCCGCCTTGGGCGTGCTGGCCGTAGCTCTGGTCGTTGTGGCCTTGGCCGCCATAATCCTGGCCGCCGTAGCCCTGGTCACCGTAGCCTTGGCCGCCGTAGTTCTGGCTCCCGTAATTCTGGTTGTTGTAGTCCTGGTTGTTGTAGTCCTGGTTGTATCCCGGCTGCTGGTAGCCGTCCTGGCCGCCGTAGTTCTGGCCGCTGTAGCCCTGGTCACCGTAGTTCTGGCCGCTGTAGCCCTGGTCACCGTAGCTCGGATCCGGCGTGGCCGACTGGCCGTACCGCTGGCCGTATCCCGGCTGCTGGTAGCCGTCCTGGCCGTACCCGGGCTGCTCGTAGCCTTGCTGACCGTATCCCGGCGCCGCCTCGGTGGTGCCGCCGTATCCACCCTGGTCATAACCGGGCGAGCCGGCGAATCCACTCTGGCCGTAGCCGGGCTCGGCCGGCGGGTAACCCTGTGTGGCCCCGGCCGGCTGGCCGTACCCGCCTTGGCCGTAGCCACCGGCGGCGCCACGGTCTGGCGGTGCCATGTAGCCGGTTGGTTCGGCGGCATAGGCCGGCTGTCCGGAACCCGGCTGCTGGTACGGGTCGACCGGCGGCCGCGGCATCGGGGGCCGGTTCGGGTGGCCGTGCTCGGCGTACTGATCGCCGTACGGGGGCTGGGCGTCATAGCCGTTGGCAAAGCCGGGCGCCTGCTCGTACGGCCGGCGGGGCGCCGGGGCCGGACGATGCATCATGGTCGGCGCCTCAGCCATCGGCGAGCGCACCACCGCGGTCGGGTCGGCGGCGTTCCGATATGGTGACCCGCTCGATGGGTGCAGGCCGCCGCCGCCCATGCCGCCGCCGACGGGTACGTGCGGTCCGTCGTCGTAACCGCCCTCGGTTCCGCCATTGCGGCGCCGGTAGAACATGTACGCGATCAGCCCGCCGCCGCCGAGAATGAGCAGCAAGCCGACGATCGCAACGATGGTCAGGAAGTGAGAGCCGCCGCCGGTGCCCTGGTCGCCACCGCCGAGCACAGCGGAGCCACCGGACGCGCCTGCCGAATCGCTTGGGGCGTCACTGGCCGCCGAGTCGGTCGCCGATGGCGAATCCGTCGCCGACGCGGTATCCGTCGGTGTCGCTGACGGGGTCGCCGATGGCTTGGCTACGACCTTCGGAGTGAGGGCGATGTTCCAGCTGGTGATGTTTCCGGTGCCGAAGGCGCGCGGCTGCAGAGTCTTGATCTCATAGCCGGACTTGGTCGCGCCGATGGTGACATTGCCGGACTGGATCGGCTTGGAGGCGGTCGATTGGAACACGTACTTGCCGTCCGAGCCGGTGGTCTCCGTCCAACTGTTGCCCGCCGAGTCCTGCAGGTTGACCAGCGCGCCGCTGATCGGCTTGCCGGTCTGCACGTCCTTGACGATGCCGGAGATGGAGTAAAGCTGCTGCCCGGACAGCTTCGCGCTGACGCTTACCGATGCGGTGCTGCCGTCCGTCGAAGCCGTTCCGGTAACGGTGAGCGTGACAGTCTTCGGTGCGCCGCCGGGCTGTACGACGCCGGTGTGCGGCGTGATCTTGTAGACCACGTCCGCGTTGTCGGGGCCCGAGGCATTGGTTAGGTCAACGGTGCAGGGCGTCCCCGTACAACCGGATACCACCGAAACGTCGAACATGCTGGCGCCGGTTCCGAGATCCATCTGCATCTGGACTTGCAGGCTGGTCAGTGGGTGCGTGATGTTCTTGACGTTGACGGTCAGGGTTTGCGAGGAACCGCCGTCCGTGAAGTTGAGCGATGTCTTGTTAGCCGTCAGTTGCACGCTCGCCGGAGCCGCGTGCGCCGCTACCGGAGTAACACCGATCGCGGTCGCGACCAGCGCCACCAACATTCCTGCGCGAAGCACCCATGTACGTCGCTGCGCAGTCACGTTCACCGCCTTAGTCCAAGCCGCTGCCCACGGGCTCACCGTCGCCCTACGGGAGCACCCGCACCGCCCCGTGCGCACATTTCCTGGGCAACTATGCCTGTTTTATCGCCGTCCAGAAAGACAGGGGTAGTCGGTACCGGGCAAGCCCACAGGTCGTATCGTCCCGTCATGTCCCGTGCGTACCCGAATGACGAAGCCGTCAGCATCGTGATCAATGCGTTCCGTGAAGGGCGAGACGTGGACAGATCGGACCTCCGTGATGCTGTACGGGTGCTTTTGCGGCTTTTATCAGAGGCCGCGCCTGGCCGATCAGTCGAGGTGCGGGTCCCACCTTTTGGTGTTGTTCAATGCATAGACGGTCCCAGGCATACCCGCGGCACGCCGCCGAATGTCATCGAGATGGACGCGGTGACCTGGGTGAAAGTTGCGACTGGTGAAATCGCCTGGGATAACGCGGTCACGACCGGCGTCATCCGATCCAGTGGCATCCGTGCGGACCTCTCACCATTCCTTCCGGTGACCGGAAGGTGACCGTGGGTGCACCCGCCACCACCGGGTGAGCCGGGTCGGGCCGGATTGCTGCTCGCGTACACTTGCGGGCGGTGGGTTCGGGTGTGCTATTACCCGGATGAGGCCGGTGGTCGAGGGCCGGTGACCTGGCGTGTTGCGCCGCCACCGGGCCCGTCGAAACCACAGCGACTCGACCGCCGACGCGCAACGAGTCGGACCATGATCGAAGGAGCGGCAGGTGCCCCGAGGCGACGGCCAGCTGACCCATAACCTCGACGCGCAACGACCCT
This sequence comes from uncultured Actinomycetota bacterium, assembly GCA_963727415.1. Taxonomy (GTDB): domain Bacteria; phylum Actinomycetota; class Actinomycetes; order Mycobacteriales; family Micromonosporaceae; genus DASQPR01. Next base: position 105,091 of record CAVSGF010000005.1, read on the forward strand.
GGCCCGCAGGACAAGTGCGGCGTCTTCGGGGTGTGGGCCCCGGGCGAGGAAGTGGCCAAACTCACTTACTTCGGGCTCTACGCGCTGCAGCATCGTGGCCAGGAGGCGGCCGGGATCGCGGTCAGCGATGGCTCCGGCGTCGTGGTCTACAAGGATCTCGGCCTGGTCGCTCAGGTCTTCGACGAGTCGACCCTGCCGAGCCTGCGCGGGCACGTCGCCATCGGCCACGCGCGTTACAGCACAACCGGCGGATCCACCTGGGAGAACGCGCAGCCGATGCTGAAGGCGACCGAGGCCGGTACCACTATCGCGCTGGCTCACAACGGCAACCTGGTCAACACGCGCCGAGCTGGCCAAGCTGGCCGGCGAAGGGGCCGAAGGCGAAACGTCCGACACCGCTCTGGTGACCGATCTGCTCGCGGCCGACCCGGATCGATCGGTCGAAGAGTCGGCGATGTCGGTGCTGCCCCGCCCTGCGTGGTGCGTTCAGCTTCGTCTTCATGGACGAGTACACGCTGTACGCCGCGCGCGACGCGCACGGCGTGCGACCGCTGGTTCTGGGCCGGCTGGAGCGCGGCTGGGTGGTCGCCAGCGAGACCGCCGCGCTGGACATCGTCGGTGCCTCGGTGGTCCGCGAGATCGAGCCTGGCGAGCTGATCGCGATCGACGAGCAGGGGCTGCGCTCGCAGCGGTTCGCACCGCCAGATCCCAAGGGCTGCCTTTTCGAGTACGTCTACCTGGCCCGGCCGGATACCACCATCTCCGGCCGCAACGTCTACGACGCCCGCGTCGATGTCGGCCGCCGGCTGGCCCAGGAGCACCCGGTGGAGGCCGATCTGGTCATCCCGGTGCCCGAGTCGGGCACGCCGGCCGCTATCGGATACGCCGCAGGCGTCGGGGATCCCGTACGGATCGGGTCTGATCAAGAACGCCTACGTCGGGCGGACCTTCATCCAGCCGTCCCAGACGATCCGGCAACTGGGCATCCGGCTGAAGCTCAACCCGCTGCGCCACGTCCTGCGGGGCAAGCGGATCGTCGTCGTGGACGACTCGATCGTGCGTGGCAACACCCAGCGCGCCATCGTCCGGATGCTGCGCGAGGCCGGCGCTATCGAAGTGCACGTGCGCATCTCGTCGCCGCCGGTCAAGTGGCCGTGCTTCTACGGCATCGACTTCGCCACCCGGGCCGAGCTGATCGCCGGCAACCTGGACTACCGACGGCATCCGCCGGTCGATCGGCGCGGACACGTTGGGGTACGTGTCGCTGGAGGGCTTGATCGCCGCCTCGGAGCAGCCAGCAAACCGGCTGTGCCGAGCCTGCTTCGACGGCGTGTACCCGATCGAGCTGCCCGAGGAGAACCTGGTCGGCAAGCACGTTCTCGAGGGCGTGGGCCGCCGTGTTGACATGAGCCGGCTGGTTGCCGAAACCGCCGGAGGCAGCGGCACCACGCACGCGGTAAACGGGGCCGGTGGCTCGCAGGTAGTAAACGGGGTCAACGGCTCAGGCGCCGGGCCCGGCCTGGAAACCGCGGCCGGAGCCAAGCGCTAAGCGCGAGCTGATGCTCGGTCACCTCGGCGGTGGCAAGATGAAAGCGCTGTACCTGGCGCCAGAACGAAGCACAAAGGGGATACCAGTGACGCACGTGGGCGAGCGGTCCGGCACCAACGCCAATCACAGTGGCGACGACGACCGTCGGGCCTTCAGCGGTGCGGGCGCCGAGGCAGGGCGGGCGCGTACGGTCACCTACGCCGACGCGGGCGTGTCGATCCACGCGGGCGAGCAGGCCGTGGAGATGCTCAAGACCAAGGTGCATCGCACCTGGCGTCCCGAGGTCATGGGTGACCTCGGTGGCTTCGCCGGCCTGTTCCGGCTGAAACTGGCGAAGTACAAGAATCCGATCCTGGCCTCGTCGGCCGATGGTGTCGGCACCAAGCTGGTCATCGCCCAGCAGCTGGACATTCACGACACGGTCGGCGTGGACCTCGTCGCCATGGTCGTCGACGACCTGGTGGCCTGCGGCGCCGAGCCGCTGTTCCTGCTCGACTACATCGCTTGCGGCGAGGTCGTTCCGGAGCGGGTGGCCGAGATCGGGGCCGGCATCGCCGACGGCTGCCGTATCGCCGGGTGTGCCCTGCTGGGCGGCGAGACCGCGGAGCATCCGGGCATGATGGCCCCGCACGAGTACGACATCTCGGGTACCGGCGTCGGGATCGTCGAGGAGAGCGCCATCCTTGGCCGGGACCGCGTGCAGGTCGGTGACGTGGTCATCGCAATGGGCTCGTCCGGGATGCACTCCAACGGATATTCGCTGGTCCGCCATGTGCTGCTCGGTGCTGGGCGGATGCGGTTGGACACGATCGTCGAGGATCTGGGCCGGCAGAAGACGCTGGGCGAGGAGCTGCTTACCCCGACTCAAGCATCTACGCCCGGGACTGCCTCGACCTGATGACCGAGACTGACGTCCGGGCGTACGTCCACGTCACGGGCGGTGGCATCCCCGGGAACCTGGTGCGGGTACTGCCGGAACACGTCGACGCCGTCGTCGACCGGTCCACCTGGCGACCGCAGCCGATCTTCGAACTGATCCAGCGAAAGGGCAGGATCGACGACAGCGAGATGGAGTCGACGTTCAATATGGGCGTCGGGATGTTCGCCGATCGTCGCTCCCGATGACGCTGACCGTGCGCTGGCGTTCCTCGCGGCCCGGAAGGTGAGTGCGTGGAGCGCGGGCGAGATCATCGCTGGTTCCGGCCGCGTCCAGATGCTGGGCTCGCACACCCGCGGCTGAGCCTGGCACGGCCGCGGTCGTGCCGTCCGGCGCGGCGGTTTTCCGAGCATGTTTCGCAATCGGTCAGGATGGCGCACCGAGTAATCTATCGGGCAGGCGATTTGGCCCATAGGCTGATACGCCATGTGGACGGGGATGCACGGGATCGCTTTCGTGCCGTCCGTCATCATGCAGCCAACAAGCTTGTGCAACCTGGATTGCGACTACTGCTTTATCTGCCGGAACGTGCTTACGCGAAGAAGATGAGCGTCGATGTGGCGCGGGCCGTGGCAGAGACGGTCAACGAGTGGGCGGCTGCCGCGCCCCGGTTCTCGGTGGTTTGGCACGGTGGTGAGCCGCTGTCGGCCGGCCGCTCGCACCTGGCCGGGCCCGGACGGCCTCGGACGCGTCGCCCTCGACGAGCGTCGGCAGCTCACGGCAAGGACGGCGGCGGCACGCTGAAGCCCGCCACCGTCCTTAACGATCACTCGGACGGACGAAGACACGTGATGAGCACGCGGAACCTCCCACGTGCTCATCGTATGTGTCTAAGCGTCAGCCGGAACGACGAGCCCAATTGGCGGCTGCGTCATCCTCGTCGTCTTCGTCGAATTCGTCCTCGTTCGCGTCATCCGGTTCGTCAACCTGGTCAAACTGGTTGTTCGACGAACCGAGCTCGCGCTGCAGGGCCGCGAGGTCGGTGTTGGGGGAGTGGTACTTCAACTCCCGGGCCACCTTTGTCTGCTTGGCCTTAGCACGGCCGCGCCCCATGGCTCGACCCCCTCGCACAGAATTACGGGGCAGCCCATACCAGGCGGGCCCCGATGACGTTAGGCATCTCTCGTGGCTCATACGGTACATGTCGCGGGCCGGATTCGACACCTCGGCCCACCGCCATCTGGCTCTTCCTGTGCGCCTTGCCACAATGTCGGAGCCAGATGGCGGCATTTGCCCTGTTAGCCGAGTTCGACCGGTTAGATGCGGATCGTGCGCAGCCGACCGATCTCCGCCATCCGGCGCTCGGCCATCCGGTCCGCCGCTACCGCCGGGGGTACGCCCTCGGCCGCGGCGAGCTGAAGCAGCTGCTTCGTAGTGTCGTAGATCTTGGTGGCCCGCAGCTTGGCCCGCTCGAAGTTGAAGCCCTCGATCTCGTCGGCGACCTGGATCACGCCGCCCGCGTTGACCACGTAGTCGGGCGCGTACAGGATGCCGCGGTCTTCCAGGAACTTTTCGATGCCCGGGTGGGCCAGCTGGTTGTTCGCGGCGCCGGCCACGATCTTCGCGCGCAGTGCCGCAACGGTCTCGTCGTTCAGCGCGCCGCCCAGCGCGCAGGGGGCGTAGATGTCGATGTCCGAGGCGATCATCTCGGCGGCACTCGGCACCAGATCGACCTGCGGGTAGGTGTTGCGGGCCCAGGCCAGCGCCTTCTCCGACACGTCGGTGGCGACCACGGAGGCACCATCGTCGAGCAGGTGGGTGGTCAGGTACTTGCCGACCTTGCCAAGGCCGGCGATGCCCACCCTGCGACCGGCGAGCGAAGGGGTGCCGTACACATGCTCGGCGGCGGCGCGCATGCCCTGGTAGACGCCCCAGGCGGTGAGAATCGAGCTGTCTCCGGCGCCGCCGTGCTCGACGCTCCGGCCGGTGACGTAGCGGGTCTCGCGAGCGACGACATCCATGTCCTGCACGTAGGTGCCGACATCGCAAGCGGTGTAGTAGCGGCCGCCGAGCGACTCGACCATCCGGCCGTACGCGCGCAGCAGGCCCTCGTTTTTGATCTTCTCCGGATCGCCCCAGATCACCGCCTTGCCTCCGCCGAGGTCCAGGCCTGCCAGCGCGTTCTTGTAGGCCATGCCGCGGGACAGGTCGAGGACGTCGTGGAGCGCGGCCTCTTCCGAGGCGTACGGGTAGAAGCGGGTCCCGCCGAGAGCCGGGCCGAGCGCGGTTGAGTAGATTCCGATGATGGCGCGCAGGCCGGTCGGTTTGTCCTGACAGAAGACCACTTGTTCGTGGCCGGTGTCGCTGGTGAAAACACCCATCTAGAGCTCCTGACAATGCGGTCGCGACACCTTGTGGGGCCGCGGGTGATGCGCGCGCCGGCCGGGGTGGTGCCGGGCGCATTCAGACTAGCCACGTCAAGGTCATATCTGCATGTGCTGGGTGCATTTGTAATGCGCCCTTTATTGCCTGATTGGCGGTAACGTGCGCTGACCGGGTGATGCCTGAGCATCGGCTCGGCCGAATGTAGGCCAGCGTTCTGGTCCCTTCGGCGTGGGCCGTGGCACGATCCGAATGTGCCTTCCAACTTCGCCGCGTATCTACGTGTTTACGAGCCGCTGACGGCGTTCGACCGGGAACGGCAGGTTTACTGGCGCCGGTACGTGAAGGAAGGGCGAGCGATCGGCACGCTCGACGGCCCGAGGCGGCAACGTTCGGCGGTCATGGAGGCGCTCGGGGCCGGCTGGACCCGGCTGCCCGATCTGCCGGAAGACGCGTACATCATGGAGACCGAGGAGACCCTGCTGATCTGCCCCTGGAACCTGCGAGTCCGGGTGGCCGAGGCGGCGCTGACCGCCCGCGACGGGGTGCCTGAGGTGCTGGCGGACGCGTTCGTGCCGCCGATCCTGGCCGGGCTGGCGCGAACCGTCGTCGACGATTGGCGCAACGGCTCGCATGTGCTCGAGCGAGGCATGCCACGGGTGCACGAGCAGATCGCGACCTGGGGAATCCCGCTGCGCTGGTTCGTCTTCGTCGACCTGTCCGAGCGCGAACTGACCCTGGAGCCGGGCAACCGCTCGTTGATCTACCGCACCGAGATCTCCAAGGCCCGGCGCCGCGCTCATCGCGCGCATGCGGTGCTGCGAAAGGCGCTCGGTAACGCGCCGGTGACCGAGGCGGTCGAGGAAGGTGCGCGGTGGCTGGAGGAGTTTCACCCGAGGTCCGTGGTGGAGCTTGATTACGGAGGGTTAGCGACCTTGCTGCCGGACGATGTCCTCAAGGAAGACGATTCACCCGGACTGATTACAGCGGGTCTTGCATCATTGTCACGCGGTGAGGTAGATGTCGCTTCTGCGACGTATGAACAAATAGTTGCCAGATGGCGGGAGATTCAACTTTTGGAGCGGTCAAATTAGCTGGAGAACGCTTCGTATCTGGCCACATACGGACCGTAATTTACGGCCCAAATAAGACATCATGTGTCATCTGGAATCATGATAAATCGGTCATTCATCATCCTTCCATCTATGTACCTTCGGCCGTTCGGACCATGTCGGACATGGCGGACGAGCCGGACCATAGAAACGCGCTGGCCGGCGGGACCCCGGTCACCGTTTGTAGGCATATATGGAGGAGTGACCGATGGCATCGCGTACGCACGAGCCAGAGCCCTTGCTGACCCCGGCCGAGGTAGCGTCGATGTTCCGCGTCGACCCGAAGACCGTGACGCGTTGGGCCAAGGCGGGCAAGCTCAGCGCAATCCGGACCTTGGGTGGCCACCGCCGGTACCGCGAGTCTGAGGTTCGGGCGCTGCTGCAGGGTCAGATCCCGCAGCAGCGTCAGGGCGACTGACGCACAACAACTGACGCAGAACAGCGGAAAGCACGCGCTCGGAGCGCGTGCTTTCCGCTGTCGCGGGTAGCACCGTGATCCGTGTTGGCGGCGCTGAGCGACGAGGGCGCGCCCGCGTACGACCACGACAACGCTGCTGCCCTGGCCGCGATGGGAGTGCCTGCGTTCGCCTGCACCCCGGACCGGTTCGGCGAACTGATGGCGGCCGCGATCGAACGTCGCGATCTGAGGATGTTCGCCGAGCAGTCGGCGCAATAGGCCGGTCATGAAAAGCCCGGGCGTCGTGGCCCCGGTAGGCGACCGCGATCATCGAAATCCGCTGGCGTTGATTTGCCGCGCCGCGGGACGATGGCGACACGATGAAAGATCTAGTACGAATCAGCAAGCGCATGACCTACGTCCTGCGGCACGCACCGCAAACCGCAGGCGTCACGCTCGATGCCGAGGGCTGGGTGGACGTCAACGTGTTCCTGGTCGCGTTGAAGCTGGATCGGGCGACCTTGGACGCGGTTGTCGCCGGCAATGACAAGCAACGGTTCGCCATCGCGGTCGGACCGGATGGGGTCGAGCGGATCCGGGCCAGCCAGGGCCACAGCGTGCCGATTGATCTCGCGCTGCCGCTCGCCGCACCGCCGGAGATGCTGTACCACGGAACCATCGCGGCCAACCGCGCCTCGATCAGCGCGCGTGGTCTGGTCAAGCGCCAGCGTCACCATGTTCATCTGAGTAAGGATGAACAGACCGCGCGCATGGTCGGAGCGCGCCGGGGATCGGATCGGGTCCTTGTCCTCCGGATCGACTCGGGTCGGATGGCCCGTGACGGCTTCGGGTTCTACCGCAGCGACAACGGGGTATGGCTCACCGATCACGTCCCGGCCACGTACATCGACGGCCTGGACGGGTAGGCCACCGGGGAGGACGACGGCGTGCGCAAGATCGTGGCGGGGCTCGCAATGACTCTTGACGGCGTGAGCGACACGCCCTCGAACTGGCTCGACATCAACGTCGAGGCCGCCGCGATCATGAAACAGGCATTTCACCAGGCAGACGCGGTCCTGCTCGGCCGCACCACGTACCTGAACTTTGCCCAGATGTGGCCGCCGGTGGGCGAGTCGACTCCGCAGGGCGCATTCCTCAACGGAGCCCGGAAGTACGTGGTATCCAAGACGCTGACCCCGGAGGAGGCGACCTGGGGTGATACCACCATCCTCCGGGGCGACCTGGCTGAGGAGATCGGTCACCTCAAGCGGATGCCGGGCGCGAACATCCACATGCCCGGCAGCCCCAAGCTGGTCAGCGGGCTGATCAACTTGAGCCTGCTGGATGAACTGACGATCATGGTGGCGCCACTCGTCCTCGGCGTCGGCCCGCGGTTGTTCGACAACGTCGCGGGACGGCGTGACCTGCGCCTAGAGGAGGTACGCCCGCTCAGCAACGGAGTGGTCCTGCTGCATTACCGGCCCCGGTTGTAGCCGGATCACCGGCCCCGGTTATAGCCGGCCGCCGCAACCCATCCCGAGCGGGCGACCGCGTCCGGTTCAGCGGACCACGTCGTGCAGCCCGGCGGTCAGCAGCTCGTACGCCTCCTCGCGGACTTCATCGAGCGGGCGCACGTCGGGTGCGTGCTCGAACACCAGCAGAGCCGCCTTGATCGCTCCGGTCGCGGCGCTCGCCAGGAGTTGCGGGTGCAGATCCTTGGGCTGGGCACCGACCCGCTCGGCGGTAAATTCGGCGATCACATCGTGCACGTCCTGAAAGATCATGTGGTACGCCCCGGACAACTCGGGAAGCTTCTCGAGCAACCGCATCCGGTCCAGGACCTGGCGGCGCTCGTCATCGCTGTCCAGGCCGAGTAGTCCCAGGGCCGCGCCCACCGCGACGACCGGTGCCAGTGAGTCGGGCTGTGCGTTCAGCGCGCCCCGCAGCCGGCCGGTGACATCGTGTGCTACGTCGCCGAAGAGCACGTGCTGCTTGGACTGGAAATAGCGGAAGAACGTGCGGACCGCGACGTCGGCCGCTTCGGCAATCTCCTCGACCGTGGTGTCGTCGTAGCCCTTCTCCGCGAACAGGCGCAGCGCCGCGGACTCCAGCGCATCCCTGGTCTCGCGCTTCTTCCGCTCGCGCCGGTTCAGGTCGGGCTCGGCCGGCTCCACGCCGTCAGCATCGGCGGGTCGCGGTGACGCCATGGCCGGCTCGGCAGGCGGCGCCGGAGAGTTCGACAGCGGATTCACAGTGACCACCCTCTCATGGTGGCATGAAAAGCCGTGTGGCATGATATGCCAAGTGGCAGTCAATGCCACTTGGCATGACATGCAGCATTTCTAGCTCGCTTCGCGAACGGTTGGCCATACCGGTGTTGACGCGAGTATCTGGGAGGACGCCATGTTCGCTCGCCTCGCCCGCGCCGTGACCCGGCGCGCCTGGGTCGTAATCGCCGCGTGGATCGTGGCCGCGGCCGGGATCATCGCCCTCGCCCCGTCGATCTCGTCGATCACGAACTCGGATCAGTCGGCCTTCCTGCCGTCGAGTGCCGAGTCGGCGCGTGCCGCCGCGCTGGCCCGCAAGGCCTTCCCGGATCGCGTCGGAACCACCGGCGTGATCGTGGTGAAACGTGCCAGCGGCGGGGCGCTGACCGACGCGGAACTCGCGACCGTGCAGTCGGTCGCCGGCCGGCTGAACGCCGACCGGCCCAGCGCCGTCGAACGGGTGGCTTTCGATCCGAAGCAGATGGTCGCGGCCAACCGGGACGTCGCGATGATCGCGGTGCAGTTCACCGGAGCGGCCGAGCAGCTAAACGTCCGGAACGCGGTCACGGTGCTGCGCTCGGAGACCGGTTCGGCGCTGCGGGGCACCGGCCTGACGGCTGGCATGACCGGGCAGGCGGCCATCGTCGTCGACAACAAGGCCGCCTTCGCGAGCGCGGAAACCATCGTCACGATCGCCACGCTCGGTCTGATCGTGGTGCTGCTGTTGCTGATCTTCCGCAGCCCGGTCGCGGCACTGCTGCCGCTGCTCACGGTCGGCATTGTCTTCGGGGTGTCGTCCGCGCTGATCGCGGTCGCCGGGCACCTCTTCGACTTCCAGGTCGGCCAGGAACTGCCCACGATGCTGACCGTGGTGCTGTTCGGCATCGGCACCGACTACATCCTGTTCCTGCTGTTCCGCTACCGGGAGCGACTCCGCGCCGGGGACGCCCCGAAACAGGCCATTGTCACCGCCGTCGAGAAGGTCGGCGAGGCGATCTTCTCGGCCGCGTTCGCGGTTATCGCCGCGTTCGGTGCGCTGATCCTGGCCACCCTCGGTTTCTTCACGACTCTCGGTCCATCACTCGCGATCGGTGTCGTGGTTATGCTCGCCGCTGCGCTAACCCTCGTTCCGGCCGTCGTGTCGTTGCTGGGTACACGCGTCTTCTGGCCGTCCAGGCGGGTCAGCGCAGCGGCGTCCGGCGGCAGGGAGAACCACCCCCGATTTGCCGCTCTGGGCCGGTTCGTCGCGCGTCGACCGATCGCGGTGATCGCTGCGGGCGTGGTGCTGCTCGGTGGGCTGGCCGCCGGCGCATTCACGTTCCGGTCCGACTACAACCCGATCAATCAGCTGCCGGGCAACACCGAGGCCACTCGGGCGTACGCGGATCTGCAGCGCGGCTTCCCGGCCGGCGCGCTGGCACCGACTGACCTCTACTTGACCAGCGCTCAGCCGCTTACCTCCGATCAGGTGAGCGGGTTCGTCGGCGCGGTTCGGACCATCGACGGCGTCGCCGGGATTCTTCAGCCGGTCACCTCCAGCAACGGCCGTACGCTCGACCTTCCGGTGGTCACGCGGCTCGATCCGTACGGCGAAAAGGGCCTTGATCTGGTGTCCGGGCCGATCCGTGACGCGGCTGTGAGCCTGGCGCCGAGCGGGACCACGGTACTGGTCGGCGGTGAGACGATGGCGCTCGCCGATGTCCGGGACACCAGCAATCGCGACCTTAAGTTGATCTTCCCCGTGGCCGGTGCCCTGTTCTTGATCATTCTGATCGCGCTGTTGCGCTCCGCGACCGCGCCGGTGTACCTGGTGGCGCTGGTCTCCGCCGGCTTCGCCGCCACACTCGGCGCGGTGGTGCTGCTGTTCCAGGACCTGGTGGGCCACGCGGGACTGCAATTCGCCCTGCCGATCATCCTCTACCTGTTCGTGACCGCGATCGGCACCGACTACAACATCCTGATGACAGCGCGCCTCCGAGAGGAGATCAACGAGGGTGCCATCCCGCGCGAGGCGGCGGCCCGGGCCGTTCACCACGCCGGGCCGTCCATCGCCGCCGCGGCGGTGATCCTGGCCGGCACGTTCGGCGCGCTGCTGGTCTCCGGCGTCCCGTTCTTCCTGGAGATCGGGTTCGGTGTCACGCTCGGCATCGCGCTCGTGGCCTTCGTCGTATCGATCTTGCTGGTTCCGGCGCTGACGGCTCTGCTCGGCCGCGCCGCGTGGTGGCCGCGGAAGATCGCGACCGGCGAAATCGCGGCCAACGCAAGCACCCTGTTGGTACCGTCAGTTATGGGGTTGGGAGCCAGACGCCTGCTCCTTAACCTGCTGTGCGAGCGTCGCGGTCGCCGCCACGGTGATCGTGATCGGGGTCGGTCTGCCGGCGATCAACGGGTCATCCCGGCCGCGCGGGCAGTTCCCCCGGGTCCGTACCCGGTCGGCGCAGGTGTGACGATCGTGCCGCCGCCCGGCGCCGGTGTGGATGCCACCAAGACCCGGCCCGGAGTCGTCGACGGCGTCGGCGCTGTTCCTGATCGGCTCGGTTCGCTACGCCGTGGTGGTCACGCCGTTCAGCGGTGACCTTGCCGGCGGCCACCAAGCGGCTGCAGGCCAAGATCACCGCAAATCAGGGCTACCAGGTGGTCGGGAAGCGGTCAAGCCGATCCGGACCAGGGTCCGGATCGTCCCCGGGGATGCGAGGGCATGTAGCTTCGTCACGACGGAGGGACGCCGAGACACGCGACGGAACGCGGTGTTGCGCTGAAATCATGACGGCGTTGGCAGCTCAGGTAACCGTCGCCGGCAACGGAGTGAGAGTTGCGCGACGATCGCTCCCGTGATAGCCGCCGGGGCCAGTCGAAATCTGGCAACAGAGCCGGCATCCCTGCGCTTGGGGACGAGTTCGAGAAGCGCGTGAACGCGCCGCGCACCGGTCGACGCGGGCGCGGGCAAGGGCGCCGCGGTCAGCGCCGCAGCGGCAGCCAGTGGGGCGCGCAGCACGGTCAGCGCCCCCGGCGGCCCGGCGCTGGCAATCGGTCGAGTTGCCGGCCTTCTGGATGCTGGTCGGCTCTCCTCGCGGTCGGCGGCTGGCAGGTTGGCAAAGGTGTTCGGCTGCGCGTTCGGGAGTTCCCGGTGGCGTCGACGGTCGCGGCCGGTGCTGTTCGGCCTGTACGCGGTGCCGTTCGTGATCTTCGCCAGGAGCGTCGACTTCCTGGAGCGCGAGCCGGCCGCCGCCCTGGTGGCGACGGCGATGGCATGGGGCGGCGTGGTCGGCCACCACCACGGCGATAGCCGGCAATGGCGCGGCCCGGGATCTGCTCGCCAAGGAGGTGTCTCCGGCCTTCGCCGCGGCCTGGGGCGCCGGCCATCGCCGCGCCCGGTGATCGAGGAGGTCGCTCAAGACGCTCGGCGTGGTGATCGTGGTACTGATCGCCCGCCGGCAGGTCAACAGTGTCGTGGACGGCGCCGTGTACGGCGCGTTCGTCGGCCTCGGATTCCAGGTCGTCGAGGACTTCATCTACGCGGTCAACGCCGTCGGCGGTGGCCGGCCAGGGCGATCAGGTCGGCCCGGTGGTCGTGACGTTCTTCCTGCGGGGCTTCCTCGCCGGGCTGTGGAGCCACACCCTGTTCTCCGCGCTTGCCGGGGCCGGGGTGGCGTACTTCGTCGTGCGGCGCAACCGATCGCTGTCCCGCAGGCTGGCGGTGGCCTGTCGGCTTGGTGCCATGACGGTCTTCCACTTCATCTGGAACTCGCCGCTACTGGCCGACGGGTTCGGTTATGGCGGCTGGGGGGTTCTGCTGGCCTTGCTGGTCAAGGGCATTCCGGCGTTGTTGATGATCTGCTTTCTTGTCCGATCGGCTCGCGGCCAGGAAGCCGACTTCTACCTGGGCGAACTGGCCGCGCTCGCCGATCCGACCATCGCGACGCTCAAGCGAACTCGCCGCCCTGCGCACCGGGGCCAGCCGGATGGCGGCGCGGCGGTACGCCTATGCCCGAAGTGGCCGGCCGGGCCGCTCGGCGGTGCGTGACCTACAGCGCGCTCAGGCACGGCTTGCCGTGGCGATCTCCCAGGGGAGGGCATAATTGCGAGGCGTGCCGTGAATGACGTGCTGGCAGACCCGGACCAGGCTGGTGGCCTTCGGGCACCCCGACGCGACGCCGCCGCGCCGGATCACCGCCGCAACCCGTGGGGGGTTGGTCGCCGCGACGATGAGCGCCGGCACGCTGCGGTGCTGGTCGTCGCGATCAGCGGTCGCGGGCGCAGATCAACAGCCCGGGGGACGCTGATCGCGAATGAGGCCGCCACGGCGGCTACGCGGTCGGCGCAAGCCCGCCGTCGCCGTCGACCACGGTCTCCGGCGGTGCCGTCCTGGTCGATATCCACCATCGTGACGTCGACCTTGCCGTCGCCGTCGGTGTCGAACTGGAACAGGTCGGCCTTACCGTCGCCGTCCGTGTCGGAGACCCACAGGTCCGGCTTCCCGTCGTGGTTGGTGTCGGCGACGATGAGGTCGACGCGGCCATCGCCGCGCGTCTCCACGTTCTCGCCCATAGTCGGGGCCTTTCTGATCGGGGGCTGCTGCTGCGCGAGGCCCGGGACCGATGCCGAAAGCAGGTACCCAGAGTCACGCCGGATAACACGCTAGGCCCACCGCGCCAATGACGCGAGCATGCAGGGCAGAATCGTCTCCCGTGAGTGAACGATTCGCCGTCATCGGCGCCGGCACGATGGGCGTCGGCATCGCCTACGTCGCCGCCTCCGCAGGCTTCAAACCGAAATGATCGAGGTCGACAGTGCGCGCCGCCACGGCCGCCGTGGAGACGCTCTGACGGCCCGCTGGGCCGCGGCGGTCGCGCGTGGACTCGATCGGCGCCGACGACGCCGCCGCGGCCGCTGCCCGGGTGCTACCGCCGCCGGCCTCGATGAGATCGAGGACGCCCCGACGTCATCGTCGAGGCCGTGCCCGAGCGGCCTCGAGCTCAAGAAGCACGTGCTTGCGGCTGCCGAGGCGAAGCGGCCGGGGCTGCTTGGCTCGAACACGTCCAGCATCTCGATCGCGACTCTGGCCGAGCGCTGCGGTCGACCCGGACCGCTTCTCGTGGCTGCACTTCTTCAACCCGGTTTGGGCGATGGCGCTGCTGGAGATCGTGGTCGGCCCGGCCACCGCCGCAGGTGACCACCGCCGCGGCGGTCGCTCTGGCCGGGCGGCTGGGCAAGGATCCCGTGGTGGTACGGGACCGGCCAGGCTTCGCCACCTCCCGGCTCGGGAGTGGCACTCGGGCCTGGAGGCGATCCGGATGGTCGAGGACGAGCGTGGCCAGCGCGGGCGACATCGACAAGGCGATGACACTGGGCTACCGGCACCCGATGGGACCGCTCGAACTGACCGATGTGGTCGGTCTGGACGTGCGGCTCGACATCGCCCGTACGCTGCAGGCCGCCTACGGCGACCGGTTCGCCCCCCCGCGGCTCCTGGTCGACATGGTCGCGGCGGGCAAGCTCGGCCGGAAGTCGGGCCAGGGTTTCTACACCTGGGTCGACGGGAGGAAGGCATGACGCGCGCTGCGGGTGACGAGAGCGCGCCGACCGAGTCGTGGTGACGCTGGACCGCCCGGACAAGCGCAACGCCATCGACGTCGAACTGGTCGAGCAGTTGCACGAGGTCTGCGCCGGCTGGAGCGCGATCCGAAGCTGATGCTGCTCACCGGCGGCACCGAGGGCGTGTTCGCGGCGGGGCCGACATCGCGCGAGCTACGTGACCGTGGGCCGGCTCGATGCGCTCGCCGCGATCAACATGGGCCTCTTCGAGCGCATCCGGCGGCTGCCGATGCCCACCATCGCCGCGATCGACGGCCCGGCGCTCGGTGGTGGCGCCGAGCTCGGCGTACGCCTGTGACCTGCGCGTGTGCACGTCGCCGGGCGTTCTTCGGCCAGCCCGAGGTGCGCCTGGGCATCATCGCCGGCGCCGGCGCGTGCTTCCGGCTGCCGGCCCTGGTCGGCGAGGGGCTGGCCAAGGAGATGCTGTTCACCGGCCGGCGGGTGCAGGCCGACGAGGCACTCGCCGATCCGGCTCGTCAACCGCGTCGTGGACGAGCCGGAGGAGCTGCTTGCGGCCGCGCACGCGATGCTCGACGACATCGCGCGCGGCGTCGCCGCTGGCGGTGCGGCTGACGAAGCAGTGCGTCGACGCGCCGCCGGCGGCCCATCCGCAGCTGGATCTCGCGTACCAGGCGATCCTCTTCGAGGACGAGGAGAAGCGGGCGCAGGATGACGGCGATTCCTCGCGGCGCGACGCCGCTTGCCGCCGTGTCGCCTTCAGCGGCGCCGGCTACCGGAGGTCGGAACGTGACGGAACTGTGTTCAGGCGAGCAACGCGCTGACCACGCCGGCGGTCTCGTCGTAGCCCAGCAGCACCACCGAATCAGCCTTGAAGTCGATGATCGACTGAGCGATGCAGCGTATTTCGTCGTGTTGTTCGCGCCGCGGCGCGGCTGTACTCGGCCGTCTTGATCGAGGCGGGGCGCGATGCCGTCGACCGTCAGTGCCGCCGCAGGTCATTTTCCAGGCCTGGCCGTAGGCGTCGTCCCGCGCGACGAGGAAAACTCGCTGGGCGCCGCCTCGCATGATGACATCGGAGCTAGCGCGTGCCTGCAGGCTGTCGGAGGGCGACGTGCGGAAGAACAGCCGTGATCGCGGCGGTCGAAAGCTAGCGGCCGATGAGTCGCCGAGGGCGAGAAGATCATGACCCCGGCGGCTGCCGCGATCGGGATGCACTTGGCTGACGCACCCGAGAAGCTCGGCCCGACGATGACGTCGACACCCTGGCTGATAAGCCACTTAGCCGAGTTGACCGCCTTTGTCGGGTCGGTACCGTCGTCGCCGTAGACGGCGGTCATCTGCTTGCCGAGCACGCCGCCGGCGGTGTTGATGTCGCGGATGGCCAGCTTGACCGCGGCAAAGATGGGTTTGTTGTTGGGTGCCAGCACGCCGGTCTTGGCCAGAAGAATGCCGAGCTTCAGGCCCGGGCCGTAGTAGTGGTGTGAGGGCGAGACCGGTGTCGGTGACTTCTTGTCCGACGCCTGCGACGGATCGCCGGTGGTCACGAACTCGGTCTTCTGGTCGTCGATCTGGTTCTGCTCGTTGAAGTGCTGGGTGCCGAACTCTGCGACCGACGGCTCGCCTGCGCTGGTGAAACCGTAATGGATGGAGTAGCCGCGGTACGCGATGTCGCGACCCGACTCCAGAACCGTGAGGCAGTCCACGTAGCTGGTGCACTCGCTACCCGACGGCTCCTTGATCGTCACGCCGTTGACGTACGAGGCGATCGTGCGCGAGTCCGTGCTGTGTGCCAGATCCGTCGCCAGCGCGGTGATCATGACCGCGTCGTAGGCCTCGCCCGCGTAGTTGTATTCCTCAACGGTCGGGTCGAGTTTCTTGATCCGGTTCTTGAACGACGTGGGCAGGGGCGTCAACGGCGCGGTTCCGGACATACCGGCGATGGCGCCCGGATTGTTCACGGCATCGCCGAAGCTGGTCGCCATGACGCCGTCGGTGCCATACAGCGCGATGGTGTTGTCGATCGAGTTGGTCGGCTCCTTAGCCTTCTCCGTGCAGCCTGCGACCAGCGCTAACAGGGCGGCGCCGGCGACCAAGGCAGTGCGGCGAACGTGCATGAGGGGCTCCCAAGGGGTGACGCATGTACCGGCAGGTACCTTAGCGTGTGAAACCAGCTCATGTGATGGCCGTCGTCGCGTCAATTCTGGACCCCGGTACGGTGATCCACCATGGAGCCGGAATTTGTCACCTCGGGTGGTGGCGTGCTTGCGGAGCGCATGGGAATCACCATCACCGAGGCCTCACCGAAGCGCGTGGTTGGCACCATGCCGGTGATCGGCAACACACAGCCATACGGACTTTTGCACGGCGGGGCGTCGTGTGTGCTCGCCGAGACGCTCGGTTCGATCGGCGCCACCATGCACGCGATGGCCAACGGCGGCGGGTTGGCGCTGGGGGTGGACATCAACGCCACCCATCACCGGTCGGCTCGTAGCGGACTGGTCACCGGTGTCGCGACACCGGTCCATCTCGGTGGCTCGGTCGCGACATACGAGGTAGTGATCACCGACTAGTCCGGGCACCGGCTGTGCACCGCCCGCCTGACTTGTACGCTGCGCAAGCCGCGCGGTTGATCGATATGGCGCGGTGCTGATCAGCCCCGATTCGGTGCTGTCCGTTCGCCGCGCGTTCGTTGACGGCTCCACCTATCGTGGTCAGCGTGTTGACGCACCCCGAACCCGACGGCGATCCGTACGCCGATGCCGCCGCGCTGCTCGGCCTGGCCATCGGCGGTGACGCCGAGCGGGTCGAGCGGGGTGTCGAGTGCGTGATGTCCCGGTCGGGCATCGGTGGGGCGTACCGGATGGCCGTCTGCCTGGCGGCCACCATGATCGGAGACGCGCAGGGGTACGCGCTGAGCAGCGCCGCGCTCGAATTTCCGGAGATCGACCGCGCGCCCTACGACAAGCGCTGGGTGGCCAGGTTCATCAGCGCATACGTCAACGCCGACCAGCCCACCGGTCACGCGCTTTTCGTGGCGGCCGTCGCCGATGGGCAATTGCCGGCCTGCATGACCACACTGACCGGCTCGACGCTGGCGACGCTGCGCCGGCGCGTGGACTAAGGCGGGCACCGGCCCGGCGGCTCGACCCCGTCAGAGGGTTCTGGTTGGGTCGTGACATGCCTGACTCGGTGACCGCGCCCTCCAATCAACCTGACAGCGCCGTCCTGGACAAGGTCCGCAAGCTGCTCGCGAAGGCGGAGGACCCGGCCTGCACGCCGGCCGAGGCCGAGGCGTTCACCGGCAAGGCCGCCGAGCTGATCGCCAAATACGGCGTGGATGCCGCGCTCCTGGCCGAGTCGGATCCGGCTCGCGATCCGGTCGGTGATCGGGTCATCGAGATCCCCGCGCCGTACGCGACCGAGAAATGCGCGCTGCTGTCCGAGGTGGCCGCGGAACTGCGCTGCCGAGCGGTCCGCCGGCTGCGTCGCGGGTACGCCGGCAAGGAGTTCTCCATGCACCTGTTCGGGCACGCCGCCGACCTGGAACGAGCAGAGGTGCTGTTCACTTCGCTTCTGGTGCAGGCGAGCTACGCGCTCGCGGCGCAAGTGATCCCGCCATACGAGCATGTGGCGGCGTACCGCCGGTCCTGGCTGATCGGTTTCGCCCGAGCGATCGGGCAGCGGTTGCGGACCGCCGAGGAGCGGGCGGCACAGGCCGCCACGGCCACCACCGGCCGCTCGGTCGCGCTGGTGCTCGCCGACCGGACCGGCGAGGTGGATCGGCGGGTGGCCGAGGCGTACCCGAACTTGACCTTTGCCGCTCCGCGCCGGCTCGGCGGCGGCGGCATGCGGGCCGGGTTCACCGCCGGGCAGCGGGCTGACCTCGGTGGCGTCCGGATCCGCCAGCGCCGGCCGAGGACGGTCACCGGCTGAGCGGTTCGATCGCGGTAACGCCGGCGGCACAGACGCACCGCGGCCGACGTCCACGTTGAAGATCCAGATCAGAAGAATTCGTCCAGTAACCGGTAGAACTCGATCTTTTCCGGGTCGATCTCTACATCGGGAAGGAGCGTTTGGTAGCGCTCCACGAACCGGCGCTGCCCATCGGGGTGGTACTGCCGGTTCATAGCGCTGCCGAGGCTGCGGGTGACGATGCCGATGTCGGCGTGCCGGTCGGCCCGTCCCGCCCGCCCGACATCGATGAATCCGGCGAAGCGGGCCGTCTCCGGCTCGAACAACACGTTCGGTATCGACAGGTCGCCGTGGCAGACCACCAGATCCTCGCTCGCCGGCCGGGAGGCGAGCAGCCGGGCGGCGAGTTGCGGTCCGGTCCACCCGGCCCGTTCTTTGCCGAGGTCGGTGAGGTCGACCAGGTCGTTGTCCACGGCGTGCCGGGCATCCGGAATGGTGACCGCGAGGCTGCGATCAAAGGGGCACGCCGCGACCGGGAGTGAGTGCAGCCGCGCGGTCGCATCAGCCAGGCCGTCTATTACCCGGTCCCGCTGGCCGCGCGGCCATGGGCGGGAGGCATCCCGGCCGGACAGGGCCCGGGAGATCATCCACTCCCACTGTCCGTCCGAGCCACAGTCCAGCACCTCTGGTGCGAGCACGCCGACCGACCGCAGCCAGGTTGCCCGCTCGGCTTCCTCCCGAGGCGAGAACCCACTGTCTCGGTGGCCGTCAATCCGCGCGAGCTTGATGTAGAGCCGCCCGTCGGTCCAGACACTGGCGCCGGACTTTCCGGTCGTGACCGGCCGCCATGGTCCGGCACCGAAGCTCCGGAATCGGTCCGGGATCACCGGAGCCGCCGGGGCGCTCATAACTGTCCGCGGCGTCCCTCATCGATGTAGCGACGGGCGGTCACCAGGAAACCATCGGCGTACGAATCGGCGGGGTGCTCGCCCAGGTAGTGCGTCTTCAGCGACCGGCGAGCATCTTCAAGCGGATCCTTTTCAAGCAGATCGTCAAGGACCAACTCGACGTTCGACGCGTCGGCGTTGATGATGTAGGCCGCCTTCGACAGCGGGAACTCCGACCCGTACGCCGCGCCGCTCTCGCCGAGCATGTTGGTCAGCGCCAGCGGTTTGAGCGAGTACAGCGCCTCGGTCACCGTTCCGGACACATCGGTGACGATCGCGTCCGCGGCGTTCACGCAGTCAACCAGCGACATCGCGGTTGACGCCTCGGCGCCGAACTTGTGCGGCCGGCCGGTGCGGGCCTGATCCGCGGCGAGGAGGTCGTTCACCGCCGCGGCCTGGCGCCGGCTGGCGGGGCTCTTCGAAACGTACGGGTGCGGGCGGAAGATCACCGTGGCCCCGCGATCGAGCAGCGCCTGCACGATCTTGGTGCCGATCGGCAGCGAGCAGTGGTTGCCGTCGTCGAAGGGGCTCGTCCAGGTGGTGCAGTACAGGACGGTGTGGTTGGCCAGGTCGCGGACGTGGGTGCTCGCGACGGCGACACCCTCGGCCTGAGGCCGGCCGATGATGTCGAACCGTTCGGCCGGGATGTCCACGCCGTGTGTCTGGTACCGGTCGATGGAGGCCTGGCCGGGAACGAAGATCCGGGTGTACATGCCGGCGACCGGGTTATACCCGGCGGGCTTCTCGCTGTCGCCGTGCCCGACGAAGATGTGGGTGATGTCGGTGAAGCGCACCACGTGACAGTTCTTCATCCCGTTGTTGACGTAGAAGACGGCCTTCACGCTGCTGACCATCGCCTCGTCGAGATGCTCCTGGTTCACGCAGTAGACCACCGGTACGCCGGCCGCCGCCGATGCCGCCGCCAGCTTGCCGAACGGTGAGGTCTCACGAGCGATGATCATCCAGCGCTTGCCGATCCGCTCGAAGTACGGCCGCCACATCTCGACGTGGTATTCGGTGTTGTCCGGGGCGGAGAAGTGCACCGCGAACTCCGGCTGGTACTTCTCGAGCGCCTTGCGGATCCGCTGTTCGGCGTCACCGCCGCGGATCCGCGCGCGGAGGGCCTGCAGCGCCACCGCCATGGTTACCGCGCCGGCGCCGGCGGTGATCGCGGCCAGTGGCCAGGCATTCCATTCGGCGACAGCGAATACCCAGGTCAGCGCGATCAGACCGAGGTAACCGAGGTTGAGTCGCCGGATCGGCACGACGGTCCGTGCCTCACGTCGGTAGCCCGGGAGATTGGCGGCTCTCATTCCGACCTCGGCGGCCAGATCCGTGATGATCGGCTGGCATCCGATCATGCCCACGAGGAGCACGCCGGTAACGGCCAGCGGTACGGAGGCGTCCGGAACCGCCCGGTAGTACGACGCCAGCAGGCCGCCGGCCAGCACCAGGGCCGGTGCGATCATCCGGGCGAATGTCGCCCGGGCGCGCCAGCCCACGACCGCGAGCGCCAGTGCTCCTAGCACCAATCCGGCGACCCGGAACCTGGTCACCGCCAGGATCACGAACGCGGCGGCGACCAGCAAGATCACGGCGCCCTGAGTGGCGTACCTCGTTAGCTTCGTCTTGACACCCAATGCATCGCCCTTCGCGGCTCACCCAAAGCGGCGCGTGGGCGCCAAGGGAAGCCTCTACCTTAGTGCCTGTCCGTGGACTGTCGGCAGGTGCGGCGGCCACGCCACACGGTTCAGGAAACAGACATCTAGCCCAGCAGGTCCGGATCGCCGAGCGGTGCGACACCCGCGCCGTTATGTGGCGGCCGAGCCGTGGAGGGGATATTGCCCGGTCCCGGCCTGGCTGGAACCGGGCGCCACCAAGGCAGTGGCCATGTGCCCGGCGCTGGCGTTGCGAATCAACGGCGAGCGGGCTGGACGGAAACGCTGGTGGGCGGTGCGCTAGGCCGCTCTTGTCGGCCCGCGCCCCTACAATCCAGGCTCATGGCAGACATGGATGAGCAGGGCCGCCCCGAGCCTCCGCTGGACGCTGATGAGATCGGCACTCTCGTCGGGTTCCTCGAGTACCAGCGCGCGACGTTCGCCTGGAAGTGCGGTGGCCTGAACGCTGCCGGGCTGAACACAAAAGTCGCGGCGTCGTCGATGACTCTCGGCGGGATGCTCAAGCACCTGGCTCTCGTCGAGGAAGCCTGGTTCTCGCGCTCGCTGCACGGCCGGGACCGCCAGCCGCCGTGGGATTCCGTGGATTGGAAAGCCGACCCGGACTGGGATTGGGAGAGCGCGGCCGCCGATTCGCCCGAGCAACTGTTCGCACTCTGGCAGGGGGCGGTCGAGCGGTCTCGGCATTTGCTGGCCGATGCGCTGGCCGCCGGTGGCCTGGACCAGCTTGCCCGGCGGACCTGGCCGGACGGTCGAGCACCGAGCCTGCGCTGGATCCTGGTTCACATGATTGAGGAGTACGCGCGGCACAACGGCCATGCCGACCTCATCCGGGAATCGGTGGACGGGCTCACCGGAGAGTAGAGGTTGCAGGCGCAATCTCTGGCGTGAATCGATGGTCACCTGCTGGACTAATCCTTCGGCGACGGCGTGCTTGCTGGACAGCACGAAGGCGCTGTCTCAGGCCGTTGGGCAAATCGCTTGAGCCGGGTCGGCTTGGCTTGACAGTATCCATTACCTGATGGGTGCATTGGATGCGGTGGCGGCCAGGGTTGCGGGCGGGGCGACCGTTGGGTTCCGGCCAAGCGGTTCATCGATGGTTCCGCTGATACGCGGTCGGCAGCTTGTCGTCGTCGCTCCGGTCGACCCGGAAAAGGCTCGGGCCGCCACCTGACAACCGGCCCTGAACAGCGAGGAGAACGCGCTTGCTGATCAAGGTCTCGGGGCCGCCGGTGATGGGCCGGTCCAACGCCGCACGAATCCTCGCGAACAGCACATAGCCGGCCGGGGCTGCCGGCCTGGCCAACGACGCCTGACCGAGGCCCCGGCGAGCGCCTCCACCTGTCCGTTGGGTGGATGGCTCTGCGCAAACCGACCGGTGATACTGGCTCCATCGCCGTGATCGATAGCGATTGTAGGCGCCGTGGTTGGCCGTCATGCCTATGCGCCGACATCTCACTCGGGCGAATTCTCTGGGTCTAACACAAGCAGTGGCCGCCAAACTCCGAGCCAACGAGGAGGTAGTCCAGTGAGAAATAGATCGACGAATATCGTTGCTGCGGCTTGCGTGGCCGGGGCGTTGGCGTTGCTGACCGGGTGTGGCTCAAAAGTCACACACACGCAAGGACAACCAACGTCCGTGGCCACGCCCTCAGCATCGCTGACGCCGTCGTCGGCAACGACCAATGCTGGCAAGGATCTCACGCCGGGAAACTGCACGCTGTATACCAAGACCAACGCCGTCAAGCTACTCGGCGGGGTCAGCGTGAACAACAACGCCATTGACATCAAGACCGACGGCGGAAAGAAGATCGACGTATGCTCGTACATCGATCTGAAGAGCATGCATGACCTGCAAGGTGTCAGCTACGCCGTGGTCCGCTACGACAGCGCCGCAACGGCCTTTGCGGAGGCGAAGAAGCTCCGGACCACGATGCTTAGCAGCGCAGGCGAGCAAAACTGGCCCGTCAATTCGCTGACGACGTCGGCTCCGGGCGCGGGACAGGTGCTCGGCGGCTACGGAACCAAGACCATGGACGGGGTGACCTTCACCATGGCCGTCGTCGGCACCAACGTTGGGCCATACCTGGTCGCCTCGCTTGGCGCGAGCACCGAGAGTGTGGGCAACGCGAAAAAGCTCGCGCTGACGCTCTTCCAGGCGCTCTCCTCCGCAGTCGGCTGACAACGACGCAGGATCGTCCCGGCGTTGTCGTCGGTGGGTGCCGTTGGCCGGCCCCAGCCCGGGCAGCATTGACTGGCACCATGCGTCCCAGCAGGCGGAGTGCTCCGGCCGCCGTGAGCTGTCAGCGCCTGGTGCCGCTGCGGGACTGGCCAACTACGCCTGGCCGGGGCGGGCCTTGGCGGAATTCGCTGCTGTGCTCTAAGGCGGCCCTGGCGGGTGTGTGTAAGGAGCGGGATACGGCGGTTGCCTGACGTTTGAGGGGGTGCCTTAGCCGCAGGGTGGACATCGTTGGATGTCGCTCGTTCGCGGATAGGGGTAGCGAGATGGTTGAGCAGCGCCGGTGGTACGGCGGGTTGAGCGCGGGTCGGGCCGCCGGTGTGCTGGCGGTGGTGGCTGCCAGCGCGGTGGCAGCGGTGGTGGCTCCGGCCGCGGCGGCCGCGGCGGTGGTGCCGACGCGCACGGTCTCCTTCACGACGGTGGGGGAGCATGCGTTTCGGGTGCCGCTGGCTGTTACATCGATCCACGTGGTCGCGATCGGTGGCCGGGGCGGCAGCGTGTCCGTGCCGGGTGGGCTGGGTGCCCGGGTTGAGGCCGACGTGCGGGTGAGCCCAGGCACCACGATCTACGCGGAGGTCGGCGGTAACGGTGCGCCGGCCGTTGTGGGGGAGGACGAGCTTTTCGCCGGTGGTGCCAATGGTGGCGGGATCAGCGGCGCGTGGTTCGGGTGGTTGCCGCCGCAGGGCATTCCGCAGGCTTCCGGTGGTGGTGGCGGTGGCGCGTCGGATCTGCAGACCTGCCCGGTGGCCAGTTGCCAGCCGATCAACAACGGGTCGGGTGCGCTGCTGCTGGTGGCCGGTGGCGGCGCTGGCGCCGGTGCAGATAGCCAGGGCGGCAACGGCGGTACGCCCAACGGGGATCCGGGAGGGGACTGCGTCGGCGGCGACGGTTTCTACTTTGGCGGCGGCGGTGGTGGAGGCGGCTACCACTGCGGCGCCGGCGGCGCCGCCTACGACACGGGCAGCGATGGTGGCGGCGGCGGGTCCAGCTATGGTCCCGCGGGTGCCACCTACTCGGTGGTCTCGCAGGACCCGTCGGTGACGATCACCTACCAGACCGCGTTCCGGTTGGCACCTGCCTCGCGTAGTTCGCTGACCCTCGACAGTGTCGGCGGTTTGGTCACGCAGGAGCATCCCTCTGGCGCCAGCACTCAACTGTGGCAGCTGAGGCCGCAGGGCTCGCTGTATCAGATCGTCAACCTGGCCAGCGGCTACTGCCTGGCCACCACCGGCGTCCTCGCCTATCCACTGGTCATGTTGTCCTGCGACCCGACCGCACAGAACAAATGGCAACTACCGGCCAACTTCGGCGCCGGCTCCAACGGCTCACTGATCTGGAACCCCGCCTACAACCTGTACGTCGACGTGACCGGCGGCAGCATCGCTGCCGGAGCATTCATCGACGCCTGGCCGTACAGAGGCGGCTACGCCAGCCAGTACTTCCTGACCTTCCCCGGCTAGCCACCCGGGGAATGGGGGCTTTCCGGCGGACTCACCCTCACCCACCCCGAGCAACGGCCCGGTCGGATTCTCTCCGGCCGGGCCGGAACACGAAACGACGACCGGTATGAATGCTGGTCGTCGTTTATATGGCCTGGCGAGGACGATGTGGCCAGGGACAGGATCGAACCGCCGTCCACCACCATCACCTAATGTCCTGGGCATGACCTATGTTTTCGCCGGGTTTGACGATAAAGCTCCGGCACTGGGCGCAGAGGCTCCACGTGTGCTGCTTGCACAGGCTCGCCACGCGGTTACCGGAAAGGATCAAGACAGTGAAGAAGTACGTACTCTTCGATCATGATGGTGTTCTGGTGGACACCGAATTCTGGTATTACAAAGCTGGAGAACGCGCCCTGGCGGACATCGGTCTGACTTTGGACAAGGGTCAATACCTCCGGGACATGAGCCACGGATTGGCCACTTGGGCGCA
The DNA here is from genome assembly GCA_963727415.1 of uncultured Actinomycetota bacterium. Classification (GTDB taxonomy): domain Bacteria; phylum Actinomycetota; class Actinomycetes; order Mycobacteriales; family Micromonosporaceae; genus DASQPR01. The sequence goes on from CAVSGF010000005.1 coordinate 129,937, forward strand.
AGCCAGGGCTGCAGGCATTGATGAACAGGCCATTAGCAGGCAGCGTGAGGTTCGCAATGACTATTATCAAGAATATCTGAGAACAGAGGCTATTGAGATTGAAGGCGTCGTTGAAGCTCTTGCTGAACTGTCAAAATACGTCCGCATGGCCATCGTGACGACTGCAAAACGTGTGGATTTTGAAATCATCCATGAAAACCGCCAAATCAGACAGTACATGGATTTCGTCCTTGTCCGCGAAGACTACAAGCTCGCCAAGCCGCACCCGGAGCCATACCTGACTGGCTTGAAGCGCTTCGAAGCCACCAAAGAAGAGGCGCTGGTTGTAGAGGATTCATCCAGAGGGTTGAACTCAGCCGTGGCGGCCGATATTGACTGCGTTATTGTGCATAACGAGTTTACAAAAGCACAGGACTTTTCGCAGGCAAGGTATCGAATCGAAACTCTGATTGAATTAAAGGACATCATCCTCGATGTAGGCTGAAGCAGCATTTATCAGTGTGTCCCATGCTCCTTCGAAAAGCGAAAGAGCATGGCTATCTCGGTCGCGAAACGTTCGTATAACGCACTGGGCCGATGAGGGGATGCCACCCATGAGCGTTTTCAAGCCTGATGATCAGCGGCTGGGACAACCGTCCACGTGGAACGGAGCGCCAGGTAAGTGTCTAGCTCGCATGTTCCGCTGCCTGACCAACGGCATCGCCTACGAGACCAGGCGTTTTGCCCAGGACGCGCAGAGCACTTCAGGTTAGGCTGCGCCAGTGCGGCGACACCTATGCGTGACTCCATCTGGGCCGGTCATCGACCAAATCGAGCAATGGCGGAACGCGTGGGATCCGGCGATGGCCTGTGTCGTGCCGGCGCACCTGACTGTGGCGTATCCGGAAGAGACCGTAGATGACGATCTATTGCTACGCCGGGCTGAGCGCTTTGCCGGGGCAATGGTTCCCTTTCGGCTGCGGTTAGGAGAGGTCTTCGCCGAGGACGGAGGACACGGAGGGGTTTTCGTCGCTGTTCACGACGTTGATGGCGGATGGGCCAAGCTGAGACGGCAGCTCCTGTCCGAGCCGATGACACCCGTTGACTTCCCGGCCCATCTCACCGTCGCTCATCCGCGTACTTCTTCACGGGGTGCGGAATGCTGCGCAGCGCTCGCGGGCCAGCGGCTGCACGCCGATATATGGGCACGGGAACTGCTGTTCACCGAGACCACCGCCAGCAGCTTCACCGTCTTGCGCCGCTTCCCAATGGCGACCAGGCCACTGGCTAGGACGGTCCGCGTCGCCCGGTCGAACGCACCGTGGCCACTCTCAAACCTGGAAATTCCCGACCAAGTTGCGCTTGACAGTGTGGCTCAAATTCGATTGACGTTGGGTCCGTACGGCCGGAGCCTTCTCACGTGAGTGCTGCCTTCGACGATCTCGTGGGGAGAGCTGAGCGACCCGAGCGTGCTCGGACTTATTTTAAGCGGATCCCAGGCCATACCTGCGATGGGAACTCGACACGTACCCGCTGTCCTCCTGGACGGCCGACCACCTCATCACCACCCTCCCGGATCGGCCAGCGGCGCTGTTCACCGAACTTGAGCCACTGGCACGCGACAGAGGCCCGGGGGCGGTGCTCGATGCGTGGGACGAACTCGATCTCGTTCGGGACTATGCGATGCAGGCCGCGCGAAGGTGAGAGCGATGGAGGGCTCAGCTTGGCAACAGCCGGGCCGGAGAGAATCCGGCCGGGCCGGGCCGGAACGGCAAAACGACGACCGGCATAAATGCTGGTCGTCGTTTGTATGGCCCGGCGAGGACCATGTGGCCAGGGACGGGATCGAACCGCCGAACCTTCCGATTTTCAGTCGGACGCTCTACCAACTGAGCTACCTGGCCGGGGATGTTGCTTGCGGTCCTGACGGGACTTGAACCCGCGACCTCCGCCTTGACAGGGCGGCGAGCACTCCAACTGCTCCACAGGACCTTGCTCTTCGGTTGTCAGGTCACCTTAGCAACCCTTCGGCCGTGCCCCCAACGGGATTCGAACCCGTGCTACCGCCTTGAAAGGGCGGCGTCCTAGGCCTCTAGACGATGAGGGCGCGCTCCGCCATCATCGCACATGCGCGATCGGGCGGTTGAAGCTCTCATCCGGCCCCGCCGGAGGCTTGCGAAAGCATACGTGATGACCTGGCTGCCGCCAAACCGGCTTACCGATTCCCGGGCGCGGAAACCACGGATCATGGGCACCTCACCCCCAGTGATCAGGCACATGTGCCGACACCTGCCCGATGATCATGACATCGGCGCACTTTCGGGACCGTAAGCCGCACGCGCCCGGTATGCAGATCAGGTCGGGAGGGCAATCAGCTGGAAGTGGCTCGCGATCCACGGGAGCAGCCTGCGCAGCGCGGTGAGGGTATAGCCGCTCGGACCGTCGTCGAAGGTCAGCGCGACGGTTCGGTTGCCCGTCGAGGCCATCGACCGTGCCGGACCGTAGCGTCGAGCCGATTTCGGCCAGGCCGGAAGTGAGAGGCCGCGGAGACGGCCGCCGGTGATCCGGCCGGCGTCGCCGGGCGGCGGGCATGGTCGCTCGACCGGTGGTGGATGGTCGCGAATCCAACGACGACGATCAGCACAACCAGCAACCGCGGCCCAACCCAACCCCCGGCAAGCTCATAAAACCGGCAAAAGGGGTGGCTAGCTCAATCTAGCGGTAACCAGGGTGATTGATGACCAGATTGACCGCACCACGCAACCAAGGGGCGAAATCCGCCGGATCGTCGCGCATCTCCTCCAGGAGGGTGTCCATGGCGACCCACCGCACCTCCGCCACTTCCGCCGGGTCCGGGGCCAGGTCGAGGGAAGCTTCCGGTACCCGGGCCAGCAGCACATGGTCGTACTCGTACTCGACCCGGCCGGAATCCTCGTCCTCGGCGTAGTACTCGTACACGCCTAGTTCCTTGAGGTCGAGCGGCCCGGTGCCGAGTTCCTCCCCCAGGCGCACGTTGGCCGCTTCGACCACGACTGTGCCGGGTGCGGGGTGCCCGCAGCAGGCGTTGGCCCACCGCAGCGCGAACCGGGTTTTGATCGCCGCGCGTTGCTGCAGGAGCATCCGGTCGGCGGAGTCGATGATCACTACCGAGAACGCCCGGTGCAGGTGGCCGGGGGCGCGGTGCGCCGCCTCCACCGTGGTCGAGCCGGCGCTGTGGCCGACCTCATTGACTAGTTCGACGAGCAGTGCCTCACGCACATCTGTCACCAAAACTCTCCCGTGACTCGTTGGGCGGCGAGCTTGCCGGAGATGAGCACCATGGGGACGCCCACGCCCGGTTGCGTACCGGAGCCGACGAAGACCACGTTATCCAGAGCGGGGTGCATATTGCTCGGTCGGAACGGTCCGGTTTGCCAAAGCGTGTGGGCGCTTGCGAACGGGGAACCACCGGCCATGCCGGCCGCCGCCCAGTCGGCGGGGGTGACCACATGGGACAGTTCGATACCCGCGCCGAAGTCGTAGTAACCACGTGCTTCCAGGGTGGCCACCAGTTCGGCGGCGTAACGCCGGGCCAGACCGTTCTGCCAGGCCTGATCGCCGACGACGAGGTTGGGCGCCGGTGCGAGCACGTAATAGATTTCCCGGTCGGGTGGCGCCAGTGCCGGCTCGGTCCGGGTCGGATTGGTGACCAGCAGCGACGGATCCGACATCAGATCGCCGCGCCGGGTGATCTCGTCGAAGGTGCCACGCCACGCCGACCCGAAGTGGATGTTGTGGTGCGCGATCTTGCCGTACCGCTGAGTGGACCCGACGTGCAGGACCACGGCGGACGGCGATTGGCGCAGCCGCCGCACCCGGCGTGGGGTCCGCGGTAGCAAGTCGCGGTACGCCACCGGCAGGTCCGGATTGAGGACGACGACATCAGCGGGGATGCGTTCGCCCTCGGTGGTACGGACGGCGTTCGCTCGCCCCGCCGAAGTCTCGACCGAAGACACCGTGGTGTCGTACCGGAACGTCACGCCGTGTTTCTCGGCGGCCGCGGCAAGCGCCTGCGGAACCGCGTGAACGCCGCCTCGCGGGAAGTAGACGCCGGCGATCGTGTCCAGGTAAGCGATCACCGCGTACAGCGCGAGGGCCTGGTGCGGCGCGACACCGGCGTAGAGCGACTGAAATGAGAAGATCCGCTGGGTTCTTGGATCGGCGAAGTAGTCATCGACCTTGGCCGACAGGCGCCGGAAGCCTCCCTGCCCGATCAGCTTCAGCAGGCCCAGGTGCATCAGATCGCGCGGGCTGTCCAGGTTACGGTCGATGAAGTCGTTGCGCTGCAGGGCCCACAGCCCTCGGGTGAACTCGACGAACCGCAGGTAACCCGCCGCCTCGCGTGGACCGCACACGCGGGCAATCTCATCGGCCATGCGGGCCGGATCGGCGATCACATCGAGGGTGGATCCGTCCGGGAAGAAAGCCCGGTACGCCGGATCGAGACGGTCCAGGGTCAGCCAGGAGCCCATGTCCTCGTCCGCGCTGGCGAACGTTTCGGCCAGGATCTCCGGCATAGTCAGCACGGTCGGGCCAGTGTCGAAGTCGTACCCGCCGATGGACAGGCGGCCGGCGCGACCACCGGGCCGGGAGTCTCTCTCCACCACGACGACCTCGCGGCCGGTGGCGGCCAGGCGGAGCGCGCAGGACAGCCCGCCCAGTCCAGCGCCGACGATCACCACTCGCTCGGTGGCCCCCCGGACCGTGCGCATGCCGACTCTCCTCCCGCCGTCCGCGAGGCGCCGTCTGCCAGCCGCCGACCGTGAGCGGCTGGCCGCAAGCCGCTGGCGCCCAGCCGCTGTTCCGTGCACATCATCCCTCGCCGTGCGCCGACGGCCGGTACATCGAGCAGCGGTGTGCCTGAAATGTCGGAAATCCGATCCGGGTGCGGCGGCCCTGGCAGCATCAGCGAGGATTTGATGGTGACCGAAGCCGACCTTGCCAAGGCTTACCAGCGCTGCCGCGAGCTGCACCGGCGGTTCGGCCGCTCCTACTATCTCGCGACCAAGTTGCTGCCGATGTGGAAGCGGCGGCACGTTCACGCGCTGTACGGATTCGCGCGGTACGCGGACGAGATCGTCGACTCGTTCGACGTCGACGGGGACCGGGCCGCCGTGCTGGAGTCGTTCGCGGGCGCGTTCTTCGCCGGGCTCGACGGCGCCCCGATCGACGACCCGGTACTGCCCGCCGTACTGCACACCATCGCGGTATTCGATCTGGACCATCGCGACTTCGCCGCGTTCCTCCGCTCCATGCGGATGGATCTGACGGTCACCCGCTACCCGCGGTACACCGATCTGCTCGCATACATGGAAGGCTCGGCAGCGGCGATCGGCGCGATGATGGTGCCACTGCTGGGTACCGCGTCCCGAGCGGAAGCCGATTACCCGGCTCGTGAGCTGGGCCGGGCGTTCCAGCTCACCAATTTCATCCGGGACGTCGCGGAAGATTTGCGCCGTGGCCGGATCTATCTTCCGCTTGAGGATCTGGACCGGTTCGGCGTGACGCCGGACGATCTGCGCCGGGCCGCCGAACGGGGCTGCTCACCGCCGGAGGTGAGGCGGCTCGTCGAGTTTGAGGTCGACCGGGCGTACGCGCATTACGAGGCCGCGAAGCCCGGCATCGGCCTGCTGGAGCCGGCATCGCAGGTGTGCATCCGGACGGCTTACGAGCTGTATCGCGGGATTCTGGTGGAGATCACACGCTCGGACTTCGAAGTGTTCGCCCGGCGAGTCCGGGTGTCCCAGGCGCGCCGGATCGCGACCGTGGCGCGGTGCGTGGCACAGGCAACGCGAAGTCGCTGACCGGCCGCGGCCGGTCCGCCGCCGGCTACGCCAGCGCCTGCCACCAGCCATCGACGGCGGGCGGGTCGGCGATGTCGATCCGCTCGCCAGGGCGGGGTACCGCGAGCGTGACGCCCTGGGCCTTGGCTTCGGCCCAGGCCCGGTCGGCCGGCTCACCCCACGGATGAAACGCCAGGACGAAAGTGCCCCAATGCACCGGGATCATCAGCCCGCCCTGGACGTCCACGTGCGCCGCGACGCCCTGTTCCGGGGTCATGTGGATGTCGGCCCACCGGTGGTCGTACGCCCCGATCTGGATCAAGGTGGCGTCAAATGGGCCGTACTTCGTGCCGATCGCGGCGAAACCATCGAAATATCCGGTATCACCGCTGTAAAAGACCCGGTGCTCCGGCCCGACGATGGCCCATGAGCTCCACAGCGTGTAATCCCGCTTCGCGCTGCGACCGGAGAAGTGCTGGGCTTCGGCGCACGTCAGGGTCAGGGTGCCCACGGACGCTGACTCGTCCCAGTCCAGCTCGATGATCCGGCTTGCCGGAACCTGCCACCGGTCCAGGTGGGCGCCGACGCCGAGCGGCACCAGGAACGGGCAGTCCTGGTTTCGCACCAGGTCCCGGATCGTAGCCATGTCCAGGTGGTCGTAGTGATCGTGCGAGATCACGATGGCGTCCAACCGCGGCAGGTCGTCGAGGGCGACCGGGGGCTGGTGCAGCCGGCGCGGCCCGATGAGCTGCGACGGCGAGCAGCGCTCGCTCCAGATCGGATCCAGCAGGACGCGGACTCCGTCGATCTCGACCAGCGACGATGCGTGGCCGTACCAGGTAATGGCGAGGTCGCTGTCGCTGGTGTCGGGGACACCACTTGCCATCGGGATCCGCCCAGCAGGCTTGCGCAGATGACCACTGTCCAGGAAGGCCCGGAGGATGGAGCCGTCGTCGTCCGATCGCAGGTCGCCGAGCGTCGTCGGGTGCGAGTTGCGGAACTTCCCATCCCGGTAATGCGGTGAGCGCCGTACCCGTTCGGCGCGGTCGCCATCCGGGCGCGCCCCGAACGATGCCGGTACACCCCGAGTCGCCCAGACCAGCCCGGCGCCGCCGGCGGCCAGCGCTAATCCGGTTGCGATCCGGCGCTTGCGCATCGTTCCCCCTCCTGCCCGCGGTCCCGACCCGGTGCGTTCGTTATCGAGAATGGTACGGCGCAAGCATTGCGGAGCACCCCCGGCCAGCGATCAATGCGAAGTTATGCGTGCGGCCGGTGCGAGTCTTCGCTGATGCGGTTGGAGGTGGCGGCCTCAGTGCTGGATCAAGCCGCCGACCGGTACCGGAGAGACATGCCCGGTCGCGGGACGTGTTCGTGCCAAGGCGAGCCCGATGTCAACCAGTGAGGATCGCCGTAGATCGACGACACCGGAGACCGGGGTCCACACCGACTCGGCTACGTCGCCGTCCGGCTCGGGCCGGAGTTGGCCGCCGATGACGCGGACTTGGTAGAAGATGCCGACATTCTGGTGATCAGGACCGCCGGCCAGGCGGTCGGCCGCGGGTATCACCCTCGAATCGACGCCCAGCAGGCGCTCGACCACGGCGTCGTAGCCGGTCTCCTCGGCGACCTCCCGTATCACCGCGTCGAACGGATCCTCCGCGTGCTCGACGCGGCCGCCGGGAAGGGTCCAGGTACTCGCCCCGTCCGGAGACACGCAGGCGAGGAGCACTCGCCCGTCGTCGATGCACACGGCGTATGCCGCGAGCCGGAAGCTGGTGCTCATAAGTCAGGTCACTTTCGGTTGTGTGATGCCGATCGCGGTTCCGTCGTGGGTGACTTGCGCGCCGCCGATGAACTCGGTGAGCGCGGGCCCGGACAGGATCCGGCTGTCCTGGCTCAGCCGTTTGACCGGGAGAGCGCCGGTGCGGAGGGCGGCTGCGATGACGATGTTGCCGAATCGCCGTCCGCGCAGCATGGTGGGCTCCGCCAGGACGCAGACGTCGGCGAACACGGATCGTAGGGTGGCGGCAAGTACGCGGGTGAAGGCGAGTACCGGCAGGTCGGTCACGTTCACCACGTACCGGCCGCTGTTGCGAAGGGTCCGGGCCACCTGCGCAGCGAACTCCAGGCTGGTCACCGAGCGTGGCATCTGGGCGCCCTGGTACACATCGGAGACCACGAGGTCGTAAGCGCGGCCGGGCGCGGTTTCGATGAACTCGCGGGCGTCGCCCAACTCAATCCCGATATCGGCGTCGCGGTCCAGCGGCAGCACCCGGCGGACCAGCTTGGACAGCGCGGCATCACGCTCGACCACGGTCTGTGCGGATCCGGGCCGTGACGCATTGATGTAGCGAGGGATCGTCATGGCGCCGCCGCCGAGATGCAGGGCGTTGATCGGGTCGTTCGGGGGCTTCATCGAGTCGATGACGGAGACCACGCGGCGTACGTATTCGAATTCCAGGAATCGCGGGTTGGCCGTGTCCACATATGACTGGGACACGCCATCGATCATCAAGAGCCAGCCGTGCGGTCGGCGAGGGTCCGGAATCAGCTCGGCGGTACCGAGATCGACACGTTCGATGATCTCCTCGCGTGTGTCCCCGCCGCTGCCCACGGGACTAACCTAGTGCCTCTTACCGAACTGCGTGGCCTCGGCGCGGCGGGGCCTGGAGGGTCCCCGTCCGCGTTGTCGGCACGGGCGCACAGAACACAACATCCGGCGTGCACCCCGCATCTCCGCCTTGCCGGGCGGCGCGTGGATGTTCGCCGCCCCGATGTTTGGCCGGCAATTCCGCGAGGTTCGCCGCCTGCACGATGGAGCCGGCGAACGCCGCGGAATCTGGGCTGACCGGTCAGCGGGTTCGCGTCACTGCGCGGGCTGCTCGGCCGGCGCCTGCGCCTGCTGCGGCACCTGAGCCTGCGGAAGGCCGGCGATCAGCTGGTCGAACTCGCCGCGCCAGTAGCGGTCGATGTTGAGCCGGGTCGGCTTCTGCTGTCCCGGGAAGGTGACGTACATCGAGCTCCACAAGGCGGCGCGCTTGACCGACACCACCTGGAACTGGTCACGAGGGATGGAGTAGACGACGTCACCAGGCCGGTTCGTCATTCGGTTCATTGAGTTGACCACGACCGTGGTGTTGGTCAGGGTGACAAAGTAGAACTTGCGCATCCAGTACACGACAGTGCCGAGAATCGGTACCTCGTCAAAGATCATCCCGAGCCACGGGCTGGGACCGGTTTCGCAGTGGACGCAGGCGACGAAGGTCTCGCCGGGCGGCGCGATCTCCTGAAGCTTCTCGATCACCTGCTGCTTCTGCTTGGAACGGCGGAATGCCATCGGGTCCGTCCTAGGGGTTTGGTCATCGCAAAACGCGATGAAACGGTGGTGTATGGGGGAGATCCACCCGATCGGAACCGTCGTGCGACCACGTGCAAAGGGCCGATGATGTCGCCGGGGGGCCGGAGGCCTGGCCCTGACCGCGATTGGACTACGTGATCGCGATTGGACTACGTGATCGCGATTGGACCAGCGGAGATCCGACCGAGCCGGCCGAAACTAGCACCGATGACGAACGAGCGGAACCGTCAGTTCGTCCGACATCGCGTAGTGTGACGGCTACTCCCGGACCGGTTCACCGGCTTCGAACGGCGTTGCTCGGATAAGATCAACGGATGTCCGACCGCGTGCTGATGTCCGCCTCCGAAGAGGCGTTCATGCTGGCTGTACGCGAGTTGACCGACGCGCTCGGCGGCGCCTCGGTAGAGCGGCTCGGGCCGGATCTTGGCCTGATGACGGCCGATCGGCTCACCATCGAGGAAGTGGTCGCGCACTGCACTGGCGATCCGCTGGTGTTCCCTCGGCACCTGGCGGCAGAGGTGGACCGGGTGCGCAGCCACCTCGGTGCGGCCGCGGTCCGCGCCGTCACCCGCTCAGATATCGGGCCGGAAGTCGCGGTCCAGGCGTGGGCGAGCGGGATGCCGACGATCGGATTCGGATCCGCTGAGGCAGCGAAGGAGATCGTCGCGGCGCTGCGCGACTCCGGGTACGCGCCAGTGCGTGCCGGCGCGCCGCACACGCTGTCGTGCGTACTGGCCGGTGGTGACGCGATCATCGGCCTGAACCGCAGCGATGTCGCGCTGTGCGACTGGCCCGGAGGCCGGGTCCGGTTCGCCCGGTCCAAGCAGCAGGTCAGCCGGTCGGAATTCAAATTGGAGGAGGTCTTCGAAGTCTTCGGCCTGACGGTCCCGGGCGAGGGCAGGGCACTCGATCTCGGCGCCGCGCCGGGCGGCTGGACCCGGATCCTGCGTACGCATGGCTTCGCGGTGTGGGCGGTCGACCCGGGCGATCTCGACGCGTCGCTGACCGTTGACCAGTCCGTCCACCACGCGCGGACGACGGCCGGCGAGTTCCTTCGCTCCAGCCGGCTCCACTTCGACATGGTGGTCAACGACATGCGGATGGATCCGAGGCTGAGTTGCCAGACAATGCTTGACGCCGCGGCCCGGCTGGCCGGGCACGGGATGGGAGTAGTGACGCTCAAGACCGGCAGCCGGCACGTGCTGGAGACCGTCCATGACTGCCTGGCCCTGCTGTCCAGGGAGTACCGGATCGTGCACGCCCGCCAACTGCACCATAACCGGCACGAGGTCACCGTCGTGGTTCGGAAGAAGCGATGACGGCGCAGTGGGTGGAGGCGGGATGGCAGCCGGAATCGTCGCGTTCCGGATTCCGTACCTTCACGCGGCCAGGGGACCTGGCGATGCTGATGATCGATCGGCCGGACCGCCGCAACGCCCTGACGTCACAGATGTGGGCCGCGCTGCCGGAACTGCTCGATCCGCTCGCCGGCGCTCGCGCCCTGGTGGTGACCGGAGCGGGTGCGGCATTTTCGGCCGGCGCCGACATCGGGGAACTTCAGACCGTGTACGGATCACCGGACGCGGCTGCCCGCTACCACGCGGTCAACGTGGCCGCGGAAGAGGCACTCGCTGGTTTCGGCGCGCCGACTATCGCGGCGGTATCCGGTGCGTGCGTCGGGGGCGGCTGCCAACTGGCGGTGGCGTGCGACCTGCGAGTGGCGGCAAGCGGCGCCCGCTTCGGTGTCACACCGGCGAAACTCGGGGTGGTGTATCCCGCCGTTCCGACGGTGCGACTGGCCACGGTTATCGGTCCGGCACGCGCGAAGTACCTGTTGTTCACGGCGGCGCTGATCGATGCCACGACGGCTCTGACGTACGGTCTGGTCGACGAGGTGGTGCCGTCCGGCGAGTTGGCCGCGCGTGCGACGACGCTTGCCACCCGGATCGCATCCGGATCGCAGCAGACGATCGGCGCGGCGTCGGCCGTGATCGACGCGTGGAGCGCCGGGGAGCCGGTGGACGAAGCCATTGCCGGCTTTGTCGATGCCGCGCGGCGCCAGCCGGATGTAACCGAAGGCGTCGCCGCATTTCTGGAGGGGCGCGCGCCCCATTTCCAGGCACCGCCTTCGGCCGGATCTGACCGGCTGTCGTGATTGCGTCACTCGTGGCGCGGCTGCCCGGGCGGCCTCACTGGAGCTGATGAAGGCCAAGGTCAACGAGATCATCGGCAACTTGCCGTAACGCTCGATCGGCGGCCGACCGGCGTGCCGGTCCGCCGCCGATCCGTCAGGATCATGTTCGCCGGTTAGCTCAGCCGGCGAGAAGCGCGGAAAACTCGACCGCCTCGTCGCCCTCGAACGGGTTCGGCGCGCCGACGCCGTTCTCGATCAGGTTCTTCAGGCTGCCGTTAAGGTACCGGTTCCACTCGCTTGAACACAGGTCGTAGCACTCGAACGCAGGCACCAGACCCTCATGGGTGAACCGCACGTGGGTGCGGCCGTCGTATGCGTCGACCTCGAAGATGACCGTCGTGCCATTCCACTCGGTCTTGTCCTCGGTCGGGTTGAGGTAGTTGTCCAGGACCAGCCACGCCACCTTCCGGCCCGGCACCAACTCGGTGATGCGGAACTTGCAGTAGTGCAGGTCCCGGTACTGGTACGTGAACTCGGCACCGAGCCGCGCGGTATCGCCGTCGATCTGCTGCGACCACCATCCCCGAACGTTGGTGATGGCCTCGAAGACCTGCTCGGGCGTCTGGTCGACGGCGAAGGTCGTGGTGAAGTTCGCACTCATTGCTGTGGCTCCCCCATCCGGTCGTGGCGGGTAGGTGGCACGCCGGCCGTCTACCCGCCCGCTTGCGTAATGCAAGCGACTCTACAAGAGCCACTTTTATCATGCAAGTCGCTCGTTAGACTCGGCAGCATGCTCGGCAAGACGTACGACAGCCAGGTTTGTTCGATCGCACGCGCTCTCGAAGTGGTGGGCGAGCGCTGGAGCCTGTTGATCATCCGCGACGCGATCTTCGGGGGCGTGACACGCTTCAACGACTTCCAGCACAACCTCGGCATCGCGACCAACATCCTCAAGGCGCGCCTGGATGGCTTCGTCACGGCCGGGATCATGGATCGGCGCCGATACTCCGAGGTGCCCGAACAGTACGAGTACCGGCTCACCGCGAAGGGCCGGGAGTTGGCGCCGGCACTGATCGCGCTGTCCAGTTGGGGGGATCGGTGGGCCACGGATGAGCCGCCGCCGATCCTCTATCACCACTCCCGGTGCGGTGACGAGATCAGCCAGGAAGTCAGTTGTGCTAGCTGCGGCCCGGTCGATCCGGCTGAGGTCGCGGCTCGACCGGGCCCCGGCATGCCCACGGATTACCTGGAAAATCGACGGCCCCATCGCTCCGACTGAGCGGACCGCTTCCGGGCCGCGGTGGCCTACTCGCCGCGGTCGGAGTCTCCGGCAGGCGCGCGGCGCGCGACGGTCCGTGGGTATACCGGGTAGCCGTACCGCCGGAGCAACGGCAAAGCCATCGTCGTGCTCAGCAGCCGGCCGGACAGCGGCTGCGCCCGCCGCCAGCGGTCATCGGGTTTGATGTGGATCGCTCCAGTGTGGAAGCGCTTCGGATTGCCGGACACCGTATGGCTCGCGGCGAGCTTCACCGAACGCTCGTCCTCAAACGGCGACCCGCTGGTCGGCATGCCCGCGAACTCCAGTACGCCCTCAATACTCGGCTGCGGGTCGGCGACGAAGTCCTCGTAGCGAAGCCGACGGGTCCGGCCCGCGTACGCCTCCCGGGCGAGATCCTCGACGAGCAGGTTCCAGCCCAGCCATGCGGCGGTGCTTTCCGCGGTTCGGTGCTGGCGCATCTGCCGCGGCTTGCGCCGGTCAGGCTGGACCGTCGGGCGGGTCCATGAGTACGCCACCGCTCGGGGGTCGCGAACCATGTGCAACAGGTACCCATCGGTGCCCTCGCAGTGCGCGAGCACCGCGGCGCCGGATGGAGTCTTCGAGGAGTCGACGATGAGTTCGGCTCCGGTTACCTCGGCGACGGCCTGGTAGACGGCGGCTATCTCGTTGCGATAGTGGCGAGCGTCCTCGTCGAGTTGGCCTCGGGACAGCCTCCGGGCGTCTCGAACCCGAACCGCACGGCGCTGTGCGGCGGCGATGCGCTTCGGCCGCGGATTCCGGCCCCGATAGGCGAGGTCGAGTACCTCACGCCAGAACGGGCACCGCACCAGCGGTTCGCCGCAGCCGCAGCGGCGGCGCTGGATCAGCCCCCGGCGCCAGAGGTAGAACAGCTCGCCGACGTTACAGACCGAGTCGTAGGCGCCGAGGATGTTGTCGACGATGGTGGTGCCGCTGCGGCCCCAACCGGCGATGTACAGCACTTTCACGTTGGTCCCTCCACTGCTGGCGGGGCATGGCGGATCTGCTGGCTGGTCGTCGTCTTCTCTTCCTACGCCGCTTGACGGCCTCGGTCACGCGGTGCGGACTGAGAAATTCGTAAGAGTCCACTTTGGCGAGCCTTTGACCGTGCAAATTTGACATGATCGCGGCGGGATACCGCGCGGCGGGCCGGTAAACCTGTGTTGATGATGATGCCTGTCATATTGTGAAATCGCAGATTGGTGCCGTTTTGGGGTTGACGTGCGCCGGGCTTCGCGCAAACGTAGAGTCTTGAGCACCAAGGCGGGAACCGCCCGAATGCGGATATCCCGGTAAATCTCAGTGCCGTCAAGCGGCGGCACTTATGGTGACGAACAGGCATAGATCGTGGGCTACCGCGCTTAGTCGCTGATAAGCCTTGATACGCCGATCGCGTCGAGCGTGGCGCTGCCCGCACACTCAACACACAACCCGTGAGGATTCGCTGTAATGCTGACCATTACCCAGAACGCCGCTACCGCGATCCGTGCTCTGACGCAGACGCCGCAGGCGCCGGCCGGCGCTGGACTTCGCATCACCGCGGACGGTACCGACGCCGGCCGCCTCATGCTCCAGGTCCAGCCCGCGCCTGGTACCGCTGACCAAGTGATCGAATCGGAAGGCGCGATGCTGTTCCTGGACACCACCGCGGCCGCCGCGCTGGCCGACAAGACGCTGGACGCTCACACCGACCCCAACGGCGGCGTGACCTTCACGGTTGACGAGCTTCCCGGCTAGTCGGTCTCACCCTCGTACCGCATACCGTCGGCCCATCCCGCACCAGGCGGGGTGGGCCGACGACGTTTAGCCGCGCCTTACGAAGCGCGGCTGAGCTGGTCGCTTATCCAGGATGCGGCTTCATTCGTCGATCCGGGGCCCGGTAGCGCCAGCGTAGGAACCCGCTCCAGTCCCTGGCGCAGGCGGGCGCCGCAGCGTTCCGGGTGCCCGCCCACGCAGGCGACGGCGGCCACCATGCAAGCGCGCTGCGCGGCCGCGGCCAGTACGGTCGCCGACGCGGTGCCGAATCCGCACAGCGCCACCGGGCGATCCACGAATTCCGGATCGCCGCTTACGCGATCGACGATGGCGGCGGTGCGTACCGCGGTGAGAGCGACGTCCAGACTCCATCGCCCGGACGCCAGGTCCGCGGCCTGCTCCGCGCGGGTAAGCGGCACCATGCGCACCACCGCGCAGTCGTGGCGCAGCAGGTCCGAACGCAGCGCCGCCACCGGCGCCACAGTGCCGCTAACGCCGGCGCCCGGCAGCACCAGGACCACTCCACGGGATGCGGCGTCGTTGGATGCAGGCGTGCTGATCAGCACTTCCAGCATGGCGCCGGCCGCATCCCACTGCCGGGTCGTCGCCCGGTCGGCGGTCGGTGGAGGCGCGGGAATTCTGCCGTCCATATGGACCCCTCAGCGACATAGCGGTTCGCTGGTCCGCCCGGTTCGCCCGCCGGGCACATCTGAAAGCATGCCCGCAACCGGGCGAGCTTGCCAGCACGTTCGCCAGGTTTGATGACGGTCAGTGCGTGGCCGGGCCCGACAGATGAGGCGACTAGGGATGCATCCTGGCGCCCTTGGTGACCTTGTCGACCGCGTTCCGCGGCCCGTAGACGGCAACGCCCACGAGGTCGAGTTTGGCGGTCGGCACACAGGCAACGGCCGCCCGGTTGTCCCGGTCGTTGCCGGTGGCGAACAGGTCGGCGGTGAACACCGCGACAGCCAGACCCCGATCCACTGCGCGAGCGTGGGCTGCGGCGAGATCCGTGGACTGGAAGACCAGAACGGGCTGCCGGAACATTCGCTGGTAGCCGACCCCATCGGCATCGGCGTACGGCTGGCCGATCAGTTCCGGACACGCGGTGCCGAATCCGCTGACCAGGAATGCCGTTACGTTGAGCCGCTGCCAGCCGGCGAGGTCGTCACGTAGCAGTACGACGATCTTGGTATCGAAACGATCCATAGGACGAGCGTGCCGCCACCGGCGGCCAGCCGTCTTGTACGTTCTTGACCAGGCACTGAGGTCTGGAATTGGTCGCCATCGGGCAGCCATGACCGGACCCGGCAATGCCTGGACCGTGCGGCAGCGGGCGGTCTGGGCCGAGGCGTTCGGTCAGCTTGCGTTGACGCCTTCGGCCAGATGGAGGGAGCTCTCGGCGTGCACCGGCGAGTCGGATTCCTGGCTCGCGCGTGACGCGTGATCGTCGACCGCGGTCCTCGGTCCCGCCGCCTGCCGGGGGATCAGCGTTTCGCGTTCGCCGAGCAGGACGTAGCGGACGACGCGCTCACTGGCAGTGCCGTCGTGGTGCGGGCAGAACTGGTCGCGGAACTCGGCCCGGGCCTTTGCGGCCGCCGTCGCGGAGACCTCCCCGGTGACGAACGCGTCCACCAGCTCGTCGAACGTGGTCGCAACCACGCCCGGCGGTTTGGCGAACAGGTCGAAGGTCACGCCTCTGGTCAGCTTGTAGGTCTCCCAGTCCGGGGCGAAGATCGCAATCGGCCGATCCAGATGCGCGTAGTCGAACACCAGGGAGGAGTAGTCGGTGATGAGCATGTCCGAGGCGAGATACAGCTCCTCGACGACCGGCCATGCCGACACGTCCAGCACGCGCGGGTGCAGCCCGCTGCTCCCGGACGCGCTGAGATCGCGAGCGTCGAAATGGTGCGCGCGCAGCAGCACCCGCGCGTTGGGTCCGAGCGCTTCGGCGAAGGCGTCAGTGTCCAGCGGCAGATCGAAGTCGCCCTGGTAATCCCGGTGGGTGGGGGCGTACAGGATGACCTGTTCATCATCGCGCAAGCCGAGCTTGGCGCGGGCAGCGGCGACGTCTTCGGCGGTGGCGCGATCGAGGACGTCGTTGCGGGGATACCCGAACTCGAGGCTCTGGTAGCCAGCCGGGTACGCCCGTCCCCAGACCTCGGTGTTGAACGCACTCGTGCTCAGGCTGTAGTCCCATAGCTGGCAGCGCCGCAGCAGCGCCTTGAGGTCCATGCCGCGGCCGCCGACCGGCCATCGGTAATGGTCCATCCCCATCGCCTTGAGTGGGGTGCCGTGGTGGGTCTGGACGAAGACCGAGCCTTCACGCTTGCGGTACGGCGGCGGGAAGTTGACGTTGTTGAACAGGTACTTGGCGCGTGCCAGCACCTTCAGGTGTTTGGCCGAGCCCACGACGGCGTAGTCCGCACCTGGTGGAACGGTGTCGACGGCGTTTTTCTTGATCAGAAAGACGCCATGGACGTTCGGGGCGATTGTCCTCGCGGCCTCGTAGATCGCGGCCGGGTTGCACCGGATGCTGTTGCCCCAATACGACGAATACACGGCAAGGTGGTCGTCGAGCGGGAGACGCCGCTGGATGTGGTAGTAGACGCGCAGGGCGCCGCGCTTGGCGTACCGGGCGCGTCCACGTGCGTACCGCTTCGCCTTGCGGAGCGTCCGTCTTGCCCGCTTCACAGTCGGCTTGACCGCTCGTACCAGCCGGTTACTGCGCAGCGACCGGCCACTCTTCGGGGCGTCGGCCGCCTCCGCGCCGCTTACCCGGTACCGCTTGTAATCGCTGGCGATGCGGTCGGCGAATTCACGTCGGCGTTCGGGAGCGATCCGGCCGGTGTTGGAGAGCACCGCGAGGCAGTGCGCCCGCATTCGAGTCGCCATCGCGTTGCGTACCGTCGGGTCGTTGATCCCGAGCCGGTCGAAGTCGCGGAACGTGATGGCGTACTGGTCGAAGACCTGGAAGTGGCGGTCGTCACCGGAGGCGGCGGTAATCGAGCCGGGCCGCCCCTCCCGGTAGTGGTAGCAGATGCGATACAGCGTGCTGATGCGCTCCGCGGCGGCCACCACTGTGTACGTGTGCGAGACGTCTTCGTACCAGCCTGGCTGGAAGCTGATGCCGAGACCGACCAGCCACTCGCGGCGCAGCACCCGGTTCCAGGCGGTGTGGAGCACCCGGAGGACACCGGGAAAGTCCTTGGCGTTGAACACATCCGGGACCTGGCCGGCGGGCACTCGTTCGTGGAGGGTGCCGCGTCGGACCGTACGCTCGATTCCGACGTAGCCGAACTCGACCAGCAAAACGTCCGGCGACGTCTCCTTCAGCCGGCGGGCGACCGCGCCGAGCGCGCCCCGCGCCAGCCAGTCGTCGCTGTCGACGAACCAAACGTATTCGCCGGTCGCCTCGGCCATGCCCACGTTGCGTGCGCCGCCGAGACCGACGTTCTCGGTCAGATGGATGACCTTGATGCGAGGGTCGGATTGCGCGTACTCATCGAGGATTTCACCGCAGCGATCGGGCGAACGATCATCGATGGCGATGAGCTCGAAGTCGCTAAACGACTGTTCCAAGATCGAGTCGATGCATTCGTGCAGGTAGCTGGCGACACCGTGCACCGGCAGGATGATACTCAATAGCGGCATATCGGAATCTCCACACGTAAGCGTCGACGACCCGCGAACATCGATGAGATCCTCGCCGACTCGCGTCGCACCACATTACCTGCCGGTGAACGTACCTCAAATCGCCCGGAGCCAGCTATGTCAGCAGCCCCGATACCGCTCGGGCAGGCCTCGCTATGACGGACTGCCGACAACGTATTTCCGGGCGGCGTTGACGAACTCGTCGCCATAGTTCGCCGCCGGGAAATCACCAAGGTAGTAGGTCTTGCAGGCACGCCGCGTATCGGCCAGGGAATCGATCTTCAGCAATTGGCTGAGGACTTCGTTGAGGTTGGAGGCATCCCGGTCGAGGATGTACGCCGCGCGGGCAAGGGGGAACGCCTTCTCGAAAGTACGCTGATCCTCACCCCGGGTGTTGGTGAGTGCGAACGGCTTCTCCGAGAACAGCCAATCGGATGCCACGCCGGACACGTCCGATACCAGAGCGTCGGCGGCGTTGATGCAGTCGAGAAGCGACATGGCCTCGGAAGCGGCCTTACCGTACCGGTGCTTTCGACCGGTCCGGGCTTCGTCATCCGCGAGCAGTTCCTCCAGCCGATCCAGGTGTGCGGCGGTCTCGGGCTGGCGCCGGGCGTACGGGTGTGGTCTGAGGATCACCGTTGCGCCCGCATCGAGGAGGCCTCGTACGATCTGCTCGCCCAGATGCAACGAGCAGTAGTTCGGACTGGCGTAGCTGCCGGCCCATGTCGTCGCGTACAGCACCACCTTCGTCGAAATGTTGCTGATCTTCGTGGTACTGACCTCGACGTTCTCGATCTGCGGCCGTCCGACGATGTCGAACTTCTGGGCCGGGATTATCACACCGTTGGCGCCGTAGCGATCGATGCCGGCCTGGCCCGCCACGAAGATCCGGTCGTAGATCGCCGTGAACGGGTTGTAGCTCGATATCTTGTCGCTGTCGCCGTGCAGCAGTTGGATGTGGGTGAGATTGCGAAACCGCACCATGTGACTGTTCTTGCTGCCGTTGGCGGCGTAGAAGCACGCCTTCATGCTCGGCGTGATCACCTGTTCGAGAGCGGTGTCGCGATCGCAATAGAGGACCGGTACGTCAACCATCGCCGAAACGACGGGCAGGGCAGCCTTCTCGCGCAGAATGATCGCGAACGGCAGCCCGAGCCGGCGAAGGTACGGATACCACATCGCGACCTGATGCTCGGAGTTCGGCGAGGTGCTGAAGTAGAAGACGAACTGGGGATCGAGCGCCACCAGCGCCTTGCGCAGTCGCCGGTCCTCGGCTCGCCGGTTGCGCCGGGACCGGTACGCCTGCACTGCGGTGACACCCGTGGCCGCCAGCAAGGCGAGCGTGATGACCGTGACCACCCTCGGGTTGATCTTGGCGATCGAGGCGACGCCTACCAGCCCGATCAACCCGAGATCGGCCAGTTGCAGACGCGCCGGAGACAGCCTGGTGATCGGGCGAGCGGAGTATCCCGGCAGGTGTGCTGTTCGGATCGGCGGGACCACGATCAGGAAGTCCAGCAGCGGCTGATTGATAATCATCGATCCGAGGCCGATCGCGACAACCACGAATGGCGCGCTGCCGCTACCGGGAACCGAGCCGACATAATCGATCACCAGCGCCAACAGGATGATGATCTGGGCACTGATCGTTTCCCTGGAACTCGTCTCGTTCGATGCCGCCCGGTTGATACGCCAAGCCGATCCGGCTAGCACGATCGCCGCCAGGGTCAAGCCCAACCAGCGCTGCGACGTCAGTGTCAGCATCACGAAGCCGGCGGCGGCGACCACATTGAGCCCGACGGTGACGGTCCGGCCCGGGAGCCGGTTGACTAGCAGGCCCACGCGTTGTCAACCTTTCGAATACCCGCCAGGCAAGGCGAGATACGGCCAGTGCGGAGGGGCGGGAGGGCATTCCCGGCCGCGTATGTGTGCCCAGCGGCTTCGTTCACCGCTCGAACTCGCTCACGTCATCGTAATTCCGACGAGGATACAGTGACTTTCCTCAGCCTTGGGTACCGATTATCTGTGGATTTCTGCTGGCTAGCGTGGTCGCGCGATCGCATAGAGTGACTCGCCGATGCCATCGGCACGACGTGATGTGATGCCCGCCGAGGTCCGTCGCTTCTGGTCATGGACTTGTGCCCAAAACTCATGCCGCCGATTGATTGCCGCGTTGCTGCCGGGCCGGGGTTCCGGATGAGTCGTTGACATCGATTCGCGTGCTGGCGGCGGCGATAGTGGTGGACGTCACACACGCGGGTTCCTTCGGACCGGGTGCCGGCGAAGTCGCGACGCTGTGATGTTGCCCGTTCGGTGTGCTGCTTTCTTGCGATGCTGCATATTGCGGAGACGACGGGCGTACCGGGATGGCGCTTGACAGAATCGGGCTCGGGCTCGGGCTCGGGCTCGGGCTCGGGCTGGATGCGTATGTTCGCGGCATGGAGGCCCGTCGCGGCCGGAAGGAGATACCGGAATGATCATCGCGTTTTCGATCACACCGCTGGGCGTCGGGGACAACGTCGGGCGCGCCGTGGCGGAGGCCGTGCGTGTGGTGCGCGGCAGTGGTCTGCGCAACGAGACCGACGCCATGTTCACCATGATCGAGGGCGAATGGGATGAGGTAATGGCGGTGGTCAAGCGCGCGACGGACGCCGTACTCGCCGTCGCGCCGCGTGCCAGCTTGGTTCTCAAGGCCGACATACGGCCCGGTGTCAGCGACCCGATGACCTCAAAAATGCAGTCACTCGAGGCACACCTGTCGGAACTCGAAGCATGATCGACGCGGCTGGCCGGGGTCCCGGCGACGCGGTCCGGCCGGGCGCCCATCTCTCGACAACACAACCGTGGAGTAACCGAGTGCTCGTTGGCCGATGTTGCCAGGTAACCTGTGATCCGCGGGCCGCTAGCTCAATCGGCAGAGCTGCGGACTTTTAATCCGTAGGTTCAGGGTTCGAGTCCCTGGCGGCCCACAAACCGCTTCCCACCAGCAAACTCCTGCACGGAGATCGGTAGCTGCGGAACGAGTACATCTCGGGCTAGATCTCGGATCGCGCCGCGCGGCCCCCGCCCGCAGCAGACTTCAGACGATGGGATCACCATCGGGGCAGACGCGCGGTGTTGGGGTGGTGACGCTCGTCCGGGCGCTCAAGCGTGCCGTCGACCGCTCGACCCAGCCATGCCGCCAGGTTGATGCCTTCAGGGAACACCGCTCCTTGAGCAATGCCCCAGACCGCTCCATCGGAATCGGTGAAGTCGAGCAGCGTGTATATGCCGCAGCCCCAGTCGTAGATGGGGTAGATGCCCGGCGGCACTGTCCCAGACGGTTCTGTGCCGAACTCCTCGACCACAGAGGCGATGTCCTGGAAATCACCCACGTACGCGCATCCATTTACCCCCAGAATGCCATCGCGGGGACCGAATCCACCGTTGGCCACTTCCAGCAGCAGGCGGCGAAGCAGCCGCGGCAGTGGAGACCCGAGAGCCTGCTCGGCCGCCAGGACTGCCTCGAGCGGTGCAGGCGGTGGCAAATCGCCCCGGGCAGCGATCAGTCTGGATAGCCTCGAAGACCTCGTCCTCGGTCATGGAGATCATGATGCAGGCCGACGCCTGCCGCGTCGATGCAGGCAGCTACTTCGAGTTGTCTTGGTACCGCAGCTTCTATCTACATGAAGGCGAGTCCCGTGACGAGGGCTCGGTTGGTGTGCTCGACGCGTAGCCCGCGCATGGGTGGCGGCCGGCGGCGTGGCTCGTCAAGCGCTGGCATCCAGGGGGACGGTGACCGAGGCGGCTTTAGCGCCGACGACCGTGCCGACAATTGCCGGCCCGTGTCGGTCGTACTTGGCGTGGTAGGCGGCGTCGATCGCGGCATGGTCGGCATCACCGGCGCTGGTGAACGCCACATCATGCTCAACGCCACCGGCCCGGATCCGGCCGCTGCCTGCTGCGAGTGCCCGCCGGTACCAGGGGTTGTCCGGCCCGTAGGCGGAGCGCACAAACAAATCGTCTCCTGCGCGCACTACCCACATCGTCACGTACGGGCGCAGCGTCCCATCTGCGCGGCGGGAGGCCAGGTGCAGTTCCTCCGCCTGGCCAACCTGGTCGAGCTCGCTATCGGTCCAGTTCGTCATAGCCAACCCCGATCTCGGATCATGCAAGAACGCTGCGGGTGCGGCACGTGTACGTGACGGGCGCTGCTGTCTGTCCCGGCCTCCATTCAAGCCTCGGCGACCCACGCATGGGAGGGCTTGTTGCCCCAGGTACTGCGATAACCCGTCGAACGGCTGGGCGTCCACCGGAGTCTGCGCCAGGTCACGAATACGACGCCCGGTCTACCGATGTGGCGCCCGAAATTCGCGACCAGCTTCGCTCATCGGCCCAGATCGGTGTCTCGTCGTAGCGACGCCGCATTCCGCGTAGTCGGCTTTGCCACGCTGTCGTCCGCTGTTCTAGTGCTCGGCACGCCACGGGCTGGGCGCGTGTGGATCGATCGCGGCCGCCGGCGCATTGGGCATCGGCTCTGCGGTCGGATCTTCTGCTTCAACTCGCCCGAGGAACCGTCGTGCCCGAACGCGGCTCCTAAGCATCAACAGGACACCCATAATCAACATGATCGTTTCACATCCCGCTGCCCACCAGAGGACCCACGGCTCGGCAAAGCCCGCGACCGCCGCGAACAGCAAGGGCAGAAACAGAAGGAGAAGAAGACCGGTCATCGCCGGAACTATCGCGAGGGACCGCCGCCGATGCGCTATCTGTGTAGCAGCCATCCACAACCGGTAGTCGGCCGTCACGACCTTGCCATCGATGAGATCTGCGACGGTCGCCAACTCGCCTGGCGAGAGGACCATGCCGCCAATTCGAACCGGTTTCCGCCTCAGATCGGTGAGCAGTCCGGTGATCAGTGCGAAACAGATAGCTCCAATCCCGAGGCTGAGGATGCCGACCCGAAGAACGCTTACGAGCGGAGGCTGACTCGGTGGTGCCGGTGACGCGGCAAATGAAATGGCCAAAACAGCGAGGATGACGAGCACGGGCGACGATGTTCGGCGTAGCCACGATTTGTTCAACGTGCCCGAGCGCATCCGCGAAACGCCGAGGATAAGTGCCGACAACCCGATGAGCAGCAGGCTCTCACCGGTCACCATCAGAATGCTAGCTCGGTCCCGGCCCGGCCGGATGACGTACAGGTTCGCACCACCTCCAGGCTGATCGACCATGTACATCGTCAGCGGCTGGCCGTCCTGGTCGACAGCACTGCAGCGCGTCGTCGTGCCATCACGCTGGCAGTCATGGTTCGGGGCCAGCGAGATCCACGGCCTGTTGGCCGCCCTGCTGATATCGACGCCGCGCGCGAGCGCCAACCCTCCTCCGACGAGGAAGAGCGCGCAAGCAAGGAGCAGCACGTAACCGGTCGCGCGGGCGCGAAACGGAGACCTTGTCTGCATCGCCAAATCTTAGTGCTTGTTCCGTTGTATGCGCCCGCACCGACAACGCCGCCGGAGGCCCGCTGGGCCCGCCGCAGCCCAGCCACGCAGTTCAGGAATAAGCACTTAGGTCCCCTACAGCGTGGGTGAACAGGTTCCCGGGCCTAGTAGTGATAGCGACACTGTGCTATTCGGATCTCGTCGTCGACGTTTTTGTATACGAGCCGGTGTTCGTCATTGATTCTTCGGGACCAGTAACCCTGAAATCCGTGCTTGAGCGGCTCGGGCTTGCCGATGCCCTCATTGCCGTTGCGCGCGATGTCGCGAACCAGCTGGTTGATGCGCTTAACGAGTTTGCGATCTTGCATCTGCCACCAGACGTAGTCGTCCCACGCGTTTTCGTCCCACACCAACTTCACTCGGCAAGCTCTCGCACCGTTCCGGCACCGCTCTCCAAGCGATCGATGGCCGATAGCAGGCGCCGGGCATTCTCGGGGCTGCGTAGCAGGTATGCGGTCTCCTTGAGGGACTGGTAATCATCCAGCGACACGATGACCACCGGCTCGTGGCCTGCGCGGGTCACGATGATCTCCTCACGATCCTGAACAACAGAGGTGAGCACCTCGGCGTAGCGCGCGCGAGACTCGGAATACGTCATGGTCCTCATGGCCATCCCTGTACGGTAAGTTGTACGTACAAAAAATTGTACGCTCATGTCGCTCGGGCGCAAAGGGCCGTAGGCACCTGCCCTATCCGCTAGGCACATACGTGCGGGACCGGCTGTGCCGCGGCCGCCTTGCCGAGCGGCGGCAGGCCGAAACAGTGCTCCAGGGTTCGCAGCATCGAGTACTGATCGACCCGCGTACTGACATGACCGACCGGAACGCCCTCTCCGACGATGATCGTCGGAATCCAGTTGCCGGCGCTCTGGTCGTCCTCGTCGAACGTCACGATCAGCAGGCTGTTGTGGGTGCGTGCCCACGCGGCGTAACCGGACAGGTTCGCGCCAAGCCAGGCGTCGCCAGTGCCGACCGAGCAGTCGTGCATGTCATGGCACATGTCCGGGATCACGAACGCCAGCGCCGGCAGCTTGGTGTAATCGGTCGGAAAGGCGCTGTACGGCTGGCTGACCGAGGCCGGCAGGTCGGCGAAGTTCGTCCATGGCGCGTGCTTGCGGGCGTACCGGCCGGTCGAGCATCCGGTGTACCCGCTGTGCGGCAGCCCCTCGGCGTAGCCGGTGAACGTCAGGCCGGCATCGATGACCTGCCGGCCAAGGTTGTCGGCGGAGAACGTGTGCGGGCAGCTGTCGTCGGTAACGCCCTGCGTCGAGCCGGAGAACAGGGCGAGGTAGTTGGGCTGACTCGGGTGCGTGACGCCGCGTGAGTCGGTGATCACGAGGCCGGTCGCGCCTAGCGCGTCGAATGCCGGCGCCCGGTTGATCACCTGTCCGTACGCCTTGTTCTCGAAGATCGCGATGACCACGTGATCAGGCTTGGTGCCCGCCGACTCGCTCGGGCCTGGCGCCGCTGGGCCGGCAGGCGATGGTGCCGCCGAGGTCGCTACGGTGGGCGGTGACGGGGCCGGTCCCGAACCGCACGCCGCCACCAGCGCGATCCCCGCGGCGACCGCAAGGATGCTGGACAGTCGGCGAATCCGTCGGGCCATGAGACTCGACGATAGCCGTTCCCGTCGAGGGCCGGTCAGCTCACCGCTTGCTTCACCAGCGTGCCGATCCGGGCCTCGTCGGCGGCGGTGAGCTTCGTCAAGGCGTACGAGGTCGGCCACATGGAGCCGTCATCAAGGTTTGCCTTGTCGCTGAAGCCCAAGGTCGCGTACCTCGTCTTGAACTTCTGCGAGTTCTGGAAGAAGCAGATGACCTTGCCGTTCTTGGCGTAGGCGGGCATTCCGTACCACAATCTCGGCGTCAGGTCCGGCGCGCTGGCCATGACGATGGCGTGGACCCGTTCGCCCATGGACCGATCCGGTTCCGGCATCTCGGCGATCTTCGCGAGCACGGCCTGCTCGTCATCCGCCTTCGTCGCGCCGGAACCGCGACGGGCTGCCTTCAATTCCTGGGCGCGTTCCTTCATTGCGCTGCGTTCTTCGTCCGTGAAGCCTTCGGGCGCCGCGTCGGACCGGTTCTTCCTGGCGTCGTTCATTGCGGATCTCCTCGTCGTGAGCTGGGGTAGGAGCGGTTGCGTGCCGGCCTCAACGGGCCCCGGCCTCCCAGGTGAAGCCATCCGGGTCGGTGAACCCTCCGGCGTCGCTGCCGATGCTCAGCCGGTGCGATCCGGTTCCGTCCGGAGCCACTCCGGCGTCCTTGGCAAGGGCGCGGCGTCCGTAGAGCGCCAACTTCACCGCGCTCGACGGGGTAGCGAACTCGACGTATTTGCGGCCGAAGCTCTTGGCGACGGTCAGCCCTTGGTCGATGTAGAAGCGCTTACTCACAGCCACATCAGCGGCTCCGAGCAGGAGCACGATCTGATCGAACTGGCGGGTGGCCGGGCCGGTGTCCTTCTTCTCCGAGGTCGCGACCTTCCAGATGGTTCCATCCGGGGCTTGTACGACGCCACCGTAGCCCCAGAACGACTTCGCGGCGGGCTTCAACGAGGTGGCGCCCGCGTCGAGGGCGGCGTCGATGAACCCTTTTGCGGTGGCCGGTTGCGACACGGTGAGTGACAGCGTGAAACCGCGGAAGCCGTTCGTCGGGGACTCGGACGCCCGCAGGCGCAGCCGGTCGCCCAGGCCGAAGGCGGCGGCGTAGAAGCGGTCGGCGGCTCCCGGATCGGTCACCTCAAGAGTGATGGATTCGATGGATGTCATGCCGAAGACGCTATGTATGACTTCGGGGCCAGCGCTTCTCGATTCCTGACCGGTCCCGCGCGAGGCCGTGCAGTTGGGCCGTCTGGATCATGGCAGCTCGCTGCCGGCACCGGCCGGGTGACATAGCCCGCTATTCTTGACTGATTCCAGAATACGTACCAGACTGCGAGATGTGGCCACGACCGAGCACTTGCAGCGGCTGCTGCGGGGGGCAGCGCTGCGCGTGACCCGTCCCCGGCTGGCGGTGTTGACCGCCGTATACGCCCACCCGCACGCGGATACGGACTCGATCATCAGCGCCGTGCGCCGCGGCCTCCCCGGCGTGTCTCACCAGGCCGTCTACGACTCGCTGCACGCGCTGACCGATGCCGGCCTGATCCGGCGCATCCAGCCATCCGGCTCCGTGGCGCGTTACGAGTCGCGGGTCGGCGACAACCACCACCACGTGGTGTGCCGGTCATGCGGTCGCATCGCCGACGTGGACTGCGCCGTCGGCGAGGCGCCCTGCCTCGACGCCTCTGACGACAGCGGCTTCTCGATCGACGAAGCCGAGGTCATCTACTGGGGCCTATGTGCCGAATGCTCTATCAGCCCGGATACCTGATCCGCCCGACGAAATCCGCCCGACGAAACCGAATCGCCCGACGAAAACCGATGCTCCAGATGCACCGATGGAAGGAATCCCATGTCCGACACGCATGAGACCGCGGAAGCCACGGCAGGCTGTCCGGTCGTGCACGCCGCGCACCCGACCCAGGGTGGTGGCAACCGCCAGTGGTGGCCGAACCAGCTCAACCTCAAGATCCTCGCGAAGAACCCGGCGGTCGCGAACCCTCTCGGTGAGGACTTCAGCTACGCCGAGGCGTTCAAAACGCTCGACCTGGCGGCCGTGAAGCAGGACATCGCCCAGGTGCTGTCCACTTCGCAGGACTGGTGGCCGGCAGATTATGGCAACTACGGACCGTTCATCATCCGGATGGCCTGGCACAGCGCGGGCACCTACCGGATCAGCGACGGCCGAGGTGGCGCCGGAGCCGGCCAGCAGCGGTTCGCACCGCTCAACAGCTGGCCGGACAACGCCAACCTGGACAAGGCCCGCCGCCTGCTCTGGCCGGTCAAGAAGAAGTACGGCCAGAAGCTCTCCTGGGCCGACCTGATGGTCCTCGCCGGAAACGTCGCGCTGGAGTCGATGGGCTTCGAGACGTTCGGCTTCGCCGGCGGCCGCGAGGACGTTTGGGAGCCGGACGAGAACGTCTACTGGGGCCCGGAGTCGACATGGCTTGGCGATGAGCGCTACACCGGTGACCGGGAGCTGGAAAACCCGCTGGCCGCGGTCCAGATGGGCCTCATCTATGTAAACCCGGAGGGGCCGAACGGAAACCCGGACCCGTTGGCCGCCGCGCGGGACATCCGCGAGACCTTCCGCCGGATGGCGATGAACGACGAGGAGACGGTCGCGCTGGTCGCCGGCGGTCACACCTTCGGTAAGACGCACGGCGCGGGCCCCGCCGACCACGTCGGGCCCGAACCGGAGGCGGCGCCGATCGAGGCGCAGGGGCTTGGCTGGGCGAGCACGTTCGGCACCGGCAAGGGTGGTGACGCGATCACCAGCGGCCTTGAGGGCGCCTGGACCAACACGCCGACCGCCTGGGACAACAGCTTCTTCGAGATCCTTTTCGGGTACGAATGGGATCTCACCAAGAGCCCGGCCGGCGCCCACCAGTGGAAGCCGAAGGACGGTGCCGGAGCCGGTACTGTCCCGGATGCGCATGACAGCACGAAGACGCACGCCCCGACGATGCTGACGACCGACCTCGCTCTCCGGTTCGATCCGATTTACGAGCCGATCTCGCGGCGCTTCCTTGAGCACCCGGAGGAGTTCGCCGACGCGTTCGCCCGGGCGTGGTTCAAGCTGACCCACCGTGACATGGGTCCGGTCGCGCGATACCTCGGAGCGGAGGTCCCGACCGAGACGTTGCTTTGGCAGGACCCGATCCCGGCCGTCACGCACGAGCTGATCGACGCCGGGGACGTCGCGGCCCTCAAGAGCCAGATCCTCGCCTCCGGCCTCACCGTCGCACAGCTGGTCTCGACGGCGTGGGCATCGGCCTCGACATTCCGCGGCAGCGACAAGCGCGGCGGCGCCAACGGGGCCCGGATCCGCCTGGAGCCCCAGAATGGCTGGGAGGTGAACGACGCCGACGAGCTCGCGACGGTGCTCCACACCTTGGAAGGCATCCAGAATTCGTTCAACGCGGGCCAGGCCGGTGGCAAGAAGGTCTCGCTCGCCGATCTGATCGTTCTCGCCGGATCCGCCGCGGTTGAGCAGGCGGCCAAGGACGCAGGTTTCACCGTCGAGGTCGCGTTCACGCCCGGCCGGGCCGACGCGTCGCAGGATCAGACCGATGTGGAGTCCTTCGCCGCGCTCGAGCCGAAGGCCGACGGGTTCCGCAACTATCTCGGAAAGGGCAACCGGCTGCCTGCCGAGTTCCTATTGCTGGACCGCGCTAACCTGCTCACCTTGAGCGCGCCGGAGATGACCGTTCTGATCGGTGGCTTGCGCGTCCTTGGTGCGAACTACAAGCGCTCGCCGCTCGGCGCGTTTACGAACACGCCCGGATCGCTGACCAACGACTTCTTCGTGAACCTGCTGGACCTCGGTACCACGTGGACGCCGGCGTCCGAGAACGCGGAGACGTTCGAGGGCCGTAACGCCGCGACCGGTGAGGTGGTCTGGACCGGCAGCCGTGTCGACCTGGTCTTCGGATCGAACTCGGAACTGCGGGCGATCGCCGAGGTCTACGCGAGTGACGACGCGAAGGAGAAGTTCGTACAGGACTTCGCTGCCGCGTGGTCCAAGGTCATGGACCTGGATCGGTTCGACGTCGCCTGACCGCGTCGCCCAGGTCGGCCCGCACGGGCCGGCCTGGGCGATACCGCGAGAGCGTCGGCACGTCGACGACCCGGTCCACCGGGATCGCCTCGGCCAGCCGCCGGTCGTGGGTCACCAGCAGCAGAGTTCCGGCGTAGCTCTGCAACGCCTGCTCCAACTGTTCCACCGCCTCTATGTCGAGATGGTTCGTCGGCTCGTCCAGGACCAGGCAATTGATTCCACGGGCTTGAAGCAATGCCAGTCCGGCGCGAGTCCGCTCGCCCGGAGACAAGGCCCGTGCCGCCCGCAGCGCCGTATCGCCGGCCAGCCGGAACTTCGCCAGCAAGGTACGGGCGTCGCTGGCATCGAGGCCGGTCTCGCGCCGGACGATGTCCAGCACGGGCGTACCCGTCTCGAACAGCCGGCGCGCCTGATCCACCTCACCGATCACCACACCCGGGCCGGTTCGCTGGCTGCCGGATGAGAGCGGTAGCCGACCGAGCAGCGCCTCGATCAGCGTCGTCTTGCCGGAGCCGTTCGGCCCGGCGACGCGCACCCGATCACCCCACTCGACATCGAGATCGACCGGTCCGAGCCGAAGATCACCGCGCTCGATCACCGCGTCTCGGAGGCGCAGCGCCTCGGTCGCCGAGCGCCGGGCTTCGGCGATCGTGAACTGCAGCCGCCACGGCTTGCGTACCTCGTCAGGCGCGGAGGCGTCGAGACGCTCGACCGCTCGCTCGGCCCGCGCCGCGCCGCCGGCCGTGGCTTCGGCGTCCACGATCTTCTTGTTCCGTACGTGCTTGTCGCCGTCGGGCGCGCGCCGGGGGTTCCTGGCCCGCGACACGCCCTGGCGTGCCCACTCGCGCCGGAGGCGGGCGGATTCGACCAAGCGCTCGCGTTCGGCTTCGTAGCTGTCGTAGGCGTCGATCGCCCTCTGCCGCGCCGCCTCGCGCTCGTGGACGTAGGCGTCATATCCGCCGGCGAACTCGGTGCCTCGCCTGGCGAACTCGTCGAGTTCGAGAATCCGGCCAACGGTCGCCGACAGGAATGCCCGATCATGGCTCACCAGCGCGATTCCGGCTGGACTCCGGTTGACATGGGATTCGAGGCGGTCCAGGCCATCGGCGTCAAGGTCATTCGTGGGCTCGTCGAGCAGAAGGATGTCCGGCTGCGCGAGCAGGACCGCCGCCAGCGCCAGCCGGGCCTGCTGACCACCGGAGGCCACCGTCGCACCGAGATCGAGGCCCAGATCCGCGGCCGTGGTCGCGGCCCGCTCCGGCAGATCGGCGGCGCCCAAGCTGAGCCAGTTGTCGAACGCGGTGGCGTACGCGTCGTCGGCGCCTGGCTCGCCGCGCTCCAGTGCGCCCGTGACCCGGTCGAGATCGGCTTGGGCGGCGGCGACGCCGGTGCGGCGGCTCAGGTACGCCAGCACACTTTCGCCTGGGGCGCGATCACGTTCCTGGGCCAGCCGGATCACCGTCGCGGTGGCCGGGCTACGGATGACCGTACCGCCGTCGGGTGCGAGCTCGCCCGCGATCACTTTGAGCAGCGTGGACTTGCCGACGCCGTTCGGCGCGATGATGCCGATCCGGTCCCCGGCGTCGATGCTGAGATCGATGCCGCCGAGTACCTCAAGCCCGCCGAAGGAGAGCGTGACCTCACGGCATCGAATCTGTGCCATGTCGTGCCTCCCCTGGCGTCACGGACTGCTCGGCGCCGGGCCTAAGGATGGCCGAAGCCCGGCGTGCCGGCAACGCAATTGTCGATGGCGAGCACGCTGGTTGGGCGAACGCCGTTCGGCTGCCGGGTGGGCTCGCTGATTACGTGCCGATGGGTTACGATTTCCGTGCTGACAGTGGCACGTAATTCGAAGCGGAGCGAGGTCAGTGATGACAGATTCGGTCGCGGTCACCTGCGAAGCGTGCGGTCGCCCGCTGGGCCGTCAGATTGGTCGCGGCCGAAAGCGCCGGTACTGCGACGCCACCTGCCGCAGCGCGGCCCGGCGGCGGCGAGAACGGGAAGGAACCGTCAAGGTCGACTTGACATTTGACGCCCGTCAAGGGAAAGTTGACGTCGTGACGGACTCCCCACCCTTGACCCGGCTCGCGGAAGCGCTCACCGAGGTCCGCGCGGCCGAGACGAGACTCCGCGACGCGGTCGACGTCGCTCGTGATGCCGGTCATACCTGGGCCGAGATCGGTGACGTTCTCGGAACGACGAGGCAGGCGGCGTTCCAGCGATTCGGCCGGCCGATCGATCCGCGCACCGGTGAGCAGATGAACGCGGCGCTCGTTCCCGGCGCCGCGGATTACGCGGTCGCGCTGTTCGTGGATCTGGCCGAGGGCAGCTGGGAGCGGGCGCGGCGGAACTTCGATGACAAGGTTTCCGAGGCGCTGCCGGACGCCGACGCGGTCGCGGCCATGTGGGCCGCCCTTGCGGGCCGCCTTGGGCGGTACGAGCAGCAGATGGGTGAGCCTCACGCGCACCAGATGGGCGACTACACGGTTGTCGACATTCCGCTGCGGTTCGAGGTCGGTGAGCAGATGGGCCGGGTCAGCTTCAGCCGGGATGGCAAGGTGGCCGGCCTGTTCGTACTGCCGCCGGAGGTGAGCTGAGCATGCGCGACGTTGCCGTCTGGCTGCCGATCGCCGCGATCCTGCTCGGATTCGTGGCCTACTGCTACGTCGAGCTGGCCCGCCGGCCGGCGAAATATCTGCCGAAGGTGGTCTGGGCGCTCATCATCGGCGCGCAGATCCCGCTCGGTGGCATTGTCTACCTGGTCGTGGGTCGAGCCGATGCTCCGGTCGGCGCCTCGCTGACCGGCAGTGACGCGACGGCGCCCGATGATGCGCCGGCGGTGGAGCCGCTCGCGCCGCGTCCTCCCGCGCCGCAGCCCGACCGCGCACCGGTCATTCGTACCCGTGAGCTGACCAAGCTGTTCCGGAGCGGCACCGGGCTGCGCGGGGTTGACCTGGAGGTGCCGGCCCGGGGCGTGTACGGGCTGGTCGGACCGAACGGTGCCGGCAAGACGACGCTGCTTTCGCTACTCGCCGGACTGCGTCGGCCCGACTCCGGTGACCTGCACGTCGGCGCTCGCGTGGTGCTGTGCCCGGATACCCCGGCGTTCGAGCCGTGGCTGACAGCTCGGGAGACGGTCGAGTTGTTCGGCGAGCCGGGTGCGGCGACCACCGATCAGGCGCTCAGGCTGGCCGGACTGACCGACGCGGCGGACCGCCGGGTGGGCGGATTCTCCCGCGGCATGACTCAACGCCTCGGCCTGGCGGTGGTGCTCGCGTCCGGCGCGGATGTGTTGCTGCTCGATGAGCCGACCAGCGCGCTGGACCCGCAGGGCCGGTCCGAGGTGCTCGACCTGATCGTGGCACTCGGTCGCGACCGGGCCGTGGTCTTCTCCAGCCACATCCTGGCCGATGTGCAGCGGGTCGCGGGGACCGTAGGGGTGCTGCGGGATGGCAGGTTGCTGTACCAGGGCCCGGTGCGGGAGTTGCTGGAGCGGCATACCCGGCCGAGTTGGCGGCTGCACCTGAGGTCTGGATCGGATGCCCTCGCGGCGCGTTTGGAGCGGCTCGACTGGGTGGTCGGCGTACGGGTGCAGGAGCAAGGCCTGCGTGTGGATACCACCAGCGTGCATGCCGCCGAGGCGCTTCTGCCGACCGAGATAGCAGCCAGCGGAGCCGAGCTGATCGCGATGAACCCGATCGGTGCTGACCTGGAGGCGGTCTTCCTGGACATAGTGTCGCCGGCGGAGCGCGGCATGGCGGAGGTGAGCGGATCGTGACCAGGTGGAGGCTCGAGCGGCTGCGGATGTTCCGGACCAGCCGGTGGATCGCGCTCGCCGCGGTGTTCATTGTGTCCGGGCTGGCTGAGCCACTGCTGACCCACTACCTCGGCCAGTTGCTTCACGGGACGACCGGTGACTCGTACATCCAGATCACCGTCACGAAACCGAGGCCGTCCGACGGTGTCAATTCGTACTTCTCGAACATCACCACGCTGGGCACGCTGGTCACAGTCGTGGTGGCCGGGCTGTCGTTCTCGATCCGGTCCAATCCGTCGCTGGCGGCGTGGTACCTGACGCACGTCCCGGAGCGCGGCCGGCTGCTGTGGCCACGTCTGGTCACCGTGACCGCCGTGACCGCGGTGGCCGCGCTGCTCGGCGGAACGGCCGCGGCGTACCAGACGGCACTGCTGATCGGCGCGCCGGCGACCGGGCCGACGGTGACCGGGATCGTCGTTTCGGCGCTCGGTGCGGTGTTCGCGGTTGCGGTGACATTCGCAGCCGCGATGTTTATCCGAGGCCAGGTGGCCGCGATCGCGGTCGCCCTCGGCACAATTTTTGTCGCGGTACCGGTTGCCGACCTCATCCCGGGCGTCGATCATGTGGGCCCGAACGCCTTCACCGCGCTGCCGCTCACCCTGCAGATGGTCGGCTGGACCGCGAATGACACGTGGTCGGTGGTGGTGACCGCGCTGATCGCGGTGATCTGCGTGTCTGCCGGATTCTGGCGTGCGCGTCGCTGGGAGCTGTGAGGCCGCGCGCGATCCGACCTCGTCAACGGAATAATCCTGCTAAGTTCCTCCCAAATCGGGCAATACGCTAGACGTGGGTTGCCCCGGCTGACCGGCCCTTGGTGCTGGCGGTCACTGGGGGCGGCCAGGCGAGGAGGACGCTGTGGGCGAGACGCTGTTTCCATACGACGACCGGCAGGACTTCGCCGACGCTGTTCGAGGTCACATCGCCACCCTCACTCCCGGCGTCGTCCGTAACGAGAAGGGCGAGACCGTCTGGGACAACGACGCGTACGCGTTCTTGTCAGGCGAGCCGCCCCGTACCGTGCATCCCAGCCTGTGGCGGCAGTCGTCCTTGACCGCCAGGCAGGGCCTCTTCGAGGTGGTCGACGGGATCTATCAGGTCCGTGGGCTGGATTTGTCGAACGTGACCTTTGTCGAAGGCGCCACCGGAGTCATCGTCATCGACCCGCTGATCAGCGTCGAGACGGCGGCCGCCGCGATCGCGCTGTACCGCCAGAACCGAGGCGACCGCCCGGTCACCGGAGTCATCTACACGCACAGCCATGTCGATCATTTCGGTGGCGTGCGGGGTGTGGTGGAGCAGGAGGATGTCGACTCGGGGAAAGTCCCGGTGATCGCGCCGGACGGATTTCTCAACCACGCGATCCGGGAGAACGTGTACACCGGTGTCGCGATGGCCCGCCGGGCCGGCTACATGTATGGCGCGGTTCTCCCTCGAAACCCGCAGGGCGGTGTCGGCGCCGGGCTCGGGCAGACTACGTCGACCGGGCAGGTGAGCCTGATCGTCCCGACGGTGGACATTACCGAGACCGGCCAGGAACTGACCGTCGACGGCGTTCGCATGGTGTTCCAGTTGGCGCCGGGCACCGAGGCGCCTGCCGAGATGCACTTCCTGTTTCCGGATCGCCGGGTGCTGTGCATGGCCGAGAACGCTACGCACACGCTGCACAACCTGCTCACGCTGCGGGGCGCGGTGGTGCGCGACCCGCATGCCTGGGCGCTCTACCTCACCGAGGCCATCGAGATGTTCGGCGACAAGGCAGACGTGGTCTTCTCGTCACACCACTGGCCGACGTGGGGAGCGGAGCAGGTGGTTCGGTACCTGTCTTTGCAGCGCGATCTGTATGCGTACCTGCACGATCAGACGATGCGATTGATCAACAAGGGCTACAGCGGTATCGAGATCGCCGAGATGATCGAGCTTCCACCGGCGATCGAGAAGGCCTGGCACGCCCACGGCTACTACGGCTCAGTCAGTCACAATGTCAAGGCGATCTATCAGAGGTACATGGGCTGGTACGACGGGAACCCGGCCCGGTTATGGCAGTTGCCGCCGGAGCAGGCGGCCGCACGATACGTGGCCTGGATGGGCGGGGCGGACACCGTGGTGGAGAAGGCTCGCGAGTCCATGGACGACGGTGACCTGCGCTGGGCGGCGCAAGTTCTCGATCATGTCGTGTTCGCCGACCCGGGTCACGCGGCCGGCCGTGCGTTGCTGGCCGATGTGCTGGAGCGTCTCGGCTACGGCAGCGAGAACGGGACCTGGCGGAGTTCCTACCTTTCCGGAGCAATGGAGTTGCGCGAGGGCAACTTCGGCACGCCGGTCTCAACCTCCTCCGTGGACATGCTGAACCAGCTGACTCCGGAACTGTTCTTCGACGCCATGGCGGTAGGCGTTGATGGGCCGGCCGCCTGGGACATGGATCAAGCGATGCGGTGGGTCTTTCCCGACCACGACGGCGCAACCTACCGGTCGACGCTGAAAAACGGGGTCTTCACCTACGTCCGGGACGGCGCCGGCGACGCCAGCCTCACCATCACTGTGCCCCGCTCCGCGTTGGGCGCGCTGGCCAGCGGTTCGGTCGACGCCGCCACCAGCGCCGGGCTGACGACCGCGGGCGATGCCGAGCTGCTCAAGCGATTTCTCGGTGTGCTCGACCCGGGCGACCCGGCGTTCAACATCATCGAGCCGTAGCCGCGGCATGACCGCCGTCGTGTCGTTCGCGCGCACGATTGCGGTCGTTTCATCCGCGTTCTTGATCGCCGATCGCGGTCGTTCACTCGCGTCCTTGATCGCCGATCGCGGTCGTTAGCGACGATATATCGCCGTTAGTTACCGCGGTCGAGGATCTAGGCGGTCTGCCCGGGTGCCGGAGCGGACCCCAACGCTGCCGACCGCTACGGCACCACGCCGCTGTACCAGGCATCTGTTGACGGCGCGGTTGACCTCGTGCGACTGCTCCTCACAGCCGGTGCGGCACCCGATGCCGAAAGCGGGCGAGGTCGGGAAGGAACACCGCTGTGCGCTGCGGCCGCTTGGGGACACAGCACCGTCGTACACGTCCTTCTCGCCCACGGTGCCGCCCCGGATCTGCGCGAAGACCGATGAGCCGGCTGCTCGCCACTGGACTGGGCGAGACGTGGCAACCATTCGAATGTTATAGACCTGCTCATGGCCGCGGGTGCCCAGCTCAGCGCTCCTACACACTCCGACATCTGAAGCACGGCTTTGCAGATCAGCTGTGACGCTGATCAACTGCCGCCGTGATGCCGAGTTTGATGGGCCGCCTCGGTTTAGTGGCTGCGGGCACACGGGTATAGCGACTGACTTGCAGAGGATGCCAACGAGAACAGGGAGGCCTTCGATGCGGACCGTCGCTACTCAGACGCCCGTTGCACCCGAACGCCGCTCCGAGCCCGAGGTGCCCGACACGCCCGGCCGTCAGCCGACGGAGCCGGTGCCCGGCTCGATGCCACCCGATCCGTTCCAGCCGGACGAGCCGCAGACTCAACCGGAGGTGCCGCCGCCACCGCGCGTCCGCGGCTGATCACCGCGGCTCAACGCGCGGGCAAGACTGAACTGGCCGGGGCTGTTCGCTGGTTTGCGATCGGCTCCGGCCAGTTCAGGGCAGTGGCTCGGCGAGCATCAGCAGGTTGCCGTCCGGATCCGCGACGTAGCATCGGCGCTCATTCGACGGCTGAAGCGCCGGCTCGGTATGGATCCGGGCTCCGGCGTCCCGCAATCGAGCCAGATCGGCGTCCAGATCGTCGGTGTACAGGCAGAGTTGGAACGGGCGGCCGCTGCGTGGCACCGGTCCGAGTACCCGCTCGATGCCGCTGAACTGCTCGAGACCGATGGTGCTGTCGCCGACTCCGACGGTGACGAACTCCGGATCCCCCTCGACCGGAAACCGGTACGTCAGCGGCAGTCCCATGGCCTCGGTATAGAAGCGGACGAGGCGCGGAAGTTGATCGGTGTGGAGGATCGGGAAGGTGGTTGTGAACGACATCGAGGGATCACCTTTCGTTATCCGACCTACACACCACGTAGAGGGTGCCAAATACTCGGCCGAAAGGCGAGGGGTGTTCGTCGATCGACCGGGCACAGCTAGCGCACTGGATGGACATGCAATCGGCCTGGTCGGCTCTGCGGCACTGATCGGGCCCAGGTAGCAAGCATCCGTACTAGGCGTGTCGTCCTGGGGTGGACAGAATCCGGTGTCGCGTAGCGCGCCGGTCGGTGGACTCAGTCGGTGCGGGAATACGCTTCCTTCGCGTATCAGGAATCCACGTTATTTCGGATATGCACATGACGGTGCTAGCGAGCCGCCCGGCACTTACGCCAATGCCGCTCGGTCGTCACACCAGTGCTCGACAACGGTTTGGACCGAGCGGGTGCTGGCCACCGCGGCTTGATGGCCGGGCGGTGCGGCCAGATCGAGCAGGTGTACGGGTACCTCGGTGGGCCATCCCGGGACGTCTCCGACACCCAGCACGTCGCGGGTCGAATCCAGCTCGGTGAACGGCGCCGAAAGGCCGTGGCCGGTCACCTTTGTCGCGGCTTCTTTCCGGGTCCAGACGCGGATGAAGTCGGCGGCCCGCTGTGCCTCGGCCAGTTGGGCGTGAAGCGCTGCCTCACCCGGACTGAAGACCCGGCTGACCAGCTCTCTGAAGTCCCGCACGGATCCCGGAGACTCGACGTCGACACCCACTCGCGGCACGCCGGGTCCATGGCCGGCCGTTCCGACAACCGCGACGATCAGCCAATCTCGGGTGTGAGAAACGGAGAAATCAAAGCCGGCGTTTGGGATGGACGGCCGCCCGTGCTGCCGATCGCAGGTTCGGCAGTGGCGCCGGATGGAGACCTCGCGCGCCGGGATACCCAGGTAGGTCGCGCACACCCGGCGCTGGGTGGCGCGGGAGCCGACGAATGCGGAACGGACGTGGTCGAGACGGAGGCGCGCGGCGTGCTCCCGCTCGGAATCATCGAGCAAGGCCATGTCGGCGGTCGAGGCGCCGACGCGGAACCACCAGACGTGGCACTCGCCCGGCGGTGGCACCGTCGCCGCTGGGATCGAACCCGCTGGGATCGATGCGGATGGGGTGGCGGAGTCGGCCTGGCTCACCTCGCCAGGCTATGCCTATGGTCCAGATATAGCCGCCGGAGCGGCGCACAATGGATGCCATGCCTCAAGGTCCGCTAGCTCTGGTCGGATCCGGCGAATATTTGCCGAGCATGCTAGACATCGAGCGCTCCCTGATCGCTGGACGTCCCGCACGCTACGTGCAGATCCCGACCGCCGCGACAGCCGAGGGCGCCGAGCGCATCAGCTACTGGGTTGATCTGGGTCGCGCCCAGGCTGACCGGCTGGGGGTCGAGGCGGTGCCGCTCGTGGTGGCGGACCGGGCGCAGGCGGACGATCCGGCTATCGCCACGCAGGTGAAGGGCGCCGGCCTCATCTATCTGTCCGGCGGGAGCCCGGGGCTGCTCGCCGACGTACTGCGAGGCACCGCTCTGCTGGCCGCGATCGAGGCCGAGTGGCGCGCCGGCGCCGCACTCGCCGGGTGCAGCGCGGGAGCGATGGCGATGGCAAACCGGGTCCCCGACCTGCGCCGGGGTACGCGTACCCGGGCCGGGTTCGGGCTGACCCCCGGGATCCAGGTGATCCCCCACTTCGACAAGATGCTCGGGTGGATCCCGGACGTGCTTACCCGGCCGTTCGTCCGGCCGGCCGAGGGCGTCACGCTGATCGGTATCGACGAGGAGACCGCACTCGTCGGCGGCCCCACCGACTTCCAGGTTCGGGGTCTCCGGGGCGTCCATGTGCTGGGCGATGGGAAGCGACGGTCATACCTCGACGGCGACCGCTTGGAGGTGCCGGGTAACCGCTGACCGGGCGGCGGTGCTCGGCCCGCAGGCCGGCATTGCCGATGCCACGCTGCTCCGGCTGCGGATCTTGTCCGCCGCCGATGGGCCGTGTGAGGCCACCACGACCGGTGCGCCGACCACTGTGGACACCGCCTCGGCCCAGTCATCCGGCGCCGGGTCGACGACAGCGTCCGCGCGGTGCGCGAGTGCGGTCAGTTCGGCCTGGTAGGCCAGGTCGCCCAACGGGCCTGGTTCCAGCCGTTCGATACGGCGACCCCGGTCCAGGTACGCCCGGCAGATGCCCACTCCATCGGCGGCGTCGAGGTGGGTCAGGGCCAAGCCGTCGATCCCGCCCGCGACCTCGACGGCGTACCGATGAGCCACCGCGTCGAAGTGCCCGACCCGGAACGGCCCTTGCCACGGCCCGGTCGAGTTGTGCGGATCAGGGTGCGCGGCGGTCAGCCCGGCATCTTCGGTGACCAGCGGACCGGCCCCGTGCCGGGTGGTGAAGCATCGGAGCACGCCAAGCCGGTACATGTCGCCGCCGGTCAGCCCGGCCGCGTTGTCGAAAGTCGTGGTACTCCACGTGGTGTACGGGTGGAAGCCGCGCCACTCGTCGAGCAGCACGCCCTGGGCGCCTTCGAGCACGCACCAGCCGCTGGCCAGTGCCGTTTCGGCGGTACCGGTCGCGACTCGCTGTGACACCAGCCGGTACGCGTCGATGAGATCGTCGACCGGCTGCTCGGCGAGCGGTCCGACCTCGGCCCGCAGGTACTCGTCGAGGTGGCGCAGCTTTCGTCGAAGTACCGCCGGGTGTGGCAGGTCGGCGAACCGGATCGCGTCGGCCGGGTGGTCGAGCGCGTACGCCACGGTTTCCCCTACCCCCATGCCGCACGATCCGTGCCGCTGCCCACCGCGTGCCAGCTCACGTGCCCGGTTGGCGAGCCGGTGGTACGGCGTCGAGATCAGCGCCTCCGGGTCCACGGTAAGCATCCGGTAGGGGTCCGGCACGCCAAGCTGTTCGAGATGCGCGGCCTCAGACGTCGCAGCGAGCGGGTCGACAATCATGAAGCGTGACAGGAACGTCGGCACCCCCCGCAAGGTGCCGGCGCCGAACTGCGAGAACGTGTGCGCGCCGAGTCCGGGCACCACGACGTTGTGGCCCGCCTGGGCACCACCGTTGAAGCGGATGACGGCGGCTACCGGACGCGTAGCGCACAGCCAATCAACGGTGGTGCCCTTGCCCGCGTCGCCGAAGCCGAGATCGACCACGGCGACATGCGCTTGTTCCGGGATGGTCACAGCCGGATCAACCCGTCACCGAATGGTCCGGGTGTGCCCCGCCGGAGGCCGGGTGCGGCTGGAGCCATGCGGCCGAGCGCGCGGGACACCGAGCGGCTGGCGTTCGACCCGATGTCGGCGAGATCGGCCAGCCCCGCGTTCAGGTCGGTGGTGCCCTCGCCGAGCCCGATGGTCAGCGCGATCGTCTCGCACACGGCGTTCAGGTCATCGAGCTCGATGACGTTCTGGCCGAGCAGGTCGCGCCAGTGGTCCAGGATGGTGTGGTCGCCTGCGTAGGAGGCGCCGGCGGGCAGGATGTAGTACACGTCGTAGCGGCGGGTCAGCTCGGCCACGATCCGCTCGGTCGGGATGTACTCGTCGATCCGGTCGCCGATGATCGCCCGGACCTGACCCGGGTGCACGCCCGGGTAGGCCATCTCGTCTCCGATGATGAACAGGTAACCGCGATGGCCTCGCTTGTCGAAGCAGTCGATCTCGGTGTGCCGTGCCATGAAGTACATGGCCAGCTCGTAGGACTCGGTCCGCTGGCCGCCCCCGCCGCCTTCCAGCAGGATGCGGCCCAGGTCGTCGTCCATCCGGTTGTCCGACTCGAACTGCCCGATCTGCAGTGGTGCCCGGTCGCAGGTGGCGTCGCCGATCGCCCCGAACAGGATCTGCGGGTGGGCGGCGTAGCCCTTGTGCAGGATCAGATCCAGCAGACCAGGAAGCCGAGCCTGCAACGACCGGGGCACCGAACGCATCGATCCGGTGACGTCGAACAGCACCGCGATCGCCAGTGATTCTGGGTGCTCGGCGCTGTCACGGCTCTCCCGGGCGGCGACCCGGAACGGGTTCAGCGCCTCATGCACGACCCGGGCGCCGTTGTCGCTGTACGCGAATGCGCTCGCGCCGGTCGCGGCCCGGAGCCGGGCGGCCGCGTCGTAAGCATCCGTAGACCACCGTCCACTACCCATGATGTACCTCCTCCCGCCGCGCGGGGCGCGGCACGTTCCCGGTGGCCGCGCGGTCCCTTCCCGGCGGCCGTATGTGGGGCGGCCGCTCAGCTTTGAGTGCCGGCCGGCCGGAGCAGCGCGGGATGCAGCAGTGTCGCGTCACCTG
This sequence comes from uncultured Actinomycetota bacterium, assembly GCA_963727415.1. GTDB lineage: Bacteria > Actinomycetota > Actinomycetes > Mycobacteriales > Micromonosporaceae > DASQPR01. The sequence goes on from CAVSGF010000005.1 coordinate 171,157, forward strand.
CGCGGTACCGGCGGGCTCTTCGCCCGCCGCGCTGGCCACCGCGGTCGGTGAGGCTGCCGGCATCGACCACGAACCCCGGTACGGACAGCACTTTGCGGTGGAAGTTGCCGGCGTGCGGCTCGTGGCCCCACACCGCGGTATAGACGGCACGCAGGTCGGAGATGGTGAACTCCGGCTCGACGAAGGACGTGGCCAGCGACGTGTACTCCAACTTGGCCCGCGCTCGCTCCAACCCGTCGGTGAGGATGGCGTCGTGGTCGAAGGCGAGCCGCTTCGCCGTGCGTACCGGCCGCCAAACCGCCGACGCGGCGTCACCACCGGCGACCGGATCCGGCATGTTGGCGGCGAATGCCAGGTAGGCCACCGAGAACACCCGCATCCGCGGGTCGCGGTCGGGGGCGCCATAGGTGCCCAGCTGTTCCAGGTGTACCCGGCGCAGCGCGGCTCGACCGGCGGTCAGCCCGGTCTCCTCGGCGAGTTCTCGTGCCGCCGCCTCGTCCAGCGTCTCGCCCCGGACCTGGTCCGCGGCATCCCGGAATGTCCGCACGAACCCGCCGGGCAGGGCGAGGCGCCCAAGGAACGGCTCCTCGCCCCGCTCGACCAGCAGGACGTGCAATTCGCCATCGCGGATCGTCAGGGCAACCACGTCGACCGTTACCGCGGCCGGTTCGAACGCTCTCGGGTCGTACCCGCTGATCGTCATCGAACCCCTCCGTTCCCGCAGCCCGCCGATGCGGTCGAGCGTAGATCTCATGGTGAGAAAATCTCGTCCTGAGAAGAACATAGCATGGCTGTCAACGATGGGCTGCCATCGCTTACACCGGATAGCCGAGCGGCTCCGGCGGGTTACCGTCGATGCATGGTGCGCGCACGGCGGCGGCTTGCGGCCTTCCTGACGGCGGCGGTGTTGGCATTCCTCGGCGCATGCACCGGAGGTTCGGCTGCTCCGGCGGGGCGGGGCATTGGCGCCGGCCCGGTCACCACCGTCGCGCAGAACCTGGATGTGCCATGGGCGGTCGCGTTCCTGCCGGACGGGAGTGCCCTGGTGACCGAGCGGCAGACCGCGAAGGTCCTCAAGCTGACGCCGGATCACCAGGTCACCACAGTCATGACCGTGCCGGGTGTGGTCGCCCAAGGTGAAGGTGGACTGCTCGGCATCGCCGCCTCGCCCCGATATGCCGACGACGGGCTGGTGTTCGTCTACTACACCGCCGCCGACGACAACCGGATAGCGCGACTTCGGATCGGCGAGACGCCGCAGCCCATCGTGACCGGCATACCGAAGGCGATCGTGCACAACGGAGGCCGGCTGGGCTTCGGCCCGGACGGCTATCTGTACGCGTCAACCGGCGACAGCACCAACCGCGGCCTGGCACAGAACACCTCCAGCCTGGCCGGAAAGATCCTGCGGATGACCCCGGACGGGCAGCCGGCCCCGGGTAACCCGTTCGGCAACCTCGTCTACAGCTACGGCCACCGAAACGTGCAGGGGTTCGGCTGGACCAGCAACGGCACCATGTATGCCACTGAGTTCGGCCAGAACGCCTGGGATGAACTGAACCGGATCGAGCCCGGCAAGAACTACGGCTGGCCGGCGGTTGAGGGCAGAGCTGACGACCCGAAGTACACCGATCCGGTGGTGCAATGGCATACCGATGTTGCGTCATGCTCCGGGCTGGCCATCACCGGAAGCGCCGGTTCGGCCACCACCGGTCCGTCCGGTGCTCCGACCCAGCAGATCGTGATCGGTTGCCTGCGCGGAGCCCGGCTGTACGTCATGGACGCCCACCCGGATGGCTCCGTGGGGACTCCGCGCGGCGTCTTCCAGGACACGTACGGCCGGATCCGCGCGGTTGTGGTCGCCCCCGACGGCCAGGTCTGGTTCACCACGTCGAACCGGGACGGTCGGGGCTCGCCCGAGTCGAGCGACGACCGGATCCTGGCCGTCACGCTAACTCCCTGACCGGAGCCGGATCCTGACCAGAGCTTTACTCGCCCCGAACCGGACCAATGGCAGGTGCCGGCTATACCCAGATGTTGTCGTGCTCCAGGAAGAACGCGGACTTCTCCTCGTCGCTCATCTCGGAAAGCCGGAGCAGGCCTTCGAAGTAGCCTTCGCGCGGTCCACCCGGAGCGAAGTGCAGCAGCATCGAGGCAGGTTCACCGGACTCGTTCCGGAAGCCGTGGACACCGCCCTCCGGCACGTGTACGTAGTCGCCCGGGTACGTGTCGATCCACTCGGTTCCGTTGTAGATCTTCACGGTGCCGCTCAGGATGTAGAACGACTCGGAGATGGAACGATGGAAGTGCGGATCCGGACCACTTCGGTTCGGGCCCATCTCCCAGCGGTACAGGCCGAACTTGCCCCCGGTCGACACACCGGTCGCCAGATAGTGAACCCGTGTCCCGCCATTCGGGTACTGCAGGTCGGGCGCTTGCGAGCCGGGGCGATAGGTGGCGCTGACGTTGCCCCGCTCGCCCAGGTAGACCGGTTCCGGATAACTCATGGTTACGTGTCTACCTGCTCGGTGTGACACCCCGCAGCATCCCGGCGCTTCCCGTGATCACCCGCACTTATTCCATGATCAAGTGTGCGATCTTGAACACTGGACGCGCCATAGCGACATCAGGTGCACTGGATCTTGCACGGAAAGCCGCAGCTTGCACGGAAAGTCGAATCTTCCGCTGAAAGTCGCTCAGCCCAGTGGACGATCCAGCAGCCCGACGGTGATCGCGTGTACCGCGTCGATGTCCGCCGCCGCGGCCAGCGTGGTCCGGCCGCCGGTCACCACGTACCACTCCTCGGCGTCCTTGTACTGCACCCGCAGCACCACGTCGAGCGCGTCGGAGACCTCGGTCCGGATGGTGAGCCGGCCGGTGACGACGCCGACCTCATCGGTCATGACGCCGCCCGGCCCGGCGGTGATGTCTGTCGTGCGACTGTCGCTCACGTGCAGGTCCCCAGCATGTCCTCGAGCGCCGACTTCTCCGCCGAGGTCACGGTGAGCTTGTAATACGCCTTGACGGTGATCCAGTCCTCGGCATACGTACACCAGTAGTCGTGGCTCGGCGGCTTCCATTGTGACGGATCCTGGTCGCCCTTGGCCCGGTTGTCGGTGAGGTCGACGGCGATCAGTTGTGGCCGGTCCAGGTCGTTGGCGAAGGCCTTGCGCTCGTTATCGGTCCAGTCCTTCGCGCCGGACTGCCAGGCGTTGCCGAGCGGCACCAGATGGTCGATGTCGAGTGCGAGGGGCTTGTCGTAGGTCTTGCCGTTGTACGGGCTGACCCAGGTACCAGAGGTGATCTTGCAGTCGGACGTGGCCTGGACGTTCTTGCCCTGGCGCTTCAGCACGACGTCGCGGGTGTCGCAACCGTCGCCCTGGGATGCCCAGATGTGAAACTTGGTACGGCTGTATCCGGCCATGCTCTCACCGGTGGCCACCTTGAGATCCTTCAGATCTCGGGCGGCCTTCTCGGCATCGGCGCCGGTCGGCTGGTGAGTGCTGGTATCGGTGGGGGAAGCAATGTTCACTGGCTGACAGGCCGCCATCGACATGACGGCGGCCAGGCCGGCGATGGATATCGCGAATGTGGTGCGCAGGCGTCGCATGGTGAGGTCCTCGGGGTCGGGGGTCGCTCAGAGCCCGTTCCAACACCGCATGGCAGCGCCGCGGCGCAACGGACTCATAGGTTGCACGGACCGTACCCAGAGCGTCTCTACTTGAGACATCCCATCTTCATGTGGGTTGGACCACCTGCTTCGCGGCCGCGACGAAACGTCTGGCGTCATCCGGCATCGGCATGGTCCGTTTCCCCGCGCGCTGATCGTCGAGCGCTCGCTCCACGACGGCGTCGGGTCCGCGGCGGTTCAGCCACCACCGGCCGGCATCCAGCTTCGAGACAAAATCCCGGTGGTACGCGTACCGGAGAGCGCGGCACGCGTTGAGAACCGCCTACGGCCCAGGCGCGTGAGCGAGCGCCCAATCCAGTTGAGCCGCAACAGCAGCGGTTAGTGTGGTGGCCACGTGTACCTCGAACCGGCAGTCGCCCGGGTCACGTGCGGTATCGCGGGTGATGACGGACATTTCCAGGCCAGCGCCTGGACACGGCGACGCCGCTTCGCGCAGCCTTTGGCCGGCCAACGCCTGGGACGCAGGTCTGGGGCGGTCGACGATGGCGAGAACGTCCACGTCGCTCGACTCCGGCCGGAATCCGCCGAGCGCACCGGATCCGTGCACGTATAGGCCGAGCAGCCGGTAGCCGGCCGCCTCGATCGGTGCGACCAGGTTTCCGGCGTACTCGATAAGCATCGGCCCCATCATCCGGCATGGCGCGGCGGGCCGGCCCTGGAACGGACCGGCCAGCCGGTGCGCTTCCCCGGAGACACTCAACCGCGGCAAGTCGGACGGTCAGCGGCCGGCGTCGGCGAGCCGTTGCGCCAACCCGTCCAGGAACAGCCGCAGCCCGATCTCGAAAACGTCGTCGAGACGGTAGTCCACGTCCGGCATCGCAACCAAGCGGCCGAGCGCCGGGAATTCGCCGCTGCGCAGGATCTGGTCGGCCAGCTGGGCTTGGGTATCCATCCACTCGTCACTGGTGATGCCGCTGTCCATTGCGGACTGTCGTTCGTTCTCGATGTTCATCGCCAGGCCCTGCACGTGCCCGGTCATCGCGACCGATACCTCCAGCGCCTCGAGGAGGCCGAGCCCGGCGTCGAGCAGTGCTCCCATGCACCAGTCGGTCATCTTCATAGCGTTGGGTGCCAGTTGGGGCCGGGTAAGGGAGATCATCCGGGCCAGCCATGGATGGTTCTGCCCGGCGCGCCACTGGCGCCGTGCTACGTACTCCATCTGGGCGCGCCACCCGGCCGGCGCCGGATCCGGCCACGGTCCGATATCAATCGCGCTGTCGATCATCAGCCGCGTCAGCTCGTCCTTGCTGGGCACCCAGCGGTACAGCGACATCGTTGGCATGCCCAGCTCGACCCCGATACGCCGCATCGAGACCGCCGCGATGCCCTCCGAGTCCGCGACGGCGATGGCGGTACGGACGATCTCCGCTCGGGTGTCCTCGGCGGCTCGCGGAGATCGGCCCGACCCGCCCGAAATGCCGTACCGGCCGCCCGGCAGGCCGGCGCCGACGATGGTGCCGACGCCGGGTACCGCTCGGACCAGGCCCCGGTTGCGCAACTCGGCGATCACTCTGGTCGCCGTCGCGATGGCCACGCCGGCCTCCCGGGCGATCTGCCTGGTTGACGGAACCTTGTCGCCCGGCCGCAGCGATCCACTGTCGATCCGGGCCGCGATGTCATCGGCGATCCGTAGGTAAGTCGGTGTCACGCCGGCTCCCGGTGTACTAGTGCGGTCAGGTCCTGCCCAGCCCGCCATCCCGAGCTAGGTGTACTAGTGCTTGTTGCGTAACCGGACGCTGGTCCTCGTACGGTGTACGCACATCCTGTACAGCGTACACAAACCTGGGGGAATCATGACGACCACGAACGCGATCGAGGCCGACGGCCTGGTCAAGTCGTTTGGTGGCGTGCCCGTCCTGGCTGGGGTTGATCTGGCCATAGCGAAGGGCACCATCTACGCGCTGCTGGGGCCGAATGGAGCCGGCAAGACCACCCTGGTACGGATCCTGGCGACCCTTACCGCAGCCGACCGTGGCACCGCCTCGGTCGCCGGCTTCGACGTCGCCCGCGATCCGCGCCAGGTGCGGCGACGGATCAGCCTCACCGGGCAGTACGCCGCCGTCGACGACCTGCAGACCGGCCGGGAGAACCTGGTCATGATGGCCCGGCTGGCCGGCCGGTCCAGGCGCGACGCGCGGCACCGCGCCGGCGAGCTACTGGATCGCTTCGACCTGGCCGGGGCCGCCAACCGGCGGGCCGGTACTTACTCCGGCGGCATGCGCCGTCGTCTGGACCTGGCTGCCGGGCTGGTCGGCACGCCCGAGGTGGTCTTCCTCGACGAGCCGACCACCGGCCTCGACCTGCCCAGCCGGCAAGCGATGTGGGAGGTGGTCAGCGACCTGGCCGGGTCTTCGGGGGTCACCGTCTTCCTGACCACGCAGTACCTGGAGGAGGCCGACCAACTGGCCGACCGGATCGCGGTTCTGGATGCCGGCCGGATCATCGCTGCCGGAACCGCCGCGGAACTCAAGGACCGGGTGGCACAGCAGCGCTTGGAGCTGATCGCGGCGGACTCCGACGCGTACCAGCAGATGCTCTGGGTGATTGGCGGCCGCAAGCTCGACGCGGCGCCGGACCGCCGCCTGGTGTCCCTGGCAACCGACGGGTCGGCCGGCCACGTGCGCGCCATCCTCGACGAGGTCGACCCGCACCGCGAGCTGGTGGCGCGATTCGGCGTGCGCACCGCGAGCCTCGATGACGTGTTCCTCGCCCTGACCGGACACGTCCCAGCCAGCCCGTCCACACCCTCGGCCGCCACCGCCGACGACAAGGAGCTGACCAATGTCTGAGCTGAGCCTGACTCGGGACATGGGCATCATGACCGGGCGCGGACTGCGGTTATCGCGACGCAACCTGGACGCGATGATCACCGCACTGATGCTGCCGATGATCCTGATGCTGCTGTTCGTCTACCTGTTCGGGGGCGCCCTGCAATCCGACGGCCGGTACGTGGATTACGTGGTACCGGGCGTCATCCTGCTGTGCGCCGGATTCGGATCGGCGACCACCGCGGTCACCGTCTGCCAGGACATGTCCGGCGGCGTCATCGACCGCCTCCGGTCGATGGATGTACGGGGCACCGCGTTCCTCACCGGCCACGTGATCGCCAGCGCGGTCCGCAATCTGGTCTCGACGGCTCTCGTCATCGGCGTGGCGCTGGCCATCGGATTCCGCCCGCATGCGTCGGGGCCGCAGTGGCTGGCCGCGCTGGCCATCCTGACCCTGTTCATCCTGGCCTTGTCCTGGTTCGCGGCGACGGTCGGGCTGATCGCGGGCTCGCCCGAGGCGGCCAACGGTTTCACCTTCCTGGTGATGTTCTTGCCGTATCCCAGCAGCGCGTTCGTTCCGATCCACACGATGCCGGGCTGGTTGCGTGGCTTCGCTTACCACCAGCCGTGCACTCCGGTCATCGAATCGCTGCGGGCGCTGCTCGGCGGGCACGCGGCCGGTGGGTACCAGGTGCGGGCGGTGCTGTGGTGCGGCGGGATCCTCGCCGTTTCGATGGCGGTCAGCGCCGTGTTGTTCGGCCGTAAGACTCGATGACCTGTTAGCTCCGGCACGTGGCGTGTCCGGGCCGGCGCGCTGCCGGCCCGGACACGCCCGGAACGTGGCCGCGTCCGCCGTCCGATCCGTGGACCGGCCGGGCCGCCCTGCCGGAGGCACCGGTGGTCGGGGCGCCCGGGCCGGTAGTGCAAACGCACATCGTCTACGTAGAGCGCAGACGCCGCCGTAAGTGGCCCTGGGTGCTCGCCACCGTACTGGTGCTCACGGCTGAGGGCCGGGCGGATCAAGCCGATCGCCGATTGTCCACCCGGCGATCGCCACCGGGCGGCAGAATCGGACCCATGCCTGTCGTGACCCGAGGATTCTCCGGACGTGGTCGCTCCGATCCGCAACTGCCGCCCGGGCAATACCTGACCAAGGACTTTCCGGTGCTCTCCGCTGGCCCCACGCCACGGGTCAACATCGACGACTGGTCCTTCCAGATCATTACCGAGAGCGGTGATCGGCACAGTTGGTCGTGGTCGGAGTTGCTGGCGCTTCCCGCTGATGAGCCCACGGTCGATCTGCACTGCGTGACCAAGTGGTCCAAGCTGCGAACCGGATGGAAGGGCGTGTCTCTGGACACCTTGTTCGCCGACGTGGAGTCGGCTGCCGACTTCGTCCTGGTGCATGCGTACGGCGGGTACACCACCAACCTTCCGGCCGCCGATCTACTCGACGGCCAGGCGTGGATCGTCTACGAGTACGACGGTGGTCCGCTCGATCCGGCACACGGTGGGCCGGCCCGGCTGCTGGTACCGCACCTGTACCTCTGGAAGAGCGCCAAGTGGGTGCGAGCGATCCAGATGACCGTCGAGGATTCGCCGGGCTTCTGGGAGACGGCCGGCTACCACAACTATGGGGACCCATGGCGCGAGCAGCGTTACTACGGAGACTGACCTGGCGCGCCGCGACGGTGCTGGAGGTCCGCCAGGAGACCGAGTCGGCGCGCACCCTGGTGCTCGGCCTCGACGAGTGGCCCGGGCATCTGGCCGGGCAGCATGTCGATGTGAAGCTCACCGCGGCCGATGGGTATTCGGCTCAGCGGAGCTACTCGATCGCCTCAGCCGGCCTGCCGGTCGAAGCCCCGCTCGAAATTACCGTGCAGCGCGTGGCCGACGGCGAGGTGTCGCCGTACCTGGTCGACGATGCGGTTGTCGGCGACCAGTTCGAGATCCGTGGCCCGGTGGGCGGGTACTTCACCTGGGAGCCCGACGATGACCGGCCGATCCTGGCCATTGGTGGCGGATCCGGTGTGGTGCCGCTGATGGCGATGGTGCGAACCCATCAGGTCAGCGGATCACCCGCGCGGTTCCGGCTGATTTACTCGGTACGCAGCCCAGCCGAGGTGATGTACGCGCCGGAACTGGCCGACGCCGGTGGTGTCGACGTGCAGTTCATCTACACCCGGCAGACGCCGAGCGGATGGCCGCACGCCATCGGCCGGCTGGACGCGGTACGCCTGGCGCAACTGGCCTATCCGGCGTCGGCCTCGCCGCACGTGTTCGTCTGCGGGCCGACCGGATTCGTGGAGGCGGTCGCCAGCACCATGGTGGACCTCGGTCATGAGCCGGCGAATATCAAGACCGAACGCTTCGGACCGACCGGAGGATGACATGACCTCATTGGGTGGCGGCGACAGCATGGCCGGTGGAGGCATGACCAGCGGAGGCATCGCTGCCGAAGGCATGGACGTGCCGATGGACAGCAGCGCCGCGATGGATGGCAACGTCCTGGCCGGTGCGTTCGCCGAGATGTTCGGCTCCGACATGACCGCGGCGCGTGGCCGCTGCGCCAACTGCGGCCGGATGGGCCCGGTCGCCGAGACGGTGGTGTACGGGCAGGCTGTCGGCCTGGTCGCCCGATGCCCGGGGTGCGGCTCGGTGCTGATGACGGTGGTACGCGCGGACGACCGCGCGTACCTCAGCCTGCACGGGTTGAGCTTCCTTGAGATGCCGGTCGGCGCTCCGGCTACTTGACCTCGATCACGACCTTCCACAACTGGATCGAGTGGCATCCGAGTTGCCCAGCGGACGGCGACGGGCAGTTGCGCCGCTCGGTGGTGACTGTCGCGGTGCCGGTGCTCGTCGCCAGGTAGGTGCCTTCCGCCTGGCCCCGCGTGAGCGCGGTGCCGGAGACGTCGAGCGGGCTGCTGGCGCTTGCCATGTCCGGGCCGAGGTCGAACGTGACCGTACCGCCCTTGCGCACGCACAGCGTCTTGCCGCTGTCCGAGGCGGTGACGGTCAGATCCTGGGGGCATGCGGCGCTGTCGGAGCCCGGCGCACTCGACGCGGTCGGCGCCGGCGTGCTTCCGGTCGGAGAGCCCGGACCCGTACCCGAGGCGCAGCCGGACAAGGACACGATCAGCATCGCCACGGGTACGGCGATGAGGGCATGACGTCTCATATCCGTTGGACGTTAATCCTGTCGGACGGGTTCCGCCTCACGGCGACAGAATGTCGGGCCGAGGTGCGCCGGGTGCGTTTCGCAGCGGCCGATCATGGGCCAAGCGCGGGCCGGCGTGAGAGCGGCCGGTCGCCTTGTGGAGACGCGGGCTAGTGACTGGCGAGGACGATCAGCGCAACCGAGGCTGCCACGGCCACCCCCAGCACGGCAAGGTTGAGCACATTGGCATGCCGCCGCGGCCGCGGTGCCGATTTCCACGCGGTGTCGTCGGCGAAGGCCGTGCGCTCCTCGACCGCACGCTTCAACTCGGCCGCCGCGTCCTGATGGGCGAAGATCCGCCGACCGGATCCGCTGGCGTACGCCGCGACCGCGACCACTTTCCCGGCGTACGTGCGCACCACGACGCCGAGATGCGTCGGGCTGAGTTCGCTCACGCCCGCGTACGGGATGTCGAACCAGAAGAAGGAGTTGTGCACCGCCATCCGCTCGTGGTCCATGACGACATGTGGCCAGGCGCCCATGACGAGTGCGAACAAAGACAGGGTGATGGCCGTGACAACGGTCGCCGCCACGTCCAGCGCTCCGTGGCTGATCTCGTTGGTGGCGATGACGCCCCCGACCACCAACGGCAGTATGGCGAGGATCAGTGAGAACACCACGGTGGTACGCCGACGGAAGATTCTGGGTGGGGCGAGCGGGTTGCCGAAATCATCCGGCGTCGTCGGGTACTCGAGGGGCGCAGGCATGCGGACTCTCCATGGTCGCGGTCCCAGGAACCCTAGCGCGATCTACCGATCTTGGACTTATCCCCGGCGTGCCGCACTAGCTTGATCTTTAACGTCCCCGGCTTAGAGGCCGGGCACAAGCCATCGATCGAGGCGAGGCGGTCGGTGGGCGCCCACGACGTTTTCGGCTTTTCCCCGCTCGCCACTGGACAAATCCGGCATTTATCAGACGTGGTGTCGAGAAAGCAAAAAGCCGGAGCCGGGCCGTCAGCCGTGGCCGGTTTCGTGCCGCCGGTACAAACCGTCCTGGCATAGCAGTCTCCACGTATCGGCAGCTCAGCGAACCCGGACGATCGCGCCCTTGGTGTACGGGTTCTCGTGCAGTTCCAGCTTGGCTATCGAGGCCGTGGGCGGGATGTCGTACACGATGGCGACGTCGATGTGATTTCCCGGGTTGATCTCGTTCAAGAAGATCAGCGGATCCGGGTTGGCGTAGTACCCGGCCGGGGTGTCGGCGATGTACCAACTGCCGTTCGGCCCGATCGCACGCTGGATGGAATCGGCGTAGATGGCCGGTGACTTGCCGACGTTCGTGATCTTCAGGTTGACGATGCAGAACTGCCCGGTCGGAGTCTGATAGTCGTCGGGGGTACCGACTTCCTGGACGCCGCACTTGATCTTGCTGGCGGTGAACATGAACTTCCCGTCCCGTACCGGCTGGCCCATGGCGACCGTGGCCCGGGTGGTGTCCTTGGTGAACATGTGCCGGCCGACCGTGATCGCCAGGACCGCTCCAGCGAGGCAGACCAGCGCCAGCACGCTCACCCCCAGCGCCACGAACAACGGGGCGTGGCGGCGGAAGACCGACTGGGGCGCGACGGGTGTAACCGAAGCGCCGCTGAACTGCCCGGCTGGCGCTGACGCGCTGAACTGCCCGGCCGCCGCTGACGCGCTGAACTGCCCGGCCGCCGGCCACTGCGCCGGAGTGGATGGATCGCTCCATGGCGGGTGCGGGCCCTCCGGCGGGCTGGGATCACGGCCAGCCGGTGCCGCCGCAGGCGAGAGGGGGTGGGACGGTTCCTGGCCGAACGGCATGCCGTTCCGGGGCGGGTGCCCCTCCGCGGACGTGTCCTCATCGCCCGGCCTGGTTCCGTCCGGCTCCAGCCCGTCCGGGTCCGGTCGCGCCGAGCGCGAGCCGGCTAGCCGCCACCGATTCGCCGATGATTCCGGCCCGGCCGCGGCGTCCGGGTCGGGCATGCCGACATGTTCTGGGTAGGGGGAGCGCTCGGGATGGGGGGAGTCGGTGGAAGAGGTCATTGCGTCTCCCGACTGAGTGCTGGGGTGCCTCGTTTTCAGGTGCCGGGCCTGCCGCGGAAGTCCGGGAGCGGAAGTCCGGGAGCGGAGTCTCTTGGGAGCGGAACCGCCGGTGCGGAACAACTGATCCGCAACAACTGAAGCGTGAGCTCTATTCTCCGGTCTGACCTGCGATTTTATTGCGGAACGGAAGCACTCGATCACAGTGTGTGGGCACGAGTAGGACAGTGGCGGGTCGAAACCGGGGCAGATCGCCCCCTAGATTTCCTGGCTGCTGATCGGTCGGAATCGTCCGCCGGGTCGCCCCGCCGCCGGCCGGGCATCGGTAAGGAAGGGAGTCGGTAGGGAAGGAAGGATCGGTAAGGAAGGATTGCGTCCGTGGACCTCGTCACCATCGAAGACATTCGCCGGGCCGCGGCAAGCATTCGCCACGTGGCGGTGCGAACTCCGCTCATGCCGACCGCCTGGAATCTGTGGCTCAAGCCGGAGAGCCTGCAGCCGATCGGTGCGTTCAAGATCCGAGGCGCCTTCCATGCACTGGCGAGCCTGGAGCCCGAGGTGCGGCAGCGAGGCGTGGTCACCCACTCGTCGGGTAATCACGGCCGGGCACTCGCGTACGCGGCCCGGGTGCTCGGCGTACCCGCGGTGATCGTGATGCCGGACGTGACCCTGCCGGTGAAGGTGGCGGCGGTGGACGCCCTGGGTGCCGAGGTGGTCCTGGTCAAGCCAGCGGACCGGGTGACCGTGATGGCCGCGCTCGCCGCCGACCGTTCGCTGACCGTGATCCCGCCGTTCGACCACGCCGATGTGATCGCCGGCCAGGGCACCGCCGGGCTGGAGATCGTCGAGGACCTGGACCGGATGGCGGATTCGGAAGGCGCTGACCTGATTCTGGTGCCGATCGGGGGTGGCGGGCTGGCCTCCGGGGTGGCGACCGCGATCAAGTCGCTCCGGCCCGGCGCGATCGTCATCGGGGTGGAGCCGGAGCTGGCCGCCGACGCCAAGGAGAGTTTCGACGACGGTCGGCTGGTCGCCTGGCCGGTGGAGGCGACCTACCGGACCAGCGCCGATGGGCTGCGTACCGGCCTGTCCGAGCTGACCTACGCGCACCTTCGCAAGTACCTCGATGGGATCGTCACGGTCTCCGAGGACGAGATCGCGGCGACGGTCGGGATGCTCGCCCGGGAGGCGAATCTGGTCGCCGAACCGAGCGGCGCGGTGGCACCCGCGGCGCACCTGTTCCGCCGGGCCGAACTGGAAGGGCTGGCCGGTTCGCCGGCTCGCACCGTTGCCGTGGTTTCGGGCGGCAACCTGGAGGCCGCGACGCTGGCCGAGCTGGTTACCCGTTAGGCAGCCCGCCGGCACCGCGCAGCGACGCGTCCAGCAGCTCGACCGTGTGCCGGGCCCGGATGGTCGAGCCCAGTCGCCGGAGGGCGGCGTCGATCTGGAGCAGGCAACCGGGGTTTCCCGCCGCCACCACCTCCGCGCCGGTCTCGGTGATCGCCGCGGCCTTGCGGCGCCCAAGCTCGGCCGCCATCTCGGGCTCGAACAGGTTATACGTCCCGGCGGAGCCGCAGCACCGTCCGCCGTCGCCGAGCTCTACGAGGCGCAATGACGGGATCGCCTCCAGCAAGGCTCGCGGCTGGCGCCGGATGCCCTGGCCATTGGAGAGATGGCAAGCATCGTGGTAGGCGACCGTCACCGGAACCGGGTGCCGGTCCGCGATCGGCTCAACTGAAGCGACGAACTCGCTGATGTCGCGCACTTTCCCGGCCAGTTCCGCGGCCGGGCCGGCCCAGCGCGGATCGTCGGCGAGCAGCCGGGCGTACCCCTTCATCACCGAACCGCATCCGGCGACATCGGTGACCAATGTGTCCACGCCGGCCCGGGTGAACGCGGCGACCACCCGGCGGGCCAGGCGCCGGGCCTGTGCGGTGCGACCGGCATGCAGCGACAGCGCGCCGCAGCAGCGCTGCCCGCGGGGCACCACCACATCGAAGCCCTCGAGCGCCAGCACTCGTGCTGAAGCCGCCGAGACATGCCGGAAGTACACCGCCTGCGCGCACCCCGAGAGCAGCCCAACGACGCCGCGGCGGGAGCCACCGGCGCGGCCGTTGGGCCGTGCGGCCGTCCGCAGCGGCAGGTCACGGGCGGGCGGCAGGTCTTCCGGTTCCAGCTGGGCCGCGGCCACCAGCGCCGTGTTCAGGCGGGCTAGATCCGGAAACGCCTTCAGCGGTACGCGTGCCAGCCGCAGCCGTCGCGCGTGCGGCAGCACCGAGAACATGGCGGTACGGGTGGCCTGCTCGACCGGCTCCCGAGCGTCCTCGACCGCCTCCCGCGCGTGCTCCAGGATGTGCTCATAGTCCACGCCGGACGGGCAGGCCGGCACGCAGGCAAGGCAGCCGAGGCACGAGTCGATGGGCCGGGCGATCTCGGCCGCCGTCGCGGAGCCGTCGAGCATCTGCCGGAGCAGATGGATCCGTCCACGCGGGGATTGGGCCTCCTCGCCGGTCAGCTGGTAGGTCGGACATGACGGCAGGCAGAAGCCGCAGTGGATGCAGGTGTCGGTGAGCTGCTTGACGTCGCTGTCCACGGCCGTCGCCTCCAATCCCCGGTGCGGTCAGATCCCCCCGACGAAACGGCCCGGCGCCAGCCTCCGGCTCGGGTCGAACTGCTGCTTGACCGAGCGCATCAGGTCGATCGCCGGTACCGGCCCCCACATATCGAGCACTTCACGGATGCCGGGCGGCGCGTCGAGGACCACGCAGGAGCCGCCACGCGCGATCAGGGTGTGGCGGACGATGTCGATCACGCCTGGTGCGGCACTGCTCGGCGGCAGCGCGGCGTACACGACGCCAACCCCGGCGCTGCCACGCACCGCCACCGTCGAGCCGATCGCGTCTCGCAGGGCGTAGATGGCGGCGTGCAGGTCGGCTACCGGCGCCGCGATCTTGAGCGACATGTGGCCGGGCTCGAACGGGTACTGGCCCCACCACGCGGGTGGGCGCGAGTGCGGGATCGCGTCGCCGCCCAAACGGGACACCAGTTCCGGGACGCGCTGGGCCACCCCGTTGGCCGAGCCCTCCAGCAGAATCGCCAGGGTACCCAGGCCGGGCGCCCCGGCCTCGTCGCGCTGATGGGGGATCGGTGGGGGGCCGACCTGCGGCGGAAGATCGATCTCGATGGCCGCCGGCCCCAGCGGACCGCGGCAGGTCTCGTCCACCAGATCACGAACCTCGAGCGGGCTCCCGACCGTACGGGTGATCCAGGCCCGGGCGGCCGGAAGGGGCTGTGTCCGAAACGTCGCGGACGTGATGATGCCGAGGGTGCCGAACGAACCGCACATCAGCTTGCCGAGGTCGTAGCCGGCGACATTCTTGACGACCCGGCCGCCGGCCCGCGCGATCACCCCGTCGGAACGGACGAACTCGATGCCGATGAGCTGGTCCCGGGGCGCGCCGTAGGTGAGCCGCAGCGGCCCGGCCTCGCCGGTGGCCAGCATGCCGCCAACGGTCGCGTCGGCCGAGCCCGGGTCGAGGCCGAGGCGCTGGCCACCACGCGACAGCACGGCCTGCACCGACCGCACCGGCGTGCCGGCGCCGACCGTGACCACGAGATCCTCGGCGTAGTGATGATGGATGCCGGCCAGCCGGCCGGTGTCGATGAGCACATCGACGGCGCTCGGTGCCTGTCCCCAGTCCAGCTTGGTGCCCTCGCCCCGGGCTACCACGGTCAGTTCCCTCTCGTGGCACGTCCGCAGCACCTCGGCCAGGGCCGCGACATTGCCAGGAGCGACCACCCAGCCGGGGGTACGCCCGGCTACCGTGTCGGCGCCGCCGGCCGCTCGTACCAGGGCCTGGCTGCCGCACGCCGCGATCAGGCTGAGTTCGACGTCGCTGCTGAGCCCGAGGGCACCGTCGGCCATCACCAGACCACCGCATCGGGATCGGCGGCCAGAGCCGCGGCGGCACGGGTGCCGGCCCGATGCCTCGGCGGCTCGCCACAGATGCGAGGCGTCGGGAACACCTTTCCGGGGTTGGCCAGGCCATCCGGGTCGAACGCGCACCGCACCAGTTGCATCGACGCGAGGTCATCGGCGGTGAACATCTCGGACATGAACCGGGACTTCTCCACGCCTACGCCGTGCTCACCGGTGATCGAGCCGCCGTGCACCAGGCACCGGCCCAGAATCTCGGCGGACACCGCCTCGGCGGCGTCGGTCGCGCCCGGAATGGCGGCGTCATACAGCACCAGCGGGTGGAGATTGCCGTCGCCGGCATGGAAGACGTTGGCCACCCGGATGCCGTGGGCGGCGGCAATGCTCTCGATCTCGGTGAGCACGGTGGCGAGCGCCGTGCGCGGCACCACGCCGTCTTGCACCAGGTAGTCCGGGCTGATCCGGCCGACCGCCGCGAACGCCGACTTGCGGCCCCGCCACAGGTCGGCGCGCTCGGTGGCGTCCGCCGCCACCCGGATCTCGAAGGCCCCGTTGTCCCGGCACAGCGCGTCAACCGCCAGCCGGTCGGCGGTGACCTCGGCATCCGGCCCGTCGAGCTCGACGATGAGCACGGCTCCGGCGCCTCGCGGATATCGGCAGTCCACCGCCATCTCGGCGGCGGAGATGGCCAGCGCATCCATGATCTCCGCGGCCGCCGGGGTCAGTCCGGCGCTCACGATCGCCGCGACCGCCGCGCCGGCCTGCTCCATGGTCGGAAACCCGGCAAGGATGGTCACGACCGACTCCGGCAGGCGCATCAGCCGCACGTACACCTTGGTGGCGATGCCGAGGGTGCCTTCCGATCCGATGAACACACCGGTCAGGTCGTATCCGGGTGCCTCGGCGGCCAGTCCGGCGCCGAACTGGACCAGCTCGCCGTCCGGAGTGCAGACCTCCAGGCCGGTGACGTGGTGCACGGTGAATCCGTACTTGAGGCAGTGCGCTCCGCCGGAGTTCTCCGCCACGTTGCCACCAATCGAGCAGATTTGCTGGCTGGACGGGTCCGGTGCGTAGAACATCTGGTGCGGGCGGGCTGCCTCGCTCACGGTGGCGTTGAAGACGCCCGGTTCCAGGATGGCCCGGCGGTTGGCCGGGTCGACGGCGAGCACCTTATTGAGCCGGGACGTGACGATCAGCGCGCCCTCGGTGCTCGGCATCGAGCCGCCGGACAGGCCGGTGCCGGATCCGCGCGCGACGAACGGGACAGCGTACTCACGGCAGGCCCGGACGCAGTCGCGGATCTGGTACGCGTCCCGGGGCAGGAGCACGACTCCCGGCGTGGCCCGGAAGTTGGTCAAGCCGTCGCACTCGTAGGTGCGCAGAACGGCCGGGTCAGTGATGACCGCCGAACCGCCCAACTCATTGCGCAGACGAGAGATGAGTTGTTGCAGCGCCGAGGTCATGTGTTGGCACTCCCTGAGGGTCGGGAGGCGATGTCCGCCCAAGGAGAGTGTGCCTCACATTGGCCCGATTTCGGCAGGGGTCGCGACCCCGCGAATCACCGGCTTTGCCGAAATGCTGCCGGTCATGCTGGATATAACCGAAATCTATGAACTCGATGCCTTTGCTCCATGAGTTGATCCGGGCATTTCGGTCGCCGAGGCCAGGGCGGTCGGTAGCGGACGCAGCGGCCCGCCGGCGATCTGCGGGCGGGCGGCTGATCGCTCGCGCGGCGATGATCGGTGCGTGCGGCGGCCGGCCCGTTCCCGCCGGTAGGGTGTCGGCGTGACGACCCAGCAGAACAGTGTCAAGCCTCCGGTGGCCAAGCGCATTGATCACATTCGCTCGTTCCACGGTGACGACTTCAATGACGAGTACGCCTGGCTGGCGGACAAGGCCGACCCGGACACAGTGGCGCTGCTGGAGGCGGAGAACGCGTACACCGAGGCGCGGACCGCTCACCTCGCCGATCTCCGCGAGTCGCTGTTCCAGGAGGTCAAGACCCGGACCCTGGAGACCGATCTGTCGGTGCCGAACCGCAAAGGCGGGTACTGGTACTACACCCGGACGGTCGAGGGAAAGCAGTACGGCATCCACTGCCGCGTGGCCGTGACCGGATCGGAGCCGCCGAAGACCGAGGCGGGCCAACCGCTCGACGGTGAGGAGATCCTGCTCGACGGCAACGAGCTTGCCGCCGGTCATGACTTCTTCTCCCTGGGCACCTTCGACGTCAGCCCGGATGGAACCTGGCTGGCGTACTCGACGGACGTGCGCGGCGACGAGCGGTACACCCTCCGGATCAAGAACCTGGTCACCGGTGAACTGCTTGGCGACGCCATCGAAGGCATCGGCGCCGGTTCGGTCTGGTCGCTGGACGCGTCGGTGCTCTTCTACACGCGGGTCGACGAGGCGTGGCGGCCGTTCCAGGTGTGGCGGCATGTCGTGGGCGCGCCGGTCGAGGACGACCAGATCGTCTACCACGAGACCGATGAGCAGTTCGTCATGGAGATCGACCTGTCCCGCTCGGAGCGGTTCATCTTCATCACCTGCGGTAGCTCGATCACCACCGAGGTCCAGTACATCCCGGCCGACGCGCCCCTGACGGCGCCGGTGGTGATCGCCGGCCGGCGGCACGGTGTCGAGTACTACGTCGAGCACCATGGGCACCGGTTCCTGATCGTGCACAACGACGGCGCCGAGGACTACATGATCTCCTACACGTCAGTGGATGACCCGGGTCCGTGGGTGCCGCTGGTCGAGCACTCGCCCGGCACCCGGATCGTGGGCGTCGACGCGTTCGCCGGCGCGCTCGTCGTGTCGCTGCGGCGCAACGGCCTGGCCGGGCTCCGGATCATGCCGCTGGACGCCGGGGCCGACTTCGATCTGGAGTTCCCGGAGCCGATCTACACCGCCGAGATCGGACCCAACTACGAGTTCGAGACCTCATCGTTCCGCTTGTCGTACCGGTCTCTGATCACGCCGGACTCGGTGTACGACTGCGACTTCGCCACCGGCGCGCTGACCCTGCGAAAGCAGCGGCCGGTGCTGCCCGGCCCGGATGGCCGCGCGTACGACCCCGCCGAGTACGAGCAGGCCCGCGAGTGGGCGATGGCCGACGACGGCACCCGGGTACCGATGTCGGTGGTCCGGCGCCGGAACGTCGCGCTGGACGGCACCGCACCGATCTACCTGTACGGCTATGGCTCGTACGAGGCATCGATCGATCCGTCCTTCTCGGTCGCGCGGCTGTCGCTGCTGGATCGGGGTGTGGTGTTCGTGATAGCGCACGTCCGGGGTGGTGGCGAGATGGGCCGCCGGTGGTACCTGGACGGCAAGCTGTTCGCGAAGAAGAACACGTTCACCGATTTCATCGCGTGCGCACGCCACCTGGTTTCGGTGGGCTGGACCACGCCGGACCGGATCGTCGCGCATGGTCGCTCGGCCGGTGGCCTGCTGATGGGCGCGATCTACAACATGGGTCCGGACGCGTTCGGTGGCGTGGTCGCGGGCGTGCCGTTCGTGGACGCGCTCACCTCGATGCTGGATCCGTCGCTACCGCTGACCGCGCTCGAGTGGGACGAGTGGGGCAACCCGATCGCCGACCCGGAGATGTACGCCTACATGAAGTCGTACAGCCCGTACGAGAACGTGACCGATCAGGCGTACCCGCCGCTGTTCGTCTACACCAGCCTGAATGACACCCGCGTGCTCTACACCGAGCCGATCAAATGGGTGTCGAAGATCCGGGCCACCGCGCCGGCCACGTCCGTGCTCCTGAAGACCGAGATGGAGGCCGGTCACGGTGGCCGTTCCGGGCGCTACGACGCGTGGCGCGAGGACACCTACTTCCACGCCTGGATCCTGGACCGGCTCGGGCTGGCGTAGCGGCGGGTCCGCGTCCGGCAGATGAGGCGCGACCGGCTCGCGATGTGGCAGAGGCTTCCTGACATGGGGGCTCGTGTTCGGGTACAGATGCACTTGACATACTGGGCGGGCTGTGACAGACACAAACGCCGCCGGGGCCGGGCCCTACCCCGCTTCCGCCCCCGCATCTGAGGAATTGTTCGACCGCGCTCGGGCCATCGTGCCGGGCGGGGTCAACTCGCCAGTGCGGGCATTCCGCGCCGTTGGCGGTACGCCCAGGTTCATGGTCGGCGGACAGGGGTGCTGGTTGACCGACGCGGACGGTCGGCGGTATGTCGACCTGGTCTGCTCCTGGGGCCCGCTGATCCTCGGGCACGCGCATCCGGAAGTCGTCGCCGCGGTCACCGTTGCCGCCGCGCGCGGCACCAGTTTCGGTACGCCGACCCCGGGCGAGGTGGATCTCGCCGACGAGATCGTGGCGCGTACCCCGATCCAGGCGGTGCGCCTGGTCAACTCCGGTACCGAAGCGACGATGTCGGCGATCCGGCTGGCGCGTGGCGTAACCGGGCGTAGCAAGATCGTCAAGTTCGCCGGCTGCTACCACGGTCACGTGGACGCGCTGCTGGCGGCGGCCGGCTCCGGCGTGGCCACGCTCGCGCTGCCCGACTCTCCCGGAGTCACCGGTGCCGAGACCAGCGACACGATCGTGCTGCCGTACAACGACGCGGCCGCGGTGGAGGCGGCATTTGCCGAGGCGGGTCCGAGCATCGCCGCGATCATCACCGAGGCGGCCGCGGGCAACATGGGCGTGGTCGCCCCTCGTGACGGCTTCAATGCCAAGCTCGCCGAGATCGCCCACCGGCACGGTGCCCTGCTGATCGTCGATGAGGTGATGACCGGCTTCCGGGTCAGCCGCGGCGGCTGGTCGGCAATCGATCCGGTCGACGCTGACCTGTACACATTCGGCAAGGTGATGGGCGGCGGTCTACCGGCCGCGGCATTCGGCGGACGCACCTCGATCATGGAGAATTTGGCGCCCGCCGGCCCGGTCTATCAGGCCGGCACCCTGTCCGGTAACCCGCTGGCGTGTGCCGCCGGCCTGGCCACGCTGCGGCTGGCCACCCCCGACGTATACGACCGGCTCGACCGCACCTCGGCGGCGATCGCGGCGATGGCGAGCGACGCGCTCACGAAACAGGGCGTGGCGCATCGGCTGTCCACGGCGGGCAACATGTTCTCGATCTTCTTCACCGACCGGGACGTGCGGGGCTACGAAGACGCGAAGACCCAGGACATCGGCGCGTTCCGGGCGTTCTTCCACGCCATGCTGGCGTCTGGCGTGTACTTGCCGCCGAGCGCGTACGAGGCGTGGTTCGTCTCCACCGCGATCGACGACGACGCACTCGCCCACATCGAGGCAGCGCTGGTGCCGGCCGCCGAGGCGGCAGCCGGGGCGGCGACGACTGGAGGCCGGCCATGACTGGGGGATCACGATGACCGAGCCGAAAACGGTCGTGCACATGCTTCGCCATGGCGAGGTCTACAACCCCAACAAGATCCTCTACGGCCGCCTGCCCGGTTACCGCCTGTCCGAACTCGGGATCCAGATGGCCAAGGTCGCCGCGCAGTCGCTGGCCGGCCACGATGTCACCCACCTGGTGGCCAGCCCACTGGAACGGGCCCAGCAGACCGCCGAGCCGTTCGCGGCGGAGTTCGGGCTGCCGGTGGCCGTCGACGACCGGCTGATCGAGAGCGCGAACTTCTTCGAGGGCAAGCGAGTGGCGGTCGGCGATGGTGCGCTGCGCGATCCGCGCAACTGGTGGGTGCTGCGGGACCCGATCACGCCGTCGTGGGGGGAGCCATACAAGCGGATCGCCCAGCGGATGTTCAACGCGCTGCTGACGGCGCGCGAGAACGCCGAGGGCCACGAGGCCGTGTGCGTGGCGCATCAGTTGCCGATCTGGATTCTCCGGCGATACGTGGAGAAGGCCCGGCTGTGGCACGACCCCCGCAAGCGCCAGTGTGCCCTGGCCAGTGTGACGTCGTTCCACTTCGAGGGCACCCGGATCGTCGGCGTCGGGTACACCGAGCCGGCTTCCGCGCTCATCGCCCAGTCGCCGACCGCGCGTACCGCGAAGGGCGCCTGATGCGCTCCCGTCTCGCCATTGCCACGGCCGCCCTGCTCGGGCTGGCCGGCCTGGCCGCCTGCAGCGGCGGCCGCAACGCGGTGGACGCGACGAACGGGTCCAGCAACGGATACGTGCAGACCAGCAAGACAACCAAGGTGTACGCCCAGGGCGAGCGGAAGCCGGCCCCCGAGATCACCGGTGACCTGGTGGGCGGGGGCTCGTTCGACCTGCGCAGCCAGCGCGGGCACGTGGTGGTCATGAACTTGTGGGGTTCATGGTGCCCGGACTGCCGGGTCGAGGCCCGTGACCTTCAGACCGCCTACGCCGCGCACCAGGCCGACGGGGTGGTCTTCGTCGGCCTGGACATCCGGGATGACCCCGACGCCGCCCAGGCGTACCAGCGCAACTTCGGCGTCGCGTACCCGAGCATCAACGATCCCAGCGGGCGCGTCGCGCTCGACTTCAGCGCGTCGGGTGTCCCAGCCTCGGCGATCCCGTCCACCCTGGTGATCGACGCGAAGGGGCGCATCGCCGCGGTCAACCTCGGCGTGGTGTCGGCCGCCGAACTCAGCAAGCTGATCGCGTCGGCATCGTCATGAGCGTCGCCGACACCGCCGCTACCGGCCCACTGCTGTTCGCCATCGGCGCCGCGGCGCTGGCCGGCCTGGTCAGCTTCCTGTCGCCGTGCATCCTGCCGCTGGTGCCCGGATACCTGTCGTACGTGACCGGCCTCGCCGGCGCCGACCTCGATCAGGCGATCGGCCGGCCCCGGCCGGCGGTCTCGCCCTCTCCGGCGCCACCGGTCGGCGGGACGGCCGGGGCGGCCGACGTGGCGACCGGTACCGGCGGCGGCGAGGTGGCGGTGACCGAGGCGCCCACTCGGAGCTTGTCGGCGGTCCGCGGCCGGATCGCGGCCGGTGCGCTGCTGTTCGTGGCCGGGTTCAGCAGCGTCTTCATCCTGAGCAGCGTGGCGGCGGCGAGCATCGGCCGGCTGCTGCTCGAACATGAGGCCGCTGTCGAGTTCTGGCTCGGCCTGGTCGTGGTGGTGCTGGGGGCGGCCTTCGCCGGTCTGATTCCGGGACTGCAGCGCGAGTTCCGGATCCGGAAGCTCCCGGCCGCCGGGCTGGCCGGCGCCCCGGTCCTCGGGCTGGTGTTCGGGCTGTCCTGGGTCCCGTGCATGGGCCCGACGCTGGCCGCCGTGCTGGCGCTGTCCGCGACCGGTGGGCAGACCGGCCGCGCGGTGGTGCTCGCGATCGCCTACTGTGCCGGGCTGGGGCTGCCATTCCTCGCGTTCGGCCTCGGCTTCCGGCGGTTCATCGGCGTTTTCGACGCCATCCGGCGCAACAGTCGCTGGGTCACCCGGATAGGGGGCGCCTTGCTGATCGTGATCGGCCTGGCCCTGATGACCGGCGCCTGGGGCGATTTCATGAACTGGCTGCGAGCGACGATCGGCGCGGGAACGGTGGGGATCTGATGACCGTCGACGAGGACTGGACGGTCACCCAGGACCGGGTACCGTCACCGGCCCCGCCACGGCGCGGACTGTCGCCGTACCGCTGGGGCGTGACCGTGGCCCGGCGCTCGTGGCGTGGTCTGACCAGCATGCGCACCGCGCTGATCCTGCTGTTCCTGCTCGCCATCGCGGCGATTCCCGGCTCGCTGCTGCCGCAGAAGAACCTGAATATCGAAAAGGTTCAGGCCTATTACCGCAGCCACCCATCGCTCGCGCCGCTACTCGACCATGCCGGGTTCTTCAACGTCTTCTCCTCGCCCTGGTTCTCCGCGATCTACCTGTTGCTGTTCATCTCGCTGGTGGGCTGCCTGCTGCCGCGTCTGAAGGCGCATTGGATCGGGGTACGCCGGGTGCCGCCGGACGCGCCGTCGCGGCTGGACCGGCTGCCGCTGTCGGCGTCCGAGCTTTCGTTCACCGGTACCCCGCCGGAGGTCGGCGAGCGGCTGCGTGGCTTGCTCAAAGCGCGCCGGTACCGGGCCGTGATGCGGACCCATGGCGACGGCTCGGTGACCGTCGCCGCCGAGAAGGGTTACCTCAAGGAGAGCGGCAATCTGCTGTTCCACTTCTCCCTGGTGGCCTTGCTGGTCGGCGTCGCGTTCGGGTCGTGGTACGGCTGGCACGCCGATCGCCTGCTGGTGGCCGGCCCGGACACCGCGTTCTGCAACACGCTCACCCAGTACGACCAGTACAGCCTCGGCGCACGGGTCTCGGACAGTTCGCTGTCGCCGTTCTGCGTGCGGCTCGACTCGTTCCACGCCAAGTACCTGGCCAACGGGCAGCCGGTGGCGTACACGGCGGACGTGCACTACACGGTCGGAGCCTCGTCAACCGACTGGACCGGGCGCACGCTCAAGGTCAACGACCCGTTGCGGCTGCCGAAGGCGAACGTGTACCTGCTGGGGCACGGGTACGCGCCGATCATCAAGTACACCGACAAGTACGGCGTGAGCCAGACCCGGATCGCGCCGTTCCTGCCCGACGACGGCCTGCTGACTTCCGAAGGCGTGGCCGAGTTCCCGGACGCCAACGTCGACCCCAAGACCGGGTCGAACGTCAACCCGAAGACCTACGTCAAGCAGCAGGTGGCGTTCGCGGGCGTATACCTGCCGACGATCAGTGAGGACGGCGGGAAGACCGCTACCTCGGTGTTCCCGGCTGAGAACGACCCGATGCTGGTGCTGACGCCGTACACCGGTGATCTGGGCCTGGACAACGGTGTACCGCAGTCGGTCTACTCGCTCAACCAGGCACAGATCGCCTCCGGGCGACTGCATGCCACCCAGGCGCCGGTCCGGCTCCGGCCCGGCCAGTCGGCGCACCTCGATGACGGCACCACGGTGCAGTTCGTCGGCACCCGGCAATGGGTGTCGCTGTCGGTCCGGTACGACCCGGGCGAAAAGATCGTGCTAGCCGGGGCGATCCTGCTGGTGCTCGGCCTGTTGCTGTCGCTGAGCGGGCGCCGGCGGCGGATCTGGTTCCGGCTGCGGCCGCACGACCGTAGCGATGGGGGCGCCGGTGGCGATGAGGGCGGCCGGGGCACCGTTGCCGGCGAGGCCGGCGGCCTGGCCCGGGCTGAATACGCAAGCTTTCCCGCTGAATTCGAATCGATCACACAATCCGCTGGTGGTGTGTAGTGGCAGCGCTTTCAGATCAACTGCTGGTCGCCGCGATCCTGGCGTACCTCGTCGCGATGATGTGTTACGCGGCGGAGTACGCGTTCGGTGATCGCGGTGCGGTGGCCCGGGTGGCCGCCCGTGCTCGGGTACTTGAGGGCGTCGGTGGTCCGCCGGTAGCCGAGCCCCCTGGCGGCAAGGTGGCCGACGCTCCGGCCGGCACGCGCAGTGTCTGGGCACCACGATTCGGCTTTGCCGCCGTACTGTTCACCGGCGCCGGGACGCTCGTGCATCTCGGCTGCCTGATCGCCCGGGGCCTGGCCGCGCACCGGGTGCCGTGGGGAAACGGCTACGAGTTCGTCATCGCGGTCACGCTGGTCGCGTCCATCGCGTGGATGGGCCTGGTGCTGCGGCGCCCTTCGGTACGCCCGGTCGGCCTTGTGGTCACGCTCATCTTCGTCCTGCTGCTGGGTGCCGACGGCATGGTGTTCTACTCCGCCGTCGAGCCGCTGGTGCCGGCGCTCAACTCGTACTGGCTCAAGATCCACGTGACGTTGGCGATCACCGCCTCCGGGACGTTCATGGTCGGATTCGCGGTCGCCGCGCTGTACCTGATCAAGGTCGGGTACGACCGCCGACTCGTCGCCGGCTCGGCGATCGGATTCCCGTACAGCCTGGGTGATCGCCTGCCAGTCGCCGACAGCCTGGAGCGGCTCACGTTCCGGATCCATGCCTTCGCGTTCCCGATCTGGACGCTGGCGATCATGTGCGGCGCGATCTGGGCCGAGTCGGCCTGGGGCCGGTACTGGGGCTGGGACCCGAAGGAGACCTGGTCGTTCATCGCGTGGGTGATCTACGCCGGCTATCTGCACGCACGGGCCACGCCGTCGGTCAAGAAGACGATCGCCACGTGGATCGCGGTCGCCGGTTTCGCCGCCATGATCGTGAACTTGTTCGTGGTCAATCTCGTGGTGTCCGGGCTGCACTCGTACGCCGGCGTGAGGTAGCCCGTCTTCGCTTGATCGCCGATTGCGGTCGTCTACGACGGTATTTCGTCGCTAGTTACCGCAATCGGCGATCAAGCAATATCCACAACCACCCTCGCTGTCCACAGGTGGCTATGGTGCGGCCGGCGAGCGATCTGCCTTGGTGGCAGGCTCGCCAAGCGTGAAGTCGGTTGGAGATCCGCGCGAGCTGGAATCGCTGGTGCGGCGTCAAGCCTCGGTCGTTACCCGCCGGCAGGCTCTCGGTTACCTTCCAGAAGCGGCGATCCGGCAGGCACTGACCAGCCGTCGGTGGCAGGTGGTGCACCGCGGCATCTACGCCGCGCACAACGGACCACTGACGACCAGTCAGCGAATCTGGGCGGCGGTGCTGTTCGGTGGACGGCACGGTGAGTACGCCCCGCTCGCCGGCCTCTCGGCGCTGGTCGCCGCGGGGCTACGGGGCTTCACCGACAGCGTCGTGCACATTCACGTACCGATCGGGCAGAAGTCGAGCAGGCCGCCTGAGTTCGTTCAGGCACACCGGACCCGATCCTTGCCGGCCGCCGATGTGCGGCGCGGCCCGCCGCCGCGGGCGCGGAACGGTCGGGCAGTGCTCGACGCGGCATCCTGGGCGCCCACCGATGACCGTGCGCGAGCCCTGGTCGCGGCGTCCTTCCAGCAACGGTTGGTCAGCTTCGACGAAATCATGACGTCGGCCAGCGGCAGGAGGCGGCTACCACGCCGGGATCTGATCATGGCGACCGTACGGGACGCGGCCGGTGGCTCCCATTCGGTACCGGAGCTCGACTTCCTGGCGCTGTGCCGTAGTGGCGGCCTTCCCGAGCCGGATCGGCAGGCGGTCATGGTCGACTCGGGCGGGCGCCGGTGGTACCGGGATGCCTTCTTCGAGGAGTGGAACCTGCACATCGAGATCGACGGCGGCCAGCACATGGATGTGCAGAACTGGTGGGCGGACATGCAGCGGCAGAACGCGATGTGGACGGCCGGGGCACGGATCCTGCGGTTTCCAGCATGGGCGGTCCGGAACGAGCCGGGCCGGGTCATCGAGCAGGTTCGGGCCGCGCTCCTGGCCGCCGGGTGGCGATCGTGATCGGACCGTCGCTTGGCATTTGTGACCGAAGGGTCACGGTCGGCTAGCCATGATCGCCGATTGCGGTCGCCTACGACGGTATTTCGTCGCTAGTTACCGCAATCGGCGATCAAGGTGAGCGGGGCGCGCGGTTTCGGTGGCCTCTCGCGCAATTGAGCGCAGAATCGCGCGATCGTGGTGGGCTATCGCGCAATCGAGGCGCGACAGACCACATTTGGCGCCCGGAGCCGTGGCCGATCATCCCGGTAAGGCAGACTGGGCCGCGTGGCTGAGCGTGGCTTTCCGTACCAGGATTTGCAAGGCTTCCTCGAGGCGCTGGAACGCGCCGGCGAACTGAAGCGGGTCAACCCACCGGTTGACCCGACGTTGGAGATCAGCGAGATCGTTACCCGGACCGTGGCCGCCGGCGGCCCGGCACTGCTGTTCGAGAACCCGACCAGGGGCGAGATGCCGGTTGCGATCAACTTGTTCGGTACCAACCGGCGGATGGCGATGGCCCTCGGCGTCGACGACGTCAACGAGATCGGAGACCGGATCGGGGAGCTCATCAAGCCGGACCTGACCCCAGGATGGGCCGGCCTGAAAGATGGCTTGAGCAAGCTCATGCAGCTCAAGTCGGTGCCGCCGAAGAAGATCCGTACGGCACCGTGCCAGGAAGTGGTCTACAAAGGTGACGAGGTCGACCTGAACCGCTTGCCCGGCCTGATGACCTGGCCGGATGACGGCGGGATCTTCCACAACTTCGGCCTCACCCACACCAAGCACCCGGAGACGGGCAAGCGCAACCTCGGGCTCTACCGGCTGCAGCAGCACTCGACAGAACACGCTCGGCATGCACTGGCAGATCCACAAGGATTCGACCGCGCACCACGCCATCGCCGAGCGCCGCGAGCGAGCGTCTGCCGGTGGCGATCGCGATCGGCTGCGACCCGATCGTCAGCTACGCGGCGACCGCACCGCTGCCCGGCGACATCGACGAGTACCTGTTCGCCGGCTTCCTGCGCGGCGAGCGGGTCGAGATGGTCGACTGCCTGACGGTGCCGCTGCAGGTTCCGGCCCACGCTCAGATCGTGCTTGAGGGGTGCGTCGAGCCGGGCGAGCGGCACCCGGAGGGACCGTTCGGCGATCACACCGGGTTCTACACGCCGGTGGAGCAGTTCCCCGTGCTCCACGTCGAGGCCATGACGATGCCGCAAGGACCCGATCTACCACACGATCGTCACGTCGAAGCCGCCACAGGAAGACGGGCCGATCGGCCACGCCACCGAGCGCATCTTCCTGCCGCTGATCAAGATGCTGGTACCGGACATCGTGGACATGGCGATGCCGGAGCCGGGCGTGTTCCACAACTGCCTGATCGTGTCGATCAGCAAGCGGTTCCCGAAGCACGCGCAGAAGGTGATGAACGCGGTCTGGGGCGCTCACCTGCTGTCGCTTACCAAGCTCATCGTGGTGGTGGACGACGACTGCGATCCGCACGACTACCACGAGGTCGCCTTCCGTGCGTTCGGCAACGTCGACTACGCCCACGACCTGGTGGTGACGTCGGGCCGGTCGACCATCTGGACCACGCCTCGTACCAGCAGTTCTGGGGCGGCAAGGCAGGTATCGACGCGACCCGCAAGCTGCCGACCGAGGGCTATCACCGCGGCTGGCCGGCGGAAGCGGTCATGTCACCCGGCATCGTGGCCAAGGTCACCGCGAGATGGCAGGAGTACGGACTGTGAGCGTGACCGTCGCACCCCCGGCGACCAACCCGGTCAAGTCCTTCCTCGGACTCGTGAAGATCGAGCACTCGGTCTTCGCCTGCCGTTCGCGTACATGTCGGCGCTCACCGCGATGGCGCTGCACAACAATGATCGCGTCGACTGGTCGGCACTGCTGTGGATCACGGTTGCCATGGTCGGCGCGCGTACCTTCGCGATGGCTGCCAACCGCATCCTGGACCGGCACATCGACGCCCGGAACCCGCGTACCGCTAATCGTGAGCTGGTGACCGGCGCGGTGAGCGTGCAGACGGCCTGGGGCGGCGCGGCGGTCGCGCTGGTCGTGTTCCTCGGGCGCGGCGGCGCTGCTGAACCCGCTGTGCCTGGCGCTCGCGCCGCTGGCCGTCATACCGCTGGTGGTCTACCCGTACGCCAAGCGGTTCACCAACTGGCCGCACGCGATCCTTGCCATTGCCCAGGTGATCGGCCCGGTCGGTGCCTGGCTCGGCGTGACCGGAACCATGAACGGCTCCGGTCCGGCGTGGGTCCTCGGTGCGGCGGTCGGACTGTGGATCGGCGGTTTTGACCTGATCTACGCCTGCCAGGACGTGGAGATCGATCGTGAGATCGGCGTGCACAGTACACCGGCTCGGTACGGCGTCAGGTTCGCGCTGATCGCGTCGTCGATCGCGCACCTGGTGACGTTCGCGCTGTTCGTCTGGTTCGGCGCGCTGGTCGGGTTCGGCTGGCTGTGGTGGTTCGGACTGCTGCTGACGGCGGGGGCGTTCGTCTACGAGCACGCGATCGTGAAGGCCGATGACCTGTCCCGGGTCAACCGCGCCTTCTTCACCGCCAACGGCTTCGTCGGCATCGCACTGTTCGCGTTCGCCCTTCTCGATCTGCTGGTACGCCTGGGGCTGCGCTGATGTCCGCGGGCGACTCCGAAGCGAGGGACGAGCGTAGGGGTCGCCCTGCCAGTGTCGTGCGCGACTCCGAAGCGAGGGACGAGCGTAGGGGTCGCCCTGCCAGTGTCGTGCGCGACTCCGAAGCGAGGGACGAGCGTAGGGGTCGCCCTGCCAGTGTCGTGCGCGACTCCGAAGCGAGGGACGAGCGTAGGGGTCGCCCTGCCGGTATGTCGGTGCCGCGACGGCCATGGATCGTCGGCGTCTCCGGCGCGTCCGGGACCCCGTACGCCGTCGCCGTGCTTCGCGGGTTGATGGATGCCGGCGAGCCGATCGATCTCGTGGTGTCCCGCTCGGCTCGGTTGACCATCCTGGATGAGACCGGGTTGCCGTTCCGGGACACGCACTGGCGTGCCGACCTGGGCGCCTGGCTGGGGCTGGACCTGTCCGGGGCCGACGTCGGGTACTGGCCGGCCGGCGATCTCGCGGCCGGGCCGAGCAGCGGTTCCTACCCGGCCAAGGGAATGATCGTGGTGCCTGCCAGCACGGCGGCATGCGCGGGCATCGCCATCGGTTTGTCCAAGGACTTGTTGCAGCGTGCGGCCGAGGTGACGCTGAAGGAGCGGCGGCCGCTCGTGATGGTTCCGCGCGAGACACCGGTATCGCGCAGCCATCTCGAGCATCTGATCGCCCTGATCGATTCGGGCGCGGTGGTGTTGCCGGCCAGCCCGGCGTTCTACGCTTCCGGGGCGAATGCGAGCGCGGGCCAACTCGTCGACTTCGTCGCGGGCAAGATTCTCGACGCCGTCGGCGTACCGCACACTCTGTTCGACCGCTGGCGGGGCGAATTGGGTGTCGGATCAAAGAACTAGCTATCTGCCTGTCTGCCGGTTTCGATATGAGCGCTCTGGCAATTGCCGGCCGTTGGTGGCCGGTCCGATCAGTGTTGGCGGCCGTTGACGCCGCCTGAGCCGTGCGATGTCGGCTCGTCCTCAAGCCCGGCGAGGCCCTCACCTTCGAGCAGGGCTCGCACCTCCGATTCGCGGAAGCGGCGATGCCCGCCGGGTGTCCGGATGCTGCCGATGCGGCCGGCCGCGGCCCATCGAGTTACCGTCTTCGGGTCGACACGGAACAGTGCGGCAACCTCGCCCGGCGTCAGCAGACGATCCCCAGTGTCCACGACCCCTCCTTGCGTCTGCGAGGCAGCGGGCGCCCCCAGGAAGGCCACTTACGCACAGTGAGGGTCAGCAGCCCGATCCGCCGCCTCTAATGGGACGTACGCTCATTAAACACCCGCGCAGGAGGGTTATCTACGAAACGGAGAAATCGCCCATCGTAGGGCATCGTCGAGTATGATTCGCGAACCGGCCTCAGACTAGGGCCGGTTCGCGAATCCGTCTTTTACCAGGTCAAGGTGTCAGTGGAACCCACGCCACTTGCCGCAGGGTGTCGATGTTCGAGGCCATCAAGCCGGCCGTCGACAGCGTCCACAGATTGGTGCCGACGACGAACGCCCGCTCCATCGGCGCGTACCGGCCGTTACCGGGATGCCGGATCGTACCGACCTTGCTGATCGTGCCGCCGGACACCCGGAACTCGATGGCTTCCTGCCGCCCCTGATATGTGCTGACCGGAATCACCACCGAGCCGGTCGCGGCCCAGTACAGGAACGCGTGCGGGTCGAACTCGACCATGGACGACGAGCTTGCGATCACCGTGTGCGCGGTCCGGCGAGGGTGCGCTGGATCGCTCACGTCGAAGATCGAAACCTGGACGCCGGTCGCGCGCCCGGCAGAATTCGCGTCCTGCCCGATGCCGATCAGGTGGGTCGCATCGATCGGATGCAGGTAAGCCGAGTAGCCACGCATCTCCAGTTGGCCGGTGACCGTCGGTCGCGCCGGGTCGGACAGGTCCAGCGTATAGAGCGGGTCGATCTGCCGGTACGTGACGACGTAGCCAACCGGTCCCGCGAAACGGACGCCGTAGATGCGCTGGTCATGACCCAGCCCGCCGACGTGCCCGACGGTTCGCAATACGTGCCCGGCGGTCGACAGTACGTAGACGGCCGACTCCTGGCCGGATTGAACGCCCCACGGGTTTCCGGTGGTCACCGCGACCCGCAGGTACCCGTTCCAGTCCGACATAGCGTAACTGTTGAGCAGAAAACCGGGCACCTCACCAGCCCCGACGAAGCGGGGCGGGCCGGAACCAGTCAGGTCGAACCGATAGATCTCGGAACGTGGTTTGACGGTCGGTGGCGTCGTCGGGCGTACCGGCATCGGTGCCTTGCCACTCGCGGTTCCGCCGCTGCTGGCCTTGGCCCCGGCACCGTGGCTGGCGTCGGTCGCGATGCCGCTGTCACTCGGCGGGCTGGCCGTTGCCGCGATTCCGGGCGCTGCGATTCCGGGCGCTGCGATTCCGGGCGCCGCGATTCCGGGCGCCGCGGTACCGGGCGCCGCACCCGATACCGCTCCGGGCGCTGCTTGCGGCGCATCGTTCGGCACTGGCAGTTCCGGCCCGGTCATCGGCACCGCGAGCCAGCGTTGGTCACTGGCGACGTAGAGCGAGTCGGCGGTCGCGTACACGGTGCCGCCGTCGGCGACGATGGTGGTCGGGTCGCCATCGCCGAGCGCGGCCGACGAGAGGTCGAACGACAACACGGTCAGCATGCTTGTGCCCGAGTAATCAGCCGGTCGCTGTACCTGATCGCACGGCACATGTCCGGACGTGGTCTTGCCGCCGCTGGTGGTGGTGAACCGGGGCAGCCAGTCGTTCACACCGAGCCGGCTGATCGCCTTGCGGTTGGCCGCGATCCGCTGGGCGTCGGTGCCCTTCGCGCTGCCCGGGAACTCGATCCGCGGCGAGGACCGGATCACTACTCGGGCGACCGATCCGACCTGCCGCGCGTCGACGTACCCACCATCGATGTCGTACGTCGCGAGGATCGACGGCGTGCCGGACAGGTCGACCAACGTCAAGTGCGGTCCTTTAGGGCCGGACAGCGGCAATGGTTGCGCGAGCTCACGGTAAACCGGTCCCCATGGACCGCTGATGACCAGGGCATGATCGCCGGACAGCAGGATCGAGCCGCTGCCGAAACGGTACGACGTGCCGGCTGGGCCGCCGGTGAGGATGAGCGACCCGGTCTGCTTGCCGGAAGCCGCGTCGATCACCCGAAGGACGCCAGCCTTAACCGTGACGATCCGGTGGCCGTCGGTCTTGACCAGGTCCGGCTCATCGACGCCAGGCTCTTGCACATTGGTGCCCGAATACGGGGTCGCGGCCTCACCGGTCGACGGCGCGTTGCGGGCACCGAGGGCCGGCTGAGGCACCGTCTTATCGGTGGCATACGCGACCGCGCCACCCGGTAGGCCGTACGGGCCGACCGCTGCTGCCGCGGCGTGGTTCAATCCTTCGACTACAGCATCGCAGCTGGTGAACGCGACGAGGCGCAGTGCGGCCGGTATCGCCGCCGCGGATTCGGTCTCGTGGCCGCCCGCGGTGGTGCTTCCCGCGTGGCAGCCGGCCACCGCGAGCACCGCCGCCATGGCGGCCGCGGTCGTGAACGCTTTACCAGTCATGCTCGCTTGGACGGCGAGCGCGCCGGATCAGTTCCCTCGTACCCGTTTGTGACATGTGGGCCGGGCCGCGGCCCGGCCCACATGTCAGGGAACAGCCGGCAGGTGGCGAATCAGACCCCGTGCCGGCCCGGCCGGTTCCGTTCGGTGTGCCGATCGTGGCGGGCATGACCGTCGCCGACCGGGTCACGACGCTCCCAGCGGTTGCTGAACTCGCGGCGGCCACCCGGGTCGCGGCGGTCGGCACCGTCGCGACGGTCGCGCCGTCCGCCGCCGTCATCGCGGCGGTCCCGGCGCGGTTTGCCGTCCCACCGCCTGAACTCGCCGTCCCGGCCAGGGCGCCGCTGGTCACGCGGTCCCCTCTCGCGGGGCCGGCCCGCGTCGATGGCATCGAAGCGAACCGGAACGCCGCTCGGCTTCTGAGCGCCAGTCAGGGCTGAAAGCTCCGGAGCACCCAGGCGTACCTCGGTCCGCCCCGGCTCCACGCCGGCGCGTTCAATCATCGAGTACGTAGTCCGGCGCTGACGGGGCATCACCAGCGTGACGACGGTGCCGGACTCGCCGGCCCGCGCAGTCCGGCCGGCGCGGTGCAGGTAGTCCTTCGAGTCCTTGGGCGGGTCGATGTGGACCACGAGGGACACACCGTCGACGTGAATACCTCGCGCCGCGACATCGGTGGCGACCAGCACGTCGACGACGCCTTCGCGGAACTCGGCCAGCGTCCGCGTGCGCGCTCGCTGGGTCTTGCCGCCGTGCAGCGCTCCGGCCCGCACGCCGACTCCGGTGAGCTGTTCGGCCAGCCGCTCGACGGCCATCTGCGTGCGAGCGAACATGATGGTGCGCCCGTCGCGGGCACCGATCGATGCGACGATCTCGAACTTTTCGCGCGGCGGGATCAGCAGCAGGTGGTGCTCCATCGTGGAGACCGTTGCGCTGGGCGGGTCGATCTCATGCGTGACCGGATCGTGCATGAACTGCTTGACGAGGGTGTCGACGTCCCCGTCCAGGGTGGCCGAGAACAGCAGGCGCTGCCCGGCCTCCGGTGTCTTCTCCAGCAGGGCCGTGACGTCCGGCAAGAAGCCCATGTCGGCCATCTGGTCGGCCTCGTCAAGGACGGTGATCTCGATGTCATCGAGGGAGCACTCGCCCCTGTTGATCAGATCGCCAAGCCGGCCCGGGGTGGCGACCAGGACGTCGACGCCCTTACGGAGGTCGCGGATCTGCTTGTCATACGGAGTACCGCCGAAAGCGGTGCGGCTGAAAAGGCCGAGTGCCCTGGCCAACGGCATCAACGCGTCGTTGACCTGCATGGCCAGTTCCCGGGTTGGGACCAGGACCAGAGCCTTGGGACGGCCCGGGGCGGCCCGGCCGCTGTTCGCGATCCGCACCAGGACTGGAAGGCCGAAGGCGAGCGTCTTGCCGGAGCCGGTCTGGCCACGTCCCAGGACATCGCGTCCCGGCCAGCGCGTCCGGGATGGTGGCGGTCTGAATCGGGAACGGGTGGGTGATGCCCTCGTTTCGGAGGGCGCGGACCAGGCGGCGGGGCAAGCCGAGCGAAGCGAAGGTGACTTGCGGATCGGCGTCCTGTTCGGCGATGCCGATGGGCTCCGTCCCGGGGGAGTCAGGTCGGGGTGCCGATCTGGCCGACGTGCCAATGGCCGGATCGACGTCGTCAGAGCCAGTGGCGGTGCCGTGCGCCTCGGCGCCGGCTGGTGCTGCCGGAGCCGGAGTTGCCGGCTCGAATAGCGACGGGAACGACAGTGCATCCGCGAACGGGTCGCGGGCAGGGTTGAGCGTCATGAAGTTGGCTGAGGCCTTTCGGGCATCGGGAGTGATCGTTGGGGCGCTTCTTCGCGAATGTGACGGCCAGTGAACCGGTTGGACGGCCGCCGGATGCGCTCCTAGAACGCCCGACCCGCAAGAACAGCCCGAAGCGCGCTCCCAGATGAGCGCGCCAACCCGTCGAGTCTAGCGGATCCGGTCCCCTTGGACATTGAGTGCGGTCACGTCGTGAGCACGCTCACGCGTGCCGACGCCCGTGATGATCATCACGGCCCGCTCGGCTGGATTACGCCCGGACCTGCTCGGCGTCCTGATCCGGTGCGGTACGAGACCCGTAGACCGTGCCCCGCGTACCGGCGGGCGGTGCGGCCGCCACGAAGTGGCTGCGCCAATCGTCTCGTGAATAGGTGCCCTCTCGTGATGGGTCCTCGGCAGCGGCATCGGTGCCCCGCACCGATGCGGACGCCGTGGCTGCCGCTCCCGGCCGGGAATCAGCCAGCGCCGGTGAGACCTGGGCGGCAGATGGCGCCGGCGGAGGCGAAGCCGGGGCAGATGGCGCCGGCGCCACCGGGTTGGCACTGGCCCGCGTGCTGGGCTCGAAGACGGACGATTCAGGGGCCACGGCCGCGACCGGAACCGCCAACGGCCGATCCAGATCATCGTCCATCGGTTCGCGCTGCTGCGGAGGTCTGACCGCCGAAACCACCCGGACCGCCGCGGAGGCGGTCGCCCGGGCCGAGCCGGCCGCAACCGGGCCTGGTGAGGTCGGTGCGGGTGAGGTCGGGCGGTGCCGGCAAGGTCGGGATGCGGGCGGGGTGGATGCGGGCGGGGTGGATGCGGGCACTGCGGCCGCGATCGGGGACGGCGAGGTGGCCGCAACCGGGGCGGGTGATGGCGGCGAGGATGGCACGGCGATGGGCGACATCGGTGCCGGCGACATCGGTGCGGCCGGCGTGGCGGCGGTCGGCGGCGGCGGCGGGAACGGCACTGGTGGCGTCGGCATCGGCCCGGGTGGATTCGGCTCCGGCATCGGCGGCACCGGCGGCGTTGGCTCGAACGGCTGCGGGTTCGGCTCCGGCATCGGTGGCGTCGGGGGCTGCGGCGGCTCCGGGGGATGCGGTGGTTCCGGCTGAGGACCAGGTTGAGGACCCGGTTGGTCTGGCTCGGTCGCGGTCGCGGGCCGGACCACCCCCCGTACTGGCGGCGGCACCCATGGGGTTGACGGCGTCGGCACCTGCGGGGCACCGGACAGGGCGAAGTCGGCCCATCCCGCCTCAGCGGCTGACCGTGGATAAGGAACTCGAGTCTCCGGCATCGCGGCCGCCTCCTCGACAGACGCGTGCCGCGAGCGGTACACGACACTGGCCGGGGCGGGTAACGTTTCGCCGGCTACCGGCGCCGCCGCGTTGGGGGCGGCGACCCTCCCCCGATGTGTCGGACCGCCTGAAACGGCCGCTGGCCTGTGCTCATCCATCGTGCTTACCGTGCCATATTTGCCCCGCCGAATACAGGCGCACCCGGTACAAAGTCACACCCCGCCGCGGGGCGCGGCGACGGTGACTCACCCGTCGTCTCGAACAGCTACCTGCCGGGTCAGGAGCCGGTTCCGCTCGGGCTGGCCGGCACCGAAGCGGTCGACTGCGACTCGGATGGTTTCGGCGTCGTCGACGCGGGCGGCGGTGCGCTGCTTGGCGCCGGAGCCGGCGAGGACGGCGACGGCGACGGAGTCGAGGACGGCGACGGCGACGCCGAGGGGGATGACGAGGGCGACGACGAGGGCGACGTCGACGGCGACGCCGAGGGGGATGAGGACGGCGACGCCGAGGGGGATGAGGACGGCGACGTCGACGGGGAGGCTGACGGTGACGACGACGGGCTCGGCGATGGTGACGGCGAGTGCGTCGGCGACGGCGTCGGAGATGGTGACGGCGAGTGTGTCGGTGACGGTGTCGGCGACGGGCTCTTCGGACCGGCCACAGCAGGGACCACCCGGGTAGCACCGAAGAACGCCGACCACCATACCGGCGCGATCTTCACGACGTCGCCGGTGTGCGGAGCCTCCACCATCTTGCCGTTGCCGATGTACATCCCCACGTGTGAGATCTGGGTCCAGTCGGTACGGCTGGTGGTGCTGAAGAACACCAGGTCGCCCGGGAGAAGTTGCTGGATCGAGATGGGCGTGGTGGCGTGGTACTGGTAGCGGGCGATGCGCGGGATCGTCACCCCGGCGGTCCGGTACGACCGCCAGGTCAACCCGGAGCAGTCGTACGTGTTCGGTCCTTCGTCACCGAACACGTACGGGTCGCCGAGCTGGCTGAGCGCGAAGTTGACCGCGGCGATCGCCTTCGGGTTCGCGACCTGCCCCTTGACGTTGGTCGAGATCGGCAGGTTGCTGCCGTACTCGGTGTCGTACTTGTTCTGCGCCGCGGTCGCCAGGTCGACGGCCGCCTTGTTGTCCTTGATCAGCTTGGTCAGCGCGGCGCTGCGGGTGTCGTACGTGGTCTTCTGCGTATCCAGCTGATCTTGCAGCGTCTGCTGGGCGGTGAGGGCGTTCAGGTACGTCTGATAGGCCGCCGTCTCATCGGCCTTGGCTTGATTGAGATCGACGGCGGTGCCGGTTCCGTTGCCCGCCGACGGAGCCCCCAGCAGGCCCGGTGCTACCAGCCCGAGTTGCTGGATGTCGGTGCTGTAGGGCTGGAGCGGCCCGAGAGAGTCGAGCTTCTCGTACGCCTGCGTAGCGGCCGCGGTGGTGGCGTCCTGCGCGCTGTTGAGTGCGATCACGGCGGATTGCCATTTGGCGAAGGCCTGGCTGGTCCACACGTTGTCCGACGCCACCGATTGCTGCAGCGCCTGGACCTGTTGCCCGAGCGCCTCGACGGCGGCTTCCTCGGTGAGGATCTGGCTGGCCAGCGGGCCGGTCACCGCAGGGAACGGACTGACCGGCGCGGTGGACGGCGGCAGCGTGGTGCTGGGCGTCGGGGTGGGGGTCGCGGTCAGGCTCGGCGTGGTGTTGGGCTCGACCGGGCCGGCGTAGGCCGGACGGGCCACGAATACGCACAAGGCGGTACACGCAACCGCAACGGCGAGCGAGCGTCGAATCCGGACTTCCGGCATTGATCCCCCGTTTCCGAGCCATCGCCGCACGGTTCACATTCGCCCGTACGAGTCACGCAAAACG
Organism: uncultured Actinomycetota bacterium; assembly: GCA_963727415.1. GTDB lineage: Bacteria > Actinomycetota > Actinomycetes > Mycobacteriales > Micromonosporaceae > DASQPR01. The sequence goes on from CAVSGF010000005.1 coordinate 209,135, forward strand.
CCTTCAGTTTTACTACCTCACAACCATCACGCCTGTCACTACAGAATCGAGTAACGATCAGCTGAACGGACGATCGGACTGGGTGACACCGCACAGTCGCAACGCCTCGGGCGTGGGCCGGATCGCGCCCCGACGTACGCTCTGGGACATCTGGTTGTTACGAATTCCGGTCGTGGTGCGAATTCGGCTGTGACGGTGAGGCAGGGGCGGCGTGGACGCAGGACTCAAGCGCGAACTCGAAGCGAAGGTGTACGAGGGTGTGCGCCTGACCCGGGCCGACGGCGAGGCGCTGTACGCGAGCGACGACCTGGCCTGGCTGGGCGGGCTGGCGCACCACCGGCGCACCGAGCTCAACGGCGACACGGGTGATGTTCAACGTCAACCGCCACCTCAACCTGACCAACGTGTGCTCGGCCTGCTGCGCGTACTGCTCGTTCCAGCGCAAGCCGGGGGAGAAGGACGCGTACACGATGCGCGTCGAGGAGGCGGTCCGGCTCGCCAAGGCGATGGAGGACGAGCAGCTCACCGAGCTGCACATCGTCAACGGCCTGCACCCGACGCTGCCGTGGAGGTACTACCCGCGGGTGCTGCGCGAGCTGAAGGCGGCGCTGCCGGGCGTCAACCTCAAGGCCTTCACCGCCACCGAGATCCACTGGTTCGAGAAGCATCTCCGGGCTGCACCGCCAGCGAGATCCTCGACGAGCTGATCGACGCCGGGCTGGAGTCGCTCACCGGCGGCGGCGCGGAGATCTTCGACTGGGAGGTCCGCCAGCACATCGTCGACCACGCCACCCACTGGGAGGACTGGTCGCGCATCCACCGGCTGGCGCACCAGAAGGGCCTCAAGACCCCGGCGACCATGCTGTACGGGCACATCGAGGAGCCCCGTCACCGGGTCGACCACGTGCTGCGGCTGCGCGAGCTGCAGGACGAGACCGGTGGCTTCCAGGTCTTCATCCCGCTGCGCTACCAGCACGACTTCGTCGACTCCGCAGGACGGCAAGATCCGCAACAGGCTGCAGGCCCGCACCACGATGGCGAGCCGGCGCGAGTCGCTCAAGACGTTCGCGGTCTCCCGGCTGCTGTTCGACAACGTCCCGCACGTCAAGTGCTTCTGGGTCATGCACGGCCTGTCGATGGCGCAGCTGTCGCTGCAACTTCGGCGTCGACGACCTGGACGGCTCGGTCGTCGAGTACAAGATCACCCACGACGCCGACTCGTACGGCACGCCGAACAAGCATGCACCGCGAGGACCTGCTCGACCTCATCCGGGACGCCGGCTTCCGCCCGGTCGAGCGCAACACCCGGTACGAGATGGTCCGCGAGTACGACGCGCCGATGCCACTGGCCGAGCGCCGCGCGTGAGCCGCAACAGGTCTGGGCCTAGCGGTGGCCGAGCCGCAGCAGAGATCCTTCCCGCGCCGCGACGGCAACGGTCGCGTGATCAGCTTCGGTGAGTTCATCGTCACGATCTTCGCTTCCACCCTGGTGGCGCTGGCCATCCTGATCGGCATCGATGCGCTGTTCTCGGCGCTGCGGGTCGGCGAGTTCGGCTCGATTTCCGGCTGGCTCGCCGGGATCCTCGTGGTGTTCGCCTTCGTCGAGGACTTCCGTGCCTGGAAGGGCGTGCCCGCACGGGTCGCCGCCGCGATCGTTGGTGTAGTCCTGGGTGTCGTACTGGGATCGCTGGTCAACGGTGCCGTGAGTTTCCTGCCGAACGTATTCAGCGGGGCGGTGGGGGTAACCGTCGCGAGCCTGGTGTACGTGACCGTGTGGTTCTTCGGCATCCGCTGGCTTGACAGTCGGTTCGGGTAACCGGCCGCACAGTTGGTTCGGGTAACCGGCCGCGACGGAGGCCGCAGTTGCCAGGATTGAGACCGGAGCTGCCAGGATTGACAGAGGTCCCGCAAGGTTGAGGCAGGTCCGAGGTCAGGGTTGAGAGAGGTAAGAGGCAATGAATCCGGCAATCAAGTACTCGCTCGCGCGGGTCGGAATGTTCCTGGTGGTCGCGTTCGCGCTGACACCACTGGGCCTCGATCTCCTGGTTCAGCTGATGATCGCGATCCTGATCACGGCGGGGCTGTCCTACTTCCTCCTGCGCAAATGGCGTGACGAGATGGCGGTCACCATCGAGAAGTCGATGTCGCAGCGCAAGCAGGAACGGCAGCGATTGCGAGCGGCTCTGGCCGGCGACGAGCAGGACGATGCGCAGGACGGCGAGCAGCGCGCCGCCGACGGTCAGTAACCTCCGGTCCGGCGCCGGCGGCCCGACCGCCGACCGGTCGGCACGACCGACCGGCGTCGTCGGTTACAGTCTCCTCGACAACTAATCAGCGAAGCCGGTGCGAATCCGGCGCTGTCCCGCAACTGTGATGTCGCTGCCTGCCTCGATGGGAAGCGGACAAGCCAGGTCGCCTGCTTAGTCGTCGCGATTCGCGCTCTCGAGGAAGGGCGCCTCGCAGGACAGGAGGCGCGTCCTCCAGTCGGCGAAGCACCTCAAGCCTCGACCGACAGGAGGACCAATGAGAAGACCCCCCGCCATCGTGCTCGCCGCCCTGGCCGTCACCGGCCTGATGCTGGCCGGATGCGGAGCAGGCAACGGTACCGAACCGGCCGGCCACGCCAGTGCCGGCACGGAGTCGGCCTCGTTCCCGGTGACCGTCGCTGGCATCACTCTCGCCAACAAACCCACGCACATCATCTCGCTGTCGGCGACAGCGACCGACATGTTGTTCTCGATCGGCGCCGGCGCCCAGGTCGTCGAGGTCGACAAGTACTCCACGTACTTCGGTGCCAACCCGCCGGCCACCACCCCACCTGCCGACATCGACGCATATACCGCCAACGCCGAGTCGATCGCGGCGAAGAACCCCGATCTGGTGGTGATGGCCAGCGACACCAACAAGATCAGCGAGCAGCTGGCGAAGCTCAACATCCCGGTGTACATGGCTCCGGCGGCGGCCACGATCGCCGACACCTACCAGCAGGAGACCGACCTGGGCCGGCTTACCGGACACGCGGACGGCGCGGCAGCCACGGTGGCCGCCGAGAAGAAGCAGATCAGCGACGTTCTGAGTGGGCTGCCAAGCCGATCGAAGCAGCTGACGCTACTACTACGAGCTGGACCAGACGCTGTATTCGGTGACGTCGAAGACGTTCATCGGATCCCTGTTCACCATGGCGAATATGGCCAACATCGCTGATACGAGTCGCAAATGGCACCGATTATCCGCAGCTCACGCCGGAGGCGGTGATCAAGGCCGATCCTGATCTGATCTTCCTCGCCGACACCATCTGCTGCCAGCAGACGGCGTCGACGGTCGCCAAACGTCCGGGCTGGTCGAGCATTTCGGCGGTGTCCAACCACCGCGTCATCGGCCTGGACGATAGCGTCGCGTCGCAATGGGGCACCCGCGTCCCGCAGTTGCTCGCCAAGATCGTCGACGCGGACAAGACCATCCCGGTTTCGTGACAACCGACGCCGCGCGACCGATGGAGCCGGCCCGCCTGCGGGCGGGCTGGCTCGTCGCCGGAATCGCCGCGGTGCTGGTGGTGACCGTGCTCAGCGTCTCGATCGGGCCGATCCGGATCAACCCGTGGGGCGTGGTGCGGCAGCTGATCGACGAGATCCCGGGTGTTCACATCGCCACCGGCCTGTCGCCTCGTGACGCCGCGGTCGTCACCCAGCTCCGGCTGCCCCGGGTATGCCTGGGCCTGCTGGTCGGGGCGATGCTGTCCCTGGCCGGAGGCTGCTACCAGGGCGTGTTCCGCAACCCCCTGGCCGACCCGTACCTGCTCGGGGTGGCCGCCGGAGCCGGCCTGGGGGCGACCGCGGCGATCGCCGCTGCGCACGCGTTCGCCGCGCTTGCCGGCCGCGGGCGGCTCCGGTACGCCGGTCGCGATTCCACTGGCCGCGTTCGCGGGCGCGCTGGTCGCGGTGGTCGATGACGTACGTGCTCGGGGCGGCCGGCGGCGCGCTACCGGAGTCCGGCAACGCTGATCCTGGCCGGGGTCGCGGTTTCCGCGTTCCTCACCGCCGGGCAGAGCTACGTGCAGCAGCGGTACGTCGAGACGATCCGTGAGGTGTACTCATGGATCATGGGTCGGCTGACCACTGCCGGGTGGCACGACGTTGCTGCTTCTGCTGCCGTACGTGGTGGTGACCGGTGTGGTGATCCTGTCCCAGCGCCGGCAACTCGATGTGATGGCGGTGGGCGACGAGGAAGCGGAGAGCCTGGGCGCGCATCCCCGGCGTACCCGGCTGGTTCTGGTGATCGCGGCGTCGTTGGGCACCGCGGCGGCGGTGTCGGTCTCCGGCCTGATCGGGTTTGTCGGCATCATCGTCCCGCACGCGGTACGCCTGGCCGCGGGCTCCAGCTACCGGGTGATCCTGCCGCTGTCGGCGTTGTTCGGCGCGGCTTTCCTGGCGCTGGCCGATCTCGGTGCTCGCACGCTGATGGCTCCCAACGAGATTCCGATCGGTGTGGTGACCGCGTTCTTCGGGGCGCCGTTCTTCATCGTCGTCATGCGTACCTCAAGGCGGATCTGAATGGCTACGAGCGCGGTATCCGTCCGCGGTCTCGCCGTTGAGCTGGACCGGACTCCGATCCTCGACGACGTCGACGCTCGATGTCGCCGGTGGCGAATGGGTGACCGTGATCGGCCCGAACGGCGCCGGCAAGTCGACGTTGCTCAAGGCCATCGGCGGGCTGCTGCCGCACACCGGCCGGATCGCACTGTTCGGGCAGCCGCTGGCAGCGATGAAGCGGTCCGAGCGCGCCAAGCGCGTGGCCGTGGTGGCGCAGGATCCGATCGTGCCGCCCGGCATGACGGTACTGGACTACGTCCTTCTCGGGCGCACGCCGTACATCCCGGTGCTGGGTCGCGAGTCGGCCAGCGACGTGCGTGTGGCCGAGGAGGTGCTGACCAGCCTCGACCTGCACCGGTTCGGCCGACGGCGGCTGGAGTCGCTGTCCGGCGGCGAGCGGCAACGGGTGTTTCTGGCCCGGGCTCTGGCCCAGGGTGCCGCGTTGCTGCTTCTCGATGAGCCGACCAGCGCCCTGGATATCGGACATCAGCAGGACGTACTGGAACTCGTGGACGGGCTGCGGCGCGAGCGGGACCTGACGGTGCTGGCGACCATGCACGATCTGTCGATAGCGGGGGAGTACGCCGACCGGATGATCCTGCTGGCCGGTGGCCGGGTCGCCGCCATCGGGACGCCGGCAGAGGTGCTGACCGAGCGGTTACTGGCGCGCCATTACAACGCCCGGGTCCGGGTGGTTCCGGGCGAGCAGGGCCCGCTGGTGGTGCCGGTACGGCGCGCGCACGACCAGCCGGGATCGGGTTAGGCCATCGAACCTCAGGCCATCGCGATCACCGCGAACGGCGCGCCATGCGGGTCGGTGACGATCGCGAACCGGCCGACCGGGATGGTCGTTGGTGGCATGGACACCCGGCCGCCCAGGTTGACCACCCGCTCCACCGTCTCGTCGGTGTCGTCGGTGGCGAAGTAGGTCAGCCAGTGTGCCGGCAGTTCCGGAGGGAACTGTCCACTGGCCATCGACATCATTCCGGCTACCGACCGTCCGTCGACCTGGAACTCGGTATACGCGTCCGCGCCGACATCGGCGGGCTTGGACATGGCACCCAGGCCGAACACATTCCGGTAGAAGCCCTTGGCCCCGTCCACGTCACGGCTCATCAACTCGTTCCAGGCGAGGGCGCCTGGCTCGTTCACGACGCCGGCGCCGGCGAAACCGCGAGCCTCCCAGACGCCGAACGCCGCGCCATCGTTGTCCAGATAGATGCCCATCCGCCCGGTATCCATCACGTCGAATGGCGGCATCAGCGTCTTCCCGCCGGCGGCCTCTATCCGGCCGGTGGCGGCGTCGGCGTTGTCGACCGCGAAGTACGTGGTCCAGACCGACGGCTGGCCGTCGGCCAACAGCGGCCCGGCGCCGGCCACTGGGACGCCGTCCAGTTCGAACATGACGTATCCGCCGGCCGTCGGGTCGTCCGAGGTGTTCGCGGTCCATCCGAACAGGCCGCCGAAGAAGTCGCTGGTCACCTTGGCGTCCGGGGTGCCCAGATCGACCCAGCATGGAGTGCCTTGCTGGTAGGACGTGACCTTCATGCCATCCCCCTGTTCCTCCCCAGAGATCCTTACACCCTTTGTGGACGCTGGGGGCCGGATGAGCGTAATCGACCTAGTTGTCCGTTGGCGCGTGTCGCGAGACCGGGCTGCCCGTTTCGTGGATTCATCCGGCGAGGGCGGCCGGCAGCTCTCGCTTGTGGACGATCGCGAGCCGGGACACCGCCCGGGTCAGCACCACGTACAGGCGGTTCAGCCCGCGCGGCTCAGCCTCAACGATCTCGATCGGTTCCACCACGATGACGTGGTCGTACTCAAGCCCCTTCGCGACCGTCGCGGGTAGCACGCTAACCCGTGCGTCGGCCTCCGCGTCACCAGTGGCGATGCCGTCGGCGGCCAGCGCCGCCGCTGACCTGGCCGGTACGGGCGTCCGGCGCGATCACGCCGATCGAGCCTTCGTGGTCCAGCGCGGCGCGAACCGCGTCGACCACCGCGGAGTCCAGGCTTTCGGCCGCGTGTACCCGCAACTCGCCGTCATGCCGGAGCGAACTGGCCGCCGGTACCTGCACGTCAAGCGCATCGAGCAGCCGGTTGGCCATGGTGAGCACCACCTCGGGTACCCGGAATCCGACCGTCAGCGGCACCACCGTCGAGCCCGGCTTGCCCAGGTGCCCCAGGGTGTCGCGCCAATCGCGGGCGGCCCACGGCGTGGTGCCCTGCGCCAGATCGCCGAGCAGTGTGATGGAGCCGTGCTCGGTGCGCCGGGCGATCGCCCGGCACTGCATGGGTGACAGGTCCTGCGCCTCGTCGACCACGACGTGACCGAAGCCTCCAATCCGTTCGATCAGGCTCGCCGCCTCGTCGATCAGTAACGCGTCGGCGGCGGTCCAGCGCGCCGCCCGTACCGATCGGGGTACCGAGGCCCAGGTGATCTCCGCGCGCTCGTCGTTGGTCAGAGCGCCGGCCGCCATGGCAGGATCGCTCAGCACCTCGAAGACCAGAGCTTCCGGAGTCGTCGCCGGCCACGACCAGTCCAGGAATTCGGTCACCGGCTTGGCCTTGCCCATCCGGCGCTGCCAGGCCTCGCCCGGGGACTCGCCACTGCGCGCCTCGGCCTGGCGAAGCAGCAGCGACACCACCCGGGCCCGGACCCGCTCGCGACCGACGCCGTAGGTCGGCTCCTCCCGGCGAACGTCGTCGACGATCCGGCGCAGCGCGTCGACCGAGATCCGCCACCGGTACGCGCCGTCCGAGACCACGATCGGCTGCTCCGGGCGGCGCAGCCGCTGCCACAGCGCACGGCGGAGCAGCGTGGCCATGCGGGCGTCGTGCTTGATCGCCGCGGCCTCCGGCCGGTCGGTGGCCCGTACCGGGGTGGGTAGCAGGTCGTCAATCGTGGACTGGGCCACGTCGATTTCGCCGAGTGCCGGCAGCACTGCCGCGATGTAGTGCAGGAAGGCGCGGTTCGGCCCAACGATCAGGACTCCGGCCCGGCGCAGCCGTTCCCGGTGCAGGTACAGCAGGTAAGCCGCCCGGTGCAGGCCGACCGCCGTCTTTCCGGTTCCGGGCGCCCCCTGCACGCAGATCGTGGTGTCCAGTTCGGCCCGGACCAGCTCATCCTGATCCGGCTGGATGGTCGCCACGATGTCACGCATCGGGCCGACGCGCGGGCGCTCGATCTCGGTGGTCAGGATCCGTGATTGGGTCCCAAGCTCCTCACCGCGGTCCAGGTGCTCGTCTTCGAAGGAGGTGAGCAAGCTGGTTCCGGACCCGGACAGGTGCCAGCCGAACCGGCGCCGTACCGCGACCTCCTGCGGGTCGGCGACGGTGGCCCGGTAGAACGAGCGTGACAGAGGAGCGCGCCAATCGAGTACCAGCGGCTCCCCCCGTCCATCGACGACGTGCCTGCGGCCGATGTGGAACCGCTCGCTGGTGGTCATGTCGAGGCGGCCGAAGAACAACGGGGCCGCCGGGTCGTCGGTCAACTCGGCGATCCGGCGGGCGAGGGCTCGGCCCAGGCTCTCCGCGCCGAACGGGTCGCCCGAGACGTTCGCGCCGGTGGCGAACATCTCCTCGGCGCGTTCGCGCATCCGGTGCAGGGCCTGGCGGGATGCGGTCAGATGGTCGCGCTCGGCGGCCAGTTCGCGTTCCAGATCCGTCGGTGGTTCGGTTCGGATGTCTTCCGGGGGGATGCTTTTCGGGTCTTCGGCTTCTTGTTGCGGGCCTTCGGTTTTCGGTACGGCGGGCAGGGTCACAGGGAACCTCGGTGGCGCTAGCATCTTCGCTGTCCGTACAGGCCGCCCGGCTGCTCGACGGTGGGTCGCGCCGGCTGTGCCCTCGCGCGCGTGTGGTCAGCGCGCGGTGGATGGTGCGGTCCGCCGGGTTAGGTCAGCAGGGCTGACCAGCGGCGGGTCGTCCACGTTACGCCTCGTTCGTTCGCTCGTCGAACGAGTTTCGCGGCGAGTGGCCGCTGGGTTGAGTCCGGCTAGTCCGCTGGGTAGGCGCGGAAGATGAACGAGACCTGGTACGCCTCAGGTGGCGGCGAGGTCCGTTCGGATACCCGGTACGGCCGGATCAGCTCCTGCACCTTCTCGCTCAACTCGGCCATCTCCGCCTTCGTCACGGCGATCGCCGACTCGCCGAAATAGCCCAGGTCCAGCAGCTTCGAGTCATCGGCGGCCCGACTCAGGAAGCGCCGGGCGCGCATGTCCTGGGCCAGGATGTACGCCTCAAGGAACTCGACCGACGCGTGCCGGACGTCCGGGTCGCCCTCGGTGTCAGTGGTCAGGTTCAGGCCGCTGTGGGGGCTCTGCCAGACCCGCTCCCGACCGTCGCCCCGGCCGGGCCCGGGCTCGACCATGCCGGCGCTCTCCAGCGATCGCAGGTGATAGCTCATCGCGCTGGGGCTGAGGCCGACCAGTTCGCCCAGCTCAGTGGCGGTGGCCGGTCCGACCTGCGACAGATGGATCAGCGCGGCGATGCGGGCCGGATGGGCCAGGGCCCGGATCGGACGGGCGTCGGTGATCTCCAAGCGTTCGCGTACGGGCGGTTGCCCGCCACTCATCTCGTCGCTCATGACGTGATTGTCGAATGTGAAAGGTCTCTTGCGCAATTTAGATGTGAAGCGAATACTTCGAAGCATGTCCTTCACATCTGCACTCGACCCACAACCGTCCCGGTGGGCCGATGTCTATGCCGCCTCTGCCGCACGCGCCGTGTCCAACTGCGGTGACCTGCTGGCCGCCACCGCGCTGGCCCTGGTGCTCGCCGATCATGGGGCGGGCGGCTGGGCGGTCTCGGCGCTGCTGCTCGCCGCTGCCGTACCGCCGGTGGTGCTGGCTCCCGTCGTGGGCCGGATCGCCGACCGGCTGGATAGCCGCAAGATCCTCATCGTCACCGGCATAGCGCAGGTCGCGATCTGCGTGGCTCTGGCGTATGTCCAGACGCCGGCGTTGATCGTGGCGCTGGTCGCCGTCCTCGCCGCCGGACTGGCACTCACCGGCCCGACGCTCGCTGCCCTGATCCCGCTCATGGTCGGCCGGTCTGAGTTGCCAAGAGCGACCGGGATCAGCCAGACCGCGAGCACCATCGGCATGCTGGCCGCTCCGGCTCTCGGCGGTTTCCTGGTGGGTCGATTCGGCTCGTCGGTGCCGTTGCTGATCGATGCCGCCAGCTACCTGGCGCTGCCGATCGCGGCCCTGGTAATCAAGACCCGCCGCAGCGGGGCCGATGCTGGTCCGGGCACTGCCGGATCGGTCGGCCGCGCCCACTACCGGCTGCGTAGCGACCAGTTGCTGTGGCCGCTCGGTGTGATGATCATTGCCTCGGTTGCGGCGCTCAGCGCGGTCAACGTCATCGACGTCTTCTTCGTCCGCCAGACGCTGCACGGCTCGGCCACCATGTACGGCCTGATCGGAGCCTGCTGGATGATCGGCATGGTGATCGGCGCCATGGTCTGGACGAGATTCACCCACCACGACGTGACGACGGTGATCTGGCTGGCCGTGTTGATGCTGGCCAGCGGCGTTATCCTCGGCGCGGTCGCCATGGTTCCGGCGGTCGGCTGGATGGTGCCGCTGAATATGGCGGGCGGCATCTGCAATGGCGGTATCAATGTCTCGGCCGGAGTACTGCTCGGGCGGCGGGTACCAGATCAGGTGCGCGGCCGGGTCGGGGCCACCTTCAACAGCCTGGTCAGTGGGGCGAACGCGGTCGGATATCTGGCCGGCGGTGCACTCCTGGCGGTCTGGGCGCCGCGCGTTCTCCTGATGCTGGCCGGAGTCGGGGCCGTGCTTGCCGTGATCGTGTTCGGTGCGCCGCTGGCACTCGCGATCAGCCGGGAGCGGCGTTCGGCCCCGGATACCGTGCCGGAGACGGCCGCGGACCCGGTGTCAACGGTGGCCGCCGAGCCGGCCGCCGAACCCGCAGCCCTGGCATGACCTGCCACCATGTGAGCGGCGCCACTGGGAGCGTCGGCGTAGGGTGCGCAGACATGAGCTCCTTGCGTCGGCCCCGGGTGGGACACATCCAGTTTCTCAACTGCCTGCCGATCTACTGGGGGCTGATGCGCTCGGGCGCGCTCCTCGACGTCGATCTCCATAAAGACACCCCGGACCGGCTGAACAATGCGCTGGTGGACGGGAATCTCGACATCGGCCCGATCTCCCTGGTGGAGTACCTGCGGCATGCCGACGAACTGCTGCTCCTGCCCGACCTCGCGGTCGGCAGTGACGGGCCGGTGCTATCGGTCAACCTGGTCGCCACCAAGCCGCTGGGCGACTTGGCCCGGGTCGCTCTGGGCTCCACCAGCCGTACCGGCGTGCTGCTCGCCAAGATGCTGCTCAGCGAGGTGCATCAGGTGCGTCCGGAGTTCTTCGCATGTCCGCCGGAACTCAACGAGATGCTGCTGGAGGCCGACGCCGCGGTCCTGATCGGAGACGTCGCGCTGCGTGCGCTCTACGAGGCCCCGACGAAGGGCTTCGATGTGGTCGATCTGGGGCAAGCATGGAACGACTGGAGCGGTCTGCCGATGGTGTTCGCCGTCTGGGCGGTCCGGCGCGACTTCGCCACGGCGTACCCGGGCCAGGTCAAGGACGTCCACGAGGCGTTCCTCAAGTCGCGCGACCTGTGCCTCGACGAGCTGGACGCGGTCGCCGAGGCGGCGGCGCGCTGGGAGACGTTCGACGCGGCGACGCTGGCCAACTACTTCCGGACGCTGGACTTCTCGCTCGGCGAGCGCCAGGTCGCGGGGATCCGGGAATTCGCCGCTCGGGCCGCCGCCCTCGGCGAGGTGCCGTCGCTGCCGCCGGACGGTCCGGTCTTCGCGAGCGTGTGACGGCGGGCAGGACCCCGTGCGGTCGCTGCCCACCCACGATCGTTGATTGTGCCCGCCCATGACGAAACGCCGTCGTACGTGACCGCGGTCGGCGATCTTCAACCGGATATGACACTTGTGTTGCATAGAGGGAACGCGGCTGTAACACTTGTCGGATGTACGGCAACGACTTCGTGCCCGACGACCCCGCTGGGCAGTCGCTTCTCGATCAGGTGGCCGACGCCGAGCGGGCCCTGCGGGAGGCGGCGGCGAGCGGGCGGCGGCCTGGCGCGCCCACCGACGAGGAAGCCCTCGGCTACTTCGACTCGGTGATCGACGCTGAGCAGAAGGTCGAGCCGCGCGACTGGATGCCCGAGGCGTATCGCAAGACCTTGATCAGGCAGATCGCGCAGCATGCGCACTCGGAGATCATCGGGATGCAGCCGGAGGGCAACTGGATCTCCCGGGCGCCGTCCCTCAAGCGCAAAGCCATCCTGTTGGCCAAGGTGCAAGATGAGGCCGGCCATGGGCTGTACCTGTACGCCGCCGCCGAGACACTTGGCGTGTCCCGGGATGAGCTCGTCGAGATGCTGATCAACGGCCGGCAGAAGTACTCGTCGATCTTCAACTATCCGACCCTGAGCTGGGCCGACGTCGGTGCCATCGGATGGCTCGTGGATGGCGCCGCGATCGTGAACCAGGTCCCGTTGTGCCGGTGCTCCTACGGTCCGTATGCCCGGGCCATGATCCGGGTCTGCAAGGAGGAGTCGTTCCATCAGCGGCAGGGCTACGAGATCCTCTACACCCTCGCGCACGGTACGCCGGGGCAGCGGGCGATGGCTCAGGACGCGGTGAACCGCTGGTGGTACCCCTCGCTGGCGATGTTCGGGCCGCCCGACTCCGACTCCACCCACTCGGAGCAGTCGATGGCGTGGAAGATCAAGCGGTTCTCCAACGATGACCTGCGCCAGCGATTCGTCGACATGTGCGCACAGCAGGCATCCGTGCTCACCCTGGACATTCCGGACCCCGACCTGAGCTGGAACGAACAGCGTCAGGCGTACGACTTCACGCAGCCCGACTACGGGGAGTTGATGCAAGTCATCAAGGGCAACGGGCCGTGCAACCGGCAGCGTGTGGCCAACCGCAGGCGGGCTCACGAGGAGGGCGCATGGGTACGCGAGGCGGCGGCGGCATACGCCGCGAAGGCCGCCGGCCGGGCACTGGAAATGGAGCGCGCCGCATGACCGAGCACAGCCAGTTGTGGGAGGTGTTCGTGCGCCCGCGCCGCGGCCTGTCACATTCGCACGTGGGCAGCCTGCACGCGCCGGACGCCGCAACCGCGTTGCGCAACGCTCGCGACGTGTACACCCGCCGTCAGGAAGGCGTGTCCATCTGGGTGGTGCCGGCCGCGGCGATCACCGCGACCAGCCCGGACGAGAAGGACGCCTTCTTCGATCCGGCGGCCGACAAGGTGTACCGCCACCCGACGTTCTACGAGGTGCCGGAAGGCGCGAGGCACCTGTGAACGAACTGTTCGAGTACCTGCTTCGCCTCGGTGATGACGGGCTGATCGCGGCTCAGCGGCTGGGTGAGTGGTCGGCGCGGGCACCGGAGATGGAGCTGGACATCGCGCTGTCGAACGTCGCTCTGGACCAGCTCGGCGCGGCCCGCCTGTTCCTTACGTACGCGGGGGAAGTCGAGGGCGCCGGCCGCGACGAGGACGCCCTGGCGTACCTGCGCGACGATACCGAGTTCCGCAACGCTCAGCTGGTCGAGCTGGCCGACGCGGACTTCGCGACCGCCATCGCCAAGCTGCTGTTCCTCTCGGCGTACCAGCACGTGCTCTATGACAAGCTGACCGCGAGCGCGGACCGGCAGGTCGCGGCGATCGCCGCCAAGACCGTCAAGGAGAGCGCCTATCACCTGGACCTCGCCGCGCTGTGGGCGGTCCGGCTCGGCGACGGCACCGATGAGTCGCACCGCCGCATGCAGGCCGCCGTCAACGAGGTCTGGCCGTACACCAACGAGCTTTTCGAATCCGATCCGGTGGCCCGTGCCGTCGCCGAGGCGGGCACCGGCGTCGATCCGGCGGAGCTGCGAGAGCCGTGGCTCGCGACCATGACGAAGGTGCTCGGCGACGCCACCGTCGAGATTCCGGACGATTCCTGGCAGCCGAGTGGCGGCCGTTCCGGCCACCACACCGAGGCGCTGTCGTACCTGCTTGCCGAGATGCAGGTGCTGCACCGCGCCTACCCGGGGGCCCGGTGGTAGCGGTGGACGAGGCGAGCGGCGCGCAGGCGATCCGCGACGCGGTGGCCGCGGTCGTGGATCCGGAGCTCATCGTGGTGACCGTCGAGGACCTGGGCATCCTGCGGGACGTGCAGGTCGACACGGACGGGCGGGCGGTCATCACGATCACGCCGACCTACTCCGGATGCCCGGCGATGGACCTGATTCGGGAGCGGGTCGCGCAGGCGGCGGTTGCCGCGGGCGCCAGCTCCGCCGATGTTCGTACCGTCCTCGCGCCGGCGTGGACCACCGACTGGATCAGCGAGGCCGGCCGTGCCAAGCTGGCAGCCGCGTCGATCGCCCCGCCGGCTTCGCGCCGAGCGGGCCGAGCGGTGCCGCTCGGTATGCCGGGCGCTCCGGTCACCTGCCCTCGGTGCGGCTCGCGCGATACCGAGGAGATCACCCGGTTCGGGTCCACCGCCTGCAAGGCTCTGTGGCGATGCCGCGCCTGCGCCGAGCCGTTCGACCACGTGAAGGCCTTCTGATGACGGTGACAGTCACGCAGCCGGTCCGGCGGCGTCCGCAGTTTCACGCGCTCCGGGTCGCGGCCGTCGAGCCGCTGACCGAAGACGCCGTGGTGGTTACGTTCGAGGTGCCGCCCGAGTTGCGGTCCGCGTTCGCGTTCGCCGCTGGCCAGCACCTCACCATCCGCCGCATCGAGTCGGGCGAGGATGTGCGGCGTTCGTACTCGATCTGCTCGACCCCTGGCGAACTGGCCGCCTCCGGGCACCTGCGGATCGGCGTGAAGATGGTGCCCGGTGGTGCCTTCTCCGAGTTCGCCATCCGGCGCCTGCAAGCCGGTGAGTCCATCGAAGTCATGCCGCCGCTCGGGCACTTCACCACCGAGTTCGACCCGGCCCGGGCTCGCTCGTACGTGGCGGTCGCGGCCGGTTCCGGAATCACCCCGATCCTGGCGCTGCTCGCGACCGGCCTGGAGACCGAGCCGGACAGCACGTTCACCCTGCTGTACGGCAACCGGTACGCGCGGTCGGTGATGTTCGCCGAACAGATCGCCGACCTCAAGGACCGCTATCCGACGCGGCTGCACGTCATGCACGTACTGTCCCGTGAGCCGCGGGATGCCGATCTGCTCTCCGGCCGCATCGATGCCGACCGGTTTGCCGGTATTGTCGACGCGGGTCTGGTTGACGTGGGCGCCGTCGACGAATGGTTCCTCTGCGGTCCGTACGGCATGGTGATGGACGTGCGCTCGGTGCTCGGGCAACGTGCTGTCGCGCATTCGGCGGTGCACACCGAACTGTTCCACGTGGAGGAAACTCCCGCCGCACCCCGGCGGCCGGACACGTCCGAGGTGGCGTCGTCCGATCAGGCGACGGTGACAATCATCCTGGACGGGCGAGCCTCGACGTTCACGATGGATCGGGACGGCCGGGTGCTCGATGCCGCTCTCAAGGTGCGCTCCGAGCTTCCGTACGCCTGTAAGGGCGGCGTGTGCTCGACCTGCCGGGCGAAGGTGCTCGACGGCCGCGTCGAGATGGCCCGCAACTACGCTCTCGAACCCGACGAGGTCGCGGCCGGGTACGTCCTTACCTGCCAGTCCAGCCCGGTCACCGAGACCGTCACGGTTGACTACGACGCTTAGCCTCCGTAATCAAGGCTGCGACCGGGGGCCAAACCGGGGCAGGCGGCCAGCGCCATGTGCCGCTGCCAGCAACACCGGATAGCATCTCCAGCGCTGTTGCCACCCCCTGGCTGAGGAGACACGTCCCGTGCGATGGAGCTCACTGCTCGGAGACCGTCTTGCCAAGACCTCCGGCTACCGCCCGGAAATCCAGGCATTGCGGGCCGTCGCCGTCTTGATGGTGATGCTGTATCACCTGTGGCCGACGCATCTGGTCGGCGGGTTCGCCGGGGTGGATGTGTTCTTCGTCATCTCCGGGTTCTTGATTACCCAGCATCTGTGGAATTCGGCGGCGGCTGGGCGACTGTCGCTCAGTGGCTTCTACGCCCGCCGGGTCCGGCGCCTGGCTCCCGCGTCCATGTTCGTCCTCATCGCGGTCCTCGTCGCCACGGCGCTGATCGTGCCATTCGGGCAATGGAAGGCCTACACCGCGGAGATCATCGGCAGTGCGCTGCTGGTGCAGAACTGGGTGCTGGCGCACAATTCGGTCGATTACCTGGCGGCGGACAACACACCGTCGCCCGTTCAGCATTACTGGAGCCTGTCCGTCGAGGAGCAGTTCTACTTGGTGTGGCCGCTCCTGATCTTGATCGTCGCCGTCCTGTTGCGACGGTCAGCGGTGCGTACCCGCGCTCGCGCCACCCTCGGAGTGCTCGGCGTGATGTTCGTCGGGAGCCTGGTCTTCTCCGTGATCTACACCCACGCCAATCCGGCACCGGCCTACTTTGTCACCCCGGGCCGGGTCTGGCAGTTTGCCGCCGGCGGCATGCTCGCGCTTGCCACGCCGGCCGGTCTGATCGGCGTCCGGGAGCGTTCGCCGGCGGCGGCGCGGGCCGCGGCCGTTGCCAGCTGGCTCGGGTTCGGCGCGATCGTCGCCGTGGCCTTCCTGCTGAACGCTCACTCGGTCGCCTATCCCAGCGCGTGGGGCCTGCTGCCGGTGATCCCGACCATGATCGTGATCTGGGCCGGATCCGGTGATCGGGTCGGCTGGTCGCCACACCGGGTCTACGACCTCGCGCCGGTCCAGTTCCTGGGTACCGTCTCGTATCCGATCTATCTCTGGCACTGGCCGCTGATCGTCCTGACGCCATACTTGGTCGGTGACCTCCACGTGCGGATGAAGCTTGCCATCGGCGTCGTGACCATCATCCTGTCGGCCCTCACAACGCTGCTGATCGAGAATCCGATTCGGTTCAGCCCGGCGCTGTCGGCCCGGCGCCTGATGGCGCCGATCGGCGCGGCCGGCGTTTCATGCCTGCTCATCGTTGCGCCCTCGCTCGTACTCGCCTCGCAGGCGAGCGCAAAGTTCGCCGCCCAGAAGGTGGCCGTCTCGCAGAAGATCGCCGACGGTGCCTCGTGCTTCGGAGCACACGCAATGGAGAACAAGGCGCAGTGTGATCCGGTGCAGGGGCAGGTCAGTGAGGCGGCGGTCAGCGCCTCGGGCTCCGACGAGCCACAGCCGTTCCGCGACAAGTGCATCGATCCGCTGACCCGTCATAAGGGCGTGTATTGCGATTACGGCGACACCAGCAAACCGCCGACGGTGATGCTGTGGGGCGACTCGCACGCAGCGGCGTGGGGCGGTGCGTTCGACGAGGCTGGCAAGGAGGGTGGCATCCACGTGGTGGTCGGCTCGCGGCAGGGCTGCCCGGCCACCGAGACAGCGCCGATCGCGACCGTTTTCCGGTCCATCTCCGCCAAGGAACAAGGCGACTGCGACGCCCACAATCAGCAGATGCTGGACATGGTACGGAACACGAAGTCGATCAAGATGGTGGTGCTGGCCAGTTACTCGACCGACTACGTCTACGGTCCCAACAAGAAGTCGCCCAGCTATTGGTCCGGCACCACGAAGCTGATCGCGGACCTGCACGCGCTCGGGGTCAAGATCCGACTGCTCGGCGACGTTCCGCTCACCGGATCCGACTCGGCTCACCGGGTTGACGGGCCGACCTGCCTGGCCAAGAACCTCGACCATCCGGAGAAATGCGCCAACAAGCGCGCCGTCGCGCTCAACACCCGCGCGCTTCGCAACGCCATTGCCAAGTCGCCGGTGAAGAACTTCGTACGGGTCATCGACACGTCCGCGGAGTTCTGCGATGCCACCGAGTGCCCGATGCTGATCGGAAGCGTGCCGGTGTTCTTCGACGCCAGCCACATCACCGACACCTATTCGCGGACCATGGGGCCGTGGGTGCTGCGGCACGTACTAAAGACCTGAGCGCCTGATCACGGTGCACGGCCCAGGTAAGGTTCGACCCGGGCAATCCCGTTCGGCGGGTGCCCGGGTCGAGGAGGCGGAACTCAGGCGGTGATCTCCCTCAACCGGTCCATGTCGTCGGCACTCGGGGTCCACTGACCGGCGGCGACGTTGGCTGCGACCTGTTCCGGTGTCGTTGCACCAGCGATTACCGACGCCACCGCGGGCTGTGCCGCCAGGCCGCCGATCGCCGCGTCCAGCATGGTGATCCCACGGTCGGCGGCGAACGCATCGATCGCCTCGATGGCGTCCCAGTTCGCCGCGGCCAGCCGGTGCGCAACCCGGGCTTCGGACAGGCGGCTGCCCGCCGGCGGCTGTGCACCACGCCGGTACTTGCCGGTGAGAAGACCGCTGGCCAGCGGGAAGAACGGCAGCATGCCGAGCCCGAACCGCTCACAGGCGGGCAGCACGTCCGCTTCGACCCCGCGCTTGAGCCAGCTGTACTCGTTCTGGGCGCTGATGAACGGCGTGGTGCCGCGAGTCCGTGCCACCCAATCGGCATCGGCGATCTGCCAGCCGGCGAAGTTCGAGTTGCCGATGTACCGGACCTTGCCGGCGCGTACCAGGTCATCGAGCGCGTCCAGAGTCTCGGCGATCGGCGTGGCCGGGTCCGGTTCGTGCATCTGGTACAGGTCGATGTAGTCGGTACCGAGCCGCTGTAGCGACGCCTCGACCGCGCGGACGACGTAGCGCCGCGCGCCACGGGCGCCGTGATCGGCCCCGTTCGCGCCCTGCATGTCCATCCCGAACTTGGTTGCGATCACCACGTCATCGCGCCGGCCCCGCAATGCCTTGCCGAGCAGGGTTTCCGATGCACCAGTTCCATAGATGTCGGCGGTGTCGAAGAGGTTGACGCCGTGTTCAAGGGCGGCGTCAACGACCTGACGGGTGGCTTGCTCGTCCATCTTGCGACCGAAGTTGTTGCAGCCGATGCCGACGACCGACACCACAAGTCCCGAGTCGCCGAGCCGGCGGTAGCGCATATCCATGAGCTGAACCATAGATCCTTCGCCAAGCAAACGACCACGCGGGCTCATGATCGGGCGTATGCGTAAACGGGGCATCGAGGCGCGGCAAATTGTCGTATGCTCCCGCAGCCTCTTCACTCCTGAGAAAGTGAGCTCGAATGCGAGCATCTCGTGCAATCCTGGCCGGATTGGGCGCCTTGACGATCGCGAGCGCGGTCGCCGCCACCGCCACCCCGGCATTCGCGGACGCCAGCGTGATCCGCGCCGAAGCGCAGGATTTGATCATCGGCGCCGATGGCGCGCCGGGCAAGGCGACCACGATTTCGGTCTACGAATTCGGCCCCCTTACCAACCCCAAGGTCACCATTGACTTCACCGGGATCGACGGGATCGCCACGCCGACGTTTCTCGATCCGGCATCCGGCTGTTCGCTCACCGGCTCGGTCGCGACATGCGACCTACCGGACGTGACCGACCCGAACGCGGGCGCCTCGGATATCGAGATCCCGGTCAAGCTGGTCCCGGCGGCCGGCGCACACAACGGTGTCACTGGTTCGTTCACCATGACCTCGACCGCCGACGGCGTGGCCACGGTCACCGAATCCGCCACGGTGACCGTGGCTGACGGACCGGATCTGGGCCTCCCCAAGGGCGACAACAGCCTCACGGCGAAGCCCGGCGACGCGCTTTCGGAGCCGGTCATGGTGAGCAATTCGGGGAGCCAAGCCGCCGACGGCGTGCTCTTCCTATTCGCGTTCTCGCACGGATTCCAGCCGGACTACTTCGACAATTGCCTCTACGCCGACTGGCCTGACGATGACGGCACGCTGGCGCTATGTGAAATCGATCAGTCGCTGGCCCCGGGCCAGACCTGGACGATCAATCCGGCCATCATCGGTCACGTTCCGGCCGACTCGGCCGACACGGCGCGCGTCGACCTTGTGGTCGATGTCGCTAACGCGTCGAGCGTCAGCAGCGAACTGGCGAACAACGCCTTCGGGCTGGCCAAGTCCCGCGCGCATTTCATCAAGCGCGCATCCGGCAAGCTTCTGACCCCGTCCAGTTCGGCTAACTCCGCCGGGGACATTGACTTCGGTGACAACTTCGAAACCTGGACTTGGACCATCAAAACCTCCTACGACATGGTCGCGAACGGTGCCAAGGTCATCGGCACTCCCGGAGATGTG
This sequence comes from uncultured Actinomycetota bacterium, assembly GCA_963727415.1. Classification (GTDB taxonomy): domain Bacteria; phylum Actinomycetota; class Actinomycetes; order Mycobacteriales; family Micromonosporaceae; genus DASQPR01. Next base: position 228,893 of record CAVSGF010000005.1, read on the forward strand.
GTCAAGGTCAAGCTGGGTGAGACCAACAACGGTCCGGCTTCGATCGACTTCTGGAGCGTTCACGACATCGCGGCGGTGATCGAGATTGCCATCCCCGAGTGGGCTGACGCTGTGGCCGTTCCGTCGAACTGTTTCGGTCAGGCCAAGCCGGAATCGCAGATACTCGACTCGAAGCCGGGCTACCGGTACTACTTGTGCAGCGGTTCGAGCTATGTCTTCCCGGCGCACAGCAGCTTCAGTGTGACGCTCTCCCTGAAGATCAAGGCGTCCAGCGGCGCGGACGGATCGGTGAGTATGCCGCACGGCGACGCCTATGGCGTGGACGACAACAATCACGCCAACGATGTTGCGGCGATCACGCTGGGCGCACCTGATGAGGGCGGTCTGCCGGTTACCGGCTCGAAGACCGGCATCATCGCCGTGGCCGGCGCGATCCTGGTGCTGGCTGGTGGCGTACTGCTGTTCCTGGGCCGCCGTCGCCGTCGTGCGACCGTGGCGTCGTAAGGCTGGGATGGTAAGACCGATTTGAGGTGACACCGGCGGCGGGGACTTCGGGTTCCCGCCGCCGGTGCGCTTCGCGATCAACTGGCCCAAGGGGGCCGGATGGTGGATCCATCAGCCAGGGCCGCGGACAGGCCGACCGTCGTGGTAGCCCACATGGCGGCCGGCTCATCAGTGATGTTGTCGGCTCGGATCTCGCCTCCGGGGGGAACGATCGCGATGTCGCCGGGCCCCAGGTCGGCGCACTCACCGTCAATCGTGATCTGGATCCGGCCGGTGACCAGGCGCAGGACTTCTTCCCGATCGACCCGGTGCGTCGCCCCCGTGGTGCGGGCCGGGATCTCGGTGATCCAGGCGGCGAGCTGCGTGGCGCCGGTGCCGGAATGGGCGTACGCCCGGAACCGGGCACCGTGGATCTCGTAGTCGGTCGAATCGGCGCTTCGGACGAATGGCATGGCAACCTCCACATAGTCAACTGGCTTGACTATGTGCCAACCATGCCAGGATCTCCTGACTTAGTCAAGCTTCTTGACCGTATGGAATACTCGCGTCGTGGTTTCCGATGCTTCCGATGCGCGGGCGCGAGAGCTCGCGGCAGCGCTGCTGGCCGTAGGCGGTGCGCTGGTGGCCGCGATTCACGACGACACCGCTAAACACGGCTTCGACGATCTGCGACCGGCTCACGGGTTCGCGTTCGTCCGCATCTCGTCCGGCGACGCCACGGTCAACGACATCGCCGTCCATCTCGGCGTCACCAAGCAGGCCGCCAGCCAGCTGGTCGACGACTTGGTGGCGAAGGGATACGTGGAACGCCACGCGCATCCGGCCGACGCCCGGGCCAGGCTGATCGTGCTGACCGACCGTGGATGGGCGGCGACCCGTGCCGCTGACGCGGCGGCTGCTCGCGCCGTCCGTCCGTGGATCGACCTGCTTGGTCCGCGCCGGTTCGATCAGCTGTGCGTCGATCTGGCCAGAATTGCTCCGCCGGGACCCATCAAGCCGGCATGGTGACGGCCCAGCCACGCCGCCGGAGGTAGGCCTGGAACGCCATTCGGATCCGATGGGTACCCTCGTGCTGTGACGATGACGAGCGAGATTGACAGCATCCTTTCGCGTGCCGCCGAGGGCGGCCGGATCAGCCCCGAAGAGGCGCTGCTGCTCTACACCGACGCGCCGCTCCATCAACTCGGCGAGGCGGCCGACGCGGTACGCCGACGCCGATACCCGGACGGCATCGTCACGTACATCATCGATCGCAACATCAACTACACCAACGTATGCGTGACCGCGTGCAAGTTCTGTGCCTTCTTCCGGGCACCGAAGCATGCCGAGGGCTGGGCACACCCGATGGAGGAGATCCTGCGTCGATGCGGTGAGGCGGTCGATCTCGGCGCTACCCAGGTGATGCTGCAGGGCGGCCATCACCCCGACTTCGGTGTCGAGTACTACGAGGAGCTCTTCTCCACGGTCAAGGGCGCCTATCCGGACCTGGTGATCCACTCCATCGGCCCGAGCGAGATCCTGCATATGGCCAAGGTTTCCGGCACCACGATCGAGGAAGCCGTACGCCGGATCAAGGCCGCCGGCCTCGACTCGATCGCCGGCGCCGGTGCCGAGATGCTGCCGGACCGGCCGCGGACCGCGATCGCTCCGTTGAAGGAGTCCGGTCAGCGATGGCTTGAGGTTATGGAGACCGCGCACAAGCTGGGCGTCGAGTCGACCGCCACGATGATGATGGGCACTGGCGAGACCAATGCCGAGCGCATTGAACACATGCGGATGGTCCGTGATGTGCAGGACCGCACCGGCGGATTCCGCTCCTTCATCCCGTGGACGTATCAACCGGAGAACAATCACCTGAAGGGTCGTACTCAGGCCACGTCGTTGGAGTACCTGCGCCTGATCGCGGTGGCCCGGCTGTTCTTCGACAACATCGACCACTTGCAGGCGTCCTGGCTGACCACCGGCAAGGACATCGGCCAGCTGGCGCTGCACATGGGCGTCGACGATCTGGGCTCGATCATGCTGGAGGAGAACGTGATCTCCAGTGCCGGAGCCAGGCACCGTTCGAACTTGCACGAGCTGATCTGGATGATCCGTTCCGCCGACCGCATTCCGGCTCAGCGCGACACGCTCTACCGGCACATGCGTGTGCACTGGACGCCTGACGATGATCCAACCGACGACCGGGTGGTCTCGCACTTCTCGTCGATCGCGATACCGGGTGGTGGCGTCGGCGACCGTACGTCGCTTGCCGTGGTGACCGAGTAACCGGCCGGGCGCCCGCATCCGGCAACCTCGCAAGCGGTGTCAGCCGCTCCTCCGCTACCCGGTCAGCGGGCGCGCAGCGGTATGGCGAGGCAGGCGCTGTTTCGGCAGGCCATCATCCGCTGTGCGTGTCCGTCGTCACTGAACGTAGTATCCGCTGCTAAGGTGCCTTGCCGCGATGCCACAGTCGTGGCGTGAGCACACCAACGGGAACCGTCTACTACTCGTCCTACCGTGGCATTCGCCACCGTTTGACCGCCAGCCCGCGGGCTCGCCGAGTGGCCGCCGTGACGGCAGGCGTGCTCCTCATCATCGGTGCTGGACTCGTGGTCGGGGGCCTGGTGAGCTTGTTCGCGATGGCGAGCGTCGGGCTCCTGCGAAGCACCATGCTGCTCGGGCTCGGCCTGGTCGGAACCGGCGCCGGAACCCTGCTGCGGATGGGCTTGCGGGTAATTTCGAGGTAATTGTGATGGATTTTCCGGCGTAGTCAGGCACATCTTCCAGCCCTAGCTGGGCATACAGGAAGTGATCCCCGAATCCCCCATCGTGGAGTTCACCTGTGCCTGAGCCTGACCTGCTTGACCGCAATAGCCCCTACGCTCGCGACAACGACCTGGCGCCGGACGCGGTGACCACCGCCGGAGCCGCCGCGCCGGATGCGATCCGCGGCGCGCGCCCGTCCCGCCTGGGCGCGGACGAGGCCCCGGCCGCCCGCGACCGTCCCCGGGTCCGGCTGCTGGACGGGTTCCGTCTGGTGGCCGCGCTCATGGTGATGTCCTGGCACTACGCGGCGCTCGGCCACGGAGCCGCGATGCGACCGGCCGCCGACGTGCGGCCCCTGTATCCGGTCGCGGCCTACGGTTGGCTCGGCGTTGAACTGTTCTTCCTGATCAGTGGTTTCGTGATCGCGCTGAGCGCGGTACATCGAACGGTCGGGCAGTTCGCCGTTTCCCGGTTCGTGCGGCTGTTCCCGGCGTACTGGCTGGGGGTGCTGGCCACAACCACGGTGCTGCTGATCTGGCCGATCGCGGTCCGGGCGCCCCGGATCAGCGATGTCGGGGTGAATCTCACCATGCTGCAAGAGGGTTTCCGGGTGCCGTCGGTGGACGCCGTGTACTGGACCCTCTTCGCCGAACTGCGGTTCTACCTGCTGTTCACTCTGGTCGTGAGGCGCGGTGTGACATACAGCCGGGTGGTCACCTTCAGCGCGGTGTGGCTCGCCGCCTGCGCCCTCACCTACTCGTCGGGCGGGCTGATTCACATGCTGGTGATGCCGGACTGGGGTCCGTTCTTCATCGCCGGGCTCATGTTCTTCCTGATGCACCGGTACGGGCCCAACCTGCTGTTGTGGCTGATCGTGGCGGCGACGTTCCTGCTGGGCCAGCGTCAGGCGCTCGGCTCCAACAACTTCCACATGCTCGGCCGGCCGATGCCGTCGTGGCCCGTGGTGGCTATCCTCGCTGCCTTCTATCTACTGGTGGCGGCGGTCGCGCTGGGCCGGCTGCGGGCCGACTGGCGGTGGCTGACGGTGGCCGGGGTGCTTACCTATCCGCTCTACCTGCTGCACGAATACATCGGCTGGACCCTGTTCGCCGCGCTTCGCGGCTGGGCCGCGGACTGGGTGCTGCTGGCCGTCATTGTCGCCGGGATGCTGGGCCTGGCCTGGTTGGTGCATCGATTCATCGAGCGCCCGCTTGCGCCGCGCCTGCGCCGGGCACTGTCGCGATGCCTGGCCGGCGGGTCCGATCGGTGGCGGCGGTCGCGGTTCGGCGCGCGCACGGCCGGGTTGGCCAGCCCTGCCAACGGCCGGCCGATCGGCTCCTGGCAGAGTAAAGGCCCGTGACGCGCGCTCATCTGGACAAGCAGCCCCACGAAGTCGCCTCGATGTTCGACGGCGTCGCACACCGCTATGACCGAACCAACACCATCCTGTCGTTCGGTCGCGACCGGTCGTGGCGTGCTGCCACCAGGTCGGCGCTGGATCTGTGCCCGGGCGAGCACGTGCTCGACATCGGCGCCGGTACCGGAGTGTCGACGGCCGAACTCGCCAAGTCCGGGGCCTGGGTGACCGGGCTGGATATCTCGCAGGGCATGCTGCGAGCCGGCAAGCGGGTCCGGCCGGCGGTTCCGTTGCTGGCGGGAGACGCGCTGGCGCTGCCGTTCCGGGATCAGACCTTCGATGCCGTGACGATCTCGTTCGCGCTGCGAAACGTGCATGACCCGGCGGCCGCCCTGGCCGAGATGGCGCGGGTGACCAAGCCCGGCGGCCGCCTGGTGATCTGTGAGTTCTCGCACCCGACGAATGGTGCGTTCCGGCACGCCTACCTGCGGTACCTGATGGGGGCGCTGCCGGCGGTCGCACGAGCCGTGTCCAGCAACCCGGACGCCTACGTGTACCTGGCCGAGTCGATCCAGGCGTGGCCCGACCAGGCGGGCCTGGCCGGTGTGGTCGAGGCCGCTGGATGGCGGCAGGTGAGTTGGCGCAACCTTACTGGGGGAATTGTCGCGTTACACCGGGCCGAGCGGCCGTTGGCCGGAGGTGCTGGCGAGGCTGGCAATGATGCCGGCGCCGACGCGACAAGTGAGGTTAGCCCTACCTCGCTCGAACCGGCAGAGGCGAGCAGTTCTACACTGCTCGGCGGCAGTAGTTTGTGAAGACTTTCACGAGGCTTTCACACAGACTTCGCGGGAGGCGGTGAGCAGTGGACAGCGTGCCCGAGGCGGGTGTCGCCGGGGCCGGAGACGAGCGCCAGGAGGACCAGGCCAGTGCTCCAGCGGCGGGAACGCCACGCCTCGTGAGCGAGGCCGACGTGATCGTCGTCGGCGCCGGTCCGGGCGGCTCGGCCGCCGCGTTCCACCTCGCCCGCCATGGCCTCCGCGTCGAACTGCTGGAGAAGACCGCGTTCCCGCGCGAGAAGGTGTGCGGCGACGGTCTTACCCCCCGCGCGGTCAAGCAGCTGGTCAAGATGGGTGTCGACACGACGTCGCCGGGCTGGCTGCCGAATAAGGGCCTGCGGGTCATCGGAGGCGGTATGCGCCTCGAGCTGGACTGGCCGGAACTGGCAAGCTTCCCGAACTACGGCCTGACGCGAACCCGGATGGACTTCGATCAGATCCTGGCCCGCACCGCGGTCAGCGCCGGAGCCACCCTGCGTGAGAACGTCAACGTGACCGGCCCGGTGTACGGCACCGACGGCCGGGTCGTCGGCGTCCGGGCCACCGGTCCGGACGGCGAGCCCCAGGAGTACCGGGCTGCGGTGGTCGTCGCCGCGGACGGGGTCTCGGCTCGGTTCCCGCTGGCCATGGGCCTGACCAAGCGCGACGACCGGCCGATCGGAGTGGCCGTCCGCCGGTACTACAAATCACCGGAGAAGACCAACGACGACTACCTGGAGTCGTGGCTGGAGCTACGCAGTCCCCGTACCGACGGCGTCGGCGGCGAGGTGCTGCTTCCGGGGTATGGCTGGATCTTCGGGATGGGCGACGGCCGGGTTAATGTCGGTCTTGGCGTGCTCAACTCGTCGACCGCGTTCGGAAAGACCAACTACCGGACCATGCTGACCGACTGGCTGTCCACCACGCCCGACGAGTGGGGCATGAACGACGAGGCCAACGCGGACGGTGGGATCATGGGTGCGGCCCTTCCGATGGGCTTCAACCGGGTACCGCACTACACCCGGGGCGTGCTGCTCGTCGGAGACGCCGGGGGCATGGTCAACCCCTTCAACGGTGAGGGCATCGCATACGCGATGGAATCGGCTGAGATGGCCGCCGAAGCGATCGTCCAGGCGCTGGCGCGACCGGCCGGCCCGGCCCGGGAGCGGGCGCTTGAGGAGTACGGCAGCGCCCTTCGCGCTCGGTTCGGCGGCTACTACCGGCTGGGCGGATGGTTCGTGAAGCTGATCGGAAACCCGCAGATCATGCGGGTGGCCACCAAGCATGGCCTGCCGCATCCGACACTGATGCGGTTCGTCCTGAAGTTGCTGGCCAACCTGACCGATCCCAGAGATGGGGACTCGATGGACTGGATCATCAACACGATGACAAAGATGGCGCCCGCGGTGCGATAGCTGGCCGCGGCACGGCACCATTAGTAGGTTTTGTGTAGGAAGGACCACAGATGTCGCTCTCGGCATGGGTACCCATTGTGGGGCTCCTCGGGCTGGCACTGCTGTTCGCGTTGTTCTCGGTGGCGATGGCGCCGCTTGTCGGCCCGCGCCGGTACAACCGAGCCAAGCTCGACGCGTACGAATGCGGGATCGAGCCAACTCCGCGCCCGGTCGGCGGAGGCCGGATCCCGGTGAAGTTCTTCCTGGTCGCGATGTTGTTCATCGTGTTCGACATCGAAACGATCTTCCTCTACCCCTGGGCCGTGCACTACCGCGCGCTCGGGGCGTTCGGATTCTTCGAAATGCTGATCTTCATCGGCACCGTCGGTGCCGTGTACGCCTACGTGTGGCGCCGCGGCGGCTTGGACTGGGACTGAGATATGGGTATCGAGGAAAAGCTTCCCTCCGGCGTACTGCTGACGTCGGTCGAGAAGCTGGTCAACTGGTCGCGCAAGTCGAGCTTCTGGCCGGCCACCTTCGGCCTCGCCTGCTGCGCGATCGAGATGATGGCGACCGGCGCGGCACGGTATGACCTGGCCCGCTTCGGCATGGAGGTGTTCCGGGCCTCGCCTCGCCAGGCCGACCTGATGATCGTGGCCGGGCGGGTGAGCCAGAAGATGGCCCCGGTGCTGCGGCAGATCTACGACCAGATGCCGGACCCGAAGTGGGTGCTGTCGATGGGCGTGTGCGCCTCATCCGGCGGCATGTTCAACAACTATGCGATCGTCCAGGGCGTCGATCACGTGGTTCCGGTCGACATGTACCTGCCGGGCTGCCCGCCTCGCCCGGAGATGCTCATCGACGCGATCCTGAAGCTGCACGAGAAGGTGATGGCCGAGCCGCTCGGTCCACGTCGGCAGCGCGCCATCGAGGCGAAGGTCGAGCGCGATGGTGCCCCGGTGGTCGCACCCGGCGCGATGCCGTCGAGCTACCGGTTCGACAAGGCGCGCAAGGCGGAGTGGATCGAGGCGGTCAAGGAAGGCCGTGAAGAGCAACTGCGGATCGAGAACTGGATGAGTGGCGCGACGCACACATCGCAGAAGACGGGAGGTCCCCGGTGACGGACAGGGGCATGTTCGGTGTCTCGGGCACCGGCGACACCTCCGGTTTCGGTGGGCTGACCCGGCGCCGGACCACCATGCTCGACTCGCCGCGGCCGTTCGGCGGGTATTTCGACGAGGTGGTCGACGCGCTGGAGGGGACCTATGAGGGTTTCCATGACGCCATCGAGAAGGTGGTGGTCGAGCGCGGCGAGCTGACCATCTATGTGGAAGCGTCCCGGATCGCCGATGTCTGCCAGGCGATGCGCGACGATCCGGCGCTTCGGTTCGAGCTGTGCTCGTCGGTTTCCGGCGCGGACTACCTCGGCACCGACGCCAAGCCGGCTGCACGTCGTCTACCACCTCACATCGATGACGTACCGGCGGCGCATCCGGCTGGAAGTCGGTGTCACCGCCGAGGACCCACACGTGCCGAGCGTCACGTCGATCTACCCGACCGCGGACTGGCAGGAGCGCGAGACGTACGACATGTTCGGCGTGATCTTCGATGGCCACCCCGGCCTGACCCGGATCCTGATGCCGGATGACTGGGAAGGCCACCCGCAGCGCAAGGACTACCCGCTCGGGGGCATCCCGGTCGAGTACAAGGGGGCGGAGATTCCGCCGCCGGACGAGAGGCGGGCCTACAAGTGAGCCCCGCAGTCACTCTCGGAGGAGGCACAGCATGAGCACCGATCAATACGCCCCGTCCCGGGAAACCACCGAAGGCCGCGTCTTCACGGTCACCGGCGGTGACTGGGACACCGTGCTCGGTGGTTCCGGCGACCCGATCCACGACGAGCGCATCGTCGTGAACCTGGGGCCGCAGCACCCGTCCACGCACGGCGTGCTCCGGCTGATCCTGGAGCTGGAAGGCGAGACCGTCACCGAGGCTCGGTCGGTCGTCGGCTACCTGCACACCGGGATCGAAAAGAATCTTGAATACCGCAACTGGACCCAGGGCACGACGTTCGTCACGCGAATGGACTACCTGGCACCGATCTTCAACGAGACCGGCTACTGCCTCGCCGTCGAGCGGTTGCTTGGTATCGAGGACCAGATCACCGAGCGCGCCCGGGTCATCCGCGTGATGATGATGGAGCTCAACCGGATCGCGTCGCATTTGGTGTGGCTCGCGACCACTGGTATGGAGCTGGGCGCGCTGTCGATGATGATCTACGGCTTCCGCGAGCGCGAGTACATCCTGGACATCTTCGAGATGGTCAGCGGGCTCCGGATGAACATGGCGTACGTCCGGCCCGGCGGCGTCGCCCAGGACGTGCCGGACCGGGCGCTCAAGAAGATCCAGGAGTTCCTCGACTTCATGCCGGAGCGGCTGAAGAGCTATGAGGAGCTGCTGTCCGGCAGCCCGATCTGGACCCGGCGCACGCAGGGTGTGGCCGTGCTGGACGTGCAGGGGTGCCTGGCTCTGGGGATCACCGGCCCGGTACTGCGGTCTGCCGGCCTGCCCTGGGACCTGCGCAAGACGATGCCGTACTGCGACTACGAGACGTACGACTTCGATGTCATCACCAGCAAGGACGCCGACGTGTGGGGCCGTTACCAGGTCCGCCTCGGCGAGATGCGGGAGTCGCTGAAGCATCATCGAGCAGGCGATGGACCGGCTAAAGCCGGGCCCGGTGATGATCGAGGACAAGAAGATCGCCTGGCCTGCACAGCTGGCCGTGGGCCAGGACGGCCTCGGCAACTCGCTCGAACACATTGCCAAGATCATGGGTCAGTCGATGGAGTCGCTGATCCATCACTTCAAGCTCGTCACCGAGGGCTTCCGGGTCCCGCCGGGCCAGGTTTACGTGCAGCTGGAGTCGCCTCGCGGCGAACTCGGAGTGCACGCCGTCTCCGACGGTGGCACCCGTCCGTACCGGGTTCACTACCGGGAGCCGAGCTTCGTCAACTTGCAGGCCATCCCCGCGATGGCCGAGGGCGGCCTGCTGGCCGACGTAATCGCCGGGGGCGCCTCGCTGGACCCCGTCATGGGTGGGTGTGATCGTTAATGGAAATCAGTGAGGCCGCGCGCGGCCGAGCTACGAATTCTCCGAGGCGACCCGAGCACGGGCGCGCGAGATCATCGCGCGCTATCCGGCCGGCCACGAGCGTTCGGCGCTGCTGCCGCTGCTGCACCTGGTGCAGAACGAACAGGGACAGGTGACCCCGGCCGGCGTCGCGTTCTGCGCCGAGCAACTCGGGATTACCAAGGCGCAGGTCGGCGCGGTCGCGACGTTCTACACCATGTACAAGCGCCGTCCGACCGGCGAGTACCTGGTCAGCGTCTGTACCAACACGCTGTGCGACGTGCTTGGCGGACGGGAGATCTTCGAGACCCTTTCCGAGGACCTCGGCGTCGGTCATGACGAGACCACGCCGGACGGCAAGATCACACTGGAGCACGCGGAATGCCTGGCGGCGTGCGACTACGGGCCGGTGGTCACCGTCAACTACGACTTCTACGACAACCAGACGCCGAGCAGCGCCGCCGATCTGGTCGGCCGGCCTCCGCGCTGGGCGAGCGTCCGCAACCCACCCGCGGGCCGCGGCTGTGCTCGCTCAAGGAGATGGCACTGCAACTCGCCGGCTTCCCCGACGACCGGGACGGCGCGGTCGCCGAAGGTCAGCCGGGCGCTCCGACGTTGCGCGGCCTGCGGCTGGCGGAGGAGAACGGGATCACCGCCCCGTCGTACGACCCCAACACGCCGATCCCGTCGGCGCCGGCCAAGGAGGCGAAGTGACCTCGCCTCGCGCGCAGACGCTGGCGAAGCTCACCCCGGTGCTGACCAAGCGGTGGGGTTACGCCGGACGCCTGGAAGATCGACGTCGTACGAGAAGCTCGAGGGCTACCTCGCGCTGCGCAAGGCGCTCAAGGCCCATCCGGACGATCTGATCGCCCTGATCAAGGAGTCCGGTTTGCGTGGCCGCGGCGGCGCCGGGCTTCCCCACCGGCATGAAGTGGGCGTTCATCCCGCAGAACGACGGCAAGCCGCACTACCTGGTGGTCAACGCCGATGAGGGCGAGCCGGGCACCTGCAAGGACCTGCCGCTCGATGATGAACGATCCGCACGCGCTGATCGAGGGCATCATCATCGCCTGCTACGCGATCCGCGGCCAACCGCGCGTTCATCTACATCCGTGGCGAGGCGGTGCACGCCGCTCGCCGGCTGCGCGCCGCGGTCGAGGACGCTTACAGGCGCGGTTACCTCGGCAAGAACATCCTGCGGCATCGGGCTTCGACCTGGAGCTGGTCGTGCACAGCGGCGCCGGCGCGTACATCTGCGGTGAGGAGACGGCGCTGCTCGACTCGCTGGAAGGCTTCCGCGGCCAGCCGCGGCTGCGACCGCCGTTCCCGGCGACGCACGGGCTGTACGCTTGCCCGACGGTGGTCAACAACGTCGGCATCGTCTCCAGCGTCCCGCCGATCGTCCTCGGCGGTGCGGCGTGGTGGAGGTCGATGGGCACGCGAGAAGTCGCCCGGGCCGATGATCTATTCGCTGTCCGGCCGCATCGACAACCCGGGCCAGTACGAGTGCGGTCTCGGCATCACCCTGCGGGAGCTGCATCGAACTCGCCGGAGGCATGCAGCCCGGCCACAACCTCAGGTTCTGGACCCCGGGCGGCTCGTCGACTCCGCTGCTCACCGCCGAGCACATGGACGTGCCACTGGACTTCGAGAGCGTCGCGGCGGCCGGATCGATCCTCGGCACCACGGCCACGCAGATCTTCTCCGACCAGGACTGCCCGGTGTACGCGACGTACCGGTGGCTGGAGTTCTACCACCACGAGTCGTGCGGCAAGTGCACTCCGTGCCGTGAGGGCAACTACTGGATGGTGCGGGATCTACCGGCGCATCCTGGCCGGTGAGGGCACGCTACGAGGACCTCGACACCCTGCTGGACACCTGCGACAACATCCTGGGCCGGCTCGTTCTGCGGCTTGGGTGACGGCGCGACCAGCCCGGTGACGTCGTCGCTGCAGTACTTCAAGCAGGACTACCTGGACTACATCGAGGGCCGTACAGCGCCCAAGCTGCGCAGCGCCGAGTTGGCGGGGGCTCACTAATGACGAGTGCAGTCGAGAAGTCGGGCGGCGAGACGGTCACGCTGACCATCGACGGCGTCGAGGTCACCGCACCCAAGGGTTCGCTACTGATCCGGGTCGCCGAACAGATGGGCATCGCGATCCCGCGGTTCTGCGACCACCCGCTGCTGGCGCCCGCCGGCGCCTGCCGGCAGTGTCTGGTCGAAGTCGAGGGCCAGCGCAAGCCGGTCGCGTCCTGCACCCAGACCGTCGCCGACGGCATGGTGGTCAAGACGCAACTCACCTCGCCGGTCGCCGCCAAGGCGCAGGCGGGCGTGATGGAGCTGCTGCTGATGAACCACCCGCTCGACTGCCCGATGTGCGACAAGGGCGGCGAGTGCCCGCTGCAGAACCAGGCGATGTCGACCGGCCGCACCGACCGCCGGTTCCAGGAGGACAAGCGGACGTATCGCGAAGCCGATCACCATCTCGTCGCAGGTGCTGCTGGACCGGGAGCGCTGCGTGCTGTGCCAGCGCTGCACCCGGTTCTCCGAGGAGATCGCCGGCGACAAGTTCATCGACTTGATGGAGCGGTCGTCGGCCGAGCAGATCGGCGTCTACCGGGACGCGGCATTCGAGAACCCGCGCGGGCGGGACACCATCGACGAAGCCGAGTACCCGGAGGAGCAGCCGGAGTCCGGTGACGTCGAGTTCAACTCGTACTTCTCCGGCAACACCGTGCAGATCTGCCCGGTGGGCGCGCTCACCGGCGCCCAGTACCGGTTCCGGGCCCGCCCGTTCGACCTGGTGTCCACGCCGAGCGCCTGCGAGCATTGCGCCGCCGGCTGCGCGCAGCGCACCGACCACCGGCGCGGCAAGGTGATGCGCCGTCTGGCCGGCAACGACCCGGCGGTGAACGAGGAGTGGAACTGCGACAAGGGCCGGTGGGGTTTCCAGTACGCCACCGCCGCCGACCGGCATCACGCAGCCGATGGTCCGCGACACGCGACGACCGGCGAGCTGCGCGAGGCGAGCTGGCCGGAGGCGCTCGCCTTGGCCGCCGAGGGGCTGGCCGCAAGGCGAAGCGTGCCGGCGGCGTCGGGGTGCTGACCGGCGGCCGGCTGACCGTCGAGGACGCGTACGCGTACTCGAAGTTCGCCCGCATCGTGCTCGGCACCAATGACATCGACTTCCGCGCCCGGCCGGTCTCCGATGAGGAGACCGAGTTCCTGGCGCTCGAACGTGGTCGGCGTCGGGGACGTGACCTACGCCGACGTGGACAACGCGCACCGCCGTGGTGATCGCCGGCCTGGAGCCGGAGGAGGAGTGCCCGATTCTCTTCCTGCGGCTGCGCAAGTCGGTGACCGAACGCGGGCTGCCAGTCGTGGCGGTCGCGCCATACACGTCGCGGGGACTGGAGAAGCTCGCCGCGACCGTGATCGGGACCGTGCCCGGCCACGAGGCGGCGATGCTGGCCGAGCAACGAGGCGGTCGCAGTCCGCCCTGGCGACCGAGCGCCCACTGCTGATCGTCGGCGAGCGCCTGGCCACCGCGCCGCGGGCGCTCTCGGCCGCCGCCGAGGCGGCCAACCGTACGGGCGCGAAGCTGGCGTGGGTGCCGCGCCGGGCCGGTGACCGCGGTGCGGTCGAGGCCGGCTGCGTGCCGAACCTGCTGCCAGGCGGCCGCCCGGTGCACGAAGCGGCCGCCCGGGCCGAGCTGGCCGCCGAGTGGGACTTGCAGGCCGGGGGTACTGCCCAGCACGCCGGGTCGGGACACCGACGCGATCGTCGAAGCGGCTGCCAGCGCGGCGTCTCGGCGGCCTGGTCGTGGCCGGTGTCGATCCGGCCGATCTGGCCGACCCACGGCGGGCCGACGACGCACTGGACAATGTCGAGTTCCTGGTCAGCCTCGAAGTCCGGATGTCACCGGTGGCACGCCGGGCGGACGTGGTCTTCCCGGTCGCGCCGGTGGTCGAGAAGGCCGGAACGTTCGTCGACTGGGAGGGCCGGACGCGCACCTTCGAGGCGGTGCTGACCACCACCGCGATGTCCGACGCTCGGATCCTGGACGCGCTGGCCGCCGAGTTCGACGTCGAACTCGGCTGTGCGCGACGCGGCACTGATCCGCCGGGAGATCGGAATGACTCCGCGCACCGAGGCGCCGCGGCCCGCAGCGCCGACCGCGGCGTCCGGGACGCCGCCGCGTGCCGGGCGACGGCGAGGCCATCCTGGCGAGTTGGCACCAGCTGCTCGACCTGGGCACCTTGACCGAGGGAGACGAGTACCTCGCTGGTACGGCTCGCCCGCCGGCGGTCCGGATCGGCAAGGACCTGGCCAGCCGGCTCGGCGTTGCCGACGGCGACGCGGTCACGGTCGGCACCGACGGCGGGGCGCGATCACGCTGCCGGCGGAGCTCACCGACATGGCCGACGGCGTCGTGTGGCTGCCGACGAACTCGCCCGGCTCGACCGTTAACCGCATGCTCGCCGCGAAGTCCGGCGATGTAGTGACTGTGTCCCGTGGAGGCGCGGCGTGAACCCGACCCTGAGCGACTTCGGCCACGACGTCTGGTGGCTGATCATCATCAAGATCGTCGCGGTGTTCGCCTTCCTCGTGGTGATGACGCTGTTCGCGATCTGGTACGAGCGGCGCGTGGTGGCTCGCATGCAGGTGCGGCCCGGCCCGAACCGGGTCGGCCCATTCGGCCTGCTTGCAGTCGCTGGCCGACGGCCTGAAGCTGGCCTTCAAGGAAGACATCATGCCGACGCTGGCCGACAAGGCGGTGTTCTTCATCGCCCCGGTCATCTCGACGATCTGCGCGTTTACCGCGTTCTCGGTCATGCCGTTCGGTCCGATCGTGTCGATCGCCGGGCACCACACGCCGTTGCAGCTGACCGATACGTCGGTGGCGGTTCTGGTGGTGCTGGCCTGCTCGGCCATGGGTGTCTACGGCATCGTGCTCGGCGGGTACGCCTCCGGCTCCACCTATCCGCTGCTCGGCGGCCTGCGATCGGCGGCGCAGGTGATCTCGTACGAGGTCGCCATGGGGCTGTCCATCGTGGCCGTGTTCATGACGGCCGAACACGATGTCGACGTCCGGGATCGTGGCCGCGCAGCAGCAACGGCGGCACGGGAGGCGGCTGGCACACCCTGATCCCCGGCTGGTACGGCCTGCTGCTGTTCCCCAGCCTGGTCATCTACTTCATCTCAGCGGTCGGCGAGACCAACCGGGCTCCGTTCGACCTGCCCGAGGCCGAGTCCGAGCTGGTCGGTGGCTTCCACACCGAGTATTCGTCGCTGAAGTTCGCGCTGTTCTTCCTCGCCGAGTACATCAATATGGTCACCGTGTCGGGGCTGTGCGCGACGCTGTTCCTCGGCGGCTGGCGCGCCCCGTGGCCGCTGTCGCTCTGGCATGGCGCCAACTACGGCTGGTGGCCGTTGCTGTGGTTCACCATCAAGGTGCTCGCTGCTGCTGTTCGTCTTCGTGTGGCTGCGCGGCACCATGCCGCGACTGCGCTACGACCAGTTCATGCGCCTGGGCTGGAAGGTGCTGATCCCGTTCAGCCTGGTGTGGATCCTGGCCCTGGCCGGCGTCCGGGTGATGCAGAACTCGCGCCTGTCGCAGACCAGCAAGGTCGTCATCATCGTCGCGGTGGTCCTGCGTGCTCGCGGCGCCGTTCCTGCTGGCCAAGGAGAAGCCCGCTCCCGTCAAGCCGGGGGACAGCCGAGCCCCGGACGGGCGGCTTCCCGGTGCCGCCGATGGATCTGACGGTGCCACCGTCGCCCCGCCTGAAGCGGGTGGCCGCCGAGCGTGAGACGGTCCCGCCGGACGGTGCCGACTCGTCGTCACCCGCCGATGCAGAAAGTGAGGTGTAGACGTGGGCGCCTTCAGCGGGTTCGGGGTGACCTTCTCGCACATGTTCAAGAAGGTCGTCACCGAGGAGTACCCGGAGGTGGTCACGCCCCCGGCGCCGCGTTACCACGGACGGCACATCCTCAACCGCCATCCTGACGGGCTGGAGAAGTGCATCGGCTGTGAGCTGTGCGCGTGGGCCTGCCCGGCGGACGCGATCTACGTCGAGGGCGGTGACAACACCGAGGAGCAGCGGTTCTCGCCCGGGCGAGCGGTACGCCAGCACGTACCAGATCAACTATGCGCCGCTGCATCTTCTGCGGCCTGTGCATCGAGGCGTGCCCGACCCGGTCGCTCACCATGAGCAACGAGTACGAGCTGGCCCGGGACAATCGCCGTGACCTGATCTTCACCAAGGAGCAGCTGCTGGCGCCACTGCTGCCCGGCATGGAGCAGCCACCGCACCCGATGCGGCTCGGCGAGACCGAGACGGACTACTACGTCGGCGGCCTGACGAATCCGGGCACCAGCGCCGGCGCGGAGCGCGCTCCGGGAGGCGCGAAGTGAACACGACCATTCTCGCCGAAGCGACGCTGCACGTATCCGGCGCCGAGAAGTGGATCTTCTGGATCCTCGGGCCGATCTCGCGTGATCGGCGCGCTCGGCATGGTGTGGGCCCGCAACGCCATCCACTCGGCGCTGTTCCTGGTGCTCACCATGCTCTGCCTGGGCGTGTTCTACATCCTGCAGGCCGGCTTCTTCATCGGCCTCGTGCAGATCATCGTCTACACCGGCGCCATCATGATGCTGTTCCTCTTCGTCCTGATGCTGGTCGGGCGCGACGCCTCCGACTCGGTCATCGAGACATTACGCGGACAGCGGGTGGCCGCGATCGTGCTGGGTGTCGGCCTGGCCGGGCTGCTGTGCACGGGCTTGTACCGCGCGCTCGACCAGCGTGTCGGCGTCGGGCTGGACTCGTCGGGCGACGGTGGTGCGCAGAACGTACAAGGGCTGGCAAACCTGCTCTTCTCCAAGTACATCTTGGCGTTCGAGGTGACCTCGGCACTGCTCATCACCGCCGCACTCGGTGCGATGGTGCTGGCGCACGTGGAGCGGAAGAAGGGTGAGCGGCGGACCCAGCCGGAGCAGATGCGCGAGCGGTTCGCACCGGGCAACTACCCGGCGCCGCGACCGGGACCGGGCGTGTTCGCCACCTCGGACTCGATCGCCACCCCGGCCCGGCTGCCGGACGGCACCGCGGCCAAGCGCAGCATCTCCGAGATCCTGAGGTCCGCGAGCTGACCGCCGAAGAAGCGGCGACCAAGCCGACCCTCACCGGTCGTGATGTGTCCAACAAGGGAGGTGAGGCGCAGTGACGCCGTCCTACTACGTCGTCCTGGCCGCCGCGCTGTTCACCATCGGTGCCGTCGGCGTGCTCGTCCGGCGCAACGCGATCGTGCTGTTCATGTGCGTGGAGCTGATGCTCAACGCGGGCAACCTGGCCCTGGTCACGCTTCGCCCGGATCAACGGGACGCTCGACGGCCAGGTGATCGCGTTCTTCGCCATGGTGGTCGCGGCCGCTGAGGTCGTCGTCGGGCTCGCCATCATCATGTCGATCTTCCGCACCCGGCGCTCGGCGAGCGTCGATGACGCGAACCTGCTGAAGTACTGAGGACGAGATGTCATTGACTTCGACAACGGCGGCGGAGGTCGTCTACGGCTCCGCCCACGGCATCCTGTCGGCGATGTGGCTGCTGGTCGCTATTCCGCTGGGCAGCGCCGCCATCCTGCTGCTGCTCGGGCGCCGTGCCAACAGGTGGGGCCACTGGCTGGGCGTGCTGTCCGTGCTGGCCGCGTTCGTCATCGGCGTTGTCGTGTTTCTTCAGCCTGAGGGACCTGCCGTCGGACGCGCGTAGCGCTCAGATCAACCTGTGGACGTTCATCCCGGTCGGCAGCCTGCGGATCGACTTCGGCATGCTGTTCGACCCGCTGACCGCGATCTTCGTGCTGCTGATCACCGGTGTCGGCCTGATCATCCACGTGTACGCGGTCGGGTACATGGCCGCACGACGAGGGCCGGCGGCGCTTCTTCGGCTACTTCAACCTGTTCGTCGCCGCCATGCTGATGCTGGTCATGGCTAACAACTACGTGCTGCTCTACCTCGGTTGGGAGGGCGTCGGTCTGGCGTCTTACCTGCTGATCTCGTTCTGGTTCAACCGTCCGAGCGCGGCCACCGCCGGCAAGAAGGCGTTCATCATGAACCGGGTCGGAGACGCGGGCATGTCGCTGGCGATCTTCCTGATGTTCGCGACGCTCGGCTCGGTGAACTTCGACGGTGTCTTCAACGGCGTCGGGCGCACTGCGGACCACCACAGTGTTGATCCTGGGTCTGCTGCTGCTGCTCGGCGCGACCAGCAAGTCCGGTCAGTTCCCGCTGCAGGCGTGGTTGCCCGATGCGATGGAGGGCCCAACTCCGGTCTCCGCGCTGATCCACGCCGCCACCATGGTGACCGCGGGTGTCTACCTGATCGCCCGGTCGGCGCCGATCTTCAACGCGAGCTCGGACGCGCAGACTCGTCGTCGTCGCCGTCGGCGCGTTCACTCTGCTGCTGGGGGCGATCGTCGGCTGCGCCAAGGACGACATCAAGCGCGTTCTCGCGTATTCGACCGTGTCCCAGATCGGGTACATGTTCCTCGGCGTCGGGCTCGGCGGCGGCGCGTACGCGCTCGGCCTGATCCTGCTGCTCGCGCACGGCTTCTTCAAGGCCGGGCATGTTCCTCGGCGCCGGTTCGGTCATGCATGGCATGAACGATCAGATCGACATCCGTCGGTTCGGCGGGCTGTGGAAGTACATGAAGATCACCTGGCTCACATTCGGCCTGGGATATCTGGCCATCATCGGCATGTGGCCGTTCTCCGGCTACTTCGCCAAGGACCCGATCATCTGGGCGGCGTTCAACCGGCCCGGATGGACCGGCTGGCTGTTCGGCTCCGCGGCCCTGTTCGGCGCCGGGCTGACGGCGTTCTACATGACCCGCCTGATGGTGCTCACCTTCCACGGTCCGAAGCGGTGGACCGAAGACATCAAGCACCCGCACGAGTCGCCGTGGATCATGACGGTTCCGTTGATGATCCTGGCGGTCGGCTCCGTGTGTGCCGGTTTCCTGATGAAGTCCTCGGTGGTCACGTGGCTCACGCCGGTATTGGGTGACCAGCCGCGAGTCGAGCGCGCACATCAGCGAGGGCTGGGTCAGCGCGATGTCGCTGGTCCTGGTCGCAGCCGGCATCGGCATCGCGTACCTGCTGTTCCGCAACGGAACCGCGCTGGTCGAGCAGCCGGCTGGTCCGGTGGTCACCGCGGCCCGCAACAACCTGTACGGCGACGCCGTCAACGAGGCGGTCTTCGAGAAGCCGGGCATCTACCTCACCCGTGCCCTGGTGTTCCTCGACAACCGGATCCTCGACGGTGCGGTCAACGGCCTGGCGGCCCTGGTTGGCGGCGGCTCCGGTCGACATGCGGCGGGCGCAGACCGGCTTCGTCCGGACCTACGCCTTGTCGATGCTAGGCGGCGCGCTGCTCGTCATCGCGGCGATGTTGGCGGTGGCGTTCGGATGACCATGTCCAGCGTTGCCCAGCCGGATCCCCGACAGATTCTCAGAAAGGCCGCGTGATGTCCGATTCCATTACTTAGCGTGCTGACCGGCGCGCCGCTGCGTCGGCGGCGGGAGTGGTGGCGCTCGTACCACGCAGCAGGCCGCAGCTGGCGAAGATGATCGCGTTGGGGTGGTCGCTCGCTGTGCTCGTGCTTCGGCATCGTGCTGTGGGTCCGCTTCAAGGCCGGCGGCGACCGGTTCCAGTTCCGCGAGTCGTACGAGTGGATCCAGTTCTGGGGAGCGCGGCATCACGTTCCAGGCCGACGGCATCGCCCTGGTCATGATCCTGCTGATCGCGATCCTGGTGCCGATCGTGATCATCGCGTCGTGGCATGACGCCGAACAGACCAGGCGCAGCGTGCCGGCATACTTCGCGTTGCTGCTCACACTGGAATTCACCATGATCGGCGTGTTCGCCGCCGCCGACGTCTTCCTCTTCTACGTGTTCTTCGAGGTCATGCTCGTGCCGATGTACTTCCTCATCGGCTCCTACGGCACGGCGAGAAGGCCGTCGGCAGTACGCCGCGGTGAAGTTCTTCCTGTACTCGCTGGTCGGCGGCCTGTTCATGCTGGCCGCGGTGATCGGCCTGTGGGTGGTGGCGCGCAACCACTTCGGGCACCCGACCTTCGACTGGAACGAGCTGACCACGCTCAAGATGAGCACCAACACCGAGCGCTGGCTGTTCCTCGGTTTCTTCCTGGCGTTCGCCATCAAGGCGCCGTTCTTCCCGTTCCACACCTGGCTGCCGGACGCCGGTGCGGCGGCACCGGCCGGACCGGCCGCGTTGCTGGTCGGCATCCTGGACAAGGTCGGTACGTTCGGCATCCTGCGCTACTGCCTGCCGCTGTTCCCGAACGCGTCGCACTACTTCGCCCCGCTGGGCCTGGTGCTGGCGCTGGTCGGGATCATCTACGGTGCGCTGCTGGCGATCGGGCAGAACGACATGAAGCGCCTGGTCGCGTACACGTCGGTCGCGCACTTCGGGTTCATCGGCATCGGCATCTTCGCCTTCACCACCCAGGCTGGTACCGGCGCCGTGCTCTACATGCTCAACCACGGTCTGGCCACCGGCCTGCTGTTCCTGGTGGTCGGCATGCTGGTGTCCCGGCGGGGGTCGGCGCTGGTCGGTGACTTCGGTGGTGCCGGAACGGTACCTGCCGCTTCTGGCCGGTGTCTTCTTCATCGCCGGTCTGGCGTCGCTGGCGCTGCCCGGAACGTCTCCGTTCATCAGCGAGTTCCTGGTGCTGATCGGCACGTTCACGGTGAACAAGGCGGTCGCGGTGATCGCCACCGTCGGCATCATCCTGGCCGCCACGTACGTACTGTGGATGGTCCAGCGCACCACCCAGGGCACGGTTAACCCCGCCCTGGCCACCGTCGACAAGATGCGCAAGGACCTCAGCGCACGGGAGATGGTGGTGGTCGCGCCCCTGATCGCCCTGATCCTGTTCCTCGGCTTCTACCCGAAGCCGGTCATCGATGTGGTTAACCCAGCGGTGCGGGCCACGCTCTCGCAGATCGGCTCGACCGATCCGGCACCGACCGCTCCGACGAACGCTGCTGGAGGCGTCAAGTGACGGCGCTCGCCGATGGGGGCTTCACGCTCCCGCACATGAACTACGTAGCGCTGATGCCGATGCTGGCCCTGTTCGGCGCGGCCATTCTCGGCGTCTTGATCGAGGCGTTCGTATCGCGTCCGCTCCGGCCACTGATGCAGTTCCTGGTCGGGCTGGGCGGTCTGATCA
Organism: uncultured Actinomycetota bacterium; assembly: GCA_963727415.1. Taxonomy (GTDB): domain Bacteria; phylum Actinomycetota; class Actinomycetes; order Mycobacteriales; family Micromonosporaceae; genus DASQPR01. The sequence goes on from CAVSGF010000005.1 coordinate 250,096, forward strand.
CCGCTCTGGTCTTCGTGATCTACCTGGCCGACCACCTCAGCAGTCCGGGCCGCGGCACCATCACGGCGGACACGGCGGTATCGCTGGACGGTCCCGGCCTGTTCCTGCAGGGCACGCTGATCGTGCTGGGGATCGTGGCGTTGTTGCTGTTCGCCGACCGCACGCTGGAACCCGGCGGGCCGTTCGTCGCCTCGGCCGCGGTCACCGCCGGAACCGAGGCGGACCGGTCCCAGGCCGCGCGCTCGGCCGGCGGCACCGACGCGTTCCCGCTGATGATGTTCGCACTGGCCGGCATGCTGCTGTTCGTCTCCGCCAACGACCTGCTGACCATGTTCGTGGCGCTGGAGGTGTTCTCGCTTCCGCTGTACCTGCTGTCCGCGCTGGCTCGCCGGCGGCGCCTGCTGTCCCAGGAAGCCGCGATGAAGTACTTCCTGCTCGGCGCGTTCGCCTCGGCGTTCTTCCTGTTCGGGGTGGCGCTGATCTACGGCTTCGCCAACTCGGTCGGGTTCGCCCAGATTCATGACGCCGCGCTGGCGTCGCCGAACAACCAGACGTTGCTGATCGCAGGGTTCGCTCTGATCGACATCGGCCTGCTGTTCAAGGCCGCGGCCGCGCCGTTCCACGTGTGGACCCCGGACGTGTACCAGGGCGCGCCGACCCCGGTGACCGCGTTCATGGCGGCGTGCACCAAGGTGGCCGCGTTCGGTGCCATCCTGCGTGTCATCTACGTGGCCTTCGACCGGCCCGGCTGGGATTACCGGCTGGTGCTGGGCGTGATCGCGGTGCTCACCATGCTGGTCGGGTCGGTGCTCGCGGTGACCCAGAGCGACATCAAGCGACTGCTGGCCTACTCGTCCATCGCGAACGCCGGTTACCTGCTCGTCGGTGTCCTGGCGTTCACCAAGTCGGGCATCTCCTCGACGCTGTTCTACCTGGTCGCGTACGGCTTCACGGTGATCGCGGCGTTCGCGGTGGTGACTCTGGTGCGCGACTCGGCCGGTGAGGCCACCCACCTGTCGCGGTGGGCCGGTCTGGGCCGGCGGTCACCGCTGTTCGCCGCCCTGTTCACGTTTCTCATGCTGGCCTTCGCCGGGATCCCGCTGACGTCCGGCTTCACCGCCAAGTTCGCGGTGTTCTCGGCGGCCATCGACGGCGACCAGACGTGGCTGGTGATCGCCGGTGTGATCACCAGCATGATCCTGGCCTTCCCGTACCTGAAGGTCGTTGTCCTGATGTGGCTGTCGGATCCGGGCGAGTCGACTCCGACCATCTCAATCCCCGGCGCGTTCACCTCTGCTGTGCTGACCGTCGGGGTTGCCGCTACGCTGTGGCTCGGCGTCTGGCCGACTCAGGTCCTGGACCTGGCGGACAAGGCCGCTCAGTTCTTGCGCGGTTAAGCGCAGGCGCCGCGCGGGTGGCTCCCGCGCGGCGCCATATCAGGTAGCGACCGGGGGAGGATCTGTCGTGGCCAGGACGTATGGCACTCTGATGCCCGTGGTGAGCGAATCGGCAGGCGCCATCGGGATCGACATCGACGACCCCGCTCTGGAGGCGGCGGTGGCCTCAACGCTGGCCGACGTCGAGGATCAGCTGCGCGAGGTGATTCACAGCCGGCATCCGCTGGTGGCCGAGGCGGCGCGGCACCTCGCCGACGCCGGCGGGAAGCGGCTGAGGCCGCTGGTGGTGGCACTGGCCGCGCAGTTCGGCGCCGGGGGCGAAATGGAGGTACGGGACGCCGCGATCGTCGTCGAGCTCACCCATCTCGCCACGCTCTACCACGATGACGTGATGGATGAGGCCGCGATGCGGCGCGGTGCCATGTCGGCCAACTCCCGGTGGGGAAACTCGGTCGCGATCCTGGTCGGCGACTACCTGTTCGCGCGAGCCGCGACAGTGGCCGCCTCGCTGGGCCCCGAAGCCGTCGCGATCCAGGCCGAGACATTCGCCCGTCTGGTGCATGGGCAGATCGCCGAGACCGTCGGGCCTCAGGATGGCGACGATCCGGTACGCCACTACCTGCACGTCCTGGCCCAGAAGACCGGCTCGCTGATCGCCACATCGGCGCGATTCGGTGCCATGTTCGGCGGCGCCACGCGCGAGCAGGTGGAGGCGCTCGCCGCCTACGGCGAGACCGTGGGGATCGCGTTCCAGTTGTCCGACGACTTGATCGACATCGCGTCCGAGTCGGCACAGTCCGGCAAGATCCCGGGCACCGACCTGCGCGAGGGCGTTCCGACCCTGCCGGTGCTCTACGCGCTGGCTGACGACGATCCGGCGCCGGACGCGGTCCGGCTGCGCGAGATCATTTCGGGTGGCCCGGTTACCGACGATGAGCTGCATGCCGAAGCGCTGATGCTGCTGCGGCAGTCAGAGGCGATGAAGGTGGCGCGGGAGACCGTCCGCTCGTACGCCGAGTCGGCTCGTGCTCAGCTCGCCGTGCTGCCGGCCGGCTCAGCGCGGTACGCGCTGGAGTCGTTGTGCGACTTCATCGCGTACCGCACCGGCTGAGCCGCTAGCGCTCATCGGGCTGCCACGTCTGGCACCCGCCTCAGCGCCCGGTGATGCGCCGAGGCTCAGTTGTCGGCGGCTGCCTCGGCGAGTAGCCGGCTGAGTTCCCGCGGCTTTGTGAACATGGGCCAGTGGCCGGAGTCGATGTCGACAAACTCGACATGCTTGGCGGCGGCCAACTCGGGCACGTCGCCCGATTCGATCCACTTGCGCGCCTGCGCCGGGCTGAACTCGGGGCAGACGAGTACCACCGGGATGTCGAAGCGCCGCTCATCGGCTAGGCGCACGATCCCCCGAGCTACCCCCTCCGGGACCGGAACCGCGGTGGCGGCCAGGTGTCGCTTGGCTTCGGAGTCCAGGTCGGCGGAGTCGGCGCCATCGAACGGGCCCCAACCCGGGAACGGCATGACGCCGTCGGCCACCTCGAAGAAGTCCGCGTACGGCTGGCCGCCGGCGGTCGGGAATCCGCCGATGAGCGCGACCTTGGCAATCTTCTCCGGTCGCGCGTCGGCGGCTAGCCAGGCAAGTGTGCTGGCGGCGGAGTGTCCCACCACCATGGGCTTGCCGTGCGCCGAGTCGACCGCCGCGAGCACCGCGGCCAGCTGATCGTCGAGCGTGGCGGTCGTTGAACCATCGCCCTGCCCGGGCAGGATGACCGGTATCGGGCGGTGGCCGAGTCTCTCCAGTGCCGGCACCACGTCGGCCCAGGCGGATCCGTCGAGCCACAGCCCGGCAACGAGCACGATGTCCATTACTAAATACCTTTCTCCAGTACGGTCAGGTCGCGTTCGGCGTACAGCCGGTGCTCCCACTCCTCGTTGAGGACGATGCGGAGGCACTCCTTAACCGGGAAGCGCTCGGCCCGTGGCCAGCCGGGTTCAGTACGGGCCACCTCGGCGGCGAGCTGCTCTTGGGTCAGCGATGCCATCACCTGCCGGACCATGGCCTGACGATCGCGGCGGACCGTCAGCACCTCGTCCAGCGAGGGCCGTGCTTCCCGATCGCACGGGATGCCGTCCCAGCCAGGCGCCTCGTCCCACGGCAGGTCCAGCGGATGCCATGGCGAGGGGTCACCGAGGATCATCCGGCCCACCCATGCGGCGCTGGCGAAGTTGAGATGGCGCAGGGTCTGGATGAACGACCATTCGCCGTCGACGTTGCGATGCAGGTCTGCCTCGGTGAGCTTGCGCGCGCGTGTGACGGTGCCGTCCCAGAGCGCTTCCAGGATCGCCCATGCGTCGCGGAACCCGTCGATGGTGTCCGGGCGCATCTTGGCACGCTCAGGCATGCGGCGGTTAAGTTCCGCCTCGACGAGAGGGGCGATATCGACGCCGTTGACGACGACGTTGTTCAGTTCGCCGCTGATCTCGACATCGACCAGCTCGACGCCCCGCATGCGGACGCGGTTGAATAGCGAGCCGCGTACCTGAGCGCGGGTGAAGTCGACCTTGCGCATCCGGGCATCTGTGAGATCGGCCCGAGTGAACTTGGCCCGCTGTAGGTCCACCCGCTCGAAACGTGCCCCAGCCAGGTCACGGTCTACGAACTCGGTCATAGGCACCACGCTAGAACCAATTCCGGACGATCAGCTTCCGCTTTGCGCCAAGGGCCGCATATTGTTGCTCACATGCCGGCCGATCTCAGTCCCACCGCTCGGGCGCTGCGCGCCCTCGAAATCCTGTACGCCCGGCCTGGCGCGACGGCCGGACACCTGGCCGGGCGGCTGGGGGTTACCGAGCGTGCCGCGCGCCGGTACATCGGGATTCTCCGCGAGGCCGGCATCTCGGTGGAGTCGGCCCGAGGCCCCCATGGCGGGTATCGGCTCGCGCGCGGCACCAGGCTGCCGCCTGTCGTCTTCACCCAGCCCGAGGCGCTCGGCCTGGTCATGGCTGTCCTTGACGGGCAGCCCGGCGCCGTCGACGCCGACGATCTCACCGGCGCCGCCCTCGGCAAGGTCATCCAGGCCCTGCCGGAGAGCATCAGAAGGCAGGCCGCCGCATTGCGCGAGCACGCGTCAGCCGCACCTGACCGATATTCGGCCCGTCCCGATCCGGCGATCGCCAGCGCATTGGTGGCGGCCATCGCGGCCCGGCATCGAGTGCTGGTCTCGTACCGGAGCGAGGCCGGCCGGGAATGGGAAGCCGAGGTAGATCCCTGGGCGGTCGTCATCCGCTATGGCCGTTGGTACCTGCTTTGCCATTCGCATCGTGTGAACGCGATCCGCACCTACCGGCTCGACCGGGTCCGCGCGGTCGGCCAGGCGGAGGAAGAGTTCCAACTGCCCGACGATCTCGACCCGGTCGCCACGCTGGAGGCGAACCTCGGATTCGGGTGGGAGTTCCCCACCCGCGTGGCATTCGACGCGCCGCTGGAGCAAGTGGCGCCGTGGATCCGGCCGCCGATGGGTCGGCTGGAGCCGGCCGGGGACGGGTGCCTGCTCATCGGCAGTACCAGCAATCCCGCGATGTACGCGCAGGAATGGCTGACGACGGTGCCGTTCAACTTTCACGTCGAGGGTGGCGACGAACTTCGTAGCGCTGTAGAGGCACTCGCAACGCGCTTGGCGAGGGCCCTGGGCACCGCGTGAGCGTCCGGTGTACCGCCTGGCAACACCTTCTCGCGTATCGGTCCGGCCCTTGCATCCGTTAGGAGGAGCGTCACCGCATGTCGAGCGCAGATAGCCGATCCGCGGATCACCCAATCGCTTGGCCCGGGCGCCGCACGGACATTGGCAAATCCCGGACTATTTCATATGGTGATAAGCCCCAGCGTCGCGGTGCGTGCGCAAATCATTGCAGACGGTGCGACTCGCTCGCTGGACACGGCTCAGTGATGGCCGCGCTGGAACGCGGGGCTATCGACGAACCCGCAGACGGGAGGTAGCGTGCGCGATCCCCAAGGCGAACCGGCAGATCTTATTCGGAGCGTTTCGCGCGCCCTACGCGTGCTGGAATCGGTGGGCGCCACCCCGCGAGGCCTGACGGTCAAGCAGATCGCGCGGCGCTGCGAGCTTACCGTTGCCACGACATATCACCTCGTGCGCACGTTGGCGTACGAGGGCTACCTGATCCGGCGCGATGACGGCACGTACGGTGTCGGGCTTGAGGTCAGCGACCGGTACCGCGAGTTGGTGGGTGCGTTCCGTGCCCCAGCGAGCGTCCTCGACCGGCTGCGCAAAGGCGCGCAGGACAGCGGGTACAGCCACTATCTCGGCCGATTCATTAACGGCCGGGTGGCGCTGACCGCGGTCGTCGAGGGGCCGCGATCGCCGTACCTCGAAGATCTGGTCCCCGGGTTCGACGATGGCGCGCACGCGACGGCTCTGGGCAAGTCGCTGCTGGCCACGCTGCGTCCGGATGAGCGGTCGCGGTACGTCCGGGCGTCCGGGATGCGGCAGTACACCCGGGCCACGCTGGGCAGTCTGGACGCCCTGGAGGCTGATCTGATCGCCGGTGAGCGTCGTGGCATGCACGTGGAGCTTGGGCAGTATCGTGACGGCGTCGGATGCGCGAGCGTGAGCGTGGTCAACGACCGCGATCCGGAGCGACGGATGGTGCTGGCGGTCGCCGCCCCGCTGGAGGACCTGACCCGATCGGCGAATGCGTTTCGTGCCCGCCTAGGGGAAATGTCCCGGGAGATCGCGGGGCTTCTGGCCGGCGAAGCCAAGATTGCCATGCGTACCCTGCCGGAGCCGCGCGCGATCCCGGTCAATCGCGCCTGATCCGATCCGGCCATGCCGATCCCGCCCCGCGTCCTGATCCCGCCCGGCCGCGTCGGACCGGCAGTCGGCCGGCCCGACGCCGCCGCCCACCCATGAACCGGGTCGCTTCGACGTGCGTGTCATGGTGAAGGGAGCGAGGAGGCAGGGCGTGGGGGTGACAGACGACGATCTCGTGCGTGCGCTGTACGCGGAGCACGGCCAAGCGCTGTTCGGGCACGCGCTACGCCTGTCCGGCGGGGACCGGCAGCGAGCCGAAGACCTGGTCCAAGAGACCCTGGTACGCGCGTGGAAGCATCCCGAGTTGATGGAACCCGGGCGGGGCTCGGCACGCGCCTGGCTGTTCACCACGGCACGTAACCTGTCGATCGATGCCTGGCGGCGGCGCAGCGCCCGGGTGCCGGAGGTGATCACCGATACCCTGCCGGAGGCGAGTTCCCCAAGCGAGCTGGATGAGGCGGATCGGGCCGTGGAGGCATGGTTGATCGCCGAGGCACTGGATCGCTTGACCCCCGCGCATCGGCAGGTCCTTGTGGAGTGCTTTTATCGTGGTCGATCAGTAGCCGAAGCCGCAGCTCGGCTCGGCGTGCCGGCCGGGACCGTCAAGTCGCGGACCTACTACGCCTTGCGGGCGCTCCGGCTGGTGCTGGCCGAGATGGGGGTGACGCAATGAGCTGCCCACAGCTCGTCGATTCCGGGGTGTACGTGCTCGGCGCACTGCCTCCGGCGCAGCGCCTGGCGTTCGAGGCGCACATGGCCGATTGCGCGGAGTGCCGTGCCGAGGTCAACGAGCTTGCCGTGCTGCCCGGCTTGCTAGGCCGGCTGGACGAGCCGGAGGTGGCTCGGGTCGTCGGCCGGCTGGACACCACCGCCGGGTCGGAGCCCGCCGACGCGGCGCCGGAGGTCGTCTCCACGGTGCTGAACCGGGTACACCGGCAGCGCCGGATCCGGCGCATCGCAGCCGTTGCCGGCGCGCTCGCGGCCGCCTGCCTGGCGCTGCTGGGAGGCTTGACGCTGCCGCGCCACACCGCCACCCAGCCGCGTACCGGTGTGGTGACCTCGGCGGCTCATGCCATGACGCCGGTCGGGGCCGGTGGCCCGATATCCGCCCAGGTCAGCATGTGGTCGGTCGACGGCGGTACGCAGATCCGCCTCGAATGCACCTACCAGGGCGGGACATACGCACCCGGATACGCCGAGGCATCGTCCTTCGCGCTGTACGTCTACGCCCGTAACGGCGCCCAGCCACAGCAGGTCGGCACGTGGACGGCGCGTCCGGGGCAGACATTGACGGTTCCGGCTCAAACGGCGTGGCCGATAGCCAACGTGGCGCGAGTTGAGCTGCGCGCCGCTGACGGTACGCCGCTGCTGACCTACGCCCCGGCCTGACGTGCCCCGCCGGCACGGCGGAGGCGCGGGCGCATACCGGTGTTGTATGCCCGCACCGGTAACGCTGCCGGAGGCCCTCTAGGCCCGCCGCGGACCGGCCACGCAGGTCAGAAACGAGCTAAGCCTGTCCGACCGACGCCAGCGGCTGGGCGTCGGCTGGTGCCGGCTGGGTCAGACGGACCCGGCGAACCCGGTGGGCGGTGCGAAGCGCGTCCCATGTGAAGATCGCCAGCGCCAACCACACCAGCGCGAAGCCGATCAGCAGGGCCGGCGGCATGGGCTCATGCAGCCAGAACACGCCGCTGGCCAGTTGCAGGACCGGTGCGATGTACTGCAGGATGCCCAGTCCGGTCATCGGAATCCGGTTGGCGGCGTTGGCGAACAGCAGCAGCGGTACGGCGGTGACGGCGCCGGCCAGTACCAGTAGCCCGAGGTGCGCGCTGCCGTGCGAGGTGAACGTCGACCGCCCGGTACCGGCTAGCCACCACAGGTACCCGAGAGCGGGCAGTGCCAGCACCGACGACTCGACCAGCAAGCCATCGGCCGGCGGCAGGCCCAGTCGCTTCTTGGCCAGACCGTATGAGCCGAACGAACCGGCAAGAGTCAGCGCGATCCACGGCAGGCGGTGGTAGTCGTAGGTGATCACCACGACGGCGACAGTTCCGACGCCGATAGCCAGCCACTGCACCCGGCGCAAGCGCTCGCGGAAGATCATCACACCGAAGATCACTGACACCAGCGGGTTGATGAAGTAGCCGAGCGAGGTCTCAATGACCCGATCGGTGTTGACGCCGTAGATGTAGACGAACCAGTTGATGCCGATCAGTACCGCCGCGATGGCGATGCCGGCCAGACGCGCGGGTCGCCGTACCAGATGCCAGATCTTCGACCAGCGCCGTACCGCCGTGATCAGCGCGGCGACGAAGACCGCGGACCAGATCACCCGATGCGCCAGGATCTCGACCGGCCCGGCCGGGAGCAGATAGTGAAAGTAGATCGGGAAGAAACCCCAGATCGCATACGCGGCCATGCCGGACGCGTAACCGCGGCGCAGATCCATGCCCATAACGGTAAGGCATGAACGGCGCCGCGGTCCTTTCTACGGGGTGAGACGTGCGTTACCGCTTGCCGTCCGGAATGACCAGGTTCAGCACCCAGCTGACCACGCCGACGATGAGCGCTCCCAGCACCGCGCTCGGCCAGAAGTTGTTCACGTGGAACGGCAGGCCGATCGCGTCGGCTATAGCGCTGGTCAGCAGGAACAGAAGGCCGTTGACGACAATCGCGATCAGCCCCAGGGTGAGCGCGTAGAAGGCGCAACCCACCGTCTTGACGATGGGCCGGATGATCGCGTTCACGATTCCGAAGATGGCGGCCACGGCAACGATGGTGCCGATTTTCTTTGCGGTCGAGTCGGTCGTCACTTCGACGCCGCTGAGGAGCAGCGTCGCTATCCACAACGACACCGCGCTGATGGCCAGACGGATGAGATAACCCATGCGCGGCATCCTTCCATGCACGTGCCAGCCGGTACCAGGTCGGAAACGGTTGTCACGGCCAGGAATTCGCTGTGTAACCCGCCGCTCACTGGACGGCTCCACAAGCGACCGCCGGTGGTCTAGGGTGGGCTCGGACATCGGCGCTCATCACTGTTAGAAGTACCGCTGGCGGCGATGCGGCCAAGTCGTGCGGAATGCCCGCGGGTGCGTACCAGCGTGACGGCTGGTACGCCGCGGGCCGAGATACGGGGGTCTGATGCCGAGCCGTGCCGAACTGTCGCGAGCGCACCGGTTCCGGTTCCGGCGCCTGGTCCACGCTGCGTGCGCCGGGCGCCTGGATGACCCACCACCGCGAATCGGCGCGGCGGTCGTGGCTGGGGTCGTAATGTCGGCGGTCATCGTCGCGGGGCTCGCGGTGCGTGCCGCGATGACCCGGCCGCCACGATGGCAGCGACCGGACGTGGTGATCGTCGAGCGGGAGACCGGAAGCGAATATGTCTACCGCGACGGACAACTTCACGGTGTGCCGAACCTGACCTCGGCACGATTGGCTATCGGCTCGGCCGCGCCGATTGTCGCGGTCAGCGCCGCCAGCCTGCATGGCGTGCCGCTAGGCGCGCCGTGGGGCGTCGATGGGCTGCCGGCCCGGTTGCCGGCCCGGTCGGATCTGGCGACCGCGTGGAGCGTGTGCAGCGTGGACGGCGCCGCCCGGATTCGATTCGGGCCGCTGTCCGGCGGTCGGCGCCTAGGTGATCGTGGTGTCGTGGTGGCGCCGTCGGGTGGTGGTCCCCGAACACTCATCACCAGCGGTGCCGCACGTCGGCCACCGCCGGGGCGGGGTCCGGTCATGGTCGCGCCGGAGTTCCTGGCGGCCATTCCGGCCGATCCACAGGTGCCGTCTGCACGTCGTTACCTGACCGCGCCCGGTGCTCTTTGCGCCCGCCGTGACGGAAACGGCATCGCGGTCGTGGTCGGGGCCGACCCACCTCCGGTGCCGGTAAGCGTTGTCGCGGGTTCAGGAGCGGTCATCGCGTCCGGTGCCGATCCGGCGGTTTCGTGGTTGGTTTCCGACGCCGGCATTCGTTACCGCTTGGACGGTGACCGCGCAGCGGCCAGCCTTGGTGTCAGCGGGGTGTCACCGCTCCTGCTCCCGCCCGCCGTGCTGGCGCTGATCCCGGAAGGCCCACGGCTGAGCGCGATCGACGTGACCCCAGACGCTGGCTGAGCGGCTATCTGCGCGTAATGCCGGATTTTATCCACAGACCACAACTGGCGTCTGGTCATCCAGTGATAGACATCGATAGCGTCGACAGCGGCGACCTGCCGAGTCACGTGACGCGACGGGTTGCGGCGTCGGCCGGCGATTCAGACCGCCCGGCGTCCTCCACTCCGAGACACGTCACTACGAGACGCGTCACTACGAGATAGGCGAGGTGAGCCGAGTCATGACCACCACGGAAGCGGAAGCGGCGGTAATGGCCGCGACCGCGGACCGGTTCGAGTCGGTGAGTTCGACGCTGGGCACGATGCTGCACCGGCTGGAGAACGAACTGGGCGGCTTGCGCACCGGCTGGCAGGGAGCGGGTGCCCGATCATTCCACCAGGTTCAGCTGGCCTGGGCGGCCGAGCAAGGTCGGCTGCAGGGTGCGCTGGCCGAAACCGCTGCGTCCATCCGGGCGGCCGCGGGGCGCTACGCCGCTACTGACGAAGCGGCGGCCTCGCGCCTGGCGCCCGCCGGCCGACCTGTCATTTCCCTGCCACTTTGATCACGGTGCGTCCGTGGCCGGGTGAATCTGATATGTGATCGGAGATTGCTATGAGCGATGACGTCCTGGTGGTCAACTTCGCTGCGCTGGAGCAGGCGAGCGCGGACATCGCACACGCTGTGAGTGAGATCAACACCCAGCTGTCCCGGTTGGAGCAGGACGCTGCGCCACTGGTAGCGACCTGGAGCGGCGAGGCGAAGTCCGCCTACGACGCTCGCCAGGTGCGGTGGCGGCAGGCGGCGGCGGATCTGACCGCGATGCTGCAGGAGATCAAGACCGCCGTGGATGATTCGGCCGCCGACTACCTGGCGACCGAACGCCGGAACGCGAGCATGTTTGCCTGATCAACGCCCACTCTCGCGCTCACGGGGCGCTGTGCCCAGACGGGGCCGACCTTCATGGCGGCCCCGTCGGCGTGGTCGTCGCCGAAGCCGGAAATGACCCTTACCCTGGGAGCGGTAACCGCCCGGCCGGTAACGCTGGTGCGGCGCCAACTTGTAGGTTAATCCGAAGCAACTCGCGCGCGACCGGACGAGAGAGGTGGCCGTGACTGAGTGGAATCCGGCTACCGAAGCCGAGGCCGCGATGCGGGATGCGCTGCGCCTGTCCGATCAAGAGCAGTACTTCCGGATCCTCGGCAAATCGGAACTGCTGCTGCCGGTGTCGGCGGACGCGCTCGCCGGGCGAGCACCCATGGGCTGGGGCACATGGAGTTCCGGCGGGCGTACCCATGTGCTCGCGTTCACGTCCCCGGACGCCATGCGGATGTGCCTTGCGGAAAACGCCGGGCCGGCGCGCCGGGTCGCGTACCGCGAACTGGCTGATACCTGGCCGAATCATGAGTGGTGGCTGGCGGTGAATCCGGGGCTGCCGATCGAGGGATACCTGCCGCCGTGGTTCGTGAGCCAACTGGCCCGAGGCGACGTCCGGCTGCCCGGGCAGGCGTCCGGCCGGGCTCGTGCCACCGGGTCGGCGGCCGCCGCGGCCGCGGCCGGCGCGGCGCGAGCCAGCGCCGAGCGGGCAAGCCGACCGGCCGGTCCGGCACCGGACGCCAGCCCCGGCCGTTCCACCGCGCGCGCCACCGCGTCCGCGGCGGTGATCGAAGACGCCGAGGTGGTGGAGCCTAGGCCGGTGTCGCCGGTACGGCAGGCGAACGGGACCAGGGCGCCGAACGGCCGGCCGGATCGCCGGCCCCGACGCCGCGAAGCGGCGATCATCGACGCCGAGATCATCGAGTCGACCGTCCTGGGGCCGACGGCGCTGGAAGCGACCGTGGTCAGCGCGACGGTGATCGACGATGCCGTTGTCGACAGCGATGCCATCGACGCCACCGTCGTGGAAGCGGCGGAGGAGCCTCGTCAGCCGCCGCGGCGGGCGCCGGGGCAGCCCGAGGCCGATCGGGAGCAGGCGAAGCCACCACCGTTCTCGCCCGCCAACGAGGTCGAGGAAAACCTGCTGGAGGCCGCGACCAGCGGCAAGACCGACACCTTCCTGTCGACCCTGCTGCTGGCGCGTGTGCTGATCCCGATCCCGCCCGGCGAGTCAGCCGACATCAAGCCGGACAGCCCGGCCTTCCCATGGCGCCGGGAGGTGGTCGACGGCCAGCAATACCTGGTGGTCTTTACCTCCAAGCAGCGGATGTCGGAGTTCATGGGCGCCGGCACCACCACGATCACTGCGAAGTTCCTCCAGCTCATCCATCACTGGCCGGACGCCAGCTGGGCATTCGCCGTGAACCCCGGATCGCCGGTCGGAGCGACGTTGCCCGGCGCGCAGATCAAGGCACTGGCGGTCTGGGCCGACGACGTGGGATTGTCCGAAGACGAGCCGGAAGTCGTCGAGCCACCGGCGCCGCCGGCCGCGCCGACGACGGTGGTGATGCAGAAGCCGGTAGCGCCGTCGCAGGTGACGTACTACCTGGAGCGCGACTACGACCGGGTGTCCGGCTTCGTTCATCGTGCGGTCGAGGTCGCCCACCTTCGCACGCCGGAGCAGATCTACTCGGTGCTGGGCCTGTCGTACAGCGGTACGCCGTTCGACCGCGGTGCGGAAGAGGTGTTCGTGCTCCGGTGGGTGGCCCACCGTGGCGATCTTTACCGCATCCCGTACGGTGGCCAGCACGACGCCGCCATGCGCGCGATGCAAGGCTGGATGATCGAGCGCGCGCCGTTCCGGGGCAACGGCTTCGCCCCAGCTGAGCGGGGCGAAGTGATCGCCGAGTTCAAGGTCGACAGCATCCGGCTTCCGCACGGCGCGCAGATGTGGCGGCTGAACAAGGCTGGCGACGCGGCGCTGATCGCGGTGCTGGACGCCGACGAGTGCCGATGGCGGTCGGCCAGCGACGCCGGGATCACCGCGGACTGGGATCCGGCCGTGCCGCCGTAAGCGCAACCGGGCCGCCATCGCACAGTACGCGGCGCCCGCCGCCCGGTCGCCGGATCCGATTCCGGAGACGGACGATCCGCTCGATCCACGATGGCGTCCCGCCCGCGCAGGGGGTCATTGATGCGCGACGGATATCAGGCGACATATCTCGGTGAGACGTTCGAGGCCAGTCCCGACGGCGATGATCTTTGCCGGCTCTATTCCGCGGAGCCGCTCGAAGGGTTTGCCATGGTCAACGAGCGGCGTTTCGTCATGGTGGTCCCGACCGATGCGGTCACCGACTTCTGCTATGTCCGTACCATGTGCATGTGGCGGGGCGAGCCGTTCATCATCCTGGGCGAGCACGGCGGCTGGCTGCGGGTGGAGTACACCGGGGGTAAGGCGCCGGTGGCCGCGTCGCTTCGTCTGGAAGAGTTCGACTTCGGTGTGTACCAGGGCTGGGCGCCCGCCACCGAGGTCACCGATATCCGCGAATATCGCGTCTAGGTGTGCTACCCACTCGTAGGTCAGTTCTTGAGCCACTCGAGGATCGCGCCCGCGACCACGTCCGGAGACTCGACATGCGGGAAGTGACCGACGTCGTTGAGCAAGCGCCACTCGTACCGCGCGATGACGTACCGGCTGGAGCCCTGCGCGGTCCGTGGCAAAACCGCCGGATCGGCGGCCCCGTGCAGCTGCAATGTTGGCGTCGTGATCGGCTGCTGGAGCAGCTTGGCGAACCGGTACCCGTGCAACCGCAGCACCGACCGGAATGCCCACCGGTACGCCTCAAGGGCGCAGAACGCGGCCTGCGGGATCTGCATGGCGGTCCGGCACTTGCGCTCGTAGTCGGCGAAGTCCCGGCCGGCCACCCACAGCGGCCCGCCCCAGGCCCGGAGATAGGCGCCGACCAGCTCCGCGTCGTTCCGGGTGACTACGTGCTCGTACCGCGGTATCTGGAACTTGAGCACCGGCATGGCCGATGATGATTGGCCGCGAGGGTCGGTGACCAGCGCGGCCCGTAGCCGCAGCGGGTGAGCCGCGCCGGAGCACGACCAACCGGTCCACCATCTTCGGGTGGAATGCGGCCGTGGTCCACGCCATCATGCCGCCGTAACCGGAACCGACGATGGTCGCCGAGCGCTCGCCCAATGCCCGAATCAGCCCGGTCGACATCAGCGGCCATGGTGTAGCCGTCGTAGCCGCGTGGCGGCTTGTCGGTAGCGCCGTAGCCGCGCATATCCACCGCGACCGCCCGGAACCCGGCGGCGGCAACCGTCTGGATCTGGTGATGCCAGGCCCACCAGAATTCCGGAAAGCCATGGAGGAACAGGACAAGCGGCCCGGCACCGGACTCAACGGCATGAAACCGGCTGCCGTTTGCGCTGATGAACCGGTGCGTCCACGGCCCGTCGATGAGCACGCACGACTCGTCGATCGGGCCTGTCTGCGGATCCATGAGCTAAGCGTATGGCCAGTGGCTGAGGATCGGCATTCAGGTCGGCCGCGCCGCCTCAAGTGCCTCAAGCGGCCCGGGCCCGGACCTGGCGCCGTAGCAGCAGGGCGGCGAGCAGTGAGGACACCAGCGAGCCCGCAAGGATCGCCGCTTTGATCCGCGCACCCGCCGCCTCGCCATCGAAGGCCAGTTCCGCGATGAGCAGGCTCACCGTAAACCCGCAGCCGGTGAGCACGCTGACAGCAAACAGGTCGCGCCAGTGCAGCCCTGGCGGGACGGTGCTGAGCCGGAGGCCGACGGTCAGCAGCGATCCGCCGAACACCCCGACGGTCTTGCCGATGACCAGGCCAGCGACCACCGCCAGAGCGGTCCGGTCGGTGATGAACGCGTGCAGCGCGCCCACATCCAGCGGAACTCCGGCAGCCATGAACGCGAAGATCGGAACGCAGACACCCGCCGAGATCGGCTGGAGGACGTGTTCGAGCCGTTCGGCCGGAGACTCGTGTTCGCCCTCATCCGGTGCGACCCGGGTGGCCAGCCCGATGGCCACACCGGCCAGGGTGGCGTGAACCCCGGACGCGTGAAGCAGGGCCCAGGCGCCCAGCGCTAGGGCCAGGTAGAGCCACCAGCCGCGGAAGCGGAGGCGCTGGAGCCCGGCATACACAGCGATCGCCGCGATCGACCCGAGCAGCGGCAGGACCGAGAAGTGAGCCGTGAACAGGACCGCTATCAGGATGATCGCGCCGAGATCGTCAACGATTGCCAGAGTCAGAAGGAAGACTCGAAGCGAACTGGGCAGGTCGCGTCCGACGATGGCCAGCACCGCCAGCGCGAACGCGATGTCGGTGGCGACCGGCACCGCCCACGCCTTGCCAATATTCGCCGAACCCGCTCCCACTGCTAGAGCCACCAGGGCCGGAACGATCATGCCGCCGATCGCGGCGACGATCGGCAGGATCGCCGTTCTCGGATCGCGTAACTCCCCGACGACCAGCTCGCGTTTAAGCTCCAGCCCGACGACCACGAAGAAGACGGTCAGCAGGCCGTCGGTGGCCCACTGCTCAAGGGTCAGGTGCAGGTGCAGGCGTTCCGGCCCGAACGCCAAGTTGGTAAAGCGGTCGTACCAGTCCGAGGCGCCCGAGTTGGACACAATGAGCGCCAGCGCGGTGGCCCCGAGCAGGATCAGGCCGCCGATCTGCTCGGTGCGAAGGAACTCGACGACGTGCGCGGCGGCCGAGCCAGCCCGCTCGGTCAAGCCGCGGTCGCGCGGCTGCTCGGTGGAATCGGGTCCGGGGTCCGGGGGCCGGGATGACTTACGGGGGCTGCCGGTGTCACGTTCGCCCACGATGCCTCCTCAGCGGCGCTCGCGCCCGGGTAAGCCCGCCCCAATCCGTAGAGACCAGAGAATGCGGTTGTGTAGATCTTAAGTAGGCGGGAAAAGCGCGAGTGGGCGTTCGAGGGAAATGGGCGCCAATGCGCCGGCGCCCCCCACGCAGCCGATGCGTGGAGGGCGCCGTCATGCCGCCGGGCGGTGGCTGATCGTGGTGTTAGTCCTCGTCGGCCTTCGCCGACGACATTCCCTTTGCGATCAGGTCCATGACCGTCGAATCCTGCAGCGTCGTGACATCTCCGAGCGAGCGGTTCTCTGCTACATCTCGGAGCAGGCGGCGCATGATCTTGCCGGACCGGGTCTTCGGCAGTTCGGGTACCAGCATGATCTGGCGCGGCTTCGCGATCGGGCCGAGCGTCTTCGACACGTGGTCACGCAAGTCGTCAACCAGGCCATCGGTGATCTCGGCCGTGCCACGAAGCATTACGAAGGCGACGATCGCCTGACCCGTGGTCGGATCGGTCGCGCCGACCACCGCGGACTCGGCGACGAGCGGATGCGACACGAGCGCCGACTCCACCTCGGTGGTGGAGATGTTGTGGCCGGACACCAGCATCACGTCGTCCACCCGGCCGAGCAGCCAGAGGTCGCCATCTTCGTCCCGCTTGGCACCGTCGCCGGCGAAGTAGATCCAGTCGTCGCCCTGACGGCCCCGGCACCGAACCGCGACCAGTACGTGTCAAGGAATCGCTGGTCGTCTCCCCAGATGGTGCGCAGCATGCCGGGCCACGGCTCGCGGATCACCAGGTAGCCGCCCCCGCCGTTGGGCACCGATTGTGCAGTGTCGTCGACGACGTCGGCCGACGATGCCCGGCAGCGGCTTGGTCGCCGATCCCGGCTTGGTGGCGGTCACGCCCGGCAGCGGGCTGATCATGACGCCGCCGGTCTCGGTCTGCCACCAGGTGTCGACGATCGGAGTTTCGCCGCCGGCCGATGGTCTGCCGGTACCAGATCCACGCTTCCGGGTTGATCGGCTCGCCGACCGTACCGAGCAGTCGCAGCGATGACAGGTCGTACCCGGCGGGGAACTCGTCGCCCCACTTCATCATCGTGCGGATCAGCGTTGGCGCCGTGTAGAGGATGGTTACCCCGTACTTCTGCACCAGGTCCCAGAACCGGCCCTTCGTGCGGGGTGTCCGGGGTGCCCTCGTACATCACCTGCGTAGCGCCGTTGGCCAGCGGCCCGTAGACGATGTACGAGTGGCCGGTCACCCAGCCGACATCGGCGGTGCACCAGAACACGTCGGTGTCCGGCTTGAGGTCGAATACCGCATGGTGCGTGTAGCTGACATGGGTCAGGTAGCCGCCGGTGGTGTGCAGGATTCCCTTCGGCTTCGCCGTCGTTCCACTCGTGTAGAGGATGAACAGCGGGTGCTCAGCGTCGAACGGCTGGGCCTCGTGCTCGGTGGAGGCGGTCTCCACCGTCTCGTGCCACCACACGTCACGGCCGGCGGACCAGTCCACGTCCTGGCCAGTGCGCCGGACGACCAGGACATGCTCGACACTTGGACAGCGGGCCACCGATTCGTCGACGGTCGGCTTGAGCGCGGCCGGGTTGCCCCGCCGGTACCCACCATCGGCGGTGATGACGAGCTTGGCCTGCGCGTCATCGATCCGGCCGGACAGCGAGTCGACCGAGAAGCCACCGAATACCACGCTGTGGGTGGCGCCGATCCGGGCGCACGCCAGCATGGCGATGGCCGCCTCCGGGATCATCGGCATGTAGATGGCGACCCGGTCGCCGGCGGTGATTCCCAGGCCGGTCAGGGCGTTGGCGGCCTGGCAGACGGACTTATGCAGGTCGGCGTAGGTGATTGTGCGAGTGTCACCCGGCTCGCCTTCCCAGTGGATGGCGACCTTGCTGCCGCGACCGGCTGCGACGTGCCGGTCAAGGCAGTTATACGCCACGTTGAGTGAACCGCCCACGAACCACTTCGCGAACGGTGGATTCGACCAGTCGAGCACCTGGGTCCATGGTGTTGCCCAATCCAGCCGGTGGGCCTGTTTCTCCCAGAATGCCAGCCGGTCAGCGCTGGCTTCGGCGTACGCGTCGGCGGTTACGTTCGCGGCCGCGGCGAACTCCGGAGACGGGGGGAAACGGCGCTCTTCACGCAGCAAGTTCTCCAATGTCTCGCTCATAGGCGCTCCTCCAAGGCTTCCATCTTGTCTCGCGCTCATATCCTGCCCGTTGCGATCGTTAATGAACAGACCCGCTCACAGTTTCGAGCAGGCTGTGATCGAAGCGCGCGCGATGGCGATCGTTCCCGCGTGACTTCGTTTCTGTGACTGGACTGTCAGTCGGCAGAGGCGAGGCGGAGGTGCGGGGCCCGCCGGTACCGTATGCGCCCGTACCGGCAACGTCGCCGGAAGGCCGCCAGGCCCGCAGCGGCCCCGCCACGCGGCTCGGGAACGGACGCTCTTATAGCGTGGGCTGGTGACCGATCCGATCGCTGGCTTGCTGGACCTTGCCGATGTACGGGCGATGTTCGCGGACGCGCGCACCACTGTTGACAAGGCGCTGCTCCATCCGGCTCTCCGGCGTCGCGGCGGGCTGGTCGCCGCCGAACTGGGCCTGCGCGACGCGGTGGCCAGCGCTGCGCTTGAGGGCCATGACTACGATCTTGGGTCGGTCCGCGACGGGGTGGTGACCGATCCGGTCCTGCAAGGCTCGCTGCGTGTCTCCCGGGCGCTGGATTCGCTTACTGCGCAGTGGTCGAGAGCACCCCGTCAAGTGCTGGCAAAGCTGCACGTACTGGCCGCCCGCGATGCGGTCGAAGCGGATCGGCTGGGCCGGCCGGAGGACCGGGCGGCCGCGAGCGGTCGGATTGACATGCTGGCTGGTTTGATTGCTGGAGGTACCGCGGCGCCATCCATGTTGGTCGCGGCGGTGGTCCATGGAGAGTTGCTGGCCTTGCGAGCATTCGCCGGACCGAACGGGGTAGTGGCGCGAGGCGCCGCCCGCCTGGTTCTGATCGGCGGCGGATTCGATCCACGCGGCCTGGTGGCGGTGGATATCGGCCATGTTGAGCGTGGGCCTGAGTACGTGGGCGCCGCGAATGCGTTCGCCACTGGTACCACCGACGGTGTCCGATCTTGGCTCAAGCACTACGCGGCCGCCGTTACCGCCGCGGCCGCGCACATCACGATCGTGGGGGACCAGATCATGGCACAGCCGGGCTGAGCGCTGCTTGATCCGGCTGCGAGAACCACCGGAACGAGCCCAGAAGTCCGGCGCGGCGGGCCGGCCATGTACACAGAGGACGGCGCCTCAGTCTGAGGCGCCGTCGCTGCACACGCCGACCCGGTTACCAAGCGTGCAACAAATCAATCACAGCGGTCCTTGCGGTTCCGCCGGATCGTGCCTCCCGCGGCTGGTCGCGCGTGGGTGCCTGGTAGGCGTGCCATCGGAGCATTAAGCCCCGATACCTTTTTTCTACGCCAGTTGGGCCAAGGTCGCCAGGGGACTCGCGAATGTGGGACATCTTTCTTCGGCTTCAGAGGCGGGGTTACGGACACCATCGCGGGCAGCAACTACCAGGACATCTACCACGAGGATTCCGGGCCGCACTGCTCCGGCGATAACGGCTATGCCTTCGGTGGTGGCCAACCAGTACTTCCTGACCTTCCCCGGCTAAATCATCCGAGATCGGCACAGATGTAGCGAGGTGAACCGGTTCCGGATGGCGGTGATCAGGCGGCGGCCACCCGAGAGCGCTTGCGGCGCCCGTACCAGACCAAGCAAACTGCCACACCGACCCCGACGCCTACCGCCGCCGCGGCGACCGGAACGGCTGGCCGGTCACGCAGCCGCCGACCGAGTGGGATCGGGTGGCGGAACTCCAGCATCGGCCATTCGCGCTCGATCGCGGCCCGACGCAGGGCCCGGTCCGGGTTCACAGCATTCGGGTGTCCGACGGCCTCCAGCAGGGGGAGGTCCGAGATCGAGTCGGAGTACGCGTAGGAGTCGCCGAGGTTGTAGCCGCGCTCGGCGGCGAGCTGGCGAACCGCGGCCACCTTGTTGGGGCCGGCGGCGTAGAACTCGACCTCGCCCGAGTACTTGCCGTCCTCGACCGCCATCCGGGTCGCGATGACGTCGCTGATGCCGAGGCTCTCGCCGATCGGCCGTACCATCTCCTCGCCGGAGGCGGAGACCAGCACGACGTCACGGCCGGCTCGCTGGTGCTCGTCAATGAGAGCCGCCGCCTCGGCGTACACGAAGGGGTTAATGATCTCGTGCAGCGTCTCGTTGACGATCTGATGGACCTGGTCAACGGACCAGCCCTTGCACAGCTGCGCCATATAGTCGCGAATACGCGCGATCTGGGCGTCGTCGGCGCCGCCAATTTTGAAGCTGAGCTGGGCGTACGCTGCCTTGACGACGTCCCGGCGGGAGATCAGCCCGTCCCGATAGAACGGGCGCCCGAATGCCAGAACGCTCGATTTAGCGATGACCGTCTTGTCGAGGTCAAAGAACGCGGCTGCCTGCCCCACGGCGGAAGTCTAGCCAAACCGGGCCCCATTGGTGCACCGGCGGGCACTTCACTTGTCGTCCGATCGGTACCGGAACGGGCGAGTGTGGTAGCACATTGTCAACGGTCTGATGCGTTGAGTGTCCACTCAGTCCGTGAGCCTCGAATATCGATCGAAATTACGGCGTGTCGCGGCGTGTCGACGCTTCCAAGGCCTCGACGTGCACGCGGAAATCAGGCATGCTTGCAGTTGCGATGGTGTTTCGTGTCCGTGTTCTATGGATTTTGCCATTGCATAACTACACAGCCGTTGGATTACGGCACTCCGCAGCAGGCGCATAAGTCCTGCGCGGGTGTATAACTACACAGGCTCTTGCCACCCATACTCTCGGCGGTCAATGCGCCCCCCGCAGCACCGCTGGGCGGTTCGGCTCACACCCCCCCGGAGCCGGGCCCTGACGACCCCCGCCACCCCCCGGCGGGGGTCGTCCCGTCTATTCACGTGTGGCCGACAGAGTAAACACCCGCGTCAATCCCACTCCGCTGCGGCGGGCGTACAGGCGGCCGGCCTCGCTCTTGGGATACGGACGCAGGATCACCGCACCCGACGTCTCCACAGCAACACGGGCGACCCGCAGCCAGCCACGGTCCAAGTCGACGGACGACCACGGCCAGCCCCGCGGACTCGCCCCAACGGAGGCCCGCACCAGCCGCCGCGGCGAGTACCGCCCGATATGCCAGTGGCGTTGCCGGAAGCAGGGATCCGAAGAACGCTTCACGGCTAATCGTCTGCATCAAAGCCAGTGCGGCGAAGAAGATCCTCGCCGGACTGATGTCTGCCGTCAGCACAGTGAGGAGATCGACGGCATCGCGATCCATCGGAAGTCGGCCAGGCCCGCGACGAAGAAAGTCGCGAAGCCCGGGCCGGAGTGTGCTTGCGTCGTACGGCAGGCCGCCGTCTTACCGCCCGGAAAGCCGCTGGTCAATCCACGCTGACGACGATCTTGCCGCAGGCGCGTCCCTCGCCGACCTGGGCCAACGCTTCGGGCACCTCGTCGAGGGTGAAGGTGCGGTCGATGTGAATGCGGAGGTCACCCGCCACGCAGAGATCGGCCACTGACTCGAAGTACGTGGGCCCTTCCTTGACGGCGAGCACGCCCAGCCGGCGGTGCGTGAGCAGGCCGGCCACCGAGCCAATCGTGAGTACGCGTAGCAGCGCCGGGACCGATCCGCCAACGCACCGGTAACGACCACCGAGGGCCAGCGCCCGACGGTAGGCGAACACCGACCGGTGCGCGACCAGATCGAGGATGAGATCGTATGGGCCGCTGCGGGTGAAGTCCTCGCTGCGGTAATCGATCACCTTGTCCGCGCCGATCGAACGCATGAAGTCGAGCTTGCCTGCGTTGTCGACGCCGGTCACCTGGGCGCCGAGCCGCTTGGCGAGTTGAATCGCGAACGAGCCCGAACCACCGCCGGCACCATTGATCAGGACTCGCTGCCCGGCTACGGCGCCATCGGTGCCCTGCCGTGCGATCACGCCCGCCTGCGGAATCGTCGACGCCTCGGCGAAGGTCAGTGCCGCCGGCTTGCGGGCCAGCACCGACTCGGGAGCGATCGCGTACTCGGCGAAGCCACCCTTGAGCATGAGGTTGTCGCCGTACACCTCGTCACCAGGTCGGAACCGGGTGACTGCCTGGCCGACCGTGTCGACCCATCCAGCGATGTCCGAGCCGAGGGTCCGGCGTGCCGGGGAGCGCAGACCCCCGATGCGCGAATACAGCGGCGAGCCGCGCAGAGTCTCCCAATCGCTCAGGTTGAGCGAGGTCGCCGCGATTTTGACGAGCACCTGCCCGGCAGCGGGAACCGGCTTGGGAACGTCGTCGATCCGCAGCACGTCCGGAGGCCCGTACCGGTCGTACACAACCGCTCTCATCCGCGTACCCCCTCCGCTGGAAGTAGCGCCGGCCTCAGGACCAGATGCTTCGGCGGCGAGCGGCCTTACGTGCTTTGCACGGTACCGGTCGAACCAAGTGGCTGACTGACAGAGTCCAGCCCCGGGAAGATCAGGAAGACCGCATGACCTCCACTATGAACGCCGCCGCTGCTGATCCCCACGTTTTCTCCGTAATAGATACATGCCGTCGCGACTTGCCGCTGGCGGCTGTTGGCGCGGGCGCGTCACCCGGCGAGGTGGGCGATATCGCTGAACCGAACGAGATACCGGTTGTGAAAATAGTCGTCCTCGGTCAGTTCGGTGATGCTGCCCGACACGACCTGGAACGCGGCGTATCCCATCGTCTCGATCGGAAGCTTCAGCCACGAGGCGATCGCGAACGTAGCGGCCATGCCGTGCGTCACCACGATCTGGTGCCGGCAATCGCGGCCGACGATGTCTTCCATCGCCGAGTAGACCCGCCTTGCCAGATCCCACTTGGTCTCGGCACCCGGGATTCCCTCGTCGTGTCGCATCCGCTCGCCATCGACAGGTGGCGGGACGAAGCGCTGATCCAGCCAGTGGCGGGGCTGGCCTTCGGCGATGCCATAGGACTTCTCACGCAGCCGCCGATCGGTGACCACCTCAACGTTGACATGCTTGCTGATTTCCGTCGCGGTCTCGGCCGTACGTTTCAGATCTGACGAGTACAGCTCGACCTTGGAACCGCGAGGAACCGATGCCTTCAGGCTCGCCCCGATCGCTTTCGCCGCGATCTGACCAGCCGGCGTGAGTGACGAGTCGAACCACCCGCCGACCAGGCGATCGACATGGTGGGTGGCCTCCGGGTGGGTGACCACATAGAGGTGTCGCATGGTAGCTTCCTCTCCCCGTCCGTGGCGCTGACGAGAGCCTACGTCCGGCTACCATGAACGACATGTCCAGGTCGGCGTACCCGAATGTCGACCTGTTTGGCTGCCGCAACGCGCGCGACCTCGGCGGGCTGCCGCTGTCGGCCGGCGGCCGGATCCGCGCTGGAGCGCTTATCCGATCTGACAGCCATCACCGGATGCCGGACCGTGCGGTGGCGGCTGTCCGGGCCACCGGCTTTAGCCGCATCGTGGACCTGCGCTGGGGCTGGGAACGACGCGAGCATCCGAGCCCGTTTGAAGCGGACGCCCGCTACCGCCATGTCCCGATGCTCGACGATGTCTTGCCGTATCGGCCGGATCCGGACTCGTACATACCGATGATCGACCACCAAGGGCACCGTATCGCGGCGGCGGTGGAGGCGTTCGTGGATGCGCCGCCCGGCCCGGTCATCGTGCACTGCCATTCCGGCAAGGATCGCACCGGTGTGCTGGTGGCGTTCCTGCTCAAGCTGGCCGGAGTGGGCGATGAATCGGTCGCGGCGGATTATGCGCTTACGCCGGGGTGCTCGCTGGAGCCGATGCGCCGCACCCTGACACACCTCGACCGCCGGTACGGGGGCGCGGCGGCCTACCTCGCCACTGCGGGCGTCAGTCCGGGATCGTTGGCCGCTGCGCGTGAACGGCTGAGCTGACCAGCGCCTCCGCTGACGCTGATAGCGCGAGACAGGCGTGGCGCCCCGGACATCCGGTGGGAGAGCGTGCCCGGTTCGCGGCGCGGCACGCCGAGCAATTTCTCGCGGCGCGCACCCGATTCACCTGGGACTACCGCTACCACGCTTTTCCACAAGCACCCTCGCTGTCCACAGATAGATCTTGCGGCGGTATCGCGACCTGGGCACATGCGAAACGGTGTCCCTGCCGGTACGGACCGGTTGGTGAACTGGGGAGGGCACCGTATGACCACACGAACGCAACCACCGCCGTGTCGGCCGCTGATCGTAACGACCGACTCCGAGCTACTCGACGACCTGCTGCGCTTGACCGCCGAGGCAGGGGTCATCGCCGACGCCGCGTCCGATCCGGCGTCCGCGCGCCCATATCTCGACTCCGCGTCCATCGTCCTCATTGGGATTGACAAGGCGGAGGCGTGCGTCCGAGCCGGGCTCCCACGACGCCCCGGAATGATTCTGATCGGCCGGCATGAGGGCGGCTTGCCCGACTGGGCCGAGGCGGACGACCTGGGCGTCGATCACATCGTCACGCTGCCGGCCGCCGAGCCGTGGCTGCTGGAACGGCTGGTGGCGTCGGACGGGGACGCCGACGGGAGGGTCGTCGCCGTGATCGGTGGTCGCGGTGGCGCTGGAACATCCGTACTCGCCGGGGCGCTCGCCATCACCGGTGCTCGCTTTGGCATGCGAACGCTCCTGGTCGATGCGGATCCGCTGGGTGGAGGCGCCGACCTCGTGCTCGGCTGGGAAGGAATGGAAGGACTCCGCTGGCCGGAACTGTCCGGTGCCAGCGGGCGTCTGTCCGGAACGGCTCTGGTGGAGGCGCTGCCCGGACGGTCGGATCTGGTTGTGCTGTCGTGGGATCGAGGCGAACCCGCCGCGGTTGGGGCCGAGGCCATGGTGGCAACTCTCGACGCCGCCCGTCGCGGCCGTGACCTGATAGTCGTCGACCTGCCCCGTTACGTCGACGAGGCGTCGATTCTGGCATTGCGCAACGCCGACCGGGCTTACCTGGTTGTGCCCGCGGAACTGCGTGCGTGCGCTGCCGCGACTCGCGTGGCGGCGACCGTACTGCCGCATGCCCCGGCGCTGTCACTCGTCGTCCGGCAGCCGGGTCCGGCCGGTTTGACGGTAAAGGCAGTCACCGAGGCGGTACACCTGCCGCTCGCTGGATCGATGAGGACCGAACCGCTGCTTGCCAAGGAACTCGAACGCGGCGTGGCGCCAGCGGCGAATGGGCGCGGGCCGTTGGCCGTGCTGTGCGAGCGTCTCCTCGGCGAGATCGCGACTAGTTCGGCGGTGGCGGCATGAGCCCGACGGTCGCAGCCGTCGGAGCATCGGCGGTTTCCACCGTGCGCCCGTACGTAGTGGCGTCGGAGGAGGCGAAGGCACTTCCCGGCGCGGGTCCGCTCACCTCGCTGCTGCTCGACCCGGAGGTGACCGACGTGCTCGTCAACGGTGGAGAAGTGTGGGTGGACCGAGGCGCCGGGCTGCAGCGTGCGGCGTTGCGGGCGGGCTCCGCGCTGGACGTCCGGCGGCTGGCGCAGCGGCTGGCGGCGGCATGCGGGCGCCGCCTGGATGAAGCGTGCCCCTTCGTGGACGCCCGGCTTCCGGACGGCACCCGGCTGCACGCTGTGCTTCCACCGATTGCCACGTCCGGCCCGTACCTGTCGTTGCGTACCTTCCGCCATCGCGCGCTCTCGCTGACCGAGCTGGTCGAGTCTGGAACGGTGACGGCCGGCGGCGCTGAGCTGCTGGCGGCGATCGTGACCAGCAGGTTGTCGTTTCTGGTCTCCGGTGGAACCGGCACCGGCAAGACGACCATGCTGGCCAGTCTGCTGAGCCTGGTAGCAGCAGATGAGCGGATCGTGATCGTCGAGGACTCGGCTGAGCTGCGCCCGCATCATCCGCACGCGGTCAGCTTGCAGGGCCGCACCGCCAACGTCGAAGGCGCTGGCGAGGTCACCCTTCGCGATCTGGTCCGGCAAGCCCTGCGAATGAGGCCGGATCGGCTTGTCGTCGGCGAGTGCCGTGGCGCTGAGGTGGTGGATTTGCTCGGGGCGCTGAACACGGGCCACGACGGCGGTTCGGGGACAGTTCACGCCAATGCCGCCTCCGACGTTCCCGCTCGGCTGGCCGCGCTGGGCTTGCTGAGCGGAATCCCGGGCGCGGCCGTGCACGCCCAGGTCGCCGCCGGACTGCGGTTGGTGGTCCACATGAGCCGAGGTGAGGCTGGCCGCCGGGTCGACGAGATTGCCTTGCTGCGACCGGCTCGCACCGGAGTCGTGACGGTGCCGGCATGGCGATGGCAAGGTGGCGTCAAGCCCGGATCGGTCGCGCTGGCTGACCTGCTTATGGCGCGTGGTGTCCGGCCACCGGCCAGCCTGGTGGCGGGGTCATGATGCGTACCCCGGCCGGCGTGCTGCCCTGGGCTGGGCGGCGCCGGCTTCGCACCCTGGCCGGGCTCGAGCGTCCGGAAACCCGGATCCGCGTTGCCGACCGCGCGCTCGGCATCCTTGATCGTCACTCGCGGCGGATGGCCTGGACAGCCGGGCTGCTCGCGGCGGCGCTGGCCGGATCGGCCGCCGGGTTCGTCGCCGGCCTTGTTGCCGGCGTCTATACCGGCATAGCGGTCACCACCACCGCATCGGTTCGCCGGTCACGAGCCCGCCGCCAGGCCATTGCCGTCGCCCTCGATCTGATCGCGATGATGGCGGCCGAGTTGCGTGCCGGGGGCGATCCCGGACGAGTGATCGGCGCGAGCATCAACGCCGTGCGTGCCACCGGCGTGCACGGCCGGATCCTTGCCGACCGCGTCGGTGCGGCGGCTCGCGTCGCTGATGCCGTAGGCGCGCGGCTGGCCGATCTGATCGAGCGGCTGGAGATCGACGCCCGCACGCTGGCATCAATGCAGGCTCAGGCCGCCGCGCAGGCAGCCGGTGCTCGTGCGACCTCGTGGCTGCTGGCGGCGCTGCCGATCGCCGGGCTCGCGCTCGGATTCGGGATCGGCGTCGATCCGGTGCGGATCCTGCTGCACACCACGGTCGGCGCCTCTTGCGCCACCGCCGCGCTTGGTTTCCAGACCGTCGGGCTGGCCTGGTCCAACCGGCTGGTGGAGTCGATCCTGGACTCGGTCCGATGAGGCGACCGAGTTCGGCTGCCCGTCACCGCTGGACGCTGTGGCTGGGCGGTTTCGGCACCGCCGCCCTGACCTGGTTGCTTATCGGGCACGCGATCGGCGTGCTGGTGGCGATCCCGGCTGGTCTTGCCGCGAGCTGGGCGGCAAGCCGGTTCGAGACTTCGGCGAGCCGCATCGGCCGGCTGCGTGCCGTCGGGGACCTGCCACTGGCCGCAGATCTGCTGGCCGCCGCATTACGCGCGGGCGCGCCACCCGACCGGGCCGTGGGGATCGTGGCGGTGGCCCTCGGAGGCCCGGTGGGGACGGATCTATTGCGGGTACGCGATGGGTTGCGCATGGGTCTCGACCCCCGTGATGCGTGGGGCTGGCTGCGTACGCCGCCAGAAGCAGCACGACTGGCCGACGCCGTGGTGCGCAGCGCGGACAGTGGTGCCGCCGTCGCCCGCGCGCTTTCGCGGGTCGCTGACGACCTGCGGTCAGCGCGTACCGCGGCCGTCGAAGCGACCGCCAGCCGGGTGGGCGTGCTGATTGTTCTGCCTCTGGGCTTGTGCTTCCTGCCCGCGTTCGTCTTCGCCGGCATCGCGCCGGTGATCGTCGCCGTGATGGGCGACGCCCTGCGTTGAAAGGAGTTCGATGACCAGCTGGATGGTTCGTTGGCGGCGGTTGATGGCGCGAGGGCGGGACGCCGGGATGACCACGGCTGAGTACGCCGTCGGCACCCTTGCGGCGGTGGCCTTCGCCGGAATTCTCCTCAAGGTCGTGACGTCTTCGGCGGTGCAGTCCGCGCTGTCGGCGATCATTACAAAGGCCTTGAAGTGAGGACGCGTCGACGGCGCCGGGCCGGTCTCGGTGATCGTGGCTCGGCAACCGCTGAGATGGCGGCGGCCCTGCCCGTTCTGGTGCTGTTCACCACGGTCGCGCTCGGTGCCGTCGACGCGGTCATGACCAAGCTTGAGTGTGTCGATGCCGCGCGGGATGCCGCGCTGGCGACCGCGCGGGGCGGCAACGGGATCAGTGCCGGGCGAAATCACGCACCGCCTGGCGCGACTGTGACGACCTCCGGCGATGGACGTGCGGTCCGGGCCGTGGTTTCGGTGCGGGTTCGACCAATGGGCCGGTTCGGCCCGAGCTTCACCGTGACGGGTGAGGCGGTCGCCGCCCTGGAAGGGATCGCGCCATGAGCCCGACCGGCACCCGGCGCCGGCCAGCCGAAAAGCGCCGCCCGCTGGGTCGTCACCTGCGCGGAACGTACTGGCACCCGGCCGGAACGCACTGGCACCCGGCCGGAACGCGCCGGCACCTGGCCGGAACGCGGTGGCGCTTCACCGACACCGGCTCGGCGTCGATCTGGGTGCTCGCCACCGGTCTGGTCGTGGTCCTGATGGGCATGGCCATGGTGACGGCGGCGTCGGCGATGGTGGCCCGGCACCGAGCGCAGGTAGCGGCCGACTTCGGCGCGCTGGCCGGCGCACGCTGGGCGATATCCGGACCGTTGACGGCGTGCGGGGCGGCCGCCAAGATCGTGACGGCCAACGGTGCGCGCCTGGAACTGTGCTACGACGACGGAATTGACGTGATCGTCACGGCAACCGTGGCCGTCAGCCTTGGGATATGGGGGATCGGTGCGGCGCGTGCCACCGCGAAGGCGGGGCCCGAGCGATCACTAGCCGACCGCGGGCAGGTGCGCCAGCACCGTGTCCAGCACCTTGATGGCGTCGGCCTTGCTCAGCGGTTCGTTGCCGTTACCGCACTTGGGCGACTGCACGCACGAGGGGCACCCAGTCTCGCACCCGCACGAGGCAATGGCTGCCCGGGTCGCGCCAAGCCACTCGCCGGCTACCTGGAACGCTCGCTCGGAGAAGCCGGCGCCGCCCGGGTGGCCGTCATAGACGAAAACGGTCGGAGCCTCGGTGTCGGGATGCATCGCCGTCGAAAGGCCGCCGATGTCCCACCGATCGCAGGTGGCGATCAACGGAAGCAGCCCGATGGCAGCATGCTCGGCAGCGTGCAGCCCTCCGGGTATGTCGGCCGGCTCGACCGATGCCCCATCCAGGGCGTTCGGCGAGATCGTCCACCAGACCGCGGTGGTTCGCAGCTGCCGAGGCGGCAGATCGAGCGGCCGGGTGTCGATGACCTCCCCGGTCGCCATCCGGCGGCGCTGATAGCTCACCACCTGATTCGTCACGTCGACCACACCGAGGAACAATCCGATCGGTCCGGCGTCAACGTACTCGGTGACCGAGTCGACGGTCAGCGACGTGACATCGCGCGCATGGGTGGTCCAGTCCGGTTCTTCCTCGTGCACCAGCGCGACGCCGTCATCGAGGTCGAGGGTGTCGACAACGTAGGAAGTGCCCTGGTGCAGATGCACCGCCCCGGTGTGGACCTGCCCATGCGCCGCGGATCGGTCGACCGTACCGAGCAGGCGCCCAGTCGCCGACTCCACGATCGCGACCGGCTGTCCGCCGGAGCCACGCAGGTCCACGTCAGGCCTTCCGTCACGGGCCCAGTACCACCCGGTCGGGCGGCGGCGCAGCAGTCCATCCTCGGTGAGCGAGGCGATCACGGCAGCGGCGCCGCCCCCGCCGAACAGCTCGATGTCGGCCGGTACCAGTGGCAGCTCGGCCGCGGCCGCGCAGAGGTGCGGCGCGAGCACGTAGGGGTTGCCTGGATCCAGCACGGTGGTCTCGACCGGCCGACGAAACAGGGCGTCGGGGTGGTGTACCAGGTAGGTGTCCAGCGGATCATCGCGAGCCACCATCACGCAGAGGGCGTCTCGACCCGCCCGTCCCGCACGGCCGGCCTGTTGCCACATGGAGGCAAGGGTGCCCGGATAACCGGAGAGCACCACGGCGTCCAGGCCCACCAGGTCCATGCCCAGCTCCAGGGCGTTGGTCGATGCCATCCCGAGCAAATCGCCCTTGAGCAGCGCCCGTTCCAGAGCCCGGCGCTCCTCACGCAGGTAGCCCGCACGATAGGCGGCGACCCGGTCGGCCAGGTGCGGCACCGCCTCCGACAGCGAGTGCCGGGCCATCGTAGCCACCACCTCCGCACCACGCCGCGATCGGATGAACGCCAGGGTGCGGGCACCGTGGGCGATCGAGTCGGCGAGCAGGTCCGCGGTCTGGCGCAGTGCCGACTTGCGGACGCCGGGCTCCGGCTCCGGACCATCGGCGCCGCCCGGCAGGATGATCGGCGGTTCCCACAGCCCGAACGTGACGCCGCCGCGAGGCGAGCCGTCCTCGGTCACCGCACGGACCGGCAAACCGATCAACCGTTCGGCCGCCGTGCCCGGATCGCTGACCGTGGCGGACGCGAGGATGAAGACCGGATCGGATCCGTACCGTCGGCAGACCCGGCGCAACCGCCGGATGACCTGGGCGACGTGGGATCCGAAGACGCCGCGGTAGGTGTGGCACTCGTCGATGACAACGAACCGCAGCCGGCGCCAGAGTCCGGACCAGGCTGCGTGGCGGGGCAGCAGGGTGTAGTGGACCATGTCGGGATTCGTGAGGATCAACCGGCCATGGTTGCGGACCCACTCCCGCTCCTCGTAGGGCGTGTCGCCGTCGAGGGTGGCGGGCCGGATTCCGGGCAGATCCAGCTCGACCAAGCCGCGCAGTTGGTCGGCCGCGAGCGCCTTGGTGGGCGCCAGATAGACAGCCGTCGGGCGAGGCGACTCGGTCAGGGCCGCGAGCACCGGCAGTTGATAAGCCAGCGACTTGCCGGAACCGGTGCCGGTCGACACCACGACATGATGACCGTCCCGGGCCAGGCCGGCCGCCTCGGCCTGATGCGACCACGGTTGCTTGACGCCCCGCTCGATGAACGCCTGGGAGATCGGACCCGGGATCCACGACGGCCAGTCCACGCGCGTGCCGGCTCGCGGCGGAACCCGCTCGACGTGGGTAAGGCAGTCTTGTCCCCGAACGAGCCGTTTGAGCAGGTCGTCCGGCCCGGGTGCGGCGAGGTCCGGGCCACCCGCGTGGTTCCGCAGGTCAGGGGTTGCGGTCACGTCCTGCACTGTCCCACTCGCTTGGGCGGATGTCCAAAAGGAGTAACCAAGGTATAACTCGGTGCCGATGCGGTGGTTAGATTCATGTCCGGGACACTGATTCGACCCACAGGAGGCCCGCTATGGATTTGTCGTTGTCGACCCGGCAAGTCGGCGTTCGGACGATCCTGGAAGTCGGCGGGGAGATCGACGTCTACACCGCGCCGGTGCTGCGCGAGCGGCTGATCGAGCTGGTCGACGGTGGAGCCCGGGCAGTCACCGTCGACCTGGAGCGGGTCGAGTTCCTCGACTCGACCGGTCTTGGCGTGCTGGTCGGCGGGTTGAAGCGGATGCGCCTCGCCGGCGGTGACTTCTCCTTGGTTTGCGATCAGGAACGCATCCTCAAGATCTTCCGGATCACCGGACTCGATCAGGTATTCACGGTCTATCCAACGGTCGAGGCGGCGACTGCCGGCGCGGCCGGCTGAGGGCCCGAATAGATGGCGACGGTGCACCTGTCGTTCAGCCCTGCTCCGGCGCATGTGCGCACGGCACGCCTGGTCGGGGTGGCGGTCGCGCGCCGCGCCGGGGTGGCCGAAGCGGCCCTGGACGAGGTCCGTCAAGCGATCGGTGAGGCCTGCTCGCGGGCGGTAGCACTGCACCGCCGCTTTGCCCTCGACGATCTTGTAGAGGTGGAACTCCAGGTGGAGTCGCAGTTCACGGTACGCGTGACGGACCGGGCGCCCGCCGACACCGGCGCCACCACGGTTCCCCTGGCGGACCTCATCGACCAGCAGGACATTCCGGATGTGGCCAAGGAGGAGGACGTCGCGGTCGAGATGGGGCTGACGCTGATCGCCGGCGTGGTCACCGACTTGTCTGTCCGCCCGGCACCGGCCGGCGTCGGCACCGAAGTGCAAATGTCCTGGCCAACTGGGCCTTCGCGGTAGCACGGGCGTACCGATCTCCAGGACACGGACAGTACTCGGTGTGACCACCACCACGGCTGGCAGCTAAAGTACGCGGGTCATCTTCAACATCCCTGGTCGGCGCGCATAGATGCCGACTCGTGAACGACGCAAATCGGTACAGGAGGACAACGGATGTCCGGGACCACCCTCGCCGCTGGCGAGCTGTCCCTTACCGGAAGCAATATTGCCTACGTAGTCATCGCGGCGGCTATCGCCCTCGTGGCTCTTGGCTTCGCCGCCGGCTTCGTGAAGGCGGTACTCAACACCGGTACGGGTACAAAGAAAATGCAAGACATCGCCGGGGCAGTGCAGGAGGGCGCGTCCGCTTATCTGTTCCGTCAGTTCAAGACCCTCGGCGTCTTCGTCATCGTCGCGGTGCTGCTGCTCCTCGCCCTGCCGGTCAATGAAGGCGGCGTGGGCGTGCGGATCGGCCGGTCGGTGTTCTTCGTCGTGGGTGCGCTGTTCAGCTCATTCATCGGCGGCGCCGGCATGGCCCTGGCCACCCGAGCCAACCTGCGGGTGGCGGCCGCGGCGAACACCGGCGAGGGCGGCCGCGAGCGGGCGATGCAGATCGCGTTCCGCACCGGTGGCGTGGTCGGGTTCCTGACCGTCGGTCTAGGTCTGCTGGGCGCTTCCGTGGTGGTTCTCATCTACCAGGGCGACGCTCCGACAGTCCTGGAGGGCTTCGGATTCGGCGCGGCCCTGCTCGCCATGTTCATGCGGGTCGGCGGCGGCATCTTCACCAAGGCCGCGGACGTCGGCGCCGACCTGGTCGGCAAGGTTGAGCAGGGCATCCCTGAGGATGACCCGCGCAACGCAGCGACCATCGCGGACAACGTAGGCGACAATGTCGGCGACTGCGCCGGCATGGCCGCCGATCTGTTCGAGTCTTACGCCGTCACCCTGGTGGCGGCCCTGATCCTGGGCAAGACCGCGTTCGGCACCTACGGCCTGGTCTTCCCGTTGATCGTGCCGACCATCGGGGTCCTCACCGCGATCGTGGGTGTCTTCATCACCCGGCTGCGCAAGACCGACAAGTCCGGCCTGACCGCGATCAACCGCGCGTTCTACACGTCTGCGGTGATCTCCGCCGTGCTGGTTGCCGCTGCCTCGTTCATGTACCTGAAGAGCAGCTGGACCGCGCTGCTGGGAGGCGGCTACCGGGAGATCCTTGGCTTCGCCAAGGGCGACAACCCGCCGGTCAACCCGATCTGGTTTGCGATCATCGCGGTCGTCATCGGCATCGTGCTGGCGGCCGTCATCCAGGCGCTTACCGGCTACTTCACCGAGACCACCCGGCGTCCGGTCAAGGACATCGGCAGGTCGTCGCTGACCGGCCCGGCCACGGTGATCCTCGCCGGCGTCTCGGTCGGTTTCGAGTCGGCGGTTTATTCGGCGCTTCTGATCGGCGCTGGCGTCTACGGCGCGTTCCTGCTCGGCGGCGGTTCGATCATCCTGTCGCTGTTCGCTGTCGCGCTCGCCGGCACCGGCCTGCTGACCACGGTCGGCGTCATCGTCGCCATGGACACCTTCGGCCCGATTTCGGACAACGCTCAAGGCATCGCGGAGATGTCCGGCGAGATCGACGAACAAGGTGCGCGGGTCCTCACCGACCTGGACGCGGTGGGCAACACCACCAAGGCGATCACCAAGGGAATCGCAATCGCCACCGCGGTGCTCGCGGCCACCGCGCTCTTCGGTTCCTACACCGACACCATCGGCACGGCCATCGCGAAGGCCGGTTCGGCGCTCGACCTAAACAACCTGTTCAACGTGTCGCGCCCGAACAACCTGGTGGGCCTGCTGATCGGTGCGGCCGTGGTGTTCCTGTTCTCCGGGCTGGCGATCAATGCAGTGTCCCGTTCGGCGGGCGCCGTGGTGTTCGAGGTCCGGCGTCAGTTCCGGGACTTCCCGGGCATCATGGACGGCACCCAGCGCCCGGAATACGGCAAGGTCGTCGACATCTGCACCCGGGATGCGCAGCGCGAGCTGGTCACCCCCGGCCTGCTGGCGATCTTCGCACCCATTGCGGTCGGATTCGGCTTGGGTGTCGGTCCGCTGGCCGCATACCTCGCGGGCGCTATCGGCGCCGGCACGCTAATGGCGGTGTTCCTGGCCAACTCCGGTGGCGCATGGGACAACGCCAAGAAGATGGTCGAAGACGGCATTTACGGCGGCAAGGGCTCTCCGGCGCACGCGGCGACCGTCATCGGCGACACCGTCGGCGACCCGTTCAAGGACACCGCCGGCCCGGCGATCAACCCGCTGATCA
This sequence comes from uncultured Actinomycetota bacterium, assembly GCA_963727415.1. Taxonomy (GTDB): domain Bacteria; phylum Actinomycetota; class Actinomycetes; order Mycobacteriales; family Micromonosporaceae; genus DASQPR01. The sequence continues at coordinate 284,567 of CAVSGF010000005.1, forward strand.
AGGTCATGAACCTGGTGTCGCTGCTGATCGCTCCGGCTGTGGTGATGTGGAGCACCGGATCGGACAAGAACACGCCGCTCCGGATCACCATCGCGGTGGTCGCCGCGCTGATCATCGCCGCGGCGATCTACAACAGCAAGCGCAAGCCGATGGCGATGTCCGAAGTCGGTGACGGCGACGGGAGCACCGGGGACGCGGTCGAAGCCGCGCTGGACGGCCCGGGAAAAGCTGAGGGCTCCAAGGCGAGCGACGCGTCCGGCAAGTCGAGCAAGAAGGTCGAGGTCTAGGACCGGCTAAGAGGTCCTGGACCGGCTACCGACGCGGGCGCCTTCCCCGGCTGGGGAAGGCGCCCGCTTGGCGTATCGGCTTGCCGGTCAGCGCGGATCGATCATCGTCTCGTCGGCGTACGGGTCCTGTGGCGCCGGGTAGGCCGACCCCGGGGCGCTGTGCCGGCCGGGCTTGTCGTAGCCCGTCGGTGTCGCCTGCATCGGCATGGTGTGGGCCGGGTACGCGGCCGCGGGCGGGGCCACGGGCGCCGACGCCGGTGGCGAAAAGGCCGTGGTCGGCGGGTAGTCCGGCGCCGGGGCGGCCGGGTAGGCCGACTGCCCGTACTCGTTCTCGGCCCACTCCGTCTCGACCGGCTGCGGACCCCGTCGCCACAGCAGTGTGCCGATCACGCCGACGCCGGCCAGCAGCAGCAACGCGCCGATGGTGTAGGCAAGCCAGGTCATTCCGCCGCCGCCGCTGCCCCCGCCATCGCCGCCGATTGTGGTCGGTCCGGCGATGGCGCCGGCATCCTGCGAGTCATCGGTGGTGGCCGGATCGGTCGGGGTGGCGGTCGCCGAATCGGTCGGGGTGTCGGTCGGCGTCGGGGTCGGCGTGGGCGTCGGGTTGGAGTTGGCGCCCTCCCCGACGATCGATGACCGGTACGGCCCGTTCTGGGCGGCCTGGCCCGGATGCCCGCTGGGCGCGACGGACAGCCACACGGCCAGTGACGAGGTCGGCGCCTTCGTGCCGAACGACAGCCGGTACGTGAACGTGACCGTCTGGCCGGGCGAGATGCTGTTGTGCCGGAAGAAGTCGGAGTTGGGCGAGCTGGTGGCGACGATCGTCCCGTTCTGGTTCCGGGTACCGACGCCGCGCCAGCCGCCGTTGCGCTGATACTGCAAGTGAACCTGGTTGCGATTGAGCCCGGCAGCCTTGAACGCCAGCGTCACTGTGACGCCGCCGATGGAGTTCTGGCTGGTGTTCTTGACCACCACATGGAAGTTCTCGCCAGCCGCGCCCGCGTGGAACTGCGACGGCAGCGAATCGATGGCTACCTGGCAGCAGGGGTTAGCGGCCACGGCCATGCCCGGCGCGACGATGGCACCGGCGACTGCGGCGATGCTGAGGCCGAACAGGGTCGCCACGATGCTGCGAATTAAGGGTAGACGCCGCATATGTCCGATCCTTGGATATAGTCGTCGACGCCAGCCGTCGACCAACCGGTCACGGTACGTTGGCGAGCCAAATCGGGCAAGCCGACATCTGATATCGGCTCCCGTACGGCACGTAACGATTACTGGCCAGAGGCCATCGGGGCCCGCTGGCCGACGGCGCGGTTCTCCGGACCGGCTCGATGGCGTGATCAGGCTCTAGAGTTCGGTGCATGAATCGCGCCCGGCTGGCCGTACCCGTCGCGCTCCTCCTGATTCTCGGCGTTGGTCTTGGCGGCTGCGCACATCGGCCCCACCCGGTCGCGCCGAAGGCGTGGACCGCCGACGTGTGCCGGGCGCTATCGCCGTGGCGCGACGAGATCGCTTCGTTGAACGCCACCGCGCAGCAGGCCGTTTCGTCCGCGACAACCGCCGAACAGACCCGTACGCGCCTGCTGGAACTGCTGGATGGGGCCCGTGCCGCCACGGACAAGGCGGCCTCCGCGGTGCGGGCGGCGGGCGTGCCGAACGTCGCCGGCGGTGCCGTCATCGAGGATCGGTTCGTCACCTCGCTGCAACGGGTATCAGCCGCATACCGCCATGCGCGCACCACGATAGGGGCCCTGGACACGGCCGACGAGAACGCCTTCTACAAGGGGGTGGCCGCGGCCATGACCACGCTGACCGCCGAGTACGGCAAGTCCGGCATTGACACCAACCAGCTTGTCTCATCGGAACTGCAGACCGATTTCGATACAGTGGCCGCGTGTCGGTAACCCGGCAGCTGTCCCTGTTCGGCGCCGAGGCCGCCGCGCCCGCGCCGGACGATCTGGCCGGCCTGCTGATCGGCCCCGGGCAGGTGGTGCGAATGGGCGGCACCGCCCGGGTCAGCGTCGTGGTCGAGGAGCGGTGGCGGGCGGCCGCGCTGGCGGCCGAGATGCGCTCGCGCGGGCTGGCCGCCACGTGCGTGTCCACAGTCGACGAGCACATCGGCGTCCGTACGCCGTATAGCGCCGTGCTCGCCGGGCTCGCCTCCGCGTGGCTGAGAGGCGCCGTGAAGGTGCCGCCGCCAGGATTTGCTCTCGAAGGTCGCCGTTTGCGACTGTGGATGACGGCCGCGGGATATCGTGACCCGCTGGGTGTCACACTGCGGATGGGCCGGTGTGAAGATGGTGTCGCCGCCGCCACGCAACGTCTCCTGGGCGTTGTCGGGCTGCCGAGCGAGATCGTCCGATCGGGTGGTCCGGGGGGCACCGGCCCGGCGCTGCGGATCATTGGGCGCCGCCGGCTCGCCCGGCTCGCCGAGATGATCGGTGATCGGCCGGCGCCGGCGCCACCGGACGCCTGGCCGTGAGGGCGCCCGGATCGCTGGTTTCCGGCGCGGTGGGATGATCGTGAGGGGATGAATGCAGCCCGTGACGCCGATCACGGTGGACTCTGGGTGTAGCGTGGCGCCGTCTGGCGTGTGACAGTGCTCGATGGCCGAATCGTCCGGTTTCCGGAGTATGCCGATCGGGGGCGTCCGCGCCAGCGGCTGACTGAGAGCAACATGGGGAGTGACGTGCCGAGTTCCACAAAGCGGCTGGTCATCGTCGAGTCTCCGGCGAAGGCCAAGAAGATCTCCGGCTTCCTTGGGCCGGATTATGTCGTCGAGGCGAGCTTTGGGCATGTCCGTGACCTGCCGCGAAACGCCGCCGATGTGCCGGCGAAGTACAAGGGTGAGGCGTGGGCGCGCCTCGGCGTCGACGTGGACAATGGCTTTTCCGCTCTCTACGTGGTCAGTTCCGACCGGAAGGCGCAGATCACCAAGCTGATCAAGCTGGCCAAGGAGGTCGACGAGGTCCTGCTCGCCACCGATGAGGACCGCGAGGGCGAGGCCATCGCCTGGCATCTGCTGGAGACGATCAAGCCCAAGGTTCCGGTCAAGCGGATGGTCTTCCACGAGATCACCAAGCCGGCGATCCAGGCCGCTGTGGCCAACCCACGCGACATCGACCGGGCCCTGGTCGATGCCCAGGAGGCCCGCCGGATCCTGGACCGGCTGTACGGGTACGAGGTCTCACCGGTGCTTTGGAAGAAGGTCATGCCGAAGTCTGTCGGCGGGCCGGGTCCAGTCGGTGGCGACCCGGATCGTGGTCCAGCGCGAGCGCCAGCGGATGGCGTTCCGATTCGGCGAGCTACTGGGACATCAGCGCCACCCTGGCCACCCTCGAAGGCGTCGAGGACGGCCCGCGTGCGTTCTCGTCGACCTTGGTGGCGGTCGACGGCGACCGGGTTGCGACAGGTCGTGACTTCGACCCGGCGACAGGTCGTGCCGACAGCACCGTCGTACACCTGGATGAGGCCGGTGCACGGGGGCTCGCCGAGCGCCTGGACGGGCGGCCTTTCGAGGTGATCCGGGTCGAGGAGAAGCCGTACCGGCGTCGCCCGTACGCGCCGTTCATCACCTCGACGCTGCAGCAGGAAGCATCCCGGAAGCTGCGTTACTCGTCGCAGCAGACCATGCGGGTGGCACAGCGGCTCTACGAGAACGGCTACATCACCTATATGCGTACCGACTCGGTGAACCTCGCCGAGTCGGCGGTCGCCGCGGCCCGTACCCAGATCCGCGAACTGTACGGGCCGGGCGCGGTACCGCCGGAGCCGCGCCGGTACGCAAGTAAGGTCAAGAACGCGCAGGAGGCGCACGAGGCGATCCGACCGGCCGGCGACAGCTTCCGCACTCCGGGCGAGGTCGCGAAGGAACTGTCCGGCGATGAGTTCCGGCTGTACGAGCTGATCTGGCGGCGCACCGTGGCGTCGCAGATGACCGACGCGGTGGGCAACTCGGTGTCGGTGCGGATCCGAGCGGTGTCCAGCACCAATGAGGAGTGCGATTTCGCCGCCAGCGGCAAGACGATCACCGACCCGGGGTTCCTGCGGGCGTACGTGGAGTCGTCCGACGACGAGAACGCCGAGGCGGAGGATGCCGAGCGCCGGCTACCGCGCTTGGTCAAGGATCAGCCGCTGCGTGCCGACGCTTTGGAGGCGGTCGGCCACTCCACCCAGCCGCCGGCCCGGTACACCGAAGCCTCGCTCGTCAAGGCGATGGAGGAACTGGGCATCGGCCGGCCGTCCACGTACGCATCGATCATGGGAACGATCCAGGATCGTGGGTACGTGTTCAAGCGCGGGCAGGCTCTCATCCCGTCGTTCCTGGCGTTCGCGGTCGTGTCGTTGATGGAGAAGCACTTCCCGCAACTGGTCGACTACCGGTTCACCGCCACCATGGAGGATGAGCTCGACGACGTGGCGGGCGGCACCGCCGCGGCCAACGACTTCCTGTCCGCGTTCTACTTCGGCGGCAATCTGGGCGAGACCGGCTCGGTCGCCCGCTCCGGTGGTCTCAAGCGGATGGTGACCGAGCGGCTGGGCGAGATCGACGCCCGGGGAATCAACTCGATTCCGCTGTTCAAGGACGACGAGGGTCGCGAGGTGGTGGTGCGGGTCGGCCGGTTCGGCCCGTACCTGCAGCGTGGCGCCAACGGGGACGGCGAGGGTGACCGGGCATCCCTGCCCGAGGGCATCGCGCCGGACGAACTGACCCCGGAGAAGGTCGAGGAGTTCTTCCTAGGTGGCGGTGGTGAGCGGACGGTCGGCGCGCACCCGCAGACCGGCGAATCTATCGTGCTCAAGTCCGGGCGGTATGGCCCATACGTGAGCATGGGTGAGAGGAACGCGTCGCTGCTCAAGTCGATGGCGCCCGAGGCCTTGTCCCTCGACGATGCGCTCAAGCTGCTCTCCCTGCCCCGGGTCGTGGGTCAGGACGAGAACGGCGTGGACATCATCGCCTCCGGGGGACGCTACGGACCGTACATCAAGCGTGGTGATGACACCCGGTCGCTGGCCACCGAGGATCAGTTGTTCACGGTGACTCTGGACGAGGCGAAGGCGCTGCTGGCGGCGCCGAAGTCGAACCAGCGGCGGGCGGCGGCGGCGCCGCTACGTGAGATGGGTGTCGACCCGGCCACCGAGAAGCCGCTGGTCATCAAAGACGGCCGATTCGGGCCGTACGTGACCGACGGCGAGTTCAACGCGTCGTTGCGGCGCGGCCAGACGCCCGAGTCGCTGACCATCGAGCAGGCATCGGAGATGCTGGCCGAGAAGCGGGCAAAGGGTCCGGCGCCGCGCAAGAAGGCGGCCAAGAAGGCCGTTAAGAAGGCGGCCAAGAAGGCCGAGCCGGAGAAGGCGGCCGCCAAGAAGGCAGCCACCAAGCGGACGGCGGCGGCCAAGAAGACGACGGCCAAGAAGGCCACCACCGCCAAGGCGGTACCGAAGGCGGCCGCCAAGAAGGCCACGGCCAAGAAGGCGGCCGCCAAGAAGGCCACGCCTGAGAGCACCGCCTCCGATCAGGGCTGATGGTCGGCGATGGACGCCACCGCGCACCTCACCGCGATTCCGGCTGGCGTGGTCGCGGTGGCGTCGTCGTCAGGTGAGGCCACCAGTGGCCACCTGCCCCTGTCGCTTGACTTGCCGCCTATTCGCTTGAGGACAGTGGCGCGCGACGGAAAATGGCGCCAATCATGATAAGGACAGCGGCCAGTCCCGCGGACACCGTGAACGCCGCATGTAGCCCACTGGTCATGGGCTGACCCGGTATCGCCGACGGGTGGTGCCGGGCGGCCGCCGTCGCGACCGTTACCAGCAGGGCCACGCCCAGGCTGGCCCCGATCTGTTGCATCGTCTGAAGTGCTCCGCCCGCGGAGCCGGCGTCGCGGGCCGGCACCGACGCGAAGATGACCGGCGCGAGCGGGATGAACATGGTGCCCGCACCGACACCCATCAAAAGCATCGGTCCGAGCAGCCCGCCGCGGTACGTGGTGTGAACGCTTACCTGAGCCAGCCAGGCCAGCCCGGCGAGCATGAGCGATGACCCGGTGACGGCCAGCGGCCGGGCCCCGAACCGGGGCAGGAGGCCGGGGACGATCCTGGTCATCACGAATATGGCCACGGCGAGCGGCAGGAACGCCAGGCCGGTACGGATCGGCGAGTAGTCGCGCACGTCCTGCATGTACTGGGACAGCAGGAAGAACATAGACATCATCGAGGCCGGCCCGAGCAGGAAGCTCACATAGCCCGCGGCCCGGTTGCGGTCGGCGAACAGGCGCAGCGGCATAAGCGGCGAGGCGGTACGCGCTTCGATGGCGATGAAGGAGCCGAGCAGCACCACGGCAGTGCCGATCGGTATCAGGGTGGCGGGGTCCGCCCAGCCATATGAGGCGCTGTTCAGCAGCCCGTACACCCCGCTGGCGACGCCAACCGTCGCCGTTATGGCACCGGGCAGGTCGAGCCGCATCCGGTGGCGCGGCGGCTCCGTGACGAGACGTGGTGCGAGCAAGGCGGCGGCTAGGCCAAACGGCACGTTGATGAAGAGCACCCAGCGCCAGGACAGGGTCTGAGTGAGAAACCCGCCGACGATGAGCCCGATGGCGAAGCCGCTACCAGATGCCGCGGACAGCAGCGCCAGTGCCCGTACTCGCTCGCGTGCGTCGGTGAACGTGGTGGTGATGAGCGCGATCGTGCTCGGTCCGGCCGCCGCGGCGCCGAGACCCTGAGCGACCCGCGCGGCCAGTAGCCACCCGGCGCTCGGTGCCAGGCCGCCGACCAGTGACGCGGCGGTGAACAAGCTGACCCCGCCGACAAATAGCCGGCGGCGGCCGAGCACGTCACCGGCGCGGCCACCGAGCAGTAGGAGCCCGCCGAAAGTCAGCGTGTACGCGGTCATCACCCAGGTCAGGCCCGTGGTGGACAGGTGCAGGTCGGTCTTGATGTGGACCAGCGCCACGTTCATGACGGTCGCGTCGAGTACCAGCATGAGCTGGGCGGTGACGATGATCGCCAGGGCTAGCCGGTGGTGAACGGGCGGAGCGGTCGCGGGGCGCGGCGGCGCCGGCGCGATGGTTGCCTGTGTCATGCGAGGACTCCGATGTCATTTAAACGGAGAGTATCTCCGTTTAGGGTTCCGGCTATCATATGGAGGTCCCCTCCGGATATCAATAGTAACGGAGAAACTCTCCGGTTAGTCGAAAGGCCCGGTCGTGACCACGGCGCAACGCCCACTTCGCGCGGACGCCCGCCGCAACCAGGAGAAACTCATCGCGGTTGCGCGCGCGGCCTTTACCGAGCGCGGGCTCGACGTGCCGATGGACGAGATCGCCCGGCGCGCCGAGCTGGGCCCGGGCACGCTGTATCGGCACTTTCCGACGAAAGATGCCCTGCTCGCCGCCGTGTACCGCAGCGATGTCGAGGGTGTGGCCAAGCGTGCGCGAGAGTTCTCCGAGCAGTTGCCGCCGGTCGAGGCGCTCCGGGCGTGGATGAGCGAGCAGCTTGACTACATGCCATACAAACGGGGTCTCGGGGCAGCGCTTAAGGCCATGCTTGGCCGGGACAGCGAGACGATGGAGTTCTGTCGCGGGCTCATGAACGACGCTGTCGGCGCGCTGCTGGCGGCGGCGCAGGCCGAGGGCACGATCCGCCGGGACGTGACGTCCAACGTGGTGATGCGGATGGTGCACGGCATCGCCGTGGCTAGCGAGTCCGAACCGGCGCTCGCCGAGGGGATGATGGACGTGCTGCTCGACGGACTGCGGCCGCCGGCTGGTTGATTCAGCGGCCCGTGGCCGCCGGCTGGTTGGCTCAGCGGCCCGTGGCCGCCGGCTGGTTGGCTCAGCGGCCCGTGGCCGTGCGCGGCCAGATGCCAGCCGACGGGGCGTTACTCACCGAGGACGCGTCGGGTGTAGTCGTTGGCGAACATCCGGTCGGGGTCGAGCTTGTCGCGCACCGCGAGGAAGTCGTCGAACCGCGGGTACGCCTGGCGGAGCGAGTCCGCCGTCCGCCAATTCAGCTTGCCCCAGTGCGGGCGCCCGTCCAGGCCCTCGGCGATCCTCTCGAACGCCTTCATATACGGCTCGTACGGCATGCCGACGAACTGGTGGATCGCGATGTAGGCACTGTCGCGGCCGTACCCGTGGGAGAGCCAGATGTCATCGGATGCGCTGACCCGGACCTCCACCGGAAATGCGATCTTGAACGGCATGCGGTCGACCACCGTGCGCAGCCCGGCAAACGCCTCGCGCAGGGTCTCGCGAGGCAGGCCGTACTCCATTTCGGTGAACCGGACCCGGCGCGGCGTGCAGAACACCTCGTGCGACGGCGCCGTGTAGGTCCGGGCGCTGAGAGCCCGTGAGGAGATCCGGCTGATCGGCGCGACCGCCGCCGGGATGGCCCGCCCGACGCGGCAGGCGCCGGCGAAGACCGTGTTGGACAGGAACTCGTCATCCAGCCAGCCCCGGAACCGGCTCAGCGGTCGGTCCGAGTGCGACACCCGGTTGTTGCGCTTGACCTGGACCCGGTCGGTGTACGGGAACCAGTAGAACTCGAAGTGATCGTTGTCGGCGGCCAGATTGTCGAAGTCGCGCAGCACGTCCGAAAGGCGTGCCGGACGCTCGTCGGCGAGCAACGTGAAAGCGTCCGTGACCTGGAGCGTGACCTCGGTGATGACACCGAGCGCACCGACCGAGACGCGAGCGGCGGCGAAGACTTCCGGGCGCTCGGTCGCCGAGCACGAGATCACCTCGCCGCTGCCGGTGACCAGGGTCAGACCGGTGACGAATGTGGACAGGCAGCCGAGTTTCGCGCCGGTGCCATGGGTTCCGGTGGACAGCGCGCCGGCCACTGTCTGCACGTTGATGTCGCCCAGGTTCGGCATGGCCAGCCCGTTGGCTGCCAGAAGCGAATTGAGGGCATGGAGCCTCATTCCGGCCGGTACGGTGACCCGTTTGGCATCGTGGTCGATCGATACCGGACCGGACAGCTGATCCAGGTCCACCCGTACGCCTTCGGTTCGTGCCGCGCCGGTGAATGAGTGACCCGCGCCGACAGCCTTGATCGCCAGTCCGTCGGAGTGCGCCGCCCGGATGGCCGCGACCAGTTCATCCGCACTCGCCGGATGGGCCAGGCGGGCGGCGTCGGCGCGCTGGTTGCCAGCCCAGTTCGACCAGGTACGAGTGCTCATTCGGGGGACCTCCGGGTCAGGGTCGAAGCACTAACGTGAGTACGCCTCACCTGCGCACGCTTGTCAAGACAAGATATTCCGGGCACCGGTGGCGTAGTGCGCTCGCGCTCGTTGGACGAGTAGAAGTTTCCATCGCCAGCCGCACGCGTCCAGATGGTGCGGCTGCCGCAACAAGGAGTGCACTGTGACAGCACAGGCTTCGAGGGTGGCGCTGCCGCCGACCCCAGCCGCGGCGTTGGTACCGGTGGAGAGCCCGCCGGCGGCATCGCCATCGGTTCCCCCACAGTCGACGCAAGCCGCGAACGCGGCCGGAACGACCGCGCCTATCAGCCCGCTGCGTCGCATGCCCGTACAGGGGCGGAGCGTTGCCCGGGTGGCCCGGATGCTTGACGCCTGCGCGGGTTTAGTCGATGAGGTTGGTTACGAGGCCCTGACCACAACGCTGCTGGCCGAGCGTGCTGGTGTCGCGATCGGATCGATATACCAGTTCTTCCCGGACAAGCGGGCCGTGGTTCAGGCGCTGACGCTTCGCAACCTGGAGGCGTACCTGCAGCGGGTGACCGAGCGGTTCGCGAGCGGCACGTTTGGCAACTGGTGGGATGGCGTTGACGCGAGCATCGAGGAGTACATCGCCATGCACCGGGAGGTTCCCGGATTCCGGACGCTGCACTTCGGCGACGTGGTTGACGTGCATCTGCTGGATGAGCACAAGGACAACAACTCGGTGATCGCCAGCGCACTCGCGGCATTGCTGGCCTCGACGTTCCAGATGGAAAACAGCGAGCGGCTGGACTTCTCGCTGACCATCGCGGTGGAGACCGCGGACGCGTTGATCAAGCTTGCGTTCCGGCGGGACCCGGCCGGCGACGCTCGGGTTCTCGCCGAGGTCAGGTCAGTCATTCGTGACTACCTGGAGCGGGCGTTCGCGTGATATCCGGGTCCAGGCCGGGCACCGGTCAGAGGAACGCCTTGCTCTCGCCGCGATAGGTCGGCGCGGTGACGACGATCCGGTCCCCGCTGACCAGGTGCAACTCGTCGACGTGCTCGCACAGCTCACCAGCCTTCGCGTGCCGGAACCAGACCCGGTCGCCGACTCGTAGCGTGGCGGCGGCCGGCCCGGTCAGCGGTGTCTGCACCTCGCCGGTGCCCTCGGTCGCGATGAGTCGGAGCCCGGCCGGCAGCGACGGGCTCGGCAGCCGGTTCGGGTTGGCCTCGCCCGAGGCCACCCAGCCGCCGCCCAGCACCGTGGCCATCTGGGGCGCCGGCTTGCGAACCACGGACAGCGCGAAAAACGCGGCCGGATCCGGACGCCAGGCCCGGTAGTGATCGAACAGCGTCGGACCGTACAGGCCGGATCCGGCGGTGATCTCGGTGACCGATGCGTCCGCGGTGGTCGCGGCCACGCTTCCGGTGCCGCCGCCGTTGACGAACTCGAGGTCGGCCAGCGCCCGGACGGCGGCGACCACGGCGGTACGCCGGGCGACCAGTTCGGGCATCGAGCGGCGCTGGATGGCGCGGATGGCGACGGCGCGCACCGGGTGGCCGGCCGGCGCGTCGCCCAGGCCGGCGATCTGCGCCTCGTAGGACATGATCCCGACCAGCCGGACACCGGGTCGCTTGATGATCTCCTCAGCCAGGCCGGTGGCGTGCGCCGGCGAGTGGATCGGCGAGCGGCGTACCCCGATGTGCATCCCGGCCGGTTTCCACGAGGCGTCCAGGTCGATGCAGAGCCGGAGGGTCTCGCGTTGTGAAGGCGCGATCACCGCGTCGATGAAGTCGATCTGTTCGGTCGAGTCGACCATCAAGGTGATCGCTGCGGCGAGCCGCGCGTCGGTGGCCACCTCCCGGATCGCGGACCGGTCCGCCGACGGGTACGCCACCAGGACGTCGTCGCACGTCCGGGTCCGGACCAGCCAGATCGCCTCGGGCACGGTGAACGCCATGACTCCGTTCCAGCCGGGGCGGTCGAGGACCCGGGTCAGCAGCTCGCGCGAGCGCACCGACTTGCTCGCCACCCGCAGCGGCTTTCCGGCGGCCCGCGCGGCCAGTGCCTCGGCGTTGCGGTCGAACGTGTCCAGATCGACGACCGCGAACGGCGGATCCAGCTCGGCGGTGGCGGCGTCGAGGCGGGCGCGGTCATTGGTGGCGGGCATGGCGCAAAGGGTAACCGGCCGGGATGGTGCACGAGGTGATCGGCCAAGATGGCGTTGACGAGCTGATCGGCCACAATAGTGGCCCGCGTGATCAGCCACGATGGCGCGGACCAGCGTCCCCGTTGGCGGCAATCGTCGGCTCTCGCGTCTAGAGTAGGAGCACCGAGGTCAGCGCGTCCTTGGGTCAGGCGATCGGGAGTGGCAGGCGTGGATTCGGTTGAGGAGGCCGCTCGCGCCGCAGAGCACACTGACTTGTCTGGATTTAACGCCGTAAAGGCGGCCCTGCAGGTTCGTGCGTTCCGGCGGCTGTGGGCCGTGCTCGGTCTGTCCTCGCTCGGTGACTGGCTGGGCCTGCTGGCCACATCGACGTTCGCTTCCCAGCAGGTGAGCGGCTCGGCGGCAAAAGGTTTCGCATTCGGTTCGGTGATCGCGGTCCGGATGCTGCCAGCATTGATCTTGGGGCCGGTCGCCGGAGTCGTCGCTGATCGCTGGGATCGCCGGTACACCATGGTCATCTGTGATGTGTCGCGGTTCTGGCTGTTCGCTTCGATCCCGACGCTCAGCCTCATCACCACCGACTCGCGTCTCGTGGTCGGCTGGGCCGCGGTCGCGACGTTCATCATCGAGACGATCCAGATGATCTGGGCGCCCGCCAAGGAGTCGTCGGTCCCCAATCTGCTGCCGCGCGGTCGGCTGGAGGGCGCCAATCAGCTCACCCTCGCCACCACATATGGCATCGCACCGATCGCGGCGGTCGCGGTACTGGCCATCATCACCTGGCTGGCACGCGGTGCGCACGTGTCGACGCCCAGCAGCCCGGTCATCGGTACCCACATCGCTCTCTACTTCAACGCCCTGACGTTCCTGGCCACCGCGCTGGTGGTGTTCTTCGGCATCAAGGAGATCAGCGGGCGCGCGGTGCAACGCCCAGCCAAGAAGCCCAGCCTGCTGCGCGAGTTCATCACCGGCTGGAAATACGTGGCCAGCACCCGGCTGGTACGCGGGCTGGTGCTCGGGATCCTGGGAGCATTCGCCGGCGCCGGCGTGGTGGTCGGCACCGCTCAGTTCTACGCCCGGTCGCTGGGTGGTGGTGATCTTGCCTTCTACATCCTGTTCGGCTGCATCTTCCTAGGCCTGGGCGTCGGCATTGTGGCCGGGCCAAAGCTGGTCGGCGCGCTGTCGCGGCGCCGGTGGTTCGGGCTGTCCATCGTCTCGGCCGCAGCGTCGGTCGTGGTGCTGGCCTTCGCCTGGCACCTGGTGATCGGGGTCGCGGGGGCGGTGTGCGTCGGGGTCGGGGCGGGCATGGCGTTCCTATCGGGCACTACACTGCTCGGCACCGAGGTGACCGATGACGTGCGCGGGCGAGTGTTCGCCTTCATCCAGACCGGCACCCAGGTCACGTTGCTGCTGACCATCTCGCTGTCCAGCTTCATCGTCGGTCTCGGCGGGCAGCGGCCGTTCCTCGGCCACACCATCTCGACAACGCGCCCCATGCTGCTCGTCGCCGGCGGGTTCGGCGTGATCGCCGGCATCGTCGCGTTCCGGCAGATGGACGACAAGCCGGGCGTACCGCTGATTCCCGACCTGATCGGTTCGCTGCGCGGGCGTCCGCTGCCCAGACGCGAGGAACTGGATCGGCCGCTGGCGGCTCCGATCATCACGGACGGGAGCCGGCCGCTGTCCGGGTTCGGCCGGCTCATCGTCTTCGAGGGCGGCGAGGGTTCGGGGAAGTCAACGCAGGTCCGCAGACTTGCCGAATCACTCGAATCGTACGGCCGGGCGGTCCTGGTCACCCACGAGCCGGGAGCCACCCCGATGGGCCGGCGCATCCGGCAGATCGTGCTCGACCCACCCGCGCCCGGCGACGAGGCGCCGTCGCCGCGAGCCGAAGCCCTGCTGTACGCGGCAGACCGCGCCCACCACGTCGAGACGGTGATCCTCCCGGCGCTGCGGCGCGGAGCGATCGTGATCTCAGACCGGTATGTCGACTCATCGCTGGCGTACCAGGGTGCCGGCCGGGCGCTGGCTACCGAGGAAGTGCGCTGGCTGTCCAACTGGGCTACCGGCGGGCTGCGTCCGGACCTGGTGGTGCTGCTGGACATCGACCCGGCCGAGGGCTTGCGGCGCGCCGCCGACCGCGGAGCCGCAGACCGGCTCGAGGGCGAGTCGCTGGCGTTCCACCAGCGGGTACGCGACGCCTTCCGGGATCTCGCCGCCGCCGACCCGGATCGGTACCTGGTGGTGGACGCCACCGCTCCGATCGAAGTGATCGCGTTCGGCGTCCGGGAGCGAGTGCATGCGCTGCTTCCGGCAGAGCCCACCACCCAACTCGGCGGCCCGATGTTCGAGCGGGCACCGGCACGATGAGCGGCGTCTTCGATGCCCTGGTAGGCCAGGATCAGGCGGTCCGGACGCTGGCGGCGGCCGAGATCGCCGCCGACCGGACGGTCCGGGGCGAGACCGGCGCCGACAACTCGGCGATGACGCATGCGTGGTTGTTCACCGGCCCGGCCGGCTCCGGGCGCTCGGTGGCCGCCCGCGCTTTCGCCGCCGCTCTGCAGTGCGAGCGCGGCGGGTGCGGCGATTGCCATGCTTGTCACACCGCCGTGGCCGGTACCCACCCGGATGTCCAATTCGTGGTCCCGGAGGGGCTGACCATCGGTGTTCATGAGATGCGGGCGCTGGTCCTGCGGGCCCAGAGCGCGCCGACGCTCGGCCGGTGGCAGGTGCTGCTGGTCGAGGACGCCGACCGCCTTACCGAGCAGGCCAGCAATGCGCTGCTCAAGGCGATCGAGGAGCCGCCGCCGAGAACGGTCTTCCTGCTCTGTACGCCATCCACCCACCCGGACGATGTCTCGGTCACCGTGCGGTCGCGCTGCCGGGCTGTCACGCTGCGGCAGCCGCCGGCCGACGCCGTCGCCTCGGTCCTCACCACGCGGGATGGCACCGATCCGGAGCGAGCCGCCTGGGCCGCCGCCGCCGCGCAGGGTCACGTCGGCCGGGCCCGGCGACTGGCCAACGACCCGCAGGCAAGGGCGCGCCGGGAGGCGGTGCTGGCCATCCCGCGCCGGCTTACCGGCATCGGTGCTTGCTTCGATGCCGCGTCCGCGCTGATCGAGGCGGCCCAGGCGGAGGCGGCTGCCGCCGTGGCCGAGCTGGACAGTGCCGAACGCGCCGAGATGGAAACCGCGCTGGGCGCGGGCGGGACCGGTCGAGGTGCGGCCGGCGCCGCGCGAGGTGCGGCCGGCGTACTCAAGGACCTGGAGCGCAAGCAGAAGTCGCGGGCGACCCGGATGCAGCGGGACGCGCTGGACCGGGCCCTGATCGACCTGGCCGGCTTCTACCGCGACGCGCTGGTGCGGCGGATCGGCGCGCCAGTCGAGCCGATCCACACCGATGTCGCGGAAGTGTCCGGGTCGGCGGCGTCGCGATGGACCGCGTCCAGCGCCCTGCGCCGCCTGGAGGCGATCCTGGCCTGCCGGGAAGCGATTGACCTGAACGTGAAGCCGAAGATCGCGGTCGAGGCGATGATGTTGTCGCTGTGGCGCGGCTGAACCATCTCTGGCCGAGCGGCGCGAGTCCGCCCCGATGCGCGGGCCGGGCGGGAGTCCGCTCCGATGGGCGCCGGCCGGGGCGTCGGGCGAAGTTATCCACAGGCGCACAAATACTCTTCCTCATCGATGTCTTCTCGGCGTAGGTTCACTCCGGGAGGCGACATGGGGCGGGAGATCGACGAGGACTTCATCGACGAGGCGGTGCGGCGCTACCAGCGCATCGAGGAACGGCTCGCCGAGTTCCGGCAAGCCAGCGAAGCGATGGAGGTCACTGTTTCGTCGCCTGACGGGCTGGTGCGCGTGGTGGTCTCGGTGTCCGGGGTGATCCGCGACGTGGTGATCGACGAGCACCTGCTCGCCGAGTCCGGCGCCGAGGTCGGCTCCTCGGTGCGGCTGGCCGTGACGGCGGCTGCGGACGCCGCGGAATGGGCTCGGGCGAAGCTGCACGCCGAGACGTTCTCCGATTACCTCCCGATCGCGACCCGATAGCGATCGCGATTCGGGCACATGGTGTCGCACGCAGGGAGGGTGAAGCGTGGAACTTGACGAGTTGAGCCGCGACGTTGATCAGGCGGCGGTTGCCCTTGAGCGCACCGCGCGGCGTCTGCCGCTGGCCGGTGGGCGGCCGGTCGGTGCCGGCGGGCCGGGGCAACTCGGCGCGGTCGGTGGGGCGCTGGCATCGTTGTACGACTCCGCCCTGGCCGCGCGCCGGCACGAGGTGAACGCCGCGGGATTGGCCGCGACCGGCCTGGCGGAGGGGCTGCGACGGGTCGCGGCTGCATATCGCGACGTTGATGGCCGATCGGGGCGATCATGAGCGACGACCTCCTGGCCCGGGTGTGGCCGCATGCTGCTCGATTGCTGGGCCAGATCGACGCCGCCATCGAACGCGATGGCGCACCGGGCACCCATCCGCTCTGGCAACGGATGCGCGCGGTCGGTGCTATGCCGGCCGAGGCGGTCGAACACTGGGTCTGGCTCGACCCGCAGGCGCTGCTCGGCGCCCGCGACCTGGTTCGGACCGAGGCGGAGGCGATGGAGGGCGTGGTGTCACGCGCTCGAACCGTCTCGTGGCACGGCGCCGGCGCCACGGCGTTCCGGACGCGATTCGCACACCTAGCTGAGTACACCGAGGGCGCCGATCATCGTTTGGCGGACACGGCCGGATTCCTGGCCGCGCTGGCGACCTGGATTCAGCACACGCGTGATGAGATCGCCATGGAAGTCGCCGCCTGCCTTGGGTCCCGCGAAGCGGTCCAGGTGACGACCGAACTTCAAGCCGGCACGGCCGCGGCGGATCTCGCCGAACGGGTACTGGCCGTAATCGAGTCCGGGATCGACTCGGGCTGGCGGTTGCGAGATGAGTGGTCGGATCGGCTGGCCGAAGTGACCTGGCGGGAGCCACCTGTTGATCAGGTCGAGGCGATCCATCTGGAGGTGTGGTGACACCGGGCGCGCCAGCGGCGCTGGAGGCTCTCGCCCACCAGCGCCGCGGCTCCTGCACCCCCCGCAGGCCTTTGGTTCACACCGGGATCAACGTATGGAGAGAAAATCAGTAACGGGGAAGCTTCGCCCGATTTATTACCCTATCGAGCGACAGCCGGGCAGGGGCTGGCTGGGTCACGCAGGGCCAACGCAAGAGCCAGCGGAGGCAGGTAATAAATCATCCGAATAGCTTCTGTTCCGGACTGTGAGAGTTGGCCACTACAGTGGCGGCATGGGAATGCTGTGCGCGGTCAGCTTCAACCGCTACGGCCGCCTCTACTACTTCGACCCGGCCGGCTTCGAGTTCGGCGTCGGAGACCGGGTGCTGGTGCCGACCGAGGAAGGCCCGGAAGTCGCCGAGTGCGTCTGGGCGCCGCAGTGGGTGAGCGAGGACACCGACGGCTTCCCTGCGATCTCCGGCCCGGCCGGCCCCGCCGACCTGGAACGGGACCAGCTGCAACGACAACGCAAGGCGACCGCCAAGGTCGCGGCCAAGCAGCTGATCCGCGACCACGATTTGCCGATGAAGGTGGTCGCGGTCGACTATGTCGCCGACGTCGAGGGCTCCAGCGGTGGCCGGACCACGATCTACTTCACCGCGCCGCACCGTGTCGACTTCCGTTCGCTGGTGCGCGATCTTGGCGCCACCCTGCATTGCCGGGTCGAACTTCGCCAGCTTGCCGCTCGGGACTCGGCGCGGGTGCAAGGCGGGATCGGGTCATGCGGGCGCGACTTGTGCTGCGCGACGTTTCTCACCGACTTCGAGCCGGTCAGCATTCGCATGGCGAAGGACCAGGACCTGCCGCTCAATCCGTTGCGGATCTCCGGAGCGTGTGGCCGGCTGATGTGCTGCTTGAAGTACGAACATCCGCTGTACCAGCAATTCAACTCCAGCGCACCAGGCATCGGCGAGCGGGTCAGCACCCCAGACGGCGACGGCCGGGTGATCGGACACAGCGTGCCGCGCGACGCCGTCGTCGTGCGGCTGGACGCTGACGGCTCCCGCTGCTCGTGCAGCCGCGCCTCGGTGTGCGGGTCACGGCAACAGTACGCCGAACGGTACGAGCGTTAGCTCGTTCGCACAACCGTATGGCCAGGCTGAGGCCGGCCCGGATGACCGCCGCTACTTGACCTCGACCGGGGCCTCGGCCAGCTGGTACTTGATTGGCCGCCGCGGAACCAGCCACGAGTGCGTACCATCCGCATCCGGGTTCGCCAGCCACGAGCGGGACACGCGCGGTATCACGACCGGGTAGATGGTGAGCCGGCCCGTGGAGTCGATGTGCATTCGCAGGAAACTCTTCGAATCCGCGATCGCCTGAGCCGAGAACAGTTCGTTGACGTTGACCCCGAACGCGCTGGCCACCAGCAGGTAGGCGCAGAAGACCTCGGTCGCGGCGATGCCCGCGAGCAGCAGATAGACGGCGGTCAGCGGTACCGGCCAGGGCCAGGTCGTGTGCGGCAGCGGCGAGGATTCCCACAGCCGGGTCCCGATGACACCGACGCCGATTTGTGCTGCGCCGTGGATCAATCCGAGTACCCAGCGCCGACCGGAGTTGAGCGTGCCACCGGTCGGCGACTTCGCGAACAGTACACACGCGGCCAGGAAGAGCAGGCAGGTGACGCCGATCGGCAGCTCCAGCCATCGCTTGGCGATCGGGCTCGGGTGATGGTCGGTGGCTGAACAGCCCGAGCAGCGCGCACATGAGCAGGGTCTGCAACGTGCCGAGCAGACCGACGAATCCGAGATTGCGCACCGGGAGCCGGCTGAACACACCGGCGGCGTACTGCCAGGACCGGTTCTTGGTCGGGTAGGTCGCTTGCAGATCGTAGGCCGTCGGCGGCTCGGACGCCTTGCGAGACAGGCTGGCGGGTGGCGGGACGTGATCTGCCCCGGCATCCGGTGGGTCGGATAGAGGTATGCGCCGCCGCCACCACAGTGGATGAGCTCCCGGTCCTCGCTGGCGTACCGGGCGTAGTGGTGCAGGTCGCCGGAGAGCATCAGCTTGACGCTCGCGCCGGTCGGCTTCAGCACGGTACGGACGAAGAAGTCGATGCTGTCGTACGCGCCTGGATCCTCGGCCGCTTGTACCCAGCTCGGCGATGGTCCGCAAAGGATGATCCGGTCGCCTTCCTGAACCTGGGCGGCGGCGGCGTGGAAGTACTGCCAGTTGCGGGTCGTCGATGTACGCCCCGGCTTGCGTGTCCACCGCGAACAGCCACCATCGATGCGGCAGCTGGATGGCGAAGTAGCTGCGTGACTGGGCGGTGGTCCAGCCACCGATGTGGTCCTTGCCGTCCTTGACGAACAGTCGCGTGAAGCCGGTCAGCCCGTCGTACCAGTCGTGGTTGCCAGGCAGCGCGTACAGGTTCGGTGAACCGGTCGCCGGGGGCACCGGCAGAGCCGCCTCGTACGGGCCCTTGGTCTTGTTCTCGTAGCGGCGCGAGCTCGGCGTCGGGTACACCTCGTCGCCGCCCATCATCAGGAACCGGCCGCGTTGCAGCGTCTGCTCGCCAACGGTGAGCTGGTCCTGGCCCAGCAGATACGCGACGCTGTATGTGGCGTCGAACCCGTCACCGACATCGGCGACGAAGTCGAACCACAGCTCGGCGTGATCCGACCCGCTCGGCCGCTCGTCATGGATCGCGCCGTGCAGCGCCCCCTGCAGCTCACGCTTGTCGAGGTAGGCGCCGAAGCTGTCGGCGAGCACCACCCGGCTCGCCGTGGCGGCCAGCATGCTGGGGCGTAGCCAGTACACCGGAGGCTGCGGCGTGAAGCCTAGTTCCTCCGGTGACGTGGATGTGGGGCGGCGGGGGGCACTCGCGGTCATGGATTGGGACGGTAGTGCCTGTCGCGAGTGACTACAACGGCCGAGCGGTCCCCACCGGGATCCGACCGTAATCGGTCTGTCCGGCGGTCTCCAGCCAGCGGTCGATACCCATCTCGCCGCGTGGGCTGAGCATCGCGTCGTGGATGGAGAACGCCCGCTTCGGCTTGATCGCCCGGACGAAGTCGATGCAGCTGGCCAGTGAGAACCATGGCGCGGCCGTCGGCACCAGCAGCGTCTCGACCGGATCCGACGGTACGAAGAACGAGTCGCCGGGGTGGTAGATGCCCTCGATCACGTACCCGATGTTCGTGCAGTCCGGAATGCCGTTGTAGATGAGCGCGTGCTTGCCGCCGACCGCCCTCACATCGAATCCACCGGCGTTGAACGTATCGCCGACGTTGACCGTGGTGGTGTTGATCCCGTCCTCGGCCAGCGTGGAAGCCACCGTCTCCGGCGCGTACACCCGCAGCTTGGGGTTCTCGGAGGCGGCCACGGCGATCCGGTTGGGGTCGACGTGGTCGGCATGCTCGTGCGTGATCAGGATGTGATCGGTCCCGACGAACGCGGCGTCCTCGGCCCAGGTGCCGGGGTCGATGAGCAGGGTGTTCTCGCCGTGCTCAAGACGGACGCACGCGTGCGTGTACTTGATCAGCTGCATAAGCCAACCCTACGCGATCGGCGCCTCCGAGACCGCCTGGTCCAACCGCCGCTTGGCCAGTTCGGCCAGCAGCAGCGCGCCGTCGGCAACGACCGAATCGTCGTACCGGGCGTATGGCGAGTGGTTGTTGGGGGCCGTCTGCGGATCCAGGTCCGGTGGGCACGCACCCAGGTTCACGTAGCAGCCCGGGATCTCGTTCAGGACGAACGACATGTCCTCCGAGCCGGCGCCCGGATTGTCGATCCATCCGAACCGGTCCTCGCCGAACAGATCGACCGCGACCGACGCGGCGAATTCGGCCTCCGCGTCGCTGTTCACGGTCACCGGGTAGCCGAACTCGTAGTCGATGTCGACGGTGAGGCCGTGCGCCGTGGCGATGCCCTGGCACACCTGCATCACGCCGCTGCTGATCCGTTCGCGCGAGGACTCCGAGAATGACCGGATGGTCGTCTCGAAGCGCGCCGACGCGGGAATGATGTTGTCGGCCGTACCGGAATGGAACGAGCCGGTGGTGAGGACGACCGGGTCCCAGATGTCGATGTTGCGGGTTACGAACGTCTCCATGGCGAGCACCATCTCGCAGGCCGCCGGGATCGGGTCCTTGGCGTGATGCGGCGCCGAGCCGTGCCCGCCGACGCCTTGGACGGTGACCCGGAGGGTGTCGCAGGCGGCCATGAACGGACCGCGCCGGGTGGAGAACCAGCCGAGCGGATCGTGTGCCGCGATCACATGGATGGTGTACGCGGCCACCGGGCGCTCGCCGGCCGCGTCCAGGAGGCCCTCGGCGATCATCGGTTCGGCGCCGCCGGGGCCCTCCTCGCCGGGCTGGAACATGAAGATGACGTTGCCGGGCAGTTCGTCGCGCACGCCGGCCAGCAGCCGAGCGGCGCCGACCAGGAACGTCATGTGCATGTCATGGCCACACGCCTGCATGGCACCGGGCACCTCGGAGGCGTACTCCAGATCGGTGAGCTCCTGGACCGGAAGCCCGTCCATGTCGCCCCGCAGCAGCACCGTCGGGCCGGGCCGGCCGCCGCGCAGCACCGCAACCACGGACGAGAGCTTCTCGCCGGTCGTGATCTCCAGCGGCAGCCCGGTCAGCGCCTTGAGGATCTTCTCCTGAGTTCGCGGCAGGTCCATGCCGATCTCGGGATCCCGATGGAGTTCGTGGCGAAGGGCGATGAGGTCATCGCGCATGGAATCGATGGCGGCCGGGAAAGACATGTCTACCTCTTGATCCGTACGGTGGGGGTGGCCAAAACCCTACTTGAGGAAAACCTGCACTCGTGATGCAATTTTCTCTGTGTTGACCGCCACGGAAATCCAGCAGCGTGTCTCCGAGTTCCTGGCCGCGCACGATCCGGCCGGCTCGGACTTCACCGAGTTCATGGGCGCCCGCTACGATGCGGGGCTGGCTTGGGTGTACTTCCCGGAGGGCTTCGGTGGGCTAGGTGCCGACCGGGCGCTGCAGCCGGCCGTTGAGGCGGCCCTCGTCGCCGCCGGCGCCCCGGCGAACGACCCGCGACGTAACCCGATCGGCCTCGGCATGGCCGCTCCGACCATCCTCAGGCACGGCACCGATGAGCAACGCCGACGGTATTTGCGGCCGCTGTGGACCGGTGAGGAGATCTGGTGTCAGCTGTTCAGTGAGCCGGGTGCCGGCTCCGACTTGGCCAGCCTGGGAGCGCGCGCCGTGCGTGACGGCACTGACTGGGTGGTCAACGGCCAGAAGGTGTGGACGTCGCTGGCGCATCACGCGCAGCGCGCGATCCTGATCGCCCGGACCGACCCGGACCTGCCCAAGCACGTCGGCATGACCTATTACGTGCTGGATATGCGGGCGCCCGGTGTGGAGGTTCGGCCGCTGCGGCAGGCGACCGGCGAGGCCGAGTTCAACGAGATCTTTCTGACCGATGTACGTATCCCGGACGCTGATCGGCTGGGCGAGGTCGGTGATGGCTGGCGGGTCGCGCAAACGACCCTGATGAACGAGCGAGTGGCCATCGGTGGTGGGGTGGTGCCCCGCGAATCCGGCGAGATCGGCGTGCTCGCCCGCATCTGGCGTGAGCACCCCGAGGTGCGTACTCCGGCCGGTCTCGATGCCCTCACCGAACTGTGGGTGCGGGGTGAGGCGGCCCGGCTGTTCGGGATCAGGCTGGCCCAGCAGCTGGCCGCCGGCCAGCCCGGCCCGGAAGGATCCGCCTCCAAGATTATTTATGCCCGGCTGATGCAGGAGGCCACATCGTTCGAGATGGACCTGCTCGGCGAGGCGGCGCTGCGCCACGACACCTGGGCCATGAACCGCGAGTCACTGGTCGACTTCTTCGCTCGCTCGCCTGGTCACCGATACCTGCGCGCCAAGGGCAACTCCATCGAGGGCGGCACATCGGAGATCCTCCGCAACATCATCGCCGAGCGCGTGCTCGACCTGCCCCGGGAAGTTCGCACCGATGTCCAGGTGCCGTGGAAGGACCTGCCGAAATGATCGACTTGCTGTATTCGGACGTGGACGAGGACCTGCGCAGTAGCCTGCGGTCGGTGGTGACCGTCCGGAGCCGGTGGAACGACGTGCTGGCGCGGACCGAGTCGGACAAGACCTATGACGCTGATCTCTGGCGCGCGCTCGCCACCGACATGGGCCTGGCCGGACTGATCGTGCCGGAGCGGCTGGGCGGCGCCGGCGCCGGGTACCGCGAGGCCGCGGTGGTGTGCGAGGAACTCGGCCGGGTGGTCGCGCCGGTGCCGTACCTCGGCAGCGGGGTGATCGCGACAACGGCCTTGCTCGCGGCGCGCACCGAGCCTGCCGAACGGCTGGTCAGGGCACTGGCCACGGGCGAGCGGACGGCGGCGCTCGCGGTCGGGTACCCGGCCGGACCGGGCACCGTGGTGCCCAGCGTGACTGCCGCCGGCGACCGGCTCAGCGGCACCGTGGCCAGCGTCGCCGACGCCATACCGGCCGATTTGCTGCTGGTGCCGACCGAGGCGGGGTTGTACGCGGTGGACGCGGCGGCCGCCTCCCTGGTGCCGGTGACATCGTTCGACATGACCCGGCAACTGGCCGACATCACGCTCGACGGTGCGGCCGGTACGCTGATCGGCCCGCTCGACGCGGTGAACGCGGCGCTGCTGGCCGGTGCCGCCCTGCTGTCATCGGAGCAGCTCGGAGTCGCGTCATGGTGCCTGGACACCACGATCGACTACCTGAAGACGCGCTACCAGTTCGGCCGCCTCATCGGCTCGTACCAAGCGCTCAAGCACCGGGTCGCCGACGTGTATGTGGACATCGCGCAGGCGCGCGCCCTGGCCCGGTACGCCGCCGGATGCGCCGCCGAGAACGATCCGGACCTGCCGGTGGCGGTCGCCGCGGCGCAGGCGTTCAACTCGCAGGTCGCGGTGCGGGCCGCGGAGGAGTGCCTCCAACTGCACGGCGGTATCGGCTTCACCTGGGAGTACCCGGTTCACCTGTACCTGAAGCGAGCCAAGAGCACCGCCCTCGCGTTCGGCTCGCCGGCGGCCCACCGAGCCGACCTGGCGCGGCTGGTGAACCTTCCGGTTCCGTAACCTTGGCAGGTGACCGAACCGCCGACGATCCGCACATTCCATGCACGCAGCGGGCGGATCAGTGCGCGAGCCGTGGCTGACCTGCAGCGGCGATGGGTCACCCACGGGCACACCATCGGAGCCGGCCCGCTCGACGTCAGCCGGCTGTTCGGCCGGGACGCGCCACTGGTGCTGGAGATCGGTGCCGGCATGGGCGACGCGACGATCGGTATGGCCGCCGCCGATCCTGACCGCAATTACCTCGCCGTGGATGTGCACCTGCCCGGGCTGAGCCGGCTGCTTGCCCGGGCCGAGCGTGAGGGCGTCGCGAATGTCCGGGCGGCCCGTGGGGATGCGCTGGCGTTGTTGCGTGATCGGAACAGCATCGGGCCCGGCACCGCTGACGCGATCCATATCTTCTTCCCGGACCCGTGGCCGAAGGCGCGGCACCACAAGCGCAGGCTGATCCAGCCGGCGACCGTCGCGCTTCTGCGCGACCGGCTCCGGCCGGGTGGGATCCTGCACACCGCGACCGACTGGGCGGACTACGCCGACCAGATGCTGGAGGTGCTGGCCGCCGACCCGGGGCTGGTCAACGTGTTCGACCGGGCGGCGCCGCGGCCGGCGTACCGGCCGGTCACGAAATACGAGCAGCGCGGTACCGACGCCGGCCGCGCCATTGTGGATTTGATCTTCATTAGGCGGCCGTCGCCGCGGCCACCGTCGACATGATGACCGCCGTGACAGCGGCCGGGTCATCGGACATGGGCACGTGCCCGCAATCCTTGAGGAGCACGTGGCGCGCGTCTGGCAGCGCGGCCCGGGCTCGTTCGGCCTGATGAGGTTGCAGGATGCGGTCCCTTGCCGCCCACGCCACCGTCACCGGAACGGCCGGTGATCCGGCGAACGTGTACGGCCGCAACGCCCACGCGTACCGGAAGTAGCCCTTGCCCCGGCGCATCGCCAGCGCATCACCGAGCGCGCGCTCGGCGGACAGCAGTCCCGGACGGTCGCAGAAGTTTGCGAACGCCCGTCGGCGTACCGCCTCGGAGCGCAGCGTCCGGCGCAGCACCGTGGTCGGCAGGCGGGTGGTGAGGCGGGAGGCGGTCAGCTTTCCGATCGCGGTCCAGTTCTCGCGCGGGGTGCCGAAGCCGGCCGGTGACAGTGCCGTCGCCGAGGCGACGTGGCCGGTTCGGGCCAGTTCCAGGGCCAGCGCGCCGCCGAGACTGTTGCCCGCCACGTGCGGGCGGGCGATCCCGTGTGAGTCGAAGAAGGCGGCCAGAGCGTCGATCATGTCCGTGACCGTGCGTGGGCCGCGCCGGGTGGTCATCGGGGACGCGCCGAATCCGGGCAGGTCAACAGCGATCACGTCGTGATGCCGGCGAAGCTGTGCCAGGACCGGTTCCCACGCTTGCCACCGGTGGGCGATGCCATGGATGAGAACGAGCGGCGGGCCATCGCCGCCGCGATCGAAGTTGACCATCGATGCCTCTCGACCTTGCGTTCAACGCCGATGTTACCAACGAGTAATCAGTCGTGACAGCCCTTCGTTGCCCGAGCGAGGTTGGCTGTTCACGTCATCGCCACCGATACGCCATCGTTGTGGGTCAATCTGGCCCGTATCGGTTGATCCGGACGGGAGTTTGGCAGTGGCATTGGCGCGATTCGCGACGTACGTCGCTCGCGATCGCGGGGCGACCAAAGTGGTGATCAAAGGGTGTGGCTGGCGCCTGCTCGCCGCCAACAACCGGGATCTGGCCAGGTCCGGGCGCCTGTTCGACGCTACATCCGAGTGCTTCGAGGCGATTGCGCTGCTGCGCGCGGCGGTGCACGAGGCCGTGCCGGTGCTGCTGCGGGTCGGGCGGTCCGACTGGACCTGGCGGCTCCGCCTGGACGACGTAGACCTCGCCGTGTCCAGCCGGTATTACCAACGCCGCCTGCAGTGCACCGCCGCCTGCCACTTGTTCATCGAACTGACCGAGCAGGCGGTCATCGCCGATGACCCGAACGGCTGATCGGCCGTTCGGTGGGTCTCGGCAGGTGAGGCTGGTAGTCCCGGATCGAATGGCGCGCTTGCCTCGTTAGGCCGGGCGTGACCATCTCGCCCGGCCGGACCGCATCCGGCGGTGTCGCGCGTCCGCTTGAAGTCGGCGGGGTCGTCGTCGCGGCGCTGGTCATCTGGTGGCTCGCGCTGGGCTGGGACTGGTCAACGGTGCAGAGCACGTTCGAGTGGACGGTGCTCGGGATCGGCGCGATGTGCGGCGTGGGCTGGCTGGCGCTGCGCGGGCGCGCGGTGCTCGGAACGGTGGGCATCTGCGCTCCGATCATCTTCCTGTCCGGCTGGCGGATGGCCGTCGCGGCGGTCGCCGACTGGCCGGTCGAGTTGGCCTCGCTCGTGTTCGCCTTGTCCGCGACCTGCATGGTCGCCGGCGGTATCGGCGCCTGGCTGCGGTGGTTACGGCGGCTGCGGCGGCTGCGAACGTGGGCCGGGCGGCGGCTACCGGATGGATGCCCGGGCCGAACTACCGCCGATCTCACTGACTCAGGGCGCCAGCCCGATTGCTGACTATTGACCTATTTGTCATCCAACTACCCATGGATGCGAATAGTCTTCCTTCGGACGGCCGCGATGACGCGGCGCGACCAGTCGGGGAGGCAGCCGTGGATCCCGTGAATCCGGAGACGGACGCGCCGAGCGAACAGCCCTCAATGACCAGCCTGCTCCTGGGAATGGTGGCGCTGGCAGGCGAGCGACTGCACGTGGTCGGTGAGAGGCAGGCGCCGGCAGCGGCCTTGGTGGTGGGGTTGGTGACCGATGGCCGGGACGTGGTTACCGATCTTGGTAAGGGAGCGTGGCGTGCCGTGCCTGTCGATCGGATGCGCGAGGCCGTGACCCACGCGCGCAACCGAGGGCAGGATGCGCTGACAAGCAGCAAAGCCGGTGCTGCCCAGTGGCTGCAGTCGCGGGCAGGCGCCCCCCGAAAGTGGGCCGAGGAGAAGGCGATCCCGCAGGTCGTGGACGACATGACGCCGTACATGACTGAGCAGTTCATGCCGAAAATGATCGACGCGATGATGCCACACATACGTGCGCAGGTGGTGCCGGCGGTGATCGATGACCTGACCACCGATCCTCGAGTGCGCAACATGATTGCCGAGCAGAGCCACGGTGCGGTGTCTGCCGCGGCCGATGAGCTTCGGCAGGTCACGGCAACCGCGGACGACCAGATCGAGTCCGCGTTTCGCCGAACCTTCAGCCGGCATCACTCGTCGTGATCGCGGTCGCGGCCAGCGGGTTCGCGGTCATTGCTATGCCACGGGTCTCGTACGCCGGGCTCGTCACCCGGTTTGCCGCGCTGCTGGTCGATGCGCTCCTGCTCGCCGTGGCGGTCCCGACGGTCGCGCTCGGGCCAGCGGCGATCTGGTCCGCGCTTGCCGGCTCGGCACCCGGCTGGCTGCTGCTCGGCAGCCAGGTTGTGGCTGGGCTACTGCCCCTCGCGTACTTCACCGGATCCTGGTGGGCCACCGGGCAGACGGCAGGTGACGTGCTCTTCGGGATCGTGGTGCGGCGTGCCGGAAACGGTCACGTCGGCTTGATCCGGGCGTTCCTGCGCGCGTTCGTCGGCTTGCTACTGCCGCTGATCTGGTTGATCGGAATGGCCGCCATCCTGGCCGACCCGCAGCGCCGAGCACTGCATGATCGGCTCTTCGGCACGGTCGTCCTGCGGAAGGGCTACTCCTCGTAGCGCGTCGGCGCCGTCCCATCCGTGATCATGTGCGTTATCTCGTGATCATGTGCGTTATCTAGTGCAACTGACGTCGCCATAGCGCGTCCAGCGCCCAAGATCATGCACCTGATCACGCCAGGCCACGGCACGCACTCCACTACCGGGTCACCGCTGGACATCTTCGACGCCGGGACCGGGCGGCACCTGTGGCGGCTGGCGGCGGGTGGCCGCGAGATAGTGGGTCACCGCCGCGTCGGTCCCCTGCTGCTCGTCACGACGTCGTCGTACGTCACCATCGACGGGTCCGTCGGCATCGAAGCCGGCACAAGGTCCACCACGGCGTACGACGCCCGGACCGGTGCCCGTCGGTGGACGCGCTCCGGCGGGTATGTCGCGGCGGCGAACGGGGTCGTCGTGCTGGCTCAAGACACCAACGGCACCGGGAACGGCGTCGACCTGACCACCGGGGTGACCCGCTGGAGCATGCCTAACCTCGACATCAGCGCCGTCACGATGGATCCGGGCAAGCTAACCATGATCAATCCCGACGGGACGGTGCTGACGATTGACATCGCAAGCGGTGTCACGGCTATCAACCCGGCCTGCTTGCCGGCGCATCGCCAGATCGCAGCCTGGTCGGACCGATACATGCTGATCGAACCGTGGGGCAACTCCGGCACCGCCGGGAAACTGCTCAGCCGGACAACACTGGCGGTCGTCGCGACCGTACCGGACATGGAGCCGGATATCGCACCGCCGATGGTGGCGCTCTGCGGTGATGTGCTGTGCCGACGGGCCGCCGCTGAGACGGACCGAGGTACCGGTACCGATCCGATCACCGGAAGGGTCATCTGGTCCTACCCGAACTTCACCGCCGACGGCGAGCTGACTGCCACGTCTGGCCGGTTCATCGTGTACGGACGCGATACCACGGCCGACCCGGGAACACTGCGCATCCTCGACGGTCGGACCGGCACCATCCTGGCCGACCTGCCCTCGTGGCGCCCACTCAGCCGTGACGGCGACCGCCTCTACCTTGGGCAGTTCGCGAGCCGACTGGTCCATCCCACGTTCGGTAGCGTCCCCGCCGAGAACACCGTGATCGGCTATGTCGACCTGTCTGCGGCGAAGCTCCGAGTCGTGCACGTCGCCACGATTCACGCCTCCTACGAGGAGGCCAGCCTCGGCCCAGCGGGCCTACTGTGTACCGACGGCCGCCACGAAGCCCACCCGACGGTGTATCACCTGGCGCTGACCATCCCGGCCGATTCGGTCGGCAACTAGGCCGGGCGGTTCAGTGGATTGGTCGCCTATCGCTAGGCAGGTCGGGGTACGGCGGCGAATGGGGAGAGCGTGAACCACCGAGGTACGGCGCGCCGTAGCTCTTCGGGACCGCGTACCTCGATCACGCCCGCGCGTAGCGCGCCCGCCCAGCCCAGCTCGCCCCTCCAGACTTTCACCATGTTGCGCAGGCTGGCGGTTATCGTCACCGCTACGGCATGACCTGGGTCGGTGTCGCAGACGTCGGCCTCGGCGCGGTTAATCACGAGCCACCAGTCGCGGGTCTTGGCCGGAGCGTCGGGGAAGCGGAACTGGACCACGGTCTGCCCGTCCGGGACCGCGGTGTGGTCGATGTTGCGGTGCATGTCCCACAGCAGCAGGCTCGGGTCCAGGTCCTGGTCGCCGAGTTCGCCGATCCAGCGGATGCCCCAGGCGCCGAGCGCCTCGACCAGCGGGCGCAGTTCTTGGCCGGCTTGAGTCAGGACGTACCGCACGTCGCTGCCGTCGACCTGCCGGTCCACGATGCCGGCGCGGACAAGTTGGTGCAGCCGTCGAGACAGCAGCGCGGGAGACACGCGCGGTAGACCACGGCGCAGTTCGTTGAAGCGCTGGGTGCCGCTGACCAGTTCGCGCACCACCAGCATCGTCCACCGTTCGTCGAGCAGTTCCATTGCCTTGGCGACCGGGCAGAACTGGCCATACGAGGATCCCATGGCCCGGAGGCTAGTCCCCGGCCGCTGTCCCGACCAGTACGAGTGATCATCGGCGCTGGAGTGTCAGTACGCCCGGTACAGATCCTGTACTAGGTTGCGGGTCCGCCCTTTCCTACCGTCAATACCGAGCCAGTGCTGGATGACAATGGAGAGAAGTGAGATGACCACACAGATCGATGCGTTAGAGGCAGACCGCGCCCTGAAAGCCAAGCATCGCGGCATGTGGGCCCTGGGCGACTATCCCACGGTGGCCGACGACATCATTCCCAACCTGGGTGCGGTCCTGGTAGAGGCGTGCGGCGTGGGACGCGGTCAGCGGGTGCTGGACGTGGCCACCGGTTCCGGTAACGCCGCCATCCCGGCCGCCCTGGCCGGAGCGAGCGTGGTGGCCTGCGATCTGACTCCGGAACTGCTGGAGTCAGGAAAGGCCGCGGCCATGCAACGCGGCGCGCAACTGGAGTGGCAGGAAGCCGACGCGGAGGCACTGCCGTACGCCGACGGACAGTTCGACACGGTGTTGTCCTGTGTCGGGATCATGTTCACCCCTCGCCACCAGGCCAGCGCACGTGAGCTGATGCGGGT
Organism: uncultured Actinomycetota bacterium; assembly: GCA_963727415.1. Classification (GTDB taxonomy): domain Bacteria; phylum Actinomycetota; class Actinomycetes; order Mycobacteriales; family Micromonosporaceae; genus DASQPR01. The sequence goes on from CAVSGF010000005.1 coordinate 314,563, forward strand.
CTGCCGCCCCGGCGGCACGATCGGCCTGCTCAACTGGACACCGGAGGGGTTCATCGGTCAAATGCTCGCGACGATGAAGCCGTACATGCCCCCGCCCCCGCCCGGCGCGCAACCGCCTCCGCTGTGGGGCACCGAGGAGCACGTCCGCGCACTGCTCGGGGACTCGGTCACCGATTTTGTCGCGCACCGCCAGACGGTCATCGTCGACCGGTTCAGCAGCCCCAGCGAGTTCCGCGACTATTTCAAGGCGAACTACGGCCCAACCATCGCCGCCTACCGGGGGATCGCCGGTGACTCCGAGCGGGTCGCCGGGCTGGACCACGACCTCGCCGAACTCGCCAGCCGCCACGACCAAGGTGGCAATGGCAAGACGGTGATGGAGTGGGAGTACCTACTTCTGACGGCACGCAAGCGCGGGTGACCCGCCGCGGCCCATCGCGGAGTTGCTGCCGATCATCGGTTGCGGACTCGTCGTGAGGTCACCCGGCCGTTGCCGCGCGTCGAATGGCATTGGTTCGGCCGGCGCGGGAGTGCTTTTTCCTGAACTGTCGGCGGATGCCCTCTGGGACCGCCGAAGCCCAGCCACACAGTTCAGGAGCAAGCACTACGTGGATCTGACCTGCAATGATTCCTACATGCGTGCGGCAACCGATCCGATTGAGGCACCGAGCGGCGAGTCCTACGTCGTTGAGGCGTTGCCGAGGGGCGCGATCCGTTCACCGCTGCTCGACAATGAGATCCTTCAGTGGACATCTGGTATTCCGCTGCTGGCAGAGCTGGCCGGGTGGATACGTCATCGGCTCGTTCATAAGGGTGCCTGGACGGTGGTTGTGACATCGGTCGGCCATGGAACCGAGTCGGTGATCGTCCATCAGGAGTCAGCGCGAAGCCGCCGGGAAGCGGCGCAGCGCCTGGAGGCCGCGGTGGAGTGGATCCGATCGGGGAAGCTCCGGTCCTCCTGACCGTCCGCCGAGGGTTGGCTTCGCCGGTCGGATGTCGTGGAGTCTGAGCCGACGAGGGGACTCGAACCCCTAACCGCCCGATTACAAGTCGGGTGCGCTACCAATTGCGCCACGTCGGCGTACTGCCGAGTTGGGCAGTGTTCCAGGCGATCGTACCGGAAGATCAGTGTACAAAAGAATTAGCTCAAAACCGGATAAAGCGCCACTTGCTCTTGGCAACCGTTGCTGCTGGCGCCTACGGTGAGCCCACCGGCGGGTTTCGCCGGTCGCCCTTTTACTCGGATCGTCCGGCACGTTCCTGCCGGTGAAAGGTGGCTTTGCCATGGCAACGGTTACGTATCAGAAGGCGTCCCGGATCTATCCGGGCACCGACCGGGCCGCGGTCGACAAGCTGGACCTGGAGATCGCCGACGGCGAGTTCCTGGTACTGGTCGGCCCCTCGGGCTGCGGAAAGTCGACTAGCCTTCGCATGCTCGCCGGCCTCGAAGAGGTCGATGAGGGCTCGATCTACATCGACGACCGCGACGTCACGCACCTTCCCCCGAAGTCACGCGACATCGCGATGGTCTTCCAGAACTACGCGCTCTACCCCCACATGACGGTGTACGACAACATGGCGTTCGCGCTGAAGCTTCGTCGTACCCCGAAGGCTGAGATCGACGAGGCGGTCAAGCGGGCGGCGCAGATGCTGCAGCTCGAGGACTACCTCAACCGCAAGCCGAAGGCGCTCTCCGGCGGTCAGCGCCAGCGTGTCGCCATGGGCCGCGCGATCGTCCGCAAGCCGCAGGTGTTCCTCATGGACGAGCCGTTGTCGAACCTTGACGCCAAGCTGCGCGTTCAGACCCGTTCGCAGATTGCCACGCTGCAGGCGCAACTGGGCATCACCACCGTCTACGTGACCCACGACCAGGTCGAGGCCATGACGATGGGTCACCGGGTCGCGGTGCTCCTGGATGGCGTGCTGCAGCAGGTCGACACCCCGCGTGAGCTCTACGACCACCCGTCCAACGTGTTCGTCGCGGGCTTCATCGGCTCGCCGGCGATGAACATCAAGACGGTGCCGCTGGCCGACAACGGTGCCGAGTTCGGCACCGTGGTCATCCCGCTTGACCGGGACCAGGTCGCCGCCGCCAAGCAGGAGGGCAACGGTCAGGTCACGATCGGCTTCCGGCCCGAGGACTGCGATCTTGTGACCGCCACCGAAGGCGGCATCCCGATGGTGGTGGAGCTGGTCGAGGAGCTCGGCTCCGACGCCTTCGTCTATGGCAACGCGACCAGCAACGGCGCCGAGGAGAAGCTGGTTGTCCGCACTGTCGGACGGCAGACCCCGGCCCTGGGCGAGACGGTCTATGTCAAGCCCCGCGTCGGTGCTCACCACGCATTCCACGCCGAGAGCGGCGCCCGCTTGTAAAATTTGTCGCGCTGGGTGTCAGAAAGGCCGGGCCTGGTAGCCCGGCCTTTTGCCGTTGGTAACTCTTTGACGTGCCTATGAGATCGACTTGCTACGGTCGATGGCCACCGAAAGGGACGCCGGACGGAAGGGCTATAGCTGACAATGAACGACCGACCGATCTTCGTCGTGGGTTGCCCACGATCCGGCACCACACTGCTGCAGTTGATGTTGCACGCGCACCAACGGATCGCGATTCCGCCGGAGAACCGGTTCCTGCTTCCGGTCTATGACAAGCGCCGGTCGTTTGGCGATCTGACGATCGAGGAGAACCGGCGCAAGCTCGCCTCGTACATCTGCGAAGGCAAGGGCACCGCGTTTCGCGACCTCAAGCTTGACCCGCAGACGACCATCGAAGAGATCGTCGCCGGGCCGCCGACGATCGGTTCCGCGGTCGGGATCGTCCTTCGGGCGTACGCCCGGCAGTACGGCAAACCTCGGTGGGGCGACAAGCGCCCGGCCTACCTGCTGAACCTTGATGTGGTCACGCACATGTTCCCGGACGCTCAGATCGTTCACATCGTCCGGGACGGCCGGGACTGTGTGGCGTCGTTGAAGGAAGCCGCTTGGTATAAGGACTCGATCTACAAGGCGGTCTCGTCATGGACCCGAGGTGTCGACGAGGGCAACCGCGCCGCAAAGCGACTCGACCCGGACTCCTACTTCGAGATCTACTACGAACGCCTGGTGAGCGACCCTGAGTCAGAGCTGCACAAGCTGTGCGACTTCCTCGGTGAGGAGTTCGACCCGGCGATGCTGGCCCCCAACGAGCTGGCGTCGGTGGCGGTTCCGAAGCGAAAGACCTGGCACGCCCTGACTCACCAGGCGCCGACCGACGAGCGGATCGGCTCGTGGGCGAACCGACTGGATCCATGGGAGATCGGCTTGTGCGAGACGATCATGGGCAGCCGCCTGGAAGCGCACGGCTACCAGCTCTCCGGCGGCCGCAAGGCAGGCGCCGGCCACCTCGCCCGGTACAGCAAGGAGCGGGTACACAATCGTCTTTCGCGAGTTCGTCGCAAGAGTACGGTCGCCTACCACTGGGTCCACCCGCCCAAAGATGTCGCGGCGCAGCTGACCACCGCCGAGCGTGCGATGCTGCCGGACCAGCCGGCGCCGAACTCATCTACCTAGCCAGAAGACGCGCCCGGCTCGGATCCAAACCAGTAACGGCGGCAATGCGGGTATCCGATACACGCACGGTTCAACAAACGACCGGACGATCCGTTCCGGACTTAACCACCCAAAGTCGACGGAGCGTCGGCTCATCGATATCCTGTCGAATGTGGAAGATCCCTCACCACCTGGCATTCACGTTCCAGCGCCACGGACGGAGATGGCGGCGTTACCGCGTCCGGTCGCCGGGCGCAAGTTCATCGTCTGCGGTAGCTCGTCACTGGCATTCCGGCTGGCCGACGAGTTGACCACCGGTTACCACGCGAATGTCACGGTGATTCTGCCCGATCCGGCGTCATTTCGCGGCCCGGGCATAGGCCAGCTCCCGCATGTACGAGTCATCGTGTCGCCGGCGTATGACGTTCAGGCGTTCCGGGACGCCGGTTTGACCACAGCCGATGCCGTGGCGCTGGTGTTGGGGGACGATCTGGTCAACATCCGGGCCGCCATGACGGCCGAGGAGATCTGCCCCGGCGTACGCATCGTGCTCCGCCTGTTCAACCGCGACATCCGGGCGGACATCGCGCGGCTGTTCAGCAACGCCCAGATCCTGTCCGACACCGCGATCGCCGCGCCGGCGTTCGTGTCCGCGGCGCTCGGCGTGGATGAACCCATCGCGGTACGGGTGGCCGGGCGCCGGGTTCGCGCTACTCGTGCCGGCGACGCCGACGACGTCCTGTGCCCGCTGGTGACCAAGTCGGCCGGCGCCCGCCGGATCTTGCTCCCCGACGCCGATGAGCGAGCTGACCTGGTACTGGCGCTCGATCCGCCAGAATCTGATGGAGTGGCGAAGGCGGCCGTCCGGGCGCGTCGCGCAAGCCTGCGCCGGATCTGGCACAACGTCCGCCATGCGATGCGCGGCACCCAATTGGTCAGCCGCGGGCTGCGGTGGAGCCTCGCGGCGATGATCGCGATCGTCATAACCGGCACGATCGCCTTCGCCATCCTCGACCGGCATCAATCGGCCTGGGATGACGTCTACACCATGCTGTTCACCGCGGTGGGCGCCGGGCAGCCGGACTATACGCTGTCCCGGGCGCAGCAAGTGATCCAGCTGCTGGTGACCATCTTCGGGGTCGCCACCATCCCGCTGCTGTCCGCGGCGATCGTCCAGGCCAGCGTGCATGCCCGGCTGGCGCTCGGCTCCGGCGTGCTGGCCGCCCCGGAGCGTGGCCACGTGGTCGTGGTCGGGATCGGGAATGTCGGCACCAGCATCGTGCGGTCGCTGCATGAGCGCGGTGTCGAGGTGGTCTCCATCGATCATGCTGAAGATCCGCTCGGCGCGGCGTTCGTACGCGAGCACCGGATCGCGTTCATCCAAGGGGATGCCAGTCGCGAGGGGACGCTGTCTCGCGCGAACGCGCATGGTGCCCTGGCGCTGGTCGTCACCACCAGGGATGACGTGACCAACCTCGAGTACGCGCTGATGGGCCGCGCGCTTCAGCCTCAGCTGCGGGTCGTGCTCCGGCTATTCGGCGGCGAATTCGCCGAGCGCCTCAAGAGCGTCTTCGACATCCAGATATCGCGCAGCGTTTCGGCGTTGGCCGCACCCGCGTTCGCGGCGGCCATGCTCGGTCGTGAGGTGGTCGGGACGATCCCGGTCGGCCGCAGTGTGCTGCTGGTGGCGGAGCTACCGGTACTCCACGGTTCGTGGCTGTCCGGGGCGCGTATCGCCGATATCGGCGAGCGTGACGAGGCCCGGCCTCTGGCGGTCATCGGTATGGACGGCGAGCCGCGGTGGCGTCCGGCACCGGAGCGGTCGCTGGCCGTCGGCGAGGCGCTGGTCGTCGTGGCCACCCGCGCCGGGCTCTCCCGGATCATCGGGCAGAGTGCCGCGGTGAACTGACGCCGGCGGCTGACAGTCAGGTAAATCGCCGCATATCCCTGCGCGTCTGGGCCTGTCGCTGACCCCATCCGGCGCTGGCTGAGTGCCTGTTCCGGGGCTGCGAGGGTCGGGCCGCGTCCCGCGGTGCGTGCCGGCTGGCTCAGGGCGGCTACGGTGTTCGCGTGCGCAGCATTCCGTGGCGCCGGGTGTGGCCGGCCGGCTGGTGGTTCGACGTCCTGCTAGCGGTCGCGTTCATCGGTCTCACGCTGCTGCTCGCCGGCGGTCACCTGCTGAGCATCGATACCGCCGTGAGCGACTGGTGCGGTGACCACCAACCGCGACCGTTGTACTGGCTCGCCAGGGCCGGGAATCTGCTCGGCCAGGGCGGCTTCTTCACCTACGCGTGCGCGGCTCTGGCCCTGTTCTGGGTGTGGCGCCGGCACACCATCCGGCCGGTGCTGCCGGTGGTGATGGCGTTCGCCCTGACGTTCGTGTCGATCTCCATCCTGAAGCTGGTAACCGACCGCGCCGCTCCGCGCACCCCGGTCACCGCCGCCGTGCCCCACCCTGAGCAGTTCGGCAGCGGCGGCGTCTCGTACCCGTCGGGGCATCTGGCCAACGCCATCGTCTGGTACGGCACCCTGGCAATCCTGCTGAGCCCCTGGATAGTCGGGAAGTGGCGGTGGGCACTTCGGATCGCGCCACCGGTGATCCTCACGATCACCACCGTCTACCTGCAGTTTCACTGGATTAGCGACACCGTGGCCGGGATCCTGCTCGGCAGCCTGCTGTGGCGGCTGATCGGCCGGGTGCCGTGGGACGACGTACCGCTGCCGAAGTCGCGCTGGACCGGCCCGGCCGGGCTTTACTGAGTCGCGGCGCCTTATTGAGCCGCGGCGCCTTATTGAGCCGCGGCGACGCCCCCGCGCACCACCGTCATGATCTCGTGATCGTCCGGGGACAGCAACAACAGGTCGGCCCGCAGGCCGGGCGCGAGCGCGCCCCGGTCGGTCAGCCCGATCGCCCGCGCCGGGTTGGTGGCGGCCATCCGGGCCGCGTCCGCGATCGGCACCCCGATTCGCAGCACCCGCCGGAACGCGGAGTCCATGGTCAGCGTGCTGCCGGCGATCGCGCCGGTGCTGGCCAGCCGCGCCACGCCACCGGACACGGTGACGTCCTGGCCGCCCAGGTTGTAGGCACCATCGTCCATGCCGGTCGCGTCGATCGCGTCAGTGATCAGCATCGCGCGGTCGGCGCCGACCACGCCGAGGGCGAACCGCAGCGTGTCGTCGGCAAGGTGCACGCCGTCGGCGACGAACTCGCAGCCCACACCCGGCGCCCCGAGCAGCGCGTACACCGGGCCGGGCGCTCGGTGGTGCGGTGGGCGCATGCCGTTGAACACATGCGTGCCGACCGTGGCGCCGGCTTCGATCGCGTCGATGACCTGTGGGTAGGTGGCGTCGGTGTGGCCCACGGCCGCGACCACCCCGCGGCTGGTCAGGAAGCCGATCGCATCCAGCGCGTCGGGTAGCTCGGGTGCGACCGTCATCATCCGGATCACGCCGGGACCGGCGGTCGCGACCAGCGCCTCCAATTCGGACGTCGACGGCGCGCGCAGGTACGCCGGGTTCTGCGCGCCGCAGCATGCCTCGGACAGGTACGGGCCCTCGAAGTGGATGCCGGCGATCACGCCCTCGGCGACCAGCGGGGCGTACGCCGCGGTCGCCTCGTCCATCAGCTCGAACGGCGAGCTGACCAGGCTGGCGAGCATGGTGGTGGTGCCGTGGCCGAGGTGGAACCCGGCCGCCCCGCGAACCGCGTCGGGTGAGCCGGTCGTCATGGCGTGGCCGCCACCCCCGTGCACGTGGATGTCGATGAATCCGGGAACGATCCACGGCGCGTCGCCTGGCACCGGACCGGGTTCGATCGCGGTGATCAAGTCGCCGGTGACGGTCAGGGCGGCGTCCATGACGCCGCCGGGTGTGACGATCCGGCCCGCATACTCCGTCGTCGTTCCGCCTCCACGCCGACTGTCATCCACGCCGACTGTCATCGCAGCGCCTCCGCGTCGAACGCCAGCAGGGCCGCGCCCAGGCTGCCGGCCTCGTCACCGAGGGCGGCCCGTCGGATGTCGGGCATGGTCTGGAATGTCAGCAGCCCCCGCAGGGTCTCCGCGACCGGATCGAGCAGCCGCTCGCGTGCCTCCGCCAGGCCGCCACCCAGGATGATCATTTCTGGGTCATACATGGTCACGCCGATCAGCAGCCCGTCGGCCAGCGCCTCGATGGTCTCGGTCCACACCCGCATGGCGATGTCGTCACCGGCCGCGGCCCGGGTGACCACCTGCGCGGCGGTCGCGTCCTGTCCGGAACGGTGCCGGTAGCGGCGGGCGACGGCCGACGCCGAGGCGATCGCTTCCAGACACCCGTCCTGGCCGCATCCGCACCGCGGCCCGCCGGGGCGGACCCGTACGTGCCCGATCTCGCCCGACGACCCATGCGCGCCGGGGTCGGTCCGCCCATCCACGACGTACGCGGCGGCTATCCCGGTGCCGATGGCGAGGAACCAGGATCGGCGGGCGTCTCGTCCAGCGCCGAACTCGGCCTCCGCACGGGCGCCGGCGCGCACGTCGTGGCCCAGTTCGGTGGGAATGCCGAGACGCTGCTCGGCAAGATCACGTAGCGGTACGTCGCGGAATCCGATGTTGGCCGACCAGACCGCGACCCCGCGGGTTTCGTCGACTACCCCGGGCACCGCCAGTCCGACCGCGACCGGCGTGTGGCCGGCCGCCCGGGCGGTGGCGGCCAGCCCGCTCGCGATCGACAAGATCGTTTCAGCAACGGCGTCCGGACCTCGCTCGGCGTCGGTCGGATGCCGTTCGGTGTGTACGGTCCGGAAGTCGCGATCGATCAGGGCGCACTTCATGCCGGTGCCGCCGATGTCCAGCGCGATGGCGACGTCGGTCATGGTGCCCTTTCGATCGGCGACGTTTCCGTCAGATTTCGCGCACCCGACTCGACGGGAGCCCTGCTTTCGCGCATGATTGTGCACACATCACTCATCTTTGTTGCAAGGGGGAGGCCGAGTGGACCGGTACGCGCGCTGGAACGCGCTGCTCGAACTGCTGACCAACAGCGGGCGGGTGACGGTCGAGGATGCCTCTGAGCAGCTCAATGTGTCGCAGGCTACGATCCGCCGCGACTTCGATCAACTTGCCCAGCAGCAGATGATCACCCGTACCCGCGGTGGGGCGGTGGCGAACGGAGTCTCGTACGACCTTCCGCTGCGCTACAAGACCGCCAAGCACTCGGCCGAGAAGCAGCGGATCGGCGCGGCGGCGGCGGCGCTGGTCTCACCCGGAATGGTGGTGGCGATCAACGGTGGTACGACCACCACCGAGGTGGCCCGAGCCCTGGCGATGCGCCCGGAGTTGGGTGCCACCCCGGACGGGGCGCAGCTGACCGTGGTGACCAACGCCCTGAACATCGCCAACGAACTGTTGGTGCGATCGAAGATGAAGATCGTGGTCACCGGTGGTGTGGTCCGACCCCAGTCGTTCGAACTGGTCGGCCCTCTGGCCGGCGGGATCCTGCGCGAGGTCACGCTGGACATCGCCCTGCTCGGAGTGGACGCGCTCGACGTGACGCTGGGCGCCGCCGCCCACCACGAGGGCGAGGCGGCGATGAACAACCTGATGGTGGCGCGGGCCCGCCGGGTCGTCATCATCGCTGACAGCTCGAAGCTCGGCATGCACGCCTTCGCCCGCATCTGCCCGATCGAACGTATCGATACGCTCGTCACCGATGCGGGCGCGACCGATGAGGTGGTGGAGACGTTCGAGTTCGCCGGGCTGACCGTCGTCCGGGTCTGATTCCCATGCGCTAGCCGCACAAACGGACCAGCTCGCATTTCGTCAGGCGCCACCGCTAGAGTCCCGGCATGACTGGGTCATTGCCGCCGGACCACGATGGCGAGCGGATCGCCGAAGCGAATCCGCCAATCCCCGCCCAGTCAGTGGTGGATGAGTCACCGCTAGACGAGACAACTCCCGATGAGCCACTCCCCATTGTGGAGGTCACGGAGAAGCTGTCGGTGCGAGAGCGCGCCATGCTCACATTCGAGCGCAAGTGGTGGCGGCATGCGGGCAGCAAGGAGCAGGCGATCCGCGAGCAGTTCGAGCTGTCCGCGACGCGCTACTACCAGTTGCTGAACCGGCTTCTCGATAGCCCGGAGGCGATGGAGTTCGACCCGGTCACGGTCAAGCGGTTGCGGCGGCTGCGCGCCACCCGAGCCCGGGTCGGTCACCCACGCCCGGCCGAGTCCTGACGGCATTTCGCCTGACATCTTGTCGTGGACAGGCCGGGACCAACGCCATCGCGATCGGCGCGGCCGGGCTGGTCGTGCCGGCGGCGGGTGTCGGCCCGCCCCGGTTCGGTCGTCGGCGGCGCACCGCCTGACGGATCGCTCATGGGACCCGGGGCGTAGGCGTCCCGGGTCCTGGCTACGCCCGTGGCCGTACGCGAGCCCGGTTCGGCCTGACGTACCGTGAGCGACATGTCGGCATCGCTGTCCCACCGCCTGCGCCGGGCGATTCCACGCCCCCGGTTGACCCGCCGCCGGGTAATCATCTGGTCAGTGCTCACCGTCCTGGTGCTTGCCGGGCTGGTGTGGATCGTGTCGCCCCGGCCGGCGTCCTACACCACCACCTCGGCGATGCTGACCGTGCACACGGGGCCGGACGGAGCCACGCCGGTCAACCTCGACACCACGTACTACCGGCCGAAGTCCGCCGACGCCGTGCATCCGGTGCCCGGAGTGCTGCTCGCGCACGGCTTCGGCGGCACCAAGGACAGCGTCAGCGGTCAGGCCAAGGATCTGGTTGATCGCGGCTACGCGGTACTGACCTGGACCGCCGAGGGTTTCGGCCGCAGTGGTGGTCAGATCCACTTGGACAGCCCGGACTGGGAGATCAAGGACGGTACCCAGCTGATCGACTGGCTGGCGAAGCGGCCCGAGATCATCAAGGATGCGCCGGGCGATCCGCGGGTCGGTGTGGTCGGCGGATCGTACGGCGGAGGCTTTGCACTACTGCTCGCCGGCTACGACCGCCGGGTGGATGCGATCGTTCCGATGATCACCTGGAACAACCTGGCCCGCGCCTTCCTGCCGGACGCCGACGGCGGCCCGGCCAGCGAGGGTGTGTTCAAGAAGGCGTGGGCCGGGCTGTTCTTCGGCAACAGCGGATCCAGCGATCCCCGTGCGGGGGCACCGAGCGACCCGGCGTGCGGCCGGTTCGCCGCCGACGTCTGCGCGGTCTACTTCGATCTCGCCTCGACCGGGCGCGCCAGCGACTCCGACGTAGCCCTGCTGGACCGGTCCAGCCCGTCGCAGATTCTGGGCGACATCACGGCACCGACGCTCCTGATTCAGGGCGAGGCGGACTCGCTGTTCCCGCTGTCCGAGGCGGACGCCAACGCCCGGGGCATCGCGGCTACCGGCACCCCGGTACGCGTCGCCTGGTTCACCGGCGGGCATGACGGCGGCTCCGGGCCCGCTTCCGATCAGAACCGGCTGAACGACCTGACCGGCAGTTGGCTGGACACCTATCTCAAGCAGTCCGGCGCCGAGACGGCCACGTCGTTCACCTACTCCCGGATTGCCGGCCTGGATGCCAGCAGCAACGGCGTGGTGGCGCTCGGATTCCAGGCGCCGGAGTACCCCGGCTTGTCGGGCACGTCGACCACGACCGTACCGGTTGCCGGCCCGGCGCAGCCGGCCGCGAACCCGCCAGGCGGAACCCCGGCGGCGATCAGTTCGCTGCCCGGCACCGGGTCCGCGCTCGCCTCCTTCGCGAACGGTGTGGTCGCGGAAGTGCCCGGCCAGCACGCCGACTTCTACTCGAAACCGCTGCCGGCCACGGTCAACGTGGTCGGCGCGCCTCAGGTGCGGATCAAGGTGGCGTCACCGACCGGCGAGGCGGTGGTCTTCGTCAAGCTCTACGACGCCGACCCGAATAGCGGGCTCACACTCCCGGACGGCCTGGTCGCACCGGTACGGCTGACCGGGCTGCCGCCGACCATCGACACCGCGCAGCCGGTCACCGTCACGCTGCCCGCGATCGTGCATCGTTTCGAGGCCGGGCACTTACTGCGGATCACCGTCTCGACGTCGGATCAGGCGTACGCCACTCCATCCACCCCGGCCGTGTACATGGTGGCGCTGGATGGCGACTCGGTGACCCTGCCGTCGGTCGCGGCCACCCCGATTCCCACGTCCGACGCGGCCTGGCGATGGGCGCTGGCCGCCGCGGTGGTGGCGCTGGCACTCGGCATCGCCGCCGCCGTGTTGCTCGGCCGGCGCCGGCTGCGCCGCCGTGGCGGTGACGTCAACTCCCGGTACGCGGACACCCCGCTGGTGATCAGCGGCCTGCGCAAGGAGTACGCCGACGGCTTCGTCGCGGTCGCCGAACTGGACCTGACCGTCCAGCGCGGGCAGGTGCTGGGCCTGCTGGGCCCCAATGGCGCCGGCAAGACGACGGCGCTACGCGTGCTGATGGGATTGACTCAGCCGACCGCCGGCCAGATCTTCGTCTTCGGCCACCGGCTGGAACCCGGCTCACCGGTGCTGTCCCGGCTCGGCGCGCTGGTCGAGGGTCCCGGCTTCCTGCCCCACCTGTCCGGCCGCGAGAACCTGCGGCTGTACTGGCGCTCCTCCGGTCGGCCGGAGGCTGACGCCCGGATGCCGGAGGCGCTCGCCATCGCTGGGCTGGGCGACGCCATCGACCGCCGGGTCAAGACGTACAGCCACGGCATGAAGCAGCGCCTGGCTATCGCCCAGGCCATGCTCGGCCTACCTGAGCTGCTGGTTCTCGACGAACCAACGGACGGGCTCGATCCGCCCCAGATTGCCCAGATGCGCCAGGTGCTCAAGGAGTACGCCACCGGCGGCCGCGCGGTACTGGTCTCCAGCCACCTGCTGGCCGAGGTGGAGCAGGTGTGCACTCACGTGGTGGTGATGCACAAGGGCGAGAAGGTGGCCGACGGCCCGGTCGCCGAGATCGTCGGGGATTCACCGGCGGTCCAGTTCGACGTCAGCGATCCGGCCGCCGCCCGGGAGATCCTGGATCGGATCGACGGCATCCGGTCGGTGACGCCGGATGGACTCGGCCTGGTGGTCGACATGAACGGGGTGCCACGCTCGGACGTGGTGGCCACGCTGGTCCGGGCCGGTATCGGTGTGGATCGGGTGGCACCTCGCAGGCGACTCGAGGATGCGTTCCTGTCACTGGTCGGAGGCGATACGAAAGCGAGCGGGGACCGATGACGGCGGCAGACATGACGGCGAAGACCGCGGGTGCGGCGGGCTACCGCCCGTATCGCACGCTGACCTACCGTACCGAGTTCCGGCGGCAGCTGAGCCGGCGCCGCACCCAGCTGACTCTGGGCTTCATGCTGGTGCTGCCGCTGATCATCCTGCTTGCCTTCGAGTTCGGCAACAACGACAACGGGCGGCGCGGTGGCGGCCGGGGCCAGTTCGAGTCGCTGGCCGCCATCGCGACCAGCGGCGGCCTGAACTTCGCCCTGTTTACCCTGCTGGTATCGGCGTCGTTCCTGCTGGTCGTGGTGGTGGCGCTGTTCTGCGGTGACACGGTGGCCAGCGAGGCCAGCTGGGGGAGCCTGCGCTACCTGCTGGCGATCCCGGTGCCCCGGGCGCGACTGCTCGGTTCGAAGTGGACGGTCTCGCTGACCTACTCGGCATTGGCGCTGACCCTGCTGACCGGCACCGCGCTAGGCGTCGGCACCGCCCGGTACGGCTGGCATCCGCTGCGATCCACCGTCGCCGACGACATCGCCGCCGGCCCGGCTCTGCTGCGGTTGCTGGGGATTCTCGGCTACCTGGCGATCTCACTGCTGGTGGTGGCCTCGCTAGCGTTCCTGCTTTCGGTGTCCACCGACGCACCGCTTGGCGCTGTCGGCGGCGCGGTCCTGCTGCAGATCCTCTCCAGCATCCTGGATCAGATCGACGCGCTCGGCTCGATCCGCTCCTACCTGCCGACGCACTACTCCGAGGCGTGGCTGGGGCTGCTGTCGACTCCGGTGCAGACCGGTGACATGGTCCGCGGGACGATCAGCGCGCTGGTCTACGCGACCCTGTTCGGCGCCCTGGCCTGGCGGCGCTTCGTGCGTAAGGACGTCGTCTCGTAGCCGGTGTTCGGTCATCTGCCGATCGGCCATCGGTCACAAGACCGACGCCATTGGCGGCCGGTCGGGCCAGGCGGTCTCGTGGTCGTACGCCTCGATCGCGCCACCGGTTCCGCGCCGGAACTGCGTCAGTGTCGTCGGCAACTGCTCGCCAGGGTGGGCCCGGCGCATCACGGTGGTCAGGATGGTGGCCGCCATCCGGCCGAGTGCCGCGGTGTCCTGGTGCCCGTGAGTGCGGTGGCCCAGGTCGACCTGCGCCACCGCGTTCAGCCCGTACGCCGCGACGGTGTCCAGAAGCAGCCCGGTCTCGACGCCGTATCCGGCGGCGAACGGTAGCGACATCAGCAGCTCACGTCTGGCGGCGTACTCGCCGGCCAGTGGCTGGACCACGCCGGCCAGGTGCGGGAAGAACGCGTTCAGCAGCGGCCGCGCCGTGAGTTCGGTGACCCGGCCGCCCCCGGCCGCCGACACGTCCAGCAGCGGCCGGTCGTAGAACGCCTTGACCAGGCGGATTGATGGATCCATCAGCAGCGGACCGAGGAGGCCGGTGACGAACGCCGGCCGGAAGTCAGTGAGGTCGGCGTCGACGTACACGATGATGTCGCCGGTGGTGACCGCCAGCGCCTTCCACAGGATCTCGCCTTTGCCAGGCCGGCTGCCGACGTGGGGAAGGATCTCGTCGCGGTGGAACACGGTGGCGCCGGCCGCCGCCGCCGCGGTCGCGGTGCCGTCCTGGGAGCCGGAGTCGATCACGACGATCTCGTCGACCAGACCGGTCCGGTCGCGGAGGGCAACCACACCGGCGACGATCGCGCCGATCGTGGGTTCCTCATCGAGAGCCGGAAGCGCCACGCTGATCTTGTTAGCGTCCTTGGCCGCGATCAGTTCCTCGTCGGTCCAGTCCGCCCACGCGTACGTGGACCGCTCAAACCAGGCCTGTGCGCGCGAGTCCATGATCCGACCATAGATACCGCCTAGATTGGCAGTGTGGCGGACGCCCTCATTGACCTGGACACCGAGCCACCCGAGCCGGATCGCCGGCGGGCCGGCGTGGCCCGCTGGCTGGTCGCCGCCGTTGCCGCACTCGCGGTACTGGCTGCGCTGGCGATCACGATCGGAGGCCGCGGGCGGCCCCGGCCACCGCTTCCGGACAACTACGTCTCCTCACCCGGGTTCAGTCTGTATGTGAGGCCGGATGGCGACGCCGCGTTCATCATCGCGATCCACAACTTCAGCGCGAATCCGGTGGTCGTGTCGAAGCCGGCGGTCACCATGGTGTCCGGGGTCTCCGACGTGCATGTGATCCTCACGCGGGATGAGCCGACGCCACCGCCGGGCTGGTTCACGACCTGGCCAGTCGGCGTAGCGGCGGTGACGATCCCGCCGTTCGGCGATGCCCATCTCACCGTCGGCTACCACGTCGAGTGTGTCCTGTCGGGACGGAAAGGCCCGTTTGCCGTCGGCGCGACGATTCAGGCCGTGGCCGGTTCGGTGCGGTCAATCCGGAATGTCATGCCAGTATTGAACCCGGCCGCGACGTACGGGGTCCCGTACTGCCCGGTGAAGTGATTTGCCTACCGCATCCGGCGGGGCGAATTGTGATCTACCGCCCAACCCATCTGCTGAGACGGCGAGCTGATCGCCGATCCCGCTCGGATATCCTGGTCAGCACAACTGAATACCTCATCCAGAGGAGCTGAGGGATACGGCCCGATGACGCTCCGGCAACCACCATTGATGGCAGGTGCCAATTCCGTCCGAACGTGCGCTCTCGCCGTCCGGAGAGATGAGAGGACTCGTTGCCATGACTGTGGCACCCGCACCGACCGAGACAGCTCCCCCGCCCGCGCGCTTGTTTGCCGGGGTTGCGGTGCGAACTTTCCGCTAGCCGGCCAGCACGCTTGCTTCGAATGCTTCGGCCCGCTCGAGGTGGCCTACGACGAGGCCGCCCTTGGCCGGGTTACCCGGGAGCTAGATCGAAGCCGGCCCGACGCAATATCTGGCGGTACGCTGGCCTGCTTCCGGCCGGGCAGGACCCGGCGACCCGGGTGACGCTGAACCCCGGCGGCACCCCGCTGATCGCGGCCGGCGCGCCTGGCCGAGGCGATCGGGATGACCGGCCCGCTCTAGGTCAAGGACGATTCGGCGAATCCGACGCATTCATTCAAGGATCGTGTGGTGTCGGTGGCGCTGACCGCCGCGCGCGCGTTCGGCTACAACCGCTTCGCCTGCGCGTCGACCGGCAACCTCGCCAACTCGGTCGCCGCCCACGCGGCCCGGGCCGGCGTACCGTCAATGGTCTTCATTCCGGCCGATCTGGAGCCGGGCAAGGTCGTCACCACCGCGGTCTACGGCGGCGACGTGGTCGCCATCGACGGCTCGTATGACGACGTGAACCGGCTCTGCGTCGCAGCTCACCGAGACGGACGAATTCGAGTCCACGGCATTCGTCAACGTGAACCTGCGCCCGTTCTACGCCGAGGGCTCCAAGACGCTCGGCTACGAGGTCGCCGAGGAACTCGGTTGGCGGATTCCCTGCGCAGGTGGTCATCCCGATGGCCTCCGGTGAGCTGCTGACGAAGGTGGACAAGGCGTTCACCGAATTGGTCGAACTGGGGCTGGCGACGGCTCCGGCGGGCGGGTGGCGAGTGTTCGGCGCGCAGTCGGCCGGCTGCAACCCGATCGCGACTGCGTTGCGCGACGATGTCGACGTCATCACCCCGGTTAAGCCCAACCGGCATCGCCAAGTCGCTGAACATCGGCGACCCGGCCGCCGGAACCTTCGCCATCGACGTGGTTCGCCGGACCGGCGGCTGGATGGACGACGCGAACGACGACGAGATCCGTGCGGCGATAACGCTGTTGGCCGCGACCACCGGCGTGTTCGCCGAGACCGCGGGCGGAGTGACCGTGGCAGTCCTGCGCAAGCTGGTCGCGTCCGGCCGTCTCGACCCAAGCGCCGAGACGGTCGTCTACAACACCGGCGAAGGACTGAAAACCCTTGATGCGGTTGCTCATCAGGTAGGTCCGACTTATCAGGTAAAACCATCTATTGCCAGTGTCCAAAATGCGGGATTGATCGCCTGACCGAAAAGCTGTCACGATTACGGTGGGTAAGCGATTCCATAGACGTTTGCCACTCGGTAGCGTCTTCATCCGCTGGCCTCAAGCGGACTCCTGGCGTGGCTGCAAGTTGCAGACGGGACCACAGAAACACTGCGTAACGAGCAACTCGCTAAGAGTCGAAGTTCGTGCCAGATAGGGGCTTGACGTCGGGTTCGACACCGCGCAGGATGCTCGTTGCGGGAGGACGTACAGCCGCTCGGATCTGGGGTTCCATCTGGGATTCCGGGATCGGGTGACCCGGTGCCGGAGGTGCCGTGCTGACGTCCTCTCGACCATGTCCGGGGGTGGATTCCAGGAGCGATTACGGGCGGGTCACGTCTGGGTACAACGCGACGAAGACGGAGTACGGCACACCGGATTCCAGATCCGGCTCCCGTGTGGCGAAGTCCTGCAGCAGATCGCCGATCCGGTCCTGCAGTTCCTCGATCTGATCGGCCGGCAGCCGGACGCCCAGGCGACCGAGCCCGACCCGCTTCTCCGGCGCCGTCGATGGCGGGCTATCGATGTCGAGGTGCCGGATTTCGTCCAGGAACGCGTCGACAGTCGCGCGACCTTGGCCCGGCACGTTCGTCTCGTCCACATCGAGCGTCCAGGACTTGCCGGTGGCCAGGTAGGGCACCTCACGGGCACCCCGGTTGCCGCGTCGCTCCGGCTGCGGCGCCAGGAAGCCGGTCGCGACCAGTTTGCGCACGTGGTGAAGAGTCGTCGCCGGGTTGGCGCCCAGCAGCTTTGCGATCTCCTTGTTGGTGAGCGGGCGGTCGAGGCACAGTCGGAGAATCCGGATCCGCAACCCGGACGCGAGGGCGCGGGCCTCGGCTTCGGTGGCCGGCCGTCGTCCTTCGCTGGTGAGCCGCGACATGTTCATATGTTAACTGGTTGACAAATCCCAATCGCTGAGTTGACCATGTGCCCATGCGTAACCGCCTCGGCCTCTTGCGGGACTTCGACTTCCGGCAGCTGTTCTTTGCCGACACCATCAGTCAGCTCGGTAGCCAGGTCACGCTGATCGCGTTGCCGCTGGTCGCGATCCTGGTCCTCAAAGCCAGTCCGTTCGAGGTGGGCTTGCTGGCGGCTTGCGATACGGCGGCCTTTCTGCTCGTCGGCCTGCCGGCCGGTGCCTGGGTGGACCGGATGCGCCGCCGCAACGTCCTGATCGCCGGTGACATCGGCCGGGCGCTCCTCCTGGGCAGCGTGCCCGCCGCGTACGCCCTGGGCGGGCTCAGCATGCCGCAGCTGTACGTCGTCGGGCTGGGCGTCGGGCTGCTGACGGTGTTCTTCGATGTCGCGTACCAGAGTTACCTGCCCCACCTGGTCGGCCGGGACCGTCTCGTGGAGGGCAACTCCAAGCTGGAGGCCGTGCGCGGAGTGACCCAGCTAGGTGGCCCGACCGGCGCCGGCTTCCTGATCCAGCTGCTCGGCGCGCCCGCCTCGATCCTGGTCGACGCCGTGAGTTTCGTCGGCTCGGCGCTGTTCGTCGGCTTCATCCGCAAGCGTGAGGCTCAGCCGGAGACGTAAGGCCGACGCGCATCTTGGGCGGGAAATCGCCGAGGGCTTCACCTTCGTGGTGCGTAACCGGATCCTGCGCTCGATCGCGGCGTGCACCGGCTCGTCGAATCTGTTCTCCTCCATCGCGGGCGCCATGTTCCTGGTGGTCCTGGCCCGCCAGCTGCATCTCGAGTCCGGGCATCATCGGCGTGGTCTTCTCGTTTTCCGCGGTCGGCGGTCTGATCGGAGCCTTCACCGCGTCGCGCTGGGCCAAGTGGCTTGGCCAAGGCCCGGCGATCTGGGTCTCGATCGCTGTTACCGGGCCGTTCGCCCTGACCATGGCGACCGTGCAGCGCGGTTGGCTGCTCGGGCTGACCATCGTCGGCACGGCGATCTACTGGTGGGGTGCGGTGGTCTACAACATCAACCAGGTCAGCTTCCGTCAGGCCATCACTCCCGACCGCCTGCTCGGGCGAATGAACGCGACCATGCGCTTCCTGGTCTGGGGCACCCTTCCGCTGGGTGGTGTGATCGGTGGCGTGCTGGGCCAGCTGGTTGGGGTACGCGAGACCGTCTGGATCGGCACCATCGGCGGCTGTTTCGCCTTCCTGCCGGTCTTCCTGTCGCCCCTTCGGAAGGCTCGGGAACTGCCCAGCGGCGTCGTCGAGGACGCCGAGGCGATCCTGGCCGATCAGCCGATCGGTGAAGGACTGGCCCAGGGGGATAGCGAGAGCTCGTCTGTTATCCCGTAGTCCTCGATGTCGCCGCCGAGGCAATTGTCGGAGTCGTCACGTGTCGGCGCTCGATTGATGGGACCGCCGCTCGCCGCAAGATCGCGCCGTCCGCGGGCCCACGGTTGCCCCGCCGCCCCATCGGCGACCATCAGACCGCGGTCGTCGCGATCATCCGGCCGCCAGGCCGCACTGGTCGCGATCACCCAGCATTTGGCTCGCGCGGCGCGGATTGAGGCATGATGGGCCACATGACTGCTACCCACACCGATGACGCTGTGGCTTTTCTGATCGAGAAGCACGCCGACACCATCGCCAGGGCTGACGCCGCGATCGCGGAGCGGGGCTACTGGTCGCACTTCCCGAGTCGCCCAGCCCCAAGGTGTACGGCGAGACCGCCGCCGCGGACGGCAAGGCCGCCTTCGAGGCGTACCTGGGTGGGCGGTTCCCGCTGGACCAGGCCGGGCACCACCGGCTGGGTGGCGACCGAGCACTCGCCGTTCGGCGTACCGCTCGGCGTGGAGTACCCGCATGCCGGCGCCGACGCGCTGGTCGCGGCCGCGACGGCGGCCATGCCGGCATGGCGCGACGCCGGGCCGGACGCCCGGGCCGCGGTGTGCGTGGAGATCCTCACCCGCATTCACGAGCACGTCTTCGAGCTGGCCAACGCGGTGCAGTTCACCACCGGGCAGGCGTTCGTCATGGCGTTCCAGGCCGGCGGCGCACACGCCCTGGACCGGGCGCTTGGAGGCGGTGGCGTACGCGCACGCCGAGATGAAGCGCCACCCGGCGAGTGCCGGCTGGGAGAAGCCGGCCGGCAAGGGCGAGCCGCTGCGGATGAGCAAGACGTTCCACGTCGTGCCGCGCGGCATCGGCCTGGTGATCGGCTGCAACACGTTCCCGACGTGGAACTCGTACCCGGGCTTGTTCGCCTCCTGGCCACCGGCAACGCGGTGATCGTCAAGCCGCACCCGCTGGCGGTGCTGCCGCTGGCCATCACCGTGCAGTACGCCCGCGAGGTGCTGGCCGAAGCCGGGTTCGACGCCGAATCTGGTGCAGCTCGCCCCGAGGAGCCAGGGCGAGAAGATCGCCTCGACCCTGGCGGTCCGCGCCGGAGGTCAAGATCGTCGACTTCACCGGATCCACCGCAGTACGGCGACTGGCTGGAGCGCAACGCCCGCCAGGCCTCGGTCTACACCGAGAAGGCCGGCGTCAACACCATCGTGATCGACTCCACCGACGACTTCGCCGGCATGTGCCGCAACATCGCCTTCTCGCTGACCCTGTACAGCGGCCAGATGTGCACCACGCCGCAGAACATCCTGGTGCCCCGCGACGGCATCGAGACCGAGTCGGGTCACCAGAGCTTCGACGAGGTGGCCGGCCGGGATCGCCGGCGCGGTCGACGAAGCTGACCGGCGACGACGCCCGCGCCGTCGAGCTGACCGGCGCCATCGTGAACGAGGGCGTGGTGGCGCGGATCGAGGCGGCGCGCTCGCACGGTGAGCGTGCTGCTGGATTCGCGCGAGGTGGCGCACCCGGCGTACCCGGACGCGGTGGTCCGAACGCCGATGCTGCTCAAGCTGGACGCGGCCAACGAGGGGACGTACGACAGCGAGTGGTTCGGGCCGATCTCGTTCGTCGTGGCGACCGACTCGACCGCGCAGAGCCTGGAGATCTTCCGCCGGATCGTCGGCGAGAAGGGCGCGCTGACCGCGGCGGTCTACTCCACCGACGAGGCGGTGCTGGACGCCATGGAGGACGCCGCGCTCGACGTCGGCGTGCACCTGTCGTGCAACCTGACCGGCGGCGTGTTCGTCAACCAGTCGGCCGCGTTCTCCGACTTCCACGCGCAGCGGCGCCAACGCGGCGGCCAACTCGGCACTCACCGACGGGGCGTACGTCGCGAACCGGTTCCGGATCGTGCAGTCCCGGCGTCACGTATAGGTGGGCAGCGCTGACTCGACCTGGAAAGGCCCGCCTCAGGCGGGCCTTTCCAGTACCTGCTCCCGCATGGTCGGCACGGTCGGGTGCGGTACCGGGTCGCCGCACGGCCGAGAACCCCAGCTTCCGGTACGCCCGGAAGGCGCGCGCGTTGGACGTGACCACTTCCAGCTCGAGCATCGGCCGACCGCAGTCACGGGACCAGACGGCGACCGCGTCGACGAGATCCTCAAGGACACCGCGGCCGCGGTGGGACGGCGTGACGTAGACGGCGTACAGCATGGTGCGGTCCGGCTCGGTCGGGTGCGCCGCGCCGAAGGCCTGACCCACCAGAACGTCGCCTGCATCCGCGACGAACATCGCGTTTCGGATTCCACTGGCCGCCCGTCCGACGAGGTCCGCGTAATCGGCATGCGGCCGCTCGGCGGCCTCGGCGAGGGTAGTGATGTACGCCAATGGAGCATCGGCCAGCATCTCCAGGCGAAGGGCCCGTGCCCGGCCGGCGTCGGCCGGTCGAACGCGGTGTACCGAAACCGAGGTCATCTGTCCAGTTTGCAGGGCTGCGCAATCGATTTGACCGTGTTAATTTGCGGCATGGCCGCGAGTCGTGCGGTCATGCGTAGTCCGGTTCGTCGATGGATTAGATCGCGGATCCGGGGCCCGGCGCCCCAGAAGGAAGTGCAGCGGTGGTTCAAGGCACGGTCAAGTGGTTCAACAGTGAGAAGGGCTACGGCTTCATCGCCGTGGACGGTGGCGAAGACGTTTTCGTCCACTTCTCGGCCATCAACATGGACGGGTACAAGACGCTCAGCGATGGACAGCGAGTCGAATTCGAGATCGCCACGGGACAGAAGGGCCCGCAGGCCGAGGGTGTGCGCGTCGTCGGCTGACATTCGCACACCGGTCTGCGCGGACTGGGTGCCGGCATCCGCTTCCGAGGAGTTCTGGTGAGCGATCCGCGAATACCGCACGGCTTCCCGGCCGAGCCGCCGGGCTTCCCGGTCCCACTTTCTTGACCGGGGCCGGTCGTTCCGGCCGGCCGGTCCGGACGTTGCCGGAACCCCAAACCACTCCAAGCTACTCGACCGGCCGTGCCACCTCAGCCCGGTCGCGAAGCCGGTCCTCCCGGCGCCGGGTGAGCTGCGCCGGGCCAGTCATGATCACCACGATCCACCGTGGGGAGTGATCCGGCGCACCGGACGGTGTGGCTATTCCGGAGGCGCTTGCACTCGACTACGTCGAGTGCTAAACAAGACATTGGCACTCGCGGTATGTGAGTGCCAAAGGTCGGGGTCCGGTGTGGCTTCGTGATCGACGGTCGAGGAGGCCGGCGATCGTGGGGCCGGTCGTCGCGGGCTTGGTCCGGTCCGGCCACCTACCAGTGCGTAAGCATGCGGATCGCGCCACCGGAAACCGGTGGTCGCACCGCGCAGTGTCCAGGAGGACAACGCCGAATGGCCAAGATTATTGCGTTCGACGAGGAAGCCCGTCGCGGCCTTGAGCGGGGTATGAACGTCCTCGCCGACGCCGTCAAGGTGACCCTCGGCCCTAAGGGCCGCAACGTCGTGCTCGAGAAGAAGTGGGGCGCGCCCACCATCACGAACGATGGTGTGAGCATCGCCAAGGAGATCGAGCTCGAAGACCCGTACGAGAAGATCGGCGCTGAGCTGGTCAAGGAGGTCGCGAAGAAGACCGACGACGTGGCCGGTGACGGCACGACGACGGCTACCGTCCTGGCCCAGGCCCTGGTTCGTGAGGGCCTGCGGAACGTCGCGGCCGGCGCCAACCCGATGGCGCTCAAGCGCGGCATCGAGCAGGCCGTCGCCGCCGTCGCCGAGGAACTGGCGAAGCACTCGAAGGACGTCGAGACCAAGGAGCAGATCGCCAGCACCGCGTCGATCTCCGCCGCGGATACGACGGTCGGCGAGATCATCGCCGAGGCGATGGACAAGGTCGGCAAGGAAGGCGTCATCACCGTCGAGGAGAGCAACACCTTCGGTCTTGAGCTGGAGCTCACCGAGGGCATGCGCTTCGACAAGGGCTACATCTCCGCCTACTTCATGACCGACCCGGAGCGGATGGAGGCGGTCTTCGACGAGCCTTACATCCTGATCGTCAACAACAAGATCTCGTCGGTGAAGGACCTGCTCCCGCTGCTGGAGAAGGTCATGCAGGGCGGCAAGCCGCTGGTCATCATCGCCGAGGACGTCGAGGGTGAGGCCCTGGCCACGCTCATCGTCAACAAGGTCCGCGGCACCTTCAAGTCGGTCGCCGTCAAGGCCCCCGGCTTCGGTGACCGCCGCAAGGCCATGCTGCAGGACATCGCCATCCTCACCGGCGGCCAGGTGATCAGCGAGGAGATCGGTCTCAAGCTGGACAACGCCACCCTCGACCTGCTGGGCAAGGCCCGCAAGGTGGTCATCACCAAGGACGAGACCACCATCGTCGACGGTGGCGGAGACGCGGACCAGATCCAGGGTCGTGTCAACCAGATCCGCGCCGAGATCGACAAGTCGGACTCCGACTACGACCGCGAGAAGCTGCAGGAGCGGCTGGCCAAGCTGGCCGGCGGCGTCGCGGTCATCAAGGTCGGCGCGGCTACCGAGGTCGAGCTCAAGGAGCGTAAGCACCGCATCGAGGACGCCGTTCGCAACGCGAAGGCGGCCGTCGAGGAGGGCATCGTTCCCGGTGGTGGCGTGGCGCTGGCGCAGGCCGGCAAGACCGCGTTCGACAAGCTGGACCTGGTCGGCGACGAGTCCACCGGTGCCAACATCGTCAAGGTCGCGCTCGACGCCCCGCTGCGGCAGATCGCCGTCAATGCGGGCCTCGAGGGTGGCGTCGTCGTGGAGAAGGTGCGCAACCTGCAGCTTGGTCACGGTCTGAACGCCGCCACCGGCGAGTACGTTGACATGCTGGCCGCCGGCATCCCGGACCCGACCAAGGTGGTCCGTTCGGCGCTGCAGAACGCCGCGTCGATCGCCGCACTGTTCCTGACCACCGAAGCGGTGGTCGCGGACAAGCCGGAGAAGGCCGCCGCGCCGGCCGCTCCCGGTGGCGGTGAGATGGACTTCTGATCTCGGGCAACCGGGTCAAGTCCAGAGTTTCAAACGCCGCGGGCGGGTCGATCAGTCGACCCGCCCGCGCCGGTGTTTATTGGTACCCAGGACCGTGCCCTGATGGGATATGGTTCGTTCAGCCGAGCCCGGCGCCCGGACGCGGACCGAGGTTGACGCGGACCCAGGTTGACGCGGACCCAGGTTGACGCGGACCCAGGTTGAGGACGCGAGTAGAGGAGGTGGACAGGATGACGATTGTCGCTGTCACTGGCCTGCCCTCTGTCCTGTCCTCTCGGGTGCCCGTCTGAACCCACGCGCGCACCCGAATTCTCGAAGGGTGCCATCGTGGCAAACTCCAACTCGGAAATCTCTACAGCGCGCGTTACGCGCGTCGATCGCGGAGCCTGCTTCGTCCTGACCGACGGCGGCGAGGTTCGATACCAGTTCAGCGGCGCTCTCAAGCGCGCCGCGCACGACGATCCGGTCGCGCTGCCATGCGTGGGCGACTGGGTCCGGATCGACACCGAGGTTCGCTCGGTCGAGCCGCGCCGGACCGCGATCGTGCGTGCCGGCGTCTCGCCCGGCGTCTCCACGGGCCAGGTCCTCGCCGCCAACGTGGACATCGTCTACATAGCTGAACCGGCCGTACCAGAGGTGGATCTCGGCCGGATCGAGCGGTTGCTGGCGCTGGCGTGGGAGAGCGGTGCTCAACCCACCATCGTGATCACCAAGGCGGACCTCGCACCCGTGGATCTGGCCGTGATCGAGGCGGTCGCCCCGGGCGCGCCGGTTCGGTCCATCTCGTCGGTGACCGGCGCCGGCCTGGACGCGGTTCGGCTTCAAGCCGGCGAGACAGCCGTGATCCTGGGCCGGTCCGGCGCCGGGAAGTCCACGTTGGCCAACGCGTTGGCCGGCGCGGACGTCATGGCGACCAATGCAATCCGAGATGTCGATGGCCGGGGCCGGCACACCACCGTGCACCGTGAGCTGATCGTCCTCCCGGGCGGCGGGATGATCATTGATACGCCCGGGCTGCGCAGCATCGGCCTGTACGAGGCCGATGACGGCCTGGCGCGGGTGTTCAGCGAGATCGACGTGCTGGCCGAGGACTGCCGGTTCCGCGACTGCGAACACCGGACCGAACCGGGTTGCGCGGTGCTCGAAGCGGTCGCCGGCGGCGCGCTGCCGCAGCGGCGGCTTGATTCGTGGCGGAAGCTCCAGCGCGAGGCCCGCTGGATCGCCTCGCGCACCGATGCCCGGATCCGGGCAGAGGAAGCTCGCAAGTGGAGGGCGATCACCAAGTCGGTCAAGGGCCGGGCTCGGCCCTAAGTGGCTATTCCGGAACTTTCGGCAGCGGCGCACGCGACGCCGCTGCCGAAGCTCTGGAACAGCCCCTGGCCACTGCTCGGATCATCCCTGAATCCCGGCTCGATCGAACCGGATTGTCTGGACGAGGGGCCCTATGCGCGTGGTAGCGTGCGCGCGCCGCAGGCCGGGCACGGGCACTGCCCACACTCGGAAGGCTCGCGTGTCACCCCCCGAAACGCACCTGCGGCGCCCCTCAACAGTAGGAGAGCTGAAATGGCGGAAGAACTGGTCGAGCACGCCCGAGCCGGTGAGCGTGCGGCTGAGGCGGCGGCCGGGCCGGCTGTCACCGGCTGGGCGGGGGCCAAGGCCCCGGCCACGTCGGGGGACAAGTGGTGGCAGTCGATGCTGTTCGCGGTCGTTCTCCTCGGAGGCGGTGTCTGGCTGTTCAAGGTCTTCAACGACCTCGAGCAGAAAGGCGGCCAAATCCGGATGAACGTGGTCATCATTGCCATCTACAAGGTGCTCGGTAAGTGGGGCGTGCTGGGCGTGATGCTGCTCGGTGGGATCGTCGCCCTGATCATCGGGATCCGGCAGTTGGTCGCCAGCCGGGCGCGGCAGGGCTGAGGGCCGGTCGGGCCGCAACACACCTGGTACCGTCCGCATCCATGAGCGCGACGAACGGTATCGACGGGCGCATCCGCCGGATTCTGGCGGATGCGCCCGTTATCGATGGGCACAACGACCTGCCGTGGGCGATGCGAGGCAAGGTTCGCTACGACCTGGACGCCATCGACCTCGCCGCCGACCAATCGGCCACCGGGCTGCATACGGATCTCGCTCGGATGCTGGCCGGCGGCATTGGCGCCCAGTTCTGGTCGGTGTTCGTCTCGACGGACACGTCCGAGGAGGACGCCGCGGTCGCCACGCTTGAGCAGATCGACTTCGTCCACCGGCTGGTGTCCCGCTTCGACGACCGGCTCATGCTGGCGCGTACCGCCGACGACGTGCGGCGCGCCCGGCAGACCGGCCGGATCGCCTCCCTGATCGGCATCGAAGGCGGGCACTCGATCGCGTCATCGCTCGCCGTGCTACGCATGATGTACCGGCTCGGAGGCCGGTACCTGACGCTGACACACATCAAGAACACCGCCTGGGCGGACAGCGCCACCGACGAGGTCGGTGTGGGCGGGCTGAGCGACTTCGGCAGGGATGTGGTCCGCGAGTGCAACCGGCTCGGAATCATGGTCGACCTGTCGCATGTCGCGCCGTCGACAATGCACGCCGCGCTCGACGTGTCCACCAAACCGGCGTTCTTCTCCCACTCCAACGCGCTGGCCCTCTGCGGGCACCCGCGTAATGTGCCTGACGACGTACTGGCCCGGGTGCGGGACACCGGCGGGCTGGTGATGGCGACGTTCGTTCCCGGGTTCCTCAACGAGGAGTGCCGGGTCTGGATGGAGGCCATGGTCGAGATGGAGACCACCCTGGCCGAGTCCTACCCGGAGGACAGTCCCGACTTTCTCCGGCGCCGGTCGGCGTGGGTCGACGTCAACAAGCGCCCGCCCTGCGGTATCGGTGACGTCGCGGATCACATCGACTACATCCGCGATGTGGCCGGTATCGACGCCGTTGGCCTGGGCAGCGACTTCGACGGCATCATCGAGACTCCGGACGGGCTCGGTGACGTGTCGGCGTACCCCCGGCTGCTGGCCGAGCTTGCCAGGCGCGGCTGGCCGGACGCCGACCTGGCCAAGTTGACGTGGGGCAACGCCCTGCGGATCATCGCCGAAACGCTTGGATAACGCCTGGATGCACCGACTGGGGCCCCCGGCGGCTATCGCAGCGGTTGGGAGAACACCGCCGCGTTCGCGTCCACCAGGCCGGAGCCGGTCTGGTCGATCGGCCCACAGGTGCCGCTGATGCCGAGCTGATCGGTTCCGGCCACCGCCGGAACCGCGGTGGTGCGCAGCAGGTCGGCGGTGGCCACGATGTTGCCGCGCAGCTCCGGGTGCTCCGACCAGATCAGAGCGACTACTCCGGCCACGTGCGGCGCCGCCATCGAGGTGCCGTCCAGGGCGCCGTACGTACCACCGGGCAGTGCGGAGACCACATCCACCCCGGGCGCGACCACGTCCGGCTTGTCCCTTGGGGTGACCGGACCGCGACTGGAGAAGGTCGCCACCGTACCGGTCTGATCCACCGCACCGACGGTGAACGTGTCCGGGTAGATGGCCGGGGGATCATCGACGGAGCGGCAGCGCGGGCCTTCGTTGCCGGCCGCGGCGACCACGAAGATCCCGGCCGCGGTCAGCGCGTCCACCGCGGGCTTCAGCGACCGCTGGTCGCAGCCTTCGAGGTAGGGGCAACTCCAGGAGTTGGTGGCGATGTCGGCGGCGTCGGCCGGCCGGCCGTCGGTGAACGGGTCGCCCCCGTACCGGAACGGCGCCAGCATGAACTGCAGGCAGTTGAGATAGTCCGCGGGATTGCCGAGATTGCGGGGCAGGTTGACGCAGGCGATCCACTTGGCGCCTGGCGCCACCCCGATGCCGCCCGAGCCGAGCGCCGAGCCGAGCGTGTGGGTGCCGTGCCCGTTGTAGTCGACCGGGACCCGCGAATGGTGCGCCGGGTCGAACCAGGAGTCGCTGCCGCCACGGAACGACCCGGCGAGCGCGGGATGGGTTCCGTCGACGCCGGTGTCGGAGCTGCCGATCAGGATGCCCTGACCGGTATCGCCCTGGTCCGATACCTGGTCGGCGTGGATCATCGTGATGTTCCACTGCGGTCCGCGCGGCGCGGGAAGATGGCCGCGTTCGATCGGCGGCTGCCCCGGGATCGGCCGGATCTGTGGGCTGTACAGCACGCGGTCCACGTCGGACCGCCGCGACAGCCACCGGCGGGCGACCGGGCCGGCGTCCACCTCGATTCCGTTGACGAGGTAGTACGGCGTGAAGGAGTAGCCCGAGGCACGCAGCTTGGCGCGCAACGAGGCCTGGGTCCGGTTGGCCGTGTCGACCAGCCGCCGGTAGACCGCGGTGCGGCGCTGCACCAGGTTCCCGATACCAGCGAGCCCGGACAGGTCGGCTTGCTGCTTCATCACCACGAACAGGCGCTCACCGAAGAACCCCGGGTGCCCGGCGACCGGATACACCACGGCGGCCGTCGCGACCGCGACGCCCGCGGCGATCGGGGCGGCGATGCGCGACCACGGCCGGTTGCGGACGGTACGGGGCGGATGCCGGGGCGCCCAGAGCGCGATCACCCCCAGCACGAGGCCGGTCCCGCCCGCGATCACCGCGGCGATCGCGGCCCAGTAGCCGACGTCGCGCAGGCCGAGCAGCAGGGATGTCTGGTCGGGCTCGACGAACGCCAGCGGCCCAAGCGCGGCGAGGCTGGTCAGTACCGCCACGGCCGGCCGGACCGGTAGCAAAGCAACGGCCACGAACCCGAGTGGCGGCAGGATCAGCATGGCCGCGAGCTGGAGCGATGAGCCGCCGGTACCCGCGCCGACTAGCAGGAACGCCACTCCGACGCTAAGGCCGGACAGCAGCCGGCCGATAACCGAGCCGCGAAAAAGCGATCCCGGGTCGCCGCCGGCGAACTCCGGCACCACCAGCGCGGCGAGCAGCACGCCAACCGCCCCGGCGGCGGCGATCGCCAACCCGGTCTCCACGGCACCACCCAGCGCACCGGCCCACAGCCATGGCACCAGTGCCATGGCTCCGGCGGCGGCCGCGTACCACCAGATGTAGTCCGGGCCGAGCGAACCGCGCCTGGGCCCGCCGGCGTGCCGGTGGCGGCCACCCAGCCAGGCAACGGTCGCGAGCACGGTGGCGGCCACCGTGAGCACGGCCAGGTAGATCTCGTTCTGCATGACCGGGACGGCGCGTGCCGACCCCATCACGCCGAGGCACAGCGCCGCGAGCGTCCAGGTGCGCGCGATCACCCGTACCACCGCCGAGCGTGCCAGCAGCGCCAGCAGCAAACTCGGTGCACCAGCCGCGATCGCGTTGATCCAGACGATCAATGGCCAGCCCCAGGCCGGCATGGCCAGGCCCTGGATCCACAGGTACTGCTCGATGAACCAGGCCACCAGCGTGATGACCCAGGTGGCTCCGGTCGCCCACACGCCTACCACCGCCGCGAACACGATGTCGATGGTTCGTGGGCGTGTGAACTCGGACTCCATGTGCCACACGCTACGGGTTTGTCGATACCGTGGACTGCGTGCGACGAGATCCCGCCGTAACGAGATTCGCTGCCGGTGCGCTGTCACCCGAGCGGCGCCGGTCCGACATTGAGCGACTCAAGCGTGAACGGTTCGACGTGTTGATCATAGGCGGCGGCGTGACCGGCGTCGGGGCGGCGCTCGACGCCGCCGCTCGCGGCCTATCGGTCGCGCTGGTGGAGGCACGTGATCTCGCCGCCGGCACGTCCAGCCGATCCAGCAAGCTCATTCACGGTGGCCTGCGCTACCTGGAACAGCTCGAGTTCGGCCTGGTGCATGAGGCGTTGCGCGAGCGCGGGCTGCTGACCACGCAGATCGCGCCGCACCTGGTCCGCCCCGTCCCGATCCTGGTCCCGCTCACCTCGCAGCTTGGCCGCGGCTCGGTCGGCCCGGCGCTGGAACTGGCGCATCGCACCTGGCAGCGGGGCTACCTCGGTGCGGGCGTCGCGCTGTACGACGTGTTCGCCGGACTGGTCGGTCGTGGCCGGGGCATGCCGCGACACCGGCATTTGACCCGATCCTCCGCGCGCCGGGAGTTCCCATCGCTCCGGGACGACACGCTGACCGGTGCGATCCGCTACTACGACGGTCAGGTCGATGACGCCCGCTACGTGACGACCATGGCCCGTACCGCGGCCTCGCTCGGCGCGTCCGTGGTGACCAGCGCGCGGGCGGTGGCGCTGATCCGCGCCGCACGGGAGGTGACCGGAGCGCGGATCCGCGACGCCGAAACCGGCGAGGAGTTTGACGTATCTGCCCGGACCGTGGTCGCGGCTACCGGCGTATGGAGCGACGACGTCGGCGCGTTGCTCGGCGAGCACCCGGTACCTACCCGCACCGGCCTGCACGTACGGGCGAGCAAGGGGGTGCATCTGGTGGTGCCCCGCTCGGCCATCACCGGTGATGCCGGCCTGATCCTGCGTACGCCCACCTCGGTGCTGTTCGTCCTGCCGTGGGGCGGCCACTGGATCATCGGCACCACGGACACCGACTGGGCCCTCGACCGGGAGCATCCGGCGGCGTCCGCCCGAGACATCTCGTACCTTCTCGACCAGGTCAATCTCTGGCTGGACCGGCCGGTCACGGCGGCCGACATCGAGGGCGTGTACGCCGGGTTGCGGCCACTGCTGTCCGGCGAGGACGAGGAGACCTCGGCGCTGTCGCGCGAGCACGCCGTGGTGGAGCCGATGCTCGGCTTGATGATCGTGGCCGGTGGCAAGTACACCACCTACCGGGTAATGGCCGCCGACGTCATCGACCGGGTGGTGCGCCGGGTGGCCGGTGCCGGAGTCGACGGCCCGCCGTCGGTGACCGACAAGCTGCCGCTCCTCGGCGCCGACGGGTTCGCCGGCATGTGGACCAACCGGGCCGATATCGCACGGCGGCGGGGCGTGACGACCGGTCGGCTGGAGCACCTGCTCGAGCGGTACGGCAGCCTCGCCACCCAGGTGCTGGACCTGATGGACCGAGATCCGGCGCTGGCGCGAGGATTGGCCGGCGCACCGGAGTATTCGGCCGCCGAGGTGGTGTACGCCTGCCTTGCGGAGGGCGCGCTGCACCTGGAGGACGTGCTGGCCCGGCGGACCCGCATCTCGATCGAGACCACCCATCGCGGGACCGTGACCGCGGCCGAGGCGGCCGGCCTGATGGCCGGTGTGCTCGGCTGGGACGACGTGACCCGGGATCGGGAAGTGGCCGCCTACCTCGCGCGGGTCGAGGCGGAGCGGGAGTCGCAGCGGATGCCCGACGACCGTTCGGCGGACGCGGCTCGCCGCAAGGCCTCGCTCGCCGACGCGGCCCGTTGACCGTCTACACCGACTTCGCCGTCTGGCCGGGCCGGGGCCGCGCCGCTGGGCGGCGCTGGGCCCACCTGGCCAGCGACGTCTCGTACGACGAGTTACACGCCTTCGGCGAGTTACTCGGGGTGCCGCGTCGCGCGTTCGACCGGGATCACTACGACATCCCGGCGCACCTGGTGCCGGTCGCGGTCTGGTTGGGCGCGCGCCAGGTCCGCAGCCGGGAGATCGCGGCCCTGCTCAGGCGGGCCGGGCTCCGTCGTCCAAAGCATCCAGCTCGGCCGTGAGGTTCGCCCGGGCGCGATCCTCCCACGCTCGGCTCAGGTCCGGCACGTGGTAAAGCCGCGGCAGCGCGAGCAGGCGGCCCAGCACCGCGGCCCGGCCGCGCCCGAACGCCTGATCGCCGACGTGGGCGTACTCGGCGCGGACGCCCGCGGTGTAGGCGCCGTAGGTCTCCGCGTCGCCGGCCAGGACGGCCAGGTCGGCGTCGACCAGGAGCTGCCCATCCGGATCGTCATCGGCGACCGCGTGGGTCTCGGTCACCAGCACCAGCCGGGCCACCGGTTCCGGATCGACATCGAGGTCCGGCAGCAGTGCCCGGGCCAGATCCGCGCTCCGGTCCTCGCTGTCATGACGGGTCGGGTCATAGATCGCGTCGTGAAACCAGCAGGCCAGCGTGACCGCCTGGATATCGGTCGCGTACCAGCCGAATTCGTCGACGATGCCCAGCATGCGTTCCAGATGGGCCAGCGTGTGGTAGTGCCGGTGCGGCTCGGACCAGCGGGCGATCAGCTCATCGCCACGGTCATCGACCAGATCGACGGGTGCCTCGTCGGAGAACGACGTCAGCCACCGATCCTTGCACCGCAGCTCCTGTTCGGACGCTTCTCTCATTCCGCAACCACGTCTCCTACGCCGGCAGCACATCGTCGGCGTCGACGATGCGTGTACGCGTAGCCCTGCTCGGCGAGGAATCGTTGCCGGTGAGCGGCGTACTCGGTGTCGATCGTGTCCCGCGACACCACCGTGTAGAAGTGCGCCTGCCGGCCGTCGGCTTTGGGTCGCAGCACCCGGCCCAGCCGCTGGGCTTCCTCCTGACGCGATCCGAACGTCCCGGACACCTGGATCGCCACCGCCGCCTCGGGCAGGTCGATGGAGAAGTTGCCGACCTTGGAGATGACCAGCGTCGGACAGGCGCCGGAGCGGAACTCGTCGAACAGGCGCTCCCGCTCCTTGGTGGTGGTCGACCCCTGGACGATCGGAGCGTCCAGATACTCGCCGAGCGCGTGCAACTGGTCGATGTACGCCGCCGATGACCAGCACCTGCTCGTCGGCGTGCTTGTCGACCAGGGCCCGCACGACCGGGAGCTTGGTGGGAGCGGTGGCCGCGAACCGGTAGCGCTCTTCCGGCTCGGCGGTGGCGTATGCCATCCGCTCCTCGTCGGTCGAGGTGACCCGGACCTCGACGCATTCGGCCGGAGCGATCCAGCCCTGCGACTCGATGTCCTTCCACGGCGCGTCGTACCGTTTGGGCCCGATCAGGGAGAACACGTCACCCTCCCGCCCATCCTCGCGGACCAGGGTGGCGGTCAGGCCGAGACGGCGCCGCGCCTGAAGGTCGGCGGTGAACCGGAAGATCGGAGCCGGCAGCAGGTGCACCTCGTCGTAGATGACCAGGCCCCAGTCCCTGGCTCCGAACACGTCCAGGTGCGGGAAGACGCCGCCCCGGCGCACCGTGAGCACCTGGTACGTCGCGATCGTCACCGGCCGGATCTCTTTGCGCTCGCCGGAGTATTCGCCGATCTCCTCCTCGGTCAGCGAGGTGCGCGCGAGCAACTCGCGCTTCCACTGCCGCCCCGCCACCGTGTTGGTGACCAGGATCAGGGTAGTGGCCTGAGCCTCGGCCATCGCGGCCGCGCCGACCAGGGTCTTGCCGGCGCCGCATGGCAGCACCACGACGCCGGAGCCGCCGGCCCAGAAGTGCTCGACCGCCTCGCGCTGGTAGGAACGCAGCGACCATCCGTCCTCTGCGAGCGCGATGTCGTGGGCCTCGCCGTCGACGTAGCCGGCAAGATCCTCGGCCGGCCAGCCGATCTTGAGAAGCGCCTGCTTGAGGCGGCCGCGCTCGGACGGGTGCACCGCAATGGTGTCCGGCGTCGATCTGGGCACCCAGCATCCCGGCCGAGCTTCTTCGACTTTGACACCTCGATCAGGACCGCCCGGTCGATGCCGCGCGAGCACCAGTCCATGCGCGGGGTCGTTGACCAGTTGCAGCCGACCGTAGCGGTCCATGGTTTCGGCGACGTCCACCAGGAGGGCGTGGGGCACCGGGTAGCGCGAGTGCGTGAGCAGGGCGTCGACGACGCTTTCGGCGTCGTGTCCGGCGGCGCGGGCATTCCACAGACCAAGCGGGGTCAGCCGGTAGGTGTGTACATGCTCCGGTGAGCGCTCGAGTTCGGCGAACGGGGCGATCGCCATGCGGCAGCGCTGCGCGTCGGCATGATCGACTTCAAGGAGCAGCGTCTTGTCGGACTGAACGATCAACGGCCCGCCGGTCACGCGCCAACCTCCTCCGTCGAGGTTTGAAAACTTCATCGAACTCTAGATCTGCCGGAGTTCCAAAAGGCTGTCGGAATCCGGGAAGTTGCTGGGGTCTGTGAGAACTAGGTCTTGCGGCTTGGTCAAGGTGTCCCAGTCTTGCACGATCGGCCGACAGCGCGACGGATTCGGCCAGGTGGACAGGTCTGGTAGGCCGACCGGATGGATCTGCCATCGGGCGCAACCGGCCGGGGGGGTCCGCGCGTCTAAGCGTGTGACACCTCCCGCAGCAGCCGTCGTGCGTCGCCGCGCACAGGTGGAGCGCATCGGGACGTGTCTGCTCCGCGGGCCGGGCACGTTTGGGGGCGTGCTCGCCCGCGGGGCCGCCGATATCGGCCACGCCGGTCCGAGAGGCGGTCGGCGTGATTGATGTTCGAGCGAGCTGGTGCCGGTCAGTCCTCAGCCCGCCGTCGGCGGGCCCGGGCATTGGCGACCGCCCCCACTAAGGACAGGGCGACTAGCAGCCCGAGACCGGCACCCAGAGCCTCCCCGACGGCCGCGCCGGCAGGCTCGCCCATCACCAGCCATTCCAGGAAGAACCATCCCACCGCGAAGACCGGCACCCCAACCGTGGCCAACCGCACCGGCCATGTGTTCGGGTCCTCGGGACGGCCGGCATCGCTCATGATGAGCCTCCTACGGAGGACGTGACTTCCGGCGGAGCGTCCGAGCGGATGCCCGGTCGATTCAGTGTCCATGAGGATCGCTCAGGCGTCCAGGACGGCGGCGGTGATGCGATGCAGTGCGAACGTGTGCAGCATTTCGGTCCGTTCGTCCTCGGCGCGCAGGTATCCGGCTCCGATTGACACCGGTCGCAGCAACCGGGACGCGGTGGCGCCGTGTGCGTCCACGTAACCCACCCACACCCGGGACCGGTCCCGCACCGCCTGCTGCAGTACCGCCATCGCCTGGGTATGCGCCTGCGTGGCCGTCACGCCGTCCGGCGTGGACCGCACGGATACCGGCGCCCGCTGGGCCCGGCGTGCCGCCGCCTCCCCGGCGCGCAGCGCTTCGACCGCCGCGGCGATTCGCGGTGCCGGCAGCGGGTGCGCGCCGCCGATGCCGTGGGCGTAGGGCGCAAGTGACAGCGGAGCGCGCCGGACCGGGGCCCGCAACTGGCGGGGCCTGGTCATGACGAGCGCGCCACCGGCATCCTCGTGCACCGGGGCGTACCCGGCCTCGCGCAGGGCTGCGAGCACCCGGCCGATCAGGAACGGCGATACCGCAACGGTGGGGGCGATGACGCGCAGTCGCAGGTCGGTCATCCGCCGGTCGTTGGCGATCTCGGCAAGCAGGGCCTGGTCCTCGCTGCGCAGGTAGCAGCCGGCGGCGCCGAGCCGGAGCCCGCCATGGCGTCGTGCCACGTCCTCGATCGCGTAGGTGAGCGCCTGGGGAACGCCGGTCCGGGATCGGCGCTTGAACATCTGCTGCAGGTCGCTCGCGGTGTAGCCGGCGTCCAGCGCACGGCGGATGCTCTCCGGGGTGACCCGGTAGACCGAGGCGCCGCCGGCCGACTCGTGATCGGCCGCCGCGGCCAGTTCCGCGGCCAATTCCGGTTCCGGAGGGCCTGGCACCACGATCGTGAGGTCCGCTTGCACCAGCACGTGATCGACCGGTGCGGGAAGCAGCTTGTCCAGTTCGGCGCTGGCGGCTGAACGAGGGCCGCCATCGGGGCCGTCCAGGCCCAGCGGGTCGGCGTCCTGCTCGTCGGACGCGGCGAGGCTCAGCTCGGCGAGCAGGGCCCGGCCGTACGAGGTGATGCCGCCCAGACCGGTCAGGCCGAGCGCGGCGGCCTCATCGAGGATCCACTGAACTGGCTCGGCGGCGGTGGAACCGATCGCACTGTCCGGGGTGCTCCCGCCGGCGGGCTGCCACGGCGACCGCCGAGGCGACCTCCAGTACACCGCGCCGAGCACGTCAGCGACGCCCGGCGTCCCACCGGGCGGCACCGCGGCCAGCACGTCCATCACCGCGGCGCGGAGCCGAGGTGCTCCGGTGCGTTCCAGCTCCGGTCCCAGTACGCTGCCTGGCCGGTCGGATCGGGTGCCACGCCGGCCGGCCAGCCCGGGCTGCCGGGTCATGGTGAGCCAGGCCCGGGCCAGCCGGATCCATCGCTGGCCGGTCGGCGTTGCCACCCACTGGTCGTAGGTGCTGGTCGGCAGGAACCGGGTCTCGGCGCCGCCGCCGGGAAGCGTTCCGCCGTCCACGTCGCCGACCAGGCCGGCTGCCGCGGCGGTTTCCAGCAGCAGCGCCGCGACCGGCTCGTCGAGACCGGCGCCGCGCGCGAGGCGGCGCAGCTCGCGCACTCCGATCCCACCGGTACGCAGGGCCGTGACCGGATCGCCGGCCAGCGCTTCCAGCAACGTTTCGGTATGGCGGACCGCGTCGGCGACCTGGCCGGCTCCGGCATTGTCGATCAGTCCGATCGGCCGACCGGTGCCCGGAATCGATGGCGGCTCGGGATGCAGCGGTCCGAGCAGGCCGTCCCGTCGCAGCGTGATCGCTACCTCGCGCGGCAGCTCGACGGTGTCGGCCGCTGTCGCGACCAGGAGGGCGCGGGTGACCAGCGCACCGACCGGAGTGTCCGGGTTGCCGGTCGTCTCGGCGGCGACCGTGCCGACCGGCGGGCCGGCGGCCAGCCGGTCGAGGACGGCACGGCTGGCCGGCGATGCGGCGAGCAGGGCCCGGCGCAGCGCGGCCGGATCGCCCGCCAGGGCGGCGGCGGCCGGATCGAGCAGCGCGGCCGGGCGCCCCAGGCCGGCCGGGTAGGGGCTGGCCACCTCATCCACCCCGGGCAGCACGTGCAAGGCGTCGTCACGGCCATAGATCAGGAACAGATCCTGTAGCCGAGCCAGAGCGGCGCGGACGGTCGCCGCCGCTACTCCCGGGGTCACCTGGAGCACGGCATCGATCGAGGTGGTGTACGGCGGTTCGATGAGCCGGGTCAGACGGCAGGCATCCAGGATCTCGGTGGCGAACCGGTCGAGGCCGTCCAGAACCCGGGCGATCGAGACGCGCGACTGCAGGCGTGCCGCCAGACCGGAAAGGTCCGACGGCGGCGGCGTGAGCACGTCCGGGCGGTGGGACAGCAGGGTCGCGAGTGCCGGATCCGGCATCGCGCGCAGGTAGTCGGTCAGAGTGCTGGTCATCGTCATCCAACGCTAGCCGCCCGCGCCGATTTTGCATGCCACCCGGGTGTGGAACACTGGGGGAGCATCAGTTGGCGATCAAGGAGCGTCATGAGCCAGAACCAGACTTCGGATGTGGATGTCGACCTGGTGGCGCGGCGCGCCGTGCGGACCCGGGTCCGTCCGGTCGCCGACGGGCACTTGGCGGTGACCGAGGCCACGCTGGACCGGCCGGGCGCCGCATCGCCGTTCGGCGACGATCTGACCTTCCCGCTCCCGGTTTCGAAGCTCACGTACGTGCACCCGGGCCCGGACGCCGCTCCGCAACACCTGTGACGGCGCCACCCGGTGCGCTGGATGGGCGCTGGGTCGGCTTCGATCTGGATCTCACGCTGGTCAACTCGCGGCCCGGCATCGAAGCGGTGTACCGCGAGCTCAGCCGGCGTACGGGGGTTCCGGTCGACGTGGACGCCGTCCGGATCGGCCCACCGCTTGAGGATGAACTGCGCAAATGGTTTCCCGAGCAGCAGGTGACCGAGGCCGCGAACACCTACCGCGCCATCTACGCCGACTATGCCATCGAGTCGTCGCCGCCGATGCCTGGCGCGCATGAAGCGCTGGCCGCGGTCCGTTCTCGCGGTGGCCAGATCGTGGTGATCAGCTCGAAGTACCAGCCCAACGTGCTGATGCACGTCGAGCAGTGCAAGTTCGACGTAGACGAAGTCGTGGGGTGGGCGTTCGGCGACGGCAAGCGAGACGCCTTGCTGACCCGGACGGCGGTGGCCTACGCCGGCGACTTCGAGGCCGATATGCGTGCGGCGGTGGCGGCCGGTGCTGTGGCGATCGGGGTGACGACCGGACCGAATACCGCCGAGGAGTTGTACGCGGCTGGCGCGGACATGGTGCTGGCCGGGCTCGGCGAGTTCGAATCGTTGCTGGCATCCCTGGTAAGCGATTCTCGCTTGGGTGTTGCGCCATCGAGTCGCTAGCCTGGCTACTGCGCGAGTAGCGTGATCTAAGTACTTGTTCCTGAACTGCATGGCTGGACTGCGGCATAGGTTGCCCTCGCGAAGCGCGCCAGCGTCGTGCGGGCCGGGATCCGGGCGCTTGCTGCGGGCGTGCTGCCGATGTGCAATTCCTATCTGAACTGGGGTCATGCGGTGCCTACGGGTCGAGTGAAGTGGTACGACACGGAGAAGGGCTTCGGCTTTCTCACCCGCGACGATGGCGGCGACGTGTTCGTGCACAAGGCCGCCCTGCCCGACGGCGTCAGCGCTCTAGCCCCCGGGCAGCGAGTCGACTTCGGCATCGTGGAGTCGCGAAAGGGCAACCAGGCACTGGCGGTGAAGGTGCTGGACGCGCCCGCATCCATGGCCGAGCTGCGCCGCCGCCCTCCAGAGGAACTGCACGGGCTGATCGAGGACATGATCAAGGTGCTCGATTCCAAGATCATGCCGGATCTGCGCCGCGGCCGCTTCCCGGACAAGAAGGTGGCGCGCAAGATCGCCGAGGTTGTCCACGCGGTCGCGCGCGAGCTGGAGATCTAGGCTAGATCGCTTCCAGGCGCTCGCCGAGGGCCGGAACCAGGCCTTCGTCGGCGGCCCGGTCAAGCAGCGCCCGGATGGCCGCGTAGCCGTCCGGTCCGAGATCTTCGGTGAAGTCGTTGACGTAGAGCGCGATGTGCTGGTTCACCACATCGCGCTCCATCTCCTGCGCATGCCCCAGCACGTACGACTCGCTGGCCGCCGGGTCCCGGAACGCTTGCCGCACCGACGCGCGTACCCACTCGGCGGCGGCGGTCGCGTCCACCCGCTCCCGATGAGCCAGGATGGCGCCCAGCGGGATCGGTAGCCCGGTGTCCGACTCCCACCATTCGCCGAGGTCAACCAGCTGATGGAGGCCGTACCGGGGGTAGGTGAACCGGGCTTCGTGGATCACCAGCCCGGCATCGAATGTGCCGTCCGCCACACCTGGCATGATCTTCTCGAACGGAACCACCACAATCTGGCCCGGCGTGCGTTCCGGCCGCTGCGCCGCCCAGAGCCGGAACAGCAGGTATGCCGTGGTCCGATCGCCCGGTACGGCAACCGTCTTGCCGGTCAGGTCATCCCGATCCGGCCCGGGCGCCAGCAGCAGCGGCCCGCAACCGCGGCCGAGTGCGCCACCACACGGCAGCAACGCGTACTGGTCGAGCAGCCACGGCAGCGCGGCGTAGGAGACTTTCACCAGATCGAAGCGCCCGTCCAGCGCTTCGGTATTCGTGACGTCCACGTCGGCGAACGTCACGTCGACCGGGGGAGCGCCGTCGACCTGCCCGGTCACCAGGGCATGGAACGTGAACGTGTCATTCGGGCACGGCGAGATGGCCAGGGACAGGGGTGCGCTCGCGGTCATGCTCCGAACGTACCCAACGCGGCTCCGACATCGCGCAGCGCGGCCAGGGCCTCGCCAATCCGCCATGCCTCACGGTCGCGCGGGCCGACCAGATTGGAGATGGTGCGTACCTCGGCGAACGGGATCCCGAGCGCGGCGGCGGCGCACGCGACGCCGAAGCCCTCCATCGCCTCGGCGACCGCGTCGGCCCGGCGCGCCACAAGTTCTGCCGCGCCCTCGGCGGTGCCGGTCACCGTGTTCACCGACAGGATCGAGCCGGTACGCACGTAGGCCAGCCTGGCCGCGACGAGTTGGCGAAGC
Organism: uncultured Actinomycetota bacterium; assembly: GCA_963727415.1. Taxonomy (GTDB): domain Bacteria; phylum Actinomycetota; class Actinomycetes; order Mycobacteriales; family Micromonosporaceae; genus DASQPR01. Next base: position 354,268 of record CAVSGF010000005.1, read on the forward strand.
TGCGGGTCGGTATCCAGCACGGACGTTCCGAAGCCCAGCTCGTCGATGGTGATGAAGCCCTCGGGTGAGGCGGCGCCAAGGTCCGCGGCAACGGTCCGGGTGCCGACCACGGTCTCGCCGATCGCGGCCCGGCCGTCGAATCCACCGGCGATCCCGGTGCTGATGACGGCGTCGTAGTGGCCGCGCGCCAAGGCCAGCGCGGTGTGCGCGGCGGCCATCGCCAGCCCGGCCCCGACGGTGACGACGTCCAGCTGACCGGCCCCCGCTCGCACCGCGTCCCGCTCCGCCTCGACCGCGGTTATCACCAGCAGTCTCATTCTTGCTCGTCCAAGGTGGACGGCCGGTACAAGTGGTAGGAGGGCTGGTCTTCGTGGCCCCGCGGCAGTACCTCGGTCTGCGCCGGTTCTGGCCGGGTCGCCGGCTCGCCGGCCTCCCGGTGCGTCGCAGTGGCCGCCTTGCGCCGGGCCCAGCGGCTGCCCTTGGCCTTGCTCTTGGGCGCGTCGCCGGTGGTACCGCGCAGGGGCTTCGCCAGCGTCCGGTACGGGCGGAGCGGTACCGTCTCGGATTCCGGAACCGCCCTGCGGGTGGTTGCCGCGCCGTGGCCGGCCGTGTCGAGGCCGGTCGCCCGGGCCGGCTCGCTCGCATTGGCGCGGACCGTGGAGTCGTTGGAGATCCCGCTCAGGCGTTCCCGGCGAAGGTGACCGGCGATCAGGACAGACCGGACAGCCGCGAGGAGCATGCCGACCATCGCCACGGCGATGCCGATCCGGCCGTCGATCGGAATCAGGCCGAGCGCGCCGCCGGCCACCCAGGCCAGCATCAGCATGGTCTCGGAGTGGGCGAACGCGCTGGCGCGGATCTGCTCGTCTATCCGTTCCTGGATCGACGCGTCGACCGCGAGTTTCGCCAGGCCGCTGGCGACGGCGGTGACCAGGCAGAGCACGATGATGAAGCTCAGCGAGTAGAACAGTACGGCCGCCACGCTGGCCACGGCGACCGCGACGATGCCGCCGGCCTGCAGCCACAGCGGGCGGCGGATATTCAAGCCGGAACCGATCGCGGTGGCGATCATGGAGCCGATCCCCAGTGAACCGACCGCGAGAGCGAGCGCGGTGGTCTGGTGCAGCGTCATGCCGAGGAAGCGGGTGGACAGGTTGCCGGACTTGATGGCGAATGCCAGGAACAGGGTCAGAAAGCCGTACAGCGCCCGCAGCGCGGCGCTGCCGGACAGCGCCGCGATGATCAGCCGTCCGGACAGCACCTTGGTGCCGCGACGGCCGGGAATTCGGAAGATCCGGGGGAGCACCTCCGGCGCGTCCGAGTCGGCCCGGGCGGGCAATCGCATGGCGACCACGGCGCCGGCGATGAAGATGATGGACGCGACCCGCAGCGGCCACTGCGGTCCGATCTTGATGGTGATCAGACCGATTGGAGCGGCGACGGCGCCGGCTGCGGTACCGAAGATCGATGCACGCGCACCGGCCTCGGACAGCCCCAGGCCAGGTGGCAGCAGCCGGGGCACGGCCGCGGAGCGGGCGACACCGTACGCCCGGGAGAGCGCGAGCACGCCGAACGCCGCCGGGTATAGCCCGAAGCCGTGGATGTAGTCGGAGATCAGCCAGGCCAGGAAGGCGCGACCGAGCATGGTGACGGCCAAGGCATACCGTCGGCCGTGGCGGAACCGGTCCAGCAAGGGGCCGACCACGGGGGCCAGCAGGGCGAACGGGATCATCGTCACGATCAGGTAGAGCGCCACGCGTCCGCGTGCCTGGGTGACGTCGGCGTTGAAGAAGATGGTCCCGGCCAGTCCCATGGTGATCAGGGTGTCGCCGGCGCAAGAGGCGGCGTGCAGGTCCAGCAGCCGCATCATCCCGACTTCGCCGGCACCACCCTTTCGGCGGAACGTCCCCACGTGACGGCCGACCCACCGGGTCATCCCGCGGGCGCCCCGGGCGGTCGCACGGGCACCCTTGATCGTGGTGCCAACGGCTCGTCCGGCGCTGTCCGCTCCCGGCATGACCACCAACCTTCCGTACCGGCGCCGGTTGGCGCCCGGTTCCCATACTCGCCTACAGGCGCGATGTTTGGCACGCTCGCCGCGCACCTACGCCACGCGGAGGGCGGTTTCGGCGCCCTGCCTGTCGGTACGGGCCTCGTTATGAGCAACAATGACCGAGTGACGAGTTCGGCTTCCACGACCCGCAGCACCCGCGCCCCGAAGCTCGACGAGCTCTGTGCCGCGGCCGTTGACCTGGCCCGGGCGGCGGTGACCGAGGACGTCGCCGGCGACTATGTCGAGGCGGTGGCCGAGGCTGACCGCGTCGTCACCCACTATTTCGAATGCACCCTTCCTGGATACCGTGGCTGGCGCTGGGCTGTCACGGTGGCCCGGGCGCCACGCAGCAAGCTGGTCACCGTCTCCGAGACGGTGCTTCTGCCCGGCCCGGACGCGCTCAGCCCGCCGGCCTGGGTTCCCTGGGAGGAACGGGTGCGCCCGGGCGACCTCGGAGTCGGCGACCTGATGCCGACGCCGGCGGAGGACGACCGGCTGGTTCCGGGTTACCTCCTTTCGGATGACCCGGCGATCGAGGACGTGGTGTGGGAATTGGGCCTGGGCAGGTCCCGGGTCCTGTCCCGGGACGGCCGGCTGGACACCGCCGAGCGGTGGCACCAGGGCGATCACGGTCCGAACGCCGCCATCGCGCTGGCCGCCCCGTCCGGGGCGCGGTGCGTCTCGTGCGGCTTCTACCTGCCCCTGGCGGGAGCCATGAGGGCCGCGTTCGGGGTGTGCGCGAACCTGTACGCGCCGGATGACGGGAGCGTGGTGTCGGCCGACCACGGCTGCGGGGCTCACTCCGAAGTGCTGATTGAGAGCACCGTCGAGGTTGACGAGGCGCCGACCGTCTTCGATGACAGCGAGGTCGTCGACGTCGAGGTTCACCGGCCGGAAGGGGTCGAGGCGGAGGCCGCGGAGGCAACCGTCGAGGCGGCGCCGACGGCCGACGGTACGCCGGACGAGTCCGCCGAGATGGTGCAGACGCCCGCCGATATGGGAGCGCCGGAAAGCGCCGAGTCGACCGAGATCGTCGCCACCGAGTAGCTACCGCACGGCCTAGGTGGACGCCTCGCCTCTGCCGACAGTCCAGGAAGAAGCACTAACGCTTCGCCACGTAAAGCGATTGCGTACCCCGGCCGATCTGCCCGGTGGTGTCGTGCACCGCGGTGTCGGCCAGGCCGATCCCATCTCCGGCGATGGTTGACGACGCGTCCAGGCAGATCCACTCGCCGATCGGGTACCGGTGCAAGTGCACGGTCAGTTCCGGATTCACGAACAGGTAGTCGCGGGGGCTGAACACCTGGCTCACCCCGTTGCCGGAGTCGGCCGCGATCAGCACGCGGGACAGCGGATCGATCGGTGCCCCGGCCACCAGCGGATACCTCATCCGGAACCAGACAACGGCCGGACCCGGGTCGGCAAACGAACCGCTGGCGTAGCGGTTCGTGATGGCGGTGTGGTAACCCTCGTCGAACGGGAAGCCGGCGGTCTGATCGGCCAGACCGTCGGGGGGATCGAGGCGGGTGCCACCGAACGCGTCCGGGGTAGCGCCTGGCTTCACCCGGATGCGCAGAGCCCGGGCGGTCATCAGCACCCGTCCATCGTCGTCGGCAAGGTCGGCCGTGACGAATTCGGTGCTGCGCCCGGATCGTTCAACCTTCGTGCTGATGTGCAGTGTCGCGATCGGAACCGGGCGCGGGATATCGAAGCTGATGCGGGCCACCCGCATGTCCTGGCGCGTGTCCGGCCGGTGCTCGATGGCGTACCCGAGAAGGGCGGCCGGCGGCCCGGCGTGCTGGGCGTTGACGTCCCAGGGTCCGCGCGTGTAGACGGTCGCGGCGTAGCTGTGCGGCCCGGCCTGCTCGTAGAACGCCGGAGTCCTGGCACCTTCCTCGATCATGCGGCCATCTTGGCAGAGGGCATGGCTAGCCGTCCTGGCGAGCCGCTTGTGGACGTGCCCCGCGAAGCGGCTGGGCGGTGCCCAGCCGCTTCGCGATGGCTCGGTCTGGCGGTCAGGCCAGCGTGGCGTTCAGCGTGATGTCCACGGCCGCAAGCGCGCGGGATACCGGGCAGTTGGCCTTGGCCTCCGCGGCGATTTCCTGGTAGCGCGCCTCGTCGATACCCGGCACCTCGCCGACGGTGTCCAGGTCGATACGGGTGATGCTGAACCCCGCGGCGCCCTTGTCCAGGTGCACGGTTGCGCTGGTCTTGACCGACGTGGGGGTGAACCCGGCCCGGGCCAGAGCGCCCGAGAACGCCATCGAGAAGCAGCCGGCGTGGGCCGCCGCGATGAGTTCCTCCGGGTTGGTGCCGTCACCGTTCTCGAACCGGGAGACGAACGAGTATTTGCCCTCGTACGCTCCGGAACCCAGGCGCATGGTGCCGGAGCCCTCGGGAAGGTTGCCGTTCCACTGTGCTGATGAAGTTCGCGTAGGCATGGGTCAGACGCTAGTCGCCAGTGCCCCGGTGTGCCGAGTTTCGACGGGCGCGGCGATTCCGGTCATGCACGACCATGACGGCGAGTCCGGGCAGGCCCAGCAGGACACCTGCGATGCAGATCCGTGGCCACGTCGGATGGCTGTCGCGCAGTGCCATGGCCACCACCCAGGCGATGGCCCACAGCACCATGCCGCCGATCGCGAACGGAACGGTCGGCGGGTCGAGCGCCTTCAGCGGTGGTGGGCCGCCGGGGTCGCCACCGGGTTCGGTCGGTGCGGTGGACACGGGGTGAGCGTAGCCGGTGCGGTTGGCGGTGGCGGACCAAGGCCCCGGCCAGCCCGCCGATCATGGCCCCCGACCCGACACGGCGGCCTCGATCGTGACCGGCGAAGATGGTCTGCGACCAGACCGGTAGCGGCGCAATCCCCCGGCACGCGGCTGGCGACGCTCCTCAGGCCAGCGGCGGCGACCGCGTCGTGGCCGCGACGAGGCCGCCCCGTTGCCGCCGGCGTGATGCGCGTCATGCCGGAATAAAATATCGTTAGCCGTGCTTATTAGTTAAGCTAACGAGTGACAGTGGGAGGCACCACATGGCGGAGCGGACTGGCACGAACCGGGTGATCCCGGCAGCGCTTGCCACCACGCTGCGCGACAGCATCGTCCGGCTGAATCGCCGACTGCGGCAGGTCCGGCCCCTCGGTGATGTGACGCAGACCCAACTGTCCGCGCTGACCAGCCTTGAGCTTGCGGGGGCGTTGACGCCGCGGGAACTGGCGGAGGCGGAGCGGGTCCAGCCACCGACGCTCACCAAGATCGTTGCGAAGCTGGAAGATCGGGGGTTGGTGCAGCGGGCACCCCATCCCACCGATGGCCGGCAGGTCGTGCTGTCGGCCACCGACGCCGGACGGGAAGTGTTCGCCGAACATCGGCGAGCCCGGGACGAGTGGCTCACCAACCGCTTGGGCGAACTCAGCGCGGGGGAGCGAGAGACACTGAACGCCGCGGCCGAGATCTTGACGAGGCTTGCTAAGGACTAAAGGGGGCGCACCACCAACGTGCGAGTTCGATTAACCAGACAGTTTCAGGCCCTATCCATTCGCAACTTCCGATTGTTCGCTACCGGCCAGATCGTTTCCTTGATCGGTAGCTGGATGCAGATCACCGCCCAGGACTGGCTGGTCCTGTCGCTGTCGCACAACTCGCCGACCGCACTTGGGTTCGTCACCGCACTCCAGTTCGCCCCGATCCTGGTGCTGACTCTCTACGGCGGGAAGCTCGCCGATCGCATGGACAAGCGCTGGCTGCTGATGATCGCCATGACGGCGTACACGGTGCTCGCCTCGATCATGGGCATCCTCGTGATCAGTGGTGCCGTCGCGCTCTGGCAGGTCTTCATCTTTGCCGGATTGTGGGGCACCGTGCAGTCTCTGGAGACGCCCACCCGCCAGGCGTTCGTCTCCGAGATGGTGGGTCGCGATCTGCTGCCCAACGCGCTGTCGCTGTCCTCGGCGACGTTCAACTCGGCTCGGATCATCGGTCCAGCGATCGGCGGTGTCTCGATCGCGCTGTTCGGAACCGGTACGTCGTTCGTGCTGAACGCCGTCTCGTTTGCCGGCCCACTCATCGCGCTGGCCCGAATGAACCCGGCCGAACTGCACCGGGACGCCGTCGCGGGAGCCGTTGCCAAGGCCGACACCCGGATCCGGGACGGGCTGGTGTACGTCCGGCACCGTATCGACCTCGTCATCCCGATGGTTCTGATGTTGATCCTCGGCCTGCTGGCGTTCAACTTCCAGATCACCCTTGCCGTGCTGGCCAAAAATGTGTTCCATACCAGCGCCGCCACGTTCGGGCTGATGAGCACGGCGGTCGCGGTTGGCGCGCTGGGCGGCGCGCTGGCCGGAGGTACCCGCAAGAAGCGGCCGTCGGCGTGGCTGGTGGTCGGCGCCGCCATCGTGTTCTCCGCGCTGGAGACCGTGGTTGGCTTGCTGCCGACCTTCCCGATCACGCTGGTGGTGCTGGTACCAACCGGATTCGCCATGATCTTCTTCGCCCAGGCAGCGAATCAGCGGGTCCAGATGGGTACCGATGCGCATTACCGCGGCCGGGTGATGGCGCTCTACATCATGGTGTTCATGGGGACTACGCCGATCGGGGCGCCATTGATCGGCTGGTGCGCCGACGTGCTAGGCCCGCGCTCGGGCATCTGGCTGGGCGGCGGCCTGTCTCTGATCGCGGCCCTGGTGATCCTCGCTTACGAACTGCGGCGTACCGGCAGTCGGCTGCGGCTGACCACCAGGCCGATCCGGCTGTATGTATCGGCGGACCGCGAACCGGTGCTGGCGTCTACCAACTCGTAACCAGATACGGCACGTAATTGGCTGGCGACAAATCGGTGCGACCCATAGCGTGGATAGACGTGGCGGTGCACAACGCATTGCTAGTCTTCGCAGCCGTCGCCGTTCTGGCGGCGCTGCCCTGCCTGGTGTTCGCGATCATCTTCATCGATGACGCGTGCGTGGCGCTCGCGCGTACCATCCGCCGGTTCCGCAAGCGGCACGACCTCCAGATCGGTCCACCGCTCGAGCAGATCGTCGAGGATCTCCAGCGGCTCGGCACGGCCCGGATCACCGGCACCTACAACCGTCAGGTGCGTCGGGCGCTGACCGCGTCGTACGACCGCCGGCTGGTCCTGCTCTGCGCCGCGCTCGACATCGGTCAGCACCTGGACATGCTGGATGGGCTCGACCGGGCCATCGAGCGGGTCCGGATCGAGGGTGCCTTGCTGGAGGCCGGGCTGTCGCTACGTCACGTCGCGACCGAATTGGGCGTTGACGGTAGGACGGACCACAAGTGACGGATGGCGAGTAGTGAGGCTATTCGTCGCGGCATACCCGTCGGAGGCGGCGCTGCGGTCGTTGCGGCGGCTCGTCGCCGATCTCCCGGTCGCCCGATTCGCCTCCGAACACGACGTGAATGTCCGGCTGACCGACCCCGCGCTCTGGCACCTCACCTTGGCATTCCTCGGTGAGGTGCCGGACATCCGGCTGGCCGACGTGGCGAGCGCGCTGGACGCGGCCGCGGCCGCGACCGAGCCGGCGACCTCGCGCCTGACCGGCGGCGGTACCTTCGGCCGGGGCCGGTTCACCACGCTGTGGGTCGGGGTGCACGGTGACGGTCTCGGCGCGGTCGCGACCACGGTGCGGGTGGCCTGTAAGCGGGCCCGGGTGCCCTACGACCGCAAACCGTTCCGGCCGCACCTGACCGTCGGGCGTCCCGGTGACCGGGCACCCCGCGAGGTCGTCAGGGACACGGTGGACGAGCTGAATCGCTACACCGGACCGGCATGGGTCACCAGCGAACTGCGCCTGGTCGCCTCGTACCTGGGACCCAAGCCGCAGCATGAAGTGCTGCATTCGGCGCGGCTGAGCCGATAGCCCGCGTTTAGCTGCTCTCGCGCGCGGACGGGCCCGTGCCGAACAGCACATCATCCCAGCTTGGAGCACGCTTGCGCGGCTTCTCGGCGGTGGCCTCGGCGGCGTCCGGCGAGTCGGCGGCGTTGGTCCGGCGCGGTCGCAGGACCGCAAGCGATGGCACCGCCGGGACCTCCATCGGCGCGTCTGGATCCGGATCGAACGCACCGCCACCGCGCGGTCGCCCGGAACCTCGGGCCTTCACCGCTTGCGACGCTTCCTGCTCGTCCCGCTCCAGGCCGGCCAGCAGCGCGTCGCGCCCACTGCGAACCGGGTCCGGGGTGAGGCCCCGGCCCGGCCGGGTCTCGCGTCGGGCGGTGTCCGGTGCCGGCCGCATCGGTTCATGTCCGCCACGGCCCTCGGTGCGCCCGAAGCCCAGATCGCCGCGGCTGGACTCGCCGCGTGCCGGAGCGCCGATCGAGTGGCCGTGCCGCTCGGTGAGATCCGAGCCGAGCAGCGGCGACGGGCGGTCGACCGACAGGTACTGCGCCATGTCGTCGTGGGCGGTGACGATCTGCCGGGCCTTGTCCAGCTCCCATATGGCGGTCGCCGTGGCCTTGCCGCTCGGCCAGGTGGCGACGATCCGCCAGGTCCCGTCGTCGCGACGGTACGCGTCCCAAGAGATCTTCTCGGCATCCACGCCGTGCTGTGCCAGCCGGGTGTCGACCACCTGGGCCAGAGTGGCGTTCTTGTCCTGGCCCTTGAGCTTGGTGCGGCGGGCGTGCTGCGCCAGCATCGCGCGTTCCTGCAGCACCGGGCCCGCATAGCGGAGGACCCGGTCAACCGGTACGCCGGCGATGCGCGCCACTTCGTCAGCGCTCTCCCCGGCCCGGATGCGCGCCTGGATGTCACGCGGCGACAGGGCACCGGCTGGATCCGGAGCCGAGACCGCGGGCGACGAACTGGCCGAGTGATCGGAGTTGAGAGCATTGCTGAGGCGCTCGTCCAACGGCAGCGCCAGCAGCCGCCCGACCTCGTCGGCGAGGACGAACGCCTGGCCGTCTTCGGAAACGGTAACGAAGCGAACCGGCCGCATGGCGTACCTCCGTCCCGTTCGCGCGACTAGAGCATCACCGTACGCTGTTTGCGCCCGTCGCGCTTGCAGGGCACGCCGACCATCCCCGGAAAGCGGCCTACAAACCGGTTCTTAGCTGCTCGATCACGTAGTCGATGCACAATGTCAGCGCCTCGACATCGCCCGGATCGATCGATGGGAACATGGCTATTCGAAGCTGGTTGCGGCCGAGCTTGCGGTACGGCTCGGTATCGACGATGCCATTGGCTCGCAAGGCGGCCGCGATCTGATCGGCGTTGATCGACGCATCGAAGTCGATGGTGCCCACGACGTTCGAGCGGTGCGCGGGCTCGGCGACGAACGGCGTCGCGACGTCTGAGCGCTCGGCCCAGCCGTACAGGATGGAGGCGCTTTCCGCGCATCGCTTGGTGGCCCAGGCCAGGCCGCCATGCTCGTTCAGCCAGTCGGTCTGTGCCCGGGCCAGGAACACGGTGGCCAGGGCCGGGGTGTTCAATGTCTGGTTCTGTCGCGAGTTTTCAATCGCGCTGGTCAGATCCAGGAAGGCCGGGATATAGCGGCCGGAGCCGCGGATCTGGTATGCGCGCTCGATCGCGGCCGCCGACAGCAGCGCTATCCACAGGCCGCCATCGGAGGCGAAGCCCTTCTGTGGCGAGAAGTAGTAGGCGTCGGTCTGCCTGATGTCCACGTCCAGGCCGGCCGCCGCCGACGTGGCGTCGTGCAGCATCAGCGCGCCGGTACCGGCGCCGACCCGCCGGACCGGGACCGCCACCCCGGTCGAGGTCTCGTTGTGCGTGGTGGCGTAGGCATCGACGCCGCCCGCACCGGACAACTCGGCCGCCGAGCCGGCCGGCGCGGTGATCACGATCGGATCGGCGAGGAACGGCGCCGCCGCCACCGCCTTGGCGAACTTGGCGCCGAACTCGCCGAATGACGCGAGTTGCGCCCGGTCATTGATCAGGCCGAAGGTCGCGACGTCCCAGAACGCGTGGGTTCCGCCCAGGCCGAGCACCACCTCGTACCCGTCAGGAAGCGAGAACAGATCGGCCAGACCACGTCGCAGCGCGCCCACCTGATCCTTGACCGGGCCCTGCCGGTGCGAGGTCCCCAGGTAGCTGGCTCCGGTGGCGGCCAGGGCGGCCAGCGCCTCCGGGCGGACCTTGCTGGGACCGCTGCCGAACCGGCCGTCGGCGGGTTTGATCGAATCCGGGATCCGGATCGAACCGGGCGTGGGGATCTGCGCGCTCACCCCGCCATCCTCGCATGCCTTCAAGTGGCGGCCCGGCCGCTGTTCCGGCAGGTGGAACAGCAGCCGGGCCGGCGCGATGATCCTTGTGGGATCAGTGGTTGATCGTGTCCCAGCCCTCGACGTCGTTGGGCTTGCGCGAACCCGGGCCGATGTACGCCGCCGACGGGCGGACCAGCCGCTGCAGCTTCTTCTGCTCCAGCACGTGCGCGCTCCAGCCGGCCACCCGGGCACAGGTGAACATGGAGGTGAACATGTGCGCCGGCACCTCGGCGAAGTCCAGCACCACCGCCGACCAGAACTCGACGTTGGTGGCCAGCACCCGGTCCGGCTTGCGAGCGTGCAGTTCGGCCAGCGCCGCTTTCTCCAGCGCCTCGGCCACCTCGAAGCGCGGGGCACCAAGCTCGCGGGCGGTCCGCCGGAGCACGCGGGCCCGCGGGTCCTCCGCCCGGTAGACGCGGTGGCCGAAGCCCATCAGCCGCTCACCCCGGTCGAGCACGTCCTTGACGTACTTGTCGGCGTCGCCCATCCGCTCGACGCCTTCGATCATGTGCAGTACGCGGGACGGTGCGCCACCGTGCAGCGGCCCGGACAGCGCGCCGATGCCGGAGGAGATGCACGCCGCCACGTCGGCGCCGGTGGACGCCACCACGCGGGCGGTGAAAGTGGAGGCGTTCATGCCGTGCTCGGCGGCCGACATGAAATACGCGTCAACGGCCTTGACGTGCCGGGGGTCCGGCTCGCCACGCCATCGCTTCATGAACCGCTCGACGATCGTGCTGGCCTTGTCGATCTCCTTCTGCGGCACCGCCGGCAGGCCCAGCCCGCGCGCGGCCTGGGCGACGAACGACAGCGCGGTGACCGACACCCGGGCCAGGTCCTCCCGAGCTTGATCGTCGGAGATGTCGAGCAACTGCCCGAGGCCCCAGTACGGCGCCAGCATGGCGACCGCGGACTGCACGTCGACGCGAATATCACCGGAGTGAACCGGCACCGGGAACGGCTCGGCCGGCGGCAGGCCCGGCCCGAACTTCCCGTCGACCAGCAGCGCCCAGACGTTGCCGAACGAAACGTTGCCGATCAGATCTTCGATGTCGACGCCCCGGTAGCGCAATGAGCCGCCGGCTTTGTCGGGCTCGGCGATCTCGGTTTCGAAGGCGACGAGGCCCTCCAGGCCCGGCTTGAAATCGGACATCTCTTCGCTCCTGAACTCCAGCGTTCGCGGATCACTTCGTGGCACGTCCCGCCACTTGCCATATTGCCTGGTGGGACAGGGTGGTGCGAGCTAACCGATGGTGCCGTTGGCGACATCCTTCTCTTAACGCTCGCTCAAGTCACCACGCCGTGGTCGAAGTGTGTTCCGCGCGACACTGACTTCGCGTCGCAGCGAGAGCGCGAAACGATACCGACGTCGGAGAGGATGTCCAGGTGACGCACGCAGATGACGCCAGCGCGAACCTGTCCCGGATGCGACGCTCGTACGGCGACCAACCATTGGGTGAGACGGATCTGGCCGAGAGCTGGCTCGCGCAGTTCCGGAGCTGGTTCGACGACGCCGTAGCCGCCGGGCTGCCGGAGCCCAACGCGATGATCGTCGCCTCGGCGAACACGGACGGCCGGCCCAGTGCCCGTACCGTGCTGCTCAAGTCCTTCGACGAGCGTGGCTTCGTCTTCTACACCAACTACACCTCGCGCAAGGGTGCTGAACTGACCGCGAATCCCAGGGCCAGCCTGGTCTTTCCGTGGTTCGCGATGAAGCGGCAGGTGGTGGTGGTCGGCGACGTCACCCGGGTGGACCGGGGCGAGACGGAGGCGTATTTCGCGAGCCGCCCCCGCGAGTCGCAACTCGGCGCCTGGGCGAGCCCGCAATCCCAGCCGGTCCCCGATCGTGCCACCTTGGACGAGATGTACCGCCAGACGTCGGAGCGGTTCGCCCCTGGGGCGTCGATCCCGGCTCCGCCGCACTGGGGCGGCCTGCGGGTCCGCCCGCGGTCGGTGGAGTTCTGGCAGGGCCGGACCGGACGGCTGCACGATCGGCTGCGGTTCGTGGCCGGAGTTACCGGTACCTGGAGCTTGGAGCGACTGGCACCGTGACGAGCCTTGACGAGGCCGAGGTGGGGTCCGGCCCGGGCTCGGTCGAGGCGCCGCCTGCCCCCAAGCGCGGTGTCGCCCATATCGCGATCGACATCCGGCCGCTGCGCCACCCGGCGTACCGCCGGATGTTCATCGGCGGCGCCACCTCGTTCTTCGGATCCCAGCTCACCGCGGTCGCGGTCCAGGTCCAGATGTACGACATGACGCACTCGTCGTTCTGGGTCGGCCTGATCGGCATAGCCGGGCTGATACCGCTGCTGATATTCGCGCTGTGGGGCGGTGCGCTCGCTGATGTCCTGGACCGCCGCCGCCTGCTGTTGATCAGCTCGTTTCTGATGTGGACGGTCACTGTGGGCCTGCTGGTCCAATCAGCGCTCGGCCTGAACCGGCCGTTGCTGCTGCTGGCCCTGGTGGCGGTGCAGTCGGCGGCGGTCGCGGTGACCATGCCGACCCGCCAGGCGATCATCCCGCGGATCGTGCCGCTGGGGGAGATCCCGCAGGCGAACACGCTCAGTTACACCATGTCCAACGTCGCTACCGTGGCCGGCCCGCTCGCGGCCGGTTTGCTCATCGCCAACGCGGACATCGCGTGGGCGTACGCCGTTGACGCGGCCACCTTCACGCTCGCCTTGTGGGCGGCGTTCCGGCTGCCGGCGTTGCCACCGGAACCGGCCGGCGGAACGGCCGAGCGACGGGGCGGATGGGGCGACATCATGTCCGGCCTGCGCTACCTGGCGACGACTCCGGTCTTGTTGCTGTCCTTCGCCGTGGACATCGTGGCGATGGTGCTCGCCATGCCCCGGGCGCTGTTTCCGGCGGTCGCCGCCGATCGATTTGGCACCGGCGCGATCGGCTGGCTGTACAGCGCGATCGCAATCGGCTCGGTGGTGGCCGGCGTGACATCGGGCTGGATTGCCCGGGTCCGGCGACAGGGTCTGGCGCTGATCGTGGCGGTGGTGGGCTGGGGGATCGCGGTGGCGGCGGCCGGGATGGCGGGATCCCTGTGGCTCGCGGTGCTGCTGCTCGGCGTCGGCGGCGCGGCGGACCTGGTCAGTGCCGTGTACCGGCAGACCATGTTGCAGACCTACGCCCCCGATGAGTTGCGCGGCCGTATGCAGGGAGTATTCACGGCCGTCGTGGCCGGTGGACCGAGGCTGGGCGACCTGCGGGCCGGGGCCACGGCGGCGGCGTTCGGCACCACCGCGGCATGGGTCGGCGGTGGGATCGCCGCCGCGGTGGTTGCCATCGCGCTCGGCTCGGCGTTCCCCGCGCTCGCGAGATACACGGTCGGCAAACCGGTGCGTTAATGTCGGCGGATGCGGTTATCCGGAGCGCAGTACGACATCACTGACGGCGCCCATCACGCGGTCGTCGTCGAGGTCGGTGGTGGGTTGCGCAGCTATCAGGTGAACGGGTCCGATGCCGTTGACGGCTACTCCGCCGAAGAGGTATGCCCCGGCTCGGCCGGGCAGATCCTGGCGCCGTGGCCGAACCGGATCCGGGATGGCCGGTTCACCTTCGGTGGTGCCGACTACCAGCTGGCACTGTCCGAGGCGCCCGCGCACAATGCCATCCACGGCCTGACCCGGTGGGCGCGCTGGATCGCGCTGGAACAGGCGCCATCGTCGGTCACGATGGGATGCGATCTGGTACCGCGGCCCGGCTATCCGTGGCCGTTGCGGTTGCGGACCACGTGGACCGTGTCGGCTGACGGCCTGACCGTGAGCCACGCCGTGATGAACGTCGGCGATGAGCCCTGCCCGTTCGGCCTCGGCGCTCACCCGTACCTGGCAATCGGCGGGCTCGCCGTCGACGACGTCGTCCTGACCGTTCCGGCGGCCAGCCGGTTGCTCACCGACGGCCGGTCACTGCCGATCGGCGCGGCGAAGGTGGCTGGCAGCGCCTACGACTTCACCGAGGGCAAACGCATCGGCGCGGCGAAGCTGGACACCGCGTTCGGTGGCCTGCAGCGCGGCTCGGACGGCCGCTCGGTGGTGCGGCTGGCCCGTCCGGACGGCAGCCCGATCGCCCAGATCTGGTCGGATCGCTCGTTCCCGTGGTGGCAGGTGTACACGGGAGACACGCTGCCCGAGCAACGGCGCCGGCGGTCGGTCGCGGTCGAACCGATGACCTGCCCGCCGGATGCGTTCCGGTCCGGGCGCGACGTGGTCACCATCGCGCCGGGCGCGTCGTGGACCGGTACCTGGGGGATCAGCACGGCGATGGTGGTCTGAGTGGAGTTCGCCGAGGTCGTCCGCAAACGGCGGATGGTACGCAACTACGACCCCGACCGGCCGGTACCCGATGCCGCGCTCGATCAACTCCTGGAGTACGCCATCCGGGCACCCTCTGCCGGGTTCTCCCAGGGTTGGGGTTTCCTGGTGCTGACCACGCCGGATGAGCGGGCCGCGTTCTGGGCGGCGACCACCTCCGAGGGCCCGGCCGATTCGTGGCTGCTCGGCATGCGTAACGCTCCGGCGATCGTGGTCATCCACTCGTGCAAGTCGGCTTATCTCGATCGCTATGCCGAACCGGACAAGGGATGGAGCGACCGGGACGAGAGCCGGTGGCCAGTTCCGTTCTGGCACATCGACGCCGGCTTCGCGAGCCTGATGATGATGCTCGGCGCCGTCGATTCCGGTCTGGTCACCTGCTTCTTCGGAATTCCGCCCGAGCACACGGCAACCTATCGGACCTCCTTCGACGTCCCTATTGAGTACGACCCGATCGGTGTGCTGACCATCGGCTACCCAGCCCCGGACCGGAGGTCTCCGTCGCTCAAGCGTGGCCGGCGCGGTGTCGACCAGGTGGTACATAGGGGTCGATGGTCGGCAAGCCGGGGCGAATAGCCAGGGCTAGGATCGAGCCGACGAGTGGGAGGGCGCCCGGCGTGATCTTCAAAGCTGTCTCCGAGGGCCGGCCGTATCCGGACCATGGGTTGACGCTGCGCGAGTGGGCTCAGATCCCGCCCCGGCCGGTGCGTCTGGATCAGCTCGTCACGACCAAGCGTGAGCTCGGCCTCGATCGGCTTCTCGCGGAGGACTCAACGTTCTACGGCGATCTGTTCCCGCACGTGGTCCAGTGGGAGGGCGTGCTCTACCTGGAGGATGGCCTGCACCGAGCACTGCGCGCGGCATTGCAGCAGCGCACCACAATCCATGTCCGGGTCCTTGGACTTCCCCGGCCGGAGACGGCTACCGTTGGCCAATGACCGGCCGTACCCTACCCCTTGATCTGCTCGGCATAGACCATCTTCACTCTCCGGAGGAGCTGGAGATCCGAGCAGTCGTGCGCAAATTCGTCGACGCCAAGCTGCGCCCACACGTCGCCGAGTGGTATTTCGCCGGCGACCTGCCGGCTCGTGAGCTGGCTGTCGAGATGGGCAAGCTCGGCTTGCTCGGCATGCACCTGACCGGCTACGGCTGCGCCGGAGCGTCGGCGGTCGCGTACGGCCTGGCGTGCATGGAGCTGGAAGCCGCCGATTCCGGCGTGCGGAGCCTGGTCTCCGTGCAAGGTTCTCTGGCCATGTACGCCATCTGGAAATTCGGCTCTGAGGAGCAGAAGGATGAATGGCTGCCGCGGATGGCCGCCGGTGAGGCGATCGGATGCTTCGGCCTGACCGAGCCGGATCATGGCTCGGACCCTTCCTCGATGATCACCCGGGCACGCCGTGACGGCGACGACTGGATCCTGCACGGTGGCAAGATGTGGATCACCAACTCGCCGGTTGCGGACGTCGCGGTCATCTGGGCCCGGACCGACGAAGGCGTGGCCGGCTTCGTGGTGCCGATGAACGCGACCGGGGTTTCGGTGCGCGAGGTACCCCACAAGATGTCGCTGCGCGCCTCGCTGACCGGCGAGATCACCCTCGACGACGTGCGACTGCCGGCCGGTGCCGTGCTGGGCGACGTCCGCGGCCTGAAGGGCCCGCTGTCCTGCCTTACCGAGGCGCGATTCGGCATCATCTGGGGCGCGCTCGGCTCGGCCCGCGACTGCCTGCACACGGCAATCGACTACGCCACCACCCGTGAACAGTTCGGCAAACCGATCGGCGGTTTCCAACTGACCCAGGCCAAGCTGGCCGACATGGCGCTGGAGTTGCAGAAGGGCTATCTGCTGGCGTTGCATCTCGGGCGAGCCGTCGACGCCGGTCGCATTACGCCCGAACAGGTGAGCGTGGGCAAGCTCAACAACGTGCGGGAGGCGCTCGCGATCGCCCGCCAGTGCCGGACCATCCTCGGCGCCAACGGCATCAGCGGCGAATACCCGGTCATGCGGCACGCCAACAACCTGGAGAGCGTCCTGACTTACGAGGGCACTTCGGAGGTGCACCAGCTGATCCTCGGTCAGAAGCTGACCGGCCTATCGGCGTTCGTGTAGGACAACGTCGGCCGTCGTTCCGGCGTAACGCGCGAATGCGTGTTGCGCCGGATTCGTCGTACCCCCGTCGTAGCGTAATCACCAGCACCAATGATTGGCACACACCCATCAACAGCACAGCGCTATCAATGGCTCAGCCCATGGATAGCTCAGCACAGTGACAGAATCCGCCGACTAGTCGAGGGTCGTGGGGGTTACTGGCGGTGGACTCGGCGGTCATAGTTATACGACGGACGAGATGGATGGTGCGTAGATGACTGACGACGAGAACGACTCGGGTACCGGCTGGCCCGGTGCCGAGACCGAGCCGCTACCGGTCTCCGGCTCGCAGCCTTCGCACCAGACGGTGCAGGTGCGCGGTGACGACCGAGACCGCGGCGACGATGCCGGCAATCCAGCACCGTCCGAGCGGCGCGGGTTCGCCGCTCGCTGGTTCGGGCGCCTGGCGTTTCTCACCATCGCGGCGGCAGTCCTGGTCATCGCGATGGTGGCGACCAATCTGGTCGGGCTCTGGCACTTCAGCAACCCGTTCGCGTCCCGGACCAAGGACCGCAGCCAGCCGACGCTGCTGCTGTCCATCCAGGACCTCGCCCGGTTCGAGGCGGCCAGCGGCAACTTCCAGGTGATCATCGACGTTCAGGAAGACAAGAAGTACATTCCCGACATCCTCTTCAGTAAGCGGTCGCTGTTCGTCGCCGCCGGATCGGTCAATGCCTACGTGGACTTCAGCAACATTTCGCAGGGTGACATCCAGGCATCGACGGACCAGAAGACTGTGACCGTGCACCTGCCCGCGCCGGCCCTGGAGCCGGCCCGCCTCGACGTCGGAAAGAGCTATGTGTACGCCGAGCAGGAAGGGCTGATCAACAAGCTCGGCGACCTGTTCGGTGGCGACCCGAACAAGCTGCAGGAGCTGTATCAACTGGCGGCGCAGAAGATCTCGGCGGCGGCCGCGGACAGCGGGCTGCAGCAGCGCGCCGCGGACAACACCAAGGAGATGCTCACGCAGCTGTTGAAGTCGCTGGGGTATACCGCCATCGACATTGAGTTTGCCTCTACGTAATGCCCTGACGGCTCGGCCGGGCCGCGCGCACGGCAGGGCGGCTCGGGTCTTCGGCCCGGTTATTTACCGTTCAGTAGCGAGTACGCTTGGCCCGTGATCAGCACGTTTGATCTTTTTAAGATCGGTATCGGTCCGTCCAGCTCACACACGGTCGGCCCGATGCGTGCCGCTCACGCCTTCGTAGCCGGGCTGAAGGCCGACGGGCTGCTGGCCGACACCGTCCGGATCACCGCCGAACTGTTCGGATCCCTTGGGGCCACCGGACACGGTCACGGCAGCGACAAGGCGGTCCTGCTCGGGCTGGCCGGCGAGGACCCCGAGACGGTGGACACGGGCACCGTGGTCGATCGGGTCGAGGCGATCGCCACATCCGGCCGTCTGGCCGTGCTGGGCACTCACGACTTGCGCTTCAACGTCGACGCCGATCTGGTCATGCACCGTCGCCGGTCGCTGCCGTTTCACCCGAACGGAATGGTCTTCGCCGCCTACGCCGCTTCCGGCGGGGTTCTGAGTAGGCGCACGTATTACTCGGTCGGCGGCGGCTTCGTGGTGGACGAGGCCGCTACCGGCGCGAATCGGATCAAGGTTGATGACACCCCGGTCGCATACCCGTTCACCACCAGCGCGGAGTTGCTCGCACACGCCGAGGGCAGTGGGCTGCCGATCTCCGCGATCATGCTGGCGAACGAGAACGTCATGGCGGGGTGAGGCCGACGTTCGTGCCGGTCTGCTGGAGATCTGGCAGGTCATGCAGGATTGCGTGGCACGTGGTTGCTCGACCGATGGGGTGCTGCCGGGAGGCCTGCGAGTCCGCCGCCGAGCCGCCGAGATGCACCGGACGCTCACCGCCGAGCACTTCGGGCTTGATCCGCTGCGGGTGATGGACTGGGTCACCCTGTTCGCCCTCGCGGTCAATGAGGAGAACGCGGCCGGAGGCCGGGTGGTGACCGCCCCGACCAACGGCGCCGCCGGGATCATTCCGGCCGTGTTGCACTACTACACGCGGTTCGTGCCGGGCGCGACCGCGGACGGTGTGATCCGCTTCCTGCTCACCGCGGCCGCGGTCGGTGTGCTGTTCAAGGAGAACGCATCCATTTCCGGAGCCGAGGTCGGCTGCCAGGGCGAGGTGGGTTCGGCCTGCTCGATGGCGGCGGCCGGGCTGACCGAAGTGCTCGGTGGCACCCCCCGGCAAGTGGAGAACGCCGCCGAGATCGCCATGGAGCACAACCTCGGGCTGACCTGCGATCCGGTCGGCGGCTTGGTGCAGATCCCATGCATCGAACGCAACGCGGTGGCCAGCGTCAAGGCGATCACGGCGAGCCGTCTGGCCCTGCGGGGCAACGGTACGCACCACGTATCGCTCGACAAGGTCATCAAGACGATGCGGGAGACCGGCGCCGATATGAAGATTAAGTACAAGGAGACGGCGCGCGGTGGCCTCGCGGTCAACGTGATCGAGTGCTGACGTTGACCCGGTGGTGAGGTCACCGGGCCGCTGCCGACAACGACACCCGCACTGACGTATCCGCGCCCGCCTCAGGCGGAGGCCGCCTCGACGTATTCGCGCGATACCCGGTCGACGAAACCCGCCACCATGGCGAGGTACCCGGGTGCCAACTGGCTCGTGCGCGGAATTGCCGGGTCCGGCGGGGCGATGAACAGGCCGTGGTTGGCGCCAGGGAAGACCGCCAGCGCATGCTTGCTGCCATACTCCCAATTGAGGTTCCGGGCGTAAACCTCGATGCTCTCACCGGCCGGTACCAGCGAGTCGGCGCCACCGAACGCGCCGAACACCGGGCAGCTCACCCGGGGCAGGATCGGAGCCGGGTCGAAGTCCGCGATCCGAGCGAGGAAGCCCAACACGGCAGCGGTGTCGATATAGCGGGTGACGTCGGCGTACCACCGCCGGTCCGCGTACGCCTGCTGCGCAGCCAGAATGGCGGCCGGATCGTCGCCGTCCAGCAGACGCCGAGTGCGCTCGTCGATCCAGGCCAGCGCCTCGGCCGACTCGCTTGCCGAGTACCCGCCCTCGACCAGCAGGTTGGTGATACGGACAACTTCCTGGCGTGCCGGGCTCACCCCCGGCCCGGACATCGTTATGACGAAGTCCGGACCGGCCGGTGTACCGGCGGCCGCTGCGGCGGCCAGCAGCGAAACCCAGCCGCCCTGGCTCACGCCGAGGAAGCCAACCGGACGTCCCGCGGTGCCCGGATGCCTTCGGAGTACGGCGAGAGCGGCGAGCGACTCGTCCGCGCGATCGGCCAGGGTCTGCTGGGTCCAGTCGCCGGGCGATCCGCAGCCAGGCTTGTCATGGCCGAGGACGATGGCGGCGCAGTCGCGGTACCGGGCCGCCCATGAGTCCCAGTCGTCGAACGTTCCGTCACCGGAGCCGTCGACCAGGACGATCCCCGGCCACGGTCCGTCGCCGTCCGGAACCCACAGGCCCGCGCGCAGATCGCCGACGATGGTCGGGACCGCGGTTGTCTCGGTGAAGCTCATCGTGTGCTCCTTCGCGCTCGGACCGGCTGCTTCTCGGACCGGCTGGTGGCTTTGATGCCGGGTTAGTCGTGCCGCCGGTGTCCTCGGTCCGGTCCGGTCGTCTCGGTGGCCGGATCGGGGTGGCTTGTACCGCCCGGGTGCGCTGGCCGGGTGTCGGGCGACCCGAGATGTTGGACCGGTGATGAGCCCAAGAAGACGCGAACGATCCGCGCACCCTCCGGCCATCTGGCCGGATCGCTGAGGCGCTCGACATATGGCGCGAGCACCGCCCGCATGGCATCTCCGGCGGCGCGCAACTCGTCTGCCGTCATCGGCAGAGTCGCGCCGCCGACGAAGGTGGCTCGCTGCCAGGCTTCGGGCTCGTTCATCTGCTGGTCGGCCCACGCCTGCAGGCGGGTGAGCTCGCGTTGCAGGAACGTGTGCTCGAGCGCGACCCCGACGGCGCCGGAGTCGGCACTCGACCACGACTGCCGGACGTCGGTCATCTGCCACGGGCGCTCACGTCGATCGGAGCTGTCAGGCGCTTGCTCGACGAACCCGTACTTCGCCAGCTGGCGCAGGTGAAACGAGCAGCTCGCCTGCGATGTGCCCAGCTGCCGGGCACAATCGGCCGCGGTCGCCGGCCCGAGAGTGCCGAGCAGCTCGATCAGGTCCAGCCGCAGCGGGTGTGAGAGGGCCTTGAGCGCCTGAGGATCGGTGACGCGCATATACCAAAGCTATCTTTGGCTTTCGGAAATGTCAAACTCCTCTTTGGTATCTGCGCACCGGGGCGATTGCGTCTGCCACGCAGGGCGAGGTGGATCCGAGGGAGCCGCCATGGTCCGTAGTCTTTGCGTACGCAACTAAATGCCCGTACCGTGGAATCATGAACGCGAAGATGCCGGCCCTTTACCTCGGGCACGGCGCCCCGCCACTGGTCGATGACGCGCTGTGGACCAGCCAACTGGCCTCCTGGTCGGCGGACCTGCCCCGCCCGGCCGCCATCCTGATCGTCTCGGCGCATTGGGAGTCGGCGCCGCTCACCATGGGAGCCACCGCTGACGCGGCCCCGCTCGTTTACGACTTCGGCGGCTTCGCCGACAAGTACTACCGGGCGACCTACGCCTCGCCGGGTGCGCCAGATCTCGCCGCGCGGGTCAAGTCGCTGATGAGTGGCTTCGAGCCGGTTGCCGAGCAACCGTCGCGAGGACTGGACCACGGCGCGTACGTGCCGCTCACCGTCATGTACCCGGCCGCTGACATCCCGGTGCTGCAAGTCTCGATGCCGACCCTTGATCCGGAGCGGCTGCTGCGGCTGGGACGGCGGCTGGCGCCGCTTCGCGACGAAGGTGTGCTGATCATCGGTAGCGGATTTCTCACCCACGGCCTGCCGTTCCTCACCAATTGGCGGACCGACGCACCCGCGCCCGGCTGGTCCAGCGACTTCGACGCTTGGGCCGGTGAGGCGATGGCCCGCGGCGCGGTTGACGAGCTGATCGACTTCCGCAACCGGGCACCGGGCATGCCGTTCGCGCACCCTACGATCGAGCACTTCGCGCCGATGTTCGTGACGCTGGGCGCGGCTGATGACCCGCAGGCGCCTCCGGAACAGCGCATTGACGGATTCTGGATCGGCTTGTCCAAGCGCTCGTTCCAGGTGGCCTGACCGGCGCGGCCGGAGGCGTCGGCAGGTCCATTGACACCGGCTGCCCGGATGGCGATGCTGGGCAGGAATTTGCATCGACAGTGCATCGTCAACGACGGGAGTGGGAATGGGCTCGCGCTTTTCCGGCAAGGTGGCGCTCGTCACCGGCGCCAGCCGCGGCATCGGGCTGGCCATCGCGGAGCGGCTGGTCTCCGAGGGCGCGGCGGTCTGCATCACGGCCCGCAAGCCGGAGGCCTTGGAGGCCGCCGTCGCCACGCTTGGCGGCCCGGACCGCGCCATCTATGTCGCCGGCAAGGCCGATGACGCCGAGCACCAGGCAGCGGCCGTCGCCGCCACCATCGCGCAGTACGGTCGCCTCGATGTGCTTGTCAATAACGCCGGCATCAACCCGGTGTTCGGCCCGATGGTCGACATCGGCATGACCGCGATGCGCAAGGTGTTCGACGTCAACGTGTTCGCCGCGATTGCCTGGACCAAGCAGGCGCACGACGCGTGGATGGACCGCAACGGCGGTGCGGTCGTCAACGTGTCGTCGATCGCCGGCTTCAAACCCGCCCCCGGACTCGGGGTGTATGCCGCGAGCAAGGCCGCGCTGATCCACGTTACCCAGCAACTGGCATTCGAGCTGGCGCCAAAGATCCGGGTTAACGCGGTGGCGCCGGCGGTCGTCAAGACCCAGTTCGCGACCGCGCTCTACGAGGGCCGGGAAGACGAGGTCTCCTCCGGATACGCCCTGGGCCGGCTCGGCGTCCCGTCCGATGTCGCCGGCGCTGTGGCGTATCTGGCGTCCGCCGACGCCGGCTGGGTGACCGGCCAGACGGTGGTGCTCGACGGCGGCGTGAGCCTGATGGGCGGGGTGGGATGACCGGCTTCGACCTGCGGGATGCCGGGGTGGTGGTGACCGGCGCCGGCAACGGGATCGGCGCCGCGCTCGCCACCCGGTTCGCCGGCCTCGGTGCCCGGGTCGTCGTCAACGACCTGGACGTCGATGCCGCCAACGACGTGGCCGGCCGGATCGGCGGGCTCGCGGTGCCCGGGGACGCGGCCAGCCAGCGCGGCGTCGCTGCCCTGGTCAGCACGGCAGGCGACCACCTGGGCGCGATCGACCTGTTCTGCGCGAACGCCGGTGTGGGTACCGGAGGCGGTCCCGACGCGTCCGAGGCCGATTGGGACCTGGCCTGGCAGGTCAACGTCATGGGACACGTGCGAGCGGCGCGTGAGTTGCTGCCGGGCTGGCTGGACCGGGGCCGGGGACGGTTCCTGGCAACTGTCAGCGCCGCCGGGCTGCTTACCATGCTCGGCTCGGCGCCGTACTCGGTAACCAAGCATGGCGCGCTCGCGTTCGCGGAGTGGATGGCCATCACCTACCGGGATCGCGGCATCGTTACCCAGGCGCTGTGCCCGCAGGGCGTTCGGACCGCGATGTTGGAGGCGTCCGGCCCGGCCGGCCAGGCGATCCTTGCCGACACCGCGATCGGAGTGGACGAGGTGGCAGATGCGGTGGTGGCCGGCCTGGCCGGCGATGACTTCCTGATCCTGCCGCACCCGGAAGTGGCGACCTACTACGCGCATCGGGCCGCGGAGCCGGATCGCTGGGCCGGGCAGATGCGCAAGCTCCAGGCGCATATGGAGGGCGTCGGCGGTGGCTGATCTCAGCGCGCTCCTGGTCGACTGGGGCGGTGTGCTGACCACCAGCGTCTTCACATCGTTCCAGGCGTTCTGCGCTCGCGAGGGGCTGCCGCCGGAGGCGGCGCGCGCCGCGTTCCGTACCGATCCGACGGCACGTGAAGCGCTCGTCGGGCTGGAGACCGGTGCGCTGTCCGAAGTGGAGTTCGAGATGCGGCTCGCACCGGTCCTCGGGGTCAGCCCGAATGCTCTGATCGAGCGGCTGAACGCCGAGGTGGTGCCGGATGAGCGAATGCTCAGCGCGGTCGCCGCCGCCCGGTCACACGGGCTGGCCACCGCGCTGATCTCCAATAGCTGGGGCCTGCGCCGTTACGGCCCGGATCTGCTCAGCCTGTTCGACGGCGTGGTCATCTCCGGCCAGCAGGGCATTCGCAAGCCGGCGCCACGGATGTACCAGCTAGGCGCCGATTCGGTCGATCGTCAACCGTACGAATGCGTCTATGTCGACGACATCGGTGGCAACCTGAAACCCGCTCGCGAGCTGGGTATGACCACCGTGCACCACACCAGTGCGGCCACCACCATTGACGAGCTCACCACGTTGTTCGGAGTGCCGTTCGACGTAACCCGGGGGAGTGACAGCGCGGGCGATTAGCGCCGCGTTGTCCAATTCCACTGCGAACCGCCCATTGGGGACGTAACGTCGCCCTGCCAGCACTAGAGGTTGTTGCTATTTGACGAATGGTGGGAAGACATGGCTAAGAAGCTCGTGATTTTCATGGCATCGGCCGGCGTCGCCGCGGCCATCGCCGGTGCTTACGCCTCGCGGAGGCACCGCGCTGGGTCGACGCCGCTGCTGGAGACCGCGGTCGGCGATGCCAAGAAGCTGGCCAACGGCTGGCGTGCCAACGACGACGAACTGAACAACGAGTTCGCCACCGTGGTCGCCGATGAGGTCGCCGCCGCTCACTAAGCCGCGATCACGCGCCGGGCTAGGCGCCGTCCTGACCGTCCGGCGACCAACCTTGCGCAAGCGCCGCCGGGATCTGCATGGGCACCGCGCGTAACACCTCGCCGAGGCTCTTGGCCTGCGGGTCCGGCCTCGTCGAGGCGGCCACGCCGTCGCCGAGCAGGCCGTGCACCACGAAGTTGACCGCTCGCAGATTGGCCAGCTCGTAGCGGCTGATTGCCAGGTCGGCGGACTCCGGCAGACAATCGCGCAGCCAGTCGATCGTCAGAGCCGTTCGCAGCCAGTCCCAGGCCCGGTCGGACCTTGCCCAGAAGCCGACGTTGGCGTCGCCGCCCTTGTCGCCGGAGCGGGCACCGGCGAGCCGGCCCAGCGGCGCCGTCACCGTCTCACCAGGATTCGTCGCGACTCCTGCGGGCTGGTCTGGCGTCGGCGCCGGTCCGATCGGTTCCCGTGGCGGCTCCGGTACGTCGATTCGGTTGCCGTCGCCGGTTACGACCGACGCCGGCGCGTGATCGGCCGGGACCAGTCCTGGCCAGTAAACCCCGTACGCGGTGGCTCGTGGTGACGCATCGTCCAGGTAGAGGCCTGGATAGCTGGACAGGGCAGTGCCGGCGAGGGCGGTGAAGAAGCCGCGGCCGATCTGCGCCTCGTCGGCGCCGCGCACCGTCACCACCAGCCGGTCCCGGTCGCGGCGGATGTCGACATCGTCGAAGCCGCGCAGCGCGTCTCGCGCGGTCGCCGCCGCGAAGTCCGCCTTGGCGTCCAGATCGAGCCCGGCCAACTGGAACCGGGCGGTATTGCGGTACCCGCCCGGATAGTTGACGGTCACCTTGAGGTCCGCGGGAGCGGCGCCGCCACGCGTGCCGGCGATGCGGACCCGATCCGGCCCTTCGGCGGTCAGGGTGAGCGTGTCGAACCGCGCGACCACGTCCGGGTTCAGGTACGCGGGTGCGCCGATCTCGTACAGCAATTGCGCCGTGACCGTATCGACGGTGACAACGCCACCGGTGCCGGGGTGCTTGGTGATCACGCAGGAACCGTCTGGTGCCATCTCGGCGATCGGGAATCCAGGATGGACCGGTTCGGCGATCTCGGTGAAGAACGCGAAGTTCCCACCGGTGGCCTGGGCGCCGCATTCCAGCACGTGGCCGGCGGCCACCGCGCCGGCCAGGCGATCCCAGTCGTCGAGCGCCCAGCCGAAGGCCCAGGCGCTCGGACCGACGACCAGCGAGGCATCACTGACCCGTCCGGTGATCACCACGTCGGCCCCGGCGGTGAGCGCGGTCGCTATGCCCCAGCCGCCGAGGTACGCGTTGGCGGTCAGGGCGGTGATGCCCGAGTCAGCGAGCAGTGCTCCGGTATCGATGTGGCGGATCGGCGCCGACGGCAACCGGGGCAGCAGGTCGTCGCCGTCCACGTGGGCTATCGAGGGGCGCAAGCCGGCCCGATCCGCGAGGCCGCGAAGAGCCGAGGCGAGGCCGGCCGGATTGAGGCCACCGGCGTTGACCACCACCTTGATGCCGCGGCTCAGGCATTCGCCCAGGACGTCTCGCATGTGAGCCAGGAACGATGCGGCGTAGCCGCCGTCCGGGTTACGCTGCCGGTCCTTCCACAGGATCAGCATAGTGAGCTCGGCGAGATAGTCGCCGGTCAGCACGTCGATCGGGCCACCGGTGACCATTTCGGACGCCGCCGACGGCCGATCGCCGTAATAGCCGGAGCAGTTGGCGATGCGAAGGACGTCCCGGGGCGCAGTGGGCGGCATCTGGCCATCGTGCCTTACGTAGGCTCTGCCTGTGGAGTACGAACGGCCGGTTCCAACCGTGGGCGATGCGTCGGCCGCGTCGCAACGGGCGGCGGACCCATCCGGCTGGGCCTTCCCGGCCACCGACCGGGAAGCGTTCTACCAGGTCGTCAAGGCCCGGCGGGACGTGCGCCGGTTCCGGCCGGACCCGATCGACGCCGCGATCCTGGACCGGGTTCTGGAGGCCGCGCACGCCGCCCCGTCGGTCGGTCACAGCCAGCCGTGGCGGTTCATCGTGGTTCGGGACCCGGACCTGCGTACCCGAGCGTGCCGCATGGCCGATGCCGAGCGCATCCGGCAGGCGGAGCAGATGGCACCCGATTCCGCCCGGCGTCTGCTCGACCTCCAACTGGAGGGCATCCGCGAGGCGCCGCTCGGCATCGTGGTGTGCTGCGATCGCCGGACCCCGGCGGCCGGCGTGCTGGGCCGCGCCACGTTCGCCGACGCCGACATGTGGAGCGCCGCGACAGCCATCCAGAATCTCTGGCTCGCGGCACGCGCGGAGGGCCTGGGCCTGGGCTGGGTCACCCTGTTCCAGCCGGCCGACCTGGCCGGGCTGGTGGGCCTCCCGGATGGCGTCGAGACACTGGGCTGGCTGTGCCTTGGCTGGCCGGACGAGCGGCCGCCGTCGCCCGGGCTGGCGCGCGCCGGCTGGTCCAGGAAGCTCCCGCTGGCCGATGTGGTCAGCACCGACCGATGGCCGGACGCGGTCGTACCGCCGCCGTCGCACCTGCGGGCGCCGGAGCAGGCCGCGGTGGTCGCCGCGCACGACGACGGCGATCGCCTGCTGACCCCGCCGGGCTCCCTCGGCGTGCTCGACCGCGCGGTCGAGCGGTGCCTTGCTCTGGGACACCCGGTCGTATCCACCGGCACTCTGGTGCTGGCGGTTGCCGAGCATCCCGTCGCGGACCTCGGCGTATCGGCGTACCCGTCGAGCGTCACCGGGCAGGTGCTGGCCGCCGCGCGGGACGGGACGGCACTTGGCGTGGTGGCGGCACGCTCGGCCAACCTGGGGGTCGAGGTGGTCGACGCCGGAATGCTGTGCGGTGACCCACGCGGGAACCTGCGCGATTCCGACGCGATGTCCAGGCGAGACGCCGGCGCGTGTGTGCGGTTCGGGCGGGATCTGGGCGGCCGGCTGGCCGCGACCGGGCTGGTAGCACTGGGCGAAGCCGGGGTCGGCAACACCACCGTGGCCGCCGTCCTGGCCGCTGCGCTGACCGGCATTCCGGTCGACCAGGCGGTTGGGCTGGGAGCCGGTGCCGACACCGAGATACTCGACCGCAAGCGGCAGGTGGTGGCCGCGGCGCTGTCCAGGATGCCGGCCGCGGCCGGCACCTCGATGATCGAGGTGCTGGCCGGTGTCGGCGGCCCGGAGATAGCGGTACTGGCCGGCGTGGCACTGGGGGCGGCCGCCGGGGGTGCTCCGGTGGTGCTCGACGGACTCGCGACGAGCGTCGCGGCGCTAATCGCAGTCCGGATGGAGCCAGCGGTCGCGTCGCACCTGATCGCCGGGCAGCGCAGCCGGGAGCGCGCGCATCAGCGGGTTCTGACCGAGCTCGGCCTGGAGCCGCTGCTGGATCTGCGAATCCGTGCCGGCGAGGGCGCCGGCGCGTGCTTCGCGTCTGGGCTGTTGCGCAATGCGCTGCTGGTCCGCCGTGCCACTGCCCGGGTCAGCTATTGATCGGTGACGGCCGTCAGTCGGCCTCGGCGGCGAATGCCCGTGCGTAGATCTCGTCGACGACCGCGTCTTTGGCTTCGCTGTACGCCCGCACGTCGTCATGAATCTCGGCCAGGCGGCGCTTGACCGCCGCGTACGCGTCCCGGTCCGCGTCGTGGGCACGCAGCCAGTCGCGGAATACCCGGTGGCGGGCGACCTCCGGGCAGCCGGGCGAGAAGACGTGCAGGTTGATGTTGGTGTCCGGGCCTTTGAGGCATCGATGCTCGTGCCAGTTCGGCTCGCGTACTCGCAGTACGTACCCGGCCGCCACCAGCTTGGGAAGATAGGCGCCCTCGTCCGCGGAGTCCGCGACCACCAGATCGATGTCGATGATGTCCTTGGCGGCGAGACCGGGTACAGCGGTGGAGCCGACGTGACGAAGCTCCAGGACGGCGTCGCCGAGCACGTTCCGGATCCGCTCGGCCTCTCGCTGGTATCGGGCCGGCCAGCCAGGGTCGTAGTCCACGACGACCGGCTTGGCCGGCGGTGGCGGTCCGCCGACCCAGGCCGCGTCCAGTTCCTCTTTGGTGCTCTGGATCCGCTCGGTCAATGACGTGCCGAGCGGCTCGGTGTCTGTCCCATGCGTCCTCCTGATTGGTCAGAGGGCAGCCTGACGGCATAACCGTCGGATGCCGCCTCAGCCGATCCGGGCCAGGATCGGGCCGGTCGACCCGCGCACCACCAGTTCCGGTTCGAACAGCAGTTCCTCGGTCGTGACCGTGGCACCGTCGATCTGGTTCATCAGCAGCGTTACCGCCGCGCGGCCGAGCGCCTCGATTGGCTGCCGGACGGTGGTGAGTGGAGGCTCGGTGCAGTTCATGAACGCGGAGTCGTCGAATCCGACCACCGAGATGTCCTCCGGCACGCGCAGCCCGGCCCGGCGTG
Source organism: uncultured Actinomycetota bacterium (assembly GCA_963727415.1). GTDB lineage: Bacteria > Actinomycetota > Actinomycetes > Mycobacteriales > Micromonosporaceae > DASQPR01. Next base: position 383,201 of record CAVSGF010000005.1, read on the forward strand.
CCGCCCGGATGGCACCGAGCGCCAGCGGGTCGCTCCCGCAGATGATCCCGGTGATGCCGTGGCGCAGCATCCGGCTGGTCGCCGCATGTCCGCCTTCCAGCGCGAACAGCACATGCTCGACCTGCTCCGGTCCGAGCGGGCGGCCGCTCTGCTTGGCCATGGAGACGAATGCCGCAAGCTTGCGGCGGGACGGAATGTGATCATGCGGTCCGACGATCATCCCGATTCGCTCATGACCAAGCGAGGCCAGGTGGCCGTACGCCTGCTCGACCGCTACCGCGTCGTCGGTGGACACTCGCGGGTAGCCCAGATGCTCGACGGCGGCGTTGAACAGCACCACCGGCAGGCCGCGCTGGCGCAGTAGCTCGTAGTGCTCATGAGGTGCGTCCGCCTCGCAGTACTGGCCGCCGGCGAACACCACGCCGGAAACGTGCTGGTCGAGCAGCATGTTCACGTAGTCAGCCTCGGACCGGCCGCCGGCGGTGCGGGTACACAGCACCGGCGTGAATCCCCGTTGTGCAAGCGCCCCGCCGATGACCTCCGCGAGTGCCGGGAAGATCGGGTTCTGCAGCTCGGGCAGCACCAGGCCGATCAGACGCGCACGCTCGCCCCTCAACTGTGTTGGACGTTCGTATCCGAGCACGTCAAGCGCGGTGAGCACGGCCTCTCTCGTGGCGTCGGACACCCCCGGCTTCCCGTTCAGGACCCGGCTGACCGTGGCTTCGCTGACCCCGACCTTCTGAGCGACCTCGGCGAGCCGGCGAGTTGATGTGCGTGTCATGGCCGCAAGGGTAGGACGTATTCGAGCAAATGATTGCGACGAACAGGGCACATGAATGCGCGTCCTGTTTGCGTCTGTCAGGTGGCGCTGCCGCTGGCCGCCGAATGGGACCGCCGTCTGGTCGCATTCAAACGCGCCGCCCAGTCAGGATGGCTGCGCGGCGGTTAGCGTTGAACCCGTGATTCTCGCCATTGCCCTACTGGTGGTCGGCCTCGTGGTGTTGAGCCTCGCGGCCGACCACCTGGTGATTGGCGCCTCAGCCGTGGCGCACCGGCTGCGAATTGCCCCGGTGGTTGTCGGCGTTGTAGTGATCGGGCTGGGCACCAGCGCGCCCGAGTTGCTGGTGTCGAGCCTGGCCTCGGCGAGAGGTGACGGCGGCCTCGCGCTGGGCAACCTGATCGGCTCGAATGTGTTGAACGTGACGCTGATCCTGGCGGTGTCCGCTCTGGTACGCCCGCTCGCGGTGCATTCCCGGGTGGTGGTTCGCGAGGCCCCGCTGACCATCATCAGCATGGTCGTCTTCGCGACCGCCGTCGTGACTGGCCTTGGCGCCGCGTGGGGCATCGTGCTGGCGGTGCTGACCATCGTCGCGCTGGGGCTGCTGATCCGGCTGGGCCGGACCGGTGCGCTCGACGTCCTCGCCCCCGAGGTGGACGAATTTGTGGGCCGTCGGAGTCTCGTCGTCGAGATCGGCCGTACCATGGCCGGCCTGGGCGGCGTGCTGATCGCCTCGCAGCTTCTGGTCGTCAATGCCGAGTCGGTGGCCACCCGGCTGGGCGTGTCCCAGGTCGTCATCGGCTTCACCGTGGTCGCGCTCGGTACGTCGCTGCCTGAGCTGGTCACCGCGGTGCAGGCGCAACGGCGGGGGGAGTCCGATCTGCTGGTCGGCAACGTGCTGGGCAGCAACATGTTCAACAGCCTGGCCGGCGGCGCGGTGGTCGGGCTGGCATCGCCGTACGCGTACCGGAGTACCTGGCCGCTGGTTGCCGGGATGCTCGTGACCGGCCTGCTGGCCTGGGCGCTGCTATTCCGTGACCGTCGCCTGACGCGCACGGACGGGACGGTCCTGCTGATCGCCTACGCACTGATGCTTCCCCTGCTGGTCTGACCGACCGGACCGCCCACCCCCAGTCGGCGGGTGGTTGGGGCGTGCCTCGCTTCCAGGAACACATCGCATTCCAGGAACGCATCGCATTCCAGGCTTGCCGGAGCCGTCCCGACGATCAGGCCTGATCCGGTTCCCGGCGCTGTTCGGCAGCCTCCCGCAGCCGGCGGTCCTCGGCTGCCTTCTTCCGCTGTGCGTCGGCGCGGTCGCGCAACTGACGCAGGAAGGCCTCGTCGTCGTCAGGATTAGTGGCCACGTGCCGTCCGGGCCGGTCGTACTCGGGGAATTCGCGGGCGGCGCGCGATGCCGGCGCGGCGGCGCGTAGCTGCCACGGATGTCCGGCAACCAGCCATGCGATGGAGCCGATGTCCGGCAGCAGCAAAACCAGCAGCAGCCAGGCCCACTTCGGCAGGTTCCGGACCCGCCACTCGTCGGTGGTGATGACATCGATGATGCAAAAGATCCACAGAGCGAGAAAGATCAGCCCGCCATCGACGAACAGCATCCGATACCCCTTATCAGGCCGTGAAAACACGGGTGCCGCACGCCGTCACGGATCCGGCGCAGACCGCACAATACTCGGATTCCGCCGGAAGCGCGGGGCGCCGTGGCCACCATGGTCACCATGGCGGCAGGTGGCTCCGGCCGATGTGATCTCCGCGACCGCCCGTCATCGCGGCGATCGCGGCGATCGCGGTCCGGGCCCGAACTATGGTGGCGGGATGACCACTCGACCCTTGACCCTGATGGCCGTCCACGCTCACCCCGACGACGAGGCCACCTCAACCGGTGGGATCCTGGCGCGGTACGCCGCCGAGGGCGTTCGCGTGGTGTTGGTGACCTGTACCGACGGTGCCTGCGGCGACGGGCCGGGCGGAGTGAAGCCGGGCGAGGATGGGCACGATCCCAAGGCGGTTGTGGCGCAACGCCATGAGGAACTGACGACCAGTTGCCAGGTGCTCGGTGTGCACCACCTGGAAGAACTCGGCTATCCGGACTCCGGGATGATGGGCTGGCCGACCAATGACGCGCCGGGCTCGTTCTGGACCACGCCGGTGGAGACGGCCGCCGCCCGGCTGGCCGACCTGATGCGGCAGTACCGGCCCGATGTCGTGGTCACCTACGACGAGAACGGGTTCTACGGTCACCCGGACCACATCCAGGCCCATCGGGTGACCATGGCCGCGGCCACCGACACCGGTATCCCGGCCAAGGTCTACTGGACCACCGTGCCACGGTCGGGGATGGCCGAGTTCGGGCGGATCCTACGGGAACTGGGCGTGGACTGGGAGGAGCCCACATCGGATGGTGTGGCCGAGCGGGTGGAGATCGGGCTGCCCGACGAGGAGATCACCACCTGGGTGGACACCATGGCCTTCGCCGGCCAGAAGTACGATGCCCTGGCCGCCCACGCCAGCCAGGAGGAGAACATCTTCTTCCTGCGTCTGGGCCGGGACCGATTCGCCGAGTTGATGGGCCGGGAGACGTACGTTCGGGTGCGCGACACCACTGGCTCACCGACACCCGAGGACGATCTTTTCGCCGGGCTGCGCTGAGGTACGCGGATCGAAGCGGGCGCCCAGATTCAGTCGGCGATCATGGCGATTCCACGCGGATCTGGTGAACTTGCCACGCCGCACCGGCATGGTGGCGCAGGATCAGCGCTATGACTACTGCTCGCAACATGATGCATGCCGGAGCGGAGTGCGTGCCGGAGCACGAGACGCTGGACCGCGCCGCTCAGATGATGCGCGACCTGCGGGTCGGCTCGTTGCCAGTGTGTGGCGACGATAATCGGCTATCCGGAATCATCACCGACCGTGACATCGTCGTGAAGTGCATCGCGGCCGGCCACGATCCGGCCGCGACCACCGCCGCGGACCTGGCGCAAGGGGAGCTGATCTGGGTCGACGTGAATGCCGATGAGGATGAGGTACTCGGCCTCATGGAAGAACACCTGATCCGGCGGTTGCCGGTAATCGAGAATCATCAACTGGTTGGCATGATCAGCGAGGCGGACGTGGCAACGCACCTTGCCTCCGACAAGGTCGCCGACTACGTCAATGCGATCTATTCGGCGCCAGCCAGCATCTGATCGGGAAGGTCGGGAAGGTTCGATCGGGAAGGTTGAGGCGGCGCGTAATGCGGCCGCCTCAACCTTCATGATTACTTTGGTGCCCTGGAACGCACCCCGGCCTCGATCCGATCGCCGAGGTTCTTGTCGACGTTGCGCCAGTACTCGAACGCGCGCGCCAGCACCGGCTGGCTCACACCGTCGAGTAGGTGGCCGACGATGTTGCTGACCAGACGATCACGCCCGGCATCGTCGAGCACCTCGCGGACCATGGTGCCGGCCTGACCCCAATCGTCATCCTCCGGATGAAGGGTGTACGCGGCGCGGACCATGTCGCCGTCAGCCGACCAGTGGCCGCCGTCGTCGGTGAGCGCCGGATCGGCCTTCGGCCCCCCGTACGAGTTCGGGGCGTAGACCGGGTCGCTGGCGTTCTTGACCCGCATGGCCCCGTCCTTGGAGTAGCTATGCACTTCCACGCGTGGCGAGTTCACCGGAATCTGCTTGTAGTTGACTCCTAGGCGAGCCCGGTGCGCGTCGGCGTAGCTGAATCCGCGCGCCATCAGCATCTTGTCGGGTGACAGGCCGGTACCCGCCACGATGTTGTTCGGTTCGAACGCGGCCTGCTCGATCTCGGTGTGGTAGTCGGTGACGTTCCGGTTCAGCGTCAGCCGCCCGACCTCGTGGAGCGGGTAATCGGCGTGTGGCCACACCTTGGTCAGGTCGAACGGGTTGAACCGGTACGTCTTGGCCTCCTCGAACGGCATGATCTGCATGTTCAGCGTCCAGCTCGGGAACTCGCCCGCCGCTATGTGCTCGTACAGATCACGCATGTGGAAGTCGGCGTCCACGCCGGCCATCCGGTCGGCGTCTTCCTGCGTGAAGAAGTCGATGCCCTGGTCGGTCTTGAAGTGGTACTTGACCCAGAAGCGCTCGCCGGAGCCATTGATCCACATGTACGTGTGGCTGGAGTACCCATTCATGTTCCGCCACGTGCGCGGGATGCCCCGGTCGCCCATCAGCCAGGTGACCTGGTGGGCCGATTCTGGTGACAACGTCCAGAAGTCCCATTGCATGTCGTGGTCGCGCAGGTTGTTCGATGTGCGCCGCTTCTGCGACCGGATGAAGTGCTGGAACTTCATCGGGTCCCGGATGAAGAAGATCGGCGTGTTGTTGCCGACGATGTCGAGGTTCCCCTCGGTGGTGTAGAACTTCACCGCGAAGCCGCGCGGGTCGCGCCACGTGTCGGGGCTGCCGCGCTCGCCGGCCACGGTGGAGAACCGGATCAGCACGTCGGTTTCGGTACCCGGCTGGAATACGGCGGCCCGGGTATACCGGCTGACGTCCGTGGTCACCTGGAACGTGCCGAAGGCGCCGCCGCCTTTCGCGTGCGGTTGACGCTCCGGGATGCGCTCTCGGTTGAAGTTCGCCATCTGCTCGATCAGGTAGTGGTCCTGCATCAGCAGCGGGCCGTCCGGGCCGATGGTCAGCGAATGCTCGTCGCTGGCGACCGGCACGCCGGCATCCGTCGTTGTCGGGTGATGGTTGCGATCGGTCACAGTCGGCTCCTCACGTCGGAATTTCCGGATAGTCCGTCAGCTGTCTCTCGCGGTCAGCGGCCCGCCATCGCCGGCTCGGCCCGGCAGGTGGGGCATCGGCCCCAGAACGTGACCTCGGCCTCTTCGAGCAGGTAGCCGGCGTCGTCGGAGGGGGACAGGCATGGCCGTTGCCGTACCGCGCAGTCGACGTCCGTGACCTGCCCGCATGTGCGGCACACCAGGTGGTGGTGGTTGTCGCCGGTACGCCGCTCGAACAGCGCCGGCAAGCCGGCCGGCTTGATCCGGCGCACGATGCCGGCCGTGACGAAAGCCGCCAGGACGTCGTACACCGCTTGCGTCGACACGCTGCTGAGCCTCGTCCGAACCTCCCGGACGAGCAGATCAGCCGATGCGTGCGGATGGTCGGAGAGAACCTCAAGCACCGCGGCCCGCGGCCTGGTCACCCGCAGGCCGGCGGCCCTTAACAGCGCCTCGGACGGCGTGTCCACCGGCTTCACGTTTCCACGCGATCTGGAATGGGTCAAGCAAAAGGCGTAATTCATGTCAAAGCATCGCAACACCACATCCGCGCCGCGGAGCGGAAGTGGTCATTAGGGAGCTTTCCCCGATGGCAGCCGCGGTAACCGCGCCTAACGTGGGGATCATGAAGGCGCTCCGTACCGCGGCTGTGGTCCAGTCGTCACGTCAATCCCGGCGGATGATCGGCGGCAACTCGTAGGCGCCGCCGAGGATCTCGTCGCCGGGCTGGTACAGGCGCAGGACTGGCCGGAAGTCGCCGGACGGGGTGGGCAACCAGTTGGCGACCTCATCCGGATCGGATGGCCGGTCCCGCTGGAGCACGATGGTGAGCGTGCCGTCCGGACGGTAGACCAGACCGGGCGTCCGATCACCGATCGAATAGCGATCGATCGGGTTCGCCACCAGGTAGTAATCCGGTGTGTCGTACATGGTCAGCGACCAGAACGCGTGGACCGGCGGTGGCTTCGAGAAGGTCAGCGTGTAGCGGCGAGAGCCAGTCAGCCGCTGCCCGTCGGCGTCAATCTGGATCATCGGATACGCGGCCTCGTACCCGTGATTGCCCCATAGGCCGGCACGGGCGGCAAGCAGCCGGGTCCGGTATGCCTCGCCGCGATCGGCGATGATCCACGACGGCTCGTCGATCGTGCCGAAGCCCAGGTGGTCGGCGTTGTAGTCGAACAGGTGCAGCGTCGCGGTCCAGCCGTTCGCGTCGACTACCCCGCCTTGGCCGAGCCGCTGTTCGAGATCTTCCCGCGCCTGGAAGAGGCCCGCCACGATCGGCTCGCGCCGGCTCGCTGGCAGGTCGGCGTACGGCGACACATCGTCGAGCAGCCCGAGGGGCTCGAACCGTCGCTGGTACTCCTGGTCGGCCGCCGATGGCGGGAACGCCGCCATCATGGTGCGCATCTGCTCAGGGAACCGGAGTTCGTCGGGCACTCCCGGAGCCGGTGCCGGGATGCCGGCGAGGGGGTTTTGCGGGTTCACCGGGGTCATCGCGAGGCCTTGCTGCAGCCGTGACACATTCGGCAGATCGTCGGGCCCGTCGCAGGCGATCCGCCCGACAATGGTCGCGATCATGGTCGGGCATTCAATGATCGCAACGGCGTCGGCGGTGTGGGCGTCGGCGGTGTGGGTGCGGCGCCAGCCGGGCGGCACCAGCAGATACGCGGCCGCGGCGGTACCGCTGGCGCGGCGGCCGATGTAAGCGAAGTTGTTGGTCCAAGCGTCGACGAACTGGAGGACGTAGTACCTGCCTCCGGTGTCCGGAACCTCCAGGCGCAGTGGTCCGCCGGACAGGTCGAGCGCAGCGATCGAATACAGGGTGTCGTTGTTGACGCTCACAAACTTCGTGTCCGGCCCGGCCAGTTCGGCGGCGTGGCCAAATGTGTTGACCGGTGCCGGCGCCAGCGGCCCGATGCCCTCGTCGACGAGCCCGGCCACCGCGGTCACGTCGTACACCAGCGCGTACCCGTACTCGTAGGCCTCTGCCGCGAGCTGGCGAAGATCCTCGGACATGGAACCAGTGAAGCGCAGGCAGGCGGCCTCAGCGGCGCGTTCCGGCAATCCGGCCACACCGCAAGTGCCGACCGCGAACGGTGGCGGGTCGCCGTATCATCGCCATCCGATCATGTGCCGCCTGATCACGGCCATCCCGCACCCGGTACGCCGACCTCTACGGTCATGACCTGCCCGCTACCGGGTGTCACGCCTTCGGCCATGCTTCGGAACCGGGCCCCGACGATGCACAGGGTGCTACCACCAGGTCCGCCCAGCATGCAGGCGAACCCGCCCCGATCCAGTTCAATGCGCTCCAGCACCCCGCCACCCTCGGAAACCCGGACGCACGCCTGGTGCGGTACGTCGGCGTACCAAACGGCGCCGTCGGCGTCGAGGCAGATCCCGTCCGGAGCGGCGTCGCCGAGGTCGGCCCAGACCCGCCGTCCGGACAACTGACCGTCGCCGGCGATGTCGAAGGCGACCAGACAGTGGCGGTGCGAGTCGGCCACGATCAGGGTGCCGTTATCCGGCGTCACCGCCATCCCGTTCGGAAACGCGATGTCGTCGGCGACTTGGCGCACCATTCCATCGACCGTCGCCATCGTGATGCCGCCGGGCGTGAACCGGCCGGTCGCGGAGTCGTATCCGGCGCCGTTGACATAGGCGGTGCCGCGCCCGTCGACGACGATGTCGTTCCAGCCTGGCCGGCCCAGATCCGCGTACCGCGTCAGCGTGCCATCGGGCTCGCGCAGCAGGAGCCGGCCCTCGGGCGAGGAGACGATCACCAGGCGCCCATCCGGCCGGAATGCCGTGCACAGTGGCAGGGATGGCACTCGTGCCACCACGTCGATCCGGCCATCCGGGTCGAGGGCGATGACCTCGCCTGCCGACCAGTCTGAAACGAACCAGCGGCCGTCATGCCAGCGCGGCGACTCCAGCAGTCCTCGTCCCGCGAGCAGGGTATGAAGCGCGGCGGTCATGGTGAACTCCCCTCAGCCGGCCGGATGCCGGCTACTCAATAGTGACGATCGGACGCCGCGCCGTTCGCCACCTGCACGTACCACGGAATTAACCGACATCCTTCGCGGTACCCGCTCGGGTCCCCGTGGTCGGCCCTCGCATTGGCCGTTCGTGGTACCGGTTGCGACTTCCGGCGTGATAGGAGAGACGGGTGACCGATTCCGACGCCCCTGAGCAGGGCCCAACTCCGCAATCGCCATTCCTCGATCTCGACGACTACATGGCGTTGCCACGGGTCAGCGAACTCGCTTTGAGTCCGGACGGCTCGCGCTTGATCACGTCGGTCGCCACCCTCGACCCGACGAAGACCCGCTACGTCACAGCGTTGTGGGAGGTGGACCCGGACGGGCACCGGTCGGCCGCGCCGGTTGACCCGCAGTGCCAAGGGCGAGTCGGGCGCGGCGTTCCTGCCGGACGGATCGGTCGTCTTCGCCAGCGCCAGGCCGGACCCGGACGGCGAACCGGCCGAGGATGAGAAGGCGGCGCTGTGGCTGCTGCCGTCCGACGGCGGCGAAGCGCGGGTGATCGCCACCCGTCCCGGCGGCATCTCCGGCGTCACCGTCGCCGCCGGCAGCGGCACGATCATGGTGCTGTCGGCCACGCTGCCCGGATGCCCAGACCCGGGAGGACGACGAGCGCCGCCGCAAGGACCGCAAGGACCGCAAGATCTCCGCGATCCTGCACGAGGGATATCCGGTGCGGTACTGGGATCAGGACCTCGGTCCGGACGCGCCACGGCTGCTGGTTGGGCAGCAGCCCGGCCGGCGACGCGCGGGCCAGCGAGTCGAGGGTCACTTCGCGACATATCACCGGATGCCGGCCGGGCACTCGCCTTCGGCGATCCCGACCTATGACATCACTCCCGACGGGACCACCATCGTTAGCACCTGGGCGCTGGCCGAGCCGGGCGGGAGCCGGGAAGGCATGGTGTCGATCGAGGCGGCCACCGCCGAGCGGACGGTCATGCTCGGAGGACCCGGACCACGAGTACTCGTCACCGCGAGTGTCGCCGGACGGATCCACCGTCGCGGTGGTCGATGAGCCGCCGCGAACAAACCGACCGGGCGCCCGACTCATGGCTGGCGCTCGTCGATCTGGCCAGCCGGGGATGCCCGGCCGCTGACGGCTCAATGGGACCGCTGGCCGTCGCGGCCGGTCTGGACTCCCGACGGCTCGGCTCTGGTCGTCTCGGCGGATGACGGCGGCTGTTCACCGCTGTTCCGGGTCGACGCAGCCTCCGGGGCCGTGGTCCGGCTGACCGGCGACCATGGCGCGTACACCGATGCGCAGGTCTCACCGGACGGCCGGTACGTGTACGCGTTGCGCAGCGCGATCGACGCTCCACCGGCCCCGGTACGGCTGGACGCGTCCCGCCCGGACCAGCAGCCGGAGTTCCTGCGGGGCCCGGCCGACACGCTCGCGATGCCCGGATCGTTGACCGAGGTCACCGCGGCCGCCGAGGACGGAACGCCGTTGCGTGCCTGGCTGGTGTTGCCCGAGGCAGCCGGCGCGGAGTCGCCGGCTCCGCTACTGCTGTGGATTCACGGCGGGCCGGTGAGCTCCTGGAACGCCTGGTCGTGGCGGTGGAATCCGTGGCTCGCGGCGGCGCGGGGCTACGCCGTACTACTTCCGGATCCGGCGCTGTCGACCGGGTACGGCTGGGATTTCATCCAGCGCGGCTGGGGCGCGTGGGGTGGGAAGCCGTACACCGACCTGATGACGATCACGGACCTGGTCGAGGCCCGCGCCGACATCGACGCCGACCCGCACCGCGGCCATGGGCGGTTCGTTCGGCGGCTACATGGCCAACTGGGTGGCCGGGCACACCGACCGCTTCAGGGGCATTGTGACGCACGCCAGCCTGTGGGCGCTGGACCAGTTCGGCCCGACAACCGATGCCTATCACTACTGGCGCCGCGAACTCACTCCGGAGCGGATGCTGGAGCACAGCCCTCATCGGCACGTTGATCAGATCCGTACGCCGATGCTCGTCATTCACGGTGACCGGGACTACCGGGTGCCGATCGGTGAGGCCATCCGGCTGTGGGCCGAACTGGCCGAGCGGTATCAGGGCGAGGACGGAACGATGCCGCACAAGTTCCTGTACTTCCCGGACGAGAACCACTGGGTCTTGTCGCCGCAGCACGCCAAAGTCTGGTACGAGACGGTGTTCGCGTTCCTCGCGTCAACCGCTCTGGGCGGCAAGTGGGAGACTCCGGAGATCCTGCGATGACCGCGTGGATGCCATGATGCGGTCATGACGTCCGATTCGAAGCAGATCGCTGAGCAGATTGACCGGCCCGCCCTCGAGGTCTATGTGTACGCCTCGAACCCGGCCAACCTGCCTCAGTGGGCACCTGGTTTGGGAACAGCCGTCGAGGAGATCGATGGGGAGTGGTTCGTCGAGACCGCGGAAGGGCAGGTTCAGGTTCAGTTCGCCGCGCTGAACCCGTTCGGCGTTCTCGACCACGAGGTGACGCTGCCGTCGGGTGAGACCGTCTTCAACCCGATGCGGGTGACTCCGAACGGGAGCGGCAGCGAGGTGGTCTTCAGCCTCCGCCGGCCGCCACACATGACCGATGAGGAGTTCGAGCGGGACGCGGGTCAGGTGGCGGCGGATCTGGCCAGGCTGAAGCAGGTTCTCGAAGAAATGGCCCGGTAACCGTTGGCCGATGTCGCTCCTCTGAGCGGGGTTGACGGATTACCTGACCAGCTTCGATGTTGACAAGACCACCAACGTCGCAATCTCCGGCGGGACGGGCATGGTCACCGCGCTCTGCCTGGGAGCCGTCGATCTGGCGAAGGAACACCGGCGCCGCAGGGGCGAGGCGCCCGCGCAGTACCCGCCCGGACCGTCATCAGGTGTCGCGTACGGCGGGCATCCGCCGCTTGCGCACGGCGGGCGCCCCCAGCCGCTCCCACCGGTACGTCGCCGTAACGTCGCCGGCCTGGTTGTGGGGTTGCGTTGCTGGCGCTGTGTGGCGGTGGTGGGTACGCGCTTACCACCGGCGTGCAGTGGGCCTCTCACCAGCTGACCGCCCTGGCCACTCCACCCTGGCTCAGCAAGACGAAAGATCCCGGCACCGAACGGCTGGCCCGAACGGCGACCAAGACATCCGGCCCGCTCACCGTGACCATCCTGAGCGTACGGGTGAACCAGCAGGTCACCATGGTCAAGGTCAATGCCAGGAACTCGGGTACAGATGTCATCGAGTTGCCGACATTCGAAAGCGCCCAGCTGACGATTGCCGACGGCACCCTCAAGGCCGACCCGGCCGGTGAGTCGTCCATCAACGTTCCGGCGCAGGGTCAGGCGACCGGAACCGTCGTGTTCAACGGCGTTCTGCCGGACGGCCCGGGCCAGGTCGTGCTCTCATTCAATGAGATCTTCATCCTTGGCTTCCCCACCGGGCCACGAAGCATCTCGGTCACGTTCGACGTCACGGGATAGCCCCAGCTCGCGCTGGACGGGCGCGGCGCGGCTCGTGGAGGGCCGACCGCGGCTTCCCTGACGGTCCGCGGCGGTGTCCAGTGGGGAGCATGGCGATCAGTTGCGCTGAGCGTTCGGGGTCCTGGCGCGGGTCACAGCAACCATGCGAGGGCAATGAGCACGGCGCAGTTGGCGATCTCGACCATGCCGGTGTGTTTGGGGCTCAGCCCGCGGCCGGGCAGTAGTACCGCCCGTATCAGCAGCCAGCAGAAGAACGCGGCGGCCCACACGCTGACCCAGGCGGCCACGGCCACGGCCACGGCGTGGTAGGCGATCGACCAGCGCCGGTAAGCCGGGTTGCCGCGCTCACGGATCATCGTCTTGACGTAGAAGACGGTGCCGGTGAAGTAGGCCAGGCAGAGCACGAACACGTGAAGACCCGCGGTTGGCGGCTGTCCGGCGATGGTGACGACCACGAGCGCGATCAGGCAGCTCTGTAGCACCGATGCCAGGTCGTTGAGCATCGCCCGCTCCCGTCGGCGGGCGGCGTACAGGGCGTTGACGGTGAACAACGCGGCATAGGCGGGCGCGTACCACAACACCGCGGGACGAGCCGCTGCCACGACGGTGACCAGAGGCAGGGCGATGGCCGCGTAGAGCAGGATCTGGCTGCGGTACCGCGCGGGTCGGCGGATCTTGATCGTCTGGAAAACGAAGTAGGACAGCAGATATCCGGACAACCAGCCGCCGGCCAGCGGCAGGTCGGGCCATTGATAGCCGGCGGCGACCAGACCGGCCAGGTACGGAACGGCGAGCATCGCCCATGCACCATGCTGCGGTGGCAGCCACCGACGTCGCCGGCGGGCGGTCGAGCGGGTCGGCACGGTGATATCGCCCGGCGACCGGGTACTCGCCCGCCGTGGCGCGGTCTGCGGATCCCGCCGTTGCGGGCCGGCCGGGGTGGGGGAGGGCGTGGGCATGGTGGTTACCTCGTTCGAGACAGCAGGATCCACGCGCCGGGCATCAGGAATTGCAGGAGCGCGGCGAGCAGAAGCAGAGCGGCGGTAACGCGCACGATTGGTGGGACGGGCATCAGGTATGTGGCCAAGGCGAGGTTGGCCATCGCGACCCGTTGTGCCCAGTGCGCATCCAGGCGAGCGTTGCGTTCGCGGACCCGGCTCGGCCCGCCGCCGAGGACCATCGGAAGCAGGTAGGACAGGGCGCCGATAAGGACCTGGGCGATGAAGCCACCGCCGAGCGGGATCAGGATCGTGTCGAACTGGTCCGCTGCGGCGGCGGCGCTGGGCGCGGTCAGCAGGGACACGAGGTCCCAGATCAGGGCGACCAATAGCCATCCCATACCGGCGGCGATCGACCAGGTCGCGAACGATGCCGGCGGCCGCTGCCTGGCCGTGTCGAATGCGGGCACCGTCACCAGGATGACGGCGGCGGCGAAACAACCCAGCCCGGCCGCGGCGAGTGCGGGCCACCAGGTCAGCGTGCCAATCGTGAGGAGAGTCAGCCCGCCGATGCTGACCGGCAGCGCCCGGCGGGTAGCGGTTGCGGCGCCCTCAACCATCCGGGTCCGCAGCACGGTGGGCCACAGGGTGAGCAGGGTACCCAGGACGGTCAGAGTGACGAAGCCGAGCAGGTTGACGTTTGCGTGAAACAGCAGCAGCCGCGGTCGCTGCTCGTCGTCGATCATGAGCATCCACGCGCCGGCCGGAATCCCGGCCAGCACCGACACCGCGGCGGCCAAGTAGTAATGCACGGTGACCTTGTACCTGGCCGGCAACGCCCGCCGCAGCCGGACTGTCAGGGCCCATAGGTGCGCGGTGATCGCCGCGAAGACGCCGGCGGCGCCGACCACGCCAAGCCACGCCGGGCCAGTGCTGCCTCCGGCCAGCACCACGAGGACGCCCACATTGAGCACCGCGAGCCGGGCCACTTCACCGCGCCGGGTCGCCACCGGGGTTCGCAGGATCGCGGCGGTGAAGTGCGTGCCCCAGATCAGGATGGCATTGGTGACCGCGCCCAGCAGCAGCAAGTGAATCAGCAGCCACCGGCTCTGCGTCACGATCGGATGGGCGACGCCGACCGCTGCCATCATGGTCAGGTATGCCAACGGGATGAAGCCGGTGCGCCGGTGCCAGACGGCGCGGTCCGCAGATGCACGCCGCGTCGCGGTTGCCGGAGAGTTCGAGCCGCTCACGGTGCCGGCTCGCTGCTCGCGCCGTCGGGGCGCGATGCCTGCTCTCGTTGCCGATGGGTCCGCACTCGCACGAGGCAGGCGCCGGGTGCGGCGAACGGCTCCAGGTCGGTATCCGCGCCTGGCGCCCCGAGCACGCCCAACGCGCCACCGATAACGCCCAAATGCACCCCGCACACCACGTCGGGATTGGCCAGTGCCAGGTCGAGGAATGGGCAGGAGCGCAACGCTACGACGGCGGCGCCTGGGGCGGGACGTTCGACGATCTGCGGATTGAAGCCGAGCGTGTTGAGCACCCCGACCAGTCCGTCCAGCGGCTCCTTCCGTCCGGGTGAGGCGGGATGCCCGGCAGAGCGCGGGGCCGCGAGGGAGCGGCCCCAGTCTCGTCCGGCGCGCATCCCGGCGGCGTGCGGGTCGTCGGCATCGCGGGACAGATGCCCGATCAGCGCGCTGGCCAGGTCCCGGTACGGCGAATCCGCCGGCGGGCCGCCCAGCGGCTCGGCGTCGGTCGCGTGATAGCGCCAAGGGGGCCGACCCGGGGAACCATCGCCCTGGCGGTCGCGAGTGACAAGGCCGGACTTGGCCAGTTGGTCCAGGTGCGCTCGCACCGTGCTCGGATGCAGTCCGGTCGCCTCGACTATCTCCACGGCGGTCATACCTTCGGCCCGCCGCACCAGATCCAGCATCCGAACCCGGCTGGCGGCCGACAGCGCCCGATGCCGGGCAGTGTCTCCTGCGTCACTTGCCGGACCCGGCCCTATGTTCTTCATGAAAACTCACGTTATAACGTTAGACGCCAGCAGAACTAGTGGAGGCGTCTCATGTCACAGCCAGGCCAGCTAGTCGGCGGTCGTCACGGTGCCCACCGGAATGCCCGCGGCGTGGCGCCACGAGCGACCGGACGGTCAACGACCGAGGAGACGATGACGGGTGCATCGCCAGCCGGGCCGGCCGCGCATGTGTGAGTACTGCGGCTGCCAGGAGGTGGCCGCGATCAATGAACTCACGCGTGAGCACGACATGGTGGTCAGCCTGATCAGCGACGTGCGCCTCGCGCACCGCCGCACCGACGTCACCGCGATGGCCGAACTGGCCCGCCAGATCGCCTCGGTGCTCGGCCCGCACTCGCAAGTCGAGGAGCGTGGCCTGTTCCCAGCGCTGGTCGGCGAGTTTCCGGACCATGTGGCGGTGCTGGAGGCCGAACATCGCCGGATCGAGGCGGTGCTCGGCGAAGCCGCGGACGCTCCTCCGACCGATCCGACCTGGCCTGCCCGGCTCATGGGGACCTTGGACCTGCTCCGCGAGCACATCCTCAAGGAACAAGACGGCGTGTTTCCCGCCGCGCTCACGACGCTGGGTCCTGCCGACTGGGACGCGGTCGACGCGGTCCGGGCTCGTGTCGGTTCGCCGCTGCCCACGGTGCGCATACAGCGCAGCGGGCGAAATATACAGGTTTGAGCTCGCCGGGAAGATCACCGAAGGCACAAAGAGCGTGCGGCACCCGCCGCCCGGAAGGGACAAGATCGTGAGCACCTCATCGGACGCGCGACCCAGCCCATCACATCCGGCCGCCTTGGATGACGAATTAACCGATGCGCTGGTGCGCGCTCGCCGCTTTTTCACTCGCGCGGAGGTGTCGGCTGATCTGCGAACTCTTCACAAGATCGGCGGTCGGCAAGCGGATACCTTCTACCGGGACCGGTGGTCACACGACAAGGTCGTGCGCTCCACCCACGGGGTCAACTGCACCGGGTCGTGCTCGTGGAAGGTCTACGTCAAGGACGGCATCATCACGTGGGAGGCGCAGCAGACTGACTACCCGTCGGTTGGGCCCGACCGGCCGGAGTACGAGCCACGCGGCTGCCCTCGCGGCGCCGCCTTCTCGTGGTACACCTACTCACCCACGCGAGTCCGCTACCCGTACGTGCGCGGGCTGCTTCTGGACATGTACCGGCAAGCCAAGGCCCGCCTCGGGGATCCGGTCGCCGCCTGGGCCGACATCGTCACCGATCCCGACAAGGCCCGCCGGTACAAGGCCGCGCGCGGCAAGGGCGGCCTCGTGCGGGCCAGCTGGGACGAAGTCACCGAGCTCATTGCCGCCGCCCATGTGCACACGATCAAGGAGTACGGGCCGGACCGGCTGGCTGGATTCTCGCCGATCCCGGCGATGTCGATGGTGTCGCACGCAGCAGGTGCCAGGTTCTACAGCCTCATCGGCGGTGCCATGCTCTCGTTCTACGACTGGTACGCCGACCTGCCGGTCGCCTCGCCACAAATGTTCGGCGACCAGACCGACGTGCCCGAGTCCGGCGACTGGTGGGACGCCGGATATCTGATCATGTGGGGCTCGAACCTGCCGGTCACTCGCACGCCCGACGCGCATTGGATGGCCGAGGCGCGCTACCGCGGTCAGAAGGTCATCGCGGTTGCCCCGGACTACGCCGACAACGTCAAGTTCGCCGACGAGTGGCTACCCGCCCAACCCGGCACCGACGGTGCCCTCGCGATGGCCATGGGCCATGTGATTCTCAAGGAGTTCTTCGTCGACCGGCAGGTCGACTACTTCACCGGCTACGTCAAGCGCTACACCGACCTGCCATTCCTGGTCACCCTCGATGACACCGGCGACGGCACCTATCGGCCGGGCAAGATGCTCACCGCGGCCGACCTGCCCGGTGCCCTCGCCGCCAGCGAACACGCGGCGTTCAAGACCGTGCTGCTCAACGCTGACGGTGTCCCGCTGGTCCCGAACGGGTCGCTCGGCTTCCGCTACGGCGATGCCGGCGTCGGCCGGTGGAACCTCGACCTGGGCGACGCCGACCCGCTCCTGTCCGCCGGTGACGGCGCGGACAGTGGTGAGGCGCCGGTTGTGGTGCGGCTCGACCGGTTCGACAATCCGGACGGCACGACCGCCCCGCTGCGCCGTGGCGTGCCGGTCCGCCAGGTCGGGGACCGCCTGGTCACCACGGTGTACGACCTGCTTCTGGCCCAGTACGGGGTGGCCCGGCCAGGCCTGCCCGGCGACTGGCCAACCGACTACGACGACCCCGACCAGCCCTACACTCCGGCCTGGCAGGAAACCATCACCGGCGTACCCGGTCCTACCGCGGCCCGCATCGCCCGCGAGTTCGCCCTCAACGCCGAGGAATCCCGTGGACGCTCGATGATCATCATGGGCGCGGGCACCAACCACTGGTTCCACTCGGACACCATCTACCGAGCCTTCCTGACGTTGACCACGCTGACCGGCTGCCAGGGTGTCAACGGCGGCGGCTGGGCACACTACGTCGGTCAGGAGAAGGTCCGCCCGATCACGGGCTACTCGGTCCTGGGCACCGCGTCCGACTGGTCGAGACCGGGCCGGGCGATGATCCAGACCGCGTACTGGTACCTGCACACCGACCAGTTCCGCTACGACCCGTTCTCGGCGGCGACGCTGGCTGCCGGGCAGAGCGGCGGGTCATTCGCCGGCAAGACCACCGCGGACCTGATCGCGGCATCCGCGCGGATGGGCTGGATGCCCTCCTATCCGCAATTCGACCGCAATCCGCTGGACCTTGCCGACGAGGCCGGCGCGGCGGGCAAGCCGGTCGCGGACCACGTCGTGGCCGAGTTGAAGGAAGGCCGGCTGCGATTCGCCTGCGAGGACCCGGATGCGCCGGAGAACTTTCCCCGGATCCTGACCGTGTGGCGGGCCAACCTGCTGGGTTCCTCGGCCAAAGGCAATGAATACTTCCTGCGCCACCTACTGGGCACCGATCACGCGGTCCGGGCCGGCGAGGCCGCACCGGACGCTCGGCCGCAAGATGTGGTGTGGCGCGATCAGGCACCGACCGGCAAGCTCGACCTGCTGCTGTCGCTGGACTTCCGGATGACCTCCACCACCATCTACTCCGATGTGGTGCTGCCCGCCGCGACCTGGTACGAGAAGCACGACCTCAACACCACCGACATGCACCCGTTCGTGCACTCGTTCAACCCGGCCATCAGCCCGCCCTGGCAGACACGTACCGACTGGGATGCGTTCATGTCCATCGCCAAGGCGTTCAGCGGCCTTGCCGCCACCCACCTCGGCACCCGGACCGACGTGGTGGCCGCGCCCCTGCTGCACGACACCCCGGACGAACTCGCCTACCCGCACGGCCGGGTCCGTGATTGGAAGCGCGGCGAATGCGATCCGATCCCTGGCCGCACTATGCCGAAGCTCGTGCCGGTGGAGCGCGACTATGCGGCGATCGCTGACAAGATGGCATCCCTCGGACCGCTGCTGGACACGTTGGGCGCCGCCACCAAGGGCGTCACCTTCCAGGTTGGCCGGGAGATCGAATACTTGCGGCACAAGAACGGCGTGCACCGCGGTGGCGTGGCCGACGGCCGCCCGTCGATTGCACGGGATGTGCAGGCATGTGAGGCGATTCTTGCCCTTTCCGGCACGACCAACGGTCACCTGGCTACTCAGGGCTTTCACACTCTTGAGGACCGCACCGGCGTGACGCTGGCCGACCTGGCCGCCGAGCACCAAGGCAAGCAGATCACCTTCGCCGATACCCAGTCGCGACCCACACCGGTCATCACCTCACCCGAGTGGTCCGGATCGGAGGCGGGCGGCCGACGGTACTCACCATTCGTCATCAACGTTGAACGGCTCAAGCCCTGGCACACGCTCACCGGCCGGCAGAGCTTCTACCTCGACCATGACTGGATCGCCGAACTCGGAGAACAGCTACCGACCTACCGGCCACCCCTGAACATGCATGCCCTGTTCAGCGAACCCGCCGTCGGTGAGCACGGCGAACTGGGTATCACGGTTCGCTACCTCACCCCCCATAACAAGTGGTCCATCCACTCCGAATACCAGGACAACCTGTTCATGCTCTCGCTGTCCCGGGGCGGGCAGACCATCTGGATGTCCAAAGAAGACGCGGCGAAGATCGCAGTGGCAGATAACGACTGGGTCGAGGCCGTCAACCGCAACGGAGTCGTCGTGGCCCGTGCCATCGTCTCGCACCGCATGCCCGAAGGCACCGTCTACATGCATCACGCGCAGGACCGGCTCATCGACGTTCCTCGCACCGAGACCAACGGCCGGCGCGGCGGCATCCACAATTCGCTGACCCGGCTGCTCATCAAGCCCAGCCACCTTATCGGCGGGTACGCCCAGTTGTCGTTCGCGTTCAACTACCTCGGACCGACTGGTAACCAGCGCGACGAGGTCACCGTGATCCGCCGCCGTTCGCAGGATGTGGAGTACTGACATGCGTGTGATGGCGCAGATGGCGATGGTGATGAACCTCGACAAGTGCATCGGGTGCCACACCTGCTCGGTCACCTGCAAACAGGCGTGGACCAACCGCACCGGGGTGGAGTACGTGTGGTTCAACAACGTCGAGACCAGGCCCGGACAGGGCTACCCACGCCGCTATGAGGACCAGGACACGTGGCGCGGTGGCTGGACCCTCAACAAGCGTGGTCGCCTGACGTTGAAGGGCGGCGGCCGGTTCCGGAAGCTGCTGACCATCTTCTCTAACCCGAAATTGCCGTCGATACAGGACTACTACGAGCCCTGGACCTACGACTACGAGACGCTGACCAACGCACCGTTGCAGGAGCACACCCCGGTCGCCCGGCCCAAGTCACTGATCTCCGGGCAGGAGATGAAGATCTCCTGGTCGGCCAACTGGGACGACGACCTGGCAGGTGCACCCGACCACGGTGACAAGGATGTACTGCTGAAGTCGATCGCGGACAAGGTCAAGTTCGAATTCGAGCAGACCTTCATGTTCTACCTTCCGCGCATCTGCGAGCACTGCCTCAACCCGTCCTGCGCCGCCTCTTGCCCATCCGGAGCGATCTACAAACGCACCGAGGACGGGATCGTCCTGGTCGACCAGGACCGGTGCCGGGGCTGGCGGATGTGTGTGTCCGGATGCCCGTACAAGAAGGTGTACTTCAACCACCGCACCGGCAAGGCCGAGAAGTGCACGTTCTGCTTCCCGCGTATCGAGGTCGGCATCCCCACCGTCTGCTCAGAGACATGCGTCGGGAGGTTGCGCTACATCGGGCTGATGCTCTACGACGCCGACGCCGTCCTCGCGGCGGCGGCCACGACTGACGAGCACGACCTATACGAGGCGCAGCGCCGAGTGTTCCTCGACCCGAACGACCCGGCCGTCATCGCCGCGGCCGAGCGGTCCGGCATCCCCCGCGACTGGATCGACGCGGCGCAGCGCTCCCCGGTGTACGCGCTGATCAACACGTACCGGGTCGCGCTTCCACTGCATCCCGAATACCGCACCATGCCGATGGTTTGGTACATCCCGCCGCTGTCGCCGGTGGTCGACTCGGTGCGTGACACCGGCTACGACGCCGAAGACCGTGGCAACCTGTTCGCGGCGATCGAGGCCCTTCGCATCCCGGTCGACTACCTCGCCCAGTTGTTCACCGCCGGCGATCCCGCGCCGGTGGACGCCGTACTGCGCAAACTGGCTGCGATGCGCTCCTACATGCGCGACATCAACCTGGGCCGTGACTCGGACGAGACCATCCCGGCAACCGTCGGCATGACCGGTGAACAGGTCTACGGCATGTACCGGCTACTGGCTCTGGCCAAGTACGACGAGCGATACGTCATCCCGACGGCGCATGCCGAACAGGCCCACGCCTTGGAAGAACTCGCCACGGAATGTTCGCTGAACTACGAGGGCGGCCCCGGCATGGGCGGCTCCGGCCCGTTCGGCGAATCCTCCGGCGGCCCCGCACCGATCGCCGTGGAGAACTTCCACATGCTGCGCGAGCGCCAGACCGGCGGCACCCTGGTCGATCCGGCCGACAAGGCGCGCCGGGTCAACCTGCTCAACTGGGACGGCAAGGGCAGACCCGAAGGACTGTTCCCACCCCGGAGTGACAGCGGCCCCGGCACATCCGGCGACGCTGATCCGTCCAGCGAAATCGAGCCGAAGTCATGACTATCACTCGACGCCAGACCACTGCGGCGTGGCAAGCGCAATCGTTGCTGCTCGGCTACCCCGACGATGGTTTTGTCGGCGGGCTGGACCTGCTGACCCGGGTCGCCGCCGGGCTCGGCGAGCCGGTCGGCGCGCCGCTACGCCGATTTCTCGACCGCGTCACGCGCACCCCGCTCTCACAACTGGCAGCTGACTATGTCGCCACCTTTGACCACCGGAAACGGTGCTGCCTCTACTTGACCTACTACGCCCACGGCGATACCCGCAAACGCGGCGTGGCCCTGCTAGCACTCAAGCAGACCTACGCCGCTGCCGGGCTCCGGCTCACCGACGAGGAATTGCCCGACCACCTCGCCGTCGTCCTCGAATACGCCGCCGCCCACCCCGAGCCGGGCCGGGATCTGCTCATCGAGCACCGAGCCGGAATAGAACTCCTGCGCCTGGCCCTGCACGACTGCCACTCACCGTGGGCCGACGTTCTTGATTCGGTCTCCGCCACCTTGCCACCCCTCGGCGGCGACCAGCGTCACGCGATCGCCCGGCTCGCCGCCGAAGGGCCACCGGCCGAGCAGGTCGGACTGGCGCCATTCGGACCGCCCGAATACGTGGTCGCGTCTCGCGATCCGCAGCCACAGGGAGAGCAACGATGACCGCCGTCAGCTTGGCCGCGCTCGGGGCCGCCTCCAACCCGAACAGCGCCCTCAACATCATTTTGTGGATCATCGTCCCGTACGTGGCGATTACCGTGTTTGTCGTCGGGCACATCTGGCGCTACCGCTATGACAAGTTCGGCTGGACCACCCGCTCCTCCCAACTCTATGAACGCCGGCTCCTTCGCATCGGCAGCCCGATGTTCCACTTCGGCGTCCTGCTCGTCGCGCTCGGCCACATCGGTGGCCTGCTCGTCCCCGAGTCATGGACCACGGCCGCCGGTGTCAGCGAGACGGCCTACCACGCTGTCGCCGTGAGCCTGGGCACGATCGCCGGATTCTGCACTCTGGCCGGCGCCGCGATCCTCATCTACCGGCGTCGCACGGTCGGTCCCGTCTTCTCTGCCACAACCCGCAACGACAAAGCCATGTACGTGCTGCTCGTCGGCACCATCCTGCTCGGCCTCGGCACCACCGTGCTCGGGAACCTCACCGGTCACCCGCACGACTACCGGCAGACCGTCGCGCCCTGGTTCCGATCCATCTTCTACCTGCAACCGCATACCGACCTGATGGTCAAAGCACCGATCGGCTTCAAACTCCACGTCCTATCGGCATGGGTGCTGTTCGCATTCTGGCCCTTCAGCCGGCTGGTGCACGTCTTCTCCGCGCCACTCGGCTACCTCACCCGGCCCTACATCGTCTACCGCAGCCGCAACCCCCAACTTGGCAGCCGCGCAAGCCGGCGGGGCTGGGAGCGCGTGCAGTAGCCAGACGTGCGCTGCTCGCGGCAAACCGCCCACGGCTCGGCAGGCCGGTTACCACCCCCGAAGCCCAACAAAGATCGAAAAGGATGAGTCATGAACACGCGGGACACGCCGGGTACATCCCGGACCTCGGGCGGCACGGCGACGCTCGAGCAAGCACGAACCATCATCCGCGGTACCCGCCAGCAGGCACTGTGGCTGGCCACGCTCGGCTTCTTCGGCGGCTTCGCCGGCGTGTCGATCTTCGGCCCGCTGGTACCCAAGTTCAAAGACCTGATGGGCCTCAGCCCGGCCGCGGCCGGCGTCCTGGCCGCGATCCCCACGTTGACCGGCTCCCTGCTGCGCATCCCGTTCGGTGCCGCCGTGGAACGCGCGGGCGGCCGGAAACCCTTCTTGATCCTGCTGGCGATCACCAACATCGGTGTCGCCGCCCTCCTGCTGCTGCTGGCAACCTCGTACCCCGACCACATGGCCGGCAAGTATCCGCTGCTCCTGCTGCTCGGCGTGCTCATCGGCTGCGGCATCGCCAGCTTCTCCGTCGGCATCGGGCAGGTCTCGTACTGGTTCCGCAAGTCCGACCAGGGCGGTGCGCTCGGAATCTACGCCGGCCTGGGCAACACCAGCCCGGGCCTGTCCACCATGCTGCTGCCGATCGCGGTCGGTGGCCTTGGCATCCTCGGCGCGTACAGCGTGTGGTTCGCCGTCCTCCTGGCGATCACACTCGCCTACGCACTTTTCATCAAAGACGCCCCCTGGTTCCAGTTGCGCGGGCGTCGCATGGACGTGCCTCAGGATCGGCTCGCCGACCTTGGCGGTGGCGAGTTGATTCCGGCCGGCCGTGCGGTCGCCGGACTGCGTCACGCGGCCGGCATTCCGGCGACGTGGATCCTGGTCTTCTTCTACTTCCTCTCCTTCGGCGGCTTCCTCGCCTTCACCTCATGGCTGCCCACTTTCTGGACCTCCATGTACGGCACCTCGCTCCGCGAGGCCGGCCTGCTCACCGCCAGCTTCTCCCTGCTCTCGGCGCTGATCCGGGTGCCCGGCGGGCTGCTGTCGGACCGCATTTCGATCCGCTACGCCCTGGCCGGTAACTTCCTACTCATGCTCGCCGGGTCGCTGGTGCTGTCGTTGGCCGGCACCTTCACGATCTCGTTGCTGGCGACGCTCGCGGTCGGAGCCGGCATGGGCCTGCAAAACGCGATCGTGTTCAAACTGCTGCCCCGATTCGTCCCCGATGCCGTCGGTGGCGCATCGGGCTGGATCGGCGGGCTGGGCGCGCTCGGCGGATTTGTCATCCCGCCGGTGATGGGCCTGGTAACCGGTGCTGTCGGCGGCGCCAGCGGCTATGCACGGGGCTTCCTGCCGTTCGCCGTGCTGGTCCTCCTCGCGTTGCCGGTCGTGCCCGTGCTCAACCGCTGGGGCCTGCGGCAGGGCGCAACCGATTGACAGCGGCTATCCGGCCAGAGCCGCCACCGAGTGCGTCGCTCGCATCGAGTGCCTCGCTCGCATCGAGCGCCTCGCTCGCGCCGAACAGGCAGGAAGGCAGTCCGGCCGGCTCCGCTCGGACGGGGTCCGGGAAGTACCCACATCGGGTGCCCACCCGGGCCCCGCGTGCCTCCGAGGATGAGATGTGGATCGTCATCTGCGGCCAGATGACGTCGAAGGTCAAGTGACCGGGAGGCATTCATCCGGTGCGCAGGATTTGACGCAAATAGTCCTGTACGAGTATTGCCGCGCCGTCCTTCGTGCCGAAAGCTCGCCGTCGGGCCGACCGGACCCAGCGCGGACGCCCAGGCATGGGCAGGGGATGCTGACCCGGTATCCTCGATCGCGTCCCGCCCTCGTAGCTCAGGGGATAGAGCAACGGTTTCCTAAACCGTGTGTCGGAGGTTCGAATCCTCTCGGGGGCACCAGAGCCGCACTGACCAGGCAAAGCACTGTTACAAGTGTGACGTGTGTTGACAACACAGCGGGCGTTCAGCGCCTAAGCCATGCCATGACTCGCAGCGCCTTCGACTCACTCCGTAAGTCGTTCCTTCTTTACTTCCGCCTGCGAGTTCGCCGCCGCCACTTTGGCTTCGCCGATCATCAGCGTGATCCGCTCCGGCTCGGCGCGCCGACTGGGGCCGCGGCCGGTCCGGCCTCGGACGCTCGGTGGCGGGGCAGGGCGAGTCCGGTCATCGCCGTGACCGCCATGGCCGCCATGCCGACCAGTGCCGCGGTCGTGTAGGCCCTGTCGGTCGGGAACACACGACCGCGGTCGGTGCCGGCGGCCAGAACCAGGCCGCCGATGGCGCTGCCGAGGGAGAACCCGACGCTTCGCACGACTTGGTTGAAGCTCATGGCGCTGGAGGTCTCGGCGTGGGGGGTTACGGTCAGGATCACTCCGGGCATGGCGGCGGAAAAGCTGCCCACCCCGTAACCGAGGATCGCCATTGCCACGAACAGTTCGGCCAGGTTCGACCGGGCGATGGCGAACAGGACGAACGCGATGAGGACGACGACGGCGCTGCCGGCCAGGAGTAGGGGTGCGCCGATCCGTTCGCGCAGTCGCGGGGTGAGTTTGCCCGCGATGAAACCCAGCAGCGAGAACGGGACGAGAACGAGCCCGGCGACGAACGTGGTGAGTCCGAAGCCGTAGCCCACGCTGTGCGGGGTCTGCGCATAGCGGGTAATGAGCGTGAGCAGGAGGTACATGCCGATTCCGCCGACGAACATCGCGACATTCGCCCCCGCGACCGCCGGATGCCGGAGCGCTCGGACGTCAACGAGGGGCGACGTGCTGCGAAGTCCGGAGGCCGTCCAGACAGACAGCAGGAGCACCGCGACGACCGCAAGGGTCACGGCCATGGCCGGGTGCTGGGTCCACAGGCTGGTCTCGCTGGCGAGGAAGAGCACGAGGAACAGCCCGCCCGCGAGCAGGATCGCGCCCGTGATGTCGACCCGCGCAGTGCGCCCTGCGGGTGCGGCGGGCACGGCGCGCCAGGCGGCCAGCAAGGCGACCGCGGTGACGGACAGCCCGAGTCCGTAGGCGGCGCGCACCCCGCCGAAGTCGGTGAGCAGGCCGGCGAGAGGGTAGCCGACACCGATTCCGATAGTGGACGCCACGGAAACCAGGGCGATGGTGGCCGCACCTCGCTGTCCGGGCAGATGGTCGCGGGCCACGCCCATCATCAATGCGGTCAGGCCGAGACCGACGCCCTGGGCGGCCCGGCCGATGAGCAGCCACGCGAACGGCAGTGGCAGGACGGTGAGCAGGCTGCCGGCCACCACGACCGTCAGCGTTGCGAGGATGGTGCCCCGGCGATGCGGGCCGGCCCCCAGCCGACCCAGGACGGGCGTGGCGATGGCGCCGCTCAGGAGGGTGATCGTCAGCGTCCACTGTGCGCTGTCCAAAGACACGCGGAACGTGGTCGCGACGCTGGTGATCAGTGGTGCGCCCAGGCTGCCGACCACCGCGACGACCAGGGCGATGAACAGCAGCGAGGGCACCAGAAGGCGCGGCTCGGAGGGACTTTCCGGGGCGCT
>CAVSGF010000006.1:0-41717 GCA_963727415.1 uncultured Actinomycetota bacterium
AAGCGGCGCTTGAGCGTCGCGTACGACACCGGCGAGAGCCCAGCCTCGGTCAGCACCCGCAGCGCGTCCAGCTTGCTGGTCGGCTCGATGATCCGCGCCAGCACCAGATCCGCCGAACACCTCGTCACCGCCCGCGGCCTCGGCAAAGCCGAGCAGGTCGTAGGCACGGCACAACGCATCCCACAGATGCCCCATCCGCGACGAGACGATCTCCAACGGCCCCGACCCGCCCACCACGCCGACCGCCTCGTCCAGGCCAAGGTCCAGCTCACCCTGCCCGGCGGCAAGCCGCGCCGCCGCGGCAGCTTCAACGCCGCCAACTCGACCTCGTCATGCGCCGAACCGACATGCTCGATGTCACGCGCCCCGAGCCGCGAGGAGTGCACGATCTGCACCGCCGTCGCGCCCGAGCCGGTCCGCACCGTGCGCACATACGCCACCCACGCAGACTACGAACACCAGCCAGTTAGTGCGCAAATCCAGAGCCTGACCGCAGCAAAACCCCTGGTAATCGATCGGCTCAACCCGCAAGATCAATATCTTGAGCCAAGTCAGGTATTTTGACCGACGTAGTGTCCTGCCGATTTCAAGGATTCGAGATGCATTGGATGAGTTTTGCAGAGTAGGAACGGGAGATAGGCCCAAGTCCATCGGCTGGGTGTGTGGTCATATGAACGGAATGCGCCTCGACGCTAATGGCCTCTAGGGCGCTGTTCTAGTAGTCCAGCCCGGGTTTGTTATGTAGGTGTTGATCGATGGTTAGAGCTTGTCGGTGCTGGTAGTGACGGTGAATGTGTAGTTGCCTGTGCCGATTGTTCTGTTGAGGGTGCGGATGATCCGGTTGGGGTTGTCGTAGGGGCCTTGCTGGAAGTGGGGCTTTCCGTGGAGTCCGAATTGGATCCGGCTGGGTGGCTGCCAGGTGCCGAGGTGGGCTTTGGCTTGGTAGAAGTCGGGGTGAGGGTCGAAGCCGAGGGTGCGGGCGTAGTCGACGGCGCCGAGGATCAGGTCCTGGGCGAGGGTGATCGGCGCGGTGAGTGGTGCGGTGTCGTAGGCGGCGAGGAAGTCCGCGATGTACGCGGCGAGGTCATGTCGGTCGACGATGCTGGGCGGGACGGCGTTTTTGACGCCCTGGCAGTAGGTGTCGACCAGGTATCCGCAGACGCTGAGTTCGGTGTCGTTGTGTTCGCGGACGACACAGACGCTGGCCAGGCCGGCTCCCATGGCCAGTGGCTGCAGGTCGGTGTCGTCGATCCAGTCGGTGGGCCGGTCGGTGATGGTCAACCCGTTGCTCCACTGCCGGCTGATCCAGCAGCCGATGAGTGCTTTGTCGGGTGTGCCGGCGCGGTCTGGTCGCGGCGTGGGACTGCTGTGGACTAGTGACACGGCTTGTGAGCGTGGTATGCCGAGGGTCCGGGCGATCTGTTTGGGTGTGTTGCCCGCGGCTCGCAGGGCCTGGGCCCGCGATTTCAGATCGTCACTGCTCATGGCCGATATCTTGCGGCGGGTCGGTGGACTACGTCAAAACTCCTGATAGTGCTCGTAGGGCTTGATGGTCGATGTCGCCTCGGCTGCGGTAGTGGCTGGCTCGGGCGCGGGCTTGGTGCAGGCGCCGCCACTGGGACCAGGCGAGGTGGAAGCTGGTCGGGTGATCAGGGTGATCAGTTTCGCGAATAGACGTCGGATTTCGGTGACGGTCAACGGGGTCAGCGCCGGTTGGCGTGGCCTGCGGCGTTCCGTCGCGGCGATCGCGGCGAGGATCGCGGCGGCGAGCATGACCAAAGTCGTGTACCGGTGCCAGGAGTCCCACCGTCTGACCTGGTGCTGGTCGAGTCCGACGGCGCCTTTCGCGTTCTGGAAACACGTCTCGACCGCCCATCGGGTGCCGGCGATCCGCACGAGGGTCGGCAATGCGACGCGGGTCGGTGCGTAGCAGCGGGTAGAAGGCCAGCTCACTGTCGCTGATGCGGCGGCGGATGAGCAGCTGAGTGCAAACCGGTGGCCTCGTCCGCGGGTGGGATGAGCGCGACCCACGCCCAGTCGTACTCTCTTCTGCCTTTGGCTCCGTCGCCGGCGCTGTAGCGGTTCCACGCCCGTTTCGACAAGCTGGCGGCGATGGTGTCGCCGCGGGCGAGACCGTGCACGCCACCGACGTTGACACGGTGGCTTCTCGCGACCGCGAGGACGTAGCCGAGTCGGCGCGCCTGCAGGTCACGGCGGAGCGCGCGGTCACCGCCGTAGAACTCGTCCGCGGTCGCCCACGCGGCGGGGACACCGGCATCGAGGGCACGCTCCAGCATCCGCCGACCAAAGGTAAATCTTCGTGGCGAAGCCGACATCCGTCGGGATCCCGGCGGCGGCGCAGCGGCAGGGCTCCTTGGTCCAGGACACGGGCAGGTAGACGGCCCGGTCGATCAACGCCCGACCGGCCTGCGTCGCGTAGGCGCAGAACACCGAGACCTGCGCGTTTTCGATCCGACCCGCTGTCCCGGTGTATTGGCGTTTGCACCCCCACGGTGTGCATGCCCGACTTCAAGTCACCGGTGTCATCCAGGATCAACACCCCGCCCGGATCCCCGATCGTGTCAACGACATAGCCACGCACATCGTCACGGACGGCCTCAGCGTCCCCCAGCTCGTCGAGCACCCGCGGGTAGACCGGTGCCTTGTCGGTGACCACCTGGGACGGCCTCACCTTCAACGTGGGCAGCGCCCGGTGAAAGAACCGGCGGGCCGCGTCGGCGTCACGGCGCTTCGACACCAGAACGTCGATGACCTGCCCGTATTGGTCGACGGCCCGGTAGACGTACCGCCACACGCCGCCGACCTTGACATACGTCTCATCGACGAACCAGCGGTCACCCGGCGCATGGCGGGCGAAGCGGGCCGCGTCGGCGAACAGCGGCGTGAACCGCTGCACCCTGCGGGTGCCGAGGTGTGTCCTGAACGCGAAGGAGGGGTCGGTGTAGGGGACTATCTGGAGCGGTGCTGCGCGGGAGATGAAGGTGTGGCCCTTCGGAGCCGCCTTGCAGGAGGGAGGCTTCAAACCACCTCATGCTGCGTTGGCTGAAGACCGTCGTGGTGAGCGATGAGGAAAAGGCGTCGTGAGAGGCGTCAGGTGGGGATCGGGAAGACGAGCGCAAGCGAATCGTTGATGACGTGTCGAAATTGACAAAGACGGCATCGAAACCGGGGCGTCACAGGTGCTCCGGGATGAGCCTGGCGGGAGCCTGCTGACTGGCCAGGTGGTGTCCGGCATTCAGGCGACGTGAGCCCGATCTGCTGCTTCTGCGTGGAACTGGAGAAGGCGTGCCCGGATATGCCCTGGCTTGTGCCGGGGAGAGGGAGCGTCCCGAGCGGCCCAAGACCGTGAGGGATTGAGTACTGTCGCCGGGTGCGCTGGCGGACCGGCTCGTAGTAGTGGTGAAGCCCTTGTAATGGGGGTGGAGCGAAGGGGCCGGGTCGTTCGTGGCTGTGTTCGTTCGATCAACCGGGAAGTCCGGGAGGAGTCGCGTGGACGCGCTGAAATCGCCGGACAAGCCGTTTGATGATTTCGAAGCGGGCTGTCTGGGAGGCGTATGAGAAGGTCAAGGCGAACAAGGGCGCGCCCGGTGTGGACGAGGTGTCGCTCGGGGACTTCGAGAAGGATCTGAAGAGCAATCTGTATCGGATCTGGAACCGGATGTCGTCGGGGCCGTATTTCCCGCCGCCGGTGCGCGCGGTGGAAATTTCTAAGAGCCTGGTAAATAAGGGGTTCCGGGCGGTCGGCGGCCTGCGGCGGGATCGATGATCGCGGCGTGGCGGCGTGACATGTGGAAGGGCCTTCGGTACGAGCAAAGGTGACTAAACCAGTGCGACCGAAGGCCCAACCCTGTCTGTATACCTTGTCGCTGGCGTCGCCGCACCTGGCACGCCTGCCACTTGATGATCATCTACCGACCGGCCGTCCGCGGCACTACCCGTCGGACACCACCGACGCGGAGTGGCGAATCCTCGCCCCGCACGTGCCGGCCGGAACTGGGCGAGGACGCCCCGTCACCTATCCCCGCCGGGACGTGGTTGACGCGATCCGCTACCTCGACCGCTGCGGGTGCCGAGAATGTCGTCCACGCAGGTCACGCGGCTCGTTGATATTCGTGGGAGCTGACGCCCCCGAGGCGATCGCGTCGGCGGGCGCTGTTGCGTTGTCGTCCGCGGGCGCGTCGGCTCGGGCGGTCGACGTCGGTTCAGATCGCCTGGGCGAGTTCGTCGAATGCGGCGGCGACGCGGAGCGTGTCGTGCGGCGTCGACGTCCGAGTTCGTAGTGGCCGCGGCGGAGGTTCTGGACGAAGGCGTGGCCGGCGATGATGACCTGGGCGGTGCGGTCGGTGCGTAGGCCGCGCATGGGTCGCAGCCGGTGCTTTGAGCCGGCCGTGGTCGGCCTCGATCCGGTTGTTCGCATACTGCTCGATGTGGTGCCACGCCGCCGGGACCAGCTCGTCGAGGACCCGCGGATAGCGTCGGCGCCTTGTCGGTGACGACCTCGGCGGGTCGACCGTGAGTCGCGCAGCGCGCGTGTGAAGAACCGGCGGGCGGCTGCGCTGTCGCGGCGCGTCGAGACCAGCACGTCGATGACCTGGCCGTGCTGGTCGACGGCCCGGTACACGTAGCGCCAGACGCCGGCGACCTTGACGTAGGTCTCGTCCACGAACCAGCGGTCACCCGGACCGCGTGCCGGCACGGCCGGGCGGCGTCGATCGAGCAGCGGCGTGAACCGCTGCACCCACCGGTAGCATGGTGACGTGATCGACCTCGACACCGCGCTCGGCCAGCAGCTCCTCGACGTCGCGGTAGGACAGCCCGTAGCGCAGGTACCAGCGCACCGCCACCACGATCGATCTCGGGCGGGAACCGGAACCGCGCGAACGCCGACCGCGGCGGCATTGATGGTCGAGGAGAGCGGGAGGACAACGTCACTCGCCAATCCTGCCCGAACCCTTGACAGATCGGTTAACGCAACAGCGCCTCGGCGACGAACAGGATTCCGTCGAGGCTGCCGAGTACGGCGGTGACGGCGTCGAGTAGCGGGGTGAACGCGGGGATTTCGTTGGACTTCGCGTCGATGGTGATCTGTGCCAGGACGATACCGGTGCTGGTGTCCAGGGCGGACAGCAGATGGACCAGGCGGCCGTCGTGGGGCGGGCTCCGCGCAGGGTTTTCCCGTTGACCGCGATGACGGTGCGGTATCGGCGGGGCCGCACCGCCGGCGGCGCCGGGGCGCGGGTGCGCAGCCAGCCGGCCAGCACGGTGGTCAATGCGGTGGCATCCAGGCGGGTCAGCAGTCGCCACACGGTCGTGCCGGCCGGTATCCCCCGGTTGAAGCCGAGCCGGTCGCGGGCGTGTTCGTCGAGGTCGTAGAGCCAGTCGGTGATCGCCGCGAACGACGAGGCGCCGGCCAGGACCGCGCAGACCGCGACGGTCAGCAGCGTCGCCAAGGGGTAACGCACGCCGCGCGGATCACGGGGATCGGTGACCTGCGACAGGACGTCCAGAAGGCCACCTCGTTCACTGTCAGTGACCGGGGCTGGTCGGGCATCGGTACCGGATTTCGTTACCGCCAGCGCGGCGACTAGAGATGATGCCATCGGCGGGTGAGGTCCTCGGGGTGTCGTGAAGCCTAGAGAACTCCATGATCACCGATGCGATCTCACCCGCTCCAACTGCCTCCACACAGTCCACTCAAACCACATACCAGCAGATCAAAGCACTGCCACCCGACAACGCAATCGCCCTGGGCCCAACTCCCCGCTAACTGGTCGGATGTTTCGGAACGGCACGTTACTTCTGTCATCCGCGGCTCCAGAGGTTCCACCACTTCCAATTCACCCATTCGTGGCGCGGGGGCGATCTGCCGGACGGCGCGATGCGAATTTGTCGGTGGCGAGTGGTTCTATAGGACCCGCCTCATCGAATCATCTGGATGTGAGGCGTCTTCATGCCGTGGGACTCGGTAGAGGTGGCTGTGACTGATGTTGATATGAGCACCGGCTCTCCGGCGGGGCCGGTGCTCGCGGATGACGACTATCTGACGGTGGCCATGCTGGCCTCGGGCCTGGCGCAAATGGTTGAGCGCCGCAAGCGGGCTGCGACGGGGCATCGGCACGGTGATGGCTTGTTGCCGGCCGCGTGGCGGGCGGGGTTCAGCCGAATCTGGTGGCGTTGTCGGGCGTTCGGAACCGATGCGCCAGCAAGCGATCTTGAGTTGATGGAGTGGGTGCACGCGACCGTTCGTGACATGGGAGCTGCACCTGTCGCTGTCGGAGATGGATCTGCAGAACTGCCTCGTCGTTGCGGATGAGTTGTCGGAGTTCGCGGAGCGGGCGGCTCGTGTCGGCGGCCGGGACACGGAAGCCGAGTGGATCGAGAACCGGGTCTTCGAGGCTACTACGCCATCGTCGCCGTCGTCAATGGTGGCGACGATCCGCAGCGGGTTGATGCGATCTACGCTCGCCTTCGGAGAATGTTGATCACTCGTACCGTTCTCGCGGACCGTGACCTGCGGGCTCTTGAGATCGATTTGCCGCGGACCGATGGAACTGGGCAAACTTTTGTCCGCCGTCTGATCGACACGGCGTACGTCAGCCGCCCGGCGATCGGTCCAGTGCAGTTACTGGAGTGTCCTTGCTGCGGGAACCTCCTCGCCGATCTCATGAGTGTCTGCGGCACGCCCGGCTGCGGGGGCGGCGCAGCCAGGCTGATCACCGTCAACGCTCTTGCCGCGGTATTCGAGCAGCATCGGGCCACACGGCTGTTCATCCACGATCCGGCCTTGTCGAGGAACGCATCATGATAGCGCTCGAACAAGACGAAAGCCTGCGGGGTCGGGTCCGGGTGAGGCCTTACCCGGGCCGGACACCCTCGATGTCTCGATCGAGTTTCTGGCCGTCGATGAAGGCGGTGACGGCCAGGTGGTGCAGACCTGGGGTGTCGACGCCAAGGACCACGTCAGCGACGCCTGCTCGGCAAGACGTTCGAGTGGCCCGCCTCAGAGCGCCGTGCGAACGGCGATTCCTGGCGCTTCCCGAGCACCGCGCCCGCGCGGTGGGTTACGTCGATGACCTGACCGCTGAGCTGGAGGGTCGGGTGCACGGCATCGAAGTCGTGACGGAAAACAAGCTGTTGTCGATGGTCGCGAAAGTCGCCGGAAGGTTGTGTGACCAGTGAGAGAAGGCTCTTCGTGGCGTGACGCCCTCGTGAAGGACCTCCGCACGGCCGGTCTCGATGAGACCACCATGCCCGCCGCAGCCATGGTTGAGGTCGAACTCGGCCTGCATTTCCTGGCACGGTTCTTCCCCGGCGAGCCGATTGGTGTCCTCCAGTCGATCTTGTCCGGTTACATCGGAGCCTCGCCTGAGTTGCAGCCGGTGATCCGGCGGGTACGGCACCGGATGGGGGACGTAGGCCGGCGTGGCTGGTGGCGCAACATGCGTCAACCAGTACGTCCGGGTCACCCCGTTGATGCGCGCGTTCGAGCGTCGAGGATGATCCGGGCCGCCGTGTCAACGACCGTAGCGTGTTCAGGCCGCGTGAAACGTCGGTCTGTCCCGAGCGAATCACTGCCTACGATGGGGCTCTTGCCGACGCCCTGAACTACGCGCCGGTGCGGCAATGCCCGCCAGCCCAAGCAGGCAGAAGGTATTCCTTCGCCGTCAACGGCCGAACGGAGTTTGTTCTGCTCCCACCCGGGCTCCCCGTAGCCCGGACGTGCCGATGCTCCAACCGGTGACCTTGCGAGTTCGGGACAGCTGGACTGTCTCCTTCGAGAAGCACCTCGCGCCGACGGCGGCGTGGATCGACGAACAGCTGACGAACCGTCCCGATATCCGCAACCGCCACTTCACCAAGCTGTGCCTGCCGAAAACTGCGTCCGGGCAGCTCAGGCCGCATGTTGGTATTCGTGGATGATGCCGCCGAGCCGGTCTCTGCGACGGATGTCCAGGCGGGCGAGACGTTCGGGATCGGTGATCGGGGCAGGGACGGCACGCAGTGGTGCGGCCTGGCGCATCGCCTGGTGGGGGCGGTGTTGGTTGTAGTGGAGCTCGAACTGGCGCAGGCACCGGCGTAGATGGGTTTCGTTCCAGACCAAGGTCCGGTCGAGGAGTTCGCGGCGGCACGTCCGCACCCACCGCTCCATGACCGAATTCATCCGGGGTA
Source organism: uncultured Actinomycetota bacterium (assembly GCA_963727415.1). Taxonomy (GTDB): domain Bacteria; phylum Actinomycetota; class Actinomycetes; order Mycobacteriales; family Micromonosporaceae; genus DASQPR01. The sequence continues at coordinate 8,191 of CAVSGF010000006.1, forward strand.
TGCGTACTCCGGTGAGCACGATGTCGATGCCGGCGTCGGTGAGGACCCGGTCGAACAGTGCGGGGAACTTCGCGTCCCGGTCCCGGAGCAGATACCTGGCCTTGACGCCAGCATCGTCCAGGTCCATCACGAGGTTCCTGGCCGCCTGGGTCACCCAGCCGGCGGTCGGGTGTGCGGTGGCGCCCAGGACACGCACCCGGCGGGTGGCGTGCTCGATCACGGCGAGAATGTACAGACGCTGCCCGGTCAAGGTGACCGTCTCGATGAAGTCGACGGCCAACAGTGCCTCGGCTTGGCCGCGCAGGAAATCGGCCCAGGTGCTGGTGGAGCGGTGCGGGGCGGGATCGATGCCCTCGGCCTTGAGGATCTCCCACACCGTCGAGGCGGCGACCGCGATGCCGAGGGTGGCGAGTTCCCCGTGGATGCGCCGGTATCCCCAGGACGGATTCTCCCGAACCAGGCGCAGCACCAGAGTGCGGATGGAGCGCACCGTCGGTGGCCTGCCACGCCGTCTCCGTTTCGAGAGGTCCGCGTGCCGCCGCCTCATCAGGTTGCGGTGCCAGCGCAGGACCGTGTCCGGCCGCACGAGCAGCCGCAGCCGGCGCAACACCGTCCGGGGCAGCGGCTGCAACAGGGCAGCCAGGAACGCCCGGTCCGCCGGTGTGAAGGACACTGTCTGCGAGCCGAGTTGGCGTTGCAGCACCGCCAGTTGGTGGCGCAGGGCGAGAATCTCCACGTCCTTGTCACGGTCGCTGCTCGGCAGCAGCCGCAACACGGCGAAGGCGTTGGTCACGGTCAGATAGGCCAGACGAAGCAGCACCCCGCAATACTGCCCTCACGTTAACGCCCGACCCGACTGGCCGGCGCAGGCCCACACGCCCGCTGCGCTTGGAACCATCGCATGCCGCCTGAACAGCACGGATGTATTTTTCGGCAGGCACAGCCTTGCAGCAACAAGAGCACCGTCACAGTTCTGACCGCCCTGCCGGACCGGCGATGGCCATCCGCCACCTCACGCCCATCGCAGGGAGACGAACAACCATGTCCAGCATGCCCGACTCCGTTCCCGCGCACAGCTGCGGGCTCGACTCGCCGCAGGGCCCGGCCGGCGAGCATCCTCGGGGTCGACACCCACGCCGACGTCCACGTCGCGGCGGTCGTCACCACCCTGGGCGCGCAGCTCGCCGATGCGACGTTTGCGACCACCACCGCAGGATACCGGCAGTTGTTGGCCTAGGCCCGTAGCTTCGGCGCCCTCAAGCGCGCCGGGGTGGAAGGCACCGGCTCCTACGGCGCCGCGCTCAGCCGCTACCTGCGCCGCCACCAGGTCACCGTGATCGAGGTCACCCGCCCGGACCGCGCCGCCCGGCGTCATGGCAAGACCGACACCATCGACGCCGTCGCCGCAGCCCGCGCCGTGCTCTCGCGACGGGCCGTCACCGTCGCGAAGACCGGCGACGGGCCGATTGAGATGCTGCGCCTGTTCCGCCTGGCCAGAGCGTCCGCGGTCAAGGCCCGCACCCAGGCGATCAACCAGCTCAAAGCCGTCATCATCACCGCCGACCCGCAGCTACGCGAGACCCTGTCCGGCCTGACCAGCGCCGCCCTGATCCGCCACTGCGCGAACCTTCCCCAGGCGGCGCCGACCGATGCGGCCACCGCGGCCCGCCACACGCTGCGCCGGCTGGCCCTGCGCATCCAGGCCTCACCACCGAGGAGCGCGAGCTGCAGCAACAGATCACCGCCGTGCTCAACACCCACGCGCCCGAGTTGCTGCAACGCCACGGCATCGGACCCGACAGCGCCTCCGCGCTGCTCGTCACTGCCGGCGACAATTCCGACCGGCTGACAAGCGAAGCGTCCTTCGCCGCGCTGTGCGGTGTCAGCCCGATCGAGGCCTCCTCCGGCAAAACCCGACGCCGCCGGCTCTCCCGCGGCGGCGACCGCCGCGCCAACGCCGCCCTCTACCGCATCGCCCAAACCCGCGCACGCGGCGAGCAACGCACCCGCGACTACCTCGACCGGCGCACCGCCCAGGGCCGCACCCGACGTGAAACCATCCGCTGCATCAAGCGCTACATCGCCCGCGAGATCCACGGACTAATCCGCCAACTCGATTTCGCAGAACAGGCCTTGCCAACGGCTTGACAAACATAGGGGCATCAGCGCCCGGCTACGTGATCGACCTCGACGCCGCGTTCGGCCAGCAGTTCCTCGACGTCGCGATAAGAGAGCCCGTAGCGCAGGTACCAGCGCACCGCGACCGTGATGACTTCGGCGGGGAACCGGAAACCTGCGAATGCCGACCGCGAAAGTGGTGCCGGACGCCGGCGGGTCGAGAGCCTCACGGCGCCATCCTGTCAATCCACAATCGACGGGCGTAAGCGCCATGGCGTCAATACGGATGCTGCCGGTCCAGCCGCCATTGAACTCGACCCCGAAATCGTGTCCCGAACCTTGATCACGAGACCTGGATCGTGGATGGGCCTCTCCCGACTGCGTCAGGAACGGAGTGGAATGATGCTCACGTGTCTGTGGCGCAGGAGCATGTAGCACTCGTAACGGGTAGTTCTCGGGGCCTCGGCGCCGCCATTGCGCGGCGTCTGGCGCAAGATGGCTTTGCGGTCGCGGTCAATGGCCTACGTGACGACGTACATGCGGTCGAGGTTGCCAAATCCATTCGTGACGGCGGCGGGATCACGGACGTCTTTCTCGCCGACATCACCGACGTGCAGCAGGTTGCCGAGCTGGTAGCAGCGGTCACGGACGATCTCGGGCCCATTGACGTGTTGGTGTTCAACGCCACCGGTCCGCAGCCGGAAGCGCAGGTGACTGATGTGCTGTGGGCTGACCATCTTGCCCAACTGAACTTCTTCGTCAAGAGTCCAGTGCTGCTCGGGCGGGCGGTGTTGCCCGGAATGCAGGCCAGACGGTACGGCCGTATCGTCCAGGTCGACTCCGAGGTCGTCCATCTGCCGCCTCCGGGGAGGTCCGCCTACGCCACCGCCAAGAGCGCGCAGATCGGTCTAACTCGCAGCTGGGCCCGTGAACTCGCCCCGTTCGGAATTACAGTGAACACAGTCGCGCCCGGCTTCGTCCCCGTCGAGCGCCACGCGGATGTCCCCGTTGACACCAGAAACGCCTACCTCGCCTCAGTGCCCGCCGGACGCATGGGAACTCCCACCGACATCGCCCACACGGTGAGCTTCCTGGCTTCCGAAGGAGCCGGCTTCGTTACCGGCCAGCGCATCGTCGTGGACGGCGGCCGTAGCCTCGGTTCCTGAAAACCGATCCAACCGCCGCCGATGACGTCACACAGCTGGCCGGGCTGACCGAGATCCAGGACCATCAGCTGCGCGCCGAATGCGACACCGTCGTCGATGATGACCTGTCCCTCGCCGTCGCGGTCGACGCCGAGCACCGGCTCATCCACGCCGTCCCCCAGCTGACCGCGGCGACCGTGCACGCCGACGCGCGCACTCTCGTGGCCGAACATCACCACGAGCTGGCCCACCATCGGCCCTAAATAGCCCGACCGTGTTGCGATCGGCCTCGAAGGCGAGACCAGGCCGGGAGTGCGGTGGCGCAGGCGTCGGCACACGGTCGACATCACGCCCAGCTGCTGTGTAACATGTTGAACATGAGTACACATAGCTTGCGTGAGCTGCGGGCGAACCTCGGCCACATCGTGCGCGCCGTAGCCCTCGGCAGCGAAGAGGCGATCATCACCGACAACGGCACCGAGGTCGCCGTCATCATCAACATGGCCGACTACGAGCGGCTGCACGAACACGCCGACGTCGCCGACGCGCTGCGGCTGCGTGATATGCGAAGCCACGACTACGCGACCATGAGCATGGGTGACATGCTCGCCGCGCTCGGAGTACACGACCCGGTCGCCGCGTGAAGATCGACTTCCATCCGGACGTATTCAAGGCGTTGCAGCAACTCCCGAGACCGGTGTTCGCCCTGGTGCTCCGGGCGATCGTCGCGTTGGCCGACGAGCCCCGCCCCCACGGCTGCAAGAAGCTTGTCGGCTCCGGCCACGACGACTGGCGGGTGCGGGTAGGCGAATACCGGATCGTGTACGAGATCAACGACCCTGGCGGCCGTGTCACGATCATGCGTGTGGCGCACCGCCGCGAGGTCTACCGATAGGCATCACATGCCGCTGCCGACACCACAACCTCGGCAGAGGGGGCCGAGCGACGCCGGCGCGCTGATCTGGTCGCCGATCACTACGACCAGAAGCGTGAGCGCACCCGCCTGACGGTGACTCGCGCTGAGGCCGACGCGGCATTCTTCACCCACATGATGGAGGCACCCGCGAGTCCAGCGCAGCGGAACAAGGCCGAAGAGCGCCTGGCTGAACAACGAGCCGCCGCCCAGGAAGTCAACTACCTGTGGCTCTCCCTGCCTGCCGCAACTGGGCGAGATGCCGGTCAAACCGCCTCGGAATTAGCGTGCCTCTCAGTACGCGCAGCGGAACCCGGCGTGACCGGTGGTGCTGTCGACCGTGCTCGATGTCCGGGCGGCTACCCGGTACCGGTTGCAGTACGACTCGTGGCACAGATACGACCCGCCGCGCATCACCCGGGTCAGCCCCGAGTCCGGGCCGGCCGGATTGACCCGGGTGGCGTCCGACTCAGATGAGTGCCAGTCGGTGCTGAACCAGTCCGCGCACCACTCCCACACGTTTCCGGACGTGTTGTAGAGCCCGTACCGGTTGGGTTTGAACGCGTTGACCGGCGCCGTCCCAAGGAAGCCGTCCGCGCCGGTGTTGTGTCTCGGGAAGACGCCCTGCCAGGTGTTGCAGCGGTGCCGGCCGCGCGGGGCGAACTCGTCACCCCACGGGAACCGGGCCTGTTCCAGGCCGCCCCGAGCGGCCATTTCCCACTCAGCCTCGGTGGGCAGCCTCTTCCCGGCCCAACGTGCGTACGCGGTGGCGTCGTTCCAGGACACATGCACCGCGGGGTGGTTCTGCCGTGCTCCGGCGTCCGAACCCGGACCTTCCGGGTGGCGCCAGTCGGCGTCCTCAACCGCCAGCCACCAGGGTGCTCCCGGCACGCGCGCGTCTAGCACCTTGGCGCGCGCGGGCCCGGTCACGAACGCTCCGAAGACATACGACCAACCGAACCGCTCGGCATCGGTGACGTACCCGGTGGCCTTCACAAACGTCGCGAACTGCGCGTTGGTGACCGCCTTCGCGTCAATGTGAAACCCGTCCACGTGAACCGCCCGGACCGGGCCCTCGCCGTCGGCGGGGAACGCGTCCGGATCGTCACCGCCCATCAGGAATTCGCCGCCCGGAATCGCGATCATGCCTCGGATGATCTCGGCTCGGGATCGGTCCGGGACGGCGACGTCGAATGAAGGTCCCGGCAGACCAGCCGTCCGGGCGCTGGGTGGCGGGGCCACACTGGGCCGACGCCGACGCCGACGCCGACGCCGACGCCGACGCCGGCGCGCAGCACGGCGACGGCGTGTCCGAACCAGCGTCAGAACCCGAGGTCACGTCCCCGACCCTACTGGCACATCGAATGGCAGCCCACTCGTGGAGTCCCGGCAGATCTTCTTCAGCTCCTGGTACAGGGACGCGACCACGTCCGGCGACTCGGCCCACAGGTTGGTGGTCTCGGCCGGATCGGACTCCATGTCGTAAAGCTGACCCTCCGGATGGGCGGCGTCGAAGGGTTGGGCCGCGTGAGCGTTGCCGGTTCCGGTCGCGAAGAGATCCGAGATCGAGGGCTCCGAGAAGCCGCCGCCCGACCCCAGGCAGAAGATCGCCTTCCAGCGCCCGGACCGGAGCGCGAACCGGCCACCGAGGCTGTGGTGCACGATCGGCCGATCCGGGTCGCCCGTCTCGTCCCCGGCAAGTAGGCCGGAGATGTCGAGACCGTCCTCGGCGGCGTCCGGCGGCAGCCAAGACCCGGTGACCCGGGCGGCAGTCGGCAGGATGTCGGTGAGGCAGATCGGTGCGCCGGTCGACGTACCGGCCGGAAACGTCGCTGGCCAGCGCGCGATGAACGGCTCCCGGTGCCCGCCATCCCAAAGGTCACCCTTCTGCCCTCGCCAATCACCGTTCGGCTTGTGCCGGGCCGGGTCGCCATCGTCGGTGAAGTAGGTGACCGCGCCGTTGTCGCTGGTCACGATGAACATCGTGTGGTCCAGCATGCCGTGAGCCTCGAGCGCGGCGCGCAACTCGCCGACGGCCCAGTCGATCAGGCATACGCCGTCGGCGCGGGCGCCGAGCCCGGACCGGCCGGCGACGAAGTCTGGCGGCACATTCGGCCGGTGCGGCGCGGACGGGGCGAGGTAGCACAGGAACGGGCTGTCGGCGGCGTCGATGAACCGGACCGCTTCGCGGACGAACGAGACGTCGACCTCGCGCTCGTCGAAGCCGTCCACCTGCAATCCAGGCCGCTGTTCGGTCAGGTAGTAGGACTTCTCGCGATCCGGAACGCCGATCGTCCGGTCCTGGTCGATGAACGCGTACGGCGGCATGTCCAGCGAGCCCGCGATGCCGAAGAACCGGTCGAAGCCGAGGTCGGTCGGGCCACCGGTCACTGGTGCCGCGTAGTCGATGTCCCGGCCGAAGTCGGTTTCGACGTCGTCGTGCAGCGCGGCGCCGGGCGCGAACGCGTCGCGTACCGATCCGTCCCGGTGTCGCCAGCCGAGGCCGAGGTGCCACTTGCCGAACGCGCCGGTCGCGTACCCGGCGTCGCGCAGCACACTGGCGAGGGTGGGGCGGGCCGGCTCGATGAGCGCCGGCCCGTGCCCCATCAGGACGAAGTGTTTCAGCGGACCACGCCATGCGTACCGGCCGGTCATCAACGCGTACCGGCTGGGTGTGCAGACCGCCGACGCCGAGTGGCAGTTCGTGGCCTGGACCCCTTCGGCGGCCAGCCGATCGATGTTCGGGGTAGGGATGGCCGAGCCGTAACAGCCCAGGTCACCCCACCCCATGTCATCGGCGAGGACGACCACGATGTTGGGCTTGGCAGGTGGTGGCGTGGTGCGGTCGGTCATGTGTGACAGGTCCCATCTGCGCTCTTCACGATCCGGATCGCGTTGGTGGAATCCGGGTCGATGTCGAATGTGGACTTGTTGCCAAGGCACTGGTTGTCGGCGAACACGTTGACGAAGTTCACGTCGCGAACCTTGTGGGTGCCGTCGATCCCCTGGATGACACTCGGGTAGGTGTAGTTGGTGTAGGCGTGGATGTTGCGGAAGATCAGCTGGTCCAGCTCGCCGTAGCCGAGGTTCGGGTCATACCATTTGTTGTTCTCGACCGCGAGGTAGAACAGCCGCCAGTTGGCGTTCTCGACGTTGATGTCCTCGAACAGGTAGCGGTACGGGGTTCCGGCGCCGGCGTGCAGTGCGCGGAAGATCGCTTCCTTGGTGAGCTGGTAGTGCTCAGCGTGTATGACGTCGTCGTCGTAGACGTGGAAGGTGTTCGAGTCCTGCTCCAGATTCCAGCTGATCATGAACGGCGCGCCGTTCTCGAGCTGCCAGATGGTGTTGTTCCGGACGATCTCGTCACCCCAGAACAGCTTGATCGAGTCGTCGTTCGACTTGACGAAGTTGTTCTCCACGAGCGCCCTGTTACCCGCTACCAGGCCGTCAGTGGAGTACCACCACGACATGGTCTTGACGTTCTCGATGGTGGTGTACTGGGCCAGCGCGCGCACGTTGAATCGGGGCGCGTTGACGATCGTGATGCCCTCGATGAGAACGTTCGATGAGGTCTGGTCGGCGATGTCGATGATGCCCGGCTGGTTCTTGTTGGCATCCTGATCACCGGTGTCCATGAACAGGCCGTCGATGATGCCACGGCCCTTGATGGTGACGTTGCTGATCGGCCCGTTGGCGATGAACGCGCCCTGTACGTATGCGCCGCCGGCCAGGTAGATGGTTTCGTTGGAGCTGATCACGTTGCCGGATCCGATGTAGTGCACGCCAGGGCCGAAGTACAGCACGTTCGGGTCGCCGCTGGCCGGCGGTACGTCGTTCTCCGGAGGGTTGGCGAACACCAGCATCGGATGCAGGATCGGGTTGTGGATGTTCGGGTTGAACTCCACCGAAATATTCCGCGCTTGGGTCATCGTGAACGTGCAGGTGTTGTTTGCGTAGCTGGTGGCGATGCCGGCCGAGTAAGGGCGGATCATGCAGCCGGTCAGCCCGCTCTGGTTCAGCGCGGTGACGCTGACCGTGACCGAGCCGGCGAAGCTGAACGACGTCCATGACGTGTCGGCTTCTCGGTTGGTGTCGGTCTTGCGGGCCAGCGCCTTGTACACGAACGAGGACTGCCCGTTGACGGTGACCGAGTATTGGTCACTGGCCGGGATCCCAGCCGGTCCCGGATAGAGCGACAACCCCGGCCCGGGACCCGGCGTGATATCGCCGTACGCCAGCGTGGCGCGGTGGTTGGCCACATCCGCCTCGGTCGCCTGAGTGGACGCGGTGATCGAGTCGGCGATGGCGTCCACCGTTGGGATGTCGCCGTTGATCGGCGTGCGGGTGCCGCCGTAGTCGTACTCATTGCCCACGTAGGGCGCGCCGTCGGCGTGGGCGGGGACGATCAGCCCCAGGCCGCCGGCGAGGGTCGCGATCGCCAGGACCGCGATTCGCCTTCTGGTACGCCGTGCGCCGGGCCGCACCCCATTGGTGCGCATCACTCTGGTGTGCTTCACACTGGTACGCATTGCAGTCGCCTCCTGACATCGGGGTGGTGGTCAGGTACCGCACTCGCAAGACCGCCCACCCGGCTTTGGGGTGGGGCGATGTCGTGGCTCAGCCGAAGCGGAGCAGATGCTCGGCTTGTGGATCCCACTCGTTCAGCCCGCCGACGCCGAACGCCGGCGCCAGTACGTAGTGGTCGTATGTCTCGACCATCCGGGCGCGGAGCAGCTCGTGATGCCTCCGGATCTCGTCGGCGTACTTCGGATCGTCGACGAGGTTGGTCATCTCGTACGGGTCGGTCTCCAGGTCGAAGAATTGCCAGGGCCTGCCGCCCTGGGCGTCGCCCAGAACCGTGTACTTGTAGCGGCGGGTGCGGATGCCCCGCCAGGTCTCGTTGTGGAACACGATGTTTGGCCGCAGCTCGGAGACGAATTCCAGCATCACGCCGTCGCGGTCGAGGTGGTCGACCTCGCCGCGCGCGATCGGGGCCAGGTTGATGCCGGGTTTGGGATCGCGTGGCGTGATGCCGGCCAGACCGAGCAGGGTCGGGAACAGGTCCTCGGTGCAGATTGGATCGTCGATCACCTTGCCACCGAGGTTGGACAGGATGAACGGGATGCCGGAAGACTCCTCGTAGGGTCGTTGCTTGGCCAGCATTCCGTGGGAGCCGAGCAGCTCACCGTGATCGGCGGTGAGGCCGATGACTGTGTTCTCCAGCTGGCCGGACTCGCGGAGGGCGGCGACCAGGCGCCCGACGTTGTCGTCCAGGTTTTCGATCATCGCGTAGTAGACCCGCAGGTCGTCGAGGAGGCTCCGGCCGTGCGGCCCGCGCTGCTTGTACTCCTTGTCAAGCTCGACGTTGTCGCGCAGGATGATCTCCCGGTCCCGCCACCGGTCGAGGTACTCCGGTGGGGCGGTGAACAGCGGATGCGGCGGCTCGACCGACAGCACCGCGGCGAATGGCGCGGTGCCACGGTCGGCGGATGAGACGTAGTCGATCGCCATGTCGAACAGCCCGTCGGTCTGGAACCCGTCGAGCTTGCGCACGGTCGGATCGTCTTCGGTGCAGTACCAGGTGTCGTACGGATCGTTGCAGATGTCGAAACCGCTGAACTTCTTGAACCGGCCCTGGAATGGCCGCGGCACCGCGGTTCGCGACGCCTTGACGACGGTGTGCCCGGGCAGGTGTCCGAAGCCGCCGTACAGGTGCCACTTGCCGAACAGCGCGGTGTCGTAGCCGGCGTCGTTGAACTCGTCGGCCAGCGTCCGCTCGGCCGGGGACATCCGCCACTCGATCGACGGGATGAACCGGGTGTGCGCGTACTCGCCGGTCATCAGCGTGAATCGGTACGGCACGCAGACCGGGTACGTCGATGAGGCGGCATCGAACCGTGCACCGGACGCGGCCAGGGCGTCGATGTGCGGGGTCGAGACGTTCGGATCGCCGTAGCATCCGAGTGCCGCGCGGCGTAGCTGGTCCGAAATGATCAGGATGACGTTGGGTCGTTCTTGGGTCACTTCAATCCACCCGAGGTGAGGCCGGCGACGAACCGACGCTGGAGCGTTACGAACAACAGAACCACCGGGATCAGCATGAACAGCGCTGCCGCGCTGGTCAGACCCCAGTCGGTGGAGTACTGGTCCTGGAAAGCCAGGAAGCTGGTGGAGATCGGCCGCTTGTTGGGGTCGTGGATGAAGGTGATCGCCCAGAAGAACTCGTTCCAGGCGGCGAGCCCGACGATCAGCGCGACGGTCAGGAAACCGGGCCAGGCCATCGGCAGGATCACCCGCCACGCGATGGTGAGGTCTGACGCGCCCTCCAGCCGGGCCGCCTCGACGAACTCCTTGGGCACCTTGAGCAGGAACGATCGCAGCAGCAGTGTCGCGAACGGCGCTTCGGTGGCCCAGTAGATCACCATCAGCCCGAACAGGCTGTCGGTGAGGTGCAGGTCGGTCCAGAGGGAGAACAGCGGTACCACGAACAGCTGCACCGGCATCGCGCTGCCGAGGAACAGGTACGCGATGAACGCACCGCCACCGGGCACGTTGAGGTGGCTGAGCGCGAACGCCGCAAGCCCGGCCAGGATCGAGGTACCGATGACCGCGCCGATTACCAGGATCGCGCTGTTGCGCATGGTGGTGGAAAATTGTCCCTGGGTCCACGCCGTGGTGAAGTTGTCCAGGCTGAGTGACTTCGGCGGGGACAGCGGGCTGGCGCCGATCTGGGCGTTGTTCTTGAACGCGTTGAACACCATGGCGACCATCGGCCCGATCGCGAACAGCGCCAGCACCGTCAGGGTCAGGTAGGTCGGGAACTGGAGCTTGCGGCGGGGCTTGCGTGATTGCGGGGTACGCGTGACTCGATCGGTGTTCTGGGTGAGGACGGCCGTCACTCCTCCCACCCCCTCTTACGCAGGAACGAGTAGACCGCCAGCACGATGCCGATGATCACGGTCATCGACATGCCGAGTGCGGCTGCATATCCGGCGGAGTAGTTGTTGAACGCCTGGCTGTACATGAGCGTCGAAATAACCTCGCTGGACCCGGCCGGCCCGCCGTGGGTCATGATGTAGATGTAGTCGAACGCCTTGAGCGACCAGATGATCGTCATCAGGAAGATGAAGATCGTCGTGGGTCGGATGCCGGGCAGCGTGACCGACTTGAACTGTTGCCACTTGTTGGCGCCGTCCACCTTCGCCGCGTCGTAGAGCTGCGGGTCGACGCTCTGCATGGCGGCGAAGAAGATGACCGCGAGGAAGCCCCACCAGTGCCAGTCGACGACGAAGTTGACCGAGTACAGGGAGGTCGCCGTGTCACCCAGCCAGGCGTGGTGGGTGCCGAAGTAGTGGCCGATGCCGGAATCTGGGGACAGCAGCATCTTCCACAGGGCGGCGTTGACCACGCTGGCCGTCACGTACGGGATGAAGTAGAGCACCCGGAAGACCATCGCGAACCGCCGTACCTGGCTCAGCAGGTAGGCGCCGAGCAGCCCGAGCGCCATCGGCACCGACAGGAACAGCACGAACCAGATGGCATTGTGCAGCAACGCGTCGCGCACCGCCGGATCGCCGATCGCGTGTGTGTAGTTGCCCAGCCCGATGAACTTCGCCGGCCCGATCCCGGACCAGTCGGTGAACGAGTAGTACACCGTGGCGATTGACGGGCCTAGCACCACCAGGACGTTGAGGATCAGCAGCGGGGCGATGAACGCCCATGCGATGAGTCCCCGACGCAGGCGTAGCCGGGCCCGGCCCCGCGCCGCGGTGGCGCGAGACGGGGCCGGAACCGGCATGGTTGTCACTGCTACGCGCTCCTCGGCATCATGTGCGGCAGGTTGCCCTGCGCGCTCTCCTGCTTGAAGAGGTCGGCCAGCTGCTGGCAGTACTCGGCCGGCGACATCTTGTTGGTCAGGACCTTCTCGAAGCCCTGGAACACGAACGTGTCGGACTTCGGCGGCCACCAGGTCCAGGTCACGTAGCCGTAGTTGCCGGTCGCGACCGCCTTGTTGAGTTCGGTGAGCACCCGGGCCGCGCGCGGGTCGGCGTTCGACGGGATCTCGGAGTCCTGGAAGGTGATCGGGATGTTGTACGTGGCCGGCACGTCCGCCATCCGCTTGAGCGCCTCGGTGCGGTTGCCGTAGTACCAGTTCAGGAAGTTCGCCGCGGCATCCTGGTTCTGGCTGGCCGAGTTGATGGCGAACGAGCCGCCGATCCCCATGGCGTACGTGCCGTACTTGACGTGCTCCGACAGTGCGGGCACCGGCATCCAGTCCCACTGGTTGTTGTTGCCGGCAGCGGCGCCGAAGAACTTGCTGACGCCGCTCATGTACCACTCGCCCTGCGGGACCATCGCCACCTTGCCCTTGCCGAAGTTGGCGCCGATCTCCGCGGATGGGACCGAGAAGTACTTCTGCACGCTGCCGCTGAACCAGCCCTTGTCGAAGTAGGACTTGAGCAGCGAGACCGCGTCGACGAAGACCGGGTCGGTGAACTGGATCTTGCCGGTCAGTGCCTGGTAGATCGCTTCCGGTCCGGAGAAGTGGTTCCAGAAGATGGTCATCAGCCACTCGGCGGCCGCCGCCCAGTCCACGTTCGATGATCCGAATGGCACGATGCCCATGCCGGCAACCTCGGTGGCCAGGGCTTCCAACTCGGCGCGGTTGGTCGGCTGGGTCCAGCCCTTGTCGGCGAAGAGTGTCTTGTTGTAGTAGATCAGCATGGTGTCGACGCGCATCGGTAGCGCGTAGAGCTTGCCGTCGATGGTGAACGCGTCGAGCGCCCACTTGTCGAGCTTGCCGTCCCAGCCCCACTTCTTCGAGTACGGGCTCAGGTCGGTCAGCACGCCGGCCTTGCTCCAGGTGATCGTCTGTGTCGCGGCCGGGCCCCGGACGATGTCCGGGCCGGACCGCGCCTGCAGCGCGGTCTGGATCTGGGCCCGCAAATCGGCGCCCTTGTAGTAGCTGGTCTGCATGTCAATCTTCGGGTACGCCTTCTCGAACGCCCCGATGACGTTGTCGTTGAAGTACTTCTGGTTTGCGTCACCAGTGATGTCGATCCACAGCTTCACGGTGCCGGTGCCGGTGCCCTTGCTGCCGCTGCTCGATCCGCCGCATGCGCTCAGCAGCGGCGCTGCCGCCGCCCCGAGCCCGGCCAGGCCGACGCCGGCCAGGAAACCACGACGGCTCACCATTGATCCGGTCATAACTGCTCCTAATTGCGTCTGAGGGGGATACGGAGATCTCGCAATGGTGAGATCTCGTTGTGGAACGGGGATCTGCTAGGACATCTGGATAGGGGAGACACGAACGGTGGTGGTGGCGGTGCGGCCTTCGGTGACCAGCAGCGCGACGCCCCCGCAGTCGTAGGCGTCGTCAGTGCACTGGCCGACCACATCGCCATCGATCGACGCGGTCAGATGCGCGCCGTCGACTCGCAGGCTCAGGGAGTACGTGCGGCCGAACTCCCAGTCGAACGCGCACTCGGCCAGCACCTGATCCGGGCCCCGCGTGATGCGGGCGCGTCCCGGCCGGAGCAGTTCGAGCGCGTAGTACCGTCGCAGCCCCTGAACCCGGGTCGCGATGCCGGCCGCCGCGGTGAGATGGGGAGTGACGTCGGCGGTGACCGTGTAGTCCCGCCATTGCCGGGAACCGGTGATCAGCATTCCGGTACCCCGGTTCTGTACGATCCGGAACGGTTCCGGCCACCGTTCGTCGAACCGGTCAACGGCCGGAACCATGGCCCGGCGCCACATGGTGCCGCCGTGCTCGGGCCTGGTGAAGGTCACCTCGGGAGCGCCGTCCCAGGTGAGGTAATGCAGGTCGGCCGGGCCGTCGACGCGGACGCCGACGAACGTGATGGGCTGGCCGCCGGTGTCCGGCACGGTCCACGCCAGATCGCCGGTGCCGGCTGGGCCGAGCCGGGTGACCAATTCGTCGCCGTCGTCGTAGTGGAGGACGACGAGCCTCGCCGCGGCTCCGGTGACCCGGGCTCTCAGTACCTGTCCCGAGTACAGTGCCGGCGCCGCGACCAAGCCGTAGATCGGCATGTCGTGGGCCTCTGGCGGTAAGAACGTGGGGGTCACCACGGTGCCCTCACCGAAGATGCGCAAGGCGCCTCCGATGTTCTTGACGGACACGTCCTCGACCCGGTCCAGCGGCGTACCGGTGACGTTGCCGCGCAGCCCGAGGGAGTACGCCGAGGCGGATGCGAAGCCATGAACCGAACCGGGCAAGGTGAAGTGGAATCGCTCGCGTGGCGGCTCGAACGCGGCACCGGCCCGAGCGTGCCCGATCGCCGCCAGGCGGATCGCCTCCCGGGCAGCGTCGGTCACGGTGTCGCCGCCATCGGCGGTCGGCAGGTACATCCGGTCCCGGATCGGGCCGCGCCAGTCCTGGGCGGACAGGCCGTCGAGCCCGCCGAATACGCCGCAGATGGCGCCCACGTTGCCGGCGTTGGAGTCGGTATCCCAGCCGGACGTATTGACCACGGTCATCGCCGCATCGAAGTCGCCGCCACTGTGCGCCAGCGCGGCGATCACCACGGCGTGGTTCGGGACTACGTGGCAGTTGCCGCCGTACCGGTGGTAGCCGTACTTCTCGTCGATCCGGGCGCGGGTCGCCTTCCAGTCACCATCCTTGGCCCAGGTTCGTACGTCGTCGATGATCTGCCGGATCAGGCTGTCCGAGCTGATCAGCTCGGCAGCGATGTCCAGCAGCTCATCCATGTCGGTAGCGGTGAACGCCCCGGCCACCAGCCCGGCGACCACGCGCGCCGCGTCAATCGCGGCACCGTCGTGGCTGACGCGCGCCGCTCGCTCGGCCAGGTCCGCGGCGCCGGCCGGGTCACCCGGGCAGGTCATCGCGAAGCCCTCGACGAAGATCTGAGCGCCGACCTGCTCGGCGACCACCTGGCCGTTGACCGCCGTGGAGCCACTTTCCGGCGGCCTCAGCCCAGCCTTCATGCGCAGGAAAGCCGTGTGTTCGGTGGAGTTGCCGAGGCCGCCCCACCAGAGCACACACTTCTCTTCGACGATGTAGTTCAGCCACGCATCACCGACGTCGGCCGAGGTCGGATCGATCCCGGCATCACGCAGAGCGCGAGGGAAGACGAACGTGCCGCTGATGTCGTCGTCGGTGACCAGTAGCAGGTGGTGCTTGAGGGCGGCTCCGGCGCGGTCGTTGACGTAGTAGGTGATGTCGCCGAGTTCGGCGCTGATCCTGTCGTACCGCCAGCCCTCGAACGGGCGGCCGAGGTAGACAGCGATGATCTTGCCGAGGACGCCGGCGTAGACACGTTCGGTGTAGTCGGTGGTCAGCACGGCGGTCATCAGAACGGCACCCCCGCTCGCAGGACGATGTTCGCGTACGGCGTGTCCTCGCCGGTGCGCACCACCGCTCCGGCGGTTCGCACCATGGTCTTGAGTTCCTCGTGCGGAACCTGGGACAGCGGCACCGGCCCAAGGTCGTCGCGCAGGTCGCGGACCAGCTTCTCGTCGGTGAGCTCGATCGCGATGGCGGCGTGCTCCACCACCAGCTCGGCGAGGATCGCATGCACCACCGGCCGGAACGCCGGCTCACCACGCGACCAGACCAGATCGATGGTCTCCACACCGAGCGGAACCGGCAGGCCCGGGTCGGCCACCACCAGCAGGTCGCCGTGCCCAAGCGCGACAATCACCTGCGCCAGGCGGGGGTGCCACAAGCCGGAATTGCGCATGTCAGCTCACCTCCGCCAGAAACCGGTCCAGATCAGCGGCGGCCGGTAGCGCGGCCTGGGCCCCGAGAGCGGTGGTCGCGGCGGCACCCGCGGCGCACCCGCGGCGCACCGCCGCGGGCAGCTCGCCGTCGGCGGCGACAGTGGCGGCGAAGGCGCCGCAAAACGCATCGCCGGCGCCGGTTGTGTCGACCGCCGTGACCGCGAATGCGGGTTGTGCGTATGCGCCCTCCGGCGCGGCCGCGACCGCGCCGTCGGCTCCGAGCGTGATGACACAGGTGTCCGGGCCCAGCTTGCGCAGACCGTCGGCGAGCCCCTCCCATCCCGGCCGGTCCGGAAGCCCGGCCCGGCCGGCCAACTGGTGCGCTTCGCTCTCGTTGACGATGAGCACGTCGACATAGCGGAGCAGATCCAGGAAGACCGCGTCGCCCGGGGCGGGCGGGGGCGCGGCATTGAGCAGCACGCGTGCGCCGCGCTCGCGCGCGGTCCGGGCCGCCGCGAGGCACGTACCAACCGGGATTTCCAGCTGTAGTACCAATACGTCACCGGCCGTGCACACCGAGCCGAGAAGGCCAAGGGACTCCGGTACCAGCCGGAAGTTGGCGCCCGGGGTCACCACGATCGAGTTCTCACCGCTGGCCGCGACGATGACCATCGCGATCCCGGTGGGTGCTTGCGGAATTCGGGTCACGTGCTCGGTACGTACCCCCTCGGTGGTGAGCGCGGCCAATACCGCATCGCCGAACGGGTCATCGCCGACCGCCGCGAACATGGTGGTCTCGGCACCTAGCCGGCGGGCGGCGACAGCCTGATTGGCGCCCTTGCCGCCGGGACGCTGAGTGGCGTCCGAGCCGAGCACCGTTTCTCCCGGCCCGGGCAGGTGCTGCACCTGGGCGATCAGGTCGATGTTGGCGCTGCCGACCACGATGACACGGCTCATGCCAGCGCCTCCCCGTGGTCGACGCCGCCGCCAGGCGGGTCGTCGCATCCGCACGAGCCGCGGGCGACCATCTGGACCGGAAGCATTGAGTCGTTGTCGTCGGCGGCTGGATCATCCATCCGCTGCAGCAGCCGGGCGATCGCGGTCCGGCCCATCTCGGCAAACGGCTGCGCCATGGTGGTGAGTGCCGGCGTGGCGTACGCGGCGGCGGCGATGCCGTCGAATGACGCGATCGCGACATCATCCGGGCATTTGATGCTCATCTCCTGCAGCGCCCGGATCACCCCGAGTGCCTGCTGGTCACTGGCGACGAAGACGGCATCGAACCGGCCGTCGGAGAGGATCTCGCGGGCCGCGCGGTAACCGGCGCTGCGGCCGAACGGACCGTGCCAGACCGACATCTCACTGGGCCTGAAACCGGCCTCGGCCAGCGCATCCCGCCACCCGGCGACCCGGTCGGTGGCGGGCGAGACGTCCTCGGGGCCCGCGATGCAGGCGATCCGCTCCCGGCCGTGGGCCAGCAGATGCTCGGTCGCTGCCCGGGCACCGGCTCGGCTGTCGCTCAGGATGGCCGGTACGCCAGAGCCGGCGACCTTTCGGTCAAGTGCCACCCAGGGCACGCCGGATCGCGTCAATTCGGGCAGGCAGCTGACCGGTCCATGCGCCGGGACCAGAAACAATCCATCGACCTGGCGCGCCAGGAAGGTGCGAACGTAGGTAGTCTGCCGGGCATCCTCCTCGGCGGCGTTCCCGATGAGGAGGGTGTAGTTCTCGGCGAACGCGGCCTCTTCGATCTCGCGGGACAGTTCGGCGAAGAACGGGTTGGATGTGTCCGGCACGACCAGTCCGAGGGTCATGGTGCGGTTCATTCGCAGTGACCGGGCGATGCCGTTGGGGCGGTAACCGAGCTGCTCGATGGCGAGGAGGACTCGAGCCCGGGTCTCCGGTGCGACGCCCCGGGGGCCACCGTTGAGCACGTAGCTCACCACGGCCGGCGACGTGCCTGCCAATTTCGCCACATCAGCGCGGCGTACTCCCACGGGTGCCTCCCGCTCCCAATCGGCCTTGCAACGCGAGTTGAGTTTGCGTTGCTGTGCATCCTGTGACGTGGGAGTTAACAGAAGCAACACGTGTTGATGCCCTGTTGCCGTTTCGTTATCAAGCGCGTCATCTTCCCCCCGCGCCATAATCCAGTGGGCTGAGACGAAACTCGAACCCCAGCCGGGTGCGCGGCAAAGCATCCCGGCGTAGCCGGGATCTGGGCATGGTGACAGGCTTGCCGGCGGGTTGGGTCGTTGGGCAAGCTGACATCGGCGGGAAGAGCGACCACGTTGTCGGCCCGTGAGGCGTTGTTGCGTTAACCTGTTGATGGGCGCAGTGCGGCCGGGTCGTCGTCTGGTTCAGATGGCTTGTGTGAGTTCGTTGAACGCGGCGGCGATCCGCACGTGCCTGACGGTTTCGGTTGCGAGTTGGTAGTGGCCGGGGCGCAGATTCTGTAGAAAGGCGTGTCCGGCGATGCTGACCTGTGCGGTGCGGTCGGTGCGCAGGCCGCGCATGGGTCGTAGCCGGTGTTTGAGGCGGCCGTGGTCGGCTTCTATCCGGTTGTTGGCGTACCGTTCGACGTGGTGCCACGCCCCGGGCAGCAGTTCGTCGAGGACCCGGGGATAGGTCGGGGCCTTGACGGTGACCACCTCGGACGGTGTCACCTTCAGGGAGGCAAGCGCGCGTGCGAAGAACCGGTGGGCGGCCTGCCCGTCGCGGCGCTTGGACACCAGGATGTCGATGACCTGCCCGTGCTGGTCCACGGCCCGGTACATATGACTGTGCTGGTCGAAAATCCGGCCAGCGGCTCTGACCTCCGCGTCTATGCAGCCTCCTGATATGGGTGTGTAGAAATAACGGCTGATCTACCGATCAAGGGAGAGCAGCCAGATGACGACCGAGACCCCCGAGACCTTCGAGACTGCTGAGGCTGTGGCTGGGCGTGAGCCGGCGGGTGCGGTGAGCGATGAGCAGTTGATTGCGATGCTGGTCGATCGGGCTCGTGGTGACGGGCTGAAATTGACCGGTGAGGGTGGGCTGTTGCAGCAGCTGACCAAGCGGGTTCTGGAGTCGGCGTTGGACGGTGAGATCACCGACCATGTCGGCTACGACAAGCACGATCCGGCAGGTCGGGGTGGCGGTAATACCCGCAACGGTAGCCGGACGAAGACGGTGCTCACCGACGTCGGCCCGGTGCAGGTGCGAGTGCCGCGGGATGCGGCGGGCACGTTTGAGCCGCAGATCGTTCGTAAACGCCAGCGCCGTCTGACCGGGGTCGACGATATGGTGCTGTCGCTGTCGGCCAAGGGGCTCACTCACGGTGAGATCGCCGCCCACTTGGCCGAGGTGTATGGCGCTGAGGTGTCCAAGCAGACCATCTCCACGATCACCGACAAGGTCCTCGAGGGCATGGCCGAGTGGCAGAACCGGCCGCTGGACCCAATCTATCCAGTCATGTTCATCGATGCGATCAATGTGAAGATCAGGGATGGGCAGGTCGCGAACCGACCGATCTACGTGGTCATGGCCGTGACCGTTGATGGGCACCGCGACATGTTGGGGGATTTGGGCCGGCGACGGCGGTGAGGGCGCCAAGCACTGGCAGCGGGTGCTGACCGAGTTGAAGAACCGCGGCGTGGCCGATGTGCTCATGCTGGTCTGCGACGGGCTAAAAGGCCTGCCCGACGCGGTCGCGACGGTGTGGCCACGCACCATCGTGCAAACCTGCATCGTCCACTTGCTGCGTAACTCGTTTCGGTACGCGGCCCGCCAGGACTGGGACAAGATCGCCAAAGCGCTGCGCCCGGTCTACACCGCCCCGACCGAAGACGCGGCGACCGAACGGTTCACCGAGTTCATCGACGCCTGGGGCACCAAGTACCCGGCCATCGTGAAACTGTGGTCGGATGCGTGGGCGGAGTTCGTTCCGTTCCTCGCCTTCGACGTGGAGATCCGTAAAGTCATCTGCAGCACGAACGCCATCGAGTCCGTCAACGCGCGTATCCGCAAAGCCGTGCGCGCCCGCGGACACTTCCCCACAGAACAAGCCGCACTGAAATGCGTCTACCTGGCGTTGATGAGCCTCGACCCCACCGGCACCGGCCGCCGCCGCTGGACCATGCGCTGGAAAGCACCGTTGAACGCGTTCCAGATCGCGTTCGAGGGCCGGCTCACCCCGGCCAACCACTGACCAAAACAACAACCAAGATCAGCCGTTAACTTGACACTCCCTGCGCAGGTCAGGGTGTTGCGGTCTGGTGGAAACCGCGAAAATCCCTAGTGACACGCCTACCTGTGTATAACTCTGCCTAGCTAGAGATCTATCGGTGCTGCCATAGTCGGTGTACGGTCTGGGCCGTGTACGTGAAGGCGTCGACGCAAGACCCGCGACGGGCAGACGATCCGCTACCTGCAGCTGGCCCACAACGAGTGGGACCCGGTGGCGAAGGCGTCCAAGACGCGGGTGCTGTACTCCTTCGGCCGTGAGGACTGCCTCGACGCGGCCGGGGTGCAGCCGCCTAGTTGACGCGCTGTCGCGGCTGCTCGACCCGGCCGACGCCCTCGCCGTGGCCGCGCACGGCGGGGCTGGAGTTCATGGAGTCGCGGCCGCTGGGCGGGGCGTGGCTGCTCGACGGCGTGTGGCGGCAGCTGGGCATCGACAAGATCATGCGAGGCGTGGTCGACACCCGCCGTCGTGAGGTCGACGTGGAGCGGGTGCTGTTCGCGCTGGTCGCCAACCGGGCCCTGGCGCCGTCGATCAAAGCTGGCCGCCTCCGAGTGGGTCTGCCACGACGTGCACCTCGCCCGGCCTGCCCAACGTCACCGACGACGCCTGCTACCGGGCGATGGACGACCTGATCGGTGTCGAACCCGCGCTGACCCGGGCGATCTACGACCAGGTCGCCGACCTGCTCAACCTCGAGGTCGACCTGCTGTTCTTCGACACGACCAGCACCTACTTCGAACTCGACGAAGCCGATGACCTGGCATGGCGCGACGACAAGGGCAACGCCGTCGCCGAAGGCCGACCCGGCCGCGGTCAAGCAGGCCGGGTTCCGGACCTACGGCAAGAGCAAGGACCACCGCGACGACCTGCCCCAGGTCGTGGTCGGCATGGCCGTCACCCGCACCGGCATCCCGGTGCGGGTGTGGTGCTGGCCCGGCAACACCGGCGACTCGGCGCTGATCCGCCAGGTCAAGACCGACATGCGCGACTGGAACCTGGCCCGCGTTGTCTGGGTCGCCGACCGCGGGTTCGCCTCCGCCGCCAACCGCCGCTTCCTGCAGCAGGGCGCAGGCGGCTACATCCTCGGCGAGAAACTGCGCGCCGGCACCGCCGAGGCCGACGCCGCCCTGTCCCGGCAGGGCCGCTACGCCACCGTCGCCGACAACCTGCAGGTCAAGGAAGTCAACATCGGCGCCGGCGACCGGTTCGTGATCTGCTTCAACCCCGACGCCGCCGAACGCGACGCGGCCGTGCGGCAACGACTGATCGCCCAGCTGTCCGACACTGATCGACGGCTCGGACAAGCTGAACGCCACCAAACGCGCCGAACTACGCGGGGTGATCTCCACCAAGCCCGGCCTGAACCGCTACCTGCGCGTCACCCCCGGCGGGCTGCTGCGCGTCGACCAAGCCAGCGGTCAAGGCCGAGCAGCGCCTGGACGGCAAGTACCTACTGCGCAGCTCCGACCCGAAGCTGTCCGCCGAGGACATCGCCCTGGGCTACAAGCAGCTGCTCGAAGTCGAACGCGGCTGGCGCGACATGAAGACCACCCTGGACCTGCGGCCGGTCTACCACCGCCTCGAAGACCGCATCCGCGCCCACATCCTGCTGTGCTGGCTCGCGCTGCTACTCATCCGCGTCGCCGAGACCACCACCGGCCACACCTGGCCCAAGATCCGAGCCGACGTGCAACGGCTGCACATCGGCATGTTCACCGGCCCCGCCGGCACCTTCTGCCAGCGCACCGAACTGTCCCAGCCCCAAAAGGCCCTGTTCGCCAAGCTGAAGGTCACCGAACCGCCCCGCGTCATCGACGCCACACCCGCACCCGCCTGACCAGCACGAACACCACCGCCTAGTGACACGCCATGTCACCGGGCCTACCCGTATTTACCCAGCTCACACCCCAGATTCGCGGACTATATCGAAGCGAACCTGCGGAACGCAGGCGATACTGCGCGGAGCGAACCCGAAGCCAAAGCTGTCCTGGCACGACCGAGCCGTGCAGGCCGCGTTGACGCGGCTGCTATCCACGCCATTACGTAACGCTCGTACCGTGACGCCTGGCACGTTGCTGCGCTGGCATCGGCGTCTGGTCGCGAACAAGTGGCGACAGCCCACGCCACCCGGACGTCCACCGATCGCCGACGAGCTGGTCGAGTTGATCCTGCGCCTGGGCCGGGACAACCTCGCCGGGGCGCAGTGCGCATCCAAGGCGAGTTGCCGTCGCCCACCGGAGGGTCGCCACCGCATTCACCGAACTCGCCCAGGCGACCTGAACCGGTCCGAGCCCCTGCCGCACTGCGCGCATCGACGGGTTAGCGCAACAGCGCGCATACGGGCGCTGGTGAGCGCACTGGCGTGAGCGCTAGCGGGCGGCAGCCGAATCGGTGATCGTAATCGCCTGTTATGTGGGGGATTTGAGGAATGCCGTGACGTTATCGACGCGGGCCGGGCAGTCTGGACGCGGTGCTCGGTTGTTCCGGCCGGCGGCACGGATCCAGCGTCGCCGCCGCGATTCGTCCGATGCCAAGGAGGCAGTGTCATGCCATCCGATGCGGAGCGGCCGGGGGTGCGCCGGACGCTGGACAAGGGTCGGATGGAGTCGTTCAGCGACGGCGTGTTCGCTATCGCCATCACACTGCTCGTGCTGGATCTCGGTTCACCCGCCGGGCGGCCCGCTGCAGCAGCTCTTTCACGCCTGGCCCTCGTACGTGGGGTACCTCGTCAGCTTCCTGACGATCGGCGGTGCGTGGCTCGGTCACACGGCATTGACCGATCGGCTCGACCGCGTCGACTCGATCTTCCTGCGCATCAACCTCCTCGTGCTGCTTGTCGTGGCACTCCTACCGTTTCCGACCCGGCTCATGGCAGAGACCCTGCGCGAACGAAACAGCGAACGAGTATTCGTCACTGTGTACGGGCTCACGCTGCTGACAATCCGCATTCTCGCGTTCGGCCTGGACGCGTACGCGCGCCGCCAGCACCTCTACTCGCCGCACGAAGCCGATGACGAACTGCGCACGGACCAACGTAAATTGCTGCCGAGCATCATCGGATATGTGATCGCGATCCTCATCGGGCTCGTCCTGCCGGGGGTGGCCGTAGCGTTGTACTTCGCTCTCGCGGTGTTCGTGATCCTCCCATTCCGACAGCTGGGACGTCGACTGTCACGCACCCGCAGGTCCCGCCAGCAGCCGCCGTAGCTCCTCGGCCTACGGGCGGGACGCCGATGACATGGCAGGACGAGCGGCCGGAACCGTGACACCTACGCTTGACCACATGTCCGGCGATCGCGGCCGACGAATGAGGCCATGCGCTTCAACCTAGGCATATGTCAGGTCGTCTATGTGGGCAGGACTGGCTTCGAACCAGCGACCCCCGCTTGTACGGCGGCTTGATCGTGGCGGCTATCGGTACGGTACAGCCATCCGTACAGCCAAGGCGACGGACATTAGCAGACAGCGGTCAGCGTTGGCCTACGGCTGACCTGGCCCGCGGGGTCTGCCGAGGTCTTCCGGTCGAAGATCTTGACGATCGCTTAATGCGGCCAAGGATTTTCGGCCCACTCGGGATTCGACAGTCACGCTGCTGGCTTGTGGTTAGCCGGATCGTCGGCTGGTGGTGTTTCGGGTTGCGGCTGCAGGTCGAACTCGAATCGCTGGCCTTTGACGGTGACGACGATGGCGGCGGCGTCGACTCCGGCGGCGTCGAGGTATTTGGCCAGGGTGGCAAGCATCAGGTTGTCGCGTCCTTCGAGTTTGGTGATCGAGGACACGTCGTAGCCGAGCGCGGCGGCCAGTTCGGCCTGGGTCAGCTCGGCCGCTTTGCGGACGGTGGCCAGGTTAATTTTGAATGCGCGGTTCATTGCCTGCCGTGCGGGGCGTTCGGCCTCGATGAACGCCGCGATCTCCGGCTCGGCCAGCAATGCGTCGACCTCGTCGGTGCCATCGACGAACGAGCTGTCCGGCGGTGGGGTGTAGTCCCTAGCGGTCATAGCCGACCTCCCTCTTCCATTGATCGATGATCGCGTCGGCGCGGCCGCCGACCGAGTCGTACCAGACATCACCGATCGCCTTCTTGTCCCCTGCAAACAGCGCGACTACCACTATCTGTGCGCCTGGTGGGAACCAGCAGATCAATCGCACGGCCGCGTCCGGATGGTAGGGATGGCTCACCCGCCACAGTGGGTAACGCCGCTGCTGCCGCACCCATTTCAAGTCTCCTGTCTGGCTGTCGGCGTCCGGCGGCGCTGCGAGCCTTCGTAGCACCGCCAGTTCGGCGGCGACCAGTCGGCGTCGCAATGCGGCAAGATCGTCGCCGTCGGCTTCCGCCTTGGCCAGGGCGGATAGCCAGTCGCTGAACTCCCGCAGGTAGTGGACGCGCACACGCTAATAGTGACATCAAAGCCATATGACGTCAATGTCACATCCACCTCGACGTGCGCGTACGGCACGCCCATCTGCTCCGCAACTGCTCGGACGCTCGGCAACCACGACGGACCCGCACGAAG
This sequence comes from uncultured Actinomycetota bacterium, assembly GCA_963727415.1. Lineage (GTDB taxonomy): Bacteria > Actinomycetota > Actinomycetes > Mycobacteriales > Micromonosporaceae > DASQPR01. The sequence goes on from CAVSGF010000006.1 coordinate 32,806, forward strand.
CGGGCCGGATGATGCCCAGAAGCAGCCTCCAACTATCGCCAATGCGAACGCCGGACCCGCGCGGACCAGGCATAACGCCACGCCACAAATCCGGATCGGCGCGGACAGGACGTAAGTGCACTCAATCGGACAAAACCGGGCGCTCTCTTAATCCGCGGGTTCGGGGTTCGAGTCCCTGGCGGCGTACAAGATCATCAAGTCCCTGGCCTGGCAGAACGGTGCCGGCAGGGTCTTCTTTATGTTCACATATATAAATGCATTGATGATCGACTGCTCCGTTTCTGCTCGGTTGTCGGCCAGCTGCCTGTGCTGGTCGAAAACTCGGCCACAGGGTTTGACCTCCGCTGTCGCCGTCGTCGCTGATCATCGGGTGTGGCTGTCCCTCTGCTATACCGAGCCTTGATCGAGTTGTTTTCGTGGCTGGCGCTGCTGGCGCGTTCGTCAGCGTCGAAGGATGCCGAGATACTCGCCCTTCGCCATGAGGTCGCGGTGCTGCGCCGGGTGAACCCGAAGCCGCGGCTGTGCTGGACCGACCGGACGATCCTGTCCGCGTTGGTGCGGGTGTTGCCGAAGGCGTTGCGCGCGCATCGGATTGTCACCCCCGGCACCCTTATGCGCTGGCACCAGCGTTTGGTCACCCGTAAATGGACGCAGCCTAAATCGCCGGGCCGGCCGCCGATCGGTGAGGAGATGGTCGGCTTGATCGTGCGGCTCGCCCAGGAGAACAGGACCTGGGGTGTGGTGCGCATCCAGGGCGAGCTGCGCCGCCTCGGACACCGCATCGCTGCCTCGACGATCCGTAAGGTCCTGCGCTGCCACCGGATTCCGCCGCCGCGTCATCGAGACGATTCGTGGCGCACATTCCTGCGTGCCCACGCCACCACGATCGTGGCGACGGATTTCTTTCATGTCGACTGCGCTGTGACACTGCGCCGGTTGTATGTCGCGTTCGTGATTGAACACGGCACTCGCCGGGTGCACCTGCTCGGCGTCACGCAGTTCCCGAGCGCCGAGTGGGCCACGCAGCTCGCGCGTAACCTCGCCACCGACCTGGCAGAAACAGGCCACCGGTTCACGCATCTGGTCCGCGACCGGGACACCAAGTTCAGTGCCGCGTTCGACGCGGTGTTCGCAAGCCTTGGCATGACCGTGATGCTGACCGCGCCGCAGGCGCCGCGGATGAACGCGATTGCCGAACGCTTCGTGAAGACGGTGCGCGCCGAGTGCACCGACCGGATGCTCATCACCGGCGAGGCACACCTGCGCTGTGTCCTGCACGAGTACAACGCGCACTACAACAGCGGTCGTAGCCACCAAGGCCACATGATGGCACTACGAGCACCCGACGACGAGGCGAACGTGATCCCATTCCAGGCCCGACATGACCGGATCCGGCGCCGACCCGTCCTCGGCGGACTGATCAACGAATATCAGGAGGCTGCATCGACGCGGAGGTCAGAGCCGCTGGCCGGATTTTCGACCAGCACAGGCCGGCGACAGCACCATCTATCCCGACTGCGGCGTTGTGCCTGCCGAAATTGCGCCCGTGCAGTTCAGGCTGCATCTCGTTGGCCTGGTTCGCAAACACACCCGTGAGTGGGTTCCAGTCGCTGAGGCAGGCAACCCGTGCGTAACGCGACCACGGCCGTGACCTGCGAGGAGGATATTTGCGACAAGCGAAGCCGTAGTCCACGGTCCGATGCCCTCGTTCACGTCGTTTCATGAACCGAATGGCACCACTTCGATGAAGGCCGCTAGCGCGGAGGCGTCACGATGTGAGTCATATTCGCGCAGCAGGGTGATGTATCGGTTCTTGTCGAGGTTCCAGTTGTATTGCTGGAGGTCATCGCCGTCCTGCGCGGCAGTGAACAGCAGGTCGGCGAGCAGGCGAGTGACGCGCCCGTTGCCGTCGGTGAAGGGATGGATCCTGACGGTCTCAGCGTGCGCCGCGATGCCGAGCTGTCGAGCAGTCCAGTCGGAGGTCTGCTCCCATCGGTATCGGATCGAATCGAGTGAGCTGCGCAGTTGGGTGGCGATTTGGAAGGGGTCGACGCCGATGCTTAGCTCGCGGGTGCGAAACACACCGGCCCAGGTCCAGATCTCGCCATAGAGCTGCTTGTGCAGGTCACGAAGGAAATAGGGATCGAGCAGGTCGGCGACGGTCAGTGAGCCGTTCAAGACTTCGGTGATCCGTGCCTCGGTCACCGCCACCTGAACATCCTGCTCGAGGTCGTAGATGTCGGCCTTGTTGAGTGGATCTCCAAGGACGTCGCGGACGCCCGGCATCAGCGAATACAGATCCTCGTCCGAGATCGGGGTTTCGCCATATCCCGGCTCCAGTGGCATCAGGTCTGAGGCCGGTGTTCGGCCAGGTAGCGCTCAACCCTCTTCGATCGCACATGGCCATCCGGAAGGGCTCGCCGCTCTAGACGCGCCGATGACTCGGTCGATCTTGCCGCGAATCGCTTCACGAGTTCCTTCGCAACCATGCGCTTGTTGACTACAGCGCGACGCTCCACGATTCGCACCTCCCCATTTACGATCTTGCCAACTACTGCGCAGGCCTACGAAGCTGCCAGCCTGCATCAACGATAGGCCAACTCGGCTCCATTTCGAAGTCTCCATTTCTCGGCGTCCATCGGCTGCTCAAGTTGCGATCCTAAAACGCCCGCGGTGATCCGCTCAGGCCGGACGCTACCGCCGAGCGCCGACCCTCAACAGACCCGGGCACCGCACGACCGGCTCCCCAACTGCTCGTCAACTGCTCCGATGTTCAGCAACAGCGACGGACCAGCGCGGACCATACTGGACGAGCCGCGGGGCACCCGCTCCCCAACACAAGCGCATGCGTCGAACCCGCCCGGACCAGGCACGACGCAGCCGCACTCACGCGGACTCAATATGAACCAGACATACATGCGCTCAACAGAGCAAAACCGGCTCTTAATCCGCGGGTTCGGGGTTCGAGTCCCTGGCGGGTGTGTAGAAATAACGGCTGATCTACCGATCAAGGGAGAGCAGCCAGATGACGACCGAGACCCCCGAGACCTTCGAGACTGCTGAGGCTGTGGCTGGGCGTGAGCCGGCGGGTGCGGTGAGCGATGAGCAGTTGATTGCGATGCTGGTCGATCGGGCTCGTGGTGACGGGCTGAAATTGACCGGTGAGGGTGGGCTGTTGCAGCAGCTGACCAAGCGGGTTCTGGAGTCGGCGTTGGACGGTGAGATCACCGACCATGTCGGCTACGACAAGCGACCCGGGGGGACGGTCCGGAGAAGCCGACGTCGGCCCGGTGCAGGTGCGAGTGCCGCGGGATGCGGCGGGCACGTTTGAGCCGCAGATCGTTCGTAAACGCCAGCGCCGTCTGACCGGGGTCGACGAGATGGTGCTGTCGCTGTCGGCCAAGGGGCTCACTCACGGTGAGATCGCCGCCCACTTGGCCGAGGTGTATGGCGCTGAGGTGTCCAAGCAGACCATCTCCACGATCACCGACAAGGTCCTCGAGGGCATGGCCGAGTGGCAGAACCGGCCGCTGGACCCAATCTATCCAGTCATGTTCATCGATGCGATCAATGTGAAGATCAGGGATGGGCAGGTCGCGAACCGACCGATCTACGTGGTCATGGCCGTGACCGTTGATGGGCACCGCGACATGTTGGGGGATTTGGGCCGGCGACGGCGGTGAGGGCGCCAAGCACTGGCAGCGGGTGCTGACCGAGTTGAAGAACCGCGGCGTGGCCGATGTGCTCATGCTGGTCTGCGACGGGCTAAAAGGCCTGCCCGACGCGGTCGCGACGGTGTGGCCACGCACCATCGTGCAAACCTGCATCGTCCACTTGCTGCGTAACTCGTTTCGGTACGCGGCCCGCCAGGACTGGGACAAGATCGCCAAAGCGCTGCGCCCGGTCTACACCGCCCCGACCGAAGACGCGGCGACCGAACGGTTCACCGAGTTCATCGACGCCTGGGGCACCAAGTACCCGGCCATCGTGAAACTGTGGTCGGATGCGTGGGCGGAGTTCGTTCCGTTCCTCGCCTTCGACGTGGAGATCCGTAAAGTCATCTGCAGCACGAACGCCATCGAGTCCGTCAACGCGCGTATCCGCAAAGCCGTGCGCGCCCGCGGACACTTCCCCACAGAACAAGCCGCACTGAAATGCGTCTACCTGGCGTTGATGAGCCTCGACCCCACCGGCACCGGCCGCCGCCGCTGGACCATGCGCTGGAAAGCACCGTTGAACGCGTTCCAGATCGCGTTCGAGGGCCGGCTCACCCCGGCCAACCACTGACCAAAACAACAACCAAGATCAGCCGTTAACTTGACACTCCCCCACTGGAGCCCACGGACCAGTACCCCGAGTCGAGCGAACCTGTGACGTGCTCATCATTGGGCCGCACGAGATTCGAACCCTCCGTGGTTGTCCAGGCGTCCCGCCCTGGTCGGCGGGGGCTCACGTTTCGGTGATTCCTCTGGGCGGGCCGGAACCCGCCACCGTCCCCGACGCGGTAGGTCACGTCTGGAAGTGGGCACGACGGCCGGGTCGTTGACCCGGCCGTAACTGAATAGACGGTCCTCCGATCGATGGCTGTCACGACACCGCACATCGCGCGGACCGGATTCCGAAGAGGAGCGCAACGCTCAAGGATAACATTGGTACACTTCGATATTGATTGATCTCGTTTATTCGCCATAGGGTCGCCTGAACGCACAGGTAGCGGCCCGCTATCTGGTTCAGTGATCGGGGGAAGCTCCGTGGCAACGAATGGTCGTGGCGATTCGCGCAACAGGTCCAGAACCTTCGGATTGGCGCTAGCAGCGGCACTGCTGGCCACAGCGGCATTGAACGTGTCGCTGCCCGGAGTGGCGACAGCTAATCCGGGACCATCCGCGAATCCTCGGTAGAATTGGTACCTGCGTTCGACAACGACATGCCCAAAGGATCGGCGACGTTGAGGCCGTCGCCTCAGCCTGGAAAGGTAGCCCCCGCCGCCGATTGGGTGTGCACGGTTTATGCGTCAGATCCATCGAAGACCACGTACCAGGGCCACGCATCGATTGAGGGCGAAGGCAGCCAATTCTGTTCCGGATCCGGATGGGAAAACACGGCTATCCGAATCACGATCCAGCGCTACGCCGGCGTGGGCATCTGGAACAACAAGTATCAATGGACAAGCCCGTGGGAAGGAGTACCTGAAGGTGACTGGATCGACGAGTTCATCTACTACTATTGCTCCGGAAGCGGCACCCAGACATATCGGGTTGTGACAGACGGTTGGGCGGTCAGTGGCTGGTATACCGATAGCGTCCAATCGCTGAATTACCTTCGGGTTAGCTGCTAGATTCAGCCTCATGCAGTGGGCTGCCCTTCGACGTGCCTTGGCGAGGATTGCCACAGATGTGTCGGGCCTCGTGCGACGGCTGATACACCCACACGATCGGCAGCCCACCAGCGACATCGAACATCTCATGCCCGCCTTCGATCCCACAATCCAACGCGGATTCTCCTCATACGGGTCGACAAAGCAGCGAAAACGCAGGCACCGCCGGCCGCAGGGCCCGCATCATTGAACTGTCAGCAAGTTTCCCATTGCCGGCTAGGGCTCAACATGGGCAAGGATGCAGCTGAACCGGTCACTGGTGACTACGCTGGCGGGCAGCCGTTGGCCTTCGTCGGAGGAACCATCGATCGAGCCTGTGCTGGTCCAAAACTCGGCCACAGCGTCTGGGCTGGGGTTTCATGCGGCGGGCTGGTAGTCGTTGATCAGCCCACCGAGGATGGTTCGGCGTCGGATCCGGTCGGCTGGGGTCGGGAAGGGTATGACGTTGGCGTCGTCGTCGGGGGCGCGCAGGCGCATGTTGTGGCCCTGATGGGAACGCCCGGCGTTGTAGTGCTCGACGTATTCGCCCAGGACGGTGCGTAGGTGACGCTCTCCAGTGATCAGTAGCCGGTCGGTGCACTCGGCCCGCACGGAGTGGATTAATCGTTCCGCGTGCGCGTTCATCCGGGGCGCCTGCGGCGCGGTCAACATGACGCGGATGCCGGTAGCGGCGAAGACGGCGTCGAATGCGGTGGTGAACTTCGCGTCGCGGTCGCGGATCAAGTGGGTGAACGGTTGGCCGGCCTGTTCGAGTTGGTCGGCCAGGTTGCGGGCTAGCTGGGTGGCCCATGTGGCGGTGGGGTGTGCGGTGACGCCGAGTAGATGTACTCGCCGGGTGCCGATCTCGATAACGAACGCGACGTAGAGCCGCTGCAACGTGATGGCGCAGTCTATGTGGAAGAAGTCGGTGGTCAGCAGCGTCGCGGCCTGCGCGTGCAGAAAGGTGCGCCACGAGTCGTCGCGTGCGGTCGATGGTGGGATACGGTGCGCGCGTAGCAGTCTGCGGATGGTGGAGGCGCCCACGCGGTGTCCGAGGCGGCGTAGCTCGCCTTGGATGCGCACCACGCCCCAGCGGCGGTTGTCGCGGGCCAGCCGGAGGATCAACTCGACCAGCTCATCGGGGATCGGTGGACGCCCGGGTGGTGTGGGCTGGCGCCACTTGTTGGCGACCAGGCGCCGCTGCCAGCGCAGTAGCGTGCCGGGCGTGACGATCCGAGCGTTACGCATCGGCTTGGGTAGCAGCCGTGTCAACGCGGCCAGCACCGCCCGATCCCGCCAGGAAAGCTTTCGGTTTCGGGCTGGTCCGGCGCAGCACCGCGACTTCATGCCGCAGCGCCAGCAGCTCGATGTCCTTAGACGCCGAGGATCGGGCCAGCATGGCCAGCCACGAAAACACGGTGACCAGCAGCCGGTAGATCAGCGACACCCACACGAGTCCAGATCATGGACGCGAGAAACACACCGGTCAATCCGTGCGGCCGAGTTTTGGACCAGCACAGGGGTGAGCTTGCGGTCGACTCCGTCGGCGCTGCTCCCGTAGACGGATGTCCGCTCGTAGGTACCGTCGCGGGTGAGCACATATGCGGTGCCCCCGGCCATCGGACCGCCGGGCAGGTCGGCCGACTGGATATCCGCTGCCCGCTGCGTGGCGGGCGGGCCAGGCCGTAGCGTCGGCCACGGCAAAGGCTTGGTTCTGATGCAATGCCGCTACGGGCTCGGCAGGCCTGACGCTGTGCCTGCCGAAAAATACATCCGTGCTGTTCAGGCGGCATGCGATGGTTCCAAGCGCGTCGGACGTGCGGGCCTGCGCCAGCCAGTCAGGCCGGGCGTTAACTTGAGGGCAGTATTGCGGGGTGCTGCTTCGTCTGGCCTATCTGACCGTGACCAACGCCTTCGCCGTGTTGCGGCTGCTGCCGAGCAGTGACCGTGACAAGGACGTCGAGATCCTCACCCTGCGCCACCAACTCGCGGTACTGCATTGCCAACTCGGCCCGAGCACAGTGACCTTCACACCGGCAGACCGGGCGTTCCTCGCCGCACTGTTGCAGCCTTTGCCCCGGGCCGTTTTGCGCCGGCTGCATCTGCTCGTCCGGCCGGACACGGTCCTGCGCTGGCACCGCGACCTGATGAGGCGGCGGCACGCGGATCTCTCTAAACGGAAACGGCGTGGCAGGCCACCGACCGTGCGCTCCATCCGCACCCTGGTGCTGCGCCTGGTCCGCGAAAACCCGTCCTGGGGATACCGGCGCGGGTCGGCTGCGTGGGATCAGGCGATCTGTCGCATGTCGGTGCCGTAGTCGAAGATGATGCGCATGCGGGCGCCGATTGCCTGTGCGTAGCGGGCGAGGGTGGCGACTTCGTTGACGTCGAGGTCGCCGTTTTCGATTTGGCTGATCCGGCCGGGTGTGACGCCCATGAGCTCTGCTACCTGGCGTTGTGTCATGCCTAGGCGTTTGCGTTCCTCGGCCAGGTGGTACGCGCTGACCCAGGCGTGGGTGCGGGCTTGTTCCGCGGCTAGCGCTTCGGTATCACCGTCGTCGAGTTCGGCGCGGATGTCGTTCCAGTCGTGGAAGTCGCTCATCATGCCTCCCGGCGTTTGCGTTCGTTGGCCAGCCATTGCTGGTAGGCGGACTCGGCGATCGGGATGGCGGTCTTGTACCACCGGTTCCAGTCGCCGGCCTTGTTTCCCGCGACGAGGAGCACCGCCTGCGACCATGGGGTGAGGTAGGCCCACGGGCGCGGTGCCGGCGTTTCCGCCGGTCGTCTCCGGTGGGCCCCCTCCCGAACCCGGCGTGCCGCTCTCACGGCACCGGGCTCTCCACGTGTCTTGCCCATGGGTCAGCCCTCCGTCACGAGGGCTGTGCGGCTCGGGGTCCATGGAGTCGGGATGGTGTTACCGCGGTAGCGGTACCTGTCCACCTTGACGCGGGCTGCGCCGGTGAACACGACTCCTCTCCAGGCAAAGCGCCAGCCCTTGTCACAGAACCTGCGACGAAGTTCTGGCATGCCGAGGCGGTGTTTGCCCTCTATTTGCGGCGTAGCCAGCGCATGATCCGGTGCCAGACGAAATAGTCGACCCGGGAGAACGGGCGCTTGGCGACCGCGTGCCGGAAGTAATTGGCCCATCCCACCAGCATCCGGTTGAGCCGCAGGAGCAGCTCATCTAGTTCCATGCCCTGGCGGGGTGACCGGTACGTCGCCTTCTTCACCTTGTCCTTGACCGCCTGGACAGCCTTACGGGACACGGTGACGTAGACGTAGCGCTTCTCGGCCCCTCGCTTCTTGCGTCGCCGCACGTTGAAGGAGAGGAAGTCGAAGCCCTCGTCGATATGGACCACGTGGGTCTTCTCCGGCGACAGCTGCAGTCCCAGCGGTGCGAGCACAGCCGCCACCTCCTCACGCAAAGCCTCGGCATGTCGTTGCTCGCCACGCACCATGACGACGAAGTCGTCGGCATAGCGCACGAGCCGCCACGTGCCCAATCCCTTGCGCTGCCCTATCTGCTGCTTGCCCTCAGTGCCCATTAACGTGCGCC
>CAVSGF010000007.1:0-51307 GCA_963727415.1 uncultured Actinomycetota bacterium
CAGACACTGGCGATCAAAATGATCGTCCAGCGCGGACAGAGCGACGTTGGCCAGCAACGGCGAGAGGATCCCACCTTGCGGGGTGCCAGTCAGCGTGTCTTCCCGCTCGCCGAGCTCAGTGAAGACCCCGGCCTTGAGGAACGCCTTGACCAACCCGCACACGCGCTTGTCCTTGATCCGGGCCCGCAGGCGGCCCATCACCGCCGTGTGGTCGATCTCGTCGAAACACGCCTTGATGTCCGCCTCCAAGACCCACTCGTAGTTCCGTGGCCGGGAGGCCAGGAAGTGGATCTCGGCAATGGCATCGTGTGCGCGCCGGTTGGGGCGAAACCCATACGAGCACGACTTGAAGTCGGCCTCGAAGATGGGTTCGAGCACGAGTTTCAGGCTGGCTTGCACAACCCGATCGGTGATAGTCGGGATGCCCAGCTTGCGTAGCTTCCCGTTCGCCTTCGGGATCAGCACCCGCCGCACCTCGACCGGCTGGAACTGCCCGGACTTCAGCAGCTGCCGGACGTGGCCGAGGTACTCCTCAATCCCGACCCAGGCCTCCACGGCAGGGGCGGTGACCTTGTCGACGCCGGGCGTCTTCGCACCCTGGTTCGTCGACACCCGATCCCATGCGGTGACCAGGAAGGCTGGATCATAGACGAGGTTGTACAAATCATCGAACCGGCGGGAGAAGTCCTCCCGCGCCCACTGGTGCAACTTGGTCTGCATCCTCCGTACCTCGGCCGCGGCCTCCCCAACGAGAGGCCACGCCTCAGCGCCGACATTCACCGGCGCATCTTCGGACATTGCATTCCTTCCTTGACTGACATGCTGCCGCCCTTCCCCATGTGCCAGGCTCTCCCCGGCTCGGAGTACTACGGCGGCTCCGCCCCGCCATCGGCCTTCGGCTGGCATCGCACCTATCCACATCCCGCCCCCTGGCTGGGAACGTCACGCGGAACGACTCGACGGCGGTTCCCACGTTCACTGTCATCCGGTCAACAGATGAGGCATCCGGCTTTACCCCTGCGGCATCGCCACGGCTACGCCGTAGACCTTCACCGTGGCCTCCCAGCCCAGGCTTCGAAGACCCGACCAGGAGTTCCCCACCATCACACGGTGGGTGCGCACCGCGCCCCCAGCCCATATCCACCAGGTTTGAGCGGGTATCCGTGAAGAGGCGTAACGCGGCCGGTTCCTTACGTATACCTATCCATATCGCTCACCGCACGCTGATCCATCTGGCAGTGCTGGACCGCCGCGACTTCGTCGAGGCTGCTCCCACCCTCCCCGGCGATCCCCGGCTCAGGCTGCCTCCAGCTTCACCCGACCGCTACGACGGCCCGGCGACGAGGGTCTCTCACCCCCACCCGGTACTGACAACGCCTCGTGGCGCACTCGAAGGCGAACAGCACCCGGATAGCGACGTCGCGGCCGGATCGTGGCCGTAACTCTTTGAGGTTGTTGATCGCCGAGCCGGTCAGCGTGTCGACCAAGGGTCGTCCGAGGCCCGGCCCGGTCTCGGCGAGCATGTCGATCGCTACGTTCACTGATCGGTACACGTCTGGGTCGGTTGCGCGCAGTGACCGCAGCCATTCCCGGACTTCACCGGTCGTCTTGATCGTCCAGCGGCGGGCGGGGACGGCAGGCACCCATCTACTATAGCTCAAGCTAAACACGGTTGGGGGCCGCGGGGTGTTGAGCTGATCGGTCTGGGGGGCAAACTAACGAAGGCCAACTCACGAACTGCTCCTCTTAATCCGCGGGTTCGGGGTTCGAGTCCCTGGCGGCGCACCAGCTCCGACCTGGCCGTATAGCCGTTCGACTATGCGGCCTTGATCTTTGTGTGTCACGTGTGTGTCCGACGTGTGCCACGCCTCTTCGCTCCCTTGCTCCGACGCTTTGCGTTGGGGCGCTGGGGTTCTGGCCGAGCAGGCCGCGGTGGTACGGCGGACGCCGGTGGGCCAACGTTGGTCTTGCTGCCGTGTTGCTGGCCAGGGTTGCGGGCCGCGGCGGTGAGCACCAGCCGGGCGGTCGCCTCTGCGATCTTGAAGTGCATCTGCATGAGGACGCTGGTGTAGGTGTCGGCGGTGAGCACGATGCTGGTGTGACCCAGCTGTTCCTGCACGGTTTTCAGGTCGGCGCCGGCGGCGTGGGCCAGGGTCGCGGCGCCGTGGCGCAGGTCGTGCAGCCGCACCGGCGGAAGGCCGGATGTGGTGACCAGGGTGTTGAACCGGCGGGTCAGGTAGTCCGGGTTCAGCGGCTGGCCAATCGTGTTGGTGAACACGTAACCCGTGTCCTCCCACTTGTCGCCGGCGGCGAGCCGCTCTGAGGTCTGGCGCCGGGCGGTGCTCGCGCAGGATCCGAACGGTGGTCTTGTCCAGGGCGATGGTGCGCCTGCTCGCCGCGGTCTTCGGCGGTCCTTCGGTGGTGACGTGCCCGGAGGTGACGCGCTGCTGGCAGATCATCACGACCCGGCCGTCGAGGTCGACATCCACCCACCGCAGCCCGGCCGCCTCACCGCGACGCAGGCCGCGCAGGGCGATCAGCCACCACATCGCATACAGCCGGTCGGTGTCGACGAAGCCGAGGAAGTCGGCCACCTGCGCCGCGGTCCACACCGCCACCGGGTACCGCTGCCCGGTGCGGTGTCACTACTCGACCCGGTGCGCGGTCCAGACCTGCGCCTGCGGGCGGCGCGGGGTCGGCAGTTCCACGAACCGGGCCGGGTTGTCACGGATCAGCCGCTCGCGGATCGCGGCGTTCAGCGCCGAGCGCAACGTCGCCCGGATCCGATGCAGCGTCGACGGGGTGGGCAGGCGGCCGTAGCGGTTGTCGGTGGCGGCGAGCGCGGTGAACATCGCCGTGACGTCACGGCCGGTCAGCTCACCAAGCCGGAGGCGCCCCAGGTGCGGGATCAGGTGCCGGTCGACATGCTCGGTGTAGGAGCGCAACGTGCTCGGCCGGATGCTGGTACGGGTGGTCAACCAGTACCGCAACCAGCGGGCCACCGTCCACACCTGGGTAGTGCACTCTTCCCGTGACTGCGCGAGCAGCTCATCGCGGGCCTTCTCGGCATCGCGACGGCTGAGGTAGCCACCGCGACGAACCCGCTCCCGCCTGCCCGACAGCGTCGTCACCGTGCAGTGGTAGTACCAACTGCCGTGGCCGCGTTCGCTGAGACGTAAGCAGGCCGCCTCCAGCAGCCGCCCCGTCTCGGCATGACGGCACCCGCACCTCTTGAAGATCACACCGCTGTTCGCCATCACAGGCACCTCCTCGTTGATCGTCAACCTGGTCAACGAGAGACGAGCGCGAAGCCCGCAGGCCGGGTGATTCGCGTCAGCGGGTCTTGAGGCCGGCGCGGTCGAGACGTTCGAGCAGAGCGGGCCGGTTGCCATAGCGCTGCCTCAGCTCACGCAGGTGCGCCGTGAACGTGTCACGATGGCCGTCGCGGTCGCTGACCTCGCGCAGGTCGCACAGCAGGGCGGTGGCCGCGTCGTACTCCGCCGACTTCTTGGCGTCGATGTGTGCGGTGACCCGTGTCCACGCACGATCGCCCTCACGTACCAGAGCGTCGAGCCGACGCTGCCGCGCCTCGGCGGCGTCGCGCTCCTGTTTGGCGCGTCGGCGCTCACGCTCGGCTGCCGCCAGCCGGGCGCGGTGCTCGCGGCGTTCCTGGGCCGCCTCCAGCAATTGGCCAACGGTCCGGCCACCGCTGGAGCCGGCATGGCGCTCGTTTGCGCCGTGGTAGCGGCGCAGCAGCTGCGCCCCAAGGTGCGGCTCGTCGCCGTGCATCAACGCCACGATCAACGCTTCCTTCTCGGCCGCCGGAAGCCTACGCACCCAGGCGGCGAGCTGGGTCTTGGTCGGCTTCGCCCTGCCGTGACTGGGGCTGCCCTCGATGGCGGCGTCGAGCAGATCCGGGTCGAGCCGGACGAAGTCGACCAGGCTGCGCTGCCCGGCGCTCAGCGTGGCCAGATTCGCCGGTACGGCCGGCTCGATCTCGTCGTCGTCGAGCTCGCCCTCAGCGACCGAGTGCAGCCACGCCAGATACAGCGGTCGCAAATCACCCGCGGCCAACTCGGCCCGGACACTGACGATCGCCCCGAGCCGGCCGTGGCCGTCCTCGTCGAGGAACTCGTCATCGCCGTCACCGTCTCGGGTGATCGCGACAATGATGTTGCTGCGGCTGGTCCACGCGGTCGACGAGTCGGTGAGGCAGTACGCCCCGACCGTGTCCGGGTCCAGGACCGTCACCGGCAGCCGCAGCATCACCTCGCGGGTGCCCCAGTTGGCCAGGTACAGGTGCGCGTCGTAGTAGCGGTCCATCATCGCCCGAGGATCACCGCGGAAGTTTCCCCAGTGGTACACGTTCACGAAGCTGGTCGGCGTGATGTCTGCCCGGGTCGACAGTGACCGGACCTCGCCGAGCTGGCGGGCGTCCAGCGGCCGGTCGACGGCGAGAAACTCGTAGAACTGGTGCTCACTCAACTCGACACTCCATCGACGACATGCGACACGACGCCACCGCGAAGGCTATGTGTCCTGCAGCCACGACGGCCGCCACCCGGCCGGTATGCTGTACGGACGTGGGTCGAGGCCGAGCCACCGGCGGTAGGCGGCCTGCACCCACGCCGCGACCGCCTCCGGCGGGAAGAACAGATCGACCACCGCGAGGTCCTGTCGCACACCATCGCGCCGGCACCTGGCGACGATGCCCAAACGCTCGTCGCGATAGTCGAACCCAACCACATCGACCGGCACGCCCAGCACGATTGCCGAGGCTGGGAGCCGCACTTCTTGGATGAACACCTCGACGAATGCGGTCTGCGGCTCGTCGTCGCCATACGCATCGACGGTGATGGCGGCAACCAGCGCGTCGAGATCGGCGAGCGCGGTGGGCTGGCGTCGGACCATCAGGGCAGCCTACCGGCCGGTGATGCCGATCCGGGTCAAGCCTTCGTGAACCGGAGGGTGCGGTAGCCGGGCATGCGTCGTTGCAGCGAAGCGGCCAGGATCGGGACCGCGTGGTCGTGGTAGTCATGGACCTCGGCGGAATCCTTACCAGGGGCGTCGCGCAGGACCCGGCCGGCGCACTGGATGAGCAGTCCGTCAAAGGAGACCGGGGCGGCCAGGAACAAGGTGTCCAGTGCTGGCGCGTCGAACCCCTCTCCAATGAACGGTGTGGTACCGATGACGAGTACGCCGTCACCGGCCTTGGCGTCAGCGAGACGATCAACTGCCGCGCGGCGGGCGACAGCACTCATACCGCCCTGCAGCACTATCGCGTCGTAGCCGCGTTCGGCCAGCATGGTGGTCAGGGTATCGGTGTGGGCGACTCGCCGGGTGAGGACGAGGCAGTTGCGGCCTCGGGCCAGGGCCTCGCTAACGTCTTCAACGATTTGGGCGTTGCGGTCGCGGTCGGAGACAAGAGCGCGATGTGCCGCAGCGATGGCGCCCGGCGCGGTGACATCGAGAGTGTCGTAGCGAAATGCGGTTTCGTGGACTTGTAGAACACGACGAGGGCCGGCCGGTGCCAGCAGCGTGTCAGTGAGCGTCATCTCCTGGGCGAGGGCATGGCGGATAGGTCCGAGTTGCCAGGTCACTAGTTCGCCCAGCCCGTCGCGGCGGGCGGGCGTGGCGGTCAGCCCGAGCCAGAATTGGGCACCGATCCGCTTGACGGAATGGTCGTAGGCCGCCGCCGCGAGGTGATGGCATTCGTCGATGACGACATGTCCGTAGCCGCGGGTGAGGTCGGCGACGTCATCGTGGCGGGCCAGGGTGGGCAGCATGGCAATGTCCACAACGCCGGTGAGCTTGCGCCGACCACCGCCCACCTGGCCCGGCTTGATGCCCAGCAACGTGCCGACCTGGGTGCGCCACTGCTCGGCCAGCGCCTTGCGGTCGACGAGGACTAGAGTGGAGGTGGCGCGCTCGGCGATGATCGCGCAGGCCATGACGGTCTTGCCGGATCCGGGTGGCGCGACGAGCACGCCGTCGTCGTGGCCGAGCATCGCGCCGACCGCGACCGCCTGGTCCGGTTTGAGTTCGGCGGTGAACGCGACGTCGATCTCGGCGCCCGGATTCCTGACATCGGCGAGGGCCAGCCGTGAGCCAGCCCGTTCGACGATGCTCGTGACGGTGTGCCGCAGGCCGCGGGGCAGCACCAAGTGGTCGTCGATGGTGATGTCGTAGCCACGGATGAAACGTGGAGTGTCCCAGGTGGACTTCCGTAGACGTTGCAGTTCGTAAAACTTCGGGTTGGCCATAGACGCTGCATGCTTGAAGGTCGACAACGCCGCCGGTGGTAGCTCCGCCAAGGCAAGCCTCAACCCGGCGCCCAACTCCGCGTGCACCACAGCAGGCAACGGCGGACGGACCTTGGTCGCGTCCGACCGACTCAACGTGGCGACATCGTTGCCGACCGCGGCTCGCTTCGCCTGTCGGGCGACCCGCTGCGCGTCCCCCCGACTGAGCCGATCCACAGTGGACAGAAACGCCCACTGGTCGTCGTGCGGCTCCAAGGTCGCCAGGTCGAGGAACACGGTCAGCCCATCCCGGCGACGACGGCCCTGCAATGGCGCGGCGATCAGGTTGCCGAACCCGCCCTCGGGCAGCACGTCCTGGTTGGGAAAAAGCCGATCGTACGAGCGTAGGTCCATCGAGCCGCGCAACACCGTGGCCTCATGCACCAGCACGGTGCCGACCGCCCGGGCGACAGCAGCGGGGACCTTGTCGGTGAAGAACACCCACACATGCGCGCCTCGCCCCGACTGCGACAGCTCCAACGCGGCCGGCACACCGTTGGCCTTAGCCGCTTTCACATAAGCGAGGGCGTCGAGCATCGCCGCCTGACCGTCGAAGTCGGCCACCAGAAAGCGACACGTGTTGTCGGTCAACAAGGGGTACAGCCCGACAAAGACGTCGCCGCTCAGATGGGCGCCGACGACCTGCGCGGTCAGCGGCAGATGCCGGACGCTTCTGCGATCCATGCCCTTACGCCACCCACCGGCCACCGCCGGCATCCACCCCGACGCCCCCGTACGGGCGTTCTCCCAACGTACGGCGTGCACATCGGCGCGGGCATGGAACCGGTCGGCATACAAGGCCAGCTTGTCCTGCACCGGTGAAGCCATCGTCACCAGCGTCGGAGCCGGCACAGCGAGCTGCTCGTGGACGGGCGTCGTGTCCTGGCCCCGCAGATCGAGCAGTCGCGTCAGACGGGCGTTCTCCGCCCGCAGAAGGTCCAGCTCCCGCTGAAGCCGGCCAATCTCACCGTTAGTGACCACATCCGTCGATCCCACCGGCGCATCGTCGCACGACGCCGGCGGGCTCCGGCCACGCGCTCCTAGCATTCACGAAGCGACACTCACCCAACTGTGACGCGCTCGTCGCTAAACTTCGCCACGATCTTGACCTCGCCGCCGAGCGCCTCAACGTAGCCGCGGATCGTGGTGATCTCCGCCCGATCCAGCTCCCCACGCTCAATCCGGGAGATCCGCGACTGCGACACCCCCAGCCGCTGCGCGAACGCACCCTGGTCCAGCCCGTACTCCTGCCGGATCTCCGCCAACCGGTGCGCGCACCTCGGCCCGCAGCTCACTCATGCGCGCCTCATCAATCAGGCCGGCGTCAACGACCTGAGCCCGCACATTCTTCCAGGTTCGCGCCATCACGCCGTCCTCTCCGTGCCATACCCGCCGCCGAGCCGCCGTTCGTCGCCACTCCTCGACCCGATGCGGCTGCCGTGTGGCCGCATCGAGCTGCCGATTGTGCTCAGTACGCGACCGAGCGGTGGGCCACCCTGATGACGAGCACGACCACGTCGGTTTCGTAGACGCGGTAGAAGATCCGGTAGTCCCCGACGCGCAGCCGGCGCACACCCGGGCGAGCGACGAGTTCAGTGGTCGCGAAAGCGTACGGGTCGCTCTCTAGCTCCGCGAGCTTGGCCAGGATCCGTCTGGCCATAGGCAACGCGATGCCGCGCAGCTCGGCGCGGGCATCAGGATCGAAGACCGTGCGGTACTTGCTCACCGGCGGCCGAGAGTCTCGGCGAGCACCTCCGACAACGGCGCGGTCGTGCCACCGGCCTCGTAGCGGGAGATGCGCTCGTCGATCAGGCGCAGGTCTTCGGCCTCGGCCAGACGCTCATACTCATCGAGCAGTTCCGCCGGTACTAGCGCGGCCACCGCGCGGCCGCGGCTGGTAATCAGTGTCGCCTCGCCCCGGCGAGCCGCCTCCAGGCGGTCCGCGAAGTGGTCCCGTGTCTCACGCGTCGACATCTCGGTGGCAGTCATGGACCAAGTGTACACAACTGCCACGAGCTCAATAAGCCGACCACGGTTGACGGCTCGGCCGTTCAGCGGCGACAACAGACCCGAACCAACTGTGGCAATTGCGGCGCAGGCACATCCCTCCGCTGGCCAGCCGCTCAACTGCTCGCCAACTGCTCGGACGTTCAGCAACAGCGACTGATCCGCTCGGACCAGGCACAACACAGCGGCACTTATGCGTACTCATGCGGACCGGACGTAAGTGCACTTAATTCGATAAAACCGGCGCTCTCTTAATCCGCGGGTTCGGGGTTCGAGTCCCTGGCGGCGCACCGCGAAAGGCCCAGGTCAGACCACTCAGACGGTCGAGCCCGGGCCTTCTCCATATCCGGCGTACAGCCACCCGTACAACCACGGTCGTCTGTTGCGCCGGATGGACGGCGCCTGCACACTACAGTGCATGCGTGTCTCAGCTGGGTACCGCGTTCTTGTGGTGACGGCGACCCTGGCCGCGCTCGCCGGGTGCGGCTCCGGCGTCAACCCCACCCCGGCGGCGTCCGCGGCGCCGGGCGGGACGACCGGCCAGGCCACGACGGGCGGCGGGACACCCGCGTCGAAGGCGATGCCGGACCCGTGCTCGTTGCTGCGCGACTCGGAGGTGGCCGGCCTCGACTCGTCATTGGGCTCCGGCGAGACGAAGACCGTGGCCGGCTCGCGGCTGTGCGTGTGGCATGACGCCAAGGGCATCACGGCGGTCACCCTGCTGGTCGCGTCGGCACCGCAGGGCGGCCCCAAGGTGGCTCTGCAGAACGCGCTGGCGCCCACCGGCTACACCATCGACGACGTGCCGGGTCTCGGTGATTCGGCCGCGGTAGCGGTGCAGCAGGCCGATGCGAGCATCGGCACGAAGGAGGCAGTCGCGGAGATCGTCGCGCAGACCGGCGACCGCATCGTGGAACTGGCCACGCCGAGGGTGCCGATGACCGAGCGGAGCGCGAAGTTCGCCACCCTCACGCGCCTCACCGCGATCGCCCTGAGCCGCCTGTCGGGGTAGGGCGGCACCGCGCGCCGGGCCCGGGTCAGGCCCTGCCGAAACTGGGCGCCCTTCACACGGATGGTGTCAGGGATGCGGGCCGATTCAAGCGGACACGATGCCGTCTGCGGCTTCGCGTGCCTTTGCGTGCGGTCATTCATCTAGCAGGTATACCCCCTACCGTGCGGCGGCTAGGGCGAACGTGACGGCCCTGGTCGGCGAGCTTCATGGCTTTGTGGCACTCTGCCCACGCCTCCTTTCGGTTGGCCAGCGGGCTTTTGTCACCTGTCGACGGGTTCCGGTCAGCGGGTCGGGTCAAGCGTCGAGGAAATATGTGGGCATACGCCATCGAGGGGTCGGGGTCCAGGCTCGACCGCAGGTCGACCGGCGTAGCGGGCGTGGCCTTGACGCCGGCCCCGAGCGGCGCAGAATGATCACGCCGGGAAGCGTGTTGTGGTGGCCGTGTTCTCCGTCGTCTGGTGTGGACTGTTCGGCATAGCCGGGGCGTTGTTGGGTTAATCCGTCGATGGTCGCAGTGCGGCCGGAGCTCAGACGGGTTCAGATCGCCTGGCGAGTTCGGTGAATGTGGTGGCGATTCGCAGGTGGATGACGGTTTCTTTTCCGAGTTAGTAATGGCCGAAGCCGATGCTTAAGCCGGCTGTGGTCGGCTTCTATGCGGTTGTTGGCGTACTGCTCGACGTGGCGGTCACAGCCGACGATCATCACCGACGAAGACGGCGCAGGTCGAATCCTGTGGCCGAGATTTCGACCAGCACAGGTGTCAGCTAGCTCACTGGTCAGTCGGCGCCCTTCCGTATCCACGGTAAACAACGTTATAACTATGGAGGTCAGCGAAATTATTTGGGGAGGGTGCCATGTCACAGCCGGGCGGGAACCAGGCGGTCGACGAGCACGCACAGCGGACGGCCGATCAGGACGCCGCGGTGCGGGCGGTGATCAACCATCACGCGCGGCTCGCCGCGGATCTGAACACCCAGGTGGAGTCCCTGCTGGGTCTGGTCGAGACCGACCAGCTAGTCAAAGCGGCCACGGCCCGGCAGGATCTGGTGGAGTTCGTGCGCGCCGAGATCCTGCCGCATGCCCGTGCCGAGGAGCAGACGCTGTATCCGCCGGCCGCCGCGCTGCCGCAGGGTCGGCTACTCGTTGATGGAATGCTCGCCGAGCACCAGGCGCTGACCGCCCTGGTCGACGAGATCGCCCAAGCCGACGGGCGGACAGTCTCCCTGGTGCGTGCCGCGGCGGCGGCCCGTGCCCTGGCGGCGCTGTTCGCCAGCCACCTGGCCAAGGAGAACGGGCTGATCCTGCCGTTGCTGGTCGCCGCCGACGTGTCACTGGCGCAATTGCTAGCCGGGATGCACGACCTGCTCGGCGCCGAGGACCCCGAGGCGGAGGCTTCCGGTGGCTGCGGGTGCGGCGGTTGTGGCTGCGGCGGCGACAGCGACGGCAGCGCCGCGGCGGCCACAGCGCCGGTGCTCAGCGTGGATGCCCGCCTGGACGTGCGGGATGTGCCGCACGGGCAGCGGCACGCTCTGGTCTTGTCCACAGTAGACGCCTTGGCGCCAGGTCAGGCGGTGGTGCTGGTCGCCTCGCACGCGCCCCGCCCGGTGCTCGCCGAGATCGACGACCGGTTCGGTGGCCGCATCCAGGCGCAGTGGTTGCAGTCCGGACCGCACGTGTGGCAAGTCCGCCTGGAACGCGCCGCCGCGCTCGCCGGATAGGGACCGACATGGTCGATCACCAACCCGACGTGGTTGAAGGACACCGTCCATGTGTGAGTACCGCCGCTGCCGGGCTGTAACCGCGATCGACGAGCTGACCCGCGAGCATGACCTGGTGGTCAACCTCATCGGTGATCTGCGGCGCTGGACAGATGTGGGGCCGATTCCTGGTCCCGGGACCGGCCTCGCTGCAACGCGTGGACGCACCCGATGGGCTGCGCCGGCCGTCACCGCCGGGGTGAATCCGGCCAGCAACCGGGAAAGGTCCACCTCGAACACTGCTCCCAGGCGCAACAACGGAGGACATAATGCGGTTGATCATTTATGGCGACTTCAACTGTACGTATTCCTACCTGGCCAGCCAACGCATGGACACCCTTCTACGCCGGGGCCACCAGGTTCAGTGGCGGGCCGTGGAATACGACCGGCGGCTGTCCATGACCGGAACGCGCAGCGCCGCCCAACGCGAACAGTGGCGACGCGAACTCGACGAGGTGGCGAGCCTGGCGCTGCCTGGCGAACAGGCACCCACCCGGATGCCCGAGCTGATCAGCAACACCTGCGCCGCCACCGCCGCCTACGCCGAATCGATCACCGACGGCATCGCCGACCCGCTGCGCCGGGACCTGTTCGGCGCCATCTGGGTCAGCCGTAAGCACCTGAGCAGCGCCTACGACGTACGCCGGATCATCACCGCGATCACCAGCCCACCAGTGGACGTGCCGTTTTGGCTCGGGTTGGAGCTTCCCAGGCCTGGCTTGGGCAGCCCCGACCCCGCCACGTCGACCCGCCTGTTCGGCGGCACCATCGCCCCCAACGGCGCCCCGCTGACCACCACCGGTTGGCGACGCATCGGTGCCTGGCGCCACGACTGGCTCGCCCTCGGCCCGCCGGTCGTCCCCGCTGCGGTCGACATCGACGCCGCCACCGCGCACCTCGGCGTCGACGCGCTGACCTGGCTCGCGTCGCTCCTGCCCGAACCCACCCAGCAAACGGTCACCCGACCGGCGCTTCCCACGACACCAGCGCTGGGAAGCCGTGGCGTGTACGCGGCGGGCGCGTCCCGGTGAACCACGCCGATCGGGGCGCCGCACCGCATTCAGGCCCGGGCCCAGAAGTCGACCCTCACCACAACCGAATCGAGGCAGCACCGATGGACGCACAAGAGCTTGTCGAAACCCTGTCGGCCGCGCTGCAACGCGAACACCACGAAATCGATGAAGGGCTCGCGACGCTCACCACCGACGCGGGCCCGGACGGGCAGGACCCCGCGGCGGTGATGGAGGCGATCCACGCCCTGCGCCGCCACATCTACCTGGAAGAAGAATTCCTGTTTCCACCACTTGCCGACGCGGGGCTGCTCGCCCCCGTGTTTGTCATGCTGCGTGAGCACAGCCAGATCTGGGCCACGCTCGATGCGCTGCAACGCGAGCTGAACAGCAATGCCGCCGCCGCCGGCCGCGCGGCGCAGGCGCTCGGGCATCAACTCGCGGTCCAACTCCAGCATCACAACCTCAAAGAGGAGAAAATCCTCTACCCGCAAGCCGACCAGGTCCTCACCGCAGGCGCGACCCGGCACCTACAGACCCTTGTGCAGACCGGGCAACTGCCCGAGGGCTGGGTTCCCACCAAGACCCGCACCTGACCACTCGCCACATACCCGTGGCGCGCCGTCGCGGAGTGTCCAAAGGAGGATTTGCGGTGATGACAACACTCGGTGGGTGGCTCTGTTGCATTAACCGATCATCAAGATCTTCGACCGGAAGACTTCCTGCAAGATCAAATTGTGTGGTCCGGAAGCGGGGCCCTGAATCGGGCAATGGCCACCAAACCATCGGCGAGACGCAGCCGCCGAGTGGCCTTGTGTGCGCCGTGCCGGAACGTCCAATGGAGGATTTGCGGGGGCGGCGACGAAGGATCGCTTAATGCAACAGAGCCCCATGTCGGCCGTCGCTCGGCCCGTTGTTCGTCCGCCCAACGCCTCGAACGGAGTACGCACATCTGGCACCGTCTCAGTAACGACGCTCGGCATGGACGCGCAATGGCCGAGGTCTCGGGCGAGCGATCCTGGCCGGTCGAGGTGGTGTCCCTGCCCTAGGGACGCGCCGAACCTGCGTGCTTGCTCAGACTGTGCAGCGGTCTCGATTCCCTCGGCCAGGATGGTGGCGCCGGTCCGTTCGCTTTCCTCGTAGGCGATGTCCAGGATCTTCATCGCGGCTCGACGCATGCCACCCTGCGTGACTGATATGTCAAGCTTTATGACATCGGGTGACAGCACCGGGAGCATGGCCAGCGTCTTGGTTGTCGAACCGACATCGTCGAGTGCCAACGCCTCGACCTCTGGGCGCTGCTGGGCGATGCCGTTGAGCAACGAACGAGGGTCACGGTCAAGCGATCGTTCGGTGACCTCAAGGACGACCCGGAACATGGCAAACGCCCGCTCAATGTCGGGCCACAGATCCCGTGGGCACGGTGTATCGAGGGCCAATGGTTCAACGTTGAGGAACAGCAGAAGATCGGTAGCTAGGCCCTTGGCCATGGCGGTCCGGCTTGCCGAGGCGCGAGCTGCCCAGTCGAATTCGATCACGTGTCCGGTTCGGTAGGCTGCCTCGACGAGCGAGGCCGCCGAGGCGAATCGTGAGCCGACCGGCCCGCGGACCAGCGCCTCATAGCCGACGGTCGCCATCGAACCGATGCACGATCCGCTGGAACACGGTCTTCAGAGCCCGGTTGCGCAGGATCTGCTCGAACTCGTCGTCCGCGATGGCAGTCGTCGATCTTCGTGCCAACGTCAGCCTCCCCGAGCCGGCTTGTGGTGAGGATATCCATCGCATGGCCGGATCAAACTGGGGAAACGAAGATCACTAGCCGCAGCGGTGAGGCAGTGAGCGCCGGCCTGCCGAAGATGGCGTTCGGGGGGCGTTGCCGGGCATGATCAGTTGGGTACTGGCTATGGCCGTTGGTGTGACGGGTGTGATCTCGATGAGCCCGGCGCATTCACGGCCGCAATAGCGCCCCCGCGAAGGTCGTCGTGTCCTTGCCGTCGAGACGCCGACTCGGCAGCGGTCGCCTGCCGGCGGCTGACCATTCGGCTCCCGTGACGGCTGGGGCTTCCCGCCGCGGATGTGAGTGATCAGCCCATGCCCGCTTCCCGGGCCTGCACGATGGCCTGGGCCCCGGTCGAGTACCTGCTCGGCGATGGCCTTGCCGAAGATGAGCTCGCCGGCGGCCACGGCGCGTAGCCGGTGGTGTCTCCTCGATTCGGCGCCACGCCGTGGTTCCTCCGGCGAACGAGGTACTGCTGCCCAGCGCGGATACAGGTCAGGTGGCGGGCGGTCGCCATCGGCCCGCCGTCGATAGGGACTCGGCTAGCTGGTCGGCCGCGGCGACCGGTGAGGCACGCAGGAGGACAGTGCCCGTCGAGCGGGCTAGGTCTGTGCTGGCACCCCTGCCGGCGATGTGGACCGGTCGCGCCGCGGCGAGTTCGCGGAGTTCCGGTGCGACGGCGGCGAGCCGTCCGTCCATGGTGGACGCCAATACCACGAGGTTAGCTTCTAGGGCCTCGGCCGCTTCAGCGACCGTGCGGACGGGGGTGTCCGCGCCGAGGAACGTTATGCGCCACCCGCCGCGTCCGAGCACGATACCGAAGCAGATCAGAGCGATGTCGTGGCGTTCGTTTGGCGGGCAGGCCAGGATAGCGCGCGGGCCGTGACCTCGGTCCCACGGCCGGGCCAGGCCCAGCAGACGCTCGCGGAGCAGGTTGCTGGCGAAGTGCTCCTGGGCGATCGTGACCGTGCCTCGCTCCCACCCGTCGCCGAGGTCGGCCAGGCACGGGAGGACCACTTCGCGGAGGACAGCGTCGACGGTGAACCCGGCGAAGAGTTCGTCGATCAGCTGATGCGCACGGCCGCCGTGAAACTCGGTCAGCGCCGCGTACAGGTCGGCGCGGCCGAGCATTAGTGCGCCGTCGGCCCCGGCGCCGTCGGGCTGTGCCGGGACGGTGTGGCCGACCGGCAACGTGAGCTGCGCAAGGGCCAGCTTGGCGGCCTGGGCCGGCGGGAAGCCGCGATCTATCTGGGCGAGCATTGTGCGCACGGTGTCCTCGTCCTGGCTGGAGTACAACCGGAAGCCACCGGCCGAACGCTGCGGGCGCAGCACGCCGTAGCGGCGTTCCCAGGCGCGCAGCACGTCAACGCTGAGGCCCGTGCGGCGGGCGAGGTCGCCGATCTGGACGAGCTCGTCGGTTGCCCAGTCTGCTGGTTCCCCGGCCATGACCGCTCCCTTGGTAGCCTGGACAAAACATTAGACGACCTGTCCATGCTGCGTCTAGAGTAGTCGTATGAGCACCGACCCGGCTATGGCCCGGACCCCTTAGGCCGCCGACTCGCTTAGGGCGCCCTGGCCGGAGCCGGCCACGAATGACAATTCGGATGGACGGAATTTCACGATGGCGCACTACCGCAAGGAGATCGTGGTACCGACGCCGGTGGCCACGACCTTCGCATATCTGAGCAGGTTCTCGTCAGCCGAGGAATGGGACCCGGGTGTCATCCGAGCACAGATGATCACCCCAGAGCCGGTTGGACTCGGCTCACGGTTCAGACTGGTCGCGGCGTTCCTCCGGGCGGAGGTTCCGCTCGAGTACGAGATCATCGATTACGACCCGCCTCGGCGGGTGGTACTGACGGCGGAGAATCGGTCGGTCCGTTCGACAGACACGATCGCGTTCGACGCCACGACATCCGGCGGCACGGTGGTCCGGTACGACGCCGTTCTGTCGCCCAAGGGCGCGGCCCGACTCGCCGACCCGCTGTTCGCCCTGGCGCTGCGGCGCGTCGGAGACCGCGCCGCTAGCGGACTGCAGGCCACGCTCGCCGAGCACGCCAACCACCCGGAGAGCGAAAATCGATCGGCCCGTCGCTGATGCGCGGTCTACCGGTGAACAACATCGCCGACGCCGCGCTCGAGACGACGGTCGTGCTGAGCGTCAGCCGTGTGGGCTAGGTCGCCCGCAGCCGCCTCGACGGATTGGACGAGCCGGCGACGCAGGCGTTAGGCGGGCAGGTGGCTGTGGTCACTGGCGGCTCGGGTGGGCTTGAGCGGGCTCGCCCGGGCACCCGGGTGGTGTGGCCGATCGGACGGGACCGAGTCCGGACCGGCGTGGCCGCGCGGCGGATCCAGGAAGCGGTCGGCAGATGCGCGGCGACTCAGTCGTGCGCCGACATCACCGTGGCTGAATGAGCAGGAGGGTGGAACCCGCGCAGCGGGTCTCGTGACTGTAGCGCCGAGACGGCCAGAACTGGGGGACTATCTCGATAAGTTCCTGACACTCCTTCGGCTTTCGGGGGCCGACGTTCTGGCGACGTCGCGCTGTTGTTGGGTCTGGTGGCGGACGCGGGCGGTGTCTTGGGTGACCGCGTCGACTTGCTGGGCAAGGCCGGGATGGTTGGCCAGGTGTGGGCGGGCTTGCGTGAGTAGTGCTGGCAGTGCGCTGGCGTCCGGGTCGCCGAGTGCGCGGTCGAGGCGGGCGATGTCGTCGGCTGAGGTTGGGTCGAGGCCGTCGAGGGTGGTGATTTGGGCGGCGAGACGACGTAGGGCGGTGGTGTTGTCGTTGGCCCAGTCGTCGACGGCGCGGTCGCCGGCGCGGTTGTCGCGCAGTTGTTGGACTCGCTGTTCGCGGGTGCTGCCGGCCTGGTCGGCGGTGGCGGGGACGAGGCGTAGGTATCGACGTTCGGCTGCCTGCCGGCTGGCCACGCCGAGCACCTCTGCGAGGGCCTGCCAGCTTGCGCCGGTTTCGCGGGCGGCGCAGATGAGTTCGGGCTCGAGCCGGTCGAGGCTAGTACGCAGATGGCGCAGGTGAGCTAACGCGCCCAGGAAGTCGTCCTGGTCGGTTGAGCTGACCACCGCTCGGGCGAGCGCGATCAGTTCGGCAGGAGGAGGCGTCACGCGGCCAGTCTATGTCATCACATCGGCGACGCTCCAGTTGTCATCGGTTAGATGACATGATAGAAAGTGGTTATCGCGCATTGACGTCTGATCGTCGACCCTAGGAGGTGCACCATGTTGATGCGCAGCGAACCCTTCACCGAGATGAACCGTCTCGCCCAGCAACTGTTCGGAGCGCCGGTCACCGGCACCTGGACCCGGCCGACCGCGATGCCGTGCGACGCCTACCGCAACGGCGACGAAGTCGTGATCGCCTTCGACCTGCCCGGCGTGGACCCGGGCGCGATCGACATCGATGTGGAACGCAACGTGCTGACCGTCAAGGCCGAGCGCCGCCCGATCGATCTGGGTGAGCAGGCCACCGTGCAGATGTCCGAACGGCCACTGGGCGTGTTCTCCCGGCAGATGTTCCTCGGCGATGCCCTCGACACCGGCAAGATTCACGCCGACTACGACAACGGCGTCCTGGTAATCCGGATTCCGGTCGCCGAGCAGGCCAAGCCGCGCAAGGTGGTCATCGAGCACCGCGGCGATCAGAAGGCCATCAACACTCAGACTGCACCGAAGACCATCGACGCCTGAGACAGCCGATCACCAGCCTGGGACGGGTGGTGGTGTGCCATGACAACCAGCGAAGCAGACACGTCGGCCGGTGTTCTGCGACCGGATCTCGACGACACGTTCTGGACGATCGTCACCGGTGACGACCAGTGGGTCCGGGCCGAGTTCGACGCGATCATCGCCGCTGGCTGGGACAGCCCGCCACCGCCGCCACCACCCGCCCCACCACAACCCCACCAACCGCACCCCGGCGGCCCACCGCCCGAACACGGCTGGCGGCCCCGCCACCGCCGGGCGGAGCAGCCGACCCAGCCGTGCCGCCACGACCAGCGGTCACCACCCCAGCGATCTCAAGAATCCGTCGAACCCGCTGCCGGGCCACCCACCGCGCGGCCCGGCAGCACGCACGCATAGGAGGCAGCTTGATCAACGCCACTCGGCCGCCGACTATCGGCAACACCGACTCCACCTTCACCGGCCCACTAGTCGACGAACCACCGGCGCTCGACTGGACACTGGAGGACGTCGCCACCGGCACCGACGGAACCCGAGCCCTCCAAGTGAGCTCATCGCCACAGGCTCCGTCGGCACCGCCGACCTGCGACTTCGTGCTGTGACCAACCCAGCCGTCCCGACCAGCGAGCCGAGCCGCCGCGGCAGACATATGCCGGGCCGACTTCCTGACGGACGAGGGGCCCCAGCGTAGGTCCGTCAGCAATAAGCGGTCATGACTGACTCGCTTCATCGTTGGCACGATCGGCCGGCGAACCGTTCCGAGCGAGCGGGGGTAGAAATCGTGCAGGGGAGAAATCGTGAGCGTAGGGCACTGTTGATCGGAGCGGACGCCTCGCGGCCGGGGAGCTGACCCTCGGCATCGAGCTGCTCCGAACGTAGGCCAGGTCGGGCGGAGTGCAATTCAGTGGCGGGGTCGGAGGGTGTGCGCCTAGCGTCCGGGGATGGCCGTACAACTGCTGGCATTGACCTGCGACACCGACGACCCCGCGCGCCTCGCGCGCTTTTGGGGCGGGATGCTTCGGCGCGAGGCGGTCGAGGATGGCGACGGCCTGCTGCTGCCCGGCACGCCGACCCAGGTCGGCCTCCGGTTTGTGCCCGGCCCGACGGCGGCCGAACACGCCATCCGGCTGCACCTGCACGTGACCAGCGCCAGCCTCGCCCACCAGCAGGACACGGTGGCGGCCGCGCTGGCGATCGGGGCCGAGCATGTCGACGTCGGCCAGACGCCCGATGAAGGGCATGTGGTCTTGGCCGATCCGGGCGGCAACTACTTCTGCGTCATCGAGCCCACCAACACGTTCCTTGCCGGCTGCGGCTTCTTCGGCGAGGTCGCCTGCGTGGGTACGCGCGACGTCGGCCTGTTCTGGAGCGAAGTGCTCGGCTGGCCGTTGGTGTGGGACTGGAACCAGGAGACGGCCGTACAGTCGCCGCTCGGCGGCACGAAGGTCGCCTGGGGTGGTCAGCCGCGCACGCCGAAGCTGGCCCGCAGCAACCAGCGGTTCCTGCTCACCACGGTCGGCTCCGATTCGCAAGCGGAGATCGACCGGCTGGTGTCGCTGGGCGCGACGCTCATCGCAGTCGACGCGGACGGATCGGCCGAGCTGACCGACCCGGACGGCAACGAGTTCTGGCTACGACCGGCCTGATCCAGCCGGGCCGTCGCGGCGCCTGGGCACCAGCATGTCAGTGACCTGCCCGTACTGGTCCACGGCCCGGTACACATACCGCCAGACGCCGCCGAGCTTGACGTACGTCTCATCCACGAACCACCTGTCACCCGGCGCGTGCCGAGCGAACCGGGGACATAGCAGCGTCTGTCATAAGGGCATCAGCGCCCACAGGTCAGCGCCGCCGCAGACAGAGCCAGTGGAGGCGTTGGTGCCGGAGGAGGCCCAGGTCGGTGGTGAGCCGAAGCTACGTGTGCTGGGTGTCCAGACCTCGGTATGGTGTGGTCGTGCGGGTGGCGGCAGCAGACCTCGTGGCGGCGATCGCGCTGGCCGCGTTCATGCCCGCCGTGTCGCTGGCGGCCCGCACCACTCAACCGCATGCCCGGCCCATCACCGTCGTGGGAGTGATGCTCCTGGTCGGCTGTGGACTCGCCATCGCGCTACGCCGGACGTCGCCGATCGCAGCGTTCCTGATTAGCGTGAGCGCCGCGGTGGCCTTCCTGGGTCTTCGATTCGCCGGCTGGCCCGTGTATATCGGCGCATTCGCCGCGCTGCTGGTGCTGGTCTCCGATGTCACCAATCCCCGAACCTGGGTGCCGTTGGCGGCCGCCGGCGGTGGTGCCGTCGCAATCGCGACCGGGCCACCGGAGAACTGGCAGGCGGCGCGGATGGCCGCCGTTGGCCTCATTTGGTCAGTGGTTGCAGTCCTGGCGGCCCGGGCGGCTCGCACGCGACGTCTGCTGGCCGAACGCGAGGCAACCAACCGGGTCATCGCCGACCGCTTCCGGATCGCCCGCGAGCTGCACGATGTGCTCTCCCACAGTCTGGCCTCGGTGAGCCTGCAAGCCGGGGTGGCACTGCATCTGCTCGATGATCATCCGGCGGAAGCACGGACCGCGCTTAAGGCGATCCGGCAGGTCAGCCACACCGCCCTCGCCGAGGCCCGGGCCGCCCTATCCACCGCTCGGGAACCCGGCATCGAGTCGCCCACGCACGGCCTGGCAGATCTGCCGGCGCTGGCCGCGGCTGTACGGGCGTCCGGTCTGGATGTCTCGCTGAGCGTGAACGTGGACGCAGCCGACGTGTCCGAGACAGCCGCGATGGCAGCCTACCGCCTCGTGCAGGAGTCATTGACCAACGTAATGCGGCACGCCGGCACCGGTACCCGCGTGCGCGCCACCATCGTGGCCGACGCCGCATCGCTGCGGGTTGATATCACCGACGACGGCGCGGGTTCGCCAGGCCCCGCGCAGGTAACAAGCGTGTCGCGCCATCAAGGCGGCCAAGGCCTGACGGGCATGGCCGAGCGAGTCGGCGCGCTCGGTGGGCATTTCGATGCTGGCCCGCTGCCTGGCAGTGGCTTTCGAGTACGAGCCGACATTCCCATGGAGGGGAAATGACGGGGCTGCGCATCGTCTTGGCCGACGACCAGACCATGGTTCGGTCGGGACTGCGCGCGCTGCTCACTGCCACCGAAGACATGGAGGTCGTAGCCGAGGCGGCTGATGGGCGGGCGGCGCTCGACGCCGTACGCACGCACCATCCCGACGTCGTCGTCATGGACATCCGTATGCCGGTAATGGACGGTATAGCGGCGACCCGGGCCATCGTTTCCGATTCGGCGCTCGCCGACGTACACGTGCTGGTGCTCACCACGTTCGACGACGATGCACTGGTATTCGCCGCGATCCGGTCGGGAGCCGCGGGCTTCCTGCTGAAGGATGCCGAACCGACCGATTTGTTGCGCGGGATCCGGCTGGCTGCATCCGGCGAAGCGCTACTCGCACCGCGGGCAGCGCGCAAACTCATTGAGGCGTTCGCATCGACCCCGGCTCCCAACGCACCCACCAGCGCAGCTCTGGACGAGCTCACCGACCGAGAACGGGAGATTGTCACGCTCGTCGGTGCCGGCCTGTCCAACGACGATATCGCCGAGCGATTGGTGATCAGCCCGGCGACGGCGCGTACGCATGTCTCGCGGGCCATGGTCAAGATAGCCGCACGCGACCGGGCGCAATTGGTCGTCTTCGCGTACGAGTCGGGTCTGGTCGCGCCCGGCCGAGGCTGACGGCGTACGTCACCTGTCGTATATCGCCGGGCTAACGGTACGGCGGCATGCGTACCACGAATGCCGATTACCGACGGACGCTTTCCGACCGGCGATTGCCGAAGCTGGATGCGAGCGCAATCGCCGACCAAAGGAGTACCGAGATGTCCGCCGCTTCTACCGTGACCAGCCCGCTGGGCGAAGCTCCGATGCGATCCGTCGCCGCACCCGTACGTCTGATGCACATCGTCGCCGCTGCAGCCATCGTGATCGGTCCACTGGGATACCTGGTCGGCGGTCTGCTGAGCCCATCAATCAACGCGTCGAGCACGGACAGCATTGCGGCGAGCGCGGTCGCCAACTCCACCTGGGACCACATTCATTTGTGGGCCTTCGTGATCAGCGCATACGCTCTACCGATCTCCGCCCTGGGTTTGGCATGGCTGTGCTACCGGGTCACGCCGTGGCTCTCCGTGCTCGGCGGATTGCTCGGGCTCATCGGCTGGGCGCCGTTCTCCGCGCTCACCGCACTCGACGAGTTGACCAACGTGATGGCACATCCGACCGCCACCGGCTTCGCTGACTTGCGCGACCGCTTCAGTTTCAGTGGCGTCATGCTGTCGTTCCTTGTGGTCTACATCGTGGCGCACCTGGTCGCGTACGTCCTGTTCGGCCTTGGCCTACGTAAGAGCCGGGCGATCCCGACTTGGGCGGCCTACTCGATGGTGGCGAGCAGCCCGATCACGATCTTGGCATTCGCCCTGCCCGGCAGCCCAAGCTACCCCATCGGGGGCATCGCTCTGACACTCCTGGTGGTAGCCAGCATCCCGGCGGCCGCACGACTCCTCGCCCAGCCGGCGCCGCGTCGGCCAGCAGCGGCGTAGACCGCTGCACCCACCGGTAGATGGTGACGTCAGCAACCTCAACGCCGCGTTCGTCCAGCAGTTCCTCCACGTCGCGGTACGAAAGCCCATACCGCAGGTACCGGCGAACCGCCAGCACGATGACCATGGCACCGCGCCGACTCACCTACGCTGGCGACGGTCGGTCAGGGCTGGCCGGGTTCGGTTACCGGCCACCACCGCAGCACGGTGTCCCGCCCCGGGTCCTGCTCCGCCGCCGGGTCGGCGATCACTGTGGCCAGCTCGTCCAGCAGTGATCGGATCGTCGCGGCCGCGACCCTGCCCATGACCGCCCTGTCCAACACGATTCCAGCCCGACCCAACGGCGGCCGGTAGCTGCCGACCAGACCCAACCGCGACCGATCCGCACCGTCGCGCATCAAGGTCAGGTCGGCATCCAACACCGGGAACAGCTCACCGGTGAGACCAGTGGCCTCCCACCGCAGCGGAACCGTCAGCGTGACACCTCGGCGAATCGGATCTAGCGCGCGCACCCGCACCAACTTGGATACTCCGGGCGTGCCGCCGAACGGACCGACACGAACCAGCCCCTGCAGTCCACCCCGGTACGCGGCCTCAGACACATCAAGCAGCGCACCCCGGTTGATCAGATGCACCAGCCGCGCCGAGGACACCTCATAAGAGGCATCGACCGTAACCTCATGGCTGGCGAACATAAACTCACCGTGCGCGTACGCCGCCACGATCCGAAGGGCCGAAAGTCACCTGATGCCACCGCGAAGGTCAGCAGGACGCCGGACCGCGTCGCGCCGAATGTGCGGCCACCGCCGCACGCAACATGCTACGACGTGCCCGGTACGACGATCGTCGCCCGCGTAGGCACAGTCGCGTCGATGGCGGGCATAGGCACGGCCACTGGCATGCGCGCCTGGCCGGCCGCGCGACGCGTCCAGACTCCCGTGCGTGGGTCTTCTTGTGGGACGACTCGCGTCGGCCCTCACCGACGCCGACACGACAGCCTCGGCGACAGCGCCGGCGGCGTGGACGATTCTCCACGCCGCCGGCGTCGGGTCGAGCGTCAGACCGGGGAGTGCCCGGATGGGGGCTAGTTGTTTCTGCCCTTGATGCTGGCCTTGTCGACGGTGACGAACGGGTTGAGGTAGTCGAACTGGCTGGTGTACGACCCGACGTGGATACCGCTGACGCCTTGCTCGGCGGCAAGTTGCTGCTGTCGTCGCCCGCGGTGGCGTGGATGACATTGGTGACGCTGATCGCGGCCTTCTGGCTGGCGCTGAGCCCGTTGTTGTTGCTCGCCAGCAAGGCGGTGACGGCCTGGTAGGCGTCATCGACCGAGGTGTACTTCGGGTTGGGCGTGAACGTGCCGTCGCTGCCGGTGGTGCCCGAGAGCGGCGTCTGGCTCAGATCGGTGTTCGCGTCGACCGTGGTGGAGATGGTCTGCCCGCCGGTGGGCGAGAGGCTGGTAGGCGGTCGTCGAGGAAATCGGGCTGCCGTCGATCGCGTAGTACGGCGAGGAGGAGGGCACGCTGACGTTCTGCTCGTGGGGCGAGCGGGCATCCTGCGTGTGGAAGGCGCGGGAGTCGAGCAGCCGGCGTGGCGCGGTGGCTTCCTCCCAGCTTTCATGGGGATAGCTGTAGAAGTTCGTCGGCGAGCTGTGCAGGTCAGTCGAGGGGTCGGTGCCGTCCATTTCGTGGTTGACCAGCAGCTGTTCCCGCCGATCCGCCGGCACCTGAACACCGCGCGGCTTCGCCGATGCTCTGGGGGCAGCCCGACCGCAGCGCGCCGGCGAGACGCAGCCACCCGGTGGCCCTGTGTGCGCCGTGCCGGAGAGTCCAATGGGAGGATCTGAGGTGGCGGCGACGCGGGATCACCTAATGCAGTACCGCCATTCAGGCTGTGGTGGCTTGCAGACGTGACCGCAGGGTCGGCACGCCTGGGCCGTCAAGCTCGGCCAGGTAAGCTATGCGGCCTGCCATGATCATCACGAGTGCGAGGGTCGATCCGGTGACCAGCGGACCAGTGCCGGTGTCGAACGCCCCATCGTCTGCCCGTAGCCGCAGGCCGGTTACACGGCTGCGGCTGGCAACGGCGAAGTCGCGTCCTGCGAAGAAGTCGGCCACGGGCGTCAGCGCGTCGATGCTCGGCGCCCGTACGAGCCCCAGCGGCTGGCGGATGTCTTGGGCATGCACAACGACTTCGCCGAGGTAGGCGGGGGTATGCCATGAGGGTGCGGTGGTACTGGTGACGACAGCGCGAAATCGATCAAGCGTCTCAGCCGGGGTGCTACCGCGGTGCTCGGCCAGCCGCCGTTGGTTGTGCAGTGGGGCGAAAACGGGCGCCTAGCATGCTGCGTAGCCACTGCCACTGGTTGAGGCTGGCCGCAGCGGTGAGGTGAGCGACAACCTGCTCGACGTCCCATACCCCGCACAGAGTGTCGTGCCGCCACTGCTCCACGGAGAGGCCGGCCAGGTCGTCGGCCAGGGCGGCGCGCTCGGCGTGGGTTAACGCCCACAGGTGGTCGTACCGCGTTCGTGCCATGTCGTTCGATCCCCTTCACAGCCCACGTCCTTTCAACGTAGACCCGCCACGACCTCTGGAGTCGTCGCCGCGAATGCGGCCGCAGGTCGCCGGGCACTGTCGCATGCAGCGTTGGCAAAATCGAGGCTGGCTCGAGTGCCTCGCCGGCGTCTGCCGCCGAAGTCCGCGTTCGCCGGGTTCTGGTTCCCGTCCGAGGTGGTCACCGACAAAACGTCAACGCATCCGCGGGTCCTCGGCGAGCTGGTGCCCGCCGCCGGGCTGTCCATCGTGGCCGCCGGATAACCCGTACCGACGAACAGGTCTCGCGCGGCCTCGACCATCCGACGGCGAGTAGTTGCACAGCGTCAACGCAGGGCGGACAGATCTTTGGTCACCGCCGTGGCATCGAATTGGTCCGGTACGAAGTCAGCGGCGTCATCGAGCCCTAGCCACTGCAGCCGCTGGGCGTGTTCCGGGTCGGTGGGATCGTTGAGGATCTCGACCAGGTTGGCGTAGCCCCAGACGCCGCCGCAATCCTCCGGTGGTGCGGCGCGGCGACCGCCAGTACACCGTGGGTACGTCACGGACGCGTCACGGTCGAGGATCTTTTCCACGGTGATGTCGTGGTGCCAGTCGTCGCCGAAGTCATACGTGTACCGCACCTTGCTGCCCACCTCGGCGGCGACCTGCTCCAGCGCCACCGGCGCCTCCGATCGGAAACCGAGCTCGGCGTTCGCAATACCGAACCGGCCGTAGGGAGTTTCGAAGACATGCATATGGCTGTCGTCCCAGCCGAAGGCCACCTGAATCACCATGTGCAGACGGGCCAGACTGATATCGGCCGGCACCTCCAGACGCCGCCAGATCGGTGGCTTGGTCCCCTGCAACCCCACCTTGAGCTGATACACCGGCGCCGGCCCGTTGGACTTCTTCCGTTTCGGCGGTAACTTGGCCGCGCTCCCGCGACGCCGACCGGCCGGCAGACCACGGCCGCCCGGACCGGTGAACTGCTCCAGCATCTGCAACAGCGAAAGGTTTGGCCCGCTCGCATCCTCGTGACCATGCGGCGGAGCGGGCTTACTCGAGACCGGCAACGCACTCATCCGGACACGCATTAGCAGTGCCAGCGCCGGATAACCCGGACCGTCGTCATTCGCTGGGGCCTCGGCCGCGTCACCGTCCAATATGTCGTCGGCATCGTGCACCGCTCGCGCGTCGAGGGCCTTTTCGACCTGCCAGCGGAACTCCGCTGCGTTCAGCATTTCCGTCGTGATATCCGCGCCATCGACCCGTGCGCCGGCCTGCAGCAACTCCAACGCCTCGGGTAGTTGGTCGACATCGACCAGGTGTATGTCGCTCGCGGCGCCGCAATCGAGATGGTCAACGCTCATCATCACCGCGTGCGCGTGCCCGGCCCGATGAAACGTGCAGGCCAGCATCGACCCTGTCGCCTGCGCGTCGTACAGGTGCCAACAGTCGCCGACCGTCACCGGTTCGTCCAACTCGGCCGCCCAGCCCGGTTTCGCGATCCCCGCCGCGGCCAGCCGGTCGGCGGCCAACCGTGCAGCCAATCGAGCCTCGTCCGATCCCACTGAACCGATCGCCAGCAGCATCGCCAGCGCTTCCGCATTGGCGCGCGCTTCGAACTGCGGGATGAAACCCTCGATCAGCGCATCCTCGAAACCGTCACCGGCCATCGCGCAAATCGACACGAACGCCGCACCGAGAGTCTCCGCATCCAGCGGATCCTCGGACTCGACCACCTCAACCGCACCAGCGAGCAGCTCATCAATGAGCTCCGCCGGATCGAGGTCCGCACCCGAACACGCCGGGCAATCGCACACATCCGAGTTGTCCACCAGTGACAACGCAACCGGTCGTCGGTTGGACTTCTTGTTCGGCTTGCGTTTGCGGCCACGGCTGACAGGACTCATACCTTCATCTTGCCGTACCTGCCGCCATCGCCTCACGCACCCTGAGGTCCAAGGTCGGCCAAGCCGATCCGACCGGCGGCACTCACTAATCAGGTTGCTACGCGTGCAGTGGCCAGCATATGGATCGAACAATCCGGATCGGTGGTCAACCGGGCCGCGGCGAGCGCTGGGCCAGCCAGATCCGGGTTGCGGCGCGCCCACGCGCCCAGAGGGCCCTCGACACCGGCAATGCTGACGTCAACGAACCCCGCTTGGGCGACCTCATGGCGAAAGGCCGCCGATGTGTGCCGGTACACGTGACGCTCCCAAATACCGGTACTTGGGATACATCCGTCGGCAAGCATCGTCACCACACCCGCAGCGGCCGCTGTGTCGATACCATCGGCTGCGGTCACAATCGCTCTTCCTACTCGCGACAGCGCCGCGGCGACGAGCCGGCCACCGGGGCGTAGGACCCGCCGCGCTTCCGTCAGAGCCGCGGCCCGGCGGGCCGGGTCCGGCAGGTGATAGAGCGGCCCCATCAACAGCACCACATCCACCGAGCCGGACGCTAGAGGAAGCGTGCAGGCGTCGCCGATCGCTGCCGGGATGTTGCGCGCCGCGGCCTGCGCGACATGGTTGGGCACCAGGTCGACCAACGTGACCCGGTAGCCGCGGTCCGCCAGGTGACGGGCATAGCGTCCAGGGCCCCGCCCACATCGGCAACCAAACCCCCAGGTCCGGACAGGACACCGTCGATCACTTCAAGGCTGCGTCGCCACTCGACGACATCGGTGGGCCGGCCCAGCCGACCCGCCTCGTCTCCGGCGGTATAGATAGCGACGAGTCCGTCGTTCATGCCGCTAGCGTTCCTGCCAACGACAACGGACGCCAATGATTTCCTACCTATCGATAGCAGCCCATCGAATGAAAGGCTCCAGGAGCGCGCTGAACCGAACCTCGCGTGAGGATGGGAACGTCTTCGGTATTGAGAACGAGCGGAGCGCTGGCTTGCGGCTGTCCCAAAGCCAGGCGAATGCACCCGTACTGTCAACGCGGCGTAGCGGCGAAGCGACCCTGCGGACTCCGCCGCGAAGCGTCCGAGCGAGATTTGTGGTGATGACAGCGGCGGGTCGCTTGTGCAGCAGAGCCTCGCGGGCATATCTGAACCGTAGGATCGGCGCTGGCGGTGCGGCCTGTCCAGTCAATCCTGCCTGAAATGCCTGCCGTCCACTGAGCACCGATCAGTCGGCGAAGCCCTGGTGTCCAGTGAATACCATACGCGGCCTGCAGGTCCGGCCGTTGCCAGTCGGCGCCGGTGACCACGCCCCGGCACTGCGACGACCCGCACGCGCAGACCATCCGGAACGTTGCGACACCACTGCACGTGGCGTAGTCGCTCGTCAGTTCCTCGCCGGCTTCGATGTCGAGCCGGGCGGCCAAAGTGTAGGCGCCGGTCCACCACAGGTTCGGATGGCAGCTGTGATTGCCGTACGCGCTTGGATGGCGTGGCGGCTGGACAAGGTGCAGATCGTCGTCGACAGTGATCGAATCGATGTAGGGGTGGTCGGGATCGCGGGCCGCCTCGTCGAACATAGCCTGTAACTCCGCACCGGTCACGAGCCGTCCACCTAGCCGCGAGACGGCGGTGCCAGCCGGAATCGGTACCCGCGCGAACAGCCCCTTTCCCTCGATCGGCGAGTCTCGCACGTCCACGTCGGGATGCAGCCAGCTGTCTGGTTCCGGTTGATCGATCACGACGGCCAACCTACATCTGCTCGCAGCGGTGGTTTGCCCGTCAGGTCAGTCTCGGCGCTGGGACCACGGACACGCATCGCCGACGACGAAGGCGACTGGACTGAGTCGCAAAGGGCTTGGACGTCGTCGCCATTGCGACGATGGCCGCTGGCTCGATCTCGGCCTGCAACGGTCCACGCACCCGCAGGGGCTTACTCGCGGAATGTCCAGGCAAGTTCGGGTGCTGGTCGATCATGTACCGAGCCGCCATGGATCTCCCATGCCGTGACGGTGGATAGTTCGTCGGTCAGCAGGAAGAACCCGATGGGCATGTCACCGTCGTCGTCAACGGGTGGTAGGTCGGCTATCTGGCTGATCTGGGCGCGTAGCCAGGGCAACCCGGACGCCCTGAGGTCTCCGCCGTAGAAGATGTAGAGCGACCAGTTGAACGGGGCGCGCGAAAGCCCCATCCACCCGAGTAGGGCTCGTGGTCAGCTGCAGTGATGATCGCTTCGACAGCGCCGCGGTGTTTGTGATCGACTTCCAGCCAGCCGCGAACCGACACGTACATGCCCATGGGCTGCAATCTACGGCCCCAATCCCGGCATCCGGCCCGGCGACGCCTGCAGACATCACCGAATCGACGGGCCGAACACGGCACCGGTCGAGTATGTGGCGAAACAGGGATGCTGCAGCAAGTCCCATCATAGGAGGGCAGAGGGAACACTTGGTGCGAGTGCATCCCACAAGATGGAGCATTGCGGCCCACGGGTGGCGCCGTTGAAAGTCAGGTTGGCGCTGGCATGGGTTGCACCCTCGAACGTCACGGTGCCCTTAACGAACCGTGCACCATCGAACTCGACGTTCCCGGCGTCGAACTCCGCCTCCTGGAAGGAGACACGGCTGCCGACGAAGACAGCGTCGCGGAATGTCACCCGCGCGCCGGCGAACTTGGCCTTGCCGAAGTGGACCGATGTGTTCCGGAACTGCACACCATCGAACTCGAACCAGTTGCCCGCGAACTGGGCTCGGTGGAATGTGACGTTGCCGCCCTCGAACACCGCCTTGGACAGGTCTCCACAGTCGAACACGGCGCGCTCGAAGCTAAAGCGGTGTCCGCGCCAGGACTGGCCGGTCCAGTCGTCGCGGAGGTGATTCCGGATCTCCCGGATGATCATCCGCCGGACCTCGCGGGTGGCCACCGAGTAGGCCGCTGCGGCGGGATCGCTCTCATAGGGCATGCGGAGGTAGCCGCAGAGTGTGTCGATGCACATCTGTCGACCGCCAGCCCACTCATCGGCGAGTTGAGCCAGGGCGCTGATCGCGCCGATACGTACGACGTGTTCGGTGTTGCCAAGTAGCTCGACTGCTTTGGCGAACCGGTCGGCGAATGTCTTCGTCTCCTCCCAGTACGCGGCCACATCCTCGTTGCGTTGCTTGCGGTAAGCGGCGGTCAACACGACGATTGCGCCGACGCCGCCCACTATCGCGAGAACGATCTTCACCGCATCGAGCCGGTCGGCGACGGTCAGCGTGCCGTTGGGTGTCGCACTCGGTGAGCCAGACGGAGCCGGTTGGGCCACCGTCAAATCCAGGTTCGGCGTACCGAGCAGCAGCCACACAAGACCCGAGGCGGCCGCCACCGCCAGGACCGCGAGCACAAGAACGATGACGATGTGCAATATGAATGACCTTGGCCGGACCCGTCTTGGGCGCTTCTCGCGATAGACGACCCCGGCTGCAGCGGGTATCCGCCGGCGAAGAGGCATAGCCGAATGTCATACACTGAGTGGCGTCTGCATGCAATCGCATACGTTCGGCGCACGGATGCGATGGGGGAGACTCCCCGGGTCTTGTCCCAGGGTGCGCTTCGGCCGGTGAACAGACTGGCCAGGCCGCCGTGCTGCCAGGAAAGACGACGGTGGCATCCGTGTGCACAGATGCCACCGTCATACCGCTCAGCGAGACGTTTGTCCTACACGCGGATGCCGAACGTCAGTTGCGGTAGCGGAAGAGGATCCGGCCGCGGTCGAGGTCGTACGGGCTGATTTCTACAAGCACGCGGTCGTACGGCAGGATCTTGATGTAGTTCTTGCGTATCTTGCCGCTGATATGCGCCAGTACCTTGTGCCCGTTCTGGAGTTCCACTCTGAAGGTCGCGTTGCGAAGGCACTCGACGACCGTGCCCTCAAGTTGGATGCCGCCGTTAGCTTTGACCATATTTTCTAATACTCCGTTCTAGGACGGTTGGGTCGAGGAGAGGACATCAACGGAGCACCAACTCCAGGTTGCTGCCCGTACGCTGGGCGCTGACGCCTTCGAACAGCGCGATCGCCGCGCTGTTGGATTGGTTGACATCCGCCGACGCCGTTGCGATCCCGCGCCGGTGGGCCGAACCCAGCACCTCGGTCAGTAACGCCCGAGCGATACCTCGGCGGCGCTGATCGGACCGGACCGCGATCAGGCCGATCCGTGGTTGCCGCCGAAGCGGCGCTACGCGTACCAATCCCACATATTGACCGGAGCATGCCGCAACGGCGTACTTCGCCGGATCCGGTGGGGGAGGGCCGTCCGGGCCGGACAACACCTCCGCCGGCATCTCCTGCCACCCGACAGTGGCTTCGATCTCGTCGCGGATGACGCGGTCCAATGCGCGGAGCGGACCCTCCTCGGCCTCGCCAACGGCTAACGTTGTCACGCCCCGCAACGGTGGCGCCGAGTCGAGTCCCGTGATCCGCGGATCGGTGGGCATGACGTACTCCCACTCGCGGCGCCGGGGCGCGAAGCCGGCGCGCTCCCACTGGAGCATCAGGTCGAGGTCGGCCTCGTCAACGACGGTGTACAGCGGCCTCGGCAGGGCTGCCAGCATGGTGTCGGCAAGCCGGTTGAAGTCCACCTCGCGCCACGCGTCGATGCTGAGGAAGAGCCGCCCGTCGGGCCGGCGGGATACCTCGCCACGCCCGACCACCTGGTCATCCTCCAGAGCGTGCCATTGCCGCGCCGCGATCCGTGTGATGGCAACGGCATGCTCGCCAGTGCTGAAAGAAATTTGCGCAGAATCCATAACGTGTCGCCTCTCGGGAGTGCTTTATCCAGACGCTCCCGGGCGACACCTCCATCAATCGCCCGACCGTGACGACGAGGGGAGCACCCACATCGGTTCAACGTTCACGGTGCTCACCTCCTCGCGCAATGCCACGGCCGGACGCCAGGCTATCGACGCGCACGCGGTCCCGTCCACTGCTTAACCGCTAACCAGGGTCGGCGAGCCCCACCTGGAGGGCTCACCGCGGGAGCGGGCCGTCGTCCTGCGGGAAAGCGGAGGCGAGGGTGGTGGGTTCCGGACGCCCCCGCGACGCTGGTCGTTGCCTGGCCGAAGGGCAGCCGGTCGCCGCACCTCGCCGCGTTCGTTCGGGCAGTCCGTGCAGCGTCGACCGACATATCCGAACCACTGCTGCCGGCATAGTGCATCAGCGCTGACGTCAGTGCTGTGTTAGCGACCCGGCTCCGGCGTCGCAGTAAGCTGCTCAGCCGGTGGCTGCGTCCGGTGGAGTGGTGCCTCCGCCGGGCGGCGGGCTGGTGCTTTGTGCTGACCGCTTGGACATCAGGAACACCACTAGCGCGGCGAGCAGAGCCAGAACTCCGACGATGAGGAGAATGAGTGGCAACGTCGTACTGAGCAGGTCGATGCTGTTCTTCTTATCCTTGGCGTCGTTGGCCGCGTCGCTGACGCTCTCGGAGGTGTACGCCGTGGCCACGTCGAAGACGGGCACTGAGGCGGCAAGCGTCTGGCCGGACACGGTCAGCCCGGCGTTGCGGATCTCCTCGCGCTGCAGGTCCACCACGATCCCCGTGGTCGGCTCCACCCAGTATGTGGAGTTGACCTGGTAGGTGTAGCTCAGCGGCAGCGGCCCGGTCAGCTGTGGCAGAAGCGAGGAAAGCTGGGCCTTGAGCGCGGCCGGCAGCGGCAGCACGGATGAAAGTGCCGCCAGTGCACTGGCCGGAAGCGACTTTGGCAGCGCCGCCAGCACCTGCGGGTCCTTGATCGGGGCGGCCTGGGTGCTGGCCTGGTAGACGTAGGTGGTCAAGCCCTGCTTGGTCTCCTGCCGGACGTACTTCAACGTCGTCGTGGTCTGGGTCTCGGCGACCCAGCCGGTGTAGTCCTTCTTGTCCGCGCCGATCGGCCAGCTCACCGTGAGTCCGGTCGCGGGCGTTACCTGCCAGTCGGATGGGTGGTCGGATGTGGCCGCCAGCGTCTTGCGGTCCAGCGCGTAGGTGGCCTGAGTGCTACCCACGGCCTGGCCACTCGCTGTGGTCAGGGTCCGGGTGTCCTGCACCTCGGCGACGTTGCCGCTGGTCGCCAGCGTCTTGACGGTTCGGGTGGCCTTCACTGGCGCGTTGACCAGCACCGCGGCATTCAGGTCGCCGGAGCTGAGGGCTTCCGGGTTGAGCAGGACCTTCGCGCTCCCTTCGTACTGACGCGTCGTGTCCTCATCCGAAGGCAACTTCGCTTGGCTCGGAAGGACGACCCACTTGAGAATGGCCCCGGCCGCGAGGCACAGAACGCCGAGCGCGGCGAACGCGACCACGAGCCCGAGCCTGGACTTCGACCGCACGATGATGCCTCCTCCACTCCGGCCCCTCGTGGAACCGGCCACATGACGGTTACCGCAGCGTCAACCGGAAGCAAATCACACGATACGCGCGATTGTGTCCAGTATCATCGGATTACGCCTGATTCTGAGTACTGGTCGGCTCAGTCGCGGCGGCAGATTGTGGACGAGGCAACCCGGCCAAACATGCCCACAGACCGCTGGGCCACACGGACATGAGGTCGTCGGCCGCCGCCCGATGCGCAGCGATCCGGGCGACGGGAGAAGACACATATGCAGGCAGGACTTCCACCATGATCATGGGACTTCGACACTCATATGATCACGGAAGCGCCGTGGGTGCTATGCCATGCCTAGCGGCGGTGCCGGCGCCCGATCTGGTCGATGTACATCGAGTCTCCGTCCAGCGTTTCCCGGGCTTGCCGAAGTAGTCATGGTTCTTGCGGAAGGCGGTCTACTGATCTGATCTGTGCTGAGCGAACCCCGGCTTTGTGCAGCTCATCCGCGAGGATCCGCAGCATGGTCGCGGCCATGAGCGGATATGCCTCGCTCTTGCAGTCCATCCAGACCTTCCACCCGCCGCCGGCATGCGGCTCCGGATCGGAGACGAAGTTGGGGTTGTAGTCGGCCGAGTCCAACGCGACATCCCCATCCTCATATTCAATTCCGTCGTCGCCGACAGAGAACATCCGCGGCCCAGCCGCGGTCAACGCCTCGCGAACTGCATCGTCGGGAATACCGCTTACCCGTACGGCGAAGTCCTGCAAGACCCATCCGCCGTAATCGATGAGCGGGAACGCATTCTCGTCCACCCCGATGCTGCTGTCGCGCCATTCGGCGGCGATCGCCGCACGCTGCCACCGGACGGCGATATCGAACGAGAACTCCTTGGCCATATCGGCGATTCGCCACATCATCTGCAGACCGCCGAGCATTGCGGCGCGTTCCAGCCATAACGCGGCGGTCTGGTCGTCCCCCGCCTTGTGGCGGCCGTCGCGTGCGCGCTGGAGCATGAACTCGCCGACGCGAAGTGCAGCCTCCGGATCGCCGTTCCTCGCCGCTTCCTGCCATTGGTCGATGTCTGACCGCGTCACCGTCCGCCACGAGTCCACTCGAGAATCCTGCACCACCGTTGCCGACACGTGTAGGACTTTGACGACCGTCCGTGGTTGGACGTTCGTTCAGGAACGTGTCGATGGCCCCGCTCAGATCAGCAGGCCTGGCACGGCGAGCCGCCCAGCATCCTTCGTCGGCGGGTGATTCTCAACCTGCCGTGTGCCACGAACGCCACAGTGCTGCGTACGTGCCGTCGGCCGCGACCAGCTCGTCGTGCGTACCCAACTCGGTCACCGCACCGCTGTCCATCACGGCAACCCGGTCGGCGTCGTGCGCGGTCTGCAGGCGGTGAGCGATCGCGATGACCGTACGGCCGTCGAGCACCGCGGCGAGCGCGCGTTCGGTGTGGCGTGCCGTGGCCGGGTCCAGCAGCGCGGTTGCCTCGTCCAGGATCACCGTGTGCGGATCGGCGAGTACGACCCGGGCCAGCGCGAGCTGCTGTGCCTGTGCGCCGTCGAGCCGCTGCGCATCGCCGCCAACCACGGTGTCGAGGTTCTCGGCCCAATGCGCGCCGACCGCGTCGAGGGCCTCGAGCAGTTGCGCATCGGTCGCCTCCGGGCGCGCGATGAGCAGGTTGCCGCGGATCGAGTCGTGAAACACGTGATACTCCTGCGTCACCAGGACGACATGCTCCCGCAGCCGTTCCGGCCGAAGGTTCGCGATCGGCGCGCCGCCGACGGTCGCCGAACCGGTACGCGGCCGGTCCACGCCGGCCAGCAGCCGCCCGAGTGTTGACTTGCCTGCCCCGGAAGCGCCGACGATCGCGAGCCGCTCACCCGGCCGCACCGTGAGGTTGACGCCGTGCAGCACGTCCCGGCCCTGATCGTAGGCGTACCGGACATCCGTGACTGCGATGCGATCGTCGGCCGGTTCGGCGTCGGTCACCGGGCCGGGTTCGACGAGATCGGCGAGCCCTTCGACGCGCGCGAACGACGCGTTGCTGCTCTGCAGTTTCTCGATCCACGTCAGTACGGCCTCGAGTGGTGCAGCCAGTTGGCGCAGGTAGAGTGCGGCCGCGACGACCGTGCCGACGTCCGAGCGATGGTAGAAGGCACCGCCGATGAGCAGCACGCCGGCGACCGGGATGACGTACGAGATGTCGACCGCCGGATATAGCACGGTACGCAGCGCGAGCGTACGCAGCCGTGCCCGCCGTGATCCGGCGATGGCGTCGTCGCTCGCGGCGATGCGGCGCTGTGCCAGCGACAGCGCCTCCACCGTGCGGGCACCGGTCGCGGTCGCGGCGAGCTCCTCGGCCAGAACCGAATTGGCGGCACCCTCGGCCAGGTAGGCCGCGCGCGCACGCCGCAGATACCAGCGGGTGGCAGCCCAGGCGCCGGCGAGGCCGAGGATGCCGCAGGCTCCGAGGATCGGATCCAGCAGGGCCACCGCGACGACGATGACCAGAGCATGTACCAGGGCGAGCAGTACGTCGGGCGCGGCGTCGCGCAACGTGTAGGCGACGTTCGAGACATCGGTGGTTCCGCGCGCGGTCAGGTCACCGGTCGATGCCTGCTCGACGGCGGCGGCTGGCAG
Organism: uncultured Actinomycetota bacterium; assembly: GCA_963727415.1. Lineage (GTDB taxonomy): Bacteria > Actinomycetota > Actinomycetes > Mycobacteriales > Micromonosporaceae > DASQPR01. Next base: position 35,589 of record CAVSGF010000007.1, read on the forward strand.
CGCGAGCGTGTGGTCGAGGAACTCCTCGCGCACGCGCGCCGCAGTGCGCTCGCCGAACCGGACCGCAACCAGCCGCGCGTACCGGGTGAGCAGCATCGACGCGACCGTCATCGCGAGGAGCACGGCGGCGAGCCGGTCGATGGTGCTGACCGCGGCCTGCCGTTGCGCGGCGTTGTGCGCGCCGGTGATGGCGTTGATGATCCGGCCGAGCAGCCACGGCCCGGCCAAGCCGGCGACCGCGGCGAGCCCGTTGAGCGCGAGCATCACGGCGACCGCGCGGCGCTCCCGCCCGACCAGCCGGCCAGCGGCACGCCACACCTGGCGGGTATCGGCGATCGGCATCTGGCCGATGGTCATCGACGCACCTCTGTGGCCTCGGCGGCGGTGCGCGCGACCACGGAGCGATATCCGGATCCGCCGGTGAGCAGATCGGTGTGCGTTCCGGCGGCAACGACCGCGCCGTCAACCAGGAACATCACGCGGTCGGCTCGATCGAGGATCAACGGTGAGGTGGTCGTCACCACGGTGGTACGACCCGAGCGAACGCGCCGCAGCCCGTCGATCATCGCGGCCTCGGTATGTGCGTCGACCGCCGACGTGGGATCCACGGCGAGCAGTATCTCCGGGTCGGCCAGCAGCGCGCGGACCAGGCGTACCCGCTGTCGTTGACCGCCGGACAGGTTCACGGCCTGACCGCGGACGTGAGTGTCCAGCCCACCGTGCAGCGCATCCACCACGTCCCTCGCCGCCGCGGCATCGACCGCGGCCATCAGACTGGCGTCGTCGGCCCCGCCGACGACATCGCGGAATGCACCGGCGAACAGGTACGCATCGTTGTCCGCGACCAGGATCCGGCGCCGAAACTCGCCACTGTCGATCGCGTCGAGTCGCACGCCACCCCAGGTCGCATCCGACGTCGCGAACCCGCCGAGCCGTTCGATGACGGTCGCAACCTCGGCCGGGCGTGCGCTGACGAGAGCCACGAACTCGCCGGGCGCGATCCGGACACCGGACCGCGGCTCGTACAGGTCCGACGGGCCGGGCGGGGCGGCTCCGGCGCCGGTGAACCGCTCCGGCGCCAGGTTGAGGAAGTGCACGATGTGGCTCGCTGCCACCAGGGCCCGGCTGAGCGACTCACCGGCCTCGATGAACTGGGCCACGGGAATGACCAGAAGGCCAACATATCCGTAGACAGCCACCAATTCGCCCGGATGGATCGTGCCCTGCGCGGCCATCCGCGCCGCGATCCACGTCACGACCGCGAGGAACAACGCCGGCAGACCGACACCACATGCCGCGATCCAGCTCGACACCGCACCGAGGCGGTACCCCTCGTCCCGCAGCGCCGTCGAGTCGACGCGGTACCGCTGGGCGAAGACATCCTTGCCACCGAGGCCGCTGAGCACGCGCAGCCCGCCGATGATGTCGACGATCCGCGCGGTCGCGGCGCCCTGCTGCTGCCGGAACGCGGTGCCGGTGTGATTCAGCCGCCGGAGCAGCGGCCCGACCACGCCGGCCAGGAACGGCACGCCGGCCAGCACGATGATCGCCAGGAGCGGCGAGATCGTGAAGAGCAGGACCGCGACGACCGCGTACGCGACCAGACCGCCCACCCCCGGCCCGGCCATCGTCAGCGCCATGGCGACCATTCCCATGTCGCCGATCCCGATCGTGACCACCTCGCCGCTGGTCACCCGCCGCGGCAGCGTCGCGCCGAGCGCGGTGGCATGCCGATTGACCGCGGTCACGGTGCGGAAGGCGCCGTCCATACGGACGCGGGTCATGGTGCGGTGCCGCATGATTGACAGGTACGCGGTGAGTACGCCCACGCCGACCAGCGCGGCCACCCACTCGACCAGCCGGCCGAAGTCGCCGGGGATGAGACCTTCATCGACCGCCTTGGACAGCAGCCACGGCGGGATGATCAGCCCGATCATCCAGGTAGTGCCCAGGAATGCTCCGGCCAGGATCCGTTTCGGCTGGCTGCGGGCCAGCCATCAGGAGGAACCGGCCGGGCGTACGGATGTCTCTGAGCCGGGGCGGGGGATACGTCTCGACCATGCCGAAGCCTAACCGGCGAGGACAGGCCGGCACTGTTTGCGTACCAGCTGGTGGCGGGTGCATTGGACTCCGCCTCGTCTCTATCGGCAGCTCAGGAAAGTGGCTCCAGATTTTCGCAGATCGCGGTCGGGAAGGACGCGTCGACTGCTTGAACCGCGGCGCATCCGCCGGATCGGGTGCCGACAATCTCGGTCCAGCCCTGTGGCGTCGCCCTGTAGTACCAACGAAGTGCGGTCCCGGATGTCGGCGAACACGAATTGTCACAGGCCGGACCGCCGGTGAAGCTGAGATCGAGAACGAGCCAATGCTCATCGCACCCGCGCACGATCCAGGTAACCGGCTGCTGCATGTCGGCACCACGAGCGACCGCCGCGATCGTTGCGGGCTCACATGTGGCCGGGTCCGGTGCGCAGCGGAATTCGTAACAGAACCGAAGCGCTCCTGGGTGTTCAGGATCGGCGACATAGCCTCCGTCGCTGGAGTTGTTCACGTTCACGGTCCGGGTGCCGAGCGGTTTGGGTAGACGCACTTTGACGATGATCGTCGCTTCTATTGAACATTCGCGCCCAGTCCAGACGTCCATGGAGACGCCGATGATCGCCGACCTCTGCGAGAAGTCGCTGACTCTTGTGCTGACATGTCGATAGCACAACGTTGCGTCGTCCGCGGCCGGCACCTTTACCGTGATCGATAGCAGCCTCCCATTAGCGTTGATGGTGATACCAGTAACCCCGATGACGCCCACGCCGATCATCCAGGTCGGCGACGGCGACGGCGACGGCGACGGCGTTGTCGAACCCCCGACCGGGCTAGCTGGATGGGCGCATGCGGCGACCGCCAAGAGCGGGAGGAGCAGACCGATCCGGTGTGGTTTGACGCGCATTGCGGGAAACTTACCTGGCCAGTGTCGTTCTGGCTGCCCCGGTTGACAGCGCTGCCGCGGCTCCGCACACAGCTCGCGCACACGGCAAGATCCCCGACTCGCCTTCACCCCGGTTTCGGTCCAACGTCAGGTAGTCCTGACGCTCAAGCCGACCGTCGCGCGAGGTCTTGCAGCACCGCGACAGCTTCAGCCGCCCGCTCATACGGAACGAACAGATGGTCGTGGTGGAATCCCGCGACCACATTGCAGCTCAGCGCGGAATCGGCGAGCGCCCGGGTGACCGCCGCCGTCAGCCCGACCGCCTCAAGCGCCGAGTGGACCCGCAGTGTGATCCAGCCTGCCACGTAGCTGTAGGGCAGTGCGGCCGCGTCGGCTTGCTGCTGCGGCACCACCAACGTCAGGCCTTCGCGTTCAGCGACCGTGACGACCGGGGTGACGCCGGCTGGAATGACACCGTTTTCGACGGTGGTGAACACGTAGCGGTGAGGGTTCAGCTCGGGACGCATCCCGGTCAGCAGCCTTTGCAGATCACTCTCACCAGCCACGATTCAATATCCTATCGGCGGCGGACGCCGGATCTGACTACGGCTCGAGCACCCAAGGGCGGAGTCGTCAGCGCCCGGCGTTGTTGTGCCGAACACGCCGATCAAGGTACGGTATAGCCATCTAGCGGCTTCTTCTGCCGCATCTCCGCTGATCATCGCGGCCGCCTTTCTGAGCGGATCCGCACATCTGGGTTGGCGCGTCAGTTACATGTCCCGGCTGGGCTCCTTGTGCCCGTGAATCCGGACATCATCCGTGCGCATCAGTCCGCACACCACCCACACCGCTGTGCCCTGCCTTGCCCACTCACCAAGGAGTACCACCTCATGACCATCACTGATCAACCGAAGATCGCCGCCGCCAGGTCTCGCGGCCACGAGGGCGGTCGTCGCGAGCGGCCACGCGTGGCGGCGAACCCCGATCAGCCGTGTTCGGCCCGTATCCGGCGTCCTCGATTTCGCCGGCAACACCGCCGTCATACGCGCAATGGACTATCTGCCGAGCGCCGATGACGTCTTCGTGCCGATGCGGATCGTCCGATCGTGCGGGCTGCGCCGGGAGATGTCGTCAGCGGCGCTGCGCAGCCGTCATCGCGTGGTGCCGGTGAGATGGTCCGCGTCGACTCCGTCAACGGCGCAGATCCCGAACTGGCCCGCAAGCGGCCCGACTTCTACGCATTGACACCGGTGCACCCGCAGCGAGAGGTTGCTGCTGGAAACCGAGCCGGACCTGCTACACGGGGCGGCTCATCGATCTGACGATGCCGATCGGCAAGGGCCAGCGCGCGCTGCTTGTCGCGCCGCCCAGGGCCGGCAAGACGACCGCGATGACGACGATCGCGAACGCGATCGCCTCCAACAACCCCGAGTGCCACATCATGGTCGTCCTGGTCGACGAACGGCCCGAAGAGGTCACCGACATGCGGCGCTCCGTCCGTGGCGAAGTGCTGTCCTCCACGTTCGATCGGAACGCGTCTGATCACATCGTCCTCGCGGAGTTGGCGATCGAACGCGCGAAACGTCTCGTCGAACTGGGCGGCGACGTGGTCGTGCTGCTTGACAACATCACCCGGCTCGGCCGCGCTTACAACAACGCCGCACGGTCATCGGGGCGGATCCTCACCGGCGGCATCGACGCCGCGGCGCTCCACCCACCGAAGCGCTTCCTCGGCGCCGCCCGTAACATCGAGGACGGCGGCTCACTGACCATCGTCGCGACCGCGCTCGTCGAGACCGGTTCGGCCGGCGACGCGGTCATCTTCGAGGAGTACAAGAGCACCGGCAACGCCGAGCTCAAACTCGACCGGCGCAGCGCCGAGCGGCGAGTGTTCCCGGCGATCGACGTACTGCAGTCCGGTACACGCCGCGAAGAGGCGATGATCGGAGCCGCCGAACTCGCCGCGATGACCCGGCTCCGTCGCGTGCTGACCGGGATGGACCCGCAGCACGCGCTGGATCGGTTGATCGAGCAGCTGAAGAAGACCGCGTCGAATGCGGAACTTCTGATGCGGATCGCACACACGACATCGCCCACGCCAGGCCGCTAGTAGAACAATTCCGCCGCCCCTGGGCAGGTCGGGGCCGAGTGCTCCCGATGCGCCAGGAGGGAGCCTTGACGCAGACGTGTTGGGCCAATAAAGTACGGCCGATTTAGTTGACTAGTAATCAAAGTGATGGTTGGCGATTGATGGAGCATGTTTCCGGCAAGGATGCCCGTCTGGCTGAGCTCCATCGGTGTCTGCAACGAATCTCTGTACTGCTGGATGACGGTGACCGGCAGGCATACGCCGCAATCGGTCTGACACCGACCCAGTGCAACCTGCTACGCCTGCTCGACACCGACACCGACACGCACCGACGCCGGCACCGACGCCGGCAGCGACACCGACGCCAGCGTCGGCGTCGGCGTCGGCCGGTCGATAAGCCAGCTCGCCGAGCTCATGCTCTGCACCCGTGGCAACATCACGCGCCTAGTGCGGAGGCTGGTTGACGCCGATCTGGTGTACACCAGATCTGACCGGGCCGACCAGCGACTGGTCTGGGTCGTGCTCACGCCTCTGGGACGGGACCGGCTGGTCGCTGCCCGCAGGGTGTTCACCGCGACCAACCGGCAACGCTTTTCGCACCTGCCCGGCGACGACACGGAACGGCTTTATCAGCTGGCCGGCGACCTCGCCGACCAATTGGCCAAGCAGCGAGACAGCAACAACTAACCCACCCGCCGCACGAGGGCCCTCGATGATGCACCCAGGCACCCTCCGGTACGTGCCGGGGTTTGCCCACTGCCGTGGCGGACAGGCGAAGCCCATGCCGGCGTCGGCCCGGTACGCTCCGTGAACTCAGTGCGCCACGAAACCTTGAAGCGAGGAAGACCCGATGCAACTACTTCACCAGCCGCACCACGACGGCGCGCCCCTGTACGTCTCAACGCAGGCGCCCGCACTCGGTCAGGGCGTGACCGTCTGGGTACGGGCACCTGCGGCCGCGCGCGTCACCGGGGTTCACGTCCGGGTGGTCGTCGACGGGGAGCCGGTCTTCCATCCCGCCCACGTTGACGAGGAACGCACCGCAGGACACGTAGGCGGTTACGGCCTCGAGGACGTCTGGTGGCGGGCCGACCTCATCGCGCGCAACCCGATAACCCGGTATCGCTTCTACTTGCAGCGCGCCACCGGTGCGCCACTATGGCTCACCGCAAGCGGAGTTTGCGACCACGACGTCCCGGACGGCACCGACTTTCGTCTGGTTACCTATGCGTCCCCGCCTTCATGGATGGCCGATGCCATCATCTACGAGATATTCCCGGACCGGTTTGCCCGATCCTCGGCGGCCGGTCCGGTCGATCAGGCAGCCCTGCCGGACTGGGCGATCGCCTGTGATTGGGACGCCGACACGGTCTGCTACGAGGGCCCGCAGACTCCCCGGCAGATTTTCGGTGGAGACCTGGACGGCATCGTCGAACACCTCGACCACATCAAGAGCCTCGGCGCGAACACCATCTATCTGCGGCCGGTCTTTCCCGCTTCATCCAACCACCGCTACAACGCCTCCAGGTTCGACCACGTCGATCCACTACTCGGCGGCGACGACGCACTGCGCCGGCTGGCCGACGCGGTGCACTCTCGCGGCATGCGTATCGTCGGCGACATCACCACCAATCACTGCGGCGATGATCACGAATGGTTCATCGCGGCCGCGTCAGACCCGGCGGCTCCAGAGCGATCGATGTTCTACTTCGATGCCGACGGCGGCTACGAGAGCTGGTACGGCGTGCCCACGTTACCCAAGTTTGACTGGGGCAGCCCGCTAGTACATGAGCGGATCAGCGCGGTCATGCGCCAGTGGCTTGACATCTACGACGGCTGGCGGGTCGATGTGGCCAACATGACCGGACGGCGCGGGGCCGAACAACACACGTTGAAGGTGGCGGCGGCCCTGCGCCGCGAGGTTACGGCACAGAATCAGGACGCGATGCTCATCGCCGAGCACACCCATGACTTCACCGGTGACCTCGATGCCGACGGCTGGCAAGGCACGATGAACCAGGCGGGCTTCTTGCGCCCCGTCTGGACCTGGCTACGCGCTGACGAACTCGACCTGCCCGACTTCATCGGGGTACCCGGCGAAGTGCCGCGCCGCGATGGCAGCGGCGTCGTCCGCGCGATGCGTGCCTTCGCCGCCCAGACCTCCTGGCGTTCGCTGGTGCACTCCTGGCAACTGCTGGACTCATACGACTGCGCCCGATTCCGGACGGTGTGCGGATCCCGCGAGCGCCACCTGGTCGGGGTAGGGCTGCAGATGACCCTGCCCGGAACCCCGATGATCTGCGGCGGCTCCGAGTGGGGCCTGACCGGACGCAATGGCGAACACGCTCGTACACCGATGCCGTGGCGACGACCTGCCGACCGTGACGATGCCACGTACGCCTCGTATCAGCGGTTGACGCGACTCCGGGCGAGCGAGCCGGCGCTGCGTTCCGGGGGCCTGCGGTGGGTGCACGTCAGCGCGGACGCCATCGCCTTTCTACGCGAGATCGCCGGAGAATCGCTGCTGGTCGCCGCGGTGCGGGCGGCAACCGCCCCGATCGAGGTGCCACTGGATGCCGCCCTGAGCGCACTCTACGAAGCGACGGACCTATCGCCGGCGAAAGGCGTGCTCACACTGCCCGGTGACGGGCCAGCACTGCGAATATGGCGGCTGGGACATGCTGATACGAGCGGACGGGCAGATGCGTGCTGAGCACCCCGCTGCGACGTCTGTCGAGGAACGGAAATGCCCATTTCCGATAGATGAACCTATTCAAAGGCTTGGCGGCTATTTCCGACGCAGACGCACAGGACGACCAGGCGGTGACGAGAAGGGCATAAGGCGGTAGGGTATCCCTCGCGTCTAGATCGACCATGTGGCAATCATCGCCGGTGTCCCTCCCTAGCTGCATGTGACTAGACGAAGTTCGGGCCAAAACGGGTCGTCCGCGTCGGTCTCGACGCGGACGGAGGACGGCTGTTGAGACCCTTGGATTTGGATATCGGAGCGTCGTGAGTACCCAATCTGATTCCGAGAAGCGCCATCACCGGGCCCGTTTAGGTCGGCGTAGTGGCAAGCAGAAGTCAATCAAGCGCCGAGTCGTCCGGCTTGTCCTCGTGCCCGGTGTCGTCGCCGTCCTGCTGTGGTTGGTGGCCTCCGGTTACCTGGTATTCAACGGTTTCTATGACCGCGAGGTGGCAAGCAGCGTCCGGAAGGTCTCGATCCCGGCCGTTACCGGCCTGTCGTCCATCCAGCAGGAGCGAAGCCTCAGCATTGCCTACCTGGCAAAGCCGTCGCGGGGCCTCCAAGGATCTGATAACACAGCGGCAGCAGACCGACCAGCGGCTGTCGACTCTGCGTTCGGTCGCCAACTCGGCGCTGGCTCTCGCGCCCCAATCCATCAAGACCAGGTGGAAGACGCTGACAGATCGCCTCGATCAGCTGCCGAGCATCCGGAGCACCATCGACGCGGGGACCGCCGACCGCCAGCACGTCTACAACTTCTACAACGGAGTGCTCGATGCCGCGACCGACCTTTTCGACACGCAGGCCCGGGTCGTGCCCGATGTCACCGCCACCCAGGGCGGCATCGCCGCGACCGAAACGTTCCATGCCAGCGATGCTGATGTCCCGTTCCGGGTCGGTCATGACCGCGGCCTTCGGTTCCCGCACCTTGACAAAGGATGACTACCTCCAATTCGTGAGCTTGGTCGGCGCGTACCACGCCCAACTCACCGATGTGGTCGCCCATCTACAGCCGGACGTGCAGAAACAGTACGATCAGATGGCCGCCAGCACGCCGTGGAAGAACCTGGTCGCCGCGGAGAACGCCTTGATCGCAGAGGGCCGTTGGACCAACGGCGTGCCGCACGGGCTGGGCATCAGCGCCGATAGCTGGGAAGCGATGACCACCTCGGTCTCCGGCGATCTGATCAAGCTGACGATTGCTCAGGCCGATGAGGTTTCGGCTCAGGCATTGCGCACCGGAAACAACCAACTGCTGACCGCGCTCCTCGGGAGCCTGATCGCCCTCGCGATCGCGGTCAGCGCCATCGTGTGGGCCGCGCGTCAGTCGCAGGTCTTGGTCGACCGAGCGTTGTCCGTCCGGCTCGCGCAACTCGGCCGGGACGCGGCGACAGTGGTGGACAAGCGGCTTCCCGAAATGATGAACCGACTGCGCCGCCAGGAAAAGGTCGACCCCGCGGTGGAACTGCCCGGCCACGACTACGGCGGCGATGAGATCGGCCAACTCGCCGAGGTCCTGAATCGATCGCTGCAGGTCGCGATCGGAGCGGCGATCGACGAGGCGAGCACACGGGCCGCGGGTCTCGCGATGCTGATGGGTGTCGCGCGCCGCCCGCAAAGCCCGCTCCAGCACGGCCTGCAGGTCATCGAGGACCTGCAGAACCGCATCGGCGACGAGAGCCTGCTGGCGGAGCTGTTCGACGTCAATCATCAGCTCGCTCAGACCCGGCGGTTCCTGGAAAACCTCATCATCCTGGCCGGCGGCCAGACCGGACGGCGTTTCCACAAGCCGGTCCCGGTGCGCCGGATCCTGCTCGCGGCGATCAGCGAAACCCAGCAGTACCAGCGAATTCACATCCGCCGCGTCGTCGATGTGGCCCTGGAAGGCAGCGCCGTCGCCGGCACCACGCACCTTCTCGCCGAACTGCTCGACAACGCTCTCGCCTTCTCGCCTCCCGGGTCGGCGGTCTGGATCAGCTGCACACGTGCCACCCGGGGTGTGGTGGTGGAGATCGAGGATGCCGGCCTGGGAATGATCCCCGACGACATCGAGCGAGCGAACGAACTGCTTGCCACCGCGCCGACGCCCGACGTTACGGCGTTGAAGGATGGCTCGCAGATCGGCTTGTGGGTTGTCGCGGAGCTGGCCAAGCGAGGCGGGATCCAGGTGACGTTGCGCTCTTCCGCGTACGGAGGGCTCCTGGCCATCGTGCTGGTGCCGGACCGCCTGATCACCTCCGACGCGGACCTGCCGATCGCGGACATCCTTGAAGCCGCGCCGGCGCTGTCGGCCGCGGCCTCCGCCAGCCCCCACGTACCGCTGCCTCGATCAGGTACGTCCCAACTCAATCCCACCTCCGCTGCGATCGGTGGCTCGCACGACTTCCGCCACACGTCGGCGCTCGGCTCCACCGCTGCCATACCGGAGACGAGCACCCAAAACGGCCACGAACCACCACGTATCGAGCGTCCGGGTGGCTTAATGACAAACGACCAACCGAACAGCGCAGTCACGGATCCTCTGCCGCTGGGGCCTGCCATTCCTCGGGTCGACGCGGAGGTGCCCACGGATCGGCCGCCGCTGCCGGAGCGGCAGCCTCAGCAGCACCTAGCGCCCGAGTTGCGCGATGAGAACCCGGCCAACCGGGACACGGCTGAGTTGGTCAGGTCACCGGAAGAAACCCAGGAACGATTCGCGCGGTACCAGCAGGGCTGGCGAGCTGGTCGCGCGGAGGACAACGTCGAAACATCAAACAGGATTGACCGAGACAGGAACGCATGATGGATACGACGTCGCACAGTGATCTGACCTGGATGCTGGACGAACTCGTCACGGTACCGAACGTTCTATACGCCGTCGTCCTCTCGACAGACGGGTTGATCGTTCAGAAGTCCACGTCGCTGCCACAGGACGCGGCCGAGGTGCTCGCCGCCGGTGCGTCCTCGCTGTACAGCCTGGCCGCCGGCACCGGCCGGAGGTTCAACAGCGGTCCCGTTCAGCAGGTGATGACCGAATATCGTGATCAAACCCTATTCGTGGCCGCGGCGGGGCACAACGGAAGGCTGGCCGTGCTCTGTGATCAAGCTGTCGACATGGGAACGGTCGCGTACGAGATGAGTCGCCTGGTGACCCGAATCGGCCAGTACCTCGGGTCCGAACCGCGCGCCGATGCGACCCACTCGTCCTAAGGGCGCAACCGATGACTCATGGCACCTGGCGTGGGGACGACGAGGAAGCCGGACGGTTCGTGCCGCTCTACGTCCTCGTCAACGGGCGTACCAGCCCCCGGAACACGAGCTTGGATCTGGCTACTCAGGTCATTGCCCTGCCAGTCGACACGAGGGCGTTGGAGCCGGAGTACGAGGCAATCGTCAATCGGTGCTGGACCTGGATGTCCATCGCTGAACTCGCGGCCTACCTGAACTACCCGCTCGCGGTGACGAAGCTACTGGTCGACGTGCTGCTTGAACGGCGGTTGCTTACGGTCGGCTCGCCGGCGGAGGAAACAGTCGTGGATCGCGGAATATTGGAATCAATTCTCGCCCGTCTGGAAACCCTGTAGACAATAAGAGGGACTGATAGCTGTGGGTCGCAAATCGGTCAAGGTCGTTGTCGCAGGCGGCTTCGGCACCGGCAAGACCACATTGGTCGGATCGGTCAGCGAGATTTCCCCGCTGACTACCGAAGAAGTGTTGACTGAGGCGAGTGTCGGGGTTGATGACCTGGCCGGTGTCGAAGGGAAGACGACCACCACGGTGGCGTTGGATTTCGGGCGCATTACAATCGATGCTGAAATTGTGCTGTACATATTCGGCACGCCGGGCCAGGACCGATTCTGGTTCATGTGGGACGAGCTCGCACATGGCGCGGTCGGCGCGATAGTCCTTGTCGACACCAGACGGCTGGACAGCAGTTTCTCGGCCATCGACTACTTTGAACGGCGACACATCCCGTTCGTCGCTGCCGTCAACACGTTCTTCGGCGAGTGCTTGTACACCGAAGAGGAGATCCGGGCTGCGCTGAAACTGAATCCGGCTGCGCCGCTCGTGTGGTCTCGACGCTCGGGACCGTTACTCCAGCAAGCAGGCGTTGATCCGCCTGGTGCAGCACGCCATGTCGCGACTGCCGGCCTCGCTCGTTCGAGCGTGTGACCGGATCGGCACTCATACCGGCTGTAACCGAGAGGCCGATGATCACTCAGCTTTCGGCCTATGTGCGTCGTCTGCGTATCTTACTATAACTCGCAGATTTTCCCGTATCCGGTCATAATCGCCCTAACCGCGCGCGGTGACTGGGGCTGCCTAGTCGCATGTATTCATACCGACCTGGATGGACCTGACGCTGCCGACGGAGCGCCCCGTCCGGGTTACCTCGAATTAGTAGAGCGCAGTGGCGGGCGGGCAGAAGTGGCCGTTCCATATCTGGCGCCTTTGTGGAATATTATCCGTGCCCAAGATCAATCCTATATCTGGACCTGGAATTACTACTCTAAGTAGTCGACCATTTCGAAGGTTACATTCCAGCTCAGTTCGAGCCAACCAGCCGTGAGTGGAGATCGAAGGAACATTGGAGGATCTGTCCCTTTTCAAACTCTAGATAGCAAACTAGAGCGCCTATGCGGGTCGTTGGCATAGATTCGGATCAGCCAGTGGATTGCTGGCTGATCTTCTTGGACCCGGCGGTCGCGCCCACTGTCTCTCCCGCCCGCCTGGCCATCGGGCGTGGCCGACGATCACACTCCCGTGGAGTTCTCGATCGCCTTCAATCAGAACGAACGCCCCACGTTGCGGATTCTCGGTGAGTCGATTGACCCGACGCCCGATCGGCGGCGAATCTGGCGGCGGCGCATAAGTTCATCGAGACGCAGGCGGCACGATTCGGCCTATCGATTTCGCAGTTTAATCGCGTACGCGAGGTCTTCGATACGGATATACCGCTCGGCGGGTTCGGGATCTGGCACTCGCTGGTCTTCCATCCGGGCCGCCAGCCGGACTTCAAGGTCTACTTCAATCCCGAACTCAAGGGCGTCGACCGCGCGCCGGAACTTGTGGCACAGGCACTCGACCGGCTCGGGCTCGGCGCGTCGTACCGGCAGATGCTCTGCCGCAGCATGCGGCCAGGCCAACTGGGCCGGTCAGACCGGCTGACGTTCTTCGCGGTGGACCTGCACGACGCGCCGCACGCTCGAGTCAAGCTCTACGTGACCCACCATGATGCCGTGGTGCACGACATGGTGCGGGCGGCCATGGCGGTCCAAAGTATCGATCGCCGAGGAAGTCGTCGAGTTCTGCACATGCCGCCGGCGGATTCGGCACCTTCTCCGGGCGGCCGCTCGTTGCCAGTTACACCTTTCTCGGCGGACGCGAACGGTCCGGTCGGGTACAGCATGTACGTCCCGATCCGCAGCTACGTCAGCGATGACGAGGAGGCCCGTGCCGAACGGTGGCATTGCTGGACCAGTACGGGTTCGACAGCGCCGAACTCGACCGGATCATCACCGCGCTCAGACCCGACCGCTTCACGAAGGCGTCGGGCTGATCGCACACATTTCGCTGCGGTTGGGACGGCCCCGACCCCGGCGTGACGGTCTACCTGTCTGCCGAGGCGTACCAGGTCAGTCCCTCGCGTGCACGACAGATACCGATAGCGCGTGGCGGCGATCTGCCGCGTGAGGCAACACAACGAAACGGTGAGGGAGAAACCCATGACAGCGGAACTGCGCAACGTACTGCCTCCATACCGCATCAAGGTCGTTGAGCCGATCGCGTTTCTCGACGCGCAGGAGCGTCGACAGGCGCTCGCCGATGCCGGATACAACCCGTTCAACCTGCGCGCCGACCAGATCACCATCGACCTGTTGTCCGACTCGGGTACCGGTGCGACCTCGGACGCGCAAGAGGCCGCCGCCGCCCTCGGCGACGAGTCATACGCGGGTGCCCGGTCATGGTTCCGCTTCCGCGATGAGGTTCGCGATCTCACCGGGTATCCGCACGTCCTTCCGGTACACCAGGGCCGGGCGGCCGAGCGCGTCCTCTTCTCCAGCCTGCTCAGGCCGGGCCAGATCTGCCTCAGCAACACTCACTTCGACACCACGCACGCCAACGTCGAACTGGCCGGTGCGGAACCGCGTGACCTGCCGTGCCCGGAAGCGACCGACCTGGACAGCGCCGAGCCGTTCAAGGGCAACATCGACCTGGATGCGCTAGAGCGAACCCTGGCCGGGCCGGAGGGCAGCAAGGTCGGACTGGTCCTCATGACGATCATAAACAACGGTCTTGGCGCGCAGCCCGTCTCCATGGCGAACATGGAAGCGGCGAGCCGGTTGTGCCGCCGGTACCGGGTGCCGTTCCTCCTCGACGCGGCGCGATTCGCGGAAAACGCTTGGCTGGTACACGAACGCGAGCCAGGCTACGGCGGCTTGACCCCACGTCAGATCGCCACACGGGCGTTCCAGTTCGCCGACGGATGCGTGGTGAGCCTGAAGAAGGACGGGCTGTCCGCGGTCGGCGGCTTGATCGGGCTGAAGGACGAGCAACTCTTCTCCGTCTGCGAGGCCAACCTCATCGCCACCGAGGGCTTCTCCACGTACGGCGGTTTGGCCGGCCACGACCTCGAACGGCTGGCACAGGGCCTCCGCGAGGTGGTCGATCCCGGGTACCTCCGCTCCCGTGCCGCGTCCACCGCGCGCATGGCGGAAATGATCAACGCGGCCGGCGTCGATACCGTCCAGCCGGCCGGCATCCACGCCCTCTACCTCAATGCGGGTCGGCTGCTGCCCCACCTCAGTCCGGAGCATCCCCGGCCACTCCCTCGGCTGCCAGCTGTATCTTGACGGAGGTATCCGCTGCGCCGAGTTGGGGTCGCTCTACCTCGGCGAAATGGACGAGCGGAACAATCTGGTCGACCCGCGCCATTCGAGCTGGTACGGCTCGCGATCCCGCGCCGCGTGTATACCGACCGGCATCTTCAGTACGTCGCCGCTGTCCTCGCCGATATCGCCAAGGACCCGGAACGAGTCAGCGGGTACCGAATCGTCTCAGCACCGCGACTGCTAAGGCACTTCAAGGTGAGGCTGGAGCCGGCCCCGGCGCTTGCGGTCAAGCAGCGGGCCGCGGCGTAGTCACGTATGGCCCGGGCCCGGGAACCGCGCTGGCTCAGGCACCTTCGATCCGCGGGCCCAACCCCATGCGACCGAGCCGGACAACGATCGCGGACGACGCTGTCGTGGTACCGGCGATGGAGGGGTCGATGATGCGGCCGGTCGTTGACCCGATCTCAAGGTAGAAGCGGCCGATCTTGACCCAGAGCGAGGCGCCGCCGAAGTGGCGCACGAGCAGCGCCAGCAGGAGGACCACCAAGATGCAGACGATGATCCAGATCAGGGCCCACACCAACCCTGGATACCGTAGCGACGGCGGCAGCCAATAGGCTCGCCCTCCCGCGGTCGCCGCAACGATACTGCCACGCATGGGCGTGGCGATGCCGGAACTGGCCCGTCGCCTACGGACTTCTCAATACGGCCTCCTTTAGTGAGGTGTCAGCGGATTCCCCGACTGAGGCGCGCGCCTGAAACCGGCGGCGCGGGGGCGCGCATCTTCTCGATGATGGTGACGGACAATACACCAATAATCCGTGCGCGGGTGGCGCGCAGGACCCCCCTCCACGCAGGAGCTGGAGCCGTCAGAACCTTGTCAGCGGCGGCGGTGACAGCTGGAAACCGGGCAGGACCGTATGCGCGCTGCTGCCCTCACGGGTGGGCGCGCCACGGTCATCTACGTCGCGCCGGGCGCGCTCGGTCCTGGTGATGGAGCGCCGCTCGCGCGCGTCCAGCCGCCAGCCTGAACGGCCCGGAACAGGGAAAATCGCGGTGGCGCTGGGACC
This sequence comes from uncultured Actinomycetota bacterium, assembly GCA_963727415.1. Taxonomy (GTDB): domain Bacteria; phylum Actinomycetota; class Actinomycetes; order Mycobacteriales; family Micromonosporaceae; genus DASQPR01. Next base: position 51,229 of record CAVSGF010000007.1, read on the forward strand.
CGCACGGCGTCGACGCGGCATGGCGAGAAGGTTGAGAGACGCGTTGGGGTTGGCGCGGCGGAATGTGGGGCGTCTATGA
>CAVSGF010000008.1:0-284549 GCA_963727415.1 uncultured Actinomycetota bacterium
GGCCATCGGGTGATGGGGAATCGCAGATCGCGGAGATTCCGCCCCATGCGCACTGAGACGCGAGCCGTTCAACCGGACCCTTCTGATGAGGTCTCACTCCCGGCCGATGCCGGCTCGCCGCCGACCGCCCGACGGATGCCCTACAAGAGCGTCCTGGCCGCGGTCGTGATCGGGGTCATTATGGTTGGTGCGCAGGGCTTGCTGGTCGTTGGTGAGGAGTCGGTTCCCGTCAACGAGACATCGGAACCGTTATCCGGTAACCCGATCGAGCCGGAGGCGATGTCCGGCGAAATGGCCCATGCGCACACCGATCAGGACATCGCGTCAATTGACCAGACGCTGACGTCACTCTCTGATCAAGTCGACCGGCGGTTCGAGACCCTCCAGGCCATTGTAGTGGAAGGGCGTCGTACGCGTCGGTACAGGCGGAACAGATACAGACGATGGGTGTGGCGATCGCTGATCTCGGGAAAAACAACCAGAACCTGGATCAACGCCTGAGTGATGCCACGCAACGGTTGGATACTCTCTCCAAGTCTGTCCAGACACTCACGGTCACGAAGCGCAAGCCAATCGCCAGGGAAATAGCGCGGCGAGCGCCACTCAGCCTCCCTTCCAGTCTCGTTGATGCAATCGACCAGTGGGACGATCAGACCTATGTGGTCGTGTCCCAGGCCGGGCAGGTGGCGTTCCTGAAGGCAGGCGAGCAACAGTCCGGCTGGACTCTCACCCACATCGAGCGTCTGACCGGACAGGTCACGTTCAACGGGCCGGCGGGAACGGCCGATCCGGTTTCGGTAGCGAGGTAGACACCATGGACATCGTGTTCGGATTGTTATTACTGTTCGGTGGGTTTGCCCTGGGGTCGGTCACGGCAGAACATGACCCGTCGGTGCAAACCCCAGCGACCGTGGCTGAGGTTCGAAACCAGGAGGCCCCGGTACTGACGTCTATTGATCCACTCACCTGCAGTGGCAGCAAAGCTGCGGTCATCTACCGTGATCTGACGCTACTCCATTCGGGTCAGACGGACCAGACCCGGAGATCTCTGAGCATTACCAGGGCCTGCTGAGACGAGTATCCGGACTACAGCTGTGCTTCGTAGACGAGGAGACGGGCTATCCCGTGCCGTGGCCAATTGTGTGCCGTTTGCTTGCTCGGCCCCGATGATCTGCCCCCGGAAGGGTGGGACTGGGTCGTCGAGACCGCCGCGAGTCCAAGAGACGCCAGACTCAACATGCTGGGTGCTTGGGCCATCTCGGTTCCGGCGGTCCACCGTCCAAGGGCTACGCCCGGGTGATGATCCGCGCCATGATCGACCTGGCGGAAATCCAAGGGTTTGCGCGGTTTGGTGGCGCCGGTGCGGCCGTCGGGCAAGGTGCGCCACCCCTGGGTGCCGATTCGCAGTATCTCACGTGGACCGACCCAAGGGGCAGGCGCTACGACCCTGGCTCCGGAGCCACCTGTCCTCGGGCGGCAAGCTGATCGGCCCATGCGAGCGGTCCATGGTGGTGCATGAGCCGCTCGGCTTTTGGGAGAACTGGTCCAAGAAGAGGTTCAAGGAAACCGGGCCTTACGCCTGAAGGGGCGATCGCGCCGGTCAAGATCGATGTCGACCGGCAGACAGGCACCTATGAGGAGCCCAATGTCTGGGTGACCTATTCCTGAGGCGCGCCGCCGCGCCAATCGCGAGAAACGACTTGGAAATCTGGCATTTCGCGTTGCGCCCGGGGCGCGACGCGCCTATCCTCTGATGTAATCGTCCGTAGTCGAATGAACGGTGCGGGGGGGCCGGCGCGGATGGGGGGCCAGAGCGGACTGTGAAGCGGCTTGCCGGGATCATTCCCGTATACGGTCATCTGCCGGCCTTGCCGGGCCCGCGCTCGCCGAAGATCCCTACGCGAGACTTTCGCCGCAGCCAGAAGCGCCGACGGGGGGCTCCGTCTTCTCAGCCAACACGACCCTCACCACCGACTACATCTTCGCGGCATCTCGCAGATCCGACAAGGGGCCCGCCCTGCAAGGCGGGTTCGAGCTCGAATACAAGATCCTTATCTGGCGTCTGGGGATCGAACGTGGATTTCGGAACGGACATCGACCCGGCCGGAAACATCCAGACGGTGTGCCGACCTTGAGAACGATTGGTATGGCGGGTGCGGCCGGAATGGAAGGGCATCAGCTTCGACTTCGGCGTCTTCTACTACACCTTTCCCGGGGCGCTGAGACGTGGAAGCTCGACTATGTGGAGTCGGGACCGCAGCCTCTTACACTTCATTTCGACAAGCTCAGGCCCTCGGCGTGACAATCTTGGGTGGACGCCGAACGATTCAGGCGATCTCGGGCCCAGCGACGTGGTCGAGGGGATCGGCCAGCTACGCCTTGGACAAGATCGGAATCCTTCGGTCCAGCGTGCAGCGCGCTCATCGGCGTGATGGGGCGATGAGAGCGAAGGCGGCCACGCTGACACCTATTGGAATGCCGGCCTGACCTCGGAGTTCAACAAGGGCACCGATTTCTCGCTCGACGTGCGCCTATTCGGATACGATATCGCCGCTGCTCACAGCTCGCCCATGTATTTCAGTGCGATGAACGCATCGTCGGGTCGATCACCGCCATCTTCTAACGCCGGAACGTCTTAAGCGACGTCGCTTTCGAGCTACCCCGTCACGCGGTGGGGATGGATGAAACCCTGAAACTTACGTCTTTGCGGGCGATCGCGACGAGCGTCATGCCGCACGCCTCGGCCATGCCACCACGAGCGCCGTCGCGCGCCCGACACCGCGGCGATGATCGAGCACGCCGATCGCCGCCGATTCTGCACCATCTCCACGGAGACGCGCTCGTCAGCACCCACAAGGCCCTGCTCGGCCGTCGCGCCATCGCCGGGCGAGTGCGCCGGCAAGCTTGTCGAGCGCATATGACGGCAGACGTCTTCGCGTACCGCGACCAGCTTTCGCTCCGGATCCCAGAAGCCCGCCACATGAACCGCGCGGATTTCGCGGTTTTCAATTCCTGCCGTCGGGAACAGAGACCCGCCGCGGCCATGATCTGGTTTGCCGTAGATACGCGCCCTTTGCCGACCTCGGTCGGGGGCCACATCGCCTCCCCAGGCTTTCCACGCCGCATAGGCTCAGGTAGGCCGTCGGGCCCGGCCATTTTCCGCCGCCGGCCCAAGAACTCCGCGGCGTCCCTCGCCTGGCCGGACGCGCAGTTCAATGCCGATTCTCCTCCTCGACCACCTGCGATATTGTCGATGGCCTGGAGCGAGGAGATGACCCCCTCGGTCAGGGCAAAGCCAATGGCGAAGTCTTCAAGGTCCTGGGGCGTGGCCATCATCACCGCGTAGAAGGCGGTTGTTGAAGGTGAAGGCGACCGCCGTTTCCTCCGGATCTCGCGCCTCGGCCTCGGTCGTGCCGTTGGCACGCCAGTCGAGCAGGAACGCGGATAACGGGTAGTGGCATGGACGAGCCCGCCTCAAGCGTCGCTTTGCACCGGGACCGGAATCACCCTTAAATCAGGTCACCGGGGCGGCTTCCGCCACCGGGATTCCCCTTCCAGTCCCGGCTGAAAGCAGGGGTTCGGGAAAGCTCTTTGGCAGTATCACTGTCACAAGGAGAGCCTATCCACGACTTACCCGTAAAGCTCGTCGCCGGCTCAGTTTGGCTGCCCGTCGCCGGCTTTTCGATAGAGGCGGCTTAGGGAGGATCTCACAATGGCAGCAGCCATCGACGCAAAGACCAATCCAGCATTTGGCGGATCATTTCTCCTCGAAGGGGTCGCCCACGATCATGTTCGGCGGTCTGCTCATTACCAGACCCCGGCGCGACATTCGTCGCCCTCGTCGTCTTCCTCGGCTTCTACTGGCTCTTCGTCGGCATGCTTGGACTCGTCCGCGTCTTCGTCGATCTTGCCGTGCCTTCGGTATCGTCGTTTGCTCATCGGCGTTGCTCGGCATGTCGCCGGCATGATCGTCTAAGGCATCCGATCTTCGCGGCCGTCGTGCTGCCCTACAGCGATCGTGACCGGCTCGGCGTTCTCGTTGTTCGTCATCGGCGTCTTCGCCATGATCGGCGGTTTGCCGGGGGCGGCAGGTCGGCCCTTTCATCTTCGGCCTCGTCGACTTTATCATCGGCCTCATCCTGCTCGCCCTCGCCATGGTCGCGGCCCTCGCCGACCCCTAGTCTTCGGCATCTTGTTGCTCATCGAGGGCATGATCCTGATCAGCTTGGCCGTCGCACGGCACACTGATTACTCAGGTACTTGCCGCTGAGGTCCAGGAAGGCGCCTCTCGCACCACTGCTCCACGTCGGCGGCGGAGTAGAAGTCGCCCAGCGCGAACGTAACCCATAGCGGATTGCCGTGGTAGAGCTGTCGCTTGCCGTAGTCGGTGCTCAGCAGCAGGACCACCGGGCGCTGAGGTTCGTCGCCCGTTTCGCAGCTTGAGATGCTCGGCCAGGAGTCGGGCGGCGTAGAAGCGGTGCGTGCCGTTCGCCGCGATCTGCAGCGGATCGGAGATCCCGATCGACTTGGAGGCGACTGTGCCGACGTACTGCCCGTCGAAGGTGACCCCAGGAAGGTCGGCGTCTCGTCGCCTGCCGGGACTGCGCAAGCGCCTCAGCCTGAGTCAGGCGTCGGAAATGACAGTCGGGCTGGCGCTCGGCGACGCTACCGGCGAACAGCCGACGTCCCGGCCGGTTCGGAAGACCCCACGCCGGCATCGGTCGGTTCCGCGCCGCCGCCGGTTTGACCAGCGTTGGTCCGAAACCGTGCCGGCCGCCGCGGTGCCGGTGTCCGTGCCGTCCCTCGGGAAACGGAGCGGCTGATCAGGATCGCGGCGGGGATGGTTGCGGCGACAACGACAGCGGCGGCTACCGCGATGCGTACTGCGTCTGGCAAATACGGCACCGAATCGCAGCGGCGTCACCGGCTGATCGGATCCCGGCGCGGGTGGTTCGGGCGTCCCTGGTTCGGGCATCGGTCGGTCGAGTCGCATCCGCCTCGGGCTCTGCCGGTGGCCTTGGCTGCGGAACGGCTGGCGGCGCCGCGGGTTCGCCGGCCGCGGTCGCGGGTTCAAGGCCGGTGCCGATTGCGGCCGGCCGGCTCGTCAGGGCGACGGTGAATCGGCTGGCGCGGCTTCGGCCGTGCATGCCCACCATCCGGCTCGGCTGGAGGCGCCGGCGGCTGGTCGTCGTCCACCGATTTCGCGAACAGCGTGGAGATGTCCCATATCCGGTCTCAGTGCGGCGCCCTGGTCTGCCATGTCACACCTCAGATCGGATCGCCTCACCCGGTACTGACGGAAAGCGGTGGCGCTCTTGCCGGTCAGCGTCCGTAGTGCGGGGTCCGAACCATCCCGACGGGACCAGCCCGGCCGGCCGCCGGCATCGGCCGCCAGATCGGGCGGCGCGTGGTCGGGCAGGCGCGCTCCCGGTGGCGAGCATCTTCACGATCGCGCGCGGCGCAGTGCCTCGGTCGGCGGCAATTCCTCGAATACCAGGTAGTGATGGAGCATGAACAGCATCTCGGGTGGATCGGCCGGTCGCCGCAGATCACGCCCGTCGCCCCGGCCGCGAGCAACTCGGCTGCGCGATCACCGCCGCGGTCGAGGACCACCAGCCCGGACACGTCGGCGATTTGGTCCGGAAGGTCGCCGATCACCTGGATCAGCGACGGTGGCGGCGAGCACATCCCGGCCAGGTCGGCCGGGCTCGCGTCAATGGCGTTCGGGTAGAACGTTTCCGCAGGTCCCCCATCAAATCCGGGCGTCCGTGCCGCCCGCGGCGGTTACGAAGATCGGGCGAGCGTAGACCGAGCCGGATGGCCGGCCCGCGACCTCGACGAACATCGACGCCGACGGCGAGTAGGACACGGCGGTGCTCGTCACCAGATGGCGGTCACCGACGCGGGCCGCGTGCCAGGGGAGCGCCCGCAGGTCGCCGGTCACGACCAAGACCACCCGGCGATACCGAGCAAGTTCGGCGACCACCGTGGCGGCCTGGTCATGCCACCGCTCGGGCGGGTGGCGGTGGGCTCCGGTCAGACCGGCCAGCGCGGGCCCGGCCACCGTGCGTCCTTCGCTGGTAACGACGACCGCCCGGCCCGCAGCGACGGCGAGATAGACCAAGGCATCGGCTCCGGTGGCGCACAACGCCGTGCCGATGCGCTCGACGCTCGGCGCCCCAACATCGGGTGACTGACCCCGCTCGGCACGCATCCGCCGGGAATCGTCGAGCGACCCCTCCACTGGCGCCAGTCCGTACGGCAGTTCGCTGTCGGGGTGCCCATGCAAGCCGAGTTCGATCGCCTCAACAGCGCCGGGCAGCCAGCCGTCCGCGACACACCAGCCCGCGAGGCGACTGGCCAGCCGTTCCGTGCCTGGTGCCCCGGCGGTCACCATAGTGCGCAGAGTCGCGAGCCCGCCTTGAACCGCTCCGCCTAGATCGCCCCGCATCCGGTACGCCTCGGCCAGATCGGTTCCGACCCGGCCGATGTCGGCCACCGGTGAACCGGACGGATCCAAATCGCGGGCGGCGCGTTCCAGCAGGGTGATCGCCTCGGCCAAGTCACTCTCATCACCGCTCGCGCGGGCCCGCGCCAGCCACGCCGAGCCGAGCGGCCCCGGCTCGGACAGCAGCGCGATCGCGTCCTCGGCGGTGGCACCTGCCGCCTCGACAGCGAACAGCGCCGCATGGCCGGCCAGCGCGGCCAGCGCGTCGTTGCCGGGATCCTGCCGGGCCAACGTCCGCAGCAGACCGGCACCCCGCCCGACCGCGTCCGGGCGCCGCGTCGCGACCAGCGCGGCGCCGAGCGCGGCGCGAAGGCGGCTGGTCAACGGGTACGTCTCGGGCAGCCCGTTGACCGCGTCGTCGAGATCGCCCGGTGGCTGGCCCAGTTCGGTGACCGCTCGCCGCAGGGCCACCACCGCTCGCGCCACGGCGGTCGCCGCGGCGGTCGTGCCGATGTCCGGCAGGGCCGCGAGCGGAAAGCGCTCGTCGATCAGCGGTACCAGTAGCTCCAGGCCGATCGCGCCGGCCGGGCTGTCCGGTGGAGGGTCCCGAGGCCGGCCCGGATCTCGGCGGCCGCCGTGGATCCATCGGCGGGCCCGCGCCCGAGGATGAGGGCCATCGCCAGCGCCAGCCGGCAGTAACCGCGCTCGCCGCGATCCGGAGAGGCGACGATCTGCGGAGGCGCGATCGGCGTCTTCGACCATCTCCCGGCCGATCGCCACCAGATGGCCGGCATCGCAGCGACCACCGTCGGCCACGGCCGCGATGGTCGCCTCGGCGAGCAGTCGCAATGTCGCCGGCGTGAGGGGCTCGGTCGCCGGCTGCCCGGTAGCACGGATGACCGCCTCGTCCCCGGTCAGCCGGCCGAACTCGTGCAGGAATGCCGCCAGCCGCAGGTGTACACCGGACTGCTCCTGGATCAAGCCTGCTGACCTGGCGATGTGGCTCGGCCGGCGGCTGGCGCGTGGAGGCCGTACTCAATATCGCGGCCCTCATGCGGTTGATCTGCTCGGATCCGGGCGTGCCGGGCGGGGTCGCCGCGATAATGCCGCTGACGGCACCGAACATATCGGCCAGACCCCCTCCGGACATCGAGCCGTCGGCTCCGAGAAGCCCGGCCAGCATCCGTACCACCGGTAGCATCTTGGCGACCGATTCGCTGAGTCCGGGAACGGGCGCGCCCTCGGCGGTCGCGGCTGTCTGCAGGTGAGCCAGGGCCCGGGCAATGTCGTCACGGTTTCGGCCGGAAATCGAGCCGAGTAGCCGGAATGCCGCGGCGGGGTCGAGTCCCCCGAAGCCGAGATCCGCCTCCGGCAGTGCTCGAACCAGGCGGGACAGCCCGGCGTTCATGTGTGCCATCGCCGTGTCCGCGGGTGACAGATCCGGGCTGCTCAGCGCCTCTTCGAGCATCGTGATGGCGGTATCGCCGTCGGCCGCGTCGCGTCGCATGCCGAACCGCACCATGAGCTGGTTGCCGAGCATCACCGCGATCTGCGGGCGCATCGGATCCCGGCCGGTCATTAGGTCGTGCGCCTCGGAGAGGGCGTTGATCGAGTCGTCGAGGTCAGCGTTGTTGCTGCTGCGGCCAGATCTGAGCCGTTCCTCGTACCGCTTCGAGTAGACCTTGGCAAGCTCGATCAGCGGACCGATGCGGCCGGGTCCGGTCGCATCGGCGAGTACTGCGCGGAGCCCGTCGATGCGAGCCTGGTCGCCGTCCATGGCTACCACTGACCGGAGTGGGTGAATCCGGCCCAGCCCACCAGGTCACGGAGATCCGGATTTTTCGCCCGCAGCCGCAGTTGCTCGGGCATGGTGTCCGGTGGCTGCCGATCGGCGTCCAGCATCCACAGTTGGGCGAGCCGGAGCGCTTCGGCCGTACCAGCGCCACCAGTTCGCAGGTAGTGGTGGAACATGTACATCAGGAGCGACGTCTGGTCGTCCGGGACACGCCACAGCGACCCGATCACCGATCGGGCTCCGCTTAGCTCGAAGGCGCTGGTCAGCGAGAACGCCTCGTCATACGCGCGCCCGGACAGCCCGGTGGAGCAGGCGGCCAGGACCACCAGCGCGATCTGATAGCCGCGTGCCGTACGTCCGGCGAGACCGATGAGCCGTTCGGCGGCCAGGCGCGTCTCGCCCCGCAGTTGCAGGTATGAGGATTCGGCCCGGCCCGGATCGACCCGGCCGTGACAAGCCAGATGAGCGATCCCGTACGGCTCTGCCAGGGTCTCGTCCAGCCAGCCGACGATGTCCTCGATGGCTGCCGCCGACAGGTAGGTGGCGTCCGGGTAGAGGGCCTCGTGGATCGCTTTGGCCTCCTCCGTCGCGTGTGGCAGGTCGCCGGTCGGGTCGGCGACGATGAGGCTGGTACCGTCCGATGAAAGCCGGTCCCGGGCCGTGCTTTCGCAGAACAGTCGTGCCGACGCGGCGTAGGAGATGGTGGCCATCTCTACCAGGTGGCGGCCATCCGGCATGCGAGCGGCGTGCCACGGCACCAGGCCGAACTCGGCCATCGGGATCAGCACCAGCCTCGGAGCGGCGATCCCAGCGCGCTGGCACCAGGCCATCACCTCGCGCATCGCGGCATGCCAGGCCCACGAGGCCAGCGCCGCGAGCGCCGCACCCCCGTCGGATACGGCGTTCGCTGCGCCGGAGGACACCCCATCGGAGGCGGCGCCGGACGGCATCGCATCTCGGACAGCGCCGCGCGAGTCCCGGCCGGAAAGCCGGCTGGCCAGGTAGTCGTCGATGGCCGAAAACCGCTGCGCGAGCACCGGCAGGCGTAGGATTTCCGGCCGCCCGGAAGCCGGAACCACCACCGCGACCGGGATCTGGTCCCCGTCCATCGGGGTCAGATAGACCAGAGCGTCGGCTGACGCGCGATCCAGCGCCCGCTGGATCTCGTCGGCCGGCGGCGGTGCGATGTGGCGGGCGGCCTGCTCGTCGCCGTCCAGGAGGGCGTGCATGGCCCGCTGGCGCAGATCGGTCGGCACGGGCTGATCGGCGTCACTGATCGCGGTCCACTCGGCGGCCAGTTCGTCTCGACCGGCTGCGCGCAGCCGCGTTGGCACATCCCGTGATGCGGTGGCCGCGAGCAGCATCAAACCTCGGCACGAGTCCAACGCCTGGACGGCTTGTTCCGGCTGATTGTCGGTGACACACTCGTCGACCATTGACCGCGCCGACCGGACCGCGTTACGAGCGATCGCTCCGGCCGCGTCCGGTCCGGACGCGGTAATCACCCGCCATGCGTATCCGCGAAGGGCCTCTAGCCCGAGGTCGCGGCTCGGCTCGCGCTCGTCGCGGATCCGGCGCGCCGCGGCGAGCCACTCATGCGCGATCGACCACTCAGGGCGGTCCGGGCCGAGCTGCGGCAGCACGGCTTCCAACTGCGCGACGACCGTATCGGCGTCGTCGAACGTCCGGAAGCGTTCCAGCCGAACCATGTAGGCACCTGCCAACTGCACCCGCAGTTGCGTGGCCTGCGGGTCGTCTGCCGGAACGGACGCCAGCACCTGTTCGGCGTCGGCGAGTGCGCGCGCGCTCCGTTCCGGGTCGGACAGGCTTACCGCGACGGCGTGCCGGCTGAGGGCCGCGCCGACGTGGAGGAAGCTGTCGCCATAGCCGAAGGCTTTCAGCGGTGCTCCCGTCATGGCCTTCAGAGGGACGAATACGAGAGTTGCCAGCTGCCGTGCGAAGTGACTGGCTGGATCCGTCATGATGGTCCGCAACTCGGCGACCGCGCCGTGCAATGTGTCCAGATCCCCAGATTGGTGCGCCGCCCAACCCCGCTCGGCCGCGTCCGAGATCTGCCGGGTCGTGGTGACGTCGGCCTCGCCGGCGAAGCCGGAGTCAAGGTCGATCTGGAGATGGGGCGCCACGTCCAGGCTCATGTCGAGCCACCAGTACAGGTCCGGACTCAAGCCCTCGCTGCCCCGGTGCGTCAGAAGCGTCGACACTGCCGAGGGCACGTCGTGGTTTTCGTCACCGCGGGCCGCGCCGAGCAGGACCAGTTGCGCGCGCATCAGCTCGATCAGGCTGGCAAGTTGTGGACTCGTCGCCGTGGCCGGCCGGACCGCATCCAGCAAGCTCATCAGTCGGGCGACGTCGGGAAGCTCGCCCAACTCTTCGGCGGCGCGCATGTCGAGAACCACCTGCATCAGCGCCCACCAGGGCCGCCGCGGATCGTCTGCGGCCATTTCCGCGTACCGTTGGCGAAGGCTGCGGCGCCGGTACTCGATCTGACCCTCGCTGACCGGCCTGCGGACGAGAAAGCCAGCTTCGTCGCTTAGCGTACCGTCCGGCCCCATCGTTATCCGTTGCGCGACCTGCTGCACCAACGCCTGATCGTCTGCCCCGGTGGGCAGCCCGCGCAACTCGCGCTCGGCCGCGATCAGGGCGCGAAGCGTCTCCAGCGCCCGGATCTCATCGCTTCCTGGTGCCAGCTGGTCACCACCCGCTGTTCCGGCGGCCATGACAGCGGCGGCGGAGCCGCCCGCCTGGGTCACAGATTCCAGCTCGGCCAAGTCCATGCTCAGCTGGTACTTGCTCCAGCCCACCGCGACGGACGCCAGCAGAGCGCGGAACCTCAGCGGGTGGCCGTCCGGGACGGCGGAAAGGGCACGTTCGACCAGACCACGAGCGCGACCGACATCGGCCGGATCCTGGCCGGTCGCCCATCGATTCTGCCGGAGAGTGGCTAGTTCGAGCAGCAGTTCGGGGTCGGTCTCGGCGTCGTGCGGCATGCCATCGAGCAGGCCGGTCCAGTACTCGATGGCCCGGTCCGCGTCCGGCTGCCGCTGATCGCGGGCAAACCGGGCGGCGTACCCACGCCCGGCAAGCTCAAGGGCGGCCGAGTGCCACTCGTACGGCACGCCGTCCGGACCTATGCCAAGGGGCAACCCGCGGTCCAACTCGTCGATCGCTTGGTCCAGATCGGTGGGCCCGCTCCGATCGAGCAGCAGACTGGCCCTCCGGCATCGAGCCAACCCCTCATCCTCCCCGTCGACCTCGGCTGCGCTGGCGACCTCCGCGAACAGGTCGATGGCACGGTTCAGGTCGTCAGGGCCAGCGTCGCGGTAGTAGCGCTCGTTCAGCGATGTCGCCAGCCACCAAGCGATCAGCGGCTCGTCCGGAAGCGTCGCGCGCGCTTCCTCAAGCGCGACGACCGACTCGGCGAGATCGGCATCGGCCCCGGAGGTCTCGTAGCGAGCCCAGATCTCCTGACCCAGCTCGGTCAGCAACTGCGCGCGGTATCGCGCAACCACCACGCTCTGATACCCGGGGTCGTGGCGGGTGGCCGAGATCTCGGCCCGAAGCTCGTCGACACGATCGTCGGTCGGGTCCGGCTCGCTCATGGTGTGTTCTGACGGACACGCCGCCCATGGGCCTTCCCGGCTCGCATTGCAGCCCAGCTATGTGGGCAGCGCGGGCAGTTAGAGGTTCGCGGCGTCCAACGCGGCAGCGCGTACGCGTTGATCTGCTGGTCCCGGCCGTTGCCGTTTGGATACGTCGGTACCGAAACGCTCATAATCTTGCCGTTCGCGACGGTGATGGCGACCTGTACCGGGCCCCAGCGGGTCTGGGCGACCGATCCCTGGTACGTCGTCGAGCCGTATGACGACCCGGAACTTCCGCTGTCACTGGACGAGGTGCCACCGCGCAACCCGTGGAGCCATCCGGCGCAGCGCCTTGACGTCGCCGGCCCGGGCGATCGACGCCGGGAGCCAGGATCGTCGGTCGGCGCGGGATCCGAGCAAGTAAGTGATCCGGACTCCGCGGTTGGCGGCCAGCCAGTCCAACTCGCCCCGGAAGGCGACCTCGTCCTCGCTGCGAGCGCGGTAGACGAGAGTTGCCTCGCCCCGCCGGTACGGCAGTTCCCCTGAGAGCGCCAGGAGTGGCCTGATGCCGATTCCGCACGCCAGCATCACCACATGCCCGCCCGGGTAGGTCTCGCCGGTCAGCCGCCCGTACGGCCCCTCGATGATCGCTTTGGTGCCAGGAGTAAGCCGGGCGACCCGGGCACTGCCGTAGCCGAGATCCATGACGGTGATCCGCAGCAGGTCGCCGTGAGGCGTCGCGGACAGCGAATACGGGTGAGACCGGGACCAGCCCGGACCGTCCAGGAATCGCCATCCGAAGAACTGCCCGGCCCGCACCGGCAACGTGTGCAGGTGCCGGCCACGCAAGTAGACGGAGGTGAGGCCGGGGCCTTCGGTGACCACGTGACTGACCGTGAGCCGGTGCCGCCAGGTCCGCCAGATGGGAAGACCGATCCGGTACGTCACGATCGCGCCCGCGGATACCGCGTACAGCGTCCACCAGTATGCGGTGGCGGCCGGTGATCCGGCGAAGTCGGTGCCGGTCCACATCTGGTGGGGGAGCGCCAGCCCGACGTCGAGGTACGCGTACAGGTGGAGCAGATGCCACGATTCGTACCGCAGCCGCCGCCGGACGGCCCGGATCGACGTGACGACCACCATCACCAGCAGGGTGGTGCCCGCCGTCGCCAGCAGCATGCCCGGGTAGGTGACGACCATGTCCCAGAACTCGGCGAGCACGTTCGCCCGCGCCGGGCCGGTGTACCCGATCGTGATCAGCACGGTGTGCGCGAGCATCAGGTAGAAGGACGTGAACCCGCTGTGGGTTTCACTAGAGCCGGCGAGGGGGTTTCCGCCCGTCTGCCCGCCTCTTGCTCCGGCGCTGGTCAGCGCTTCGTCCGGCGCCGGCGTACCAGCAATTCGCCGACGACCGCGGCGGCCACCAGGCCGGCCAGGACGCCGAGTTGTGCTGGGATATGGGTGGCGGCGTAATAGCTCAACGCAACGAGCGACACGAGGCAGGCCGCCGCACCGGCGATCGAGATGATCCGGGACATCCTCCGGGTCTCGCCGAGCCGGGCGGCCGCCAGGTTGACCGCCGCGAAGATGATCAGAAATCCGGCCGACCCCATCAGGCTGATGCCTTCGATGTTGACGGTGTTCACCACGAGCAGCGTGCCCGCGGCGGTGGCCAGCAGGCCGCCGACCGGCCGGTTCCAGACCGGATCGGCCAGACGCTCGGGCAACTCTCCGTGCCGGGCCATCAGGAACGTGAACTTCGCCGCGCCGTACAGGGTGGCGTTGATCGCACTCGCCGTTGACACCACTGCCGCGATCGCTATCAGGCTGAATCCCGCCGATCCCAGGAACGGCCGGGCGGCCGCGGCGAGCGCGTAGTCTCGCTGGGTGACGATCGCGTGTGGCGTCAGGTTGCCGACCGCGACGAACGCGACCAGGACATACAGGAAGATGACCGAGCCGATCGAAATGAGGTACGCCCGGGGCAGCGAGCGGTCCGGGTCGCGGGCGTCCTCGGCGGCGTTGGCGATCAGCTCGAATCCCTCGTACCCGAGGAAGATGAGCGTGCCGGCGTAGACGATTGCGCTGAGCGGCGGGTAGGCCGACGGCGATACGCGGGCACCGTCCACGAACGCCAGCCCAGCGAAACAGAACAGCAGCAGCACCGTGAGTTTGAAATAGACCAGCGCCGACTCGGCACGTCCGACCAGCCGGGCTCCGCCCATGTTGAGGGCGGCGAAGACGGCGATGACCAGGCTGCCGAAGACGCGCCGCCAGGCCCCGTCCGGGTTCAGGCCGACCAGGGCGGCCAGGTAGGCGCCGAAGGCCACCGCGTACAGGCTGAGCATCACGAAGTAGCTCAGCCACAGCAGCAGGTTGAGCGGCCCGGCGATCCGGACGCCGAACGCGCGATCCAGGAACGTCGCGGTCCCGCCCCGGCTGCGCACCCGGACCGACAGGCGGGCGTACGACCAGCCGGTCAGCGCCGCGACCAGGCCGGCCACGACAAACGACAGGTACGCCCCAGCGCCGGCCACGGAGACGGTTAGCCCGAGCACCGAGAAGATGCCGCCGCCGACCATCCCTCCGATACCGATCGCGACGAGGGCGGCCACCCCGATGCCGCGCGACGACTCCTGGACCCCGGTCACCGGCGACCGGCCGCCGGAGCCTGGCGGACAAGAATAAGCGCACGGCGCGATGGCTTGCATGGACGCATAGATCCATTATTCCGGTCGCCGGTGCGTTTCCGGACACTAGTCCGCGCTGGCAGCCGCCGGGCCATCGATGATGGTGAGTCCGGGTGGGACCCTGATGTCCAGCCTCGGTCACATAGCCGACTGTTGCCAGCGCCGCATGGCGGCCCGCCCTAGCTTCGGCGGCATGACATTCCGGTTACCACGCCGCCTGCTGGCCGCATCTGTCGGTGTCCTTGCCGGGCTGGCCGCCATCGTCTTGCAGGCCACCCCCGCTCACGCCGACTTCGTCCCAGGGCACACCGCGTACATGTGGGCGTACCGGCCCACCACGTCCAGCTACACCATCCCGATCACCAGCACCTGGGAGGGGAAGAATTACTACTACTACGCCGCCAATGACGGCAACGGTGCCATTACCGTCACACGCAGCGGCACCGGCACCTACCTCGTCCGCTACGGAGGGCTAGGTGCTCTGCTCACTTCCGGCGGCGGCATCGTGCACGCCACCGCTTACGGGAGCACCGCCAACTTCTGCACGGTCGGTTACTGGTACCCGTCCGGCGGCGATTTGCTGGTCAGTGTGGACTGTTTCGATCCGTCCGGCGCGCGGGCCGACACCATGTTCGTGACCAACTTCCAGGACGACACCCCGACCACCGCCGACAGCGGCAGCACCTATCTCTGGGCGGATCAGCCGACGGCGTCGAGCTACGCGCCGAGTTCGTGGTACCGGTGGGACGCGTCGGGCGGGACGCCCTGGATCTACCGGGACGGTGTCGGCACCTATCGCGTCTACATGCCGTCATCGGCGGGAGAGCACCAGACCACGTTCTACCAGACCACCGCCTACACCGGCAGCGCGGTGATCTGCAAGGTGGCCGCCTACCTGGGCTCGGGCGTGGTGAGGGTGCAATGCCGGAATACGCACGGCTCGCTCGTCGACTCGCGGTTCACGATCAGCTATTCGATCTACGACCTCCTCCAGCGGATCGCACCGACCGAACTGATCACCGTCTCGGACACCTACCCCTCTGGTGGTACCGCGACGAAGGTGTGGACGAACGGTAGCTCGGCCAGCGCCGACTACTCGGTCACGCGTATCACGACCGGCGTCTACCAGGTGTTCTTCCCGCAGATCGCCAATCCACTGTCGCACGCCGTCGCGTACGCGACCGGCTATCAGGACGCGCGGTGCCATGTCATCAGCTGGTACCAGAGCGGTACCTCGGACATGCTGGTCAACGTGACCTGCGCCAACAGCGCCGGCACCGCGGTGAACACCCCGTTCGTTGCCGGCATCACCTGGTAGCACCGCTGGCACTCCATGATCGCGAAGGGTTTGTGCTGGCATAGCGCACATACCCTTCGCGATCATCGAGCGGACGTCAGATCATGGTGACGGGGCTTTGCGGGGGCGGATAGCGCGGCGCAGCGATACCGCGAGAGTGGCCGCGGCCGCCGCGGGCAGCAGCCACCACCCGTTCAAGCCGGAGGCGACCAGCGCGGCGGCGCCGCACAAGCCGATGACTACGCCGACAGCGAGGACCGGATCGTCGCCGACGATGAAGTTCCACCAGAAGCGGCCGAAGGCGGCCAGGTATCTCATACCGAACTCATCTCCCGGTTCATGGCGCGCCCTCGGGTGCCACGTGCCAGCAGGCGTACGGCGGCGAGCGACATCAGCACGGTAAAGGCGAGCAGCCAGCCGATCGCCACGTCGCCACCGGGCCACTTGACGCCCGCGCCCTCACCTGCCCAGAACATCCCGAACGTGGTCAGCATGGCGCCCACTACGAACTTCATGGTGTTCTCCGGCACCCGGGCCAGCGGGGCGCGGATCATGGCGCCGGCCGCCGAGATGATGACGATGCCGATACCGGCGGCGACCAGGGCGGCGGCGGTGTGGCCCGCGTTGACACCGAATGTGACGACGATGAACACGACTTCCAGGCCTTCGAGTATCACGGCCTTGGTGACGACGGTGAAGGCGTACCAGTCGTCGACGGCGAGCCGGCGCGTGACGGCCGCTCCACGGGACGCGTCCACCTCCTCGGCGTACAGGGCGTCCTCGTCGTGAAGGGCTTTGTGCCCGCTGGCCCGCAGGATCGCTTTCCGCAGCCACTGCAGGCCGAAGACCAGCAGCACGCCCCCTACGATCAGCCGTAGCGGTCCGATCGGAATGCGGCCGACCGCGGGTCCGGCGATCGCGACGATCGCCGCGAGCGCCGCCACACCGGCACCGATACCCTGCCAGGTGGAACGCCAGCCACGGGTAACCCCGATGGCGAGCACGATGGTCAGGGTCTCGACCACCTCCACCATGGTCGCCAGCGCCACCGCGACCAGCAGCCCGATCAGACCGTTCACGTCAGCGCCTCCTCGATCGATGGCGGGTGGTGCCGGCTCCGCAGGTCCACCGGCCCGGTACGCGCCGAGGCGGGCCCGCGGCGGCGACGGAGCCATCCTGGCAGGGACGACCGCGACCCTACACGGCGTAGGTCAGTGCGGGTCACCGCGACCCCAGCAGCCGGCATTGCCATGATCGGCCGGGAATCGATCGGACTGGCCGGCTGTCCGGCCGGTGGTGCCTTGCGCGGCAGGGTTACCGCCACGGTCCCGATGAAACCGAGCGGGTCAACTGACCACCGCGTGCTCGGCGAGCGTACCCACTGACCAGCCGTGCTGACGGCAGGCTTCGAGGATCCGTGGGACCGCGCCCAGCGTGGCGCGCCAGCAGCCGGGGGATGCCGTCACGTCGCTGTCGTGCAGCAGCACGGTGCCGCCGCCGGACAGAGCTCGCAGCACGGTACCGGTGACCGACTCGCTGGTCGCGGTCGCGGTCCAGTCACGACCCCACGCGGTCCACAGCACCGGTCGCAGTTCGAGGCGACGGCTGGTCCGCAGCGCCGAGGTCGTCAGAACCCCGTACGGCGGCCGCCACCAGACCGGAGCGGTTCCGATCGTGTCGGCGATGGTGTCGCGACCCCGGCGCAGATCGTCGAAGGTCGCGCCCGGTGTCCGGGCCAGCAGGCAACGATGGGCGAACCCGTGCAAGGCGATCTCGTGGCCGGCGGCGGCGACTTCCCGCGCCAACGAGGGGTTGCGCCGGATCTGCTGACCGAGCATGAAGAACGTGGCGCGGGTTCGGTGCCGGTCGAGCAGCTCAAGGAAGCGGGGCGTGGCCATGCGGTCCGGGCCGTCGTCGAAGGTCAGCGCGACGTGGCCGGGCGCGCCGACACCGGCCAATGGCGGTGCCAGATTCCGGCGCAGCGACGGCCACGACGCGATGGCCGGGGCCGCGTGTACCACCGCCCCGGCCGCTCCGGCCGCGGCGGCGATCATGAGCCCGGTACGGGCGGCCCTCATCATCGGATGCCCGCCGGGTTCGGGGTGCGGTCGCGGTTCATGCTTTCGATGATGACGTCGGCGGGATCCGGGTACGAGTACACCTCGTGCGGATGCGCGACGGCATACTCGCCGAACCGCAGTGGCCACGGGTCGGCCAGGGACTTGGCCAGGCCGGCCGGATCCTTGGCGTGAATGCCCATGCCGGCGTCGTGCAGGGCGGCGGCGTTGGTGACGCCGTGACCAGGCAGCGGCCGGTAGGCGACCACCGGGACGCCGCACGCGATCGCTTCCATACCGGTCATCCCGCCGGCGTTGGTGACCAGCAGGTCGCAGGCGCCGATCAGCTCCGCCATCTCGTCGGTCCATCCGATCGCCGGTCCGTACCCCCGGCTGACCATCCGGCGCCGCAACACCTCGTTCTGCCCGCATGCGATCACCGGTACGGCCTCGCCGGAGCGCAGCACGTCCCGGGCGGTCGCGGCGACGGCGCCGACCCCCCACGATCCGGACGAGATGAGAGCCAGCCGCTCATGAACCGGAAGGCCGTACCTCCGCCGCGTCTCGGCTCGCGAGGCGGGCGTGGCCGGCCGGAATCGCTCTTGGTCGACGGGCGGTGCGACGACGGTGACCCGCCTCGCCCCGGCGGCCTGGGCCTGGGCAGCGGCCAGCTGGGTCGGGGCCAGATGCAGGTCGACCGCGTCGGATACCCACAGCGGGTGTACCGAAAGGTCGGTGAAGAACGTGATCACCGGCACCGGCAAGCCGCGTCGCCGCAGTTCGCCGAGCGCGAGGCTGGCCAGCGGGTAGGTGGACACCACCGCATCCACTCCGGTTACCGCCTGGGTGAGCCGGTCCATCGTGATGTCGGCGCAGGTGGCCGCGCACTGCGCCACGACTCGGGGATGCCGCAGCAGCCGCAGCGCCCAGCCCCAGGTCGCCGGTGCGTAGGCGAGCTGTCGCGCGTAGCTGGATCGGGTGGCCGGTCCCAGCCGGGGCCCGAGGAGGTCGACGAAGTCGTAGCGCCGGACAGAGATCCCGCGTGCGCTGAGGCGGCGGGTCAGGTCGGTGGCGGCGACATCGTGGCCGGACCCGAAGCTTGCCGAAATCATCGCGATCGTTGCTGGTGGGGGCACCGGTGAACTCCCTATAGTGGGTACTACTCGGCGGGTAGTAGGAAAAGCTACTACAATATTTGTAGTAGGAACAGCGGGGATCGTCGTCGTGGCGGGGGGATCACCGTAGCAGCGGGGGATCGTCGTGGCGGAGATCGTAGTAAGGACAGCGGGAGGTTCAGTGCGGTCAGCGCGTCGCACCCGGGGTGCCCTGGAACAGTCGGTTCTCGACACGCTAGCGGGCACGGACGGCGCCCTCAGCCCAGGGGAGGTGCGCGACCGGCTGGGCAGCGAACTCGCCTACACCACGGTGATGACCGTCCTGACCCGGCTGGCTGAGAAAGGCCTGGCAAGTCGCGAGCGGTCCGGGCGGGGATACGCTTACGCCGCGATCACCGACGACGCGGAGCTGGCCGCGCGCCAGATGAGCAAGGTCCTCGATGCGCAGGAGAACCGGGCGGCGGTGCTGGCCCGGTTCGTGGGCGCGCTTCAGCCCGGTGACGAGTCGGTGCTGGCGGACCTGCTGGCCCGGGCGGGCGAGGAGCCGCCCCGATGATGTGGGCGGCCGGCTGGGCCCTGGTGGCCGCGGTCATGATTGCCGCTACGGCGCCCCGACTATCCCGTCAGCTGCCGCCGGCCACGGCGACGGTCCTGCTGGTCGGCTCCGCCGTCACTTCGGTCGCCGGGTGCGCGTACGTGTTCTCCATGCTCGCGTTCACGTGGGTGGCACAGATCCCGGAAGTAGCTGCGAAAGGCGACTGGTCGCCGTTGCTGCTGCACCAGGCGAACCCGGTTCCGGCCGCGGTCGCCATGCTCGGCGGTGTCGCCTTGGTGGTCGCCTCCACGGCGGTACTCCGGTCCGGCATCCGGCGGGCTCGCTCGCACTGGCGGCTCCGCCAGTTGGTCAAGCCGCTGGCGCACAGCGACGGCCTGCTGATCGTGAAGTCCGAGCAGCCCGACGCGTACGCGACGCCCGCGGCCGGCGGGCGAATCGTGATCACCACCGGCATGCTGGCGGCCCTGGAACCGGGAGAAGAGCGGGCGCTGCTCGCCCACGAGCGTGCCCACCTGCGGCTGCGGCATGGATGGTGGCTGACCGTGGTGGAACTCGCCGCGGTGGCGAACCCGATGCTGCGGCCGACCGCGGTCGCCGTGGCCGAGTCGGTGGAGCGGTGGGCCGATGAACGGGCCGCCGTCGCCGTCGCGGACCGTCGGCTGGTCGCCCGGGCGCTCGCCCGGGCGGCGCTCCACGTTCACGGTCACCACGTCCATACCGTGATGCCGATGGTGGGCGGGCAGACGCCACGTCGCGTCCACGCCTTGCTCGAACCGCCACCGCAGCGCCGCATCACGCCAGTACTCGTGCTGCTTGTACTGGTCGCGGCGGTCACCGCCGCGACGGTCAACGTCGGCGCGCGCACCGACTACGTGCTCGACGGCGCGGCGGTGTCGAGCCGTACCACGCTGCCGCATGGATCAGGCCGGCCAGCGGACACGATGCGGGTCACCGGGTCGGCGCAGTCACACTAGCTCTCGTGCTGGGCGGTCCGAGCCGGTTGCTGAGCCGCCGGGCAGTGGCGGTCCCGGCCCGGCGGCTAGCTGTCGTACCGGGCCAGGATGTCCCGGTACGTGTCGGCAACCGCGGTTAGCCGGTCGGCGTCGAATCGAGCCGGATCGCGCTGGTAGAGCACGCGGCCGTCATCGGAGGTGAAGGCGCTGGCGGGCACGGCGGTGCTGCCCGGCGGGACGAGCTTGATGATCTCCTCTTGCGCGGCCAGGGCGCGGGCGATTGAGGCGCGGCCCGCCGCGCGCCGATCCGCCGCGCTCGGGTCGGGTTCCAGCGGAGCCGACGCGGCTTCCTCATCGGCCAGGAGCGCGAACTGGCCGGGGCAGATGATCGTGGACGCGTTCGGACCGCCGAACGCCGGAGGCGGAGGCGGCGTCTGCGGATCGAGAGCGAATTCGAACCGCCGGGGGAGGCCGCACTTATCGCACCATCCTGTGTATACGGCGATCAGCGCGCCATCGTCTCCGTACTGGAGCGTGTGCCGCACGTCGAACCCGGCCGATCCGCACGAACACGGGTGCAGGTCCATGTAGAGGCGGCACTCCGGTGCCGATCGGGCTACCAGCATCCCATGACCCTAGCTCAGCGGGTGGCGGCCAGCAGATCGTCTAGGACCAGCGTGCGAAGATCGTCGCGGTCGGGCATCCGGCCCAGTCCGCGGAGCCGGCCCGACTGAGCTTTGCGCATGCCCTCCAGCAGCCGCCGGGCCTCGCGGGCGTTGCCGAAATTCTGATCCCGCTCGATTTGCCCGAACCATTCCCGCAGCGCGTCATCGAGGCCACCGGCCAGCAGGTAGTCGTCGTTGTGGGCGATCCGATTGACGATCAGCACCAGCTCATCCGGTGTGTAGTTGGAGAACTCCATGGTCTTGGCGAAGCGGGACGCCAAACCGGCGTTCGCGTCCAGGAAGTCCCTCATCTCGGTGGTGTACCCGGCAACGATGACGGCGATCTCGTCACGCCGGTCCTCCATCAGCTTCACCAGGGTGTCGATCGCCTCGCGACCGAAGTCGGCGCCACCGCCGCTGGACCGCGACAGGGTGTACGCCTCGTCGATGAACAGCACACCGCCGAGCGCCTCCTCGAACACGGCGGTGGTCTTCTCGGCGGTGTGGCCGATGTACTGGCCGACCAGGTCCCGCCGGGACACCTCCTTGAACTTGCCGTCCGGGAGCACGCCGAGAGCGCGCAGCAACTCGCCGTACAGGCGCGCGACCGTGGTCTTTCCGGTTCCCGGAGCACCGGTGAAGATGAGGTGGTGGCTTACCGCGCCGACCGCCAGCCCGGCCTCGCGGCGCCACTCGTTGACCTGTATCTCGTCGATCAATGACCGGATCTCGGACTTGACCCCGGCCAGGCCGACCATGGCATCGACCTGGGCGAGGAGCCGTTCCACCTGCTCGGCGTCCCGCTGGCCGGAGCCGCTTGAGGCATCGCCGGTACGCAGTCCGGCGGTGGTGGCGTCGCCCGCGACGATCGACGGTGACGCCCCCTCGTCGACGTGGATTGCGGGCATCGCCGTGTCCTCGACCGTGCAGGACTCGATGAGGCCGCGGCAGCCCCGGCCGACCATGATGCCGACGCCTCGCGCGCCCCGAACCCGGCAGCCGCGGATGGTCGGCGCGCTCTGGTGCGCGATCGAGATCCCGACGTCACCGGACCTGGCGATCTCACAATGCTCCAGCACTGGGCGGCCGGCCTGATACACGTACACGCCCCGGTAGCCGCTGTCGCTGATCGAGGTGTCCCGGATGGTTGGGTCGGCGCCCAGCCGGACGATCAGCCCGTCCTCCGCGACGTTCCGGACGGTGCTCTTTTCGATGACGCCGCCGGAGTCCTCGACCAGGATGCCGAACTGGCCGCCGTCGACATTCAGCTCGGACACGTGTAGTTGAGCGCGATCGGTCGCGCTTAGCCCGGCTCCGTAGCGCGCACTCGCGTCGCACCGCGCAACCCGGACCCGGCCCCCGGCAACGCTGATGGCCGCGCTGTCGTGAGCGCGCAGCGCCAGCCCGGTCAGGGTGAGATCCCCGCCGCGGGCTGAGATCGCCGGCCGGCCGAGTGATCGGGCATCGATGACGACGCTTCCCGGCTCTCCGGCCGCCACCAGACTCAGGCGCCGGCGGTCCAGGCGCAGCGTCTCGGGGTATGTGCCGGCCGCGATGGCGATGACGTCGTCGTCGGCAGCGACCTCGACCGCATCGCGAATGGACGGGTAAGCACCACTCTGCTGGGGATCAACGGAAAGCGTACGCGCCATGACACCGCCCGGCCGGGAATGGGGGACCGCCATACCCTACCGTTCACCCCAGATCGCCAGAGGTCGAGTCATCCTGAAACCGCTAGGGGTCGAGCCATTATGGATCGTCGGGTCGCCACCGATGGGGGGCGAGGTCACCCGCCGCGGTTCGGTAGGGTCGTGCCTCGGACGGCAACGTCCGGCCGAGCGCGGAGCGGTCGACGGAAACGAAGCGGTAAGGACATCTGGCGCAAGCGATCGGGGCATAGCGATCGGGGCATCTAGTGCGAAGCGATCGGAAGTGACGCAACCGACTTGGGGACCTGCCAACGACACCGAGGTGGCGATGGCCGATGCGTTGTCCCGAGGTGACGGACAGGCGTACTTCCAGGCCCTGACAACCGGCACGCTGTTCCTGCCGGATCTCGCCGAACCGGGACCGCAGCAACTGGTGACGGTGCGCTCGGGCGCCGACACGTACCTCATCGCCTTCACGTCATGCGAGGCGCTCGCAAGCCGCTTGTCCGGGGTTGCGGCGTTTCGCACCACCACGTTCGCCGAATTGGCCGGCAAGTGGCCGGACCCGGATTGGATGCTGGCGGTAAACCCGGACACGCCGATCCAGGCGTACGCGCCGATAGAGGTCATCCGCGCCGGTGCCGATGGCCGCCTGGTCCTGGAGGCGGAACGAGGTAATCCGGACCTGCCCGCCAACGACCTGGAGGCAGAACTCGATCAGGCGGTACGCGGGTCCGACGTGGACGGGATCATCGGCGCTCTGGTGACCGCCACCGTCCACGTACCGGTGACGGGGGACGGGCGCCCGCGACCGCTGGCGGAGCGGACGATAGCGGCGTTCACATCGCGCCGGCAACTGGCCGCCGCGGTGCCGGCCGGGCTCCCGGCCGCCGTACTGCCGTTCCTTGACGTGGTGCTCGACTGGCCCGGCGACGACTGGCAACTCGTGCTGAACCCGGCCGGCCGCGCTCCTCTGGAGTTTGCCGGGCCGCAGGTTCGCGGCTTTGTGGAGTGGGCGCGTCAGGCCCGATGGGACCCGGCGACCGGGCCTGAGCACCGGCCGCTCGTCGCGACCGACATGGTCTGGAAGGTCGTTCCGTCCGGCCAACTCGACGCATACCTGCGTGATCACCGCGGCGACGTGAGCGGCGCGGTTCGCCGGTGCGGAGCCGGTGATCTGGTCGAGGAGGCATTCGCGGCGGCACCGCCCGGGGATCTGTCGGTGCATATTCTCCAATGGACGGTGCACTGTCCGGATCTGTACCAGCCGGAACCCGGAGTGGCCGGCGCGTGGCGGGTTCAGGCCGTGGCCCTGCCGCACGGTGCCCGGATCCGGCGGCTGCGCCGGGACGGTCGGCCCGCGTACTCCGCGGCGTTCGACGCCGACGTGATGCGGTGGACACCGGTTCACGGTGCCGAGCAGCTTCACCAGGCGTTGACGACGTGACCGCCCATAATGGTTTCCGTGCCGTCTGGTCCGGCCGGGAGTTCGACGCCAGCCCGGATGGCGATCTGGTACGGCTGTATGCCGGCACCCCGGAGCCCGGATTCGAGCCGGTCGGCCCGCAGCGATACCGGCGGCTGGTGCTCGCCGCCGAGGTCGGCTGGCTGGGGTACGTGCGGACTACGGCGCGCTGGGGCGCGCGTACCGTGATCGTGCTGGCGGTCGCCGATGGCCGTGCGCTGATCGAATACCAGGCGGATGCCGGCTGGGAGCCCGGTCGCGGTCCGGAGCCCGGAGTGTGGCGATCGTGGGTCGGCGAGCCGGAACTCACCGAACGGCATGAGCTTCGCTGGCCAGCCGGCTGACCCACTCGGGGCGGTGAGATCGGGGTAGCGCGGCGCCCATCCCCTCGGACGGCACCAGCTTCGCGGCACCGGAGGCGATCGACCGAGCGGCCAGCGCCAGCAGCCGATCCGGCACTGGCGACAGCCGTTTGCACAGGTCCGCGACGTCAGGCGCGCACGGCCGGAGCAGGTCGCGGCAGATGATGTCCGGTTGGTACCGCTCATCGTCGCGGCGATCGTCGTCATCCCAGTGCCACACCGAGCCGGCGTCCTCGCCACGAGCCCGGAGCACCAACAGACCACCCTGGACGTAGCCGATGGCGAGGTACCCGGGCGCCAGCCGGTCACGCATCCACAGGTTGGCGTACGCGACATCGTGCATGCGGTCGGGCGCGGCCAGTCCGAACCAGGGCTGATCGGCAACGATCCCGGAACCGGCCAGGGTGGCCGCGCCGGCCGGCCGGCCGCCGTTGGTGGCGGCCAGGAAGTCACGGTAGCTGTCCGGCAGCCGGTAACCGAGCCAACTCTCGAACGCGGCCACGGCCTCGGCAGACACGGTGCCGGCCGGCCGGATCGCAACCGGGGCCGGCGCGGACGCGTCCGTCCCGGAGCCGGGTGCGCCCGGATTCGGGGCCGGGATGTCGGCGACCGCGCCTCGGTGCCGGAAGGCACCGTGCAACTCGGCCGGAACGAGCGCCATGATGACCGATGCTGCGGCCTCGGTTCGGCCCAGATGCGCCCACACCCATCCCGCTGGAGCGCAGCCAGCCGGCGTCATGGCGCTAGTGGCGGCCGCTATCAGCTGATTCGCGGTGACCACCCGGAACACGCGGACCTGGTTGGCGCTCAGGCCTGGTGGTGCGCTCGGCACCGTGACCATCGCCGCGGCATACGGATGCCAGTCCGGGTATCCGCGCAG
This sequence comes from uncultured Actinomycetota bacterium, assembly GCA_963727415.1. Taxonomy (GTDB): domain Bacteria; phylum Actinomycetota; class Actinomycetes; order Mycobacteriales; family Micromonosporaceae; genus DASQPR01. Next base: position 25,535 of record CAVSGF010000008.1, read on the forward strand.
GTCGATGTAGACGCCATGGCGGTAGCGCAGACGCAGCGGTGGCGCGGCCAGATGGATGACCCGTCCGGCGGCGGACGAGCCCACGGGTATTGACTCGGTCAGCTCGTTCCACCACCCAGCACCGGGCGATGTTCGGCTTCGTATGCGGGCTGCTCGGCGTGCCCCGTCAACAGCGAGCCGCCCGGGCTCTGCACGGACCAGGCCTCGTCGCCGACAACGGTGCCGGCCTCGTCGAACTCGGCGTTCGCCAGGGTGTCGTCACGATTCGCGTCTGGCCGAGTGCGGTGTCGTGATGCCAGCTCGCCCGGTCCGGCGGCCGGGCGCCCGGCCGGGCGTGCCTTGCGGATCTGCGCGCTTTCCGGCTGTTCGGGCGTAGCGGTGGGCGTGCGGGCACGATCCGCCACCGGGCTGCCCAGCACCGGGCGGGTGGCACCGGGCTCGGTCGGCTCGCGGGTCTCGTCGGCCGGGTCTGGGCTGGCGCCGGCTGCGCGGGCCCGGCCAACGATCGAGGGCGCCGTCCCGGGGCGGGCCGGCGCACCGGCGGCCGGCCGGGTCTCGTGCTCCGGTACGCCCGTCGTACGGCGGCCGCTGAACACCGACGGAGACGTTGCGCCGGGCTGGTGATCGAACGGCTCCTCGGTGGCCTCACCGACCTGGTTCGAACGGCCGTCGGCGGGGTCGGCCGGGACTGCCCTGCGGCCGCGGTTGAGCGGAGTCTCGCCGAGCGGTGAGCGACCGCCTGGTGGCCTGGAGAGCGTCCGCCCGACACCGCCGGGCGGGGTCGGGCCAGGCCGGGCCGGCGCTCCGGAGCGCAGCACGCCCGGGCCCGTGGCCGGCGTGCGAGGGATCGCACCGAATGATCCGGGCCGAGCGGCCGGCTGCGCGGCCGATGTCGTGGCGGTTGGCGGGGCAAGCCCGAGCAGCCTGGCCGTGGCCGGGCTCAGGGCCAGCTCACCCAGCGGCAACGGCGCCGGTATCTGGGCTGGGTCAAGCGCCGGTGGCGGTGCGGCCGGTGGGCTCTGGGTGCCGCTGGTCGGGTTGGTGGGGCCCGGTGGTTTCGCGGGTGGTGGGCCGGCCGGCGGTGCCACGGCCGGTGCCGCTGGGGGCGGGCTGGCCGCCGGGGCGGCGGCCGGAGCACCGGGTGGTGGAGCCCCGGCAGGTGGGCGCATCTGGGCCAGTATCGGATTGTCGACGACCGCGTTGCCCGGGCCTTCGAAGCGGGTACCGCGCCCGGCAATCAGGTCGCCCTCAAGCTGGGCGTAGTACTTCTGGGAAAGCTCGTACGCGATGCCCTGAGCCTTGACGCTCCACTTGCGCCAGATGGCGGTCTGGTGCTCGTAGATTTGGGTCATCAGCTGGGCGGCCGGGCCGGGCAGCTGCTTCTGCTGGTCAACCGGAAGCAGCGACGGGTCGTAACCCCAGCCTTCCATGAGCTTGGCCTTGTCCGCGCGTGCCTCGTCGAGGTAGCTCTGCCATGCCAGGTCGATTTCGGCGTGCGCCTGGAGCACCGCGTCGGAGAGCTTGCGTAGCGCCCGCACGTTGGCGTTGGCTGCCTGGATCCATTGCCTGATCGAGTAGAGCGTCGCGCCCGGTCCCCAGCGCAGGAACTCGGTGGCGGCCGGCGATGACCAGCCGCCAAAGCCGCTCTTGTTGCCGTTGTGTAGCGAGTCCGCGTTGTCGACCACGGCGGTCTGCACCGTATCGAGAAGCTGGACCACCTTCACCCAGTGATCGGCGAGGGCCGAGATGGTCCCGGGCAGTTGTGCTTTGATCATTAGCCGGATGGTCTCGATGTCGCGCCTCGGGCCGCTGAGCTTCTCGTAGTCATAGTCGTAGTCGTACTTGAAGTTGCTGTCCGGTTTCGGGGTCGGCGTGTAGCCGTCTGGGAACTGAACCGTCGAATAGCTGCCCGAGACGGGTATATGCGAGTAATCGGTGCCGACGTAGCCGAAGTTGTCGGTGCTGTCGCTCGTCATCGCCGGTTCACCGTGGGACCACCTGGGTGAACGTGGTGTATCGGCCGTCTGCGGCAGCCTTCGGATCATCGGCTTGCTGACCGCTTACGTCGTTATCGTTGCCGCCGATCGCCACGGTGCCGGACGTGGTGTGAGTCTTCCCGTCCTGATCGTGGGTGACGGTCGTGGTCGTCGTCTCGGTGCTGCCGTCCGGGTTCTCAGTCTTGATCTGCGTCCCAGATGAAGTCCACTTGCCACCGTCCATGGTGCTGGAGGTCGTGGTGGTGACCTTGCTACCTCCGGCTCCCATGCTGGTAGACGTCACCTGACGGTTGGCGTCCTGGTAGATGCCGTTCTTGTCCGGTATCTGCGTCACCACGGTCGTAGCGCCCCCGGACACGGTCGTGATCCGCCGGCTGGACGTCTGAGTCTTCCCGTCGGACCCGATGACCGAGGTAGTGGTCCACGTGGTGCCGTCGTAGGCGTGCGTTTCCTCGACCTGGATCTGGCTGCCGTCGGCGTAGGCGATTGTCGTCACCTTGGTCCCGTGATCAGCCGAGCCGAAGTAGCTGACCGTCACGGTACCCCCCATGGCGCCTGGATCGGAGGCGTCGCTCACCGCCGCCGCATTGGCCGCCGCCTCGTTCACCGTGGGTCCGGCGGTCTCCAGCCAGGTCTTTCCGATCTTCTTGTCGAGGCCCTCGGGGCGCACCCCGCCCATGCCGAACGCGAAATCGACACCGTCCACCGTGATCAGCCGGTTCAGGTCCGCGGCGCTGCCGTCATCATTGAGGTGATACGCGTCGGAGATCGTCTGCGCCGCGTACGCCATGTTCTGCATGCCGATGTGCAGGTCGGTGAGCATGGCCATCAGGTCTTTGAAGTTGGTGCCGACGAACAACGCCGCGAGCTGGCCTTCAGGGAAGGTATGCTGGCCACGGAAGGCGCTGCTGGCCAGTTCCGGAATCTTGTAGAGCGGCATCGCTGCCGGCTGCAGGTCCATGGCGGCTGCGAGCATGTTCGCCGCGTACCCGGTCAGCGACCCGAAGTCCGCCTTGATCTTGCCATAACTGGACAGCCAGTCCTCGGACCCGGTGTTTATCGTCGTCTGATCCGCGTAGGGATCGCTGGAGCCGCCGGGCGAATCGGTGATCATCTGCGCTCCCTCGGCCTCCATGGACCGGGCGACGACCGGTCCCAGCTTCGATCGAGACCGTTCCCGGTGCTCGATCGCCCCCATCGAGTTCGTGCTATTCAGCTAGCGGTCGTTTCAGCTTGCGGTTGTTGTGGTCACCGCGCCGTCGTTTGCTGGACGCGCTGTGGCTCGTTGCGCGTGCGGTCGGCTCCATGGAGGATAGCCAAGCCCGCCGCGGTTTACCACACGATGTGCGGGACCTGGCCACAGCGCGTGCTGACCGCGCCTGGTTGGCGTCGGGCGCCAGCCACCACAGTGGCCGATGTCGATAGGCTGTCTTGCGATGGGCCGCCCGATGGTGGCGCGGCTAGCGTGTTGGGTTGGGGAAATCGGTGATGACGGCGGCACGGTTCGGCTCGGCCTGGGTACGCGTGCTGGTTGCCGCGGTCGCGCTGCTGGCGACCGGCACGATATCCGGGTGCGGATCCGGTCCGCGGCACACCATTTCCTTTGAGGTCATCGAGGTGAGCCTGTCCGGCGGCGGCGCCGAGATTCCGGTCCGGAAGCTCGAATACCTGTACACGACAGGCGGCCGTCAGGGTCCGGACGGAGGCGACTCACTCGGTGCCGGTACCCCGTTGCCGTGGCATCGCACCGTGACCGTGCACGGCGACCTGTACCAGGTGACTCTCGACGTGGACCTGGATACGCCGTATGACGCGGATATCAACACCCTGCCGACGGTTCAATGCCAGATCACTGTGGATGGCCGGGTCGTTATGACGAAGAACTGGCCAGGTGCGGTGGCGTGCGAGGCCGACCAGGCGGCGCTGCGAAGCGCCGGCACCGGGCATTGACCCGAGTCAGCGGGTGACCTCGATGCGGTCGGCGGCGACGGTACTGGCCCAGGTGGCCGGGCCCCGATCAGGTGCCGACACTATCCAGTCGAAGATGGTCAGCGCGCTACCGAAATCCGGCAGGAGATAGCGCACGTAGGATTGAAACGCGATGGTCATGCGGCCGCCTGCATGGCTGACCGTCGGGCCGGCGGCAACCACCGACGGGTCAACGTACTGGTGCTTGGCCAAAAACGTTCCGGAATCCCGGATGAGCTGACCGGCGACCATCGGGTGGGATACCGGTGAGGACCCGGTGCCGCTGGGAAAATGCAGCTCGGCCAGCAGCTCGGCATACGCCAGCGGATCCATGCCACTGCTCAGGCGGCGCCCCAGGTCCGCGAACGCCTCGACATCGTTGAGATAAGTGGCGTCATCGCGATCATCGGTGAACAGCAGCCCGAAGATCGGTATCAGATCGCCGCGGTCGCTCTCGGCGATCACCCGGATCGCGGCCCGTACCCACGGTTCGCGGGCGATCAGCCAGTTGGCCGGCTTAGCCCGGTACCGGTAAACGGGCGTCCGGACGACGAGAGCGTCAGGCGTGTCCCACCGGCGTTCCACCGGCTCCGATGGCGCCAGGATGAAGCGCCGAAGTGCCTCGGCGACGCGATCGACGTCCAAATCCATGCCTCCCATCGGCTGCCAGCGGTGCCATGCTCTCACAGCGACCGAGGTCGTACCGGCCGCCGCCCAGGTCATGACCGGAAGCGGTGAGCAGGTCGTGCACGATCGGCGCCGGCCGCCTACCATGTCTCAGAGCCGCGCGAGGGGAGGCGCATGTGGATCGTCCGGACTGGGGCGCCCTATACAGCGCGTTCGACGACATGCGCACGGCAATCGCCGGTCTCGAAGAGACCCAGCGCCAGATTCTTAAGATCACGGGGGTTGCCTGGTCGGACGATCGCTTGATCAAGGCGGTTGTCGGACCGCGCGGCCAGCTGATCGATTTGGACATCGATCCTCGGGTTTACCGGACCCCCAACTCGAAGGCGCTAGCGGCGACGATCCTGGCCACGGTCCGCTCCGCGGTCGACGACGCCATGGCCAAGACCGGCGAGTTCCTGGACACCAATGTGCCAAGCGACTTGCGCGTCAAGAGTGTCGGCTCGTTCGATGTCCGGCGGCTGCTGCGCAGCCACGACCGGGACCTGACCCGAGAGGAGGGCGGCGACGATGGGTTCGTCGTACGTGAGCGTTGGTGACGGCGGTCCCGACGCGATTGTCAGCACCGCGTTGCAGGTCAAGTCGGCCGGCGATGACTTCACCGGCCGCGCCGAGGCGCTCGCGGCGGCGATCCGCGACATCGAGGAAAGCCGGCCCTGGGGCAAGGACGATGACTACGCGGCGGCCTTCCTCAAGGTCTACACGGCCGGCAAGGTCCCGGCCAACGAAGCCATCTGCCGCACTCTTGCCGACGCCGGCACGTCACTATCCAAGATGGGCACGGACGTTGTCGAGATCATGGCGAAGTACACGGTGACCGACACCGAGAACGCCGCCGCGATCGGCGCTACCGACACGTCCGCGTAACGGCTGGCCCGATGCCGGCGGCGCGCCCGCGACCGCCCGATCCACCTGACCGGAGGTAGCGCGTGGGTGCCGAGACCGGCGTTGACGATGTCCTCGACCCGATCCTGGAGTGGTTCCGGGAGATCGAGGATCACGTACCCGGGATCGTCGGCCGCGTGCTGCGCTTCCTCGTCGACATCCCGCAAGGCAGCGAAGTCGGCATGTTCAACCTGGCCGACGCGTACGGGAATGCCGCCGCCGGCATGGCCGCTTATCTGGACAGCATCTCGTCGCTGAACGATCCGATCGCGACCTCGTGGGGCGGCGATGGCGCGGTGGCGTTCCAGGAGTACTGGGGCGGCTACATCGAGCAGGTCACCAACTCGATCGCGTCGCTGACCGAGATGCAGGCCATCGTCCAGGATGTCGGCCTGGAGATCGAGATGGCCAAGTTCATGGCCGCCATGAACCTGTACATGCTCGCCGACGCCATCTTCACCATCCTGTCCACGGCGGCGATCACGTTCGGCCTGAGCACAGTCGCCGCTCCCGCCGCCGAGGCCGCCTGCGAGGCCGGTATCAAGAGCGCCGGGCGGACCCTGCTGGAGAAGATCCTCGGGCAGAAGGTCTCCGGCGTCGTCGCCGATTTCACCAAGTACCTGGGTGACAAGGCGCTGCCGTCGTTGCTCAAGGATGCCGGCTCGACGGCCGCGAAGGACGTCGGGACCACGGCCGCGAAGGACCTTGGCCAAACCATGGCCAAGGACCTCGGCGAGGACCTCGGGAAGACCGCGGCCAAGGACGCCGCGACCGATCTGGGTGCCGATGGCGCCGGTGACTTTGCCGCCGATGGCGCCGGTGACGCGGCGGCGCAAACGGCGCGTACTATCGTCGCCGACGTCGCCAGATCGGCCGGCGGGAAGATCGTCGACGCCGGCAAGTTCGTCGCGGAGCGACTGAGCCTTCGCGGGATCGCCGCCCGGGGCGTTGCCGATCGGACCGCCGCCGCCTTCGCCAAGGAACAGTTGGAGACCGGCCTCGCTCGGACCCTGGGCAACGTCGGAAAGAAGGGCCTGACAAGGGCCTTCGGCGAGAGCCTGGCGGGCAAGAGCGCGACAGCGATGGTGCGTGAGGCCGCATACCAGTCGGCGCTCGCGGATCTCCGCGAGGCGGGGCTGCGCGATGTGGTCCAGATGGTCGGCAAGGACGCAATGCAGGGCGCCCTCGGGGGCGCTCGCGGCTTCGTCGAATTCCAGCTCAAGACGTCGGTCGGGCTCACCGCCCTGCAGTGGGCCGAGGGCCATAAACCGCACCTGGACATCGTCTCGCTGGGTAAGGAGGCGCTGTCCAGCGGCGCTATCGGCGCGTTTGGCGGACCACTGACGACAGTGCTAGGCCACGGCATCGTCGGATCAATGGCATCGATGACCGGCGGTACCGCCGCCGTCGACGGCATCAAGACCGCGATGGGCCAGCAGGTCAACTGGGCTCAGGACATGCAGGGCAGCCTGGCGTTCGGTGGCACGATCGGCGCGCAGCACGGCATCGGCGAGGTCGGTGGTCATCTAATTGATCGGGCGTACGACCGGATCGGTGGCCGGGATGCGGGTACGCGTAGCCGCGACGGCCTGACCGAGCCGAATGTCACCGAGCCGGATATCACCGAGCCCGTCACGGTCATGCCGGATATCACCGGGTCCGATGCCCCTGTCCCGGCCGTTAGCACGCCGGGGGCGTCCGGGCCGGACGCGTCGCCGCCGCATGAGGCGGCGGTGGTGGACCCGGCGGTGGTGGACCCGGCGGTGGCGGACGCGGCCGCACCCCACACGCCGGTACCTGACACGCCCGCACCTGACACACCCGCACCTGACACGCCGGCACCTGACACACCAGTACACGACACACCGGCACACCATGCGGCAGACCCGGTGGCGGAGGTCTCGCCCGGCCCGAGCGGTCACGGGCCCCACGGCGTCGGCGGCACGGACTCCGGCGGTGATTCGCCGTTGCCGGATCGGCGTCGCGATCCGGCTGGCCAGGAGCCGGTCGCCCCACCCCCGGCGGGACACGATCCTGCGGTTGACCATCAGACCGCGCTGGTTGATCAACCGGTCCAGGACCAGGCGGCGACCGGCGGCGACCACAGTGCGGCAGCCGGCATCCCGGACGCCGCACTGACCGGCCCGATGGCCGAGACGCGTCATGTGGACGCCGCCGATCTCAACCTTCCCGGTGATCGGCTGGATGGCGTTCGTCCGGACCTGCCGGAACCGCAGCCGCCGGCGCTCACGGGTGCGCGTGATGATGTACCGGCAAACCCGGTCGAAGCCCGCCAGCTCGCCGATCACCTTGCCCATCTGAACCAGACCCATGCCGATCAGGCCCAGGCCGACCAGACCCAGGCCGACCAGACCCATCCCGATCAGACCCACGCCGACCAGTCCGGGCCTGACCGCCGCGCTGATCAGCCGGCTTCCGCTCGTGCCACCGGTGCCCCGGTCAGCTCCATCGACTTTTCCACCGAGCATCACCTCGGGCCGAGCGTCAACTTCGATCCCGCCCGGGACCGGTACGCCGCCGACCTGCCCCGCGACGTGCACCGGCTGGTCGAGCGGGCGCGGACGCGATTGCTGGACGCCTATCCCGAGCATGCGGTGTCGGAGCGGATCGGTGCGCTGGACCGGATCGACGCGGCCGCGGCCGATCTGGAGAGCCGGGCCGAGGATGCGCGAGCCAGCGGTGACCTCCGGGACGTGGTGGCCGGGGTTCGCGACTTGAGCCGTCGGGTGAACGAGTACTCGAGCGCGTACGACTTGTGGCGGGACTTCGCCCATGGTGGACGCCCCGCCGATCCGGGCTGGCGAGACCTCGACGGAGTCGACCCGCTGAACTCCACCGAGATGGCTTACCGGATGGTCTCGGTCGACCCGGAGCTGCACCACCTCGACGTCATGGACCGTGCCATCGCCATCGCCAAGATCGGCGACGTTCTCGGCCCCGAATTCGAGACGCACGCCACGCATGTGCTGGAGCGAGCGATCCCCCGAAGCGCCGAATCCGCCGAATACCGGCTAGGGCCGGACGTCGCAAGTGGCCTCGCCAGCGCCATCAACGAACCGATGGCACGAGGGATGTATGACGCGCGCAGCGGCGTCACAGTCGTCGACACCATGGACCAAGGGCAGCGGCGTTCGGTTAGCGCGGTGGCGGCGACCATTGTGCACGAGTCGATGCACGCGTTGCAGCCGAACCTGACGCTGCTCGGTGACCACATCCAGGACGCGGTCCGGGGGCGTCCGGGCGAAGACGCCACGGTGACCGAGGTCCGCGCCCGGCTGATGTTCGAGCGCGAGTACCAAGCGTTCACCGTGCAGCAGCATTTTCTGCGTGGCCTATCAGGCTTTCGCGAGCGGCTGGACGAAAGTCACAACCTGCGGATCCCGCGCACCGACCGGTACCAGGAGCTGGCCGGACACTCCCCGGAGGCGGTACGGGATCTGGTCGTCTACGACTACATCGAAGGTTCACCGCAGTTCGATTACCGGACGGGTGAGGAGTTGCTCGGTCCGGAGCTGACCGGTCCGGACTTCCTGCGCGCCAATCCGGACCTGGCGCCGGACCAGATCGTGGCGCGTGCCCGCGACGCTCTCGTCGAGGCCTACCCCGAGGATGGCCCGGGCACTCCGGGCGGGCTGCAGGGACCGGCCACCGCCCAAGTAGGGCATGACTACCACATCGACCTGGACGCGCTGCGCGCCGCTCAGCGCGACTTGCGGCTGGCCGACGTGCACAACCGGCTGCCGGAGCACAGTACGGGTCCGGATCCGGAGCACGAAGCCGCCATCGGATCCGGCGGCGACGACCGGGGCGGCCAACCGGGTGCCGGCCCGGGAACCGACTCCGGCAACGACGCGGCGGCGCAACCGCAGACGGTGATCCATGCTGACGCGGTACCCGGAGACAACTTCAACGGCCTCGGCGTCGTTCCCAGCGGCAAGCACCACGACGAGTTGATGGCGGCGGTGCCGGACGCCATCGCGCGCGCGGTCGAGGGACACGGCGATGCCGAGCTGACCGCCGTCGGTGGCCAGACCTACCGGATCGACTTGCCCAGCAAGGGTTCGTTCACGGTACGCGTGGAGACCCAGTGGCTCGGCGTCGAGGCGGCCGCCGAATCGCACCTGAATCACGACAAGGAACAGCACGTCATCCAGCTATCCGATCAGCTTCGCACCGAGCACGTGGAGCGCGCGCTGGCCCACGAGATCGGAGAGATCATCGCCGATCGGGACCGGTACCTGCGCGGCGAACCCGGGAACCCGAGCGACGCGCTTCGTCCGGGGGAGCTCGAGCCAGATGCCCGGCTCAGCCCGCACGATGCCGGGCGGATCCAGGAGCTGCGGCTGCTCGGCCAAAAGCTGGGCGACCTGCCATCGGCGGCCGAGCGCACGCCCGAGCAGGAGCTGGCCTACCAGCGCTTGCTGAGGTCCGCGCTGGCCCTCACCGACCACCTGGGACTACGGTCCGGTGAGCCGGGCGCCCACGCGCGCCGGCAACTGATTGCCGACCAGATGAACGAGGCAACCCGAGCGGCCATCGACCGAACACTGGCCGTGGGCGGCCGGACCGCCGATCAGATGTCGGCCACCGAGCATCAGACCTGGTCCGAGGTCCGTGACGCCGCGGTGGTCGACCAGACCCGGACGGCGGCTTGGAACGACGGGCTCAAACCGCTATATGACCGCCCGGTCGCCTACGACGGCGGCAAGGTAACCAGCGACCAGGCCCGGGTGCTGGCAGGTGAGGCACTGGCCGCTCGTACCGCCCGGAGTGCGCAGACCCTGGCTGACCTGCGGTCAGCGGCCGAAGCTCTGCCGCCGGGGGAGTACGTGCACGTCCGTTTGCAGGCCGGCGGCGGCGCATCGCTGGCCGGGCGGGACCCGGGCGCCCTTCTGGTTGACGAGCGTGGCCGGTGGCAGTCCGACAACGGCACGGTCATCGCTCAAACCGCGGACCAGCTGCGCAACCTCAATCGCACCGGGATCGGCGACCCGTACCAGTTCGTCCGGCCCGGCGAGCGGGTGCCACTGGAAGCGGTGTCGTACTGGGAGGACTCGATCGCCGCCATCGGGCCAGTGATCGACGGCTCGGCCACGCTGCGCCTGGATGAGCACGGTAACCTGCTCGTCGACGTGGTACCGGCGGACGGTTCACCGCCGCTGACCATGGCCGTCGACGGTACACCGATGGTGTCCACCGGATTCCCCCCGGAGGCGATTCCCGGCGTCGACCGGGAGATCGGCGGCGTACGCGGCACGTTCAGCGACATCTCGGAGGCTCTCGCAGATCTCGGCGCGAGCGGTGATCCTGCTGTGCTCGCCGCGAAAGCAGAGGTGGACGCGCTGGCGTGGAGCGACCCGGCGTCGGCCGCTGCGCTCGACCGGATCCTGGCCGCCCACGGGCTGGATCGCTCGACCCTGCCGGCGAGGGCCGTGCGGTCCATCGACGCCATCGACAACTGGCACCGGCTGCGCCAGTCCGATCCGGAGCGGATCCTCACCGGTGACGAGGCGAACCTGCGGCGCGATTCGTCGGTGAGCGTGTCCAGCTGGGTGGTCGCGGGTACCGGCGGAACCGCGATCAGCGGCATAGAGAACATGCTGCGTAACAGCACCGACTCGCGCTTCACCATGGTCGGGTCGCCGCCGTCGGCCGCGCTCGCCGGCAACACGCAGTGGAAGCAGGTACGTGCCGAGCATGACCTTGGCTACGACCCGGCAGCCCCCCGGGCATCGAGCCACCAGCGGCCGGACGGCAGCTGGCCGAACCCGGCCGCCTCCGGCCGGCTCACCATGGTCTTCGGCCGGACCATCGACGGCGTCGAGCGGGTGGCCGTCGGAGGCGTTACCCACTATTCGGTCGCCGGGATCACCGCCGAAGGCGTGGTGGTGTCGTTGGGCGGCCGATCCGCGGTGCCGCACGCCCTGGCCGATCTCGTGGATCGGGCGCATAAATCGGATCCGAACTCGGTGAGTGGTGAGCTGCTGTTTGACAGCGCCGGCCAGTACCTGGGCTACCGGATAACGGTGAATGGTCGCGCGATCGACGTGACCGGTGCCGCGTCGCGCTTCTACCCGGGCCACCCGTTCTTCCCTAGGCAGGCCGGTCGCCACTACGACCATCCGGCCACGGCGCCATACGACAGCCGGCTGCGGAGCACCACCGATCCCCGGTACGTCGCCGTTCCACGTGTGGCGCCTCCCCTCGATTCGCGACCGCCGCAGTCGGCGGAGAGGCGGGACGCCCCTCCGGAGAGTGGCAACTTCGACGGCGGTTACGTCGCGACCGCGATCCAGGTCAGTCACTACGTCGCCGCGATGCGAGGGGCCCGATGACGACGCGGCGCAACGATCGGGGTGGCCACGGATGAAGGGAGCGCCGTGATGGAATCCAATCGCGAGGTCCGGTTGTTGCAGCGCGACTCGGTTCGCGGCGAGATCTTCGCGCTCGTAGACGACGGCGGAGCGCCGTTCGGGTACGGGCCGCTGCGGCTGAACGAGATCTGGCTGCAGTACTATGCCGATCCGTCGCCGACGGACGCGCCCGGCGACCCGGAACTGGGTGCGAGCCTGGCCGCTGGTGCCGGGTTTCACCTGCTCGATGACTTCTTCCGGTTCTACGGATACCCGGACGACGTGATCGCGTGGATCGAGGCGACACCGCTTCGGGATCCTCGGCCGCACCTGGGCTACAGCCCGTACGAGGGTGGCGGCCGGGAGGCGGCTGACGTGGCCGCGCGGCTCGGTCTCGACGAGCAGCGGCTACGTCTGGCCGGGTACGACGAGGGCATCATGCACGGCAGTTATGACCCGGCTGGGGACGAGGTCTTCTATACCGCGTTCGACGACAACTGGGCGGTCGCGGATCCGACCGGACGGGTGACCGTAAATCCGAACGCCTACCGCTTCAAGGCTTGGCTGTCCATGGAAGCCCAGCCGTGACCCGGCACGCCCGAGTTGCGCCGACGCTCACCGCGTTCCTTATGACGTTGATGGTGATGGCGCTGCTTGCCGCGGCGGGGCTTCCCGCCGTACCGGCGTCGGCGGCCCCGGCGGGCGGCTGCGTGGCGGCCGGGCATTCCGGCCCGGCTGACCTCTGGCCGCAGCGTCTGCTCGCCGCCGATCGGGCATGGCCCTTCTCGCGCGCGGCGGGTCAGCGGATCGCTGTGATCGACTCGGGTGTCGACGCTGCGCAGCCGCTGCTACGCGGCCATGTGGTCCACGGATTCAACGCCGTGACCGGACATGGTCCAGCCGACACCGATTGCGCGGGCACCGGCACCCAGGTGGCCGGCACGATCGTGGCCGGTCCGTCGAGTTCGAGCGGGATCGAAGGCGTGGCACCCGGTGCCACCATCGTGCCGATCCGGGTTACCGGTCAGCCTGGGAGTAGCACCAATGGTGTCCCGCCCGCGGTTCTCGCCCGCGCCCTCGCTTGGGCGACTGGCCATCATATAGACGTGATCGACGTGTCAGTGGCGATCGTGGAGGACGATCCGCGCGTGCGTGAGGCGGTGGCCGGGGCGATCGCCGCGGGGATCACGGTGGTGGCAGCCGCGGGCGACGCGGGCGCCTCCGGTGACAATCCGGTACCGTACCCGGCCGCGTACCCGGGTGTGATCGGTGTCGCGGCGATCGGGGCCAATGGTGCCCGGGCGCCGAGTTCCGGGCATGGCCCGTTCGTCGATCTGGTGGCGCCGGGTGCGGGTGTGGACGCGATACAGCGCGGCCACGGCTGGGTTCCGGTCAGCGGCAATAGTGCGATCGCGGCTGGATATGCCAGCGGCGTGGCCGCGCTGGTCCGGGGCCGGTGGCCGACGTTGTCGCCGGGGCGGATCGCCGGGCGTCTGCTGGCCACCGCCGCGCCGTCGGGGGACAGCGGGTCAGGCTGGGGTCTGGTGAACGCGTACGCGGCGGTGACCGACGGCATGGTGTACACGCCACCGACGGCGCTGCCGTCGTTCCATCCGGCCCGGCCCAGCCAAACCGAACTCGACGCTCTCGCGGCCCGCGATCGCAGCCGACGGCTCGCGGTCGATCTCACGCTGATCGGGCTGGGCGTACTCGTGATCGTGGTCCTGGCCGCGATCGGGATCCCGCGAGCGCGGCGGCGCGGGTGGCGGCCTGCCTACGCTGCCGCGCTGCCGGACCGGATCGAGCCGGACGAGCCGCAGCCGCCGACGCTGCTGTTCGAGGACAGCGTTTCCGGTCGTTGACCGGGACGGCGCGTGGCTTGCGTGCCGGCGGGCACCAGCGCGATGTCCGCCGGCACGGACGCCTCAGAACCGGGCCGCGGCGGCGGCGTCGGCCTGCGCCATATCGGCACCGGCCTTGCCGACCTTCTGGCTCAGCTGGTGCAGCGTGGCGGCCATCTGAGCGGCACTGCTGTGCCAGCGCGCGCTGCATCCGCCGAATGCCTCGGAGCCCTTTCCTTCCCAGCCGTTTGCCAGCAGGTTCTTGAACGTCCGGTCGACCTCGTCGAGCTGCTCGTTCATTTGGCTGACGAAGGCGGAGATGGTGCCGGCGATGGTGTCGATGCCGCCGAAGTCGTAAACAATGTCATCCATCTTCATTACCCCCGCAGAGCATTCACGACGTTGCCAGCACCTGGAAGGTACTCGCCGCTGACCTTGGCGATCTCGGCACTGGCGTCGGCGTCGGTCGATCCGAAGACCTGGCCGGACTGGTTCACGTTGTCGGCCATCTCGTTGAGTGCGTCCAGCAACTGGCGCAGTTCCTGGCCGAGTTCGCCGGAGACGCGCTGGAACGTGCTGCCGGCACTGCCGGAGAACGCGTTGGACTGCTGCTGGATTTCGTTGAGAAGGCGGGTCAGGTTGAGCGCGATGCCCTCACCCGCATTCGTGGCAACCTGTGCCGCGTGGTTGAGCATCTGCGGCGAAACTCTTGTCTTGCCCGGCAAGCGCGTTCACCTCATTAAGTCCATGATCCGGGTCGGTGGCACAGCGCCACCGGAGCTGTCGGATCGCTGTCCATCCCCGTCAGAGGTGCGGGGTTTCATCGCTGGCCGGACCGCTTGCGTCCGGCCGAGTCACCTTATCAATGAATGTCAGACCCAGCCACAGGTCCACTGAGGATCGCCGATGTCTTGCGGGTAAACCGAGGTGGGCCAAATCTGGGCCTACGACGGGACAGGGCGGGAATTGGCGTTCGATGGCAACAATTGCGGGATAGGGGCGTGCTGACGTCTCTATTCGACGTCAGCACGCCCAGTTGCCGCAGACGGTCGGGGATGGCTTCGCAGGCGGGGGATCGGCCCGATCCGGCCGGCCGGAGGTCGGATCAGGAGGCGCCTGCCCGGCGAACGTGCCGGTCGAAGAAGGCGAGGATGCGGGCGCGTGCGTCGGCTGCGGACGGTTCGTGGTAGCGGGTGCCGGACAGCTTTCCGGCCAAAACCAGCGGCAGAGGGACTTCGCGCCAGTCGATCTGCTCGAGGAAGCCGTGGCCGGCATCGGGGTACTCCTTGACATCTCGTTCGACATCGGCTGCGGCGAGCAATCGGTTGAGGCGTGCGGCGGTGCCGCGGAGGGTCGGGTCCTTCGCGCCGTAGCTGGCCACGACCGGACAGAAGCCGGCAACCTCGTGCTCGGCGTTCTTGGGCAGGCCGCCGTAGTTTACGCTGGCAGCGGCGTAACGCCCGCTGGGGGCCAGCGCGAGCGCGAAGCTGCCGCCCATGCAGAATCCGAGCACCCCGACCGCGCCTGTGCAGTCGGGCCGGTCGGCAAGCCAGTTCCGGGTGGCGTCGAGTTCGTCGAAGCAACGTCCGGCGCCTCGGGTGAATTCGCGCATCACAGTGACCAGGCAGCGCAGCGGGCGTCCGTGGGAGAACAGGTCCGGCGCGGCGGCGAGGTATCCGGACGCGGCGAGCCAGTCAGCCTGTCGGCGCGTGTCGCGGGTGACACCGGCCGCGTCGTGCACCACCACCACTCCCGGCCACGGTCCGGCGCCTGCCGGGAGCGCAAGGTAGCAGGGCAGTTGACCGTGCCGGGTGTCGATCGTTGCCTCCGGCATCGGGCCCGCCCCCTCCGATCAACGCTCGTCTGGTCGGGTCGCCGCGGCAACCCCTGAGGCGTAGCCGAGCACCGCCCTCAACCCGGCCCAACTCTCACCAACGCCGGCAGCACACGGCAAGGGGCGAAGGTCCCGTGAGCAGGGTTGATGGGCCTTCGGCCCTGCGCACGACGCTCGCCGCGCGAAACAGTAGGGAGGACTTCTCGAGCAGAGGAGGCGGGCGATGCCACGACAGTCGCAGAGCACCCGGCGTGTCGCCGCGTCCCGTCGCGCGGCCTACAGCTCACGCCTGGCACGGCTGAGGACCACGTTTGAGCACTGGGCGGACGCCCGGACCGTCCCGGTCGCGGCGTGGCTGCTTCGCCGCACCAAAGGAAGGATCGTCCGGCTGTGGCACCGGCGAGCGCTGGTCCTGACCACTCACGGGCGCCGCTCCGGACGCGACCGGACCGTGGTGGTGCAGTACTTCCCCGCCGGCAACGACATGATCGTGGTAGCCGCCAACGGTGGCATGCCCACCAATCCAGGCTGGTACTTCAACCTCGCCTCGCACCCTGAGGCCCAGGTCGAGGTCGACGGCCGGACCATCTCCGTCCGCGCCCACGAACTCAGCCGGAGGGAAGCCGACGCTTTCTGGCCGCGCGTGCTGGACATCGCGCCGGACTACGCCCGCTATCGCCGACGCACAACGCGGACCATCCCGCTGATCCGGCTGGTCCCCGTCGACGGCCCCACCTGATTGGCGTCCGCCCGGGCCGGTGATCATGAATCCGCCGCAAGCATTTCGGCGAGGTCGTTGCCGATGATCCACAAGCGCGGTCTCGGTACGGGCGCCAGGTGCACTCGAACCGGGCGCTGTACTACCCAAACCAGGCAAGACCGGGCGTTTTCGTTATCCGACTGAAATACCGTCCGGCTAGCGCTTAGCAGCTCATCAGCACGAAACTCGTCTCGTTCGGGCAACACCGGACCGAATCGCACAGCATCGGACTTCAGCTCGGAGGTGATGGCGGCGGTGTACGTGATCGAACGTCGCCAATGGTTGATCGAGCGAGCGCGCCAGTCGGGCCGGCTGGACGTGTCGACGATCGCCGCCGAGTTGGGCCTGGCGCCGGAGACCATCCGGCGGGATCTGGCCAACCTTGAACGCCAAGGTGTCGTCCGGCGCGTGTACGGGGGCGCCGTGCCGATCGAGCGGCTGACGTTCGAAAGCGCGCTGTCGGTGCGAGCCACGCGCCGGCAGGCACAGAAGAACCGGATCGCCGTGGCGGCGGCGACGTACGTCAAGACCGCCGAGTCGGTCTACATCGACGAGGGGTTCCTTCCGAACCTCATCGCCGAGCACCTTCAACCCGACCGGCCGATGACAGTGGTGACGCCGTCACTGGCGATAGCGACATCTCTGGTCGACCGGCCGAACATGACGGTGATCGTGCCTGGTGGGAGGGTGCGATCGCAGACCCTCGGAACCGTCGACCACTGGGCGGTCGCCATGCTCGAGACCGTCGTGCTCGATCTGGCCTTCATGGGCGGAAACGGGCTGACCATCGAGCACGGGGTGACGGTGCCGGACAGCGCCATCGCCGCGGTGAAGTCGATGGCCATGCGAGTCTCCCGGCGGCGCATCCTGGTCGCCGACAGCTCGAAGTACGGCGTCGACTCCTTCGTTCACTTCGCGCATCTGCGCGAATTCGAACTGTTCATCACCGACGACGGCCTGGCCGCCGAACACACCGCGGAACTGCACTCCCGCGGGGTCGACGTGGTACGGGTATGACGCCCGTCGCCGTCACGCAGAACAAGGCTGTCACACAGAACAAGCAGGACATACCCGAGAACCGGACACCTGAAGACCGGAAACCCCGGAAAGCGGGCACACCGGAAAGCGGAAAGGAACGGCTGTGGCACGGCGGCGGCTCGCGCCGGGCCATGCCACAGCCGAATGGAGCGCTTGCCCGCAATGCTTTCGCTCCTGGCCCTCCCACCGTTCCATGACATGCCACGGCATGAAATCCACCGAGAAAGACACTCGCAGCAGGAGGATCAGTGATTCTAACAAGCGCCCGTCGGCATCGAGCCCGATGGTTGCCCGCGGCCGCGGCAGTGGCCGCCACGCTCCTCGCGGCCACGGCATGTGGCTCGTCGTCCGGATCGAAGTCCGGCGTCACCACTATCACGGTGGCCGTCACCGCGAACCCGCTGATGACCACGATCGAGAAGCTCACCCCCGACGGTTTCGAGGCCAACCACCCCGGCATCAAGGTGAAGTTCGTGACATACGACGAGAACACCGAGCGTGCGAATGTGGAGAAGGATGTCGCCGCGCACGGCGGCCAGTACGACGTTGTCATGATCGGCCCGAACGACATCGCGTCATGGGCCAAGAACGGCTGGATCACCGACCTTACGTCCGACGCCAACAAGGACGCCAGCTACGACGTCGGTGACCTACTGCCCCCGATCAAGCAGGCCCTCTCGTCCAACGGCAAGCTGTACGCGGTGCCGTTCTACGGCGAGTCGTCGTTCTTGATGTACCGCAAGGACATGCTCTCGGCCGCGGGGCTGACCATGCCCGCGAACCCCACGTGGGATCAGGTCGCCGCGATGGCGGACAAACTGACCAATCGCAGCAAGGGCATCTCCGGCATCTGCCTGCGCGGCCTGACCGGTTGGGGTGACAACCTGGCGGCGTTCGACACCGTGGTCAACACGTTCGGCGGCCAGTGGTTCGACACGAACTGGAACGCGCACCTGACCGACCCGGCCTTCACCGACGCCGCCAACTTCTACGTCAACCTGATCAAGAAGGATGGCGAGCCGGGCGCCGGCAACGACAGCTTCAACGAGTGCCTCAACATCATGCAGCAGGGCAAGGCCGCGATGTGGTACGACGCCACGGTAGCCGCCTCCACGATTGACGCGCCGCCGAGCCCGATCGCCGGCAAGCTCGGATTCGCCCCGGCGCCGGTCGAGAAGACCAAGTCTTCGGGATGGCTGTGGACCTGGGCGCTGGCCCGCGAGAGCGCGTCCAAGCACAAGGACGCGGCATGGCAGTTCATGGACTGGGCCACGTCCAAGACGTACATCAACTACGACGCCAGCAAGAACGGCTGGGCCGCGGTGCCTCCGGGTACGCGGACCTCGACCTACGAGAACCCGCAGTACCAGGCGGCGGCGAAGGACTTCGCGGCGCTGACGTTGCAGGAAATCAACTCGGTGAACGTGGACCAGCCGGGGGTCAACCCGCAGCCGGTACCCGGTGTCCAGTACGTCGGCATACCCGAATTCGAGAACTTCGGCCAGCAAGTCTCGGCCGAGCTGACCGCCGCCATCGACGGGCAGGAGTCGGTCAGCGAGTTCTTGCAGAAGAGTCAGAAGATCGCTCAGAACGCCGTCACCGCAGCGGGCTACAAGAAGTAACCCAGAGCCTGGCGTCGCTCGCCGGCACCTGGGCCGGCCATCCCGGGCCCGGGCGCCGGAGCGACGCCAGGCACCGAACCAGAGCAAAGGAGAAGCCGGTGACCGCTGTCGTCGACACCGCTCCGAGGCAGCTGTCGAGCCCGCCCAAACGGGCCAGGCGCGTGCCGTTTGCGGCCTGGGCACGGCGCGCGCCCTTGCTGCCCGCGCTGATCTTCACCGTCGTGGTGACGCAGATTCCCTTCCTGCTGACGGTCTGGTACAGCTTGCAGCAGTACAACCTGAACTACCCCACCAGGCCACGTCACTTCCCGACAGTCGCCAATTACAAGGCCATCTTCGCCGATCCCACGTTCCGCACCGCGGCGCTCAATACCATCCTGCTGACGCTGGCGCCGGTGCTGCTGTCGGTGGTCTTCGGCGTTGGCATCGCGGTGCTGCTCAACCGGCATGTGTTCGGGCGTGGCGTTCTGCGTACCCTGATCATCAGCCCGTTCCTGGTGATGCCGGCGGCGGCTGCGCTGATCTGGAAGTTCACCATTCTCGACACCACGTTCGGGTTTCTGAACTACGTGCTCCGGGTGGTCGGCCTGCCGCCGGAGAACTGGCTCGGAGCGCACGCGCAGATCACCATCATCACATTTCTGACCTGGCAGTGGACGCCGTTCATCGTGCTGCTGGCGCTGGCCGGGCTGCAGAGTCAGGATGACCAGATCATCGAGGCCGCCCGGGTCGACGGCGCCGGCAGCTGGCGCATCTTTCGTTCGCTGTCGTTGCCCCAACTGCGTCCGTACATCGAGC
The DNA here is from genome assembly GCA_963727415.1 of uncultured Actinomycetota bacterium. GTDB lineage: Bacteria > Actinomycetota > Actinomycetes > Mycobacteriales > Micromonosporaceae > DASQPR01. Next base: position 45,339 of record CAVSGF010000008.1, read on the forward strand.
TGGGGATCCTGCTTGGCACGATCTACATCGTTCAGGCATTCGATTCGATTTACATCATGACGGCCGGCGGCCCGTCCACCAACACCACCAACCTCCCGTACTACGTGTACGAGACCGCGTTCCAGGCGTACGACATCGGTCGCGCGTCCGCGATGTCGGTGATCGTGGTGGTGGCCACCATCCTGGTCGCGACGTTCGCGTTGCGCATGGTATCCAGCCTGTTCAGCGAGGAAGGAATGCACGGACGATGAAATCCGCACGAGTGTCCCTCGCCGAGCGCCAGTCCCGCCCCGTGGTACGGCTGCTGCTCGCCCTGCTGACCTGGCTCGTGGTCCTGATCTTCTTCTTCCCGGTGTTATGGATGGCGCTGACCGGCTTCAAGACCGAGGAAGTGGCCAACACCGAGACGCCGCACTTCATCTTCAAGCCGACGCTGGCCGAGTACGAGTCGGTGTGGAAGGGCGCCGGCGGCCTCAATGGACTGCGGCCGTTCCTGGAACACTCGATCTTGGTGTCGGTGCTGTCCACCGTGGTGGTACTGGCACTGGCGTTCCCGGCCGCGTACGCGCTTGCCCTGCGTCCGGTCCCGAAGTGGCGCGACGTGCTGTTCTTCTTCATCTCCACGAAGATGCTTCCGATCGTCGGTGCCATCATTCCGCTCTACGTGATCGCCCGCGAGCTGCAGATCCTGGACACCCAGAAACTGCTGGTCGTCCTCTATATCGCCATGAACCTTCCGATCGCGGTCTGGATGCTGCGCTCCTTCCTGCTTGAGGTGCCGGCACCGGTGATCGAGGCATCGCGAATAGATGGGGCCGGCCTGCTGCGCCAGCTTCGGTCAGTGATCATGCCGATTGTCCGGCCCGGGCTCGCGGCCACCGCGCTCATCTGCTTCATCTTCGCGTGGAACGAATTCTTCCTGGCGGTCAACCTCACCACCATCAACGGCGCGACGGTGCCGATCTACCTGGTCGGGTTTGTGCAGCCGGAAGGACCGTTCCTGGCTCACGTCTCGGCGGCGGCCACGGTCGCGTGCTTCCCGGTGCTCATCGCCGGCTGGGCGGCCCAGGACAAGCTGGTGCGAGGCCTATCGATGGGGGCAGTCAAGTAACCGAGGCAAGTAACCGCGGCACGTGACCGCGGCGACAGCGGGATGCGGCCGGTCACGCGCGGCCGCCCCGCACTCATACCGACATCCAACTCCCGATCAACTTGTGGAGCAGATACCCCATGCCCAGCCTCAGCAATGACCTTCTCCAGCGCGGTGCCACATCGGTGGCGTTGCCGGCGTACGACCGATCAGCGCTCACCGTCGGCATCGTTCATTTCGGCGTCGGCGGTTTCCACCGCGCACACCAGGCGATGTACCTCGATCGCCTGATGAACGACGGCCTCGCCCTGGACTGGGGCATCTGCGGAGTCGGCGTCATGCCCGCCGACAAGGCCATGGCGGAGGCGCTGAGGCCGCAGGACGGCCTCTACACGCTCCTGGTGAAGCATCCGGACGGGCACGTCGAGCCACGGGCCATCGGCTCGATCGTTGAGGTCGTGTACGCCCCCGAGGCGCCGCAGCGTGTCCTTGACGTGCTGGTCTCGGAGTCGACCCGGATCGTGTCCCTCACGATTACCGAGGGCGGCTACAACTTCAACCAGGCCACGCACGAGTTCATCGCCGATGACCCGGCGATCCAGGCCGACCTGACCCCGGAAGCACCGCCGTCGACGGTGTTCGGGTACGTCATCGAGGCGCTGCGGCGACGCCGGAGCCTCGGCCGTCCACCGTTCACGATCATGTCCTGCGACAACGTCCCGTCCAACGGAGACATGGCGCGTCGCACCTTCACCGCGTTCGCCACTCTGAAGGACCCGGACCTGGCCGAGTGGATCAGCGCCAACGTGTGCTTCCCGAATTCGATGGTGGACCGGATCACGCCGGTCACCATCGACGCCGACGCACGTCAGCTGACCGACGAGTTCGGTATCGAGGACAACTGGCCCGTCGTGTGCGAGCCATTCACGCAATGGGTCCTCGAAGACCGCTTCGGCGCGGGCCGGCCGCCCCTGGAACAAGCTGGGGTCCAGTTGGTACCCGATGTTGAGCCGTACGAGCAGATGAAGCTGCACCTGCTCAACGCCGGCCATCAGGCGCTCAGCTACTTCGGGGTGCTGCTCGGTCACCGGTACGTGCACCAGGCCGCCGCCGACCCCAGGATCGTCGGCTACTTGCGGGCCTACATGGATCGCGAGGCGACGCCGGTGCTGCCGCCGGTGCCCGGCATCGACCTGGACCAGTACAAGGACGAGCTGGTTCACCGCTTCTCCAACCCGGAGATCCAGGACACGCTGGCGCGGGTCTGCATGGACAGCTCCGATCGGATCCCCAAGTGGGTGCTTCCGGTGTTGCGCCGGAATCTGGCCGGTGGAGGGCCGATCACGAACACCACCGCGATCGTGGCCAGTTGGGCCCGCTACGCGGAGGGCGCCGACGACAACGGCCGTCCGATCGAAGTCGTCGATCGACTCGCGGCGCAGGTGACGGCGGCCGTTCGCCAGTACGCCGACGACCCGCTGGCGTTGCCCCGCCTGCGCCAGCTTTTCGGGGACCTGATCGACGACGCGCGCTTCTGCGACACGTACCTGAAGATCCTCGACAACCTGCACCGCCTGGGCGCGGCGGGTACTCTCGACCGGCTGGCCACGGAGGCCGATTAGCGTCGTGTACATCTGGTTTGACGTCCAGATGGCGCGACACGCGAGGAGGGCACGATGATCCACATTGCCGGTGAGAACGTCGTCGACCTGGTGCCCACCACCGGCGGCGATCTCCGGCCGGTGCTGGGCGGCGGACCCGCGAACACCGCGATCGCGGTCGCGTGCCTCGGCGCCGAGGTGAGCTTCGCCGGACGGTTCAGCGACGACTCGTTCGGCCGGGCGTTCCGGCGCCGGCTGGCCGATGCTGGAGTGGATCTGAGCCACGCGGTCGACCTGCCCAGGCCCTCGGCACTCGCCCTGGCCGCGCTCAACGGGGCTGGTGTCGCCACGTACGAGTTCTGGCTCGACGGTGCCGCCGACTTCGCCGCGTATCCGCTGCCCGCGACCGGCGCCGGCGACATCCGGCACGTGGGTTCGCTGGCCGCGTACTGGCCACCGGGTGCCGATGCCATCGAGGAGTGGGTCACAAGCGGCGCTCCGGTGACCTTCGACGTCAACCTGCGGCCCATCGTGCTGCGCCGCCAGCCCGACGCGCGGCGGCGGCTGGAGCGACTGGTTCGCCTCGCCGATGTGGTCAAGGCCAGCGACGAGGATGTGCGGCTGGCCTACCCGGACGCCGATCCGGAGGCGGTCGGGCGGTCGTGGGTCAGCGAAGGCAAGGCGCGGCTTGCCGTTGTCACGCTCGGCGCCCGAGGCGTGATGGCGGTGACCCGTGACGGGAGGCGGGCGCACGTACCGGCAATGGCGGTTGATGTCGCCGACACCATAGGCGCGGGCGACGCGGCCATGGGCGCGTTGCTGGCGCTGCTCGCGTCCGGCGGAGTCGACGGACTGATCGAGAATCTGCCCGAGTCGCTGCGGTTCGTCGCCGCCGCGGCGGCTCTCGCATGCACCCGCCCCGGGGCGTACGCGCCGCGGCGTGCCGATGTCGAGGCGGTCTTTGCCGGTGAGGTCCGGTAGATTCCGGCGGTGGGCGAGGACCTGCCGCATGGCGGCACCGAACTGTCACCCGCCGAGATAGACGCCCTCGGCGCCAGGTGGTCATCCTGCTTCACCCCGAGCGTCGTGGCGCAGCGGCTGGCCGGGATCACGGCACCGTGGTACGTGGCCGCGGGCTGGGCACTGGATCTGTTCCGCGGGGGCCAGACGCGAGAGCACGGGGACATCGAGATCGCGATTCCCGCCGCGACCTTCCCGGAGATCCGTGATCGCTTCCCCGGGTACGTCTTCGACGCCGCGGGCAGCGGCCGGATCTGGGAGAACGCCGCACCGGACATTCTGGCGGCCACGCATCAGACCTGGCTGCGTGATCCTCGGACCGGCGGCTACCTGCTCGACGTGTTCCGCGAACCGCATGACGGCGGCACCTGGATCTGCCGGCGCGACCCGACGATCCGGCTCCCGTACCGCGACATCATCCGTCACGCCGAGGGCGGCATCCCGTACTTGGCGCCCGAGTTGGTCCTGCTGTTCAAGGCCAAACATGCCCGGCCGAAAGATCAGGCCGACTTCGACGGCACCGTTGCGCACATGTCCCCGGCGCAGCGCCGAACCCTGGCTGAGCTGCTCGCCCGCGTACACCCGGGGCATGCCTGGCTCGGGGCCCTGTAGCCGCGAGCGGTGCCTCAGGCCGGTGGCGCCGGAGCCGCCGCCGCCGCCGGATCGAGGGCCGGTCCGGCCGGAATCAGCCGGATCAAGCTGTCCGGTACGTCGGTGGCCAGAGCCGGCGAGTAACCCAGCAACGCCAGCACGTCGTTGGAGGCGATGGCGTACCGGATACCGAGGTCGGTGATCAGGAAGTACCCCGCCGCCGGTACCCGGACCAGCTCCGCACGCCCGGCCGGCATTCCGACCTCGTCGGCCAGCACCGCGCCGGTGGCGGTATGGGACCTGGTGGGGGTCGCCGAATGTCCCACCAGCGTTCCACCGAGTGTCACCGACGGAGCGCCCCCCGATGAGGATGGGTTTGGCGACGACGTGTTCGGTGACGACGCGGCACCGTCGGCCGGGAAAGTGGCGCAGACCTGCGGATGGTCTCCGCCGAGCTTGGCGAGTACGGGTGGCTGCTCCGGTAGTGCCGCCTGGTCGCCCGACTTGAGCTGACCGCTGCGTGGCAGGGCATTGGTCCGCGGTACCGTGATCGGCTCCGGCTCGCTCGCACCCTGGCTGATCGCGATGTCCTTCTGAAGCTCGGTCATCGGTGCCAGCCCGTCATCGAAGACCATCCAGAACTGCTTTCCGCCGGACCCGACCGGGCTTTCAAGCAGCTGGCCGATGCGATATTTCGGGGCGGCGGTCGAGCGCGCTCCGCTTCGGGGGATCACCAGCGGTGCGATGTCCGGGCCACGCGGGATCGCGTTCAGCCAGGCGGTTCCGGCCGGATCGGGCGTCACCACGCCGAACAGCCCGGACAGCAGAGACGTGTCGACCTGGAACCGGGCGCCATGCCAGATCAGGTATGTCGGCCCGGCGTCGCCATCGCGCGCGAGGAGGGCATGGTCGCCGAGCGGTTGGCCGTCGGACGGGGCGGCGGCCATCGCCAGCACGGTCCGGGAGGTGACCGGACCGGCCTGCGATCCGGCCGTCTGGCTGCACAGGGTCCAAGCGCCGTTGGCCAGCTGACCGGGTGCCGGGATCGACTCCGGAGCGTACGGGATGCCGAGTAGCACGCCGCGCGGAGTGTCGGCCAGGGCGCCCGCCGGTTCCCGGAAGACCGGATGCCCGGGTGTACCGGTAGCCAGCAAGGCCGACGTGTAGTTCAGCATCGGGTGGAGCCGGCCACCCTGAAATACGTACGGCGCGCCGGTGTCCTTCTCGATGACGATCGCGCCCTCGGTGCGCCAGCCGGCACCACCGGTCTTGGTCAGCAGGCCGTAAACGCCGAAGCCGGCCGCTACCATCACCGCCACCATCACGCCGGCGAAGACGGCCCCGATGCCCTGGCGCAGTGGTGCCTGCGCCGGATCGGTCTCGCGCATCACGATGGCCGAGATGACCCGCTGGATGAGGAACTGGTGGGATTGCAGCTGATCCCGTCGCGACGGCATATCCCGCTCCCGCCCGTCAGCCGCCGACCGTGGCGAACAGCCCCTGAATGGACCCGAACAGGCCGGCGACCCCACAGGCCAGCGGGACCAGCGCCATGATTGCCAGGACATCGATGATGTCAGCGATCCGCCCGACCCGCGGCGACGGCGGGCGTCGGCTGTAGGTCAGGCCGCCGGCCATGGTCAAGCCGGCCGATATCGCGACCAGCAGCAAGAGGAGCAGCATCGATCCGGTGCTGCCGGCCGCCAGGGTCAGCGTGACCAGCAGGGTCAGCATGGCCAGTACCCCGCTGGTCAGCAGCGGCAACCGGTGTGGCGCGGTCGGGAACAACCTGGCTCGTAGCAACAGCGCCGCCCCACCGGTAACGATCAGTGCCCGCGCCGACGTACCGCCGCCCGCCAGCGCCGCCACCGCCGCCACGCTCACCAGGGCCGCCGCCAGCAGCATCCCGGCCAGCAACTCGCCGGCCCGGGCGACGGCGGCGAATACGCTGTCGCGCGGGGGTACCGGGCGCTCGGCCAGAATCTCCTCCGGCCGGGCCGGCAGCGCGGGCATCGGCACTCGGCCGAGGCTCCGGGCGATCAGTGGATAGGCCGGCAGCAGCCCGATCGCGGCGGCCAGTACGACCGCGGCTGACCCTCGCGCGCTCACGCCCAGCACGGACAGCGCTCCGGCAACCACCCCCGCGGCCCCTGCACCGATTCCGGCCACGAACACGCGCAGCGTAGCCGCCACGGACGCATAGCCGATCACGCTGAAGACGATGAGCACGGCCGATCCGAGCATCAGTCCACCGGCACCGGCGCCATCCACGCCGGCGTCGTTGGGCGCCGTTGCCACCAGACCGGCCAGGAACGCGTACGGCAGCGCGGCGCCGGCGACCGCTCCGCCAGCGGTGGCATCGGACAGCGATCGGGAGAGCACGACGCCGACGGCGGTCAGCACGATCGCGACCGCGCCCGCGCACACCGCGGGGACTGTCCACGACGGACCCGATCGCAGCACGTCGAGCAGTCCGACCGCGAGCAGTCCGACGGCGACCGCGACGGCGGCCCGCCGCGTTGCGGCTCCGCTCCACGGACGGCCGGTGCGCCGTGCGCCGCTCGCGATGACCTCGACGATGTCGTCGTAGGTCAGCTCCGGCCAGTCGGCCCGCCGGGGCGCCAGGGTCAGCAGCTCGCCGTCGCGGATCCCGTGCGCGCCAATGGTCCGGGTCGGATCCAGCGCGGTACCGGTGGCCCGGCGCAGCGTCCAGCCGCCGTGCGACTCGCCCTCGTCGGCCAGGTCCTCGCCGGCGTGCCGGAGCAGGTGCGGCAGCAACTCGGCGACGACGGCGTTCTCGGGCAGCGCGACATCCATCCGCCGGGTCGGTGTCGCTACCGTCACCCGGGACAGATCGGGGCCGGCCGTGGCGGTCACCGTGCCACCTCCCAGATGCGGGCGCCGCAAGGCTCCGGCGCGGTTCCGGCCGCCAACCTAGCACGGTCGGCAGCAGGCTGAGGCCCGTAGCCGCCGCGCTCGCGGGCACGAGCGCCGGCCCGGGCTGGTCTACGATGCGTGGGACTTTGTCCGCGGGACTTTCCAGGGGTTGAGCGTGGCACTCGAGACCGTCAGCCGCCCGCCGCGACGCCCTGCACCACCCATCCCGACCGGGGAGGTGGTTCTGGATCCACCGCCCGAACTGCCGGGCAACTCCGGGCAAGGCTGGAGCCGGATGCTCACCATCATGCCGATGGCCGCGGGCGCGGCCGCGATGGGGCTGATGATGGGCGTGCAACGGGGCGGCCCGCTGGCCTACGTGGCCGGCGGAATGTTCGGAGTGTCCACATTGGGCATGATCGCCGCTCAGGTGGCCGGGCAGGTCGGGGGACAACGCAAGCGCGACATGATCGATGCCCGCCGGCAGTACATGCGGCGACTGAGCCAGCTGCGCGGCCAGGTCCGCGCCACGGTCCGCCAGCAGCGTGACGCCATCTACTACCGGCATCCGGACCCACCGGCACTGTGGTCGACGGCCGCCGGCCGACGGCTGTGGGAGCGGCGCCGGGGCGACGCCGACTTCGCCGTGGTCCGGGTCGGGCTCGGCCCGCAGGAGCTGGCTACCGCGCTGGTGCCACCGCAGACCCGTCCGGTGGACGAGCTGGAGCCGGTGTGCGCCGCCGCGCTGCGCCAGTTCGTGGCGACCTACTCGGTGGTCCCGGACCTGCCGGTGGCGATCGCATTGCGCGACTTCAGCCGGGTGTACGTGCGCGGGGCCGAGGATCGCACGCGGAATCTGGTACGTGCCGTGCTGGCCCAGCTGACCACATTCCACGCTCCGGATGACCTGCTGGTCGGGCTGTGCGTGGCCGAGGACCGGCGGCCGGACTGGGAATGGGCGAAGTGGCTGCCGCACGCGCTGCACCCGGTGAAAACGGACGCGGTCGGCCCGGTACGGCTGTTCTCGCCGACCGTACCGTCCCTGGAAGCGATGCTGGACGACGTGGTGGCCAATCGGCCCCGGTTCACCGCGACCGCCGCCGGCCCCGTTGCCGGCCCGCACGTGGTGGTGATCATCGATGGTGGCGCGACCGCCGGATCGGATCACCTGATGACCGAGGGCGGCGTTGACGGTGTGACCATCCTCGACTTGTCGAGCCCGCCGCCGCGGCTGCTGGACGACTCCGAGGTGGTCCTTGACGTGGCCGAAGACGGTGCGGTGATCGGAACCACGATGGACGGCGTCACCCAGGTGGGCCGCGCCGATCTGCTGGCCACGTCCGAGTCGGAGGCGCTGGCCCGGGTGCTGGCGCCGATGCGGCTGGCCGGCCTGACCGCGAGCGAGCCGACCACCAGCGCCGGCACCGGGCTGGCCGACCTGCTGGGTGTCGGTGATCCGTATCTGCTGGACGTCAGCCAGGGCTGGGCCAGCCGGCCGAACCGGGACCGGCTGCGCGTGCCGATCGGGATCAGCACCGACGGGCGCCCGATCGAGCTGGATCTCAAGGAGTCGGCGCAGGAGGGCATGGGCCCGCACGGGCTGCTCGTGGGCGCCACCGGTTCCGGCAAGAGCGAGTTGCTGCGGACGCTGGTACTCGCACTCGCCGTCACGCACAGCCCGGAGATCCTCAACTTCGTGCTGGTGGATTTCAAGGGCGGCGCTACGTTCACCGCGCTGGACCGGCTGCCGCACACCAGCGCGGTCATCACCAATCTGGAAGAAGAACTGTCCCTGGTGGACCGCATGCTGGGCGCCATTCAGGGCGAGCTGACCCGGCGCCAGGAACTGCTGCGGCACGCCGGGAACTACGCGTCGCAACGCGACTACGAGCGTGCCCGCGCCGCCGGAATTCCGCTCGCACCGCTGCCAAGCCTGCTGCTCATCGTGGATGAGTTCAGCGAGTTGCTGAGCGCACGCCCGGACTTCATCGAGATGTTCGTGCAGATCGGCCGCGTCGGCCGGTCGCTCGGGGTGCACCTGCTGCTGGCGTCGCAGCGTCTGGAGGAGGGCCGGCTGCGCGGCCTGGAGGCGCACCTGTCGTACCGGATCGGCCTGCGAACGTTCTCGTCCATGGACAGCCGGGCGGTGCTCGGCGTGCCGGACGCGTATGAGCTGCCGCGCTCGCCGGGCCACGGCTACATCAAGGCCGGCACCGAGGGCCTGATCCGCTTCCGCGCCGCGTACGTGTCCGGGGTGTACCGGCGCGACGGTGACCGGCGCGCTACCGATGCCGGCATGGGTGACCTGGTCCAGCCATACACCACGCATTACGTGACTCCGGCCGTCCCGGTGACCGAGGTGGACCTGCCGGAGGAGCCGGAACCGCAGGTCGGCGGCGACACCCTGCTCGACGTCCTGGTCCGGCAGATGGAGGGCCGTGGCATGCCGGCGCACCAGGTCTGGCTGCCGCCGCTGGCCACGCCGCCCACCTTGGACCAGTTGCTGCCACCGGTCGCGCACGTGCAGCAGCGGGGCCTGTCGGTCAACGACAGCGCCGCGATGGGAACCCTGCGCGGCCTGGTCGGAATCATCGACAAGCCGTTCGAGCAGCGCCGCGATCCGATGTGGCTGGACCTGTCCGGCGCGGCCGGCAACGTGATCGTGGTAGGTGGCCCGCAAAGCGGCAAGAGCAACCTGCTGCGCACGCTGGTCACCAGCCTGGCTCTCACCCATACGCCGGGTGAGGCACAGTTCTACTGCCTTGACTTCGGGGGCGGTGCGCTGGTCTCGCTGCGGGACCTGCCTCACGTCGGCAGCGTCGGCACCCGTCGCGATCCGGGCCGGATCAGGCGTACGGTTGCCGAGCTGATGGCCCTGCTGCACGAGCGGGAGCAGCGATTTGCCGGTGCCGCCGTTGACGGCATCGCGGCGTACCGAAGGCTCAAGCGGGCCGGGCAATTCGCCGACGATCCGTTCGGCGATGTCTTTCTGGTGATCGACGGCTGGTCGACACTGCGCGGTGACTTCGAGGATCTGGAACCGGTGGTGGCCGAACTGGCCGGCCGGGGCCTCGGGTTCGGCATCCACGTGCTGGCCAGCGGTAGCCGGTGGATGGACGTGCGTCCGGCTCAGCGGGACCTGTTCGGCACCAAGGTGGAGCTGCGCCTGGGCGATCCCAGCGACTCGGTGATCAACCGGAGGGCCGCGGTCAACGTTCCGGAGCGGGCGCCGGGTCACGGTCTCACCCCGGACGGGCTGCACTTCCTCACCGGCCTGCCGCGCATCGACGGCCACCAGCGCGCCGAAGATCTGAGCGATGCGATCGCGGAGCTGTCGAAGCTGTCGGCCGGGTACTGGTCCGGGGCGACGGCACCGCCGGTACGGCTGCTTCCGGACGAGCTGCCGTACACCGCCCTGCCCGCACCCGACCTGGCTCGGCCGGGCCGGATGCCGGTCGGTGTCGCCGAGGCCGACCTGGAACCGGTCTACCTGGACTTCCAGTCCGAGCCGCACGCGCTGCTGTTCGGCGACATCGAATCCGGAAAGAGTTCGTTTCTGCGCGGGCTGGCGCGCAGCATCGCGGCCGGGCATAGCCCCCGCGATGCGCGGGTCATTCTGGTCGACTACCGGCGCAGCCTGCTCGGCTGTGTGACGACCGAGCACCTGATCGGGTACGGCACCTCGGTCCAGGTGACCAACGATCTGGTCGGCCAGGTGGTCACCGTGATGAAGGAGCGGCTGCCCGGACCGGGCATCACCGCCGAGCAACTCCGCGACCGCAGCTGGTGGACCGGCCCGGACCTCTACCTGCTGGTGGACGACTACGACCTGGTGGCCGGCGGGTCGGCGAACCCGCTGGCGCCGCTGCTGGAATTCCTGGCCCAGGGCCGGGACATCGGATTGCACGTGGTGATAACCCGCCGCATCGGCGGAGCCAGCCGGGCCCTTTTCGACCCGGTGATCGCGCGCATCCGTGAGCTGGCTTCGCCGGGCCTCATGCTGTCCGGGCCGAAGGAGGAGGGTGCGCTGTTCGGCACCGTAAAACCACAGCCGCTGCCGCCGGGCCGCGGCCGGCTGATCACCCGCCGGGACGGCGCTCGCCTGGTTCAGCTGGCCTGGACGCCGCCAGGCCAGTAGCGCCGCGGCTCGATCACGCTCGGTCCAGCCGGCACGACTCGATCAGCGTCGAGCGGCGCCGAGCAGCCGGTGCTCTGTGGCAGTACACGCCCACCACAGGTACTCGGGGCTACCGCGCTCCATGGCTCCGCCGCCGATGATCGCAAGCATGTCGGGCTCCAGCTGCTGGAGCAGCAGCGCGCTGTCGCCGGTAAGCCGCAGCGAGGTACCCGCCACCATGGCCTCGTCGAGGCCGAGACGCTGGGTCAGCACGAGGTGGCCATCGTGGACCGCGGTGATGCCGCGCTCGTCCAGCCGCCGGATCAAGGTGAGCTGTGTCTGCCAGCCGCCGATGTCGGGCGTCGCAACCGGCGGGCCGGTGACGAAGTCACGCACGATCAAGACCGGACCGCCTTCGGCGACCGATCGGACCGCGTCATCGGCGATCGAAACCTGGCCCGGGACCGCGCCGACGCGGGCGCCGAAATCGCGCCACACCGCCGCGTCATCGGTGAGGATGACCACGCGCGCTCCCACGGCGATCGAGCGGAAGGCCAGGAGCTGAGCCGCCCATGGACCACCTACGAGCGTGAGCAGGGTGGGCTCGGCCCGGAAGCACCGGACCGGAACCGGGCGGTGGTCGACGTCCTCACCGATGACCAGGCCGGGCCGGGATGCTCCGCCGGACATCATCGACAGCGACACCAGTGACGCACAGTGCCATCCGGTGTGCAGTGGGCTCAAGTGCCCGAGACCGGAATCGTACCGGTCGGAGTCGGGTCGGCTGCGACCGTAAACGGTGCCGGTCCGGGGATCGGCCGGAGGTACCGAGCCGCCGAATCCACTGGCCGCGCCGGCCAGCGCCCGAGTATCGGCGGTCGCGATGGCGGCCGCGGCAGACCCGCTGCTGGCCGCGCTCGCCTCGCTCGATCCGGCCACCGACTCCACCGCGCTCGCCGGCCCTGACGCCACCGCGGGCACCGCCGCCGGCGACGGCACGCGGGCGCCGGTCCGGTGCAGCGTCCGGACGTCGGGCGCGGGCTGCCGTGGCACGGCCGCCGAGGCAGCGCGCACCATCTCCGGCCGCTGGGACGGGGGGGCCTGGGCGGATGGGGCGCCGTCGTCGCCGACGGCCGGCGCTGCCTCGGCGTAGCCGCCATACGGTGACGGCGCCGGGCTGGTCATCGCGCACCCCCGCCGGTGGGTGCGGTGGCGTACACCGCGGGTCGCTGCTCGCCGTCGAGCGGGAAGAGTTCTGCTCGTGCCGCGCGCGCCGACGCGCGCAGCGCCTCGGCCGCCTGCCTCGACCGGTCTGGGGCCGTGGCCACCCGGACCAAGCACCGGATGTCAGCCTCGTCACCATGGGGTACCAGGGTCAGTGCCACGCTGGTGAACGCGGCCGGCGTGCCGCCAAGCGATTCCATGAAGACGCCGGCGTGTGCCACCGATGGCCAGCGGCGCAGCCAGTACGTCCGTTGGCTGAGCCGGCCGGACCGCCATTCCTGCCAGGCCTCGCGCGGCGCGGCGCCCAGGTGCGAGCCGCTCCGGAACTGGTACCCGGTGCCGCCCGCGCCATCAGCGGTGAGGTCGCATGAGCGGTCCAGTGCGTCCAGCAACCCGGCCCGATCGAGCAGCCGGGTGGTGATTCCGCCCCGGCGTAGCGCCTTGGTCAGCTGCCGAAGCAGTGCGGCGACCACGTCAGCGGCGCGGTCAGGCAGGTCAGCACCGGCGCTGGCGAGCGCGGCGGTATCCAGCCGGACCGCGATCCAGGTGGTCTGATCCAGCGGTATGCCGGTCGAACCGTAGCGCTGCATCAGCTCCCGGTACGAGCGGCTGGCCTCGTCGTCGGCGACAGCGGCCGGCACGGTGTGGACGACCAGCTGTGCCACCGCGCACCCGGACTGGTCCGCATCGGCCAGCGCCGTGGCCAGCACGTCCAGCGGAACCGGGTCGCGGCCTGCGTCGCGCAACGTCGCCGGGTTCGCGATCTCGGCCGCGGCGAACCACCCGGCGCCGTCCCGGCCAACGCCGATATCCGCACCGTCCGGACCGGAGATGTCCTCGATGGACACGCCCGGCGCCAGCAGCCGGAGCCCGGCCAGCCGCCGATCGCCGCCGCCGGTCGCGCCGGCTGCCGCTTCCCGCTTGCGTAGCCGCCGGCTCATCGCCCAGTGCTGCATCCACCACCGTCCGTCACGCCGGGTCAGCGTGACCACCACGACGACGGCGGCGAGGATGCCCGCTATCGTCGCCGCGACGGCACCCAGCGCCCAGGCGGCGGTCACCGTGACGGCGGCTGCCTCCAGCACGAGCAACTGGAGCACGTGGACCGGTCCGAGGAATCCGGGTCGGCGATGCGGCGTCAGGGTCGCGACACCCTTTCGCTGGCCGGCCGATCCGCCGCCGACGCGCGCGGTGGCCCGAACCGGACCGGGTGGACTGCCCGAGGCACGCGCTGGTGCGAAGCCACCAGGTGATGCGGCCATCCCGGTCGTACCTCCGATCGCCTCACCACGCTGCCCGAAAGCACGGCTGTATCCGTCCGGACCATCATCCGTCCGGACCATCATCCGTCCGGACCATCATCCGTCCGGACCATCATAGGGATGCCGATGGCGTCCGGCTGCCCGCGCTCACCGCGGCCGGGCCGGGCCGGGCCGGGCCGGGCCGGGCCGCGGTGCCGCCGGGGCTAAGCTCGCGTGGAGCCGTGACGGCTAGGCTCGCGTGGAGCCTAATAGTTCAGCTGTCGTTCGTCGTGGGCCACCGCGCCGCGACGCAGTCGACCGACGGTAGGTGGTCCCGACTCGTGATCGATGTGCTGTGGGGTGGTGTTACCGACGCCGGATCGGTGCGAGCGATCAATGAGGACTGCATGCTCCTCGAATGCCCGATCTTCGCCGTGGCCGACGGCATGGGGGGCGTCCCCGCCGGTGGCCAGGCCAGCGAGATGGCAATCGCCGAACTGCGTCGCTGCACGGGTGGCGCGACCACCACGACCGAGGCGGTACTCGATGCGGTGTACCGGGCGAACCAAGCGATCCGCGCCACCGCGGCAGCGGATCCGGCCAAGCAGGGCATGGGGACGACGCTGGTCGGTCTCGCGCTGGTCGAGGTGGGTGACGCGGCACAGTGGCTGGCGTTCAACGTCGGGGATTCCCGGCTGTACCGGCTTGCCGGACCCGCGTTCGAACAGATCACTGTGGACCACTCCGAAGTCGAGGAGCTGATCGCCGACGGTCTGATCGGCGAGGCGGAACGGGCAGCGCATCCGCGCGCGCATGTGATCACTCGTACCCTCGGAACCGCGCCACCGCCGGACGCCGACTGCTGGCTCTTACACCCGGTGCCAGGAGAGCGGTTCCTGCTCTGCTCCGACGGCGTGACCGGCAGACTCGGTCAGGAGGCGATCAAGCTGATCCTCGGCGGCGACGGCGATCCGGAAGCGGTGGCCGGACAGCTGGTCAGCGCAGCGCTGGAGGCCGGGTCCGACGACAACGTGACGGCCGTGGTGGTGCACGTTCCGGGCCGGGCTCGGTCTGCCGCCATCGCTGAGGCCGACGATGGCGCCACCACCGCCCGGCGCCCGGTGCGGCGATGAGATCGACCCGGCCTCGACAACAGACCAAGCGAGCCGATGACGACGAGGAGGACCCCGGTGGCCACCGATTACGCCGGAACCGGAATGACCGCGATCGCCGGCCCGGACACGGTCGTGCTTCTCGCGATGGAGCCGGTCGCTGACTTCGTCAACGAGCTGTGGGCGCTCATCGGCGCCGGCGCCTCGTGGGACGATGTGATCGGCGTGCTGCTTCGCGGCAGTATTGTCGCGCTGCCGGCGATGGGTTTGGTGCATCGAGAAGAAGATGCCACCACGGTGCTGCTGCGCGGTGCCATGACCGCCACCGTCCACACGGGTACCGGCTCGCCCGAGGTGATGAGCGGTGCCCGCGTGACGACGTGGACCGAGCGGCCATTCGAAGGGGTGACCTCGGTCGAGTTCAGCGGCGGTGTGGTCGCCGATTCGGAGGTCCGGCTGCCGCTGGCGGCGGGTGTCGTTCGCGCCGGTTCGATTCGCAGGTCATGGGTGGACGTGCCAGAGCCGCGGGACGCTGGCGCCGCTGAGCCATCCGGGGTGGCGGCTGGCGCCGCTGAGCCATCCGGAACTCCCGCTCAACTCGGCGATCACGACCACCGCACCCGCCCATCCGAGCGCCCGCGAACCCCGCGCCCGCCGTTGAATCCGGTGGCCGACGGTGGCCCTGACGGCGGTGCCGGTGCCGGCGTGCGCCCGGCGGAGCGCGCGGCCGCCCGGGCCAGCGCGGTCCGGTGCCCGAACGGCCATCTCAACCCACCGATCGCCGAACGATGCCGGGTCTGTGACCAGGTTGTCGCGGACGACCAGGTACCGATCGAGGTCGGCCAGCCGCCCGTTGGCCGGTTGCGGCAGGTGGCCACCGGGTCGACCATCGCGCTGCATGGGCGGGTCCTGGTCGGTCGCGAACCGCGGTGGGAGGGCCGGGACACCAGTCTCGGCGAGGGCGCGAATCTGGCCGATGTCTCGTTCTTCCCGGTCGAGTCGCCGGGCCGGACCGTGTCACGGACGCATATCGAGGTCCGGGTGACCGGCTGGACGGTTGAGGTGGTCGACGTGTCGTCCAGTTACACCGAGGTCACCAATCCCGGTGCGGCGCCGCTCCGGTTGCGGCGGGGTAGTCCCGCGGTGGTCCTCCCGGGCGCCGTGCTGGTGCTGGCCGACGACGTGACGTTGCGATACGAGGTGGAGGAATGACGCATCCGGCGCCGCCAGTGATCCCCGGCTTCACCCAGTCGCGCTACCTTGGCTCCGGTGGTTTCGCCGATGTGTTCCAGTACCGGCACCGCACCGGCGCGGCGTACGCCGTAAAGGTCTGGCGCCGCGAGTACGCCGACGATGCCTGGGCGCAGTTGCAGGTCGAGGCGCGAGCGCTGGGCCGGCTGGCGTCGTTCGGCAACCACCCGAACATCATCGCGCCGCAGCCGCCATCGCTGGTCAACGGCAGGCCGTACTTGATCATGGAGTTCTGCCCGGACGGCAGCCTGGCGGGCAAGGGTCCGATGCCGGTCGCCGACGTGATCCGGGTCGGCATCCAGATGTGTGGTGCGCTGGAAACCGCCCATCTGCATGATGTGCTGCATTGCGACGTCAAGCCGGCGAATGTTCTGCTGGGTCGCGACGGCACGGCGAAGCTGTCCGACTTCGGAATCGCCGAGCCGGTGGCGTCTGGCGCAGCGCCGTCCGGAGTGATGCTGACACCGCAGTACTCGGCACCAGAAGTCGACGCGAATGGCGAAACCAGCCCGCTGTCCGATGTGTACGCCTTGGCCGCCTCGTTGTTCGAGCTACTTACCGGTGTCCCGCCATTCCGGGATCCGGACGGTGACAACAGCCGCGCCGCGATCGAAGAGCGCAAGCGCCGGGATGAGGTCCCCCGGATCGGCCGCGCCGATGTCCCGCCGGAACTGGAACGGCTGCTGCGGTTTGCCCTCCGCGCCTCGGTCGAGGCGCGTTCGGCGGTGCTCCGCCCGGGCGGCGACAGCGGGCCGGCGGCGGTATTCGGTACCGAACTACGCCGGGTCGCCGCGATCCGGCACGACGAGCCGACAGCGATGGTGGTTTACCGGCCGACCGCCCCGATGGACGTCCCGAACGCCGACGTCGTTCCGGCCCACGACGGCGGGTATGAGGTGCCGTCCTTTGACCCCGCCCCGCCAGACGATCCTGGGTTTCCGGCCGGCGACGACACGCGGACACAGGTGGTTGAGCCCGAGCGATCGCCGGCCGGCGCTGACGGGCAGACCGTGGATCGGACCATCCGCCGGCCCAGCCCGGCCGCGGATGGCCGTGCACCGCGGTCACGGGCGTGGCGAGCGCTGCTCGTGGCGGGCTCGGCGGTGCTGATCGGGTCCGCGGTCGGCGGTCTGATCCTGGCGTCGCGCCCCGGATCGCCGGTTCACCCGATGAGCACGCCGAGCGCGACCCTGCCGGCCGACGATCCGAACCTGCAGGCATTCGTTCCGACGCCCACGGTGATCTCCCACCGGCTCGCCAACGGAAGCGTGGTGTTCGAGTGGACATACCAGCCGGTCGACCCGGGCGACACCTATGTGGTGACCCGGCTGGACACTGCCGGCCAAACACATCAGACGGTCAAGCAGCAGAGCGTGACGATCGCGGCCGGCAAAAGCGAGCATCCATGCATCGAGGTGATTGTGGTGCGCACCAACGGCCGCAGTTCGGCGACCGCCGGACGGGCATGTGCCGGCGGATGACATGCCTGGCCGATTCGAATATCCTGCCTAGGTCCTACGACGGTCTTCGTCGATCCGTCGGCGGCGATGACCGCCGCTGGCACTGCGGCGCCGGGCCCGGAACGCGGTGCTCATTCACTGGTGTGGCGGGTGTGGTCGCGTAGTGGATGTGGGAATTGGGGGTACCACGGGTGGCGAGCGCGGGCGACGTGATCGACGAGGAGATCCGCGTCGCCGGCGACCCCGATGATGCGGTGCGACGGATCCTTGCCGTGATTGACGGTGCCCGGTCGCATCAGGTCGTCGTCGAGGGACCGGAATCGTACCGGTTGGTCCGGCGCTACCGGCCGGGGTGGGCGGTGCCGCTGGCGGTGGTGAAGTCCACCGAATCATGTGCGATCCACGTGCATCGCGGACCCGGCTCCGCCGGTGGCGTGTTGCGCCTGGTGGGTCGGCTGCCGCGGACCGCGTTGGCGGCCGTGCGCCTGGCTGTTGAGGAGCCACCCCGGTATGCTCCGCCGGCTCGCGATCCCCGGTGGCGGACGGGTGAACCAGGTTGGGCCCCGGCCTCGGTACCGGCCACGCAGGCGACCATGCCCGCACCGGCGGAGATGTCCCCGCCGATCACCGGCCGGCCGGTGTCGGAATCGTCGCCGGCATACCGACCGGCGGTGCCGGTACCCGGCGATGGGGTGGCCGGGAGCACCATGCGGGTCCCGTTGGCGCCGGCCGGAACCGATGCGCCGTTGACCGGCGACCCCACGATGCCCGGGCACGCCGGATCGGCTCCCGCTCCGGACGCGGCTCGCCTTGCGGATGCGGCGGCCCCGGCCGCCCCGGCCGCCCCGGCCCCGGCCGCGCCGGCCGCCCCGGCCCCGGCCGCGCCGGCCGCGCCGGCCCCGGCCGCGCCGACCTCAGCCGCCTCCGATGAACCAGCGAACCGCACCGTGCCCCGCCAGCCTCGCGCAGTGGCAGCCGCACGTCCGGTCTACGCGGCGATGTTCGACACCGGCGAGCAGGTTCGCCTGGATGGTCCAGTCGTGGTTGGGCGGGCACCGGCGCTCGCCGTCGGCGAATCCGGGCAACTGCTGCCCATCAACGATCCCGACTTCAGCATCTCCAAGACCCACCTGGCGGTCGGCGCGGACATCGACGGTCCGTGGGTGATGGACCGGCACTCCCTCAACGGCACCGCGATCGTCCGCTCCGAAGGGGAGATCTCCTGCCCGCCGGGCGAGCGCGTGCACGTCGCTGTCGGCGAGACTGTCTACTTCGGAAACCGGCGTTTCACGGTGCGGCCGCACGCCACCGACGCGCGCTAGCCCGGTATCGTCCGGCTCTTCCGTGACCCCTACGACGGAGGTTCCCCCATGCAGTACCGCGGGCTGCTTCGCGGCCGCCGACGCCGGATCGCGTCGGCGGCTGGTCTGTGCGCCGCGCTGGCCGCGGCCGTGGTGGTCGCCTTCGCCGCCCGTGGGTATCCGCTCAACCAGGTGGATCTGAACGACGGCGGGGTCTGGGTCACCAACGACGATCTCGGCGCCGTCGGCCGCTTCAACACCACTATCGATCAGCTCGACGCGGATCTCATCGTCAACCACGAGTCGCAGCCGGACGTTGACGTGCTGCAGCGGGCCGGCGTGGTGTTCGCCATCGACCACACGGCCAACACGCTGCGCCGGATCGATGTGGCCGGCGTGTCGCTCAGCGACCAGACCGTCGATCTGCCTCCGGATGCCAGTGTCGCGTTCGGTGGAGACGTGGTGGCGATCAGCGATCCGGTGACCGGACGGGTCTGGGCCCGGCCGATCGCCACGATCCTCGCCACCAGCGTGGTCAACGCCAAGCCCACGATCGTGACCGGTGCTCACGTAGCGATCACCGTTGCCTCCGACGGCACCGTGTACGCGTTCGTGCCGGCCACCGGCCAACTGGTGACGATCCGGCATGGCGGCGGCGACTCCTTCACGGCATCCGGCCATCAGATCGATGCGTCCGGACACGGCGTGGCCGGGACGGCGGCCCAGGTCGCGGCGGTAGGCACTCGGCCGGTGGTGCTGGCCGGCGGCGACATCCTGCTACCCGGAGGGCGGAGGGTGTCACTCCCACCGGCCAGTGCCGCCGGAGCGACATTGCAGCAATCCGGGCCGGACAGCCGGTACGCGTACGTGGCCACCGACACCACGCTGTTCCGGGTCGACCTGTCCAGCGGCACGCTCACGGCGCTGTACTCCGGCGGGGGCGGCGGCCCGGCGGCGCCGGTGCGGGCCCGCTCCTGCGTGTACGCGGCCTGGGGCGGCAACGCGGAGTATCTACGTCGCTGCGACGGCCAGCCGGAGCAGGCCGCGCGCCCGCTGCAAGGACTGCCACCGGCTCCGCGGCTGGTGTTCCGGGTGAACCGGGACGCGGTGGTGCTCAACGAGGTCGCCACCGGTGCCGTGTACGCCTATCCGCGCGGCGGTGCTGATCTGGGCAACTGGCAGTCGCTGATGCCCAAGTCCCGGCCCCGGAACCATGCCAACAAGTCGAAGAAGGTCCAGGCGGACAAGCGCAATCACGCGCCGACCGCCCGTCCGGACAGCTACGGAGCGCGTCCGGGTGAGACCTCGCGACTGCACGTGCTCGACAACGACGGGGATCCGGACGCCGACATCCTGGTGATCGCCTCGGTGTCCGGCCTGCCGGCCAGCGCCGGCCGGGTCGCCATCGTCGACAACGGCCAGGCGATCCAGTTCACCGCCGACGAGACGTGGACCGGTACGGCGACCTTCACCTACCGCATCGATGACGGCAAGGGCGGAACCGACTCGGCCAAGGTCACCCTGACCTCGCGTCCCGGGACAAGTAACAAGCGTCCAACGCACGTGCAGCGTGACAGCGTGGCGCACGCCGGTGCCGGCGGCACCGTCACGTACCCGGTCCTCGGCGACTGGCGCGACCCGGACGGCGATCCGCTCACCCTGATCAGCGCCACCACGAAGGCACCGGACACGGTCCAGTTCACCGCTGACGGCAAGGTGACGTTCACCGCCACCGGTCCGTCCACCCGCACCCGTACCGTAGATTTGCAGGTCAGCGATGGCCGTGGGCATCCGGTCGCGGGAACCCTGACGGTGAAGGTCAGCGCGCCGGGCAAGGGCCCGGTCGGAGCCAACGATGACCGGGTCACCGGCGTCGTCGGCCAAGCGCTCACCATCCATCCGCTCAACAACGACACTGACCCGAACATCAGCGTCCCGGGTGCCAGCGCCGATGACCAGCTCCGGCTGATCTCGGTGTCGGCCGCTCCGGCCGGCGCGACCGCGGCGCAGAACTCGGTCGGAAACACCATCCAGTTCACCGCCCAGCGTGCCCGGACCTACTACCTCACCTATCAGGCCACCGACAATGAGCAGGTCGGAAAGGCCCGGATCCGGGTCGACATCGTGACGCCCTCGACGGCCAACCCTCCGGTCGCCGTGGCCGACCGCGCGGTGGTACGCGGGGATCGCCCGACCGACATCGACGTGCTGGCCAACGACATCGATCCGTCCGGCAACGTGATGGTGGTGAGCGGGGTGACGGCCCCTCCCGATGCCGGCCTTACCGCCTCGGTGATCGCCCACCGCTGGGTGCGCGTCACGCCGTCACACCCGGGCAGCGGCACCGTGACGTTGCATTATCAGCTTTCCGATGGTGGCGGGACCGATACCGGCGCGATCGAGGTCACGCTCTTGTCGTCCAGCGTGGACAACCAGCCGCCGACCACCCATGACGACGTGGCGACGGTGCGGGTCGGCGACGTGACCGCCATCAACGTGCTGGCCA
Source organism: uncultured Actinomycetota bacterium (assembly GCA_963727415.1). Classification (GTDB taxonomy): domain Bacteria; phylum Actinomycetota; class Actinomycetes; order Mycobacteriales; family Micromonosporaceae; genus DASQPR01. The sequence goes on from CAVSGF010000008.1 coordinate 66,730, forward strand.
ACGACTCCGACCCGGAGGGTGAGCCGTTGCGACTGAGCCCGGTGGTGACGCCGGACTCGTCGGCGGGGGATTGGGTGGCCAGCGGATCGTCGATCCGGTTCCTGGCGCCCGGCAAGCCCGGCACGTTCGTGGCTCACTACGCGGTCACCGATCCCGAGGGCGCGGTGGCGTCGGCGAAGGTCACGGTCACCGTCATCGCCGCCAAGGCCGCCGCCAACCAGCCGCCGCAACCGCCGACCGTGCAGGCCCGGACGTTCGCCGGGGCCACCGTCCGGATTCCGATTCCGCGCAGCGGTGTCGACCCGGACGGCGACTCGGTGGTGCTGCTCGGAGCGGTCGACGCGCCACGCCTCGGGCGCATCACCGGCCAGGGCGCGGGGTACCTGACCTATCAGGCGTACGCCGGTTCGTCCGGCACCGACGCCTTCAAGTACCGGGTCGCCGACCAGTACGGTGCCCGCAGCACCGGAACGGTGCGAGTCGGCGTGATCCCGCGCCCGGCCGAGGACTCACCGCCGTCGGCGGTAGCCGATGACGTGATCGTCGCCCCTGGCCGGGTGGTGAACGTTCCGGTGCTGGCCAACGACAGCGACGTCGACGGCGACCGGCTGAGGGTGGAACCGCTGGGGCCGCTGAACCCGCACCTGCTGGCCGGGACCAAGCTCAACGGGTCGGTGATCACCATTCACGCCGGGACCCATGACGGCGATCAGGTGAAGGTCAGGTACGGCATCAGCGATGGGCGCGGGCGGCGAGCCGAGGCGACCGTCACGGTGACGTCGCAAACCGGAGCCACCATCGCGCCGGTCGCCGTCGACGACGTTGCCAAGCCGGTTCCGTACGGGGCGACGTCGGTCACGGTCGACGTCCTGGCCAACGACTACGACATCGATGGCGGACCTGGCGACCTGACCTTGGTCCCCGTCGACACCGGCCCGGCCGGGCCCAGCCGGGTGACGCCGAAGGGGCTGGTGATCCCGCTCGCGGCCCAGCCACGCCTGGTGCCATATCAGATCGTCGACTCCGATCATCAGGTGGCGATGGGGTACGTGCGGGTGCCGGGCACCGCCGCCAGCCTGCCCCGACTTAAGCCGGACGCACCGGCGCTGCAGGTCAAGTCCGGGGGCACCCTGACCGTGGACCTGACCCAGCAGGTCGAGGATCCGGCCGGCCTGCCGATCCGGCTGACGGCGGCCGACGGCATCACCACGTCCCCAAACCCCGGCCTGGACCTGGCGCCGAAGGGCTTGACCGAGATCTCCCTGGTGCTCCGCGGGGCCGCGACGTACACCGGACCGGCGTCGCTGGTGGTGACCGTCACCGACGCTCCGGTCACCGGCGCCGGATCGGCCGATACCGCGGCTCGCTCGGCAAGTATCACGCTGCCGGTTACCGTGCTCGCCTCATCCAGCGCCACCCCGGTGTTCCAGTGCCCGGACGCCCACCCGCAGGCGGGCGGCGTTCCGGTAACGGTCGACCTCGGCACCTGCGTCAGCGGCATCTCCCCGCGGGCGGCGGCGCGTCTGTCCTACACCAGCCCGAAGGGGGTCGCCACCGGCGTCTCGGCACGACTGACCGGCGGTACCCTCGCCATCTCCGCCGACGAGCGCGCCAAGACCGGCACCCGTTCCGAGATGCGCTTCACCGTCACCGACGCGCTCGGCCGCAGCGGCCCGGCGCGGCTCGGCGTCGTGGTAACTCCGGCGCCGCTGGTGCAGCCGGGGACCGACCGGTTCGACATCGACGCCGGCACCACCCGCACATTCGACGTCACCGCCAACGACGAGAACCCGTTCCCGGGCCGCCCGCTGCACGTCACCTCGATAACCGGTGGCTCCAAGTCGGTAACCGCGAAGGTGAGCGGCAACACCGAGGTGGCGATTACCGCGGCCGGCGGCTTCCACGGCGCGGCGACCTTCACCTACACCGTCGGCGACGCCACGAATGACCCGAGCCGGGTGGTATACGGCGAGATCATCGTCAACGTGGTCGGCAAGCCCGGCATGCCCGGCACGCCGGTCGAGCAGAGCGTCGGAGACGGGTACGTACTGCTCGCCTGGACCGCGCCCCCGGCTAACGGGGCGGCGATAACCGGGTACGAGGTGACCGGGTCCCCGTCGTACCGGCACACCTGCTCGACAACGGTCTGCAAGCTAACCGGGCTCACCAACGGCAAGAAGTACCGGTTCACCGTGCACGCCGTCAACCGGGTCGGTACCGGCCCGGCGAGTGCCGCATCGGCACCGATGGAACCGGACGTGGTACCGGACCAGCCGTCCGCCCCGGTAACGGCTTTCGGCGACCGGTTCATCACCTTGAACTGGCCGGCCGCTCACAGCAGCGGGTCTCCGGTGCGGTACTACCTGGTTCAGATCTCGCCACCGGTATCGGCGCCGGTCCAGGTCACCGGCACGCACCTGGTGTGGTCCGGCCTGACCAACGGCACCAGTTACACGTTCCGGATCAAGGCTTACAACGACGCTCCGAACGGCAGCACCTGGAGTCCGTACTCGAATCCGGAGACCCCGGCGGCGGCGCCGGACCGGCCGCTGGCACCGACGGCGGCCGGAGTCACCGACGGTATCGGCAAGCAGATGGTGGTCAACTGGCAGGCACCGAACAACAACGGCGCCCCGATCACGGCGTACCACCTGAGCGTGTATCGCGCCGGCTCCCTGGTCCAGACGCTCGCCGAGGACGGCGACGTCACCCGGACCACGGTGACCGTCGTCAACGGCGTCAGCTACACGTTCCGGATCACGGCGACCAACAAGGCCGGCGTCTCCAAGCCGAGCGCGACCTCGGCACCGCAGGTCGCGCATGGCAAGCCGGGCGTCGTCACGTCGTTCAGCGTGAGCGACCACAATGGTGTCACCGGCTACAACCACGCCGTCAAGTACACGCTGACGGCGCCCAACGACAACGGCATGGCGATCAGCACCTATCAGTTCAGCTACTCGGGCACCTCGGTGTACGCCTCGTCGTCGTCGACATCAGGCATGATCAGCGGCCTCACCAACGGCGCCTCGTACCGATTCCGGGTCCGGGCATGCAACGACATGTGCGGGGACTGGTCTTCGCCGAGCGCCTCGGTATCCCCGTACGGGCCGCCGCCGAAACCGAACGTCAGCGGCTCGCAGTCGGGCAGCAACCAGGTCAAGTTCGTCTGGAGCTCGGGCGGCACCAACGGCCGGCCGATCGACCACATGCTGGTCAGCGTCGACGGTGGGTCCTGGCAGAGTAAGCCTGTGTCGTCGTCGCTGCTGGTCGGCAACGGTCCGGCACAGACGCACAGCATCCAGGTCCGGGCGGTGGACACGCCGGGGCAGAAGAGCGTGGTCGCGTCCGCCAGCGCCACCACGGCCTCGCCACCAGCCTCGGTGACGCTGACCCACGGTGCCGCCACCGACCAGCCCGACTGCCACTCACCCTGCAACTACGTGGTGATCGAACTTCAGCACTTCCCGCCGAACACGTCGGTGACGTGCACGCTCAAGTCGGGTCACTCGGGCGGAACTCCGTTCGCCACGGTGAGCACCACCACCGACTCCAACGGCTACCGCAAGTGGCAGTCCGCCGCCTACTACGGCTACTACGGCACCTACCTGGAGGCCACGTGCAACGGCGTCACCGGACGGAACAACAGCTGGTAGACCACACCATCCCGACAAGCCGCACCACCCCGACAAGCCGCACCACCCCGACAAGGAGAGCCTCGTGAGCATCGCCATCGAACCGGAGATCTGCTCGCCGCAGCACGCCGAGATGTTCGCGCACGACTTCAACGACATCGTCGCGAACGTGGAGCAGTCGGTGGTCGGCGCCAACCGCACGGTACGGCTCGCGGTGGCATGCCTGTTCGCCGGTGGGCACCTGCTGCTTGAGGACAACCCGGGAACCGGGAAGACGTCACTGGCCAAGGCCATCGCCAAGACCATGCACGGATCGCAGCGGCGCATCCAGTTCACCCCGGACCTGCTGCCCAGCGACATCACCGGCGGCATCGTCTACGACCCGAACACCGGTCAGACCAGCATGCGCCGCGGTGCCGTGTTCACCAACATTCTGCTCGCCGACGAGATCAACCGGGCGTCGCCGAAGACTCAGTCCGCGCTGTTGCAGGCGATGGAGGAGTCACAGGTCACGGTGGACAACCAGACGCATTTGCTAGAGGCGGTGTTCATGGTCATCGCGACCCAGAACCCGATCGAGCAGGCCGGCACCTACCCGCTTCCGGAGGCGCAGTTGGACCGGTTCCTGGTCCGCACCTCGCTCGGTTACCCATCCACCGAGGACACCATCCGGCTGCTCAGCCAGTCGTACCAGCGGGACCGGTCGGACCTGGTGGCGCCGGTGATCTCGACCGACGGACTGGTGAGCCGGCGTCAGGTGGCGGCCGGCGTGCAGATCGATCCGGCGATCCTGCGGTACGTGAGCCAGATCGCCGAGGCCACCCGGGCCGAGCCGAAACGGGTTGCCGTCGGGGTCAGCGTGCGCGGCTGCCTGGCGCTCGTGCGCCTGGCGAAGGTCTGGGCCGCCTCGTACGGGCGGCATTACGTGCTGCCGGATGACATCATCGACCTCGCCGCGCCGGTCCTGGCGCACCGCCTGGTGCTGGACATCGAGTCGGAACTCAACGACGTGCGCCAGGTGGACATCATTCACCGGATCCTGTCCACCGTGCCCGCGCCGACCATGCGAGGGGTGTAGGCGTGCTGGAGTCGGTACGCGCCTGGCTGGCCCGGCCGGTACGCCGGGTGGCAGCCACGCTGAGCCCGCTCGGCGCCGGCGTGGTCACGCTCGGTGCGCTGGGCGCCGTCATCGGTGCCGTGCTCGGGTGGCGGGAGGCCGACCTCATCGCCGTGGCGTGCGGGTTCACCCTGCTGATCTCGGCCGGGTACTTGATCGGCACCGCACAGTTGTCCGCGGACGTCGAACTCACCCGCAACCGCGTCGAGGCCGGCCACAACGACCGGGTGGCGGCCGGTGAGCTGCAGGCCGATGTGCCGGCCCGGGCGTTCGTGACCGTCCGCAACACCGGAGGGCGGTCGTCACGGTGGCTCACCATGGAGATCCCGCTGCGGTGGTCCGGCGGCGAGCCGATCGCCACGGTACCGATCCGGATCCGCCCATTGGCGCCCGGTGAGGAGTATCAGTCGCATCCGTTCGACCTGCCCACCGGCCGGCGCGGCGTCATCGATGTGGGACCGGCCCGGGTGGTCCGCACCGATCCGCTCGGCCTGCTCCGGCGCGAGGTCGCCTGGTCGGCCGCCACCGAGTTCGTGGTGCACCCGCGAACCGTCGCCGTCGAGCAGACCGGTGCCGGGCTGCTCCGCGACCTGGAAGGCCAGACGAGCAACGACCTGTCGATGAACGATCTGGCGTTCCACGCCCTTCGCGACTACGAGATCGGTGACTCGTTGCGCCACGTCCACGCGCTCACGTCGGCGCGGCTCGGCCGGCTGATGGTCCGGCAGTTCCTGGACACCCGGGCGGCTCACCTCACGGTCATCGTCAGCGGCTCGCCCGCCGACTACCGGGACCCGGCCGAGGACGAGTTCGAGATGGCGCTGTCGGCGGGCAGTTCGCTCGCGGTCCGCGCGCTCCGCGACGGCCAGCGGGTGTCCATTCTCGCCGCCGGGCGGAGCCGGCCGGCGCCACGCCTGACCCAGCGGCTCGCCCTCGACGCGTTCAGCCGGGCCCGGTTCGGCACCCCGAACACCGGTCTGCCGGCGCTCGCGTCGCACGCCATCCGGATCGCTCCGGAGACCAGCCTGGCCGCGCTGGTCACCGGGCCCGGCGCGGACATCATGGCGATCCGGGCCGCCGCCGCCCGGTTCGGACCGGGCGTGCGCGTGGTGGCGATCCAGGTGGATCCGCGCAGCGCGCCGGCCTCGCAGCGCGCCGGCCGCATCCGGCTGCTGAGCGTGCCGGCACTCGGCGACCTGCGCCGGGCGATGCAGACGGCGGTGTCCGGATGACCCGCGAATGGTGGCGCGGCCGCTTGGCCGACGCCGCGTTCGCCGTGGCCGCCGTCGGGGCCGCGCTGGTCGGCCTGGACGCCATCTTCGGCGGTCGCGGTTACCTGTGGCTCGGTCTGATCGGCGCCGGTGCGGCGGTGCTGGCCAGCGCGTTGACGGTTCGAGTGCCGGTGCTGGTCACGGTCGCCACCGCCACCGTAATCTTCGCGTGGGCCGGGGTAGTGGCGGTGTTCGGCGGCGACACGGTGGCCGGGGTGCTGCCGAGGCCGTCGGTTCTCGTGGCCCTGTCCCGGGCCAGCTTTCAGGGCTGGCGAGACATCGTGACCACGCTGCCGCCGGTGACCGGGCAGAATCTCCTGGCGATTCCGTACCTGCTGGGCTTCGCCGGAACCCTGGCGGGTGTCCAACTGGCCTGGCGCACCCGGGCCGCCGCCTGGCCACTCGCCGGCCCGCTGGCGACGCTGGCCGGCGTTATCCTCCTCGGTACCGATAACGCGTCGTCGGCATTCGGCGGCGGTGTGGCGTTCGCGGCGATCGGCCTGGCCTGGTCCGTGCTCCGGCGCCGGCGCGCCGGCCGGGAGCCGGGCAGCGTGGCCGCCGGAGGCGTGCACCGGCCGGGCGGGGCGGGGCGAAATCGTCTCGCGGCGACCGGGCTGCTGCTGGCCTCGGTCGGAGCCACCGCCCTGGTCGCGTTGACGCCACTAGGAACCGGCGGCTCGCGGTTCGTGCTCCGCGATCATGTACACCCACCATTTGACGTGAGCGCCTACCCGAGCCCGCTCAGTTCGTACCGCCGGTACGAGGTCAACGAGAAGGACTCCGTCCTGTTCACCGTGTCCGGGTTGCCCGCCGGTGCACGGATCCGGCTCGCCACCATGGACAGTTACGACGGCGTGGTCTGGGGCGTCGCCGGCGGTCCGGGTCACACCCAGGCATCCGGCGTCTTCCAGCGGGTCGGCGATCCGATCCCGGTTCCGGAGCCCGGCGCGGCCGCCACCGTCACCGTCACGCTCGGCTCACTCGGCGGTGTGTGGCTGCCGACCGTCGGCGAGATGCGATCGGTGCGCTTCGGCGGCGCCCGCGCCGCCGACCTGACCGAATCGTTCCGGTACAACCTGACCACCGCGGCGGCCGTGGTTCCGGTCGCGCTCGCACCCGACGACCAGTACACGATGTCGGTGGTGGTGCCTCCGGTTCCGGACCCGCAGACGCTGGCCGGTTACCCGGCCGGGTCGGTGACCCAGCCGGACCTGACCCGCGTACCGGACGAGGTCGCGAGCAAGGCCGAAGACTGGACCAAGGGGCTGTCCGGCCCGGTCAAGCAGCTACAGGCGATCGTGGCCCGGATGCGTGACGGTGCGTTCAGCGACGGTACGGTCGAGTCGACCGTGGTTTCCCTGCCCGGTGCCGGTGAGCATCGCATCCAGACCTTTCTGACCGCCCCGCAACTCGTCGGTGACGGCGAGCAGTACGCGGCCACGCTCGCCCTGATGGCCCGCAGCCTGGGCATCCCGGCCCGGGTGGTGCTGGGCGTGGTGCCGCCGGCCGGCGGATTCGATGGCACGGTCACCGGCCGCATGGTCAGCGCGTGGGTCGAGGTGAACATTTCGGGTGCCGGATGGGTTCCGCTCGATCCCACCCCACCGGTCACCAACAAGCCGAAACCGCAGCCCACCGAGCAGTTGCCGAACTCGGTCGCCCAGGTGATCGCACCGCCCGTGGTCCAGGCGCAGGCGGCCAACGAGCAACCCACCGACGGTGCCGGTGGCAACCTGCCCCGGCCACCGTCGCGGCTGTCGTTGTGGTGGGACCGGCTGCTGACCATCGGTGAGTACGGCGGCTTCGAACTGGCGGGCGTGGGCGCTGTGCTGCTGGGAATCGTGCTCGCCAAGCGATCGCGGCGATCCCGGCGCCGCCGTCGAGGGCCGCCGCTGCTCCGGATCACCGAGGCCTGGACGGAACTCACCGAGCGGTTGGGTGACCTCGGGATCGGCACCCAATCCGGTACTCGCCGACAGGGCGCCTACGCGGCCGGGTTCCCTCAGGTGGCGTGGATCGCTGACCGCGTCGATGAGGCGGTGTTCGCGCCCGGGCAGCCCACCGACGAGGCGGCCGCCGGTGTGTGGGACGACGTCGAGGCATTGCTGGTCCGGTTGCGCCGGACTCGCGGCCGGGCACGCCGGTTCCGGGCCGCTGTCGATCCGCGCAGCCTCCGGCCGCGAGCGGGCTGGGCGGTCGCCGTACGCACCCTGGCGCGACGTGCCGCCAGCAGGTTCACGCGCCGGATCGCTCCCACGGCGACGCCGCTGAGCTGAGAGCCGACGGTGGCCGGGGCGTGATGCCCCGGCCACCGCCTGACTGGTCGCCGGCTCAGCGCCGGTCCCGGTGGGTCACCGCCACGAATCGTTCAGGGTCGCGGTGCCGCCCGAACCCGTGGTGTACGACCGGTTCGGGTCGCTTTCCCAGGTGATCGAGCCGTCCGGGTTCTTCTTGATGTACTTGTACTCGAAGTAGGTACCCGACGGGATGCTGACCGTCGCTGACCAGACCGGATAGCCGGCCGAGGACAGGGCGACGGCGCTGCCGGTGTTCCACGAACCCAGGGCCGGGATGGAGCCGACCACGTAGACGTTCTGGCCCCAGGAGGTGGTGGCGTTCTCGTTGAACGTGACGGCCACCGTGGACGTTGATCCATGCCAGGTGTCGTCGAGGCTGGCCGTGCTGCCGGAGCCGGTGGTAGCGCTGTGGTTCGGATCCTGCTCCCAGGTCACCGATCCATCGGACGCCTTGATGATGTACTTGTACTCGATCGCGGTGGAGACCGGCAGGTTGACGGTGGTGGTCCACGACGACCCGGACTGGGTCATGGCGATGGCATTGGCGGTGTTCCACGAGCCCAGCTCCGCGATCGACCCGACCAGGTAGACGTTGCCGCTGGGCGCCCCGGAGACCGTGAACGTCTCGGCTACCTGCCCGGTGCCACCTCCACCCGCGTACCGGTCGGTCACCACAGAGGGTGTCTCCACGTTGTGACCGGCCGAGATGTTCTGCGCCAAGCGGACGAACTGGGCCAGCGACCACTCCAGTGGCGTCGCCGATCCGGTGCCCTGGCCGAACGTGAAGCCGTACGCGCTGGCCTGGTCCCAGACCTGCTCCGGGATCTGGAAGCCCTGGTTCGCCGAGCCGGCCATGGTGGCGAGCATCGACTGCGCGGCGGTCGTGTCGCCGAGCGCCATGTCGTATTCGCCGCGCTCGCCGGTGAAGACCGGCCAGTCCCGGCCGACGCCGGCACCGGTGTACGGGGCTCCGGACGATGTCTCGCCGTAGCCGTCATGGTTGTACCGGTGCCACATCGGACCTTCCGGCGTGTTCGTCTTGATGGTGGCGTCGACCGTCGTGATGGAGTTGGTGATGTGGTAGTCGGTGGGTGACTTGACGCCAAGCCGCACCAGCTCGAGGAAGCTGGTGTCGACCACGTTGCGCTCATCCCAGTTTCCGCCGCCATTGGCGATCGACAGCGACGCGCCGTCGTTGGGGTTCTGGTCGTTGTCGATGCGCTCGTAGTACTGGCCACCGGTGAGGCTGCCCGAGGTGGTGTAGGTCCAGCTATCCACATTGGCGTGCCAGTTGTCGGCGGTGGCCAGATAGCTGGCTGCCGAGCTGGAGTCGCCGTTGCGGGTGGCGATGTCCGCGGCACACACCAGGCCGGCGATCTCGGCGGCGATGGTGGCGGGGGAGAACCCGCCGGCCTCCTCCCAGCGTTCCTCGGGGGTGTATGGCCCGTGCGCTACCAGGTAGTCCGCCGAGGCTTTGACCTTGGCCCAGTCCGCTGCCCCGAACCGGCCCAGCTGCCAGTCCAGGATGATCGGATCGGCGACCTCGTCCATCTGCAGGCTGCCCCAGACCGGCGTGCCGTCGAGCCGGGTGTTCTGCGGGTACGAGCCGTCGCTGCGCTCTTGCGTCCCGTACAGGTAGTCGAGTGCCTCGTTGGCCGATGCCGTGTCACCGGCGGAGAGTAGTGCGGTGGCCATCTCGTACTGGTCACGAGCCCAGACCGCGTGATAGCCGGCACCACAGCAATCGTTCGCGTTCTGCGCGTCGCCCCACGGAATCGTCGGTGAGGCCACGAACGCTCCGATGTAGGTCTTGTCCTCATCGGCCTTGAGCTCCATCAGCGCCACGTTGTACTGCTTGAGCAGTGCCGGCGTGCCGGATACCGACGCCGGTGCCGGCGCGATGCCGGACAGGTAGCTGTGCCAGCCGCTCTGGAACGAGCCGAGCACCGAGGTCCAGCCGGCTGTCAGCGATGCGGATGCCGCCGCCGAGGCGGCACTCTGGCTGCTGCCGAACCCCAGGGCTAGGTCGAACGTCGTGCTCCCGGACGCGGCGACCGGGATCTGCGCGGTCTGCACCAGGTTGCCGGCGGTCGGCGCGCTGTCATAGGTGGCGGTGAGGGTGTGGCTTGCCGCCAACTGACTCGATCCATCGCTGGATGTTCCGGAGTACCCGCTGGTCAGCTGGCTGAAGCCGGTGGACGCGGCGAGCGCGCTGGATACCGCGCCGTCGGTGGCCACCAACTGGCCGCCGGAGCTGCCGCCGGTGTCGCCCATGCCGCTGTTGGCCAGCGATGGGTCGTAGTGCACGTACAGGGACAGGGGTCCGGACGAGGTGTTCTGGAACGTGGTGTGGATCAGCAGGACCGAGCGGGCCGGGTCGGCGGCGTACGTCTTGGTGATCGTGTATTTGCCGTTGCTGGCCGTGTTCACCTGCTGCCAGGTCAGCGACTGCTGATCCGGTAGGTTGACGACGTGTGTCGTGCCGGTCGTTTCGGCATCGGTGAACGAGGACCCGTCGGTGACGAGGAACTGCAGGGTTCGGACGTCCGGGTTGTCGGTCTGCGGGTAGTAGACCTCGTTCAGGATGCCCGATCCGAGCGTGTACCAGAGTTTCGATGTGGTTCCGGTCGCCGATGCGAACGCCTGCTTCGCTCCGGTGGTCCAGGTCGCGTTCGCGCCGGGTGCGCCGGGTGCGGCGGCCGCGTAGGCGGCGGGAACCGGTCCAATGACGACGGTGGCCGCGATCGCCGCGCCGAACAGGGCGAGTCGGCGAGTTCGCAGACCAGGTATAGCCGGCATGTCTGCCTCCACTGGCTGGGGGACGGGGGGAGTCCAGCGCTGGCATTGCGGGTGCTACCGGTAGGCGTTGCTGGTTTGTTGCCGGACCAGACCATCGTTACTGGCGCTTGACCTCTGTGGACACGCACTTAAGACTTTGCGTACGCACAGACTGCCTGCTCATATCACGTACGGTCGGGTCGTACGGCGGGCGCCAGCCGCACGATGGCAACAGTTGGTTGTTGTGTCCCGCAACATATTCGGCTTTCAATGTTTGCGCTAGCCTTTCGCAACAACTTGCAAGCCGAACCGCGGTAACGATCCGGAAACGTGATGGTCATCGATGGGTAATCCGCAGCTAGGTGCGGATGTGTGCCGAACTGGCGATCTCAGCCGGTTGCGGGCGGACCCAGCCGGTTGCGGACAGGCTCAGCCGGTCGCGGGGTGCCCGGCGATGGTCCGGGCCCGCCGGTTCGCGAGCCACTGCTCACGGAGTTCGGGATCGTGCATGACCAGATACACCAGACCGCAGTCGGCCGGCCCGGTCACGTCCAGCTGGCACAGCGTGCACGGCTCGCCCGGCCGGATCGGGCACTGCGGAACCGGAACGGACTGCCGGGCGCGAGCGTCGGTCCCGGGCGCGGCGGCCTCGGCTTGGCTCGGCTCGCTCCGGTGTGGTTCGCTCTGGTGTGGTTCGCGCCGGTATGTCGCGGCCGCGCCGGGCTTGGCATCGACGGCCATCGCCCACCTCCGACCGGTCCGCGCGCATCGGCCCGCCGGCGCTCGATGCCGGGCCGGACAGGCCGCCTCTCGTGACGCCCTGCTCTTGACGTCGCTACCAACATATCCGCATGCTGCGCCCGATCGCAGGGTCGAAGGTCCTGTTGATCTCGCTCCAGTTGGCCGGTCCGCAGGTGGTAGCGCTACGCCGGAGCCCCGATAATGATCTCGTGACGGACCGGAACCGGAAAGGCGCCTTCATCGCGCCGGCGATCCTGGGCGCGCTCGCCGGCGCGGCCATCGGCAGCCAGTTCGGGATCGCCTGGACGATCACGGCGACGGTGACCGGAGCGGTGGCGTTGGCCTCGGTGGACGCCGCCGCGCGGGCTCGCCAGCGACCCAACGAGATCCCGGCGCTGTGGTCGCGCATCGTCGCCAGTGGCGCCGTCGCCGCGCCGCTCGGCTGGCTGCTCGGCCTGATTCCGGGTGTCGGTCCTCTGATCGCGGCGACCGTGGCCGGGACCGGCGCCGGGCTGCTCGGCGTGCGCCCGCAGAAGGTTCTTCTGGGTCCGGTGGCCGGGGCGCTGGTGGGACTGGGGCTGGCAGCGATCAGCCCGGATACGTCGGCGGCGGTCGCCGCCGCCACCGCGGTGGTGGTCTTCCGGGTGATCTCCGCCCTGATCTTCCGCGAGCCGCAGGTCACCCTGCTGGCCGAGCGTGCCGCCCCGGCCGAGCTTCCGTTCGTAGTGCCGCGCGCGGCCACCGGGAAGTACGTCGGCACCGGGTATGTGCGCGACCTGGCCGAGCAGACCGGAGGACGGTACGGCGAGGATGTACCCGATGTCGGCATCGTCGCTTCACTCGACGAGTTGGCCGGACCTCAGTTTCAGCCGGCCGGCGTCGACCCGCTGGTCCGCGAATTCTATGAGCACACCACCCGGTTCCGGCTGGACATCGTGCCCGAGTGGCGGCTCTGGGTGCGGCCCGGTTACCTGCTGTACCGCAATCTCGTGGCGCGCCCGCTGGGCCAGGCCAATGTACCGATGAACCAGCGCGAGACGCTCCGTGGCGTGCGGTCGCGGATCGACACCATCTCGCAGCCGGACCAGCCGCGAATCGGTGTGCGCGGCTGGATCCGGTCGTTCGCCGACACCGACGAGCCGATCTACGTCGGCATCTACACCACGTACCGGCACGGCGACCGGGGCTATGTCAGCGTCGGCTTCCCGCTCCCGCAGGCCAGTTTCACCGCTACGTTGCTGCCACTGCCGCGTGCTGATGGCGGGCTGACGCTGACCAGCCAGGGGGCCGGCGGCCGGCACGGCACCGACCATCCGGGCCACTACCTTAGTTTCGTCGACTCTGAGTCCGGCGACCTGACCACCGCCGGCGTTCCCGGATTCTCGGAGCGGCTCGACGTGTACGCCGACGACGGCCGGCTGCGTGCCGAGCACGCGTTCGCCCTGTTCGGCATCCCGTTCATGGTGCTGCACTACAGGATGCACCGCAAAGACGGCTGACGACCCGTTTCGGTGGTTCTGGCTGGTTCAGCTCCTGAGGTCTGGTTCAGCTCCAGATGGTGACGTACACCGGCGGCCGGAAACGGGACGGCGGCACGCCCCGGCCGGGCGCGCACATCAGCTGCATCGCATCCGGGGTGGACAGGAAGTTGCGCAGACGCCGGGCGCCCTCGCTGCGGCGGTCGGGGGTGAGTGTGGTGACGTACCAGATAGCCGTCACCGGGTCCGTGCCGGTCGGCACCGCGCGCAGATCGCCGCGCCTCAGTTGGGGAGCGACCAGCGTGGCTACCGCCGGTGCCACGCCGGCACCGTCGGCGGCGGCCGACCAGGCCGCGGTCTGGTTCGGGAACACCATGATCCGGTCCTCACCGACGCGCAGCCGGTGAAGCAGCCGGCCGGTGTCGCTGGCCGGGTCGGTGCCGGACGCGTCCACCAGCCAGGGCCACCGGGACGGGTGCCCGACGGCATTGAATCCGGGCGCGGCCACCACCACCAGGCGGCAGCGCATCAGTGGCTCGCTTACCAGGCCCTCACCGGTCAGGTTGGGTCCGAGCGCGATATCGGCGAGGCGGTTGGGGAGCAGCGCGTGCATCTCCGCCGCGGTTGCCACCGCGGCGGTCGGATCGAACCCGTTGAACCGGCCGACGAACGCCTCGACCAGCGGGGTCGCGATGAACTCGGCGATTGTGCTGGTGGCCAGCAGGCGGATCTGCGCCGGCGCGCCCTTCGCGGAGCGGACCGCCGCCTGCGCTTCGGCGCCGAGGGCGACCATCTGCGACGCCAGCGACAGCAGCCGGGATCCACCCGCGGTCAGCACCATGGTGCTCCCCTCGCGGACGATCAGCTGATCATTGAACTGGCTGCGCAGCGCGGTCAGCGCCTGCGAAACCGCCGGCTCGGAGACTCCCAGCACGTCGGCCGCGGCGCGGACCGAGCCCAGGCGCGCGACCATGACGAACGCGCCCAGCTGGGTCAGGGTCATGCTGCCACCCTCTCTCATCCGGCCACCGGCTGCTTGCCAGATCACGCACTCATTAAGCAAACACTTATCGCCGCATTGTCACCGGCATGATGGCGAAACAGGATGGCCTGGTAACGGGTCAAAATCGTGCCATCCCGGCACGTCACGACCGATCTGCGACGCGGGAGGCGCCATGCAGGTACCCGCACAGTTCGAGTACGTCCGGGCGACCAGCGTCGATGACGCGCTTGCCCGGCTCCGGGAGCTAGGTGAGGAGGCCCGGGTGGTCGCCGGCGGCCACAGTCTCATCCCCATGATGAAGCTCCGCCTGGCCAGGCCGGAGGCCCTGGTCGACATCAATGAGCTGACCGACCTGGCCTACGTCCGGGTTGAGGGTGATCAGCTGCGGGTGGGCGCTCTCACCCGGCACGTGGATCTGCTGACGTCACCACTGGTCGTCGAGCACTTTCCGATCTTCGTTGACGCGGAGCGGGTGATCGCCGATCCGATCGTCCGCAACCGGGGCACCGTGGGTGGCTCGCTGTGCCAGGCCGATCCGTCAGAGGATCTGTCCGCGGCGTTCGCGGCGGTCAATGCGATCGCCGTTATCGCCGGTGCGGACGGGACCCGCGAGGTGCCGGTGCGCGAGTTCCACATTGGCCCGTACGAGACCGTGGTCGGTCCTGCCGAGCTGCTGGTCGAGCTCCGGGTCCCGATCCGTCCCGGCGGTTCGAGCGCGTACCAGAAAGTGGAGCGCCGGGTCGGCGACTGGGCGGTGGGCGCCGCCGGTGCCGCGCTCTGGCTGGATGGGGAAACCGTCGCCGACGCCGGGATCGGGCTGACCGCCCTCGGCGCCGAACACTTCTGCGCGCCGGAGGCCGAGGCGTTCCTGCGCGGCAAGGCAGCCAACGAGGCCAGCTTCACCCAGGCCGGTGCGCTGGCCGCGCAGAACTGCGACCCGAGCGCCGACCAGCGCGGTCCGGTCGACTTCAAGCGGCACCTTGCCGAGGTGCTGGTAACCCGGGCGCTGAGCCGAGCCGCGGCGCGGGCTCGTGGACAGGAGGCATGAGCATGCGGATAACGGTCACGGTCAATGGTCAGGAGTACGTTCGCGATGTCGAGCCCCGGCTGCTGCTCGTTCATTTCCTGCGCGACGAGCTGCGGTTGACCGGCACGCACTGGGGTTGCGACACGTCGAACTGCGGTGTCTGCACCGTGTGGCTCGACGACGTGCCGGTCAAGTCGTGCACGGTGCTCGCGATGATGGCCGACGGGCATCGGGTCCGCACCGTCGAGGGGCTCGCCGATGGCGCCACCCTCGACCCGGTACAGCAGGGCTTCATCGAATGTCACGGGCTGCAATGCGGGTTCTGTACACCGGGCATGATGCTCACCGCCCGGTGGCTGCTGGATCACAACCCGGACCCGTCCGAAGAGGAGATCCGCGAGGCGATCTCCGGACAGTCGTGCCGGTGCACCGGTTACGAGAACATCGTTCGTGCGGTGCGGTGGGCGGCCGAGCATCCGGCCACCGCCGAGACCGAGGAGGTGGCGGCCCGATGACCGGCACCATGGAAGCGCCACCGGTCGGCTTCGGCCGGATCCACCGCAAGGAGGACACCCGGTTCGTCCGCGGCCACGGCAACTACGTCGATGACGTCGTACTGCCCGGCATGCTCTACGGCGCGATTCTGCGCAGCCCGTACGCGCACGCCCGCATTGTCAGCATCGACACCAAGGCGGCTGAGGCACACCCGAAGGTGAAAGCGGTGATCACCGGCAGCACCCTGGAAGGTCTGAGTCTGGCTTGGATGCCGACGCTGTCGTACGACACTCAGGCGGTGCTCGCCACCGACAAGGTCCGTTTCCAGGGCCAGGAGGTCGCGTTCGTGGTCGCCGAGGACCGCTACGCCGCCCGTGACGCGCTGGAACTCATCAACGTTGAGTACGACCTGCTGCCCGCGGTGGTCGATGCCAAACACGCGCTGGACCCGGACGCGCCGGTGATCCGCGACGACAAGGAAGGCAAGACCGACAACCACATCTTCGACTGGAACGCGGGCGACAAGGATCGAACCGAAGCAGCTTTCGCATCCGCCGACGTCGTGGTGGCCCAGGACATCCTGTACCCGCGGGTGCACCCGGCACCGCTGGAGACCTGCGGCGCGGTCGCCGACTTCGACGGCATCACCGGAAAGCTGACGCTCTGGTGCAACACCCAGGCGCCACACGCCCACCGGACCGTGTACGCCATGGTTGCCGGCCTGCCGGAGCAGAAGATCCGGGTCATCTCGCCGGACATCGGCGGCGGCTTCGGGAACAAGGTGCCGATCTACCCGGGCTACGTCTGCTCGATCGTCGGGTCGATCGTCACCGGCAAGCCGGTCAAGTGGATGGAAGACCGTTCCGAGAACCTGATGAGCACCGGCTTCGCCCGCGACTACCACATGCGCGGCGAGATCGCCGCCACCCGGGACGGCAAGATGCTCGCGGTACGAGTGAACGTCCTCGCCGATCACGGCGCGTTCAACGGGACCGCGCAACCGACGAAGTACCCGGCCGGCTTCTTCCACATCTTCTCCGGAAGCTACGACCTGCAAGCCGCGTACTGCGCGGTCACCGGCGTGTACACGAACAAGGCGCCGGGCGGGGTCGCCTACGCCTGCTCGTTCCGCGTCACCGAGGCGTCGTACCTGATCGAGCGAATGGTCGACCTGCTCGCCGGCGAGCTGGGCATGGACCCCGCGGAGTTGCGCATGCGCAACCTGCTGCGGCCCGAGCAGTTCCCGTATCCGAGCCCGACCGGCTGGGAGTACGACTCCGGCGACTACCCGCGGACGCTGCGGCTGGCGATGGAGATGATCGGCTACGACGAAATCCGGGCCCAGCAGGCCGAGGAACGTCGTGCGCTCGCCGACGCTCAGGCCGGATCGGGAGTGGCCCCGACGACCCTGACCGGCATGGGCGTCAGCTTCTTCACCGAGGGCGTCGGAGCCGGTCCGCGCAAGCATATGGACATCCTCGGGCTGGGCATGGCCGACGGCGCGGAGCTGCGGATCCACCCCACCGGCAAGGCGGTGCTGAGGATATCGGTGCAGTCGCAAGGTCAGGGTCATGAGACGACGTTCGCCCAGATCGTCGCCGAGGAGCTGGGCCTTCCGGTGGCCGATATCGAGGTGGTTCACGGCGACACCGACCAGACCCCGTTCGGGCTCGGCACGTACGGCTCCCGGTCGACACCGGTCTCCGGCGCGGCTACGGCGGTGGTGGCCCGCAAGGTCCGGGAGCGGGCCCGGCTGGTGGCGGCGGCGATGCTGGAGGTATCGCCGGACGATCTGGAGTGGGAGAAGGGCCGGTTCTTCGTCGCCGGCGACCCGAGTGCCAGCAAGACGATGCAGGAGATCGCCCTGGCCGCCCACTCCAGCCTGGAGTTGCCGGAGGGTGTCGAGGGCCAGCTGGACGCGGTGACCGTCTACAACCCGCCCAACCTGACCTTCCCGTTCGGCGCTTACATCTGCGTCGTGGATGTGGATCCGGCGACCGGCCACGTCAAGGTGAGACGGTTCGTCGCCGTCGACGACTGCGGCGTTCGGATCAACCCGACCATCGTCGAGGGGCAGGTTCACGGTGGCCTGGCTGACGGCGTCGGAATGGCCCTGATGGAGCTGATCGCGTTCGACACCGAAGGCAACTGTCTCGGCGGATCGTTCATGGACTACCTCCTGCCGACGTCCATGGAATGCCCATCCTGGGAACTGGGCGAGACGGTCACGCCGTCGCCGCATCACCCGATCGGCGCCAAGGGTGTCGGGGAGTCGGCTACCGTCGGTTCGCCCGCGGCCGTCGTCAACGCGGTTCACGACGCGCTACGGCCGTACAACGTGCGCAACGCCGACATGCCGCTCACGCCGGCGGTGGTTTGGCGAGCCATCCAGGGGCGGCCGATCCGTAACGACCTGGCCATCGAGTAGGCGGCCCGATGACCTCCGCACACCTGCTGATGCGCGCGCAGCACCTGCGTGCCGAACGGACGCCGTTCGTGCTCGCCACGGTGGTGCGCGCGCACCGGCCGACCAGCGCCAAGCCGGGTGACAGTGCGCTGGTGTTGCCGGACGGCACCGTCGAGGGGTTCGTCGGTGGCAGCTGCGCGGCCGGGACCGTCCGGGTGCAAGGGCTGCGGCTGATCGCGTCCGGGGCCTCAACGCTGCTGCGGATCACGCCGGATCCGAGCCCGGGTCCGGAGGCGGGAGAGGCGCTGACTGACGACGGCGGGCTGGTCACCGTCGCCAACCCGTGTCTGTCGGGCGGAACGCTGGAGATCTTCATGGAGGCGGTGTTGCCGCCGGCACTGGTTCACGTCTTCGGTGACGCCCCGGTGGCGCGGGCGGTGGCCGTGGTCGGCGGCGCGCTCGGCTACTCCGTCACGGCAACCGCGGACACGGAAACGCCTATCGCGCCGGACACCCATGCCGTGGTGGTCGCATCGCATGGCGTGCACGAGGACTCGGTGATCCGCGCGGCGCTGGCCGTGCCGGTGCCCTATCTGGCGCTGGTCGCGAGCCGGCGACGGGCCGCGGGCGTCTTCGACGAGATGGGGCTCAGCGAGGCCGAGCGCGGCCGGATCCATGCGCCGGCCGGCCTGGACATCGGCGCCCGGGGTGCCAGCGAGATCGCACTGTCCATCTTCGCCGAGATGGTCGCGGAGCGACCGGATCATGAACCGGCCAGCGGTCCGCCGGGCGATACCGTAGGAGCGGCAGGAGCGGCGCCCGGCCTACTCCTCGCGATCGACCCGGTGTGCGGCATGGAGGTCGCGATCGTCGCCGATGCCATCTCGACGGTGCGCGGCGGCCGGTCGTACTACTTCTGCGGCCCCGGATGCCGGGACGCCTTCGAAGCGGCACCCGATCGCTATCTCGCATGAAATCGCTATCTCGGATGAACGAGTTGGAGCGGCGCCTGCCGGATGTGACGACCCTGTCGGCCGGTTTGTCCGCCGCCGGGTACCTGGCCGGCAGCGACCTCGCCACGGCCCTGTTCCTCGCGGTCCGGATGGGCCAGCCGATCCTGCTCGAAGGCGAGCCTGGAGTGGGCAAGACCGAAGCTGCCAAGGCGCTCGCGACCACCCTGGACACACCGCTGGTCCGGCTCCAGTGCTACGAGGGGCTGACCGCGGCCGAGGCGCTGTACGAGTGGAACTATCCGCGGCAACTGCTGGCCATCCGCCTGGCCGAGTCGCGAGGCGAGCGGTTGACCGACGCGGATCTGTTCAGCCGGGAATTCCTCCTGCCCAGGCCGTTGCTGGCAGCCGTGGAGCATCCCGGTCCCCGCCCGGCGGTGCTTCTCATCGACGAGGTGGACCGGGCCGACGACGAGTTCGAGGCGTTCCTGTTCGAGGTGCTCGCCGAGTCCAGCATCAGCGTGCCGGAACTCGGCACCGTCCACGCGCGTACCGCGCCGGTCGCCGTCCTGACCTCGAACCGCACCCGGGACCTGCACGATGCCCTTCGGCGGCGATGCCTGTATCACTGGATCGCCTACCCGAGTCAGGAGCGGGTCGCCGAGATCGTCCGCCGTCACCTGCCGCGCAGCGGTGAGGCGCTGACCGCGCAGATCGCCGCTGCAGCGGCTCGGTTGCGCGCGCTGGACCTGCAGAAACCGCCCGGAGTCGCGGAAGCGATCAACTGGGCGGCCGCGCTGGAGGCTCTCGGGTACGCCGAGCTGACCCCGGACGCGGCTCGGGCCACCATGGGAGCGGTGCTCAAGCACGACGACGACTTCGCCACCGTGGCCGCTCACGGACTCACGAGACTGGTGAGCGGCGATGCCTGAGGCGTTGGCCGACCTTGCCGACGTGGTCGCCGCCGTCGGTGCCCGGCTCCGTCTGGCCGGCCTCCCGGTCGGCACCGACCGGTGCGACCGGTTCGCCCGGGCCCTCACGCTGGTTCAACCGGCAACCGTGACGCAGCTGCGATCGTGCGCACACGCGACCCTGGCCGGCGATCGCGAGCAGCAGCGGTTGCTGGACGCGGTGATCGACGAGATCTTTGGCGGGCTGACCGATCCGGCCGACCATCGGGGCGACCCGAACGCGCTCCAGTCTCGTCCTGGGCCGCCGCTGCCACGATCCGCCCGGCAACAAGGTGGCTCACCGCCGGACGGGCAGGCGGCCGGAGCGGGGGAGGAGCGACCCGGTGCCGCCGGGCGAGACGCGGCCGTCCCGTCGCTGGCCAGCGCGGCGGAGCGGCTCACTCATCACGACTTCGGCGATCTCACCGACGCCGAGCTGGCGTCGCTGCACCAGGTTCTGGCCTCGGTGCGGTTCGATACGCCGCCGCGCCGCAGCCGCCGATCCCGACGGCTGGATCATGGTGAGCTGACCGATCTGCGGGCGACGCTGCGGTCCGCGCATCGCAGTGGCGGTGACCCGGTACGAGTGGTACGCCGGCGGCGCCGTGAAAAGCCTCGCCGCCTGGTGGTGCTGTGCGACATATCCGGTTCCATGCGGGCGTACACGCGAGCGATGCTCACCATGCTGTACGCGGCGCACCGTACCGGGGGCGCCGAGGTGTTCACGTTCGCCACCCGGCTGACCCGGCTCACGCCAGCGCTGTCGGACGTCCCGGTCGCGGTGGCCTTGCGGCAAGCCGGGCTGACCGCTCCGGATTGGGCCGGAGGGACCCGGATCGCCGCCGCTCTGAAGGAGTTCATCGACCGGTACGGTCGCCGGGGCCTGGCCCGCGGTGCGGTGGTAGTGATCGTGTCGGACGGGTGGGAGACCGGAGACCCGGCGGACCTGGGTGTCCAGATGCGGCGCCTGTCCGATCTCGCGTACCGCGTCGTGTGGGTGAATCCACGGACCGCCGGGCCGGACTATCGTCCGTTGGTAGGAGGTATGGCTGCCGCCTGGCCGTACTGTGACGCGGTGGTAAGCGCGCACCGCTTGTCCGCGCTCGCGGACCTGTCCGCCGCGCTGGCCGACCCGGTCCGCCGCCGGGTCCGGTCGCCGGTCCGATCGCCGATTCAGACGGGCGGTGATGAGTGACGAGTACGCGCGGAGGGGACATGATGTCGTGGCGGCCCGGCGGGTGGCCTCGCTGTTGAAACGGTTCGGGCTAAGTGCTTGTTCCTGAGCTGTCGGCAGAGGCCCTCCGGGCCCGTCGCAGCCCAGCCACGCAGTTCAGGAACACGGACTAAGGAGCGGCAGATGCAGTTGACCAACGAATTCGACGTACCTCGGCCGCTGGATGAGGCATGGGCGGTGCTGACCGACGTTGAGCGGATCGCGCCGTGCATGCCTGGAGCGCAGCTGACCGAGGTCGATGGCGACACCTATCACGGCACCGTCAAGGTCAAGGTCGGTCCGGTGGTGGCGCAGTACGCCGGGCAGGCCCGGTTCCTGGAGAAGGACGCCGAGAACCATCGGGCCGTGCTGGAAGCCAAGGGGAAGGAGAAGTCCGGGCGCGGACTCGCCAACGCGAAGGTCACCGCGCAGCTGGCTGGTCAAGCCGATTCCACCCACGTCACGGTATTGACCGACCTGACCATATCCGGCCCGCTCGCGCAGTTCGGCCGGGGTGCGATCGCCGAGGTGAGCACAAAGCTGCTGAAGCAGTTCGTCACGAACCTGCGGGAGACGGTGCTGGAAGCGCCGAGCGAGGCCGCGGCGGCACCGTCCGGAGCGGCCGGGACACCGCCGGCTGAGCCGGCACCGACCGCGACGGCCGCACCGGGGCCGGCCTCGGCCGAGTCGCCCGAGTCGCCCGAGTCACAGGCATCGGCCGCTCAGGTGTCGGAGGCGCAGGCATCGGCGGCGCCGACGCCTCCGGCCGGTGCCCAGCAGGCGCCGGGCGCGTCCACCCGGCGCATCATCAACAGCCCAGAGGCCCAGCCCGCGGACCTGCTCTCGGTGGCTCGCGCGTCGATCCTCAAGCGGGTGGTCCCGCTGGTGATCGTGGTCGCGATCATCATCGCGGCGATCATCATCTGGGTATGACGCGAGTCCGGCGGGACCCGGCCTCACGCCGCCGCGGACCGGGTGACGCGGCCGTGGCTTCGATGGATTCGACCGGTGACACCGGCATCCGGTGAGGGGGCGCTGGGCCGCTGGCAGCGCGATCTCGGTGCGTGGGCGATTCCGGACGAGATCCTCGACGCGGTCCGGGAGTCGCCTTGGGAACTGCCGCGCTCGCAGTTCACCAATCGGGCGCGGCGGATGGCCGGCACCCCCGGCGGTGTCTCCTACGAGCGGGCCCGTCAGGCGCTGAATCCGGGCGGAGGGCTGCTCGATGTCGGTTGCGGCGCCGGTGCGGCGAGCCTTCCGTTGGCACCGCTGGCGGGCCGGATCACCGGCGTCGACGAAAGCGGCGGCATGCTCGATGCGTTCCGGGCGTTGGCCGGCGGCGTGGTTGGGCATGACGGGGCGAACGCCGTGCGGACCGTGCTCGGCCGATGGCCCGATGTGGCCGCGGCGGTGGCTCCGGCCGACGTGGTGGTCTGCCATCACGTGCTCTACAACGTGCCCGACCTGGCGCCGTTCGTATGGGCGCTCAGTTCGCACGCGCGGCGCCGCGTGGTTGTCGAGATCACCGCACGGCACCCGATGTCGGATCTGAACCCGCTGTGGGAGCGCCTGCATCGCCTGGTCCGGCCCCGGCGCCCGACGGCACAGGACGCGCTGGCAGCGATCCAGGAAGCCGGCTTGCCGGCTGAGGCCGAGGCCTGGTCCACGCCGGCCTCAGCCGACTTCGGCAGCTACGACGAGTTGCTACGGGTCACCGGCCGGCGGTTGTGCCTGCCGCCGGACCGGATCGGCGAGCTGGACGCGGCACTGCGCGAACTCGGTGTCGACCCGGATCGTCCCAGCTTCGGTGGCGATCGCGAGCTGGTCACCATCTGGTGGCCGGGCACCGCGTCATCGACGCCCTGATCCGCCTCGCGCCTGTCCCGGCCGCGGCGCCCGGCCGGGCTGCGCGCCGCGACCGCGCCGCGATCGCGCCGTGCGGCTAGAAGAACGTGGTCACGATGTCGGTGACCGTGCTACCGGAGACGACCGGGATCAGCCGCCACTTGTCGAAGGCGGTGCATGGATGGGAGATGCCGCACGTGACGATGTCGCCGACGGCGATCGGCAGCTGCGCCGGGAAGGCCAGGAACGCGTGCTGGTCGGCGAGCGCGGTGATGGCCGCCGCGTCCAGGTCGGCCACCCGTCCGGACCGGCCGCTACGCCACAGCGGGACCGGGAAGCCCAGGTCGCCAGGGGCGTCGCGCTTGCCGAAGTCGAGCAGGGCCAGGCCGGGCTCCGGCTGCGACAGCACCCGGCCGCGCAGCCGCAGCGCCGGCCGGAATCCGTCCCGACCCTTGAGCGGGGTCAGCTCCCGGTAGTGGGCATCATCGTGACTCACATAGGCGCCGCTGCGCAGGATCGCCCGTACCGGGCGGGAGGTGCCACCGATCGAAGTGAGAGCGGCGGCGACGTCGTCGAAGTAGGCGCTACCACCGGCGGTCGCGATGATCTCGTCGGTCTCGTCGAACAACCCGGCACTGTCCAGCCGGAGCGCGAGCGCGACCAGGTTCTGCAGGTATGCCTTGATTGTGCCGAGCGCGTCGGCGGAGCGGTCACCGGCCAGCGCTCCTTCGAAGCCGCCGACCCCGGCCAGGCGCAGCCCGGTCGACGCCCGTACCGATTG
Organism: uncultured Actinomycetota bacterium; assembly: GCA_963727415.1. Lineage (GTDB taxonomy): Bacteria > Actinomycetota > Actinomycetes > Mycobacteriales > Micromonosporaceae > DASQPR01. The sequence continues at coordinate 90,715 of CAVSGF010000008.1, forward strand.
GGCCACCTGCTCGGCTTCATCGAGCGAACGACAGCCGGTCCGGCATCCGGGCGCACCGAGATCGATGATGACCTCGACCGGCCGATCGGGCGCCGATCCGGCCGCCGACAGCGCGTCCTGCATCAGCCGTACGCCGTCGACCGAGTCGGCGAAGCACAGCAGCCGGAACGAGCGATCGCTGCCGAGTTCGGCGGCCACCCAGGCCAGGGCGTCCGGGTCGATCAGCTGGTTGGCCAGCACGATGGTGCCGACGCCGAACGCCCGGTAGGTGCGTACGTGGCCGATGGTGGCCGCGGTGACGCCCCACGCGCCGGCCTCCAGTTGCCGGGCGATCAGCTGCGGGGACATGGTTGTCTTGGCATGTGGTGCGAGGTGCACCTGGTGCGCCGCGCAGTACCGGGCCATCGTGCCGAGGTTGTGGTCGAGCGCCTCGGCGTCCAGGTAGAGCAGCGGCGTGGCCAGCTCGTGCAATGTCGGCCCGGTTGCCACCAGTTCGCCCACCGTCATGCCCTCGAATCGCGCCGGGAAACCCTTGTGACGCCAGTCGATCCGCTCGCTCGTGAGCCTGCCAAGGGCGATGTCATCCACGTCCAACCCCACTACCTGCCATCGGCCATCGTGCACCATGATGGCGTACGGCACTGTCCCGAGATCCATCAGGAGCGCGCATGCCCAAGATCGCGATTTCCATCGATGAAGCGCCGGCCCCGGTGGCGCCCCACCCGGCCCGGATCACGGTGTATGTCGAGCTTCCCGAGGGCATGCTGGTCGAGATCGACGCCCTTGCGGTAATGGGAGGCTGATCTGATGGCTCAGCTTCTCATCGGCGCTTATACGCCGGACAAGGGCAGCGGCACCGGGATCGCGGTGATCGACGACGGCGACGTCGCCTCGATCGTCCCGGCCGAGTCCCCGGCGTGGCTTGCCCGGCATCCCAGCCTTCCGGTGCTGTACGCGGTGTCCGAGACGGAGACGGGCGGGGTGGCCGCGTGGGCGCTCACCGACGGCGTACCGTCGATGCTGCTCGGCACCGGGGAGTCCGGCGGTGCCGACCCGTGCCACCTGACGGTGGAGCGCACCGGACGGTTCCTTGTTACGGCCAACTACACCGGCGGCAGCGTCGCGGTGCACGCGCTCGCCGGCGACGGCCGGATCGGCGCCCGTACCGACCTGGTCGCGCACGAGCGGCACGGTAGCCACCCGCGCCAGGGTTCCCCGCACCCGCACATGGTCCGCCAGGCCGGGCCGTCGCTGCTGGTCTCCGATCTCGGCGGCGACGCGGTTTACCGGTACCGCCTGGACGACGACGGCAAGCTGCACCGGGCCACCATCATCGACGTGCCGGCCGGCAGCGGGCCGCGGCACATGCTGCCGGTCGGTGACCGCTGGTACGTCACCGCGGAGCTGAGCGGGCGGCTGCTGGTCTTCGACGGCGGCTGGGAGCCGCTCGGCGAGGTGCCGCTCAGCCGGTCGCCGCAACTGTCGCAGGCATCCGAGGTCGCCGCCGGGGCCGACGGCCGGTTCCTGTACGTCGGCAACCGGGGGCCGAACACGGTCACCGTCTTCGCCCTCGACGGCGACCTGCCCCGGTACGTCGCCGAGGTACCGACCGGTGACTGGCCCCGGCACCTGCTGGTCGACGGCGGGAACCTCTACGTCGCCAACGAGAGGTCCAACGAAGTGATGATCATGGGCATCGATCCGGCCACCGGTGTGCCGGGACTCACCGGCACCATTCGGACGCCGAGCCCGACGTGCGTGCTCCGATGAGGACGTGCCCGCTCCGATAAGCCCGCGTGGCGAACGGGCTGCGAGGGATGGCCGCGCCGAACCGCCAGCGGCGGTCGGGCACTCCCGGCTACCGTGCGGGAAGGAACGATGCGCCGGGACATCGCGCCGAACGCTGATCAGGATTCTCCAAGCACTTGGCGGGGTTCTTGTCCGGGCGCAGGCCTCGCCAGGCCGGTTGCCGCAGCCGGCCATCACGGGTCCACTCGGCGAACGCGACCTCGCCCACCAGGTCGGGGGAGACCCAGTTGGCATCCCGGGCGTCCCGGCTCGGCAGGGTGTCGGCAAACGGTGATGATGATCGCGCCAGCGGCCCCAGCGCCGCCAGCAGGTCAGCGAGCACATTCCGGGTGAACCCGGTGCCGACATGCCCGGCGTACCGAAGCCCGGTGCCGTCGAAAAGGCAACCACCATGTCTCGACAGGTAGTCTCCGCGAGCCGTTTGGCGCACGTGGACTCCGCATCGCGTGCGCCGCGCTACGCGGCGGCGGCGGCATCACCGGCTTCCCGCTCACCCACATCTCCGGGCCCGTGCAACGGAACCGGAGCCCAGCGCTGGACCTATGACGCCGGCACCCACCATCTGGTGAACCCGGAGCCGGGCCGGTGCCTGGACGATCCGGGTAGCACCACCGCGAACGGCACACAGCTCCAGATTTACGACTGCAACGGCACCAACGCACAACGCTGGACATTGCCCAGTTGGTGCTTGCCCGATCCAAGCGGTCCGCACCCGCCCGTGGCGTGGGCCGTTTCGTCTCCGGAGGCACCGCGGCCACCACGTCCATTAGGCTGCCCAGATGTCCGAGGACTCGAAGTGGGACGTGGCGGTCATCGGTGGTGGTCCGGCGGGCCTGGCCGCGGCGATCACGGCCGCGAAGGCCGGTGCCCGTACGGTGGTACTGGAGCGTGCCGAGTACCCGCGCTACAAGACCTGCGGCGGTGGCCTGATCGGCACGTCGCTCGACGTCCTCAGCCCGCTGATCGAGGCGCCGCCCGGACTCGATCCACACCGGCGTGTTCACGCTCCACGGCGGTCGCGAGTCGTTCACCGTGCAGTGGCGATCCGCTGATCGAGATGGTGACCCGGGAAGAACTCGACGACGCACTGCGGCTGGCGGCGTCGACACCGGTGCGCGGTCCGCCAGGCCGCGCTGGCCCGCAGCGTCGAGCAGGACGAGACCGGCGTGTCGATCCGGCTGGCCGGCGGGGATGTCGTGCGCGCCGCGATCGCGGTGCGGGGCCGACGGCTCCGGAGGGATCAGCGCCCGTCACGTCGGTGTCGTCTTCGATCAGGTCGACCTCGGCCTGGAGGTGGAGGTTCCGATCCCCGCCGACCTCCGCGAGCACTGGCGTGGCCGGGTGCTGCTGGACTGGGGCCGGATCCCTGGGTCGTACGGCTGGGTGTTCCCGAAGTTCGACCGGCTCACGGTGGGTGTGATCGCGGCTCGCGGTCATGGCGCCCAGACCCGGGCGTACCTGTACGAGTTCGTGGCACGGCTGGGTCTTACCGCGATCGCGCCGGCGCATGACTCCGGTCACCTGACCCGATGCCGCTCGGATGACTCGCCGCTGCGGCTCGGCCGGATGATCGTCGCGGGCGACGCCGGCGGCCTCTTGGAGCCGTGGACCCGGGAGGGCATCAGCTTCGCCTTGCGATCGGGCACCTTCGCCGGGTCAGCCGCGGCCGCGGCGGCCGAGTCCGGCGATGCGGACCGGCTGGACACCTACCTGGCCGACGTCGATCGGGTGCTGGTGCCCGAGATGGCCGCCGGCCGGCGACTTCTGGCCGCGTTCCGCCGCCATCCCGGCGCCTTCCACCGGGTGATCGCGACCCGGCCCGGGTGGCGCATGTTCATCCGGCTGTGCCGGAGCGAGGTGACGTTCGCCGAGGCGGCCACCGGCTTCCCGGTCCGGCAGGCGCTCGCCCTGCTGACCCGGTTCTGAGCTACCCGCGCTATACCCGGCGCGACTCCAGCTGTCCGGCGGGCGGCATGATGTGTGCGGGCGTGCCGCCGCGGGTCGCCCATGGGACCCGCCTGAGGAGCCCGAATGCCCCCGTCCCCCACGGTTGCCCTGGCCACCGTCGCCCGCGAATGGATCCGAATCGGCGTCACCGGGTTCGGCGGGCCACCCGCGCACATCGCGCTCCTGCGCCGCATGTGCGTGGACCGGCGCGAGTGGCTCACCGATGCGGAGTTCGAAGACGGCCTGGCGGCGGCGAACCTGCTGCCCGGTCCGGCATCTACCCAACTGGCCATCTTCTGTGCCTGGCGAGTCCGCGGCTGGCGGGGCGGCCTGGTCGGCGGGGCATGCTTCATCGTGCCCGGCCTGATCGCCATCCTGGCGCTGTCCGCGCTGCTGCTCTCCGGTACCGCGTCGCCGATCGTGCTCGGTGTGGCCGCCGGCGCCGGCGCCGCCGTGCCGGCCGTCGCGGCGCGAGCCGCCGCCGCCCTGGTGCCACCGAGCTGGCGCCGGGCGGTGAGCGGCATCCGGTGGACGATCTACGCCGCGGCCGGAGCCGTGGGCGCGGTGCTGGTCGGACCGTGGCTGGTACTGGTATTGCTGGCCGCGGGCGTCGTCGAGGCGATGCTCGCCGGCTGGCGCCCGAAGGCGGCCCCGTCGTCCGCGGCCGTGGTGCTACCGGCCGCCGGAACCTGGCTGGCGCTGGTGTGGACCGCGGTCAAGGTCGGCGCGTTGTCGTATGGCGGCGGCTTCGTCATCATCCCCTTGATGCAGCCGACGCGGTGCAACGGCATCATTGGATGACCGGTGGGCAGTTCCTCGGCGCCGTCGCGCTGGGTCAGATCACGCCCGGCCCGGTCGTGCAGACCGTGGCGTCGTCGGTTACGCGGCGGCCGGGTTACTGGCGGTGTGGTCGCGGCGGTGGTGGCCTTCGCCCCCTCGTTCGCATTCGTTCTCGCCGGAGCCCGGCACTTCGACCGGCTGCGTGGCGACGCCGGAGTCCGTGGCTTCTTCGCCGGTGCCGGACCGGCCGCGATTGGCGCGATCGCTGGGTCGGCGGTCCCGCTAGCGCGGTCGCTTACTCACCTCTGGCAGGTACCGGTGCTCGCGTTTGCCGCGATCTGGCCGCTGGCCGCCCGCCGGGTCGTCAGCGCGCTGGTGGCCGCAGGCGTCGCCGGCCTGGGCGTGGCGCTTGCCGGTCTGCCGGTCAGCTAAGCGGCAGACCGGCCCGGACGATGTACCTGCCGGGCCGGGTCAACCGTTCGCGGCCGCGCGCCCATCGGTGAGCAGGTTGTCGCGGTGCGGTTAGCCAGGAATCTCGGCGGTCGGCGACGATCATGGCACGTCCGATGCTGTGGCTGAAGATGTTGAAGCCGAGGTTGGCCGGGGTCGCGTCGGGGCGACCCCGATGTGCCTCGACGTCGAGCGCGTGCACCATGATGAAGTAGCGGTGCGGGCCATGACCGGCCGGCGGGGCGGCGCCGATGTAGCGCGCCGCAGCCGCCGTCGTTGCGCAGCTGAAGCGCCCCGGCGGGCAGGCCGAGCCGTCCTTGTCGCCGGCGCCGCGAGGCAGCTCGGTGACGGTGGCCGGGATGTCGGCGACGGCCCAGTGCCAGAAGCCGGCCCCGGTGGGGGCGTCGGGGTCGTACATCGTGACCGCAAAGCTCTTGGTGCCATCCGGCGCGCCGGACCAGGACAGATGCGGGGAGACGTCTTCACCGCCGGGCACCCCGAACACACCGGACATGTGAGCCGAGGCGAACGGCGCTCCGTCCCGCGCGTCGGTGCTGGTCAGCGTGAAGGTAGCGACGTCCGGAATCCTCGAACGGGTCGTTTGGCATCTGCTGAACACTCCTGACGATCGGCTGCCGAGCACCATCCGGGCACGGTGACTCGGCGGTGGTCCTTGCATCGTGCAACATACGCCGCCGATCTTTGTTTGGCGCGGTAGACGGGCCACACGTCAGGCCACCCTCGTAGGATCACGGTTATGCCGGAGACCGAGGGGCCCGAGCTTGACCCGCCCGCCGACCATACAGCCGGAGATCGTGCAGTTGCTGGCATCGCCGGTACATCGCTATGAGGGCCGGCCGGCCGATGGCCCAGCACCCGCACCGCCCGGCGAGATGGTCACCGAGGTGCAGATCCGCGCTGGTCGCGGCATCGTCGGTGACCGGTACTTCGGCCAGCCGGCACACCGCGACGCCAGCGTCACCGTCATCGCCTGCGAGACGCTGCCCTCCGGTGCCGGCCTGGCGCAGGTGCGGCGCAACATCCTGGTTGCCGGAATTCCCGTTGACGACCTGGTCGGCTCGGTCCTCAGCCTCGATTCCGGCGACGGGCCGGTCAGGCTTAGGGTCCACAGAAGAGCCAATCCATGTGCGTGGATGGATCTGGCGGCCGGCCCGGGCGCATGGCGATCCTTGCGTGGCAAGGGCGGCGCGCGCTGCAGCCCATTGGACGACGGGGTGCTGCGGGTGGGGCCGGTCCACGTCGAGATCACCTGGGCCGGACCCCACACCGGGGCCGGTTAGCGCATCGGCGGCGACACCGCGTGGGCTGGACCGACCGCCACGGGGAACCAGCCCGGTCCGTCGCAAGATCGCGTCGCCCGCGGGCCGACGGCGGTCCGGCTCCGCCAATGGGCGACCTTCAGGCCGCACACGTCGCGATCACACTGCCACGAGTTCCGCCAGCGCCGAAGCCCCACCATGTGCCTTCCCGTCAATCGGTCGTCGGCACAGCAAACGCCTTCGCGAGACCTGGCCTATCTCGCGAACAGTTCCAGGTGCCCACATCGGCCGCAGCGCAGCGCGCTGACCGCGAGCCGGGCGCGGCCTCGAATCCGCGCGTGGCCCAGCGGTCCCCTCTGCAGGGGCCCGGCAATCCATGCCGCGAAACCGAAGGCGCCCTGTCCGCGATCGGAGAGGAAGCCCGGATTCAGCTCGTACGAGCCACATTGGGTACACCTGATCTGATCCATCGCGGCGAGTGTAAGTGCTTTTTCCGGGGCGTCAGAACGTGACCGCGATTCCGGCCACCGGCGGCCGGGACAGGCGGAATGCGCGCACAAACCAGTAGCCGATTCGGGCGCTCAGGTACTTGCGGGCGATCAGTATGCGTCCGGCCTGGGTGCTGGCGTCGTCGAGGAGTCGTGCCGTGCCGGTCGCGGTCGCGGCGTCAGGCCCGACGCGGCCCCGGATGTCGCAGACCGTCACCGCCACCCGCCCGTCCCTGCGAATGCGCTTCACCTTGCCGGCGTCGGCATCCGAGACGATGAACATCTCATCGCCGTTGACCACGTGCCAGACCGGTGTGGTGACGGGCGTGCCGTCGCGCCGGTACGTGGTGAGGTTGATGTACCGGCTCGTGGCGATCTCCGCGGGAACCATGCCGCCATCCCACCACATCGGTCCGCGACTGTCTTTCTCACCGCCACGTGACGCCGTCTGTCGCGCCTGATCAACGTCCGACTACCGCTGGGCGACGCTGTCGCGCCTGATCAGCGTTGGTGCCAGCACCCGCCGTTCGCCCAGCCGGCGTCCGGTGCGGATCTGGGCGAGCAGCAGGTCCAGGCTCGCGGTCGCGGCGGCATCGAAGTCGGGCCGGATCGTGGTCAGCGGAGGGATGAAGTAGGCCGCCTCGGGTACGTCGTCGAACCCGACCACGCTTACGTCGTCGGGCACCCGGCGTCCGCGCTCGTGCAGGGCGCGCAGGATGCCGAGGGCAAGGTGGTCGTTCGCGGCGAAGACCGCGGTCACGTCGTTCATCCGGGCCAGGATCTGCCCGACGTCGTAGCCGGCCGCGGCCGACCAGTCGGCCGGCATCAGCGGCGGGACTTCCGCTCCCGCCTCGGTCAGCGCGCGGCGCCAGCCGGTGACCCGCCCCCGGCTGTCGAACCAGTCGTTCGGCCCGGAGACGTGCCAGACGGTCCGGTGGCCGGCATCCAGCAGGTGCTTGGTGGCCGCGTACCCACCTGCCTCCTGGTCAACGGTGACCAGCTCGTTCGGGCGGTCCGGGTCGCCGTCGATGGTCACCAGCGGGATGTCATCGGGGACGTCGTCGAGGGCCTCGCTGGCCGACTCGACCGGGGCGATCACGACCAGGCCGGCTACGCGCTGATCCAGGTGGCGGCTGATCGCGTCGGACACCGGCTTGCGTTCAAGCGTGCGTACGCTCTCGACGTTGACGTTGAAGCCGTGCTGCAGCGCCGCCTCCGCCAGCGCGGCCAGTGTGGCGGCCGGGCCGTACAGCGTGGATGAGCGCGAAACGACGCCGATGACCTGGGAGGTGCCGGTGGCCAGCACGCGGGCGGCGCGGTTGGGCCGGTAACCGAGTTCGGCGATCGCGGCCTGCACCCGCCTGCGGGTCTGCTCCTTGACGTTGGGATGCTCGTTGAGCACCCGCGATACGGTCTGATGTGAGACCCCAGCCAGCGCCGCGACGTCGGTCATCGCTGGTTCACGGGCAGGTTTGACCACGTCTGTCCTCACTTGCGGTCGACGCGGAGCGACGACTCCGCGTAACGATTCTAGTCGCGCATGGCACCCGGAGGTGTCCGCGCCACCCGCCCGGTGCGTGCGGTGCCCGGCGGTCACGGCATTGCCACGCAACCTGGCCGGTTGCGTAACGGCCGGATCACGATTATGAGCGCTAACATTTTGCGCCGTCAACTGAGCATCCCGCCGTGGCTGGCGCAACCGCAGAGGTCAGCCACTCGCACGGCCTGCTGCATGCCCTGCAAAATTGCTGCTGGGGACCGCTGATTCTGTTGCGGCTGGTGGCGGTCGGCGCAGTGTGCCGCTGTGGCTCGGACTGATCGTCCACATGCCCGCCATGAACTCGCTCGGCTATTGACAGCCAACATTGTGCGCGCTAACAATCGTTCAACACTGCTGGAGGTGATCTGCGCGACACCCGCCGGAAACATTCCAGCGCCGCGAGCGAGCGCGGTGAACTCAAGGAGGCGTACGCGATGCACGAGCGTCGGCGATCGGTAGCCCGGGGATGGTCATGGTGACCGCGCCGGGCCGCACCGGCGAGCGCTTCGCCGTCGGCGTGGACTTCGGCACGCTGTCGGCACGCGCGGTGGTGGTGCGGGTGGCCGACGGTGAGGAGTTTGGTTCCGGGGTCGCCGACTACCGGCACGGCGTCATCGCCGAAGCGCTGCCGGCGTCGCGCCGACGGCTCGCGCCGGACTGGGCGCTGCAGGACCCGGGGGACTGGTGGCTGGCTCTGCGTGACGCGGTCCGCGCCGCCATCGCGGCCGGCGGTGTCGCGCCGGAGTCGGTAATCGGCATCGGTACCGACTTCACCGCGTGCACCGTCCTGCCGGTTCGTGCCGACGGCACACCGCTTTGCCAGGTGCCCGGCCTCGACGACGAGCCGCATGCGTGGCCGAAGCTGTGGAAACACCACGCCGCTCAGCCACAGGCCGACCGGATCAACGACCTCGCCCACGCCCGTGGTGAAGGCTGGATCGGCCGGTACGGCGGGCGCATCTCGTCGGAGTGGGAGTTCGCCAAGGCCCTCCAGGTGCTGGAGGAGTCGCCGCATGTCTACCAGGCAACGCGACCGGTGGATCGAGGCCGCCGACTGGATCGTCTGGCAGCTATGCGGCGCCGAGACCCGCAACGCCTGCACCGCCGGGTACAAGGGCATCTTCCAGGACGGCCGGTATCCCTCGGCCGGCTATCTGGCCGCGCTGAACCCGGAGTTCGCCGACTTCGCCGAAACCCGGCTGTCCGGCGTGGCATTGGCGCCGCTCGGGTCCCGGGTCGGTGGCCTGACCGCGAAGGCGGCGGAGTGGATCGGCCTGCCGGAGGGCATAGCGGTGGCGGCCGGAAACGTCGACGCCCATGTCACCGCTCCGGCCGCCGCGAGCATCGCGCCCGGCCAGATGCTCGCCATCATGGGCACGTCGACCTGCCACGTGATGAACAGCCGACGTACTGGCCGACGTACCAGGCATGTGCGGCGTCGTCGACGGCGGCATCACCGCCGGCGCGTACGGGTACGAAGCCGGCCAGAGCGCCGTCGGCGACATCTTCGCCTGGTGGATCGGGCAGGGTGTGCCGGATGGTTACCACGACGAGGCCGCGCGTCGTGGGCTGAGCATCCACGAGTTGCTGTCCGACCTGTGCGCTGGTCAACCGGTGGGCGGTCATGGCCTGGTCGCTCTCGACTGGATGGGCGGAAACCGGTCGGTACTCGTCGACCACCACCTGTCCGGGGTGATCGTCGGCCTGACCTTGGCCACCCGGCCTGAGGATGTGTACCGGGCACTGCTGGAATCCACCGCGTACGGCACCCGGATGATCATCGATGCCTTCGACGTGGCCGGGGTGGCGGTCAAGGAATTCGTCGTGGCGGGGGGCCTCAAGCGCAACCGGCTGTTGATGCAGATCTACGCCGACGTGCTTCGCCGACCGGTTTCGATCGCGTCATCCGACCAGGGCACCGGCGGTCGGGTCGGCGATCCACGCGGCGGTCGCCGCCGGCGAGTATCCCGACATGCACGTGGCGGCCACCGCGATGGGACGGGTCGAGCGCGGCCGCGTACCGGCCGGACGCGAACCGGGCGGACGCCTACGACGAGATGTTCGCCGAGTACCGAACTCTCCACGACTATTTCTCCGGCCGGGGCGACGGCAGCAACGATGTGCTGCACCGCCTGCGCCGGCGGCGGAACGGAGCCAACCAGCGATGACCACCGTCACTACCGCTATCGCCGGTACCGTTGCCGGCCTGCGCCGGCAGGTCGCGGCGCTGCACGCCGAGCTGGTCCGATATCAGTTGGTGGTCTGGACCGCCGGCAACGTCTCGGCGCGGGTGCCGGGCCACGACTTGCTGGTGATCAAGCCGAGTGGCGTGTCCTACGACGAGCTGACCCCCGACTCGATGGTCGTCTGCGATCTGGATGGCGCCGTCGTCGACGGCGAGCTGGCCCCGTCGAGCGACACTGCCGCCCACGCGTATGTCTACCGGCACATGCCGCACGTCGGCGGGGTAGTGCACACCCACTCGACGTACGCGTGCGCCTGGGCGGCGCGGGGCGAACCGATGCCGTGCGTGCTGACCGCGATGCGCCGACGAGTTCGGAGCCGCGATCCCGGTCGGCCCGTTCGCCCTGATCGGCGACGACTCCATCGGCCGCGGCATCGTCGACACTCTGTCCGGCCATCGTTCGCCCGCCGTGCTGATGCGCAACCACGGCGTGTTCACCATCGGTGCCGATGCGCGCGCGGCGGTCAAGGCCGCGGTGATGTGTCGAGGACGTGGCGCGCAGCATTCACCTGTCCCGCCAGCTCGGCCCGCCGGCGCCGATCGCACCGGAGGACATCGATCGCCTGCACGCCCGCTACCAGAACGAATACGGCCAGCACTGACCCGCCACCGAACGGAGTTGTTCCCACCATGACCATCCCGGACGCTCGCGAAGTCTGGTTCCTCACCGGAAGCCAGGGCATGTACGGCGAGCAGACCCTCCGCCAGGTCGCCGAGCAGTCCACCGCCATCGCTCGCGCGTTGGACGACGACGACGCCGTCACCGTCCGGGTCGTGTGGAAGCCCGTGCTGACCGACGCCGACGCCATCCGCCGGATGTGCCTGGACGCCAGCGCCTCGGACACGTGCATCGGGGTGATCGCCTGGATGCACACGTTCTCCCCCGCGAAGATGTGGATCTCCGGCCTTGATGTGCTGTCGCAAGCCGCTGCTGCACCTTCACACCCAGGCCAACGTGGAGCTGCCATGGTCGACCATCGACATGGACTTCATGAATCTGAACCAGGCCGCCCACGGCGACCGCGAGTTCGGCTACATCCAGGCCCGGCTCGGCATGGCCCGCAAGACGGTCGCCGGCCACGTGAGCGACCCGTCGTGTGACCGGCCGGATCGGCGCCTGGGCCCGGGCCGCCGGCGGCTTCGCCGAGCTGCGGTCCCTGCGCTGGCGCGCTTCGGCGACAACATGCGCGACGTCGCCGTGACCGAGGGCGACAAGGTCGACGCCCAGGCTGCGTTCGGCACGTCCGGTCAACACCTACGGGGTCAACGATCTGGTCGCGGCGGTCGCCGAGGTGGCCGACCGACGAGGGTGACCGACCTGGTCAAGGAGTACGCGGAGGCGTACCGGATGGCACCGGATCTGCGTGACGGCGGCGACCGGCATGGCTCGCTGCGTGACGCCGCCGCGATCGAGCTGGGCCTGCGGGACTTCCTCGACGATGGCGGCTTCGGCGCGTTCACCACCAACTTCGAGGATCTGGGCGGCCTGCGGCAGCTACCCGGGCTCGCGGTCCAGCGCCTGATGGCCGACGGCTACGGCTTCGGTGGCGAAGGCGACTGGAAGACCGCGATCCTGGTCCGGACTTTGAAGGCGATGGCCGCGGGCCTTGCCGGCGGCACGTCGTTCATGGAGGACTACACCTACCACCTGGAACCGGGCCAGGAGCTGGTCCTCGGGGCGCACATGCTCGAGGTCTGCCCGTCGATCGCCGCGTCGGTGCCTTCGTGCGAGATCCACCCGCTGACCATCGGCGGCCGTCGAGGACCCGGTACGGCTGGTGTTCGACGGCGACCCCCGGCCCGGCCATCGTGATCGGCCTCGCCGACATGGGCGACCGGTTCCGCCTGGTGGCCAACGACATCGACGTGGTCGCCCCGCTGGAACCGCTGCCCAAGCTGCCGGTGGCCCGGGCGGTGTGGCGGCCGCGTCCGGACCTGCGCCACGTCGGCCGAGAGCTGGCTGACCGCCGGTGCCCCGCACCACACGGTGCTGACCAGCGCACTGACCATGGAACACCTCAACGACCTCGCGGAAATGGCCGCGGTGGAGCTGCTCACCATCGACACCGGAACGACGGTGGCGCAGCTACGCAAGGAAATCCGCTGGAACCAGGCGTACTACCGGCTCGCCCGAGGGTTCTAGCCGCACGGGGAAACCCACGTTCCCGGCCGCGGCCAGCGGGCGGGAAGTTCCACCCTCATACAACATCAACCCCCATCCAACGAAGGAACCGGTCATGAAGGTCACAACCCGCTCTATCGCAGCGGTCTCGGCGGCGGCGTTGCTGCTGCTGGCCGCGGCGTGTTCCAAGAACGCAAACGGTAGCTCGAGCTCGAAGCAGACCGCGACCAAGAGCGCGGTCACTCTGTCCGGCGACATCACCTTCAACCAGAACAAGCTGTCCCAGCTGGACGACGCGCTCAAGTCGGCGATGGCCGGCAAGGACCTCTCCAGTGTCAACATCGCCATGGTGGTCAACGTCGCCGCCGACTACTGGAATGCCGGCAAGGTCGGCTTCGCCAAGGGCTGCTCCGACCTCGGAATCCCATCGAAGAAGTGCACCTACTTCGCTCCTCCGAGCGGCAAGCTGACCGAGCAGAACTCGGAGTTGGAGACGCTGCGCTCGCAGGGCATCACCGGCTACTCGATCTCGGCCATCGACCCCAAGTCCGCCGCCGGCACCATTGCCAGCGACATGAAGGCCGGAGTCTTCGTGCTGCCGATCGACTCGCCGTTGCCCGACACCGCCGCGGCTGGTCTCTACCTCGGTACCCCCAACTACACCGCCGGCCAAAAGGCCGGAGAGGCGATGAAGCAGTTGCTCGGTGGTAAGGGCAAGGTGGCCATTCTGGTCGGCTCCCTCACCGCTTCCAACGCCACCCAGCGGATTCAGGGCTTCGAGGACGCCCTGAAGGGAACTCAGATCACCGTTGCCCAGAAGGTCAACGACAACCTGCAGGCGTCCACGGCCACCTCGGATGCCGAGACGATCCTGGCCAACAACCCGGACATCAACGGCCTGTACGGCGTCTACTCCTACGACGGCCCGGCGCTCGCCCAGGCGGTCCAGTCGGCCGGCAAGTCGGACAGCGTCGCTATCGTCTCGGACGACTCGGATGCCCAGACCCTGCAGTTCATCCAGTCGGGCGTCATCGGCGGCACGGTCGTCCAGATGCCGTACCAGCAGGGCTACACCGGCGCCTTCATCCTTGCCGCCGAAAAGGTGCTCGGCAACGATGCGACGATGGCGATCATCAAGCCCTACCTCGACCAGGACGGCTCGACGCTGAGCTCGGGCGTCGGCCTGGTAACCAAGACCAACCTGAGTGGCTACCAGGCACTCGAGTCCCAGCTCGGGATCAGCTGACGATGAATTCGGCGTACCCGGCTCGCAGCCGCGCGGTGATCGCGCGGCTGCGAGCCGTCCACAAGACCTACGGGCCGGTCCGCGTGCTCGACCTGCCCGAACTTGATCTGTACGCCGGTCAGGTCGTCGGCGTTGTCGGCGAGAACGGGGCCGGCAAGTCGACGCTGATGGGCACGCTGTCCGGGTCGGTACACCGCGATGGTGGCGACATCGAGATCGATGGGGTTCCGCTGCCGGCCGGATCCACGGAGGCCGCGGGCCGGCTCGGTGTGGCCATGGTGTCGCAGGAGTTCCCGCTCGTCGGGCAGCTGACCGTGGCCGAGAACCTGCTGCTCGGGCGGCGGCCGCACAACTCGCGACGGCGATTCCTCATCGACAAGGCGGCGCAGCGAGCCGAGGCCGAGACGATGCTCACCCGGATCGGTTTGTCGCCGGCCACCGTCGGAGTGCGCCGGGAGGTGCGCAGCCTGCCGGTACCGACCCGGCAGATGATCGAGATCGCCAAGGCCTGGGGCCGGGAGCCGAAGCTGCTCATCCTGGACGAGCCCACCTCGTCGCTGGGCCCGGTCGAGGCCGAGATGGTGCTCAGGCTGGCCCGGCAGCACGCCGATCAAGGTGGCACCGTGCTGTTCATCGGGCACAGGCTCGACGAGGTCCGGGACGTCAGTGACCGGATCCTGGTGCTCCGCAACGGCCTGTTGGTCGCCGATCTGAGCCCGGAGGAGGCGACCGAGGCACGGCTGATCCGCGAGATGGTCGGCGGCGAGATCAGCCACCGGCCACCGCGTGAGCCGTCGACCGACACGCCGGTGCTGCTGCGAACCCACGACCTGCGGGCCGATCGGCTCGGACCGGTCGACCTGGAGATCCGAGCCGGGGAAGTGGTCGGCGTCGCCGGGTTGATGGGCTCGGGCCGGAGCCGGCTGATCCATACCATCGCCGGGGCTCAGCCGGCCACCGGCGGAACAATGACCCTTGCCGACCGGCCGTACCGGCCCCGGCACGCGCGCGATGGCGTTGACGCCGGCATCGCGCTCATTCCGGAGGATCGCAAGGAACAGTCGCTGGTCCTGTTCGCCTCGATCACGGCCAATGTCACGGTGTCGATCCTGCGGCGGATCGCCCAGCGCGGCATCCTGAGTTCGAAGACACAGCGGAACCGGGCTCGCGAGATCGCGGCCTCGGTCAACGTCCGGATGCAGTCGGTCGACCAGCCGATCGGTTCGCTGTCCGGCGGAAACCAGCAGCGGGCCATCTTCGGCCGGGCATTCGCCACGGCGCCCCGGCTGCTGCTCCTGGACGAGCCAACTCGCGGCGTGGATGTGGGCGCCAAGGCCGAAATCTATGAGCTGATCGAGGGGGCGGCCGCCGACGGTACGGCGGTGCTGGTCGCGTCGTCCGAACTGGAGGAGTTGCAGCTGATCTGCAACCGCATCGCGGTCATGAATCACGGTCGGGTGGTGGCAGTCCTCAATCACGACGAGGCAAGCAAGCAGGCCATCATGACCGCGGCCGCCGGTACCGCATCGCATTCCGAACTCGACGCCGCTACCCCGAATGGAGAAGCCTCGTGAGTGCACCGAGCACAGTCACCAGCCCGCCGGCGGCGCAGGCACCGATGGAGCCCCAGCGCGGCACCGTTGCCCGGCTGCTGCGGCGGCTCGCCGAGTCGCCCGAGGCCGGCGTGATCATCGCATGCGTCGTGGTGTTCGTCCTCATCTCCGCCAACGCCGCTACCTACGCAAGCGCCGGAAACCTCCAGGTGATGGGACGCGACCTCGCGCAGGTCGGCATCCTTGCCATCGGTGAGGCGCTGGTCGTGCTGACCGGTGGGATCGACCTGTCGGTCGGGGCGCTGGCCGGGCTGGCCGGGATCCTGGCTGCCTGGTTCAACGTACGCGAAGGGTTACCTGCCCCGGTCGCGATCCTGGTCACCGTCCTGATCTGCGCCGGCGTCGGCCTCTGGCACGGAGTCATCGTCACCCGTCTGAACGTCCCACCGTTCGTGATCACCCTGGTCACTTTCACGGTGGCGCAAGGCATGTCGCTGGCCATCACCGGTGGTACCCCGGTCAACGGGATCGATCCGCTGTTCTCCAACCTGAGTTCGTTCTACATCCAGCGGGTACCGGTGCCGGCGCTGTTCTTCATCGGCGCCGCGGTGATCGCCTGGTTCGTGATGGAGCGAACGTACGCCGGCCGCCAGGTGTACGCCGTGGGCGGGAACAGGGAGGCGGCCCGCCTGGCCGGTATCCCGATCGCACGGCGGATCACCGCGACCTATGTCGCGAGCGCCGTGCTCGCCAGCATCGTCGGCGTGCTCGTGGTCGGGCGGATGAACGTCGCCGATCCGTCGGTCGGACCCGGCTGGGAGCTGATCGCCATCGCCGCCGCGGTGGTCGGAGGCGTCTCCCTGTCCGGTGGCGAGGGCCGGATCGTCGGTGTGGCCGCCGGTGCGATCCTGCTCGAGTTCATCGCCAACGGGCTGCTGGCTCTGCACGTGAGCCCGTACTACCAGCAGGTGGTCCAGGGTGCGGTTCTCGGTGTCGCGATCTTGCTGGATCGAGTCCGGGCGAGGTATTTCGGCTCCGGGAGGCACTGAGACGCCCGGCCCGCCGGGGCTGCTGTCATGACCCCGGCGGGCTACCGTTCCATTCATGGGCACGGCGCTTTCCGATCCGTACCAGATTTCGATTCTCGTCTGGTTCGCACTGGAAATCGGCCTGGCCATCCGTGACCTGGTCGGGCGCGCTTTCCGCCGCGGCCACGATCGGGGCACCCGGATCCTGGTGGCGTTCACGCTCGGCGGATCGGTACTACTGGCGGCGGCGGCGTCGACGATCGCACCGGCGCTGGACGCGCCGGCATTTTTCGGTGCTGTAGGCCTCGCCGTCTTCTGGATCGGTCTCGCGGTACGGGTGTGGGCGGTGCTCACGCTGGGCGGCTCGTTCCGCACGTTCATCTCGGTCGCTCCGGATCAGGCCGTGATCACGAGCGGGCCGTACCGGTGGGTGCGCCACCCCTCGTACACGGGCCTGTTACTGATCTCCATCGGGATCGGCCTCGGGTTCGCGAACTGGCTGTCGGTGATCGTGTGCGCGATCGGGCCGCTGGCCGGGCTGCTGCCACGAATCGCCATAGAGGAAGCGGTGCTGGCCCGGGTCATGGGTGAGCCGTACCGACGCTACCGCGGCCGGAGCCGCCGCCTCATTCCCGGCGTGTGGTAGCGGGCCGGCACGGTACCGGCCGGCGTCCATCGCCGTGGTGCGTGCGCGTCGCAGCGTTGACATGATCGCCGATCGCGGTCACTAATGACGAGATATCGCCGCTCGCTACCGCAATCGGCGATCATGACCCAGCCAAAGCGGTGGTGGGTAGCCTCCGCCATCCGTCGGCGCCTGCCTTAGCCGCCGACGGTACGCAGGAATCCGCGTACTGCCCCGGCGAAGTCGTCCGGAGCGGTATGCGACGCGAAATGCATTTGGCCAGCCAGCACGATGCGCCGTGTCGTGCCATCCGGGAGCGCGGTCGCCAGCGCGTCCATCGTCCGCGGCATCGGTGGCCAGGTCAGCTCACCTTGGAGGAGCAATGTCGGGTTGGTGATCGCCGACCACCGCGTCACGTCGGTAGTGTCGGCCGTCATCGCTTCCAGGTCGTGCAAGCACCCGGCCGCGTCGGCCTCGGCCGCCTCGATCTGCCCGGAATCCGGTGGCCCCGGTTCGACACCGGTGACTCCGAGGGCGTCCAGTAGCGCTGCCGGTGCCTGCGCCACTCGCTCGGAAAACAGTCGCGAAGCGGCGGCGAAGCGACGTTCGCCGGTCAGCCGACGGTACTCGTCCAGCACCGGCGACAGCGCCGGCCCCGCCGCGAACAGCGGTGGCTCGAATAGAACCAGACCACCGATCTCAGCGGCGTGGTCGCGCGCGACCTGCAGCGCGACGCGGGCACCATATGAGCCGCCAAGCAGATGCGGAAGCTCGCCGGTCGCCTCGGCGGCGGCGCCGGCCACGGCCAGCGCATCGGCCACGTCGTCGGCGAATGTACCGGGCCGGTTTCCGGTATCGCTGGGCCGGTACCCGCGCCGGGCGTACGCCCACAGTTCGTACTCGTCGTCCAGCAGTGACGTCACCGGATCCCACGAGTCCAGCCCTCCCGACGAGCCATGTATGAGAACGATAGGACGGCCACCGCCACTACGGCGGACCGCCAGCCGGGTTCCGTCTTCGCTGACAATCCACGAATCCACCTGGTCAGTCTGCCTGCGATGTCCACTGAATTTGGCAGCGCGAACGGACCGCTCTCATGTCGCGGGTCGCGAGGGCGCGTCGCGGTGATCCCGGACGCGGACCAGCTCAACGGCGCCTGGTACACCGACATTGCCGAGAGTCTGACGGCGGCCGGTTGGCCCGTTCTCGCGTCGGCGATGTCGATCGTGACGAACTACGCCGCCTGCTGCGCTCTGCCTCGGACTATGTCTCGCCGATGACCTGCACAGTGACATCTCAGTTTGCCGAATCTGCCGGTATAGCCGCTGTCCACCGCCTATCGCTGGCTAGAGAGCCTGGATGTGCGCCTGCCGGACGCGATCTGGGTTCCGGAGCATTACCGACCGCTGCCCTGACGTGAACCGAACCGGGCGGTCGAGCCTGCGAGATCCATATTCGGTGGCGAACTGCGCTGGCTTGGCCGACGATACGGCGATGGACGAGGTTGCGAGCGAGGTGACGACGGCCCGATGGACTCAGGCGACCGTCTACGCCGATATGTGGTCGATCCGGACGACGACCGCGCGAGTCGGAGATAGCGACTCCTGATGAGCGCAGCACGCTGATCGAATATCTCCGGCGCTACCGGCTCACGTTGGAGATGAATGCGCGGGCCTGGACGCCGAGCAGATGGCTCGCCGCTCGGTGCCACCGTCGACGATGTCATTGCTCGGGTTGATCCGGCACATGGCCGAGGTCGAGCGGTACTGGTTTCGTCGCGTTCTGGCCGGCCAGGACGCACCGAAACGGTACTGCTCGGAGCAGGACCGCGACGGTGACTGGAACGGGGCGGTCCCGCAACCGGCCGTCGTCGATGACGCCTGGCAGGCGTGGCGCGGCGAGGTCGCCTTTGCTGAGCGGTTCGTGGCGGACAGCCCGGATCTCGAGTGTTGTCGGGACGACCGGCGAGCAGCTGCGCGCCGTCCTCGTTCACATGATCGAGGAGTACGCGCGTCACTGCGGGCATGCGGATCTCTTGCGCGAGCGCATCGACGGCAGAGTCGGACAGTAGACCACGATGCCGAGCGCGCTGGGATCACGGCGATATCGGCTTCAATGGGACGACGAGGTAGCGAAGCTCGACAGCCGCGGCCGGGCCGGCGGTCGCCGTGACCTCCGTCGCCCGCATGCCGTCCTGGATTCGGATGGTGGCGGTCTGCCGCGCCGCCGTCCGTAGCGCGTCGGACAGCAGCCGTGCCTGGTAGAAACGAGTGACGAGTCCGCCTTGAACCGACGCCTTCACGGCCTCCTCGGACTCACCGTTGAGCGGATCGCTGGCCCGTACCAGCAACGCACCGTCGATTGCCGCAATCGTGACCCGGCCGTGGCCGTCCGCGTACCGTGATGCGCGCTCGACCGCACCGGCAAGCATGTCGGCCTCTACTTCGACGACACGACTCGGCGTTCACGTCGAGCGGCCGATCCAGCTGGGCATCCGGGAACGCTCCGGACAGGGTGGACGTGACGACGCTGCCACCATCCCACGCCAGCCCGAAACGGTCGTCATCGCAGTGCACGACCACGTGCTCAGCGCGGTCCGCCTGCTTGCCAGCCTCGCTGAGAAATGCCGCTGGTACCAAGGTGTCGACCTTCGGTGCCGTCCCGGACATGTCGGCCATGGAGCCGACATCGAGCCGTTGCCAGCCCAGAGATGCCGCGGCCAGCCGATACCGGTCGGTGGCCGACACTGAAACGCGGTCACCGTGGGTGCGCAACCGGACGCCGGTCAAGATCTGCAGGGCGTGATCGCGCGACGCCGCGCCCGCCACCGGTACCACCGCCGCGCGCGCTCCGCCCCGGAGAGCGTTCCGACCCGCCCGCGGAAGTTTCGGCGGTGGCAGGTGCGCCGCCACCGCCCAGCACCGGCAGGGCGAACCGTGCGCCGGGCATGCGTATCGCCAGGCGATTCCCTCGGCGATCAACCGCATCTCCGGCGCCGCCACGGCTGTCACCGTGTCCGTGAGCCCTCGCCGCGACACCATCACCTCACCATGATCGTGCGTGGCGGCGGGTACCCGGATTTGGACGGCCAGCCCGTCCTCGTGAGCGGTCAGCAGCAGGCCGTCGCTGTCGGCGCGGAGCAGCAACCCGGCGTGGGCGTGTTGCAATGACCGCGCCGGGAGCAAGCGCGATATCCGAGTAGCCGCGTCCGCCAACCGGGCGGTTGGAGCCGTCACATCGAAGGTGTCTGTCACGCGGGGAACCTAATCCGGCGGTGTGACAAGTCCCGTCCGGTAGCGACGATCGGGCCCGTCTCTGGTTCTCCTGCGCAGGCGCGATGATCATCGCGGCAAGCGCGCCGCCGGTCGGTCGCGATCCCAGAACCTGGCAGCGGGCGAACCCGTGGCGATGGCAGGCAGCCGCGGTCCAGGCGCAGATGATCGCGTCAATGAGGTCCTCGCGGTACTTGTACGCACGCCAAGCCGCTGGCCGCGCTCGTTGTCGATGACGAGGGGAGCGTCAACGAATACCATGCGACTCGCCGGTGCCGGAAACCGTTCCGATCAAGGCAAGAGTCTGAGCCAGCCCGTTGGACCGGCCGGCATCGACGACGATGCCGTCGCCGGTGATGGCTGCCAGGCCGGTCTCGTTGACCCGGCCATTGCCAGCGTACGGCAGCTGCATGCCAGGTCCACCCCGATGTAGCGTTCAATACTCACACGCCAGTCGTACCGCATGAGGGAGCACATGAGAGTCGCGTACTGGATCATCGCTGGGCTGTTGGCGGCCTTCTTTCTGTATGCCGGGGGCAAGAAGGTCGCCCAGAACCGCGAGCAGCTCCGACCCATGATGGGCTGGGTCGACCGGGTCCCGATGCCGCTGGTGCGAACTATCGGGGTCCTGGAGATACTCGGCGCTGCCCGGCCTGATCCTGCCGGCTCTGACCGGAGTCGCGTCCTGGCTCTGCATCGCCGCGGCGGTCGGCCTCGCGCTTATCCAAGTCGGCGCCACCGTGCTGCACCTGTCACGTGGTGAGGCGCGGTTGATCGGGCTGAACCTCACTCTGCTGGCCGTCGCCACGGTCACCGCCTGGCTGGGAAAGACCTGGCTTTGATCCGGCGCGAGTGAGGCACGGCACCGGTGCCTCACTCGCCGGTCTGGCCGTCTATTCGCTCGCCTATCAGGTCGGCATGGCCGTTATGGTGCGCGTACTCGCCGATGAGCTTGGCCAGGTTCCACCGGACGGTGCGCAGGTTCCCGTCGCCGGCTCGACGCGCCACCGCGCCAGCGCTGTGACGCGAGGCATACCTCCTGACATTCCCGTGGCCTGCGTCGTCGTGAACGTCGTCGAGAAAGCGCGCCGTGAAAGCCGCCGTGAAGCCCGCCGGACGCGTACCCGATCGGGCGCGACGCTTCCCGGCGGGCCGGCACCGCGAGTCGCGGATGGCGCTCGATGACAAACACCACGATCGAGCAAGGAGACGACATGACCACCCAGACCACGGCTGCCGAGTTCGCCGACCCGGTGTCTGCGCAACGCTTGGAGCGAGCGGCCGCGGCGTTGACCGCGCATGGCTTCACCGTTGAGGTCCTCGAAGACGTCGCGGCCGCGCGTACGCGGATCGAAGATCTGATTCCGGAGGGCGCCAGCGTTTTCACGTCGGCCAGCGAGACGCTCCGCCTGTCCGGAATCGACGACGACATCAACACCAGCGGGCGCTACCAGGCGGTCAAGCCACGTGCGCTGGCGATCGATCGGGTCACCGGTGCCGACGATATCCGGAGGCTGATAGCAAGCCCCGACTACGTGGTGGGCAGCGTCGCCGCCCTGACCGAAACCGGCTCCCTGGTGGTCGCCTCGGCGAGCGGCAGCCAGATCCCGGCCTATGCCGGCGGTGCCGCCAAGGCGATCTGGGTGGTCGGGGCGCAGAAGGTGGTGCCCGACCAGAGCACCGCGCTACGGCGGGTCGAGGAGTACACGCTTGTGTTGGAAGACGCCCGTGCGCGGGTCGTCTATGGACGGCCGAGCGCGATCAACCGGCTTCTGATCCTCAACGCCGAACCGTACCCGGGGCGTGGCACCGTGCTCCTGCTTCGCGAAGCCATCGGATTCTGAGCCGGCGCCAACGCTGATGTCCCACCAGAGGTGGGACATCAGCGCCCCGTACGTGCTGCTCAGGGTCGGGCGAGGCGTCGCCGGCGGGCAGGTGTGGTCAGTGCTCGCCGGCGAAGATCAAGTAGCTCTCTCGCAGGGCATAGCAGACCACCACGTAGCCGGCGAGCGGGTCGGCCCAGTGCAGTCCCCAGGCGGCGTTGAGGATCAGCCCGGCCAGGACCGCGGTGGCCAGGACGCCGTCGACGAAGGTGACCCGGCCCTCGGTGCGCAACACCGGATTGTCCAGTGCGGAGCCGGTGCGAGCCTTGCCGGTGGCCAACACGAACATCACCAGGGCGGTGATTGCCGTCCACATGATGCCCGCGGGGCTCTGATGCGGGTGGAATCCGGCGGCCAGCACGATGGTCGACTGAACCAGCAGGTAGACGGCCAGCGCGGCAAACGCGGCTCCGATCAGGCGGAGGGCGCGCTGTTGCCGGGCCTGACCGGTGCCGGACAGCTCCCATATCACCACGATCGACGCGCCGATCTCGATGAGCGAGTCCAGTCCGAAGGCGGCCAGCGCCACCGAGCGTGCGGTGACAGCGGCGATCGCGAGTACGACGATGCCGATCACGTTCCAGGCAAGGGTGGCGTACTCCAACGCGAAGCCACGGCGCAACAGTCGGCTATCGGCAGCGGTGTCGAGGTCGGGCACGCCGTTGAGCCTGCCATGTGGCCAGCGGTGTCGGTACGCAGGGGAGCGGCCGCGCTGGCCGGTGCCGGGTTCAATCGCGAACCGCCACGGTTGTCGCCCCGGCTAGCGGTCGTCCAGGGCGAGTCCCACGTGACGGTGCGCCTCCTCGGCGGTCATCCCGGCCTGCCATACGGACTCAAAGGCGATTTTGAGTACCTTGGCGAGATACGGGTGCTCGATCACGAGCGTGGTGAAGTCGTCCTTTCCGGCCACCGGGTCGGGCATCGCGACCATGACCTTCTTCTCGTCGATGATGCCCAACTTCATGGGCAGCTCTTCGACGAACCGAGCATCCTCTCCGTTGTCGATGAAGTGGCGGATACCCTCGCGCTCGATGGGGTCTTCGAGCACGGAGAACTCGTAGACGCTACGGAGCACGTCGTTCCGGGCGAGTTCCATGCCGGTGAGGTTCTTGTCCACCGGCACCACGTAGGGCTGCTTGCTGAACGAGAGCATCTCGCGCTGCACCGAGGCCTGGAGTTCCGCGAACCGCTTGGCGAGGAGATCCGGATCGCGTATCACCTCGATGTAGTCCAGCGGGTCGCTGTGGTGGCTGCCTTCCTGGTACGCCGGGTTCAATTCCTCCACCGCGGCCTCGGCGTCAGCCTCCAGGACGCTCAGTCGCTGCCTGTGGGCGTCGACCAGGCGCGCCATGGCCTCCGCCGGGGCGGTCGCCAGGTACTTAGCGGGGCCACCGGGACGCTGCGCGGCCAGGCCTTTCGTGACCAGGCTATCGAGGACGTCGTAAATTCGCGGCCGCGGAACGCCGGCTACCCTCGCCACCTCAGCGGGAGTCGATCCGTCCCGTCGAACCAGGGCGACGTACACGCGCGCCTCGTACTGGGTGAGGCCGACACGTACAAGCCGGTCGATTGCGAGGATATCCACCGACGCACCGTAGGTAGTCGCCGGAACGATGTCAATTCAGTCATAAAGATCATTTCATCGCAGCTCGCGGGGGCATCGGGTCTGTACTGCCTGAGCGCGCCCTCCAGCACCTTCATCGCCGATGAAATCTGGCTCGTCGACAATAGCGGTCACTGGCAGAGGCGGGCTTGATCGCCGCCGATAGCGTCTCGATCAACGGCTTGCCAACAAGCGGCACATTCCTCTTCCGGGGGTGGTGACACCCCAGTCTCGGGTTCACGGGCCGCGTCTTCCAGTCAGGCCCTCTGATTTTCCACTGCTCGCTTCTCGATAATGAAGCGGCGTCAACCAGTACGCGGTCGACCCGGCGTTCACTTCCAGCGACGGGATGGGCACCCACCAGGACATCTACGGCTCCGGGGGCATAGCAAATTCGGCGTGCACAGCTACGGATACGTCTTCCGGTGACTGTCTCGCCGGCAACTCTCGGACGACCCGAAACCAATGGAAGTGCTTTCGGCCAACTCGGCTGACTCGGCCGGGCAATTCTCTGGGAGCGCGGTCGGCAGCCGTTCAACGCGGGCGTTGTCTGCTGGAAAAATGGCGATCACCAATGACAGTCCCGGAGGGGAATCCGCACAATCGCTGCGGCCATTACGATTCTTGGCATATCGGGGTACGGAGTTGGCAAATGCGCCCGTATCGATAACGCCGCCGGAGGCCCTCCGGGCCCGCCGCAGACCAGCCCCGCAGTTCGTCAGGAACAGGCATTAGGGCACGGGACAGATCAGGTCCTGCCGGGTTTCTTCGCCTGGCCTGATCACAACGTCAATGCTTTGGCAACCCGAGATCGTATAGCTGCCCGCCGCGAGGTGGAAGCTGAAGCCCCCGTCGTCGCCGGACCTTGCGGAAGCGATGATCTTCTCTCCTTGACGGATGGTCACAAGGACTCCCTTATCCGGGATGCCATTTGCGGCCGGTGAATTGTTGACCAGCGGACCGCCATATTGCAGCGCCCTACCCGTCAGCGTTCCGTTCGTCGGAGGGTCACCCGCGCCGTCTCCGCTGCATCCTGTCGGCGCTGCTGTGCAAGCGACGGCGAGCGCCAGGATCATGGCCCCGCGCCTTGCCAGGTCGACCATCGTGACCTCCCGGGAAGTGCCGAAGCGGGCACGCTAACACGCTGATCGGACGGACCGGCCGCAACCGCCCGGCCAGGCCGCGGCGAGCCCAGATGGCCGTCGGCGGCGGACGAGTCAGCCCAGGGATGCGCTCGCCTTCCGCAGCTCGTCGAGGGCCGGCAGGGTGTAGCGAGCCAGTTCATCCTTGGCGACGCGGTCACCGTCGGACCATTCGGCGAACCCCTTTTTGAAGGCCAGGACCCCTAGCTCACCCGCGATCGCCGCGGTCGCGTTGGGCACGCCGCGGGCGACCAGGGCGGCTGTCATCGCAGCCGCGAGGCTGACGCTCTTGAGGGCGTCACGCTCTTGAAGTTCAGCGCTGGCGGCGACGGCCGCCTTCAGGCGAGGGGCGAGTTCGCGATTCATCGGGCCCATCGCGCTCGAGGCCCGCTCCAGGCCGGCCGCGACCGCCTCGAGCGGGCTGGCGTGCGCGGGTGCTTCGGAGATCCCGTCGGCCAGTAGCCGGCTCAAGGTCTCCTGCCCGGCCACAAGCAGTTCACGCTTATCGGGGAAGTGCCGGAAGAAGGTGCTCTTGGTGACCCCGGCCCGCTGAGCGATCTGCGCGACCGTCGTGGCGTCGTACCCCTGCTCGGCAAACAGATCGACGGCGGCCAGGACGAGGCGTTCGCGCGCTCCCGGTTCCCATCGGCCCATGGACCCATCATAGTGATGGGACTCTTGTCCCGTCATCGTGGTAGCGTGATGGGACAAGAGTCCCATCACTTCACGGGAGAGTCATGCACGTCTTTGTCACCGGTGGCACCGGTCTGATCGGGTCCGCCGTCGTTGCCGAACTCATTGGCAACGGTCACACCGTCCTTGCGCTCGCCCGCTCCGACGCCTCCGCGCAGGCGGCCACGTCTGCCGGGGCTGAACCGCTGCGGGGCGGTCTCGCCGACCTCGATGTCCTTCGCGCCGGTGCCTCCCGGGCTGACGGGGTGATCCACCTGGCATTCAGGCACGACTTCAGCAGCGCCGAAGCCGTCGCGAACGCGGTCGCCGAGGAGAGCGCCGCCCTCAGCGCGCTGGGTGAGCAACTCGTCGGCAGCGATCGCCCGTTCGTCACTGTCTCGGGTACGCCGTACGTGCCGGGCCGGGCCTCCACCGAGGCTGACCCGCTGTCCACCGACGGTCCGGTCGGTGGCCGCGGTCGCTCGGTCACGGCCGCCCTGGGGTTGGCCTCCCGCGGCGTCCGCACCACGGCCGTACGCATGCCGCGGACGGTTCACAACGAGGGCAAGGGCGGCTTCGCCGGTCTGTTGACCGACATCGCGCGCCGGACCGGAGTGTCCGGCTATCCAGGAGACGGAACACAACGCTGGCCGGCCGTGCACGCCCTCGACGCGGCAGTCCTCTTCCGGCTGGCCCTTGAGCACGCGCCCGCCGGGACCTCCTGGCATGCCGTCGCCGACGAGGGCGACAAGGTACATGACATCGCCACGGTCATCGGCCGACGGCTGGGCCTGCCGGTCAAGGAGGTGCCGGCGGAGACCTACGGTCCCTTCGGCCCGATCTTCGCGGCCGACCAGCTGTCGTCCAGCACCCACACCCGGCAGGCGCTCGGCTGGGAGCCGAAGCACCCCTGCCTGTTGGAGGACCTGGAGAACATCCAGCCCTGACACCGACCGGCACCGCACGCGACGTTCCCGCCCATCCTGCATGACTTGCGGCACTGCACGGCCCTAGATATCGTGCCGATATATCAAGTCGATACATCGATTCGATAGCTAACGGCCGGGCCATCTGACGTGGGAGCTGTGATGAGGCGGATCGACTACGACACGGAGCAGTACCAGGACTACGCGCGCGGCCGTGCAATCACCGAGCAGCAGTTGCGGACCTGGATCGGTGCCTTCGCCGCGGTGCTGCCGGAGCGACGTCCGCTGGCGGGGCTCGATGTCGGTTCCGGAACCGGAAGGTTCACGCCCGCGCTGGCGCGAACGTTCGGACCAGTAACCGGCGTCGAGCCGGCCGTCCGCATGCGCGAGATTGCGCAGGCGTCCTCCCGGCATCCCGATGCGCGGTATCTGGCCGGCTGCGCGGAGGACATGCCGGTTCCGTCCGGTAGCGCCGACTATGCCCTCATGTTCCTGTCCTGGCACCACGTCCAGGACAAGCCGCGCGCGGTCTGCGAACTCGCCAGGGTGCTCCGGCCCGGCGGGCGGCTGCTGCTGCGCGGGAACTTCAGTGACCACCATCCACGGCCGTGGTGGCTACAGCAGGTGCCTCGCTGGTTCGAGGCCGACGTGGCGCAGTTCCAGCCGATGCACGAGGTCATCGAGATGTTCATCTCGGAGGGCTGGCGCGTGGTCAGCTTCGGCTGGTTCGCCGAGCCGTCCTACGGCACCCTCGCCGACATGCTCGAACGGTTGCGACTTCGCACCTTGTCGTTCTTCGGCCAGCTCAAAGCTGACGAGATAGAGGCTGGCATGCACCAGTTGGAGGAGTTTGTCGCCGACAACCCTGGTGCACCGGCGCCCACCTTCGCCGAGCCGCTGCTCACTCTCGAACGGCGCTAGGCCAGCGCGGGCGCGTCTCATGGCGAGTCAGCAGGCCAGGCGGTCGCGTCCGGCGGCCACGGTGGTGAGCCCCCGGGGCGGGGCCGTCCGGCAGCGGCCGGTCCGAGCTTGTTCAGTGCTTCGCACCCCCATTCTGCCGAGGCTCGCGTGTAGGTGACATAAAACGTGGCTTGGCCAGGCGGGCCATGGCTTCCGCCACTGCCTGCAGCTTGATGGCGCTCAGCGCCCGCAGGCGAGGTGTTCGAACCTCTCGACGCACCGTTCCTCCGTGTCCACGAAGGGACGGTGTTCTCGTCACCGCCCCCATTGGACGGGAACGGCCCGACTTGCCCCGAAGTCCGCGGGCGAATGCGGATCGAGTTCCGCTAATGGTCTTGACGGCTGGACGACTCGGGGCCCATGATCTGTACCACTCCCAGTGGTACAGGTTCCCGGATCTGCGCCCGGCGCGCAGGTCCGCCGTCTCCCCTCGTCATAGCGGAGGTTCCATTGCGCCATCCGTCCACATTCACGGCCGTGGCCGTCGCCCTAGCGGTCGCACTGACTCCGTCCATCGCGCCTGCCCAGGCAACGGCGGCGCCCTCGACCGGTCCTGTCCCAGGTAGCGAGGGCCAGGTTCAGAAGTTCACGCTCTACGACGGATCGAAGGTCGAGATCGGCCCTGACGGCATCGGTTGGCGAACCGACGCGAACGGGCAGCATGGCCGTCCGTTCGCGGCCATCGGGCCGCAGGCCGCTTCGGCGCTGGGCGATCAGCCCGTCCCGAACAAAGATTCGCTCATCAGCAAGCTCTCGACCGGACCCCGGACGGGAGCAACCCCGGGCGAAGTCCTTATCGTCCTGTCGTCGGGAACCGTGGACGGCGCGGCGCTCCCGTCGCCGAAAGGGCACCGACTGCGTGCCGCCCACACCACCGACGGGCGGGTGAACGCCGCACTGCGGGCGGTGGGCGCCCAGTCGGCGGAGTCCCTGTTCACCAGGGTTCCAGCGGCACGGTTGGGAAGCCTCAACGCGGCGGCCACGGCCCGGCTCGGCGGAGGCGCTCTCGATCTCGCCCGCGCCTACCGGGTCCACGTCACCGGGATGAGCAGTAATGCCGCTGCGAGGCAACTGCGGTCGACGCCGGGAATCGCCTATGCCGCACCGGATTACTACGTCTCCACCTTTGCCACCGATCCGGTACCGCTGCCGGGCTGGGTCTCCACGGCCGCAGGTCAGGCAGCCGGCCCCGCTCCCAGCACCGCATCGTCCTCCCCGGCACCGCAATCGGCCGTGGCGGCGCCGGCCCTACCCGACAACTTCGGCCTGCAATCCTCGCTGCAGAGCTATCTCAACGCTGGCGGTGTCGACCTGGCGGGCGCCTACTCCGATATCGCGCATCGATTCGGGCAGATACCGGGCCAGGGGGAAATCATCACGAATGTCTCCCTCGGTGACCTGACCGACCAGTCGATGGCCGAGGCCGGTGACGGCTACGTGCGGTACTTCGGGCCGACAACAGTCGTCGACGGCGGGCAACGCTATCTGGACTACCCGTCCCTACCACGGATTCCCACCTACACGGCAGACATGTCCGCCGGACTGGATCCGCTGGGCCGGGTCGAGGGCGTGGACCCGTACCTGGGTGAGGTACTGCTCGACTTCTCGGTGATGTCGCCGCTCCCTCACGACCGGCAGCGGCCTGGCGCCGTGGGCGTTGGCCCCACCGACCTGCTGGGCATCGCCCCGGGTGCGCAGTACCGCCTTGTCGAGCCGCAGCAGCCGACCTACGCGAATATCCTCACCGCGATGGTCGCGGCGGCCCAGCAGAGCCCCAAGCCGGACGTGATCACGGCAAGTCTCGGCTTCGGTACGGACGGGCTCGGGTTCGCCGGACGCTACCTGGAAGATGATCCACTGATCCGCTCCGTCGTGGCTGGGCTGGTCCAGCAGGACGGCATCGTGGTGACCATCTCGGCCAACGACGGCACGCGGATGTACACACCCGCGGCGGTCGGCCCGGACGGCGGCAGCACCCCCACCAATCTCGCCGGCCCGACGGATACCCCCACGACGATCAGCGACGACACGATGTCGACCACGCCGAGCTTGGTGCCCGACACTGGTGCGATCGACGTCGGCGGAACCACCCTTGACGACACTCTCGCGGTTCCGCCGCAGTCCGGCTCACCGCTGTCGCGTACCGGGACATTCGCCGAGACCCGCCTCGACGGGTCGGCCAACTTCTCCTCCGGCTTCGGCACCCGCGTGAACGTCTCGGCGCCCAGCGACAACATCGCCGCGCTTATGCACGCGCCCGGCGGCGGTCCGACGAGCGTCCTCCCGGTGCTCAGCGGAGGGACATCGGCTTCCGCGCCGATGACGGCGGCGGCCGCGGCCGACGTGCTGCAGGCTGCCCGGCTCACCGGCCACCCGATGAAGCCCGAGGCAGTCCGCGCCTTGCTGGAGCAGACCGGCCGCGCGGTGCCGACCCAACCGCAGGTCGACCGGAATCTTCACGTCGGCCCGCAGATCGACGTGACCCGGGCGGTGGAAAGCGTGCTGGGCGGAGCGCAGAGTTCGCCGCCTGCCGTTGTCCGCGTCTCGGTCGCTCACCGGGTGGCGATCGGCGGTGCAGGTGCCACCTTCGTCGAGGCGACCAACCCGGCCGATATCAACCTGGCCGGTCCTTCGGACCTGTTCGGCGGGCAGACCGGCGAGGGGCTCGTCGGTCCGGTGACGATCGGCCTCGACGCGACCGGCGTCCCGCATGACGGGCCTGTCACGTACGTCCTGCGCGTCGGCTCCCGGGAGTTCGACTCGGCCACGCCCGCCATCCGCGTCATGCCGGCGGAGTTGCTCGCCGCGGCTGGCGAACCGCTGGTGTCATCGGCCAGCCGGTCGGTGGACGTGACGGTGCAGATCCGCCGTGGCCCGCAGGAGGTCCTCGCCTCGGCGAAGCAGACGCTGACCTTCGGGCCGACCGACGGCACGCACGAAATGGCACCGGCTCCCGTGGTGTCCCCGGTCGTCGATCTCGGCAAGCCAGTGCAGGTGCACTACGACCTGCGTGGCATCCGCGAGCACGACTCCATAGGGCGGGCGCTGCTCCACGATCCGGAACTGATCGTGTCCTCGATCGACCACTGGAGCCCGTTCGCCGCGCCGATGTACCGAATCGCCTACTCCGCACCGCTCACCGGGAGTTCCGGTACCGTCACCGTGCCGGCGTCGGTATTCGCCGCGGGCGGGGGCGTCTACGGGGTCGCCGTCCTGCAGAACTCGCAAGCGAAGCTCGTCGGCGCGGTGGCCTCGTTCCGGGTAGCCGGTGGCACCGCCGATCAGCGACCGCCGGCACCGACGCTGGCGACCGGCGGCGCGGTCCTGGGGCACCAGGTCACCGTCAGCCGGGCGGCCGCGTCGTTCCAGATGCACTGGGACGCGCACACCGTGGCCGGCGCGACCGGGGCGATGATGGAGATCTCTGCTCCAGGGCCCACCATCTACGGGCTGTACCGCACCTTCACCAACCACAATGGCACCCGCCGCGACGACAACGGCGTCGACAGCGGCTCCGTCTACTGGGCTGCGCTGCCATCCCTGGCCGGCACCGCCACCTTCAACCCCGCCAAGCTCGGGCTGACCTCCTCGCTGCACTACAACGTGCGGATCATCGCAACGCACGCCGGCAAGGTCATCGGGCAGGCATCGCCCACCTCGTCGCTGGAGTACGACGATGGGCTCGCCCCGGACGGCGCGACGGTCGACGACTTCGACATCAACCCGTCCGGAACCGCCACGGTAGCCACCTCCACGGCGGAGCCTAACGGTCCGCCGAGCGCCAGCGCGATCTACCGGTACACGCCGGCAACCGGCACGTACGGGGCGACGTACGCACAGGACACCTCCGGCAACGCGTACTTCGTCTACGGCAGCGACCCCAGCCAGCACCGGCTGATCGCCGCCGAGTATCCGTGGAGCGGCAGCCAGCAGCACCTGCTGACCTACGACACGGTCAGCGGCAAGCAGGTGGCGGACGTGCCAATCGCCCTGAGTTCGGAGAACCTCATCGGTGCACGGGTCGACAGCCAGCGCCACCGCGCCGCGATCCTGGCCTGGAGTGGCCCGATCGGCACGGATGCCGTGATTCCGGTCGACACCGCCACGGGGATGCCCGGCACGCCGGTGCCGGCGGACAACGGTGCCCCCCGCTCGCGGTTCTACCGGATGCTCGACATCGACAGGTCAACCGGAAAAGTCGATCTCGTCGGCTCGCTCACCGGCGACCTGTGCGTCATCCGGCCGAGCGGCTTCACAACCGTCGATCTCGACAAGTCGGCCGCCACGGCGATGACTCCACTCAACAGGTGCGACACCGGTGTCGCCTCCGATCAGGCCGGGCATGCCGAGGTCACCGTCGGCCCGCTGTACTCGTACCCGATGCTGCCCGCGGCGAGACTGCAGCAGGTCAACGAGGACGGCAGCCAGGCGGGGGAACTCCGGTCGCTGAACGCGCGGTCACCGCTGTTCCCGATCGTCGACAGCGTCCATCACGTCCTGGTCGTGGGCTTCCTCGGGGGCAGCGACTATCAGGTCAACAACAACGGGATGAGCGCCGTCGGGGTCTATGACCTGAGAACGGGTGCCCAACTGTCGCTCAGCGAACGCTTCAACTTCCTGGCCACCGCGTTCAATGGGATGGCCGCGAACATGGGCACGCTGGTCAACGAACGCGGCATTCAGCTCGATCCGGTCACCCGCACCGCCTGGACGTACGGGCCATACGGCACTCAGGTGCAGCAGTTCTCCTACTGATTCCATGCCGGGTGGGTCCGGCGCGGTACCGCCGCGCCGGACCCACCCGGCTTACCGGCGGGGTGTATCCACTGCGTCCAAGCCCGAACATGACAGTTCGGAAGCGGGTACTAGACGTGTCCGTATCCCCACGGATGCATCATGTCGATGCTGGCGATCCGGACATGGTCGCCGGTGTGAGGCGCATGGATGACCTTGCCGCCGCCGATGTAGATGGCCACGTGATGCAGTGACGAGCTCTCGTAGAACACCAGGTCACCGGGTGCCAGCTCGGATCGCGTGATGTGGTGAACGGTCTGCCACTGCATGGCGACGGTGTGGTAGAGGCTGATCCCCACCTGCTCGTACGCCGCGAGGACCAGGCCGGAACAGTCGTACGAGTTCGGCCCCGCGGCCGCGAACACGTACGGCTTGCCTAGCTGCTGGTAGGCGAACCGCACGATCACGCCACCACGGCCGGGGATCGACGGCGGTGACGGCACCGACGTCGGCAGTGGCTCGCTGGCCGACCCGTATGCCGCGACCCGCAGCGCGTACAGCTTGGTGAGCCGCTTCTTGATGGCCGCCTTCTGCGCCGCCAGTTGAGCCGTCTCGGCCTTCTGCGCGGTGATCAGGATGTCCAGCTGCTGCTTCTTCGTCTGGTAGGCCGCAACGGTCTTGCGGTAGCCCTCGATCTGGACCTTCCGGTCGGCAGCGATCTGGCCGAGCGTGGTCATCTGGTCGAGGAGTTGCGTGGTGTCCGATGAGCTGACGATGGTGCTGAGAGCATCGGTAGGACCGGCCATGTAGAGCAGATCGGCGATCTGTGAGAGGCCGGTCTCGGCCTGCTGCGCGGCCTTCAGCGAAGGTGCCATCTGCTTCTGGAGGGCCGCTTCCGCGGTCTTGTTGCCCTTGAGCTTGTCGTTGAGGCCGTTGTACTTCTCGACGATGCCTTCAAGCTCATTGTTTGCCTGGTTGATCTGTTTTTCCAGGGATGCTGCTGAGGGTTTCGCGGCACTCGCCGCGGTGCTCGGAGCCACCACCGCGATGGTGATGGCGCCGAGGACGAGCGCGCGCAGCAGCCGTTGCGCATGGCGCAAGGCGATACTCCTTCTTCCGTGCACCGCCTACCGGGTTAGCTGACGGATTCGGGCGGGAAGAAGCGCCCTACCGCATCCACGGAAATAACTCTCCGTGATCAACGGATTCACCCCAACAACCTGGGTCCCCGATTCGCTCGGCCGTGGTCTGGAGGATGGACCATGGACACACGCGATTCGGCGGTGCCGCTCCGGTGCAGGTCGGGGGTGATCTGCAATAGGCCGGCGCGGCTCCCACAACCTAGCGTGGTTGGCGCGATACCAAAAACTGGCGGGGGCGAACTGCGGCTATTCTCCGTGAAGATGGGAATTTTCCGGATTACTGAGCGTGTCAGGCTGACGTGCCTCGGTAGCAGTCACGTCAGCCGAGCCCGGTTTCCGGGTGGCAGGCCGGTGACCATGCAACATTGCCGATAGTGACGGGCTGACTACCCGGCTCCGGCCGAAGGAGCTCTGGTGAGACTGGTCGGCCAGAGCCTGATCTTCGCCCAGCCGCTGCGCCGCCTCAACCTCAAGGCGGACCGGACCGGACCGGACCGGACCGGACCGGGCAGGCGCGGGTGCGCGACCACGAGGGGAGCCCGCTTCCGGGGCGGTGAGCCGACGCCCGTTACTGCACAATGTGGAGCTGTGGATGACGTGGCCGAAGCGTTGGCGCCGGACTACTGGTACGCCCGGGCCAGCGCCTTCGAGGCAATGTTGACGCTCCTTGGTCCGGCCGAGTGCGGGCGAGCCGCATGATGGCTGGCCACCCGCCGATCGTCCCGTCAGAACCCGGCGCGGCGGCCGGGGAACTTGAGTCACAACCAGACGCTAACGATCTTTGTCGCCCGCGATTCCAGCGGCGCGATGGGCGCATCGAGATCTCCTGGCGTCTGCTCGGATTCTTCGTGTGGGTGTTCGTCGCCATCGCGGCCATGAGCGCGCTGTTCCGCCAAGGTCCGGGCTACGCGGCGGTCATGACGGGACTGTTTCTGCTGTTGCCGTACCTCAACCTGCGCGGTTCGACGCCGAAGCACCGGTTCCTGGTGCTGGCGGCCTTCGTGCTGGTGTTCGCAGCCCCGGTCGCGGCGGTCTATTTGCTGCCCGAACCGGAACGCCATCACTGGCTGCCGGCCTATCCGGTGGCGGCCGGTGCCGTCGCCGTGATCCTCACCGGCTACCTGGCGGCCTCCCGAATGCCGGGCTGGTTTCCGCCGTTGGCCGAGCCGGAACGCCCGCGGTACCGGGCGGCACGACCGTGGACCATCGAGGAACGCCGTGCGCTGCTGGCCGGCGGAGAACCGGTCGTGATCCGGCACCGCTGGTTCTCCATCTGGCAGTGCGTCATCCTGGGCACGCTCAGCGTGACGTGTCTCGGCTTGGCGATCGCCGCTTTCATCAACCACGTCTGGTTTGGTGGTGTCGTACTCATACCGACCACCGCGACGCTGGTCTACGCCACGATGCGTTCGCCGCGCGTGGCGCTGATCCTGAATGCCGGTGATGTCACGATCCGTAACACCCTCGGCACCCACATCGTGGCCTGGGAAAACATCCGGGACATCGTGCCCCCCGACGATGACTGGTTCGGCCGGTTGAGGTTCAAGCTGACCAGCGGCCGCTCTCTCAGTTCGGGCGGCCTGACCAATGGCGGTTTGCAGCGGCGGACCGGCAGCACGGCGCGTGTCGAACTGGTCATGAAACTGTGGGGGCCCAGTCACAGTTCGTAGTTGTTGCTGCCAGGCATTGTGCCGCCGGTCACGTACCGCGATTATCGTGGCGTGAGAAGCAACGTGATGGCCGCGGTCGCCGTGCTCGCGCTGCTCTCGGCACTGGCTCTCGCGGTGTACGCGGTGGTCCGGTCGCGCGCCCGACGGGGCATCGCCACCGCCAGCCAGCGTGCCACCTATGACGTGCTGCACCTCGCCGGGATCGCGGCCGAGCCGCTGCGCAACGGCCTGACCGCGAGCAATGCCGGCCGGGCGGTACGCCCGCTGCGCCGCCTGACCGGATCGGCCGGTCTGACGATCGTGGCCGCCGACGGCACGCTGCTCGCCTACGACGGGGCCGGATCGCATCATCGGGACCAGGCCCTGGCTGCCGGCATTCGGGTGGTCGGTACGTCCCGGGCAACCGTGCTCGGGGCTCGGGAACTCGTCTGCGACCAGCTCGAATGCGAGATCCGTGGCGCGGTCGCGGTCCCGCTGACGGCTCCCGCCCCGGGCGGCCGGGGCCCGGTCGGGGCGCTGGTCGCGCTGTCCGACGGCCCGCCGGCACCGGGTCTCGTCCAGGCCACCATCGAGACGGCCACCTGGGCCGCGACTCAGCTCGCCCTGGTCGAGCTGGAGTCGTCGCGGGAGCGCCTGGCCCGTGCCGAGGTGCGGGCGTTGCGCGCGCAGATCAGCCCGCACTTCATCTACAACGCGCTATCGGCGATCGCGTCGTTCGTCCGCACCGATCCGGAGCATGCCCGCGCCCTCATCCTCGATTTCGCCGAGTTCACCCGGTACAGCTTCCGGGCACACGGCGAATTCACCACGCTCGCCGAGGAACTGCACTCCATCGACCGATACCTGGCCATCGAGCGGGCCCGATTCGGTGGCCGTCTGGAGGTAGGCTGCAGATCGCACCCGAGGTACTGCCGGTCACCATCCCGTTCCTGTGCGTGCAGCCGCTGGTGGAGAACGCGGTCCGGCACGGGCTGGCCGGCAAGACCGGAGTGGGCTGCCTCAGCATCGTGGCGCTGGATGAGGGGGCGCACTGCCACATCACCGTCGAGGACGACGGCGTCGGCATGGATCCGGTCACCCTGGGCCAGGCTGACCGGCGAGTTCCGACGGAGGACACGGGCACACGTCGGCCTCGCCAACGTCGACGACCGCCTGCGGTCCGCGTTCGGCGACGACTTCGGCCTAGTGGTGGAGACCGCTCTCGGTGCCGGCACCAAGGTAAGCATGCGGGTGCCGAAGTTCCATCCGGGAGTCCGCTCCAGCCAGCCGCTGACCGCCGGAGCCGCGTCGTGACGGCCCGGCTGCGGTTGCTCGCCGTCGATGACGAGCCGCCGGCACTGGACGAGCTGGCGTACCTGCTGCGTTCGGACTCCCGGGTCGGATCGGTAATGATCGCCGGAGACGCCAACGCGGCCTTGCGCGTGCTCCGCGGCGACAGCGTCGACGCGGTGTTCCTGGACATCCGGATGCCTGGCCTGGACGGCATGGAGCTGGCCAGGGCCCTGGGGAAGTTCGCCTCGCCGCCGGCGATCGTGTTCGTCACCGCGCTGGACGATCGGGCCGCCGAGGCATTCGACCTCGGCGTCACCGACTACGTCCGTAAGCCGGTGCAGCGCGACCGGCTGGCCGAGTCGCTGCGCCGGGTGGCCGCGTCCCGGTTGCTTCCGGAGCACCCCGCGGTGGCCGCGCAGCGCGAGCGTGCCGAAGATCCGACCATCCCGGTGGAGCTTGGCCGGCCTCACCCGGATGCTGCCGCGCTCGTCGGTACGGTGGGTCGAGGCGCAGGGTGACTACGCGCGGCTGCACACCGCCGATGGCTCGCACCTGGTCCGGGTACCGCTCGCGACCCTGGCCGAGCGCTGGTCGGACGCCGGGTTCGCGCGCATTCACCGCTCGTACCTGGTGCAATTGTCGTGCATCTCCGAACTGCGCCTGTGCGGCACCGGCTGGGTGGTTGTCGTCGACTCGTCCCAGCTTCCGGTCTCCCGCCGGCACGTCCACAACCTGCGGGAACGCTTGGTTCGGTCGGCCAAGCACGCATGGGGGCGGTGACCGTGACGGGCGAGGTGAGCACCAAACGCGTCCGTGTCGTCCTCGCCGAGCGAGCACGCACCGATCATCCGGTCCCAGCCGCGCGCCGCGAGCTGACCGAGCAGACCGGTGTCGGTGATGCCCTGGTGCGCGGCCTGGTACGCGCCCAGCTGGCACTTGCGGTCCGGCTCGCCGCGGTGGTGGCGATCGGCCTCGGTGGGCTGCCGCTGTTCTTCGTTCTGGCACCCGGCGTCGCGGCTGCCCGGCCATTCGGCGTCGCCCTGCCGTGGCTGCTGCTCGGGGTCGCGGCGTATCCGTTCCTGCTGAGTGTCGGGTGGGTGTATGTCCGGCTGGCCGAGCGGAACGAGCGGGACTTCGCCGGCCTGATCGAGCGGAACGAACCATGAGGCCGTTCCCGGCCTGGCGGCGCCGGTGAACCCGTACGCCGTTCCGACCATCATCGCGGTCACCGTCATCACCTTCGCGATGGGCACGTACGGCCTCAAGCTGTCGAGGACCACCTCCGACTTCCTGGTCGCTGCCCGCGCGGTCAGCCCGGCCTGGAACGCGGCCGCGATCAGCGGGGAGTACCTATCCGCGGCGAGCTTCCTCGGGGTGGCCGGGCTGATCCTGCGCGACGGCGCCGACGCGCTCTGGTACCCGGTCGGATTCGCCGCCGGGTACCTCGCGCTGCTGCTGTTCGTCGCCGGACCGCTGCGCCGCTCCGGCGCGTTCACCCTGCCCGACTTCTGCGAGATGCGGCTCCGCTCACCCGGGCTGCGCCGTCTGGCGACCGTGTTCGTGGTGCTGATCTGCTGGCTGTACATGCTGCCGCAGTTGCAGGGCGCGGGCCTGACCCTCCGTACCGTCGCTGGTGGCCCGTACGAGCTGGGTGCGGTACTGGTCGGGGTGGTGGTCACCGCGAACGTCGCGCTCGGTGGCATGCGGTCGATCACCTTCGTGCAAGCCTTCCAGTACTGGCTGAAGCTGACCGCGCTCGCCGTACCGGTGATGTTCCTGCTGCTGGCCTGGCAGGGCGACGGCCGGCCGCAGATCGCCGCGCCGGCGGGCCAGGCGTTCACGAGAACCACCACCGTCACCGTCGCCGACCGGACCGAGTTCACCTTCGCCGAACCGGGCCATGTGACGGTGACGGCCGGAACGCTTGACGACCGGTCCGGGCCGATCAGCGTCGCGCCCGGGCGGCATACCGTGGCACCACGATCGCGGCTGGTCTTCGATGTCGGCCAGCCGGTGCCGTCGGTCGGTTCGGCCACCGGCGGCCTTGGCTGGCTGCTGCCCCTGCACCGCGGTGATCGCGGCCTGTTCGCGACCTATTCGCTCATCCTCGCCACCTTCCTGGGCACCATGGGCCTTCCGCACGTGCTCGTGCGGTTCTACACCAACCCGGACGGCGTCGCTGCCCGCCGGACGACGCTGGTGGTGGTCGGCCTGGTCGGGTTGTTCTACCTGTTGCCGACGCTGTACGGGGCGCTCGGGCGGGTGTACACGCCGCAGCTTGTGATGACCGGCCAGACCGATGGCACGGTCCTGTTGCTGCCCGGAGCGGCTCTGGGCCCGGTGGCCGGTCGCTGGCTGGGCGCGCTGGTGGCCGCCGGCGCGTTCGCTGCCTTCCTGTCCACCACCAGCGGCCTGCTCACCAGCGTGGCGGGCGTCATCTCGACCGACGTGCTCGGCCGGGATGGTCATGGCACGGTCCGGGGATTCCGGGTCGCCGCCGTGGTCGCCGGCGCCGTGCCGATTCTGCTGTCGCTGCGGATCAGCAGCTTGGACGTGTCCGAAGCGGTGGGGCTCGCGTTCGCGGTGGCGGCGTCGTCGTTCTGCCCGTTTCTGGTACTCGGCATCTGGTGGCGGGGGCTCACCGGGGCGGGCGCGGCGGCCGGAATCGTCGTCGGCGGTGGCGCCGGCATGGCCGCGGTACTGGTCACCATTCTCGGTGCGCCGCTGTCCGGGTGGCCGGCAGTGCTGATCAACCAGCCGGCCGCGTGGACCGTTCCGCTGGCGTTCCTGGTCATGGTGGCGGTATCCAAGGCCACGCCGCGCCGGGTGCCGATCGGTGTGGGAGCCACCATGCTTCGCCTGCACGCGCCGGACTCACTTCGCTTGTAACCCGGTCGCCGCCACTCCCGTTTGCGGGTTTTCCGCCCCGCCGACCGGGTACCAGCATCTAGCCTGCGATTAGGCCCTGAGCTCAGACGGTTAAACGGACGGCCCGCGCATCATCGCCGGGCCGGCGGCATGGCCGTGCGGTACGCGCGGAGTGGACCGGGCCGGAAGGAGTGGGGTGACCACCAGCGATCCGATCATGTTTCCGGCGCCCAGCGGCACCATCGAGGCGCATCGCCAGGATGTGACTCGCAGCCGGGAGGCGCTGGCCGCCACGCTCGCCGAACTCGGCGGACGACTGGACGTGCGCCGGGCGATCCGAAAGCGAGCCGTGAGCATGCTCGGCGTGGTCGCGCCGGTCCTGCTTGCCGGATCGGGGCTGGTCGTCGCGGTGGTTGCCGGGCGACGCCAGCGTCGGCCGCTGGTGGCGGCCGGCCTGATCGCCGCCGGTGCGTCCGCCGGTGGCCTCGGCTACGTCGTGGTACGTCGCGCGGGGCGCCCGGAGGGTTCCGGCCTCGCGGGTCGCCAGGATCGTGTGCTGGCGATGATGCCGCCCGCACCGCCCGGCGGTGACGTCATCGACGTTCTGTGCGAGCAGCACGCGGCGATCCGGTCCCGGTTCCGGGATGTGGCCGCGGCTCCGCCGGAGCATGTCCGGGAACGGCTGGCTTCGCTGGTCACCATGCTCAAGCGTCATGAACAGGCGGAGCAAACCTTCGTGCATCCGCTGCTTGACGAGATCGATGCCGCGGATGTCCGGGCCGGGCGTCTGGCCGAGGAGCACGATGCCGAGCGCGCGATCGGGTCGCTGATCAGTTATGGTATCGACGGTCGTCATTTCGCCAAGCGGCTGGAAGGCCTGCGCCGGATCGTCGAGGAGCACGCCGCGCACGAGGAGGCGTACGAGTTCCCGCTGCTGCGGTCCCGCATCGACGCCGGCCGATTGCAGCGCGCCGCCAACCAGGTGCTCAGTGTGCAGGTGGGGACATGGTGACCGGTCGGTGCCGCGTCTTCGCGCCGGTCGCTGCGGGCTCGTCGGTGCCGGCCGGTGACGATGGGCCCAGCTTCCTCCGCCAAGCCGGCGGGCGGCGGTCTCCGCGCCGCCGAGACGATGCGTGGGGCTTCCTCCGCCGAGACGAGTGGCCGAGTTCATCTCGTTCGCCAGAAGACTTCATGTGCCGTTGGGAAAGATTCGATTGACGGCGCGGCGCGCGTTTGCGAGCCTAACTGGGGGTAGTTGCAGATGTACGTTGCGATGATTAGCGGGACCGGCCGGACGTTCGCCGATGGTGGCGCCGCCGAGGCCGAAGACGAGCGGAAACAAGTCGAGGAACTGGCCCGTGCCCTGCACGCCGCCGGGCACGATGTGCGGATCTACACCGGGGCATCGGCCGCAGTGCCGGTGATGCCGGGAACCGATGGCGTGCCGGTGCTCAGAGCGCCGAGACATGCCGAGGTACACGGCGACCCGGTGGCCAACGCCCGTGCGTTCGGAAGCTGGGTGCTGCGCCAGTGGCGGCACGGATGGGCGCCGGACGTGGTGCACGCGCATTTCTACACGTCGGGCCTGGCCGGCATGGTGGCGACCAACAGCGGGGGAGTGCCGCTCGTGCAGACGTTCCACGGGTTGAGCAATCTCATCGCCGGGCCGGCACCGGCCGGACACCCCGGCCAGACCCGCCGGCCACTGTACGAGCGGCTGGTCGGCGCCCGTGCTCAGGCCATCATCGCGGCCAGCGTGGCCGAGGTTGAC
The DNA here is from genome assembly GCA_963727415.1 of uncultured Actinomycetota bacterium. Taxonomy (GTDB): domain Bacteria; phylum Actinomycetota; class Actinomycetes; order Mycobacteriales; family Micromonosporaceae; genus DASQPR01. The sequence goes on from CAVSGF010000008.1 coordinate 131,743, forward strand.
TTGCTCGCCTCGCTGTCCATTCCACGCGCATCCATCTGGCTGGTGCCGGATCCGGCCGACGAAGTGGAGCAGGTCGTCGACGTGTACCAGCGGGCGATCGGCAAGGCCGCGGCGATGCGGCCGTCGGTGCCTGCCCGAACCAGTGTGCCGCTGGTGGCCGTGGAGCGCCCGCACGCGTAGCGACGGGGCTTCAGGCTAGGGCTTGGCCGGCGAGCCCCGGACCGGTATGAACTACCGTCATGACCCCCGCAGATCTGCTCGGCCGCCTCGACGCCCTCGGCGCGCACCTGGCCACCCGCCCGGACACTATCGCCTTGCTCGGCCTCGGCTCGGCCGGTATCGAGACCGACCGGTTGGACGAGCACTCCGACCTTGACTTCTTCGTCATCGTCGCCGACGGGGCGAAGCCCGCCTACCTGGAGTCCATCGACTGGCTGGAGGCGCCCTGCCCGGTCGCGTTCAGCTTCATCAACACCGGCGATGGACGCAAAGCGCTCTACCGGGACGGCATCTTCGTCGAGTACGCCGTGCTAACCCGCGATGAGCTGAAGCGCATCCCGTACGAGCGGAGCCGGGTGATCTGGCAGCGTCCAGGTACCGTGCTTCCGTCCGGGCACCCGGCGGCGCGGGTCCAGCTTGACACTGTCGACTTTCACGTCAACGAGGCGCTCACCAACCTGTTTGTCGGGCTGCACCGGGATCTCCGGGGGGAGCGGCTGACGGCCAGCCGGTTCATTCAGCAGTACGCCGTCGATCGGGTGCTGAGCATCGTGAAGCTCACCGACCCGGACTGGCATGGCGACGGTTTCGACCTCACCCGCCGGGTTGAGCAGCGCTACCCGGACCTGCCGCTGGCCGAGATGATGCCCGGGTACGGCGGCAACGCCGACGCGGCTCGCGCCGTATACGCCTGGCTGGAGGCGCGGTTCGACGTGGACCCGGTGATCGCCACCGCCGTACGGGACTTGCTGGCCACGCCGGCGGATCGGTGAGCGCTTACCGATGATCGGGCGGTCCCGGGTGAGCCATGTCCGGCGGTGGTGGGGTGCCCGGGTTGTAGACCGCGGGCGTGTCGCCATCGGCCAGGGCGGCCCGCGCGTCGGCGAGTCCGAAACGGGTACGCACCCGGTCCAGGAACGGGGCCTCGGTCAGGCGTACCAGACGGGCGCGCCGGGGCGCGGCGAACACGCTGACCCAGTCGGTGGGCCCGAGCACGCCGCGAAGCTGGCCATCGACGCTGACCGCGACTTCGCCGGAGTGCTCCAGCACGCGGACTCCGATCCGGTCGTGCACCGAGAGGACCAGGCTGCGATTGAACACCATGTGAGGTGCCACCGGGGTGAAAACCAGCGCGTCCAGATGCGGCGCGACGATCGGGCCGCCAGCGGCGAAGCTGTACGCGGTCGATCCGGTCGGGGTCGACACGATCAGGGCGTCGGCCGAGTACGACGCGAACAGCCGCCCATCGACGTAGACGGCAAGGCTGGCCTGCCGATCACGGGACAGTTTCTCGAAGACCACGTCATTGAGCGCGAGCACGTCGAGCGCGACACCCCAGCCGACGTCCTCATCCGACTCCGGCCGGTGCCCGGGCGGCGGCAGCGTTGGCCCGCGGCCGAACTGCAGCAGCGCGTCGATGCCTGGCGGGATCTCCATCGGGCGTGACGCCCGCATGGTGAGCATCATCCGCGCATCCTCGTAGACCCGGTTGTTGCCGATCGCCTCCAGAGCGGCGTCGAGGTCGCCCACCTCGACCTCGGTGAGGAATCCAACCCGGCCCACGTTCACGCCGAGCACCAGAGCGCCGATCGGCGCGGCGATCCGGGCACCGCGCAAGAAGGTGCCGTCCCCGCCCACGGTGACGATCAAATCCGGATGGCCGGCCTTCTCCGCCTCCTGACGAGCGCTGAGCCGGCCCCCGTCGTTCCAGACGTCGATCTCGGTGCACGGGATGTCGCGCGTGGTGGCCCAGGCCTGAACTCGGTCGGCGGCCGCGCGGGCAGCGGACTTGCCGCCGTGGACGACCAGACCCATGCGATTGATCATGTACGGGTCCCTTCGCAACTCGTCCTCGCCAGGCCGGACACGGACTAACCGTATCGGCAGTCGTCAGCCGGGCGTACGAGGTAACCCTCTGCCTCGGCCTGGTCCATCAACCGCCGGACGGCCAGTGATCCGGCCGCCGCCGACGGGCGGGCAGTGTGGTGCGCGCGTCCCCGCGGGCGGCGTCCAGTTGCGCCTGTGAGAGGAACAGGGCGCCGCTCAGGTCCGCTCCACTGAGGTCGGCACCTCTCGTATCCGCACCGGTCAGGTCGGCATCGCGCAGATCCGCGTCGCGCGCGTCGGCGCCGATCAGATTCGCGCCGCGCAGGCTTGCTCCCCGCCACATGACGTTGCGCAGGTCGGCGCCGATCAGATCGGCGCCTCTTCGGTCCGGGCCGCCGAGTCCGGCACGTGCCGCCTCGCTCACCCGCAGCAACTCCGCGTTCACCCGGTCGCGAAGCCGGTTCACATCGATCGCCGCCAGCGCGTCCGGGTCGCCGCCGGTCAACGCCTCCACGTGCCGGTACGCCTGATCAAGCAACTGCCGGCTCGCGCTCGCCGCGGGTACCGCCATCGCCTCGTTGACAAACCACATCAGCTCGTGAAGTGCCCGCATGGTGGCGAAGGCCGCGAACATCGGCCGAGCCGGCGCGGTGCCGTCCCGCCAGGAAGCCCCACCGAAGGTCACCTGGGTGACCTGTTGACCGGCGCCATGGCAGTCGAACACCGCACATCCGGTGAAGCCGCGCTCGCGAAGCTGGCCGTGGATACCGCAGCGATAGTCACCGCGAAGGTTGGGGCATGCCCGTCCGGCCGGCTTCGTGATCGAGAAGTCGCTCGACTTCGAGAATGCCGGAGCCACGCAGCACAACCCCACGCAGCGTGAGCAGTCGGCGGATAGGTGGGCGAGGCGTGAGTCGGCCGTCGGGTCTGACATTCCGTCGATTATCCCATCGGTCCAACGGCAGCGCCGTTGGGAAACGGCTTGACGGACAGTAGCGTCTCCGGTAGCGAGATGCCGTGGAGATTTGCGTGCTGGGCTCGGTGGAGGCGATCGTTGACGGCCGAGCGCTCCATTTCACCCGACAGCAGCAGCGAGCAATCCTCGGAATCCTCGCATTATGCCTGAACCAGCCGATTTCAGTCGAACGCCTGAATCGGATGCTTGGTCACAAACCGGATCGCTCTCATGCGCTGGTGCACACCCGGCTGTCCGAGCTGCGCGCGATCCTCGCGGCCGCGGGCGCTGAGGACGAGCGCGTCCGGGTGATCCGGCGCCCGGATGGCTACATTCTTGATGCTCCGGCCCGGACCGTCGACGCCAGCCGGTTCGTCGCCGCGGTCACGGGCTGGCGGGCGGCCGGTTCGGATGCCGCCGCACGCGGCATCCTTCGTGACGGCCTGGCGCTCTGGCGAGGGGCGCCGCTGGCCGGGATCCACCTCGGCGATGAACTGCCGGCGATCGTCTCGGGGCTGGAGTCGATGCGGCTGGACGCGCTGGAGGACCTTTTCGATCTTGAGCTAAAGCTCGGTGACAGGCGCGATCTGCTGGACGAGGTCGTCGCACTGGCCGACGCAAACCCCACTCGGGAACGCCTGGTGGCACACAAGTTGCGATTCCTGCACCGGGCCGGCCGAACCGCGGAGGCGCTGCGGTACTTCGAACAGTGGCGCCAGGAGCTCGCCGACGAGTTGGGGGTCGACCCCGGAGCCGAGATCTCACGCGCGCACCTCGACATAATGCGCAGCAACCCGGCAGCGAAGGCCGGCGGGTTCCGGGCCGGCGTTCCGCGGCTGCTGCCGCATGCCCCGACCGCGTTCGCCGGCCGGGAGCGGCAGGTCGCCGAGCTGGCCAAGGCGGCGGCCGCCACGAGCGCTCTGGTTGTGGTGTCCGGCCCGGCCGGTGTCGGGAAGACCGCCCTGTGCCTTCAGGTTGCCCATCAGCTCGCCGACCAATACCCCGATGGACAGCTCTACGTGGATTTGCGGGGCGGTACCCAAAGCCCGCTCGCACCCAGCGACGTGCTCGCCAGGTTCCTTCGCAGTCTCGGTGTCGAGGGCCTCGGTATGCCGTCCGGCATGGAGGAGCGGGTCGAGCTCTACCGGGACCTGGTGGCCGACCGCCGGGTCCTGGTCGTGCTGGATAACGCGGCCGATGCGAAGCAGGTGCTGGACCTGATCCCGGGCGGCGAATGTTGTGGGGTCATCGTCAACGCGCGCAGCCGGCTCGGCGGCGTACTGGGTGCGCACACGATCGACCTCGACGTATTGCCAACCGATGAGGCTTGGTCGCTCTTGGCGCAGTCACTTGGCCCGGATCGCCTCGCGGCCGATCCGGACGCCGCCATGGATCTTGCCCGCTTGTGCGGCAACCTGCCGCTGGCCCTGCGCATCATGGCGGCGCGGCTGGCGGCCAAGCCGCACTGGCGGGTCAGTACCCTGGTGGATCTCCTTCAAGACGAGCGGTACCGGCTCGACCAGTTCAAGCACGCACATCTGGATGTTCGTGCCAGCATCATGGTCAGCTACACGGCGCTCAACCCGGCGGCCCAGCGGCTGCTGCGACTGATGGGCGGCACCGGGCTGCATGAGGTGACGGTCTGGGTAGCGGCGGCCTTGCTCGGTGCCACCGATGCCGACGCCCAGGCGCTGCTCGAGGAGCTCTTCGATGCGCAGCTGATTGATCCGGTGTCGGTGCCCGGCCGGTTCCGGCTGCACGACTTGATCTATCTGTTCGCGGCCGAACGTGCCGAGACCGAGGATCTGCCGGACGCCCTCGCAAGTGCGAGGCTGCGCACGTACCAGGCGTGGCTTTCGGCGGCGACGGTCGGATACCGCCAGTTGTACGGCGGCGACTGGATGAATATCGTCGGCCGCAGCACCCGCCCGGAACTCTCCGAGGAGATCACCACGACGATCCGGGCCGATCCGCTGGGGTGGTTCGACGGTGAACGCTCGGCGGTGATCGACGCGGTCTCGTCGGCCGCCGCCGACGGTCACGCCGGCGTGGTCTGGGAACTGGCGTGCACGTTCTCCGCCTTCTTCGAGATGCGGCGACTGTTCGACGACTGGGTCGCGCTGCTGCAGATCGCCGAGTCCAGTCTCGACGGCGGCGACGATCTGCTTGGTCAGGCCGCTATTCAGTACCGGTTGGGTGTCGCGCACATCGACCGGTGCGACGATGACAGCGCTCGTGCGGCCCAGGCTCAGGCGATAGACCTGTTCGAGCATTCGAGCTACCGGCGCGGTACCGGGTTCGTCCTTTTCTACCAGGGCACGCTTGACCGCCACGCGGGACACGTCGATGACGCCCTGGTCAAGTACCGCCGTGCGGTGGACGTTCTGGAACGCGACGTCGACGTGTTTGCCCTGGCGCTCGCGTGGCGCGGTCTTGGGCAGGTGCACCTGGACCGAGGCGACCTGGTCGCGGCGGACCATTGCCTGACCCGGGCGATGACGATCGCCGCCGACGACACGTCCGCCTCGGCGCGAGCACAGATCCTGTGCTGGCTCAGCCGGCTGCGTATCCGGCAGAACCGGCTGCACGAGGCGGGTGCCGGCTTCGAAGAGGCGCTCGCGGTCTGCCGGGCCATCGGCGACCGCCCCGGCGAGGTCGCCAACCTGTGGGGTCTTGGGCTGGTGCACCACGCCAAGGGAGAAGCCGCCCAGGCCCGCTCGATGCTCACCGCCGCGTTATTGGTGGCGGCGCAGCCAAGGCCGACACTGCTTGAGACGATGCTGCGGGAGAGCCTGGCGCACCTCGATCACGAGGCATGACCGTCGATGGCGAGAACTCGCCACTGCGAGTTCTCGCCACCGACGTTGACCGATCTGATTCAGCCGGTTCGTTCCGGAACCGGCGCCGATGGTGCCGGCAGCGAGCCGCCGGCTACCCCGCGGGCGGTCCGGGAGGCCACGGTCACCCATGCCGACACCAGCAGCAGGTACACGGCGACGGCGAGCCCGGTCATCAGATTCGAAGCGGTGCGTGCCGCCAGCGCCGACGCTCCGGTAGCCATGGTTCCGACCGGGAACGTGAAGCTCCACCAGGTGAGCGCGAACGGCATCCTGGCCCGAGCGGTACGGATCGTGACGGCGGCGGCGATCGCCAGCCATAGCAGGCCGAAGCCGAACGTCGGCAGGCCGTAAAGGACGCCGAAGACGCGGGCGCCGGTGGCGTACGGCTCGGCGGTCGCGGTGCCGGCAACGTTGCCGAGCGCGTTGGTGGCGGTGACCGACTGGCCCAGCGGTCCCAACACGATCCACAGTGTCGGCACCATCCGTGCGGCGCCGACCTTGTGCCGGACCAAGCGCGACCAGATCTGCGGCAGCAGTGCCAGCGTCGCGAAAAGGCTCAGCCCGAACATCATGTAGCAGGCCACCAGTAGGGTCAGCCGCCATTGCCCGGCCGGGGCGTACGGCACCAGGAGCGCGCCGGTCGCGGCCGAAACCATCGGCGGTACTACGGGCATCAGCCAGCCACCGAATGCCGCGTCCGGTGCGATGTCGTGCCGCGTCATCATCAGGTACGGGATCCACGCGGCCGTGACCAGCCCGAACCCGGTGCCGGCCAGCCACAGCACGGTGTCGGCCCGTATCGCCACGTCCAGCCCGATCACGTCGCGCCCGACCAGGAGCGTACCGGCGCCGACGGTCAGCAGTGCCATCGGAACGGCCCCGTAGAACTGGGCCATCACCGGATCCGCCGCGTGACCACGGGCATGCTCGCGGTGGCGCGTCCAGTGCCGGATCCAGGCCAGGCCGAGGGTGGCCAGCACGGCCGCGGCCAGAGCCCAGATCGCGATCGCCGCGCGATGCAGGCCCGGCACCGTGACCGGTAGCGTCGCGGCGGCGTTGGCCACGATCCCGGTGCCCATCACGGCGGCGAACCAGTTCGGTCCGAGGTATGCGTACCGGCTCGCGGCCACACGCGCGGCAATCGGTTCTACAACAGCGGTCATGACTTCACGGTCGGCCACTTAACCGCAGGTCAGTAGAGGGCAATCGTCGATGGGGACATAGGCTTGGCCTATGCCTCTTGCGTCGCGGGTCGCCGACCTCGCCGGGTTCGATCTGCTGCTGTCGGTCGCGCGTACCGGCAGCATCGGCCGGGCCGCGGCCGAGCACCGGATCTCCCAGCCCTCGGCCAGCGCTCGCCTGGCGCACCTGGAGTCGAGGGTCGGGGTGCCGCTGCTGGAGCGCACACCGCGCGGCTCGCGCCTCACCGCCGAGGGCGCTCTGGTCGCCGACTGGGCGCGCGAGGCGATCACCGCCGCCGCCGCGCTGGAGTCCGGCATCGCCGCGCTCCGGCAGCGCACGTCCAGTCGGCTGCGGGTGTTCGCCAGCATGACGATCGCCGAGTACGCCCTGCCGGCCTGGCTGGTGACGTTCGGCGCGGCTACTCCGGGTACCCCGGTGGCCCTGTCCGCCGGCAACTCGGCTCAGGTAACCGGCGCGGTGGTAGCCGGGGAAGCCGACCTCGGCTTCATCGAAGGCCCGTCGGTGTCCAAGCTGCTCAGCTCGCGGGAGGTCGGGCGGGACGCGCTTGTCGTGGTGGTCGGCCCGGCCCATCCGTGGGCGAGGCGGCGCCGGGGCATCGACGCCACCGAACTGGCCACAACGCCGCTGATCAGCCGCGAGGCGGGATCCGGTACGCGGGCCGCACTGGACCGCGCGCTCGGGACGGCGGCGGTGACGCCGCTGGTGGAGTTCTCCTCGACGACGGCGATCAAGTCGGCGGTCACGGCCGGGCTCGGGCCGGCGGTGCTGAGCTCCCTCGCGGTAGCGGCCGACCTGGCTGGCGGTAGCTTGATCAGCGTGCCGGTCGCGGGGCTCGATCTGACCCGGCGGCTGCGCGCTGTTTGGCCGGCCGGGCAGCGGCTGGCCGGGCCGGCAAAGGATCTGCTGACGATCGCAGGCCGTCGGCCGGTGAGTCCATGATCGAGTGCGTCGAGGCGGCCGGCACCTAGCACATGATCGAGTGCGTCGAGCGGCCGGCGCCCAGCGAATGATCAAGTGCATCAACTTGTGCAGGTGACGTCGCCATAGCACGTCCAGCGTTCAAGATCGTGCACTTGATCATGGAGCGGGAGCGGGGGCGGGAGATCACTCGATCCGGGGCGGCCCGGCACGCAACCGTGTCCGGCAGGCCTCGACCAGCTCGTCCGGTTGGAGCGTCCAGTCCGCCTCCAGCCACCAGGTGGCGCCCGCTTCCGCGAACGGCTTGACCACCGCTCCGCCGTCGACGGCCGGAGTGGTGCCTTCGGCCACCACGTCGAACGGCTGATCGTCCCGACCGGCGCGGACCCGCTCCTCGGCCAGCCATCTCGTACCGGCGGCCAGCGCGGCCAGCGGCGGCTCCCCGGTGCCTCCACCGTCGGGTGCGGCGTAATTCGGCAGCCATCCGTCCCAGCGGGCGACCCGGGCCATGGACCGCTTCGCCGGCCACAGCCCGACCACCCAGATCGGTACCCGGGGCCGCTGCACCGGCGGCGGTGGTACCAGCTCCGTGGTGGACCGGGCCCGGTAGTGCTTTCCGGCGAACGCGAACGGCTCGCCGGACCACAACCCGGCCAGCATCGCCAGGCCCTCGTCCAGCTTCTCGGCGCGTACCCGTCGATCCTCCAGATCCTCGAACAACGTCCAGCGGTCATCCGCGGCACCGAGGCCGACGGCCAGGACGGCCCGGCCGCCGGACAGGTTGTCCAGTGTCGCCACCTGGCTGGCGACGTCCCAGGGCTTGCGCCGGGGCAGCGGTGTCAGCATCGTGCCCAGCCTGATCGAGCGGGTCCGCATCGCGGCCGCCGCCAGCGACACCCACGGATCTATGCTCCAGATTCCATCCCAGACGAAGAAGCCATCCCATCCGGCGGTCTCGGCCTCGGCGGCCAGGTCCGCAGCGTTTCGGGCATCCCCGCCGGGCATCACGAATCCATACTTCACGAGCGTGGACGATACCGGCTACGTGACTGATCATGCGGTCGCCTGCTGGAGTTTGCCGGTCAGCCGCCGCCGTAGAAGCCGCCATCGAGTCCAATATCGACGTTCTGGCTTAGGTCATCGAGCCAGCGCTCACCCGCTTCGACCTGCGGGACGGTAATGTTTCTGCCGTGGTGCGAAGCGGGCGGGCCGAGCTGACCGGTCTCGTCGACGGCGAGCGATACCCGTACGGCGACCACTTCATCGACGTCGTATCACCGGCCCTGTTCCGGGACATCTTCGACGATCCCGATGATCCGTTCGTCGCCGCCTACCAGTCGGCCGGCCGTTTGCCGTGGATGCCGCGGTTCGCCGCCGGACCCGGTTCGGTCGGCTGTACCTGTACCTGCTCATGCTGGCGCAGATGCCGAGCCGGGGGATGGAACCGGCCGTCTCGGATGCCGGTCGGAGTGCGATTTCCTGCACCCTACCCGCCTGGAATCGGCGGTGCCGGGCACGCGTCTGCGTACCCGGCACCGCTGGCCGGCTTGCCCACCTGATTATCAGTGCAACGACCACTGCTGGTTCGCGCCGCCATTGCACGTCCATAGTTCGAGCGCGACGCCGTTGACGTTGCCGGACGGTACGTTGCCACCCGTCACGTCCAGGCACAGCCCGGATTGCACACCGGTAATGGTGCCGTCCGGGTTGAGGCGCCACTGTTGATTCGTACCGCCGTTGCACGTCCACAGCTCCACCTTCGTACCGGCTGTGGTCTCGTTGTTGTAGGCGTCGAGGCACTCGGTGGCGCTGTACACCCGCAACTCGCCGGCCGACGTCGGCGTCCACCGCTGGTTGCTGCCGTTGTGGCAGTCCCAGATCTCGATCTTGGTGCCCGGCGTGGTGTCGCCGGCGTAGACGTCGATGCATCGGCCCGATGACGCGCCGATGATCTCGTAGGTTCCGCCGACGCTGGTGCCACTGCCGGCCGATACCCGGTACATGACGACGCCGTGCCCGGGAACCGTCGCGCTGATCGACCCGCTGGTGTTGGTCACCACGTTCGACCACAGATTGGTCAGCTTGTACGACGATGACGACGCCGCTCCGACCGCCGATGCGGTGGTCGAGATGGTGGCCGGAGAGGAGTTCTCGTTGAACAGCACTACCGAGACGTCACCGTTGGACAGCGGCTTGGTCAGCACATCCAGGCCGCCGCTGGATGACACCTCGTGGCCCTGGCGGCCGAGCGAGTCCTGATCCACGGCGATCACGCCTGGGTTGGTGTAGATCGACAACGTCGCTGGAGTCGCTGACCGCAGGTCGGTACCGGAGATCAGCGGCGCGGCCATCTCGGCCCACAAGCTGAACTCGGCCCGGTCCTCGGTGAACGACATGCCGTTGCCGACTTCGAGCATGTCCGGGTCATTCCAGCCGCCCGGCCCGGCGTAGCTGGAGAGGCCGACGTTGGAGTGGAAGATGGACAGCATGCTGCCGTACGACGCGTTGATGTCGCCGGTAGTACGCCACAGGTTGCCGGTACCGGCGCCCCAGGTCCAGACGCTGTCCTGGCCCCATTCGCAGAGGCTGTACACGATCGGGCGGCCGGTGCCGGCGAGCGCGTCGCGCATGGCGTTGTACCGGACCTGCCAGTCGATGCCCTGGTTGTTGCAGTTGTCGTATTTCAGGTAGTCGACACCCCAGGCCGCGAAGTCGTTGGCGTCGGTCTGTTCATGGTCGAGGCTCCCCGGGTAGCCGGCGCAGGTCGCGGTGCCGGCGCTCTCGTAGATGCCGAGCTTGAGGCCGAGGCTGTGCACGTAAGCGGCGGTGCCGGAGATGCCGTCGCGGGAACTTGTTCGGGTCCGGAACCAGGTGGCCGGACGAGCTTCGCGATGGCGCCATCCAGCAGTCGTCGATGTTGACGTACTGGTACCCGGCGGCCTTCATGCCGGAGCTGACGATGATGTCGGCGGTCTGCTCAACCAGCGCCTCGCTGACGTTGCAGCCGAACGAGTTCCAGTCGTTCCAGCCCATCGGAGGAGTGCGGGCCAGGCCGTTGTCCAGCGCTTCCGCCGGTGCCGCCACGACGAGCGTGAGGCCGGTGAGCGCGGACGCGATCAGTGCGAGTGCTACTCCGGCACGGCGGAGTCTGGTCAGGTTCATGCGTCGTCCCTTCATCAGAACTCAAGTTGCCACTGCTGGTTGGCACCGCCGTTGGAGGGCCAGCCGATCACCGCGGCGCCTTGCTGGGTCGAGGCCCCGGTGACATCGGCGAGGAAGCCGGTAGCGCGGTTGACGAGCGTGTACGAGCCGCCGGCGGTCGCCGTGAGCTGCCACTGCTGCCTTGTCACTCCGGTGTACGTGTGCTGGTCGAGTTGGGTGCCCTGGCTGGTGTCCGGTGATTCCAGCGCCTTGCCGCTGTTGACGTTGACGATCTCGTACCAGCCGCCACCCTGCGCCACGAACTGCCAGTGCTGGTTGTCGGCGTTGTGGTACGGCCACTGGATCACCGCGGCACCGTCGGCCGTGGATTCGCCATAGACGTCAAGCGCCATGCCACTGTTGCGGTTGAACAGGGCGTACGTGGCTCCGGCGATGGGCACCGGCACCAACGTCCACTTCTGATCAGTTACCGAAAGCGCTGTCCATTGGATGACGGACGCGCCCTCGGCGGTGCTCCCGCCGCCCACGCCCGCGACCAGCCCCGCGTTGCGGCCGTAGATCTGGTAGCTCCCGTCACCGTTGGACCGCAACTGCCACTGCTGGTTGGCGCCGCCATTGGCAGTCCATTGCTCAAGCTGCGTACCGGTGCTGGTAGACCCGTTCGGCACGTCCAGAACCTCGCCGGACCCGACGTTGGTGATGGTCAGCCAGCCGCTCGCGGACCCGGTCAGCTCCCACTGCTGCGAGGTCGCCGCCGTGTACGCGTTCTGAGTGATCAAACCGTTCGACGCGACGGTCATCGCCTTGCCACTGTTGACGTTGACGATCTCGTACGCGTTGGTCACGCCCTGGATGCCGACCGGAGTGACCGAGAGGTTGTCGAACTCGTCGGTCTGGTAGCCGTTGACGCCAAGGCCGACCTGCCCGGCGCGGTACGAACTGTCGCTCGCCGAGCCGACCGTGGTCCCGTCGATCGCCGCCGTGATGGTCGAGCCGTCGACCGTGACGGCGAGGTGGTGCCAGGTGCCGGTGCCGAGTGACGCATGCGATCCGGACGCCAGAGTGGTTAGTGTCCCGCCGGTGGTGTTCTTTACGATGGACCACGCGCCGGTGTTGGATACCTGCAGGTAGTACGCGTTGATGCCGGAGACCGAGAAGCCGCGTCTGGGTGCCGACCCGGGCCATCAGCTGTACCGACCCGGCCTGCTCCATCAGCGCGTCCGCGCTGACCGTGTAGTTCGCTCCAGCCCAGGTCCCCGAGCAGGGTGTACGGGTTGGCGACCGTGTTCCAGGTGATCGGGGTGACCGGCGCCATCTGCCGGACGCACCGCCGGATCGGCCGCCGCCGCAGGCCGACTGTCTCGAAGGCGCCCTGCTGCTCGGGCAGGTACTCGGTTCCCGGCCCAGCGTGTAGCCGTCGAAGTTGTCGCTGTATGGCAGCGCGCAGCGACGCCTGTGGCGGGCCGGCGCTGGTGCCCTTCCCGGCCGTGCTGGTGGTCGTGAACGAGTAGACGTAGCCGGGCTGGACGGTGACCGAGCCAGCGTCCCGCCGGACGGCGTGATGTCGGCTTGCTTGACGAAGTAGGACTTGGCCGCGAAGTTGGTCGCCCACACGTGCACGGTCGCGCCGGACGGCAAGCCCGCCGGTGACCGAGAAGTTCAGCGTGCGGCGCGGCGCTCGCGTCCATGCGTCTCGGCGACGACGCTGTACGCCGAGTGATTCGCCGGCTGGTACGTGACGTAGACTGCCGTTGTTGCGAGTTGCCACCGAAGTACCCGATGCCGAGTCGAGGTACTTCCAGCCTGGCTGGGTCACCTGGGTGGTGTGCGCGGTCGCCCACAGTTGCGCCCCGACGTCGAAGTAGCCCGACCACGGCTGGTTGGCCACCATGAGAGCGGTCGTCGCCTATGGCAGTTCGGGTAGATCGCGGCGATCAGCGGCCAGTTGATGTAGCTGGTCATCTTCGCCGTCCAGGTAGCCGCGGTTGATGGCCCGGGCCAGGGGCTTGGCGCCGGCGTTGTAGTCCTCCGAGCCGTTCTCGCTGGCCCACAGCGTGCTTGCCGGTGGCCACCGCGTTCGAGGTCGGGAGCAGCTGGTCATGCGCCGACTCGTAGCCGCAGGGGTAGTGGCTGCCGATGATGTCGATCGACGCCGCGAACGTCGGGTCGGAGACCATCGCATCGGCCGCGTCCCAGCCCGAATCGTCGCAGCGACGATCTTCAGTGTCGCAGTAGCCGTGCGAGCGCAGCGCGCTGTGCAGGTTCTCGTAGAACGGTCTTGTCGTACCCGCGCTCGTTCCAGCCGCCGAGGTAGTCGATCGTCAGCCCGTGCTGGCGGCGCAGTCCAGCCAGGCCACAGGTAGTCTCACCAGGCGTGGAGAAGAAGCTGCCGTTGGATCCAGCCGGGCGCGCCCCAGGCCAGACCCGTACAGTTTGATGTTGGGGTTGCGGGCCTTGGCCTGCTCCATCAGCCACCACTCGTAGCCGCGGTCGCAGTTGAGGTCGCCGCTGGCATGTTCGTGGCTGGACTCGGCGCCGTCGGTCGAGTTGGTGTCGCCGCCGATCTCCACCTTGAGAATCTGCAGCGCCGCGCCGTAGCCGGGCTTGAACAGGTAGTCGAGTATCTGGCTGCGGTGCGGCTCGGGGTAGTCGATGAGCAGCCGGCTGTTGCCGCCGCCGCCGCTGATCGCGCCGATGCCGTCGAATGTCCGGCCGGGCCGGAGCCGTTGATCGTGATGCTGTCCGCCGCGCTCGCCGGTGCGGCGTGGGCGAGGGTGACGGTTCCGGCTGAGATGAGGCTCAGGACGGCGAGTACAACCCACCGCCGGGCACGCTGGATCACCACGAGCCACCCCTTTCCGGGTAGGGCGTGTTGGAATGCGGTTGGAAAGGTTGAACTATGTTCGTCTATTGAGCGCTCAGACGTTGCTTCATGTCAATACTTGAGTCTTTAGATGCCGGTAAATGTCCCGAAACGGCTTGGAAATCTGGGCGTGGTCGGGCGCCGCGCTCCGGGAACCGAGTTGTCGGCTTGGTGAAGGACGCCGAACCGGAGGTGCTGGTTTCTGTATCGGCCAGCCGGTGGCGCGGCAGCCGACGGCTGCGCATCCGGGTGAGGGTTCGGTGACCTGGGCGTTAGCGGAATCCGTAGAGGTGATGCCTCCGAGCCGTCATGTGCCGGCGATCGATCCCGGCGGCATTCGTCGCAAGATCGCGTCGGCTGCGGGCCCACGGCGGCCCGGACGGCGCTTCGGCGACCATAGGGCCGCATTCGTCGCGATCACCCGAACCGGACGGGCCAGGCATGCGCAGCCATCCACCGATCAGAACTGACCACGACACCGGCCCGCCGAGCCGGGTCACCATCGAGCCCGGAACCCCGCCTATTCCTCGCCCACCGGCACGCCGCAAACTTCCTCGTCTACCGGCACGCCGCAACCGACTGTCAACCGGCTTCGAGAAGCGGCTAGTCGAGCCAGATGATCATGGCGTCGCCTTGGCTGGCCGCATCCGTGAAGTACGAGACCAGCGGCGCGTACCAACCGCGCACCCACTCCAGCGAATCCGGCTCATCCCAGGACTGTGGATAGACGCCGGCCTCGGCCAGCATGGGTGGTGTTACGCCGGCGGTCAGCCGCGCAAAACTGGTGGCTGCCAGCGCCTCGGAGGCCGCCTGCACCCGCTCAGCGGATAGGTACCGAGGTGGGCCGTAACCCCAGTCTTCGTCGTCGGCGAACCGTCCCTCGCCGTACACGATGTCGACCGGAAAACCCACGCGCTCAAGAAGAAACGCGATTGCGTTCCACGCCTTGTGAGTGCTCAGATGCCGAGCTTTGCCCGAAGCCACGTCGAGTCCGTCCTCGCTGTCCTGAACATCCTCGACTAGTTCCAGCGCCCATTCCGGGTCCTCGATTGCCCGGGCGAGCTGATCCGGCGTGACACGGACGTATTCCCCGTTCATGCTCACCCGGTCACGGTAGTCGCCCTGACTCGGTGGTTACGCTGGCAGGTGTCCCATAACGAGGATCGACCGGCTTGCGTCGACGACGTGCATGCCCTCGCGCTGGGCATGCCCCACGTCACTGTCGAGCATGGATCCGGCGGCAATCCGATCTACCAGGTCGGCCGGAAGTCGTTCGTCTTCTTCCGCACACCACGGCCGGACGCCGTCGACGCCGGGACCGGCGAGCGCTACGACGACGTGATCGTCTTCTGGGTCGAGTCAGAGGCCGAGAAGCACGCACTGGTCCAGGATCAGACGTCGCCGTTCTTCACTACCGGTCACTTCGACGGTCACCCCTCGGTGCTGCTGCGCGCCAGCCGGATCCGGGAGTTGACCCGCACGGACCTGGCCCAGCTCATCGCGGACGCGTGGCTGTCTCGGGCATCGGCACGTCGCGCGGCGGCCTGGCTCGCGGCACACCCGCCGGGATGATCGCACGCTACCGGCGAAGGTGGGCAGGTGCCATCCGCGGGGCGCTCGCCACGCCCACGCGCCAGGCGAGCGTCTCGCGTGCCTATCGCTCCGGCTCCGGGTCGGTCACGTCGGCCACGGTCGCGTTCAGTACGCGTACCGTCTCATCCGCGTCGACGGCGACCGCGACATCGCGGGCGCCCGCACCCAGCGTGATGCTTCGTCCGGCGACCCGCTCGTCGGCGACCACCGGCCACGGACGGGCTGACCCGAACGGCGTGATGGTGCCGCGTTCATAGCCGGTCGCGGCTTTCGCCTCGGGCGCGTCGGGCATGGTCATGCGATTGACGCCGAGCAGCGCCCGCAGCTTTGGCCACGAGATGACCCGATCGCCGGGCACCAGGACGAACAGGTAGTCGTCCGGGCCGCGCCGCACGACCAGCGTCTTGATGACGTCGGCGGGTTCGACACCCCGGGCCGCCGCGGCTTCGGCCAGGCTGCGCACCGGCCGGTCATGGACGATGAGCCGGTACGCGAGACCGGCTGCGGCCAGCGCGGCAGCGGCAGGTGGGTCACCAGCGGTCATGGACGTGTTCGCGGATCAGTTCGTCGTAGACGTCGGCCACCGCCCGTTGAGTGGCACCGTCGAGCGGCCGCAGCGCGGCGGCGCCGACGTTGCCACGTGCCTGGACGGCGTTGCGGGCGCCGGGAATCACCGTGGTCACCCCTGCCTGGTCGACGATCCAGCGCAGCGCGAACTGGGCCATGGTCGCGCCGTCCGGCTTGAGGGCGGCGAGCCGGCGTACCGCCTGCAGGCCCACGTCGAACGGCACCCCGCTGAACGTCTCGCCGACGTCGAACGCCTCGCCGTGCCGGTTGTACGCCCGGTGGTCGTCGGGCGAGAACGTGGTGTTCTCGTCGTACTTGCCGGATAGCAGCCCGCTGGCCAGCGGCACCCGCGCGATGATCCCGACGCCGGCTTCGGCGGCGGCCGGTAGTACCCGCTCCAGCGGCTTGAGCCGGAACATGTTCAGGATGATCTGTACGCTCGCCACGTTCGGCCGGGCGATCGCGGCCAGAGCCTGGTCGACGGTCTCGACGCTGACGCCGTAGGCGGCGATCCGCTTCTCGGCGACCATCTCGTCGAGCGCGTCGAAGACGGCGTCGTCGTGGTAGACCGCGGTCGGCGGGCAGTGCAGCTGGACCAGGTCGATGGTGTCGACTCGCAGGTTGGTGCGCGATCGGTCGTTCCAGGACCGGAAGTTGCCCCGCTGATAGTTGTCGGGCAACTGCTCGACCCGGCGTCCCATCTTGGTCGCGACCGTCAGATCCGGATATTCCCGCAGCACGCGGCTGACCAGTTGCTCGCTGCGCCCATCGCCGTAGACGTCCGCGGTGTCGATGAAGGTGACCCCGGACTCGATGGCCGCGTGCAAGGTGTCGAGAGCGTCTCGTTCGCTGACGTCGCCCCAATCGGCGCCGAGCTGCCACGCGCCGAGGCCGATCACGCTGATGTCGCGGCCGGTACGGCCAAGTCTCCGATGCTCCACACACCACACCCTAGGCGATCCGCGTCTTGTCTATTACGAGACCATCGTCCGGCGCGGGCGCACGATTCCGGCCTCGTACCCGTAGATGACGGCGGCCACCCGATCGCGCAGCTCAAGCTTGCGCAGGATGTGGCCGACGTGGGTCTTGACGGTCTTCTCGGTGACGTACAGGCGGGCGCCGATCTCGGCGTTGGAGATGCTGATCCTGGCCCTGATCGCACCGCTATGGCTGGGCGCGCTGGCGCTCGCCGGGCTGTACGTGTTCCTACTGGTGTTCGCTCCGCTGGCGGTGCACATGTCGGAGCCGGCCGTGATCGGCAGCGTGACCGTCCGATCGACGGGGATGTCGATCGGCCTGATGGTCCTCGGCTTGATCTTGGTGCCGGTGCTGCTGTACGCGATCGCGACCATCGCGGGAGCGCACGCGGCACTGGCCCGGCTGCTGCTGGACACGGAACCGGATCCGGCCGCGGTCCAACTGGTCGAGGTGTCCCGGTCCCGGGCCGGACTGGTCGACGCGTTCGAGGCTGAGCGCCGCCGGATCGAGCGGGATCTGCATGACGGTGCGCAGCAGCGCCTGGTGAGCCTCAGCATGCAACTCGGCCTGGCCAAACTGGACTTGCCGGGCGGCTCACCGGCCGAGTGCCGCGCCGGTCGACATGGTCGCCTACTTCGTGGCTGCCGAGGCGCTGACGAATGTGGCCAAACACAGCGGGGCGAGTTCGGCGCGGGTGACCGTCGCCATCGAGTCCGGCATGCTGGTCATGGTGATCAGCGACAATGGCGGAGGAGGAGCGGATCCGGGTGGCGGGTCCGGTCTTACCGGGCTCGCTGCGCCGGGTGGCGGCCGGTGCGACGGTGGTGGATCCCGAGGTGGTACGCCAGCTGATGCGCCGCAGCCGTGACCCGCTCGGCCGGCTGTCGCCCCGCGAGCGCGAGGTGCTCGCCCTGGTCGCGGAGGGTCAGTCGAACGCGGCCATCGCCCGAGGTCTGGTGCTGTCCGAGGCCGCCGTGGGCAAGCACATCGGCAACATCCTGGCGAAGCTGTACCTGCCGCCGGCCGACGACACCAACCGCCGGGTTCTGGCCGTGCTGGCCTACTTGCGCAAAGACCCGGGCTGACGCTTCGGCTAGCTCTGGCAGGCGCGGCACCAGTACATGTTGCGGCCGCCCAGGGTGCCCGAGGCGATCTCGGTTCGGCATACCAGGCACGGCTGCCCGGCCCGCCGGTACGCGTACACCTCGCCGCCGTGCCGGTCCACCCGAGGCGGCCGGCCCATAGCCGCCGGCGTGTGTTCCGGGCGTACCGTGTCGATCCGCCCGGCGGCGACCGCGGGCTTCATCAGCTGCCTCAGGTCCGCCCACAGCTCTTGCCATTGCGCTGCCGTCACCGACCGTCCCGGCGTCAGGGGGTCGATGCCGGCCCGGAACAGAACCTCGGTCACGAAGATCAGGCCGGTACCGGCAACCACCGACTGGTTGAGCAACAGCGCGGCGATCGGCGTGGGGCTGCGGCGGATGCGCGCGAACGCCGCGTCGCCGCCATTCCCATCCCCCGCATCGTCACGCAGTGGATCGGCACCCAGCCGCCCGCGCAAGACGTCCACCTCCGGCGGCGTGAGCAGCTCGCACGCGGCGGGCCCGCGAAGGTCGAGCCAGTGCCCCGGTGCGACGATCCGCAGCCGGACCTCGCCGACCACCGGCGGCACCGGCGGCGGGCCGTCGGTGAACTTGCCATAGAGGCCCAGGTGGATATGCAGGGTGTGGCCCCCGGCGAAGGCGAACAGCAGATGCTTGCCGATCGCCTCGGTGCCGGTGAGGACGCTGCCGTCGACAAGCGCGGCGCCGTCGGCGAACCGGCCCTGTGGGCTGCTCACCGTGACCACGTGGCCGGTGAGCAACGACCGGTACCGGATCGCGAGGCGGTGGATCGTGTGACCTTCGGGCAAGCTACGGCCGCCCGCGCTGGGAGCGGTAGCGGGCGATCAGCGCGTTCGTGGAACCGTCTTGATCGAGCGATGGCGCCCCGGTGGCGGTGAGCAGGGGAGCCAGTTGCTTGGCCATCACCTTTCCGAGTTCCACGCCCCACTGATCGAACGAGTCGATGCCCCAGATGGTGCCTTCGGTGAACACGATGTGCTCGTAGAGCGCCACCAGCTGGCCGAGGGCCGACGGGGTCAGTTTCGGGGCCAGGATCGAGGTCGTCGGGTGGTTGCCCGGCATCACTTTGTGCGCGACCACATCGGCGGGCGTACCGTCGGCGGCTACCTCCTCGGCGGTCCGTCCGAACGCCAGGGCGGCGGTTTGCGCGAAGAAATTCGACATGAACAGGTCATGCATGTCGTCGACGTCGTGGTTGGGCTCGCTGAAGCCGATGAAATCCGCCGGGATCAGCTTCGTGCCTTGGTGGATGAGCTGGTAGAAGGCGTGCTGACCGTTGGTGCCCGGCTCGCCCCAGAAGATTTCGCCGGTCTGGTACGTCGACCGGGGACCCGTCGGCGCGCACCGACTTGCCGTTGCTCTCCATGGTGAGCTGCTGCAGGTATGCCGGGAACCGGTGCAGGTACTGCGAGTACGGCAAGACGGCGTGGGTCTGGGCACCGAGGAAGTTGTTGTACCAGACGTTCAGCAGTCCCAGCAGGGCCGGCACGTTGCGCTCCACCGGCGTGGTCCGGAAATGCTCGTCAATGGTGTGGAACCCGTCGAGCATCTGGCTGAAGGCCGCCGGGCCGATCGCGATCATGACCGACAGCCCAACGGCGGAGTCGTACGAGTACCGGCCACCGACCCAATCCCAGAACCCGAACATGTTCGTGGTGTCGATACCGAAGGCGGCCACCCGCTCGGCGTTCGTGCTGACCGCGACGAAGTGTTTGGCGACAGCCGCGTTGTCGGTGGTGCCCAGGCCGTCGAGGAGCCAGCGACGGGCCTCGGTCGCGTTGGTCAGCGTCTCCAGCGTGGAAAACGTCTTGGACACGATGATGAACAGTGTTGTCTCGGGGTCCAGGTCGTGCGTCTTGGCGTAGATGTCGGTCGGGTCGATGTTCGACACGAAGCGGCACCGGATGCCGGTGTCCAGGTAGGCGGAGAGTGCTTCGTAGGCCATGACCGGGCCCAGATCGGAGCCGCCGATACCGATGTTGACGACGGTCGTGATGGGCTTGCCGGTGTGGCCGACCCACTCGCCGGATCGCACCCGGTCGGCGAACGAGGCCATCTCGGTCAGCACCGCGTGAACGTCGGCGACCACGTTCTGGTCGTCGACCTCCAGCTCTACGCTGTCCGGCTGGCGCAGGGCGGTGTGCAGCACGGCCCGGTCTTCGGACGTGTTGATGTGGACACCGGCGAACATGTCCGCGATGCGGTCGGCCAGGCCGATCTCGTCGGCCAGCGACACCAGAAGGGCCATCGTCTCGTCGGTGACGAGGTTCTTGCTGTAGTCGACGTACAGGTCGCCGGCCTGACCCGTGAGCCGCCCGGCCCGACCGGGGTCGTCGGCGAACAGTTCCCGCAGGTGCGCGTCGCGCTGTTTGTCCGCGTGCGCGGTCAGGGCCTGCCAGGCCTGGGTCTTGGTCACATCGCTACTCATCACAGACGTTGATGCTATGCCGCCTCGCCGGCCCTCGCCGGGCGGACCCCGATCCCGGATGCGCACCGCACCGGACCGGGCCGATCGTTACGGCACTGTGCATCCGGCGACGTTACGCGCCCGGCGATGCGGGATCGGCGAGCGAGATCCGGCTGCGATACTTCGCCGCCGCCACCCGGTCGTTGCACAGCTGGCGGCAGTACCGCTGGCGTCCCGCCCGGGTCCGGTCGACAAAACCGCACCGGCACGGATCGGCGGCGCACGTGCCGATGCGGTCCGGCCCGCCGGAGAGCAGGGCCTGGGCAAGCGCGTCGGCGCACCAGGCGCCGAGATGGCGTACCGGATCGTCGCTGTCGGTCACGATCGCCAGGCGGGGGCCGGACACGACGCGGGGCAGCGCGCCCACGTAGGCGAAGACGTGGTTGAGTGCGTCCTGCTTGGCCTCGGCCGTGTCGCCCGCGAACACGGCGTAGAGGAACTTCCGAACCCGCTTGATCTTCATCAGCGACGATCCGGCCAGCGCCGCTGCCAGGTCGGGCCGGTGGTGCTCGGCGGCCAGGTCGGCGGCGACACCGACGGTCAGCCGGTCGGGCGGGTGCTCCAGCAGGTCGTACGTGTTGACGAAGGCGACGGTAAAGCGTAGCGCCGGATCGTCGGCCGGTACCTGGCTCATCGTCACGACCCCCGAACCAGCGTGAACGTACAGCGTAGCGGCTGCGGGACCGATGCGCCGGATCGGCCGCTACCGGCCGGCGAGCCGCTCCACCAGCGGGGCCAGCTCGTCGGTGTCGTCGAGCAGGAACGAGCTGATGCCGAGCACCTCGCGCAGCATCCGCATTTTGCCGGCGATCTGCTCGATCGTCCCGATGAAGATATGAGGCGAGTCCAGCACCTCCGCCGCGGAGATCGGCGTTCCGGATGCCGACGACAGCCGCTCGGCGCGGTCGGTGGCCGCGGCGAGCGCGTCGTCGGTCACCTGAATGGGTCCGCCGCTCGGGTACACGTTCAGCTCCAGCGCGCCGAAGCGAGCGCCGGCCGCCTCGCGTACCCAGGAGACCTTCTCCCGGGCGGCGGCCAAGGTGAAGCTGCGAGCATCCGGACGCATGGAGGGACCGGCGGCATTGATCCGCGGTGCCAGCCCGACGATGTCCGCCTCCCGGCCGGCCAGGCTGAGGACCCGGCGGCCGCCACCTCCGATGAACAGCGGCGGGTGCGGTTGTTGCGCCGGCTTGGGCTGGCCGTCGTAATCGGCGATCGTGTAATGCGCACCGGCGAAGCTGAACGGCTCCGGTCCGAAGCACCCTTTCAATACGGCGACCGCCTCCGCGAGCTGGGCGACCCGGGTCCCGACGGCCGGGTACGGCAGGCCGATCGCGGTGTACTCCGGTTTGTTCCAGCCGGCGCCGATCCCGACGTCCAGACGCCCGCCGGACAGGACGTCGATGGTGGCCAGATCGTGCGCCAGCACGGCCGGGTGCCGCAGGCTGTTGTTCAGGACGAACGTGCCGATCCGCAACGTCGACGTGGCGGTGGCGATGGCGGTGAGCAACGGCAGCGCGGCGTGCGTGGACATCAGGTGGTCGGAGATCAGGATGCCGGAGTACCCGATCGACTCGGCCCGCCTCGCGGCCTCGGTGACGGCTCGCAGGTCCGGAGTGCCGTGCAGGCTGGTGTGGAAGCGGAACGGTCGCATGCCGATCATCCTCACCGACGATTGGCCGGCCGGGCCGGGAAACCGGCGCCCTCGACGGGACTCGAAGGGATATATCGAGGGTCGATCACAGGCCGATCAGGTCGGCCATGAGTTCGCACTGGGCGTCGAAGTAACCATCGCGATCGAAGATCACGTTGTTCAGCTGCCCGAACAGCTCGAAGCTCACCGCGCCGAATACGTGGATCCACGCGATCGACGCGATAGCGAGCGGCGCGGCGTCCAGTTCCGGGATCGCTTCGGATGCCGACAGCGCGGCCAGGTCGCGGGCCAGCCCCTCCGGAATGGCGACCCGCTGCGAGGCGGCACGCGGAGCCTCGGCGACGATGGTCAGCAGCACTACCGGCGCACGCGCGGCGGCTACCGTGGTTTCCTGAGGTGCCCGGTAGCCGGGCACGGGCGATCCGAAGATCAACGCGTATTCGTTCGGGTGGGCGAGGGCCCATTCCCGGATCGCCCGGCAGCAGTCCAGCCACCGGCCGCGGCCGTCGGATCGGTCGCTGACCCCGGCGTCGGCGGCCTCCACCGCCGCGCCGATCGCGTTGTACGCGTCGATGATCAGTGCGGTGAGCAGGTCGTCTCGGCTGGCGAAGTACCGGTACAGCGCGGAGGAGGCCATTCCCATGTCGCGCGCGACCGCCCGGAGCGACAGATTCGCCCCATCGGTGGCCAGGTGCCGCCGGGCCACGGACTTGATCTCGTCGATCATCTCGGCTCGGACGCGGGCTCGGATCGAGCCGGCGCGCTCGCCGTTCTTCGCGTTGCCAGCCGCCATGGAGTGATTGTTGCACACATTCGAGAGCGGTGCTCTTGACGCGGCGACGGGGAAGTGCGACAGTTGCTCACATGAGAGAGCATCGCTCTCGGTTTTTTGGGAAGGGACTTCAGAATGTCTCAGCACGTGATCGTCGGAGCCGGACCGGTTGGCTCCGCTACCGCTGGTCTTCTCGCCGATCGCGGCGAGGACGTCGTCATGGTGACCCGCAGCGGCAGCGGTCCGTCGCACGAGCGGGTGCGCAAGGTCGCGGCCGACGCCACCGACGCCGATCGGCTGGCCGCGCTGGCCGACGGCGCGGTTGCGCTCTACAACTGCGCCAACCCGCAGTACCACCGCTGGCTGACCGATTGGCCACCGCTGGCGTCGTCGCTGCTGACCGCTGCCGAGCGCAGCGGTGCCGTGCTGGCGACCGCGGCTCCGCTCTACGGTTACGGGCCGGGCAGCGGCGTCATGGGTCACGACACGCCGCTCGCGGCCACCCACCCGAAGCTGCGGATGCGCGCCGACATGTGGCGTGAGGCGCTCCGTCGTCACCAGGCCGGGCTGATCCGCGCCACCGAGGTCCGTGGAGCGGACTACATCGAGGCCAACGGAATTCTGTCGTGGGGCATGGGCGCGCCGCTGCTGGCCGGCAAGCGGGCGTACTCGCCGGTGCCGACCAACGTGCCGCATACCTGGACGTCGATCCGTGACGTGGCTCGCACCCTGGTGACCGCCGCGAGTGACGAGCGGGCGTACGGTCAGGCCTGGCTGGTGCCCAGTCACGAGCCGCTCACCGTTCGGCAGCTCGCCGCCCGGTTCGCCACCGCCAACGACCTGCCAGCGGCCAAGGTGACCCGGTTGCCGTACATCGCGCTGTGGACCGCCGGGCTGTTCGACCCGATGGTCAAGGAGCTGCGAACCACGTATTACCAGTTCGCCAAGCCGTTCATCGTCGACGCCTCGGTCACCGAGGCGACCTTCGGCATCAAGGCGCGTGCGCTCGACGACAGCCTGCGGGAGGCGGCCGCCAATCTGCGCGGCGCGTGAGCCCGCGCCCACCCGGGGCTCGTCCGCACAACTATCACCCGCCCCGGCCCGCCCCCTATCAACCCAGCGCATGATGAGGGGCGTGGACCCGATAACCGAAGTGACCGGCGCCCTGGACCCGCTTACCGCGGTGTACCAGGCCGCCGGCCCGTACCTGTCAGTGCTCGATGACCTGCCGGTGCTGAATCCGGATGCGCAGCGGCTGTTGGACGAGTTGGACGGCACGTTGCCGGACACTGGTTCCGGCGCGGCGGCCACGATCGATCGGCTGGTTCGCATCGGCACCGCCGCGGCCACCCAGTCCAGCGGCCCGCACTTCTATCACTTCGTGATCGGCGGTGCGACCCCGGCCGCGATGGCAGGCGATTGGCTGACCGCCCTGCTCGACCAGAATTGCGCCATGCGGGCGTCATCGGCCCTCGGCACCCGGGTCGAGGACGTGGCCATCCGCTGGCTCGCCGACCTGCTCGGCATGCCATCCACGTGGGGCGGCGCGCTCGTGGCCAGCGCGACGTTCGCCAACTTCACCGGCCTTGCGTGCGCGACGCACTGGTGGGGGGAGCAGCAGGGCGTCGACGTGGCCGCGTCCGGGCTCGCCGGGCTGCCGCGCATGCCGGTGCTGTCCGGCGGGTACGTGCATGCCAGCGCGCGCAAGGCGTTGCAGATGCTGGGGCATGGGAGAGACAGCGTCGAGGTGTTCGCCGCCGACGAGGTCGGGCGCGTGGATCTGACCCGGCTGCGGGAACGCCTGGCCGAGATCGGCGGACCGGCGGTGGTCATCGCCAACGCCGGAGAGGTCAACGCCGGCGACTTCGACCCGCTTGGCGCGCTCGCCGACATCACCTCGGAGTTCGGTGCGTGGCTGCATGTGGACGGTGCGTTCGGCGCCTTCGCCGCGTGCTCGCCGCGATCAGCACACCTGGTCGCCGGGATGGAACGGGCGCAGTCGGTGGCCGCCGACGCGCACAAGTGGCTCAACGTGCCCTACGAGAGCGGGTTCACACTGGTGGCCGAGCCGGCCCGGCTGGGCCGCGCGTTCGGGATGCCCGGTGCCGCGTACCTACCGGACGCGTCCAGCGCGGCCAGCGGCTACATGCTGTTCGGCCCGGAATCCTCGCGCCGGGCGCGCGCCATCCCGATCTGGGCGACGCTTGCCGCCTATGGCCGCGACGGGTACCGGCTGATGGTCGAGCGGCACCTGGACCTGGCCCAGCATCTGGCCTGCCTGGTCGACGACGCGCCAGATCTGGAGCGGCTGGCCGAGGTGCCGCTGTGCATCGTGTGCTTCCGGTTCAACCCGCCGGGCGTGGCAGCCGACGCTCTCGACGATCTGAACCGGAGGCTGGGGCAGCGGCTGCTCGAAGACGGCCGGGTGTTCGCGGGCACCACCGTTTACGACGGGAAGGTGGCGTTGCGGCCGGCCATGACCAACTGGCGGATCACCGAGCGTGACGTGGCTTACTTCGTCGACGTGGTGCGCGAGATCGGCACCGGCCTGATCGGCTGATCAACACGCACCAACCAGAAGCGGCCGGATGGGTTGCGCGTCACCGTCGTTCGCAACCGGGACGTGACCGGCCCAGTCGAGATCGAGCGGCTGCGGACCTACAGGGCAGACGTGCGAGTTTCTAGGCTGAGGACAGTTCGGGGGAACGGGCGCCCGGCCATGAGGCTGGGCGCCCGTTCAGTGTGCGAGTACGGGCCGTCGGCGCGACGGCAGCGATCCGATGAGTGACCGCGGGTGGTGGGCACCCGGCCATCCGGCCGGGCGCCCGAACCGCCGCTACGTGGTCGGCACCGGCTCCGGCAACTCGTCGCCGGCCAGCTGGCGCGGCGGCGGGGGCGGCGTGCCCTCGCTGCTCGGATCGTGGGTGAAGTCGTCCGGCGAGGTGAGGTCGACGCCGTCGGGCGCCTTGATGGCACGGCAGATCACCGTCACGATCGCCGCCACGATGATGTTGGCGATCACAGCGATAAGGCCGACGTACATGGTGCTGCCCGCGGGCAGGCCGACGGTGGTCGGGTCGAACCACTTGTCGAGGTGCCACCCTGATCCGCCGAAGTGCTTGTGTCCGGCCTTGCCCGGGATCTGGTACAGCATCCACATGCCAAGGCCCATGCCGACCAGCCAGCCGGCGACCAGGCCCCACCGGTGGAACCACCGGGTGTACAGGGCGATCGCCACGGCAGGCAACGTCTGCAGGACGATGACACCGCCGATGAGCTGCAGGTCGATGGAGAACTGCGGATCGATCAGCAGGATCACCAGCACGGCGCCGATCTTGACTACCAGCGATGCGATCTTGCTGACATTCGCCTGGTGCTCGTCGCTGGCGTCGCGCTTGAAGTACTCGGTGTAGATGTTGCGGGTGAACAGGTTGGCGGCCGCGATCGACATGATGGCCGCCGGCACCAGGGCGCCGATCGCCACCGCGGCGAACGCGATGCCCGCGAACCACTGCGGGAACATCTGGTCGAACAGTTGCGGCACGATGGTGTTCCCGTCGGCCTTGCCGTTGCTGACGATCGGGGTCACCTTGGCCGCGATCGCCATGTAGCCCAGCAGGGCGATGAGGCCCAGCAGCAGGCTGTACGCGGGCAAAGCGGACATGTTCCGCTTGATGGTGTTACGCGACTTGCTGGCCAGCACGCCGGTGACGCTGTGCGGGTACAGGAAGAGCGCGAGCGCTGAGCCGAACGCCAGCGTGACGTACCCCCACTGGCCGGACGCCGGCAGGACGATGCCGCCCGCCTTCGCGGCGGTGAACTTGGCGTCGGCGGCGTCGAAGATGTGGCCCCAGCCGCCCAGCTTGTACGGGATGTAGATGATCGCGACGATGATCACCAGGTAGATCAGCGAGTCCTTGACGAAGGCGATGAGCGCCGGGGCACGCAGTCCGGACTGGTACGTGTACGCCGCCAGGATCGCGAATGCCACGATCAGCGCCCACGTGGGGTTGACGTGCATCGACTTCAGGACTGCCTCGATACCGACGAGCTGCAGCGCGATGTACGGCATCGTGGCCACGATGCCGGTGATCGCCACCAGTAGCGCCATCGTCGACGACCCGGACCGGGCCCGGACGAAGTCGGCCGGCGTGACCAGGCCATGCTTGCGCGAGACCGACCAGAGCCGGACCAGCACCACCATGACCATCGGGTAGACAACGACGGTGTATGGCACCGCGAAGAACGCGATCGCGCCGGCCCCGAACAGCAGCGCCGGTACGGCGACGAAGGTGTACGCCGTGTAAAGGTCGCCACCAATCAGGAACCAGGTGACCCAGGAGCCGAACTGCCGGCCGCCCAGACCCCATTCGTCCAGGTGGCCCATATTGTCCGCGCGCTTCCACCGGGCCGCGATGAAGCCTATGACGCTTACCGCGAGAAAGATGACCGCGGCGACGATGATTTCAGTCAAATGGTCCGACACGACCGGTTCACCTCCTGTCCTTGGTCATCTGGTACACGACAGTGGTGGTCGCGACGCCGAGCAGGATGAAAGCCAGCTGCAACCAGTAGAAGCGCGGAAACCCGAGGAAACGTGGATCCTTGCCGTTGTAGAGGAATGTGAGAAGCGGTACGACAACAGGCACGATGAGCAGCCATTGCCAACCGCGGTGGGTTTGTTGGTCGTCCATGTAGCAGGTGGTATCACTGTTTTTCGGCCGCGTGAACCCGGCGGCACGATCTTGTACGACGAGCGGTAGCCCAGCCGCGCCCAACGGCATCCGCGAATCGCCGTTACCGTTCCGGCCTGCTGGTCTTGCCGATGACCAAAACGTGCCGCGCGCCGCTACTCGGGCGGCCGGCACCCGCGGGAGCGGGAGCGAGTCCGCAACGTCGGCAGCGCCGATGCGGGCCGGTGCCGCTTCCGCCTGCCGCGATAAATATTCGCGCGCGATCGGACGGCCGGGGATGCACAATGCCTCAATGCTGATCAGGCGTGAGGCGGCCGGTGACGCTCCGGCTATCGGGACGGTGGTGGCGGCCGCGTTCGTCCGGCCGGGCGTGACCGGCCCGGCACCGGAGGCGGGCTTGGTCCGGGCGCTCCGCGCGGATCCGGCGTGGATTCCGGCGCTGTCCATGGTCGCGGTCACCGACGGTGAGATCACCGGTCACGTGCTGTGTACGCGTGGCCGGGTGGACGATGCGCCGGCGCTCGGGCTCGGCCCGCTCGCGGTGACACCGTCCCGCCAGCGCCAGGGCGTGGGATCGGCACTGATGCACGCCGTGCTCGGCGCCTGCGAAGCGCTGGGTGAGCCGCTGGTGGCCCTGCTGGGTGACCCCGCCTACTACGGCCGGTTCGGATTCCGGAGGTCGGTGGAGTACGGCATCGAACCGCCCGACCCGGGTTGGCTGGCCGCCTTCCAGGTGCGGGTGCTGTCCGGATTTCGGGGCGAGCACGGCACGTTTCGGTTCCCCGCCCCGTTCGACGACCTCTGAGTCGAGTAAGCCCCTCGATCCCGACGCGCTCGTCTTCGCGCTGCGGCCGTGATCGCCGGTGCTGCTCGTCAACGGCGACTCGCACACGTACCGGTCGGGTAACCCGCCGACCGCCCGGCTCCCGCATGGAGACCCGCGGGAGCCGGCGGCGCGATCGGTGATCAGGCCGACCGGGCCGGTCAGCCGGCGAGCGCCGCCGCCGCTGCCGCCCGGCCGGTGCGCACCGCGCCCTCCATGTAGCCACACACCCACTGATCCGAGCCGCACACGTAGAACGGTGGTTCATGGGTTCCGTGCAGCGGTCCGACGGCCATCACGTCGCCGGGTCGCCAGCCGGTGATATACCCCTGCGTCCAAGGATCGGTCGCCCACCGCCGGACGAACACGGCCGCCGGGTCCAGGGCGCGCTCGCCGAACGCCGCCGCCATCTCCGCGGTCAGTTCTGCTTCCAGCACAGCGGGGGAGGTGGCCAGGAAGGCTGCCAGCCGCTCGGGCGGCACCAGCGTCGAGATGATGCCCTCGCGCTGCACCCAGGTGCCGCCGATCGTCGTCGTCTCCAGGTATGCCGATCCGTTCTGGCCCTGGCGCTCCCAGAACGAATCCGGGTATGCGAAGACCGCCTTGGCCGCCAGTGCGTGCCGCTGCCGGTCCAGTGACGCCAGCCGTGCCGCCGAGACACCGTCGATCCGGATGTCCCGCAGCGGACCGGCCGGGACCGCCGAGACAACGGCATCCGCGGTGATGTGCTCGCCGGACGAGGTCGTGATGGTGCACCCGCTCCGGTCGATTCGTATCCGGCTGACCGGCGTGGCGTACCGGATCCGGTGGCCGAGTTGATCAGCCATGCGCAGCGCCACCGTGGCCGAGCCCTCGGCCACCCGCTGGCACTCCCAGACGTCGTAGTTGTAGAAGCCATGTGACCCGGCGGCGGCCTCCTTGCGCAGGTCGGAGAGCAGCGACGTACGCTCGACCGACTCGGCCGCGAGCGCGAGCATGGCCAGGTCGCGGGCGCGTACCACGTTGGGGGTGGCGCCCGCCGAGCGCATCCAGTCGCCAACGCTGATCGAATCCAGCGCGGAGGCGTCCGGGTGCGCCCACGGATCGTCCGGGTCGACCGTCGCCGACAGCGCGGCGAACGCGGCTTCGACCGCGTCGTACGACCGGCGGTCCGTGTCGGTCAGCCATGGTACGCCCGCGCCGACGTGGCGCCCGCCGGCCAGCAGCCAGGTCTCCTCGCCGGGCAGGTCCGGGAACGACGGGACCAGACTCAGGCCGAGTTCGCCGACCAGGCCGGCGTAGGCGGTATGAAACGGTCCGACCACCTCGCCGCCGAGTTGCACCAACCGGCCGTCGGAGAGCGTGGCCTGCTCAACCCGGCCGCCGGCCCGGCCGCGCGCCTCGAGCACGATCACATCGGCACCGCCGGCCGTCAGGTCCCGGGCGGCGGAGAGCCCGGCCAGCCCGGCGCCGATTACCGCGACGTCATGCCGCGGCATGCGCGCCCGCCGGCTCGGATTGCTGGTGGTTTCCCGATGCGCCGGACGTGAGACGGCCGTCGGCGACCAGCGCCGCAGCCCGGAGCAGTGAGGTCCGGACGATGCCGACGATGTCCGAGAACAGTTCCATATCGCAGATCAGCGGCGGGGACAGCTGGACCACCGGATCGCCGCGATCGTCGAGGCGGCACAGCAGCCCGGAGCCGACCAGATCCTCCGACAGCACCTGCCGTAGCAGCCAGTCGGCCTCGTCGCCGGTAAAGGTCTCCTTCGTCGTCTGGTCCTTGACCAGCTCGATGGCCCAGAAATGACCGGCGCCGCGGACATCGCCAACGATCGGGATGTCCCGCAGCCCATCGAGCATCGCCCGCATGGCCGGCTCGTTCCGGCGGACGTTACCGAGCACGTCTTCACGCTCGATGATCTCGATTGTCTTGAGTGCCATGGCGCAAATGGCCGGATGGCCACCGAACGTCAGGCCGTGCATGAACGTCTCGTCGCCGGAGACGAACGGCGCGGCCACCCGCTCGCTGACGATCACGCCGCCCATCGGCCCATGGGCGGCGGTGACGCCTTTGGCGAAGGTGATCAGATCGGGCTCGAAGCCGTACCTGACGGCTCCGAACCACTCGCCGACACGGCCGAATCCAGTAATCACCTCGTCGGACACCAACAGGATCCCGTACTTGTCGCAGATGGCCCGCACACCGGCCCAGTAGCCCGGCGGGGGAGTGAAGCAACCGCCGGAATTCTGTACCGGCTCGGCGATCATCATGGCGATCGTGTCCGCGCCCTCGAACTGGATCGCCTCGTCCAGTTCGGTGAGCAGCGCCTGGCAGAACGCATTCGGATCGTGGCCAAGCGGGTGCCGGTAGGCGTTCGTGTTGGACACGAAGTGAACCGGGACCGCGGCCGGTGCGAACGGCGTCTTCGCTCCGGCCAGGCCGGTGAACGACAGCGCGCCGAGAGATGTGCCGTGGTAGGAGGTGCGGCGGGAGATGACCTTGTGCCGCTGCGGCTCGCCGTTGTGGGTGTGCCACTGCCGTGCCAGCTTGTACGCCGCCTCGTTGGCGTCGCCCCCTCCGGAGGTGAAGAACACCCGGTTCAGGTCGCCGGGGGCAAGCTCGGCCAGCTTCTTGGCCAGCGCGATCGCGGCCGGGTGGGCGACATACCAGTTGGGGGTGAAGACCAGATCGGCGAGCTGATCGCGCCCGGCCGCCCCGATCTCGGCACCGAAGGAGTGACCGAGATTGGTGCAGAACAGGCCGGACAGCCCGTCGATGAAGCGGTGACCGTCGGCGTCGAACAGGTAGGAGCCCTCGCCCCGCACATATACGGGGATGTCTCTGTCCGCATAAACGGACATGTCGGTGAAATGCAACATGAGGTGCTCTCGCGCGTCCCGCTGCAGATCAGCGGTGTCGAGCGGCATCATGACAGCGCCTTCTTTCATAGTTCGGTGATGCGGATCGTTCCTGAATGGCGATTCAGAATCCAAACTAGCTCACCAGTGCCCGGCTGGGAAGGCGGGATCTGCCGTTTGATCAGGACTTGCCGCTGGTCGTGGCCGGTTAGTCAGGTGACCGAAGCGGTGAGGCGGTGTTCGTCGGCGGCGTTAGCGCTCAGCCGATCGAGTCGATGCCAAGTTCCAGGGCCGCCGCCTCACGCCAGAGACGGATCATTCGGTCGGTGGTGAAGTCCGGGTCGCGGAGGGCGAGTTGCACGGCCAGGCCGTCCATCAGGGAGGCGAGCCGGAACGCCGCGGCGGTCGGATCAGCGCAACTGAACGAGCCTTCAGCGATGCCCTGCTCGATCACCCCGAGCAGGGTCCGACGCCACCGGCGATCGAGTTGCTCGCGGGTGACCCGCACCTGATCGTCCCGCAGCGCCTGGACCCAGACCTCCATCCACAGCACCCAGTCGCCGATCGCCGGCCCGCCCTGCGCCGCCAGGTCGACGCACGCCCACAGCTTGGGCAGGGCGGTGTCCTGCCCGGACAGACGGTGCTCGAAGTCGGCGTAGAACTTGTCCTCGGCGAAGGTCAGCGCTTCGGACAGCACCGCCGACAGGGTTCCGAAGTGGTAGGCGACCAGCGCCGGCGAGGTTCCCGCGCGCGCCGCGATATCGGCCATGCGGGCCCCGGCGTAGCCGCGCTCGCGCAGCACGTCGAGCGCCGCGTCGACGATGAGCCGCCGGCGGCGCTCCGGTGCCTTGGGGCCTAGGGCCATGGGCGTCATTGAAGCAGGTGACCGACGCCGGCTCGGGCGCGGGGCGTAGCCGGGCGGGCCTGATGGTCGCGCGGGCCGGACTGGCGCGCCGACGAATCTCCATCCGCTCGGGCGGTAAGGATCCCTTGTGGAGCAGCGCAAACGCTTGCCGGGGCGGGAATCGGCGCGTGCGTGCGGATTTCCGGAAGATTAGCTCGGCGCCTTCAAGGTATTGACGAACGTCACTTCGAGGCCAGAGAATCCGCGTTAACTCGTCAGTAACTTCTGCCCGGAGGCCCCATGAGTCACATCTGGACCAGGCCCCGCTCGATCCGTGCCGGCGCCGTCGTGGCCGCTACTGTCGCGGCCGTCCTGCTCGCCGGCTCGCCCGCCGGCGCGGCCGTGCCGAGCGGCTCCTACGTGGCTCTCGGCGACTCGTACTCGTCGGGAGCGCTGGTTCCGAACCAGGTTGACCTCAATTGCACTCGGTCCGACCACAACTACCCGTCGGTGGTTCGCGCGAGCGTCGGCTCGAGTTCGTTCACCGACGTCAGCTGCGGCGGCGCGACCACAGCCGACATCCTCAACCCCGGCGCCGGTGAACTCGGTATCGCCGTACCGGCCCAGGTCGATGCGCTGTCGACCACCACCAAGGTGGTGACGGTCGGCATTGGCGGCAACGACATCGGCTTCGCCGGAATCATCACCAGCTGCACCGAGTTGAGTTTCAACAGCCCATTCGGTTCCCCTTGCAAGGACAAGTACACCGCCGGCGGGGTGGACCAGTTGCAGCAGCGGATCGCCGCCACCGCCTCCAAGGTCGCCGCGGTGCTGAGCGCCATTCACGCACACGCGCCCAACGCACGAGTGCTGCTGGTCGGCTATCCGGTCATCGCCCCGGACAGCGGCTTCGGGTGCTGGCCGCTGGTGCCGATCGCCTACGGCGACATCCCGTACCTCCGCAATACCGAGAAGAGCCTCAACGCCATGCTGCAGGCACAGGCCGCCACCGGTGGCGCCACCTACGTGGATACCTACACGCCCAGCATCGGCCACGATTTCTGCAAGTCGACGAGCACTCGATGGGTGGAGGGTTTGTTCCCGGGCAACCCGGCCGCTCCGTTCCACCCCAACGCCAACGGCGAGGCCGCGATGGCACGCGCGGTGCTGGCCGCTGCCTGACCGGCCGCGACGATCGTGTGCGGTGGCGGCGCGCGTGCCGCCACCGCGCCGGCCGCGCTGGTCAGCCGGCTTGCGACCCGGACCTCCGATCCGGCTCCGGAATGATCAGGCCGAGCACCCAGCCGACGAGTCCGATGATGATCGCGCCCCAGAACGCCGACCAGAAACCGTCAACGTGGAACGGCAGGTTCAGCTTGTCGGCGACCCAACTGGCCAGCCACAACAGCAGGGCGTTGACCACGAACGCGATCAGCCCGAGGGTGAGCAGGTAGAGCGGACAGCCGAGAATCTTGATGACCGGCTTGAGGAACGTGTTGATCACGCCGATGATCACCGCTACGCATAGCAGGGTCAGGACGTCGCGGATCCAGCTGCCGCCACTGATGGTTATCCCGCCCAGCAACGCCGCCGCGACCCACACCGCCGCGGCGGTGATCACGGTACGAATCACGAAGCGCACCTCTGGATCTTCCCATTCGACGTACCTGGGCAGCGGCAACTCGGCCAGATAGGGTGACCCGGTGACAGACGTGACCGAGTTCGGACTGATCGTTTGCGTCTGCGCGGCCGCGTTTCTGGTCGCCGTCCTGTCCCGGCGGATCAGCCTGCTGCTGCGGGTTCCGGCCCCGGCCATCTTCCTGCTCGGCGCGGCACTCGTATCGCATGTGGTGGCGGCTGTGCCGGGCATCCCGGTCCGGACGACCGAGCGGCTGGTCACCGTCGCCCTCGTGGTGATCTTGTTCGACGGTGGCATGCACATCGGCTGGCGGCGGTTTCGGCTGGCCGGGGGCGCGGTGCTGTGGCTCGGCGTGGCCGGGACGGCGGTCACCGCGCTCGGCGTGGCTGCGGTAGCACATCTGCTCTTCCAGATCAGCTGGTTCGAGTCGCTGCTGCTCGGAACGGCTCTGGCGCCGACCGATCCGGCGGTGGTGTTCTCCGTGCTCGGCGGGCAGCAGGTCGGCGGCCGGGCCGGCATCCTGCTGGAAGGGGAGTCGGGCGCCAACGATCCGGTCGGCATCGCGCTGATGGTGGCGCTACTCGGCGCTCACGCCAGCGGCGGCGGTGCGGCCATCTGGCACGGACTGCTCGAGTTCGCCCTGGAGATGGTGGTCGGCATCGCGATCGGCGTGGTAGGCGGGCTGCTGCTGCGCTGGTTCATGCAGGCCATCGATCTACGGGGCGAGGGGCTCGACGCGGTACGGATGCTTGCCGGGGCGTACCTCATCTACGGTTTGGCCACGCTCGGCCACGGCTCCGGCTTCCTGGCGGTCCTGACGGCTGGCGTCCTGCTGGGCGATGTGGAACTGAGAGAGCGGCACGAGATCCGGGTGTTCCACACGTCGCTGGCCAGCGTCGCCGAGATCGTCGCGTTCGTAGTGCTCGGCCTGACCGTCGACCTGACCGCGCTCACCCGGAATTGGGCCTGGCTGATCGGTCTGGTCGTCGCGGTGCTGCTGGCGTTCGTGATCCGGCCGGTGCTGTGCGGGCTGGTGCTGTGGCCGATCGATCTGCCGCGCGGGGAGCGGCTGTTCGTGCTCTGGTCCGGGCTCAAGGGCGCGGTGCCGATTCTGCTCGGCTTGTTCATCGTTTCAGCGGATTTGCCCGATGAAGTTCGGCTTTATACGGTCATCTTCGTCGTGGTCGCCTTCTCCGTCATCGTCCAGGGCGGCCTGGTGCCGACGGTGGCGCGCCGCCTGCGCGTACCGATGACGGCGGGTGAGTAGCGCCTAACCGTCGCGCAGATCGCCGGATGCCCGGTCGATGAGAGCGATCGCGGCCCGCCTGGGCAACAGCCGTGCGGTCAGCGCCGCGGATAGCTTCATCAGGCCGCCCGGGACGACTCGAGGGCCATGCCCGAGGGCGTCAAGCGCGGCCGTGGCGACCACGTCGGGTGTTACGGTGCCGGGGGCGCGCTTGGGCTTGGCCCGGCCGAGGCCCGGTGTGGTGACCGCACCGGCGACGCACGCCACGACATCGACGCCGTACGGCCTCATCTCGCGCCACAGTCCTTCGGCCAGGATCGCGCCGAACGCCTTGGTCGCCGCGTAGGTCGCGATCCGGGGCGAGCCCTGCTGCCCGGCCATCGACGACATGATGATCAGCCCGCCTCGCCCGCGCCCGGCCATGTCCGGCAGGTAGTGCCGCGCAAGCGCCAGCGGCATGTCGCAGTTGAGCGCCACGATCCGGTGCAGGTCCGCGGGCTCGATGTCCAGAAACGGCCCGATCGGCGCGTAGGCGGCGTTCGCGACCACCAGCCCGACTTCCAGATCAGCGGTGGCTTCGAACAGCCCGTCGCGGCCGGAGGGGGAAGCCAGGTCGGCGACGACGGTACGCGTTTGCGCAGGCAACGCACCGGCCAGTTGCCGTAGCCGGTGCTCGCCCCGGGCGGCCAGCACCAGGTCCAGCCCAGCCGAGGCGAGTTGAGTCGCGAACGCGGCGCCGATGCCTTCGGAAGCGCCGGCGATCACCGCCCAGCGGCCGTACCGGTCAATCACGACGGCTGCTCCTGGACGGGCTCCTTCCTCAGGGTCTCCGCGCGCGGGTCCGGCGTTCCGCCGCGCGGGCCGAACGGCTCATCCCGCCACATTCTGGCGATCATGAGTACCGGGAACAGGAACCAGCAGGCGTTGGCGGCCAGCACCATGCCGAAATGAGCGGTGGCGAACTCGCCGTACCGTTCCTCGAACAAGATCATGGTGACGTTGGCCATCATCACGCCGGACCACACCAGCGCGGGCACGCGGATCCAGCCGCGGCGGCGGATGAACGCGTAGATCGCGAACGCGTAGAACGGGCCGAATGCGATGACGTCCACCCAGATGGTGGCCCGGTAGAAGGCGGGCCGGTGCATCAGCACCGGATCCCAGTGATTGCCGTACCAATGGACCAGGTTCACCACCGCTCGCGGTGGCCAGGAGGGATAGCTGGTGAAGTGGACCGCGTCCCGGACGGTGATCTGCTCGATGTCGAAGAAATAGGTGATGAAGCCGAGATTGAGCGCGAAGAAGGCGATGAACGCAGCGTCGATCGGGCGCTCGCGAAGCCGTCTCATGAAAACGATCACCTCGCCGAAGACTGTCCCACGAGCGCGCGTGTTTGGACAGGCCTCCTGGCGAGGCGATCGAAGGTCGGGCGCCGGCCGTCGAGTCGACCGTTGCTACCGGCCGGCGAGCAAGCGGGTGACCGCAGCGTCCACGTCGAGGTGGTCGGCCTCGCGGCCGCGTGGCACCACCACGTAGGTGCGCCGCAGGAACCGGACCAGGACGCTGCGCGGTACCTCGAAGAGGGCGTTGCCGTCGGGCGAAGACAGCGCCAAGGCGACGAACTCGCCGCGCGGCGTGTTCCACGGCCACACCCGGACGTCTCCGATGCCGGCCGGCTCGTCCAGTCCGGTCACCAGGAGTTCCCGGGCGAACGACCAGCTGACCGCCTCGCCGCCGGCGGACTCGGCGTGGAAGAGCACGTGCACCGCGTACGGATCGTCTGGGTCGTAGCGCAGGCTGGCCCGGACCGCCAGCGCGGTCGAGTCCGGCGCGACCAGCCGCAGTGATGTCTCGACTTCAACAGTCGTGGGACGAATTGCACTCATGACGTTCTCCCCCCGGCACCGCTGCGAGGTGCGCAAATGCAACCCCGCACTCCCATAGTCGAGTGATGGACGATTCCTTGCGTCGCCATACGCTGATCTCACCCAGTAGTGGGATGGCAAATCGATTAACCTGCGGCTTTAGAAGCAAAAAGACTATAATGTCTAGTTCGTCGTAGGTAGATCAAGATGCCCGGCGTCGGGTGTGGCGCAGGCGTCGACTCACTCCCGTAACGTCCGGTCAGCCCTTTCGGTGACGGCTGTTACTCAGGAGGAAACTGGGAAATGGCACGCCGATTTCACCAGTTCGAAGAACCGCAGGTCAGGGACTTGGACGACGAAGACGAAACTACACCGGAACCATCGCCCGATCTGAGCCAACAATCCAATGAGTCCGATTCGTCCGAACTGAATCGTGCGGAGCGATTGCTTGCCCGTATCCGATCCACACCGGCCGGTCGGCTCGGGCTGAAGGTGACGGTCATCGTTACCGGTGCCGTGATTATCGCCATCGGCATCGTGCTGTTGCCGCTGCCCGGACCCGGTTGGCTCATCATCTTCACCGGCTTGGCGGTCTGGTCGCTGGAGTTCCACTGGGCCCGGCGGCTCAACCGATTCGTTCGCCGGCAGGTCGGCCGCTGGACCGTATGGTACGCGGGGCAAGGGTGGCCGACCCGGATCGTGGTCGGCCTGCTCACTGGCCTGTTCATCCTCGTCCTGATCGTGCTCAGCCTGCGGATCAGCCTAGGATCTCACTTCCTTGACCGGATCCGCTCGGTGGTTTGAGTACGATGTCCGGCATGGTGGAGCCGTTGGATAGCGCCGCGCTCACCCACGCGCTGTCCGCGATGGACGGATGGCAGGGTGGCCGGACCGGAATCGAGCGAACCGTCGAGCTGGACACGTTCGGTGATGCGATCGCGTTCGTCAACCGGGTGGCCGACGCCGCCGAGGAGATGAACCATCATCCGGATATCGACATCCGATGGCGCAAGGTGACGTTGCGGCTGGTAACGCACAGTGTCGGTGGTTTTGTTACGGACAAGGATCTGACGCTGGCCCGCAGGATTGACGCGATCGTTCGCGAATTCTGAGTGTCCGACGACGCCATCGTGATCGATTTCCCGCCCGGGATGCGGCGCACCGCCGAGGCTCGAGGCGATGCCGGTCGCACCTGGCTGGCCGAACTGCCGGGCATTGTGGAGTCATTGTGTGTCGACTGGGGCCTGAGGGCGGGCTCGGCGCTGGACGGCGGCAAGGGCGAGCTGGTTATGACCGTCCGCACTGCGGCGGGCGAGCCGGCGGTGCTGAAGATCGATTCCGGCCGCACCGGGCTGCCGCGAGAGGCGGCAACCCCGACGGCAGCCGAAGGTCGTGGCTACGTCCTCGTCCGAAGCGGGGCCCGGTGCGCGACGCCGGCCGATTCACGGCCGAACTGGTGCGCCGCGCCCGGGCGGGCTGGAGCGACGGCCGGCGGTCTCACGTCGTCACGAACAGGCGACCCCCGATGCGGTGACACCTTCCCTGGTGGTCCAGGCGTCCGGGCCGGAAGGCGGCCAGGCGGTCACGAGTCCAGCCACTCCTTGTACGCGTCGAAGGTGTACTCGCGGCCCAGGAAACCGCGGACCAACTCGGCGGCGGGTGCGCTGCCACCGGACGCGAGCACGGCGTCCCGGTAGGCGGCGGAGGCGGCCGGGGCCGGCAGCCCTTCGGCGGCGAAGCGGGTGAACAGGTCCTTGGCGATCACCAGCGACCACATATACGTGTAGTACAGGGCCGAGTAACCCTCCAGGTGCCCGAACGACAGATACAGGTAAGTGCCGTCGACGTGCGGGAACGGGGTGTGCGCGGCCTGGGCGGCGCGTTCGATATCCAGTACGTCGAGCCCGTCCGGACTGGTCCGGTGCACTTCGAGGCTTAGCGCGGCGTAGAACATCTGCTGGCGCACCTGCAGGCCCTTGCCGAATTCGTCGGCCGCGCGCAGCTTGTCCACCATCTCGGCCGGCAGCGGCTCACCGGTGTCCACGTGCGTGGCGAAGCCGGCCAGGGTGGCGGCGTCGAAGGTCCACTCCTCGAGTAGCTGCGACGGCGCCTCGACGAAGTCCCATTCATTCTCGATGCCGGAAATGCCGGACCAGCGCTGGTGACCGCCGATGATGTGGTGGATCAGGTGGCCGAACTCGTGGAAGAACGTCGTTACGTCGGAGTGCTGCAGCAGTGCCGGATCGGCACCCGGCTTGGGCAGGTTGCAGAGCAGCGCGCATTCCGGCAGCCGGGTGGTCTCCGGATCGCCGGATTGCTTCCCGACCGTCATGGTGAAGCACGCCGCGTGATTGAACTTGCCCTCCCGGGGGTGCATGTCCAGGAAGATCCGGCCGACGGGGGCGCCCGACTCGGACCAGAAGACGTCATAGGCCTCCACGTCGTCGTGCCACACCGGGACGTCGGCGCATGGCACGAACCGGACTCCGAACATCTGTTCGACCATCCCCATCAGGCCGTTCTTGACCCGGTGGTACTCGAAGTACGGGCGCACCGACAGGGTGTCGAACGCCAGTTGCTCGGCCTTGAGCCGGTCGGACAGATACATCCGGTCCCAGCTGTTGACCGTGGTCGCCTCCGGATCGTCGAGCTGCTTGCGGGCGAGCAACTCGGCGTAGTCGATGGCGGCGCGGTCGGTGGCCGCGTCGGAGATCCGGGCGATGAACTCGGCGGCCGCCTTGTCGCTGCCGATCATCTTGTCCTCGGTGATGTACCGTGCCCAGTTCGGGTAGCCGAGCAGGTTCGCCAGCTCCTGGCGGAGCGTGAGGATCTGGCCGAACACCTCGATATTGGCCGGGTGGGCCCGCTGCCGATCGAGCCGGAACAGAGTCTCCCGTGCGCCGGCATCGCGCGAGTAGGTCATGAACGGGATCAGGTCCGGATAGTCGGTGGTGATCCGTACCAGACCGTCGGCGCCGGCCGGGTGGGCACGGACGAAGTCGGCCGGCAGGCCGTCCAGCGAGCCTGGCGGCACCGTCATGGTCTTGGTGTCGGACCGGATGTTCCGATCGAAGGTGAGTCCGAGGGCGACCAACTGCTCCTTCAGCTCGCGGATCCGCAGCCGGGTCGGCTCGTCCCGGTCGACGCCGGACCGGCGGAAGTCGCGGAGGGTGCGGGCTGCGAAGTACTGCGTCGCGGCATCCTGGTCGGACAGGTCGAGCCGATCGAGCGCCTGGTAGACCGCCGGGTCGAGGGAGATGTCGGTGATGATCCTGGAAATCAGCTCGACCGCCGATTCGGCGGACGCGCGGATCGCCTCATCCGGGTGTGCGTTGGCGACCATATTCGCCACGGCGCTGACGTTGCCCAGCTCCGCGTATGCCTCGTCGAAACCGTCCAGTGCCGCCAGGTCGGTCGCGTAAGCGCCCGCTTTGAGACGGTCGATGCCCGCTTGGGCATTGGCGATCGCTGCCTCGGTTGCGCTGGCGAGATCTTCGGCGCCGGCGGTAGCGAGGTGGGCTGCGGAGGTTTCAGAAGACAACGGACATTCCTAACGTACGCATCGGGGTCGTCCGCAGCGTAGCGTCTCGGCGCGGATCGCGGATGCCGGTATCCCCCGGTGGGGTCCTCTACTGTGGACGACGTGCTGGAGTCGTGCCGCCGTACGTAGCATGGTCACGTGGCCGAACTCGATTATGACCAGCTGGCGGCGGCCCGGGCTGCGCTCCGGGCGGCGTATGTACGTGCGGATCGGCCGGCCAGCGCGGCCCGGGGCATCCATCACACCGCGTTGCTGTGCTCGGATGTCGAACAGACGATCAAGTTCTACCACGGCGTCCTGGAGTTCCCGCTGACCGAAATGATCGAGAACCGTGACTATCGCGGTTCCACCCATTTCTTCTTCGATGTCGGTAATGGAAACCTGCTGGCCTTCTTCGACCTGCCCGGCCTGGACCTCGGCGAATACGCCGAGGTGCTGGGCGGGCTGCACCACATCGCCATTTCGGTCGAGCCGGCCCGATGGTCCCGGCTGAAGGCAAACCTGGACCGTGCCGGAGTTCCTTACCACATGGAGAGCGGGACCTCGGTCTACTTCCGCGATCCGGACGGCGCCCGGCTTGAATTGATAGCCGACCCGCTCGGCGAGATGTACGGGTCGAAGGTGCTTTGACGCCCGGGTTGCCCGTTATGCCATAGCATCGCGCCGATGCCAATCGTCCATAAGGGACATATCCTCAATTCAGTGGCGCGGTCAGGGTATCGTCAAGAGTGGTCGATGGACGACCGAGCACCGCCTTTCCATGATCGGGGGTATGGCAATGCGCACGTACGGAACCAACGACTGGGTAATCCGCCTGACCAACGACTGGGTGATCCGCCTGACCAACGACTGGGTCTGACGGTCAGCATCCCCCAAAGCAGGCCGCTTCTCGTCCGTGCGGGAGGCGGCCTTCGCATGTCCCGGCCGCTGCGGAGACCGCCCGAGTCAGGACGCCGGAACGGTGGCGGCACGCGCGGCGATCGCAGCCCGTACCCGGTCCGGGCCCGGCCATCGAAGCGCGAGCACACCGATCAGCAGCGCGCCGCCGATGCCGCACAGCCCGACCGCCGCCGGGATCCCGATCGCCTGCGCCAGGGCGCCGGCACCGAGCGCCGCCACCCCGTTGATCAGCTGCAGGCCACTTTGCATCACGCCGAAAGCCCGGGCCCGGAACTCGGGGGCGATGATCTGCACGAACAGGCCGTTACCCGGGGCGAGCACCCCGGCCATGGTGAAGCCGCCGAGCGCGCCGATCGCAAGCACGCCGGCCAGCGGCGGATCGCTGAAGGCGGCGCACAAGATCAATGGTGGTGCGAGCGCGAAGACCGGGATCAGCCGCTGCCGGCGCCGCGGCGGGAAGGCCCGGACCAGGATGAGTCCACCCAGCGCGTACCCGAACGGATTCGCGGCCATAATCAGGCCCTGGCCAAGGCCGGACTTGCCGACGTGGCGAGCCCAGGCGACGCCCAGCGCTTCCGGAATCACGGTGAGTGCGACGCCGGCGAACACGGCCAGCGCGATCGCCCGCAGTATCGGATGGCTGAACACCGCGACGAAGCCCTGGCCGGTCTCGCGTAGCAGGCTGGTTCGCTCGGACCGGTCCACCGGCGCCGGCCGGTGCCGGACCCCGTACGCGAGCAGCAGCGCTGACACGCCAAAGGTGGCCGCGTCAATCCCGATCGCGCTGTGGGCACTGAACGCGGCGACGGTGCCGCCGATCGCGTACCCGAGAACCTGTGTCGCCTGCGCCGTGGACGAGTACAGCGACAACCCGACCACGTACGCGTCGCCATCGAGCACCTCGGGCAGCAGCGCCGACCGGGCGGCCTGGAACGGCGGGTCGAACAGGCTCGCCGCGAACAACAGAGCGAACATCGCGGCCACCGGCATGCCCGGGAACACCAAGCAGGCGATCAGGGCCCCCCGAATCACATCGCAGACGATCATCGTGCTGCGATACGGGAAGCGGCTCGCGGCGGCGGCGAGCACCGGCCCGCCCACCGCCCAGGGAACGAAGCTGATGGCGAACGCCCCAGCGGCCAGGGCCGCTGACCGGGTGTCGGCGAACACCAGCGCGGTCACCGCGGCCTTGGCCAGGTAGTCGCCCAGAATGGACAGTGTCGATCCGGCGAAGATGGTCCGGAATTCCGCACTGGCCAGCACTTCGCGGTAGCTGGCCGAACGGTCTTCGGTAGCGGCCTCGTCGGCC
Source organism: uncultured Actinomycetota bacterium (assembly GCA_963727415.1). Classification (GTDB taxonomy): domain Bacteria; phylum Actinomycetota; class Actinomycetes; order Mycobacteriales; family Micromonosporaceae; genus DASQPR01. The sequence continues at coordinate 174,587 of CAVSGF010000008.1, forward strand.
ATCGATGAATCTCCCCAGTGTGGCGGCTGCCTGACCGCACATCCGTGCGGGTTGGCCGTCCGGCGGAACGGCGCCGTCTTAAGGATATTCGGCCGGCTCGATTCTTGCGTGCCCCGTTTATGCCGCCGCTGATCAAGTGCCCCATTGAGTGCGTCTGACGTCGCCATGGCGCGCCCGGTGCTCAAGATCAAGCACTTGATCTCGGTGCGCGGCCTGCCGGTGGCGCGGCCTGCCGGTGGCGCGGCCTGCCGGTGGCGCGGCCTGCCGGTGGCGCGGCCTGCCGGTGGCGCCGCTGCCGGTTAGCCCGCTACCGGCCGCACCATCGGGAATGGCAACGTCTCCCGGATGGTGTGACCGGTAAGCAGCATGACCAGACGGTCCACGCCGATGCCGAGTCCGCCGGTTGGTGGCATGGCGTACTCGATCGCGGTCAGGAAGTCCTCGTCAAGTTCCATCGCCTCCGGGTCGCCGCCGGCCGCCAGTAGTGACTGCTCGGTAAGCCGCGCGCGCTGCTCGATCGGGTCGATCAGCTCCGAGTACGCGGTACCGAGTTCGGTGCCGAAGGCGACCAGATCCCAGCGCTCGGCCAGCCGTGGGTCGGTGCGGTGGGCCCGGGTCAGCGGCGAGGTGTCGATGGGGAAGTCCTTGTAGAACGTTGGGAGCGTGGTGTGGTGCTCGACCAGGCGTTCGTACATCTCGAGTGTCACGGCACCACGGGTCCACTTCGGGTGGTACGGAACCCCAGCCCGATCGCACAGCGACCTCAGCCGCTCCAGCGGGGTGTCGGCATCCACCATCTCGCCGAGCGCGTGACTGATCGCCTCATTGACCGACAGCACCGGCCACAAGCCGGAGACATCGTGCTCGGCAACCCGGCCGGTGGAATCCGGCCATCGGACGACCGGCGAGCCGTTGGCGGCGACCGCCGCTTCCTGGATCAGATGCCGGGCCAGGTCCAGCATCGTCATGTAGTCGGCGTATGCCTGGTACGCCTCCAGCATGGTGAATTCCGGGTTGTGCTTGAACGAGACCCCTTCGTTGCGAAACGTCCGGCCGAGCTCGAACACCCGCTCCACTCCACCGACGGCCAGCCGCTTCAGATACAGTTCGGGCGCGATACGCAGGTACAGCCGCAGGTCGTAGGCGTTGATGTGGGTGGTGAACGGCCGGGCGTTGGCTCCGCCGTGAGTCCGTTGCAGGATCGGCGTCTCCAGCTCGACGAATGACCGGTCGTGCAGCGAGGTCCGCAGTTGGTGGATCGCCGCGCTGCGTGCTTTGAGCGTGTCGCGGGTGCCGGTGTTGATGAGCAGGTCGAGGTACCGGCGCCGGACACGCACCTCCGGATCGGTGAGTCCACGATGCTTGTCCGGCAACGGGTGCAGGCATTTCGCCAGCAGCTCCCAGGTGGTCACGTCGACGGTGACCTCGCCGTGCTTGGTAGTGATCACTTCGCCCCGAGCGCCGATGTGGTCGCCGATGTCGGTGGCATCACGCCAGGCGCCCAGCACGGACTCACCGGTCAGCATGATCTGCAGGTCCCCGGACCAGTCCCGGATCGTGGCGAATAGCCGGGCCCCGTGGTCCCGCGACGTCAGCACCCGGCCGGCCACGGCCACCGTGACCCCGGTACAGATGTCCGGAGCGAGACCGGTGTAGCCGTCGGAGATCTTGGCACAGCTGTGCGTGCGATGGAAATTGACCGGGTACGCGACCGCGCCGGTGGCGCGCCACTTCGCGAACTTCTCCCGGCGTACCCGCTCCTGCTCGGTCAGCCCGGCGCCGGCGGCGGCCGGCCCCGCGGCCTCGTCGGCGGCGATGGCCGGCAGCACGTCGATCGCCTCAACCGGTTCCGGCATCGGAACCGACTTCCGCCACGGTGGCCAAGTCAGGAAGCCCTCGGCGATCGCGGATGCGATGCCGATCTTGACCAGCTCACGGTGCTCGCCATAGCACAGGTACCGCGGAACCCATTCGGGCTGATATTTCATATTCGAGCGGTACAGCGACTCCAACTGCCACCAGCGTGAGAAGAACACCAGGATGCGCCGCCACAGGCGCAGGATCGGTCCGGCACCGATCCGGGCGCCCTCGGCGAACACCGAGCGGAACACCGCGAAGTTCAGCGACACCCGCTCGACGCCGAGCCGCGTCGCCTCCGTCATGAGGGCGTTGACCATCAGTTCCATGGTGCCGTTGTCCGCGTCCGGGTCGCGTCGCATCAGGTCGAGCGACAGGCCGCCGGTGCCCCATGGCGACAGCGACAGCAGCGCGGCCCGCTTCCGGGCACTGTCGAATGCCTCGACGAGCACGCACCGGCCGTCCGCCGGGTCGCCGAGCCGGCCGAGCGCCATCGAGAAGCCGCGCTCGCTCTCGGTATCGCGCCAGGCGTTGGCGTCGTGCACCGCGCCGGCCATGTCGGCCTCGCTCAGATCCTCATGCCGGCTCACCCGGACCGTATATCCGGCACGCTCCAAGCGGCGAACGGCCTGGCGGACCGGCCGCATGTCCCGGCCGCTCAGGGTGAACGACGCCGGGTACAGGATGGCCTCGTCTCCGAGTTCGATGACCTTCAGCCCGGCCCGCTGGTAGGCATGCGCCCCGGTCTCGCTCGCGCCCATCACGGCCGGTACCCAGGCGTACCGTTTGGCCTGGTCCATCCAGGCCTGGATCGCCGGGGCCCAGGCCTCGACATCGCCGATCGGATCGGCGCTGGCCAGGCTGGTGCCATTGACGACCCGGTACGTGACCGCGGCTTTGCCGCTGCTGGAGAAGATCGCGACCTTGTCCCGCCTGGTCGCGAAGTAGCCGAGCGAATCCTGGTCGCCGTAGCGGGCCAGTAGAGCCCGGATCCGCCGTTCGGATTCGACCGGCAGCCGCGCCTCGGCGCGCTGCGAGCCCATCAGCGTGGCGAAACCGACCAGAACCCCGATCGCGCCGAACAACCCGAGCAGCAGGTTCACCCACCCCGGTGCGTGGCCGATGGTCCCGGCTCCGCTACGGAAGATGCCGCCGAGCACCCGCGATGCGGCGTATGCCAGGTGCCCGGCCGGGCCGGTGTCGAGGGTGCCGGGAAATGCGCTGACCAGCCCCCAGCCCACCAGGATGCCGGCGGCGAGGATGGCCACCATGAACCCGAGCGCGCGACGGAAGCTGGCATGGCGCACCGGCGCGTAGAACTCCGGCTTGGCCCACAGCAGGCCGGCCCACCCCACCGCGGCGAAGGCCAGCGCCCCCGCGGCGAGCAAGAGCAGCCGGATCCGGCTTATTGGATTGCCGGCCCCGTCGGTGAGCTCCTCGACAGACGCCACGTTCACGAAGATCAACGCAATTGTCTCCAGCACCGTCGCGATGCCGAAGACCCACACCAGGATCCGCCGGGCCACCTTCTTGCGCCGCGCTACCGCCGCCGCGAGCAGCAGCACCACCGCGGCGTACGCCAGGTTGCCGGTGGCTGGAAGCACCAGCGAGTCGGCGATGGCCCGGACCGGTCTTGCGGTACGCCGGAACGCGGCGCTGATCGCCTCCAGGGCGCAGAACAGGCCGAGGATGGTGAGGGCGATCGAATAGACGCGCGGGACCCGCCGGCGCAGCGCCGGGGTGTCCCGATCCGCCATGGGGGCCGGTTCCGGCCTGCCGGAACGCCCGCCGCCCGAGCGCCGGGTATCGGTGGCGATTCCGGCGACGCCGGTCCCGCTTGGGTCCGGCCCGCTGGACCTCACGTCAGGGCTGCCCACATTCACACGATATGTGAATCTTATTAGGGTAACTGGGCTTTAATGGGACAGTGGTCAGCTGGTTCGATGACACCATCGTCAAGACCAACCGGCTCCCGCTGTTCTGCGTCTTCGCGGGCATCCTGATTGGATTCCTGTTCATCCGGCTTTCGGTACGCATGATCCGGGCGCAGGTGAAGTGGTGGCCCGGCAACGTCAGTCCGGGCGGCGTCCACATCCATCACGTCGTGTTCGGCACCATATTCATGCTGGTCGCCGGCATCGCTGGCTTCGCACTCCCGGACCGGGCCTACGTGGGCTTGTGCATCACCGGTGGCCTGTTCGGCATCGGGGCGGCCCTGGTTCTCGACGAGTTCGCACTGATCCTGCATCTGCAAGACGTGTACTGGTCGGAAGAGGGCCGTACCTCGGTGGACGCCATTTTCGTGGCGATCGCCGCGGTCGGCCTGCTGCTCCTCGGGTTCCGGCCGCTGTCGCTGGCATCGGACGATTTCAGGAACACCGGCAGCATCATCGGCACCTCGGTCCTCATCCTGTACTACCTGGCCCTGATCGCGATCACTCTGCTCAAGGGCAAGGTGTGGCTCGGGTTGTTCGGAATCCTGCTGCCGTTCATCCTGCTCTTCAGCGCCGTACGGGTGGCCCGGCCGCGCTCGCCGTGGGCCCGGTGGCGGTACCAGCCGGGCAAGCGCCGGGGCCCGGCCAAGATGGAACGCGCGATCAAGCGCGAGCGGCGGTACCGGCAGCCTCTGATCAAGGCCAAGGACCGGCTGCAGAACGCGCTGGCCGGCGCACCGAGCGAGCCGAATCCGCCAGAGCCGGAATCGATCGCCGAGCTTCAGCACGAGGTTGCGGTGCTGGAGAATCACGAGGTCGCGGTGCTGGAGAACGAGGAACGCGCGCGGCAGGGCCGCACCTCGCCGTTGACCGGCGCCGGCGGGTCGGCGGCGGACTCGCCGGCGAACTCAGCGCCGAGCCCGACGGCCAACCCGCGCCCGGGTGACTCCGATCGGCACTAGCCTCCCCGATACGGCGATCACCGGGCCAGCGATCACCGGGCCAACGATCACCGGGCCAGCGATCACCGGGCCAACGATCACCGGGCCAGCGATCACCAAGCCAGCGATCACTAGGCCAGCGTGATGGTGCCACCAGCGACGGTGATCTGCTTGGCGGGCAGCGACCGGGGCGCCGGGCCGCGGACCACGCTGCCGTCGGTGATGCTGTACTGGCTGCCGTGGCACGGGCAGTTGATGGTTTTGTCGCGCACCTCGGACACGGTGCAGCCCTGATGGGTGCAGACCGCGGAGAAGCACTTGAAATCGTTCCGGCTCGGCTGGGTGACCACGACCAGCTCCTGATCGAAGATCTTGCCGCCGCCGATCGGGATGGCAGCGGTCGTGCCCAGATCGACCGGGCCGCTGCTGCCGTTACCGGTGGTCGGGGTCGTCGACCCACCGGTGCCGGTGCCGGTCCCGCAGGACGCCACTGAAACGCCGGCGACGACCGCGCCCAGCCCGGCCAGAACGGCGCGCCGGTCGGGCCCGCGAGCGGTTAGCCGCGGCCCTGGGGCATCTGGTGTCATCGGAACGCAACCCCCGTCATTGCGAAGTGCACCCGGCCGCCGTCGGCCACGCGCCGGTCGGCATCGCCGCGGACACCCGGCCCGCCGGTGACCCCCCTACGCTGCCCGCGTCTGGTCAGTATGCGCATCTTGATAGTCGGCACGCCCGGGAATACGCATCCCGCCAGCGAATGGATCAGCCCGGCAGCGTATCGATCTGTCCGGCGCCGGCCCTTGACCCGGGTACCTCCGGTGGCCCATGCTGCCGCCCGTGGCAGAGAACTCATCGGCAGCTTCGGACGCCCCTGCAGGCCGGCGCAGACTCACCACCAGCCGCATCGTGTTCGTCATCATCGCAGCCGCGGCCCCGATGGCGGCGATGGTCGGTAACACGCCGCTGGCCCTGCTCTATGGCAACGGACCGGGCCTGCCGGCCGCGTACCTGATCGCCGCCGTGGTGCTGCTCTGCTTCTCCATCGGCTACGCCGCGATCGGCCGCCGGGTGGTCAACACCGGGGCCTTCTACACGTACGTCGCTCGTGGTCTCGGCAAGCCGGCCGGCGTCGGCGCCGCGTACCTGGCCGTGGTCTCCTACACCGCGCTCACCATCGGCCTGGCCGGCGCGTTCGGCTACTTCACCCAGCAGGTCCTCGCCGATCCCACCGTCGGCGTCGACATGCCGTGGCAGTTGCCGTCGGCGGTCGCGATCATCATCGTGGCCGTGTTCGGCTACCGCTCGGCGGACCTGTCGGCGAAGGTGCTCGGCGTCCTGATGCTCGCCGAATTCGCCGTGCTGATCGTCTTCGACCTGGGCGTCCTGTTCCACAAGGGCATCCACTCGCTGCCGCCACAGTCCTTCGCCGCGCACAACGTCTTCACCGGCTCGATCGGCATTGGCCTGATGTTCGCGTTCACCAGCTTCGTCGGGTTCGAATCGGGCGCGCTCTACGGTGAGGAGACCGCCCGGCCGGAGAAGAGCGTGCCGAAGGCGACCTACATCGCGGTCGGTGCGATCGGCCTGTTCTACCTGCTCACCACCTGGTTCACCGTTGGGGCTATCGGAGCCGGCCAGACCAAGGCCACGGCCGCCGCGCTCCCTCACAAGGACCTGGGACTGCTGCTTTTCAACCAGGCCGAGACGTACGTCGGCAAGGGCCTCAGCGACGTCATGGGCATCCTGCTGTGCACCAGCTTGCTGGCCTCGATGCTGGCGGTGCACAACGCGTCCAGCCGGTACCTGTTCGCGCTCGGCCGGGAACGGGTGCTCCCCGGTGACCTGGGCCGCTACCACGGCATCCACATGTCGCCGCACGTCGGCAGCCTCGCCATCTCGGCGGTGACGGTCGCGGCTATCGTCGGCTTCTCGTTTGCTGGTCAGGACCCGTACACCACCGTGGCGGCGAGCATGGTCGGCCTGTCCACGCTGGGCGTGGTGTTGCTGCAGGTGCTGGCCGCGGCATCGATCGTGGTGTTCTTCCGGCGGCGGGGCGAGCGCGACATCGCCCGTACTCTGATCTTCCCGACCATCGGCGCCATCGGCTTGGCGGTCGCGTTCGTGCTGGCGATGAAGTACTTCCCGACGCTTGTGGACACCCACAGTCCGGTGATCACCCGGCTGCCATGGATCCTGATCGCCGTGGTCGTCATCGGCGTGATCGCCGGCCTGGTGATGAAGCGGCGAAGCCCGGCGGTGTACGCCCGGCTGGCCCAGAGCGTGCTGCGCGCCCGGCCGCGCACGCTGCCCCGGCCGGAGTCCTTCGGCCGGTACTGCCTGATCGGCGCCGGGCCGGCCGGACTGGTGATGGCGCGTGCGCTGCGAGCCGAGGGCATCGAGTTCGACTGGTTCGAGAAGTCCGCGGACGTGGGCGGAATCTGGAACGCGGACGCGGCGGGCAGCCCGATGTACGACACGGCGCACTTCATCTCCTCGCGCTACATGTCCGGCTTCGTCGGTTACCCGATGCCGCCCGACCTGCCCGACTACCCGTCCTGGCGGCAAGTCCGGGCGTACATCCGGGATTTCGCCGACACGCATCGCCTCACGCCGCTGATCACCTTCAACACGGCGGTGACCGCGGCGGCTCCGACCGGTGACGGCGAGTGGGACGTCACTGTGTCGACGGGCGAGACCAGGCGCTACGCCGGGGTGATCGCGGCACCGGGCGTCAACTGGAGCCCGAACGTGCCGCGCTGGCCCGGGCAGGACACGTTCCGAGGCGAGGTGCGCCACGCGGTCACCTACTCGTCGCCAGAGGAGTTCGAGGGCAAGCGCGTACTGGTTGTCGGGGCGGGCAACTCCGGCGTCGACATCGCGTGCGACGCCGCGCTCTTTGCGGACGCGGCGTTCCTGTCGGTTCGGCGCGGCTACCGGTTCATCCCGAAGCACATCGCCGGCGTACCGACCGACGCGTTGTTGTCCGGCACGGTGATGCCGCCACGCGGCGTGACCATCCCGACCGACCATGCCAAGTACCTGGACGGCATCACCGGTGACCTCACCCGGTACGGCCTGCCGAGGCCTGACCACGAGTTGCTGGCGTCGCACCCGATCCTCAACACGCAGGTCCTGCACCACCTGGCACACGGCGACCTCGCGGCTCGTGCCGATGTGGCGGCGTTCGACGAGCACGGAGTGATCTTCACCGACGGCCGCCGCGAGGATGTCGATCTGGTACTGCTGGCGACCGGGTACAACTACTCGCTGCCGTTCCTGGCCGACGACCTGTTGCCGTGGCGGGACGGCCGGCCGTCGCTGTATCTCAACATCTTCAGCCGTACCCAGCCCGGCCTCGCCGTTCTCGGGTTCGTCGAGTTCGCCGACGCCGCGTACGCCCGCTTCGAGGAGATGGCACACCTGGTCATTCTCGACATCACGCTGCGGGAACTGGGCGGGCCGCTGGCCGCCCGGTGGTCGGCCGCGAAGGCGTCCGACCATCCGGACCTGCGTGGCGGCAAGGTATACGTGGACTCGCCACGACACGCCAGCTACGTCGATGCGGAGACCTATCAGGCGGTACTCGCCGACGTGCGCGACCGGTACGGTCTCGGCGAGCCGGTGGCGTCGAGCACTCCGGCTGGGCCGTCCCCGTCGGCCTCGGGGTCGGGTTCGGGGCCGGGCTCTCAGTCGGGTTCGGAGCGGGTTCGGAGCCGGGTTCGGGGCCGGGTTCGCGGCCGGGCTCCCAACCGGGTTCGCAGTCGGGTTCGCAGCCCGGGGGAGGAGCCGACGCCGAGGTGGCGACCGTCAGCGAGGCCCCCGGGCCGCGCTGACCCGCCGCGCCAACTGGACGGGGCCTACCCAAGCGATCACGCCGAACCCGCCAATGCCGCGTGATCATGGGGATCACGATCATGAGGATATTGCTGCTACGACGAGTCCCGTAGCAGCGATATCCCCATGATCAGCGGGTGCCTGGACTTCGGGCGGATCTCCCTCATCTTCCGGGTGATCTTCGGCCCGACTTAGCGTAAATGTCGCCCGCGGCGTGCATGATCAACGAGTTGGCAGCCCATGGTGGTGATCTGGCGGTCCCGCAGCCATGGGCTGCCACGCCTTTCCGGTCATCGCCATGGCCGATGCACCAGGGCCGGCTCGCTACGGCGGTCCCTCGTGCGGCCGACTCCTCGCAAGGTCCTCCTGGAGCCGGTCCCGCCGGTCCCGCTGGCCCTACCGACCCGTCACATCACTCGAAAGCCGATTCGCCTTGACAAAAAAATTTGTCGGTGAAACGGTGATGGGCGTACGAGCGATGCAGACGACTTCCGAGGAGTACGACATGCGCAAGATCACCGCAGGCCTCTTCATCTCTCTGGACGGTGTCGTCGAGGCCCCTGAGACGTGGCACTTCGACTGGTTCAACGACGAGATGGGCGACGCGGTCGGCGCGGGCATGACCACATCCGACGCCATGCTGCTGGGCCGCAACACCTATGAGGCGTTCGCCGCTTACTGGCCGGGTCAGCCGAGCGACGTCCAGCCGTCGGAGTTCATGAACGGCGTGCACCACTACGTCGTGTCGAACACGTTGGAGACGGGCACCTGGGAGCCGACCACTGTCATCAGCGGCGACGTCAAGGCAGAGATCGAGGCCATCAAGGCCGGCCCGGGGCGCGACATCCAGGTGATCGGCAGCCCGACGCTGGTGGCCTGGCTCATCGACATGCGGTTGCTGGACGAGCTGAGCCTGCTGGTTCACCCGGTGGTCGTCGGCTCGGGCAAGCGGCTGTTCGACCCGACGCCGTTCGGCCCGAAGGGGAAGTCACCGCTGCGGCTGGTCAGCTCCAAGGCGTTCACCACCGGGGTGCTGCACAACGTCTACACCCTTGCGGAGACTCCGGCCGCGAACGCCGGCTGAGCAGGCCGGTCGTCGGCCGTGCGCCGGAAGTCGATCAGGAGGCGCGGCCCGTTTCCCGTTGGCTTCCGTTGCGCGGCGGGACTCGCCGCGTCCGAACAGGACAACCTCGTCGCGGCGCCGCCCAGCCGGCGGCCGACTCCGGCGGCATTCCCCAAGCCACGTGCCGGTCAGCGGCCGAGAATCAGATCCGAGGCCTTCTCGGCGATCATGACCGCTGGCGCGTGTGTGTGCCCGCGGATGATCTGCGGCATCACCGATGCGTCGGCGACCCGGAGCCCGTCCACGCCGCGAACCCGCAGCTCGGGGTCGACCACCGACTCCGGGTCGGTGCCCATCCGGCAGGTACCGGTCGGGTGGTACAGGGTCTCCGCGTAAGCCCGCATCATCGACTCCGCCTCGGCCTCGTCGACCGGGAAGCGGTCCGGGCGCATATGGTCACCGGTGTGCGGGCCCAGCGCCGGCATCTCGAACAGTGAATGCGCGAACGTCATCCCGTCGTACAGAGTCCGCAGGTCGCGGTCGTCGGAGAAATAGCCGGCGTCGATCAGCGGGGCCTGCGCCGGATCCGACGACGCCACTCGGATCGAACCGGAGCTGAACGGCTGGAGCAGGATGACCCCGATGGTGATCCCGTGCCCGGGCGGCGTGGTGAATCCGTGGTCAAGGAATGGCGTGGGCGCGAAGATCAGCTCTATGTCCGGCGCGGCCAGCTGCGGCCTGGTACGGATCATCGCCACTGCCTCGGCCACGTTCGAGGACAGCATTCCCTTCTTGCTGATCAGGTACTTCACGAGCTGACCTGGTTTTTCCGCGTCGACCATGGTGACCGCGTCGGGAGTGTGCCGGATCCACCCGGCGACCAGGTGATCCTGCAGGTGCGTTCCGACGTTGTGGGAGGACACCACCGGTTCGACGCCGACCGAGGCCAGGTGCGACCCGTCACCGATGCCTGACAATTGCAGCAACTGGGGCGATCCGATGGCGCCGGCCGAGACGATCACTTCGCGGTTCGCGCTGACCTCCGTGTCCTTTCCAGCGCCGGTGAGGTAGGTGACCCCGGTCGCGCGCGGCTTACCGGACGAGGAGTCGATCAAGATCCGGCTGACCAGGCCGCCGGTGATGACGGTCAGGTTCGTCCGGGATCGGGCCGGCTTGAGGTACGCGTCGACGCAGCTCCAGCGGCGTCCCTTGTGCTGTGTGACGGGCGTCGGTGCGCAGCCGAGTTGCTCGGCGCCGTTCAGCTCGTCCAGCCGTGTCAACCCGGCCTGAGTACATGCCGCCAGGAACCGGCCGGTCATCGGGTGCTGGTCGCGCAGTTCCTCGATGTACAAAGGACCGCCGGTGCCGTAGACGTCGCCGCGGTTCGACCCGACCCGCCGCTCGATCCGGTGGAAGATCGGCAGTACGTCGCGATAAGACCAGCCGGGCAGGTCCCAGCCGTCGTAGTCGGCGGCGGTTCCGCGTACCCACATCTGGGCGTTGATCGAAGAGGAACCACCGAGAACCTTGCCGCGTGGCCAGTACAGCGACCGGCCGTCCAGATGCTTCTGCGGTGTGGTTTCGAAGTTCCAGTCGTAGCCGGTCTTGAACAGCTTGCTGAACGCGGCCGGAATGTGGATTTCCATCTTGCGGTCCGGCCCGCCCGCTTCGATCAGCGCCACCGTGGTCTTGCCGTCGGCGGACAGTCGGTTGGCGAGCACGCAGCCGGCCGAGCCGGCTCCGACGATCACGTAGTCATAAGACGGCATGGATGCCTCCGGAGGAACGGGGCCGGGCCCGGCGTTGGTCGCTCGCACGAAGTTACTGGCGAGAAACATAGCCGGGCCCGCCCCGCGAGGACAAGGCGCGCTCAGCCGGTGAATCCTCCGAAGATGGTGGTGAACTCGTAGGTCGACTGTGAGATGGAACTGCATGTCGGCGATACGCCGCCGCCTGGGCAGCCGCCGTTGTCCCGGCTCACCGACCAGAACGCGAGCAGTCCGACGTGGTTGCCGTTCGCCCAGGTGACCAGCTTCTGCGCGTCGGAGATGCTGAAGATCGGCCCGGTGTCGTTGCGGCCGATCATCGGGGTCACGCCGAGCATGGCCCACAGTTGGGCCGACGACTTGGACGGCCAGATCGACTGCATCTGAGTGTGGGTCGCGGTGGCGGCCGAGATGACCGCGTCGCCCCACTCCATGGACGATCCGAAGTCCATTGTCATCGGGTTGACGATGCCTACATTGACCCCATTGGCGACGGCGTTGTTGAGCAGGTCGACGCCGAGCGATGGGGTCAGCCCGTAGGTGTCGCCCTGAACCATCAGCGTGTAGCTCACGACGGTGCCCGGTCGGTCGCGCTGGACCTGTGCGATCGCCTTGTTCATCATGTCGACGTTGACGCTGGCCTCAATGTCGAAGTCGATGTGCTTGATATTGAAGGCATCGATGACCTGTTCGATCGCGGCCGCCTGCGCTGCCTGGGTGGTGCACGTCTGTTGCAGGTACGGTCCGGCGGCGCCACCGAAGGACACGGCCACGTCGCCGCCGAGCGCCCGCAGATCGTTGATCTCGCCGGTGATGCGCGAATCGTTCAGCGGGATGGTGCCGCCCCAGCTCGGGTCGCAGCCGGCCGCGTCACCCAGGATGAACGCCAGCGTGAAGTACTTCTGGCCGGTGGCCTGGGCGACCTGCGCCAGGGTCGGGCTCGACATGGTGATGTCGACGTACGGCCACGAGTGCGGTGAGCCGCCGCCCCCGCCGCCGCCACCCCCGCCGGACGTCTGGGTGGTCGCGCTGACCGAGGATGACTGGGCTGATTCGCCGGCGCTGTTGGTGGCGGTGACGGAGAACGTGTACGAGGTTCCGGAGGCGAGTCCGGACACGGTCGTGCTGGTACCGGAGACCGAGGTGACCTTGGTCGAGCCTTGGTAGACGTTGTAGCCGGTGGCGCCGGATGACGTGTTCCAGGTGAGAGACACCGAGGATGTCGTGGTTCCGGTCACCGTCAGGCCGCCCGGAGCCGGAGGGACGGTGACGGTGCCGCCCGGGCCGGTCAGCGTCACGTCGTCGGCGTAGTAGGTGCCCTGGGCGTACCAGCCGTGCAGGTAGATCTGCACGCTGTTACTGGAGGCCGTGAACGACGTGGTCAGCAGCGTCCAGCCGGAACCGCCCGGGGTCCAGGTCGACACGCCGCCGGTGACGCCGAGGTAGACGTAGTTGCCCTGCACGTACGACGACAGCGTGTATTGCGAGCCGGAAACCACCGGCACAGTCTGAGTGCACTGTGCATCGTCACTGTTGTTCGCCGCGCCGGCCAGCGCATGGCTGCCGCCGTGAACCGGCGAGCTCACCACCGAGCCGAGGCTGCACGACCACCCGGACAGGTTGCCGGCTTCAAAGTCGCCGTTGACCACCAGGTTGCTCGCGGCGCTCGCCGCGGTTGCGGGAATCAGGGCGGCGGCGACCAGCGCCGCGGCCAGGAGCAGTTTGAGGGTACGAGTCATTGCGGCGGTACCGAACATGGAGTCTCCCCAAGAATAGGAAACTTTCCTAATAGCGTTCTTTGCGGGAAGTTAACTCCGGGTATGGAGGACTGTCAATGTCAGGTGCCCACCGTGCATGGTCTGAGCAGCAACGATTAGCGAAACGATGGCAAACGAGCGGCGGTCCTGCGCACTTGCGGGCCACCGGTCGACTCCAGCTGGTCGATTCCGCTGTCTACTCGAGTCCCGCTGTCTACCGGCAGCGGCGGATCTCGTCGATCAGCGCGTCGGCGGTCGGCCCGCGCCCGAGCACGTCTCGCAGCACCTCGCCGGAACCGCGAGACCTGCCCCAGCGCAATAGCTTCTCGGATACCCACCCGTACCAGTCGGGGTTACCGGCGGTCCAATCGCCCAGGTGATCGCGGATGGCCCGGCGCAGGTCGGCTGCGATTATCGCGGCGAGCGCGTAGTTGACCATGTAGCCGGGCTCCTGGAACAGCTGGCCTCGCATCGCCCACCAGGGCAGCTCCGGATGAGGTTCGATACCGAGGTACGTCGAGGTGATCTCGGACCAGACCGCGCTCGCGTCCTGGCCGGCGCTCGCGTGCATCCGGATCTCCAGCAACGCCCAGCAGGTGTCGAGCATGACGTCGGCGTACCGGCCGCGGATCGACTCGGCTTCGTCGTCGGCGATTCCCAGCCAGCGGCGCTGCCAGGCCGGCTCGGCCGTGTCGAGGGCCGGCAGTTCGGCCAGTGCCTCGGTGAACGCGTCGCTGTCCGGCCAGTCCCGGAACGCCGGCCGGGTGTCGATGGCGGCCACATGGACCGCGTGCCCGGTCTCGTGGATCAACTCGGTCAGCTCGCCCAGACCGCCTGTCGTATACGTGGCCATCACCCATGGGCGCGGCCGGTCGGCTCGGCCGCCGAATTCGGTGTACGCCACCGGTACCGGGGGACGCCCGGGGCGTGGCCGTACGTCGAATCCGACCGGTGCCAGGCTAGCGCCCAGGCTCGCGAAGTACTCGCGGTTGACATCGAGGAGGCGTTCGACCGGTACGGCCGGCGCCAGTGCCCGGGCGGCCGCCCCCGACGCGTACCACCAGTCCCAGGGTTCGACCGGCCGTGCCGGCCGCCAGGCACCCAGGATGCGCTCCAGCGCCGCCTCGATTCCGGCCATGCCCAGTGCGCGGGCGTTTCGCTCGACCGGGCTCCGCCCCGCCTGCCAGCGCCGGCGGCTGATCGCGATCAGGTCGGCGTACTGGGAATCGATCGACTCCCAGACCGGTGCCAGGGTGTGGAAGAGGGCGCGGCGCTGATCAGAGTCGGGCTCGCGGCCGACAGCGTCCAGCACGCCCAGGCGGGTCATCACGCCACGGCTGGTGATCACCGCGGCCTGCCGCTCGGCGTACCGCTGCTCGATCTGGCCGCTCAGCGCGCCGAAGGCGTCCCGCTCCCCGTCAATGAGCTGGTCTTCGGACGGCTCGTCCAGCCAGGCGCGCATGGCGGCGTACGCGCGATCGTCCTGGACCGCCTCAGGGGTGACCGCCTCGCGGGCGGTGAGCTTCGCGGCGGCCGCGCGGCGGTCGAGATCGCCGAGCGAGGACCCGCGCGCGGCGCGGATAGTGAGCTGATCGTCCAGGTCGCGTGCGTGGGCGTAGCGGGCTTCGGCATCCATGCATGATCTCCATACAGACGACCCCCGGGGGCCTTGTCCAGGCGCCCCGGGGATCGGGTAGCTGACGAGTCGCCAAACCGCGGTCACACGGTCTCAGCGATCCCTTCGCTCGAGGACAGCGGCTTAGCCGGCAGCCACCTCATGTGTCCTGTAGCTATTCAACTTAGGATCACCTCCTTTCGCCGTGTACCGGGAACGTTAGTTCGATCTCCGGCGACCGGCAAGAGATTTTGATCCACCACGTTTAGGCTGCTCGGGCATGCTGTGGAGGTCTTTTGATGATCTTGGAAGAACCAGTTGCGTCCCGATTTCGGGCCGGTTGCGGGCCGGCGGCTCCGCGACCTCAGCTGGCGGCCTCGTAGATGTACTCGAAGACGACCAGATCTTGGCCGTCGACGTTGCGGGTGGTCGCGGCGCGCTCATACGCCCGGCCCGCGACGACCAAGCTGTCACCGACCTCGTCGGCCTCGACCGTGTGGACCTTGCTGTCGAATGGGCCCCTACGCAGGAATACTTGGACTGCCATCCGCTCAGGCTAGGACGCCCGCCCGGCCAGGCCAGCCGGAATTTCATGATCGCGAACCACACATTTCGCGAGCGGCGCGCCCAGGCGTGCGAGGCGGGGGGAGCATCGGGTACAGTCTCGATGTTCGCTCGGCAATGGCCGGGGGACCGAGGGCGATTGGCGCAGTGGTAGCGCGCTTCGTTCACACCGAAGAGGTCACTGGTTCGAACCCAGTATCGCCCACCACGATAGACGCAGGTAGATAGCCCTTTGCCAGAGTCCCTGGTAAAGGCTTTCGCTTTATTGGTCGTTAGTTTGCGAGCAAATTGGGAGCGCCGGATCGGCACGGCGGTGCTGGTCGTAGGGCCTGGCCGTCTTCACGCAGCCCCACCCGATCCAAAGATCAGAAGTGCCGCCGCCGTATTAGGGGTCGTATCCGGGAAGGTCCCCATTGGCGCGGCTGTGGGTGTGGCTGAGGCTGGGCGATATGACGAACGAGATCGCCCAGGCGGCGCGCTGGTATGGGCAGCAGACCTACGGGCCCCTCATGTGGCGCAGGCTGGCTATGGCGCTGGTCGCGGTGCCGCGGGCACTGCGCACGGTGGTATCTGCCCGGGTCGCCCGCGGACTGCTTGCCCTGCCGGTCGCGGCGGCGGCCACCGGGCTGATCGCTGTTCTCACGGACCTGATCGTGATCAACGTGGTGGCGTATCCGTGGCGCCCGTATCTGGGGCTGCACGGCAACGACGGTGGGGGTATCTGGGCCAGCACCTATGACGGCTCCTGGGGCGGGCCGAGCCTGGCCGGGGCCTGGGCGGTACATGCTCTCGGGGTGATGCTGCTGGTCTTCCCGGCGCTTGCGTGGGCGGTTCGTGGTCTACTGCGGGCACAAGCCCGCCTCAGCGGTACAGGCATCGCAGCGCCCCGACCGCAGGCCCGCAAACCTGCGCGGGTACCCGCACCGACCGCGCCGCGCACACCAGCCCACCGCGCCCGGCCGTGGTGGTATCGCCTCGGTGTGATCGTGGCGGCGCTCGTGCTGTTCTTTGTTCTCGCCCGCCTGGCGCACGCGGCCGGCATCGGCGACAACGTGCTGTGGCTGCCGCGTGACCTAAGCAGCGGCCTGGCGCTGGCCGTCGTGCTCGCGCCGCTGGCCGTGGCGGGGCTGACTGCGCGCACGTGGTGGCATCTTCGCGCCGCCCGCCGCTGACGGCGACGCGTGGAGCGGCTTAACTTGCTGTACCGCCACGATGGGCAGCAGATGGCGTCGACCGTCGCCGGGTTTCAGAAGCCGTCTGCAGGTCTTCGTGCTCTATGCGCCCACGAGGATGATCTCGTACTGGGAGGCGGTGGGGGGAAAGCCGGTGTCGAATTTGGCGTTGACCACGGCGAGGGTGTGGCCGAACACGGCCGCGGTGGTCGGGGTTTCGAACAACCCGCTGGTGATGGTCTTCTCCAGCGTTCCGGAGGATAGGTCCGGTGAGAGCATGAACCGGCTGACCTGGTTGGAGAAGTTCTGTACTGCCCAGAGCCGGTGGCCGCGCAGCACGATCCCGTCGACGTTGGGCACGTTGACCCCGGCGATGGTGGCGCTCGCTCCGGTTACCGGGTCGACCGTGTCTACCGCCGCGTCCGCGGTGTGGGCGACGAGCAGCGTCTTGCCGTTGGGGGTGGCGGCGATGCCGTTCATGTTGAATTGACCGGTGAGGTCAGCGGCGGGTCCGGTCACCGTCAGTGTCGTGAACGGGCCCGGTGTGCCGTGGTTGTCGATGGGTACGAAGTAGAGCTTGGGTTGGGTTGAGTCGGTGAACCAGGCGCCCCCGCGCACGAGTGTCACATCGTTGATGATTGACGTGTCGGGGGTCCCGAACGTGTAGTCGGCGATGCCGGCGCCGGTACGTGTGTCGTAGACGTACGCGTGGCCGGTAAATCCGCCGGCGACAAAGAGCAGGTGGTGCGTGATGTCGGCCTTCATTCCGAGCGCCATGCGGCCCGCCGGTGCATCGATGAACAGTTCGGCGGTGCCTTTCCTTATGTTGCCGCGGAAGATGTCACCGGTGAACGCGTCTCCGGCGTAGAACGTGGATCCGGGCCCGCGGGCGACTCCCTCGGCTGAGCTTGCGCCAGGTAGGACTATCGCCGTCGCCGTCGCCGTCGCCGCTTGAGCGCTCGACACCGGCGCTAGCAGTCCGGCTGCGACCACGGCCGTAGCGCATAGCAGCCGCCACACTCCACGCATACCATTTACCTCTCTTAGTCACGAACGTCTCATTTATTAACGTTCGTATCTTGTCGAGGTGGCGCCGTCTCAGCCGAAGTTCATCCGAACAGGTCACGCGGCATGGTGGTTCTCATGCGGAGCGCTATCGATCCGCCGCGCCGGCTGGGTCGAGCGCTTCGGGTCGGCAACTGTAGGCGTCGATCTCGGCCAGAACCGCTGACTTGCCAGGTTCGTCGAGGAACGAGTACCGCACCGCTTGCCGGGCCAGTTCGGCCACGCCGTGCTCGTCCAGGTCGAGCAGATCGGCGGCCACCTGGTACTCCCGGTTCAGGGTGGTGGAGAACATGGGCGGGTCGTCGGAGTTGATGGTCACCGGCACGCCGGCGGCTACCAACGCGGGCAGTGGATGCTCCGCCAGCGACGGTACCGACCTGGTGCAGACGTTGGAGGTCGGGCACACCTCCAGCGCGATGTCGTGCTCGCGCAGGTGAGCCATCAGATCTCGGTCATGGGCGGCGGCGATGCCGTGGCCGATGCGTTCCGCGCCGAGGTGGCGTACCGCGTCCCAGACGGCCTGTGGACCTGTCGACTCGCCGGCGTGCGGCACGCTGCGCAGCCCGGCCGCCCGGGCGGCGGCGAAGTGGCCGGCGAACTGGTCCCGGGACACCCCGGCCTCCGGACCGCCCAACCCGAAGCTGATCAGCCCGTCCGGGCGCTGCTTCAGCGCCACGTCGAGCGTCACGTCGGCGGCCGGCATCCAGGGCGGGCCCGGGATGTCGAAGCACCACCGCAACTCGATGCCGTGGTCGCGCGCGGCCCGCCGCCGGGCGTCCTCGACCGCCTCGCAGTACGCCTCTGCGGCGATGCCACGCACGATGGACGAGTACGGGCTGAGGGTCACCTCGGCGTACCGCACCGACTGAGCGGCGAGGCCGGCGCCGATGTCGTAGGTGAGCATGGCCACGTCCTCGGCGTCGCGGATCAGGTCCACCACCGACACGTACACCTTGATGAAATGCGCGAAGTCGGTGAACGTGAAGTACTCGGTCAGCAGCGCCGGGTCGGCCGGTACCGAGGTGTCTCCGGCGTGCCGCTCGGCCAGGCGAGCCACGGTCTGCGGTGCTGCCGACCCGACGTGGTGGACGTGTAGTTCCACCTTGGGCAGGTCGGCGATGAAGTCAGTTAGGTCCAGTGCCATGTGTTCGTCCCTCACGGTGCGTGTCATCCACCGAGGGCAACCGCAGCACAAGCAACCTCCGGTGGGAGGCGCCCTTACGACCACGTGCGAGCCGAGCGTGGCGGAAGTCCATCCGTCGCAGCGCCTCTCGACCCGCACTCGGGACCCTAACAAGGCCCACCATCGTTATGCCAGGGAATATGGCCTCGTAGGGCGACCGGCGTCGGCGCAGGTCCTCATCCCAGGTGATCCGGCGGGCTGAGGCGGTCCGGCTGCTGCGTTCCGTCCTGGAAAGACGTCGGCCGTCCTTATCGCCGAGAGGCAGTGGTCGTCAGCGGGCCACCGTGGACCCGGTCGCGCAGGTTGAGCAGGTCGCGACTCGGCGCGATGCCGAGGTCCCGTCGGCAGGATTCGAGGAAGGCCCCGAGCTTCTGCCGGGCGAGGCCCGAGCGTCCGTGCTCGAGGTCGGACTCGACGACGGTGATGGTCGCACGCTCGTTGTACGGATCAATTATCAGCATCTGGTAGGCGTACTCCAGGGATTCGTCCCTCTCGCCGCGCTCGCCGTGGATCTGGATCAGGCGCAGCAGGGCCTGGGTGTGCAGCGCCTTGTAACGCCGGCGAAAGGGTGCCAGCCACTGGTTCTGTGAGTCGTCGTCCTCGAGGAACCGTCGGACCGGATGCGCCACCAACTGGCCGTAATAGAAGCACGCGCGCCGCGCGTCGCCGCGGTCGTCGCTGGTGCGTCCCTGCTCGAACAGCCACTCGACCTCCGCGGTATCGGTCCACCACCGGTTGCCGGGCTCGAACCGATAGAAGATCGAGCCGCTGCGTCGGATGTACGACGATTCCCCGCCTCGTTGCAGATCCGGTTCCAGCATGCGGCGCAGGCAGTGCATCGCGACGTGGAAGCTGCTCACCGCCTTGTCCGGTGCGGTGCCCGGGCAGGTGATCTCGATCAGTTCGTCGATCGAGCGGGGACGGCAAGGGTTGAGCAGGAAGCATTTCAGCAAGACAAGAGCCTTCTCCCGGCGCTGGCTGCGTTGCCCGAGCAGTTCCGTCCCCCGAAAGACCCGGAACGGCCCGAATAGGTAGGCCCGGTAGGCCGCTTGCTGTTCACGCTCCCTGGGGTGGATTTCGTCGCGAGCCCAGAGTCCTCCCAGCATTCCATTAACATAATTCACAAAGATTCCTCCCAGTAACTCAGATGTACTGAGGTCGTTTTCGCTTCCTCAAGTAACTCAGGTGTACGGGGGTCGTGTTCGCTACGATAGATAACGGTGAACGCTGTTCAGCAGAGTTGTCAAGTGTTAGGTTTACTGCTAATGGTGGACGACGACGTGCACCCGGACGGGGCTACGGAGGTGTACCGGCGGTGAGTGAGGTGGCTCAGGGTGGTTCCCCGCGTGTTCTGACTCGCCGCGAGCGTCAGCGACTCGCGACCTTCGATGAGATCATTGATATAGGGCGGGCGATGCTGCGTGACGGACGCGAGGTGTCACTGCGGGCCCTGGCCGCGGAGATGGGATTGACGCCACCGGCTCTTTATCGCTACGTGGACAACCTGGCCGCCCTCAACGAGCTGATCTCAGACGCGATCTTCGTCGACGTCGTGCGCTGGATGGTGGAAGCTGGTGAGCCCTACGGCGAGCAGGACCCGGCCGCCCAGATCGTCGCCGCCGCCACCGCTTTCCGCGTCTGGGCTCTGGAGAGCAAGGCCGAGTTCCAGCTCGTGTTCGCGACCACTCCGCTGTCCGGTGAGCGCACCACCCGCACCGAGTCGGGGCGCGTGAGCCATCCGCTGTCCCGAGGTGCCTCCGGTGGCGGGACCTCGGGCGTCCAGATGTTCGCCGACTATTTCGGCGGGATGCTGGCCCGGCTCATGAAGCAGCGGCCGTTCCCGGTGCCGGCCCCCGAGGATCTCGACCCGGAGTTCGTTGCCATCCACAGCGACACCCGCCCGGGACAGTCCGACCTGCTCGAACTGCTCGGCCGGGACGCTCTGGGCATGGTGTGGCTGTTCGAGTTCGGCTGGGCGCAGCTGCTGGCAATCGTGGCGCTCGAGGTCTTCGGCCACATCCGCCCCCGCCTGATCAAGTCGGGCGCCGTCTTCCAGGCGCAGATGCGCGAGATCGGAGGCCGGGTCGGCATGGCCGACGACTGGGACCGGCTGGTCGTGGTGAGCCAGGAGGTCCTCGCCCGTCAGCCTCGGCAGAACGCTCCCGAGGCCTAGAGGTCGCCGGGATGCGCGCCGGATGAGCGGCGCACCCGGTCCCGCAGGCGGAGCAGATGCGGGCTCGGTCGCAGCCCGAGGTCGTCCTTCTGGATCCGGGCGAACCGGTTGAGCTCCGCGATCGCGGCCGCGAGATTGCCCTGCTCCAGGTGGACCTCGACGAGCGCCGTCACGGCCGATTCCGAGTACGGGTCGCGGTCCAGGATCCGCTGCGCGCAGGTCAGCGCCTCGAATCGGCGGCCGGTGTCACGGTAGAGCTCGAGCAGCACTCGGAGGGCCTCGTCGTACCCCTGCTCTTGGATATCACGAAAGCCGGCGAACGCGTCCGCGTAGAGTTCCTCCGGCAGGAAGCCCTGGCTGTAGTAGTCCAGAAGCCGGTCCAGCGAGGCGATCGCCGCGTCGTGGGCGCCGCCGTCGCGGCTGCCGAGCGCCGAGGTCCACAGTTGCCGGATCTCATCGACGTCGGTCCACCAGCGGTCCGCCGGATCGAACCGGTAGCGGCCGGATTCGGTGCGGATGAATCGTGACGGGGACCGGCCGGACACGCCGGGCTCGAGAACGCGGCGCAGGCCGTGCATGGTCACATGAAGATCGTTGACTTTCTTCGTGCCGTCGCGACCCGACCACAGAACCTCGCACAACTCGGCGGAGTTGAACGACTGCCCGGGGTTCAGGAGGAACCACTTCAGTAGCGTCCGCGTGCTTGTCCGCCATGCCGGATCGGCGATCTCGGTGCCGTCACGAAGAACCCGAAACGGTCCGAACAACCAGGCATGAAATCGGCTCGGGGGCTCGCTGGCGGGATTGTCTGACCTTCGACCCATTGTTGCCCTTTCGGTTCACGGGCAATGGCGTGGAGCGAGATGAGATTCCCCCGGTTGTTGTCGTCGTGGTTGCCTGTAACTGGTCCATTGTGGATGTTAACCCCATCGCGATGGCGGCGCCATGTACGGACGGAATGCCGGGGGTAGGACCGTTGGCTTGGCCTCTCGGCGCGGCGGCGGGATTTGTGCCAGCCGCAAAATGCACAAAGGGCGGCACGCGGCGACGGGCTGGAGCAGCGTATCCAGCAGGTCCGGGGGATACCGGTCCGGCCGCGAAATCGTTTGTGGCGCATAGCCGCAAGCGCCCCGGACGACTGTCTTGATCACGGCAACAAGGCCGTATCACATTGGCAGATGTCATCGCGATGCGAGGGCTGTGCCCTATCGCGCCAATGCGATCAGTTGTCGGGAGTACGTCAGCTCGCGACGGTCCGTCGGAATGGAGAACTTGGCTTCCGCGACGGGTAAGCGGACCGTAACTGTGCCATTACAGGATCGCTTCCACGACGACGTCCGGGGGTAGCGATGACGCAAGAGAATCGAGTGCGGATTGCTGAACTGTCCGACGACGAGAGGGTCCTGCTCGTCCGAACGCTCCAGGCCAGACGTCCCGAGCGGAGCACGGGTCCGGGTCACTACGACGTGGCGATCATGGGAGGCGGGGTCGCGGGTCTGACCCTCGCGCTGCATCTTCGCAAGACCCGCCCCAACATCCGGGTACTCGTCGTGGAGCGGCAGAGACACCCGGTACCCGAAACGGCCCACAAGGTGGGCGAGTCGACGGTCGAGATCGCTGCGCACTATCTGCGGGACACCATCGGATTGGCCGAGCATCTGGCGACCCGGCATATCCGTAAGTTCGGCCTGCGGATGTTCTTCTCGGGCCAGGACAACACCGACATCGCCGCGCGCGTCGAGTTGGGCAGCTCGGAGTTCCCGACGCACGCGACCTATCAGCTCGATCGGGGCCGCCTCGAGAACGAGCTGGGCGAGCTCTGTGACCAGCACGGCATCGACCTGGTCACCGGCGGCACGGTGCAGCGGCTTGACCTCGACGCCGACCAGCCGTATCACCATCTGCGGGTGGCGGCCCCGGAGGGGGAACGCGACGTCCACGCTCGCTGGGTGGTCGACGCGACCGGGCGCAACCACCTCATGCAGCGCAAGCTGAGCCTTCGCAAAAGGGTGGACCACGCCGCCAACGCGGCCTGGTTCCGGGTCGGGCACCCGATCGACATCGGCACCTGGACCGACGACGCCGACTGGCACGAACGGATCGTCGAGGGCCGGCGCGAGCTCTCGACCAACCACCTCATGGGTCCCGGCTACTGGGTCTGGCTGATCCGGCTGGCCAGCGGCTCAATCAGCGTCGGCATCGTGGCTGAGGCGGGCACACATCGCTTCGACGGGTTCAACACCCTCGACCGGGCCCTGAACTGGCTGTCCGAGCACGAACCGCAGTGCTGGGCGGAGGTGTCGCGCCACCGCGACAAGGTCCAGGACTTCCGCGTCATGAAGGACTACGCCTACAGCTGCGACCGGGTGTTCGACGGCCGCGGGCGGTGGTGCCTGACCGGCGAGGCCGGGATCTTCCTCGACCCGCTGTACTCGCCCGGACTGGACCTCATCGCGATCAGCAACGGACTCGTGGTCGATCTGGTGAACCGTTCGCTCGACGGCCAGGACGTCAGTGCGGCGGCGGCGATCCACGACGCGCTGTTCCGGCGGATCACCGACATGTGGATGGCCATCTACGAAAACCAGTACTCGCTGATGGGCAACGCCCGGGTGATGTCCTCCAAGGTCATCTGGGACACCGCGTTCTATTGGGGCGTCTTCGGCCTGCTGTTCTTCCAGGACCAGTTCCGCACCGTGGCCGGCCGTCCCACGGTGACCGCCGGCCTGGCCCGGTTGACCGACATCAGCAACCGGGTCCAGGCGTTCTTCCGGGAATGGGCGTCGGTCGACCACGGCGATCTGCCGGCCCGGTTCGTCGATCTGTACAGCCCGCTGAACTTCATGGTGAAGCTGCACAACGGGCTGGCCGACGAGCTGTCAGACGCACAGTTCGACGAGCGGTTCTCCGCCAACGTGCGACTGTTCGAACAGCTGGCCGGTCAGCTTGTCACCACCGTCATAGACGCCCATCACGACCGGTACGACGACGATCCCGCGGTGGCGCAGATCCAGGCGTGGCAACGCGATCCGCTGCTCGGCGAGTTGGTCGCGACGTACCGCAAGGAACGGCACCGCAATCCGACCAGCGAAGGCTGGATGGTGCTGGACGCCGCCGATCGAGCAACACAGCGCCGGGAACGGCAGATCGAGGAGGTCAGCTTTGCGTGACATCGCGGGTAACTACGACGTCGCCATCCTCGGCGGCGGAATCTCCGGACTGACGCTGGCGCTACAGCTCAAGCGCACCGACCCCAGTATCGAGGTCGCGGTGATCGAGCGGCACCAGCACCCGGTCCCGGAGGCGGCGCACAAGGTCGGAGAGTCCAGCGTCGAGGTGCAGGCCCACTATCTGCGTGACGTGCTCGGGCTTGAGGAGCACCTCGTTCAGGATCAGCTGCACAAGTTCGGCCTGCGCATGTTCTTCACCCACGACGGCAACGAGGACATCGGCCGCCGGGTCGAGTACGGCCAGGTCGCCGCCGCCCCGCTGCCGTCCTACCAGCTCGACCGGGGGCGGCTGGAAAACCGGCTCGGCGAGCTGATCACCGACCACGGCGTGGCGTTCCGGCAGGGCTGCAAGGTCGTCGACATCACCCTCGGCGCCGGCTCGGACGACCACCTCATCGACATCGAGGACGGGACGGGCAGGCAGCGGGTCTCGGCGCGCTGGGTGGTGGACGCGACCGGTCGCACCGGCCTGCTCAAGCGCCGGCTCAACCTGGCCAAGCCGCTCGGGCACCACGCGAACGCGGCCTGGTTCCGGATCGGCCACCCCGTGGACGTCCAGCAGTGGTCCACCGACGAGAGCTGGCAGGCCCGCGTCCCCAACGGCGAACGGCGCCTGTCCACCAATCACCTGATGGGACCCAACTATTGGGTGTGGCTGATCCCGCTCGCCTCCGGCTCCACCAGCATCGGGATCGTCGCGGCCGACGACGCGCACCCATTCCACGACTTCAACACCTTCGACCGGGCCCTGAGCTGGCTCGACAAGCACGAGCCGCAGTGCGCGGCCGAGGTACGCGCCCACCAGGACAAGATCCAGGATTTCCGGGTTATGAAGAACTACGCGTACGGCTGTGAGCAGGTCTACTCCGAGGACCGCTGGTGCCTGACCGGTGAGGCGGGGGTGTCCATCGACCCGCTGTACTCCTCGGGCGGCGACCTCATGGCGATCAGCAACGGCCTGATCACCGACCTCGTCGTACGGGACCGCCGCGGCGAGCCCATCGACGAGCGTGCCGCCGCCCACAACCAGGTTTACCTGGTGATCAGCGATGTCTGGCTGGTCGCGTACGAGAGCCAGTACCCGCTGATGGGTGACCCGAAGGTGATGGTGGCCAAGGTCATCTGGGACACGATCATCTACTGGGCGGTACCCGGTCTGCTGTTCTTCCACGACAAATTCCGGCGGCTCGGGGACAGCCCGCGGGCCTTTGGCAACCTCCACCGGACCTGGATCCTGCACTCCCGCGTCCAGCAGTTCTTCCGCGAGTGGCACGCCATCGACGATGAACCGGCCTCGGACACGTTCGCTGATCCGTACAGCCTGCTGGAGTTCATCGTTGACCTGCACAACGGGATGGCGGCCGGCCTGGCCGACGACGAACTGGAGGATCAGTTCACCGGCAACGTGCTGCTTCTGGAGCACGTCGCCGGTCAGCTGGTCAGCACCGTCATCGACCGGCTCGGCCCCCGTGAGCAGGACGCCGCCACGCAAGCGCAGATCGCCGCGTGGCGTGAGGACGAGCTGCTCCAGGAGGTAGTCGAGCGGTTCCACGAGTGCCAACTGAGCAACCCGATCGACCCCGCCTGGATCACCCTCGGCAGCCGTCCCGTGGCGGTGGCCTCATGACCGCCGCGAACATTCCCACCGAGGTAGACGTCGCCGTTCTCGGCGGTGGCGTCGCCGGCCTGACGCTCGCCCTGCAACTGCACCGGCAGCGGCCGGGCACGCGGATCGTCGTCCTGGAACGGCAGGAGCACCCGGTCTCCGAGGCCACGCACAAGGTGGGCGAGTCCACCGTGGAGATCGCAGGCTACTACCTGCGGGAGGTCCTCGGGCTGCGGGAGCATCTCCGCGCCGAGCAGCTGGACAAGTTCGGGCTGCGGATCTTCTTCTCCCACGACGGCAACGACGACATCACGCGCCGGGTCGAGCTCGGCCACTCGGTGCGACCGCCCGGCGCAGTGGGCACCTACCAACTTGACCGCGGCCGGCTGGAGAACGCGCTCGGTCGGATCCTGTCGGCCGACGGCGTTCAGTTTCTGTCCGGAGTGAAGGTCGACGCCGTCGACCTGGCCACCGGCACCGACCCGCACCGGGTGACCGTCCGGACCGCGGACGGTGCGACGCAGATCGTCCAGGCGGCATGGATCGTGGACGGTACCGGGCGCAGGGCGTTGCTCAAGCGGAAACTCGGGCTGGCCCGCAAAGTCGGTCACCGCGCCAGCGCCGTCTGGTTCCGGATCGGGCACCCGATCGACATCGGCCAGTGGTCCGACGACCCGGACTGGCGCGCCCGGATCGTGGAGGGACGCCGGGAGCTGTCCACCAACCACCTGATGGGGCCGGGGTACTGGGTCTGGCTCATCCGGCTCGCCTCGGACATGATCAGCATCGGCATCGTCACCGACGCCAGCATCCACTCCTTCGATGAGCTCAACCGGTTCGACCTGGCCCTTCGGTGGCTCGGCCGGCACGAACCGCAGTGCGCGCGGGTCATCGCGGAGCATCAGGACAAGCTGCGGGACTTCCGGGTCATGAAGGACTACGCCTACAGCAGCGAGCAAGTGTTCTCCCAAGACCGCTGGTGCCTGGCCGGAGAGGCCGGGGTGTTCCTCGACCCTCTCTATTCTCCCGGTCTCGACCTGATCGCGATCAGCAACGGACTGATCACCGACCTGATCAGCCATGCGCTCGACGGTGAGGACGTCGAGGAGCTGGCGGCCATCCACAACACGGTGTTCTTCCTGCTCACCGACGGCTGGCTGACCATCTACGAGAAGCAGTACTCACTGATGGGCAATGCCCGGGTGATGACCGCCAAGGTCATCTGGGACACCGCCGTCTACTGGGCCGTACCCGGCCTGCTCTACTTCCACGACAAGTGGCGCCGCCTGGCCGACCTGCCCGACGTGCTGGCGAACCTGGCCCGCTTCAGCGCCACCAGCAAAGAGGTGCAGCGCTTCTTCCGGGAGTGGGGTGCGGTCGACCCCGACCACAACGACCAGGCGCCGTTCGTCCGCTTCTACGACTTCGACTTCATGCCCGTGCTGCACATCGGCATGACGGCCGGCCTGGGCGACACCGACTTCGCGGATCGGTTTGCGGCCAACGTCCGGTTCATCGACCAGCTTTCCGGCCAGATGGTGGCGACCGTACTGGCGGAGTTCGAGGCCGAGCCGGACAACGTCGCGAAGCAGGAGCAGGCACGGGCGTGGCGCGCCGACCGCGACCTGATGTCGCTGGTCGCGGTGTACGAGGCGGAAAGCGAGGTTAACCCGGTCACCGACAGCTGGATCACGCTGCGGGCGACCGTGGACGCGAAGGCGGGAGAAGGCCGATGACCGCCGGCATCCTTCCGGAGAGTTCCGGGCCGAGCGAGCGGATCGCCCGCCTGCCCGCGGACCAGCGCGCGCGGCTGCGGGCCCGGCTGCGCGCCCGGCTGCGTACCGGGGCCGATCAGGCTGACGGAGCCGGCCGGGACACTCCCTGGTTCCTGCGTTTCACCCACGGCGCCGCGTCCGCGGTCCGGCTGTTCTGTTTCTCGTACGCCGGCGGTGGCGCCTCGATGTTTCGCGGCTGGCGGGACGAGCTGTCGCCCGGCGTCGACGTCTGGGCCGCTCAGCTGCCGGGTCGCGAGAACCGTGTCGCCGAGCCGCCGGCGCGCCGGATCGGCCCGCTGATCGATGCGCTGCACGACGCGATCATGCCGCACCTGGACGTGCCGTACGCGTTCTACGGCCACAGCATGGGCGCCCTCGTCGCGTACGAACTCGCCCGCCGGTTGCGCGCCGCCGGCGAGCCCGAGCCCGCGCACCTGTTCCTGGCGGCGTTCCGGGCGCCTCAGCTGCCCAATCCGAACATCCGCATCTATCACCTGCCGGACGAGGTCCTCAAGACCGTCCTGCGGACCGAGGGCACCCCGCAGCACGTCCTCGACAACGACGAGCTCATGCGAGCGCTGTTGCCCACTCTCCGGGCGGACATCGAGCTATGCGACACCTACGAGTACCGCGTGGAGCCTCCGCTGCGCATGCCGATCTCCGTCTTCGGCGGCCACCAGGACGTCCGGGTGAGCCGCAGCGACCTCGAACCCTGGCGGTCCCAGGCCGCCGGGCCGTTCCGGCTCGCCATGATCCCCGGTTCCCATTTCTTCCTGCACAGCGCTCAGAACCTGCTGCTGGGCGAACTTGTCAGGGATCTGGGCGCCGCAGTTCAGCTTACGGAAGGGGCACACGGCCATGACCGAGCGATCGCCCGCTGACCGCGACCGCGACCCGATCGCGATCGTCGGAATCGGCTGCCGCTTTCCCGGCGGCGCGAACACACCTGCCGCGTTCTGGGACCTGCTGTGCGCCGGTGTGGACGCTACCCGCGAGCTTCCGGCCGACCGCTGGGAAGTGCGCAAGTTCTACGACCCGGCCGACTCCAAGCTCGGAAAGATGAACACCTTCCGGGGCGGATTCCTCGACCGCATCGACGAGTTCGACGCGCACTTCTTCGGCATCGCCCCGCGCGAGGCCGTCTGGCTGGACCCGCAGCAGCGCCTTCTGCTCGCCACGGCGTGGGAGGCCATGGAGGACGCGGGCGTGGTACCCGCGCGCCTGGCCGGCAGCGACACCGGCGTCTTCGTGGGCGGCTTCACGCTCGACTATCAGCTGCTGCAGAACTACGGCGTCTACAGCCGGTACGAGCTTCAGAGTCACTCGGCCACCGGAATGATGATGACGATGCTGGCCAATCGGCTCTCGTACACATTCGACTTGCGGGGTCCCAGCCTCACAGTGGACACCGCCTGCTCCGGGTCCCTGGTCGCCGTACATCTGGCGGCCCAGGCGATCTGGAACCGGGAGTGCTCGATGGCCCTGGCCGGTGGCGTCAACGTCATGATCGCCCCGAACATGACCATCGCCGAGTCCAAGGGCGGCTTCCTGTCGCCCGACGGCCGGTGCAAGACTTTCGACGCCTCCGCCAACGGTTACGCGCGCGGTGAGGGTGCCGGCGTGGTGGTGCTCAAGCCGATGAGCGAGGCACTCCGTGACGGCGACCCGATCTACGCGCTGATCAGCGGAAGCGCGGTCTCCCAGGACGGGCACAGCAACGGCATCACCGTACCCAACGGCGACTCGCAGCAGGCCGCGATGCGCGCCGCCTATCAGCGGGCCGGCGTCGCCCCGCACCAGATCCAGTACGTCGAGGCCCACGGCACCGGAACCCCCGTCGGTGATCCGATCGAGGCGACGGCCATCGGACGAGTGCTCTGCGAGGGCCGGCCCGACGGCGACCGCGTCCGGGTCGGATCGGTCAAGACCAACATCGGCCACCTCGAAGCAGCGGCCGGCGTGGCCGGGCTGATCAAGACGGCGCTCGCCCTCAAACACGGCCAGATCCCCGGACAGCTGCACTTCGCCGAGCCCAATCCGGCCATCGCGTTCGACCGGCTGCAGATCGAGGTGCAGACCCGGCTCGGCGACTGGCCCGAGGCCTCCGGCCGCCGGTACGCGGGCGTGAACTCGTTCGGATTCGGCGGCACGAACGCCCACGTGGTGCTCGAGGAGCCCCCGGCGCGCCCCGCGCGGCCGGCCACCACCCGGCAGCCGGACCCGCGGCGCCGTCTCATCCCGCTGTCGGCGCGCTCGCCCGAGGCGCTGACCGCCATGGCCGGCTCGTTCGCCGACGTGCTGGCCGACGGTGCGGTCGACCTGATCGACACCGGCCACACCAGCGCGCTGCGCCGCAGCCACCATGACCACCGGCTGGCGGTGGTGGCATCGACCGCCGACGAGGCCGCCGATCGCCTGCGGGCCGTCGGCGCGGCCAACGGCGCCAAGGGCGTCGCGTCAGGCCGGGTGCTCCCCGGCGGCCGACCGAAGATCGCGTTCGTCTTCACCGGGATGGGCCCGCAGTGGTGGGCCATGGCTCGGGAGCTGTTCGACACCGAGCAGGTCTTCCACGACGCGGTGCGGCGCTGTGACCGGGAGTTGGCCAAGTACTGCGGCTACTCCCTGGTCGACGAACTGCTCGCCACCGAGGACGAGTCCCGGATGGCCGAGACCGAGGTGGCCCAGACCGCCAACTTCGCGGTCCAGGTGGGTCTCGCCGCCCTGTGGCGTTCGTGGGGCATCGAACCGGACGGCATCGTCGGGCACAGCACCGGCGAGGTGGCCGCCCAATACCTGGCCGGCGTCCTGTCCTTCGAGGACGCGATCACGGTCAACTACTACCGCAGCAGCCTTCAGCAGCGGGCCACCGGTACCGGCCGGATGCTGGCGGTGGGCCTGACCCCGGAGACGCTCGACAAGGCCGTCGCGGACGCCGGCCCACTCGTGTCGGTCGCCGCGATCAACAGCCCGTCGGCGGTCACCCTCTCCGGCGACGCCGCGATTTTAGAGGGGATGGCCGCCCAGCTGGAGACGTTCGGTGTCTTCCACCGCTTCCTTAACGTCAAGGTGCCGTACCACAGCCACTGCATGGACCCACTGCGGGACGATCTGCTGGCCGGGCTCAAGGACCTGAACCCCGCCTCCGCTCAGATCCCGCTGTACTCCACCGTGACCGGGACCCGGATCGACGGCCGCGGTGCCAACGCGCACTACTGGTGGCAGAACGTCAGAGCGACGGTCCTGTTCGCGGCCGCCGTCCGGGAGATGCTCGCCGACGGCTACACCCACTTCGTCGAGATCGGCCCGCACCCGGTCCTGGCCGGCTCGATCCGGGAACTCGCCGCCGAACAGCAGATCGAGGCGCTCGTGGTGCCGTCCCTGCGGCGCGACGAGCCGGACGCCGCCGTCATGCTCGGATCGCTCGGCGCGCTGTACTGCAACGGCCAGGACGTGAACTGGAAGCTGTTCTACGGCGCGAAGGGCGGGCACGTCCCGCTGCCCGCCTATCCGTGGCAGCTCAAGCGCTACTGGAACGAGTCCCTCGAGGCGCAGGAGGACCGCCACTACACGGAGGTCCACGCGCTGCTCGGGCAGCGGGTGAGCGCCAGCCAGCCCTCATGGGAACGGGAGATCAATGATCGGGTCCTGCCCTACCTGGCCGACCACCGGGTGCAGGGCACGACGCTGGTTCCCGGCGCCGCGCTGATCGAGATGGTGCTGGCGGCGGCCCAGGACGTCTACGGCGACGGCGGCTACGCGGTCGAGGACCTGGAGTTCCGCAAGGCCCTGGTGCTCTCGGACGCCGACGACCCGAGGGTGCGGACGACGCTGCACCAGGAGTCGGGCCGGGTCGAGATAGCCGGCTATACGGCGACACCGTCCGGTGATCGGACTTGGACCGTGCACGCGACGGCCCAGCTCAGTCGGCTCGGGCCGGCGCCGGGCCGCCACGACCTCGACGCCGAGCGCGCCAGGTGTGACCGCGAGGTCGCCCGGGACGAGTTCTACGCCCGCTCCCGGCAGATGGGTTTCGAGTACGGCCCCGCGTTCCAGGCGGTCCAGTCCATCGTCAGCGGCCCTCGGTCCGCGGTCGGCCGGGTCACCGATCCCGGTCGCGGATCCGTGCCGACGTCGCGGCGTACACGTTCCACCCGTCCCTGATCGACGCGGCGTTCCAGGTGCTCCTGACCGCCATCCAGCCCGCCGCCGACGGCGAGACCCAGGCCACGCCGTACCTGCCGGTCGGGATCGACAGCATCGCCGTGCACGGCCGGCCGGCCGAGGAGATGTTCGTCGTCGTCCGGGTGATCGAGGCCAACGCTCGGATCATCGTCAGCGACCTGACCATCCACGATGCCGACGGCACGGTGCTCGGCCGACATCCGCGGGTTCCGGGCCCAGTCCTTGCGGGCGCTGTCCGGCATGAGCCTCGACCGTATCGACAAGAACCTGCACGAGGTGCACTGGCGACCGGCCCCGCCGGTGCCGGACACCACGGAGGACCCGGGCGACTCGGACGGGACCTGGCTGGTGTTCGCCGATTCGTCCCCGGTGGGCGAGGCGTTCCTGCGGGAACTGCACGACGGTGGGCGATCGGTCGTCACAGTCACGCACGACGATGTCGCCGACGTGGTCCACGCCCGGCCGGACCAGTACGTCATCAATCCGGCCGTCGCCGAGCACTACCGGCAGGTTCTGCGCGAGGTGACCCGGGAATCCGCACCGAGCAAGGTCGTGCACCTGTGGAGCCTGGACATCCCGTCCGGCGAGGACGTCCGCAGTGGACTCGCTCGCGAGCAGACAGGATCTCGGCTCACTTTCGGTGCTGCGTCTCGTGCAGGCGCTGACCGCGGAACTGGCGACATCGGCTCACCCAGATCTGGCTGGTCACCCGCTCGGCCCAGACGGTCGCCGACGCACCCGGTCCGGTCGCCGTCTCGCAGGCACCGGTCTGGGGAATCGGCCGCGTCATCGGTCACCAGGAACTACCGAGCTTGTGGGGCGGGCTGGTCGATCTGGGCCCGGGCGCGGACGACGACCAGGCCCGGCTGCTGATCGACGAGATCCGGTCCGGGGCCGGGGAGGACCAGGTCGCCTACCGGGACGGCATGCGGTTCGTGGCGCGGCTGGCACCCAGCGCCGAGCTGACCCCGCCATTCCCGGTGCGCCTGCGCGGCAACGGCAGCTACGTCGTCACCGGCGGGCTGGGGGCCCTCGGACTGCTGGTCGCCCGCTACCTGGTGGACCATGGGGCGCGCGACATCGTGCTCATGTCCCGCACCCCGGTTCCGCCCGCCGACACCTGGTACGACCTGCCGGTCGAGCATCCGCAGCGGGATCTGGTCGACCAGCTTCTCGCGCTTGCGGACGGTGGAGCCGTCATCCACTGCGTCGCGGTCGACGCGGCCGAGGAGGATCAGCTGCGGGACTGGTACGCCGAACATCAGCGTCGCCATCGACCGCCGGTCCGCGGCGTCATCCACACCGCCGGCATCGTCGAGGACGGGCTGCTGGTCCGGATGAGTCCGGAGTCCTTCACCCGGGTCCTGCGGCCCAAACTGCGCGCGGGATGGCTCCTGCACCGCCTGTTCGCCGACGTACCGCTGGACTTCTTCGTCCTGTTCGGATCCACCGGGTCGACCATCGCGTCGGCCGGGCAGGCCAACTACGCGTCGGCCAACGCGTTCCTCGACGCGCTGGCCCATCACCGCCGGTCGCAGGGCCGGCCGGCGCTCACCGTCGGCTGGGGGCCGTGGTCGGTCGGCATGGTCAAGAAGCTGGGCCTGGAGCAGATGTACGAGAGCCGGGGCATCGAGCTGATCACGCCGGAGGCGGGCCTGCAGATCCTCGGCCGCGTGCTGCATCAACGCCCCGCCCACCTGGTGGCGATCACCGTCGACTGGGCCACCGCGCGGGCCACCGCGGTCACCGGCCAGCTTCCGCCGATGTTCGCCGAACTCGGCGTCGGCCACGCCGGCGACGGATCGGCCGAGACCGGTCTCGACCCGGACGAGGTCCTGAACGCCATCCGCCAGGCGCCCGAGGCCGACCGTGCGGACGTGCTGCGCGACCACCTGCACGGCATCGCGGCGCTGGTGCTGAGCCTGGACCCGGCCGAGTTCACCGACGACGCGAACCTGAGCAACCTCGGCATCGACTCGATGATGGCGGTCGAGGTGAAGGCACGGATCGACGCCACCCTCCGGGTCGACGTACCAGTGCTCGACCTGCTGCAGGGGGTCAGCGTCGTCGATCTCGCCGCGCGGATCATGCCGGTGCTCGCCCCGGACACCACCGGGGGGGTCGCCGCCGATCAACCCGCCGCCGATCAACCCGCGGCCGATCGACCGTCGACCGGCCGGCGCGACGGCGACGGCGAGCTTGACGCCCAGCTCGAGCAGTTGCTCGCTGAGCTGTCACCCGACGAACTCGACGCTCTGCTGGCCGACCTCGAGCAGGGCGCCGGCAGCAGTCTCACGGGAGGAGGAACGGGCCATGAGTAAGGTGCTCAGCCGGTTGCGCCGGTCGGTCATGGGTGTGCCGGACCGCGAGGCCACGCAGTTCAGCCGGGGGGACACCCCCAACTGGAACCACCTCAAGACCGTCGTGCGGTCCGCGGTGGGCGGCTACCACGCCGTGCTGGACGGCAGCCGGCTCGACGATCTCATCCCGCGGCTCGACCGGACGCCGCTGGAGTTCCGCGGGTACGCCTACGAGGGCGCCGCCATGGGGCTGACCGGTCTGGACCTGTTCCTGCCGGGCCGATCCCGGCTGCGCCGGTACATGGACGGTCCCGGCAGCCCGCACATCTACATGGTGCACATCGGCGCAGGCGAGGCCCTGGCCCGGTTACGGCGCAAGCCCGAGCCGTTCCTGCGCCGTCTGCCCGATCCCGCCCTGCGCTGGCTGGTTCTCGACGGGTACGGCTTCCACGAGGGTTTCTTCAAGCCGCGCAAGTTCGTGACGCAGCAGAGGGTTCCCTCCCATCTATCGGCGTTCGGCCGTCGCGTCTTCGACCAGGGAGTGGGACGCAGCATCTGGTTCGCGTCGGGAGCGTCCGTCGACGACATCGCGCGCACCATCGCGACCTTCCCCGCGCACCGGCACGCCGACCTGTGGCTGGGCATCGGCGTGGCCTGCGGATACGTCGGCGGGGTGGAGACGAGCACGGTCCAGGCGCTGCGAGCCGCGGCCGGCCGGCACCTTCCCCGCCTCGCGGTCGGGACCGCGTTCGTGGCGAAGGGCCGCATCCGGGCGGGCAATCCGATACCCGGCACCGATATCGCGTGCGAGGTCCTCTGTGGCATGTCGAGCCAGGATGCCGCCGAGACCGTCGACCGGGCCTGGGAGGACCTGATCGACAGCCCGTCCCGGCCCGCGTACGGCCACCTCCAGGACCGGCTCGAGGACAACTTCCGCAGCCTGCACACCACGTCCGGACCACACACGGGAGGCTTGGCATGACGATCCTGGGAACCGCGATGCGGCCGATGTTCGCGGCCACGCCGACCGACCTGCCGGTGCTCACCAACGGTTCGGGCGCGACCACCGAGCGACTGAGCAAAGTGGTGTCCGTCGTCACCGAGTGCTGCGAGCTGACGCTCACCACCAGGCGCGAGGCGACGCTGACGGCGAAGCTCGACGCCTACCCCGAGGAACTTCGCGGCTTCGCGTACGAGGGCGCGGGCGTCGGCCTGGCCGCTCTCGACTACCTGCTGCCGTGGAAGCGCCGAACCCACCGATTCGTCGATGGTCCGGCCAGCGACTACATCTTCGCGGTCTACCTGGGCGCCGGGATGGGCCTGGCCCGGCTGCGCCGGAACCCCGAGCCGTTCCGCCGCCGGCTCGGCGACCCGGTCATGAGCTGGGTCGTGCTCGACGGGTACGGCTTCCACGAGGGCTTCTTCGCCCATCGCAGGCACGTTCAGGAGCGCGCCACGCCAGCATGGCTCAGCGGCTACGGGCAGCGGGCGTTCGATCACGGCCTGGGCCGCAGCATCTGGTTCGCGACCGGTGCCGACGTCAAACGGATCCTGGCCACGGTCGACGGGTTCCCGGCGCAACGCCAGGGGGACATATGGTCCGGCGTGGGTCTCGCCTGCGGATACACCGGCGGTGTCGGTGATAACGCGGTCCAGACGGTCCGCTCCCTGGCCGGCGCCCACTTGCCGCGCCTGGCCGAGGGGGTGGTGCTCGCCGCCCGGGCCCGCCACCAGGTCGGCAACCCGGGTGGCGAGATCGAGACCGCGTGCCGTGTGATCTGCGGCCTGAGCAGCGACGAGGCCGCGGAGATTGCCGCCTCGGCGTTGGCCGGTCTGCCGACAGACGACATCGAACCGGCGTACGAGATTTGGCGGCAGCGGATCCGGTCCCAGTTCACGAACCTGTCATAGCGGCGTGCTCGAGGGGAACAGGAATGTTTAACGCAGAGCCACCATGCGAATCCGTCGAGCCGGTCGTGACGGTCAGGAGCTGAAGCCATGAGAATTCCGCTCGGAAAATTGCTCAGGCCGGTGTTCCCGCTGTCCGCCGAGAAGTTCCCCGAAATGGCCGCGCAGCGCTTCGGGGCCCAGGAGGACATGGACAAGACCTGGCTGATGTTCGAGCCGGTCGCCCGTACCCTGGTCGACACCTTCTACACGACCCTCGACGACCCGCGCCACGAGGCGCTCGTGCCATACCTGGAGTCGATCGCCCCCGAACTGCGCGGCATCGCGCTTCGAAGGCGCCGGGATGGGGCTGATGCTGCTGGACAGCCTGTTCCCGAACCGCAAGCGGCTGCCGGCGTTCGTGCACGGTCCGGGCGCCGCGTATAAGTGCCTGGTCTACATCGGAGCGGGACTGGTGCTTCCCCGCGTACCGATCCGGCCGTCGCGCTTCCTCGCCCGGCAGGATCCGTTTCTGCGCTGGCTGGTGATGGACGGCTACGGGTTCTACGAGGCCTTCTTCTCCTGGCGCGACGTCGTCGAACGGCACGTGGCACCGCGCCGGGTCGAGGGATACGCGGTCCGCGCGTTCGATCAGGGCATCGGCCGGAGCCTGTGGTTCTCCACCGGCGCCAACGTGGAGCGGATCATCGCCACCATCGAGACCTTCCCGGCTGCCCGGCGCGGCGACCTGTGGAGCGGGATCGGTGTGGCGTGCGCGTACGCCGCCGGTGTGATGGACCGGGGCGCGATCTCGACTCTGCTCGACGCTGCCGGACCGCACCGATCCAGCCTGGCCGTCGGCAGCGCCGTCGCCTCGATCTTCCGCGAACAGTCCGGCCAGCCCGCCCCGCACACCGACCTCGCCTGCGACGTGGTGTGGGGGGCGGACGCCACCGCGGTCGCCGCGGTCGCGCACGAGGCCGGCCGGGATCTCGGCCCCGACGACGCGGAGCCCGCCTACGAGCGCTGGCGGGCCCGGATCGGCCAGGCCTGGTTGCGCCGGCCGGTCGAATCTTCCGTGGTGACGGAGGTGCGAGCATGACCACGGTCGGTCGCGCCCGCCGGGCGATGTTCGGCATCCCCTCGGCCGAGGCGGTCTTCTCCCGCCCCGGGTTCGCGCCCGCCGCGTGGGAGCGGTTCGCGCCGGTCGCCATCAATCTGATGGAGGGCTACCACGCGACCCTGGAGGACCCGAGGCTGTCGCGGCTGCGGGCGCGCCTGGACGCCGTTGAACCGGAGTACCGGGGCTTCGCGTACGAGGGCGCAGGCATGGGGCTGGCCGCCCTCGACGCGGTCGCGCCGTGGCGGAACCGGCTCAAGGAGTTCGTTGACGGCCCCGGGGCCGGGCACATATATCCGATCTACGTCGGTGTCGGCCTGGCATACGCCCGGCTCCGCCGCATGCCCGAGGCCAAGCTGGCCGGTCTGGACCCGCTGCTGGGCTGGGTGACCGCCGACGGGTACGGCTTCCACGAGGCGTTCTTCAAGCGCAAGCGGACCGTCGAGCAGCATGAGGTGCCGCGCCGCCTGACGTTGTACGGCCGACGGTATTTCGACCAGGGCGTGGGCCGGGCGCTGTGGTTCTCTGGCGGCGCGTCGGTGGACCGGGTGGTGCGGCAGATCGAGAACTTCCCCGCGCACCGGCACGCCGACCTGTGGAGCGGCGTGGGCCTGGCCTCGGCGTACGGCGGCGGTGCCACCGCGCAGGAGTTGCAGTCGGTCCTCGCCCGGGCCGAGCCGTACGGGCCGCAACTGGCCCGGGGCGCCGCGACGGCGGCCTGGGGCCGCCGGCAAGCCGGCAATCAGGCCGCGCACACGGATCTCGCTTGCGAGATCTACTGCGGACGCGACAGCGGCCGGGCGGCAGCGGCCCTCGACGACGCTGCCCGCGACCTCCCCGTGATCAGCGTCGAACCGGTCTACGAGATCTGGTGTCGGCGCACCGAGCAACGACTTGCCGCGTAGCGGCGACATCGATACCGCTAGTCGAAAGGAAAGTCGACGTGTACGACGCGATCGTGGTCGGCGCCCGGGTCGCCGGTGCGCCGACGGCCATGTTGCTGGCCAAGAAGGGCTATCGGGTCCTACTGCTGGACCGGGCGAGTTTCCCCAGCGACACCGTCTCGACTCACATGATCACGGTCGAGGGCAGCGCACAACTGCGGCGCTGGGGACTGCTCGGCCAAGTGGAGGCCTCGGGCTGCCCGCCGGTGACCAACATCGTCCTCGACCTCAACTTCGAACGCTACGGGCATTTCACCCTGACCGGCTTCCCGTACCCGGTCGACGGCGGGTTCGCCGCGATCTACGCGCCCAAGCGCACCGTGCTCGACAAGATCCTGGTCGATGCCGCGGCAGCGGCCGGCGTAACGGTACGTGAGGGCTTCTCGGTTCAGGAGGTCCTTACCGAGGGTGACCGCGTGGTCGGCATCCGCGGCCGGGGTGCCAGCGGCATCACGGTGACCGAGCGTGCCCATATCGTGGTTGGCGCCGACGGTCTGCGGTCGATCGTCGCCGAGACGGTCGATTCACCGCAGTACCACGTGGTGCCGCCGAAGGCGTTCGGCTACTACACCTACTGGGACGACGTCGAGTTGCGGGGGCTCGAGTTCTTCACCCGGCCCGGCAGCACGGTCATCGCGTTCCCCACCAACGACCGGCAGGCCGCCGTCTTCATCGAACGACCGGAACGCGACTTCGCGGACTTCAAGACCGACGTCAACGCCGGCTACGTCCGGACGGTCGACGAGATCGCACCCGATCTGGGCGCCCGGCTCGCCGCCGGCCGGCTGGCCTACAAGTTCAAGGGCGCGGGCAATCGGCCCAACTTCTTCCGGCGGCCGTACGGTCCCGGGTGGGCGCTGGTCGGCGACGCCGGCGTCCACAAGGACCCGATCACCGCGCAGGGCATCACCGACGCGTTCCGCGACGCGGAACTGCTGGCGGAGGCGATCGACGCGGGTTTCTCCGGGCACAAGCCGATGGAGACGGCGCTGCGCGGCTACGAGTACCGGCGCAACCAGGCGCTCAAGCCACTGTATGACTTCATCGTCGACCACGCCGCGATGGAGCCGTTCGACGACGCGTTCCAGGACGTGCTGGCCGCGATGCGCGGCAACCAGGACGCCATCAACCAGTTCTTCGGCGTCATCCAGAACACCGTTCCGTGGGACGAATTCTTCTCGCCGTCGAACCTGTCCCGGCTGATGGGCCTTGAGCCGGACATGCCGGAGCCGGCCACCCGGGCGTCCGACGTCCTCGCGCCGGCCGCCTAGGTCCGGCATCGCGGAAAGGGGGAGATCCGATGGTGTACGTGATCACGAAAGCCTGCATCGACAGCAAGGACACGGCGTGCTGGGACGCTTGCCCGGCCGACGCGATCCACCCCAGCCCCAACCGCCCCGAGTTCGACCGGTACGCCCAGCTCTACATCGACCCCGCCGAGTGCATCGACTGCGGGGCCTGTGAGCCCGCCTGCCCGGTCGAGGCGATCTTCCCCGAGGACGAAGTCCCGGACGAGTGGGAGGACGCCATCGCCGTCAACCGCGCGTACTTCGCATCACCGTCCCCGTGACGTGCGCGGTCGACTTTCACGCGCCGTAAGTCCGGGGTAAGCACTCGCACCTAGCGTTGCCATCTGGGCAACCCTGTGTCCTGCTGGTCCCGGCGACCTGAGAAGGAAGGCAGAAGTGCCATGACCATGACAGTCGGAGAACTCTTCGAAGCCCTCGCGACCCGATTCGACGGCGAGGCGGCCGCCGGCATCGACCGGACCCTCCAGTGGAAGATCACCGATGAGGACCCCGGCGTATGGGCGTTCCGGATCGCCAACGGCCAGGGGCAGCTCATCCCGGGCGGGGTCGACGACCCCGACACGACCTTCACCACCAGCGGCGCGACGTGGGTGGCGATCGCCGAAGGCCGGCAGGACGCGATGAAGGCGTTCATGACCGGAAAACTCAAGGTCAAGGGCGACATGATGCTGGCCATGAAGGTGCCGAAGCTCTTTCGCACCGGCGTCTGATCCGACCATCGCCCGAGAGGAGTCAGTATCGTGTCGCAGCTAGTCGAATCCACAATGGATCCCGAGAAGGTCCGCCTCGAACGCATCGCGGCGCTGACCGATCCGGCCACCATCCGCTACCTCGAGCAGATCGGGGTGCGGGAGGGATGGGTCTGCGCCGAGGTCGGCGCCGGCGCCGGCTCCATCGCGCGCTGGCTGTCGAACCGCGTCGGCAACTTCGGCAAGGTCCACGCCATCGACATCGACCCGAGCTTCATGGCCGGCGTGTCCGCGCCGAACCTCGAGGTGCGGGAACAGGACATAACCACGGACCCGCTGGCCGAGAACACGTACGACCTGGTGCACTGCAAGATACTGCTCATGCACCTCGACGACCGCGAGCGGGTGCTCGGCCAGTTCGCGCGGGCGCTCAAGCCGGGTGGTTTCCTGCTCGTCGAGGAGGCCGACATCCGCAGCATCCAGCGGGTCGACCCGCCGTCGCCGCTGCTGACCCGCGCCGCCGTAACCCTGGAGACGTTCTTCTACTTCGGCGGTGCCGACCCCGGCTACGGGATGAAACTGCTTCCCGCGGTACGCCGGACCGGCCTGAAGGTCCTGGGCAACGACTGTCAGCTTACTGCCGTTCAGGCCGGGACCCCCGAGGCCCAGACGATCACGATGAGCCTGGCCAAGCTGGCCCCGATGATCGTGACCGCCGGCCTGATGGGTCAGAAGGAGGTCGAGACCGTCTTCGACCTTCTCGAGCAGCCCTCGGAAACGGTCATCTACACCCCGACCACCGTCTCGGTGTGGGCGCAGCGCGCCGGCGACTGAAAGGACGCGGACCATGTTCTACGTAGTGATCGCCTATGACGGCGACGAGCCGGGCACCTTCGAGCGGCGCATGCAGGTCCGGCCCGCCCACATGGCCAACGGCGAAAAGATGATGCAGGACGGCTCGTTCCTGTTCGGCGGCGCCATGCTCAACGGCTCCGGAAAGATGTCCGGCGGGGTTCTGCTCGTCGACTTCGAAACCCGCGAGGAGATCGACGAGTGGCTCGCGAACGAGCCGTACATTCTCAACAAGGTCTGGACCCGGGTCGAGGTCCACCCCTTCCTGGTTCCCCCGCAATTCAGGGAGCTGTTCGCCAAGTACCAGACGCAGCCGGTCGCAGGCTGACCACGGCGATCGCACCGTCCATCCGGTAAAAATCAGCCCGCGCCAATGGGGTGCGGACGTATGCAAATCGGAGAACTCAGAACATGACAACGACATCCCGTCGTATCGGCGCACTGACCCTGCTGGTCACCAGCCTCGGATCCTTCATGGGTCTGCTGGACGGCTCCATCATCTTCGTGGCCCTGCACGAGATCCAGAAAGACCTGGGCGGCCAGCTGTCGTACCTGCAGTGGACGGTCGACGCCTACACCCTTCCGTTCGCAGCACTCATGCTGACGACCGGCACGCTCGGGGACCGGTGGGGTCGCAAACCTGTGTTCCTCGCCGGCCTGGTGCTGTTCGTGCTCGGATCCGCGTTGTGCGGCTTCGCCCCGGCGCTCGGCTGGTTGATCGTCGGCCGCGTGACGCAGGGCGTGGGTGCCGCGGCCATCAGCACCGGCAGCCTGTCGCTGCTAGTGTCCACGTTCACCGATCCGGCGGGACGGGCTAAGGCGATCGGCATCTGGACGGCCGTGTCCGGTGTCTCGATCGCCCTTGGTCCTCTGCTCGGCGGCATCCTCATCCAGTCCTTCAATTGGCACGCCATCTTCCTGCTGAACCTGCCCATCGGGGTGGTCGCCCTGGCACTGGGAATACCGTTCCTGCGCGATTCCCGGAACCCGGACGCGCGCCATGTCGACCTGGCCGGTCAGGTGCTCGCCGCGGGTGGCCTGTTCTGCCTGGTGCTTGCCCTGATCGAGGCTGGCCGGGCGGGGACGAACTGGGGCTCGGGGCTGATCGTCGGCCTGCTGGTCGGCGCGGCGATTCTGCTGGCCGGGTTCATCATCGTGGAACTTCGCGGCCGGGAGCCGCTGCTGCCGCTTGAGCTGTTCCGCAATCGGACCTTCGCCATCGCCTGCGCGATCGCGTCCTTGCTCGGGTTCGTGATCGTCGGCGCGATGTTCTTCATGGCCCAGTTCTTCCAGGCCGTGCAGCAGCACAGCGCCCTGCAGACCGGGCTTCGGCTGCTGCCGCTGACGCTGGGTATCTTCTTCCTGTCGCCGCCGGCCAGCCGCATCGCCGGCAAGGCCGGCCCGAGGGTGCCGATCATGATCGGCGCCGTGGTGGTGACGGTGGGGTTCTTGCTGCTCACCACGATCGAGCCGGACACCGGTTTCGGCAGCGTGTGGTGGAAGCTCGCCCTCGTCGGCGTCGGCATCGGCTGCATGTTCGCGCCGCTCACCGTCGCGGTGATGACCTCGACACCACCGCAGCGGGCCGGCCTGGGTTCGTCGATGATTAACACGACTCGCATCACGGGCTTCACTGCCGGCGCCGCGATTCT
The DNA here is from genome assembly GCA_963727415.1 of uncultured Actinomycetota bacterium. Lineage (GTDB taxonomy): Bacteria > Actinomycetota > Actinomycetes > Mycobacteriales > Micromonosporaceae > DASQPR01. The sequence goes on from CAVSGF010000008.1 coordinate 217,058, forward strand.
CGGCACGATTCTGGCCGGCAAACTGGACGGGGTTCGGGGCGGTCCCGCCGCGGTGCCACAGGCCATGGTGGACGGATTCCACACGATCTTCTACATCTGCGCCGGCTGCACCGCGCTGGCCCTGATCGTCTCCGCCGCCTTGTTGAACCGCGGCCGCGCCGCCCAACCCGCTCCGGCGGCTCCGGCATCGGCGGCCGGCGCAAACCGGGAGGCCGGGTTGGTTGCCGGACCGCCACCACAGTGAACGACGCCCGAAACAACTGTCAACCGCGCGATCCTGTGATGCGATAACAGCGATGTGGCTCGGCAGATCGACCTCGCCGACTCGCCGATATTGCCGACTCGCCGGTGTTGACGAAAGGACCCAGTCGATGGCGTATGACCGTGAACTAGCAGATCGTGTTCGCGAAGCTCTTTCCGGCCGCACGGTGCGGGAAGTGAGCATGTTCGGCGGCCTGACCTTCATGGTCAACGACAAGATGACCGCCACCGCCAATACCCAGGGCGATCTCATGGTTCGTTGCGACCCGGCCCGAGTGGAGGCTCTGCTCGAACGGGACGGAGCGCGATGGCCGTACATGCGCGGCCGGAAGATGAGCAAGGGCTGGATCGTCGTCGAGGCGGACCGTGTCGAATCCGACGAGGTCCTCACGTCGTGGATCCAGGAAGCCCTCGACTACAACGGGAAGGTGACCGGACGTGGCAAGTAAGCCGGCGGGCCAGTTCGCCGGATTCCCCCGCGAACTGTTCACTTTCCTCGAAGGCCTGGAGGCCGACAACTCCAAGACCTATTGGGACGACCACAAGCAGACCTGGGAGGTCAGCGTCCGCCAGCCGGTGGAGGCGATCATGGCCGACCTGGAGCCGGAGTTCGGGCCACTGCGTACCTTCCGGCCCAACCGGGACGTCCGGTTCTCGAAGGACAAGTCGCCGTACAAGACCTGGGTGGGCGTCACCACGAGCGAACGCTCGGTCGGCGGCATCGGGTGCTTCCTGCGGCTCGAGGCCTCGGGCATGCGGCTGGCCTGCGGCTCGATGGTCATGGCACCCGATCAGATCGAACGGTTCCGTGCCCGGATCGACGACGTCGTGAGCGGTGCGGAGTTCGAGGAGATGGTCGCGCATCTTGGCGCAGCCGGCCTGCCGGTCGGCCCGGGCCGGCAGCCACCGCTCAAGCGGACACCCGCCGGTTATGCCAAGGATCATCCGCGCGAGGAGATTCTGCGCTGGAAGGGCGCCGTGGTCGTGAAGGAATACGAACTGGCCGACTGGATGCACAAACCGGCCGCGGTGAGAAAAATCCGTGAGGTCTGGTCCGGAGCCGCGCCGCTGACCGAGTGGATAGGCAAGTACGTAGGAGAAAGTACAACCCCGGCCGGCCGCAGGGGCGGTTGAGTTTCCGGCCGCCTCCGGTCGTTTTGTCGCGAAACCCCCACGCGGTGGCGCACAACAAAAGGAGAAGCCGTCATGTCACATCTCGATCTGGTCACCCTTCTTGTCCACGACATGGAACGCACCAAGGCCTTCTACACCGAACTGCTCGGGTTCGAGGAGGTCCCGGAATTCTCGCGCGGCGAACACTTCTCCTGGCTGCGCTCCAAGAAGCGCAGTGCCAGCATCGCGCTGTTCAATGCCGCCGAAAAGGCCGGACGGCCGACCGTCGCCCACATCCCCGATGAGAGCGGCGGCGTCATGCTCGGCTTCGAGGTCGATGACGTGGATCCGATTTACCAGGACTGGAAGGCGCGCGGCATCCCGCTGCGTACCGACATCTTCGACATGGGGAAGGGGCGGACCTTCGGCTCGATGGACCCGTCCGGCAACCACATCCAGGTCTTTGACGTCTACCCCCAGTTCCGTGAGATTCAGCGGCGCATCGGAATGGACTGACGACAGCCCGCGACGTGTGAGACCGGATGTCGGCGCTCCGTGCACCCGGCAGCGCCGACATCCGATAGGCGTGATGGCAGGCATGGCAAGTGCCCCCGGACAACTCATCGCCACGGCGTTGGCCGGCATTGCGATCGTGCCGCGGCCACTGGAGTAGCACTCGTGCCCGCGGCGGGCGTGCTGCGCGCTTGTGCCAGGCTGTCCGGAGGGAGGCCGACCTGCGCCGGGCCGCCGACACGATCAGCGTGACGCCAGTGTCTTTGTGGCTCCGATGATCACCGATCGCGGTTACTTTCGACGGTATATCGTAGCTAGTTACCGCGATCGGCGATCAAGGTGCCCGTCGGCCGGGAGGCGCACCGCTCTATTGGGTCTGGGGCGTCGGCGTGGCTTGCGTCGCCGTGCCGGCCGCATTGAATGCCCGGGGCAGCATCGCCGCGGCGATCAGGCCGCCGAGCGCGGTCACGCCAAGGACCATCATGGCCAGGGCGTACGAGCGGCCGGGTGTGGACGCGATCCCGGAGACGATGATGGTGCCGGCGATCGCGGTGCCGAACGACGAACCCAGGTTGGACACTGCTGCGCGACAGCCCGGAAATCTCGCCCTGCTCACTGTCGGGGAAGCTCGACTGCACGATGTTCACCGATGGGGTGAGCATCAACCCGACGCCCATCCCGATCAGCAGTAGCCCAGGGGAGAACGCCCATGCGCTCGGCGATCCGGCCACCATCGCCAGCAGGACACCGATCCCGGCCGCGGTCACGACGAACCCGGCCATGACGAGGGTGCGTTGCGGCCGTCGTTTGGCCAGCCGCTCGGCGGCCAGCGACGAGCCCAGCACACCTACCGTGGTGGCGGTGAAGATGACACCCGTCTGGATGGCGTTTTAGCCCCGCACCACCTGCAGGTACGCCGACACCACGAACGACACTCCCATGAGGACCAGCCACTGCGCGTTCTGGGTGACCATGCCGTAGTTGGACGTACGGTTCTTGAACAGCCGCAGCGACAGCAGCGGCTCGCGACCGGCCCGCTCGGTGGCCGCGACCGAGCGGAAGAACACCACCATCACCAGTACTCCGATGGCGACCAGGCCGCGTACCACCCGCAGCAGCCGGACCAGCCGGTGGCGGTCGGTGGCCTGATACCCGGCCACCGGCATGAAGTCGATGACCTCGCCGACGCCGTCGGCGCTCATGAACCGGGTGATCAGGATCGCGGTACCCGGCAGGTACAGCTGCTAGCTGATGTATTCGGTGCCCTCCGGGGTGATCCGGAAGTGACCGCCGGCCTCCGGATCCAGCAGCGCGGCGAAGATGCTCGGCGAGTCGAAGCGCGGTGCGCAGAACCAGTCGATGGTGCCGTCGTTGGCGACCAGGGCGGCGGTTTGGAGGTCACCGATGAGACCGTGGTCGGCGATCGCCGGATGGGCGGCGGGATAGGCCGCCATGTTGATCTCCCCAGCTATGCCAGCGGTACTGCCCGATCTGTTCAGCATTCGCCCATACGGGCGCAAGCGGGGAGTTTTGTCGCAAGTCAGGACCAAAGGACCCGGCCGCCGGGTCGCCTGGTGCCTACCGCGGTCATGCACAGCGATGCTTTACCGCCCGGCGAAGCCGTCGAACCGCGCGGGCAGGTCACCTATCAGAACCGCGATCGACACCGCCAGCGTCACCAGCACGACCGCGTATCCCAGGATGAGGCCGCCCATTGCCAGCCCGCGAGCACGCTGCCCGTCACCGCCGGGCCGGGCCCGCCTCAGCGCGAGATGTCCACTGGCCACCGCGGCCAGCGACAGGATGCCGTAGGTCCACCAAGCCGACACCAGCCCGGCGATGCCCAACGCCAGCGACGCCCGTGCCAGGCCGGAGCCAGTCGTTGCGCGGTCGCCCGCCGGATCGGTGCTCTCCGCATCCCCCGCTGATTGCGGGTCCGCCTCGCCTGGCCAGGCGTGTGTCCAGGATTCCGACGGCGGTTGCGGGTACGGCGGAGGATAGGGGGAGCCCGGCGCGTAGCGCTCCCGATCGGGCGGCAAGGGCTGCGTCGGTTCGTTCATCGCCCGACCGTAACGGCGGCCGCGTCGGGGCGCGACCCCGTCAATCGGTCGATACGGCCTCGCAACGGTCACTGATCCGGCTCCATACGTAGGGTTCCGTATGCATACCGGTTCCGGGTCGCGTGTGCTCGGTGGCGGGATCCTCGCGGCCCGATGCCGTACCCTGCTGATCCTCGTCACCCGCTGATCCTCCTCGCGGGCGGTGCCCGGCTGCGCGCCCGGTTCGCTCCGGTTGCCGGGATTCGTACCATGACGCAGGCGGCGAACCTCCGCCGCCAACCCCGTCTGGCCCGGCGCTTGGACCGCTCGCCGTGATCCGTTCCAGGATGCCCCGCGCTAACTTGCCTGAACGCCCGAGGCCACCGGAGCACCGATCCTCGGTAACATGCCCTGCGGCGCGCCGGGTTCGCCGGCATCCGCGCACGCACGATGTCTGGAGGTTGGGCGCATGTCCCAGGGCGATGAACAGTACGGATCGCATGAGGAGATGTCCTCGATACCCACCTTCGAGACGGCTCTGCGCGGTTATGACAAGCGGCAGGTCGACCACTATGTGTCCCAGGCAGCCGGTGAGATCCACGCACTCGCTACCGATCGGGACCGTGCGTTCGGCCAGCTGCAGAGCCTGACCGCGCACCTCCAGCAACTCCAGGCTGAGCTGAATGAGCTAAGGCAGCGCCCGGCACAGGTCGACCGGGCCTCGTTCCGCCATCTCGGGCCGATGGTGGATCAGATCATCGAGATGTCGGAGAAGCAGGCGGCGGCGATCGTCAGCGGGGCGGCGCAGACCGTGGCGGAGCGGCAGTCCGAGGCAGACCAGATGCTCGCCGCCACGCGCGAGGAGGCCGAGAAGATCCGGGCCGAGAACGAAGCCGCGCGGGAGCGGGGCGTCGAGCAGGTCGAGGCGGCCCGGGCCGAGGCGGAGTCGCTGGTGGAGGCGGCACGATCGCAGTCACAGCAGGAGATCGAGGCGGCACGGACAAAGTTCCAGCAGGACGCGGCGCAGTGGAAGGCGGCGGTCGATAAGGAGATCGCCGAGCGCCGGACCGCCGCCGACCAGAAGAACGCGACGCTTCACGCCGAGGCTCAGCAATACGCGGCCGATCTGCGGCGCCGGGCCAGCGAGCAGGCGGCGTCACATCAGCAGCAGCTGACCGTGGTCCAGCAGGAGATCCAGACCCGGCAGCAGGCGCTGGCACAACTTCAGTCGGACCTTTCCAGCGCTCAGGAGCAACTCGCCGACGCCCGCCAGCAGGGTGCCGCCGCCAAGGCGGAAGTGTCCCGGCTGGAGACGCGGCTTACCGAGGTCCACGAGGAGCTGACCGCCGAGCTGACACGACTGGAGGAAGCCCGCAAGGCAGCCGACTCGGCTGAGCGGCATGCCAAGGACACCCGCGCGCGGGTGCAGCGGGAAGCCAAGCGGGTGGCCGATCTGGCCGCGGCCGCGGTGATGGCGGCTGCCGCTCACACCGCCGATACCGGCGAGTACCGCATGGTGCCCGGTGCGCGCCGACCGGCCGCGGAACGGCGATGCCGGCGGGCATGCGGCCGAACGGAGGCGAGTCGCATGAGCAGGAGGCGAGCCCGGAGCAGGCGGCAGACCAGGCCGAGGGTGACCGCCCGGAGCAGGCGGCCGCGAGCACCCCGACCCGGAGCACGCGGGTCGCGAGCATCGGACAGGAGCACGCGGACCGCGAGACCGGATCAGGAGACGCGGACTGGGACCACAGAGGGACACGCCGCGCCAGGAGCGGATGGAGCCCCAGCAGGAGCGAGCGGAGCGCGCCGCGCGCGAGCGGGCGGCGCAAATTGAGGCGATGCGGGTCGCACGGGCCTCGCACGCGGCCCGACTCGCATCGGGCGAGCAGCGGCCAGGCCAACATGGGCCGGACATGCCGACAACCGGGACCGGGCACGCAACAGGCTTGCAGGACATCCGTGACCACGACAGCCGGCACCGCGACGGCGGCGTGCCGATGCAGCGGCGCGAGCCGGACGCAGAGCGGGTCGCGGTTGACGCCGACTGACGCCGGCCCGGCCCTTAAACAAGCACGGCCCGGTTTAAGCAAGCAGGCTCGGTGCCGCCGCAGCGTCAGTGACTGGAAACGGAGCCGCTGAGCGCTCCGCGCGGAGGCAGGTCGAAGCTCGACCTGGAGCGCACTATGGCCGCATCGGACGGAAGTGAAGACCGGCGCTGGTGATCTGCTGCCGCTTGATGGCGTCCTCCGGAGGTCCGCCGGCCCGACCCTTCGGAATGTAGAGGCCGGCGGGCGTGAGCACGCGCGCGGTGCGTCATGGCCGCTGGCAGTCGAGCGTGGGCACGGAGCCAGGTTGAGGTGCGACCACGTTTCGGCGCCGGAGAGGGGAGACAGGCGGCGATGCCTAGCCCAGACGCGAGATCGACGAAGCCAGGATTGCGCAGCGCATCGCAGGACGATATCGGCGCAGTCGGGGCCAAGGACCTCGAACGGCTTCAGGCAAGCTTTACGCGGCCGACGTGGTGTCCTTCGACGTCGAGCCACCGCTACAGCACGTAGGGATCGATGCGAAGGCAAAGAACTGGGCCAGGGTGTTCACGATATTTCAGGAAGTGAGCTATGAGGTTCGCGACCTGGCACTCACCGTGGGCGACAATGTGGCGTTCGGGCATTGCTTCGGTCGGCTCAGCGGCACGCTCCATGACGGGACGGCGACGAACGGCATGTGGGTCCGGGGCACGTTCTGCTTCCAGAAGATCAACGGAAGCTGGCTGATCGTGCATGACCAGGTCTCCGTACCGTTCGATGTGGCCAGCGGCAAGGCGTTACCGACCTCGAACCCTGACCGGTCACTGCCGAGTGGACGCTGAGGGCTGGCTACCGTTCATGATCACAGCCGTCAGCGTCCACTCGTCGGCCTGCGGCATCGGCGCCGCGCAGGATGTCCGGCGCCGTCACCAAAGGCCCGGCGCCGTCGCAAAGGCGCGGCACCGCCCCGAAGATCAGCGCCGATCCCACGGTTAGGGTGATTCCCGCGGTCAGGACAGTGCCGGGATCACCTTCGAGGCGAACATGTCGATGCTGCCCCGGTCGTACGCCGCGTCGACGAAGTACGCGATCGCGTACGTCATCCCGAGGTCCTGCAGCTCGGCCAGCTTCTCGATGATCTGCTCCGGGGTGCCGACCAGCGGTCCGGATGCCAGGTTGCCGATGGTGCTGTCCAGCCGCTCGGCCGGCAGGTAAGGCCGCAGGTGCGCTCGCGTCCAGTCCAGCTTGTCCGCGACGTCCTTCTCGGTCTCGCCGATGATCACGTTGAAGTTGCGCGGACCGCGTGATCGCGTCGAAGTCGGTGCCGACGTCCTTGCAGTGCTGCGCCAGGATCTCGGACTTGCGGACGAACACCTCCGGGAGTGGCGTCGAAGTTGGTGTACTGGGCGTACTTGGCCGCGGTGCGCAGCGTCTTCCGCTCGCCGCCGCCGGCCACCCACAGCGGGATGCCGCCCTCTTGCAGCGGCAGTGGCCGGCCGATGGCCCCGTCGACCTGGTAGTGCTTGCCGTGCAAGGTCGCGGTCCCGGTGGTCCAGAGCTGGGACATGATCTGCACGCCCTCGTCGAGCATGCGCGAGCCGGTCACCCGCGGACGGGAACCCGTAGCCGTACGCGCGCCACTCGTGCTCGTACCAGCCCCCGCCGATGCCCATCTCGACCCGGCCGCCGGACACCACGTCGATGGTCGCGGCCACCTTCGCCAGGTAGGCCGGGTTCCGGTACCCCATGCATGTGCACATCTGCCCGAGGCGTACCCGGGACGTGGCCGCCGCGAAGGCGGCCATCATCGTCCAAGCTTCGTAGGTCACCTCGTCGGTCGGAACCGGTACGGTGTGAAAGTGGTCGTAGACCCAGATCGACTCGAACGGACCCTGATCAGCCGCGACGGCCAGGTCGCGCATGACGGTCCAGTGGTCGGTAATCGGGATGCCGGCCAGGTCGAGGCGCCATCCCTGCGGAACGAAGACTCCAAATCGCATGGTTACCATCCTATTGAGGCCGGCCGGGCCGGGTCACCGGTGCACGTGCCGCCCCCGATATCGTCGTCTAGTATGCGGATGAACGCTCAGCAGGCGCGCGACCGGTTTGCCGCGGCGCGGGTAGCCAGGCTGGCGACCGCCGACCGATCGGCGCGCCCGCACCTGGTACCCATCGTGTTCGCGCTCGTCGGCGACGAGCTCTACTTCGCCGTCGACGGCAAGCCCAAGACGACGGCGAAGCTGCGCCGGCTTGACAACATCCGCCGGAATCCGGCCGTGTCAGTGCTTGTCGACCATTACTCGGACGACTGGAACGAGCTCTGGTGGGCGCGCGCCGACGGGACGGCGACCATCATCGACCTGATCCCGAACGCGACCGCGCCGACCGCTTCCGGTCTCGGCCTGTCCGCCATCGCGCTGGCCGAGCTGGCCCGGCGGTACCCGCGATATCGCAGCGTGCCGGAAGACGCGGCGGACGCTCCGGCACCAGGGCCGTTCATTTCCGGGCCGCTGGTCCGGATCGGGGCAATCCGGTGGTCCGGATGGTCGGCCCGTGGCTAGGGTGCGCGGGCCCGTCGGGGTCGTGACCGAGGTCGACTTCGGTATCGCGGAACTGCGCGGTGACTCGGATCGTCCGGGCGGGTGGACGCTGCTGCTTGACGGTTACCCCCAGTCGTACGTAGATCTCGGCGATCCGGCCCGCCTGGAGTTCGAGTACACCCGGCGTCTGGCAGCGGTACTCGACGCCATGGCGCCGCCGGGTGAGCCGATCGTCGCGCTCCACCTCGGCGGTGGCGGGCTGACGCTGCCGCGCTATGTCGCCGCTACCCGGCCGAAGTCCACGCAGCGCGTGGTCGAGCGCGATGCCCGACTGATCGAGCTAATCCGCCGGGAGCTGCCACTGCCACGCCACGTCGACCTGCGAGTACGCTCTGCCGACGCGCGCGAGGTGGTCGAATGCCTCCGCAGCCGGGCGCTTCGACGTGGTGATCGGCGACGTGTTCGGCGGCGCCCGGGTGCCCCGGCACGTCACCACCGTCGAATTCGCCCGCTCGGTCCGACGCGTTCTCCGGCCGGACGGACTGTACGCGGTGAACATCTCCGACGGTGGCCGGCTCGGATTCGCCCGGGGTCAGGTCGCCACGTTGCGTGCGGAGTTTGGTGGGGTGTGCCTGATGGCCGAGCCCGGCGTGCTGCGAGGCCGGCGGTTCGGCAACCTGATCCTGGTGGCGGCCGCGGTCGAGGGCCGGATCCCGATAAGCGAGCTGGCCGCCACGGCCGCCCGCGATATGTTCCCGGCCCGGCTAGTGGTCGGCGAGGATCTGAACCGGTTTGTCGCCGGTGCGCGCCCGGTCACCGACGCGGCCGCGGTCGACTCTCCGGTACCACCGCCAGACCTGTTCCGCTGACCGCGCTGCGCCGGCGGGCCCGGGCGGCCGACACGGTTGACGGGGCTAACGGCGAGGCTGCTTGCCGGCCGGTCGCTGGGCTGGCGGGGATGCGGTGCCGCCGCGGCGAGCGCGGTACTGCTGGCGATCCGTTCAGCGTGCGGGATAGCGCCGCGCAGCGTCTCTTGTTTGCGGAGCAACCGGGTGAGGAAGAACAGCGCGCCGCCGACGACCGCCATGTCGTCCAAGTAGATCGGGTCGGGCAGGAGGTCGATCGGGAAGATCAGATATGCGAGCGCACCCCAGAAGGCGAGCTTCCCGCTGGCGCCGAGCTGATTCAGGGATCGTTTGATCGCCACCAGCCGGAACGTCATGCGGAGCGCGAAGAACAGGGTTACCGCACCGACAACCAGCACCGCGATGCCGAGCAGGATCCATGCGTCGCGTGACAATGTCCCTCCAGGTCTCGTCCGGACGTCGGTTGCCGTGACGGTACCCGCTCGGAGCCGATCGCCAAACCGGCCACGCGGGCACGCGTGTGGCCTGGCCGGACCGGCATCCGGTACGCCGATCCCGAGTTCGATCTGACGGCGCTCGACGGCATCGCCGGTCGCCTGGTCGAGGCCGGGTGCTCGGTGGTTCGATCCGGAGCACCCGGGCAGGCGCCGCGATCAACCTGCTGTGGGCCGGCATCGCCCCGCCGGCCCGAAGGCGGGGCCGGTGCTCGATCCGGGACAGGCGCTCGATCCGGCTTCCGGCCGTGCGCCGAGTCCCACAGCCGCCGCGCCGTCACCGGACGAGTGCATGAGCCCTGCCGGTGGCCGGCAGGGCGGGGTGTGACACGGCGGGCCGATCCCGGTTGGATGGGGCCATGTTCGATCTCTGGCAACGCCAGCCCGCCCCTCCGCACGAACTCGTCCTGATCACGGGAGTGGTCGCACTCGCCGTCGTCGCGTACCGGCCAGCCTGGCGCCTGGCCCGGATCGCCATCACGATCGCCCACGAAGGCGGCCACGCTCTTATCGCGGTGCTGTCGGGACGGCGGTTGCAGGCGATCCAGTTGCGATTCGACACCTCCGGGCTGACCCTCACCAAGGGCAGACCACGCGGACTTGGCATGTTCGCGACGCTGCTCATCGGGTACATCGCGCCGTCATTGCTCGGCATCGGCGGCGCGATAACCCTCGCCGGCCATCGCATCAAGCTGACCTTGTGGATCACACTCGCGCTGCTGTTCCTCATGCTGATCATGATTCGGAACTTCTACGGGCTGGTCGCCATCCTCATCACCGGCGGCGTCGTGTTCGCCATCACCTGGTACGCGTCGGCGCAGGTGCAGGCCGCGTTCGCGTACACCGGAATCTGGTTCCTGCTGGTCGGCGGCGTCCGGCCGGTGTTCGAGCTGGGTGCCCAGCGGAGGCGGGGGAGGGCCCGGGACTCGGACGCGGACCAGCTTGCCGGGCTAACCCACGTACCGGGCGGCTTCTGGGTGTTCCTGTACGCCGTGCTGACCTTGGCCGCTCTCGGTACTGGGGCGTACCTGCTGGGCGTTCCCGGTGCCGCGTAGTCCGCTGTCACTTTAGGAGCGGCCAAGCTCGGGAGCAGCCAACCTCAGGAGCAGCCAACCTCAGGAGCAGCCAACCTCGGGGCGGCCCCACCCTCCGGAGGCGTCCCGGCCCGGCGGCGCGGGCGCGCGGGCGCTGCGAGGCCGGGCCTGTGCAAAGCTGAGGCACATGGCGAGTGAACCAGTGACAGTCGGGGTCGACATCGGAGGCTCCGGCATCAAGGGAGCCCCGGTCGACCTCAGCGCGGGCGAGCTGACAGCGGAACGGGTCCGCATCTCCACCCCGTCCCCGGCGACTCCGGACGCGGTCGCCGCCGTGGTGCGAGAGGTGATAGACGAGGTCGGCGTGCCCGGACCGATCGGGGTGGCGATGCCCTCGGTGGTGATCGACGGCGTCACCCGCACGGCCGCGAACATCGACGAATCCTGGATCGGCGTGAACGCGGTCAACCTGCTGGTGCAGGCGACCGGCCGGGCCGTCACGGTGCTCAACGACGCCGACGCCGCCGGAGCCGCCGAGATGCGATACGGCGCCGGAGTCGGGCGTACCGGCACCGTGGTGGTGGTCACCCTCGGTACCGGCATCGGCAGCGCCGTGTTCGTCAAGGGCCACCTTGTGCCGAATACCGAACTCGGTCACATCCACCTTCATCATGGTGAGGCCGAGGACTGGGCGGCCGAGTCGGCCCGCGAGCGCGATGACCTGTCCTGGAAGGAGTACGCGGCCCGGCTGGAGGACTACCTCAACCTGTTGCACCGGCTGTTCTATCCGGAACTCATCATCGTCGGCGGTGGCATCAGCAAGAAGTCGGACAAGTACCTGCCCCTGATCGATGTGCCGACCGAGGTGGTTCCCGCCAAGATGCAGAACGAGGCCGGCATCATCGGAGCCGCCATGAGCGCGCCGCCGGTGGTTTGACGAGGCGGCCCGTTCCATGGATGACTTGACATATGGATGACCCGTACGACCTTGCGCGGTTCGTCGCGGCGCAGAACATGGACGGCACGTTCGATCGGGCGGTCGCCGAACTCGAGGCTGGGGCGAAGGCCAGTCACTGGATGTGGTTCGTGTTCCCGCAGATTGCCGGGCTGGGCCGCAGTTCGATGTCGCAGCGGTACGCCATCTCGTCACTGGACGAGGCTCGGGCGTACCTGGAACATCCGGTCCTGCTGCCTCGCCTGCTGCGCATCTCGCGGATCGTGGCCGATGCCGCCGACCGTACGGTGGGGCAGATGTTCTCAGAGGTGGACGCCCTGAAGCTGCGCTCGTCGATGACGCTGTTCGAGCGCGCCGAGCCGGATGAGCCGGTATTCGGGCTGGTGCTGGACCGGAAGTTCGAAGGCATCCGGGACTCGGAGACGCTGCGCCGGCTGTAGCAGGGTTCATGATCGTGTCCGGCCGGCAGCACCTGGCAGAGGCCGGCCGGAGACGATCGTGCAAGTTCGGATCACAGTTGGATCGCCATCGGCCGGGCGACCGAATGCGTGCCTCCCGGGCGCGAGCGAGTCCGTGATCGAGTAGCCCCGGTCGGGCCGGAGGCTCGGATCATGACGGCTCGGATCATGACGGCTCGGATCATGGTGGCTCGGATCATGGTGGCTCGGATCATGACGGCTGGGCGGCCCAGATGATGGCGGCTCGGCTCCTGGCCGTTGACGCCGCCACCGACGCCGACCGCGACGACCGGCGAACGGCACGGTGCGGGGCCGGCACGGCCGCTTGGCCGGAACGATGCCCGGCAGGCAGAAGGTGACCAGGGTCTCCTCGCGAGCACCTAAGCTAAGCGTGACCGCGAAATGTCTTTATGTAGTGTTAGCGTGGATAAAGCATGACATTTCTCCCAAGCGGGTGGATCCGCCCGGCGGCTGCGCCGAATTAGCGCGAAATCGAGACCGTGAACCAGCATGATCGTGCCTAAGCGCGGGTAGCTTCGCGAGGATGGAACCCGCAGACCTGATCGCCGGCCGATATCGCCTGGTGGAGCCGATCGCGGCGGGCGGCATGGGCGACGTGTGGCGCGCGCATGACGAAGTGCTGAACCGCCCGGTCGCGATCAAGGCGATGCGCTCGGAAATGCGAGACGACGCTACCTTCGGCGAGCGATTCCGCCACGAAGCCCGATCCATCGCCGCACTGGATCATCCGGGCGTCGTCTCGGTGTACGACTACGGCGAGGTCGGCGACGGCGCGCACGGGTACGCGTACCTGGTCATGGAGTTTGTCGACGGGGAGTCGCTCGGAGCGCGCATGGCCCGGGAAGGCCGGCTGGGCACGGCCGCCACCATGGACGTGGTCGCCCAGGTGGCCCGCGCGCTGCAGGCGGTTCATGACGCGGGGATCATCCACCGGGACGTGAAGCCCGACAACGTGTTGATCGACTCTACTGGCCGAGCGGTTCTGGTCGACTTCGGCGTGGCGCGATCGGGAACCTCCGGCGATCTCACCGGGACCGGACAGGTCATCGGCACGGCCCGGTACATGGCGCCGGAGCAGGTGTCGCGGCTGCCCCTGTCACCGGCGACCGATCTCTACGCGCTGGGTGCGGTGGCCTATCACTGCCTCGCCGGCCGCCCACCGTTCGACGGCACCAACCCGATCACGATCGCGCTGAGCCAGCTCAGCGATGAGCCGGAACCGCTGCCGCGTGACGTGCCGCCGGCGGTTCGCGGAGTGGTCATGACGGCGCTGGCGAAAGACCCCGATGATCGCTTTGCCGCCGCGTCCGAGATGGCCGCGTCGGCGGACGCCGCTAGGGCCACAATCGCCGCTGCCGCGAGCGCCGGTGAGGGCGACGAGACGATTGGCGCGATGCCGACCGTTCGTCACCCCGCGTTCGGCGAGGCGCCGACGATCGCGATTCGCGCGACCGCGGCGGTACGGCCGGTAGCCCGCCCGGGCACGGGCGGCACCATGACGATGCCGGCCGCGTACGCCGGGCCGGGCGGAGCGCCCGTTCGTCCACGCCGACGGCTGATGGCGTCATTGCTCGGTGCGCTCGCGCTGGTTGTCGCCGGCGTGGTCGCGGCGGTCAGCCTGTCCGGAGGCGCCGGAGGGCGCGGCCCATCCGGCTCGCAGACGTCCACCCGCAGACCCAGCCCGAGTTCCAGTTCGTCATGGCAGTTCGGTACGAGCGACTCCGGATCGTCCGGCGGGTCCTCCAGCCCGTCTGCGGGCTCGCCTTCCGCCTCGCCGTCGGGGTCGGGGTCGGCCCAGGCTTCGGCATCCGCCCCGCCTGCGGGGTCGGGGTCGGGGTCGGGTTCGGGCTCGGGGAATCCGTCCAACGCGCCGTCGCCGTCGGACAGCGGCTCGCAGCCGTCCGGAAAGTCCGGTCCGTCCACGACGTCCTCTAGCTCGTCGGGTTCTTCCGGCTCATCCCCGTCGTCCGGCCCCTCGGGGGGTTCGGGTTCGTGATCCGGGTCCGTGTCGGGCGCTTTGGCGATTCCGGGTCCGGTATCGGGTCGTCCGGTACCACGAGTACCATATGTCCTCGTCTGTGCCGGTCGTCCGGTAGCTAGCCTCCGGAGGCTCCGTTACGACGAACCCGCCGTGACGAGTCGTCGCATTCCATCGTCCGGGCCAGCGCGGTAGCTTCGTCCGGTGACGACATACACCGCACAAGTAGGGCCGGATAACGCTGCGCGGCTCGCGGTCGCCGGCCCCGACGGTGTGGCGCTGTTCCAGGAACTGCCCGGCGGCGTGGTACAGATTAACGATCTTGAAAGGCTGCGCGGACGATCGTCGGACCAGGACGGGTACCTCACCGACGATGACGAGGGCCTGCAGATCTGGATCGATGGGGAAAGCTATCCAGTCTTCAATGACTACGAGGCGGCCGTCGCCGAGGCGATGGGCCTGCAGACGCAGTACGCGCAGGCGAAGCATGCCTTCGAGCGGGCCACCCGGCGGTACGGCGAGGCGGTTGCCCGAGTGGCCGAGTTGGCGAGCAGCCGGGCCGACGCCGCGGCGGCGCTCGGAATCGATGAAGCGACCGTCGACTCGCTGATATCCGCTGCCGCCAGCTCGTAGACCACGGAACGTCTGGGCGGGTGGTGCCTCCCGTTCGGAAGGGAAAGCACATGCCGGAGCTCATCGACGCGCCCACCGGGTTCGTCCGCGCCTACGAGCAGGCGACCAACAGCCACGACATCGCACGGCTGGCACCGCTTATCGCGCCCGATGCCGTCTACTGGTTCTCCGACGGATCACACCGCGGCCGCGACGCCGTGCTGGCCGCCATAGCCGATACCTTCGCCACCATCCGCGACGAGGTCTACCGGATCGACGAGTTGGAGTGGATCGCCGTCGACCACGACCACGCGGTCTGCCGCTACCGCTTCGCCTGGACCGGAACCGTCAACGGACAACCGAGGTCAGGCAGTGGACGAGGAACCAACGTGCTCGTCAATATCGACGGCACCTGGCAGATGCTTCACGAGCATCTCAGCACATGATCAATCGAGTACCGCTCCACAAGGTTTTGCTCCCGCCAGCACACAGTTGCTCCCGCCATCACGGAGTCGGATCATCTGACAGGCACGCTTACGCTCCGAACCCCGGGACGCTCCGAACCTCGGGACGCTCCGAACCCCGGAACGCCGACACGACATCGAAAAGCTCTCGAAGATTCTCCGCGCTGGCATCGATATACATCGCTGGATTGTCGTACCTGGGTGAGATGGTGTTCGGGTGGGAGAGACGCGGGTTGATTGCGTGCCGAGCGGCGCGGCCAGGCCCTTTGACGCGCCTACGGGCACGGCGCCTGCGGGCGCGGCGCCCGCTGGTGCCGCCCGCGCATCCCACAGCGAGCCCGCGACCGAGATGTCGGGGCCGGTCGATCTGATCGCCGCGCTTGACGAGCTGGTGCCGCTAGTGGCGACCGCGACGCAACGCGCCGGCTACGGGCTGCCGGATCTGGCGCTGCCGGAAGTGTTGTCGAGGGCTCAGCGCCTGATCGCAATGCTGACCTCGCTATCGGCGGTGGTGGTGGGCGAGATGAGCGGGCGGGGGATTCCAGCACAGCTGGGCTACCGGTCGGCGAAGTCGTGGTTGCGAGATGCGGGCCTCATGTCGGCTTACCACGCGCGGCAATTGGCGAGGCTTGCGGCGACCGCCGACCAGCAGCCGTCCGTAGGCGCGGCGCTGGCAGCCGGAGCCGTCACCGCCGACCAGGCAGACGCGATCGGTGATGTGCTGGCGGATCTCCGATCCCGGGTCGATCCGACCATCGTGGCGGCCGCCGAGCAGAGATTGCTGGCGTGCGCCGGTTCGCTTGGACCGGAGCAGCTGTCGGTTGCCGGGTCCCGAGTGGTCGCGCATGTGGCACCGGAGATTGCGGACGAGCAGGATGCGCGGGCGCTGGAACGCGCCGAGCAGCGAGCCCGCATTGATCGACAGCTGACGCTCAGCCCGGATCGACCGAATCATCGGGTGCGGATCAGCGGCTGGCTGACGCCTGAGATGGCGGCGACCGTGACGACGGCACTCGCGCCGTTGGCGGTCAAGCGGCCCCGCCTCGACGGCGTGGAGATCGACGATCGCAGCGCGGCCCAGCGTCGAGCCGATGCGTTGGAGGAGCTGTGCCGAACCGCGCTCGCCGGTGACGGCGCGCAGCGTGCCGGTGTGCCGCCGGACCGTGCGCAGCTCGCGGTCACCGTCGACTTTGACCTACTGGCCGGACAACTCGGATCGGGGGTCTTGGATAGCGGTTTCGCGATCACCCCGGAAAGCGTGCGGCGGCTGGCATGTGACGCCCGAATCCTTCCCGTGGTCATGAACGGTGCCGGCCAGGTGCTTGACCTGGGCCGCGCTCAGCGCACCTGGTCCGGTCCGGCACGCAACGCAGTCATCGTCCGGGACTGCGGCTGCGTCTTTCCTGGCTGCGACCGCCCGCCGAGCGCGTGCGAGGTGCACCACATTGAGTTCTGGAGCTGTGGCGGCCGCACCGACCTGGCTAACGGCGCTCTGTTGTGCGCGTTTCACCACTACTTGATTCATCATTCGGATTGGCAACTCGCGATGAGCGTGGCCGGTGTGCCGGAGGTGATACCGCCGGTCTGGATCGACCCCGTTCGGACACCGCGCCGCAACGACTACCACCAATCGGTGCGCAGGCGAAGACCGTGACCCGGCCGGTGGCGCCGGGACCGGCCGAATGATTTGAGGCTCCTGATGATTTGAAGCTTCCATGACACCAGCCGGGTCCGTGGCTGGTGCGGTCCGCCGCGCGCTCGCGCACGGAATGGCTGGATACCACGAATCGGATTGGACCGCCACGCAGTCGGCCGCGGGTGCGGGCCATTGCGGCGCACCCGTGGAGCCGCCGCGGTTCGGTGAGCACGAAGGGCAGATGTGCACGAACGGTTGGTGTGCACGAACGGTTGGTGTGCACGAACGGTTGGTGTGCACGAACGGCCTGGCGTGCATGAAGGACAGGGAGCGCATGGAGTCCATATGGCAGGCTCATAATCCATGATCGACGATTTCGCGAAGGAATATCTCCATGACGACTTGCGGTGGATACGCAAGGCGATGGTCTGGAAGCTCGACGGGCTTTCCGAGTACGACATTCGCCGGCCGCTGACTCGTACCGGCACCAATCTTCTCGGCCTGATCAAGCACCTGTCCACCTGGGAGGCCAGATACTTCGGTGAGGTCTTCGACCGGCCGTCTCCCGGACCGCTGCCGAGATGGGACGACGCCACCACACGCGGCGCCGATATGTGGGCGACCGAGCACGAGACGCGCGAGGAGATCATCGACCGCTACCAGCGCGCGTGGCGGCATTCGGACGCGACGATCGAGGTTCTCGCCATTGACGCACCCGGTTATGTGCCATGGTGGCCGCGGCCCAACGTAAAGCTGTTCAACGTCATGGTCCACATGCTCACCGAGACCAGCCGACATGCGGGACACGCCGACATCCTGCGTGAACAGCTCGATGGCTCGACGGGTGGCTCGGCCGAGACCGCCGGACCGCAACGCGACGATGCCTTCTGGCAGGCCCGGTGCGAGAAGATCACACGAGCCGCCCGAGCGGCGGTATCACGCCCTCGATGACAGCGGCGGCGCCATGTCGGTCGCGACGCCTCCGTTTTTGCGGCGTCCGGGCGTGGGCGACCCGACTCCATGGCCCAGCCAAATGCGCCACGCCGCGCGCGGCTGGGGGAGCAGCATGAAGTGGCGGGAATGACCGGCGCGCTAGCGGGAAATAGTTGACGACGCAAGCATGTTGTTGGGGGCTACATGGCGCCCACGACGGGCGTTCATCGAGCAGAGGTGGCGACAACGGCGATGCAGTTTGGAATCTTTACGGTCGGCGACGTGACCCAGGACCCGACGACGGGCCGGACGATCAGCGAGCATGATCGGATCAAGGCGATGGTCGCGATCGCGCTCAAGGCCGAAGAGGTCGGCCTCGACGTGTTCGCCATGGGCGAGCATCACAACCCGCCCTTCGTTCCGTCGTCGCCGACCACGATGCTCGGCTACATCGCGGCCCGGACCGAACGGCTGCTGCTGTCCACGTCGACCACCCTCATCACGACCAACGACCCGGTCAAGATCGCCGAGGACTACGCAATGCTCCAGCACCTGGCCGACGGCCGGGTGGACCTGATGATGGGCCGCGGCAACACCGGACCCGTATACCCGTGGTTCGGCCAGGACATCCGCAACGGGATCGATCTGGCCATCGAAAACTACGCGCTGCTTCACCGGTTGTGGCGTGAGGACGTGGTGGACTGGGCCGGCAAGTTCCGCACCCCGTTGCAGTCATTCACATCGACGCCGCGTCCGCTCGACGGCGTGCCGCCGTTCGTCTGGCATGGCTCGATTCGCAGCCCGGAGATCGCCGAACAGGCCGCCTACTACGGCGACGGTTTCTTCGCCAACCACATCTTCTGGCCCAAGGAGCACACCCAGAAGATGGTCGGGCTCTATCGGAGGCGGTTCGAGCACTACGGCCACGGCGCGGCCGACCAGGCGATCGTCGGGCTCGGCGGCCAGGTCTTCATGCGGCGCAACTCGCAGGACGCGGTCCGGGAGTTCCGGCCGTACTTCGACAACGCCCCGGTCTACGGCCACGGGCCATCGCTTGAGGAGTTCACCGCGCAGACGCCACTTACCGTGGGAAGCCCGCAGCAGGTCATTGACCGTACCCTCGGATTCCGTGACTACGTCGGCGACTATCAGCGGCAGCTGTTTCTGGTCGATCATGCCGGGCTGCCGCTGAAGGTGGTGCTGGAACAGCTCGATCTGCTCGGCGAGGAGGTGATTCCGGTGCTGCGGAAGGAGTTCGACGCGGTGCGACCGGCACACGTACCGGAAGCTCCGACCCACGGGTCTCTCGTGGCGAAGGCGGCGTCGCTGGTCGCGAAGGCGGCGTCGCCGGTTGAGACGACGGGGTCGGCCGCGGCAGACGCGGGCTCGGCCATCACCAGCGCAGGCCCGGAGGCGAGCGCATGAGCCGCCGGTCCTTGGTCGTCGTCTCGGCCGGTCTAAACCAGCCGTCGTCTACCCGGTTGCTTGCCGACCAGCTCAGCGCGGCCGCCGTTGCCGCGCTGGACCGGCTCGGTGCGGAGACCGATGTCACCGTTCTCGAGCTACGGGACTTCGCACGCGACGTGACGAACAACCTGGTAACCGGCTTCCCGTCGGAGCCGCTGAAGGCGGCGTTGGACTCGGTGGCGAGCGCTAACGGCGTCATCGCGGTGACGCCCACGTTCCGGGGTTCGTTCAGCGGGCTGTTCAAGTCGTTCCTGGACGTGCTGGATGATCAGGCGCTTGTCGGCACGCCGGTGCTGCTCGGCGCGACCGGAGGGACGGCGCGGCACTCGCTGATGTTGGAACACGCGGTCCGGCCGGTCTTCGTCTACCTGCGCGCGGTGGTGGTACCGACGTCGGTTTTCGCCGCCACCGATGACTGGGGCGGCGGGCCGCAACTGGCGCCGCTACGTGCCCGGATCGACCGGGCGGCGGGTGAGCTGGCGGCCGAGGTCATCCGGTGCGAGCCGGCCGGCGCTGCGGATCCGTTCGAGCTGACGACATCCTTCGATCAGCTGCTCGCCGGCGAGTAGCGCCCGGTGAACAAGGAGTAGCGAACCCCGAACCCCGAACAGGAAACGACGAACAGAGACGATGAACAGAGACGATGAACAGGAAACAGCGAGACGGGTGAGACGCTTGCAGCTACGAGTAGCCCGGCAGACCGGGCGTCTGGAGCAAGTGGTGGCGTTCTATCGCGACGGCCTGGATCTGCCTGAGATCGGGCGGTTCTCCGGTCACGACGGATACGACGGTGTCATGCTCGGCGTGCCTGGTACCGGCGCGCATCTGGAGTTCACCGCGACCGGCCACATTCGGCCGCCGGTGGCGCACGTCGAGGACCTGCTCGTGCTCTACGTCGGCAGCCAGGCCGAGGTGGAGCGGCTGGTACGGCAGTCAGGCGCCGAGCCGGTGCCGAGCGCCAACCCGTACTGGGATCGGTTCGGGGTCACGCTCACCGATCCGGACGGGTTCCGGGTGGTGCTGGTGGCCCGCGAATGGACCGGCTGAGCGGACGAACCGGCCCGGATCCACCCGTTGGCCCGGATCCACCCGTCGGCTCGGACTGGCCTGGCTCGGGCGGACCAACTCAGGTGCGCCGACCGCGCCGTGCCCGGATGTAGTCGGAGATCACGTACTCGGCCTAGGTCCTCGGCGTCCGGCGTGAACACCCGGCCGCCATTGCGCCGGGCCATCGCGTCCACGAACCGCCGCAGCCCGGGGTCGTCGCCGAGCATGAACACGTTGAGCGTCGCGCCGTACCGGGTCAGCTGGTCGACCTCGGCGACCGTCGCCTCGATCGTCTCCGGAGCGGCGGCCAGCAGAACAGCGTGCCCGTCCTCCGGGTCAGGTGCGCGGTCGGCTCGCCGTCGGTGACGACGAGACCACCGGCTCCGGCCCGGGTGCCTGCGTAGGTGCCGCCCGGCCAGCCGCAGCGCGTGCTGCAGGTTGGTGCCCTGCTCGCAGTCCGGCTTCGGCGCCGGCCAGCTCCGACTTGGCTGAGCGGCGACGCGGCCAGGCCGAACCCGATGATCTGCAGCGCGTCCTGCGGGAACCGGGTCGCGATCAGGTGCGCAGCGCCAGCGCGGTCTGCTTCATCGGGCCCCAGCGATCCTCGAGCACCATGGAGTACGAGAGGTCGACGCAGCAGCGCGACCGCCGCCGACGCCCGCCGCTCGGTCTCCACCACCTCGAAGTCTTCGACCGCCAGCTCGACCGGCAGTCCCCGGACCCGGCTCGCCGGACCGCGCGGGACGACCGTGCGTACGACGTCGAGCGGCTGCTCGTCGCCGAACTGCCACGGCCGGCTCGCCCCGGTCACGCTCGCCCGCGGCGCCGGCTTCGCGCAGGTCGTGCTGTCCCCGCCGGCCGGCGGCCCAGATCGGCGAAGACCGCGCGCAGCGCGGTGCTGGCCGAGCCGGCGCAACGCCTTCGGGCTGAGCGTCAGAGCCGTCCGCGGTACGGGTGATCCAGCCCTGCCGGCGCAGCTCTCGTTCCAGCTCCTGCAACCGCCGCACGTCGTCGGCGGCGTGCCGGCCCAGGTTCCGTGCGACCGCCTCGACATCGATGTCGTCCAGCGTCGCGCCCGGGTGCTCCTGGCCAAGCTGATCGATCGAGGTCGTCCAGCTCGCCGATTCCTCCAGCGCCCCGGTCGCTTCGCCGAGCCGAGTGATCCGTTCCCGCGTACCCGCTCGCCGCGGCCCCACGGCAGGTCTGGGCGCAGCGCGCGCAGGTTGTCGGTCAGCGCGGCCATCTCCTGAGCCAGCGCGCCGTTCCCGAGCGCCTGCCGCATCAGATCGGCGAGCTCGTCGCTGCTGGCCGGTGACAGCGACTGCATCAGCCGCTCGCCCGGCGGCGGCCGGCGGGCGAGCGAGTCGATGAGCTCGTCGAGGTTCGCCGGGTTCTCCGGGAAGAAGTCGCCGTGCTTGTCCATGAAGTCGCGGAACCGGTCGGTGGTGTCCTCGCCGCGGGCGTGCTGGTCGAGCAGCTCGTTGAGGTCGGCATCATCTCGGCGGCCGCCTGCTGGGCGGCCGGGTCGGGCAGAGCCTGCTTCATGCCCGGCGAACGGCTGCTCGAGCACCTCGCGCCGCAGGAGGTCCTGGATCTGCTCGTAGGTCTGCGCGGGCCTCGTCGCTGAGCGCCAGTCGTAGTCGGACAGCTCGTCGACCGCCCGGGCGGTCGTCGCGGCAGCGTGTCCAGCTCGGCCTCGGCGAACCGGGCGTCGTCGTCGTCCCGGCCACGCAGCTCGTCGCGCTCCGCCGCGAGCGCCTGGTCCAGCAGCTGCGAGCCCGGGTCACCGTGCCGTCGAGCCGCCCGCGGCGCAGCGCCTCCGCCGCTGGCGGCGCGCCCTGGCCGCCAGATCGTCGAGCCCCCCCGGCGCCTGCGGACCGCGGCGCAGCAGATCCCGCAGGGCTTCGCGCAGGCTGCCGCCGGCCAGCACGTCGCGCGCCGAGCTCATCGACCGCGCCGCGCACGTCGTACGGCGGCGCGAGCGGATCCGGGCCGCCGTCCCACGCGCCGTAGCGGTTACGCTTCATCGCCGGATCCGCCTCACTCGCGGCCGCCATCTCCGGCTGCTGTACAGGGTGCGTCCCGTCGTCGGTCTGTGCCTTGGCCAGCCGCCGGGTCAGGTGCAGGCCCTCCAGCGCGAACTCGACCGCCGCGGCGGCCTCGCCCCGGCTGGGCGCGTCGCCGATGCCGAGCCGTTCCAGCATCTTGGCCAGCCCGGGTACGGTGCCGAGCTGGCGCAGCAGCTCTCGGCCGGCGACCAGCTCACCGGTCTCGATCGATCTCGCCGTCGGCGACCAGCTCATGAAGCCGGACAGGTCGAGCCCGGCCAGCCGGGCGCGGAACGGTCTCGGCGGTGGCGCGGCGCAGCAGGTGGTCGAGCACCTCGACCTCGCGGCCCTCTTCGCCGCTCTCGAACTCGACCTTGCCGCGCAGCGTGCTGGTCAGCACGGACGGCAGGTCGCACGATCGCGCGCGACCGGCGCTGGCGCTCGCCGACGGATCGCCGGCCCGGCGCAGCGCGGACGCCGCGACGGTCTCGGCGGCGGCGATCGCGAACCGCGCCGACACGCCGGAGCGCGCGTCGACCGCGGGGGACTCGCGGACGGCGCGGGTGAACCGGGCGAGCACCTCGAGCAGGTGCTCGGGCACCGTCGGCGACGCAGGTCGGCCTCCTGGCGCATCAGGTCCGAGCTCGTCGTCCAGCTCGAGCGGGTAGTGGGTGCGGATCTCGGCGCCGAACCGGTCCTTCAGCGGGGTGATGATCCGGCCGCGGTTGGTGTAGTCCTCCGGGTTGGCGCT
This sequence comes from uncultured Actinomycetota bacterium, assembly GCA_963727415.1. Lineage (GTDB taxonomy): Bacteria > Actinomycetota > Actinomycetes > Mycobacteriales > Micromonosporaceae > DASQPR01. Next base: position 240,315 of record CAVSGF010000008.1, read on the forward strand.
GGCCACCAGCAGCAGGTCCAGCGGCAGCCGCAGCTGGTAGCCGCGGACCTGGATGTCCCGCTCCTCCAGCACGTTGAGCAGCGCCACCTGGATGCGCTCGGCCAGGTCGGGCAGCTCGTTGACGGCGAAGATGCCGCGGTTGGTGCGCGGCACCAGCCCGTAGTGGATGGTCTCCGGGTCGCCGAGGGTGCGGCCCTCGGCCACCTTGATCGGGTCGACGTCGCCGATCAGGTCGCCGACGCTGGTGTCCGGGCGTGGCCAGCTTCTCGCCGTAACGCATCGACGCGGTGCAGCCAGCCGACCGGCAGCTCGTCGCCGAGCTCGGCCAGGCGGCCGCCGGCGGCGCGGGCGTGATCGGTGCAGCGGGTGCTCGTTGAGCTCGCAGCCGGCGACCACCGGCGTCCACTCGTCGAGCAGGCCGACCAGGGTGCCGGATCAGCCGGGTCTTGCCCTGGCCGCGCTCGCCGAGCAGCACCATGTCGTGGCCGGCCAGGAGGGCGCGCTCGAGCTTCGGGCAGCACGGTGTCGTCGAAGCCGACGATGCCGGGGAAGCGCGGCGGCGCCGGCGCGCAGCCGAGCCAGCAGGTTCGCGCGCAGCTCATCCTTGACAGGTCGGTATCGGTATCCGGCAGACCGTAGGTCGCCGAGCGTGCGCGGCAGGTTTTCGGGGATCGCCAGGTTGGCGGGGATCTCGTGTTCGCGGCTCTCAGCGAAGATCTCGGTCACTTCTCGCACGCTAGCTCGCGCGCCGCGGCAGCGACACCTGCTTACGCTGGCTGAGAAAAATCAGTTCCCGAATCGGGTGGTCACGCCGTGCGTAATGTCGCCGCGATCGCCAGATCCGCCCCGAACAAGATCGAGTCGGCGGGGGTCGTCCGGGGTAGCTTTTTGGCATGCCCGATCGCGATGGCCGGCATCCGGGGGAACTGCCGGGGGAGCTATTACTGGTGCGCCACGCGATGCCAGCGGCCAACCCCGACCAGCCACCGGCGCTCTGGCCGCTGTCCGACGCCGGTAGCTCGGCAGCGAGTGCGCTGTGCCGCGCGCTGCCGGACGGGTCACTGCGTGTCGCCAGTAACGAAAAGAAGGCCGTGGAAACGATCGGCGCTATCAGCTCCGATGATCGATTCGATGAGGTAGGCCGGGATGAGCCGTTCGGGGGCGACTTCCGGGGACGCCGCCGCGCGTACCTGAGCGGGTCTGGCCCGGCGGGCTGGGAGCCCCGATCCGAAGTAGCAACTCGGTTCGACGCCGGCATCCGGCACTGGCGGGCAATCGCCGGAGACAGGGTGCTCGTGGTGGCCACGCACGGCATGGCGATGACGCTGTGGCTGGCGGCCACGGTCGGGCTCGATGACCCGGCCGGGTTCTGGGCCGGGCTGCGGTTTCCGGATCTGCTCTCGGTCGACCTCGAGCGGCGAACAGTCAGTCACCGCCAAAGATCCGGTTACCAGGCGGCCGGCTGGTAGTCCTTGAGGAAGACGCCGTACACGTCCTCGCCGGCTTCGCCGCGGACGATCGGGTCGTAGACGCGGGCCGCGCCGTCGACCAGGTCCAGCGGCGCGTGGAAGCCCTCGTCGGCCAGCCGCATCTTGGTCGGATGCGGGCGCTCATCGGTGATCCAGCCGGTGTCCACGGACGGTCATCAGGATGCCGGTCGGTGGCGAACATCTCCTGTGGCGCTGGTGCGGGTCAGCATGTTCAGCGCCGCCTTCGCCATGTTGGTGTGCGGGTGACCGGCGCCCTTGTACCCGCGGCCGAAGACGCCCTCCATGGCCGAGACGTTCACGATGTACTTGCGCTGCGGCCGGAGCGGCCGCCATCGCCGGACGCAGCCGGCTGATCAGGATGAACGGCGCGGTGGAGTTGCACAGTTGCACTTCCAGCAGCTCGATCGGGTCGACGTTCTGTACCACGTCTGGACCCAGCTGTTCGTCGAGGCCAGGTCGGGGAGCAGGCCGCCGGCGTCGATGGCGGTGCTCGACCGGTACCGCTCGACCGACGCGCCCTCGGCCGACATCGCCAGTTGTGTCACCACGTCAGGAGTGACCTGATGATGCCCGTGACCGGCCAGAGCCGTCTTGGACGTGTGAATGTGCCCGAACGTGATCACCTCGGGCAGGTCGCCCGGCGGCAGCGGCTCGGATTCGCCGGCGACCAGGGGCGCGTACGCACCCGGCGAGCGGCGCACGGTCTGTGCCGCGTTGTTGATCAGGATGTCCAGCGGTCCCGCCGCGGCAACCGAATCGGCCAGTGCGATCACCTGTGCCGGGTCGCGCAGGTCGATGCCGACGACGCGGAGCCGGTGCATCCACTCGGCGCTGTCCGGCATCGCCTGGAACCGCCGGACCGCGTCGTTCGGGAACCGCGTGGTGATCGTGGTGTGCGCGCCGTCGCGGAGCAGGCGAAGCGCGATGTACATGCCGATCTTCGCCCGGCCGCCGGTGAGCAACGCGGTCCGGCCGGACAGGTCGGTACGCGCGTCCCGGCGCGCGTGATGGGCGGCCGCGCAGTCCGGGCACAACTGGTGGTAGAACGAGTCCACCACGTGGAAACGCTTCTTACACGCGTAGCAGCCCATGGGCCGCAGGAGTGTGCCGGCGGTCCGGCCGGTCGCGCTGCCGCGCAGCGGCAAGCCGGCCGTCTCGTCGTCGATACGCCCGGGCGCGCCCGTCGCGGTCGCCCCGATCACCGCCTGATCATGGGCGCGAGCGGCCGCCCGGCGCTCGCTGCGCCGTTGCTGCTTCACGCTCTTGAACAAGCGGGCGGTCGCCCGTTGCACCGTGATCAAGTCCGGGTGATCGGATGGCAGCCTCTCGATCTCGGCGAGTACGTCGAGCATGATCGCCATCCGCCGCGGATCGACGCGCCGCTCATCCGCGGCCGGCCGGGTGCGGTCTTCGGTGAGCATCTCGGTCGCCCTGGGCTCGCGCGAGGGATCAGGCTCGTGGGAGGGGCCAGCGGCGCGGCCGTACTCGGCTTGCTGACCGGCGGGCGGGGTGACCTTGCTGTGCGACATCCGGGCCTTACTTTGGGAGAACTGAACTCTGGGAGAACTGATCGGTCGATCCCAGGACTCTACCCGGACCGTCCGGTGCGTCCGCTGATCAAGCGGGGTAGACCGCCTGATCACTGGCCCTCCCGCCGCGTCCCGGGCGTGATGCTCACTGCACCTCGCGGCGTAGCGAGTAGGTCACCATGTTCAGCCGCTGCGGCTGACCGACCACCAGGACCGTCCGGTCGTACGCCTGCCATCCGGCCGCGCCGGCCCGGTTGAGGTGCCTGAGATCGTTGTAGCGCTCGTCGGTTCCCCATCGCTGGCTGCCCTCGGGGCTGTGGAATGTGGCGTTCCAGTCCATCGCGTTGTCGCTGCCCAGCGAACCGGCCGCCCGGTACTCCAGGCGTGCGTACTCCCACCTCGTCATCTCGCCATTGTGGACGGATCGCTGTCAGTTGGCTACTGCCCGTGCACCGGTTGGTTCCGCGGCCCGATCCGATTCGAATGGCTGTTGTGTGCCACGCCGTTAGCTGTTCTGTGCCACGCAGGCAAATGGCCTGGCAAACAAGCTGGTGGCAAGGCTTTGCGGTTAAGGTGATGCGGTGCGCTTCTTCGCGGACCCCAAACATGGACCGCTGCCGGCGCTGCTGCTGGTCCTCACGTTTGTCAGCGGGATAGCCGACGCCGTCAGCGTGGTTGCGCTGGGCCGGGTGTTCGTCGCGAACATGACCGGAAACGTTGTCTTCATCGCCTTCGCGGCGATCCGGGTAGCCGGCTTCTCGCTGCGCGCGTCCCTTTCGGCGCTGGCCGGGTTCCTGGTCGGCGCCCAGGTCGCCGGGCGCCTGATCGCGCGCCAAACCAACCGGAGTTCGTTGCTGCGCGACACCGTGCTGGTCGAGGTGGCGATGTTCGCGGTGGCATTCGTGATCATGGCAACAGTCCGGCCGTTGATCCCGTTCGCACGCGATACCGCGGTGTTCGCGCTGTCGCTCGGTATGGGTGCGCAGAACGCCGCGGCCCGCCGGCTGGCGGTACCGGACATCACGACCTCGGTTCTCACCATGACGCTGACCGGTCTCTTCGCGGAACTGCCCGGATCTCGGGCCGATGTGGTGCTCCGCCGGGTCGTCGTCGTGGTGTCGCTGTTCGCAGGTGCCGCCGCCGGTGCTTTCACGGTTCTGCACACCGCCCTCGCGACCGGGGTCGGAATAGCACTGGCGCTGCTGCTCGCCGTCTTTGTCGCCGCGACGCTGGTGAGCCGGCGTCCGGCCGGCTGGCACGGGAGCGCCTGATTCATGGCGGCCCACCTGCATAACCGCCCACCCGCGTAACCGCCCCACCCGCATAGCCGCCCATTTGCGTGAATGGCCGCCCCCGGGACCGGCCGGGCGGACGACTCGTCGGATGAGTGCCCGTCCGCCGTGGATCAGCCGCCGATGGTTCTGGCCGGTCGGCTGGTTCCTGGTGTGGTCGGCCGGTTTCCGATGGAATCCGACGATTGTTGGGTTGGGGGTCCCGGCTCCGCTGGATCGGCCCAGCGAGATGTCCGGCGAGGCCGGAACCGCCGAGCGGGTGGCTACATCGGCGCGTCGGTCCCAATCAGTGCGTCAATGCCATTCGGCGTGCCAGTCCCAGTCCGCGTGTCAGTCCCAGTCCGCGTGTCAGTCCCAGCAGAGGCAGAACGGCTTGCCAGCCGGGTCGGCGTAGACACGCCAGTTCTCACCGCTGCCGGCCAGCTTGGTCGCGCCGAGCGCGAGCACCTGCCGCTCGGCGCGCTCGACATCATCGACGGTGACATCGAAGTGGAACTGCTGCGGGTGCGACGGGTCCGGCCACTGTGGTGCTTGATACCCCTCTACCTGCTGGAACATGATCGGCTGAGCGCCGTCCTCGCCGATCATGGCCATGCCCTCGGCCTCGTAGGTGATCGGCTTGCCGAACAGCTCCGCGTAGAAGTGGCTTAGGGTCTTGGCGTCCGGGCAGTCGAGCATCACGCCCATGACGGTGATGCTTGGATTGTCGGCGGCCAGGCATAGGTCGAACGGGTGCCCGGCTGGATCGGCGAGGGTGTTCCAAGTCTCGTTCTTTTTCAGCACGGTCGCGCCGAGCCGCTCGGCGGCCGCTGTCGCCGCCTCCAGATCCGGCACCCGGAGATCCAGGTGAGCCTGCTGTGGCTGATCCTGGCCGGGCCATTGCGGCGGCACGTGATCATCGGCGCGTTGCAGGCTGATCGTCCAGCCGTCCCGGGTCTTCAGGTTGATCCACTCGTCGTCGGCGTACGACTCGGACCAGCCCGCGAGGTCTTGATAGAACCGCGAGAGCCGTGCGATATCACGTGCATCGAGCGCGACGGTGCGCAGACTGCCGATCATGCATGATCCTCCGTGTTTTCCTCCGTGTTCGTGGGGTGCCGGCCCCCGCCGCCCCATTCAGAGCACATCCTGACCGCCGGGTACGACAAGAACGCCCGCGACCGCCGGGTCCAGCGAAATCGCCGCGCTGATCCCCGCCAGGTGGCCCGGCGGGCGGTCCGGGCCATCGGCCGGATCCGGCGAGGGCGATCACTCGCTACAGGGCGTGGCAGCCCGCCGGAACGTACAATATCTGGATGAACCGGGCTCACCCGGGAACTGTCGCTCGTGCTCTTGTGCTGGCGGCAGCCGTCGCCGGATTCGCGACCGGTGCGTCATCCGTCCCGCCGATCGGAATCGGCGATCAGTTCCCGGCACACGTGTCAGCTACCGCTAGTACGCCCGAAATCGACCTTTCGATCACCGTCGACCTGCTTACCTGCGGCATCGCCGAATTCGCCGGGAGCAGCACCACGCTGGAGTCGCCGGACGGTTATCGCTACTGCGAAGCCGACCTTGACATCACCAATGTCGGCGGCGCTTCCACCGGCAAGCTGAGCCTCACCGGCACCGTGCGAGCCGACGACGAAGGCGACTACGCCAGCGACCCGGACGCCACCAAGGCGGCCGGCGCAGTCGTCACCACCCTCAACTCCAAGTCCTACGGCGGCACCGCGACTCCGCCGATACCGGCCGGGGGCAGCGCCGAAACCGCCGTGGCATGGGCGCTGCCGCTGGGTGTCGCCCCGGTCCAGCTCACCTTCGCCGGGTCCGGCATGACGGGTGCCACCGGGGGTGCGGCGATCGGGCCGGTGGCCGCGGCCGCCGACGATATCGAGTGGCGGCTACCCAAAGGCCAGTGAGGGCTTCGCCGGCAATCGCGGGCATCAGGATCGGGCCGGCATCAGCGCGTCCCGGCACCGACCCGTCCGCGTAGGCTCGGAATTGTGAATTCGCAGCGAACCGTCGACTGGGACGGCGACGCGATCGTCGCCATCGATCAGTGTGCGCTTCCGCACGAGCAGCGGTGGCTGCGGATCGCGGACGTGGACGAACTGATCAGCGCCATCCGTAGGCTGGCCGTGCGGGGAGCGCCGGCGCTCGGCGGTGCAGGCGCTCTCGGTGTGGCGCTGCTGGCCCGGCAGTACCCGGCCGAGGAGGTTCCGGACCATGCGGAGCGGCTGGCCTCGGCCCGGCCCACGGCGGTGAACCTGCGGTGGGGCGTGACCAGCGCGCTGCGACGACTCGCCGATGGCCCGGACGCCGTACTCGCCACGGCTCTTGCCATCCTGGACGCCGATGTGGCCGCCAACATGGAGGCATCGCGGCAGGCCGCCGACCTGATCCGCGCCTTGGTCCCGCGGAGGCCGCTGCGGCTGCTGACACACTGCAATGCTGGACGCCTCGCCACCGTGGGGTGGGGTACCGCGCTCGGCGTCGTCTGGCACCTTCATGGCGACGGTGACATCGAGTACGTACTGGCCGACGAGTCCCGGCCGCTGCTCCAGGGTGCCCGGCTGACGGCCTTCGAACTCGATGAGGCCGGCGTACCGTACCGGATCTGCCCGGACTCGGCGGCCGCGGCGGCGATGTCGCTGGGCATGGTCGACGCGGTGGTGGTCGGCGCGGACCGGATCACCAGCGGCGGCGATGTCGCCAACAAGATCGGGACATATGGGGTTGCGCTGGCGGCGGCCCGCCACCGGATTCCGTTCGTCGTGGTGGCCCCCGAGTCCACCCTGGACGAGGATCTGGAAGATGGGTCCGAGATCCAGATCGAGCAGCGCGATCCGGTGGAGGTGACGCACTTCGCCGGTACCGAGGTCGCGCCGAAGAATGCCGGAGCGTTCAACCCCGCGTTCGATGTCACACCCCGTGCCCTGGTGACCGCGGTCGTCACCGAGCGGCGGGTGTGGCGCCTGGGCCGTTGAGCCCGGCGGCATCGGGGTCGCGGTTGACGCCGTAGCCACTGAGCTTGCCCGCGACGCGTTCGATCTCGTCGGCCGGGAGCAGCCGCGGGTTGCCGGCGGCGGCCGCACGCAGCCACACGTCGCAGAGCCACTCGAGATACTGAGCCCGGGAGTACGCGGTGGCGAGGTCGGTCCCGATCGTCACGGTGCCGTGGTTGGCGAGCAGGCAGCCGGTACGCCCGGCCAGCGCGGTCCGTACCGAGGCGGCTAGTTCCGGCGTGCCATAGGTGGCATATCCGGCGACCCGGACATCACCCCCGAACATCGCGACCAGGTAGTGGACCGGTGGGAGCACGTCGACCAGCGTGGACGCGGCGGTGGCCGCGACCGAGTGGGTGTGGACCACCGCCCGCGCGTCGGTGTCCCGGTAGATCGCCAGGTGCATGGCCAGCTCGCTGGTCGGGGGCAGCGGCGCGACCACCGGTGTGCCCTCGCGGTCGTGCACCCCGACCAGGTCCGGGGTCAGCTGATCGTAGGGCAGGCCGCTCGGGCTGACCGCGATCAGGTCGCCGTGCCGCACCGAGACATTTCCGGACGTACCGACGACCAGGCCGTCGGTGACCATGCGGCGGCAGTACGCGACCACGTCGCGCCGTTGATCGTCGAGCACTCGCTCACCCTAACCGCGAGCCTGCCCTCTATCCGGTGCTGGGCGCCCGCCGACGATCGGTGCCACTGGCCGCGGCTGGAGGGCACCCGATTGCGCGGAGAAACGTCGCGCTGGTCACACCGAGGCACCCTCCAGGTCACACTCCGTCTCGGTCGCGCTGGGGGCGCCGTCCTGGTCACGGCCAGAGGTCGCTGGATCGAATCGGCGGTGAATGCGCTGGAAAACGGCGCCCGATCGCGGCTGCCGGCCGCTGCCCGATCGGGCGGACTTACCCGGTCGTTCGGTACCCGCCGACAAAGTTGGCGTAGTGAGAACGCGGGACACTTGTGTTGATCTTGTAAACTTCACCGACGTAACCCGAAGTGCCTGAAGTGCCCCCTGGAGGTATCGGTGCAGCCGAACCGGCCTTACGAACCGCGTGGCGCCACCTACGGGTCGGCGCAACCCGCCGGCGGCGGCGCGCCGCGTGGCGGTGCCGGGCCCTATGGTGGCGGCCAGCCCCGTGGCGGTGGAGTCTATGGCGGCTCCCGCGATGCAGGTCCGGCAGCCAGGCCCGCCGGTGCGCGGGCGGGTGCCCGCCCCAAGCCCAGGTCGGGCGCGGGGCCCGGTGGCAGACCGCCGAGGCGGCCGGGCGGAGGCCCGCCGAAGCGGCGGGGTCCGATCTGGTCAAAGCTGCTGATCGGGTTCGGGTCCCTGCTGATCGTGCTCAGCATCGGGGCATTCGGAGTCCTCGAAGAGGGCCTGCATCAGCTCAACGGCGCGGTCAAGAAGGGTGACCTGTTCTCCGGCTCGGACGCGGTCACCGGAAAGAACATCGACGGCCCGATCAATCTGCTCATAGTGGGCGTGGACGCGAGCGGGAAGCGCACCGACTCGATCATCATCGCGCACATCCCGGCGTCGCACGACCGGATGTATCTCATATCGCTGCCACGAGACACGAAGGTGAACGTCCCCGGCGGCGGCACCAACAAGATCAATTCAACGTTCAACCGCGGATTCGCGAACCTCGCAAATACCATCAAGTTGAACTACGGGATCTCCTTCAACGGCGGTCTCACGGTCAACTTCAACGGCTTCAAGGACATCATCAACAAGCTCCATGGCATTGACATGTACGTGGACGAGACCACGCACTCGATTCATCACGGCTACATCCACAATGACAAGTCGCAGCACGCCAAGCCGTACAAGATCGATCCCAATACCGGCGTGCCCATCTGCTACGACAAGCGGTACACGTTCGACTCCAACCCGGACAAATGCACGCTGCCCGGCGTCAAGGAAGTGACCTACCCGAAAGGGATGTACCACTTCAACGCCTATGACGCGCTCGACTTCGTCCGGTGCCGCGACGGCCTCAAGGGCACCGACTATGGACGCCAGCGCCACCAGCAGCAGTTCATCAAGGCAGTCATGCAGAAGGCCTACGACCAGGGCATGTCGAACCCGACCAAGCTGCTCGGGTTCGCCAAGGCGCTGAAGAAGGCGTTCACCTTCGACGGGCTCAACACCTCGCTGACCGACTGGGTGTTCACCCTCAAGTCGATCAGCCCGAGCTCGGTCATCACCATCAAGACCAACGGAGGCAACTACGTGCAGGCACCGGGCCCACCGGACGGCAATGGTTCCGAGCAGGGACTCAACGCCGACACCATGGCGCTGCTCGCCGCGGTTCGCGACGACAAGGGTTCCGGCGACCCGGTCGCCACGTTCATCGAGTCGCATGGTGACTGGCTTGCCGGCTGACCGCGACCCGCAGCAGCCGGACCGGCGGATCGCCGATTCCGCTGAGTTGCTGCTCGACTACCTGGACTATTACCGTGCCGTGATCGCCCGCAAGATCGACGGGCTCAGCGACGCCGAGTTGCGAGAGTCCCGGCTGCCGTCCGGCTGGTCTCCGCTTGAGCTGGTCAAGCACCTGGTTTACATGGAGCGACGGTGGCTGCGGTGGGGGTTCCTGGCGGAGCCGGTCGCCGACCCGTTCGGAGACCAGGTCGACGGCCGCTGGCGTCTGGCTCCGGCCGATAGCGGTGCCAGCCTGATCGCGGCACTGCACGAAGGCGGCCTGCGCACCAGGGCGATTGTGACGGCGGCCCGGCTCGACGATGTCGCCAAGGTCGGCGGGCGGTTCCACCCCGGTGACCCGAAACCGCCGCCGACCCTGGCCTGGATCCTGGTCCATGTTTTCGAGGAGTACGCCCGCCACGCCGGGCACCTGGACGTCACGCGGGAGCTGATCGACGGCGTGACCGGAGTAGCCTGACCGCCGTGGCCCCGGTCGTTATACCGGCCCCGTCGCATGGCCAGGGCGGGACAACGCCAATGCCGGTCGTTCCGTTATCAGTGTGTCCACCCGCTCGTCCCGCAGGAAGGTCTGGATCAGACCCGGCTGGTTGACCGTCCACACCATCGTGCCGATCCCGACGTGGCGGCACAGATCCAGGACGCCGAGCCGGGCCAGGCGGTGATGAACGGCCACCGCATCGGCGCCGGACGCCGCTACCCGGGCCAGCGGGCGCAACTCCGACCATCTGGTCTGCACTGCCTTCGACCAGCGGATCTCATGCCAGCCACGGCCCAGTGACAGCGCGGCGTAGACGTCCGGCCGGTGTTCCTTCGCCGCCGCGATCACACGGTCGGAGCCGGTCACCACGAACCGATCCGGCGCCCCGAGGATCTCAAGTGCGAGATCGACGATCTCCGCCTCGAAGCCCGGCTCCTTGACGTCGATGTGCGCCTTGGCGCGACCGGCGATCAGGCGCAGCAACGCTGCCACGGTGAACGCTTCCTCGCCGAGGTCGGCCAGGTCGAGGTGCCGGGGGTAGCGCCCGCGACGCTCGGCCGCCTTGTCGTGGTAGGCCACCAGATGCCCATCGCGGGTGCGCTGGGCGTCGAACTCGACATAGTCCACGCCGAGCGTGACGGCGTGCTGGTAGGCCGCCCACGTTCCAGGCACCGCGGCCTCGCCGCCGCCGCGATGCGCCGAGATCGCTACCACCCTCCGACGGTATCGGCGCCGTACCCGCCGTGGCTACCGCTTCGACCGGCCGGCGCTCGGGCGTTTAAGCAGCTCCGGAGTCGCCGTGTCCAGCGGCACGTTCGCGGCGTCGACGAGGCCGAGTTGGACCGCCTGCCGGCGGCTGAACAGCCCGACCGCCCAATCGGCGGCCACCCCGAGCCGGTTGGCCGGCAAGGCCATCCAGTGGTAGCCCGTGGTAACGGCGAAGGCGGGCAACCCGGACAGCGGCACATGCAGGGGGTTCGCCGCCGCCGCGCCGTCGGCGAGGTCCACGGTGAAGCCGAGATCGTGATGGCGGTACTCGCGGCGGGGCTTGCCGGTCAGGGTCGCGATGATGTTCTCGGCGGCCAGCTTGCCCTGTCGCTGAGCGTGCTGCGCGGTCATCGCCGTCGTCTGGCCGGGCATGGTGAGGTCGGGTACCGCCGCGGCGTCGCCGACCGCGTACACGTCCGGGTGGTCCGGCACGGTCAGATCGGTGTTCACCACCAACCGGCCTTTCTCGGTCGGCAGCCCGGTCGACTCGATGAGCGGGTCCGGCCGCACCCCGACGCACCACACCAGGGTCCGGCTCGGCAGGAATGTGCCGTCGGACAGGCGTGCCCCGTCCGCGGTCGCCTCAGTCACCGAACAGCCCACCCGGATGTCCACGCCACGCCGCCGCAGCACCCGATCCGCGGTACGCGACATCCGCTTGTCCAGACCGGGCAGCACCCGATCGGCCGTGTCCAGCAGGTACCAGCGAGGCTTCGTGCCACGCAGCCGAGGCCGGCTGCGGACAATCGACTCGACGAGGCGCTGACCATGCGCGAGCACCTCGGTGCCGGTGTAGCCGGCCCCCACCACGATGAAGGTCAGCCGGGCCGCGCGCTCGGCCGGGTCGTCGGTGGAGTCGGCCATCTCCACCTGCCGGGTCAGGTGCTCGCGGAGGAACAGCGCCTCCGGGATACCACGAAATCCGTGCGCGTGATCGGCGATACCGGGAATCGGCAGCAGCTTGTTCACACTGCCGGCCGCGAGAACCAGCAGATCGTACGGAACCTCGGCGGACTGGCCCTCCGGATCCTCGCAGGTCACCACGCGGCGTGCCACGTCGATGCCGGTCGCCTCGGCCAGGTGCAGGCGAACATGCGGCAGCGTCGCCGGAAGCGGTACGGCCACCCGCGTGGCGTTGAGCAAGCCGCCCGCTACCTGTGGCAATAACGGCAGGTAGAGGAAGTAATCGGTAGGATTGATTAGCGTGATGGCGACATGATCGCCGGCGAGCTTGCTCAGTCGCCGGGCACAATGGAAGCCAGCGAATCCGGCACCAACCACGACGACACGAGTTCGATCCACGTGTGCACCTCTCGCTTCGGGTGGCTCGGTCCTCGGCGCCGTGTTCACCGGTTCCACCAGGGCCGGTACGGGCGCCGGAAGGCCATCCACCTGATGGCTCCGAGTGCCGCCCAGCAGCGAGGCCGGCTCAAGGATCAAACCTACTGCACACCGGCTCGCATACCCGACAATATGGTTTTCACACACCAGAATGTGGGCAGGAATCCGCTATGGACACGCAATCGGCATCGACGGCAGATCTGATCAGTCAGGCTTCACAGCAGATCAGCACGCTTGTTCGTGACGAGCTGGCGCTCGCCAAGGCAGAGCTGGCCGAGAAGGGAAAGCGCGCCGGGATGGGCGGTGGCCTGCTCGGCGGCGCCGGCGTGCTGTCGCTGTACGGGCTGGGGCTGCTGATCGCGCTCGCGGTGGTGGCACTGGCGATCGTGTGGCCGGCGTGGCTGGCCGTACTGGTGGTGACGGTGGTTGTGTTCGCCGTCGCCGCGCTCGCGGCCCTGGTGGGCCGCCGCCAGTTGCAGCGGGCCGTTCCGCCGGTTCCGGCTGAAGCCGCCGCCGGGTTCGCGGCCGACGTCGAGGCATTGAAGTCCGCGATGAAGGAAGGACGGCAGCGATGACCGCAGCCGACCGCGTCAACCGCTCCACATCCCAGGCGATGGCCGACCGGATGGTCCCACCCGGCTCCACCACGGTACCGGCGGCGGATCTGGCGGCCACCGTACCGGGCGGCCCGGTGGCCGAGGTGGAGCCGACCCAGGTGCAGCCCACCGCCACCAAGCCGGCCCGGCCGAAGCCGGAGGGTAAGGAGCGTCGGGAAGGCAAGGCCGCCGCCACCGGCAACGCGGCCGCCACCGGTAGTAAGGCGGCCGGCGCCGAACAAGCCGCGGTGACCAAGGCGCCGACCGCGGCGGAACTGCGGGCTGAGATCGCCGCGACCCGAGCGGACCTGGGCGCGACCGTGGCGGCGCTGGTCGCCAGGGCCGACGTCAGGAGCCGGACCCAGGAAGCGGTCACGCAACGTATCTCCGCCATCAAGGCGTCCACCTCGGAGACCGCCCACCGGGTCAAGGACACCGCCGGAGCGCAGGCGCGCCGGCCGCTGCCGTGGATCGCGATCGCCGCGATGGCGGCCGCCGTGACCGGCGTGATCGTCTGGCGGCGCCGCCGCTGACCTTTCGCGGCCATGCGCACCGGCACGTCCGGATGGATGTACGACGACTGGCGGGGCCGGTTCTACCCGCCGGGCGTACCCAAACGTGCCTGGCTCGGCCACTACGCCGGCGTGTTCGACACGGTCGAGGTCAACAACGCCTTCTACCGGCTGCCGGATCGCGACACCTTCGCGGGCTGGCGGGAGCAGGTGCCGGCCGGCTTCCGTTTCGCCGTCAAGATGAGCCGCTACCTCACGCATATCAAGCGGCTGCGGGATCCCGAAGAGCCGGTGTCGCGGTTCCTCGATCACGCTGCCGGTCTCGGTGACCGGATGGGGCCGGTGCTCCTGCAGTTGCCGCCGAACCTCCGCGCCGACGCCGGGCTGCTCGACGCCACGCTGGCCTGCTTTCCGCCTGACATGCGGGTGGCGGTCGAGCCACGGCACGAGTCCTGGAACGCCACCGGGATCCGCGGCGTGCTAGCCGCCCGCGGGGCCGCGCTGGCCTGGGCCGACCGGCTGGGCCGGCCGGTCACTCCACTATGGACCACAGCGGATTGGGGCTACCTGCGCTTGCATGAAGGCCGGGCGACACCGAAGCCGGAGTACGGTCGCGCCGCGCTGCGCTCCTGGCACCGTCGGCTGACCGCGGCGTACGGTGACGATCCGGACGCGTACGTGTACTTCAACAACGACCACGGTGGCGCCGCCGTCCGCAACGCCGAGCGGTTCCGGTCTATCCGCTAGCCGACCACCAGGTCGCCGTCCCGGCAACGGTGAAGCCCATCGACTCGTAGAGCGGGCGCCCCGCGCTGGACGCGGTGAGCGTGATCGGCCGATCCGGCAGGGCGGCGATGGCTCCGTACATCAGGGACCGGCCGACCCCGTTCGATCGATGCTCGGGCATGGTCGTCACCCAATAGAACCCGACCGCCTCACCGTCATCGACGGCCAGGCACGCGCCGGCCGGCACGCCGTCGCGCCCGGCCAGGAAGAACCGGACACCGGCATGATCGAGCAGGCCACGGCCGAACATGGACCCGGGCTGGTACGGCAAGAACGGTTCGAGCGGGAAGCCGGTGACAATCGTGCGCTCGGCGAGCAGCAGGTCGGTCGCGGAACCGGCCGGCCGAACCGGCAGGTCCGGTGTTGGTAGGTCCGGTGTTGGTAGGTTCGGTGTTGGCAGGTTCGGTCCGCCGGAGCGCACCATAACCGGTAGCTGGCGGGAAGCGAGCCGGCCAGACGCGGCACCGGGCAGATCGGACACGCCGATCCGGCTGAACGCGTCCTCCACGACGACGCGCCCGGTCCACCGATCGACACGCTGACCGATCGCTTCGCGGTCCGCGTCCGGGCTGGTGGTGAGGATGCGGCGGCCGAGCCGAGCACGATCCCGGAGGTCGAAGAACCCGTCGCCTCGCTCCACCACGTATCCCCGCGACATCGCAACCGCATTCCACATCGCTGCCGCGTTTGCGGCGGCCAGACGGAGCTGGTCGGTTGCGAACCGCTGATCGGTCATGGCCAGACGGTAACCCAACTCGCGAGCGGTCGTGGTCGGAGCGAACTGGGGGTGCGCAGATCCCGGCTCAGATCTTGGGAATGCGTTCCGGCCCGGGTGATGTTGGTGGCGGTTATGACGACGATCGGATTCATTGGCAGCGGCAGGATCGGCGCGACCGTGGCTGGGCTGGCCGTCAGTGCAGGCTACAGCGTCGTGATGAGCAACTCCCGCGGCCCGCATACCCTCGTCGATGTGGTGGCGGAGCTCGGTGACGCGGCTCGCGCGGGTAGCGCCGTCGAGGCCGCGACGGACGGTGACCTGGTCGTCGTTTCGATACCGTTCGGCCGGATCGGCGAGGTACCGGCTACACCGCTGGCCGGCAAGGTCGTTATCGATACCAACAACTACTACGCCGCGCGTGACGGTAACCATCCGGACCTCGACCGCCGCGAGACCACCAGTGCCGAGCGGCTGCAGCGGCAGCTACCGGGCGCGCATGTCGTCAAGGTCTTCAACAACATCCACTATCGGCACTTGCGGGGGCTGGCCCGGCCCGACGGCGCGCCGGACCGGACCGCGCTGCCGATCGCGGGCGACCACGACGCGGCGAAGGCGGCGGTCGCCGAGTTCCTGGACCGGATCGGGTTCGACGCGTACGACGTCGGCGGGCTCGCCGAAGGCTGGCGGTACCAGCCGGACACCCCCGCCTATGGAACCATCTATTTCGGGCCCGACGGCTTCGAGGGTCCCGGCCGGCCGGCCGGCATCGACGAACTGGCCCGGGCGGTGGCGGCGGCTCGTTGACGGCGGCCGGAAGCGCTGGAAGCCTCAGGTGGCCACCTGCAGCACCACCTTCACGTCGTCGCCAGTGCGAGTGAACGCCTCGGCGTAGCGGTCCATCGGCACCCTGCGGCTGACCAGCTGCTGTAGCCAGGCCCGATCACCCGCGGCAAGGGCGGTCGCCGCGGCGATGTAGTGCCTCCGGTTGGCGTTGACGGTGCCGAAGACGACATCGTTCTGCAGCACGGCGGACCGGTTCATGTCGCCGAAGTCGGCGGTGACCAGAGCGCCGATGGTGGACACGCCGGTGAGGCAGACGATCGCGTTGATGCCGTTGTGCCGCATCGCGTCCAGGACAACCGACGGTACGCCGGTGCACTCGATCACGATGTCCGGGTACAGCGCGCTGTCGGCGAGGGGCTCGCTGTGGTAAGTCGCGCCGAGTTCGGCCACCAGCTTCGGCTTGGGTCCGGTGGTGACGATGTCGAAGACGTGCACCTCATAACCACGCTGGATGCCGAGCATGGCGGCCAGCAGGCCGATCGGTCCGGCGCCGAGAATGGCCACCGAGGAAGGCCCGAAGTAGGCCCGGTTGCCGATCCGTTCGATCTGCTCCCATGCTTTCGCCACGATCGTGGTCGGCTCCATCAGCACCCCGACGTCGGACAGGCTGTTGTCGATCTTGATCACCGCGTCCGGCTGCGCCCGCCACCGCTCCCGCATGAAGCCGTGCAGCCCGGAGATGCCGTGCTCGACGTACTTGCCGTTGCGGCACATGTCCCACTCGCCGACGGCGCACGCCGGGCAGGGTACCGGGTCCGGCCGGCGGACGAAGGCCACCACCAGATCACCCTCGGAGAATGCGCCGTTCGGCGACGACAGCACTCGCCCGAGGTTCTCATGTCCCAGAACCAGAAGGTCGGAGCCCTCGGGAGTGGTGCCGTAATCGCCCTTCATGATCTCCATGTCGGTGCCGCACACGCCGACGGCGAGCGACTCGACAAGGAGCGGCCCCTCGCTTTCCGGTGGTTCTGGCATATCGGTTAATGCGATCGAGCCGGCCACGCCGGGCCGTACGGTCAAGGCGCGCATGGTCATTCTCTGCTCCATTCGTTTGAGCCGTCTGCCCCGAACGTGCCTACCACGAACGAACAACCCGCGCGCCGCCGCGTGCCGCTTTTATGCATTATTAAGATGGTTAGTCGACGACACAATGTCGCATGTCAGACTGCGCGGGCCACGTCACTGCGCGGGTCACAGCCCACGCCGCACCTTTCGGTGCCGGGCGAACCGATGCGGCCATACCGTGATCACCATGGCCACCTTCACACGGCACGGCGACATTCTCGCGGTGCTGAGCGACGATCGGTTCGAGGTCCCCGAAGCGTCGCCGCCCGGCAGCACCATCGACATCGACTGGCTGCGGGCCAGCGTGCCGAGATTCAGCAACGGCGCGGTGCACGACCGCCGCCGGGCCGTCGTCGTCACCGAACTCGCCGCGATCGAGCCCGCCGACCTGAACCGGCGAGCGGAGGCGCTGGCCGGCCACGTACCCGCCGAACAGATCGCGGTCCGGGTACTGGCCGACGCGATGGGCGTCCCAGACGCCGACTATGCGGACGTCGCAGCGGTCGCGGCCGGGTACCTCGGCGGCGGTCCGGGCGTGTGCCCGGCGGCGCCGTCGGCGGTCGCACGCCTGGTCAACGTGTTCGGTGGCGTCGCGGACGAGGTGACGGCGGCGCGGATCAGCATCCTGGCGCAGGCGTGCACGGCTACGGCGAAGCTGATCGAAATCCGGCTGGCCGGCCGCGCCGATCCGCCGGTACCGGTCATGCGCCGGGTGTGCGCGCGGGCCGCCAGCATCGGTGGTGTCGAGGTCGCGGCCGGCGAACCAGTGGTGCTGGACCTGGAACCGGAGAGCGGCTCACTCACCTTTGGCGCGGGCCTCCGGCCGTGCCCAGGTCGCGAGCACGCACTCGCCATCGCGGACGGCGTCATCGCAGCGATGGAGCGGACATCGGCGGCGGTCATCGCGCACCCGCGCCGGTGAGCGCGTATTCCTGAAGTGTCGTTCCGCTCTTGACGAGCCGGGCCGGGTCAAACGTGAGGGCGAGTTCCAGCAGGATGCGAGCGCCGAAGCCGGTGCAGCCGTCCGGTCGCCATGAGGCCGAGGTCTTCTGCCAGGCGGTTCCGGCGATGTCCAGGTGTGCCCAGGGCCGATCGCCCACGAATTCGGCCAGGAACAACGCCGCGGTGATGGCACCGGCGCTGTCGCCGCCGACATTGCGGATGTCGGCGATGCTGGAATCCAGCCAGGCCCGGTACCGGTGGTCGAGGGGGAGTTGCCATACCGGTTCGCCGGTGGTGCCGGCGGCTGCCATGATCTCGTCCATCAACGGCTGGCTGGTGCCCATCAGGCCGGCCACTCTCGGGCCGAGTGCCCGCAGGCACGACCCCGTGAGTGTGGCGATGTCCACGATCGCGTCGGTCTGACCCTCGGTGGCGAGGACCAGCGCATCCGCCATCACCAGGCGCCCCTCGGCGTCGGTGTTGAGCACCTCGACGGTGGTGCCACCGCGGATGGTCAGCACATCGCCGAGCTTGGTGGCCGATCCGCTTGGCATGTTGTCGGTACACATCAGGTAGCCGGTAATGGCGGTCTCGGCGCCCAGTTCGTTCAGCGCGGCCATCGCGGCCAGGATGGCGGCGGCTCCGGACATGTCATTCTTCATCTGGGAATGAGACTCGTCGCCGGGCTTGAGACTGATGCCCCCGGAGTCGTACATGATGCCCTTGCCGACCAGCGTGAGGTGGCCCGCGGGGCGCTCGGGCTGATACTCGATCTTGAGCATCCGGGGCTCGTCGGCGCTGCCGGCGTTGACCCCGAGCAGCCCGCCGCAGCCCATTGAGGTCAACGCCTCCCGGTCGTATGTGGACACATGTAGCGCGCACGACTCGGCGACGCCCTCGGCGATAGCCGCCATCCGCTCGGCGGTCAGCGTCGCGGCGGGCGCGTTGGCCAGGTCGCGGGCGAAGCTGGTGGCGGCGGCGAAGATGCGGCCGCGGCGGGCACCGGCCTCCGCTTCGGTGGCCCGGTCAGAGGTGGTGATGATCTCGATCGACGCGACCGGCGTGACGGTCGGCTCGCTCTTGAGGGATTCATACCGGTACCGGCTGAGCAGCATCCCCTCGACCAGGGCCTGGGCCGCGGTTGCTGGTGCCAGCCCGCCCCCGGTCGGTAGGTCGACAGATAGATACTCGCGCCCGCTGGCGGCCCGCGCGAACGCCGCTGCCGCGTCCCGGACCGTGACCGGAGTCAGTTCCGCCGGATCGCCGATGCCGGTCGCGACCATCGGCGCGCCGTGGCTGGCGGGAATCACCAGCGCCTCGCCCACTTTGCCGGTGAAACCGGCGGCGGCCAGCGCGCCGCGATCCAGGCCCAGGGCCTCGGGTACCACTCCGGTGGTGTCCACCAGGACACCCCGGGCGGCGTGATCGCCGCGCGGGGGAGCCGGCTCGGTCACCACCTCGACTCGATGCGCCCGCTGCAGCGACGGAACTACCGTGTCCACGTCCCATCTGGCCATGGCGACCTCACTTCACAATCGACGTGCGCTTCGACGCTACGGCGTCGAATGGCCTCAGAAGCGAAATTCCGGCTAAATGGGACGGCGGGCAGGCGGTCCGCTACTGTCCATCAAGCCAGGCAGCGGCCGACCACCCCCACCAGGGGTGCCATTAGGATGCCGAGGCAAGCGAGCAGAGCCGGAGGCGACCGTGGCGGCATGGGCAGTGGTGGGAATCGACAACGGTGGCACCACGAACAACGCCACCGTGCTCGACTCCGGCGGCAACTTCCTGATCAACGAAATGGTCGAGATGCCGAGCCTGGTTCGCGAGGGGCCGGCGGTGGCGATCCCGGCGCTGGCCGCCGCGTTCGAGAACATCCTGGAGGTCACCGGAGTGCCCCGGGCGTCGATCCGCGCGGTCGGCCTGGACACGCCCGGCCCGGCCAGCGCCGACGGGGTCATCTCGTCGAAGGGCTCGACCAACTTCTCGGAGCCCGAGTGGCGCGGTTTCGACGTACGCGGGGCCCTGGAACGGTTGATCGGGATCCCGGTCGTCTACAACAACGATGCCAACGCCGCCGCGCTCTACGCGCACCAGCATTTCTTCGGCCCGTTCGCGCCCGAGCGCTCATCGGTCTCGATCATCGTCGGGACCGGCCTCGGTGGCGGCGTGGTCGAGCAGGGCCGCATCATCAGGGGAGCCGCCGGGATGGCCGCCGAACTGGGCCACATTCAGATACCCCTGGACGGGCTGCTCGACCCGGGGCAGCCCATTCCGACCTGCAATTGTGGCTTGACCGGAGACGCGGAGAGCATCGCCTCGCTGACCGGGATCGAGAAGAACCTTCTCCCGTACTGGTTGAGCCGGCACGAAGGACATGAACTGCACGGCGTGGCTCCCGGTACGGCGGCGAAGCTGGTCCGGAGCCTCGGAGAGCGCAGCGATCCGCTGGCCATGCGGATCTTCGAGCAGCAGGCGATCGCGCTCGGGCGGCTGTGCTCGATCGCCGCCAACTTCACCGACCCGCACGCGTACTTCCTCGGTGGTGGCGTGGTGGAGGCCGCGCCGGAATTCCGCGACTGGTTCCTCGCCACCGTCGAGGCGAACACCCAACTGCGCGAGGAGCAGCGCAAGGTGGCGAGGTTCGCGCTGGTCCCGGACCGGGACATGGCCGGCGCGCGAGGCTCGGCGCTGGCCGCCGCGGCATCCGTCGCCGGCTAGCGCTCCGGCCGGCTAGCCGGTGCGGCGGCGCGCGATCGCGAGCAGCGCGTCCAGATCGAGGTGCGCCTCGAGATGGTCGGCCAGCGCGTTCAGCGCGCTATCGACCCGGCGCTGGTAGGCCAGCGTCGACGCGGCACCGAAGCCGGCGAGCCACCACCGCCGGAACTCGTCGCTGCCGAAGGCGCCGTGCAGGTACGTGCCCTGGATCCGGCCGTCGGCCGAACAGGCACCGTCGGTCCGGTCGCCGAGAGCCGCGAACGGCCGAGCGCGATCGGCACCTTCACTCCGTCCCATGTGGATCTCATATCCGGTGATCGGCTGCCCGCTGGCCACGTGCCGGCCGGATTCGCGGGTGGTGGCCTTCTCCCGTCCCATCACCGTGTGGATCCGGAGCAGGCCGAGCCCGGCCACCCGCCCGGGTTCGCCGTCAACGCCGTCGGGGTCATCGATCTCGTCGCCGAGCATCTGGTAGCCGCCGCAGAGTCCGAGCACGTGACCGCCCCGGCGGGCATGCGCCTTCAGGTCGATGTCCCAGCCCTGCGCTCGCAGGAACGCGAGGTCCGCGATCGTCGACTTGGTACCGGGAAGGATCACCACAGCGGCCTGCGCCGGGATCGGCGTCCCCGGGCGAACGAAGACCAGGCGTACTCCGGGCTCCATGCCGAGCGGGTCGAGGTCGTCGAAGTTGGCGATGCGGGAGAGCATCGGTACCGCGATGGTGAGCTCACCGTACCGGGGCGTGTCACGATCGAGATCCACCGCGTCCTCGGCGGGCAGCCACGCGGCTTCCGGGAGCCACGGGACCACGCCGAGCGACGGCCACCCGGTACGGCTCTCGATCTCGCGCAACCCGTCGTCGAAGAGTGTGGCGTCGCCGCGGAACTTATTGATCATGAAGCCATGGACGCGCTCGCGCTCGCTTCGATCGAGCACCGCGTGCGTACCGACGAGACTGGCGATCACCCCACCGCGATCGATGTCTCCGGCCAGGACCACGGGAACGTCCGCCGCCTGCGCGAATCCCATGTTCGCGATGTCCGACGCGCGCAGGTTGATCTCCGCCGGGCTGCCGGCGCCCTCGACCAGGATAAGGTCCGCGCGATCCTGGAGGATCGAGAAGCTGTCCAGTACGGGCGGCAGCAGTGAGCCCTTGTAACGGGTGTAGTCGCCGGCTCGCAACGTGCCGGCCCGGCGTCCCTGGACGATCACCTGCGCACCGGTGTCAGTCTCCGGTTTGAGGAGCACCGGATTCATGTGCACCGACGGCTCCAGGCCGGCCGCCATCGCCTGTAGAGCCTGGGCGCGGCCGATCTCGCCGCCGTCGGCGGTGGCCGCGGCGTTGTTTGACATGTTCTGCGGCTTGAACGGCGCGACCCGCAGCCCCCGGCGGTGGTACGCCCTGGCTAGGCCGGCGACCAGTGTCGACTTTCCCGCGTTGGAGCCGGTCGCCTGCACCATCAGCGCCGATTTGCCTGCCGTTCGAGCCGCTGCCACGCCCGGTATGGTCCCAGATCCGTGCCGGCCGGCCGAGCGGAGGCGGGCCGGGCGGCCGCGTCGGGCGGAGGCATCGGGCGGCGATCGGGCGGAGGCGCCGGGCGGCGGTTCCGGCGGGGACCGGCCTGGCGCGCCGGACCAGACGGTAGGCTGATGATCATGCGTGCGACCGCCATCTACGGACCCAGGGACGTCCGCCTGGACACGGTGCCCGACCCGGTCATCAAGGATCCCACCGACGCTGTCGTCCGGGTCACCGCCGCCTGCATCTGCGGCAGCGACCTGTGGGCCTACCGCGGAATCGCCGGCCGGCAGCCGGGGCAGCGGATCGGGCACGAGTTCGTCGGTGTCGTCGAGGAGGTTGGCGAGTCGGTCCGCGCGCTCCGGCCCGGCACGTTCGTGATCGCGCCGTTCGTATGGGCCGACGGGACCTGCGCCTACTGCGCGGACGGTCTGTACACGTCCTGTGCCGAGGGCGGCTTCTGGGGTGAGCCGGGTTCGGACGGCGGGCAGGGCGAGGCGGTCCGGGTCCCGTACGCCGACGCCACCCTGGTCAGCGTTCCCGATGGTGAGCCGGACCCGGGCCGGATCCCGGCGCTGCTGGCGCTGTCCGATGTGATGGCGACCGGGCACCACGCCGCGCTCGCGGCCGGGGCGGGCCGCGGCACGACGGTGGCGGTGGTCGGGGATGGCGCGGTCGGGCTGTGCGGAGTGCTCGCCGCTCAGCGGCTGGGCGCCGAACGGATCATCGCACTCGGCCGCAATCCGGCCCGTACCGCGATCGCGCGGGCGTTCGGCGCGACCGACGTGGTCGGTGAACGCGGCCCGGACGCGGTCGCCGCGGTGCGCGAGATGACCGGCGGGTTCGGCGCGCACGCGGTGCTGGAGTGCGTCGGCACGCAGCAGTCCCTGGACACCGCCATCGCGATCGCGCGTGATGGCGGCGCGGTGGGCTTCGTCGGCGTGCCACACCAGATCTCGACCGTCGACATCGGTGACATGTTCGGTCGTAACGTGGCGCTGCGCGGCGGCGTGGCACCCGCCCGCAAGTACGCCAATGAGCTGCTCGGCGATGTGCTTGCCGGCCGGCTGGATCCGTCGCCGGTGTTCGACGTGACATTGCCGCTGGCCGAGGTGGCGGCGGGATACGCGGCGATGGACGACCGCAGCGCGCTCAAGGTCCTGCTGCGGCCGTAGGCGCGCCCGCGCCTCGTTCTCTCAGCCGGCGCTTGACTGTCCCGCGACGATCATGACCAGGTCATCGAGATCCGCGGCGTACTCGCCGTCCAGGTCCGGGTCCAGATCCAGGAACGGCGCGAGCCGGTCGTGTGCGGGTACGCTGCCGGGCGCGGCCGCGGCCCGGACCGAACGCGGATGGGCCCCGGTCGCCGCGAACCGGCCGTTGATCTCGGACAGGGCAAATCCCATGCAGAACGTGGTGATCATCCGTTCCAGCCGGGGGACGCTGGCGTCCGGGACCCCGGCATCGAGCAGGACCTGGTAGATCAGGTCAACGACGCGGACCGCGTCGGCGGTGACGGCCGGGCGGCTGAACAGCACGCTGAATACGGCCGGGTGGCGCCGCGCCATCTCGCGGGTGCCGTGACCGATCGCCCGGAGCCGGTCCGGCCAGGACCGAGCCCACGTCTCGGCGAGTTCGGCCGTGGTCGGCAGGAACTCGCCCACGATTCGCTCGACCAGGCCGTCGAGCAGAGCGTCCTTCGATCCGACGTGCGGGTACAGGGCCATCGGGGTGACCCCGACCCGATCGGCGACGCTACGCATCGACACCGCGGCCAGGCCACGTTCATCGGCCAGGGCCAGGGCGGCGTCGAGGATCATCGCGCGGCTCAGTGATTGGCGGCTGTTGGCTTGACGGCTACCGGACATGCTCTACACTGTAGATCTATACAGTGTAGATCACAAAGGGGCACGCTCATGCTGCACGCCGACGGCCTGCGCAAGCGCTTCGGCCACCGCACGGCGCTCGACGGCTTCTCGCTCGACATCGCCCCGGGCGAGGTGGTCGGGCTGATCGGGCACAACGGGGCGGGGAAGACCACGTTCGTCGAGATCGTCACGGGGCTGACCAGGCCGGACGCCGGATCGGTTACGGTCGCCGGGCGGTCAGTCCGGCAGGCCCGCGCCGAGATCGGGTACGCACCACAGGAGATGGCGTTGTATCCGACCGTGACGGTCCGGCAAAACCTTGCCGCGTTCGGCCGGCTCTACGGGCTGCACGGCAGGCAACTGCGCCGGGCCATCGACGAGACGGCCGACGAACTGCGGCTGACCGGCGAACTCGACCGCCCGGTGGGGGAGTTGTCCGGAGGCCAGCGCCGGCGCGTCCAGGCCGCCACGGCACTGCTGCACCATCCGGCCCTGCTGCTCCTCGATGAGCCGACCGCCGGGGCGGATCCGGTCACCCGTAGCGCGCTCCTGGAAGCGGTGGGACGCCGCGCCGCGGCCGGCGCCGCCGTCCTCTACACCACCCACTACCTGCCCGAGCTTGAGGAACTCGATGCCACCGTCGCGGTGGCGGCGCGCGGCCGGGTGATCGCCCGGGGCGATCGGGCCCATCTCTGCGGCGGCCTGCCCAGCCACGCCACCATCGGTTACCCGGACGGAACGTCCGCGCGGATCACCGGCGCGGACCCGATCGCCGCGCTTGTCGAGGCACTTCACCGGGGCCGGCGCCGGCCACCATCGATCTGCACCGGCCCTCGCTCGACGATCTCTATCTCGCGCTGTCCGGGCCGCCGGGTCCGACGGGCGATGCGCTTGCGGTGCCGGATCAGCTCGCCGTACCCGAACGGAGTTCTCATGTCATCTGACCGCGACCGCTCGTCGGGCCTCGTTCCGACGACCCGCCGGATCGCCGCGCTAGTGCGGCTCAACCTCGCGATGATGGGTCGCGAGCCCGGACCGATCGTCAGCCGGATCGTGATGCCGCTCGTGCTGATCACGCTCACCCGGCCGCTGTACGCCCGGGCGTTCGGCCGTTCCGCTGGCACGGCCCAGGCGGTCGGCGGCATGCTCGTCATGTTCTCGTTGATGGCGATGTCCGTCGTCGGTGTGGCGATGCTGGTCGAACGCATCTGGCACACCGCTGACCGGCTGCGCGCTTGCCCGAGCGCGCCCCTTGAACTGTTCGCCGGCAAGGCGATCCCGATTCTCGGCGTACTGGTCGCGCAGCAGCTTGTGGTGCTCACCTATGGCTATACCGTCTTCGGCTTGCGCTACGCCTCGCCGTGGCTTCTCGGCGGCACCGTGCTGGTCTGGGGAGTGATGCTGCTGTGCATCGGGACCGCTCTCGGCACGCTGGCCAGGGGCGGCGGGGCGCTGTCCGCGATGGTCGACATCGGCGCGCTCGCGATCACCGGGCTCGGCGGTGCCTTCGTACCGCTGGCATTGTTGCCGGGCTGGGCGAGGATAGCGGCACCGGCATCACCTGGGTACTGGGCGATGCGGGCCATGCATGGCGCGCTGACCGGCGATCCGGGCGAGACCGTGACGGGCTGGGCGGTGATCGCCGCGGTAGCCGTGGTGGCCGCGGCCGTTGCGGCGCACCGGTTCCGGCGCGGCTGGGGCCGAACGTCGGTGGCGTAGGCCTGGTGCCGGAGCGGCCGGTGCAGATCATGGGAAGCACGCCCGCCGAGCTAGTCTGGGCGCCATGACCGAGACCGTGACGCCCGCCCCGGTCGAGGAACGGGACGCCCGCCGCGGCCCCCGCCTCGGCATATTCCCGTGGATCATCGCGGCCGTCGTCCTCATACTGTTCGGCGTGCCGCTGCTGGAGCTGGTGATCGCACCGGCCTGGCCGGCTCCTGTCACGGCGACCGGCGCGGCCGTCGTGGTCCTCGGTGCCGCCGCGCTGCCGGCCGGTATGGTGCTCGGTCACCGTCGCCGCGGGTACGACTGGGCCGCGCGAATTGGGGACAGCGTGCTCGGCATCGCGTGGGTGGTGTTCAGCTGGTCGGTGCTGGGCAACCTGCTCTGGATCGGGCTGCTGATCGGCGGGGTCGGGGCACCTGACCGGTGGCGTGTGGTAGCGGTCACGGTTGTCGCGGTCTCCGCCGTACTGCTGCTGTGGGGGTACGCCGAGGCGACGCGGGTACCCCGGATCAAGCGCGTGAACGTGACCATCGAGCGGCTCGGACCCGGCCTGGACGGAACCACCGTCGCGCTCCTCACCGACACCCACTACGGGCCGATCAACCGCGAGCGATGGTCGGCCGGTGTCGTCCGGGCGGTGAACGCGCTGGATCCGGACATCGTCTGCCACACCGGCGACATCGCGGATGGCACCGTCGACAAGCGGCGGGCCCAGGCTCGCCACCTTGCCGATATCCGCGCCCGGCTCGCCCGCACCTATGTCACCGGCAACCACGAGTACTTCTCCGACGCCCCGGGCTGGCTGGAGCACATGCGCGAGCTCGGCTGGGAACCGTTGCACAACCGGCATGTCGTGGTCGAGCGTGGTGGTGACCACCTGGTGATCGCCGGTATCGACGACCGAACCGCGGCCGGTTCCGGGCATGCCGGCCACCGCGCCGACCCGGCCGTGGCGCTCGCCGGAGCCGACCGCGGCCTGCCGGTCCTGATGCTCGCGCATCAGCCCAAACAGGTAAGTCAGGTGGCCGAGCACGGCGTGGACCTGCAACTGTCCGGGCACACTCATGGCGGCCAGATCTGGCCGTTCCACCTTCTCGTGCTCACTGACCAGCCGGTGCTCGCCGGACTGTCCCGGCACGGCGAGCGAACCCAGCTCTACACCAGCCGGGGCAGCGGGTTCTGGGGGCCACCGTTCCGGGTATTCGCACCGAGCGAGATCACACTGTTGACATTGCGATCGCCGGATCCGGCATAAGCCCGATGGTCGCCGCGATCGAGGTTTACTTCGACCAGACGGCATCGTCCCGGATCCGCAAGCTCTGGGATGCCATGGAGGATGCCGGGATCCCGAGCCTGCGAGATCTGACGCATCGCCGGCATCGGCCCCACCTGTCCCTGGTCGCCGCGCCAAAGCTGGATGTGGAACCGGTTCGTGCCGCGCTGGCCGGGATCGAGGTTGCGATGCCGATGACCATGGCATTGGACCACATCGGGATCTTCCCTGGCCGGGTGCTGTGGCTGGGCCCGGCACCCCGGCGCGAGCTGATGGACCATCAGCGCGGGGTGTACGAGCGGCTGGACGCCGCCGGCATCCCACTGGATCCCTACTACCATCCCGACGCCTGGGTGCCGCACGTCACGATGTCGATGCGAGTGCCGCATCGGCAGATGTCCGAGGCCATCAAGCTGTGCATGGACGTGCTCCCGGTCGACGCGAGCATCGCCGGTGGTGCGGTGGCCGATCATGCCCGCGATATTTACCGGGCGTGGTGAGCCGGCCCAGCGGCCGCGTGAGTCGACGTGACACCGGCCGCGCGGCATGACGCACGGCCGGGCGGACCCGCCCTCTCGGCGGCCGTACTGGCTCAGGCGGTCGCCAGCCGGAACCGCTCGATCCAGCCGGCCAGTTCCTCGGCCGGCATCGGATGGGCGGTGAGCCAACCCTGAGCCAGCGTGCAGCCGGCCTCTTCCAGCAGAACCCGGGTGTACTCGGTCTCCACGCCCTCGGCGACCGTCCGGATCCCGAGCGAGCGCGCCATCTCGACCGTCGACTTCACGATGGCCGCATCGTCATGGTTGTGCGCCATGCCGGCGACGAACGACTTGTCGATCTTTATCTCGCTGATGGGCAGCTTGCGGAGATGCTGGAGCGACGAGTAGCCGGTGCCGAAGTCGTCCAAGGCCACCGACACGCCGAGGGCGCAGATCCGGGTGACTGTCGCGGCCACGCGGTTCGGGTCACGCAGCAGGGCGCCTTCGGTGATCTCGATCTGGATCCGGCTCGGGTCCACCCGATGCTCGGCCAGCCGAGCGGCCAGATGGCCGACGATGTCTTCGCCGTACAGGTCGCGGGAACTGACATTGATCGAGGCGCGTAGGTCGATTCCGGCGGCGTTCCATGACGCGACCTGTGCCAGCACCTCGTCGATGACCCGCATGGTGAGCAGATGCATGACGGAACTGCGCTCGGCCAGCCCGATCAGCTCCTGCGTGCTGATCGGTCCCAGGTTCGGATGCCGCCACCGCAGCAGTGCCTCGACGCCCTGCACGGCGCCGTCTTTCAAGCACACTTGCGGCTGGTAGTGCATGGTGATCTGGGTACTGTCGCGCCGCTCGAGCGCGCTCCGGAAATCGGCGAGAAGGGCCAGCCGCTCAACGCTGTCCTGATGGGAGCCCGGCGAGTAGGCGGCGATGCCGCCACCGCGCTGCTTGGCGTCGTACATGGCGATGTCCGCGTGCCGCATCAAGGTCGCGAAGTCCTCGTCGTCGCCGCTGTGAATGGCGATTCCGATGGAGGCCGCCACATCGACGTGCAGCCCGTCCAGGGACACCGGCTCATCGAGCGCCCGGGCCACGGACTGAGCCAGCTCAAGCGCCTCGGACGGTCCGCGCGTGGCGGTGAGGAACGCGAACTCGTCGCCGCCCAGCCGGGCGATGGTGGCCTCGCCTACCCGTAGCCGGCCGAGCCGGTCGGCGACGGCGATCAGCAACTGGTCGCCGACCTCATGGCCGAGGGCGTCGTTGACGTGCTTGAACTCGTCCAGATCGGCGAGCAGGAGGGTGGCGCGGGCGCCGCGGGAGGGCCGGGAGCCAGTGAGAGATGTGAAGGCGAGCTTGAGGCCGGTCCGGTTCGCGAGGCCGGTGAGCGGGTCGATGAGCGAAGCATGATTGCGCTGCGATGCCAGCTTCGCCATGCGCTGAACAGCATGGAGCGGTAGGAAGACCAGGGGTACGAAGCCGATATTGACGTGTGCCGCGACCGCCATGATCGGTGACAGCATCACCAGGGCCGTCTTGAACAGCACGTCGTTGGCGAGGTTCCCGCTCAGCCGCAGGTAGGCGGCATCGTTGCCCTTCAGCCGGGCGAAGAGGACCCCGGCGGCGGCGTACACCGCGAGCCACGCGGCGACCGCTCCCAGCACGGTGAGCGCGTCGGTGGTCATCTGCGGGACGGTGTCGTGGTGGAGCGGATCCGGGTTGCCGGCCCACAGCACCAGTTCGGCCGCCGCGAAGCTTGCGGTGCACTGTCCGAGTGCCTCGATCGCTCCGCTGATCGGGCGTTTCAGCTTGACTTTCGCGACGGCGACGGCGAGTGCTTGCGCGACCAGTGCCGGGCCCAGTCCCCAGCAGAGCAGTACGGCGAAGGTGAAGCAGATGGTCGGGGAGAGGACGATCGGGTTCCCGATCGAGGTCGGGGTCGCGATGAACGCCTGGGTGCCGGCCAGCGCACCGAGCGCGGCCATGATCCACAACTGCGGCGTGCCGGCCTCGTCGGCGAGGTGTGGAATCTGGGTCGCGAACGTGGCCGCCACCAGCAGGATCAGCGACCACAGGATCGGCTTGGCAAGCTGGGGCGCCGGCCGTCCGGAAACGGCAGGCGCCATGGATGACACGGCCGATCCCCCCTTCCGGCATGCGACCGGACCGGTCGCTGAAAGGTGCGCGGCGCTGGCCGCGAGAGGTGGCGGCACCTAGGGGCCGCAAGATCGTAAGATTACCCCTCGGCCGTCGGAAATTCATTCATTTGCGCAGCTAATGGCAGGTCAGGTCAACTGATCGGGCGATGCCGAACGCCCTGTCCACTCGATTGCCATCCGTCACACGAGTTTCACCGAGGGCGATGGCCTCGGTTTGCCGGCCAAGCCCGCCGCCATGGCCGGCCTGATTGTGGCGGTAACTCGATTTCGTCACGGGCGGCACCAAGGGGCCAGAAGGCAAGGGGTTGGACGCCAAGGGGTTGGAAGGCAAGGGGCTGGAAGGCAGGGCTGGAAGCAAGGGGTCAGGCGGTCGTGGCGGCCGCTCGGCCGCGGCCGATGTAGCGGCGAGCGCGGCCGTCGCCATGCGGCGGCATTCGTCGAGTGTGACCGCGGCGAGGCTGGTGCGGACCGCGGCCAGCGCCAGGCGGCGAGCGCGGGCGCCACGTCGTCGGGGCCCCCGATGTTCGCCAGTAGCAGCACCCGGGTGCCGTCGGCGGTCTGCCCCGGCCGGTGGAGGCCACCGTGCACCTGGCGCGGGAACTGTCCACCGACCCGCGGGATCGCAATCCCGTGACCGCAACGCGGTGAATCCGGCGGCTCGCAACCGTCCAGGCGGCGAGCCGCCGGTCCGCGTACGGTGGGCCTTCGGCGCTGGTCCGAGCCTACCCGGGCGACATCCGCGCCAGAGCACCGCCGATTGTGGACCGTGCCGGCGTGGCGCGGTCGTAGACACACGCCGCCCTCGCTCCATGATCAAGTGCGAGATCTTGGGCATCACACGCGCCCTGGCGCCATCAGTCGTACAGGATCTTGCACTGGTTGCCGCACCTGATCACCGGGCGGCCTAGCGGAGCGCGTTCACCGGGAGCGCTCCTGCCCTGCCGATAAGCGATCTAGCCGGCCAGCGACCTATTCGATCAGCGGCCCAGCCGCCTGGTTCCGAGCAATCCGGCGGCGGCCAGGACCGCAACGGTGGCGTGCAACCCGGCCAGGCCGGCCCGGTCCGCCGCGCTCACTCCGCCGAGCGCGCCGAGCAGCGAGATCAGGAAGACGATGAGCGCGGTCAGGCTCCATACCAGGTGCGGATGCCGGACGCGCCGTTCCAGCAACGCCAACAATCCCCACCCGGCCAGCGTGACAGCGACCGAGGTGGCGGCTACCGACACGGCACCGACGTGGCGTAACCCGCCGCCACTGCGTACCGCCAGATCGATGCCGCTTACTTCGTGCAGGAACGTCCACGCGATGAGGGCGCCGATTGTCGTTCCGACCACCGCCGACGCGCGCCCGGCCCGCAGGCAGGCGGCGTTTCCAACCGGGATGGTGTTCGGCTTGTTGCGCAGTTGGGTACCAGTCATGCCGCGAGCCTGCCGACGGCTGCCGCCCGGCCGCATCGCCCGGGTTGCCGTCGGGAGTACGACTTTGGTCGGTAGTTGCCGCGCGTACCTCCGCCTAGCCTGGTCAGGTGCGCGCTGATCCGCTTACGTACCGACCGGACGCCGGGCCGGATCCCGGCCTTGACCCCGCCCCGGGAACCGGCGCCCGCCCGTTGCGGCCCAGCCGAGTGGTGGTCGTCGTGTCGACCGCCGCGGTCGGCGCGCTGATCGGGCTGGCGCTCTACGCCGTGGCCGGCACCGACCGCGCCGGGTTGCTCGTGGTGGACATCGCCGTCGCCGTGGTCTCGTGCGCGCTGGTTCCGGTGACGTTGCGCTGGCCGCTCGGGGGCGGATTGGTGCTGGGGGTACTGGCCGCTGTGTCGCCGGTCGCCACACCTGCGGCCACCGTCGCGGCGCTCTACACCGCCCGGCAGCGACGCTTCCCGGCAGCACTGGCGGTCGTGCTGGCCGGAGTCGCGGGGCACGCCGTCGAGGGCCGGTGGCGGCCACTTGGCGGTCTCTCGTACGGCTGGTGGTTGCTGCTCATGGTGGCCGCGTACGCCGCGCTACTCGGCTGGGGCAGGCTGGCTCAGGCGCGGGCGAAGCTGGTAATCAGCCTGTGCGAGCGGGTTCGCCGGGCCGAGGCGGATCAGCGGCGGCGCGTCACCGAGGCACGCCAGGCCGAGCGCGAACGGATCGCCCACGATATGCATGATCTGCTGGCCCACAGGTTATCACTGATCGCTACCCACGCCGGGGCGCTGGAGTACCGGCCGGATGCGTCGCCGGAGCGCATTGCCGCCGCCGCCGGGGTGGTCCGAGCCGGTGTGCACCAGGCGCTCGACGAACTTCGGCAACTGGTCCGCCTGCTGGCCGATCCCGGTGAGGGCGACTCGATGCCCGGTTACGCCGATCTGGCGGTGCTGTTCGACGAGTCCCGGCAGGCCGGCATGACGCTTCGGGTTACCGGCACGGTGACCGGAACGCCACCGGAACTCACCGGGCGTACGGCGTATCGGGTGGTCCAGGAAGCACTCACCAACGCTCGCAAGCACGCGCCCGGGATGCCGGTTACGGTCCGGCTTGACGGCTCCGCGGGCGACCGGCTCGCCGTGGAGGTCCGCAATCCGATGCCGGACGGTCCCGTCCCGCGGTGGCCAGGCGCCAATCTCGGGCTCGTCGGACTGGCCGAGCGGGTCCGGCTCACCGGGGGCCGGATCGATCACGACATACTGCCGGGCCGGCAGTTTCGCCTGCACGCGTCGATACCGTGGGACGCCGTACCGTGGCGGGAATGACGCGACCGATCCGCGTTCTCCTCGTCGACGACGATCCGCTGGTCCGTTCCGGCCTGACCATGATGATTGACGGTGCAGGCGGGATCAGCGTCGTGGGCGAGGCGAGCGATGGCACCGAAGTGCCCGGACTCGTCGACGCCCATGCCCCCGACGTGGTTCTGATGGACCTGCGGATGCCGAGGGTGGATGGCATCGTCACGACCGGCCGGCTGTGCGCTCGGCCCGCGCCGCCCGCGGTGTTGGTGCTGACCACGTTCGATTCCGACGAGAACGTGGTTCGCGCGCTGCGCGCGGGTGCCAGCGGCTTCCTGCTGAAGGACACTCCACCGGCCCGCATCGTGGCCGCGATCCAGGCGGTGGCGGCCGGCGAGCCGACGCTGTCGCCGGAGGTCACCCGGCGCCTGATGGATCGGGTGGTGAGCGATTCGGGTCAGGCTGATCGGGCTCGCGGCAAGCTGGCCGCGCTCAGCCCGCGTGAGCGGGACGTGGTACGGGCTGTCGCGGAAGGCCGGTCGAACGCGAGCATCGCGACAAAGCTTTCGATGAGTACCGCCACGGTCAAGGCGCACCTGACTCACATCTTCATCAAGCTCGGCGTGGACAACCGCACGCAGATCGCCGTGCTGGCGCACGATGCCGGGTGGTGACCCAGTCGGGCGGGGCGACCGCGGCCCGGCGATCAAGTGCACGAATTTGAGCGCTAGCCTCGCTGTAGCGTCCGCGGCCGCACTCGACGCTGCACCGGATCATCCAGCGGTGGCGCATCGGGTCCACGCCGACGCCGATCAGCTTGACGAATGGAGATGCGATGAGGCACCTGGGCATCCTCGCGCACAGCGTCGAGGGCGCGGCGTTGTGCTTCCGCGAGTTCTGTCACGAGGGGTTCGAGCGCCTCGGGCCACACGACCATCCGGACGTGACACTGGACTGCATCGCACTGGCTCGTAGCATGCCGGCCTGGGACGCCGGCGACCTCGCCACGGTACGCGGCATCCTGGCGCGCAGCATCACCCGGCTGGCGGCGGCTGGTGCCGACTTCTTCGCCTGTCCGGACAACACCGCGCATCAAGCGCTCGCCGCGGGTACCGCCGATCTGGCCCTGCCTGGCCTGCACATCGGCGCGGTCGTCGCCGAGGAAGCGGCTCGACTGGGCGCCACCAGGGTCGGCATCCTCGGCACCCGGTACCTGATGGACGGTCCGGTCTACCCGCGGGCCATGGCGGCCCATGGCATCGAAACCATGGTGCCCGAGCCGGACGATCGGGCGATGGTCAACCGGGTCATCTTCGACGAACTGGTCAACGGGGTGATCAGCGAACGGTCCCGCACGGAGTACCTGCGAGTGATCGCGGACCTTGCCGATCGCGGATGCGACGCGGTGGCTCTGGTCTGCACCGAGATCCCGCTCCTGGTCACTCCAGGTCTCGCGGCGGTACCCACACTCGACTCGACACGGTTGCTGGCACACGCGGCGTTTCGGGTGGCCACCGACATCGCGCCGATGCCGGCCTGGCGAGGCGGCCCGGCCTAGCCGGCCGGCTTCGGCCGGCACCGGGAACTCGGACCACCAAGGTGCCGGGGACGCCAGTCCGCC
Organism: uncultured Actinomycetota bacterium; assembly: GCA_963727415.1. Lineage (GTDB taxonomy): Bacteria > Actinomycetota > Actinomycetes > Mycobacteriales > Micromonosporaceae > DASQPR01. The sequence goes on from CAVSGF010000008.1 coordinate 274,177, forward strand.
AGCCGGTCGGGCTGTGTGGCGGCTCGGGAACGGTGCCGGCCCGCGTATCCGCATGGAGGGTCAGTTGCCCGGACGGACCGACCCGACCATGCCGGCGCCGCCCACCGCATAGGTATGGCAGCGCCCCGAGATGGTGCAGCGCTGGAAGCCACCGCCATTGGGAATCACCACCGCGCTGTTGGTGGCCCAGTACATCGAGCCGCTTCCTCGCGTGTTGAGGCGCAGCCGGGCCGCCTTCCAGCGGGACCGGACCAGGTCGCACACGCCGATGATGTAGACATCGTCCGGTGTCGCGACGAGTAGACGCCGCCCATCCGGTGACAGCCGCGCTGCGATGATGTCCCGGCCGTTGCAAGCGCCGGTGCTTCGAGTGCTGGCTAGGTCAGCCGGCGTGACCAGGTCGTAGCACGCATCCGGCGGATCGCTGCCGGCCGACGGCAGTTCGACCCGGCGGAGAATCTTGCCGTCGTCGGTCACCGCGAGCGGGGTTACGCCCCGCGCGCCGATGAAGCGGGACAGCTTGCCGGTCCGGACATTCCACACGGCGGTCGAACCGGAGCCGTCGCTGCCGCGCGTACCCAGCAGGATCCACCCGGCCGCGGCACCGATGACGTCCGCGTTCGCGAACGACGTAGTGGCCTTGACCGTTCCGCTGGCGAGGTCGAACACGGTGATCTGGTCGGTGTCGTCGCGGCGGGCCGCCGGATCGCCGGACGCCGGCACGCCGGAGCGCGGGGACGCTGTCGCGGCACCGGCTGCCGACGCCGGCGACAGGCCGACGGCCACCAAAAGGCGGCCGTCATCGGAGATGGTAAATCGTTCCTGGTCGGACACCCCGACAAGTCGCATGCTCCGGTCCGGCTCCTGCCACCAGATGCTGGTACTGGCGTCGCGAACGTCGTAGGCGCCGAGGACCAGGCCGCTCGGTACCACGACCAGCTGGGAGACCAGCCAGTCTGGGCCCAGATCGACAGTGCGTACGGTGCCGTCGCTGAGGTAGACCGTGTGCCCGACGACGATGGGCACGCCCAGGGCACTCGCATCCGGGGCCGATGCCCGTCGGTAGTGGGCGTACCCGGCGGCAACGCCTATCAGCAGCGCCAGTACAGTTCCGGCGGCGTACCAGCGACGGCGGTTGTGCACGCGCCTCACGGTAGCCGAGTCCCGGGGATATGCGCAGCCGCGTATGCGGCCCTTTGGCCGGCTGTGGCTCAGCTGTACCGGGTCGCGGTCGAGCCTCCGCACCAGCTTGGGACGGCGGTCGCCGGGGAGTGTGTGCACGTTTCCATGTTGTAGGCGTGGGCCACGTACGACCGTAGCTTCCCCCGCGAAACGTTGAAACAGACCGGCCCCATGGAGGTCGCGACCTGCGCGGCGAACGCCGAAACTTCCTCGCCCTTATTCCACCGCCATGACGGAATAGTGCCACATGCTCCTCTCAGGGCATCAGCAAGCGCCATGGGATGGCCGCGTGGGAGAGCGTGTGTGGATTAACCCGAAGTACAAGCCCAGCCCGTCGTTCATTCAAGATCGTTTAAGGCCGCGCGGCCCTGACCGAGCACGGCGCCGCTGATGTCTTGCGATGAAGTAGATCGTTGCCGCCCAGATAACGCCCGACATCACCACGCCCACAAACACATACCAAGCTCCCCATGGGGACCGATGCTGGCGCGCGGCAGTTACGACCACAAACACCACCAACACAGCGAGAGCTATGGCATACCCGACAAGACCGCCTACGAGAAGCCCGAATAGGGAGCCCCGCCGTTGAAGTGTGCTGACAAGTTTGGCCGCTCGCCGGATCACCTGGACATCATGCGATGCACGCCGCGCTCAGGCAAGCAGACTGTTTGCCCCTCCGCAACGGAGGGAACTGTTGAACCCGCGCGAGTTCAGTCGTCCTGAAGCACCTGCGGAGCGCACCCCGGACATCGACAGCATCACGTAGCTGGAGTCCCCACGTGAGGATCTCCGCGCTTGGCCCAAACCGGAGTATCCACAGGGTCGCGGCGGCCGGGCGGCACAGGCCGGCGAAACCGGCGAACAGCTCCGGGCTTTCCCATACTCAGCGCGGGCGCCACCGGAATCAACGCCCCTGCCGCGTCACACCCCGGCACCGTCCGGTGACCAGGACGGATCGCGACCGAACCAGGCCACCAGGGCCTCGGTCGGGCTGGCACCGGCAGAGGCCGGCTGTGCCGGACCGAACGCCTTGCCGGCACCGCGGAACTCGGGTTTGAGCGTGCCGCGGGACCACTCCAGCGCTACCTCGGCGACCTGGTCGTCCCACGCGCGGGTCTGGCCGGTCGCGGTGGCCAGATCCCACGCGTGCACGGCGAACTCGGCGAGTTGCTGCTTCACCACGAACGACTGCGGCACCTCGCCGATGGGCATAGCCACCGGCGTATCGAAGTCATCGATCTTCGACCACTCGGCCAGAAGGCCGGGCGTCTTGGCATCGAATGCCTCGCGCCAATCTCCCTCGACGCCCGGGACCAGCGTGCTCCAATCCGGCCGGCCGCCGGCGGCTGCCATGGTGAACCGGTCGACATCGGTGATCACGTGCTCGGCCAGAGTACGCACGTCCCACTCCCGGCATGGGGTGGGCTGCCCGGATTGAGCCTGGCCGGCGTCACCGATCACCGCCGACATCTGATCGAGAGCCCTGGTCAGGAGCTCCAGTGGTTGCTCGCTCATGGGCCCCATTCCATCATCAGAGTCCGATAAGAACCGAGGTTCGGCAAGAATCGGGATTCGGCATGCGGGCGAGACTTGTCATATGACGTAGGTCTTCGCGACCAGCACCAATTCGGTGTCGTGCGAACCAGCCACTCCGACGCCGGGTGGGCGCGGATGGAACCCGGGCAGCCCGTCCAGCCCGTCGCTGCCGTCCATGACCCGGACCCGGACCGGACCCGGATCGGCGAGCGTCAGGGTGACCGGCAGGCCGCCGGGGGGCGGCGCGTGGAACAGCACGCCGAAGTCGTCGAGTGCCTCTGGCGGTACGGCCCGGCCGTCGACCGTCGCACCGGTTACCGTGGCGCCCTCGATTCCCAGGTAGACCAGTCGGACGTCGCGCTGCGGCACCACGGTGAGGGTGAGCGTGCGCCGACCGCCGGCGGTGACGTCGGCGACCGTGGCCACCACCGGCGGTGGCAGTGCCGCGGGCTGCGCCGTGCCGACCAGCATGGTCCGGTCGGCGAGAGGCGGGAACTGGGCGTGCGGGTTGGTGGTGCCGGTGAGGTACTGCTTGGTCCATGACCCCGGCTTGGAATCCGTGCTGATCCACTCAGCCGTTCCGGTGTCCGTGTCGAGGGCGTACATGAGCTGGGCCGGAGCCGGATGAGCCGGGTCGAACCGATCGACCATGAATCCGGTGATCGTGAACGCCAGCGCGAGCACCGCCGCTACCAGAGCCGGCATCCCGGCGCGGCGGGGTGAGCGGACCGGCTGATAGGCGGCCCACCGGCGGGGCATCTGACGATATGGCCTGGCGGACGAACCGGCGAACAGCGAATCCAGCAGCGGCAGCAGGGCCAGGCCGATCATGGCCGCGAAGACCGCCGCCGCGCCGCCGGTGGCCAGCCCGAGCGCCGGGAAGAACAGCAGGACGGTGGGTGCCAGGATGACTACCGCGATGGCGGCGCCGATGGCTAGCGCGGCGACCCGGACCCAGACGTTGGCCGTGCGCATCGCCACGATGCCGGCCAGCGCGCCGGCCAGTGCCGGCAGGGAGGCGAGGTAGGAACCGCCCGGCGTCACCCCGGCGAGCACGACGCCGAGCGCAGCCAGCCAGCCGAGGCCTCCGATGGCCAGCGCTGAGCCGCCGAACCGGCGCCGGAACAGGGCGTACCAGCCCAGCACGATGGTCGCGACCAACGCGACGACGGCGGCCCGGAACCAGCCCGGCCGCCATGGATCGATCATCTCCCGGTATCCAGGCCGGATCGCGACCATGAGCAGCCAGAACAGCTGTGCCACGACGGCCGATAGCAGCAGCGGGATCAGGGCCAGGCCGAATGCGGCGGCGCCGCGGCCCAGCGATGCCGTCCCGCGACGGCTCGCCGCGAACGCGAGTGCGATCACCGCCAGCAGGGCCGCCGCCGCCACTGGCCAGACCAGCCAGCCGGGGTACCGGATCAGGGTGCCGAGGACCGGGAAGTACGTCTCGTCATGGGCCGACGGCGTGGCGAGGTCGGCGATGTCGGCCTCGCCGAATGCGCGGGTCAGTGCCAGCGCGTTCGTTCCCTGATGCGCAAGGCTGTCGATGTCCATGTAGGACGGCTTGTCCTCCGGGGAGTGGTAGACCGCCGAGCCGTCGATGTAGGCGCTGTTCAGGCCGGTGAACCGTCCGGATTCGCGGAACGGGGTGAAGTCGGTGTCATTGGGCAGGATCCGGTATACCTCGACGGCGAAGCTGGTGGCGACCGGGTTGGGCACGCTGCGGCCGTACACGCCCACCACGCCGGCGTTGTCCTTGGACGTCTCGAACATGATCGCCGGACCGCTGGATCCGCGCGCTTCGTAGTTGAGGACAACGCCGCCATCGTGCGCCAGCGGATCCTGGCTGACGAACGCTTCGGCGCCGCAGAGGCAGGCCTCCTCGGCTTCGGTGAACACGAACACGATGTCGTTGGCCAGGCGCGGACCGTGGGTCAGCGCCCTGGCGGCTTCCAGCAGTGTGGCGACGCCGGCACCGTCATCGTTGCCACCGTAGGAGACCTGGACCGAGTCGTAGTGAGCGACCTCGAAGATCCGGCCGGTCGAGTGGGTGCCGGGTAGCACGGCGACGACGTTGTGCACGTGCGCCATGGCGTATCCGTGGCCGAGCGCGTCGTCGGCCCCGACGGCGTCCTGGATCCGCGGGTCGAGGCCGTACCCGCGCAAGGTCGCGACGATGTAGTCCCGTACTGAACCGGCGGCCGGGCCGCCGGCCACGTGCACCTGCCGGCCGATGGTCTGGACGTGCCGGAACGCGCGGCCGGCGCTGAACTGATCCGCGGGCGCGCCGATGCCTTTGGCCGCCGGGGGAGTGACCGCCCACAGGCTCAGCACGGTCACGGCGGCGAGCGCGATCAGCGCGACCAGGCCGGCGCCGCGGGTACGCGAGATGGGGTCCACGCGCACATCTTGCCGCGCCATGGTGGAAACGAGAACGGGCCACCCTAAGGTGGCCCGTTCTCGTCATTGGCCGTTGTTGGCGTTATCGCCGTCGCGGCGCTCAACCGTGGCGGCCGGCTCAGGTGAGCGGCATCACCATGGCCGGCTGGACCGGCTCGGCATCCGGCCGGATGCGGCTGACCGCCGTGCCAAGCGCGAAGAATTCGATCGCGTGCTCACCCCACGCCCAGGCCGATTCGGACACCGAGACACCGACGACGCCGTCGGCGCCGACTTGCTGACCCTCGTACTGCATACGCGCCATGGCGATCTCACGCGCGTCGTACGCGGCCTGGCTGAACATGGTCATCTCGGCGTTCTGGCCCGCCTGGGCGAGCATCTGCCGGAATGACATGTGGGCGATGTGGTACACGCAGGTGCCGAGGACCATCGCCCGGGGCAGCCAGCCGTGGTGCCACAGCGTCCAGAAGTCCTGGCCGGACAGGTGCGAGGAGAACGGCCGCCCGGCAGGGGTGCGGTAGGACTTGCCGTCGGTGGCGCGTACCGCCGTTCCGATGCAGACGAACTCCAGTACATCGCTCGCGAACAGGTACTTGAGGGACCGTAGCTGGACGCCGATGACGCCGTCGGCGCCGAGCGCGTCGGCCTCCGCCTCCATGCGGGCCATGGCGAGTTCGCGGCACGAGTACATGGCCTGGCTGAGCATCGTCAGCTCCTGGCTCTGACTCCATCGCGCGGGCTGCACGCCGACGTGGTAAATGCACGTGCCCATCACCATGCCCAGCGGCTCGAATCCGGACTGCTGGGTGAGGACGAATTCGTTGACCGACAGGTCCGAGGTGAAGAACCGGCGGTCCCCCTGCTGGGTGGCCTCCAGACGCTGGCTTGCGGAGGTTGGCAACGGCTGCTGCTGTTGCGATACGGGCACCGACACTCCGGCTCCTTATCGGTCGTGGCTGCTGAACAGGAGACTGCTGGACAAGCGGTTGCAGGACAAGCGGTTGCTGGGCAAACAGTGCCGTGGCCGGTAAAGCCGGCGGCCCCTATCCCATCTGGAGATCCTTCGCGACGAGCCTAGGGGCCGCTGGACGGACGGACTTGGTTTGTGTCGTGGAGTTGACAGGTTGTCGCGTAGGGCGTCGGTCAGGAGCCGGCGTAGGCCGCCATGATCCGGTCGAGTAGCCCCGGGAAGCGGGCTTCCAGATCGTCGCCGCGCAGCGCCGAGTAGCGCCGGGTTCCCTCGTCCCGCTGACGGATCACGCCGGCGTCACGGAGCACCCGGAAGTGATGGGTGAGGGTGGAGGGCGCGACATCGACCGGGAACGTGCCGCAGACCCGCTCGTCCTCCTCGCGCAAGATCGACACGATCCGCATCCGGGTCGGGTCGGCCAGGGCATGCAGGACGTCGAGGATCTCGATGTCTTCGGTTGGCGGGTGGGCGATCTCGCGGCTGCGGCCGGTCCGGGCCATGGCTCCTGACTCTCCCGCTCTCTTGGTGCTGCTTGTTCCGAAACTGCGTGGATGGTTGTTCCGGAACTGCGCGGCTGGGCTGCGGCCCGTGCCGACAGTTCAGGAACGAGCGCTTAAGCTGTCCGACCTAGTTCTTCGACAAACATCGTACAACCGGCTAGCCTCATTCGACGTACGACGAATATCGAATAGGGGGAACCAATGCGCGCGATCATGTTTGCCGGCCCGTCCGCCGGATCGGACAAGACGCACGTCGTTGATGTCGATGAGCCGGCGCCGGGTCCCGGCCAGGTCGCTGTGGACGTGTCGTTCGCCGGACTCAATTTCGTTGACGTGATGGCACGACGTGGTGATGCCGGGTACGTGACCCAGTGGCCGTACACGCCGGGAGCCGAGGTGGCCGGGCTGGTACGTGAGATCGGTGCCGGCGTTACCGGCTTCCGGATCGGTCAGCCGGTCGTCGGACTGACCTTGGGCGGCGGGGCGCTGGCCGAGGTGGCGGTCGTGGACGCGGCTCTTGCCGTACCGATTCCGGACCGGGCGGCCATCGAGGCGGCGGTGTCGGCGCCGATCGTGGCGACCACGGCGCTGATGCTGGTACGTGACGCCGCGCGGTTCCGGCCCGGCGAGCGTGTCCTGGTGCACTCGGCGGCCGGTGCCGTCGGCGCGGCGGTCGCGTCGGTGGTCCGCGTGCTGGGCGGCGGGACGCTGGTCGGAACCGTCGGGTCCGCGGCCAAGATCGAGGCGGCCCGCGCCGCCGGATACGACCAGGTGGTGCTGCGCGGTGGTGGGTTCGCGCAGGCGGGCCCGGTCGATGCGGTGCTCGACGCCAACGGCCCGGCCACCTGGGATGAGGATCTGCGCGCGCTGTCACCCGGTGGTCGGCTGGTGCTCTTCGGGAACGCGGCCGGCGGGCCGCTCGCCGCGCTGCCGGACGCCACCCGGCTGCTGCGTGGCAACCTCGGTGTGGTCGGCTTCAGCGTCTCGTCGTTAGCGCGAACCGTCCCGGATCGGTACGCCCAAGCCCTCCGCGATGCCCTCGACCTGGTCGCCGAGGGCAAGGTAACGATGGCCGTTACGACCGTGCCGTCGCTCGATCAGGTCGCCTCGGCGCACGACGCGATCGCCTCCGGGCAGACCACCGGAAAGTGGATCGCGCGCGTCCGGTAGCCCACGCGACGACCGGCCCGGCGGGTTTGGAATCGCCCGCCGGGCGGGCTCGCCCCGCTTCGCCGGCTCGCCCCGCTTACGCCGGCTCGCCCCGCTTACGCTGGATCGTGCCTCGCCGGCCGAGGCAGCACCTGAACCAGCGCGGCGACGGCAAGCTCGACGGCGACGAGGAAGAGCAGCGCCGAACCGAACGCGTGCGGGTAGCCGCCCGCGAGTGCGTGGTAGAACACCAGCCCGATCAGTGCCACACCGACCGCTCCGCCGACTTGCATGCCGGTGGACAGCACGCCGGAACCCGCACCCGCGTGCCGGGCCGGTACGAACGACAGCACCGTCGACGCCAGCGGCGACAGCGCGATGCCCATGCCGACGCCGTCAACGAACAGGCCCGGAACCAGCCATGCGATGCTGCCGGCACTTCCGGTCAGGCGTACCGCGAGCCACATTCCGAGCAGCCCGGCAGTCATGAGGAGCGCGCCGACCGCCACCGTCTGGCGACCGATCCGTTCGGCGATCCAGCCGGCGCTGGCCGAGGTGAGAAGGTAGCCCGCGCCGATCGCGGTGAACACGACCCCGGACCGCAATGGGCTCAGCCCGCGACCCTCCTGCAGGAACAAGGCCAGTGTCAGGAAGAACGAGGCCTGACCGATCCAGAACGTGAACTGTGTGCCCATGCCGATGGCGAATCCGCGCGAGGCGAACATCGACAGATCGATCAGCGGGGCACCATCTCGTCGAGCCAGCCACCGCTGGTGAGCGACGAAACCAGCGAACAGGGCCACCGCGACCGCGAAGCTGGCGTACGTCCACGCCGGCCAGCCCAGTGCCGGGCCCTGGATGAGCGGGAGCACGGTCGCGAACAGCGCCAGCGTGGCCAGCAGGACCCCGGCCGGGTCCAGCCGGGCCGTATGGGTACCGTCGGATCGGGGCACCACCCGGGGCACCAGGAGCAGAGCCGTGGCACCGATCGGCAGGTTGATCAGGAAGCAGGCCCGCCACCCGGAACCGAGCAGGTCGGCCGCGATCAGGCTGCCGCCGATCAGCTGGCCGAACACCGCGGCGATGCCGAGGGTCAGGCCGTACGCGGTGAAGGCGCGGACGAGCGCCTGGCCGGTGAACGCCGTCGCGATGATGGCCAGCACCTGCGGGGTCGACGACGGCGGCGGCGATCCCTGCACGACCCGGCTCGCCACGAGCGCGCCGGCGCTCGGGGCCAGGCCGCATGCCAGCGAGGCGAGCGTGAACAAGGCCAGGCCGACGGCGTACATGCGGCCGGCGGCCGTAGAGGTCGCCGAGCCGACCGGCGGTGATGACACCGACGGCGATGGCCAGCCCGTACCCGGCCACGATCCACTGGATCTGCCCGGCGGTGGCGTGCAGATCGCGCTGCGTGGTGGGTATCGCCACGTTCACGATGAAGAAGTCGAGCGTGATCATGAAGGCGCCGGCGAGGATCACCATCAGCGTGGCCAGGTCGCCGGGGCGCCGGTGCGGGCGCGCTCGCCGCCGGTGGGCGGCCACGGGAGACGTCTGCGTTGTATGGCCCCGCCTCGCGGGCCGGGGCCGGACGTGTCGATTACCAGTGAGGTAAAGGCGCAGCTAGGCCGTCGTACGGCGGCAACTTCTCGTTGAGACGTTCGCCGGCCGGGGCCGGCGTGGCCCGGGTTCCCGATCCGGTGGAGCCGGACCCGATGGAGCCTAATCCGGTGGAGCCTCGATCCGGTGGAGCCCGACCCGGTGAAGTACGCTGCGGTAGCGGCGTCGGCGGGGAAGAACGCTCGATGGACATCTTTCGGCCAAGGTCGAGGTCAGTCGCGGTCCCGAAAGTCGCCACGGAGCTGAACAGGCTGAGCACGGTATCGCCGCGCCGCAGCCGAAGGGCATCGAGGGATGTCCGGATCGTTGGTCTGGCCGGCGCGGACATTCGGAGGGTTGTTGTTCAATATCGGAGGCGGCGCAACCCGCTTGTTGCCTGGCACCCCCGGTTCCGGCATGTAGGGCGCGCCCAAAGCCGGATCGCAGCCCCGCCTAGCCTGATACTGGCCGCCATTGGCCGTCAGCGTCGCGCCGGTCATGAAGGCGGCTCGTGCACGCAGGAAGGCGACCAGCGCGCGATCTCTTCCGCCTTGCCCAGCCGGCGACCGGAATGCGCGATGATGCTTTCCAGCACCTTCTCCGGAACGGCCGCGACCATGTCGGTGTCGATATAGCCCGGCGCGACGCAGTTGACGGTGATGCCCTTGCGGGCGTTTTCCTGCGCCAGCGCCTTGGTGAAGCCGATCACGCCGGCCTTGGCGGCGGAATAGTTCGCCTGGCCCATCTGGCCTTTCTGGCCGTTGATCGACGAGATGTTGATGATCCGGCCCAGCCGCGTTCGCGCATGCCCTCGATCACGGGCTGGGTCATGGTGAACATCGAGCTGAGATCGGTGCGGATGACCGTCGTTCCACGATCTGCGAGGGTCATCTGTGGAACATGCCGTCGCGGGTGATGCCGGCATTGTTGACGACAATATCGACCGGCCCGAATCGTCCTCGGCCTCGCTTCAGGCCGGAGGCGCAGGCCTCGTAGTCTCCGACGTCAGCAATACGCTGAAGTCGAGCGGCAGGACG
>CAVSGF010000009.1:0-22654 GCA_963727415.1 uncultured Actinomycetota bacterium
CCGACTCGCGACCAGCCGATGACGGGGCGCGGACTGACCGGCTGGGCGAGTGTGGAGGCAAGGCTGCGAGTCTGAAGCTCGATCAGCCGATCGTGCAGTGGCTCGAAGAGGGTGTCGAGCATCGAGCGACGTGCCTGGGTAGGAGTTGCGAGCACCGTTCCGTATCCAATGACTTTTGAACGTCGCGAAATCGTGGAACGGCAGATGGAAGTCCGCCACGTTGAGACGGTCGACCACACTGCGGAGCGCGAGAATCGCCCCGCGCACCCCCGGCCTCCGTCATCTCCGGCGCCAGGGTTCAGTCACTAGCTGGCCTACCCGTCGAGCCTGGACGCGCGGATCGCGATCACGGTTTGGCTGCCCGCGGCTGGGTCGACGACGCAGTGCAATCCGAGGTCGGTGATCCGGCCGTCGCGTGTGTCCCATTCGCGGCCCCGGGCATCGTGCCCCAGGATCGGACCGAGCGAATCGATCGTGGCTTTCCATAGGTTGGCCAACTGCGGCGAGGTCCGACCACGAACGCGAGCTCAAGTGCCACGCCGCCGTCGGGCAGCGGTCCGGCGGCCTTGATCTGGTCGCGGATCTGCTGCTTGTAGGCGATGGTGCCGGCGGACGCGGTCGTGCGGACCCGCAGCGAGTACGTCCCGCCCGGATCATCGGCCACGCGTGCCTGGCCTACCGTGACCGAGGATGTCGCGGCGTGCCGCTTGGTCGCCCACACCGAAGCGAACTGCCGCCCGGTACCCGCGGTGAGCCTCGGAACCAAGGGGAACAGGTAGTTGTCGAGATCGTTGAGCGCGAGCAGTGGCACGGCATTTGGCAACCCGACGTCCAGGCGCAGCGCCAGCGGGTCCGGGGTGACGCTCAACTGCCCGGCGACCGCCGTCTGGACCTCGGTGACGAAGGCCGCAGAGCGAACCTGACCCGCTGACCCGGCGCGGTCCCAACTGGCAAGAGCGGGATCGACACCAAGCCTGACGCCCCCGGCCACGGGCCGCGAGTAGAACACGGGCATGACCACAGGCAAACCGTATCGCCAGACAAGAGTCCGATCACCCGTCCAGACCGCCCTCGCCGAACAGTGTCCCTGACCGCCCGCACGCTTCTGCCGCTGTCGGCTCTCGGAGCCGGCGTGACCGTTGAGGCATGACTGTTCAGCCTGCTTCCATGCCCGTCCCACTCATCGATGATCCGTTGCTTCGGGTCGCGTTGGCCGCTCATCTCGGCCGCTACCGTAGCGTGTCTCGCGTCCATACTGAGTCCGACTTGCACGTCTATCTGCGCTGGTGCGCCGAGCGCGACATCGGACCGCTCGCGGCCGGGCGAGCTGATGTCGAACTGTATGTGCGATGGTTGCAGGAGGTACGCCGGTTCAAGCCGTCCACCGTGTCGAGTCGCCTGTCGGTAGTGGTCGGCTTCTACCGCAACTGCGTCATCGACGCCGTGCTGGACTATTCACCCGCCGCGTATGTGCGCCGGCCCAGCGTCCCGCCCGAGTCACCAGCCCTGGACCTGTCGCATCTGCAGTTCGAAGCGATCATCACCGTCGCCCGGACTACGACCAAAGTGTTCGACTTCGCGCTGGTCGCCACGCTGGGACTTCTCGGGCTGCGGATCTTCGAGGCGTGCGGCGCCACGATCGGCGATCTCGGCGCGGAGCACGGCCACCGGGTGCTATGGGGTCTGCGGCAAGAGCAGCAAGGTCGTGCTCGTCCCGCTGCCGCCCGCCGTCGGGCGCGCCATCGACCAAGCGGTCGGCGAGCGGCTCGAAGGCTCGATCCTGCTGAACCGACGCGGTCGCCGGATGGATCGGCCCGCCGCCTCAAGCACCTGGCCAGGACCGCTGGGGTGAGGATGCCGCGGATGCACCCGCACAGGCTGCGCCACACCTACGTGACCACCATGCTCGACGCCGGGGTACCGCTGCGCGATGTGCAGATCGCCACGCGTCACGCCGACCCCAGAACCACGATGCGCTACGACCGCGGCCCGCAAGAATCTCGACCGCCACCCCAATTACGTCCTCGCCGCCGTCATGGCCTCCGGCGCCTGAACATCCGCGCCGGCCGATGAGCGCGCAGGCAAGTCTTGTTGGCTCGTCTGCTCCATCGCGCGTTCGCGGTCGCAACTCAGTCGCTCCCGCAACTGGCCACTCTGATGCACGGCGATCATCGAGGCGCTGCCCCGTGCGCGGAGGAACCTGAGTGGCCGACTTACCTCCCTCGTTCGACCTAAGCAAACGCCCGCCGGAGACGGAGCGCACGACGGTTTGGGCCATGATGGTTCCGTGGCGTACGAGCTGAGCAGACTCGACGAGCGGCGATTCGAGGAGTTGTGTCGGGCCCTCGCGGTGCGGGTGCTGGGCCCGGCGATCCAGGCTTTCGGCGCGGGCCCCGACGGTGGCCGCGAAGCCACGTTCGACGGCGAGGTGTCGTTTCGGGCTGATTGGAACGGCTACGGCGTCCTCCAGGCGAAGTGCCGCCGGACCGCTGGCGGTGTCGCCGATACCCAATGGCTGTGCCAGACCCTTACAGGCGAGTTGGACCAATGGCTTGAGCCGCGACGTCGGCGCGTGACCGACGGCCGGATGCCGCAGTACCTGATCGTTGCGACGAACATTCGCCTATCCAGCGTTCCGCGGCGTGGCGGCATCGATCGCGTCAACGACCTGCTCACCGCGTACGCGCAGCGCCTCGGCCTCAAGGACTGGGCCTTGTGGGATGCCAACCAACTGTCCGCCTACCTGGACGCTTATCCGGAGATCAGCCGTCGTTTCGCGGAGTTCCTCACGCCCGGCGATGTTCTTGCTCAGGCCATGGATGCCATCAATGATGTCAACGAAGCCCTGCGTGAGCGGCACCGCGCGGCCGTAGCGCCGAAGCGCGGGGTCGTCGACTGGGAGCCCTTCGACCTGGGTGTGCACCGATCGATCAGCCCGGCGGAACAGGTCGCGACAACGTTGCCGGACTACGTCGGTCGAAGCCACGACGGCGACCTTCGCCGGCTGCTGCGTCCCGTGCCCACGAACGGCGTGCTGGTGGTCCTCGTCGGCGGGTCGTCGACCGGAAAGACGCGCACCGCATACGAGGCGATCCGGGCATGCCTGCCGGATTGGGTGCTTGAGTTTCCCACGACCGCGACCGCGTTGTCCGAGCGGCCGGTGAGTCCGCACACCGTCGTCTGGCTCGACGAGGCGCAGCGGTACTTCAGCCCCCCGCATGGCGAGGCGGCGGCCGTCGCCGTGATGGAGATGCTGCGCTCGAACGCCCCTGTGGTCGTGATCGGCACCATGTGGCCGCAGTACTGGCAACGTTTCGCGACCCAGCCGGACGCGGACGGCGCCGATCCGTATCATCAGGTTCGAACTCTGCTGGCTCGAGCCGTCCGCGTCGACGTTCCGTCGACATTTTTGCCCGTCGATCTAAAGGTGGCCCGGGCGTGCCCAGATCCGCGCCTCCGCGACGCGATCGCGACCGCTGGAACCTCGAACCGGATTACCCAGGCACTGGCAGCTGGCCCCGACCTCATCGCCGCCTACCGGGACGCCGATCCGTACGCCCGAGCGCTCATTCTCGCCGCGGCCGATGCCCGCGCCGCTGGTCGCGCCGCCCCGCTTCCTGCGGCCATGCTCGAGCAGGCGGCGGCCGGATACCTCGACGAGCAGCAACGGGCCCACACAGCCCCCTGGTTCGCCGGGGCCATCGCCTACGCGACCCGGACGGTCAAGGGCGCGATCGCTCCGCTGACGCCGGTGCGGTCCCAGCCCAATCTCGGGGAGCCGGACGGCTACGTACTCGCCGACTATCTCCTCCAGCACCTGCGGCCTGAGCGGGACATGCACCCGCTGCCTCCGCCGTTGTGGGCCGCACTGCTCGCGGATCCGGGCCCGTTCGAGGACCGACTACGTCTGGCTAGGGAGGCCGAGGAGCGGCATCTCTACCGCGACGCGGTCACACTCTGTACGTCGGCGGCCGACCAGGGCTCGCCAGGCGCGGCCATGGCCATCGGCGTGCTCCTCAGCAGGCTCGGCCGGCACAACGAGAGTGACCCGTGGGTACAGCGGGCGGCCGACCTCGGCCATGAGGGCGCCATCCGATCGCTCGCGCAGCGGTACAGGTGGGATGCAACCTCGGGTCAGGAGATGCATGAGAACCCGGCCGACGCCGAGCGACGCCTGCGACAACTCGTCGAGAACCCCGATGACCTCGACGCCCTGATCCGGCTCGTGCACCTGCTCGAGGACAGCGGGCGCGGCGAGGAAGCCCGCGGCCTATTGACGGGCCGGGCCACAGCAGGTGATCCCCAAGCGCTCGCCGTGCTGGTGGGCGTGCTGGACGAGCAGGACCGGCGCGGCGAACTGGAACCCCTGCTGCACCAGCAGAGCGCGAAGGGCAACCCGATCGCCGCGATTCTGCTCGCCGGTATCTTGGACGACCTCGGCCGCACAGAGGAAAGCCGAATATTACGCTCGACCGTTGTCGACGAGGTCCCCGCAGATGCCTTGGAGCACTGGATCAACCTGCTGATCGAAATCGACCAGTGGAGCGGAGTTGATGAGCTCCTGCGACATGCGGCCGAAAGCGGCCACGCCTGGGCCATGCGGCGGCTCGCCGGACTGCTCGTCGACGACGGCATCGAATGCGACGATGATCCCGAACTCTTCGAAGAAGGCGAAGGCTGGATGCGGCGAGCCGCGGATGCCGGCGACAAGCATGCGAGGCTACTGCTCCCCAGCGTCCTGCAGCGCCTCGACAAGGTCGAGGATGCGGCGAGCGCCCTGCGGCAGCGGGCGGCCACCGACGACCAGGATGTCCTCCTCGACATTGCCGGCCAGCTGACACACCTCGGGCATGAGGATGAGGCGGTCGAGGTGCTCCGCCGGATGGCGGCCGGTGCCAAACCGCAGGCGCCGGCGAGGCTTGGGCACCTCCTCCGGCAGGCCGGTCAGCCCGAGCAGGCCGAGGCGGTCCTTCGCCGGACGGCCGCCGAGGACCCGGACTCGCTCGTCGAACTGGCCCGTTTGCTCGCCGAAACCAGGCGGACCGCTGAGGCGGAACAGCTGCTGCGCGGCGTTGCGCAGCCGACCGCGAGTGTCTTACTGGCGCTGGCCGACGTGCTCGGCCAGGACGGGCACCCGAGGGAGGCCGAACGGATGCTTCGTGACGCGTGCCTGGCGGGTGCGGACCTCATCCAACTCCAGTTCCACTTGGAAGACACCGAGGCGGAGCAGTTGTGCCGCTACGGGTTGGAGTCTGATGGGCGAACGGCGGCGGCCTGGCGCGCTCCTGACCCGGCCCGCGAGGTGGGCACGGCGGTTGGTGAACCTCCGCCGTTCGCGGAGTGGTTCGGCCTGCCCTTTCCCCGTCCCCCCGAGCCGGGGCCGTAGGCGCCGACCCGGCGTTGCGTGCTCGACTGGCGCAACCAGGCTCAACACGCCCGTCAGAACGCTCGGCCGCCTCGAGACCACCGTGCGCGACATCACCGCCCGCGAGACCACGCGCTGCTCGTTCTTCACATTCACCGTGACATCGCGGCGCGCCGCCGCGGCCCGGTCCCCGAAGATCTCGACTGATCCATCGTGAATCTCGACTGTTGCCGGTCCTTTCCTTTGACCGGAGCGATGACACCCGTCCGGGAGTTGTAGGCGGGCACCGAGATCACGTTTTCCGCCATGAACGCAGCGTGCTGCACATGTTGATCCGGAGGTCTGCCCATCCTTATCATGAGCGGGCACTCGATCGTGTTGCCTTGAGGTCGTCCGCTTGGCGACAACGTGACGCAGTTACGATTAGACATGAATCGATTGGCGGCCGAGACCTGGCGCAAGATCATTTGGTGGGCACCGGGATAAGACCGTCCGGTGGCCGGGCTGGCGCTCCATTTCGGATCCGCGTGGGTAGGCTGCACGCGTGTCGCAGGGCGAAGATTTCGAACAGGTCCCCTCCGACCTCTGGCTGTACGCGCAGGACCAGGATCTCCTAGCCGAGGCGGCCGGTGAGACGAAACGCTTCCTTACCGAGTTGGCGCGGGACGCAAGCATCGACGTCCACCTGGTGGAGGCACGCCCCAAAACCCTGGCCTCGTACACGGAGAAATCACAGAAAACGACGGACGACGGATCGCCGAAGTACACCGACCCCGCTGGGCAAATCCATGACTGCGTGGCGGCCCGCGTAATCGTCTATACCACCCGGGCTCGCAACGACCTGGCAGACCTCATCGTGAGCCGCTGCGCGTTCCGGGAACGGCAGAATCCCGGCGACATCAAGCACAATGGATACGACAGCGAGCACATCGTTATCTCTGGCCTCAAGGATCCCGAGGTGCAGCGACGCTACGGGGCCCTCGCGAAGTACCTCGGTAAGTACCGGGGCCTGGAGATCCAGGTGCGCAGCGTGGCTGGTCACGCGTGGGCGGAGTACGAGCACGACATCCGCTACAAGTCCGGTGCGTACCGGGAGCTGACGCCCAGCGACAAAGGGCAGGTGGATCAGTACTTTGTCGAGGCTGGCGGGATGCGCCGGTACATGGACAAAATCTTCGACGAGATCGAGGAGTTGCTCCGGCCACAGGACGCTGGCGATGTTGCCGCGGCTGGCGAGCCCGTGGTCGGGGTAGACGAGCCGTCGCCGGAGGCGCTCGACCCGACTCCGCTTGACCTAGGGACCCTGGGCGAGCTGATCGCCGGTCGCTTCCCAAGGGATGAGCGGGGCGACCTGCAGTCGCTCGCCATTCTCGTTGACCAGTTGGCCGTGCTGGACGTGACTACGATCGGCCAATTGGAAGCGGCGCTCTCCATTCTCGAAGTGGGCCAAGTCGCGCGGCTGATGGACTATCCGACCGAGACGACCCAGGTCCGGAGGTTGGACGACGAGTTGCTCGCCGTCTTCCTCGACCGGTACGTCCAAGCCGCAAAGGACGCCGACCGGCGGCAGCTGCTACGCCTGCGGCTCCGCCGTGTACGCGGCCGGTTCACGATCTACTCCTTGGAGGGGCTGGCCGGCATGCAACGACCCGTTGCCGCCGCGCGAGCCGTACGCGACCTTGTGGAGTTTGTCGCCGAGCGCGAGGGCATCGAGGCGACGATCATCAGCGGTGCCGTCGGCGCGAACCAAAGCGATGTAACTCCGGGATATTTTCCAAAGGAGGTTCAGACCTCCGCCGGCCCGGTGTACGTCGCGACGAATCTGTCTCGCTCCTACGCCGAGAGCCTGATGCGTGAGTTGGTCTCGCGCGTTCCTGGCTCCGGTCTGCGGGTCAAGCGGGCCGGCGATCTCCTATTCGAGGCGCCTCCGGGAGTCACGGCGGCGGATTCCGCTTGAAGCTCGCGGCGCCTGCCGACGTAGGTTGTGGCCGCCGCCGCGGCCGGAGCAGAGGCATCGCTGGAACGCATGCGGTATCGGTCGCGGAGCACGGCCTGCTCGCGGGCCGCGAAGCGGCCGGTTACAACCCCGGCAGGCAGCGGCCGGAGCCGCTGGCGACGACCTGCGCGAGCAGATGACCAAGCTTGCCGGTGAGCTGGCCGCTATCGAGTGCGAGTTGGCCGACCTGGCGACCACCCTGATCGCCCTTACCCAGCACGAGGCCACGTCAGCCGACACGGCCGTCATCAGCGAGCCGTACTGAGAGATCCTCGCTGCGTTCACATCCGACAACAGCGGCCTACGCGCCAAAGACGTCTGTCGCGCCCCTGGGCATCGGCACCGATCCGACGACACCGAAGGCATCCACGCCCAGCTCAAACGCCTGGTCAACCGCCAGATCTTGACGCAGTCAGAACCCGACCCTCTTCGCCCTCGGCCCAAACGGACGTAGCGTCCCGGACCTGCCGCTCATGACGAACGCGGCAGGTGGCATCTCGCCGCTAGGCTCTACCCGATTCACGAGCAATGTGGAAGGGGACTGGCATGGGCAACCCGGCGTGGGGCCACGGCTACCGTCAGGGCTTCGACGAGGGCTTCGCGAAGGGCGGAGTGATCGGTGCCGTGGTGACGATCGCATCCGGCCTCGTCGTCGCGGGAGCCGCCTTCGGGCACCGGAAGCTCAAGGCCAGGAGCTTCGCCAAGCGCGAGCAGGACCTTTCTGCCGAGGAATCGAACCCGGTGACTGAGGAAGGCACCACAAGCGAGTAGGTCGGCCGGCTCCGCTGACCGAACTACTGCACGAACGACGCAGGTCCGCGATCGTGCAGGCAGTGACTGGAGGGCTTTCCACGAGCGGAGCCGCAGAGCTAGCGAGCTCCCGTGGATAGCGGAGGTGGCCCCGAACGGGGAGGCCGGCAACATCCGGCGTTTTGTCCGGATAAAGACACCATGATCAACTATCCGCTATGCCGCAGTCAGCTTGCTACGACCCGTCACCGCAAGTTGGGTCGTCGAGCTCCGGACAAGTAGCCGATGAGCGGGTGTTGGAGCGTGCGTCTGGGCCGGGCAGGCGTTACAGCCGCAGTACCGCCGGCTGCGCCTCGGGCCGGCCATAGGTCAGGATCCGCCCCAGGTAATCCCGGAGAACCTCAACGGACTGTGCCTCCACCGCCAACTGAACCTGAATCTCGGAATCGTCCAGGCCGAGGTCGGCAAGCGCATCCGGGGCGATGATCACCCGCATACGATCTCCGTCGATGGTGAGTTCACGCACGCACCCGTACGCGGTGCCCTGGGTCTCGGTAACCAGGCAGTGGGTGTCCATACCCAGTCTCGCGTCCTGCTCATCCGGAGGTTCATGGCCCGCCTGGAACATCAGCGTGCGGCCGGTGCCGTCGTCGCGCTCCGAGACAGCGGCGACCAGGCAGTATTCGTCATCGACACCGGCCAGGTGCGCGACAAACTCGATCGGCATGGCGCCCTTCGTCCCACAGCCCACCCGAGCCGTCGCGCCTTGGACGATGGCTGCCGTACTTCGTGGCGATCTCCCGTCATGACATGCCCGTGAGCGACCCACCGCTGCACGATCAACCCCGACATCCGCAACCGCCGAGCCCCGGGCGTTGATCACTCGGTCATGCCGATGTGAGGTCGTGCCATCGGGCGCCCGACAGTCAGTAGATCCTTTCACAGGCAACGCCGCGCGCGGACAGAGCGATGAAGAGACGTCGCACGTGGACACGATAGGCTCGGTCGCATGCGGTGGATCACGCGACTGTTCAGTGCCCGGAGTAAGAGCAGCCTGCCCCACTACGCGTTCTGGGAGATTGGAGGGCATTCCTGGGGCGAGGCGGTGTGGTCCGTACTGCACAGGAAGCCCATACGGAGCAACATCATCCCGGCGCATGCGCACAAGCTCCTAAACCTCTGGGGCCCAAACGGACTGCTCAGGAACAGCCGGTTCAACACCTACAAGTAGGGCACGACGCACTCATCTAGCCGCGACGAGGGGCCCCGAAGACCGCAACCCGAACTGCATCCGGCACCGCCAACTCAGGAACTGGTAGCGACATCACGAGCGCTGGCCGTCACCGCGTGACGATCGTCTATCGCGGCGCTCACGGCGACGTGATGGATCGACCGGCGTAACGGGCTCAGAACTCGGCGGCCTTGTCGGCGTGGAGGAACGCGACCTTGTTGCTGTAGCCGAGGGCCTCGGCGACGAGTGAGGGCGGGCACTCGATGACGAGTTCGCCGATGGCGCGGTTGCGTGCGCGGAGAAGGTTGACACCCAGGTCCCGGAGCCGGTCCATGACGGTGGTGGGGTACAGTGGCGGCCGGCGAGCGTGCTGGGGAATATCCGTGGGCTATCGCTGCCCGCGCCGGTACGAAGATTCGGGCGCGAGGCGAGATGCTCCCGGATCAGACGCGAACGGCTCAGGAACGGCAGTAGAGTGGCGCCGAGAGTGATGTCATGCCTGTCGCCGACGTCGATGACGCTGGTCGGCAACGTGACGACCGGCGACGTAGCGGCTTTTATCAGCTACGGCGGCTTCTCACGACGACGGCGTTCCCGAAGTCGTTCTGTCGTGTCGGCGGGTATGCGGATCCGGTGCTGGTCAGCGGTCGGAACGGGAACGCGGTGGCGGCAGGATGTGGCGGGGCCGGTGCTGACCGGGCGGGATGAATGGGCGCGGGTGTGGTCTCCAGGTAGTGGGCAACGGCCGCAGTAACGTAGTGCACGGTATCGACGGCATCCCGCAGACGGTGGGGTGCGTCACCAAGTCGGGCGTACGTGACGTCGGTGATGTGCGCGATGGCGGCGCGGGCTTCCTCTGGGCTTTGCTCGGCGATAAGCGGTGCGAGCACGCGGCCGAGCGCGACTTGGCCTTCGACCTCTTGGAGAAGCGTCGGCCGGCGTTCGAGCATGGCGTCGAGACGGTCTTCGAGCACCACGTGCAGGAGGGGCTGAGCACGATGTTCCAGCGTCGCCCGGAGCTGGACACGGCCGTGGGCGGTGGTCGCGAGAGCACCGGGGTCGGCGCCTGCGGCGAAACGGGCGCCTCGGGCGACCGTGTCCGGGTGCTGCTCGGCCAGCAACGCGTACGCCCGGCCGGCGGCCTTGCGTCCGGCGTCGTCGCCGTCGAAGGCGACCGCAAGCGCGAATCGGCGGGCGCCGGGCAGCCCGGCGGCGATGTCCAGTTGGGCTGCGGTCAGCGCGGTACCGCAGGTGGCAAGTGCCACCAGCCCAGTACGAGCGGGACTTGCGTACGTCGTCCAGATCGCAAGGGCGTCGGTTGGACCCTCGACGAGTACGGGCGCCCACCCGGAGGTGATGCGGTCGCGTTGCTCGGCCACGCCAAACAGGAGGTGGCCCTTGTTGTAGATGGCGGTGTCGGGCGAGTTGAGGTACTTCGGCCCACGTGAGTCCTGCGCGTTCGGCGGCCAGATCCGGCCGGTGAATCCGACGACTCGGCCCTCGCCGTCTCGGAGCGGGAACATGATCCGCCCACGAAACAGATCGAGGACGCGTCCTTGCTGGCTGCGGAAGGCCAGACCGCCGCGCAGTAGGTCCGTATCGGTGAAGCCGCGGGCTCGGAGATGATCGCCGAGCGCGGTCCAGTCGTTGGCCGCGAAACCGATGTGCCAGGGGCCATCACGGTCGACGACGGCACCCAGCCCTCGGTCTCGCAGGTAGGTGCTGGGGTCGTGGGTGCTGCGTAGCTGGGCACGGAAGTAGTGGGCGGCTTCGGCGTGCGCGGCGTAGAGCGGGAGTGTCAAGTTAACGGCTGATCTTGGTTGTTGTTTTGGTCAGTGGTTGGCCGGGGTGAGCCGGCCCTCGAACGCGATCTGGAACGCGTTCAACGGTGCTTTCCAGCGCATGGTCCAGCGGCGGCGGCCGGTGCCGGTGGGGTCGAGGCTCATCAACGCCAGGTAGACGCATTTCAGTGCGGCTTGTTCTGTGGGGAAGTGTCCGCGGGCGCGCACGGCTTTGCGGATACGCGCGTTGACGGACTCGATGGCGTTCGTGCTGCAGATGACTTTACGGATCTCCACGTCGAAGGCGAGGAACGGAACGAACTCCGCCCACGCATCCGACCACAGTTTCACGATGGCCGGGTACTTGGTGCCCCAGGCGTCGATGAACTCGGTGAACCGTTCGGTCGCCGCGTCTTCGGTCGGGGCGGTGTAGACCGGGCGCAGCGCTTTGGCGATCTTGTCCCAGTCCTGGCGGGCCGCGTACCGAAACGAGTTACGCAGCAAGTGGACGATGCAGGTTTGCACGATGGTGCGTGGCCACACCGTCGCGACCGCGTCGGGCAGGCCTTTTAGCCCGTCGCAGACCAGCATGAGCACATCGGCCACGCCGCGGTTCTTCAACTCGGTCAGCACCCGCTGCCAGTGCTTGGCGCCCTCACCGCCGTCGCCGGCCCAAATCCCCCAACATGTCGCGGTGCCCATCAACGGTCACGGCCATGACCACGTAGATCGGTCGGTTCGCGACCTGCCCATCCCTGATCTTCACATTGATCGCATCGATGAACATGACTGGATAGATTGGGTCCAGCGGCCGGTTCTGCCACTCGGCCATGCCCTCGAGGACCTTGTCGGTGATCGTGGAGATGGTCTGCTTGGACACCTCAGCGCCATACACCTCGGCCAAGTGGGCGGCGATCTCACCGTGAGTGAGCCCCTTGGCCGACAGCGACAGCACCATATCGTCGACCCCGGTCAGACGGCGCTGGCGTTTACGAACGATCTGCGGCTCAAACGTGCCCGCCGCATCCCGCGGCACTCGCACCTGCACCGGGCCGACGTCGGTGAGCACCGTCTTCGTCCGGCTACCGTTGCGGGTATTACCGCCACCCCGACCTGCCGGATCGTGCTTGTCGTAGCCGACATGGTCGGTGATCTCACCGTCCAACGCCGACTCCAGAACCCGCTTGATCAGCTGCTGCAACAGCCCACCCTCACCGGTCAATTTCAGCCCGTCACCACGAGCCCGATCGACCAGCATCGCAATCAACTGCTCATCGCTCACCGCACCCGCCGGCTCACGCCCAGCCACAGCCTCAGCAGTCTCGAAGGTCTCGGGGGTCTCGGTCGTCATCTGGCTGCTCTCCCTTGATCGGTAGATCAGCCGTTATTTCTACACACCCGGCATAAGCCGGGCTGACGCGGCGATACGAGCGTTCTGCGACGCGTCGGCATCCGCATCGCTGGGTTCCTGGTGCGGAATTCCAGCCATGCCAGCAGGCCAATCCTGCTGCCGCGGGCATCAACCTGGCGCGAAGCGGGGTGAGGAGAAGCGACGTCGACAGAGCTTGGCACCTGCGATGCCGCGCCTCGTTCGGTTGACCGTCCTGCTCCGGACCGGTACTAAGTAGCGTGTTGACGCAGTGAGGGAGTTGTATGGACTTAGATTGGTTGGATCAGTTGGCGATGTCGGGTGCGACGACGCTGGTCGGGGCGGCGGCGACAGAGGCCTGGCACCAGGCGCGCGCAGGATTCGTGCGGCTGTTTGGCGGTGACCCGAAGCGTGATATCCGAATTGGGCGCCGGCTCGACGAGTTGGGGCGTGACGTGGAGCAGGCCGACGTCGACAAGCGCGATTCCGTGCGCCAGCGCTCGGCGGCGGCGTGGCAAACACGCCTGGCAGACCTGCTCGAGGACGATCCTGGTAGCGCGGAGGCGCTGCGGATGTGGCAGCAGCAGATCGAAGATCTGCTGCCGCCCGCGCAGCAGCAGTGGGTTCAGAACATCGTCGCGACAGCGCCTGGCGCCGTGGCGCAAGGCGTTATGTTCGGCGCAATCTACAACCGGCCCGCTCCCCAGAGCCTGGTCGACGACGAGCAGGTGGGCTGATCCGTGGCCACTGACTTTGCTGGATACCGACGCCGCCACCGCAATCGGCCCAACGGTTGGGTCCGCCGTCTGTTCGACGATGTGGCGACGGACAGCGACGTGGCGACTCATCGAACTGGGTGACTGCCCTGGGCTGCTCGATTCGCTACGTTGAGTCGCGCAGCTACCAATTTCGGAGGATCACCATGCCGCTCTTCGCGAAGAAGCAGCCGCCAATGCAACCACAGCGCCCGCAGTACCGGACGATTCCCACTCTTGAACCCGACTACTTCGAGTCGATTCACCGGCGCCTGATCGCCAACGGCGGATCGGACTCGGCGACCGAAATCGCGTACGGCGTCGGCAACGCGATCTACAACACCGGGAGCGACTTCCTGCGGAAGGTATACGCATCGCGAGCGCTCCACGACTTCGAGACATTGTACGGGCACCGGTCGTCCACCGATCGGACCGCCGCCGACCGCATGATCGATTTCTTGCTGACCCACGACCGTAACCTCCAATCAGCCGAGAGCGGTTTCCTTACCACCTTGCTCAGGCGTCTCGACGACGTCCTGAGCCGACCGGCCTGACAGCGGACCTTCCTCGATGTAAGGAGAGCGTCGTGACCGACGAACAGTTGCAGGCGGACGCGGTCCTGGAGCACACGCTCCAACTCCTGGACGCGCTGGCGTACCTGGTGGGCCCGGAGTCGATCGGACAGCCGCTCGGCGAAGGCATCGGACTCGAAGCAGCGATCGCGGCCACACGTCGAACGTTCACCGGCATCGACGAGGTCCGTGAGGCCGGCTGCAGGCTGGCCGTCAGCATCATCACCACCAAGTCAATCGCGCCCCCAGACGTCAACGCAGTCATGGGTGTCGACGTCATCGAGGGGGGCGAGCTCCCGCCAGCCCAGGCCGAAGCGGCCCGGGCGTTGGGTGGCGCGGCCGTCACCTTCCTCGGCCAGGTCGGCACCGACGGCGCCAATATTTGGGAGCTGTGGAAACGCAACGATGAGGTGGCCGAGGAATTGTTGTGCTGGCACCTGGTGGCCTGGGGGCGCTTGATGACGCTGGGCAAGGTGCCGCCGCTTTAATGGAGCCTGCCACGAACGCCGCAGATCCCGCCGACAGACGTACGCCGATCGGAGAAGCCCACCAGCACGTCAGCGCGGTCGCGGGGTTTGCCTACGGAGCCGTCGGAGCTGACATCCACGTGTTCGGCGACGGAACCCCGCTGTACTTGCTGGAGACCTACCAGCCGACACAGCCGCCGGAGACTCGCTGGCTGCGGGAGATGCCCAGCCGGATGCTCGACGCCCGGTCCCGGGTCGTTCCGTTCACCGGACGACACACCGAACGCGAGGACCTGCACGCCTGGCTTAATGCTGACGCGAGGCTGGCGGTGCGATGGCTGCACGGTCTCGGAGGGCAGGGCAAGACGCGTCTAGTACGGCAGCGGCACTTTGATCTGAGGGCTGCGTGGAGACGGCCGACGCGTGATCATCGTCTGTTGTGGACAGTCTTGATGATCTCGTGTCGGCCGCTGCCGACAGCGTAGCCGCCCCAGGTTGGCGGTGGGTGTTCGACGACGTGACCGCACGGATCGCCGGCCGGTTTGCCCGGCCGGAGACCCGGCGCACGGCCGGTGAGATGCTGGTCGGGCTGCTCTCGACGGTGGAACGTAAGAACGGGTGGTGGCTGGCCGAGCTGGCCGGACACGCCGGACCGGACCGGATGCAGCGGCTCCTGCGTAGCGCAGTCTGGGATCACGATCGGGTCGGTGATGACCTGCGGGACCTCGTCGTGGCCCGGCTGGGCCACCCGGACGCGGTCCTCGTGATCGACGAGACCGGGTTCCTGAAGAAGGGGACCGGCTCGGTCGGGGTCCAGCGGCAGTACTCCGGGACCGCCGGGCGTATCGAGAACAGCCAGGTCGGGGTGTTCGTGACCTACGCGTCCCCGCTCGGGCGGGCACTGGTCGACGCCCGGTTGTACCTGCCCGCCTCGTGGTGCGCCGACGCGGATCGGTGCGCCGCGGCCGGTGTGCCAGACGGCACCGAGTTCATGACCAAGCCACGGCTGGCCCTGGCGATGATCGAAGACGCCCTGGGTCAGGGCGTGCGGGTCGGGTTCGTCACCGGTGACGAGGTCTACGGCGCCGACCCGGTCCTGCGCACCGCACTGCGCACCATGTCGGTCGGCTACGTGCTGGCCATCGCCCGCAACCAGCCGGTCCAGGCCACCGAACCACGACGGCTACGCCCCGACGACATCGCCACCGGCCTGGACGACCTCGCCTGGGAACGACGCTCCTGCGGGGCCGGCTCCAAAGGTGAACGCTTCTACGACTGGGCCTGGGTCCACGACCACACCCCGGCCGACGGCGGGGTCCACAGCCTGCTCATCCGCCGCGCCGACGACGGCGAACTCGCCTTCTACCGCTGCTGGAGTCCCCGACCCGTCCCGATCGCCACCCTCATCGGCGTGGCCGGCCGCCGCTGGTCGATCGAGGAAACGTTCCAGGCCGCCAAGACCCACGTCGGCCTGGACCACTACCAATGCCGGACCTGGACCGCCTGGCACCGGTTCATCCTGCTCGCCATGCTCGCCCTGGCCATCCTCGTCATCGCCGCCGCCGACCAGCAACCCGACCGCATCGACCCCCGCCACGACGTGATCATCACCATCACCATCGGTGAACTGCGCCGACTCGCCGCGATCACCACACCCGTCCGGATCGACCCAGCCGCGGGCCTGCGCTGGTCACTCTGGCGACGGCGCCACCAAGCCACCGCCCGCCGCAGCCACTACAAACGGCGCGACACCGCCGCCACCAGCCCATAGATCACAAGTGCCGCTGCCGTACTAGGCTGTGCGGTCGGTGCGTAGCCCGCGCATCGGTCGAAGCCGATGCTTAAGCCGGCTGTGATCGGCCCCGATCCGGTTGTTCGCGTACTGCTCGACGTGGTGCCAAGCTGCCGGCGCCAGCTCGTCGAGGACCCGCGGGTAGACCGGCGCCTTGTCCGTGATCACCTCGGTCGGAACCGCGCGAAAGCCGACCGTGGCGGCAGGGATGGTCGAGGGCGGGAAGACAACGTCACCGGCCAATCCTGCCCGAACACGTTGACGATCAGTTAATGCAACACCGCCGCGCCGGCGTGTTTCCCGCCGTGGTGTCGGGTGGTGACAACTAGAGTCGGAGCGTGCTTCGCCGACTCGATCTCAAGGATCCGTGGCGGTCCCTGGACAAGGGCTTCTGGCCTGACGACCTCCCCTTGGGCTGCAAGACGGTGGTCTACGGTCACAACGGCAGTGGCAAGTCCACGCTCTCGGAGCTCCTACTCAGCCTGGCTGAGGGCGCATGCGCTGCAGATGTTGTCTGGGAGCACGAGGATAAGCAACGGACCACCGTCGGCACAGGCGGAGTGAGTCCTTCGGCCTCCATGGCGGTCTTCACGCGCAAGTGGGTCGAAGCGAACCTGTCCAACTTTCTGGACGGTAACAGTGCCTCCGCGATCGTCACTCTGGGTCGGGAGGCCATCGACGCTAAAGAGGAGGAAGAACGGCTCAGCACGGAGATCCGGAAGCTACGCGGCGAGGCGGGTGAGGCCGAGAAGCAGCAGAAGGTCGCGAAGAGCAAGGTCGACAACCTGGCTCGGGATGTCCAAGACCGGATCGTCTCCGAACTCAAGGAGTTCGACTACAGCCACTTCACGAAAAGCCGCTACTCCATTACGAGGATCCAGGACGACCTGCGCAAGTACCAGGGCGGATTCCCTGATAGCAACACGCACGCCGATGCGCTGAAGCGTCTCGCGGAAGGTGCTGCCGCACCCGTCGCCGAAATTGCTCCGCCGCCATCAGGCGTGGCTAAAAGCCTGGCCGAGTTGTCGGAGCTACTGGCTGAAACGTCCACGCAGGTCGCCATCGAGGCGCTGGAGGGGAACCCGGCGGCGCAGGCGTGGGTCGAACAGGCGCTCGATCTGCACAAGGAGCTCGACCGATGCCTCTTCTGCGCGAATGAGGTAAGTCGTGAGCGGCGCGATCAGCTGGCACGGCATTTCGACGAAAGCTGGCTCCGGATCCGTGCCAAGGCAAAGGACATGCTCGCCGTAGTCACGCGTGAAAAGCAGGCACTTGCCGGCTGGCACTCGGCTCTGCCGGCCGCAACAAGCCTTGCAAGCGAACTGCAGCTAGGCTACGAGGACGCGGTGAAGCGAGCAAAGGCCGCAGTCGATGAGCGCGTCCGCGCGCTTAACGCGGTGGAGAGCGTGCTGGCCGCCAAGGTTGCTGACCCCAGTGCAACACCCGACGCTCCCGACTGGTCGGTGCTCACCAGCGCGCCGTCTATCGCCGCACTCGCCGAGGCGGTCCACGAGCATAATGGTCAGGCTCGGCGACATCAGGAGGTCACCGCTGAGCGGAAGCAAACTGTGCTTGACCACCTGGTGGGCTCGCAGAGCACGGTTTTCCGCGACCTCGAGGAACAGGCCAAGACCTGCGCGACCAAGAGTGCGACGAGCAAGCACGCTGCGGATCTGGCCGAACGGCGGCGGGACGAGGTCCGTCAAGCGCAGTTCACCACCAAGGACATGGCTGACACACTGACCCGCGACCTCGCACGTGTCTACGGCAAGGACCACCTAAACGTGGCTGTCACGACAGACGGGAAGTCGTACGCCTGCCGACGAGGAGACAAGCCAGGCACGGATCTCAGCGACGGTGAACGAACCACGCTGTCGTTACTTTACTTCCTGCGAAAGCTGGAGGACGAGCAGGTCGCAGGTGGCGACCCCTCACAGCGGATCGTGGTGATTGACGACCCCTCAAGCTCGCTCGACCGAGAAGCGCTCTTCGCGACCCACCAGTGGCTGCTCGACACACTCAAGGGCTTCGGCCAGTACATCATCCTGACCCACGACTTCAGCCTGCTGCGCCTGTTCATCAAGTCGCACAAGAACGCGTGGGGCGCTTCCATGGGCAAGATCAAGAAGGGGGATGCCAATGAGACTCGCTTCCCCAAGGTTTCCTTCCTGGAGATGTACGCGGCATCCGTAGATGGTGAGCGCAAATCCAAGGTCGGCAAGCTCCCGCGCCTATTACTCAACAACACATCGGAGTACGCCTACCTCTTCTCGATGGTAATGGCTGGCATCGCCGACTCCGAGGATCACGAGCGCCTCTTCCTCCTGCCAAACGCCGCCCGCCGGCTCATCGAGGTCTTCGCGAGCTACAAGGCGCCCCATCGCACAGACTTCCTGCAGCAGCTCGAAGTCCTCGTCCAATCCCAAGCAGGCGAGCCGTTCCGCGACGTCTACGACTTCTGCAACCGGTACTCCCATGGCGAAGGAAGCGAGAGCGTGGACGTGCTCGACGCACGAGCCGTCCACGCTCAGATTCGACGGTGCATCGAGTTCCTGAGATCGATCGACAACGAGCATTTCGAGCGCATGTGCGCAGCGACCGGGACCGATCCGGCGACACTCCCATAGCAAGCCTGCGAGAGTGGTATGCCACGTTGGCTGTGTCCTGATGTCTTCAGCAAGTCGTCAAGATCATCGACTGGCGCGCATGCCTTTGGGCTGCCGCGGCGGCGCTGGGTCAACGTGGCCGGGATGCGTGAAGCCAGGTGAGAAGGAGCGTGGTCGTCTCTTCGCCGAGTGATGGAGCGGCGTGTCCGGCGAGCTGCTCGAGATCGGCGAGTTCGCCGGCGGTGACGGACAGAGCCGGTTGGCGAAGGCGCCGCCAGGCAGGGCTTGCCGCGTCGCGGGCGAGCCGGGTCGCGTCCGCGCGTCCGCGTAGTGCCAGCCGCGGGTGTGCGTCGGCGGCAAGGACCAACGCGGCTCGCAGCTGGAGTGCTACGGCCTGCCCGCGCAACAGCCGGTAGCCGGCTCGTCGTAGCTCCACACGCGGGTCGGACAGCAACTGCCAGGCCAAGGACGCCGGGACCGCACGATTCAACGCCCGTAACGCGTCGGTGGCCTCGCGCACAACAGCTGGTGACGGGTCACGCAGCAGCCCGATCATTTCGTCGGCGGATGCGGCGCTGAGCTGACGCAGCCCGCGTACCGCCTGGGCGCGGATCTTCGCCTCGGGGTGGGCCAGTAAAGGTCTAATCGTCGCGGCATCGCTGACCGAGCTGGTCTCGGCCAAGCCGGCGATGGCTCCGGGAGCGGGATCGGTCTGCGCGACCGCTTGGCGGTAGTGCAGCAGCACGTCGACACCGGTGCGGCGGGCGGCGTCGCGCGCTACCGCGCGCACCAGCGCCGACTCATCATCGAGATGGCGGCTGACCTGGTCGTCCTGCCCGGCCCGGGCCAGGCCGGTCAGCGCGACGACGCGCACCTCCGGCCGACGGCTATGGGCCAGACGCTGCAGGACTGCCAGCCGGCGGGTCCAGACCGCCTCACGGCAGGCTGCCTCGGCCGCGTAGGCACGGATGCGGATATCCGGGTCCGACTCGGCGAAAGCGACCAACTGCTCGACCCGCCACCACCGGTTCGCCAGACCGACGTCGAACACGAACCGACGCTGATCACGATCGGGCGAAGGTGCGAGCTGCTCGCGAAGCGCCACCGGCGCTGTGATCAATGCGGCCATCAGCTGCGTTCGGGCGAACCCGCCCCGCCGCCGCCGATCGATCAGCAGCATCATTCCGACTGCTGCGGGAAGCATGGCGGCCGGGTCGTCAGCGAGCAGGAGAGCCAATCCAGCGCGGGCCTGGTCGCGGACCTGCTTGACCCAGTCGCTGGTACGCACGATCAGAAACGGCATGAGCTCGGCAGCTGGCGCGGTAAGCATCTGCGCCACCGCGGCCTCGCGGACCCGGCCGTCACCGTGGGTGCTGGCCAGCGCCAGCCCGAGCGAACCGATCGAACCATCACCCAGCCTTGCGACCACACCTTCGACCACTGGCGTGTACCGCGGGGAGTACCACAGCTCCCGCCGGGCGTGCTCATCCAGTCGCACCACCGCCTTCGGCGCACCGACGAGCTGACTCAGAGCCAACGCGGACAGGTGCGCGTTGGCGGCGGCATCAATCCTGGCGAGCGCATCGACGAGTCGGTCGACGGCCTCCCAACCACCATGAACCGCCTCATCGATCGAGTCGGCGAACCCAGCCGGCAGTGCAGAAGCGGTGTCGCCGGGTTCGGCCGACTCCGGTCGGCGGCGCGGCCATCGCTTGGTCCAGATCACGCCCGACATCCTGCCCGAGCGGTGCCGCATCTTGAAGCGATTTCGCCACGCCGGTGACCTCCACTGGACGGCGAACCGCCACTATCCAGCCAAGGCGAGCTCAGTTCGTAAAACGATCATGTAGTTCGGGTTCGCCTCCATCGCCGCCGCCCGCGCCGTCTACAACCGGGCCATCGCCGACGGCATACTCGATGCCGCCGCCAGCCCGGCGCACCGGGTCGTCAAGCCCCGACGGCTGCCTAGCACCCGTCGCGCGTTGACCGCGACCGAACTCGAGCAGATTAACCTCGCCGCGCGCACCAGTGGTAACGACGTCATCCTCGACGCGCTCCTGTTGCGGTTGCACACCGAGACCGCGTGCCGGCGAGGCGGTGCGCTCGCGCTGCGCTTGGTGGATCTCGACACCGACCACGGTCTCGTTCGGCTCAACGAGAAAGGCGGCACTTTGCGCTGGCAGCCCATCACCCTCGATCTGGCCGTGCGGTTGGCTGACCACGCCCGCTGCCGCGGCGCGGTCCTGCCAGGCGATGGCCTGCTGCGGTACCACAACGGCCACGCGCTCACCAGCCGACGCTACGATCACCTCTGGAAACGCCTCGGCGGACACCTGCCCTGGGTCGCCGCCCAGGGCGTCTCCACCCACTGGTTGCGCCACACCACCCTGACCTGGGTGGAACGCCACTTCGGCTACGGGATTGCGCGTGCCTACGCCGGCCACACCGATTCCGTCGGCCGGCGACCACCACCTACATCAAGGCTGACCTGCAAAACGTGGCCGCGGCCCTGGCAGCCATGACCGGCCAGCCCCACCCGCTCGCCGTCTCGGCTGGCAATCGCTGGGAGAGTTAGCGCTCTGACCGGTGAAACCGGTCGCACTGACCGGGCGTCGTCGGTAGTCTTCGCGAGCCGGGAGATGAGGCGGACGATGACAGAGTTGATCACACTGTGGCGGCCGACCGGCCCGCAAGAACTTGAGCTGGTCAAGGAATCAGGTTGGAAGGCGTGGCCACCGCGGCTGCCGGATCAACCGATCTTCTACCCGGTCCTGAACGAGGATTACGCGATCATGATCGCGCGAGACTGGAACGTGCCCGCTTCTGGCGCCGGCTACGTAACCCGTTTCCAGGTCGATCGAGCGTTCGTACGGCGTTACCCGGTTCGGCAAGTCGGCGGCCGGGACATCTTGGAGCTGTGGGTTCCGGCCGAGGAATTGGGCGAGTTCAACAAGCACATCGTCGGGAAGATCGAAGTCGTCCACGAGTTCGGGCAGGAGCGGCGCTCGACCACAACTCATGTGACCGACCCGCAGTGGCCAACGTCATTATCTGGTTCGACCCCGGAGTAAACGGAGCGTGCCGCCACGGATGGTCGAGCAAACCTGATGGGTACGTCGTTCGCCCAGCAGATCGGACGCGGTGGTCTTGTGGCAG
Source organism: uncultured Actinomycetota bacterium (assembly GCA_963727415.1). Taxonomy (GTDB): domain Bacteria; phylum Actinomycetota; class Actinomycetes; order Mycobacteriales; family Micromonosporaceae; genus DASQPR01. The sequence goes on from CAVSGF010000009.1 coordinate 21,841, forward strand.
TCACTGAGCAACCGCCGTCGCGAGCGGGCCGAAAAGGACCGTCGGGTCGACATGTTCGGGTAGTCCGCTGACTTGAGCGTCACCGACTTCGACGACAAGCGGTGACCAAGGGCGTGGCATGTCTGCCTGCCGGCCCGCATTCGCCACTGGCATCAGCTGACCAAGGGCGCCCAGCTGCTTCTGGTGGCCGATCCACAGTACGACTACCTCATCGTCCATCCTCCAGCCGCCCCGCCGCACTGCTGCTGGGAACAGCCACGACAGCACACGCCGACTTCACCGGCCCGGTGGACTTTGGAACCCCACGGCTCCGGAGTGCGTCATCGTTATCGGCACCCCCGGTGACGGGGGCAGCGGCGGTGGCGGCCCTCAACGCCGCTCTCACGACCGAGGCATGCGCGTTCGACCAGGCGGCGAGCAAGATCAACACGCTGCAGGATCTCAAGAGCGCCGGCCAGGTCCTGTCCGGTCCGGAAGTCACCGACGCGGGCCAGCAAGTGCGGCAGGCCTGCGGTGCGTACTGGGTCGCAGCCGCGTCGTCGGCCGTGGCGTCCGTGGTCGGCAGTCCATCGTCCTGATCGGACGGTTGTCGTATGCTTCGGCGGGCGCCGCCTGCCGGCGGCGGAGTTCTGCGGCACCGTGGAATGACCCCGACATTGCGGGCCGGGCCGCGCTATAGAGTCTCGCGGATGCGTGGGCGGGTTCGTCCGCGATAACCCCTCTCAGACGGGACTGCACGAATGCAACGCCTACTCGCGATCGCCGCCGTTGCCGGGGCCCTCCTGGCCACCGCGGCGTGTGGCACCAATAACGG
>CAVSGF010000010.1:0-536907 GCA_963727415.1 uncultured Actinomycetota bacterium
CAACGCATCGTGGACCTCCGGCGCCCGATCGAGGCCGCCGCCGCGCTCGGCGCCGCCGTCCGGCGGTTACGCATGGCCGGTGTCAATGTGGTCGTCGGGACGTGCCCGGATCTGGGCGCGGCACGCGCGCTCGCACCGCCGCTCCGTCAGATCGTGGCCTATCTGGGCAGGCGAGTGGCGCGAGCTCAGACCGACGCGGTGATCGCCGCTGACGGCGAGCCGGTTGACCTGGCCGGGATTACCGGCCCGGTGTTCCGTGCCGACGCCGGGACACTGTGCGGCGATGGCTACCACCCATCGGCGGACGGCTACCGGATCTGGGCACATGCCCTGCTCCCGGCAGTGATCGACGCGGTCGGAGTCCCGGACCACACCTAGACGCGAGCCGGCCCACGCAGGCAGCCTCGCGTATGTGCCGCCCGCACGTGACGGCGGCGCATACGCGACGGTAGCTTGAGGCTATGCCTGAAGCCGTCATCGTCGCCACCGCCCGCTCGCCCATTGGGCGCGCCGCCAAGGGCTCGCTGCGTGAACTCCGCCCCGATGATCTGACCGCCACGATCGTCTCGGCCGCCCTCGCCAAGGTCCCGGAGCTGGACCCGCATCTCGTCGAAGATCTGTATCTGGGCTGCGGCCTGCCCGGCGGGGAGCAGGGCTTCAACATGGCCCGCGTGGTTGCCGTGTCGCTCGGCCTGGACCGGCTGCCGGGCGCGACGATCACCCGGTACTGCTCTTCGTCGCTGCAGACGACCCGAATGGCGTTCCATGCCATCAAGGCAGGCGAGGGTGACATTTTCATCTCGGCCGGGGTCGAGACGGTGTCCCGGTTCGCCCGGGGCAGCTCGGACGGGCTGCCATCGGAGGCCCAGGCACTGGTCGGCGGTGGATGGCAGAACCCGAAGTTCGCGACCGCCCGGGCCCGGTCCGCCAAACAGGCCGAGGGCGGCGCCGCGGTGTGGCACGACCCGCGCGAGGACGGCGACATCCCGGACGTCTACCTGGCCATGGGCCAGACGGCCGAGAATCTGGCTCAGATCGAGGGGGTCACCAGGGAGGAGATGGACGAGTTCGGCGTACGCAGCCAGAACGCCGCCGAGAAGGCGATCGCCGATGGATTCTGGGCTCGCGAGATCACTCCGGTAACCACTCCGGACGGCACCGTGGTCAGCGCCGACGACGGCCCGCGACCGGGCGTGACCCTCGATGCCGTCCGCGAACTGAAGCCGGTGTTCCGTCCGGACGGCCGGATCACGGCAGGCAACTGCTGCCCGCTCAACGACGGCGCCGCCGCCGTCATCGTGATGAGTGACACGAAAGCGCGCGAGCTGGGCATTACGCCGCTCGCCCGGATCGTCTCGACCGGCGTGACCGCGCTATCCCCGGAGATCATGGGCCTCGGTCCGGTGGAAGCGTCCCGTATGGCGCTTTCTCGCGCCGGCATGACCATCGACGATGTCGACCTGGTCGAGATCAACGAGGCGTTCGCGGCGCAGGTCATCCCGTCCTACAAGCACCTGAACATCCCGCTGGAGAAGCTGAACGTCAACGGCGGCGCGATCGCCGTCGGCCACCCGTTCGGCATGACCGGCGCCCGCATCACCGGCACTTTGATCAACTCGCTGGACTGGCACGACAAGACGATCGGGCTGGAGACCATGTGCGTGGGCGGCGGCCAGGGCATGGCGATGGTTCTGGAGCGGCTTTCGTAGGAGTCGGCGTCCATGGCGATCTGTCACTCGCCGTCGTTGCCGGGCCAGCCGGTCAGAAGCCCGGCGATCAGGCTGCTGGTCAGGGTGTAGCGCCCCGCCGCCGGTACCCGCACCTGGGTCCATCCACCGGCGGCGGGGTCGACGTCGGCATGGTCGTCGGCGGTGAGCCAATTGCTCCAGCGGACGCGTACCGTCACCGCGCCCGGCTTGGCGGACGCGAATTCGACGGCACCGGGAGTAGAGGAGACCAACGTCGCGCCCGAGACGAGAGGAACCGCATTCTCCACCCGGTACAGAGTCCACGCACCGCCGCGCCATACCGCCGTCAGATACGCGGGCTTGCCTGCGACGATGGCGGCCTCTCGAAGGCCGGCCGAGTCCAATGGTTGTCCGGTAGCCATTGCGACATAGGACACCGCGTTCTTGCGAAGCCAATCGGCGTACGCGCTGGGCGTGAGCGGTGACGCCGAATAGAACATCGGATTACGCGCGATGTCCACCTGGCGTAACCATCCTCGGGCGAGGGGCACCTTGTTCCCGACGTACACCGACTCCCAGTGGTCGCGCAGCGGCACTACCTCGATACGCCCCACCGGCCCGAGCCGCGCCAACTCGCTCAACATGGGTTGGTAGAAGCCCGCGGCCGTCTCCGGACTGCCCGCGTGCCGGAGATCCGATACGACGAACGGTGGGCGCCACCAGAACATCCCGGCCAGGGCAAGCGCGAGAAGCCACGTACGCCACGGCACGTACGCGGCCACCACCGGCAACGCCAACACCATCGGCAGCCGCAGGACGTTCGAGCCGATGGACGTCGGGATCAGGTACGCGCCGACGAGCATCAGACCGGCGAGTGCGGCGCCGATCCGCAAGGTCCGGCGGGATTTCGGCAGCATCAAGAGCACCACGACGGTGAGCGCCAGATAGTCCCGCATGGAATGCAACGTGTACGGCTGCCGGCCGCCGTCACTCGATAACACGATCGGGATCAACCCGACCATGGCGCCGGTGACGGCCAGGATCGCGTACCGGCCGTCGCTACCGAGTTTCATGCCATGCCGTTTCATGCCATGTCGCGTCCATGCCGGCCAGACCGTCACCACCGTGGCTAGTAGCCAGGCGAGCGCCCCCAGGGCGAGGAAGCAACCGGCGATCGGGCTGGCTGTCGACGCCAATGCGCTCAGCAAGGCAACTCCGGTGTACCGCGGCAGCCGGCGGTCCGAGGGGAAGGTGGCGATGGCGAGCGCGCAAGCCCCGGCGGCGAGGCCCACCACGAACGTGGTGCGGCCACTGATCAGGTTGCTGATCGCGATCGCGCCGGTGAGCACGCCACCGAGCACCGGACGAGGAGCATGAGTGCGGACCATCACGGTCGTGGTGGCCACGGTGAACACCACGGCCGAGAGGGCGCCGAGCCAGCGAGCGCCGACGATCGCCATGAGCAGCGGCGTGATCAAGCTGTACGAGAACTGCTGGAATCCGCCGTACCAACCGAGATCCGCGGGACGCATACCGAACGCGCGTATGAAGTCCGCATGTGCGACCTGCGCCGACAGGTCCGTGCCCATCGGCGGAGCCAGCACATACCAGACACTCAGCCCCGCGGCGAGGGCCGTACCGATCACCAACGCGGAAGCCGTATGCCGCCGCCCGCTGGTTCGATGAGCGACGCGTGGCACGTGCACCTGCTCGCGGATCGAGCTCATGATCTCCAAGACCCACCAACTCGCTCGGTGGACGCTAGGGCCGATCGGTCCGGTGCCCAAGAGGCAGGCTCCGGTGCCCAAGAGGCAGGCCATTTCCCCAAGGGGGCCAATCCCCCACGAGGCTAATCGGCCGCGGCGAGAATCAGGTGGCTTTCACAGCCGTGCTTCAACCACCCGGTCCTTGGCGGCCCTGACTCGCGGGCCGAGGTGGTTGCGGCGCTCCGCACCCGGCCTAGTCGCGGACCAGGGCGTCGCCGCGCTCGGTCCGCAGGTGTACGGCGGCGCGTCCGTTGCGCTGGGTGCGCACCAGCCCCGCGTTCCGCAGCACCCGCAAGTGCTGGGACACCGCCCCGGGCGTCACTTCCAACTCCGCGGCCAGGCTCGGCGTGTCCCGCAACTCCGCGAGCGCGAGCAGGATCCCGGCCCGGGTCGGGCCGAGCAATTCAGCCAGCGCCGCGACCGGACGCTCGGCCCGTCGCTCCCACAGGGTGCCGAGCCCGCGTGCCGGGTAGCGGAGCGACGCGGCATCGAGCGGCCGGGCCGTCGAGTTGCACCGCGGCCAGCTGAAGATCGTCGGGCACAGGATCAGACCAGCCCCCGAGATATCTACGTCGGCGGGTGAGCGAGCCGGCTCATGAGGCCAGACCAGCACGTCGCCGTTGTCCCAGGCCACTTCGGGATGAAGTGTGCCGATGACCGCCTCGGCACCGCGCGCGGCCAGAATCCGGGCACGGTACTCGACGTCCGCCTCCAGGATCACCCGCATCCGGGGCCAGAACGGCTCGATCAGTTCGCGATACACCGCTTCGATCACCGCCGCGAGCCGGGCCAGTACGCCAGGCGGATCGTCGTAGAACTCAGCCAGCCACGGCCGGTTGCCGAAGATCGAGTCGAGGCTCATCCGCACCCGGTCCGGGTTGGCCTGCCGCACCCGGCGCAGTTCGTGGGCGAGCGACGGCATGTGGGAGTCCGGCGGCGGCACCAGTCCGACCGGCACCGCACGTCCGGTGGCCAGCCTGCGCAGCAGCGTGACATCGGCACCCTTCGGGATCCGCGATCCGACCCACCGCACCCAGGGCAGATGGATGGCGTGCTCGCCTGGTCGCTCCAGCACCCTGAGGCAACGTACCGCTTCGTAAAGCGGCGATATGCCGAACCGAATCCGTCCCAAGTCGACCGGCGCCAACCGGATTCGCAGCGTCATATGTTTAGCGTGGGCTAAACGATAGCGAGTGACAACCCCTCGGTGCACGCTATCCGGCGTGACGGTGACCATCCCCCAGCGGCTGGGATCCAGCTGGCGCAACCTCTGGGCGGCCGGCGGGACCTCCGCGCTCGGTGACGGCGCCTACGTCGCCGCGGTACCGCTGCTGGCGGTGTCGTTCACCACTAATCCGCGGTTCATCGCCGGGGTCGCGACCGCCGCATTCCTGCCGTGGCTGCTGCTGTCTCTGCACGCCGGCGCGCTGGCCGACCGGTACGACCGGCGGCGGCTGATGTGGACCGCGCAGATCGTCCAGGCCGGCGCGGTCGGCCTGGTCGCCGTCGTCGCGACGTTGCACGTACATCAGATCTGGCTGCTCTACCTGGCCTCGTTCACCCTCGGAGCCGCCGAGACGGTGTTCAGCAACGCCGCTCAGTCCGTCCTGCCGAGCGTGGTACCACCAGCACTGCTGGAAACCGCGAACGGACGCCAGTACGCCACCGAGACGGTGACCGAACGGTTCGTGGGGCCACCTGTCGGCAGCGTGCTGTTCGCGATCGCGCCGGCCCTGCCGTTCTGGCTGGACGCCGCCTCGTTCGGTATCTCGGTGCTGCTTCTGATGAGGGTCAGGTACCGGACCGATTTCGAGCCGCCGCCGGCACGCGAGCGGCGCACGATGCGGCATGAGATCGCCGAAGGCCTGCGCTGGTTGTGGCGGCACCGTCTGCTGCGGACGCTCGCGATCCTGCTCGCCGTCACGAACATGGCCTCGCAGCTGGCGACCTCGACATTCGTCCTGTTCGCGCGCGAGCAACTGCACGTCAGCACCCGCCTGTACGGGGTACTGCTCGCCACCTCGGCGGTCGGCGGCGTCCTCGGTGGAATCGCCGCACAGCGAACGGTACGCCGGCTGGGCACACGAGGGGCGATCGTCGCCGCGTCCGGGCTCGGCGCCGGCTCGGCAGCGGTGGTCGCCGTGCTGGCCCACAACATCTACGTCATGGGTACCTGCCTGGCGATCAGCGCGTTCAGCTCGACGAACTGGAATGTGGCAACGGTATCGCTGCGCCAGCGGACCATCCCCGACTACATCCGTGGCCGGGTCAACAGCACCTATCGCCTGGCTGGCTGGGGCTCCATCCCGATCGGTGCACTCATTGGCGGCTTCGTCGCGGCGGATCTGGGTCTGCGCGCACCCTGGTTCGTCTCGGCGGCGATGCGCCTCGCGGTGTTCGTCTCGGCGGCTATCTTCCTCCGCACCGCCGACTTCACCGATACCGAGGCGACCCGGCGACCGGAACCGGCACCTGCAGCCGCGTAACCGACGCCGGAGATCCGGGAGCGGTGGCTCGGATGCCCACCGCTCCCGGATCAAGCCGGGCCTTCTATGCCGCCGCGCCTGAGTGATCCGGGAGCCGAACTCACCTCACGCGTGCAATTCGCTAGCCAATAACGGTCGACCGCCAAGACATCTGGATCAAGCCGGGTTACGGTTCCACCAGCTCCAACACGAGATCTTCGTCCAACGATCGGCTGAGCCGATCAGGGTCATAGGTCGCCAAGAGCGTTCGATGCCGCTGGGTCTCGAAGATGCAATGCGCCGTTTCGAGGTCGTGACCGTCCAGAAGTTCTGCGATCTCGACCGCATCGACTGCCTGGAGGGACAGCAGCCGAGTGTCCCGGTCAGGGTCAGTCACCAGATCGACCAGACGACCCCTCTCGTCTGGCTTCGCGCACTCAAACGCACTCAGGAAGCTGGAGACCGGCACGCCCAGCACGGCACCGTGATTCTGAGTGATCTCGCTCAGCAACTCGCCAACCGCCAACCCGCCAAGACTCGCATAAACGGTCAGGGCACCGGCATCCACAATGACTCGAACGTCGCTGTTGATCACAGTTCACCGGCCGCGACTCGCTCCGCGATCCTGCGCTTCTTCGCCTCGATGCGCTCATGCATGCGCTGGATCCCTTCGTCGGTGACGTTGTAGCCGTGTCGCGCGAGGAACGCCTTGACGTCTTCCCGCTTCTGTCGCATGCGCACCGACTCGGTGATGTAAGCGGACGCGTTCTCCTCCCGATCGAGAATCTCCGCTACGTCGTCGGGCACTGTGATGCTGAGCTTGCGCGTCATGAGCACAATGCTACCATCAATCGCCTTAGATCATTGGGGCTATGCGTATCTATTCGTAGCACGCCTGATCTAATTCGGGACCATCCATCAAGCGATATTCACACTTGCGGGATACCTCGAATTGGCGGCCCACATATGCGCGCGCCTCGCAAGTGATCTCAGCCCGCCGACCCGACCGGGCCCCAGCACCCGGATCTCGGCCCTCGGACTGACCTCGCCCTTGCACCCGGGCCCCAGCCCGCCGACCGGCACCTCAGGTCGAACGCGGGCACTGGCCTCGGTGGACGGCGATGGGTCGACGGGAAAACGCGGCAACCACTGACCAGGCGGCCACTCTATACCCGGCCGCCACTCCATGATCAAGTGCATGATCAAGTGCGCCGGTCCGTGCAGTAGCAGTCGCTATAGCGCGTCCTGCGCTCAAGATCTCGCACTTGATCATGGGAGGGTGGTCGACGCGATCGCGACCGACGTCTGGCGTACGAGGTCGATCAAGTCCGGCGAGTCGACCCCAGCCGCGCGCGCGTCAGCGCCGAGCACCCGGAGCTGATCAGGGATCGCGAGATCGTTGTCGAGTCGCGGCACCGGCCGGTGCGGCTCCCCTTCAGCGTCCGCGGTGGCATCGGCGAGTGCCTGCAGCAGTACGTGGACGCGCGCACCTCGGTCATCGCGAGCCCATCGCGTGATCGTCCAGTGCCGCACCTGCCGGACCAGACGATCCACGGCGACACTCAAGATCGTCGGGGCTCAATTCCTCAAGTACCCCAGCAGCCGCAGGATCTGCCAGTACAGGTAGATCAAACCGACCACCATGCCGAAGGCGCAGTACCAGGCGAAGTTCTTCGGCATGCCCGTGGCGATGCCACGCTCGATCTGATCGAAGTCGAGAATGAAGGTGAGCGCCCCGATCCCGATGCAGAGGAGTGAAAAGACGATCGCGATCGTTCCGGCGTTCTCGGTCGGCGAGTAGTACTCGATTCCGAGATTGTGCCCGAACAGGGCCAGCATCCAGTTGACCAGGGAGAGGCCGACAACCCCGATCAGCGCACCGATCACCCAGCGCGCGAATCGTGGCGTGGCCCGGATGACCCGGAACTTGTACAGGATCGCCATGCCCCCGAATACCGCCATCGTGGCCGCGACGGCCTGGACCACCACGCCCGGGTACGCCCTCTCGAACTCACGGCTCACCACGCCGAGCAGCACGCCTTGGAGGACCGAGTAGAGCGCGATCAGGCCTGGGCTGACGATCCGCTTGAAAGAGATCACGAACACCAGGACGATGCCGGCGATCGACGCGCCGACCATGGCGAGCGACGTAAGGGCGTTGCCGGTCTTCAACAGGTTCCAGGACAGCGTCGCGGTGATGATCACCAATGCGACCAGCGCGCCGGTACGGACAACGACATCGTCGATCGTCATCCGGTCGGTGTCGCGCACATCCTGAACCGGACCGCCGTAGCCGGGGCTGCCGTAACCGGGGCTGCCATAGCCGGGACCGGTCGCTACCGGAGGCGCTGGCGCGTACGTCGTGGCGCCGTACGGCTGAGGGCCGTAGCGCGCAGAAGATGCCGCACCAGATCTCCGGTTGTCGTCGAAAAGCCGACCCAGCACCGGGTTCGAACTCTTCATGGCGGCCTCCTCGCGGTTGTCGGACGGCACTACGTGGCGGCGCTGCCCGCCCCGCATAGCCCGGACAGTCATCGCGCCACCCAGATGGGTGGCGTTGCGAACCGTGCCGTTAGCTTATCGTCGTCGAAATCTCTGTGTCCGGAACGGGACTCGAACCCGTACGCCTTTCGGCCGCCGCTTTTAAGGCGGCTGTGTCTGCCATTCCACCACCCGGACGCCGAACCATACGGTAACCGCTGAGCAGAAGTTTAGCGATCAGCGGTGACTTCCGGAGTGACGTCCGTGAATGGCTCGCGTGGCTGATGCAACTCGCCCAGTGACACCACCTCACGCTTGAGGAACAGCGCCAGGGTCCAGTCGATCACCACGCGCACCCGGCGGTTCCAGCTGGGGATCCGGGACAGGTGGTACGTGCGGTGCATGAACCAGGCAGGGAAACCCGTGAGCTTGACGCCGTATACGTGGGCGACGCCCTTGTGCAGGCCGAGACTCGCGACCGAGCCGGCGTACTTGTGCCGGTACTCACGCACCGGCCGCCGCTTGATCACGGCGACGATGTTGTCGGCCAGTACCCGCGCCTGCCGTACCGCGTGCTGCGCGCTCGGGCTGCACATGGTTCCGGGCACGTCGGACGAGAGGTCCGGCACGGCCGCGCAGTCACCCGCGCTCCATGCCCCCGGAACCGGCTTGCCATCCGGTCCGGCCACCTGCAGCGTCGGCAGGCAGGTGACCCGGCCACGGTCGTCGCGGGGCAGATCGGTGCGTTCCAGAACCGGATGAGCTTTGACTCCGGCAGTCCACACGATGGTGTCGGCCGGGCGCGAGTCGCCGTCGGAAAGCTTGACCACGCCATCCACACACGATTCCAGCCGGGTGCCGAGCCTTATGTCCAGGCCGCGGTTGATCAGCTGTTCGGCGGCGTACGCGCCGAGGTCGCGGCCCACCTCGGGCAGGATGCGCTGCGATGCCTCGATCAGCATCCAGTGCATGTCGCTCTGTTTGAGTTCGGGGTAGTACCGCAGCGCGTCGTGCGCCATGTCCTCCATCTCGGCTAGGGCTTCGATCCCGGCGTAGCCGCCCCCGATGAACACGAAGGTCAGAGCGCGACGCCGGGTCTCCGGGTCGGTCGTGGTGGCCGCGACATCGAGCTGCTCCAGCACCTTGTTGCGCAGGTAGATCGCTTCGCCGATGGTCTTGAACCCGACCGCGTGCTCGCGCAGACCGGGAATCGGCAAGGTCCGCGAGACGCTTCCGGGAACCGCGACGACGTGGTCGTAGCCGACCTCGCGCGCCGGCCCGACGATCGGCGCGACGGTCGCCACCTTGCGGGCGTGCTCGATCTTGGTCACCTCGCCCGCCAGCACATGGCACTTGCGCAGTTCCCGTCGCAGCGGCACGACCGAGTGGCGGGGCGAGATGTTGCCGGCCGACGCTTCCGGTAGGAACGGCTGGTAGGTCATATGGGGCTGCGGATCGACGATCGTCACCTCGGCGACCCGGCGGCTGAGCTTGCGCGACAAGCGCATGGCGGCGTAGAGGCCGACGTGGCCACCGCCGACGACCAGAATGCGAACCGGCTGCATGATCACGTCATTCAGCGTAGCCCGCGACCGGCTCCGGCCAGCGGGGACCAGAGTTCCGGGCCTTCTGCGCAACCCATTACCGGAAGGCCGCCACAATCAGGTAATCGCAGCCGGAGGCACCCGTAGCCGCTAACTCCCACCGGTCGCGGGCGGTTCGCCGCCACGCCGGCCGAGCACGGTGAGGTACCCGGCTATGGCCAACGTCACCGCGAGGCCGATCACCGATCCCAGCACCTGCCTGGGGCCGTGGACCAGGTCAGGCAACTCGGCAACGCCGAGGGCGACCACCCCGGTCAGGATCGTCACCGCCACACCACGGCGGCGCCAGGACCGCAGCGTCCCCGGCATCACCAGCGCGTCATACGGCAGCACCGCGGCCATGGCGGCCGCCGAGTGCATCACGTAGAGCAGGACCGACAGCAACCACAGCCGCACGAATCCGGCACCGGCGCCGTAGTCGACTCCGGATGTGAGCCAGCCGAACGCGGCCAGGAAGATCATCGCGGTCGGTAGCAGGGTTCGAGGGAGCAGTGCGGTCATCAGCGCCAGGACGGCAAAGCCGAGATAAGCCGTGGGCGGCAGGACACTGGAGAAAAAGCCGGCGCTGAGCCCGCCTAAACCGGCCACACCCACGGTGAGCCGCATCAAGGCCGGGACCAGGGTGGCACGCCGCAACACCCAGAGGCGGTACTCGATCCAGTCCAGCACGCGGCGCCCGGGGTTCATCGCCGCACCCCGCTTGGCGCCGATGCCATCCGCGACACCTGTAGCAACACGTCGTCCAGGCTTCCCGCGCCGGTCCACGTGACCACCGGTACGCCATGTTCGCGCAGGTGGCCGACCAGGTTCGCGCGCTCCAGCCGGACCATCTTGATCGCGGCCGGGGTGTAGCCGGCGTGCGCCAGCCAGCCGCCCGGCGACGGGTCCTCGGCCGCGGCCCAGAGCTCTGCCGGCAGCGTATCGACGGCGATCACGGTACGACCGCTGCGGGCCAGGCGCGCCAGCATCGCCGCGCTACGCCGATCGACCAGCGGCGTCAGGACGACCACCAGCGCGTTCGGTGACATGGCGTTGGCGCCGAACAGCATGGGCGGCGTCTCCAGCCCGGCACGAGCGCGCACATCGAGCAGCCACTCCAGCGATGCGAGGAAGTGCCGGTGTCCGGTCGACGCGCGCAGCCGCCGCGAGTAGCCCCCGTACTCCAGCAACGACACTCGATCGCCGCGATGCAGGTAGTGATCGGCTATGCCGGCCGCGGCCCGGACGGTCAGATCCAGCACGGTACGCCGCCCGTAGATGCCGCCCGACCGGCCGGATTCGTTCAGCACATCGAGCAGTACCACGATCTCCGCGTCCCGATCCGACAGGGTTGCCGCCACGTGCAGTTGCCGGGTCCGCAACGACACCCGCCAGTCGATCCGGCGCAGCCGGTCGCCCGGGCTGAACACCCGTACCCCGGCCAGCTCGCCACCCTCGCCGGGCCGCCGGGATCGGTGAAATCCGACCATGCCGGCGGCGCGCGGCATCGCGTCACTGGCTTCGAACGGCTCGGTTTGCGGATGGACCTTTACGTCCACTCCGGGGTGTCCGCCTACCGGGCTTACCAGCAGGCCGCCAGCCGCCACGGCGTGCACGACCACCGGTCCCAGATGATGACGGCCCCAGCGCAACGCGTGACCGGGCAACTCGATCTCCACACCGGCGCCCGGTGCGATCCGGGTCGCGTACGGGCGTCCGCCCGACTCCAGCCGAAGCCACGGCACCGTGTCCACCCACGCCACCACGAGGTCATACGGCACCGAGTCGTCATTGCCGATATCGACCGTGGCACCCAGTTCGGCACCTTCGGCGACGTTGTTCTCGGGCATGTCAAGGCGCACCGCGGGTACCGCCTGCGGCCGTCGCCAAAGGCCGATCGCGGCCCCGATCGCCAGCGGCGCGGCGAGCACCACCAAATCCGCCCGCTCGCCGAAGACGGCGCCCAGTAGGAGCACGCCGACCACCAGGACCGTCCGGCCGAACGCTTTGGTCGGCGTCCACTCCAGCGGATCGAGTTCCCGCGCCGGATCCGGCACGTACTCGGTCCGCCCCAGCTGGTTCGGTATGTAGAGCGGTAACACGGTCAGCGCCGGTACGCGTCGTGCGACTCGCCGGAGTGCGGCCTGGGGCCGGGCGGGACGCCGTAGGACGGCAGCGCCCCGCTGGTCGGCGAGGCGGTCGCGGCAAGCACCTCGTCAACGACCGCACCGGGGTCGACCCGGCGCAGCCAGACCTCCGGCTTGAGGGTGAGTCGATGGGCGAGCGCCGGCCGGGCCACGCGCTTGACATCCTCGGGGATCACATAGTCCCGGCCGTCCAGTGCCGCCCGCGCCCGGGACAGCAGCATCAGTGCGAGGGAGCCCCGGGGCGAGGCTCCGACCAGCACGTGCGGGTGATCACGAGTCGCCGCCGCGACGTCGACCATATAGCGCCCGACCGAGTCCTCGACGGTGACCGATTCCAGCGATGCCTGGATGCCGAGCAGCGCCTTCGCGTCGATCACCGGGTCCAGCTCGGTCTCCTCGCGCTTGCGGGTCAGCCGGCGACGAAGCACCTCCCACTCCCCATCCCGGTCCGGGTACCCGAACGACACCCGCAGCAGGAACCGATCGAGCTGCGCCTCGGGCAGCGGGTAGGTGCCTTCGTACTCGATTGGGTTCGCGGTGGCGAGGACGTGAAACGGCGCTTCAAGACCGAACGTGGTGCCCTCCACCGACACCTGCTTCTCCTGCATCGCCTCCAGCAGTGCCGACTGCGTCTTCGGCGGGGTGCGGTTGATCTCGTCGGCGAGCAGCAGGTTGGTGAAGATGGGGCCAGGCCGGAACACGAAATCGTGAGTCCGCTGGTCGTAGAGGAACGATCCGGTGACATCGGCGGGCAGCAGGTCCGGTGTGAACTGCAGGCGGCGGAACCCGATGCCGAGCACCTGCGCGAAGGAGCGCGCGGTGAGCGTCTTGCCCAGCCCTGGCAGGTCTTCGAGCAGCACATTGCCGCCGGCCAGGATCCCGCACAGCACCAGCTCCAGCGGCTCGCGATTGCCGACCACCACGCTGTTGACCGAGTCGAGGATGTCGTGGCAGAGCCGACCGACCTGAGCCAGCGGAATCTGGTCGATCTCGGGCATGGTCACAATTCCTCCATCTCGGCCGCCAGGGCAGACAGTTCGCGTCCGGTCATCCGCCGCCGCGCCGGCTCGGTGACGAATGTCCACAATCGAGGGCCGAGTAGCTCTCGGGCCTGCTTCGGATCGGCACGGCGGTCCACCCCATGGCGTACCCGCAACCGATCGTCAATGATCTCGATGATGGCCGGTTGCGTCGCGGCGGCGAACCGCTGCCCGTCCCGACCGGTCCAGTCCAGCCGCAGCTCCCAATGCCGTACCGCCGCTTCCAGCCCGTCCTCGTCGGCGTGCGGGAGGGCGTGCGTTGCCGGACCGGCTTTCATGGTGTCCGGCAACGGCCGGGCACCGACCCGCTGGACGAGCGCGTAGAGCACCGACGCCGTCAGCAGTGCCGCGACGATAAGAAGGTACGGAGCCGTGAACCTCAAACTGTGCAGGAAGCTGAGCAGTACGAAAGCGACGATCATGCATCCGGCGACCGTTCCGAGCACCCGCCTGGCCAGCGGTCGCCGGCGAGGCCGGGCCGGGCCGGCCGCCTCGTCGTCGTAGCTGAGCAAGTCGTCCAAACCCATCAGCGGCCACCCCCCGATGGCCGGGGCCGGATCAACGGGGCCGCCACCGCGTCGCCTTCCAGCGGGCCGGAACGGGACACCGCCAGCTCGTCACGGAGCCGGTAAAGCGCCTGGCGGGCCTGATCGCGCATGGTGGCCGGGATCTCCTGTCGGCTGTACCGGGCGGTGCGGTAGAACTCGGCCAGCGTCGCCAGTACCGAGGCACTGACCTGGTGCGCCCGCAGCAGACGGGTCACCAGGTCGGTCGGCGAGTCACCGGGAGCCCGCCCGGTGCCGGCGGTGGCCGCGATGTCTTCCAGCCGTACCCAGCAGAGGATCACCGCGGACCTGGGATCGCCATCGTCGCTAGCCAGTTCCTCAATGCCGGCGTCAACGGCGGCCAGGACGGCTTCCCGGCGGGTGGTGACGGAGGCCGGCCCCCCGCCGGCCGCGAGTGTCACGCGGGTCCGGGACGCATTCTGGATGGCGTGGACCATCATCGCGACGACGAGCGCCAGCGCCATCGCCCCGATGACAGCGAGCACCGCGTACTTCACCCAGTCCGGGATGAAGATCAGCGGGTGCTCCCCGCGCCGCAGCACCGAATGCGCGCGCGACGATGACGTGATCGACCCGCTGGGATCCGGCGACACCGACGCCCACGGCGCGGCGCCTCGGGGCTCCAACCGGTGCAGGCCTATCGACGACATCGACGTGGCCACCGCGGCGCCGGCCAGCAACAAGCCGACCGCCAGCAGCGGCACCACGCGGCGCCACGCCTGGCCAATCATCTGCCACCCCGTTCCCATCGGAGGTCACGCGCGAGCGCGATCGCCTGTCCCAACACCTCGTCCAGCATCACGGGGGTGAGGCGACCGGTGAACGTGTTCTGCTGGCTGACATGGTATGAGCCGAGCAGGACCGGCAGGTGCCCGTCACCGCGCCAGATCGCGCCATGACCGAACCGAGGCAGCGGTCGTGGTGGCCGGATGCCGTAGACGGAGCTTAGCGTCGGCCACCACGCCGACCACGCGAACGCACCGAGGGCCAGCACGACTCGTACGGTCGGCTTCAGCAGTTCGATCTCGCGATGCAGCCACGATGCGCATTCGTCGCGCTCGCGAGGCGTCGGCTTGTTATCCGGTGGCGCACACCGGACCGCGGCGACGACGCGGGTATCGAACAGTTCCAGGCCGTCATCCGCCCCGACGCTGGTCGGCTGGTTGGCCAGCCCCATCCGGTGCAGCGCGGCGAACAGGACGTCGCCGGAGCGGTCACCGGTGAAGACCCGGCCGGTACGGTTGCCTCCATGCGCCGCCGGGGCCAAGCCCAGGATGACGATGCGCGCGTCCTGGGGGCCGAACCCGGGTACCGGCCGCCCCCAGTAGGTCTGGTCGGCGAAGGCCGCCCGCTTGGTGGCCGCGACCTGCTCGCGCCACTCGACCAGGCGCGGACATGCCCCGCACCGGATGCTGGCGGCGTCGAGCGCGGTCAGGTCGGCGCACGAGGGTGCCACCCGAGCCGGCTCGCCGGGACCGAGCAACCGCATCCGTCAGCCCAGGTGATCGCGCAGGAAGCTCAGCGACCGGGCCCATGCGCTCGCGGCGGCGTCGGCGTGATAGACCTCCGGCCGGTCGTCGTTGAAGAACGCGTGGTCGGTGCCCGGGTAGTCAAAAAGGACGCAGTCGCCGCCGGCCGCCTCGATGGCGTTGCGAGCCAGCTGGATCCCCGGGGCCCGGCTCGTCCCGTCGTGCTCCGAGCAATGGATCATGGCACTCTTGCCGGAGTAGTTGGACCAGGTCGGCCTCATACGCTCCCACGGAATCGGCGGGTAGAACCCGACCGCCGCGGCGATCCGGCCGGACAGCGTCGCCGACCACAACGCCAGGCTGCCGCCCATGCAGAAACCGATGGCACCGATCCGCTCGCCGACCGTCTCGGCCAGACCGGCCAGGTAGTCCGCCGCACCGGCGATGTCCCTGGCCGCCTGATCCATCGCCAGACCCATCATCAGCTTGCCGGCCTCATTCGGCTCGACCGCGTGCTTGCCGTGATACAGGTCCGGAGCCAGCGCCACGAAGCCGGCATCCGCGAAACGGTCCACCAGGGACGTGATGTGCGGGACCAGGCCCCAGTACTCCTGAATCACGATCACACCCGGACCGGATCCGCCCGGTGGCAGGGCCCGGTATCCCTCGCTGTGGCCACCGTTGCTCCGGTAGCTCACCATCTCACCCATGCTGCTCCCTGTCAGTCGTCGTTGGCTGCGGTTAGCGTCGGTGCGGCCGATCTTTCGATGCCGAAGCTTCGCAAAGATTGTGGCGCCAGGCAGATCGGGTTAACGGGTAGCCAACCACGAACCGGACAGGTTCACCAGCCGCGCGCGCGGTGGCAAAGATCGCAGCGGGCACGTGTTATTGAGCCGGGACAGGTGTGCGAGAGCTTGATCGGCCACGTCACTTCGCGGCCGGGCCACGGCATGCCACTGCGCGGCTGAGGCCGCATTTGTTTTAGTCCACGAGGCTTTGGCAGATTCCGTCCAAAATGTCGTGCTCGGACGCCACGACCGATGTGATGCCGGCACGGTCCATGATGGTCCGCAGGATGAGCGCACCGGCGCCGATCACGTCCACCCGCCCGGGGTGCATCACGCCGATCGCGGCCCGATCCGTCCGGCTGGCCGCGAGCAGGTCGGCGGTCACGGCGGCGACCTGCTGATGCGTCACATGAGCATGGTGAATGCGGTCCGGCTCGTACTCGCCCAGCCCGATGGCGATGGCCGTCACCGTGGTCACCGAGCCGGCCAGCCCGACCAGGGTGGCTCCCGGCTCGCGCGGAACGTGCGCCAGCGCCCGGTCCACCGCCGCCACGATGTCCGCGGTGGCCGCCTCGATCTCCATCGCGCTCGGTGGATCCGAGTGCAGGTGCCGTTCGGTCATGCGGACACACCCGATGTCCACCGACATCGCGGCCGCGACCGGGTCCGCGGCCGAAGCCCGGGTGGTGTCGCCGCTGACGAACTCGGTAGACCCGCCGCCGATGTCCACCACCAGGTACGGGCCGCGCGCCAAGTCCCGGGTCGCACCCAGGAAGGACAGGCGTGCCTCCTCGTCACCGGTGATCACTTCCGGCGCCACCCCGAGGGTCGCGGTCACCATGGCGCGGAAGTCGTCGGCGTTGTCCGCGTCGCGGCTCGCCGACGTGGCCACCATGCGAACGGCCGGCACCGACAGGTCTGCGATCTCGCGGGCGTAGGCGGACAGCGCCACCCGGGTCCGCTCGATCGCGGCCGGCGCCAGCCGCCCGGTACGGTCCACACCCTCGCCGAGCCGCACGATCTCCATTCGGCGTACCAGGTCATGCTGCTGCCGACCGGACAGGTCGGTGATCAGCAGGCGGATGGAGTTGGTGCCGCAGTCGATCGCGGCCACCCGCCGGACGTCGCCAGCCGCCTTGTCGGCACGGGCCTCGCCCGCCACCATGTCAACCCGGGCCTCGCCCGCCACCATGTCAACGCGGGCCTCGCCCGCCACCATGTCAACGCGGGCCTCGCCCGCCACCGGGCTACTCATGACAACCCCAGGTGCAGCAGCATCCGCGTGTTTCCCAACGTGTTCGGCTTGACCCGTTCCAGGTCGAGGAACTCGGCGACACCTTCGTCGTACGAGCGGAGCAACTCCTCGTAGACCTTCGGCGGCACCGGGGCCCCGTCGATCTGACGGAACCCAAAGCTTCCGAAGAACTCGGTTTCGAAGGTCAGGCAGAACACCCGCTGGACACCGAGTGCCCGCGCCTCGGCGAGCAGTTCCTCCACGATCCGGTAACCGATCTTGCGACCGCGTACGTCCGGATCGACCGCCACCGTCCGGATCTCCGCTAGGTCTTCCCACATCACGTGCAGCGCGCCGCACCCGACGACGGCCCCTTCATCGGTCACCGCCACCCAGAACTCCTGCACCGCCTCGAACAGGGCGACGGTCGCCTTGGACAGCAGCCGCCGCTCGACCGAGTAGGTGTCGATCAGCCGCCGTACCTCCCACACGTCGCCGGTGCGGGCCCGCCGGATGGTGACTGTCATGCGACGAGGTTATCCGCGCCGCTACCGCGCTCCGAGGGCGCCCGGCCGGAGACGGGTCCAGAGCCCCGATCAGGGGTGTCGGGCATGTGTCATGTCCGCGAGCCGACAGTCGCTTGCTGGGCCGCGGGGCCGGCTACAGCATGTCGGCTATGACCCCCCGTATTCGTACCGTCACCTATGTCACCGCGGCGGCGCTCGTGATCGCGACCACCGTGGGATGTGGGCTGATCGGCGCCGCCAAGAAGGTGGCCAGCAACCTGTCGACCATTTCCGACTTCAGCGACAAGCTGCAAAACGGGCTGAAACTTACTTACCGTGCCGAGTACAAGGACACCGACGGCAAGAAGATCACCGTCGAGCAGCAGCCGCCGAACTCGGTGTTCATCGACGACACCGGGCCGCTGATCATCACGGCCGACTCGATCTACGCCTGCGACAACTCCAGCGGCACCATGACCTGCACGAAGACGCCAGTTTCCGGCCAGGACGACGCAACCGCGGCACTTGCCGCCTCAAGCTTCGGCACCGGGGGATTCATGGCCGGCGAGGCCGGCGTCGTGCTGCTACTGGCCGCCTCGGTGGTGCCGCAGGCGAAGATCAGCAAGTCGTCCAAGAAGATCGCCGGGCAGAGTTCCGACTGCGTTCAGGTCGACAACCTATCGGATACCAGGAGCGGCGACACCGAGCTGAAGTCGTTCAGCATGTGTATCACCGACCAGGGCGTGGTCAGCGAGTTCAAGGGCACCGACACGTCCGGCAAGACCGCCGGCACTGAAATGACCAGCTACAGCACGTCGGTCGACCCGAGCCTGTTCCAGCCACCGGCGGGCGCGATCATCAACGACACGTCCAACCCGCTGCCGGCGCCGTCGGACGACATGACCGCGGAGCCGTCCACCGGGCCCTCGACCGAACCCTCCACCGAATCGTCGGCGCCGTCGGCCAGCCCGAGCGCCTGACATGTACTCCCCCAGTTGGGCATCCCGCTATTCGTAGCTGGGCCGGGCCGTGTTCGGGCGGTCCGGCCCACCGGCCAGCGGCACCGTCACTGCCCGGTGGCCGGCTCCGCGACGCACGGACCGTCCGACCACCACGGCTCGACCAGGGCACGCACCTCGTCCCCGAACGGATTCACCCCCGGCCCGACCGCGAGGGCATGAGCGAGATGAACATGCAGGCACTTGACCCGGCCGGGCATGCCACCGGCGGAGGTACCGTCGATCTCCGGCACCTCCATGATCGCGTTTCGCCGGTCCAGATAGTCCTCATGCGCGGCGAGGTACGCCTCGGCAAGCTCGGAATCGTTGGCCAGCCGGGCCATCATCTCCTTCATCAGGCCGCTGGACTCCAGCCGGCTGCACGCGGCCGTGGCGCGCGGGCAGGTCAGGTAGAACAACGTCGGAAACGGCGTGCCGTCGGCGAGCCGGGGGGTCGTCTCGACGACGTCCGGCAGGCCGCAGCCACAGCGGTGCGCCACCGCGCGGGTACCACGCGGCTGGCGCCCGAGCTGAGCGTGCACGACCGCCCGGTCTTGCGGCGTCGCTGGAGGATAGGAGGTCACGATCGCCCCTCGCGGATGCTGCCCCAGAGCTTCGAGTACCAGGGCGGGTCGGACTGCTTGCCGGCTCCGGCCGGGGTGGGCGAGACCGGGTCCGGAAGCACCATGTAGCCCTTTACGCCCGGGTCGACCATCTGGAACCGGGCTCGCGCCAGAGCTCGCAGGAACGCCTTGTCGTGGTACTTCGCGGACTCGTCGGACAGGGCCTTGATCTCGGCTCGCTGCGCCGCCTGCGAGGCCTCCATCCGCTGGATCTGCGCCTCCTGGTTGAGGTAGAGCCGCAGCGGGTACCCGTACGCCAGCACCAGCGCCAGAAGTACCAGGGTGACCGCCCAGGCCCGGCCGGACAACCCGCGAGGTGTGCTGGCGGTGGTCCGGGTCGCCGTGCCCGGATTGGCCGCGCGCCGCGCGGTGGCGGGGCGCTTGGCCGATCGGCGCGAGTCCCCGCGCAGGACAACTGTCGGGCGCTCGGCCGCCGGCACCGACATGTGGCGGGAACTCGCGGCGCGCGCCGGAGCCGCGCGCCGCCCCGTCGGCTGACGGGACCGGCCGCCAGGCCCCTGCCCGCTGGGCGTCCGGCGCTGCGCCATACGAGTTGCCTCTTTCGTTGCTTACGCCGAACGGTACCGCGGGAAGGCGCCCGCACCGGCGTACCGCGCCGCGTCACCCAGCTCTTCCTCGATCCGGAGCAACTGGTTGTATTTCGCGACCCGCTCGGAGCGGGCCGGGGCGCCGGTCTTGATCTGGCCGGTCCCGACGGCGACCGCGAGGTCGGCGATGGTGGTGTCCTCGGTCTCCCCGGACCGGTGGCTCATCACGGTCCGGAAGCCGGCCCGGTGAGACATCTCGACCGCGTCGAAGGTCTCGGTCAGCGAGCCGATCTGATTCACCTTGATGAGAACCGCGTTGGCTGACGCTTCCTTGATACCGCGCGCGATCCGGGTCGGGTTGGTGACGAACAGGTCGTCGCCGACGATCTGAATCCGGTCGCCGAGCGCCGCCGTCATTGCCGACCAGCCGGCCCAGTCCTCTTCGGACAGCGGGTCCTCGATGGAGGCGATCGGGTACGAGTCGACCAGGCCCGCGTAGTACTTGATCATCTCGTCCGCGGACTTCGGGCCGCCCTCGAACTGGTAGGAGCCGTCGGTGTGGAACTCGGTGGCCGCGGCGTCGAGCGCCAGCACGATGTCGGTGCCGAGGTTGAACCCGGCGGCGGCGACCGCCTCTCCGATCAGGTCCAGGGCCGCCGCGTTGGTCGGCAGGTCCGGAGCGAAACCGCCTTCGTCGCCGAGCCCGGTGGCCAGTCCTTTCTTCTTGAGGACGGACTTGAGCGTGTGGTAGGTCTCCGCACCCCAGCGCAGCGCCTCGCGGAAGGTGCGGCGCACCGATCGGGACAATCATGAATTCCTGAACGTCCACGTTGGAGTCCGCGTGCGCGCCACCGTTGAGGATGTTCATCATCGGCACCGGAAGCACGTGCGCGTTCGGGCCGCCCAGGTAGCGGAACAGGCTCAGCTCGGCGCTTGACGCCGCGGCCTTGGCCAGGGCAAGTGACACGCCCAGGATGGCGTTCGCGCCGAGGTTCGACTTCTCCGGCGTACCGTCGATGTCCAGCATCTTCTGATCGATCGCACGCTGATCGCTGGCGTCGTAGCCGACTATCTCCGGGAAGATCTGCTCCTCCACGTTCTCGACGGCCTTCTCCACGCCCTTGCCGCCGTACCGGCCCTTGTCGCCGTCGCGCAGCTCATTGGCTTCGAACGCGCCGGTCGAGGCGCCGGACGGAACCGCGGCCCGAGCCGTGGTGCCGTCATCCAGACCGATCTCAACCTCGACGGTCGGGTTCCCCCGTGAGTCCAGGATCTCCCGGGCGACGATTGCTTCGATGGTGGCCACTTTGATGTGCTCCCTCACCAGATGCTTACCGATTTGGTCGCGGCGGTGCGATCCAAGAAACGACTGCTGAGCCTATCGAGGCCCAGCGGCGGCACGGGCACCGGGTTGGGCCGGACGGAGCAACGTCCGCCGGCCCACGAACCGCGCATGGCGACACCTATTGTCAACCGTGTGGTCGATCTGTTCCCCCCATCGCTCGCTATTTACCAGACATTTTTGGATATGCCGCGAGGTCAGGACTGGTTGCGCAGGCTTCCCGGGCTGGTGGCGCGATACCGCGACGAGTGGCGGCTCGAACTCGGCCGACCGTACGACGGGGGCAGCTGCTCTTGGGTAGCACCGGTGACCCGCGAGGACGGCTCGCCAGCGGTCCTGAAGATCACCTGGCCGCACCGGGAGGGCCGGTCCGAGGGCGAGGGCCTGCAACGGTTCGGCGGCCGCGGCGCCGTCCGGTGCCTCGCGGAGAATGTCGACGACGCGGCTCTGCTACTGGAGCGGATCGAACCCGGCCACAAGATGGACTCGGAGACCAGCCTGACGCCGGAACAGCGGCTGCGCGCCGGAGCCGATCTGCTGCGCGAACTGTGGAGCGCGCCGCTGCCCGACGGCGCCACCAGGATCGAAACTCTCGACGCAATCATGGATTTCTGGGCCGACGAGGCCGCCGAACGCGACCGGCGGCTGGACACCGGCTACGACCCCGGCATCGTCGCACTCGGCCTGGACGTGCTGCGCAACTATGCCAAGTCGGCCGACCGCGCGGTGCTGCTGCACGGCGACTTCAATCCGGGCAACATCCTGTCGTCCCACCGCGAACCGTGGCTCACCATCGACGTCAAACCCATGATCGGTGACCCTCACTACGACCCGTGGCCGCTGGTCGAGCAGGTCGACAATCCGTTCGACAAGGGCGACCCGCACCTGGTCCGGCGCCGTTTCCAGATCGTCGCCGACCTCCTCGGACTGGACGTCACGCGCATGCTGACCTGGGGTGTGGGCCGCAAGACCGAATACGCCCTGACCGCGGCCGACAACGGCTGGAAGGGCGGCCCGGCGCACATACGCGACGCCCGGATGCTCGCCGAGCTGGCTGGAATCTGAGCCGCTCGCGGCCGGCCGTCACCGCCGTTGCTCAGGCTTCTCCCCGGCTGAGACGGTGCCTGATCAGTCGCCGACCAAACGGGCGATTTGTCGGAGTACCACCTGCCGTAGCGCCGCCTCGGCGTCAACGTCGGCAGCACCCGCGACCAGGTCCCAGAGACGCGCTCCGAGGTCGTCCGGCCCCAGCCCGTTCGGCTCGGCGGCGATCGGGATACCGGCCCGCTCGGCCCGGGAGATGACCTTGGCAGCGAGCGCCAGTGCCGGCTGCGACATCGCAATGCCCTCGACGATGCCGCGCTCCGGTTTCTCCGCGTTCTTGATCTGCTCCCACTGGGCGGTGATCTCGTCGACCGACTCGACCTGAGCACCCGCGAACACATGCGGGTTACGCCGGATCATCTTGTCGACCAGGGCACCCGCGACATCGTCGATCGTCCATGCCTGCCCGTCCGGCAGTTCCTCGGCCATCCGGGCGTGCAGCACAACCTGGAGCAGGACGTCCCCCAGTTCCTCGCGCAGCGCCCTGTAGTCGGCCGCGGCGATCGCGTCGAACGCCTCGTACACCTCTTCGATCATGTACTTGGCGAGACTCTGGTGGGTCTGCTGCCGCTTCCACGGGTCGCCGCCCGGCCCGGCCAGCCGGTCGATGACCGACACCGCGTCCAGCAGGCGGGCCCCCGGCGGGTCCCACGACCCGTACATCAGCTCCAGCTCCGCCAGCCCCGGCTCGCGCGCCAGTCGAAGGCCCAGAGAACGAGCAAGATTCTCGTCGCCGCCCGGTCCGGCCAGCCAAACCGCACTGCCGTCGGAGGCGGCCGCCGCCAGCAGGTCGGCTACGCCGTCGGAGGTGATGGTCACGTCCGCGCCCGCCGCGCGCAGCGCCGCTACCTGATCACCCTCCACGGCGGCGAACACCCTGGTGGTACGGACCAGGTCCCACGTCGGCGCGGTCAGCAACCCCGCCGGCAGGCGGGGCGACGTCACCAGCAGAACGATCCGTGCCGGCACGCCGGCCCCGATCAGCTCTGCGCCGCGGATGTTGCCGCCTGCAGGTCCACCACTGGCGGGCTCACCTGGCCGCTACCCAGGGCGATGTTCACCACCGGAATCGCGCCGTTCTGGGTCTGGAAGTTGACCAGGGGCACGGTCGGCGCCGGGCACGGCGACTTGACGCAATTGTTGGCGTACATCGGGCTGATCGTGATGTCGAAGCTCTGGAACGCCGGCTCCAACTGCTTGCGCAACGCCACCCCCTGGGCCAGGTTCGGAACCTGCAGAAGCGCCGGCTTTGCCTGCTCGAACGTGGTTCCCGGATTGAAGTCCGCCTGAAGCTCGCGGAACAGCCGCCGCAGGTCAGCGTCCGAGGGCTGGGTGCTGGGCGCCCGGTTCAGCAGATCGTTGGTCCAGGTGTAGCGCTTGGCCTCCAGGTCGATGAACGGCCGGTGGGTGGCGTCGTTCGGGATCTGGTAGGTCTGGGCGATCTGGTCACGCAACGCGGGATCGATCGCCGCCAGGGTGATGTTGTTGGCGTCGGCGTACTTCTGAAGCGCGGTCGTGTAGACCAGCTCACTGACCGCCTCGGTGCGCCGCACGGCGAGGTCAGCGCTGGTCGGAACCCCCTTGACGACCTCGTCGACCTGGTCGGTGGTGATCCGGGTATTGCCGACGTACGCGGCGGAACCCGGCTCGGTGCGGCAACCTGCCAGCACACCCAGCGCAACGACACCCACGGCAGCGATGGCCGTAAGACGACGAATCACGGTCTGACCTCTTCTTCACGGGTTGGCCGGTGGTCAACGCCCGCCACTCTCTCACGGCGGCCTTGGTGCGGTGTCACGACCCCGCCGGTTGCCCGGCCGCGGACGCGGCGGCCGCGGGTGCCGGCCGCTCGCCGAGCACGCTGGTGAGGAACTCGGCGCACCAGGCCAGCATGTCCGCGTCCCGGATCGGCTCGCCACCGACCCGGCGAGTCGACGGGCGCGGCAGCGATACCTGATCGGTGGCCGGCTTGTACACCGCCTCCGGGTAGAAGCGCTTGAGCCGTAGTTGCTTCGAGTCGGGCAGCGGCATCGGCCCGAACCGTACGTGCCGGCCTTGCAGCGACACGTCCTGCATGCCGTACGAGCGGGCCAGCAGCCGGAACTTGGCGACCGCGATCAGGTTCTTGACCGGTTCCGGCGGGGTGCCGTAACGGTCGGTCATCTCGGCGACCACCTCGTCCAGCTTGGCGTCATCCCGCACATCGGCGAGCTTGCGGTACATCTCAAGCCGCAGCCGCTCGACGCCGATGTAGTCGTACGGAAGGTGCGCGTCGACCGGCAGATCGATCTTGACATCGACGATCTCCTCGGGCTGCTCACCCTTGAAATTCGCGACCGCCTCGCCGACCATCCGCACGTACAGGTCGAACCCGACGCCCTCGATATGCCCGGACTGCTCGCCGCCGAGCAGGTTGCCGGCGCCGCGGATCTCCAGGTCCTTCATCGCCACGTACATGCCGGCGCCCAGCTCGGTGTGCTGAGCGATGGTGGCGAGCCGCTCGTGCGCGTGCTCGGTAAGCGGCTTTTCCGCCGGATACAGGAAATAGGCGTACGCCCGCTCCCGACCGCGACCCACGCGGCCACGGATCTGGTGCAGCTGCGCCAGGCCCAGCAGGTCGGCGCGCTCGACGATCAGCGTGTTGGCGTTCGGGATGTCGATTCCGGACTCGACGATCGTGGTGCTCACCAGCACGTCGTACTCCTTCTCCCAGAAGCCCACCATGATCTTTTCGAGGGCGTCCTCGCCCATCTGGCCGTGCGCCACCGCAACCCGCGCCTCCGGCACCAGCCCGCGGATCTTCCGGGCCGCCTTGTCGATCGACTCCACCCGGTTGTGCAGATAGAAGACCTGCCCGTCGCGCAGCAGCTCGCGATGGATCGCCGCGGCCACCTGCTTGTCGTCCTGCCGCCCGACGAAGGTGAGCACCGGGTGCCGCTCCTCCGGCGGGGTGGCGATGGTGGACATCTCCCGGATACCGGTGATCGCCATCTCCAGCGTCCGCGGGATCGGGGTGGCCGACATGGTCAGCACGTCGACCGCGGTCCGTAGCTGCTTGAGCCGCTCCTTGTGCTCAACGCCGAACCGCTGCTCCTCGTCGACGATGATCAGTCCGAGCTGCTTGAACCGGACCGAGTTCTGCAGCAGCCGGTGGGTACCGATGACGATGTCCACCGTGCCGTCAGCGGCCTTGGTGATCGTCTCCTGCGACTCCTTCGGCGTGGCGAACCGCGAGAGCTGCCGGATCGTCAGCGGGAACTGCGCCATCCGCTCGGAGAAGGTGTTGAAGTGCTGCTGCGCCAGCAGCGTCGTCGGCACGAGTACGGCCACCTGCTTGCCGTCCTGCACCGCCTTGAACGCCGCGCGCACCGCGATCTCGGTCTTGCCGTAGCCGACGTCGCCGCAGATCAGCCGGTCCATCGGGATCGCCTTCTCCATGTCGCCCTTGACCTCGTCGATCGCCGACATCTGGTCGGGCGTCTCCTGGAACGGAAACGCGTCCTCCAGCTCACGCTGCCACGGCGTGTCCGGCCCGAACGCGTGTCCCGGCGAGTTCTGCCGGGCCGCGTACAGCTGGATCAACTGCGCCGCGATCTCGCGGACCGCCTTGCGCGCTCGCTGCTTCGACTTGGCCCAGTCCGAACCGCCCAGCTTGTGCAGCGTCGGCTGCTCGCCCCCGACATACCGGGACAGTTGGTCGAGCTGATCGGTGGGCACGTACAGCCGGTCTCCGGGCTGACCGCGCTTGCTCGACGCGTACTCGATGACCAGGTACTCGCGCTCGGCGCCGTTGACCGTCCGCTGCACCAGTTCCACGTACCGGCCGATGCCGTGCTGCTCGTGCACGACGAAGTCGCCGGCACGCAGCTCCAGCGGATCGATGGTGTTGCGCCGCCGGCTCGGCATCTTGCGCATGTCCCGGGTGGACGACCCGCGGCCGCCGGAGATGTCGTTGCCGGTCAGGACCGCCAGCCGAGCGACCGGATCGGTGAACCCGTTGCCCAGCGCGCCACATGTGACCACCGGCGTACGGGCAGCCGGAACGTCGGGCAGGGCATCGGCCAACACCACGCCGATCCCGGCGTCGTTGAGCACCTCCGCCGCCCGCTTGGCCGGACCGTGGCCCTCGAACACCAGCGCGACCCGCCAGCCGTCAGCGGCCCACCGCTTGACATCGTCGACGACTCGCTGCGTCTCGCCGTGGTACAGGTTGGCCGGCGTGGCACCCAGGCTCAGCTGCCGACCGGTATCCGGCGTCACGTCACCAACCGACGGCAGCTCGCCTTCGAGCCACGGCTGGTCGGCGTAGTCAGCCGCCGGTTCGTCGGCCGCCGCCCCGAACGGCGATACCGACCACCACGGCATCTCCAGCGCGCTCGCGGCCGACCGGACATCGGCCAGGGTGCGGAACGCGACTCCGGCTACGTCGATCGGGGCCTTGCCGCCGACGGCGGCCGCGGCCCAGCTGGCCTGGAGGAACTCCTCGCTGGTACGGACCAGATCGTGCGCCCGGGTGCGGATCCGTTCCGGGTCGCACAGCATCACATGGGTTCCCGGGGGCATGCAGTCGAGCAGCAGTTCGAGGCTGTCAGTGCCGTCGAGCAATGCGGGGGCCAGCGACTCCATCCCCTCGACCGGGATCCCCTCGGCCAGCTTGTCCAGGATCTCTCCGAGTTCTGGATGCTCCGCAGACAGCGCGGCCGCCCTGGCCCGGACGCCCTCGCTGAGCAGCAGTTCCCGGCATGCCGGAGCCCACAGCCGGTCAACCTTCTCGATAGTCCGCTGATCGGCCACCGCGAACGTGCGGATGTCGTCGACGTCGTCGCCCCAGAACTCGATCCGCACCGGGTGCTCATCGGTCGGCGCGAACACGTCGAGCAGCCCGCCCCGGACAGCGAACTCGCCGCGCTTGGTGACCAGGTCAACGCGTGCGTACGCGAGGTCCGACAGCCGTCGGGCGACGCCCTCCAGATCCGCCTGATCGCCTGACTTCAGCTCGACCGGTTCGAGATCACCCAGGCCCTTCAGCTGCGGCTGCAGCACGCTGCGCACCGGGGCTACCACGACCTGGATCCGGCCACGGGCCGGATCGGTCGCGTCCGGGTGAGCCAGCCGCCGCAGCACGCCGAGCCGCCGGCCCACCGTGTCCGATCGGGGCGACAGCCGCTCGTGCGGCAGTGTCTCCCAGGCCGGGTAGACGGCCACCTGCTCGGCCGGAACGAAGTCACCAAGAGCGGCCGCCAGATCTTCGGCCTCCCGGCTGGTCGCCGTCACGGCCAGCACCGGGCGCCCGGCGCCGTCATCCTGAGCCGCGATCGCCGCTATCGCGAACGGCCGGACCGCCGGCGGGCCGGTCAGGTCCAGCTGCTCGGCAGCGGCCGACGGTCCGCCGGCCCGCGCCAGCTCCGCGACGGTGGCCAGGCCCGGGTCATCGAGGGCGGCGCGAAGGAGGCCGACGAGATTCATCTGTACTCCTGAGAGAGTGCCGTGAGGCTGACTGCGACAAGCTGGGAAGTCTGGGATCTGGGCCGGAGAGCGGTTACGGCCCCGGTCTGGGAAGTTAGAGGTGATCTGGGAGCTCTGAGGCGATATGGGAACTCTGGTGTGACGGGCGTACCGCCGGTCGCGCCCACGCCACGTTGGCCCCAAACGTCCATCGGACGGGGGTACGCGCCTGTCACACTACCTCTCCGCCCCCGACGTTTCCGTCCCGGCGCTGCCCTCCCGGCGTTCCGGCCACGTGATCCGCGCGACGGCGCCGCGACGGCGCCGCGACGGCACCCGCACGCCACGCCAGCGGGCGTGGCGGCCGGACCCGCCGGATGCCATCCGGGCTCCGGGTGCCCGAGGACTAGCCAGCCGAGCTAGCATTTCGGCAGCACCGGACAGCGCTGTCCTCCGCGACATGCCTTCCGCTAGGAGCAACCGGTGACCGATTTGCCCGAAGCCCGTGAGATGAGCCGCGATCCGCGCGAGCTGAACTTCGATGCCGCCCCCGCCGATTCCGAGGCCGACGCCGCGCTTCGCGCCGACATCCGCCGCCTCGGCGCGCTGCTTGGACAGACCCTGGTTCGCCAGGAGGGGCAGGCGCTGCTGAACCTCGTCGAGCAGGTACGCGCGCATGTCCGCGCCGACCCGGCCGCGGCGGCCGAGGCGCTGGCCGCGGTGGACGTACCGACCGGCACCAAGCTGGCCCGGGCCTTCTCCACCTACTTCCATCTCGCCAACGTGACCGAGCAGGTGCATCGCTCGCGCGAGCTGAGCCGGCGCCGGGCGCGTGATGGCGGCTGGCTGGATCAAGCGGCCCGGATGATCGAGGCGCGCGGCGTCCCGGCCGACGACGTAGCGGCCGTCACCCGGCGGCTCGCGGTCCGCCCAGTCTTCACCGCGCACCCGACTGAGGCGTCCCGTCGATCCATCCTGTCAAAGCTCCGGGCGATCGCCGACGAACTGGACGTGGAGGCGGCCCGGTCCGCCCTCTACGGCGCGCCACAGGTGGCCGACAACCGCATCGCGGAGTTGATCGACGTACTGTGGCAAACCGACGAGCTGCGGGTGGACCGGCCGGACCCGACCGATGAGGCCCGCAACGCCATCTACTATTTGCGCGACCTGCACGCCGACGCGGCGCCGCAGGTGCTCGCCGACCTCACCGAGACGCTGCGCTCGCTGGGCGTACAGACCCCGCCCACCGGCCGGCCACTGACCTTCGGCTCGTGGATCGGCGGCGATCGTGACGGCAACCCGTACGTGACCGCCAAGGTCACCATGGACGTCCTGCGCATCCAGTTTGAGCACGGAATCCAGGCCACCGAGAAGGCACTGGACAAGATCATTGAAGAGGTCTCGGTATCCCGCCGCCTGCGGCCGGTGAGCCTGGACCTGAGCGCATCGCTCGCCGCCGACCTGGACAACCTGCCGGAACTGTCGGAACGGTTCCGCCGGGTCAACGTCGAGGAGCCGTACCGGCTGAAGGCCCGGTGCATCAAGGCCAAGCTGGCCAACACCCGAGCCCGCCTGAACAGCGGCGCGGCCCGCCAACCCGGCCGGGATTACCGCGGTACCGCCGAAATCATCGCCGACCTGGAGCTGATGCGTGCCTCGCTGGCCCGCAACGCCGGGCAACTGACCGCGACCGGGATACTGGCGTCGGTCATCCGGACCGTATCGGCGTTCGGCCTGCACCTGGCCACGCTGGACATCCGCGAGCATGCCGACGCCCACCACGCCGTGCTGGCTCAGCTGTTCGAGCGGGTCGGCGAGGCGGCCAACTACGCCAAGCTGACCCGGGCGGAGCGCACCGACCTGCTGGCCGACGAACTCGCCGGGCGACGCCCGCTGGCCGGGGTGAATATCAACCTGAGCCAGGCCGCGCGGCGCACCTTCGATGTCTTCACCACCATCGCCGACGTCCACGAGCAGTTCGGATGCGAAACGATCGAGTCGTACATCATCTCGATGACCAAGGGCATCGACGATGTGCTGGCGGCGGTCTTGCTGGCTCGCGAGGCCGGCCTGGTCGACGTGGCCGCCGAGCGCGCCCGGATCGGTTTCGTACCGCTGCTCGAGTCCATCCACGAACTGGAGACCGCCGGGGATTTCCTGGACGCGCTGCTGTCCGTACCGGCGTACCGGAAGGTCGTCCACGCCCGCGGCGACATCCAAGAGGTGATGCTCGGATACTCCGACTCCAACAAGGAAGCCGGGATCACCACCTCGCAGTGGACCATCCACCGGGCACAGCGGGCACTCCGCGACGTCGCCCTCAAGCATGGCGTCCGGCTGCGGCTGTTCCACGGTCGTGGCGGCACCGTCGGTCGCGGCGGCGGGCCGACCCACCAGGCCATCCTGGCCCAGCCGCACGGCACCCTTGACGGACCGATCAAGGTGACCGAGCAGGGCGAGGTCATCTCCGACAAGTACACGCTGCCCACGCTGGCCCGGGAGAACCTGGAGCTGACCGTCGCCGCGGTGCTGATCGCCACGCTGCTGCACACCTCACCACGGCAGCCGCAGGCGGCACTGTCCACCTGGGACAACGCCATGGACGTGGTGTCGAAGGCGGCGTTCGGGTGCTACCGGTCGCTGGTCGAGCACCCGGACCTGCCGGCGTACTTCTGGGCCTCCACCCCGACCGAGTTGCTCGGCCAGCTCAACATCGGCTCGCGGCCGTCGCGGCGGCCCGACTCCGGGGCGGGCCTGGCTGGCCTGCGGGCGATTCCGTGGGTGTTCGGCTGGACCCAGTCGCGCCAGATCGTGCCGGGGTGGTTCGGCGTGGGCACCGGACTCGCCGCCGCCCGCGAGGCGGGGCTGACCGACGTTCTGCACGACATGTACGCCAACTGGCAGTTCTTCCAAACGTTCCTCTCGAACGTGGAAATGATGCTGACCAAGACCGACCTGACGATCGCCGAGCGCTACGTGCGCACGCTCGTCCCGGCCGAACTGCGGCCCCTGTTCACCACCATCGCCGAAGAGTACGAGCGGACTCGTGTCGAGTTGCTCGCCATCACCGGCGAGCCCCGTACCCTGGCCGGCCAGCCGGTGCTCAAGCGCACCCTCCAGATCCGCGACACGTACCTGGAACCCCTGCACCACCTGCAGGTGGCATTGCTCGCGAACTACCGGGCGTCGCTGTCCGAACCCGGTTCCGGAATCGCGTCAACCACGGATCCGGCCCTGGAGCGGGCGCTGCTGACCACGATCAACGGGATCGCGGCCGGCATGCGCAACACCGGCTGACCAGCCGACGCGAGCCTGCCGGTGCCCCACGGCGGCCTGGTGGTGCAGATCCGGCGACCGGCACCACCAGCACTGATCAGGACGTCTCGCCGGCCAGCGTGAACGACTTGAGCCGGTCGATCGCGATCGCGGTGGACACGACCACGAACAGGCAACTCATCACGATCGCCGTCGTCACGCTCACATGGGTATGGAGAAGATCGGTACCGGCCATCTTCGCTGCCAGCGTCACGCCCAGTTGCTCGATGGACAGCGTGCGGGTACCGCTCAGCAGGTTGCCGAGCAAGCTCTCCCACACCACGATGTAGATCAGTCCGACCAGTGCGGGACGGCGGGTGAGAAGGCTCAGCATGAGAAACAGGCTGCTGTAGCAGATCGACGCCACCGCGGCACCGGCACCGACCCCCAGACCGAAGCGCACGGACACGCCGATCATCCCGCAGATCGCCAGCGTGCCGCCGCTGACCAGCGCGGAGACGACGGCGGCGACGATTAGCTTGGCGAGCAGGATCTCGCGTCGTGCCAGCGGCTTGGTGAGGATGTGCACGATGGTGCCGTCATCGATCTCCGACGCCAGCACCGAGGTACCGATGATCAACGCCACGATCGGCACCACCACCGCGAACCCCAGGCCCTGGATCAACGGCTCGGCCCAGTCGACCGGCTCGGTCAGCGAGGCTGCCAGCACGGTCAGGCCGATCAACAGAAACGGTACCGGCAGGAGCAGCAGCGCCCGCTTGCGACCGAAGAGTCCGCGCAGGGTGATACCGGCGACGGTCGGGTTCAGAATTGTCATTGCGCCACCAAGTAGGAGAAGACACTTTCCAGCGACTCGTCGGACGGCCGCAACTGGCGTACCCGGACACCTTCGGCGACCGCGATCCGGGGTAGCGCGCGGGTGAACGCGCCGTAGTCACTCGCCCGCACCGAGATCCCGGCGGCGCCGACGTCCAGGCCGGCCACCGACTCCTCGCGCATCAGCGCCACCGCGAGGCGGCGATCGTCGCTCGAAGAGATGGCGAACACGTGCGGCCGGGCGGTCATCAGCCGGCGAATAGTACGGAAATCACCGGATGCGGCCAGGCGCCCGGCGACGATGACCTGTACCGTCCCGGACACCTCCTCGACTTCTTCCAGGATGTGCGAGGAGAACAGCACCGTACGGCCGGCCGCGCCCATGCCATGCAGCAGTTCCATCATGTGCAGTCGCTGGCGCGGATCCATGCCGTTGAACGGCTCGTCGAGCAGAAGCACCTGCGGATCGTGCACCAGCGCGGCGGCCACCCGGATGCGCTGGCGCATGCCCTTGGAGTAGGTGCCGATGGTCCGGCCCGCGGCCTCACCCATCTCCACCAGATTCGATGGCGCGCCGGGCCGCCCCCTCCGGATCCTTCAGCCGCTGCATCCGGGCGCTGGCCAGCACGAACTGGTACCCGCTCAGGAACGTGTGGGCGGCCTCGCGCTCCACCACCAGGCCGAGCGTCGCGTACACCGAGGGGTTCCGCCACGACGGCGAGCCGCCCACGGTCACGCTGCCCTGCGACGGCGGCAGGAACCCGGCCATCATGTGCAGCAGCGTGGACTTCCCGGCGCCATTGGGCCCGAGCAGGCCGGTCACCCCCGGCGTCAGCGTCATGCTGATGTCGTTGACCGCCACGACGTTGCCGTACCACCGCGATACGTTCGAAAGCTCAACCGTGGTCACGCTTCCACCTTCCGATAGCGCAGCAGCAGCAGTCCGGTGCCGATCACCACGACGGCCACGGCGCATCCGGTGTACCAGGGGCCGTACGTGGCCGTGTCGAAATGCGTCGTCTCGCCGTGTATCCACTGCTTGACGCCTTCGAGCATGAATGCCGGGTTGAGTACCAGGCTGATGTGGAACACCCGGCCGGTGCCCTGGGTGATGCCGCCGATCACCACGGTGACGGCGGCGGTCAGCATGAAGTACCCGACGATCACCGCGGCCGCGACCACCCGCCGGCCGAACAGCGACGACAGCAGCGAAGCGATGGTGGCGTAGACGACCGCGTAGATCGTCGCCACCCCGAGCCCGACCAGCAGCCGCCCGGTCTCATCCCAGATGTCGCCGGCATGCGGGAGCGAGAACGCCGATCCGATGTACATGAACAGGATCGGGGCGCTGAGGACCAGCATCGCCGCGCTGATGGTGGCACCGAGCTTGGCCAGCGCGTAGTCGGTCCGAGTAATGGGCCGGGAGAAGTACAGCGGCAGCACCTTCGCCCGCAGGTCGCGCGAGATCAGTTCGGGGGCCACCGAGCACAGGAACAGGCCGCTCAGCAGCCCGGCGGTGCCGGGAAAGTTGACGTACGGAACACCGAGCCGGCCGATCTGGGTACGGATCACCACCGAGACGACCGCGATCAGCATCAAGATGCCGATGATGATGGCCGGGAAGATCTTCGCTTTGACGCTACGACCCATGCCGAACGCACCGCGAAGGCTGTGGACGTACAGGGACCGCACGGCGTACGCCCGGCCGAGGCGGAGGCCGGTATAGCGCTGGTATCCGATGTCGTGGATGACACCGGCCCGGTCAACGGCTGGCATGGCCGGCCTCCATCATGGTCGGGGCGGCGAACAGTTCGGCCACGTTGTGGCGCCGCTGGTCGAGCCGGTGCAAGGGCAGGCCGAGTTCGGCGACCGCCCGCATGATCTGGTCATAGGTGTCATCCGACTCCAGCGGCACCACCAGGCCCCGGCCCTCGGCCGTGACCCGCAGCCCGAGCCCGGTCAGATGCTCGGCGAGCGCCTCGGTACCCTCGTCGACCTCGACGGCGAGGACATCGCGGCGCGACGTCATCGTGTCCATGCGGTCGGCCCGCAGCAGTCGCCCCGCCTCGATCGCCACCAGAGCGTCGCAGATCCGCTCGACCTCGCCCAACAGGTGCGAGCAGACGATGACGGAGATGCCGAACTCCGAACCGATCTTGGCGATCATGGTCAGCATGGCGTCGCGGCCGGCCGGATCGAGGCCGTTGGTCGGCTCATCAAGCAGAAGCAGGTCCGGGTCGTGGGTAAGCGCCTGAGCGAGCTTCACCCGCTGCCGCATGCCGGTCGAGTACCCGCCGATCGGGCGGTACCGCTCCTCGTACAGGCCGACGTGGCGCAGTGTCTCGGACGCCCGCTCCCGGGCCACCGCCTTCGGCAGTCCG
Organism: uncultured Actinomycetota bacterium; assembly: GCA_963727415.1. Lineage (GTDB taxonomy): Bacteria > Actinomycetota > Actinomycetes > Mycobacteriales > Micromonosporaceae > DASQPR01. Next base: position 34,267 of record CAVSGF010000010.1, read on the forward strand.
CTCATCCGTCCCATGTGGGTCACGAACTCGGACGCGGTCAGGTCGACCGGCAAAGTGTCCGACTCCGGCATGTAGCCGACCCGGGTCCGGATCTGGTCGCTGTCGGTGCTGGGATCCAGGCCGAACACCCGGATCGACCCGGATGTCGGGCTGAGCAGGCCGAGCAGGAGCTTGATCAGTGTGGTCTTACCGGCGCCGTTGGCGCCGACCAGGCCGATGGTGCCCGGCTCAATGGAGACCGTGAGTGCGTCCAGCGCCGTTACCCGCCCGCCGTACCGCATCGTCAGGGCCTGTGTATCGATCATTGCCACCCCATGACCATAGGGCCGGCGCGCTCGTTTCGCCGGTCCGGCGAGCCCGGAGAGAACCCGGAGATTTCCGCCTAGGGGAGGCTCGCTCAACGCCGCGGGCCGTCCGGCCCGTGCCGGCCGCTCACGCCAAGGTGCGCCGACCCTGACGAACACCTGTGACCTGCGGTCCTCGACACCGGTACCCGAGGGTGGACCAGGTTGCCGATCACTGCAAGACTGATCGCGCCTTGCCCGCATCCCGTGCCGTTGCGGGACCCATCGTCGGCTCGCCGGCACGAGCCCGACCATCTACCCGAGGGAGATCATGGCGGAGGATCTGCTGCGTGACGCTCCGACCTGGGCACCGAACGCGGCCGAGCTTGCCGACCTCGAATTGCTGCTATCTGGCGCCTACGCCCCGCTGACCGGTTTCCTGAACCGGGCCGACGTGGACAGTCTCACCACCACCGGGCGCCTTACCGACGGCACCAGCTGGCCGGTTCCGGTGACACTGGCAGTGACCGCCGAGGTAGCCGCGCGAGCCGCCGGCCACCCGGGCGCCGCCGTCGTCCTGACCGACCCGGAAGGCGCGCCGCTGGCGGTTGTCGAGATCACCGAGCAGACCGAGATCGGATCCGGGTGGGTCCGGGTAGCCGGGCCGGTACGTCCGTACGGCGACGGGCGGCACGGGTCCTACCAGCGGCTGCGGGCCCGGCCGGACGAGATCCGCGCCATGCTGCCCGAGGGCCGGGTGCTCGCCGTCATCGCCGACCACCCGCTGCACCGGCCGCAGCTGGCACAGATCGCTCATGCCGCCCGCGCCATCCACGCCCACGTGCTGGTGCTGATTCCGGTGGCCGGCCCGAACAGCGACGGCCTGCCTCCCGAGCACCTGGTCCGGAGCATCTTCGCGGCCGCCGACCGGCTGCCGCCGGCGACCTTGGTGGCGGTGCCGATCTCCGAACACGGAGACGAGATCCGCGATGCGCTGCTCCGGGCCCGGATCGCGGCCAACTACGGCGCTACGCACATGCTGTCCACCAGCGAGATGCCCACGTCCGGCGGCGGGCCTCGGGTGATGGTGCCACGGGATCTCGCCTATGACACCCGGGACGGGCAATGGCGGGCCAGCGACGACATCCCGCCACGGTTCCGCCGCGGCGCGATGTCCGCGGCTGAGGTCGACGACCTGCTCGACGACGGCAGCCAGCTCCCCGAATGGCACACGCCGCCCTCCGTGGCCCGCGAGCTGGCACGGGCCCGGCCACCGCGCCGCACCCGGGGCCTGGTGCTGTTCTTCACCGGCTTGTCCGGCTCCGGCAAGTCCACCGTCGCCCGCGGCGTCGCCGACGCCCTGCTGGAATCCGGCGAGCGCACGGTCACCCTGCTCGATGGTGATGTGGTTCGCCGCGAACTGTCGTCGGGGCTGACGTTCAGCAAGGCTGACCGCGACATCAATATCCGGCGGATCGGCTGGGTCGCCGCCGAGGTCGCCCGTCACGGCGGGCTGGCGATCTGCTGTCCCATCGCCCCGTACGAGGCGGCGCGCCAGCGAGCCCGAGCCCAGGCGGCCGCGGCCGGTGCCGGTTTCGTTCTGGTTTACGTGTCCACCCCGATCGAGGTGTGCGAGCAGCGCGACCGCAAAGGTCTCTACGCGAAGGCGCGGGCCGGCCTGATCACCGGCATGACCGGCATCGACGACCCCTACGAGGAGCCGATAGACGCCGACCTCGTGATCGACACGTCCGCCATGTCGAGCGACGCCGCGGTTCAGCTCGTGCTCGACAAGCTCGCCACCGACGGCTGGCTGGACCCGCATCCGTTGTAGTCACCACACTCTCTCGGCATTCTCGGCACCCGGGCGAGCCGTCCGAGACGACGAGCAGCGGTTGATTCCTACCTTTCACGTAGGGATACTCGGTAAATGGATTGGGCTCTTGCCGCGGCCGGACTCGGCATCGGCGTGATCGTCGGTCTGACCGGTATGGGCGGCGGCGCGTTGATGACCCCGGTGCTGGTGATCTTCTTCGGCATTACCCCGCTCGCGGCCGTCTCCAGCGATCTGGTCGCGTCGGCCGTGATGAAACCGTTCGGCTCGGTGATTCACATCCGCGCCAAGCGGGTCGACTGGCGCCTGGTCGGCTGGCTGTGCATGGGATCAGTACCGTCCGCGTTCGGCGGCGTTCTGCTCGCCCGCCTGGTCGGCGGCGATGGCCTGCAGAGCCTGATCAGGACCGCGCTGGGCGTGGCTCTGATGCTCGCCGTCCTCGGCCTGGTCGCCCGGGCCGTGATCCAGTTGCGCGAGCGCGCCCGCACCGCGACCGGCGACGCCACGAGCGCCCACCACCCGGCCGGGATCACCCGGGTACCGGTACGGCCGCTGCCCACGCTGCTGCTCGGTGCCGCAGGCGGACTGGTGGTCGGCATGACCAGCGTCGGATCCGGGTCCCTGATCATCGTCGCGCTGCTGGCGCTGTACCCGATGCTCCGTCCTGGCGATCTGGTCGGCACCGACCTGGTCCAAGCGGTGCCGCTGGTCGCGTCGGCCGCGCTCGGCCAGGTGCTGTTCGGCGACTTCAAGCTTGACGTCGCCGCGCCGTTGCTGATCGGCGCCATCCCCGGCGTACTGGCCGGCGCCCGGATCTCGGCCCGCGGGCAAAGCGGGCTGATCCGGCGGGCGCTCGCGATCGTGCTGTTCGCGAGCGCACTCAAGCTGCTCGGCGGCTCCAACCAGGTGCTGCTGGCCGGGGTCGCGGGCGCGCTGATCCTGGGCAGCGCCGGCTGGGCGATTCTGCGCCGCACCATTGGCCTGCCGATGCTGGCCCGAGCCGAACGGTCGGCGCGTGGCCGGCACACCTCGGCGATCGAGATGGGATGATCGGCCGGGCCGGTCGTCGAGGGTCCGCACGTCACTCCACGCGCTCCCAACCATGATCGGCGCGCTCCCAACCATGATCGGAACTAGTGGACGCCCATGGCTGCGTTCAGACGCCCTCGACGACCACCAGCGTCCAGTAGTTCCGACCCGGCCGTACTGGCCCGACCAGCCCAGTTCGATCGCCGTGCCATCGGTCCGCCCCGCACCGCCGTGGCCGGGGCATCTGGTCCGCCGTCCACAGTGTCCCGACTGCGTGCGGCCCTGGCCCAGGACATAGGTCGCGACGGATTCTTGTCGGTGGCGACGGTTACCGTTGGGGCATGGGCGGGGAGTTTGCCGACACTGGGCTTGCGGACACCGAGCGCTCGGACAGTAAGCGTGCGGACACCGAGCGTTCGGACAGCGAGGAACCGCCGGGCGGTAGCGTCAGCGAGGCCCGGATCGAGGTCGCAGACGGCATCTCACTGAACGTGCGCTCGCGGGCGGGCCGTAGGCGCCCCTTCATTCTGGTCCACGGCCTGGCCTCGAACGCCCGGCTATGGGACGAGACAGCGGCGGACCTGGCCGGGGCCGGGCATCCGGTGTACGCCATCGATCTGCGCTCGCATGGCACCAGCGACACGCCACCGGACGGATATGACACCGCGACCGCGGCCGACGATGTCGCGACTGTCGCGCGCCGGCTCGGGATCACCGGGGCCGTGCTCGCCGGCCAGTCCTGGGGCGGCAACGTGATTGTCGAAGTGGCGGCACGTCATCCTCGGGTGGCCGCCGCGCTCGCGCTGGTCGACGGCGGATGGTTCCAGCCGAGTGACGCGTTCACCAGCCGATCGGAGTGGGCATCCGCGGCTCGTCCGCCATCCGTCGACGGCATCCGCTCCGAAGACCTACGTGCTCGCCTCACCCGAGACCACCCCGGCTGGAGCGCCGCGGCGGTCGACGCCACCATGGCCAACCTGGCCGGGCACCCGGACGGCACCGTGACTCGCCGCCTGTCCATCGACAATCACATGCGCATCGCGCTGGACATGTGGGATTCGCCGCCGTCCCGGTTCTACTCCCGGGTGCTGGTGCCGGTGGTCCTGATCCCGGCGCTTCCGGGCGATCCAGCGGCGGCAGCGGCCCGCCATGATCGTGTTGCCGCGGCTGCCAAGTCGCTCCCGGACGCGACCATCCGGGAGTACGCCGGAGCCGACCACGATATCCATGCCCAGTTCCCCCGCGAGCTGGCCGCCGACCTGATCGACCTGGCGACCTCACTGGAGCAGGAGGCGTGATGCCGCGGTTGCTGGTCATCATGGGCTCCGGCGAGACCGCACCCACCATGGTCAAGCCGCATCGGGCCATCTTCGAACGCCTCGGCGACGGTGGTGCCGCCATGATCGATACCCCCTACGGGTTCCAGGAGAACGCTGACGACATCTCGACCAGGACGGTCGGCTACTTCGCCGCCAGTGTCGGGCGCACGATCGGGGTTGCGTCCTGGCGGACACGCGACGTGAGCGGCGCCGCCCGGGAACGCACGCTCGCGGCGATCCGGGAGTCCGAGTGGCTGTTCGCCGGGCCGGGAAGCCCGACGTACGCGCTACGGCAGTGGCAGGACACACCCATACCGGCCCTGCTCATCGACCGCCTGCGCTCGGGCGGGGCGGTGGTGTTCGCCAGCGCCGCCGCGCTCACGCTGGGGTCGCACGCCATTCCGGTCTACGAGATCTACAAGGCCGGCGAGCCTCCGGCCTGGGTGCCCGGCCTCGGCGTCGTCGAGGCGGTTACCGGCCTGCCAGCGGTGATCATCCCGCACTTCGACAACGCTGAGGGCGGTCATCACGACACGCGCTTCTGCTACCTGGGTGAGCGCCGGCTGTCCATGATGGAAGCCACGCTGCCCGCCGGAGCGTTCATCCTGGGGGTGGACGAGCACACCGCGGTGACACTGGACCTGGACACTCGGACCGCCACCGTGGTCGGCAACGGCACCATGACCATCCGCCAGCGCGGGTACAGCATCGTGCACCCGTCGGGCGACGTGGTGACATTCGACGACTTGTTACGCCTCGACACGCCCACCGGCGCCCCAGCCGCGACCGTGACACCAGCAGTCGCACCGCATGTCGAGGCGTCATTGCGACTCGACACGGCCCGGACCTCGGATCGCTTCGCCGCCGCACACAGCGCCGGCGATGTGGACGGTTGCGTTGAGGCCATCCTCGATCTGGAACAGGCGATGACCGACTGGGCCGCCGACACCGAGGAGTCCGATGAACGGGACCAGGCGCGAAGCGCGCTGCGCAGCATGATCGTCAAGCTCGGTGATCTGGCCAGCCGATCGACGGCCGATGACGCCCTGGTGGACCTGATCGTCGCTGAACGAGCAACCGCCCGGGGCGCGTCGGACTTCGCCGCGTCCGACCGGATCCGGACTCGCCTGTCCGAACTCGGAATCGAGGTACGCGACACGCGCGACGGCTCGACCTGGGTCCGGACCGGCTGACGGCACGGCCGCCCTCGGCGTCGCGGGCCCGGCCGGTCCGACGTCCCAGATGGTTACGCGGCGACCACACCCAACTCGCGGGTCGATCGCCTCCCCCGTTTCGTACAACGCGGCCCGCACCGCTCGAACGACGAAAGGCGGATATATGCGTTGCCGTCGCGTGCGGCCCTCGTCACAAGCGGCGCACCAGCCCGGGTACGCTCCCCGCAACTCCTTGCAGTACGCTCGTACTGCTAACGGAACCGAGAGGAGCGCCACGAGCATGGCGAAGATCAAGGTACAGAACCCCGTCGTCGAGCTCGACGGCGACGAGATGACGCGGATCATCTGGAAGCAGATCCGCGAGGAGCTGATCCTGCCGTATCTGGATGTCGATCTGGAGTACTACGACCTCGGCATCGAGCACCGCGACGCCACCGACGACCAGGTCACCGTTGACGCCGCCAACGCGATCAAGCGGCACGGGGTCGGCGTCAAGTGCGCCACCATCACGCCGGACGAGGCGCGCGTCGAGGAGTTCGGCCTGAAGAAGATGTGGCGGTCGCCCAACGGCACGATCCGCAACATCCTCGGCGGTGTCGTGTTCCGCGAGCCGATCATCATGTCCAACGTGCCGCGCCTGGTCCCGGGCTGGACCAAGCCGATCGTCATCGGCCGTCACGCCCACGGCGATCAGTACAAGGCGACGGACTTCGTGGTCCCCGGTCCAGGCCGCGTGACGATCTCCTACACGCCGGCCGACGGCGGAGAGCCGATGGAGCTGACCGTCGCCGACTTCGCCGGCGGCGGCGTGGCGATGGGCATGTACAACTTCGATGACTCGATCCGTGACTTCGCCCGGGCATCGCTGCGCTATGGCCTCGACCGGGGCTGGCCGGTCTACCTATCCACCAAGAACACCATCCTCAAGGCGTACGACGGCCGGTTCAAGGACATCTTCGCCGAGGTGTTCGCCACCGAGTTCGCCGACGACTTCGCCGCGGCCGGCATCACATACGAGCACCGGTTGATCGACGACATGGTGGCCGCCGCGCTCAAGTGGGAGGGCGGCTTCGTCTGGGCCTGCAAGAACTACGACGGCGACGTGCAGTCCGACACCCTGGCGCAGGGCTTCGGCTCGCTGGGCCTGATGACGTCGGTGCTGATGACGCCGGATGGCAAGACCTGCGAGGCGGAAGCCGCTCATGGCACCGTCACCCGCCACTACCGTCAGTGGCAGAAGGGCGAGAAGACGTCGACCAACCCGATCGCGTCGATCTTCGCCTGGACCCGGGGTCTCGCCCACCGGGGCAAGGTGGACGGCACCCCGGAGGTCACCAACTTCGCCAACACGCTGGAGCAGGTGTGCGTCTCCACCGTCGAGGGCGGGCAGATGACCAAGGACCTCGCGCTGCTGATCGCCCCGGACGCACCGTGGCTGTCCACGGACGAGTTCATGAGTGCCCTCAACACCAACCTGGCCACGAAGATCGGCTGACGTTCGCACGGAAACGGTCCGCCGGGGCGTCCGGCGGACCGTTTGCGTGTACGCGGGCCCTGAACCGCTCGTTTCATCAGCCGATGGTCACGCCGTATCGGCTCTTCGGCCATACCAAGCACGGATGGACCCCTCGCGGTTCACCACGATGGGCGGGCGCCGCCTATCGTGGACCCCGATGTTCCGGCCAATCATTTTGCTCCTCGCAGTCGCCGGCGCGCTGATCACGTCGATCGCCCTCTTCCGAGCAATCGTGCAGCGCCGCGCCCGGCTGCGCCGTCGCATGCTGCCCAAATCGGCGACGCCACCCGACCGCGCGTCACCGGAAGCCGACGAGGATTGGTCGGCCGGGCTTGATGCCATAGTGCTCGCGGCCACCGAGCCGGCGACCGACGCGAGATCGGCAGATCGAGGTCCCCGCCACGCGCCCCGCTCGGCCGGGCGGCAATCCAACAGCGACGCGCCGATCGCCCGGCTGCACGAGTCCGGCGCAGTGCTGGCAGCGGCGGCGTTCGAAGAGGTGTGCCACCGGTGGTCGGCGAGCGTGGGCATCCGAACAGAAGTCGTGCTGGACGCTGACCAGTTGGACCCGGACGCCGGGTACCAGCTGATGTGGATCCTGCAGGAGGCGCTCCGCAACATCGCCGCCCACGCCACCGCCACTAACGTGACCGTCACGCTCCGAGCTCAGGTGGACGTTGAGTTGCATGTGGCCGACGACGGTACCGGCTTCTCGGTGCCCGGCCTGGATGCCCTGGCCAACAGTGGCCGCCTCGGCCTGGCCGCCATGACCGACCGCGTGCAGGCCCTCGGAGGAGAACTGGAGGTGCGGTCCGCGCCCGGCGCCGGCACCCGGATCATCGCGCGGCTCCCGGCCACGGCGGCGGTCTCCGCGCTATCGGCTCCGCAACCATCGACCCGCCGGATCGCCGCCCTCGCGACGGCCTGCGCGACGCTTCTCGTCCTCGCCGTGGTCGTCGGCTGGCCCGCCTCGGGTGGGCCGGTGGCCGGAGACAATGCGGCCGCGGTGCAGCCAGCCGTCGATCCGGAGCCGTCCAGTTCGGCCGGCTCCGGTGCGCGGTCGGCTCCGTCACCCAGCGAACGCCCGTCCACATCGGAGCCGACGACATCGGAATCGCCCAGCCCATCGCCGGATCCGGCCAAGACCAGCGCCAGCAGCATGTCAAAGCCACTGGCGGCCGGCTGTACCGTCGCGTACTCGCTTCGCAGCCAGATCGGCCAGACATTCGCCGCCGACCTGCGCCTGACCAACGGCGGGTCGAAGGCACCTAGCGGCTGGGCGCTGCGGTTCCGGTTTCCGGATGGGCAGAAGCTCACCGGTTCGTCGTCGGGGACCACCGCCACTCAGCACGGGCCGAACGTCATCATCGGAGGTACCGGTCAGAACGTCACCCTGGCCGCGGGCGAGACGATCACGATCACCATCCAGGGCACATGGTCTCGCACCAACGATGCGCCGTCATCCTTCACGCTGGACGGCGTCGCCTGCGGCTGAGCCGGACCGCTGGCTCAAAGCCGGAACTCGGCCGCGACCGAGCCGCGGAATGCTACGCGCACGATCGGGCTCACCTGTCGATCCTGCTGGTCACGTCTGCGCTGCTGGGGTGGGGACCGCGCTGCGACGATGGTTGCGGTGCCGCTCGGCCGCCGGACGCCACCGCCGCTGCGCTACGACACCCGGTACCGCGGCGGCACGATGCCGCGGCCGGCCAGAAACTGCCGCAACTCCATCTGGTCCTCGGGACGCATGCAGTCCTCAGGGATGATGAGTACCGGCCGGTTGATCTGGTTCACGCAAAGCCAGAACCCGTCCGACTCGCGGATCGACGCGAAGCCGGACCACAGGAACGTCTGCGCCACCGTTGAGGTTTGGACCGTCACCTCGGTCTCGGTGATGGTGAACGTGGCCGGCTCGGTCAGCAACGGACCAGCCCGGCGTATCTGCTTGGCCACCAGCCACCACGGCAGCGTCGCGTACATCGCCGCCATCAACAAGGCGACGAGCGCGATCGTTCGAGCGCCTGCGATCGCCATCAGCAACCCGATGATCGCGAACGCCACGGCGAGCGCCCACACGAGGCGAAAGCCCCGCCGGGACGCTGCCCAGGTCATCCGCCGTGCCTGCGACAGCTCCATGTGGCGTACGAAGGTGAGGTGCATGACGGTCGATCGTAGACAAACGCGGCCGGTCCGGATATCCCGGAACCGGCCGCGCAGGAATCGCTGGCAACTACATGCTCGCGACGTCCGCCTGCTTGGCGCGCACCGCCTCGGCGGCCTCCTTCAGGGCGGCCAGTTCGGTGTCGGTCAGACGGCGTCTCCACCACCTTCTTCACGCCACCGGCGCCGATCTCGGCCAGCACGCCCAGGTACACGCCCGAGATGCCGAACTCGCCGTCGACCCAGGCGCAGACCGGAATGACCTCGCCGGAGTCCTCCGCTACCGCCTTGGCCATGCGGGCCGCGGCGGCCGACGGCGCGTAGTACGCCGATCCGGTCTTGAGCAGCGCGACCACCTCGGCACCGCCGTTGCGGGTGCGGACCACCAGTTCGTCGATCTTCTCAGCCGGCATCACCTCGGCCAGCGGCTTGCCGTCGACGGAGCACTGCGATGGAACCGGAACCATGGTGTCGCCGTGCGAGCCCAGGGTCAGCGTCTTGACCGATCCTGACCGGCACGCCCGAGCTCTTCGGCGACGAAGTTGGTGAAGCGGGCGGTGTCCAGCATGCCGGCCTGGCCGATCACCCGGTTCTTGGGGAATCCGGTGGCGATCTGGGCCAGCGCGGTCATCTCGTCCAGCGGGTTGGACACCACGATCACGACAGCGTTCGGCGCGTACTTCGCGACGTTCTCGGCCACCTGGCGAACGATCTTCGCGTTGGTGTCGAGCAGGTCCATGCGGCTCATGCCGGGCTTGCGGGGCAGGCCTGCGGTGATCACCACGACGTCCGAGCCCGAGATGGCCTCGTAGCCTTCGCCGTTCGGCCCGGTCGTGACGCCGATGACCTTGGTCTCGAAGCCCTCGACCGGCCGGGACTGGTTGAGGTCCAGAGCGATCCCGGCCGGCTTACCCTCGATGATGTCGGTCAGCACGACCGTCTCGAACACGTCGTACTCGGCCAGCCGCTGCGCGGTCGTGGAGCCGTAGAAGCCGGCGCCTACGACGGTCACCTTCTTGCCCATGGAACAACTCCCGGTGAAATCGATTTGGGTAGACGCCCCGCACCTTAACCCCGCAGCCATCCGATCGCAGGCTGCGGGTCACGCGGTGTGAGCCACTGCGCTAGAGATCGGCGGTGGACCTGGACTCGGCCAGCTCGACCACGTTGGTGAGCAACATGGCCCGGGTCATCAGTCCGACGCCACCCGGCATCGGAGCCAGGTAGCCGGCGACCTCACGAACCTCAGGCGCCACGTCGCCCGCCAGGCGCGACTTACCATCGGGTCCGGCCACCCGTGAGATGCCCACATCGAGAACCGCCGCTCCCGGCCGGATCATGTCCGCGGTGATCAGCCCCGGTACCCCGGCCGCCGCCACCACGATGTCGGCGGACCGAACCTCGGCCCGGAGATCGCGGGTACCGGTGTGACACAAGATCACCGTGGCGTTCTCACTCTTGCGGGTGAGCAGCAGGCCCAGCGGGCGGCCGACCGTGGTGCCGCGCCCGATCACCGCGACCCGGGCCCCGTTGATCGGCACGTCGTACCGGCGGAGCAACTCCACGATGCCGCGCGGCGTGCACGGCAGCGGCGCCGGCTTGCCGAGCACCAGCCGGCCCAGGTTCATCGGGTGCAGGCCGTCGGCGTCCTTCTCCGGATCGATGGCCTCCAGCACCCGTACCTCGTCAAGGCCCTTGGGCAGCGGCAACTGGACGATGTATCCGGCGCAGGCGGGGTCGGCATTGAGTTCAGCGACAGCCGCCTCGACATCGGCCTGGGACGCGGTCGCCGGCAGGTCGCGCCGGATCGAGGCGACCCCAAGCTCGGCGCAGTCGCGATGTTTGCCCGCGACGTACGAGTGCGAGGCCGGATCATCACCGACCAGCACAGTTCCCAGGCCCGGAGTCGCGCCCGCGTCGGCAAGCCGCTTCACCCGTACCCGGAGTTCGTCTTTGATCTTGGCAAGCGTGGCCTTGCCATCCAGAATCGTGGCCGTCACGTAGTCAGATCTTACTGAGCGGCCGGCATCGGCCCGGCAGCCGGGCTGTTCGAGCCCTTGATCACCTATGCAAGGACAGTAAGCCGGTGATGGCTCCGGCCGAGTTACCGGCAGAAGACCGATAGCGATTATCGCGGAACGATTCGGAAGTGACGGAGACGTTCCGGTATCCGGTCCGGCGGATCCTCCAAACGCTCCTCCGATCCTGGCGCCGCGCGAGGCCGGCCTGCACTTGTCGGCATGTCATTTCGCCGATCTGCGTCACGTCGTCGCTTGACCCGTGCGCCTGCCCGGATCCTGACGGTGGGTGCTCGCGGACGACGTGGCCTCCGCGATTCAGCAGGTCATCGGTCGCTACGGCCGATTGACGTGACAGAGACTACGCCCTAGGTCTGATCTACGCTCTCGCCGTCCTAATCCCGGGCCTGGCCGTCGGCGTGCGCCGGATGCACGACCAGAACAAGTCCGGATGGTGGATCCTGATCAGCCTCATTCCGTTGATCGGTGGAATCTGGCTGCTCGTGCTGACCTGGCTTGAAGGCACAAGCGGCCCGAACCAGTACGGCCCCGACCCGAAGGCCGTCGCCGCCTGATCGTGGCAATTCCGGGGTTATGGCTGGGTCCGCAGAATCCAACCCAGCCATACCCCCGGAGTCACCGCCCACGCCCGGCACGCGGCGCGCCGGCTCAGTGTTGTTCGTGCGCGCCGGCTCAGTGGAATCGGCCGCCTGGCCCAGTGGAATCTGCCGCCCGGCTCAGTGGAAGAAGTGCCGGGTCCCGGTGAAATACAGGGTGACTCCGGCCTTGGCACAGGCCGCGATGACATCCTCGTCGCGGATCGAGCCACCCGGCTCGACGATGGCCTTGACGCCGGCGTCGATCAGCAGTTCCGGCCCGTCAGCGAACGGGAAGAAGGCGTCGCTCGCGCACACCGAGCCCTTGGCCCGGTCGGCGCCGGCCCGGGACACCGCCAGCCGGACCGAGTCCACCCGGTTCACCTGGCCCATCCCGACGCCGACCGCGGCTCCGCCACTGGCCAGGAGGATCGCGTTGGACTTCACCGACCGTACCGCTCGCCAGGCGAACTGCAGGTCGGCCAGGGTGTCCTCGTCGGCGGCGGTACCCGCGGCCAGAGTCCACGTCCCCGCCTCATCTTCCGGCTGGTGCACCCGGTCGGCCTCCTGCGCCAGCGTGCCGCCGGAGATCTGCCGCTGCTCGGTCGGCTCCGGCTGCCATCGCGGCGCCACCAGTACTCGCAGGTTCTTCTTCTTCGCGAACGCGGCCAGCGCCGCGTCGTCGAAGCTTGGAGCGACGATGACCTCAGTGAACACGTCGGCTAGTTGCGAGGCCATCGCGCCGGTGACCCTCTGGTTGGCCGCGACCACGCCGCCGTAGGCGGAGACCGGGTCGCAGGCGTGCGCCTTGCGGTGCGCCTCTGCGATGTCCGTACCAACCGCGATCCCGCACGGGTTGGCGTGCTTGATGACCGCCACGCACGGCTCGCTGAAGTCGTTCGCGCTGCGCCACGCCGCGTCGGCGTCGACGTAGTTGTTGTACGACATCTCCTTGCCCTGCACCTGGCGTGCCTGAGCCAGGCCGGCCGGACGGGCCGCGTCGATGAACAGGGCTGCCTTCTGGTGCGGGTTCTCGCCGTAGCGCAAGGTCGCCGCGCGGCTGCAGCGCCGCGCCGCCGAACTCCGGCCACCACTGCCCGGCGTCCTCCGCGGCCCGCGCCGAGATCCAATCGGCGATCGCCACGTCGTACGCGGCGATATCGGCGAACGCACGGGCCGCGAGGGCGCGGCGCTGCCGGGCGGTCAGGCCGCCGCCACGGACCGCCTCAATGATCATCGGGTACGCGTCGGGCGCGGTCACCACGGCGACGCTCACATGGTTTTTCGCGGCCGAACGAACCATCGCCGGACCACCGATGTCGATCTTCTCGACGCAGGCGTCGTAGTCGGCACCGGACGCGACCGTCTCCTGGAACGGGTACAGGTTGCTGACGAGCAGGTCGAACGGGGCGATGCCCATCTGGTCGATCTGCTCACGGTGGCTGCCCAGGCGCAGATCGGCAAGCAGGCCGGCATGGATCGCCGGGTGAAGCGTCTTGACCCGGCCGTCCAGGCATTCCGGAAAGTTGGTGACCGACTCGACCCGGGTCACCGGAAGCCCGAGCGACTCGATATGCGCGGCGGTGGTACCGGTCGAGACCAGTTCCGTGCCGGACTCGACCAGGGCACGTGCCAACTCGTCGAGGCCGTCCTTGTAGTACACCGACAGCAGTGCGCGTTTGATCGGCCGCTTGCCGGTCGTGTCGGTGCCGGTCGTGTCGGTGCCGGTCATGTCGTCGGTGCCGGTCATGGGATGGTTACCTTCCGTCCTGTGATGGTCCAGCCGTCGCGGACCAGCCGCCCTACGACGTCAACGAGTTGCCGCCGCTCGGCGCTCTTGATTCGCTCGGTCAGCGTCTGCTCGGTGTCATCGTCGAGCACCGGCACCGCGACCTGCGCGATGATCGGCCCGGTATCCACCCCGCTGTCGACGAAGAACAGCGTGGCTCCGGTCACCTTGACTCCCGCCTGGAACGCGTCGCGCGGGCCATGCATCCCGGGAAACGACGGGAGCAGCGAGTTATGCGTGTTGATATATCGGTCACCGAAGGCGTCCAGGAACGCCGGCCCGACCAGCTTCAGAAATCCCGCCGAGATCACCAGGTCCGGCCGAAACTCCGCGACCGCGTCGGTAAGCGACCGGTCCCAGGCGGGGCGATCTTCGAACGCGCTGACCGCCCGTACGAACGTCGGTACGTTCGCCTTCTCGGCGCGGGCGAGCCCTTCGATGTCATCCCGGTCTGCCCCGACGGCCACGACCGAGGCCCCGAACCCCGGATCGGTACAGGCGTCGAGCAAGGCTTGGAGGTTGGTTCCGGTCCCGGAAATGAGCACAACGAGCCGCGCGGTCACGCGGGGGACTTTACCGGGTCGAATCCGGCGTACCACCTGCGGCCTGCGGGTCCGGCAGGCACGCTTGCCGTCCATGATCGCCGATTGCGGTAACTGGCTGCGATATACCGCCGTAAACGACCGCGATCGGCGATCACGCTGGGGCGAGGCCGCAACAGTTGGCCGCTTTAGGTAATTACATCCCAAATTTCTCGCAGAGGTGGATATTAGCGGAAGGGCAGACTGATCGGAGGCGCGCGGTGACCACACCACCCAGCCCGGGCACACCTGACCCCGGCGACGAGTCACCTCAGCATGACGAGTCACCTCAGCATCCGGAGGGGACGAACGAACCCAGCGCTCCGGCCGGCCCGGAGCAGCCGCCGCCGTCCGGCGCGCCGAGCGGTTACCCGCCCCCGGCGGTACCCCCACCTCTCACGCCGCCGCCGGCGACGACGCCACCACCACCGGCCGGGCCACACGGCCGGGCCACCACCGGCCGGACCGCCACCAGCCGGGCCACCACCAGCCGGCGCGCCGAGCGGCTACCCGCCCCCACCGCAATGGCCACCACCACCGGCCGGGCCACCGCCAGCCGGCTACCCGCCCCCACCGCCCGGGGGCGGAACGTACCAGCAGCCGGGTGGGTTCCCGCCACCCCCCGGCGCCGCGACGCCGGGTCCAGGACCAGGTGGAGGGATCGGACCGGTCCCGCCTACCGGTACCGCTGGCGGACGCCCGGCAGCGGGTGGATTCGGCGGAGCCGTCAACCAACTCGGCGGCCAGCAGAACATGCTCGGCATGTTGTCCGCTGTGCTCGGTGTCGTGTCCTTGTGCTGCGGGCCGTGCTTGGGCTTCGGCGGGAGCGGCGCGCTGTTCCTGTTCGATTTCATCCCGGCCATCGCCGCCATCGTCCTGGGGGTCTTGCACCTGCAGCGGATCAACCGAGGTCAGGCCAGCAACCGCAGCCTCGCGGTCATCGGAATCGCGCTGGGCGCGGTCGGCGTGATCATCGCGATCTGCCTCAGCGCATCCAATACCGGCGTCCAGTGGCACGAAGACATCACCTGAGCCGACAACCCCGCACCCTGACCAGGATCGGCACGGCCTGCGGCATCGCCGCACGGGGGCCGTCCAGTTGCGATGCCGAATCGAACGACCGATGGCCAATTCGGCCTCATTGCGGCCGAACCACCTATTTGGATAGCCAACTGTCAGGCAATTGACCGTGCAACCTGGGGCATCACGTAGGTACTCTGCCGATCAACTCGCGTCTTGGAACAGGCGTCACTAAGGCAACAGGAGCCCCCGAATGCAACCCGGTTATCAGCAACAGCCGCCCGCGGTCGACAACAACATGACCATGTCGATCGTGTCGATCTTCCTCTTCTGGCCGCTGGCGATCCCGGCCATCATCAACGCGTCAAAGGTCAACCCGCTGCTTCAGCAGGGCGACTTCGCCGGCGCTCAGGCCGCGGCCGCCGAGTCGAAGAAGTGGTCCAAGCTCGCGCTTATCGTCGGCCTCGTCTGGTACGGCGTCTGGATCCTCTGCTGCCTGCTCGGCGGCCTCAGCATCTTCAGCAACGCCGGTAACTAATCGTGAACAGCCGATAGCCGGAAAGCCGTGGCTTTCCGGCTATCGGCTGTCACGGGCGAGCATCGCCCGACGCACTCAGAGCCGACGCCGGATACCGACCAGCCGGGCGGCGTTCAGCCCGATCAGAGCCCCGCCTCCGATGCCGAGACCGCAGAACACCGGGTACTGCCAACCGACCTGGCCAATCCACAGGTCGTTGCCCAGGGCACCGGCCGCCAGGAAGCTGAGCCCGGCGAGCGCGGCCGCCGCGGCCAGGCCTGATACGGCTGCCATCGGTACGGTCCGGTGCCAGTCGCCGAGTACGCGCCGTGCCACGGCCGCCTTTCGTACCAGCGCCGCCCCGGCCAGTACCCCGGCCGCGGCGGGTACGCCCAGCAGTACCTGCCCGAGTCCGGTGACCGGGCGGTCCGGCAGCCCCGCGAAGATTGGTAGCGCGGGCACCACGGTCAGGGTGAACCCGGGTCCGGCGAGATACGCGCTCGACCAGACCGCGACGTTCGGCGCGTACATCAGGCACAGCGCGATCAGCCCGGCCTGCCCGGCCACGCCCGCGCGGTAACTTTCCAGTACCCTGTCGGCCGTCGCGCCGTTGACCGCGATCGCGATGCCGGCCGCGAGAGCTCCGGCGGCGGCGAGCAGATAGACGGCGATCACCGCGCCTCGGATGCCGTCGCGCGCCACCGCCGGTACCCGATCCCACAGTGCCCGGGCCGTGCCGCTGGCAGACCCGGCGCCTATCGCCGACGCGCCGCCGGCGATCAGCGCCAGCGTGAGTCCGGCCCGGGCCGGCCCGGGGAGCCCGCCCAGGCTCGGGATCGCGAGACCGGGACCGGGCATGACGCACGCGGCGAGCACACCTAGCCCGCCGTAGGCGACCCCTGCGGCTCCGGCGATGGTCACCACCAGGCGCCAGTCACGGGAGCCGCGGCCATGAACCGCGCGTACCGCGTTGCGCCCGGCGAGGACCAGACGCCACCAGATGAACGCGGAGACGAGCACGGGAATCACCGTCAGCGGTTCGTGATCGACACGCAGCGGTACTCCGTGCGAGAGAAGCCACGCCGCCAGCCCGTACCGGATGACCGGTAACAGCGACGGGCGCGGCGTACCGATCATCGTGACCGCGGTGACCAGCACCAGCAGCGGAAGGAAGCCAAGTAGCGCCGCCCAGGTCACGTTGACGGCGGAGACCACCGGCAGCGGGGCCCGGCGACGGGAACCCGGCGACCGGCCCGGCCGGCCACCGCGCTGGGCGGGTAGCGCCGTTGTCGGCCGGCTGGCCGTGTTGCCTGGCGAGGTCGGCGCCGACAGACCGCTCTCCGGCGGCTCATCGTGACGGGGTTCGTCCGGCGCAGACATCGCCTCTGACTCTCTCAAACAAGGGACGGCCGGTCATGCCGACCGGCCGTCCCGCTGTGATCATTTAATTGTGGCTGTTTGTACTACAGCGACTGCATGATCTCGCGCATCAGCTGGGCGGTCTCGCTGGGCGTCTTGCCGACCCGCACGCCGGCCGCCTCCAGAGCCTGCTTCTTGGCGTCCGCGGTACCCGCCGAGCCGGAAATGATGGCACCGGCGTGGCCCATCGTCTTCCCTTCCGGCGCGGTGAAGCCCGCGATGTATCCGATCACCGGCTTGGTGACGTTCGCCTTGATGAACGCCGCGGCCCGCTCCTCGGCGTCGCCGCCGATCTCGCCGATCATCACGATCGCGTCGGTGTCCGGATCGTTCTGGAAGGCCTCCAGAGCGTCGATGTGGGTGGTGCCGATGACCGGGTCACCGCCGATGCCAACGCAGGTCGAGAAGCCGATCTCGCGCAGCTCATACATCAGCTGGTAAGTCAGCGTGCCGGACTTCGACACCAGGCCGATACGCCCACCCGGGGTGATGTCGGCCGGGATGATGCCGGCGTTGGACGCGCCCGGCGATGCCAGCCCCGGGCAGTTCGGACCGACGATCCGGGTCTTGCTGCCGGAGGCGACATTGTGCGCCCAGAACGCGGTCGAGTCGTGCACCGGGATGCCCTCGGTGATCACCACTGCCAGGTCGATGCCGGCATCGATGGCCTCGACCACCGCACCCTTGGCGAACTTCGGCGGTACGAAGATGACCGTCGTGTCGGCCCCGGTCGCGGTCATCGCCTCAGTGACGGAGTTGAACACCGGAACCTTGTGACCGTCGAAGTCGACCTCCTGGCCGCCCTTGCCGGGCGTGACGCCGCCGACGATGTTGGTGCCGGCCTTGAGCATCCGGCGGGTGTGCTTGGACCCCTCCGACCCGGTCATGCCCTGCACGATGACCTTGGAGTCCTTCGTCAACCAGATTGCCATGTCATGCCCCCACGGATGCGAGCTCGGCCGCGCGCTTGGCGGCGCCGTCCATCGTGTCGACCCGCTCCACCAGCGGGGTGTTGGCCGTGTCGAGGATGTGACGCCCCGCCTCGGCGTTGTTGCCGTCCAACCGGACGACCAGCGGCTTGGTGACCGCCTCGCCGCGTTCGGCGAGCATGCCCAGGGCATGGATGATGCCGTTGGCAACCTCGTCGCACGCGGTGATACCGCCGAAGACGTTGACGAACACGCTCTTGACCGCCGGGTCGGACAGAACGATCTCCAGACCGTTTGCCATCACCGCCGCGCTCGCGCCACCGCCGATATCCAGGAAGTTGGCCGGGCGTACCCCGCCGAACTGCTCGCCGGCGTAGGCGACCACGTCGAGCGTCGACATGACGAGCCCGGCGCCGTTACCAATGATGCCGACCGTGCCGTCGAGCTTGACGTAGTTGAGGTCGCGCTCCTTGGCTCGCTGCTCCAGCGGGTCAACCGACGACTTGTCCTCGAGGGCATCGTGGTCGGGGTGCCGGAAGTTGGCGTTGGCGTCGAAAGTCACCTTCGCGTCAAGCAGCAGGACGCGGCCGTCGGCGACCTTGGCCAGCGGGTTCACCTCGACAAGGAGCGCGTCCTCCGAGACGAACGTGTTCCAGAGCTTGACCGCGATGTCAGCGATCTTGTCGGCGACATCGGCCGGGAAGCCGGCCTTGGCCACGATGTCCCGGGCGGTCGCCTCGTCCACGCCCTTGTTGGCGTCGACAACGATCTTCGCGACCTTGTCCGGCGCCTCGTGCGCGACCTGCTCGATCTCCATGCCACCGGCCGTGCTCGCGATGCACAGGAACGTGCGGTTGGCGCGATCGAGCAGGTAGGAGAAGTAGTACTCCTCAACGATGTCGGCGGTCTCGGTGACCATCACCTGATGGACGGTGTGTCCCTTGATATCCATGCCGAGGATGTCGGTCGCCCGTGCCTGTGCCTCGTCGGCGTTGGCGGCCAGCTTTACGCCGCCGGCCTTACCACGGCCACCGACCTTCACCTGTGCTTTGACGACCACGCGGCCGCCCAGTCGCTCGGCGATTGCCCGAGCCTCTTCCGGAGTCGTGGCTACGCCGCCGTCCAGCACCGGCAACCCGTGCCGGGCGAACATGTCGCGCCCCTGGTACTCGTACAGGTCCACGTAAGCGTCCCGTTCTGTCATCTCTGCCCTGCCGGCACCGCCGGTCAGAGTCGCTGTTGGGTCTCGGTCCACCGGCGCCGCGACCGCGACGCTCAATCCCAGGACACGTGCACGGGACATTCAACGTTGCGATATCAGCATCCCGCGGCGCTCGCCGAACCGGGCTTACTTCGCCCGCAGCTTATCGACGGTGCCGCGACGACTGAATCCAAGGGTATGGCGTGTGTGATACGGCACAAGGCATCGACGAGAGCTGGGCCAATACACCCATTCGGGTTGTAAATCTCCAGCTGGCCACGCGTAACTCACGAACAGGGGCATCGTTAAGTCAAGTGTCGGGCCGGGAAGTCCCGGGCAGGCAACGAAAGCGGCCGATGCCCTGTCGGTCGAGGGGTGGCGGCGGGGCGTCGTGCATCGAGGGGTCGGGCGTGTGAGGGGTGCGTCCGACCCCTCATTTTGTCTGATGCTCGTCGGTCCAGGCGGGGCTGCCTTGACGGCGGGGCTGCCTTGCGACCGTGCTCCGCGTTTTCTGCTTTTTCGCCGGGACAATGATCCACTGTCCGATTCGTCGAACGGTAAGCGCCCAAAAGCAGAAAAGGTGCCGCCACGGATACTCACGGTCTCACGCCGATCGTGGGATCCAAGGCGCGCCATGATCAGGTACGCGACCAAGTGCAAGATCTCGTGCCGCTGCCGTCGCCATGGCGCGTCCACGGTTCAAGATCGTGCACTTGATCACGGACGAGGCGAGACGGCGCTGGTCAGCCAACCGGCGTGGCGACGTGATCGCGTACCCAGTCCACGATCGACTGCGTCGTCGCGCCCGGCGTAAAGATCTTGGCGACGCCGATGCTGGTCAGCTCGGGGATATCGGCGTCCGGGATGATTCCGCCGCCGAACACCACGATGTCGTCGGCGCCGCGCTCGGCGAGCAGCTCGACCACCCGGCGGAACAGGGTCATGTGAGCACCGGACAGGACCGACAAACCGACCGCGTCGGCATCCTCCTGGATCGCGGTCTCGACGATCTGCTCCGGGGTTTGGTGCAGACCGGTGTAGATGACCTCCATGCCGGCATCGCGCAATGCGCGAGCCACCACCTTCGCGCCCCGGTCGTGACCATCAAGCCCGGGCTTAGCCACGACCACCCGAATGCGTGAGCTCATCGGTGAGACTCCTTTGAGAGGAAGGTTCGATCCTTAACGAACGGTAACCTGACGACCCGGTGGCCTGGCTATCGGGACGGCCATTTCGGCTGGCGGTTCCGCCCCCTTCGGCCCGGCCCGCGCCGGGCATCATCCGTTCGGATGCCGGACCAGCCGTCCGATTGGACATCGGACAATCGCACTGACTTGGCAAATCGAGGTCGGCGTAGCTTGCCTAGCCGATAACGGATTGGCTACGGTGTCGTGGTTGTCATCTGCGCATCACCTGGATGACAACGCGGGCCCCACCCCCCCAGCGGCATCCCCCCAAGCCGCGCGGTGCCCGCAACCACCAACTTCGGAGGGTGTGCGTGAGTACTCGGAAAGAGCGCGATCGCTATCGTGGTCGACGCCGGGTTCCGACCCCGCCGCGGAGTAGATACGCCGCGGTAGCCACCACAGCTCTTGTCGGTGCTGGCGTGGTCGCTCTTGCGACCGCGACCGCGATGCCCGACATGAAGGTCAACAACTCCGGCGACCTGGCCTCAATCAGTGGCCTGTCGAATGCGCGGTCTGCGGCGATCGATCGTGCGAACCGCTCAACCAACCGCACCGATCCAGGCGCCGTCGTCAGCTCCAACATCTGGCTATTGCCGATGACGGACTACAAGATCACGCCGTCGGTGTGGGGTGAGCGACCCGGGACCCTGCCGTCCACCGCATTGGAGCTGTCCGCGCCGGAGGGCACGCCGTTCTACGCGGCCCACAGCGGCACCGTGACGATGGCCCGGTGGCATGGCGCATACGGCTATACCGTGATCATCAATGTCGGCAACGGCATCGACCTGGTCTACGCGCACGCTTCAAAGCTCCTGGTCAAGGAAGGCGATCAGGTCCAGGCCGGCGATCTCCTCGCGCTCACCGGCAGCACCGGTTACAGCTTCACCCCGCACCTGCACTTCGAGGTGCGCAGCGGCGGCAAGCCGGTGGACCCGACGAAGTTCCTCTTCGAGCAGGGTGTCAACATCCAGAAGCACCAGGATTCGCTGACGTCGTAGTCGCGGCGGTCCGCCGTCCACATCCTCACGTACCGGCGGACCGCGAAGGCGCCCGCCGGTACGCCGATTCAGAGCTTCTCGATCGGTGCGTGCCGGAGCACGATCCACATGACCTGATCGCCGAAATCGATCTGAGCCTGGGCCCGAACCCCAGCACCCTGTACCGCCACCACCCGGCCAACTCCCCAGCGCTGATGGTTGACCCGGTCACCCGGGCTGAGCGATGGCACGTTCGTGCTCAGTTCGCTGGCGGTACGCAACTGGCTGGCTGATACGCCGATCCGCTCGGCGATCCGGGTGGCCTTCGGCGTCCCGCCGGTGAATCCGCTCGCGGCCCGCCCGCCGACACCGCCACCGGAGCCGTTCCACGAGGTGTACGCGCCCTCGGTACGGTCCCAGCGAGTCAGCGGGACCGGCAACTCGTCGAGGAACCGGGACGCCGGGTAGAACTGCGGGCTGCCCCATGCGGTACGGGTGACGGCGCGCGAGATGTACAGCCGCTTGCGAGCCCGGGTGATCCCGACGTAGGCGAGGCGGCGCTCCTCCTCCAGATCCTGCGCATTCCCGAGCGACCGCTCGTGCGGGAAGATGCCTTCCTCCATGCCGGTCAGGAAGACAACCGGGAACTCCAGGCCCTTCGCGGTGTGCAGGGTCATCAAGGTGACGACGCCCTGATGATTCGGATCGTCGCTCGGCACCTCGTCGGCGTCCGCCACCAGGGAGACCTGCTCCAGGAACCCGGCCAGGGTCGGCATCGGTGGCGGGGCGTCCACGTCGCTGCCCTCCTCGACCGGCCCGAAGTCGCTGGCCAGCACACGCTCGGTGTACTCGCGAGCGACCGACACCAGTTCCTGCAGGTTCTCCACCCGGCCCGCGTCCTGCGGGTCCAGGCTCTCTTCCAGTTCCGGCAAGTAGTTGGTGCGCGCCAGAGCCGCCTCGAGCACATCCTCGGGGGTCGCCGTCTCGGCCATCTCCCGCAATTCGTCCATGAGCCCGACGAACTCGGCGATCGCCTTCGCCGAGCGGGGCGGCATCCCGGGCGCGTCACCGGCCCGCCGCAATGCCGTGGCGAACGGGATCCGGTCGCGGGCGGACAGTGCGTCGACGCATGCCTGAGCCCGGTCGCCAATGCCGCGCCGCGGCGTGTTGAGGATCCGCCGGAGGCTCACGATGTCGTCCGGGTTCGCGATGGCGCGAAGGTAGGCAAGCGCGTCGCGAACCTCCTTGCGCTCGTAGAAGCGCACTCCGCCGACCACCTTGTACGGCAGGCCGGTGCGGATGAACACTTCCTCGAACACGCGCGACTGGGCATTGGTGCGGTAGAAGACGGCGACGTCACCCGGGCGGACCTCGTCCGCGTCGCTGAGCCGGTCGATCTCGCGCGCCACCCAGTCCGCCTCGGCGTGCTCGGTGTCGGCGACGTACCCGACAATCTGCTCTCCGTCGCCGGATTCGCTCCATAGGCGCTTGGGCTTGCGCGCGGTGTTGCGGTCAATCACGGCGTTGGCCGCGGACAGGATGGTCTGGGTCGATCGGTAGTTCTGTTCCAGCAGGATGGCGCGCGCCTTCGGGTAATCGCGCTCGAACTCCAGGATGTTCCGGATAGTGGCCCCACGGAACGCGTAGATCGACTGGTCGGCATCGCCAACCACGCATAATTCGGCCGGTGGCATCGGCCCCTCGTCCGGTCCTACGAGTTCGCGAATCAGGACGTACTGCGCATGGTTGGTGTCCTGGTACTCATCGACGAGGACGTGCCGGAACCGGCGCCGGTACTTCTCGGCCACATCCGGGAACGCCTGCAACAGGTGCACCACGGTCATGATGAGGTCATCGAAGTCGAGCGCCTGCGCCTCGCCAAGCCGCCGCTGGTACAGCGTGTACGCCTCGGCGACGGAACGCTGATGCGCGCCTTTCGCGTCCCTGGTCGCCGTCTCCGGGTCGATCAGCTCATTCTTGAGGTTCGAAACCGCCGCCGCCAGGGACCGTGCCGAGAACCGCTTCGGATCGAGGTCAAGCTCACGGCCGACCAACTGCATCAGCCTGCGGGAGTCGTCGGCGTCGTAGATCGAGAACGTCGACTTCAGTCCGGCGTGCTCGTGCTCGGCCCGCAGAATCCGAACGCACGCCGAGTGAAACGTCGACACCCACATCATCCGCGCTCTCGGCCCGACCAGCGCGGCCACTCGCTCCTTCATCTCACCGGCCGCCTTGTTGGTGAAGGTGATCGCCATCACCTCGCCGGGGTGCGCATCACGAGCGCCCAGCAGGTACGCGATCCGGTGGGTCAGCACTCGCGTCTTGCCCGACCCGGCACCAGCGACGATCAGCAACGGCGAGCCCTCGTGCACGACGGCGGCGCGCTGCTGGTCGTTGAGCCCGATCAGCAGCGCCTGCGGGTCCAGCGACCGGGCAACCGGTCGCCCGGGTGCCGGGGCCGTCCGCACGGCGTCGCCGGGGCGGGCCGCGTCGCCGGGGCCGGGCGCGTCGCCGGGGCCGGGCGCGTCACCGGGGCCGGGCGCGTCACCGGGGCCGGATGTACCGTCCGGGCGCGCCGGCCGGTCCCGGCCACCGGCACGGTCCGGGTCGCTCGAACGGTCCGGGTCGCCTCCACGATTGGAGTCGCCCGGTCGGTCTGGCGGGATTTCGAAGAGAGCCTGCATCGCGCTCGCGAGTCTATGCCGCCGGTCCGACAGGCACCGCGAGAGCACGCGGGCGGGCGCGCCTTGGCCCAGGTGACGCGGGCCTGGGCACACCTCCGCCCCGGCGACCGGCGCGGGCGAATCCCGCCGCGCAGTCCCGCCGCAGGTCGAGCACCGCAGTCCCGCCGTGCCGGCCACCGCAACCGCCATACGCCGCACGACAGGCCGGTGCCGTATGGTGTGCGCCGTGCCGGAACTTCTCCGAATCGCCACCGCTGTCGTTGCGCTGGCTGTCGCCGCCTGGGGCTTGTACTGCCTGGTACGCAACCGGCCGCCGGAGATATCCCATCTCGTCGGCGTGGTGATCCTGGAGATCATGGCAATCGCCATGGCCGGCACCGCCCTGGCCCGGATCGCGGGTGGGCACCGGATTCCGGCACCGGCCACCTTCATCGGGTATGTCGCGGCATTCCTGGTGATCCCGCCGGCCGGGCTCGCGATGGCCCGGATGGAGCCGACCAAGTGGGGATCGGCGATCATCGCCGCTCTCGGTCTGGTCGAGGCGCTTCTGGTGGTACGGCTTCAGCAGGTGTGGACGGTCGGCTGACCGGCACGACGGTACCGAGACGAGACGGCACGAGTGATGACCATGGACACCGAGCAAACTGGGCAAGACGCCCCGCAGACCCGGCGCATCAACGCCGGCATCGGGCGGGTACTGATCTGGGTCTACGGGATCTTCGCGCTGTCGGCGAGCGCCCGCGCCGGGGTCCAGATCGCCACCAAGTTCCATGTGGCCCCACTGGCGTACCTGCTGTCCGCGCTGGCCGCGGTGATCTATCTGGTCGCCACGTACAGCCTGGCCCGGTCGACAGCGGCTTCCCGCCGGGTGGCCATCGCCTGCTGCTCGGTTGAGCTGGCCGGGGTGATCGTGGTGGGCGCCGCGAGCCTGATCTGGTCGTCGGCGTTTCCCGACGCCACCGTGTGGTCGGACTTCGGGCAGGGCTACGGCTACGTACCGCTGGTCTTGCCGATGATCGGGCTGTGGTGGCTGCTGCGGCGGTCAAACCGGCCGGACGCGGCGGCGGCCTCGGCGTCCTGATCATCACCGGCTACCACCGTGTCCCACATCTCGGCACGATGCTTGGCATCGGCAGCCGCCCTGGCCATACTGGTCGACGTGACACGGCACGCGCGATTTTTTGGCTATGGATCCGGGAGTCCGGCTTCCATAGGTCACGCGTGAGCGTCCAAGACCTCAAAGCCCCGGGCTCGCCGCCCGGGGCTTTTTCATGCCCCGCCGGCCAGCCCTCAAGACGATGCAGACACTGACCACCAGGAGCGGGACGATGATTACCATGACCACCGAGAGCGCGACGGAGCAGATCTCCGGAATGCGGCAGCGGATCGACGAGATCGACGGGCAGCTGATCGACCTCTGGCGCGAGCGAGCCGCGATCTCCGGCGAGGTAGGCCGGGTCCGGATGGCTTCCGGCGGCACCAGGTTGGTGCTTGAGCGCGAGCGGCAGATCGTCGATCGCTTCCGCGACGCACTCGGGGCCGATGGCGTACAGCTTGCGCTGTTGATCCTGCGGGCCGGGCGCGGGCCACTGCTGTGACGGGGCGGCGGCCGGCCCGACGCCGGCCCGAATAAGCTCGGCAGCCATGAGCTTCCCTCCCTCGCCCACACCCATCGCCGACGTCGAGCGCATCCTGTGCGTCGCGGCGCACCCCGACGACCTCGACTTCGGCGCGGCCGGAACGATCGCGGGCTGGGTCGACGCCGGGATCGAGGTCACCTACCTGATCATCACCAAGGGCGACGCCGGCGGATTCGATGACACGCCGCGCGACCAGATGCCGATCCTGCGCGAGGCCGAGCAGCGCGCGGCCGCCGCCGCGCTCGGCGTCAAGCAGGTGGAGTTCCTTGACGGGTACGCCGACGGCGCGCTCGTGCCCTCGATCGAACTGCGCAAGGACATCACCCGGGCGATCCGGCAGGTGCGGCCGGACCGGATCCTGACCAGCTCACCGCTGCGGCGCTGGGAACGCATCTCGGGTCCGTCGCACCCGGACCACCTGGCCGCCGGCGAGGCCACGACCTGTGCCGTATATCCGGACTCGCGTAACGAGTTCGCGTTCGGCGACCTCTATCTGAACGAAGGTCTCCAGCCGTGGGTGGTGCGCGAGGTCTGGTACATGGCCGGCCCGGACCCGGATCACGCGGTTGACGTCACCGACGTGTACCCGCGCAAGCTGGCCGCGCTCCAGGCGCACGCCACCCAGACCTCGCACATGGAGCTGGATCAGCGGGTGCGCACCATGCTGACCGCCAACGCGAAGACCGCCGGGCTGCCCGATGGGCGGCTGGCCGAACTGTTCACCATCATCGCGACCGCTTGATCCAGCCGCGCCGAACACGTACGACGCCTTCGCCGGCGGCGCACTGGACGCCCGCCCCGCCTCTGCCGACAGTTCCGGAACAACCGCTCAAGCAGCGACTAGACCAGTCGCCGGTCGGCCGCCCACCGGGACAGCTCATACCGGTTCGACATCTGCAGCTTGCGCAACACGTTGGACACGTGCGTCTCCACCGTCTTGATGGAGATGTACAGCTCCTTCGCAATCTCCTTGTACGCGTACCCGCGGGCCAGCAGCCGCAGGACCTCGCGCTCGCGGTTGGTGAGCTGGTCCAGTTCCGGGTCGGCCACGGGAACGTCGGACCTGGCCGCGAACGCGTCCAGTACGAAGCCGGCCAGCCGCGGGCTGAACACCGCGTCGCCGTCGGCCACCCGGCGAATGGCGGCGGCCAGGTCATCCGGCGAGATGGTCTTCGTGACGTAGCCCCGCGCACCACCCCGGATCAGGCCGATGACGTCCTCGGCCGCGTCCGACACGGACAGCGCCAGGAACCTCACGTCCGGATTGGTCTTGCGGATCGCCTCGAGCACCGCGCGGCCACCGCCATCGGGCATGTGTACGTCCAGCAGCACCACGTCCGGCTGCTGTGCGGCAATGGCACTGATCGCCGACGCCACCGTGCTCGCCTCGCCGACCACGTCGACATGGGCGCCCAACTCCGCACGTACTCCGGCGCGGAACATCGCGTGGTCATCCACAAGGAACACGCGCAACTGTCGCGCCGCCCCGTCCACTGGTGTCGTCATAATCTCGCTCCCGTGCCGATCGGCATGGTCAACCGTACTTCGGTTCCCTCGCCCCGTTCGGTCTTGATCTCGGCCCGGCCACCATGCCGTTCCATCCGGCCGATGATCGAACCGCGTACTCCGTGGCGGTCATTGTTCACCGTGGTCATGTCAAAGCCGGAGCCTCGGTCCCGGACGAACGTGCTCACCTGCTCCGGCTCCACCTCGGCGTAGAGCGAAATGGTGCCCACGCCGGCGTGCCGCGCCGCGTTGACCAGAGCCTCCCGCGTCGCCGACACCAGCGCGCCAATCTTCTCGTCCACCCCGACATCGCCGACCACCACCGACTCGACGGCCACCGCGTAGGTGTCCTCGACCTCGGCCACGATCTGCTCCATCGCCGCCGCGAACATCTCCGATGCCGAGCCGGTCGGGCGGTACAGCCAGTTGCGCAGGCTGCGTTCCTGGCCCCGGGCCAGCCGTTGCACGGTCTTCGGATCCGCGGAGTTGCGCTGGATCAAGGCCAGCGTGTGCAGTACTTGATCGTGGACCATCGCGGCCAGCTCGGCCCGCTCCGCGTCCCGGATCCGGCCGACCCGTTCCTCCCGCAATTGAACGAACATCCGCCACAGCAGGGGCGCCAGCGCGAGAGCGACGCCGACCAGAGCGATGACGGCGAACACGACGCCGGAGATCACCACACCGAAGCTGGCGCCGGATAGCGGCGCGAACGCCACGATCAAACCGATGATGCCGGCCACGACCAGTGCCGCTCCACCGATCAGCCGGATCAGGTAACCGCGACGGTCATCCTCGTCCAGCAGCGCGCCCAGCCAGGGCGCGCCTGGCATGGTGCGGCTCCACCGCCGGCGACGGTCGGCGTCGGCCAGATGCCAGATCAAGCCGGCACCCACTCCGATCACCGCGACCAGCCAGCCCAGCCAGGAAGTCAGGCTGCCCAGCCCGGCCAGGGACACGACCAGCAGGATGCCGATGGCCAATGCCAGGTACGGCAGGATGTCCGTGGCTCGGCGGGACCGGGGCGGCCAGTCATCCCCGCCGGCCGGGCGGGCCGGCGCATCGGTCTCCGGCCGAGTGGGCAGCACTATCCAAAACGCCACGTACAGGAGGGCGCCCACGCCGTTGAGCGGGAGCAGCACGATGAACGCGGCGCGCACGACCGCGACCTTGAGACCGAGATGCTCGGCCAGGCCGGCGGCGACGCCGACGATCAAGCGCCGATCGGGATCGCGGTACAGCCGACGTACCGTATTTCCGGTATTCGGCTCCACGGCATCTCCTCGCGGTTGACGGTCACGCGGGCAGCGCACCCGGCACTTCCGATGGTCACACGCGCCGCGGTCGGCGGACTCCGGGGATGCCCCGGAGTCCGCGACGGAACCCACGTCAGGGTCGGATCAGGGTTCACGCCGGAGGCGATTGGGACTAGTGGCCAGCGATGATGTGGACATGACGAACGAGTCAGTGGGTCCAGCCGCGGTACCGCCGGAGCCAGACGCCTTCGAACCGGGCGCCTCCGAACCGGGCGCCTCTGAACCGGGCGCCTCTGAACCGAGCGCCTCCGAACCGGCTTCCGTGGAGCCCGGCGCGGAGGACACGACCGCGCGCGAACCCGGTAGCACGGCGCCTGACGACAGCGGCGTCGAGGACACCGCCGGAGCGCCGAACGAACCCGCTCAGACGGTCGCAGAGCCGCACGACGGTTCCGACGCTGGCCCGCACACCGGTCTCGCCGACGATCCGGGGTACGGCACCGCTGGCGGCTCAGGTGGCGCCCCTCCGCCGCCCGGCGGCACCGCTTCAGGCAGGACCGGCGGCTATGCCGCCCAATTCGGCCTGGTACGCCCGCTTCAGGGTCGTTACATCGCCGGCGTCTGCGCCGCCCTCGGTCGTGCCACGAACACTGACCCGGTGCTCTGGCGCGTGGTTCTTCCGGTCCTGACCGTTGTCGGTGGCCTCGGCGGTCTGCTGTATATCGCGGGCTGGCTGCTGATCCCGGCCGAGGGCGACTCCGCCTCGCCGTTCGAGGCGCTCATCGGCCGCGGACACTCATCGACGTCGAAGGCCTGGACGGTGGTCCTGACGGTGGTCGCGCTGTCGGGCCTGATCGGTGGGTTCACCAGCGGTCCGGGTAGCCGGTTCCTGCTGTTCGCCGCCTTCGTCGGGGGTGCGGCGCTGCTAATCACCGCACGCGATCCGCGCTCCGGCTGGACCCCTCGGCCCCCGAACCCGGAACGTCCAGCGTGGACGCCACCGGCCAACCACCCGTGGTCCGCGCAACCCGGCGCCGAGGCGAGCTACCAACCGCCGTTCGCACCGCACGGACCGTTTGCCCAGTCCAGCGGCTATCCCCCGGGCTATCCGTCAACGGGGCCGGCCCAGGCCGCCACCGCGGCCGAGCCGACCAGCACGTACCCAACCGCCACCTATCCAACAAGCACCTATCCAGCCGGCGCCTACCCGACCGGCACGGGCCCCGCACCCTCCTACCCCACGACGAGGCTCGGCGCGGATGACGCCGAGTCACCGACCGAGCCGCCCTACGCGCCACCCCCACCAACGCCACCACCCCCACCAACGCCACCAGCCCCTCCGGCGCCCAAGCCGACCAAGGCACGCCGGGCCATCCTGTCCAGCGTCCTGCTCGTCGTCGGGCTGGTGGGCGCGCTGGACGCGGCCGGCCTGGTGTCGCCGTCGGCCCCGGCGTACTTCGCGGTCGCCCTGGCCACGCTCGGCATCGGGATGGTCATCGCATCATTCTCCGGCCGGGTCCGGGCCCCCATCACCCTCGGCATCGTCCTGGTGATCGGATTGCTGATCAGCAGCCTGATTCACGGCTTTCAGGGCACCTACGGCCGCGACGACCACTACCGGCCTACGACGGTGGCGGGCCTGCGCACGGAGTACCGCAACAACGTCGGCCGCGAAGTTCTCGATCTGCGGAACGTGGACTTTTCGACCCAGCCCGCACCGGTCACTGTGGACGTTCGCCTGAACGTCGGCCTGGTTCAGATCTACCTTCCGCCGGACGTCGACGTCACCGTCAATTCGCAGGTTGATGTCGGCACCAACGACATCCTGGGTCACCACCAGGGCGGCATCGGCAATGACGAGGTGAGCTTCACCGACACCGGCGCGGACGGATCCGGCGGCGGCTCGCTGGTTCTCAACGCGAACGTCAACGTGGGGAAAGTGGAGGTGACCCGATGAGCAAGCAACGGGTCGACAGCACAGCACTCGTCTTCGGCATCATCTTCGCCGCCATCGCCGGCTGGTGGTTGTTGAATCGGCTGGTCAACTGGCACTTGCCGAATGCCGGCTGGATCATCGCGGGGATCCTGATCGCGGTCGGCGCGGTCGGAGTGGCTCGCTCGCTGCGCTCCCGCGATTAGCTCCGACGGCCGGCCGGGATCAGCCGGCCCCGGACTCCGTCTCGCCTCCGCCGACACCCGAGGAACAAGCACTAAGCTTGCAGGATCTAGCGAATCCCGCCCACTCGACCGAGGAATCATCACGCGATGAGCCAGCCCTTTCCCGCAGCCATGCGCCTGTCCGACCTGGCCGTGCGGGCGCTGTCCACCGAATTCACCCGCCATCTCGGTCCGAAGTCGGGCCTGCTGATCGGCGCGCGGCCGGGCTCGCCGATGCTGCTGGCCATGCTCGACGCGCTGACCCCGGACGACCGGCTGACGCTGGTGCCCGGCGGCGACGCGGCGGCGCTGCGGGCCGACATCAACGGCCGGGGCACCTGGGTCGGCGAGCGGGTTCGGGTGATCGGCTCCCTGGCCGAGACCGAACCGGTCGATGTGGTCGTGTTCGGCGAGCCACTGACCGGATCCGCCGAGGCCACTCGCGGCCTGCTCGACGAGGTCGGCAAGCACCTCACCGACGGTGCCGTGGTCACCGCCGCCACCCTGGCCGGCCCGGGCCTGGCCGATGGTGCCGCCGCCGAGATGGGCCGCCAGTCGACCTTCTACGGGGTCGGCACCGATCTGGTCATCCGCAACCGGCCGCCGCTGCGGATCCACCGGCTCCGGTTCGGCACCGCCACCGCCGCCGGCGCGGCCCGGCTCAAGCCGGCGTTCCGTCCATCGACCATCGAGCTGAGCCGCTCGATGAATATCGACTCCAACGGCGTCGCCGCGGCCGGTATCGCGCTTGGTCTCGCCGCCACCGCCCGGCTCAGCCGCCCCAAGTCCAAGATCTGGTGGATCCCGGCGCTGATGGCCGCGCCGATC
The DNA here is from genome assembly GCA_963727415.1 of uncultured Actinomycetota bacterium. Lineage (GTDB taxonomy): Bacteria > Actinomycetota > Actinomycetes > Mycobacteriales > Micromonosporaceae > DASQPR01. The sequence continues at coordinate 65,886 of CAVSGF010000010.1, forward strand.
GCGGCGTTCTTCCGGGACCCGGAGCGCGCCATATCGGGCGACGAACGCGATGTGGTCGCCGCCAGCGACGGCAAGGTGCTGTCGGTCGAGCGCCTGGCTGACACCCGCCTGGGCGACGGCGAATTCCTCCGGATCGCGGTGTTCCTGTCCGTCCTTGACGTGCATGTCAACCGGTCACCGGTGGCCGGGCGCGTGATCGATTACTTCATCGAGGACGGCGGCTTCGCCGCTGCGATGAAGCCGGAGGCGGAGCACAACGTGGCCGCGTACACGGTGCTTGACACCGCTCGTGGCACGGTCGTGGTGGCCCAGCGCACCGGTCTGATCGCCCGCCGGATCGTGCAGCGCGCGCCGGTCGGCTCGATGCTCGCCAGGGGCGAACGGTTCGGTCTCATCCGGTTCGGCTCCCGCACCGACGTATATCTGCCGGCCGCGGCCGCGGATGCCACCGTGGCGCCGGGAGACAAGATACGAGGCGGCGCCACCGTGATCGCACGCTGGACCTGAGCCGTGATGGCCGGCCACCCCGCTGGGGTGACCGGCCATCGTGCGTCTTGGCGTGGCTGAGCGCCGCTACGCGGCGGCGCTCCCCTCGGCCACCGGATGATCACCGCGCTGCCGCAACCACAGCAGCGGACCGCTGATCAAATACAGGCCGACGCCGGCCGCGAAGGTCAGCTGTGGAGCCACGAGCAGCCCGGCCAGCGGCGCGGCGAACAGCCAGAGTGGCAGCCGGGCAATGCGGGACAGCTTGGCGTACGGGAAACCGGACACCATGGCGATCGCCAGGACCGCGACCGCGATCACCGCGACCGCCCCGGGGAGCCTGAGCCCGATCAGCACGGACAGTGCCATGACGGCCGCGGTCATCGTCGTCGGTACGCCGGAGAAGAACCGGCCGTCCTTCGGCGAGACGTTGAACCGGGCCAGGCGGATCGCGGCGCCGGCGGCGATCATGGCGCACGCGAGCGCGATCAGCACCGAGGGTGCGTGATCATGCAGCGCCGCGTAGGCGACCACCGGCGCGGCGATGCCGAACGAGCACATGTCGGCCAGCGAGTCCATTTGAGCGCCGAACGGGCTGGCCACCCCCATCTTGCGGGCCAGCGCGCCGTCCAGGCCGTCGAAGGCCACGCAGCCGAGCAGCAGCAGCGCGGCCAGGCGCGGGTCGCCGTGCATGCTCACGAATACCGCGCCCATGCCCAGCATGATGCTGGACAGCGTGCAGGCATTGGCGACGGCAAACTTCACTCGCCGGGCTATCGTCTGCTCACCCGGCAGCAGCGGGATGGTCTGCGGTATCGGCGCGTCCAGATCGGCGGCGCCGGCCGGGCGGGCCGCCGGCAGGCTGATGGTCCCGGCCGGAGCCGGGCTCACCGGAATCACCATGTCCATCGTCTCGACTTCGGGGCGGCCGTTGCGGATGCGATCGAACGCGACCGTGATCACGCGGCGACGGCGGCCGTTGTCGAGTTCGTTGAACGTGTGGGCAGCGGGGTGGCGCCGCTTCACTCGGACTGTCAGTGCCCTCCGGGCCAGGTTTCCGCTGCCGCGGCGAAGACGTCCAGTCCACCGCCGCCCGGCCGGACCGGGGCTGTCTGTGTCACGCCGGCGCCATGGGGCTCTCGGCACGGTTCCTCCATACGGAGCAAGCACTTCTGCCAGCTCCACATCGGGGCAGGGTCACTACAGTGCGTTGCGCTCCGGCGGGGTTTCCCGCTATCACGCCGCGCATGCAATGCGTAAACCACCACTGGCTGTAACCATGACGGCTTGCGGCCTACACGATCGCACATCTCGCTGAACTTGGCGATGGGCAAGGCGCGAAAACTTCCGTTCATATTCAGGCCGCTCTACGTACGCCGTCCATGGTAGCGAAACCTACATCGATCGGACCTGCGATGCGATCGCGGACGTCACTGTGCGTACTCGCCGATAACGCCCCGGGTGAACCTGTTCGTGGTCAAGCCTCGCAGCTCAGAACGAGTGAACCAGGCCGCCTGATCGGTCGAGCCGCCCTGGTCGTGCACCGTCGGCGCGGTGGGGCGGATCACGTGGGCGCGGAAGATCGTCCGGACCGTGTGCCAATCGATCGGCCGCTGCTCGGGGCCGTACGCGGTCGGGTTATGCGTGTGGGCGATAGCGATGAGCGCACCGATCTGCGGCACCTGGCCGGTTTCTTCCCGAATCTCCCGATCGAGCGCCTCCGTCGGCGCCTCGCCGAAGTCGGTACCGCCTCCCGGCAGGTGCCACGTACCGGCACCCGGATACCCGTCGGCGATCCGGGTCAGCAGGATCCGGCCGGCCGGGTCGGTGACCAGGCCGTATGCGGTGAAGCGCTGGACCCGGTCGGCCGGTGCCGGCAGCGGGTGGGAGGGCGGCAACTCGGGCACTTCCGGCGACACCCCGTCCACGAGTGCGCGCACCCAGCCGTCCGCGGCGCTCGCCGGTGCCCATCGACCGCGTTCCGGCTCGCGATCGGGCACCCGTACGTCCAGCGCGATCCGGTCGTGGTGAACGATGGCGGTGCCGCCGACCTCGACCACCGTCACGACACCTCGGAGCCCGGTGATCTCCGGCTCCAGGCCGGTCTGCTCACGCATGGCTCGCGCCACCGTCGTGTACGGGTTCTCGCCGTGCCGTACCGGCTCCCCCGGCAGCGCGGTACCGACCAGCAGCAGCGCGCCGGAACGCTCGGCCACGCCGTACGCCTCGATCCGACGCCGCCGGTCCAGCCGGACCGCGCCGGTCCGGCCCGATCCGGTTCCGTCTGATCCGGTCTCAGACGCCTCGTCCGGCGCGGTCAACGCCGGCGCTGCCGGGGCAGGGCGGCCAGCGCTTCCACGGTGACCTCGGTCAGCACATCGCCGACCCGGAAGGCGTCGATCTCCGGCCGGGTGAACCAGCGGGCTTCGGTGGTGGACCCGCCCACGTCGTGCACCAGCGGCGGGGTCGCCTGCTCCACGTGCACCAGGTAGAAGGCGCGGACGCCGTGCCAGTCGATCGGGAAGCCCTCCGGGCCGATCTGCGCGGCGTCCCGGTGGCTCGCCACCCCCAGCAACGACACCAACCGGCCCTGCTGCCCGGTTTCCTCAGCCAGCTCACGCAGCAACGCGGGTCCGGGCGTCTCGCCAAAGTCGGTACCGCCGCCGGGCAGGTGCCACAGGCCGGCACCCGGATACCCGTCGGCGATCCGGGTCAGCAGCACGCGCTCGCGCGCGTCGGTGGCCACCGCGTAGGCCGCGAACCGCTGCGCCCGGTGCAGGCCGTCCGGGCCCGGGACGGCGACGAAGGAGGGGACATCAGGCGGCCTCATCGGGACGCAGATCCACCGCGGCCGGCGGCAGGCCGAGCGCCATCGCCGTGAACGGCCGAAGCGGCAACTCGGCCGCCTGGGCGAGGTCCACCCAGCGCACCAGATCGGTCGGCTGGCCGACGCGCGGCTTGAGCGCTCCCCCGCGCACCCGTACGGCGTACAGCAGCCGGTCAGTGTGGATGGTGATGCCCCGGTCGGGCAGCGCCCGCATGTCGGCGACGACATCGCGCAGCTCCGCCACGGCGACCGACAGCCCGGTCTCGGCGGCGCTCTCGCGTACCACCGTGTCTTCAGGGTTTTCGCCGTGCGCGACGGCGCCACCCGGCAACGACCAGACGCCCGGCGTGCCGGATTTGTCGCTTGCGCGAACAAGTAATACCTGATCATCCTGGTTGCGGCAGATGCCGTAGGCGGCAATGCGGCGTACTGGTTCCAGCGGGGTGTCCATCCAAGGGGAGGCGTGTGAGCGCCGCGCAGGGTGCGCCCGATCGGCTTGAGGGACCGAAATCAGGGTACGCATCCGGGCATTCACTGAGGCACGAGGGCACCCGCGTGGCGCAGTCTTGACTCATGACACGCAACCAGGCACCGTTCCAACCGCAGCAACCCATCCGTCAGCTGCGGCGCTCGCAGACGGACCGCAAGCTCAGCGGTGTCTGCGGAGGCGTCGCGGAGTACCTCAACGTCGATTCCACGGTGGTCCGGATCGTCGCTGTCGTGGGCACCATCCTCAGCGGTGGATGGCTGGCCCTGGCGTACCTCGTGGCAATCGCGTGATGCCGGACGGCAAGCAGCCACCGGTGTGGAACTACCCGGGCCAGGCGCCGACCTACCCGGCTGACCACTCCAGCCGCCCTCGTCACAGCCGTACTCGCGCCCTGCTGGGGAACCGGGCGCGAACCAAGCGGCGGCCAAACCACCGGCCGCTGCCGAGCCGAGCGACACACCGCCGGCATCCTGACGGCGGCCGGAAGATCCGGCTGTCCGTCACAGGAGATACGAAGATCCCGGGCCGATGTGGGGGGTGCCCGGGATCTTCGTATCCGCGTCAGGCCGTCTCGATCCGGGCGGTCTCGATCCGGGAGGTCTTGATCCGGCCGGCCGTCACTCCCACTCGATCGTGCCCGGCGGCTTGCTCGTCACGTCCAGCACGACCCGGTTGACCTCGGCGCACCTCATTGGTGATCCGGGTCGAGATCCGGGCGATCAGGTCGTACGGCAGCCGTGACCAGTCGGCCGTCATCGCGTCCTCGCTGGATACCGGCCGGAGCACGACGGGGTGCCCGTAGGTGCGACCGTCGCCCTGGACGCCGACGCTGCGGACGTCGGCCAGCAGCACCACCGGGAACTGCCAGACATCGCGGTCGAGCCCGGACGCGGCCAGCTCATCGCGCGCGATCTGGTCGGCCGCCCGCAGCACCTCAAGCCGATCGCTGGTGACCGCGCCGATGATCCGGATCGCCAGACCGGGCCCGGGGAACGGGTGGCGCCAGACCATCGCCGGGGGCAGCCCGAGCTCGGTCCCGATCGCGCGCACCTCGTCCTTGAACAGCGTGCGCAACGGCTCGACCAGCTTGAACGCGAGGTCGTCCGGCAGGCCGCCGACGTTGTGGTGCGACTTGATGTTGGCGGTGCCGGCACCGCCGCCGGACTCGACGACGTCCGGGTAGAGCGTGCCCTGGACCAGGAACTCGACATCACCGTGCGCCGGCGACCTCGCGCGCCGCCTGCTCGAAGACCCGGATGAACTCGCGACCGATGATCTTCCGCTTCTGCTCCGGATCGGTACACCCCGGCGAGCGCGCCGAGGAACCGCTCCGACGCGTCGACGACCTTCAGCTTGATGCCGGTCGCCGCGACGTAGTCCTTCTCGACCTGCTCGGCCTCGCCGGCGCGCAGCAGGCCGTGATCGACGAACACGCAGGTCAGCTGATCACCGACGGCCCTGTGCACCAGCGCCGCGGCGACCGCCGAGTCGACGCCGCCGGACAGGCCGCAGATGACCTCCTTGTCGCCGACCTGCGCCCGGATCGCGTCGACCTGCTCGGCCGACGATGGACGCTGGCGTCCAGGTCGGTCGATGCCGGCGACGTCGTAAAGGAAGTGCTCGAGCACCTCCTGGCCATGCCGGGTGTGCCCGACCTCGGGGTGGAACTGCACGCCGGCCCGCCGCGAGCCGAGATCTTCGAAGCCGGCCACCGGCGCGCCGGCGGTACGCGCGGTGACCGTGAACCCGGCCGGCGCCGCGCTGACCGCGTCGCCGTGGCTCATCCACACGTTCTGCTCGCTCCGGCAGGCCCGTCGAACAGCGCGCCTGGCTCGGTGACCAGCAGCGGCGTGCCGCCGAACTCGCGCAGCCCGGTCTTGGTGACCGTGCCGCCGAGCGCCCGCGCCATCAGCTGGAAGCCGTAGCAGATGCCGAACATGGGCACGCCGGCGTGGAACAGCGAGCCGTCGACCTGCGGCGCGCCCGGCTCGTACACGCTGGACGGGCCGCCGGACAGGATGATCGCGGCCGGGTTCTTCGCCAAGCATCTCCTCGACCGGCATGCTGTGCGGCACGACCTCGGAGTAGACCCGTGCTTCGCGGACGCGGCGGGCGATCAGCTGGGCGTACTGGGCGCCGAAGTCGATGACCAGAACCGGGCGCGGCTGGGTCATCCGACAGCGTAGTCGGCGTTTCATCTTGTCGGAGGTCGGGGGACAATGGATCAATGGTTCCAAGCAGGCGAGATCCTCGTCGGCACCGCATCGTGGACGGACAAGACGTTGCTGGAAGCGGCGTGGTACCCGCCCAGCGCGGACACCCCGGAGAAGCGGCTCGCCTACTACGCCACGCAGTTTCCGCTGGTGGAGGTCGACTCGACCTACTACTCGCCGCCGGCCGAGGCGACCGCGGCGCTGTGGGCCGAGCGGACGCCGGAGGGTTCACGTTCAACATCAAGGCCTTCAGCCTGTTGACCGGGCACCCCACCCAGCCGGGCAAGCTCTACAAGGATCTGCGGCCGGAGACCGACAAGAAGAACATCTACCCGGAAGATCTGAGCCCGCAGGCGTACGAGGACGTCTGGACGAGGTTTCTGTCGGCGCTCGACCCGCTGGTCGACGGCGCGGAAAGCTCGGGCGCGATCCTGTTCCAGTTCCCGCCATGGTTCGTGATCAGCACGCGACAACAAGCAGTACCTCGATCGAGGTCGCCAAGCGGTGCGCGCCGCTTCGCGCGGTCATCGAGCTGCGCAATGAAAGCTGGTTCACCGGCGACAACCAGTCCGAGACGCTCGAGTTCCTGCGCAAGCACCACCTGCCGTTCGTCAGCGTCGACATGCCGCAGGGCCACAAGTCGTCCATCCCGCCGGTCCTGGTGGCCGCCAGCGATCTGGCCGTGATGCGCTTTCACGGCCACAGCGACAAGTGGACGAGCAAGAACATCCACGAGAAGTTCGGCTACGAGTACTCGGAGCAGGGAGATCGAAGGGCTGGGCGCCGAAGCTGGAGAAGCTGTCGCGCGAGGCGGCGCAGTTGCATGTGCTCATGAACAACTGCCGAGCCGACTTCGCCCAGCGTAACGGTGCCGAGCTACGCAAGATGCTTGAGGTGTGACAGCGACTTCGCAACCGGCGGAAATCCGGTATCCGTAGCGGCGCCGTTGTGAAACCGAGGCGGCGCATGATCTCGCGATGGCCGGTGCTGGAGCATCACCACGATCACCACACAGGACGTCGGCCGTCCGAGGGTAATCGCAGCGACGACGTGCTGGAGTCGTGGCGGATGCAGTGCGCGGGAGGCGTACATCGCGCCAGAACCACATGCTGCACGCCATCGCTGGACGCGGCGCTGCACCTGAGAACCGGCACTGTCCGCCCCGGCCGTGTCTGCCTGCGGACGGATCGGGACGGCCCGGACGCGTGGCCGTGTCGGCCGGGGTGGCCGAGGTGCACCGGGATTCGTGTCACGCTGAACATCCGGGTCCGTGCGCGATACCGTGGCGGACCGACGATGTCGCGGTCACCGTCCGCACGCCGGATCCGCGAGCTCTCGGCGACCGGCGACATGGTGCCAAGACGTCTCGACCGGAGTTGCGCGACGCGATCATCGCGCTGGAACACGAGGCCCGCCACTACAACTGACGGGCTTTTGCAACCGACGGACCTTTCGCACCCGCCCGCAATCGCCGGCAGACGGTCCTAGCGATCCAGCAGCAGGCCGACCTTCTGGAACTCTTTCAGGTCGCGGTAGCCGCACTTGGCCATCGCCCGGCGCAGGCCGCCGAACAGGTTCAGGCCGCCCTCGGGATCGTCGGACGGGCCGAACAGCAGCCGCTCCATCGAGCCCAGCGGCTCGCCGCCGGTCGCTGACGCGAACGCGCCGCGCGGCAGCTTCGGGTGGCTCGCCGACGCTGTGCCACCAGGCGCCGCCGGCCGGCGCCTCGGAGCACGCCGACAGCGGCTCGCCGAGCATCACCGCGTCGGCGCCGCAGCCGAGCGCCTTGGCGATGTCGCCAGACGTACGCAGGTCGCCGTCGGCGATCAGGTGCACGTAGCGGCCGCCGGTCTCGTCCAGGTAGTCCCGCCGGGCCGCGGCGGCGTCGGCGATCGCACTCGCCATCGGCACCCTGATGCCGAGCACGCGGTCGGTGGTGGACCACTCGTCGGCGCCGACGCCGACGATCACGCCGGCCGCACCGGTGCGCATCAGATGCAGAGCGGTCTGATAGTTGGTGCAGCCGCCGACGATGCACGGCAGGTCGAGGTCGGCGATGAACTCCTTGAGGTTCAGCGGCTCGTCCACCGTGGACACGTGCTCGGCGGAGACGAGAGTGCCCTGGATGACCAGGAGGTCGACGCCCGCGTCGAGGATCACCGGCGCGAGCGAGCAGGGTGTGCTGCGGGCTGACCCGCACCGCGACGGTGACTCCGCCCTCGCGCATGACACGCACTCGCTCGGCGATCAGCTCCGGCCGGATCGGCTCGGCGTACGCCTCCTGGAGGCGGCGGGTCGCGTGCTGCTCGACGTCGAGCCGGGCCAGCTCTTCGAGCACCTTGGTCGGGTCCTCGTAGCGGGTCCACAGGCCCTCGACGTTCAGCACGCCGAGGCCGCCGAACTGGCCGAGGGTGACGGCGGTGGTCGGGCTCATGGTCGCGTCGGACGGGTGCGCGACACACGGGATTTTGAACGGGTACGCGTCCAGTTGCCAGGCCGTGGACACGTCGTCTACGTCGCGGGTGCGCCGGCTCGGCACGATCGCGACATCGTCGAGGTGGAAGCCACGCTGGGCGGTCTTGCCCATGCCGATCTCAACGACGTCACGCATAGGTACTCCTCGTTCGTGGGCGCCGTTTGGGCGATCAGCGCGAGTGGTAGTTCGGCGCCTCGACCGTCATCTGGATGTCGTGCGGGTGGCTCTCCTTGAGACCCGACGCGGTGATCCGGACGAAGCGGCCGCGACCTGCAACTCGGCGATCGTACGTCGCGCCGGTGTAGTACAGCGCCTGTCGCAGCCCGCCGACCAGCTGATGGGCGACGTTGGCCAGCGGGCCGCGGTAGGGCACCTGGCCCTCGATGCCCTCCGGGATCAGCTTGTCCTCGCTGGCCACGTCCGCCTGGAAGTAGCGGTCCTTGGAGTACGACTTGGAGCCGCCGCAGACCGGACAGCGCACCCAGCGAGCCCATCCCACGGTAGGACTTGAACTGCTTGCCGTTGATGAAGATCAGGTCGCCCGGGCTCTCCTCGCAGCCGGCGAGCAGCGAGCCGAGCATCACCGTATCGGCACCGGCCACGATCGCCTTCGCGATGTCGCCGGAGTACTGCATGCCGCCGTCGCCGATCACCGGTACACCGGCCGGGCGGGCGGCCCGGGCCGCCTCCATGATCGCGGACACCTGGGGTACACCGACCCCGGCCACGACCCGCGTGGTGCAGATGGAGCCTGGTCCGACGCCTACCTTGATGGCGTCCGCGCCGGCTTCGACCAGCGCCTTGGCTCCGGCGTAGGTGGCGACGTTGCCGCCGACAACCTCGACCGACGTCTCGCGCTTGAGCTGCTCGATCATCCGGACGACGGCGCCGTTGTGACCGTGGGCGATGTCCACCATCAGCACGTCGACGCCGGCCTCGACCAGGGCGCGTGCCCGCTTGTACGCGTCCTCGCCGACACCGATAGCGGCGGCGACCCGCAGCCGGCCGGCGCTGTCCTTGGTCGCGTTCGGGAACTGCTCGCTCTTGGCGAAGTCCTTGACCGTGATCAGGCCGCGCAGCCGGCCGCCGTCGTCGACCAGCGGGAGCTTCTCGATCTTGTGCTGGCGCAGCAGCTCGAGCGCCTCGTCCTTGCTCACCCCGACCGCGAGCGGTGACCAGCGGCATCGGGCGTCATCACGTCACGCACCAGCGCCGACTTGTCGGCGACGAACCGCATGTCCCGGTTGGTCACGATGCCCGTCAGTCGCCCGATCGGCGTCCACCACCGGGACGCCGGAGATCCGGTACCGCCCGCACAGCGCGTCAACATCGCGGATGGTGTCCTCCGGGCGCACACGTCACCGGGTTGGTGATCATGCCGGCTTCGGATCGCTTGACCAGATCGACCTGGGATGCCTGGTCCTCGATCGACATGTTCCGGTGCAGCATGCCGATCCCGCCGAGCCGGGCCATGGCGATCGCCATGCGGGCCTCGGTCACCGTGTCCATCGCGCTGGACACCAGCGGAATCGCCAGGTCGATCGTTTCGGGTAAGCTGCGACTTCCGGTGGTGGTCTGGGTCGGATCCAGGTCGCACTCGGCGGGCTGCAGCAGCACATCGTCGAAGGTGAGGGCGAGCGGCAGCCCATGATCGGCTATCGATGTCCATGCGGCGGATCGCTGCGGGCTCGGCAGGTCGCGGGCGGACGGGTCGAGGGCATGACATCGACGGGAGCGATCGGGTCGATCGGGCGAAAGATCCACTGTGCTGTCCCCTCGGCTGCGGTGCACCCATCGTACCTACCTCCGGGCTCGTCCCGGCGCCGACCAGCGGCACGTTGGGGCACAGGTGGCGGGCATCACCAGTGCTCGCCGTGGTGATCGTGGGAGGTAGTGGGCGACCGCGCTCGGGCGAGGCCGATCGCCTCGCCTCTCTCGCCGGAATGACCGCGGCGCGACTACGGTGGAGATGTGCATGACGAGCCGCTTGATCCCTTCGCCGGGGACCCAGTGATCCGACCGCCGAGCTAGCCGGCCTTGACGGCGTCAAGGAGACGCGGCGGCCGACGCCGACGCGCTCGAACCGGGCGAAGCGCGAGGACGTTCTGGAAGATCTCGCTGACCTGGAGATCTACAAGGCGTCTGCTGGCGCCGGTCGGCGTCCGTGGCCTCGTGATCGAGTGCGAGGACTGCCACGAGCCGCACTACTTCGACTGGGACCTGCTCGGCAGCAACCTGCGCCACCTGCTCAGCTCGGGCCGGCCACGGGTCCACGAACCGGCCTACGATCCGGACCCCGAGCACTACGTGACCTGGGAGTACGCGAGGGGCTACGCCGACGGCGTCCACGACACGATCGGCGAGAACGACAGCTGACGGTTTGGGTCGCGGTCCCAATCCGTCGATCGTGGCTGCCCGGTGGTCGCCGGCACCGCGGATCGAAGCCGATCAGCCGACCAGGCCGACGCGGAATCCGGATGCCACCGCGTGCGCCCGGTCCCGGGCACCCAGCTTGCGGAACAGCCTCCGGGCGTGGGTCTTCACGGTGTCCTCGGAGACGAACAGGTCACGCCCGATCTCGGCGTTGCTCTTGCCGTCGGCCATGCCTCGCAGCACCTGCAGCTCGCGCTCGGTCAGATTCGGCGTACGCACCGCCGGGACCAGGTCGATCCGCTGCTGCGGCACCATGGCCGGTGCCGTGCCATTGGCGTACGCCATAGCGGTTTCGACCTCAGGCGCCGGCACACGGGGCACCGCGAAGCCGGGTCCGCCGTTGCGCGCGTCCATGGCACTGGCGGCGCGCTCGGTCGCGGTACGGCCGGAAGCGTTCAGCCTGGCCGCCATCGTCCGCGTCATGCCGTCCGGCCGGTCCGTCGCGGCGCGGCCCTGCTGTGCCATGCCCGCCGCCGGGTTGGTCATACCGAGCAGCAGTACCGTCTTGGTGACTGCCGTGACCAGGTCAGTGTCGCCGCCCCGGATCACCCCGCGAGCGCCGGCCTGGATCAGGGCGCTGGCGACCGAGGGTTCCGGAAGCCCGTAAACGATCAGCGTGGCACGTGGCGAGTACGCCATGGCCCGCCGGACGAAGCCAACTGGATCTGGCCGGGTGAGTGGACCGTCTACGAAAACGAGATCGGCACCACGCTCCGCCAGCCGGGCGATCGCCTCAACCGCGGTGACCGCGGTTCGCACTGAGGCGCTCACTCCGAGCCGGTCGGCGCATACCGCGATAGCCCGCGCAGCGTCGGGGGTACGTACGCACGCAAGAACCGTCAGCACGCTGTCCCCTTTCAAGCTCAATGGTGTTTCCTGAAGCGAGCAGAACACGAAAGTAGAGCCCGTACGACCACTTTCAGTGGAAGTGGCGCGAAAAAGCGCACACCCGGTGCGAGTCGAACGCGCCGAGTTGGGTGTGCATATACCGCGGAGGACTGGGTAACTCCAGCTGACACGATTCACACGACCGCCGCGGAGGGGTTCTTCGATGAGCAACGTACAGAGGCTGCCGGGTCCGCACGCGGACGCGTGGGACTGGCAGACGTACGGCCTGTGCCGGGGTCGCGACAGCGGTCAGTTCTTCCACCCGGACGGCGAGCGAGGATCCTCCCGGGTGCGCCGCGAGATGGCGGCGAAGGCCGTGTGCCGGGCCTGCCCGGTCCGGCCGGAGTGCGCGGCGGCGGCGCTGGCTGCCCGCGAACCGTATGGCGTATGGGGCGGTTTCACCGAGACCGAGCGCTCCCGCCTGCTGGCCATCGGCTGGCAGGACACGGCCGGCCGATTCCGCCGCCGGGTCGATGTCGGCAAGCTGGAGGCACGCCTGGTGCGCGACGAGCGGCTGGGAGCCGGCGAACCCCGAGGTGGGCCCATCCGTGAGCCGGCCCTGGCTAGCTGATCTTCACCGTGATCGTGTGATAGCCGGTGGCTCCATCCGGCGGCGGCGGTGCCTCGTCAGCGGTTTGCGTGGCACCCGAGTTGTCGGTCGCGCGGACCTGTAGCCGGTGCGTGCCCGACGTCGCGTTCCAGGTCCAGCGCCACTGTCGCCAGGTGTCGGTCGACGGGACCGGGTCCAGGTCGGCAACCTTCCACTCGCCGTTGTCGACGCGTACCTCGACCTTGCTGATACCGCGATGCTGCGCCCAGGCCACACCGGCCACCACGACCGGTCCGGCCGGCTTGGTGGCCCCGCGCGCCGGTACGTCGATCCGCGACTCGGTCTTGACCGGTGCCCGCTGCGCCCAGCCGCGCGGAACCCAGTACGCGTCGAACTCGGCGAACGACGACAACTCCAGTTCCTTGACCCATTTGGTGGCCGACACGTAGCCGTACAGCCCGGGCACCACGATCCGGGCCGGGAACCCGTGCTCGACCGGCAGCGGCTCACCGTTCATGCCGACGGCGACCATCGCATCGCGGCCGTCCATCAGGGCCGCGGTGGGTGCGCCGGTGGTAAACCCGTCCACGGCCCGCCCGATCACCTGGTCCGCGCCCGGCTCTGGCCGAGCCTCCGCCAGCAGGTCCTTCAGCGGTACCCCGAGAAACCGGGCATTGCTGATCAAGTCACCGCCGACGTCGTTCGACACGCACGTCAGGGTGATGTAGCGCTCGATCATCGGGCGGGCCAGGAGTTGGGCGTACGTCAGGGTGATCTCGTTGGCGACCCGGCCGTGGATCCGCAACGTCCATGTGTCCGGGTCGACCTGCGGCACGATCAGGGCGGTGTCGATCCGGTAGAAGTCCGCGTTGCTGGTCACGAAGCGGCTCTGCCCGGCCACCGCCTGATCGGGTGGAAGGACCGGAGCCGGCGACGCTGGCGACGGAAGCGCCACCTGCTTCCGGGCCGCGCTGACGTTACGCCGCTCGCTAAGCATCCGCCCGACAAGGCCGACGAGCGCGCCACCGGCGAGCATGGCCAGCGAGCCGGTCAGCAATGACCGACGATCGTCGCGGGTCTGCCAAGCCGGCCGCGGCTCCCGCCAGCGAGTAATCAGCCAGGACAGCGTCGCGGCCCCGGCCAGACCACCGATCACCGACGGAAGGACCGCCTCGACGCCGGCGCCGGGCCGGGTCTGGGCCGCCGCCGCGCCTGCGATGGTGAATGCCACGATGCCGGCGTACCCGTATTTGAGGTTCGCCACCGCGAGCGCACCGATGGCCGCCGCGAACAGCGCGAGCAGGATCAATGTCCCGATGATGAGCGCGGTCTTGTCGTGCGTTCCGAAGGTGCTCACGGCAAAGTTCTTGACCGGCGGCGGGACGTTGTCCACGACCACGTCACCGACAGCGATGACCGGCGCCGATTGCGGCCCGGTCAAGACCGAGACGAGCTCGGCGACACCGATTGCCACCGCCGCGGCGGCGATGCCGGCAAGGGCACCGAGCAGCCGCAGCCGCTTGTCCACGACCACCACGGCACCAGTCTTGCCGCATGCGATGTCAGATCAAAGATGCGTAAGCGAGCGGTAAGGAAGTGGTTCTGGAACGGAAAGATCGCCGACCGCGGTGCCCGGCCGCGACATCGCGCCGCCGGGCACCCGCGATCGGCGATCCAAACCGCCCTTGGCCGGCTAGAAGCCGGGGCCGTGCTGGTGGGAGTGACCGTGGCCGTGCGAGTGACCACCCGCCGGTGCCGGCTCCTCCTTCTTCTCAACCACGATGGACTCGGTGGTGAGCAGCAGGCCGGCGATCGAGGCGGCGTTGGCGACCGCGTTGCGTGTCACCTTGACCGGGTCGACCACGCCGGCCTTGACCAGGTCGCCGTACTCGCCGGTGGCGGCGTTGAGGCCCTCGGCCCCAGCCGGCCGTACGGACTCGCTCGACCACCACGTAACCGTCGTAGCCGGCGTTCTGAGCGATCCAGCGCAGCGGCTCGTACATCGCCTTGCGGACGATGTCGACGCCGGTGGCCTCGTCGCCGCTGAGGCCCAGCCGATCGGACAGGCTCTCGGAGATCTGCACCAGCGCGGCGCCACCGCCGGGGATGATGCCCTCCTCGACGGCGGCCTTGGTCGCCGAAATGGCGTCCTCGATGCGGTGCTTCTTCTCCTTCAGCTCCACCTCGGTAGCGGCGCCGACCTTGATCACCGCGATGCCGCCGGACAGCTTCGCGAGCCGCTCGTTGAGCTTTTCCCGGTCCCAGTCCGAGTCCGACGCCTCGATCTCCTTGCGGATCTGCTCGATCCGGGCGGTCACGTCGGCGTCCGAGCCGCCGCCATCGACGATGACGGTCTCATCCTTGGTCACCACGACGCGACGTGCGGCGCCCAGCATGTCGACGGTGACGTTGTCGAGCTTGTAGCCCAGCTCCGGGTTGATCAGCTCGGCACCGGTCAGGGTCGCGATGTCCTGCAGCTGCGCCTTGCGCCGGTCACCGAACGCCGGCGCCTTAACCGCCGCCACCTTGAGCGTCTTGCGCATCGCGTTGACCACGAGCGTGGCCAGCGCCTGGCCCTCCACGTCCTCGGCGATGATCAGCAGCGCCTTGCCGGCCTGGAGCACCTTCTCGAGGACCGGAACGAGCTCCTCGATCGCGCTGATCTTCTGGGTGGTGACCAGCACGTACGGGTCTTCGAGGACGGCCTCGCCGGCCTCCGGGTCGGTCATGAACTGCGGAGAGATGAAGCCCTTGTCGAACTGCATGCCCTCGGTGACCTCAAGCTCGGTCGCCATGGTGGAGCCGTCCTCGACGGTGATGACACCGGCCCGGCCGACCTTGTCCATCGCCGAGGCGATCAGCTCACCGACCGAGGCATCCTGCGCCGAGATGGTCGCCACATTGGCGATCTCCGCGTCGCCGGCCACCTCGATCGCCCTGCCGAGCAGGGCCTCGCTGACAGCGGCGACGGCCTGGTCCATGCCGCGCTTGAGCGCGGTCGGGTTGGCACCGGCGGCCACGTTGCGCAGGCCCTCGCGGACCATCGCCTGGGCCAGCACGGTTGCCGTGGTGGTGCCGTCGCCGGCCACGTCGTTGGTCTTGGTCGCCACTTCCTTGACCAGCTGGGCGCCGAGGTTCTCGTACGCGTCCTCCAGCTCGATCTCCTTGGCAATGGTCACGCCATCGTTGGTGATCGTCGGGGCGCCGAACTTCTTGTCCAGCACCACGTTGCGGCCCTTCGGGCCGAGGGTGACCTTGACCGCGTCGGCGAGCGCGTTGACGCCGTGCTCCAGCATGTGCCGCGCGTCATCGGAGAAGCTCAGAGTCTTCGCCATGGGTTCTCAATGGTCCCTTCGTAACAGTCGAGAAAGTCGAAGAACATGAGAGCGGGCGCCGTCGCCTCCTCCCGGCCGGGCCGGGGGCAAACGACGACGCCCGCTCGCTAGATCACTTCTCGATGACGGCCAGCACGTCGCGGGCGGAGAGCACCAGGTACTCCTCGCCGCCGTACTTGACCTCGGTGCCGCCGTACTTCGAGTAGAGGACCGTGTCGCCGACCTTGACATCAACCGGAATGCGGCTGCCCTTGTCGTCAACGCGGCCCGGGCCGACAGCGAGGACGGTGCCCTCCTGCGGCTTCTCCTTGGCGGTGTCGGGAATTACCAGGCCCGACGCCGTGGTCGTCTCGGCCTCATTGGCCTGAACGATGATCCGGTCCTCGAGCGGCCTGATCGCAACCTTCGTCGCGGTAGTCACGGGCATACCCTCCTGGGGTACTTGATCTTCTGTCTGCCTCATGTCCACCGGGCGGCGCCGTCGTCGCGGGTGCCGGTCCGCCTGGCGTTTTCGCTCTCCGGACCGGGTCCGGCGAGCTGGCACCCTCATACTGAGAGTGCTAATCGGACGTTAGTCGGCGTCTAGCACTCCGTCAAGGAGACTGCTAATGACGCGTCGAACGTCACGCTTTCGAAGGTTAGTCCAACACCATTCGGCCGAGGCTTGGAGCGTGTTCGCGAAACCGCGAGGCCGGCTTCTCAGGACCCACTCGTCCCTCGACGGTGAGCGGGCTCACCTATTCGGGCGATACACCCCACGTAAGGCGGAACCGAAGATAGACGAATGTCCGTCCGCCCCTCCGGACTCGCCGCCGTCACCGCCATGGTCGTCCTTGGCGCGCTGGCCGGCTGCGGTCACTCCGCCCCCGCCGCCACCACCGGCCTTGGCTCGGTGAACTCGAGCCCCACCGCCACCGCGTCACCGACCGCCTCGCCGACTCCGACGGCGACCGCCACCCCGACCACCAAGCCACCCAGCTACCCGAAGACCGCGCAGGGCTACGCGCAGGCCGGGCTTGACGCGTACACGAAGCACAACACCGCCCGGCTCACCGATCTGACCTCGGCCGCCGGGAAGATCACCTTCGACAACATCCATCCGACGAACAGCCACTGGCACTACCACGACTGCCAGGGTGCGGCCGGATCCAGCTATTGCACGTTCGACAACGACAACGGTGACCGGCTCCAAATCCAGGTCGACAACACCGCGCTCGGCGGTCCGCACGGTCTGATCGGCACAGTCCTCGACGTCACCATGTTCGACACCGACGCGCACGCCTACGTGAACACCTTCATGCAGGCGTTCTACGACAAGAACACCTACCGGATGAAGGCCCTGTCCAACGGCACGATCACCTCCTTCTACCTGACGTTGGGGCAACAGGGGTCATGGATGCTGGACCCGCCGCAGGGTGCGGCCGGCTCCAGTTACGTGCACATCACCAACCTGGACGGCTTCGACCAGTGGCTCAGACTGGAGAACGACAAGCTGGGGTCCAAGCACGCCATCGTGGCTCATTGCGACAGCCCCGGCGCGTGCTAGCCAACAGCGTGAGGCCGGCGCGGCGGGTTCCCGTGCCCGTCCGCCGGTCCCCTGCCTGTCGCCGGCCCCGGTGCCGTCCGCCGGTCCACCAGCGGGTTAGCCGGCCCGCCTGCCGCTTGGGCGTAATCACCCTGCGAGGATGACCAGTGTGGATCTCGACCTGCTGGCTCGCCTCCAGGCGCCGGAGGGCCGGAACGCGCTCGACGCC
The DNA here is from genome assembly GCA_963727415.1 of uncultured Actinomycetota bacterium. Lineage (GTDB taxonomy): Bacteria > Actinomycetota > Actinomycetes > Mycobacteriales > Micromonosporaceae > DASQPR01. The sequence goes on from CAVSGF010000010.1 coordinate 83,338, forward strand.
GCCGCCGGCCTGCCCGACGATCCGCTGATAGCGGCAGCCCGCATGCGAGCCATGGGGTTCCCGTCCGATCTGGCCGCCGCCGCTCTCACACAGACCGAACTGCGTCGCCGGGCGGTGCCGAAATTCGGCCCGGAGGCGGCGCGAATGTTCTTCACCCGGGCCGGGCTGGAGCAGGCCACCCGGCAACCGGTAGCCCGCCGACGGGCGGCCCGGCTCGCCGACGCCGGCGTGGTCACTATCGCTGACCTTGGCTGCGGCCTGGGCGCCGACAGCATGGCGTTCTCGCGTGCCGGGTTGTCGGTGCGAGCCGTCGATGCCGATCCCCTCACCGCCGCCATCGCATCGGTCAACCTCGGCGCTCCGGTGGCCTGCGCCCGGGCGGAGGAGGTACCGCTGACCTCGGTCGATGCCGCGTTCTGCGATCCGGCCCGGCGACGCGGCGCCTCCCGCGTTTTCCACCCGGAAGCTTTCTCGCCTCCGTGGACATTCGTCACGCACCTGGTGACATCGGTCGCGCGTACCGTGCTGAAGCTCGCACCGGGCATCGACCACGCCCTGATCCCGCCCCGCGCCGAGGCGGAGTGGGTGTCCGTCGGCGGCGACGTGGTCGAGGCGACGTTCTGGTGCGGGCCGCTGGCCGAGGTGCCCCGGCGGGCCACCGTGCTCGCCGGGGAGGCGGTGCACACGCTGGCCGGTTCCGGTACCGAGACGGCGCCGATCGGCGACGTCGGCCCAGTGGTGTACGACCCGGACGGCGCGGTGGTACGGGCCCACCTGGTCGCCGAGTTCGCCGCCCAGGTCGGCGGGGTGATCGCCGACCCGTCGATCGCGTACGTCTACGCCGGCGAGGCCGTGCCGACATCGTTCGGCCGGGCGTACCGCGTCGACGACGTGATGCCGTTCTCGCTCAAAAAGCTGCGGGCCGAGTTGCGACGGCGTGACGTGGGAGCTCTGACCATCAAGAAGCGCGGATCGGCGCTGGATCCGGTCGAGCTTCGGCGGGCGTTGCGGCTGTCCGGGGCGCGGCCGGCCACCATCTTCCTGACCCGGGTCGCCGGGGCGCCGACGGTGCTGTTTGCCGAGCCGATCGCCGCTACCCCTTGATCACGAAGACAAACGGCGATTATGTCGCCGAAACTCTTCGCAATCATGAATTCGTCGCAACCATGCAACTCGGGCGACCGCATGCCACAGGCCGGCCCGCCCAGCCTCGCAGCTGGAGCACTGCCACCACCTGTGCGGCGACGGCACACGGAGCAGCCGTCACATCGCCCCAGCCGAAGTGAAGCACCAGATCACCCCGGACCACGGCGTCATTGTCCCGTTTGAGATCTCTAAAGGTCGCCTCCACGGGATGGGCTACCTGGCCATCCAGCTCGACCACGACGCCTTCGGTTTGGTAGCGCACGTCCTCGTAGGACCACCCGCCCAATCGTCGGCGTGGAGCTTGCCTTCGCCCGACCGGAAGGCCATGCGCCCGCTCGATGTCGCGGTGATAACGGACCTCCAGTGGGGAATGAACGCCTTGCGCTACATTCCGGAGCAGCATCTCGATCTCACGCCGGCCCGGAAACCTCCGCCGGTCTGCCAGGGCACTCGCGATGCGCTCAGGCGTCGTCAAACGTCGACCGCATGCGGCGGACAGCCAGCCGGCGATGTCGTCGAGCGATCGCGTGCGGGCCGCTAGATCGAGGACGGTCTCCTCGATCCGGGTGCGAGGGAGTCGCGGGCCCGGATGCCGGGCTTGGTCGACTCAGCTCGACACATGAATTACGACACCGTCCAGACCGGACACCCTGCGGTGACCAGGAATGCTCACGTGCACGACCGTGTCGGCTTGGTCGGCCAGACCGGCCAGTTCAGCGGCGGTTGCATGGCTCAGCGTGGCACCGGTACCCGCCGCTAGTACCGCCGCCCACAGCGTGGCCATCCGAGGCAGCCGACCGGAGAACGTGGCATAGACGCCACGATGGACTCGCTGCCACTGACCTCGATCCACGCGGGTGCGGAGCTTCGACGGCGACACGCCGGCAGCGAGCAACTGGTCACGGCCTACCACGCCGTATTGGTCGTCTCCGAGCATAGGCATCGACGAAGTCTGCGCCAATCCCATCGATGCCTGCCACTCGGACATCGGCTGGCTGTGGATAACCCTTGATCACGAAGACAAACGGCGATTATGTCGCCGAAATCCTTCGCAATAACCCAAATGGGCTAACCCGAGGCCGACGTGCCGTGCCAGGACTCCCAGAGAGCGGCGTACGACCCGCCGGCGGCAGCCAATTCGTCGTGCGATCCCAGTTCGGTGATCCGGCCATCCTCGACCACCGCCACCCGGTCGGCGTCGTGCGCCGAGAACAGCCGATGAGCGATCGCGATCACGGTACGCCCGGCGAGCACCCCGGCCAGCGATCGCTCCAGATGCCGGGCCGCCCGCGGATCAATCAGCGACGTCGCCTCGTCGAGGACCAGCGTGTGCGGATCGGCGAGGACCAGCCGGGCGAGCGCCAACTGCTGTGCCTGTGCCGGCGTCAGCTGATGATTGCCGGTGCCGACCAAGGTGTCCAGCCCGTCCGGCAGGTCCGGCACCCAGTCGGCGTCAACCGCGTCGAGCGCCTTGCCGATGTCCTCATCGCTCGCGTCCGGCCAGGCCAGTGCCACGTTGTCGCGGAGCGTACCGAGAAAGACGTGGTGTTCCTGCGTGACCAGGGCCACATGCCAGCGAAGCTCATCCAGCGGGAGCTCAACCAGCCGAGCGCTGCCCACCGTGACGCTGCCGGTACGGGGACCGTCGATGCCGGCGATCAGCCGCCCCAGGGTGGACTTGCCCGCTCCGGACGGACCGACAATCGCCAGCCTCTCGCCCGGTCGCACGTCAAGAGAGATGCCATGCAGCACATCCCGAACAGACCGGCCGGAACCAGGACCGGAATCGTAGGAGTACCGGACATCGTCCACGGACAGGTGCTCGCCGTCCGGCCGGACGCCGGTCGCGTACCGATCCGGTGGCACTTCGGCTATGCCAAGCAGGCGGGCCAGCGAAGCGTTGCCGACCTGCAACTCGTCCAGCCAGGACAGCAGCCGGTCAAGCGGGTCGATCAGTTGCTGAACGTACAGCGTGGCCGCCGTCACCTGGCCCAGGTTCACCCAGCCCTCGAACGCGAACCAGCCTCCGATCAGCAGGGTCGCGACCACCGGGATGATGTACGACACCTCGGCCAGCGGGAACCAGACGGTACGCAGGAACAGCGTGTACCGCTCGGCGGCGTACGAGCCGGCGATGTCCCGATCGGTGCGCCGGGTCCGGGCTGCCTCGCTGCGCAGCGCTTCGACGGTCCGGGCGCCCTCAACCGTCTCGGCCAGCCCATCGGTGATCTCCGAATACGCCGCGCTCTCGCGCAGGTATCCGGCCGGAGCCCGCTTCAGGTACCACCTGCTTCCGATGACCAGGATCGGAACCGCGATCAGGCACGGCAGCGCGAGCAGTGGCGAGACCAGGACGATCGCGCCAATGGTGAGCAGGGCCGTGACCGTCGCGATCAGGGTTTCCGGCATCGCCGAACGGACGCTGTACGACATCGCCGACACGTCCCGGGAGGTACGGGTGAGCAGGTCACCGGTCCCGGCGCGCTCGACCGTGGACAGCGGGATGGAGACCACCCGGTCGACGAAGTCCTCACGCAGTTCGGCGAGTACCTGCTCGCCCAGACGGGCGGAGACGAAGATGGCGAAGCGGGTGAGCACCGACTGGGCCACCACGAAGCCGGCGATTGCCAGCGCTGCCTGGTCCACCGCGGTGGCCGTGGTGCCGTCCTGGATGCCTTGCACCAGATTGCCGAGCAGACGCGGGGTGGCGAGGCCGGCGACGGCCGCGAGCGCATGCAGACCCAGTGCGATCGCTAGGGCACGGGGATGGCGGCGCATCAGGCCGAGCGCGTAGCGCCGTACCTGCCGCCCTCCGGCCACCGGCAGCCTCACGCGGGACATCTAGCCCTCTCCCCGGGTCACGGTCGCGGCGTAACGCGGCTCCCACTCCAGCAACTCGCGGTGGCGACCCTCGATGAGCACCTTTCCGTCCTCGACGTAAATGACGTGGTCAGCGGCGTCGAGCATGAGCGGGCTGGACGTGGTTACCACGGTGGTCCGGCCCCGTCGGGCGGCACCGAGACGGGTGGCGATCCGTGCCTCGGTGTGCGCGTCGACCGCACTCGTCGGCTCGACCAGCACCAGGATGGGCGGATCGGCGATCAGCGCGCGGGCCAGCCGGAGCCGCTGCTGCTGACCGCCGGAGAATTCCCGGCCGCGCTCGGACACGAACGAGTCCAGCCCCCGGTCGAGGCCGTCGACCACGTCGGTAGCGCTGGCCGCGTCGAGCGCCGCTCGCAGCTGTTCATCAGTAGGCGGTGGGCCGTCCGGACGTCCGGACGCCAGCTCGCTCCGGAGCGGGCCGGTGAACAACCTGGCGTCGTTGTCGGCCACCATGATCAGTTCACGGACCGTGGCCCGTGACAGCTCTCGCAGCGGTACGCCCGACAGGGTCACCACACCGTCGCGGTACCGTCCCAGCCGGTCGGCTATCTCGGCGGCGTCCCGCGGGTCGGCGGCCGCGATCGCGGTGAGGCGACCCGGCCGGATGACCGCGCCGGACTCGGCGTCGATCAGGTCACCATCGGTTGCCGGGGCGGCCGCCGGGCGTTGTGGGTCGGCCAGATCCGGTTCCAGGTTGAGCAGGCGTACCACCCGGCGGGCCGCGACGTGCGCCCGCGTGGTCTTGTCCACCGCCTCGGTCAGCGTACGCAGCGGGAAGTTCAGGAATGCCGCGTAACCGTAGAACGCGACCAACTGGCCTGCACTGATCCGGCCGTCGGCGGCGAACCGGGCACCGAGCCAGGTCACCAGGACCACGAAGGTTCCCGGCAGCAGGACCTGCGCCGCCTCCAGGTAGGACTCGACGCGAGCCACCCGTACCCCGGCTTGGCGCAGTTGCTGGGAGTGGGTGCGGTAGCGCGCCGCGAACACCGCTTCGCCGCCGACGCCGCGCAGCACCCGCAACCCGCTCACGATGTCCGCGGCCCGGGTGGTCAGGGCTCCCTGCTCGTCCCGGTACTCCTGCTGGCGGTGGTGAAGCGGCCGGATCAGCAGGCTCACCACGGCCATCAGGACCGGTACGCCCAACACCACGACCAGGCCCAGCGGTAACGACGAGGTGAGCAGGATGACCGCCACCGTGACGATCGCGACTATCGCACCGGCCCCGCGGGCGGTGATGTCCACGGCATGGCCGATGTGGCTGATGTCGCTGGTACCGATGCTGACCACTTCGCCGGATCCGAGCCGCTTGGGCAGCGCGGCACCGAGCTGGTTGGCCTTGCGGACGGTTACCTGGATGGTCCGGTACGCCGCCGACAGCCAGTTGTACACGGCGAACCGGTGTCGCATGATTCCGGCAACCGCCTGGGTGAGGCCGAGAACCAGCAGGATCGCGGCCCACCTCGCCAGCCGAGCCGGATCGTGGTCCGCGATGCCCTGGTCGATGGCCCGGCCGATGACCGCCGGCATGAACGCCTGGCTGACCATCCAGAAGACTCCCATGATCATGCCGGCCGTCACCGGCCAGCCCTGCACGCGGGTTAGCCAGAGCAGGTACCGGGCCGCAGACCGGTGGTCCGGACGGCCGGGATCTTGGACGGGCAGGGTACGCATGGCCGGGCCACGGTACCCCCGCCCAACCGCAGGTAGCGACCGATTTTCCGGGTGGCGAGACGGGCATCACCCGATGACGGCGCTCGCCGCGGGCCAGTGACGCGACGGTCCATGCCATACGGTGTCCGGGTGCTGCGCGCCGTCGTATTCGATCTGTTCAACACGCTGGTCGACGGTCTCGACGATGGACGGATCGACACCTTGCGCTTGATGGCCGCGGACATGCACGTCGATCCGGACTTGTTCATCGAGCGCTTCCACGTCGCCTACCCGCGCCGGATCATCGGTACCCCGCCCACCTTCGCCGAACAATGCCGCGAGGTAGCCGCAGAGGTCGGTGGCGTCCCCGGGCCGGCCCAGATCGACGCCGCCGTCGCGCGCCGGCTGACCTGGAGCCGGCAGCTATTCACCATCTCCAAGTCGACGCTGCGTGTCCTGGGCCGGCTCCGCGACGACCGTTACGCGCTGGCGCTGCTGTCGAACCTGTCGCCGGATAGCGCCACCGTGCTGCGCGAGACCACATTGCTCGACTCGATGGCCGCGGTCGCCCTGTCCTGCGAGATCGGCGTCGCCAAGCCTGATCCGGCCATCTACCTGTCGGTGACCTCACAACTCGGGCTAGAGCCGCACGAATGCCTGTTCGTGGGCGACGGCGCCGACGGCGAGTTGCGCGGCGCCGAGGCGGTCGGCATGCACGCGATCCGCACTCGTGAGTACGCCGACTCGGACCCCTCCTGGGGTGGTCCGACCATTTTCCGGCTGGCCGAACTCCTCGACCACATCTGAACTCCGCCGCGATCTGAACTCCGGCCCGCCGCGCGGTCCAGGAACAACCACTAAGGCCGGTTGCCCCCGGGGCGGCATGGCGTCGAGCCCGTCGGGGCCCCCGGATACCGGAGCGAGAAATAACGGACCGCCGATCGGGCAACGCCGGGGTGTGACATCTGCGACAGCTATGGCGCTGTTTTGAGTGACATGCGTTTTCGTCGATACATGCGAATGCGCCTGTCACCGTTCCATGAACAGTTCCACCCGAACCGTTGTCCCCAAACGGTCCCCCAAACCCTCGGGAGGCTTCATGCGAACCACCCTCCGCACCTTGGCGGTCGTCGCGCTGGCGGCCACCGCCCTGGCCATGGGCCAGATGCCCGCACAGGGCTCCCCATCCGCAACCGGTGCCGCGCACCGGGCCGCCCGGGTGTGCGCGGCGAGCGCGCCCGGCACGGCCGCGTGCCACGCGTACGTCCGAACCGATCTGGCTCCGGCCGCGACGCCATCCGGATACGGGCCCGCGCAACTCCGCTCGGCGTACAACCTGACCACGTCCGGGTCCGCCAGCCAGACCATCGCGATCGTCGACGCGTACGACGCCCCGAACGCCGAATCCGACCTGGCCACGTACCGGTCGCAGTACGGGCTGCCGGCCTGCACCACGGCCAACGGCTGCTTCCGCAAGGTGGATCAGAACGGCGGTACCAAGTACCCGCACCGCAACACCGGCTGGGCCGAGGAGATCTCCCTTGACCTGGACATGGTCTCGGCGATCTGCCCGAACTGCCACATCCTGCTGGTCGAGGCGAAGTCGAACTCGTTCGCCAACCTCGGCGCGGCGGAGAACCGCGCGGCGACCATGGGCGCGTCGGTCATCAGCAACAGCTGGGGCGGATCGGACGCGGCGGACTCGACCTATGGCTCGTACTTCAACCACCCGGGCATCGCGATCACGGTCAGTTCGGGTGACAACGGGTACGGAGTGGAATACCCGGCTTCGTCGCACTACGTCACGGCGGTCGGTGGAACGCATCTCACCTCCGGCGGCGGAAGCCGTGGCTGGACCGAGACCGCCTGGTCCGGCGCCGGCTCCGGCTGCTCGACGCTGAACGCCGCGCTGTCCGGCCAGGCCTCGGTCGGCACCGGCTGCTCCGGCCGCGCCGTCGCCGACGTCTCCGCTGTCGCCGATCCGAACACCGGCGTGGCGGTCGTCTACAACGGCCGGTGGTATGTCTTCGGTGGCACCAGCGTGGCGGCGCCGATCATCGCCGGCGTCTACGGTCTGGCCGGCAACGCATCGAGCATCGACAACAACTACCCGTACGCGCACGCCAACTCGCTGTACGACGTCACCTCGGGCAGCAACGGCACTTGCCCGACGTCGCAGTGGTGCAACGCGCGCGTGGGATGGGACGGTCCGACCGGTCTCGGTACGCCGAACGGCAGCGGAGCGTTCTGATAGGCGTGGCGGGGTGGATGGCCACAGACGTCCATCCCGCCACTTATCACCAGGCCATGGCCCCGTACCGGGCATCCGGCGCTGGGCATCGGCGATCTCGGAGGCACGCGTGCATGACTCGCCTATCGCCGCCGCGATCGGGGCCGTCGTCACGTTCCACGAGGACGAGTACGAATACGGCATCGGCCCGCTGCGGATCCGCATTGACCGGATCGAAATGATCCGGCGTGATCGTGGCTGGGCCGTGGTTCATGGCACCGAAGTCGATTTCCGCGGGCAGGACCGGCGGGTCCGTCAGGTGACCGTGCCGCTCGCGGCGCTGATCCGGGCGCTGCCCTCGGCCGACGATGAGTGAGCGCCCAGCCGGCTGGAGCGCGTAGGCCCAGCCGGCTGGAGCGAACGTCCCGCATGCCTGGAGCATCGCCTCCGGCGGCCGGGCGGGTTGGGGCCGCCCCATGCGCTCGGGCGGCCCCAATCAACTATCAGGCCGGGCAGCCGGTCAGTTCTGCCGCAGCGGCGGCATCGGAATCGGGATCTGATAAGCGGTCGCGCCCGCGCCGACGCCACCCTCGCAGGTGTTCGGTGGCGTGGTGGTGATACCGCGGGACGACGGCTTCTCCGCCGCCCAGAACATGTAGCCGAGGAGCCCGGGCGTGGTGCCCACGCCGCCCGGCGCCGCCGACTGGACCCAGGAGCCGGTCGAGTTCTGCAGGGACGACGAGAAGTCGTCGCACTCCGGCCGGACCTTCTTGCCCTCGGCGATGTACAGGCTGCCGGTGAACTTCGCCGGCGCGAGCGGTGGGATCGGCGGGCTGTAGTTGCTCTTCCCGTCGATGTGCTCCTGCCAGTTGGATTCGGCGGACGATGTCGACGGCTGCTTGGACGGCACCATGGCGTTGGCGTAGTCGAGCACCGGTGACGACGTCCGCAACCAGTCCGCGGTCGCCTTCCGGTCAAGGGCGATCAGCCACCGGTCACCGGCGGCCAGATCGATCGTCAGCCGAGCGGCCGGATTTGCGCCGCTGGCGTCGTACGGGAGGATCGACCGGTACGTATCGATGAAGGTCTGCAACGCGGTCAGGTTCGGTGAGCTGGAGTTCTCATAGTCGATCTCGATGCCGACGCCCAGTTGCCGCGCCAGCGCGGCGGCATTCTGGCCGAGCCGGACCGGGTCCGCGGCGAGGGCGCTGTCCCAGTCGTCGGTGTACGTGATCCCGCCGATCGACAGCATCACGCGGATGCCGTGGCTGGTGAAGTACTGCACCACCGCCGAGGTCATGCCGTTGGGAACGCCCAACGTGTCGCCGGCGTCGCTGGTCTGGTTCTCCAGCTTCAGGGGGTTGACGAAGCTGAGGATCACCAGGTTGACCGACGGCTGGCCATCGCCTCGATCGATCAGCCAATGATTGTTGACGTCGAAGTCGGTCATGTCGCGCACGGTCGCCCAGGTGCACGCGTCGTTCCCGCAATGCCACGCGCCATAGATCTGAAGCGGCGTAGCCGCCGCGGGCGCCGGTGCGGGAGCGGGACTGGCCTGAGCTGATGGCCCGGCGATGGCGATCAGACCGGCGACGAGGAGTGCGGAGATGAGCGCGAGTAAGCGGCGCATACGGCCTCCCGAAAGCTAAACAATAAGCCTTCCTAACCGTTAAGAACATAGACTATTTGCTATTGAGCAGCAATACATCAATTTGAAGTCGGCTATCACGGCCGGCCCGCGATCCGGCCACCCATGGCTGACGCATCGAGCCGCGGCAAATACCGGCCGCCGGGAGCCTGGCCGGACCGGCCCCGTCAACCGGTCCGGCCGGGCAGCCACGGCCCGGCCCGCATGGGCCGTGGCTGATCCGCCACCGAGATCGCCGAGGCGATCCGGGCCGCGATCAGCCGACCGGGATCAGACCCCGGTCGTGCGCGCAGATGGCCAGTTGCATCCGGCCACGGACGCCGAACTTCGCCATCAGGTGGTTGGTGTAGGCGTACGTAGTGGTCGGATGCAGCCCGAGCGCGGCCGCGATCTCGACGTTCGGCAGGCCCGCACCGATATAGCCGAGCACCTGCCGCTCCACCCCCTCCGGCACGGCCAGGTCGCCCGCGCACCCGACGCCGGGGTCGGTCGCGAGCAGTCGCTGGGTCGCGGCCGGGTTCGGCAGGTATTTGGTACCGGACGCGGCCCGCACCACGGTGGCCAGATCATCGGAGTCGGCGTCGGTGTAGACGAAGCCGCTGACGCCGGCTCGCAACGCTCGCATTAAATGATCGGCATCGGTGACGCTAGCGCGCGCCACGACTCTGGTACCGGACAGGCTCAACCTGCGAATCGCTCGCCTCAGTTCCGGATCGCCCAGGCCGCCCCGGCGCGGCTGAATGACCGCTACCTGCGGCCGGATCCGGCCGGCCTGGGGGACTGGACGGCTGACGTCGGAGATCTCCGCGACGACCGAGATCTGCCGGTCGCCGGCGAGTGCCATCCGCATCTCCGAACGCAGCGCTGCCGTATCCGCCGCGATGCTGACCCGAATCACCCGCCCGGCTCCTCACCCGCCCGTCCGGCGGCCCGCCGCCGGGCAGCCCTTTTGGCTGACACGTCCCGTTGGTCGGCGATGCACGGCCTGGCGGCGCCGTCGTGCCGAGTGCTGTCCTGCCTGCATCACGTCCTACCTGCACAGCGTCACGGGAGCGCCGGATGTCACAGCGGCGTCGCCTGGCAGCCATGGCCAGACGGTCCAGATTGTGTTTCGATAAGCCGCTGGACAGATGCGCGGGGGCCACCTCACATACCTCGATAGCGCGGGCGGCAATTCCCGCAAAATGCCCACGGCCGCATTCGCCGGCATGAGATGTGTGACCGAGGCAACCAGGCATGGAGGGGCATTGACGGCGGCCGAAGAGCGGGTCGGCGGTACGGGTGACCTCTCCGCCGCGATTGAGGCTGCGCGAGCCGGCGACGACAATGCCTTTCGCACCGTCTACCGGGAGATCCAACCCGGGCTCCTGCGCTACGTCCGGGTCCTGGTCGGTGACGATGCCGAGGACGTCACGTCGGAAACCTGGCTGCAGATCGCTCGCGGCCTCGACGGGTTCACCGGCGGCGCCGACGAGTTCCGCGCCTGGTCGGCGACGGTAGCCCGGAACCGCGCGCTGGATCACCTGCGCTACGTCCGGCGGCGCCCGGCCGTGCCGGTCCCCGATGATCTGCTCGCCGACATCGAATCCAGCCCGGACCCAGCCGACGAGGTGGTCAACGACGTCGCCGGAAGGCGGGCGCTCCAGCTGATCGCCACACTGCCGACCGACCAGGCCGAGGCGGTCCTGCTGCGCGTGGTGATGGGGCTGGATGCCAACTTCGCCGGCCAGGTTCTCGGCAAGCGGGCTGGTGCCGTGCGCACCGCCGCCTACCGGGGTCTGCGCCGCCTGGCCGCCGTACTCGACAGCGAACGTGCCGGACATGTCCAGGGAGATCACCCGGAACACGGCCCCGTACCGAGACAGCGTGACGCGGGTCACGGGGGAACCCGGTGACACGAATGCCCAATTCAACGCTGAACGGGATGAGATGAGCACCCATCGACGTCGGCGCCTGAGCCGCCGCGAATCCGAGCGCCTGCTTGAGCGTGCCGTTCGCGAATCCGCGACCGGCGCCCCGCTCGAGCAGCTGCTGCGCGCGGCGGTTCCAGCGACCGACCCGGATCGAGCTATGCCTGGCGAGGACCGGGCGCTCGCGGCGTTCCGCGCGGCCCGGGCCGCGCCCTCCGCCGCCGCGTACGAGCCGCCCGCACGCCACCCGATGTGGTCCCGTGTTCTGGTCATCAAAACCGCCGTGGCGGCCGGAGTGGTGGCGATCACCGGGGTGGCGGTGGCCGCCGGAACCGGCATCATCCCTAACCCGGTCCGGATCGGCACACCCAGTGCCACGCACTCGGCCAGTGCAAATGCCAGCGCTTCCGGCACCCACCCCACGCTCTCGCCGGAGCCCGGCTCGCCGACGTCGACGGCACCGGCCACGGCTGGATCCGCAACACCGTCCGGCTCGGCGCCCAGTTCGCCCGGGGGTGGCCCATCGACACCCGGCACCGGTGTCGCGGGCGGCACCGGTTCGGCCGCCAAGCTGGTCGCCCTCTGCCAGACCTTCGAAAAGTTGAGCGACAAGGCGAAGACCAAGACCCTGCAGAGCACGGCGTACCAGGCACTGGTGAGCGCCGCTGGCAGCGCGGACCAGGTGCCGGCGTACTGTGAAGCCCTGCTACCCCAACCGACCAGCGGTGCCACCACCACCTCTTCGTCCCCCGCTCCCCGCCCCTCGAGCCCCACATCCGCACACCCGACCAAGCAGATCAGCGTGAAGCCCCGCCCGAGCCACTAGACGTGTCCCGTTCGGCGCCCGGCGCCGACCCGATCCGAGGTACGACGATGCAGCACACACCCGCTACGGATGGAACCTCCACCCGTGCCTAGGCATTCGGTCGCCCCTGGAAGGCAAGCTGAAGCCGTCGGGCCGGACCGGGAATTGGCCACCGACACCCCGGTATTCGTTGACCACGACGGCCGCCGGCGCCGGGTCCTGGCCGCGTTCGGGGTAGCCGCGGCGGTGGCGTCCGTCCTCACGATCGTGACCATCGCGATCGGCCTGATGGGCGGCGCCAGCAGCGCGCTGCCGAACCTGCCGCACAAGCCGAAGCCGGTTTCAACCGGCGCCCAGCCGGGCGAGAACAGCACGCCGGGCGGAACGGCTACCGCGGGCACGACTGGCCAGCCGGCTCCGGCCACCGCGCCGACACCGACTTCCACCACCGCGGCACAGGCCACGTCGTCGGCCTCCCCGACCCCGGCCGGGGGCACGACAACCCGTACCCACCCCGGCAATGGGCAGGGGCCGACCACGCATCCAAGCCATGGCCCGAAGAACTGACCGCACCGGCGCCCGGGAGCCCCGTGCGCACTGGATCCTGCTTGCCCTGACGCTGATCGTCTTGCTCGCCGAGTTGTGCCTGCACGGCTTCACGCAGGGTGCGGGCGCTGACGGTCCGGCCCAGGGTCCGGCCCAGGCCGGCACCGCACCGGCCGCCCTGCACGGCGGCGGCCCGGTACTCCGGCTGACCGACACCAGCTTGAGCACCGCCCGGATGCCGGCCCGGACGATCGCGTTGACATTCGATGACGGCCCGGACCCGACCTGGACTCCAAAGGTGCTCGCGGTGCTGACCCGCTTCCACGTACACGCGACGTTCTTCGAGGTGGGCACGTCCGTCAACGACCATCCCGACCTCACCCGGGCGGTGGTGGACCAGGGCAGCGAGGTCGGTGTCCACACGTTCACGCACCCTGACCTCACCACCATCCCGGCATGGCGGCGGCGACTGGAAGTGAGCCTGACGTCCAATGCGATCGCGTCCGCCACCGGCCGGACGCCAACCCTGATGCGACCGCCGTTCTCGTCAACGCCGGACGCGGTGACCAGTGCGAACCTCGCGGTGATGCGCCAGATCGGGGACATGGGCCTGCTCGTGACGCTGGCCGACCTCGACAGTGATGACTGGCGCCGGCCCGGCGTTGACAAGATCGTCTCGGCATCGATTCCGGCCAACGGCGCCGGTGCCATCGTCCTGATGCACGATGGCGGAGGCAACCGCGCCCAGACGGTGACCGCGCTTGAGACTCTCATCCCCAAGTTGCAGCATGCCGGCTACCGGTTCACCACGGTGTCGGACGCTCTGGGCCTCCCGGCCGAGACGCCGGCGAGCCGGTCCACCCGCTGGCGCGGCGCCATGTTGCGGATCGCACAGACGATCGGCGACCGCACCGCCACCGTGATGACCTGGCTGCTCGCGATCGCCCTGATACTCGGCCTGGTGCGGCTGCCGATCCAGATCCTGTTCGCCCGCGCTCACGCACGCATTCACCGGCGGCCCGGGGTCCGCCGCCACCTCGGCGGCGTCTCGATCATCGTGCCGGCGTACAACGAGGCGGCGAACATCGCGGCCACGATCGCGTCGCTACGCCGCAGTGACTACCCGTTGTTCGAGATCATCGTCGTCGACGACGGTTCGACCGACGACACCGCGGCGATCGTTGCCCGGCTTGTCCGGCCCGGGCTGCGGTTGGTCCGGCAGGCGAACGCGGGTAAGCCGGCCGCCCTCAACACCGGAATCGCGAACGCGCGCTATGACCTGCTGGTACTGGTCGACGGCGACACGATCTTCGCTCCGGACGCGCTCGGACGGCTGGTCCAGCCTCTGGCGGACCCGACCATCGGTGCGGTCTCAGGCAACACCAAGGTGGCCAACCGTCGTGGCCTGCTGGGCCGGTGGCAGCACCTCGAATACGTGATCGGGTTCAACCTCGATCGCCGCATGTTCGATCTGGCCCGCTGCATGCCGACGGTGCCCGGCGCGATCGGGGCCTTCCACCGCGAGGTACTGACCGACGTCGGCGGCGTCTCGGACCAGACCCTGGCCGAGGACACCGACCTGACCATGGCGATCGCCCGGGCCGGCTGGCGCATCGTGTACCAGCCGGACGCCATCGCCTACACCGAGGTGCCGGCCACGCTCCGCCAGTTGTGGCGGCAGCGGTACCGCTGGTGCTACGGCACCCTGCAGGCGATGTGGAAGCATCGTTCGGCACTCGGCCAGCGCGGTACGTCCGGAATGTTCGGCCGGCGTGGGCTGGCGTACCTGACCCTGTTCCAGGTCCTGCTGCCGCTGTGCGCCCCGGCGGTCGATGTGTTCGCGATCTACGGGCTCGTCTTCCTGCCCTGGACGAGCGTGGCCTTGGTGTGGCTCGGGTTCGTCGCACTGCAGGCGCTCACGGCGGCGTACGCGCTCAAGCTGGACAACGAACCGCTGGGTACCGTCTGGGTCCTGCCGTTCCAGCAATTCGTCTACCGCCAGCTGATGTACCTGGTGGTGGTGCAGTCCGTGGTGATGGCGGCGATCGGGGGCCGGCTGCGCTGGCATCGCATGGCCCGCAACGGCGCCGCCGCGAGCATGCTGGCTCGCTCCGGCCGGGCCTAGCTCAGCGATCGACGGCGGTGAAGTCCCACGAGTGCGGCGGCCGGGCGACCAGGTAGCGGGGTGGATCCTCGATCGTCAGCGGGGTATTGCGCCACTTCGAGATGACCACGATCCGGTGATCCGTTGACGTGTACACCTCGCTCGACACATGCAGCGGATCCTGCTCGATCTGGGGCAGCGCCGCTTCGCACACCCAGGACAGCAGGTCGCTCATCGCTTCCGGGTGGGCCTTGACCTCCCACATTCGCACGATCATCTACACACTCACCAGGGTCAGCGGCATCGCCGAGTCGGCCGGTAGATCCAGGGCGCTCGGCGCCACGCCGGCCGCGGCCAGGTGCGACCCGAGCGCCGCCACCATCGCGCCGTTGTCGGTACACAGCCCGGGTCGCGGTACCCGTACCGTGATCCCGTAGCGCTCGGCCCGCTCGGCGGCCATCGATCGGATGCGCGAGTTGGCCGCGACCCCGCCACCGATCACCAGGGTTGAGATACCGCTGTCCCGGCACGCGTCGATGGCCTTGGCGGTGAGCACGTCACACACGGCTTCCTGAAATGACGCGGCTACGTCATGGACTGGCACCACCTCGCCGGACCGCTCGCGCGCCTCGACCCATCGCGCGACGGCCGTCTTCAGCCCGGAGAACGAGAAGTCGAAGCGGTGCTCGGCGACATCGCGAGGCCCGGTCAGGCCGCGCGGGAACGCTACGAAACCGGCATCGCCGGACCGCGCTGCCTTGTCGATCGGCGGGCCACCCGGAAACGGCAGGCCGAGGACCCGGGCCACCTTGTCGAACGCCTCGCCTGCGGCGTCGTCGATGGTCGCACCCAGCGGGACGATCCCACCGGCCAGGTTGTCCACCCGCAGGAGCGACGAGTGACCACCGGAGACCAGCAGCGCGACCGCCGGTTCCGGCAACGGACCGTGCTCCAGCGTGTCGACCGCCACGTGCGCGGCCAGGTGGTTCACGCCATAGAGCGGCTTCTCGGCGGCCAGCGCGTACCCCTTGGCCCCCGCCACACCGACCAGCAGCGCACCGGCCAGGCCGGGACCGGCCGTGACCGCGATGGCGTCGATGTCGGCCAGCGTGACGCCGGCCGCGGACAGCGCCCGCTGCATGGTCGGCACCAGCGCTTCCAGGTGGGCCCGGCTGGCCACCTCCGGCACCACCCCGCCGAAGCGGGCATGCAGGTCGACGCTGGACGCGAGGGCGTCGGCAAGCAGCGTGTGGCCGCGCACAATCCCGACGCCGGTCTCGTCGCAGGAGGTCTCGATCCCCAGGATCAGCGGCTCGTCCCGGGTTGCGCGCGCGCCAGTCTCGTCAGTCATCTCGCCTCATCACGAGGGCGTCGGTGTTGCTCGGCTGGTAGTAACCCCTACGGATCCCGACGCCTTCGAACCCGTAGGACGCGTACAGCTTCTGCGCCGCCGCGTTGTCGACCGCGACCTCCAGCAGCACGCTGCCGGCACCGACCCGGTCCGCCTCGGCCAGCAACGCCTCCAGCATGGCGCGTCCCCGGCCGTGCCGTTGCCGGTCCCGGCGTACCGCGATGTTCTGCACCCAGGCTTCATCCGGCGGATTGATCGCCAGGCCCGCGTAGCCGGAGACAGAACCGTCATCGTCGACATCGACAATGTAGTAGTGGCCACCGGCGAGTTCGTTCCAGAACATGGCCGCCGACCACCTCTCGTCACCGAACAGGTCCGCCTCGATCGGCAGCAGATCTTCGATATGCCACCACCGCATGCCCGCGATGGTCATTGCGACACGGTCTTCCGGGTGACCGGCTCGACCGCGTCCGGCCGGCGCAGGTACAGCGGGGTCAGCTTCTCGGCAGGCGCCCGGTCCAGCACCCGGCGGGCCGCCGCCGCGGCCAGGTCGCCGGCCGGCGGATAAAGCGCGGCCGGCACCAACGGCAGCCCGAACACCTCGCCGTACAGGCGGGCGCCGTCACCGGCGGCGGCCACCACATCATCGGGCAGCACCAGATCCGCGGGCTTACACACCGACGGCCCGTCGACCCGCACTCCCATGTCGTAGAAGCCCCAGTAAACCTCGCGACGCCGCGCGTCCGTGGCGACCAGCACCTTGCCGTGGTCGGCGACCGCTCGGCCGATCGCGTCCAGCGTGCACACCCCGTACGCCGGGATGCCCACCGCGTCGGCGATCGAGGCTGCCGTGACCAGGCCGATCCGAAGGCCCGTGAACGGGCCGGGGCCGAGCCCGGCCACCACCGCGTTCAGGTCGGCCGGTCTCAGGCCGGCTTCGGCAAGCGCCGCGTGCAACGCTGGAGCGAGCAGCTCACCGTGCGCTCGCGCGTCGACGGTGACGCGCTCGGCGAGTACCTTCACCGAGCCGTCAGGAGCGATCGACGCCACTGCGGCGGTGATCGCCGGGGTGGCCGAGTCCAGAACCGCGACGTGCATCATCGGTCCCCAAGGGTGGCGAGCCGATCGGCCCAGTCGCCACCGTGCCCGGTCAGCGACACCTCGCGCACATCGTCATCGCGGCGATCGATAGTGACCTCCAGATACGCATCCGCGAGTTGCTCGACCATGCCTTCGCCCCATTCCACCAGCGTCACCGATTCATCCAACGAGGCGTCCAGGTCGAGGTCGTCGACTTCGGCCCGAGGATCGGCGACGGCCCCCAGCCGGTACGCGTCGACATGCACCAGGGCCGGCTGCCCGGCAGTGTCCGGCTGATGCACCCGGGCGATCACGAAGGTCGGTGACGTGACCGATCCGCGCACCTTGAGCCCGCTGCCCACGCCCTGGGCGACCGCCGTCTTGCCGGCGCCCAACGGCCCGGTCAGCAGCACCAGATCACCGGCTCGGAGCACGCCGGCCAGCCGCCGGCCGAACTCGTGGGTGTCGGCCACCGTCGGCAGCACGTACATCTGCTTGGTCTCTTTCTCTGATCGCTTGCCCGGGTGGCGCGGCGCCTGCCCGTCGGAGCCCGGCACGGTCCCGGCGACCAGCCGTCCCGACGCTCGGCCGGTGGGTTCCGGCCGGGTCAATCGGCAAGGTCGGTTGCCAGGAACTGATCGATCGCGTCGTTGACGATCTCCGGAAATTCTAGGAGGGCGACGTGACCGGCGTCGGGCACCACCACCAGCTTCGACTTGGGCAGGACGCGGACGATCTCTTCGGAGTGCGACAGCGGGGTGAGCGCGTCGTGATCGCCGCAGATAGACAGAGTACGGACCTCGCGCAGGGCCTCCAGCGCCGGGAACCGTGCGTGCGTGTACAGGGCGCGAAGGTAGCGGGCGACCACCTCGGTGCTGGTCCGGGCATTCATCCGCTCCACATAGGACACCATCGCCGGGTTGGCCTTCTTGCTGCCGAAACCGTACTTGCGGGTGAGCAGCCAGGCCAGGTCGCTGGAGGCGCGCCGGGCAGCGTCGATCATTCCGCCGGTGGCCCGGCCGGTACTGGTGACCAGTGGCAGCAGATGCCGGCTGAACCGGGTGAGGATTTCCGGCATGCCGAAGTTGACCTGGTCCAGCTTGCCCGCCGATGTCGAGATGAACACCACACCGCGCACCCGATCGCCGAACAGCTCCGGGTACGCCTCGGCCAGCGCCATGATCGTCATGCCACCCATCGAGTGACCGATCAGCACCACCGGCCCCGACGGCACCGTCTCCTTGAGCACGGCGTTCAGGGTGTGAGCCAGCATCGGCAGCGTGTACTCGCCCTGGCTCAGCCGCCCTGACCGGCCATGCCCGGGCTGGTCGTAGAAGACCATCCGGTACTCGCCTTGCCGGGTGAACTCCTTGCGCTGGAAGTGGAACGTGCCCATATCCAGGCAGAATCCGTGCACGAAGACGAGAGTCGGCTCGGGCTCCAGGCGCACTCCGGGGGGTCGGTAGTCCGGCGGCAGGTCGATCCCGTCGGTGGGCTCCACGATCTCCACATGGATGTCCACGCCGTCCGGGGTCGGAAGGGTGAGCGATTCATCGAACGAGAGCCGACCGAAGGGTTCGTTCGCGAGATCCGTATCAGGCATCCGTGTCCGCCGCAGAATCAGCCGTTCGGCCGCGACCCCGGCAGCCACACCCGCCGCGGTAACGCCCAGTACGGCACCGAGCACGCCGGCTCGGCGCCGACGTGAAAACTGGTCGAACCCAGATCCGGCGGCGTCCAGCGCCCCGGAGCCGGTCAAGACATCTCCCCAGTCGTTTGCTCCGTTCTCGTCTGCTCCGTTCTCGTCTGCTCCGTTCTCGTTTGCTCCGTTCTCGTTTGCTCCGTTCTGCCAGGTGCCGCCCCGATGGTGCCGGGCACCGTCGCGCCCCCGTCCACGATTGGCGGATCGTCGAACGTACGGGGCACCCGTGCGCTGCCGATCCGGGTCACGATCTCGTAGTTGATGGTCCCGACGGCACGCGCCCAGTCGTCGGCGGTGGGCTCGCCCCGCGTGCCCGGACCGAACAGGATCGCCATGTCGCCGGACTGGACGTCGTCATCACCGCAGTCCAGCACGATCTGATCCATGCAGACCCGGCCCGCGATCCGCCGGATCCGGCCGCCGAACAGCACCGGACCGGTGTTGCTGGCGTGGCGCGGGACGCCATCGGCGTACCCGAGCGGGATCACCGCCAGGTTGGTGGCGCTGCTGGTGGTATACGTGTGCCCGTACGAGACACCCTCTCCAGCCGGGACCCGCTTGGCGAGGATCGCCCTGGCCTGGACGGTCATGGCCGGACGCAGGCCGAATGACTGCCCGTCGATGGGTGACAGCCCGTAGATGGCGATACCAGCCCGAACCAGGTCGAAATGGGCGTCCGGCCGGGTCAGAGTCGCCGCCGAGTTGGCCATATGCCGGATCCACGGATGAATGCCGGATCCGGCCGCCTCGTCCAATGCCGTCCGGAAGTTGTCGAGCTGGCGGTCGACGCTGGGGTTGCCGACGGCATCCGCGCTGGCGAAGTGACTCCACACCCCGATCGCTTCGATGGTTCCGGCGGCCTGTGCCTTGGCCGCCGCCTCGATCAGGGCCGGCCAGTCCGCCCGGGCGGAGCCGCTCCGGTTCAGGCCGGTGTCGACCTTGAGGTGTACCCGGGCCGGGCGCCCGGCGACCGGGACCGCCTCGACGATCTCGTTCAGCTGGTCGACGCTGGCCACGGAGAGGTCGACATCGGCTTCGACGGCCCGGGCGATCGCCGCCCCGGGCGCCCACAGCCATGCCAGGATCGGCGCGGTCAGGCCGGCCGCCCGTAGCTGAAGCGACTCGCCGATGGTGCATCCGCCGAGCCAGGTGGCGCCGCCGGCCAGGGCGGCTCGGGCCGAGGCGACCATGCCATGGCCGTAGCCGTCGCCCTTGACCACGGCCATCACCTCGGCCCGGGTGCCGGAACGCAGGCGCGCCACATTGTCCCGGATTGCACCCAGGTCGATCCGGATCTCGGCCTGCCACATGTGACCTAGCCTACCGGCTAGTCACCAGTGCTCGCCTCCGCCGACTCCCGGGCATCGGCTCGGCCGCCGCGCCGCCGACCTGGCTCAGCCCGCCCGGCCCAGCCGGTCCACCACTCCGGCGAGCGCGCCGGCCACGTCAACCGAAGTGACCGCGAACGGCTGATCCGGCGCCTCGATCAGGGCCCGCGCGGCAAGCCCATGGACGTACGCGCCGGCCGCGGCGGCCCGATCGGGAGCCACGCCGGCGGCGAGCAACGAGCCGATCAGCCCAGCCAGGACGTCGCCGGTACCACCGGTGGCCAGCACCGGCGAGCCGGTGAGATTGACCCAGACGGCACCGGCGGGTGACGCCACGATCGTGTGCGAGCCCTTCAGCAGTACCGTGGCCTTGGTCTTCGCGGCCAGGTTGAGCGCCGACTCGATCCGATCGCCGCCCGGCGCCGCCCCGGCCAGCCGTGCGAATTCGCGATCATGCGGCGTGATCACCACCGGCGCGGTGCGGGCTCGCAGCAGGTCAGCGGTCTTCGGAGTACGTCCATCGGCGAGAATGGTGATCGCGTCGGCGTCCAGCACGGCCGGTACCTGCGCTCCGAGCACCGCGCGCACCTCGGTCGCGGCCCGGTCGTCGGTACCCAGACCGCTGCCGCATACCCATGCCTGCACCCGTCCGGCCTCGGCGACCCGGCCCGACACGATGGCGTTCGGGTGTGCGGCCCGGACCAGGTCCGCGGCCCCGCCGGCGTAGCGGATCAGGCCCGCCGGCCCGGCGCCCGCGCCGGCCACCGAAAGCAGCGCCGCGCCGGTGTACTCGGACGAACCGGTGGCCACACCGACCACACCGCGGGTGTACTTGTCGGACTCCGCACGAGGGACCGGCCACCAGGCGGCGACGTCAGCACCGTCGACGATCCGCAGGGCCGGCTCGGAACGCAGCCACGGCGCCAGCCCGATATCGACCAGATCGATCAGGCCGCTGTGCTCGGCTCCGGCCCCGGCCACCAGCCCTGGCTTGAGGCAACCGAACGTCACGGTCACGTCCGCGCGCACCGCCCTGCCACTGACCACGCCGGTATCCGCGTCGACACCGGACGGCAGGTCGACGGCCACCACCATCGGGCGGCCGGCGTCGCTCGCCCGTACTCCGGAAAGGGCCTCGACCGCATCGAGGGCGCCGGGCCGCAATCCACCGTGCCCGCCGATCCCGGTGATGCCGTCCAGGACCAGGTCCACCGTCGCGGGCGGACCGGCTACCACCCGGCCGTGCGCGGCGAGCAGAGCCGCGAGGCCGTCCGGGTGCGCTCGATCCCGGTCCAGCAGCAGCGCCCGTACGGCCGCACCGCGCCGGGCCAGCGCGGCACCGGCGAACAGGGCGTCACCGCCGTTGTCGCCGCCGCCGACCAGGACGTAGACGCTACGCCCATAGACCCCGCCGGTACGGTCGGTAAGCAGCGCGGCGCTCCGGCTGGCCAGCCCGGCCGCGGCCCGGGCCATCAAGGCACCGGCCGGCAAGGTGGCCATCAAGGCGGACTCGGCAGCTCGGACATCGACGACACGCCAGGCTCCACGAGCCATCGCTGGATCCTCCGCTCATCTGGTGGTGCTGGTTGATCTCACGGTGTCGCGCGCGGACCGGTGATCAGGCCTCGGCGATCACCATCGCCGAGGCGATCCCGCCATCGTGGGACAACGAGAGATGCCATCGGGTGATGCCGCGCTCGGCGGCAGCGGCCGCGACCGTGCCGGAGACGGTCAGCCACGGCCGCCCGTCCGGGTCCGAGACGATCTCGCAATCGTGCCAGGACAGGCCGGTCGGCGCGCCGAGCGATTTGGCGACCGCCTCCTTGGCCGCGAACCGGGCGGCCAGTGACTCCGGCGATCGCGGGTTGCCCGAGGCGGTGCTGCGCTCGGACTCGGTGAACAGCCGGTCAGCCAGTAACGGCGTGCGAACGAGCGCGGACGTGAACCGGTCCACCAAGACCACGTCGATTCCGACAGCGACGATCACGATCATCACCCTAACGGCTCGGCGCTCGCACTCCGGCAAAGTGGTGGACGCCGGTCCCGACAGCGTCGCTGCCTATGCCGGCCCCGGCCGCTCGTGTCAATGGATGTGGACAACTGCGAGGGTGCCTGGCAGCGGCCATGTCCACAGGGGTACCGGCCGGTGCCTCCGCCGGGTCACGCTGCATCGGTGACCGAACCCCTGACCGTCGCTCTCGACGAACTCCGTGCCGCCGCGGCCGATCTGCATGCCATCGCGATTCGTCTGCGCGCCGATGTCGCCACCTTCGAATACGCCTCGATCAGTGACGGCTGGCGCACCACCGCCGCCACCCGCCGCTGTGGGACCACCGTGGCGGGCCGCCTCAACGCGGTCATCCGGGACCTCGAACACGATCGGGCCGCGCTCGACGAGGCGGCCACCGCATACCTCGCCGCCGACGACCGGGCCGCCCGCCGGCAACCGGCCGCTGCCCGGTCATGGTGACCGCCCGCGCCCTGCTGTCCGCCGATCCGGATCAGTTCCGGGAGGTCGCCGGCTACTACCGCCGAGCCGCCGCATCGCTTGCTGATCGCGGCGGTGAGCTGGACGCCGCCCGCCGGGCGCTCGGCACCGAATGGTCCGGCGCCGCGCAGCGGTCGGCGCTGGCGGCGCTGGCCGGCGTCCGGGCCCGCCTGATCGACGCCACCGTCGCGCTGACCGCGGCCGATCAGGTGCTGTCCGAATTCGCCGAGTCCATCGCCATGGCCCGCCGGCGCGTCGGTGACGAGTCCCTGGGCACGGTCGGCCGCTCCTTGCGGATGGCCGAGGCCGCCGACGCCGACGCGGCCCGCCGGCTGAACGGAACCGCGGGCTGGTTCCAGCCGACCACGGTCACGCCTCAGATGCCGTCGCCCGGATCCGCTCCGGCCGTTGTCGCGCAGTGGTGGCAGGGGCTCGGCGACGCCGAGCGGCGGGCCGCGATCACCTCCGGTTCGGCACGGCTGATCGGGCTCGACGGCGTTCCCGCAGACGCCCGGGACGAGGCGGCGCGGCTGCAGCTTGCCGAACAGGAGGCCGATCTGCGCTACCAGCGCGACCGGCTGGCCGCGAACGGCCTATCCACGGCGGAAGCCAGCTATCAGATCGGTGGACTCGATCGGCTCCGAGGACGGCTTGATGACCCGGACGCGCGCGCCCGGGCCTACCTGCTGGATCTCGACGCCACCGACAACCGGGCCGTGTGGTCGATCGGTGATCCGGACCGGGCCAGCGACGTGGTCACGATCGTCCCGGGCGTCGGATCCGGACTGGACAACGCCGGTCCCGCGCTCAACGACGGGACGAACCTGTGGAACGCGGCCACCAACTCGGCCCAGCCGGGCGCTGACGTCGCCGCCGTGAGCTGGCTTGACTACTCCGCGCCCGAGACGCTGGTCGACGCCGCGAGGAGCGCGCCCGCACAGGACGCGGCCGATCCGCTGGCACGCTTTGCCGAGGGCCTCGCGGCCACGCACGCCGGCCCGCCCGCACACGAGACGCTGCTCGGCTACTCGTACGGCAGCACCGTGGTCGGCGCCTCGGCGGCCGGCCACCACCTGCCGGTGGACGATATCGTTCTGGTGGCCAGCCCGGGCGTGGGCGCCGAGCACGCCAGCGATCTCGGCCTCGATCCGGATCACGTGTGGGCAACCACGGCACCGTCGGACGCGGTACGCCTGGCGAAGGACCCGGCCGCCACCCTCACTGACGTGCTGGCCGGCCGGCCACCGTCGCACCTGTGGTTCGGAACCGACCCGACGTCGGCCGAATTCGGGGCCAACGTCTTCGACAGCCCGCACGGCAGTTGGCTGCACCCGGTTCAGACACACCTGTCGTACTTCGAC
This sequence comes from uncultured Actinomycetota bacterium, assembly GCA_963727415.1. Lineage (GTDB taxonomy): Bacteria > Actinomycetota > Actinomycetes > Mycobacteriales > Micromonosporaceae > DASQPR01. The sequence goes on from CAVSGF010000010.1 coordinate 107,573, forward strand.
GACGGGTCGCGCTCGGTGGCCAACCTCGGCGCGATCGTCGATGGCGAATCACCGGACGGCCGATCATGACGGAGCAGGCCAAGCAGCTAACCGCGGGAGAGCGCCACCTTCAGCCCGAAGCCGATGAACGCGACGCTGGCGAGCACGTCCAGCCGGCGCCGGACGGTAGGCCGGGCGAGCCACCGCGCCGCCCGGCCGACGACGAGGATGAGCAGCGAGAACCAGAGCAGCCCTTCGACGTCATGGACGGTGGCGAGCGCCAGCGAGGCGGGCAGTGTCGGCACTCCGGACGGCAGGAACTGCGGCAGCACCGCCAGGTAGAACACGCCGATCTTGGGATTCAGCAGGTTCGTCGTCAAGCCCACCCGGAACGCGGCGGCCCGGCCACGCCCGGCGGCCGGATCCGGCTCAGCCATGACGCCGTCATCGGTCACGCCTGGATCCGCCGGTCCGGGCTCCCGGTCGCGGGCGGCCGTCCACAGTGCCCGTACCCCCAGCAAGCACAGGTAGCCGGCGCCCGCCCAGCGCACGACGGTGTAAGCCACTGACGACGCATGGAGGAGCGCGGTGAGTCCGAGCCCACTCGCCACCGCCCAGACCAGGCAGCCTAGGCCGATGCCGAGCGCCGCGCGGAACGCCGCGGCGCCGCCACTGGTCACGGCCGTCCGGACGACGAGCAGCGTGTCCAGGCCCGGCGTTACCGTCACCAGGGCGGCGAAGAACCCGAAACTCAGGATGGCGGCGAGCACGCCGGCACCCTATTCGACGGTTACCGACTTGGCCAAGTTGCGGGGCTGGTCCACGTCGTGGCCCCGAGCCGCGGCGATCGACGCGGCCAGAACCTGGAGCGGGACCGTGGTGACCAGCGGAGCGAGCAATGTGGGGGTGTGCGGCACCTCGATCAGTTGGTCGGCGTAGAGGGCGACCGCGGTGTCGCCCTCCTCCGCGATCACGATGGTCCGGGCTCCCCGAGCGCGTACCTCCTGGATGTTGGACACGATCTTGTCGTGGAGCACACCGCGGCCGGCCGCCGACGGCACCACGCAGACGACTGGGGTTCCGTCCTCGATCAGCGCGATCGGACCGTGCTTGAGCTCGCCGGCGGCGAACCCCTCGGCGTGCATGTACGCGAGTTCCTTGAGCTTCAACGCACCCTCAAGAGCCACCGGGTAGCCGACGTGCCGCCCGATGAACAGCACGGTACGCGCATCGACCAGTGCGGCGCCGAGGGCGCGAACCGGCTCCATCGCGTCGAGCAACGCCTCAAGCTTGGCCGGGATCCGCTGCAACTCGGCGACGACGGCGGCCACCTCGTCGGCGTACTTGATTCCCCGTACCTGGGCCAGGTGCAACCCGACTAGATAGCACGCGACCAACTGAGTCAGGAACGCCTTCGTCGACGCGACCGCGATCTCCGGTCCGCTGTGGGTGTAGAGCACCGCGTCCGACTCGCGCGGGATGGTCGATCCGTTGGTATTGCAGATCGCCAGGACCCGCGCCTTCTGATCCTTGGCGTGGCGGAGCGCCATCAGCGTGTCCATCGTCTCGCCTGACTGGGAAATCGCCACCACCAGGGTGGAGCGGTCGAGTACCGGATCGCGGTACCGGAACTCGCTGGCCAGTTCCACCTCGCAGGGAATCCGGGTCCAGTGTTCGATGGCATATTTGGCAACCATCCCGGCGTGGTAGGCGGTGCCGCACGCGACGATGAACACCTTGTCCACGTCACGTAGATCCTGATCGGTGAGGCGTACCTCGTCCAGCATGATCTCGCCCGACTCGGTGAGCCGCCCGAGCAGCGTGTCCGCGACCGCTCGCGGCTGCTCGGCGATCTCCTTGAGCATGAAGAACTCATGGCCGCCCTTCTCGGCGGCGCTGGCATCCCAGGAGATGTGGAAGTCCTTGCCGGCGGCCGGGGTGCCGTCGAAGTTGGTGATCTCGATAGTGTCGGCCGTGATCACCACCACCTGGTCCTGGCCCATCTCAACCGCGTCCCGGGTGTACTCGATGAACGCCGAAACATCGCTGGCCAGGAAGTTCTCGCCGGTCCCCCGCCCCACCACGAGCGGCGAGTTGCGGCGCGCGCCGACCACGGTGCCGGGATCCGTCGCGTCAACCGCGAGCAACGTGAACGCGCCCTCAAGCCGGCGGCACACCAGGCGCATGGCGTCGGCCAGATCGGTGGCGTGGCCATTCTCGAGCGCCACCGCCAGGAGGTGCGCCACGCTCTCGGTGTCGGTATCGCTCGCGAAGATCACGCCGGCGGACTCCAACTCGACGCGCAGCTTGGCGAAGTTCTCGATGATGCCGTTGTGGATCACCGCGATCCGGCCGTCGGCCGACATGTGCGGATGCGCGTTCCGATCGGTCGGACCACCATGGGTGGCCCAACGGGTATGGCCGATTCCGGTGGAACCGGCGGCAATGCCGTCCGAGGCTCCGCGCTCGGCCAGAGCCTTCTCAAGATTCGCCAGCTTCCCGGCGCGACGCTCGGTACGCAGGCCGCCTTCGGCCAGAACCGCCACTCCAGCCGAGTCGTAGCCGCGGTACTCAAGACGGCGCAGCCCATCGATCAGGATTCCCAGCGCCGGACGCGGTCCGGCGTAGCCCACAATTCCGCACATGGTCAGCACTGTAGCCGCTTTCGCGCACGAGGTGTGCGCAAAAGTTGGGTGAACAATCACTGTGAATGCGCGGACGGGCACAGCCGCCACTCAGCTCTGACCTGATTTGTCAGTATTAATCGCATTCTGGGCACCTAGGCCGCGCCGGTCGGCCACATCCGCATGCGGCCTGCGACTCACAATGCATCGGCATTTGTCAATCCTTGACGTTCGCGGCAAAGACGTTACCGTCCAGTAAACAAACCATGTCGATTCCATCTCCACCGCTCCATCTCCACCGCTCATCTCCACGCCATCTCCACCGCTCCATCTCCACGCCGCATCCCACCGCTCCATCCCGCGACCGCATCCCCACCGGCTCCAACCCAACGGCTGCTCGCTTTGGCCCGTCTGGCCGCCCCGGTCGGGCGTGTCTGACCCGCTCCCCGGCGCCCCCACCCGAGAGGAGAACGTCCGTGACCAGTCCATCTGTCCACAAGCGACGGCGTGTCGGCCGGGAGCGGCCCGGCCACTCCCGCGTCGCGCCGAGGCGCCTTCTCGCCCGCGGCGGCATCGTGGCGGCGCTCGCGGCGGCGCTCCTCGCCGCGCCGGCCAGCCCCGCCTCCGCGGCCAGCGCCTACTTGACCGGCTCCGACTACTGCCTGGACCAGTGCAGCGACATCCTGCCCCCCGGTGAGAACGGCAACGCCACGCTCCTCGACATCCTGGCGTCGCAGACCCTCGGCACCCATCCAGCGCACTCCAACGACCAGCTCGCGCGGTACGCCAACCTGCTCAACGCGTACACCGGCCTGACCGATGACCAGATCAACCAGTTCTACAACGACTCGTCATTCGGGGTGCCCGCCTCGCAGATCGAGAGCACCGAATCACCGCGCTCGGACGTGACGATCGTGCGGGACAAGGCGACCGGTGTGCCCCATGTGTACGGCACCACCCGCGCCGGCACCGAGTTTGGCGCGGGCTACGCCGGCGCCGAGGACCGGCTGTTCCTGATGGATCTGCTGCGCCATGTCGGGCGTGGCGACCTGACGTCGTTCGCCGGAGGATCGCCCGGAAACCAGGCCCTCGAGCAGAGCGTGTGGCGCAACTCGCCGTACACCGAAGCCGACCTGCGGGCGCAGGTGGACGCGCTGGCCGCGTCCGGCCCACGGGGAAGTGCGCTGATGCACGACGTAGCCAACTACGTGGCCGGTATCAACGCCTACATCGACCACTGCATGTCGCAGGTCCCGGTGAACTGCCCCGGCGAGTACGTGCTCACCGGACACCTCAACGCCATCACCAATGCCGGCGGCCCGGAGCACTTCACCGCCACCGACGTCATCGCCATGTCCGGCGTGGTCGGCGGCCTGTTCGGCGGCGGTGGCGGCGGCGAGATCGCCTCCGCGCTGGTCCGGGTGGAGGCCGAGGCCAAGTACGGGGTCACCGTCGGCGACCAGGTGTGGCGGGCGTTCCGCGAGCAGAACGACCCGGAGACCGTGCTGACCTTGCACGACGGACAGAGCTTCCCGTACGGCCAGGCTCCGGCCGACCCGACCGGGGTGGTCCTGCCCGACCGCGGCTCGGTGACGTCGGTGCCGGTTGTCTACGACCCGACCGGCTCGGCCAGCGGCGACGCGGCGACGCTGGCAGCCACGTCGACGAAGACGGCCGACCAGGGCGTGCTGCCCGGCCTGACCATCAGCAACAATGCCCACCAGGGCATGTCGAACGCCGTCGTAGTGTCCGCAACGGACACCAAGAGCGGTCATCCGATCGCCGTCTTCGGCCCGCAGACCGGCTACTTCTCGCCGCAACTGCTGATGCTGGAGGAGTTGCAGGGCCCGGGTATCAGCGCTCGCGGCGCCGCCTTCGCCGGCGTGAACCTCTACGTCGAACTCGGCCGTGGCCAGGACTACGCCTGGAGCGCCACCTCCGCCGGCCAGGACATCACCGACACGTACGCGGTCACGTTGTGCGATCCGTTTGGCGGGGCGGCCAGCCTCGACTCGACCGGCTACCTCTATCACGGCACGTGCCTGCCGATGGACGTGCTGGAACAGGACAACTCCTGGGAGCCGAACACCGCCGACTCGACACCGGAAGGTTCCTACAAGCTGATCACGTACCGCACCAAGTACGGGCTGCTGACCGACCGCGGCCTGGTCAAGGGCGTTCCGACCGGCTTCACCTCACTCCGCTCGACCTACCGGCACGAGGCCGACTCGGCGATCGGATTCCAGATGTTCAACGACCCGTCGCAGATGGGCGACGCCAGCGCTTTCATCAACTCGGCGTCGAACATCGGGTACGCGTTCAACTGGTTCTACGTCAACTCGTCCCAGGCGGCGTACTTCAATTCCGGCGCGAACCCGCAGCGGGCCGCGGGCACCGACCCGAACCTGCCGATCGTCGCGGACGCGGCACACGAGTGGGTCGGCTGGAACCCCAGCGACAACACCGCGACCTACATCCCGGCCAGCGCTCATCCGCAGTCGGTAAACCAGGACTTCTACGTGTCCTGGAACAACAAGCAGGCCATCGACTACTCGGCCGCGGACGGCAACTTCAGCTTCGGCCCGGTGCAGCGAGCCCAGCTTCTCGACGAGGGCGTACGAGCCGCGACCGCCGGCGGCGCCAAGCTGGACCGGGCCGACGTGGTGAAAGTGATGGAGGACGCCGCGGGTACCGATCTGCGCGGCAAGGAGGACCTGGGCTTGCTGCTGTCGGTGCTGACGTCCCAACCGATCACCGATCCGACCCAGGCGTCGGTGGTCAGCGGACTGCGGCAGTGGTATGCCAGCGGCTCGCACCGGATCGAGACATCGCCGGGTAGCCACACCTACAAGTACGCGTCGGCGATCCAGACCTTCGACGCGTGGTGGCCGCTGCTGGTCTCCGGCGAGTTCAAGCCGGTTCTTGGCGACGACCTTTATCAGGCTTTGGTTCACGCGATGCAGATCAACGAATCACCGTCGGGTGGCCAGCAGGACGCGGCCGGCTCGCCCGGGTCCCTGAACGAGAGCCAGTCGCACAAGGGCTCCTCGTTCCAGTACGGATGGTGGGGATACGTATCCAAGGATCTGCGCAGCGCCCTCGGCCGGCCAGTAGCGGACCCGCTGTACCAGACGTACTGCGGTGCCGGTTCGCTCAGCGCCTGCCGGTCGATTCTGTTGTCCACGCTGTCGGCGGCCGCCACCGAGCCAGCCACCCAGGTGTACCCGGGCGACGACACCTGCACCGCCGGTGACCAGTGGTGTGCCGACAGCATCATCCAATCACCGCTCGGCGGCATCTCGGACGATCCGATCGGCTGGCAAAACCGGCCGACGTACCAGCAGGTGGTCCAGTTCCCGGCGCATCGCGGCGACACCATCGCCAACCTGGCGTACGGCCGGCCGGCGAGCGCGTCGAGCACGCAACTGTTCACGTCGGACTCGCCCGGGAAGGCGGTAGACGGCAACGACTCCAGCCGATGGTCCAGCAACTGGTCGGACAGCCAGTGGATCACCGTCGACCTCGGCTCGGTCCAATCCATCGGCCGGGTGCTGCTGCACTGGGAGACGGCCTACGGCAAGTCCTACAAGATCCAGGTGTCGAACGACAACCACACGTGGACCACCGTCTACTCGACGACCACCGGTGACGGTGGCACCGACAACGATACGTTCGCGACCGTCACCGGACGGTACGTCCGGATGCAGGGCGTGAGCCGGGGCACCTCGTACGGCTACTCGCTGTACGAGTTCGAGGTGTACGCCCGGTAGGCAAACCCAGGCCGGCCGGGGCCTCAACCGCCCGGGCCGGGGAGCGTGTCAGACGGCCGGCGAGGCCGTGGCCACGATGGCCGCGATCTCCTCGGCGGTCGTCTGTGCCAGTTCCTCTGTCGGTGCCTCGACCATCACCCGTACCAGCGGCTCGGTTCCGGACGGGCGGAGCAGCACCCGGCCGCTGCCACCGAGCGCGTCGGACGCGGCGGTGACCGCGGCCGCCACCGCGGGCTCGCTGACCGCCGCGTTCCGGTCGCCGACCCGCACGTTGACCAGTACCTGCGGGAGCCGCTGAACCACCGACGCCAGCTCGGACAGCGGCGTGCCGGTGGCCGCTACTCGCGCGATCAGGTGCAGCGCGGTCAGCAGCCCGTCCCCGGTCGACGACAGGGCCGGAAGGATCACGTGGCCGCTCTGCTCGCCGCCGAGCGCCAGGCCGCCGGCCAGCAGTGCTTCGAGCACATACCGGTCGCCGACCTTGGTCTCGACGAGCTTCACGCCGGCGTCCGCCATGGCAATCTTCAGACCGAGGTTGCTCATCACCGTCGCGACCAGCGTGTCGTCGGTGAGCGCGCCGGACTCGCGCATGGCCAGCGCCAGAATCGCCATGATCTGATCGCCGTCGACGACGTTGCCGTTCTCGTCGACAGCGAGGCAGCGGTCGGCATCGCCGTCGTGGGCGATGCCAAGGTTGGCCCGGTTGGCGACCACGGCCGCGCGCAGCGCCTCCAGATGCGTCGAACCGCAGCCGTCGTTGATGTTGACCCCGTCCGGCTCGGCGTAGATCGAGATCACCTCGGCTCCGGCGGCCTCGTAGACGGCCGATGCCACCGTGGAGGCGGCGCCGTTGGCGCAGTCGACCACCATCTTGATGCCGGTGAGCTCGTTCGGTGTCGAGTCGACCAGATGGGTCGCGTAGTGCTCGGCGCCATCGAGCAGATCATGGACCCTGCCGACGGCGTCACCGGTGGGCCGAACCCAGTCGAAGGTGCCGGACCGCATCGCCTCGATCGTTTCGCTGATCTCGTCCTCGATGTCGTCCGGCAGCTTGTGCCCGGCCGCCGAGAACAGTTTGATGCCGTTGTCCGGCATCGGGTTGTGTGAGGCAGAGATCATCACGCCCAGGTCGGCGCCGGTCGACGTCACCAAGTACGCCAGGCCCGGGGTGGGCAGCACACCGGCGCGCACCACGATCGCGCCGGTACTGGTCAGCCCGGCCACCACGGCGGCTTCAAGCATCTCGCTGCTGACCCGCGGATCCCGGCCGACGATTGCCACCGGCGGATGCGTTCGATCTCGCTCGGCCAGCGTGTGCGCGGCCGCCATGGCGATCTGCATCGCGAGTTCCGGTGTCAAGTCCGCGTTGGCTACGCCGCGGACGCCGTCAGTACCAAAGATCCGTGCCATATCGATCCTGCCTGGTGTTCTGCCGCGGCGCGTCCGGCACCAGATGGTCGGCGCCGTGCGCGGATCCGGATGGACCGCGCGATGACGCGGACCGGGCAGATGAACAACGGTCGCGCCCGTCCGGCCGGTTCCGGCCCGGCGAACGCAGCGATACAACGCACACGGCCGGGTGTGCCCTGGAACAGGGCACACCCGGCCGCGTCAGCTTGCCACTTGCGGTTAGCGCTTCGAGTACTGAGGCGCCTTGCGTGCCTTCTTCAGGCCGTACTTCTTGGACTCGGTGACGCGGGCGTCACGAGTCAGGAAGCCGGCCTTCTTCAGCGCCGGGCGATCGTCGGGGTTGACGTCGCTCAGCGCGCGAGCCAGTGCCAGCCGCAACGCGCCGGCCTGACCGGTGATGCCGCCGCCACGCAGGTTGGCGAAGACGTCGTACGACTCGGCGCGCTCGGCAACCACCAGCGGCTCCCGGACCAGCTGCTGGTGCAGCTTGTTGGGAAAGTACGAGTCGAGGGTCCGGCCGTTGAGGGTGAAGGTGCCGTTACCCGGGACCAGTCGGACCCGGACGATGGCCTCCTTCCGGCGGCCGACGGTCTGGGTCAGGTGCGAGCCCTTGCCGGCCTTGGCGGACCGCGAACGGGTGGCCGCCGGAGCGGCGGGAGCCGGCGCGGCGGGCGTCTCGGTCACGACCGCGTCGGTCGCGATGGCCTCGGTGAGCGGGGCCTCGGTGGATTCGGTCATCACGTTTTCCTCGGGCGTGGTCACTGCGCCACCTGCTTGATCTCGTAAGGCGTCGGCATCTGAGCGGCGTGCGGGTGCTCCGCGCCGGCGTACACCTTAAGCTTGCCGATCAGCTTCCGGCCCAGCCGGTTGTGCGGGAGCATGCCCTTGACCGCGAGCTCAACCGCCCGGTCCGGCCGCTTGCTGAGCAGCTCCTCGTAGTTGACCTGCTTGAGACCGCCGGGGTATCCGGAGTGGCGGTAGGCCACCTTCGTCTGCCGCTTGTTCCCGCTCAGCGCGATCTTGCTGGCGTTGATGACGATCACGAAGTCGCCGGTGTCCACGTGCGGGGCGAAGGTCGGCTTGTGCTTGCCACGCAGGAGCGTGGCGGCATGAGTCGCCAGGCGGCCGAGAACGACGTCGGACGCGTCGATCACGTGCCACTGACGCTCGATCTCGCCCGGTTTCGGGCTGTACGTACGCACAGGGTTTGCCTTGTCTGTTGTGGGCGCTTCAGGGCAGCGCCCGGTCGGATGTGCTCTCTGACGCCGACCAGGGCACATGTTCGTCCCGGGTCAGCGGATTTGTTTCCGGCATCGGGCGATGGCGGCGAAGCACCGATCCTCCGAAGCCGGTCACGCGGGTCACGGATTGCCAGGCCATCAGATGGCCGCGGCGTCCATGTGCGAACGCCAAACCACGACCAACCTTGACCCGTACGTCGCCGGAAACCACGGCAAACACAACGAAGCCCTGGAATCAGGTTCAGATGAGGACACGATCAATCGCGGACGCGCTCGCCCGAGTTGCCAGCCTACCGGACGGCGAACCGCCAGCGCGCGGGCAACCGTCGCGCAACCGGACATCACGATACGCGGGCGCCCGGAGCGTGGTCAAAATTCGCGCCGTAACGAGCCGTTCGTCCGATATCGACCGGGTGGCGTCGCACCGCTGTGTCCGGCCGGGCTACCGCAATGATCTAAATCACGTCACAGATCTAAATCACGTCGCACACTCTGCCCGTTGCCAGGCGTACTCAGGGTGATTGTCTGCGTGCCGGGAGGCACCAGATGACACCACCCGTCGCGCTCACCGTGAGCGGAAGCGACCCCGCCGGTTGCGTCGGCATCCAGGCGGACCTCAAGGCCTTCGCGGCCCACCAGATGCACGGCACTTGTGTGGTAACGGCCGCGGGCGGCCCCACCGAGATGTACCCGCTGCCGCAGTCGTCGGTGGGCGGGCAACTGTCGGTTGCGCTGAGCCGGATCACGCCGGCCGCGGTGAAGGTGGGAATGCTCGGCAACGCCGAGAACGCCTCCGCCGTCGCGGCCCGGGCCCGCGCTGGTGAGCTGCCCAATCTGGTACTCGACCCGATCCTGGACTCAATGGTCGGGTACCGCCGCGGGGTGATCGCGGCGATCATGCGGCTGATCCCCTTCGCGAGCATCGTCACGCCCAGCGTCGAGGAAGCCTCCGAGCTGGTCGGATGGCCGATCTCCACGACGGCCGACATGGCCGGAGCGGCGGCCCAGCTCGCCGCGCAGGGCGCCAGATACGTGGTGATCACCGGCGGCAAGCTTGGCGGTGACGAGTCGGTCGACGCGATCTGGAGTTCGGGTGGCGTGCGCTTCCTGCACGGTCCGCGCATCCAGACGCCGAACAACCTCGGCACCGGCTGTGCGTTCTCCGCCGCCGTGACCGCGCAGCTCGCTCTCGGTAAGGACCCGGCCGACGCCGTGCCGGCGGCGAAGGACTACATCAGCCGAGCCCTGACCGGCTCCAAGAACTGGGACATCGGCTACCACGGCGGGCCTCTGGACTACTTCGGCTTCACCCCGCCGCCGATGCGGCCGCTGGCGCAGTCGGCCGCGTAGCCCCAGCGGGTTCACCGCGCCACGGTCGCGATTGCGCCGGAGGCGGGCAAGATCGGCGGCCCGGGCCCGCAACGTTCTAGTCCCAGTACGGCTCCGGCGTCTCGGCGACCTCGCCATCGGCGGCGAACCGGACGAACCGATCGAACGACCGGGTGAACCATCGATCATGCGTCACCGCGACGACCGTGCCCTCGAACGACCGCAGACCCTCCTCCAATGCCTCGGCCGAGGCTAGATCGAGGTTGTCGGTCGGCTCGTCGAGCAGCAGCAGGGTGGCTCCGCCGAGTTCCAGCAGCAGCACCAGGAACCGGGCCTGCTGGCCACCGGAGAGCGTCTCGAACCGCTGGTCGCATTGCGCCGCCAGTTCGTACCGGCCGAGCTTCTGGATCGCCGCGGTGCGGTCCAGGCCAGGTCTGCGGCTATCTCCGCGCCACAAGATCTCGACCAGAGTCCGGCCGGCCAGGTCTGGCCGATCATGTGTCTGCGAGAAGTGGCCGGGTACCACCCGGGCACCCAGCCGGGCGGTACCGTCGGCCGCGACCGGGGCCAGCCGGTCCGCCTCCGGCGGTACCACGGCGGGATCCGGATCGGTGCCACCCTTGGCCAGCAAGCGCAGGAAGTGCGACTTGCCGGTTCCGTTGCCGCCCAGCACGGCCACCCGGTCGCCGTACCAGATCTCCAGATCGAACGGATAGGTCAAGGCGTCCAGCTCCAGCTGTTCAATGATCAGCGCGCGCTTACCGGTACGCCCGCCGGCCAGTTGCATCCGGATGTCCTGATCCTTGGGCGGCAGTGGCGGCGGCCCCGCCTGTTCGAACTTGGCCAGGCGCGTCTGCGCGGCCTGATAGCGCGAGGCCATGGCATCGTTGTACGCCGCCTTCTGCTTGTACATCAGCATTAGCTGGCGCAGTTTGGCGTGCTCCTCGTCCCACCGCCGCCGGTGCTCGGAAAGCCGATCGTGCCGTGCCACTCGCGCCTCGTGCCAGGATTCGAAGCCGCCGGGATGGGTCCACGCGGACCGGGCCTCGACCGTCACCACCCGGTCCGCGGTGCGGGCCAGCAGTTCCCGATCGTGGGAGACGTAGAGCACCGACTTATTCGACTCCCGCAGCCTCTCCTCCAGCCAGCGTTTGCCCGGCACGTCCAGGAAGTTGTCCGGCTCATCCAGCAGCAGTACCTCGTCGGGGCCGCGCAGCAGCAGTTCCAGTGCGAACTTCTTCTGCTGGCCGCCGGAGAGGGTGCCGATCGGCCGGTCACGTACCTCGTCCCAGGTCTTGCCCAGGACGCTGACGGCGACCGTGTCGAACGTGACCTCGATGTCGTAGCCGCCGGCCTCGCCCCAGGCGTGCAGCGCGTTCGCGTACGACATCTGAGCCTTCTCCGATTCCGGGGTGGCCCGCATCGCCGCCTCCGCGCGGGCCAGGCGCCGGGCGGCGCCGGATATCTCCGGCGCGGCCAGCGACAACGCCAGCTCGCTCAGCGTGCCGAGCTGGCCACCGACCGGATCCGCCGGGCGCCCGTGAGCGCCGGGCTGAAAGTCACGTACGTCCGGCCGACCCGTCTCGTGGCGACCGAGCATGCCGATGAACTGCCGCATCACACCGAGACCGCCGGATCGCGCGATAGCTCCGATCTGCGGCGTGAGATCGCCCGCCACCATCCGCAGCAGCGTCGTCTTACCGGCCCCGTTGGGCCCGACCAGGGCAACCTTGGCACCCTCGCCTACCCGGAACGACACGTCCTGGAACAGCACCCGCCCATCCGGCAGCGTATGGCCGGCTCCGGTGACATCTACGTATCCCACAGTCAGCACAGTCTGCCGCACCGTGCCGCCGATGTCGCATCAGTTTCGGGCAGTTCGGGGCGCAACCCCGAGGCCCGGACGCGCTCCAGGACATCGACCGTCGTCACGTATCGCCGGCCGGTGCCGGCTCGGCGCGGCTGACTCGCAGGACCCGGAATCCCTTCTGCGACGCGTGCCGCCCGACGGTCCAGCCCTCGCTCTCCAGCCAGGCTTGTAGTGAGTCACCGCCCAGGTGCTTGGCCACCACCAGCCACGCCGTCCCGTCCGGGGCCAGCCGGGGCAGCCATGTCGATAGCAACTCGTGGAGGCCGGCCTTGCCGATCCGGATCGGCGGGTTGCTCCAGATCTCATCGAAGGCGACGTCGCCTGGAACTCCGTCGGCTGTCGTGGCCACCACGCGATCGGCGACCCCGCGCTCGGCCGCGTTGCGGCGCACCAGGTCCAGGGCACGGCGGTTGACGTCAACCGCGTACACCGTCGCCCGTTCGGAGGAATCGGCGAGAACGCACGAGATCGGGCCGTACCCGCAACCAAGGTCAAGGTAGACGCCCCCTCGGGGACCAGGCAGCGGCGCCTTGCGCAGCAGTACGGCGGTGCCCGGATCCAGCCGTTCGGCGGAGAACACCCCAGCCGCGGACGCCAGCCGGTATACCCGACCGGCCAGCACGAACGTGACCTCGCGTGGCCGGGCCTCGACGGATGGATCGGCCGCGAAATAGTGATCACCGGTGACCTGCTCACTCACGCCGATCATTCTTGCCGATGTGTCCGCTGCTGCCACATTCCGTTACCGTGTCCGCATGACGTACGGGTACGGCGACGGATCGTCTCCCGGGTGGTCAGCGCACCCTTCGGACGAAACGGATGAAACATACCGGGCAGCCGGGGGTTCGCAGGTCGATCCTCGTTACGCTCCGCACACGTATGGTTCCGAGGCGCCAACCACCCAACCGGCCGGACGCTACGACGAGTACGGCCAGGCCGGCGCCCACCCGGGTGACTATCGCCACACCGCCCCCGGCTATCAGCCGGCAACCGAGAGCTTCGGATCCACCGGCGACTACGGGGCCCCGGGGGTGCACGCCCAGCGCTCGCGGCAGCCGGAGTCCGGCACGGGCTACCAGGGTGACGGGCCGTACCCGCCCCAGCCTGCCGGGCCTTTCCCGCCGCAGCCCGGCTACCGCCCTGGTGGACAAGGCTCCGGTGGGTACGGCGACGGATACGGAGCCGCCGGCGGATACGGCGACGGCCAGGGGGCGCCCGGCGGATATGGCGGTGCGCCCGGCGGATATGGCGGTGCGGCCGGCGGTTACGGCGGAGGCCACAGCTCGGGCGGTCCTGAGGTTGGTTCGGCTCCGAGCGGCTACCCGCACTCACGGCCGGAACAAGCAGGCTACCCGGAGACCGGACCGAGTGGCCGGACGCGAGACGAGGCCGGCGGATACGGTCGCGGCCCGTACCCACCCGCGGCGGGACGAGGCGCGCCGGGTACGCCTCCAGGACGTACCGGAACCACCTACGGTAATCAGGGCTACGCCAATCAGGGCCACGGCAATCAGGGCTACGGCAATCAGGGCCACAGCAATCCGGACCGAGGCGATGCCGGCTACGGCGCTCGTGTCTACGGGGCACAGACCTACGGCCAGCCGGCCGGTGGCCCGACCAGCCACCAGCAGTCGTACCAACCGAGGACGTACGAGTCGGATCAGCCGACAAGCACCACGTCCCGCGCCGGGTATCCAGGCTCGTACCAGCGTGGCTACCCGGCTCCGCAGCAGCGCGCCGGCGAACCCGGATACGCGATGCGCCAGGAGGCGGCCGCCGAGCCGTACGGTGACGTGGACCTGGACCGCCCGGCCGAAGCGCCCAAGCGATCCCGCCGCAGGCTGATCGCGGCCCTGGTGGTCCTGGTGGTCCTGGTCGCCGGTGGATTCTGGGCCAAGGCGCTGCTGTTCAGTGACGGCGGGAGCAGCAACGCCGCCACCACCACGCAGGTCAACAAGCCGACCGACGAGCAGGCAAAGCGGGTGGAGTCACAGAAGGCCGATCCGGCGCCACTGACCGCCGATGAGGTGTTCGGCTCGTCGACGATCCCGAGCACGGCCGGAGGCGGCGACTACAAGGTCGTCAAGTCGCAGGTTGCCAACGACTGCGCGTCGGCGGTCGGCGGCGACATCGCCGACGCGCTGAAGGCGGCCGGCTGCACCCAGGTCGTTCGCGCGACGCTCACCTCGCCGGACACCAAATACGTCATCACCACCGGCATCTTCAACCTGGCCGACGCGGCCAAGGCGGGCACCGCCCAGGCGGCCATTCGTACCGCCATCGACGGCCACAAGGGCCGGTTCAACGGATTCGCAGCCGGCGGCGACACCGACGTGGTGGCCCAGGCCGCCGCCAACATCGCCTGGGACACGCGCGGGCACTACCTGATGTACTGCGTGATCGTGCTGACCAGCGGCAAGGCGATCGCGGCGAACGACGCACGGACACCGGTGATCGTGAACGACGTGGTGGAGAGCTACCTCGGCGGTACGGTCATTCACGCCCGGGAGATGGCCGCGGGCGCCAGCCCGTCGGGGTCGTGAGGTCAGGCCTGGCGAACGTTGCGCGTCAGGCGGGCCCGCTCGGCGTACTCGCCCGCCGTGTGCGGGTACGCGACGGCCACCAGCGTGAGTCCGCGGGCCGGCGCGACGAGTACCTCGCTCGCCCGCTCCGTCCGCGACAGCAGGGAGTGCGGCCAGGCCACCGCCCGCCGGCCCTCCCCCACCGCGAGCAGCGCGCCTACCAGACTGCGCACCATCGACCAGCAGAACGCGTCGGCCTCGACCGTCGCCGACCAGGAACCCGTCGTGGTCCCGATGCCAGTCCAGCCGGATGATCGCCCGGATCGTGGTGGCATGGTCCTTGCGGCGGCAGAACGCGGCGAAGTCGTGGGTACCGACCATTGCGGCGGCGGCGACGTTCATGGCGTCCAGGTCAAGCTGGCGGGGCCAGGCCAGGGTGTCGCGTGCCCTTAGCGGGGTGACGCCGTAGGGCTCGGTGGAGACCCGGTACTCGTACCGCCGGGACAGCGCGGAGAACCGCGCGTCGAACTCGGCCGGAACCGCCGCGGCCGCGGTTACCCTGACATCGGCCGGAAGCAGGCCGGACAGCCGGCGGATCAGGCTGCCGGACAGCCGATCCCAGGCTGGCTTCGGTACGTCGACGTGTGCCACCTGTCCGGTGGCGTGCACGCCCGCATCGGTACGCCCGGCCACGGTCAGGCCGGTCGGCTCCCCGGCACCGAAGACCCGCTCCAGTTCGGCCAGCAGCACCCCGGCAACGGTGCGGCGGCCCGGCTGAGCGGCCCAGCCGGAGAAGTCCGTCCCGTCGTAGGCGACGTGCAGGCGTACCCGCTGGAGGTCGGGGTGCGGCGTGGGCCCGGCACCCCCCATCGGGGGGGCGCCGGGCCCACTCTCGTCGATCAAGATATCGGTCGGTTACTTGTCGTCTTCGGGCTCGTCGACCCGGACGACCTCGACCTCCGCGTCGGCGGCCGGAGCGGTCTCGTCACCGGCCAGCGCGGCGACCGCCTCGGCCCTGGCGGCCTTCTTGCGCGGCCGCCTTCCTCGCGGCTTGGCCGGCTTGGACGGCGCCTCGACGGCTAGCTCCTCGACCAGCTCGATGATCGCCATCGGAGCGGCGTCGCCCTTGCGCGGGACCGGTCTTGATGATCCGGGTGTAGCCGCCCGGGCGGTTGGTGTACCGCGGCGCGATCTCGTCGAAGAGCGTGTAGACCACGTCCTTGTCCCGGACGACGGTCAGCACCCGGCGACGCGAGTGCAGGTCACCGCGCTTGGCAAACGTGACGAGCGCTCGGCCAGCGGGCGCAGCCGCCGGGCCTTGGTCTCGGTCGTGGTGATCCGGCCGTGCTGGAACAGCTGCGTGGCCAGGTTGGCCAGGATCAGCCGCTCGTGCGCCGGGCTGCCGCCGAGGCGGGGACCCTTGGTGGGCGTGGGCATGTGGTGCTCCTCGATGTGGCCGCCGGGCCGGCGGGGCCGGCTGACGGGCCAGGTCGTGCGTTGCGGACCGCGGCAGCTGCTACAGCTGCTCGGTCTCGCGGTAATCGTCGTTGTCGTAGTCGTCGTCGGAGAAGCTGTCCACGACGTGCGCCGGGTCGAAGTTGGGCGCCGAGTCCTTGAGGCCAAGGCCCATGCCGGCCAGCTTCATCTTGACCTCGTCGATCGACTTCTGCCCGAAGTTGCGGATGTCGAGCAGGTCCGCCTCGGTACGGCCGATCAGCTCGCCGACCGAGTTGATGCCCTCGCGCTTGAGGCAGTTGTACGACCGGACGGTCAGGTCCAGCTCCTCGATCGGCAGCGCCAGGTCGGCAGCCAGCTGCGCGTCCTGCGGCGACGGACCGATGTCGATGCCCTCGGCCTCCTCGTCCAGCTCCCGAGCCAGGCCGAACAGCTCGACCAGGGTCGAGCCGGCCGAAGCCAGCGCGGTCCGCGGCGAGATCGACGCCTTGGTCTCGACGTCGATGATCAGGCGGTCGAAGTCGGTGCGCTGCTCGACACGGGTGGCCTCGACGCGGTAGGTCACCTTCAGCACCGGCGAGTAGATCGAGTCGACCGGGATCCGGCCGATCTCGGCGCCGGAGCTCTTGTTCTGCGTCGGCGGTCACGTAGCCGCGGCCGCGCTCGACGGTCAGCTCCATGTCGACGCCGGGCCTTGCCGTTCAGGCGTCGCCAGCTTCAGGTCCGGCGTTGTGCACGCTGACGCCGGCCGGCGGCTGGATGTCACCCGCGGTGATGTCGCCCGGGCCCTGCTTGCGCAGGTACATGCTGACCGGCTCGTCGTGGTCGGAGCTGACGCACAGCTCCTTGACGTTCATGACGAGCTCGACGACGTCTTCCTTGACGCCGGGGATGGTGGTGAACTCGTGCAGCACGCCGTCGATCTTGATCGAGGTGACCGCTGCGCCCGGGAATCGAGCTGAGGCAGCGTACGCCGCAGCGAGTTGCCGAGCGTGTAGCCGAAGCCCGGCTCCAGCGGCTCGATGATGAACCGCGAGCGGGTCTCGGTGATCGGCTCTTCGGAGAGCGACGGTCGCTGTGAGATGAGCACTTGCCTTCTCCTTGGTTCGGGCCACCCGCTATTTGAGCGCCAGCACAAACGATGTTGCCGTGTGCTCGGTACCGTTTCAAAATCCGAGTCCGCTCTTGAAACGCGGACCCGATTTGGAGTCGATCCGCGACTCGCCGGCAAGGCGCACCGCAGCCGCCGTGTGCGAACGCACTCAAGGTTGCGGGCAACGCCGCCAGCGAGCGCGGAGCGACTCCACCAAATCACTTCGAGTAGAGCTCGACGATCAGCTGCTCCTGCACCTGGGTGTCGATGACGCGCGAGCCGGCAGCGAGTGCACCAGGATCTTCATCTGGCTCGGGATGGCCTCGAGCCAGGCCGGCACCGGGCGTCGACCCGGCCTCGGCGGCGCGCGACGACGAACGGCGTCAGCTGGCGGGACTTCTCCCGGACCTCGACGATGTCGTGCTCGCTGACGCGGTACGACGGGATGTCGACCTTCTGGCCGTTGACCGTGATGTGGCCGTGCTTGACGAGCTGGCGGGCCATGTCGCGGGACTTGGCGTAGCCGGCGCGGTAGACGACGTTGTCCAGCCGGGACTCGAGGATCTGCAGCAGCACCTCACCGGTCTTGCCGCTGCTTGGCCACGGCCTCCTCGTAGTAGCGGCGGAACTGCTTCTCCAGCACGCCGTAGACGCGGCGGGCCTTCTGCTTCTCGCGCAGCTGGAGCAGGTACTCGGTCTCCTTCAGGCGACCGCGGCCGTGCTGGCCGGGCGGGAAGGGACGCGACTCAAACGGGCACTTCGGGCCCATCGCACTTGCTGCCCTTGAGGAAGAGCTTCATCTTCTCGCGGCGGCAGCGGCGGCAGTCGGCACCTGTATAACGAGCCATTTCTCTATTCTTCCCCTTAGACCCGGCGACGCTTCGGCGGACGGCAGCCGTTGTGCGGCTGGGGCGTGACGTCGGCGATCTGGCCGACCTCGAGGCCGACGGCCTGCAGCGAACGGATGGCGGTCTCGCGGCCGGAGCCCGGACCCTTCACGAACACGTCGACCTTGCGCATGCCGTGCTCCATCGCGCGCCGGGCGGCCGCCTCGGCGGCCAACTGCGCGGCGAACGGGGTCGACTTGCGCGAGCCCTTGAAGCCGACCTGGCCGGCCGAGGCCCAGGAGATCACGGCCCCGGTCGGGTCGGTGATCGACACGATCGTGTTGTTGAACGTGCTCTTGATGTGCGCCTGCCCGTGGGCGACGTTCTTGCGTTCCTTGCGCCGGACCTTCTTGACTGGGCCCCCAGCGCGTGCCTTCGGTGGCATATCGGTATGCGCTCCTAGATCCGCTGCTTCGATGTCACTTCTTGCCGGCCTTCTTCTTGCCGGCGACGGTGCGCTTGGGTCCCTTGCGGGTACGCGCGTTGGTACGGGTCCGCTGCCCGCGAACCGGCAGGCCACGGCGATGCCGGATGCCCTGGTAGCAGCCGATCTCCACCTTGCGCCGGATGTCCGCGGCGACCTCACGGCGCAGGTCACCCTCGACCTTGTAGTTCGCTTCGATGTGGTCGCGAAGCTGCAGGATCTCGTCGTCGGTGAGGTCCTTGGCGCGCTTGTCCGGCGAGATGCCGGTCGCCGCGAGCGTTTCGGTGGCCCGGGTACGGCCGATACCGAAGATGTAGGTGAGCGCGATCTCCATCCGCTTCTCGCGCGGGAGGTCGACGCCGAGTAAGACGTGCCATGTGTGGGCGTACTCCTCGTGTTTACGGAGAGGTCTGCGCCCGCTCCGCCCCGCCTGCCCGGGCGGGCCCCGGCCTCTCACCGGGGGTTGGACCACGAGTTCGCCAATCGGCACATAAACGATGCCGTTCGTGCTCGTCGCGGCTGGAACGAGCTGTTGATTTGTCTGGTCGGGCTGCTGGACGCGAGTCCGCGACGCCGGAGCACGGCGGGCCGGTATCCGGCCGGCCGGTCAGCCCTGGCGCTGCTTGTGGCGCGGGTCGGAGCAGATGACCATGACCCGCCCATGGCGCCGGATCACCCGGCACTTCTGGCAGATCTTCTTGACGCTCGGCTTGACCTTCACGGTTTGCCTTCTCTTGTGGTGACTCGGTTTGAACGTTCGTACTGACCCGGTTAATCGACAGCACGGCACGAACGCCGTGCGGCTGCCTCAGACGGGAACGACGCCTTACTTGTAGCGGTAGACGATGCGCCCACGAGTCAGGTCGTACGGCGAAAGCTCGACGACGACCCGATCCTCGGGCAGGATGCGGATGTAGTTCTGCCGCATCTTGCCGCTGATGTGTGCCAAGACCTTGTGGCCGTTGGCGAGTTCCACCCGGAACATCGCATTCGGGAGTGGCTCGATTACCCGGCCCTCGATCTCGATGGCCCCATCTTTTTTCGGCATATCCTCCGCTACCTGACGTCAGGTCTATTGACTAGTGCGCTTTGCCCATTCACGATCGGCGGAGAACCACCGTCACGTGCCAGCCGCGGCTCTGCTCGCCAGCAGGGACCCGCCTCGCTTAGAGGGAACGAAGCGGCCGCCTGAAAGACGGCATAACAGAGTGGACGCTGCGCGCCGGTTAGCCAGTGTACGCGTCGGCGACTTGCTGGGGCAAACCCGGCCCCCGCGCCCGGGCGTGTCCTCGGCCACTACCGGCAAGCCGTTGACCTCGCCAAGTGGCCACCCGTTTGTCAGTCGGCGTCCCAATCCCGGTGATCATGGTGATCACGACGCCCGCGGTGCTCACGGCGCTCACGGCGCTCCGCCTCCCGACGGACCCGGCGCTCTTCGGCCCGACGGGCCCGGCGCTCCGCCTCGGTGCGTGGCTGGCCCTGTATGAGACCACCGATCGTCGAGGCGACGAGCACGGCGCCCCACGGGCCGATCACCCAGATCGGCCAGAAGTATGTCGGATGCCCGCCCCCGGCGAGCCAGGTGGCGAGCCAGATCGCGGTGACGATCAGGCTGGTGCTGATCCAGCCGCTCCACATCCCGTAGATCCACTTACGGGTGGTGTGAGCTTGGGCCGGGCCCGGACGATCATACGGCGTGACCTGTGATCGCGCCGCCGGTGCGACCTCCGGAAGGTCGGACAGCGGCGCCTTCAAATCGGCGTAGGTCTTGGCGGCGTACACCTCGCGCAGCCGATCGTCGTACTCATCCAGGGTCAGCCGGCCCTCATCGAGGGCCACCTTAAGCTGATCCGCCACGCGCTGCCGATCCGCGTCCGAGGCGCGAAGATGGTCTGGTTGCTCCGGCACGGATACGAGAATGCCATTGGTGTCCGTTCCCTCGCCACTCAAGGTTGCCGCGAGCCGGTCAGAACGCCCGTAGCATCGAATGAATGGGCGCCAGCGGGCCCTTCACGCGACGGAGCGCATCATGACTACCACGGATCAGCTCACCAGCACCGACCCGGTCGAAGAGCTTGCCGGGCGGGTCTTCTCATCGGGTGTGGCCGCACTTGAACTCACCACCGTCTATCTCGGTCAGCAACTGGGTCTGTACCAGGTTCTCGCCGATCATGGTCCGGTCACCGCGGCGCGGCTGGCCGAACTGGCCGGAATCGACGCGCGGTACGCCCGGGAATGGCTGCAGGCTCAAGCCCTCACCGGCTACGTGACGGCCGACCAGCCGGATCTGGAACGAGCGCGGTTCACCCTGGTTCCGGGCGGTCGCGAGGTGTTCGTCGACGTCTTGTCGCCGACCTACCTGGCGCCACTGGCTCAGGCGGTGGCGGCCACCACCCGGGTACTCCCGGACCTGGTGGAGGCGTACCGGACCGGAGCCGGTCTTCCATACGGGGCGTACGGGCCCGATGCGGTCGACGCACAGGGCGCCTTGAACCGCCCGGCGTTCGCGCATGAACTCGTGTCGGCGTGGATTCCCGCGATGCCGTCGGTGGCCGAGCGGCTCGCCCACGGGGACACCCGTGTCGCCGACATCGGATGCGGCGTGGGCTGGTCCACCATCGCGCTGGCCGAGGGATACCCCGATCTGCGAATCGACGGCTTCGACTCGGACCCGGCTTCGATCGAGCGGGCCCGTCACAATGCCGCCGAGCACAAGGTCGCCGACCGGGTCACCTTCGAGCTCGCCGACATGGGCGAGGCCAGCCGCCCGGGGACGTACGACGTCGAGTTCATGTTCGAATGCCTGCACGACCTCTCGCATCCGGACCAGGTTCTCCGGATCGCCAAGGCGAACCTGAAGCCGGACGGCGAGCTGGTGGTGATGGACGAACGCACCGACGAGACGGCCATAATGCCGTCGGACGACCCGGTGCAGCGATTCTTCGGCGCGGTCAGCGCCGTGTGGTGTCTCCCGCAAGGCCGCACGACGCCGGATGCGCATCCGATCGGCACCGTCATCCGCCCGGACGACCTGCGCGAAGCGGCCACCGACGCGGGCTTCGGCTCGATTGAAATCGCGCCCGTGGATCACCCGGTGTTCCGGTTCTACCGGCTCACCCGATAGACCTGCGTCAGGCGCGATCGGTGAGCAGGTCGCCCAGCCGAGCCCGACCACCGTCGGCCGCCGTGGTTACCAGCACACCGTCGTCGAAGATGGCCACCGTGTGCTCCACGTGCACGGCCATTGACCCGTCACGGGTCACCACCGTCCAGCCGTCGTCGAGTTCGGCGGTCCGTGGCGAGCCCAGGGTGATCATCGGCTCGATCGCGAGCGCCATGCCGGGAACCAGCGCCGGGCCCTTGCCGGGCCGACCGTGGTTGAGCACGTGCGGGTCCTGATGCATCTCGGTGCCGATACCGTGCCCGCCGTAACCGTCGACGATGCCGTACCGGCCGCGCGACTTGATCTCCGCCTCGATCGCATGCGAGATGTCGGTAAGCCGGCCCTTGCCCGAGGCGGCACCACGAGCCATCGCCTCGATCCCCGCCCACATCGACGCCTCAGCGACCTCGGCCAGGCGTACCAGTTCCGGCCTGACGTCGCCGACCGGGACGGTGATGGCCGAGTCGCCGTGCCAGCCGTCCAGGATGGCGCCGCAGTCGATGGAGATCAGGTCGCCCTCGCCGAGCACCGCCGACCGGGACGGGATGGCGTGCACCACCTGATCATTCACCGACGAGCAGATCGATGCCGGGAAGCCCTGGTAACCCTTGAACGACGGGATCGCCCCGGCGTCCCGGATCGTCTCCTCGGCGATCCGATCAAGGTCAGCGGTGCTCACTCCGGGTGCGACGGCGGCCGCCATCCGCTCCAGCGCGGCGTGGACTACCAAGCCGGCAGCCCGCATCTTGAGCAGTTGTTCCGGCGTCTTGTACTGGATGTTCAGGTGGGCGCTTCGCACGCTATCCACCGTACGAGCGGAGCGCGTCGATCGCTCGCACCGTGATGTCCTCGACCAGCCCGGCCGCGTCGATCCCGACCAGCTTTCCCTGACCGCCGTAGAAGTCGATCAGTGGTGCGGTCTTCTCGGCGTACTCATCGAGGCGCTTGGCGATGGTCTCCGGCTTGTCGTCATCACGCTGGTACAGCTTGCCGCCGCAGCGATCGCAGATGCCGTCCTTGGTGGGGGCATCGAACTCGACGTGCCAGATCTTGGCGCAGTTGGGCGTCGGGCAGGTGCGCCGACCGGACAGCCGGCGGATCACCTCGTCGTTGTCGACGACAAGTTCCAGCACGACGTCAAGCTGATTGCCGAGATCGGCGAGCATCTTGTCCAACTCGACGGCCTGCGGCACGGTGCGTGGGAAGCCGTCGAGCAGGAACCCGTCCGTGGCATCCGGCTCAGCCAGCCGGTCGCGGACCATGTTGATGGTCACCTCGTCGGGTACCAGCTTCCCGTCATCCATGTACCGCTTGGCCTCAAGCCCGAGTGGCGTGCCCTGACTGACATTGGCACGGAAGATATCCCCGGTGGAGATCTTCGGCACGGACAAGTGCGCGGCAATGAACTCCGCCTGCGTACCCTTGCCGGCGCCGGGCGGGCCTACGAGAACCAACCTCATCGGACCCACCTCCGCCGCTGTCGCATTGTCCTGGTCACGTACCAACTCCCACTACCGGAGGAAGCCCTCGTAGTTGCGCTGCAGCAGCTGGCTTTCGATCTGCTTCACCGTATCCAGCGCGACACCGACGATGATCAGCACGGCGGTGCCACCGAACGGGAAGTTCTGCTTGTTGCCGCCCACCATGCCGATGAACAGGTTCGGCAGGATCGCGATGATGCCCAGATAGAGGGCGCCCGGGAAGGTGATGCGGCTGAGGATGTACTCGAAGTACTGCGCGGTCGGCTTGCCGGGCCGGATGCCCTGCACGAATCCGCCGTACTTCTTCATGTCGTCGGCGACCTGCGTCGGGTTGAACGTGATCGACACGTAGAAGTACGTGAAGAAGAGGATGAGCAGGAAGTACAGCGAGATGTTGACCCAACTCGACGGGTTGGTCACGTAGTTGGCGAGGAACCGCGCGAATCCGCTGGTGGCGTTGTTGCCCATCAGCTGCAGGGCCAGGGAGGGCAGGTAGAGCAGCGATGACGCGAAGATCACTGGGATAACGCCGGCCTGGTTGACCTTCAACGGGATGTAGGTGGATGTGCCGCCGTACATGCGCCGGCCGACCATGCGCTTGGCGTATTGGACCGGAATCCGGCGTTGCGCCTGTTCCATGAAGACCACCGCGGTGATCACCACCACGCCGATCAGCATGATGATGCTGAACAGCCCCCAGGTGGTCGCGGCCTTGATCTGCCGGCCTTCGGCGGGGAGCCGGGCCGCGATCGAGGTGAAGATCAGAACCGACATGCCGTTGCCGACGCCCCGGTCGGTGACCATCTCACCGAGCCACATGATGACGCCGGTACCGGCGGTCATGGTGATCACCAGGACGGTCAGGGTCAGCCACAGCGGGATGCCCTTGGTCTGCGGAACGATGTCCTGGTTGCACTGGTTGCCGAACAGGGCACCGGTACGGGCCAGCGCCACGAACGCCGAAGCTTGCAGGACCGCGAGGCCGAGCGTCAGGTACCGGGTGTACTGAGTGATCTTGGCCTGGCCGGACTGGCCTTCCTGGCGCAGCGTCTCCAGCCGTGGGATCACCACGGTGAGCAGCTGAAGGATGATGCTCGCGGTGATGTACGGCATAATGCCCAGCGCGAACACCGACAGTTGCAGCAGCGCCCCACCGGAGAACAGGTCAAGAAGCGCGAAGACGCCGTTGCCGCTCTTTGGAATCTGATCCAGACAGGCCTGGACGTTCTTGTACGACACGCCAGGGCTGGGCACCGTCGCGCCGAGCCGGTAGATGGCGATCATTCCGACCGTAAACAGCAGCTTTTTGCGCAGGTCAGGCGTCTTGAACGCACTGCCAAAAGCACTGAGCAACACTTGCTTCCTCCTGCGCGGAGCGGCCGCGATCACGGCGTCGGGGGCGGTTGTATATAACAGGTACCGTTTGGCGGACTCTAACAGTCGAACCGAATGGCAATGTCGCCACCTTCGGCATGACCGCGCGAGTGGCGCCCAGGTTACCCGGGCGCCCGGTTGATCCGGCTCCGTGAGGTGCCGTTTTGCCGCTGCCTCGGCGCCCTCGAAAGGGCGCCGATTTGGTACAGGCTTCCGTGCGGTTACAAGCGCACGCGACTACATTAGGTGCAATCGCGGCGCCCGGCCAGTTATGTATGCAACTGAACGAGCGCCGCGATGTGGTTTTGCCTATTTGTTATGCGAGTACAGTGGCGGAGCCACCGGCGGACTGGATCTTCTCGACCGCGGCCGCGCTGAACGCGTTCGCGGTGATCGCCAGCTTGACACCGCCGAGGTCGCCGGTACCGAGCACCTTGACCGGCTGGCCCTTACGGACCGCACCGGCGTCGACCAGGTCCGCGATGCCCACTGTGCCGCCCTTGGGGAACAGCTCGGCCAGACGATCGAGATTGACGACCTGGAACGGGACCTTGTTGTTGTTCTTGAAGCCCTTCATCTTCGGCAGGCGCATGTGAATGGGCGTCTGACCACCCTCGAACGCCGCCGA
Organism: uncultured Actinomycetota bacterium; assembly: GCA_963727415.1. Classification (GTDB taxonomy): domain Bacteria; phylum Actinomycetota; class Actinomycetes; order Mycobacteriales; family Micromonosporaceae; genus DASQPR01. The sequence continues at coordinate 132,823 of CAVSGF010000010.1, forward strand.
GACCTGATAACGGGCCTTGGTGCCCTTGGTACCGCGGCCGGCCGTCTTGCCCTTCGAGCCCTCACCGCGACCCACGCGGGTCTTGTCGGTCTTGGCTCCGGGTGCCGGGCGCAGGTGATGAACCTTGATCACCATTAGTCAACCTCCTCGAACTTCACGAGGTGGCGAACCGTAAAGATCATGCCCCGGATCTCGGGGCGGTCCTCCTTGACCACCACGTCGTTGATCCGCTTCAGGCCAAGCGAACGCAGCGTCTCGCGCTGATTCTGCTTGCGTCCGATCTCGGAACGGACCTGCGTGACTTTCAGGCGTGCCATGAGTTGCCGCCCCCTTTACTTAGCTGCTTCGGCGCGCGCGGCGAGCATCGCCGCCGGCGCGACATCCTCGACCGGAAGGCCACGGCGCGCGGCGACCTTCTCCGGCGACTCCAGAAGCTTCAGAGCGGCGACCGACGCATGCACGATGTTGATCGGGTTCGACGACCCGAGGCTCTTGGAGAGCACATCGTGGATGCCCGCGCACTCCAGCACGGCGCGCACCGGACCACCGGCGATGACACCGGTACCGGGACTGGCCGGCTTCAACAGCACCAGCCCGGCGGCGGCCTCGCCCTGCACCGGGTGCGGGATCGTGGAACCGTTACGCGGCACCTTGAAGAAGTGCTTCTTGGCCTCCTCGACGCCCTTGGCGATCGCCGCGGGCACCTCCTTGGCCTTGCCGTAGCCGACGCCGACCGTACCGTCGCCGTCACCGACGACGACCAGGGCGGTGAAGCTGAAGCGGCGACCGCCCTTCACGACCTTGGCGACACGGTTGATCGTGACGACCCGCTCGATGTGCGGGGTCTTCTCGACCGGCGTACGGTCCCGGCCGCCCTCGCGACGGCTCCGGCGGTCGCCCGTCTGACCGCCGCCGGAACTTCCGGACCCGGCGCCCCTGCGCTGTGGACCTGGCATTAGACGCTTCCCTCCTAGAACTCGAGTCCGGCTTCGCGGGCGGCGTCAGCAAGCGCGGCAATCCGGCCGGCGTACTGGTTGCCACCGCGATCGAAAACGACCTTGGTGATTCCGGCGGCCTTGGCCCGCTCGGCGAGCAAGGTGCCGACCTTCTTCGACAGGTCGCTCTTCGCGCCCTCGGTCCCGCGGATCGACGGATCGAGCGTCGAAGCGGAAGCCAGCGTGCGGCCGACGCTGTCGTCGACGAGCTGGGCGACGATGTGACGCAGCGACCGCGTCACAACCAGCCGCGGACGCGCCGCGGTGCCGACCAGGTGCTTGCGCACGCGGAAGTGACGACGCGCCTTGCCGACACGACGGGACGCGGACGCGCCACCGCCGCTGCGGCGCTTGAGCAGAGTCGCGCTCACTTCTTACCTGCCTTTCCAGCCTTGCGGCGGATAACCTCACCCTGGTACCGAACGCCCTTGCCCTTGTAAGGCTCCGGGGGGCGGATCTTGCGAATGTTCGCGGCGATCTCACCCACCTGCTGCTTGTCGATACCGGAGACGTGGAACAACGTGGGCCTCTCCACGCTGAAGGTGATGCCCTTCGGCGGCGCCACAACGACCGGGTGCGAGAAACCGAGCGCGAACTCAAGGTCCGAGCCCTTGGCGGTGACGCGGTAACCGGTACCGGAGATCTCCAGGGACTTCTTGTACCCCTCGGTCACTCCGACGATCATGTTGGCGACCAGCGTGCGCGACAGACCGTGCAGTTCCTTCGCGCGCCGCTCCTCGTTCGGGCGCGCGACCACCAGGTCGCCGTTGTCGGCCCGCTCGGCCGTAATCGGCTCGGCCAGCGTGTGCTGCAACTCGCCCTTCGGGCCCTTGACCTTGACGGTCCGGCCGTCGATGACAATGTCGACGCCCGCGGGCACCGTAATTGGCTTACGTCCAATACGTGACATGGCAGATCTTCCTTACCAGACGTAGGCGAGGACTTCCCCGCCCACGCCTCGCTTGCGGGCCTGCCGGTCAGTGAGCAGCCCCTGGGACGTCGAGATGATGGCCACGCCCAGTCCGCCCAGAACGCGCGGTAGCTCCGGCGCCTTGGCGTACACCCGCAGGCCGGGCTTCGACACGCGCCGGATGCCTGCGAGGCTGCGCTCGCGGTTCGGACCGAACTTCAGCTCGATCACCAGGTTCTTGCCAACCACGCCCTCGGCCGGCTCCTCGACGGCCCACGCGGAGATGTAGCCCTCGGTCTTGAGCACCTCGGCCACATTCGCCTTGATCCGCGAGTACGGCATCGTCACGTTATCGTGGTACGCCTGGTTGGCGTTACGCAGACGGGTAAGCATGTCTGCGATCGGGTCAGTCATTGTCATGAATCAGTCTGCCTTTCTCGCCGCGGTTCCACCCATGCGTTCGATGGCCTGCGGCGAAGAGGAATTCAAGCCGGTTACCAGGAAGCCTTGGACACGCCGGGCAGCTCACCGCGGTGAGCCATCTCCCGGATACAAACGCGGCACAACCCGAACTTGCGGTAGACGGCCTTGGACCGGCCACAACGCTGGCAGCGGGTGTACGCGCGCACCGCGAACTTCGGCTTCGCGGCCGCCTTGATCTTCAGCGCCTTCTTGGCCATGGATCAGTTCTCCTTGAACGGGAAGCCCAGGAGCTTGAGCAGCTCGCGGCCTTCGTCGTCAGTCTTGGCGCTGGTCACCAGCGTGATATCCATACCGCGCGTGCGGTCGATCTTGTCCTGGTCGATCTCGTGGAACACCGACTGCTCGGTTAGACCGAACGTGTAGTTGCCGTTGCCGTCCAGCTTGCGCCCGTCCAGCCCGCGGAAGTCGCGGATACGAGGCAGCGCAATCGACAGCAGCCGGTCCAGGAACTCCCACATGCGGTCGCCGCGCAGGGTCACCTTCGCGCCGATCGGCATGCCCTCGCGCAGCTTGAACTGCGCGATCGACTTGGTCGCCTTGCGCACCAACGGCTTCTGACCGGTGATCGCGGTCAGGTCACGCACCGCGCCGTCGATCAGCTTCGCGTCCCGCGCGGCCTCGCCGACACCCATGTTGACGACGATCTTCACCAGACCCGGGATCTGCATCGGGTTCGCGTAGTTGTGCGACTCCTGCAGCTTCGCCACGATCTCGTTGCGGTAGCGCGCCTTCAAGCGCGGCATGGTCTTCTCAGCGGTAGCCGTCGTCATCACAGATCCTTACCCGATTTGCGGGAGATGCGGATCCGGTTGGTCTTGGTACGACCGTCCGGACGCTCCACCGTCTCCACGCGGTACCCGACGCGCGTCGGCTTGCCGTCGGAGTCGACCACCTGCACGTTCGACACGTGGATCGGCGCCTCTTGCGTGACGATGCCGCCGGTCTTGGCGCCCCGCTGCGTGTTTTGGATGCGCGTGTGCTTCTTGACCCGGTTCACGCCTTCGACAAGGACCGTGTCGAGCGTCGGGTAGGCCGCGATGACCTTGCCCTTGGCGCCCTTGTCCCGGCCGGCGATGACGAGAACCGTGTCGCCCTTCTTTACCTTCACGGCCTACAACACCTCCGGTGCGAGGGAGATGATCTTCATGAACCGCTTGTCGCGCAGCTCGCGGCCCACCGGGCCGAAGATGCGCGTACCGCGCGGGTCTCCGCCGTCCTTGATGATGACGGCGGCGTTCTCATCGAATCGGATGTACGAGCCATCCGGGCGGCGTCGCTCCTTCGTGGTCCGGACGATGACCGCCTTGACGACGTCGCCCTTCCTCACGCCGGCGCCGGGGATGGCGTCTTTAACCGTGGCCACGATGACGTCGCCGATGCTCGCGTAGCGCCGACCCGAGCCTCCGAGAACCCGGATGCACAGGATCTCCCGGGCACCGGTGTTGTCGGCGACGCGAAGCCGCGACTCCTGCTGGATCACGTCAATCTCCTGATTGTCTGCCAGTCCTCCGGCATGGCCGGAGCTTGGAAGAACCTCCCCCCGCTCGCCGGCGCCTGGCCGGCGGGCGGGGGCTTTACGTCTTGCGGCGGCCGATCCGCACAGGACCGGCCCACCGTCACTACTTGGCCTTCTCGAGGATCTCGACGACCCGCCAGCGCTTGGTGGCCGACAGCGGGCGCGTCTCCATCAGGAGCACGCGGTCGCCGATACCGCAGGCGTTGGCCTCGTCGTGCGCCTGCAACTTGCTGGCACGACGCATGACCTTGCCGTACAGAGGGTGCTTGACGCGGTCCTCGACCGACACGATGACGGTCTTGTTCATCTTGTCGCTGACGACGAGGCCCTCGCGGACCTTGCGCCGACCGCGCTCGCTCGTGGTGCTGCTCTCGCTCATGACGCCACCTCAGTCGGCGCGACCGAGAGCCCCAGCTCGCGCTCGCGCATGATCGTGTAAATCCGGGCAATCTCCCGCCGGATGACCTGCAACCGCCGGTGGTTGTCCAGCTGACCGGTCGCGCCCTGCACTCGCAGGTTGAACAGTTCCGACTTCGCCTCGCGGAGCTTGGTGACCAGGTCGTCGTCCGACAGCTCGCGCAGCTCAGCGGCCTTCACGTTGGCTGCCATCAGTTCTCACCTACTTCACGCTTGACGATGCGGCACTTCATCGGGAGCTTGTGGATCGCGCGGCGCAGGGCTTCGCGGGCCACTGCCTCGTTCGGGAATGCCATCTCGAAGAGAATGCGGCCTGGGTGCACGTTCGCGACCCACCACTCCGGCGAACCCTTACCGGAACCCATCCGGGTCTCGGCCGGCTTCTTCGTCAGAGCGTTGTCCGGGAAGACCGTGATCCAGACCTTTCCGCCACGGCGGATGTGCCGGTTCATCGCGATACGAGCCGACTCAATCTGGCGGTTCGTGACGTACGCCGGCTCCAGAGCCTGGATACCGAAATCACCGAATACCACCCGAGTGCCGCCCTTGGCCACACCGCTCCGGCTGGGGCGGTGGGGCTTGCGGAAGCCCTTCGGGGGCTTACGCGGCATCAGCATTGATCAGCCCTCCTGCGCTGTGGTCGTACCGGCCTCGGCCGGCGTGGGCTCGGCCGCCGGCGTGTCCGCGACGGCCGCGGCCGCCCGGCCGGCGTCAGTGCCACCCGCGGTCGTACCGGACGAGCCGGAACGGGTACGGCGGGGGCGGTCCGACCGCTCGCCCCGGCGCGGACGGCCCGCGCTCGGCTCGACGGCGGGCTGCGCACCGGGAACGGCGTCACCCTTGTAGATCCAAACCTTCACGCCGATCCGGCCGAAGGTGGTACGCGCCTCGAAGAAGCCGTACTCGATATTGGCGCGAAGCGTGTGCAGCGGCACCCGGCCTTCGCGGTAGAACTCGGTCCGGCTCATCTCGGCGCCGCCGAGGCGGCCGGAAACCTGCACCCGGATGCCCTTGACCAGCGGGTTCTTCATGGCCGACTGGATCGCCTTGCGCATCGCCCGGCGGAAGCTGACACGGCTGGACAGCTGCTCGGCGACGCCCTGGGCAACCAGTTGCGCGTCCGACTCGGGACTCTTCACCTCAAGGATGTTCAGCTGCACCTGCTTGCCGGTGAGCTTCTCCAGATCGGTGCGGATGCGGTCGGCCTCGGCGCCCTTGCGTCCGATGACGATGCCCGGACGCGCGGTGTGGATGTCGATACGAACCCGGTCCCGGGTGCGCTCGATGTCCACCCTCGCGATACCGGCACGCTCCAGGCCGCGGGACATCATCTTGCGGATCTTGACGTCCTCGGCGATGTAGTCCTTGTACAGTTTGTCGGCGTACCAGCGGCTCTTCCACTCGGTGGAAATGCCGAGCCGGAACCCGTGCGGGTGAACCTTCTGGCCCATTACTCGGCCCCTTCCTCGGCATCGCTGGCCGGCTTGTCGTCCGCCTTGCTCTCAGTCGCCTTCTTCGCGGCCTTCTTGGCGGGTGCCTTCTTAGCGGGCGCCTTCTTCGCGGCCTTGGTGGCCGGTGCGGCTTCGGTCGTCTCGGTCTCGGTCGGCGCCTCGGCGACCTCGGCGACCTCGGCGGCCTTCGCCGCCTTGGCCGCAGACGCCTTGGCCGGACGGGCCGGCGCCGCGACGACGCTCTCCACCGCGATGGTGATGTGGCAGGTCCGCTTGCGGATGCGGTACGCGCGGCCCTGCGCCCGCGGCCGGAACCGCTTCATGGTCGGGCCCTCATCCACGAAGGCCTCGCTGACGAGCAGCGAGTCCGGGTCGAGACGCTCGTTGTTCTCCGCGTTGGCGATCGCGCTGGCCAGCACCTTGTAAACCGGCTCGCTAGCGGCCTGCGGCGCGAACTTCAGCACCGTCAGGGCCTCCATCGCGGGCAAGCCGCGGACGAGGTTCACCACGCGGCGCGCCTTCATCGGCGATACGCGGACGTAACGCGCTACCGCGCGCGCGCCCGGCAGCGTTGCCGCGTCGGGATTCGTTGGCATCGGTTCGATCCTTCTCGTCAGTTCCTGGCTGGACGCGCACCGGGTTAGCGGCGGCGCGCCTTCCGGTCGTCCTTTTCATGACCCTTGAACGTCCGGGTCAGCGCGAACTCGCCGAGCTTGTGCCCGACCATCGACTCGGACACGAACACCGGCACGTGCTTGCGACCGTCGTGGACCGCGATGGTGTGACCGAGCATCTCGGGCACGATCATCGACCGCCGCGACCAAGTCTTGATCACGGTCTTCGAGCTCTTCTCGTTCTGCGCCTCCACCTTCTTCATCAGGTGGTCGTCGACGAACGGGCCCTTCTTCAGGCTGCGTGGCATCTCGGTTATCTCCCTCAGCCGCGCTTACGCGTGGCGTAGCGGCGGCGGACGATCAGCCGGTCACTCGGCTGGCCCTTACGACGGGTACGGCCCTCGGGCTTGCCCTTCGGGTTCACCGGGTGGCGACCACCGGAGGTCTTGCCCTCACCACCACCGTGCGGGTGGTCGACCGGGTTCATCGCGACACCACGGACGGTCGGGCGCTTGCCCTTCCAGCGCATGCGGCCGGCCTTACCCCAGTTGATGTTCGACTGGTCGGCGTTGCCGATCTCGCCGACGGTGGCCCGGCAGCCGACCAGTACGCGCCGGATCTCACCGGACGGCATGCGCAGCGTGGCGTAGTCACCCTCGCGGCCCAGCAACTGGATGCCGACGCCGGCGGAGCGGGCCAGCTTGGCACCGCCGCCCGGGCGCAACTCGACGCAGTGGACCGTGGTACCGACCGGGATGTTCCGCAGCGCCAGGTTGCTGCCCGGCTTGATGTCGGCGCCCGGGCCGGACTCGACGGTGTCGCCCTGCTTGAGGTCCTGCGGCGCGATGATGTAGCGCTTCTCGCCATCGGCGTAGTGCAGCAGCGCGATCCGGGCCGTACGGTTCGGGTCGTATTCGATGTGCGCGACCTTGGCCGGCACGCCGTCCTTGTCGACCCGCTTGAAGTCGATGATCCGGTACTGCCGCTTGTGGCCACCGCCCTGGTGCCGCGTGGTCACGCGACCGTGGACGTTGCGACCGCCCTTGCCGTGCAGCGGAGCGAGCAGCGACTTCTCCGGGGTGGACCGGGTGACCTCGGCGAAGTCGGAGACACTCGATCCACGGCGGCCCGGCGTTGTCGGCTTGTACTTACGAATACCCATTGTCTATACCCCTCAGCTGACCGGGCCGCCGAAGGCTTCGATCCGGTCGCCCTCAGCGAGCTTGACCATCGCGCGCTTCGTGTCCTTGCGCTTGCCGAAACCAGTACGGGTGCGCTTGCGCTTGCCCTCACGGTTCAGAGTGTTAACGGACAGCACCCGGACGTTGAAGATCTGCTGGATAGCGATCTTGATCTCGGTCTTGTTGGCGTCCGGGTGCACCAGGAACGTGTACCAGTTCTGGTTCAGCTCGCTGTAGCTCTTCTCGGAGACGACCGGCGCGACGATGATGTCGCGCGGGTCGGCGACGGTGCTCACTTGTCCGACTCCTTATCGGTTCCGGCGGACACGCCCAGGAACTCCTCGAGTGCCTCGGCCGTGAAGACCACCTCGTCAGCGACCAGCACGTCGTACGTGTTGAGCTGGCCGGCCTCGATCAGGTGCACGGTCGGCAGGTTTCGGAGGCTGACCCAGTTCAGCTCGTCGGTCGAGCCGAGCACGACCAGAACCTTGTTCGACTCGGTCGCGTTCTCCAGCGTCGCCTTGGCCGTCTTGGTGGACGGCTTCTCGCCGGCCGCCACGAAGCCCTCGACCACGTGTACACGGCCGTCGCGGGCCCGGTCGGACAAGGCGCCGCGCAGAGCGGCGGCCTTCATCTTCTTGGGCGTCCGCTGCGAGTAGTCCCGCGGCACCGGGCCGTGGACGACGCCACCGCCGGCGAACTGCGGCGCGCGGGTCGAGCCCTGGCGGGCCCGGCCGGTGCCCTTCTGCTTGTACGGCTTGCGGCCACCGCCGGAGACCTCGCCACGCGACTTCGCCTTGTGCGTACCCTGGCGCGCCGCGGCCAGCTGGGCAACGACGACCTGGTGCATCAGCGGGATGTTCGCCTGCACGTCGAAGATGTCCGCCGGCAACTCGACCGAGTCACCCTTGGCGCCGTCGATCTTGATCACGTCAACCGTGGTCACTGGGCACCGCCCTTCTTGCCGACCTTGGCCGCCTCACGAACCAGCACCAGCGCGCCGGCCGGGCCGGGGATCGCGCCGCGTACCAGGATCAGGTTCCGCTCGGCGTCCACGTCCTGGATGGTCAGGTTCTGCACGGTGAACCGCCGGGAACCCATCCGGCCGGCCATCCGCACGCCCTTGAAGACGCGACCGGGGGTGGCGCACGCACCGATGGAACCGGGCGAGCGGTGCTTGCGCTCGACACCGTGGCTGGCACGCAGGCCGTGGAAGCCGTGACGCTTCATCACACCCGCGAAGCCCTTGCCTTTGGTCTTACCGGTGACGTCGATGACCTGCCCGGCAGCGAACTGGTCGACGGTCACCTCCTGGCCGAGGGTGTACTCGCTCGCGTCGGTGGTCCGCAGCTCGACGATGTGCCGGCGCGGCGCCGCGCCCGACTTCGCGTAGTGACCGGTCAACGGCTTGTTGACCTTACGCGGGTCGATCTGGCCGAACGCCAGCTGCACGGCCGAATAGCCGTCCTTGTCCGGGGTGCGCACCTGGCTGACGACGCACGGGCCGGCCTGCACCACGGTCACCGGGACAACCTTGTTGTTGTCCCAGACCTGGGTCATGCCGAGCTTGGCGCCCAGGATCCCCTTGACTTGCCTGTCCATTAGTCCGGTCCCTACAGCTTGATCTCGATGTCGACGCCCGCCGGAAGGTCGAGACGCATGAGCGAGTCGACCGTCTTCGGGGTCGGGTCGATGATGTCGATCAGACGCTTGTGCGTGCGCATCTCGAAGTGCTCGCGCGAGTCCTTGTACTTGTGCGGCGAGCGGATGACGCAGTAGCGGTTGATCTCAGTCGGCAGCGGCACCGGGCCCGCGACCTGAGCACCGGTACGCGTCACCGTCTCGACGATCTTCCGCGCCGAGGAGTCGACGACCTCGTGGTCGTAGGCCTTGAGCCGGATGCGGATCTTCTGTCCCGCCATGGTGGCTTCTGTTCCTTCTTCTCGATACCGCGCCATGCGAGGATCGCCTCGCATACCCCGCAGCAGCTGGGTATGCCCAGTACTGCGGCCCATTGTTCGACCCCCGCGGTCGGGCGTGTCGCGACTGCCGGCCTGGCTCCGCCATTATCGGCCAGCCAACTACCTGCTATTTCGGCCCGACACCCGAGAGGGTCAGGAGGCACCCGGCGCACGCCACGCTGGCACACACACATGGGCGCCATGCGGGCGCGGCGAACCGGCCGAAGACCGGCGGTCCACCGCGCCGCGCAAAACGCAACCTGTCCATTATGCCGTAGAGACCTACGGCAAGGGAAATCAGGGTTACCTAGTTCACTTCAGGATCTTGGTGACGCGACCGGCACCCACGGTCCGGCCACCCTCACGGATGGCGAACTTGAGGCCGTCCTCCATGGCGATCGGCTGGATCAGCTTGACCGTCATGGCGGTGTTGTCGCCCGGCATAACCATCTCGGTGCCCTCAGGCAGCGTGACGACGCCGGTGACGTCGGTGGTCCGGAAGTAGAACTGCGGCCGGTAGTTCTGGAAGAACGGCGTGTGCCGGCCGCCCTCCTCCTTGCTCAGGATGTAGACCTGGGCCTCGAACTCGGTGTGCGGCGTCGTGGAGCCGGGCTTCACGACGACCATGCCGCGCTCGACCTCTTCGCGCTTGACACCACGCAGAAGCAGACCGACGTTCTCACCGGCGCGCGCGTCATCGAGGGTCTTGCGGAACATCTCGATGGCGGTGACCTTGGTCTTGAGCGACTTCTCCTTGATGCCGACGATCTCAACGTCCTCGTTCGGCAGCAGGACACCGCGCTCGCAACGGCCGGTGACGACGGTACCGCGACCGGTGATCGTGAAGACGTCCTCGATTGGCATCAGGAACGGCTTGTCGATCTCACGCTCCGGCTGCGGGATGTTCTCGTCGACCGCGTTCATCAGGTCCATGAGGGCGTCGCCCCACTTCTCGTCGCCCTCAAGCGCCTTGAGTGCCGAGACACGCACGACCGGCAGGTCGTCGCCCGGGTACTCCTGGCTCGAAAGCAGCTCGCGGACCTCAAGCTCGACGAGTTCCAGAAGTTCCTCGTCGTCGACCATGTCGCTCTTGTTCAGAGCCACCACGATGTACGGCACGCCGACCTGGCGAGCGAGCAGCACGTGCTCGCGCGTCTGCGGCATCGGGCCGTCGGTCGCCGCGACCACGAGGATCGCGCCGTCCATCTGGGCCGCACCGGTGATCATGTTCTTGATGTAGTCGGCGTGACCCGGGCAGTCGACGTGCGCGTAGTGGCGCTTGTCGGTCTGGTACTCGACGTGCGCGATGGAGATCGTGATACCACGAGCCTTCTCCTCCGGCGCCTTGTCGATCTCGTCGAACGGCGTGTACGGGTTGAGTTCCGGCATCTTGTCGTGCAGGACCTTGGTAATCGCCGCGGTGAGCGTGGTCTTGCCGTGGTCGATGTGACCAATGGTGCCGATGTTGACGTGCGGCTTGTTCCGCTCGAACTTAGCCTTCGCCACTGGTTCCTCCTGTGGACTTCTTGGTTCCTACTACGTCGTGTCAGGTGGGCGGCCGGCTAGCAGCCCAACTACCCAGACTTACTTTGTTGCTCGATCCCGGTGCTCCCACGAACCGCGGGAGCACCGTGCGTCCGCGCTACTCGCCGGCGGCCTTCGCGATGAACTCCGCTCGGCTCCAGACTCGCTCCGCTCCGCGCTTCGCTGCGATGCTCACTCGCCTGTCGCCTTCACTGAACCAAACGGCTCGGCTCCAGACTCGCTCCGCTCCGCGCTTCGCTGCGATGCTCACTCGCCTGTCGCCTTCGCTGAACCAAACGGCTCGGCTCCAGACTCGCTCCGCTCCGCGCTTCGCTGCGATGCTCACTCGCCTGTCGCCTTCGCGATGATCTCCTTCGCCACCGACGCCGGCACCTCCGCATAGGAGTCGAACTGCATGCTGTAGCTCGCCCGGCCCTGGGTCTTCGACCGCAGGTCGCCGACGTAGCCGAACATCTCCGACAACGGCACCAGGGCTCGGACGACACGGGCACCGCCGCGCTCTTCCATCGCCTGGATCATGCCTCGCCGCGAGTTAAGGTCGCCGATGACGTCACCCATGTTCTCCTCGGGGGTGACGACCTCGACGGACATCATCGGTTCGAGGATGACCGGGTCGGCCTTGCGAGCCGCCTCCTTCATCACCATCGAACCAGCAATCTTGAACGCCATTTCTGACGAGTCGACCTCGTGGTACGCACCGTCGAGCAGGGTCAGCTTGATGCCGACCAGCGGGAAGCCGGCCAGGACGCCGTACTGCATCGCGTCCTGGGCGCCGGCATCGACCGACGGGATGAACTCCTTCGGAATCCGGCCACCGGTGACCGCGTTGACGAACTCGTACGTCGACTCGCCGTCCAATGGCAGCGGCTCGACCTTGACCAGCACCTTGGCGTACTGACCCGAACCACCGGTCTGCTTCTTGTGCGTGTACTCGGCCTTCTCCACCACGCGACGGATCGTCTCGCGGTAGGCCACCTGCGGCTTGCCGATGTTCGCCTCGACGTTGAACTCGCGCCGCATGCGGTCGACGAGAATGTCCAGGTGAAGCTCGCCCATGCCGGAGATTACCGTCTGACCGGTCTCCTCGTCGTTACGGACGCGGAAGGTCGGGTCCTCCTCGGCGAGCCGCTGGATGGCGGTGCCGAGCTTCTCCTGATCCGCCTTCGACTTCGGCTCGATCGCGACCGAGATGACCGGCTCGGGGAACGTCATCGACTCAAGGATGACCGGCTTGGCCGGGTCACACAGCGTGTCACCGGTGGTGGTCTGCTTCAGACCCTGCACCGCGATGATGTCACCTGCCTGCGCCGACGTACGCTCCTCGCGCTTGTTGGCGTGCATCTGGTAGATCTTGCCGATGCGCTCCTTGCGGTCCTTCGTGGAGTTGACCAGCTGCGAGCCCGACTCGACCTTGCCGGAGTAGACCCGGACGTAGGTCAGCTTGCCGAGGTGCCGGTCAGTCTGGATCTTGAAGGCAAGCGCCGAGAACGGCTCGGTCACCGACGGCTTGCGCAGGATCGGCGTCTCACCGTCGGTCGCGGTGCCCTCGATCGCCGGAATGTCCAGCGGCGACGGCAGGTAGTCGACCACGGCGTCGAGCATGGGCTGAACGCCCTTGTTCTTGAACGCCGAACCGCACAGGACCGGGTTCGCCTTGCTGGCGATGGTGGCCCGGCGGATCGCCGCCTTCACCTCGTCGACCGAGATCTCCTCGCTTTCGAGGTACTTCTCCATGACCGTGTCGTCGACCTCGGCCAGCGTCTCGAGCAGCTTCTCGCGGTACTCGTTGGCCTGGTCGACCAGCGATGCCGGAATCTCCTCGACGGCGTAGTCCTCACCCTTCTGGGTCTCACCACGCCAGGTCAGCGCCCGCATGTTGATCAGATCGACGACGCCGATGTGCTCGGCCTCGAGGCCGATCGGGATCTGCAGCACCAGCGGCGTGGCGTTCAGCCGATCCACCATCATGTCGACACAGCGGAAGAAGTCAGCACCGGTGCGGTCCAGCTTGTTCACGAAGCACATGCGCGGAACGCGGTACTTGTCGGCCTGACGCCACACGTTCTCGGTCTGCGGCTCCACTCCGGCGACGCCGTCGTACACGGCGACCGCGCCGTCGAGCACGCGCAGCGACCGCTCGACCTCGACGGTGAAGTCGACGTGGCCGGGCGTGTCGATGATCTGGATCGTGTGGCCCTTCCACTCGCACTTGGTGGCGGCGGAAGTAATGGTGATACCGCGCTCCTGCTCCTGCTCCATCCAGTCCATGACGGCAGCGCCCTCGTGGACCTCACCGATCTTGTAGGTGATACCGGTGTAGAAGAGGATCCGCTCGGTCGTCGTCGTCTTACCGGCATCGATGTGCGCCATGATCCCGATATTGCGGAGCTTGGCGAGCGCGTTGTCGGCGGAAGCCACGATGTCCCTTCTTCCTTGCTTTAGAAGTGGGCACAAGACACGGCAGGCGTCTCGTGCTCTTCGATCACCGGCGGTGCTGCCGCCGATGATCGGCGCTAACTACCACCGGTAGTGAGCAAAGGCCTTGTTCGACTCGGCCATCTTGTGCGTGTCTTCCCGGCGCTTCACCGCGGCGCCCAGGCCATTGCTGGCGTCGAGCAGTTCGTTCTGAAGCCGCTCGACCATGGTCTTCTCGCGGCGAGCCCTCGAGTACGACACGATCCACCGCAGGCCCAGCGTCGTAGCGCGAGCCGGGCGGACCTCCACCGGCACCTGGTAGGTCGCGCCACCGACACGGCGGCTGCGGACCTCAAGGGTCGGCTTAACGTTGTCCATGGCGCGCTTGAGCGTGACTACCGGATCGGTGCCCGACTTCTCGCGGCAGCCCTCCAGCGCGCCGTACACGATCCGCTCCGCCAAGGACCGCTTGCCCTCGGTCAGGATCTTGTTGATGAGCTGGGTGACCAGCGGCGAGTTGTAGACCGGGTCAGCGACCAGCGGGCGGCGCGGAGCGGGGCCCTTACGCGGCATTAGCTCTTCTCCTTCTTCGCACCGTAGCGGCTGCGGGCCTGCCTACGGTTGCGGACGCCCTGAGTGTCGAGCGAACCGCGAATGATCTTGTAACGAACACCCGGCAGATCCTTAACACGACCGCCGCGGACGAGCACGATCGAGTGCTCCTGCAGGTTGTGCCCGACACCCGGAATGTAGGCGGTGACCTCAACCTGGCTGGTCAGCTTGACACGCGCGACCTTGCGGAGAGCGGAGTTCGGCTTCTTCGGGGTCGTCGTGTAAACACGCGTGCAGACGCCACGGCGCTGCGGGCTACCCTTCAGCGCGGGCGTCTTCGTCTTGCCGGTCTTGGCCGTGCGGCCCTTGCGGACCAGCTGCTGGATTGTGGGCACCGGGCCTCTGCTCCCTGTGGTCTGTGGTGGTGTAACGGATCTCTCGATCCGACCCCCGCGGTCGGGCGTGTCGCCCAGTTCACGGGGCCCGGCGTTGGCTTTCGCTACGCCGGTTTGGGTCATCGGCGCAGCGATCGACGGGGCACTTGATCCCGCAGTCGTTTTCGCGCGCGCACGATGGGCCCGGGCTAGCCCGGGCACGAAGGACAAGAATACCCACTGCGAGCGCACAGGTCAAAACGACCGATCCTCAAGGCCCGGGACGTGTCCCAACTCACCCTGCGGTCAACCGGCCATCGGCGCGATCGCCGTCCGGTCCATCGATCGTCTCAACCAGCACGGCACCCCAGTGGACACGCTTGGCTGCCTGAGCGGAAATCCCCCGAGCCGACGGCATCGGTAGGTATCCGGCCCGGAAGAAATCCCGGCACTTAGTTTACCTGGCCGGGCGGGTCCGTGTTCGCGCCCGGGCCAGGTTGGCTCAGCCGGCCACGGTGGCCAGCAGCGTGCTCGCGAAGCCGAAGACCGCGAGCACCATCCCGGTCAGCCCGCACACCAGACCGGCAAACGCGATCCCGCCGCCGTCGATCACACCCTCGGCCCGCTTGATGGCTCGCCGGGCCGAGGTGCCGAGCCCGGCTGCACCCAGGCCGAGCAGGAACGACAGAATGGCAAACGCTCCGGACACCAGCGCTCCCCAGCCTCGGGTGGAACCGGCGAGGCCCAGGCAGATCTCCACCAGCGACACGAGGATCGACCCGATGCCGGCGATCAGGGCCCCGATCGCGGGTCCGGACCGAACCGGTGCCACCCGCGCGTATGCGAGTCCGAAGTCGGTGCCCTCGACCGGCTCGATCCGGACCGGACCAGCCAGCGGCGGCCCCGCCTGGGGCGGTGCCGGTGGTGGCCCGGCCAGCGGCGGCGGGTACGCGGGATGCCGTGGCGGTTCGGTCACGAGATCACATTAATCGGTACCGGGGGCGAAGTGGTGACCGCCGGGCGACGCGGCAACGTGCAGGATGCCGATGACCGACGCGATCACGATCGCCGTGGCCGCCAGCACGATGCCGACCCAGGCCAGACGGATCCCGGTACGCAGTTCGCGTGCCCCGGTGAGATAACCGCGAGCGGCGATCATGTCCGATTTCGCCGATCGTGCCAGCACCAGCGCGATCGTCGCGGGAATCACCCCGCCGACGAAGAAGCCGGTTAGTGCCGCGATCCCGCCGAGCGCAAGCACCCCGACCGCCTTGGTGGAGCGCACCGGCTCGGGGTCGAGCGGGTGGCGCAGTTCCGGCGTCTGGGTCACGGTCACCCCTCTAGCAGACCACAAAACCGGACGCGGCGCCCCCGTCGGGGCGCCGCGTCCGGTGCGAACTGTTTCGCTGCTGGCCTGCCGGTTACCGGTACGACCCGAAGTCGAAGTCGTCGAGCGGGATTGCCTGCCCGCTCGCCGGCCCGAATCCGTAGTCGCTTTCGGTGTAGCCGGTCATCGAGTAGACCTTGGCCTTCGCCTCCTCGGTCGGCTCCACCCGGACGTTGCGGTACTTGCTGATGCCGGTACCGGCCGGGATGAGCTTTCCGATGATGACGTTCTCCTTGAGACCGATCAGCGAGTCGCTGCGCGCGTTGATCGCCGCGTCGGTGAGGACGCGGGTGGTCTCCTGGAACGAGGCCGCCGACAGCCACGAGTCCGTCGCGAGCGACGCCTTCGTGATGCCCATCAGCACCGGACGACCGGCCGCGGGCTCGCCACCCTCGGAGACCAGCCGGCGGTTCTCCGCCTCGAACTGAGCGCGATCGACAAGCAGACCCGGCAGGAACTCGGTCGAGCCGGAATCGATCACCGTGACCCGCTTCAGCATCTGCCGAATGATGATCTCGATGTGCTTGTCGTGGATCATGACGCCCTGCGAGCGGTAGACCTCCTGCACCTCCTGGGTGAGGTGGACCTGGACCGCGCGCGGACCCATGATGCGCAGCAACTCGTGCGGATCGATGGTGCCCTCGGTGAGCTTCTCGCCGACGTCCACGTGCGCGCCGTCGACGATGCCCGGGCGCAGCCGGACCCGCTTGGAGATCTTGTCGTGCACGATCTCGTCGCTGCCGTCGTCCGGAGTTATGATGATCTTCCGCGAACGGTCGCCATCCTCGATCCGGATCCGGCCCGGAGACTCCGCGATCGGCGCCTTGCCCTTCGGCACCCGCGCCTCGAAGATCTCCTGGACCCGGGGCAGACCCTGGGTGATGTCGTCACCCGCGACACCACCGGTGTGGAAGGTACGCATGGTCAGCTGCGTACCCGGCTCACCGATGGACTGGGCCGCGATGATGCCGACCGCCTCGCCGATGTCGACCGTCTTACCGGTCGGCAGCGACCGGCCGTAGCAGGCACCGCACACGCCCAGCTTCGACTCGCAGGTAAGCACCGAGCGCACCCGTACCGTGTCGACGCCGGCCGCCACGATCTTCTCGATCAGGATCGAGTTGAGGTCGGCGCCCCGGGCCACCACGACGTTGCCGTCGGTGTCGGTGATGTCGTCGGCGAGCGTCCGGGCGTGCGCACCGGTCTCGGAGTGCTCGTGTACCACGAGCTTTCCGTCGATGTGCTGGCCCACGGCCATGCTGATACCGCGATCGGTGCCGCAGTCCTCCTCGCGGATGATCACGTCCTGCGAGACGTCCACCAGACGCCGGGTCAGGTAGCCCGAGTCGGCGGTACGCAGGGCGGTGTCAGCCAGACCCTTACGGGCACCGTGGGTGGAGATGAAGTACTCCAGCACGGTCAGACCCTCGCGGTAGCTCGACTTGATCGGCCGCGGGATGATCTCACCCTTGGGGTTGGCCACCAGACCACGGATCGCCGCGATCTGCCGCAGCTGCAGCATGTTGCCTCGGGCGCCGGAGAAGATCATCTGCCACAGCGGGTTGGTCTGCGGCAGCGACGTCTCCATGTCCTTGGCCACCTCACCGGTCGCCTTGGTCCAGATTTCGATCAGCTCGCTTCGCCGTTCCTCGGCGGTCATCAGACCACGCTGGAACTGCTTGTCGATCCGCTCGGCTTCCTTCTCGTGCCGCTCCAGGATCAGGCCCTTGTTCGGCGGCTGGATGATGTCGGCCATGCCGATCGTCACGCCGGACCAGGTGGCCCAGTGGAAGCCGGCTTCCTTGAGCGCGTCCAGCGTCGCCGCCAGCGCCACCTTCGGGAACCGCTCGGCCAGGTCGTTGACGATCGTCGACAGCTGTCCCTTGCGGATCTCGAAGTTCACGAACCGGTACCCGTCGGGCAACGTCTCGTTAAACAGCACCCGGCCAAGGGTGGTGTCGACGATCAGCGGCGTGCCCTCGGTCCAGTCCTCTGGCGCGATCCACGGCGCGGCGCCGACTCCGTTGTCGATCGACGCGACGTTGTCGAGCCGGATCTTCACCGGTGCCTGAAGGTGCAGCTCGCCGTTGTCGTATGCCATCCACGCCTCGGCGTCCGAGCTGAACGAGCGCCCGGATCCGGTCGCGCCCTCACGCCGGTGCGTGAGGTGGTACAGGCCGATGACCATGTCCTGGGTCGGCATGGTGACCGGCTTGCCGTCGGCCGGCTTGAGGATGTTGTTCGACGACAGCATCAGGATCCGCGCCTCGGCCTGGGCCTCGGCGGACAGCGGCACGTGTACCGCCATCTGGTCACCGTCGAAGTCGGCGTTGAACGCGGTGCAGACCAGCGGGTGGATCTGGATCGCCTTGCCCTCGACCAGCTGCGGCTCGAAGGCCTGGATGCCCAGCCGGTGCAGGGTCGGCGCCCGGTTCAGCAGCACCGGGTGCTCGGCGATGACCTCTTCCAGCACGTCCCACACGACCGGCCGCTGCCGCTCGACCATCCGCTTGGCGGACTTGATGTTCTGCGCGTGGTTGAGATCGACCAGCCGCTTCATGACGAACGGCTTGAACAGCTCCAGCGCCATCTGCTTGGGCAGGCCGCACTGGTGCAGCTTAAGCCGCGGGCCGACGACGATGACCGAACGGCCGGAGTAGTCGACGCGCTTGCCCAGCAGGTTCTGGCGGAACCGGCCCTGCTTGCCCTTCAGCATGTCGGACAGCGACTTGAGCGGCCGGTTACCCGGCCCGGTGACCGGCCGGCCCCGGCGGCCGTTGTCGAACAGCGCGTCGACGGCCTCCTGGAGCATCCGCTTCTCGTTGTTGACGATGATCTCGGGCGCGCCGAGGTCGATCAGCCGCTTGAGGCGGTTGTTCCGGTTGATCACCCGGCGGTACAGGTCGTTCAGGTCGGACGTGGCGAACCGGCCACCGTCGAGCTGCACCATCGGGCGCAGGTCCGGCGGGATCACCGGCACGCAGTCGAGCACCATGCCGAGCGGCGAGTTCGTGGTGTTCAGGAACGCCGCCACGACCTTCAGCCGCTTGAGCGCCCGGATCTTGCGCTGGCCCTTCCCGGTACGGATGGTCTCGCGCAGATCATTGGCCTCGGCGTCGAGGTCCATCTCCTCGATGAGCGCCTTGATCGCCTCGGCGCCCATGCTGCCCTCGAAGTACTCGCCAAAGCGATCCCGAAGCTCGCGGTAGAGCAGCTCATCGGTGACCAGCTGCTTCGGCTCCAGCTTGCGGAAGGTGTCCATCACCTCGTCGAGACGGTCGATCTCCCGCTGGGCCCGGTCTCGCATCTGGCGCATCTCGCGCTCGCCAGACTCCTTGACCTTGCGGCGCACGTCCGCCTTGGCACCCTCGGCCTCCAACTCGGCAAGGTCCTGCTCGAGCTTGGTGGCACGCTTCTCGATCTCGTTGTCCCGGGCACTTTCGGCATGCCGCTTCTCGGCACCGATCTCCGACTCCAGGGTGGACATATCCCGATGGCGAGCCTCGGTGTCGACCTTGGTGACCACGTACGACGCGAAGTAGATGATCTTCTCAAGATCCTTCGGCGCCAGGTCGAGCAGGTAGCCGAGGCGGCTCGGTACGCCCTTGAAGTACCAGATGTGCGTGACCGGGGCGGCCAGCTCGATGTGACCCATCCGCTCGCGGCGGACCTTGGCACGGGTCACCTCGACGCCACAACGCTCACAGATGATGCCCTTGAACCGGACTCGCTTGTACTTCCCGCAGTAGCACTCCCAGTCCCGGGTCGGACCGAAGATCTTCTCGCAGAAGAGCCCGTCCTTTTCCGGCTTCAGGGTCCGGTAGTTAATGGTTTCCGGCTTCTTAACCTCGCCGTGCGACCACTGACGAATGTCGTCAGCCGTCGCCAGGCCGATGCGCAACTCATCAAAGTAGTTGACGTCAAGCACGTTTAATTCCCTCGTGTCGCTTCGCGGCAGAAAATTTGCCGTCGTGTCGCTTCGCGCTCAATCACAGGACCCTGGCCGAGCGGGCCGCGAACGGCCCGCTCACACTCAGATCTCGTCAACGCTGCTCACGCCTTCGTTCGGGCGGCGAGACAGGTCGATGCCGAGTTCCTCGGCAGCCCGGAATACCTCGTCGTCGGTCTCGCGCATCTCAAGCGCCACACCGTCGCTGGACAGCACCTCAACGTTCAGGCACAGCGACTGCAGCTCCTTGAGAAGCACCTTGAACGACTCCGGAATGCCCGGCTCGGGGATGTTCTCGCCCTTGACGATGGCCTCATAGACCTTCACCCGGCCGAGAACGTCATCCGACTTGATCGTCAGCAGCTCCTGCAGCGCGTACGCCGCGCCGTAGGCCTGCATGGCCCAGCACTCCATCTCACCGAACCGCTGGCCACCGAACTGCGCCTTACCACCGAGCGGCTGCTGGGTGATCATCGAGTACGGTCCGGTCGACCGGGCGTGGATCTTGTCGTCGACCAGGTGGTTCAGCTTGAGGATGTAGATGTAGCCCACGGCGATCGGATCCGGAAGCGGCTCCCCGGAGCGCCCGTCGAACAGGCGTGCCTTGCCGTTCTCACCGACCAGCCGCTGACCGTCACGGGTCGGCAGCGTCGACGAGAGCAGACCGGCGATCTCCTCTTCGTGGGCACCGTCGAAGACCGGCGTCGCCACGTTCGAGTCGGGAACCGACTCGTGCGCGTTGATCGCCCGCAGCGCCTTCTTCCAGTCCTTGTCGTCTCCGTCGATCTTCCAGCCGGTCTTGGCCACCCACCCGAGGTGGGTCTCCAGGACCTGGCCGACGTTCATCCGGCCGGGCACACCGAGCGGATTGAGCACGATGTCGACCGGCGTGCCGTCCTCAAGGAACGGCATGTCCTCGACCGGAAGGATCTTGGAAATGACACCCTTGTTGCCGTGGCGGCCGGCGAGCTTGTCGCCGTCCTGGATCTTGCGCTTCTGCGCGACGTAGACACGGACCAGCTCGTTCACGCCCGGGGACAACTCGTCGCCATCCTCGCGGCTGAACGTGCGGACACCGATGACCGTTCCGGACTCGCCGTGCGGCACCTTCAGCGAGGTGTCCCGGACTTCCCGGGCCTTCTCTCCGAAGATCGCTCGCAGCAGGCGCTCTTCCGGCGTCAGTTCGGTCTCGCCCTTCGGCGTGACCTTGCCGACCAGGATGTCACCGGGCACCACCTCGGCACCGATCCGGACAATGCCCCGCTCATCGAGGTCAGCGAGCATCTCCTCGCTGACGTTCGGGATGTCGCGGGTGATCTCTTCCGGACCGAGCTTGGTGTCACGCGCGTCGACCTCGTGCTCCTCGATGTGGATCGAGGTGAGGACGTCATTCTGCACCAGCCGCTGGGACAGGATGATCGCGTCCTCGTAGTTGTGGCCCTCCCACGGCATGAACGCCACCAGGAGGTTGCGGCCGAGGGCCATCTCGCCATCGTCGGTGCACGGCCCGTCCGCGATGACCTGGCCGGCCTCGACCCGGTCGCCCTCGAACACCACCGGCTTCTGGTTGACGCAGGAGCCGGAGTTCGAGCGGCGGAACTTGTGCAGCAGGTAGGTACGCCGGTGGCCGTCGTCCTGCGCGATCGTGACGTAGTCGGCGCACAGGTCCTCGACCACACCGCCCGACCTCGGCGACGACGACATCGCCGGCGTCGACCGCGGCACGGTACTCCATGCCCGTACCGACCAGCGGCGCCTCGGCCTTGACCAGCGGCACCGCCTGGCGCTGCATGTTCGCGCCCATCAGGGCGCGGTTGGCGTCATCGTGCTCGAGGAACGGGATCATGGCGGTCGCCACCGACACCATCTGGCGCGGCGAGACGTCCATGTAGTCGACGCCCTCGGGAGTCACGAAGTCGACCTCGCCACCCTTGCGGCGGACCAGCACGCGGCTGTTGCCGAACGCGCCGTCGGACCTTCAGCGGCTCGTTCGCCTGGGCGATGACGTGCCGGTCTTCCTCGTCGGCGGTCAGGTAGTCGATCTGGTCGCTGACCTTGCCGTTGACCACCTTGCGGTACGGCGTCTCGATGAACCCGAACGGGTTGACCCGCGCGAACGTCGACAGGGCGCCGATCAGGCCGATGTTCGGGCCCTCCGGCGTCTCGATCGGGCACATCCGGCCGTAGTGGGACGGGTGCACGTCGCGCACCTCGAAGCCGGCGCGCTCACGCGACAGACCGCCCGGGCCGAGCGCCGACAGGCGGCGACGGTGGGTCAGACCCGCAAGCGGGTTGGTCTGGTCCATGAACTGCGACAGCTGGGACGTTCCGAAGAACTCCTTGATCGCCGCCACCACCGGGCGGATGTTGATCAGGGTCTGCGGCGTGATCGCCTCGACGTCCTGCGTGGTCATACGCTCGCGAACGACGCGCTCCATGCGGGACAGACCGACCCGGACCTGGTTCTGGATCAGCTCGCCGACGGTACGCAGGCGGCGGTTGCCGAAGTGATCGATGTCGTCGGCCTCGTAGCCCTCCTCGCCCGCGTGCAGGCGGCAGAGGTACTCGACGGTCGACACGATGTCCTCCTCGGTGAGGACGCCGGTCGGTGATCGGCACATCGATCTCGAGCTTCTTGTTGAACTTGTAGCGCCCGACCTTCGCGACGTCGTACCGCTTCGCGTTGAAGAACAGGTTGTCGAGCAGGTTCTGAGCGTTCTCGCGCGTCGGCGGCTCGCCCGGACGCAACTTGCGGTAGATGTCGAGCAGCGCCTCGTCCTGGCTGCCGATGTGGTCCTTCTCCAAGGTCGTCATCATCAGCTCGGACCAGCCGAACCGCTCGCGGATCCGCTCGTCGCTCCAGCCGATGGCCTTCAGGAGGACGGTGACCGCCTGGCGGCGCTTGCGGTCGATGCGTACGCCGACCGTCTCGCGCTTGTCGATGTCGAACTCCAGCCAGGCGCCCCGGCTCGGGATGACCTTGACGCTGGTCAGATCGCGGTCGGAGGTCTTGTCCGGCTCCTTGGTGAAGTACACGCCCGGCGAGCGGACGAGCTGGCTTACTACGACGCGCTCAGTGCCGTTGATGATGAAGGTGCCTTTCGGCGTCATCATCGGGAAGTCACCCATGAACACGGTCTGGCTCTTGATCTCGCCAGTCGTGTGGTTGGTGAACTCGGCGGTGACGAACAGCGGTGCGCAGTACGTCAGATCCTTCTCTTTGCACTCCTCGATCGGGGCCTTGACCTCATCGAAACGGGGCGAAGAGAACGACAACGACATCGTGCCGGAGAAGTCCTCAATGGGACTGATTTCTTCGAGAATCTCAGCGAGACCAGACAGGGCGCTCGGGTCATCACTGGACCGAGATGCCCAGGCCTCATTGCCGACCAACCAGTCGAAGGACTGAGTCTGGATGGCTAGAAGGTTGGGAACCTCAAGGTGTTCGGTGATCCTGCCGAATGAAACTCGGCGGGGAGCGAAAGCACTCGATGTGCTACTGGTCTTCGCAGGGCGGGAAGCTGCCAAGATGCGTCCTTCCGAGGACCTGTGGTGCAGAACGGCCGTTTAGCGCGCACCCCAACCGACCCGTGTCGAATGCCCCAAAAAGGGCAAACTCGACGGGTGGGTAAATGGGAAGCAGCGCAAACTAGCAGTGTAGCCGAAAGGCTAACCGCTGTCGAGCGACGCCACTAAAGTTCCTCGCGGCGTGCGGCGGCACTCGACCCGAAAGGCCGTCGGCCGCCTCACCTCGTTACGCGGTGGCCGTTCTCCTATCCGCGTCCATTGGTAGGTGCTGCCGTTCAGCGTGCCCGCAGAAACGCCCGTCGTCAAGGGCTTCCCGCGCCTGTCGCAGTTGTTGTATTCGGGTGGACCAGCGCTCAAAATCCGGCCACCGCGCCGCACCACCACGCGGCGGCCGGTCCGGCGATTCACACTAACGGTGGGTGCACCCGCGGCTACCAGGCACGATTGCCGGGATCGCCAGTGCCGGGCAGCGCCTCGCCGGTTCCCCGAGCGCACCGCCGGCCGGCGCCGACACCCGGCCGCGACGCTGTCGTGCCTTCAACGCCACGGGGCACCACCCCGATCGGGATGGCGCCCCGCGAGCGCGAACGGGAAGGACTTACTTGAGGGTGACCTTGGCGCCTTCGGCCTCGAGCTTGGCCTTGGCCTTGTCGGCGTTCTCCTTGTTGGCCTTCTCCAGAACGGCTTCGGAGCGCTCTCGACCAGGTCCTTGGCCTCCTTCAGGCCCAGGCCGGTCAGCTCGCGCACGACCTTGATGACCTGGATCTTCTTGCCACCGTCGCCGTCGAGGATGACGTCGAACTCGTCCTTCTCCTCCTCGACGGCGGCGGCGCCGCCACCGCCACCACCGGCCGGGCCGGCGACCATCATCGCGGCCGGGGCCGCGGCGGTGACCTCGAAGGTCTCCTCGAACTGCTTCACGAACTCGGACAGCTCGATCAGCGTCATCTCCTTGAACGCGTCAAGAAGTTCAGCAGTGCTCAGCTTCGCCATTTAGGGTCCGCTCCTTTCGAATTACTCAGAATCGGTGGCGCCCGCGCCACCATCGGTGTCAGAAGCGGGGCTTGCGGCACCGCCGTCGGTCGTTTCGCGCTTGTCCTGCAGAGCCGCGGCCAGACGCGCGGTCTTCGAAAGCGGGGCCTGGAACACGGCCGCGGCCTTGCTCAGGTTGTGCTTCATGGCGCCGGCCAGCTTGGCCAGCAGCACCTCACGGGACTCCAGATCAGCGAGCTTGGTGACTTCCGCCGCCGAGATCGCCTTGCCCTCGAACACGCCGCCCTTGATGACGAGCAGCGGGTTGGCCTTGGCGAAATCGCGCAGGCCCTTGGCTGCCTCAACCGGGTCGCCGGAGACGAAGGCGAGCGCGGTAGGACCGGTGAACAAAGCGTCGAGACCGTCGATGCCGGCCTCCGCCGCCGCACGCTTCGCGAGAGTGTTCTTCGCGATCGCGTACGTCGTGGTGGGTCCGAGCGCGCGACGCAGCTGGGTGAGCTGGGAAACCGTCAACCCGCGGTACTCGGTCAGCACAGTCGCCGGCGAGTTGCGGAAGTTGTCGGTCAGCTCGGCAACGGCAGCGCCCTTGTCGGTCCGAATCTTGTCCGCCATGTCCCTCCTCTCTCGTTGCTTGTGGCCGGTCGGGCACGCAAACGAGAAAACGCCCCGGCGCAGGGCGCACGGGGCGGACACGGCACTTGGCCGGATCGACATCCGATCGCATCCCTGCGCGGGCCGTCCGCTCGATGGCGGAACCTTCGACCTCGCCGCTTGCGCGGGTCGGTGACCGGCGGTCTTCGGGTGGAACTTCGGCAATGACTGTACGTGGTTGGCGGCCCGGCCGCCAAATCGCCGGGCTCGGTGTCACAGGTCGCCGCTCCGGGTCAGCCGGGCCGGGCGACCGCGTCTGGCCCGGCGACCGCGTCTTGCGTGGCCACCGCGTCTTGCGTGGCCACCGTATCTGGCACGGCCCGGCCCGGACCGGCCGGTATCAAAGCGGAAACGCGGATGGGCGCCGCGCGTAAGGGCGCGGCGCCCATCCGGCGTGGCCGGCGACTCTACTCCGAGTCGGCCAGGTTCTTTGTGACGTTCGGGTCGATCTGGATGCCCGGACCCATCGTCGTGGTGACCGCCACCTTCTTGAGGAACTTGCCCTTCGCCGCGGACGGCTTGGCGCGAAGAACCTCGTCGAGGACGGCGCCGTAGTTCTCGAGCAGCTGCGTCTCGCTGAACGACACCTTGCCGATGATCAGGTGCAGATTCGCGTGCTTGTCGACCCGGAAGGTGATCTTTCCGCCCTTGATGTCGGAGACCGCCTTCGTGACGTTCATGGTGACCGTCCCGGTCTTCGGGTTCGGCATGAGACCGCGCGGGCCCAGGATCCGCGCGATTCGGCCGATCTTGGCCATCTGGTCCGGCGTGGCGATTGCCGCGTCGAAGTCCAGCCAGCCCTCCTGAATGCGGGCCACCAGGTCGTCAGACCCAACGACGTCGGCGCCGGCCGCCTCCGCCTCGGCGGCCTTCTCCCCGGCGGCGAAGACGATCACGCGGGCGGTCTTGCCGGTGCCGTGCGGAAGGTTGACGGTGCCCCGGACCATCTGGTCGGCCTTACGAGGGTCGACCCCGAGGCGCATCGCGACCTCAACGGTGGCGTCGAACTTGGCCGTGCTGGACGACTTGGCGAGCTTGATCGCCTCGGCCGGCACGTATGTCTTGGACCGGTCGATCTGGTCTGCGGCCTTGCGATAGGCCTTGCCGTGCTGCATGTCTTGATTCTCCTGTGGTAGCTGGCGGACAGCTGCCGCTGTCCTCCCACTGAATACGGTTGGCGTTCACGCGATCGGGATGTGCCGCGATATCGCGACCCGCACCGCGTGACGGCCGCGCAGGCTGCGCTGCCGGGTGACCGGATCAGTCGCGGACGGTGATGCCCATCGAGCGCGCGGTGCCCTCGATGATCTTCGAAGCGTTCTCGACGTCGTTCGCGTTCAGGTCGGCCATCTTCTTCTCAGCGATCTCGCGCAGCTGGGCGCGGGTCACCGTACCGACCTTGTCCCGGTGAGGAACGCCGGATCCCTTCGGGATCCCAGCGGCCTTGATCAGCAGCTGCGCCGCCGGGGGCGTCTTGAGCACGAAGTCGAACGAACGGTCTTCGTACACGCTGATCTGCGCCGGAACGATGTCACCACGCATGGAATCGGTCTGGGCGTTGTACGCCTTGCAGAACTCCATGATGTTCACACCGTGCTGACCGAGCGCCGGACCAACCGGCGGAGCCGGGGTAGCCGATCCGGCCTTCAGCTGCAGCGTGAAGGTCTTGAGCAGTTTCTTCTTGGGAGGCATGTCTCTTCCCTGGGCTGATTGGACATACGGGCGCTGACGCGCCGGCGCCGGACGACGCCGATGATCAACGCTTGTGTGCCGCGCAGGCGGGTCAAGCTGACCGTGCTGCGCACGAAGCTCGAACCGAGTGTGCTGGGCACACGGACAACCGCGCGCGATTGAGACGCGCGACATTCAAGAGTAACGCAACCCGTACCGGCAAGCGAAAACCAGCCCCTGACAGCGAGCCGGAACACGCCGGCGACGGGCACGGCGCGGCCCCCACCCATCGGGCGGGGGCCGGGCACGGTCTGCCGAAAGCTGCCTAGATCTTGGATACCTGGTTGAAGTTCAGCTCCACCGGCGTCTCCCGGCCGAAGATCGATACCAGCACCTTGAGCTTCTGCTGGTCGGCGTTGATCTCGCTGATCGTCGCCGGCAAGGACGCGAACGCACCGTCGGTAACCGTCACCGAGTCGCCCACCTCGAAGTCGACGACCTTGATCTCCGGCTTGGCCTTCTTGGTGTCGACCGTGGCGGCCGGAGCCAGCCACTTCAAGACCTCGTCGAGGGACAGCGGCGCCGGACGATCGGCCCGGTCGGTGGCGCCGACGAACCCGGTCACCCCAGGGGTGTTACGCACGCACGAATACGACTCAGGCGTCAGTTCCATCCGGACCAGGATGTAGCCCGGGAACACCTTGCTCTGAACCTGCTGCCGCTTGCCGTTCTTGACCTCGACCTCTTCCCGGGTCGGAACCTCGACCTGGTAGATGTACTCCTCCATGTCGAGGCTGGTGATCCGGGTCTCCAGGTTCGTCTTGACCTTGTTCTCGTACCCCGCGTACGAGTGGACGACGAACCAGTCACCCGGTGCGAACCGGAGCGCCGCGCGCATCTCGGCAACCGGGTCGGACTCTTCGTCGATGGTTCCGACCGCGGTCGGACGCTCGGTTACCGTGGCGGCCTCCGCCGACGCTTCACCGGACGCGGCCATTTCGGCGGCGTCGGGCTCGTCGGAAGTACGGTCGAACTCGTCGTACTCAGGCACGCTATTTCTCTTCCTGATAGATCGCGCGGTCTACTTGCCGCCGAAGACCTTGCCGACCGACCAGCCGAACCCGTAGTCCAACCCGGCGACGATCAGCATCATGACCACGACAAAGATGACGACCACGATGGTGTACGTGATCAGCTCCTGACGCGACGGCCAGTTGACCTTGCGTAGCTCCGCCACGACCTCGCGCACGAATCGCGCGATCCGGCCGAAAAGACCGATGGACTCTTCAGCCTTGGCCGGAGCCTTGGGACGCTTGGCCGGTTTGGTCTCGCGTACACGAGTGGCCGCCGCCGATCGACCGGACCGGGCGACCACGCGGTCGGCGAGCTTGTCCGTGTCGGATTCGTAGTCGTCTTGGGTGTCGTCGTCGACAGCGTCGACGAACGCCTCATCGAGGCGCTCGTCCACGGCGTCCTCGCCGCCGCGTCGCTTGCTCTCGGCCACTTCGCCCTCTTCCATCACTTCGCGGGGGTGGTAAACAGCTCCCTCCGCGAGGAGGGGCTATCCGTGCGGCCGGATCATGGTCCGGCGGACCGCCGACTACGGCGGCGCTGCAGGGGTGACAGGACTTGAACCTGCAACCTGCGGTTTTGGAGACCGCTGCTCTGCCAATTGAGCCACACCCCTATGTGGGAGACGTCTCCCCTCGTCAAGACGCTACCGCTAAACGTCTCGGGCACGCCAGACGAGGGGGTCAGTGGACCCACCGGGCGCCAAGCATACAGGTCCGGCTCTCAAACGCCTACCGACCAAGCCTCGAAACGCCCACGGTTCGACCACCCGGCAAGCCGTCAGGACGGCAGCGCTGATGCCCGTACCACGGCTTTTGCACCCGCCAGCACCTTCTCGCCGGCGCATGTGGCGGTGACGTCGATTTGGGCCAGGCCGCCATCGAGCGGCTTGATCGCACCGGTCACGGTGAGCTCGGCCCCTTCGTCGTCATCGGGGACCACGATGGGCCGGGCAAACCGGGTGGTGTACTCCTTGATCGCCGCCAGGTCCCCGCCTACCCAGGCGGTGATCGCGCGGCCGGCCAGCGCCATGGTCATCATGCCGTGGGCGATCACGCCAGGCAGCCCGACAGAGGTCGCGACCCGATCGGACCAGTGGATGGGATTGAAGTCGCCGGACGCGCCGGCATAGCGGATGAGATCCGCCCGGGTGACGCGGTAGATCTGCGGCTGGAGACTCGTCATGCCCGCACCACCAACTTGTTCGTCGCGGTGACGACCAGGTCACCGGAGACGGTCCTGATCTCGGTCACATTGGTGAGGAAGCCGCTGCCGGCCCGCTCAATGATGTCGCTGATCGTGCACACGCACACCAGGCTGTCACCGGCCTGGATAGGCCGCTGGTACGCGAATTTCTGCTCGCCGTGCACCACCCGGGCGTAATCGAGATCGAGTTCGGGATCGTCGATCAGCTGCTGCAGCGCGGCACCGAACACCGTGATGGCGAAGGTGGCCGGGGCCACAACATCCAAATACCCGGAAGCCTTGGCGGCTTCCGGGTCATGGTGGATCGGTTCGGTCGCGCCGATCGCGGTGGCGAACTCGCGGACCTTCCCGCGGCTGACGTCGTAGACCGGCGTCGGCGGGTATGTCTTACCGATAAACGCTGGGTTCAGAGGCACGCCCAGAACCTAGCGCACGGCGGTCTTAGCGGGTCTCGCGGTGTGCGGTGTGCTTGCCGCAACGCGGGCAGAACTTGCTGAGTTCGATGCGGTCCGGGTCGTTGCGGCGGTTCTTGCGCGTGATGTAGTTGCGCTCCTTGCACTCCACACACGCCATCGTGATCTTGGGGCGGATATCGGTTGCCTTTGCCACGGCGGAGTGCCTTTCTAGCGGAGTCTTCTAGCGGTTACGTCGCCCCTGAACCGGGACGGACGACTGGCTAACGCTCAAGGATAGAGACGCTATTCCTGGACATGCAAAGCGGGCGCCTATGGCGCCCGTCGCAGTAGCGGTGGCCGGACTTGAACCGGCGACACAGCGATTATGAGCCGCTTGCTCTGCCATCTGAGCTACACCGCCGCGGACCTCCGGTTGAACCGGATGACGCCGGGTTGAGACCTGGCTGAGCCCCCTTACGGAATCGAACCGTAGACCTTCTCCTTACCATGGAGACGCTCTGCCGACTGAGCTAAGGGGGCATCGCACGTCCTGGACCGTGCGGTCCGTCGCGCGCACCGGGTAAGAGTACACGGCCGATCGGCGGGAAGCTAACCGGGTTACGGCACCGCGCGCAGACGACGAACCTCGCCCTTGGCCGACGGCTCGATGTCGGTTTGAGCGCCGAGCCACGCCTCCAGCCGGTCGTACGGGAGTGGCCGGCTGAACAGGAATCCCTGCCCGGTGTCGCACCCCACGTCGGCGAGCAGCGACAGAGTGAGTTCGCTTTCCACGCCCTCGGCGACGACCTGCAACCCAAAGTGCCGGGCAAGATCGATGACGGCGCGAACGATCGCCAAGTCCCCCGGGTCGGTCGCCATCCCCTGGACGAAGGACCGATCGATCTTGATCTCGTCCACCGGGAGCCTGCGAAGGTAGGACAACGACGAATACCCGGTGCCGAAGTCATCCACCGACAGGCGTACCCCGAGCGCGTGCAGCCGGTTCAGCGTCGGAAGTGGACGATCATGCTCGCCGATCACGCCGTCTTCGGTGATCTCCAGCGTCAGCATGTCGGGGCGTACGCCGTACTCCACCAGCAGCGCCTCGACGTGGTCCGGGAATTCGGTGTCGACGACGGTACGCTGCGACAGGTTGACCGACACCGGCAGCGGGCGGCCGGCGGCAGCCCAGTCGCGGCAGCGGCTCAGACCCTCACGCAGCACGAAATCGGTCAGGCGGCCCAGCTGGCCGGTGTGCTCGGCGACGGCGACGAAGTCCTCCGGACTCACCGCTCCATGGACCGGGTGGTCCCAGCGAGCCAGGCATTCGACGCCCAAGATCTCGCGGCTGGACAGCGAGACCTTCGGCTGGAAGTAGACCTCAAGGGCCTCGTTGTCGAGCGCCCGGCGCAGATCGCCGGCCAGGCCCAGCCGCCGGACCGATCGCGACTCCAGGCTCGGATCGAACAACGCGATCGCCGACGGACGGGATTTGGCGGTATGCGTGGCAACGTCGGCTCGCTGAAGCAGCACCGCGGCTTCGGAACCGTGCGCCGGGTGAACGGCGATGCCCACCGCGGCGTCGACGTCGAGGCTGAGCGTTCCGACCTCCATCGGATGCCGCAGCGACTCGCGCAGATCGGCGGCGAGCGCGACCGCGGCGTCGGCGTTGGCGACCCGGAGTCGACGGCGAAATCGTCGCCGCCGACGCGGGTGACCAGGGCCGCCGCCGGGCACAAGTCGCGCAGGCGAGCGGCGAACTCGACCAGCACCTTGTCTCCGGCGCCGTGACCCAGCGAGTTGTTCACCTCGCGCAGCCCGTCGACGTCGAACAGCATGATCGCCACCACGTCGTCGGGAGTCTTGACCTTGATCGCCTCTTCCAGCGCGGCCAGAGTCCGCCGCCGGTTGGGCAGGCCGGTCAGTGAGTCGTGGTAGGCATCGAACCGGAGGCGATCGACCAGCCGCGAATTCTCCACCGCGACCGAGGCGTGTGCCGCGATCGTCTCAAGCAGCCGGCAATCATCCAGCGTGAACACCGACGACTGGTGCATCCGGCCGATGACCTCAAGGGTGCCGATCACGGCGCTGCCAGATCGCAACGGCACCACGATCGCGTCCTTGATGTCGGCTTTCCGCAGGGCCGTGCGGGCCTCGTCCGTCCCCACCTTGGGACCCGCCATCATGGTCTTGCCGGTTTCGACCGCCTGGCTTCGCAGCAGTAGCGGGATGACGGCGGTGTCCAGTAACCCGCGCACGTCGGCGCGGGCGGTGAGCTGCGATTCAGGGTAGCGGCCCTGCGCCGGCATCCATAACGTCGCGTACTCCGCGTTAAGGAGGCTCCGCACGCGGTGCAGAAGCACATCGCCGAGCGTGCCGTCGTAGGGGCTTTCAGCCATTGCGCGGGTGAGGTCGTAGATCTCGCTCAGGCTCTTGTGCTGCCTGCGGAACTGCGCATACGTGCGGTAGACGAACCCCATCGCAACGGCGAGTCCGGCAATCAGCACCACCGCCCATGCGCTGGCATGGATCACCAGTAGCAGCACCAAGCCGATCGCCGTGTTGATCGCGCCGACGACCATGCCGGGTACGACCGCGCGGACCAGCGTCTGCGGTGTCATCGGGCCTTGGACCAGAGTGATGACGCCGGTGACGGCCACAATCGTAAGGAACGTCGATACCAGTACCGCGACCGTCAAAACGATCCACGTATGCGGTGTCGCGTCGTGGGGCGAACCCAGTGACGTGACGATCAGGGTGGCGACGGCGGTCGCGGCGGCGACGTTCGCCATGTTGAACGCGAGCTTGACTGGGACCGCTCGGCGTGACGACTGGACCAGCACGCACGCGACGGCGCGCACGATCACTGTGGTCAGCGGCGAAAGGTAGAACAGGGCAAGGAGGAGCGGAAGCTCGGTTACCGACATCTCGATTCCGTGCCGCCGGACCTCGATGTTCAGCGTCGTTGCCTCAGCGGCACAGAACAAGCCGAGATACAGCAGCGAGAGCCACGGGGATGAGAGTTTGGGGCTGTGCCCAACCGAAGCCGTGGCGGTCGCTATCACGGCCAGGAGCGCAAGTGGCCCGGTGATGGCCCAAGCTAGCTGCGGAGACCGCCGAATGCGGGCGGCGGGTCGGCCCATTTCACTCCTCGGCGGCGGGCGCTATTCACTCCACGTGGCGTCAAGCGGCGAGGCGTTCGCAGGTGAGACGGGTTGAACAGCGGTGTAGCTCCATGTGGCGTCGGCCGACCAGGTCGCGTCCAACGGGCTAGCGCTGGCGACGCCGACGTATACAAGAGCGAGGCCGACGCCGACCGCTACCGCGGCGATAACACGCCGCCAGACTGAACGCTCGCGCATTTGCCCCTCCCTCTTTGATGCGTAGGTCTACATGCAGATAGTGCCACAGTTTAAGTGGACAGCAAACCATACGCCAATGCCACGCTGGCCCCGGGCCCGATCGGATATATCGCCCTCATCCGTTCAGATGATGACTAGCCCGACTCGCCCCAAACTCTTGAATGCGAAGGGTTTTCGCAGCTAGGCGGCTCGGTCCCCGCGTGCTACCCGTAGCGTGTCACGAAATCCGAGCAGCCTCATCATCTGTACGGGTGAGAAAAATTCGTTCGGGCTAGCCGCTCCAGTCAGGACGGACAACAATCGGTCAACTCCGATCCGCCGCTCGGCCATCACCCGAAACAGCGCATCAAGCCGTTGGTTAGGCCTGAATGAACTGAAATCCGATGTCATTTCGTACATACCTCGCCGACGCCGGTCCCGGGTTTTGTGAAATGCGCGCAATGACCGCATCAGTGTGTTATTGCCATAACCGTCGACGATGGCACGACTGAGCCGCTCAGCATCCGTCATCGCGTTGCCGATCCCCCAGGGTCATTGCGTTCTCGGGTGTGGACTGGTCACGGCGTTGATCAGGTCGTGTGGGCGGCGGTTGGCGCGGCGGGTCGCGCGGGCGATGTTGGTGTCGCCGTTGGTGCGGTGGTAGCCGATCGCGGTGTTACGTAGGGTGGCCAGGACTGCGGGTCCGGTTCCGGTCCGGGCTTGGTGCAGGTCTTCACGGAACGTGACGTCGCGGATGTGATGGATCGAGTTTTCGATGAGCCATTCACGGCGGGCCCAGTCCTGCAGGTCGGCGGGCAGGGCGTGGCTGGTGGGCAGGGAGATGGTGAGGTAGGCGGTTTCACGGCTGGTTTTGCCGGTGGTGGCGGTGGTGCGGGTGCGGGTGATCCGGATGGCCTGTTGGGCGTGGGGGAAGGCGATGCCGCCGGGTGTGTGCAGCGTGAAGGCTTTGACGGTGCGGGTCTCGCGTCGGCCGTGACCGTGTGCGCGGGTGCGGTCCCCGGCGGGGATCGCCGCCCATGGAAGGTGTTTGAGCTGGGCGTGCAGGGTCGGCTGGTTGCCCTTGACGGTGGTCATCAAATGTGCGCCGCGGGCTGCGATCTCGTGGGCGTGGCCGGTCTGAGTGTGCAGGGCGTCGGCGACGAACAGGATTCCGTCGAGGCTGCCGAGTACGGCGGTGACGGCGTCGAGTAGCGGGGTGAACGCGGGGATTTCGTTGGACTTCGCGTCGATGGTGATCTGTGCCAGGACGATACCGGTGCTGGTGTCCAGGGCGGACAGCAGATGGACCAGGCGGCCGTCGTGGCGGCGGGCTCCGCGCAGGGTTTTCCCGTCGACCGCGATGACGGTGCGGTATCGGCGGGGCCGCACCGCCGGCGGCGCCGGGGCGCGGGTGCGCAGCCAGCCGGCCAGCACGGTGGTCAATGCGGTGGCATCCAGGCGGGTCAGCAGTCGCCACACGGTCGTGCCGGCCGGTATCCCCCGGTTGAAGCCGAGCCGGTCGCGGGCGTGTTCGTCGAGGTCGTAGAGCCAGTCGGTGATCGCCGCGAACGACGAGGCGCCGGCCAGGACCGCGCAGACCGCGACGGTCAGCAGCGTCGCCAAGGGGTAACGCACGCCGCGCGGATCACGGGGATCGGTGACCTGCGACAGGACGTCCAGAAGGCCACCTCGTTCACTGTCAGTGACCGGGGCTGGTCGGGCATCGGTACCGGATTTCGTTACCGCCAGCGCGGTGATGAGAGATGATGCCATCGGCGGGTGAGGTCCTCGGGGTGTCGTGAAGCCTAGAGAACTCCATGATCACCGATGCGATCTCACCCGCTCCAACTGCCTCCACACAGTCCACTCAAACCACATACCAGCAGATCAAAGCACTGCCACCCGACAACGCAATCGCCCTGGCCGATCCCCTGCCCGGTGATCGGATCCATGACCAGGCCGGCATCGCCGACCAGCGCCCAACCGCGCCCGTACGGCACCCGGAGCCCGTTCGGCAGGTCCGGCGTGCCCCGGAAACGGTCGGCCCGCTGCAGGCCGCGGGCGCGTTCGCCGAGATGAGCGCGCGCCATGTCACGGAAGTGGCGATCGAGGTCGGACCGCAGTTCGACGAACCGGGACAACGGTACGGCGAGGAACGCGACGGTCAGGCCGTCATTGGTCGGCCAGTAGCCCGCGACGTGGTCCGGCTGGACGTACATCTCGCCGCGCTGCCCGCCCAGGCCCGACAAGTACGTGTAGAACATCGCCGTACGTGACGGGCGTACCCGGTAGGAGCGCGCGCCCGCCCACGCCGCGACCCGCGAGTGCTTGCCGTCCGCGCCGATCACCAAGCGGCAGGTGAACTCCGCCGGCAATCCGCCCTTGTGGGCGCCGCGCACCCCGGTGACACGGTCTCCGTCGTATCTCAGACCGTCGACGGCGAAGCCCTCGATCACTTCGGCCCCGGCCTCGCGGGCGGCGGCGACCAGGGTCGCGTCCAGGACGCTTCGGCGCGGGCTGATCATGGCGTCGACTCCCTGGTACGCCGGGTACCGGCCGGCCAGCCGCACGGCACCGGGCACCAGCAGGGCCGAGGGTGTCGGCGGCGCGTTGCTCGCGATCACCCGGTCCAGCAGGCCCCACCGATGCAGGCATGCCACACCGGGTAGCTGGATCTGGTGGCTGGACAGCGTGTCGCTCGGGAAGCGATCTCGATCGAGCAGCAGAACTCGCAGACCGGCCCGCGCCAGCAGCATTCCGGTGGACGCGCCGGCGACACGGGCGCCGACGATCACGATGTCGTAGTCCACATCTGACCCCCGATTTCGTGACGACGTTACGTTACACCGTAACGTAACGTCGTTCCGGTATTCTGTAAAGATGGGACGCCCCCGGGAACACGGCACCGCCACGCAGACCGCCCTCCTTGATGTCGCCGGTGAGATCCTCGGCGCGGAGGGTGTGGAGGCGGTCACGATCCGCCGGGTGGCCGACGCGGCCGGCACGACCACGCGCGCGGTCTACACCCTGTTCGGCGACAAGAACGGCCTGCTGCGCGCACTCTTCCGGCAGATGGCCGAGGTGATGCGACGAAATCACGAAGCGGTCGGGGACCTCGCCGACCCGATCGAGGAGATCCAGCTACTGGCCGCCGCCTACCGGGCCGGGGCCAGGCAACACCCCAACCTGTACGACCACTACTACCGCTCCATCGCACCCGGCACCACGACGACGGCGGAAGACGCGGCCCTGGCGTACCAGACCTTCGAACGGGTGCTGCGGACGCTGCACCGCCTCGCCGACGACGGCCACCTCGGCGGCCGCGACGTGGAATCGACCGGCCTGCAACTGTGGGCGCTGGTCCACGGCCTGGCCTCGCTTGAGATACGCGGCCTGCTCTGCACAAGCGAGGAATCCGGCCGGCGCCGGTGGCGGTCGGCGGTGGCCGCGCTGCTGGCCGGCCTCCAGGCCCCGGAGCCTCCCGGCGAGAGTTCTGCCGTGACCCGGCACCTGCCGGTCTGACTTACTACTTCTTGGGGCGCAGCGCGTCGACCCGGGCAACCGCCGCGTCGATCTGCGCCACCGTCAGCTTGCCGGCCTTGACCTGGCTGACCACCGCGTCAACGGTCCGGGTGACCACCTTCGCGTCATATGCCTGCTGGTTCGCGTAGACGAGCATGTCCACGCCGGCCTGAAGGGCGAGCAGCACCGCCTCGTCGTGACCGTACTTGTCGGTGATGCCGACCGCCTGCATGTCGTCGCTGACCACCGGGCCCTTCCAGCCCAGCTGACCGCGCAGCAGGCCGGTCACCACCCCGTGCGACAGCGACATCGGCCGGGACTTGTCCAACTGCGTGTTCAGCAGATGCGCCACCAGCACCGAATCGGTCGACCCATTCTTGATCAGCTGAGCGAACGGCTCCAGCTCGACCCGATTCCACGACTTACTGACGTCGACGACGCCGAAATCGGTGTTACCGGTCGCGCTGCCGAACCCGGGAAAGTGCTTGATCGACGTCTTGATCCCGGCCGCGCGATGCACCTCTATCTCTGTGGTCGCCTTGCGTACCACGACGTCCGGGTTCGAGGAGAAGCTGCGGCCGATCTTGCCGATCGCCGGGTTACTCGGATTCACATTCAGGTCGACCACCGGTGCGTAGTTCATGGTCACGCCGATCGACGTCATGCTGCTGGTCAGCCCCTTCGCCCAGTCGGTGGTCGCGGCGGTCCGGTCGATCGCGCCGATCTGCGCCTCCGACTTCGAGGCCGGGAAGCCGTTGCTCGGATTGAGCCGGGAAATCTGGCCGCCCTCCTGGTCGATCGAGATGATCAGCGGGCCGGGCGCTGCCCCTTTCAGCTCGCTGATCAGCCTCTTGACCTGAGCCGGTGACGTGATGTTGCGGCGCGCGCCGGTGAGCTGGTCACGATCGAACAGGATCACCCCGCCCAAGCCCTGACCATGGATCGCTTTGACGATCCAGTCGCTGGAGTTGACGTCCTGACCCCGGAAGCCGACCACCATCAGGCTGGCGATCTTCTTGCGCAGCGCCGCCTCGTCGACGGTCGGCGCCGGCGTGGTGGGCTGTGGCGCGGCGGTGGTCTTGCGCGGCGCGGTGGTGGTCTCCTGCGCCGGCGACGCCGCCGGTGTCCCGCTCGAACCACAGCCGGCCACGCCCGCCGCGGCCGTCAGACCCGCCCCGGCGAGCAATTGGCGGCGGGTCAGCCGAGCGCTCATTCCCCCAAGGTAACGGCGAGGCCCCGGAAGGCGGGCCAGCTTCGCCATTCCCGGGACGGCACCATCGATCGACATTCATCGTTCATTTGGATGGCGGTGCCCGTCCTCCGTACCCGCATAGCGTCGCCGCAAGCGTCCGCTCGGACGCCAACCTGGGGAGGTCCCATGCGGAGAAGATCAAGACTGGTACTCGCGGCGGCCGCGCTGTCCGTGCTGGCGGCGACGATCGTCGGCCTCAGCCTGAGCCAGCCGGCCGTGGCCACGACCACCACCCCTCGCCGGTCGCCGACGCATACGTCGCCGCCAACCACGCGTCCAGGAACTACGGCAGCAGCTCAAAGATCTCGGTCGACAACTCGCTGGTCAAGCACATCTACATGAAGTTCACGGTGAGCGGACTGACCGGTACGTTCGCGAGCGCGACCTTGCGGCCGACCACGGCCAACGTGTCTGGCTCGCAGAGCAACTCCGGCGGCACCGTCTCCGAGGTCAGTGACAGCAACTGGACCGAGTCCGGCATCACCTTCACCAACGCGCCCGCCATCGACGGTCCGGCGCTGGCGAGCCTGCCGAGCCTGTGCGACGACATGCACGACTGCTCCATCTCAACCGGCGACACATGGATGCAGAACAACCTTGATGGGTACGCGCAGTGGGCCAAGACCCACAACAGCCTGCTGATCGTGACGTTCGACGAGGCCAGCAGCACGTCGCCCAACCAGATCTACACGGTGTTCGTCGGGCAGCACGTCAAGCCCGGTAGCTACACCGAGCAGATCAACCACTACTCGGTACTGCGTACGGTGGAGGACGCGTACGGGTTGGCGGCGCTATACAACGCGGCGAGCGCTACGCCGATCACCGACGTCTGGCAGTAGCCGTGTTTGATGATCCCGGGCGGCGATCTCGTCGCCCGGGACCATTCGACGTGGCCCGACTGGTCACGGCGTCACGGGCAGCCGACGGCGAAATCTCAAACGTCGCTGACCGCCGTGGCCTTGGCATGCTCGTACGCCACCTCGACGAACATCTTGCGGTGATAGTCAAGGAACACTAGGTCGATCGAGTGCTTCGGATGCGTCTTTAGCGATCCAGTGCGAGCCCCTGTCAGCACCAGATCTGCGTTGATGGCGATCTCGCCGTTATCGAATAGAACGTGGCAGTTCGGACATAGGCACAACATGTTGCTCCGAACATCCGGCCCGTCATGCGGGCTGCCGAGGGGCTGAATGTGCGCCCCTTCCGAGTAGCCCTGGCCTCGGACGGTGAGCCGGGTGCCGCACATCTGGCATGTGTGGTCGTGCAGGCCCTTGACCGAGTCCGCGATGGCGCTCGATCGAATCACGCGCTGAACGGTTGACAGCCGCCGACCCGGAGCTTCGGTCCCGTCCAGGTCATGGCCGTCCGGACGCTCCTTGCGCTCCGTATCATTCTCGTCTGCCTCGATCGGGTCCCCGGCCAGCTGGACCATCCGGAATTGGCAAACCGCGAAGCCACTTTGGCCTCTCTCGGTCCACCAACTCTCCACCCGAAACAGGCCGTCGTAGCGGAACCCAGCGCTAGGAGCGAACGGCGAGTCAGGGTTCCGGCCCCGAACGACCCGCACCGGCCGACCCGTGAGCGAACTTGTCATCAACGCGGCGTTGCCGCTTGCGTCGATTGACTGGTCAGCGACCTGTTTACCGGTATTCGGGTCGCGACCTCCGTGGCCGGTGTAGACGATCCACGAGCCGTGGTCTTGGTCGTCTTCATATCCTCCGGACACAACGATTGATCCTCCGGACACAACGATTGACTCGGCTCCAAGCTTGGCCGTTCCGCAGATCCCTGCCTGCAATTGGCGATGGACTCGTGCAGCCGCCAACTCCGCTCTGTTCGTGTAGGTCGATCCCGCAGGTTGTCCAGGAATCTCGCCGTACCCTTCAAATCCGCCCATTACGCAATCTTGGCTTGTTGATGCCGCAAGGTTCTACTACCCGTACAGGCAAACGATTTTGGCCCAGCTCGCCAGCCCATGGGCAAGTTGCCCGCGCTCTGCCAACTCATCGCCAATGGCGTAACCGGCAGTGGTCACCTGGATCCCGCTAAGGCATCGAAGCTCGCGATCGGCGCCAACGGATGGCCGTATCGTCCAGCACCACGTTGAGCCGGGTCCACTGGTCGGCTTCCGCCCGCGTGTGTCCCCCGGCCGCCCGCCGAATCGAGCAAGCGCCGGCCTGGACAAACTGCACCAGTGTAAGCATCGAGATATTGGCTTCTTGGTTTCGACCTTTGGTAGGGCCGTTGGGTGCTTGGTGTCGGATTAGCTCTGCTGTCGGCATTCCTGTTCGCGGCGTCCTCGGCGATGGAGCAGCACGCCGTGGCCGTGACCTCGGAGTCGCCGTCAGGGCGCCGTGCGTTCTCGGCCAGGCTTTTCCTGCCCGTGGTCAAGCTCATGAAGCGGCTCTTCACCAACAAGCTGTTCCTGGTCGGGACGGCCGCGAACGTCATCGGATCTCTCGTTCAGGCCGCCGCGCTGCACTTCACGTCGCTCGCCACGGTACAGCTGATCTTCGTAACCGAACTGGTCTTCGCGCTGCCTCTGGGCGGGTACTTCGACCGGCAGTGGCCCGGCGTGCGAGGCTGGCTCGGAAGCCTCGCGATCTCCGGCGGCCTGGTCGTGTTCTTTCTGGTTCCCGGGGTTCAGCCGGCCGAGGGCACGCCGGACCGAGGCCGCGCGGTGATCGCCGCGATTGCGCTGCTGATCCTGGCCGCGGTGCTCGTCGTCGGCGCACGAAATCGCCGCAACCTGGCGCATACGCTGATGATTTCGGTTGCCAGCGGGCTCTGCTACGCCAACAGCGCGATGTTGATGAAGCTCACCCTTGACGACTTGCTGACGAAAGGGATTGCGGGAACCGCGGCGGACTGGCCGGGCTACCTGCTCATCCTGGCGAACGTTGGCGGCTTCGTGGCCGAGCAGGAAGCCTTCGCAGGCGGCTCACTCGCCCCGGCATTCTCCGTCATGACGATCACGAACCCAGTCACCAGCTACCTGCTGGGCGTATACGCATTCGGCGCAACGGTCCCCTCGAGCATCGGGGCAATGGCGGCCTTGGCCGGCGCCGGAACCCTGATCATCTCCGGTGTCGTCGTTCTCGCGAACTCGCCCGTGGTTCGCAGGCAAATGGCCGCGAGCCCCGAAAGCGAGCGCGCCCGCCCGGCGGGAGAGTCGCCATCGCCAGCGGAGGCCACGTGATTATTCACCTGACGGCGTTCTTCGGCTGCCTTTATTACGCAGCCCTACGCTCGGCAGAGGCATCACACCTCACCGAACAACGACTACGAACGGCCGGCAGTCGCTGGGGGCTGGGGATGCTCCACCTATCGGGCACGCTGCTGAGCGTCGGCAAGGAATAGCCCGCCGTGGGCGACGTGTTCGAGCAGGGCGGCCTCAAACACCGCAGCAAGCGCGCCACACGGGATGTGCCGGTCTCCCCGGAATTGGCGCGGCTTCTCGATCGCCACATCGCGGAGTTCTCGCCCGGACGGGAGCGCAGGCTTTTGTCACCCGCCGCGGGCCGTACGGGGCATGGAAGCCGAACCTCGGCCGGCCGTTGGCTAACAATGCCCACACCACACCGCTTGGCGGAGGGCACGTGAGAATGCGCTGACCCCGACGCAAGTCAAGTCACCACTCGCGAAACGCCCGTACGACCTTCGGCTCGCGGTGGCGCTCCGACAGCCGAATACATCGAACCCTCGTACAGCCTCCCGCGACGATGCGTGATCAACCGCTAGAACCACTCCGTCGAGGACGACCCGATAATCAAGTACATGACCGACTCGCACGACCTCACGAAATCCTTCTACGAATGTCCGGACTTCCAGATCTGGTGGCGGTGGAAGGAAGGGGTCGAATACTGGGAAGGCGCCCGCGGCGTGTCCTTCATGGCCGGGTGGGGCGTCAAGCCCTACGCGATGCCTGTGCCTTCGGCCTCGTCCTGGGATGCAGCCGTTCCCGACTGGCTTCGCGGCCGCCACTCAGAGGTAACCGAACGGCTGCGACGTCATAGCGGCCATCTGGTCGAGGAGACCGACCAACGTTACGGTGTCCCGGTGGTCATGGAAGGCGACCCAGGACAACCACGACATGACCCCATGAAGGCCACGACGGCCGTCACAGACTGTGACCGCTGGCACCAACGCAAGATCATCGTGGACACGTATTGGACACAGCAACCCAGATTCAATGGTCGGAGTGAGATCGAGTGAGAAATGCGAAACGGCCTCCGGTTTGCGTTTCCGCT
Organism: uncultured Actinomycetota bacterium; assembly: GCA_963727415.1. Classification (GTDB taxonomy): domain Bacteria; phylum Actinomycetota; class Actinomycetes; order Mycobacteriales; family Micromonosporaceae; genus DASQPR01. The sequence goes on from CAVSGF010000010.1 coordinate 174,453, forward strand.
GGCCGGAGGCCGTTTCTGGTGTACGTGGCGGGTGAAGGGTTCGAACCTTCGTAGCTCTCGCGACGGATTTACAGTCCGCTCCCATTGACCACTCGGGCAACCCGCCGTACACGGGCCGTCGAGCCCCGAGCATTCGGGCCTCGTCGGCGTCGCTGGAAAGGATAGCGGTAACCCCGGGGGGTTGTGCAAACGGGTACCGGCGACTCGCCGCCCGCGCCGAGGTGGCAATCTGACTAGTGCCCGTTTCGAGTCGATCGATCACCCAACGTGTCCGGCCACCGCCGAAGCTACCGAACGACGGCCGGCCCGCTGCCGGACGAACCAACGCGGAGACCAGGCCCAAGAAACGGACACCAGCACGTACCCACGACTACGACCACGCATGAGGGAGAAGCGACGTGGCGAACCCATCGTTCGACATTGTCAGCAAGGTCGACCGGCAGGAGCTGGACAACGCCGTCAACCAAGCGAGCAAAGAGATCGCCAACCGGTTCGATTTCCGCAACACCGGCGCCAGCGTCGAACTCAGCGGCGAGGAGAAGATCGCGCTCCAGGCGGAGACCGAGGAGCGCGTCCGAGCCGCCCTGGACGTGCTCAAGGAGAAACTGATCAAGCGCGGCATATCGCTGAAGTCGCTGGAGACCGGCGAGCCGCGCCAGTCCGGCAAGTCGTACAAGATCGACTGCACGATCCAGCAAGGCATCTCCTCGGAGAAGGCGAAGGCGATCAGCAAGAAGATCCGCGACGACGGCCCGAAGGGCGTGCAGGCGCAGATTCAGGGCGACCAACTGCGGGTAACCGGCAAGAAGCGCGACGATCTGCAAGCCGTCATCGCCCTGCTCAAGCAGGCTGACCTCGGTGTGGCCCTGCAGTTCACCAACTATCGCTAGCTGGCGGTCGGGCTTGCCGGCGAGTCCGCGCGGCGGACCCGCCGACAAGCACCACGGCGGACCCCGACCAGCACCACAGCGGACCCGCCGACAAGCACCACGGCGGACCCCGACCAGCACCACGGCGGACCCCGACCAGCACCACAGCGGACCCGCCGACAAGCACCACGGCGGACCCCGACCAGCACCACAGCGAACCCGCCGACAAGCTCTGCGGCGTGACGCTCAACCATTGGCCCGGACGTTTCTGTACGGAAGGCGACAGATCCGACTCGCCCGGGGCGATTTGGTCCTTTGTGCCTGCTATGGACAAGCCTCAGACGGCGATCATGCCGCTGGCCAGGCCAACGGCTGCCGCACCGGACGCGCCAGTCACCTGACCGGCTGACTCATCCTTCACTTCACCGGCTCGATCGCTGACACTCAGCCAAGACCGAAGCCGGGCAGATCGCCAGAACTGTGTCGGCCGGAACCGAGACGACGGTGGTGCCGGATGACGCTGATGTTTCACGACGTGTCGCATTACCAGGGCAACTATTACCCGACCGGTCCGACGATCGCGAAGGCCACCGAGGGCACCGGCTTCGTCGACTCCCGGTACGAGACGAACCGGCGACGCACACTCGACGGCCGCTGGCCATTTGCCGGGTACCACTTCTTGTCTACCGCGGATGCGTCGACGCAGGCACGGCACGCCCACAGTGTCATCGGGTCAACACCGGCCATGCTCGACATCGAGACCGGTACGTCCGGCAACCCGTCACTGAGCCGAACGCTCGCGTTCATCGACGCGTACCGCAAGCTGGGCGGTGTCCTGTACCTGGTCTACCTCCCCAAGTGGTACTGGTCCGGCGAGTGGGGCTCGCCCAGCCTCAAGCCGCTGATCGACCGCCGCATGAGCCTGATCTCCTCGCATTACACGACGTACAGCGACAGCGGCCCCGGCTGGAACCCGTACGGGGGGATGAAGCCGGCGATTTGGCAGTACACCAGCACCCCGATCGATACCAACGCGTTCAAGGGCACCCAGGATCAGCTTGGCCGACTGTTTGCGACCGGCTCGACAAAAGGAGACGGCACCATGCCATTGACCTCAGCGGACGTCTACCGGATGTGGCATCAGGCCGAGCTGGCCAACGAGGCCGGCACACCCGCCACCCAATCGGGTGCCGGCGGAGTCGAGCGGGCTCGCAACGCCGCCCAGGCCGCGGAAGCCGGCGTCAACGAACTCAACGCAAAAGTCGATGACCTCGGCACGAAGGTTGACGAGCTCACCGCCAAGGTGGACGCGCTGGCAGCGAAGGTCGGCACGCTGGGCACCGCCGGCACGACCGCGTCGCTTTCCGACGCCGAGGTCACCCGCATCGCCACGGCGGTGGCCGAGCAACAGCAACAGCAACAGCAACAGCAACAGCAACAGGCAACCGTTCAGCAGCGGACCAGCTCCGACTAGCCACCCGCGGCGACCGCCGAGCGCGCGAGCCTCGACGCAAAAGGCCGAGGCGGCTATCGCGGCAAAGGCGGAAACGCCGAACGGGAGGCCCAGGGGCCTCCCGTTCGATGGAACAACAGAGCGTGGATCTTTACCGCATGTACTGGACCGGACCGGAGTTGGCCGCCATCCGCTCCAGCCGCTCGATGCGCTGTGCCATCGGCGGGTGGGTGGCGAACAGGTTGGCCATGCCCCGGGCCCGGAACGGGTTGGCGATCATCAGGTGGGAGGTGGTCGCCACCGGGCTGTCCGGGCTAAGCGGCATCGCCCGGGCACCGGCGTCGATCTTGCGCAGGGCACTGGCCAGCGCAAGCGGGTCCTGTGACAGCTTGGCGCCGGATTCGTCGGCCTGGTACTCCCGGCTGCGGCTGATCGCCATCTGGATCAGGCCGGCCGCGAGCGGGCCGAGGATCAGCATCGCCAGAGCACCCGCGATGCCGGGGCCGTCCTCATCATCGCGAGCCGCGGAAGAACAGCGCGAACTGCGCGATGAACGTGATCATTGCGGCCAGGGCTCCGGCCACCGAGGAGATCAGGATGTCCCGGTTGTAGACGTGGGACAGCTCGTGCCCGATGACGCCGCGCAGCTCACGCGGCGTGAGCATGGCGACGATGCCCTGGGTGACGCAGACCGCGGCATTCTGCGGGTTGCGCCCGGTCGCGAACGCGTTGGGCTGGGATGTCGGGCTCACGTACAGCCGCGGCATCGGCTTGCCGGCCGATGACGACAGCTCGCGCACCATGGCGTACAGCTGCGGGGCCTCGGCTTCGCTGACCGGCCGGGCGCCCATCGAGCGCAGCGCGATCTTGTCCGAGAAGAAGTAGGAGACGCCGTTCATGCCCAGCGCCAGGAAGAGAGCGATGACGAGGCCGCCGGAGCCACCCAGCCAGTAGCCGACCAGGAGGATGATCGAGCTGAGCAGACCGAGCAACGCGGCCGTCTTGAGTCCGTTGTGTGATCGGTGCACGTCTTCTCCATTCCGCCCGAGCTTGCTGGGCGCTGCATACGGGCCCGTGCTTCGACTAACGAGGCACTCGCAAGGCCCGTACGGTTCCATTCAACATCCGCTCAGATGTCCAGTCTTCCCTCCGAACCCCGGGAATAAGCTGTCACGACCCTGAGAAAACCCTGAAGATCAACGTATGTTGTCGCGCTGAGCGGCGCTCGCGAACACCCCCGGCGGGACGGTGTCAGCGCAGCGCCGCCGTGTCGACAACATGCAGCACCAGCTGCGGCGCGAACCCGATGACCAGGCCCGCGACGGTCACGATGGCCAGCGTCGCGACGACCGTCCACGGAATCGCCCGGACCGCCGAGGCGGCGCGCGAGACGGCCGGCCGCGGGGGCGGACCGGACGGCGTGGCGAACATCTCAGCGATCACGCGGGCGTAGTAGGCCAAACCGATCACCGCGTTGATCGCCACGATGATGGCGAGCCAGGCCGAGTCGCCGGTCAGCAGCGAGCGCACCACGACCACCTTGGCGAACAGGCCGGCGAGTCCGGGCGGCAGCCCGGCCAGGCCGATCAGCGCGAGCACGAAGACCGCGCCGAGCCAGGGACGGCGCCGGGCCAGGCCGCGGTAGTCGCTGATCATGCCGCCGTCGCCGGCGCCGCGCGCGGCGATCACCGCGCCGAACGCGGCGATCTCCAAGACCACGTAGAACACGGTGTACGCGAGGGTGGCGCCCACCGCCGCGACCAGCGCCTCACGGGTACGCCCGCCAGCCACCGCGAACGCGCCGAGCGGCGCCAGGATGTACCCGGCCTGCGCGATCGACGACCAGGCGAGCAACCGGACCATCCGATCTTGCCGGAGAGCGGTGATGTTGCCGATCGTCATGGTCACGACCGCGAGCGCGGCGAGGATCACGCCGGTGACCGGCAGGACCGGCCGCACCGCCAGGATCGAGACGAACAGGATCGCGATCACGCCACCGACCTTGCTGGCGGTCGACAGGTACGCGGCGATCGGCGTGGGCGCCCCGTCATAGGCGGCGGGCGCCCAGGCGTGGAACGGGACGGCGGCGATCTTGAAGGCAAGACCGGCGATGACGAGGACGGCGGCGGCCCGGGTCAGCGGCAGATCGCGCAGCGCCGGATGAGCCGCGAGGACCGCGTTGAGCCGCCCGAAGTGAAGGGCGCCGGTCACCGCGTACAGCAGGGCGGCGCCCATCAGCGTGATCGCCGACGACACCACGCTGACGACGAAGAACACGACGGCCCCCTCGGCGCTGGACACCCGGCGGCGGCGTAAGGCCACCAGCGCGTACAGCGGCAGCGTCAGGGTCTCCAACGCCACCACGAGAGTGATCAGGTCGCGTGCGTACCCGAGGACGACGCCCCCGGTCATCGAGGCGGCCAGCAGGAAGCAGTACTCCCCCGGTGGCAACCCGTCGCGGAGCAGCGCCGGTGACAGCGTCGCGACCGCGAGCGTCAGCAGGGCGATCGTCACCGCGATCAGCGCGCCGGTACGGTCGGCGACCAACGAGCATCCGTCCGGTACGCAGAACGCCCGCCGGGTATCACCGGCACCGATGATCCACGCAGCGACCGCGGTCCCGGCCGCCCCGAGGCAGGTGACGGCGAGTATCGGCACGCGCCGGCCGGGGACGATCAGGTCGGTGACGAACGCGAGCAGCGCGGTGCCGGCCGCGACGTACGCCGGGATCAGCGCGACCTGGTCGATGGTGGCGGTCATCGGATCACCGCCGCGGCCAGGTGCGCGACCGTGTCGTGGGCCATGGTCAGCACCATCGCCGGTACCAGGCCGACGGCCAGGGCCAGCAGGGCCAGCGGAGACCAGGCGACCATCTCCCCCACCTTGACCGATGGCGTGGCGCTGCCGACGGCCGGGCTGGCCGTGCCATGGGTGACCCGGCGCAGCATCCGCATGAAGTACGCCGCGGCGAGCACGCCGCCGATCGCGGCCAGCACACCGAGGACGGTCCACAGCGGCTGGTTCCGGTCCAGGGAGGCGACGACCGCGAACGCCTCGCCCCAGAAGCCGGCCAGGCCGGGCAGGCCGAGCGAGGCGATCGCCGCGAACGCGAGCAGGCCCGCCAGGGCCGGAGCGCGTTCGCGGAGACCGCCGAGTTCGGTCAGCAGGCCGGTATGAGTCCGGTACTTGACGGCGCCGACCAGGAAGAACAGCAGGCCGGTGATGATGCCGTGAGCGATGTTCCCGATCAGCGCGGCGGTGAACCCGATCGAGGTCATGGTCGCGATCCCAAGGAGCACGAACCCCATGTGCCCGACGCTGGAGTAGGCGATCAGGCGTTTCAGTTCGGATTGCGCGAGGCAGACCAGGCAGCCGATCAGGATCGCGGCGACGGCCAGCACCCCGAGCGTCGGCGCGACGCGGCGAGCGGCGTCCGGCAGCACCCCGACGGCGACCCGCAACAGGCCGTAGGTGCCCATCTTCAGCAGCACCCCGGCCAGGATCACCGATCCGACCGTGGGCGCCTCGGTATGCGCGTCCGGCAGCCAGGTGTGCAGCGGCCACAACGGACTCTTCACCGCGAACGCGAGACCGAGCAGGATGAACGCGCCCAACTGGACATCACCGGACAGGGCCGCGCCGCGACCGGCCGACAGCACCACCAGGTCGGCGGTACCCGCCTTGACCACCACCAGGAACACTCCGACCAGCAGCAGCACCGATCCGAACAGCGTGTAGAGCAGGAACTTCACCGAGGCATGCCGCCGCCCGGCGCCACCCCAGCCAGCGATGATCGCGTACATCGGGACCAGTACGACTTCGAAGAAGATGAAGAACAGCACCAGGTCCAGGGCGAGGAACACGCCGGCGATGCCGACCTCGACCACCAGCAGGAGCGCCACCAGCAGCCGGGCCTGCGCCGCGTCCTCGACCCGCAACGCGACGTACGCGCAGCACAGCAGGGTCAGCAGCGCGGTGAGCACCACCAGCGGGTACGAGAGCCCGTCCACGCCCAGGTGGAAGCGCAGCCGGAGCGCGCTCACCCACGGGTAGTCGAGGTCGTGCCAGGGGCGGATCGATCCGCCGGTGACCGGGTGCGCCCGGTCGGCGCCCAGTGCGGCGGCGGCGGCGAGGGCGAGCGCGGCGGCGGCCGTACCCAGCCATGAGCCGACCCGGTCGGACCTGGCCAGGGCGGCGGCGGCCGCGCCCAGCGCCGGCAGTCCCAGCGTCACCACGAGCAGCCAGTTCACCGGAGACCTCCCACGATGACAGCGGCGACCGCGATCAGCAGGGCACCGCCGAACACGGCGGATGCGGCCCGGGGCAACGGCCCTCGCTGCCACACGTCGGCGCTGTCGGCGACCGCCTCGGTGCCGCGTCCGGCGCCCTCGACCGCGCCGTCGACGACCGTCTCATCGCCTCGGCGCACCGCACGGGCGAGCGCGGTGACCGGGCGTACCACCAGCCAGTCCTGTATGGCGTCGCCGTAGAAACCGGAGTCGAAGACCGGCCGGACTCGCCCGAGCACCCGGGCGGGGTCGGCGGCCCGGTCGATTCGCCAGGTGTAGAGCGCGGACAGGAACCCGAGCGCGACCAGCAGGACCGACACCACGCTCGGGGTCAGCGAGACGCCGAACGTGGTGGGGTTGCCCAACTGGTGACTGAACGCGGATGACAGGCCGGCGAACCCGAGCAGCGCGGCCGGCACCGCCAGGACGATGACCGGCCAGCGCATCAGCGCCGGGGCTTCGTGCGGGCGGCCGCTGCCCCGGTACCGGCCGAAGAACGTACGCAGCCACAGCCGGGTCGACGTACCACGCGGTCAGCACCACGGTGATCAGCAACGCGACCAGCAGGAGCAGGCCGGCCCAGCGGGGCAGCGCCCCGGCCGGCTCGCCCTTGGCCGTGTCCCACGCCTGCTCGACGATCGCGTCCTTGGAGAAGAACCCGGAGAATGGTGGTACCCCGGCCAGCGCCGCCAGGCCGATCGACATGGTCACGAACGTCACCGGAAGGTACCGGCGAAGGCCACCCATCGTAGCCATCGAGTTGGTGCCGACCGCGTGGATCACGCGCTCCGGCGGCGAGGAACAGCAACGCCTTGAACGCCGCGTGGGTGAGCAGGTGAAACAGCGCGGTCGACGGATAGCCGAGCGGCGAAGCCCGCGAACATGTACGCCGACCTGGCTGACCGTGCTCCAGGCGAGTACCCGCTTGATGTCGTCCTGGACGCACGCCGCGAAGGCGGCCGAGCAGCATCGTGATAACGGCGATGACCGCGATCACGGCCAGCAGCCCCGACGACGCCTGGAACAGGCCGGCCAGAGCCGGGCCAGCACGATCACACCGGCGGCGACCATGGTGGCGGCGTGGATCAGCGCGGAGATCGGGGTCGGGCCGGCCATCGCGTCCGGCAGCCAGGTGTGCAGCGGGAACTGCGCGCTCTTGCCGGCCACCCCGGCGAGCAGCAGCAGCCCGATGATGGTGATGCGGGCCGGTGACAGCTGCCGCGAGCCGGCGCCAGCACCAGGTCGAGCCGGAAGCGTGCCGGTCGCTGATGCCGAGCAGCGCGATGCCGAGCAGGAAGCCGACGTCGCCGAACCGGGTGACCAGGAACGCCTTCACCGCCGCGGCCGGCGCCTCCGGCAGCGTCCGGTCGTGGCCGATCAGCAGGTACGAGCAGATGCCCATCACCTCCCAGCCGACCAGCAGCACGATCAGGTCGCCCGAGAGCACGACCAGCAGCATCGCGGCGGTGAACAGGCTGATCTGCGCGGCGTACGGCGCGTACCGGCGGTCCTCGGCGCAGGTACGCCACCGAGTAAACCTGGACCGCCAGCGCGACGGTGCCGACCGCGATCGCGACCCACGCCATCGGCAGCGTGGCGATCACGCCGAAGGTAACGGTCAGCGGTCCGAAGTCGACCCAGCTCCGGGTCCACTGCGCGGCATCGCCGGAACCGCCGGCCAGCGCGACCACGAGCGCGACCGCGGCGACGAGCGCGACGGCCGCGGCAGCGATGCCCAGTGCCGCCGCCGCCCGCCGGGATCCACGCGGCAGTACCAGCCCGGTCAGCCCGGCCGCCGCCGGAGCCGCCACCAGCCGTGACGGCGAAACCCACCGCGGCGCTCACGAGGCGGTCTTCGTGACGTCGAGGGCGGCCGGCTGCGCCGAAGTCGGCTCATCGGTGGCCAGGTGAGCCACGTCGTCTTCGGGGATCCGCTCGCCCAGCGGTACCGAATCGGCGGCGATGCTGCCCCGCAGCCGATACAGCTGCAGCACGATGGCCAGCCCGACGCCGATCTCGGCGGCGGCCAGCACGATGACGAACAGGGCGAAGACGTTCCCCGCGTGCGGCAGGTTCGTCGTGACCGTGTTGTCGGCCGTCACGAGCACCAGGTTGACGGCGTTGAGCAGCAACTCGACGGCGGCCAGCAGCAGCACCGCGTTACGGCGGACCAGAACGCCGTAGATACCGAGGCCGAACAGGGCGGCGGCGACCAGGTACCCAATGACCGGGTGCATCAGCGCTCCTCCTGGGACGATTCCCCGCGTGAGTCGTGGCCACGAACCGGCCGGGACACCACGATCGCGCCGACCAGGGCAGCCAGCAGCAGGATCGACAGCACTTCGAACGGCAGCGCCCAGGACCGGAACACGGCGGCGCCGATGTTCGCCGCCGTGCCGGCCGGAGGGCGGGCCACGTACGACCAATGGAACGCGTCGACGAGCAGGGCGCCGAGGCCGAGTCCGGCGGCACCGCCGATCACCGCCCCGGTGGAGCGGGGCCGGTCCATGTCCGGGGACGACCCGATCGGGGCCCGGGTCAGCATCACCGCGAACAGCAACAGCACCACCACCGCGCCGACATACAGCAGGACCTGTACCCAGGCGACCAGCTCGGCACCGAGCACCAGGTACATCCCGGCCAGGGCGGCCAGCGTCACCACCAGCCACAGCCCGGCGCGTACCAGATGAGTGGTCGCGACCACCCGCACGCCGGCACCGACGGCCAGCACGCCCAGTGCGAGCAGCAACACGTCCGCCGTGGTCATGCGCCCGGGGCCTTGCGTGCGGCGGCGGCCTCTTCCTTGGCCGGCTCGCCCTGCTGGTCATGCGCGGGCGGGGCCGGGACCGTCCACATCCACTCCCGCAGCGTGTCCTTCTCGTGCAGCAGGTCCCGGATGTCGTATTCGGCGTATTCGAACTCCGGAGACCAGAACAGCGCGTCGAACGGGCACGCCTCGATGCAGATGCCGCAGTACATGCACAGGGAGAAGTCGATGGCGAACCGGTCAAGGACGTTGCGCTGGCGCGGCCGGGCGGCGCCGGGGACCACCACCTCTTCCTTGTGCGAGTCGATGTAGATGCACCAATCTGGACATTCGCGAGCGCAGAGCATGCAGACGGTGCAGTTCTCTTCCAGCAGGCCGATGACGCCCCGGGAGCGCGGGGGCAAGTCCGGCTCGACGTCCGGGTACTGGCGGGTGTGCGCCGGACGGAGCATGGTTTTCAGCGTTACCGCGAGGCCCTTCGCAAGGCCGGTTCCGGGTACGTCGCTCATGCCGCTCACAGGTCACATCATCGCGTGTTACGGCCGACAGGGCGAGGACCGGGGGGTACGGAACCGGAATCCGATACGGACGGTGGCCGGCGAGGCAGGTCGGCCGCGTCGCCGGAGCGGCAGCCCAACGCTCCGTGATCAAGTGCACGATCTTGAACCGTGGACGCGCCATGGCGACTGTGGCTGCACGAGATCTTGCACCCAGTCACGCACTCGATCACCTGGCCTCAGGTCCCGTGATCAAGTGCGAGATCTTGAGCACCAGGCGCGCTATGGCGACGTCGGATGCACTCGGTGGTGCACTTGATCATGGGATCCCCAGGCTCACGTTCGGAATCCACCCAGCTGCCCCGGTCATCGCCGCCCACCCTGGGCCGGTAACCGCGTCCCGTCCGGCCGTGGCACCCACCAGGGCAACTGCCCGAATCGGATCAGCTGATCGCGATCCGTACGGCGGCGGTCAGCACCAACTGCGCCAGCGCCAGCGGCACCAGGACCAGCCAGCACAGCCGCTGCAGCTGGTCCTCTCGCAGCCTCGGGTACGACACCCGGAACCAGATCACCACGAACGACACCAGGAACACCTTGATCAGCGTCCACAACCAGCCGAGGTGATCGTCGAACGGACCCTTCCAGCCGCCGAGGAACAGAACCGTGGTCAGCGCCGCGATCACGACGATGCCGGCGTACTCGGCGAGCAGGAAAAAGGCGAACCGCAACCCGGTGTACTCGGTCATGTAGCCGAACACCAGCTCGGAGTCCGCGACCGGCATGTCGAACGGCGGGCGCCGGATCTCAGCCAGCCCGGTGACGAAGAACACGATCGCGGCGGGCAATTGCCACAGCAGCCACCACGGCCGCCACGCATGCACGATGCCCGGCAACGACAGCGTGCCCGCGGCCATCGCGACACTCGCCGCCGACAGTACGAATGGCAGCTCGTACCCGAGCAGTTGCGCCGCCGCTCGCAAGCCACCGAGCAGCGAGAACTTGTTCGCCGATGCCCATCCGGACATGAGTACCGCGACCACGCCGACGCCCAGCACCGCGAGCGCCACGAACAGCCCGATGTCCAGCGGCTGGCCGACCAGGTAGTCGTGCGGGCCGAGCGGGATGACGAGCAGCACGATCAGGTACGGCACCAGCGCCACGATCGGCGCCAGCCGGAACACCGGCCGGTCGGCGTCGCGTGGCGTCACGTCCTCCTTCTGGACGAACTTGACGCCATCGGCGATCAGCTGTGCCCAGCCGTGAAACGCGCCGGCGTACATCGGACCGAGCCGGCCCTGCATGTGTGCCATCACCTTGTGCTCGGTCTGGCCAACGATCAGGGGCAACGTCAGGAACGCGACGACGACGCCGGCCACCCGGACGATTACCTCAAGCCATACCGGCATGCCTGCGAGCATAGAGCGTCACGGCGGCCAGGTCGGTAACCGGACACTCACCAAGCCGGACAACATCAAGACAACACGAACGCCAGACCGCATGGAAGCCGCGCGCCGCCACGGCACGGCAACGGCCAAGGCCCAGCCACACCGGACTACTCGTCCGGCGGACCCCACTCACCCGGTGCCGGTACGCCCGGCGGCCGCATCGGCGCCCGTTTTGCCACCGACGAGGCGTGTGACTCGCCCGGCTCCTTCGCACCCGGCCAGGCCTTGGCCACCCGGGACGCGAGCACGAACTCCTTGCGCAGCGGATGCCCCTCGAACGTCGGCGGCAACAGCAGCGGCTTCAGGTCTCCGTGACCGGGAAAGTCAATGTCGAACATCTCGTGCGTCTCGCGCTCGTGCCAGGCCGCGCCCGGGTAGACGGCGACGGCCGACGACACCGCCGCGCCATCGCGCTCAATGGCGGTCCGGATCAGCAGGCCGTACCGGTTCCGGGTGGACCAGACGTGCGCGACCACGGTGAAGCCCGCCTCAAGCTCATCCACCGCGGACAGCCAGTCGAAGAAGTCGCAGCCCATCTCGTCGCGGGCGGTTCGCAGCGCGTCGACCCAGATCGCCGCCGGTACGTCGACGGTGGCGCGCGCCCACGCGTCACCACCGGAGACCGACGCGGTCACGCGCTCGTCGCCCGAGCCGGTCAGGTACGGCCCGAGCGCGTCGCTGAACCGGGCGCCCAGCGCTTCGGGGTCCGGTGGCATGGTCACCGCCAGATCGTAACGCTGGCAAGATGGAGACCATGCACGTACTCGTCGCGGAAGGCATGCGCAAGGCCGCGATCGCCTGGATCACCGCTGGGACGGCCGGCCCGTACCCGGTCTGGTGCTTGTGGATCGAGGCGCCGGGGCCGGACGGAGCCGGCCAGCAGGCCGCGCTGTTCCTGGTCGGCGGCGGCGACGAGCAGCCGGTACCGGGTTTGGACGGAGCCGCGACCGCGACCGTGAGTGCGCGGGGCGACCACGGCGGGCGGATCGTCTCCTGGACCGCGGCCGTGACGACGGTCGAGCCGGGCAGCGATGCGTGGACCGAGGTGGCACCCGCGCTGGCGGCCAAGCGGCTCAACGCGTCCGGCACGTCCGAGGCGGTGGTGACGCGGTGGGCGGCCACGTCGCGCATCTACCGGCTGACGCCGGCCACCGAGGACGTGCTGGAGATGCCCGACGGGTCGCTGGCCACCGCCCCGATCCGGACCCCCGCCTCGCGACGCACCGCCAACCCGTTCCGGCTGCACAAAGTACGCAGGCCCCGGGCCCTCTAGGAATCCGCTCCGGTACCGGCTCGCAGCGGCGGCACCACGATCGAACCGCGCGCGACCGCCTGCACCGCGCCCCGTACGGTGGCCCGGGTTACCTGCCCCGATACCGCCGTCACCGTGCACTCCAGCGTGGAGGGCCGGCCGATCTCGACCCCCTGGCTGATCGTGTACGCGGACTCGCCGTCACCCGGCAGTAGCCCGCCGGCCACCAACCACACCCCGAAACCCAGCGCCGCCGAGCCGGTCGCCGGATCTTCCGGGACGCCGACGCCGGGGACGAACACCCGGGTACGCGATGACCGTGTGCCCGGGTCCCACGCGGTCACCACCAAGTCCGAGATCCCGTGCGACCGGGCCAGCGCGGCGTCGGCCCCGGCTCGGGCCAGCGCGTCCGGCCGCACCGGGAGGTAGGTGAACTCCAAGCCGCAGCCCGCCGTCCGAGGCGCTGGACCGGCGTAGTCGTCGCGGGACAGGCCGGCGATGGCCAGCAGCGGTTCCGGGTCGAGTTCCGGGCCAACGGTCGCGGTACCGCCGGTGAGCAGCGCCCAGCCGTCCGCGTTCACGTCGATCGGCAGCAGCCCGGCGCCGCACTCCTGGACCACGGTCCCGGGCTGGATCAGCCCCTGGCGCATCTGCACGACGGCGGCGCCGACGCTGGGGTGGCCGGCGAACGGCAGCTCCGTTTCGGGGGTGAAGATGCGTACCCGGTAGGTCGCGCCGGCCTGGGTCGGCGGCAGCACGAAGATGGTTTCGGAGAGGTGGAACTCGTTGGCGAGGGCCTGCATCTGGGCGGATTCGAGCCCGTCGGCCCCGAAGACGACCGCCAGCGGATTGCCGGCGTACGGCCGGTCCGTGAAGACATCGACGATCTCGTACTGGAGTGCCTGCATTGCGGTAACGCTACCCACCCCGGTCAGTCGCCCGCGGCGCCCCACCGTACCCGTTGTCGCCACCGACACCACACCAGCAACGTTGACCTCTTAGGCTTGAATCATGACGGCGACGACCCGGGTCTACATCGCTCGCCTCGCCGGCCTGAACGTCTTCGATCCCAACGGAGACCTGGTCGGTCGAGTGCGGGACGCGGTAGCACGGGTCCGGACCGCGCCCAACCCGCCCCGGGTTGTCGGTCTGATCGCCGAGATCGCCATGCGGCGGCGCATCTTCCTGCCGGTCGGCCGCATCACCGCGATGGAGTCCGACGCGGTCGTACTCGGTACCGGAACCCTGAACCTGCGCCGGTTCGCCAAGCGGCCCGGCGAGCTGCTGGTGCTTGAGGAATTGCTGGACCGCCGGGTAACCGTGGTCGAGTCCGGACGGCCGGCGTCGGTGGTCGACGTCGCTATGGAGTCCGACCGGTCCGGCGAGTGGTCGCTGACCCGTGTCGCAGTACGCGAGCAGGCCAGCCGGATCGCGCGCCGGGGCCATTTGAAGCAGCTTGACTGGTCCGAGGTCAGCGGCCTGGTCGGGGACGCGGAGTTGCAGGGCACCGCATCCATCCTCGCGGTCCTGGACAACATGCGACCCGCCGACCTGGCCAACGTATTGCAGGACCTGTCCGACGCCCGCCGGGTCGAGGTGGCCGCCGCGCTGGACGACGAGCGGCTCGCCGACGTGCTGGAGGAGTTGCCCGAGCACGACCAGGTGGAGATCCTCGGCGCCCTGGAGCCGGCGCGCGCCGCGGACATCCTTGAGGAGATGGATCCGGACGACGCCGCGGACCTGCTCGCGGAGCTGCCGAAGCTGGAACAGGACGTGCTGCTGGACCTGATGGAACCGGACGAGGCCTCACCGGTACGCCAGCTGCTGCACTACCAGCCGGGCACGGCCGGCGCCGTGATGACGTCAGAACCGATCATCCTCACCCCGGACGCGACCGTGGCCGAGGCGCTGGCCCGGATCCGGGAGCCGCAACTGGCTCCGGCGGTGGCCGCCGGGGTGTTCGTGGCCCGCGCTCCGATGGCCACGCCGACCGGCCGTTACCTGGGCGTCGTGCACTTTCAACGGTTGCTCCGGGAGCCTCCGGCGTCACTTCTGGGCGGCGTGGTCGACAACGACATCGACCCCCTCGACCCGGCGACGCCGCTGGCCGAAATCACTCGGCGGATGGCGACCTACAACCTGGTGTCGATGCCGGTCGTGGACGTGCACGGCCGCCTGGTCGGCGCGGTTACCGTCGACGACGTGCTGGACCACCTGCTGCCGCGTGACTGGCGCGACCGCGACCAGGAGCACCCGCGGCTGGAGGGTGCTGGAGCGCGCCGGGGCGGCGCCCGTACCGCCGGGGCCGGCGCGCCCGCCCGGGCCGCCCGGCCGAGCGGCGGCGACCATGGCTGAGCCGCGCCGGGATACGCGCCTCGATCAGCCCCGCGAGCCCGCTCGCCTGACCCTGCCACGGTTCGACGCCGAGGCGTTCGGCCGCTGGTCGGAGAACATCGCGCGATTCATGGGCACGGCCAAGTTCCTGGTCTACATGACCGTGATCATCGTGTTGTGGATCGGCTGGAACACGTTGGCCCCCAGGGGGCTGCGCTTCGATCCGTACACGTTCACGTTCCTGACGCTGGTGCTGTCTCTGCAGGCTTCGTACGCGGCGCCGCTGATCCTGCTCGCCCAGAACCGGCAGGCCGACCGGGACCGGCTGTCCATGGAGGAGGACCGCCGCCGGGCCGCGCTGCAGAAGGCCGACACCGAGTACCTGTCCCGGGAGATCGCCGCCCTGCGAATCGCCATCGGCGACGTCACCACCCGCGACTTCCTGCGCTCGGAACTGTCCCGGATGGCCGAGGAGATGGACGAGGCCGCGCAGCGGCGGCTCAAGCTGGATCAGAAGGATCAGCGCAAGGAGACGAAGCGAGCGCGCAAAGCGCTGGACCAGCCGGCTACCGAACTCGATGACGATCCAGCCGGCGATCAGAAGCCGGACGATAACCTGCCGCCACGGCGGCACTGACCGGACCGGGACGAGACGGGTTCTGGACGAGTCCGAGGAGTCCCGGTGGGCGAGGCCGTTCGTGACGGCGCCCCCGGCACGATCGGCCGGATGGTTAAGCCGCGTGCCTCAAGGGGTTCGCAGGCACGCGGCTTTACGCAACGATCGTCCCATTCCATGGGGCACGACGTCCAGCACCAAATTTCCGATAAGCACGGATCTTGCCTGGTTCGCGCCACGCCGGAGCGCCACCTCGCCGGAAGAAAGAGAGCCAGCGCAACCGAGCCAGCGCAACCGAGCCAGCGCAACCGAGCCAGCGCAACCGAGCCAGCGCAACCGGTCAGCGCGGCCGGGTCAGCGCAACCGTCAGCGCATACCGGTCAGCTCGACGCCGGACGCAGACCCAGCGGCTTGCCGGCCAGCGACTCCCGCCGGGTGGCCAGCCGGTCGGCGATCTTGGCCAGCGCCTGCGCCGCCGGGGCGTCCGGGTCGGCCAGCACGATCGGCGTACCCGCGTCGCCGGCCTCGCGGACCCGCGTGTCCAGCGGGATCTGGCCGAGCACCGGCACCTGCGCGCCGAGCGTCCGGGTCAGCGACTCGGCAACCGCCTCGCCGCCACCGGCGCCGAAGATCTCCATCCGCTCCCCGTCGGGCAGCTCCAGCCACGACATGTTCTCGATGACGCCGACCAGCCGCTGGTGGGTCTGCAGCGCGATGGCGCCGGCCCGCTCGGCCACCTCGGCGGCGGCCATCTGCGGCGTGGTGACGACCAGGATCTCGGCGTTCGGCAGCAACTGGGCCAGCGAGATCGCGACGTCGCCGGTGCCCGGCGGCAGGTCGAGCAGCAGGACGTCGAGGTCGCCCCAGTACACGTCGGCGAGGAACTGCTGCAGCGCGCGGTGCAGCATCGGCCCGCGCCACACCACCGCGGCGTTGCCGGGGGTGAACATGCCGATCGAGATCACCTTCACGCCGTGCGCCTGCGGCGGCATGATCATGTCTTCGACCTGGGTCGGACGCTCGCCCGCGCCAAGCATCCGCGGCACCGAGTGGCCGTAGATGTCGGCGTCGACGACGCCGACCGACAGCCCGCGATGCGCCAGCGCCGCCGCCAGGTTCACCGTGACGCTGGACTTGCCGACGCCGCCCTTGCCGCTGGCGACCGCGTACACCCGGGTGCGCGAGCCGGGCTGGGCGAACGGGATCACCGGCTCGGCGCCGGCGCCGCCGCGCAGGCTCGACTGCAAGTCCTTGCGCTGCTCCGGGGTCATCACGCCGAAGTCGATCCGCACCGAGCGCACCCCGGTCGAGCGCGCGACACGGCGGCGGTGATGTCGGTGCGGAGCTTGTCCTTGAGCGGGCAACCCGCGATCGTCAGCAAGCATCTCCAAGGTGACATCACCGTCCGTCGACCGCGACCGATTTGACCATGTTCAGGTCGGTGATCGGGCGGCGGATCTCTGGATCCTCGACCGTAGCCAGCGCGTCACGGATCGCGCTTTCAAGCGCGACGGCAGGTGCTGACATGGTTGCCATGGTACGGCGGGGCAAGCGGTGACCTAGCTCTCAGGTCGCGTCGGTGTCGTACATGTGGCTTGACGGGCGCGCGTTCGGCCGCTCGGCCGGCCCGCCGTCGCTGACCGCCTTGGTACGCGGATCAAGATCTCGTACCGTCTGGGTCATATCATCGCGGGCACCGGTGATGTCGCGCCTGACTCCGTGGTAGAGCTCCTCGATCGGAGCCCGGAGGGCGCGCTCGTCGTCTTCGCTCAAGATGTGCTTGCGCAGCAGCGTCTTCGGGTTCAGGTCCTCCAGCGCGAGGTCGGTGCCGAGCTCCCGGTTCAGATCGGTGGTCGCGTTGCGGGCCAGATCGCGGAGATTGCGGACCATCCGGACACCATCGCTGATGGCCTTCGGCAATCGGTCGGGACCGAAGATGAACATGGCCAGGAGCAGGAGTACCAGCATCTCCCAGCCATTGATCCCGAAGAAGTCCACGGCGTGAAGGCTACCCCGCGTCGGCCGCCAATTTCACCTGCACGGTATGGCTGGAGCCGGAACGAACGAACACCACCGGTACGACGGTCCCCGGGGCGTACTCCCGGACCAGGGCGGTCAGGTCACCGGGCTGGTCGACAACGCCGCCGCCGACCTCGAGGATCATGTCGCCGGGCTTCATCCCGGCCGCTTCGGCCGGCCCGCCACTGGCGACCGTGGCCAGCTTGACCCCGCTTGAACTGGTGGAGTTCGCAACGGTCACCCCGATGACCGTGTGCGGCACCCGGCTCCCGTCGATTAGCTGTTCGGCTACCCGCTTGGCCTGGTCGATCGGGATGGCGAAGGCCAGGCCGATGTTGCCCGCGTCCTGCTGGCTACCCACCGACTTGATGACGGCGTTGATCCCGATCACCCGGCCGGCGCCGTCGACCAGCGGCCCGCCGGAGTTGCCGTGGTTGACCGCGGCGTCCGTCTGGATGGCCGCGTAATACCTGGTCTGGCCGTCCTCGGAGACTTCCAGTGGCCGGTGCAGCGCGCTGACGATGCCATAGGTCACCGAGTTCTCCAGATCCAGCGGAGCGCCGAAGGCCAGCACCGGATCGCCAACCGCGACGTCGCTGGAGGTGCCGAACGTGACCGGTTTCAACCCCGGTTTGTTGATCTTGAGGATGGCGATATCCGACTCCGGGTCGCTGCCAATGAACTTCGCCGTCGCCGTGGTCGCGTCGCTGAACCGGACGCTCGGGTTGCCGGACAGGCCGCTGACCACGTGATCGTTGGTAACGATGTAGCCGTCCGCGGAGACCACGAACCCGGAACCGATCGCTTCGCCGAGATCGGTCTTCGCCCGGACCGTCACCACGCTGGGCATCACGTTCTTGACGACGCCGGCCAGCGAGTCCGGCGCACGGTTGGTAACACCGCCGACGCCACCGGAGCCCAGCACCGCTGTGCCCGCGCCCGACCGGACCGCCGCCAGGTAACCGAGCGCGCCGCCAAGGCCACCGGCCAGCACCGCGGTGAGCAGGCTGATCAGCAGGGCCTGCCCGAGCGTCGCGTGCCGCCGCTTCGGCGTGAAGTCAGGGGCTTCGACCGGCGCCGCCTCGGGCGCCGGGATCACCACCGCGGACGCCGCGCCCGGATCCCGCCATGGATCGGATGTGGCTCCGGCCGCCCACCAGGCCGACTCGTTGGCCCTCGGGCCGGGCGCCAGTGGCCGCGATCGCGCCGCGCCGGGCGCGTTGACGGGCGCGGCGGTGCCACCGTCATAGAGTGCGCCCGATGATGGGACGGCCGACCGGTCATCCGACCAAGCGGAACGCTCCGTCACGACGCACCTCCAGCCCCGCTGCCGCCCATCCGCTCCAGCATTGCACGCGAGAGCGCAACATATGACAGGTCTCACGGGACCGATCACGTCTAGACGCACCGTACGAAAGGAGGCGAAGTTGTCCGGCACCGGCCCCCTCAGTGCGCAGATGCTCGACTTCGTCGAGGCGTACGCGGCCGAAGACGACATCATCGACGTCGCCCGGCCAGTAGCCGAGGAGTTCGGGCTCATCCCGGTGTCGGCGGCCACGGGGGCGGCGCTGAGCGTGCTCGCCGCGGCCGGTTCGGCGCGCGCCGTCGTCGAGATCGGGACCGGTACCGGCGTGAGCGGGTTGTGGCTGCTGCAAGGCATCCGGCCCGACGGGGTGCTGACCACGATCGACATCGAGGCCGAGCACCAGCGGGCGGCCAAGCGAATCTTCGCCGAGGCCGGGTACGCGCCGTCCCGTACCCGGGTGATCGCCGGGCGTGGGGCCGATGTCCTGCCACGGCTCGCCGACCACGGCTATGACCTGTTGTTCCTGGATGCCGATCAGGGTGACTACCTCACCTTCATCCGGCATGGCGCGCGGCTGCTGCGTAGCGGCGGAGTGCTCGCCATCAACGGGGCTCTGGTCGGGGGCCGGGTCGGCGATCCGACCGCGCGGGACCCGCACACCATGGCGATGCGTGACGTGGTGCGCGCCCTGCGCGAGGACACCGAAACGTGGCGCAGCGCGCTGATGCCGGTCGGCGACGGCGTGCTGTGCGGGGTACGCCGCTGAGCGGTCAGGGCCAATTCTCACAGCGAGGTTCTCAGAGCGGCGTTCTCAGAGCGGCGTGCTCAAAGCGGCGTTCTCAAAGCGGCGTTCTCAAAGCGACCCGAGGAACCGCAGCAGCGTGCGCGCGCCCCATCCGGTCGCGCCCTTCACCAACTCGCCGTCCGGTCCCTCGGCCCATGACGGGGCGGACATGTCGATGTGTGCCCACACGCTTGCGAGCGTCGCCGGTGAACTCCCGCAAGTAAAGGGCGGCCGTGATGGAGCCGCCACCGGCATCCGAGGAGTTCGCCACGTCCGCGACGTCGCTGCGGATATTCGGCGCGTAGTCGTCGACCAGCGGCATCCGCCAGACCTTCTCGCCGGCCGCCGTCGCCGCCTCCGAGAGCGCGGCGGCCAGATCGTCGTTGTCGCTGTAGAGGGCGCCGGTCCGCTTGCCGAGCGCCACCGCGTTGGCGCCGGTCAAGGTGGCCAGATCGATCAGATAGTCGGGGGCGAGGCGCTCGGCCGCGTACGCCAGCGCGTCGGCTAGCACCACCCGGCCCTCGGCGTCGGTGTTGAGCACCTCGGTGGTGCGCCCGCCGTAATGGGTCACGACGTCACCCGGGCGCCAGGCCGACCCGCTCGCCATGTTCTCGGCGAGCGGCGCCAGCGCGGTCACCCGTACCGGCAATTCCATCTCGGCCGCGCCCAGCGCGGCGGCGACCACCGCGGCGGCGCCACCCATGTCCTTGCGCATCAGCTTCATGCCCTCGCGCGGCTTGATGCAGATACCGCCGGTGTCGAATGTGATGCCTTTGCCGACCAGGATCACATGCGCCCGCGCATCCGAAGGCTGCCAGGACAGCTCAACCAGGCGCGGCTTGCGGCCGGATCCGCCGCCTACCGCGACAATCCCGCCGAACCCCTCCTCGGACAGTTCCTGGCCGGATCGGACCCGGACTGACAGGCCGGCGTTCCCGGCTGCCACCCGGCGCACCTCGTTCGCGAACCATTCAGGCGTCTTCTGCTCGCTCGGGGTGTTGGTGAGATCGCGCGCGAAGAACGTGGCCGCGGCAACGGCGCGGGCTTCGTCGAGGGCGTCCAGCACCGGATCGGTCTGTTCGACGACGATCGTCACCCGCCGCAGCCGCTTGGCCTCCGCCGCCGCGTCGACATGCTGCTTCAACCGGAACGAATACGACGCCAGCCAGAGACCTTCGGCAAGGCCCCGTACCGCGTCGGCGGGCGCCCCGGCCGGCATGACCACGGTGATCTCGCCGTCCCGCGCGCCGGCCCGGGCGGCCGCGGCACCGGCGGCACGCCAGCCGGTCTCGTCTCCGGACCCGACACCGACCAGGATCACCCGCCGGGGTGTGCTCAGACGGCCGGGGCAACGCGTGGACGGTACCGGCCCGGACCGGCCCACCGGAGAAGACCTCGGCGGCGAACGACTCCACCGCGGCCGCCAGGTCGGCGGGCAGGCTCTCCCGGAGCGGTGCCGGCACGCCAGTGTCGGCGGTGACCGCCAGAACCAGCACCGCTGGGGTACCGGACGTTCCAGACACGGTTATCTCAAGCACGAATGCTCCGATTCATGACGAAGCCCGACAATCTACGCCCCCACCGATCTGCGAGTGTGGGCTGTGGGATTCCCCACAGCCCACACAGAGTGGCCATGCATGCCTTTTGCCGACCACCGCGACCCACAACTGCCGCACAGCCGACTCGAAACGAGCGCGGCCCGAGCGATCAGCGGCTAGCCGACCGCCGCGCGGAGGGCTTCGCCGAGCGCAGTCGCCTCATCTGGGGTCATTTCGACGACGAGCCGGCCACCACCCTCCAGCGGAACCCGCATGACGATCCCGCGGCCTTCCTTGGTGACCTCCAGCGGACCATCACCAGTCCGCGGCTTCATCGCCGCCATGTCGTCTCCCCTCACACATCGGCCGCGAGCCGCGCGGCCACCAAACGTTTCGTGGCACCGCCATGCGACACCGACTTAATGATTTTCCCTGATGACATGCCCAAGACCCAAACCGGCTGCCGAATAGGTATGACACGTCCCTAGCACGCTGCCGAGAAGGATGTCACAATGAGCAGCATTTCTGCGGCTAAGAGCGCGTCAAGCCGATCTTGAGGGGTGGGTGATCGGACGCATGCAGGCCCGGTCGGCGCTCTTCGATCTGTACGGTGATCATCTGCGCGCGCACGGCGGCCGTGCCCCGGTTGCCGCATTGGTCCGGTTGCTCGCGCCCCTGGAGATCGGCGCCCCAGCGGTGCGGACCGCGGTCTCGCGCATGGTCCGCCAGGGGTGGCTGCATCCACTGCGGCTGGCATCCGGCCCCGGCTATCTGATCACCCCGAAGGCCGCCAAGCGTCTGGACGAGGCCGCCGCGCGCATCTACCGCACCGCGCCGATCAGCTGGGACGGCACCTTCGACGTGATCATCACGGAACCGATGCTCCGCTCGGACCGGCTGCGGGTCGCCAACAATCTGGCGTACCTGGGGTACGGCTCTATCGGCGAGGGCACCTGGATCGCCACCAACACCTCCACCGAGGCCGAAGCGGTGCTGGATGACGTCGGTGTCACCTACGAGCGATTCAACGCCACCCACGTCGGGGGCGATCGTGGCGCCCGTGCGCTGATGAGCCGGGCCTGGGACCTCGACGCGATCGGCCGGGAGTACCAGCAGTTCATCAAGACCCTGACCCCGGTCGTCGCGGGCGTCAATGAGAACGGCAGCCCGGAGGCCGCGTATACGGCCCGGTTCAAGCTGGTCCACGCCTGGCGGACGTTCCTGTTCCGGGACCCGGGGCTGCCGCCGGCCCTGCTGCCGAGCAACTGGGCCGGCCACGAAGCCGCCGACTTCTTCGATGCCCACGCGACCCGGCTGCGCCCGGCCGCCGACCAATTCGTCGACGACCGCCTGCACGCGCCGATCGGAAACGCCGCCGCGCCGCCGGGACACGCCGCCCGGCATGGAAACCACCCGAATGGAAACCACCTGATCGGCCCCAACCCCAAGGGGGTACGCCCATGACGAGCCCGCTGCTGGTCGAACACGCCGACGGCGTCGCGACCGTCACGATGAACCGGCCGGATTCGCTGAACTCGCTCAACGTCGCGCTGAAGGTGGCGTTGCTTGAAACGGTCACCGCCCTCTCAGCCGATCCGGCGGTCCGAGCGGTGGTGCTGACCGGTGCCGGGCGCTCGTTCTGCGTCGGCCAGGACCTGCGCGAGCACGTCACCTCGCTGGAGGCCATCGAAAGCGGCCAGGATGTCGGCGAGGCCGATCCGCTGAGCACCGTCCGCAAGCACTACAACCCGCTGGTGGTGGCGCTCGCGAACATGCCGAAGCCGGTGATCGCGGCGGTCAACGGGATGGCCGCCGGAGCCGGTGCGGGGCTCGCGTTCCTCGCCGACCTCCGGATCGGTGGCCCGAAGACGGGCTTCCTGATGGCGTTCGCCAACGTCGGCCTGGCCGCCGACACCGCCTCGTCCTGGACGCTGCCCCGCCTGGTCGGCCACGCCAAGGCGACCGAAATGCTGATGCTCGCCGAGCCGGTGCGCGCCGACGAGGCGGCGCGGCTGGGCCTGCTCACCCAACTGGTCGACGACGATGCCAAGGTGCTTCCGACCGCCGCCGAACTGGCCGCACGGCTGGCCGCCGGACCGACGGTCGCGTACGCCCAGATCAAGCGGCAACTCCGCGACGGCTCGCTGGGCTCGCTGGCAGAGGCCCTGGAGATCGAGGCGCAGGCGCAGACGCTGGCCGGCGCCACGCGCGACCACCGCGAGTCGGTGGCCGCTTTCATGGCCAAGCGCGCGGCCACCTTCGAAGGTCGCTAGCCGGCAAGGCTGCCGATCGGCTGGCCTACGCCTGGACCTCGCCTAGTCGTCCTCTTCGCCTAGTCGTCCTCTTCCGGATCCTGGTTGGCCTCCTCGCCGAGGACGAACGCCTGCATGGCGAGTTCGTTCCCGGCCGGGCTGACGTAGGTCGGAAGCTCACGAGGTCCGAGCTGCCGCACGTAACTCCAGTACTGCCGCACCGCCTCGCCCGGCGTCGCCGCCTCGATCGGCAGGTCGACGCTGACCAGCCAGTTCCGGCGCAGGTGACCGGGCACCGGCAGCCGGCGGGCCAGCTCGTTGAAGTCGTCGGCGCCGATCGGGCCGGTGAATGCCGGAGCCGGGACCGGGTCGTCGAAGCAGCGTCTGGTGTAGGCGACGACCATCTCCGGCTCGCCGCCGGGCGACGTCGGATCATCCGCACCGGCGTCCCGTCCGACGTCGTGAACCTCGCCAAGCGCGAACGCCACCGGCGGTTGCACGTCCGCGATCAGGGCGACTTGGTCACCCTCGCCCACCCCCTCGGGAGCGGACAGTTCCAGGACGTCATGGTGGTACAGCCGTTCCGCGCCGTACCGATCGGCGGAGACCGTCACGGACCAATAGCGCATGATTCATCCTTGCACGCGCCCTCCCGGCCGGTGCCGGGAGATCACGATGTCACGAAGCACTCGGCCAGGTGATCGTCGACCATCCCGGTCGCCTGCATCAGCGCGTACGCCGTGGTGGGGCCGACGAACCGGAAACCGTGTCGTCGCAACCCCTTGGCCATGGCTTTCGATTCCGGTGTGCTGGCCGGCACGTCCGCGCTGGTCTTCGGGCGAGGCCGCCGCTCCGGCGCGTACGACCACAGCAGCGCCGCCAGGCCGTCGGGCAGTTCCAGCGCGGCCCGGGCGTTGGCGATGGCGGCATCGATCTTGGCCCGGTTACGCACGATTCCGGTATCGGCCATCAGCCGTTGCACGTCGTCCGCCCCGAACCCGGCGACCTCCTCGATCTTGAAATCGGCGAACGCCTCCCGGAACGCGGGCCGTTTGCGCAAGATGGTGAGCCAGGACAGCCCGGACTGGAATGCCTCCAGGGTCATCCGCTCGTACAGCCCATCATCCGATCGGATCGACCGGCCCCACTCGGTGTCGTGGTATGCCAGGTAATCCGGCGTGCTCGTGCCCCACCCGCAACGGGCCAGCCCGTCCGCTCCAGTGACCAATCCGCTGGTGTCATCCATGTCGGCAGCGTAGGCAAGCGGTATGACAACGACATCATGTCGAGCCCAGGATATGTACATGTGTCTATGTCAGGAGTTGACCTTCATCGATATATGGGCTCAGCTCTTTTGGTAATTGGCTGCCCCAACCAATTACCCGACAGGAGACGCCATGCTCGGAAATCTCCCGATGCTCCGACGTACTGCCCACCACGATGCCCGCCCGCCCGATTCACCCCGGTGGCGCTCGGTCCGGCTGCTGCTGGTTGGCGCGGCCGCCGCCGCGCTGGCCCTGGCGGTCAGCACGCCGGCCCGGGCCGCCACCCCAAATACCATCCACACCGGCATGAAGCGGTTCGGCTGTGGCGTGGCGAGCGCGACCAACACCGTGCACTGCCTCGGCTACCTCGCTCCCCGCACGGCCCGCCGGGCACCGCACTCGACCGGCAGCCCCACCACCGTCGGTCTCACCCCGGCGAAGCTGATTTCGGCGTACAACCTGGCCGGTACCAACGGCGGTGGCCGCACCGTGGCGATCGTCGACGCGTATGACGACCCCAAGGCCGAGTCGGATCTCGCCACCTACCGGTCGGCGTACGGCTTGCCTGCCTGCACCACCGCCAACGCGCCGACGGATGGGTGCAGGTCGGTGGCACCAGCGCCTCGTCGCCGATCATCGCCAGCGTGTACGCCCTGGCCGGCAACACCGGATCGACGCTCTACGGCTCCTATCCGTACTCGCACACCGGCTCGTTGTACGACGTGACCAGCGGGTCGAACGGCAGCTGCTCGGGGAGCTACCTGTGCACCGCTGGAACCGGCTACGACGGCCCGACCGGACTCGGCACGCCGAACGGAACCGGCGCCTTCTAGCCAGCCACGCTTCCGGCTGCGGGCCATCAGTCCGGCCGGCGGTCAGCTGGCTGCCTTCCAGCTGACCGCGGGCACCCCGACCGGCCGGCGAGACCAGCCGGTCAGCGGGCACCTCATGTGTTACTCGGACCGCACCCCATGTGTTACCGGCCGGTAGTTCAGGTATTGCCGCCCGGTAACCCGGCCAATAAGGTTCACGGCTATGAAGGACCTGCCGAACATCATCAACTGGTCGATTCCGGCGTTCGTGCTATTGGTGGTCATCGAACTGGTGTCGTTCCGGCTGCATGCCGACGACGACGAACTCGGCTATGAAGCCAAGGACACCGCGACCAGCCTGACCATGGGAGTCGGCAGCGTCGTCATCGACTTGTTCACCAAGGTGCCGCTGGTGTTCGGGTACGCGCTGATCGCCGCCGTCACCCCGCTGCGGCACGTGTTCTCCGACCACCTGCTGTTCACCATGCCCACCGCGGTGATCGTCTGGCCGGCCTTGCTGGTGGTGCAGGACCTGTCCTACTACTGGTCGCATCGCTGTCACCACGTGGTCCGGGTGTTGTGGGCGTCCCATGTTGTGCACCATTCGAGCCAGCGGTTCAACCTGTCCACCGCGCTGCGGCAGAGCTGGACCGGATTCACCGGCTACGTTTTCTACATCCCGATGATCGCGCTGGGCGTACCGCCGTACATCCTGGCCATGCTGTCGTCGATCAACCTGCTCTACCAGTTCTGGATCCATACCGAGCGCATCGATCGGATGTGGGGCTGGTACGAGTCGGTCTTCAACACCCCGTCGCACCACCGGGTCCATCACGCGGCCCAGGGCTCCTACCTGGACCGCAACTTCGCCGGCATCCTGATCGTGTGGGACAAGCTGTTCGGCTCATTCGAACCGGAGGCCGAGCGCCCGATCTACGGCCTGACCAAGAACATCGACACCTACAACCCGGTACGCGTGGCCTTCCACGAATGGGCGGCCTGGCTGCGCGACCTTCGCCGGGCCCGCAGCTTCGCGGAAGCGCTGCGCTATACCTTCGGCGCGCCCGGCTGGCAGCCGGAGCCGGACGGCCCGGCGAGCAGCCAGCCCGATTCGGATCCGCTCAGCCCGGCCACCGCCAGCCCGGCATAGTCTTCGTGCCGCGCAGCCCTCGGTGCTCGCCGATCGCTGGTCAAGACGGCGATGGGCCGGACCTGCGGGTGCAAACGGGCCTCTATCCACCCGCGCCGGCAACGTGCACGCGCTCCCCGCGGCCAGCCGTGCGGTTTCGGTGAGCGGGCTGTGGCATCGGACCGACCTCGGACTATGGCAAATTGCCCGCCTCGACCAGCCGGGCAAACCGGCGTAGCGCCTGGGTCAGGCTCGCTTTTGAGCCCGGCCACAATAGCGGCCACGCGATCCGGCCGAGTGCGCCGCCGGGCACCTGAAACCATTCATGCCACACCACCTGGGTGCGATCCGGCCCCATCGGAGTACAGCGCATCACGCCCGGCCCACGAAGCGCCCGACCACAGTGGACGACGCGCACCTGGTACGGCGGGTCGAGCTTCTCCACCCGCATCACGTCGACCAGGGCTGCCGGACCGACGGCGGTGACCGCCTCGATCGTGCTGCCCTCGCCGCCGTCGCCGTCGACCACCCGGACCTTGGTGAACGGGATCCACTCGCCCTGACGATCCCAGGCCACGAACGCCTCGAACACCCGGCCGGCCGGCGCGTTGATGATCGCGCTCGCGGTCACCTCGCCGGTGCCGGCCCTGCCGACGTCATCCGGCCGCGGCTGGTCGCCGCTCACTTGGCGCCGTTGGCCGAGTTGACCGTGCCTCCGGCGGCGTTCTCCCGGCCGCCCTCGTGGGCATCGCCATCCGCTCCGGCGCGCTCGCTTGCCTCGGCTTTGTCGTCCGCCGCGGCCTGATTGCCGGTCGGGGTGACGCCGGTCGGGGTGGCACCGCGGTCGTCAGGCCGGTGATCGGGCGCGTCGAGGCTGCGATCGGAGTCGAGCCCATGATCGCGGCCAGCGTCATCGCGGGCCGCGCCATCGACGTCGCCGACCGGCGGCCCATCGGTCAAGGTGACGGCCCAGGCTTGATCCGCCCCGGCGGAGTGCCCGTTGACGGCCGGCCGGGGATCCGGGCGCGCGGCCGCGCCGGCCCGTGCCTCGCGGAGTGCCTCGGCGTCGTCCATCCGCCCGTCACGGAGCGCCTCGACCTCTGCCTCAAGCACGTTGATCAACTCGTCCTTGTAGCCGATGTCGTACGCCGCGCGGCGCAGCGCGGCATCCACCTGCCCCATGCGGTAACCCCGCAGGGTGGTGTCGAACCGGGCGCGCGCGAGGTCGGCCTCGGCGAGCGGGCGGCTGGACGGCAGCGGCACCGCGGCGCCGTCCGGCTCAGCCGGTCCGATGCCGGCATCCCGGCCGGTGACCAGCCAGGTCACGCCAAACGCGATCACTCCGACGACGAGCGCTCCAACGAGGGCGAGTATCAAACCCATGCCGACGATCGTGGCACGTCCGGCTTCCGGAGGCGAGCCCAGCCCGCCCGCCGATCGACGCGTCAGAGGGCTCCCGGCCCCCAGCCGCGCCGTTGGCTCAGTGGCTCACCTGCGCGTACTAACGTCGGACCGGTGAACTCCCCACTGCGTCTGGGCCGGCGCTCGTTCCCCGGCACCCACCTGCTGGTCATGGCGATCGTGAACCGTACCCCGGACTCATTTTTCGATCGTGGCGCCACGTTCGACGAGGGCGCCGCGCTGGCGGCGGTACAACGGGCGGTCGCCGACGGCGCGGACATCATCGACATCGGCGGCGTCAAGGCCGGGCCGGGCGCGGTGGTCGATGAGGCCGAAGAAGCGCGGCGCACGGTTCCCACGATCGCGGCGGTACGGGCGGCATTCCCGGACGTGGTGATCTCGATTGACACCTGGCGCGCCGGCGTGGCCAGGCAGGCCGTGGCGGCGGGTGCCGATCTGATCAACGACACCTGGGCCGGAGCCGACCCGGACCTGGCCCTGGTGGCCGCCGAAACCGGAGCCGGACTGGTGTGCTCGCACGCCGGCGGCCTGTCACCGCGCCGCCGCCCGCACCGGGTCGAATTCGACGACGTGGTAGCCGACGTGGTCAAGACGGTCACCGCGCTGGCCGAGCGGGCGGTCGAGGCGGGCGTACGCCCGGACGGGATCCTGATCGATCCGGCACACGACTTCGGCAAGAACACCCGGCACTCGCTGGAGATCACCCGGAGGCTGGACGAGCTGACCGCCACCGGGTGGCCGCTGCTGGTAGCGCTGTCCAATAAGGACTTTGTCGGCGAGACCCTGGACGTGCCGGTACCCGAGCGCCTGGTGGGAACCCTCGCGAGCACCGCGGTCTCGGCATGGCTGGGCGCGCGGGTGTTCCGCGCTCACCAGGTTCGCGAGACCCGGCAGGTGCTCGACATGGTCTCGTCCATCCGTGGGGATCGCCCGCCGGCGGTGGCCCGGCGAGGGCTCGCGTAGCGCCAGCGTCGCGATTCAGCGCCGGCGCTTTACCGTCAGCTCCGGCGATTTAGAGTCAACTCCGGCGATTCCGCCTCAGCCCTGATGATTCAGCGTCAGCCCCGATGATCAAGTGCATGATCGAGTGCAGGAATATGTGCCGTTACAGTCGCTATGGCGACCCCGGCGCTCAAGATCGTGCACTTGATCGGACGTTAACCGCCCGCTCGCGTAGAATCTGCAGGCGTGCACGGATATCTGGGGTCGTACGCGACACTGGGCGTGCTGCTGATCGCGGCAGCGCTGTTCTTCATTGCCGCGTTTTCGGCGAACAAGCTGCTCAGCCCATGGACGCCCGGCAGTCCGTCGGGGAAGTACGACTCGTACGAGTGTGGCGTCGACCCGGTCGGCGGGCAGTGGGCGCAAGCGCAGGTCCGCTACTACATCTATGCGTTCCTGTATGTGCTGTTCGCGGTGGAAAGCGTATTTCTGTTCCCGTGGGCGGTCATCTACGCCCGGCCGGAGTTCCGGACCACCTCGGTGATCGAGATGGCCGTGTTCGTCGCCGTGCTGTCGCTCGGCCTGCTGTACGCGTGGCGCAAGCGCGTGCTCCGCTGGGTGTGAACTAGGTTCTTCGCATGGTTAGCCAGGTCGTGGAGATTTACACCGACGGAGCGTGCAGTGGCAACCCCGGGCCGGGTGGCTGGGGCGTCTACCTCAAGTACGGGGCACACGAGAAGGAGATGTACGGCGGGGAGGCGTCCGGAACCACCAACAACCGGATGGAGCTGACCGCCGCGATCATGGCGCTGGAGAGCCTGACCCGCCCCTCGACGGTCAAGCTTCACACCGACAGCGTCTACGTCCGCAGCGGCGTCACCTCGTGGATGGCCAACTGGAAACGGAACGGCTGGCGCACGGCCGATCGCAAGCCGGTCAAGAATGCCGACCTGTGGCAGCAACTGGACGCCGCCACCACCCGCCACGACGTGGAGTGGCTATGGGTCCGGGGCCACGCCGGCGATCCGGGCAACGAGCGCGCCGACGCGCTGGCCAACCGTGGCATGAAGGCCGCCATCGCGGCGTCGTGATGGCGTCGGGGTCCCCGGCGGCTGAGTCGATGTTTCCGGGCGGCTGACCGGCCCCGCCGGCTGGCGTATCGCCAGACCGTCCGGACATCCGGCGACCCGGCGCTTGCCGGGTCGCCGGTGGCTGACCGACTCAGTCGGCCATCGGCTCGGCCTGTGCCGGCACGGCTGGAGCCGGCGCCCCATGCGGCATGACGACGGTACGGATCGGGAACGGGATCTCGATGCCCTCGATCCGGTAGCGCGCATGCAGCCGCTTGATGAACTCATGCTTGATCAAGTACTGGTCGGTGAACTCGCAACCGCGCAGGATCACCGAGAAGTTGACGCTGGAGTCGGCGAACGTGTGGAACCGGATGAACGGCTGGTGGTCGACCACGCCGCCGGTCACGGTGGTCATCACGTCCTTGCCGACCTCGATCGTCACCCTCTCCACCAGGTCGAGATCGCTGCCGTACGCCACGCCGACCTGCACGAGTACCGACATGTCCTGTTGCGGCCGATGGTAGTTGATCATGATTGCGTCGGCGAACCGGGCGTTGGGCACCAGGACCATGTTCCCGGCCAGCTGCCGGATCTGCGTGTTTCGCCAGTTGATGTCGACGATGTAGCCCTCATCGCCGCTGTCGAGCCGCACGTAGTCGCCCGGCTGCACCTTGCGAGAGGCCAGGATCTGCACGCCTGCGAAAAGGTTGGCAAGCGTGTCCTGGAGAGCCAAGGCGACGGCCAGACCGCCAACCCCCAACGCGGTAATCAGTGGCGTGATGGAGATACCCAGGCTCTCCAGCACGATCAACAAGCCGATGACGACGACCAACGCTCGCGTGATGTTGACGAAGATGGTCGCCGACTGGGAGATGCCGGCGCGCGACTGCGCCACCATCCGGATCACCGTGGCCGCCGTCGCCGCCGAACTCAGCGTGACGACCGTGATGGTCACCGCCGCGAGCAGCTTGCCGGCCAGCTGATGGGTGTGGTCCGGCAGGGTCACCACCTGGACCGCGCCCCACAAGCCGGCCAGGACACACAGCGGCACCGCCAGCTTGGCGAGCAGGCCGACCAGCACGTCGTCCCAGGACCAGCGGGTGTCGCCGGCCTTTCGTACGAGCAGTCGCAGTATCACGCGCATGGCCAGGCCGACGATCACGCCCGCGCCGATAAAGGCGCCGGCCGCCGTCGCTTGCCCGAAATGGATGTCGGGCACTACGCACATCCTTTCCTGCCGCCGGCACGCGAGCGCTCGCGCTCGTCGTCGGGTTGTCCGGTGACGCCGCCGGAGGCGCGCGTGTCCGGCTCGCCGCCATGGCGTGCCGCACGGAACATCCCGGCGTGACCGGCCGCGGTCGATCAACCAAGAACATGATCCAGACCGGCCCTGGTACCCGGGTCGCAGCCGAAATTATCGCCAGCGGCCCGGCCGGGCGGCTGGGACCACGTGACTATCGCATGCGGCAGCCACCGCAGCCCAGCGGCTATATCCGGTTTCGCACCGTAACAACACGGTTGGGAACCTTGACAATCTCATGACAAACCCGATGCGCCCAATTTGATCAAGGTCGGCCGCTCGGGCAACCGGCCCCTCAGGCAAGGCGGTCCCTCAGGCAAGGCGGGCCCCTCGGGAAACCGGCCCGCTCGGACAACCGGCCCGCTCGGACAACCGGCCCCCTCGGTCAGCGGGTGCAAGATCTCGTGCGGTAGCCGTCGCTACGGCGCGTCCGGCGCTCAAGATCTCGCACTTGATCATGGAGTGGCGCCTGATCATGGGGTGATTCAACCGCGAGGCCACACTCGTCGCCCCGCCCGCGACGAGTGGCAAGACCGCTTCACACATTCCGTCCGTCACAAAGCGGACATCCAGCGTCTCGATAGGTGATCACCACTACCAGCCGGCGCTTCGGCGGGCGACTGGACGTAGGCTTACTTGGTAAGCGCTCGTACTCGAGGAGGCTAGCGCACGTGACCAAGAAGGTCCGCCAGCTCGATCGCGTCGTCATCCGTTTCGCGGGCGACTCTGGCGATGGAATGCAGCTCACCGGTGATCGATTCACCTCCGAAACCGCCCAGCTCGGCAACGACCTATCGACGTTGCCCAACTTTCCGGCCGAGATCCGCGCGCCAGCTGGGACGCTGCCGGGAGTATCCAGCTTCCAGGTACATTTCGCGGACTTCGACATCCTGACGCCCGGCGACGCTCCCAACGTACTGGTCGCGATGAACCCGGCGGCGCTCAAGGCGAACCTCGGCGACCTGCCCAAGGGCGCCGAGATCATCGTCAACACCGACGAGTTCACCAAGCGGAACCTGGCCAAGGTCGGCTACGCGTCCAACCCGCTCGATGACGGCTCACTCGACGGCTACACCCTGCACCCGGTCGGCCTGACCAGCATGACGCTGAAGGCGCTGGAGTCCTTCGACATTTCCAAGAAGGATGCCGAGCGGGCCAAGAACATGTTCGCCCTCGGCCTACTGTCCTGGTTGTACTCGCGGCCGTACGAGTCGACCCTTGACTTCCTGGCCAAGAAGTTCGCCAGCAAGCCGCTGCTCGCCGAGTCGAACGCGACCGCCTTCAAAGCCGGCTGGAACTTCGGCGAGACCACCGAGGACTTCGTGGTGCGCTACGAGGTCAAGCCGGCCAAGATGACGCCCGGCAATTACCGCAACATGACCGGAAACGTCGCGCTGTCGCTCGGCTTGGTCGCCGCGGCCGTGCGCAGCAAGCTGCCGGTCGTGCTGGGCGCCTACCCGATCACGCCGGCCAGCGATGTGCTGCACGAGGTCGCCAAGCACAAGCGGTTCGGGATCACGACCGTGCAGGCCGAGGATGAGATCGCGGCTATCGGGGTAGCGCTGGGCGCGTCGTACGGCGGTTCGCTCGGCGTGACCACCACCAGCGGTCCGGGCGTGGCCCTCAAGGGCGAGACGATCTCGCTGGCGGTCGCTCTCGAACTGCCGCTGGTCATCATCGACGTGCAGCGAGCCGGGCCGTCGACCGGCATGCCGACCAAGACCGAGCAGGCCGACTTGAACATGGCACTGTACGGGCGGCACGGCGAGGCCCCGGTCGCGGTCATCGCCCCGCGCTCACCGGCGGACTGTTTCTACGCGGTCCTCGACGCGGCTCGCATCGCGCTGACCTACCGCACGCCGGTGATCCTGCTGTCCGACGGCTACGTCGCCAACGGGTCGGAACCGTGGCTGCTACCCGACGTCAACGATCTTCCGGATCTGACGGTCCGGTTCGCCTCCGAGCCGAACTCGCCGGACGGTGCGTCGTTCCTGCCGTACCTGCGCGACCCGGAGACGCTGGCCCGGCCCTGGGCGGTTCCCGGCACGCCCGGCCTGGAGCACCGCATCGGTGGCCTGGAGAAGGCCGACATCACCGGCAACATCTCCTACGATCCGGCCAACCACGACTTCATGATCCGGACCCGGGCCGCGAGGATCGAAGCCATCGACGTGCCCGACATCGAGGTCGACGACCCGGACGGCGACGCCCGTGTGCTGGTTCTCGGCTGGGGCTCCACGTACGGACCGATCGGCGCCGCGTGCCGGTCCCTGCGCCGTCACGGCGTCAAGGTGGCCCAGGCGCACCTGCGGCACCTCAACCCGATGCCGAAGAACCTCGGTGCGATCCTGGCCGGCTACGACAAGGTCGTCATTCCCGAGATGAACATGGGGCAACTCGCCTCGGTGATCCGCTCCAGGTACCTGGTGGACGTGATCAGTTACAACCAGATCCGCGGCCTGCCGTTCACGGCGGCGGAACTGGAGGCCATGCTCGAAGGGGTGTACAGCAGCCATGCCTAGCGTTCCGATCCAGCTCACCGCGAAGGACTTCAAGACCGACCAGGAGGTCCGGTGGTGCCCGGGCTGCGGCGACTACGCGATCCTGGCCGCGGTGCAGGGTTTCATGCCGGAACTGGGCATCCCCCGCGAGAACATCGTCTTCATCTCCGGCATCGGGTGCTCCAGCCGGTTCCCGTACTACATGAACACGTACGGCATGCACTCGATCCACGGCCGGGCCCCGGCCATCGCCACCGGCCTATCGGTCTCCCGCCCGGACTTGAGTGTCTGGGTGGTCACCGGGGACGGTGACGCCCTGTCGATCGGCGGCAACCACCTGATCCACGCGCTGCGCCGCAACGTCAACCTGAAGATCCTGCTGTTCAACAACCGGATTTACGGTTTGACCAAGGGTCAGTACTCGCCGACCTCGGAACTGGGCAAGGTGACCAAGTCGACCCCGGTCGGCTCCGCCGATGCCCCGTTCAACCCGCTGTCCCTGGCGCTCGGTGCCGAGGCCAGCTTCGTCGCGCGCACCATCGACTCCGATCGCAAGCACCTCACGTCGGTGCTACGCGCGGCGTCGCAGCACAACGGCTCGGCGTTCATCGAGATCTACCAGAACTGCAACATCTTCAACGATGACGCGTTCGAGCCTCTCAAGAACCCGGGCACTCGCGACGACTTCCTGATCAGGCTGGAACACGGCCAGCCGATCACGTTCGGTGCCGACGGCCAGTGGTGCGTCACGCATCCGCCGGGCGCGTTCGGGCTCGAGGTGAACCCGACCGAGGGCGCCGACCACGTGGTCACCCACGATCGCAGCGTCGCCGACCCGGCGTACGCGTTCGCGTTGTCCCGGCTTCCCGCCGCCGACCTGCGCTACACCCCGATCGGGGTGTTCCGGGACATCGACCGTCCGACGTATGACGGCCTGGTCAACGCGCAACTGGACACGGCCCGGGCGACACAGACCGCCTCACCCGACGAGGAACTTGCCGCCCTGCTCAACTCCGGCGACACCTGGACCATCCTGTAGCGATTCGAGCCGGCACCGAGTCCGGCCGGTAGCGAATCCCGCCGGCAGTGCTTGACCGGCCATCCCGTGACGGGCCGCCCTTCGGGGCGGCTCATCGCGGTTTGGCGCCACGTGGCTTGGAACGCCGCAGGCCGCGCATCTGGTCCAGGAATGCCCGGCGCTGCGCCGGGGACATGCTTTCCAGGGCATCGCCCATCGAAGCCTCATCGTGCGGATCGGACAGCCGGCCGTCCGGCAACCGCGGCAGTACCACGGTGAATCGCGCCACCAGCTCCGCGGGTACCGCGCTGACCACCTCGGCAAGACCGTCCAGGGTACGGGCGACATCGGCCACCGACCGGAACGGCTCGGTACGCACGCAGGTGAGCCGTCCCGACGCGAAGCGCAGCGCCCAGTCGTCACGCCTGCCGATCGCGTCGGCGACCGCGGGCTCGGCATGCACGGAGTGCCTGCGCGGCAGCAAGTACGGGAGGGTCACCACGACCACTCCGAGATCCGCGGCGTCCGGACCGCGACCGGCCAGGGTGGCGTTGCCGACCATCACGCTCATGCCGCGGTAATGGCCGGTGCACGCGTACACCAGGCTGACGTGGCCGGACGGCTCGCCACTGAGATCCGCGACCGTGGCGATCTCCTCACGATCCAGCGCCAGGTCATCGCGGGGTCCGGACCATCCGTGCGCGGTCGCGAAATCGGCCAGTCCGGGAAAACCGATCTCCAGGAGTGCCGACTCGCCCAGCCGCTGCCTGGCCCGCAACCGCTGGCTCAGCCACGTCCCGAGCCGGGAGCGCGCGGCGGCTCGTGACACTGAGGCGAACCGCGCCAGCACAGCAAGCAGCAGCGCCGCGATCACCACGGCGCTGACGATGACCAGATAGCCAACCGGACTATCCACGCGTCCAGTTTGCCGGACCCACCCGGCCGGGCCAACGTCCGGCACCCATCCGGTACCGGATTGTCGGCCCCCGCGCACCGGCGGTCACCTGCCCGCCGGGGCCCTTCATGTGGTCGCCGTACCGGTGATGTCCGCGAACCGGGGCGACCCCACCAGCATGTCCGGGTGGTCGACGGACAGCGCGACGGTCACCGCCTCGTCGAGCTCTTCCGACGATCCCTTGGCATACATCTCGTCGAACGTGACATCACCGAGCGCGGTGCGGATCCGGCTTTGCTGCTCGGTCCAGAACGGTACGAACAGCGCGTTGGCCCCGCGTAGCCGGGCCTGCGCCGCCTGCGCGGCGCCGAACAGCTGCGCGGCCGTGGCCTGATCGCCACCGAGCGCGCACCGGGCGGCAAGGGCGTTGAGCAGTTCGGCGGCCCCGGAGTGATAGCCGAAGTTCATCCGGGATCGAAGCGCCACGACCAGGTGCTCGTGTGCCGCTACCAGGTCGCCGCGCGACAGCGCGACCATGCCGAGAATCATGTCGATGGTGCGGCGCCCCCGATCGGCCGGGCGCGCGGCTTCCACGCCACGCGCGCTGGCCAGCACCTCGGCCGCCTCGTCCAGGGCGCCCCGGCGCCACAGCAACTGGGCCAGGCAGTACACCGCGTCCAGCGCCTCGCCCGCCACTCCCTGATCGGTTGCCCAGGTCAGCACCTCGCGGCAGGTATGCTCCGCCGCCGCGGCGTCGCCCATCTCCAGCATGGGCACGGCTCGCGCGGTCCGCACCCGTGCTATCAGACCGGCATCGCCGGTGCGACGGGCGGCCGCCTCGGCCCGCTGAGCGAACCGGAGCGCCTCACCGGGCTCACCGTCGGAACCGGCGTGCAGGGCGTGCATGTGGTACGCGGATGCCATATCCACCTCGGGGACCGGCTCGCCGGTCGCGGCGATCCGCTCGTAGAGCCGGAACAGCCAGAGCCGCCCCTCACGCGCCAGACCTCGCTCCCGCCACCACTGGTCGAGCCCGGCGGCGAGCCGCAGCCCGTCCCGGGCCCGGCCGCTGGTCACCGACCACTTCAGTGCGGCCCGCACCTCGTCGGCGAGCGGGTCGATCGAGTACATCGACAGGGTCGCCGGGCGTCCGTCGGCGCCAAACTGGGCTTGATCGAGCGCGTGCTTCGACCATTCGACGTGCCGATCGTGCGCGGTCTCCTCCTCACCCGCCTCGCGCAGCCGCCGGGCGGCATAGGCCCGGATCGGGTCGAGCATCCGGTAGACCGTGCCCTCCTGACCCCGGTGCGCGGAGACGATCGACTTCTCCACCAGCACGGATAGCGGTACCAGTGGATCCGTGCCGGTCAGCCACGCCACCGCCGGCAGGTCCACTCGCCCGGCGAACACCGACAGCCACCGAAGCAGCCGGGCTGGCTCCGGCCCGAGCGTCCGGTACGACCACGAGACGGTGGCCTGGATCGTCGCGTGCCGGCCGGCGGCCACGACGCTCGTCTCGGCCGCGTCACCGGCCCCGGCATCCGGCACCGCCGTGCCGGCATCCAGGGCGTCGACCGCGGCCTCCAGCCGGGCGACCAGCTCGCGTACCGACAACACACGAAGCCGGGCCGCCGCCAACTCCAGGGCCAGCGGCAGGCCGTCCAGCTTGCGTGCCACCTGGCTGAGATGCTCGATCTCCGACGGCAGCACCTCGTCGCCGCGGCTCGCCGCGATCCGCTCGACGAGCAGGCTCACCGCTTCGCTCGGAGCGCCGTCCCGGCCGCTGGCCAGCGACAGCGGCGGGATCCGCCACACCACCTCGCCAGGGAGGTTCAGCGGTTCCCGGCTGGTGGCGAGTACCCGGCAGGCGGACCCGCTGGACAGCAGGCTGCTAACCAGCAACGCGGTGGCGGCCGGCTGGGCGTCACAGGTGTCCAGTACGAACAGGCAGGTGCGGTTGGCGATGAAGTCACGCAGCGTGTCGATCACCGCTCGTCCGGGCTCGGGGCGCAGGCCGAGCGCCGCCGCCACCGAGACAGCGACCAGGCCCGGGTCAGTCACGGCGGCCAGGTCCACGAACCAGACGCCGTCCGGGTTGTCAGCCATGTGGCTGGCGGCGACTTCGAGCGCGAGCCGGGTTTTTCCGGCCCCGCCCGGGCCGATGACGTTCACCAGACGGTTGCCGGAGAGCAAGGTGGACAGTGTGGCCCGCTCGGCGCCGCGACCGATAAACGTGGTGGCCGGTGCGGGCAGGTTGTGCGGACCCGTGGCGATTGTCCGCAACCTCGGGAACTGACGCGCGAGCCCCGTCGCGACCAGCTGGAACAGCCGGTCGCGCTCGTCGAACCCCCGCAGCCGATGCAGCCCCAGGTCGAGCATCCAGGCGCCGTCCGGCAACTCGCCCGCGGCCCGCATCGTCGCCTCGGAGCACAGCACCTGACCGCCGTGCGCCGCGGCGGCGATGCGCGCCGCTCGGTGGACTTCCGGACTCGCGTACTCCCCGTCGCTCGGCACCGCGTACCCGGTGTGCAGGCCCATCCGGACGTGCGGCTGCGACTCGGGCACCCACTCGTTCGTCTCCAGGACAAGCTGGCCCTCGGCGCACGCGATCACCGCGTCGGCGGCACTGGGGAATGCGGCGAAGATGGAGTCGCCTTCGGTGAACAGGACGGTGCCACCGGCCGCCTCGAAGACTCGCACCAGGAGCCGGCGATGCTCGGTGAGCACCACCCGGTAGCCCGCTCCCAGCGTGCGTGCCAGGCGCGTAGAGCCCTCGATGTCAGTGAACAGGAACGTCACCGACCCGCTAGGTAGGTTGCGTCGCAACACCAAAACCTCCGGCCCCCCTGGAAGTCACGCTCATGCTCCCGCAGCACGCCGGACCCTTACATCGGGGAAACGGGCAGGTCAGGTCGACCCAACGATGATCTCGTCAGGGCCGGCTGGATCGAGGCCCGAGGGCAACGGGGTGGCAAAACGGGAAAGGGTGGTCCCGGCGGCCGTGCGGTACGTGCCCGAGCCGTCGGGTTCGATGCCTGTCGTAACGATGGCGGACCGGAAAGGTTGCGGGCTGGCAACGATTCCGGACACGGCCGGTTCGGCGAGCCTTCGGCCCGCCCGCCGGGCGAATCAGCCGCAGCAACCGCCACCGCAGCAACCGCCACCGCCGGCGGCTGGGGCGGTTGCCACCGCTCCGGCGAGACCGCCCACCGCGACAGTGGTGAGCAGCTTGACGGTGTCAGTGTGGCCGGCCGGGCAGGCGGCGGCCGCGCCCGCCTCGCTCATGGGTCGGGTGACCTCGAATTGGGCACCGCATTGCCGGCATCGGAAGTCGTATCTCGGCATAGCGTGAAGCGTAGCGAAGCGATGCGACAACGACCGGCGGTAAGGCCGTGATTGGTGGCCGACTTCATCACGGCTCCCGGATCGGTGTCCGCTCCGGTGCGCACATCCATTGATAAGCGTCGCTACCTGCGAACCTCCTTCCGGCGGGACGCGGCTGGTGACCGGCGGGTCCAACCGAGGGTTACGACCTGTTTTCGCTTAGTTAGAATTCATTACGCGTTACTACTTCCGCATCGAGCGCTTTGTCGGCAAGCTGGACCAGTGATGGTTCGCGAGTGGGATCCCCAGACCGCGCCGTCCGACGAGATCGACAGCATGGTGGCTTCGTTGAACGAGGTGCTCGCCGTCGACCTGCCGGACGATCCGCCGTGGCGTTCCGACGCGTTTCGCGAATACCTGTCGGTGACGATGCCGGGCGAGCGCCGCCTGATCTGGATCGGCGAGGACTCGAGCGGAAAGATCGTCGGCCAGTCCAACCTGCTTCTCTTCGGCGAGATGGCGGTTCTCGAAGTGATTGTGGCGCCGGGTGCTCGCCGCACCGGCGTCGGCACCCGATTGATGGCCGAGGCGGTGCAGCGCTCCCACCGAGAAGGCTTCACGTCCCTGGGCGTGGAGGTTATCGGCGATACACCTGCGGCACGGTTCTACGAGGACGCCGGCTTCATCTGCGTGTTCACCGAGACTCGCAGCGTGCTCGATCTGGCCAATGTGGACTGGCTGCGGCTCGGCGAGATGGCCGGCGGAGTCGGCGCCGGCTACCGGATCGAATACCACCCTGGCGGCCCACCGGAGGAGCTGTACGAGTCGTACGCGTCGGCGAAGTACGTTACGCGGGGGCCCAGCGATCCGGCTGACGCGCTACGGCCCAGTTCTCTCAACGCCGAACGACTGCGGGCCAGCCTCAAGACGTTGCACATGCGTGGCCTCAAGCCGTACGTGGTGATCGCGGTCCACGAGTCCTCGGGTGAGGTCGCCGGGCTGACCGAGGTCGTGGTGGCCGCGCAGCATCCGGATCGCGCCGACCAGTACGACACCATTGTGGTGCCTCAGCACCGCGGATACGGCCTGAGCCGGGCGCTCAAGGCGCGGATGCTGTTCGAACTGAGGTCTGCCGAGCCGGGGCTGAAGTCGGTGCAGACCTGGAATTCGACGGACGCCGACAGCATCCTGTCGGTGAACTCGGAACTCGGGTTCAAGCCCGACCGCGAGTGGCGCGAGTACGAAGCCGAGGTCGCCGTGTTGGCGCGGCGGCTCGGCGTCGGCTGAGCCGGCTGGGCCGGATCAGTACGCCGCGCGCAGTAGCCGCGCCGCCTCCTCGGCCCAGTAGGTGAGGATGATCGACGCACCCGCTCGACGGATCGAGGTAAGCGTCTCCAGCATGGTCCGCTCACGGTCCAGCCAACCATTGGCGCTGGCGGCCTCGACCATCGCGTACTCGCCGGAGACTTGGTAGGCGGCGACCGGAACGTCCACGCTCGCGGCCACGGCGGAAACCACATCCAGGTACGGCAGCGCGGGCTTGACCATGACGATGTCGGCGCCCTCCGCGACGTCCAGGGCGACCTCGCGCAGCGACTCCCGCGCGTTGGCCGGATCCTGCTGGTAGGTACGCCGGTCGCCGTGCAACTGCGACTCGACCGCTTCCCGGAACGGTCCGTAGAAGGCGGAGGCGAACTTCGTCGCGTACGCCAGGATCGACACGTCGGGGTATCCGGCCGCGTCCAGCGCCCGCCGGACCACGCCGACCTGGCCGTCCATCATGCCGGACGGGCCGACCATGTGCACTCCGGCGGCGGCCTGGGCGACCGCCATCTCGCCGTACACGGCCAGCGTCGCGTCGTTGTCGACCGAGCCGTCGGCGGCCAGGACACCGCAGTGACCGTGGGAGGTGAACTCGTCCAGGCACAGGTCGCTCATCACCACCGTGGCATCACCGACCTCGGCGATGACGTCCCGGATGGCGACGTTGAGGATGCCGTGAGGATCGCAGCCGCCGGAGCCGGCTTCGTCACGGGTCGCCGGTACGCCGAAGAGCATGATCCCCCCGACGCCCGCGTTAACCGCCTGCGCCGCCGCCTTGCGCAGCGACTCCCGGGAGTGCTGGACCACCCCGGGCAGGGACGTGATCGGACGCGGCTCGGCCAGGCCCTCCTTCACGAACATCGGAAGGATCAGCTGGCTGGGCGCCACGTGCGTCTGGGCAACCAGGCGGCGCACCGCCGGCGTGGTGCGCAGGCGGCGCGGACGGATCTGCGGGAACGTCATCGACGGACTCCCTCGGACGAGTTACCGGTAGCGCAGGGCGGTCGGGCCCTGCACCTTGGAGCCGCGGCGCGACTTGGCCGGCATCGCGGCGAGCTTTTCGCGGAGTTCGACGGCGTACCCCGCCAGGGCCTCCACCAGGTCCGGTACGGCGGCAACGTCGGGCTGGGCGTCCACCCGGAGCCCGAACTCGACCGCGGTCTCGGCGGTCTTCGGCCCGATCACCGCGACCACCGTGCGGGCGTGCGGCTTCCCGGCGATGCCGACCAGGTTGCGTA
Source organism: uncultured Actinomycetota bacterium (assembly GCA_963727415.1). Lineage (GTDB taxonomy): Bacteria > Actinomycetota > Actinomycetes > Mycobacteriales > Micromonosporaceae > DASQPR01. Next base: position 216,119 of record CAVSGF010000010.1, read on the forward strand.
CCGTCGACGAGGAGGTGAACAGGACGGCGTCGAAGCCGCCCGACTTGATCGCGTCGCGGATCTCGGCGGCCGGCGGTGCCGCGCGCACCGTCCGGTACGCGGTGACGTCGTCGACCTCCCAGCCACGCTCGGTCAGGCCGGCGGCCAGCGTCTCGGTGGCGATGTCGGCGCGCGGCAGCAGCACGCGTCCGACCGGGTCGAGCATCTCGTCGTGCGGAGCGAACTCGGCGAGCAGGCCTTCCGACGAGTGATCGGCGGCGGGAACCAGTTCCGGCCGGACGCCGAAGGCGCGCACCGCCGCGGCGCTCGCCTCACCGATGCAGGCGATCTTCACACCGCCGAAGTGGCGCGCGTCCAGACCGTGCTCGGCGAACTTCTCCCAGACCGCGCGCACCGCGTTGACCGAGGTGAAGATCACCCAGGCGTACCGGCCGTCGACCAGGCCCTTGATCGCGCGCTCCATCTGGGCCGGCGTACGGGGCGGCTCGACCGCGATGGTCGGCACCTCGCACGGGATCGCGCCGTACTCGCGCAGCCGGGCACTCATCGCGCCGGCCTGCTCCTTGGTCCGGGGTACCAGTACCTTCCAGCCGTACAGCGGCCGGTTCTCCCACCAGCTCAGCTTGTCCCGGTGGGCGACGTTCGAGCCGACGGTCAGGACCACCCGACCGGTGAAGCCCAGCGCGGCCGCGACCACGCTGTCCACCGTGGACGTAATGGTGTACTGCGTCTCGCCGGTACCGTCGCCGGTCACCGCGACGGCGGTGCCGGGGTCGACGCCGGCGGCCAGCAGCCCGTCGCGTACCGCGGCGAGGTCACCGGCGTCCAGCGCCAGGGCGATCGACCCGCGCGCGGTGGCCGGCGCCAGCGCTTCGAAGTCGACCGCGTTGACGTCGTCGATGTCCGCGGAGGTACGCACGCCGGTCAGCGGTACGCCGGCGTAGGTGGCCACACCGGCCGCCTGGGCGACGCCCGGCACCACCTCGAACGGCACCGCGGTCCGGGCTACCGCCTGGACCTCCTTGACCACCGAGTCGTGCCCGAACGGGTCACCGGCGACCAGATGCACCGCCCGCAGGCCGGAGCGCGCCGCCGACAGCAGCACCTTGGCCACGTCGCCGGGCGCTCCCTCGGCCGGGCTGAACTCGGCCTCCTCCGGCGCCATCTCGCGGATCGACACGAGCAGCGTTTCCGGCACGCCGCGGTCGTAGACCACGTGATCGACCGCGCTCAGGGCCTCGGTCGCGCGCTGAGTCAGCAGGCCAGGATCGCCGGGTCCGGCCCCGACGAAGCTGATCCGGCCGGTGGTCTTGCGGGTGCGGGTCATGCTGAACTCCCCAAAACGGTGTCGGCACCGGCGCGTAGCAGATCGTCGGCGAGGAGCCGGCCGATGTCTGCCGCGTCGGCGAGCGTTCCGGAGCGGTTCAGCCGGAGGGCCACGCGGCCATCCGGGCTGAATACCGCCCCGCGCAGGTGGATCTCGGTTACATCAGTTGTGTCGGCGAGGCCGGCCACCGGGGCCGAGCAGCCAGCCTCGAGCGTCGCCAGCAGCGCCCGCTCAGCGGTCACCGCGGCGCGCGTGGCTTGATCGTCAAGGCGGCCGAGCGCGGCGACCAGGTCGCGGTCGTCGGCGCGGCACTCGACGGCGAGTGCGCCCTGAGCAGGCGCGGGAAGCATAAGCGACGGATCCAGAATTTCCGAAACCTCGGCGTGACGACCGAGCCGGACCAGCCCGGCCCGGGCCAGGATCACCGCGTCCAGCTCACCGCTCCCGACCTTGCCCAGCCGGGTGTCGACGTTGCCCCGGATCCCGACCAGCTCGAATCCCCGGCCCAGGGCGTTCAGCTGGGCGACCCGGCGGACCGCGCCGGTGCCGACGCGGGCTCCGGCGGGCAACTGGTCCAGGGTCAGCCCATCGCGAGCGATCAACGCGTCGCGCGGGTCCTCGCGCTCCGGTACGGCCGCGATGCTCAGGCCGTCGGCGGGCAGCGTCGGCAAATCCTTGTACGAATGGACGGCAAAGTCGATCTCTTTGGCCAGCAGTGCCTCGCGAAGGGCGGATACGAATACACCGACGCCCAGATTGGCCACCGGCGCCGCGGACCGGTCGCCGGCCGTGACGATCTCGACCAGCTCGACGTCCAGCCCGGTCGCCCGGGTGACCATGTCGGCGACGCGCCCGCTCTGGGCCATTGCGAGCTTGCTGCCCCGGGTACCGAGGCGAAGTGTCATCGGACGTCACCATCCTCCGGCAAGACCTCGACATGGTCGGTGTCGCCGGCCACCGCCGGAATTTCGGCGCACGTCTCGGCGACCGGCGGTACGTCCAGCCCGAACAATTCGCGCAGCACCTCGGCGTACCGGTCCCCGCCCGGCTCGGCGGCCAGCTCCCGCACCCGCACGCTGGGTGTGTGCAGCAGCCGCTGGACAATCCGGTGCACCGTCTGGGCCACATCGGCCCGCTGGTCATCGCTGAACTCGGGCCGCTTGCTACGCAGCTTGGTCAACTCGGTGGCGACCAGGTCTTCGGCCCGCGCCCGCAGCGCCGCGACGGTCGGGGACACGTCCGCTCCGCGCACCTGCAGCCGGAATGCGTCGACTTCGGACGCGACGATCCGGGTCACGGCCTCGGTTGCGGATACGTGCGGTCGATCCGGTGCCGGTCCGTCGCCGTTGGTCTCGGCCGCCGCGGCGGCCAGCCCAACCATGTCGATCAAGTTCACTCCCGGTATGCCGGCAACGTCCGGATCGACGTCACGGGGCACCGCAAGGTCCAGGATCACCACTGGGCGTCTCACGTGCTCGCGGGTCAGCACGTGGCCCTCCGCGGCGGTCGCGCAGATCACCAGGTCCACCTCTTCGACCGCGGCGGCCAGCTGGTCGAACGCGACCGGGGTGGCGCCGTGCAGCTCGGCGAGGCGAGCGGCGCGCCGGGGGTCCCGGTTGGCGACGTGCAGCTGCCCGGCGCCGTGCCGCCGCAACGTGGCGAGCGCCAGGCCACCGGTCGAGCCGGCGCCGACGACCAGCGCCCGCTTGTTCGCGATGGCACCGTCGTCGAAGTGCTCACCGGCCATCCGGAGCGCCATCTCGACCACGCTCTGCCCGGCCTGATCGATCGCGGTCTCGGCATGCGCTCGCTTACCCACTCGCAGCGCCTGCTGCATGACCTCATGGAGCAGGCGGCCGGTGGTGTCCCGCTCGGCGGCCAGGGCGTACGCCTCGCGCAGCTGACCCAAGATCTGAGCCTCGCCGACGACCATCGAGTCGAGTCCGGTGGCGACCCGGAACGCGTGGCGCACCGCCTCGGTGTCGAAGTGCACGTACATGTGCGGGGCCAGTTGGCTCGGGGTCATGCCGGCCCGGGCGGCCAGCACCTCGGCGATGTCGGACAGACCGCCGTGAAACGCCGAGGTGCCCGCGTAGATCTCGACGCGGTTGCACGTGGAGAGCACCATCGCTTCGGTGACGTACGGTCGCGCCACCAGGTCGATGAGCATCTCGGCGGGCTGATCCGGCGAAACCGCCAGGCGTTCAAGCAGATCAACAGATGCGGTGCGATACGACACACCGACAACGAGGAAGTTCACGAGCCGACCGCCTCCGAATCCGGCAATCCCGTGGGGATCGGGGCCGGGTAGACCATCGGCAGCGCTGTCAACGAGGCCTTGCGGTGCTCGTGGAAGGACAGGATCTGCAGCTCGATGGCGAGATCAACCTTGCGGACGTCGACGCCGTCGGGAACGTCGAGCACGCAAGGCGCAAAGTTCAGGATGCTGGTCACACCGACGCTGACCAGCTGATCGACAACCGCCTGAGCGGCGACGGCCGGGGTGGCGATCACCGCGATGGCGATGTCCTCGGACCGGACGACGGCGGTCAGGCTGTCGATGTGATGTACCCGGAGCCCGTTGATCTGCTCACCGACCCGGCGCGCGTCGGCGTCGAACAGGGCAGCGATGCGAAAACCCCGGCTGGCGAACCCGGCGTAGCCGGCCAGCGCGTGACCGAGATTACCGATGCCGACGAGCGCGACCGCGCGGCGCTGGGTGAGGCCGAGGACGTGCTCGATCTGCCCGATCAGGAGCCGGACGTCGTAACCGACACCGCGCGTGCCGTACGACCCGAGGTGCGACAGATCCTTGCGGAGCTTCGCGGAATTCACCCCGGCGGCTTTCGCGAGCCCCTCGCTGGACACCGTGTCGTGGCCCCCGTCGGCGAGAGTGTGCAGCGCGCGCAGGTATTCGGGCAGGCGCGCAACGGTGGCCTCGGGCAGATCGGGAAATTCCGAACTACCAGGCGTGTTCCGCTGCTGGCTCATTAGGCTCCGTGCTGCTGTGCGTGTGATTCGTAAATTGACGCCGATCACGCCGCGAGGCCACAACGGATCATCACGGTCCGTGTTACAAGACGCTCGCCGCAGTCACAGCGTAGGCGCTTGTGAAGGCGTGCACAAATCGCGATCTTGACCGCACCACGCATGTCCGGACGTCAGTGACCGCGGCCACGTGTCCCGCCGCCGTCACCGTCGTCGTGGCTCAGTGAGCGGTCGCCACGATCCAACCCCATGCGATTATCGCGCAACTCGGACCAACCTGACCACTCGTTCGATATCGACCCGCTGATCGGCTCCCGAACTCCGGCCGGTCGGGTTAACCCCACTTCCAGGACGCCAGTTGACGGGCTGGGGCGAGGTTGGCGAACCTCCTAGGTTTGATCTCATGACAGCGATGACCATGCCGCAGACCGACTCGCTCGGCCACGCCCCGACCGGGCGCGGGTTTATCCGCCAGTTGGGCGTCGACACCGTTTATGCGATCTTCGGCCTGGTTCTGGCCGTCCTGTCCTTCGCCCTGACAATTGCCGGCGTGGCCCTCGGTACCGGCCTGCTGATCACGGTGATCGGCTTTCCGGTCCTGGCGTTGACCTTGCTGATCGCCCGAGGCATGGCCGACATTCACCGGATCGGCATCGGCGGGGTGTTGCGGCGCCGGTCGCCACGTCCGGCGTACCGGCGCGCGGACCCGAGCTGGGGCTGGTTCCGCCGGATGCTGAACCCGCTCCGCGACCCCCAGTCCTGGCTGGACGCGCTGGCCGCGATCGTTGACTTCCCGTTCGCGATCTTCGCGTTCGTGATCACCGTCGTGTGGTGGGCCGGCGGCGTCGGCGGGATCACCTACGGCCTCTATGACTGGACGCTGCCCCATCCCCCGGACAACCATGATCTGAGCTACTGGATGGGATTCGGTGAGTCCGCCCCGGCAAGAATCTGGACCAACGAGGCGGTCGGCCTGTTCTTCATCCTCACCCTGCCGCTCGCGGTGCGGGGGGCGGTGATGCTGCGAGCGATCATCGCCCGGGCGCTGCTGTGCGGCATCGCCGAGATGCGCCATCAGATCGTCGGCCTGCAGGAACAGAACAAGGCAGCGGCGTCCGCCGAGACCACCGCGCTGCGACGACTGGAGCGGGACATCCACGACGGCCCACAGCAGCGCCTGGTGCGCCTCGCCATGGATCTGGGCCGGGCCAAGCAGCAACTCGACTCGGACCCGTTGGCGGCCCGGGCCACGATCGACGAGGCCCTTGGCCAGACTCGGGACACGCTGGACGAGTTGCGCGCCCTCTCGCGCGGCATCGCGCCGCCGATCCTGGCCGATCGCGGGCTCAACGCCGCCCTGGCCGCGCTGGCCGGCCGGCACCCGATTCCGGTGGACCTCGCGGTAGCGTCCGACCTCGATTCGCTGCCGCCCGCTGTGGAATCCACCGCCTACTTCGTGGTGGCCGAGGCGCTCACCAACGCCGCGAAACACTCGTCCGCGCAGTCCTGCGCGGTCACGCTGGCGCGCAACGCCGGGCTCCTCGGCGTGGTGGTCGCCGACGACGGACGTGGCGGCGCGCATGTGGCCAAGGGACACGGGCTGTCCGGCCTGGCCGACCGCGTCCGCGCCGCGGGTGGCACCCTGACGGTTACCTCGCCGGCCGGCGGGCCGACCGAGATACGCGCGGAGATTCCATGCGAGTAATCGTCGCCGACGACGCGGTACTGCTGCGTGAGGGGCTGATCCGCCTCCTGGAGGAGAACGGCCACCAGGTGGTCGCCGCGGTTGGCGATGGGCCCTCGTTCGTGACCGCATGCCTGGATCTGCGCCCGGATGTGTCGATCGTGGACGTGCGGATGCCCCCGTCCCACACGGATGAAGGCCTGAGAGCGGCGGTCGAGGTACGCCGCTCACTGCGTGGTACGCCGATCCTGGTGCTGTCCCAGTACGTCGAGGTCTCATACGCCGATGACCTCCTGGCCGATCGGGCCGGGGCGGTCGGATACCTGCTCAAGGACCGGGTAGCCGAGGTCGCCGACTTCCTGGATGCCCTGGCCCGGGTGGCCGGTGGCGGCACCGTGCTCGATCCAGAGGTGGTGGCTCAACTCGTGGTACGGAGGGGTCGCGTGCCGCTGGACTCGCTCACGCCGCGCGAACGGGAAGTGTTGTCGCTGATGGCCGAAGGCCGGTCGAACGCGGCTATCGGGCGAGCGCTGGTCATCACCGACGGCGCGGTCGAGAAGCATGTCAAGAACATCTTCACCAAGCTCGATCTGGCCCCGGACGAGGAGCAGCACCGGCGAGTGCTCGCGGTGCTCACCTACCTTCGGGGGTGACCGGCTACGCCGTGGTGACCGGCTACCGGAGATGACCGGCCACGGTGCATCCGGCCCCGGGATCAGCCGCCGTGAACCAGCGCCACCGCGTCGGCGAGCCGGTCAACCACCGGTACGCCGACCGCCCGCAGCTTGTCCACGTGTGTGAAGCCGCCGGTGTAGAGGATCGCCTCCGCGCCTACCGCGGCGGCCGCGGCGGCGTCGTCGACCGAGTCGCCGATCAGCACCACTTCGGAGCCGTCCAGCGACAACTCGGCCAGGTGCGATTTCAGCAACGGTGCTTTGTGCCCGCCCCCGACTTCGGCTCGCAGGCCGTCGACCCGGCGGAAGTACGGCGTCAAGCCATGCCGGTCGACCGCCGGTACCAGGTCCTTGTGGAACCACATGGACAGCAGTGACTGCCCGCCCCCGTGGGAGGCAAGCAGTTCCGGGACTCCCGCGGTGAGTGACAGTGCCGGTGCGCCGTCGTTGTACGCGCGGTGGAACTCCCGGTCCAGTTCGACAAACTCGCCTTCGGTGATCGCCCGGCCGACGACGAACTCGTAGTAAGCGCTGACCGGCCGGATGAAGTCCTTCCGATGCTCATCGGCGCTGACCGGACCGGCGCCGAACAGGGCCAGCGATGCGTTGGTGGCGTTGACGACCAGCCCGAGGTCATCAAGCAGGGTGCCGTTCCAGTCCCAGACGATGTGCTTCACCGGGGCAGTGTAACGACCGCGGCGGCCAAGATCTTTGTGATTTTGCACCCTACGTCAGCTCCGGAGTGGCCCGGCCCACATCGCCCACCGGCACGACCGAGTCGGCCCACATCACCCGGCGGCACGACCGAGTCGGCCCACGAACGGCTACCCGGCCCGCAGGTCGCGGAGGAGCCGATCGGTCTCGACGTGGAAGTAACCGTGCTCTTTCCCATCAAGCATGATCACCGGCAGCCGCTCGCCGTACTCTCGCTCCAGCTCGATGTCGCCCTCGACGCTGACCTCGGTCCACGTTTCACCGGTGTCCGCGCAGATCCGGTCGAGGATCAGCGCGGCGTCGGCACACAGATGGCAGCCGGGGCGTGTGTAGAGGATGATCCGCGGCTCAGGCATGCCTCAATTCTCCCTTAAGCACTTTTCCGATCGGCGAGCGCGGCAGCGAGGTGACGAACTCGAACGCCGACGGGCACTTGAACCGAGCCAGATTCCGCTCGCAGTGGCGGAGCAGCTCGTCCTGGCCGATCGGCTCGGCCGCCACCACGAACGCCTTCACCGACTGGCCAGTGTACGGATGAGGGATCCCCAGCACCGCCGCCTCGGTCACCGCCTGGTGCGCGAGCAGCACGGCTTCGACTTCGGCCGGGTACACGTTGAAGCCGTTGACCAGAATCAGCTCCCGGACCCGATCCACCAGGAACAGGTCACCGTCGGCGTCGGCATATCCGACATCTCCGGTCGACCACCAGCCATCGCGGTCCGGTCCGCCGGAGCCGTCCGGCCAGTAGCCGCTGAACAGGTTGTCGCCCCGCACCACCAGTTCGCCCGGGTCGGTACCCGGTGAACCGGAAGCGTCGTCATCGAAGTCGTCGGCGTCCCACTCGCCGAAGGAGTTCCAGACGTCCTCACCGGACGGCGCGACCAGCCGGATCGATACCCCGGGCAGCGCCCGGCCGATCGACCCGAGCTTCGGCTCCGGCGAGGCCAACGTGGTCGCGAGCACCGGAGCCGCCTCGGTCAACCCGTATCCGATGAACACCGGCCGGCCGGTCACCTCGGCGAACCGGTCCGCGGCCTCGGCCGGAAGCGGCGCCGCGCCGCTGACCGCAAGCCGTACGCCGGCGAACGCCGAGCCGCAGCCGTCCAGCATGGACCAGGCCAGGAACATGGGTGGCACTCCGATCACCGCGGTGATCCGGTGCGCCTCGATCAGCCGCAGCGTCTCGGCCGGCTCGAACACGTCCGCCAGGACGCCGGCGGCCCCGTGCCACACCACCGCGCCCAGGCCGGCGTTCAGCCCATACGCGTGGAACATCGGAATCGCCAGCAGCAGCACATCATCTTCGCCGACCGGCGGTGGGTCGATGGCGTCGAGTTGCTCGTGATTGGCGAGCAGCGCACGGTGCGACAGCATCGCTCCCTTCGGCTGCCCTTCGCTGCCGGACGTATAGAGCAGGACGGCCACATCGTCGGCGCTGGTATTCGGTAGCGGCCGATCGCCGTCGCGGGCGAGGTCGGCCAGCGGCGGTGCACCGCCGGCGTCACTATCGGCGCCCACCCGGTACGGCCGGAACGGCGCCACCCCGGCCTCGCTCGCCCTGGTGAGCACATCGGAGGTTCCGATCAGGACACCGGCCCCGGAGTCGGTGAGGATCTGGCCGAGCTCCCGGGACGTGTAGCCGGGATTGACCGGGACCGCGATCAAACCGGCGCGCAGCACGGCGAAGAAGGCGAAGGCGAACTCCGGCCGGTTCGGCACCGCGATCGCGACCCGGGCCGGATACCCGTCCGGTCCGCCGTCGAGCGACAGTTCGCGCAACCCGCGGGCGTACCCGTCAACGCGCGTGTCGAACTCGGCCCAGGTGGTGATCTGGTCCTGCCAGATGAGCGCGGCACGGTCGGGGTGCGCGTCGGCGTTTCGCCGGAGCAGATCGGCGAAATTTCGGGTGGACTGCACGAATTCCGAGTCTGCCACAGGGCTGCCGCGGTGGGGCCGCCCCGGCCGCCAGCGACGCGCCCGGGTGGTTGCGGTCCGCTCCTCACTCCATGATCAAGTGCACGATCTTGAGCGCGGGATGCGCCATAGCAACGTCAGGTGCACTAGATCTTGCACCGGGCGGCGCGATCACGATGTGCGCACACCCGCCAGCCGTACCGGGCTCGGGCGATACCGGCGTGGCGGTGGCGCCCCGCCGATCTGGCATCCCGGCGTGTCCGTTCGGCGTGGCGTGTCGGGCAGTTTGATCACTCGGCGTGTTGGACCATAACCGGACCGTGTGTGCGACACCCGACGATGAGCCCAGCAAATACTTCGGGCCTGAATAACGGACTTTCCACGCAGGGGTGCTGTTGGCCTCATCGTTCGTTGGGCTGGCTCACCCGTTTTGGTGCGAGAAGACACCTCTCATACCGAGGAGGACGCAGTGCCTGTTAAAGCACAGCCACACCGCCTCATGGACGTGTATCCCAGCCGCCGCGTCGGCCGGGCGTCCGTTCCGCCGGCCGGATCCCGAGGATCCGGCCGTCGTGGCCGAGGATCCGGCCGTCGTGGCCGAGGATCCGGCCGTCGTGGCCGAGGAGTCACCGCGTGACCGGGTTCGCACTGGCGAGCAGCCAGTTCGGCAGCCCGTGGACGATGCCCGAGCCGGTCAGCCACGAGGTCCGTGCCGCGCGGATCGCGCTTGGCCGAGGACTCGACGCGCTGCGCGATGCGCTCGAGACGCGCGGCGTGGCGATGTCGTCGATGCACAGCGTCGGTGCGCGGCCCGGCGGTGGCGGCACCTCCCGCACCCAGACCCGAGTGCACGGCAACGACGGATCCGGCCGGAACCAGCCGTCCGGCAACACGAAGGCCACCGGCGCCCGGGTACCGTCGGGGCGCCGGCCCAGCCCGGACGAGTCCCCGGAGCGGCTCAACGCTCCGACGGTCGACCTTGCCACGGCACGGGGCAAGACCGGAGCACCGCAGGACACCGGTAACGGGCGCCACCCGAGCAGGCCCGATCCCGGCGATCCGGCCAGTGAGGTCTGGGCCCTGGTCGAACGAGCCCAGAGCGGCGAGGCCGAGGCGTTCGGTCTCATCTATGACCGGTATGTCGACACGGTGTTCCGGTTCATCTACTTCCGGGTCGGAAACCGGCAGCTGGCCGAGGACCTGACCTCGGACACGTTCCTGCGAGCGCTCAAGCGCATCGGAAGTTTCACCTGGCAGGGCCGCGATCTTGGGGCGTGGCTGGTGACAATCGCGCGCAACCTGGTCGCCGATCACTTCAAGTCCGGACGGTACCGGCTTGAGGTCACAACCGCGGACGTCCTGGACGCCGAACGCGAGGACCGGGGCCCGGAAGGCAGCCCGGAGGCGGCGGTCGTCGACCACATCACGAACGTGACCCTGCTGGCGGCGGTCAAGCAACTCAACCCAGAGCAGCAGGAGTGCATCGTTCTGCGCTTTCTGCAGGGCTTCTCGGTGGCTGAAACCGCTCAGTCGATGGGTAAGAACGAGGGAGCGATCAAGGCGTTGCAGTACCGTGCCGTTCGGGCTCTTGCCCGGCTGTTGCCGGAGGGATTCCAAGGGTGATGTCGATCCTGCGACCGACCTCCTTGGTCACTGATCGTGACAGTTTCGGCCGCGAGGCCGTAACCGACAGCGTCCCCCCGCCGTTGGATGAGGTGCATGTGTCCGGGCGACAGCGCGCGGACATCCAACGCGTTTTTGCGGGAAGGGGGCGTGCGAGGTGAATTCCACAGTCATGAACCGGCGGAAGATCGAACGCTACGCACAGCTCCTCGACGAGGCGGGCGGCGGGCCTCGTCGTCACTCACGGTCACCAGACGATGACGAATTGTTGAACTTGGTGAGCGTCGCCGACCAACTCGGCGCAACGGGAGCCGACGTCCGCCCGACGGAATCCTTCCGCCAGCAGACCCGGGCGTTCCTGATGGCCACCGCCGAACGCGAGGGCATTGGGCGCACGGCGAAGCCGGAGGCCGAGCCGGGCCGCCGGAAAGCGACGGCGCGAGCCTTGCCGAAGCGGGGCGCCGCTCGGCCGGGCCGGACCCGGATCCGGGCACGGGGGGCGATCCTCGTCGGCCTCGCGGTCGGGACACTCGCGCTGTCCGGCATGTCGGCGGCGAGCGGATCGGCGATGCCCGGCGACACGCTGTACGGGCTCAAACGCTCACAGGAGAACGCGCAACTGGCACTCGCGTCGTCGGATGCCAGCAAGGGCAAGCTCTATCTGGACTTCGCTCGCACCCGCGCCGGGGAAGCATGGACGGTGCGGACCGATCCGGCGCTGCTGAAGAGCACACTCGCCGACATGGACTCGGAAACCGAGCAAGGTGTCTCGCTGCTGGTGTCCGACGCGATCACACACGACAGCACGGCCGCGCTGACTACCATCGATCGCTTCGCGGTCGCACAGAACGCGGACATCGACAAGCTGCTCAACGCGGTCCCCGACAGCGATCGTGCCATTGTCGCCAAGTCCGCGACCGTCGTCGGCGAAGCCGCGCTCCGGTCCTCCGACGTGCGCAAGGTCCTCGGCTGCGCGCACGTGCCGACGACCGGAAGCGACGAGTTCGGCCCGACGGTCGGCACCACATGCGCGTCGGCTGCCGGCATCAACCCGGCCTCACCGCTCCAGCCGGAGTCGACCGCGCCCGGCTCGCCGTCCGGCCGATCAACCACATCGCCGGCCGGCACGACCGCGGGTGCCACCACGACCATGCCGAACTCCCCGGAAGCCAACCCGGCCTGGTCGCGGGGCCTACTCGGCGACATCAGCCACCTGCTCGGCGGCCTGATCGGTCGCTGACCGGCGGTTCTGCCGCCCGGCTTGATCATCGGCCCCGGACGCCAACGCCTCCGGGGCCGAATCATGCCTGCCGGGCCGCGACACCAACGAAGCGCGACACCAACGACTCGCAACGCCAACGACGATGGCCCAGCGAAGGCGCCATTACGACATCGTGGCCCGAACGGCCGCTCGACGCCGCCGCCAAAGCCACCGGGTCGCGGCCAAATGCCGCAACCGTGCCACCGAAAGGCCACCGCGCCCTGCCCGCGACACATCATGCCGGGCGCCGCGGCCACCCGAGTTCACCTGACCGCCGAACCGCGGAGGCTTCGGGTACGGCGGGCCGACCGTCGTTGCGTTCTAGACTCGGTCGTATGCGGCACGGCGCGAAACAGCACAGCGCGACCCCGAGCGGCCCGAACCAGACCGGCCCGGCATCGACCAATCCGGACGGCACCGGCGTACTGGCCGGGCCGGTGGTGGCCGGCTATACGAATGCCGAGTTGGAAGCCGCCCTGACCACTCCGGCCGATCCGTTCGGAGCCGCGTTCTTCGACGTCGACAACACCATGCTGCGGGGAGCCTCCATCTACTGGCTGGCCCGCGGCCTCGCGGCTCGCGACTACTTCAGCACCGGCGACATCATGCGATTCGCCTGGAGCCAGCTCAAGTTCCGGGTGCTCGCCGCCGAGGATGCCGACGACGTCAACCGTGCCCGCCAGGATGCGCTCGCGTTCGTCAAGGGCTGGCCGGTGGAGAAGCTCGAAGCACTGTGCCAGGAGATCTTCGACGAACTCATGGCCGAGCGCATCTGGTCTGGAACCCATGCCCTTGCGCAATTGCACCTCGCCGCTGGGCAGCGGGTCTGGCTGGTCACCGCGGCGCCGGTAGAGCTTGGCCGGGTGATCGCCAGCAACCTGGGACTGACCGGTGCGCTTGGTACGGTCGCCGAAATCCAGGACGGCGTATACACCGGGCGGCTGGCCGGTGATCTGCTGCACGGTCTGGCCAAGGCGGGTGCCATCAAGGAACTGGCCGATCTGCACGGCCTCGATCTGAACCAGTGCACGGCCTACAGCGACTCGATCAACGACGTGCCGATGTTGTCCACGGTGGGATACGCGGTTGCCGTGAATCCGGATGCCAGGCTGCGCCGCGAGGCCCGCCGCCGCGGTTGGGACGTGCGAGACTTCCGTACCGCGCGGAGGGCCGCGAAGATCGCGGTGCCGACCGCGCTCGGCGTGGGTGCGGTGCTCGGCGCGGCGGTCGCGACCGTTGCCTCCCGCCGCCGCGGTGTCAGCGGGTCGTGAACGGATCCGGTCGCCGCTGCAGCAACGTGTGCAAGGTCGACTGGATCGTCTCGCGGACCTGGTCGGCCAGGTTGAAAACGACCATCGGATCATCGGCCTGATCGCGCAGATGTTCGGTCTCGATCGGCTCGCCGAACTCGATCAACCATTTTGACGGCAGTGGGATCGCGCCCAGCGGCCCCAGCCATGGGAACGTCGGCGTCACCGGGAAGTACGGCAGGCTGAGCAGCCGCGCCAGCGGCTTCACGTTGCCGATCAGCGGGTACGCCTCCTCGGCTCCGACAATGGCGACCGGAATGATCGGAGTACCGGTCGCGAGCGCCGCCGAGACGAACCCGCCGCGGCCGAACCGCTGAAGCCGGTAACGGTCGCGGTAGTGCTTGCCGATGCCCTTGAAGCCCTCCGGGAAGACACCCACCAGCTCACCGGAGGCCAGCAGCCGCTCGGCATCCGGACCGCAGGCCAGCGTACCGCCCGACTTGCGGGCCAGTTCGGAGACGAACGGCATGCGGAAGACCAGGTCCGCACCGAGCAGCCGCAGGTAACGAGGCTCCGGCAGTTCGTCGCGTACGGCAAGTGACAGCATGAGCGCGTCCACCGGCAGCGTGCCCGAGTGATTCGCCACCACCAGCGCCGGGCCCTTGGCCGGGACGTTCTTGGCGCCACTCACCTCGACCCGGAACCAGTCCCGGTATAGCGGCCGCAGCATCGGATGGAACACGCCATCGGTCAGCTCCTGATCGAAGCCGAACTCGTCCACCTCGTAGTCGCCGGTCAGCCGCCGGCGCAGGAAGGCGAGCGCCCTCGCCACCCGGTCATCCCACACGTCCGGCTCGGTCACGAGCGCCCCCTGATCACGTGGTTTGCGGCTGCGATCCCGGCCCGAACGGCCCGGATCTGTTCCAAGATCGCGACTTCGGCCGCGCGTACCGAATCGCCTGGCAGCACACCGCCACTCTGGCCGCGCAGGAAGTCGGCGAAGGCGGCGGGTGTGCTGCGGGGCTCGAACCCGAACTCCTCGATGACCCGGGTGGTGTCGACTACCCGGCCATGCACGAACAGGTCGAGCTGATCCAAGCTGAAGTCGCGGGGTCCGACGCCACGGGCGAACCCGGCAAGGGCGGACATACCAGGCTCCAGCACCGGTAGCTCTACCCGGCCGGCCCGCCGAACCGCCTGCGACAGAGTGATCACACCGGCGCCCGCCACGTTGAACGTCCCGGGGTGATCTTCGACGACGGATCGGTACAGGAGTTCGAGCGCGTCGTCGACGTGGACGAACTGCAAGCGCGGGTCGCGGCCCAGCACGGTCGGCAGTGCGGCGTGGGCGAAGTACCTGGTCAGCGTGGTGTCCGCGTGCTCGCCGATGAACGGTGCGAACCGGAGTGTGGTGGTCGTGACGTCGGGTCGGCGACGGCGGAAGCCGCGCAGGTAGCCCTCGATGTCGAGGATGTCGCGGGCGAACCCGCCGCGGGGGACCTCCCGCGGCTCGGTCGTCTCGGTGAACACCGCTGGATCGCGGAACGACGCGCCGTACGCAGCGGTCGACGACCGCATCACGATCTTGCGGAGGGCGAACACCTGCTGGCTCGCGGCGAGCAGTTGCATCGTCCCGATGACATTCTGCTCCTTCATCGCCGGCCGGCCACCCGCGCTCGGGTCGGCCGCCGCGATGACCGCCATATGCACCACCGCGTGCGGGTTGGCGGTGAGGATCTCCCGCGCGGACGACGGAGTCCGCAGATCGGCCTGCACCACCTCGACCCGGCCGGGTAGAAGGGCCGAGAGCTCGGCCGACGGTGGCGCGCTGTCAATGCCGATGATGCGTTCGATTCGCTGATCATCGGCGAGGCGGGCGGCAACGGCAGCGCCCAGGAAGCGCGCGACACCGGTCACCACTACCACGCGCGGAACGTCTGGCTCAGTCGCGTCTGGCATCTGTCGCCTCCGGCAGAGATATCCGCTTGCGCGGCCCTTCGCCGACCCGGCTACGCGACTGCCGGGCGGCACGAGCGCCACCCGCGCCCCGCTCGGCTCGCCACCCCGGCCAGCCGCGCGACGCGAGCGGCACACCGGGCCGCCGGGCTACGCGGGCACCGACAACCCGGTGTGGCTGAAGGCCGGTACGGCCGCGCCGGCGCCGCGATCATGCTGGCTGCCTGGCGGCGACCCGGACCGGATTACTTGCCGAGACGGCGACGCTGGACGCGGGTCTTGCGCAGCAGCTTGCGGTGCTTCTTCTTCGCCATCCGCTTGCGGCGCTTCTTGACCACGGAGCCCATACGACTGTCCCCTCAAAGGCTTGCGAATAAGTCGGGCTCGTTAAACCCGATGCTGATCGGTCACTCGCCGCTCCCGCCGCGGCGGCGCCCTGCAAGGGCGTACAACAGCCAAGGGGTCGCGTGATGACCGAAGATAAGGGTAACCGCAGCGCCGGGCGGCGGCCAATCTGGGGTGGGGCGGCGGACGGAATGGGGCAGCCAGCGGGCCGTTCGGTGCCGGATCACGCCCGATCAGCCGATCTTGCGGGATGTCCGATGCCGGTGTTCGGTGTGCACAGCTCATGTTTTCTTGATCGATACTCGCGAACAATCGCCCAGGTCACACGCGTCCCGGTACCGTTCTAGATACACGGATGTCGCGAGCGTCAACTCGCGAGGCGATGCGGTGAAGGGTGGTTAGCCATGCCTGGATCTCCACGGTCAGACGGGCGATTGTCCGAGGTCAACTTCTTGACCGTCGCCGAGGTCGCCGAACTGATGCGGGTGTCGAAGATGACCGTCTACCGGCTGGTGCACTCCAACGAACTGACCGCCGTCCGGGTAGGGCGCTCGTTCCGGGTGCCCGAGCACGCGGTCCACGCATACCTGCGGGAGGCGTTCCAGGAGAGCGCCTGAGCCGTGTCTCGAAGTCGGTGCCGGCGTGCCGGTGTTCGATAGACGATGCATCGCCTACACCCCACCTCGTCGATGCCCAGAACGGCATCTACTTCGAGGAGGTGACCGACCTCAGGAACAGCGCCAGGTTCGCGGGCTTCTCGGCCAGTCGGCGCATCAGATAGCCGTACCACTGGTCGCCGTACGGCACGTAGACACGAACCGTGTAACCCTTGGCGGCCAGGCGCTTCTGCTCCTCCGGCCGGATGCCGTAGAGCATCTGGAACTCGAACTCGTCGGGCGAGCGCTGGAACCAGCTAGCCCGGTCCTCCCCGATCGCGATCAGACGCGGATCGTGCGTGGCGAGCATCGGATAACCCGGGCCCGACATGAGAAGGTTCATGCACCGCACGTATGACTTGCCGACGTCTGATTTCGACTGGTACGCAACCGTCTCGGGTTCCTTGTACGCCCCCTTGCACAGCCGGATCCGCTGGCCCGGCAGTCGCAGCTCGCGGCAGTCTCCCTCGGTACGCCTGAGGTATGCCTGAACCACGCCACCCGCCGACGGATAGTCCGACCGCAACCGGCCAAGCATTTCCAAGGTCGAGTCGGTGGTCGTGTGATCTTCCATGTCCAGCGTGACCGTGGTGCCCGCGGCGCTCGCGGCGGCCAGAATGGCACGCGCGTTGGCCTCGGCGAGCTTCTCGTCGAACATCTGCCCGAGCGCGCTCAGCTTCACGCTGACCTCGGCCGCGGGTGTCAGCCCGGCCGCCTCCAGCTGGGACAGCAGCCGCAGGTACTCGTCGCGAGTGCGCTCGGCCTGCGCCGCGGTCAGCGTATCTTCGCCCAGGTAGTCGAGGGTCACCTTGAGCCCGTCACTAACCAGTTCCTTGGTGGCTCGCAACGCGTCCGCGGTTGCGGCACCGGCGACGAATCGCCGCACTACATTGCGGCTGATCGGTGCTGTTTCGACGATTTGTGAGACCCGCTGCGACCGTGCAGCGGCGAGGATGACCGAGCGGAGCATGGTGGCAGCGTATCGTCCGCCGGGCGCGGCGTCGCTTCCAGAGACCGCGCATCTGACCGCGATGCCGGACTCGGCAGAACCCGGCGATCGCCGAACGGGCGGAACATCGTGTCGTGGACTGCCGCTGCGCAGCCCGACCGACTACGTTTGACGAGTGAACTTCGATGCGTACGCTCATCGGGCGGTGACCCTGGTGAATGCGCCACTGGCCTCCGTCGATGACCTCGTGGCGGTTTACCAGCTCGTCGGGTGGGAGCGCCAACCCGCCGCCGAGCGCGATCTCGCCGTGTTCCGCAAGGCTCAGCGCCGGCTGCGCGAGGTGTTCGACCTGGGCGCGGCCGGAGATGACGTGCGTGCGGTGGAGGCCTGCAACAGCTTGCTGGAGGCCTATCCGGTGCAGCCGCGGATCACCTCGCATGACGATGGCGGCGATTGGCACATGCACGTCACCGGCCGGGGCGCGACGCCGAGCGCGGAGTACCTGGCCGGCGCGATCTGGGGCCTGGCCGTATGGATGTGCGAGTACGGCAGCGCCCGCTTCGGGGTCTGCGCCGATGAGCGGTGCGGCAACGTCTACCTGGACACGTCGTCGAACTGCTGCCGCCGGTTCTGCTCGGAGCGCTGCGCGACCCGGTCACATGTGGCCGCGCACCGGGCCCGGAAGCGAGCCGCGCCGGATCTGGCCGCGATCAGCTAGCCACGGCCCAGGCGTCAGGCGCCGACCGTCGAGCCGGCCAGGTGCGCGCGAGCGAATTTCAGTGACGCCGCCAGATCCGCCTCGCGATCGGCGCGGCTTCCTGCCCGCCGAGTGCTGACCTCGACCGCCACCGATCCCCGGAAACCCCGGCCGGACAGCGATGACAGCAGGTCGCCGCAAGGCTGGTTGCCACGGCCGGGCACCAGGTGCTCGTCGCGCATCTCGCCGGAACCGTCGCCGAGGTGCACGTGCTTCAGCGCCGGGCCCATCCGGTCGGCCATCGCCAGGGCGTCCCGCTTGGACGCCGCGCAATGCGAGATATCCAGCGTGTACGCATCGAAGCCGACGTCGGTCGGATCGAAGCCGGGAGCGTACGGCACGAAGGTGCGGCCGGCCATCCGGACCGGGAACATGTTCTCCACCGCGAAGTCCACAGATCCGAACGCCATCGACAATTCATCGAGGCCGTCCACGAACCGGCGTGCGTAGTCCCGCTGCCATGCGAACGGCGGATGCACCACCACGGTACGGGCGCCAAGTTCCTCGGCCAGTCCGGCGGCCCGGCGCAAGCGCTCCCAGGGGTCCGAACTCCACACCCGCTGGGTAACCAGCAGGCACGGGGCGTGCACTGAGCCGACCGGCACGCCGTAGTGCTCGGACAGCCCGCGGAGCGCGGCGACGTCCTGGCTGACGGCGTCGGTCCAGACCATCACCTCAACCCCGTCGTACCCCAAGGCCGACGCCAGCTCGAAGCCGGCCGACGTGGGTTCCGGGAAGACCGAGGAGGTGGACAGGAGCACGCGGGTCACGGTGCCAGGGTAGCCCCCGGTGCGACGGCGACGCCGGAACCGGGCCCGATGGTGGTCAGCTCTCCAGCACGTCGAGACGGCGCAGGATGACGCCTTCCCGCAGCGCCCACGGGCAGATGTCGAGCGAGTCCAGGCCGAGCCGCCGCATGACGGCCTCGGCCACGATCGCGCCGGCCAGCAACTGCCGGGCCCGGCCGGCACCGACACCGTCCATCTCGGCCAGCGCGGCGCTCGGGATATGGCGGATGAAGCCGAGCACCTGATGCAGGCCGGTACGCGACAGTCGCCGTACCGCACGGGGACCCTCGCCCGAGGGCGCCGCACCGGCCAGGCGGGCCAGGGTCCGGAAGGTCTTCGACGTGGCCACGGCCTTGTCCCAATTGCCCAGATCCCCCTGGCTGAGCGCGGTATCCACGGTGCGCTCGACATGATCGGTGAGCGCCTCGATATCGGCGGCCGGGGGCGGGTCGGCCGCCAGCCGGGTACGGGACAGCCGGCCGGCGCCCAGCGGAAGCGAGAGCGCGACGTCCGGCTCTTCGTCGATGCCGACGCCGATCTCGAGAGATCCACCACCGATATCCAGAACCAGCAGCCGCCCGGCACTCCAGCCGAACCAGCGCCGGACCGCGAGGAAGGTCATCCGCGCCTCACCTTCGCCGGACAGCACCCGCAACTCCACGCCGGTCTCGGCTCGCACCCGGGCCAGCACGTCGGCCGAGTTGGCCGCGTCCCGAACCGCCGACGTCGCGAATGCCAGCAGGTCGTCGACCTGCAAGTCGATCGCCGCCTTGCGCGCGGCCGCGACGGCGTCGATCAGCGCGGTGGCGCCGGACTCGGACAAGCGCCCGCCCGCGCCGATCCGCTCGGCGAGCCGCAGCACGGTCTTCTCCGAATGCGCCGGCCAGGGGTGTGCCCCCAGGTGCGCATCGACGATGAGGAGATGAACGGTGTTGGAACCGACATCGAGGACGCCCAGTCGCATGCCTGTAACCGTATCGACCCGGCACGGCACGCCGATTACCACGGCCGGCCGCCGTAAGCTGAGCGGATGGGCACAAAGGCCACGTCCGGCCGTACTCACCGCAAAGACCACCCACGCGATCGGGAGGTGCCACTGGACTTTCCCCGCGAATGGGTTGAATTTACAGATCCCGATAATGACGAACATCTCATCCGGGCCGATCTCACGTGGCTGAACTCGTCCTGGACGTGCATCTTTGGCCGCGGCTGCCACGGAATCGTGGCCGGGCGGGGCGACGACGGCTGCTGCTCACACGGCGCGTTCTTCACCGACGCCGATGACGAGAAACGCGTCCGGGCGGCGGCCAAGCTGCTCACCCCCGAAACGTGGCAGCACTACCGGCGGGGATTCAAGAACTACACCGAGATGGACTCGATCGACGGCGACGCCCCGGCGCGCCGGACCGCCACCCGGTCGCACGGCGACGGGCCATGCGTGTTCCTGAACGACCCCGGCTTCGGCGGCGGCGCCGGCTGCGCACTGCACGGACAGGCGCTGCGCGATGGCAAGCATCCGCTGGAGTACAAGCCGGATGTCTGCTGGCAGTTGCCGGTACGCCGGGAACAGGACTGGACAAAGCGCCCGGACGGCACCAGGGTGCTGCTGTCGGTGATCACCGAGTTCAGCCGCCGGGGCTGGGGCGAAGGCGGCCACGATCTGCACTGGTGGTGCACGTCATCGCCGGAGGCGCATGTGGGCACCAAGCCGATGTACGAGGAGTACGGGCCGGAACTGGTGGCACTGATCGGGCAGAAGGCGTATGACCGGCTCGTCGAACTGTGCCGGGCGCGGATGGACGGCACGATGATCGCTCCGCATCCGGCCACCGTCGCCGCCGCGCACGAGGCCGGGTCGACGACCGAGTCGGGGCGCGGCGGGCCGGCCGTGGCACCACGATCTCGCAATGGTTCGGACGCGGCCCGCCAGAAAGCCTCCAAGCGATCTTGACAGCGGGTCGCGGCGCGGATGTCACACTCGCGCCGCGTGTGTCGTCCGCCGGGCATGACGACAGTACTTCTCGCTGGCGGCACCGGGGTGTTCGGCCGCCACATAACCGACGTTCTGACCGGATCCGGGTACCAGGTGCTAAGCCTCGGTCGCGGTGCCGGAAACCAGCTGCGTGCCGACCTGAATGACCGCGAGCAGGTGCTCACCGCGGTGTCCGGCGTGCGGGCCGAGATCGTGGTACACGCCGCGACGGCGCTGGCAAAACCGCCCGTCCGGCAGCGCGACCTGGACGCCACCGACCGCCTCCGCACGGTCGGCATGCGCCACCTGGTCGAGGCGGCCGGGGTGGTCGGCGCGCACAAGCTGATCACCGAAAACGTCATCTTCGGGTACGGGTACGGCCCGCACGGCGCCGGCGTGCTCGACGAGTCCGCGCCCTGGGGTCCGGCGCAGGCGAACCCGCATACCGGACGGCACGTCGCGGCCATGCGCGTCAAGGAGGAACTCACCTTCGCCACGCCCGGGCTTGACGGTGTGTCGCTACGGTTCGGGATGTTCTACGGGCCGGGCGGCACCGACAAGATCGCCGCCGGGTTGCGCAAGCGCACGATCCCGGCACCGAACACCACGACCGTGCTGCCGTGGGTACACCTGGTCGACGCCGCCCAGGCGGTGCGGGCGGCCATCGAGCAAGGCGTGCCCGGGACCGCGTACAACATCGTCGACGACCAGCCGATGGGCTTCGGCGAATACGTCCGCGCCGTCGCCGCGGCCTACGAAACGCCGAAGCCGATGAGCGTACCGGCCTGGATGCTGCGCCCGCTCGGCCTGCTGGCCGAGATCCTGCGGACCGACCTGCGGCTCAGCCACGACCTTGCGACACAGGGCCTTGGCTGGCAGCCGCACTACCCGACGGTGGCCGACGGCTTGGCCGCCGCCGGCCGCACTACGGTGAGGTAGTGACCTCATCACCTGGATCGGCATCGTCCGCATCGGCCGGGTCGCGTGGACCGGCCGACCTGTTCGCCGAGCACCGCAACCTGCTGTTCTCGGTGGCGTACCGGATCACCGGAAGCGTCGCCGACGCCGAGGACATCGTGCAGGACGCCTGGCTGCGGTGGTCGGCGCGGGACGCCACCGGAGTCGCGGCGCCGGTGCCGTACCTGGTGAAGACCGTGACCAACCTCGCGCTCGACGAGCTGAAGTCCGCCCGGGCAAGGCGCGAGACGTACGTCGGACCGTGGCTGCCGGAACCGTTGCTGACCAGCCCCGATACGGCGGATGAAGTGACCATGGCGGAGAACCTGTCGCTCGCCATGATGGTGGTGCTGGAGAGCCTGTCGCCGCTGGAACGGGCCGTGTTCGTGCTCGGCGACGTGTTCGGCTACTCGGCGGTCGAGATCGCCAGGATCCTGGACCGGGAACCCCCCGCCGTGCGTCAGCTCGCACACCGCGCGCGCGAGCACGTGCGGGCGCACCGGCCACGGTACGAGACCGACGACGAGACCCGGGCCGAGGTGGTGGCCCGGTTCCGGGACGCGTGCCTGGGCGGCGACTTGAACGCCTTGATGGCACTCCTGGCGCCAGAGGTGACCGCGTGGTCGGACGGCGGCGGACTGGTCGCCGCCGCGCGCCGGCCGGTGCAGGGTGCCGACAACGTCACCCGCTGGCTGCTCGGCGTACTGGCCAAGCCGGGCGTGCGGGGCATGGAGGTCGCGATCGTGTCGATCAACGGCGAGGACTCGTTGATCGCGTCGATCGGCGGCGCCGTGGCCGGCTCCGTCCACCTGGAACTGGACGGCCCGGCGATCGTCGGGATCAGGATGGTGCTGAACCCGCGGAAGCTGGACGGCCTGCGAGCCTGAAAGTCCGCCGGTCCGCCATCGGCGCCACTCCGATCGCGGCGGTGATGGAGCTGGGTAGCGGCACGAGTGGTGTGAAAGCGGCGACGCCGAGGCGGGGCGCGATCCCGAGGCGGGGCGCGCCGTCAGCGACCCGGCCGGCCACGATTGGCTGTCAGAGCACCGAGAAGCCCGGTTGAAGGCCCGGTCGGCCGGTGGCGGCGAGCAGAAGCGGCCCGGCGAGGCCGTCCGCGACGGCGAGGTCGGCTACGACGCGAAGTGCTTGCGCGGCGGCCGTTGCGGGCACCTCCGGTGGCACACCGAGCGCGGTGGCGAGGTCCGTGGTGTGCACGGCCAGTTCGAACACGCGCGTGGGAAGGTAGTCGGCCAGCCGCATGCCGCCCGCGATCGTCGTGACGAGTTCGGTGCCGTCCTTGGAATCGACGAGTGTACGCACGCGCGTGGCGATCTGCGCCACCGTGGCCGCGGGATCGGCACCCAGAGCCGCTCCGGCATCGCGTCCGCGCGCTGCGACGGCCGGGTCAGCGGCGATCGCCCTCGTCACGCGGAAGTAATCGGCGGCGGAGACGATCTCGACGGCCGCCGCGGGACGCGCGAGGTACATCTCGACCGTCAGCAGGGAACGACTCGTGTGACCGACGAGGGCGCGCACGTCCCACTCGCCCAGGCCAGGCTGGTCCCACCGATCACCGACGAGAGCCGCCGTTCGTACGAACCACTCAGCGGCGTCGGTGAACGCCTGACGCGACTCGGGCCACGCGAAACCCATGCGCGGGAGCCTACTCGTGGATGGCGGACGCGAGCCGACATGCCGCCTGGTGCTCGCGGGCCTGACGGCGTCCGTCATCCGATCATGATTGCGCGCCTACGGCTCGAACTTGTAGCCGAGGCCACGAACCGTGATCAGGAACCTGGGCTGGCCTGGGTCCGGCTCGATCTTCGAGCGCAGCCGCTTGACGTGAACATCGAGGGTCTTGGTGTCGCCCACGTAGTCGGCGCCCCACACCCGGTCGATCAGCTGGCCTCTGGTCAGAACCCGTCCGGCGTTACGCAGCAGCAGTTCGAGCAACTCGAACTCCTTCAGCGGCAGCGGAACCGGCTCGCCTGCGACGCTCACCACGTGGCGCTCCACGTCCATCCGTACCGGTCCGGCCGACAGCGTGGGCGCCGCCACCTCGACCGCCTCCGGTGCGTTACGCCGAAGCACCGCCCGGATCCGCGCGACGAGTTCCCGCGGTGAGTACGGCTTGGTGACGTAGTCGTCGGCGCCGATCTCCAGGCCGACGACCTTGTCGATCTCGGCGTCGCGGGCGGTCACCATGATGATCGGTACGTGTGACCGGGTGCGCAGCTGGCGGCACACCTCGGTCCCGGACATCTCCGGAAGCATCAGGTCCAGCAACACGATGTCGGCGCCGGAACGGTCGAATTCGGTCAGCGCTTGCGTGCCGGTCGTCGCGACCGAGACCTCGAAGCCCTCTTTGCGCAGCATGAAGGACAGCGCATCGGAGAACGACTCCTCGTCCTCCACTACGAGAACCCGGGACACTACTGTCTTCCTCTCGTTTGGCTACTACTGGAGCTCGTCATCACTTCAAACGATTCCGGTAGCGGAAGGGCGTCCTGGAGGGGACGGGCAGGCAAGCGCAGGGTGAACGTCGAACCGACACCCACCTTGCTGCTGACCTCGACGGCACCGCCGTGGTTGGTCGCGATGTGCTTGACGATCGCCAGACCCAGGCCGGTACCGCCGGTTGCGCGGGACCGGGCGCGATCGGCGCGGTAGAACCGCTCGAAGATCCGGTCGAGATCCTTCGGCTCGATACCGATGCCCTGGTCGGCGACCGAGATCTCGACGTACTCGTCGGCCAGCCCGGTGATCAGCCGGATCTCGGCCGGAGGCATTCCCGTTGGCGGCTCCGGGGTGTAGGCGATGGCGTTGTCGACGAGGTTGGCCACCGCCGTGACCAGCTGACTCTCGCTGCCGAACGCGGTGAGGCCCTTCTTGCCCGTCCACTGGACCTCGATCCCCTTGGCCGCCGCCGTGGTACGGGACCGGTCGAGCACCTCGGTGATCACCCGGTCCACCATCACCGGATCGGGTGCCGGCAGCGGCTCGCCGCCCTGAAGCCGGGACAGCTCAAGCAACTCGGTCACCAGGCGGCCGAGCCGGTTGGACTCGTGCCGGATGCGCTCGGCGAAGCGCAGCGCCGCGGCCGGGTCGGCACCGGTGCCGTCGTCTTCCATCGCCTCGGCCAGCGCTTCGGCCAGCAATTGCAGCGCGCCGACCGGGGTCTTGAGCTCGTGGCTGACGTTCGCCACGAAGTCGCGCCGCATCCGGTTCAGCCGGTGAGCGTCGGTGACATCCAGCGCCTCGATGGTCACGTGACCGTCATCCAGCGCGATCGCCCGGATGTGCACCCCGAGCGGCTCCTGCTCCCGGCCGCGCGGCATGTCCAGTTCCACCTCTCGGCGGGTACCGGTCCGGCGGGCTTGCCCCGCTAGGGTCCGGATCAGAGAGTGCGCCACCGCGGGGGTGCCGGCCACCGCCGGGCGCAGCAATCCCATCTCGCGAGCCGACGGGTTGACCAGCACCGGTCGATCATCACCGTCCAGCACCAGCACCCCGACCCGCAAGGCATCCAGGCTGCGCCGCCCCAGGCCCTTGCTGCTGCGCGTCCACTCCACAGGGTGATGGTAGGTCGCGAGTTTACGTTCCGAACAGCGCGAACAGGACAAATGCCGACATGAAAACCTGAATGTTCACCGCTACGCTGGTTGGCGTTTACCTGCGTTCACTCACCCGATGCCCCGTGCGCTTACCGTTCACGCTGAACTATCGGGTCATGGTGACCAAACGGCTCACCACGAACAACCCGGCGGCCCAAATCCGCCGGAACCCGTCAAAGATCCGCACCCTCGCCGAAGTTGGAGTGACATGCGCGTCGAGTTCCAGGCCGAGTTGGCAGAGGTCAACCGGCTTCTTGTGTCGATGGCCGAGTGCGGCCGCACCGCCATGCAGCAGGCCACCACCGCGCTGCTGCGGGCCGACCAGACCGAGGCCGAGCGCGTTCTCACTGGTGACAACGAAATCGACGCGCTGTACCACCAGGTCGAGGAGAAGATCTACGACCTGCTCGCCCGGCAGGCTCCGGTCGCCTCCGATCTCCGCATGGTCATCACATCTCTGCACGTCGCCTCTGACCTGGAGCGCATGGGCGATCTGGCCGAGCACATCGCCGAAACCGCCCTGCGCCGGCATCCCGAGCAGGCCCTGCCGCAGGAACTGGTGCCGGTCATCACCGAGATGGCCAGCGTCGCCGACCGGATCGCCGCCAAGTCGGTCGAGGTCCTGTCCACGCAGGACGCCGCGATGGCGGCCGAGATGGAGCGCGACGACGACGTCATGGACGATCTGCACCGGCAGTTGCTCGGGTTCATGCTGGGCACCGCGTGGCGCCACGGGGTCGAGGCCGCGATCGACGGCGCCCTGCTGGGGCGCTACTACGAGCGGTATGCCGATCACGCCGTCAACGCCGGCAACCAGGTGATCTACCTGGTGACTGGGCAGGCCACCGCCGAATAGCGCGCGCATCGCACTCGGCATCCGGCGCTCGCACCGTTGACGCGTACGGGGATATTGCTGTTACCGGCCGGGCGGTAGCGGCAATATCCCCATGATCACGTCATGGCCGTACGACGGTGTCTACCGGCCCTGGTTGGCCACCGCGGCGGCGGCTTCGGCGGCCGCGGCCGGGTCCAGGTACTCGCCGCCGGGCTTGACCGGCCTCATCGTCGCCAGGTCCAGGTCGTAGCGCAGCGGGATGCCGGTCGGGATGTTCAACGCGGCGATGTCCGCGTCCGAGATCCCGTCCAGGTGCTTCACGAGCGCGCGCAGCGAGTTGCCATGCGCGACGATCAGGACCGTCTTGCCGGTCAGGATCGCCGGTACCAGGGCGTCGTACCAGTACGGCAGCAGCCGCGCGACGACATCGGCCAGGCACTCGGTGCGTGGCCGCAACTCCGGCGGCAGCGCCGCGTACCGGGGATCGTCGGCCTGGGAGAACTCGTCGTTGTCATCCAGCGGCGGCGGTGGGACGTCGTACGACCGGCGCCAGCGCATGAACTGCTCCTCGCCGAACTCCTCGAGCGTCTGCTTCTTGTTCTTGCCCTGAAGCGCGCCATAGTGCCGCTCGTTGAGCCGCCACGACCGCTGCACCGGGATCCAGAGCCGGTCAGCCGCGTTCAGCGCCAGTTCGCTCGTCCGGATCGCCCGGCGCAGGACAGACGTGAAGACGACATCGGGCAGCAGGCCGGCCGCGCGCAGTAGCTCGCCGCCACGCCGCGCCTCGTCCTCGCCAGTTGCGCTGAGGTCCACGTCGACCCAGCCGGTGAACAGGTTTTTCGCGTTCCATTCGCTCTCGCCATGCCGAAGCAGGACCAAGGTGCCAGTCATGCTGCCATCCTCCCCGATGGCTGCGGAGCCGGTGGCAGCAGCCCACCGGCATTCCCGCATGACCACACGCGAGCCGGGCCCGCGCGGCCCATGCCGGCGGACCGCCCGGATGGCTGGGCGCGAACCGGGTGTACGCGCGGTGATCGACAACCACCTGGACACGCGCATGCCGGTGGTGATCGAGGGCGACTTCCTGGACCCGGCGCTGGCCGACGGGTTCGATGACCGTGTTCGTGCGGTGGTGATCGACGACGACGAGGATCAGATCCTGGCCAACTACGCGCTGCGCGAACCCGAAGCCGGGCGGCAAGCCGGGCGGGCGGCGGTCAGCGCCGAGTGGTCCCGCTGGTACGCGACCAACTCCGGCCAGGCATTGATCATCCATGCGCGGCCGTGGGACACCCTGCTGGCGCGCGTCGAGGCGGTCCTGGATGGCAACGCGGTCCGGCCGGCTGACGGCAATCAATCGTAGTGCTGGTAGGCCGGCCAGATCCGGGACCACGGTTCGGTACGGCCACGGCAGAAAAGGATCTGGCGGCCCTGCTCTTCGTTGTCGACCCCGACGCCGTTGTCGAGGGTGCCGACCACCGAGCACGAGGCGAACCCGGCGGACTCCGGCGGGTCGGCCGGATCATGGCCAACCACCAGTGCGTTCACGTCCGAATCCGGCGGCGGCCCGTAGAAGTACAGCTGATTGTGTCCACTGTGTACTCGCGGCAGGTGATAGGCCGAACCGTACCGGTCGAGCGCGCCCGCCTCACCGTAGTTGCCGGCGATCAGCCCGGTGGCGGCACGCTGCGACGGCGGTAGCGCCTGGTACGCCTCACCGACCTCCCGCGCGTACTCGGGCCAGCCGATCGCGTCCCGGGTGGCCTGATTCAGGTCGGCGATGTGGGTCGCCGGCAGCCATCGCACCGGGATGACCGGCAATGCCACCACCACTGCGACGGGCAGGGTCGCGAGCAGCAGCCACGGCGTGGCACGAGCGGACCATAGCCGTACCGATCCGGCCGCGAGGTACAGCGCGAGCAGCCCGAACGTGTAGTACACCTGGCCCCCGGTGACGAGCACGATCACCGAGACGATCGGGTACGCCCACGCGAGCGAGCGGACGGCACGCCACTCCGGCCGTCGGAACATGGCGACCAGACCCGGAATCCAGATGGCCACCATTGCACCGAGCAGGAATACCTGCAGGGGCAGGAAGGTGAGCCGGTCGTCGCCACCCTTGTTCGCCGATATGGCCCGGGCCATGGTGAGTTCCGGCCAGCCATTGGTGGCCTGCCAGATCAACGTCGGGAGCGCGATCAGCACGGCGATCCCCGCGCCGGCCCAGAGCTGCCAGCGGAGCAGTTCCCGGCGCGGCCCGGCGATCAGGAGACCGCCCAGCAACCCCAGCGCAAGCAGCACGATCAGCTGCTTGTTCCACAGTGCGGCTCCCACCGTCACACCGGCCCACAGCCAGTAGCTCGGAGCGCCGCGTAGCAGCGCGCGCAGCACCAGCAGGATGGTCAGCGTCCAGAAGCACAGGTCGGGTGACGCGGTCAGCAGCAGGTGACCTGCGGTCAGCGGAAACGGCGTCAGTATCCCGATTGCGCTGACCAGTTGCGCGGCCGGACCGCCACCGAGTTCCCGGGCGAGTGCGGCGACCAGGTAGACGGTGACCACCAGCGACACCATGGCCGGCAACCGAAGCGCGAACAGGTTGTCGCCGAACAGGGCGGTAGCCGCCCGCACCAGGGCCGGCGTCATCGGCGGCTGATCGACGAACCCCCAGTTCAGGTGCCGCGAGAGCAGGCGGAAGTAGAGCTCGTCGCGGTGATAGCCGTAATGACCGGCGGTGGCGGCGAGCAGCGCGGCGACCGCGACCGCGACAAACGTGACTGCACGCCACGCGTAGCTGCGGCGGGCCTGATCCACGCGAGCGACATTAGTGCGCGTTCCTGAACCGCGCAGCTCGCGCTGCCGACAGCCCGGAACCCGCTTAGTCGCTATCGATCAGATGCCGGAAGGCTTGAAGGTTCGCCAGCGACTCGCCCCGCGACACCCGCCACGCCCACTCCCGCCGGATCGCGGTGGAAAAACCGATCTCCAGCATCGCGTCGAACGTCTCATCGGCGTACGTCAGCACGGCGCCGAGCAGCCGGTCCAATTCATCGGGCGTCACCGCGTGCAGTGGGGTACGCCCGGTCAGGTAGACGTCGCCGACCTTGTCGATCGCCCACGCCACCCCGTACATCCGGGCGTTGCGCTGCAGCAGATACGCCCACAGCTGTTCGCGGCGCTCGTCCGGCTGGCGCATCACGAATGCCTCGACCCGGACCGCGTGAGCCCCGACCACGAGATTGCACAGCGTCTTGAGTTTGTGGGTGCCGGGAAGCGTCACGACGTACGCGTCGTCGCCGGTACGCTCCCATTCCAGATCCCGGTCGACCAGCGTGGACTCGATGATCGCGCGAACCCGGGCATCGGCGGCGCCGGTAACCGGCCGGGTCCCGCCCGGTCCGGTCGCGCTATCGCCGCCGCTCATGCGGCGGCGCCGATAGGCGAATCGCGCAGGGCGCTCTGGAACTGCGCGGCCACCCGAGCCCGATGATCGAACATGGCTTCACGGTAGACGGTCAGCAGCCCGGACGCGGTGCGGCTCCACGAATAGCCGGCCGCGTGTGCCACCGCGCCGCCGGCCAGGAGTGCCCGGCGCGCCGGCTGGGTCAGCAGGTCACGCAGGACGCGGGACCAGTCACCGGAGCGATGCCCATCGACGAGTACGCCGGACACCTCGTCCCGTACCGCCGTAACCAGCCCGCCCACGGCGGCCGCCACCACCGGCGTACCGCATGCCTGGGCCTCCATCGCCACCAGGCCGAACGATTCGTTGTAGCTCGGAACGGCGACGATGTCGGCGGCCCGGTAGAGGTCGGCCAGCGCCTCGCCGACCAGCGGCGGCAGAAACCGCACGGCTGGACGGCCGTCGCGGCCGTCCAGCCCGAGCGACCCGGCCAGGTCGGCGAGGTCAAGGCCGCACCCGCTATTACCACCGACAACCGCGATGGTCAGGTCGCCGGCCACCGCCGGATCCAGCCGGTACAGCTCGGCCGCCGCTCGCAGCAGCACGTCCGGTGCCTTGAGTGGCTGGATGCGCCCGACGAACGCCACCACGTATCCGGATTCGGGCAGGCCGAACCGCCCCCGAGCCACGCGCTTGCCACACGGTCCGGCCGGGGTGAACTGGTCCAGGTCAACGCCTGGCTCGACCACTTCGACCCGGTCGGTCGGGGCGTCGTACATGCCGACCAGCTCGCGTGCCTCGGTCGGCGTGTTGGCGACCAGACGGTCGGCCTCGGCGACCACCTGCTCCTCGCCGATCACCCGAGCCATCGGCTCCGGCCGGTCACCATCGGCGAGCAGCCGGTTCTTCACCTTCGCGAGGGTGTGGGCCGAGTGCACGAGAGGCACCATCCAGCGGTCCTTGGCCAGCGACCCCACCTGACCGGACAGCCAGTAGTGCGAGTGCACCAGGTCGTAGTAGCCGGGTGCCCGTGCCGCCTCGGCCCGCAGGACGCCGTTGGTGAAGGCGCACATCTGTGCCGGCAGGTCCTCCTTGGCCAGACCTTCGAACGGGCCGGCGGAGACGTGCCGGACGGTCACGCCCGGCGCCATCTCCACGCACGGTGGAAGATCGCTGCTGATCGCCCTGGTGAAGATCTCGACCGCCACGCCGGCATCGGCGAGCCGCTTGGCGACCTCGACGATGTAGACATTCATGCCACCGGCGTCGCCGGTTCCCGGTTGATCGAGGGGCGAGGTATGAACCGAAAGGGTTGCGACGCGACGGGGCGTGATCGTCGAAATCGCGCGCGTCACGTTGACTCCTTCTCTCGTCCGCCTCCGCCGGTGGGGGTTGCCCGCAATTCGGGCACGGCAGAGTGCCGGATTGGCCGGCGTCCGCAAGAGGCAACCGACACAACGTCAAGCATCTTCCCCATTGACAAGATCGTTACTTTTCAGGCGCCGGACCATGTGACCGAGGTCACGGGGCGCCGTTTGGCAGGATTCGATGCATGACTCGTATCGCCGTTGTGACCGGTGCCTCCTCGGGCATCGGCGCCGCCACCGCCCGCCGTCTGGCCGCCGAAGGCTTCCACGTGGTGGCGGCCGCTCGACGCACCGACCGGCTGGCCGAGCTGGCCACCGAGATCACCGATGCCGGCGGCCAGGCCACCGCGGTCGCGACTGATATCACCGACGACTCCTCGGTACTCGCGCTGGCGGACACCGTGGCCGGCCTCGACGGCGACCTCACCCTGCTGGCCAACATCGCCGGCGGCGCTCATGGCGCCGATCCGGTAGCTGACGGATCGGTCGAGGACTGGCAGTGGATGTACGACGTGAACGTGCTCGGCACGCTGCGGGTGACCAAGGCGCTGCTGCCCGCCCTGATCGCGTCGGGAGCGGGAACCATCGTGATGATGGCGTCCACTGCCGGATTCGTCGTCTACGAGGGTGGCGGCGGCTACACCGCGGCCAAGCACGCTCAGGTCGCGATGACCGGGACACTGCGGCTGGAACTGAGCGGCGAGCCGGTCCGGGTCATCGAGATCGATCCTGGCATGGTCAAGACCGATGAGTTCGCCATGGTCCGGTTCAACGGTGACGCCGCCAAAGCCGAGTCGGTCTACGCCGGTGTCGCCGATCCCCTGGTCGCCGACGACATCGCCGACTGCGTCGCCTGGTGTGCGACCCGGCCCCACCACGTGAACATCGACCGACTGGTGGTCCGGCCCCTGGCTCAGGCCGCCCAGCACAAGGTGCACCGGGTTTTTGACTGATTCCGGCCCTGGTCCCCGCGCGAGGCGGGCGCCCGCGCGCTCCCCGGCCCGGCCGATCGGGGCGGTTACTCGCGGGACCACCAACCCGAACCGGTTGCGGCGAGTGGACCGATGGGTCGCGTACCGGCTCGCCGACGCGTTGCTGGCCGCCGACGATCCGCTGGTGGTCGACCTGGGCTACGGCGCAACACCGATCACCGCGATCGAGCTGCGCGAGCGGCTGGCCACGGCGGTCCGCCAGGACGTGCGGGTGGTCGGCCTTGAGATCGACCCGGTACGGGTGGCCGAGGCTCAGCCGCTGGCCGAACCGCCTCTGCTGACGTTCGCCCGGGGTGGGTTCGAGCTGGCCGGCCTGCGCCCGGTGGTGGTGCGGGCATTCAACGTCCTCCGGCAGTACGACGAATCGGCCGTCGCCGCCGCTTGGGAGTCGATGTCGTCGGCCGCCTCGTTCGTCGTCGAGGGCACCTGCGATGAGCTGGGCCGCGTCGCCACGTGGGTGTTACTGGACCGGTCCGGCCCGGTCTCACTGACGGTCGCGGCCCGGCTGGCCTCATTGGAGCGTCCGGCGACGCTGGCCGAGCGGCTGCCCAAGGCCCTGATTCATCACAATGTGCCGGGATCACCGGTGCATTCATTCCTGGCCGCTCTCGACGACGCGTGGGCGGCGGCCGCGCCTCTCGGTGTGTTCGGCGCACGGCAGCGATGGATTAACACGTGCGCGGCGATCACGAGCGGTGGCTGGCCGGTCCTGGATGGGCGCTCGCGCTGGCGGCTCGGCGAACTCACGGTCGCCTGGTCCGCCGTGGCGTGAGCGCGGTCCGGTCGCGGGAGCGTCACCCGTACGCGGTCGCCCTCCGGTACGGCCACGGTCCCAGGCTTTCGGATGACCGTGGCCGTAACCCTGAGCGATCATCGCAGCTCACGGCGCCGCCGCTGGTTGCCCGCAAGCCGTATCAGCACGCCGCCTGCGTAGCGTCTCGTACGATTTGGATGATTTGCCGATAGTCGGTGACTTCTACGACACTGGTCGGTGCTTCCACAACACTGCTTCCACGACACGCGATCGTCGCGCCGGCCCCCAGCCGCGGCTTGTCAGCGAGGCACCGAACGGGTCTGCCCTCACGGGCGTGGCGTGCCTAGGCTAGATGCGGGCGACGGAGTCAGCGTGGGATTGACGACGGTGACATCGGGGTATTTCAGGAGGGTCTTTCAGGAGGGACACAATGGCACGGCTTCACGGCACCAAGGACATATGGCTCGCGTCACTGCGCGACGACGGCGGCACGTTCCGCGCCGCCGTGGCCGAGGCCGACATGGGCAGCCCGGTCCCGTCCTGCCCCGACTGGGACGTGGCGGCTCTGGTGCACCACCTGGGCAGCGTGTACCGGTTCGTGCACGCGCATGTGCCTCGGGCGGTCACCACGAGGCCGGACAAGTCCCGGCTTGACTTCGAGGCCGAACCCCGGGCCGCGGACTTGCTGGACTGGTGGGACCGGGAATATGCGGGACTGCTGCGCACCTTCGATGTGCTGAACCCGGAGATGGCGGCCTGGAACTGGGCGCCGCAGAGCAAGCGCGTGGCGTTCTGGCAGCGCCGGATGGCACATGAGACCGCGGTGCACCGGTGGGACGCGCAGATGGCGATGGGCCACGCCGAGCCGATCGAGACCAAACTCGCCGCCGATGGTGTCGCCGAAGTGCTGGACACCTGGCTGCCGGCCGGCCGGCGGCTATTCCCGGCGGCGCGTGAGTCGGCCTCACTGCCGACCGGGATGGTGGCCTTGCACGCCACCGACATCGAGCACGTCTGGCACGTGCGGCTGCGTGGCGAGGGCATCGCCCTGCTGGACACCGAGACCATCTTCGACCACGACGAGCCCCCGGCCCGGGTGGTGGCCGCCGGTTCGGCCAGCGATCTGATGCTTGCCCTCTACGGTCGGATCGGCTTCGACGTGCTCGACGTGACCGGCGACGAGTCGCTGCTCATGGCCATGCGGGTCGGCTGAGGCGGTACGCAGCCGCGTAGTCGCCGGCATGGTCACTAATCAGCGTGAGGTGTTCCCGGTCGACGGTCCTGGACCAATCGTGGGTGGCCACCAGCCGGGCGGCTCAGCTGTCGAGGCCCAGCATCAGCTGTGGCGTCGGAATGACGTGGTCCGGCCGGATCGGCCGAACCGCGGTACCGATCGCGAAGAACTCGGTCGTGTGCGATCCCCAGGTGTGATTGCGCTGCGACAGGGACACCCCGACGATGCCCTCGGCGCCGAGAGCCTCGGCCTCCTTCTGCATCCGTGCCATGGCAAGCTCCCGCGCGTCGTAGAGCGCCTGAGTGAACTGCGGCAACTCAGTGTTCTGCCCCATGTTGGACAGAATGTTGCCGAAGGTCCGGTGCGCCACGTGGTAGACGCACGTGCCCATGGTCATTCCCAGGGGTGCGTACCCGGCCTGCAGCAACGTCCAGAAGTCCTGGCCGGACAGGTCCGAGGTGAACGGATGGCCGGCGTCGTTGCGCCACGTCGTCACGCCATGCGGGGCCGTCGCCGGGTCGGCCTTGACCGCTGTTCCGACCGCGAGGAACTCGGCCGCGTCCGAACCCCACTCCTTGAACTCGACCTCGAGCCGGACCCCGACGATGCCGTCGGCGCCGAGCACGTCGGCCTCCGCCTGCATACGGGTCATCGCCAGTTCCCGGGCGTGGTACATGGCCTGGGAGAGCACCGACAGCTCCTGGTTCTTGCCCCACCGGCTCATCTGAAAGCCACAGTGGTAGACCGAGCTGCCGAGCACCAGGCCTAGCGGGGTGAATCCGGCCTGCTTGACCAGCAGAAACTCGTTGACGGTGAGGTCCGAGGTGAAAATGGTTCCGGGCTTGCCCGGGCGCAACTCGGCCAGTCGGCTCATCGCGTCGGCGGGCAATCCCAGCGCCGCTGGATCGGTCTGCGTCATCGGGTCCCCTTGTCTGAAGTCATGTCTGGCCGGATCACTGGGTTGGCCGGTGATCGCATCAGCGAAGCTGTTTCGGAGGCTTGTTCAGGCGAAGCATCTGCAACGGCGCCGGCACGCCGGAGGGCGCCCGCCCGCTCGGATCGATCGGGGTGATAGCGGTGCCGAACACGAACGCATCGGCGAGGTGATCGCGCAGTTCTCCGCCGTACTGGCACCTGGCCTCGAACACCGACAGGCGCATGTCCTGCAGCACCACACTGTGGCCGCCGCGCTTGGCCGCGTCCTTGGCCAGCGAGTCACGCGCGCCGGCGCGCGCCGAGTTCACCAGTTCGGTCAGACCGGTGACCTCGGCGTTACGCCAGGACCCCATCTGGTACGCCTGGGTCCAGTCATCGTGCCGGATCATCGCTCCGACACCCATCACCAGGTCCACCGGTACCCAGCCGGCCCGTAGCAGCTTGGCGAAGTCCTGGCCGGACAGATCGGAGGTGAACGGGTGCCGGGGACGCTTCGGCCCGTCGGCCCGGACGGCGGTGCCCATCGCGCCGAACTCCACTCCGTTGCCGTAGAAGTTGCGCAGCGTCAGCCGTACCCCGACCACGCCGTCGCCGCCGAGCCCGTGGCACTCGGCTCGCATCCGCTCGACCGCCCGGTGACGGGCCTGTTCGAGCAGCCCTCGGACGGATGGCACGTCGTACACTCGCGCACCGTACTGGCCACCGAACCCCCGCCCGGTGAAGCCGCCGGAGTTGAACACGGTCGGCCCGATCCGCCCACCGCGGTAGGCGCCGCCGTACCCGCATCCGGTGTAAGACCAGCCGACGTTGTAAACGGCGCTACCCATCACCTGACCGACCGGCGAGAACCCGACCGAGCGGATCGCGGCGAACTCGCCGGTGGTCAGGTTTGACGTGAAGGATCCGGACTCGCCCGCGTCGGCCCGCTGGCGCTGCTCGGCTATCCGCCACTGGGCCTGCAATGGCAGCCGCCCGGCCGCGATCTCGTTGGCGCTCGCGACCGCGATCTGCTCGGGCGCCGCGTCCGGGACAAGGCCGCCGGGACGGTTGGCTCCCGTCATGCCGTGGTGATCCGGGCAAGAGCCGCGGCGGCGGCCGCGTTGGTGGTCGCGAGCCCGGCCAGCTCGGCCGCCATCGCGGCGGACCACTCATCGACGGTCACCGTCTTCGTGGACATCACCACACCGCCCGAGGCGTGCCGGATGCTCGCCGCGACCGGCCTGCCGAACTCGGCGCGTTCAAGATCGTAGCGACGGTCGCCGAGGTCGACCGATACGCCCAGCACGGCCGGCTCGGAACGCCCCGACAACCGCGCCTTGATCTTCCCTTCGCGGCGTACCTCGACGATCTCGCCGGGAAGCGCGGCGGACAGGACATTGAGCAGAAAACCGGCATACAGCGACAGGTCATCGCTGTGCTTTCGCAGGGCGGCCGCCAGCATCTCCAGGTCCAGGTAGGACGACGGCGGTTGGTCTTGCCCCGTGCTCATCGCTCTCCTTCATCTTGGCGCGGCTTCATGTTGTCGCGGCGGCGTCCCCGCCAATCTAGCCCGATTCCGCAATGCCGGCCGTCGGCGGGGCGGCCAGAGGATCGAGGATCCGCCGCGCCAGCAGCGTGCCACCCGCGACCGCGGCCGGCATGACCAGCACCGCGCCGAGCGGGATCAGGAAACAGGCGAACACCGCGGCGCCGAACCCGACGGCCAGCGGACGGTGCTGCCTGAGTATCCGGCGACGATCGGCAAGCCGCAGGCCACGCCGCGTGAACGGTACGCCGACCAGCTCGATTGCCAGGAACCAGCCGCCGAACAGAGCGCCGATCACCGGTACCACGGTCTGACCCACACCGGGGATGAACCCGGCCACGAACAGCGGGATCCCCACGGCGGCGGACAAGGCGATCAGCCGGATCGATTCGGTTATCCCACGCCACATCTCCGACCAGAACGGCAGACTGACGGCGTTCCCGGCGCCACCTAGCTGACGCTCCACCCGCTCGGAGATCTTCTCGTAGAACGGCTCACCGATCGCCAGCGTGATGGAGGTGAAGGTGACGATGGCGACCAGGCCGCACACGCCCACGATGCCTATGCCCGCCACGAGGCGCACCGTGTCGCGTACGTCCGCGGTCCAGCCATCGGCGAACCAGGTCACCGCGCTGGCCAGGTCGGAAATGAAGTAGATCACCGTCACCAGCACGGCGACGATCAGAATGCCGGAGATCAGCGCCGGGACGACGCCGAGGAGCAGCAATCCTGGACTCCGGCCGTACATGGCCAGGCCCCGGCCAAGCAGGCCGATGCCGGTGACGAACTGCTTACCGGCGCTGATCGGCCGGCCCACGGCGGATGCCATGGTCGATGAGCCTAGTTCGTACTACCGATCGGCGCTCTGCGGTGATCGGGGGCCGGTCAGTCGACCAGCCGGATCCGCACTCGCCGGTTGGCCTTGCCCTTGCTCTCCACCTTCACCACGGCGACCTTGCCGACCTGGGCGGTCGACGCGACGTGCGTGCCACCGTCGGCCTGGACGTCGAGCCCGTTGATGTCGACGATCCGGATCTCTTCCTCGTCGGCCGGGATCAGGTTGCTCTGAGTCCGGATGATGTCCGGCAGCGCCAACGCGTCGGCCCGGGGCAGCACCTTGACACTCACCGTGCGGTCGGCCACCACCTCGGCGTTGACCAGTTCCTCCAAGCGAGCCTTGAAGTCGCTCGGCACCTCGGGCAGGTTGAAATCCATGCGGGCCTCGCCGGCTTCCATATTGCCGCCGGTGACCAGTGCGCCGAAGTCCCGGAACACCACCCCGCACAGCACGTGCAGCCCCGAATGGGTGCGCATCAGCAGCGTCCGCCGGGTGTCCTCGACAGCACCGGTGACTTCGGTGCCGGCCGGCGGGATCGGGTCGCCGGGCTCCGGGATGAGGTACAGATCATCGCCCTTGCGGGTGCCCACAATGCGGGTTTGGACACCGTTCCACAGCAGCACTCCGTGGTCCGGTGGCTGCCCTCCGCCGCCCGGGTAGAACGCGGACTTGTCCAGGACGATGCCCTGCTCGGCATCGCTCGCAAGCACCGTGCATTGCCACTCGCGGAGAGTTGGATCGGCCAGATCGAGCCGGTACGTTCGCCCGTGGTGAGTCACACCCATAGGGCCACCCTAGCGGCTCACCAATCGGCGTTGAGGAACCCCGCTATCCGCTGCCGCAGATCGGCGCGCTGGGTCCACAGCACGCCCGGTTTGTCGTACAGGTGCAGCGTGGCGTTCGGGAGCGTGGCGGCGAGGTCCTCTGCCACGGCGGCCGGGTGCAGGACATCGCCATGGCACCCGATGACCAGCACCGGCGCCCGGACCGACCGCAGTTCCGATCGGTCGGCGACGGCGACCTGATCCGGCAACCCGGCCAGCCCGGGACCGAGGCCGTGGCTCATCAACTGGTCGATCCGCTGCCGCAAGAACGACCAGGCGGCCGGCGAGTGGCGCGCAGTCGGTGGGATCTCCTCTTCGAGCGCTTCGGCCACCGCAGCGGCGTTCCCGTCGTCGAGCGCGGCGAGCAGCGCGCCCAGGCGCTCCCGGGCCGCGAGAGGCCGGGGCACGTCAAGCACAGCCGGCAGGAACATCACCACGCGGTCGAAGCGATCCGGGCTCTCGGCGAGCAGCCGGCACAGCGCTCCCGCGCCCAGGCTGACGCCGAGCGCTCGGGTGGACCCGGTCAGGTCGGCGACCGCGCGAAGATCACGGGCAAGGTCGGCGTAGGTCCACGGGCCGTCCGGCGCATCCGATTCGCCGTGCCCCCGGAACTGGAAGAACACCCGCCGGCCACGCACCGCGCTGCCCAGGGGCCGAGTCTCTGCGATGCCGTTGCCGAGGCCGTGAGCGAACACCGTTACCGGATCGCCCCCGCCGGTGATCAGGTACTCCAGGGCAACGCCGTGAGGAGTGGCCAGCCGCGCCGTGGCCGGCTGCGGCAGCGTCGGGCGGCCGGAATGCGGGCCGGTGGGGCCGGGGCCGATGGTGTTCGGCCCGCTTGCCGGTGGCGGTGGCCAGCGGAAGTCTCTCACCAGCCTCCGCGTCCGTTCAGCACGTCCCGGATGGCCGGCCGGACATCGAGCAGGTAAACC
Source organism: uncultured Actinomycetota bacterium (assembly GCA_963727415.1). Lineage (GTDB taxonomy): Bacteria > Actinomycetota > Actinomycetes > Mycobacteriales > Micromonosporaceae > DASQPR01. The sequence continues at coordinate 255,185 of CAVSGF010000010.1, forward strand.
GCCGGCACCACCACGGCGATAATCGCCCAGAAGGTACCGAGCGGGCTGACCGCGATCAGCCCGGTCCAGACGAGAGCGCCAGCCGTCATCAGGACCCACATCGCCTTGGTGGCGTTGCCGACGGCCGGGAACGCGTCCCGCCGCCGGGTGGCGCAGTGCACGAAGGCCACCAGCTCGATGATCAGTACGATCCCGACCAACGCGAGCCAGTACCAGTACGTGACGTCGGTGTAGAAGATCGGCGCGCTTGCCATGTCACCTAGCTTAGCTTGATCTTTAACCTGGGCGGCCGCGCTGGAGTCGTGACCCCACCGCCGACCCGCGATGTACTTACCCGTAGCGGCCCGGACCGGGTCGGGTCCGAGCCGCTGCGGTGCTGCGTAATGAGTTCTTACTTACTTGGCGTCGTCCTTGGCAGCCGGCTTGGCGTCACTCTTGCGGGCACGCGCGGCCGGCTTCTTGGTGGATGCCGCCTTCGGTGCCGGGGTCTCCGTCGGGGCCGGCTCGATCACCTCGGCCTTGATCGGACCGTCGTTGCCCGGTCCCGGCATGCTGCGGCCGACGACTACCTCGCCGCGGGCCACCAGATCGGCGTAGACCGAGGCCGCCCGCTCCTGCGCGGCCTGCGCCTGAGTCAGCAGCGTCTGGGCGTTGCGCTTGGCCGACTCGCGGAGCCTGTCGGCGTCGGTGTCGACCACGCGCTGGCGCAGCTCGGCGACCAATGACGGCACCTCGGCAACCTTCGCGGTGACCTTCTCCTGCAGTGTGTTCACCCGACCGGGGATCTGGTCGGACAGCGTGTTGACCCGCTCCTGCCAGACGGCCATCTTCTCAGGCAGCTTGCGCAGGCGCTCGATGGCGATGTCACTGGCACCGGCGGCGGCGTACAGCGGAGCCGGGATCTTGTTCTCGTTCTTCGGCATTAGTGCTCCTTCGTGGCCGGTTTCCGCCCGGCCGTCTTGGACTCGCCCGGACCGGACCGGGCCGGCTTCCTGGGCTTCGGTTTGGTGGTCGTCCGCTCGCTGGCCGTGGTGCGCTCCACCGGTGCCGCCGGGACCGGTTCGGAAACCGGCGATCCGGCGCCCCCACCCTCATCGGGAGCATCAACCCGCCCAGCGCCCGCTTCCCGCGCATTCTCGCGGCGGAACGTCTCGTAGATCTGCGTCAATGCCTGTTTCTGCGGCTCGGTGAGTTCGGGATCGTTCGCGATCGCCCCGACCACGCCGTGCCCGTCAGCCAGCTCCAGCAGTCCGGCCCGCAGGTACATCAGCGGGGTGGACACCCGAAGCGCGCTGGCCAGCTGCGCCAGCACCTCAGCGCTCGGCTTGCGCAAACCGCGCTCGATCTGGCTGAGGTACGGATTCGACACACCCGCTTGATCGGCCAGTTGGCGCAGTGAAATCTGTGCGTTCTGCCGCAGGTCGCGGATGAACGCACCGATGTCACGGGACAGATCACGGGGCGTACTCACGCTGCCAAGTCTAGGAACGTCTGCTAGCTATTGCAAGCACTGTGCTAGCAGCACAGCGGCGCGTCATGAGGTTGTTTTACTGCGGCAATACGGCCGAGCGACGCTCGTTACGCGGATAGTGAGCTAGCACACACTAGCAGCGACATCCCCGATCGTGTCCGGTTAGTGGCACCATGGCACCCCTAACCGGACGCGATCATGAGTAAGTCCGGTCAGCCGAGCTTGGCTATCGATCGAACTCCGCCTACCGGTCGCCCACCCCCGCGCACCGTGAACTCCGCCAGCGAGTCCAGAACCGGTGCGCGAACCCCGAGGTAGCGCAGCGCCGTGGTGAGCACCGGCATCCGCGCGCGCGCCGCTCCATCATCGATCTTCAGCGCCACCGCGCCGACGTTCGGAATCGCGACCCCCACCACGCCCTCGGCTCCGCCCTTCGACAGCAGCCCGGGAACGCCGTGCATCAGCCGCTCATCGTCGGCGCCGGTACCGGACACCAGCTCCGGGTACGCCCGCATGGCGTCGGCCACGCGACGCTCGTCGGTGCCGTCCGGCGCGGACACGAAGTGCCCGAACGCACGCGCCAGCGCGGTGAGCGACATGGACAGCACCGGAGCGCCGCAGCCGTCAACGCCGACCGCGGCGGCCGGCTCACCGCAGAACTCGGCCACCGTCTCGCGAATCCGCCGCTGCAACGGGTGCTCCGGGTCTCGGTAGTCGTCCCGCGTCCAGCCGGCCTCAACGCAGGTACGCAGCATGCCGGTGTGCTTGCCGGAGCAGTTCATGTACACCGGAGCCGCCTGCCCACCGGCGGCCAGCAGATCAGCGCGGGCCGTTTCGGACAGCGGCAGGTCGGCGGGGGTGCGCAGATCCGCGTCAGTCAGCCCGCCGGCCGCGAGCATGGCCCGTACCCGGCTGATGTGCATCGGCTCGCCCGAGTGGCTGGCGGCGACCAGCGCGAGATCGGCGTCGTCGCGAAGCTTCAACCCGCAGCGCAGCATGCCGACCGCCTGCATCGGCTTGTTGGACGAGCGCGGGAAGATCGGCCCACGAACATCCCCGATGGACGCGACCAGCGCGCCGGACGCATCCAGTACGGCGACCGAACCCCGGTGCATACCCTCGCGGAATCCGGACCGCACTACCTCGGCAACGACGTCGCCACCCTGGTAGCCACCATCCTGGTAGCCACCATCCTGGTAATCGTCGCTCACCGGGCTGGGATGCCGAGCATGGCGCGAGCCTCAGTGGTGCTGACCGGCGGGCGCTGGGCCAGCCGCGCGAACGCGACCGCGCGCGCCACCAGCTGCATATTCGACTCGACCGGCTGGCCTTTCGCGTACGTCACGGTGTCTTCCATACCGACCCGCAGGTGCCCGCCGGCGGACAACGAGGCCATGATCACATCGATGGTGGACCGGCCGATGCCGGTGGCCGAGAACGTGGTGCCCTCGGGCAGGTCCCGCAGCGCCTGCTTGCAGGCGACCAGCGCCTCGGTGGTACCCGGCATGCCGCCTGGGACGTTCATCACGAAGTCGACGTGGACGTGCCCGCCGTACGGTAGGCCGTGCTTGGCCAGCAACCGCTGCAACGAGGTCAGGTGGCCCAGGTCGAAGATCTCGTACTCCGGGACGATCCCGCGGTCGCGCATCCGGGTGTGCAGGTCGACGATGAACTCCCAGCGGTTCATGAACACGTCGTCGCCGAAGTTGACCGTGCCCATCGTGCAGGAGGCCATATCGGGCTCGGCATCGAGCACCGCCAGGCGCGCGCCCTCGGGATCGGTGACCGCGCCACCGGAGGACAACTGCACGATCAGGTCGGTCTCGGCGCGCAGCGCCTGCACCGTCTCCTTGAGCAGGCCCTGATCCAAGGTCGGCTTGGCTTCGTGATCGCGGATGTGGACGTGAATGACGCTGGCCCCCAGCGCCTCGCACTCGCGTGCGGTCGCGACCAGCTCATCGAGCGTCACGGGCAAGGCTGGGACGTCGGCCTTGGCCGACTCGGCACCGGTCGGAGCAACAGTGATCAACGTACCGTTCGTCATGCCCGGATCGTCGCACGGACCAGCGATCATGGCTGCACGCGGGCCGGTACATCACCGCGCGCGCTCAACCGATCACGCCCCCAGGAGACCGAGATGGCTGGCCGCCAGCGCCGCCGATATCACCACCGCGGCGCCCGCGAGCACCGCCCGCCACGCCATCGAAGCGGTCGTGGTGGCGGCTAGCACCAGCGCGCCGATGAAACAGAGGTAGGCGAGGACGCCGGACATGACGAGCGACCTAGAAGTGGAGCGGCGGGATGCCCGCCAGGCCACGGGCTGCCAGATAAGCGCCGGCCATACAGCCCGCGACGATCAGGACAACGGCAACGCACGCGCATGCCGCGCGCGTCGCGCCGCGATTGAACGCCGCGGCCGCCAACACGGTCACGGTCACCAGCAGATGTCCGTACGCCAGAAGCATCCGGGTCACCGCGCCCTCGGAAACTGATCGGGCTATGCATGAACAAGTAGAGGTAGCGCACCACAAAGGCGGCCGGGACGACGATCAGCACGGCAATGGTGAAGCCGAGGAACACCCGAATGCTGGACCATGGCACCGTGACGGCGCCGACCAGGGATAGACCGAGCACAACGACGTATGCGGTGAAGATGAGTACCACTAGGACCGACTCCAATACGAGAGGACACTGGCGAGGCCGCTGCCGAATATGGCTACGAACGAGACGAGATAGGCGGGATACCAGCGCCGCCACCGCCGGGTCACCAGCCCGAACAGGCCGAGCAATAGTCCGACGACGAATATGCGCAGGCCACGAGCGGTGGCGGCGCTGGCCAGGAACGGCAGCAAGCCGACGTGGGCGGTGCCGGCGGCAGCGCCGTACACCTTGAACGGGATGCCCGACCAGGCCTGGTGAGCGAGTGCGCCGGCTCCTTCGGTGGACAGTTGCACGGCGGCGACGCTGTGCATGCGCGGTGTGGTCAGCGGCGCGGGCAACATCACGCCATGGCTGGCCAGCAAGTAGGTGGCCGCACCACCGACCAGGCTGCTGGTCGCCGCGATCAGCGCCAGCTTCGGCGCCCGCCGGGGCGCCGCGACCAGCAGGATGGCGAGCAGGAACTCGGGGACCAACGGCCATACCGAAGCCTCGGCGAAAGCCCATACGGCGACGGCGATCGCACCCGCGCGCGACCCGGCGACCGACGCCATCACGCGGCGTAGTCGCGAGTCCCCCGTTGCCTCGCGTCGGGTGCGATGCCGCCCGGCCGGCATCGCCAGATCGGCGATCGCCGCCCTCGCCTCGGTGAGGTCCCCCGTCGGCTCACCGATGCGAACCGTCACCCGCGCGCGACCCGGCCGGCCGTGCACCGGGAGCAGATCGCGGGTGCCATGGATCCCGACCGGCACCAGGCTCACCCCGCCGGCCACGGCCAGTCTGGCCGCGCCATGGTGGAACTCGCCAAGCACACCATCGCGGCTGCGGGTGCCTTCGGGAAAGACGATGACGTCGCGACCAGCGGCCAGCAAAGCGCTCGCGCCGGCCAGGTCGACGCTGCCGCCACCGTCGCGCCGCACCGGGAACGCGCCGGCCAGCCAGCAGCAGAACAGACGACGACGCCAAGCGCCGAACCAGTAGTCGGCGGCCGCCGCGACCACCGGCGCGCGGCGCGCGGGCACGCCTGCCAGCAGTGCCGCGGTGTCCGCGTGCGACGAGTGATTGGCGACTATCACGCACGGCTGCTCGGGCAGGCCGCCTTCGATGCGGATCCCGCCGGTCAGCGACAGCAGCCCGCGCCACAGGCCGCGGCGGGCGTACGCCCCGGCGGTCACGCGAGCACCATCGCGAGTGCGAACGCGACCAGAACCGAGTCGATCCGATCGAGCAGACCGCCGAAGCCGGGCAGCCATCTGCCCGCGTCCTTGACCCCGGCTCCCCGCTTGATCATCGACTCGAACAGGTCACCGGCCGGCGCACCGATCACCACCGCCACGGCCAGGACCGGAGTCATCGCACCGAGCAGCCACAGCACGCCGAGCCCGGCAGCGGCGCCGCCGAGCGCGCCGGCCACCGTCTTGCCCGGCGACAGCCTGGACAGCCGAGGCCCGCCACAAAGCCGGCCGGTGCACCAGGCAGCCACATCGCCGACCGACACGGCGATGAAGATCGGTAGGGCGGCGCGATGCAGCGCCACGAATCCGGCCAGCGGCGCCAGCCAGGCGAACCCCATAAGGGTGTACGCGCATCGCCGCGCTCCGTCGTCGGGGTCGCCACCGAGCACCGCCGCGATCGCGATGACGACCACCGCCAAGGCAGCGGCCGCAATGCCGTGACCGGTTGCGGTACCGACGATCACGGCAGCGAGCGCGCCGGTCAGGAGCACGCGATCCAGGCCAGTGAGCCGGGCCAGCCGGGCGTACTCGCCGGCGGCCACCGCGGCCAGCGCGATCGCGAGTGTGGCCGCGCCGGGCGTACCCAGCAGCAGCGCGCCGCCCACTATCGGCGCCGTCAGGGTCCACGTCCACCAGCGCTGGATCAGCTCACGCCGACGCGACACGTACGCGCCGATGCCTCCGGCCGACAGCGCCCCCGCGACGTACGGGGCGGTGTCCATGACGCCGATCATGCGAGCGCTCGCCGGATCGTGGCGCCCCGCACGACCGCGGTGACGATGGCCCCGGCCGACATCAGCGCGAGCAACGGTGCCGTCGCGCCAGTCGCGGCGATCGCGACCAGGACCAGGCAGCGTTCGGTCTTGCCCATCGGACCGCCGTTGATGCGCGGCGCACCGGCCGCGGCGCCGGACATCGACACCCAACTGGGCAACGTCGTGGCCAGGGCAGCCGCCGCCACGATCGCGGGGTCTGCGACGGCCAGCAGCCCGCACAGCGCCAGCAGGTCGGCGATCCGGTCTCCGAGCTCATTGACGACGGGCCCGAAGCGGCTGGTCCGGCCGGCCTCTCGGGCCACCGAACCGTCCAGGTTGGCGCATGCCAGGCGCGCCGCCAGCATGGCCGCGACAGTGATCCCGGCGATCGGACCGGGACGGAGGGTGGCGAGCACCACCCCAGCGGCGGCGCCGAACCCGGCGCCGGTCCAGGTGATCGCGTTTGGGCTGATCCGGCCGGCGACCAGCATCCGGCGGATGCCGGCCAGCCGGTTGCCGTACCACGGCTTCAGCGCGTAGAGGCCATCCATACCGACCAGGCTCGCGGCTGCGCCGATCGGCGGCATCCGCCGTGGTACCCAACCTGGGTAGGTGCGGCGCCTAGGTCAAAGTACTCAGTCCTCGTCAAGCCCCTGCTCGATCGCGTACCGGACCAGCTCTACCCGGTTGTGCAGCTGAAGCTTGTGCAGGGTGTTCTGCACGTGGTTCTGAACGGTGCGGTGGGACAGCACCAGCCGCTCGGCGATCTGCTTGTACGACAATCCCTTCGCCACCAGGCGCAGGACCTCGGTCTCGCGGTCGCTCAGCCGGGGCGCGGATCCGTCCGGCCGGGGCGGCTCGGCGGCCAGGCGCCGGTACTCGCCGAGGACCAGCCCGGCCAGGCCGGGGGTGAATACCGCCTCGCCGGCCGCGGTGCCGGCGACGGCCGCCAGAAAGTCCTCCCGGTTGGTGGACTTGACCAGGTAGCCGCTGGCCCCGGCCTTGACCGCGTCGAGCACGTCCTGATGCTCGCCGCTGGCGGACAGCACCAGGATCCGGATCGGCGGCAGCGCGGCGACCATACCGATGATGACGTCCACTCCGGACATGTCCGGCAGTTGCAGGTCGAGAACGACCACATCGGGCTCGACCGCCGGCGCGACCCGGATCGCCTGACTTCCCTCACCGACGGCGGCCACCACCTGGTAACCGGCCTCGGACAGATCGCGCTCCAGCCCATTGCGCCACATCGGATGGTCGTCAACCACCATCACCCGCGTCATGGCATCACCTTCGGCACGCGCAGCTCCACTTCGGTTCCCTGGTTCGGCGCGGAGTTGATGACGGCGGCACCACCCAGATCCCGCATCCGGCCGCGAATCGACTGTGCCACGCCGAGCCGGCCGGACGCTTCGGCCTCTTCCAGACGGCCGGCCGGGATGCCGGCTCCGTCGTCGCGAACGGTGACGGTCACCTCTCCCGCTTCGTCTTCGACCAGGATCCACGCTCGCGCCGCACGGCCGGCGTGGACACGGACGTTGTCCAGCGCGCTGCCGACGGCGGCGACGATCTCGTCGCAGGTGTGCGCCGGCACGCTGACCGCCGTGGCCGGTGCCACGATGCTGACGTCGCGCGAGGCGAATCCGCCCAGCGCCAATCGCAAGTCGGCGGCGCCGATCCGCACGCCCGGATCCGGGCTGGCCGAACCGATCAACCCCCGCAGCGCCACCTCCTGCTCACCGGCCAGTCGCCCGAGTTCGGCCGCCTCGCCACCGAGCGCCTCGGCGCGTCGTGCCACCAGGGCGAGTACCTGCAGGACCGAATCGTGGATTCCACGTGCCAGCCGATCTCGCTCCCGTGTCGCCGCTTCCAGGCGGGTCGCTTCGGCGAGCCGCTCCTCGGCCACCGAGCCGAGCCGGGAGATGTGCCCGATCGCGATGGCCGCGAGCAGCAGCAGAACGGTCCCGGTAATGGTGTTCTGATCGACGTTGCCGCGGATGAACAGATCACAGCCGCCCAGAATCAGAGCGGCGATGGCACCGATCCGGCGTCCGCCGTAGATCGCCCAGGCCACCACCGGTCCGGCGATCGCCGACGCGGGCAGCGTCTGGGTTCCGGCGGCGAGTGCGAAGTGACCGACGATCGGAGCGCTCGCCAGCGTCGCGGTGCCCAGCGCCAGCAGGTCGGTGGTCAGCAGCGGCCAGCCTCGCAGGAACGGGCGCGAGTATGCGTAGATGCTGTAGACCGACCACGCCGCCACCAGGAACCCGGCCAGCCACGCGCCGACCGGGTGCGCGTAGTCGTGGCGGTTATATCCGAGCAGCAGGAAGACCTGCACCAGCGACGCCATCCGGAACACCGCGAGCGCCCGCCACAACGGCTCCTGGAAGCTCTCGGGACCGCCGCCCACGCCCAGGGCGGACAGTGCGCGGCGCAGCATCAGGCCGGATCGGCCGAGGCGTCGATGGCCGCGGCGGATGTGCCGACCATGAGCCGGGCATCATCCGGCACGTTTCGTTTGACCAGCGCCAGCGCCACAATGCCCAACTCGCGATGGCGGACGGCGGTACCGACGAATCCGACCGCGCGACCGTCCGGCCCGACCACCGGCGTACCCGTGGCCGGCGGCTGATCGTCGCTGATCCCGTCCAGGTGCAGCAGCACCAGCCGGCGCGGCGGCCGGCCCAGGTTGTGTACCCGGGCCACGGTCTCCTGTCCTCGGTAGCAACCCTTGTCCAGGTGCACCGCCGGGCCGATCAGGTCGATCTCCGCGGCGATGGTCCGGTGGTCGGTCTCGAACCCCTGCCGGGGCTCGTGGCGCTCCACGCGCAGCGCTTCATACGCCCAGATCCCGGCCCACGCCACGCCCAGGATCCCGGCCACCTTCGCTGACTCGGTGCGGGGCACCAGCAGATCGAACCGGTCCTGGTGGCGCCGCACCCAGCCGCCTCCGGGCCAGGCCGCCGTGTGGTAGACGGTTGACGGACGCGGCGCCAGCGCCGACGACGCGAACTTCGGCCCGGGCACGGCCTGCCCCTCCGGCGCAGGTGGTACGTCCACGCCGGCCCTGGTCAGCGCGCTCACGGCCGCCGGGCCGACCAGGCTGAGCAGGGCCCAGTCACCGGTGACATCGGCCGGCTCGGCCTGGGTCAGGAACCGCATCTTGAGCAGGAAGTCCAGCAGTCCGGCAGCGCTGCCCGGCTCGACGTCCAGCCACGTGGTGGTGCCGTCGTCGGTGACCCCGGCGTGGTACTCGACATGGCCGTGCGGGCTCAGCACCAGCATCTCGGTGCCCTCGCCGGCCCTCAGGTCGAGCAGGTGCTGCGTGGTCAGGTTATGCAGCCAGCCGATTCGCTCCGGGCCGGTGATCGCGATGATCTCGCGATTGGACCGGTCCACCAGCCCCGCATCCTCGGCGAGGGCCCGCTGTTCCCGCATCGGATCACCGTAATGCGCGGGTAGCGCGCGATCGACCGCCTCCGGTTCGAGGTCCCCCACCATGATCGGCTTAGCCATCCGACGCTCCACACTGTGAGCAGATCCCGAACAGCGCGACGTGTCCGACGTCGATCAGGAATCCGCGTTTGCGTTCCAGTTCCCCGGCCAGGTCATTCAGCATGCCGGACGGCACCTCGACCACGGTGCGGCACTGGCGGCACACCAAGTGGACGTGCTGGTCCTTGACGGCGCCGTGGTAGGTCGGTGCGCCATGCGACAGGTGCGCGTGCGTCACCAGCCCGAGTTCCTCCAGGAGCTCCAGCGTCCGGTACACGGTGGTGATGTTGACTCCGGCGGCGGTCTCGCCGACCTTGGCATGGACCTGGTCCGGGGTAGCGTGACCCAGCTCATTGACCGCTTCCAGCACGAGCTGGCGCTGCGCCGTCAGGCGTAGCCCCCGAGAGCGCAGGACTTCGGCTAGAGAAGGTTCGGCCACGCTTCGATCCTACGGCCACCGAGTACGCTCGCAGCGTGCCCGCATTCGGAGAAGATCATCGTCTGGTGGCGGTTCTCGGCCGTGGGGTGGTTCCGGCCGACACGCCGATCCTGCGCGCCGACGACCTCGGCGCGCTGCGCGGGGACGGTGTGTTCGAAACCATGCACATCCGAGGCGGCCAACCCTGGCTCCTCGATCGGCATCTGGACCGGATGGAGCGATCCGCCGCCCGGCTGGAGATCGCGCTACCGCCGCGCCAGGCGCTGATCAACCTGTTGAAGACGATCCTGGCCAGATGGGACCCGGATCGTGAGGGCGCACTGAGGCTGATCTGCACTCGCGGGCCGGAGGGCAGCGGGACCCCGACGGTCTACGCGACCGCGGCACCGATCGCCCCGTCGGTCCGAGCCGCCCGCACTCGCGGTATCTCGGTGACCACCATCTCGATCGGGGTCCGGGCCGATGCCCGGGGCGAGGCACCCTGGTTGCTCGGCGGCGCCAAGACCCTGTCGTACGCGGTGAACATGGCCTCCCAGCGATGGGCCGCCGCGCACGGCGTCGATGACGTGGTGTGGATGTCCGCCGACGGCTACTTGCTGGAAGGCCCCACCTCGACGCTGGTCTGGCTGACCGGTGATCGGCTCGCGACGGTGCCCGCCGAAACCACCGGGATCCTCGCCGGTACCACCGCGCGATGGCTCCTGGATCACGCCCGCGACCTGGGCTGGACCGCGGATGAGCAGATGATCACCAGTTCCGGGCTGGCCGCTGCCGACGGTGCGTGGCTGCTGTCATCGGTCCGCGGCCCGGCAGAGATCCGGTCCGTGAACGGACAGGCCCGGCCGGCCGCGGCCGCCACGACCGCGATCACCGAACTGCTCGGCTTCCCCGCCTAAGTGCTGGTGTGGACACCGGCAACGCTTGATCTGGTCACGGCGCACGGCGGCGTTGGGCTCCCGGGAATCTCTCGTGACTTGGTGCTTGTCAGCCAGTCAGCCGGCCACACGGACCAACCTCGCTGATAGGTGTGACGTGAGCGGGTGGCCCATGGCGGCCATCTCCTGCGCGTACAGGAGGGCACCCTCGACGATGCCGTACAGCCGGTGCCCGGCAGTCACGCTCTTGGCGGTCGAGGTGCGTACCACGGCGTCGCTGACCAGTTCCACCTTGACACCGTCGACCTTGCCGAGGTGCAGTTCCATGACACCGGTCGGGGAGCTGAACAGCGCCTCCACCTCGTCCGTGGCCTTGTCGCCATCCATCACCGGCCGAATCCAGCCGACCTCACGGGCCCCCGGGCGGATCGGGGTACCGTCCTCCTCGATCAGCCACGAGTGGGAGTCGTACGCCAGGAACGGCCGGCCGTCGTGGCTGATCCGGATCTCCTGGGCGTAGTGGAAGTCCTCGATGGTCGGATAGCCACCGACACCGCGCCCGCGCCACACCCCGATGTACGGCAGCAGACCGAGCAGTGCCGGGTGGAGGTCCGGACCGATTCGCAGGTCATGCGTGTCCTGAAACGGCGATGGCTCCACCGGCGGCGCGTTGAGCCATGGCGGCTGCATCGGGTTCTCGGTCACCAGCGCCCCCTCGAGACACGTACGGCAAGGTAGACAAGGCCGCCCGCGAGCGCGCCGAAGCCCGCGACCAGCAGGCAGACGAACGCGATGTCGGTGACCATGAGGTTCGATCCTATGGCCTCCCCCGACGGTCCTTATGCTGGCCCTCATGAGCCGTAGCCTGGTTGTCAAGGTCACCGCGGGAACGGACGCGCCGGAGCGCTGCTCCCAAGCCTTCACGGTGGCCGCCACCGCCCTGGCCGCCGGAGTGCCGGTATCCCTGTGGCTAACCGGCGAGTCGGCCTGGTTCGCGCTGCCCGGCCGGGCCAGAGAGTTCGAGCTGCCGCACGCCGCCCCGCTCACCGACCTGCTGGCGGCCCTGCTAGCCGGAGGACAGGTCACGCTGTGCAGCCAGTGCGCGGCCCGGCGGAACATCGGGCCGGACGACGTTCTGGCCGGGGTGCGGGTCGCGGGTGCGGCCACGTTCGTCGAGGAAGCTCTGGCCGACGGCGCGCAGGCGCTGGTCTACTGACCTGGCCGGGCGGCGGCCCGCGGCCGCCGCCGGCGTCAATACCGAGCGAATCAGCAGCGGGTGGTCACGCTGATCTCCAGCCCGGCATCGTTGCGTCGAATTACCACATCGGCGCCCGACGTCCGGTACGCGTACAGGTCATCGGTCGCCACCACCGGCGTGCTGGACAGGCCGGTGTTCTTGAGCGGGCCGGGCGCATGCGAGGCCGGTACGGTGGCGCGGTCCGTCTCGATCACGCCGCCGTTCGGGCAGGCGACCTGCGTCCGGGTGAGGGAACCAGCCTGGACCCCGAGCGCGCTCAGGACGCCGGCCAGTTTCGGTGCCGGGGTCGTCACCGGTGCCGCGGACGCCAGCGGTGCGCCCACCGGCCGGCAGCCGGTCTCCGCCTTCACATACACCTGACCGGACCCCTTCACCGCGCCGAGCACACCGACGAACTTCCCGGCATCGCCGTACAGGGTGGCCGGCGATGTCTTGGACGCGGTCGCCTGATACCGAGCGGGCAGGCCGGCGGCGATGGTCCGCACCAGCGCGGACTCGCCGCCGGGCGCGGTGTACAGCGTCACCGACCGTACGTAGTCGGCGCCCGGCCGCACCGGGGTTACCCGGCAGGTCGTCACCTCGGCATAGCTGGACATTGCGATGACCGGCCCCGGGCCGGCAGCCACGATCACGGCGGCGATGGCGGCGTCGGCCACCGGCTTGCCGGACGCGATCGTGGTCTGCTCCCGCACCGTGGCATCGCCGTGCTTCGAGTAGTAGACGCCGCCGATGAGCAATCCGGCGATCCACAGCACGGACAGCACCTTGAGCCAGAGCGGCGCCTTCCACGAAGGAGGCTCAGGCGCGGGCTGGGCCCACACATATCCGGGTGGCGGCTCCGGCAGCCCGGGGGCCGGCTCGGGCGACCCGGACGTCGGCGGCGGAGCGGCGTCTTCGGCGTTCATCACGTGGGCCATCGTCGCAGGTGTGGCGCAACCGCGCCGCATCCGCCCTTACCAGGTCCGGATCCGGCCCGGCAAAGTGGCCCGAGAACAAGTCGTGAACAGCACGAACACCAGATGATTAGCTGCGATGCTGTGAGCAGGTCACCCACCCCTTGATCCGGCCGGACGGCCACGGCGGTTGGTAACGGAGCCAGGGGGTCGAGCCATGCTGTGGCTTCGCGTAAACGGCCCAGTGCAGTTGCTGACCGAGACGGGCCGATGGCTGGAGGCGACCGGTCGCGCCCGGCAAGCGATCGTCACGAATTCCGTCGACCCGGGGCGCGGCCTGCTCACCGCGGACCTGCGACCCGAGGGCGCCGACGAGATCATCGACCGGCTTTCCGAACGTGGCATCGATCCCGGCACGGTGTCCTTGATGCGCCTGGAGGAGGTGACGCCCGGCCGTACTCGCGGTCCTGGAAGCCTGATCTGGGTCGAGTTGATCGGACAGGCCCGCCGCAATGCCCGGCCGATCGCTCGCTACCTCGTGTTCATGGCCGTGGCCGGGATCATCGCCGGCGTCGGCGTGCTAACCGTGAACTCCACCCTCATCGTCGGAGCCATGGCGGTCAGCCCGGACACGCTGCCCATCACCGCCGCGTGCGTGGGTCTGGTCGGTCGTCGGCCAACGCTTGCCGGTCGATCTCTGGGCACGCTCGCCATCGGGTTGAGCGTCGCGTGTTCCGGTGCGGCATCGGCAACCCTGCTCCTTCGGGCAAGCGGCCGGGTTCCGGGCGGATTCCAGGTCGGCGAGGCGGCTCTTGCCGGCCTGGTGACCATCAGCACCGGCACGGTCGTGGTCGCTTTGGTCGCGGGGATCGCCGCGATGCTTGCGGTGGAGACAAAGGCGTCCGCCGCGGTCGGTGTCGCGATTTCGGTCACCACCATCCCGGCCACCGCCTACCTCGGAGTCGCGGCAGCGTTCGGCCAGATCGACCGGGTGCCGGGCGCCGCGGCCCTGCTCGGCGTCAACATCGCGATGATCCTGGCCGGGGGTACCGTCACCCTGGCCATTCAGGGCCGGATCGAGAGTCGTGAGGAGCACTCCGACGGCTCCCCGAAGCCGTGACGGATGTCACGTGCGTATCCGACATGGCCGACGGCCCGACCACGTTCAGCGCCGACCACGTTCGGCAGCCGTACGGTTCGGCGGGCGAAGGCCGCGGGCGTACCGAGGCCCCAATCCCCGGTACGCCCGCGGAGCTTTCAGTTCGCGACCGCCACCGAAATCTCGGTGACGCCTCGTTCCACCGCGACCACCGACTCGCCGTTGCCGAGCCGCGACAAGGCCCGGACCGTCCAGGTGCCGGGCGCGGCGAAAAACCGGAACTGGCCGTCCGGCGACGCCACCACCTCGGCGGCGAACTCGCCGGACGCGTCCAGCAACCGGACATACGCCCCGGCCACCGGTTCGTCACCGGACTTCACCGTGCCGCTGATCACGGTCTCTTTGGCCAGGTCGACCCCGGCCGGCAGCGGCGCCGACTGATCCGGCGCTCCACAACCATCGATATCAGTCGTGACACTCATTCCGCAACCCCCGGCTCGTCACCCAGCACCACTGGCACTCCGACCAGCGAACCCCACTCGGTCCAGGACCCGTCATAGTTCTTCACATCAGTGTGGCCGAGCAATTCGCGCAGCACGAACCAGGTGTGCGAAGAGCGCTCGCCGATGCGGCAGTAGGCGATTGTCGGCTTGCCGTCATCGAGCCCGGCCCCGCCGTAGATCTCGCGAAGCTCGCTGTCGGACTTGAAGGTGCCGTCCTCATTGGCCGCCTTGCTCCACGGCACCGACAGCGCGGTCGGCACGTGTCCGGCGCGCTGCGCTTGCTCCTGCGGGAGGTGGGCGGGCGCGAGCAGCCGCCCGGCGTACTCGTCCGGAGACCGCACGTCGATGAGGTTGGCCGTGCCGATCGCCGCGAGCACGTCGTCGCGGAACGCACGCAGCGACCGATCCTGCGGCTGGGCAACGTAGCTGGTCCGCGGACGCTCGACCGGGTCCGCGGTCAGCGGGCGACCGTCCAGTTCCCACTTCTTCCGGCCACCGTCGATCAGCTTCACGTCGCGGTGACCGTACAGCTTGAAGTACCAGTACGCGTACGCGGCGAACCAGTTGTTGTTGCCGCCGTAGAGCACGACGACGTCGTCGTTGCCGATACCGCGGGCCGACAGCAGCGCCTGGAACTGCTGCTGGTTAACGAAGTCGCGGCGGACTGGATCCTGCAGATCCTTCTTCCAGTCCAGCTTGACGGCGCCCGGAATGTGGCCGCCGTCGTACGCCGTGGTGTCCTCGTCGACCTCGACGAAGACGACTCCGGGCGCGCCCAGGTTCTTCTCCGCCCAGTCGGCGGAGACGAGAACAGAGTCACGAGCCATGGTGATGCCCCTTAAGTACGTGAGGGAGTTGCCAAACTGAGAAACGGCCGCTTTCCGAATGGTTCCGGCCGGCCCTACGGACCGGGCAATGCCCGCCTGGTGGGTGAAAGCGGCGGTCGCGGCGCCGTTGCCGCGGCGAAGCGGATGGGCGAGCAGATGGCCGCAAACCGGGCACGCGCCAGCGAGCCAGGCTGGGGATCTGCGCGGCGGGTTTCGCCTAGGCCGACCTGCGACCGCTCGGAGCGAACGGTGCCGCAGGCGATCGCGGCCACGCGGATCTATGCCGCGAATGGACAGCGCTTAGCTGCCGCTGCCGGCTAACCCTGGCAGTGGCGACACAGACTAGCCGCGACTCGGCAGAAGTCGACGGAACGGCGCTTGGTGAGCATCGTGCTCATAGTCTGCAACACTAACACCGGCCACCGATCGAACGCAGTGACGTGCTCACCGGATGGGATTCCACGGACCGCCCCGGTGGACACCGCGTCCGGACCGGGTCATCCGGCCAACTTCACGTCATTGGCGCTGGCCGCGATGACGACCCCGGCGTCAGTCGAGGTGATCGAGTCAACCATCAGCTCGTACGGCATCGGCGGAATCTTGACATCGAAGTTCAGCTTGGTCTTCAGCTGGTTGAGCTGCGAGTCGATCGCAGCCGGCACGCTGCCGCCGCCGGAGGCGTGAATGCTATCGATGGTGACGTGGAGGTTATCCCTGTCAATCTTGACCGACCCGGTCGCCACCGCGGTGATCGTCTGGCCGAGCAGCGTGACCGGCGTGGTCAACTCGATTTTCCCGCCGGCGCTTGAGGTGATCTGGATGGTGTCTGGATCCAGGCCGAATTGCTGCGCGCCGGTCAGGTCGATCATCTGCTGGAAGGCCGTCCAGCTGATGTCCGCGGTGCCGGTCACCCGCTCTGCCGTGGCCGTGGGATGCCCGCTGGTCAGGTCGGAGACCGGAGCCTCGACGCCGGTGGCGATGACGTCAACGCCGTCGAGGCGGATCCCGCGGCTGGTCGGGTTCTTCACCGAGATGTCGATCCGGTCGTAGTGCCCGGTGATCACCTGGGTCAGGAACGGGAAACCCTTGATCGTGACGTTCGGGCGCCCGGACGAAGTGATGCCCTCGGATGCCAGGCGAGCCTGCGCCTGATTGGCGATCTGGCGCTCGGCCACGGCGGCGCCGGCCCGGTCCGCGACCAGCAGCAGGACGACCACGACCAGCAACACCGCCGCCAGCGCCCGCCCGCCGCGTCGCTTCCGGCGAGCCGCCACCGTCGCTCCGGCGACCATCGAAGAGCTACCAGCGGCCATTACGCCTCCGTTGTACACGTTCCCGGGCTGTGCCGGGGCCGACTCGGCCGGCGGCCGGAGCCGCCACTATGACAGGGCCGGCACCAGAACCAGCACGCTCATCACGTATGCCACCGGCGCCGCGAGCGCGAAGCCGGCAAGCGGTCCCTGCATGTGGCGGACCAGCCACAGCGACCCCACCTCGCCATCGATCTCGCGGCTCGCCTCTGCATACCCCACCCCCAGGTCGGCCAATACCGCCGCGACCGCGGTCACGAGACCGGGCAGGACCGTGTGCTTCGGGTCGATGCCGGAAATGCTCGTCGCGGCGAAGGATGCCGCCAGGGTGCCCAGCATCGCACCCAGGATGACACCGACGGTGCCGCGGGCGACCTGAGGCGTGGTGCGCGGGAAGGGCAGGATCACATCGGTCAGCCGGGCGACCACGATCGCCACGCCGGCGGCGATCAGGCAGGCCGCGATCGACTGGACGCCGAGCTTGTGACGAGACAGCACGATCAGCGTCGCGTACGCCATCACACCGACGACCATCACCAGGGTCGACCCGAGGCTCTCGGTGACCCGGGTGCGATCCGATTTGCGGGCAAGCTGGCCGAGCGCGCCGGCGATGATTCCGGCCGCGGTGACGTACCCGAGCGGGGCGACGGTGGCGTGCGTGGGCCACGCGACGGCGACGTCGCCGACCGCGGCGGTGGCGAGGCCGACGGCGGCGACCACGCGCGGGCCCGGCGGTCGGGTCGCGATGGTCCAGCTCACCACGAACAGAACCTGCACGCCGAGGATCACCAGGAGGTACGAACGCGGAGTGGTGTACGCACCGAATACCAGGGCCAAGCCCAGCAGACCGGCGAAGACTCCGATGGCGAGGCTGGTCAACCGGTGCACCGGCGCGACCGGCACTGTGACAATATCCTCACGATCGGCCAGCCCCCCGGAACCGGACCGTTCGTACCCCTTCTCGCCCTTGGCGCGCCGACGCCGCCCACCACCGTCGTCGACGGGATCACCCTGCCAGGGGTCCCCGCCACCACGGAGATCATCGTTCGCGTTCGACGGCATTCTAGGCACGGCCACGATGGTGCCAGACCCGCCCTCGTTCTGCGAATTCGACCAGGATCCGCAGGTCAGGAGAGATCCGTGGCCGGCCGGGCGCCTGCCCGGCAGGATTGCGGGCTGGCGAGCCCGGCCCGCATCCCGCCGTCCGACCCCGCAGGGGTGACCACGAAGGGGCGGCCGTTGATGGCGCGACGGCGGCCGCGCACCTTAAGTCACGCCGATTTCCAGCAGATTTCGTGTCCGGATCCCGGGCGGCGCTTGGCGCCGACACCACGCCCAGCGGGTGGACACCCGGCGACAGTCCGATTACCACCTGCGATACTTGTGACCTCGTCCGCCATCGACGCCGGCACCGGAGTCCTCGCGGCCGCCCACAAAGGCCGCCGCGGGCAGCACGTCCTGCGGAGGTGATCTACGTGGAGATCCTGCTCCTTACCGGCACCGCCGGTGGTGCGTCCACGTCCGTCCTGCCGGCACTCGACCTGCTTCCCCACGCGGTGCGCGTCGCGGCCCGCGATATCCGGACGCTGCTCGGTGGGCCGACTCCCAACGTCGTTCTGGTCGACGCGCGAACCGATCTCTCGGACGCCCGGGCCACCTGCCGGATGCTGCACGCGACCGGGTCGGGCATCCCGATGATTGCCGTGGTCAGCGAGTCCGGCCTGATAGCGCTCGCGGCCGACTGGGGTGTTGACGACATCGTCCTGGCCAACGCCGGTCCGGCCGAGATCGAAGCGCGGCTGCGCCTGGCCGTCGGCCGCCTGGGTACGGCTACCTCCGTCGACGCCGGCACGATCCGGGTCGGCGAGTTGTCGATCGACGCGGACACCTACGCCGCTCGGCTCAAGGGCCGCCCGCTCGACCTCACCTACAAGGAGTTCGAGCTGCTCAAGTTCCTGGCCCAGCACCCGGGCCGGGTCTTCACCCGCGATCAGTTGCTGCGCGAGGTCTGGGGCTACGACTATTTCGGTGGCACCCGGACGGTTGACGTCCACGTCCGGCGGCTGCGGGCCAAGCTCGGCTCGGAGTACGAGTCGATGATCGGCACTGTCCGCCAGGTCGGCTACAAGTTCGTCGCGCCGCCATCGCGCACCGCCAGCGGGATCTCCGACCGGGATCTGGCGGACCTGACCCGGACCTCGATCGACACCATCGAAGCACTGTCCTGAAAAGAAGCGCCGTCCTGACAAACGGCGACTCTCCTGATGGCGACCGCTCCCGGGTGGTCGCCATCGCGCTGCGCGCCCAGGATCCCGATGTGGCCGGGGCAACCACTTACGCCGGCCGCCGATACGGTTAGCTGGTGAAGTCGTCGATCACGGTCCAGCGCAACGTCCATCTGAGTGCGGCCGAGGTGGACTCGGTCGCGTCTCTGGCCACCGCCGCCGGCGACGCCGATGGCGCCTTCCCGCTCTCCGAGCACGTGATGCTGCACCTGCGCCACGGGGGCGATACTCCGGCCGTACACCTTTTGATCGAGGCGACCGGTCCGATCCCGGCCGGCCGCGCCGGCGGCGGGCACCTCGTCGGGTACGCGCACGTCGATACCACCGACGTCGTTGAAGGAGCGAGCGCCGAACTCGTGGTGCACCCGATGTTTCGCCGGCACGGGCTGGGCCGGGCCCTGGTACAGGCGGCAGCCGGCGCCGCGGCCGAGCATGACCCGCGTGGCCGGCTGCGGCTGTGGGCGCACGGCGACCATCCATCGGCCGCGGCACTGGCGCTGTCGCTGGGATTCGAGCGGCACCGGGTGCTGTTCCAGATGCGTCGGTCGCTGCTGAACCCGGTGCCACCCCCGGATCTGCAAAGCGACATCAAGCTGCGGGTGTTCCGGCCAGGCCTGGACGACGAGGCATGGGTCCGGGTCAACGCCCGGGCCTTCGCTGATCACCCGGACCAGGGCCGCTGGACGCTCACCGACCTCCGGGTACGGATGGCCGAGCCATGGTTCGACCCGACCGGTTTCCTGATCGCGGAGCGTGACGATCAGATCCTCGGTTTTCACTGGACCAAGGTGCACGGGCTGGAGCGCGCCGGCGAGCACGATCACGACCATGATCCAATCGGCGAGGTCTACATCCTCGGCATCGATCCGGACGCGCGCGGCCTGCAACTCGGTTCCGCACTTACCCGAGCTGGTCTGCGATATCTGCGAAGCCGCGGGTTGTCGCAGGTCATGCTGTATGTCGACGAGTCGAATTCGCGAGCCGTCGAGCTCTACCGGCGAGAAGGGTTCCTGCGCTGGACTACCGACGTGTGCTTCCGGAAGGCCAGCACCGAACCGGTCATTCAATCCTGAAATTCGCGTTTGCTCCACTGCTGTGGGATTCCACACGCGGATAGCCCGGCGCTGTTCACCCTTCGTTCACTTAGCTCCGGTTGGCTGTCAACCTGCGGCTGGCAACGTCTCGTTCACCGGTCGACGTGACCGGTGAAGCGAACGGCGCGCGAGCGCCGGTGGCCTTTCCGCACCCCGAAGGGAACAAAGACGTGAAGCTCCAGCGGCTCGGCATTCTGGCCGGCATCGCGCTGACCGCGACTGTCGCGCTCGCCGCGTGCGGCACCGACAACAATTCGAACACGCCCGCGTCGAACTCGTCGAATGGTGATTCCGCCACCATTGCCGGGATTGCCTGCAGTTCTGGCTCGTTGACCTCGCAGGGCTCCACCGCGCAGCTCAACGCGATGAACCAGTGGATCAAGGACTATCAGCAGACATGCTCCGGCAGCTCGATTAACTACCAGGGCACGGGTTCCGGCGCCGGTCAGCAGGCATTTATTGCCGGCACCGCCGACTTCGCCGGCTCGGACTCGCCGCTTCTTGACGCAGGACCAGCCGAAGGCCGACGCCGCGCTGCAAGTCGGGGCCGGCGATCCACCTGCCGATGGTGGTCGGCCCGATCGCGGTGGCCTACAACGTCCGCGGCGTCAAGGACCTCCAGTTGAAGCCCGACACCATCGCCAAGATCTTCTCCGGACAGATCACCAAGTGGAACGACCCGGAGATCAAGGCCGAGAACTCGGGCGCCAACCTGCCGTCGACGGCCATCGAGACCGTGCACCGCTCGGACTCCTCCGGCACCAGCGACAACTTCACCAAGTACCTGGCCGCTGCCGCTCCGTCCACCTGGACCTACGGGCACGACAAGGCGTGGAAGGCACCGGGTGGTACCGCTGAGAAGGGCAACGACGGCGTTGGCAACCAGGTCGCTCGACACGCCCGGCACGATCGCGTACGTCGAGTGGTCGTTCGCTCAGTTGAACAACCTGCCGATGGCGAAGATCTTCAACGGCGCGGGCGAGTACACCGCCCTCACCGCCGACTCGGTCGGTGCCACCGTCGCCAGCGCCCAGGTCGTGGGCACCGGCGACGACCTCAAGCTGCAGCATCGACTACAACACCAAGACCTCTGGCGCCTACCCGATCGTGCTGGTCACGTACGAGATCGTCTGCAGCAAGGGCAACTCCTCCAGCGTACTGCCCTTGCTGAAGAGCTTCCTCGGCTACGCTGCGACCAGCCAGGGCCAGAGCTCGGTGACCAGCCTCGGCTACGCTCCGCTGCCCGACTCGGTGCGCGCCAAGGTGAACACGGCGATCAGCGACCTGGGCTGCCAAGAGCAGGGTCGTAACGGACCATTCAGTTGAACGGAGACCGCGTGCAGATCATGAGACCAGCCACCCTCGGTCCGCCGGCGCCGCGCGAGACCGAGTCAGACCGGTCTCGGCGGCGCCGCCTGGCGACAAAGGCAGCGTGTCGCGACGCCCCGCCGATCCGCGACGCCCGGCGAACCCGCCGGGCGGCGGCGATCGCTGCCCCGAGGACGCGGAGATTCGGCGCGGAGAGCGTAGTTCCGGGCCTCACGACGGCGTCGGGCATGACCGTACTGGTCATCATCGTCGCCATCGCGGCGTTCCTGATCGTCGAAGCCATCCCGGCGCTGCGCGCCAACAAGGTCAACTTCTTCACCTACCAGCAGTGGTTCCCGAACGAGACCGGGTAACCGAAGTTCGGCATCGCCGCCCTGGCGTTCGGCACCGTGCTTTCATCGGCACCTGGCGCTATTCATGGCGGTGCCGGTCGCGATCGGTATCGCGCTGTGCCTGTCGCACTACGCGCACCGGCGCATCGCGATGAGCCTCGGCTTCGTCGATCGACCTGCTGGCCGCGGTGCCGAGCATCGTCTTCGGCCTCTGGGGTCGCGACTACCTGGTCCAGCCGGTCCGTGGGCTGTCGGCCTGGCTGCACGAGTACTTCGGCTGGATCCCGATCTTCGGCAGCGAGGGACCTTACGGGCAGTCGATCCTGCTCGGCTCCGTCGTTCTCGCGATCATGGTGCTGCCCGATCATGACGGCCCTGTCGCGAGGTCTTCTCCCAGACGCCGGTCGACGAACCAGGAGGCCGCACTCGCGCTCGGCGCCACCAAATGGGAGATGATCCGCATGCGGTGCTGCCCTATGGCCGGCCCGGCCTCATCGCCGCAATGATGCTCGGCCTCGGCCGTGCGCTCGGCGAGACGATCGCGCTGGCACTGACACTGGGCGCCCAGTTCAACATCTCGTTCGACTTGATCGGCATCGGTGGCAACACGATCGCCGCGAACATCGCGAACAAGTTCGGCGAGGCGATCCAGCGTCGGCCGCGGCGCGCTGATCGCGTCCGGCCTTGTGCTGTTCGCGATCACGCTTGTCGTCAATGTCATCGCTCGGGCGATCATCTATCGCCGGCGCGAGTTCGTGGGGAGTGCATCATGACGACGATCTCCGCAGACGCACCGCTCACAGGGCGGCTCCAGACTCGCAAGTTGCCGCCGGTGGCCGTCGCTGCAATCGCTGTCGCGGCCGCGGTGCTGAGCTACCTTCTCTTCGGCACCTTGAAACTGCTTGGCGGTGGCTGGGTTGTCACTGTCGGCGCGTTCGTCGTGCTATTCCTGGTCGGCCTCGGGACCGTGTCCGCGATTGTGGAGGGCGGACGATCTGCCCGGAACCGGATCGCGACCGCCCTGATCTATTCGGCGTTCATCCTGGCGTTGCTTCCGCTGTTTTCGGTGGTGTTCATCCTGATAAGCAGGGGTGCCAGCCGCCTGAGCATGGAGTTCTTCAGCGCATTCGATGCGCAATATCACCGCCTTCGACTCGAACGGTGGCATCTACCACGCGATCATCGGAACGCTCGAGCAGGCGGGCATCGCGACCGTGATCACCGTTCCGCTGGGCATCGCCTGCGCGATCTACATCGTCGAGTACGGACGGGGCGGCTCGCGACCGCGATCCGGTTCTTCGTCGACGTGATGACCGGCATGCCATCGATCGTCGCGGGCTTGTTCATCCTGGCGTTCTGGGTGTACGAAGTCTCGCCGCACTTCTCCCCGATGGCCGCCCGTGCTATCTCCGGCTTCGCCGCCGCGCTGGCTCTTTCGGTTCTCATGCTGCCCGTGGTGACCGATCGACCGAGGAGATGCTGCGGCTGGTTCCGGCAGACGCTGCGCGAGGGCGCCTACGCGCTCGGCGTGCCGAAGTGGAAGACGATCCTGCGGATCGTGCTGCCAACCGCGCTGCCCGGCATCATCACCGGCGTCATGCTGCCGATCGCGCGCGCCGCCGGCGAGACGGCTCCGGTGCTGCTGGTGGCCGGGGGCGATCGCAGCGATCAACATCAACCCGTTCAGCGGCAACCAGGAATCGTTGTCGCTCTACGTCTACGACCAGGCCGGCTAGGCCTCGAAGTACGGTCTCCCCCGTGCGTGGGCCGCGGCGCTGACGCTGGTAGCGCTGGTGCTGGCACTCACCATCGCGGCCAAGCTTCTGGCCCGACGCAACAAGTTGAAGTAGGCGGGATGGAAGAAGGCCCGCCGGTTCGCATCAGAGACCACGACAAGTTCGACGCACAATCCCGGATGACGCCGAAGCCCCCGCACCGACCTGACGAGGACCATGACCATGGCCAAGCGCATCGAAGCCACCGAACATCTCCGCGTACTACGGCTCGTTCAAGGCGATCGAGTCCATCACGATGACAGTCGAGCCCAAGTCGGTCACCGCCCTGATCGGCCCGTCCGGCTGCGGCAAGTCGACATTCCTGCGGTCGATCAACCGGATGCACGAGGTGCTGCCAGGCGCCCGCGTCGAGGGCAGCCTGACCATCGACGGCCAGAACATCTACGACCGCGACGTGGACGTCACCGCCGTCCGCCGGATGATCGGCATGGTCTTCCAGCGGCCCAACCCGTTCCCGACCATGTCAATCTACGACAACGTGGTGGCCGGCCTGCGACTCACCGGGGTCCGCAAGAAGTCGATCCTGGACGACGCGTGCGAGAAGGCGCTGCGCGCCGCCAACCTATGGAACGAGGTCAACGCGGCTTGTCGCGGCCCGGCGCCGGGCCTGTCCGGTGGTCAGCAGCAGCGCCTGTGCATCGCCCGTACCATCGCGGTCGAGCCGCAGGTCGTGCTGATGGACGAGCCGTGCTCGGCGCTCGACCCGATCTCGACGCTGGCCATCGAGGACCTGATCACCGAGCTGAAGGACCAGTACACGATCATGATCGTCACGCACAACATGCAGCAGGCGGCCCGCGTGTCGGATCGCACCGCCTTCTTCTCGATCGAGAAGACCGGTGACCCGGGCCGGCTGATCGAGTACGACGACACCGCGAAGATCTTCACCAACCCGACGCATGAAGAAGACCGAGGACTACATCACCGGCCGCTTCGGATAGCCGACCACGCCGCTGACCCGTGGCGCTGTGCCGTGAGTTCGGGCTCCGGCACAGTGCCGCGCTGCTCTTCGGGTCGACCTTGGACGTTTTGGCGCCCAGGCGGGGCCTCATGCGTCCAAGATCTAGGTGTCTATGGGCGCCAGCCCGCCGCGATAAGCGCCATCCGGACCTGAGAAATGACCGTGGGCATCTCGTACCTGATCGCACGAGCGGGGAACCGCAGCACCCGATCGCCAGCGATCCAGAGCGCGTTCTGCCGCTTCATGTCGGCCCAATAGCCGGACTGACCGAGATGGCCGGCGCCGTCTACCTCAAGATGTACCCGCCACTCGACGTAGTAGCCATCGAGGTAGCGCAACCGCCCGTCCGTGTCTCGGCGTTTGAATTGCAGCTGCGGCACTGGGAGACCGCTGCCGCGCAACTCGTTGACGAGCAGCCCCTCCAGCTCGGAATGGACGCCGATCTCGGCATCCGCGGCGGCCGCCAGCATCAGATTCCGTCGCGGCTGCCGGGACAGCCGGCCGAGACCATGCTGGATCTCGCCGGCGACCAGCCGCCGTTGCTGGTACGCGCTGACCACGATGCTGTAGGCCTCGATGTCGCGTCGTGCCCACGCGGCGGCATCGACGATCGATCGGGCGATCATGGTACGGGGCGGGTCAGCCCGATCGGTGACATCGTCTCGGGTGAGCGTTGACGATCGATGAACCCGTACCCCTCGCGGCAGGCTGCGCGGCCGGCGGGTATGTCCAGTTACCAGATCGGTGGCCGTGATCGCCGCCGGTGGCCGGAACCCGTCACAAGCCGCGGCGGTCAGTCCGGCCAGATAGGTGCCGGGGCCGCACGCGAGGATGGCGGCCCACAGCCGCTGCTGATCCGTCGATGGGCCGTTATGGGCCAGGTAGATTCCCGGATGGATCCGCTGCCACGTGCCGTTACGTACGCGGCGCGTCACGGGCTTTCGCAATCCCAGCGCGAGCACCTGCGATCGCGCGATGACCTGGTGCTGACGCCAGAGCAGGTAATCCGCCTCGGAGGCGTCATCCAGCCAGCGCCCGGCCTCATGTCTGTCGGCTGCCACCGGTCAATTCTTGCCAGGCGGGAGAGCGCATGTCGATGACTGTGGATATCTCATGTAGACCTTGGACGAATCGACCCCCACGGGAGTACCGACCCGTCCAAGAATCACCGGGGCTGGCGAAAACCACGCTTCCAACGGGTGAATCCGTTCCTCCGGAGGAGCATGGTCAGCTAGTCGCTCTCGCGCGGATGGCCTCCACGGTAGAACGGTTCATGCCCCTTAGAAATGGTTTGTCGGCATAGGCCCAGGAGGCGTAGAACCGCATGAAGACTTCCCATCGAATCGCCCTGGTCGGCGCGACCGCCCTTGGCATGCTGGTCGTTGCGGCGGCGCCGGCCAGCGCCAGTTCGAGCGGGCACCGGCATCACGTACACGTGGTGCGGCCAGGCCATTCAATCCAGGATGCGGTGGATGCCGCGCATCCGGGCGACACCATCGTGCTCAAGCGCGGCTCCTACGACGGTGGCATCCTCGTGTCGACGAACCGGCTCACCATCGTCGGCGCCGGGCCCTCGACCGTGCTGCGAGACACCGGAACAAATCACTGCCTGAACTTCGCCGGCCCCACTGGCATCTGCGTTGCCGACCCCAGCCAGCAGACGACCGTCCGAGGGGTAACCATCAAGAACCTCACGGTACGCGGATTTGACGCTTTCGGAATCTTCGGCTTCGGGACCGACCGGCTCTCGGTAAGCGGCGTCCATGCGATCGACAATGCCGAGTACGGCATCGCCGAGTTCAACTCGACGAGGGGCGTGTTCGTCCGCAACCTGGCCGCCGGATCCACCGAGGAAGCCGGCCTGTACGTGGGCGACATCGCGAACGCTCACAACACTCTGGTGAAGGACAACGTCTCGGTCGGCAACGCCCTCGGCATCCTGGTCCGGCACGCGCACAACGTGACCGTCACCGGTAACAGGTTCATCGGCAACTGCGCAGGCGTGGCCCTCGTCGACGACGGTCAGCCCGGCGGCCAGGGCGACACCCGGCTCACCCGCAACGTGATTTCGCACAACAACGAGTCCTGCCCGCCGAGTGAGGAAGCACCGCCACTTGAGGGTACCGGTGTGATCATCTTCGGCGGCCACCACAACACGATCCGTGGCAACCAGATCATCGGCAACCGCGGCACCGTCGACGTGTCCGGTGGCGTCTTCCTCGCGCCCGGGTCGACGAATAACCTGATCGTGAAGAACACCATTCGCGGCAGCAGGCCCGCCGACATCGTCGATGCCAGCGGGAACGACACCAACAAGTTCGTCAACAACCGGTGTAGGACCTCAGTGCCCGACCTCATCTGCGCATACCCGCACAGCAAGGCCATGGCGTCGTAGGCCGTTGCGATCCGGGACCGGCCATCCGATCCGGGGCCTGGCTCAACGCCGGGCCCCGGATCCCGCCCGCGTCACCACGTCACCACGTCACCACGTCACCACGTCACCACGTCACCACGTCACCACGTCACCACGTCACCACGTCACCACGTCACCACGTCACCACGTCCCACGTCACCACGTCACCACGTCACCACGTCACCACGTCACCGGCTGGATGCGACCAGTTCGACCTGGTAACCGTCCTGGTTTTCCAGGTACGCGGCGTAATGGTTGGGACCGCCGGCGTGCGGATGTGCGTCGGCGAACATCAGCGTCCATCCGTAGTCGGCTGCCTGCTCGGTGAGCGAATCGACCAGTTCCGTCGAGACGACATGAAATGCCAGATGATTAAGGCCAGGTCGGAGCCGGTCATGCTCGGTCGCGGACAGCGCCGACGATTGTTCGAAGACGATGTATGTGCCGCCGAGGCGCCAGCTGCGCCCATCCGGCCAGTCCTGGAACAGGCCGTACCCGAGCTGCTCCAGCAGCCAGCCCCAGCTGGCGATTGCCCGCTGGAGATCGGGCACCCAGATCTCGATGTGGTGCAACGTCCCGGTGACGGCATCCATGCCGTCATTATTCGCCCGGCAACTCCAGGCGCGGTACCACTGGAGTCGCGCTGTCCCGCCCGGCCGACGCGGCGAGCAGCTCATCGATCGACCGGAATCCGCCCAGCTGGGCCAGCGTCGCCCGGGTCGGCGGCAACATCGGCAGATCCTCGCGTTGGTCCGGCCGGATCCACGCCTCCACGTCCGCCTCGCCACCGACGTTTCGGGTGACCTGCCCGGCCGGCAACAGCGCCAGGAAGAAATACGTGTCATAGCGCCTGGGCTCGAACTCTGGCGTGATCCACCGGGACCAGGGCGCCAGCAGTTCGGTCCGAAGCTCGAGCCGGTGGGTGGCAAGGAACTCGGCGAAGTGCAGCCTCCGCTCGACCAGCGCCGCACGCTCGGATTCGAAGTCCTCGTCGCCATCGACGGCGGCGAGCAGCACCCCGGTCTCCTCGAAGACCTCCCGCACCGCCGCGCAAACGATGGCCCGGGCCTGCGGCTCCGGCTGCCCCAGGCGGCGCGCCCACTCGTCCGGTTCCGGTCCGGCCCAGGCCACCTCGGCGCCGACATCGCGCGGGTCGACGGTGCCGCCGGGGAACGCGTACATCCCGGGCGCGAACGACATCGTCGGTACCCGCCGGATCGAATACACCTGGTACCCGTCGTTGTCCGGGCGCAGCAGCAGCACGGTGGCCGCCAGCTTCGGTACCGCGGGCTCGGCGCCGGACGCGTAGAACGCCCGGGCGTGCGCGATCAGGTTCGGTGGCAGATCGTCCAGGGTGAGCCGGGGTTCGACCCGCGGCTCAGTCAACTTTCACGACCATCGCCGTGCCCTGACCGACTCCGATGCACGCCGCCGCCACGCCGTAGCCGCCACCACGCCGCTTGAGCTCACGGCACAGGTCCACGATCACGCGAGGCGCCGATGCACCGAGCGGGTGCCCGATCGCGATCGCGCCGCCGTTCGGGTTGACCCGCTCCCGGTCGATCTCCGGCAGCAGCGACAGGCACGACAGGACCATCGCGGCGAACGCCTCGTTGATCTCCCACACGGCGATGTCGGAGGCCGCCAGACCAGCGCGGGCCAGGACCTTCTCGATCGCCGGTACCGGCGCGACCGAGAACCGCTCTGGCGACAGTCCGACCGTGGCGCTCGCGACGATGCGCCCGAGCGGCGCCACCCCGAGCATGTCAACGGCACGCTCGGAGCCGACGAACGTGGCGATCGCGCCGTCGTTGATCGGTGAGGCGTTGCCCGCCGTGACCGTGCCGTCGGCGGTGAAGGCCGGCTTCAGCGCGGCCAGCTTGGCGGCGGTGGTGTCGGGCCGGATCGACTCGTCGCGGGTCACGTCACCGACGGGGAACGCGTACCCGTCGTGGAGCCCCCGGTCCCAGGCCGCAGCGGCCCGCTGGTGCGACCGCAGCGACCACTCGTCCTGCTCGGCCCGGCCGATGCCGAGTTCGGCCGCCACACCCTCCGCGCACGCGCCCAGCGACCGGGTCCATTCGGCCGGGAACTGCGGGTTCGCCATGCGCCAGCCGACCTGAGTGGCGTAGGCCTGCATCGTTGCGGGGTATGGGACATCGGACTTCGGGATGACGAACGGCGCGCGAGTCATGCTCTCCACGCCGCCGGCCACGATCAGGTCGGCGTCGCCGGCGCGTACCGCGCGGCCGGCCTGGTTGATCGCCTCCGCTCCCGACGCGCACAGGCGGTTGACCGTCACTCCCGGCACCGTCGACGGCAACCCGGCGAGCAGCACCGCCATCCGGGCAACGTTTCGGTTGTCCTCGCCGGCGCCGTTGGCATCGCCGAGGATGACGTCGTCGATCAAGGTGGTGTCAAGCCCGCCGTGCCGCTTCATCAGCTCAACGATGGGAATGGCGGCGAGGTCGTCGGTACGGATACCGGCAAGGCCACCGCGGTGCTTTCCGAATGGTGTCCGTGCCGCGTCAATCAGGTAGGCGTCCACGAGTACTGAGCCTACCTGTGCTGAAATGATCAGCCATGAGACCGATTCGGTGGGGAATTCTGTCAACCGGTGGCATCGCCGCGAAGTTCACCGAGGACCTGCGGATGGTCCCGGATGCGCGAGCGGTCGCGGTCGCGTCTCGTACCGCCGACGGGGCCGCCCGGTTCGCCGGCACGCACGGCATCGACCGGCCCTACGGGTCGTGGCAGGAACTCGCCGACGACCCCGACGTCGACATCGTCTACGTCGGTACCCCGCACGCGGCTCATTACGCGGCCGCGCGGCTGATGCTGGAGCACGGCAAGCCGGTGCTGTGTGAGAAGCCGGTCACGTTGAACGCGACACAGGCCTCCGACCTGGTCCGGATCGCCCGCGAGCGCGGCCTGTTCTTCGCCGAGGCGATGTGGATGCGCACCTTGCCGGCGATGCGGCGGGTGATGGAAATGGTCCAGAAGGGCATGATCGGCGACGTCGGGTTCGTCTCGGCCGACTTCAGCTTCCGGGCCGCCACCGAGCCGACCCACCGGCTGCGCGATCCAGGTCTTGGTGGCGGCGCGCTGCTCGACCTCGGTGTCTATCCGATCAGCCTGGCTCAGATGGTGCTGGGCGCGCCGAGCCGGATACAGGCGACCGCGCGGCTGACCCCGGAGGGAGTCGACGAGACCACCGCCGTGCTGCTCAGCTACGACGGCGGTGCGAGCGCGACCGCCACCTGCAGCATCGGATCCATCGGCCCGACCACGGCAACCGTCGCCGGGGAGACCGGCATGATCGTGCTACCGGCCGGATTCCACCATGCCCAGCACCTGACGGTGCACCAACACGGCGCGAATGAGCGGGAGTCGTTCGCGTTCGACGGCAATGGCCTGCGGTTCCAGGCCATCGAGGCGGGCCGGTGCCTGCGCGAAGGTCTGACCGAGAGCCCGCTGCTGCCGGTGGACGCGACCCTGTCGGTCATGCGGACGATGGACGCGGTACGCGCCGAAATCGGCGTCACCTACCCGGGCGAGTACGCGTAGGTCCGGCTCCGGTAATAGCTGCCAAGATCGTCGATTGCGGCCGCCGGACGCGGCATTTCGCACCGGATGGCCGCAATCGGCGATCTTGTCGAGCAGGGTGCCGTACCCAGGTGTCAGGCCTGGAACACCGGGCGGATGATGAAGTACACCAGCGCGGCGACCAGTCCGGCCGCGGGCAGTGTCAGGATCCAGGCGACCACGATGTTGCCGGCCACACCCCACCGTACGGCCCGGAACCGCTTCGTCGCGCCGACGCCCATGATGGCCGAGGTGATGGTGTGCGTGGTCGAGATCGGCAGCCCAGTCGGCGCTCGCCGTGAACAGCACCGAGCTCGCCACCGTCTCGGCAGCGAAGCCCTCGCGGCGGGCGCAGGTGGATGACCCGGCGCCCGAGCGTACGGATGATCCGCCAGCCGCCGGAGTAGGTGCCGAGCGCCATGACCGTGGCGGCCAGCAGGTACACCCAGAGCGGTGTGGGCGTCGGTCGTCCGAGGAATCCGCCGACGGTCAGCGCCAGCGCGACGATGCCGATAGTCTTCGCGCCGTCCTGGATGCCGTGCCCGACCGACATGGCGAATGCCGAGAGGCCTTGCGGCGAAACGGAACCCCGGTTGAGCGTTCCCGGGCTGGCCGTGCCGGAAGATCCACAGCACGCCGAGCATGACCAGGAAGCCCAGGATGAGGCCGACGACCGGCGAGACGACCATCGGAATGATGACCTTCTGGCAGATGCCGACCCAGAGCACCGATGCCCCGCCGGCCACGAGTGGCGGCGCCGACCAGGCCGCCGACCAGGGCGTGCGACGACG
Source organism: uncultured Actinomycetota bacterium (assembly GCA_963727415.1). Classification (GTDB taxonomy): domain Bacteria; phylum Actinomycetota; class Actinomycetes; order Mycobacteriales; family Micromonosporaceae; genus DASQPR01. The sequence goes on from CAVSGF010000010.1 coordinate 286,589, forward strand.
ACGACGGGATGCCGAAGTACCAGGTGACCAGGTTCCAGGCGATGGCGCCGATGCAGCCCGGCCAGCACCACGCCTCGCCGCTCAGCCCGCTCGGCGCGTCGATGATGCCCTTGCCGACGGTGGCCGCGACCTTCCCGCCGAAGAAGCACCGACCCGATCAGGTTGCCAACGGCGGCGACCAGGCCAGCGCGACCCGCGGCGGCAGCGCCCGGGTGGAGACGCTGGTGGCGATCGCGTTGGCCGCGTCATGGAAGCCGTTGGTGTAGTTGAAGCCCATCGCGAAAATGATCACGATGATGGTGGCAGCGAGAGCATTCACGTTCTTAGGACTCCTTGACCGCGATCGTCTCGACCGTGTTCGCGACGTGTTCGAACGCGTCGCAAGCGGCCTCGAGTTCGTCCGCGACCTCCTTCATCTTCAAGACGGTCAGCGCGTCGTACTCGCCGGAGAACAGCCGGACCAGGAGCATCCGGTATGCCCGGTCGCCTTCGTTCTCCAGGCGGTTGCACTCCACCCAGTAGTCGCTCAGGTCCTTCATTGACTTGAGCCGCGTCATCGCATCAGCGGTCACCTTGGCCTGCTGGTCCAGCACGTCGATCATCTCGTGCATCTCCCGCGGCAGCGCCGGCAGCTGGGACAGGCCGTACAGGTAGACGAACGTGCCGATGGCCTCCAGGTGGTCCATCACGTCGTCGAGGCCCGGAGCCGAGGCGATAGATGTCCTCCCGGTCGAACGGCGTGATGAACGACGAGTTGATCTTCTTGTAGAGATCGTGGGTGATCGAGTCGCTGTCGTGCTCGATCTCGCTCAGACCGCTCGCTGATCGCCTGCACGTCGGCGCCCGGCAGCGCCAGTTCGGACAGCACCGCGGTGCCCTTGACCAGGTTGTCGGCGGCCCGACTGAAGTAGTCGTAGAAGGAGTCGTCGCTGGGACGGAACTTGAGAGCCACGTGTGCACCTCGTCGCGGACGTGATGGAACATCGGACGGAGGGAATGCTAAGCGCGAGGCAACCTGGTCTCGCATTGCCGCCTACCTTTGTAAGCCTTTCGTTCAACTTTCGTTCATCTGCCATTCATGTTAGTTATCGACGCATCGCGTCAAGGCGTGCACGCTCGGTAGTCGAGATCGAAGTCCGGCGGGCGGATAGCCAAGATCCATGTCGGCCATCGTGTCGCGCAGAATGGTCGCGATGGCCCAGTCCGGTACCACTTGCGATTGGCCGGTACCACGTACCACGGAGCGATCGCGGTCGAGCACCGTTCCAGCACGTCGGCGTAGGCCCGCTGGTAGTCGTCCCACTTTCCGCGCTCATCGATATCGCCAGGGTCGTACTTCCAGTACTTGGCCGGATCTTCCAGACGTTCGCCAAGGCGCCTGGCTTGCTCGTCCTTGGAGATGTGCAGCATGATCTTGACGACGACGCATCCGGACCCGGCCAGTTCCTGCTCGAACTCATTGATCTTCGCGTACCGGGCCTGCCAGGTCCGCTTCGGCACCAGCCCGTTCACGCGTACCACCAGCACGTCCTCGTAGTGCGACCGGTTGAACACGCCGACGTGACCGGGGCTGGGCAGCGCCTTGCGGATGCGCCACAGGAAATCGTGCGCGAGTTCCTCGGCCGACGGCTTGCCGAACGCCACGATCTGTAAGCCCTGCGGGTTCATGACGCCGGCGACCTTCTTGATCGTTCCGTCCTTGCCGCCGCAGTCGGTCGCCTGCAGGACCAGCAGCAGCCGGGTCGAAGAGTCGGTCGTCTTGACCGTCGCGAACAGCTTCTCCTGAAGCACGGCCAGGTCGGCACCGATGTCATCGAGCCGCGCCCGGGCCCAGGCCTTCCGCTGCCCGGCTGTCTTCTTTCCCTTTGGCCTCGGCAGGCCCGGGGTACCGTCCGGATCGATCTGGCTCAGGTCAACGCCGCGCCCCGGCGGGACTCGCAGCGCGTGGCGAAGATTCATAGTCACGATCATTGCGTACTTGCCGGGTGATTGTGACTGTCTCACGTAGAGAACTGTGTTTGCGAAGATAGCGAGCCAGCGGACGGACCGATCCGGCGACGGTGATCAGGTCGACCCCCGCTGCGATCAGCTCCCGCCAGAACATGGTCTCGCACCCGGCCTGGTCGCGGCGGGATGCCGTAGAACCGGACCCGGCGGCTGTCCGCGTGCGCGGCCGAGACGAGTTCACGCAGCAGTTGCCGTTCCGGCGCCGGCATCCGCTCACGCCCGTCCCAGTCGAACCGCCACGCCCAGTCTTCGCTGATCATCGGTACCAGGTTGGCCGGCGCTCCCCACACACCGATGTCGGCGAACGTACCGTCGACGAAGGCGAGCCGGTCGGTCTGCGCCGCCAGCAGGTGCCTGGGCACCCCCTCACCCGTCAGGACCACCGTCACCGGAGCCGGACGGATAGCACCGTCGACAAGCCGGGTCAGGAGCGACGCGTACGGGCGCAGGGCTAGGTCGAGTGCCTCGTAGGCACGCTGCTGCTTGGCCATATCCGACTCGGCAATGTGGATCATCAGCGTGATGGAACCGCGCTGGCGCGGGAACATCCGGCCCCGATGAGTGCCGGCCCGGTCGGCCAGACGCGCGAGCACCCTGGGACCGATGGCGTTGCCCGGGTCGCGATCCCACCGCCGGGTACCCACCTGGAGTCGGCCGGCACGATCCAGCCAGGCCCCGATCTCGAAGCTGGCCACGCCGGTGCGCATCGGGCGGGCTAGCGGGTCAAGGGCGAAGTCGTCGCGGGCCAGATGCGCGCGCCGGACGAAGTTCGGGTCCCGCCTGGCCACGACGCTTGCCGCACCGGCCACGGTGCCCGCCGTCGTCATGCCCGTCAACCCCGCCAGAACTACCGCCAAGGTGCCTGCCATACCCGCCTCCGGCCTCGGAATCGTCTCCGCCCCACCGGTCCCCCTGCCGGCCCGCCACCGCTCGGTGGGGATCGGTGCCGCGCCGCCCCGGTGGCGCCGGCCTACTTGCGACATGGTGGGGCGCGGTCATACCGCTCTCAGCCGTTAACGAATATGTGGCACGTTTGGTGAGGCATGCCCGGCGGCTTTGGCCGGCCGGGCAGTTACCGGACCTTTGACAGCCAGAGGTGGAAGTCGGTGGCGAACGGCTCGGTGCCGTCGCCCAGCGCGGTCACCAGCCAGCGGGCAGCCGCCCAAGCCTCGTCCAGCACCAGGCGCGGGTAGCCGAACCGTTCGGTGTGGACCGCGAATTCGTCCTCGTCCAGCAACTCCACCACGCCGCCCGCGCGACGCCGCCGAACGTCGAGGTCCAGATCGGTCAGGTGCACGCTGGTCTCGCTCCAGCGGGCCGGGGTGGCGATGTCGCAATACACCTCGGTGCGCCGGGGCGGCGGGTTGAACATCGCGGTCCACCATGACTCGCGCGGGACCAGCAGGACATACGGCTCGTCGTACTTGAACGCGCCCCGCTCGGCCGACTCGACGAACTCGCCCGGCACTCCGAGCCAGGTGCCGTGTGCGTCTTCGCCCAGCCGCAGAGCCGGGTAGCTGCGGTGCGGCCGCCCGTCGTACTTGGTGTACTCGACGCGGACCAGGTCTGTCGGGTCGGTCTCCGGAGCCGCCGGTTTCAGCGGGTCCATCGGACCACCCCCAGGCCGCCGCGACCCGGTCGCCGAACGCGCACGGGCTGGTCGGCTGACTCGACCGGCACAGACATAACACCGTTATCGTCCCCCGCCGGCCGGGCCGGCGCCAGGTTCGGCCGGAACTCGGGCGAGTCGGCAACCGGACACCGGTACCGACATCTCCGCGGCCGGATGGGCGGCCGCGAGGCGCTCGGGCAAAGCGTCGGGCGGACCCGGTAGCGTCAAGCATCGTGAAGGCCACCCCCACCGTCGATGATCTGCTCGCCGCCGCGGTGGGCGCGGTGCCGGGCGGTACCGCACGGCCGGGCCAGCAGGCCATGGCGGATGCCGTCGCCCGGGCCACGGAGACCGGCGAGCACCTTCTGGTGCAGGCCGGCACTGGAACCGGCAAGTCACTCGCCTACCTGGCACCGGCTCTGCTGGTCGACGGCCCCGTGGTGGTGTCCACGGCGACCCTGGCCCTGCAGTCGCAGTTGGTTGACCATGACCTGCCTCGGCTGGCCGACGCGGTCACTTCGCTGCTCGGCCGCCGCCCCACATTCGCCGTGCTCAAGGGCCGGCACCACTACCTCTGTCTGGCCCGGCTGGACAGTTCCACCGAGGAGGAGCCGGCCGACGCCTTGTTCGACACCGAGCCGTCCGGGCGCAAGACGGTCTGGCTGGGCGAGGCCGGCCGCCTCGGCAAGCAGATCCAGCGGCTGCGGGGCTGGGCCGACGAGACCGACCACCGGTGACCGCGACGAACTGGACCCCGGCGTCGACGACACGGCCTGGCGCCAGGTATCGACGCCGGCCAGGGAGTGCGTCGGTGCCAGCCGGTGCGCGTTCGGTGCCGAATGCTTCGCCGAGGCCTCCCGGATCCGCGCCCGGGAGGCGGACATCGTGGTGACCAACCACAGCCTGCTGGCGTTCGACATGCTCGCCGGACGGCATATCGTCCCGCCGCACCAGCTGCTGATCATCGACGAGGCGCACGAGCTCGCCGATCGCGTGTCCGGCGCCACCCAGGCCGAGATAACCCCGGATCTGGTCGACCGTGGTGCCCGCCGGGCCCGGTCGCTGCTGCGGCCGGAAACCTACGAAATGCTCATCGAGGCCGGCGATGGCGTCGCCCTCGGTCTCGGCGAGGCCACGCCGGGACGGCTGACCACCGGCCTGCCACCGGCGATGGCCGAGGCGCTCACCCTGCTCGACGCCGCCGCCCGCCGGGCCCTTGACGAGATCGGCGAGATCAAGGGAGAGGATCCCGACCAGCTACGCAAGCAGCAGGCGAGGGCGCTGCTATCGGACCTGTCCGACACGGCCCAGCGGCTGCTGGAAGAGTCCGACTTCGACGTTGCCTGGATCGACCGGGACGAGCGCCGCCGAGCCATCGTGGTGGCCCCGCTGTCGGTCGCCGGAACCCTCCGCACTCATCTGTACGACGAGCGCACCGTCGTGGCCACCAGCGCCACCCTGGCCCTGGGCGGCCGCTTCGAGACGGTAGCGCGCGCTCTCGGGCTGGCACCGAACCCGCAGGACCGGGACGGTTCCGAGGGCGATGACGATGAGCCTCCGCCCTGGCAGAGCCTCGATGTCGGATCGCCGTTCAACTACGCCAAGCAGGGCATCCTCTATGTGGCGGCGAGGTTGCCGCGCCCGGCCGCCTCGGGCCTGCCCGACGCGGCCGCCGACGAGCTGGTCTCGCTGGTCGGCGCGCTCGGCGGGCGTACCCTCGGGCTGTTCTCCTCGCGCCGGGCCGCCGAACGCGCGGCCGAGGTGCTGCGCCAGCGCACCAACCTGACGATTTTGCTGCAGGGCGAGGATCAGCTGCCGATCCTGATCCGCAAATTCCGCGACGAACCGCACACCTGCCTGATGGGCGTCATGTCGCTCTGGCAGGGTGTGGACGTCCCCGGCGAGGCGTGCCAGCTGGTGGTCATCGACCGGCTGCCGTTCCCGCGACCTGACGAGCCGCTGGCCGCGGCGCGGTCCGCGGCGGTCGACGCCGCCGGCGGCTCCGGGTTCGCGGCGGTCAGTGTCCCGATCGCGGCGGTACGGCTGGCTCAGGGCGTCGGGCGGCTGATCCGCTCGCAGTCCGACAAGGGCGTGGTGGCGGTGCTCGACTCGCGCCTGGAGACGGCTCGCGGTTACGGCGGTTACCTGCGGGCGTCGCTGCCGCCGTTCTGGTATACCACCGATCGGGACGTCGTTCTCGGCGCCCTGAAGCGCCTCCGCGACGGCTAGCTTCCTGTCACGGCAGCGCGCTTCGCGAACTGCGAGCGTCAGTCCCGAACCACCACGGCGGTCGGTGGCGACGGCTCGCCTTCATGTCGACGAACCGCGGCCAGATGCCGGACCGCGGTATTGAGCACGGCGACGATCGGCACGGCGACCAGCGCTCCGATGATCCCGGCCAGGACCAGGCCGGTGGCGATCGCAAGGATCACGGCAAGCGGGTGGATGGACACCGCCCGGCCCATGATCAGCGGCTGCAGTACGTGGCCCTCCAGCTGCTGCACGCCGATCACGACGGCGAGGACCAGCAACGCGGTCACCGGCCCCCGGGTGACCAGGGCGACCAGGACCGCGACCGTGCCGGACAGGGTGGCACCGACGATCGGGATGAACGCGCCGAGGAAGACCAGGGTGGCCAGCGCGAACGCGAGGTCGACCCGCAGCAGGGCGACGCCGATCCCGATACCGACGGCGTCGATGAACGCCACCAGTACGGTTGCCCGCACGTACGCCACCAGGGTCGCCCAGCCCTGGTAGCCGGCGTTGCCGATCGGCATCCGGGCCTTGCGGGGCAGCAGATTGATGAGGAATCGCCAGATCCGGTCGCCATCGCGAAGGAAGAAGAACGTGGTGAACAGGATCAGGAAGATCGCCGTCAGGACGTCCAGTGCGGTGGTGGCGGTGGCGATCGCGCCGGTGGTGAGGTTGGACTGGTGCTGCTTGACCCAGTTCTGGGCGGTGTCCAGGAAACTCTGGATCTGCTGATCGGTCAGGTGGAAGATGCCACCCTTGAGCCAGCTCTGGATCTTGCGGATACCATCCTGCGCTGAATCGGCGAGGCTACCGGCATTCTGCACGAACTCGGTGATCACGAGCGTCAGCGTGCCTCCGACCAGCGCCAGGCCACCGACCATCACCAGCACGGTTGACAACGACCGGTGCACCCCATGGCGCCGCAACCAGCCGACCGCCGGGGACAGCAGCGCCGACAGCAGCAGCGAGATCGCGACCGGTATGACGACCTGGTGCAACTTCCCGAGGAGCCACAGGAACGCCGCCGCCATGGCGATGATCACCAGCAGCCGCCAGCTCCACGCCGCCGCCACCCGGATCGGCACGGAGACGTGCTCGTCGTCGCGGCTGGCGGTGGTCGCGTGCTCGATGGCTGGTGCTTGGGCAGGCGGGTGGTCCAAGGCGGGCTCGGCTTCTAGCTCCGGCGCGTGCGCGGCGCGCACCGTCGCGCGCCCGGCCTCGTATGCCCGCCGCAAATTCGTCTTTGTGCTATTGAATCTGCCCACTCGACGCCCATTCCCCCTCCGCCCCGGATCTATACGGTACCGACATCGCCGTGCTGGAACCTACTCCCACGTTGTAGGTTTCGTCCGTGACCACCACGCCCGACGAAACCACCAACGGCTTGCCCATTCGCCTCCTGCACGACCGGGTTCTGGCCAAGCTTGAAACCGGCGAGGGCGAACGACGCTCCAGCGCGGGCATCCTGATCCCGGCGACGGCCTCGGTCGGACGCCGCCTGTCCTGGGCCTCGGCCGTCGGCGTCGGCCCGCACGTACGCTCGATCGTCGCCGGTGACCGCGTACTCTTCGACGCGGAAGAGCCCTCCGAGGTCGAGTTGCACGGTCAAGCGTACGTGCTGCTACGGGAGCGCGACGTGCACGCTGTCGCGGCCCAGCGGGTCGACACCGACGGCACCGGGCTGTACCTGTAAACCGATCTGGCGGCTACCGCGGCGGCTGCCACGGCCGGCCCGGCTGCGCCGGGCCCGGGTGCTCCGGGTCCGACTGCGCAGGGCCGGGTTGCTCCGGGCCGGGTTGCGGCCGGCTCGGGTGCGGGTGCCCCGGATATGACTGACCGCCTTGCGGATATCCGGGCCATGGGCCGGCCGGCCACGGCTGGCCGGGGTAAGGCTGGCCCGGGTAGGGCTGGCCCGGGTACGGATGACCGGGATGTGGCAGCTGGCCCGGGTAGGGCTGGCCGGTTCCGACCGGCATCGGGACCGGGTAAGGCGCCCGGATCACCGGAATCGGCACCACCGGCTCGCTGGTCGCGCGGACCGGCCGTACCGATCCGTCCGGGAACCGGATCTGGTAATCGCTGCCGGTCCAGAACGCTTGCGGGGCCAGCGGATCGCGTCCCACATACGCCGACCGGTACGCGCTCATCAGGTGAAGCAGCTGTGCCTCCTCGGCCCGCTCAGCCGGTGAGACCGGCACACCGGCGCGCACCTGGCGATCCATCCGGTCTCGCAGCAGCGCCAGTTGCGTCGCGCTGAGCTGGAAGCCGCGCATGCCATCGCTGCCCGGTTGACCCGCGACCCGCCTGGCCCACGCGCGCGCGGACCGGCGGCGTCCCATGGTGGCCAGGGTCGCCACCTCCGGCGGGCTGAGCCAGCCCAGACGGACGTAGCCGTCGAGCGCGGTCTGCGTCAGGCGGCCCTCGCGAGATCGAAGCGACATCGCGAACCCGACCATCGCGAAGAAGATCGGCATCATCACCGCGAAGTACCCGTACAGCAGGATCTGCGGTTTGCTGAGGTTACTGGCCAGCGTCGCCATCCCGTTCCACGACCCGTGCAGAATGACGGCGAGCAGCCAGCCGCCGATCGGCGCCAGGATCCGTACCCATCTCTTGCTCGCCTGCACGGCGATGCCGACGCCGATCGCGGTCATCGACGTGAACAGCGGGTGAGCGAAGCCGGACAGCGGAATCCGGCCGATGAACACGGCGATCACGTCGGTCACGCCACCGGCCACCCCACCCTGGTCGGCGCCCGCCGCATAGCCGTGCCCGCCCAGGTACAAGATGTTCTCGGAGAAGGCGAACCCGGTGGCCGACAGGCCGAAGAAGACGATCGAGTCAAGGATGCCGTTGAACGTCGGACGCTTTCGGATGAACACGGTGAACAGCAGTAGCAGCACCGGGCCGAGCGCCTTCATGCTCTCCTCGATGAACGGCGCCACGAACACGGCGACCACATCGTCGGGCAGCAGGTGGGTCGCGCCAGTGTTACCGCCATAGGCCGCCAGGGTCGCTACGAACGCTCCCCACAGGAAGCAGAACGCGAGGTAGAACGGCGGCTCCGGCTCGTATCGGTCAAGCCACATGAACGCCGCGACCAGGATCGGCACCGGGATCAGCGCGGCGCCGAAACCGATGCCGAGGGCGAGCGGTCCGATGTTGTAGCCGATGATCGACAGCAGCGCGATCCCGCATGTCAGGCAGAAGCCGATGACCACGACCATGACCCAGATCCGGCGCCAGTCCATCCGGTTCAAAGACGTGGTGGCCGGCCTCCCGGCCGGAGCCCCGGACGGCGATCCTGCGGGAGCGGGCGTGAGCGTCACGCTGCCAGCCTACCCACGCAGCGCCGGACCGCCCGGGTGGATGTGGACTCGTCAAGACCGCTGGCCCGGAGCAGGTCGCTCGCCGTGGACCGGATTTGCGCGACCACCACACCGCCAGAAAACCCAACCCCTCGCCGGTACGCGTCGGCGCCGTGCGCCACCGCCTCAAGCGCCAGCCCGCGAGTACGCTTCGGCTCGGCTCCGTCTGCCAGTTCCGTGCGCAGCGTGCGTACCGCCTCGGCCAGAGTCCGGACGCCGGTGAGCAGCTCCACCTGGATCACCTCGCCGTCCTCGATCATGGCGATTGCGCGGCGGGCCAGTACCCGGCCGTTACGGATGGCCCGGTCGATATGGACGCGCGCGTCGGCGTACTGAGCCAGCGGAGCCCTGGCCCGCCACCGCACCGGTGCCAGCGACGCCGTCTCGTTGGCCTCGACCAGAGCGTCCCGGAACCGCGCCAGCTCACCTTCGCTGGACCTCATCCTTGCCAGCCTCGTGCGGGCCCGGTCGACGTCGGCGCTTTCCAGCGCGTCGGCCACACCATCCAGCTCGCCGGCGAGCAGCCCGAGTGCCGGGCCGGCTGCCTTCTGCACGGTCGTCAGCGGATTCAGCGGCAGCAGCAGGGCCATGACACCGACGCCGACGGCGCCACCGATCAACGAGTCGATGAACCGGTTGTAGTAGATGCCGCTGGTCGGCGGTTGCAGCGTCGCGACCAGTACCGCCGACGACGCCGCCTGGCCTATCACGGTGGCACTGCCGCCGATGAAGACGGCGGTCAGCATCGCCATGCACACCACCAGCGTGATCTGCCACAGCCCGGTGCCGATGACGTAGATGATCAGGTCGCCGACGAAGATGCCCAGCGCGACGCCGCCGACCAGCTCGATGGCGCGGCGCAGCCGCTGGCCGACCGACACGCCGAGTACCACCACCGCGGCGATCGGCGCGAAGAACGGCGTCCGGTGACCGACCAGGTTGTGCGCGATGTACCAGGCCAGTCCGGCGGCGAGCCCGGCCTGTACGGCGATCAGCAGGCTGGCGCGAACGCGGCGCAGCCGGTCGGCGAATCCCCGCGCCCTTCGCAAGCCGAACTCCTGCAGCACGTCGACGGCGTGCGATGCCTGGTCGCGGGCGGCGCTCTTGGTCCTCGCGGTGTGGTCGGTCATGGGACCATAGGCCCGCCGCCGAGCAGCGGCGCCATCAGATCGCCGTACCGCGCAACTCGGTCCAGCACCTCGTCGGAGTCGAACGGGCGCACCGATCCGGCAGCGACCTCGTCCCAGGTCAGCGGCGTCGAAGCGGACGGCGAGCGCTCCGCGCGCAGCGAGTACGGCGCCACCGTGGTCTTGGCCGCGGCGTTCTGGCTCCAGTCGATGAACACCCGGCCCGGCCTCAGATTCTTAGCCATCTGAGAGGTGATCCGCCGGGGATGCGCGCGCTCCAACTCGATCGCGATGGCCCGGACGTAGCCGGAGACCGCCTCGGACGGCTGCTGCCCGGAGACCGCCGCCATCACCTGCATGCCCTTCTTGCCGGACGTCTTCGGGTAGGCGTCGAGACCGTCGGCGGCCAGCCGCTCCCGGAGCATCAGGGCGACCTCGGCGCATTCGGCGAGCCCGGCCCCGGGGCCGGGATCGAGATCGACGACCAGCAGGTCCGGCCCGTCGCTGCCGACCCTCCACTGCGGTACGTGCAACTCCAGCGCGGCAAGGTTGGCCAGCCATACCAGCGAAGAGAGCCCGTCGACGACCACGTAGTCGATGGTTTCGCGGCCGGCCGACGATCCGGGCGACGGCAGCGTCTCGTGCCGTACCCAGGACGGCATGCCGGCCGGGACGTTCTTCTCGAAGAAGCCGGGGTGGTCCACGCCGTTCGGGTACCGGATCCGGGTCAGCGGCCGGTCGATCAGATGTGGCAAAAGCGCGCCAGCGATCTGAGTGTAGTAGTTGATGATCTCACCCTTGGTGATTCCGGCAGCCGGATACAGCACCTTGTCCAGGTTGGACAGCTCCAGTCGCTGCCCGTCGACGGTAACCATGATCCGCTGCTCAGGCATCCTTCACCATCCCGGACGAACCGGCCGGATCCGCAGGACCTGCTGACTCCGCCGGATCTGCTCGCTCGAGGTCGCCGGGCGTCAGGTCGGGCCGCATCCGGAGGAACCGGGGAAACCGCAGCCGGCCGTCCGGCGTCTGCTGCCCGTACCGCACCTCTACCACCAGTTCCGGGCGCACCCAGTTGGCACCCTTGGTCTCCAGTTTGGGAATCTCGGTCATGAATGGCGAGCGGTCAACGGCCAGCGGGCGCAGCGCCGCGAGCAAGGCTCGCTCGGTCGCCGCCGAGATGCCGCCTCCGACCCGGCCGCGGTAGGCGAGGCCACCGGCGGCCGGCACGCCAACGAGGAGGGCTCCCAGCGTGCGGGCGCCTGGTCGCCACCCGCCCACCACGAACTCCGCGGTCTGATCAATCTTGACCTTGATCCAGTCCGGCGACCGGGTGCCTGGCCGGTAGACCGACGTGAGCCGCTTGGCCATCACACCTTCCAGCTGGTACTCCGACGCGGCCGCCCGGGTGGCCGGGCCGTCGCCGAACGTCGGTGGCACGAGCCAGTGGCCACCGGTAAGCGCCAGGCGCTCCAGGATGTGGCGGCGTGTGCGGTAGGGCCGGTCGCACAGGTCCGCACCATCCAGGGCCAGCACGTCGAAGATCATGTACGTCACCGGACGCGTCGCCGCCAGCACCGCCGCCCGCCGCGCGTCCCGGACATGCATGCGCTCGCTGAGCACGGTGAACGACGGGCGGCCGGAGTTGTCGAGCGCCACGATCTCGCCGTCGAGGATCGCACTGTCGACCGCGCTGGCGAGGCCGGCCAACTCCGGGTACGCCGCGGTTATCTCGGCGCCACTGCGCGCGAAGACGCGTACCGCCCGGTGGTCGATGTGGGCGACGGCCCGCACGCCGTCCCACTTGAACTCGTAGCCCCAGCCCCCTCCGGCGGGCAACGGGCCGCTGGTCGCGAGCATCGGGGCGAGCGGAACGCCAGCCACAAAACTCACAGTAACGGTATGCGAACCCCTCGCGATGTGGCTCGATCAATGCAACTCTTGGTGGTATGCGTGCGATCTGGAAGGGCGCGGTCTCCTTCGGCCTGGTGTCGATCGCAGTGAAGCTGTATTCCGCGACCGAAGAGAAGAACATTCGTTTCAATCAGGTGCACCGCGAGGACGGCGGGCGCATCCGGTACCAGCGTGTTTGTTCAATCGACGGGGAAGAGGTCGCATACGACGACATCGCGAAGGGCTACGACATCGGCGGCGGCGAGATGGTCATCCTGACCGACGAGGACTTCGCCGATCTCCCCCTGTCCACCTCGCGCGCCATCGACGTGCTGGAGTTCGTCCCGGCCGACCAGGTCGACCCGATCTTGTACGCCAAGGCGTACTACCTGGAGCCTGAGAACCAGGCGGCGAAGCCTTATGTGCTGCTGCGCGACGCGCTGGTCAACTCCGACCGGGTGGCGATCGTGAAGGTCGCGCTGCGGCAACGCGAGCAGCTGGCCACCCTCCGGGTTCGTGACAACGTACTGGTGCTCAACACCATGCTGTGGCCGGACGAGGTACGCGAGCCGGACTTCACCTTCCTCGACGACGACATCAGCGTGCGGGCGCCGGAACTAACGATGGCCACCTCCCTGATCGAGTCGATGGCCGGCGACTTCGACCCGGACATCTACTCCGACGACTACCGCGAAGCGCTTCAAGAGGTCATCGACGCGAAGGTCGGTGGTCGCGAGGTGGTGGCGCCGGCCGAGGCGGCACCGAAGCCGGCTGCGGCGGTCGACCTGATGGAGGCGCTGAAGGCGTCGGTGGACCGGGCTCGCGCCGCGCGTGGCCAGACACCGTCCAGGCAGTCGCATCCGGCACCGACACCGATCACATCGGCTCGCTCGGCCAAGAAGGCAGCCGAGGCCGCGGCATCGGGTTCGGCATCGAAGCCGCCGTCAAAGCCGGCCGCGAAGTCGGCGTCCAAGTCGACCTCACGATCGGCGTCGAAGTCGGCACCGGCGAAGAAGGCCGCTGGAAAGAAGGCAGCCAAGAAGGCCACGCCCAAGAAGGCCGAACCGGCGGCGAAGAAGGCCACCTCCAAGAAGGCGACGGCGAAGAAGTCGGCGCGCAAATCCGCCTGACCCGGCGGCCCGCCGTGCCCAGCCTCTACAAACATCGCAGGGCCAGCCCTTCGCGGAGGGCCGGCCCTGCTCCTTTGCGAACTAGTCCAGGGTCTGGACGGCAAGCACGCCGTCGGCGTACTGCGCCCGGATCACCTTCTTGTCGAACTTGCCGACACTCGTCTTCGGCACCGACTCGATGAACGCCCACCGCTCCGGCAACTGCCAGCGTGCGACCTTCCCGGACAGGAAGGTCCGCAGTTCGTCCGCGCTCGCCGACGCGTTCTCCTTCAGACACAACCGCGGCCAGCGGGCGCTCGTCCCACTTCGGGTCCGGCACTCCGACGACCGCGGCTTCCAGCACTGCCGGGTGGGCCATCAGCTGGTTTTCCAGCTCCACCGACGAGATCCATTCGCCGCCGGACTTGATCACGTCCTTGGCACGGTCAGTGAGCGTCAGGTAGCCATTGGCCGACAGCGTGCCGACATCGCCGGTACGCAGCCAGCCGTCGCGGAACTTGTCCGGGTCGGAATGTCCTCGCCGTAGTAACGACTGGTGATCCACGGTCCGCGGACCTCCAGCTCGCCCACCGACTCGCCATCGTTCGGCATCACGTCGCCGGTCGGCCCGACGATGCGGGCGGCCACCGCCGCCGGGTACCCGGCCCTGGGTGTACCGGTACGTCCAGGCTTCCTCGCCGGTTGCCGCCTCGTGGCGGTCGCGACACCGTGCCGAGCGGCGACATCTCGGTCATGCCCCAGGCGTGCACGATCTCCATGCCGCGCTCCGAGAACGCCCGCATCAGCGCCGGCGGGCAGGCCGAGCCACCCACGACCGCCTCCTTGAGCGAGGAGATGTCGGTCGGGTGCGTCTCGATGTACGCGAGCAGGTCGGTCCAGATGGTCGGGACCGCCCCGGCCAACGTCGGCCGCTCTGCCTCGATCATGGCAGCCAGCGGAGCGGCCTGGAGGAACCGGTCCGGCATCAGCAGCGAAGCGCCGGACATCAGCGCCGCGTATGGCAATCCCCATGCCATCGCGTGGAACATCGGGACGATCGCCAGTTCCTTGATCTGCGGCGAGAGCCCGAAACTCTCGGCCATGCAGACCTCCATCGAGTGCAGCCAGATGGAACGGTGCGAGTAGGCGACGCCCTTCGGGTTTCCGGTAGTCCCGGATGTGTAGCAAAGTGCCGCCGCGTCCCGTTCGTCGATTTCCGGCCAGTCGTACGAGGTGGGCTTGCCGGCGAGCAGGTCGTCCCACTGGTGCACCTGCACCTGCGTGGCGGCCTCGAACGGTGCGGCATCCCCGCCGCCGACGATCACCACGTGACGAACCGTCGACAGTTGCGGCAACACGCGCGCCAGCAGCGGGATCAGCGTCGAGTCGACGATGATCACCTTGTCTTCGGCATGGTTGGCGATGTAAATCAGCTGCTCCGGGAAGAGCCGCAGATTGAGCGTATGAAGGACGGCTCCCATACTGGGCACCGCCATGTACGCCACGAGGTGCTCGGCGTTGTTCCACATGAACGTCGCGACCCGGTCATCGCCGCGTACGCCCAGATCATCGTGGAGTGCGTGCGCGAGTTGCGCGGAGAGCGCGCCCACCTCTTTGTAGGTCATCCGGCGAGCGCCGTCGCCGGTCCAGGTCACCACCTCGGACTCGCCATGCACGGTCGAACCGTGGTCAAGCAGCCGGGAGACCTGCAAGGGAAGATCCATCATGGTGCTCCGCATGATCGCAACGTTAATGCGGTTGACGCCGTCGGCAAAGACTCCGTTCGGTCCCTGTTACCCGCTGGTCACAATCCGGCCGTAATGTTTGGGGCCTGAGGGAGTACGGCAACACGAAGCCCGGGCAAAGGCGCCCGGGCTCTCGCGTTTATGCAGGCGGACTGTGTAGGTGGGTCATGAAGGCGGGCCATGTAGGCGGCGCAGGCATCACTGATCACGACGCCCGCGATTCCCGGTTAGATCATGGTGGCGGCCTGCGACTCCATCTCCGCCGCGGCGGTCTCGTCGTCCTCGTCCTCAAGGTTCCCCGGAGCCGTGCGAGGGCCGGCCGGCCCGCGCAGTTCCTGGTCCGGCAGGGCGATCGCCAGTATCACCGCCACCGCGGCGACCAGGCCGGCTGTCAGGAAGATCGGGTGCAGCGCGTCGACGAACACGTGCTCGACCATCTGCCGAGCCGCCTCCGGCAGCCGCTTGATCGACGGCCGGGTCATTGATCGAGATCTGCTGACCGCCGCCGACTCGGCCAGCGCCGGCCAGCTTGTTCGACAGCACCGCGCCGAGAGCCGCGACACCGACCGCGCCACCGAGGGAACGGAAGAACGTCGCGGTGGCGGTGCCGGCACCCATGTCCTTCAGGTCGAGCACGTTCTGGACGGCCAGGATCAGCGGCTGCATCGACAGGCCCAGGCCGACACCGACCACCAGCATGTAGATGAACGCCACCCAGAGCGAGGTGTTCACCTGCAGCCCGACGAACAGCACCAGCCCCGCCGACATCAACGCGGTACCCGCAACCGGGAACCACTTGTACCGGCCGATCCGGCTGATCAGCGCGACCGGAGACGATCGACGTGGCGATCATGCCGGCCATCATCGGCAGCATCAGCAGGCCGACTGCGGTCGGCGTAGCGCCCTTGACGATCTGCAGGTAGAGCGGCACGAAGATGATCGAACCGAACATCGCGAAGCCCAGGATGAACGTCGCCACGTTGGCGATGCGTGAAGGTCGCGCTTGCGGAACAGCCGCAGCGGCAGGATCGGCTCGCGGCCCGGCCCTCCTGCCAGAGGAACGCCGCGCGCAAGCACCGCGAAGCCGACGAACAGCCCGATGATGGCGCTGGAGCCCCACGCGTACTCCGAACCGCCCCAGCACAGCGCCAGCAGCAGGCACACCACGCTGACCACCATCAGCACGGCGCCCAGCTAGTCGACCTTGTGGTCGCGCCGGATGTGCGGCACGAGCCGGAGCACCTGGTTGCAGACGATCACCGCGAGCGACCGCCAGCGGCACGTTGATGTAGAAGATCCAGCGCCAGTCATGCTGGGCGAAGTACCCGCCGACGAGCGGGCCGGCGACGCTCGACAGGCCGAACACCGCGCCGAAAATGCCCATGTAGCGGCCGCGCTCGCGAGGCGAGACGACGTCCGAGATGATCGTGAACGCCAGCGTCATCAGGCCGCCCGCGCCAAGGCCCTGAATCGCCGCGGAAGATGATCAGCTGAGTCATGTTCTGCGACGCGCCGGCCAGCAGCGAGCCGAGCATGAACGTGCACGATCGCGAAGAGCAAGACCGGGCGACGGCCGTACAGGTCGGAGATCTTGCCGTACAGCGGCGTCGAGGCGGTCGAGGCGAGCAGGTACGCGGTGACCACCCACGAGTAGTGGTTGATGCCGCCGAGCTTGCCCACGATGGTCGGCAGGGCCGTACCGACGATGGTCTGGTCAAGAGCGGCCAGCAAGCATGCCGGTCATCAGGCCGCCCATGAGCAGCAGGATCTGTCGGTGACTCAGCTGTGGCCGAGCATGATCGACTGTTGTCATCGAGACTCCCTACCGTGACCGGAAGCGCACCCGCGGTCGGCGATCTTGTTGTTCAGGCGGACGAACAGGCTCGCGAATTGCGCGCGCTCTTCCGGGGTCCAATCGGCGAGCAAGTCGCGCACGGTCGTAAGCCAGACCTCGCGATTGCGCGTAAACGTGGCAGATCCAGCTGTCGGTTGCCTCGATCAACGACGCCCGCCGGTCGGTCGAATCGGTGGTACGCGCCACCAAGCCGGCCTCCTCCAACGCGGCCACCTGGCGGCTGACCGTCGACAGGTCCAGGCACACGTCGTCGGCGAGCGTGGTCAGCCGCGCCGGTCCCCCACTCGCGATCCGCCCCAGCAACACGTACGCCGCACGATCAAGGTCGAGTCCATCGACTTTGAGGTCGGCGTACATGCGTTCGACGAGACGGAGAAAAAGTCCGAGTTGGCGGCCGACGACGACATGATCGTCCATCGTTGCCTTCCCCCATTACTTGCCCCGCACAAGCATTGCTTCACTTGTGCTCACCAAGCAAGCTAGACCGGTGTAACGTCGGCCACCCCGCATACCCCGTTGGGTCCCGCAGAGCCGATCGCGTACACTTTCGTGACGTTGCCGCCTTAGCTCAGTCGGCCAGAGCGACGCACTCGTAATGCGTAGGTCCCGAGTTCGATTCTCGGAGGCGGCTCCAATGTAAGCCCAGGTCATCGGCCTGGGCTTATCGCTTTTTTAGATCAGATACACGGCGATCATCGGTCCAGTCCGTATGTAGTCCGCACCGCGCGCTGCTACCGCCTCATCCAACCGATGCGCGACCGCATCAGGTCGTCACCGAACAGTCCCGCATACACATCCAAGGTCATCGACGCAGACGCATGCCCCAGCATCCGCTGCGATGAAGCAGGCGCCGGCCGTCAGGTCGCCAGCAGGCCGCGACGCGAGCCGGCACGGTTGCACCGCGCGTGCGCGGTGCCTTGATCATGAGAGACGAATTCGGCAGCGGACGCCTCCGTGTCGCTGTCCTGTCCCCGGGTGACGCTTGACATTCGTGGTCCACCAGATGCTTTACCAAGATCCGCATCATAAATTCGAGTGCTATGCCGAACTCATGACGACGGACTCCTTCTGGGCAACGCAGAGGGACGCAACGCTCCGGTGGCTGGCGGCGTATCCGCGGCGTTGACGCGCTGGCGGATCGCACACCGGCCGACCGAACTCGGTCAGGGATGACCGCCTTGGGCGATGCTGCTCTTTCGCAGATCTGGCACTGTGGCGTGGTGGGATTTGACATTACGGTTCTCGTGGCCCGATGGGATCGGCCTCTCACCGAACTGTCTGTTAATAGCAGGCTTCTGCCGGAAGAAATGAGCTTCCCGGACGAGGACTGGTCGCCAAGCCGAACCGCCTCCGCCTGCGCGACGTCCAGGTCATCGACCGACAGGTCGACGTGCACTTGCTTCGGGACATCACCGTCCGGCCACGTAGGAGGTCGGTAGTCGGGAACGTGGAAGGCCGCCAGCCACCCGCGATCAGTCCGGACGGCGACGAACTCGCCGGCGTCGATGGCGATCTCTCCACCAAGTAGCTCTGCCCAGAACCGGGCAAGAGGTGCTGGATCTGCGCAATCGAAAACGATGGAAGCTAGTCGGGCTACAGCCATCGGCGAATCGTACCGACACATCCCTGCCAGTGCGGTCCGCATTTGCCCAGCTACGGCGTCCAATCGCGCCGGAGCAGACCGTAGATCACCATATCGGCAAAGCCGTCGCCGTCGTACTCGCGCTCCCGCTGGGTGCCCTCGTGCGTGAAGCCGCACATCTCCGCGGTGCGCCGCATGGCCGCGTTGCCGGCCAGCGTCTCCAATTCCAGGCGGCGCAGGTTGCGGTTGCGGAAGCCGTACCGGCAGAGCAGCCGGACCACCTCGATCCCGTACCCCTGGCCGCGCGCCTCGGGGAGCAGCGTGATGCCGAGGTGGGCGTACCGGTTGAACGCGTTGATCCCCCACAGCACGCCGCCGCCCAGGAACGTGCCGTCGGCCACGGTCTCGGCCAGCAGCGACACCACGGTCTCGCCGTCGGGCGGCTCGGTGACCTGCTTCTCCAGCCGGGCCCGGACCTGGCCGACGTGGCGCGGCAGGAACGGCTCGTCGTCGATCATCAGGTGCAGTTCGGGATCGCCGTACAGGCGGAACATATCCGGCGCGTCATCGGGCGTGGGCGGCCGCAGTCGGACCCGGTCGGTGGCGAACATTCCGCGACGCTAGCAGCCGCCACGGTGATCATCTACCGGATTAATCCTGGTCACCCGGACCGCTCGGCGGGGCATCGCGAAGAACCCGGCCGGGACTAGGGTCCTTGGCCATGGTCTCACCGCTTCCCGCGATCATCGATGAGCTGCTGCCGACCATGCAACGCGGCGATCTGCCCGGATTCCACCGGCTCCTGGGGCAATTGACCACCGAGGCGCGAGGCCGACCCGCAGCCGACCTGACCATGGCCATCGAGCGGCTCGCGCCGATCCTCGCCCGCCGGCCGGAAGGCGCCTTCGCCCGGCTGGCACTGGCCGCCGGGGCCTTCGTCGAATGGGGCGGCTCGCCACTCGCGCTGGCCGAGAACGCCCCCGCCTGCACCCTGATGACTATGGCGCTGCGCATCGCGTTCTCGCAGGAGTGGCCGCGCGTCAGCGGCGGCCGGCCGGAGCCCGACCTAGACAACCCCCCGGGGATGTCCGACCTCGTCGCGCTGTTCCGGACCGCGACCCGCGATCTCGGCGTCGATGATCGGGTCGCGACGGCGACGGCTATCTCGTGGTTCGACATGCCGCACTGGGTCGATCTGATGATTACCCTGCTCGCGGACCGTGCGTTTCGGGACGCCGCCGGTCTCCGGAAGGAGATCGCCGAGGACGCCCAGAAAATTGCCGACACCGTGCCCCGGGCGCACTGGCTGCCTGGCCTCGCTCTCGTCCTCGACGACGAGCCGCTCGTCGCAATGGACCACACCACCGGCCGTGGCTACCGGCTAACGATGAGCGGCGTCGGCGACAACTACCAGCTGCACACCCTCCTCGCCGACCGACTCATCGGCGACCCGGCCGGTGGGCTCCTCGCCGGGGAGCGGCCCTCGCTCTCGTGGGTCGCCGCGGCCACCAATGCGCCACCGCGGATGCCTGTCGAGGACCTCATCCGGCGCCGCTTTCGCCTCTTTGACGCCACCGGCGCCTACGTCTCCCCCGAAGGTCGGCCCGCTGACATCGCGGTCGTCGACGACGTCCGACTGGTCGTACTCCACCCACCACGCGGCAACTACATGTGGATGTCCGGACGAACGTACGAGGCTATGGTGCCAAACCTGACACTCGACCGCTTCCTGGAGCCTGATGAGGCGCACGCCTTGCGCCAACGCGTGGCCCCGGCCCGAGAGACCGACCAGTTCGGCCGCTAGCCAACGGCCGTGTGCGAGCAACTGTGCAGGTGGGCGGCTGATGCGGCCGGCCTGTGAAAGCAATGTCAGATGCGGTGGGCAGTATGGAAGAACTCGGCCATCGGCCGCTGTGCGCCAGTTGGTCGCTGCCGGCTTGAAGTCGTACGCCGGACCTGCCGCGGGAGCGGTTCGTTCACCGCGTGTCGGCCAGCCGGCTGGGTGCCCATAGTTGATCGGCATCGCCGGCCGCGATCCGGCCACGGTAAACGGCGATCTTGTAGTCGATGAGCTTGAGGTTCTCCTGGATCTCCGCGAGCCGGGCGCGCACTTCCGCGCGGTGCGCCTCCATGAGAGCAAGTCGCTCGTGCTCGTTGCCGGCTCCGGCGGCGACGAGTTCGGCATAGCGCCGGATGGATTTGATCGGCATGCCGGTGGCGCGCAGCTTGGTGCAGACGATGATCCACTTCAGGTCGAGTTCGTGGTATCGGCGCTGGCCGCCCCCGGTGCGGTCGACGGGCGTGACGACCAGGCCGGCCCGTTCGTAGTAGCGCAAGGTGTGCACGCTCACGCCGGTTCGGCGGGCGGCCTCGGCGATGCTCAGCCCGACCTGGTCGTCGGACCGGGCCCGCTTGGCTTTCGACTGCTTGACTTCGAGCACGCTCTAAATTTTGGCGTGGCGCCATGATCGAACTAACTCAGACGACCCGGTCGGCCGAACTGAGCCGGCATCGCCGATGGCTGGTGCTCGCGCTGTGCTGCACCAGCATGGTGGTAGTGGTGATGGACGTTTCCATCGTCAATGTGGCGTTGCCGGCGATCGGCCGGGACCTGCACGCCTCGATGTCCGGGCTGCAGTGGACGGTTGACGCGTACACGCTGGTTCTTGGCAGTTTTCTGGTGATGGCCGGGTCCGCCGCGGACCGGGTCGGCCGGCGGCGGGTCTTCCGGATCGGGCTGGCCGTCTTCGGGCTCGGGTCGCTGGCATGCAGTCTGGCGCCGGGCATCGGCTGGCTGATCGCGGCGCGGGCGCTGCAGGCTGCCGGCGGCACGATGCTGAACCCGGTGGCGATGGCGATCATCGCTACCACCTTCCCGGATCGAGCCGAGCGCGCCCGTGCTATCGGGGTGTTCGGCGGGGTATCCGGCCTCGCGCTCGGGCTTGGCCCGATCCTGGGCGGTGCCCTGGTCGGCAGCCTGGGCTGGCGCTCGATCTTCTGGGTCAACGTGCCGATCGTCGCCGTCGCGATCGTGGGCACGTCGCTGTTCGTACCGGAGTCCCGTGCCGCCCGAGCGCGCCGCTTTGACCCGGTCGGCCAGGCCCTGGTGTGCCTGGTCATGTGCAGCGCCGTCTACGCGATCATCGAGGCCGGCCGGTTCGGCTGGACCTCGCCGCTGATCCTGGCTCTGCTCGCCCTCGCCGGTGCGGGGATACTGGGCATCCTGTACTACGAACCGCGCCGGGCTGACCCGCTGCTGGAGTTGCGCCTGTTCCGAAGTGTGCCGTTCAGCGCGGCACTGGCGACGGCGCTGTTTTCGCTGTGTGGCTTCGGCGCGTTTCTCTTCCTGACAACCCTCTATCTGCAGGGGGTACGGGGCATGTCGGCGCTGCGGGCGGGCCTGTGCCTGCTCCCGGTCGGGGCGCTGATCGTCCTGCTCTCCCCGTTGGCCGGGCGGCTGGTGGCCAAACGCGGTCCCCGACTGCCTCTGGTGATTTCCGGCACCGCCCTGGCGCTGGCCGGCGCCGCTTCGCTCCGGCTGGGACCAGCCACCCCGCTGTACGAGGTACTCGGCGTCTTCCTGCTGTTCGGAGTCGCCCAGGGCACCGTCAACCCGCCGATCAGCAACTCGGCGGTCTCCGGGATGCCAGTCTCGATGGCCGGTGTCGCGGCCTCGCTGGCCTCCGTCGGCCGGCAGGCGGGCATCACCCTGGGCGTCGCGATCTCCGGAACGATGGTAGGGGCGGCTACCGCCCGTGGCGGGGCGGCTTTCACCGATGCCGAACACGGCGTGTGGTGGCTGGTGCTCGCGCTCGGCGTCGGCGTCAGCGCCCTGGGGATCCTCAGCACCGGCCGCCAGGCCCGGGCCACCGCCACGCGCGCGACGGTAGGGATCAAGGCGGGAAACGAACTGGCTGCCATGCCCGCCCGCGACGATGTGCCGGTGAGGTGAGCGACTTCGGTCTTGAGCGGGCCGATAGTGCGCACCACCGTCAAGGCGCATACACGGTCTTCCGCCGCTAGCGACCGTCCACCCTCGACATCGACTTTTTGTCTGTCTTCTAACGGTGAGATTTCTATGTCTAAGCTATGCGCACCAAGACCCGAATTCGTTGCCTTCCAGCGGGAGCGGCCATGGCGCGCGCGAAGTCCGCGCGCACCGCACCAAGGCCGGAGTTGAGACGGATCGGATTACCGACACCGCGGTACGCACAACGGTGACCGACCATGGCCGCACGGTTGACGAGGTGGTGGAGAAGAAGACCAAGCACACGGTGCCGAAATCGCGCGAGAAGAAGGGCTTCTTCGAGCGTTTGTTCGAACGCCCGTAACGCGGCGATCCCCCTTCGGCCCCCGAGGTCAGTCGACCGATGTCGACCGGGCGTGCCGACGCGCCCGGCCGCGCAACACCATGGTGGTCACCACCCCGGCCCCGATGGCCGCCAGCAACGCGATCCAGGAGAACCGGGATAGCCACTGCTCGGCCACCTTGCCCAGCGCGTACACGGCGACGGCGGTGCCTCCGGCCCAGACCACGCCGCCTGCCATGTTGGCGGCGAGGAACTTCGGGTACGGAATCCGCAGCGCACCCGAGACCGGCCCGGCCAGGACCCGCAGCAGCGCCACGAAGCGGCCGAAAAAGATCGCCATCACGCCCCACCGGTGAAATGCGCGTTCCACCTTGGCCAGCTGCGGCGGTCCCAGATGCTTCGGGAATCTCCGGCCAAGTCGCTCAAGGAACCCGCGCCCGCCTCGGCGGCCGATGGCGTACCCCACCGAGTCCCCGACGATCGCACCGAGCATGCCCGCGACCGCGACCCACCAGATGCTGGCGTGCCCGGCCGAAGCGAACAGGGCGGCACTCACCAGCACGATCTCGCCCGGCAGCGGGATGCCGAGACTCTCCACGCCGATCACCAGCGCGACGAGCACGTAAATCAACCCGGAGGGAACGGTCGCCAACCAGTCCTGGATGGTTTGCACGGCCCCTCCGCTGATCTTGCGTCGCCCTCGACGGTACGCCCGCGAGATCGCCGGGTCGGCGACTCCACGAGATTATCCGGTTACCCGGCGGCATTGGTAATGCGTCCGACGGACACCACGAGGAAGCTTGATCAGTTGATCGAAACGACGTCGACGACGAAGACCAACGTCTCGTTGGCGGCGATCGGTCCGTTGGCCTGGGCACCGTACCCGAGCGATGGCGGGATCACCAGCAGGCGGCGGCCACCCTTCTTGACCCCGATCAGACCCTGGTTCCAGCCGGTGATCACACTGGCCTGTCCAAGCGGAGCGACGGTGAACTGCCCGAGGCCGTTGTCCCACGACGCGTCGAACTGCTGCCGCGTCGACCAGGAGACGCCGACGTACTTCACGGTGACCGAATCGCCGGCCTTCGCGGCCGGCCCGGTGCCGGTCACGATGTCCTTCGTCACCAGGTCGGTCGGCTTGGTGGCACAGCTGGGCACGGTGATCGTCGGCTTCGTGGCCAGGTCCTTGCTCACCACCACGTCGCACGAGGAATGGGCGGCGCCCACGTTCGTGCCGGAGCCGGTGGAGCCGGACGAATCGGATGAGCTGCCGCACGCCGCGACGCCCAAGGCCACGGTCGCCACCAGGGCGAGGGCACCAATCGCTCTACGCATTCCGCGAAGGCTACCGCAGTGCGCTGAGTGCTTGTTCCTGAGCTGCGTGGCTGGACCGCGGCGCCCAGGCCCCCGGGCTGGTACCGAACCAGCGCGCATGGCAAGGTCAGGCCGTGACTCAATCTGGACCTATAACGATCGCCCGGTACGGCGCCTGGATCTCGCCCTTCACCCCAGACTTCCTGGTCTCCGCCGGCGTGCCGATCAGCGGTCCCGCGGTCGTCGGATCCGACCTGTACTGGATGGAAGGGCGCCCGTCCGAGGGCGGTCGGCAGACGTTGCTCCGGCGCCGCCCGGCCGGCACGATCGCCGAGGTCACACCCGAGCCGTACAACGCCCGCAGCCGCGTCCACGAGTACGGTGGCGGATCGTTCACCGCGGCCGATGACGGCACCGTTTACTTCGTCAACTTCAAAGATCAACACCTGTACACGGTGCCTGAAGGGCAGGCCCCGGTACAGCTCACCCATGACGACGGCATGCGGTACGCGGACATCGCCCTGGATCTGGAACGGCACCGGCTGATCTGCGTACGCG
This sequence comes from uncultured Actinomycetota bacterium, assembly GCA_963727415.1. Lineage (GTDB taxonomy): Bacteria > Actinomycetota > Actinomycetes > Mycobacteriales > Micromonosporaceae > DASQPR01. The sequence goes on from CAVSGF010000010.1 coordinate 311,322, forward strand.
AGGACCACGGAGCCGGCGACGAGCCCGCCAACACTCTGGTCGCCATCGACCTCACGACCGGCGATGCGACGGTGCTCGCGTCCGGGCACGACTTCTTCGCCGCACCACGCTTGTCACCGGACGGCACCACGCTGGCCTGGCTCAGCTGGAACCACCCGAACATGCCGTGGGACGGCTGCGTGCTGCGGACCGCCGGCTTCGACGCCGCCGGTGCGCTGGCCGATGTAACCGAGGTGGCCGGCGGCCCGCAAGAGTCGATCTTCCAGCCGACCTGGGCCGCGGACGGAACGCTCTACTTCGTCTCGGACCGGTCCGGCTTCTGGAACATCCACCGGCGCAGAGGCGGAGCGGTCGAGCCGGTACACCGTCACGACGCCGACTTCGGCGTCCCGGCGTGGACCTTCGGTTTGGCGACGTACGCCTTCCACGACTCGTCGACGATCATCACGGCGTACTCGACGGCGGGCAGTTGGCGCCTGGGCACGCTCGACATCGCCACCGGGACGCTCACCGCCATTGACACGCCGTACTCGCGATTCAGCAGCCTGGAGCCGCTGCCGGACGGCCGGATCGTCATGACCGTCTCCGGACCGGCAACGCTGCCCGCGCTGGTGCTGTACGACATAAGCACCGGCACCACCGAGGTGCTGCGCCGCTCGTTCGCGGATGACCTCGATGAACGGTACGTATCGATCGCACGGAAGGTCGAGTTCCCGACGTCGGACGGCCTGACCGCGTTCGGCTTCTACTACCCACCGCACAACGCCGACTTCGAGGCGCCGGAAGGCGAGTTGCCGCCCCTGCTGGTCTTCAGCCACGGCGGCCCGACCTCGGCCACCGATGACACGCTGAGGATCGCGACGCAGTTCTGGACCAGCCGCGGCTTCGCGGTGCTGGACGTCAACTACGGAGGCAGCACCGGCTACGGCCGCGCGTACTGGCAGCGGCTGGCCGGGCGATGGGGCATCGTCGACATCGACGACTGCTGCAACGGTGCGGTGTACCTGGCCGAGCAGGGCCTGGCCGATCGTGCCCGGTTGGCCATCCGGGGCGGCAGCGCCGGCGGGTACACCACCCTCGGCGCGCTCGCGTTCCGCGACGTCTTCGCCGCCGGGGCCAGCTACTTCGGGGTCAGCGACATGACCGCGCTTGCCGAGCACACCCACAAGTTCGAGTCGCGCTACCTCGATTCCCTGGTCGGCCCGTACCCGCAGGAGGCGGCGCTGTACCGCGAGCGGTCCCCGCTGCGGCACTCAGACGGCTTCACCTGCCCGACGATCTTCTTCCAGGGGCTCGATGACAAGGTGGTGCCACCGGCGCAGGCCGAGTTGATGGTTGACGCGTTGCGCACCAAGGGCGTTCCCGTGGCATACGTGCCGTTCGAAGGTGAGGGGCACGGCTTCCGCGGCGAGCACGCTATCAAGCGCGCCGCCGAGGCGGAGTTGTATTTCTACGGCCGCGTCTTCGGCTTCGAGCCGGCCGGTGCAATCGCACCGGTGCCGATCGAGAACCTGGACGACTGATCAGCGGCGCCGCCGGGCCGCCGATATCGCGTTGACACGCCGGTGCCGGTCAACCACCATCCCGGCGTGGACTTCGCTCCTGCTGACCGGTCCGACCTGGCCACCTTCGACGCGTACCTGACATCGCTGACGGCACCGATCGACTCGTACCTAGAAGGCACGATCATCGCCTCCGACTTCTTCCGGATCCGTGATCGCGGCCGGGAGGTCGGATATTTCGCCATCAACAGCGGCCGGCTGCTGGCCGGGTTTCACCTGGTCGGTCCGGCCCGACGGGCCGGCCAGGCGACCCTCGCCGCGATCCGGCAGGCGCACCGGCCCAGCGCCTGCTATGTACCGACGTGCGATGAATTCCTGCTGAGCCACGCGCTGGACGTGGAACACGTCTTGAAACGGCAGGCGTACTTCTTCGCCGAAGCGGAACCGGGGCCGGTCATGGCGGAGCCGGGACCGGTCTCCTACCGCCCCGCCACCGGACACGATGTCGCGGCGATCGTACGGGTCAGTGGCGACTTCCTCGATCACGTCGGTGAACGCGTCGGCGACGGCGAGATTCACGTCGGGTACGACGGAGACGAACTGGTCGCGGTCGGCATCGCCGAGCCGTCCCAGCTGGTACCCGGACGGGCCAGCATCGGCATGTTCACCGCCGCCACCCACCGGCGCCGCGGGATCGGCACGATGACGCTGCGCTACCTGCGCAATCGCTGCCACGCCGACGGGATCACCCCGATCGCCGGATGCTGGTACTACAACATCAACTCGAAGCTGACGCTCGAAGCCGCCGGCATGGTGACGTCCACCCGGCTGCTCCGGATCGAGTTGCCGGACGCATGAACCGGTCTGATCAGCTCAGCCGGAGTATGCCTCGGCGACCGCGCGCCGGTTGAACGTCGACCAGGTAGCCATCGACACCCCGACGGCGACGACGAACCCGACCCAGTACGGGGCGGTCAGCCCGAACGCGGAGGCGAGCGCCCCTCCGAGCAGGGCACCGAGGCAGTTTCCGCCGGCCGCCACGAACAGGTAGGCGCTGCCGACTCGGCCCATCACCTCGTCCGGGGTCAGCCGCTGGCGCAGCGAGTTGGATGCGATGGTCCATAGCGCGCCGTGGACGCCGAACGCCATGAATCCGGCACCGACCAGGTAGGCGCTGGTGGATGTGGCCAGCACCAGGTGCAGCCCGGCCTCGACAATCAGTCCGATCCGGATGGTCCAGGTGGCGGTTACCAGCCGGATCAGCCGATCGCCGATCATGGAGCCGATCAGGGCTCCTACGGCCATGCAGGTGAACAGCGCGCCGTACCCGACCGATCCGACGTGCAGGCGCTCGCGCGCTACCAGGACCAGTACCGACAGGGCCGCGGTCAGGGTGACGTTGAGCAGCCCGATCAGGACCGCCATGGTGCGCAGCAGCCTATGTCCCATCAACCAGCGCAGGCCGGCGACGACGTCGTGACGGATCCGGACGGGCGGGCGTGGCGCGTCGCCCGTCTCCGGGCGGGCCCGGAACGTGCCGGGAATCAGGGCCAGGAACAGCGCGCTTGCCGCGTACGACGCCGCGTTCGCGAGGAACGGCAGGCTGGCCGCGACGGTGAACAGGAATGCTCCGAGCGGCCCGGAGATCATGTCGCGGGTGAGCGTAGTGCCGCCCATGATCCAGCCGTTGGCGCGCTCCAGCTGATCCTTGGCGACGACCGCCGGCACCATCGCCGACCAGGCCGATCGGAGCAGGACTTCGCCGGTCGAATCGAGAAACAGTACGATGTAGAGCAGGGGCAGGTTCACGGTTCCGGTTACGATGGCCGCACCGAGTAGCGACAGCACCCCGAGTCGGACCACGTCGACGACGACCATCAGCTTGCGCCGGTCCACCCGGTCGGCAAGAACGCCGGCCGGCAGCGCGAACAGCAACCACGGGACGGTCGAGGCGAAGAACGCCAGCGCGACGACGAACGCGCTCTGTGTTCGATGCGCTACGAACAGCGGCGTCGCCACGGTGGCGAGGCCGGTGCCCAGTGACGACACCGCGCCCGCGGACCACAGTTTGAAGAACGACGGCCCGAGCCGGCGCGAGGGAGCCGGAGCCGGCTTGAGCGAGATCGTCACGGCCAGTGAAGCTACCAGGTCCTTACGCTGCTACCCACCCGATTGTGACGGGTCCGGCGGCGCCAACCGCCGATGCGGTCCGCGGCCCACTCGGCACTGGCGGTGTGGATCACAGGCTCGCCACGTAAGCTCGCCGGGTGACCGTTGTGCAGACCAAGAACACGAAGAAGAGCGGCAGTTTCTGGAAAGAACTTCCGATCTTGCTGGTCGCGGCGGTCGTGGTGGCCTTTCTCGTCCGGTCGTTTCTGCTCCAAACCTTCTGGGTGCCGTCACCGTCGATGGAACACACCCTGAACATCAAGGATCGGGTACTGGTCAACAAACTGGTCTATGACTTCCGTAGTCCGCACCGCGGTGAGGTAATCGTCTTCAACTCCCCGCTGTCGTGGCGGTCGAACCCGGACGAGAAAGTGTTCGTCAAGCGCGTTATCGGCGTCGGCGGCGACCATGTGGTCTGCTGCGACACCGAAGGCCGGATCACGGTCAATGGCAAACCGCTGAACGAGACCTATGTCGATGGCGATGTACCGCACGCGAACGTGGCTCCCAACCCGTTCGACATTGTGGTGCCCAAGGGTCGACTGTGGGTGATGGGCGATAATCGGTACGACTCTGCCGACTCCCGCCAGAATTACCAGAACACCAATGACATCGTGGTGTCCACCATTGACGTCAACGCGGTGATCGGGAGGGCCTTCGTGCTGTTCTGGCCGTTCAACCGGTTCCATTGGCTTAGCGTGCCGTCGACGTACAGCAACGTGCCGGCACCCTCGAACGCATTAACGCCATCATCAAGTCCGCCGCGCTAGCGCGTTTCGCCCAGTCAGGTTGCCGACTTCACGAAGCCAAATCACCGCGTACGCTTCGCGAGTGACCGTTGTCCGGACCAACCCCTCGCCCTCGAATAACCGCACGTTCTGGCGTGAGATGCCAATCCTCGTAGCCGTCGCGCTGGTGATCGCTTTCGTGGTCCGGATGTTTATCGTTCAGACCTTCTGGGTCCCCTCCGGGTCGATGGAACCGACTTTGCGAGTGAACGACCGCGTGATCGTGAACAAGCTCGTTTATCACGTCAACGCACCCGAGCGCGGCGAGGTCATCGTCTTCAACTCCCCGGCCTCGTGGCGGACAAACCCGGGCGAGAAAGTCTTCGTCAAGCGCCTGATCGGCCTGCCCGGTGACCATGTCCAGTGCTGCGACGCGAATGGACGCCTTTTGATCAACGGCAGGCCATTGGACGAGCCGTACTTGAATTTCGGCGAGAGTTCACGAATGCCGGCCGACCCGTACCAGTTCACCATCACCGTGCCCAAGGACCGGCTTTGGGTGATGGGCGACAGCCGGTACGCCTCAGGCGACTCGGCGTACAACTGGAATGCGTCGGCCGACATCAGCCAGTCGACGATTGCGACCAGCGCCATCATCGGGCGGGCATTCGTGTTGTTCTGGCCCTTCGGGCATTTCCGATGGCTCGGGATCCCCGATTCATTCCGGCGAATACCCGGCTGACCCCGGGGCCGCGGCCGGGTCAGCACCGCTGCGTGACGTACCGGTTGAACTCGGTCAGCGAGATGATCTGCGGATTTCCGCTGTCATCGATGCCAAACACCTGGCCGGGCGATAGTGTCGCCAGGTCATCAAGCCGGAAATCGACCTCGACCTGATCGTCCGGGCTGTCCGTCTCGCCGTACGCGTAATAGTCCGCGGCCCGGTCGTCAAGCCGCAGCGAATCGTTGGTGATGACCCAGCCACCGTCCGGCTTGACCAGGTTGACCTCGGCGACGTTGCCGTACAGCCGAGGTGCGCGGATCACCAGCGCGCTGATGGTGTCCGCGCTGCTCGGTGGGGGCGAGTCGGGGCCGGCGTTGTACCACGCCTGCACGACGACTTGCTGGGGCGGCCGTCCGCACCACGCCAGGACAACCACCGGATTGCCCTGCTCGTCAACGGTCAGGCCGGCGTACCCGCGGGGGCCAGCGCACCCGGCAAGACCCGCGGCGGCGAGCGCGGCGACGAGGACAATGCTCACTCGGCGTCGCGCGGTCCGGTCCCGGACCAGCCGGTGCGCAAGGCTTCGAGGTGCCGCAGCCCGACTCCCTTGGATGGCGCCTGTCCCCCGCATGGCGCCGATCGTAAGGCCCGCCACGTCTTCGCGACAGCCCGCGCGGCGGCAATCCGATTTCGGGAAGGCTGAGCCCGCACCTGCCCGGCGCGGACACCGCTGGTCAGGTGCGGGTTCAGCCAAGCGCGACGTGTTCAGTCGGTCAGGCGTGCGTCGGAGCGCTAGGCACCGGGAGGTGGGGGCGAGCCCGTCTCGTCGTAGACGCGACGTTCCGTGACTACACGATTACCATCCGTGCGACGGCTGTTCCAGAAGGTGAAGAACAGCGCGACTCCGAAGACGCCGACGATCATCAGGATCCAGCCGACCACGTGCAGGTCCAGGCCGGACACGTGCCAGTTCACCGCGAAGGCGAGGATGGCGCCGATCGCGATCAGCAGAATTCCAGCTCCAATACCCATGCTGTGCCGGTACCCGCTGGCCGGTACCGGCAAACCGCGAAGATCGCGGCATACGGTCACACGTCAACGGCGACCGAGTAGTCCACACCATCGATGTCGAAACCGTAGAGGCGCCGCACTTCGGCATGAAACCAGGCGCCGGCCTGGGCTGGAAGGCTCCGGGTGTCGACGGCGCTCCGCCACAGGTCGCCGACCGCGTCCTGCACGCCGGGAGCGAACTCCCAATCGTCGAGACGCACACGACCGGCAGCGTCGACACCGGCCGCTCCCGCGCCAATCAGGTGCTTCCAGAGGCGTACGCCCTGAGTCACCGGCGGCTCCATGGCATCACCGATCACCTCCCGCAGCAGCGACACGTACAGTCCGATCCCCGGTATCGCGGTTGACGCCTGCGTGACGGCGGCGCCGTTGACGGACGTGAACGCTCCCGGCAGCGACCGTGCGGTGGCTTCCAGGTGGTCCTTCGCGGCGCCGATGGTGCCATCCCGGTAGATCGGCGCGGTCATCGCCGAGCCCACGTACGACAGCGCGACCGTCCGGAACTCCGGGGCCAGCAGATCTCGGTCGCCGGCCGCGGTAACCCACCCGGCCCAGTCCTCGCCACCCATCACCTTCCGGGTCGCGGCCACCTCGTCCGGCGTTGCCGGGTCGATCGTGACCTCCTTGAGCGCCGGCGGCTCGGAATCGAAGTCGATGGCGTAGGTGGTGTGCGCCGCGCCACGCGGCCGGATCGCCGACTGGTAGACGACTCCACTCGCATCGGTTCGGCGCGGCGCCGCCACGCTGTAGATCAGGTAGTCGATCCGGCCGTACCGTCCAGCGAACCGGTCCAGCACCTCATTCTTCGTGTCGGCAGCGAAGCAGTCGCCGTTGACGAACTCGAAATCGCATCCGTGCTCGACGGCCAGGTCCGCCAAGGCGGCGGTACGGTACCAGCCGGCCGATGCGGTGCGCCGCGCATCGGCCGGCCGTTCCAGCGCCAGCCCGACACCGCGGACGCCGAGTCCGGCCAGCCCGGCCACGGCCAGCGCGTTGCCGTAGCCCGCGCTGGAACCGATGATGAGGACCACCGGTGGACGGCCTCCCGATCGCAAATCGGGAACCTGGAGTGCCGCGGCCGCCACCGACCGCGCGCAACCCGCCGGGTGCGCATCGAGAAGCAGGGCGCCCTTGCCGCGAGGTGTGATCATGCGCATCGTCACGCGCCGAACCTATCGGTTGGTCACCCGCGGCGCAGGCGGCGAACTCGACAGCGGCTCCGATTCGACGCGGTAGCTCCGCGGTCTTGACTTTCGTTCCCGGCAACCAGTGCGGAGCACGACGTGCAAACGGGCATGGTCGTGCGGAGCACGACGTGCAAACGGGCATGGTCGTGCGGAGCACGACGTGCAAACGGGCATGGTCGTGCGGAGCACGACGTATAAACGAACAATGACCGTCGCGATGTCGGCCGAACGTTTCGAGGAACTCGTCGCGGACGCGCTCGACAGCATCCCGGAAGCGCTGATGGGCCTCCTCGACAACGTGGTGATCCTGGTCGAGGACGACCCGCCGGATGGGCGCGGCAACCTGCTCGGGCTGTACGAGGGGTACGCGCTCACGTCGCGCACCACCGACTACGCATTCGTCCTTCCGGACCGCATCACCATCTTCCGGCGCCCGATCCTCGGCGTCTGCCGGACCGAGGAGGACGTGATCCGGGAGGTACGCGTCACGGTGGTGCACGAGATCGCTCACCACTTCGGCATCAGCGAGGCTCGCTTGCACGCCCTCGGCTGGGGCTAGGCGCCTTCCGCCGGTGAGCCGGCCGCCCACCACGCGGCCGCGACCAGTTCCGCGACCAGTGTCTCGGTGAGCAGCCGGGTGAGGGGGTCGTGGTCGCCGCGGTACCGGATGCACTGCGCGGCGCCGGCCACCTCGTCGCCGACCGCCACCACGGTCGAGTCGCGCTGTCGCAGCCAGTCGAGCGCGGACTCGTCGTACCGGGAACCCGGGAACAGCAGCGCCCGGTAGTCCAGGGTCTTGGTCAGGTAGACGTCCACGTGTGCCCAGTCGCCGGTCTCGCTGGCGGTGGCCGGACGGCGCGGCCCCTCGCGCACCATCAGCGCCGACTGGCTCGCCGATGACAGCCGTTCGGCAGGCGCGATGGCATGCACGCCGTGTGATCCGTCGAGCAGTTCCAGCGTTCGCGGTAGCCACTCGGCACGCCGGTCCAGAAGGTCGGCGGTCGCCGCCGCGGCGGCGCGGGCGGCGTCACCGCTCGTCCCGGCCGCCAGCGCCATGAGAAGGACCAGGCTGTGCTGGAACGTGCGGCAGGCCACTCCACCGCGCTCGATCCCAGCGTGCATCCCGATCACCGACGCCGCCATCGCGGCGAGCGGCGAGTCCGGCTCGTTCGTCAGCGCGATCAGGCGAGGCTGGTACGCCTCGGCGGCGGCCACGGTCTCGGCGCTGGTTCCGGTCGCGGAGATGGCGATGACCAGGGTGTCGTCGCTGTCCGGCAAGCTGCGCTCCACCGACGCGTACTCGGCGATCGCCGCGATCCCGCGCCGTCGCAGTGCCAGCGCCGCCACCTCGGCGGCGTACCGGGAACTGCCCATGCCGAACAGCAGCACCTGGCGCGCACCCCGCACGGCTCGCCATGGGTCCTCGACGTCCAGCCTCCGGGCCAGCGCCGTCAGCGCGGCCGGCTTGGCTTCAAGATCATCAAGAAACAGGTCGGGATTCATGACACTCCCCGGAACCACTCCCGCAGCACACCCATCGGGGCGTACCGCCATCTGGGCAGGAACCGAGCCGCGTAGAGCAGCTCGCGGCACTCCTGCTCGATCTCGAACGGGCGCAGCAAGGTGTGATTGAAGACCGCGGCCATGCCGCGGGACTTCAGCCCGGAACGGTACGCGCGGAGCAGGTCATCGGCGCTGATCTCAGACCACAACCTGATCTCGTCACGGAACCGGCCCTCGGTCCGGCGATTCGCGATCTGCCCGACGTGCCACACGCTGGTACGCATCTGGGCAACGTCCCGGGCGGCCGGTTCGGGGGCGGTCCCGGCGACCGTCGGGTTGCCGTCGAAGTCGGTGACCGCGAGCCCGTCCCGCCACCGCAGCACCTGGCCGACATGTAGATCACCGTGCGGGTGGATGACCCGAACCAGATCCGCGTCGTCGGCCTTGGCGATCTCCGCCGCCAGGTACGGCTCCACGATCTGGAACCAGAGGGCATCATCGCTGCCGGCCAGCACCTCACCCGCCTGCCGCAGCACGTCCATCCCGGCGCGGCCCCATCCGGGGTTGACCATGCCGGTCAGCGGTTCCGGAAATGTCGGCGATGGCGTCGCCAGCGCGGCATGCAACTCGGCCGCGAGCAGGCCGAGCGAGGAGGCGAAGTCGGCCGGCGGACCGCCGTGGCAGGCGTCGATCAGCGCGTCGACGCACCAATCCCAGCCGTCGACGGCGTCGGGCAGGTACGCCGAGACCAGCGCGACCAGGTCGTCGGCTCGGTGCAGCGACGCGTACGGCGTGGGGATCCGCTCGAACCCGACGGTGGCCAGATGCCCGAGCATGATCGGAGCGCGGGCGTGCGGGACCGGGGACCGCATCCACTTCACGACGACACGATCGCCGACCACCACGGAGAAGTTGGTTTGATCGGCCGTTATCGGGCGCTCGTCCAGCGGGCCGTCCGGCAATGGCGCGAGGCGGCGCGCGGTCAGGCGGGACCCATTCGAACCGGGCACATCGACGTGGACGGCGATGTCCGCACTGGCCCCATCGGTCAGAGCGCGAACGAGCGCGGCCGACGCGCCTTCGGGGATCGGGTGGTCGTTCATCCGGCGATCCCGTCGGCTCCGGCGATCCCGTCGGTCTCCGTACCTTTCCCGTCGCGCCCGTCAAGCCCGTCGCGCCCGTCAAGCCCGTCGAGCGGGTTGCCGGTGGCCTGCCGGGCGTACGACAGGATCAGCTCGACCGCCTCGGCGGTGCCGAGCACCGGGTGGCGGGCCACGATCCGGTACCCGTACGCGTCCTCGAGGGCGACCAGGTTCCGGGCGATGGTCAGTGAGTCGGTGCTGAGTGTGAACACACCTCGGGCGGCGCCGAGCTCCAGGATCGACTGGTAGAGCGAGACCTGGCGGTCGTACAGCGTGGTGAGCAGCGCGGCGTACACCCGGTTGCGGCCGGCCGCGCCGCCCAATTCGCACAGCAACCGCACGTCCGCGTCATCGGCGTCGGTCGGCAGCCCGGACCGAATGGTCCGGATGAGCTTGCCGGCCGGATCGGTCACGTCGGCCAGTTGCCGCACCCTGGCTTCGTAGAACCGCTCCATCCCGGCGTGATGAGCATCGATCAACAGGTCACGCAGGTCCGGGTAGTGATAGAGAACCGTGCCGGAGGACAGCCCGGCCTGCTCGGCGACCTGGTTGAGAGCGACCGAATCGGTGCCGTGCACGATCATCGCGCGCCGGGCCGCCTCGATCAGGTCGGCTCGGCGCTCGGCCCGCGACTTGCGGCTGTTCATCGGCCCTCCCACCGGCTGCCCGCTCCATGCGGCCCCGAGGCGGCCTCGCCTTCGGGTTGGACTCGCCGCCGCTCACCGCAGGACCCGCTCACCGCAGGACCCGGCCACCGTCTCGCGACGACGCCGATCTCGCGCTGGTCACTGCCGCCGCAGGCCGTGCCGCGACCCGGGCGACATTTGAGTTCGAATGCAATTGAGTCCCGATGCAATTGAGTCCGGATGCAATTGCCCCCGAAGCCATCCTGCCTTGTGTTGACTGTACTAGGTCAAGCTTGTTGAATTGCGATTCAACTACCTGCGAACGGAGCTGCCATGTCGTTGACAGTGTTGTTCATGCCGGAGAGCGCATACGGGCCGACCAACAACTGCATCGGCATCGCCGACGTGCTCCGGCGTCGCGGGCACCGGGCGGTATTCGCCGCGGAGGCCTCCTGGCAAGGCAAGCTGACCGCGCTCGGGTTCGACGAGGACCTGGTCACGTTGGCACCGCCAGCGCCCGACGCCGGCGAGCAGGACGCCGGGCAATTCTGGAAGGACTTCATCCGCGACACCGCGCCGGAGTTCCGCAAGCCGACCATCGAGCAGCTCGACACCTGGGTCAAGCCGGTCTGGCTGGAGTTGATCAATGGCGCCAAGTACTGCCAGCGGCAACTGCTCGACATCATCGAGCGGGTGCGCCCGGACGTGATCGTCGAGGACAACGTCGTGGCGTTCCCCGCGCTCAACACCGCGGGCGTACCGTTCGTCCGGATCGTGTCGTGCAACCCGCTGGAGATCAAGGGTGACGGCATCGCGCCGGTCTTCTCCGGCTACCCGGCCGACGGCCGCGGCGGCTGGGCCGAGTTCCGCGCCGAGTACGACCGCACGCACCGCCCGATGTGGACGGAGTTCGACCAGTGGGTGCGGGATCAGGGCGCGCCGGGCCTGCCGGACCTGGAGTTCATCGGCGAGGGCGACCTCAACCTGTACGTATACCCGTCGATCGCGGACTACACCGACGACCGGCCCCTCGGACCGACCTGGCAGCGGCTGGAGTCATCGGTGCGCGAGACCGACGAGGCGTTCAACCTTCCTCCGGAACTGGCCGGCCGGGACGGCGCGCTGATCTACTTCTCGCTGGGATCGCTCGGCTCGGCCGACGTCGAGTTGATGCGACGGGTGATCGCCGCGCTCGCGCAGACCCCGCACCGGTACATCGTCTCGAAGGGACCGCTGCACGCCGAGATCGAGTTGGCTGACAACATGTGGGGCGCGGAGTTCCTGCCCCAGACGTCGATCATCCCGATGGCTGACCTGGTGATCACCCATGGTGGCAACAACACCACCACCGAGGCGCTGCACTTCGGCAAGCCGATGATCGTGCTGCCCCTGTTCTGGGACCAGTACGACAATGCCCAGCGGGTCCACGAACTCGGGCTCGGCGTACGCCTCGACCCGTACCGATTCACCGACGCCGAACTGCACGGCGCGATCGAGCGGCTGCTCGGCGACGCCGGATTGCGTGACCGGCTGACCGCCGCGGGCGCGCAGATCCGGGCGGCCGACGGCCTGCGCGCCGCCGCCGATGCCATCGAGAAGCTCGGCACCGGCCGATGACCGTACTGGTCAACCCGGCCACCGGGGACACCATCACGGATGTGCCGGACACCCCGCCCGATCAGGTCGCGGCCGCGGTGGCGACGGCGCGGCGGGCATTCCGGGAGTGGCGCGACGCCACGCCCGCACAGCGCGCCGGCGTGTTGCTGCGGGTCGCCGATCTGGTTGAGGCGAACGCCGACACGCTGACCGCGCTGGAGGTCGAGGAGACCGGCAAGCCGGCCCCGGTAGTACGCGACGGCGAGCTGCCGTTCGGCGTGGACAACCTGCGGTTCTTCGCCGGGGCGGCGCGCTCGCTCGACGGCACCGGCGCGGGCACGCTGTCGGCCGGGTACACCTCGATGCTGGTCCGGCGCCCGATCGGCGTGATCGGGTCGATCGCACCGTGGAACTTCCCGCTGGTGATGGCGATCTGGAAAATCGGTCCGGCGATCGCGGCCGGGAACGCGGTCGTCATCAAGCCGGCGCCCCAGACTCCTCGCTCGACGATGGCCCTGGCCCGGCTATTCGACGAGGCGGGGGCGCCACCCGGCCTGGTGACCGCGGTGACCGGTGGTGCGGCGGTCGGCGAGGCCCTGGTCGACGACGACGGCATCGACATGGTCAGCGTGACCGGCTCGACGCGTACCGGCCGGTCGGTGATGCGTGGGGCCGGCGGCCGGGTCAAGCGGGTGCACCTGGAGTTGGGCGGGAAGGCACCAGCGCTGGTGTTCGACGACGCCGACCTGGACGAGATGGCCGGCGGCGTGGCGATGGGCGCCACCTACAACACCGGCCAGGACTGCACCGCCGCGACCCGGGTCTACGTCGAGCGGTCCCGGTATGACGACGCGGTGGCGGCGCTGGTCGCCGCCGTGGAGCGGGTCCGGCCGGGCGACCCCTGGGCTCCGGACACCGACATCGGCCCACTCGTCTCGGCCGAGCATCGCGAGCGAGTTCACGGGTACGTCACACGCGCACAGGCCGATGGCGCCCGGGTTCTGACCGGCGGTGGGTCGGCCGGCGACACCGGCTTCTACTACCGGCCCACGGTCATCGCGGATGCCCATCAGCGCAGCGAGATCGTCCAGGGCGAGGTGTTCGGGCCGGTGGTCGTGGTGCTGCCGTTCGACGGCGAGGACGATGGCGTGGAGATGGCGAACGATTCCCGCTACGGCCTCGCCTCGTCGGTGTGGACCCGGGACGTCGGCCGCGCGCTGCGGGTATCTCACCGGCTCGATGTCGGCGTCACCTGGATCAACGATCACCTGCCGATCGCTTCGGAGGCGCCGCACGGCGGTGTCAAGGGCTCCGGCTTCGGCAAAGACATGAGCCAGGAGGCGGTAAGCGAGTACTCAGTGACCCGGCACATCATGATCAAGCACGCCGCGGCGGCCGGCCGCGACTCGTTCCGGCCGGCTTGACCGGTCAGCGTTCTCCGGCTGCGGCCTGGCCGGCACCGGCTTACCCGAGTTTCACCGCCACACCGCCATCGGAGATGCTGGCCGAGCCCGTGATCGTTACGTCCATGTCACCGGTCTTGGTCCGCGAAAACAGCCCGAAGAACCCGCTCGTCGTGGCCTCGTAGTGCACGACCGCCGAGTGCCCACCATCGTCGAAGGTCACGGTTCCATCGGCGCCGACCTTGGCCTTCACCTTCGGATGCTGGGTGATCGACCATTTCATCGTGGCGCTCGTGTCGCTGTACCGGAATGGACAGCCGTTTGGCGTCGGCGAGGTGCTCTGAGCGCAGGCGTCCAGCGCATGGTTGACCGCCGACTGGATCGCCGCGTCGGCACCGGTCGCCAGGGTCGGCGCCGGGATCCAGACGTCGGCCTTGACCGCACCCGACGAGTCGCTGTACGTGGCGCGAGCGGTCGCCGGCGCGATCAGGCGATCTCCCTTGACCGAAGCGTGGTACCCGCCGGGGAAGGCCACCGCCTGCGCCGCGCCGTGCGGGTAGTCAATGCCGTTCACCTGAACCGACCGGCCCCTGGCACCGCTGACGGCCACCGTGATGAACGGTGCCTTCAACCGGTACTCCCCACCGGTCTCGATCAAAGTCAGGTCCTGACGGACAGGGGTGCCGTCGATTGAGTAAGCCACCGTCACGACCCGGGCGGCGCGACCGCCGTCGACGGTCGTGCGGACCGACTTGACCACGGTGGCCTCACTCGGCCGATCCTCGGGCTTGACCAGCGCCGCCGAGGCGAGCAGCGGGTACTCAGATCCGGTATACGAGGCGGAATCGTCGACCAGCGCCAGCGCGGACCTGGTGTCACCCTCGGCGAGTGCCGTGAAGTACTTGCGCGCCACCTGCGCCTCGGGCGACTGATCGGACCGGAAGTGGAACAGCACCCCGACCGCGCCCGCGAGCACCACCAGGGTTACCGCCGCGATGACCCACCAGCGGGCACGGTGGCTACGGCCACGGCGGCGTCCGTACGGATCGTGGTACGCCGGTTCGTCGTAACTGCCGCCGGGATAATGCGGTCCACTCAGAGTGGGTGCGTCCCATCCCGGCTTGCCCCGGTCGCGACGCACCGGTACGGCCGCGGAGCCGGACACGTAGCGCACGCCGTCACCGCCCGCTCCGGCTTGCGCCGTCTGATCGCCGTTGGCGTCGAGGTCGACCGTCTTAGCGACCCCGGTGTCGTCCTGCGCGCCGGATTCCGCCTGCTCCATCGCCCCAACCAGCCCTTCCGCCGAGCAACCCTTCCGCCGAGCAACCTCGAGGTGACGACCCGCCAACCGGCGGCCACCTTCGACGCCTTCCGCTCGTCTACCGTACGGGAAACGAGCTGAGACGGCTGAGAGGTGTTTGCCCGGCGGCACTTGGCCCGGCATCTGGCTGGACAAATCGGGCTCGCGATCGGTTGGGGGCCGTTTCCGGGTTCTGAGCCTCCTGACGGCCCCCGATCACCCAATTCGGTCCGGGCCACGATCCCGCCGGCTTCGGGCGTCCGTAGTCGGTGCAAGATCCTGTGCACGTGACGTCGCCATAGCGCGCCTGGTGCTCAAGATCGTGCACTTGATCATGGAGCGGGGGGCGAGATGCCCCACCCGGCGACAGCCTCTACCACGGTGGGGTGCCTCGCTCGCACAACCGGTAGCGCATCGCACCGCTGGGGTGTGAAGCGTTACCGGCCGGTGTCGAGCGCTAATGCCGTGGCGGTTTGACCGGCATCTCGCCCAGTTGCGGCCGGAGCACCGGGGCGTGGATGACCGCGCCCGGCCCTCGCCCGTACGCGTCCAGTCGCCCCCAGCGCCCTGGGACGTCGAGTAGCGCCAGTTGATTGATGCCGTCCGGCAGATACGGATCGACCACCAGGTGATCGCCGGCCGGTTCCATGCCCAGCATGGTGCGCAGGAACAGCAGCGGCGCCCCGGTTGACCAGGCCTGCGGGCTGCACGCGGTCGGGTACTGCACCGGATACCCGGTGAGGTGCCGCTCGAACCCGCCGAACGCTTCCGGCAGCCGGCCGTCGAAGTAGACCGCCGCGTCCAGGATCCCGGCCGCCACCCGGGCCGCCTCCCTCTTGTACCCGTACCGGCGCAGCCCCCACGCGATGAACGAGTTGTCGAACGGCCAGACCGTGCCCACGTGGTAGCCGATCGGGTTGTACCGCTGGTCACCCTCGGCCATGGTTCGAATGCCCCAGCCGGACCAGAGACGGGGACCCATCAGCGCATCGACGACCGCCTTCGCCTTCGCCTTGTCGACGATCCCGCTCCACAGCAGGTGGCCGATGTTCGACGAGAGCGCGTCCACCTGCCCGCCGTCGGCGTCGAGGGCGAGCGCGAAGTACCGCCGGCCGGCAATCCAGAAGTCCTTGTTGAATCGTCGCTTCAGGTCCGCGGCCTGCCGGCGCAGCAAGGCGGCGTACTCCGGGTCGTCCCAGAACTGCTCGGCCAGCCGGGCGCCGCGCATCTTCGCGTCGTAGGCGTAGCCCTGGAGCTCACAGGTGGCGCGCGGGAACCCGGGCAGCCGCCCGTCGGCGTACGCGATTGAGTCCCACGAGTCCTTCCAGCACTGGTTCTCCAGCCCGGTCTCCTCGTTGCGGCGCTGGTAGGAGACATAGCCGTTGCCCTGAAGGTCGGCGAAGTCATCGATCCAGCGCAGCGCCGCGCGAGCCTCGGACTCGAAGTCCCGAACCAGTTCGTGGTCGCCAGTCCACCGCTCGTACTCGTCCAGCAGCACGACGAACAGCGGCGTCGCGTCGGCGTTTCCGTAGTACGGCGAATGAGGCCGCTCCTCAAACGCGGTCAGCTCGCCATACCGCATCTCGTGCAGGATCCGGCCCGGGTCCTCGTCGCGGAAGTCGTCGGACCGGGTGCCCTGCCACTCACCGAGCACCCGGATCGTGGTCTGTGCCAGTTCCGGCACGAACGGCAGCGCCTGCAAGCTGGTCAGGA
Source organism: uncultured Actinomycetota bacterium (assembly GCA_963727415.1). GTDB lineage: Bacteria > Actinomycetota > Actinomycetes > Mycobacteriales > Micromonosporaceae > DASQPR01. The sequence goes on from CAVSGF010000010.1 coordinate 327,986, forward strand.
TGCTGTCCCGGCCGAACATCGTCATGAACCACGGCAGGCCCGCCGCCGGCAGCGCCCTCGCGCCGGCGATCGCCGGCTTGTAGCGGAGGGCGGCGAGATCGACAAGGCTGCGCTTGTACGTCGCGGCGAGCGGCTCCCAGTCACTGTCCAGCCGGGGCGCGCTGGCCAGCCAGTTCTCCAGGTCAGCGAGCATCTCCGGACACCGCGACGGGGTCGGCCGGGCGGGCAGCAACGCCTCTCCGTCGGCACGGAGCATCAAGGCGGACACCTGGAGGTTCGTCGACCACTCGCCGTGCGGGGGCACCTTGACGACGAACGTCAAGCCATGCTCGTCGATGTCGGCCGGCTCGGAGGTGGAGATCGTCGTCTGACGATGGTACGAATCCCGCCGGTACTCCAGGACCAGCCGTCCGGGCTCAACGAAGCTCCGGTACGTTCCCTTCTTCCGCAGCGCGTCCTTGACCTCGAAGAGGTCGGCGAAGTCAGCGGCGGCCTCGACCCGTATCGTGAGCGACGCCGGCTGATCGTCGTGATTGAGCACGGATATGTGCTCGTGAAACCCGTGCCCGACGGATCGCAGCCGGGTCACCGAGAGCTTGGCATCGACGTACACTGTCCCGGTGCCCGGCACCAGGAAGAACCGGGTCTCGAAATACTGCAGATCGTCGGTGGACAGGCAGTGCAGCCGGTTGCCGTCGATGGTGAGGACCCAGGTCGACAGGAACCTGGTGTCGTACGAGAACAGTCCGGTCGGATCCGTACTCGATGCCTCGATGTCGCCTTGCCCATCGCTCACGACGAAGGTGTTGCCGTCGAGGATGCTCACCAGCCCGCCGGTCACGATCCGTCACCTGCCTCACCGGCACCCGCCTCGCCGGCCGGCGCGGGCGCGGCGAGCAAACGCCGGGCCGCGACCATGAGGTCTGGATCCCCGTCGGCGGCAAGCTCTCCTCGGAGCATCGCGGCCAGCGCGTTGGCCTCGCCGCGGGCGATGTCGTCGAACAGATCGCCGTCGAGCCGGATCACGCAGTCCGCGGTGTCATCACCGTCCGGAGCCGCCGAGATGTCGCCTCGGTCGATGACGACCGACCAGGAGTCGGTGCCGGTATCGCGGCGGATTTCGAACCGGATGGTGGCCGTCCGGCCACGCAGCGTCGGATCGTGGCCACGCCCACCCAGCTCGTCGAAGAACGCATCACTACGACTCGGCATGCCGTCCCCCTGGTCATGGCGGTCCGAGCAGGTCGCTGGACTGATTGCCATGCTCGCTCGTCGGGAGCGCGGTGGTGGCCGGTTTCATCGGATTAGCGAAATTCGCTTGGATGTGCTGCATTCGCCGGTCGAGGTGATGCCGGAACCCGACCGAGCCGCCGATCACGATGGATCGGCGGCTCGGTCTCCGGCGTGCACCGGCTAGTTACCCATGCTGGCTCGTAGCCTGGGCGCGTGCTGGCACTTAGACCTGCGCGCGCCGCCTACGGGCAGCGAACACCATCGCGCCACCGCCTGCGACCAGCGCCAGACCGGCGATCAGGACCGCAGTCAACGGAGCACCGGTGGTCGGCAGGGTCGGCTGCGACGACGAGCCGGATGGGCTGGGCGTGGTCGAGTTGGACACCGACGACGACGGCGACGGCGAGCCGGACGGGGATCCCGACGGCGAGGCGGACGGCGATCCCGATGGGGAACTCGACGGCGAACTGCTCGGCGACGGCTTCTCAGCCGGGCAAGCGTGGGTCAACGTGAAGAAGTCGGCCGTGCCGGTGATGACCGCCGACGCGCTCTCAAGCTCCCAACCAGCGGGCAGCTTGATCCACGCCTTGCTGGTTCCGTTGAGCACAATCCCGCTGGGCTGATCAGTGTCGATCGTCTTGGTGGTGTCGGCCTGGTGGTCGCCGGTCGTGTCGAAGTGAGCCGTCACCGAAACGAAATCACCGACCGTGTCGTGGTCTCCTGGCAGATTGAAGACCCACACGTCGTAGCCGACGTAGGGGCCGCCGCCGTAGTTGGCGTCGCAGTTGTGTTCAGCATCGGTCGCGGTGACGCCCTGACCGCTGCTGTTGACGTTGACCTGCGAATCGGCGAACGCCACCTGACCGCCGACGAGGACAACCGCGGCCGTCACGGTAGCGATCGCCAGCGCGCGCGCCGAGACGCGCCCCGCGCGCTTAAGGATTGCCATAGGAACTCCTGTGCACTGGAGGGATGTTGCGCCGAAAACGCTTGCATGCGCGCGCGTGGGCCGTACAGTCCCGGACGGCAAGTCCGGGCGGCCGGATCGAATGTTCGGCCGAACGGCTCAGTTTTTGTCGACCAGGACTTGTAACCCCAGGCGACGAGGCCGTGACCACGAGTTGGCTGCGGCGGGCATCGACCCCTGTCGGGTACCGTCGGCCCGTGCAGTGGACGTTGGTCATCACGGCCGGAGCGGTCGGCATCGCGGGCGGCTCGCTGGTGCCGCGGATCGCGTACCGCATGTCGGTTCCGTTTGGCGAACCGCGCCTGACCGGTTGTGGCAATTGTGGCCAGACATTCCGATCTGGAATAGCTGGCTGGGTCCATATTGGAAGCCGATGCCCGAATTGTTCGGCCAGGCTCGGCCCTCGAGGTTGGATTAGCGCCTCCGTCGCGGCGGTCGCGTCCGCGGGGGCGGCGGCCGCCCTCGGTTGGTCGCCGCTGACCCCGCTCGTGGTGATGGTGATCCTGGTGGGGGTCCTGCTCGGTGCCATCGATCTCGCCTGCACCCGCCTGCCGGACGTACTGGTGATGCCCACCTTCGTCGTGTCGGCGGCGACCCTGGGGATCATCGCCATTGCCGGGCACGACCCGGGTCCATTCGTGCGCGCTCTGCTCGCCGCCGCGGCGGTCGGCGGCGCCTATTTCTTGCTGGCCGTGATCACCGGCGGCGGGTTCGGGCTGGGCGACGCGAAGCTCGGCCTGGTCCTCGGGCTCCTGCTCGGCTGGTTCGGGTGGCCCTTCGTTCTCGCCGGAGTTCTTGCCGCGCACCTCATGCATGGGCTGGTCGCCGTGGCCGCGCTGCTGGCCCGCCGGGCCGGCGCCGGCACCCTTATTCCGATGGGACCTGCCCTTTTGGCCGGTGCGTGGTGCGCCATTGCGGTTATCCCGATAGTGCTTTTGCCGCGCGGCTGAGCCGTTCGACCGTGACAACCGATGTCTGCTACCCGACAGACAGATCTGGCAATGATCCACACAATGACCGTCCGCGGGAAGCGCTCGAACTCCAATTCAGGCCGCCATCCGCATCCTGACCACGCTTCTTTCCGCCGTTAGACGGATGCGATGTAAACCGAGGACGTCAACAGCAGATGACGCGCCGTACGCGTCGATCCAAGAAGCGTGGCTGCTCATACGACTGGCGCATACGGAGCGTGCTGTAAAGACTTCCCCCCGTGCGGTCGTCCGGCCGCCACATCTTGTCGGCGGATCGAGTGATCCGGCTCTTCAGGGGGTGTCTCACCAAATGCTCTACCTGTACACCAAGGCGCACGCGGCGTGGATCAATCGCGACCAGGGTGCGTCCGCGGTCGAGTACGGCCTGCTCATCGCCGGCATCGCGGCGGTTCTCGTCGTCATCATCTTCACCTTCGGAAGCAAGCTCTCCGATCTCTTCAACAACACTTGTGGACAGATCACCAAGGGCGGCGTGTCCGGCTCGACCTGCAAGTAGTCCGGTCGTGCGCAGAGCATGCCCAATCGACGGGCGTGATGCCGGCGCCTCGGCGGTCGAGTACGGCCTGCTGATCGCTGGCATCGCCGCGCTCATAGCGGTGGCTGTCTACCTGTTCGGCGACAACGTGCTCGGCCTGTACCACCGCAGCTGCGTAGCTCTGTACACGAACGGCTGCGGTTGATCCCCGAAGAATGGTGAGCGGATGAATCGGCTTAAGACGCAGGCACGGGGAGACCGCGGCGCTGCGGCGGTGGAGTTTGCCCTGGTCGTCCCCATGCTGCTTCTCATCGTCTTCGGACTGATCGACTTCGGCCGGATGCTCAACGCTCAGATCACGATCACCGAGTCTGCGCGGGAAGGCGCACGCGCGAACGCGCTGGGCCTGCCCGTGCAGCCTCGTGTCGATCTGGCTAGCGCCCAACTCGGCGACGTCACCGGGACCGTGGTCAGCGGGCACAACTGCGCCAACGGCGATGACGACGCCGAGGTCAAGACCGCATACACGTTCAAGTTCGTCACGCCGGTCGGCGTGATCGCCGGATTGATCAGCGGGAACAGCTTTGGAGGCGACGTGACGCTGACCGGAGTAGGAGTCATGCCATGTCGAGGCTGAAAGCCGCCCGTCGCGCCTGGATCCGGTTCGCCATGCCCGGCCGCGCCGACCGCGGCGGGGTCGCTGTGCTCGTATCGGTGCTGCTCGCCGCCGGCGTGCTGCTCGGCGTCGCGGCTCTGAGTGTCGATGTCGGTCAGCTGAATGCCGAGCGGGAAGAGCTGATGAGCGCCGCCGACGGCGCCGCCCAGTCGATCGCCGTCGACTGCGGCCGGCAGCCGGCCGACTGCGCAACCAGTACCGCGTTTGGCAACGTCACCAATCGCGCCGCCGACATCGCCAATGCGAACGGCAAGGACGGCCTGAACGACATCACCAGCATCTGCGGTGCCGGCGGGGCACTCGCGCCATGCGATCCGACCGCCGAACCGACCAATCTCACCGCCTGCCTTGGATCGACACCGGCCGCGGGCATCAACTACGTCGAAGTGCATACCGCGACCCGTACCAAGACATCGACGCTGCTGCCCACGGCGTTCGCGGCGTCGTTTGTACCCGGCTATGACGGCGCCCGGGTCGGCGCCTGCTCCCGGGTGGCCTGGGGGGCGCCGGGCGGCGGGCTGTCGGTGACGTTCGCCAAGTGCGAGTGGGACAACGACACCAACAACGGGAAGACGTACGTCAAGTACCCGCCGGACCCGCCGGTGGATGCGGAGCGGGTCATCTACCTGCATGGTTCCAATGCCTCAAGCTGCACCAACAACCCGCCGTCCGGCTGGGACGCGCCGGGCGGGTTCGGCTGGCTGACCGAAGACGGCGGTGCCGTCTGCTTTACGTCGATCGATTCAGGCGGAAACTATCCGGCCAGGCCCGGCAGTCCCGCTAAGGATTGCCTCGACGCGATCGCGCAAGCGCAGCAGAGCAGGACGCCGGTGCTGATCCCGGTATATGACGGCGTCAAGGGCGTCGGCGAAAACCTTGTTTATCACGCGGCCGGAGTCGCGGCCTTCGTCGTCACCGGCTACTTCTTCGGCACCGGGAACGGCCAATCCGCACCATCGTGGCTCTCCGGATTAAACCTATGCAGCGGCAACGAGCGTTGCGTCTACGGCTTCTTCGTCGACGCGCTACTGCCCGCGGACACCTTGATCCAGCCGGGTAACCCCAACCTTGGCGCGACAGTCATCAAGACCATCGGCTGACATCTCTTCAGTGACATCTCCTCAGTGACATCTCCTCAGTGACATCTCGGCACCATCTGGCACACCTGCTCGCCCATCACGAACGGAATCGATCTATGACCCGGCGCATTCTCGGCGTAGTCCTCGCCATCGTCCTGGCGGTCGTTGGCACGGCCGCGGTCCTCCTCTACGTCAACTCGGTGCGGTCGACGGTCGCCTCCGGGCAGCGGGCAGTGAAGGTTCTGGTCGCCGCCGAGCGGATTCCGGCCGGGACCACCGGCGGCCACCTGGTCGAGCGGAATCTGGTGCATCAGATCACCGTCCCGGCGTCGTCGGTTCCCGCGGATGCCCTGTCAACGATCCCGGCCGACCTGGACCAGTTGGTGGTAACCGCCGACGTGCAGCCCAGCCAGCTGATCATGCGCGGCATGTTCGGCCAGCCGACCACGCTCTCCGGTGGCCTGACCATCCCGGAGGGCAAGGTCGCGGTGACCGTGCAGGTGGGGATCCCGGAGCAGGTTGCTGGATATGTCCGGCCGGGTTCGCAGATCGCCATCTTCGACACCTACACGATCACCGGTAAGGGATCGTCATCATCGAACAGTTCGGCGAAGGGCACCCGGGTCCTGCTTCCACGGGTCGAGGTGATCGCCACCGGCGCGTACTTCACCGATGGCTCGACCTCCAGTGATGCCAGCACCACCGGCAATCAGCGATCCGGTGCCCAGACCAAGGTCGTGACTGTCGCCGTCACGCAGCCCGAGGCGGAGAAGTTGATCCAGGCCAGCCAGACCGGTGACTTGTACTTCGCACTGCTCACCGACTCTTCGGACGTCAAGCCCGGCCCGGGCGTAACCAACCTGACGATGTTCTCGTAGCCATGACGCTGCTCTACGAGGAGTTCCGGCCGCACGCCGAGCACTTCGCCGAAGCGCTCGGCGGCGACACCCGGATCGTCGCCACCTATCAGGAGCTGTCCGACCAGTTCGCCAACGATCGCGACGAGCTGCTTGTGGTCTTCGGCCCGGGCACCCCGCTGAACGAGGTGGTCGGCTTCGCCACCGAGACCCGCATCTCGCGGCCGCACGTGGGCGTCATCCTGCTCCGGCCGCGCGTCGATATCGCGGTGATGACCGAAGCCCTACGGGCCGGGGTCCGCGAGGTCGTCGACGCCAACGACACCGCCACGGTCCGGGTGGCGTGCGCGCGGTCACTGGACCTCTCCCGTCAGATGCGCGGGCTGAACGCGACCGCCGTGATCCCGGCGATCACCGACGAGGAAGCGGACGCTGAGGGCCGGGTCATCACGGTGTTCGCGGCCAAGGGCGGATGCGGCAAGACCACGATCGCGACCAACCTCGCGATTGCTCTCGCCGACACCGGCAGGCGCGTCTGCCTGATCGATCTGGATCTGGCCTTCGGCGACGTCGGCATCATGCTGCAGTTGGTCCCGGAGCGGACCATCGCCGACGCGATACCGGTCGCCGATCGCCTTGAGCCCACCGGCTTCCGCCTGATGCTCACCCACTACCGCGAGGGCGTTGACGCGCTGCTCGCCCCGGTTCAGCCGGCGGTAGCCGACGAGATCAACCGGTCTCTCATCGCCGAGATCATCCACTTGGCCCGCGGTGCCTTCGACGACGTCATCATCGACACGCCACCCCAGTTCAACGACGGTGTGCTGACCGCTCTGGATTCGTCGCACGTGTACCTGCTGGTCACCACGCCGGAGCTACCCGCACTGAAGAACCTGCGGGTCACGCTGGACATGTTCGACATGCTCGACTACCGGCGGGAAAACCGCATCGTGGTACTCAACCGTGCCGACTCCAAGGTCGGGCTCAGCAACAGCGACCTCGACCGGGCCATCCGGGCACCGATCGCCGCGTACGTGCCGTCCAGCCGGGACGTGCCGCTGTCCATCAACCGTGGCGTGCCGCTCATGGCGGACAACCCCGGCCACCCGGTCAGCACGGCGATCCGGGAGCTGGTCAATGTACGGCTGTCGGGCAATACCGGGACCCGGGCCAAAGGACTGCGCGGAATCATGACGCGCCGAGCGAAGAGGTAGCCGGATGAGCCTTTCCCACCGCCTGAACGCGATCTCCAGCGACCCGGACGGCACCAAGCCGGTGTCGGCCACCCCCACCTCGGCCGTGCCAACCTCGGCCGTGCCAACGTCAGCCGTTCCAACGTCGGCCATGCCGACATCCGGAATTCCGGTATCGGCCATTACCGGATTCGCTCGTCGCAACACGCGCCGCGCGTACGACCCGCTGGCGCCGGCTCGCAAGCGCGCACACGAGGCACTGCTCGAACAGCTCGGCCCGCAACTCTACGAGCTGGCCGGCTCCGACGAGGACCTCAACCGGCGCGTTCGCGAAGTGCTTCCGCAGATCCTCAGCCGCGAAGAAGCGCTCACCGCGGGCGATCGCAACCAGGCGCTCCAGCAGATCCTTGACGAGATCATCGGACACGGGCCGATCGAGCCGTTGCTGCGAGACTCGGACGTCTCCGAAATCATGGTCAATTCGTGGGATCGCATCTACGTCGAGCGGTTCGGCAAGATCAACTCGGTCGACACGGCGTTCCTTGACGAGGCCCACCTGCGCCGGGTCATCGACAAGATTGTCTCGCGGGTCGGCCGGCGCGTCGACGAGTCGAGCCCGATGGTCGATGCCCGCCTTCCGGACGGCAGCCGGGTCAACGCCGTGGTACCTCCGATCGCCCTCGACGGTGCCGCGCTCACCATCCGGAAATTCTCCGCCGATCCATATACGGTTGCCGATCTGATCTCCTTCGGGACCATCTCTCCGCCGGTGGCGAGCCTGCTGTCCGCGTGCATCCAAGGCCGCCTCGACATCCTGATCAGCGGCGGTACCGGCACCGGAAAGACCACGCTTCTGAACGTCCTGTCCGGATTCCTGCCGGCCAACGAGCGGATCATCACCATCGAGGACTCCGCCGAGCTCCGCCTGAGCCAGGAGCATGTGCTCCGGATGGAGTACCGGCCGCCGAACATCGAGGGCCGCGGCGAGGTGAGCATTCGAGACCTGGTGAAGAACGCGCTCCGCATGCGGCCGGACCGGATCGTGGTCGGTGAGGTTCGCGACGCCGCCGCGCTCGACATGCTCCAGGCGATGAACACCGGCCATGACGGTTCGCTTACCACCGTGCACGCGAACTCGCCCCGGGACTCCATCGCCCGCCTGGAGACCATGGTGCTGATGGCCGGGATGGACCTTCCGGTACGTGCGATCCGTGAGCAGGTTGCCTCGGCGGTCGACGTCATCGTCCAACTGGCCCGGTTCAAGGATGGCTCCCGCCGGGTCACCCACATCACCGAGGTGACCGGGATGGAGGGCGACGTCGTGACCCTGCAGGAACTGTTCACCTATGACTTCCATGCCGGTGTCGATGAGTACGGCCGCAGTCGGGGCCTGCTACGCTCCACCGGCCTGCGACCCCGGTTCCTCGACGACCTCAAGGACCAGGGCATCGTCATCGCACCCGAGGTGTTCGGTCTCGGAGGCATGCGGTGAGGCGCCGATGGGCCGGCGCGGCCGCGGCCGTCGCGTGCGGAGCGGCGTTGCTGCTGTTCGGCGGCGTCCAGCCGGCCGCGGGCAGCGACCCCGCGCTGGCGGTCAGCGGCCTGCGGGTGGTTCCCGGCCAGGTCGAGTTCTACCTCGCGGCCCGGGACCTGCCGGCCGGTGCGGCGTTCGGAAAGGCCGAGGTCTCGGTCACCGTCAACGACACGGCACTGCCGGCGCATGCCACCGCGGTGGGTGCCGATTCGAAGGCGCCCACCCGATCGGCGCTGCTGCTGGTCGACGTCAGCGGTTCGATGAGGGGTGCGCCTCTGGCGAGCGCCAAGCATGCCGCCCTGGCGTACCTGAACGAGGTGCCGCCGGACGTCCGGGTCGGCGTCATCGCCGTCTCGTCCAAGCCGGAGACGGTGATCGCCCCGACCACCAACCACACCGCGATCGCGACCGCGATCAACGCGCTGAAGTCCGGCGGACACACCTCGCTGTACGACTCGGTGGACAAGGCCGTGTCGGCGCTGTCGTCCGGTACCGGTGACGACCGCCGGATCCTATTGCTCACGGACGGGTCCGACAGCTCGTCGACGACGTCCCTGAAGGCAGCGACCGCGGCCGCCGCGGCGGCCGGCATCCCGGTGGACACCGTCGGGTTCCGCACCAACAAGTCTGCCCAGGCGGTGCTCAAGGAACTCGCGTCCGGCACCGGCGGGCGGGTCTACACCGCCGCCGACGACTCCAGCCTGGCCTCGGCCTTCCAGGCCGCCGCCGGCTGGTTCACCACCCAACTGGATGTCACGGCCGATGTGCCGGCGTCGCTGTCCGGCGCGAGCGACCGGATGACGATCGTGGCTACGATAGGCAGCACATCGGTGCGGACGTCCACCCCGGTCCGGTTCGCGATCGACCCGACCGTCGCGGTGCCGCACACGATCGTTCCAGCGGGCACCAGCCCTACCGTCATCTACATTGGCCTTGGCGCGATCATCTTCGCGGCCCTGGTGCTGATCGGTTTGGTGGTCTTCGCTCCCCTGATCGACTACACCAGGCACCGGCGCCGGGTTGCACAGGTCGACCAGTACGGATTCGCGCCACCACCGGCACAGCCGGCCGACCCATCGACGGGACGCTCGCTCACCGATGCCGCCCTCGCCGCGACCGAGCAGGTAGTCCGGGCTCGCGGCATGGAAAGCGCCATGACGATCAAGCTGGATCGCGCCGGCATGCGCCTCCGGCCGCACGAGTGGCTGCTGATCCGCGCCGCACTGACCGTCATCCCGCTGCTGCTGTTCTCGATACTGGCCAACATCATCGTCGGCGTCATCATGGCGCTGCTCGTCGGAATTATCGGTCCGCCGCTGTACCAGCAGTTCCGGATCAATTCGCGGTCAAACTCCTTCGCCGCGCAGTTGCCCGACGCGCTCCAGTTGGTGATCGGTTCCCTGCGGTCCGGCTTCTCGCTGTCCCAGGCGGTTTCGGCGATGGCCGCCGAGGTGGCCGATCCGCTCGCCACCGAGTTCAACCGGGCCCTCGCCGAGGCCCGGCTCGGCGCCGACCTGGAGGACGCCCTCGCACGAGTGGCGGCGAGGGTCGGCAGCCAGGACCTCAAGTGGGTGGTCGTGGCCATTCGGGTGCAGCGTGAGGTCGGCGGCAACCTCGCCGAGGTCCTCACCCGCACGGTCGAGACGATGCGGGAACGGGAAGCCATCCGGGGTCAGGTCAGGGCGCTCGCCGCCGAGGGCAAGCTGTCCGCATACGTCCTGGTGGGCTTGCCGATCATCATCGGCGGCTACATGTTCGCAGTCCGCCGGGACTATATCCGCGCTCTCTACACCGAGCCACTCGGCATCGCGATGCTGCTGATCGGTGTCGTACTGGTCATCATCGGTGCGTTCTGGATGTCCCGAGCCGTGAAGGTCGAGGTCTAAGCGTGTTCGGTTCCATACTGCTCATGATCGGGGCTGGCGCGTTCTTCGCGGCGATCTTCGTCGGCGTGCTGGCCCTGGCGCTAGGCAGCGCCGGACGCACCGGCGTCGCTTCCGCGCTCGCGACCATCGACCAGGTGTACGCGCCAGGCGCGGTCGCCCGCGACGAGAACCTCCGGGATCGCGCCGTTACACCGGCAGCCCGGTGGATCGGCTCGCTCGCCAGGCTGGTGACGCCGAAGGGCGCCGCTGCCTGGTTGCAGCGGTGGCTCGACTATGCCGGAAACCCGATTGCCTGGCCGCCGGAACGCATCATGGAGATGCAGGGGCTCGGCCTGATCGTCGGTGCGTTGCTCGGCGGGCTACTGGGCGTGCTGTTCGGCGGCATCGCCACCGTGATCATCATGGCCGTGATCGTGGCGTTCATCGGCGGCCTCACGCCGTTCGCGATCGTGTACGACGCAGGCGTACGCAGGCAGGAGCAGATCCGCCGCCAGCTTCCGGACGCACTGGACCTGCTGACCGTGAGCGTCGAGGCCGGTCTCGGCTTCGACGCCGCGCTGATGCAGGTCACCGCGGTGATGCCGGGAGCGTTGACCCGGGAATTCGCCCGGGTGCTGCAGGAGATGCAGATGGGGGTGCGCCGCGCCGACGCGATGCGTGCGCTCGGAACCCGAACCCGGATCATCGAGTTGCGGACCGTCGCGGTTGCCGTGGTGCAGGCTACCGATCTGGGCATCCCGATCGCCGGTGTCCTGCGCGAGCAGGCCGCTCAGATGCGGCTTCGCCGCCGCCAGCGCGCCGAGGAGCAGGCTCGCAAGGTACCCGTGAAGATCGTTATCCCGCTGATCGTCTGCATCTTGCCGGCACTGTTCATCGTGGTGATCGGCCCGGGCGTGCTGAGCATCATGCACGCGTTCTTCAACAATTAGGCCGCCGGGCCCGGCGATCAGACGTCAGGACACCAGGTCTTTGGTGGCGGCCAGAGCCTGCGCGCGGTCGTGGGCGCCGAGCTTGTCGTAAAGCCTGCCAACGTACGTCTTGACGGTCGACTCGCTAACCGACATCCGGGCCGCGATCTGTGCCGTCACCAGGCCCTGATGCAGGTACTGCACGACCTCGTACTCGCGGGGGCTCAGGATGGCCCGGCTGCGATCACGCCTGCTCAGCGCGGCGGCCAGCTCCGGGGCGCTGAACGACGACGGCGCCAGCGCGGCATGCCGGACGGCCGCTACCAGTACGCGGGGGCTGGCCGTCGTCGGCACGAACGCGGAGATCCCGCTGGCCAGCGCCCGCAGAAGAAGGTCGTCGTTGGGCTTCGCGAGCAGGACCGCGCCGCACTGCGGATACAGATGGCGTACCCGGACGGCGATGGCCAAACCATCAGAGTCAGGCAGGTCAGCGTCCACCAGCACCACATCGACGTGCCTGGAGGAGAGGACCTCGAAGAGTTCGGTCTCGGTCTCGGCGGTGGCGACCAATGTCGCGCCGCGCTCGTTCGTGAGCGCCGCCGCTACACCGAGCCGGAACAGCGGAGTGGCGCTCAGCGTGACGATCTGAGGATCGGCCGGAGGTGGGGCGGGCCGGTCGATCAGGGCAGCGTGACCATTCATGACGCTCCCGCTGATCGTGGCTGGTTCGGTCAACCGAGGCGTTTCGTCACTAACGAGCATGCGCGACTCCTGCTGTGCGCTGTGACATCTGGTGGCACGGCGTTGCTGGTGCCACCGCGGTGGTTCCGACGCCCCCGTGCCGTCGGCACCACCCTCGGATGTCACACACCATCCGGATGTTCAGTGCCGGGTCGGCACTACAGGTGTTAGCGTCCCGACCCGCTCCGGCGTCACAGCGATCGCGGGGGTTGTCGCGTTACGAGCGATTTGCGCCATTGCACGAGTGTCGCGAGATCGCCCACCCGACCGCTCCACGGCGGTACGGCGGCGGAGGTGACTACCGCCCGAACCCGACCGCCGCTGGGCCGAGCAGGACCTTGAGATCTGCCATCAAGGCCGGCGACGCGGTGACCCGCAATGGTGTCAGCCGCAGCAACGTCGCCTTCTTGCCGTCCACGAGCTTGACGTGCACCTCGGCCTTGCCAGGGTGCGCGGAAAGGACGTCTTTGAGGCGGTCGACCATCGGGGGTGTGCACCGCGCGGTCGGGATGCTGATCAACACCGGGGTCTCGTCGGTCGCGGTCGTGGTGTCGACGATCGACAGGTCCATCGCCATGAAGCGGGCCTGGTCGTCCCTGCGGTCGACCCGGCCCTTGACCGCGACGATCGCGTCCTCGGCGATGTACTGACCCACCAGTTCGTACGTGTTCGGGAAGAACAGCGCTTCGACCGAGCCATCCAGGTCCTCCAGGTTCGCCGAGGCCCACGCCTTGCCCTGCTTGGTGATCCGGCGCTGGACACCGGTCAGCATGCCGGCCAGCGTGACCACTGAGCCGTCCGCGACGGTGCCTTCCTCCGCGAGCGCGGCGATTGGGGTGTCGGCGCTGGCTGCCAGAGCCGCCTCCAGCCCGGACAACGGGTGGTCGGAGACGTACATGCCGAGCATCTCGCGCTCGAATGTGAGCTTGTCCTTCTTCTCCCATTCGCCGTCGGGGATCGATGGCGTGGCCGTCATTGACGAGCCGGACGAATCGTCGTCGAACATGGAGCCGAAAAGGTCGAACTGTCCGATCGCCTCGTTGCGCTTGACGTCAACGAAGGCTTCGACCGACTCGGCGTGGACGGCGAACAAGCCGCGCCGCGAGTGCTGGAGCGAGTCGAACGCCCCGGCTTTGATCAGCGATTCGATGCTGCGCTTGTTGCAGACAACGGCGTCCACCTTCTTCAGGAAGTCGTAGAAGTCGGTGTAAGCGCCCTTCTCCTTGCGGGCACGGACGATCGCGTCGACCACGTTCTGGCCGACATTGCGGACCGCCGCCATCCCGAACCGGATGTCGGTTCCGACCGCGGCGAACTGCCCGACCGACTCGTTCACGTCCGGCGGCAGCACCCGGATGCCATTGGCCCGCGCATCGGCCAGGTAGACGCGCCATCTTGTCCTTGTCGTCGCCCACTGAGGTCAGCAGCGCGGCGATGTACTCCGCCGGGTAGTTGGCCTTGAGGAACGCCGTCCAGTACGAGACCAGACCGTACCCGGCCGTGTGCGACTTGTTGAACGCGTACCCGGAGAACGGCAGCATGACGTCCCACAGCGCCTGGATCGACTGATCGCTGTAGCCGTTGCCCCGCATGCCCGCGCGGAAGTTGTCGAACTCCTTGTCCAGGATCTCTTTCTTCTTCTTACCCATGGCCCGCCGCAGCAGGTCGGCGCCGCCGAGCGTGTAGCCGGCGAGTTCCCGGGCGATCGCCATGATCTGCTCTTGGTAGACGAGCAGGTGGTAGGTAGTGCCGAGGATGGGCTCGAGGGCATCCTTCAGTTCCGGGTGGATCGGGGTGATCTCCTGCCGGCCGTTCTTGCGATGCGCGTAGTTGGTGTGCGCGTTCGCGGCCATCGGACCCGGCCGGTACAGCGCGAGCACGGCCGCGATGTCCTCGAATCGGGTCGGCTCCATCAACCGCAGCAGCGCCGCATCGGACCGCCGTCGAGCTGGAAAACGCCGAGGGTGTCGCCGCGAGCGAGCAGCTGGTAGGTCGTCTCGTCATCGAGCGGGATCTTCTCGGTGGTGAGCTCGATACCGCGGTTGGACTTGATGATCTCGATGGCGTTGTCGATCACGCCCAGGTTGCGCAGGCCCAGGAAGTCCATCTTGATCAGGCCCATGTTCTCGCAAGACGGGTAGTCGAAGCCGGTGATGATGGTGCCGTCCTTGTCCCGCATGTGCAGCGGGATCAGGTCCAGCAGCGGCGTCTGAGGAGAGGATCACCGCGGCCGCGTGCACGCCGGTGCCGCGGATCAGGCCCTCGATCCCCTTGCCGGTGTCGAAGACCTGCTGGACGTCCGGGTCCGACTCGTACAGCGCCCGGATCTCGCCAGCCTCGGCGTACCGCGAGTGCTTCGCATCGAAGAGCGCGTGGAGCGGGACGCCCCTTGCCCATCACGTCCGGTGGCATGGCCTTGGTGATGCGGTCACCCATGCGCGAATGGGTACCCGAGGATGCGGCTGGCGTCCTTGATCGCGGCCTTCGCCTTGATCGTGCCGAACGTGTTGACCTGAGCGCGTGTACGCCGCGCCGTACTTCTCTGTCACATAGCGCACCATCTGATCGCGCTGGCGGTCGTCGAAGTCGAGGTCGACGTCCGGCGGGTTGATCCGTTCCGGGTTCAGGAACCGCTCGAACAGCAGGCCGTGCGCAAGTGGGTCGAGTTCGGTGATGCGGGTCGCGTAGGCCACGATCGAGCCGGTAGCCGAGCCGCGGCCCGGCCCGACCGGGATGCTTGTTCTCCCGGGCGTACCGGCAGATGTCCGCGACCACGAGGAAGTAGCAGGAGAAGCCCATCGGACCGATGACCTTCATCTCGGTCTCGAACCGCTCCATCACCTGATCCGGGATCGGGTCCCCGTAGCGCGTCGTGAGGCCCTTGATGAACCTCCTTACGCAGGTACGACTCCTGGTCTTCGCCTTCCGGCACGTCGAACTGCGGCATCCGGTCGACGTAGTCGAAGACGTCGTCGTAGTCCTCCACCCGATCGGCGATCAGAAGCGTGTTGTCGCACGCCTCCGGCATCTCCCGGAACAGCTCCCGCATCTCGTTCGCGGGCTTTATGTAGTAGTCGGACCCGTGGAAGCGCAGGCGGTTGGGTTCGTCCTTGTTCTTCCCGGTGCCGATGCACAGCAGGTTGTCGTGCGCGTCGGCCTGGTCGGCGGTGACGTAGTGCGAGTCATTGGTGGCAAGCAGCGGGATGTTCAGCTGCTTGGCCAGCCGGAGCAGGTCGGATCGGACCTCCCGCTCGATGTCGAGACCGTGCTCCATCAACTCGACGAAAAAGTTCTCCTTGCCAAAAATGTCCTGATAGGCCACGGCCGCTTCGACCGCCTCGTCCCACTGGCCCAGGCGTAGGCGGGTCTGCACCTCGCCGGACGGGCACCCGGTGGTCGCGATGATTCCATCGGCATGCTGCGCGATCAGCTCGCGATCCATCCGGGGCTTGGTGTAGTAGCCCTCGAACGATGCCAGCGACGACAGCCTGAACAGGTTGCGCAGGCCGGTGGTGTTCCGTGCCCACATGGTCATGTGCGTGTAACGCCCGCCGCCAGAGACGTCCTTGCCGCCCTCGCCGTCGGCGTTCGCCTCCCGCTTGCCGCCCGGTGCCCAAAACACCTGCTGCTTGTGGAACCGCGACGAGGGAGCGACGTAGGCCTCGATCCCAATGATCGGCTTGACGCCGCTGCTCTTGGCGGTCTGGTAGAACTCGTAGGCCCCGAACATGTTGCCGTGGTCGGACATGGCCACCGCGGGCATCTGTTGCCGCTGCACCTCGGCGAACAGCTTCGAGTTCTTCGCCGCGCCGTCCAACATCGAATATTCGGTGTGGACGTGCAGGTGAACGAAGCTGTCGGGCACGGCGACAACACCTCCAAGAACGGGCATGCGGCGGTGTCTTCCAGACTAGTGCCTCGGGGGATCGGGATCCGACGGCCGCCACGCGCCGAGTTTTCCGGTGGTTCCGGTACGAAACGTTGAGGTCCGCTCCCTTTCGCCTGGTGGCGGCACGGGTGACCGCGCCACCGCCAGCGGTGGGTCAGGTCAGGAAGTCGCGGATGAGGTCGGCGGTAGCCGGCACCGGAATATCGTGATTCACGCCTCCCGGAACCCGCCGATAGGTCGCCGTCGGCATGCATCCGGCCAGCCCGGCCGCGGCGGCGGCCAGTCGCGGCCAGGTGTCGTCCCCGCTCAATACCAGCGTGCGGGCGCTGACACCGCACATCGCCGGCGACGGCCGGGAGAACCGCTCGGTGATCGTTGTGTCGTACACCATGCTCTGCGCCATGGCTTCCAGCGCCGGGAACATCGGCGACTGCCGAATCTGGTCGACCGCCTCGGCCGGCATGCCGATCGCCTCGGTCTGGAACAGCACCACCGCGTCACCCGGTCGGCCGGCGTCGACCAGTGCCTGCAGCCGCCCAGCCAGCCGGGCCGGCTCCGCCCCGGGAGACGAGAACGGAGGCTCGAACAGCACCAGCCCGGAGATCGGTACGCCGAGCGTGGCGGCGTGCAGCGCCAGGATGGCTCCGGACGAATACCCGAACACCGTGGCGGCGCCCCCGGCCATGTCGACCAGGGCAGCCAGGTCCTCGGCCTCGCGCTCGACCGCGTACGGCGCGGTGTCGCCGCTCTCACCGCGCCCCCGGCGGTCATAGGTGATCACGGTAAACCGGTCGGCCAACCCCGCGGCAAGATCGGCACATCGGGTGTGGTCGTTGAACGCCCCAACCGCGAAGATCAGTGGCTGGCCGGCACCGGCCAGCTCATATGCGATCTTGGTTCCGTCCTGCGATGTGACCATCTGCATGGCAATCTCCAATCACGAGGTCTCCGTCCTGCGCGGCCGATTGAACGGTCGGGCGCGCTCGCTGACGGAGACGAACCTGATAGACAGACGAACGGGATCGCGGAATCAGGACAGCCGGCCGGCCGCTTCCCGCGTGGCGGACCGGCCAGCCCGGATGTCCTCGACGGCCAGCTTCGTTCGTCATATCACCGGGGACCGACAGCGAGTTGGCCGCCGTGGCCGATTTATCGGTAATTGAGCCCGGGGCCGGATTACCCGCGCCCATCACTGCCTGAAGGGAAGCCAGAATGCGTTCCTTGCTGCTCATAGGAGCCGACGAGCAGACCGCGCAGGAAGAGATGGCCCGTGCCAACGTCAACAGCTTCGAGGATTGGATGGACGACCTCGAACGGCGCCACGCCCTGCGGGCGCACGAGGGCCTGCACCCGAGCCAGACCGCGACCACGGTACGGGTACGCGACGGACGGGTACTTCTCACCGATGGCCCCTTCATGGAGGGCCGGGAGCAGGTAGGTGGCCTCGCCGTGATCGAGTGCGACACCCTGGACGAGGCCATCGAGATCGCCGCCGGCCACCCCGCGACCTCGGTCGGCTACTGCGAGATCCGGCCGATCCGCGAGCTATGAACGGCAGTACGCCGGAAGTGGACTCGGACCAGGCGGTGGCGGTCGCGTTCCGGGAGGAATGGACCCGCGTACTCGCCACGTTGATCGCCCAGACCGGCGACTGGGATCTTGCCGAGGAGTCCACCCAGGATGCCTTCACGCAAGCGATTGCCACGTGGCGGCGGGACGGCGTACCGGATCGGCCCCGCGCCTGGCTGACCACGACGGCGCGTAACCGCGCGATTGACCGGATCCGCCGAGATCGGGTCGGCACGGAGAAATTGCGGCTGCTGCGGAATTCAACCACCGAGCCGAGCGCGTCCGGGGCCGCCGGCGACGCCCCGATCGGCGATGACCGCCTGCGGCTTCTATTCACCTGCTGCCACCCGGCGCTCGCGCTGGATGCCCAGGTGGCGCTCGCCTTGCGTACCCTGTGTGGCCTTTCGGTGGCGGAGATCGCGCGCGCGTTCCTGGTCGGCCAGGCCGCGATGGCCAAGCGCCTGGTGCGGACGAAGCGGAAGATCGCCGTTGCCGGTATCCCTTACCGCGTGCCACCACCACATCTGCTGCCGGAGCGGCTCGACGGTGTGCTCGGAACGATCTACCTGCTCTTCAACGAGGGGTACGCCGCGACGTCCGGCCCTGACCTGCTGCGGCGCGATCTGACCGGCCACGCGATCCGGCTCGGCCGGCTGGTCAGCGAGTTGCTGCCCGATGAGCCGGAGGCGGCCGGCCTGTCCGCGCTCCTGAGGATCCACGAGGCCCGGGCCGACGCGCGAATCGGACCGGACGGCTCGCTGATTCCATTGGAGGAGCAGGACAGGTCGAAGTGGGATAGCCACGCGATCGAATCCGCGGTCACCTCGCTCCGGGAGGCCGTCAGCCGCGGCCGGATCGGCCCGTACCAGTTGCAGGCGCTCATCGCCGCCAGCCATGCCACGGCGCCGAGCAGCGCTGCCACCAACTGGTGCCGGATCGTCTCGCTCTACGACGAGCTAGTGCGGCTGGCGCCATCGGTGACCGTCCGGCTCAACCGAGCGGTCGCGGTGGGCATGCGTGACGGTCCACCAGCCGGGTTGCGCGAGTTGAACGAACTCAACGACGCCGACCACCCACTCGTCGGCGCGGCGCGCGCGGACCTGCTGCGCCGGGCCGGCCGGCTGCACGCGGCAGCATCGGCATACCGTGCCGCGATCGACCGATCCGGCAACGAGGTCGAGCGGGCCTACCTGCAACGGCGACTCGCGGAGTGTGAGGCAGACGAGTGGCGGCCGGACAGCACGGCCGACGGCACAGCATGATCCGGTGCCGCCGAAACGACAGCGGCCCGGGCACGACAACAGCGGCCTGCCCTCCACAGACCGCTGCCGCCGCACACGCGCGCCACCGCCATGACGCGCGCATTCCCCATCCCCGATAGGCCCGTTGGTTGACCTCGCCGTCTACCCCCGCCTACTTACGGCCGGTCGCTCCATAGCGCTACTCGCGCTCGGCCGTCAAGGCTCGGCCGGTGACGCTCGGCTTCGTCGCGGCTCGGCGCCCGGATTACTTGCCGCCGCCGCCCAGCGCGCGCTCAAGCTGCGACTTGTTCATCGACGAGCGGCCCTTGATGCCACGCCGCTGCGCTTCCGCGTACAGCTGATTCTTGGTCCGGCCGCCCGCGCCTTGATGCGAACGCAACCCGCCACGCCGCCCCGAGGAGATGTCGTCGGTAGACGACCGGCTCGCGGTCTCCGACTCGCCGGAACGTGCCCGTTCCTTGTTGACCGTCGCGGCCGCGATCCGCTTGGCGGTGCCGACCGGCGTACCCCGCCGCTCAGCGCCTTCCTTGATGTGCTCATATTGGCGTTCACGCTTGTCGTTCCAGGCTTCCTGCGGCATGATCGTCGACCCCCTCAATCGTCGACCCCTCCACGCGTGCTGCGCCATCAACGAGGCGGTACCCGTGCCCGACCGGTCTAAACCCAGGACACAACGCTGTCCAGGACCCGGCCCCCAGCAGCGTCAAGATCGCGTTGTACTGGGTGATCGATCTGGACGGGTTCTGCGGCACTCGGCACCCCTCCCCCGGGACGCCGCCTGGTTGATCCCTGCCGCATGGGGGAGGCCGCAGACGTCGCGATCACCCCACCACCCAGAGCGCACCTGTCGCGATCACCCCCGGTCAGCCGGGCCAGCGCCCGGTCAGCTTCCGTACGCCCTCCGCCCCGGCCCGATCGATCGCGGCCTTCACTCCGGCGAAGATCGCGCCTTGAATGACCGCCGCGGCCAGCACCTCCACCCAGCCGTAGTCCTCGTCGGTCGGGGCTGGGGCCTCATCGTCACCGGTGGCGCGCCGCCATACTTGGCGGAACACCGCACCGGCGACGGCTCCGGCCGCCGCACCGAGCACCAGCCCGACCGGTTTGTAGAGAATTCGTTGCATTGCTGGCATATTTACCAGTTTCCCCCTGCCTCGACTGGTCTGCTCGAATCTGGGAAGACGATCACCGTGGGTGGCGCTCAGCCGTCGCCGGTGGGCCAGGTCACCGACCGTCCCGCGAGGGAACCCTGGTGATGGTCCCCGCCATGCCCTGCCTGCCCGTCACACCTGATCGTCACCGGCCCGGAATCCCCGTTGAACGTTCTGGTAGCGGTACAACGACCGGCTGGATCGTCGTCGTGCCAGGCGGGAAATCGCGCATCGGGTGCGGTAGTCATGATCGCCTCCGTTACTCGCCTAGGGCTTCACCGTCGCACAGTTCCACGGCCCGTTCACGGACCGCGCCTCCACGTGGCATACCCGGCGGGTCCGCCGGGCACACGCACGTATGGGGCGTGGCCGGACGCTCTCACCGCCGTGGGCTGGGCGCTTGCCGGCCCGCAGCCGCTTGTCAGGCGGTGGCCGCACGCGCGGATCGCGCATGGCGGGCGCGCATCAGATCGACGTGGTGACCCCAGGTCTGCGCCGGCTCGCCCTTGGGGCGCCGGTGCTGACCGGACAGCCGGGCCGGCCGGGCCGGGCTGGCCCGGCGCAGCGCTTGCGATGCCGCCCGCGAGACGTTGAGCGGGCAGTTGTCGCCGCTGTCCCGGTGATTTCTGATCTGTACGTTGACCTGTGCCATCAGGTCACCGGGCAGGGACGCGGCCGGGGTCTTGGACCCGAGCCAGTCAAGCGACAGCGTGCCGCCCGGGCTGACGTCACCGTGATAGCGCGCCAGCGGCATCGGCGTCGGCGCCACCACGACCGACATGCCGATGCCGGGCGCATCGTGCAGGACCTGTTCGAAGTCCCGGATCAGCGGCAAGTCCTCGTCGGATGGATCGGCGATGAACAGCACATCGTTCGGCGGCGCCTCGTCGGGCCGGCCCCAGGTGTCAATGCCGAGGTCAAAGCGGCGGCTGAACCGATCCAGCGCATCGGGCACCGAGCTGATCACCCGGATCCGCTGCTCGTCCACGCGGCGCAGCTGATCGGCCTCGGCCGGGTCGAATCCGGCGATGCACACCCGCAAGTCGTCCGACCATACGTTGTGGCACAGGTCGGCGACCAGGTAACGCAGCAGGTCCATGGCTCCGGCCCTATCACCGGAAAGGCTGAGCACCCTCAGGTATTCGAGATCGAGCAGGACGTGCTGGTCGGCCCGGCCCCCGACCGTACCCAGGCTTGGCAGTGGGGCCAGGGCGGACGGCGCCGCGGGCAGCACCGCATCGGCTGGCAGGAACCACCACCCGGTGTCGAGGACGACGAACGGCTCGGGTGGCGCTTCGGTCTCCGCGGCCAGCATCAGCGTGATGTCGCCGTGGTCAAGATACGCACCAACGATCTGTGGCAGCTGATCAACCGGCCAGCCACCGATTTGGTCGGCCAGCGTCCGCAGCGCCGCGTCGAGCCGGAGCAGCTCGCCCCGGCGCGGCGGTTCCATCAAGCGCACCGGCTGCGGCGCTCGCCGGGCCGCCGGTACGAATGGCGGCGGTGCGCCGACGGTGCCCGGCCGGATCAGCCGACGCTGCAGCCGATCCCGGTTCTTGACCGCGGCGGCGCCCGCCGCGATCAGGGCGGCGAGGGTGCCGGCGACCGCCAGGGCATCAACGGTACGGCCGACGGCTCCGTCACCCGACGCCGTCGACGCTGCCGAGCCGGGTGATGGCCGACCCGAACCGGTCGCCTCCGATTGGCCGGTGCCCGGCTGCTCAGCGCCGCCCTGGCCAGTGCCCGGCTGCTCAGCGCCGCCTTGCCCGGCGCCCGGTTCGTTGCCGCCGGCCGGAGTTCCGGTCGTCGCGCCGCCACCGGTTCCAGCAGCGGCTTCGACGATCCGGCCGGTAGCGTGTGGGCGAACGCCCCGGTCGCGCACACCAGCCGGCAGCTCGATCCGCTGTCCGGTGTGGATGATTCTGGGATTGTCGATGTGATTCGCCGAGGCGATCCGGTGATAGGCACCGAACTCTCCTTCGAACCTCGCCGCGATCGACCCCAGGTAATCGCCACGCTGCACGCGGTAGACCAGCACCGACGCATCGTGATCGGCCGACGTCGCGGCGGCGGGCGGGGCTGGCTGGGTGCCGACCGAGACGGCGGCAGGTCCGCCCAGCGGCGCGGCGAGGGCGACCGCGCCCGGCGAGGCGAATGTGAGCGCGATCGCGGTGATCAGCGTTGCGGCCCACCGTTGCTGGGTACCGAGGCCGGGCACATTCCAGGTACGGCAGTTCGCCACGCGCGCGACCAGCTCAACGACGACCGAAACGGCGAATGTCAGCCACGCGGCCGCGCCAAGGGCGAGAAGGGCGACCGCGAACACTCGCCCGGACGGGTCCCGCGCCACGAGCGCCGTGCTCAGTTCGGACCATCGTGGCAGGTGGTTTGGCAGCAACGGCCGCCCCAACCGATAAAGCAGTATCGGTGCCCCGGCGAGGCCGGCCAGGGTGACCACCATCGACACCAGCCCCGCGGTGACCCGGCGAACTGAGAGCCGGCGACCGGCTATCCGGCTGTCTTGACGGCGTCGCGCCGCAATCGGGCTGGACCGCTCCGATCGATGTGCACGGGTCATACGGGCACCTCCGTTCAACCGGTAACCAGGGCGGCGGTGGCGGTTCCGGTCTCGGTCCACGGACCCAGGCCGATCAGGCCGAGAAGAATCGGCTGGTAGCGGGTCCGTGCGATGACCGTGATGGTCCGACCGTCGGGACTGACCGTCGCGGTACCGGTGACGCCCGCCTCGTCGAGATAGGACAGCGCGGCTTGCCGCGCCCGGCTCGGGTCGATGACGTCCCGGCGGCCCCGGACCGCATCCGGAAGATTCAACGATTGCCCACCGGTCCGGGCGGCCTCTGCCGCCAGGTCGTCGGCGCGCTCGATCGCCCGCATCCGGCCGCCCCCGTCAACTGCCAGACCCACCATCAGGAACAGGGCGAGCGCGACCACCGCGATGAGTGGCGAGATGGCGCCTCGATCACTGGTCATCAGCGGCTCCGGTACCGGTCGATCGGGCTGACGTACGAGGCGGTGAGCCGGACGGTTCCCGGTGAGCCCGGAATCGCGACGTCGGCGATTCCGACGACGCAGGTGATCGTCACCCGTACCACGGCGGACTGGCCGACGGCTCGGCTGAACTGGCTCGCGTCGATCTGCAGCGGCGAGGCATTGCGACAGGTCACGCCCTGGCTTGCCAGGCTCTGCTCAGCGGCGTGGCGGGCGCCTGATACCGCGTCGCCCTGCGATCGCGCAATCGAAGCGGCCCGGGCCGCGGCGTGAGCGGCGGCGTCCACCGACTGCTTGGCGACGCCGATGCGCATCGCACAGATCGCCAGGCAAAGCAGCGCCAGCAGGGCCGGCGCGATGATCGCCGCTTCGATCGCCGCGGCACCCCGGTCAGCCCATCCGGCGAGCTCATTGTTCCGCATAGGGGTCCTCATGGGACGAACCTCTCCACCGGTCCGCTCGCTGTCTGGCTCACCTGGTAGCCGCTGACTCCCGGGAACACCGACAGACTGCGGCCGGTGACGGTGACCCGTACCCGGCCGCCTCCCGTCAGCACCGAGACCCTCCATCCGATGAGCGCATCGGATTGGGCGGTCAGGACGTGATCGGCCCGGGCCTGCCCTGCGCCTGCGGGCGCGCCGTACACACGCTGGGCATTCACCGCTTCCTCGGCGGCGGTCAGCGCTACCGAACGCGCATACGAGTAGAGCGCCACCTGTACGCACAGGAAGATCAGGACGAGTACGGCGGGTACCACGATCGCGTATTCGAGAGCGACCGAGCCGCGATCGTCCCGCCGAAGCCGCAGCGGCGCCCGGCGGGAGCCCTCGCGACGGCCGGTCACTTGGCGTTGGTGATCTGCTTGTCGTGGCTTTTCACCGCGGCCGTGACGGCGGCGGTGACCAGCCCGGCGACAGCGATGCCAAGCAGCACGAGCAGCGTGTATTCGACCGATGAGGCGCCGTCGTCGGCGCGTAGTGCACGCCACCGCTGCACCCACAAGGTGATCATTACTCGA
Source organism: uncultured Actinomycetota bacterium (assembly GCA_963727415.1). Taxonomy (GTDB): domain Bacteria; phylum Actinomycetota; class Actinomycetes; order Mycobacteriales; family Micromonosporaceae; genus DASQPR01. Next base: position 352,425 of record CAVSGF010000010.1, read on the forward strand.
GCGGTGTCCATAAGAACCTCCAACCAGGGCGGGCTCAGCCGGTGATCCGGCCGAGGGCGGGATAGCCGATCAAGATCAGGAACACGAACAGCAGAATTGTCGTGGGGACATACATCAACGTGGTCGACATGGCGGCGCGCTGCTGCTCCTTGGTGCGCATCGCGACGCGCAACGACGAGGCCCGGCTGAGCAGCGTCTGATACACCTGCGCGCCCTGGTCCCCGGCGAGGCTCATGATCTCGCCGACTTCGCCGAGATCCGGAACGCCCAGCTCGACCGACAATTCGCGAAGGCGCTCCCAGGGTGCCTCGTTGGCGTACCGGGCTTCGGCCAGCGCGCTGCGGATTCGCTCGAATACCCAGCCGCTGCCGACGGTCGCGGCACGCTCCAGTGACTCCACCGCTCCAGCGCCGCTGTATCGCACCAGCGCGACCAGGGAGAGGTAAACGGCGATTGCTCTTCGGAAGTCTTCCCGTGCCACGGCCGCCTTCTGCCGGATATTCACGTCGGCGAGAAAGAAGAACCCGGCCGCCATGGCCAGGCTGACCGAGGTGGGCAGGTACCACGACAGGTGCCAGCCGAGCAGGCCAAGCGCGGCACTGAACATGACCGGCAGGAGCAGGCCGGTGAACGCGAAGATCACCTTCTCCACCGCGTACCGTTCCGGGCTCTGCCCGATCAGCCGCAGTTCCTCGGACGGCACGCGTACCCGGGTGACGATCGCCGCTGCCAATCCCGTTCGTGCGGGCCGATCCGCCGCACGCAGCCGGTCCAATGCCGCGCCGAGGTCCGGGCCGGTTGCCTTCGCGCCACCGATCACCAGGAACGCGCCGAATCCGGCAAGCCCGCCGACCACCAAGGCAGCGATCGCCGTCAGGTTCATCGCGCACCCCGGGTGCGTCCCAGCAGCCGTTGCGGCGCGAACGGCATGTTCAGGTGCCGAGCCCAGGCCAGCACCGCGGCAAACGCCACCACGCAGCCAACCAGGACCAGCTGCCCGACGACGGTGTGATAGCTGGACATGTACTCGCGATTGCAGATCAGCAGGGCGAGACCGACCAGAGTGATGGCCGACAACAGCTGGGTTGCGATCCGCGCATCGGTCCGGGAACTGGCCACCTCAAGGCGCATTGTGATCAGCTCGGCCATCCCCTCGCCGATCCGGTCGAGCACGTCGGCCAGCCGCGGACCGCGCTGCCGGGTACTGAGGATCAGAGCCGCGATCACCTCGTCGCTGCTCGCGTCGTTCAGCCGGTCCGCGAACGCCTGCAGCGCGGTGGCCGTCGGCACATCGGCGTGCAGATCCGCGGCGAGAGTGGCGAGATCGTCGGCCAGGCCCGGAGGCGGATCGATGGCGCTCACGATGATCGCTTGATGCAGCCCGGCGCCGGTGCGGACCAGGTCCGCGAGCCGCCTCGTCCAGGCCTCGACGCCGCGCAGCCGGCCAATCGCGGCCGACTCGGCCCGCGCCGCGCCGAACAGCCAGGGGATGCCGCCGACTCCGGTGGCCGCCACCAGCCCCACCACGGGTATCCCGGTGTAGAGCCAGCCACCAATGAGCGCGACGATCGCCAGTACGGCGACCGCCCGTCGTACCCGCGCGGCACCGCGTGGCAGGCCGATACCGAGCATCCGGCGTACCGCCCTGATCGAGCGCGACGCCGGCCTGGCCGGCTGCTCGTCCGGGAATAGTCCGGCGACCACCAACGTGATGCCGGATGCGATGCCGGCGGCCAGCAGTGCCGCCCACAGCGGGTTCATGACCGCATGCCGTTCATCATCGATACGGCACCGGTCAGCAACCGGGTGTCGAACCCGGCGGCCTGCAGCGCCGCCGTACGGCGCTCGCTCAGCCGGATGCCGGATGGAACCGCGCGCCCGTCGGGGCCGGGCACGAAGATGTGGGAGCGGGACAATTCCCGGCCATCACCGAGTCCGTGTACCTCCACCACGCTCGACACATATCGCCGTGGTCGCTGGCCAGGCACCTCGTCCATGTTCACGTAAACGACGAAGTCGAGGGCGTTGCCGATGGTCAGGTACGCTCCTTCCCGGTTCTTCGAGGCGCCGTAGCGCAGCAGCAACTCGGCCAGCCGGTCGAAGACGCCGTACTCGTCCCGGGAGTGAATGGTGCACAGCGAGCCGTAGGTGGTGTTCATCGCGTCGAACATCGCCACGATCTCCTCGGCGCGTACCTCACCGACGATGATCCGGGTCACGGACAGCCGCAGCATGTGCGGGAACAGGTCATCGATGGTCAGCTGGCCTTCGGGCCGGCCCTGCGGGCCCTTCTCGCCGAATCCTTCGCGTTCCTCAAAGCAGATCGCCCATGGATGGCGTCCGGTCTGGTCCAGCCCGAGTTCGCCGACAGTCTCCATGACGGCGAACCACTCTTCCGCCGGAATCTCGTCGGCGATCGCCCGCAGGAGCGTCGTCTTACCTGCATTGGCCCGGCCAGCGATCATCACGTTCATGTGCGCGCGTACCGCGGCCTGCAAGAACAGCCTCAGTACCGGTGTGATCGCACCCATGCCGACCATGTCCTCAAGCGACACGTCCTTCACCCGATGCCGCCGGATCACCACCACCGGCCGCGCGGTCACGACGTAGATCACCGTCAGCCTCGCCCCGTCCGGCAGCCGCAAGTGCAGGATCGGCTTCGCGGTCGACAGCGACCGCTCGGTCAGACCACCTCGCTCGGCCAGGCGTTGTAGCAGGCTGATGAGCTCCTCGTCGCTGGCCGCCGAGGTGAACGACTCCTCGTCGATGGTTCCATCGGCGTAAACCACGCGAACGCTCGTGCCCAGAACCATGATGTTCTCGACATCCGGGTCATCGATCAGCGGCTGCAACCGGCCGAGACCGAGCAGGTGAGAGCAGACCGCGGACCACAATGCCCGCTCGTAAGCGGAGCTGCCGACCGGGCCGTTATCGCCGGCACGCAACCGCTGGTCGATGTGCGCCCGCACCACCGCCGCGGCGACCTCCTCGGTCCGGCGGCGGTTCTCCTCGCGACTGGTTCCGGTCGCCTGCGGCGTTTCCTTGAGCCGACGGCGTACCTCGGCGTGCAGCGCCTCGACCAGACCGTAATCGATCGGAACCGGCCCTTCCGGCGGTGTCCGGTCGACGGTCCGCGGCATCCGTGGGTCAGTGATGCCGGCCGGAAGGTCGGTGAGCCGCAACGGGCGCGGTGTCACGCCGCCATGGCGGCGGACGACGGACGGATGCCGCGGCGGGGCGAATGCCTGGGGATCGACCTCGCTGCTCATGCGGCCACCTGCGGCACTCGCGGTGCGGTGGCCGGGCGGCTCACCTCGATGGTCCTGCTGATCGCCCGTGCCGCTCGTAGCAGGCCGGTGCGCCCCGTTGTCCCGCCGCGTCCATCGGACAGCGCGGCGGCCTCAGCGGGCTGCCACGGCAGACTGGCCAGGATCCCGATGCCAAGCCGCTTGGCGACCTCGGCCGGACGGTAGTCGCGCGCGGTGATGGCGACGAGCCGCGGCACGCGGGCTCGGTCGATGTCGGGCATTAGCGGCAAGATCGCGTCGGTCGCGGCCACCGAGCGCAGCGTTGTCCGGAGCACGATCCCGACCTGGTCGGCGGCCGCGAACAGCTGGCGTGGTGCCGTCGACGCGGCCAGCCGACCGGCGTCGACGATGACATCGCCACCGGCGTCGGCCAGCCCGGACAGGTACGCGGCTATCTCGTCCCAGGCAGGCGCCACGGTCGCGATCTGCGCGGGACTGCCCAAGCCGGGCAACAGCAGCCGCGCGGCTCCCGTGGGTCGGCGGTTCAGGTTGACGAGGTGATGGTTGAACTCCTCGGCAAGCCGGCCGTGACGCGCGGCGATGGCTAGATGCAGCAGTCCACGGTCACCGGACAGGTGACCGCGGAGGTAGCCGGCAAGTATGTCGCCACCGGCGGGGTCCGCCTCAACCAGGAGCACCGGCCGGGGCCACACCAGCGTCATCGCGAGCGCCGTGGTGGTCACGCCTGGCGAGCCCTTGGCCGAGCACAGCACGATCAGAGCCACGGTCACACTCCGTTCACCAGGACGACGGCGATGCGATCAAGCGCACTCAAAGCCGCGACGGTGTTGACATTGGCCAGCGGGACCGACAGGTCGATCCCCTGGGCACCGTCGTCGCCGACCGCGCCGACATACCCGACGGTGACCACCAGTGGCGGCAGCGTTGGGGCCGCGGTGCCGTCGGAGCCGTTCGGGTCCGGCACTTCGACCAGCCGGACATGGTCGCCGGGCGTCAACCCGCGCGCGGGTCGGCGATCCGGTGACAGCGAGACTCCAACCAGGGCATGGCCCGTCGCGATGGTTCGATGCGGCGCGATCGCGGTGGGTGCCAGCAGCGTTCCGGCCAGCAGCGGCACGGTTACGTACTGGCCGACGACGGCGCTCTCCTGGTCGGCCGGCACCGCTGTCAGACCCGCGACCGGCGTCACCGACACCACTTGCAGGTCGTCCGCGGTGATCTCGGCCCCGACCGGCACATCGGTGTACACCGCGAGGTATGAGCGGGTTGCCGGGCCGGTACTGCTCACGTACTCCCACGCGGCCAGGGCGCACAACACCACCAGGACGATGCCGAGGCTGACCATCGCCGGGCTGCGCCGCCGCATCGGTCCGGGCTTGGGTGCGGTCTCGGCCGCCACGGCGAGCGGGTCCGCGCCGCGAGCGGGCAGGGTAGCGGTCATTTCACGATCACCTGAGCCTGATTGATACGGACATCGACGGCGGATGTGCGAGTGGTGGTAATGACTCCGGACTCGCCGCCACCCCGCCACACGACATGCCAGGTCGTGGTCGCCACAACGCGATAGGTGCCGCCGGGCCGGCCAGTGCTCGGCTTGGCATACGTGTACCCGCACGTGGGCGAATTCGCGCCGCCGCGATCCGCGGTGTACGGGGTCCCGGCCCCGGCGCACGCGACCTGATGGCCATCACCCATCTGCCAGACGATCCGGACCGCGGAAGCGTGGATGGTGACCGAGATGGCCCCGGCCGACGCCGAGGCGGACAGCGGTCCCCAGGTATGACTGCCGGACGAGGTCCACAACCAGACCGGCAATCCCACCAGGCCACCCGAGCCGCCCGGGGACGGAGCCATGTGGATGGCCGGGTTGTCCAGCCGGATCTTGGCCAGTGCTTCTTCGGCCAATTGGCGTGGGGTCAGGCCACCGATCGGCACCCATTGTCCGGCCGTGAAGATCACCGATCCGCTGCCCCACGGCGCCGGTCCCCTCGCGCAGTACACGTCGTAGAAGGCGCCGGTTCCCGGCTTGTGGCCGTCCCAGATCGGCGAGTTCGGGTCGGGCTGCGGATCGCGGCGCTGGTAGTAGCAGTCGGTGCCGTCGTAGTACCCGAGATTCGGCAAGTAGCAGGCGACGGCGACGCCCTTGTAGTAGCAACCGCCACCCGAGCCACCGCCGCTTCCGCCGGACCCGCCCCCGCTTCCGCCGGACCCGGTGCCAGTGCCGGTGCACCAGAGGATCTCCGGCGGGCAACTGCCGCCACCGCCGGCCCGAGCCGCGGGAGCGGCCATCACAACGGCGCCGGCCACGAGCATGATGATGGCCCCGATCCGGGCACTCAACATGTCCGGCTCCGATCCGCGTCCACCTCGTAGACCCGCCAGATTCCGTCGCGCAGGTGAAGCGTCGCGGTCGTCTGGTAGCGCGAGCTGTGGGCCGGAAGCTTCATTGGCTTGCCGGTCGTGGCGTCGACGATCGACATGCCGGTCTCGTCGAGACAGTCGGTCACCACCGCGGTTCCGGCTTCGGATCCGGCGGCCAGGTCCAACGAGGTGATCCTCGGCGCCGCCGAGATGACGCTGCCCACCTGCTTGTATCCGATGGCGTGCAGGTGATACAGCGCAGCGACCCATTGGCCGAGCAACGGCTGATCCATGAACCGGGTCAGCTCCGCCGACGCATAGTCGGCATGCTGCGACGCGCTGGTCTCGGCATCGAGATAGCCCGCGTACGCGGCCAGGACTCGCTGTCGATCAGGGTTGATGGCGACCTTGGCCCCGGCTACGACGGACCGCGGCGGCAGCGACGCGTCGGCCGACTCGGCCCTGGTCCCGCAGCCGCTGATCGTCACGAACACGACCGCAAGCGCGCTCCAGATGGCTACGCGTACGGCTGGCGTAGTCGGCATGGTGCTCCTCCCACCGGATAGACACGAACCGAAAAATGGGCGCGCAATACCATTACCTCGACACCTAGAGGCAATTGCTGGAGAGCCAATATGCGTCGTGGATATGTGCGCCATGTATCGGGATTTGGGTGTGTGTTATCAACCTTCACGTGGGCGTAGTCGCCCCAGTACGACAGCTTCCTTCCCACAAAGACAATGCCGATTGCGCGTTCTGCCCACGCGATCGAGATGTCTATCCAAATTGCAATCCGGTCCGAAGAATAATGGTTCGATGTCTACTGATGTCAACTTTCTCAACAGCGACTCGCGATTCAACTTGCCTGCCATCGCTGCCGACGCCCGAACGTCGCCTTGATCAACGCCGCCGGAGCCTCGGAGCGGCACTGGTGGGTGCCGTCGGCCGCTTCGGCGGCCAGCCGCTCGATTGCGCTGGACAACGGATCGTCGGCGCCAAGGTGCGCCACGCACCGGTCGTGGGCCTGGGCAAAGTGGGCCCGCGACCCGTGCGGGTCGCCGCAGTCGCGGACCATGGCGGCCAGCCGGGCCACCATCCTGATCCCGTCACGATCGGCAGGGCCGAACACCGCCAGGTGAGCGCGGCACGCCTCGCCCAGGACCCGCCGGGCCGAGGCACAGCGGCCGAGGAGATGCAGCGCCGCCGCGTAGTCGGCCCGGCCGTTGAAGACCTGCCGGTGGTCGGCACCAAGGTGGCGCGGCAGCAATCGAACGACACTCGCGTACACGTCGACGGCACGCTGATGATCGCCGGTCTCGGCCAGCGCCCGCCCCAGCACGGAACCCGCGCGCATCGCTTCGGCACTGGCCACGCCCGACCGCGATCGATACTCGCGAAAACCGATCTCGGCCCACGCGCCGGCCGACATCGCGTCGCCAGCGGCGAGAAGCACCGACGCATACAGCACGGCCGCCTCGGCGACGGCCGCGCTCGGTCCTGCCCGAGCCGAGTCCAGGTCAGGCAGGGCGCGTTCCAACTGCGCCAGGGCGCCGACCGCGTCCCCGGCCTCGAGGCACAACCGCGCATGCGCCGCGGCCGTTCGGATCTCGGCATCTGATGGCATGCCGGCCCCGCTATCAGCGAGGCTCGGCCGGTTCCGCCACCGGCACACGTCGATGCACGTGGTGTTGCCGGGGCGGACCGACCAGCAAGGTGGTCCCGTCGCGACGATGCCGGTCGGTCCGGCGATGCGGCGCCGGCGGCGCGAGCAGTTCCTCGACCGGATGAGCAAACTCGGCTTCCAGGACCCGGCATTGCATCGGATGCGGCAAGCGAACCTGCCCGGCCACCCAGCGTTGCAACTGGCGGACCGAGATATCGAACCGATTCTCCGGGATATCCAGTTGCCGCGCCCGGCGGCGTAGCGCATCGATGGTTTCGTCCTGAGTGAGCCGCCGCTGCCTCACCAGGGTCGCCAGTAGCGTCTCTGCCATCTCACATTCCTCCGGCGATCATTGGACGCGCCACATCAACAGCCGGCGCGCCGGTTGACATAAATGTCCAGGGCACCGGCAAACGCGGCCGACCCAATATTTGAATGACTCGACAGAATGCACGGGAAGCTCGCACGAGACGAGTCAAGATCTCAAATAGACATCGGGAATCATCTATGTTACCAATTACTCCTGACGGTGTTGAGCCTCGATTTCGCATCACGCGCGCGCGGGGGCGGACGCGCGCGTCGCCGGAACCCGGTGGCGAGCCGCGCCGGCCGCCCGGTCCGGACCCACCGGGCCTACCCGAATCGTCTCGCCGGGACACGGCGTGGAGACCGGCTGGGGCGCCAGCCGCCACTGCACCCGAACGTCATCGGGACGCTCCCCGACCACGATCCGATCAAGCAGGCGCGGCGCCTGATCCGCCGCCGACCGTACGGTCAGCTGGTTGAGCGCCGGGCGTCCGGCGACCGACAACCGCTGCACGATCATCGCACCGATCACCCGCTCGACCTCGGACACGACCAACCCGGTACGGCGCCGGCACCGATCGGGGCACCCAAACGCCGCCGCGCCGACTTGAGTGCGCGTAGGCACCATCACTCTGCGGCACATGCCACACCACACCAGACCGAAGAGACCGTGGCGTACCGGTGTCGTGGGCTTGACCGCGGGCGGCGCCGACTTGAGCGCCACCGATGTCCAGTACGCGACGATGGACGGATGGAGGCCGAGTTGCGCGGCCGCCGCCGCCACCGCGCCGCGGCGCTTGCCTGCCGCCGCCGCCAGCTCCTCGACCAGGGCGACCGCGGTCGCGCGCTGTTCGGCGGTGTACTTGGCTTGGAAGGTCACGCGAGTCCACCGTCCCGATCAGGCCGTTGGCCAGGCCGCTGAGGCCGGCTCGCGATCCAGCGGTCGTCCGCCCGCATTCGTGGCCAGGCTGGCCCGGCGGTCGATGCCGGCCGACCGCCATCGCAGCATCAGCTCGCGCGGCGTCGAGCCGACCGTGATGCGGCTGACCACCCTTGCGAGCACGTGAACCACTGGCCTGCGGTCGCCCCTGGCGAAGTCTGGCGTCGGTAGGCCGTCGTCGCCCGGCCCGAATTGCGCCACCCAGTTCCGGATCGTCGCCGGCCGGACCCCCACCTCGGCCGCGACGTCACGCAGGAAGAACCGTTGCCCGCTGGCCTTACGCGCCAGCGCCTCCGCAGCCGCCCGCCGCCGAGTCTCCTCGCTGTACGGCGATAACCTCACGCTGCCCTCCGCATCCCCCGGATCTGTCCGCCTCGCCTGTCCGGCTCGCTGTCCCAACTCTGGAGCGCACGCCAGTCGCGCGCTCCCCGACCACGGCACCACCTCCGGTCCGGTAATCGAGAGTGATCGATACACCACGAGAAGTTAGTACCGTGGACGATCGTCGGGCTAATCCGGACGAAGCGACACGACTTTTGGCCGACATTTGCACGACGTTTTACCGACATTCCACTGCCCATTAGGTGTATTGACGGGCACCGATCAACAAAACGGACCAGCCCCGGCGGTGAACTGCTGGTACTCCGCCGTCACCGGCTGTGATGACGCGGCCCGATCAGTCCCACGGGATGTGCGCGTTCACGGTCCGGACCGCGGCCGCCAGCGACGGTGTCCCGATCACCTCGACGCCGGCCCGGTTCAGGCGTTCGACGCCGTCGCACTCGACCAGGAACGCCGGCTCCCGGACCGCGTACACCACCCGCCGGATACCGCTGGCCAGGATCAGCTCGGTACAGGTACGCGGCCGGGACAGCCGGACCGAGCACGGTTCCATGGTCGTGTAAATGGTCGCGTGGGCCAGGTTCATGCCGGATAGCCGAGACAGCGCCGACTCCTCGGCGTGCACATGCGAGTCAACGTCGCGGGAATAGCCGTGCGCCAGCTCGTGCCCGCCGGCGACCACCACGGCTCCCACGTTGAACCGGTCCGGCACGAACGGGCAACGTCGCGACAAGTCGATAGCGGCGTCCATCCAGCGCAGATCCTCAGCGGTCGGCCCGATGCTCCCATTGCTCGCCGTTGCGGTCATCGGCTTCCCTCTGGCGCCATCAGGGTCAGCACCGCGCAGTCGCCGACCGTCTCGGTACGGGCCAGGCGCATCCGCCGGGCGTCCGTATAAGGAAACCGGCCATCGCCGACGAATCGGGGCGCGCGGTGGTCACCGATGAAGAAGGGTGCCACAACCAGTCTCAGCTCGTCGGCCAGGCCACGTTCCAGGAACTGGGTGTGGATGCGGCTGCCGCCCTCGACCAGGAGCCGCCGCACCCCGCGCCGCCACACATCGGACAGGACGATGTCCAGATCGATCGGGGCCGCCATGGGTACGACGGTGGCGACCCGCCCAAGTGCCGATGCGGTCACCGGCGACCCGTACACCACTGTTTGGGCGGTGTTCCCGGCGAACAGGCGAGCCGACGGATCCAGTTCGCCGGCTCCGCTCAGCACTACCTTGATCGGCGTCGGCGGCTGCCCAGCGCTGACCCGCGCGTCCCGGCGCCGCGCCGACCGCACTTCCAGCCGCGGATCATCGCGCCGGACCGTGCCGGCGCCGATCAGGATCGCGTCCACGCCGGCGCGCAGATCATCGATCAGGTCGAGATCCGCCTCGTTCGACAAAACCAGGCGCTGCCCGCTCGCGTCGTCGATGTAGCCGTCCAGGCTCATGGCGCAGCTCAGCACCACGTACGGACGGTCAGCCATGGGCCAATCCTCGCACCGATCGCTTCAGCTGCTGAAGTCCTGGGTCAGCCACACCTTGCCGGACGAATCCCGGACCACGTCGATCCCGACGTGATGGAAGCTCGTGCTGAGCAGGTTGCGGCGGTGACCGTCGTCCGGCGGTTTCTCGTTGTACATGGCCAGGGTCAGGCCCTCGGCCGCGGCGATCAGGGCGGCATCGGTATCCGGATGTGGTCCGCTCCAGCCGATGTTCTCGCCGCACGAGGTCCAGCGCACGCCCTCGGCGCTGATCCGGTCGCCGAGCGAGGCCTCGCCCGGGCACTGATGCTGCATCCCGCACGAACCCATCATCTTCAGGTTGTGCTTGTGAGCGCTGGCGATCAGACCATCACTCAGTTTCAGCGCGGGCAGGCCGTTGTTGGCCCGAAGCTGGTTGATCTGGGCAAGAAGCCGGCTGACTACCGTGGCATCGGCCGGCGGGGGCGTCTTCTTGGCGGCCGGCGACTTCTTCACCGTCGTCTTCGGCGAGGAGGTCGGCTTGGGCGAAGCCTTCCCGGTTACCGTCGGTGACGGGCCGGGGCTCAGCGACGGAGTCGCGGTCCCGACCCGGTTCTCCGGTTGCGCGGCCATCATGAGCGAGCTGTCGTGGACACCACCCAACGCGCCCGGCGCCCAATCCGGGCCGGACGCCGCATGCCTAAGGCCGACGGTGGCGCCGGCCGCGACCGACAACACGGCCGCAATGGTGACCCACGCTCGCGAATGGCGCACGCGGCTAACCAACCAGAGCCATCGCAGGCTGTCAATCACGGCATCGAGGGACACCGCCGGTTCGCCGAACGCTCAGTGCTCGTCCTTGAGCTGTCGGCAGGGGCGCGGCGGTGTCCAGTGCGCCGCCGGCCGCGCCATCACGTCGCCTACGGCGACGGCCTCTGAAAATTTCTGCAAGTTTCTGGAAGACGTCTTGACGGGGAGCCGATCCGGACGCAGGCTGCTGTGCGTGCGAATCCCTCTCGCACGCACGCACCGGTCGCAACAGCGCGACGGTGCGACGCGTGCCAGCGCCGCCAGCAGTCACATCGTTGCCGCGTCCGGGCGCGTGCGCCGCCGACGGCGGGCGACCGCTGCCGCCGCCATCGCCGCCCTCGCGGCGGCCCTTGGCGCCTGCGACGGGGCCAGCGCTGACAGCCGCCCGGCCCGCCCCGCCGACGACGTCATCGCCAACCTCTGGGAGTGGCCGTGGACGTCCGTCGCGAGCGAGTGCACCAGCACGTTGGGACCGGCCGGATATGCAGCGGTCCAGGTGGCGCCGCCGGAAGACTCGCTCGACGTCGACGGTCACCCATGGTGGGACGTCTACCAGCCGGTGGGGTACGACCTGAACAGCCGGTTCGGCGACCGCGCTCAGTTCGCCGCCATGGTGGACTCGTGCCACCGGGCCGGAGTGAAGGTCTACGTCGACGCCGTCATCAATCACATGACCGGCAGCGGGCAGACCAGCACCAAAGGCTACGGCGGCGCCACCTACACCGCCGACCGGCACTATCCGGACGCCGGCTACACGCCCGGCGACTTCCACGCGTACCCGATCGACTGTCCCGCGCCCGATGGCCAGATCAGCGACTGGAACGACGTCAAGCAGGTACAGAACTGCGAGTTGCTGGGCCTGCTCGACCTGCGTACCGAGTCGGCGCATGTACGCGATCAGATCGCCGGCTACCTCAATGACCTGATCAGCGTCGGCGTCGACGGTTTCCGGATCGACGCGGCCAAACACATACCGGTCGCCGATCTGAGGGCGATCAAGCAGAAGCTGACCAGGCAGCCGTTCTGGTTTCAGGAAGTGATGCCCGGCGTACCCCCGATGTCCGACTACGAGGTGCTGGGCAAGGTGCTCGAGTTCAACTACGCACGCAACCTGCGGGGACAGTTCGTCACCGGCATCTCCGGTCTGGAGGGCTTCGGAACCGGCGGCGTGTACGAGCCGAGCAACGCCGCCGTCGTCTTCGTGACCAACCACGACACCTCTCGCGATGACTCGACACTGGACTACACCGACGGCGCCGACTACACCCTGGCAAACGTCTTCATGCTGGCGTGGAACTACGGCACCCCCACGGTGTTCAGCTCGTTCACCTACACCGGCTACGATCAGCCGCCACCGTCGGACGCCCGCGGCTTTGTCCAACCGGTCGTCTGCGGCAGGGCGTGGACCTGCGAGGACCGTACGCTGGCCGGCATGATCGCGTTCCACAACGCGACCCACGGCGACCCGACGGTCAGCAACTGGTGGTCGGACGGCGCCGACGCCATCGCGTTCAGCCGGGGGCCGGCCGCGGCGGCGAACGGCTGGGTTGCCATCAACGCCGGTGACGCCCCGGTAGTGCAGCCGTTCCAGACCGGACTTCCGGCCGGTACCTACTGCGACCTCGTCCACAAGGGCGGCCGTGTCCAGCCAAGCGAGGCGCCGGGCAAGACCTGCGCCGGGCTCGCCGTGACGGTCGCCGACGGCGGCGTCGCCGCGGTGACCGTGCCGGCGCACGACGCCGTGGCCATCATCGCGGGAGCTGACGGTCGCTAAGCGCGTTCCCGAGCGCGGCAGCACCTTCCCGGGCTCGGCCACGGTTTCCGCTTTTTCGACGCCACCGGCCGTCAATGCCCGATTCGTCGAGCGGCGAGCGCAGAAAAGGCGAAAACGCGTCCGGGGCCGTGAAGGTCCGACGTCAAGTTCGGCCCGCGCCAAACGGCGCCCATGCCGTCAGGCCGCTGGAGCCTCGGTCGAGCCGCGGACCACGAGTTCCGGCTGGAACATGAACTCACCGGGTGGTGGATGGCTGCCGTTGATGGTCTCGATGAGGGCGTTCACGGCAACCGCGGCGAGCGCGGCGACCGGCTGCCGGATCGTGGTCAGTGGCGGATCGGTGAAGGCGATCAGCGGCGAATCGTCGAAGCCGACGACCGCGATGTCCTGGGGTACCCGCAGGCCCCGATCCCGGGCCGCCCGGACCACACCGAGCGCCATCATGTCGCTTCCGCAGATGACTGCCGTGCAACCCTGCGTGATCAGCGCTTCTCCGGCCGCCTGACCACCTTCGAACGAGAAGATGGAGTGCGAGACCGCGCCCTCGACGCCGGACCCGGCCGCCGCGATGGCGGCCTGGAAACCCTCGATCTTGCGTACCACCGGGAAGAACCGGGCCGGCCCGACGGCCAAGCCTAGCCGGGTGTGGCCGAGCGCGGTCAGATGGCGCACGGCGAGGCCCATCGCGCTGCGGTCATCGACCGAGAAAAACGGCGCGGGCACCCCCTCCATGAAGCCGTTGATGAGCACGATCGGCAGGCCGCGCTCGATCAGCCGGAGGTACCGGTCTGCCTTCGTGGTGGTGTCGGCGTGCAGACCCGACACGAAGATGATGCCGTCGACGCCGCGCTCGACGAGCATCGACGTGAACTCGTCCTCGATGGCGCCGCCGGGCATCTGGGTACACAGCACCGGGGTGTACCCGTGCAGCGCCAGCAGCCGCTCGATCACCTGCGCATACGCCGGAAAGATGGGGTTGTCCAGCTCGGGCGTGATCAGGCCGATCAGCCCGGCGCTGCGCTGCCGGGTCCGTACCGGGCGCTCGACACCGATGATGTCGAGCGCGGCGAGCACTGCCTGGCGAGTGGGCCCGGACACGCCCGGCTTGCCGTTGAGGACCCGGCTGACCGTGGCCTCGCTCACCCCGGCCTGGACCGCGATGTCGGCCAGCCGGACCGCGGAGCCCGCAGCCCGCCCGTTACCGTCGTCTCGCTGCAGAGTCATCGCGTGCCGAACCTGTCCGCCGCCGTACGTCGTTGAGCCACCCAGGTGCTCGCCGCACGTCTGATAACGGCGAGTGACCGCCAGCTTAGCGGTGCGAGCGCACCGGTCAATGTATCTGGAATCGCTCCCATCATCGCGACACTGCCCACACCTGCACCGATGGCCCGTCATCGGATGCCGTACCCAGCCCATCGGACACGGCAAGACCGGCCCCGCCGTACACATTGTCTGCCGTGACGTCCGCCCCCAGATCCACCGTTACGGGAGCGCTGCCACCGCGGCGAGCGACCACCAGCAGGCGCTCGTCGGCGGTCTCCCGCCAAAACGCGATGGCGTCCTTGCCGGCGTAGGCGAATCGCAGGCCGCCATGGCGCAGCGCGGGGTGCCCGGCTCGCAGGCCGAGCAGCGAGCGATACCGGTCGTAGGTCTGGTTGTCCCTGGTCTCCGGCCGGTCCCAGGGCATGGGGCGACGCGAGTCCTCACCGTTGTCGCCGATCATGCCCCACTCGTCGCCGGAGAAGATCATCGGCGTACCGGGCATGGTGGCCAGCAGCCCGGCACCCACTCCGACCAGGTCCGTGTCACCGACGACGGTCCGGATCCGGGCGGTGTCGTGGGAGCCGAGCAAGTTCCACGATGCCCGGTACGCCGACCACGAGGTACGGGACGCGAACGCACGCATGGTCGCCACCGTGGTCATGCCGTCGCGCCGCGGCACCGGAACCGGTACTCCGAGGAAGTCGGGCAGCGCCGCGCCGCCGCCGAGCCAACTCCAGACCGGCCTCAGAAAGCCGCCGTAGTTCATGGTGCCGTGCCAGCCGTTGCGGTCCAGGTCACCGGTCGAATCGTGGGCGTGCTCGGCGACCAGCAGGCCATCCTTGCGCGCCGCACGGACGGCGGCCGCCATCAGCCGGGCCACCTCGTGCGTGTCGTCTTGATCCCGGAGCCGGCCGGTCATGTTGGCCACGTCGACCCGCCATCCGTCGAAATACCGCAGCCAGCGCGCGGTCAACGAATGCGGCCCGTCGAAAAACCGATGGCGCAGTTCCTCCGATCCCCAGTCGAGCTTGGGCAGGCTGGACACGCCCCACCAGGACTCATACGAGTCGTCCGGGCCGATGTAGTACAAGTCCTTGCGGTCCGGCCCGGTGAACCAGGGATGCGCGTCGCCGGTGTGGTTGGTGGTGATGTCGCCGAGCAGCCGCAGGCCACGCTCGCGTGCCGCGGCGGCCAACCGGGCGAGCGCCGCCGTGCCGCCGAGGAGCGAGTCCACCTCGTCGAAGCTCGACGCGTCATACCGGTGATTGGAGCGCGCCGGGAAGATCGGCGTCAGGTAGATGGTGTTGGCGCCGAGCCGCTGGATGTGATCCAGCCGGGCGGTTATGCCGTCAAGGTCGCCGCCGTAGAACTGGCGGGGCGTCTGGGGACCCCGGCCGACCACCGGAGTATCCCAGTCGCATGGGATCGCCCAGTCCGGAGCCGCTCGCCCGTCGGCGAACTGCGAGCGGGCGAAGCGGTCCGGAAAGATCTCGTAGATGATCGCGTCAGCCGCCCAGTCCGGTGGCGCCGGGTAGCTGACCAGCCGGAAGTCGGTATCATCCGGCACATCGTGGGTGACCTCGCCATAACCGGTCAGCCATCGGTACCCACCGGGGCCGGCCAGCAGGAACCGGTAGTTCGTTACCGGGTTATGTACCACCAGGTGGGCGCGCCACCAGCCGACGCCGTTGTGGACGCGATCCAGTACCGCCTCGTCAAACCGTGGCTCCCCGTCCGGCGTGGAACGCACGTACACGTGGTCCACGCCGGATCCGACCGGACCGCGTACGAATACCGGTACCGTCTCGCCCAGCGCCGGAGCTTGCACCGGCACGTACAGCGCAGAACCATCGTGATGAAACATGCTCATCCTTTGACCGATCCTGCCGTCAGACCGGAAACGATGTAGCGCTGCAGGAAGTAGAACAGCACCACGGTCGGCACCGCGGTGATCAGCGAGCCCGCGGCGAACATCCCGAAGTTGGCGTTGCGCTGGCCCTGCAGCAGGCCGAACAGCCCGACCGCCAGCGTTTTGGTGTCCGGGCTGGTCAGGAAGATGCTCGCGAACAGCACCTCGTTGATGGTGCCGATGAAGCCGAGCAGCGTGGTCACCGCGAGGATCGGGGCCACCAGCGGGAGCATGATGCGGAAGAACGTCTGCACGTGGCTGGCGCCGTCCATCACCGCCGACTCATCGATCTCCTTCGGGATGCTGTCCAGGAACCCCTTCATCAGCCACGTGCCCACGCCCAGCGCCGGACCCATGTAAAGGATCAGCAAGCCGAGTTGGGTGTTCAGGCCGAAGGCCGGGTAGTAGTCGCCGATCGACCCGAACATCGAGTAAATCGCCACCATGGCCAGGAACTGGGGAAACATCTGGATCAGCAGAAGCGAGATCAAGCCGACTCGACGGCCGCGGAACCGCATCCGGGAAAAGGCGTAGGCCGCCAGCAGCGACATGAACACCCCGCCGGCCGACGACAGGCTCGCGATGACGACGGAGTTGACGAACCAGTGCGCGAAGGCGGTCTTGTGGAACAGATCCGTGAAGTTCCCGAAACCGGCGCCCTCGGGGATGACGTTCGTCGACGACAGCGTGCCAACCGGGTTCAGCGCCGCGGAGACCACGAAGACGATCGGGAACAGCGAGAACACGATCGCGCCCAACGCGACCAGGTGCCGCCAGCCGATTTGCCGAACCCACCGGCCGGCCCGCGTTGACCGGGGCGGGGCGCCGGCGTGCGTGGCGGTCACGAGAACACCTCCTCTTGCGAACGGGTACGGCGGAAGCTCACCGCCGCGATGATCGTGACGATCGCGAAGATGTAAATGGACACCGCCGCGGCCAGGCCGAACTGGGCGCCGGATCCGCCGAAGGCGAGCCGGTAGGTGTAGGTCACCAGCAGGTCGGTGGCGCCGGTGGTCGAGTCGGTGGCCGGGAACGGACCGCCATCGGTAGTCAGCCGGATGGCGTTGAAGTTGTTGAAGTTGTAGGCGAACGAGGAGATCAGGAGCGGTGACAGCGCCACCAGAAGCAGCGGCAAGGTGACCCGGCGGAACCGCGACCACGGAGTCGCCCCGTCGATCGCCGCCGCCTCGCCGAGATCCCGTGGGATCGCCTGCAACGCGCCGGTGGACACCAGGAACATGTACGGATACCCGAGCCACAACTGGATCAGGATGACCGCCAGCCGTGCCGTCCACGGGTTGCCGAGCCAGTCGACATTCATCCCGAACAGCTTGTTGATCAAGCCGAAGTCCTGGTTGAACATGTCGCTCCAGACCAACAGCATGGCGAACGACGGCATGGCGTACGGCAGGACCAGCAGGACGCGATAGAACCGCAGGCCGCGGATTCGATCCGAGTGCAGCGCCAGCGCGATCGCCACACCCAGCGCGAACGTGACGAACACCGACAGGAACGCGAAGGCGAGGTTCCAGACCAGGGTGGTGAGGAAGTGGCCGGAGATCCGCGAGTCGGTGACCACGTCAGCCAGGTTGCGCAATCCGACATTGACCTTCCAGCCCTGCGGAAGGCGTTCGCCGTCGGCGGAGACGAACAGGCCGGCCTTGTTGTCGGCCGTCCACACCTTGCCGGTGTCGGAGTTCGTGACGCAGTCGCAGGCCGAGTCGTAGTGCGAGACCGCCTTGCCATCGTACGCCCGGGACAGGCCGTTGGCTCGGATGGCCCCGTCGCTGGTCGGGACGATCAGGTTCTCGATGTCATCCGGCCGGAGGCTGCTCTGGCTGAAGGTGAGAACCGTGTAGCCGCTGGCCGCCGTGATTTTCGATCCGGTGATGGTGACGCTGCCGGAGTCAATCTTGTGAAGGCCGGAACTGTCGCCGACGTACGCGGTACCGGCCGGGTCCAAGAGAAGGAAGACCAGTTTCCCGGTGGCCGGGTCCCCCTTGGTCGCGACCGACATCGAGTACTCGGTAGAACCGGGCACCTGCTTGACCGAGGACGACTGGATCGCCGCGATGGCGTCGGCCTTGGAGCCTCGGTGGGCGTCCCCGTAGTTGGTGAACGCGGTGGTCACCGTCAGCAGTACCGGAAGGATCTGCAAGCCGACCAGGAAGAGCAGGCCGGGAACGAAGTATTTGAGTGCGATGCGGCGCGGTGACAGGTAGGCGTAGAAGATCAGCGCGGTCGTCACGGCTAGGACCGCGAGCCAGCCCCACTGGCGTCCGGAGACCAGGGGCGGGGCCGCGAGGACGGCCAGCGCGGCCACGATTCCGAGCAGCACCAGCTTGACCACCAGGCCCGTGGTGGAGGTGCCGGCGGCCGTGGCCCGGTTGACCGGGCCAGGACGAACGCCGCGCGGGCGCGGAGGGGTGGTTCGCCCCTCCGCGCCCGCGAGCTTCTGCGTTGACATCCGCTTACTTGGCGATCGCCGCGGTGATCGCCTGCTGTGCCGCGTCGAGGGTCGACTTGACGTCGGCGCCTCCGATGATCGCGGCCTCAGCCTTGCCGAACGGGCCCCAGATGGCGGCCATCGCCGGGATGTTCGGCATCGGGGTGCCGGTCTTGCCCGCCTCGAACCACTTCTGGATGTCCGGGTCGGTGCTCTCCACCTGGGTCAGCGCCGCGGTCAGCGCCGGCGGACGCGGGTTGGCCTGATAGAGCGCCGCCTGCAGTTCCGGAGTGCTTACGTAGTTGGTCGCGAACTCGTTGGCCAGGGCCTTGTTCTTGCCCTTGCTGGCGACGAAGAACGCCTGAACGCCGACGAACGGCGAAGCCGGCTTGCCCCCGGTGAACGACGGGACCGGCGTGATGTCGTAGTGGATACCGGCCTTCTTGATGTCGGCGATCGCCCACGGGCCGGAGATCAGGAACGCGGTCTTGCCACTGGTGAAAGTCGGGATGGCGTTGTCCGGGGTGATCGACCGGGTCAGCGCGCCACTGCCCTTCTCACCGAGCGCGCGGATCTTGGTGAAGGCGGCCACCGAGCCGGCACTGTTGACACCCACGTCGGTCGGGTCCCACGCACCGTTGGACTTCTGGCCGAACAGGTAACCACCGCCGGAGCTGAACAGCGGGTAGATGTGGTACGCGTCGCCGGTCTGGCCGACCTGCAACGCCATGATGTTGGTGACCTTCTTGGCCTTCTTGAGCGCTTGACCCTGGCTTACCAGGTCCTCCATCGAGGACGGGGCCTTCGGCGCCAGGTCGGTGTTACGGATCAGCGCGATGTTCTCGATCGCATACGGAACGCCGTAGGTCTGGCCGTTGAACGACACCGCCTGCAGCGCCACGTCCGCGTACTGACTCTTCTGGCTGTCGGTGAGCTGAACGGGGTCGATGGCGCCGTTCTGGACCAGGTTGCCGATCCAGTCGTGCGCGCCGACCACGATGTCCGGGCCCTTGCCGGACTGGCTCGCTGTGACGAAGTTGGTTTGCAGGTCCTTCGAGATCGCCTGCACCTGGACGGTGACACCGTTCTCCTGGCCGAACTTCTGCGCGAACGGCTTCAGCGCCGCCGCTCGCTGGTCATCGGCCCAGATCACCAGGGTGCCGCCGGCCTTGGCCGGCGCGGACGATGAGGACTTGGCGGCTCCGTTGCTGCCACACGCGGCGGCCAGCATGGCCAGCGCAGCGGTGACAACCACACCCGCGGTACGGATGCGCATCGGGTACTCCTAATCAACGGGGGGATGTTCTCGGGGGAGCGCTTCATGTAGTTCAACAGCCGGTGCACGTGGCCGTTGCAGCCCTTGCAAGGTCTGGTTGCAAGGGTGGTCGCAGGACGTTGTTGCACGGTCTGTTGGGGCGGCCGTCCATGAACAGTCGTCACTGTCCGGGCGACTGGCGCCGAGCGGAAATCCGCTCGCAGCCACGTAATTTGGTTCGTGTGTCGGGATGTTAGCAACGCATGTCGGGGTTGGAAAGGGTCTCTAGAAACCTTTCGCAAGACTTGCAACGGAGCATCCAACATGGTCTACAGTGCCGTCATGCCCCCGGAGACCACACGTGCTCGCCTCGCGGACGTGGCCCGCCAAGCCGGGGTGAGCGAGGCGACCGTCTCCCGGGTTCTCAACGACCGGCCGGGAGTCAGCCCGGACACCCGGCAGAGCGTCCTGAGCGCGCTGGACGTGCTCGGACATGAGCGTCCCGAACGCCGCCGGACGCGTGCGGGTGGTCTCATCGGCCTGGTCACCCCCGAACTGGACAACCCGATCTTCCCGCTGTTCGCCCAGGTGGTCGGCGCGTCGCTGGCCCAGCACGGTTACACCCCGGTGCTGTGTACCCAAACGCCGGGTGGAGTCACCGAAGACGAATTCGTCGAACTGCTGCTCGAACGCGCCGTCTCGGGCATCATCTTCGTCTCCGGCCTGCACGCGGACACCACGATCGCGGCCGAGCGGTACCGCCGGCTCGTCAACCGCAAGCTGCCCATCGCGCTTATCAACGGGTACAAACCAGGAATCGCGGCGCCGTTCTTCTCGTGCGACGACAGGCTCGCCGGGCAGATGGCCGTCTCGCATCTGGTCTCACTCGGCCACGAGCGGATCGGCCTGATCTCCGGGCCCCAGCGATTCATCCCGGTGCAACGGAAGATCGCCGGCTATCGGAGCGCCATGGAGCAGTACCGTTTGAAGCCGGAGATCCAGCTGTCGCTGTTCGGCGTCGAGGGCGGCCACGCCGCCGCCGATCAGCTCCTGGACCGGGACGTCACCGCCATCATCTGCGGCTCGGACTTGATGGCACTCGGTGCGATCCGGGCAATCCGGGCGCGCGGTCTGTCCGTTCCGGACGACGTCTCGGTGCTCGGTTACGACGACTCCGCACTCATCCCGTTCACCGATCCGCCCCTGTCGACACTGCGCCAGCCGGTGCTGGCAATGTCAAAGGCGGCGGTACGCGCGATGACCGATGCGATCGACGGTCAGCCGGCTCCACATTCGGAGTATGTGTTCCGTCCGGAACTGGTGGTCCGCGGATCGACCGGCGTTGCTCGCCGCTGACCGTCACCAGACCGCTCGACGGCCGCGATATCGGCTCCAAGCTTGAAAGGACTGCGATGCCCAAGCCCCAATGGTGGCGGACCGCTGTCATATACGAGATCTACGTCCGCAGCTTCGCCGATGGCAACGGCGACGGCATCGGCGACATGGCCGGGCTGCGCTCCCGGCTGCCGTACCTCCGCGATCTCGGCGTTGACGCGATCTGGCTGACCCCGTTCTACCGCTCGCCGATGCGCGACGGCGGGTACGACGTAGCCGACTACCGGGACGTTGACCCGAAGGTCGGCACGCTCTCGGAGTTCGATGAGATGGTGGCGACCGCGCGCACCGAAGGCATCCGGGTAATCGTCGATATCGTTCCCAATCACTCCTCTTCGGACCATCCGTGGTTCATCGCTGCTCTAGCCGCCGGCCCCGGCTCGCCGGAGCGGGACCGGTACCTGTTCCGGCCGTCCGGCCCTGATGGCGGCCCGCCCAACGACTGGCAGTCGGTCTTCGGCGGATCGGCCTGGACCCAGGTCAGCGACGGTGAGTGGTATCTGCACCTGTTCGACAGCTCGCAGCCGGACTTCAACTGGACCAACGTCGAGGTGCGGGCCGAATTCGAGGCCATCCTCCGATTCTGGCTGGACCGGGGCGTGGACGGATTCCGCATCGACGTCGCCCACGGCATGGTCAAGGCCGAAGGCCTGCCGTCGGTCGGCGGCGTGCACACCGGGCTGCTCGAGCAGACCGCGCTGCCGTACTGGGACCAGGACGAGGTGCACGAGATCTACCGAAGCTGGCGCAAGATCCTCGACTCTTACCCCGGCGACCGGATGGCGGTGGCCGAAGCGTGGGTGTCCAGCCCACGGCGGCTCGCCCGCTACATCGGCCCGGACGAGCTGAGCCAGGCGTTCAACTTCGACTTCCTGCAGGCGGAGTGGAGCGCGGACAGTTTCCGCGCGGTGATCGACGCCTCGCTGGGTGCGGCCGGGCTGGTCGGGGCTCCGACGACGTGGGTGCTGTCGAACCACGACATGCAACGTCACCGCAGCCGCTACAGCTCGGCCGAGCGGGCCCGCGCGGCGATCATGCTGATGCTGGCGCTGCCCGGGTCGGCGTACCTCTATCAGGGCGAGGAACTCGGGCTTCCGGAGGTCTTCGATCTGCCCGACGAGGTCCGGGAGGACCCGGTCTGGTTCCGGTCCGGTGGGCGAGACAAAGGCCGCGATGGCTGCCGGGTACCGCTGCCATGGTCCGGTACGACCCCACCATTCGGCTTCTCCGGCGGCCCCGGATCCTGGCTGCCCATCCCGGCCGACTGGGCGCCGCTTACCGTCGCGGCGCAGAGCGATGATCCGGACTCGATGCTCTCGCTGTACCGGTCGGCGCTCGAACTGCGCCGCAACGTCCTGACCGGCGACCTGCGTTGGCTCGACACCCCGCCCGGCGTGCTCGGCTTCGAGCGGGCCGACGGCTGGAAATGCTTCGTCAACTTCACCGACACCCCGTACCCGTTGCCGGGCACCCCGAAGCTGGCCAGCGGTCCGCTCGACGGCGGTGCGCTGCCGACGGATACCGCGGCGTGGCTTTAGTGCCTGTTGCGCCGTGCCAGGTGCAGGCCTGGTCACGGCTCACAATCATGCTGACCGGAACGTCACGGCGATACCTCGATGTCGCCATAATGGCACTATGCGCATCGCAGTAGCCGGTGGTACCGGCCTGGTCGGCCGACGTGTGGTCGAGGCACTTGACGAGTCGGGTCACCAGAGCGTGGTGATATCGCGCTCGGCCGGGGTCGACATCACCACCGGCGAGGGGCTCGACAGCGCGCTGGAGGGCGTCGACGCGGTAATCGACGCATCCAACACCGCCGCAACCGACACGGATCAGGTGGTCGCGTTCTTCGAGGCCGGTACCACCAAGCTGCTGGCCTCGGAGCAGCGCACCGGTGTGGGCCGGCACGTGCTGCTATCGATCGTGGGCATCGACGAGATCCCGGGCAGTGCCCATTACGCCGGCAAGCGGCGTCAAGAGGAACTGGTCTCGGTCGGCCTGATGCCGTACCGGATCGTCCGGGCCACCCAGTTCTTCGACTTCGCCGAGATGGTCGCCGGATGGACCCGGCAGGGCGACACCGCCGTGATCCCGCCGCTGCTGGTGCAGCCGATCGCGGTTGACGACGTGGCCACGGTCCTGATCGAGGCGGCCACATTCGCCGACGGCGACTTTCCGGCCACGATCGACATCGCCGGGCCGGAGCCGCAGGATCTGGTCGACATGGCACGGCGCACCCTGTCGGCTCGCGGCGAAAACCTCAAGCTGATCCCCAGCTGGCGCGGCCCGATGGGCCTCGACGCGTCCGGCGAGGCTCTGCTCCCCGGACCGGACGCGCGTCTGATGACGACAACATTCGACCAGTGGCTCGGCGAGATCGGGCCGCGAAGCTGATCAGAGGCTCGGAGTCACGTCGACGTGCCCGGCCGCCCAGCACGTGGTGTACGTGTGGCACGTGCGCAGCCCGACCAGCGCCTGATGAAGCGCTGCCTTCCGGGCCGTCGACAGCTGGCCGGCGATGTTGTTCAGTTCGTAGGGATCCTTGAGCCGGTCGTAGTACTCGATGTCACCGTCTTTGTACTCCACGTACGTGTAGCCGGGCGTCCAGAGCGCGTTATATGTCGGCGGGATGCCCTGTCGCGGCGTCTGGGCGTCCGGATCGCCGGGTAGCGCGTCCGGTCCGTGATGCTCAATCAACGATGCGGTCCGCCAGTCCGAAGGGCTCTTGCCACTCAGCAAGGGAACCAGGCTGTGGCCATCCACATTTGACTTGATCTTCAGCCCGGCCAGGCTCTCGAACGTCGGTGCGAGGTCGATGTTCTGCGCCACCTGGTTCAGCGTGACGCCGCCCGGCACATGCGGGCCGACCACCACGAGAGGTACCCGGACGTCGGTGTCGTAGGCCGTCTGCTTGCCCGGACCAAGACGGTACTCACCGAGGTGGAAACCGTTGTCCGAACTGAACACGAAATACGTGTTATCGGCAACGCCGGTGGCCTCAAGGGTGGCCCGGAGGCGCCCGATCATCCGGTCTACCGCCTGGACCGATTGCGCCCGCATCCGGAAGACCGTGTCCAGCTTTGTCTTCAAATGCTGGGACAATGGCGTGTGGTTGGCAAGCCAGGCCGGCGGATTCACTGGAAGGCGGTCGAACGCCTTGGTCCGCGGTGCCTTGAGCCCGGGGAACTTATTCAGGTCCGTCGGCGCCGGGGTGTACGGCTTGTGTGGCGCGTAGGTCCCGATCTCCAGTACGAATGGTTTGCCGGCCGCGGCGTTTCGCTCGATGAACGCGTTGCCCTTGGCGGACAGCACGTCGGTGAGGTAATCAGCCGGAGCGCTGCCGTAGTGCCGGACGGTGTGGTTCTCGTCCAGGTCGTACTTGTACTCGTAATACGCCTTGCCTCCGACGTCCCATTCGTTCCAGCCCGGCGGCACGTAGTTGTCCGTCGGCACGTAGCCGTTGAGGTACTTGCCCATCATCGCGGTGGCGTACCCGTCGGCCTGCAAGGCGGTCGCGTACGTGTGGTTCTCGTTGCCGCGCGCGTTGAAGACGGTGAAACCGCCGTCGGGAGAGTTGTTGGTGTAGACGCCGGTGTCATGAGGGAAGTTGCCGGTGAAGATCGACGACCGGGAGGGGCAGCAAAGCGTGTCGGTAACCACATAGTTACTGAAGGTCACCCCTTGTGTCCGCAGCTTCTGGACCTCGGGCATGTACTTGACGAGGTTCCAGGACAGGTCATCGGTAAGGACGAACACGATGTTCGGCCGGGCACTGGGCCGGCCGTTCGGACCTTGCACGGACGGCGACGCGCCGGCTTTCGACTTGGCGTCGTTGGCCCGGGCGGGCGCCCATGCAGCGATGATCAGGCCTGCGGCCACTACCGCGATGACGCCGACGAGCAGCCATTGTGAACGAGCGAGGGTACGCATTCTTCGGAGGGGTCCTGACGTTGATCGAGGGGCTTAGGGAAGGAGGAGTTCCCGGTGTCTACATGGACCAATCTCTCCTACTCGTTCGGGCGAACCGGTCCCAATACTCACACAAAACCGCCTGGCCACGCCATCGGCGGCACGGACCTCAGTGCTTGTTCCCGAACTGCCGGCGGAGGCGGGGCGGAGTCCAGTGCGCCTCCGGGCCCGCCACACCCCAGCCAAGCAGTCCAGGAACAAGCAGCAAGTGCGGGCAGATCTGGCAATTTGCCCGGTCGTTACCGTGGTCGCTACAACCACGGCGGGGTCACCAGGCAGTATCGCGCGCGGATGTTGTGACGAAGCTTAGGAACCCGCTGGTAGCCAACGCAGCGGCGGTCGGCCTCCCGGCCGTCCGGGAACAAGCACTAAGGTCCGGTACGTGTGGATGGCCATGCGGATCGCGGCCGCGGCATCGGCGCTTGGGTGGATTTGTCTGGCCCTGGCCCGCGGCTGGTTCTGGCGGACCGACGTCCGGCTCCCGGAAGCTGACGGGCCGGACCCGGATCCATGGCCGCGCATCGCCGTTCTGGTACCGGCCCGCGACGAAGCCTCCGTACTGCCGATAACCATCCCATCGCTGCTCGCGCAGGACTATCCGGGTCAGCAGCGCGTGGTCGTGGTGGACGACAACTCGACCGACGCCACCACCGACCTGCTTGCGCAATGGCCGATTGAGGTGATCCGGCCGGGCGAGCCTCCGGACGGCTGGGCCGGCAAGCTCTGGGCGCTCTCGGCCGGCATCGCCGCCGCGGAGGATGTCGACTACCTACTGCTGACCGACGCCGACATCGCGCACCGGCCGGACTCTCTGCGCCGGTTGGTGGTGGCCGCCGAAGCCGGCGGGTACCAGCTGGTATCGCAGATGGCGCGGCTGCGGGTGCGCACCGGCTGGGAGCGGTTGATCGTGCCGGCGTTCGTGTTCTTCTTCGCGATGCTGTTCCCGTTCCGATGGAGCAATCGGGCGGGTACCCGGACCGCGGCCGCCGCCGGCGGGTGCAGCCTGGTCCACCGTCCGGCATTGGCCGCGGCCGGTGGGCTGAGGGCCATTCGCGACGCGGTTATCGACGATGTCGCACTGGCACGACTGATCAAGAGCCACGGCGGTCGCACCTTCCTTGGCCTGGCCGACCGGGTTGATTCGATCCGGCCGTACCCCGGTCTGGGCGACCTCTGGCACATGGTGTCCCGCAGCGCGTACGCACAGCTGCGATACTCGGTCATGCTTCTGGCCGGAACGGTCGCCGGGCTGGGCCTCATGTTCTGGGTGCCACCGGCGGCCACGATAGCCGGTGCGGTGAACGGCGATCTCGGCCTGCTGGCCGTCGGCGGCGCGACGTGGTCGCTGATGAGCTGCCTCTACGCACCGATGTTGCGGTACTACCGGCGCTCGGTCATCGAGGCGCTGGCCCTGCCGGTGACCGCGACGCTCTACCTGGGCATGACCGTGGACTCGGCGATTCAGCACGCCCGTGGCCGCGGCGCGGCCTGGAAGGGCCGGACCTACGCGAAGTAACCCACCGGCCGGGCGCCGCGCCGCGCTTGAACTCGCCGAGGAGTACTCGGATCGCTGACGGCGCCGGCCCCCAGCTCACCTGGGGACCGGCGCCGAAGGGGCGGCGCCATTACTCCACGGTGGCCACAGCCGCCTCCTCGTCGGCGCTGCCGATCCGGGCCTTCACGACGTCACGCCCGCGCTCGGCGAGCTGCCGCACTCGCGCCTGCGCGTCGGCGACCGCCGGCTTGTTGGCGAGTTCGTTGGCAGCCTGTGCGATCTGCTCGTAACGCTCGCGGCCAGCCTTGGTGCCGAGCACATACCCGGCAGCGAATCCGGCCGCTATCCACAGCGTCTTCATCAGTCTCTCCTCATCGCTCGGTGATGACCGGAGTCCCGCTCATCGCACGCCCGAAAAGCTGGTCTGCGCCCCGGCTCGGCTGGGAACCCGTCAGGCGGCAAACCTCAAGGGATCACGGAGCCAGGCCCGGCATACCCGCACGCCGGATGTGCCCAATCCGGCCGTCGTCGAAACCCGGCACCGCGCGGACAACACCCCACACGCTACCCGCCCGACTCCACTCCGCTCGATGTTTCGCCCGGCCTGGCGGGTTGCCGACAGTCCGGGGGTTACTTCCTTGACGGCGAGGCGCCCCCGGCGAGTGACATGTCAGCCACCGGCGGCCGCCAGCGGCGAGCGCCGCTCCCACGGCCACCGCCACGCGCGCGGCGGCCGGGCCCGGACCGAACTGCCGTGCGCTTCGCCGGTGACGACGAAATGCACATGACCCGGTACCGGTTCGGTGCCGACCCGGGCGGTGCGAGCCGAACTGCCGTGCATCGAGATCGATCCGATCTCGACGGATGACCCGGGCGGCACGGTCAGGCGTACGCCCGACCCGTGCACCTTGATCGAGACATGCACAACCGGGGACGTGATCCTGGCACGAGTGAAATCGAGCCGCACTTTCGACCCGCGGGCCTCGATCCGCAGCCGGGCCGGCACGGTCCAGCGGCCGGTCCGGATGATGCTGGAGCCGCGGGCGCTGAACGTCGCGTCGCCGGCCGGCGGCTGCGCCGCCGCGGAAGGCAGGTCGGCGATGTACGGCGTCACGTCGGCGAACGTTCTGGCGGCAAGCACGCCGTCGATCCGCTCCTCGAACTCCGTCAGGGTCAGCCGGCCCTCGCTGACCGCCTGGTTCAGCTGCGTCACCACCTGCTCACGATCCCGATCCGACATGCGCACATGCGCATCAGGCTGGGACGAAGGCACGAGGTCAGGGCTCATGGCCAGACTCTAGCGCGATTGCCGCGGCCGGGTCGGCCATCACTTTGCCCCGAGTGCGATGCTGCTGGGGTGAGCGCGGGCGACCTGCACGTCAATGATCATCTGACGATACCCGCCGCCGAGCTGCGCTGGCGGTTCTCCCGATCCAGCGGTCCTGGCGGCCAGGGCGTGAACACCACGGACAGCCGGGTGGAGCTGTCCTGGGACGTGGAGTCCTCGGCCGTGCTGGCCCCGGCGCTGAAACGGCGAGCGCGCGAGCGACTCGGCGCCAGGCTGATCGATGGTGTCCTCACCGTGTCGGCGTCCGAGTCGCGCGCGCAGTTACACAACCGCCGGCTGGCGGCCGACCGGCTGGCTACCCTTCTGATTTCGGCGCTGGCCCCGCCCCGGCCGCCCCGCCGGCCGACCAAGCCGACGAGAGGCTCGATCGAGCGTCGCCTGCTGGCCAAGAAGCGGCGGAGCGAGCTCAAGCGGGGCCGCCGGGACGGGTACGACTAGCGACTACAAGGTTCCACGAGCTCTCTCGATCGCGGCCTCGACACCGCCGACCCGGTCCGCGAGCAGCCCGAGAGCGCCGAGCGCACGCCTCATTGGATCGTCATCATCACCGCCGAGCGCACGGGCCCGCAGATATCCGGCCTTCACCTCGGTCCAGCGAGCCGCCTGAGCCTCGGTCATCCGTCCGCGCAGCTCCGCGAACTTCAGCAGGTTCTCCTCGGCGCCGGCGGCGAGAGTCTGCGCCTCGCCGAGATAGTGATCGTCGATCAGAGCCTCCAGATCCTCGTCATCCATGACCGAAACCACTCGCTCGGCAAGCTTGTTCATGTTGCGGTAGGACCCCTGCAGCAGGTACGGCGGCTCGGTGCGGGACGCGTCCGACCGCGCCGCCGAGGCGATGTACGCCCGGTTGCTGGCGAGCACCACCCGCTGGACCCGCAGCAGCTTGCCGAGCACGGACAGGATCTCGTCCAGCTCGACGGCGGGATACGGGTATTCCAACTGGTCCGGGTTCACCCCGGCGTCCCCGGCCGCCAGGCGTACCAGCACGTCGATGTCGCCGCGACCGCGAGCGGACAGTGGCGCGAGCACCGGGTTCGCGGTCAGTGCGTTCTCGATGTAGCTGAGGGCGAACAAGTCCTCCCGGCCGCTGAGCACGTCACCGATGTTCCACACATCGGCGCGGTTGGCGAGCATGTCCGGCACCCGGAATCGGCTACCGGACTCGGTGTACGGGTTACCGGCCATGCACACGGCGAACCGCTTGCCGCGGAGGTCGTAGGTGCGAGTGCGGCCGTCCCAGACGCCCTCGATCCGCCGCTGCGCGTCGCACAGCGAGATGAACTTCTGCAGGAACTCCGGTGAGGTGTGTTGGATATCGTCGAGGTAGAGCAGCACGTTGTTGCCCATCTCAAGCGCGAACGAGACCTTCTGGACCTCTTGACGGGCGGTGGCGTTGGGCGCTTCGTCCGGATCCAGTGACGTGACTCCGGCACCGAGCGCGGGACCGTTGACCTTCACGAAGATGAGGCCGAGGCGGCTCGCGATGTACTCCATCAGGGTCGTCTTGCCATAGCCTGGCGGCGAGATCAGCATCAGCAGGCCCATCTGGTCGACCCGCTTGGCGTCGCCGGACGCGCCCAGCTGCCGCGCCAGGTTACCGGCCACCAGCGGCAGATAGACCTCGTCGATCAGCCGGTTGCGGACGAACGAGTCCATCACCTTCGGACGCAGTTCGTCCAGGCGAAGGCGCTGCGCTTGGCGTGCCGCTACGTCGTTACGTCGTTGGTGGTACGCCCGGAACGCGGGCACCCGCTCGTGGCGGAACGACCTGGCCCGGTCGAGCAATTCGTCGAGCCGGATGTCGAGCTGCCGGTCAACGATCCGGGGATGCGTGCTGAGCAACCCGGGCACTGTCGCGGTAACGGCGGCCGATGACTCGTACCGCTCGACATTGGCGCCGCATAGCGCGATGGTGACCGCCTCGGGCAGGTCGTACCGGTCGGCGGCGGTGCCGGACGCGGCCACGTAACCGGCCACCCATGAGCAGACCAGCCGGTAGCCCCCGGCCATATCCGGTCCGACGGCACGCAGATCGTCGTCGAACGAGCGCACCGCCGCCGAGCGGGCGCCGCCCAGGGCGGCACGAAAACGAGCCAGCAGGTCCCGGGCCCGCGCGCTGGAGACGAACCCGGCACCGGCAGCCAGTTCCTCGAACAGGTAATCGGCGGCCGCGCCGGCACCGGCAGCCAGTTCCGGCAGGCCCGCGGAGGCGAGGTGGGCGTCGATGGCCGCCGCCATGTCGCCACGCACACGATCGATGCCGTCGGCCACACCAGGACCGGCGAACAGCTCACGCGCGCGCCCCAGCGACCGGGCTGTGCGCGCCCATCCGTCACGAGTGTCGTCGGTGGCACCGTGCGCCCAGAACAGCGTTGCCGCGGCCCGTACCAGCGGCGGGAACCGCAGCAGGCCGGCTCCGGCGTGCAGGCGCAGCGTCTCGGCCAGGATCGCGGTGGCGTCGGCGTCGTGTACGCCACGCTCGTAGCCCTCGTCGTACCTGGACTCGGCCACGGCCCGGACCGTCGCGCCCAAGGTACCGTCGGCGGCCGCGGCCCGGAGCTCGTCCATCCGAGCCGGGTCAGACTCCGCCTCGGCGAGAATCGACGTGGCGAGATACTCGGCCCGTGCCATCGTCGGCGACTCGGACACCAGGCGCTCGTCCCAGAATTGTTCGGTCCCGGCGAACGCCTCGTCCGGCAGCGGCGCCCGGTAGTCGGTTCCCGTAATGGCCACGGTCATCCGGCCGTCATGCGGTACCACGCTCAGCCCGATCGGCTGGGTATTGACGGCGAACCGGTGCTGGCCGAGCTGGATCGACTCGCCGCCGTCGCGGTACAGGTCGATCCGGTCACGGAGCGCCCGGGCCGCCTCCTGCCGGGCCGCCTTGAGGCGGCCGTCCAGTTCCTCGGCACGGACCGCGTCGTCGAGGGTGCGCAAGTCGTCGACGATGGACCGCACCTTCGCCACCATTGGATCGGCGGCGAAATACGTGTTGACCTCGTCAAGCGTCGCGAGTGTCGCCGACCGGCGGTGCACGCTGCCCAGGATCCGCGAGGCCGACTCCATCAGCCGGTCGGCCCGCCGGAGCCGCTCGTCGACCAGGCCCTGGCGGCGTGCCGAGAACGCTTCGTAGACATCGGTGCGCCGGTCGGCGAGTTCGGCGAGGAAGTCGTCGAAGTCACCGAACCGGGCTTCCAGGTTCTCCAGTTGCAGCAGCAAACGGGCCAGCTGCTCATCGCACTTGTCCACGGTGTCGGCGGTGGCCAGGGCGCCGGTGATGGCCTGGGCAAGCAACGCCAGCTCAGCGGCGAAGCCGGCCCGTCCTTCGGCGGCGACCAGCTCGCGGCGACGCGCCTGAAGAGTGGCCCGCGTCCGGTTGATCGCCCCGAGCACCGTGCCGACCTGCTCCAGGATCGCGGTCCGGACGACGGTGTCGGCGATGTCCAGCGACCCGATCGTGTCGGTGACGACCTGCAACCCGTCGGACTGCGCGGTGAGCTCGTCGGCGATCGGCGCGGCCTCGGCCACCGTGGCGATGGCCGCGGCTCGCCCGGACAGCCGCTCCAGATCGGACAGATACGTGGTGAACGCTTCCTCGCCCCGGAGAAACTCGACCGCTCGGCCGGCGGTCGCCCTCACGGCCTCGGCCAGCCGGGCGGCGAGCGCGTCGATCGCGGCCACGTCGATGTACCGCTGTTCGCGCAGGGTCACCAGCCGGCCCTGGGCGGTCCGCAGCTCGGCGATCTGCCGTACCCAGGCGTCCGTCGACGCGGGCGTGGAGGCACCGGACTGCCGGATGAGGGCGGACACCTCGGTCTCGGCGGCCGCGAGTGCCCCGGCCGCGTGCCGGGCCAGTTGCTGAACCTTCTCGAACTCGTCGAGCACCTGCTCGGCCGCCGCCCGGACCTCGGACAGTGGCGAGCGCAGGTCGCCCAGTTCGGTGTCGCCGAGCCAGTGGTAGTGGTCGAAGGCGCGGGCACACGCGGCGATGAGCGCCTCGAACACCGGCGCCGACGGGCGCATCTCATCGACCATGCCGGCGATCGACAGGCAGTCGGAGATACCGCGGACCAGATCGGCGTTGCCGACCCGTTCGGCGGCGCTGTCGCCGATCGGCTGCGCGGCCGCGTGCGTGTCCGAGACGTACGGCGTGGCCCACACCTGCATCGGATGCACCCGTGTCGGCTCGTCCGACGTGGCTCGGAACACCACCAGCGTGCCGTCATCGAACAACGAGTAGCCGTGGCAGTTCAGCGGCGTGGTGGCCTGCTTACGAATCACGTTGTACGGCAGCAACAGGGTGCGGCCCTCGGCTCGCGCGTGGTACGCGTACAGCACGTCCTCGCCGTTGGGCGACCGGATCACCCGCTCGAACTCAAGGTCGTCGGTATGGGCGTCGAAGGTCTTCGTCACGCCGGTGGTGAGGTAGTAGCCGCCCGGGAAGATGATGCCCTGGTCCTCCGGCAGGCGCTGGCAGGACTGCCCGATGCCGTCCAGCCGAACCACGTCCTTGGTGCGCGTATTGAAGATCACGTATCGCCAGTCGGTCTCCTTGTACGGCCGGATGCGCAGCAGGATCAGCGGGCCGACGCGGGCATAGGCGACCTCGGCGTCGGCCAGGCTCTGCAGCGGCTCGGCAACCGGTTCGGCGTAGATGCCGGCACCGGTCTCGGTGTTGTTCTCGATCTTGATGGTGAGGTCGCCGCCGACGGTCTCGACGAACACCTCACCGGCGATCGAGATGTGCGGGTGGCGGCCCGAAACATGATCGTCACGGGTGGTTTCGGTCCACTCGAAGTCGTGCGGCGGCGGAAATCGATGGTCCCGCTCACCGCGGCTGTCCAGGTAGGTCGCCTTGCCACCGGGCGCGATCCGCCACCGCGGTACCCGGATGTCCTCCAGCCTCGGCCCGGTCTGGAACACCGCGAGCAGCATGCCCTCGACCAGCCGCAACTGGAGCAGGCGGGCTTCCCGGTAGTAGCGGTACAGCTCGGCGAAGTCACGGCGGAAGCCGTCGTCGTCAATCAGGTCGGCGTCCCCGGCGCCCGGCTCGAACCGGTACGAGTCGCCGTCGCGTACGAAGCGGTGCAGCGAGAACACGTCGGCGACCGTGGTCTCCGGCTTGAGCCCGAAGAACACGTTGTAGCCGAGCAGCATGCGATCGCCGACCGAGACGATGTCGCGCGGCACGCAGTTGTGTTCGGTGCGGATCCGTTCGGTACCGAGCAGCCGCATCTCGGTACCGCCGAAGACCGCCAACCGCTGCTGGTTGAGCGCTTCGGCCCGCCCGGCCAGCTCGCGTGAACGGTCGGCCAGCCGGGCCCGCAACACCTCGTACGTGCCCGCCTCAAGAGGCCCCGGACCGGCCTGGGCCGCGGTGGCGGATTCCGATCCGGTGCCGCCGCCGGTCCCGACGGCGCCGGCGGCCTCCGCCGCCGGCGCCGTCGCGCCCGTCACGTCCGCCTCGGTCATGCGCCGTTACGCTGCGCCGGAGCGGCCAGGGCGGCGACCGGGGTGTCGGCGATGCCCAGACGCTGAACCGTCGCGAGCAGTTCGCGCAGCCGGTCCGTCTCGCCGCTGGACTTCATCTGCTGGAGCAGGAACGCCGACAGCGTCAGGTTGGACACGTCCCCGGTGTTCAGCGAACCGAGCAGACGGCTCAGGTCGGCGGTGAAGTCGCCGCTGCCGTCCAGCCACGGACGGGCCAGTGACTGCACCACGTCGGAGTGCCCGACGAAGCCGTCAACGGCCCGGCCCGCCGAGATCGCGCCGACCAGCCGGTCGAAGAAGGCGCCGTCGCCGCCAACGATGTCGATCTTCGCGTTCTCCAGGCCCTTGCCGACCACCTCGGCCTGTGCCTCGGCGACCTCGCGGTGCATGGTGATGCCGGCCAGGCGGATCTCCTTTTCGGCTTCCAGCCGCAGCCGGTATTCCTCGTGCGCGCGGCTGGCCTCGTCGAGCGCGGCCATGGCAGCGGCCTTCTCGGTCAAGCCGTCCGCCTCGCCCTTGAGCTTCTCCCGGATCGAGTTGGCGGCGGCGATGCCCCGCTCCCGCTCGACCGCGGCCTCGGCCAGGCCGACCTTCTCGATCGCTTCGGCGTCCCGCTCCCGGACCTGCACCTCAGCCAGGCCGACCGCGGCCGCCTCGGCCTGAGCGCCCTCGGCAAGGCGAATCTTGGCGCGCGCGTCCAGGTCAGCCGCTTGCTGCCGAGCCTCGGCCAGGACCAGCGCCTCGCGAGCCTTGTGCTTGGCGGCGGCCTCCGCGGCCTCGGCCGCCTTGATGTCCTTGACCAGATTCTCCTGTGCCTGGGCCTCGGCCTGGATCACCGTGGCCTGCCGCGACCGCTCGGCTTCCTCGACGACGCGCAGGCGCTTGATGTTCTCCTCCTGCTCGGCAACCGTCTTCTCCACCGCGATCCGCTCGCGTACCACCTCGGCGATCGCCCGGCGCTCGGCCTCGACCTCCTTGTCCTTGGCGATCGTGGACAGTTCGGTCTCGCGCTGCCGGCTGATCACCTCAAGCATCCGGTCCTTCTCGATCCGCTCGTTCTCGATCGCGATGACCCGCTCGCGGTTCTTCTCCGCGACCGAGATCTCCCGGCTCTTGTTCTCCCGCTGGATGCCCAGCGCCTCGTCGGTACGGATGGCCGCCGAATCGGCCTTCAGCCGCTCCTCGGCGCGGACGCGCTCGATCTCGGCCTCTTCGCGAGCCCGGATCGTCTCGATCTCCCGCTTCTGCTTGATCTCGGCATCGGCCTGCCGCCGTTCGAGTTCCAGGATGGCCTCCCGGGCGTCGACGTCCTGCCGGGTGATCTCCTTCTCCTCGTTGCGCTGGTACTCGTTGGTCCGGACATGCTCGATCGCGGTCAGCTCGGTGATCTTGCGGATGCCCTGAGCGTCCAGGATGTTGCGCGGGTCCAGGTGCGCCATCGGAGTCTGCTCAAGGAAGTCGATGGCGGCGTCTTCCAGGCTGTACCCGTTCAGATCGGTTCCGATCACTCGGATGATCTGGTCCCGGAAGTCATCCCTCTTGGTGTAGAGGTCGACGAAGTCCAACTGCTTACCGACGGTCTTGAGGGCCTCGGAGAACTTCGCGTTGAACAGTTCCTGAAGCGTTTCGCGGTCGCTGGCCCTCGCGGTGCCGATCGCCTGCGCCACCTTGATCACGTCTTCGGCGGTCTTGTTGACCCGCACGAAGAATGTGATGCGGATGTCGGCCCGGATGTTGTCCCGGCAGATCAGGCCGTCGTGGCCGGTGCGCTCGATGTCGATGGTCTTGACCGAGATATCCATCATCTCGGCCTTGTGCAGCACCGGCAGGACCACCGCGCCGGTGAAGGTGACGTCGACCCGGCGGACCTTGGAGATGATCAGCGCCTTGCCCTGCTCGACCTTCCGGAACAAACGTCCCACGAGCAGTACGACACCGATGATGATCAGGAGAAGGACCGCGGCGAGCACGCCGAGTCCGGTGGTGAGCACATCCATGAGAGTTCCTTAGTCGGAGGACGCGGCGCCCGCTACCGGGCCGCCGGGGGTCGCGGTGACCCAGAAGACCTCGCCGTCGGGGTCGTAGTCGTAAATCAGCGCATGGCTGCCGGACCGGAGCGCTTCGGCGCCGCTCTGCCGTACCTGGATGACGGCGGACGAGCCGTCGGCGGCGGTCACCTCGGCCTGGCCGAAGCGATCGTCGACTCGGCCGGTCCGGATCACGCACTCCAGGCCGACGAACCCTTGCCGGGATTCGGCGGGACCGGAGTCGAACAACCGGCGCAGGGGGCGGACCAGAATCGCGGTAACGACGGTGGCGATGACCAGAGCGGCAACGAGCACCAGCACGCCAAGCACGACACGGATCCACATCGGAGTGACAGGTGCGGCCAGCGCCGCACCGGCCAGGCTGACAAACCACGCGAATGTGATGATCAGCGACACCACTATGGAGATCGGAACTCCGCCGAGGCCGAGCCGGTGCAGCACTCCGCCGTCATGGCCGTCATGGCCGTCATGGGCAGCACCGTCGCCATCGGCACCGCCATGCCCATGGGCGGCCAGATCGGCACCGCCATGCCCATGGGCGGCCAGATCGGCACCGCCGTGGCCACCGGCATCGAGGTCGATGCCGTCGTGCCCGTGACCGCCGATGTCAACCGCGCCGAGCACGGCCAGCAACCAGTATCCGATGACGACGATCAGGAGGAAGGACAGCAGGCCGGTGGGAAAGCCGAGAGCCGCACGCACGAAGTCAGCCATGGCCCCCGTCGCATTCCTTCCTGATCAAGCCGTAGGCAGATGGTGACAGCCGATGTCAAGGCGCAACCGGGGCGGTGATGTCGTTCCGGACCTACCTCAGTGGCGGCGGCTGGATGGCACGGCGGGCGGGCGCGATGCGCTGCCTCGGCAGGACGAGGCTACGGGCTGGCGCACCGCGGCCACAAGGCCCGCCGGTGCGGTACGGCGGCACGATCGGTACCGGCTCAGGTTCCGTCCGGCCGGGCCCGGTCCCGAGTGTTGATCTGAGCCAGCCAGGCGTTGTATGCCTCAAGCCGCGCGTCGTCGTCATCAATGTCGGTACGGGTGCTCGGCACGGCCTGGGCATCGGCCGGTGCCGTCATGTAACGGTCGAGGCTGGCCCGGCGGGCCTGCTCGACCCAGCGCATCCGGGCGCCACCCCGTCCGCGACCGATGACCCATGGGATCAGAGCGGTGATGATCAAGGCGATCATGATGGTGTCGCCGCCGATCCACATCATCGCGCCGCCCCAGTGCACATCGGTGACCAGGTCGGGACCCCAGGTGTGTTGCTGGGCCGCGTAAGCCGGCCACGGCTCGTGCTGCGTTGTCAGCAGGGTGAGGCCGGTGAACGTGTCGATCGGCATGGACAGCAGGATGATCACCATCTTCGCCGGCCGGGACAATCGCCAGCGGATCGGCTCGTCGCCGAATCCGGACAACAGGTAGAGGTACCCGATCGTCAGGTACGCGACCTGCTCGGCGGTTGCCATTGACGGGTGCAGCACCACCTCGTTGTTGAACGAGGTGAGATGCGTGAACACCACCACGCCGGCATAGGCCGGGATAGCGAACAGCGGGCAGGTGACGACGGTGACGAACCGCGATCTCAAGAACCGCTTGATCATGGTGTGCAGCGGGTTTCGGCTGGCGTGCATGGCCAGGGTCAGCGGGCGCCCGTGAATCAACAGCGCCGGAGCCACCATGATCAGCAATAGATGCTGGATCATGTGAATCCAGAAAAATGTGGTGTCGTAGTGGCCGACCGCCGACATCAGCGCGATCGCGATCACGGCAAGCCCGCCGGCGAATGAGGCGGCGCGACCGGCCGGCCACGGGTGGTTGGGGTGCCGCCGCTTCACCCGGACCATGCCCCAGGCGTACAGCCCCGCGGCGAGCAGCAGAAGCCCGACGGCGATCGGCCGGAATGTCCAGTCGGCGAGCAAGGTGGCCGCCGACGGCGCCGGACCGGCCATCGGGGTGGCAACGGTGGTCATGGCCGCACCGTTCGGCGGCACGGGCGGCGTCGATGTGCCATCTGCTCTCCTGGTTTTTCAATCGCCTGGCTGCCCCTGCCAGGCGCTGCGCCCTGGCCGGGCCCGGAACCGAACCTCAGACCTGACCCTAGCGCTGTGGCGAGCCTGGCCGGCAGCGGCGCCGCTGGCTTGTGGCGTAAGTCCGCGACATACGATGCGAGCACCGCGCCAACCAGCGGAACCGCCGGCCATCCGTGCAGCCTCGGCCGGTACCGCCGATCGACAGGAGCCTGCCACGCAGCCACGTCCCGATCCCGCGACATCGGTCACCCAGCCGGGCACCCCTGGCGGTCCGGCCGCTCCACCGCTACGCCGTCGGACCTCTGTCATGGTGGGCTCGACGCTCCTGGCGGGGTTGATCGTGATCGTGATCGCGGTGATCGCCGGTTCCTGGCCGTTCCGGGCCATCGGCACCACCGATCCCGGGGCCGTGGTGCGTATCGTTACTCCGTTTCTGCGCCTCGTCGTTGACGTCGCCGCGACTGTCTGCGTGGGGAGTTTGGTCTTCGCCGCCTACTTCACCCGCCCGCAGGCGTCCGGCGTGGTGTCCCCGGCCGCGTACGCCGCGCTCCAGCGGGCCGGCAAGGCCGCGATCGTCTGGCTGATCGCGGCCTTGCTGATCTGGCCGTTCGACGCCGCCGCCACGGCCGGGCTGCCGCCGTCGCGGGTGCTGAGCCCGCACGCGATGAGGGTCCTGACCGGAGCGCTCGAGGGGCCGAAGGCATGGCTGGTGACCATCGGTCTGGTCGGTCTGGTCGCGATCGGCTGCCGCCGCGCGATCCGCTGGCAGACCACTCTGCTGCTGAGCGCGCTGGCCGTATTCGCCGTGCTGCCGCCGCTCGCGACCGGCCACTCGGCATCCGACGCCGGGCACGACCTGGCCACCGCCGCGATCATGATCCACGTACCGGCGGCGGTCATCTGGCTGGGCGTGCTCATCGCGCTGACGGCCGCCCGCCGAACCGACGGCA
Source organism: uncultured Actinomycetota bacterium (assembly GCA_963727415.1). Taxonomy (GTDB): domain Bacteria; phylum Actinomycetota; class Actinomycetes; order Mycobacteriales; family Micromonosporaceae; genus DASQPR01. The sequence goes on from CAVSGF010000010.1 coordinate 390,943, forward strand.
GCGTCGATCGGCGGTACCGCCGGATGAGCCGTGCGCTCTGGTGGCTGCTTGTCTACTCCGGCTTGATCGACGCGGCCGTGCTTGCACCCGGTCACACGCCTTGGACCACCGGCTACGGTCTCGTTCTGGGACTCAAGGTTCTGATCGCGCTCGGTCTTGGCGCCATGATCATGCGGATGCGCGACCGAATCTCACTCCGGTCCCGAGCCGCCTGGCTGGCGGGCGAGATGGTGCTGCTTGCCGCCGCGTACGGCCTGGCGGTCGGGCTTGCCACGCTGCCCGCACCGAAGTTCGTGGGCATGCCGGTCACCGGCGATGAGACGCTGATCGGCTACAACATCGGCGGGCCGCCGACGTGGGCCCGGCTGGCCTTCGACTGGCGGATCGAGGTCCTGTTCGCGCCGCTTTGCGTCCTGCTCGCCTGGGCTTATTGGGTGGGCATGCGCCGGATGCGCCGGGCCGGCGGTGCCTGGCCGGCCGCGCGCGCGATCAGCTGGTACGCGGGGTGCCTGGTGCTGTTGCTGGCAACCTCGTCCGGTCTGGGCCGGTACGCCCCAACGATGTTCAGCGTCCAGGCGGCCACCCACATGCTGGTTGGCATGGTGGCTCCGATCCTGATGGCACTCGGCGCGCCGCTTACGCTGGCGGCCGCCACCGTGCGGCCCGCCTCGCCCGGCGACCTGCCCGGACCCGCCGAGTGGATCGAGGCCGTCCGGGATTCGCGGGCGATCCGGATCCTGACCCAGCCATTGCTGTGCACCGCGATCTTTGTCGCGGCCCCGTTCCTGCTCTACTTCACCCCGGCATACGACGTGACGGTCCGGTTCCACTGGGCGCACCTGGGCATGGACCTGCTGTTCCTGGTAATCGGCTACCTGTTCGCATGGATGATCATCGGATCGGACCCGCTGCCTCACCCGGTGCCCAACCTGATGCGCATCGGCCTGCTGCTGGCCGTGATGCCGGCCGACATCCTGTTCGCCGCCGCGATCGTGGCGAGCCGACGGATCATCGGCGACAGCCGGGCCAGCGCCAACATGTACTCGGCGCTGGAGCTCCCCTGGGTCGGCAGCCTGCACGCCGACCAGCGACTCGGCGCCTATCTGGCGCTGGCGATCAGCGAGGCGGCGGTGCTGGTGACGCTGGCCGTGGCGGTGGCCCGATGGCGGCCGGCCGAACGCGACGCGGACCTCGGGGACTACCGCCCGCTGGTCGAAGCGCTGCGCGCTCGTTCAGCCGCTCCCACCCAGACCCCGGCGGGCCGGCCGGCCGAGCGTTCCGATGCTGGCTCAGCGGTCCGCCCGGACGGTCCGCAACCGTAGGCTGTTCGAGACCACCAGTAGCGACGACAGAGCCATGGCACCGCTGGAGATCAGGGGGTTGAGCAGGCCGGCCGCGGCGATCGGAAGCGCCGCGACGTTGTAGCCGAATGCCCAGATCAGGTTGACACGGATGGTGCTCAGCGTGCGCCGGGCCAGGATCACCGCCGTCGGGACCACGTCCAGGTCGTCGCGGACCAGGATGATGTCGGCGGCGCCGATCGCCACGTCGGTACCGCTCACCACCGCCATGCCCAGATCGGCGATGGCCAGCGCGGGTGCGTCGTTGATGCCGTCGCCGACCATGGCGACGGTCCGCCCGTCCGCCTTCAACCGTTCGACCACGGCGGCCTTGTCGGCTGGGAGCACCTCCGCGATCACCTCGTCCACACCGATCTCGTCGGCGACCGAGGTCGCGTTGGCCTGGTGATCGCCGGTCAACAGTACGGTCCGCAGGCCCATCTCTCGAAGCGCCGCGATGGCTCCAGCCGCCGACGGCTTGATCGTGTCCGCGAGCGCGTAGCCGCCGGCCAGCGCGCCGTCGACCGCCACCAGGACGGTGGACAACCCCTTCTCGTCCCAGCGTTGCTGCACCGCCGCCAGGTCGGCCGGCACCTCAAGACCGAGTTGCCCCATCAGCCGGGCCGAGCCGACCGTCACCGCGCGCCCGTCGACGAGACCGCCCGCGCCCAGCCCGGGCAGCACCGAGAACTCGTCGACATGACCGGGCTCGGCACCGTGCTCGCGGGCGTACGCCACGATCGCGCGGGCAATCAGGTGCTCGGCCGCGTGCTCGACCGTGGCCGCGGCGGAGCGCACCGCGGCGGGCTCGGCGCCGACGGCCGTCCACTCGTCGGTCACCGCCAGCCGGCCGGTGGTGACGGTGCCGGTCTTGTCCAGCACCACCGTGTCGATTGCCTTGGCGGCTTCCAGCGCTTGGTGGCCCTTGACGAAGACACCCAGCTGCGCGCCCCGGCCGGACGCCGCGAGCAGCGCGGTCGGGGTCGCAAGGCCGAGTGCGCACGGGCACGCGATGATCAGTACAGCCAGCGCCGTGCTGATCGCTCGTTCGGTGGAGGCGCCCGACAACGACCACACGAAGCCGGTCAGGATTGCCAGCCCGATTACCGAGGGTACGAACACCGACGAGATCCGGTCGGCCACGCGCTGCACCCGCGCTTTGTCGTTCTGCGCGCGCTCGACCAGGCGTACGAGTTGGGCCAGTTGCGTGTCGCCGCCGACCCGCCGGGCCTCCACCACCAGTCGGCCGGCCACCGCGACAGTGCCGCCGGTGACCGCGTCGCCGGGGGCGACCTCCACCGGAGCGGATTCGCCGGTCATCGCAGAGGTATCCACGGCGCTGGTACCGCGGGTGACGACTCCGTCGGTCGCGATGGTCTCCCCCGGCCGGACCACGAATTGGTCGCCGACCGCCAGGGCGCCGACCGGGATCCGCTCCTCGCTACCGTCCGCGCCCAGCCGGCTGACCTGCTTGGCGCCGACCTCGGCGAGAGCGCGAAGCGCGTCGCCCGCCGCCCGCTTGGCCTTCGCCTCGAACAGACGCCCGGCCAGCACGAAGATCGTGACGCCGGCCGCCACGTCGAGGTAGATCGATCCGCTGGGCTGGAACAGCAGCCCCCACGCGCCGCTCGCCCCGTCGGTCGACTGCTGGGCGAAGATGGTGTAGATCGACCAGCACGACGCCGCGATGATGCCGAGCGATACCAGCGTGTCCATGGAGGTGCCGCCATGCCGGGCCGCCACCACCGCCTTGCGGTGGAACGGCCATGCCGACCAGATCACCACCGGCAGGGTCATCGCGAGCAACAGCCATTGCCAGCCGGGGAACCGCAGCGACGGCACCAGAACCAAGGTGATCGACAGGTCGGCGAGCGGGACCCCGAGCAATAACGCGACCACCAGGCGGCGCCACAGGTCGCGGACGCGTTCGTTATTCGATTCGGGTACGTCATCCGGTTTGACCAGGCTGGCCCCGTACCCGGCCTTCTCCACCTGCGCGATCAGCGCGGACACCGACGTGGCCGGAACGGCAACCGACACCAGCGCTTTCTCAGTGGCGTAGTTGACCTGCGCGGTCACCCCGTCGAGCTTGCCCAGTTGCCGTTGCACCCTCGCGGCACACGCCGCGCACGTCATTCCGGTGATGGCCAGTTCCAGCGTCTGCGCGCCGGGCGTGGCCTGGATCGGTTCGACCTGCGTTGACGCTGCCATGGTCTGCGCTACCCATCTCCGATGCTCGTGGCGTACCAGCACTTCGCGGTATGCCCTGCGGCCTAATGTACGCACCCCGGCCGATGCGGGGGCCAGCGCACCGGAGCGACGTGGCTCACGCCATCGTGACGCCGTGGCCAGCGATCGGGGCGCTTGGGGGTGATGCGGTTGATGCGGTGGTGGTGGTGATCAAGCCATGACGAAGAGCATGCCCGCCATCCCGGCGGTCATCACGGCATGGGCGGCATCCTCACGTGCGGAGCGTCCATCACCGCGCCGCCGCAGGGCGACCAGCGCGGCAATGCCAAGCAGGGCGGCCGCCACGGTGGCGTAGACGCCGCCGGTCATCGCCACGACCGGAGTACTACCGGCGCCGTGAGACATCGTCATGCCATCTCGTCCACCAGCGTTCATCCCAGCCATCGCGCTCGGGGACATGGCCTGAAACATCCACACCATGAGCGCCATGAGGGCCGCGTGGTGAAGGCACCGCGGCCGGTCGTGGTGGCCATGCTCGGCTACTTGAACCGGCGCGGCCGCGGACCGCAACGTCAGCCCCGACACGCCGACGGCCTGCACGACGAACCAGCCGGTGGCCAGCGCGAATATGGCCATTTGCCAGCCCACCAAGGGTGGCGGCGCCCACACCATGGCCACCATGGAGACGGCCATCAGCACGTGCGCGCCGTAACCGATCCGATCGCTGAGCCGTCGCGACCGCCAGAAGTCCACGCATCGCCAGAGGCAGAACGCACCGGTGACGGCGAACGCGATCGTCAGGACGATCCGAACCTCGCCGGTCATGCCGGTCATTCCTGCCCCCAATCCACAGCAAGGGGTCAATGACCCTTACGCCTCTTATGACCATTAATCGTACGCACACCGAGCCTCGCGGGACCGCTGGTCCCATGCCACCTCGCGGCACCCGGACCGCGTTGGTGGATCCGGTCGGGCTCGTGCACGGGACTCGTGCACGGGATTTGCCACGTCCCGGCTCACGACGTTAGCGGCCGTTCCTGAGAGATCGCGACCGGGACCCGGAACTAGCCGACGTGGCCGGGGATCGGGGCCGGCCAGCCCGGCTGCTCCAGCCCCTGCTCGAAGAAGAGGTACTCATGCATCGAGGACCGCTCGAACGCGACCAGCATCCGCTCGCGGGTGGCGGCGTCGACGGTGGCGGCGGCATCGTCGACAAACCCGCGAGCCTGCCGCGCGGATTCCTGGAACACCGGGTCGGCGTAGGCGGTGATCCAGCGGGCGTACGGGTGGCCGGTCACATCGCCGGCACGATCGACGATGACTTCGGCAATGTGGGCGTACAGCCAGTAACAGGGCAGGACCGCCGCCGCGGCGACCGGGTACGGCCCGCGCACGCACGCCGCGAGCAAGTGATCCGTGTACGCCGCTGTGACCGGCGATTCGGGCGCCGTCAGGGCCCGATCGTGCTCGGCCAGCCAGTCGCGATGCAGGCTGGACTCCACTTCGAGCGCCACGTGGGCTGAGCCGGCGAAGAACGTCTGGGCTCCGATCGTGGGTGCCGTGGCGCTCACCATCGCTAGCGCTCGCGCGAACTCCACCAGGTAGACCGAATCTTGGGCCAGGTAGAAGGCGAACGCGTCCTCCGGGAGCGAACCGTCGACCAGCGCGGTGATGAACGGCATCGACTCGATGGCCGACCGCCAATCGACGATGCGCTCCCAGGCTACGATGGTGAACTGGTCAAGATCAGCGCTCATTCGAGGTCACGCCTCCGAATCGGTTGTCGGTTCTGGCTTGATCGCGCGTGTCCCGCCAGTATTCCTGGACCCGGTGGCGCTTGCGCGGTCGCTCCCCGCCAAGGGGCTGCGTGCTTCCTGGCCCGCTGGCGTCGAGCCCAGCGCGAACCGACATCACCGCTACCACGACGTCAATTGCCTGACGCGGCTTTAGCTGAGCAACGAGGGAAGTTACGTGGGTGCCTGGCGCCTGCGTGGTGGGTCAGCGTCGGCGGCGGTTGTCAATAGGCGGTATCCCGGCCGGGTGATTGTGGATTTCGGACAGCCGGGCCGGCTGGATTCATCGAAGAATTGTCATACGTCTGTTCGATGATGGCGGTATGAGCAGCACGATTGTCTCCGTCAGCTCACGGGCACCGGGTTCGTCGGCACCCGGCCTTCCGACCGAGCGGGTGCCGGCCGCGCCGGTTTTGGCCCCGGGCTTGGCAGCGGTGTCGCCGTCGGAGGCGGACGTGGCGGCGGGACCCGAGGAGGCAGCCACGCCAGAGCCGGAAGTGGCGGTGGGGTCGCCGGAGATTCCGCTGGCGGCACGGGTGGGTTTTGCCGATGCCGTGTCCGAGCCAGTTGCGGAGGCGGCGGTGGCCCGGTTGCGGGCGGCGGGTCGGGCTCGGGCCGTGGCGGAGGCTGAGTTGGCGGCGGCGGCGGTCGGCGTGGCGGATCTGTGTGAGGACCGGGAGCACGACAGCGTCCAGGTCGCGGCGGTGTTGGCGTGGTCGTCACGGTTCGCTGGGGTTGAGGTCGGCTGGTGCCGCCAGCTGATCACCCAGTTGCCGGAGGTGTTCGCGGCGTGGTCGGCTGGGTGGATCGATCGGTGCCGGGCGCGGGTGTTTGAGGATTGTCTGAGTTCGTTGATCCTCGGTGGCGATACCGAGGTTGCGCGGATGATCGCGGGACACGTGATGCCGCAGGCTCCGCGGTGGACGCCGGGACGGTTGCGAGCCCGGCTGTTGCGGCTGGTCCTGGCCGCCGACCCGGCGACGGCGGTTAAGCGGGCCGAGGCGACGGTAGCGAATCGGGATGTGTGGCTCGGTGATGGCGGTGACGGGGCGACCGCGTCGCTGACCGCGTTCAACCTGCCGGCCGGGCGGGCGGCGGCGGCGTTCGAACGGGTCGACGCGATCGCCCGGGCACGGCGGGCGGGTGGTGACGGACGCACACTGGCGCAGCTACGGGCGGATACGGTGCTGGACCTGCTCGATGGCACTGCCGCAGCGGATCTGCCCGCTCCGGTCGGCCGGGCTGGTGTGGTGGAACTGCAGATCCCGCTCGCCTCCGCGATCGACGCTGGCACCGAACCGGGCGAGTTGGCCGGGTACGGTCCGGTCCTGGCCGATGTGGCGCGGCAGATCGCCGACCACCGCCGTGACGCCCAATGGCGTTTCACTGTCACCTACCGAGGTGAGCTGGTCTACCAGGGGCTCACCAAGGCCCGCCCCCAAGCCCCGGCACCAATGCCGGCCACGCCGACGTCGACGACATCAGCAGCACCAGCTCCGGCATACCCAGCGGCTGGCGCCCGGCTGCGGGACTGGGCCACCGGCCAGCCGATCACCGCCGTCGACCAGCACACCTCATGCCCTCCGGTCGAGACCGACCCTGGTCGGCGAATCCCCGGCGAAGCCCTCAAACGGTGGGTCGCCTCGCGGGACCGCACCTGCCGTGCACCCGGATGCCAGATGCCGGCACGGGCGTGCCAGTACGACCACACCACCGACCACGCCGACGGCGGCACGACCAGCCACGACAACCTCGCCCTGCTATGCGAACACCACCACCGCGCCAAGCACGCCGGGTGGTGGACCATCACGCAACCGGAACCCGGCCGGATCCTCTGGATCACCCCGAGCGGCCACACCTACCGCCCGCCCGACTAGCCACGACCGATCAGCCACCGCGGAGCACTGGCCGCAACAGGGCAAGGGCGCCGGTCATCTGGGCCGACGCCCCAGAATCACGCGCCCGAACCGGGCCGAGCCAGTCCCCGCCGACGCGCCCGTCACGGACGCCGATGAGCTGGGATCCGATGCTCGCAACCCAACTGGTGAGGTGAACAATGACCAGGTGGCGGCCACGACCCTCGGTGGCACCAAGGAGAGGCGGGCAAGTATGAGCATCACCAGCGCGATCCGCTGCGGCGCACTCGTGGATGTCGTGGCCGGAGAAGTCCGGTACGACCAGACGCTCCTCATCGACGGCGACCGGATCGCCGGCACCGGCAAGCGGGTCGACGTTCCCGACGGCGTGCCGGTCATCGACCTGTCGATGCACACGGTGGCGCCGGGCCTGATCGACTGCCACACCCACCTGGTCGGCATTGCCGGCTGCGGTGACTACGCCCAGGTGCTCAAGCTCAGCGAGGCGCAGGTGGCGTTCGCCGGGGTGCCGAACGCTCGTACCACCCTCGAAGCCGGCTTCACGACGGTACGTGACGTGGGCACGTTCCGAGCCTTCGTCGACCTGGCTCTCCGGGACGCGATCAACGCCGGCCACGTGGTCGGACCTCGCATGGCATGTGCCGGCGCCTACATCACGGTCTCCGGCGGCGGCGGCGCCCTCACCGGGTTCGCACCGGACATCGAGTTGCCAAGCGCGTTCCGGTTCGGAGCCGCGAACTCGGTCGACGAGGTGCGCCAGCGCGTCCGGGAGATCATGTTCCGTGGCGCCGACCTGATCAAGGTGATCGCTACCGGTGCCGTGATGGCCAACGGCACCCAGCCAGGTGCGCCCGAGTTCCAGGAAGCGGAGATCCGGGCGGCCGTCGAGGAGGCCGCGTGGTACGGGGGCCATGTCGCCGCGCACGCCCATGGCACCGAAGGCATCAAGCGGGCGGCACGCGCCGGGGTCCGGTCGGTCGAACATGCCTGCTTCCTCGACGACGAGGCCATCGCGCTGATGGTCGCGAACGGCACCTACCTGGTCTCCGACATCTGGTGGGCGGACTGGATCTCGTCCCAGGGCGCGGCCGGCGGCTGGGACGCCGAGCAGCTTCGCAAGAACGACGAGACAGCGCTCGCTCAGCGGCAGGGATTCGCCGAGGCCGCCAAGGCTGGAGTCAAGATGGCGTTCGGATCCGACGCGGGCGGATTCCCGCACGGCCTGCAGACCCGGCAACTGGCCGCCATGACGGAGTGGGGGCTAACGCCGATGCAGGCACTGCAGGCCGCGACGATCAACGCCGCCGAACTGATCGGCTGGTCCGACCGGATCGGCTCGCTGTCTGACGGCAAGCTTGCCGATGTGGTCGCGATCGACGGTGTCGGCATCGACGACCTGACCGCGTTCGAACAGGTCAGCTTCGTGATGAAGGGTGGCGTTCCGGTCGTGACGACTTCCTGACGACTTCCCGACGCCCACCTCGATCCGGCTGGAGGCCGAGCAGCCGGCTAGGCGAGCGCGCCGGCGACCGCCACCTGCCGGTTGGCGATGTCCAGGTGGCGTGTGGTGTAGCGGGCTAGATTCCGGGCTTGCTGGTCGGTCAGCAGGTCGCAGACCCAGTCCCAGTGCAGCGATACCCGGTGGCCCGGCCGGATCCCGGCGGTGATGGCGACCCGTGCCGTCTCCGGCTCGGCCATCGCGTCCAGGGTCAGGAACCGTCCATCCCAGCGGAGGCGGCGGGTGGCCACCACGGCCGAATCGCCGGACACCGACACCACCTGACCCCAGCGGATCCGGCACCGGTCCAGCACGGTGAGAGCCCGGTCGGCCTTGCGGTCATCGCGGAGCAGACCGACCCATGGGTACACGCCGAACACATGGAAGCTGTGATGCGGAACCCCGCCGGCGATCACTGTCTCGGCGAGTTGCCCGAAATGGCTGCCGACCCGGGGCCGGAACCGGTCCTCCATCGATGAGCCCATGGCCGCGATCGGTACCCGGTCAAGCAGCCGGTTGCCCACCCAGTACGCCTCGACCACCCGCCGGTCCAGCGGATCACCGACGCCGGTGGACTCCGCGATCAGCCGCAGGTACGGCCACGCACCGTGAAATTCCTGAGCCAGCTGGCGCAGACCGGCGTCGACAACACCGGCCATTCCGTACTCATGGAAGGCGACGCTGTCGGTCGGCCCGCAGTAGCCAAGCGAGTTCGGCGGGTACGCGTACCGCTCGAACAGCAGCGGGCCGGGCAGCTTGGTCGGCGTCGCGCCGATCCCGGTCTCGATCATCGGGTAGTCACCTCGGCGTCGTGGGTCTCGATAACGCCCAGGTCGGGCGGCTCGTCGGCGAGCGCGGCCAGCGCCTCACGTGCCTCGTCCTCGGAGATCACTTCGAGCGCCATACCCATGTGAACGAGCAGCCAGTCGCCGACCGCCACGGCGTCCGGATCGTCGAGCACTCCGACGTTCACGTGCCGGATCACGCCGGCCATATCCACTTCGACCAGGTCGGGAAGGCCGGTCGCGGTGGAGGTCACCTGCGCGGGCAAGCCAAGACACATGGTCCGCTCACCTCCCTTCCGGATGTCGGCCGGTCATGCCGGCGGCGCTTCCACGCCGTCGTACCCGATGGCCTCCAGCGTCAGCTCGTCCCCGCCGGTGATGTCCAGGTCGTCGCCGCCGCATTCCGGGCACACCGCGAGCAGGTCGTGCGATTGGGACCGGTTCCCGCAGCCGCGGCATTCCAGGTCCACCGGTATCGGGACCAGGTCGAGCTTGGCGCTGGCCGCCTCGGTTCCGGCCGCGACGCTGGAGAATGCCTGCGACATCGACTCCGCGTCCACCCCATGGCGGACACCCGCGCGCACCCGCACCCAGGCGACCGGGCGGCCGTCGGCGCGCTTGTGGACGGCGTCCAGGATGCCTTCGCTAAGACCGTACTCGTGCATGAATGCTCCCTCCGACGAGCGACGTGCGGTTGCGGTTGAGCGGCGCACGCGGTCGAGTCGCGCACGCGGTCGAGTCGCGCACGCGGTTGAGCGGCGCACGCGGTCGAGTCGCGAGCGGTTGAACGGCATGGGTCGAGCGGCGCACGCGGTTGAACCGCGCATGTGGTCGAGCGGCGCACGCGGTTGAACCGCGCATGTGGTCGAGCGGCGCACGCGGTCGATGCAAGCCGCATCACATGTCCCGGATCTGCCTGTATCTCTTGATGTCGGGCAGCGACCGCACCACGATCGCCGCCACCGCGGCGACCGCCGCCAGTCCGACCAGCTTGAGTTTCATGGTCTGCTCCTAATGAGTTCTGGGAGTGAGCCATCCGGCAGACTCCTGGTGGGTAGGCAGCCGCCGGCGGGTGAGCACTCGTGGCTCCTGGACGTTGAGTCCTGAGGAGAGATCGTGCCCCTGCTGGTCGGTGTGGAGAGTTGATCGCTGATGGGATGTCGTGCCCGCCCGGTGGTGGCGTGAGCACTGCTTCATTAGGTCGCTGATGGTTCTCCTCGCGGGCTGCCGGGCGTGGAGGTCGAGAGACGGGAGATGTGTTGCTGTTCGTAGGAGATGACTGGGCCGAGGACCACCACGACGTCGAGTTGATGGACGCCGGCGGGCGACGGCTGGCCAGGGCCCGGCTGCCCGAGGGTGTGGCGGGGATCGCCCGGTTGCACGCGATGATCGGCGCGCAGCTCGGCGAGGATGCCGAGGACGCTGCCGGGCAGGTGACGGTCGGGATCGAGACCGATCGGGGTCCGTGGGTGCAGGCGTTGATCGCTGCCGGGTACATGGTGTTCGCGGTCAATCCGTTGCAGGCGGCCCGGTATCGGGAGCGTCTCGGCGTGTCGGGTGCCAAGAGCGACGCGGGTGATGCGCACGTGCTGGCCGACATGGTGCGCACCGACTCGCATCAGCTGCGTCCGGTCGCGGGTGACACGGCCGAGGCGGAGGCGGTCAAGGTGGTGACCCGGATGCACAAGACGCTGATCTGGGAGCGGACCCGGGCCGGGCAGCGGTTGCGGCACGCGTTGCGGGAGTACTTCCCGGCCGCGTTGGAGGCGTTCGAGGACCTCGACGCCGCCGACACCCTGGAACTCCTCGCGAAGGCCCCGGACCCGGCCGCCGCGGCCAGGCTGACGACCGCGCAGATCAGCGCGGCTCTCAAACGCGCCCGCCGCCGCGACATCGCGGCCAAGGCCGCGACGATCCAGGCGGTGCTGCGCGGCGAGCACTCGGGCAGCCCGCTGTCGTCACCGCCGCCTACGCCGCGTCGGTCCGTGCACTGGTCGCGATCCTGCGCACCCTCAACGAGCAGGTCACGATCCTGCAAGGGCAGGTCGAGGCCTATTTTGGCCGGCACCCGGACGCTGAGATCATCCTGTCCCAGCCCGGCCTGGGACCGTCCTCGGCGCCCGGGTGCTCGCCGAGTTCGGCGACGACCACGGCCGCTACATCTCGGCGAAGGCCCGCAAGAACTACGCCGCGACCAGCCCGATCACCCGCGCGTCCGGGAAGAAGAAGACCGTCGCGGCCCGGTTCGTGCACAACGACCGACTCATCGACGCGCTGATGACCCAGGCATTCGCGTCGCTGCAGCGATCGCCCGGCGCCCGCGCCTACTACGACCAGCAACGCGCCCGCGGCGCCAGCTACAACGCCGCGCTGCGCCAGCTCGCCAACCGACTCGTCGGCATCCTGCACGGATGCCTCAAGACCGGCACACCCTACGACGAGGCAACCGCCTGGTCGCACCACCTCATGAAGGCTACTGCTTGACATTCAAGCTCCTGGGATGTCTCTCTGTCCGGCCGGCGAATTCCGCCTCGCGAGTCAGCAACTCCTCGATCATGCGGACCGCCTCGGGTACCGCCGCCGCCACCGGCGGACTCAACTCCATGCCGACATCGACGGACTGCGGCTCGACCGCGACCACGACGGTCCGGTCGGGCCGGGCCCGCATCTGTTCGAGCAGTGCGAACACGTCGTCCGGAGCCAGGCCGTGAGCGTCGACGACCGGCCGCGCCGGCATCGCGGTCGCCGCTTCCACCTCGATGACCGATACCGTGCCGGGCACCTGCCCGTGCGGCGCCGCGTCCACCAGGATCAACAACGCACACCCATCCATCAGGTCCAGCGCCAGGTGAATGCCGCGGATCCCGACGTCGATCACCTCCGGGTTGCCCGGCAGTTCCCGTCCGGCCAGCGCGCGCGCCACCTCAACCCCGAACCCGTCGTCGCCGAGGAAGACATTGCCGACGCAGGCCACCATGGTCCGTCCGGCGGCGCCGGCCTCGATCCGGCTCATGATCGATCGCCATCCGAGTCCGGGACCGCCTCCACCTCGTCGGGAGCGAAGTACAGGAACCGGCCGTGTACCCGGTGCAGATCGGCGGACGGATCATCGATCAAGGTCACCGCCAGGTAGGTAACGTCGTCGACGTCTCGCAGCACCGCCTCGACCACAGCGAGCCGGCCACGCAGGAACATGTCCTGAGCGTCGGCACGGCGCCGGCCCGGGCGCAGCCGCACCGTGGCACCGCGCCGGACCAGCACGCCGCCGATATCGACGCTGTCCGTCTCCGGCGACACCGACCGGTCCCCGCCCGGATCCCACCATGGCGGTTCCGGCGGGCCGGATGGCGGGTCGCCCGGACCCGGGCGGCTGAGGCGATCAAGGTCGCCGCCCAGGTCCGCCCCTGGGCCCACGCCGAGACCCGAGCCGGTTTCGCGACGCGGGCCCGCCCCGGGTCCGACCGGATCCGGCACGGCGGCACCGTTTCCGGCAAGCGCCCGCAGGTAGCGCACCGCTCCGTGCAGCCGGTCGAGGGTGGCGGCATCCAGATGGTCGGCCCGGTCTATCACCGCCGCCGCCCGTGGATCGGTCGCCCGGGCCTGTGCCTTCTCCTCGTCGGTGAGCGCCAGCGTTCGTAACGTCAGGATCTCGTCGATCTCGGTGGCGTCGTACATGTCGCCGGTGCTCTCCGGGGCCACCGACGGGTGGTCGTAGAGGATGATCGGCGACGACAGCACGGTCGAACGGTCGCCGTCGATGCCGGCGAGCACCGGCCACGTGCCGGTGTTCTGGCATTCGGCAACCGCCGGGGCCGCCCACTCTGGAGGGTCGACCATCGAGACGAATCCGGCCGTGGAACCAGCTTCCGGCGACACCGACAGGATGGTGTGAGCGGCGGTCAGCGCGCCGGCCAGAGCGGCGGTGCGATCGGCCGGCCGCGGCGCGACCGTGGTCCGGTTCACCACCCGTACCCGCAGGCGCAGTGCCTGCCACGGCCCCGGCACCGGGCACGCCGAGACCTCCACCGCCCCGGTCAGCCGGTGGCGCTGCCGCACGACGCGGCCGGCGACCGTGCCCCGGGCGTCACGGACCGGCTCATCGTCGCGGCCGCCGGCGATCTCGAACGGCTCGGTGTGCGGACCGTCCAGCAGCCGGCTTACCGCGACCGTCGCGGTCACTTCGCGCTCAACCGCCTCGTCCCATCCGGTCACCGGAACGCCGTCCACGTTCAGTTCGCCGTCACCGAACCGCCCGGTCGACGGATCGCGCACCTCGACCGAACGCCTCTGCACGTGCAGGAAACGCACCAAAATCCGCACTCGGGTCGTGTCGCGGTACTCCAGCACGCACTCAGTCTGGCTGTCCGCGCGCTCGCTCGGGTCCAGTTCGGCGTACCCGGGCGGGACCAGCACACCGAACTGCCAGCGACTGTGGTTCTTGCTGGCGCTGGCCCGGTACGGGTAGAGCACGTATCCCTCGTACAGCAGCGCGTCGGCGACCGCGCGCACCTGGTCGATGGGAGTCTCCGCGGGCACGGTGGTCATCTGCTCACCACCTCGGCGGACCGGTCGCCGAGGAGCGCGGTGATGGCCGCGTCCCAGGTCGGCAGACCGGCACTGGATTTGTACGCGCCGAGCGCGTCGATGGTGTCCCGGCTCAGCCCGAGCCAGCCCCGGCCGGGAAAGTGACGGTCGACCATCTCGCGCCAGACCGCCACCGGCAGCCGGTACCGGCACTCAGCGCTCCATGGCACCTGCTCGGCGGCGACTCGCGGCGGGTCACCGGAACGCGTGAGGATGGTGCCGCTGAACAGCAGCAGCAGGGGCACCTCGTCGTCCCGCAGAGCATAGAAGTAGCGGGCCGCGGCCACCTCAAGGTCGTAGGTGCAGGGCACGTCAAGGTCGACCTGAGTCGCTCCGGAAAACGCGCCGACCATCACCGGCACGGTCGCGAACTGGATCGGCTTCAACGTGTCCGACCACCGGGACACGTCACCGAACAGATCGGACAGCCCCTCCGCCTCGGACGCCGAATACCGCCGCCGCTGCGGTTCGATCCGGATCTGGCAGCGCAGCCCGATGCTGTACACGTCGGCGCCGGTGGACTCCGAGACGGTCAGCGCGAAGGTGAGCGTCGGCGTGGCAGCGTACCGATCGGCGCCGGCACCAAGGCATTCGAAGGTGAGCGCGACCATGTCAGGCCTCCCCCGGCCGGGCCGGTGCCCCTTGACCCCACACCGAAGCCCGGGCTTTCAACTCGCCCAGGAAGCGGTCCAGTTCGTCGCGAACCTCGTCGCCGCCGTCGAGGCCGCGCCACGCCCGGCGGACCCCGCCGACGAACCCGTAGCAGGCATCGATCGGCGCCAGGTAAACGGCCACGGTGCTACCGGTACGGCTGGCGAACACCGCTTGCACGTCCGGCTCGATCGCGGCCAGCATCGGATGCTCGGCAACCAGCCGCTCCCAGCCGGCCAGATCCAGCTCGCATTCGGTGGCGCCGCCCGGACTCGGATAGCAGCCGACCACCCGCCCCAAGTCGGAGTTGACGAAGAAGAAGGCGGTACCCACCGGTACCTGCAACGAATCCCACTCGGCGGCGGTCAGCGGCTCCGGTGCCACCCAGACGTCCTCGGGTATCGCCCGGTGCCGGCCGCGACCCGCGCCCGAAGCGGTGAACAACAGGTAGCAGGCTCGGCAGGTGCACATCAGTGATCGCTCGTCCAGATCAACCACGTGACCGTGCCGCTCGTCGAGCGGGGCCGCGCACATCTCACAGGTCTCGATCGCCGGCGCCGGCCGCGGCGAGCCGGCCGCCGGTCCCGGCCCGGATTCCCACCCGGACGCGCGGCCCGGCGCCCCGCCCGGCACGGCGAAACGCCGCAGTCCGGTGGCAGTCATCGCCGATCCCCAATCGAGCCGGCCGCCGCGACCGAGCCGGCACGACCGGCCACACCAGCAGGACCGGCCACACCAGCAGGACCGGCCACACCAGCGGTATCAGCCGGACCGGCCGCCGCGTCTTGGCCGGCCTCTCCGGCCGGATCCGGACCGGAACCGGTCACCGCGACCGCGACGCGCACCCCGTCGCCGTCCGGCAGCAGCGGCAGCGGGCTCAGGCGCAGCCGCGGCCGGTCCAGGCCGATGCCGGCATGGTGGACATCGAACCGCTGGCCGCACCCGGCGCATCGCAATGTGATGCCGGACAGCTCACCGGCCGCAAGCGACGCTCCGCAATCCGGGCACCCGTCCCGGTAGGCGTACTGCTCGCCGCCGGTCCGGCAGACCAAGACCCGCTGGCCGCCGAGCAGCGCCGCCCACCTACCCGGGTCATCCCCGGGTAAGCCGGTGAGGTGCGCCCAGCCGTCTGAGTCCACCGCGAACGTGGGCAGTGCCGCATCCGGATCCGGTGGACGCCGGCCGATCCGCAGCAGTGCCGGCCCCGGCGGCGGCGCCTCGACCAAGCCCTCGACCTGGACCGATGTCGTCTCCGGCGCGGCGTCGAGTACGGCCCGCTCGATCGCGGTACGGACGGTCACCTCCGATGACGGGCAGCCGCTGCAGCTGCCCTGGAGCCGGAGGTGCACCACTCCGTCGCCGTCGACGCCGCGGTACTCGACGTCCCCCGCGTGCGATCCGAGGTACGGCCGGACCTCGTCCAGGGCTGCCTGGACCCGGGTGTCCACGTCATCGGGATGCAGGTCGTGCAGCACCAGCAGGCTTTCCACCAGCGGGTCGGCGACCAGCCGCCGGAGCAGTTCATCGTTGGACGGTCCGGGATCGGTCAGTGCCTGCATCACCCGGGCCAGCCCCTCGCCGTACAGCTGGACCAGCGCGGCGACCAGTTCCTCGGCCATCTCGACAGCCCGCTGGTCGCCGGTGGACCGCAGCTGCTCCAGCAGCCTCTCCACCCGCTCGCCGGTGGCCTGTACGTCGTCATGTCGCCCTCGCCCCATCAGCGAACCCCCGGTCAGGTGGCGAGCGTGACGGCCATCGGCGCGTGACTGGTCTCCAGCACCTTGCCGCCACCGAGATACATGTGCACGCCACACGGCAGGCACGGGTCGAAGCTGCGGACCGCCCGCATGATGTCGATGCCCTTGAAGCGGTCCGGCGGATTCTCCTCGAAGATCGGTGTGTTCTGCACCGCGTCCTCGTACGGTCCGGGCGTCCCGTACACGTCACGCACGCTGCCGTTCCACGGCGTCGGCGGGTACGGGTGGTAGTTGGCGATCTTGCCGTCGCGGACCACCATGTGGTGTGACAGCACACCGCGAACCGCCTCGGTGAAGCCGCAGCTGACCGCCTCGTTCGGCACCGAGAACGGCTCCCAGGTCTTGGTGTTCCCGGCGCGTACCTCGGCCAGCGCCTGCTCGACGAAGTGCAGCGCGCAGGCGGCGGCGTACGCCTGGAAATAGGTTCGGGCCCGGTTACGCTCGATCGCGTTGCTCCACTTCGGGATCTTCCACTCGAACGTGACTTCCGGCTTCGACATGGTCTTCGGCAGGTTGATCAGCACGCTACGGCCGGTCGACTTGACGTACCCGAAGTCGACGAGCTGGCCGAGAGCCGTCGCCCACAGCCGGGCGATCGGGCCACCGCCGGTGTCCAGCGCCAGGTGATCCTTGCCGTCGAACCAGCGCGGCGACATGGTCCAGCTGTACGCGTTGTCGAAGTCGCGCTTGGCCGGCTTGGGAATGGTGTGCTGGTTCCACGGGTGACGCGGGTCGACCTCGTTGCCCAGCGGATCGCGGGGCACGAACAATTCCTTGCCCACCCAATCCTCGTAGTAGGAGTGGCCGAGCAGGATCCGGATGCCGAGGTTGATGTCGACCAGGCTGTTGGTGACCAGCTTGCCGTCGACCACGACCCCCGGGCTGACGAACATCTTGCGGCCCCAGTCGGCCATGTTCTCGTAGGTGAAGTCGCAGTACTCGGGGTTGTTCAGGCTGCCCCAGCAGCCCAGCAGTATGCGCCGCTGCCCGACCTTCTCGTAGCCGGGAAGCGCCTCGTAGAAGAAGTCGAACAGGTCGTCGTGCATCGGCACGACCCGCTTCATGAACTCCACGTAGCGCATCAGCCGGGTCAGGTAGTCGGTGAACAGCTGGATGGTGGCGACCGTGCCGACCCCGCCCGGGTAGAGCGTCGACGGATGCACGTGCCGGCCTTCCATCAGGCAGAACATCTCCCGCGTGTACCGGCTGACCTGCAGCGCCTCGCGATAGAACTCGCCCTCCAGCGGGTTCAGCGCGCGCATGATGTCGCCGATCGTGCGATATCCGTGGGCGGCCGCGTTCGGCGCCTCGGTGCTGTTGGCACGCTCCAGCACGCCCGGGTTGGTCTCCTTGACCATCCGCTCGCAGTAGTCGACGCCGACCAGGTTCTCCTGGAAGATGTTGTGGTCGAACATGTACTCGGCGGCCTCGCCCAGGTTGATGATCCATTCGCCGAGGTGCGGCGGGCGCACCCCGTAGGCCATGTTCTGGTTGTAGACCGAGCACGTGGCATGGTTGTCACCGCAGATGCCGCAGATCCGGCTGGTGATGAAGTGGGCGTCGCGCGGATCCTTACCTTTCATGAAGATGCTGTATCCGCGGAAGATCGACGACGTGCTATGGCACTCGACGACTTCCTTTTGCTTGAAGTCAATCTTCGTGTAGACACCGAGACTGCCGACGATGCGGGTGATCGGGTCCCACGCCATCTCCACCACATCGGTACGGCTCCGGTCGGCGCCGGCCTTCGCCGGCTGTTCCTTCATCGTCGTCATCTGAAGATCACCACGTCTTCTGGTAGCCGGTCAGCAGCTCGGAGTTCTTCCGGCGCCACTTGGGTTCCTTGTCCACCGTGCGGGCGGTGAAGCCGCGCAGGGTCCGGACCACGGTGCCGTACATCTGGCTGGCCGTTGATGACACTCGGGCGCCTGGTGGCTCGTCCATGAACGGCATGAACTTGTCCGGGAAGCCGGGCATGGTGCACGCGATGCAGATGCCGCCGACGTTGGGGCAGCCTCCGACTCCGTTGATCCATCCGCGTTTCGGGACGTTGCACTTGACCACCGGACCCCAGCAGCCGATCTTGACCAGGCACTCGGGTGTCCCGTACGAGGTGGCGAACTGTCCCTGCTCGTAATACCCGGCTCGGTCACAGCCCTCGTGCACGGTCTGCTCGAACAGCCAGCGCGGCCGCAACGCCTCGTCCAGCGGGATCATCGGGGCCTGGCCGGCCACCTGGTACAGCAGGTAAAGGATCGTCTCGGCCAGGTTGTCCGGGTGGATCGGGCAGCCGGGCACGCACACGATCGGTAGCCCGGCCTTGGACTTCCACTCCCAGCCGAGGTAGTCGGGTACCCCCATCGCGCCGGTCGGGTTGCCGGCCATCGCGTGGATACCGCCGTACGTGGCGCAGGTGCCGACGGCCAGCACCGCGGTGGCCTTCGGAGCCAGCCGGTCCAGCCACTCGCTGGTGGTCATCGGCTGCCCGGTCGCCGGGTTGTTGCCGAAGCCGCACCAGTAGCCCTCGGGCTTGATCGCCTCGTTCGGGATCGAGCCCTCAACCACCAGTACGAACGGTTCCAACTCGCCCCGGTCGGCCTTGTGCCACCATTCGATGAACGTGTCGCCCCCCTGCTCCGGACCGCACTCGAAGTCGATCAGCGGCCAGTGCACGGCGACCTTTGGCAGGCCGGGCAAGGCACCGAGCGCGATCTCCTCGATGCTCGGCTGGGTGGCCGCGGTGAGGGCGACGGAGTCGCCGTCACAACCCAGACCACCGTTCATCCAGAGAATGTGCACGACCGGTTCGTCCGTCGACTCCGGCGTACCGGCGCTGTTCTTGTCGGTCTGCGCTACCGGCACCGCGCCCACCTCCTCGGGTTCTGCGCTCTGCGCAGCGTCTCGCGCGCGATCCGCCAGCGGACCGAACGCTCGGATAAGTCATTCAGCGGCGGCGCCGACCATTCGGCAAAACGATTGATCAGCCAACCACAAATCGCCGGCAAATCGCGCCCGCCGCCGTTTCCAGGGAGCCTATACCAGCCACGAAGAACCGGCGCCCTTGCAGCGCATTAGGTGCCAGATATTTGCATCGCACGCGCGCGTCTACCCTCAACGAATGGACGACGTGCCCCTTGTCTACCTAGTGTAATGCGCACTAACGACATCGAGACGGCTGGCGTTGAGGTCCTGACATGAACCTTTCCAGCCCGCCCGTCCTCAATTCCTGGAATCCGGGAATTCATCCGCGACTGCGTCGCTAATTCGGCGAATAGCGGCGCCTACAATGGCGTGATAAACGCACAGGTGACGCATGCTCTGCTGGATGTCGCACCGACCAGGGCAATTCTTGAATCCTGCCGCATCTTCACCGATCGCCGGGAAATCGATGTGCTCCGGACACGCGGGACCGCGCCGAGCGACGTGACCGACCCCGACCCGCCGTTCGCCGACTGGATCGCCCGGATGATGCGCCGCGACGGGCTCACCGCCCAGGCCGCCGCCGCGCGGCTGGGCGTGCCGGCCAAGACGGTGAACCGCTGGGTGGCCGGCATTACCGAGCCGCGGGTGCGGGAACCGCGCCGGATCAGAGCCGTCTTCGTGAGTTGCCATCCGCGCCTGGTGACGCCGATGAGGCCGGTGAGCCGACCGCGGTGGGCGGCCCCGGCGTGGCACGTTTACCCCGGTAGGGCGCGGCTCCTACGTTGGACTCGTGTCCGCTGGATCGATCCCCGTACCGGCCGGCCGCGTCCGGATCGGGCCGGAGTGCGGCCGGCTGACCGTGTTCACCGCGAGGGGCGGTGCCGCGGCGCGCCTGGGCCACGATCTGGCCATCGACGTGTCCCGCTGGTCCGGCGACCTGGTTATGCCCGCGGACTCGGCAAGCGCCGGCACCGGTGCGGTCGACCTGGAGGCGCTCGCGCTGCGCGTGTCAGTGGATCTGACCTCGCTGACGGTGCGCGACGGTACCGGCGGGGCGCTGCCGCTCACCGATCAGGACAAGCGGGAGATCGATGCCACCATCGCACGGTTGCTGGGTCCCGCGGGGACCGCGACCTTCGAGTCGACGGCGGCACAGCCCCACGGCGACGGTGTCCGGTTCGACGCGACGCTGGAGATTGGCCGGGTACGGCAGGCGGTAGGGCTAGTCGTCACGCCGGCCGGCGGCGCCCGATTCCACGGGGAGTCGTCGCTGCGTCAATCGGCGTTTGGGATCAAACCCTATTCGGCCATGTTCGGCGCCCTGCGCATCCGCGACGAGGTGACCGTACGCGCCGATGTGGATCTGGCACGCGCCGGAGCGATCCGGTGAAGTTCCTGGTCCTGTGGCGCATCGAGCTGTCGCTGCTATCCCGCCACATGGCCGCGGCGATCGCCCGGATGCCGGAGTACGCGCGGCCGCTGGAGCGTACCGGCAAGATCGTGGCTCGCTACCACCTGGTCGGCGCGCATGGCGGCGCCTGGATCTACGACGTCGACTCGAACGAGGAATTGGAACGCCTGCTCGGCTCGGCGCCGGTGTACAACTACGCCCGCTACGAGGTGCACGCCCTGGCCGAGATGCTGGGCGAGCCGGAGGGCTGAATTAGCCACCAAATCGGGCAGATCGATTGCGAGATTCGTGGACTCGGCGAAAACTCTGGGCATAGCAGACATATCTGTCCGGGCCAACGGTCGGTACTGTCCGTCACCGCTGGACGGCGCCGCATGCCAAGGGGTGATCGCGTGAGCAGAGCGGCGCGGGAAGCGGTCGCGGAGCGTCATTGGACCTGCGGCCGACGGCTCCGGGAGCGGCGGCACGCCCTCGGCTTGACGCAGGCGGACGTGGTCGCCCGCATCTCTCCGGGGACCGGGCTGACCAACCGCGCCCTGTCCACCATGGAAAACGGCCGTCAGCTCGACGTCGGCATGCTGCCGGAACTGGCCGCCGCCCTCGATTGCTCAACCACGTACCTGCTCGGCCTGACCGATGACCCGCACGCCTGGGCACCCGGCGATACCGCCACGCCGGGTCCTGCCCAGCCGCCGCGCGGCGACGGCCCGATCCCGCCCACGACCGCCCCGGAGGCGGCCGGCGAGCCATTTCGGGAACCCGGTCGCCACAACTGGATCCTCGGCCCCGACGTTCCACTCGGACCGGTTCCGCCGACCGGATAGATCCGCGACTCAACCGCCCCCGCACACCGACTCACTCGCTCCGCATAAACGTGAGGAGGCCGCGATGCGGCTGATCCGGGTTCCACTGATCCAGCCATCACGTGTGATCCAGCCATCACGTGTGATCCAGCCATCACCTGCCGTCGCTGGCCGCCGCCGGGCGCTCCGCGCCATCACCCTGGCGACCCTCCTGGCCGTCCTCGCCGCTTGCGGAGGCACCGCCGGCGGCTATGGCAGTCGAAGCGATGGTGAGTCGCTGACCCTCTATACATCGGTCACCCAGAACACGGTGGACGCGGTTGTCGCGGGGTTCAAGGCCGCCCATCCGGGCACCACAGTCGATGTCTTCCGGGCCACCACCGGGCAGATGAACGCCCGGATCGCCGCCGACCGGCGATCGGGCGGGTTGCGCGCCGACGTGATCTGGGGGACCGATCCGCTGTCCATGCAGTCCTACGCCGATCAGGGCCTGCTCGCCCGCTGGCCGGCACCGGGCATTCCCAACGTCCCTGACTCGCTCAAGACCAGCGACTTCTGGGGGACCCGCATCCTGTACATCGTGATGGTCGGGCACAGCGGCCTGTCCCCCGCGCCGGCCCGGTGGGCCGATCTCACCAAACCGGAGTTCCGGGGCAAGGTGGCGCTGCCCGACCCAGCCGCCGCCGGGAGCGCGTTCGCGGCGCTCGGCTACTTCGGTCAGAGCCCGGCCTTCGGCCTCGACTTCTACCGATCGCTGCGAAGCAACGGGGCCAGGCAGGTGAGCACGATCCCGGAGGTGGTCACCGACGTCGCCCAGGGTCGCTATCAGGTCGGCATCACCCTGGACTCGCAGGCGCGAGCCGCCATCGGAAAGGGGTCACCGGTCACCATGATCTGGCCGGCCGACGGCGCGATCGCGCTCTATAGCCCGATCGCCCAGACGGCGAAGGCACCGCACGCCACGGCGGCCACCGACTGGTTGCGCTATGTCCTGTCGCCGGACGGGCAGCGCCGGATCGCCGGCACCGGCTGGCAGCCGGTACTACCAGCCGTCGACGGGCCGCCGCGACCGGCCGGTGCCACGTCGGTCTCGCCCGACTGGACCGCGCTGTTCGGCCACCAACGCGACCTGCTGCAGGCGTACCAGCAGATCTTCGGCAGATGACCACGGCGGACCCGGATGCCGCGATCCGGCGACCGGGCTCGATGGCCCGCGCCCCGGCGCGCGCCGCGCTGATCACCGCTGCCGTCGTGCTGCTGGTCGCGCTCGTCGCCGCCCCGATCGCGGAACTGACCCGTGCGGCACTCGCCTCGGGCGTGCCCGGCATCGCCGCTACCTTCGCCCGACCGGGTACGTCCGGCGCCATTGGTCACTCACTCGCGGTCGCCGCCATCGTCACCGTCGCCTCGCTGGTGCTGGCCACGGCGTTCGCGCTCCGGGTCGAGCGATGCCGTCCCGGGATGCGTGGCGTGCTCCGGGTGACGCTGGCGGCGCCGCTGCTGATCCCGGAGTTCGTGCTGGGCTTCGCGTGGGCGCAGGCGTACGGTCCGGCCGCGCTCGGCGATCAGGTGGCCGGGTTCTCGCTGCCCGGCCTGTACGGGCCGGCGGGCATCGTCGTGGTATTGACCGCGCATGCCATGCCGCTGGCATATCTGGTGCTCACCGCGGCGGTCGCGGCCCGGGCCGACCCGGATGCCGAGCGCGCCGCGCGGATCTGCGGCGCCGGCCGGTGGACCACGTTGCGGACGGTGACCCTGCCGATCCTGCGAGTACCCCTAGTCGCCGCGGGGGTGCTCGTCTTCGTATCCGCGATGGGTAGCTTCGCGGTGCCGTCAGTGCTCGGCACCCCGGCCGGCTACGCCACCATGTCCACGCTGGTCTACCAGGATCTGAACCTGGCCGCGGACCCGGCCGCCTTCAGCGACGTGACGGTGCTCGCACTGACCATGGCGGTGCTGGCGCTCGCGGCCGCCGGGGGCGCGGACGCCGCGACCGGCTCACGGCGTGCGGCTGGTAGCGGGCCGGGCGGCGTGGCCCCGGCACCCCGTTCATCGGCCGGGATCGCGGTCACCACCGGCCTCTACACATTCGCCGCCGTCGGAGTGCCCGTGGCGGCGCTGGCCCTGACCGCGCTGACCCGGGCGCCGGGCCTGCCGCCGACCCCGGCGAACTGGACCGCCAGCCACTTCTCCACCGGCCTGACCGGCCCGGCCTTGGTCGCACTCCGCCACACCCTGGTGCTCGCGGGCGCCGCCGCGATCGTGGTGCCGGTGATCGGAATGCTGGTCGCCGTGGTTCGCCGGCGCACCGGTGGCCGTGCCGTTGCCATCGCGGTAACACTGGCGTTCGCGGTGCCCGGGTCGGCGCTGGCAGTCGGCACGATGATCGCGTACGGGCGGTGGCTGACCGGGTCGGCGGCCATCATCCTGATCGCGTACCTGGCCAAGTTCTGGGCGCTCGGGCACCGGCCGATCGAAGCCGGCCTGGACCGCATCCCGCCGGACGCCACTCGCGCCGCCCGGATCAGCGGCGCCCGCCCGGCGGCCGCGTTCGGTACCGTAGTGGTGCCGATGCTCGGCCCGGCGTTCATCGCGGCGCTCGGCATCACCTTCCTGTTCGCCTCGCATGAGCTGACCATGTCGACGATCCTGTACGGGCCTGGCAGCCAGACACTCGCCGTAGTGATCGCGAATCAGCGGGACCTCGGCGACGTCGGATCCACCGCGGCGCTCGCCGTGATCCTGATGGTGCCCGCGGTGTTCGCGGGTCCGTTGATCGCGCTGGCTTGGCGGCTAAGCCGGCCGCGCTCGCGGTACGCCCGCCAACGACCGGCCGGCTACCCCGCTTCCGGATCCGGTCCGGCCCGGCCTTACGCCGCCACCGGTGCCGGCGCGACCACGGCCGGGCCGTCATGAGGCAGCCGGACGCGCTCCGCTGTGTCGGGCTGGATCTCGGGTACGCCGGCGCCACCCCGGTGCTGCGTGGCGTGGAGATGGGTGTCGCGGCCGGCGAGGCGGTGGCGCTGCTCGGCCCGTCCGGATCAGGCAAGACCACGCTGCTGCACGCGGTCGCCGGGTTCGTTGCCCCGGCGGCGGGTGAGATCTGGCTCAGTGGCCGGCGCGTGTCGACCGCCCGTTCGAGCACGCCGCCGGAGCGGCGCCGGGTCGGGATGGTCTTCCAGCATTACGCGCTGTGGCCGCACATGCCGGCCGTGGACACGGTGGCGTACCCGATGCGGCGGCGCGGCATGCGCCGGACCGCCGCCCGCGCCCGCGCGCTCGACCTGCTCGACCGGGTCGGCATCGCGGCGCTGGCCGACCGCCGCCCGCACCAGCTTTCCGGCGGCGAGCAGCAGCGGGTTGGACTGGCGCGGGCGCTGGCCGGCGAGCCCGCGATCTACCTGTTCGACGAGCCCAGCGCTCACCTGGACGCCCACCTCCGCGCGTCGGTTCGCCAGGAACTGGACCGGCACCGCGCGGCCACCGGCGCGGCCGCCGTATACGCGACGCACGACACCACCGAGGCATTGTCGCTCGCGGACCAGGTCGCCGTCGTGCACGGAGGCCGCCTGGCCCAGATCGGAACCCCGGAGCAGGTGTACGCCGAGCCGGTGGACGCGACCGTCGCGGCACTCACCGGCACCTCTTCGGTACTGCGCGGCACCACACATCGCAACCCGGACGGGGCGATATCGCTGCGAATCGGCCCGATCGCCGCGATCGTCCCCGGCGCCGGACCGGCCGCGCCCGCGGCGGAATCGTTCCTGATACGCCCGGACTGGGCCAGCCTCGGTGGTGACCTGCCGGGCACCGTGACGGCGGTGGCCTTCCAGGGCCCGGCCAGTGATTACCACCTCGATACGCCAGGTGGCGCCGTGGTGATCCGGGAGGCCGGCCCACCGCGCGCCCGGGTCGGCGAAGCGGCCGGCTGGACTCTTCATCGGTGCTGGCCCCTGCCGGCCGGTGCGCCAGCCGCCGTACCGGAGCCGTCTGGCCATCCGGTTCGCGCGCCGGCATAGGTCGGATGCGCTGGTCGGCCCGTCTTTCAGGCACATATGTTGGCGGAGCAGATACCCCCATGGGTATAGTCGCGAAGTCCATCCCGACCAAAGTCCATCCCGACCAGAGTCAAGTCCCGAGCAAAGTCGATCCCGAACAGAGGAGCCCGTTCATGTGCTACCCGATCACCTGCCACGCCTGCGGCAAGATCACCTACGACGGCTGCGGCATGCACGTTGAGGAGGTAATGGCGAACGTGCCGGTCGAGCAGCAGTGCACCTGCGGCGGTGCTCCGGCCGGGAGCGACGCCGCCGCCGACCAGCTCTGGCGCTGACCGCGCCAACCACGTCCGGCAACGCCCGCCCGCTTACGGGCATTGGCACGTCCGGGGCCGTCCGCGCCGCGGCCCCGGACACAGTGCCGTCACTGGCACCGTTGCCCGCGCGCACCGTTGCCCGCGCGCACCGCTGCCCGCTCGCGCCGCTGCCCGCTCGCACCGTCGCATGACGCCGCACCGTCGCGGCCCCACCGCCGGCCCGGCTGACGAAGCGGCGCGGTCGGCCCAGCGGTCAGCGCCCGCAGCCGGGCCAGGAGAGTGCCGCTGAACGGAAAGCACCGCCGGGTTAGGAAAGCACCGCCGGACGGTAAAGCGGAGCTAGTCCGAAAAAAGAGATAGATCTAAATTAAAAGATGGTGCTAACCCGCCCCGGCAGGCATGTCGTTTTGGACGGTTGACCCGACCAGCGCCGAACGACAATCATTCCTCTCTATGCGCTGAGTCCATGTGGACGGCGAAGTAATCGACCAGGCTGCCAGGCATGTAACGCCGGGCCGGCTGATCGGCGCTCGGGCGGGAGCGAGACGGTGGACGGCAAGACGGTTGGTGTTGAAACTGCTGGCACGGACGTGACCGGTTTGGGCGCGGCTGGTTTCAGCAGCCCCGGCCAGGCCGCCGGGGCGCCATCCCCACCACCCCTGGCCGCGCACGGTGGCATTCCGGTGCGCAGCACCCCGTGGCCGACCTACGACAAGGGTGCCGTGTTCGTCCAGCCCGAGGACGAGGAAGCCGCGATCCGCGCGATCCGCAGCCACCTGTACTTCCGATACGACCACCGGCCACCGCATGAGACCGAATGCGCCCGGTTCGAGGCGGATCTGTGCGACTTCTTTGACGTCCGGCACGCACTCGCCGTCTCCAGCGGCACCGCCGCACTGGCGCTGGCGATCCTCGCCGCCGGCATCCCGCCGGGATCACTGATCGCATGTCCCGGCTTCACCTTCGTGGCGACGCCGTCGGCGATCGTGCTGGCCGGCTGCCGGCCCCTCCTGGTCGAGGTGGACGAGGACCTGAACCTGGACCTCGACGACCTGCGAAGCCGCTGGTCTCCGGAGATCAAGGCGATCATGGTCGTTCACATGCGAGGGTTCGCGTCCGACGTGGAAGCGGTCGGACGGTTCGCCGACGAGATGGGCGTCCCGGTGTTCGAGGACGCGGTACCTGCCCTGGGCGCCGAACTGAGAGGACGAAAGCTGGGCACGTTCGGCCGGGCCGGTGCCTTCAGCACCCAATCGGACAAGTCGCTCAACTGCGGCGAGGGCGGGTTCCTGCTCACCAACGACGCTGATCTATACGCTCGGGCGGTGGTGCTGTCCGGAGCATACGAAGGCCGGGTTCAACGTCACTTCCCGGATCGCCCGTCGCCACTGGAGTCCGACCTCGGACTGCCGCTGCTGAGCTTCCGGATGGATGAGATCCGGGCGGCTCTGCTCCGCTCCGAACTAGGCCGGCTGCCGGTGCGGCTGGCCCGGTTCAAAGCCAATTATCAGTACGTCGCGGGCGCCCTCGACGGCGTGGACGGCATCGCGATCCGGCGCCCGGTGCAAGCCGATGCCTACCTCGGCGAGGCGTTCATCTTCCGGGTGCCGGGCGGGGACGCCCGGTGGTTCGCGCACGCCTTGCGGTGCGAGGGCATCGACGCCCGGAACCTGGGCGCTGCCGACGACACCAACGTCCGGGTGTTCTGGAACTGGCGATTCTGCTACGACACCGACGATGTCGGCGCGATCCAGGCGATGCTCCCCGCGACCACGCGGTACCTCACCGACGCGGTTGACGTACCGCTGTCATCGACACTGACCCGCGACGATTGCGACCACCTGATCGAGGCGGTACGCCGGGTTGCGCGCGTGTCGCGCTCCGTGGCGCTGGCATGACCACGACGGTCAAGCCGATCGCGGTTCCCAAGCTCTGGCTCGGCGGCATCTTCGGCGGCCTGTTCTGCGGGTACGCGGGTCTGACCTCGGTGATCCCCGTGCTGCCCAGCTTCACCCGCGAGCGCTACGGTGCCGGCTCGTTGCTGGTGGGCGCCGCGGTCACCGCGACCGCGATCACCGCCCTGCTGGTCCGTCCGATCGCCGGAACGCTGGCCGACCAGCGCGGGTATCGCCTGATCATGCAACTGGGCGCGATCGTGCTCGCGGTGGGCGCGGCCGGATACTTCGCGCCGATCGGCCTGACCGGACTGCTCGCCGACCGGCTCGTCCTCGGAATCGGTGAGGCGGCGCTGTTCACCGCCGGTGCCGCCTGGACGGTGTCACTCGCGCCGCACGAACGCCGGGGCCAGCTCATCGGTCTCTACGGCGTGAGCATGTGGGGCGGCATCTCGGTCGGGACCTTCGTCGGAGCCGCTCTCCAACCGCTCGGCTACCCGGCGGTGTGGACGTTCAGCCTGGTCCTGCCATTGGTCGGATTGGGCCTGGTGAGCCTCGTTCCGGCACCCGCGCCGCCCGGCGGGACACCGGCCCGGGGCCTGCTGCTGCGCCCGGCGGCGCTGCCCGGCACGGCGCTCGCGCTCGGTGCCGCCGGCTACGCCGGACTGGCCGCGTTCGTGGTGCTGCATCTGCAGGCGCGCGGTGTCCCACACGGTGTCGTGGTGCTGAGCTGCTTCAGCGCCGTATACGGCCTAACCCGGCTGGTGATCGGCCGGTTGCCGGATCAGCTCGGGCCGCGCCGGTGCGCGGCCTGGTCCGGGGCTGGTGAGGCGATCGGTCTCGTCATCATCGCGCTGGCACCGAACCTGGTGATCGCGATCATCGGCGGCGTTGTGATGGGAGTCGGCTTCTCCCTGCTGCACCCGTCGTTGGCGTTGATGGTGATGAACCGCACCGCGGTAGCTCACCGAGGCGCCGCGCTCGGCGCCTACACCTCGTTCTGGGACCTCGGCCTGGCGGTCTGGGGACCGGTGGCCGGCTTGGTGGTGGTCGGCTTCGGTTACCCGGCCGTCTTCGTCGTCGGCGCCGTATGCGCGGTGGCGGCCGCGGTGTTGGCGCTGCTCATCTCGCAGCCGGTCGCGGAGGTCTCCGGGTGAGCGTCAAGGTGCTGTGCCTGACCGGTTGGTGCCGCAACGGCAGCACGATCATCGGCAACGTGCTCGGCGAGGTCCCCGGCGCGATCCACGTCGGTGAGCTGCACTTTCTCTGGAAGAACGGGTCCGGGCGTGGGGTCAACAGCCGCTGCGGCTGCGGTGCGGAGCTCACCGAGTGCCCGCTGTGGTCGGCGGTGATCGCCGACGGCATGCCGGCCGGTGCGGACCTCGCCACCTTCGCCGAGCAGGTCATCGGCCACCAGCGCGCCACCGTCCGTACCCGGCACACCTGGCGTGTCATGCGGCACGGCCCGGACCGCCCGGGCATTCGGGCGCACGCCGATCTGATGACCGCCACGCTGCGATCGATAGCGGATCGCACCGGCAGCGATCTAGTCGTAGACACCACAAAGATCCCGGGCGAGTCCGCGCTGCTGCCGCACCTCGACGGGATCGAGCCGTACTTCGTTCACCTGGTTCGCGATCCGGTGGCGGTGGCGCACTCGTGGCGCGCGCCGAAGGATTACGTGTACGCGATGCCGGCCGCGAAGAGCACGGCGTACTGGGTCGGCTTCAACGCCGCCGCCAAGGCGCTGATCGACCGCTATCCGGAGCGTTCCATGCTGCTGCGTTACGAGGATTTCGCCGCCGACCCGGCCGGAACCGTGGACGCGCTGCTTGACCTGTGCGGTGTCGCCAAGGACGGGAATCCGGTCCATGACCGTGCCGTGAATCTGCACGTCAATCACACCGTGACCGGGAACCCGGACCGTTTCCGTACCGGATGGACCACGGTCCGGGAGCGCGATGACGGCTGGCGTGCCGGGTTGCCGGTACCCGCGCGGGCCGCCGCGATGGCGCTGTCGTGGCCGCAGCGGCGGCGCTACGGCTACCGCTACCGGCCGGCCGATCTGCGCGTGGTGGGTAACCCGCACCGACGTGATGACGAACCGGAACGAGACCGCCTGGAGGGCAGCGTTGGATCTGGGACTTGAGGGACGCGTAGCGCTGATCGCCGGCGGGTCAAGCGGCATCGGCCTGGCGATCGCCCGCGAACTGGCCGCCGAGGGCGCGCACGTGGCTATCGGCGCCCGCGATAGCGAGCGCCTCAAGGCCGCCGCCGCGCTGATCGAGAAGGACGGCGCCGGGAAGGTCAGCGCGACCAGTGTCGACATCACTGACAACGACGCCGCCGGCCGCTGGGTGGACCAGGTGGCCGAGGCGTTCGGCGCGCTGCATATCGTCGTGGTGAGCGGGGGCAGCCCACCGACCGGCCCGGCCACTGACTTCACCGCGGGCGACTATGGCGCGGCCATCGACAAGGTGCTGCTTCCAGCCGTCTCGGTGGCACTGTCCGCGCTGCCGCACCTGCGTGCCGCCGGGTGGGGCCGCCTGCTGTTCGTGGCCTCCGAGACCGCGGCCGTGCCGATCGCGCCTTTGACCCTGTCCGGCGTCACCAGGGCCGCTTTGGTCCGGTTCGCTCAGGGTCTCGCCGGCGATGTCGGCACGCAGAACATCACGGTCAATGTGCTGGCACCCGGCGGCACCCGGACTCCGCCGATGGAGCGGGCGGCGGCGCACCTGGCCGGCGACGGCGACGTGGCGGCACAGTTGGCCGCGATGGGTCACCACAACGCTCTGGGCCGGCTTGCCGAGCCGGACGAGGTCGCCGCCGCGGCGGCTTTCCTGGCCAGCGCCCGCGCCTCGTTCATCACCGGCGGCGTGCACCTGGTCGACGGCGGCGCGAGCGCGATCGGCCCGGAGCAACCGCATCTGCTTGCGATCGGCCACGATTCTCACCGGTAATGCCGCACCGACCGACCACCCCATCTGGAGCAGCCGTGCCCGTTTACACCGAGAGCGACGTCAGCGAGTTCTTCGACGAAACCACCCAGACCTATCTGAGCTTCTGGGACAGCGAGGGCGTGCTGCATACCGGCTACTTCGCGGGGTCGGATGACCGCGATTACGCCGCCGCCGCGGACCGCACCTCGGAACTGGTCGCCACCGATGGCGGCATCGACGCCTCCTCATCCGTGCTCGACGTCGGCTGCGGCTGTGGCAACTTCCTGTTCTACCTGGCGCGGCGATACGGATGCCGGGGCGAGGGGCTGGACCTCAGCATCGAGCGGATCAAGTTCGCCCAGGACAAGCTCGCCGGCGGCCAGTCCGACGGTGCGGCCGCGCTCACCTTCCGGCACGGCTCGGCGACCGCGATGCCCTACGACGACGGGGTGTTCACCCACGTGGTCAGCCAGGACGCGCTGTTCCTGGTACCGGACAAGCCCCGCAGCCATGCCGAGATCTACCGGGTGCTGCGGCCCGGTGGCGTGTTCGCCTTCTCCGACTTCCTGCAGCCGTCCACCCAGATCGGCGAGCGCGCCCGCCGCCACGTATACGACCGGGTTCGATGGAACGGTGGCTACTCATTCCTCGAATACCAGCAGGCCCTCCTCGACGCCGGCTTCGAGATGGTCTTAGCGCGCAATCTCGACCAGCACATCCGGCGCACGTACCAGGTTCTCGGAGTGATGGCTCGCGAGCGGGCGGCCGGAGCCGACGGCGCGGTCCGCGACTGGATGCTGGCCTTCGCCGAGTCGTGCGGCGAGATCGAGGTGGCGATCGACAGCGGCGAGTTCGGCTGGGGAGTTTTTGTCGCGCGCAAACCAGGAGGAACGATATGACGGACACAATCAAGCGCACGATGGCCGACGTGGTGGCGGATCGCCGTGACCAGATGTCGCCGGGACGTGCGTTCGTTGAGGCGACCATCGCGGACGGCACGTCGGCATCGGTCGAATTCCCGATCACCATCACGGATTCGCTGACCAGCTCGCGCCGCAAGCCACGCTACCCGTGCCGCAACATGTTCAAGGTCGTCGACCTGTCCGACGGCTCTCGTTCGTGGTACTGGCACGAGACCCTGGCGGGGCCGGACGAGCAGACGACCGAGGATGCCGCGCTGCGGCCGGAACTGGCCAGCCATTACCACCGGTCGCCGATTCCGGAACTGCTGCCGACCACGGCTTGGGTCCGCGTGCCGGACCAGTTGTGGACCGACCCCGAGGCGTACGAGTCGTTTCTGAACTACCGGCTCATCGTGCGGCTCGCCACTGCCGAGAACCACACCATTCTGTGTGGGCCGCACGGCTTGCTCGCCCATCCGCAGATCGGCCGGATCAGCGGCAAGGCCCGCTACCGGTCCACCATCCTGGCGGCGTGCGACGAGGTGGAGCAGATGGGCTGTACCGCTGACGGGCTGGTGCTCAATCCCTACGACTACTACCGCTATCTCGAAGAGGGCAACCTGATGCGGACCGTCGAGGACAACGGTGTGTTCATCGTGCGGACCCGCCTGGTCCCGCGCGGCACCGCGCTGGTCGGCGACTTCGGTCACGGAGCGCAGTTGCTCGACTCGGGCCGGTCGGTCATCCGGTTCGCCCAGCCGCCCCCGGGCATGTTTTCGACGCCTGGCCCGGCCGTCATGGCACAGATCCACGAGCGAGCCGTGGTGAACCTGCCGTTCACGTTCTATCTATGCGAGCTGTGACCGGCCCGGCCGGGAGCGCGTCGGCGGCCGAAGCGGCCGGCGCGCTCGCCGAGGACCCGCCCGCCACCGATGTGCTGGTGATCGGCGCCGGGATCGTCGGCCTCTGCTGCGCTCACT
Source organism: uncultured Actinomycetota bacterium (assembly GCA_963727415.1). Classification (GTDB taxonomy): domain Bacteria; phylum Actinomycetota; class Actinomycetes; order Mycobacteriales; family Micromonosporaceae; genus DASQPR01. The sequence goes on from CAVSGF010000010.1 coordinate 423,585, forward strand.
ACCTGCGCGACCGCGGCCTGACGGTGACCGTCGTGGATCGCGGCGCAGTCGGCGACCCGGAGGCGGCCTCGTCCGGCAATACCGGCTTCGTCGCTCATGGCAGCGGCCCTCTCGGCGGAAAGCACCCCCTGTTAAGCGGGCTGCGCTCGTCGCTTCGCCCGGATGGTCATCTTGCCATCCCGATGTGGCCCGATCGCGACGCGCGGGCGTGGCTGAGCGGGTACCGGAGGGCCGATGACACCTCGGCCGCGCTCGTGGCGCTGAAGTCGCTGAGCCTGAACCTGCTCGGGGACCTGAGCGACGGTGGTCCGACGGTTACCCGGTCGGGGCTGGTGGTGGCGTTTCGGAGTGACGGCGGCTTCCGGGCCGCGGCCCGTGCGGTCCCGATCGCGGCCGAACGCGGGGTGCCGGTCCGCGTGCTGAGTCGTGACGAGCTGGCTTCGATGGAGCCGGGCGTCGAACTCGCCATCGCCGGCGCGCTCTACCAGGACGGCGCCGCGTTCCTCCACCTGCCCGACTTCCTCAACGACCTCGCCGGCCGCCTGACCGCCCGAGGCGTGACGATCATGACCGGTACCGAAGTCACCGCGCTGTCGGCGACCGGTTCACGCGTGACGGCGGTCCAGACCAACCGGGGCGAGTTGCGACCCACCGAGGTGGTGATCGCGGCCGGAGCATGGGCTCCGGCCCTGGGCCGGATGCTCGCGATCGACATTCCGGTGTACCCGGTGAAGGGATACGCCATTACGATGCCGAGCCCGGGCGGTGCGCCGCGCGGGCCGATGTTCCTGCGCGAGGGCACGGTCGCGGTCCGGCCACTCGGCGATCGGATCCGGTTCGCCGGCAGCCTCGTGATGTCCGGGCGGCCGGGCATCTCGCGGCGCCGGATTCGCGCCATGCTGGCGACGGTACGCGCCCACCTGCCCGCGATGCGGATCGCACCGGAGCCACACGTCTGGTCCGGCCTGCGCCCGTCCAGCCCGGACAGCCTGCCGCTGATCGGCCGTCCGGCCGGCTTCACCAACGTGAGCCTGGCCTGCGGCCACGGGCACGTCGGCATGGGGCTGGCGCCCGGCACCGGGCTGCTGGTGGCGCAGTCGATCGCCGGTGAACCGAGCGCGCTGGATCTCGCGCCGTTCGCGGCCGACCGTTTCGGGCTACGGAGATCACGATGATCGAGTCGGCCACCATCGGCGTGCTGTGCCTGGACACCTCCTTCACCAAGATTCCCGGCCACATCCGCAACCCGCGCACCTTCGACTTTCCGGTCGAGTACCAGGTGGTCGAGGGGGCGACGCCGGATCGAGTGGTGAATCAAGGCGATCGCGCGCTGATCGAGCCGTTCATCGACGCCGCCCGTGCCCTGGTCGATCGGGGGTGCGCCGCCATTACCGGGGCGTGCGGCTTCCTGGTGCTGTTCCAGCGCGAGCTGGCCGACGCGGTACCGGTGCCGGTGTTCACGTCGAGCCTGGTCCAGCTGCCGATGGTGGCCAGCATGATGCGATCCGATCAACGGGTCGGCCTGCTGGTCGCCCGGAAGGCCGCGCTGACCGGCCGCCATCTGGCCGCGATCGGCGCCGAGGGCATCCCGGTCTGTGTGGCCGGCGTCGAGAGCAGCGGGGAGTTCCGGGAGGTGATGCTGGAAGGTCGCCGCGACGACCTGGACGCCGCCCGGCTGGAGCGGGAGGTCCTGGCCGAGGTCGACGCGCTGGCCCGCGATCACCCTGATCTGGGCGCGCTGATCATCGAGTGCACCGATCTGGTGCCGTTCGCGCACGCCATCCAGGCACGGCTGAGGGTTCCGGTATTCGACATCGTCACCCTGACCGCGATGGTGCACGCCAGCCTGACTCGCCGCCGATACTGCTGAGCCAGGCTCGGCACGGTTCGGCCATGGTGTGCCTCAAGCGGGTTACCTCACGCTGGTTACCTCACGCGGGTTACCTCAAGCGGGTTACCTCAAGCGGCGCCGATGCTCGCCTGAGCCGCCTCGGTGAGCACTCGCGCGTCGACCTTGCCATTACGGTTGAGCGGCAACTGGTCGACGACCGCCCACAGCACCGGCGTGGCGTACGCCGGCAAGCGCCTGGCGGCGTACGCCTGCAGATCGGTGAGGACCAGCTCACCGGCCGGTACCACCCCGGCCACCAGCTGGCGGTCCCCCTCCGTACCGGTGGCGATCACCACGGCATCGGACACGCCCGGATGGCCGCGCAGCACCTCGGCGATGGCGCCCAGCTCGACTCGGAACCCGCGTACCTTGACCTGCAGATCGCGCCGGCCGACGAAAGACAGCCAGCCGTCGCCGGTCCAGCGCACCAGATCACCGGTGCGGTAATAGCGCACCCCGTCCGGCCCGGTCCGGAACGCGCGCGCCGTCTCGGCCGGGGCCTGCAAGTAGTCGACGGCGAGTCCGGCGCCGCTGGTCCACAGTTCACCGACGGCACCGCGAGGCACCGGCCATCCGTCATCGTCGGCGACCAGTACGCCGGTGCCGGCGATCGGGCCGCCGATCGGCATCGGATCCGGCACATCCCATTCGCTGTCCGCGTCGTACGTGGTGGTGAACGTGGTGTTCTCCGACGGACCGTAACCATTGGACAGGCGCAGTCCCGGGCACTCCGCCAGGACCCGGCGTGCCTGCCGGGGCGGCACCACGTCACCGCCGGTGAGCAGGTGCCGCATGCCCGCGAACGCGTCCGGACGATCATCGGCCACGAGGCGGAACAGCCCGGCGGTCAGCCAGGCACCGGTGATGTGGCGGGACCAGAAGAACTCCGCGAGCGCGCTCGGCGTGCCATGCGCCGCACCGAACGTCTCGACGCAGCCGCCGGCCGCCAGCGGCGCGAATATCTCCAGCGTCGACGCGTCGAACGCCAGCGGCGCGAACCGCATGAACCGGTCGGTGGCACCGGGGGCCAGCAGGGCCGGGTCGCGTACCAGCCGAACCACGGCCCGGTGCGGGATCCGCACGCCCTTCGGGCGGCCGGTGGTTCCGGAAGTGAACGCGATGTACGCGACCGCGTCCGGGTCGACTCGCGGATCCGGTTCGTCACCGGGTGGTTCCGGTGCCGCCCACGGGTCGATCAGCTCGGCCGGGAACATCTCCGGCGCCAGCATGACCAGATCGCCGGCCACGTCACCGGTGGTCAGCAGGGCCTTCGGCGTGGCCATGTCCAGAACCTGGCCAAGCACCGCCGGCGGCGAGGACATGTCGAGCGCGACATACGCCGCGCCGAGCCGGAGCGTCGCCAGGATCGCGACCACCTCCCGGACGCCACGGTCGCAGATCATCGCCACATGATCGCCCGGCCCGACGCCGGCCTGGCGGAGCGCGGCACACTGCGCGTACACGGCGCTGCGTAGCTGCGTGTAGGTGATCGGCCGGCCGTCGCCGTCACGTACCGCGACCGCATCCGGATTGGCCGCTCCCGCGGTCGCGACCAGGTCCCAGATAGCGGCGCCGGAATCGACCCGCACGCCGGTCCCCAGCCGGCGCAGTTCGTCGCGCGAGGTCGCCGGGATGGTCGGCGCCGAGTTCAACGGCTCGTTCAGCGCGCCCGCCATCGCCTCGAGCGCGGCTCGAACTCGCTCGCCAGCGCCGCCGCCTCTGCCGGGGTCAGGACCGACGAGGCGTACTCAAGCGCGAGCCGGGGCCGTTCGCCCCAGCGTTCCACGAAGAGGATCGCGTCGAAGACGGTTCCGCCGCAGTGCCCCTCGTGCAGGGTGAGCTCGATCGCTTGATCAGCGCCATCCGGCCCGGGGATGGTTGCCGACAGGTGCCCCGGCACCAGCTCATCGTGCGCGGCGAAGCCGATCTGGATCAGGGCGCTCCGGCTGGCGTCCCGTGGTGGTTTAAGGCCACCACCGAGCATCTCCAGCGGCACCCCGCCGGCAACCAGCGCGCAGCGGAACTCCGCGCCGACCCGGTCGAGATAATCCCGGGTGGTGTCACCGGCCACGCTCCGCATGCGCACCGGCATCAGCTTGGTGCACAGGCCGAACACGCCGTGCAGGTCGGCGCTGGTACGGCCGGCGGATGACACGCCGACCAGAAGGTCGTGCATCCCGGCACGGCGCGCCACCGCGAGACCCCAGGCACCGAGCAACACGACGTTCCGGGTCAGGTTGGCCGCCCGGGCCAGCCGCTCGCATCCGCTGCGGGCGGCCTCACCGAGGCTGAAGTGCAGGCGGGTGCCGCGCCGATCGAAGATCTCCGGCCGCCGCAGATCGCTCGGCAGGTCCACCCGGAGCGGGACATCGGCGAGTTCGGCGTGCCGGGTCTGGATCGCCTCCCGGATCGCCGGCGCGGACTCGGCGGTGATGATCAGATCGGGCGAGAATGCCGGGCCGGTGAACGTGCTCGTCTCGATATACCTCGACGAGTTCCCGCCACAGCATGCCGATACTCCAGCCATCGGCGATGGCATGGTGGATGAGCACGGATAGCACCGAGCATTCGCGGTATCACGCTAGTGATGGCGAACACCACGGGTGGTTGTTCCATCGGGCGCAGCAGCGCTGCGCTCGACGAGGCCAGGAGCCTGATGCACTCCTCGACGGCGGTGGCTCGGCGTGCGGCGGCGCGGGGATCCGCATGATCCGCGGTCGCCATCGCGGCAAGCACCCGCAGCCGCAAGTCGCCACCTTCGGAGACGAAGACGGTCCGCAACGCCTCATGCCGGTCGGTGAGCGCGGCTAGCGAAGTGACCAGCCGGCCCTCGTCAAGCGGGCCGGTGATCTCGGCGCTGAACAGGAGATGGAACTGGGTGCCGCCGGAAAGCCTGCTCGCCGAAGATCATCGATTCCTGACCCGGCGCCGGGCAGCCGGATGGTGTCATCCACAGCGGACGGTTGCGGAACCGGTTGATCCGGGGAGCCGGCGGGGCGGCCGCCATCACCTCGGCCAGCGGCTGCGGGCCTAGCAGCGCGTGCAGATCGAGCCGACGGCCGAGGCCCGCTCGACAAGGGCCGCGAACGCGGTCGCCCGTAACGAGGTGCCGCCCATCGAGAGGAACGGGACAGTGGATGCGTGACGCTGGACATCGTCCGAGGGCATCCCCAGCACTCCGGCCGCGAGAACCGCCCAGTCCGAATCAGGCACGCAGGCCGAGACCAGCGCACTATCAGTCATGCCGCGTCCCGCACCCCCGGCCAAGGCTGCTCACCGTCGATCACACTCGTCGATATCCGCGGCTCACCGTCGCCCGCTGAGCCACCTGCTTCAACGTGGCTCGCTCTCGCCGTTGCCCCCGGTCATAATCGGGCGTCGGCGCCGCCGCGGATGATGATACGGCGAAGCGGAGCGGCCCGCCGCGTCAGATATCTGGCAGGCCGCGTCCACTTGCGCCAGTCTAGTACCACTGCGAGCCGCGCAACTCTACGACCCGTATGAGCCGAGCAAGTCCTCGATGTCGACGTCGCCGAGTTCACTGATGGCACGCAGACCGCTGTCGGTCGGGTCGGGCGCATTCGCGACCGCGTTCGCGTCGGTCCGCATGTCATCGATGACGTCGGCCAGATCCGCGATGGTCGGTCGGCTGAACAGGGTACGCAGCGACACCCGTACGACCAGGTGCTGTCGATCCGGGCCAGCATCTGGGTCGCGGTGAGTGAGTGGCCGCCAAGGGCGAAGAAGTTGTCGGTGATGCCGATCCGTCCGGCCGCCGGGAGCAGCTGGGACCAGATCTCCACCAGTCGCTGCTGGGTCGGTGTCTCGGCCGCCATGTGTGCCGCGGTCACCTCATCACCCCACACCGGAGCCGGCAGCCGCAGCCGGTCCACCTTGCCGTTCAGCGTGAGCGGCAACTCCGGCAGCGAGATGAACTGCATCGGGATCATGTAGTCGGGAAGGTGTGCCTGCAGATGCCGGCGCAGCGCCGCCGGATCCACCGGTCCGACCTCCGGCACCACGTACGCGATCAGTCCGGCCGGCTCGCGGTGCCCGCCGGCACATACGCCGTGACGACCGAGTGCGCCACCGACTCATGCGCGTCGAGTACCGCCTCGATCTCGGCCGGTCTCGATCCGGAATCCGCGCACCTTGACCTGGTGATCGACTCGCCCGAGCAGATCCAGCCGGCCGCTGCGCCGCCAGCGGGCCAGATCACCGGTGCGGTACATGCGCGCTCCCGGCTCCGGCGAGTACGGGTCCGGCAGGAACCGCTCGGCGGTGAGTCCCGGCCGGCCGTGATAGCCCCGGGCGACCCCGGCACCGGCCAGGTAAACCTCACCCACCACGCCCGGTGGAACAGGGCGCAACGCCTCATCGAGCACCAGCATGCGGGTGCCGGCGATGGGCGGGCCCACTTCGATCGGAGCGGGTGCGGGCCAGATCCGGCCCGCCGCCGACCACACGGTGGTCTCCGTCGGACCGTAGACGTTCCAGGCCTGCGCCCCCTTGCCGGCCGTGAGCACGTCAACCAGATCTGGCGGCACCGCCTCGCCGCCGCACAACCGCAGCCGTACCTGGTTCGGTACGCCTCCGGACGCGGCCAGCATCCGCCACGTCGCCGGCGTCGCCTGCAGGGCCGTGGCCCGGGCCGACTTCAGCAACACGCGCAGGGCCATGCCGTCGGCGGCGGTCTGGGCGTCGGCGACCACTACCCGACCGCCACAGACCAGCGGCAGCAGGAGTTCCAGTACGGCAATGTCGAACGACAGCGTCGTCACCGCCACCAGGACGTCATCGGCACCGAAGTCCAGGGCCTCGCGGAACGCCCGCAGCAGCGCCTCGACCGCGCCACGGGGCACCGAGACGCCCTTGGGCCGGCCGGTGGACCCCGACGTGAAGATGGTGTACGCCAGCGCGCTCCGGCGGCACTTCGGTACCGGCGTCGATAGCGTTGGCGGCGCGTACATCGGGCGCATCCACGCGGACCACCGTCACCCCGGTACCGACCAGGCCACGGACCAAGCCAGCGAGCGCCGACGGTGCCAGCACGACGCGCACACCGGCGTCGGCAACCATGTGACGCAGCCGCTCGGCCGGGTATCCCGGGTCGATCGGCACGTAAGCGGCGCCTGCCATCCACACACCCAGCATCGCCGGGATCAGGCCGGCGCCGCGAGGCAGGCATAGGCCGACCATGGATTCCGGACCGATTCCGGCACCCCGCAGCACGGTGGCGATCTGCCCGGACCATTGCAGGACCTGGCTGCCGGTCAGCGTCCCGTCCGGGCCGCCGACCGCCACGCTCGGCGAGCCGAGCGCTCCGGCCAGCAGGTCCACAAGGTCGCCACGCTCCGGTAGATCGGCACCGGTGCCCCAGGTGCCGAGGACCATGGTTCGGGTGGGTGCGGCCAGCATGTCGATGTCGGCGAGCCGGACGTCCGGATCGGCGGCGACCGACCGGGCGACGGAGACCAGGCTGGCGGTGATCATCTCCGCGGTCGGCGCCTCGAAGAGGTCGGTGTCGTAGGTCAGCCGGCAATCCAGATGGGTACCCCGGTCGGTGACCCCCAGCGCCAGATCGAACTTGGAGGTGCCGTTCTCCACGATCTGCGGCGCGAACGTGACCGAGTCCACCGTCACCTGGACCGGCGGCTCCTCCAGCGCCAGCAGCACCTGGATCAGCGGCGAGTAGGCCAGAGTCCGCTCGGGTTGCACGATCTCCACGATCCGGTCGAACGGGAAGTTCGCTGATGCGCCAGACCGGTCACGGTCACCGTCCGGGCCTGATCCAGCAGTTCGGCGAAGGTCATCGTGGCGTGCGTCCGCAGCCGCAGCGGCAACGTGTTGGTGAACAGGCCGATCAGATGCTCGGTCTCGGCCTGGGTCCGGCCGGACACCGGTACGCCGATCAGCAGGTCGTCGCGCCCGGCGTACCGGGCGAGCACGGCACCGTAGAGCGCCAGCAGCGCCATGAACGGGGTCGCGTTAGCCGCGCGGGCGGCGGCGCGCAGGCCGTCGGCGACGTCTCCGCGGAACGGTGAACTCGACGGTGGCGCCGCCGAACTCTTGCCGGGCCGGTCTGGTGAAGTCCGTCGGTAGCGGGATGGTGGTCGGTGCGCCATCCAGGGACTGCCGCCAGTAGTCCTCATCGGCCGCGAAGCCGCCGGCCTCCCAGCGCTCGGTCTGCCACAGCGCGAAATCACCGTACTGGATCGGCAGTTCCGCAAACTCCGGCTCGGTTCCGGTCCGGTGCGCCCGGTACGCGCTGGTGAGGTCGCCGAAGAGCAGCCCGGACGACCAGCCGTCGGCCATGATGTGGTGGGTGACGATGATCAGCTCGGCTTGCTCCGGGCCGGTACACAGCAGGGCGGCCCGCAGCGGCGGCCCGGCGTCAAGCCGGAACGGCGTCCGGATCAGCTCGTCGGCACGGCTGTTCGCGGCGCCTGCCGGATCCGGCTCGGCGGTCAGATCGACGACCTCCATCGGTACCCGCGCCGGCGCCACGATCTGCACCGGCTGGCCGTCGACCGACCGGAACGAGGTGCGCAGCGCCTCATGCCGCTCGATCACGGTGTCCCAGGCCGCGACCAGCGCGGCCCGGTCCAGCGGTCCGGAGATCGGAACCCGCCACGGCACCAGGTACTCCGGGCCCTCCGGATCGAACTGATCGAGCAGCCACATCCACCGTTGCGCGAACGATACCGGCAGCTGGAAAACATCGCCGTCCATTAATTCCTCCCCAGCAGGTCGGCGGCGCACACGCGCAGCTCGGACGTGTACCTGCGGCCTTGCGAGTCGGTCAGCCACAGCTGATCCGGAGTGGGAAGCATCTCGCTGACCGACAGCTGACCCTGGTCTCCGTGGTTGGCCTTGACCCGTCGCGCCAGCCGGCACATCAAGTCGACCGACGACAGGCTGGTCAGGTCGACGAAGATGGGCTTCACCTCGCCCTGCGCACGTACGAACACGTAGCGCGGCAGGTCATTGGCGAGGATCCAGCGGCGGATCTCGACGTACCGCGCTCTCTCGTCGACGATGTGCGCGAACGTCAGGGTCCCGGCATCGAAGCGCCATGTCTCGCGCTGGATCACCAGGTTGTCCACGGTGATGCGCGGTGTGTGCGGGCCGGCCGGCACCAGCCCGAAGTACTGGCTGAGGCTCGACGACAGCGGATCGGCGATCAGCTCGACGAATGGCATCGACTCGCCGGTGACCCTGGAGGTGACGATCAAGCGGCCCTCGATCTCCTCGATATCGAAGTCGCCGACGAACCTGGCCAGCCGGGGATCGTATCCGGAACTGTCCGGGGCAAAGACCACGCGCCAGTCCTGCGGTCCCATGAGGACGTTGCTCAGCCGGGCCGGCGTTGACCCGAACGCGGCGGTCTGTACGTGCCAGGCCACCGGTTGGCCGAGATCGGTACGCATCGCCTGGCGCATCGCGTCCGGCTCCGGATGGTAGTCAACCCAGGTGGCGTACCGCATGGTGTTCATGCCCGGGTGGATCTCGCCGAGGACCCAGAGGAAGTCGCCGTCGCGAATGGCCGCGGCGCTCTCCGCCGCGATCATCAAATCCGGGCTGTGCTCGCGGGCCGCGCCCCACCCGGGCCGCGACACCGCGAACGCCCGCAACGCCGCGTCCCGGATATCGGCGCTGGCCATCTGATGCCGGCGCACGTCGGCCGGTACCTCCAGCACCGGAGCCCAGCGATCCCGGATCACCTTGCCGATCGGGCCGACGGTCTTGCCGTGAACGTCGAAGATGAGGCTGCTAGCGTCCAGCCAGAACTCCGACAGCGGGATCCGCGCGGAACCGGCCGCGGACACCCGGTCCCGGTAGACGGTCAGGCAGGCACGGTGGAATAGCGCCGCGCCGGCGGTGGTGTACCAGCGGGCAGCGTGCAGAACGATCTCCAGCGGGGCGGCCAGCGTCTCGAACAGTTTCGTGCTGAACGCCACGTCGTCGGGTCGCAGGCACTCCTCGAACACCAGCGTGCGGCCGGCGTACATGGCCCCCGGCCGGCGCGTGGCAGCCGCCCCGGTGAGCCGGGTAAACGTCTCGTCCAGGCTGGTCAGCGACGTGATCAGGGCGGCCGGATCGCCGGATTCCGAGGCCGCGTCCACGACCGCCTTGCCGGCTTCCAGCTCATCCAGCACCGCCAGCGCCGGGTCGCGCAGAGCCGGGTCATCAACGGTGGACAGACGTGCCCGAAGGGATTGCGCCGCCCACGCGTCGTCCGCCGCGACCTCCAGTTGCCAGGCGATCACATGCAGATCACGCAAGGTTCCGAGCGCGGCCCACACAGAGGCTTCGGTAACCGGCCCGGCGGCTTCGGCCAGCACCCGGGCAACCACCTCGGCCGCGTTGCGGGCACCGTCGATCTGCGTGTACACCTGGGCGGCGAGCGGGTCCACCGAAGCCGGCGGGGCAAACGGGATCCGGAGCACCGGGCCGTCCGCGCCGGGCTCGATCGACGCGAGTGGCAGCCGGCGGGGTACCAGCCAGCGGTCCAGCCCGGAGCCGAGCGATTCGGCCAGCCGCTGAATCGCCCACTCCTCGAAATACAGCCGCCGACGGGCGAGCGCCCCCGGCGGATGCGGGCGGTGGGTGATCGCCGGCCCGTCGGTGGCGACGTCCACCCAGCCGATCGGGCCGAAGAAGCCGATCGAGTCGTTCTTGGCCGTATAGCGCTGCAGGTAGTTGGCGATCAGTGCCTCATACCGGCGATAGTTGCCGTTGCGCTTGACGGTCAGCGGGTCGCGGCGCAGCAGCACGTCGATGCCGGTCTCCATGGCGGTGCGGTTCTGCCAGGCCACGGCGGTACGGAACCGGGGGTCAGCGCCGACCGCGTACAGCGCGCTGGCCAGTTCGCGCTCGCTGACGGCGAACTGGGCGTCGTACGCTTCGGCCAGCCGTTGTGCCCCTGGGCTCTCCGAGGTCGAAGCGGCCACCAGCTGATCGGCGGCATCGGCGAGCGCCTCGCCGGCCACCGCGGCGTGCATCTGGAACGGGAACCCGGCGGCGCGCAGGCAGACCCACCGCCACAGGGCCCAGCCAGGGGCCAGCGGGATCAGATGGTCCGGCGTACCCGCCGGCCGCGGCGCGGACGAGTCCACCGGGACGGGTGACGCGGTCGCGGCCGCCGGTGCCGCCGTCCGCGGCGATGCGGCCGCGGACGATGGACGGGCGGGTGATGGCGGCGAGGCCATGTTGGTTCGCATAGCGCTGCGGTCGCGACGGGTGATACCGATACTCGCCGGAGCGCTGGTACCGGCCGGGGCGCCGGCGGCCGGCGCGCTGCCGGTCCGGTCGCCCGGGCCACCGTTGCCCGAAGCGGCCGCCGTCGGGGGGTCGCCATCCGGCGCGACGGTGGCCGGATCGCCCGATTCGGCGGCGCCGTCGCCGGCCGCCGCCTGCGGCCCGCCCGGCCGGAGTGCGTCGATGGCGGCCGCGGTCTCGGCCAGGGTCGGCTCGTCGTAAAGCGTGAGCAGCGGTAGGTCGACGCCGAACGCGTCGCGGAGCCGGAAGATCAGGCGGGTCGCGGCCAGCGAGTTGCCGCCGATGGTGAAGAAGTCATCGGTCGCTTCCACATGCTCGATGCGCAGGATCTCACTGCCAGATCTCGGCCAGGCGCCGCTGGGCCGGCGAGGCCGGGGCGCGGCGGCGCCGCCGGAGCCGAGGCGGTACGCGGCGGATCTCGCTGCCCGGATCCGGGAGCGCCGCGCTTGTCCACCTTGCCGCTGATGTTCAGCGGCAGCTCATCCAGCACCATGATGCTGCTCGGAACCAGGTAATCGGGCAGTTGCCGGGCCAGATGCTCGTGCAGCGCCCCGGTCACCGGCGGTCGGATCGCCTCCGGCGATCGTGACGTACGCCGCGAGGTGCTTGGCCTCGCCATCCCCGCGCACCACCACGACCGCCTCATGCACCTCGCGACGGGCCGCGCAGCACCGCCTCGACCTCACCGGGCTCCACTCGGAAGCCGCGGATCTTGACTTGCCCGTCCAGCCGGCCGAGGAACTCCAGTACCCCGTCGGCACGCCATCGCGCTAGGTCGCCGGTGCGGTACATGCGGGCACCCGAGATGGATGAGATACGGGTCGGGAACGAACTTCGTCGCGGTCAGCCCGGGCCGGTTGAGGTAGCCGCGCGCCACGCCATCGCCGCCCAGACACAGCTCGCCGGCGACACCGACAGGCAACGGGCGCAGGGCCTCATCGAGCACATACGCGGTGGACTGCGGGATCGGCGTGCCGATCGGGGTACGGTCACCGACCTGCGCCGGATCAGTCATCCGGTAGCAGGTCGCGAACGTGGTGTTCTCGGTCGGACCGTAACCGTTGATGACCGGCTGGTTCCCCCGTGCCCGGAGCGCGGCGCGCACGGCGCCAGGTGCGATCACATCACCACCGGCCAGAAGCTGCCGAACCCCGGCCAGGCAGTCCACGTCCAGCTCGACGATCTGGTGGAACAGCCCGGCGGTGAGCCACAGCGTGGTCACGCCCTCGGTTCGCAACGTTTCGGCGATCTGTGGCAGGGTCAGCGGCCCAGGCGGCGCCACCGCGAGCCGGGCGCCGGTCAGCAGAGCTCCCCACAGCTCGAAGACCGATACGTCGAAAGCGACCGCGCACAGCTGCAGGATCGTCTCGCCAGGTCCGAGCGTGGCGTAGCCGGGCTGGTGGACCAGGCGTACCACGCCACGATGCGGTACCGCGGTGCCCTTCGGCATGCCGGTCGAGCCGGACGTGTAGCAGAGGTAGGCCAGGTTCTGCGCGCCGGCGGGCAGTCCGGTGACGTCATCGGCTGGGCTGCCAGCTTCCCGGCGGCGGTGTCGATCGGAGCACCGGGATGTCGCCGTAGTGGCCGGACAGGGCCGCCTCGGTGATCACCAGGCGCGCCCCGCAGTCGCTCAACACGTAGGCCGACCTGGCCGGCGGATTCGCCAGGTCGAGCGGCACGTACGCACCACCGGCCTTCATCACCGCGAGGAGCGCGACCACCAGATCCAGACTTCGGGGCAGCGCGACGGCGACGGGCGTCTCCAGCCCGACCCCTCGATCCCGTAGCTCGTGGGCGAGCTGGTTGGCACGGGCATCCAGCTCGGCGTAGGTGAGTGTGGCTCCGCCGAACGACACCGCGACCGCGTCCGGGGTGGCAGCGGCCTGCCGGGCGAAGCATTCGGGAACGGTGGCGTCGCGCGGATACCGGAAGCGGGTCTGGTTCCAGATGGACACCACCCGGTTCCGCTCGGCTTCATCGGCGAGGTCGATGTCCGCCAGCTGTACTGACGGATCGCCGGCGAACGCCTCCAGGATCCGGCGGACGTGACCCAGCACCGCACCCGCGGTGTGATTGTCGAATTGATGCTGGTCGAAAATCAGCAGGATCCGGATGGCGGGCTCGTCGAACCCGTACAGCGTGGTGGTGAAGCTCGGCAGCCGGTGCATGGTCACGGTCCGGTTGGCGAACTGTGGACCGATCTTGGCCAGCGTCGAACCCAGCCGCTCCCGGTCGAAGACGACCAGGGTGTCGGGCATGCCGGCCGGGACCCCGCCCCATCGCTGGATGTCGCCGAGCGGAGCGAGCTGATGCTCGCGGACCTGGGTGCCCCGCTGGTAGACCTGCATCAGCAAGTCACCGATCGTCAGCGCGGGATCGAGGTTGACCCGCAGCGGAACCGAATTGATCAGCAGGCCGACCATCTGGTCGGCGCCTTCGACGGCGCCATACCGGCAGGATCTGGTCACCGCGAAGAGCACGTCGTCGCTGGCCCGGTACCGCCCCAGCACTACCGCCCAAGCGGCGTTGACCAGCGTCGCGATGGTCACGCCGTGACGCCTGGCCGCATCCCGCAACGAGGCGCTGAAGTCCAGATCGAAGACCATCTCGCGGGCGGTCGGCTCGGCCATGCGATCGCGTGGCCGTCGCGGCTGCGGAACGCCGCCCGAGCCGGAATCGGCGATCGCCCCGATCGCACCGGGCAGCGACACGGCCGGCTGGGCGACGCCGTCGAGGAACCGGCTCCAGAACTGCCGGGCCTGGCTCAGGTCCAGCCGTTGCCACCAGTCGACGAAGTCGCGGTACCGGCGGGACCGGTCGAACTGCTTGGTCGCGCCCTCGCAGATCGCCGCGTAGTCCTCGAACACCTCGGTGAACAGGATCTTGAGCGACCGGCCATCGAGGACGGCATGGTGGTGCGTAAAGATCATGGTGTAGCCGCCGGGTGATTCCAGCACGGCGACTCGGAACAGCACGCCGGGCACGTCGAATGACCGCGCGCGGTCCGCCTTCAGGTACGCCTCCAGCGGAGTCCGGCCGGACTCATCGCGCGCGCCGTCAGCGAACCGTGTGCCAGTCGATGGATACCTCGACCTCGGCCCTGACCTCCTGCGATGGCTCTCCGGCCGCGTCGAACCGGAACGACGTGCGCAGCGCGTCATGCCGGGCCGTCGCCCGGCGCCACGCCAGTTCCCACGCCTCCCGCCGCGGCCGCTCGCCTTCGGCCGATATGACCACTTGCACCACGTCCACGCCGGCGGCCGGACCGCGCAGGTGGTTGTAGACGAATCCGGCTTGCGCCGGAAGCAGTCCATATTGGTCGATGATGTGGCCGGGCGCGCCGTCACTCCGCGGCGGGCCGTGCGGCGGGACCGCCCTGGGCGGAGATTGTCATGTCGCCTGCTCCCTACGTCGCCACAGCATCGGAGCACTGGCACGCCATCAACGCGGTCGTCACCGGAATGACCGGTAACGCCGCGACGGAGATCAGCTACTCCGAGTTATCTGTTCGGTCGATCTAGCGCCACCGCAATCGCGCCCTGCACGGGTCCGCGCGCCGCGATATGTGCGACGTCACCGGCCAAGTCCCCCGACCGCCGGCTGGCCGAATGTGGATCAATTGGCCGCCGGGCCGGGCTCGGTCATCGCCCGGCGGAGACTCGCCGGACGCATGTCCGTCCAGATCCTGTCGATGTGCTCCAGGCACTCGTCTTTGTGCCGCGCAAGCCTTCCGGACGCCATCCCAGCGGCAGGTCGCTTCCGTCCAGCCAGATGGAGTACTGCTCCTCGTCGTTGACCACGACGAAGTACCCGCGAGTGTCGTCCTCGGACGCGCTCATCTGCCCTCCGTTCAATCGGTGACCGCACCGTCGCATACGGCGATATCGATGTCAAGATGATGGAGTATTTCCAGGTCATCAAACCGACCGAAGGTCCACTTCGAACCAGGCGCACAGCTGACCTGCGGCTTCGGCGATCGCGGCGGCGCCGTCGTCGAAGGTGCCAGCCATCGCGAAGAACCCGTGCACCATCCCTTGATATCGAGTCAGGGTTACCCGGACTCCGGCCTCGGCGAGCCGCCTGGCATACGCCTCCCCCTCATCCCTCAACGGGTCGTACTCGGCTGTTATCACCAGCGCCGGCGGCAGTCCGGCCAGACTCTCGGCACGCAGCGGCGAGGCCATCGGGCTGTCGCCGTCGGCCGGATCGGCCAGGTAATGGTTCCAGTACCAGCCCACCGACGTGCGGTTGAACAGGTACCGGTCGGCGTTGTCACGCATCGACCCGCCGTTTGGGCGGTGGTCGGTGTTGGGATACACCAGAAGCTGCCCGGCGAGTTCCGGACCCCCTTGGTCCCGGGCCAGCAGCGCCACGACGGCGGCCAGGTTTCCGCCGGCGCTGTCCCCGCCAACGGCGATACGAGCGCCATCGACACCGAGTGCCGAGGCGTTGCCGGCCACCCACTCGAGTCGCCGCCAGGCAGTCGTAGACCGCAGCTGGGAACTTCGACTCGGGCGCCAGGCGATAGCCGGGTACCGCGACCACGCATCCGGCCGCGTTGGCCAGACTGCGGGCGATGCCGTCAGCGGTGTCGATGCTGCCCAGCGTCCAGCCGCCGCCGAAGAAGTAGACCAGGGCCGGGAGCGAACCGTCCTCATCGGCACCGAGCGGGCGGTACAGCCGGATCTCCAGTGGGCCGTCCGGACCGTCGTACTTGCGATCTTCCACCGCGGCCACCGGCTCAGGCCGGCCGCCTCCGGCCCGGATCGAGGCCAGGTCTTCGGCACGCGCCTGTGCCAGGGTCATCTCGTACAGTGGCGTGGCACCGTCGCGCTCACGAGCGGTCACGCATGGCCTGCGCCTGCGGGTGTAGTGGCATCGGTCCCCTCCGGGTCGGCTAGTCGCGGTCAGGCAATCTGGTGGCGGCGTCACCCCGGCGCGTACCCGGCACCAGTCATGTACGCCCCAGCCGGGCACCGAGGCGGCGAACCGCGCCGGTTGCCGAGATGGCGTGGCTACGCCCATTGCCGTGGACGCCGTCGCTGGACACCATGTCGTCACCGCGCTCCGCCGGATGCCCGGTCAGGTCCACGTGCAGCGTGCCGAGCGCCGCGCCGAGCGCGGCCAGGTGGGCTCGCCAGGTCCGCAGCCGCCCGGGCACCGAGGACCGGACCGCAGGCGGTAGCCCCGGATAGTCGTCCAGTACAAGGACACTGATCGTCATGACCTCGGCGCCGGCCGCCTGCAGAGCGCGGATCATCGTGGTCAGCTCGCCATCGACCGCGTCCGGTTGGTAGCGGGGGTCGATCGCGTCGTTCGCACCGCAGGCGACCAGCGCGAGATCAGGATTGAACGCGATCGCGTCGGCCAATTGGGTGCGGTGCACCTGCGCCGCGCGCAGGTTGCGCCGGCCCAGGTTCAGGTACACCAGATCGGGTTCGACCGCGGCCAGCTCCTGCGCTACCCGGTCGGTCCACGACACCGGCAGGTACCCGTCGGACGGCTCGAAGATGCCTTCGGCGACGCTGTCGCCGATCACCACGAAGCGCCGCCACGGATGGCCCCTCAGCAGCCGGGCCGCCTCGCCGTCGTCGAGGCAGTACGGGTCGGCGGCTTCCCTGGTTGTCGCGTACCCCAGCGTCACGTGACCCCACCCTCGTTAGCCTGCGCCGCCTCGGCCGGCGGCTCAGAACCGGCTCCCGACCACCCCCGATCCGGACCGCCCCCGATCCGGACCGTTACGACCCGGCGCCTCGACCCGGCACCCTCGCATCCACCCGGTTGGGCTGATCGATATATGGGCACAGAGCGATTGCTCGGTAATCTATCCGACATGCTTGCGGTCGACCATCCCGAGTTCGCGTATCCCCCGGGACTCGCGCTCACCATCGAGCAGAAGACCCGGCCGTACCCGATCGCGCTGGTCAGCCCGGAGCACTTCCGCTCGCGACCGGCTGGGACCGCCGATGCCAGCGCGGTGGTCCAGGATCCGGCGATCAGCCTGTACTGCCTGGATCACGCTCGCCGCCGCGCTCTGTTCACGGTCACTCCGGCGGAGGTGCCGCTCACCTCGGTCACCTTTCTCTACCAGGCGCAGTACGACCTCGCCACCAGCCTGATCGCGGTCGGCTACGACACCCTGCACGACCTGGCCGCGACGGTCGAGCTCGATCCGCGGCGGGTGATGTTCCTGCATTCCGTGGGCCGTTGCGGATCGACGCTGGTAAGCCGCGTACTGGACGCCACTGGCGATACCGTGGGCCTGTCCGAACCGGACGTGTTCACCCAGATCGTGGCGCTTCTCGCGGCCGGCGCCTGCGAACGCGACGAGGCCGCCGACCTGCTGCGGACCTGCACTCGGATCATCTGCGCGCCTCATCTGGGTGCGCCCGGTGCCGTGCCGGTCACGTCGGTGGCCATCAAGTTCCGCAGCTTCGCCTCCGGGGTAGCGGACCTGTTGCACGCCACGCTGCCCGGTGCCCGGACCGCGTTTCTCTACCGCGAGGCTCACGCGTGGGCGAATTCCACGATGCGCGCCTTCGGGCCGCCTCCGAACCAGACACCCGACGAGGCCGCCGCCGTCCAGGACCGGATCGGTCGCCTGCTGCCACTGCTGAACGCTTACCGGGCGCGGCTGGGCCGGACGCTGACCCCGGTTGAGGCGATGGCGTGTCACTGGACCGCCATCATGAACGACGCCATGGCGCTGGCCGGTTCCGGTGTCGACCTGTTCAGCCTGCGATACGAGGACTTGATCGCACACCCGGCGCCGGCCGTTGCCGCGCTATTCCGGCACGCCGGGCTGGAACCGGCGGACCGTGTCACGATCGACGACGTGTTCGGCGCCGATTCGCAGGCCGGCACCGACCTTGCCCGAGACGCGCTGGACGCCCGCCGCAAGGACGGATGGGACCACAGCTTTGACCATGCCGAACTGGACCGGGTCATCGCCGATCTGTCGCCCGGGCTGACCGCTACCGCGGTGGTGCCCGGCACCTGGCGTCCGCCGGCATGACGAAAGCGTCACCGCCAGTGCCAACTCCGCCAGATCATCGCCTTGGCTCACCCCGACCGACGACCATAAGGGACCGATATGCCGATCGCTGCACTCGACGAACCCATCAAACCGCGTGCCGGCGGTGAACTCGATGTTCCGCTATCGACCCGCCAGCAACGGATGTACCACCTGTGCACGACGTACCCGGGTACGTCCTCGCCGATCCTTTACCTGTGCTGGCGGCTGCGCGGCCCGGTCGACCTGGCCGCCTGGGAGCGTGCCGCGAGCGCCCTGGTCGACCGGCACGAAAGCCTGCGTACCGTCTTCGCCATCGGCCCCGACGGTCCGTTCGCGCGGATCGCTCCGCCCGCTGGAATCGCCACCGAGTACGTCGACATGACCGCGGTGGCCTCGCAGGACGATCGGCACGAGCAGACACAGCAGGCACTGGTGAGCCGGACCCGGGCGCTCCTCGATCTGGAGCACGGCCCGCTGGTCGCCTCGGCGATATTCACGATGGCGCCGGAGGACCACGTCTGGTGTTTCACGGTGCATCACCTGCTCGCCGACGGCACCTCGATGACGTTGCTGTCGCGCGAGATGCGAGCGCTCTACCGGGCGTTCCGCGATGGGCAGGAGCCGGATCTGGCTCCGCCGCCGATCGGGTACGGGGACTTCGCCGTGTGGCAGCGAGATCTGGCCGGGCAGGGCGAGATGGACAGCCTCAAGTACTGGGTCGAGCGGCTGGCCGGCATGCCGGGCATGGAACTGCCCACCGACCTGCCCCGGCCGCCGGAGAAGGGAACCCGGCTGGCCGAGTACAACCATCTGATCCGCGGTGACCTGGCCGACCGCCTGGAACGCCTGGCCGGCCAGACCGGCAGCACCCTGTTCATGGTGATGCTGGCCGTCCTCGCTGCCCTGTTCAGCCTGGAGAGCGGTGAGGATGACGTGTGCGTTGGCACGGTCGTCGCGGGCCGGGACCGGGTCGAGCTCGAATCCGTGGTCGGCATGTTCGTCAACTCGCTGGCGATGCGGTGCGACACGTCCGGAAATCCGACGTTCGCCGAACTGCTGGGCCGGGTACGAACCACCTCGCTGGAGGCGATGGATCATGCCGACGTACCGTTCGGCCGCGTCGTCACGGCGCTCGACCTGCCCCGTGACATCAGCCGCACGCCGGTCTTCCAGACCCTGTTCGTCCTGCACAGCGAGCTTCCGGCCGACGACCTGCGGGTCGGCGACCTGAACATTCGCGACTATCTGTTCGTACCGCCTCAGGGCATCTACGACCTGATGTTGCACGGCTGGCGTGGACCGAACCTGCTCAACACCGAATACCGGTACGACAGCGCGCTGTTCCTGCCTGAGACGATGGCGCGCCTGGCCCGCCGGTACGAGGCACTGATGCGGGCCGTGGTGGACAATCCCGAGATGCGCCTGTTCGAGATGGCCATGCTGCCGGTCCCGGATGCCCCCGCATCCAACGACTAGGTGCTTACCCGGCCGGTAGGCCGGCCAGTCGATACGCCCGCGAGCGGCTAACCGGAGACCGCGCGCAACCGGCCGGGCGCACCATCCGCGTCGCGGCTCTCACCAGTGAGGTCGCGGTGACCGCCGCCGACATAGCCATTGTGCTCGTCGCCGGTGGCGCCGGAGCGAGCGTCGGGCGCGGTACGGGGTCCCGGTGGGGTGGCCGGCTCGCTCACCGAGTGCTCCAGCCAGAACGCGTACAGTTGCCCGTACACCGACGACGGCTCCTTGATGAGTTCCTCGTGCCGGCCCCGCTGCACGATCCGGCCAGCATCGACGACGATCACCTCGTCGGCACGCTGGGCAGTGGAGAGCCGGTGCGCGACCGTGATCGTGGTCCGGCCGCGGGTGATGGCGTCCATCGCCCGCGCAAGCCGCACCTCGGTAGCCGGGTCGACGGCGCTGGTGGCCTCGTCGAGAACCAGGAGGTCGGGTTCGGCGACGTGCGCGCGGGCCAGCGCCACCAACTGGCGCTCTCCCACCGATAGCGACTCGCCACGCTCGCCGACCTCGGTGGCCAGCCGATTCGGCAACCCGTTCAGCCACTCGGCCAGGCCCACCTCGGCAAACGCCGCCTCGATACGCGCGTCGGTGATGGCGGCGTTGCCGAAGCGCACGTTGTCGGCGATGGTTCCGTTGAACAAGAACCCGTCTTGCGGCACCATCACCAGCCGCGCGCGAAGCGAGGCGAACGCCACGGTCTGCACCGGGACCCCGGACAGCAACCCGCCCCGAGGTCGGATCCATCAGCCGGGTCAGCAGCTTCGCCATGGTGGTCTTGCCGGCGCCGGTCTCGCCGACGATGGCCACACGTGCCATCGCCGGAATAGCAAGGTTCACGTCGCTGAGCACCGGCGGACCGCTGGGATAGGCGAAGCCGATGTCCTCGAACCGGACATCGATCGGGCCGGCCGGCAGCGCCACGCCGTCGGCCGGGTCGAGCACGTCCGGCTCCAGGTCTAGCACATCGAGAACCCGCCGCCAGCCGGCCACCGCGCCGACCGCGTCGTTCAGCATTTCACTTGACACCTGGATCGGAGTGATGAACAAGCGTCACCAGGAACAGGAACGCGGTGATCTGCCCGACCGTCAACGACCCGCCGACACCGAGCTTGACGCCGACCACGACGACGCCGGCCAGCGACAACCCGGTGCCGAACTCTCCAACCGAATACGCGGTCACGGTCAGGTTCATGGCCTTCTCGTTGGCGGTCCGCGAGCCGTCGATGGCGCTGTCGAGCCGCGACCGGGTGCGTCCGGAGACGTTGTACGCGCGGATCACCTGCGCACCGACCACGCTCTCGGCCAGCGTGCCGAGCATGGTCCCGAGTCCGCTGGCGGGCGACCATGAACGCGTCCACGAGGCGACCTGCATCCGCCGGATGAACATGCCGATCGGGATGAACACGGCGAGAACCACGAGGGTGAGCTGCCATGAGTAGATGCCCATCACGATCGTGGTGACCAGCACCTGACCCGCGTTGATCAGGATCACGATCCCGTTCCACTGGAGGAACCGGGAGATCGTGTCGACATCACTTGTCACCCGGGATACCAGGCTGCCGCGCTGCTCACCTTGCTGGTGCAACATCGACAGCGAGTGGATGTGCCGGAACACCCGGGTCCGTACCCGGGCCAGCGCGCCCTCGCTGCTGCTGAACAGCCGATAGGTCATCAGGAAGCCGGAGCATGTGGTCAGCACCAGCACGCCCGCGGTAATCGCCACCACCCGGGCGACATATCCGAAGTCGGGCCCGTCGGCGGCTCGGATGCCCGAGTCAATCGCCTTCTGGATCGCGATCGGGACCACGATCCGCCCAGCGGTCATGACCACTGCCAGCACGATCGTTACGGCCAGGCCGCGGTACAGCTCGGGTGAGAGTGCGATGCCCCGCCGCAGGGTACCCAGGATAGAGGTATCGGCGGGCTTGCTGCCCGCCTTCGCCGGTGGCGCGACCGGGTCGTCGGCCGGAGGCGGCGGGGCCGGCTCCGCCGGGGTCCAGTCGGTGAGCGCCGGGCCCCAGTTGGTCAGGGCCGACGGCTGGCTCAACTCGACCACTCAAGTCGTTCAGGTGCGCAACGGTGTCGGCGAGCTTCGCCGCCGTGCTGGCCAGCCCATCGGCCATGGCGGCCATGCCGGCGGCGGTCGCGGCCAGCCCGGCCGCGGCCGTGGCCAGGTCGTCGGATGGTGCCGCCGGCTCGCCGCCGGTCCGACCGTCGCGCACATCGTGCTCGGTCAGGTCGGTCATGCGCTCACTCCTGCCAGGTCATCGTCGGCGTACTCCCGGGCGAGGGCGCGCTCGGCCTCCTCCCGCTCGTACGCGGTCACCAGGTCGGCATATCCCGGCGCCCGGCGCAGCAGATCGCTGTGCGTCCCGGTGGCCACCACCTGGCCGCTTTCCAGGTAGATGACCTGATCAGCGATCGCGATGGTGGCCGGCCGGTGGGCGATCACCAGGATGGTCTGGCCGGCGTCGCCACTGGCCTGTGCCCGAAGGTCACGCAGCATGGCCGCTTCCACCTTCGGGTCCACCGCGCTGGTCGCGTCGTCGAGGATCAGTAGCCGGGGTCGCCCGGCCAGGGCTCGCGCCAGGGTGAGCCGTTGACGCTGGCCGCCGGAGACCGACGTACCACGCTCTCCCAGCTCGGTGTCGAGCCCGTCGGCCATCCGCCCGACGAACCCCTCGGCCTGCGCCGCCCGCAAGGCGTTCCAGATCTGCTTGTCGCCCACGCCCTCGCGGTCCAGGCCGACATTGCCACGAACCGTGTCGTTGAACACGAACGGAACCTGGGGCACGAAGCCGATGTTGGCCGCGATCGACGCCGCGGTCAGGCCGGTCAGCTTCTTGCCATCCAGCCGGACGCCGCCCTTGTCCGGATCGAGCAGCCGGGCGGCCAGCGACGCGATCGTCGACTTGCCGGACCCGGTCGGTCCGACCAGGGCGACTACGGCACCGGCCGGGACGCTGAAGCTGACTTTGCGGAGAGTACGGTTGCCCGGCTCGTACGAGAATGTGACGTTTTCGAAATCAAGCCTCGCACCGCCCGATCGGCGTTTGGCTTTGATGGTCCGGGTCCCGTAGACCATTTCGCCGGGCGCGCCCAGCACCCGCTGTACCCGCTCGAAGGCGACGACGGCGCTCGGCAGCGCGGTCAGGAACCAGCCGATGGCACGGACCGGAGCCTCCATCAGCGCGAACAGGAAGGCCGCGCCGACCAGGCCACTGACCCCGATATCGCCGGCCGCCAGCCGCATCGATCCGACCAGGAGCACGGCCAGCGTTCCCATGCTGGGAATGGCATCGATGATCGGGTCGAAGACGCCGCGGATGCGGCCGACCCCGATCTGCGCGTCGCGCAGGGCGTAGACCTTCTCGGCGAATCGCTCGGTCTCCTGATTCTCGCGGCCCATCGACTTGACCACCAGGGCGCCGTCGAAGCTCTCGTGCGCGATGGTGGCGACTTGCGAGCGCAGGGCCTGCACGTTGGCGTACCGGGGGGCGACGCGCCGCGAGTAAATCGTGTAGATCCCGAACAAGGTCGGGAAGAAGACCAGACCGACCATCCCGAGCGCCCAGTCGGTGACGAACAGCGAGATGAGCGCCGTCAACAGCAGGATCATCGTCGCCATCGCGTAGGTCACGGTGCCGGTCGGCAGCGAAGAGGTCTCCACATCAGAGCTTGAGTTGGCCAGCAACTCACCGGTCGGGTGCGCCTGGTGCCAGGACAGCGGCAACTCCAGGTAGCGTCGCGTGAGCCGGCGCCGGTACCTCGCCTGCACGCGCAGTTGCAGCAGCGCCGAACCGAGTCGCCGGGCGAAGATGCCGAGCATCTTGATCTCGCTGAGCACCACCAGCACGATGACCGATACGGTGAGCGCCGTGGTGTCGATCCGCCCGTTCCGCAGGCTCGGTACCACCACGTTGGCGACCACCCCACCGACCACCCAGGCGCTGACGACGGTGAGAACCGCGACGCTGGCGGCGCCCGCCAGCGACGTGAAGAACATCCGCTTCTCGTCGCGAACCCCGGTCACGATCAGGCGGGTTCCCTTGACTAGCAACTCCCGGCCGGCCGCCACGGCACCTCCAATGTGGATCAGACTCGACGTAGATCGAGCCATCGATCGGTCGCGGTCACATAGATAGACGCGGGTCAGTCGATGCTACCGGCAATGTCATGCCCAACAAGGGATCGGGTGGCCGACGCTATCCCGCGAGGGTAAATCGAGGGTCGTACTACCGGATGCACTATCATCCAAAAATCTAAATTTCGCTATCATCCGGTCTATCCGATGCGAGCTACTTGTCGAAGCGAAGACTTACCCGTTTGGATAAATATATCGATGGATCCGGCTGAGTCCAGCGATCAATTTGCGTCACTCCGTGATCGCGATACAGTTCGGCGCGATCAATAAGCCGGACCATTGATTGATATACGGAACTATCGATGACTATCCACTAACCGGCCGTACCGGCGCCGGAACGGGGCCGACCACACCGACTACGAATCGGGAGGTTCCATCGTGAAGCACCCCCTGACCCGGGCCGCATTGGCCGCGGCCGCGGCCGCCGTGATCGCGATCAGCGTCATCTTCGTGACCACCAACCGCAGCTCGGCCACGCCGCGCGACGCCGTGGGATGGACGGGTACGTGGTCGACCGGCCTGGTCCCGCCGAGTCCCGGGGACGTAGGCGGCTCGAAGACCGGATTCGCCAACGAGTCGGTCCGCATGATCGTGCACCTCTCGCTCGGCGGCGACCACGTGCGGCTCAGGTTCTCCAATGAGTTCGGCACCAATACCCTGACGATCGGCCGTGCCACGGTGGGGTTACCGGCCAACGCGGCCGGCGGCTCGGCCAACCTGGTCCCGCACTCGCTGCACGGGCTCACCTTCAACGGAGCCACCACGACCAAGGTCTACCCGGGCGCGGAGGCGGTCACCGACTCGCTCGACTGGCATGTCAAGCCCAACAGCAACCTGGCCGTAACGATCTTCTTCCCGACCAAGACCGGGCCAACGTCCTGGCACCCGGCATCGGATGAGTCGACGTTCATTTACGACGGCGACGTCGCCGAGAAGTCCGACGGTGCCGGGGCGACCGCCACCCGGCAGTCCTTCTACTTCCTGACCGGCGTCGACGTTCGCAGCGAGGATCCGGCCCGGTCGATCGTGGTTCTGGGTGATTCGATCGCCAACGGAAACGGCGCCACGGTGAACCGGAACGTGCGCTGGCCCGACCTGCTGTCCGAACGCATCAACGGCAGCGACCACGCGTCCCGGGAGAGCGTGCTCAACGAGTCGCTGGCCGGCAACGCGGCCACCCACAACGGGGACGAGATCGGCGCTGTCGGGTTCGGCACCAGCGGCCTGGCCAGGCTCAACGACAACGTGTACGCCCAGCTGGGCGTCCACACGGTGATCGTGGAACTCGGCGTCAACGACATCAACTTCTACGAAGACAGTGCCGACCGCCTGATCGCGGGACTCAAGCAGCTGGCCGCTCGGCTCCGTGAGCACAATCTCAACGCGGTCATCTGCACGATCGGACCGTTCGGTGGATTTACCGGGCCGCCCGGCTGGAACCAATCCAAGGAGGATGTGCGCTCTCTGGTGAATGACTACATCCGGTCGCAACATGACTTCAACTACGTCATCGACATGGATGCGGTACTACGCGATCCGGCGAATCCCACCAAGCTACTGCCAGCGTTCAGCTTCGACGGAATCCACCCAAATGATGCCGGTGCGCAAACGTTGGTGAATTCCATCAACCTCAGCCGCCTTTAGGTCAGATAGCGCCGGAGGTGTCCGAATAGGAGCACCTCTGGCGCAAATGTCCACACTGTTTTTGTTACTCCCACAAAGTGCATTCAGCACCCAGCAAGGGTCACCCTTGCCGTGCCCGTCCATTCCCGCGCATAGGTTCGTCCTCTTCGGGGATATTCGCAGGTCATCCGCTACGCCGAAGGCCTTATTGAACATCAAATTCGGTAAAGATTTAGATTTACAAATGAGGATGCTGTGTGTTTAGCTTCGAGCATTCCGGTGGGCCGAAGGAGCCCCGGATCGGGGCGGGGGCCGCGGCTCGGCCGTGGATCAAGAGGGTTCAAGGTGCGCAGTGGAGTCGAGCGTGGATCGCGACTGGGTTGACGAGGAACTACTTCGAGGCCAAGACAGCCAGATCTGCTTGAGTCTCGGCCAGCCCCTGACCCGTGGCGACTTGCGCGGGCTCGTTGACGATCGCGTTGCCGCGCTGGCCGGGGCGGGCCTCGGTCCCGGCGGCAGCCTCGCGCTCAACCTGCCGCCCTCGATCGCGTTCATCACCAATCTGCTGGCCGGCTGGCGTCTCGGCGCTCAGGTGATGCTGCTCGACCACCGGCTGTCCCGCTATGAGGTTGACGAGGCGGTCAAGCGGCTCGCGCCACAGCTGCTGGTGACGCCACGGACACCGCCTGCCGGCCCATTGCGCGCGTTCTTCGAGGTGTCCGAGTCGATCACCAAGCTGGCGGGTGAGCCGGCCCGTACCCCGCACGCGGTGGTGCAGCTGTCATCCGGCTCGACCGGCCCCTCAAAGATCATCGGCCGGACCGCCGAGAACTTGGTGGCGGAGGTCTACCGCTATGTGGAGATCGGCCCTGGGGTCCCGGCGCCGGGCGAGCGCATCGTCGTGCTCGCGTCCATGGTGCACGTCCTCGGCCTGGTCGGTGGCCTGCTTTACGGTCTGCACGCGGGCCTGCGACTGGACGTACCGGAACGGATGACCACCGACAGCATCCTCAAAACGATCGCCGCCGACGCCACCCCGACCACCATCCTGGGCGTGCCGTTCCATATCGAGTTGCTGGCCTCGGTACCGGCGCCCGGTCCGCTACCTCAGCTGGTCGGAATGACAACCGGTGGCGAACTCGTCCGACCGGCCGTCTACGACGCGTTCGTCGACCGGTACCAGATCCGGCTCGGGAACATGTATGGGATGACCGAGGTCGGCGTCATCGCCACCGACCTGTTCGGCCGATCCCGCCCGGCGGTTTCGCCGGCGCCCGGAATTCCGGTGCGTGCGGTCGACGGCGAACTTCAGATCGGCATGACGGCGTCGCCGTATATCGGCCTGGTCGATCCGACCAGGTGGTCGGACGGGTGGCTGCACACCCGCGACGCCGGGTCCGTCGATCCGGAGACCGGTCTGGTGACCATCTCCGGCCGCCTCGACTCGCAGATCTCGGTCGGCGGGCTCAAGGTCGACCTTACCGAAGTGGAGCACCTGCTCGCGGCGCTGCCCGAGGTGGCCACCGCGGTGGTGACCTTCGACGGGCGGATCGAAGCCTATGTCGTGATGCGCGAACCGGCCGACGTCGATGCGCGCAAGCGGGTGGAGGCCACGCTGGCCGATCGGCTTGCCGCCTACAAGCGGCCCCGGGTCTATCACTTCCTCGAACAGTTGCCCCGGACCGCGACCGGGAAGCTGGTCCGTGACCGGGCGGTCCTGCAAGCGGCAGTGCCGGCCTGACGGTGTGACCGCGATGTCAAACCTCCTCGACCTCACGGATCGCGGCTACTGCACCGGCTGCACGTGGGCTCGCGCATGCCACCGCGAGTACGAGATCACCCGTCGGACGGCCGACCGCCGCACATACTCCACCGTCGCCCGGCGCCGCGACGAGGCACCACGGCGTCGTCGGCGGCTCGCCATGGATCGGTGCCGGGCGCTGGAGCCCGCCGCCGCGCAGGCCGAAGCCGTACGCCTTGCCGACGGCCTCCTTGTAGGTCCACAGCCGCAGGAACGCCTCGACCTGAGCACTTGCCGGCTGCTCGGCGACCCATTCGGCCTCGGCGACGAGCATCCACCGCCGGGCCAGCGGACGCCACTCAAGCGGCCGGACGACCTCGACATCGACACCGACCGGGGCGAGATCGGACAGCGCGACCGCGACCACGCCGTCACGGCAATGGCTGATGCCCGCATGCAGGGCCCGCCCGGCGGTCCGGACGACCGGGCGACCGCTGGGCTCATGAGCCACCACCACATCCCCGGCCGGAACCCCCAACGTTTGCGACACCGCCGTGGCGAGGAGCGCATGGGCCCGCTCCCGAACGTTGCCGGACGTACGGCTCCACCACACCACGACCTTGGGCCCCAACACGAGAGGAAGTGCAGCATATGAAGGACGAGATCCGCCAGTTCGTCATCGATTCGCTCACCGACATGAACTACGAGGTCGATGGGATCACCGACGACGACCAACTGGGCCCGAGCGGCGTCGACCTGGAATCGCTCGCGCTTGCCGAGCTGGCCGTGCGGGTCGAGGACCGCTTCGGGGTCAAGTTCTCCGAAGAGGAGGCCGAGGAACTCGCCGGCATGACGGTGGGCGAGTTCTGCGCCACCGTGGCCGAGCGCGCGTCCACCGCCACGACGGCCTGAGGGGTAGCGGTGAGCACTCCACCCGGACGCCAGGACATTCTCGACATCCTCGCCTCGCTCGGCGGGCGCGACACGGCCGAGGCAAGCGAGACCATCGACTCGATGGAACTGGCCTGGCTGGTGCAGCAGGTCGAGCAGCGCCATCAGGTCGTACTCGACCTGGGCGATGACGAACTTGCCCAGATGTCCACCGTCGACGGCGCCGTCGGAGTGCTCCGCGACCTGCTCGGCGGCAAGGCACCGGACGCCGATGGCGCCACCGAACTCGACGACCCGGCCCGCGAACTCGATGGGGCCACGCATGAGTGAAGCGCTGATGGTGCCACGTCCACGAACCGGCGACGAGTCCGTCGTCGTCACGGGCGTGGCATCGTTCAGCGCGTTCGGCTGCGGTGTCGGGCCGCTCCTGGACGCGGCGCTGGCCGGCCGGCCCGGATTCGGCCCGGTGGACCGATTCGACGTATCCGGCCGGCGGGTCCGGGTCGCGGCCACCGCGACCGGTGATCCGGAACTGGCCGCCGAGCTCAGGGCCGTCATCGATGATGCCTGCGATATGGCCGGCTTGTCCGGGGCCCAGCGCTCGGCGTGCGACCTCCTCATCGCCATGCACGGCGATCCAGACCTGGCCCGCAGCCCGGTCAACGAGCGGACCGAACACAGCGCCGTGGCGTACGCGCGCCGGGTGGCCGATGCTTCGGGCCTGTCCGGCAAGGCTCGCGCGTACACCTCGGCGTGCGTGGCCTCGACCACGGCGGTCGCCGACGCGGCTTCGACGATCTCACGTGGACGTGCCGAACGGCTGGTGGTAGCGGCCGGCTACCTGGTCGAGTCGGATCAGTTCGCAATCTTCGATGCCGGCCGGGCGCTGGCGATCGACGGGCAGGTCCGCCCGTTCAGCGCCGGCCGGGCCGGCATGCTGCTCGGTGATGGAGTGGCGGCGGTCGTGCTGGAATCGGCGGCAGCGGCGCGGCAGCGGCACGCGAAGGTCCTGGCCCGGATCGGCGGGTGGGGCCGGGCCGGGGACGCCTTCCATGTGGTGGCGCCGCGCCCGGACGGCTCCGGCCTGGCCCGGGCCATTGGCACCGCACTGCGCCGGGCCGGCGTCGGCCCGGGCGACCTCGGCTACATCAACGCGCACGGATCCGGCACCACCGACAGCGATGCCGCCGAGACGGCAGCGCTGCACCGGAGCCTCGGCGACGCGGCCGCGCACGTGCCGGTCAGCTCCACGAAATCCGTACACGGGCAGGCTCTGGAGGCTTCCGGCCTGCTCGAATTCGTTCTGACCACGCTCTGCCTGTCCACCGGGCGGCTTCCGGTCAACGCCGGCTACCTGGGCCGGGACGAGGCATGTGACCTTGACGTCATCGTCGACCGGCCACGTAGCGCTGAGCCACGGTACGCCATGACCGTCAATTCGGCGTTCGGGGGCGCCCACACCGCTGTGGTGGTCGGTGCCGCATGACCGCCGCCCTCCAGTCCAACAACCCGCCGGCCGGTAACCGGGCGCTCGCGCCGCCGGAGGCGGTCACCGCGGCCATCGACGAACTGAATCGCCGGGCATCCGCCCTGGGGCTACGCTCGCTCGCCAGTGCCGGCTGGCCGGAGACGGAAGCCGATGGGGCACCGCCCGCGCTCGCCGGGTTCGTCGCCTCCGATTTCAGCCCGATGATCGCCGCCGTAGCGGACCGGTGCCTGCGACGTGCCGGGCGGGAGCCGGCCGAACGTCGCGGCACCGCCTCACTGACGCCCACCGCAATCGTGATCATGAGCCCGCTCGGTGACGTGACCAGCGCGGCGCACGTGGCGCGCGCGGTCGACGAGGGGGCACGGGTCGGTCCATTGCTGTTCTTCCAGGCCGTACCCAACGCGGTCGCCGGCCACGTCGCCGCCCGGTTCGGCCTGGCCGGCCCGGTCGTGTGCCTGGGATCCGGTGAAGGCGGCGTCGATGTCGCCGGCTTGCTCATTGACGACGGCGACGCCAGCCAGGCCTTGGTGGTGCTCGCCGAAAGTGACCCGGAACGCGCGGTCGCCGTACTGGTCGAGACGCCGCCGCACCATGCCGAAAGCAAGGGAGAACTCCGATGAAGAACATCCGCGCCGCGCTGGCCGGCGATCCGGAACTAGGCGCCGGCAACGTCCTGATCAAGCTGATCGAACATGGAGCCGACCTCTCCGGACCGGGCATCACCTTCGACGTCGCCGTGGATGGTCACCCAGCCTTGACGCCGCTGCGCCTGGGTGAACTCCGCGACCGGGTAGCCGCCCGGGCGGCGTGGCTGCACGCACACGGCATCGGCTGGCGCGATCCGGTGGCCATCTACGTATCCAGCGCCGCCGACTGCTTCCTCAACTTCATGGCCTGCAACTGGCTCGGTGCGATCCCGGCCCTGATGAACCCGAACATACCGGGTGACATCGCGGCCGAGTTCATCCGCCGGCTGCGCGGCGTCGGCTTGATCGTCGACGCGGATCATGAGGAACGCCTGTCCGGCGAGGACCCGCAGGTGCCGATGCTGCGGGCCGAGGAGATGGGCCTGGCCGACCCGGCGGACGCGCCTGCCCACTACCGCCACCACGGCGACGATCCGATCGCCATCACCCACTCGTCAGGCACCACCCGGATGCCGGCCGCCGTCGTTCACTCCCACGACAGCCTGTTCGCGGCCACCCGGCGAATCCGGCTTTCGGTGCCGCGCGCGCAGGGCACCGAGCGCGTCCTATCCGCCCTGCCCGCCCCGCACACAGCCGGCATCCTGACCGTCAACCAAGCCCTCTGCAACCGGTCGGAGCTACTGTTCCTATCCCGGCAGGACGATCCGGAGGCGATCGTCGCGGCAATCGAGAGCTGGCGCCCCACCGGCGTGTTCGGCTTCGCGGTCACCTGGGCCGAGATGGCCCGCATCGACCTCGCCGCCCGTGACCTGGAATCGGTGGCGATCTGGTTCAACACCGGCGACTGCGCCCACGAGTCGCACATCCGCCCGCTGGTCGCCTGCGGCAGCCACCAGGTGGTCACCAGGCAAGGCATCACCCGGGTGGCCGGTTCGACATTCGTCGACGGAATCGGCTCCACCGAAATGGGACATTCGGCCTTCCACATCAGCCACCGCACCGATACCAACCGGTACGGGCGCTGCGTCGGCCGCCCGCACGTGTTCGCCGAGATCAAGCTGCTCGATCTGAGTACCGGCGAACAAGTGCCGCCGGGCGTGGTCGGGCACTGCGCGCTCAAGGCGCCGACGGTCGCCCCCGGGTACTGGAACGACTCGGTAGCCACATACCGCAACCGGTACCGCGGTTACTACCTCACTGGTGACCTGATGTACCGAGACGAGGACGGCTACTACTACCACATGGATCGGGCCGTCGACTCGGTCGACCTCGGCAACGGGCAGAAGCTCTATACCGCCATGTCCGAGGAGCGCATCCTCACGGCCTGCCCGGACGTACGCGACTGCACCCTGGTGGCAGTTCGTGACGGCGACACGGTCGTCACCGACGTACTGCTCAATCTCGCCGCCGACACGGATCCGTCGATCGACCGCACCGAGGCGGTCAAGGCGGCGCTCGAGCCGCACGTCGCCGCCACGGTACGAGCGGTCACCTCGGTGAGCCCGGACACCCTCGTGATGGGACCGACCGGCAAGGTTCGCAAGTTCCTGATGCGTCAGCGCCACCTGGCTGAGATGCACGCGGGGTGAGTGTGATGAACAGGGCGGTAATCACCGGAGTCGGGCTGGTCACGCCGATCGGGCGCACCCTCGACGAAGTATTCGACGCGATGTGCACCCGGCGCTCCGGCCTGGTGTCACCACCGGAAGGACATGCTGTCTCGGGCTGTGTCGACGTGTGCGCGCCCGCGGCTGATATCGACGCCACCACGGTCATGCCGGCCGACTGAGGCCCGGACCGTCGACCGCTACATCGTGATGGCGCTGGCCGCCGCGGGTGACGCGCTGACCGACGCCGGGCTGGAGGTTGGCCGGGACGTCGACCCGTTCCGGATCGCCTCCATCGTGTCCGGCACCGGCGGTCTGGCGACGCTGGAAGCGCAGGTGGTCAAGCGCACTCAGCGCGGGCGGCTGGGGGTCAGCCCGTACCTGCTGCCCGGCATGCTGCCGAACATGGCCGCGGCCCGGATCGCGATCAAGTACGGGATCATGGGCTACAGCTCGTCGATCGGTACCGCTTGCGCCGCCGGCGCCCAGTCCATCGGCGAGGCGGTACGGCTGATCCGAACTGGGGATGCCGACGTCGTCGTCGCCGGTTGTAGCGAGGCACCGCTGTTCCCGACGCTGGCCGACACGTTCGGCAACGCCCGCGCGCTGGCCCGAGGCTGGGCCGAACCGGCCGAGGCCTGCCGGCCGTTCGACCGACGGCGCAACGGCCTGGTCCTCGGCGAGGGCGCCGGCGTCTTCATCGTCGAGCGCGCCGAGCACGCGCAGGCACGTGGCGCCCGCCAGTACGCCGAGGTCGTCGGCTGGGGGATGACCACTGACGCGCACCATCCGACCACGCCCCGGCCGGACGGCAGCAACGCCGCGGCGTGCATGCGCCAGTCCCTCGCAAATGCCGGCCTGGCACCGGCCGACATCGGCTACCTCAACGCTCACGGCACCAGCACCAAGCTCGGCGACCTCGCCGAGGCGCTGGCGATCCGCTCGGTGTTCGGCTCGGACATGCCGCCGGTGAGCTCGACCAAGGGCGTTACCGGGCACATGCTCGGCGCGTCCGGGGTGGTCGAGGCCGCTGCCGCGATCAACGCGATCGCGCGCGGCCAGCTACCGCCGACAAACAACCTCGACGATCCCGATCCGGCTTGCGATGTCGACCACATCCTCGCCAAGCCCCGGGACGCGTCGATCACGTACGCCCTGTCGAACTCGTTCGGGTTCGGCGGTCACAACGTCAGCCTCGTGCTGGGACCGCCGGTCGCGAATGCCAACCGCGAAGCCGGCGCGTAGGAGGCGCTCGCGGCTTGACTCACTTCGCCGTGCGGAGTGACGAGCCGCGAAGCACAACCGGACGCCAACCAGCACGGGGCGAAGCCGCAAGGAGCCAGAGAAAATGAACATCATCGGGATCGACCACATCGAACTGTTCGCCGCCAACGCCGAGCTGATCGCTCGTGAGCTCAGTGCCTCGTTCGGCTTCCGGACCTGCGGTCGGGAGGTGGCCGGCGCCGGGCAGGTCAGCCATCGCCTGCTGCGGCACGGCGACGTCCGTGTCCTGGTCACGTCCTCCGACGATCCGAACCATCCGGCCGCCGCGTTCGTCGCCCAGCACGGCGACGGCGTCGGAGTGATCGCGCTCGCCGTGGACGACGTGACCGAGGTGCACAACGCCGCGGTCGCCGGCGGCGCGGTGTCGGTGGCGCCGCCGAGGGAACTCCATGACGCCGCCGGCGCGGTGAGCACCGCGATCGTCTCCGGCTTCGGCGATGTCACCCACCGGCTGATCGACCGCAGGGCCGACGGTGGCTCGTTCCTGCCCGGCCTGGTACGCATGGCTGAGCCGGCACCGGCACCGGCCGCGGGCGAGGACCTGATGAGCGTGATCGACCACGTCGCCATCTGCCTTCCGGCCGGTGATCTCGCCAAGACGGTCGAGTTCTACGAACGTGCGTACGGCTTCGCCGACATCTTTCAGGAGTACATCGACATCGGCGAGCAGGGCATGGAGTCGACCGTGGTGCAAAGCCCGTCGGGTGGCGTCACCTTCACCCTGATCCAGCCCGATGATCGCCGCACCCACGGGCAGATCGACGACTTCATCGACTGGCACGGCGGTCCCGGTGTGCAGCACCTCGCCTTCCGCACTCGTGACATCCGCGATG
This sequence comes from uncultured Actinomycetota bacterium, assembly GCA_963727415.1. GTDB lineage: Bacteria > Actinomycetota > Actinomycetes > Mycobacteriales > Micromonosporaceae > DASQPR01. The sequence continues at coordinate 457,550 of CAVSGF010000010.1, forward strand.
CGGTGCGGACGTTCAGTTCTCGCGGAGTGAAGTTCGGCTCGACGCCGGGCAGCTACTACGACTTCCTGGAAGAGCGGCTGGGTGGCCGTAGCGACCTCCCGGTCGCCGAGCTCAGGGAGCTCGGAGTGCTGGTCGATCACGACCACTGGGGTCAGATGTTCCAGATCTTCACCCAGTCCACGCACCCGCGCCGGACGCTGTTCCTCGAGTTGATCGAACGGCACGGCGCCAAGACCTTCGGCAGCTCCAACATCCGCGCCCTCTACGAGGCGAAGGAGCGGGAGCTGGCGGCGGTCCGGGCGGCCGCGGACGGGTCCAGGTAACACCCACCGCCGTGCCGCCCGACCCAGCGGCCGGACCGGGATTTCAATCATGGAGGTAGTGCCGTGACAACCGCGACAGCCCCGCAGTTCCAGCTCTCCGACGAGGAGCGCGAGCTGCTGCCGACCGACGAGGACGTGGAGTTCTACGCCGAGCATGGCTGGTTTCTGACCAAGAAGCTGTTCACCGACGACGAGGTGGACGAACTGGTCGCCGCGACCGACCGGTTCTACGCCGGTGAGCGCGACCGGACCCTGCCGGCACGGCCGCCCCGGCTGGCCTACTGGCAGCCCGACAACGGTGACGTCCAGCGTCACAACGACTACATCCACTACGAGAGCGACTCGGTCGCGCGGATCCTGCGCAAGCCCATCGTTGGCGCGGTGGCCGCTCGTCTCGCTCAGGCCAGCGAGATCCGGGTGTTCCAGTCGACCCTGATCTTCAAGCCCCCGCGGCCGGAAGAGACCTCGAACATCGTGCCGTGGCACTTCGACCGGCACTACTGGCAGACCAATACGTCGGACAACATGCTCACCGCGTTCATCCCGTTCCATCACTGCGATGAGCAGATGGGCACGATCACCATGGTCGACGGCTCACATCGGTGGAAGGAGATCGGTGACAACGATTCGACCACCAGGCACTTCGCTGACCGGGACAACAGCGAACTGGAAGTGATGCTGGCCGAAAACGCGGCGTACAACAACGCCGAGGTCAAGAAGATCCCGATGATCATTCCCAAGGGGCACATGAGCTTCCACCACTGCCGGATCTACCACGGCAGCGGCGCCAACCGCAGCTCCCGGCCCCGACGGGCCATCTCGTTCCATCTCCAGGACGGCCCCAACGCCTACCGGGAGTTCCGGCTCTCCAATGGCGAGCTGCTCACCTACAACCACGACGTGCTGGTCCGCCGGGACGGCTCCGGCCGGCCCGACTACAGCGACCCCGAGTTCTGTCCGGTGCTCTGGCGCGCCGGGCATTGATCTGACGCCCCACACATCCGCAGTGCAACGTAAGGAGAGCCGCAATGTCGCGTTACGACTGGGGACAACGGCACCCCGGCATCGACCGCCTGGAAGCAGCGGTACACGATGCCCGCCAGCGGGTTATCACGCATCCGCTGTACAGCAGCATGGTCAACCAGAAGGCCATCGTCACCTTCATGGAGCACCATGTCTTCGCGGTGTGGGACTTCATGTCCCTGCTCAAGTCGCTGCAGCGCAATCTCACCTGCGTTGAGGTCCCATGGGTGCCGTCCGGCCCGACCGGCAGCCGGCGACTGATCAATGACATCGTGCTGGTCGAGGAGAGCGATGAGCTCCAGGGCGGGTTCATCAGTCACTTCGAGCTGTACCTGGCGGGCATGCGCGAGGCCGGCGCCGACACCTCGGTGATCGACTCGTTCATCGACATGTTGCGCGCCAAGCAGGACGTCACCGAGTCGCTGGCCAAGGCCGGCGTGCCCGGCCCGGCGGCGGACTTCGTCCGCACCACCTGGGGGATCATCGACAAGGCTCCGGTGCACTGCCAGGCCGCGGCGTTCGCGTTCGGCCGCGAGGATCTGATCCCGGACATGTTCACCCAGGTGGTAAAGGTCAACGAGCAGGGCCACGACCTGGGCACGTTCGTCGATTATCTGGCCCGCCACATCGAGGTCGACGGCGAGGAGCACACGCCGATGGCGATGCAGATGCTCGCTGACTTGTGTGGCGACGACGATGCCAAATGGCAGGAGTGCGCCGACACCATCAACCTCGCACTCGAAGCCCGCGCCCAATTGTGGGACGGCATCGTCGCGGTCATCCACGGCTGAGTCCGACGAACCGGGACCGGTCACGCCACCTGGCGGCCGGTCCCGGACCGCATCGACGATCCCCGGCGCAGGCCGGAGATCCCCGCGATCCTTGGGGGTACGCATGGACTTCGGCCGGCGCAAGCTGCTGGGCATTCTGGCCGGCAGCTGGCTCGCGCAGGCGTGCTACGCGGTGGTCCGGCTGGGAGTCCCGCAAGCGCTGGCCGACGGGCCGCGCGCGCTTGACGACCTGGCCACGGCGACCGGTGCGCACCCGCGGAGCCTGATGCGGCTCATGCGGGCACTGGCCGCCGCTGGATTGGTCACCCAGGCGCCAGGGCCGGTGTACGGCCTGACCAGCACCGGGCAGCTGCTGCGCCCGGATGTCGACGGCTCGGTGGCGCTCAACGCTGCCATGCAAGGCGACCAGGTCTTCCGGTCGTTCGCTGAAATCATGCACACGGCACGCACTGGGCAGCCCGCGTTCGAGCAGGTCTACGGGATGCCGTTCTACGACTACCTGGACGCCAATCCGGAGGCGGCTCTCACGTTCAACGCGTCGATGGGCGACCAGCCGGCGCCATCCGGGTGGGCATCGTGCGACCTGGCCGGCGTGCGCCGACTGGTCGATGTCGGCGGTGGTGACGGTGCGCTGCTGGCGGAGCTTCTCGCAGCGCACCCGAAAATGCACGGCACGCTGCTGGAACGGCCGGACGCGGCCACCGCCGCCGAACAGCGGTTCGGCGCTGCCGGGCTGAGCGAGCGCACCAGCGTGGTAACCGGGTCCTTTTTCGACTTAGTGCCGGGCGGCGCCGACGCCTACGTGCTGTCCCGGGTCCTGCACAACTGGAACGATGACCATGCGCTGGAGATCCTCGGCCGGGTCCATGACGCGATGGATCCGGGCGCGCGGCTGATCGTGCTGGAGGAACTCATGCCCGACGACCTGGCGGCCGCGCCGCCACTCGGCATGGTGGATCTGCTGATGCTGGTAACCCTCGAAGGCTTCGATCGGACCGAAACCGAGTACCGCGACCTGCTGAGCAAGGCGGGCTTCACGGTCACGTCGGTGCGTCACGGCGCCACCCCGGCGACCGGAGGCACGATCGAAGCGGTCCGCGATGGAGGATCTCGATGACCGTCTCGGCTGATCTCTACCGGACGGTACGGCTGATCCGCCGGTTCGAGGAAGTGGCGATCGAGCTGGTCCGTTCCGGCGACATCGTGGGCGGTATCCACCCGTACATCGGGGAGGAGGCGATCGCCGCCGGCATCTGCGGCGCGCTTCGCCCGGACGACGCCATCACGAGCACGCATCGCGGTCACGGCCATGTCCTGGCCAAGGGCGCCGATCCGGCGCGGGTCATGGCCGAACTGGCCGGGCGTACCGGCGGTCTGAACCAAGGACGGGGCGGCTCGATGCACGCGGCCGACTTCGGCCTCGGCATCCTCGGCGCCAATGCCATCGTGGGTGCCGCCGCTCCGATCGCCGCCGGTGCCGCCTGGGCGGCCCGCCAGGCCGGCCGCGATACCGTGGTCGCGACCTTCTTCGGCGACGGCGCCGTCAGCCAGGGCGTCCTGCTTGAGACGTTCAACCTGGCGGCGCTGCGCCGCGCGCCGGTCGTGTTCGTCTGCGAGAACAACCAATTCTCCACCTCGATGAGAGTGGAGCAGGTCGTTGCCGGCTCGATCACCGGGCGGGCCGAGGCCTTCGGCATCCCCGCGCATCGGGTCGATGGGACCGATCCGGAGGCGGTACGGGACGTCGCGGCTGGATGCGTCGCCCGCGCCCGCGCCGGGGACGGCCCGTCGTTTATCGAGTGCGTGGCATACCGCTGGGACGTCCACCACACCATGGAATACCGGTCCCGGCCTCGCTACCGCACCCCGGAGGAGATCGCCGCCGGTCGCGAACGGGATCCGGTCGAGATCCAGGGCGCCCGGATCGCCGCCGACGTGCGCGCCGGCATCGACGCCCACATCGAGGCGGTTCTGGCCGACGCCGTCACCTTCGCCCGTACCAGTGCCCGGCCGGACCCGGCGACGGCACTGGACTTCCTCTATGCCGACGGCACCGCGCCGCGGCCGGGAGCGAGCTTGATATGACCGTACTGTCCTATCTCAAGGCCCTTGGCCGGGCTCTCGGCGACGAGATGGAGCGCGACCCATCCGTCTGTGTCTTCGGCGAGGACATCGGCGCCGGGGTGGCCAACGTGACCAGCGGCCTGCTGGCCAAGTACGGCCCGGAACGCGTGGTTGACATGCCCATCTCGGAGCAGAGCTTCACCAGCTTCGCGACCGGTGCCGCGCTGTCCGGCCTGCGCCCGGTGATCGAGTACCAGATTCCGTCGCTGCTATTCCTGGTGATGGAGCAGATCGCCAATCAGGCGCACAAGTTCGCCCTGATGACCGGTGGCCAGGCCACGGTGCCGGTGACGTACTTCGTGCCGGCCTCCGGCTCCCGAACCGGCTGGGCCGGGCAGCACTCGGACCATCCGTACTCGATGTTCGCGCATGTCGGCGTGAAGACCGTGGTTCCGGCCACGCCGGCCGACGCGTACGGGCTGTTGGTGTCGGCCATCCGCGACGATGACCCGGTCGTCGTCTTCGCCCCGGCCGGGGCCATGGTTGTCCGCGACAACATCGACCTCACCGCGCTCGCGCCGGTACCGCTGGGCCGCGCACACGTGCACCGCGCCGGTACCGATCTGACCATCGTCGCGATCGGCGCGCTGGTCCACGACGCGCTCGCCGTCGCCGAGGAGTTCGCGGACTCGGCATCGATCGAGGTGTTTGATCCGCGCACGATCTATCCGTTCGACTGGGCCGCTCTGGCGGCGTCCCTGGGCAAGACCGGACGGCTCGTCGTCATCGATGACTCGAACCGGTCGTGCGGCATCGGTGCCGAGGTGATCGCGACCGCTTCGGAGGAGATGCGGCTGGTTGCTCCGCCGCGCCGCGTGAGCCGACCGGATGGAGCGGTGCTCCCGTTCGCGCTCGAACTGGACGTCGCTGTCCAGCCGAGCCGTGACCAGTTACGCGCGGCAGTGCAAGCGGCGCTCAAGAGCGACTAGCGGGCGAACCGCTACGCCCCGGCCAGCCCCTCGACGACGTCCGCGGCCCGCGCCGGGCCTCCAGCGGCGTCGATGTCGGCCCGCATCGCGGCAAGCCTCTCCCGGACACCGGCATCGCCGGCGATTTCGTCGACCGCGTTACGCAAGATCTCGGGCGTGAAGTCGGCCGCCAGCCAGCGCCCGATGCCCAGCTGTTCGAGCCGGAGCGCATTGGACTCCTGCTCCACCGTCTGGGGCAGGGTCACCATCGGTACCTGCGCCGACAACGCCTCCATGATGCCGCCCAGACCGGCGTGGCTGAGGAAGGCGGTGGCGTGGGCGAGCACCTCCAGCTGCGGCACCACCTGGTGGACCTCGATGTTCGACGGCGCGTTCAGGCTGGCCGGATCGATCCGCTCGCCGCAGGCGAGGACGACATGCCAGGGCGAGTCGGCGAAGGCGGCCACGCATGACGAGTAGAAGTTGGGAATGGCGTTGTATACCGAGCCCAGCGAGATGAGCAGGATTGGGCGATCGCCCGGTGGTGGTGTCCAGCCGGACACCGCGTCACGCGGTCGCAGCGACGGCCCGACAAAGTGATACCGATCGTCATGCGCATCGCCGCGGAACTGAAACGACCGGGTGAAGTAGCACAGGTTCTGCGCGTCAGAGGGGCTGAACAGGAACTCGTCGACCGGCACGTCCAGGCCATGCGATCGGAGCAACCGCTCCAGCTTCTCGGCGTAGGTCAGGAAGATCGGATGGGTTTCGTCGTACGGGGCGTAGTCGTGAAACAGCGACCAGTACTCCGCCGATACCTGGATCGGCCAGCTCTGCGCGCACGGCAGCTTGTGTTTCAGCGCGTAGATGCGACCGGCGAATGACAGCCGATCGAAGACCACGACTTCCGGCGGGTCGTCGCCGAAGGCGGCCTCCAACTGCGGCAGCGTGAACTCGGCCTCTTCGATGAAGTTGAGTAGCGCCTGCGCCAGGTAGACGGCGCGGTCCGGCGCCTGCATCGTCGGATCGGACTCCTTCGGGCGGGTGGTCTCGTACTGGACCAGCCGGGCACCGGTTGCCTCGATCACCTCTCGTCGCCGATCGATGGAGGCGTAGCTGACCCGGTTCCCGCGCCGGGTCAGCTCGGCGGCTACCGCGAGGGTCGGGTACACGTGACCGACCGCCGGTATGTTGAGGAACGCGATGTGGCGGCTCACCGGCATCAGCCCACCTTCGCCGAGGTGGCGGCAGGGACCGGCGTGCCGGATCCGGCGCCATCGAGCCGGACCATCAGGTGCTCGTAGCCGCGGAGAGTGAACTGCGTCGGCGGCGCCGGTTCCTCGGCGATCTCCAGGCGGCCGAAGCGCTCGAACAGCATCGGCAAGGCGAGCGCGCCCTCCACCCGGGTCAGTGCCGCGCCGAGGCAGTGATGCGCGCCGGCACCGAACGCGATCGGCTGGTTGCCCGGGCGCATCGGATTGAACTCGGCCGGATCGGCGAACCGGCGCGGGTCGTGATTCGCGGCGCCGACCAGGACCAGCACGAGCGAGCCCTTCCGGATCGGGGTACCGGCGACTTCGCTGTCCTGGCTGGCCAGCCGGATCATGAAGTGCACCGGGGGCTCGTACCGAAGGATTTCCTCGACGTACGGCGCGACCAGGTCCCGGTCGGCCATCATCGCGGCCAGCATCTCCGGCCGTCGCGACAGCAGCGCGACCGCGTGCCCGAACATCTGCGTGGTGGTGACGAATCCGGCGTTGAAGACCGTGATGAGGTTGGCGAACAACTGCGGGTCGTCCAGCCATGAAGCGCCCTCGCGCTGCGCGCCGAGCAGCGCGCTGATCAGATCCTCGCGCGGGTCGGCACGACGGGTCGCGGTCAGCTCGGTGAAGAACGCCGTCAGCTCCCGCACCGCGGTATCGGCCCGGTGCATCGTGCGCCAGTTGATCGTGTCCAGGTCGAGGATGTCGCCCATCGCCCGGGCCCGGGGCCGATACCAGTTGCGATCCTCCTCCGGCACTCCGATCAGCTCGCCCATGATGTTGCTGGGCAGCGGGAACGCGAACTCGGTCATGAAGTCGACCGGCTGGCCGCCGGCGCCGGCCGCCTCGAGCCGGTCCAGCGCGGCCTGTGTGAGGGCGCGGATCGCGGGTTGCAGCGCGGCCACCCGGCGAGCGGTGAAGACGTTGTTGAAAAGCCGCCGCACCTGCCCGTGAGCGGCGCCGTTCAGGAAGAAGATGGACTTCTTCAACGTGACCAGTGCTTCGTGGTCGCGCCAATGAGTGCCCTTGGCGTCCTCGAACGCCTCATCGATCATGTGGAAGTTGGGATCGCGGAGCACCTGGTCGACGGCGGCGAACCCGTGGGCTACGGCGTCATATCCGGCGACCGGGCTGTCGAACACGAAGACTTGACCGGCGTCATGCATGCGTGCATACCACGGGTACGGATCGCGGCGCCCTTCGGCGCTGTGCAAGGCCAGGACAAGTGCGGCGGCGTCCATCGTTCTCCTCACCGAAACCGGGTTTCATACCGGGGTCACCGGATGAATGCCGGGGCGATCACCGGACGCCGACCCGGTGGGGCCGCGCCGCCCGATAGCCCCCCGACTCGGGCTCGACACATTTGCATATGTCGAGAGTTACGATACCGGGTCCGCGCGCCGCCCACGACAGCCGCGGAACCGATACTGGGTTAGCTGTACGCGTCAATCAAGGCGGCGAGGCGGCGGACCCCCTCCTCGATCTCGCCGGGCTCCAGCGCGCTGCAGGACAGGCGGATCGCGTGCTCGCCGCCGGCGTCGGTATAGAAGAACGCCATCGGCGTCCACAGCACGCCGAAGTCGCGGGCCGAGATGTCCAGCAGCTTGGCGTCGGCGACCATCGGCACGTCGAGCACCAGGAAGAACCCGCCGGCCGGCAGCGACCGCGAGATGCCCCGATCGGCCGATGGCAGGAACCGGTCGAGCGCGGCGTCGAGGACCTTCAGGTTCCGCCGGTACACCGCGATCCGCTCCTGGTTGGCCGCCCGCAGGCTGCAGCCGTGGGCGGCAAGGTACCCGCCGATCACCGCCTGGCTGATCGCCGATGTGTTAACCGTGACCATGCTCTTGATCGTGGAAAGCTCATCGGCCAGGACGGTCCGCGCCCCGGCCGCGTCGACCACCGCCTGGTCGGCGACGGCGAACCCGACTCGGGCACCGGGGAACGCGGACTTCGAGAACGATCCCAGGTAGATCACCCGCTGATCCGGGTCGAGCGCCTTCAGCTTCGGACGTGGTCGATCGTCGATGCCGAACAGGCCGTACGGGTCGTCCTCAAGGATCAGCAAGTCCTCTTGCCCGGCTACGTCAAGCAGGGCATGGCGCTGATCGGGGGTTAGGCACGCGCCCGATGGGTTGGCGAAGTCCGGAACCAGATACAGAGCGCGTGGGCGGCGCCCGGTGGCTCGTACCTCAGCGGCGACTCGCGCCAGGTCGGCCGGATCGATGCCGTCTCGGCTCTCCGGCACCGGCACCACGTCGATGCCGAGAACCCGGGCCGCGCCGGTGATTCCGACGTAGCAGGGCGACGCGGCCAGGATCACGTCTTGCGGACCGGCGCACAAGCCGCGCAGGACGATGATCATCGCCTCCTGGCAGCCGGCCGTCACGATGATCGACTCGGGCGCCACCTCGATGCCCTCGTCGACGGCGAGCAGCCGGGCGATCAGGTCGCCGATGAACCCGTTGGTGCGTCCGTACTGCATGAGCAGCCGGGCGACCCGATCCCGTGGCATCCCGGATGAGCGCAGGTGATCGACGTAGACGTCGAGGTACCGGCCGATGTCGTCGGCGTCGAAGAACCCTTCGTACGGCCGGCCGGCGGCAAGCGAGATCGCGTCCGGAAACCGGCTGGCCACCTCGTTGAGGAAGTTCATCGACGCCGCGACCGGATCGGTGACCGACCGGTGCAGGTCTTCCCGGCTCAGCACGGTCATCTCAGCAGTGCCCGCCTACCAGCACCGCCTCCGGACCCAGATCGGCCAATCGCGGCCGGCCGGCGAGCGCCATCGTGTGGAGTAACTCGCCATGCATGTCTTGCAGCAGGACGCCGACGGCGTCGCCACCGCCCACCGCGAGCGCCCATAGCGGCAGCCGGCCGAGCAGGACGCCGTCGGCTCCGAGCGCCAGCGCGACGAAGACATCCCGGCCGGTCCGGATCCCGCCGTCAACGAGTACCGTGGCGCGTCCGGCCACCGCGTCGACGATGGCGGGCAGCGCGTGCAGCGCCGCGATCGCGCCGTCGATCTGCCGGCCACCGTGATTCGACACGACGAGGCCCGCCGCTCCATGGGCGACGGCGAGCGCCGCGTCCTCCGCGGTGAGAATCCCCTTCACCACCAGCGGCAGTTCGGTAAGGCTCCGCAGCCAGGCCAGATCCGCCCAGGTGATGGTGGTGTCGAAGGTTTCCTCGGCGTGAGTGGCCAGCGCCGAGGCTCCGGCATGCGAGTCATGCGTCGAACCGGTGAGCGCCGGATCGAGGTTGACCGCGCGCATCCTCGGCGGCACGGCGAAGCCGTTGCGAGCGTCGCGCCAGCGCCGCCCGAGCCGGGGGGCGTCGACGGTGAGCATCAGTGCGGTGAAGCCGCAGGCCTCGGCCCGCCGGGCCAGATCTCGCAGTGCTTCCCGGCGGCGCAACCAGTACAGCTGCAACCACAGCGGCCCAGTGGCGGCGGCCGCGATCTGCTCCACCGGGCGGGTGGCGAAGATGCTGATCACGGAGAGCATGCCAGCCGCGCCGGCACCGCGGACCATCCCGATCTCGGCCTCCGGATGTACCAGTTCGTGGTAAGCCGTCGGGGCCACGCCGATCGGTGCCGCGACCTGCGATCCGAGCAGGCTCGTGGTGGCATCACAGGCCGATACGTCAACCAGCACCCGGGGCGCGATGCGGGCTTGCCGGTATGCCCGGTCATTCGCCTCCACCGACAGCTCGTCGCCGCTGCCACCGGCGATGTAGTCCCAGACCATCGCGGGGAGCCGATCACGCGCGCGCAGGGCGTAGTCATCCGTGCGCAGCAAAGCGCCGTCCTTATTGCTCAACAACGTCAGCTCGCCACCCCACCCTGGTCAACGTCCGGCGACCCGATGGTATCGACGCCGCACCGGCCGCAACATCGAGCGATAGCTGCGAATGTCTGTATGTTTTGCCGATGCGGCGCGGCCGGCACTAGGCCGTGTTTCGCCTGGGTGGCTGCTCCGGAACTGACCGCAGAGGCGACTAAGCCCAGTCGTGACCGCTGCGCGGGCCGCCGGAGCTGAGAGAGGTCCTCCTCGATGCGTCGAGGGTGTCGAGCAATGGCCCCAGGAAGTCGGCGATCGCCTCGTCATGGCGTGCGACGTCCGGCGTTTGTGGAGACATTGACCGCGGCGATCACCCGCCTGCCGGGGTCGTGTATCGGTGCCGCCAGTGACATCAGGCCATCTTCGAGCTCCTGGTCGACCAGTGCCCAACCTTGCGCGCGAACCGCAACGAGTTCGCGCCGCAGGACATCCGGGTCGGCGATGGTGTGCGCAGTCAGGCTGCGCAACTTGGTCGAGGCGAAGTAGCCGTCGAGCCAATCGTCCGACCGGGCTGCCAGCAGCACCCGGCCCATCGACGTGGCGTACGCGGGGAAACGGGTGCCGACGCTGATCGCCACCGTCATGATGCGGCGGGTCGGCAACGCGGGCGATGTAGACCACCTCGTCGCCGTCGAGCACGCTGACCGACGACGACTCATGCACCTGCTCGACCAACCGCTCAAGGTGTGGCGTCGCCATCTCGGGCAGGGTCAGGCTGGACAGGTACGCGTACCCGAGTTCCAGGATCTTCGGGCTCAGCGAGAATCGGCCGCCGTCGCCGCGCATGTAGCCGAGTTCGACCAGCGTGTGCAGAAACCGCCGGGCCGCCGCTCGGGTGAGGCCGGTCAGGCGTGCCACATCGGAGAGCGTGAGGTCGCTGTGTTCGGCATCGAACGCGCGGATCACCGCGAGTCCACGGGCCAGCGACTGGACGAACTCGCCTTCTCGCCCGGCTCGGTCATCTGACTCACCGTTTTCGGCTCGTGCAGCGCCCGTCGCGGCGATGGCGAACGCCGAGTTCGCCGCCGGCACGCCCGCGTAGATCGCGACCTGCAGCAGCACTTCGCTGATCTCGTCTCGGCGGTCAGTCCGTTACGCAGTGCGGCGCGCACATGCATGCGGAGTTCCGTCTCGGCGCGCAGGGCCGCGAGCATGGCCAGCGTTATGGCGCTTCGCGTGCGCCGGTCCAGTCCATCGCGGCCCCAGACCGCGCCCCAGGCGTACGCGTGATGAAGTCCTGGAAGCCGGCGGTCACGTCGGCTGGCGCCGGCGAGCGCCGCGTCCACGTGAGCGTCGCCGAGAACCTGCCGACGCACCGTCTCGCCGGTGGCTCGGAGCCGGGCCGGCTCGGTTGACGTTCATTGCTCCTCCAGGAATCCGGTCATCATCGCGGTGACCTCCGCCGCCTGCTCGACGTTAGCCAGATGAGCGGCATTATCCAGTACATCAGCCGTGGCCCGGGATCGCCCTCGGCGATCGACGTGCCGTGCTCCGGCGGGGTGGCAGGGTCGTCCTGTCCGGCGATGACCAAGGTGGGCGCGCGCGATCTGGCTCAGGTGCGGCCGCAGGTCCATGTCGGCGATGGCCTCACAGCAGGTGGCGTAACCTTCGGCGTCGACGGTGGCCATCGAAGCCCGGAACCGTTCCACCGTCCGGCTCCTGGTCGCGGAAGCCGCGAGTGAACCATCGCGCCACCACCGCGTCGGCGACGCTTCGGTGCCATCTCGCGTACGAGCCGCGCGCTCTGCCAGCCGGCGGCCGGTGGCAGATGGGCCGACGTGCACGACAGCATCAGCCGGTCAACGCGGTCGGGAAGATACGCGGCGGCCCAGATCCCGATCATTCCGCCGATCGATACCCCCAGGTAGGAAGCGGTAGAGACACCAATCTCATCAAGGACACCAATTGCCATCCGGCCGAGGTCGGCCATCGTGATCGGGCCGTCCGGCACCGGCGATCCCCATGGTCTGGCAGGTCGAAGCGGACCAGGCGATGATGCCGCGACAACGCGTGGACCTGCCGGTCCCACACCATCGTGGTGGTACCCAGCGACGGTCCGGTAAGCACACCGGTGCCGTCGGCGGGCCGTCCACGCGATAGGCGAGCCGGCTCATGACCGGCCCCATCCGGCCCGCCCGGGTAGCGGGCATGGGCGGCCAGCGCGCGGTCGACCAGCGTTCGTGCAGAGGCGATCACGACTTCATTGTCCGTCACGGCGGCATCGGTCGCCGGCCGCGGTCCGGTTCCGCTCCATCCGGGCCGCGTCGACGGCCAGCCCGCCCAGCATCTGTCCGGCAGTCCGCGCGGCGCCACCGAGCAGCAGCAGCAACTGGCGCACAGCGGGCATCTCGGCCTGCCAGGAGCCGGCCGGCCGCTGCTCCTCGACCGGCAAGCCGGCCAGGACACCGGCCACCAGCCCGGGTATCTGGTTGGTAGCGGCCAGGACCAGAGTGGCCCGGGCCGGGTTGCGCTTGTGCGGCATCGACGACGATCCGCCCGGGCTGGCCTCGTGTAGTTCGCCGATGTCGGTCGCGGACAGCAGCACCACGTTGCGCGCCACGGTGGCCAGCGCCGCGGCGGCCAGCGCGATCGCCGCGGCGAGTGCGCCGATCGGTGACCGATCGGTGTGCCAGGGCCGTCCCGGGTCGGCGAGTTCGAGCCCGGCGGCCAGGGCGGCGGCTACCTCGTCGGCCCGGTCCCCGGTACGCCTCGCGGGTACCGACCGGGCCGCCCAGTTGCACCGCCAGCCGCTTGATCGCGGACCCGGCACAGCTCTTGCCTGGCCTCGTCCACGGCCCCAGCCAGCCCGCACAGACCAGGCCGAACGTGGTCGGGCGGGCATGCTGATGCAGGGTCCGGCCGATCTGGACCGTGGCGGCATGATCAGCGGCCAGCCCGGCCAGGCGATCCGGCAACGGTGAGCAAGTCGGCGCAGATGGCGTCCAACGCCCGTGCCGCGATCAAGCAGAGGCGCGGTATCCAGGATGTCCTGGCTGGTGGCGCCGAAGTGGACGTAAGTCGCGATTGCCGTCGCTGACGCCGGCGCGGAGGTCGTCGACCAGCGGGATGACCGCGCGTGGCGTGCCGGCCGCGCGATCGGCGATCGATGCCGGATCCGGATCAAGCTCGTCGGCGCGGGCCAGTGATGCTCTGCGGCAGCCGCCTGCGGGATCAGGCCGGCCCGGCCGCACGCCGATGCCAGCGCCGCCTTCCACGGCGAGCATGGCCCGCTGCAGGGCGCCGGTCATCCGACGACCGCGGTACGACCGCCGTCTGGCCGTACATCGCCGAGGTCAGCCCACCGCTCGAGCGGTCAGACATCGAAGAAGACAGTCTCAGCCGGTCGCCCTGGAAGATGATGTCGAAGGCGTATCCGTCCGCGGCTCGGGGTGGCGATCAGCGTCGCGGCTCGGTCCGGTGGCAAGCGCGGACAGCACCGGGTCGGCCGCGTTGTCCTCGTCCGGCGAAGTAGATCCGGGTGACCACGCGGTCGAGCAGACCGCGGGCGAATACCGATACGTCCAGATGCGGCGATTGCGATCTTGCCGTCACGGCGTCGGGCCGGGCCCGGTTTGACGGTGCGGATGCGGAACGCGCCGCCATCGGCGTGGTCGACCTGCCCGAATCCTTTGAAGCCGGGCGGTCTGCGATGGTTGCGCGCCACGAGGGTCGTCGGGGTGGCGCGAACCGTCCGTCCGGGTCGGCTTGCCAGGTCTCAACGAGCCCGTCAAGCACCGGTTCGCCGTCGCCGTCGAGGACGAGACCGGAGATGACAAAACTGCCGGGGTGCCTTCGGGCGTCACGTCGGGACCGTCCGGCCACAGCAAGCCAATGGCGAGGAATGGTCCAACCGTCTGCGATGGGGTCAGGAACGGCGGCGTGGCGGATCGGCCGGCGGAGGGCGTCATTCATAGTCGAGGCTCCTCGAACGGTGTCGCGGCCGCCGCCACGCAACACGATGTCGAAGCGGAACGCCAGCGCCCAGCTCGGGCAGCGTCTCGCCCAGGTCGAACGACGAGATCAGGCGGCGTCCGGCCGGCCGGATCCGGGATCGAGCTGATAGATCGGGTCGTAGGGCAGCAGCGGGTCGTCCGGGAAGTACATCTGGGTCACCAGCCGCGAGGTGAACGCGCGGCCGAACAGGGAGAAGTGGATGTGGGCGGGCCGCCACGCGTTGTGAGTGGTTGCCCCACGGGTAGATGCCGGGCTTGATGGTGGTGAAGCGGAAGTGCCCGGTCGCAGTCGGTGATAGCGCGCCCGAGCCCCGGTGAAGTTCGGGTCCAGAGGCGCGGGCCAGTTGTCGATTCGGCGTGCCGGTAGCGCCCGGCCGCGTTGGCCTGCCAGATCTCGATCAGCGTGTTCGGGACGGCGCGACCGCTGGAGTCGCGGACCTGGCCGTGCACGATGATGCGCTGCCCGAGCGGCTCGTCCGCGTGCTGGCGGGTCAGGTCGCTGTCTGCCTCCGTGACCCGGCCCGACCGAGCATCGGGCCGGTTATCTCGGTGAGGTCATGTGGGAGCAGGACCAGCGGCTGCGACGGGCGCGCAGCTGGTGGATCGGTACTGCCGGCGAGTCTCAGCGGCGGGATGCACACCGGTCGGAGCGTGGGTAGGTCGGAAGACGCTGAACCAAGGTCATGGCATGGCCCTTTAAGTTTCCGCAGAACGGCGAGTTCCTCGGCTCGGTCGGCGGTTCGGTCTCGGTGAGGTCCTCGGAAACTGCAGCGGCCAACCGGTCGACCGCGCTGTCGGCGTCGATCGGTGACACCCGGGTGGGTCGCGACCAGCCGTAGTTCACATGTTCGAGGGTCGGGTTTGAGCATGCCGAGATCGGTGATGACGATTCGCGGCCCGGCGCCGGTGAGGCCCAGGCCGCGCCGATCGCCTGGGCCCGCGCCGAACCCGACGCTGGTCACGAACTCGACCTTGTCGACGAATGTACGCCGGTTCTGGCGCACCACGACGATGACCTCACCGGCAGGACGCGGCTATCTCGGGCGCGCCGCCGGCACCCGGCAGCCGGACTTTGGGCTGGTGGTAGTCATGGCCGATGACGGTCGTGTTGATGTTGGCGTAGCGGTCGAGTTGGGCCGCGGAGAGGAATCCGACGTCGATCCGGCCGGGCTGCAGCCAATAGTTGAAGACCTCCGGAACGCTGACCACCGCGTCAGCGGTGGTGGCCAGGATGCCGTCTCCGATGGACAGCGGCAGCAGTCCGGTTTCGCGCCGAGCGCGCCCGATTCGTAGACCAGGACAGGATCGGCGCGTGCATGCGCCGAGCGACGTTGGCCGCGGTGCTCGGCAATCCGATGCCGACGAAGCAAACCGCGCCGTCGTGAAGCTTCCGCGCCGCGGCGATGGACATCATCTCGTCCGGGGTGTAGTCCGCTGCGTCATGACGTCTGCCAACACGTGCTCGTCCATCCACCGCAGCGAACGTCTCGCGGCTGCGCGAGGTCGACGTCCCACGCGCGGTAGTAGCCATTGTCACGATCGGAGAACCCTTGGGCGTAGGACGGATGGGCGCCGCCGGGCACGTGCGACACATAGGTCAGTGCCCAGGTGGGCAGGACGATCGGAGCTGGGCATCGGCTCCAGCCGCTCGACGATTTCCTCGACCGTGACCAGGCTGCGCTTCGCGGCCAGGATCGCCTCCTTCTGCACCCCGGTCAGGCCCCAGAGCGCGACGTTACCGGGCGATCTGCTCGCTGGGCGTGGATGACGTGACGTCCGGATTCAGGGCCGGCACGGCGGCCAGCACTTCGCCGGTAAACGGGCAGGTGATCGGTGCGATGGTGGGCGTCTGGACGCTGAGATCGGTGCCGGCGTAGCCCCGGAGCACGGCGAAGGGCAAGCCGGACGCGCCGGCGACGTACCGGTTCGCCATGCCGGCGTGGCTGTGCTCCTCGATGGCCAGTGGTGCGGCCAGCCGTTCTCGATCGCGTCCCGGAACCGGTGCAGCGAGCCGACACCCGGGTTGCCACCCCACGAGAAAATCAGCGCCCGGGCACAGCCCGCGCCGATCATCTGGTCATAGATGAGATCGGGCGTCATCCGCACCAGCGTCAGATCCCGGCGACCTTGGCGGATGATCTCGTGCCCGGCGGCGAATGGGATCAGATGGGTGAATCCTTCGAGCGCCACGACCGCTCCGTCGGAAACCAGATCCGCGATCGCCACATCGAGGGGCACGATCGTGGCCATGCCACCCCCTTCCAGCTTGGACGGTCAGGACGCCGTCCACGATCCGGTTGCTCGTCACTTGAATTCCACGCCCGCCGTCGCGCCGGACCAAGCCAAACCAATCCGTACGCATAGCGAACGTTCGTTCTCGGATCGAACATTAGGAGCTGCACGGTTTTTGGTCAACTCCGACTTTCGGTCGTCTCACTTGCTGACATCCACGTGTTGACAGTGTTACGCACGTCACCTAGGTTCGCCT
This sequence comes from uncultured Actinomycetota bacterium, assembly GCA_963727415.1. Lineage (GTDB taxonomy): Bacteria > Actinomycetota > Actinomycetes > Mycobacteriales > Micromonosporaceae > DASQPR01. The sequence continues at coordinate 474,264 of CAVSGF010000010.1, forward strand.
AGAGAACGGGCGTTCGTAATGCGTACGCGACACGAGGCCCGGACGAGATGCCTTATCAATCTCTCGAACGGAAGCTGAGGCACGCCCATGGCGCTTCTTGACCAGGCACTGTGGCGGGGCAAGGTGTTCGACGGCGACTGGCGGGTGGCCACCGGCGGCGACGCCCCGGTAGTCGAGCCGGCCACCGGTGCCGAACTGGGCCGCACCGGTATCGCGGCCGCCGCGGACATCCACGCCGCCGCCGAGCGGGCCGCCGCGGCCCAGCGCGATTGGGCCGAACGGCCTCATCCAGAACGCGCCGCGGTGCTGCGCCGGGCAGCGGCGATCTGGCGCGACAACGCGGCCGAAATCGAAGGCTGGGCCAGCCGGGAAAGTGGCAAGATTCCGCCGGCCGCTCAGTTCGAGACGAACCTGGTCACCTCCGAGCTGCTTGAGGCGTCGGCACTACCCTCCCGGCCCTACGGTGAACTGCTTCCTAGCGAGTCGCCCCGGCTGAGCTTCGTCCAGCGGGTCCCGGTCGGCGTGGTCGGCGTGATCGCCCCATTCAACTTCCCGCAGGTGCTCGCCATGCGCTCGGTGGCGCCGGCGCTCGCCCTCGGCAATTCGGTTGTGCTCAAACCCGATCCTCGTACGGCCGTCTGCGGCGGGGTCGCCATCGCGGCGGTGTTCGCCGAGGCCGGTCTGCCCGAAGGTGTGCTCGCGGTGCTGCCCGGCGGGGCCGACACGGGCGAAGCATTGGTTACCCACCCGGCGGTCAGGGTGATCTCGTTCACCGGGTCGACCGGAGCCGGCCGGCGGGTCGGCGAACTGGCGGGTGCCCACCTCAAGCGGGTTCATCTGGAACTCGGCGGCAACTCAGCGCTGGTGGTGCTCGACGACGTCGACATCGCCGCCGCGGTCTCGGCCGCGGCGTGGGGCTCGTTCCTGCACCAGGGCCAGATCTGCATGACCACCGGCCGCCACCTGGTACATGAGTCCATCTACCAGGAGTTCGTCGATCGGCTGACCGAGACAGCGGCGCACCTGCCGGTCGGCAATCCGGCCACGGACCCGGTGGCGCTGGGCCCGATCATCGATGAACGACAGCGAGACAAGGTCCACGCGCTCGTCACCGGCAGCGTGGACGCCGGCGCCAAGCTGACCACCGGCGGCACCTACGAGGGTCTGTACTACCGGCCGACCGTGCTCGCCGACGTGAGGCCGGACAGCCCGGCGTACGCCAATGAAGTGTTCGGGCCGGTGGCACCGGTGCTGCGATTCCGGACCATCGATGAGGCCGCGGCCCTCGCCGCGGCCAGTGAATATGGACTCTCACTCGGCATTCTGACCCGGGATGTGATGAAGGGCCTGGAACTCGCCAAGCGCGTGCCGACCGGAATCGTGCACATCAACGACCAGACCGTCAACGACGAGGCAAACGTTCCGTTCGGCGGCGTGGCCGCGTCCGGAACCGGCGCGCGCTTCGGCGGCTCGGCGAATGTCGACGCCTTCACCGACGCGCGCTGGGTCACGGTGCGGGCGGACATCGCCCCGTACCCGTTCTAACACCACGGCACGACGAACGTGCCGGCAACCGCACACCCCCGGCAAGCGTCACAACCCTGCAACCCCCGTTTAGCACCGCAATGTCCGTCAGACCCCGCTTCCCCTCATGAGGAGGAGAAATCCATGACCGGTTTGTCCCGGCGGAGCGTGCTGCGTACCACGGCTCTGGCCGGTACCGCTGGCACTCTCGCCGCATGTAGTTCCAAACTCAAAGGCGCCGGTACCTCGGGCAAGTCCGACGTGATCAAGGTCGGCTATGTGAGCCCGCAGACCGGCGCGCTGGCCAGCTTCGCCGCGTCCGACAATTTCGTCATAAGCCAGGTGCGCGACGCGCTCAAGAACGGATTCACGTCGGGCGGCAAGAAGCGCTCGCTGGAGATCGTGGTGAAGGACAGCCAGTCCAGCTCGACCCGGGCCGCCGAAGTGACCCGCGATCTGATCTTCACCGACAAGGTCGACATCGTTCTGGCCTCGGCTACCCCCGACACCGCCAACCCGGTCGCCGACCAGTGCGAGGCAAACGGGATGCCGAATGTATCGACCATCGTGCCGTGGGAGGCGTGGTTCTTCGGTCGCGGGCTCAAGCCCGGCCAGGAGTTCAAGTACACGACCATGTTCTTCTTCGGCATGGACGAGTTCACCAAGCTCTTCATCCACATGTGGGATCAGATGAGCGGGTCCAACAAGAACGTCGCCTGCCTGTGGCCGAACGACACCGACGCCAACGCCTTCCGGTCCGGGTTCACCCCGGTCATGCCCAAGCACGGGTACAAGGTGGTCGACTCCGGCGGCTACCAGGACGGCATTACCGACTTCAGCGCGCAGATCGCGAAGTTCAAGTCGAACAACTGCGACCTGTTCACCTGCACCCCGCTGCCACCGGACTTCCAGACCTTCTGGAAGCAGGCGGCCCAGCAGGGGTACCGGCCGAAGCTCGCGACCGTCGCGAAGGTGATGCTGTTCCCGAGCGAGGCCGAAGGCCTGGGCCAGCTGACCAACAACATCGCCACCGACGTGTGGTGGAGCCCGAGCCACCCGTACAAGTCAACGTTCGACGGCAAGTCGGCGAAGAAGCTCGCCGACGACTTCGCCGCCTCCACCGGGAAGCAGTGGAGCCAGGCGCTCGGGTCGGTCTACACACTGTTCGAGGTCGCGGTCCAGGCGTTCAAGAACGCGAGCGACCCGAAGGACCACGAAGACGTGGCCGACAAGCTCAAGCACATGTCGATCGACGGCATGAGCGGTCCGCTCGACTTCACCAAGGGCCCGCAGCCCGGCATCGCCATTCAGATCCCGGTTGGCGGGCAGTGGCGCCCCGGTACCCAGTTCCCGTGGGACATGTTCCTCGTGGACAACACCTACAACCCCAGCATCCCGCTGACCGGCGATCTGCAGCCGACGAACGGGTCCGCGTGAGGCACTCATGCCACCCAAACCGTTGCTGAACCTTGCCGGAGTGTCCAAACGCTTCGGCAAGGTGGTGGTCGCCGATCAGGTCGACCTAGCTGTGCCGGAAGGCCAGTCGGTCGGCATCGTCGGGCCGAATGGCGCCGGCAAGTCCAGCCTGTTCGGACTGATAAGCGGCGAGATCGCGGCGGACGAGGGGGAGATCACGTTACGGGGCCGGCGGCTCGCCGGCATCTCGGCGTCCGGCCGGTGCCGCCTCGGCCTCGGCCGGACGTACCAGGTGCCACGACCGTTCGCAAACCTCACCGTGTTCGAAAACGTGCTGGTCTGCGCCCAGCAGGGTGGCGGCGCACACGGCGGCGCGGCGCACCGCCGGGCGCTGGAGGTGCTGGACATGACCGAGCTCGGGGATCGGGCCAACGACGTGGCAGGGGGTCTCACCCTGCTCCCCCGCAAGCGTCTCGAAGTCGCCCGCGCACTCGGCGGTAACCCGAAGCTGTTGCTGCTCGACGAGGTTGCCGGTGGTCTCACCGACGCCGAGGTGGATGAGTTCCTCACCATCATCGAACGGATTCACGCTTCCGGCGTCACGGTCGTCTGGATCGAGCACGTCGTCCACGCCCTCATCCGGGCCGTCGACCGGCTGGTCTGCCTGGCAGCCGGCCGGATCATCGCCGACGGCAGTCCCCGCGAAGTGCTCGACCATCCCGAAGTCCGGGCTGTCTATCTGGGCGGCGGACCGGAACTGGTGGGCGCCGCATGACCGGGGCGGCGACCGGCCAGAGGGCCGGATCTGAATCCGGCGAGATGCTGCGAATCGATGGCCTTACCGTGCACCACGGCCAGCTTCCGGCGATCCGCGATCTGAGCCTGCGAGTGGCCACGACCGGCACGCTCGCCGTCATCGGCGCGAACGGCGCCGGTAAGTCCACGCTGCTCGGGCGCGATCGCGGGCATCCTACGGCCCACGGCCGGAACGATCATCTTCGACGGCGTCGACATCACCAGGATGCCGGCTCACCGCCGGGTAGCGGCCGGCATCGCCCTGGTACCTGAGGGGCGGCGGCTGTTCAACTCGCTGACCGTCGCGGAGAACCTGCTGGTCGGCGGGTACCGTCGCCGACCCGGTCCGTGGCACCTCGACGCCGTGCTGGACCTGTTCGGATGGATGCGTGATCGCGCCCGGGATCGGTGCGAGCACCTGTCCGGCGGCGAGCAGCAGGCGGTAGCGATCGGCCGTGCGCTGATGAGCAACCCGCGCCTGCTCCTGTTGGACGAGGCGTCGCTCGGGCTGGCCCCGATCGTCGTCCGGCACATCTACCAGACGCTGCCGCGAATCCAGGAGACCGGAACCGCCGTGCTCATTGTGGAGCAGGACGTGGCCCAGGCGATGCGGGTCGCGACCGAGGTGATGTGCCTACTGGAAGGCCGGGCGGTGCTGTCCGGCCCGGCCGGCTCGATCACGGCCGCGGAGGTGGAGCGCGCGTACTTCGGTACGTCCTCCGCGGCCGCCGGGACGGCAAGCCCGGGCGTCGGGGCCCCGGAGTCCGCAGGCGGCGATGCGAGCCGCGCCGGCAGCAGTAGCGAGGAGGACTAGATGGTGTGGATGAACGCCGTCGTGCAAGGCACCTTGCTCGGCGGTCTGTACGCGCTGTTCGCCTGTGGCCTGTCATTGGTCTTCGGGGTGATGCGAGTGGTCAACCTGGCACACGGCGACCTGGCCGTGGTCGCCGCGTTCCTCGCCTTCTCGCTGATCGGACCGCTACCCGGCCATCTCGCGACCGCCGTAGTCCTGGTCATCCCGCTGTTCGCCGCGTTCGGCTACGCCCTTCACCGGGTCCTGCTGCAACGCAGCCTCGAAGTAGGCCCGCTGGCGACCTTGCTGGCCACATTCGGCTTATCGGTGGTGATCCAGAACGTGCTGCTTCAGGTGTACTCCGCTGACACGCACGCACTGGACGCCGGATCGCTGACGGCAAGCTCGATCCGGCGTCAACGATCAGATCTCCATCTCCACGCTGGCGCTGGTGACGTTCGTGCTCGCGGTTGTGGTTCTGGTCGGTGTTCAGCTGTTCCTGACCCGCACCCAGCTAGGCCGGATGATGCGCGCCAGTTCCGACGATCCGGTCGCGGCGCGCGTGGTCGGCGGCGACGTCAAACACGTGTACGCCACGGCGATGGCGATCGCGTTCGGCACCATCGCACTGGCCGGCCTGCTATTCGGCATGCGCTCATCGTTCGATCCGAGCATCGGGCCTGCCCGGTTGATCTTCGCGTTCGAGGCGGTGGTAATCGGCGGTCTCGGCTCATTGTGGGGCACGTTGGTCGGCGGCGTGGTGCTCGGCCTGGCCCAGACCATCTTCGCCCAGATCGATCCGGCCTGGACGCTGCTCGGCGGCCACCTGATCTTCCTGGCGGTACTGGCGTTCCGGCCGCAAGGCCTGATCCCGGCGCGGAGCGCCGGCATGACGGCCCCGACCCGCGGCCTGTCCGAGTCGCTGGTGGCCCGAGCGGCCACGGCATCCGCACCGGTGTTGCGCGCGCGGCGGTATACCCGATGGACCACGCTCGGCCTGATCGCCGCGGTGGCCGTGCTCGCATACCTGCCGTACCTGGTGTTCGCCACGGTCACCGACGCCATGGTCACGTTCTTCCTGCTGCTCACCATGGCCACCATGTGGAACCTGCTGGCCGGATACGCCGGCCTGGTATCGATCGGCCAGCAGGCCTACATCGGTCTCGGCGCTTATGCCGTCCTGCAACTTTCCGACTGGGGCGTGCAGCCCTACCTCGGAGTGGTTCTGGCCGCCGGGATCGCCGCGCTCTTCGCGCTGCCTACCTCGTGGCTGGCATTCCGGCTGCGCGGCGACTACTTCGCCGTCGGCACCTGGGTGATCGCTGAGGTGTATCGCTTGGTGACGGTCCGGGACAGCTCGTTCGGCGGGGGCAGCGGCCGGTCTCTGACCGCGCTGTCCGGAATGGACCAGGCGGTACGGGAGGCGCTGACGTACTGGGTTGCCCTCGCCGTCGCCGTCGTCGCGGTGGCCGCCAGCTACCTGCTGCTCCGCAGTCGCCTCGGGCTAGCGCTGACCGCGATCCGCGACGACGAGCGCGCGGCGGCCAGCGCCGGTGTGGCGGTCTCCCGGGCCAAGCGGATCGTCTACCTGGTAGCCGCCGCCGGATGTGGCGCTGCCGGCGGAGTACTGCTGATCAGCACCCTGGATGTGCACCCGGACTCGGCCTACAGCGTGCAGTGGTCGGCGTACATGATCTTCATCGTGGTGCTGGGCGGCATCGGGTCGCTCGAGGGCCCGATCATCGGCACCATCGTGTTCTTCGCCGCTCAGCGACTGTTCTCCGACTACGGCAGCTGGTACCTGGTGGGACTCGGTGTACTGGCGATCGCCGCCGCGGTCTGGCTGCCCGGTGGTGTGTGGGGCGAGATCCGCAAACGGACCGGGCTGGAACTGTTCGGACTCGGTCATCGCGTGGGACGGTAGGCGACGTGGAACGAACTCAGGTTGGCATCATCGGCGCCGGCCCCGCCGGCTTGCTGCTGTCCCACTTACTGCACCTGCGGGGCATCGATTCCGTGGTCGTCGAGCTGCGCACCCGGGACTACTGCGAGGCACGCCAGCGGGCCGGCGTGATCGAGCAGGGCACCGCGGATCTGCTGCGCGCGGCCGGCCTCGGCGCCCGGATGGATCGCGAGGGCCTGGTCCATGGGGGCATCTACCTCCAGTACCAGGACGAACGCCACCACGTCGACTTCCGCGACCTCACCGGTGGCCGGACCGTCATGGTGTACGCGCAGACCGAGATCGTGAAGGACCTGATCGCGGCTCGTCTGGCGGCCGGGGCGCGGCTGGAGTTCGATGTCCGCGACACCGCGCTGGACCGGCTGGACACCGATCGGCCGGTGCTGTCCTACACGGACGCCGCCGGGACCCGGCACCAGGTCGAGTGCGATGTCATCGCCGGTTGTGACGGCTTCCATGGCATCAGCCGGGACGCGGTGCCCGACCGGACCGTGGTCGACCGGGTGTACCCGTACGGCTGGCTGGGCATCCTGGCACATGTCGCGCCGTCCACCGACGAGCTGATCTACGCGCGGCACCACGACGGGTTCAGCCTGCACAGCCTGCGCAGCCCAGAGATAAGCAGGCTGTACCTGCAGGTTCCACCGGACACCGACGTCGCGGATTGGCCGGATGACCGGATCTGGGAACACCTCCGGCGCAGACTGGGCCTACCGGGCTGGCACCTAGCGGATGGGCCGGTGATGGAGAAGGGCGTCACCGAGATGCGCAGCTTCGTCAGCGGGCCGATGCGGTACCGCCGGCTGTTCCTGGCCGGCGACTCCGCCCACATCGTTCCGCCGACCGGCGCCAAGGGCCTGAACCTGGCACTCGGCGATGTGGCGCTGCTGGCCCGCGCCCTGGGCTCGTGGCTGGCCGACGGTGATAGCGGCCTGGCCGATTCCTACTCCGACGACTGCCTGGCCCGGGTCTGGCGTGCCACCCACTTCTCCTGGTGGATGACGACCATGCTGCATCCGCTTCCGGGCGGCGATCCGATGGACGCGGCGCTCGCGTTGGCCCAGCTGCGGTACGTGACGGCATCGCGCGCGGCCGCCACCACGCTCGCTGAGAACTACACCGGCTTCGACCTGCCGATGCCCGACTAGCCATCAGCCGCGGGCGGTGATCCGCCCGCGGCTGATGCCGGGATCGCTGGTGGCGAGCCGTGCGTTCGGCTCATGCGGGGTCGAGCAGCACGGCCGCCTGGTAGCGAGGCTGTACAGACCGAACCGTACTCAGATGAGCCACCGGTTCTTCTGGACGAACGGCAGCCGTGCCCACCAGCGGCCCAGTCCCCACGTGTGGCCGGCGTATGTCGTAGCGAGTACGACCAGCACGAGGGCGTAGATGAAGTGGTATTCGGTGATCGGGTTGGTCGATCCGCTCGCGGCGCCGGCTGCGGTGTGCTGGGCGAACGGGTATTCGCCTAACCACATCATCGCCATGATCAGGACGCCTGCCCCGGCAGCGATGCGCAGTCCGATTCCGCTGATCAGCGCCAGACCGATGCCCAGCATGCCGAGCATGAACAGCCAGTTCGCCCACCAGGTGCCGGCCATCGAGTGGTAGGCCGACTGGAATGGGCCGACGTCAACGGACTTGAGGAATCCCCGGGTCGGCGACCCGCCGTGGATCCAGGCCCTGGCCGACGGAGTCGAGTATCCAAAACCGAATGTCTTGTCCAGGAACGCCCACAGGAATACGAATCCGGTGGAGACCCGGAGTACGGCGAGCGCCCTCGCCGCGGTGTGCGTGAGCATCGAGCCAGGTGCTTCGGCATGCTCAAGGTCAGCGTGGGTGATGGGTGCAGAGCTCATGGTGTCACCTCATGCTCTACGTGATATTCCGATCAACATCTACGTTCGTCCGGTGGGCGACCGGACGACGCGGGCGAACTTCCCGTTGAGTCGGGACCTTGGTCCCGATCTTGATCGGATCCTTGACCGGATACCCATCGCACTGAGAGTGCGACGACGCCGTGCCCACGATTGATCGGATGGCGGTACGACATCGGGGGGTGAGATTTGCAGTGAGCGCTGATCTGTCACGGTTACTGAAGGACAGCTGGTCACTCGTTGAGGAGCAGCAGGACAAGCTGGCCCTGCATTTCTACGCGCGCCTGTTCCTGTCGAATCCAGCACTGCGCGACATGTTCCCGGTCCATATGGATGTGCAGCGAGCACGGCTGCTCGGCGCCATTGTCACGGCCGTCCAGAGCTTCGATGACCCGATGCGGGTCGACGAATACCTGCGCGATCTCGGCCGCGATCACCGGAAGTTCTCGGTCGAGCCGGATCACTACCCGATCGTGAAGGAAGCCCTCCTGGACGCGCTGCGCACGTACGGCGGCGACCGCTGGAATCTCCAATACGACCAGGCCTGGCGTGATGTCTACGATCACATCGCCGCGAAGATGATCGCCGGGGCGGCCGACGCTGCCGGGCCTGGGTTCCAGTACGCCCAGATCGTCTCACACGAGCGTCGTGGGCCGGACATAGCCGTGTTCACCTGCCGGCCGCTGCAGCCGATCGTGTTCCGTGGCGGGCAGTACGTCAGCATCGAGACTCGCTACCACCCCAGGGTCTGGCGGACCTACTCGATGGCCAACGCACCACGCGAAGACGGCACCCTCGAGTTTCACGTCAAGGCAGTCGGTGCCGGCTGGGTCTCCGGTGCTCTGGTCCGCCGGATCAAAGCGGGTGATCTGGTCAAGCTTGCGGCGCCGATGGGGTCTATGACGCTGGACCGGCACTCGCAACGGGACATCGTCTGTGTCGTCGGTGGAACCGGGCTGGCCCCCGCCAAGGCACTCATCGATGAGCTGTCCCGGTACAACCGGACGCGTTTCGTGCACCTGTTCCGGGGTGTTCACAACCGCGATGAGATCTACGATCGTGTCCACCTCGACCGTCTCGTCGAGACGCTTCCGTGGTTGAGCCTGACCCGGGCGGTCAGCGACGACCGCGGCTATGCCGGTGCGTTGCAGGGCAGCATCGTCGACGTCCTTGCCAACAGCGGTCCGTGGCCGAATCACGACTTCTACGTCTCCGGGTCACCGACCATGGTTTCGGCCACGCTCCGGAAGCTGGCGACCATGCAGGTACCCAGTACGCGGATTCGTTACGATGCGTTCGCGTAGCCACAGATCGGTCCGTCGGCCCGCCGACCAGGCGTATTCTGCAGACATCGGGGTTCGGCCAGTGCCCAGGACCAGCACCCGGGCGCGCGGACGTCGCCGGCCACCGCCCCGGATCAAAGCGGGCCGCCGATCAAGGGCTGGGACATGTGCCGATGGATTGCCTACTTCGGCTCGCCAATATGGCTCGACGAGCTGATTTACCGACCGACCCACTCGTTGATCGATCAGAGCCTTGAGAGCCGGATGAGCGCTACCACGACCAACGGCGACGGTTTCGGTGTCGGCTGGTACACCAGGCGCAACCCGGGGGTGTTCCACAGCGTCAACCCCGCCTGGAGCAACCGGAACCTGCACAGCCTCGCCAGCCACATCGAGTCGTCGATCTTCCTGGCGCATGTACGCGCGTCTACCGGAGGCGCGGTCCAGGAAACCAACTGCCACCCGTTCCGGTACCAGCGCTGGCTATGGATGCACAACGGCTCTATCGCGCAGTTTCCCCTGGTGAAGCGCGAGCTGGCGGTGACCGTGGCGCCCGACCTGTTCGCCTCGATCGAGGGCTCGACCGATTCGGAGCTAATGTTCTATCTGGCGTTGACGTTCGGCCTGCAGGATGACCCGCCGGGCGCGGTTGCTCGGATGGCGGGCCTGGTCGAGGCGGTCACCGCCGCCCACGGCATCGACGATGGACTGCACATGACGGTCGCGACGTCCGATGGCGAACGAATCTGGGCGTTCCGGTACTCCACCTTGCACAAATCACCCTCGCTGTACTACAGCACCGACGTACGCACCCTTCGCCATTTGTATCCGGAGAATCGCATGCTTCGCGGCGTGTCGGAGGAATCACGCCTGATCGTGTCGGAGCCGTTCGGCGACCTGAGGGGTGCCTGGAACGGCGTGCCCGAGAGTACGTACGGCATCATGCAGGCCGGCCCCGACCACATGCGCCTGTTCCGTCCTCACTGGCCCTGACCGCCGGCGCCATCGGCTTCCGGATCACCATCGACGCTGGCCGATCGTGACGGCGGCCGGGCGGGCTGGCCGCACCGGCTTCTCCGCGAAGCTCCAGTGGTGGCCGCGGTGCGGTCAACGCTGCGGAACGCCTTCGGCTGACAGTCGGCTGACGCCATCGTGACGTCACCCGGCATCGCGCAGCCGCATAGCTACTCACCTGGAGTTTCACGCAAGCATGCGTTCGCGACGTCAGCATGCCCTTGACCGACGTCATTTATGATGTCATGATGACGTCATACCGCATCACCGATAGGAGCGACGTCATGAAGGTCCGCCGCGGCATCCGGTTCCACTCGACCAGGACCACCCGCCCCACACGCAAGCACGACGACACCGACTACGACTTCACTCTCGACAATGCGCACGCGGCTCGCCGCATCGCCATGCGCGCCCTAGTTCAGCAGGAGCGCTCCCAACGTGGATACTGACCGCCCAGCGCCCCGACAACGCGGTACGGGCCAACATCGTGTCGGGTCGGTTACTCCGGCGAAACGAAACGTGCCCAACGGCCCGCAAGGCACCGTGACCGGGCCTGGCGGTAAGTGGGACCACGGCGTCACGGCCGGCTGAGGTTCACGATCGCTCGCCATGGTCAATGCCGAGCCCGGCCCGCCGGGCCCGCACGATGGCCTCGGCCCGATCGGCCACCTGGAGCTTGCCGAAGATGCTGGACACGTTGTTCCGTATCGTCTTCGGGCTCAGCGACAGCGATATCGCGATCCGGCCGTTTGAATGGCCCGCGGCCATCAGCGAGAGAACCTCGCGCTCGCGGGTGGTGAGAGTCGGGAAGACATGGACGTCCTCGGCCGACAGCGGCCGGGTGAGGTATCTGAGCACCCGCTGTGCGACGGATGGGCCGAAGATTGCCTCGCCATTCGCCACCGCCACGATGCCGCGCAGCACATCCGGACTATCCGCGCCCTTGACCAGGTATCCTCGCGCTCCGGCCCGCATCGCCGCGAAGACCGAATCGTCATCTTCGAACATCGTCAGCACAAGAATGCCCATCAAGGGGTGCGCCGCGCTGATGCGCCTGGTCGCTTCAACTCCGTCGATGCCGGGCATGTTCAAGTCCATCACGACCACATCGGGGTCCAGCTCGCCGGCCAGCCGAACAGCGTCAAGCCCAGTCGATCCTTCTCCGATGACAACGACTTCCTCCGTGGCCGACAGCAACGCCGAAAGCCCATGCCGGAACACCGGATGATCGTCGACTACAAGAACCCGGATCCGCTCGCTCATGTCGCACCCACCGGGATCGTGGCGGCCACCCGGGTGCCACCGCTCGCCAGCGACGTGGCCTGGCACGCTCCGCCCAGTTCGCTCGCGCGCTCACGCATCGCTGACAGGCCAACGCCTGACCGCCGGATCGCCGGTATACCCACGCCGTCGTCGTCGACCTCGATAATGAGGCAGCCGCCCTGGCCCATGCTGATGTGGACACGGCACTGGCTGGCGCAGGCGTGCCGCCAGACATTGGTCAGCGCCTCGGCCGTGATGCGGTACGCCCCGACCTCCACCGCGGCCGGCAGCGGCGGCAAGTCGGTGATGTCGACGGTCACGCGCAGCCGGGGATACCGCTCGGCGATCCGCTCTGCCTGCCGCCGCACCGCCCCGGCAAGTCCGAGTTCATCGAGTGCGGGCGGTCGCAGGTCTTCAACGAGGCGGCGGACCTCGGCCAGGGATGCCTGCACCTCCTGCTTGAGGGTCGTGGCCAGGGTCGCCGCCTCGGTCGGGGCAGTGGCGGCCAGGCGGCGTACCGCGTCAAGCCCGAGCGCGACACCGGCCAGGGCAGGCCCGAGCCCGTCATGCAGATCGCGACGGATCCGGCGCCGCTCCTCCTCACGGGTCGCCACGATCGTTTCGCGTGATCGCCGCAGATCATCGGCGAGGCGGACGGCGTACGCCGCTACCCCGATCTGCCGCCCCAGGTCATCGAGCAGCCGCAGGTCGATGGCGTGGAACGGGTCGCGCTCCGTGCGCGGTGCGACGAGCAGGCGCCCGACGCGATTGCCCCGAAAGATGAGCGGGACCTCGTGTAGCGTGCCCACTGCCCGCCCGGTCTCGGCGGAAAGCAGCGGGCGGCCGCCCCGGTCGACCTCCACCCGGGCGTACGGGAGCCGCAGCGACATGGTGACCGCCTCCACCGCCTCGGTGAGAAGGTCGCTGTCCTCCCGGCCCTCCAGGCGCCGGCCAAGCCCGCTCAGGATCGCGTACGGGTCGGTTCGGTCGCCGTACACGAACCGGTCGACTGACCGTTGCAGGCGGACCCGTACCGGTGCGAACGCCACCGCGACCAGGGTGGTGGCGACCAGCGCCGCCGCGGTGTCCCATCGATCGCGCAGCACCGCGCCGAGAAGCGCGACAATTACCGCGTACGCCATCAGGAGCACGACGGTAAGCGCCGCGTACAGCAATGACCGCCGGACAACGACCTCGATGCCGGACAGATGGCCCCGCAGGATCGCCGCCACAACCGATATCGGCAGCAGAGGCAGCGCGATCGCGGCGATCACGTTCCCGAGCAGCGGCGGACCGGGAACCAGCATGGCGGCCACCACGCCGATGATCGCGAGGGCGAACCAGTCCAACGGCGCACGCTCCGGCCCCCGCCCGCGCCGCCAGCGGACCACCGCCGCGGACACGGAGCCGATCATGCCGGCGATCATCGCCACGTGACTGGCTACATCGGCGATCGCGAACCAGGTGACCGGCAGCGGCACCCCCAGTGGGTTGTCGCGCACCGGATGGTTCTGCAGGTGTCCGGGGAGAAACATGTTGATCAGAACCATCGCCGCCAGCGTCGCGATCTGAAGCCTTAGCAGCCACCGCCAGCGTGGCCCCGGTAGCGACCCGTCCGGGAACAGCAGCACCGCGACGGTCACCAGTGGCGCGAAGCCCAGGGTCCAGATCCACGACGACACCCATCCGGCAGCCAGTGCAAGAGGCAGCGATCCCGGGTGCAGGACCAGGCCGTACTCGGCGTAGTCATACACCACCATGGAAAGTCCGCTGGCTAGCCCGCAGCACAGGAAGAGCCAGCCGATCGGGTGGCGAGCCAGCCGGCTGAGCACCAGCGCTCCCAGCAATGGCAGGAATGCCGCGACGATCAGGTTCGGGTAGACGTTGTCAAGGTCGAACTGAATCGGAAGGCCGCCCGCGAGCGTGCCGGCCACCGATCCGGCGAGCATGATCGGGCCGAGGGCGGCAAGCAGCCAGACCCGGCGCCGGGCGCGGCCGCCCGAGCCCTTCCACATGGAGTGGATGGTGCCCCGGGCGGTCGCGCCGGCGCAATCGTCCGTACCCCTGTATTCCCCGGTCCGAGCGCCGGGCCGGATGACCATCGTCAGGCGCTGGCAACGGCCGCCGCGACGGCCGGGTCAACGCCGGCCGTCGCTACCCGCGGGCCTTTCCAGGCCAGCCGAATGCTGATCACCAGCAGCCAGAGCAAGCCGATAAGGAACGGCATCGGATTGGTGTCGACCGGGCTGCCCTTACCAATCAAGGTCACGGCCAGGAGCAGCACCCCAATGACCACGCCGATGTATCCGGCGGCCCTGCCCGTCGCCCGCGATGCCATCAAGCCCGTGCCCGCGGCAATGAGGAAAGCACTGAACGGAAGGAATGTGACCACGAACGCGACCGCGTTCATGTCGGCCAGCACCCGCGCCGCCGACGGGGTCAGTTCCGCGTGATCCAGGATGGCGGCGCCGACCGGCAGGATGGACGCGATCTTGACGGCCAATGTGATCCCGCCGGCCAGTGCCGCGGTGCCACCGAGCCACGCGCCCGCTCCGCCGCGTCTGCGCAACTGATGGGCCAGCCAGCCGAGGAAGAACGTGAACACCAGGAACCCGGTGAGTTCAAGGGTCTGGCCGACCACCTGGCCGGTGGTGGCCGGCGCGGCGAAATCGGCCAGGTCCCTGGCGCCGCTGGGGTGCGGGTCCTGGCTGCTCCCGAAGGCCAGCTGGTTGCCCGCCACGATCAGCAGGACATAGGCCGCTCCGCACCCGGCGCCGAGGCGATCCGAGATGGATACCCGGTTGCCTGTCGCAGTCATCGTTTCGTTCCCCTTCATGTCATCCGCCTCATGTCACCTGTCTCATGTCACCCGTCTCATGACGGCTACGGCGACTCTCGGTTGCCGACTGTCCCGAAGTCATGGGAGCGCGGTCCCGTCCCGTCCCGCCGCAAGCGGGACAGGCCTACCCGGCACGTTGGTTTGCCTGAAGGTTCGCCGCCCGCCGTCGGACCGCGCCGTGCTCGGTAGATTGAGGCCAACGACGATCGAGGGCGGCCATGGCAGAAACGATCACCAGTGCGGCGAATCCGGTGGCGAAACGGGTTCGGCTCCTCGCCGACCGCAAGCACCGCCGCCGCGAGGGCGCCTTCGTCATTGACGGCATCCAGCCGGTATGGCGCGCGATCGAGGCCGGATGGGAGATCGAGACCCTGGTGGTTGCCCCGGACCTGCTATCCGGCTCGGATGCGATGCGGATGGTGGCCGAGCAGGAGGCGGCCGGCACCCGGGTGACCCGGGTGAGTGGCGAGTTGTTCGGCCGGCTGTCCGAACGCGATGGCCCACGTGGACTCGCGGCGATCGTCCGCAGCCGGGCCGGTCGACTGGAGGATCTCCGGGTGACGTCCGATTCGGTGTTCGCCGTCCTGCACGAGGTGGGCAATCCGGGCAACCTGGGCACGATCATCCGTACCGCCGACGCCACCGGCTGCGCCGGCGTCATCCTCGTCGGCGATACCAGCGACCCATACGCTCCGGCCGCGGTGAAGGCCAGCATGGGCTCGCTGTTCGCGATCGACGTGGTGCACGTCCGGGATCTGGATCGTCTCTTCGCGTGGGCGCGTGATCGCGGCGTGCGGACCATCGCGACATCCGGCGGTGCCGACCACGACCACTGGGACGTCAGCTACCCGGGGCCGGTGGCGGTCCTGTTCGGCAGCGAAGGCCCGGGGTTACCCCCCGGCGCCCTGAAGCGGTGCGACGAAACCGTCCGGATACCCATGGTGGGCACCGCCGAATCGCTCAACCTGTCGGTTGCCGCCGCCATCATGCTGTACGAGGTGCGGCGCCCCGCCCTGCGGCGGCCCACCCGGTAGGGCCCGGCGGTAGGGCTGGGCGGTGGGACCGGGCGGTAGGACCCGGAATCAGCCCACCCGCCACGACGTGAGCTTGTCGGGGTTCCGGATGGCCCAGATGTGCTTGATCCGGTCATCGACGATGTCGAACGCGTACACGGTGATGGTCGTGCCGCCCTGCCGGGCGATGAGACCGGGCTGACCGTTGACCGTGCGCTCCAGCATGGTCATGTCGGGCACCTTCCGGGCGATCTCGATGCACGCCCGCGCGATCTGTTCCGCACCCTCGATCGGGTGCAGGGCAGCGGCGACACGACCGCCACCGTCGGCGATGGTGGTGGCGTCCGGATCGAGCAGTCCGATGAGGGCGTCGATGTCGTTGGCTTCCCACGCCCGCATGAAGTCCCTCACGATGATCGCCTGCCGGGCGGTCGGGGTCGCGGGTGTCGCCGAGCCGCGAACACGGCGGCGGGCCGAGGATGCCAGCTGGCGACATGCTGCCGGGGTACGGCCGACGATGCCGGCGATGTCGGCGAAGGGGTAGCCGTAAACGTCATGCAGGATGAGCGCGACGCGCTCGGCCGGAGTCATCGAGTCCAGCACGACGAGGAACGCCATGGTGATCGATTCGTCGAGGGTGACCCGGTCCGCCGGGTCCGAGATGGTGGCGCCGGTCCGGCCGCCCATCCAGTCGGTGCGTTCGGGTACCGGCTCGGGGATCCACTCGCCCACATAGCGCTCGCGTCGCGCCCGTGCCGAACCGAGCAGGTCCAGGCAGATCCGGCTGGCCACGGTGGTCAGCCAGGCACCCGGTGACGCGATGGCGTCCCGCTGCGGCGGGGTCATCGCGTACCAGCGGGCGTAGGTCTCCTGAACCGCGTCCTCTGCCTCGGCGAGCGAACCGAGCAACCGGTAGGAGAGGTTGATCAGCTGGCGCCGCTCGCTCATGATCGCGTCGAGTTCCGGGTCCGGCAGGCGACGATCCGGCCCGGACTGGCTGCTTGTCATGGCGTCGTCGCTCCCTTGGTCGCGTTCTACCTCACCGACTCCTACCTCAATGATTCGACGAAACGCGACCCGGAATTGTCAGGTGCGCGTGCGCGCCGAGACTCCGGCGGCGAGTCCGATCATCCGATCACGGGCCGGCGTGTTGCCGATGGTGCCGAAGATGCCGGCCGCCCGCCGCCACGCGCGCGAGGCATCGCCCCGCTGGTCAGCCAATGCGTGGGCGCGGCCCAGGTGGACCAGCGACAGCGCGAGCGCGAACGGGCCACCGGCGCTCCGGCTCAAGCGAGCGGCCTCGGCGAGCATGGGCAGGGCTGCCCGCGGCCGATCTTCGCGGAGGTGCAGCTCGCCGAGCAGCCTCGACCCGTACGCGACGCCGACGGCCTGCCGCCCGTCGGCGCAGCCGGCCAATCCATCCTCGATCAACCGGCGGGCATCGCGATCCCCCGAACGCAGCCGCAGCTCACCCCGGCTGAGCAGGATGCACATCGAGTGCGCCGGGTCACGCAGGTCGCGATGCAACCGCTCGGCACGATCCAGGCACCGGTTGGCCTCCGGATACCGGCCGCGCTCGCGCTCGACGATTCCGATCATCTGGGTCGCCTCGGCTTCACCGGCCACGTCGCCCGCCGCGACGGAGTCCCCGAGGTACGCCGTGATATGGGCATACGCTTCGCGGAACCGCCCCTGCTCCCGCAGGCATACACCGAGTATCTGGTGCGCGGCCGCGGTCCCGACGCCCGATCGCAACGCCTGCCGGGCGGCCCTGATCGTGCCCGGAACGTCACCGGAGCGAGTCAGGTCACGCGCGCTGGGCCCACCGTCGGGTCGAACGCCATTGTGATCGTGGGCTACATGATCGAAAACCTCCGACTCGGCATAGGCGGCGCCCAGCCGGGCCGCCTCCACGTAGCGGCCGGACTGGCGTAGTGCCTGCAGGCGGAGTTCGACCGGCCGCGACCGCCAGGGGTGTGAGGTAGCGAGTTCGGCGAGTTCCGACTCCGCTTCCTCGGCGCGCCCCGCCACGATCATCGCTGCCAGCCGCTCTTCTACCACCGACAGGCGCAGGTCGGCCAGGCGATCACGCTCCGCCCGTACGGCGTCCAGTTCGGTGATACCGGCGAACGGCTCGCCGCGCCACATCGCCAGCGCCGCGTCGAAGCTCGCGACCGCCGCATCCGGTGCGGCGTCGCGCGCATGAGCCCGGGCCAGGGCAACCAGTCGCTCGAACTTTCGCACGTCGTATGCGCCGGGCTCGACGGCCAGACGGTACCCCGGTGGCCGGAACTCGATCGCCGCTGGAGGCAGGCAACCGCGCAGGCGGTGAACGTACACCTGAAGGTTTCCGGTCGCGACCCGCGCGGCATCGGGCCAGATCGCGCCCGCCAGCTCATCGGCGGGAACGACGGTGCCGACACGGCATAGAAGCATCGCCAGCAGGGCGCGGACACGTGGCCCGCTCAACCGCAGCGGTCGCCCGGCCACCCGCGCCTCCAGCGGTCCAAGCGCGCCGAACTCCACGTTCATCGGGCCCCTCCCCGCCCCGGCGAGCCCCTGCGAACCGCCGGCCCGGCTCGCGGTCGTGAGGCTGTAACCGATCTGAAAGTACCGCCCGCCAGCGTGTCTGTGAGCCCACCGACAACACGAGGAGGAATCGATGTCATCACGCAACCGTCACGGCGTGCTTGCCGCCGCCGTCGCCTGCGCGGCGGTCGCACTCGTAGGGGCCACCCCGGCACCGGCCGACGCCGCGTCCCAGACCAACCTCACCGGGGACCTCAGCCTGACCGTGACCCACCCGGTTCTCGGGCCGGTGACCGTGCCCGCTGGCGCCGTCTGCCAGTTTGCCGTGGGGGTCACCTTCCCGGACACCAGCCTGACCCGGTACACCTGGAGCGATTCATCGGGCCGCCCGGTCTTCGCGATCGAAACCGGGACCATGTACGCGACCTTCACCAACGAGTCCACCGGCGCCACCGTTACCCGGGACATGTCCGGAACCGGGTACTACGACTATCCGGATGCCGACACCACGATTCTCAGCGGCACCGAGATAGCGGTCTTCAACGGCGCCGGTGACACGCCACCCAACGAATTGCTGTTCGCCAATGGTGGCTTCATGTCCGTGAAGGCGGAGACGGTCGACGGCGTGACCCACAAGACAGTACTGGTCGAGCCGCCGACTGCCGAAAACATCTGCGACACCATCTGAGGCCTCCTCCTCTCGCCGGCCGGCTCGTAAGGCCCTGTGCCGCCAGGGTCGAGACGGCCGGCGAGGACCGTGATGCGGACGCCTCCCACTGGCTGATGCGCACGAACAAGAGGCCAGGATTTGAGTAAGCCGGTATGCGCCCCCGGCCGACGGCCTAACGTGTAGCAGCGTCGAACACGCAACGGCCGGGGGTGACCGGGTGAAGCAGGATTTCTACGGAGAGATCATCGACGAGCTTCT
This sequence comes from uncultured Actinomycetota bacterium, assembly GCA_963727415.1. GTDB lineage: Bacteria > Actinomycetota > Actinomycetes > Mycobacteriales > Micromonosporaceae > DASQPR01. Next base: position 493,501 of record CAVSGF010000010.1, read on the forward strand.
CCATAGCGGGACGCTGACCCGTCAGATGCGGATCCTCGTTGTGTGCGGGGGCCCACGCGATCGGACAGTCCTGCGGAAGCGGGGGTTCGAGGATGTGGTGATCTCGAACGTCGACCCGCGCCCCAGCAGCCGGGCGGTCACCCCATTCACGTGGAGTTACCAGAACGCCGAGAAGCTCACCTTCGCCGATGATTCGTTCGATTTCTGCCTCGTGCACTCCGGCCTGCACCATTGCCGGTCGCCGCACCGTGCGATGGTGGAGATGTACCGGGTGGCGCGGCACGGGCTGCTGCTCTTCGAGCCGTACGACAACTTCATCACTCGCGTCGGCGTACGCCTGCGTGTCGGTCAGGAGTACGAGCACGCGTCCGTGGCCGGCAACGACCTGGAGCACGGCGGCGTCGGCAACAGCCCGGTCCCGAATTACGTTTACCGCTGGACCGAGCGCGAGATCGTCAAGACGATCAGCTCGTACGCGCCCGAAGCCCGGACCCAGACGCGGTTCTTCCACCGAATGCGAGTCCCGTGGAACCAGCTCCGCCACCGGCGCAATCCGATCGTGCACGCCGCGGTACGGCTGGCCCAGCCGGCCCTCCGGGCGATCGAAGTCTGCTTCCCTCGCCAGGCCAACAATTTCGCCGCGCTGGTCATCAAGCCACGGCTGCCTGAGGGGCTCCATCCGTGGTTGCGCCAGGACGGGACCGGCGTGCGACTGAACGAGCAATGGATCCACGCGCAATACCCGCGCGGGCGCCGCCCGGTAACACAGGCACCTGCTCGTCGCTGAACGTCACACCGCCGGCCCGTCCGCTGCCGGTCATGTTCTGCGGTAGTAGCTCCTCCAGACCAGCCGGTGCACGCCCAGACGACGCGGCAAGCTGCGCAGCCCCGGGATGAACGGGAGCAGGACCAGCGCCGCGGAGAGCAGCATCATCAGCCCCCACACGAGCGCGTCGGCGTTGTCCGAGGTAGAGAACGGCGGAACCTGGTACCAGAACGTGTACAACCACAGCCACGCCTGGCCCGGATAGCTGCCGGTTTCATTCATCATGCCCCACTGGTCGCCGCCAAGGTGCTCGGCGCGGGCCTGATCCTCCAGGTACGAGCCGTCAGCGAGGAACAGCAGCGACCGGGAGTAGTTCGTCTGGTAGAACCCGCCCTGCTCGGAGATCAGCCCGTCCAAGCCGCCCGACTGTGCCATGCCCAGCAGACCGTTGATCATCCTCGGTACGGGGCCGAAATCTCCCACGACCTTGCCCGGGTCACCATCTGGAGCTTTTGACAGCGCATCGCTGTAAGTCGAGGTCCAGGTACTTTGTTGCGTCGCCGATGCCGCACGGTAGGTTTCTACTGCCGACGCCACCGCCGGATCCGTACTCGTCAACAGTGGCCCGATCACGAATGCCTGCGCGGTGTCGACCTTCTCACGGACGCCACCCCAGCGCTGCAGAGGGAGCGGCCCAAGTTTCTGGCCGGCGGATGGATCGTTAATGTATGGCGCACCGTACGTGGCCGTACCACTGGTGCCGTCGAGTTCGGCCACAGCCGTGGCGGCGAAGTCCGCCGGCGCCTTTTGGGCCCACGCCGACAGCGTGATCGCCGGACGGTCCGGCGAGCCGAACACGATGGCCAGGCCGATCGTGATCAGCGTGACGGCGATGAGCGCGGCGGTGAACTCCTTGACTATGTCGTATCGGCGGGTCGGGCCGGTCCACGGCCGGGCATAGTACTTCTCGCGCTGGGCGTAGGTCACCTTGCTCATGACGACACCTCCGTGCGCTCCGACGGCTGACCCGGTACCTCAGCCGGCGAAGATCCGGCCTCAGCCGATTCGGGTCCGGCATCAGCCGATTCGGGTCCGGCGGCCGTCACGATGTCGGCGTCGTCGGCAAAGGGCGGTGCAACTCCACGGCGGCGTACCAGAAGGATGTGCCACACGATCAGGCCACCGAGCACAAGGGGAAGCAGCATGACATGGAAGAGCAGCATCTGCCCGTAGTCGAGAACGTTGAACCAGGCGCCAATACCTACCGAGTTGAGACCATCCTTGGCCTGTGTGGAAATCCATTGCGAGTCGAAGTTCGACTGGATTACGTACCCGGTGAAGGCGGTGGCGATCGATCCCAGGAACGCGATCCCTCCGGTGACCCAGGTCAGCGCCCGCTTTCCACGCCATGACGCCATGAAGAACTTGCCCCAGAGGTGGATAACCATGGCGAAGAAGAACAGCTCAACGCTCCACAGATGGAGGCTGTTCACGAAGTGACCCACCGTGGAGTTGTGGTACCACTGGGGGCCACCGAAGACCAGGAGCGCACCGCTGGCGAGCACGATGACCAGCGCGGCCAGAGTCGTCACGCCGAAGACGTAAATCCATGACGCCACATACGCGGGTTGGCGGTCCGGAAGCAAGCGCTCGGGCGGAAAGGCGGTGACGGCGCGATTACGCAGACGCGCCGTCCACATACGCTCATCACCCTGCGACGCGGTCATCGTTTGCGCCCGGGGAACGGCGCGATCAACGCGACAGCGAACACCACCAGCATCAGGATTATGACAAGAAGGTTGGCAAGGGAGATCTGAATGACCCCCCAATGCAGGTACGGGCCGGCGCCACCCATCGGCACCAGCCCGGCACTCCATTGCGTTGGCATGGGACTACTCCATCGTGAGTACAACAGTGCTCCCAGGCTGGCGGGGTCTGGAAGCGCGACATAGAGTCGTAAGACTCTACCCTGCGGGGTATCTTGCCGCCGCCTCGACAGTGCGTCAATGCAAACCTGAGAACGGTCCAATTAGGACGTTCGTTTTGGCTTGTCAGCGGAGGCTTCCCGCCGCGATCGCGACTCAGCAACCGAACATCAGTCGAGCAGGGGCACCACGGAGCCGGCCGGCTTCGCCGCTGAATCGGCCGCGTAGCCGCCCGTCGGTGGAACCAACATCGGCATCACCGACGCGATCAGGTCCAGGTGGTCCACGTCGTCAACGTCCAGTACGGACAGATACATGCGCTCAGTCCCGATACGGGCGAATTCAGCCATCTTGGTGGCGATCTGCTCGGGGGTTCCGCACAGCCCATCCTGGCGTAGCACCTCGACCGGGCGGTCGATCGCCTCGGCACGGCGGGCAATCTCGGCGTCCGAGCGACCGCAGCAGACGATCTGGGCGACGGACATGACCATCGGGCTGGTACGCCCGATCCGCTCACATGCCGCCCGTACTCGGTTGAACTGCGCCTCGACCACATCGGGCGGCGAGAAGGCCTTGTTGAACTCGTTGGCGTACCGAGCGGCAAGCTCAGGCGTGCGCCGAAGACCGCGGCCGCCAATGATGATCGGCGGCCCGGGACGCTGGATCGGCTTCGGAAGCGCCGGGGAGTCGAACAGCCGGTAGTGCTTCCCGATGAAGTTGAAGCGTTCGCCAACCGGCGTGGCCCACATTCCGGTGATGATGGCCAACTGCTCTTCGAACCGGTCGAACCGCTCGGCGGACGACGGAAAGTCGAATCCGTACGCGGCGTGTTCCTGCTCGTACCAACCGGCGCCGAGGCCGAGCTCGACTCGGCCGTCGCTCATATCGTCAACTTGCGCCACCTTGACCGCGAGCAGTCCAGGCTGGCGGAACGTGGCCGAGGTGACGAGCGTGCCGAGGCGGATGCGGCTGGTCTCCAGAGCGAGCCCGGCGAGCGTGAGCCAGGCGTCGGTGGGACCCGGCTTGCCGTCGTCCTTGCCCCACGGCAGGAAGTGGTCGGAACGAAAGAAGCCGTCGAATCCGGCGTCCTCGGTGCGTCGTGCGAGGCGGGACAGTTGCGCGTAGGTGGCGCCTTGCTGCGGCTCGGTCGAGATGCACAGTCGCATCGCGTAACCTTGGCAGATTCTCAGCATTTTGAATACCCTCAGTCATCTTTACGTCACTCGATGCCTACTAAATGTCGCCATCGGGGACACCGGCGGCTCCGCTTTACCGCAGGTGAATGCGTCTGCAATGAGTCCGGCTCGGCACCAACGGCGGGCCAGGCGACGCAGTTACTAGTTGTAGCGATTCCTGAGAATCGCCAGGGCGACGGCGCACAGGGTTGCCGCTTCGTGGCCGGCCTTCGCGATGACACCGATCACTGCCTGTAAATCAAGGTCGTTGGGTTAGACGTCGAACGGTTTGTTCTACCGGTAAATGGTTCCGGGGGCTGATGCGTGTAGGTGGTGTGGGTCGAGAACAGATGGATTTCACCGAGTTCTATACGCGTACTCGCGATCACTGCCTGCGCGCGGTGTTTGCGGCTGTTGGTGACTTGAGCCTCGCTGAGGATCTGGTTGCCGAGGCGTATGCACGCGCTTGGGGATCGTGGCGGAGCGTCCGTGGGCATCCGGCTCCGGCGGGATGGGTGGTGCGTACCGCCCTCAACACACGGGTGTCTTGGTGGCGAAAGCGTCGGCGCGAGGTGGCGTTGGAGGGTCACGACGTGCCGCAGCCGCCCGTTGACGCCTTGGGAATGGACGGGGCGCTGCTGGCCGCGTTGCGCGGCCTGCCGCGCCGGCAGCGAGAGGTCATCGTGCTGCGGGTCTGGCTCGACCTCGACGCCGAGACCGTCGCTCGAGTTATGGGCATCAGGCCTAACACCGTGGGAGTCCATCTGTTCCGGGCCACTTCCGCCCTGCGGGCGCAGCTTGCGCCTGCCACACCGATGGAGGTTGGACATGAATGACAACGAAGTACTCGACAAGGTCAGGATGACTCTGGCCGACGTCCATATGGATCGTCCGGTGGACGCGATCCAGCAGCGTGGCAGGAGCCGACGGCGGGCACGGATGCTGTCCGGTGTGGCAGGCGGCGGTCTCGCCGTCGTCGTTGGCGCGGCCCTGGCGGTGCCGATGCTGACCGGCTCGACTGCTACTCCTGGTACGGCTTCGGCCGGCGGTGGACCCTCTCGTTCAGTGCGTCTCGAGCCGGCCGCGTGGAGTGTGGAGCTTGCGTCGTCGGACACAGTGGTGCTGACCCTGCGCCGTCCGGACTTCACCGATGTCGGCCTGCTCGAGAAGAAGCTGGCCGAGGTCAATGTCCCAGCGTTTGTTTCGAACGCTGACAAGTGCCAGGTGCACGGCGCTATGGCGCCCGCAAAGGACGTAACCGTGAATACCGCTGATGACCTGGGCCATTGGCCAGTCGTCTACACGATCAAGCCGTCAGCCATCCCGCCGGGAAGCCATCTGATCTTCACGATCTACCCCGGGCTCCGCAATCAGCACAAGGCGCCGGTACCTGACAACGTGTACATGGCGCCGGCGGGAACATCCGTCGTCTGCGACTAGGCCGCCCCAACCCAGGCCGACCAGCCGCCTCCCGCGCACCGGCACCTAGCGACACGCCGAGTGCGTGGGAGGCGCTGGCGCGCAAGTGCGCCACGCTGCGCCGGCGACCAGTCGTTGACGCGCCGCCAAGCAGGCGTTGGCTGTGTGCGTGGATCGGCTAGGTTAACGTCAGTCACAGGTGATGCCGCCCGCGGCGGTAGGGCTCGCCGTTCTGGTCGTCCGTCCGGGAACCGCGGGTACTGGTGGCGCCTCGGCGCGACGGACAGGTGGCACGATGACATCCCTCGACGGTTCTGCGGCCCGCTTGACGATCTTCATCGGCGAGTTCGACAAGTGGCAGCACAAGCCGCTGGCGAACGAGATCGTTCAGCGCGCCCATGCCGCCGGGCTGGCCGGCGCGACGGTGTTACACGGTATTGAAGGCTTCGGAGCTCATTCGCGCATCCACACCAACCGGATCCTGTCCTTGACTGAGGATCTGCCGGTGGTGATCGTGATCGTGGACACTGACGAGAAGATCCGGGGGTTCGTGCCGCAGCTTGATGAACTCGTCACCGAGGGTTTGGTCATCCTTGATGACGTATGCGTGATCCGTTATTCGCGGCGAACGTGACGGGGTTCGTTCACGTTCGCCGGTGCCATGTTTGTCGGCGCGGCGCGGGGTAGCGCTGTGGCCGCTTCCGGCGTTAGGCGGCGCTGGCGTGCGTGCGGGTCGGCGCCTTCGTGATGGTGATGGATAGCAGGCTGGCGAGCATCCAGGCGGCGGCGTAGGCGAACGCGACCGCCGGTGACAGCAGTGTCCATAGGATTCCGGCGACGACGGTGCAGATGAGGTCGCCGCCGGCTTGGATAAGGCCGAGTAGGCCGAACCCGGAGCCGCGCAACTGGTCGGGCAGTGCCGCGGCGACGAGCGTGGACTGGGCGGTTTCGGCGAAGCCGATCCCGATGCCGGCGAGGCAGAAGGCGACCAGCAGCCAGGCCCAGCTGTGGTTGGTGACGGCGAAGCCGGCGTATGCGGCGACGTAGACGGCGGCGCCGGTGGCGAAGATGGGGCGTGCGCCGTACCGGTCGATGAGGGCGCCGCCGACCAGGGACGCGGCCGTCGCCACAGCATTGTGGGCCGCGTATATGAGGATCGCCAGCGATGTCGCCGCGGTGAGGCCGCGACCACCGTGGTGGAGCAGTCCGGTGGCGCGCAGAATCAGCAGCGTGGTGGCCAAGTTGCCGCACTCGAACAGTGCCGCCGGGATGAGTGCCCGCGCCAGGCCGTGGCGGCGCAGCGCGTGCAGGTTGATCCGCATTTGGCCACGCCGAGCGGGGCTTTTCATGGTACGGGCGGCCTGGCGGGCGGCGACGGTGATCGCGAGGGCCGCGAACAGGCCCGGGATCGCCGCGGCGAGCAGTGTCTCGCGCACACCGACCAGGGTGACCAGAAGCGCCGCGAGTAGCGGTCCGATCAGTGCGCCGAGGTTGTCGCCGGCGCGTTCGAGGCCGTAGGCGCGGCCGTAGCCGGTTGTCGGGGCCAGGGTGCCCAGTAGCGCGTCGCGGGCCGGTGAGCGGATACCGCGGGCTATCCACGATCCGGCGCGCAGCAACGCGACCTGCCAAACCGCGGTGGTCAGGCCGATGGCGCCGCCGAGCACGGCGGTACCGAGGTAGCCGCCGCGGGCCAGCCGTGCCCGCCACGCCGGGTCATTGGCCAGCGGGCCACCGGCGAGTTTGGCCAGCCCCATGGAGGCGTCGCTGACACCTTCGATCAGGCCAAGAGTGGCCGGGTTGGCATGCAGGGTCGCCGATAAGAACCCTGGCAGCACCGCGGTGGTCATCTCGTGGCCGGCGTCGGAGAAGAAGCTCGCCGCGGCGACGCTTCCCACCCCGGCGGTCAGCCACTTCTTCTGCTCGACGGTGCGGTCTGGGGTGTGCCGGCGGTCACCAGGCCTCGTCCGTCTGAGCGCTCGTCCTGCTAGCGGGCCCGCTCATGCGGCGATGCCGTAGGGCAGCGCCGGCTGCGCAGCCGCGATTTCCAGTAGCCGGTTGTATTTGGCGACGCGTTCACCGCGGGCGGGAGCCCCGGATTTGAGTTGCCCGCAGCCGGATCCGACCGCGAGGTCGGCGATGAAGGTGTCGGTGGTCTCCCCGGACCGATGAGAGATCATTTGCGGGTAGCCAGCGGTGCGGGCGGCGTCGATGGCGGCGAGGGTTTCGGTGACGGTGCCGATCTGATTGGGTTTGATCAGCGCGGCAGTGCCGATATTGGCCGCGGCCGCGCGGGTGATGGTGGCCGGGTCGGTCACGAAGATGTCATCGCCCACCAACTGGATCCGCTTACCGAGCGCGGCGGTCAGCGTGGCCCAGCCGTCCCAGTCGTCTTCGGCGAGGCCGTCTTCGATGCTCCAGATTGGATAGCGATCGACGAGTTCGCTGTACCAGCCGACCATTTCGGCGCTGCTGCGTGGCTGTCCGCCGGCGTGGTAGCCGCCATCACGGTAGAAGCCGTTGGCGGCGGGGTCCAGCGCGATGGCCACACCGTCGGGTCCGGGTTCGTATCCGGCTTGGGTGATGGCGGCAACGAGCAGGTCCAAGGCTTGAGTTTCGGTGATGTCGGGAGCGAATCCGCCTTCGTCGCCGAGACCGGTGTGTTGACCGGTCTCGGTGAGCAGATCACGCAGGGTCGCGTAGACGTCGGCCCCCGCCCGTAGCGCCTCCGGATAGTTCGGCGCACCGATCGGGGCAATCATGAATTCCTGGAAGTCGAGCCGGTTCGCGGCGTGGGCGCCGCCGTTGAGGACGTTGAAGTGTGGGACCGGCAGCCGAGCGGGAGTGGTGGGCCGGCCCAACCATTGCCACAGCGGTAGCCCAGCGTGCTGCGCCAGGGCCCGGGCGCAGGCGATCGAGACGCCGATAATTGCGTTGGCGCCCAAACGCCGCTTCGTCGGGGTGCCATCGACGCTGCGAAGTTCGGCGTCGATCTCGGCCAGGTCTGACCAGCCGGCTCGGCCGGTCAACGCCGCGGCGATTTCACCGCGGACCGCGGCTACCGCGCCGGTGACGCCGAGACCACGGTAGCGAGCCTTGTCGTGGTCGCGGTGTTCGATGGCTTCCCGGCTGCCGGTCGAGGCACCCGCCGGAACGCCCGCTGTACCGCGGCTGCCGTCGGTAAGGGCGACGGTCACCTGCAACGTCGGTCGCCCGCGCGAGTCGAGAATTTCCAGGGCATCGACCTCGGCGAAACGGAACGTCGACATGGTCAGAATCCTCCTCGGGAGTAGTCGGCGCGACAGGTGGCGGCCGCCAGGCCCATGTCGTGACATCCGCGTCGAGAGGCGTGAGAACCTCCGGCGATCTTGGCAACATCACGCACGGCAGGCGCGGCTGGTCCGCTGCGGCCTGGCATCAGAAAGCCTCCTACCTCGGTGGGTAGGGACTGTTGGCGGTTCATTCCGCGGATAACGGCGAGCCCCACCGCCGTACATTGATCCTATCGGTGACGTCGATCCTGTCGACGGCGGGCCAGCCGAAGATGTCGGTGCGGTGACGGTTGCCGGGGTGAACGACACGTGTCATGCTCGCAGGCAGGCGATGAGGCTCGCCTTAACCGCGGACGCGCTTTCCGCTGATGGCTTCTACCAACTGTCGAGCGACGGCATTGCTGTCCGATAGCTGGGAGGGCCGATGGTCACACCGGCGCTGCCGATCCCGGTGGTGCAGAGCGCGCAGGTCCTTACTGTTGTTGTCTTCGCCCCGGGCGTCAGCGGGGTGATTGCTCGTGTGGAAGCGCGGCTGCAGGGCCGCCGTGGACCACGGATCTTGCAGCCCTACTTCGATCTGGCGAAGTTGTTCGCCAAGGAATCCTTGGCACCGGCTCAGGCGAGCCGGTTCTTCCTTGTCGCGCCGCTGTTGGCGCTCGCGTGTTATCTGACGGTGCCGCTACTGATTCCGGTGTTGACCACGTTCCCTCTGCCGTTGGGATACATGGGCGACATCCTTGGTGGCGGGTTCATCCTGTCTCTGGCCGGGTTCTCGGTCGCGGTTGCCGCCGCCGAATCCGGCGGCCCGTACGCCCAGTTGGGTTCAAGCAGGGCTAAGACATTCTCGGCGATCACCGAACCAGTGGTCCTGTTCGTGGTGCTCTCCGTCGCACTGGTCACCGCCACCGACCTGCCCTATGCGATGGCCGCGACGGTGCGGTCATCGTTCAGTCAGGTGATCCGGCCGGCACATCTGCTCGCCGCTGGGGCGCTGTTCATGGTGATCCTCGCCGAGACCAGCCGGATCCCGGTAGAGAGCCATTCGGGCACGAACGAGTTCGGGATGATCGACGAAGCTCGCGGCTTCGAGTATTCCGGGCCGTACTTCGCCGCACTTCGGTGGGGATCGGCGATGAAGCAGCTGATCCTCTACACCATTTTGATCAACGTGTTCCTCGCGCCATGGGGGCTGGCTCCTACCGCGTCGGCCAGATCGGTCGGTTTCGCCGTGGTGGCGCTGTTGGTCAAGGCGTGCCTGGTCGGTGTGGGGGTGACGCTGATCGACAACTCGTTTGCAAAGTTGCGACTGTTCAAAATCACCGACTTCGCCGCAGCCGCGTTCCTGCTGGCCGTCCTCGCGGTCCTGACCCTCTACCTTGGGGGTGGCTGATGCCCACGGTGCCAGCCCCCGGTGTGTTCGCCGGCGCCGCGAACGTCATCGCTGTCATCGTCCTGGTGATCGAGTTCTGGATGCTGCGGCAGGCGCTGCTGCGCGACCAGGTCCGCCTTTATGCGGCACAGTCGCTGGCGGTCTCCGTCCTGGCCGTGATTGTCGCCGCCACCCACCATCTGCCGGAGTTGTACGTGTTGGCCGGGCTGTCGTTCCTGCTGAAGGTCGTAGCCGTGCCCTGGCTGGTGGTGCGGCTGATGCGGGATACCAGCAATGAGATCGCCGGCTCCGGAACCATCAGCCCGGCCACCGCCGTGCTGGTGTCCATTGTGGTGGCCGCGTTCGGGTTCTTCGCCGTCGGCCGGCTCGCGCTACCCAGCGAGGTGCTGCCCACCACCGCGCTGTCCATCTCGATCGGGGTAGTGCTGGTCGCGTTCGTGCTGATGGTGATCCGGCGCGACGTCGTCTCGCAGGCGATCGGGTTCTTCTCCCTGGAAAACGGGGTGTCGCTGGCCAGCCTGGTGGTCGCGGCCGGGCTGCCGCTGATTCTCGAAGTGGCGTTCCTGTTCGATCTGCTGGTGGCGGTGGTGGTCTTCGGAGTGCTGATGCGGGTCCATCACCAGCGCACTTCATCGCTGTCGACCGCGACCTCCACCAGGCTGCGGGGGTGAACATCATGGCTGTCATCGTGATCGTCCTACTGGCGGCGCCCCTGGTACCGACACTGCTGGCCCTGACCGCCCCCGGCACCGTCACCAAGGCAGCGACCCTCGCGGTCGGCCTGATCTGCTTCGGTCTGACGATGACGTTGATCCCCGCGGTCGTACACGGTGACGGTGTGCACGTCGGGTTCCTGCGTGTGGACGCGTTGTCGGCGGTCTTCCTGCTCGCCACCGCCTTCCTGTATGCCTCGGTGGCCGGCTACGCGATCGGCTACCTGCGCGACGAGACCTCGCGGGTATATTTGCGCCGCTTCTATCTCGGACTAAACCTGTTCGCGTGGTCGATGCTCGCCGCACCCGCCGTCAACGGGCTGGCCCTGCTGTGGATCGCCATCGAGATCACCACCGTGGTGTCCGCTCTGCTGGTCGCGATCGAAAACACCGACGGCGCCGTCGAAGCCTCCTGGAAGTACGTGCTTCTCGCCTCCGCCGGCCTCGGCATCGCCCTGCTGGCCACGATATTCATGTACTACGCCGGCTCCCAGGTGCTGGGCACCTCCTACGACCTTGCCTTCGCGCCGCTATTACGCGCCGGACCGGCATTGCCACACACCGCGATCCGGCTCGCATTCGTCCTGGCCGTACTCGGGTTCGGCACCAAAGTCGGCTGGTTCCCGGTGCATACCTGGCTGCCCGACGCTCACTCCGAGGCCCCCACCCCGGTCTCGGCGCTGCTGTCCGGAGCGCTGCTCGCCACCAGCTTCTACGCCGTGCTGCGCTTCTACCAGATCGCCGCCGCCACCCTGGGCCCCCGGTTCCCGCAGACCGTGCTGCTGCTGTTCGGGATCGCGTCGCTGGCGTTGGCGGCGCTATATCTGCTGGACCAGCGCGATATCAAGCGCATGCTCGCCTACTCCTCCATCGAGCACATGGGCATCCTCGCCATCGCGGTCAGCTTCGGCGCGCCATTGGCTCTGTTCGGTGCGTTGCTCCACGTGCTGGCGCACGCCGCCGCGAAAGGAAACGCGTTCTTCGGCGCGGGGATCCTGGTGCGCAGATACAACACCAAGGACATCGCCGGGCTGCGCGGCGCCGGCGGGATACTGCCGTGGACGGCGCCGCTGTTCCTGCTCGCCGTACTGGCGCTATCGGCGATGCCGCCGTTCGGGATATTCCGCAGCGAGTTCGCGATCGTCGCCGGCGGCCTGCAAGCCTCCCGCAACACCGCCACGATCATCCTCGTCGCGCTGGTCACCATGGCGTTCCTGGGTTTGTCCGCCGCGGCCACCCGCATCGTCTACACCCCCAACCCGCGGCCCGCCGGCGACGCCACGCCGCAGCCGGGTGAGGTCTCCGCGTGGATGGTCGCACCGATGCTCGCCGGACTCGCCGTTTTGCTGCTGCTCGGCCTGCACCCACCCGGTCCCCTGTCCGACCTGCTGACCCACGCCGCAAGCCAGCTGGGAGGCGCGCCATGACCATCCAGACCCCCACCACAGCACCCGCCGACGCAGCCGGGCTTGCCGAGACACTTGCCCGGCGGTGTACGTCCGGCGAACGCTTTGCCGGTCTGTACGCCACCAGCCGCGTCAACGACACCCGGCTGACCGCCCTGCTGGCCACCGACGACGACATCGAACCCATCGACGTGACCGTCCGCGGCGATCGGTATCCGGCGCTGTGCACTCACGCGTGCCCGCCGCATTCTGGTACGAACGGGCCCTGCATGACCTGACCGGCCTCATTCCCGACGGGCATCCCCGCCTCGACCCGCTGATCCTGCCGCTCACCGACGGCGCGAGGCGGCCACGACCCGGACTCGCCCAGCCTGCCGGTCCGGTGGAGCCGGACGAGCACAGGCTGCCCCGCCGGGTGCTCGGCACCGGACTGTTCACCATCCCGCACGGCCCGGTCCGCTCCGGAGTGGCCGAGTCGATGGAGTACCTGGTCGAAACACCCGGCGAGGACATCCCGTCCCTGCGGCTACGCCCGTTCTACAAGCACCGTGGCATCGAGAAACGCTTCGAGACCATGACCATCGCCGATGGTGTCCGCCTCGCCGAACGGGTCGAGGGCATCGCCACCATCGCCCACGCCCTGGCCTACGCACACGCTGTCGAAACCCTTGCCGGGGTGAGCGTGCCGGACGCTGCCGGCCACGTCCGCGCCATCCACGCCGAGCTGGAACGCATCGCCAACCACCTCGACGTGGCCCTGCGCCTCGCCGACGCTGCCGGGCTGGCCGTGGCGGTGGCCCGCTTCGGCTGGCACAAGGAACGCATACTGCGCCTCATCGGCGCGCTCTGCGGCAGCCGCTTCGGCCGTGGCGTCGTCGTCGTCGGCGGTGTCACGGGCCCGCCCCGTCTCGGCCATGCCGACCTGCTTGACGAGCTCGCGGCGATCCAGCGCGCCTACGCCCCTGATATGAGGCTGCTGCTGAGAACCTCCTCGTTCCTGGACCGGTTGCGCGGAACCGGGCCGCTGCCCGCCGAAGCCGCGATCGCGCACGGTGCGCTCGGCCCGGTCGGCCGCGCCAGCGGCACCCGCGACGACGATCGCGTGACCCGAGGTTACGACGCCTACCCGCGGCTGGCTCCACGCTTGGTCGACGAATTCGACAGCGGCGACGCACTGGCCCGGCTGCGGGTGCGGGCCGCCGAGATCGACGAGTCATGGCGGCTCATCATCTGGCGCGGCCGAGCTCCTGGACGCGGCCGCGCCGATGTCGGTGCCGGTACGACGCGGTCGACGGCCGCGGCATCGGCTGGGCGGAGGCACCCCAGGGCGAGGTCGTCTACGCCGTCGACGTCGCCGATGGCCGGATCGGCCGGTGCTGGCCGCGATCGGCGTCGTTCCACAACATGGCCATCTTCGGCACCGTGTTCACCGGCGACATCCTCACCGACTTCCCGTTCATCGAAGCCAGCTTCGGCACGTCCGCCGCGGGGGTGGCGACATGACCTGGCTGCTGCGCGGGCTGCGCAACGGGGTCCTGACCACCCGATGGCCTCGCCGGCCCGACCCGTACCAGGCCGGCTTCCCCGCCGCGATCGCGGTCAGCGACCGGGGCCGCCACGACGACGCCGACGCGATCGCCGACGTGTGCCCGACCGGAGCGATCCAGGCCGCACCCGACGGACGCTTGTTGCTCGACCGCGGCCGCTGCATCCTCTGCGGCGCCTGCCTGATCAGCCGGCCGGACCTGTTCGCGGTCGCGCCCGGCGCCGACGCTGGCACGGGTTTCCCGTGGCAGCCTCGTCGTCCCCGACGGTGACGGCAGCGATGCCGATCTCGCCGCGCTACGCACCGACCTGGCCGCCCGAGTACGGCGTCTGCGTCGCTCGATCCACATCCGCCACGTCGACGCGGGCTCCGACGGCAGCGACGAATGGGAGATCGCGGCGCTGTTCAACCCGGTCTACGACGCGAACCGGCTCGGCATCTTCCTCACCGCGAGCCCCCGCCACGCCGACATCCTGCTGGTCACCGGCGCCGGTGCCCGCGCGATGGGCGAACCTCTGGCTCGGACCCTGGAAGCGATGCCCCGACCGCTGGTCGTCATCGCCGCCGGTAGCGACGCCGTCTCCGGCGGCCTGCACGCCGGCTCCTATGCCGTGCACGCCGGGGTCGCCGGACTCGTCCCGGTCGACGTGTGGGTACCCGGCAACCCCGCCACCCCGTTCGGCTTGCTCCACGCGATCCTGCTCGCGGTGGGCCGGCTCACCGACCAAGGGCAGGCGAGTACCCGATGACCGTCCTGCTCGCCGCCGCGCTGGCGGTCCTGGCCCTGGCCGCCGCCGCCGATCTGACGACGCCGGTCAACCGAGCACCACGCCTGCCATATGGCCTCGCCGCGGTTGCGGCCGCCGCGCTCGCCGTCGTCGGTGCGGGCGGGCTGACCGGCCGGGCCGCCCGGCTCGGACTCGACGGCTGGGTTGGCCTTGGCCCCGCCGCCCTGACCGACGACCGGCTATCCGCGCTGTTCCTGCTGGTCTGCTTCGCCGTCGCCGCTCCGGTCTGCCTGGTCGCGGCCGACTGGGCCCGCAGCGAGGGCTCCACACCACCGAGGGGCCTGGCCGCCGCGCTAGCGTTGCTGCTCGGCGCGGTGGCGCTGATCGTCACCGCCGACCACGTGTTCGTGTTCCTGTTCGGCTGGGAACTGCTCACCCTCGCCTTCTACCTGATCACCGCGGCCCGCCGCCGCGCCGAGACCGTCACGCCAAGTCTGCTCACCCTGATATTCGGCAAGGCCAGCGGGCAACTCGCGATGCTCGGCCTGTTGCTGGCCGCCGCCAACGCCGGTACCTTCGGCCTCGACGGCCTGTCCGCCACGCCGGGCGGCGCGACCCGTGGCGCTGTCTATGTGCTGTTGGTCGCCGGGTTCGCTATCAAAGTCGGGCTCGCCCCTGGACAGGTGTGGATGCCTGCCGGCTACGCCGCCGCTCCCGGACCGATCCGCGCCCTGCTCGCCGGCGCCGCCGTCAACGTCGGCTTCTATGGCCTATGGCGCACCGCCGCCATCTTCGGCGCGCCGCCGACCTGGCTACCGGTGGTGGCGCTGCTCGTCGGCGGGATCACCGCGATCGGCGGCATCGCCCACGCCTGCGTCCAGGAGAGACTGACCCGGGTCATCGCCTACTCCAGCATCGAAAACGCCGGACTGATCATCGTCGGATATGCCATCGCGCTCGTCGGACTCGATCTACACCAGCCCATGCTGGCCGCGGTGGGGATGCTGGCCGCGAGCCTGCAGATGCTCGCCCACGCGATTGCCAAATCGGTGCTGTTCAGCTCCGCCGGGCTGGCCGGCACCGCGTACGGCACCGACGACATGGAAGAACTACGCGGCATCGGCAGGCGGATGCCGGCCACCGGCGCCGGCCTGGCGATCGGAGCGGTCACCCTCGCCGGGCTGCCACCCACCATCGGGTTCGTCTCCGAGTGGTTCCTGCTGGAGGCCATCGCCCAGCAGTTCCGCCTGGCCGCACTGCCGCAACAGATCGCGATGGCCATCGCCGGTGCCCTGGTGGCACTGACCGCCGGGTTCGCCGGGGTCGCCTTCGTCCGTGTCATCGCGTTCACCGTCCTCGGCCGGCACAGCATCCCGCCCCCGGGCCGCAGACCCACCGATCCCGGCATCGCCGGGCGTATCGGCGTCGCGCTGCTCGGGTTGGGCTGCGTGGTCGTGGCCATCCTCACGCCCCTGGAAATCCGGATGCTCGCCGCCGGGCTCTCACCGATCATTCCCGCCACCACGACGCTCGGCGCGTTGAAGTCACCATGGGTGCTGCAGCCCGTCTACCCGGACTTCTCCATACTGTCCCCCACCTGGTTGTGGATCATGATGCCGGCGCTGCTGGCCGCCGCGACCGCGGGAACGTGGCTGCTCTCCCGCGGAAGCATGACCCGGGTGCGGCGGGTGCCGGCTTGGCGCTCGGCCACCGTCGGCGTGGAGGGCGCCGACCAGTACACCCCGTTCGGCTATTCGCATCCCACCCGCAAGGTTCTCGCCGCGCTGCTACTGACGCGCAACGAACTGCGTCAGGTGGAGGCGGCCTCCGGCGGACGTGCCGGCGACGAAGCCCGCGGCGCCGCCGGCGCGCACCTGGGCTACACCACCGATGTGGTCGAAGTTGTCGAGCAATACCTGTACCGGCCGCTACGGGCGCCCCTGAACTGGGCCGCCGGCGCGGCGAAGCGGCTACAGTCCGGGCGGTTGGACGCTTACCTTGCCTACATGCTCATCGCCCTGATCGCGATCCTCGCAGTAGTCACCGCCACCAGCTAACCGCCACGGCCCTCACCGTCGCGGTCCGGCGAAGAAAGGCCCTCGCATGACGCGCCTACACGGAGCAGCCGCCCGGCTGACCATCATCGTCGACGAAAACGACCTCTGGCACCACCGGCCGGTTTACGTCGAGATCATCCACCGCGCGCACGCCGAGGGCCTGGCAGGCGCGACCGCGCTGCGTGGAACGCGAGGCTACGCGGAACTCTCCCCGATCCACACCACGCACCTGTTCGGCCTCGGCAACCACCTCCCAGTGGTGATCATCATCGTGGATGACCACGCCCGCATCGAATCGTTCCTGTACAGCCTCGATGAGATCCTCGACAAGGGAGTGGTGCTGCTCGACGACGTCGAGGTCATCCGCTATCAACCCGAGCCCGGCCGCCACGGCAACCGCAGCCACCACTGATGATCCTCTCCACGGCCAGCACCGGCGATGGCCGTGGCATGGTGCGCGGCCGGGGCGGCCCGGTTTCTCCCCCACCCGGTGTGATCGCGCCTTCGGGGCTGTGAACCCAGGAGTCCGCGTATTACAGTCCCGTCATGATCAAGCCACCCGGGCCGGGGACGTCATGACACTCCCCGATCCCGATGTGACGTCCGCCAGCGGCGACGTCCGCGCTCCAACGCCGCCACCCGGGTACGTGTTCGGCCCGCCCCCACCCGGGTACCCATACGGGCCACCCCCACCCGGGTACGTGTTCGGGCCACCCCCACCCGGGTACGTCTTCACGCCGCCACCCCCACCGGTCGGGCCCGGTGGCGCGCCGCTCGCCGAGGCGTGGGAGCGGCTGGTCGCGTACCTCATCGACTCGCTGATCCTGGCCGTCGTCAACGCCGTCCCGGTAATCGCTGTCCTGGCAGTCGCCCTTACCAACACGCATCTCCTGCGCGACATCACGCCGCGGGTGCGACCGAACGGCGAGGTCGCTGCATTTCCCGATATCCGTAACGTGCTGGTCCTCGAGTTGAGCGTGCTGGCAATCGTGGTGCCGCTGACGCTCGCGGTCAGCTACCTGTACATGGTCACGCTCGTCAACGAGTACGGCCAGACCGTCGGCAAGCGCGCCATGAAGCTCAGGATCGTCAGAGCGCACGACGGCGGTCTGATCACGAGGTCGCAGAAGCGCAAGCGATGGCTGGTGGCGTCGGCGCCGCTGACCGCGATCTACTTCCAGTACGCGAATTACCTGTGGCTCTTGTGGGACAAGCCGTACCGCCAGTGCCTGCACGACAAGTGTGCCGAGACCGTCGTGGTGAAGGTCCCCACCGGGCAGATTTGACAATAGAAGGCTAATGGCATTAGCTTTTTGGCTATGATGGCTAGCGATACCCGCCGCCGGGCTGACCATGCCTAGAGCCGGGCTCAGCCCTGACGCGGTGGCCGATGCCGCGCTCGCGATCGTCGACGAGCATGGGCCACAGGCTCTGACGCTCGCGACCGTCGCCGCGCGTACCGGGGTCGCCACGCCATCGCTCTACAAGCACGTCGGCGGCCTGGCCGAGCTACGCACACGGGTGGCCACGCGGATTCTCAACGAGATGACGTCGGCGGCCACCGAAGCGGTGCTCGGCCGCAGCGGCGACGAGGCGGTCGCCGCGCTGATGCGGCGGATGAGGGCCTACGCGGCCGAACATCCGAACCGATACGCGTTCGTGCCCGCCGACCCGGTGCACGATCCGGCGCTCGCCGAGCCCGCCACCGGCCTGCTCGAGGTCTTCTTCGCAGTGCTACGCGCGTATGACCTGCAAGGCTCGGCCGCGGTGCACGCCATCCGCTGCCTTCGCGTCATCGTCCACGGCTTCTCAGCCATCGAGTCCAGCGGTGGCTTCGGCCTCGCCGAGGATGGATCGGAGACGTACGAGCAGCTCATTGCCGTGTATCTGGACTACCTGCAACACGTTCCACCATCGTCGGCACAGGGGGATGCCACCACATGACAACAAAAACTGCCGATCACCCGATTCAGGCAAGCGCCGATGCGGCTCCGATCAGAGGTGGCGCGGCCCGCATCCGCGCCGGAGCGGTGGCGCTCGCCATCGCGGGCCTGCTGTTCTTCGCATACCCGGCGGTGCGGCCTTGGCACGACGAGTCAAACGTCAACGGCGCCACGGCGTCAATGACGTCCGGCGCGTGGGTCGCCGCTCACTTCTTTGCGATGATCGGATTCATATTGATGCCGCTCGGGCTAATGGCGATCCGGGCAATCATGCCGACCGCGCAGACGGAGCGTCTCGCCTTCGCCGGCGCGGTCGTCACTTGGGCCGGCGCCGGGCTCGTCTTGCCGTACTACGGAGCCGAGGATTTCGGCCTGCACGCGATCGCCGGGCCGAAGGGCAACAGTGCCAACCTGCTTGGCTTGATCGACGCTGTGCGCAACCAGCCGGTGGCGCTGTCCACGTTCGGGATCGGGCTGGTGTCGCTGGCGGTCGGCGCGATCGTGATGGCTATCGCGGTCTGGCGATCGGGCGTGCTGCCCCGTGTGAGCGCGCTCCTGTTCGCTGCCGGGTTCGCGCTGTTCCTGCCGCAGTTCTACGCACCTACCGCGGTTCGAATCGGGCACGGCGCGCTGGTCGCGGTCGGACTGATCGCGCTCGCCGTTCCGTTGTGGCGGCGAGAGGGCCGCTGACGCCGGGGGGCGACCTGTGGGGCGCGCCGATCATCGGGGCGGCGCGCCCCACACCTCGGCCCGTCGTACACATGTTCGTACACAGCTTGTGGATAACCGGGATCGCCGCACCGGTCCGACCCAAGAACGCATCGGAGCCGTCATACGCTTGCGCCGGCGACCCGCTGAGCTGGCGATGCGTCCGTCCGAGTCAGGTGGTCGTACGGGATTGTGGCACGGACAAGTGTGCCGCCAGGAGCGCTTGGTCCGATCTTGAGCGCGCCGCCCGCCATGCTCACCCTCTCACGCATGCCAATCAGTCCGAAGGCAGATTCCGACTCGGCGTGACCATTGCCAGCCGGTGGCATGCCCTGCCCATCATCCATCACAGTCAATGTCAGCTTCGCCCCGAATCGCAGCCGGACGTTGGCTCGGCTCGCGTTGGCGTGGCGGATCACGTTGTTCAAAGACTCCTGGGCGATGCGATATGCGGCCAGTTCCAGTTCGGGCCGGAGCCGTACTTGCGTGCCAGTGACCTTGAAGTCGACTGCCAGTCCGGTGCGCTGGCGAGCCTCCTCGACCATCTGGCGAAGCGCGGAAACCAGGCCGAGGTCATCGAGTACCGGCGGGCGCAGACCATGGATCAGCTTGCGCAGGGCGGAGGCGGCCTCTGCCGCCACCGCACCGTTGCGGCCGAGGTGGGCGGATACGTCGTCTGGAATCTGCGGGTGGTTGCTCAGATCGTCCAGATCCCGGGTGAGGTACGTGAGGTTCTGTAGCGGATCGTCGTGCAGTTCTCGGGCGAGTCGCCGTCGCTCTTCCTCTTGCACGGTCAGCAGCCGGCTGGCGAACATTCTCTGTTCCGCTTGGCGGTGGTGCTGCTCCGTTACGTCGGTCAGCACCACCTGAATCAGGCTGGAGGTGTCATCCGCGACGAGCCGGTTCGCGGTCGGTGCGAAAAGCAGTTGCTCGCCGTGGCGGGCTTGCAGGCTCAGACAGGGCGGTTCTCCTTTGAGGAGACCGTCGATCGTGGCGCCGACCAGCTCACCGAGCGGACGTCCGGTAACCGGGCCGAACAGTCGACTGGCCGCGCTGTTCAATTCGCTGACCACACCATCCATATCAGTGATGAGTACCGGAGCCGGCTGGTCTTCAAAAAGGCTGTAGTAGCGCGCCTCGGCCACCTTGGCGGCCCGCAGGGCGGCCTCGGCGCGCTGGCGTGCTTGCTGCTCGCGTTCCACCCGCTGACCGACAACGATCGCGACCGCGTTGACGACCAGTAGGAATCCAAACTCGATCCAGAAATGAGTGCTGGTAAACGGTGCGTCCAGCAGCCAGTGCGGCACGATCAGTGCGGTGGCCCACAGGGCGGTTCCGACGGCCCCACGGACACCGAAGTTCAGCGCGGCGTAGATGACCGGGATCAGCAGCAGCCCTGACGTGATCGGTGCGGGCATGCCGAAACCGATCTGATGCACATGCAGGTCGACCAGTACGACGTCGTGAAGCACAGCCAAGGTCAGGACCCCGGCCTGAACGAACCAGAACTGGGCTTGATGTATCGGTGGCTTCAGCCCCCGCAGCCACTGAGTCATCTGGCGGGCGCCCGCTCGTAGCGGATCAGTGTTCATCATCGGCGACTCGGACGAGATTGGTGGATATGGCCCTCACCACAGCCTCGGTCCGCGATCCCACACCGAGTTTGGAGTAGATGTTGTCGCAGTGCCGCTCGACCGTGCGGGTGCTGATACCCAACCGTGTGGCGACTTGCTTGTTGTGCATGCCGGCGGCGAGCAGTTGCAGCACTGCCAGTTCACGCTGGGTGAGCCTGTTGGTCTCGGCCCGTCTGGCCAGCAACGGGGCCATCAGCCCGGGTTGCAGGACGGTGGCGCCAACGGCGACCGCGCGTACCGCCTCGACGAGCTCACGGCCCGGAGCGATCTTGCTCAGGTAGCCCGACGCACCTGCCTCGAGCGCACCGCGTACGTACTCCTCGTCGTCGTATGCGGTAACCATCAACACACGCACATCCGCGTGGCGCTGTCGGATACGGCGGGTGGTCTCGATCCCGTTCATGCCCGCCAGGCGGATGTCCATGAGCACGACCGCCGGGCGCAACTGGTTGACCAGAGCAAGAGCCACCTCGCCGGATTCTGCGTCACCGACAACCGTCAGATCGAGGTGCTGTTCGAGAATTCGGCGGGTGCCGTCACGGTGCAGGGCGTGGTCGTCAACCACCAGGACACGGATGGGTTCGGACTCCACGGCTAGACGTTACGCCAGCGCGCGCCGGCCGTGCTGGGGGAAATTACGCACACCGTGGGGCTGATATTGACCACGGCCCATGACGGTGAAGACGTCGTCGCGCGGCCAGCCGGACGAGCGGTGGTACACCCACACCAATCAGTCGGACGGTGCGAGGGAGCACGGTGTGCCGCGATCGAACGTGTATCGGGCCGCGATTGTGAACATCCCAGCCGTCGGAGTGGTCAGTTCGGTCCAGGTGCCTTCTTGCGCGAGACACGCATGAGCGGTACCGCTGTCGCGGACACCGTCGATGCCCAGCCATGGAGACCAGGCGATGCGGAGCAGGACGGAGCCCGGTCGGGGCATGGTGACGGTGAGTGCGGCCGGGCCGGCATGGGTAACCCTCGCTGGTGCCGCCGCGAGCGGGTCGACATCGTCAACACGATAGATCCGCCAGTCGGAGTTTTCCCATATCCGGTGTAGCCACGGGTGCCCCGTCGTGATGATCTTCGCCTCGGCCACCCCCGCGTTGTCGAGCTGATCGGCCGGCAGCACCAGGAAGCCGACGCTCCACTCCCGTAGCCAGTCATGGTATGAGGCCGCGGTCAGCGTGCCGTCATAGAAGAGGGGGTTGCGTGCGACATCGACCTGCCGGTTCCAGCCACGTGCCAGATCCACGTACGGTGCGATGCGGGACGCTTCCCAGTGGGAACGCAGCGGCACGACCTCGACCCGGCCCTGGTCGGCATGCAGATTCTTGAGCTCGGCGATAAGGGGTCCGGCGTCAGCTCTCATCGCCGTTTCCGGGGCGGTGTTGACAACGTCCATGATCGGCTGGACGACCATCCACGTCGACATTGCCGCGGCCGCGAGGTAGGCGATCGTCCGTCGGCCCGGGCGGTCGGCCGCGATCGCCGCGCAGACCAGGACCGTTGCACCTGCCAGCAGCGCGAGCCGTTCGACGTTGCTGCCGATGGGTGTGGGCAGCATCCAGCTCAGCGCGACTCCGAGCACGTAGATCCAGGCTCCGGCTCGCACTGTGCGCCACGCGCGGGGAACCAGGAACACTACGGCGATGCCGATTCCGAGCGTCGGAAGCGCTGAGTACCACGGGAACGGTTGCACACCATAGAACGGGAACAGAAGTGAGGTGGTGCCGATGACGAGCGGCGGCCCGCCGACGAGTAGGTAGGCGTGACGACGGCGCCCGGCGAGGAACAGTGCCGCCGCGAGCACCTCGACGAACAGGCCAGCGACGGGGCTGCTCATGGTGGCGATGACCCCGAGCACGGCCGCGATCACCGGTCGCGGTCGCCGATCCGCGCCATCTTGGATGAGGACAACGGCGAGGAGCGCGAACATCATGCCGAGCAGATAGGTGACCCGTCCGGAGACGACATTGCACCAGACGGCGACGGCGAGCCATAACGACGCCACGTCCGGTCGTCGCACTCCGGAACGAGACAGAACCACCGCACCGAGCGCGGCGCTGATGGTGGCGGCGGCTACGCCGGTTGTCCGGACGCCGATCCAGGCCATCAGGTACGGGGAGATGACGCTGTAGGAGGCTGGGTGGATGCCGCCGTACCAGGACAGATCGTACGCAGAACCTGGGTGCATTCGTACGAAGAACGTCCAGGCGTATTGGGCGGCGAGATCACCGGCGTCATGGGCGAGCCACAGCGCCCAGGCTAAGCTCAGGACACCCGTCAGGAGTGTCGCCGTAACGACTGGTTTGCCCGGCCGGCATGGCCACCGGAAAACGGAATTGCTGGTGGTGCCGTCGAGAACTGCCATGCGACTTGGTCGTGTCCGTTCCTGTGATGACGCCGGTCGCGGGCGCCTTGACGCAGGCGCCCGCGACAGAGGTCATGACCGGCAAGTTCGGTACGAGTTCGGTACCAGGATGCGGTAATGCAAGGCGGTCACGGCCGGCAGGTTGGCGAGGTGCGGTCGATGCTCAGTGGGCGGTGTCAGGGCTCCTGGACAGGCGGCATGGCGGCGATCGTGGTCGCGACGTAGTCCCACGCGTCGCGGTGCGTTCCGCGAGCGATGGATGCGACAAGTGCGGTCGGGTCACCTGCGGTGATGATCGGTCGCGCCCGCTGGAGAGCGTTCGCGATTGCCAGCGGCAGGTCTGCCCGGGTCCGCGCCCAGCCGGCCCAGCCGGCGGCGGCGAGGTCGGCGGCGTTGGCGAGGCCGTGTCCGGGCAGCGGCCGGTAGGTGACGACGGGCACTCCAGAGGCGAGTGCTTCCTGGACGCTGAGCCCTCCCCCGCTCTGGACGACCACGTCGGCGGCGCGCATCAAAGTGGGCATGTCATCGATCCAGCCAAGTGGGATGGCGGCGCCGGTGGCGGCGATGCGGAGCCGTGCGGAGCGGTTGTGACCGGTGACAACGACCGGGGTGGCCAGACGAGTCTGGGCCACATCGTGGGCGCTGCGCGCGATCTGTCCCACACCCCATGAGCCGGCGACGATCAGCGCGAGCGGCCGGTCTGGTGGCAGCCCAAAGGTGGCTCGGGCGGCGGCCTTCTCGCCGGGCTCGGCGGGACGGAATGCCGGTGGCACAATCGGACCGCCGACCATGACGTCTTGGGCTCCGAGTGCCCGGGCGTTGTGGGCGGAGACCGAATGCAGAGCGATGTGGGCATCGATGTGCTGGTGGATCCACAGCGGGTGGACCGATACGTCGGTGAGCACGGTGATCGCGGGCACCGCCAGAAGGTGGTGTTGGCGTAGTTCGCCAAGGAGTTGGCTGGCCATCGGATACGTCGACACCACCGCCTGGGTGTCGGGGGTGCACAGGGCCCGCAGGCGATCGGCGGCGAGCCGGACGAGACGTGCGGCCAGGGCGCCGGCGGCGGGCTCCTCCTGGGCGCGACACACCCACGTCCACGACCTCGGTGCCAGGGCGAGTTGTGTGCGGTATGCGCGGCGGAGGATCGGGCCGAGCCGTGCGGGCAGCAGTTCGAGTAGATCGACGACCTGGCACTCGTACCCCTGTCCGCGCAGACGGTCGGCCAAGCGGGCGGCCGCCACGCAGTGGCCACCGCCGAAGCTCGCGGAGATCAAAACGATCTTGCCCACCGAGTCCTCCCTAGCGGATGTCGCGCTTGACGGCTGGCTCGGGTTGGCTGCCTGCCTCAGCCAAGGAACATATCTACTACAACACTTGTAGTAAATAGGGCCGGGATGATTCGTCGGCGTCGGTTCGGCGCGCTGGAGGCTGACGCATTGACAGCTCTCGACGGCAGGCGGGAGCGGATGCGCCCTGGCGACGATCATGGTGTGCTCAGCGAAGATGTTATGGCGGCGAAGGCTGGGCTTCGCCAAGGGAGGATGCGATGAGTCTGGCACTGTTCAAGATCGGCATCGCGATCGTGATCTTCGCGGCCGGCTTGATCGGCGCGCTGCTGCCGTGGGCATTGGGCCACTCTCCAGGCGACCGATGGCTGGCGCTGGCCGACACGTTCGCCGGCGGAGTTCTGGGCGGCGCCGGCCTGCTGCATCTGCTCGACAGCGGCATCGCCGGCTTCGATCAGGCGATGCCGGAAGTCCACTACCCGCTCGCGCTCGTGATCGCGGGCGCGGGGTTCCTGCTAATGCTGCTCATTGAGGGCGTGGTGATCGCCGACCGGCCCAGCTTCGCTGACACGCACGGTGGACATCAGCACGGACTTGGCGCCGGGCACGAGGCGGCCGAACATCCCGGCACCATGACCGCCGCCGTGGTGCTCCTGATAGTGCTATCGGTGCACTCGGTGATCCTCGGGGTGGCACTGGGTGCTCAGCGCGCGCTCGGTGCGGCGATGGTGGTCTTCCTGGCGGTCATCACGCACAAGAGCGTCGCCGGGTTCGCGCTCGGCGTGGGGTATCTGCGCTCCAACTTCCCGTGGCGCCGGGCGCTACCACGTCTGACTACTTTCGCCCTGATGACCCCGTTGGGCATCCTGATGGGGACAGCCGTCGGCGCGGCCCTGTCCAGCGGTCCCGGCCAACTGTTCGAGGCCACCTTCGACTCGATCGGGGCGGGAACGTTCCTGTACATCGCGGCCTTGGACATCATTCGGTCCGAGTTCGACGTTCCTCGCGACCGGCTCGCGAAATGGGGCGCCGCCGTAGCCGGCTTTGCCGTCATGGCCGTGGTCGCGATCTGGGTATGACCCGAAAGCAACGGTCCGCGGCGCCAACGCAGCCCCGTCATCCGGCCACGGCGTACTTCGACATCGTGGTCGCCACCGCGCCGGCCGGTGACGGTCCTTTCTGGCGACGACCGGACCCTGTCGGAGTCGCGGCTAGCACGATCTCGCCGACCGGAACCAGCGCGAGAGGGTCATGATTCGTCGAGGGTCTCCCGGCGCATCGGCGAACGCAGGATCGGTACCCATACCAGCGCGAGCGCGGCGCAGGCGACCGAGGTGGCGGTACGCGGACCGGAAAGATCGCCGACGACTGCCGCCGCCGCGGCGCCGACCGTGAGCGCGCCGCTGAACATCATGCGCAGCGCGCCGTTGACGCGTCCCAGCAGCCGCGGCGGCGTGACGTGCTGGCGGAACGACATCAGAACCACACCGTCGAAGCCGACCTTGAAGACCACGAGTGCCCACGCGAGCGCGGCGATCGGCCCGGGAACGGCCTGACCGACAAACGGAAGGACGAACGAGACCGGGGCGATCAGCAGCCCGATCACGAGCACCGAGCGACCGGCACCGAGGAGCCTCGACAACCGCTGCCCGCAGAGCGCTCCGAGCAGGCCGCCGACTCCGCCGACACCGAGGAAGAGGCCCAGGTCACTCTCCGACCAGTGGAGTTCCCGGAGCAGGATGAGCGGCAGCATCGCGACTGTACCCGCGGTCGCGAAGTTCACGAGCGCTCCAGCGACGGCGATCGCGCGTAGGGTGCGGTTGCGCTGGACGAACGACAGGCCCTCACGCGCCTCGATCACGAGCGAGCGCCGGACAACCTCGACCTGGATGGGCTCGGGTCGCTCGATACGCCGGATCCACAGTGCCGACCAGAGGTAGCCGAGCGCCGTCGCGATCAGAACCGTTGTGGCCGTCGACACGCCGACCAGCCAGCCGGCCAGCGCCGGACCGCCTACCAGCGCCATCTGCTCCACGATGCCGAGCCGTCCATTCGCCGCGACGAGCCGGCGGCTACCACCGCCGACCAGATCCGGCAGGTGGCTCTGCGTCGCGATATCAAAGAAGACGGTCGCGACGCCGTTGAGGAAGACCACAACCCACAGCTGGGCCATGGTCAGGGCGGAGGCGACGGCAGCTACCGGTAGCGAGCCGATCAGCGCGAACCGGGCCAGATCCATGCCGATCATGACCGGGCGACGGGGGACCCGGTCGAGCCACGCACCCGCCGGCAGCCCGAGCAGTAGAAAGGGGGCGGTGCCGGCGGCGGCCAACGCACCGGCCGCCCCCGGCCCGGCGCCGAGCGACGTGATCGCGACGAGCGGAATGGCCACCTTGGCGATGTTGAAGCCCCACTTCGCCGCCACTGTAGCGACGAGGTAGCGGGTGAAGTCGCGGGGCAAGGCTCGGACGTCGGGCTCATGACGGGTTGCGTGCTGGATGGACATGCCCGAACACTCGATGGTGGCCGCCGACGCACGCCAACGATTCAGATTACGATGAATCCTCGTGAGGTCCGTCTGATGCTGCGAATGTCGTTGTCCGTGGCCGACCTCGCGAGTGTCAGATTCGCGATCTCCCCCGCCTGGGAGGTCGTCGCGAGCCTTCGGGTACTCCGCGACCCTGGCGCGCACGCCGTGCACGTGCCATGGGTGCGCCAGCACCGGGCGGCGGTGCTCGCCTCACCCGATCTACGGCACCTGCACGACCTGGTGATCGAGCCCGAACGGAGACTGCCGGGCTTCCTCGCGCCAGCGCCGCACTCACCCGTCGCCGAGCCCGAGGCGGAATTCGCGGCGGTGCAGGAGACGCCCGCCACGGTCGTACGCGAGGAACTCGCCGCGGTGTATGGCGACCGGCTGCCGGACTCGCTGTCGCAACTGCGCCGTGCACCGCGCCGTGCGCTGCCGGTGATCGTGGACCAGATGCGGGCCTACTGGGACCTCGCGTTGGCGCCTTACTGGGGGCAGATGCGCGGCATCCTGGAGGGCGACGTGATGTTCCGGGCGCGGCGACTGGCCGAAGCCGGCCCGCACCGGATGTTTTCCGAGCTCGACCCCATGATTTCGTGGTCGGACGACGTCCTATCGGTGAACCGGCCCAATCTGGACCTGCACTACGAACTCGGCGGGCGCGGCCTGGTGCTCGTTCCGTCGTTGTTCGCATGGCCGAACGTCTTCGTCAAGGCGTCCGAGCCTTGGGCGCCGGTATTGCGATATCCCACCCGGGGCGTGGGATCCATGTGGCTGCAGGGGCCGCCCGAGGCCGACCTCGCCCGGGTGCTCGGCCAGGCTCGGGCGGCCCTCCTGGTCGAGCTGACAACCCCGTCAACGACGACATCGCTGGCCCGTCGTACCGGGCTGGCCCCGAGCGGAGTCTCGGCCCACCTCTCCCGTCTCATGGCCGCGGGCCTGGTCACCCGGCAACGGGCCGGTCGTCTGGTCTTCTACACGCGCACCGCGCGGGGCGACGCGCTCCTCGGCGACTGACTCGGACGGGGACCGCCTGCCGGCAAAGCGGTCCCGACGACGGCGCCCGGAAGTCGCTCGGGTGTCCGCTCCGGCCCCGCCGCCGAGAACACTCGTGGCCTCTGACAAGTCACGCCGGGGGGTTGACCGGTCTG
Source organism: uncultured Actinomycetota bacterium (assembly GCA_963727415.1). GTDB lineage: Bacteria > Actinomycetota > Actinomycetes > Mycobacteriales > Micromonosporaceae > DASQPR01. Next base: position 521,521 of record CAVSGF010000010.1, read on the forward strand.
CCGTCTCAGCGCGGCGGGGCAGTCCGACTGACAGGTGTCGTGTGCCACCCGAGCCGAGGACTTGACCTGGAGCACACTCCAAGTTTTACGGTTGCTTCATGACCGCCGGACACACCCCGCCTCAACGAGAGCCGACCCTCACGATCGCCCATGTCGCCGAGCGGACCGGCCTCTCATCGGACACCCTGCGCTACTACGAGCGCGCCGGGCTCATCCAGCGGGTCGGCCGCACCACGGGCAACCAACGCCGCTACGCCGCGGCCGACCTCGCCTGGCTGGAGTTCCTGATGCGGCTGCGCGAGACCGGCATGTCGATCAGCGACATGCAACTCTACGGCCAGCTCCGGGCGGCTGGCGATGCCACCATTGCCGACCGTCTGACCATGCTCCGCGATCACCGCCACGACCTCGCGAAACGCATCCGCGACCTGCGGCGCAACGCCGCCGCGCTGGACGGCAAGATCAAACACTACGAGGCGCTGCTCGCCCAGCCGCCAGAAACGGACACCCCACGTGATCACTAGCCCCGCCGCCAAGGCCCGCCAGGAGCGCTTCGAGCACGGTCTGGACATCCTCACCCGCATCGACGGCGAGGCCGGGCACAAGGTCCTCGAATCCCTCGCCGACATCAATCCCGAGCTTGGCCACCAGGTCGTCGCTTGGGCCTTCGGGGAGATCTACGATCGCCCTGGCCTGGCTCCGCGCGACCGCCAGCTGGTCACTCTCGGCATGCTTACCGCCCTCGGCAGCTGCGAACCGCAGTTGGAGGTGCACATCAACGCCTCTCTCAACGTCGGGCTCACACCCGAAGAGATAGTTGAGGCCCTGCTCCACTCCGCCGTCTACTGCGGCATGCCCAGGGCGCTCAACGCCACCTTCGTCGCCAAGAAGGTGTTCGCCGAACGCGGACTCCTCCCGGTCGGCGACCAGTAGCACGCGCAACTCGCGCTTGTCAGGCACCGCTGTGGGTTGCCACGGCTCGGACGGGAGGGAGCGCGGGCGGCTGGGCCGGGTCGCCGGTTGGAACCATGCGCGTTACCGCCTCCGGCATCGCGCCGACCGTGAACGCGCGGACGGCTGGCCCCACGGACACCGTGACGAACGACGCCACCGGCGGAATCTCGGCAGGAAGCGGAACAAGGTGCTCCCCTGGGTCGAAGTAGGAGTCGATCACACGCAACGAGGTGCTCGTCGGCTCGGGCGGCCTGAAGGAGGTGACCCACCAGGCCTCGACGACCACCTGGGCCGGTTTCCACAGGGTGAGTTGCACCATTCTCGTCGTCGTGTCATATGCCACGCCGTTGTCTCCGGCAGCCGACGTGACGCCCTCAACCTGGGCGGCGATGAGACCTGCGATACCGGCGAGTCCCTGTACGAAGGTGACGTGGTCGTTGACCTTGGAGATCTCTTCTTTGAGGCGCTGCTTCGTGTTGGGCGGAACCATGCCACCGAAGACAACGACGTCGATCTTCGTCGTGTCGTACTCGGTCAGCACCTCGTCGAACTGGTTTGTCGCATCTGCGTGGAAGCCTTTGCTTCGCAAGATGTCGGCAGCCTCAAGGAGCACGCTTGGGCTTCTGCCGATAATCAGAATCCGTTCGGGTCCGCTGTTGTTCGGTGCGTCCATGAGCCGGTCTCCTAGGCAAGAGAATGTTGGTACGACCAACATAGCCTACGTTGGCCGAGCCAACAATTGATAATGTCTGCCCATGCCGATGGATCGACCGCCTGGCCGTACGCCCTCCCGCGTCAAGGATCTTCCGACCTGGCTGATAAGCCGGACATTCGCTCGCTCGTCCAGCCTGCTCGCCGCTGGGTTCGAGTCGTACGGCCGCGGCCTTCGCAGTTACCACTACCGCCTCTTGGCCGCGCTCGACGAGTGGGGGTCCGCGAGCCAGGCTGATCTGAGCCGTGGGACCGGGATCGATCGCAGCGACGTCACGGCGGCGCTGTCCGAGCTCGAGTCACGTCGCCTCGTTGAGCGGTCTGTCGACCCCGGGAACAGGCGCCGTAACGTCGTCACGATCACCCCGGCTGGGGTAGAACAACTCGTGGAACTCGACAACGTCATCGACGGTATTCAGGAGCAGGTCCTGAAACCTCTGACCAACGCGCAGCGGCGTCAGTTCATCGGCTTGATGGTCAAGCTTCTCGCGGCCGAGGACGCGCCGGCCACCGGGCGCCCACGGTGACAACTCTGTCGCGGTTGTTTGCCGCCCGCATGCCAGAAGATCTTCAAGAAAGCCCGCGAGTCGGCGTCGGATCGGGGCAGACACGTTCGTAGCAGGGATGAACGGCCGCCCACCAGGGCAAGCCGAACCACAGGAGATGATCCGAGATGCATTACCTGGTTTCCGTGATCGACGACACGGCCGGGCTCGCCACCCCGGACGAAATGGCTGCCATCGACGTGTTCAACGACCGCCTCAAGGCCGAGGGCCAATGGGTCTTCGCCGGCGGCCTCGCGGCGCCAAGCACGGCCACCGTCATAGACAACCGCGGCGAGGAAGCCCTGGTCATCGATGGGCCCTTCGTGGAGACGAAGGAGTACCTGGCCGGCTTCTGGATCATCCAGGCCCCCGACCTCGACGTGGCCCTCAAACTCGGCGCCGAGGGATCGAAGGCGTGCAACCGGAAGGTCGAGATACGGCCGTTCCTCGGCGTCGACGTGCGGGATTGAGCGGCGAGTGAGCGTGATCGACGTCAGTGAGGCGCTCACCCGCATCCACCACGAGGAGTGGGCCCGGGTGGTCGCCGCCCTGACCAGGCGCTTCGGTGACCTCGACATCGCCGAAGAGGCGGCGGCGGAGGCGTTCGTGACCGCCGTCGAGCGGTGGCCGGCCGACGGCATACCTCCCAACCCGGGCGCCTGGTTGACCACCACCGCCAACCGCAAGGCCATCGACCGGATCCGGCGCGAGAACAAACGCGATGACAAGCAGAAGGAGGCTCACATGCTGTATGACGACGACCCGCCCGAGCCTCTTGGCATCGTTGACGACGACCGGCTCCGGCTGATCTTCATCTGCTGCCACCCGGCGCTCACGATCCAGGCCCGTGTGGCGCTAACGCTGCGAATGGTCGGCGGTCTGACCATGCCAGAGATCGCCCGCGCCTTCCTCGCACCCGAGACCACCATGGGGCAGCGAATCACCCGCGCGAAGATCAAGATAAAGGCCGCTCACATCCCTTACCGGGTACCGTCCGCAAAGGACCTTCCGGCGCGCGTGGCCGGCGTACTCGCCGTCCTGTACCTCATCTTCAATGAGGGATATCTGGCGACTGGCCCCGACACCGAGCCCATACGGCATGACCTGACCACCGAGGCGATCCGGCTCGCTCACATGATCCATGCCCTGATGCCCGATGACGGTGAGGTCACCGGGCTGCTGGCACTGATGCTCCTCACCGAGGCCCGCCGCGCTGCCCGGGTATCGGCCAGCGGCGAACTGGTCACCCTCGCCGAGCAGGACCGGGGCGCATGGGACGCCGCCCTGATCGCCGCGGGTCATCGGCTGGTGCGCGAACGCCTGGCAGCCGGGATGGCTCCGGGTCGCTACCAGATCCTCGCGGCGATCAACGCCGTGCACACCTCCGCACGCGACATTCGCGACACCGACTGGTCGCAGGTCGTCGCCCTCTACGACCAGCTCTTGCGGATCGACGCCTCGCCGATCATCGCCCTCAACCGGGCCGTCGCGGTCGCCGAGCTGGACGGCCCGGAGGTAGCGCTGGCGGCCGTCGACCGACTTGAAGACGAGTTGGCCGGCTATCACGCATACCACGCGACCCGCGCCGATCTGCTCCGCCGGCTGGGCCGCAGGCAGGCGTCACGCGCGGCCTACGACAAGGCCATCCAGCTTGCGGGCAACACCGCCGAGATCGCGTACCTGACACGCCGCCGCGACCAACTGGGGTAGTCCCGGCGGGGCATGCGCTCAGGGCTGGCTCTTTGTTGCCGCCGCGTGGGCTTCGTCGAGAATCTCGTCGGAAACCTCATGAGCTTCAGTGGTCCCGCCCAGTTCCTCGAGCTTTGCAGCGACGACGGTGGCCTCGGATACCGGGGCAAGCACTCCGACAGCGGCTTTACCCCCTTGCAGTTCCCGGCCGATCCGCTCGCGATCGGCATCGTCGAGCCCCAGATTCTTGTGGTGCAGCGAGCCCAGCAACCCGCCGCTGATGATGCCGACACCGAGCCCCACAGGGGTGACAAGCGCGAGGGCCGTGCCGATACCGGCGCCCTTTCCCATGCTGCGCTTGCCCACCTTGTCGGTCTTGAGCTCACCCTTGTCGTCAAGGGCCAGAACGCCGATGGCGTCCTTCTTCGCCACCCCGGAGTCCTTCAAGGACGCACCGGCCATATCGGCGGCCATCTCATCCTTGAAGATTGCCAAGAGCACGGTCTTGTTCGACATGAGCGTTCCCTTCTCGCAGACCAGGACAGCTAGCTCGACGGATCAGGCATATCAGTGTATTTCTGATGCTTCTGGTCATAGCGTATCTCCTGGCGCCGTGTCACCGTGTCGATACGCAAACCTGCCAGTGGACATCCCACTGACTCTCGCGCTCAACGAGACTGGCACGGCCTGCGTGCCACTATGCGTGAAATGGCTCAGCAGCAACGCTCATGCCGGGATCAGGTCGCAAGTCGTTCCCAGACGGAGGCCGCCGTCGGGGGAGGTGTCCCGAGTTCTTCGACGGGTATGTCGATGGCGGACTGCGCGGTCAGAGATGCCCGTTCGATCCGATCGAGGCGGAACCACCGGATGGCCCGGCGCCGGTGGCAGCGCGCCACGAGGAACCAATGCCCTGCCGCGAACGCGAGCAGTTGGGGGTCAACCCGGCGCGTAGTCGGCGCACCATGACGATCGCGGTAGTGCAGCGAGAGAACCCGGCGTTCCTGAAGAGCACGTTGGATCACGTTGCGTAGGCGCGAGTTAGCCGCTTCGGCAGTGCGGTGGTCGATCCAGATGCGCTCGGTTAAGGCATCCACGTGCCGGCGCGCTTGCGGGTCCATCACCGCGAACACTTTCACCAGGGCGGCCCGGGCCTGCCCGTCGAATGGTTGTCCACGGTGTGCTGCGATCGCCGCGGCGAGCGCGGAGGCTTCGGCGGCGGTGAAGTTCAGCGGTGGCAGGGTCGCGGCGGGATCGACGACGTATCCCCCGATCCGGCCCGTGCGCGCCCAGACCGGGAACCCGCCCTGTTGCAGGGCGGAGATGTCGCGCTTGATGGTACGCACGCTGATCTCGAATGCGGTGGCGAGTTGTTCGGCGGTACGACCTCGGGGACCGGCACGGCGGAGATCTTCGCGGATCGCGTAGAGCCGGTCGATGCGGTTCACCCATAAATGGTGCCATAACGATGACATGCAACGCGTCCAGATTGGCAGCGTGACACAGTTGCGAGAACCCATCCTGTTGTTGAGCGGTGCCGGCCTTCCCGCCTGGATCTGGGACCAGGTGCGCGAAGAACTGGCCGCGTCACACCAGACGGTGGTCGCCGAGCGAGCCCGTCAAGATCGCGCTTCGCTCATCCAGTACGCCGCCGCGGCACTGGATTCGGCGCCGTGGGAGCGGTTCGCGGTCGTCGCGCACTCCAGTGGCGGGACCATCGCGGCGGAAGTCGTCGCCCTCGCATCCGAGCGGGTGGGCGCGCTCCTGGCAATCGCGGCGGTCGTGCCGAAGCCGGGACGCAGCTTCGTTGCGTCGATGCCGTTGCCGAATCGGCTCGTCCTGAGCCTGGCGATGCGGCTGGCTGGCACCCGACCGCCCGACTCTGCTATCCGGCGAGGCGTGGCCAGCCGGGTCGATACGGACACGGCCGACCGCATCGTGGCGGAGTTCAAACCTGAGTCCGTGCGTCTCTACCACGACGCGCTGCGAGGCGGCGACCTTCCCGAGCGTCGAGGCTACGTCTCCACCAGCCAAGACGCGACGCTCCCGATCCGACTGCAACGCCGATTCGCGCGCAATCTTGACACCAGCTGGAATGAATCCGTTGACAGCGGACATCTACCCATGCTCGAGGCACCAAACGCGCTCGCCCGGCGAATCGAGGACTTCCTGGCTAACACATCCGGTCGACCAAGGGCCAGCGCGACGCCGACCAGTGACACCACTCGGGTCCGCACCCGTGTGGACCCCGGTCAGGGCGCCTTAGCGCTTGTTCCTGAGCTGCCGGCAGAGGCGAGGCGGAGGCCCTCTGGCCCCGCCGCGGCCCAGCCACGCAGTTCAGGAACAAGCACTTATCTTACGTAGAGGCAATCATCACGCTCGGACACCTGACCGCGGCGCAACGGCAGCACCCGCGTCAGCGCGCGGTAGGTCCAGCCGAGGCCGGGGATCTTCGCGAACACGCCCTGCGGACCGCGCACCATGCGGCCGGTGTGCACGTCATATGCCGCCTGATGCCATGGACAAACCAGCCGGCCTTGCTCGTCCAGGCTGCCGTCGGCCAGGTCGGCGCCGAGATGGCGGCATCGGCGTCCGACCGCAAACAGCTCGCCGTCACGGTTTCCGACAACGTACCGGCCGACCCCGGTCAGGTTGCCCGGCCGAAGATCGCCGGCCGCGCCTACCTGCAGCTCAGAACTCATCGCAACTGGCCCCTTCCATTGACGTGACAGCTTCTGGCACATCAGCGACAACTTCTGGCACCTGCCAGATCGCTTAAGCATGCCACGCAAATATGGGCCGGTTCAGACGGTTTGTATGACTCTCAACGGCCGGGTTGCGACCCCTGGAGCCGTCCGGCGTTCGGCGGCACGCGCACCGGGCTCGACCGCCGGGTACCGCATCTCCTCCGGCCTGCGGCGCGCTGGCGCATGTGGACAGTCGGCTACCGGCTCGAACCCGCCACGCACCCGGCCGGGCGCCCGGGCGGGGCGGCAGCAGTCATTCAGTCGATCGGCCCGGTGAGATAGTGCTGAAAAACCGGGGCGGTCGCGGCGACGACAGCGCCCGGCTCGGCTGAGGCCAACGGCTCGACGCCGACGATGTAGCGCGCGAAGGTCAGCCCGACGACATGGGCGCCGACAAGGTTGGCCCGCAAGAGGGGTTGATCCGCGCCGATCGCCTCGGCCAGTGGCGCGAACATCTCGCGGGTCACCAGTTCGCGAACGAGGCGGGCCGCCTCGGCTTCGCTGGCCGCGGCTCGTAGCAGTCCGAGGAATCGCTCCCGAGCCGCCTCGACGACGTATATGCCGAGGACGAATTCGGCCAGACGGCGCCCGAGGCCCTCAACCCCGCCGGCCAAGAGGCGGGGCAGTACCTCCGCTGGCTCGAACGGCAGCCCCACGACGGTGACGAACAGGGCCTGTTTCGAGCCGAAGAAGTGCGTGACCAGCCCCGGATCGACGGCGGCGGCATGAGCTATGGCCCGGATCGAGGTGCGGTCGTAGCCGAGAGCGGCGAACTGCTGCCGTGCTGCCGCCATGATCGCATCTCTGGTCCCGCTGTCGCCGGGTCGACGCCCGGTGCGTCCGCCCGGCTGATCCGGTTGACCCGACATTTCCTCATGCGTAGAATTCCTCACACGTGGAATTCTACCAGGAGGCAGTCATGACACGACACAGCGCCACCGAACCGCCCCTCGCTCCGGAGCGGCCGCCGTCCGTGGCCGGCGGAGATCACGCACCGCCGCCGTACCGCCGAGGGATCTTGGCACTGATCGCGGTTGCGCAGTTGATGGTGGTGCTCGACACGACGATCGTGAACATCGCACTTCCCTCGGCCCAGCGCGACCTCGGGTTCAGTGCGGACAGCCGGCAGTGGGTCATCACCGCGTACGCGCTCGCGTTCGGCAGCCTGCTGTTACTGGGTGGTCGGTTGTCCGACCTGTTAGGCAGGCGCAGGACACTGCTGATCGGCCTGCTCGGATTCGCGATCGCCTCGGCCGTGGGTGGCGCGGCGACCGGGTTTGCGATGCTGGTGGCAGCCCGCGCGCTGCAGGGGGCCTTCGCCGCGATCCTGGCTCCGGCCGCGCTGTCGACGTTGAACGTGACGTTTACCGAGACGAAGGAGCGGGCTCGGGCGTTCGCCGTCTATGCCGGTGTGGCCGGCGGCGGCGCGGTGATCGGGCTGATTCTCGGCGGCGCGCTGACGGAGTGGCTGTCCTGGCGCTGGTGCCTGTACGTGAACCTCGCGTTCGCGATCCCGGCGGCGGCAGGTGTCCTGGCCTGGGTACGTGGCCGGGATGCCGGTCAGCGGCTCAGAATCGACCTGTTCGGCGCGCTTACCGCGTCCGGAGGTCTGTTCTGCCTGGTGTACGCCCTGTCCAATGCCGAACTGCACGGCTGGGGGGACTCCATGACGATCGCGCTGCTATCCGCCGCGGGTCTGCTTCTTGCCGCGTTCGCACTGGTGGAAATGCGCGTGCGGGACCCGCTGCTGCCAATGCGAGTGGTCGCCGATCGCAACCGTGGCGCGTCCTACCTGGGCATCGCGATCGCATTTTGCGGTGTGTTCGGAGCGTTCCTGTTCCTGACCTACTTCTTGCAGAACAACCTGGGTTACAGCCCGATGAAGACCGGCGTGGCATTCCTGCCACTGGCGGGCGGGCTGATGGTCGCCGCTGGCGTGTCCAACACCAGGCTGGTGCCGTTGGTCGGGCCACGGCCGCTGGTGCCGATCGGCATGCTGGCGGCATCCGGTGGCATGTGGTGGCTGTCGCAACTGGCGCCTGACTCGACGTACGCCGGTGGGGTACTCGGCCCGATGCTGGTGCTCGGTCTCGGCGTCGGCCTGATCGTCGCTCCGTCGATCACGACCGCCACGGCCGGTGTCGATTCTGCCGATGCGGGTGTCGGCTCGGCCATGGTCAACACCAGCCAGCAGGTCGGGGGCGCGGTCGGCGCGGCCGCACTGTCCACCGTCTTCAGTAATGGCGTCGCGGATTACCTCATCAACCACCGGCCTAAGCCCGATCAGCAGCCGGCCGCGCTGCACGCTGCCGCGGCGATCAGCGGCTACACCGCCGCGTTCAGCGTCAGCGCCATCATCTTCCTGGCGGGCGCGTTGGTGACTGTATTGCTTCTTCGCAGCGGGCGCATTGTCGCGGAGAGCGACACGGCCGCCGCGCTGTAGACAACGGCCCTGCCCGGGTGCGGTACCGACGACGGACCGCGTCTATGTCGCATGGGTATCAGCGTCCCGCCAGTAAGAACGTCGTCAAGGCCGGTCCAGCGGACCGGCCTTGATCGTTGCTGATCCGCGGAAAGCCGATCAGTTGACCGAGCCGTAGATCTCGAAGCGCGCCACCGAGGTAGGGGCGGGCCGGCGACGGTCCGGGTCCTTGGCTCGCGCCTGCTGAATCCGGGCCATCCCTTCGTCGTACTGCTCCTGGGTGTCCCACACCATCACCGTCATGCGCCGGCCCGCTTCTCGGTCAGCGAGCCACCACCCGCGCAGGCCGCCAGCCTGCGCCAGCGCCGGGATGACCTCGTCCTCGACGTGCGCGACCCCGGCTTTGAGATCTTCCTCGGACTCGCCGTCGAAAGACATCACCACTGCAAACATCAGATCCTCCAGACTGTGGAATCAGGCGGCTTCTGGGGGCCGGTCACTGCAGGTGGAAGTCGACGACCCGGTCGAACCACTCAACCCGGGCCGGATGCCCAGCCTTGGCTTCCGCGAGCGCGGGGCCAAGCTGCGCGTGCATGAACTTCTCCTGGTGCTCCTTGGACTCCCACGTCTCGACGATGACGAGCTTGTCTTCCGTCCGCCCAGCGATCGAGCTGACCAGGCCCTCCGGCCGAACGTCGGGACCGGGCGCGCCGTCCCAGCCCAGGATGCGGTTCACCCGCATGTAGATGCTGCCTGCGTCGGGCGCCGAGAACTCGATGACAACAACGTGAGCCATGACCGTTCCTCCTGCTTGTGGAGCCAGCTTACTTGACATGCCAAGTATTAGGCCATCTGCTTGGCATGTCAAGTAAATTGGCTAGAATCGAAGCATGGCCGCTGAGAGCGACGACCGTTGGATGCCCGCCTGGCTGTCCCTGGTCCGCACCCATGCCCGCCTGTGGGATCTGGTCGAGGCGCAGATGCGCAGGGACCACGGGTTGACGATGGCCCGCTACGACGTGCTCGCCCAACTGGTGAACGCGGGTGGGCGACTTGGGCTGAGCGAGCTCGCCGCGTCGATCATGTTGTCCCAGTCGGGGCTGTCCAAGCTCCTGGATCGAATGGAACTGTCCGGCCTGGTACGCCGCGATCCGGACCCTCGCGACGCTCGCTCCGCATTCGCCACCATCACCCCGCAAGGCCAGTCGCTGGCCGAGCAGGCACGCGAGGGCCACCATAACGTGCTGCGGCACGCGTTTGGCGGCTCGCTGGCCGACCGCGATCTCGCTGACCTCGCCCGCGTCATGAGCCGGATCAGCGCGTCCATACCACCGCATGGCGCGAGCCGGTCCGGCCACCGGTCACCCGCGGCCGATGAGTGAGGCTTTCCGGCACCGCATTCGGGCTCGAGCGACTTTGCGCGCGCCCGGATGTCAACAGGAGTCTCGAATCGCCGACGACCAGACCTGCGACAGATTGGGGTACGCGCTCAGGATCGCCTCGGCCCGAGCCGACAAAGGACGCGCCTGAGCATCCGGAAGAGGCGCACCTTTAAGCCGGCGTATGCCGGACGCGGCGCCGAGCGCCCGAATTGCCTCGCGTGGGTCAGCGGCAACGAGTCCGACGGCTTCGAGGCTGTGGGCGACCGCGCGCGGATCCCCGGTTGCGCGAGCGTTGTCGAGCGAAGAGACGGCCCTACGGTATGCGTCGCCGACGGAATCGGCCCCGACCATGGCCAACCTGGCCCCCGTGTATGCGATGCCGGCGCGCGACCGAGTGGCCGTATACCAGTCCCACGCTGCCAGGTGATCGGCTGCTGAGCCCTCGAGATCGCCCGCGAGGTGGCGTGCCACCCCAAGGCCGTTTCGCGCTAGCGCCCGTATCGATCGCGACCCCGTCGCATCGCTAAGGTCCAGGGCTTGCTGGAGGGTGCTGATCGCCGCCGGATCGCCGGCCAGCGCTTGGACATTTCCGAGCCTGGTGAGCTGGCTTCCCTTCCAATCCGCCGATCCGAGTCCCTCGGCGATATGCAGAGCGCTGCGATGTGCCGCCTGCGCGCCGGGGAAGTCGCCGATCACTTCCGCGCAGTAGCCGAGGACGTCCAGCGCGATCATCTGTCCGGCGGAGTCGCCAAGCTCGATGAAGGTGCCAAGTTGCCGGCGCGCGGCCGTCCGCGCGGATCTGATGTTGCCGGAGAGAAGGCTGCCCCGGGCGATGACGGCGCCGCACAGCGCACGACCCCATCGATCGTCGCACCTGTCGAAGTATCGGTCCGCGTGGGTGATGAGCCCGGCCGCGTCCTTGTGCTGGCCGCGCTCGAACAGACGCTCCGCGATGAGGGCGGCCGCAAGCCCGTCATATGCGGTCCAGGTCCGGCTCATGCCATCGATGAGAGCCGCGCGGGCTCGGCTCAGGTCTTCGGCCGCCGCGGCGGTCTGAGATCCGAAGACACCGAGCCACGCGGTGGCGCTGAGAACCGCGTTCCCATCCGCCGCCACGCCTCCTGCTGACCGATTGAGAAGCTCTTCAAGCAGGTCACGCCCGCGGACCCGGTTGCCGGTGATCCACCACCACCACGCGCCACGGACCGCGAGCCGCAGACTGTCGGTGAGTTCGCCCTCATCGGCCAGCCAGTGCGCGGTTTCGATGAGTCCGTCGGGCACGCGGCCCCGGGCACCGGAGTACACCGGCTGACTCGTGGCTCGGCGTTCCTTGGCGAGGAGGTCGTGAAGCAGTCGTTGGAGTTGTCGAGGTGGTTCCAGACCGGTCTGCTCGATGTGAATGCGTCGCCCGGCGTCGTAGACGGCGAGCGCCTCGGCGCGGCGCCCGGTTAGTTCGAGAGCGCGCATGAGCCACATTCGGCTCTCCGTACGTAGCGGGTCTTCGGTAAGCAGACCGCGCAGTTCGGCGACACCCTCAGAGCGGCGAACCGGATCGGCCAGGCAGGCCTGCGCGTAGATCTCGCGCAGAGTGCGCCACAAATCGATGCACTGTCGCTGGTGGTCCGCGACGACGGGGTCTTCGGCGAGATCGACAAGTGGGTCGCCGGTCCACAGCGAGTTGCCCTCAGAAGCGAGGGCCAGCGCAACGGCCGGGTCGCCGTCTTTGAGTGCCTGCTGGGCCTGCCGGGTGAGTAGCGCCAGTCGACCCACGTCACTGTGGTGCGATTCGAGGGAGAGCCGGTATGCGTCGTGGGCGTAGGTCAGGCGACCCGCATGGCGCCCCAGAAGGGCGCGGAGCCGAGAGATCTTGACCTGAACGGCGTTGCGCGCGCGAGCCGGTGGGTGGCCGTTCCAGAGCGCCTCGGCGAGGCCGCCGACCGGCACGAAGCGCCCGCGAGCCAGCACCAATCGCACCAGGACGAGCCGGTCGAGGCGAGCCGGTACGGTCCTGGGCCCGTCGGAGGTATTGATGCGAACTTCGCCGAGGATCGCTATCAACGGCACGTCGGAGTCCCAGCGGGTGCTCGCAGACATCACAGCGCGACCACGAGCCCATCGACGGACAGAGAGCCCATGGCGCCTCCCGGGGCGGACAATGGATCCCGGCTTCTGGGACAGTTTGCCACCGCGGGCATGGCTGAACAGCGATCCACATCACGGCTGTCAGCGCGCGGTCAGCGCGCCGTGTCAAGCTCGCACCCCGTGGATCAGAGGAGGCGCACTTTGGAGGCCGTCGGTTTCATCGGACTCGGATTGATGGGCCAGCCGATGGCCCTTCGGCTGGCCGGGGCGGGTGAGTCGCTGATCGTGTGGAATCGCACGCGCGAGCGCGCCGACCCGCTGGCGGCCGTCGGCGCCGAGGTCGCCACCGACCTCGATGAGTTGTTCGCTCGGGTCGAGGTTGTCATGCTCATGCTCGCCGATCGCGCGGCGGTTGACGGCGCGCTCGACCGCGGCGGTCCACGCTTCGCCGACCGGGTCCGTGACCATGTCATCGTGACCACCGGAACGACCGCTCCGGCGTACTCGGAGGAGTTGGCCAAGGACGTGGTCAGCGCGGGTGGGCGGTACATCGAGGCTCCGGTCTCCGGGTCCCGCCCGGTCGCCGAGGCCGGCGACCTGATCGGCATGGTCGCCGGCGATCCCGAGCCGGTCGAGCGGGTGCGCAGACTGCTGGCACCGGTGTGCCGGCAGACGTTCGCGTGCGGTCCGGTACCACGGGCACTTCACACTAAACTCGCAGTGAACACCTTCCTGATCAACCTCGTCACCGGGCTGGCCGAAGCGTGGGCGTTCGCTGAGCATGCCGGCGTCGATCTCGGCGTCCTCCGCGAAGTGATCGATGCCGGTCAGATGTCAAGCACCGTCTCCCGGATCAAGACTCGCATGCTGGCATCGCGTGACCTGACACCGCAGGCCGCTCTCGCCGACGTGCTCTACAACGCCCGGCTCATCGCGGATGCCGCCGATCTCGCCGGTGCCCCCGTTCCCCTGATCGCCGAGTGCGTCCGGCTTCTGACCGCGGCGGAACGCCTCGGTGTCGGCTCACTCGATATGGTCGCTGTCGTTCGGGCCTTCGAGGAGTCCCGGACTTGAATCCGGCCGCGGCCCGCCCAGAGCCTCGGCACGGTGACGAAAACAGGGTGGTAGAGGCTGACTTCACGCAGTCATCGGCCGCCCGCGATGTCGATGCTCGTGCCGGTGATATAACCGGCCTCCGCGCTGAGCAGCCAGCGAATCGCGGCCGCCACTTCCTCGGAGGTTCCCGCTCTGCCCAGCGCGGTACGCGGAGCCAGTCGCTGCAGCCTCCCGGCGGCATGAATATCGGTGCCGATCAAACCTGGCCGTACTCCGACCACTCGGACACCTTCGCGGCCAACCTCGCCGGCAAGCCCGATGGTAAGCGCGTCGACGGCGGCTTTGGACGCGGCGTAGTGGACATACTCCCCCGCCGCGCCGAGGACCGCGGCCCGAGATGACACGTTGACAATGGTTCCGCCCGTTCCGCCGAGAGCGGTAGACATTCGCCTCACCGCTTCGCGGCAGGCCTGGAACACCGCGAAGACGTTCACCTCGAACGTCGTCCGCAGCTGAGCCGCCGAACAGTCCACCACTCTCGCCGTTCCGCCGACGATGCCGGCGTTGTTGACCAGCGCGCTCAAGGCGCCGAACTCGTCATCGACCACGCCGAAGAGCCGCTTTACATCCTCTCCCGCGGCCATGTCGGCCCGCACTGCCAGCGCGTGTCGTCCGGTGGCCCGGCAGCGCTCTACCACCTGCTCGGCGGCGTCCGCGCGCTCCCGGTAAGAGATCACCACATCCCAGCCGGCCTCGGCCAGCGCCACCGCGGTCGCGGCACCGATCCCCCGGCTACCGCCGGTCACCAACGCAACGCGCCCTCGCTCGGAACGCACAACCATTCCCTGCCTCCACTGTGCTCACTCCGCGGTCGCCGAGTCATCGACCGAAGCAACCCGTTGACGTCGCTGGCGACCAACGCTCCACGACCAACATCACGCATCGGTGTCAAGCGCGATGTGGCTGGTGGGCGACGCCGGGAGTAGACCGGGATCCGGCGCACCGACCGGGTTCGGCGCGGGAACGACGGCCGCGGCGTCGATCCGACCGACCAGAGGCGTGAGCAGGTCCAGCAGCCGTGCCACGCGCTCCCCGCCAAGCTCGCGCCACGGCTTGGCCGCGATCTCGTCGGTAAGGTGCTCGATCTCCGCCCGCGCGTCAACGCCTAGGCCGGTCAGCCGATCGTGCGCATCGATCCAGCCTCGATCGCGCAGTCCGTCACGCGCTGCCGCCCAGTCATTATCCGGCCAGTTGCGACCTAGCCGCAGCGTATCGGACTCGGTCTCCTGGGCCGCAATCTTGAGCAGGTGAGCTTCCACCGGCCCCACTCCGCTGGACACCAGAACCGCGTTGTGGCCGTCTCCGCGATGCTCGCGTAGCGTCGTCGTCGCCTGCCACAGCCGCAGGTGCGGCTCCGCAGGATCGGGTAAACACTGATTCGCCGCCGCCAGCATGCGTCCGCCGACATCGGCGGCTTGTGCGGCCACCCACAACAGGTCAGCGGCCTCACGAACCGGAAAGTCATAGGCGAGCGGCCCCCACACGCGCCGGAGCACCGCATCGACACCCTGCAACCGGGCCACCAACGCCCGCGCCGGCGGAGCGAAGGTCCACGCGTCCGGAAGTGCCCGCTGCACCCTCGACCTGTGGAAGCCGTAGAAGCTCGCTGCCACCACGTCCGGACCGACCGGACCGAGCGGCGCGGCACGTAGCGCGAAATAGCCCATCCAAAACCCGCGGTAGCCGGCGGCCGCGGCTGCCTGGACGCCCTCGTCCGAAAAGTAGATCACCGAGTGAAGGCG
>CAVSGF010000011.1:0-152636 GCA_963727415.1 uncultured Actinomycetota bacterium
TCATCGGTTGGTCTTCGTCGTGATGTGGTCGAACAAGCCGGTACGGATACGCGTCCGCACTCCTTTCGCCCATGACTCGTCCACCTCGGCGATCTGGAGAGCCGCGCCGTTGTTGAGCAGCATCCCGAAGGCCAGGAACGCCTTGATCGTGACCGGGTCGAGCCCAGTGGCATCGGCGACCGTCTGCCACATCCGCCCGAAGCACTCGCGCACGGTGTCGCGTACCTCCGGGTCGCCGCAGGCGGCGAAGCCCTGCAGCTGCAGCAGCAGCGAGGTCTGATCGGCCAGCATCTCGTTGTACTGAGAACCCATCCGGCCCAGCGCCTCAAGCCCCGACTCGCCCTTGGCGGCGTCACGCATCCCCTCGGTCAGGCGGTTGAACGCCGCGACCACCACCTCCAGGAACAGCGCCTTCTTCGTCCCGAAAATCCGGAACACGTACGCCTGAGTGATCTCGGCGCGGCGCGCGATCGTCTCGGTCGACGCTCCATGCAGGCCGCCGTCGGCGAACTCCTCCGCCGCAATCGCCAGAACTTGCTGCCGGCGCTGCGACCCGCTCATGCGCTCTCGACGCTCCACGGGCATTAGGTTACTACTGACTAACTAGTCACCGACCAACCGGAGGCGGAAGTCACTCATCGGCGGACAGTTCCGACAGCCCATACGGGCAGATGCGGTCGAGCATGGGCGTCTTCCCGCCCCGCCGGGCCTGCTCAAGTACCTCAGCAAACCGGCCGTCAGCAACCGCCGACACCTGGGTACCCCGGCATCTTCGTGGACTCGTACCCAGCTGCTCGACTCGGATCAGCTCAACATCGACACCCACCGCCGGGAGCCTAATCGCGCAGGAAAGTCCCAGCGGGGTTTCCTCCCAGGTCCCAGCCTTCTCTTTGAGATCAGCGAGATCGGTCAGCCGGCGGCGGGCGCTTCGACCGACCACGAGAGACGGCTGCCAGGCACTAACGCGCCCGATCCCACATGCTCTTGTCGGGCTGCGGCGAAGGTCTCGTATGGACGTTGCCCGCTGGCACGGTGTGGCCCGTCCTGATCGGCAACGTGATCGCGCCGATGCCGATCAACCATATGGCCAGGACGACGATGGCGACGATCGCTGTCCGGAGTGTGATCCACCGTAGCTTTCGTAGCGTCCGTTCCTTTGCCCTGGCCACTCGATGGTCTGCCCAGGCCAGCTTGTTGTAGCGCCAACGCGATCCGGTCCAGAAAGCGATGAAGGACGCTGCGATCACGAGGATCAAAGTGGCAGCATTCATCAATGCAAACTAATTGAGTTGTGAGTCGCCTGTGAACTGGCATAACGGTCACTGGATGACGCCGCGTGGCCGAGTCGTGGCTGTCCGTTATCTCTCGGCGGTCCTTCGCCACCCGTCGGAACGATGACCGTGATGCAATCAATCCTGAACACGCGCGTGCCGGCTGATCAGCACGGCCGGGCAATCTGCTCGCTGGTCGAGCTGAATACCACGGTTGCCAATCAAATACCGCTGCACATAACTGACGGCAACGGTGATGACGAGTCGGTATACCGGGAGGCTCGGAGAGAGTTGGCTGTGCTCACATTCGAAAAAGGCGTCGAGATATCCGACTTCGACATGCGCGATGTCAACGATCTGACATTTGACAGCTTCTGCCTATGGCCTGAGCAGTGACGCCCCGCAGTCTGGCGGCTTCTGTCAGTCGTCGTGCTGCGGCGTCAGCTCTCGCCGTCGAGCACCTCGCGCAGGCGGGCCGCGAACTCGGCCGGCTTGCCCGCATATCCGGAGTCGCCACCGGCGAAGCCGCCGTGGTGGCTGGGGAAGACGGTCGGCCGCTGACCGAGCAGCGCCGCGACGCCAGCGGCCGTTCGCGCCGTGTACGTTCCGGCCGACTCCTCGCCGACCGCGGCCACGATCCGCGTGCCCGCGGCGTTGAGTTTGCCCGGGTCGGGGCGGTAGTCGGTGATCGCCCGCGACTTCTTGGACAGCAGCGGATCGTCGCGCCGGCCGTCGTCGGTGGCCGGTAGACCGAACATCGCCGGGTCCGGCGCCGGCTGGGCGAAGTACGCGTCGGTGAACTCACCCTGCCACGACGTCATCGCAATGAACGCGGCCATGCCCGCGCCGGAACCGCCCGACTCGTACGCGTCATTGAAGCCCGCCTGGGCGCGCTCGGCGGCCGCGGCGTCGGGTAGTACCGCGTTGATCGGGGGTTCGTGAGCCACCAACGTGACCACGTCGTCCGGATGCGTGGCGACGAGTTCCAGCGCCGTCACCGCACCGCCGCTGGAGGCGAAGACGTCGACCGGGCTCCCGAGTTCCTCGATCAATTGGTGAAGGTCGGCCGCCTGGTCGTGCGGCGTGTTGTCGGTACGCCCATCGGAACGAACACTGCGGCCCAGGCCACGCGGGTCGTAGGTAACCACGGTGCGGTCCTCGAAGTGGCCGGCGAGCGCGTCGAAGCCGTCCGCCGTCATCGGCTGCCCGATCATGAGCAGTACCCGCCGCCCATCTCTGGCAGGCACCGGCTCCCTGACGTCGTAGACAACCTCGGCCCCGGGTACGGCGAGTGTGTGGGTCCGCTTGTCCGCCATGCGGCCACGGTACCGCTACCGGCCCAGCTTGGCATCTATACCCGAGGGGGTATAGGTTGGACCGAGTTCCTCGTGCTCGGAGGTCTTGGTGCGGTTGTTCATATCGATGCGGCTGTGGCCGGTGCGCCGTTGGGTGACCGCAGCGGTCGTGGCGCCCGTTCTTGCCGCCGTTCTGGCCATCGCGGGCGGAGGCGGCCCATGGTGGGGCTGGCCTGCGCTGGTCGGTATCTCCGCTCTGGCTGGACTGGTCGTCGCCACCTACGTGCCTCCGCCCGGTGCCGGGCGGCTGATCGATGTCGGGTGCTCGCCGTGCGCCACGATCGCCGGCGGCGCCGTGGCCGTCTCGCTGATCCTGCGCATCAACGCCGCCGCGAGCGCGGGAGCCGCCGCGTTCGCGCTGTTCCTGCTGACCGTGGCCCTGGTGCAGCGTTTGGCCGACAGCACATCCTGTGCCACTCCACGGCCAACCCGGTCGGTGTCATGAACTCCATTGCACTGATGCGGCACTGGCCCGCGCGCCGCTGGCTGGCCGCCGCCGCCGCGGCGCTCGGCACGGCCGTGTTCATCGGCGTTCCGACTCGGCTCATCCCCACCCCGCTGTTCTCGCGGGCCGTGCCGGTGACCTGGTGGGCCTGGCCAACGTTGGTGGTGACGGCACTCCTCAGCGGCTTGGTGATAGCGACCTACGTCCGGCTGCCCGGAACCGAGCAGGGCAACGACACCACTCGGATGGCCTCGGTGGGCGGATTCCTGTCGTTCTTCGCCGTCGGCTGCCCGGTCTGCAACAAGATCGTGGTGCTCGCCATCGGGGTGACCGGTGCGCTGAAATTCTTCGCACCTATCCAGCCCATCCTCGCGATCGCGTCTCTCGGCTTGCTTGGCTGGTCACTGCGGGTGCGCCTGCGCGGCGAAGTCGCCTGCCCGGTCGGATCGGCCGGCTCCGCCTGACGCCGTAAAACGGCGCGCCTGTCGCACGACCGAGGCCTGCTCACGCCCGCGCACCCAACGCGTGATGCGCCTCAGGCGTCCATCGCGGAACCGGGCTCGATCACGGTGACCCACGGCCAGCGTTCGCCCGGGCGGTGCCTGGCCAGGCGCTGCCGTGACCGCTCGACCGGCACAACGCGCCCGTTGCGGCGCCAGACCCCGGCCAGCAGGTCGGTCAGGCCGAACGGCGCGCAGATCTCGATCTGATCCTTGCTGGACAGCCGTACCGCGACCGCGGTCGCGGTCTCCGGCCACGTCCCGATCGCGTCCGCGATCGAGGTCAGTGGAGCGCTCACGCCGTCGCCGAAATGGGCGCCGTACCACGTGTGGACGGCGGCCTGGTTGACCGCTTCCCACGGCACGTCGGGCCAGGCCGACGCGAGCGCTTCGGTGGCCCGGCGATCACCGTCTCGGCTGAGGTGGTACGGGTCGAAGAAGGCGACGTCCACGTCGCGTACCCGTGCCGGATCGAATCCGTCGCCGCTCCACACCAGGTCTCGTAGCGATCCGGCGCCCACCCACGCATCGGGCAGGCCGGAGTCGCGAACGGTGCGCAGCACCCGCATCATCCAGTCGCTTGCGCGGACAAGGGCGGTCAGGCGGACGGCCTCACCGGGATCGAGTCCGGCGGTACGAGTCTCCTCGGCGACGATCGTGCGGAGGATACCGACGAGGAATGCCAGCTCATCCCTCCGCGCCTGCTCGCTCGATGCTGGGTCAAGCACGGTCGCGTTGAACAGCGCGATGTCATCGAGCCATCGTTCGACGCGGTAGTAGCGCAGCATGTCCGTATCGACGTCGAGCCGGCCGTATCCGGACCGGAACATTGCCTCACGCCGCGCGTTGATCGGCTGCATGCCGTAGTCGCCGCTCAGCACGAACATCAGATCGCGCTCGCGGGGCGCGCGCACCGGCTCGTCCCAGTCCACCACTCGAAGCTGTCCGTCGGCATCGGCCATGAGATTCGCCGGGTGTATGTCGCCGTGGCATAGCACCGCGGGCTCCCGATCGGCGGCCGCCGCTCGCCTGAGCACGTCGACCTCATCAGCGAGCGCCAGCAGTAAAGCTGCGTGGTCGCGCCACAGCGGTCCCAGGTCCGGATGGTTTTCCACCGTCCCGGCAAGATCGCGGATCCGTTGCGGCGCAGTCGTCTCGTAAGTCTCGGCCGGAACCAGGCCAGCCATGTCGTCGGGCAGCTCAAGCGCGTGCATCTCGCCGAGAAACCGGCCGTACTCGAACCACTGAGTCTCGGTGAGGCCGCCACGCCAGAGGTCGCCGCCCGGTACGAACGGGTAGAGTGCCAGCCGGAGCGCGCCGGAACGCCGTACCGGACCGATCGGGGCCACCACCGCGCTCAAGCCACGCTCGGCGAGGAACTCCGGAACCTGGATCGACCGGGGAGCGAAATCGTCGAGTCGAACCTTCAGGAAGCGGTATCCGTCGCCAGTGATGCTGACCAGGTAGGTTCGGGCCTGGCGGTCCAGACCACCGGGAGCGGGTTCAACGCTCGCCACGTCGAGCCCCCACCCATCGTGTACACCTGCGGCGAGCTCGGCGAGCTCTGGTTCGATCATGCCGCTACTCTGCCATGCCGCGATTAGTGGCGTGGCCCCTCCACGACGGCGCCGGTGTGGACGGCTGGTCTGCGATGCGGAAGAGTCCTGGCATGCGATCTCGAAGCGCCGGAATGTGGTGGGGCACCGCCATCGAAGCGCCGGACCCCAGTGCACTAGCGGGCTTCTATTCAGAGCTGCTCGGCTGGCCGATCGGCCACGAAGAACCGGGTACCGCCATCTTGGCCGCGCCCGGCGGAGCGGTGTTCGTGGTGTTCCAGCAGGCGACCGATTACCGCCGGCCGGTCTGGCCGCCGGCCGAGGGCGAACAACGGCCGATGATGCATTTCGACTTCCAGGTCGGCGATCTGGAATCCGCGGTGGCCGACGCGGTCGCTCTGGGTGCGTCGGTCGCCGATTACCAGCCGCAAGACAACGTACGCGTCCTGTTCGATCCGGCCGGGCACCCGTTCTGCCTCTGCCTCGACCAGGACTAGGCCGTCTTCGGGGTTAGCGAATCTCACCGTAGCGGTGCGATTCACTACCACCTGCTGCCCGATGGCGGGCGGGCCCGGCCCGATAAGCGATATGCCGGTAACGTCGAGTGGCATGGACCTGGTCGCCTCTGCGCGAGCGACCGCCGCCGGGTTGTTGCGCGAGCCGCTCCCTCGCCGGTGGTCGCATGTCCAGGCGGTGGCGGCCGTGGCGGCGAAGGTGGCGGGCAACGATGCCGAGATCCTGGTCGCGGCCGCGTGGCTGCACGACGTCGGCTACACCCCGACGGTCTCCCGGACCGGCTTCCATCCGCTCGACGGCGCACGCTGGCTTCGCGAACAGGGCCATCCGGAGCGTCTGTGCGGCTTGGTCGCCTACCACTCCGGCGCGATCTTCGAGGCCGCACAGCGTGGCTTGGACGGCGAGTTGCGGGCCGAGTTCGATGACGAGCAGTCGGCGGTACGCGACACCCTCTGGTACGCCGACATGACCACCGGCCCGGATGGCGAGCCGATGTCGGCGCCGGATCGGCTTGCCGGGATCCGAGAGCGCTACGGGCCGGATCACGTTGTCACCCGCGCTTGGGACCAGGCCGAGCCGTACGTGTTGGAGGCCGTGACCCGAGTTGCGAGCCTCGCGCGGCGGTGCTGTGTAACAGCAGACCAGTAACAGCAGACCAGTAACAGCGGCGGGTGACAGCGGGTCGGGCAACAGCGGAGTAACAGCCGCCGGTAACAGCGACCGGCCCGACCGATGCGATCGGTCGGGCCGGTCACCCGCATGCTCTACCGGGAGAGCATGCGTCCTCCAATTGGCAGGCTGTTCCGGTGAGCGTCAGCAGGAGCCGTTGCAGGCCATCACCTTGAGCTGCGACAGGGAGCCGTTCCACTTGTCGGAGTCGCCGGCGAACGGTCCCGAGCTGCTGTACTGCCAGAACGACCAGTACGGGGCTCCGGCCGGCAGGGTGCCCGGGCTGCTGGCGTATCGCGCAATCCACAACGGGTCGTTGGCCCAGAAGCCGGAGTAGTTACCGGTGCACGTGGTCCACCAGTCGGTGGTCGTGTAGATGACCGCCCAGCGGCCGGTACGCGAGTGGTACTCGTTGATGAACGACGAGATCCAGCTTCGCATCCCGCTGTGTGACTTGCCGTAGCACTCCGAGCCGTACGGGTTGTACTCGATGTCGAGCGCGCCCGGCAGCGTCTTGCCGTCCTTCGACCAGCCACCACCGTGGTTGACGAAGTAGTCGGCCTGCGTGGCGCCAGAGGTGGTGTCCGGCCTCGCGAAGTGGTACGAGCCGCGGATCATCCCCTGGTTGTACGAACCGTTGTACTGCTGAGCGAAGTACGGGTTCGTGTAGTAGGTGCCCTCGGTGGCCTTGATGTAGGCGAACCGGGCGCCCGCGTTCCATTGTGCTGACCAGTTGACGTTGCCCTGGTAGGACGAGACGTCAAGGCCATAGGTGAGGCCGGAGGCCTGGGCGGGGGTCGCCGAGACCAGGGCCAGGAAGAATGCCGTCGTGACGCCGACCAAGCCGGCGAAGAGACGGCGGGAACGTGATGTCATATTGCCTCCCCAGGTCTAACATTCACGTATATGGATGCTTATCATTGACTGGCGCTCGTTGGCAAGCGCCGATTTCTTGCGTTAATCAGGAAGGAATTTTTCGCCAACGGGCCATGTCGCCCTGGCTTCGAATTGGCTCATGAACGGGTCAGACCCGGAACGCTTCGCGGACCGAACCCCCGACGACGGCGCACCACGTGCTCACGTTCACCTTGCCGTCCGGGATCAGCCCGTGCAGGCATTGCATTTCCTGGACCGCCTTCATGGTGTTGAAGTCGTAGTCGCCGGTCACCGAAACATCGGCATAGCCCTTGCGGTTGAGCATGAACTGCAGTGCGATCACCGGCAGGCCGGTGGCGTGCTTGTTCAGGGTTGGGATGAGAGCCTCCCAGGTAGCGGCGTCGAACGTCGCGTCCGGATCTACCGGGATGCCGTTGCTCGCTTGGAAGTCGGCCACCACGGCGTTCATGTCGTACCCGAAGGTGCCGTTCGGGACCAGGTCGTACCCGAGGTTGCTGAGCAGATACTGCGCCACCTCGACGACCGGCCCGTCGACAAACCTCCAGCTATCCGGCCAGCGACGACCGGGGATGTCCGAGCGTGGCGTGCCCATCGCGGCCAGCACCAGTGAGCGCACCATCGGGAACTCCAGGTAGAAGGCGATACCCGGGCACTCGGTGGGGTGGAAGTCCCAGTGCCCGAAGATGTCCCACGCGTGCAGCCGGAACTTCTGGCACACCGCCACGCACAGCCTCACCAGCGAGCCGATGAGCGCTTGCGGCGGCGTCTCGGTGATGTAGGTGCCTTCGTTCTCGATGCCGATCGCGTTGCCGTTCTCTCCCGGGCAATGGGCCGCGATCACTTGGTGCGCTCCGGCATCCAGCGTCTCCAGGCTGCGGTGCCGGCCCTCCAGGACGTAACCGCCGCGGCTCACCGTGAAGTGCTGACCCGTGTCCGCCCAGCCGTTGACGTCCATGTGCAGGTTCTGGCAGTCCCGGGCCAGCGTCATGGCGTGCTCGCGGGAGTAGTCGGTGACGTTCGGGAACTGTTGGATGGCCATGACACCTCTCCGAGGGGAATGGTGTCGGCGGTTTTCTTCTCATCGCCACGATTGATCGGAGAATATTTGCGTACGGCTTGCGGGGGCAAGACCCGATATCAGCGTGGTTCGATGCCGCGGCCTCCCTCGGGGAGCCCTCAGTGCGCCGGGCGGCTACCGGAAACGGCTCCCGGACCCTCGGCTTCGCTGTGGAGATGCTTGAGCCAGCCCGAAGCGCCCGTATTTGTCCGGTATGTTCATAGACGCGCGGACTGATCTCGTGAATCACCAGGTCGAGGCCGTCCATGTGGCCGTCGCCAGTTGCGGCATCGGATCCTGCCGGTCATAATCGGCAGAGAAACGACGCAGAAAACGACGCAACTAGTCCTTTTGCAGGGTCGGGCTGTTCGAGCCCGGTCCCGGCGACGAATCGCGCGGGAGGTTTCCGGCGCGCGGTGGACACGATCCAAGACCAGGAAGGCGGCACGACGTGATAGGTAACCCGAGACGGCGGATCGCGGTCGTCGGGGCCGGAGTGGCCGGCCTAACCGCCGCGTACGTGCTGCACCGTGCCGCCGACGTGACGCTGTATGAGGCCGATGACCGGTTGGGCGGCCACGCGCACACCCACGACGTGGTCGCCGGGGGACGCACCCTCGCGGTCGACTCCGGCTTCATCGTGCACAACGAGCGGACCTATCCATATCTGCTCCGGCTGTTCCGGGAACTCGGCGTTGCCACCCAGGACACCGAGATGAGCATGTCGGTGACCTGCCCTCAGTGCCGCCTCGAGTACGCCGGATCGCGCGGGTTCTCCGGACTGTTCGCGCGTCCCGCCAATGCCCTCAATCCGCGGTACCTCAACCTGCTCCGGCAGGTTCCGGCCTTCTACCGTGACGCCCGGGCACTGCTGGCCGGCGACGGTGGTGACGACGGCGATATCACTCTCGGCGAGTTTCTGGCACGCGGCGAGTACAGCGCGTACTTCGTCCGGCACTTCGTGGTGCCTCTGGTCTCAGCGGTCTGGTCGTGTGGCCCGCAACTGGTCTCGTCCTACCCCGCCCGTTACCTGTTCACCTTCCTGGCCCATCACGGTGCCCTCTCGATCAACGGGTCGCCGACATGGCGGACCGTCGTCGGAGGCTCGCGCGCCTACGTCGATCTGGTCGCGAAGCGGCTCGGTGCGGTACGCGCCATGGCTCCGGTCCGGTCGGTACGGCGGCACGCATTCGACGTCGACGTGCGCGACGAATCGGGCGCCGTCGAGCGGTACGACGCCGCGGTGATCGCTACCCACGCCGATGATGCGCTGCGGCTGCTGGCCGGCCCGACCGAGGCGGAGCAATCGGTGCTCGGGGCGTTCGGCTATTCGTCGAACGAGACCGTCCTGCACACCGATCCGAGCGTGCTGCCGTCGGCCCGGCGAGCGGTGTCCAGTTGGAATTACCAGTTGCCCGGTTGCGCGCCGAGTAGCGGCCGGGTCCGGGTCAGCTATCACATGAACACGCTGCAGCGGCTCGATGCCGACACCGACTTTGTGGTGAGCCTGGGCCGGTCCGCCGACATCGATCCAAGCCGGGTGATCATGCGAACGACGTACACCCATCCCATCTACACCCCGCGGGCACTGGCCGCGCAGCGCCGCCTGCCGGAGATCGCGAGCAACCGGATCGCCTTCGCCGGTGCATACCATGGATGGGGTTTCCATGAGGACGGCTGCCGGTCGGGGGCCGGTGCCGCCGAGCAACTCGGGGTGACATGGTAGCCAGCGCCCAGCTTTACGAGTGCGTGGTGCGGCACAACCGCCTGCGGCCGATCCGGTACGGCTTCGCCCACGCCACCTACTACTGGCTGGTCGACCTGGATCGGCTGCCGTCGCTGCCGTGGCCGCTTCGCCCGCTGGCCCGGTTCCGCAGTGCCGATCACTGCGGAGATCCGGACCGGTCACTACGCGAGAACGTACTGGCGTTCCTCGCCGGAAGCGGGATCGACATCGGAACCGGCCGCGTCCTCATGCTGACGCAGCCACGCGTTCTCGGCCACGTGTTCAATCCGCTGTCGGTGTACTGGTGTTACGACGCCTCAGGCGGGCTTCGCGCGGTCATCGCCGAGGTGCACAACACCTATGGCGGCCGCCATCGTTATCTGTTGCGTACGGAGTCGGAAAGCGGCGCGGCCCGGGTCGGCAAGCAGTTCTACGTATCGCCGTTCTTCAGCGTCGACGGTGAGTACCAGATGCGGCTGCCGGTGCCCTCGGACCGGCTGAGCCTGCTGATCAGCCTGGTCCGACCGGACGGCCGTCCGTTCACCGCCAGCCTCGACGGGCGGCGGCGGGCGGCCAGCGCCGGCAACCTGGCTCGGCTGGCACTGCGGTACCCACTGCACACCTTGATGATCAGCGCCCGGATCCGCTGGCACGGTATCCGGCTTTACCTGAAGGGCTTGCCCGTGATCGCTCGTACGCCCTCACCGGCAGGCGACCCTTGGAGGCGGCGATGACTCAGCTGCTCGAACCCGCTGCGAACCTGGTCGACGGTAGTCGCTGGCCGGATGTCGCCGCGATGCCACGCTCGCACCTGAAGGCCAGGGTGGCAAGGGCGCTGCTGGACCGGGCCGCCGCGCGTCTGCCATTGCGGGTGGTGCATCCCGACGGCCGGGTTTCCGGGGTCGACGGCCCGACTCTGCGACTCGTCCGGCCGGACGCGTTCTACCGCCGGCTTGGCGCCGGGGGCCTGATCGGCTTCGGCGAGGCGTACCAGGCCGGTGATTGGATGACCGACGACCTCACCGGGCTGCTGCGCGTGCTCGCCGAGCATGTCGAGTCGATCGTGCCCCGGCAGATGCAGTGGCTGCGTGCGCTCTACACGCACCCGATCCCGCCGGAGACCGCCAACACACGGGCTCAGAGCGGAATCAACATCGAGGCGCACTATGACCTGTCCAATGACCTGTTCCAGGCGTTCCTCGACGAATCGATGACGTACTCCTCGGGTCTGTTCGACGGGACCGCCCCGGACTGGGCCAACCTCGCCCCGGCGCAGCGCCGGAAGGTCGATCGGTTGCTGGATCGGACCGGAGTCGGCGCGGGTTCGCGGGTCCTCGAGATCGGTACCGGCTGGGGTGAACTGGCGATCCGGGCTGCCCAGCGCGGCGCCACCGTGCACACCGTCACCCTCTCACGCGAGCAGCAGGCGCTGGCCCAGCAACGGATCGCCGCCGCCGGCCTGTCCAGCCGGGTGGACGTGCGGCTATGCGACTACCGGGACGTGCCCGGCCAGGCAGCCTACGACGCCGTGGTGAGCGTCGAGATGATCGAGGCGGTCGGTGCCGAATTCTGGCCGGCGTACTTTGAGACGCTGCGTCGCCTGGTCCGCCCGGACGGCCGGATCGGGTTGCAGGCCATCACCATGGAGCACCGCCGGATGCGGGTTACCCGGCGCACTCACACCTGGATCCAGAAGTACATCTTCCCGGGCGGTTTGATCCCGTCCCCGGAGGTAATACAGCGCGAGTGCGCGCTGCCACTGATCGACCGGCACGAATTCGGCGGCGACTACGCGAGCACGCTGCGGCTGTGGCGTGACCGGTTCTCCGCCAACTTCGAGACCATCAAGCAGCACGGGTTCGACGATGTCTTCCGGCGTACCTGGGAGCTTTACCTGGCGTACTCGGAAGCGGGGTTCGCCTCTGGCTACCTGAATGTCGGGCAATACGTGTTCCGGGGGGAGGCAACGTGAGAACCATCGCCGAAGACCTCGCCAGCGTGGCTCGCAGCGTGATCGGCACCGACATACCGGTGCGGCTACGGGCCTGGGACGGCAGCGAAACCGGTCCGGAATCCGGTCCGACGCTGGTCATCAGGGATCGAGCGGCGTTGCGCCGGCTGCTGTGGAGCCCGAACGAACTCGGAGTGGCCGCCGCGTACGTGCTCGACGAGATCGATGTGGTCGGCGACCTGGCCGAGGGGCTCCGCCGGTTCTGGTCGCTGGCCGGCGCGGCCAAGCTGCAGAGGGTGAAGTTCGGCCTGGCTGACCGGCTGCGCGCGGCTCGGATCGCCGCCCGCTACGGTGCGTTCGGCCGCCGTCCGCGGCCACCCCGGCTAGAGGCGTCCTTGCATGGCCGCGTTAACAGCAAGGATCGTGATCGCGCCGCCATCCGGCACCACTATGACCTGTCCAATGACTTCTACCGGCTGATCCTCGACGAGAACATGGCGTACTCGTCGGCGTATTGGACCCGGCCCGACGACCCGCTCTACTCGCTGGTGGACGCCCAGGCGGATAAGCTCGACCTGATCTGCCGCAAGCTCGGCTTGCGATCCGGGATGAGGCTGCTCGACGTGGGTTGCGGATGGGGATCGCTGACCCTCTACGCCGCGCAATTCTTCGGCGTACGGGTCACCGCCGTGACGCTGTCGGCGGCACAGCACGCGTTCGTGGCCAAGCGTGCCGCCGACCGTGGCCTTGCCGACCTGGTCGATGTGCGGCACCTCGACTACCGCGACATTCATGAGCGCCCGTTCGACGCGGTGGCCAGCGTGGAGATGGGCGAGCACGTCGGGGAGCACAACTATCCGATCTTCGCCGCCAAGCTGTTCGAGCACGTCAAGCCAGGCGGACGGCTGGTGGTGCAGCAGATGTCCCGAGGTTCGGCGGCCCCCAGGGGCGGAGCCTTCATCGAGACCTATATCGCTCCCGACATGCACATGCGGCCGGTGGGCGAGACGGTGTCGTTGTTGGAGCAGGCCGGCTTCGAAGTGCGCCACGTGCAGGCGATGCGCGAGCACTATGTCAAGACCGCGATGGCGTGGCTGTCCACGCTGGAGAAGCGATGGCCGGAGGCGGTCGATCTGGTTGGCGAGCCGACCGCCCGGGTCTGGCGGCTCTACCTGGTCGGCGGTTCGCTGTCGTTCGCCGAACGTCGCACGGGCGTGGACCAGATCCTGGCGGTACGGCCGGCCGCCAACGGTGAGAGCAAGTTCCCGCCAACCCCGGAGTGGGAGTCGCTGTGCTGGCCAACCTGTGGATAACGGCGCTTGTCACCCTCGCCGTCGTACTGATCACGTTCGCGATCGGCGTGGCTCGCAGGCTGCACCGGGTGATCGACATCGCGTGGGGGCTGGGGTTCTCCGCCATCGCCGTGACCACCGCCGTGATCTCGTCCGGGGCGCTGTGGAACCGGCTGCTCCCTACCGCGTTGACGGTGGCCTGGGGCGTGCGCCTGGCCGCGCACATCTTCACGCGCAGCCGCGGCAAGGGCGAGGATCCGAGGTACGCCGCGCTGCTGGGCCGGGCCGCCGGCAACCCGAACTGGTACGCGTTGCGGATGATCTACCTGCTCCAGGCCGTCATCATGTGGTTCGTCTCGCTGCCGGTTCAGGTGGTGCAGTACCAGAAGCACGTGTCCGTGCCGGTCCTGGTCGCCGGTAGCGTCATCTGGGCGGTCGGATTCTTCTTCGAGGCGGTCGGTGACTTCCAGTTGGCTCGGTTCAGCCGCGACCCGGACAGCAGGGGCCGGGTTCTGGACACCGGGTTGTGGCGGTACACCCGGCATCCGAACTACTTCGGCGATGCCACCCTGTGGTGGGGGCTGTGGGTGCTGTCCCTCGGCTCCTGGTCCGGGCTGCTGACGATCGCGTCGCCGGCCTTGATGACCTACTTCCTGGCCGGGAAGACCGGCAAGCCGTTGCTGGAGAAGGGGATCGAGCAGCGCCGTCCCGGCTATGCCGATTATGTTCGCCGCACCTCAGGGTTCGTGCCGTTGCCGCCGCGTGCCGGATGATCGCCCCCGGCCTGGCCCGGCCGCACCGGCCTGCCTCGCCGGCCCGGCCCGGCCACACCGGCCTGGCCCGGCCGCACCGGCCAGCCCCGCCTCGCCCGGCCTCGCCCGCCCTTGATCAAACATAGTGGACGCTGGTGGTCGCTAATCGGCCATGATCACGACCATGAGCGTCCACTATTCTTTCCGCTCGCGGGATCGCCCGACCGCCCGGTCCGACCGCTCGCGGATCAGTCGGCGGATCCGCGCCACCATAAGGTCCGGATCACGCAACACATCGTCCGCGGTCACCCGGACGATGACCCAGCCCATGTCTTCAAGAGCCCGGTACCGCGCGATATCGCGCCGGAATGTCTCCCGGCTGCGATGGTGATCTCCCTCGTACTCGATCCCGATCATCAGCTCGGGGTAGGCGAAGTCGAGCCGGGCCAGGTGGCGACCACGGTGTATCACCACATGCTGGGCCGTGGGCCGGGCAGCCCGCCGTCGAGGAGTACCAGCCGGCACACCGACTCCATCGGCGACTCGGTGAGTGGCTCCAGCAGTTCGATCCGCTCGCAGGCTTGGCGCACACCGCGTAGCAGGCGTGGCGTGCCGGTAACCTCGGCGATGCGTACCGCGTTCGACCTGGTCCGAACCCTGCCGCGTACCGATGCGGTGATCGCGGCGGACGCGATAATGCGCCGGACCACCCTCGGAGTACCCGATCTCCGGGCTCCGGACGTCGGACTGGTCCAGATGGCACCGGGTCACCGCCAGCCCCGGCGTCCGCACCCGGCGGTGGCACGGCACGATCAGTTCGACGGCGTCTGGCCGCTGCTCGACTGCTCACAGGTTGGCGGCGCTGCGCCCGCCGATCACGGCACCTTCTCCGGCGTACAGGACCGCCGCCCGGCACCAGTGATAGTGAGTCAGCGCGACGCCGGCGCTGATGTAGACGTCAGAAAACAACCGCCGGAATCCTGGTCCCCGCAGTTGTCCGCGCGAGACGTGACCGGCCGCCACCGCGCCCGACCCTCGGAAGGGCAATCGAAACACACCGATACCCTGCCCGGGCGGGGCCACGTCGGCAAACCGGTGTGGCGAGCCTGTGGAAAGCCGCTATCGCCCGAGGTGGCGCCTGACGTAGGCGCCGTCCGGGTCGAACCGTTCGGCCTGCCGGGCCGGGCTGAACTTGCGGTACGGCTTCGTGTCCGTGCCGGTACCGGCGACCCACTGCCAGTTGCCGAAGTTGTTCGCCACATCCGCGTCAACCAGACGCTCCATGAACCAGGCGGCACCCTCGCGCCAGTCGATGCCGAGTGTCTTGGTCAGGTAGGACGCGGTGATCAGCC
This sequence comes from uncultured Actinomycetota bacterium, assembly GCA_963727415.1. Taxonomy (GTDB): domain Bacteria; phylum Actinomycetota; class Actinomycetes; order Mycobacteriales; family Micromonosporaceae; genus DASQPR01. The sequence goes on from CAVSGF010000011.1 coordinate 15,340, forward strand.
GGGCTCGGTTGTGCATCCACCCCTCGTCGAGTAGCTGCCGCATGCCGGCGTCGACGATGTCCACCCCGGTCTCGCCATGCTTCCATCGCTCCAGCGCCGCCGGATCTTCGGTCCAATTGTCCTGGGCGCTGTCGCGGACGTTGGTGGTCGTGAGCCTCGGGAAGGCGGCCAGCAACTGGTGGTAGAAGTCGCGCCAGCACAGCTGCCGGACGTAGGCGTCCGGAAGGTCCGAGGTGGCCAGCCGTAACGGCGAAAGGCATCCGAAATGCAGGTAGGGCGACAGCCGCGAGGTGCGGTCGCCGGCTAGATCATCGTGCCCGTCGGCGTACCGGGCGGAGCGCCGCCTCCAGTTTGACAGGCGGCGCAGTGCCTGTGACTCGCCGCCGGCCCAGCTCGGGCCGGGTGGCGCGGCCGGGATCGGTACCCCGGCGGGCAGTTCGCCGCAATCGATGGTGCGCGGGGTCGGCGCCGGTTGCCGCCACGGCCTCGCCGACCAGGCCCGGTAGTACGGAGTGAAGACCCGGTAGTGGGTGCCGCCGGTAGTGGGCACCACGTCGCCGGGTGGCACCACCGTCACGCCGTCGAACCGCGCCAGCCCGAGCCGGTGACGTTCGCACTCCCGGATCATCCGGCGCTCGCGCCGCGTGGCGTACCCGCTCACGTCCCGGGTCATCGCGACCCCATCGGCGCCCATCCGGCGAGCCACGGTGATCACCTCGGCGACCGGATCGCCCTCGCGGATCAGGAGGTCACCGCCCCGATCGCGCAGGGCGGCACGGAGGTCTTGCAGGCTCTCGGCGAGGAATCGCCGCCGGGCGGCCGGGACCTTGATCCGCGGGTCGAACACGAACATGGGTATCACCCGGGCCGAGTTGCGTACGGCCGCCGACAACGCCGGGTTGTCGTGCACCCGGAGGTCTCTGGTAAACAGCATGATCAGCGTTTGCATCCCACATTCACCTATGCAGCTATCGACGCAACTTGTCTTGACGGTACCCTGAGCTGGTGGATGATGCTGGTCTGACACCGGGAGCCGTGTCGCAACGCCTCGGCATCGCCGTCACCACGCTGCGTACCTGGCATCAGCGCTACGGCCTTGGCCCGAGCGTTCATCAGGCCGGCAGCCACCGGCGTTACGGCGAGGCGGACTTGCGGCGTCTGGAGACCATGCGCCAGCTCACCACACAGGGTGTGCCCGCCGCCGAGGCGGCCCGCATCGCGAAGGCCGGGTCGCACGCCAAGCCCACGGCGGTCCGCGCCGGTGGCGGCCACGCGATTCCGGTCGGACGGGCCGGGTCGAAGGCCCGGGGGCTGGCACGGGCGGCGATCCGGCTGGACGCTGACGCGGTCCGCACCACGGTAAGCGAAGCGATCATGGCGCACGGAGTCGTCGCCGCCTGGGACGATCTGGTCGTCCCGGTACTCGTCGGAGTCGGCAGGAAACAGGCGGCCACCGGCAAGCTGATCGAGGTCGAACATCTACTGTCGCGCGGTGTGTCCGCCGCCCTGGCGACGGTGCCACGGCCGGTGTCCGACTCGCTGCCGCGGGTGCTGCTCGCATGCGCCGACGAGGAGCAGCACAGCCTGCCCCTTGAGGCGCTCGCAGCGGCCCTGGCCGAGCGTGGTCTGGGGTGCCGCATGCTTGGCGCGCGCACCCCGGTACGGGCGCTGATCGACGCGATCCGCCGCACCGGGCCGGCAGCGGTCGTGCTCTGGTCGCAGACGGCCGAGACCGGTGACATCGCCCAGTTGCGAGTGGTGCTCGCCACCGGTGGGCGGCCGGCGCTCGTGATAGCAGCCGGGCCGGGCTGGCCGGAGCGGTTGCCGGAGGGCGTGTCCCGGCCGGTCAGCCTGCCGGAGGCGGTGGACCTGGTGACACTGGCGAACGGGGCTTGACCGGCCGTCGGCCGCGAGCCGGCACGTGGGCCGGCGACTGCCGACGGCTCAGCCGCGCGGGTAGTCCAGCGCCCACTGCCGGGGCGTACGCGGTGGCCGGCCGGTGAGCCGCTGCACCGTATCGGTGATCGGCGCCGGCATCCCGACGTGCTTCGCCCACGTCGCGAACAGCAGGTCCGCGGGCGCCGCCGGGTTGATCCGATTACGCGCGGCGGCCTCGTCGATCTCGTCGTAGTAGCAGGTACGGCCGCGAACCACCCCGATCAGCCGGACCTGTTCGGCGTGCGTCATCGACGCGGGCCCGGTGACCGGGTACACCCGCCGGTCGTGGGCGCAGTCGGTCAGTGCGGCGACCGCGACGGCGGCGAAGTCGGCCGGATGGATCGGCGAACCAGCGGCACCCGCGTACGGGCCCCGCACCACGTCGCCGACGGCCAGTTGACGGGGCACCTGGAACGCCCACCGCAGAGCGTCCGCGGAAGCCACCTCAAGCCGTAGGAAGGTCCATCCCAGCCCACTGGACCGGATGTCGCACTCGATGCCGTGGTACAGCGCGGCCACCGGATCGTCCTGGGTTCCGGCCCACTCGTCGATCGCGCCGCTGGACCGGAGCACCACCCGTTCCACGCCCGTGTCGATGGCGATGTCGAGGAAGGTGCCGATGATGTCGCGGTACCGGGCGCCGAGCCAGGTGCCGACACGCAGGTAGACCGCTTGTACCCCGGCCAGCGCATGGGCGAGCGCGCCGGGATCGCGGAGATCGCCGGTCAGCACTTCGGCGGCGCTCGGGAGGTCTGAGTGGTCCGGGTCGCCGGTGAGCACCCGCACCGGATGGCCGGTTGTCGCGAGATGGTCCACGATCGAGCGCGCCACCGGGTCCCGGCCTCCGATCACCCCGATCACGACATCACCCCCGCCGTAGCTCGCCGATGCGCTTATGACCAGGCTAGGAATCAGCCATGCGGGGCGCGAGATCCAGGATCGGCCGCCCTACGATGGGCCGGTCACACTTTGACCGCCAATCAGTCCGGCAGTGCAACCGGTTGTCGAGACGGCGCGTCGCGCGGGACCGTCGGGTGGACCGGCCGGGCAACGTGCGCGGACGCCGTGTCAGCAGGCCTGATCGAGGAGCCGGTCCAGGCCGGCATCGATGTGCTCGATCGGGATCATCCCGTACCCGAAGACCAGTCCGTCGGTCACGCCGGGTGTGATCGCGAAGTCGGACAGCGCCTGGATCCCGATGTCGGCCTGCCGGGCCCGGTGGGCCCAGGCCCGCGCCTCGCCGGCACCGCCGCCGAACATCTCGCAGGTGAGATGCAGGCCGGCCACGGACGGTATCAGGCGGAGCCAGCCGCCGAAGTCACGCTCCAGGATCATCGTGATGCGGTCCCGGCGCGCCTGGTAGATCCGGCGCATCCGGCGCAGATGCCGGGCGAACAAGCCACGGTCGATGAACTCGGTGAGAGCGGCCTGCATCGGGACCGCGGTATGCCAGTCAAGCAGGAGCTTGGCCCGCCGCATCGGGGCGACCAGGGCCGGCGGTGCCACGCAGAAGGCGAGCCGCAAGGTCGGAAGCATGGTCTTGGAGAACGATCCGATGTAGACCACGCGACCGGCCGCGTCGAGGCTGTGCAGCGGCTCGATCGGGCGGCCGGTGAACCGGAAGTCGCTGTCGTAGTCGTCCTCGATGACGATCGAGCCGACCCGATCGGCCCAGGCCAGCAGGGCCTGCCGCCGGGGCATCGACATGCGCACACCGAGCGGCATCTGGTGGGAGGGGCTGACGAAGACCAGCTTCGCAGTGGCCGGCAGGCGGTCCACGGCGATGCCCTCGTCGTCGACCGGGACGCCCACCACCCTCGCCCCGAGGGAGCGGAACAGCAGGCAGGCGGGTTGATATCCGGGGTCCTCGACGGCGACCACGTCACCTGGTTCGAGCACCACTCGCCCGAGGAGGTCCAGCGCCTGCTGGGTTCCACTGGTGACGAGGATCTGATCGGCGACGGCACGCACCGACCGGGAGACAGCGATGTGCCTCGCGATAGCCGCGCGCAGGCCCTCGTGACCGGCCGGGTCGATGTAGGCGCCGGAGCCGACGGCCGAGTCGCGGAGCTGATCGGAGACCAGGGCGCGCCACGTCGCGTACGGGAACTGGCGGGCGTCGGGCATGCCGACGCGGAAGTCGAACTCGGGCCGGAACCGGTCCAGCACCGGTGGGTTGCCCACGGTGTCCCAGAACTCGCGAACGGGCAGGCGTGCCTGGGCCGCCGACACCACCGGGACGCGTCCGCGGACCTGCTCGCTGACGTAGGTTCCGACGCCGCTGCGGCTGATCAGGAAGCCTTCCGCGATGAGGTGGTCATAGGCGGTGGCTACGGTGTTGCGAGACACCGACAGCTGCCGTGCGGCGTCCCGGGTGGACGGCACGGGTTCACCGGGCCGCAGCCGGCCCTCCAGGATCGCCGAGCGCAACTGCCGGTAGATCTGCCCAGACAGGTCCGCGCTCCCGTCCAGGCTGACATGCAGATCCACGCAGCCAGGGTACGGGCGGTGACGGTGCGCTGGGAACGCCTAGAAGTCAACCCACGTCCCGTGGCCGGTGCGCGCGGCGGCCTCCACCACGTGTGCCGCCGCGGCCAGATCCTCGACCGCGAGCCCGAGCGACTCGAACACGGTGATCTGTTCGGCCGCGGCCCGGCCCCCGACCGTGCCCGCGCACACCTCGCCCACTTCGCCCCGGATGTGATCGCAGCCCAGGCCCGATAGCAGCAGGTCGCCGGATTCGCGCAGCGCCGACTCGCGCCGGTCGACGAAGAACGCCGCCTCGGCGACGGTCGCGCTGTCCAGTTCCCGCTCGGCCGGCCGGCACGCTCCGACGGCATTGATATGGACACCGGGTGCCAGCCAGGCCCGGTCGATCACCGGCTCCGGCGAGGTGGTCGCGGTAACCACCAGGTCGGCACCGTCAAGTGCGGCCGCCGTGTCAGTGGTGAACGTGATCGGGACCGGCAACTCGGCGCCGAGCGCCGCGGCCACCGCCAGGCCGCGTGCCGTGGCACGGCCGACCAGCCGGATCGACGCAAGCGGACGGACGTGAATGAGCGCGCGGGCATGCCATTGAGCGGTCACGCCGGTGCCGATGATGGTCAGCACCGATGCGCAGGCGGTCGCCAGCACGTCGGTCGCGACCGCCGACACGGCGGCGGTACGCACGGCGGTGATCGCCGAGGCATTGACGACGGCTCGCATCTCGCCGGTCTGCGGATCGAGCAGCACCACGGCGCCCTGGTGGGTGTCCTTGCCGAGCGCCGGATTGGCCCCGAAGATGCCGAGCAGCTTGACGCCGAGCACCGGCTTCGAGGCGGAGACGAAGCCGGGCATCAATCCGAGAAATCCGGGCTGGCCGGGCGGAGCCACAACGGTGCGCAGCGGCTGGTGGCCGGCTCCGGAACTGAGCGCCGTGAGGGTGTCACGCATCAGCGGGATGCACTCGGCGACCGACAGCAAGTCGGTGACGTCGTCATGGCTGAGGACGAGGACCTTCATCCGGACACCCTAGCCAGCGTTGGCTCAGCGCCGGCGGCGGCCGACTACATGCCGGGAATCGGTCCCGAGGCGGTTACGGGATGCACGTCGGGAGGCAGTCCTCGATGGCGTGTGGCCCGCCAAGGACCGGGAAGGCCACTTTGACAGTCTGGTCCAGCGAGACCGAGGCTTCCTTGATCTCGATCGGGTCGGTACCGGCGGCGCCGCCCTGCGGGGCGGGTCCGACCGTGTAGCTGGAGTCGGGGGTGGTGAGGGTCAGGAAGTGGTTGGTGACACCGGAGCCGGACAGCAGTCGCATGCGCGCGACGTTGCCGTCGATCCAGCCGTCGACGAACTTCTTGACGTAGGCGGTGGGGTCGCTTGGGTAGCTCATCTTGTCGTAGGTATCCAGCGTGCCGGCGTGGTACTTGTGCGCGGCCATGGTCGCGTTGACCAAGCGCAGCACCAGGAGGTCGCCGGCGGAGTTGTAGTACGAGGCGTACGTCGAACCCATGGCACCGTCGTCGCGGATGTGCGTCCAGTGCTGGTTGACCGAGCCGAGACCGCTGATCATGTGGTGCGCGGTGGTCGACGATGTGAGCAGCGTCAGGCGGGCCGAGTCCTTGGCCTTCCACGCGTTCAGGATCGCCTGCGCGTAGTTGCTCGGGTACGGCGTGGCCGTGGACGTCTTGGTGGCGGCTCCGGAGGTCGGCGTCGAGGTCGCGGTCGGGGTGGCCGAGCCGGCCGGACTGGCCGAAGCGGATGCGCCTGGCATCGGGCTCTCGCTCGTGCTGGCCAGCGCGCCGGTGCCGCTCGGGGCGCTGGAACCGCATCCGGCCATCATCACCGTGGCTGCCGCGGTGACGGCGAGCGCCGTCAAGTTCCGAGCCGCTGATCGGTAGTTATGGCGCATGGTTGTCTCCTCGATATCGGGTGACACTCTTGCGAAGCGACGCGATGGTACGCACACCTAACCACTGATCACCCTCATTAGTCACATGCCCGACGCTTGCGAGCGTGCGGCCATGCCCGGCGCGGCCCCGGCACACCGCCGCGACGGTCGTTCCGCTTGTGTCAGGCGATGGCCGGCTCGGGCGCGGGCGTGCGGATCAGGCCGATCGTCGTACCGACGACCAGCAGACCGGCCAGGTAGGCGGTGCCGGCCGCGAACGCGGCGGTCGCCACACCGGCGGTTACCGCCGCGCCGAGCAGGAGCGTGCGCACGTCCCAGCCGAGAGCCCAGCCGATGCCGCGGAACGGTGTCGCCGCCTTCTCGGTGCGTCCGGCCAGGTCGTAGTGGTAGAGCACCAGCATGGCGATGAAGGCGTAGATCAGCGGCAGCGGTACGCCACCGGCCACCCCGGCAAGCACGATGAAGGTGTACTCGGCGGTGCGCAGGCCGGTGATGATGAGCCAGTCCAGGGACCCGGTATGCGGGGCTCCAGAACCGAACGCGGCAAGCAGCCCGATCACCACGGCCGCCGGAACGTACCAGCCGGGAAGCCGGTGTCCGGTGATCAGCAAGGCCAGGCCGGTCAGATTAACGATCACCGACGGCGCGATCGCCGGCAGCGGCCGCACCCCGACACCGGTGGCCGCGACGGCCCGGGCGATGAAGCCGTCGTCGCGCTGCTCGGCCACCCCGAACCGCGGCATCACCACGACCTTCATGGCTCGGGCCCGCAACGTCCGCCCGGCCAGCACATAGGCGAATGCCAGGCTGGCGGCGGCCAGCAGGATGATGAACATCCACCGCGGCCCGAACAATGCCGCGCTCACGGCGATCAGCAGCCAGCGATCGCCGATGGGGAGCACCACGCTTCGCTTGAGCCAATATGCCGGCGACCGGTAGCGGCCATGTGCCGACGCCGAGAGCTGTCCCAGCTTGCCGCCGATCCCGCCGGGCACGGTGCCGGCCGCGGCCCGCAGTCCCAGCCGGTCCAGCCGGGAATCGAGCGGCACCACGGGAAGCGATCGCGTCGAGGTGTCCTGCAAGGCACCGTACCAGGTATCCACGGCGTGCCGGATGGTCTGGAGGACCATCGCCGCGAGTGCCAGTGCCCACATGTTCTTCTCGCCCATTCGGATTCCGCCGATGGCGAAGCCGGCGAAGACCAGATACTCCTTGGCACGGTCGGCGATCATGTCGAGCCATCCGCCCCACTGGCTGGTCCGGCCGCCGTACCGGGCGAGCGTGCCGTCCATGCAGTCGAAGCCGAAGCTGGCATAGAGCAGGACGCTGCCGATCACCATCGGAATCCGGCCGCCGATCGCGACAACCACGGCCGCCGCGACACCGACCAGGATGGATATCCAGGTGACCATGTCCGGGGTGATCCGGTGCCGGTAGAACCAGCGAACCATGTACGGCGACGCGGAATGCACCAGATGGAGAGCGAGAAACTCCTCGTCCTCCTTGATCGCCGCGTGCGCGCGGGCGTCGTCCTCGACGACCGAGTCAAGCGCCGCCTGCATCGTGCTCGCGCTTTCGGCGGAAGTCACCCGCTCGGCCTTCACCAGCCGCACGTTGTACGCCGAGACGGTGACACCGGTCCGGACCAGCGCGAGCAGCGCCAGAGCGGTGGCGCCGTACCGGCCGGCCGCCTCGTCCAGATCGATGGCGCCCGAGTCGCCTTCGGCCAGCAGGTCGGCGCATGCCGCTGCCAGCCGGTCGCGATCGGAGCCCGGCACCGACAGCATCGATCGGAACACGGCGTTGGGCCTGGTGACCTGGTGGAAGTGCGTCCCGACCGAGATGACCAGGTCCCGCTCTCGCATGACCGGCGGTGCGACATCGCTCACGTCCACGCCCGGGCCGGCCTGAACCGCCGCGACCGCTCGGCGGGCACGGGGGCCCGCGATCGGGGCGAGTGCCGAGGCATGTCCGAGCAGGTCTGCGCTGAGCAGCGCGATCGAACCGGAGGTGGCGGTGGCGGTGTCCCGGATGACAGCCAGGTCGGTTGCGGCATCCTTGCTCTCGATCACCTCGAACCCGCCGGACCGCAGCGCCTGGCCCCACTCCGGTCGGCTGATCACGGTGATCTGGTCTACCCCCAGGGTGGCCAGCTTGCCGGTCAGATCTGCGATGACCGTAGCGCCGCCTGGCAGCGGTATCAGCGCGGCCGGCCCGGCGGCGGCCGGTCCAGCAGCCGCGGCTTCCGTCGCGAACAGCAGCGCGTGCATCATTGCCGGGTGTCCGCGCCGAGAGCCGGCTGAAGATCCGGATGGACGGCGGGTACGCGCAGCGCGCGGGCGCGGGAGCCGGAGAAAGCCATCAGGCGATCACATCCTCAGCAAGCGGCATCGGTGTACTCCTTGACAGCGGTCAGGATCGCGGCGTTGTCGAGATCGAGGTGTTCCAGGATCGTGAAGCGGCCCGGCCGGGTAGCCGGAGCATGCTCGACGACCGCGGCGAATTGCTCGGTGGTCAAACCGACCTCCGCCGGCGTGCGGGGCAGGCCGTGGCGCCGCATCGTTTCGCTCATCCGGCCGAACGTCCGCATGGTCGGCGCACTGTCGCGGCCCACACCGTGACGTGCGCGAAGGTAGGTGGCGAACAGGGCTCCGATGCCGGCCCCGATGCCATGACTCGCGGCTTCCGGGAACATCTCGGTCATGGCGTGGGTGATCTCATGGCATGCCCCGCTGGCCGGTCGGGACGATCCGGCTACCGCCATCGAGATGCCGCCGAGGATTAGCGAGTTCGCGAGCGCCGCGAGGAAGTCTTCATCGGTCGTGGCACCGGGATGGTTGACCACCGCCTCGGCGCCGATAAGCGCCAGGGCCAGCGCCAGCCCGTCGACCGGCTCGCCGTTGACGGCGTTGCTGAGCTGCCAGTCCGCGGTGGAGCACAGGTTGCTGACCGTGTCGCCGATACCGGACTGGATCTGGTAGAGCGGGCTGCGGGCCACCAGGTCGAGGTCGACCATGACCGCGATCGGGGTGTGTACGCCATAGGAGATGGAGTGGCCGCTTCGGACCAGGCTGCTGACCGGCGACGCCAGGCCATCATGGGCCAGGCTGGTGGCAACCGCCACCATCGGCATACCTTTCTGGGTGGCCGCGTACTTCACGGTGTCCAGCACCCGCCCGCCACCGATGCCGACCACCGCGTCGAATGACTGAGTCTTGAGGTCGTCGGCGAGCGCCTGCGCGGCCTCCAGCGTGCCGGCTTCGATGTGCTTGATCTCGGCCCGTGGCAGGCCGGCGGCAACGGTCTCGTCCAGCTCACCGCCGATGCCGTTGCCGAGCACGACCGCCACCTCACCGGCGCCGGTTATCCGGCGGTCGGCGAGCACCTCGCCGATCCGTCCGACCGCCCCCGCGCTGATCTCGATGGTCAGCGGGGTGAGCAGGGTTCGTGCTAGCAGCGGCATGCCAGATCCCGGGCTCGTTCCAGGTCGGCGTGATCATCCACTTCGACCCATTCGAGCGGTGGCAGGGCGGCGACCCCGACGTTCACGCCGTGATCGATCAGCGTCTGGTAGCCGTCCTCGTAGTACAGGCTCTCGTCCCGTCGCCACGTCTCCTCCAGCGCGGCGGCGAGATCGGCGGCCACGGCCGCGTTGATCAGGCTGGCGCCGATGTACTCGCCGTGGGCCGCTTCGACCGGCATCTGCTTGGTGATCCGGGCGACGTGGCCGTTGCCATCGCGGGTGACCTTCATCGCTTCGTCGGTCAGCTGCTTGGTGACGTCGACCGCCAGGGCCAGGTCGGCACCGCTGTCGGTGCCCAGCAGCGTCTGCTCGACCTCGACCGGGTGCACGGTGTCACCGTTTACCAGCAGCGCACCGTCTGCGAAGGCGTCACGGGCAAGCCAGAGCGAGTAGCAGTTGTTGCGGTCGAACCGGTCGTTGTCGATGATCGTCAACGTCACACCGTGCTTGGCCTCCAGGTCCGGTACGCGGGCCCGCAGGGCATCCGCGGCGTACCCGGCGACGAGCGCGATCTCGGAGAGATCGGATTTGGCCAGGTTGCGCAGGATGATGTCCAGGATGGTGTCGTCGCCGTCAACCGGGATCAGCGTCTTGGGCAGCGAATCCGTGTACGGGCGCAGCCGCTGACCTTGGCCGGCGGCAAGCACGAGTCCGATCATCGATCTTCCTAAGCTAGACGTGGGCAGGCCGGCCGGTCGTCGGCGGCAGGGCCAGAACAGCGGTCCAAAGGCTAACAGCACTCGCGGGTACTTTCGAAGCTCGGCGGGTCTGGCCGATGGCACGCCGGTTTGAGACCACGCGTCCTGATGATCGAGAGGCGATGTGCCCGAACTCCCTGATGACCTGCGTGCCGCCCTTCAGACCGGTCTTGCCGGCATCGCCGTCGACCCGTTGCGCCGTGCCGTCAACCAGCTGATCGCAGCCTATCGGTCAGGCGCCGTCCCGAAGGTGCCCATCGTCGCCAATTCCGCCGACGCGGCGGCATACGCGGCATACCGGATGCCGGCCACGTTCTCGGCGGTGGCCGCGGCGCTGGCGCAGGTGCCGTCCGCGGTGCGCCCGCGGTCGATGCTGGATCTCGGTGGCGGCACCGGGGCGGCGGCGTGGGCGGCGGCCGCCCGATTTCCCGATCTCGGCCGGGTGATCGTCGCCGATCAAGCCCGCCACGCTCTCGATCTAGGCGCGGCACTCGCCCGTGAGGCGGCCGTGGCGCCCATCCGGGCGGCCACCTGGGCAAGCTGGTCATTGGGTGCCGCGCTACCCGGCAGCGCCGACCTGGTCACGGTGTCATACGTGCTTGGCGAGCTGTCCGAATCGGACCAGGCCCGGCTGCTGGACGCGGCGTGCGGCGCCGCGACCGGTGCGATCGTGGTCGTCGAGCCGGGCACCCCGGCCGGATACCGCCGGGTCCTCGCCGCGCGTTCGTGGCTGGTGGCGGCCGGATGGCAACTAGCCGCACCGTGCCCGCACGCGCTGGCCTGCCCGCTGGCCGCGCCCGACTGGTGCCACTTCGGGGTACGTGTGAACCGGTCCGCGCTGCACCGCAGGCTCAAGGAAGGCGATCTGAGTTATGAGGATGAGAAGTTCTCGTACCTGGTCGCGACGCACTCGGCCGTGGACCCGCGCCCGGCGCGGGTGCTGCGACGGCCGGCTCAGCGCAAGGGCCTGGTGTCGCTACGGCTGTGTCGCCCGGACGGGATCGCCTCGGAGCAGATCGTGACGCGGCGCGCCGGTGTCCAGGCGTACCGGTCGGCCCGGGATACGGCCTGGGGAGACGGCTTCGACCTGCCGGCCGGCTGACCGCGACCCGGCCGGCTCGTTCAGCAATGACGTGGCCGGTGCCGCACGACACGGAGACGCCATGGAGGAGACGGCATTGGGGGGAGATGGCATGGGGGGAGATGGCATGGGGGGAGATGGCATGGGGGAGATGGCATGGGGGAGATGGCATGGTCAGGACGCGGAACAGCCCGCCGCCTTCCGGCGACGGGCTGTTCGCGTCAGATCGGCTCTATCCAAGCAAGATCAGATGGGGCGGACCTGCTCGGCCTGCGGGCCCTTCTGGCCCTGGGCGATCTCGAACTCGACTCGCTGGTTCTCCTCCAGGCTGCGGTATCCGCTGGTCTGGATGGCGGAGAAGTGAACGAACACATCGGCTCCGCCGCCGTCGACGGTGATGAAGCCGAAGCCCTTCTCGGCGTTGAACCACTTAACGGTTCCCTGCGCCATGTCTCTCTCCTTCATAAGGGTGTACCGGCCGCGCGCGCTGCACTGCCTTCTGGGGCGTTTTCGTTGCAGCGGCGCCTTTTGCCGATCTTGGAGAGCGGCGCGGGTGCGGTCCACGTACACAAAAACTCAACAAATGATACACGGGTTACCGCTGGCGTATAGAACCTCGCCATGAGTAAAGATGCGCCCGTCAGTTCCTGTTACGGAGAACACGAATGCCGATTCGTACCGTCTCCGAACAGGGCATTTACATATTCGGCAGGCGCATTGCCATGGTCGGGGCGTCGGCCATGACGGATTCCGGTGACGCTGCCGGAGGCCGGTCCGGCAGCCGGTCGGCGCGGCCGACCTCGACCCCTTCGTACAGCTTGATGATGTCCCACTCACCGATCTGATGGGACTGGCCCGACTTGAGGGTCACCGGCTGTGGCGTTGCGCCCGGTCCGGGTCGGGTAAGCAGCGTCGTTCCGTTGGTCGACGAGTCGGTCACCGTCATCACATCGTCACGCAGTTCCAGCGTCAGATGGTTCCGGCTGATCCACCGCACGCCGCCTTCGTCCAGGTATGGGCCGAGGGTGATCCCGGTCTTGTCGTCCGTTGCCCGGCCCACCACCACCGGTCGGCCCGTGCTCACCGCCCATCGCTGGCGGACCAGCCCATCCACGCGCACCGACATCGGCCAGGCCAGCGGCCGTGGGCCGCCGTCACTCAGCCGGGTGCCGTGGCGGGGGCAGGTGGGGACGCCGCCACGCACCGATGGTGGCGGCTGGCCGGACGGTCGCTGCGGTCCGTACGACGGGCAGTCCGGCTCCGGGCACCGCCAGAGCCGGGTCAGTAACGGATTGGTGGTCCGAGCGCCGGCGACCGCTTGCTGGCCGGCGTGCGGAGCGAGGGCGATCCCACCGGGCGCGGGCACCGGCGCGTATGCCGGGCTGGCGCCACCCACCCGGGTCAGCATGGCCAGCCCGGTGAGGGCGCTGATCTCGCGAACCCGGGGCAGGGCCGGGGTGCCGGTCGGAAGCACCTCGATCAGGCCGTCGTCCGACCAGCGCCGGATCACCATGCGCTCATTCGAGGTGAGCTCGGTGTCCGAGATGAGGGCGCGATCAGCCACGGCGTAGACCGCCGCGCCGCCGTCGCCCAGGCGCTGGCCAAGCGCGTCAACGATCAAGCCGAGGCGCAGTAGGTTCGCCGGCCGGCCGCCGTCCAGATCGCCCAGGCGCATGACCTCGGTCAGGTCGGCGACTCCGGCGGCGACGACCGGATCGATGCTGAGGCGACGTTCGATCGCGTCGAGAACCCGGGACACTTCGAATCGCACCTGCCTATTCTGCCGGTACGCAACCCGGTACTTCCAACGACGCTTCCATGACAATTTCCAGGCACGGCCGGTGCGGGCTCGGCTCCTGCGCCGGAGACAGATACCGGCTTCGATCAATGTGATCGAAGTCGGTCGCCCGGTCGCCCCGCCGCCGCGGTGTCGGCGGGCAGTGATAAGACGGGCATCGGTCAAGCGAGCGGATCCGATGGGCGGATCAGAAGGGCATCAGTCCGGCCCGGCTTGGTAGAAACGGTCAGTCAAGCTCGCTCAATCGATCATGGTGGGGGGATCGTCGCGATGAACGAGATGGCCGGCGCGGGCGTGGCCGCGGCAGCGATCACCGGACGCGAGACCGCCGGAGCGGTCCCGGCCGGGGATGCCCGGGACCCGATGGCCGCCGAGATCCGCGAGCGGGCCGAGGAGTTGCTACGAGCGCTCGCCGGTCCGGCCGCGCGGCTGCGTCCGGACCAGTGGCGGGCGATCGAGGCACTGGTGATCGACGGGCGCCGGGTGCTCTGCGTGCAGCGAACCGGCTGGGGCAAGTCCGCCGTCTACTTCATCGCCACCGGGCTGCTCCGCGAGAACGGTGAGGGCCCGACCGTGATCGTTTCGCCGCTCCTGGCGCTGATGCGCAACCAGATCGAGGCGGCCGAGCGGGCGGGCATTCACGCCCGCACCATCAATTCGGCCAACCTTGACGACTGGGAGTCGATCGCCGACGAGGTCAACGCCGGCCTCGTCGACGTCCTGTTGATCAGCCCGGAGCGGCTGAACAATCCCGACTTCCGGGACAACGTGCTGCCGAAGCTCGCCGCCTCGACCGGGCTGCTGGTGGTCGACGAGGCGCACTGCATTTCGGACTGGGGCCACGACTTTCGGCCGGACTATCGCCGGCTGCGCACCCTTCTCGCCGAACTCAGCCCGACCACGGCGGTCCTGGCCACCACCGCGACGGCGAACTCCCGGGTGGTCGCCGACGTCGCCGAACAACTTGACCCGGCCGGGGACGCGCTGGTGCTGCGCGGCTCCCTGGATCGCGAGTCGCTACGGCTTTCGGTGGCGCGCCTGCCGTCGGCGGCACACCGGCTGGGCTGGCTCGCCGACCGGCTGGCCGACCTGCCCGGTTCCGGGATCATCTATACGCTCACCGTCGCCGGTGCCGAGGACACCGCCGCGTTCCTCCGGTCCCGCGGCTTCGAGGTGGCCAGCTACAGCGGCCAGACCGGCGACGCCGAGCGGCAACAGGCGGAGGCGGACTTGCTCGGGAACCGGGTCAAGGCGCTGGTCGCCACGTCCGCGCTCGGGATGGGCTTCGACAAGCCCGACCTGGGGTTCGTCGTTCACCTGGGTGCGCCGCCGTCCCCGATCGCGTACTACCAGCAGGTTGGCCGCGCCGGCCGGGGCGTCGACCGCGCCGAGGTGGTACTCCTGCCCGGACACGAAGACCAGGCCATCTGGAGCTACTTCGCCTCGCTGGCGTTCCCGCCGCCGGCCGCCGCCCAGGCGGTGCTGGCCACGCTTGCCGAGGCCGGCCGTCCAATCTCGACGCCCGCCCTGGAAGCCGCCGTCGAGATCAGCCGTTCGCGGCTGGAGATGATGCTGAAGGTGCTCGATGTCGACGGTGCGGTGCGCCGCGTTCGAGGCGGCTGGGAGTCGACCGGTGCGCCTTGGACCTATGACGAGGACCGGCTGGCCCGGGTAGCCCGGGCGAGAGCCGCCGAGGCCCAGGCGATGCTCGATTACCAGAGCACGAGCGAGTGCCGGATGAAGTACCTGCGGGTCGCGCTCGACGACCCGGACGCGGCCGCGTGCGGGCGTTGCGACAACTGCGCGGGCGGCGGCTACTCGGCCGACGTCTCCGACGCCGCCCTGGCGGCGGCCCGCGCCCATCTCGGAAAGCCGGGCGTGATCGTCGCGCCTCGCAAGATGTGGCCGACCGGTCTGGAAGCGGTTGGCGGCCGGATCGCCCCCGACGAGGTGGCCGACAGCGGGCGGGTGCTGGCACGGCTCTCCGATCTCGGCAAGGGCGAGCGACTGCGCGGGCTGGTCGGTGACGGCCGACCGGACGGCGCCGTTCCGGAGGAGATCGCGGCCGCGGTGGTCGCGGTGCTAGCCGACTGGGCGGGTGGAGCCGACCCGTGGTCACAGCGGCCGGTGGCGGTGGTCGGAATGCGCTCATCCCACCGCCCCGCGCTGATCCGGACTCTCGCCGAGCATGTTGCCCGGGTCGGCCGGCTCCCGCTGCTTGGCGCGGTCGACGCTGCCCCGGTGGGTGGTCGCGCGAACAGCGCGCATCGGGTACGCGCCCTCCTT
Source organism: uncultured Actinomycetota bacterium (assembly GCA_963727415.1). Classification (GTDB taxonomy): domain Bacteria; phylum Actinomycetota; class Actinomycetes; order Mycobacteriales; family Micromonosporaceae; genus DASQPR01. The sequence goes on from CAVSGF010000011.1 coordinate 31,060, forward strand.
GATGTGGTGTCGGTGTCGCCGCGGCTGGCCGCCGCGGTGGCCGAACTCGGCGGCCCGGTGCTGCTGATCGACGACTACATCGATTCCGGTTGGACGATGGCGATCGCGGCTCGGTCGCTGCGGCGGGCTGGGGCATCGGCGGTGCTACCGCTGGCGCTGGCGAAGGCCGGCTGATCCGGGGCTGGCTGATCCGGGGCTGGCTGATCCGGGGCTGGCTGATCCGGGGCTGGCTGATCCGGGCTGGCTAGCATGCCCATACCATAGGGGGGTATGGTATGCACATGGCTAGTGCAACGCCTCCGGGATACAGCGCCGACAAGGCAGCCTTCCTTGCCCGCCTGCGCCGGATCGAGGGTCAGGTGCGCGGCGTCCATCGCATGGTCGAGGAGGACACCTACTGCATCGATGTGATCACCCAGATCTCGGCGGCGACCCGGGCCCTGCAAGCGGTTGCCATGGGACTGCTCGAAGAACACATCGGCCATTGCGTGATCGACGCCGCTCGCGACGGCGGCGACCCCACCGCGAAGGTCAAGGAAGCCTCCGACGCCATCGCGCGCCTGGTGCGGTCCTGACCGATCCGCGACCGGATTCCGACTAGATGAGGATGAGTAATGATCACCACTACGTACCAGGTTGAGGGCATGACATGCGGCCACTGCGTGGCGGCCGTGACTGCCGAGGTCGGCGGGTTGGCCGAGGTAAGCGACGTTCAGGTTGACCTGGAGCGCGGCCTTGTCACCGTGGCCAGCGACGGACCTCTCGGCTACGAGGCCGTCGGCGCGGCCGTTGACGAGGCCGGGTACCGCCTGGTGGCACAGGTGTAGCGATGATCGAGCGGCAGGCCACCGACCTGATTGATCTGCGCATCGGCGGGATGACGTGCGCGTCGTGCGCGGCCCGGGTGGAGAAGAGACTGAACCGGCTCGACGGCGTGACCGCCACGGTCAACTTCGCCACCGAGACGGCGCACGTGTCGTTCCCGGTCTCGCTAAGTGTCAATGAGCTGGTCCGGACGGTCGAGGCCACCGGGTATTCGGCTGGCGCCGCGGCACCCGAGGAGGCCGAAGAGAGTCGCGGCACGCTGCGCTCGATCCGGCGGCGCCTGATCGTCAGCGCCGCTCTCGCGGTGCCGGCGATGGCGCTGTCGATGGTCGGCCAGTGGCAGTTCCCCGGGTCAGGCTGGATCGTGTTTGCCCTGGTCACGCCGATTGTGACGTGGTGTGCGCTGCCGTTCCACCGCGCCGCCTGGATCAACCTGCGGCACCGATCGGCCACCATGGACACGCTGATCTCGCTCGGCGCGCTGGTGTCCTACCTGTGGAGCGTCGCCACCCTGGTCGCCGGATCCGGTGATCGGTACTTCGAGGTCGGTGCGTCGCTGGTGACGTTCCTGCTGGCCGGGCGTTATTTCGAGGCGCGGGCCAAGGCACGCGCCGGATCGGCCCTGCGGACCCTGCTGGAACTGGGCGCCAAGGATGTCGCGGTGCTGGAGGGCGGCACCGAGATCCGCAGACCGATCGACGCGCTCCGGGTGGGCGACGAGTTCATCGTGCGACCGGGCGAGCAGATCGCCACCGACGGCGTGGTGGTATCCGGCTCCGGCGCGGTCGACAACAGCCTGCTGACAGGTGAGAGCGTGCCGGTCGAGGTGTACACCGGCGACCCGGTGGTCGGCGCGGCCACGAATTCGGGCGGGCGGCTCGTGGTGCGTGCTACCCGGGTCGGCTCGGAGACCCAGCTGGCCGCCATGGCGCGGCTGGTCGCGGCGGCCCAGTCCGGTAAGGCCCCGGTGCAGCGCCTGGCCGATCGGGTGGCCGGAGTGTTCGTACCCACGGTGATCGGCATCGCGATCGCCACGTTCGCCGTGTGGCTGCTTGCCGGCGCCGGCGGGGGTGCGGCCATGACGGCGGGGGTTGCCGTGCTCATCGTCGCGTGCCCATGCGCTCTCGGCCTGGCTACCCCGATGGCACTCTTGGTCGGCACCGGCCGGGGTGCGGCCCGGGGGATCTTGATCCGGGGTCCGCAGATCCTGGAGGCGACCCGCCGGGTGGGAACCATCGTCTTGGACAAGACCGGCACCGTCACCACCGGCGCGATGTCGGTGACCGGTGTTGAAGCGGTGGCGGGAAGCGAGGCCGACCTGCTGAACGCGGCCGCCGCCGTGGAAGTGGCGTCCGAGCACCCGATCGCGCGTGCCATCGTCGCCGCGGCTGGGATGCCGGTCGCGGTTTCCGGCGGTACGGGTGCCGGACCGGCCCCTGATGGCGTGACCAACTTCGCCGCGCTTGCCGGCTTGGGTGCGTCCGGCACTGTCCGCGGCCGTGACATCCTGGTCGGGCGGCCGGCGCTGCTGCGCGAGCGTGGAATCGCCGTGCCGGAGCCGGAACTCGGCGCCGGCACGGTGGTAGCGGTCGCGGTCGACGGCTCCTACGCCGGCCGGATCACCGTCGCCGATACGGTGCGGCCGACGTCAGCCGACGCGATCGCGGGGATGCGGGCGATCGGCCTGTCGCCAGTCCTGCTGACCGGTGACAGCGCCGGAACCGCGCGGGCGGTGGCCGCCGAGGTCGGGATCGAGCGCGTCGTCGCCGAGGTGTTACCGGACGGCAAGCTCGCGGCGGTACGCGACTTGCAGCGCGACGGCGATGTCGTGGCCATGGTCGGTGACGGGGTGAACGACGCGGCGGCGCTGGCCGCGGCCGACCTCGGGATCGCGATGGGTTCGGGCACCGACGTCGCCATCCAGGCCAGCGATCTGACCTTGATGCGCAGCGACCTGAACGGCGTTGTCGATGCGATCCGGCTGTCCCGCACGACGCTGCGCACCATCAAGCAGAATCTGTTCTGGGCGTTCGCCTATAACGTGGCGGCGATCCCACTCGCCGCGGCTGGGCTGGTGACGCCAGTGATCGCGGCCGCGGCGATGGCGTTGTCCAGCATGTTCGTGGTTAGCAACAGCCTTCGCCTGCTGCGCTTCCGCTGAGGTCGGGGGTTCCGGCGTGACCGCCGGGTCACCGCTGTTCCGGGCTGACCGCCCGTTGTGGCGGTTCCGCGCCGCAGCCGGTCACAGCGACACCGTGCCGCCGATCGGGAGCACATGAAGGTCTCCCGGCCGGCGGCCGGCCGATTCCCAGGCCGCGGCCACCCGTACCGGCGGTTCCAGCACCGGCTCGGCCGACAGCGCGAACGTGCCCCAGTGCATCGGGACCATCTGGCCGGCCCCGACGTCGACGCAAGCCTGCACCGACTCCTCGGGATTCATGTGGAACGGCCGCATGAACCAGGCAGGTTCGTACGCACCGGCTGGCAGTAATGCGAGGTCCGGGGCGCCGAACCGGTCGCCGATCGCGCTGAACCAATGGCCGTACCCGGTGTCGCCGGCGAAGTAGACCGACGGCCCTCCGCCGGAAAGCAGGAACCCGCCCCACAGCGACTTGCACGTGTCGCCGAGACCGCGGCGGCTCCAGTGGTGAGCCGGCACGAACGAGACCGACACCGGACCCGCGTGCGCGGTCTCCCACCAGTCCATCTCGACCACGTTCCGGAAGTTGCGCCGCCGGAACCAGGCGCCCAGCATGGCTGGGACGAACATCGGAGTCTCGCGCGGTATCCGCCGGATGGTGGGTGCGTCTAGGTGGTCGTAGTGGTTGTGGGAGATCACCACCGCGTCGATCGGGCCGATCCCGGCCAGCGGCACTCCCGGCGGCGCGAGCCGGGCCGGTACCGCTGGGATACGGTTCGACCACACCGGGTCGGTGAGGACCGTGGCACCATCGATGCGGATCGCGAAGGTCGCGTGCCCGATCCAGGTCGCCGATGTCACGCCTTCGGACTCCGGCGGCATGCCGACGTCGGTAACCGGCACCGGCGCCGAGAGGTCGACCTTGGCGCGGGCTCGTTCGGTGATCATCCGGGCCACGTCACGGGCACCGGGAAGCGTGGCGGTGAGCCGGTCGGCGAACGATTCCGGCCAGTTGCGCCCGCCGTAGGTCCGCCGGGCTCGATCCAGGTCACGGCCGATCCGACCCGGGTCGAATACCCGGTGCGGATGGAATAGCCATCGAGGATCGGACATCAGTCCTCTGCCAGCGCCTCGCGAAGTGCCGCCGAAGTGTCACCTACCAGCGTATCGGCAACCATCCGGGTTCCGGCGACGGCGCCGAACGCGCTGGGCAGGCCCGGGCGCGGCGTTACTGTCGCACCCTTGCCGCGCGGATCGCCGCCGGTGTCAGACGGGTCGCCGCCGGTGCCAGCCGACGTTGTGGCTGCCGGCTGGCACGGCGATCACACCCGAGCCGTGGTCAGTCGGACGTTTCGGAAGTCCCCGCCCCACCCGAGGTGGAGCCGGGAGCGCCGGATCCGGAACCGCCCGAACGGCGGCGGCGGCGACGTCGCGGTCGCTTGGCCTCGCCGTTGGCGGCAGCCGGAGCAGCGTCTGCGGCGGGAGCACTCGGGGATGTCGGTGCGGACGGCTCGCGTACCGCCTCATCGTCGTTGATCTTGCGACGACGACGCTGGCGCGGCGCGCGCGGCGTGGCTGCCGGTGCCGGTGCCCCCCGACGCGACCGGCGCCGCCCGCCGCCCCCGAGATCCTCTTCCTTCTCGGCGGCGAGCCCGGCCCGGGTGCGCTCGGCCGACGGCAGCGTTCCGGCCACATCGGACGTGATGTTCAGGTCGGTGTAGATCCACGGTGAGGTGTGGTAGGTCTCCGGCGGCTCCGGAAGCTCCAGTCCCAGCGACTTGTCGATCAGCCGCCAGCGGGGCATGTCCTCCCAGTCGACGAACGTCACGGCGACGCCGGTGGCTCCGGCACGGCCGGTGCGACCGATCCGGTGCGTGTACGTGTCCGGATCCTCGGGGCAGTCGTAGTTGATCACATGAGTGACGCCGGTGACGTCGAGACCCCTGGCCGCCACATCGGTGGCCACGAGTACGTCGATCTTGCCTGACCGGAACGCTCGCAGTGCCCTCTCGCGCGCTCCCTGCCCGAGATCGCCGTGCACCGCCGCGACCGCGAATCCGCGGAAGTCGAGGTCCTCGGCGAGCCGATCAGCGTTCCGTTTGGTCCGGGTGAAGATCATCGTGAGCCCCCGGGCGTGAGCCTGCAGGACACGGGCCACGATCTCCGCCTTGTTGAGCGAGTGAGTCCGGTAGATGACCTGCTGGGTCTGCGGCGATGGCCCGGTCTCTTCGGTGTGCCCGGCATGGATGGTGACCGGGTTGCGCAGGAACCGGCGGGCCAGGGTGACGATCGGTTCCGGCATGGTGGCCGAGAACAGCATGGTCTGGCGCTCGCCCGGCAGCATCGCCAGGATCTTCTCGACATCATCGAGGAAGCCGAGGTCGAGCATGCGGTCCGCCTCGTCGAGGACGAGTGCCCGGATGCCGGTGAACTTGAGCTGCTTGCCCTTGGCCAGGTCCAGCAGCCGGCCCGGGGTACCGACGATGATCTCGACGCCCCGGGTCAGGGTTTCGGTCTGTGGTTCGTACGCGACGCCACCGTAGATCGCCGCCACCCGGATGCCACGGGTCTTGCCGGCCGCGGACAGGTCCCGGGCGACCTGGAGGCCGAGTTCGCGGGTCGGAACCACGACGAGTGCCTGCGGGCGGCCGTCGGCGCCTTCGCCAGGGGCGATCAGTCGCTCCAGCAATGGGATGCCGAAGCCGAGGGTCTTTCCGGTCCCGGTCGGGGCCTGGCCGATGAGATCGGCGCCGCGTATCGCGATCGGCAGCGCGTACTCCTGGATCGCGAACGCGTTCGTGATGCCGACCGCGGCCAGCGCTTCCACCGTCTCCGGGCGGGCGCCGAGGTCGGCGAAGGTGGGGCTGTCCGGGCGCGCGTACGTGCCTGCGGCCGACGCGTGGTCGGCGGTGTCTTCGTTACTCATGAATTGTGGGGTGTCCTTCGTCAAAGGCGCCCCAATCGGTGCTGGGAGAGGCGCCAGCTCGTCAATGCGGGGCCAGTCACCGCGCTATCGCCGGGATGCGACAGGGACTATCGCCAGGTGCGACAGGCGCTGCGGCCACACGCGTGCCGCAGGCAGATTGTCTGCGGCAATAGCACTATCCTACGGCCAACATTGGCGACATGGTTAATCCATGGCCGATCGTGGTCTACCCGACAAATCATGCTAACCCGGAATATCGGAATGACCGCATCAAAAAAACCGGAGGAAACGTGGCTGAACCGGACACCGACGCGCTGCGAGATTTGCTGGCACTTCTCGCGTACGGCCAGTTGCACGCCTTCGACCGCATGTCCGCCGATGCCCGGCTGGCCCCGGACCTGCGCCGTCGGGCGGCATTGAGCGAGATGGCGGCCGCCGAGATCGGCACCTATCGCCGGCTGATCCGCAGGTTGGCGCGGTTGGGCGGTGACCCGTACCAGGCGATGGCGCCGTTCGTCGAGGCGATCGAGGCGTACCACGCCGAGACCGAGCCGAAAGATTGGCTGGAGGCGCTGGTCAAGGCGTACGTCGGTGACGGCATATCGGACGACTTCTACGGCGAGGTGGCCGGCGCGCTGACCGGTGACGATCGAGATCTGATCATGGACGTCCTGCACGAGGGCCGGTACGCCGCGTTTGCCGCGGACGAGATCCGCGCGGCCATCACCACCGATCCGAAGGTGGCCAACCCGCTTTCCATGTGGGCCCGGCGTCTGGTCGGCGAGGGCATGTCGCAAGCGCTGCGGGTATCGGCCGAGCGCCCGGCGTTGGTCGCGCTCATCGCCGAGCGTCACGGGCCGGACGCCGTCGCGGAGATGTTCAGGCGGATCACCACCGCCCATACCGCCCGGATGGCGGCGGTCGGGCTGAACAACTAGATTGCTGGCTCCGGGAACCCCGGAACCAGCAATCTAGTCACGTTAGGTCCAGGCAATTCGGGTCCAGGTGCTTCGATGCCGGACCCCAGGCTCGGCGAACTAGCGCCCGGCGGTAAACCCCACCGGCCGCGGTGTCGTCTCGGCGATTTCCACATAGGCCAGCTTGTCAACCGGCACGATCACCCGGCGGCCCTTGTCGTCGACCAGGGAGAGCGTGGTGGACTTCCCGGACATCGCCGAGTTGACCGCCTGCTCGATCTCGTTCGCCGACTGGGCGCTCTCCAGGACCAGCTCACGAGGCGCGAACTGCACCCCGATTTTGACCTCCACGTGGATCTCCTCCATGCTCGCGATGAGTGCGCGCCGTGCGCGCTCCGCCGCCCCGGGCGGCGCGTCCCGGCTGGCGACGCCCGTGCCGACGCGGCGCTCGCAAGGCTATCCGATCACGCCGCCTGGCACGGCAAACTGGCCGCGCCTGCCGGTCGCGGCCGGCCGATCGACGGGGTGGACAGGCCAATCGATCGACGTAACGGGCGGTTACCCGGCCGCGTCACCGTGCATCGGGAAGCTGGCGATGCCGCGCCACGCCAGGGTGGTCATCAGGGCCTCGGCGTCGTCTTTGGTGACCGCTCGCCCGCTGGCCAGCCAGAACTGGGCGGAGGTCTGAGCCGCTCCGACCAGGCCCGCGGCGAGGACCTCGGCGGGCGCCTTGTCCACCCCGGTGTCCCCCATGATGGTCGCGGTGATGGCCTCGATGCAGGAGCGTTCCACCCGGTCCACCCGTTCGCGCACCGCCGGGTCGTTGCGCAGGTCGGACTCGAAGACCAGCCGGAATGCCTCGCTTTCGTGATCAACGAACTCGAAGTACGCGCGCATCGCACCGCCTACCCGGTCCTTGTTGTCGGTGGTGGCGTCCATGGCACCGCGGACCCGGTCGATGAGCGCGTCGCAATGGGTGTCGAGCAGCGCCAGGTACAGCTCAAGCTTGCCGGGGAAGTGCTGGTAGAGCACGGGTTTGGAGACTCCCGCGCGCTCCGCGATGTCGTCCATCGCGGCCGCGTGGTAGCCGTTGGCGACGAACACTTCTTGCGCCGCTGCGAGAAGTTGCTTGCGCCGGGCGGTTCGGGGCATCCGTACGGGTCGGCCGGCGCCGTTAGCGCCGCTGACTTTGGCGGTGCCGTAGGCATCGCCTGCCAGGCGTCCGGCCATGGCCACCTCCGGTGTTCGTCAGTAGAACCTGATCATTCCAGGGAGTTAACTCGCGTATCTGAACACGGTAGCCTCACCGTGGGCAACCGAGGAGCGCACGGTGGACGAAGTGGGACAAGCCGGTAACGGCGCCAGCGCGTCGGCGGAGATGTCCGCGTCGATCATGCCGGCGTACCGCGCCGGCGTGGAGCGCGCGGGTGTCGACCGTGCCGGCGTCACCGCCGACGCCCACCTGCCGCTTCCCAGCCACGTTGAATTGCTCGAATCACTGCGGGTCGCGCGCGGCGGCGCTGCCTTCCGCCCGGCCAACGGCTCGGAGGTTCGGATTGGCAGCGTCGATCATGCCGGAACGCACGAAGCGGCGTCCCGCGACTCGTACCCGCAGGTGAACCGATTGGGCGGACAGCCCGGACCGATGGCCGGAGATCAGCCTGCCGATGGCGGGATGACCACCGGCCATCAGGCCGCGACCGGCGCGTACGGCCCACGTGCTTCGGGCTACGCTGGGTCGGCGGCCGTGCCCGGCCACCCGGAGGCGGCTCGCCAAGATGCCGGGATGGCGCGTGGGTCGAGCCAGGTGTCCGGCCCCCCTCGGCGAACAGACGCCGATAACGCGCTCGAAGAGGACACGCTGGAGACGGCTCGTGTGATGGTTCCGCACCCGCGCCGCGCATACGTCGACCCCTCGCCATCGGCGGAGGGCGAGCGGGCTTACCCCTCGACGCTGTCTCGGACCCACGCGGTGCCGGACCCGCCGGTGACCGGCGAGGCCGGCGAGGCGGACACCATCGACTCAGAGATCGACGACGTCGGTGCGGATCCGGTCTCCGGCGCCCATGCACCCAATGCCCACGTACCCAGCGCCCATGCACCCAATGCCCATGCACCCAATGCCCACGCACCCAATGCCCACGCACCCAATGCCCACGCACCCAATGCCAACTCACCCGGCGCCCAGGCACATGACGTCGGGCCCCAGGCCAGCCGCGCGAATGAGGCTGCCGCCCGGACCGGCGACGGTGAGACCGAAGCGGCTCTCGCCGGAGAGCGGTTCGCTCCCGACGGGTTCGCGAGCGACAGTCCCGGCGCGGTGCCGTCCGGTCGACCGCTGCCGGCCCCGGTCTACCAGCCGGCCGAACCTCATCGGCATGCCGAGGAGGCTCGCAACGGAACGCGGTACTCGCCTTCGTCCGACGGCGCCGCATATGCGACGGCCACCTTCCCGGCCCGTCGCGATCCGGCGGCCGAACCGGTAGCCGTGGGCGCGGCGCACCATGACAGCGGGTCCCAGGCAGTACCGGCCGGTGGCGTTGACCCGCTCGACCCCAGCGTGCCGGTGGAGGACGTGGAGGCGTCGCTGCCGCACCGGGTGCCGGCGCCACCGGATGTGCCGGACGTGCCGGGCTCCGATGACGACTACCTCGACGATGACGACGAGATCCCCGGTGATGTGGACGGCGGGTCACTGACCCGGATCGCGAGCGGCCTGCGCACCGATGCTCGTTCGGCTATCCCGGACGACTTGGACGTGAACGCAGTCCTGGCCGCGGTTCGCCAGGTGGAAGGCGTTCAGGACGCTCGACTCCGCGGCGCTCCTGGCGAGGTCCAGACGCTGCGGCTGGAACTGGCTGACGGTGCCGATCCGGGCCTGGTCAGCCGTACGGTGGCACGGTTGCTCAAGGAGCGGATGGGCATCGCGGCCCAGCCACGTCGCTCGGCCGCGGTGGATGAGGCCACCCGGCCGGCCGGAGCCGATGCGCGGCGGACTCCGGAGTATCGCGCCGGCCGGCCCGACGCGGCGGGCGGTGACCCCATCCGCAGGCAGGCGGCCCGAGCCGACGCCACGGCCGCGCCCCGCCACACGGATGGATCGCGCCGCGCCGCGCAGCCCCAATCCAGGCCTGGCAGCAACCGGTACGCGGACCGCCCGGCCAGCCTCAGCGACGCGCCCGCACCGCAGCCGCATCCGACCGGGGCGCCAGCCCTCGCTCACCCGCGCGGTACGTCGTCACGCGTGATCCTCGATCGGGTGAAGGTGGCCACCATCGGCACCGAGGCGACCGTTGAAGTGAACCTGGCAGCCACGACCGGCAACTTCGTCGGTACCGCGTCCGGGCCGGCGGTAGACGGCTACCTGCTCAGGCTTGCGGCCCAGGCGGCGGCCGGCGCCATCGACTCGCTCATGGCCGCTACCTCGGGACGCGGCGGTGGTGAGACCGGCCCGGTGCGGTGCTTCATCGATCACGCCGGCGTCGTCCCGTTCGGCAGCTGCCTGGTGGCGATCGCGGTGGTACTGGTCAGCGGCGATGGCTGGGTCGAGCAATTGGTCGGGTCGGCCCTGGTGGCCGGCGATCCGCGCCAGGCGATCGTGCGAGCCACGCTGGCGGCGGTCAACCGGCGACTGTCAATCCTGCTGGGATAATCGTTCGCCCGTGGATGCCAGCGCGAATGACGCGCCGTTGGACCATCGTTTACCGGTCCGTACCCGTTCGTACTAATCCGGCGGCCGTCATCCGCCCGGGTGGGCTTTACCCCGCCATGAGGCCGGAACCTCGCAGGTCGGCCGAACCGGGCGCGGTGCGCCGCATACTGAGCCCATGAAGCCGGCTCAGCTGGCACCGATCGAGGCGCTGGAGACATCCGGTGTCACGGTCCCGCCGTGGCCCGGCCAGGCGGTCCGGCTCGACGGCACGGTGCTGTACGAGCGGGTGACCCCGGCCACTTCCCACCACGCCGAACCGGCACTCTACCTGCACGGACTCGGCGGCTCGTCGCAGAACTGGACCGATGTCGCAGGGCTGCTGTCCGGCCGCCTCGACGGCCGGGCGATCGACCTTCCCGGCTTCGGGCGTAGCGGTCCGGCCGGCCGGTACACCGTGGATGCCTTCGCGGCCCGCGTGCTCCGCTGGATCGAGGACTCCGACCGGGGACGGGTGCATCTGATCGGCAACTCGCTCGGCGGTGCCATCGCGGTCAAGGTAGCGGCGCTGCGCCCCGATTACATTCGGACCCTCACGCTGATCTCACCGGCGCTTCCGTTCCTGGACCCGAGGCGCTCGGTGCAGGGTCGGCTGGTGCCGCTGCTGGCGCTGCCGCGTGCCGAGGTGCTGGCCGCCCGGCGGCTAGCCCGGATCGACCCGAGCGAGCTGACCCGGCAGGTCCTCGCGGCCTGCTTCGGCGATCCCGGGTGCATCGATCCGCAGCGTTTCGACGAGGTGGTCGAGGAGGCGAAGCTCCGGTACGAACAGCCGTGGTACGCCGATGCCTACGTCCGGACCCTCCGCGGCCTGGTCGGCGCGTTCCTCAGGGCCTACCTTCCCGGATCCGGGTCGCTGTGGCGTACGGCGGCGCGGGTCGACGTGCCGACTCTGGTCATCGGCGGTGATCGGGACCGGCTGGTGGACGTGCGGGTCGCACCGCAGGCCGCGCGCCATATCCGCGACGCTCGCCTGCTCATCCTTCCGGGTGTTGGGCACATCGCGCAGATAGAGGCGCCGCATCTGGTGGCGCGCGCGATCGTGGGAATGCTCGACGAAATCGATGGTCGTACCGTGCGCACGCCTCCCGCATCATCGGCGCGTGCGTGAGATGCTGCTCCGCGATGCCTTCTCATCGACACCGCGCGATCACGCCGCGTAGCCACACCGTCCTGGTGTTCGTGGTCGTCGCCGCGCTCGTCGGCGTGCTGGCCGTCCTGATCGGGAAGTGGGGCCTGGCATCGGCGTCACGGACCGCCCACTGGTCCGGACCGGGCGTGCGGCCGTCGGTATCCGCGTCGGCGCCGGGGCAGTCATCGCCGTCGCCGTCGTCGCCGTCCGCCTCGCCGAAGCCGGTACTCGCCATGAACGTGAATTTCCCCCATTCCGGCCCGGGGAAATACGCCTATGCGATGACGACCGGCCCCGTCCTCGGTACCGCCGGGCCGATCCGGAAGTTTCGGGTGGCACTCGAGTCCAACATCAAAGTGGTCCAGATGCCCGACTTGCTGGCCAAGATCAACGAGACGCTGGGTGATGATCGCAGCTGGGTCGGTGGCGGCGCTTACCGGCTGCGGCAGGTACCGCCCAGCAGCCCGGCGCAGTTCACCATCTATCTCGTCACCTCGGCTACCAGTTCGGCGCTGTGCGCTCCACTCGACACCGGCGGGTACACGTCGTGCCGCCAGGGATCCCGGGTGGTGTTCAACCTGGACCGGTGGATGAAGTCGGTACCCGGCTACGTGCAGGCGAAGACGCCGCTGGACACTTACCGGACGTACATGATCAATCATGAGGTCGGGCACGCTCTCGGCAACCATCACCAGCTCTGCCCGGGCCACGGCAAGCTGGCCCCGGTGATGGAGCAGCAGACCCTCGGCCTGCACGGGTGCAAACCGAACCCCTGGCCTTACCTCAACGGCAAGAAGTACACCGGCCCGCCCGGCCGGTACTGATCGCCCGGCGATCGGATGCCGATCGCGGTGCCGGCGTATACCCGTCGCGTCCGATCGCCATCGACCGAGGGCGCGGATCTGTCCCGGGCATGGCACTCTTGGTGACGATGCCTTCCTCCGACGGACCCCCCGAGATCCCGCCAACCGACCCCGAAGCCGGCGCATCGCGTGGTGCCAAGGGCTTCGGCCGCCGGCCTCGCGTTGGTCGCGGCCGTGGTGGCCGGGATGGCGCGAGCAAGGCCGACACGTACGACGACGGCTGGCTGCGCAGCATCTCCGGCCGAGGCGGGGGGATCGGCGGCAGCGATCTGGATCCCGATCCCGGCATGGCCGGTGGCTCCGACATGGACGATGGTTCCGGCATCCGGGTCGGCGACCCGGATGCGGACGGGACCGGGGCACGTGCGGCGCCGTGGCCGGATCAGCGGGCTCAGGAGCCGGCGGCCGGGGTGTGGGATACCCGGTCGCGCGCCGGTAGCCGGGAAACCGGCATCCGGGAAACCGGTAGCCGGGAAAACCGCGACGCTCGGCCGGCGGGCCGGCCCGATATGCGCGGCCGGCATGGCCGGTCCGACTCGGGCGATGCCTGGTCGCCGCCGTCACCGTCTCCGCCGCCGTCACCGCGTGCCGGTTCGCCCCGTCCGGGCCGTGCCGGGGAATCACCCCTCGGATACGGTCCCCAGGCCGCCATGCCGCCTGAGGTGCAGCGGCCATGGTCCGATCTGACCGGCGAGATCGCGCCGGTCAGGGACGACCGGTCACCATCCGGACCGCCGACCGGGTCGCGCCGGGCCCGGCACGAGCCCGCCGATCGCTTCGTTCCGCCGCAGCCGGAGCGCTCAGCCTCAGCCTGGCCCGACCCGTCGGCCCCGTCCCAGGCCGAGGCCGACGCCGCCGGGTCGAGCCGGGCAGGTGATGCCGGTTCGCGACGTGATGGCGACTCGCGGCCTGGCGGGTACGACCCGCGGCCGCGCCCGGCGCGCCCGACCAGCGTCGCACCCGCGGAGCCGGTCTCGCCGCCGAGGCACTCCGCGGCGCCACCGCATGCGCCGTCGTCATGGCAGCCGGGCCCGCTTCGACAGGCACCGGCCCCGTCCGCGGAGTCCGGCTCGCAGCGTCCGGCGTGGCGCCGGCCAGCCTCCGACCCGGGCAGTGTGTCGCCGGCGACCGACGCGCACGAGACGGCGGCCGAGTATCAACCGCCATCCGGGTACCGCCCGCCGCACGACTATCAGCCACCTTCGAACTATCAGCCACCTTCGAACTATCAGCCGGTCGCCGATCAGCAGCCGGAACCGGAGCCGCAGCCGGGCTACGTTCCGGCTCCTCCGTACCAATACGGCCGGATGACCCAGCCACCGACGCGCCGCGAGGCGCGGCGGGCGGCCAGCCAGCCGACTCGTGAACCCCAGGCAGTCGCGCCCGGTGTGTACGAGCGGCAACCGCCCGCCGATCGAACCGGTGGGGCGGCTCCGCGGTCGACACGGGCATCGACGCGCGCGGCCCGTGCCGCTCGGCTGGCAGAAAGTGGTAGCGAACCGTCGAGCACTTTGGTGCCGGCGTCCCCCGGCGCGGAGTCGAGAGCGGCGCGACGGCGGCAGCCTGGCGGCATCCAGGCTGAGTCGATCATGGCTGAGCGGGCTCGAGCACAGCAGCGCCGGATCTGGCTGACGGTCGCGCTCGTGGTGATCGTCGTTCTGGTCGGGCTCGCGGCGGTCAAGACGTTCGGCAGCGGCGAGGAGGGCGCCAAGTCGAGCGGGGCCGGAACCCCCAGCGCGCCCGCCAGCGACGTGTCCGCCGCTCCCACCTACGCCACCACCGGGCCCGGGACGTTCGCGTACGCCGCAGCGTCGGACCAGGTGCTCGGAACGGCCGGAACGATCCATGCGTACCGGGTGGCGGTTGAGACCGGGACCGGGCCCGACCCGGACGACTTCGCCACCGCGGTTGCCGGGATTCTTGGTGACAGCCAGGGCTGGACCGCCGATGGCAAGGTGCGCTTCTCGCAAGTCGCCGAGAAGACCAAGGCGGAGTTCACCATCTACCTGGCTACCGAGACCACGAGCGAGAAGATGTGTGCCGAGGGCGGCATGCACACCAACAAGATCACCTCGTGCCGGCTGGACGGTAAGGTGATCATCAACTTGAGCCGCTGGATGTCGGGCGTGCCGGACTACGGGGCGGGGCTGGACGTCTATCGCGCGTACGCGATCAATCACCAGGTCGGCCGCCAGCTCGGACATGACAACGAGGCGTGTCCGGGTGCTGGGAAGCCCGCTCCCGTGATGATGCAGCAGACCCTCGGCCTGCAAGGCTGCGTAGCGAACCCGTACCCGTTCCTGGACGGTCAGCTCTACTCGGGTCCGAAGATTCCGTAAAACCCGGTTGGCGACTACTCGGCTCCGCAGAGCCGGCTCGCCCTCCGGCCGGCCCAGCGATGTGCCATGCATCACGCCCAGCCATGAATGGATCGCGACACAATCGTGGTTGCGGTTAACAGAGGCTTGTGCCAACCGGGAGGTTGATCGTGTCGTTGCCACCATTGGTCGAACCGGCCGCCGAACTGACGGTCGACGAGATCCGCCGCTACTCGCGGCACCTGATCATCCCGGATGTCGGGGTGGCCGGCCAGAAGCGGCTGAAGAACGCCAAGGTGCTGTGCGTCGGCGCGGGCGGTCTTGGCTCGCCGGCACTGATGTACCTGGCCGCGGCCGGGGTGGGAACGCTCGGAATCGTCGAGTTCGACACGGTCGATGAGTCGAACCTGCAGCGCCAGATCATCCACGGCCAGTCCGACATCGGGCGGCCCAAGGCCGAGTCTGCGCGGGACAAGATTCGCGAGATCAACCCGTACGTCACCGTGAACATCCACGCCGGAACCGCTGTCCCGCGACAACGCCATGCAGATCTTCGCCGACTACGACCTGATCGTTGACGGCACTGACAACTTCGCCACCCGGTACCTGGTCAACGACGCGGCGGTGCTGCTCGGCAAGCCGTACGTCTGGGGCTCGATCTACCGGTTCGACGGCCAGGCCAGTGTCTTCTGGTCCGAGCACGGCCCGTGCTACCGCTGCCTCTACCCGGAGCCGCCACCACCCGGCATGGTTCCGTCGTGCGCCGAGGGCGGTGTGCTCGGCGTACTGTGCGCGTCCATCGGCTCGATCCAGGTCACCGAGGCGATCAAGTTGCTCACCGGCATCGGAGAGCCGCTGGTCGGCCGTCTGATGGTGTACGACGCCCTGGAAATGAGCTACCGATCGGTGAAGGTCCGCAAGGACCCGAACTGCGTGCTGTGCGGCGAGAACCCGACGGTCACCGAACTGATCGACTACGACGACTTCTGTGGCACCGTCTCCGATGAGGCGGCCGCCGCCGCCGACGGATCCACCATCACCGTTCACGAGCTTCGTGACCTGGCCGACAGCGGCAAGTCGATCGACCTGATCGACGTGCGCGAGCCGGCCGAGTACGAGATCGTCCGGATCCCGGGCTCGCGGCTGATCCCGAAGGGCGACATCCTGTCCGGCGCGGCGCTGGCCGAATTGCCCCAGGACAAGCAGATCGTGCTGTACTGCAAGTCCGGCGTACGCTCGGCGGAGGCACTGGCTGCGCTGAAGGCCGCCGGATTCAAAGACGCCGTGCACGTGCAGGGTGGCGTGGTGTCGTGGATCCGACAGATCGACCCGTCGCTGCCGATTTACTGAGGTGGGGTTGGGTACATTACCGACCATGGTCGACATCGACGCCGCGATCGGTTTCGTGATCGCCCGCGGGGACCAGGTGGACCGCGCGCGGCTCTCGTGGCTTCGCTCCGAGGCGCCGCCGACACCGGACGTGCTGTCCAAGGTGGAAATGGGACAGACGGCCGAGGGTGGCTGGCCGGCCGCGTGGGGTGACGTGCCGTCGATCGACGCGACCTGCTTCCGTCTGGCTGAGCTGGACGATCTCGGCGCGCTGGACCGGCCGGCGGCGCGCAAGGCACTTGCGTGGCTGGCCGGCCGCCAGCGGCCGGACGGGACCTGGCAGGAAGATCCAGCGCTGGCAGAGGTGGCCCCGCCGTGGGCCAAGCCGGGCGATCCGGAGGCTTCGCTGTACCTGACCGCGAACGCCGGATTCTGGCTCGCGATCGGCGGGCCGCTCGGTTCCGACGAGCCGGTTGTCGGCGCTGTCGACGCGAATCCATTCGCCGAAGTGGTGGCCCGGGCGACGCAGGCATTCCGGGCCGCGCTCCGGCCGGACGGTACCTGGCCCTCGTTTCTGGTCACCGGCTGGCTTGGCGGCGCGCTGCTGTATCGCACCGGGTGGTACTACGAGGCCGCTCAGATCCAGGTCGTGCTCGCCGAGCGGGTGCCCGACATGACGCAGGCCGACGTGGCCTGGATGGCGTCGGCGTTCCGGCGGGCGGGTCTGTCGAATCAGGATTACGTGATGCAGGTGGCGTTGCGGAAACTGGCCGAGACCCAGGGCAGCGATGGCGGCTGGGAGAGCGATGACGGTCCTCAGTTCGACGTCCACACCACGCTGAGCGCCATTCGGGCGGCCCGGTAGTCGGTTTCTTCCATCCCGTGATCAAGTCCTCCCGCCCCGTGATCAAGTGCGCGATCTTGAACGCTGGGCGCGCTATGGCGACGTCAGGTGCTCTGGATCATGCACGGTTTGTTGCACTTGATCACCGAGCCGCGCCAGCCGCCGTTTCGTAACGCGATCGCCACCCGCTCCGCGGTTCCGTATGGCCGCTGCGTCACATCTGACCAGCCGAAATGCAGCACCACGTCGCCGCGAACAGCGGCCGCGTTGTCGCGGCGGTAGTACCGGCTCCGGTCGTCGACCGGGTGGACCGCCCGGCCATCGAGTTCGACGACCGTACTGAACCCGGCGTAGTGCACGTCCTGATAGATGCGGCCGCCGTCGGTGTCGGTCGCGGCTTGCCGGATTCCGCCCGGAAGACCGTGTGCGCCTTCGACGTCCCGGTAGTAGTGGCGTTCGAGCGGCGAGTGCGCCCCGTCCGAGACATCTGATAAGGCCGCGTCAACCAGTTCGCGCCACTTCAGGCGCGGTCGGCACAGCGCTGTTTGGTGGAGCGCCCACGCCGTCGTCAGTCGCTGGCCGCATGCCGCCGAAATCAGGCCGACGACATGGTCGGCGGATGTCGATAGATCGGTCAGGTCAAGGATCGTCTCCTCGATTCGCGTCTGGGGTGGAACACGTGTCGGGTGCCTGGTGGCCATGATGCGGTCGGACCGGTGCACGGTCACGCCCAGCAGAGACCGGCACCGTTGGTTGCCTGGAATGGTGACGTGGATCGAGTGCCGTGACGTGCTCTTCAGCCCGTTCCATTCGGCGGCGGTGTAGTGGCTGATAACGGCGTCATGGCCGGCGCCAAGAATGGCGGCCCAGATCGCCGAGCGACGTCCGATCGGGCCGGAGAAGGTGGCGTACACGCCGCGATGCATTCGCTGCCAGCGCTTCGACTCCACCATGTGCCTGACTTTCGACTCCGTGTAGCCGTGATTGAGCGCCTGCGCCAGCGACACCACACCGGCCTGAACCTCGATCAACTCCGCAAAGTCCACCCAGCGAGTCTCCGGCAGCTAATCGATGACTGCCAATCGATGAAGGCTGGCTGTGGATAACTCGACCGGCTTGTCGATGGTGAGGCGGGCGGCGCATCATGATCGAGTGCACGACCTTGTGCAAGATCCAGTACGTCTGACGTCGCCATAGCGCGTCCACTGTCCAAGATCGCGCACTTGATCATGGAAAGGGGCGATCATGGTGCTGGGCGGGCGCGGAAACGGTGGCAGTCAGCGCACCTGACCGTTCCCGGTGACGATGTACTTCGTGGAGGTCAACTCGGCCAGTCCCATCGGGCCGCGCGCATGTAGCTTCTGCGTGGAGATCCCGATCTCCGCACCGAATCCGAACTCGCCACCGTCGACGAACCGGCTGGACGCGTTGACCAGCACCGCGGCCGCGTCCACGGCGGCCACGAAGGATCGCGATGCGGCCAGCGAACCGGTAACGATCGTCTCCGAGTGCCCGGTGCCGTACCGCCGGATGTGTGCCACCGCCGCGTCCAGCGACGGCACCACGTCGGCGGCCAGGTCCAGCGACAGGTACTCCCGGCCGAAGTCGTCATCGGTCGCCGGCACCACGGCCGGTGAGAGTTCGGCGATCGCCGGCGTACCGTGCACCGTCACTCCGGCCTCGGCGAGAGCGGGGAGTGCCAGCGGCAGGAATGTCGGCGCGATCGCGGCGTGCACCAGCAGCGATTCGACGGCGTTGCATACCGACGGGCGCGACGTCTTGGCGTTGAGCAGGATCGACAGAGCCATCTGCGGATCGGCGGACTCGTCGACGTAGAGATGGCAGTTGCCGACGCCCGTCTCGATCACCGGCACCGTCGCACCGGTCACCACGGACTGGATCAGGTCGGCGCCGCCCCGCGGGATCAGTACGTCGACCACGCCGCGAGCGGTCATCAGTTCCTTGACCGATTCGCGGGTGGACGAGTCCACAAGTTGGATCGCGTCGGCGGGCAGCCCGGTGGACGCGATCGCTTCCCGGAGCACCGCCACGATCGCGGCGTTGGACCGCGCCGCAGACGACGAGCCCCGCAGCAAGACCGCGTTTCCCGACTTCAGTGCCAGGCCGGCGGCATCGGCCGTCACGTTGGGACGGGCCTCGTAGATCATCGCGACCACACCCAGCGGTACCCGGACCTGGCGCAACTCCAGCCCGTTGGCGAGGGTTGATCCACGAACCACCTCGCCTACCGGGTCGGGCAGCGTGGCCGCCTCGCGCAGGCCATCGGCCATACCGGCGATCCGCTCCGGGGTCAACCGCAGCCGGTCGACGAGCGCCGCGGGCAGCGTCGAGCCCGCGGTCACATCTTCGGCGTTGGCCGCGAGTACCTCGTCTCGGCGCGCCTCCAGCGCGGTGGCCATGGTGGCCAGGGCGGCGTCCTTGGCGGCTCGGCTTGCCGATGCCAGCGCTACGGCCGCGACACGCGCCCGAGCACCCTGTTCAGCAACACTCATCACGTTGGTCATAGCAGCACCAGATCATCTCGGTGGACGACTTCTTTCTCATATCCCGGACCCAGCTCCGCGGCCAGGTCGCCGGTCGAGCGGCCGAGTAGCCCGGGAAGTTCCAGCGCGTCGTAATTGACCAGCCCGCGCGCGACGGACCGGCCGGACGTGTCGACCAGGTCGACCGGGTCCCCGGCGGCGAACGCGCCATCGACGCCGGTGATGCCCGCGGGCAGGAGCGAGGCACGCCGGCCGACGACCGCCCGGACCGCACCATCGTCAAGGTGCAGCCGCCCGCGCGGCGCGGTCGCGTGGGCGAGCCAGAACAGCCGGGACCGTGCTCGTGCGTCGGACGGCAGGAACAGGGTGCCGACGTCGTCGCCGGCCAGCGCGGCGGGGGCCTGGGATGCCGAGGTCAGCACGACGCTCATGCCGGCGATCGTGGCGATCCGGGCCGCATCGATCTTGGTGACCATGCCGCCGGTGCCGACACCGGAGCGGCCCGGGGCGGCGATCGAGATCCCGGACAGGTCGGTGGCTTCCGACACGACCGGTACCCGTACCGAGCCCGGCAGCTTCGGGTCGCCGGTGTAGAGGGCGTCGACGTCGGACAGCAGGATCAGCGCATCCGCTTCGATCAACGCGGCCACCAGGCTGGCCAGCCGGTCGTTGTCGCCGAATCGGATCTCCTCGGTGGCGACCGTGTCGTTCTCGTTGACAACTGGAACCGCTCGCAGGTCGAGCAGGCGGCGCAGGGTCCGGTACGCGTTGCGGTAGTGGGCACGGCGGGTGACATCGTCGACCGTCAACAGCACCTGACCGACCGTCTGACCGAATCGGCCGAACGACTGGGTGTACGCGTGCATCAGCAGGCCCTGGCCGACGCTCGCGGCGGCCTGCTGGGTGGCCAGGTCACGCGGTCGCCGGGTCAGCTGGAGCGGCGCCAGACCCGCGGCGATCGCGCCGGATGAGACCAGCACCACCTCGCGGCCGGTCGCCATCACCGCTTGAAGGGCGTCGACGAGCACATCGACTCGCGCGCGGTCCAGGCCGCCGGCGGCGCTCGTCAACGAGGATGAGCCCACTTTCACCACGACTCGCCGGGCGGACGCGATCTGGCTGCGCATTCATCCATAGTGCGCCGTCCGGCTGCCATCGCCGTATCGGCGGTCGCCACCGTTCCATATTGTGGCGCTGTGGCCGATGACGAGTACGTCGAGGAAGTCCTGTCCCTGGTGGAGCGGATTCCACCGGGGCGGGTGATGTCGTACGGGGCGATCGCGGAGTACCTCGGACGCGGCGGGCCCCGCCAGGTCGGCTCGGTGATGTCTCATTACGGCGGTCCGGTTCCGTGGCACCGGGTGGTGGCCGCCAACGGCCGCCTGGTGCCGGGGCATGAGGTCGAGGCGACCCGGCGGCATCGCGCGGAGGGCACGCCATTGAAGGGTGACCGGGTGGACATGGCGCGGGCGGCCTGGTTCCCGGCCGCCTAACGCACCGGCCACCTAAAGCACCGGCCGCGGAACGCACCGGCCGCAGACGGCCGTGCGGGCGCCCGACTACAGGGATACCCCCACCCCGCCGCGCCTCGGATCGCCGCCGGCACCGGCAATACCGACCGCCGACACGGTGCCGAAGTAATGATGCGGCGCGGCCCATTCGTGGAGGCTGAACCCAGCCGCCTTGAGCGCCGCCCGCTCGTCGGCGTCCCGGCCGGGTTCCAGGTGTACGAGTGACTCAGTGACGTGGAACCGGGGGCGCGCGACCGCGTCGGCGGTGCTCATCTCGTCCACGAACAGGTTGACCAGGGTGTGGGTCAGCGCTGACCGGATCCGCGAGGCACCGGCGGAGCCCGCGACCAGCAGCAGGTGCCCGGAATCGCCGAGCGCCACCAGGGGAGCCATCATCGAGCGCATCCGCTGCCCGGGCTGGAACTCGCGGAACGGATTGGTGGTCAGGTCGGTGGTGCGCAATTCACCCTCGCCGAGCATCGAGTTGAGGTGCAGCCCGTAGCCGTCCACCCAGACGCCGGATCCGAGCCCCAGGGTCAGCGTCAGGGCGCAGCCGTTGCCATCACCGTCGATGATCGAGATGTTTGACGTGTGCGGAGGTGTGCCGGGGGCGTACCGCTGGAGGTTGGTGGCGAGGGCGACCGCGCGCGAGCCAGGCGCCAGCCGCCCCAGCGGGGGCAGCGCGGCGATCGTCCCGATCGTGTCCAGCAGGTCGGTGCGTGCATAGATGGTGGCCGGTCCGAGCCGGGCGGTCTTCACCGGGACTTCCCGGACCCGGTACTCCAGCAGGTCGGGCATGGTCAGCACGCCGCCGTGCGAACGAACCGCGGCCACGATGGCGGCGCCGACCGGCCCGTCGTAGAAGGCGCGGTCACCGATCCGGGCCAAGGCCTCCAAGGCCGGTACCAGGCTGGTATGCCGGAGCAGATCGCCCGGCCGCAGCAGGTTGCCGAGGGGCCGGTAGATCGCCTCGCCCTCGTCGAGTATCAGCGCCGGGTAGACATTGGCGAGCGTATCGGCGAGGCCGCCGGGGACGACCACGCCGGTTCGGGCGAGCCCGATCGCCGGGCGGATCACGTGCGGCCACGGCAGCCGCCCCCAGCGGCGGTGGATTTCGGCCAGGCCGGCCGGAATGCCGGGGACCGCGACGGTCGGGCCACCGACCGCGTACGAGCGTTCGACGCCGCCGAAGGTCACCGGGATCGGCCGCATCGGTTCCGGGCTGCGATCCGACCCGATCCCGGGCACCGCGCAGAAGAAGTCGAGGCAGGTGACGGTGCCGGTGGACGCGTCGTAATGAGTGACGAAGCCGCCTCCGGTGAGGCCGACGACGACGCTCTCGGCGACGCACGCGGCAACCGTAGCGGCGACGACGGCATCGGCCGCCGAGCCGCCATCGGCAAGCATGCGCAGTCCCACCTCAGCGGTGGCTGGGTGGTTAGCGGCAACCCCGGCTCGAGGGGCGCGGGGTACGGTGTGACCGTGGCTGATCTGCCGAGCGTACTAGGCGATCCGATCAAGTTCGTGCTGAACTGGGGTCGTCGTTACTCGCTGTGGGTATTCAATTTCGGCCTCGCATGCTGCGCAATCGAATTCATCGCGACCTCGATGGGCCGCCACGATTTCATCCGTCTCGGCGTCATCCCGTTCGCTCATGGACCTCGGCAAGCCGACCTGATGGTCGTGTCCGGAACCGTGACCGACAAGATGGCGCCCGCGGTCAAGCGCCTTTATGACCAGATGCCCGAGCCGAAATACGTCATCTCGTTCGGGGCGTGCAGCAACTGTGGTGGACCGTACTGGGATTCGTATTCGGTGACGAAGGGCGTGGACCAGATCATTCCGGTTGACGTCTACGTGCCCGGCTGTCCGCCGCGGCCGGAAGCGCTGCTGCACGGCATCCTGCGGCTACAGGAGAAGATCGCCGGCGAGCGTTCCGGAATCGGAGGGGTGAGCCGTCCGGATCCGCTGGCCCTGCAGTCCGGACTGGTGCGGCCGCCGCGATAGCCGTCCACTGCCTGGCCGTCCGCTGCCTGGCCGTCCGCTGCCGGCCGCAGAGCACCCGGCTGTGGCATCACCGGTGTCCCATCGCGGCGCGCGCTCGCGTAACCATCGGCACGACCTCGTCCAGGCCGCTGAGGTTCGGCCCGGTCCACTCCAGGTCCGAGCCGAACACCAGATGGTCGTGGAGGTCCGGGGCGGTGAGCCGGACAGCGGTCATCCCGGCCGCCGCCGCACCGGTCAGCTCGTAGCTGCCACCGTCGCCCACATATAGGCATTCCTCAGCGGCCACTCGCAGGCGCCGGCACGCGTGCCGGTACATGAGCGGGTCGGGCTTGTGCCGCCCGACCTCGATGGACAGCACGGCCGCGTCCAGCAGCGGCGCGACCGGCAGATCGGGAAGGAACACCGGCAGTTCCGGCCCGCAGTCGCTGATCAGCCCGATCGACAGCCCGAGCCGGCGGAGACGGCGGAGCACGGTCACGGCGCCAGGCCGCAGTTGAGTGTCGGCGGCCACGGCGGTGATCCGGGCCTCGGCGGCGCGGCGCAGTCGTCGCTCGGTCGGGTACGAGCCCAGGCGTTCGGTCACCCGGGCAAGCGCGGTAACCGGGTCGCCCAGAGCTCCGACCGAACGGTCGACGAATGTCGCGTCGAGGACGGCGGCGAACTCGTCCGGGCGGCAACCGAGCCGACGGGCGATTCGGTCGTGCATCCGACCGCGCCGTACGGCCGTGGTGAGGGTGCCGAAGAAATCGAAGATCACGGCGTTGAACATGAATCACTCTCCCGAACTGAGAAAACTGTCCGAGAGTATCGGCACCGCTACTGTGAGCGGACCTCGTTACCGCCACATCGGCACCGGGGACCGGGTGTGTGAGGATGGCGCCCGTGCACCGCCACCAGCGCCTTGCCCCCGCGACCGTGGCCGCGATCGTGGTCGCGGTCGTGGCGGTCTCGTCGTCGGCGCCGATCATCGCGTTCGCGGCCGCGCCGGCGCTGGCGATTGCGTTCTGGCGCAACGCTGCGGCATCGGCGGTGCTCTGGCCGGTAGCGACCAACCGGCGCCGCGACGAGCTTCGTGCCGCGTTCGACCCGAAGGGCCGCGATATCCTGGTCGGCTGCGCGCTGGCTGGCTGTGCCCTGGCCGTGCATTTCGCCACCTGGGTACCGAGCGTCAAGCTGACCTCGGTGGCCGACGCCGTCGCACTATGCGCCATCCAGCCGGTCTGGCAGGGTCTGATCGCGTTGAGACAGGGCCGGCGTCTACCCCGGCCGATGTGGGTGGGGATTGGGCTCGCCGTCGCCGGAGCGATCGCCGCCACCGGTGCCGATTTCGGGGTATCGCAGCGAGCCGTCGTTGGTGATCTGCTGGCCATTGCCGGAGGCATGGCGGCCGCCGTCTACACCGCCTTCGGCGAGCGGGCACGGTCCATGACCAGCACGATCACCTACACCACCATCTGCTACAGCGTGTGCGCGGCGCTGCTGGCCGCGATGTGTGCCATCGGCGGGGTACGGGTGGTCGGGTTCTCGCCGACCACCTGGCTCGCGATCGCCGGCCTCGTGATGGGTGCACAACTGCTCGGCCATTCGATGTTCAACTATGCGCTGCAGCACGTCTCGGCGACGACGGTCGCGGTGCTGATCCTCCTGGAGATTCCGGGTGCCTCGCTGCTCGCCTGGGCATGGCTCGGCCAGACACCGCCATCGCGCTCGCTGCCTGGCCTGACCCTCCTGGTCGCGGGCGTGCTGACGGTCCTGCTGAGCAGCCGCCGGGCGGTGCGACTGCCGGTTAGCGAGGAGCCGTAGCCTTCTCCGATGCCTCCCACAGCGCGGTGCCAAGCTCCGGGTCGAACGCCCGCGCGACCGGTTTGGCGAGCTTCCGGTCGGCGTAGTAGCCGCCGTTGGTCAGGTCCGCGGACGGTGCCGCCGCCAGCCACACCAGCGTGTCCGCCCCCTGCTCCGGGCTTCGCAACAGCGGGGCGTACTTGTAGAAGGCGCTGATCAGCCGGCCGTCGTTGCCGAACCGGCTGCGCACCACGCCTGGATGGAACGAGTACGCGGTTACGTCCGGCCACCGCTTGGCCAGTTCGGCGGTGAATACGATGTTGGCCAGCTTGGTCGCTCCGTAGATGGGGAAGCGGCGATAGCCGGACCCGCCGTTGAGGTCGTTCGGATCCAGCCGGCCAACCTGATGCGCGGCCGATGCCGTGGCGATCACCCGGCCACCGGCCAGGCGGTCGTGGAGCAGGTTGGTGAGCAGGAACGGCGACAGGTGGTTGATCTGCATGGTCTGTTCGAAGCCGTCCGCGGTGGTCATCCGCTTGCCGTACGCGCCGCCGGCGTTGTTCGCGAGCACATCGATACGCGGGTACGCGCTGCTCAACGTGCCCGCCAGCGCGCGAACCTCATCGAAGCAGGTGAAGTCCGCCGGAAACGTCGCGACCGCGTCCAATCCGGCAGTAGCTTCCTCCCGTACCGTGGCAAGCGCCCGCCGCAACCGGTCCGAATCGCGCGCGACCAGGGCAAGCTGGGCGCCACGCCGCGCGAACGCGACAGCGGCCGCCAGGCCGATGCCGGTGCTGGCTCCGGTGACCACAATGGTGCGGCCGGTGAGATCGTTCACAGATACATTCTCGTCAGACACGCGCTGAGGTTACCCTCACCGGATTAGCGACCAACTCGCGAGTAACTTCATCTTGATCAGGAGGTCCCGACGATGGGTGCCGCCGGACGTCCCCGCCGCTCCAACCTCGCGGTTCCGGGGTCCAGCGTGAAGATGCTGGAGAAGGCTCAGAACCTGCCCGCCGACCAGGTCTTCCTTGATCTTGAAGACGCGGTCGCGCCGCTGGCTAAGCCGTCGGCTCGCAAGAACATCGTGGCGGCGCTGAACGACGGCGACTGGGGCGGCCGGATTCGGGTGGTCCGGGTGAACGACCTGACCACGCAGTGGACGTACGCCGACGTAGTGGAGATCGTCGAAGGCGCGGGCGCCAACCTGGACGCGATCATGCTGCCGAAGGTGCAGGAACCGGCACATGTTCACTGGTTGGACCTGACGCTGACCCAGATCGAGAAGTCGATGGGCCTGCCGATCGGCAAGATCGGCATCGAAGCCCAGATCGAGAACGCACGCGGTCTGGTCAACGTCGATGCGATCGCGGGCGCGTCCCCGCGCATCGAGACCATCATCTTCGGCCCGGCCGATTTCATGGCCTCGATCAACATGAAGTCGCTCGTGGTCGGGGCGCTGATCCCGGACTATGGACCGGGCGATCCGTACCACTACATCCTGATGCGGATCCTGATGGCCGCCCGCACGTACGACCTGCAGGCGATCGACGGTCCATTCCTGCAGATCCGCGACGTCGACGCGTTTACCGAGGTGGCGAAGCGGTCAGCGGCGCTAGGTTTCGACGGTAAGTGGGTGCTCCACCCGGGACAGATCGACGCGGCGAACGCGGTGTACGCGCCCGCGCAGGCGGACTACGACCATGCCGAGTTGATTCTGGACGCGTACGAGTACTGGACGTCTGAGGCCGGTGGCGCCAAGGGCGCGGTGATGCTCGGCGACGAGATGATCGACGAGGCGTCCCGCAAGATGGCCATGGTGATCTCGGCCAAGGGCCGCGCTGCCGGAATGACCCGGACCAGCACCTTCACTCCGCCGGAGTCGTGAGGTAGATGGCGAACGCCATCGCCGGATGGGCGATGGCGGTCGTTTCGGCGCATGGTGGCCGACTGGGGTCACCGGACCGTTGACGGCCGGTGGCTGATCAGCTCGGGAACGGGTTGGGCGAGTTCGGGTCGAACTGACTCATGTGCGTCACGGCGAAGACGAGGAAGATCAGTATCGCGATGCCAAGGGCGACCCCGATCCAGCCGCAGATGATGCCGGCCAAGGCCATACCGCCGCCGTTCTCGTTGTGCGTCTTGACCTGGCGCCGCGCCACGTGGCCGAGGATCGCACCGACCAGGCCGACAAGGATGCCGCCGACGCCGTAGCAAAGGGTCAGCGGTAGCGAAACGATGCCGGTGACCAGCGCGCCGATCGCCAGGCCGTTGGTCTTGCGCTGCGGGCCATAGCCTTGTCCATAGCCGATCGGGTAGCTGTATCCGGCCGCGGCCGACGGATAGCCGCCCGGGTACGTGTAACCGGCGGCGGGGGCGCCGGCCGGGTAGGCGGTAGCGGCAGGGTAGGCGGGTGCGGCCGCCGGCGGCGGGGTCGCCGGGTTCTCGGCAGTGCCGGATCCGTAGGTCAGCTGTCCGGTCGCCGGGTCGACGTACAGCGGCGCCCCGGTGATCGGATCGACGTATGTCGGCTGGCCTTCGGGTTGCCTAGCCGGCTCGATCGGGTTCATGGAGGGTCCGTTCCGATTGGTCAGTTCAAGGGTTGGCGATCAGCGAGATCGTGATGACGCCGATGGACAGGGCAACTATCGCCCATCCGACGATGATGCCAGTCAAGGCCATGCCCGCACCATCCTCCCCGGTCCGGCGGATCTGCGCCCGCGCGACGTGGCCGAGGATCGCCCCGACGATCCCGGTTATCGGACCGCCGACGCAGATACTGACCAGCGAAAGCACCATGGAAGCG
Source organism: uncultured Actinomycetota bacterium (assembly GCA_963727415.1). Lineage (GTDB taxonomy): Bacteria > Actinomycetota > Actinomycetes > Mycobacteriales > Micromonosporaceae > DASQPR01. The sequence goes on from CAVSGF010000011.1 coordinate 58,673, forward strand.
GTGGCGAGCCCGCTACGCCGGTTACCCACGCCACCGATCGGGTACGCCGGGTACTGGTATAGCGGATACGCCGGTCCGGGGTAGGGCTGGTCGGGGTAGGCCGGGTTGGGGTAGGACGGCATCGGTGTGGCAGGCGCGTCCGGGTAGCGGATCGCCCCGGTGACCGGATCGACCGATACCGGAATCCCGGTGATCGGATCCACGTAGACGGGTGTCGTGGTGCCGGGCTGCGGTGCGACGTGGTCATCCGCACCGGGACCGGGAGCCCAGGGGTCGACTGCCGCTGGTCCCGGTATGGCCGGGCCAGGAGCGGAGTGGTCGGACGCGGCGTGGTCGGACGGGGCCGGGCCGGTTGAGTCCGGCGTCGGGATGGTGGGATCGGGAAAGGTCATCGGAGTCCGGTCCTCATACGTGGGCGGGCGCTCAGGGTAGCGGGCCCGCGCCGTCGGCGGCGACCGGGTGGTTCGCGTTGCCCGGCTTGCGGCGACCCGGCAGGATCGTCCTCATGGAGCCAGTCAACGGCGCCCGCGCCGTCATGCTTGATTCTCTCGACCCGACGCCGGGCAAGCGTCCCGAGGCCGTGTTCGACCCCGCCACCGAGCGCCTTACCGGCAAGGTCGCTCTGGTCACCGGTGCCGGCAGCCCCAGCGGGATCGGGTACGCGACCGCTCGCCGCCTGGCCGCGCTCGGAGCCGAGGTGGCGATCGTGTCGACCACTCGCCGGATCCACGAGCGCGCCAGCGAGCTCGGCGTGACCGGGTTCGTCGCCGACCTGACCCTGGAGGAGGAGGTCGGCGCGCTCGCCGACGCGCTGGCCGAGCAGGTCGGCCCGCCAGACATCGTGGTCAACAACGCCGGCCTGGCGAGCAAGGCGTCGCCCGAGGTGACTCGGCCGGTGGCCGACCTGTCGATGGATGAGTGGCGAACCGAGATCGACCGGAATCTGACGACCGCGTTCCTGGTCAGCAGGGTGTTGGTGGCGGGTATGGCCGAACGGGGCTGGGGCCGGATCGTCAACCTGGCCGCGACCGCCGGTCCGGTCAACGCGCTTCCGACCGAGGCCGCCTACGCCGCGGCCAAGGCCGGAGTGGTCGGGCTGACTCGAGCGCTCGCGATGGAACTGGTCGCCGACGGAGTGACCGTCAACGCGGTCGCACCGGGCATCATCCACACCGCGGCGTCCACGCTGATCGAGTTGCAGCAGGGCCTGGTTACGCCGATCGGGCGGCCGGGGCTTCCTGACGAGGTGGCCGCCGCGATCGCTTTCCTGTGCTCGCCGGGTGCCTCCTACATCACCGGCCAGATGCTGGTGGTCGATGGCGGCAATTCGCGTCCGCCAGGCGCAGTTCCGCTGAGCGCTCGCTGAGTCAGGTGCTCGTGCGCAGCTATTCAATGCCGCCAGGAGGACGACGTATCCGATGCAGGCCACCAGATACAGCGCCGTGAAGACGTAGCTGCAGATCAGCCCGGCGGTGGCCAGGCCCGATCCGCCTTCGCCACGCTCGCGGATCTGCTTGCGGGCGATGTGGCCGAACACGATGCCGAGTGGCGAGAAGACGAACGCGAACACCAGGGACAGGATCGCCATGATGTTGGTCTGCGTGCTGGGGTTGTAGCCGTAGTTCGGCGGGTACGCCGCCGGGTACGGCGGTGGCGGGTACCCGGGCTGCGCGGTGCCGTAACCGGGGCCGGGCTGGGTGCCATAGGGCATCGGCTGCGTAGGCGGCACCGGTGTGGAAGGGTCGGAGTAGCCGTACCCGGTTCCGTCTGGACCCGGTTGCGGCGAGGTCGGGTCGGGTTGCGGGAAGGTCATGAGCCGGAGGGTAGCGGCCGGGTGACAGTTTTCACAGCGGGGCTGGTGTCGTCTCGCTCCGGGCAGCCGCGATACTGACCGGTAACTAATCCGAGAGGTGTTTTTCATGGCCCGCCTAGCTCAGACCCCCGGCCTCAGCGACGTGCAGAAGGCGATTCTCGACACGGTTCGCGAGTTCGTGGACAAGGAGATCATTCCGCACGCGCAGCGCCTCGAACACGCCGACGAATACCCGGCGGACATCGTCGGCGGGCATGCGGGAGATGGGCTTGTTCGGCCTCACCATCGACGAACAGTACGGCGGCTTGGGCGAATCGCTGCTCACCTACGCCCTGGTCGTCGAGCAACTGTCCCGGGGCTGGATGTCGATGTCCGGCATCGTCAACACGCACTTCATCGTGGCGTACCTGATTTCGCAGCACGGCTCTGCAGAGCAGAAGGCGAATTTCGCTGCCGCAGGATGGCCACCGGCGAGGTGCGCGGCGCGTTCTCCATGTCCGAGCCGGGAACCGGATCGGACGTTGCGGCGATCCGGACCCGCGCCGCCGCCGACGGCGACGACTTCCTCCTCAACGGCCAGAAGATGTGGCTGACCAACGGCGCGTACTCCTCGGTGGTGGCGACCCTGGTCAAGACCGACACCGGCGCCGAGTCGGTGTACGGCAACATGACCACGTTCCTGCTGGAGAAGGAGCCCGGGTTCGGCGAGACGGCGCCCGGCCTGACCATTCCCGGCAAGATCGAAAAGATGGGCTACAAGGGCGTCGAGACCACCGAGATGGTGCTCGACAACCATCGCGTTCCGGCGGCTTCGGTCCTCGGCGGGCCGGACCGGGTCGGCCGCGGTTTCTATCAGATGATGGACGGCATCGAGGTCGGCCGGGTCAACGTGGCCGCGCGCGCCTGCGGCATCTCGCTGCGCGGCTTCGAACTGGCGGTGGCCTACGCGCAGCAGCGCCAGACGTTCGGCGAGCCGCTCGTACAAGCATCAGGCGATCGCGTTCAAGCTCGCCGAGATGGGCACCAAGATCGAGGCGGCACATGCGCTGATGGTCAACGCCGCCCGTCTCAAGGACGTCGGGCAGCGCAACGATGTCGAGGCGGGCATGGCGAAGCTGCTGGCGTCGGAGTACTGCGCCGAGGTGGTCCAGGAGTCGTTCCGCATCCACGGCGGGTACGGCTACTCCAAGGAGTACGAGATCGAGCGGCTGATGCGCGAGGCACCGTTCCTGCTCATCGGCGAGGGCACCTCGGAGATCCAGAAGACGATCATCTCGCGCGGCCTGCTCAAGGAGTACAAGCTCTGAGCCACTCAGGTGGTCTTGGACAGTGCGTTGACGGCACGCACGACCGCGATGCACTCATCCTCGATGTAGTCCAGGCCACCGGCGATGGCGATCTGCCGTGCCTCGGACGACACGATGCCCTGCTGCAGCCATAGGGCCTTGGCGCCGATCGCAACCGCCTGACGGGCGATGTCCGGGGTGAACTCGGCCGGCCGGAACACGTTGACCAGGTCGATGCCGAACGGGATCTCGGTCAGGTCGTGGTAGACGTGCTGCCCCCATAGCTCGTCGATGGCCGGGTTGACCGGGACGACATGCCAGCCGTGTCGCATGATCTGCCGCGGCACCGTGTGCGCGACCTTGTATTCGTGGCGGGACGCTCCGACCACCGCGATGGTGTCGGACGCGGCCAGAATCTCAGCGGCGACTCTCACACTCACCAACCTATGTCGTGGATGCCGGCGCCGGTGAGACGCCGATCGGCGCGGGCCGCGACACGGCATCGCGCCAACGGCGCCGCGACCGGATGGCTGGGGCGCCGTTGGCGCGATGCCGTGTCGCCCGCAAATCAGTGCTCGTGGGCCGCGTGCGCCGCCTGCATGACCTCGTCCATGTCGAGCGCGCGGACCTGCTCGATCAGCGACTCAAGCGAACTCTCCGGCAGCATGCCCGGCTGTGCGAAGACGATGACACCGTCGCGGATTGCCATGATGGTCGGGATCGAACGGATCTCGAACTGCGCCGCGAGTGCGGGCTCGGCTTCGGTGTCCACCTTTGCGAACACCACGTCCGGGTGCTTGTTGGACACGGACTCGTAGGTCGGAGCGAAGCGCTTGCACGGAGCGCACCAATCAGCCCAGAAGTCAACCAGGACGATGCCGTCCTTCGCGACATCCTCGAAGTTCGCTGCGGTCAATGCTTGAGTAGCCATGGCATCTCCGGTTCGTGCGTCTGGCGTTGTTGCCTCCGACATGGGCCGTAACGACGGAACCCCACCGGACATTCCGTGCGTACGGGCATTAGTGGCATGGACCACATCCGATCATTCCCGATCGTGACGTGGGCAAACCAGGATCCGGCCGGTATGTGAGATTTCCGTACCGTCCGATCGTGGACCGGCCGCCGTACACCGGCGCACACTGCGGTTGTGACTGCCGCACCAGCGAACCCGCGGCCGATCTTCGTCTTCGATGGGGATTGCGGCTTCTGTTCGGCCTGCGTCCGGTTTGCGCAACGTCACATCGACACCGGCGCCCGGTGGGTCCCATGGCAGCGGCTGGATCTGCGAGAGCTCGGGTTGAGCCGGGAGCAGGTCACCGAATCGGTGCAATGGGTAGAGCCGGGCCGCCCGGCGGTCGCTGGGCCGGTCGCGGTCGCGGCCCTGCTCGCCAGCTCCGGACCTCTCTGGCGGGCGATCGGGCGGGTGCTCGGAACCCGTCCGGTACTCATGGTGGCGTGGCCGGTGTACCGGCTCATCGCTCGCTACCGGCACCGGCTTCCAGGCGGCACTCCGGCGTGCGCGTTGCCGCCAGCCACATGAAACACGGCTGTCACATGGGTAAATGATGCAACGGTGACAAGATGAATACGCAGAGGTAAGTAAGTTCACGATTAGGTAACTGTGATGGTCATCACTGCCTTGGCTACCGTTGGTTCTTCACAATGGCCGTTAACAGAGCGTGGACGGCGGGAGCCGGGGAGGGCCCCGCCGTTCATTGCGTCTCGGGTACGGCGACCAGGCCGTACCCATTTTGCTTTTCTGGGGTGGTCCCGTTCGATTGCCGGGTTATTTCCCGCAGGTTTCGGAAGGCAATGCAGATGCAGTTCGGGCGTTACTACGAAGAGTTCGAGGTCGGGGACATTTACCGGCACTGGCCGGGCAAGACAGTGACGGAGAGCGACGATCACCTGTTCTGCCTGATCACCATGAACCACCATCCGCTGCACCTGGACGCGCACTACGCCGAAACCTCGACCGGGTTCGGCAAGAACGTCGTGGTGGGCAACCTGATCTACTCGCTGCTGCTGGGCATGTCGGTAGCGGACGTGAGCGGCAAGGCGATCGCCAATCTTGAGGTGGAGTCCCTCCGGCATGTGGCACCGACCTTTCACGGCGACACCATCTACGGCGAGACCACGGTTCTGGACAAGAAGGAGTCGTCGTCCAAGCCCGACCGCGGAGTGGTAACCGTCGAGACCAAGGGCTACAAGCAGGACGGCACGCTGGTGTGCGTGTTCCGGCGCCGGGTGATGGTTCCCAAGAAGGAGTCCGCCGGACCTGATCTGCCCAGCTTCCCGGAGCCGGCGTCGTCCTGACCGGGACCCGCGCCGCCCTCCGGCCGCGTGGCCGCTACCAGCGGCATATGCTGAGCGAGGAGGTCCGCCATGCCGAGCCAACCCGCACGAGGCCGACCTGCGAGCGGCCAATCACGCAGCTATGCCGCGTTCAGCCCGGAAGAGTGGGAACTGCTGGTGCGGCTACCCGGTCAGGTGGTGATCGCGGCGACCTCAGCCGAGCCTGACGGTGCCCGGCGCACCGTCGCCGAGGGCCTGGCCGGCCTGGACGCCATCGCCGCCGGCCGGACCTCGCAGAACCCGCTGGTCCGCAACGTGGTGGCGACCATCTATGCCGAGCACGACGATGCGCAGCCGGCCGCCGAGGAGTTCGTTGACCGTGCTGGCGGCCTGGCCGCGGTTCTGATGTCCTGCCACCGGGCGGCCGGGCTACTCGGGGAGCGCGGCAGCGTCGAGGACCGCCACGCCTACCAGGAATGGCTTCGGACCATCGCCGAGCGGGTCTGTAATGCCGCGACCACCGGCGGCGTGCTCGGGCTCGGCGGCGAGCGGATCAGCGCCGCGGAGGCAGAATTCCTCGACGACATGGCTCGCGCGTTCGGTGGATGATTCGTTGGCTTCCCCGTCCCCGTACGTTGTCTCGCTCGTGAGTAACGGCGACAATTCGCTCGTGAGCGACAGCGGCGGTTCGCCGGCAAGCGACACCGATGACAGCGAGCCGCTGGTTCCGGTCGGCGTGGGGCCATGGCCCGGATCGGTGGTGCCGTCCGACCCGCACTACGACCCGCAACTGCTCGCCGAGGGTGATCGGCGCAACGTCGTCGACCGGTACCGCTACTGGACCCGGGAAGCGATCGTGGCGGACCTGGACCTGCGCCGTCACGACTTTCACGTCGCGATCGAGAACTGGCAGCACGACTTCAACATCGGCACCGTGGTACGCAACGCGAACGCCTTCCTGGCCCGCGAGGTGCACATCGTCGGCCGCCGCCGATGGAACCGCCGGGGCGCCATGGTTACCGACCGGTACCAGCACGTCCGCCACCACGCCGGCGTCACCGAGTTCATCTCCTGGGCACGCGCCGAGGGCCTGGTCATTGCCGGCCTGGATAACGTCCCCGGGGCGGTGCCGCTGGAGAGCACGCCGCTGCCGCGGCACTGTGTGATGCTGTTCGGCCAGGAAGGCCCGGGCCTGTCCGAGGCGGCCGTGGCCGCTTGCGACCGGGTGTACTCCATCGCCCAGTTCGGCTCAACGCGGTCCATCAACGCCGGTGTGGCCAGTGGCATCGCGATGCACGCCTGGGTGCGAACATACGTCATCGAAAGCGCGTGACCCGACCACGTGGGAGCCTGCCGTGAGCGTCTCGGTCAGTTGCGTCAAGTGCGGCGCCGCCGTGCGTCCGCCGGATCTGGCCGCGTCGGAATGGCGGTGTCCACGCTGCGGCCCGGTACTGCCGCTGCATACGCCCGCCCACACCGGACCGGAGGTGGCACAGACCGTGTCGCAGCACGTGGCCGGCTCGATGCCGCTGTGGTGTCCATGGCCGCTGCCGGCCGGCTGGCTGGTCACCGGCATGGCCTGGGCCGGTGACGAGCGCAGCGGAATCCGCGCCACGGCGCTCGCGTGTTCTGGCCCGGCGCCGCTGCACGATGGCCCGGCCGATCTGATGTTCGTCGCGGAGGAACCCGGGGTCGGCCTTGGCAACCGGTTCGCCGGCGTACCAGGGGCGGATCCCGGCGCCTTGCTGCCGGACGTGGTGAACGTCCCGGCGCATGCCCGGATCCGGGTGGGCGGACGCGACACGCCGATGTGGTCGGTCGATACGCCCGCGGATCGGGTCGCCTACGTGGGTGAAGCGCAGGGAATGTGGCTTTACGCAGTGGCCTGGCCGGCCGACGCTGGATATGTATTCAGCGACGAGATCGCGTTGCGCGACTTGACCCAATGGTTGCCATCAGAACTTGTGTATGGTGCACCTTCGCCATATCTTCACGGGCGGGCGGGAGACGAGCCCTTCGCTCAGTGAAGATGTCGCGTGAAGATTCTCCACATCACGTGCAACTGATACTCTGGGCACGCCGCGGCAGCATTCCGCCCACGGTGGTTGTGCTCGAAAGCGCCTACTGGATGAGCTCGGCGCAGCGGAGGGGGATGGGCCCGAGATGGTCAAGAAGTTCCTCACGTGGAGCCTTGTCGCGTTTCTCATCTTCTTCGTGGCCTACCGGCCCGAGAACGCGGCTCAGGTCGCCCACTCGCTTTTTGGCGGGATCGTTGACATCGCACAGGGATTTGGTGACTTCTTCTCCAGCCTCGTTGCGTAGCGCTACTAGCCGGGTCCTGACGGAGCGCCGATCGGGCGTACCGGCAGGGATGTGAGGAAGGGCAGCGGACTATGGCCCCCCGTGAGTCCGGTACGCCAGACGAGTTCGACGACGACTACATGGACGTCGACGAGCCCGGTGACGACTCGCCGACCCAGGATCTCGGCGACTACCAGCTCATCGATGACGAGGAACTGGCCAATCTGAGCCAGAGCGGCGAAGCGCTGGGTCCTCGGCGCATGCAACCGCTTGAGGAGAAGCCGAGCGCGTTCGTGGCGCGCTACCTGTTCCCGACCGAGAAGTTCCGGGGCGAGTGGCGCAAGCACTGGACCTACCTCACCGACCGGTTCGCGATCGGCGCGGTCAGCACGTTCGGCTTCGGATGGGCGTGGGGCTGGCTGACCAAGCAGCGCCAGGGCGCGCTGGCCGCGGCGGTGCTCATCATCTGGGCCGTCCTGATGATCTACATTGCATGGCGCATCGCCGACTGGTACTTCGATCGGTTCGTCCTGACCAACAAGCGGATCATGGCGATTAGCGGCATGTTCAGCCGTACCGTCGGCATGATGCCGCTGCTGCGGGTGACGGACATGAAATACGAGCAGACCCCGATGGGCCGGGTGTTCAACTACGGCAATTTCGTCGTCGAGTCCGCCGGCCAGGACCAGGCACTGCGGGTGGTCAAGCACCTGCCCAACCCGAACGAGCTGTACTTGCGGATCGTCGAAGAGATGTACGAGCCGGAGGCGGTCGAGGCGAAGCTATCCCAGACCGGCGACGATTCCTGAGCCTGCGGGCGGTGGCCGGTGAGCCGAGCGGCTCGCCGGCCACCACTGTCAGTACTCCAGGAAGGAGCCGACCAGTTCGCGGATGGCGAGCAAGGCGCCGATCGCCGCGACCGCGATGACGGCCGCCGTGCCGACGACACCGAGGCCGAGGCTCCGGATCGCGGTACGGCGCTCGCCGCGGCCCTCCGCTGCCGCGCCGGAACCTGCCGGATCGCCGGTGAGCAGCGAGTCCAGCGGGGTGAGCGGCAGCATCGCGGGCTGCTCGCACGGTACCCGCCGAGGTTGCGATCTCGTACGAGGGTGCGCACGGAGGTGCGCGAGTGAAACGGTCATGTCTCAAAGACGCGCTCCGATGCTCGAAAGGTTGTGCCAGAAAGGAAACGATTGTGTTTCGATGTGCTCAGAGGATCCACACTTCGCCTGACGCTCCCGAAGGGGCCGCGTGAATCCGAATCTGTTTGGCGAAGCATTCGTCACGTTGCTGGTCATTACCGATCCTCCCGGCTCGGTGCCCATCTTCATCGCGTTGACGGGTCCCCTGCCCGCCCGCGACCGAAACCGCGCGGCCTGGCAGGCGGTCGCCCTGGCGCTCGGCGTGATCGTGGTGTTCGCGGTGGCCGGCCAGCAGATCCTGGAGTACCTCAACATCGACCTGCCGGCGCTTCAGGCGGCCGGTGGCCTGCTGCTCATCCTGGTCGCGCTGGAACTGCTCACCGGCAAGACCGATGACCCGGGGAGCCAGGCCACGTCCAACATCGCCCTCGTTCCGCTGGGCACACCGCTGCTGGCCGGCCCCGGCGCGATCGTGGCGACGATGCTTTTCGTGCGACGGGCGCAAACCGCAAGCGACTACGTGTCCATCGCAGTGGCGATCGTGCTGGTGATGGTCGCGGTCTGGCTGGTGCTCCGGTTCAGCGGGATCATCGTCAAGGTGCTCCGGCCGGGAGGTATCGAGGTGCTGACCCGGATCGCCGGCCTGCTCCTGGCCGCGATCGCGGTGCAGTTGATCGCCGACGCGGTGGGCGCGTTCGTCACCCAGTACCTGCATTCGCCGCACTGAGACGCCCGGCGGCCGGGACGCGGACGTACGGCATCTCGTGGATCTACGGCGTCTCGTCGAAGACGTAGACCGCCGGCTCACCGTCGCCGGGCGGCAGAGTGTCCTGGTCGGCGGCCGCATCGGCGACCGGTGCAGGGCCGGATGCGCGGATGACCGCGACGCCGCGCTCGAAGTCGATGTCGCCGCTGGCCGCGATGTCGACCTTGCGCCGACGGGACTCCTGGATGAACTCGGTCTGCTTGTGCTTGTTGGGGCGGAAGATCTCGTCGATCGCGGCCAAGCCGGCGCTCATCGCCGCCGTTGACGCCGAATCGTCGTCGCCGCCACGCATCCACCGCATCAGTCCCACCGCGCAAGTGTCGCACCTGGCTGGCAGGATCGGCTACGTGACGATGGAACCCAGATCCCTCGGATCGGCCACAAATCCACCCACCGGCGCTTCCCGGGTGCCACGCCCGGCGGAGCCAGAGCCGCGCCCGCGCGGCCGGAGGCCGGGTGGCGCCAGTCCCGGTCGGCCGGCCCAGCGGGCCGGTGGGGGTTTCGAGCAACTCGGCTTCGAGGGCATGCCGGAGAGGCTGTTCGTCTGCACGCCGAGCAAGCTGGCCGCGTTCGAGGACTGCCCGAGGCGGTACCGGTTTGCGTACGTCGACCGGCCGGCGCCGCCCAAGGGGCCGCCATGGGCCCACAACTCGCTGGGTGCGAGCGTCCACACGGCGCTGCGCAACTGGCACGGCCTGCCGACGGCCAAGCGGACGGTCGAGGCGCTTGCGGCGCTGCTGCGGGCGACCTGGGTTGCTGAGGGATACCGGGACGACGCTCAGGAACGGGCGGCGTTCAGAACTGCGCTGGACTGGCTCGAACAGTATGTGGCCGGGCTTGACCCTTTGGTCGATCCGGTCGGCGTCGAGCGCGTGGTCGCCGCGAAGACCGGTGTCCTGGCTCTGTCCGGGCGGGTAGACCGGATCGACCGGCGCGGCACGGAACTAGCGATCGTTGATTACAAGACCGGCCGGAGCGAGCTTACCGCCGACGACGCGCGCGGATCCAGTGCGCTCGCGCTATACGCGTTCGCCGCCGCGCGGACATTCCGGCAGTCGTGCCGCCGGGTCGAGCTGCACCACCTGCCCTCCGGGACGGTCGCCACGCACGACCATTCCGAAGCATCGCTCGACCGGGCCATCAGCCGAGCCGAGGCGACCGCACGTGACATTCAGGCCGCCGAGGCCGAGTTGCGAGCCGGAGCCGATCCGGATGCGGCGTTCCAGACCGCTCCCGGTGCGCTCTGCTCGTACTGCGACTACCGGAAGGCATGCCCGGACGGCCAGGCCGCGCCGGAGAAGCAGCCGTGGAGCGCGATCGCTTCGCACCTAGCGGACTGAGAGCCCGGTCCGCCCCGGTCCGGTCAGACCGCGACCGGCGCCGATCCGGCGGCGTCGGCCTCGATCGCGGCGGCGTTGGCGGCTCGGTCCATGGCGGCGTTGTAGATCGGTCCGCGGAAGACCCGGTCCGGTATCGCTCGCAGCGTCATCCGCAGGGCGCGCGCCGACAGCGAAGCCATCGGATCCGTTGTCGGCACCCCGGGCAGGAGGTACAGCCGCCGAGCCCACCTCGGAAGCAAGCTGACCGCCATGCCGGCCACGCCGAGCCACGCCAGGCGTACCGGGGTGAAGCCGAGGCCCCAGGGCAGCGGCGGAGCGCTGAGGAACCGGGCCACCTCGGCGGAGTCGCTGGTCAGGGCGAGGTCGGCGCGCATCGATCGGTAATACTCGTCGACCGCGGATGCCGAGTCCGGAACCGTCGCTGGATCGAGACCGACCAAGGCGGCCGCCCGGCGCTGCTCGCTGTAGTAGCGGTCCACCTCGGAACCGGTGAGATCGAGCCCGGCCCGGCGGGCGGTGGTTACGAACGACTCGGTTTCCGTGACGTGAACCCATCGCAGCAGGTCCGGTTCGTCGATGCGGAACTGGCGTCCCGAACGCGGGTCGGTCGCCCGCATCCGCGCGTGCATCCGGCGCAGCCGCAGGCCGGCCGCCTCGGCTTCGGCGGTGGTGCCATAGACGACCGTGGCGAGGTAAATGCCGGTTCGCCCCAGCCGGCCGAACGGGTCATCCCGGTACCGGGAGTTCTGCGCCACCCCGGCAACCGCGCGGGGATGCAGCGCCTGCAGGTAGAGCGCTCGCAGGCCGGCGAGCGCCAGGACCGGTTCGGCGTGTACCCGCCAGCTCACCGATCCGGGGCCGAACAGGCCAAGGTCCGGGTCCATGACCCAAAGATGGCACATCGGATTGAACCCGCCCAGCGGCTGCCCGCGTATTGATCAGAGATAGGCTGGCGCCGGTTTCGTCACGATCGAACACCTGTCGGAGGTAGGGATTGTTTACCACAATTCTGGGAATTCCGGCACATCCCCTGCTGATCCACGCGGCCGTCGTGTTCGTACCGTTGCTGATCCTGGTTGCCATCGGGTATGCCCTCTGGCCTGCTGTCCGGCCCAAACTGGACTGGGCTCTGGCCGGGCTGGCCGTGGCGGCTCCGATCTCGGTCTGGTTTGCCAAGATCTCCGGCCAGAACTTTCGTCAGCGGTTGATCGACAGGCGGCTTACGTCGCCGGTGATGCTGGACAAGATCGCCCAGCATCAGTCGTACGGGACCAAGACGCTGTGGTGGACCATCGGACTCGGCATCGTGGCGCTCGTCCTGCTGTATCTGGCTCGCGGCGGCCGGCTTGGTCGGCGGCGCGCCGCGATGTGGCTTGCCGGATGTGTCGTGACCGTCGGTGTGGCCGCCTTCGCGGGCTACTACGTCTTCCGGACGGGTGACACCGGCGCGCACATCGTCTGGTCCGGGTTCTAGCGATTGGTGGCCATTGTCGAACCGTCGCCGGCGGCGCTCTTGGGCCGCCGCGGCGCCGCCAGGCAGGTCGGCGAGCAGGCACTAAGCTCGTGGTGTGGAGCGACAGACTCGCGGTGTGGAGCGACGTGCCAACAGGGCGGTTGACAATCAGGGGGCGGTTGGCGACCAGAGTGCCGTGGGCGATGATCGCGAGGTGGATCTCACACCGGAGGAGCCGCCGATCCTCCCGGATCAGACCCGGGACGACACCGACCGTGGCTGGGGCGAGCGCGGCCGCGAGGACAGCAACGATGATCGTCTGTGGGCGGAGCGCCCGCCACACTGGGGCTGATCGGGTCCCCGGCCGGCGGGCGGATGGGCAGATCGGCCGATAGCCGTCGGACGCGGGCGTACACGCCGGAGATGCCCCGGTCGTTGATGTGCGCGCCGGCGCCGGACCGGCACGGTAGCGTCAACGTGTGACGCAGTTCCCCAGTCCGTACAGCGCAGCGGGCTCCGACGATCAGCAATGGCGGCGCCCAGAGCCGGGCTCCGGGCCGGTCGAGGTGCCGGCGTCGGCGGCTGCGTCCCAGATGCCGGGCTACAGTGGGCCGCCTGCCACGGTCCCGGTGCCGCCTGACTGGCACCCGCCCACCGTGGTGACGATTCCGGCACCCCGGCAACTGCCCGCCCAGGACGCATCGGCGATCGAATCGGTGGAACGCCGCGCTCTGGCCACGACGCACGGCGTCGGGCTGATTGCCGGGGCGATCGCCCTCCTGGTCTTGATCGTGTTGTGCGGCCGGGTGATCTTCTAACGGCCGGGCGCGGGCGTCCGGCGCCGGATCAGGCCGCGGGTGACGCCGCCGGGGCCGGCTTGGTCACCGGAGCCGACGATCCAGACGAACCCGATGATCCGGATGAACCCGACGAACCCGATGCCGAGTTGGACGAGCCGCTGGATGTCGTCGACGACCCGCCGGCCGCCGAGGAATCCGCGCTGGACCCGGAGGACACGGTCGAGGATGGTCCGGACCGCGAATCGGTGCGGTAGAAGCCTGAGCCCTTGAAGACGATGCCGACGGCGGAGAACCGCTTGCGCAGCGATTCACCGCTACAGGCGGGGCACTGGGTCAACGCGTCGTCGGCAAACGACTGCACCGCCTCAAGCTCGTGGCCGCACGCGGTACACGCGTACTGGTAGGTCGGCACGTTCAGCCTCCAAATTGGCACTCGTACACTCTGAGTGCCAATGGTGCCGCATCCGGGGGATCCGCGTCTACTCGCGTGGTCCGATGTCACACGGCGAACGTCCGCAAGCCCTGAGGAGTCACCGCGCCCGTTACCAGTTGATCATGAGGATCGGCCGGAAGATCGTCCACCACCTCGTCCTCGTACAGCAGGATGAGCACCGGCGCGCCCGGGCGGCGCCGTGCCAGGGCCCGGTCGTAAGAGCCGCCGCCTCGCCCGAGGCGCACCCCGGAGACCGAGGCTGCCAAGCCCGGGACGATCACCAGGTCCGCCTCGCCGATCGCCCTGCGGCCGAGCCGGGGGCCATCCGGCTCGAATAGCCCGCGATCGGCCGGTGCCAAATAGCCGTCATAGGCCGCCCAGTCAAGGTCAAAGTCTGCAAGCAGTACGGGTAGCAGCAGGCGACGCACCTGGCCAGAGATCGACTCGACGAGCGCCGGCCCGCCCGGCTCGCCGATGATCGGCACATAGGCCGCCACGGTGCCCGGTCGCCGGTCGTCGATGACCGCGCGGAGGTTCTCGCGTACGGCGCGATCTTCGTTTTCGCGATCGCCGGCAGATCGCGCCCGGCGCGCCGCTGAGTGGTGAATGCGCAGATCGCGCTTGGTGGGATCAGTCATATGTGTCACCAGTTGGTGGGAGAGCCGGGAGGTCCGGGGCCACGACGTGCTCGGGCGAACTTGTGAATACCGCACACTATGCAAGTATTATGCCTATGTATGTAAGCTTGTACGCTTGGGGCAGATAGCGGCCTTTCATGCATGTCTGACCGGCACCGTTCTCATTGGCGTTCTGGGTCCAGTATTGATCGGCGGCGCCTGGGTCGCCGCCGTGATTCAGATGCGCGGCGCCGGATGGCGGCCGGGCCTTGGCGGCGCGCGAGCCCGCTTGCGGGAGTTTTTCTCGTTTGTCCGGGCATCGCGGCCGACCGCGTGCGTACCGAGGTTGGTTCCGACGTCGAAGCGCTGCTGAAATCGGCGGGCGTTGCCGAAGCCAGAGCGACCAAATCCGGTCGTGGACGCACCGCATGGCGTCCCCGTGGCGGCGCGTCAAGTGTCCTCAGCCTCCGCGGCAGCCCCGTGGCCGATAGTCTTCGTGGATGGCAGCAAGCATTCCGACAACGACTTCGCAAGTCGCGGCGACCGGACCGCAACCCGATTCCGGTACCGCGGGAAACGGCCGGCGCGCGACCAAGGCGGTGATCCCGGCGGCCGGCCTGGCTACCCGGTTCCTGCCCGCTACCAAGGCGGTGCCGAAGGAGTTGCTACCGGTGGTTGACCGGCCGGTGCTGCAGTACATCATGGAGGAGGCATCCCGCTCCGGTATCCGCGACGTGCTGCTGGTGACCGGCCGTGGCAAGACATCGATGGTCGACCATTTCGATCGGCGTCCGGACCTGGAGATGCGGCTGGAAGCAAAGGGCGACACCGCCCTCCTCGACGAAGTCAAGCGGATCACCGACCTGGCCGAGATCTACACCTGCCGCCAGAGTGAGCCGCTCGGACTCGGGCACGCCGTCTCGTACGCCGAGTCTCACGTCGGCGGCGAGCCGTTCGCGGTTCTGCTCGGCGACGAGTTCATGGACGAGGACGATCCGCTGCTGCCGGCGATGCTGGACCTGCAGACCCGCACCGGCGGCATCGTGCTCGCCTTCATCGAGGTGCCGGCCGACCAGACCAACCGGTACGGCATCGCGTCGGTGGAAGGCGCCCTGGATGACCCGGACGTGGTACGTGTGACCGGGTTGGTGGAGAAGCCGGCGCCCGAGGAGGCGCCGAGCAACCTCGCGGTCGTCGGGCAGGTACGTCCTGCCCAACGGAATCTTCGACGCCATTCGGCGGATCAAGCCAGGTGCGGGCGGCGAAATTCAATTGACCGACGCGATGGCGTTGATGCTTGCCGAAGGCACCCCGGTGCATGGGATCGTGTATCGCGGAACTCGTTACGACACCGGCATGCCCCTCGGTTACCTCCAGGCCGTTGTCCAGATTGCGTGCCGCCGCCCCGAGATCGGCCCGACGTTCCGGCAGTGGCTGGCGGACTTCGTCGGCGAGAGCGCCCAGGATTAGGGCGGTGGAGGAGGGCAGCGGATGACGACAAGCTCGCGGCAAGGTGCCGCCGTTCCGGCGGCGGCGAACTCGCGGCATGGTGCCGTTCCGGCGCCAAGCTCGCGACGTGGTGCCGCCGTGCCCGCCGCGAACTCGCGAAAGTCCGCCGCTGTCGCGGCGGCTGTACCGCCGCCTCTGCCTCCCGGAGAGGTGGTCTGGCCATCCTCGCCGATCGCCGAGCTGACGCCGCTCGCCGACTACCTGTCCACCGTCCTGCGAGGACTCCGACCGCTGCCGGCACTGGAGATCGACCTGACCCAGGCGTACGGAAACGTGCTCGCCGAGGACATCGTGGCGGGCAGCCCGCTGCCGGCCTTCGACCAGGCCAGTATCGACGGTTACGCGGCCCGGTCGGAGGACCTGATCGGGTGCGACCGGAACCGGCCGGCCCGGCTGAACGTGCTGGGCGATCTATCGGCGGCGTCGTGGCGGCCGGTGCGGCTCACCCCTGGGACCTGCTTTGCCATGGCCGCCGGCGCGGCGCTTCCGGCCATGGCCGACGTCATCATCCCGGCCACCTACACCGACCAGGGCATCGCGTCGGTGGAGATCTTCCTGGCCCCGAAAAAGGGGTACGGCATCCGACGGGCCGGTGACGAAGTGCCGGCCGGGCAGATCATCGCCCAGGCGGGCAGCTACATCACGCCGGCCATCATCGCCATCCTCGCCGCCACCGGGGTCTCGACCGTGACCGTGAGGCCCAGCCCCCGGGTGGCCGTGGTGGCCACCGGCGACGAATTGGTCGACATCGGGCGGGCCAGCCAGCCCGGCCAGGTCGTCGACGTCAACTCGCACGCGCTGACCGCGGCCGCCGCCGAGGCCGGTGCGCACGGGTTCCGGATCGGCATCTGCGACGACGATCCGGAGGGGCTTCGCGCGCTGCTGGACGACCAGACTCAGCGCGCCGACCTGATCGTCACCACCGGCGGTACCGGGACCGGCCCAGGCGACATCGTCCGGCGAATCCTGGCCCGAGGTCCGGTGACGTTCACGGACGTCTCGGTCTACCCAGGTTCGGCTCTGGGCTATGGCACCATCGGCGGATCCGAGGTGCCGATCGTGTGCCTGCCGGGCGACAGCGGATCGGCGTTGATCGGGTTCGAAGTGCTGGCCCGGCCGATGATCCAGGTCCTGGCCGGAGCCGAGCCGGTGTTCCGGCCGAGCGTGCGCGCCCACCTGCTGGAGACCGTCTACTCGCCGAGCGGGCTGCGCGAATTCCGCCCGGCGTTCGTGAGCGAGCGCCGCGGCGGCGGATACACCGTCACGCCGCTGAACGGCGGCCCGTACACGGTGTCCGGGCTCGCCGAGGCCAACGGCCTGCTGGTGCTCGGCGAGAAGGTGATGACCGCGACCGCTGGATCCACCGTGGACGTGCTGCTGCTGGACCGGCGTCGATGAGCCATCCTGGCTGGCCCGCGGTACTGCGGGACGGAGCCGTGGTCCTCCGGCCGTATCGTCGGCGCGACGCACTGGCCTGGTCCGCCGTCCGCCGCGCCAACCAGGGCTGGCTCCGGCAGTGGGAGCCCACCCTCACCGGCGATTGGAATGACCTGAACTCCTTGTACGCGTACCGGGCGCTGCTGCGTGACATGCGCCAGAGCGCGCGCGAGGGAACGGCCATGCCGTTCGCGGTGTGGCTCGACGAGGGCGACGCCGAGCGGATGGTCGGGCAACTGTCAATCGGCAACATCGTGCGCCGCGCCTTCTGCTCCGGCTACGCGGGCTACTGGGTGGATGCCGCGGTGGCCGGCCGCGGCATCATCCCGACGCGCGCTCGCGCTCGCCGTCGATCATGCTTCCGGTACGGCGGGCTGCACCGCATCGAGGTGAACATCCGGCCGGAGAACCAGCCGTCCCGCCGGGTCGTCGAAAAGCTGGGCTTCCGCGAGGAGGCGCTGCACCAGCGTTACCTGCACATCGACGGTGCCTGGCGGGATCACATCGGGTATGCGCTGACGTCGGAGGAGGTCGCCGCCGATGGCGGCTTGCTGAACCGATGGCATCGTATCCGCCACGGACTGCAGGCGCACTGACTTGCGCCGTCCGTCATCCACAAGGTGGCGACACGCCGTCAGCCGTACGCGCATCCCGCTGATCTCCGGCACGTCGCCGTAACCTCAGGTGACCGAGTTGAATTACCATCGTGTGATTCATCGCCCGGGATGCCGTCCGGCCGGCGGCGACAGCGGCGGTGAAAGCGCGATGAACGACGGAAGGGGTGAGGGTGCCGACCTCGGTGCTCCTCGCCGTCCTTGCCGCCGCCGGACTGCTCGCGCTCGCCCCGGCCTTGGTGCGCCGTTACGACGCGACCGAGCGGCTGGTCGCGGAACGGGCGCAGTCGACGGCGCGGGTGCTGGATCGCCAGCGCCGCCGTCGCACCGTGCCCGGACGCCGTCCGGTCAACCCACCCCGGGTGGTGCACGAGGGCGTGGCCTCGACCGTCCACGAGACCGTTGACCTGCGCCGGATCGCCGCGGAGCAGTCCGCGAACAGCGCCGGTACCGAAGTGGACCCGGCCGGCGTGGACCGGCGGGCCGGGCACCGTTCCGACGTAGGCCGCGCGGTCTGGGTTCCGGTCGGCCGGACCCGGATCGGCGCCGGCACACGACCGCAGCCGGCCTCCCGTCAGAGGGTGTCGGCGAACCGGGACATCCGGCGAATCACGGCCCCCCGGCCGTCGGCCCGCCAATTCCGCCCAGCGGCCCGCTCCAGGGCGCAGAACCGGGCGCTGTACCGCAGGCGCCGGGCACTGATCGGGTTGCTCCTGCTGAACCTCATTGAGGTGGTGCTGGTGGCCACCATCGGTGGTGCGCTCTGGCCGGCCGTCGCGGTCACCGGCATCGCCCTGCTCGGCTACCTGGTCCACCTGCGTAACGCAGCGCTCGCCGACGCCCGGCGCCGGCGCTTCGAGGCTCGGCACGCGGCCTACGTCGCGCGGGTACAGGCGGAGATCCGGGCCGAGCAGGCCCGCCGGCTGGCCGCCCGCCGGGAGGCGCTACGGCGTGCCGCCGCGGCCCGGGCGGCGGCCCAGCGGGACGCCCAGCGGCTGTCGCAGCGTTACATGGACTTCGACCCGGCGCGGCGGGCTCGGGTGCGCGGGCGCCAGTACGACACCGGCCGGGCGGCCGGCCTGTAGATCATCCGGTCCGGGCTGCCGGACCGCCGCGTTCGCTGTGGTCGCGGCGGTTCGGCGCAGCCCGGTTGGGACTCGGGTGCCGGACCTGCTAACCTAGCGTCCGGTCAGGTAGGCGGCTGATGCTGTCGGCCGATCATGGAGTTCCACCTGCGTGGGAAGTCCGTCAGGGGTTGTGGCGCAGTCCGGTAGCGCACCTCGTTCGCATCGAGGGGGTCAGGGGTTCGAATCCCCTCAACTCCACAGCAAACCCCAGGCCAGCTGGCCTGGGGTTTTTCGATGCACCGATGATCAAGTGCGCGATCTTGGGCGCTGAGTGCGCGATAGCGACGTCAGCTGCACGGGATCGTGCACTTAATCGCGAAATGGGCGCCTGGTGGGCGACGCACCGCTCTGCCCGTTCTCGCCCGCGTCGTGAGCCCCGGCATCGAACCGGGCAGGCCGCCGTTATGAGCAGCGGCTGGACCCAAGTCCGCCCACGTCACAGCGGATGGCATGAGGTGGAGCCGAAGCGGGGACTCGAACCCCTACCACTCGCTTTGCAGGCGAGGCGCCGACCCACGACGATCGCAACGGCTTGGTACCCCCGAGAGGAATCGAACCTCCCACCTCCGGACTCGGACTCCGGCGCTCTTTCCGATGAGCTACGAGGGCATGGTGTGAGCGGAGGGATTCGAACCCACTCAGCGATGCAGCTGCTTTACAGGCAGCCCCGGCTCTCCCACGCCGGCGCGCTCACATGCTGGGGTGACTGGCGGGATTTGAACCCGCGGTCTCCCGGGCCACAACCGGGCGCTCTAACCGCTGAGCTACAGCCACCAGTACCCGCGGGAGGATTCGAACCCCCGACCTGCTGCTTGTAAGGCAGCCGCTCCACCAGTTGAGCTACACGGGCAAGACGTACGCCGGGCGGGAGTCGAACCCGCCGCGATCGCGTTATAAGCGCACTCTCACCAACCGGGTGGGCTCCGGCGCTTGGCTCCGATGCCTGGATTCGAACCAGGACAGGCGCATTAACAGCAATGCCAGGAAGATAAGCGTTTCCGCTGGTAGGTGAGCTGCTCTGGATGCCGCGGTGAGGGTCGCGGCGTGGCGTGGGCAAGACGTGGTGAAGCTCCTGTAGAACGTTAACCGACCAAGATCAAACGTCTGCTACAGGAGCTTCGGTGTCCGATGATGTCATTGCGTGCGCGGTAGCGCACGCCTCTGACCGGCCGGTGTGGCAACGCCTCGGGCTGGGTGTGCTGGCCGAGCATGTTCCGGCTGGTCTGATCGATGACGTCCTGGCCGAGACGGGTCGGGTGCAGCAACGCATCCGGCGGCTGCCGGCACGGGTCACAGTCCTGTTCATCCTCGGCCTGTCGCTGTTTTCCGGGGTCGGGTATCGCGGGGTGTGGCGGGAGTTGACCCATTCCGGCGGTGACCTGGCCGCGGCGCCGTCGTCGTCGGGGCTGGCGCAGGCCCGCCGCCGGGTCGGTGTCGAGCCGCTGAAAGCACTGTTCCTGAGGGTCCGTGGCCCGCGGGCCACCACCGCGACGCCGGGGGCGTTCCTGGCCGGGTTGCGGCTGGTGTCCTGGGACGGCACCCAACTCGACGTCGCCGCGAGCGACGCCAACAACGCGGTGTTCGTCCCGACCCGCAACCGGCGGCGGGGACCGGCGTCGTTCGGGAAGGTCCGGCTGATGATGCTGATCGAGGTCGGTACCCACGCGGTCATCGACGCCGTGTTCGGCCCCGAATCCGAACAGAGACTCGCCCGGGCGCTGCAGCCGGCGTTGCAGCCCGGGATGCTGCTGCTCGCCGACCGCAACTTCCCGTCCTGGAAACTGTGGACCCACACTGCCGACACCGGTGCGCACCTGTTGTGGCGGGTGAAAGCATCCCGGCTGCTACCCCGCATCGGGACGTTCACCGACGGATCATGGCTGGCGGTCCTACCGAAACCCGCCAGCGGTGGCCGGTCCGGCGCCTGGGTGCGAGTCATCGAGTACACCGTGACCGTGACCGCCACCGACCCGCGCACCGGGACGGTCACCACCCGCACCGAAGGGTTCCGACTCCTGACCAGCATTCTGGACCCGAACCTCGCCACCGCCGGTGACCTCGCCGCCTGCTACCGCAAGCGGTGGGAATCAGAAAACACCTTCCGGGAGGTCAAGACCTTCCAACGCGGCCCGCGGACCGTGCTGCGCTCCACCGACCCCGACGGCATCCACCAGGAGCTCTATGCCTACCTCATCACCTACCAGGCGATCAGAACCCTGATCACCCAGGCCGCCCACAGCCAGGGCATCGACCCGGACCGGCTGTCATTCACAGTCGCTGTCCGCGCGGTCCGCCGATGGATCACCACCGCGGCGACCGCGACCACCGCCGTGCTCGCCGCCGCGACCCACGCGGTCCTGGTCGAGATCGGCCAGGACCAGCACCAACGCCGCGACCGCAGCTCACCCCGCGCAGTGAAACGCTCGCAGGCGTCCTACCCCGCCAAACGCCACGCCAGCCAACAAACATCCACCACAGTGGACTACCACATCACACTCATCCCCGACCCAGTGACCAGCGACAATGCTTAACTTCCCAGCATTGGCATTAACAGTGCGCTGGGCTGCCATTACCCGACACCGGAATGGTCGCGCGTGCGGGACTCGAACCCGCTTCACCGGCTTGAAAGACCAGGGGCCTACCCATAACCGAACGCGCGTTGGTGGCAGGTGTCCGATTCGAACGGCGTCTCCGGATTATGAGCCCGGTATGGAACCACTCCACTACACCTGCAAGTACGCCGCCAGGGACTCGAACCCATGCTCCACGGATTAAAAGTCCGTTGCATAACCATCCATGCTCGCGGCGCATGACGTCCCCTACCAGGGAATCGAACCCCGATCCTGCCACCTAGGAAGCGGCCGCTCTGTCCGTTGAGCTAGCAGGGGAGAGCGCGGCACCCCGGAATCGAACCGGGCGACGCCGAGCTTAGAAGGCCCGGCCGCGCTTCCAGCGCGTGCCGCCGGGGTTGGTACGCCGAGGGGGATTCGAACCCACGACCTACCCGTTAAGAGCGGGAAGCTCTGACCAGACTGAGCTATCGGCGCATGGCGGAAGGTGCGGGATTCGAACCCGCCCACGGCTCAACACCGCGTACACCGCTTCCAACGGTGCCCCTCGACCAGCCGGTCACCTTCCAGAGGGGAGACGGGGACTCGAACCGGCGGCCTCGCGCTCCCGAAGCGCGCGCTACCAAGCCGCGCCATAGTCCGATCGTGGTGCCCCCGACAGGACTCGAACCTGCAACCTCCGACTTCGTAGGCCGGCGCTCTATCCAATTGAGCTACGGAGGCATGGTCCCGCCGAGTGGAGTCGAACCACTTGTCTCCTCGTTATCAGCGAGGCGCTTCTACCAGGCAAGCTGCGGCGGGATGGCGGAAGGTGAGGGGATCGAACCCCCGCAGGTGTAACCCTGTCGACGGCTTAGCAAGCCGCACCCTTACCACTCGGGCAACCTTCCAACGCGCCGACGAAGGGAATCGAACCCTCGACTTTCCGCTCGACAGGCGGACGCTCTACCACTGAGCTACGTCAGCATGATTCCGCGTACCCGGAGCGCGATTCGAACGCGCACTAGACGCGCTCTGAACGCGCCGCCTCTGCCGTTGGGCTACCCGGGCATGATGTACCCCCGGCCGGATTCGAACCGGCACCGTCCGGCGTCGCCCGGCCGGATGGGACCGCGTGGAGCCAGTGACCCGGATCGAACGGGCTACTTCCCGGGTACGAGCCGGGCGCGCTACCTTCAGTGCTTCACTGGCATGCGAGCCGGAGGCGGGAGTCGAACCCGCATGAGCCTGCTTACAAGGCAGGAGCGCGACCGCTCGCGCATCACCGGCGAAGCTCCGGGTGCAGGAATCGAACCTACGGGCTCCGCGTTCAAAGCGCGGCCACGGACGCCAGCGCCGTACCCCGGAATGGAACGGGCGACGGGATTCGAACCCGCCATCCCTGGTTGGAAGCCAGGAGTGTCACCCCAACACTTCGCCCGCGCAGCGAGTACGGGAGTCGAACCCGTCTTCCCTGATCGAGAGTCAGGCGGCCTACCGATAGCCGAACCCGCCATGGTGTCCTCCCCAGGAATCGAACCCGGACCCGCGGTACTTCACACCGCCACGCTTACCTGTTACGCCAAGAGGACATCGAGTGGACCTACCCGGGTTCGAACCGGGGACCTCCGCCATGCCGCGGCGGCGCTCTACCAACCTGAGCTACAAGCCCATACGTCGGGTACCGGGGAGTCGAACCCCGTGTGTCTTGCTCCCAAAGCAAGCCTGGTCACCGTGCCAGACGTACCCGATGCACCGGCGGAGCGCGCCCTGGGGCCCGCCCGCCGGCGATGTCATGCCATCCACTGTGGAGTTCTCAAAACACCACCCCGCAGCCCTCGGGGGCCAGGGGAACGCAGGGGCGGCAGGACTTGAACCCGCGACACGCGGCTTTGGAAACCGCTGCTCTACCAGTTGAGCTACGCCCCTATGGAGTTGTCCTCACAACCAAAAAACCGCCCTACCCCTGCTGGGGCGGGCGGCGCGAGCCTTGCTTGCGTCCTACCAGTCCCCACCTGCCGGGTTGTGCCACCGCTCATCCACTCGCTTCACGTACACGGGCAGCAGCAACCGCGAGCCGGCGATACGGCTCGTGCAGGCGGACTGCCACATGCTCATCTGCGGTGAACTCCTAGGTCAGGTGTCGACTTTCAACGTCGACGATAGGGTGATCGATTCCCGGGGCACAATTGAATTTCCACGGCACGCGGCGCGGCCGCGGCGATCGTTGAGCCAACCCGCTGTCGAGTCGACCCGCCGTTGAACCAGAACCAGAGCTGCCCCGGACTCAGCGACCTGGTGATCAAGCCAGCCGGACGGTGAGCACTCCGGCCAGGTCAATGTCCTCAGAACGTCCACCGAATCCGGACTCCGAGATCAGGCGTGCGCCGAGCACGGCGCTCCAAAAGGTCCGCGCTTCGCTGCCGGCCGGGCGATCGATCGCCCAATGCCGGCGCCGCAGGACCGCCGCCAGGTAGCGTTCGGCCTGCTGGAAGAGAAGGCCAAGATTATGCTCAGCGATCGGGTGCAGTTCGGGACGGCGACGCGTAATGGACATAGCCTGAACCGCGACGGGCACGGCCGGCAATGCCAGCGCCGTGCGTGCCAGGGCCGTCCGGAACGCTTCCGGCGTACGCTGCCTGCGCCCGATCGGTTCCAGGCGGGCGGCGTCGCGCAGGAGCATCCGGAAGGCGGACTGGACGAACAACGCGTCTTTGGAGCCGAAGTAGTAGGTGATCTGGTTGGGGTGGGCTCCGGCCGCCGACGCGATCTCGGCGACGCTCACCGCGTCGAAGCCCCGAGCCGAGAACAGCGCGACTGCTCGGTCGAGGATCTGCGCACGAGTGCGCCTGCCCCGTGGCCGGACCGGTTCCGCGGTGGACATGTATTAGTTGTATGCGATACAACTAAGTCAGGCAAGGGGACGGGAGGGACCGGCGCATGAATTCGCACGATGTGGTCGTCACCGGGCTGGGCGCAACGACACCCCTAGCCGGCGACGTCGACGGTCTGTGGGAGGGCATGGTGGCCGGCCGCTCCGGGGTGCGCCGGATTGATGAGCTGGTCGCCGGTTCGGAGCACGCCGACGCTCTGCCCACCAAGATCGGCGCTCCAATGGCGGTGCCCCCGGCCAGCGTCTTGCCGCGCGTGCAAGCCCGCCGCATGGACCGGTGTCAGCAGGCAGCCCTGGTCGCCGCACAGCAGGCCTGGGCCCAGGCTGGCACTCCGCAAGTCGACCCGATCCGGTTCGCCGTTGTGATCGGCACCGGCATCGGCGGTGTCGAGACCCTGCTGGAGCAGGACGACGTGCTGGAGCAGAAGGGCCCGGCGCGGATTTCGCCGCTCACCGTGCCGATGTTGATGCCGAACGGACCGGCGGCTTGGGTCAGCCTGGAATACGGCGCTCGCGCCGGGGTCTACACGCCGGTGTCGGCGTGCGCGTCCGGAGCAGAGGCGCTCGCCCTGGGCTCTCGCCTGATCCGATCGGGCGAGGCGGATGTCGTGATCGCCGGCGGCGCCGAAGCCGCCATCACGCCGCTGACCATCGCCGGATTCGCCCAGGCGCGAACCTTGTCCAAGCGCAACGACGAGCCGGAGCGCGCCTCCCGGCCGTTCGACACCGACCGAGATGGCTTCGTGCTGGGCGAGGGCGCCGGCGCGATGGTTCTGGAACGAGCCGAGTTCGCGGCCGCTCGCGGCGCGTCGGTGATCGGCCGCCTCGCGGGGTACGCGATCACCTCCGACGCGTACCACATCACCGGCCCGGACCCGAGCGGCGCCGGACAGGTCCGGTCGATCCTCGGCGCCGTCGCCAGCGCGGGCCTGGCGCCCGGCGACATCGGCCACGTCAACTGCCACGCGACCTCGACGGTGGTCGGCGACGTGGGCGAGGCGGTCGCCATCCAGCGTGCCCTCGGCGATGACGTGGTGCTCAGTGCTCCGAAGTCGAGCATCGGTCACCTCGTTGGCGCCGCCGGCGCGGTGGAGGGCATCGTGGCGCTCCTGTCCGTGGTCAACGGTGTCGTCCCGCCCACTCTGAATCTGGAGAAGAAGGAGCCGGACGTGCTGCTCGACGTGGTCGCGGGCGCGGCCCGTCGGCTCCCGCTGACCGCGGTGCTGTCGAACTCGTTCGGATTCGGCGGGCAGAACGTCTCGCTGGTCTTCACCCGGTAACCGGTGGCGGCCACCTCCCGGGGCCGCCCGCCGTTGCGCGTTTTCTTCCGGCGCGGTCGGCGACCCGAATGCCGATATCCAGGTGGCCGTCGTGCTGGAGTGTCCGCCGCGACCCCGCGACCCCGCGACCCCGCGACCCCGCGACCCCGCGACCCCGCGACCCCGCTGCCCCGCTGCCCCGCTGCCCCGCGGGACGGTCGGATGGTGGTACGGGTACCGCGTCGGACCCGAACCGGTGAGTTGACGGCACGAGAGCAGTCAGCCGCCGCCGATATGTCAGTGCCTGTTCCTGAACTGCGTGGCTGGGCTGCGGCGGGCCCAGCGGGCCTCCGGCGGCGTTGCCGGTGCCGGGCGCATACAGCAGCGGTATGCACCCGTACCTCCGCCTGGCCGGCGGCGCACTGGTCTCCGCCTCGCCTCTGCCGACAGTTCAGGAACAAGCACTCAGGTCGGTAGCCCCGCGCTGCGTGGTGCGATGTGCCGGTCCGGGTCGGGAGCGCCGAGTCGTCATGGCGTGGCGGCGCGCGGCCTCTCACAGGAATTTGCGAGGCATCCCATAGGCGCTACAGGGGGCCGGCAAGGGTCATTGAAGGGTGTCGGATTGCGTCCGGCCTGGCTGGCGGAGCAAATCCATCGACGATGGTGATGTTTTGCCCGCGTCGAACCGCTCAATCGTTATATTTCGATCAGTCAATTGCGAAAAACCGGGCGGAAGGAACGCGCTTTGCGGCGTTAACACCGACTTGTTGTCGCGTATTCCTAATCAACGTGAACGCAAATCGAAAATGTGGGCGGCTTGTGTATCCCCAGGTCAGCAAGCTGATCCGAATTTCGGCCCCTGAAACACTCAGGCTGCCATATATCGATCGCGGCCGAAGTGGCGTCTTCAATCGACCGCCGATTCCGTGTAGAAAACGGTCACTAGTCGCAGTGGCTAGTGTGGACGGTTTTGTTGGGGAGAACAGGGATGGATGTAGTTCGGCACCGCGCCCGCCGCCGGATAGGCATGGGCCTAGCCAGCGTCGGCGTGCTCGTGACGACGCTGGCCATGGTAGGCAGCGCGTCGCAGGCCGGGGCAGAAGGCCTGGCCAAACGCGACATCAAACGACTACCCGCGATCGGGACCACCAAGTGGTCACCTCTTGGCGTGTCGACGAAGCAGACCACCGTCGTGGTGCAACTGTCGGGCGACCCGGTCACCGTTGTTGACGCGAACTCCGCCACGCCGTTGAGCAAGTCTCAGCGCAACGCCCGCAAGGACGCCCTGCGTCAGGCGCAGGCTCCAGTGGAGTCGCGGATCCGCAGCCTGGGCGGCAAGGTGCTGGCGACCTACCAGCAGGCCTACAACGGTGTGAAGGTGCAGATCGCCCAGAACAAGGTCGACTCGCTCCGGTCGATCCCGAATGTCATCGGCGTGCACAAACTGCAGACATTCAAGCCGGACAACATCCACGGCGTGCCCCTGATCGGCGCCCCGCAGGTATGGGATGGCCTCGACGGCTTGCACGGTGAGGGCGTGAAGATCGCCATCATCGACACGGGTATCGACTACACCCATGCAGACTTCGGCGGTCCCGGAACGGCGGCCGCCTACCAGGCGGCGCTGGCCACTGACACGGCGCCTGCGGATACATCGCTGTTCGGCCCGTCGGCGCCGAAGGTCAAGGGTGGCATCGATCTGGTCGGTGACGACTACAACGCGAACCCCTCAGCGTCGGACTACCAGCCGGTGCCGCATCCGGACCCGAACCCGCTGGACTGCGCCGGCCACGGTACGCACGTGGCGGGTACGGCGGCTGGTTACGGCGTCCTGTCCGACGGAACCACGTACCACGGCCCGTACAGCGCCACCACGGTCAGCGGCAACGACTGGACCGTTGGTCCGGGTGTCGCGCCCGAGGCTGACGTCTACTCCATTCGCGTGTTCGGCTGCACCGGCTCGACCGATGTGGTGGTGGACGCCATCGAGTGGGCAGTCGACCACAACATGGACGTCATCAACATGTCGCTCGGCTCCCCGTGGGGTACCGCCGACGACCCGAGCGCCGTCGCCGCCAACAACGCGGCGAGCGACGGCGTCATCGTCGTCGCGTCGGCTGGCAATGAGACACCGAACCCGTACGAAGAGGGTTCCCCGGCCTCGGGCAGCGACGTGATCAGTGTGGCCGCCGTCGACCCGACCTCCACCTACCCGGGCGCCCACGCGGCGCTGTCCACCGGAGCCACGTCGGAGATGATCGACGCGAACGGCGCCAGCTTCGCCGACGGCCTGACGCTTCCGGTGGTGGTACTCAAGAACCCGGATGGCAGCATCGCCACCGGTTGTGACCGGCAGCAGTACCTCGACACGGGTGTCTCCGGCAAGATCGTGGTCACTGCTCGTAACACCTGCGCTCGTGTGGCCCGCGCGGTCTTCGGGCAGCAGGCGGGCGCGGCAGCGGTCGTGATGATCAACAATGCGTCCGGCCTGCCGCCGTACGAGGGTCACATCGCCGGCAATCCGGACGACGGCGAGGCGTACGACGTCACCATCCCGTTCTTCGGGGCGGTGCAGGCAGACGGCCCGAAGTGGCTGGCCGCCGACGGTGGCACCGTGACCCTGACCGCTACCACTCTGGACAATCCGGGATACCTGAAGCCGGCGTCGTTCACCTCCGGTGGACCGCGTTCCGGTGACTCCTGGCTGAAGCCGAACGTCGCGGCGCCGGGTGTCAGCATCTTCTCGGCGGCCATGGGCACCGGAAACGGTGTGACGGTCCTGTCCGGCACCTCAATGGCGGCGCCGCATACGACCGGTATGGCGGCCCTGGTCCGCCAGGCACACCCCAGGTGGCGCAGCGTCAAGTACCTGAAGGCGGCCATCGAGAACACCGCCGATCCGAGCAAGGTCAACGGATACTCGACCCGCGTGGCCGGGGTCGGCCTGATCCAGGCTCCAGGCGCTACCGCCACCGACGTGGTCGCCCTCGGCAATGGCGGTACGGCGGCGCTGAACTTCGGCTTCAAGGAGCTCACCGGCACCTTCGGCCAGTCGAAGGTCATCACCTTGCACAACTTCAGCAGGAGGTCAGCGGCGTTCGATGTGGCCGGCGGTGCCGAGCAGGGCAGCCCGCACTCGGTGCATCTCAGCCGTACGCACCTGTTGATCCCGCCGCATGGAATTGCGACGGTGACCGTCACGCTGACGGTCGACGCGGCGACCGCGGGTGACTCGAGCGCGTTCAACGATGTTGCCGGCTTGGTCACGTTCACGCCGACCAGGGGCAACAACGGCGTTTCGCTGCGGGTGCCTTACTACCTGGTGCCTCAGACCACGTCGGCGGTCACGACGAGGCTGAGCGCGAGCAGGCTGAGCCACGACCTGACGGCGACCGCGACGGTGACCAACCGAGGTGCCGGCACCGGCAACGCTGACTGGTACGCCTGGGGCCTGCACGACAGTCACGACTCCGGTCTCGGCCACTACGACGTGACCAACGTCGGCGTGCAGTCGTTCCCGAGTGACGGCTTCATGGTCTTCGCGGTCACCACCGCCAAGCCATGGTCGACCGCGGCCGACGGCGAGTGGGACATCCTGCTGGACGTCAACAACGACGGCGTGGACGACTACGGCGTCATCGGTGTCGACTACGGTCTGGTGGCCCTTGGCGACGCGACCGGCCAGGTGGCGAGCCTCGTGATCAACCTGCACACGGGCAGCATCCTGGACGCGTTCCTGGCAGGCGCGCCGTACAACAGCACCACGTTGACGCTGCCGGTGCTCATCGGCGACCTGTGCGACACCGGCTCACCGTGCCTGTCCGAGTCGAACCCGCGGTTCACGTACCACGCGGCGTCGTACAGCGAGCTTGACTCGGCGGTGTACGACACGGTGGACGGCACCGCGTCGTTCAACGCGTTCACGCCGTCGATCAGCACCGGCATGTGGGACACGGTCGCCCCCGGCGGCTCGGCCACCGAGACGGTGACGATCGACAGCGCCGAGTGGGCGCAGACACCGGCGCTGGGTCTGATGATCCTCTCGACCGACAACAGGTCCAGCAGGGAAACGGAGACCATCAAGGTCCACGTGCCGCTCCCGTAATACTGGCTGGCTCGATAACGAGCCGAACGTCGCGGCCCCCGGCCCGGGTGACATGCCCGGACCGGGGGCCGTTGCCGCCGGAGCCGCCGTTGCCACCCGCGCCGGTCTCTCGCCTGCGATCGCGGCCGACGGCAAATCGTCTTGACCCTCACGTAACGTCATGGCTGACCCTTGGCTCTGCAAGGGAGGCAAGCCATGAGTTACACGGTCGGCCACGTCGCCGGTCTCGCCGGTGTGACGGTGCGGACGCTGCACCACTACGACGAGATCGGGCTGTTGACTCCGGCCCATCGCTCGGGCGCCGGGTACCGGCGGTACACCGACGGTGATCTGGAGCGGTTGCAGGACATCAGGTACTACCGGGAACTCGGCTTCGGCCTCGATGAGATCGCGGCCCTGCTCGCTGATCCGCACGCGGATCACCGGGCTCACCTCAAGCGCCAGCACGACCTGCTGACGAGCCGGATCGGCCGGCTGAGCGACATGGTGGCGGCCGTCGAGCGTGCCATGGAGGCAGAGACGATGGGAATTTCAATGACCCCCGAAGAGCGGTTCGAGGTGTTCGGGGACAACGATCCGGCCCAGTACGCCGAGGAGGCGGAGCAGCGCTGGGGCGAGACGGACGCGTACCGGGAGTCGCATCGCCGGACGAAGTCCTACACCAAGGATGACTGGATGGCGATCAAGGCGGAGAGCGCCGCCCTCACCGATGCAGCGGCGGCCGCTCTGGCGGCGGGGGAGCCGGCCAGCTCGAACGCGGCGATGGACGCGGTAGAGCGACACCGTCAGCACATCTCGCGATGGTTCTACGAATGCGATTACGGGATGCACCGCGGTCTGGCCGAGATGTATGTCGCCGACGAGCGGTTCGCCGCGAACTACGAGCGCGTCGCGCCCGGGCTCGCTCAGTACATGCACGACGCCATCTTGGCCAACGCCGAGCGGCATCAGCGTTAGCCGACAGCACTCGGCTCTGCACTCGGGCGGTGCGGGTGGCGCCGGGGATCGGCCGTCCGGCAACCATGATCGCCGATCGCCGATCGCGGTCGCTGGCGACGATATTTCGCAACAGATGACCGCGATCGGCGATCATGCAAGTGAGGCACGGCGGCTGTGGGCGGCAGGGATTTGGGCGGGCCACTCCCACGAGGGGCGTGGGTTTGGTCCGCGCGGCGGCTGTGGGCGGCAGGGATTTGGGGGGCCACTCCCACGAGGGGCGTGGGTTTGGTCCGCGCGGCGGCTATGGGCGGCAGGGATTTGGGCGGGGCCGCCCCACGAAGGGATCAAGCTTGACCGCCCGGAGTGGGGTGGTTCCGCCCAAATCCGACCGGCCAAACGCCCAAATCCAAAACCTAAATCCAGCGCGCCCCGAGCCACATTCGCGCGTACCACTGCATGTAGGTGATCTTCTCGCCGGTGTAGATCGGCCAGAAGTACGCGAAGCACCAGGCGACCACCAGCAGGTACACGCCCAGCGCCAGGGCGCCGTAGAACAGCCGTGGGTTGCTGCCGTACGCGTGCTTGACCTGCGCCCACACCGACGAGCCGGATCGGGCCGCCCTGGCTGGGGGTGGCGCGACGCCTTGGGGCCTTGCTGCGCCGGCGATCGTCGGTGCCCGCATCAGGGCGCCGAACAGGTACGCGACACTCATGATCAGGAACGGGAGCGCCGGTGCGGCGTAGAAGTAGAACATGGTGCGATCCAGCGTCTCGTAGTAGAACCACGGGACGATGCCCACCAGGGCGGCGACCACGATCGCCAGCGCCCGCCAGTCACGGCGCGCGATGCCGAACGCGCTGGTACCGACCAGGGCGGGCAGGAACGACCACCAGAGCAGCGGGGTACCCAGAAGGAGTACCTCGGCCGAGCAGCTAGACGCGCCGCAACCATTCGCCGACGAGTAGTAGAAGGCGACCGGGCGGCCTAGGAGCAGCCATTGCCAGGGCCAGGATTGGTAGTCGTGGTGCTGGGTCAACGTGTCGTGGAAGTGCAGGGCCTCCATGTGGTAGTGCCACAGATTGCGTAACGCACCCCACACCGGCGGCTCCGATTGGTGGTTGGCGCGTAGCCAGTGCCGGTCCCAGCCCTGGTCGGTGACGAACCAGCCGGTCCAGCTGATCAGGTACACGGCACAGATGATGACGCCGAAGACGACGATCCATCCGACCTCGTCGAGCAGCGCGTCCCGGATCGGGTGGACGGCGCCGGCGCTGCGCCTGGTGCCGATCTCCCAGATGATGATCAGGAAAACGAACGCGAAGATGTACCAGAGGGCACTCCACTTGACGGACATGGCGCATCCGGTCATCACCGCCGCCGCGAGGCGCCACCAGGGGATAGTCTCGCGCCACGGGGTCTTTGGCCGCCCGGCGCGGGTGGGGTCGGTGGGGTCCAGCCCGTTCTGCATGGCGCGCAGCCAGCGACGTCGCCGGGCGTCTCGGTCCATCACCAGGCAACCGAACGCGGCGAGCAGGAAGAACATCAGAAAGATGTCGAGCAGCGCGGCGCGTGACAGGACCAGTTCCATGCCGTCGAGCGCCATCAGAAGTCCGGCGACCAGGCCGAGCACCGTAGACCGGAACAGCCGCCGGGTGATCCGGATCAGGAGCAGAACCGCGAGCGTGCCGAATACCGCCGGCATGAACCGCCAGCCGAACTCGTTGTATTTGAAGATCCACTCACCCAGCCCGATGATCCACTTGCCGAGCGGCGGGTGCACCACGAAGTCACCGGTGTTGTTCTGGGTGTTCCACTCCACGCCGTGGGTGAACAGGTCATGACCCTCGGTGGCGTAGTAGATCTCGTCGAAGATCTTCCCGGGCGGGTGGCTGAGGTTCCAGAACCGGAGTACCGCCGCGATGCCGACCACGACAAGGGTGCCGATCCAGGAGAACCAGCGGTCCTGGGGCAACTCGGGCGCGAGCCGCCGCCGTACGATGTCCGGGACCTGCCGGGGGGCGGCGGGCTCGTTCCGGTCGTCGTCGATCACGTGCTCGTCTTCGGCGTCCGTGGTGGAGAGCGAAGTCACCCCGAGATCGTAGGCTGCGGATGCGACGGACGTTAGTCAGCGCGGGTGAGTTCCTGTCTCTTCCGGCTAACTCCCAGGCTTGGCCGGGTGTCATGCGGGACCGTCGCGGGGCGGTGACACGGATCGGAGGACAGATGGGTACGGCCCGGCTGGTGCTGGTCGGCGCCCCGCTCGGCAACAGCGGGGATGCTTCGACGCGGATGCGCGAGGTCCTGAGCAGCGCGACCGTCGTCGCCGCCGAGGACACCCGGAGGCTGACCCGGCTGGCCCGGGACCTGGACGTGGAGATCGCGGGCCGGGTCGTGTCCTACTTCGAGGGCAATGAGAAGCGGCGTACGCCGGAACTGGTGGCCGAGATGCTCGGCGGCGCGACCGTCGCGGTGGTGACCGACGGGGGCATGCCGAGCGTGTCGGATCCGGGATACCGCCTGGTCCGGGCGGCGATCGACGCCGGGATTCCGGTAACCGCGGCGCCCGGTCCGAGCGCGGTCACCACTGCTCTGGCGCTGTCCGGTCTGCCGTGCGATCGGTTCTGCTTCGAGGGGTTCCTGCCGCGCAAGCCGGCCGAGCGCCGCGCCCGGATCGCCGAGCTTGCCGCCGAGACCAGGACGCTGGTGCTGTTCGAGGCGCCGCACCGGGTCGCCGCGACGCTGGGCGACCTGGCCGCCGGTTTCGGTGCCGGCCGCGCCGCCGCGATCTGCCGGGAGTTGACCAAGACCTACGAGGAGGTACGCCGGGCCGGGCTCGGCGACCTGGCCGCCGGTGCCGCCGCTGATCCGCCGCGTGGCGAGATCACCCTGGTGATCGCCGGTGCCGAGGTGGTGGCCGGACGGCCGGGCGACGCCGAACTGCTTGCCGCCGTGGCGGCGCGGCAGGCGGCCGGAACGTCACGGAAGGACGCGATCGCGGAGGTCGCCAAGGCGTACCGGGTGCCCAAGCGGGACGTCTACCAGGTGGTCGTGACGGCGGCGCCAACCGAGATCCACTAGCGCGGCCCGGTACGCGAATGCTCAGTACGCGAATGCTCAGTACGCGAATGCTCAGTACGCGAATGCTCAGTACGCGAATGCTCAGTACGCGAATGCTCAAGTACGCGAATGCCAGCATCCCGGCGAGCAGCACCACCGGCGCCAGCAGCGAGCCCAGCGTCACCGCGACCCGGGCCCGGCGCCGGGCCAGCCGGAACGCGCCGGATGACCACGCCAGGCCCAGACCGCATAGCAGCGTCAGCATGACGCTCGGCACCCACCGCAGATACAGGCTGGCGTCGTCCCCGGCGTACGCGGTGGCCGCATCCCGCCTCACCACCCGCGCCGGCAACCGCGCGCCCGGAGTGGCGTTGACGCTGTCCGTGCCGAGCAGGGCCACGTATGACGTGAAGCTACGGTCGCTGGCGACGAAGTCGGCGCACCGGCGGGACAGGCCACCGACCGGGCAGTCGATGACGGTGGCCACGCCACGGGTGCCATGCCCGGCGGTCAGCCAGATCGGCGGTACCGCGTACCAGGACAGGAACGCGCCCAGGAACGCGAAGATCAGCAACCCGGCCAGGCCGGGCACCGGCCGGCGCGGACTTCGCGGTGGCCGGCGGCTGGTCACGCGTACCGGCTGACCGATCCGGCGGGCGGCGGAGGCCCGCGGCCCCGCCGCCGGCCAGGCACCGCCGGGCGGTTCCGATTTGCCCGACCCGCCCGGGTCGGCGACGACGACCGGGCGCACCTGGCCGATCCGCCGGATCGGGAAGCCGTCCGGGCCGACGTTCGACGGGCGCCTGGCCGGACTTACCTCGACGGCCGGCTGCTCATCCTCGACGATCTCCGCGTCCAGAATCGCTGGTTCCGCGATCGCCGGCTCGATGGTGTGGCCCCAGGGCGCCGGGCGGGGGCTCGGCGTCCCGGCCCGGTACCCGCCGGATGCCGGAGCGGCGGATATCACCGGCGGCGGCTCGGAGATGACACGTGGGGTGGTGGCGTCATCCGCCGGTGGATCAGCGGGAACCGGAGCGTCGCTCGATGGGATGAACGGTCGCGGAGCGCCGTCGTCGCGCCACCACGTGGTGTCCGGTCCCGGTGGCGGCCATGGGCGGGCGGTGCGAGCCGGCTGGTCGGCGGCCGGCGAGGGGCCGCTTGGTGGCGTGGCGGGTTCTGGTGCCACGGCCAGTTCCTCATCACCCTCCGGCGGACGCGCGCTCACGATCCAATTGGACACCGTTGCCCGGATTGGATCGGGTAAGCGGCCGCGCGTGTCCGCGGAGAAAGTTCTCCCGGGCGCCCGATCACCCTCGGGATCTATCCGTTCGCGTGGCCGGATCGGCGCTCGGTAGGCTTTCTGGTCATGAGTCACGTTCTCGCCGCGGTCGCCTGGCCTTATGCCAACGGCCCGCGCCATATCGGTCATGTCTCCGGCTTCGGGGTGCCCTCCGACGTGTTCAGCCGGTACATGCGGATGGCCGGCCACGACGTGCTCATGGTCTCCGGCACCGACGAGCACGGTACTCCGATCTTGGTGCAGGCGGAAAAGGAGGGCGCAACCCCTCGCGAGCTGGCCGACCGCTACAACCGGATGATCGTCGAAGACCTCCAAGCGCTCGGGCTGTCGTACGACCTGTTCACCCGTACCACGACGCGCAACCACTACGCGGTGGCGCAGGAGCTGTTCAAGACGGTTTACGACAACGGGTACATGATCAAAGAGGTGGAACAGGGGGCGATCTCGCCGTCCACGGGCCGGACCCTGCCCGACCGCTACATCGAAGGCACCTGCCCCATCTGCGGGTATGAAAGCGCGCGCGGCGATCAGTGCGACAACTGTGGTAACCAACTCGACCCGATCGACCTGATCAACCCGCGCAGCCGGATCAACGGTGAGACACCGGAGTTCATCGAGACCGAGCACTTCTTCCTCGACCTGCCCGCGCTCGCCGGAGCCCTCGGTGATTGGCTTCGTACCCGAACCGACTGGCGTCCGAACGTGCTGCGTTTCTCGCTGAACCTGCTGGAGGACATCCGGCCGCGGGCGATGACCCGCGACATCGACTGGGGCATCCCGGTACCGCTGCCCGGCTGGGAAGACAATCCGAACAAGCGGCTGTACGTCTGGTTCGACGCCGTGGTCGGCTACCTGTCGGCGTCGATCGAGTGGGCCCGGCGGTCCGGTGACGGCGAAGCCTGGAAGAAGTGGTGGTCGGCCGACGGCTCCGGCGCGGATGCCCGGTCGTACTACTTCATGGGCAAGGACAACATCACCTTCCACTCCCAGATCTGGCCGGCCGAGTTGCTGGGCTATGACGGCAAGGGCGCCAAGGGGGGCAAGCCGGGCACGCTCGGCGAGCTGGCGCTGCCCACCGAGGTGGTGTCATCGGAGTACCTGACCATGGAGGGCCGCAAGTTCTCCTCGTCCCGCTCGGTCGTCATCTACGTGCGAGACTTCCTGTCCCGGTACGACGCCGATGCCCTGCGCTACTACATCGCGGTGGCCGGGCCGGAGACCACCGACACCGACTTCACCTGGGCCGAGTTCGTCCGGCGCAACAACGACGAGCTGGTCGCCGGGTGGGGCAACCTGGTCAACCGGACCATCTCGATGGCCGCCAAGAACTTCGGTGCCATCCCGCCGGCCGACCGAGCTGACCGCCGAGGACCGGGCGCTGCTGGATGCGGTGGCCGCCGGGTTCGGCTCGGTCGGAGATCTGATCGCCAGGCACCGCCAGAAGGCGGCGATCCAGGAGGCCATGCGGATCGTCGGCGAGGTCAACAAGTACCTGTCCGACCAGGCGCCGTGGAAGCTGAAGGACAATCCGGCCCGGATGGGCACGGTGCTGCACGTGGCGCTGCAGGCGATCCGTGACTGCAACACCATCCTGACGCCGTTCCTGCCGCATGCCGCTCAGCAGATCCACGAACTGCTCGGCGGAACCGGCGTGCACGCCCCGATGCCCGCCATCGTGGAGGTTGACGACCTGGACGGCGGCCCGTCGTACCCGATCCTGACCGGCGACTATTCGGGAGGCGGCCGGTGGGAGCACGTACCGGTGGAGGCCGGTACGGCACTCCAGCCGCCCAAGCCGGTCTTCCGCAAGCTGGAGCCGTCAATCGTCGACGAGGAACTGGCCCGTCTCGGCGGCGACGTCTGAACCGCCCGGTATGCCTGAGTCACCGCCCATGCCGGATCTGCCAGTGACACCGGAATCGCCGGACCGCGCGGGGCGGGCCGCGCGGCGTCGCGAGACCGACCCGCCGCCGCGACCCGAGCCGCTGCGGGTGCCGGTGCTCGACAGCCACACCCACCTCGACATCGTCGGGGGCGACCCGGCCGTCTCGATCGAGGCGGCCCGGTCGGTGGGGGTGAACCGGCTGGTCCAGGTGGGCTGCGACGTCGGGTCGTCTCGGTGGGGCGTGGACCTGGCCCACCGCAGCCCGGCGGTGGTCGCGACGGTGGCGCTGCATCCGAACGAGGCGCCTCGCCTGGGCGCCGGCCTGGACGAGGCGCTGCACGTCATCGAAGGGCTGGCCGCCGACGACCGAGTGCGCGGCGTCGGCGAGACCGGCATGGACACGTTCCGTACCGGCGACGACGGCCGCGGCGCCCAGGAGCACTCATTCCGCGCACACATCGCCATCGCCAAGCGGTACGGCAAGCCCTTGGTGATCCACGACCGGGACGCTCACGACGAGGTGCTGCGGATCATCGACCTGGAGGGAGCGCCGGACACCGTGGTGATGCACTGCTTCTCCGGCGACGCCGGGTTCGCCACCGAGTGCGTCAAGCGCGGCTTCTTGCTGAGCTTCGCGGGCACCGTCACGTTCAAGAACGCTCAGAACCTCCGCGACGCCGCCCTGATCACCCCGATCGACCAGATGCTGGTGGAGACCGACTCGCCATACCTCACCCCGATGCCGCACCGGGGCCGGCCGAACAACTCGTACCTGATCCCGCTGACCGTCCGGGCGCTGGCCGGCACGATCGGCCGCGACCTCGACGAGGTGTGCGCGGCGATCTCGGCCACCGGCGAGCGGGTGTTCGGCCCGTGGGCGTAGCCGGCGGCCTGCTCGGGCCGGCCGAGATCCGGAATCTG
This sequence comes from uncultured Actinomycetota bacterium, assembly GCA_963727415.1. Classification (GTDB taxonomy): domain Bacteria; phylum Actinomycetota; class Actinomycetes; order Mycobacteriales; family Micromonosporaceae; genus DASQPR01. The sequence continues at coordinate 96,515 of CAVSGF010000011.1, forward strand.
GCGGCGCGCCTTGATATCCGGCCCACGAAGACGCTGGGGCAGAACTTCGTTCACGACCCGAACACGGTGCGGCGGATCGTCGCCGCCGCCGCGCTGGCGCCCGACGACGTCGTCATCGAGGTCGGCCCGGGTCTCGGATCGCTCACCCTGGGCCTGCTGGCGGCGGCTCCGAGCGTGTACGCCGTCGAGATCGATCCGGCACTGGCGAGCGCGCTCGCCGATACCGTCGGCGCCCGGCTGCCGGATCGCGCCGGCCGGCTGACCGTGATCAACAAAGACGCCCTGAAGGTCGTCGCCGCCGACTTCCGGCACGCGCCGACCGCGCTGGTGGCGAACCTGCCCTACAACGTAGCCGTACCTGTGGTCTTGCACCTGCTCGCCGAGTTGCCGTCGATCCGGCACGGCCTGGTCATGGTCCAGAAAGAGGTCGCCGACCGGCTGACCGCCGGGCCGGGCTCCAAGACCTACGGCGTGCCCTCGGTGAAGCTGGCCTGGTACGCCGAGGCCCGCCAGGCCGGTAAGGTACCGCCCAACGTGTTCTGGCCGGTGCCGAACGTGGATTCCGGGCTGGTCGGCTTCACCCGGCACAAGCCGCCCGGCACCGACCGGGTGGCCGCGTTCGCGGTCGTCGACGCGGCGTTCGCGCAGCGTCGGAAGACCTTGCGTGCGGCCCTGTCCGGCTGGGCCGGCGGACCAGACGCGGCGGAGGCGATCCTCATCCGGGCCGGGGTGGCTCCGCACGCCCGCGGCGAGGCCCTGAGAATAGAGGAGTTCGTCGCCATCGCGGCGGCGGCCGCCGCCGACGGAACCGCCCGCGACGCGACCGACTCTAAGGACCCGACGTGACCGAGCCTCTCAACGCCGAAGAGATGGGCCGCCCCCGGCACGGCACCGCCGGCCCGGTCCGGGTCCGGGTGCCCGCCAAGATTAATCTTCACCTCGGTGTCGGCCCGCTTCGGCCGGACGGCTACCACGAGCTCACCACCATCTACCACGCCATCTCGGTGTACGACGAGGTCACCGCGCGCCGAGGCGACCAGCTCACGCTGACCATGGAAGGCGAGGGCGCCGGCGCCCTGCCACTGGACGGATCCAACCTGGTGATGCGCGCCGCCGAGGTCCTGGCCAAGGTCACCGGCGTACCCGCCCACGCCCGGCTGCACCTGCGCAAGCAGATCCCGGTCGCCGGTGGTCTCGCCGGCGGCAGCGCGGACGCGGCCGCCGCCCTGGTGGCATGCGACGCCCTGTGGGGCACCGGCATGACCCGCGATGAACTCGCCGCCATCGCCGCCGAGGTCGGCTCGGACGTACCGTTCCTGGTACTGGGCGGCACCGCGCTCGGCACTGGCCGGGGTGAGGCGGTCAGCCCGGTCCTGGCCCGGGTACATACCTGGAACTGGGTGATCGCCACGGCCGATGGCGGCCTGTCCACCCCGGCCGTCTTCGCCGAGCTGGACCGGCAGCGCGCGGCCGGGCGAGCACCGGCTCCGCTCGGATCCACCGGCGAGCTGATGGCCGCGCTCCGGCAGCGCGACCCGGAGGTGCTCGCCGACGCGCTCGGCAACGACATGCAGACCGCCTCGCTGGCGCTGTGGCCGGCGCTCGCCGACACTCTCGACGCCGGTGCCGATGCCGGTGCGCTGGCCGCGATGATCTCCGGATCCGGCCCGACATGCGTATTCCTGGCCGGCTCCGCCAGCACACGCCACCGCCATCGCCGACGCGCTGAACCGCGGTGGCACCTGCCGGGCGGCGCTGACCGCCACCGGCCCGGTGCCGGGGCGCGGGTCGTCTGATGGCCAACATCGTCAATCTGGATCGGGTGACCAAGGCGTACGGGACGGCCGGCACGCTGCTCGCGGATGTCTCGATCGGCATGTCCGACACCGACCGGGTCGGCGTCGTCGGCCTCAATGGCGCCGGCAAATCCACCCTGTTGAACCTCATGACCAAGCAGATCGAGCCGGACTCCGGCCGGGTGACCCAGCGCCGCGACCTGCGGGTGCTGTCGCTGCCGCAGACCCTGTCGTGGCACGGCGCTCTCACCGTACGGGACGTGGTGATCGGGTCCGCATGGCTGCCCGCCGAGTTCGAGGCCGAGCACGAGTGGGCCGGCGATGCCGGCATCCGTGGCGTCCTGAATGGGCTCGGCATGCCCTATCTCGGTCTGGACGCCGCCGGTCGGCCCGATGTCCGGAGGGGAGCGGCGCCGGGTCGCGCTGGCCGGCGCTGCTGGTCCGGTCGGCCGACCTGCTGGTGCTGGACGAGCCGACCAACCACCTGGACGTGGCCGGTGTCGCCTGGCTGGCCCAGCACCTGCTGGCCCGGCGGGGCGCGCTGGCCGTGGTCACCCACGACCGCTGGTTCCTGGACGCCGTCTGCACCCTGACCTGGGAGGTCGCCGACCAGACCGTCCGGGCCTACGAGGGCGGGTTCGCAGCCTGGATGCTGGCCCGCGCCGAGCGGATCCGGGTTGCCAACGAGGCCGAGGCCCGCCGCCAGAACCTGCTGCGCAAGGAGATCGCCTGGCTACGCCGTGGCGCCCCGGCCCGCACCAGCAAGCCGAAGTTCCGGATCGACGCGGCCAGCGCGCTCATCGCTGACGTACCGCCGCCCCGCGATACCGTCGCCCTCGCCAAGCTCGCCACCGCCCGGCTCGGCCAGCCAGGTGTACGAGCTCGACCACGTCACCCTGCGCGGCGGCGACAAGCCCCTGCTGCACCGACGTCACCTGGCACGTCGGCCCAGGCGACCGGATCGCCATCCTCGGCGCCAACGGCGCGGGGAAGTCCACCCTGTTGCGGCTGCTCGCCGGAGTCCGGGAGCCGGACGGTGGCACCATCGTCCGGGGCCAGACGGTCCGGCCGGCGTTCCTGTCCCAGGAGCTGAGCCGAACTGCCCGATCACCTGCGCCTGCTGGAAGCCGTCGAAGAGGTGGCCAAGCGGGTCAGGCTCGGTGACCGGGAGCTGTCCGCGGCCCAGCTCGCCGAGGTGTTCGGGTTCACCGACCGGCGGATCTGGACGCCGGTCGCCGACCTGTCCGGCGGCGAGCGGCGGCGGCTGCAGATGCTGCGGCTGCTCGCCGGCGAGCCGAACGTCCTGCTGCTCGACGAGCCGACCAACGACCTGGACACCGACACCCTGGCGGCGCTGGAGGACCTGCTCGACACGCTGGCCGGGCACCATGATCGTGGCAAGCCACGACCGGTACCTGGTCGAGCGCGTCACCGACAGCGTCTACGCGATGTTCGGCGACGGCCGGCTCATCCACCTGCCCGGCGGGGTCGACGAGTACCTGGCCCGGATCGGCACCGGTCCGGTGGCCGGACAACCTGGCACCCAGCCCCCGGCCGCGCCGGCCAGCCCCGGACCACCGGCGTCCGGCCCCTCCGCCGCTGACCTGCGTGCCGCCAAGAAAGACGTGGCGCGGCTGGAACGGGCTCTGGAGCGCAACGCCGACCAGGCGCGGCGGCTGCACGAGGAGATGGCCGCCAACGCCACCGACTACACCCGCATCAGCGCCCTCGACGAACAATTGCGGGGGCTGGCCACCGAGCAGGAGCGCCTGGAGGAGGCCTGGCTGGTAGCGGCCGAGATGATCAGCGGCACCTGAGAACGGTGGCCGTGGCCGATACGGAAGAATCACCGGTGAGATCCGACGAAAGCAAAGGACGACCATGTTGCACACTCCGATCAACCACCCGCTGCGGGGGTTCTACCGGTTCCTGGCCGGGCTCGCCGGCCTCTACATACTGGTCTTCGGCGTGGTGGCGTTTACCAGGACCAAGGGCGAGCCGCTGTTCAGCCAGGATCACCTGTCCTGGGCGCTCGGCCTGCGGTCCAACCTCGCGTTCGCGATCTTGTCGATCATCGCCGGCGCGGTGATCTTGGTGGCAGCGCTTATCGGCCGCAACCTCGACCACTTCATCTACCTGTGGGGCGGCGTCGCCTTCATGCTGATGGGCATCGTGATGATGCTGCTGCTGGAGAGTGACGCCAACTTCCTCGGCTTCTCGATGGCCAACTGCATCGTGTCGTTCATCATCGGTTCGGTCCTGCTGACCGCCGGGCTCTACACCAAGTCCGGCACCTCGGAGCAGGCCGCCGACGAGGAAGTGTACCGGCACGCCAACGCGATGCGCGGCTGATCATCCGGCTGGCCGGGCGGCTCGTCCGGCCAGCACGGCGAACCCGATCGGCCGTCGGGCTCTACCGGCCGCGCCTGGTCAGCAGCGCCGGTTTCGGCTCCAAGTTCGACAGGCCGTTCCACGCCAGGTTGACCAGGTGCGCGGCGACCAGGTCCTTGCGCGGCTTACGCACCTCCAGCCACCACCGGCCGGTTAGCGCCACCATGCCGACCAGCGCCTGGGAGTAGAGCTCGGCCAGCTTCGGATCGAATCCGCGCTGCTTGAACTCGGCGCCGAGGATGTGTTCGACCTGGTGGGCCACGTCGTTCAGCACGCTGGAGAAGTTGCCGGTCGCCGACATCACCGGCGACTCGCGGACCAGCACCCGGAAGCCGTCGGTCTCGCCTTCGATGTAGTCGAGAAGCGCCAGCGCGGCCTGCTCCAGCAGTTCCCGCGGGTGTCCAGCGGTCAATGCGGTGGTGACCCGATCTAGCAGCGATCGCACCTCGCGGTCAACCACGACCGCGTACAGCCCTTCCTTGCCGCCGAAGTGCTCGTAGACGCACCGGCTTGGAGACCTTGGCGCGGGTCGCGATCTCCTCGATCGAGGTGGCGTCGAAGCCGCGCTCGGCGAACAGTTGCCGCCCGATGGCGATAAGTTGCTCGCGTCGTTGTGCGGAGGACATCCGCACACGGCTGTGCGTTTTTCGGGCGTGCGTTGCGCTAGGGGCGTCGGTCACCGTACTAATTTTGCGGCGATGCGTTCCGGCTTTGGCCACCGGATGTCGCGCGCCCAGCCGAGCTTCTCAAACACCCAGATAGTACGGGCGGAGATGTCGATCTGGCCCTTGAGAACGCCATGACGGGCCGAGGTCGGGTCCGAGTGGTGCAGGTTGTGCCAGCTCTCGCCGAACGAAATGATCGCTAGGGGCCAGAAGTTGGACGCCTTGTCACCGTTGCGCACGGTAAACGGGCGCTCGCCGTATACATGGCACACCGAGTTGATCGACCAGGTCACGTGGTGCAGCAGCGAAACCCGGACCAATCCGGCCCAGAAGAACGCCCACAGCGCGCCGGTCCAGGACATCGTGATCAGGCCACCGGCGGCCGCGGGTGCCAGCATCGACAACGCCACGATCAGTGGGAACACCTTGTCGACACGGCTGATGTCCTTGTCGGCGAGCAGGTCCGGTGCGAACCGTTCCCGGTTGGAGATTTCCCGACGGAACAACCACCCCACGTGCGCGTGCCACATACCCTTGGTGAGCGCCCAGAACGTGGTGCCGAACCGCCACGGCGAGTGCGGGTCGCCCTCGACGTCGGAGAACGTGTGGTGGCGTCGATGGTCGGCTACCCACTGGGTTGGTGAGCCTTGGATCGCCATGCAGCCGGCCACCGCCAGCGCCACCCGCAGGCCGCGCTTGGCCTTGAACGAGCCATGCGTGAGGTAACGGTGGAAGCCCACGGTGATGCCGAGCCCGGAGACCACGTAGAAGAATCCGCCGATGACGACGTCCACCCAGGTCAGGGCGCCACCCCAAGCCAGCGGGACGGCTGCTATCAGAGCGATGAACGGAATCACCACGAAGGCCCATAGCGCGACCAGCATGCCGGTCGATTCGCGTCCCTCGGTAAGTGGCTTGGGCCCGGGGGTAACCGGGGCCTCGACAATGGGGGACGTCGTCGTTACCTCAGTGGACGTCATTTGTTACCTCGCAGGTCGCGGTCGGGTTTTCTGCCGGGTTGCTACGCCTACGTCACCGTAACTTACGGTACCGTAGCTTGCCCAGATGCAATGTGTAAATCAACTGGCAGCCCGTGACAGTTCGGCCGCTACCCCCCCGCCACGCTGGGTGTTCGTCCTTGATACAGCGTGGATTGTCGTACACTTGTTCTATATTTATGTCCATGAGTTTACTGGACGAGAACGCGGGTCCGGCCGGTGCCGGTTCGCTGGGCGACGAGGCCCGCCGGCTGCGGGACGCGGGGGTGCCGGTGGCCGACATCCAGGCGCGGCTAGGCGTGACCAAGCATGCTCTCACCTCGTGGCTGGCTCGGCGCCCGCTGGCCAAGGACGAGCTGCGTCGCCGGGCCGTCGAGCTGCGCACCGGAGGCTGGTCGGTGAACGACATCGCTATCGAGCTGGCGGTGGCGCGCTCGACCGCCTGGCGATGGGTCAAGCACCTGCCGCTGGACCGGTCCAGCGAACGGGCGCGCGAGAAGGCCGAGCATTCGAAGCTGATGACCGACGCCAGGTGGGCCCGCCACCGGGCCGAGCGAGACCGGGAGCGGGAGCGGGTCATGACCGAGTCCGAGGCGCTCGCCGGAGAACTGTCCGAGCGCGACGTGCTGCTGATCGGAGCCGCCATCTACTGGTGCGAGGGCAGCAAGTCCAAGCCGTGGCGCCGCTCCGAACGTCTCAAGTTCACGAACAGTGACCCCGGACTGGTCGGCCTGTTCCTACGGTTCCTGCGGGCATGCGGTGTCAGCACCAGCACGATTGCCTTCCGGGTGAGCATCCACGAGACCGCCGACGTGGCCGCGGCCACCGCATGGTGGGCCAGCCACATCGGGGTCCCGCCCGCCGCCTTCCTCCGTCCGACGATCAAGCGGCACCGGCCCTCGACGAATCGCAGGAACAACGCTGACGGGTATCACGGCTGCCTGGTCGTCGAGGTGGCGCGGAGCCGCCGGATCTACTGGCGAATAGAGGGTCTGATGGCAGGAATCGTGCGTGCCACGATTGTGATTTCGGCTCGACGGTGCCAGCCGCTACGCTGTGCGTCGAACCATTCGGCCGTGGTGTAATTGGCAACACGCCAGGTTTTGGTCCTGGTTTTCTAGGTTCGAGTCCTAGCGGCCGAGCTGTCCATATTTGCGTTATTTTGTGGATTTGCCCTGACCTCCCGCGCTATGCCGCGCTGAGTGCGGCACCGATCAGCCGAAGCTGCTCGGGGGCGTAGTGGCGCCAAAGCCGGGTGTCGTGGCATCCGGTCGACATCGCGACCACGGCGGGGTCGGCCAGTTCGTGCCGCAAGGCCGCGATGGCGGGCTGGAACGGGTCCGCCGCGCCCACATAGATATGCAGCGGTAGTCGATCCAGCTCGGTCACCCGGTGTAGCAGGTCGCCGTACCGGTGCCAGTCGGACGCCGACTCGAACGCTCCCGGGTTGACCGCGCGCGCCTCGCCGTACGAGCGCCAGAACGCCGGAGAGGAAGCCACCACGGCCGCGAATCGGCCGGGCTGGGTGAGGCCGCACAGGATGGCGCCGAATCCGCCCATTGAGGTACCGAGCACAGCCGCCCGGTCGGCACGCAGCCCGCGAGCGCCGAGCAGCGGCAGGAACTCGTCGAAGATCATGTCGAGTGGATCATCGCCGGGATGCGGATGCCAGTAACCGTTCCCTCCGGCCACCGAGGCCAGCGCGTACGGGGGCGTGCCGGCGCCGATGGCGAGCGCTTGGTATTCGGGGTACCGGGCACCGTCGAGTTCGGCCGTCTCATTGCCGCCGAAGCCATGCAGCAGGATCGCCACTGGAAGGGCGGCGGTCACATCGTGCCCGGGCGGGTACGCGATCCGGTAGCCGACCGTCCGCCCGCGTCGCTCCGACTGGAATGTGGCGTGGATCTGCGGTCCGATCGGGGTACCGGCGGGAATCGGAGGTACCGTCGCGTCGCATCGGCCGAGCGTGCGATCCAGCATGCTCTTGCCGGGGAGTTTCCCGTGCTCAATCAGCTCGTAGCCGCTGATGGCGCCGATCCCGGCCAGACCGGCCAGCCCGCTCGCGCCAAGCAGGAATCGTCGTCGATGCACGGCCGCGACGGTAGGCCATCCGGACAACCCCGCGCGCCATTGGTGAGACGATCGCTTGAAGCGCGCCGTTGAGCGGGGTGAGGGTGCGCCGGTAATCGGACGATTGGCGATGCAAGCGGGCCGCTGTTTCGGCGGCTCGACTACGCTGGCACCCGCCGAGGCGCAGCCGCCGCCGGCGGCAGCATGGTCATCAGCTATCTCGAAGGTCAAGGGGGCCGCCATGAGCGAGACCACCGTCATCGTCCTCGCCGCCGGCGAGGGCAAGCGCATGCGTTCGGCGACCCCGAAGGTGCTGCATTCGATGCTCGGCCGGACGCTCCTCGGGCATGTGCTGCAAGCCGTCGAGGCGGTCGGCGCGTCGCAGACCGTGGTGGTGACCGGCCACGGCGCCGAGCAGGTCAACGCGCACGTGAGCGAGATCGCGCCGAAGGCGCAGCCGGTTCTGCAGGCCGAGCAACTGGGGACCGGGCACGCGGTGCGGGTCGCTCTCGAGGCGGTTCCGGCCGAGCCCGGTGTGGTCCTGGTGGTCTATGGCGACACCCCGTTGCTGCGCGGCGAGACGTTGCGGGCGCTGTTGGCGGCCCATCGCAACAGTCGCGCGGTCGCGACCGTGATGACCGCCGACGTGGCCGACCCGACCGGGCTCGGCCGGATCATCCGGGATCCGGACGGCGGGCTGGCGGCCATCGTCGAGCACCGCGACGCCACAGACGAGCAGCGGTCCATCCACGAGGTCAACGCCGGGATGTACGCGTTCGACGCCGAAGCATTGCGATCTGAGATCGGTCGGCTCAGCCGGGACAACGATCAGGGTGAGGAATACCTGACGGATGTGATCGGGCAGTTCCGCGACGGCGGTCGTGCGGTCGCCGTGTTCGAGGTCGACGATCCGGCGGAGGCATTGGGCGTCAACGACCGTGTCCAGCTCGCCGAGCTGGCGGCGATCATGCGGGATCGGGTCAACGGGGCGTGGATGCGATCCGGCGTGACGATCGTGGATCCGGCGACATCGTGGATCGACGCGACCGTCCGTATCGATCAGGATGTGGTGATCGAGCCCCATACGCAGCTACACGGCGAGACCACGATCAGCGCTGGTGCCACGGTCGGGCCGGACACCACACTCACCGACTGCCGGGTGGGAGGCGGCGCGTCCGTCGTGCGTACCCACGGGTCCGGGGCCACAATCGGTGACGGTGCCAGCGTCGGGCCGTTCGCGTACCTGCGGCCTGGCACGGTGCTCGGCGAGCGCGGCAAGATCGGCGCGTTCGTGGAGACCAAGAACGCGCAGATCGGCCGGGCCAGCAAGGTGCCGCATCTCACCTACGTGGGCGATGCCACGATCGGCGAGCACGCGAACATCGGTGCGGGCACGATCTTCGCGAACTACGACGGCGTGAACAAGCACCACACCACCATCGGCGACGCCGCCTTCGTCGGCTCGAACACGAGCCTGGCAGCGCCGGTTACGGTCGGTGATGGTGCGTTCGTGGGAGCGGGCAGCGCGATCGCGAAGGACGTTCCGCCCGGCGCGCTGGCGGTGACGCGGGCGCCGCAGCGCAACATCGAGGGCTGGACGGCGCGGAAGCGGCCGGGCACCAAGTCGGCGGCGGCGGCCGAGGCGGCATCAACACCGTCCACGAATGCCGCTGGCGCGGCGCCAACACCGTCCACGAATGCCGCTGGCGCGGCGCCAATACCAGATGGCGCTGGTGAGGCATAACGACGGTTGCCTCGTTGGTCGTCGTCATAGCGCGCAATACTGCTACTGAGGCACGACCGACTTGAGTCAACCGGGAGCGGCAGGGGCGATGAGCAGCATCGAAAGCGTTAACCGGAAGACGATGATGCTCTTCTCCGGTCGAGCCTTTCCGGAACTGACCGAAGAGATCGGCAAGGAACTGGGCATCGCGCCGACCGAGACCGACGCGTACGAATTCGCCAACGGTGAACTCTTCGTCCGGTACAAGGAGTCGGTACGGGGATCGGATGCGTTCGTCGTGCAGTCGATGACGGCTCCGCTGAACAAGTGGCTGGTCGAGTCGCTGATCATGGTCGACGCGCTGAAGCGGGGTTCGGCCAAGCGGATCACCGTTGTCCTGCCGTTCTATCCGTACGCCCGGCAGGACAAGAAGCACCGCGGACGGGAGCCGATCTCGGCCCGGATGGTCAGCGACCTGTTCAAGACCGCTGGTGCCAACCGGATCCTGACCGTTGACCTGCACACGGCTCAGATTCAGGGCTTCTTCGACGGTCCGGTGGACCATTTGTTCGCGATGGGGGTGCTCGCCGGCTATATCGACGAACGCTACGCCGGCCGGCCGATGGCGGTGGTGGCTCCGGACTCCGGGCGAGTACGGGTGGCCGAGCGGTGGACCGACCGGCTGGGCGGGTGCCCGCTGGCCTTCATCCACAAGACTCGGGACCCGCTCAAGCCCAACCAAGTGGTGGCCAACCGGGTAGTGGGCGATGTCGAGGGCCGGGTGTGCCTGATCGTTGACGACATGATCGATACCGGCGGCACGATCTGCAAGGCCGCCGACATCCTGTTCGAGGCGGGCGCCGCGGAGGTGATCGTGGCCGCCACCCACGCGGTGCTGTCCGACCCGGCGACCGAGCGTTTGAAGAACAGCCGGATCAGCGAGATCGTGGTGACCAACACGCTGCCGCTGCCGCCGGAGAAGCAACTGGACAAGCTCACCGTGCTGACAATCGCACCGCTGATCGCGCGCGCGATCCGCGAGGTCTTCGACGACGGCTCGGTAACCAGGCTGTTCGGCGGGCTCAGCTAGGGCCGGGCCCTGGCACCGCGTGGCGGCACGGGTTGCCGGTGACGGGCGTCATGGCCGGGGGAGACGGGAAGGCACGCCGATCGCATCGGGTAAGCTTTTACGGTTGCCACGGCGAGGGTGCCTCGCGGGGAGCGCGACGTCTCGGTTCGGGATGCTGGGTGCGGGATATCCCGGTCCGGTTAGCTGGATGGCCGATTGGGTCAGACGGTCCGGCCGGATCGGAATCGGCCACCACCTGTCCGCCGCTGATCGTCGCCCCTGATACAGGTGCCGTCATCGACGCGGTGCTCGGGCTGCTGTGTCCGCGCGCGGCGCGCCCTTGCCCGGCACCGACAAGCGACCAATTGCTGATTTGAACGTGAAGGGTGTTTGCCGTGTCCGAGGTCACCATCAAGGCCGAAACCCGTACCGAGTTCGGCAAGGGCGGTGCCCGTCGCACCCGCCGCGCCGGAAATGTGCCCGCCGTGCTGTACGGCCATGGCGCCGATCCGAAGCACATCGCCATCCCGGCGCGCGAGTTCGCGGCCGCCATCCGGCATGGCGGAATGACACAGCTGTTCAGCATCGAGATTTCGGACGGATCGCAGGCGCTGGCGCTGGCCAAGTCGATCCAGCGGGACCCGGTACGGGACAGCTACGAGCACGTCGACCTGCTGATCGTCCGCCGCGGCGAGAAGGTCACCGTCGAGGTCCCGGTCACGCTGACCGGCGAGGCGGCGCGAGGCACCCTGATCAACCAGGAGCACACCACGTTGTCGATCGTCGCGGACGCCACGCGGCTGCCGGAGCATGTTGAGGTGTCGATCGACGGCCTGCAGCCCGGCTCGCACGTCACCGCCACCGACGTCAACCTGCCGGCCGGTGTTGAGCTGGCGGTCGATCCGGGCATGATCATCGCTATCGTCAACAACGCCCCGACGGCGGCCGAGATGGCCGAGGAGGGCGTGGTCGAGGAAGCTGGTCCTGAGGAGGCCGCCGCGGTGGCTGAGGGCGCGGAAGCCTGAGCCTGACCTGCGGGTAGCGCAGCATGCCATCACCGGCCAGCCTCGACGCGCTCGGGGCTGGCCGGTTGTTCGTCGGAGGGACTCGCAGGCATGTCGCAGTCAGCGGCACCGTGGCTGGTTGTCGGCCTCGGTAATCCGGGCCCTGGCTACGCCAGGAACCGGCACAACGTCGGCTTCATGATCGTCGATCTTCTCGCGTCCCGGCTCGGTGCCCGGTTCGGCCGGGCCCGCCGGGCCGCGTCCGAGGTGGCCGAGGGCCATCTCCATCCTGGTGGCCCTCGCCTGATCCTGGCCAGGCCGACCACGTATATGAACCTGCTCGGCGCACCCACCGCAGGTCTGGCGACGTTCTACAAGGTGCCGCCGGCCCAGGTCATCGCCGTTCACGATGAGCTCGACCTCGACTTCGGCACCATCCGTGTGAAGATCGGTGGCGGTGAGGGCGGCCACAACGGGCTGCGGTCGATCTCGACGTCGCTGTCCACGAAGGACTACGTCCGGGTCAGGTTCGGGATTTCCCGGCCGCCTGGCCGGCAGGACCCGGCCGACTACGTCCTGTCCGACTTCTCCGCTGTTCAACGCAAGGAACTGGAGTTCCTGGTCGATCGGGCGGCCGACGTGGTCGAGAGCGTAATCACCATCGGTGTCGAGCCGACCCAGAACAAGTTTCACTGAACCGACCTGGTGTACGGCAATCCGGGCGTGACCGGCCGTGGCGGTCCGGAGCGAGCCGGGTGCTGACGACGGCGGTCGGCCGGGAGTTCGTCACACCGACACTCCGCACTATGCGCTTCCATGCTGGCGCGTGCCTGTTCACGACGCCGGGCGGGCCTGGATGGCCAGGGTTTGGCGCTGGATGCGATGCCTGTCACTGGGCAAGCTGCCACAGCTCATCACCGTCCAGCCAGGCGATGTCGCTGGTGAGACCGCGCCCCGATTGCCGGGCGAGGTCGCGGCTTGCTCGGCCGATATGCTGTGACACTTCCTAGTCAGTCCCGGTATGGGCCGGTCGCCGCGTGTTTCCTGACGTTCTGACGTTCCCGGCACGAGGCCGTTCGCCTCGATCTTCGATATGTGGAAAACTGGTCCTTCTCGCTCGATTGCGTGATCCTGCTGCGCACCTTGTTGGCGGTGTGCCGGAGTTCGGGGGCCGATTCCCCGGGCGGCGCCGAGCGCCGGACGGTGCGCGGCGGCAATGGCGACCAACGGTGGCCGCCGGTGCGGGATCACCGGAAGTGACAGGGGCTTTGTGACGTGACAACGGCTCGGACGCCGCGCCGGACGGTGCCGCCCGCGGTGGATGGTGCGTTCGCGCGCTGGCTCGCCGACGGCGCCGCCGAACTGCTGCTGGACCTGCGCGACGCGATGGGTTTCGATGATCCGGACGCGCTGCGCCGGGAAGGTGACAAGCGTTCGCACGAGTTCCTGGCGTCGATGCTGGAGCGGTGGCGCCCGGGTGACGCGGTGCTGTCCGAGGAGGGCGAGCACGACAGCCCGGTGCGGCTTCGATCCGAGCGAGTGTGGATCGTCGATCCGCTCGATGGCACCCGCGAGTTCGGCGAGGCCGGCCGCTCCGACTGGGCGGTGCACGTGGGCCTGTGGATGCGGTCATCGGGCGCGCCGAGCCGGCTGGCGGCGGCGGCGATCACGCTGCCCGCTGTCCACCGGACCATGGGCACCGACTTCCCGCCCACGTACCCGCCGTTGTCGCCCGAGGTGGCAAACGGCGGACGGCTCCGGTTCGTCGCGAGCCGGACCCGGCCCCCGGCGCTGCTGACCCAGGTCGTCGCCGATCTGGACGCCGAACTGGTTCCGATGGGTTCGGCCGGGGCGAAGGTGGCCGCGGTCATCACCGGCGACGCGGATGCCTACGTGCATGCCGGCGGTCAGTACGAGTGGGACTCGGCGGCGCCGGTCGCCGTGGCGCTAGCGACGGGGCTGCACGCTTGTCGCATCGACGGGTCCCCGCTGGAATACAACCAGGCCAATCCCCTCCTTCCGGACCTGGTGGTATGCCGGAAGGATCTGGCCCCGACGCTTCTCGCAGCAATTTCAAAGGCGCTGACCGTCGCGGGTTGACGCGCGCCAGCCAATCACACTAGTCAGGACCGCACGACAGCAGGTCAGATGGCCTGTATGAGGTAGGGTGCTTCGATGGATCAGCCGGCTTACCGGGTCTCCCATCTTGATGCTCTCGAAGCCGAGAGCATTTTCATCATGCGCGAGGTCGTCGCGGAGTTCGAGCGGCCGGTGCTGCTCTTCTCCGGCGGCAAGGACTCGATCGTGATGCTCCGCTTGGCCGAGAAGGCGTTCGCGCCGGCCCGGATCCCGTTCGCCGTGATGCACGTCGACACCGGGCACAACTTCCCTGAGGTGCTGGATTTCCGTGATCGCCGGGTGGCTGAGCTGGGCGTGAACCTGACGGTCGCGTCGGTGCAGGATGCTCTGGATCGCGGTCTGGTGCGCGCACCCGGCGATGGGACCCGCAACCGCATCCAGACCCCGGTGCTGCTCGAAGCCGTCGAGCGTGGCCGCTACGATGCCCTGTTCGGCGGCGCCCGGCGGGACGAGGAGAAGGCTCGCGCCAAGGAGCGCGTGTTCTCCTTCCGCGACGAGTTCGGCCAATGGGACCCCAAGAGCCAGCGCCCCGAGCTGTGGACGCTCTACAACGGCCGGGTCCACCCGGGTGAGTCGATCCGGGTGTTCCCGCTGTCCAACTGGACCGAGCTGGACATCTGGCATTACATCTCGCGAGAGAAGATCGATCTGCCGGCGATCTACTTCGCGCACAAGCGCGAGGTCGTCAGCCGCGACGGAATGCTGTACGGCGTCAACGACCACCTCCCGCTGCGATCCGGCGAGGAGTCGTTCGTGGAGCAGGTGCGCTACCGCACCGTCGGGGACGCGTCCTGCACGGCCGCGGTCAAGTCCGATGCGGACACGTTGGAGAAGGTGATCGCCGAGGTGGCCGCCACCCGGATCACCGAGCGCGGCGCCACGCGCGGCGACGACCGGGTCAGCGAGGCCGCAATGGAAGACCGCAAGCGGGAGGGTTACTTCTAATGTCGGAGACTGCGACCATGGTCGGCTCCGCCGATCTGCTGCGGTTCGCCACCGCCGGTTCGGTGGACGACGGAAAGTCGACGCTGATCGGGCGGCTGCTGTACGACACCAAGACGATCTTCGAGGATCAGCTGGCGGCGGTCGAGGCGGTTTCGGCGGCCCGTGGTGACGACTACACCAACCTGGCGCTGCTGACCGACGGCCTGCGCGCCGAGCGCGAGCAGGGCATCACGATCGACGTCGCGTACCGCTACTTCGCCACCCCCCGGCGCAAGTTCATCATCGCCGACACCCCCGGACACATCCAGTACACCCGGAACATGGTCACCGGTGCGTCCACCGCCGACCTGGCGCTGATCCTGGTCGACGCCCGCAAGGGCCTGGTCGAGCAGTCGCGACGGCACGCGTTCCTGTGCTCGCTGCTGCGGGTGCCCCACCTGGTGCTGTGCGTCAACAAGATGGACCTGGTCGACTACTCGCAGGAGGTCTTCGAGACCATCGCGCGCGAGTTCACCGATTTCGCGGCCAAGCTCGAAGCTCCGGACCTCACGGTGATCCCGATCTCGGCGCTGCAAGGGCGACAACATGGTCGAGCCGCTCGCGCGGCCATGCCCTGGTACGAAGGCCCGTCGTTGCTGCACCACCTGGAGCACGTGCACATCGGCTCGGACCGCAACCTGATCGACGTCCGGTTCCCGGTGCAGTACGTGATCCGGCCGCAGTCCGACGACGGTCACCGACTATCGCGGGTACGCCGGGCAGGTCGCCGTCCGGCGTGCTGAAGCCGGGTGACGAGGTGATGGTTCTGCCGTCGGGATTCACCAGCCGGATCGCGTCGATCGATACCGCCGACGGGCCGGTGAACGAGGCGTACCCGCCGATGTCGGTGACGGTCCGGCTTGCACGACGAGATCGACATCTCGCGTGGTGACTTGATCTGCCGGCCCCACAACGCGCCCGCGGTCGCGCAGGACGTCGAGGCGATGATCTGCTGGATGGACGAGACCCGGCCGCTGTCGCTCGGCGGCAAGTACGCCATCAAGCACACCACCCGCTCGGCCCGCGCCATCGTGCGTGACCTGCACTACCGGCTGGACATCAACACGCTGCACCGGGACGAATCGGCCGACTGAACTGAGGCTCAACGAGATCGGCCGGGTCCGGATGCGCACCACCGTGCCGCTGTTCGCCGACGAGTACCGGCGCAACCGGACGACGGGCGGGTTCATCGTCATCGACGAGGGCACCAACCGCACCGTCGGCGCCGGCATGATCGTGGAAGCTGGCTGATTGATGTCCAGGCGGGTGCCCGCGCAACGGCGGCGCGGCGCCACGCGACCCGCACGCCGGTCCGGTACGCCGGGCCGATTACGCGGCTGGGCGATGCGGGTGCTGAGCGGGATCGCCGACCTGGCACAGCGTGCCTCGGACGCGCTCGCCCCGGCGACCGACGTGCGGTCCGCGGATGGGCGGGCCCGGCGGCTGTTGGCGCGTCTGCGGGAGGCTCGGGACGCCCGCTCCGGGCATGGCCGGGCGTCATCGGAGCAGACCGAGGACGACGAGGAACGGCGGATCATCGCTGACGTGCTCGCCACCGGTGGCCGGCACGTCAGCGAGGTGATGGTGCCCCGGACCCGGGTGGTGTTCCTGGACGCGGATCGGGACGTGACCACCGCGGTCGCTGCGATCCGCGGCATGCCGCACTCCCGGTTCCCGGTGATCCAGGCCTCGCACGACGACGTGGTCGGGTTCGTGCACCTGCGTGACCTGCTCACCGCGACCGATCCGGGCCTGACCGTCGGCTCGATGGCGCGTGAAGTACGGCGGCTTCCGTCCAGCAAACGCGTGCTCGCGGCGCTGTCCGAGATGCGCCGCGAGGGCCACCATCTCGCGGTCGTGGTGGATGAGTACGGCGGCACCGCCGGGATCGTCACGCTCGAGGATCTGATCGAGGAGTTGATCGGCGAGATTCACGACGAGTACGACGAGGCGCCGCCGCCCGAACCCGGGCTGGGTGAGCTGCCCGCCGATGTGGATGGCCGGATCAACCTCGGCGACTTCGCCCAGCGGTTCGGCTTCGAACTGGCCGACGGGCCGTACGAGACGCTGGGCGGCTTCCTGATGGCCGCGCTGGGTCGCCTGCCGGTACGCGGCGACGAGGTCACCGTCGGTGGCTGGCGACTGGTCGTGGTCGAGTGTGAGGGCCGGCGGGTCAGCCGGGTGGCGGTCATCGGCGCCGGTCAACCGGCCATTTAGGTGGCTGTTTCCGACCTGCGTGGCTCGGTGGCGCCGGGTCTGGATGAGCACCCGTCACGTCAGTGCTGCGGCAGCCACGGCACCTGAAGCGAGGTCCAGGTCACCGCGTCCCGGGACAACGCCGGCTTGGCGCCCAGCATGATGTAGCCGTCGGAGACGGTGACGATGGGTGCGTTGGCCGCGCCGTTGCCGCGATCCTTGGCGAAGCTGAGCCCGCCGTCCCGGCTGTGCATCAGCGTGGTATGGCCGTTGCGGTCCAGCCAGACCAGCACCGAGTGGTCCGGCCGGACGATGATTCCGTAGTGCGAGCTGGCTGGCCAGTTGTCCGGCGCGGTCAGCGTGGACCAGGTCAGCCCGCGGTCGCTTGATTTGCGTAACAGCAACTGCCCGTCGGCGGCGACCAGCAGGTAGATGGTGTTGCCTGACACCGCCACGGCCGGTGTCGCCTGGACCTTGTCGACGCCGACCGAATGGGAGGTCCAGCTCCGGCCGGAATCGTCGGAGACGGCCAGGTTCAGCGCTCCGGTGAGCGGATCGGTACCGGTCACCCACCAGCCGGACCGGTCGCACACCAATGCCGGGCTGTCGAGTTTGGGCTGACTGGCAGCCGCGGTGACGGTGCCGGCCGCGGTGGCGATCTCGATCGGCCCGGCCGGCACCGGCTGAACCACCCGCTGAGTGGCGAGTCCGGCCGGCGCCGGGGATTGCGTTACCAGGGCCGGGCTGACTCCGAGCGTGTCGCGGCGCAAGGCGCCGGAATTGACCCGTGCGCTGACCACCACCGTGCCGGTACCGATCGCGATCAGGCGGGCGTTCGACAGCGTGTCGGTCGGGTTCGTCCGGAACAGGCCGAGCCGCTGCACCGATCCGGTGACGCTGTTCGGGTCGATGGAGGACAAATCCAGGGTGCAGCTATTGCCGCTGCATACGTCGACCAGCCCGTACAGGTGGTTGATGTCGACACCGTCGGCGGCGACGAGCTGGTACGTGTCGGGCTGGTGGTTGCCGCTCGGCAGTGCCACGTGCACCACGTCCTCGCCGCCGGTGATGCCGAGCGTGGTGCCCGTCGGCTGCCGGTACATCAGGGCGACGGCGCCGATCGCGGGCACCGCGACCGCCAGCGCGACCGCCGCGGCCCGCAGCCGCAGACGCCGCCGCACCTTCCGGGCACGCGATTCCACCTGCCGGAACTCCGGAAGGTACGTGCTGGTCTCCACCTCGGCCCGCAGGTCGGCGAACGGCAGGCTGGCCGGGTGGCGCGATCCGGGGCGCTCGTCAGCCATGGGCGTCATCCGGGTCGGTCGTGAGGACGGCCGCCGGTGGCACCGATCGCGCCGGGGGTCTCGGCTCCGGTACCCGTGGCGGCGGCGCATCGCGGTCACCGATCAGCTCGGCAAGCAGTGCCCGGCCTCGCGACAGCCGGGCCTTGACCGTGCCGACCGGAACGCCCAGCTGCTGGGCTACCTCATGGACGGACATGTCGGCGAGATGGTGCAGCACGATCGTTTCCCGGGTGGCTCGCGAGAGCTTCTGCAGCGCGGCGATGAGCAGCACTCGATCCGGGCTCACCGCCGGTACCGATTCCGGGGACGGGGTGATGCGGCCGGTACGGACCATGGTGTCGAGCAGCCGGCGGCGGCGCCAGCGGGTCCGGGCCAGATTGACCGCGACCGTGCGCAGCCACGCCTCCGGATCGGCGACGTCAAGGAACACCCGGGGCCGGGCCAGTGCCCGCGCGTACGCCTCCTGCACCAGGTCCTGGGCCTCGGAATGGTCGCCGGTCAGGCCGTAGAGGGTCGCGACGAGCCGACGGTAGTAGGCCTGATAGGCCCCGCGTACCGCTTCGCGTGCCTCAAGGTCTTCGGACACGGCTCTCCTCCCACCCGTCATGATGTCTGACTCATCAGCCGGGCAACAGGTTGCAGGCGGCAGCGATTATCGGGGCCGGCGACAGGCTGGCGGTGGAAAAGTCAAGCACCCGTAGCGGACCTCACCGGGGCAACTGGAACAATGGCGGGATGTCCGCAAGCACAGTGCCGGCTCATTCTCGTCCCCGGGTCCTGTCCGGGATCCAGCCCACCGCCGACTCGTTCCACCTCGGCAACTACCTGGGCGCGGTCCGGAACTGGGTCGCCATGCAGGACACTCACGACGCGTTCTACTGCGTGGTGGACCTGCATGCCATCACCGCGGGTCACGTGCCCGAGCAGTTGCGTCAGCGCACCCGCCTCAGCGCGGCTCAGCTGCTGGCGACCGGCCTGGATCCGGATCGCTGCACCCTGTTCGTTCAGTCGCACGTCCCGGAACACGCGCAGCTCAGCTGGGTGATGGGTTGCATCACCGGCTTCGGTGAGGCCAGCCGGATGACACAGTTCAAGGACAAAGCCGGCAAGCAGGGCGCCGACCGAGCCAGTGTCGGCTTGTTCACCTACCCGATCCTCCAGGCCGCGGACATCCTGCTCTATCAGGCCGACGCGGTACCCGTCGGCGAGGATCAGCGCCAGCACCTGGAGTTGACCCGCGACCTGGCGCAGCGGTTCAACACCACGTTCGGGGCGACGTTCGTGGTGCCGCGGCCGCACATCCTCAGGGAGACCGCGAAGATCGGGGATCTGCAGACACCGACCGCCAAGATGTCGAAGTCGGCGTCGTCGGCGGCCGGGGTGATCGACCTGCTCGACAACCCGACGGTGTCCGCGAAGAAGATCAAGTCCGCCGTCACGGACACGGAACGTGACATCAGGTTCGACCCGGAGAACAAGGCCGGGGTGTCCAACCTGCTGTCCATCTACTCGGCGCTGTCCGGCCGGACGATCGAGGACCTGGTCGAGGCGTACGCCGGCAAGGGCTATGGCGATCTCAAGAAAGACCTGGCCGAGGTTCTGGTGGAGTTCGTCCGGCCGATCCAGGAGCGGACCCGTAGCTACCTCGACGATCCCGCGCAACTGGACAAGCTTCTCGCGATCGGAGCCGAAAAGGCCCGTTCCGTAGCCTCGGTAACGCTGCGTACCGTGTACGAGCGAGTCGGTTTCCTCGCGCCGATTGCCGGAAACTCGTAACGGAGCGCGGCGGGCTCGCGGAGGCGTCAGGCTGTAGGCACAGGCCCGTCGGGCGTGCGCATCGCGGCGAGTCCGGGCACGGCAGAAAGCGGCAAGAAAGCGGCAGGCAGGGTACGGCGGCGAAGGAGCGGGCAAGCGTGGGCGAGACGGTGACCATCGGGGTGGCGATCGCCATTCCGGCGCCACACGCCGCCGTCCTCGACACCGCCCGGGCATCGTCGGGCGACCCGCTGGCGCCGGTGATCCCGGCTCACCTGACCTTGCTCGGCCCCACCGAGATCGATGTGGACGACCTAAACTCGGTCGAGACACACCTGGTCCGGGTCGCCGCCGGTCATCAAACCTTCCCGGTGCACCTGCGTGGCACCGGTACCTTCCGCCCGGTGACCGAGGTGGTGTTCGTGGCGGTGGCATCCGGCATATCCGAATGCGAGCAGCTCGCCGCCGCCATCCGCAACGGACCACTGAGGCGGGACCTGCACTTTCCGTATCACCCGCACATCACCATCGCCCATGACGTGCCGACCGAGGCACTTGACCGGGTCTACCGGGAACTGGCGGGATTCGAGGCGCGGATGACCGTCGACCACTTCACCCTGTACGTGCATGGCGACGACGGCCGGTGGCGCCCGATCCGTGACTTTCCGCTGGCCGCGCAGACGAGATCGGTGACGATGGTTGGGTGAAGATCGTTGACGCGGCGATCGATGGCTGGTACGCGAGCGTGGCGTTCGCGCGCCGCAAATCGCGGGTCTTCGACCATTTCTGGCGCGCCCGGCAGCGGTACAGCAAGGTGCTCGGCGGGCGCCTGGCCGCCGCGATCGCCTACTACGCCTTCTTCGCCACTTTCGCCCTGGCCCTGGTGGCGTACTCGATCGTCGGGTTCGTGCTGGCGTCGAACCAGGCGGCGGTAGACGCGGTCAACAACTTCCTTCAGCAGAACATCCCGTTCCTGGACGCAGGTCAGATCGCGGACAGCCGCAACGCCGTCGCCGCCGTCGGCCTGATCGGCTTGACCCTGACCGGCGTGGGGTGGATCGAGTCGATGCGCTCGGCGCAGCGCGCCATCTGGGAGGTGGACCAGCAGCCGGGCAATCTGATCATCCGGCGCCTGGTCGATCTCGGGATCATGGTGGCGATCGGGCTGCTCCTGGCGCTGTCGCTGTGGGTCCAGAACGGCATCAAGAGCGCGGTGGTGCCGATCTCGCTGTACCTGTCGCCCACGGTGACGTCGGTCGGCGCCCAGGAGACCATCGTCACCGTGGCCTGGATCGTCGGCGTGGCGCTGTCCGTGCTGCTCAACTGCTTCCTGGCGTTCTCCTTGCTGGCCGGTGTGGCCCGGCTGCGGGTGCCGTTCCTGCGGCTGCTCCCGTCGATGCTGCTGGTGGCGATCGGCCTGTTCGGGCTGTCCACGGTCGGCCGGATCTACATCAACTACAGCGCGAACCGGCCGGCGTACCAGCTGGTCGGTGGCACCGTCGGCCTGCTGCTGTTCCTGTACCTGTTCAGCCAGCTGCTGCTTTTCGGTGCGGCGCTGGCCGCGACCAGCCGGCGTGGCAAGATCGTGGATCTGGCGAAGGGACCGCCGCCGGGAGACGAGGCACTGGACCGGCGCGCCATCGACGCCACCCGGGTGTTTCGAGGCTGAGCCGGCCGTGCCGGGTGGTCCGAGTTCGGGAGACCCGTGCGAATGGCCGTGTGGCAGCGGCGATGATGGATCGGTGGGAGCACTGGTGACCTTGGACCTGCCGGAGGACTCGCCGGTCCGCGAGCTGCCGTGGATCATCACGTTCGGTCCGCTCCGGGAGAATGACGAGTGGGAGCCGGTAGTATGCGGGCCTTACGAGCGGCCGCACGCCCTCGCGCTCGCCGAGCAGGTCGTTGCCGACGAGGACTTGATGGCGGTGGTTGAGCCACTGCTGGCGTTCGCCGCGCCGGATGAGATGCGAGCCGAGATCGATGTGGCGCGCTCGGCCGGTACCACCGGTCCGGGCGTGCCCGGCCCGGTCGGCGTGCCCGGCCCGGATGGGGTGCCCGGCCCGGATGGCGTGCCCGGCCCGGATGGCGTGCCCGGCCCGGGCGGCGCGCCAGGGCCGGGTCCCGCACCGGACGCCGTCGCCGGACCGGAACGCGGGCTTGCCCACCCGGCCACGACGGCGCCCGACGCCAGCGAGATCCGGGCCGGGATCGGCCGGATCGCGGCTCGCATCGCCAGCGAGGTCGCCGGCTGAGGTATGCGCACTCCGAGGATCCCTGTCGCTCGCCTGGTGGCCGCTCTGGTACTGCTGGCCGCCGCCCCGGCGGTGGTCGCGGCGTGCGACCGCGGCGGTGAACTCAAGGTCGGACTCGCATACGCCGCGGGCGGTCCGGGTGATCATGGATTCAACGACCTGGCGCTGGCCGGCCTGGACCGGGCCAAGAAGGAGCTGTCCGGCTCGATCAGCCAGGTCCGGGCGCTCACCGCGCGAGCCAACGAGAGCGAGGAAGACCAGTACCAGCGCCTGTCGCTGCTGTGCGAGGCGGGCTACGACCCGGTGATCGCGGTCGGATTCTCCTACGCCGGTGCCGACCCGCGAACCGGCCCGCTGGCCCGGGCCGCCAAGGATTGCCCGGACACCCGGTTCGCGATCGTCGACAGCGACTCGGTGGCCCGGGGCAACGTGGCCAACCTGGTGTTCGCCAACGAGCAGGGTGCGTATCTGATGGGTGTGGCCGCCGCGCTGAAGACCACCACCGGATCGGTCGGCTTCGTCGGGGCCTGCCCGATCCCGTTGATCGGCCAGTTCCTCGCCGGCTACCAGGCCGGCGCCCGGTCGGTACGCGCCGACATGCGGGTGCTGGCCGGGTACGCCGGCGCCGACGGGGCACACTGCGACTTCACCGACGTCGGTCCGGCCCGGTCAGCGGCGGACGCGCTCTACGACCAGGGTGCCGGTGTGGTGTTCCAGGTCGCCGGTGGCGCCGGGATCGGTGTGTTCACGGCTGCCAAGGCGGCTGGGAAGAAGGCCATCGGGGTGGACGCCGACCAGTACCAGACCGTTCCCGAAGATCTTCGCCCGGTGATCGTGACTTCGATGATCAAGAGGGTTGACGTAGCGGTCTTCGACTTCATAAAGACTGTCGCCAACGACGACTTCCGCAGCGGGATCAAGCGTTACGATCTGGCCGATGGCGGCTTGTCATATGCCACGTCGGGCGGTCAGATAGACGACATAACGGCGCGTCTGGATGAAGTACGCGCGCAGATCGTGTCGGGGAAGATCGTGGTTCCGACCGTGCCGTGAGTTGCCTGAGCCAAACGGCCGCTCCCGAACAGTCGGCTACTGGACAGGCGGCGCCCAGTCCAGGAAACAGGCATCGAGGGACAGGAAACAGGCATTGAGGGACGGACCGGCCGATACGGCCCGTGACTGGCACCACGTGCATCGGCGCGCTACCGGCACGTTCGGAATCGATGTTGCAACATATTAGCCATACCGGTGACGAGACGGCGTAATCTGCCGCCGTTACACCTTACTAACCAAACGGCGTCTACATCGCAAAGAAGCGATGTCTTTGGAAGGGGAAGTCCTTGCGCTCGAAGCGTGGGATACAGATTGTTAGCCTGCTCGCGGCTGGCGGGCTCGCTCTGACCGCCGCGGCGTGTGGCAGCGCTCCGTCGGACAACTCGGGCGGCTCGAACGCGTCCGCGGGCAAGAAGATTCAAGCATGCATGGTCACCGACACCGGTGGCATCGACGACAAGTCGTTCAATGCGGCCGCCTGGGCCGGGCTGCAGGCCGCGAACAAGGAAAACACCGACATCGGCGTCAAGTACGTCCAGTCGACGTCAGAGGCCGACTACGAGCCCAACCTCACCAACTTCGTGACACAGAAGTGTGACTTCATCCTCGCCGTCGGTGGCCTGATGGGCGATGCGACCGACAAGATCGCCGCCGCGAACCCGAACGTGCAGTTCGGCATCGTCGACTACAAGAGCAAGCAGCCGAACGTGTACTCGATGCAGTTCGACACCGCCCAGGCCGCGTTCCTGGCCGGATACCTGGCGGCCGGGATGACCAAGACCGGCACGGTCGGCACGTACGGCGGCCTGAAGATCCCGCCGGTGACCATCTTCATGGACGGCTTCGCTGACGGAGTCAAGTACTACAACACGAAGAAGGGCAAGAACGTCCAGGTCAAGGGCTGGGACAAGGCCACGCAGAACGGCCTGTTCGCGAACAGCTTCACCGACCAGGCCAAGGGCAAGTCGCTCGCGACGAACCTGCAGAGCCAGGGCGCCGACATCATCATGCCGGTCGCCGGCGGTACCGGCCTGGGCACCGCCGCGGCCGCGCAGGCCTCCGGCGGCAAGCTCATGGTCATCTGGGTTGACCAGGACGGCTGCGTGAGCGCGGCCCAGTACTGCAACGTGTTCCTGACCACGGTGCAGAAGAACATCGCCGACGCGGTCAAGGCCGCCGCGCTGAAGGCCGACTCGGGCAGCCTGAGCGGCGGATCGATCGGCACGCTCGACAACAATGGCGTCCAGCTGGCGCCGTTCCACGACTTCGACAGCCAGGTCCCGGCGGAACTCAAGTCGGAGCTGGACCAGCTCAAGCAGGACATCATCAGCGGCACCGTCAAGGTCACGTCGCCGGCGCAGCCCAGTTGAGTTCCCCGCCGCGAGCGCCCATGAGATCATCGCAGTGGGCGAACGCGACGTTCGGGCACTAGACGCGAGGGCGTCGGATCGCCAGACTGGCGAACCGGCGCCCTCGCGCTTTGATCTGGACGGGGGCGCGGCTGACGCAACGGTGCGACGTGAGAGGTGTGCGCTGAAACTCGAACTGCGCGGCATCACCAAGAGCTTCGGCGACCTGGTGGCCAATGATCACATCGACTTGGTCGTGCAACCGGGTGAGATCCACGCGCTACTGGGGGAGAACGGCGCCGGGAAGTCCACCTTGATGAACGTCCTCTACGGGTTGCTGCAGCCCGACTCCGGGGAGATCTTGGTGGACGACGAACCGGTGGTCATTCGAAACCCCGGTGACGCGATCCGGGCCGGCATCGGCATGGTGCACCAGCATTTCATGCTCGTCCCGGTCTTCACGGTGGCGGACAACGTGATGCTCGGCGTGGAGCAGACCACGGGCCCGGTCGGCATGCTCAATCACGCCGCGGCCAGGGAGCTCGTCCGCGAGGTGTCGAACCGGTACCGGCTGCCCGTTGATCCGGACGCGGTCGTCGAGAACCTGCCGGTCGGTGTGCAGCAGCGCGTGGAGATCATCAAGGCGCTGACCCGGGATGTCGGCCTGCTGATTCTGGATGAGCCGACCGCTGTGCTCACTCCGCAGGAGACCGACGAACTGCTTGAGGTCATGCGCGGCCTGAAGGCCGCCGGCAAGTCCATCGTGTTCATCACCCACAAGCTCAAGGAAGTCAAGGCGATCGCGGACCAGATCACCGTCATCCGCCGGGGCAAGGTGGTCGGCGACGCGCCGCCCACGGCGAGCGAGGATGATCTCGCGTCCATGATGGTCGGTCGCGCGGTGAAGCTGAGGGTGGACAAGGAGCCCGCCAACCCGGGCGCCGTCGCCTTGGCGGTCAGTGGCTTGTCGGTGGCCGACGATCGCGGTCACGTCGCGGTCGACAGTGTCGATCTTGAGGTACGCGCCGGCGAGGTGCTGGGCATCGCGGGCGTGCAGGGCAACGGCCAGACCGAGCTGGTCGAGGCGATCATGGGACTGCGGCCCAGCGTGTCGGGCACCGTCTCGCTGGCCGGTCGCGATCTTTCCGGGCTGCGGACAGCGACGGTGATCGCAGCCGGTGTCGGATACATCCCGGAAGACCGGAGCGTCGATGGCCTGATCAAGGAATTCTCGGTAGCCGAGAACCTGATTCTCGACCAGTACCATCAGGCGCCGTACGCCTCCGGGCTGGCGATGCGGCCGGACGTGGTCACCCGCGACGCCCGGGAGCGCATCGACGAGTTCGATATCCGCACTTCGTCCGGCCAGATGCCGGTGGGCACGCTCTCCGGCGGCAATCAGCAGAAGGTGATCGTCGCTCGCGAGATGGCGCGGCCGCTGAAGCTGCTGATCGCCTCCCAGCCGACTCGCGGAGTCGATGTCGGCTCGACCGAGTTCATTCATACGAGGGTGGTGCGCGAGCGCGACGCCGGCACCGCCGTACTGCTGGTGTCCAGCGAACTCGACGAGGTCGTGGCGCTGGCCGACCGGATCGCGGTGATGTACCGCGGAAAGATCCTGGCTACCGTCCCGCCGGACACGCCACGAGAGCGACTTGGACTGCTCATGGCCGGCGTGACCGGGCCGGATGGCGCAGAGCCCGAACCTGAACCCGAAGGCAGTAAATGATGGAGTCGAGCCCAACCGACCCGACGGCCCCCGGCCCTGAGCCGGATGAGCCGGTACCGGTCGCGCCGCCGGCGGGCACCGGCGCACCCGCCGGTGCCGGCCCGTTCCGCCGGTTCATCGAGTTCGTCACCACCGCGAACCCGTTCATGATGTCGCTGCTGTCCGTCGTCACCGCGCTGATCATCGGTGCTTTTCTGATCGTTGTCGGCAACCGGGATCTGCTCAATGAGTTCAGCTACTTCTTCGCCGCGCCCGGGGCGGTGTTGTCCGACACCTGGTCGGCGATCTGGGACGCGTACTCGAACCTGTTCAAGGGCGCCTTGTTCGACCCCGCGACGATCAGCGGCGCGATCTCCGGCGACAACTCGTGGGCGGTCGCGTTGCATCCGATAGCCGAGACGCTCACCTATGCGACACCGTTGATCTTCACCGGCCTGTCGGTGGCGATCGCGTTCCGTAGCGGCCTGTTCAACATCGGCGCGCAGGGGCAGGCGATCATCGGTGGCATCCTGGCCGCGGTCCTGGGGTTCGCTCTCGACCTGCCGGCCGTACTGCACATCCCGCTGGTGCTCATCGGCGCGATGGTCGGTGGCGGCGCCTGGGGCTTCATTCCCGGCATCCTCAAGGCGCGAACCGGCGCCCACGAGGTGATCGTGACCATCATGCTGAACTACATAGCCGGCAACTTCCTGGTATGGATCATCACGCAGAAGGGCGTTCACGACCCGAACCGGCCCGACGCCATCAGCAAGCCGGTACACAACAGCGCGCTGCTGCCGAAGATCTTCGGGCCGCAGGATTCGGTACTGCTGCGAACCCATCTTGGGTTGATCATCGGCCTGCTCGCGGCGGCCGTGGTGGCGTGGCTGATCGGCCGGTCCACGCTGGGCTTCGAGCTGCGTGCGGTGGGGCTTAATCCGGACGCCGCGCGTACCGCGGGCATGAGCGTGCCGCGCACCTACACCGCGGCGATGGTGCTGGCGGGGGCGCTGGCGGGGCTCGGTGGCGCGGCCGAGGTGCTCGGCACCGCGCACACCCTGACCGGTCAGGTAATGGGCACCATCGGTTTTGACGGCATCACCGTGGCGCTGCTCGGCAGAACCAAGCCGTGGGGCACCGTGGTTGCCGCGATGCTGTTCGGCGCCCTGCACGCGGGGGGCAACCAGATGCAGTCATTTGCCGGCGTGACGGTCGATCTGGTAACCGTCCTGCAGGCGCTGATCGTGCTGTTCATCGCGGCACCCGGGCTGATCAAGGCGGTCTACCGGCTGCGCGAGGACCCGAAGGCGCGGTTCGAAGCGACTCTGGCGAAGGGCTGGTAGGTATGTCGACCGCAACCGCAACCCCGGAGCCGATGCTCGCGACCGCCGAGCCGACCGCGTTCTGGACCCGTGCCCGCAAGGCCGGTGCCGCGTACGCAGTGGTCGGCGCCTTCGCCGTGATCTTCTGGGGGGTCCTGGCCAAGAACAGCGGGTCGAGCCGGTTCACTCTCGCGCAGACGATCAACGGCTCGGCGCTGGGGATCCCGTCCCGGGCCGGTGCGATCATCTTCGCGTTGATCACGGTGGCATGCGGCCTGGCGATGTTCAGCGGCCGGATGGACCGCCGATTCGGGCTGTTGTCCGGTACCGCGGTGGTCGGCCTGGTGCTGTCGTTCTTGTGCTGGCAACTGGTGGGCAACACGATGCCGCTGGGCAACACCGCCGCCGCCACCGTCAACTACGCGGTGCCGCTGATGCTGGGCGCCCTGGCCGGCGTGCTGGGTGAGCGCAGCGGTGTCATCAACGTGGCGATCGAAGGACAGCTCTTGATGGGCGCGTTCATGGCCGCCTTCGTCGGCACCGTGACCTCGTCGGCGTGGTTCGGGCTCGCCGGCGCCGCGCTCGGGGGCTTCCTGGTGGCCGTCATCCTTGCCGTGCTGGCCATCCGGTACCTGGTCGATCAGGTGGTGCTCGGCGTGGTGCTGAACCTGCTCGTGCTTGGCCTCACCAGCTTCCTCTACACGCAGGTGATGCAGCCCAACTCGGCCGGCTTCAACCAGGCGCCGGCGCTGCCGGACTGGGATATCCCGCTGCTGTCGAAGATTCCGGTGATCGGACCTGCGATCTTCCGGCAGAACGTCATCATCTACCTGGCGATCGGCGCCCTGGCCGCGATTCACGTCGGCCTGTTCCACACCCGCTGGGGACTGCGGACCCGCGCCGTCGGCGAGCACCCGAAAGCGGCCGACACGGTCGGTATCAAGGTGCTGGCGTTGCGGTATCGCAACGTGTTGATCGCGGGCGTCATCGCGGGTGTCGGCGGCGCGTTCTTCACCATCGGGTCGGGCATCACGTTCAGCGAGAACATGACCGTCGGTAAGGGCTTCATCGCCTTGGCCGCCCTGATCTTCGGGCGCTGGTCGCCGATCGGTGCCACGCTGGCCGCGCTGCTGTTCGGCTTCTCCAGCGCGCTCGCTGAGCTGCTCGGCACGGTGGGTTCGTCGATCCCGAGTGAGTTCGTGACGATGCTGCCGTACGCGGTCACCATCCTCGCGGTGGCCGGCTTCGTTGGACGGGTGAAAGCGCCCGCTGCCGACGGAAAGCCGTATATAAAGGGCTGAACGGACAAGGCGAGGGACGCATTCAACGTGGATATCGACTGGGATCTGCTCCGGGCTGCCGCGACCGACGCGATGAAGGGAGCGTATGTGCCGTACTCCCGCTTTCCGGTCGGCGCTGCCGGGCTGGCGAGCGACGGCCGGGTGGTGCGGGGCTGCAACGTGGAGAACGCCTCGTACGGGCTGACTCTCTGTGCCGAGTGCGGGGTGGTGTCGGCAGCTGCACGCCAGCGGGGGCGGCCGGCTAGCCGCGCTGTCCTGCGTTGACGCCAACGGCGCCCCGCTGATGCCGTGCGGGCGCTGCCGCCAGTTGCTCTACGAGCACGGTGGCCCGGATTGCCTGGTGGACGCGCCCGGTGGCGCCCTGCCGGTACGGGAGCTGCTGCCGTACGCGTTCGGCCCGTCAGATCTGTCCGGCGCCGCCGGCCCGGACAACCAGCCGGCCCCGCACCTGCGCGACATGCTCGGCCGGGGCACCGTGTTCATCCATCCCGACACGGTCGGCGGCCAACGGGTCTGGACCGCCTACTGGGACGGGTCCGACCGGCGCCGGCCGCAGCGCGATCCTGGACGAGGCACCGAGCCGGCCGTCGGCATCCGACATGATCGCCTGGGGGCTGGCCCGGACCCGCCGGGTCATCGTGGTTGACGCCGACGGCGAGATGTTCTGGGCCGGCGAGGGACCGCCGCCCGCCGAGGTAAGCCGGCTGTGGCAGTCATGAGGGCCCGATGAGCGGCATCGCGGCGCCCGCCTCCTTCGCCGCCGTGGACCTGATCCGGATCAAGCGGGACGGCGGCGCGCTCGCCGAGGAGCAGATCGACTGGCTCATCGACGCCTACACCCGGGGGATGGTCGCCGACGAGCAGATGGCGGCGATGGCGATGGCGATCCTGCTGCGCGGGATGGCGCCTGGCGGAGATCTCCCGGTGGACCACCGCGATGATCGCCAGCGGCGAGCGCCTGGACCTGTCCAGCGTGCCGCGGCCGACGGTGGACAAGCACTCCACCGGCGGGGTCGGCGACAAGATCACGCTGCCGTTGACCCCGCTTGTCGCCGCGTGCGGCGCGGCCGTACCGCAGCTGTCCGGCCGAGGGCTGGGGCACACCGGTGGAACGCTGGACAAGCTGGAGTCGATCCCGGGGTGGCGAGCCCGGCTGTCCAACGACGAGTTCCTGGCGCAGCTACGCGATGTCGGTGCCGTGGTGTGCGCCGCCGGCGCGGGCCTGGCACCGGCCGATGGCAAGCTGTACGCGCTTGCGCGACGTCACCGGCACGGTCGAGGCGATTCCGCTGATCGCCAGTTCGATCATGAGTAAGAAGATCGCCGAGGGCACCAGTGCCCTGGTGCTCGACGTGAAGGTCGGGTCAGGCGCCTTCATGAAGACGATCGACGACGCGCGCGAGCTGGCCCGGACGATGGTTGCCCTGGGCGTCGCGCACGACGTGCGTACCGTCGCGGTGCTCACCGGCATGTCGGTGCCGCTGGGCCGGGCGATCGGCAACGCGGTCGAGGTGGCCGAATCGGTCGAGGTGCTGGCTGGTGGCGGGCCGCCGGATGTGGTCGAGCTGACCCTGGCGCTGGCGCGCGAGATGCTCGATGCCGCCGGTCTCCGCGATGCCGACCCGGCGGCCGCGCTGACTGACGGGCGGGCCATGGACTCCTGGCGAGCGATGATCCGGGCGCAGGGCGGGGATCCGGACGCGCCGCTGCCAGTGGCGGCCGAGACCGAGGTCATCCGGGCCGATCGCGACGGCTTCGTGGCTGGCCTGGACGCCTACGACCTGGGCGTGGCGGCCTGGCGGCTGGGGGCCGGACGGGCCCGCAAGGAAGATCCGGTATCCGCGCCGGCCGGCATTCTGCTGCACCGGCGGCCCGGCGAGCCGGTCCGCTCCGGTGACGTCCTGTGCGAGCTGCGCGCCGACCACGCCGACCGCATCCCGCCCGCCGCCGATCTGGCTCGTCGGGCCATCGTGATCTCCGGCGCGGCGCCCGCCGCGACGCCCCTCATCCTTGACCGGATTTCCGAATGATTGGGCTGATCGGATGACCGAACTCATTGCCAAGGCAACCCGGATCCCGGTACCCGGCGGGAAGGTGATCGACGAGTATGTCGGGCCGGGTCAACTCCGGGGAGACCGCGGTGTCGGTGGCGCATATGGTGGCGCCGGGCGGCTGGGAGGAGCCGGCGCAGGCTCCGGAGTTCGACGAGTACACGCTGGTGCTGCGCGGGACGGTCCGGCTCGAGCATCCGGCCGGGGTCACCGACGTCCACGCCGGCCAGGCCGTCGTCACCCGGGCGGGGGAGCGGGTCCGGTACAGCACGCCCGACGGTGACGGCGCCGAGTACGTCGCGATCTGCCTGCCAGCGTTCGCGCCGGAGCTGTCCGGGCGGGAGAATGACTGACACCACGCGGGGGAACGATTAACAACTGCGTAACCGACCGTCGGATGTGACCCAGCACGATGGCCGATACGCTCTGCCAAGTCGTCGGATCAGCCTGACTCCGACGGCGCACGTACCTGTCCGTACGCGATCGAGGGTCCATGATCGTCCCAGCACCAGACCCCGCCGCGGTTCGTGCCGCGAACGTCGAGGAGCTCTACCGGCTGCGCCTGCCGCTTCCGCCGTCAACCTTCCCGCTGGTGTGGGAGGCGGGCGACGAGGTGGAGCTGCGGCCAACGCCGGAGCTCGAGGCGCGCATCGCCATCCTCAACGTCGTTCTCGCGCGATCGTTCGGCATGCCGCCGCGGCTGGCGATGAGCTGGCTGCTGGAGGCCCGGCTGATGGAGCGGGTGACGCCGCCCGAATGGCACTACGTGGCGTCCGGACAGGGCGACGACCACTCGTTCTCGCTGCACCTGGAGGCGGTCGCGGCGCTGGCCTGGCTGCTCGGGCTGGCCAAGACGCTGGACCCGGCGGCGCCGGGCAGCGACAACCTGGCCGCGCTGCTGCCGAACCTGCAGGAGAGCGAGTCCTTCCCGGGCTGGCGGTCGCGCAGCCTGGTCGCCCCGCGCAACCCGGCGGCCGCGGCCGCCGTGCTCGACCTGTACTACTGCCTGGACTGGGCGTATCTGGAAGCGGAACGACGCCGCCAGCCGTTGCCCGGTTTGATCGACTCGAACGCGATCGGGCAGCGCCGGTGGGCTCTGGAGTGGGCGGTGGTGTTCCGCGGCCCGTACCACGAGGAGCCGGTCGGCTGGGAGGAAGTCGACCTGTCTACCTGAGCTGGTACGTCCGGATCGTTACCGACGCGGTCACCACCACCGGCTCGGGTAGCCCGGCGATCGCGCTGGCGAGCGTGGCCGGATCCGCATGCCACGCGCTCGGGCCCATGCCGGCCAGCGCCGCCACGTCCGGATTGGCCAACCGCATCGGCCAGCTCAGGTCCTCGGCGGCGGTCGGGGCGAACCAGTCCTCCAGCCCGGCGGCGATCCGCTCCGGCTTGTCCGGGTCGACCCGCAGCAGGCTCAGCGGGCCGACCAGCTCGGTCAGGTGCGACGGTGCCGGTGCCACCACCACCAGGTCGCCGCCGGGCGCCAGGACCCGGGCGAACTCGCCACCCGCGCGCGGGGCGAAGACATTGGTCAGGACGCTCGCAGACCGGTCGGCCAGCGGCAGCGGCTGCCAGGCGTCGGCGACCACGGCATCCATCCGGTGGTGTGCCCGGGCCGCCCGGCGGATGGCCGGCTTGGACGCGTCCAGCACCAGCCCGAAGCGCCCCGGCGCGGCACCCAGCATCGCCGCGAGGTGATGTCCGGTTCCGCCCCCGACGTCGACGAGAAGGCCGTCGGGGCCGGCCGCCGACGCGACGCCGGCCAGCGCCCGGGTGATCGGATCGAAGTGCCCGCGAGCGAGGAACGCGACACGGGCGTCAACCATCTCCCGGGTGTCCCCGGTGTGCGCGAGCGGTCGCGCGGTGAGCTGCGCGTACCCCTGCTTGGCCTGATCGAAGCTATGCCCCTGTGGGCAGTGCAGCGGGCCGCGCTCGCTGACCGGCGGTGCCAGCCGCTGGTAGCAGATCGGGCAGCGCAGTCGCGCAATAACCTCAGAGTGCACAAGCGTCTCCACGGATAGTGTGAGCCCATGGTCGCACCGAGTTATGACGAGATCGTCAAGGCCCCGAAGGCTCTCCTGCACGATCACCTGGACGGTGGTCTGCGCCCCGCCACCATCATTGACCTGGCCGATTCGATCGGGCATGAGTTGCCGGCCACCGACGCCGCGGCGCTCGGCGCGTGGTTCGTGGAAGCGGCCGACTCCGGTTCGCTTGAGCGGTACCTGCAGACGTTCGCGCACACCGTCGCCGTCATGCAGACAGCCGACGCGCTGCACCGGGTGGCTTACGAGTGCGCGCTCGACCTGGCCGCCGACGGTTGCGTGTACGCCGAGTCGCGATTCGCTCCGGAGCAGCACCTGGCCGGCGGGCTGACCCTGCCTGAAGTGGTGGAGGCGGTGATGGCCGGGTTCGCCGACGGCTGCGCCGCGGTGGCCCGGTCCGGCGGCCAGATCCGGATCGGGACGCTGCTGACCGCCATGCGGCATGCCGCCCGGTCGATGGAGATCGCCGAGCTCGCGGTGCGGTACCGGGACTCCGGCGTGGTGGGCTTCGACATCGCCGGTGCGGAGGCCGGTTACCCGCCCACCCGGCACCTGGACGCGTTCGAGTATCTGCAGCGGGAGAACTTCCACTTCACCATCCACGCCGGCGAGGCCTTCGGACTGCCCAGCATCTGGCAGGCCATCCAGTGGTGTGGCGCGGACCGGCTCGGGCATGGGGTGCGCATCGTCGATGACATTTCCGGGGACGGCCGGCTCGGCCGGCTCGCCGCCTACGTGCGGGACAAGCGAATCCCGCTTGAGCTGTGTCCGTCGTCGAATGTGCAGACCGGAGCGGCCCGGTCGATCCGCGAGCACCCGATCGGGCTGCTGCGCGACTTGCGGTTCCGCGTCACCGTCAATACCGACAATCGCCTGATGAGCGGTACGTCCATGTCAAGGGAAATGTGGCTGCTATGCGAAGCGTTCGGATACGGGTGGTCCGAATTGCAGTGGTTCACGGTTAACGCGATGAAGAGCTCGTTCATCCCATTCGATGAGCGACTCCAGTTGATCAACGATGTGATCAAGCCGGCGTACGGCAAATTGGTTGGTTTTTAGCGCCGTTCGGGTGATGTCTCATGGGGCAAGCGGCTAAATCGCCCAGGTATTTCCGATTTTTCTCTCCATTGTGGGCAAATGCACTGCAGTCGTGCCGTATTCAGTCGCGTACATTTCGTAATCCTGCGGCCAGAGTGCCCACTTGAATGCCACATATGGTCTCCCCTGGGCTTTCTCTTTCTCGCCAAGCATGGTGGAATCTCGTGGGTCCGGCCTGAAATGGCGCGGCCGTTTATGGGTGCCCGCGAACCTGTGCGCGGGTGCCGTCGGTGAGCACGCCGACTGTTGCGGTACGGAGGTGGCTAGGGGTGAGCAAACGACCAGAGGCTGCGGCGAAACCCCAGGCGGGGAAGCGTTCGCTGGTCGGCTACCTCCGCGATCGGCGCATCGGCGTCAAACTCGGGTTCATCATGTTCGTCCCGACGCTGGCCACGGTCATCGTCGGTGCAAACGGCCTGGTGAGCCAGGTGTCTACAGCGAGTACCGCCGACCGGGCCCGGGTCCTTGCCACTCTCTCGGGTGATGCCGGCGCCCTGGTGCAGAACCTGCAGAACGAGCGCGCCGACGCCGCGATGCTTCTTGGTCTTGGGGTCAAACGACTCGGAAATGAAGGCGACGAAGACCCACTTCGAAGCCGACACCGCGGCCACCGACGCGGCCCAGGCCGAATACAGCCGGCAGAGTTCCTCACAGGCCAACCTTCCGAGCAACTTCAAGGCCCTGCTGGCCAGCATCCAGCAGCAGCTGAGCGGGTTGCCCAAGCTGCGCGAGCAGATCACCGACAGCAGCGCCGCGATGCCGCTGTCGCTGGCGGTTCAGCAGTATGACGTGCTGATCACCGGTCTTCTCGGCATCCGGGACTCGTCGGTGCAGCTGGCCGGCGACTCCAAGTTGTCGTACGAGATGCGTGCCGCGGCGGCGGTCTCCAGCGCCAAGGAGTACCTGTCGCAGGAGCGGGTGATCGTGCTCCAGGCGATCCTCAATGGAGCCATGCCCCCGGAGCAGCGGCAGCGCTTCATCGCCACGCAGACCGGTATCACTCAGGCCCTCACCGCGTTCGCCGTGGTCGCCACCACCGCGCAGCAGGACGAACTGCACCGGACCGTATCCGGGTCCGAGGTTCGCCCGTCGCAGCAGGACGAAGCCGAGATCCAGTCGCTGACCGGCGACAAGATGCCGGCCGACCTGCACGCCGACGACTGGAACAGCGCGATGGTCCAGCCGCGCCAGCCCTGATGCGCAAGGTCGAGAAGTTCATCGACGACCAGACCGTCGCCGACGCCCAGACGCTGCGTGACAACGTGCAGCGGCAGATCATCATCGACGTCGGCCTGCTGTTCGGCATGGTCCTGGTCGCCATGCTGATCGCGTGGTTCGTGGCGCGCTCGATGAACCGCTCGCTCCGCGAACTCAAGCACGGCGCCCTCACGGTCGCGCAGTTCGGCCTTCCGCAAGCGGTATCCCGGCTGCGCGATCCAAATGTGGCCACGCAGCAGACGCCGCACGAGGTGGCCTTGCAGATCGCCGAACCGCTGCCGGTCCGCAGCCGTGACGAGTTCGGCGAGGTGACCGAGGCGTTCAACGCGGTCCACTTGGAAGCCGTCCGGACAGCGGCCGAACAGGCCGCCCTGCGGGCCTCTGTGGCCACGATGTTCGTCAACCTGGCACGGCGGTCCCAGATCCTGGTTGACCGCCTCATCGGCCATCTGGACCGGCTGGAGCGGGGTGAGGAAGACCCGGATCGCCTCGCCGAGCTGTTCCAGCTGGACCACCTGGCCACCCGGATGCGCCGCAACGACGAGAACCTGCTCGTTCTGGCCGGCGCCGACTCCACCCGCGTACAGCGCGAGCCGGCCGCCCTGATCGACGTGCTGCGGGCGGCGCAGTCCGAGGTCGAGCACTACACGCGGATCGAGTTCGGCACGATCGACCGCGACCTCGAAGTGGCCGCGCACGCCGTCAACGACCTGGTGCACCTGGTCGCCGAGTTGTTCGACAACGCGACCGCGTTCTCACCGCCGGACGCCGCCGTCATCGTCGAGGCCCGTCGGGTCGGGGATCGCGCCGTGCTCTACGTCGAGGACCATGGCATCGGCATCGGCATGGATCAGCTCGCCGATCTGAACGAGCGCCTGGCCACACCACCGATGGTCGACGTCGCGGTATCCCGGATGATGGGCCTGGTGGTGGTGGCGCGCCTGGCGGCGCGGCATGGGATCAAGGTGGAGCTGCGCCCGGCCAACGATCGCGGAACCGTCGCCGACGTGCTCCTTCCGACCACCGTGCTGATGCCGCGATCGCTGGGCGGCCGGACCGCACCGCCGAGCACGCTGCCGCAGGAGCCTGGCCGCCCGCCACAGAGCCGGTCGCCGTTCTCTCCGCCACTGGCGCTGGAGGGCAACTCGGCCCGCGGCGCGTTCGGCCCGACGCCGCCTCCGCTGGTCGGTGCGCCGTCCGGTGGTGGCAGCCCAGATGGCCCGTACCCGCGTGACGGCGGCCGAAGCGGCGGCGGGTCCGGATTCGATTCCTCCGGTGGCGGCCTCGGCGGCTTTGCCGCCGCCGCCGAGAACTTCGGCGAGGACCTGTTCGGCAACAACAAGAAGGCGGCGCTGCCCAGCTGGTCGGACCTGACCGGGGTAACCGAACCCGGCGGCGCGCCGGCGCAGGCCACGAACAAGGCGGGCGCGCCGGCGCTTCCGCTGCCCCAGCGGATGCCGGCCGATGATCGTGACCACGCCGCGGGCGGGCGACCGGAACCAGGCTGGGACCGGCTCGCCGATCCGCAGGCCCGGATTCCGCGTCAGCGGCCGCACCAGTCCCCGCTCGACGAAGCCGCGATGATGGACGAGTTCGCCGAGGCGGAGCTCGTTGACGATCCGTACGCTCAGACGCTGGACGACGATATGTCGGACGTCGTCGATGCCCATGTGGACGAGCGTCCCGGCCCGACAACGGCGCCGCCCGCGTGGCCGCCGGTGCAGACTCCGCAACTGTCCGCACCGGAACCGCCACCTAGCGCTTTCGGTGGCAATGGCCAGCGCCGGAGCCTGGACATGACGGCGGAGATTCCGGCTGTTCGCGACCTTGACCTGGCCGGGGCGCTCCGCAATGATCGTGCAGGTCAGCAGGTCGCGCCGTCGGCGGAGCCAGCCTCCGCCGCCCACCCGACCCGCAGGCCGGCATCGGAGCCGGGCGCCCTCATGCCATTCGCGGACGAGACGATGGAACTGCCGATCTTCCGCGAACTGGAGTCCGCGTGGTTCCACACCGTGCCGGAGCCAGGTACGGCGCCGGCGCCGACCGACGACATCGGCGAGTCCGGAGTACGGATCCCGGCCGGTGGGGCGGCGCGGGTTTCGGGAGCAACGATGGGTGGCACATCTATGGCGGGCGCGACGACCGAAGGTGGCCGGGCCGCTGAGGCCGGTTGGTCCACGCCGGCCGACGACGGCTGGCGCGCGGCGGCAAGCGCGGCTGAGGCGGCCGAGACCAGGACGACCGATGGCGGCCTGCCCCGGCGCGTTCCAATGGCACAGCTTGTCCCGGGTGGTGTGGACAAGAGCGCCACCAGCACCAACCGGCGATCGCCGGAATCGGTCCGTGGGCTACTGTCCGCGTACCACCGGGGTGTCCAGCGCGGCCGCCAGCAGTCTGGCGACGAAAGCGGCGCCTCATCTGAGTCGACGACGACCGGGCACCCCTCGTCCGGTGGCAAGGAGCAATAAGCATGACGAACACCCAGGATCTCAGTTGGCTGCTGGCCAACTTCGCCGATCGCGTACCGGGCGTCGCGCACGCGGTCGCGGTCTCGGCGGACGGCCTGCTCCTCGCGTCGTCCCGGGATCTTCCGCGGGATCGCGCTGACCAGCTCTCCGCGATTGCGTCGGGTCTGGTTAGCTTGACTGTCGGCGCATCACGGTGCTTCGACGGCGGTGCGGTACTCCAGACCGTGGTCGAGATGGATAATGGCTTCCTGTTTCTAATGTCCATCTCGGACGGTTCCTCGTTTGCCGTACTCGCGGCGCGCTCGTGCGATGTCGGCCAGGTCGGCTACGAGATGGCGTTGCTCGTGGATCGTGTCGGCGATGCGCTGACACCGACTCCCCGTGCCGCCGCGGGCATGATGGGCTGACGGACTTCGTTGGCCTGGCAACAGGACACATTGACTGATCGAGGCAAGCACACAGGCAGGGAGGTGAACGGCCATGGCGGATCTTGACGAGCCGACCGGCGCGCTCGTGCGCCCGTACGCTGTCACCCGTGGTCGGAC
Source organism: uncultured Actinomycetota bacterium (assembly GCA_963727415.1). Taxonomy (GTDB): domain Bacteria; phylum Actinomycetota; class Actinomycetes; order Mycobacteriales; family Micromonosporaceae; genus DASQPR01. The sequence continues at coordinate 135,022 of CAVSGF010000011.1, forward strand.
GCGACCTCGCCTGGACATTGCCATCGAGGCTCTGGTCGAAACGACCGTTCGCGGTCGTGGAGTGGATGGGCGTAACGGAAGCCACGGCCGCGAGCACCAGTACATTGCGACGCTTTGCGACGGTCAGCTGCAATCGCTGGCCGAGATCGCGGCGCGAATGCAACTGCCGCTCGGCGTCGCAAGGGTGCTAATCGCCGACATGGCCGCGGATGGACTCGTCGCGGTCTACGAACCGACGTCGTTCGACGGCGACGGTGACGATTCGGTCGGCACGGAACTGCTGGAAAGGGTGCTTAGTGGACTACGGAGGCTCTGATATGACGCGTCCGCCGTCCGGGCGGGTTACATCGGCGAAGATTGTCATCGCCGGTGGATTTGGTGTGGGTAAGACCACGCTCGTCGGTTCGGTTTCGGAGATCACGCCGCTTACCACTGAGGCGATCATGACCTCCGCCGGCGTCGGCGTCGACGACAACCGGCAGGTGCCCGGCAAAACGACGACTACCGTCGCGATGGACTTCGGCCGTATCTCGATTGATCGCGATCTGATCCTCTACCTGTTCGGAACGCCTGGCCAGACTCGATTCTGGTTCATGTGGGACGAACTGGTGAAGGGCGCGATCGGCGCGGTGGTGATGGTCGATACGCGGCGCTTGGCCGACTGTTTCGCGGCCATCGACTTCTTCGAGCACCGGCGGTTGCCATACCTGATCGCGATCAACTGCTTCGATGGTAACCAGTACCACTCGGCGCAGGATGTACGCGACGCCCTGGCGATCTCACCGGAGATCCCGATCGTCGCGTGCGATGCCCGCAACCGGGAGTCGACGAAGCAGGTGCTCATCTCGCTGGTCGAGTACGTTCTCGCCATGCGGCGGCAGCGAGCGACCGCACCTGCCTAGAGCGGCCTGAGCTCGTTGACGACGGGCGGCTACCTCACGTACCCCGGGCGGTCGGGCCTGACCCCCGAGGGCGTGAGGTAGCCGCCCGTCGTGTGCGCGGTTGGCGCTGCTGCCCTGCCCACCTCCCGTGATCAAGTACGCGATCTTGCGCACCAGACGCGCCATAGCGACATCAGGTGCACAGGATCTTGCACGTGATCGTGAGTGGGTGCGTCGGATCGCCCGCCCGGCAGGATGCGGTCAAACCGTTGGGCCGCGCGAAAGCAGACCGTTGGGCTGCGCGAATGGACACACAGCCCAGCGGCCGTACCGGCGTCTCGTCAGCGAGTCCGGATGGTGATGTCAGCGGTGCGCGGCCGGCCGGTAGGCGCTGTCGCGATCGCTCTCCCAGTTGTCCCGGCTGAAGTCCCACCCGTTGGCGGTCTCGCGGCCCGGGCGCCCGCCGACGGCGTACCCTCGGACCTCCTCGCCGCGCCGGGAGCCGCGGAAGTATCCGGTGGTGTGCGCCGCGATGGATGCCGGATCGCGAGCTATCCGCAGAGCCCGCTCCGGCGCCGGCGGTAGCGGGGATCCGGGCACCAGATTCGCCTGCGGCACGCGTCGAGGCAGGCCGACCGACGTCTCCTCGGCGAACTGCGGGTCCGACGCGCGCAACGCGGCGGACCACCCCTCGTCGGCCGAGCTTTCACCCCAGCCCACGTCGTCGTCCTCAGTTGGGCCGGACCACCACGCCGATCGCATCTCGGCGAAGATCAGCAGATCGCCGTCCTCGGGAGCGGGAGCCGTCGAGCCGTTGGCAGATCCGTTGTGCGTGCCAGCGGAGCCCCGCCGAGCGCCGTTGGTGACCGGGTCGCTATTCGTGATGAGCCGGAGGTGCGCGGACCCGTTTGTCGGCTCCGGTTCGACCAGCCGGAGTGCCGGTGGATCCGACCGGAGCGCATCCGGCTCGGCCGGCAGCGCCATGTCGGTCTGCCACGGCGGCGCCACCCGGCCGTCGCGCTGCTGCGGTACGGCCTGGTAGGCACCTGAACGCGCATCGTCGGTATCGGTCGCGCTGACCGGCCAGGTGTCGCGGTTGCCGGGCGGCGGAACCTCAGGTGACAGCGGGTAGCCGTCGTTGTTGGCGCTGTAGGCGTAACCGTTGCTGGGCGCGTACGGCTCCGGCGGGAGCGGTGGCGTGTCCATGCGGGGCGCACCGACCCCAGCCGCGTCAGAGTCGTAGCGGCGCGCCGGGTAGTCGTTCGGCCCGGCTTGGTAGCTGTTCGGCCCGGCTTGGTAGCTGTTCGGCTCGCTCCATGCGGGCTGCTGCGGACGCGCCGGCTCCAGGCCGGCCGGCTCGAACTGGGCGGCGGCCGGAGAAACCGGGTAGCCGGGCTCGGGTTGCCGGGGCTCGGGCACCCGTGGTTGGGCGTGCTGAGGCTCCTCGTACGGTTCGCCGTGCCGGGGGCCGCCGTTCTGGGAGTTGCCGTAAGGGGGGCCGTCGTGTTGGGGGTTGCCGTACGGGCGGCCGTCGTGTTGCGGGCTGCCCTGTTGGGGATCGCCATAGCGTGGCGGGGCCGGCGCGGCGGCGGCCGGGTACTGGGATCGTTGCTGGTACGGGTCGAAACCCTCGTCAAACGAACTCGGCGGGTACGTCGGCTGGGCGTACACCGGTGTGATCGGCGACTGCTGCGGCGGCGCCGGAGGAGCCGGGGGAGCGGGAGGGGCCAGCGGTGCCGGAGGAGCCGGAGGAGCCGGAGGGGCGGCGGCCGCCGACCGCGCCGTGGTCCGGTTGGTACGGGGCGGGGACGTCCGGTTCGGTGCCGGTGAAACCGGCAGCGCGCCCGGCGACACCGGCGCCACGGTGGACGCAGCGCGTCGCCGTCCGGAACGCGTCGGCTGCTCCGTCGCTGGAGAAGCCACGGCGGCGGATGCGGCCGGGCTGGATGCGACCGGAGCGGATGCGGCCGGCCTGGATGCGACCGGAGCGGATAGGGCCGGGCTGGAATCGGCCGGTGGGTTCGGCAGAGCGCGGGGCCGCGGCAGCGCACGCGGGCCGGTGTCGGCCAGCCGGGCCGGCATCTTCTCCGACAGCAGTCCAACCAGCGCGGTGATGGCGGAGTCGCAGGCACGCACGGCGGCGACCACTTCGCGGATAGTCTCCGCGACGGCGGTGGTGGTGCCCCTGCCGATGCCGGTGCGCCGCGGGGTCTCGGCAATCGCGACGCGCAGCGCGGTGATCGCTTCGGCGATCGTGGTGGCGTCGGCCAGTCCGGTCTCAGCGAGTTCGCGCGCCACGGCGGCATCCCGCCCGCGGTTGGCGGCCGTGGCACCGAGCAGGCCGGGCTCGGGCAGGGCGTCCAGGATCGCCAGCGGAATCGGTTCGGCCGGGTCCGGGTAGGCACGCAAGGCCGCAGGGTACAGCTCGCGCAGCACCTCGCGCAGCGCCACGGCGGTGCTGCGGCGGCCGGCGGCGACCGACGCGTGGGCGGCCAGGACCGGCTTCACCGGAACCAGCTCACGCGGTGCGGCCTGGCCCTCGGCGGCCAGCGCTCCGGCCTGCAGGGCACGGGCCAGACCGACGGCGTGCCGTTCCGCCGTTCCGGCCGCCATCTCCTCAGGTGACTCGTCGTCGGCGAACCGGTCCGCGTAATCGGACACGGTCTCGTCGTCGACGATCGCCAGCGGCCCGCCGGCAGCGCTGATCAATAGCGTTACCTGGTGCTCGTCGCCGTCCGCGGCGACCGCGACCGTATTCGAGCCGCCGGATCGTTCGGCCAGCAACGCAACCAGCTGGGCGTAGCCGACCGGCTCGTCGATGATGTCGCAGATGTCGAGCAGGCGTCCGGCGTCATCTACCACGGCCACGGTGAGCCAACTAGCCGAGCCCTCCGTATTCGAAGGGTCGGTAGCAGCTAATCCGCAGTACACGCGCATGAGCGCCACGGCCTCGTCCTCCTCAGACTGGTGTGTTGCCGGACCGAAGAAGCCGAGGCCGCTTCGGTCCGACCCTGATAGTCCCTGCAAAGGGGTCAGTCGCGCCAGTCCACAACAGCGGAGATCTTGCCGATTACCGTCCGCCACGCCAGACTTGCCGTTTCTTTCCCGACTTTTCGGGCTCGACGCCGGGCGAAAAATGTGCCAACCCCACCAGCAGCCACTCCTCGGAGTGCTTCGTCCAGGTCATCGAGCGGAGACCCTGGCGCAAGCGCCGTGACCACCGCCTCAATAGTTAGCGCATGCCCTAGGTCGCGCGCTAGCTGACCGCACTGGACCAGCAGCTCCGGGTCCCACACTTCGGGACCACCGCGAAGGTTGCTCACCACCAGGTCGAGTTCGTACTGATCTTCGGGAAGCGCCGTGACGTATTCCGGTCGGATTCCACTGGCCAGCCGCTCCCACGCATCGAGCTGGCGCATGTCGTTCTCCGCGCCGGATTGCACGAACGTGACCAGCGACTCGGCCGACTTGAACAGCAGCAGATGGCCGGCGTGGCTGAGGAAAAGCGGGACCTCCTCATCGGCCTCATCGGCCTCGCCTTCGTCGGCCTCGCCCTCGTCGGCCTTGCCCGCGTCATCGCCGTCCGTCTCGAGGTCACCGTCCTCGTCGGCGGTGTCCGAGTCGTCCGGGTACAGGTCGGCGTCGCTGATCTCCTCCTCGTCGAGCGGGGACGAGTACGTCGGCATCTCTACCTCAGCCACGCGCTCGGAGATGTCCGACGGCGTCACACCGGAGGACATCCGGTAGGCGCGCAGCGTGTAGCCGACGCCGCCGGGCAGCGCCACCTCGATCGGCGTGATGTCCAGGTCGTCCCAGAACTCATCGGTCCGGGCGGTACGGCCGGTCGCGTCGTCGGCTTCTCGGTCGACGCCGCTGGATCGGTCGGAAGGCTGACGCGCCACGGTTTCCTCCGGCTGTTCGGGCGGTGATCCTGGGCACACACCCTAGCGGGTGCGGTCAGATCCCTTTCGGGTGCCAGACCGTCTTGGTCTCCAGCAGGCGCGTGATCCGCTCGACGCCCGGCTCGGCGGTCCAGTCCGGGTTGGCCGGCCGGATCACCCGCTTGAGGTTCTCCGCCGCCGCCTCCTCCAACCTCGTCGCCAGATCATGATCGGTGACGCCGGTCAGGTCGATGGCGTTGACGTCCATGTGCGCGGCCAGGTGCGGCGCGGTCTCGGGAACCGACCCGGTCAGCATGTTGACGACCCCGCCTGGCAGATCGCTGGTCGCCAAGATCTCGCTCAGCGTGATCGCCGGCAGCGGCCGGGTCGGGCTGGCCAGGACCACCACGGTGTTTCCGGTCAGAATGGCTGGAGCGATCACGCTCACCAGGCCGAGCAGCGATGAGTCGGCCGGTGCGATAACGCCCACCACGCCGGTCGGTTCGGGTGACGACAGGTTGAAGAACGGCCCGGCGACCGGGTTGGCGTTGCCGTACACCTGGGCGATCTTGTCGGTCCAGCCGGCGTACCAGACCCAGCGATCGATGGCGGCGTCGACGGTTGCCCCGGCGGTCGCGGCGGTGCCGCCCTCGGCCGCCCGTACCTCGGCGACGAGCTGATCCCGCCGGCCCTCGGCCATCTCCGCGATCCGGTACAGGATCTGCCCGCGGTTGTAGGCGGTCGCGCCGGACCACCGCTTGACCGCCGCGCGGGCGGCGGCCACCGCGTCCCGGACGTCCTTGCGCGAGCCCAGCGCCGCGTTGGCGAGGAACCGCCCGGACGCGTCGTTGACGACGTAGCTGCGGCCGGATTCGCTGCGCGGAAACGCACCGCCGATGTAGAGCTTGTACGTCTTGCGCACGGCCAGCCGGCCACTTAGCGGCCCGGCCGCCACCAGTTCGCGATCCGGCCGGATCCCGACCATCGCGTCGTCATCGGCCGGCTTGGCGGCCGAGGACCTGCTGACCGTGGTCTTGGCCGGCTTGCCGGTCGTCTTGCCGGCGGCCTTGGCAGCCGCCGCCTTCTTTCCGGGCTTAGTGGGCAAGGTAAGCCTCCAGACCGTGCCGGCCGCCCTCGCGACCGTACCCGGATTCCTTGTAGCCGCCGAACGGCGAAGCGGGGTCGAACTTATTGAAGGTATTCGCCCAGACCACCCCGGCCCGCAGCCGGTCGGCGATGTCGAGAATTCGCGAACCCTTCTCGGTCCAGATACCGGCCGACAGCCCGTACGGCGTGTTGTTCGCCTTGTCCACGGCCTCTGCCGGCGTGCGGAAGGTGAGGATCGACAGCACCGGCCCGAAGATCTCCTCCCGGGCGATCCGGTGCGCCTGCGAGACTCCGGTGAAGATCGTCGGTGCGAACCAGAAGCCGCGCTCGGGCAGGTCGCACCGCGGCGACCAGGCATCGGCGCCCTCGGCTGAGCCGATCTCGGACAGCTCCCGGATCCGGGCCAGCTGAGCCGCCGAATTGATCGCTCCGACATCGGTGTTCTTGTCCAGCGGGTCGCCGACTCGCAGCCGTGCCATCCGCCGCTTCAGCGACTCCAGCAGCGGTTCGGCGATCGACTCCTGCACCAGCAGCCTGGAACCGGCGCAGCAGACGTGTCCCTGGTTGAAGAAGATGCCGTTGACGATCCCCTCGACCGCCTGATCGATCGGTGCGTCGTCAAAGACGATGTTGGCGGCCTTACCACCGAGCTCCAGGGTGACCCGCTTGCCGGTACCCGCGATCGACTTGGCGATCGCGCGGCCCACTTCGGTCGACCCGGTGAACGCGACCTTGTCGACACCGGGATGGTTGACCACCTCGCGTCCGGTCTCGCCGGCTCCGGTGACGATGTTGACCACGCCCGGCGGCAGGTCTGCCTGCTGGCATATCTCGGCGAAAGCCAGCGCGGTCAGCGGTGTGGTCTCGGCCGGCTTGAGCACGACCGTGTTGCCGCACGCGAGCGCGGGGGCGATCTTCCACGCCAGCATCAGCAGCGGGAAGTTCCAGGGAATGACCTGGCCGGCCACGCCGATCGGCCGCGGGTCCGCGCCGAAGCCGGCGTAACCCAGCTTGTCGGCCCAGCCCGCGTAGTAGAAGAAGTGAGCCGAGACCAGCGGGATGTCCACGTCCCGAGACTCGCGGATCGGCTTGCCGTTGTCGATCGACTCCAGCACCGCCAGCTCACGGCTGCGCTCCGCGATCAGCCGGGCGATCCGGTAGAGGTACTTGGCACGCGCCGCGCCCGGCATCGGGCCCCACACATGCTCGTACGCGTGCCGGGCCGCGGCCACGGCGCGATCCACGTCGGCCGGCCCGGCATCGACGATGTCGGCCAGTACTTCCTCGGTCGCCGGGTTTATCGTCTTGAACGATTTGCCGTCCACCGAGTCGGTGAATTGTCCGTTGATGAACAGGCCGTACGCCGGCTGGATGTCCACGATGGAGCGGGACTCCGGCGCGGGCGCGTATTCGAATGCCATCTGCTCAGTCCAATGTGACGTAATCGGGGCCCGAGTACCGGCCGGTGGCCTGCTTAGACCGCTGCATGAGCAGGTCGTTGAGCAGGGTGGACGCGCCGAATCGGAACCAGTCCGGGTGGAGCCAGGCCTCGCCGACGGTCTCGTTGACCATGACCAGATAGCAAATAGCGTCCTTGGTGGTCCGGATGCCACCGGCCGGCTTCACCCCCACCTGACGGCCGGTCAGGGCCAGCATGTCGCGTACCGCCTCAAGCATGATCAGCGTGACCGGAAGGGTCGCCGCCGGCTGCACCTTGCCGGTGGAGGTCTTGATGAAATCTCCGCCACCCAGCATGCCGATCCATGCGGCCCGGCGAACGTTGTCGTAGGTGCCTAGTTCGCCGGTCTCCAGGATGACCTTGAGGTGAGCCTCACCACAGGCCTTCTTCACCGCGACGATCTCCTCGTACACGTCGAGGTAGCGACCGGACAGGAAGGCGCCGCGGTTGATCACCATGTCGATCTCGTCGGCTCCGGCCGCGACCGCTGCCCGGGTTTCGTCCAGCTTCACCGATAGTGGGGCCTGCCCGGACGGGAATGCCGTCGCCACGCTGGCCACGTGAATACCGGTGCCGGCCAGTTCGGCAACGGCGGTGGGAACCATCGAGGGATACACGCAGACGGCGGCGACATGCGGGCAGGTCGGATCGGTGGTGTCCGGACGCTGCGCCTTCGCGGACAAGGCCCGGACCTTGCCCGGGGTGTCCGCGCCTTCCAGCGTGGTCAGGTCGACCATCCGGATGGCCAGATCAATGGCGTACGCCTTGGCCGTGGTCTTGATCGACCGGGTGGACAGCATCGCGGCGCGCGCATCGGCGCCGACCGCGTCGACGCCGGGTAGACCGTGCAGGAATGTGCGTAGCGCCGCGTCGGACCGGGTGATCTCGGACAGGGACGTCGTGACTTCCGCGCCACCGCGGTGGTCCGGGGGATGGGCGCGGCGGGACGCTTCGACAGACGCTGTCATGTCGTCGAGTCTACCTACGCCTACCGGACCTGATCTTGCAGTACGTTGTCACACGTGGACGTACTCGTGGTGGACCATCCCCTGGCCCAGTCGCGCTTGACCGCTATGCGTGACGCCCGAACCGATTCCGGTACTTTCCGGGCCGCATTGAACGAACTGACGACGATGCTCGTCTACGAGGCGGCCCGGATGTTCGCGGTCGAGAAGTTCTCGGTGCAGACGCCGGTCGCTGTGGCCGAGGGCACCCGGCTGGCCAATCCGCCGTTGATCGTTCCGGTGCTACGGGCCGGACTCGGAATGGCCGACGCCGCGCTTGCCCTGCTGCCCGAGTCTTCGATGGGCTTCGTCGGCCTGGCCCGCGACGAACACACCTTCGAGCCGCGCGCGTACATGGAGTCGCTGCCGACCGACCTCACCGGGCTTCCGGTTCTGGTTCTCGACCCGATGCTGGCAACCGGTGGATCGCTGGAGCACTGCTGCCGCCTGCTCGCCTCGCGGGGATGCACCGACATCATCGTCTGCTGCGCCCTGGCGGCGCCGGCCGGCATCGACCGTCTCGCCCACAGTGGACTGCCGATCCGCTTGATCACCGCCGCGATCGACCAAGAGTTGAACGAGAAGATGTTCATCGTCCCCGGTCTGGGCGACGCGGGCGACCGGCAGTTCGGCGGCATGCCCCGCTTCTAGGCAGTTGCTCGCCTCCGCCGGCGACGCCGCGCAACGGCCCAAACGGTGGCTGATGTAGGAGCGTGCGCGAGGGGTGGCGCCGGCCCGCGGATGACGCCGTGCTGACTCTCGTTCTGGACGGTCTGGTCCTGCTCACCGCGATCGCGGGACCGGTGCTGGTGCGCGATCGCACGACCGGATCAACACCGCCGACCGAGCCGGCGCGTCGGCTCGGCCCAGCACCGGTATGGCTGGGCGCGGTCACTATCGCGATCTTCGTGAACCAGGTGCTGTTCACGACGTACGTGATCCGCCGGCATCAGGGCGACGCCACGTTCATCGCGCGGTACCTGCCGGACGGATGGTTCGACACCGCCACCGGCAACCCGGCGATGCGGGCGCTGGCAGGAGCGATCCCGGATCCCGGCCTGCTGAGCGTGACGGTCCTGCGCGTGCAGGCGTTCCTGGAACTGCCGTTCGTGCTGCTCGCGTACCTGACCGTGGCCGGCTGGCTCGGCCTGGATCTGCGCCGGCCACGAGTGATCTGGGCCGCATCGGTCGCGTACACGGTGGTCTTCGGCGCGATCGAGCTCAGCCTGCCCAACCCGTACACGCATGGCGACCTGGTCATGCGCGGCGCTTCGGCCCTGCTGACGCCGATCCTGCTGACCCGGCTGAGCCCGCCCGGCGGTGGCCGGGACGACCTGCTGCGGTTCGCGCTGTCCGCGGCGGCACTGGCCACCCTGGTCCTGGTGATGTACGACACGGCGCTGCTGTACAACCTGGGGCGCGTTGGCCGCGACCTGCCGGCGGCGGCCGTGGCCGCGGCCTGCTCACGATGTCGCGCTGGTACGCCCGGCACGACCGGAACCCACCCGGCCCGGTCGGCCGGGCGGCGACCACCGCCCTGGCCACGTGGCTCGCCTGGTTCTTCATCCCGGCCCTGGCGATCCGGTACGCGCTCGGGTTCGGCTCACGCTGGCTGGCCCTCGCGGCCGCCCTGGCGCTCGCGGCCGGGGCGGCGGTCGTCGCCCTACGAGGCACTGATCGGCCCGGTGCCCTGATCGCTCTCGGCGGCGCGGGCGTGCTCACCGCGGGCGCCACGGCGATGGCCAGCGGGGCGATCGGGTTGCCATACCCGGAGGCGCGCCTTCTCATCGCGGCCGTCGCGGCCACCGCGGTGGTGATCGTTCGGTAGCCGGTGGATGGACCGGCTAGCCGCCGAGCGCGGTAGCGGTCTCGGTCCGTAGGGCGTACACGGCGGCCGCCGCGCGCTCCCGGGCCGAGGCGACGTCGCCGTCGGCGACCGGCTCGATCACTTCCAGGTACGCCTTGAGCTTGGGCTCGGTTCCGGACGGCCGTACGACCACGCGGGCCGACTCGGTCCGGAGGATGAAGCACGTCGTTGCCCGGCAACAGATCCTCCACGTCCGCGGGCAGTCCAGCAGCGTGGTCGGCGGGTTGGCCCGAATCCGGGCCATCATGGTGCCGATCTCGGCGAGGTCCTCGACCCGTACGGACAGCTGATCGGTGCGCGTGGACGCCGAACTCTGCGGCGATGCTCGTCCAGCCGGTCGGTCAGCGTGCGCAGCTCGGTCTTCAACCGGCGGCGAGTTCGGTGATCAGCAGCGCGGCGGAGATGCCGTCCTTGTCGCGGACCGTGATCCGGGCGCGACGCAGTAGCCGAGCGCCTCCTCGTAGCCGTACGCCAGCGGCGTATCGACCGTCGCCGGCCCGCAGATCCACTTGAAGCCGGTCAGGGTCTCGGCGTACGGCACGCCGCGCTTAGCGCAGATCGCCCGAGCAGCGACGACGACACGATCGATGTCGCGTACAGGCCGCGCCGCGCCCGGCGCATCAGATGGTCGGCCAGCAGCATGCCGAACTCGTCGCCGCGAAGCATCCGCCAGCCGCTGGCCCGGCCCGGGCACCGGGCACCGCGACCGCGCATCGGTCGGCGTCCGGGTCGTTGGCGATGGCGATGTCGGCGCCGATCGTCCGCGGCCGAGCGCGAGCAGCAGGTCCATGGCGCCGGGCTCTTCCGGATTCGGGAACGCGACCGTCGGGAAACTCCGGGTCCGGATCGCGCCTGTGCCGCGGCCACGACGGCGGGCTCGGCGAAGCCGGCGGCGGCGAACGCGGCGAGCGCCACGTCGGCGCCGACACCATGCAGCGGCGTGTACGCGATGGAAGCTCGCGCGGGCCGTCCGGCTCCAGCACCGCCGCGGCTGGTCACGTACGTCGCGACGACGTCGTCGCCGACGAGCTCGCCGGCATTGCCGAGCGCGCACCTCGGCCAGCGGGCCGACGGCCGGATGGCCGCCTCGATCTCAGCGTCGACCGGCGGGACGATCTGCGCTCCGCCGCCCTGCCGCGCCGCCGAGCCGGCACCGAGATAGACCTTGTAGCCGTTGTCCTGTGGCGGATTGTGGCTGGCCGTGACCATCACACCGGCTGCGGCGTCGAGGTGTCGCACCGCGATACGCGAGTACGGGGTCGGCAGCGGCCGGGGCAGCACAAGCGCGCGCCGCCCGGCGCCGGTGACCACGCGCGCGGTCTCGGCGGCGAAGGCGGCCGAGCCGCTGCGCGCGTCGTATCCGATGACGACGGGACCGTCGTCGGGTTGCCGGCGAGCCAAGCCACCAGTCCGGCGGCGGCGGCCCGCACCACGCGCGATGTTCATGCCGTTCGGGTCCGGCCCGCACCGGGCCGCGCAGGCCAGCCGTGCCGAACGTCAGCGGCCCGGAGAAGCGGTCGAGGAGGTCGGTGCCGTGTCGGGCAGTCCGTCGAGCACCCGCCGCAATTCGGCGCGGGTCTGCGGGTCGGGGTCGTCGTTGATCCACACTTCGGCGGCCACCTTGGGCGCGGACGAGGGACGGATCGATCACCGGGGTGTCGCTGGCCATGTGTTCGTTGATAGCACGACCGTGGATCACCCGGCGGACAAACCCGGGTGGCCAGTGGGGCGGTCGTTAGCCGGCGGCGGTCAGCTTGAAGGTGGCCACCATCTCCTGATAGATCGGCAGATCTTTGGTGAAGTCCTTATCCGGTACGGTCAGGTAGAAGTGGTAAGCCTTGCGGCCGTAGACGGTCGCGGCCCAGATCCCGTGTCGAAGATCCTTGCCGGAGCCGCAGGTGTACTCCAGTTGCGCGGCCGGCTGCCCGTCGAGCGTGATGTCGGTGAGGCCGACTCGTGAGTAGCCCTTGCAGATCTTGTTCTTGAGGTTGCGCTCGGCGCCGGTCAGGAACTCCTTGGCCGACGCGCCGCCGACCGATTCCACATTCAGGCGCATCCGCTGAGAGCCGTCGTTCGGATCAACGAAGTTGGTGTAACTCGCCGCGGACTGCTTCTTCCAGTCGGCCGGAACGCTGACCGACATTCCCCGGTCGTCGGTGAACGTCTGAACCGCGAAATCGGGTTTCGGCGGACCGGCTGAGGCGCTCGGGCTGGCCCCCGCCGTCGGGGCCGGCGGCTGGGCATCGCCGCCGCTGGTGCTGGCCAGAACGATCGCCAGGACGACGATCAGGGCAGCGCCGGCCAAGACTCCGATCCGGCGGCTCGCGGCCACGCCTGGAACCGTTGGACCGCGGCACGCCGTCGCGGTCTTGGCCGCCGCCATGGTCCGATTGAGCCAGGCGGTCGCGGTCGCGCTGACGGGCGGGCGATGCGGTCCGGCCGCCGTTGGACGAGGCCGGCCGGACCGCGTCGGCGGAGGGCCGAAGCCCGCAGTGGCGTTCGGCGGCACCGAGCCTGGAGCCGGGTATGGGGGCTGTGCCGCGGCGGGGCCAGGCATGGCACCGGGGTATGCCGGATCGCCCGGGTACGCCGCCGGCACCGGCCGGGCACCGATGCGATCGACCGGATTCTCGCCGTCGACGAGCAGTGCACGGCCGCCCACCGCCGGGCGTGGCGTGCCAACGGCCCGGTTGGATGTGGTGATCAGTTCGCGTAGCGCCGCGCGGGCGGCGTTGACGGTCCACCGCCGGGCCGGATCCTTGTCCAGCAGACCCATCAAGACCGGGGCGAGGGCGCCGGCGCGTGCCGGCGGGCAGTGGCTCCTCCTCGACGATCGCCCGCATGGTCTCGAACGGGTCACCCTGGTCGAACGGTGGCCGCCCCTCGATCGCCGTGTACAGCGTCACGCCGAGCGAGAACAGGTCGCTGGGGGGCCCGAACTTGGCGCCGATGGCCCGCTCTGGCGAGATGAAATGCGGCGATCCGAGCACCATGCCGGGCTGTGTCAGATTGCTCTCCGACGGCATCCGGGCCACCCCGAAGTCGGTGAGCACGCACCGGCCGTCAGCGCTGATCAGCACGTTCGCCGGTTTCACGTCCCGGTGCAGTACGCCGGCCGCGTGAGCGACCTCGAGCGCGCCGAGCAGGGCGATGCCGATCTTGGACACGGCGCGGCCGGAAAGCGGGCCGTCCGAGATGATGATCTCCGAGAGGCTCCGCGCTTGCAACAATTCCATTACGATCCACGGACGGCCGTCTTCGGTGACCACGTCATAGACCTGGACCACCGACGGGTGGGACAGCGCCGCGGCCGCGCGTGCCTCGCGCAGCGTTCGTTCGTGCATCGCGTCGCGTTCGCCGGGCGGCATGGCCGGTGGCAGGACCACCTCCTTGACCGCGACGTCGCGCCGGAGCACGGTGTCGATCGCCTGCCAGACCGTGCCCATGCCACCATTGCCGATCGCGGCGCGCAACTGGTAGCGACCACCGATGATCGTGCCGGGGACAGCGCGACCGCCTGCTGAACTGGACGAAGTCTGTGTCGTCAAGATCTCTAACCGTCGGGGATTCGGATGCCGGGGGTCGGCACGCCGTTGTGTTCTGTCCGTCTATTCTGCGGGCTCGGCGCCGGTACGCAAAGCGCCGCCCCTACCATCGGCGGGTATGACGAAGGAGTCAACCGGTCGGACGAGCGAGTCCGGGTTCCCCCTGAAGCCTGTATATACGCGCCGATGACCTGCCGCGAGATTTCGCTGAGCGGACCGGGCAAGCCGGGCAGCTATCCGTTCACCCGCGGGGTGTATTCCACCATGTACACCTCGCGGCCGTGGACCATGCGGCAGTACGCCGGCTTCGGTACCGCGGCGGAGTCCAACGCGCGCTACCGGCAGTTGCTGGCGGCCGGGACGATGGGTCTGTCGGTGGCCTTCGATCTGCCTACCCAGATGGGGTACGACTCGGACGAACCGGTCGCGCACGGCGAGGTCGGCAAGGTGGGCGTCGCCATCGACTCAATCGACGACATGCGCAGGCTGTTCCACGACATCCCGCTGGACCGCGTCTCCACCTCGATGACGATCAACGCCCCGGCGAGCGTTCTGCTGCTGCTCTACCAACTGGTCGCCGAGGAGTCCGGTGTCTGCGGCGACCAGCTCACCGGGACCGTCCAGAACGACATCCTCAAGGAGTACATCGCCCGCGGGACCTACATCTTCCCGCCAAGCCGTCGCTGCGTCTGGTCGCCGACACGTTCGCCTACTGCACCAAGGAGATGCCGAGGTGGAACACCATCTCGATCTCCGGCTACCACATGGCGGAGGCCGGCGCGTCGCCGGTGCAGGAGATCGCGTTCACGCTGGCCAACGGCAGGGAGTACGTGCGAGCGGCGATGGCCGCCGGCCTGGACGTCGATGACTTCGCGCCGCGCCTGTCGTTCTTCTTCGTCGCGCGGACCACGCTGCTGGAGGAGGTGGCGAAGTTCCGGGCCGCCCGGCGGATCTGGGCCCGGCTGATGCGTGAGGAGATCGGCGCCAAGAACCCGAAGTCGTGGATGCTGCGTTTCCACACCCAGACCGCGGGTGTGCAGCTGACCGCGCAGCAGCCCGAGGTCAACCTGGTCCGGGTCGCGGTTCAGGGGCTCGGCGCGGTGCTCGGTGGCACCCAGTCGCTGCACACCAACTCCTACGACGAGGCGATCGCGCTGCCGACCGAGAAGGCGGCCCGGCTGGCGCTGCGCACCCAGCAGGTGCTCGCCTACGAGACGGATCTGACCGCGACGGTCGACCCGTTCGCCGGGTCGTACGTGGTCGAGGCGATGACCGACGAGATCGAGGCCGCGGCGACGGCGCTGATGGCGCAGGTGGAGGCGTACGGATCGGCGACGGCGGCGATCGAGGCGGGATTCCAGAAGCGGGAGATCGAGACGTCCGCCTACCGGATCGCGCAGGAGATCGACTCGGGCACTCGGACCGTCGTCGGTGTGAACAGGTTCACCGTCGACGAAGAGGAGCCGTACGAACCGTTGCGCGTCGATCCGGCGATCGAGGCGGACCAGGCGGCCCGGCTGGCGAAGCTGCGTGCCGATCGCGACAACGACGCGGTGGCCCGGGCACTGGACGGTTGCGAGCCGCCGCCGGTGGCAGCGAGAACGTGCTGTATCCGATGCGTGAGGCGCTGCGGGCCCGTGCCACGGTCGGCGAGGTGTCGCATGCCCTGCGCGACGTATGGGGTCTCCATCGTCCGAACGACCATTTCTGAGGCGGTTTCACCGGTCGACTGAGGTCTGTCTCGCTAGGATGACCGGCGCACACGCTGTGCGACGTTGATCAACCCGGCGTGGCAACGTGACCCGAGATGGTCCTCGC
Organism: uncultured Actinomycetota bacterium; assembly: GCA_963727415.1. Classification (GTDB taxonomy): domain Bacteria; phylum Actinomycetota; class Actinomycetes; order Mycobacteriales; family Micromonosporaceae; genus DASQPR01. Next base: position 150,584 of record CAVSGF010000011.1, read on the forward strand.
CCGTTGATACAGGGTGTGTGCGGAAAATTCCGTCAGGCTGCGTCTCGGCGGGCGGAGTTCCCGGCCGTGACCTGCGGGTGTTTTACCTGGGTGAGGGTGTCGCCGCTAGGCAGCATCACTCTGTAGTCGGTGGAATGTAACGCTCTGCAACGTCGTAGGCACAGAATAGACATTGCGGAGCGTCACGGTGCCGGGGCTAGGCTGACCAAAGTTGACTACCGCCGACCGAAAACAAGAAGAAGTCGTGACTAGTGCGCTCACGTTGCCGAAGAGCAACACTGTGACCACTCAGTGGCCGGACCTCCCGTCCGGCGCTGACCCGCTGCCAGGCCAGCTCGACCGCTGGCTCGCCGCCCGCGGGGCGGAACTCGTAGCGGTACGCCGTCACATCCACGCTCACCCCGAACTGTCCGGGCAGGAGTTCAGCACGGCCGCGCTGGTCATGCGCAAACTGACCGACGCCGGCCTGGCACCCCGGCTGCTGCCCAAGCGCAACGGCGTGATTTGTGACGTGCCTGGAAACGGCTCGGAAAACCGGGTGGTTGCGCTGCGCGCCGATCTGGACGCGCTGCCGCTGCCGGACACCAAGGACGTGCCGTACCGATCGACCGTCGACGGCGCGTGCCACGCCTGCGGACATGACGTGCACACCACCATCATGCTCGGCGTCGGGATGGCGCTGTCGCAGTTGTCCAGGCGCGGCGAGCTGCCCGGAACGGTGCGGCTGATCTTCCAGCCGTCCGAGGAGGCGACGCCGTCCGGTGCGCCGGAGGTGATCGCGGCCGGGGCCTTGAGGAACGTCTCGGCCATCTTCGGCCTGCACTGCGCTCCGCAGCTGCCGGTCGGCCTCGTCGGCGTGCGATCCGGGCCCTTCACCGCTGCCGCGGACCTGGTCGAGGTACGGCTGAGGGGTAGCGGCGGCCACACCGCTCGCCCGCACTTGACCGCCGACCTGGTGCATGCGCTCGGCAGCGTGGTCGTGGACGTGCCAGCGCTTCTGGATCGGCGGGTCGATGCCACGCTCCGGCGTTTCCATGGTGTTCGGCGCGGTCCGAGCCGGCGAGGCCGCGAATGCCATCCCGATCGAGGGGTATGCGCGGGCAACGGTACGGGTGCTTGACCGGGACGCCTGGCGCGACGTGCCGGATGGTGAGGGGCTGATCCGGGACGTTGTCCGGCCGACCGGTGCGAAGGCCGATCGACTACCGCCGGGGCGTGCCGCCGGTCGTCAACGACCGGCTCGCGACCGCCGTCATCGCCGGCGCCGCCGGCGCCGCGCTCGGCGCCGACAGGGTTGTCGAGGCCGAGATGAGCATGGGTGGTGAGGACTTCGCGTTCTATCTGGAGCAGGTGCCAGGATCGATGATGCGGCTGGGTGTAGGCGTGCCGGGCGCGGCCACGAAGTTGGACATCCACCAGTCGGCTTCGACGTGGACGAGCGGGCGATCGCGCATGGCGTCCGGGTGATGGTGCACGCCGCGCTTGGCCGGCCTGGCCTCGCCCGGGTTCTAGGCTCGCTGATCGACCGGCCGCCGCCCGGCGAGGCGGCGGTACCGGTCCGTAACGTCCGCCCCGACGAGGGATAGCCGTCCGCCAATGCGCGGCGGTACGTTGCCGCAATGGTGACAGAGCTTCGGGTGCACGGCGTCAGTGGATCCTCCGCCGAGGACATGCTGGAGACGCCAGTGCTGGTCCGGGTCGCGGGCGATGACCTGTCTGGCTTCTACCAGCCGCGCCCCGGCTTCGGGTCACCAACCGGTCCCGGAGGTGCCCGGGCCGAGGCGTACCGGTGGGGTGGCCTCACTTCCGGCGCCGCGACCCGCGCGCTGTGGCTGCTCCTGCTGCCGTTCATGCTGGCCAACCTGGCGGTCTGGCTACATCCGGTGGCCGGGCGATTCGGGACCGGCCTGGTGCGCACCCTGTGCCGCGTCTTCGCGCTCTCCATCACGGCCACCTACGTGCTGTCGATGGTGGGGGTGTCCGAGGATCTGATCGCGTGGCAATGCGCATCAGCGGGCAACTCCTGCGCCAGCCGTCGGTCCTGGCTGGCGGT